>CAXXFV010000001.1:0-113315 GCA_963674595.2 bacterium
CCTGTCCTTGAAAAGGCCCATAACAGCGGCAAAGGTGTGTTGGGTATGAAAATTTTCGGATGCGGTGATTTGACGAGTGACAGTGACCGACAGCAATCTCTTGAATATGTGTGGGGAAGCGGTAATGTGGATGCCATGACGATTGGATTTGTCTCTCCGGAACAGATAAACGATGCGATTATACGTACGAATAAAATTTTGAGCAAGTTGGAAAAAAGTTAACTGCCTATTGATTCCAGGTATTCCCAGCGGTTATATGAATCGCTCAGTTCCTTTTCCAGTTCAGCAATTCGGTTTTTTGCATCAACGACTTTATGTTTGTCTTTATAAAATTCCGGGTCAGACATTTGTGCATACAGGGTTTGCTGTTCCTTTTCCAGTTCTTCAATAAGAGCAGGCAGTTTTTCCAGTTCTTTATCTTCTTTATAGGTCCGTTTTACTTTTTGACCGGCTTTTTTCTTTTCCTTGTAAATTTTCTTTTTATCAGTTTTGGGGACGGTTTCTTTTCCGTTTGCTGCTGCTCTATTACAAGCCAGTCATCATACCCGCCGATAATTTCTTTGGGATCTTGTTTTTCTGAAAAGACAATGGAACTGGTAACAACATTGTTTAAAAGCGCCCTGTCATGGGAAATGAGTAAAAGTGTTCCTGGAAAATCATTCAAAAGCTCTTCCAAAAGTTCAAGGGTTTCTGCATCGAGATCATTTGTGGGTTCATCCAAAATCAGTAAATTTGCCGGTTGTGTAAACAGACGTGCCAGGCACAACCTATTGCGTTCGCCGCCGGACAAACTTATGACCGGTGTTTTTGTCCGTTCCGGAGTAAATAAAAAATCCTGTAAATAGGCAACGACATGTTTTTGTTTGCCGTTAATTGTGATAAAGTCACCGTGTGGATGGACGTTTTCCCAGATTGATTTGTTCTCATCCAGTTGTTCGCGCATTTGGTCAAAATAGGCAATTTCCAGTTTGGTGCCGTGTTTTACACTGCCTTTATGCGGCTCCAGTTCGCCGAGTAACAGTCTCACAAGCGTGGTTTTTCCACAGCCGTTTGGACCGATAATACCGACCTTGTCACCGCGCATAATGGTCGTTGAAAAATCTGATAATATGGCCTGGTTTTCATAACCAAATGACAAATGTTGAGCTTCAATAACCAATTTCCCGGACTGTTGGGCTGTCGACATTTTAATAGAGGCGGTGCCCAGTCTTTCTCTTCGTTGTTTACGCTCATTCCGCATCTTAATCAGTTCACGTACACGGCCTTCGTTTCGTGTGCGTCTTGCTTTAATACCTTTGCGGATCCATATCTCTTCCTGGGAAAGTTTTTTGTCAAACTTTTCCCATTCTTTTTCTTCATTATCCAGAACAGCCTGTTTGCGTTTAAGGAATGTTTCATAATCGCAGGACCAGTCTACAAGGTTGCCCCTGTCCAGTTCAATAATACGGGTTGCGAGATTTTTTAACAGCATTCGGTCGTGGGTTACAAATAAAAGCGTTATATTTTGCCGGACCAGATACTCTTCAAGCCATTTTATTGTTATAATATCCAGATGATTTGTCGGTTCATCCAAAAGGAGTAAATCCGGTTGTGAAACAAGGGCCGTTGCCAGTAATACCCGGCGTTTTTGTCCACCGGATAACGTATTATAATCCCAATCCTCTTCTAACTGCATTAAAGTTGTCGTTTTTTGAATTTCCTCCAATGCTGACCAGGAGTGGTGCCGTTCCATTTCGCTGTGCAATTCATTCAATAATGAATGGTCAGGATCATTTGATGACAATAGACGTTGTTCTTCGTGATGGTAATTGATTAATAATTTACCTCGTGTTCCCAGTCCCAAAGCAATAATTTCAAAAACCGTCCCGTTTATATTTTGTGGAATCTCCTGGGTAAAATAAGAAGTACGGATACTTTGTTCCCGGAAAACAGTACCGGAATCGGGGGATAAGCTGCCGTGGATAATTTTCATCAATGTTGATTTGCCGGTCCCGTTTCGCCCTAATAAACAGATACGCTGACCTTTTTCAATTTGCAGATTTATATCTTCAAGCACATTGGGGCCGCCAAAGGCCATGTTTATATTGGATAATGAAATTAATGCCATAATTTTTTCTATTCAAACTAAGATGATTTTTGAACAGTTGATCTCCATTAATAATACTGAATGTTTTTTGCCGGTTCATTATACAATATTGATATTTAAAAGGCAAGTTGAAAAGTGATTGTTGTTTTTGTTGCTATTCTAAAACTTGATAACATTTACTAAAATTTTAATAATATTTGTATGGTTTATTTTTAAAAATAAAATTTATATCGCCATAAATCTATAAAAAACAAAATGAATTTATTTTTAAAACTTTGGCATTTACTTTGCCAAAGGATAATTGTTTATCGCTGGTATTTCAGTTAAATAAAAAGGTTTTTTAATTTGAATTTGGGAAAAATTGTTGATGACGGGAGGAAGCATGGATCTTAAAAAAAACAATTCCGAAACTGTTATTCAAAAAAATCGTGAGGGCGACTATCTTACATTTTTTTTGGGACATGAAGAATATGCTATAGAAATTCTTAAAGTTGTGGAAATTGTAGGATTCATTGAACCGACTTGCATTCCCAGGACTCCGGCTTATATACTGGGAATAATAAATTTACGTGGAAAAATTTTACCGGTTTTAGATTTACGGCTAAAATTTAATATGGAGCAGGTTGACAGAACAGAAGAGACGGTGATAATTGATGTGCAGGTTGGCGGCGTTGAGATGGGCGTTGTTGTTGATCGGGTTTCCGAGGTTTTGAACATAAAAAAGGATGCTATTGAAGATGCTCCTAATTTTGGAGCAGAAGCAGACGTTGATTTTATTTTAGGAATTGCAAAAGTATCAGATAGTGTAAAAATTATGCTGGATATTGAACGAGTTTTGTCATCCAGTATTTCTCAGGTAAGTCAATTAGTAGAAAAAGTAAAAGCAGCATAATAAAATGGGCGTTGTGGAGTTTGAATCGGTTTTTATAGAAAAGAAATACTTTTTCTGATGTAAAGGGATTCAAGATCGGGAGGTCAAAATGTTTAAGAATTTGTTTAAAAGTAAAAAAAGTAATGTAAGCCTTGAAAAAGTTATTAATTCTGTTGCAACCACCATGTTTATCGTGGATAAAGATTTAGTTGTTACCCAAATAAGTGATGCAACCCTGTCTGCATTGGGGTATTCCAAAGAAGAGGTTGTTGGGAAACTGACATGTGCTGATATTTGTAAAACACCTTTATGCGGAACTTCTGATTGTACAATAAAAAATTGTATGGCAAAAAGAATAAATATTGTCGGTGAAACAGTTGCGACCACCCGTAATGGAAATAAAATTCCAATTGCCGCCGCTTGTAGTGCTATGTTTGATGAACAAGATAATCCTATTGGCGGTATGGAAGTGATCTTTGATCTATCAGAACAGAAAAAGTGTATTGATCAGGTGAACCAACTTTGTATTGCGGCCCGGGAAGGTGACTTGAAAAAACGTATGGATGTTTCAAGTGTTACAGGTGATTATGCCGCTGTTTATAATTCGGTTAATACAATGCTTGATGAAATATTGCAGCCTATAAATGAAGCAGCCCAGGTTTTGGAAAAGATGGCTTCGCGTGATTTAAGCTCCCGGTTGGTCGGTGATTATAAAGGCGATCATGCAAAAATTAAAAATGCACTTAATTTAGCTGTTGAAAATCTTGATAACGGTATGCTGCAGGTTTCCGTGTCTTCGGAACAGGTGGCATCTGCTTCTGAACAAATTGGTACAGGCAGTCAGGCATTGGCCCAGGGTGCTTCTGAACAGGCCAGTTCTCTCGAAGAAGTTTCCGGCAATCTCCAGGAAATGGCAGCCATGACAAAACAAAATGCTGCTACTGCCAAAGAAGCCGACAGCGTTGTTGAGGATGCCAGAGCGATTGCTCATAAAGGCGCTGAAAATATGAGCGGTCTTTCGGAAGCAATTGATCTTATAAAAACATCTTCGGACGAAACAGCCAAAATTATTAAAACCATTGATGAAATTGCTTTTCAAACAAATCTGCTGGCATTGAATGCTGCTGTTGAAGCGGCCAGGGCCGGTGAAGCGGGCAAAGGATTTGCTGTCGTTGCCGAAGAAGTGCGAAATTTAGCCATTCGAAGTGCAGAAGCGGCGAAAAATACGGCTTCTATGATTGACGGATCCATTAAAAATGCAAACAATGGTGTAACCTTAAATGAACAGGTTAATGACGTGTTGACCTCGTTAACAGACAGGGTCAATAAAATTAGTGAAATGATGAATGAAATTGTTGCTGCATCTGAACAGCAAAATGAAGGTATAGATCAGATAAATACGGCCGTTGAACAGATGAACCAGTTAACGCAACAGAGTGCTGCAAATTCGGAAGAATCTGCAAGCTCTGCAGAAGAATTATCAAGTCAGGCTGAGGAATTAAGTTCACTGGTATCTAACTTTAAATTAAGTAAAAAAATGACCGGTATGAGAAATGTTTCCGAGCCGACTCAAAACATCCCGGTTTTTAGGAAAAATGTTTCTGAAGAAAATATTTTTAATCCCGAATCATTCATACCCTTTGACAATCATGGTAATGGAAATGGGAACGGTAATGGAAATGGTTCGGAATCCGAACATTTGAATGTATTGAGCACTTTTTAAAATTTTCCTCTTAAAATCCATCGTAGCAGGCGTCCTCTAAAAGTCGTTATAGCCTGTTTCTTCCAGACAGGCTATAACGATCCCCTCTTGAAAAAAAATGCGAAATAAATTTTTCTCCTTGAATAAGTTTAGGTTTTATTGTAAGTTAATAAAATCAGGTAACATTGTTTAAACAGGAATGAGGTGGCTTGTGAAAAAACAAAAACTTTTATTACTGTCTGTTTTATGTCTTGTGTTTTTTTGTATCCATGAAATCTATGCACAAAAAGTACCAACTGGTAATCCGGCAGATTTTAAGGTAAAAACCTGTTTACATTCTGTTAGTTATGCCGGGTTTTGGCGGGGACAGGCTTTTCTTACTGTTGACCAGTTTTTAGAAAAGGCCAAAGAACTCGGATACGATGGCGTTATGCTTGTTGCCAAGCGCCCTCATGTATCTCCATTTGATTATGATGCCCAAGCACGTAAAAAACTGGCCCAAAAAATTAAAGACCTTGATCTTGAATTGGTCTGTTTGGCCGGCTATACGGATTTTACTGCCGGAGTTGACAAACCGGGCATTCCAAATGTTGAAATTCAGGCAACTTATGTCGGAGAAATAGCCAAACTGGCCCGCGATTTGGGCACAAATATGGTTCGCATATTTACCGGTTATGAACGGGAGGGGATCCCCTATGACAAACAATATGCAATGGTTGTTGAAGGACTTAGACTTGCCGGTAAAAAGGCCGCAGAATATGGGGTGACGCTTGTTGTGCAAAATCATCATGATATTGCCCTGCATCATAATGCCATGTATTGGCTTTTAAAAGAAGTGAATCTTGATAATGTAAAAGCCGGTTGGGACGCCTGGTCACCTACATTGGAAGGACTCAGTACTGAAGAAATCAAAGAATCCATTTACAAAATGAAACCCTATATTGTAAACACGATTGCCGCAAATTATATACGAATGCCGCGATATCATTATGAGCATCATTTGACAAATTATCTGAGACAGGATGATGTGTTGCGAGCCGTGCCCATGGGAGAAGGCATTATTGATTACAAAACGTTTTTTAACACATTAAAAGAAATTGGTTATCAGGGATACCTTGTTTATGAAATGTGTGAAGTTTTGGACGGCGGCGGTTCCATTGAGAACCTTGATAAAACGGCCAAGTTGTTTTTAGAATATGTGAATCAGTTTGAATAAAATTTTAGCCCTGTTCAAAAGACAGGGCTTTTTTATTTGCTTTAGGCTGTCTTGCCCTCATGGTGTTATGTTTCGTTTGACAGGGAATGATTGAGTTCTTGCCGTGTAATAATAATATTTATATATTTAAAAAATGGAAAATTTTAATAAAGATATGGACTCTGGTTGAGTCTTTCTATAGGAATATTTATCAATTTTTAAGAGTGGATTGATAAAATGAATTATTTATCGTTTTGTCTTGGTGTGTTTTCCATCATTATTCAAACGATTTTGTTAAGACAAATTTATTCAAATTTTTATGGAAATGAATTATGTGTTAGTTTTGGATTATCTGTCTGGATGATCTGTTTTGCCCTTGGCAGTTATATCGGCTCCTTTTTTAAAAAAATTACTGAAAAAAAGATTATTTATATTTTACTGGTCGGGTGTTTATATGCGTTAATCTCCGGATGGCTTTTATCATGGATTCGTTATTTGTTGCCGGTCTCTATCGGAGAGTATTTAAATATATTTCAACTCTTTATCATTTTTGGATTTATGCTTTTTGTGCCATGTTTGCTAATGGGCATGGCATTTACATTTATTACTTTTAAAAAGATTAATGAAAAGGGGGAGCCTGCTGCAAACGTATATTTTTGGGAATCTTTGGGGAGTTTTATAGGCGGATGTGTAACAAGTTTTGTATTGGTTAAATGGTTGTCAAACAGCCAGATTTTAATGGTTACAGGATGTGTTTTTTCAATTTTTCTTTTGTTTAAAGCAAAAGGTTTGCTTCGATTTTTTTATGCAGCCTTTTTCCTGTTAATAATCTGTTTTTCATATTTAGGCGGAATGGACCGTTTTTTTGAAAGTATTTATTGGAAATCATTTTTACCCGGTTCACAGGTTGTTTCTTTGGAGCATGACAAATATGGCAAGAATACAATCATAAAATGGGGAGGAGAGTATTTTTTATATTCAAACGGTCATCGGGTATCCACAATTCCGGATTCTCTATCACATCAGGCTTTATCTGCCTTAATACTGTCACAGCATAAAGAACCTCATGATGTGTTATTGGTTGGTGGCGGCCTTGGCGGGCTTGCTCCTGAATTGGCAAGGTATCCTCTGGTCCGAACAACATACATTGAGTTGGATGAAAACGCTTTTCAAGAGTGTCAAGTGGTTTTATCACAAGCCGAACAGGAGAATTGGAAAAATAAAAATTTATCTGTCCGTTTTGCTGATGGCTATCACGTATTGAAAAATGAGTCAAAAAAGTATGATATTATAACAATTTGTCTTGGGCAGCCAATGTCGGCATTTATAAATCGTTATTATACCAGAGAATTTTTTCAATTGGTCAGCGCTCGCCTTAATGAAAATGGTGTTTTTGTAATATGTAACTTTCCGTCCTCGGAAAATTATCTGGATGAGGAAAGTTTGTTTTTGAACCAATCTGTGTTCCAAACTCTAAAGATGGTTTTTAATCATGTTTTGGTTTTGCCCGGCGATGCGGCTGTTTACTTTGCAACGAACTCTGAAAAAGGAATTGTTTCGGATACGGAACTTTTAACAAACCGTTATAATAGATTTGAGATACATCAAAAGTATTTTAATCCTGTTATGTTTCAGATGTTTTATTTTCCGGACAGGTTAGAGTCTTTAAATAAAAAACTGGCAGGTCAGCAATTTGGGACCATTAATTTAGCAACGAGGCCTACAAATTATATTGTTGATTTTTTACACTGGATAAAATTAACAACCCACAATATAAAAAATTTCCGAAAAATCTTGACAATTCGTCCGCTTTGGGGATGGAGTGTTTTTTTATTATTGGGAACATTGTGGATGGTCATTTCTTTACTTTACAAACCGGCAAGGAATACGGGAACAGCCATAATAGCTGCCATTGTTGGTTTTACCGGAATTTCTTTGCAAATTTCTCTTATACTATTATTTCAGATTGTAAAGGGGTTTTTATATAATTGGCTTGGCTTTTTATTTGCCTTGTTTATGCTTGGAACAGCCCTATCTGTTAAAATAATTAACAACAAACTTGATGTGCTGTCACCTGTAAAAGGTTTATTATACATTCTGAGTGGTTTTGTGATATTTAGTATCCTTTTGCTTTTTATTACAACAGAGTCGGACAATATGAATTATATTGTTTTTTTATTTTTCATCTTTGGCTCCGGTGCGTTAACAGGTGCTGCTTTTCCCCTGCTTTGCAGACTAAATTCTTTAAAAACCAAACGGGCAAAATTGGGGGCCATCTATGCTTCTGATTTGGCTGGTGCTTCTATCGGGGCGTTCCTTGTCAGTGGTTTTTTTATTCCGGTATGGGGTATTTTTAACACTTTAAGTTTGAATGTAATAATGGCCCTGTTTTGTATTTTATATTTGACTTTCGTTATAAAAAAGTAGCTTTTTCTATTATTCTATTTTGATTTTTAAGAAATTTCACTATATTGCCGGTTAACACAAATTAAGACTTTGAGGTTAACGCATTATGATAGACTTTCATTCAGAAGTTCAAAAAATTGCCGTTCAAAACAGTGGTCGGAAACTCAAATATACGCCAACTGAAAAAATTGGTGTTGTTGAAGTTAATAATTTTCCATCACTTGGTAAAATAGCAGCTTTAACTTTTTTAGAATGGGTTATTCAAAATCCTGATGGAGTTATTTCATTACCCACTGGAAAAACCCCGGAACATTTTATTAAATGGGTTACTCATTATTTACAAAATTGGGATTTGCCTTCTGTTAAAGCAGACTTTGAAAAAAATGGATTGGTTCCCCCTAAAAAACGGCCGGATATGTCGTTATTGCGATTTGTGCAAATCGATGAATTCTATCCGATAAATCCTACTCAGAATAATAGTTTTAATCATTACATTGAAAAGTTTTACATACGCGGTTTTGGATTGGACCGCAATAATGCATTGTTAATAGATGCCTGGACTACGGGGATCCCTAAGGGAAAAACAACCCTTGATGTTTTTCCTGAAGAAGTGGTAGATTTGTCACTTAGAACACGATTTGGTAAAACAAGGCAGGAAAGACTTCAAAAGGAAGTCCTGGAACGTGTTGATCAATATTGCACTGATTATGAATCCCAAATTCGTGACATGGGAGGCATTGGCTTCTTTTTAGGCGGCATCGGTCCGGACGGACATATTGGTTTTAATGTTAAAGGATCAGATCATTATTCCACAACCCGGTTAACCGCTACAAACTATGAAACACAGGCCTCGGCTGCCGGTGATTTAGGCGGTATTGAGGTTGCACGCAACCGTCTGGTTATAACCATTGGTTTATCGACGATAACTTATAATCCGAAAACAGTGGCAATTATCATTGCTGCCGGCGAGGCTAAAGCCAAAGTCGTTAGGGATGGCATTGAAAGTAACCCTTCCAATAACTATCCGGCTACCGTTCTTCAAAAATTAAAACACGCCCGTTTTTATCTTACAAAAGGGGCTGCTTCTCAGTTGATTGAACGAAAATGTCAGGATTATGAACAAAAGACAGCACTTTCCGAACAGGATGTTGAACAAATTACTTTTGACATGTCGTTGGATAATAATAAAAAATTAACGGAACTTTCTGCAAGTGATTTTTCTTCATCAAGATTGGGGAAAATAGTTTTATCAAAAACAAAAACAAAACCGGATGTTATTATAAAAACCGTTAATCAAAGTTTGATCGATAAAATTAACAAAGGATTAGCGCCTGTAGAAGACCAGGTGTTTATGCACACAGCGCCGCATCATGATGATATTATGCTCGGTTATTGGGCTTATATTATTCATCTGGTTCGAACGCCACGCAATCAACATCATTTCAATTATATGACAAGTGGATTTAACGCTGTTACTAATAATTATGCACGCACGCTACTGGAAAATTTACTTGCACTCATGGATTTGCCAATTTTTCAACAGTTGTTGAATGCGAACTATTTTGATCCAAACGATGATGCCGCAAGAAACAGAGATGTCTATCAATATCTGGATGGAGTTGCGGCACATAGCGGTTCAATGCAACGCGAAGGTGAAGCACGCCGGATTTTACGGAATTTGATTTTTATGTTTGAAGAATCAAGTTTAACTCAATTGAAAAATCGTGTTTCTGAATTAATAATGTATTTTAAAACGCAATATCCGGGTAAAAAGGATTTGCCCTATATCCAACAATTTAAAGGTATGATTCGGGAATGGGAAGCTGATTTATTATGGGGATATTTAGGATTTAATAATAAAAATGTAAACCACATGCGGCTTGGTTTTTATAAAGGGGATATCTTTACTGAAGAACCCAATTTTGAACGTGATGTAACGCCTGTATTAAACTTGTTAAGAAAAATTAATCCAACTGTTGTTACAGTTGCTTTAGATCCGGAGGGAAGTGGTCCGGATACGCATTATAAAGTTTTACAGGTTATGGCAGAAGCTTTGAAAAAATATGAAGCGTTGACCGGCAGGAAGGACATTCAAGTTTGGGGCTATCGAAATGTCTGGTACCGCTTTCATGCTGCTGATGCGGATATGTTGGTTCCTGTATCATTAAATTCACTGGCAGTTTTGGAAAATGCTTTTGAAAAATCTTTTGGTTCTCAACGGGATGCTTCTTTTCCGAGTTATGAACTGGATGGTCCGTTTTCACGCCTGGCGCGAAGAATTATGGTTGAACAATATCAACATATCAAAACGTGTCTGGGACGTGAATTCTTCAACGAAAGCGACCACCCCAGGTTGCGGGCCAGTCATGGTATGGTGTATATTAAAAAGATGTCACTGTCTGAATTTTATAATACTTCTATTCAATTACGCAAGTCTACGGAAGATTTTAAGTAACTTTTTTATGGCAGTTTAAGCGAATTCATCTTTTATGGTGAATTCGCTTTTTTTTTGAATGGCTGCTTATTTTAGCTAAAATGTCCCTTATATGACACAAAATTAAAATTTTGTCGTTTTATTTTTCCTATAGAAAATCTGGTGGGCGTTAAGGATTTAGTCGGTTGGCTAAGTTTATTATAAACATCAAGTTGTTTTTGTGGCAGTGTGAAATGATTTGGTCTTTTTAGGAACGATTTTTGCTTAGAGTGTTTTAGTCTGTACAATTAAGTTCAATAAATATATCCTGATAATATTGGTGAAAGGAATTTCTGACTCGATGAAACAAGCAAAAATTTTGATTGTAGAGGATGAGAGCATTGTCGCAATGGAGATTGAAGAAAGGCTCTTGAGTGCTGGTTATCAAGTATGCGGAATCGTTGACACAGGAGAGAAAGCTATTGAAGTTTCTCTGCAAGAGCTTCCCGATCTTATTTTAATGGATATTATGCTAAAGGGTAAAATGGACGGAATAGAAGCGGCCGGGCATATAAATTCGGTACGTTCTATTCCTGTTGTATTTGTAACGGCCAGTAGTGATGAAGCTACATTAGAAAGAAGTAAACAGACAGCTCCTTTTGGTTATATTATAAAACCTATTGAAGAACGTGAATTACGTACCATGATAGAGATGGTGCTCAATAGAAGCCGTTTGGAGAAAAAATTAAAAGAAAGTGAGCGGTGGCTGGCGACGACTTTAAACAGTATTGGAGATGCTGTTGTAACGTGTAATCGTCAAGGCAACATTACCCTGTTAAATCCCGCTGCTGAAAGGCTTTTGGAAGTTAAAAGTTCAGATTTTAAAAACAAACAATTACACGATTTTGTTGCGATTGTTGATGAATATACAAAAGAGGAATTTGATTGTTCAGCAAAAAAAATTATTGACGGCGAACAGGCTGTACATTATCCGGAATCAGCTCTCCTGGTTACTAAAGGGGGAACAGAAAAAAATATTGAAATTAACGCATCACCTTTACGCGATGCTGATGGAGAATTGATCGGCCTGGTTGTGGTCTTTAAAGATGTGACCGATAAAAGACTGGCAGAAAAAAAACTGGCCAAAGAAAGAAATTTGCTTAGAACATTGATTGATATTTTTCCGGGGTATGTTTACGCCAAAGACAGAGACGGTAAATATTTATTAAATAACACAACTCATGCAAGGCTTTCAGGAGTGGAAAATCCTGAAGATCTTTTAGGAAAGACTGTTTACGAATTCTTCCCGGAAGACGTAGCCCAAAGATATCATATTGAAGATATTGAATTATTAGAAACAAAAAAGCCTTTACCTAATTATGACGAGTGGCTGGTTGACCATGACGGCAATAAAAGATTCTATTCTTCCAGTAAATTCTTTCTTAAAGATGAAAACAATGAGAAAAATATTATTGTTGGAATTGGAAAAGATAATACTGAAAAGTATTTTGCAGAAGAACAGATTAAAATTGAAAGAGATAAAGCACAAAAGTATCTGGATATTGCCGGTACAATTATTCTGATTTTAGAAAAAGATGAAACCGTTTCTTTAATAAACAAAAAGGGCAGCGAGGTTATTGGATTATCTCAAAAAGATATTATTGGTAAAAACTGGTTTGATAATTTTATAGCAATTAAAACCCGTGTAAAAATGAAAGAATATTTTAATAAAATTGTCACCGGTCAGGCATCGGCTCGCGAAGCATACGAAAATTCTATTATTACATCCGACAATAAAGAAAGAATTATAACCTGGCATAATTCAATTTTAAGAAATGAAAAAGGTGAGGTAATAGGCATACTAAGCTCCGGTGAAGATATTACAGAACAGAAATTATCTGAAAGAGCGATAAAGGAAAGTGAGTATCGTTTACGAACCCAGAGTAAAGCTCTTATGCTTTTTAACCGGTATAAAAGGGACAAGGTCAATGATGTTGAAGCTGTAACACGTTATGCCATGAGAATATCAGCCAGTGTGTTAAATGTAGAGAGAGTCAGTCTTTGGCTGCATGATGAAGTAAATAACCGGCTGGTTCTTAAATCACAGTTCCATGCACATGGGTATGATGAGTGTGCTGTCAATAAATTATCTATATCTGATATTCCGGAATATTTTAAAGTCCTGAAACGGGAACGTATTATCACTGTAAATAATGTGGATAATGATAATCGCGTCCATGAACTCCGTGATGCTTATCTCAAAAAAAATAATATAAAATCATTTATTGGCGTAACGCTTCGCAGTCCGTTTAAAATTATCGGCTGTTTGATTTTTCAATCATTAAACAACTATCAGGAATGGAGTTTGGATGAGCAAAATTTTGCCGGTTCTGTTGCAGATTTTATGTCGTTGAGTATGGAAGAAAATCAAAGAAAACTGGCAGAAAAAGAGTTGATTGAATCTGAACGCAAGTACAGGCTTGTTGTTGACAATGCAAGAGAAGCTATTTTTATTATCCAGGACAGACGTTTGAAATTCCCGAATCCTGCTGTTGTGGATTTGCTGGGATATTCTCCTGAAGAAGTTGTTACTAAAGATTTTAGTGAGTTCCTTGCACCGGAAGATTATAATTTTGTGATGAATAATCATAAAAATCGATTGGAAGGAAAAGATTGTATCAATGCCTATTCATTTCGTATTATAACAAAAGAGGGACTTAAAATATGGGTCCAAATTAATATCGTGGATATTGAATGGGATGGTAAACCTGCCGTATTAAATTTTATGCGTGATATTACAGAACAAAAGCTTGCTGCAAAAGCCCTGCGCGAAAGTGAAGAGAAATTTAAAGCTATTAGTGAATCGGCGCATGATGCTATTATCATGATGGATAATAATGGTAATGTGACCTATTGGAATAAAGCTGCTGAAGATATTTTTGATATGCCAAGCAAGGAAGTTATTGGCAAACATTTACATTCTTTAATTGCCCCCAAAAAATATTATGAGAAATTTAGGAAGGCATTTTCCGTATTTCAGGAAACAGGAGAAGGTGCAACGATTGGAAAACTTGTAGAATTAACAGCGGTGAGAAAGAACGGTAACGAATTTCCTGTGGAACTTGCCATATCTTCAGTAAAATTAAAAGATAAATGGAATGCCATTTGTATTTTACGTGATATTACTGAACGTAAAAATGCCGAAGAAGAATTGCAAAAATTATCTCAGGCTGTTCAGCAAAGTTCCAGTAGTATTATTATTACAGACCCCAAAGGAAATATTGAATTTGTAAATCCAAAGTTTATAGAGGTTTCTGGATATTCTTTCCAGGAAGTCATCGGCAAAACACCACGAATTTTGAAATCCGGTGAACAGTCTAATGATTTTTACCTAAATCTTTGGCAAAAAATTTCCAGTGGACAGGAATGGCATGGTGAATTTTGCAATCGTAAAAAGAATGGTGAAAAGTATTGGGAATCGGCATCAATTTCTCCAATAGTTGATAAAAAGGGTAAAATAACCCACTTTATCGGCATAAAGGAGGATATTACTGAAAGAAAACAAATTGAAGCGGATCTTGCCTATGAGAGAGACCTGTTGCATTCATTAATGGACAATATACCTGACACCATTTATTTTAAAGATATGGATTGCCGTTTTACCCGTATTAATAAGGCACAGGCAAAGGTCCTTGGTGTTTCTGAACCGGAAGATGCAATCGGATATACGGATTATGACTTTTTTAATGACGAACATTCCCGTCAATCTTTTGTTGATGAAAAAAATATTCTTGAAACCGGAAAGGCTATTATTGGTAAAGTAGAGTGTCTGGGCGATGATCGTGAAACATTTCGCTGGGTTTCGGCAACAAAAATTCCTATTCATAAAAATGGTGAAATTCAGGGTTTGGTAGGTATTTCCAGAGATATAACAGAAATTAAAAATGTTGCTCAGGAATTGGCTGATAAAAATAAAGCCCTGGATACCGCTTTAGTTAAAGCGGAAACCGCAACGCGTGCCAAATCTGAATTTTTGGCAAATATGAGCCACGAAATTCGAACACCTATGAATGCCATCGTGGGTATGACCGGGCTTTTAATAGATACGGAATTAACGGCTGAACAGCAGGAATATGTTGACACTATACGTTATGGAGGAGACAACCTCCTGGCTGTAATAAATGATATTTTGGATTTTTCAAAAATAGAGTCGGGTAAACTCGAAATTGAAGAACACCCATTTGATATTCGTGATTGTGTTGAAGAGAGTCTTGATCTCCATACTTCGCAAGCAGCTGCAAAGGGACTTGAGATTGCCAGTTTTATAGAACATGATGTGCCAAAAATTTTGGTTAGTGATGTAACCAGGCTACGCCAGATTTTAAATAATTTAATTGCAAACTCGGTCAAGTTCACTGAAAAAGGTGAAGTATATATTTCTGCAAAAGTTAATAGCAGAGATAATGAATATTATGTTATAGAATTTTCTGTTAAAGACTCAGGTATTGGTATTCCTCCCGGGCGGCTGGAACGGCTTTTTAAAGCTTTTTCTCAAGTCGATGCGTCAACAACCAGAAAATATGGCGGCACAGGTCTTGGACTTACAATATGTAAAAGACTCTGTGAAATGTTAGGCGGAAAGATTTGGGTGGAAAGCCATGAAAATGTCGGTTCAACATTTTATTTTACGGTTAAAGCCCGGGCGGCAGTTGAAAGTGACATTCTAATAAATGATCAAATTTCGGTTACTAAAGATAAACATCTTTTAATTGTTGATGATAATGAAACAAATCGAATTATTTTAATGCGTCAGGCCGAAGCCTGGGGAATGAAACATACGGCCACTGAATCACCAATTAAAGCGTTAAAGATGATTAAAAATGGCCATAATTTTGATTTGGCTATTTTTGACATGCAAATGCCAAAGATGGATGGCCTGGAATTAGCTAATAAAGTTCGGGAAATAGAGCGTTATAAAGATTTACCAATTGTAATTTTAACATCAATTGGCCGTAAGGATGAAACCGATAGGATTAAATCAGCCAGGTTGGCAAGTTTTATAACTAAACCAGTCAAACAATCTCAATTATATAATATTCTGATTAATATTTTAAATGACAATAATTATTATCAGGACCGTACCCATAAACGTGATAAAGCCATTAATCCGGAGATGGCGGAAATTTTGCCTCTTCGCATTTTAATTGCTGAAGATAATGCTGTTAACCAGAAATTGGCACTGCGAATATTACAAAAAATGGGTTATCGTGCTGATATTGCCGGGAATGGTTTGGAAGTCATCAAAGCGGTTGAACGGCAAAAGTTTGATGTAATATTAATGGATGTACAGATGCCTGAAATGGATGGCTTGGAAGCAACTCAAATTCTATGCGAACGTTGGTCTCAGGGTGAACGTCCATATATTATCGCAATGACGGCAAATGCAATGCAAGGTGATCGGGAAAAATGCCTGAATGCCGGTATGGATGATTATATCAGCAAACCAATGAAAATTGATGAACTGGTTAGGGCATTGACAAAAGTAGGGGAACTAAATGAAAAAGGCATACGTATTAAAACTAAGGAAAATACGACGATGCTGAATTATGAAACGAGTTCTCTATGATCTCTATTTTTGGAGGTAGTGATGAATGGGATGATCATCGACAAAGAAAAACTTTTATCCAGCTTGAATAACAATCTGGATGCTTTGTGGGAAATCGGTGATATTTTTTTGGAAGAATTTCCTGTGTTTGTAGCTAAAATTCATATAGCTATAAAACGCAAAGATGCTGAAACATTAAGAGATGCTGCTCATGCATTAAAAGGTGCTGCCATGAATATAGCCGCCCACTCTGCATCTATTGCAGCTCAAAAATTAGAAATATTTGCCTGGGACGAAGACTTTGAACAGGCTGAAGCAGCATTGAACTTGTTATTGAAGGAATTGGAAAAAGTAAGATGCGAGCTCAAAATGATGGGTGTTGAGCCCGCACATGTTGAATAGTATATTATTTGACAAAATTTGTTATCATTGCGTTAAACCGATGATCCGGTAATTAAATTCATAAGCAAGGCTGCGGCTCCACGTATCATCAAAAAGAGTTTTGTACCGCGTTCCATCGGCAGGTCCTACAGGTTTTCCATAGGTGAAAAACCAGTTAATAATCGGACTACCTGTAAAACCCATGGCCATCCAATAACGCCCCGGGGATAGTATGATTCCGTCTGCAAAATTAAAATCCACCCAGTTATAACCCGAAGTATATGGAATTTGCGCAAGCGGCATAAAATCACTTGTCGCTATGTATTGGCCGGGCTTGCCATTATTATCATCTTTATATATTTCTATCCATAATTGCCCGTCTCCACCAAAATTATGTAATGCCAAACCGGTTTTAGTCACTTTAACAGGTTTTTTAAGAATGAATGTTTGTGCATATTGATTTCCGCGCGTTGTTACATATTCGGCTGTTTCTACCAAAAAGTTTTTGCGCATTTCCATTTGTCCTCCGGCTGTTTGCTGGGCCGGACCACGGGGTGATAAAAAATCGATCTTTTCAGGAAATTCCAGATTACCAAAAATAAAAGGTTTTCGATAATTAATTTGTTTCAATTTCTCCGGTGGTATGGCAGGCGGCGGGGGAGGAGGCGGAGGAACTGTTATCTTTGTAAACGATGCCTTTACCGGCGGCACAAAAAGGGTCTTTTGGGGGCCGTACTGCTGTTTTTGGGCATTTAATTGAATCTGGTCAGATACAAAATTAGCATCTACAACTTCTTCAAATCGCGGGGTACCGCTTTGTCCTTTTTTTTGTGTCCAGCGTATCAAACCATCGTTTGCCGTTTCTTCATTATCCATGCCTATTTCAACACGAATAAAACGGTTGCTTACATAAAGTGCTGTTTGCTGAGGATCAAAAGGAACCCAGCCTAAATCCGGAAAGTAGACTTCAATCCATGAATGCCGACCTTGCGCCATTCGTAATGTCATAACCCCTCCGGAGGTCCTGACATCATAGGGTTGTTTAAGGGTTACACCGTTAACAATTCGTGCCGGAATGCCGACTGACCGCATTAAGGCTGCCGCAAGATGTGAATAGTTTTGGCAATTCCCTTTTCCGGTTTGAAAGGAGTACAAAGCTTCATAGCTTTTGGGGACGAGCACATAACTCATGTGGTCCACTACCCAGGCTAATATTTTTTGTACAGCGTCAAATTCAGTTTTCGAACCTGTCGTCAGTGCCTTTGCCTTGGCAATAATTTGTGAATTATTTGAAGGAACCTGGTTTGTTGCCTGCAAATATACTTTTTCATTTGATGGAATGTTTGTCAGTGGGAATGGTGCGCCGGTTTCGATTTGACCGAGCTTTGTCGAATTTAGGGCTGTTAACGAGATTGTGGTTGTTATCGGTTGACCGGGATTTTTCCATGTCATTTTAACTATTTTGTTACCACGGTTGTCTGTACTTTCGTCCTGACTGTTCGGATTAATTGATGAACTTAGATTAAAATTCATAATTTTTTGATTATAGGTCGGAGAGCTGTAGGATGCCGGGATAACATAACTTAATACCAGTTTTTGTGTGCCGGATGCCGGCACGACTTTTTGCGTCATCTGGTAGCTTATTTGTGATTCCTGCCCACCATTGATAAGATAGTTTTCAGCATACACAAAAGATGTGATGCATAAAATAATTGATAAAAGTTTGGCTAGGTATCTCATATTGAATCCTCACAATAGTTTTTTTTCATTCTGAAATATAGCTGTATTGACAAATCATGTCAATAGAAAAGAGTAAAATTATTTATTAATAAATAAATGTTGAAAATTTTTTATTAAATATGCGATTTGTGTTGAAAATTTAAACTATCACTGTTTAAATTTTAATCATGTTTAATTATTTGTTTTTGTTTGTTTTGTTGTGATTTGCATCATTTAGTGATTAAAGTGTTTAATTTTTCAATAGCAAAATAATATTTTATAAATTTGACCGTTTATTGTTTTAATGGTGTAACTAATTTAAATATAAAATGTTATCCTGGTGTGTTCTGTGTCATGTTTTTGTTAAAATTTGTGGCATTGAATTTGTTTTAGAACAAGTGAAAAATTTAACTTTTATAAGGAGAATAGTCGTGGTTTTTTTAATCGTTTTTGTCATGTTTGCTCTTTTTATTTTAGCAAGTTATATCGTTGATAAAAAGAAAAGAGTATCTGCAAGCACTTCGTTTGTAGAAAAAAATCAAACCGTAGAACAGGGATTGTATTTACATCCCAGTCACTCTTTTGTAAAAATACAAAACGGTGCTGTCGCTCAGGTTGGTTATGATGAATTTACTAAAAAAGCGTTTGGTAACATCCATGTTAATCACCTCGCTGCTGAAAACCAGCAAATTAAGCAGGGTGATGTTCTATGGCAATTACAGATAGGGGAACGTACCATACGGCAGCGTGCACCGCTGAGTGGTACTGTTGTCAAGATAAATTCCGACAGCAATAAAAAGGATTGGTTGCTGGAAATGAAACCGGAAAATATCAAAGAGGAAATCGTAAATCTGATCCAGGGAGACGCCATTGCGCTCTGGCTCAAAAATGCACGGATTCAATTTTTAAATTTACTAAATCATAATATTGTTCCGGCCATGCAGGACGGCGGTGAATTGGTGGATGGTTTTGCAAAACATTTGACCGATGAACAGTGGAAAGTATTTTGCCGGGATTTTTTTAACTGTGACTGTGAAGAAATGGAGTAATTATCATGGTAGTATTATTTTTTATAGCAATGATTTCTGTTTGCCTGATTGTTGATTTTTTTATTCAGCATAGAAAAGCCAAGTTGCTGCCTGCCGAAAACCAAATGGCAAGAGAGCAGTTTAATCCTTTGCTCAATATTAAAAATGGTCTTTTCTACGGAAAAGGACATTTATGGAACCGTTTAACAACAGATGGTTATTTATATATGGGAATCGACCCGTTTCTTGTCAATGCATTTGGCGATATCAAAAAGGTCAGCACACCCACAGCAGGTGAATATGTCCAGGAAGGCAAGTCCCTGTTAACATTGGAAAATGGTGATAAAAAGCTGCAAATCAACGCACCTTTTGATGCAACCGTTGAAGAAACTTTTACCCGGGATGGAAATATTGGCTTTGATCAATGGGTGATCAAGGTAAAACCAACAGATATTTCATCATCACTAACCCAGTTTAAAATAGGTGAGAACGCCTTAAAATGGATGAAAAGTGAAATAGACCGTTTTAAAGAATTTTTAAATATTCAATTTCAAACAACTCCTGCACTGGTTTTACAGGATGGTGGTACGCCGGTTAAGGGTGTGTTACAGCAAATGGATAATAACATTTTAAATGAATTTGAGAATGAGTTTTTACGCCACGTATCTTGACAGGAAGACCCGGTATGAAAAATTATATATTAACAGATATAACAAAATGTATTGGTTGTAAAGCGTGTGCTCTGGCTTGTAAAGAAATAAACCAGCTTTCAAAAGACGTTTCACCGGATGAACTAAGTGCCCATACATGGACAATTGTAGACCGCAAGAAGGGTTATAATGTTCGCCGCCAATGTATGCATTGTGAGGACCCGGCGTGTGCATCTGCCTGTCCGGTTGGAGCTTTTACAAAAACAGAAACAGGCGCTGTAATATATGACGAAGATAAATGTATGGGCTGTCGATATTGTATGGTGGCCTGTCCGTTTGGTATCCCCAAATACGAATGGGAAAAGGCTTTGCCGCGTGTTCAAAAATGTATTTTATGCTATGAAAAGGCGCTGAAAAAAGGTGAACAACCGGCATGTACAAAAGCCTGCCCCACGGGTGCTACCATTTTTGGGGATAAAAATTCGATTATTAAAGAAGCATACTCCAGACTGGAAAAATATCCGGACCGGTATGTTAATAATATTTATGGATTAAAGGAGGCGGGCGGAACATCCGTACTCTATTTATCTCCTGTCCCCATGTCGGAATTGGGTTTTCCTGCCGAAATGCAGGGCGATTCCTATCCAAAGTTGACATGGAATGTTTTATCAAAAATTCCAAATGTAGTTAGTGTTGCCGGTGTGGCTTTATTCGGTACCTGGTGGATTATCAATCGGCGAATGAAATTAGCAGATACTGAAAACGATGAAAATTAAAATACTCAAATGGAAAAGAATATGAAAATTAGTGTTCCTAAAATTACATTTTGGCGGGTCATTCTGGTTTTAATTTGGACGGGTGGTCTTTACGCAACATTTGTCAGGTTTACACAGGGATTGGGAGCTTCAACCAATCTTTCGGACAAGTTCCCGTGGGGAATCTGGATTGGATTTGATATCCTTGTCGGTGTCGGTTTGGCTGCCGGTGGTTTTGTCATCGCTGCAACAGTTTATATTTTTGATTTAAAAGATTTCAAGCCAATAGCCCGGTCTTCGGTTTTAACGGCCTTTTTGGGGTATTTACTGGTCGTTACGGCATTAATGTTTGACCTGGGCCGGCCTTACAGAATCTGGCACCCAATTATCATGTGGAATCCTCATTCTGTTATGTTTGAAGTGGGTTGGTGTGTTATGCTTTACACCAGTGTTTTATTTCTGGAATTTTTACCGGTTATTTTACAAAAGCTGGGTTTTAAAAAATCCTATAAGACTCTTTCCAAAATTACAGTTCCGGTAGTCATTCTGGGTGTGCTTTTTTCCATGCTGCACCAGTCTTCTTTGGGCACACTTTATGTTATCGTTCCGGGTAAGCTGCATCCATTATGGTATTCGGGAATGATGCCGGTCATGTTTTTTGTGTCTGCTGTTGCCGGTGGTTTAGCGATGGTTATTTTTGAGTCCTACCTAAGTGCCAGGGCCTTTGGAAGACAACTCGAGTTTTCAATTTTAACCAGATTGGGACGTGTTATTGTTGTTGTTTTGGCTGTTTGGCTGGTTATGCGACTTCAGGGCATTGCCGCTAACCATGCACTCGGTATGATTTTTACCGGTTCTTCTGAAAGTATCTTTTTTATGGTAGAAGTTTTTCTCGGTGCAATATTGCCGATTATACTTTTATTGATTCCTAAAATTCGTGAAAATACAGCCGGTTTGTTTTTATGTTCTGTTTTGGTTGTTATCGGATTTATAACAAACCGCTTAAATGTTAGCATTACTGGAATGCTGGGTTCATCCGGCGTGGATTATTTCCCCAGTTGGATGGAAGTAGCCGTCACCACGTCAATTGTTGCCGCCGGCTTTGTGGCATTTTATTATGTATCAAAATATTTTCCTGTCTTTCCGGATGCGGAAGAAAAAGACAGTGCCGGGCAGCAAATAGCTTATAAACCACCGCTTGTTGCGGCCGGAAAAGCCGGTTATTATATGGTTTCTATTTTAGGTGTTATTTTAATAATTAGTGTGCTGGGAATGGCTATCGGATATAATTATAAAAAAGACCATCAGGTTCTGCAAACAGATCAGGATGCGGAATATATGAATAATGTATCAAGTCATTCGTTAGCGTATCCGGAACCGATTGTTTTTCAAATGGGTGAGGACAGCCCCGGTGTTGTTACGTTTGACCATGAATCTCATGTTGATCCTGATAATCCGAATTGTATGTCCTGTCACCAAAAAATGTTTAAAATCCGGCCGGAAAAAGCCGGTGCTTTGGGTACTGTGGATATGGAAAAATTATATGAAGGTGAACAGTGTGGTACCTGTCATAATGATGATAAAGCTTTTAGTGTTGAAGAATGTGAATTTTGTCATATAGCAGAATAAATTAATTTTATGAGTGATGATAGTATTAAAAAATTGTGGCCAAAGGGGGAAATGCCATGCATTTGGATGCAGGCCGGTTTGGTGGAATTAAAACTGTGCCGGCATCAGGGAAATTGTGATGACTGTCCATTTGATTGGGCCATGCGTGGCAAACCGTTTGAGCCAAAGCCGGTAAAAAATAATGAAAATATACTCTCTGCCGGTTTTCAGAAAAAGATTTCATCCATAGACAACAAGCCCATTACAATATCAGAAAAGAATTTATATCACGAACCTTGCTGGTTTATTAATAAAACAGACCGTTTTATAATGCTTGGCTTGGATTCGATGTTTGTCGATCTGTTACCGGAAATTAAAGATGTGGTTTTTCCGCCGGCCGGTTCGGTTATTCGTAAAAATCAGGTATTGTCCTGGCTTTTAACTAAACATGGTGCAATTATTCTGAAATCTCCGGTGCAGGGGAGAATTATAAGTTTAAATAATAAGATTGTAGAGAGTTTTAAAAACAAAAAACAGGGCCCGGAAAAAGATTTCAGTCTTATGAGTCTGGAATCCGGCGACAAGGACAGTATATCAAGTTTTATCTCCGGGGACACAGCAAAACATTATCTTTTTAGCCGAAAAGAACGATTTTTGTCGGCATTTCGTAACCGTTTGCTCGACAGGCATCCCGAAGTGGGGGAAACAATGCAGGACGGCGGAGAACTGGTTGACAGTTATGAAAAAATTCTGGGGCCAAAAGAATACCTGGACCTTTTAAATCAAGAGTTTTTTGGTAAAAGTCTCACGTAATTTACTGAAATCCCCATCATCTGCGAAAAAGTGTTGTAAAAAATATTGAATTTGGATCAGGGATTGTTTATTATAAATATAAACATATTCCTTTATAATAACTTATCCCTGACGGTTATGGTAAAAAAGATAACACAATCTCTCAGTTTTCGGTTATTTATATTGTTAACAGCCCTTATGATTGTTGGTTTTAGTTTCAACTCTTTTTACCTGATTTCCGTTCATTCCAGTCAGTTGATGGATGAGGTATTTATCAGCGCAGAACGTGTGAGTGATATTATAAAACGGTCCACCCGGTATGGAATGCTGGTAAATCGTAAAGATGATGTTCACCAGATTATCAATACTGTTGGGAATGAACCCGGGGTTGATGCAATCCGCATTTATAATAAAAAAGGGGACATAATTTTTTCCACAAATCATAGTGAAGTAAACATGCGTGTAGATCTGGACGCCGAAGCATGTAATATATGTCATAATACAAAAGAACCATTAACATCATTGGCCATTTCCGAAAGACACCGCGTATATCGTGATTTAAAGGGGCACAGGGTTTTGGGCGTTATCAACCCCATTGAAAACGAGGAAGAATGTTACAATGCCGCCTGCCATGCACATTCTGCTGAACAAACAGTATTGGGTGTGCTGGATGTTAAAATGTCTTTGTCAACCATTGATGAAAAACTCAAACGAAACCGGAAAAGTATGATTACCTTTGCCGGTTTTATGATCATTGGAGTTGCCTTTCTCTCCGGACAGTTTTTGTATTTTTTTGTGCGAAAGCGTATTAAAAGACTTATTGTTGGGACGGAAGAAATTTCCGCCGGTAATTTACTGCATAAAATTGAAGTAAAAGGGCATGACGAGATAGACCAGTTGGCAAGCTCTTTTAATAAAATGACCTATGATTTAAAAAAAGCTCGTGATGAAATTACAGAATGGTCCAATTCGCTTGAAGAAAAAGTGGACCAGAAAACCAAAGAACTTCGGAATGCCCAGGAACATATTGTACGTATGGAAAAAATGGTCTCTTTGGGAAAACTTTCTGCAACGGTTGCTCATGAAATTAATAATCCAATGGCCGGTGTATTGAATTATACCATGTTGGTCCTTAGAATGTTAAAAACCGGCCCGTTGACTAAAGAGCGTGTAGAATCGATGCAAGAGTACCTTAATTTTATTAAAAAGGAAATTCAACGGACAGGAGACATTGTTCGTAATATGCTTGTTTTTGCACGGCAAACCGGTAAAAATTTTTCCAAAGAATCGTTGCACTATTTGGTAGAGTCCAGTATTATGCTGGTTAAACACCAGCTTAAAATGAAACAAATAAATATATATAAAACTTTTAATTGCACAAACGATACGATTCTTTGCGACAGCGGGCAAATTCGGCAGGCGCTCGTGGCTCTTTTTGTTAATTCCATAGAAGCCATGGAAGATGGTGGTGATCTTTATGTTGAAACATCAGATATGGATGACAAAATACAGATTATGATTAAGGATACCGGATGTGGTATTCCTGAGGATATTATGCCGCAGATTTTTGAACCGTTTTTTTCAACCAAACAAGAGATCAAAGGTGTGGGAATTGGGCTCGCTGTGGTTTATGGCATTATTGAGCGGCACAAGGCAAAAATAGATGTAATTTCTAAAGTAAATGAAGGAACAACATTTTATATTCAGTTATGTCGACAACCTGAAATTGAGTATGATGTCGAAATTAATTAGAGAAATGTGGTAAAAGCTTAAAAGGGCTTTTTATGAAAAATGAAAGACGTACTCTTCGTCTACTGGTTGTGGATGACGAAGAATCAGTTCGTAATTCCCTCTGTAATTGGTTTCGTGAAGACGGCTACATGGTCGGGGTGGCCAAGGATGCCTATGATGCTTTAGAACAATTGGAAAAAGACGAGTGGGACATTGTTCTGCTTGACATCAAAATGCCGGGGATGGATGGTTTGGAGCTGCAAAAGCGTATTCATGAACAAAGCCGCAACATTATTGTTATCATCATGACAGCCTATGCATCCGTTGAAACGGCTGTGCAGGCTTTAAAACAGGGCGCTTATGATTACATGGTCAAACCATTTAGTCCCGATGATCTAAGTCATCTTATCCGCAATGCTGCCCAGCAAATTGAACTTCGGCACGAAAATATACAACTAAAACAGAAAATAAGGCAGCTTGCCCGTATGGAGGAAATAATTGGTGAAAGTTCTCAAATAAAGCGGGTTTTGGAACTTGTTGAAAAAGTGGCGCCTTCCGATTCCACGGTTGTTATCCGGGGTGAAAGCGGTACCGGTAAAGAGCTTATTGCTAGGGCCATTCATTGTCACAGTCCCCGGCGATACTATCCGATTGTACCTGTAAATTGCGGCGCGTTATCGGAATCTCTGCTTGAGAGTGAGCTCTTTGGGCATGAAAAAGGAGCTTTTACAGGCGCACAAAGCCGTCGAAAAGGTAAAGTTGAAATGGCTGACAAGGGCAGCCTGTTTTTGGATGAAATCGGTAATATCAGCTACAAAATGCAGATAGAACTTTTGCGGGTGCTGGAAACCAAACAAATAAGCAGGGTGGGCGGGAACCAGGCCCTGGATGTTGATTTTCGTTTAATTTGTGCGACTAATAGAAATTTAGAAAAAGCAGTTGAAGATGGTTCTTTTAGAGAGGATTTATATTATCGAATCAATGTTTTTACAATCGTTTTGCCCCCATTACGTGAGAGAAAAACAGATATCCCGCTGCTGACAAAACATTTTATAAAAAAATATGCAGCAATAATGAATAAAAATATTCACGATGTGTCATCTGAAGCTGTCAATATGTTAATTAACTATGAATGGCCGGGGAATGTAAGGGAATTGGAAAATGCCATTGAACGGGCCATGGTGGTGGGTAAACCGCCGGTTATTGAAATTCAGGACTTGCCCTTTCAATTGGCAACTCATACAGAGCCGTTAAAAGTTGATTCGTTAAACGCTGCTGAAAAAAGACATATAAACTATGTCCTGACTAAAACAGACTGGAATATCTCCCACGCGGCCAAAGCTTTAGAGATTGATAGAGTGACTTTATATAATAAAATTAAAAAGTATAAATTAAAAAAATAAAATAATGCTTTCTATCAGTTTTTTACCCATAAAATTCTCAAATAAAAATATATTAAATTTATTGGCAAACCATATTGCGACTCATTTTAATATTGCTGTTTCCGTTTTAGACGCAGAGTTTGACTATAAATATTCCTATGATCCTGCCAGACGTCAGTACCATTCAACCCAGTTATTAAAAGGACTCACCAATTATATTGATGCGCCCAGGAAAATTATTGGCATTACCGAGCTTGATTTATATATTCCCATTTTGACATTTGTATTCGGAGAGGCGCAGCTTGGGGGAGAAGCATCAATCGTTTCCACATTCAGATTGGACCCGAAATTTTACGGGCTTCCGGCAGATGAAAAATTGATTATTGAGCGGTTGAAAAAGGAAGCCATCCATGAATTGGGGCATACCTTTGGCTTGCCGCATTGCATCGATTATCGATGCGTTTTATGCTCGTCCACCTGCGTTGAAGAGATCGACATAAAAAACGATGATTTTTGTTTCGATTGCTACCAGGAATTTAATAAAAGAAGAAACGGCACAAATCGGGAATGATTTTATTCCTCATGATTTTTGTTAATTAAGCGGACATCCTGTACCCGTTCGGTAATGCCTTTTTCATCAAAATAACTTAAAAGCGCCAGGGCGTATTTTCGGCTTGTTGAAAGAAGCGTGCGAAAGTCACTAACCGAAATTTCATCTGCTCCTTTTGCAAATTCCAGTAAAATATTTATGGCTTTTTGAATGGTTTGTTCCGGGAAATAAATGTCTCCCTCCAGTCTTTTAATTTTTCCCATACTTTGCAAAACGTTCAGCATTTTTTTAACATCTGTTGGTGATAATAAAAGCTGGGAAGAAATTTCATTTTCTGCCGGGGGAGAAAATTCTGACTTTATTAATAATGTTTCAATAAAATCGCACGTTTTTTTGTCTTTGTCACTCAAATTTATTTTATGGGAAAATCCCTTAATCCATTGCTGGTTTTCAGCCAATATTTTTTCATCCAAAAGTTCCTGTATGATTTTTTCGAAAATCTGGGTGTTCAATTTTTTGTTTATCTGGGATTTCAGTTCTGCTTTAGCAATGCCCGGTTTTAACGGTTCTTTTTTGTGAAAATCATCAATATAGTTTTTTATGTTTTCTTTTATTTGCTGATAGCTGACGCTATGGTAATAAATAGGCGTTTTTGAGGGACCGGCTTTAATTATTGTTTTATTGTCTGTCAACTTTTCGAGAATGTTTTGTACGTCATTTAAAAGATGTCCGCTCAGTTTACTGATCTCTTCAGCTTTCAGGGCGCTATCCGGGTTTTGCAGCATGATCGTTGTTATTTCTTCCTCAGGATCACTTTTTTCCAAACGGGATAAAGCATCCATAACGGATTTTTGGAAGCGTTTATGCGGTTTCGGCTGTGTGTCTAAAATGATACCGCCGCCGATTGTTGTTGTCGGTGAATATTGACGTATAACAATAGGGTCTCTGCGCATGGCAATAACAGCTTCTTCCATTAACAGTTGAACAAACTGCGAGGCGCCGGGTTCAATTTTTTCATGTTCCAAACATTTAATTCGGGCCAATACCTCACGTGTACCGATATGCACCCTGACACGGGCACGGTTTTTAACTGTTTTTGTGATTGATTTTAAAATATTGATTTTTGCATCCAATAGTTTGGTCGGCTGAAAATAATTTGCCGTTGCCAGAATATCACCGCGTTTAACAGCCTCTTTTTCAATGTTGGCAATGTTGATGGCCGCACGGTCGCCTATTGAAATCGTTTCAACATTATTGCCATGAGATTGCAGTCCGCGAACCCGAACAGATTTTTTTCCCGGCAATAATTCAAGCAGATCGTTTGTTTGGGCACGGCCTGAAAGCACAGAGCCGGTGACAACCGTCCCAAATCCTTTAATCGTAAAAGAGCGATCAACCGGCATCCAAAAAACACCACGGTCCGGACGGGGTGACAGGGTTTTTGTCGTTTCGAGGATCGTTTGTTTAAGCGAATCAATGCCATCACCGGTGTGTGACGAAACACAAATAATTGGCGCATCTTTTAAAAAAGTCCCGGCTGTCAGAGATTTTATCTCCTCCTGAACAAGCATCAGCCAATCTTTTTCAACCAGGTCCGACTTTGTTATGGCGATGATCCCTTTTTTCAATTGTAATAAATTTAGAATGTCCAGGTGTTCCCGGGTTTGCGGCATAACACCGTCGTCTGCGGCAACAACCAACAATGCCATGTCTACAGTGCTTACACCGGCCACCATATTTTTTATAAAACGCTCATGTCCGGGTACATCAATAAATGCGATGTCTTTGTTTAAAAAAGCGAATCCGATGTCTATTGTCATACCGCGCTGCTGCTCTTCGGCCAGCCGGTCCGGATCAGTGCCTGTCAGCTTTTTCACAAGCGCTGATTTTCCGTGATCAATATGTCCGGCGGTCCCAATGATGATATGTGCCATGTTACACCCGAAAATTATTCAATTCTAATTTTATTGATACTAAATAAAAAATAAGCGAAAATCAAGTATATTTCATATTATGATTTGATATTTGCGTTTCACACAATAAAGGAATTGAATTTTATAATTAATTTCTTTATTCTTTTATAAAATAAATTGTAATGAAAACAGTCTTAATGCTGAGAAAGGAACCTGATGTCTAAACTCACCTGGAAATTTCCCCGTTCATTTTGGATGGCTAATTCTATCGAACTTTTTGAACGCGCTGCCTATTATGGAATGTTCATTGCCCTGACCCTTTACCTGACCCGTGAGGTCGGTTTCACAGATGTTGAAGCCGGCTGGGTGACCGGTCTTTTTGCCGGATTTATCTATCTTGCTCCAACCTTTACCGGAGCACTGGCAGATAAAATGGGATTCAAAAATGCCCTTGTTCTTGCCTTTGCATTATTAACCAGTGGATATGCCCTGCTGGGCGCTTTTCAAATAAAGACAACGGCTGTTTTTTCCCTGTTTTTAATTTTACTGGGCGGTTCGTTTGTAAAACCGATTATTACCGGGACGGTTGCTAAAGCTTCCGATGAATTAAACAGGGCGCGCGCTTTTTCAATTTTTTATCAGATTGTGAATATAGGCGCTTTTTTAGGAAAAACAATTGCCAAACCATTGCGTACCGAACTCGGTTTAAAATATATCAACTTTTATTCTGCCATAATGGCTTTAATAGCCCTGTTTTTTGTTATTTTATTTTATAAAAATCTCGATACAAAAGGGATGGGGAAAAGTTTTAAAGAATCCCTGAACGGTCTTGTACGGGTTTTGAAAAACGTTCGTTTTATGGTTCTTATTGTCATTGTTGCCGGTTTTTGGCTGATTCAGGGGCAGCTTTATGCAACCATGCCCAAATATGCATTACGAATGATCGGCGAATCTGCGGCTCCGGAATGGCTGGCAAATATCAATCCTCTGATTGTTGTTTTGGCTGTTGTGCCCGTTACTCATTTAATCAGAAATATGAAACCAATCAGTTCCATTGCTATCAGCCTTTTTATTATTCCTTTGTCTGCGCTTACGATTAGTTTAAGCCCTTTACTGGAACACATTACAGGCCAGTCCGTATCATTTGGTTTTATTCATTTGCATCCTATTACCGTGATGTTGATTATTGGTATTGCTTTGCAGGGTTTGGCTGAATGTTTTCTGTCTCCCAGATTTTTAGAGTATGCCTCTAAACAAGCGCCACCCGATGAGGTGGGTCTGTATATGGGATATTCGCATCTGCATACTTTTATAGCCTGGCTTATTGGTTTTGTCGTATCCGGATATTTGCTGGAAGCTTTTTGTCCGGACCCGAAGACACTGTCCCTTGCTGTTCAGGAACAACGAATGACTGCGCTATCAGGACAGGGCGCCATGCCGGAAGCCTATGCTCATGCGCATTATATTTGGCTGGTGTTTGCCGGTATTGGGGTTTTTGCCTTTTGTTGTTTGTTGGTATATAAATATATAACAGACCGGTTGGATAAAAAATCAGCTTGATATTAAAAAAGCGATCATGAAAACCTCATGATCGCTTTTTCTTTTTATAAATATTTTTTCAACAAGTGTTTTTGGCTGTCAACCATTTCGTTAAACAGGCTTTTAATTTCTGACGGAGAACAAACAGCAGCCGTCAGCGGGTCTATTAACAATGCCTTGTAAGCAAGCTCAAGATCGAAAGATATAACAGCTTCTGCAACAAGCTCGTGGATTGATATGTGTTGTTTGTTTAAAGCAGCCAAATGTTCCGGCAATGTCCCGTAAAATGTCGGCTGAATCCCATTCCGATCCACAAGGCAGGCCACTTCAACACAGGCGGATTCGGGCAGGTTTGTAATTAATCCGTTATTGAGTACATTTCCATACATTTTAAACGGTGTGTTGGTTTCTACGGCTTCAATAATATAGGAAGCATATTCAGTGCTTCGTTTTAGCTCGATTTCTTTTTTGCCTTCAATTTGTAAAAGCGTTTCTTCCATCACTTCTTTACGCCATTTGGGCCAATTGTTTGGGTAAAATCCACTTTCACCCAAATAACCGGAACGGGTATATTTTTCAAGCAAATCTTTTCGTTTACGGTAATAGGGAACATATTCTGAAAAGTGTCCGCTGGATTCTGTTACAAAATAACCGAAATGCTGCATCATGTCAAAGCGCACGGGGTCCTGTTCATAAATTTCCGGATTTTTTATGTTTTCCAGTAATTGAGGATAGCAATCAACATTGTCTGCCGTCAACTCTGTCAGCCAGCTCATGTGGTTAATGCCGGCGCAGTTCCAGTTTAATTTTTCTTTTGGTAAATCCAAATATTTTGCCAACTGTTCAATAGTATTTTGAACAGAATGACATAATCCTGTTATTTGCACATCTGTTGCGACAAGACCTGCCAATGTGATAATAGCCATCGGATTGGTATAGTTTAAAAAGATGGCATCAGGGCATAAATCTTCAATATCGTCAAGAATTTCGAGTATTTGGGGTGTTGTCCGTAAAGCTTTGAAAATGCCTCCGGGACCGATTGTGTCACCAATGCATTGATCGATACCATATTTTAGCGGGATCTGGTAATCTGTCTTCACAACATCCAGTCCGCTCACTTCAATCGTATTAATAACATAATTGCTGTCTTTTAAAACTTTTAAACGGTCTGTCGATGCTGTTACCTGCCAGTTTGAATTTGTTAACGAAATGATTTTTTCCACAAGTTTATGGCTTGTTTCCAGACGCTCCTGGTCGATGTCGACAAGGGCCAGGGTGCCATTTTTAAGCTGAGATATACTTAGAACATCAACAACCAGATTTCTGGTAAAAGTACTGCTCCCTGCTCCAATGAGTGCTATTTTACACATCTAACCATCTCCTAAAAAAGTTAAGAATGGCCGGCTGTTATCTTTTCCAGCCATTCTAAAAATGTAATGTAATTATTCCAGCCCTAATGTATTTAATAAAGCAATATAGGTTCCCGCTGTTCCGCCCAATACAGGATTATTGGGGATGTTGTTGGGGAGTTTTTCACTCTTGTTGTCTACATTATACCATTCCCACATTTCACCGGTTTTTTCATAAATGTCATAAACCATGCTCAGCCAGTTGGAACCGATATCAGCGGCATCTTCCATAAACTCATAGTCGCAGAGTCCTTTAACCGTGAAATATGTATAAGGCGCATAGGACAATGGAAAATGCCAGGAACCATTATGATTATTTTCTTTTGCTGCAACACAAATTCCTCCATCTCCTAAAAATTGGCCTATTTGGTTAACCAGCACACCGGCACGGTCGCTATTGATCATCTCGGCGAATAATGGCATAAAACCGGCAATCGTTTTATGATCACTTGATTTTTTATTGATAAAATCGTTGTCAAAATAAAATTCTTTTTTATCATTCCAGCACATATCGATAAGTTTTTCAATTTGCTGACTTTTTTTAATTAGATTATTATCACCCTGCCCCTCAGCTTCAACCTGCAAATCATAAATTATTAACGCATTGCGATACAACAGGGCATTCAGGTCTACAGGATTAAAATTTTGCGGTTCATTAAAACGAATCAATTGTGTGTCATTATCTGTGCTTTCGGTCTCTGATTTGGTTTTATCATCTGTATAGTACCTGAATAATCCGGTAGGAGTTGTATGTGGTTTAGCGGTCCAATATTGATATTCTTTTACAACATCCGGCAACATACGTCTCAGCCATTCTTTATCACCTGTAGCTCTATATATATCACGGACCATCCATGGCAGCAAAGGTGGCTGAAAATTTGTTGCAATATTTTTATGGTTTGAGGCCGGAACAAAGTCGAGTTTACGCGCAAGGAATATGAGATTCTCCACATTGTGGCGGGCATAATCGATCATTTTCATTTTAATTAGACCAATGTTGATAAAAAATGTATCCCAATAATAAAGTGCTTCTCGTATGCCCTTTCCCGGAACAACGTAGGGATAGGGTAGAGCCAATAATTCCGGAGTTTCTGTCTTGGTTTCACGTATAAATTCATCTTTAATACGTTTTTGAATTTCTGGAATTAATGAATGAAAATTTAGGGACATTTTAAAACCTCTCATTTAATGTTTGAGTTATATTAATATAAAATGTGTGTAAAGTTTGTTTAATAAAGAAAAGATGAAGAATTTTAAGGGGATTTTTGAAATAACAGTGTAATTATGTGGATTTGTTTGTTTGAATTTTGAATGTATGAAATTCGTAGAAATATGCGTGTGTAAAGGATTCATGCCGGTTTAATTAATTCCTGATATCAGTTTAATATTTTTTTAATAAAAGGGCGGATAAAAAATACTTTCAAGCTCGTTGTTAAATACTTAAAATAGTGAAGCTTTTTAAGGGCATAGGTGTAACTGTTAATATAAGTTGGAATGTCACTAAGAGATTTTGGTTTTATTTCCAAAGTCAGGTAGCCTGCAAAGTCAGTAGATTTGATCGTATCAAAAATTTCTTCAACAGGCAGCACACCTCCATTGGCAAAAGGAAGGTGAACATCATCATCTTCAAGGCAGTCTGACATGTGCACGCAGCCTATTTCATCTTTAAATTGATGGAACATGGCAACCGGATCGTTTCCTGTTACAAAATAATGGGGACCGTCAAAACACATTCCGGCAAGTTGATTGCCGAGTTTTTCTTTAACATAGAGATATTGAGAGTAAAATTGTTGCGGTGGTGTGCCATCCGGAATGTTTTCCAGATAGACGGGCATGTTTAATTTTTTTAAATTTTCTACAAGAAAATCTATGGATGTTTCCATGGGTTGTTTGGCTTCTTGCGGTTCCGGCGGATGTGAAATAACATGTTGAATGTTCAGGGCATCTTTATAGGTATTCAAATTATTAACAAGCTTGTTAATTTCATCCTGTTTTTCTAAACAGGATAGATCATAACCGTTGTCGTGTATTAACGGCAGATGAAAGGCGGTTTTTATGCCATTAATTTTACTTATCACCTGATCTGTTTCATTAAACACACTTGTTGTAACTTCTACAAAGTTGATACCGATAATTTTCAATGCACCAATGAGCATGGATGGAGAAAGACCTTGGTAGCAATCTACGGATACACCTATCAGTGGTTTTTTATGGAGCATAGTATTGTTATCTCTTATTATTCTTTAATACATCAACTCATTATTACATGAATTTCTTCCCATTAAAATAGTTTAACACAAATTAAATAGACCCAATTAACGGGAATTGCAGAGAGAAGAATAATCTTACGGATTTTTTTCTCTTTTTGACTGAGTTCAAAATGGATTACCCGATGTGTTAACAAACCACTCACTGTATTCATTCCCCAAGCCAGGAGACCAATATATAAAAAGAAAAAAAGTGGATTAGAGTTAAGTGATTGTAAAATATGAAACTGACTTAGATAAATGCCTGCGTGAGTAGCACCGCAGGAAGGGCAGGGTATACCGGTCCATTTTTGAAATAAGCACACTGGCATATATTCTACAATAAATGGCGATAAATAGGCTAAAATAAGGCCGATTATACCAATAAAAAGATATCCGATGCCAACCTGAAGATCTCGAATACTTTTTGTTCGAATGCTGATTTTCACTATAAGTAACTGAGGTCCATATTATCCTATATTCTTGATCTTTGGCAAAATTACTTTATTACTGTTTGAAATGCAAGATTTTTTTTTTCTGTAACCTTGCTCGTGCGTAAACGTCCAAAAAATAAAAAGCCCTGATTTTAAGGAGGATGTCATGAAAAAATTATTTGTTACAGTATTTGTTCTTTTATTCAGTGTTATACTGTTTGCCGATGAAAAAACAATGATAAATAAATATGATGATGATCTTGTCTGTGTTGAAAAAAGCGACAAGGCCTGGCTTGGTGTACAGGTGAGGGACCTGGACCGTGAATATAAAAAGGAGACTGAGACCAAAGCAAATTACGGGGCCGTGATTGATCATATCCTGGATGATACTCCCGCAGATGAAGCCGGTCTTAAACCCGGGGACGTTATTGTTAAACTTAATAATGAAAAGATTACAGATTCCAATGATGTTATAGAGGTTATTGAACAATTAAAACCCGGAGATATGATAGAATGCAGAGTGATAAGGGGCAAAGATTCAATTACCAAAGTTATTAAACTTGCGGCAAGGCCCCGACATAAAATTCGTATTTTTAATGATAATATTAAAGATTTTTATTTTGGTACCGGTTTTATGGGTATGAAAGTACAGGAACTGGATGATAATTTGGCATCGTATTTTAATGTTTCTGCTGATGCGGGTTTGCTGGTCACACATATTGAACCCGGAGAAGCGGCAGATAAGGCTGGTCTGCATTCCGGTGATATTTTGACAAAAATTAATAATAAAAAAATTGAAAATAAGAAAATATTTTCTAAATTGTTAAAAGACCTGAAAAAGGGTGATAGTGTTGATATTGAGTTTATTCGGACGGGTAAACACATGAATGCAACAATCACACTGGAGGATGAACCATCGTTTTTATTAAATGATTTTAATTTGGATACGAGTTTTTATCCCCGATGGAGAAATCGTTTTCAGGAACGTTTTTTTGATGATATGAAAAGTTACCATAAAAATTATCAAAAATACCGTGATTTTTATGATCAGGAGTTTCGTGAAAAGTTGGATAAAGAAATAGAAAACAAACTTTTTCAAAAAGAATTGGATATGGATAAACTGAAAATTGAAATGGAACAATTAAAATCCGATGTTAAAAATTTAAAAGAAAGAATCAAAAAGTATGAACAATGAAAATGAACGAGTAACCGGTTCCCCTTTACCAAAAGAACAAGTAATCAAAGCAATTGAAAAAAAGAATCCGAAACGAATCCCCATGGTGTTTGCAAAATGGTGGGGAGAAGGATTGGTGGATCAATATGGCGATGCTCTTGCAGAGTTTGAAAAATACCCAAATGATGTTGAGATGCTGATGATTCGAAATCCGGTAGACCCTGAACGTATGTCATTATCCTGGAATTGGAAAACCAGTAAAGCCAGAGATTCTGCCTGTATAATTGATAATTGGGACAAGCTGGATGAATTTATTGAAAAGATTCCCCAGCCTGATAATGATGACCAATTCGAAGCGTCTTTGCATATTGCCCAAAAGGCACACGCTGATGGCCGGTACTTGTTATTCGGCTGGTGGCATCTTTTTTTCGAACAGCCCTGGATGCTGAGGGGGATGGAAAACCTGATGTGTGATTATTATGCCTATCCGGACATGATTCATCGTTTTCACCAGGCCATGTGTGATACCTATGAAAAGTATTTATTAAAAGCTGTTGAGATGTTTCAACCGGACGGGTTTTGGACAAGTGATGATCTTGGTCATCAAACCGGCCCGATGATGAGCCCGGATATTTTTCATGAATTTTTATTTCCCTACTATAATAAAATCGGTACTTTTTTAAAAAAGAACAATATCCATTTTTGGTTACATAGTTGTGGTGATAACACTTTATTAATGCCTGATTTAATACATGCCGGTGTTTCTATTTTTCACCCGGTACAAAAGGGCACAATGGATGCTAAAGAAACGGTTGAAAAATTTGGCGACCAGATAAGCTTTCTTGCCGGATTCGATGTGCAGCACGCGCTTCAGGAACTTGATCCCGATGCCGTGCGTGAAGAAGTGAAAAGGTTGATCGATCTGTTCGATAAACAGGAAGGCGGAATGTGTATTGCCGCCGGCAACGGTATTGTTGCCGGTACACCCATTGATAACATTCGGGCTTTTTTGGATGAAGCTTTTAAATACGGTGCAACACATCGAAACCAATTGTCTGCACAAAATCCCGCTTGACTTTTGGCAAAAATTTTTGTACTTTTTCAAAAATTTAACAAACAAAAAGAATTAATATGGTATACTTGCATAAAAAATATATGTATATGATGATGTTTTATTTTATGAGAAAAAGCGGGCTTGCCGCAGGTTTACCTGATTAATCAATATACATAAAAGGAACTTGCAAAGGCCCATAGAAAAATCTGTGGGCTTTTTTTTTATTATGTCTAAAAGATGGACACGACATTCGGTTGAAATTAAGGAATCCATTTTAACTGTTTTATGCCATAAACAATATTTTAAGATAGTACTTGATGCTGTTGAATTTAGCCGTAATGTTTTAGAGAATTATATTAAGGCCCATTCAGAATTTGCTCGTTCTTTTGAGCCGGTTTTTTGTAACGATAATGATCCGGAAATAATAAAAAATATGTGCCGGGCTGCACAACACGCCGGTGTGGGTCCTATGGCTTCTGTTGCCGGTGCGGTCGCAAAAACTGTTTTGGATTTTTTACTTGAAGCAGGCGCGGATGAAGCTGTTGTTGATAACGGCGGAGACATTGTCCTCAAAGTAAACGAACCTGTTAAAATTGGTGTTTTTGCAGGAAAGTCCGGATTGAATAATCTGGCATTTGTTATTCCGCCAGGCGATAATAGTTTGGCTTTATGCACATCATCCGGCACTGTCGGGCATTCTTTTAGTTACGGCAAAGCGGATGCGGCTATAGTCTTTTCAAACGATGCTTTTGTGGCTGATGCTTCGGCAACAGCGTTGGGAAACAGAATAAAAAGTATCGACGATCTGGAACGTTCGTTTGAAATATTTGAAAATAAAGATGATATTAATGGTGCAATTGCGATTTTAGGTGATCAGATTGCATTATGGGGTGATTTACCCGAAATAATAAAAGCAAATGTTGATACGGAATTGATAACAAAAGGAAGAATATATGCGTAAAATTAGATGTGCTGTTTTAGGAGCAACCGGCGTTGTCGGACAGCATTTTTTAAAATTATTGGTTGATCATCCATATTTTGAACTTGTGGCAATTTGCGCCAGTGATGCCCGTGCAGGACAAAAACTACATACAGCACGGGAACATGTTCCGGGCGGTTTGCCGAAATCTTTTTCACACCTGGAATTTGATCCGATTGATGTGGCAATATTAAAAAATAAAAAAGTTGACATTGTTTTTTCTGCATTACCGGCAGATGTTGCACAAACGATTGAAAAAGAAGCTGCAAAAAACGGTATTAACGTTTTTTCAAATGCAAGCGCTTATCGTATGGACAGTCAGGTGCCTATTCTTATCCCGGAAGTTAACCATGAACATATCGATTTGATTAAAGCACAGAAGAAAGAAACTCCCGGATTTATTATAACCAATGCCAACTGTACAACAACGGGCCTGGCCATGGCCCTGGCGCCGATTCAACCATTGGGTATTAAAAAGCTGATTATGGCAAGTTACCAGGCCATTTCCGGTGCCGGTTACCCGGGTTTGCCGACTATGGATATATTAACAAATGTTATTCCTTACATCGGCGGTGAGGAACCCAAAGTTTTAGCAGAATGTGCAAAAATCTTTGGAAAATGTGATTCGGATGTTATTAAAGACGCTGATTGGGAAATTCATGCCCATTGTGTTCGGGTGCAAACCATTGTCGGACATTTGATTTCCGTTCATCTTGAACTGGAAAAAGAAGTAAAATATGAAGAGGTATTAAACCTTATAAAATCATACAAAGCCCCTGAAAAGGTAGCCGGGCTTCCAACGGCGCCGGTTGAACCTGTTCTTTATACAGATGTTCCAACACGTCCGCAGCCAATGCTGGATGTTAATGCCGGAGATCCGCAACGGGCAGCAGGTATGGCCGTAACAATCGGGCGGCTTGAGGTAAAAGGAAATATAGTACGATTTTTAACCTTGTCAAATAATCTGGTTCGCGGAGCAGCAGGTGGTTCCATTCTAAATGCTGAATTGGCTTATCAGGAAAAATTAATTTGATGATACGGGTTCTGAAAGAGGATTGACCATACCATGGCAAAAACATTTGAAGAGATAAACGAAAAAATTAAAAAGCGGAAAGCTGTGGTTTTAACGGCTGAAGAAATGACCTCACTTGTTTCGGAAAAAGGTGCGGCCAAAGCAGCAGATCAGGTTGATGTGGTAACAACCGGGACCTTTGGCCCCATGTGTTCTTCGGGTGTTTTTATAAATTTTGGGCATAGTAATCCTCGTATTCGGGCCACAAAAGTCTGGCTGAATGGTGTTGAAGCCTATAGCGGCATTGCTGCTGTTGATTGTTATTTGGGCGCCACACAGCTTCAGGATGACGAGTTTCAAAATATGGAGCAGAAAACCGGATTTTATGGCGGCGCTCATGTTATTCATGAACTGCTTTCCGGCAACAAGGTTCAGCTTGTTGCCACCAGTCCGGGTACGGATTGTTATCCTAATAAAAAGGTCGTTAAGGATATTAATTTAGAACAGTGCCCTGATGCGATTTTGGTGAACATGAGAAACTCTTACCAAAATTATAATGTTGCAGTTAATTTTTCTAAAAAGAAAATATACACCTATATGGGGGTATTAAAACCGGAACTGGGCAATGCCACCTATTGCAGTGCCGGACAAATGAGTCCGTTATTAAATGATCCAAGGTTCCTTACAATCGGTATCGGCACCAGAATATTTCTCGGCGGCGGCATCGGTTACATTATCGGACCGGGGACCCAGCATAGACCATCGGTTCAGGCTGCTGAACTTGGATTCCCTGTGCATTCAGGAGGAACGCTTGCAGTTTCCGGAAATTTAAAACAGATGCAGGCAAAGTGGATCCGGGCCGCAAATTTTCCCGGTTATGGTGTCAGTATGCGTGTTGGCGTTGGTGTTCCGATCCCTATTTTAAATGAAGAAATGGCCGGCTTTACGGCCGTTGGTGATGACAAGCTTGTTGCACCGGTTGTTGATTATGCGAATGACTATCCTGTTGGTTCGACCCGCATTCTTGATAAAGTCTCTTATGCGCAACTTAAAACAGGATTTATTGATATTGATGGAAAAAAAATTCCGACCAGTCCGCTTTCATCTTATAAAAAGGCGATTGAAATCGCCTCCGAATTGAAAACGTGGATACAAAAGGGTGAGTTTTTGCTTTCAAAACCTTCGGAAACTTTACCTCAATAAAAAAACATTTTATTATTTGTAGGAATTTATTACCTTACACATTGTGTTTAAACGTTAATTAATTATATATTATGTTTGATTCGTACATAAAAATAAATCACTAATAAGGAGGATTAATGGCAGACATTTCCTTGCCAGTTATTATTCATGGTGTAACCGGACGTATGGGCCAGATAGCCCTGCGGGCTTTGCAGACAATTGCAAAAGACAAAATGGCAACCGTGAATGGTGACAATATCGTACCCCTACCAATCGGCGTAAGCCGTAACCTTGATAAAGTAAAACAGATTGCAGATGAAAAAGGTTTACAATACTATTTTGATAATATTGCCGATGCTTATGCTTTTGCAAAAGAAAAAAACTCTGCACACCAGGTCTACCATTGTACCATTTCAACAGGTATCCGTCGGAAAGTAATGTTAGAGACATTACCCCTTTTGGATCCAAAAACAACAACAGTTTATATGGAAAAACCCTTGGCCTCGAATTATGATGACGGTTTTGCCATTGTTGATGCGCTTGAAAAAGGTAAATTTATGCACGGTGTTGTTCATCACATGCTGGCAACACCCGGATTGACCAAAGCCATGGAATTGATGCCTAAAATCAAACCTTTAACGGCACAAATGGCTTTCGGTTATGAAGTTGGTTCCGGTTTGAGCGGTAATAAAGATTTTTCCGGTCAGCGTCCTGATTTTAACTGGCTTTTGGAAGAAGCCGGTGGTGGAATTATTTTGGACATGTGTCATGAAGGTTATTTGTCCAAAGCGCTATTTGGTGATACGGAAGAGCTTAGCGCTGTAGCTCGTCTGGTTGTTCCGCAAAGATTAAGCACAGATGGAAAAACCGTAATTGACTGTGATGTTGAAGATTTTGCCGCTTTACGCAGACAACACACAAATGGTGTTGTTAATACATCCATTTGGTCCTGGTACCGACGTGTTAACTCTGAATTCGGTCCGCTGGAAATTACAGTAGACGGAGAAAACGGAAGTATGGTTTTTGGACTTTATGGTCTGAAAGTACAGTGGAAAGAAACCGCCCCTGCAAACCGCTGGGAGAAATCAGTTTCCGGCGAAAAAACAGAATGGCGTGACTATTGGGAATATTACGATCTTCCCTATAAAGATCCCTTTGCAATCGAATTAGCAGATTATTTACAATGTGCTATGAAAGGCGAAAAATATCCCAAAGATGCTATCCAGGCTTTACATGTTTTGAGCGAAGTTGAATCATTTTATGAAAGCGCTGCTCAGGATGGTAAATCCGTTTCCCGTAAAGATGTTCGTTATTATCCGGTTCCAAATCCTGAAGGTTGGACCCCTGAACGATTGCAAAATAATTTGAAAATTGTAAAATAATGACATTAAAAAAATTACCTGTTTTTAAAGGTGAAAAAATATCTATTACAGATGTTTATGACAGACAATGTAATAAAGAAATTTTGGCAACTACGGCCCTTTACGGGCCGTGGACGCCAAACGGGGAATTCGACTGGCCAAGCTATACCAATCTTGTTGAAAATGTCCTTCAAAATAGCAGTATTCCGGCTACGAATGTAGATACAACCTGGGCGATTTATAATGACTGGGAATTAACAAAAGAATTGATATGGCATACCGCGCAAGTTGCTTCAGAGAATGCACATTATATTTCTATGGAAAGACCGCTTGTGGTTGCCGGACTGAACACCAATTCCTATAACCTTTCTGTTGATGAAATTGCACCGACATTGCGAAAACAAATGCAGGAAATTTATAAAGGCCTGAAAGAAAGGTTTATTATTCCCCGGATTCGTTTTATACCGGTTCCCGATAAACGACTTTATGATGCTCCTTCGGATGTGAAATATAAAGTCTACCAGGAAATTGGCAAGGTCGTTGAAGAGTTTACGGATTATGGATTTGTATTTTTTGAGCTTGATATCGGAATTCCCGGATTTGGCTCCAACTTTACGCCCTTGGAAATTGAAAATATATTGACAAAAACACCGCAAATTCAGGAGTATAAAAGCGCCCTTATCAGCCGTAAATCATCTTTTCAATGTCAGTATGATTATTGTGATGATATGATTCGGCTGGCTATCGTAGAAAGAGTTGCACCTGAACGTGTGCAGTTTTCTACGGGTAACGACTGGTTTATAGCCCTGGCAAGATACGGAAAAAATCTGAAAAAACATGGTTATTTACTTGGCGCCTCTCAAATGAGTCCCATGCTGTTCAAACTATGGCGGGATTTTGTATCGGAAGGTAAACCCTGTGCTTTGGCATTGGAACAGGACCTTCAGGCGGTTGCCAAAGACTTTTGGACACCCGGAAACGTGGGTATTTACAGACACTATATGGGGATTTTTCTGGCAATGACGGGATTGATAAAACATCCCTTACCTCACCCAAAATGTGACAGCCGGTATATCGTTCAGCCGGATGACTATTTTCTCCCTCTCAAACATGCGTTGCGTTTAGGACTTGTTGATAAACACGATGCCGTCAGCATTGTGAAAAATATCATTCCAGGCTATGATTCCTGGAGTGATGAAAAAATCCGCAACCGAATTCAATATATGAGTTAAATGAGAAAAGGGGGCCCTGGAATTATATCTTGTTCACTGTTGTTATACTTGTAATTTAATATTAAGTGGAGAAGATATCATGCAGGAAAGAAAAAATATTGTAACAATTAAAAATAAACCCGTTACACTGTTAGGCCCGGAAATTAAAGTTAGCAGCAAGGCCCCGGAGTTTACGGTTATTGATAACAATCTTGATGAGTTTCATTCGTCAATTTTGCATGGAAAAATTCGGGTTTATAATGTTGTCCATTCACTGGAAACGTCTGTATGTGACTTGCAGACAAAAAACTTTAATCAACACGCATCCGATTTTGGTGACCGTGTTGAGGTGTTGACGTTAAGTGTGGACCTGCCGTTTACTCAGGCCCGGTGGTGCGGGAATGCCGGAATAGATCGCGTTAAGGTTTTATCCGATCATAAAGACCTTTCCTTTGGACTGGCGTATGGAGTTGTTATTAAGGAATTGCGTCTGTTGGCCCGTGCTGTTTTTGTGGTTGATGAGAATGATACCGTCCGATATGTTGAATACGTCCCTGAACTGAGCACGCATCCCAACTATGATAAAGTGCTTGAAACAATAGGTCAGTTAATTTAGGTTTTTAACATCAAGAAAGCGGACCTGTGACGCGGCTTGAAAAAGATGAAAAAGTACTGAGAAAATTTGTTACTGTTTATTGTAAACACGAACATAAACAAAACCAACTATGTGCCGAATGTCAGGATATTTTAGATTATTCGTTGGGTCGTTTACAAAAATGTCCCTATGACCCCAAGCCCATGTGCAAAAAATGTCCGGTCCATTGTTATAAACCTTTTTACCGGCAAAGAATAAAACAGATCATGAAAAAAGCCGGCATCCTGATGATTTTAAGGGGCCGGCTTGATTATGTTTATCACTATTTTTTCTAAATTACATATCGTCTTCCTGGTCGTCTGTTTCATCAAAATCGCCCAAAATATCCGGCTCTTCAAAATCTTCCGATTCGTCAGGTTCATCTTCCTGTGCTGCCTTGAGTGTTTCATAAGGTTCTACAATCATTTGAATATCTATATTAAAAAAGTCGAAAATTTCTGATAATAATTTTCCGCCTTTTTCATTCGGTATTTTGGTGACCAGGTTCATAGAAGCATATTCGGCCCTGACAACTTCTGCATCCTCACCTTTACCTATTTTTATCTTTTTTTGTTTTACATTGAACGGCTTGATTGTTACGGCAGGAAGAATATACTCTTCGCCGGTATGGTTATCAAGAAATGATACTTTGGTCAGGCCTCTTACCATATTGTTAAAAAGCTCGCCGACCTGGATGCTGTTGTCAAGTTCCGCCTCTACCTGTAGAACAAGCTGTCTCACGATTTCGTCATTTTCACCTTTATCGTCGGCAGGCCAGAATTTTTTAATAATAGACTTTTCAAAATTAAGCATGTATTGACTCCTCTTTATATACACGCATTCACATTAATTAAAACATAGTTGACGAACATACAAAATAATTTTCTGTAACGCAAGAGTATAATGTTGAGACATCCCAACTTGACCGTCCAAAATAAAACTTGACACTGGAAAGATAAATTGTTATTATAGTAGGTAATTATGCAAGTCTCGTTGCAGGAAAATATGTTCAATGGAGGAGTACAATATGCTGGTCCGCGTTGAAGTAGAACGTGTGACTCTTGATACCAAGACCAGTCGTTTTGTTGTTATATTAAAGGATGGGAAAAAAAACAGGTGGCTTCCAATTGTTGTAGGATCTACAGAGGCGCAGGCAATTGCCCTGCAGTTGGAAAATATCTCACCGCCACGTCCATTAACACATGATTTAATTCGAAATCTACTGGATACAATAAATGTTCAAGTTTCACGGATAGTTGTCAGTGATCTGCGTGATAACACATATTTCGCATTAATTAGTCTTCAGGCAAATAGCGATATTAAAGATGTTGATGCCAGACCGAGTGATGCAATTGCTTTGGCATTACGAATGAAGTCTCCAATATTTGTTGAAGAAGATGTGATGAAAAAAGCAGCCATTACAGATTCAGAAGCAGATATTGTTACGGATGATGAAGAATTTGAATTGTCTCCCGGTGACCAACTGGAGCAATTAAACGTCGATCTGCGTAACGCGGTGCAGGATGAACGATACGAAGACGCCGCCATGATTCGTGATGAGATAAAAAAGATTAAAGACGAATTGCGTGAAAAAAAGGGTGAGTAATCATCTTTAATATTATATTTTAGCCTCTTTTAAGGGGCTTTTTTTTTCTTACCTCAATCATACCCTGTTAATAGCTCAGAAAATAGACTTGGAAAGGACGACTATTGCAAGGAAAACGCTGGCCATGGTTATATATACCATCATTATATTTTGCTGAGGGATTGCCTTATATCCTGATAAATGCCGTATCCGTTATTATGTTCAAAAAAATGAATGTGTCTAACACGGTTATCGGCCTTACCGGTTTTTTATATCTACCCTGGGTTATTAAAATGTTTTGGGGACCGGTTGTTGACACTGTTTCAACCAAACGGCAATGGATTCTGTCCACACAAATATTAATGGCTGTTTGTTTTTTACTTGTAGCAGCAGGAGTACAGGTAAGCGGATTTTTGTCCATCAGCCTTGTGCTGTTTTTTATCACCGCTTTTTTAAGCGCCACCCATGATATTGCGATTGACGGTTATTACATGCTGGCTTTGGATGAAAAAAAGCAGGCTTTTTATGTGGGTATCAGGTCTACATTTTACAGAATTGCTATTATTTTTGCAACAGGCGCTTTGGTTGTTATTGCCGGAACCATTGAAAAATCCACCGGTAATATTGCGTTCAGTTGGTCTGTTGTTTTTATGATTTCCGGCGGTATCTTTTTTCTGTTATATTTTTTCCACCGGTTTTATCTGCCGCATCCGGTTGATAACGTTGTGTCTGAGGGTTCGCGATTCGGTGATATGAAACAGGTTTTTAAAACCTATTTTCAGCAAAAAAATATTATTCTTATTGTTCTTTTTGTTTTATTTTACCGGCTTGGTGAGGCTATTCTCGGCAAAATGACAGCGCCGTTTCTGCTTGATGGTGTAGAAAAAGGTGGTCTTGGTCTGGAGACAACGACTGTCGGTTATTTATATGGAACAGTCGGTATGCTCAGCCTTGTTGCCGGTGGTATTGTCGGCGGCTGGCTGATTTCTAAATTCGGTTTAAAAAAATGTATCTGGCCGATGGCCCTTGCTTTAAAGGCGCCGGACCTGGTTTATGTTTATATGTCTACGGTACACCCGTCCATTGAAATTATTTATCCGTTAGTGGCTGTTGAACAATTTGGCTATGGTATCGGTTTTACGGCCTTTATGGTTTTTCTTATGTATCTTACACAGGAAAAATACAAAACATCGCATTTTGCTATTTCAACCGGCATTATGGCCTTGGGAATGATGATTCCGGGAATGATAAGCGGCTATTTGCAGACCCTTCTCGGATATACAAACTTTTTTATTATGGTCGTGTTTTTAACGCTGCCCGGATTAATTGTGTTGTTTTTTCTGCCGATTCCTGAAGAATCTAAATAATGTTTATTTACTGGTTTGTTACATGGCTATAAATTAAATTTTCTGCTTTTTAGAAACAGAGCGTTAGAATGAGAAAAATTTTATTTTCTTTATGCATTATTTCAAGTTTTTTTTCTCAATCCTGTGCTGAGATTAAACAGGAAAAAATCGTTGTTAAACCCGGCATTGATGTTCTGATTGATGAACACATGGACTTGGTGAAAAATCAAAAAATCGGGTTGATTACCAATCAGACAGGGGTAACTGCCTCCCTCAAATCTACAATCGATGTTTTATCAGAACAAAAAGACCTGAAACTGTTGGCTCTTTTTTCACCGGAACACGGTTTATACGGAGCAACCGAAGCCGGCCAATATGTGCCGCACGGATGTGATGAAAATTCCGGGATTCCCATTTACAGCTTGTATGGAAAAACACGTAAACCGACACCGGACATGTTGAAAAATCTGGATGTTCTGGTGTTTGATATTCAGGACATTGGCTCGCGGGCTTATACCTACATTTACACCATGGCCTTGGCCATGCAAGCCGCGCAGGAAAACAGTATCAAATTTATCGTGCTGGATCGACCGAATCCGCTTGGCGGAACGTTGGTGGAAGGCCCGGTTTTGGATGAAAAATTCAGTTCTTTTATCGGCATGTATCCGATACCTTATATCTATGGAATGACCATCGGTGAACTGGCTTTATTTTTTAACAGTGAATTTGATATCAATGCCGACCTGACGGTTGTGCCATTGTCCGGCTGGAAGCGCCGGATGAATTATATGGATACCGGACTACAGTGGGTGCCCACTTCTCCGCATGTGCCGGACAGCCAGACGCCCTTTTATATCGCCGCAACTGGGTGCATTGGGGAACTGGGTACGGTTAATGAAGGTGTTGGTTATACCATGCCTTTCCGGCTCATCGGCAAACCGGAGTTTAATGCTGACACTTTTGCTGAGAAAATGAACGCACTTGATCTTTCGGGTGTTTGTTTTCGGCCCACGTTTTATAAACCTTATTATGGGAAATTTACAGGCAAGATTGTTAAAGGTGTGCAAATTCATATTACCGATTTTAACACTTTTAAACCTATGCAGACACAAATCTTTTTGTTAAAGACGATTATATCGGAAAATTTACAGGAATCGATTTTTAGTACGGAACGAATTGATATGTTTGATAAAGCCATGGGGACAGATAAAATCCGGCTGGGTCTTGAAAAAGACGTTCCTGTAGATAGTTTGTATCAAATACTTGATAAGGGGATGGATGAGTTTCTGAAAAAACGGGTAAAATATTTACAATATGATTAAAAAATTATGACACATCAATGGGAATGTTGAGTGCCAATTTTTTTGCTTTTTCTTCATAACTCGTTACACCGTTTCCGTTATTTTCTTTGCTTGAAAAATTTTGAGAAACATTGTTTTCCGGCTGCTTTTTACTCCAATTAAATGGAGACCATTTGTTTCGTTGGGCAAAGCTTTGTATCTTTGGCTTTGCAGCTATTTCATCTGCCTCCGGTTGTGTTAAAATAAAAGGTCTGGCTTGTTTAACGGTTTTTCTAAAATTTTTGTTATAATCAATAAAGCCCAAAAATTTAGTTTCCACCATTAATAAATTGGAAATTTTTTCCTGAAAATATTTGGCTTCTTTTGGTTCCGCTGAATCAAGCACCATATTCATAATCAGATTAGGTCTGAATTTTTGGACAACGCCTTTAAAAATGGTACCTGCTCTTGGGTCATGCCGGTCAACCCTTACCAGTATTTGCTTCATGGGTTGTTCATATTTACGCCAATCCCAGTTTTCAAATTCTTCCAGTTGCGACAAGGCATATTCACTAAAAGCCAGAGACTTTTTTAATTTTCGTAGTAACGCACTGCGAATAAAATGAAAAGCGTCCATAAATGATGTGGCTTCCGGCAGCGTTACGATAATGCCGTCATCACAGGCAAGAAAAATATCAACAGTTCCGTATGATACACCCGGACTCTGATCGATAAGCACATAATCACAGGGGAGTTCGCGTAGTTGGCGGATAAATTTTAATCTTTTAAAAAATTTGGGGTTTGATGATTCCAAACTGCCGACCTGTCCGCAAATCATTTTTATGTTTTTATGGTTTGTGTCAACCAATAGCTGTGAAAGATCGACGTGACTATTTTGAAAATAGGCGTTTAATGTTACCGGGGGACGTGAAATGCCCATCCATTCATGCAAATCCGGACCGCCAAAATCCGCATCAACGATAATAACCTTGTGGTTTATATTTGCCAGCTCAATAGCCAGGGAAGCCGTCAGGGCGGTTTTTCCGACACCGCCTTTACCACTGGCAATGGCAATAATTTTTCCAGCTTTATTTACATAACGATGAGATGAAATTAGTTTGTTAAACACTTGATTTTTTTCTAGTTTTTCCCATGTATTGGATTGATAATCCCAAAACAAATCTTCTGCTGATATCAATCCATTACGTACGAATCGGCAGAATTCAGCCCTTTTTAACGGACCAAATTGCTGTTTTGATGTACGAATGTATATGGCATTCATGCCTTTTCCTCCAACCCAAAAGAATGTAACAGCGTGAGATAAATGTTTGTGCGATATCAGATGTTTTATTCTACTATTAATATACAATTATCGTTCCAAAATTCAATGAAATTTTTTATTTTATTGTATTTATATGATAAATGTTTTTTAAAGATATTTTTTACAATTAGTTAGGTTTAATAAGATTTTACGTAATTAAAATCAAAAAAATTAAAAGAGTGGCTTTAAGTGGTCATTTTGTACGAAAATCGTGACATTTTAGCCAGTTTACGGTGCATGTTTTAAACTTTACTATTTACTATAATAATTTTTTTTACTATCATTATGACAAATGCACTGAATGGAAAAATTTTTATATAAAGGAGGTATTTTGTCTTCGTTAAAAGAAATTTTTAATCCTCTATCCGGCGAACGTTTAAAAGAATGGTTTGCTGATTTAACAACCTTGTGGCATAATGCGGCACCGATTGAGCCCGAAGACCATTATTCCCCTAAAGGCATGACCCAATGGATTCATTATAATAATTTTTTATTATGGCACCTGGAGGATGAAGCGCGCTGTAAAACGGCAAAGGACGAAGTCATTGCAAAATGTAAACGTGCAATTGACAAGCATAATCAGTTGCGGAATGACGCTATAGAACATGTTGATATCTGGCTGGAAAATGCTTTGAGTTCTGCCGGAATAACAGCACCGCCTGAAGTCGAAATTAATTCTGAAACGCCCGGAGCCATAATTGATCGTTTATCGATTATCTGCTTAAAGATTTTTCACATGTCTGAAGAAGCCGAACGAGACGACGCGGAAAAGGAACATAGAAAAAATGCAGAGCAACGCCTGGCTGTTTTAAGTGAACAACGGGATATTCTTGCCGCTTCGTTGGATAAACTGCTTTTGGACCTTAGAATGGTTAAAAAACGCCACAAAATTTACAGACAATATAAAATGTATAATGATCCGAAATATAATCCTGTTTTATATAAAAAATAAGGACTTTTTGTGAAAATAAAGCTTGCGTACGGCAAAAAGGGCCTTTTAGCCGACATCCCTGATCATAATATTGTTAAAACTTTTCGAATGAAAGACGAAAAGGTTTTGATAGACCCCTATATAGAATTTACCAAAAGTCTGTTACAACCCATCGGAATCGGCAAAAACCTGTTTGATATGGCACGAAGCTGCAAGTCAGCCTGTATTTTAGTGTGTGATATAACACGTCCTGTCCCTAACAAGCTTTTATTACCCCCACTTTTAAAAACGTTACATGCAGCCGGTCTAAGTCATGACGATATTCTGTTGTTAATTGCCACAGGGACCCATCGTTCAAACACAGGTAAAGAACTTGAGGAACTTGTAGGCGCTCAAATAGCCAAAGAATATCATATTGAAAATCATGATATAAAAAATAAAGAGGCTCATGCTTTAATCGGAGAAACAGCCTCGGGAATACCGATATGGCTGGATAAACGATTTTTAAATGCTGAAATGAAAATAGCCACTGGTTTTATAGAGCCGCACATGTTTGCCGGTTATTCAGGTGGAAGAAAGCTTGTTGTTCCCGGTATTGCCGGACTGGAAACACTAAAATACATGCATGGACCTCACATTTTATCACAACCTGGGTCCCGTGAAGGAAACCTGGTTGATAACCCGTTTCATAATGAAGCGACCGAAATGGCTAAAATTGCCGGATTAGACTTTATTATAAACGTATCATTGAATGAAAAAAATGAGATAACCGGTATATTTTCAGGCGAACCGCAACAGGCTTTTCTACAGGGTACGGACTTTGTTGCGAATAAAGTCAAAAGTCCTGTTTCGGAAAAGGTTGATGTTGTTGTCACAACAGGTGGAGGTTACCCGCTTGATACTACCTGGTACCAAACGATAAAGGGTCTGTCATCCGTCCAATCCATTGTAAAAGACGGGGGTACCATTATTATTGCCTCTGAATGCAGTGAGGGGTTTGGCGGCAGTGATTTTGATCAGCTTTTATTAAATAATCCGGACCTTGACAGTTTTATGGAAAAAATCCAAAAGGACGATTTTTTTGTTACCGATCAATGGCAATACCAAAAATTTATTAATGTTGCCAAAAAAGTTAAAATTGTTCTTGTCTCTGAAAAATTATGGCAAATTCAACCGGAAATTCCCCATGTTACCCGGGCCGAATCTGTTGAAACCGCTATCAACAATGAATTAAAAATCAGGGGAGCCTCGCTCAAAATTGCCGTTATTCCAAAAGGACCCTATATTCTACCGGTTTTGGAATAATTTAGTGTAAATTTTTTCAATTTTAGGGGAACAATTTTAAAAGTTATGCGTTTTACAGTTATGATCGAAAAAATGTCGTTAATGCAAAATTCGTTTTAATGAATTTTTTCTATATATAACTTGATAATTACGTTAAATTTCGTTACATTAGTCACTGTAAACTTTTCATATAAATTTTTATATAAATCTATTGACTTGCTATGTGCAATTACGATGTGAGAGACCAGGAGGTATGATATTATGTTTAAACTTCAATCAATCGACTCTGTCGATGCTTTAAAAATTTCCATCCAATGTGAAAAGGACATGAAAACCTACTATGAAAAAATCTCATCTTTGATAAAAGACGAAGATGCCCTCACAATTTTTAAAGGATTGGCTGAGAAAGAAGAGAAACATCGAAAAAAACTCATTAAAACCTATAGCCAAGTTAGCGGTAAAAAAATTCTGTATCTTAATTTAGGTAAAAAGCATAAATTGAACTCGCTGGAAAAGTGCGGATCTGATCCGAACCATTCAGTTCGAATTGCAAAGAAAAATGAAGAAGAATTAAAATCATTTTACATTACAATTTCTCGTCGTTTAATTGAGCCTGAATTGAGACAACTTTTTAGAGAAATGGCTTATGAACGCGGTCAACATTACGCTCTTTTAGAAGCCTCTTTTGTTGAACCATTAGCTCTTGATCAAGAGCCTGTTACAGAAAACGAAAATATTATGAATGAAGTGACTGCTCATTCTGAAGCAATAAAGGCATGGTAAACAAATTCATAAATTTTTTTAAAAAAAAGCCTGCAACTTTCTAGTTGCAGGCTTTTTTAATATAAGCTTGTCTCAAATTGAGATGTTGATTTTAATAAAAGAATCTTGTACTTTTTAAAATAGAAAAATTGACTGATAAATTATACTAAAGGTAATAGTGATATGAAGCCTATATACATGGACCATCATGCAACAACGCCTCTGGATCCCGAGGTCCTCGAAGCAATGATGCCATATTTTACGGAACATTTTGGAAATCCTTCCAGTAATACACATATTTATGGTCATGAAGCACGAAATGCTGTTGAAGCTGCCCGTAAACAAATAGCTGATTTAATTGGGGCTGCCGGACCGGATGAAATTATTTTTACAAGTGGGGCCACAGAAGCTGATAATCTTGCTTTAAAGGGATTGGCCTTTCGAAACAATAACAACAAGGGCCATATTATTACCATTGCTACGGAGCACAAGGCCATTCTGGATACGGTTAAAAAACTCAAACAGCAGGGAATTGAAACGAGTTTTATTAAACTGGATGAGTATGGATTAATTGATATGGAGGATTTGAAAAATCAAATTCGACCTGAAACCATATTAATATCTGTTCAGGCTGCAAACAGCGAAATAGGGACCATCCAACCCATTCGTGAAATCGGTGAAATTGCCCGAAAAAATAATATTCCTTTTCATTCCGATGCTGTGCAGGCTATCGGGAAATTTGATGTCAATGTTCAACGAGACAAAATTGACATGTTGTCAATATCTGCTCATAAAATGTATGGCCCTAAAGGTATCGGCGCATTGTATGTTAAAAAGGGTATTCGACTAAGTGCGTTAATAGACGGCGGCGGTCATGAACGTGGAATGCGGTCCGGTACGTTAAACGTTCCGGCTATTGTTGGCTTTGGCAAAGCCTGTGAGATTGCAAAACGTGATCTTGCAGCCGAATCTAAAAGACTGTTGGAACTCCGAAATTATTTGTCTTCTCAAATCCAGGAACGAATTGACTATGTCAAGTTGAACGGTCATCCGGAAAAACGCCTTGTAAATAATTTAAATTTCAGTTTTGCATTTGTGGAAGGCGAATCACTTATTCTTTCATGCAGAGACGTTGCACTTTCATCCGGCTCTGCCTGTACGTCAACGGCTTTACAGTCTTCCTATGTATTAAAAGCTATTGGTCTGCAGGATTCCCTGGCTCATTGTTCCATTCGTTTTGGTTTGGGCAAATCCAACACAAAAGAGCAAGTTGACATACTTTTAGACCTTTTGGAAAAAAATGTAAAAAGACTTCGAGAAATGTCGCCTTTGTATGATATGGCTAAAGAAGGGATTGATATAGACAAGGTGAATTGGGCGCCCCATTCTCATTAAATATTAAATTATAAAAGAGAGAGATTTATATGGATGTTTGGGATGATTATACAGAAAAAGTAATGGAACATTATGAAAATCCAAAAAATGTCGGCGTTGTGGAAAATGCCAACGGCGTCGGTGTTGTTGGAAACCCTGCCTGCGGCGATGTTATGAAATTGACCGTAAGAATTGAAGACGGTGTCATTAAAGACGCCAAGTTTAAAACATTTGGATGCGGTGCCGCTATTGCCACCAGTTCCATGGTTACGGAAATGATTAAAGGTAAAAGTGTTGCAGAGGCTTTGAGTGTTTCAAACAAATCTGTTGCAGAAGCATTGGGGGGACTACCAAAGGTTAAAATGCATTGTTCTGTCCTTGCGGAAGATGCATTAAAAGCGGCCATCGATGACTATAACAAAAATCAGAACGAATAAAAAGATTGCGAGACCTGGAGGCATTATGAGTGAATATAAATTATATAAAGTTTATCACCTGAGCGAAAAATCATGCTGGAATTTACGGGTTGCCAAATCCCCGGAAGAAGCGTTGACCCATTGTATCAATCATCCTCACGATAAACGTCCGGATGATGCGGCTGACAGGAGCTGCCGTGCAGAAGAGGTGAAAATAAACGGTTATACCATCAAAGTAACAAAAGATGAGTAAAAAATCCTTCTGACAATGTATATTAAATAAAATTCTTAATAATTTTGGAAATAAATGGGTAGATTTTGGGGTTTACAAATTCGAATTATCTGACGATTTTTTGTAATGTTGGATAGTTTGATTTTAAATGTCCGCTACCCGGATGTGAAATCGAGTTTGACGGAGAGTATTGATGAAACCTTTTTTAGTTAAAGACAATGTTTACTGGATAGGCGCGCTGCACCCGGATTTAAAGGTTTTTGATATTATTATGGAAACCAAAAACGGAACGACCTATAATAGTTATCTGATTAAAGATGAAAAAATAGCCATTGTTGATACGGTAAAAGAAAAATTTTCTGAGCAATATATTGAGCATATTAAAAGTTTAATCGATCCTGAAAAAATTGATTATATTATAGTACATCATACCGAACCGGACCATTCCGGAAGTTTGATTAAATTACTGGAAATTGCACCAAACGCCCAGGTTGTTTGTGCGAACCCTGCTGTGAAATATGTTTTAAGTACAATCAACAGGGACGTGAATCCCATGGGTGTAAAAAATGGAGATACACTGTCATTAGGTGAAAAAACGCTGACATTTTTATCAACACCTTTTTTGCACTGGCCGGATACGATGATGACCTATATTGAAAAAGATAAACTATTATTTTCATGTGATGTTTTTGCTTCCCACTTTTGTGACAGCAAAATGGTGGACAAAGACATTGACAGAGATTTTTGGCCGGATGTCAAATATTATTTTGAAATGATTATGAGACCGTTCAAAAAGAATATAAGAAATGCTTTGAAAAAGATTGAGCCCCTTGAGGTTGATGCTATTGCCACGTCTCATGGACCAGTCCTCAAGGCGGATGTTCAAAAATATATTCAGGCTTATTCCGAATGGTCACAGGAGACTGAAAAAAATGATCCGTCACAGGTCCTTGTGTACTATGCCAGTGCTCACGGAAATACGGCTAAAATGGCGGAAAAAATTGCCGAAGGCGCCCGTTCTCTCGGATGCAAGGTAGACGTTTATGATGCTGAAAATTTGAACATTGCCGAACACCTGGATAGTCTGGAAGCGGCAGATGCTGTTTTATTTGGTTCCCCCACGATTAATAATGATGTTGTTAAACCTGTTTGGGACGTTTTAAACAGCCTTGCGACACTGGATATGAAAGGAAAAATCGGTGCCGCATTCGGTTCAATGGGCTGGAGCGGAGAAGCCGTTAAATTTATCGATGAACGATTACAAGCATTAAAGTTTAAAGTTCCTGTAGAAGGAATGAGTGCTGTTTTGGTGCCAAGTGATGACGAACTGAAACAATGTTTTGACTTTGGTGTTGAAATAGCAAAATCTGTAAATTAGATCATAAATATATATGAGGAAAAAATGACTGAAAAATATGATCTTGTTGTTATTGGTTCCGGACCTGGTGGTTATGTTGCCGCTATACGGGCCGCTCAATTGGGTATGAAAACAGCTATTGTTGAAAAAGCTGAAATTGGCGGTATTTGTTTAAACTGGGGCTGCATTCCAACCAAGGCTTTATTGCATAGCGCCGGTTTGTATGAGCAAATGAAAAAGTCTAAAAATTTTGGCATCGTTACATCAGATGTTAATGTTGATTTTACCCAAATGGTTAAAAACAGCCGTAGTGTTGCAAACCGACTTTCCAAAGGTATTGAATTTCTCTTTCGAAAAAATAAAATTGATACAATCGTTGGGACCGGTAAAATTTTAGCTAAAAATCAGGTTGAAGTAACGACCCCTGAAAACGAAAAAAAGATTGTTGAGGCAAAAAATATCCTTGTTGCAACAGGCGCCCGGCCAAAAACAATTCCCGGATTGGAATATGACGGCAAGCAAATAATAAGCAGCCGCGAAGCAATGTCATTGCCTGAGCAACCCAAGTCCTTGGTGATTATCGGTGCCGGTGCCATTGGCGTCGAGTTTGCTTATTTTTATGCAACCATTGGTACTAAAGTAACGCTGGTGGAAATGTTGCCGCAGATCCTTCCTGTTGAAGATGCTGAAGTTGTACAAGTTGTTGTGCGCTCTTTCCGCAAAAACAAAATCGATATGTTGACAAATACCAAAGTAGATAAAATTGTAAAATCCGATCAGGGTGTCACGGTCCATGTGACTGAAAATGACAAATCTACAGAAATAAAAAGCGATATGGCCCTTGTCGCCATTGGTGTGCAGGGAAATATTGAAGGTTTAAACCTTGAGGGCATGGGCATTAAAACAGATCGCGGTTTTATTGTTGTTGATAAAAATACTTATAAAACAAATGTTGATAATATTTATGCCATCGGTGACATAATTGGTCCGCCATGGCTGGCCCACGTTGCTTCGGCAGAAGGTATTGCCGCAGTTGAACAGATGGCCGGTGAAACCCCGACTCCTGTGGATTATGATCATATCCCCGGCTGTACCTATTGCCAGCCACAGGTTGCCAGTCTGGGTTTAACGGAAGCGCAGGCCAAAGAAAAGGGACATGATATTCTGGTAGGAAATGTTCCGTTTCGTGCCATTGGAAAATCTTTGGCAATGGGCCACAGCGATGGTTTTGCCAAGTTAATTTTTGATAAAAAATACGGTGAACTGTTGGGCGCTCACATTGTCGGCGCTGAAGCAACGGAATTACTGGCTGAACTGGGTGTTGCGAAAACGCTGGAAACAACAGCAGATGAACTTATAAACACGATTCACGCGCATCCGACACTTTCTGAAGTGATTAAAGAGGCTGCCGAGGCGGCATTTGGAAAGGCCATTCATATATAAATACGAGTCATTGAATTAGTGTCATGAAAAATGACAAAGAAAATCAACTGATTGATATTTATCGCACCATGCTCACAAGCAGACGGCTCGATGAAAAGATGCTTGTTTTGCTGCGCCAGGGAAAGAGTTTTTTTCACATTGGTGCGGCAGGGCATGAAGCCGCACAGGTCGGTGCGGCAATGGCATTCAAGCCTGGATACGATTGGAGTTATCCCTATTATCGTGACCAGGCTTTTGTGTTACAATGGGGCGTTACGCCTAAAGAAATTTTACTGAATTTTTTAGCAAGGGCCGATGACCCTTCCTCCGGCGGCCGGCAATTGCCGCAACATTACGGACATAAGGATTTACGGATTGTCAGTCAGTCCAGTCCCACCGGTACCCAGTATCTTCAGGCTGTTGGCACGGCCATGGGAAGCAAAAAAGACGGAACAGACCAGGTTGTTTATGTTTCCTCCGGCGAAGGCGCCACAAGCCAGGGCGATTTTTATGAGGCGATAAACTGGGCCACCCGTGATTTGCTGCCTGTCGTTTTTTTTATTCAGGATAATAAATATGCCATATCTGTTCCTAATGACCAGCAAACCGTGGGACGGTCTGTATATGATATGGTCATGGGATATGAGAATCTGCATCGTCACAGCATTAACGGTCTGGACCCTTTGGAATGTTACGAGGTTACCAAACATTGTGTTGAAAATGCCCGCACCGGAAAAGGCCCCAGCCTTATCGTCGCCCATACCGTTCGTCTTTTTTCCCATTCATCTTCCGATGACCAGCGAAAATATCGTGATTCACAGGAACTGGACTTTGAAAAAAGTCAGGATCCTATCGAGTCCATGAAGCATTTTTTTATCAACGAAAAAATTTTAAAAACAGATGAGCTTGACGAACTGGAAAATGCCGTAAAAAAAGACATCGATACTGCCGCAGAAGAAGCGCTTCATTCTCCTTTACCGGACACCAAAACCGTTAAAAGATTTATATTTAGTGAGAGTAATATAGATTATGATGATAAAGTAAAAAGTGTTTCTGAAAAGCCGGTCGTTATGGTGGATGCCGTCAATCATGCCTTGCGGGAAGAATTGGCGCGTGATGATAACATGCTGATATACGGACAGGATGTTGCCGGTGACAAGGGCGGCGTTTTTACCGTAACCAAAGGGTTGACAAAGGATTTTGGCATAGAGCGTGTATTTAACGCTCCTCTGGCTGAATCCAGTATTATCGGTACGGCAATTGGCCTGGCCCTATACGGATATAGACCGGTTGTTGAAATCCAGTTCGGTGATTATATCTGGACGGCCATGATGCAAATTCGAAATGAACTGTCAACCATGCACTGGCGCTCAAACGGTACCTTTACAGCCCCTGTTACGGTCCGTGTGCCTGTCGGTGGTTATATTCACGGCGGTTTGTGTCACAGTCAGAATATTGAAGGATTTTTTGCACATATACCCGGACTTGTCATCTGTTATCCTTCCAATGCGGCTGACGCCAAAGGATTGTTAAAAATGGCAATCCGCAGTGATGATCCGGTATTGTTTCTGGAGCATAAAGGACTCTATCGTCAAAGTCATGCCATGTCGCCGGAACCGGATCAAGACTATACCATTCCGTTCGGCAAAGCCGTTGTTAAAAAACAAGGCAAGGATGCTACCATAATTACCTATGGTGCGATGGTCCAAAGATCAATTGAAGTCGCTCAAAAAATGAGCAAGCAGGGTATTGATATTGAAGTAATTGATTTAAGAACGATTGTTCCTTTGGATATGGATACAATTTTAAAATCTGTAAATAAAACCAGCCGTATTCTTGTTTTACATGAAGACACCTTAACCGGTGGTTTTGGTGCGGAAATTTCTGCTCGAATTTCAGAGAGTGCATTTGAGTTTTTGGATGCGCCTGTTTTACGTGTTGCCGCCAGTGACACACCGGTTCCCTATAACTGGGACCTTGAAGCGGCTGTGTTACCTCAGAATGATGATATTGAACAAGCCGTTCAAAAGCTTGTTACGTTTTAGGTTTATTTAAAAGGATAAGTATATGCAAACAGATGGTGTAAAGGTTTTGGAAAAAACAAAAATTGATCTTTACAGGCTGGTAAAAAAAACACGGGCCACAGAAGACCAGATTATAAATCTTTACCGGCAGGGACATATTGTTGGCGGTGTTTACACCAGCCGGGGCATGGAAGCGACCACTGTCGGCGCTGCATTTGCATTGGAAAAGCAGGACTATTTGTTCCCCATACATCGCGACCTGGGTGCGCACCTGGCCAAAGGACAGTCTGTGCTGAATATTCTGCTGCAATATCTTGGAAAAGGAAATAACCTGACAAAGGGCAAGGACAGCGGCATACATGTGAGTGATACGAGTTTGAACATTATCGGGAATGTCAGTCATTTGGGCGCCATGATACCCTTTGCTGTGGGTGCGGCTATGGGCAAAAATTTGCAGAATGAAAAAGTCGTTTCCATGAATTTTATCGGTGAGGGCGGATCAAATATCGGTGATTTTCATGAAGCCCTTAATTTCGCCGCAGTGCAAAATATTCCTTTTGTTCTTATTATTGAAAACAATCAATACGCCTATTCAACCCCGACTTCAAAGGAATATAAATGCGAACGTCTGTCCGACCGGGCCATTGGTTATGGCATTTCCGGTTATTATATAGACGGTACGGATGCTATGCAGGTTTATTCGGTAACAAAACAAGCCGTGGAAAAGGCCCGTGCCGGTGAAGGGCCTAGTTTGATAGAGTGTCGCGGCATGCGCATGATGGGTCATTCCGCGCATGACGATGCTTCCTATGTGGATAAAAATTTGATCGAAGAATGGAAAAAACGAGATCCGATAAACAGGCTGGAAAGTGAACTGGTAAAGGAAAATATTCTGAGTGAAAAAGATATTCAAATGATATCTCAAGAAATTCAACAGGAAATTGATGACGCAACGCAAGAAGCGTTAAAAGGCCCACTGCCCCAGGCAGAATGGGCCGCAGAAGGTGTTTACGCTAATTAAAGAAAGAACAGATTGTTATGGCTGAAGTGACATATCTCCAGGCAATTAACGAAGCTCTTTTTGAGGAAATGGACAGGGACCCTCAAGTGATCCTTATCGGTGAAGATGTCGGTCCCTATGGCGGGGCCTTTAAGGTGACCAAGGGACTTTATGAAAAATTTGGCGATAAACGGGTTATAGACACACCCATCTCCGAATCCGCTATTATTGGTGTGGCCGTTGGAAATGCCATTACAGGTATGAGGCCTGTTGCTGAAATTCAGTTTGCGGATTTTATAACAAATGCATTTAATCAAATTGTTACCAATGCCGCCACGCTTCACTACCGTTATAGTATCCCGGTGCCCATGGTCATTCGAACGCCATCCGGCGGCGGCATACATGGCGGACCGTTTCATTCCAAAAACCCGGAAGCGTGGTTTGTGCATCAACCCGGACTCAAGGTTGTTGCGCCTGCTTTTCCTTATGATGCAAAAGGATTGTTAAAATCCGCTATCCGGGACAATAATCCGGTTTTATATTTTGAGCACAAGTTTCTTTACCGCCGGATTAAGCAAGAACTGCCTCAGGAAGACTATACCGTTCCCATTGGTAAAGCCGCCATTGTAAGAGAGGGTTCGGATGTCAGTATCATCACCTATGGCTCTATGGTGCATGAGTCTATAAAAGCGGCTGACGAACTTGCAAAAAAGGGAGTGAACCCGGAAATTCTGGACCTGCGCTCCTTGCAGCCGATGGACCTGGACGCCATATTTAAAACAGTTGCCAAAACCAGTCGTGTGGTCATTGTTCATGAAGACAACCTGACCGGCGGCATCGGAGGAGAAATCGCAGCCCTTATTGCCGACCAGGGATTTGAAATGCTGGACGCGCCGGTTAAGCGGGTGGCTGCTATTGATACCCCCATGCCCTACAGTCCGGTTATGGAAGAATATCACTTACCCAATTCAGCAAAAATTATCAAGGCAGTTGAACAAACTTTGGACTATTGACAATGATAAAATTTTCCGAAAAGAGTCTGGATCGATTTAAAGAAATAACGGCAACATTTCCAACCCGGGAATCTACATTTTTACCTGTTTTACAAATGGCCCGGAATGAGTTTGGGACTGTTAATCAGCAGGTGGTTTTATATTTGTCTGAATTATACGATCTGCCTGTAGAATATATAAATCAAATGATAGAACAGTATAAAATATTTATAGACCTTGACAAGGAAAGTGGAAAGGTTGTAAAATGAAAATTGATATGGTTATGCCGCAAATGGGGGAGAGCATTGTAGAGGGAACAATCGTTAAATGGCTCAAGGCCCTTGGTGAAACAGTTGAAAAAGATGAAATTATTCTGGAAATCAGCACGGACAAAGTGGACTCTGAAATTCCGGCCCCGGCTGCCGGTACGCTGGATGAAATACTTGTAAAAGAAAATGAAACCGTTGCGGTGGGGACTGTTATTGCACGTATATCGACGGAAGCGGAACCTGCTGTAAAAGAAGATAAAGCATTACAGTTGGCTGCAGGCAAACCGGATGAACAGCAAAAACCGGGTGATGATTCCACGGAAAACGAACAAAAAACATTTCTGTCGCCTGTTGTCAGGAAAATTGCCCGGGAATATAATTTACCGATGGAGCAGGTCAAAACGATTGAAGGAACCGGTGCACAAGGACGGATTACCAAAAATGATATTTTAAACTATGTCAACATTCTTCAGGGACAAAAGAGTCCGGAACCAGTTGTTGAAGAAAAAGAGGCGCCTGTTGTTCCTACAGAAACCAAAATATCTGGACAGGACGAACGTATTGAGGTCATTCCTATCGATCATGTGCGCAAGAAAATAGCGGAACACATGGTGATGAGTAAAAAAATTGCGCCGCATGTTACGTCGGTGGCTGAAGTGGATATGACCCGGATTGTTAATTACCGTGAGCAAAGAAAAAGGTTGTTTCAAGAGCAGGAACTTGTTAAATTAACCTATACAGCATTTTTTGTTGAATGTGCTGTAAAAGCATTAAAAGAATATCCTGTTATGAATAGTTCTTTTGACGGAACAAATATTCTGCAAAAGAAATTTATCAATATTGGTGTAGCCGTTGGATTGGATAAGGGGCTCATTGTTCCGGTTATAAAAAACGCCGATCAATTAAATCTTGCCGGCATTCAACGTTCTTTAACGGATTTGGCTGACAGAGCACGGGTAAAACAGCTAAAACCCGATGAAGTCCAGGGAGGTACTTTTTCCATTACCAATATCGGGACCTTTGGTAATATTTTTGGAACACCTATTATTAATCAACCGCAGGTAGCCATTCTTGGTACAGGAGCCATAAAAAAGCGACCGGTTGTTATAGAAAATGATGCCATTGCTATTCGCTCAATGATGTACCTGAGCCTGACTTATGACCACAGGATTATTGACGGTTTATACGCCGGAAAATTTTTACAGCGAATTGTTGAATTATTAGAAAATTATAATAACTAATTACATTAAAGAAAGAAAAATAGTGGACTCTATAGCAGAATTTAAAGTTTTGGACGCTGGTTTGGTAAGATTAGTTGGTTTTATGGGCGGTGACAATGCCGTTGTTGAGGCGGCACGGGTTTCCTATGGAAAAGGTGTTACAGAAGCTGAACGGGACAGAAAATTAATTCACTTTCTTTTGGCTAATCGTCATGAAACACCATTTGAGCATAGTGTGTTTAAATTTCATATAAAATGCCCGATTTTTGTGGCGCGGCAGTGGTTTCGTCATCGGATGTCAAGCTATAATGAAATTTCCGGTCGTTATACAAAGATGAAAGAAGAGTGCTGTTTGCCGGAAAACCTGCGCACTCAAAAAGCAAGAAATTATGTTTATGAGACGGTTGAACCAGAGTTGAATAAAGAACTCAGGGACAAAATCCAGGACCATTATGATAAAACATTTGAGCTCTATAACGAGCTATTGGAAAAGGGCGTTGCCAAAGAACATGCACGTATTATCCTTCCGCTTGCGTTGTATACTCAATTCTACTGGACAATTAATGCCCGCTCTCTCATGAACTTTTTATCGCTTCGCAGCGATATTCATGCCCAGGGGGAAATCAGGGAATATGCGGATGTTATTGGCCAAATATTTCTAGAAAATATGCCCTACACGTATGAAGCTTTTTTGCGATATGTTGTTAACGGCGAAAAATGGACTGAATAATATTAAAAAATTTGATAATAAATGAATATAGAAAAAAAACAGAGGCGTCCACACTGGTTAAAAGTCAAATTGCCGGGTGGAAACGCTTTTACCAAAGTCAAGTCAGTAGTAAATAACGGGGAATTACATACGGTTTGTCAAAGTGCACGGTGTCCCAATATCGGTGAATGTTGGGGCCGGCAGACAGCGACATTTATGATTATGGGTGATCTTTGCACCCGAAACTGCCGATTTTGCGCTGTTAACCACGGCAAGCCTGAACCCTTGGATGAAAACGAACCAATTAAAATTGCCCGTGCGGTAAAACATCTGGGCCTTCGTTATGCTGTTATTACATCCGTCACCCGAGATGACCTTGACGACGGCGGTGCCCGACATTTTGCCGAAACGATTCGTGCTGTCAAAAAACTACAGCCCGAATGCCGTGTTGAGGTGCTCATCCCGGATTTGCAGGGGGATAAAAGTGCTTTAAAAAACCGTCCTTGATGCGCAGCCGGATGTGTTGAATCACAATATTGAAACAGTGCCCCGGCTTTATCCGCAGGCACGTCCGCAGGCAGATTTTAACCGTTCAATTGAACTGTTGAAAAGAAGCGCTGAATTGGGCGCGCGTACAAAAACCGGTATTATGGTTGGTTTGGGTGAAACAGAAAAAGAAATTTTGGATGTATTTGAAATACTGGTTTCCGTTAACTGTAAAATTTTGACAATCGGACAATATTTGCAGCCCGGACCGGAACAATTACCGATTCACGAGTTTATTCATCCCGATCAGTTTGCTATCTTGAAAAACAAAGCCCTGGAGCTTGGATTTGAACATGTAGAATCCGGGCCGCTGGTTCGCAGTTCCTATCACGCTGATGAACAGGTCAAGGTGCTTGATGGACAAAAGTAAAACACCGCAGGTATCTTTAACCGAGATTTCAATTATTGCCACCCCGGCACAGGCCAATACACTTGGTACGGTTTTCGGTGGTAAACTCATGGAATGGATGGATATGGCGGCAGCTATTTGTGCCCGCCGTCATTCAAATTTACGTGTAATAACAGCGGCTGTCAATGATATCCGGTTTATAAAACCGATTTATACGGGACAGGTGATTAAGACCGTTGCCCAAATGAACAGGGTTTTTGGTTCATCGATGGATATTAAAGTTGACGTTTACGGCGAAGACAGCTATGAAAATAAAACCTTCCTGGCGGCAACAGGAATTTTTCTGGTTGTAGGAACGGATGAAAACAAACAACCTGTTAATGTGCCGGACCTGGTTGTTCTCACGGATGATGAAAAACATCGTTGGGAAATGGCAGGAAAACGACGGGAGACTTTTCGCGAAACGGAAAATAATAGAAAGGAATAAATATGGCAGTGCTTGACGTCATAACTTATGGAGACCCAACGTTACGCAAAATAGCAGAACCCTATCAGAAAGATGAAGTAACTGAAGAGTTTATTCAGGACATGCTGGAAACCATGAAAGAAGAAGACGGTGTTGGTTTGGCCGCACCACAGGTCAATGTTTCAAAACGTTTGATTACACTAACAGATTTTAAGAATGAATACGTGTTGTTTAATCCGGAAATTATTGCTCACAGCGAGCAAAAAAAAACAGATATAGAAGGCTGCCTTAGTTTGCCGGGACTGCAGGCAATGGTGCCCCGCTATGAAAAAGTGATTGTTCGCGCAATGAATCAGGATTGGGAACCTGTTGAAATAAAAGGAAGCGGTTTACTGGCTGTTGTTTTACAACATGAAATTGACCATTTGAACGGTATTTTGTATATTGACAGGGCGGATTTGGACACATTGGTATGGATTGAATATGATGATGAAGGCGACAAAAGTACCAAAATTAAAACGACCGTAAAGGAGGTCCAGGAGGAATTTGAAGAAATATTCCACCGGGGACAGGATAATATAGTTTTTGCACCGCAAAATACCATTGTTTAAGGAGGTAAATATGGCAGAACGAATCATTAAATATATTCGAAAACTTTCCGGTGATGAGGCAAATCAGCATTATGTCATGATTTTGGATGAAAGTTTAAAGCTGTTTCCAAATCCCGGCAACAAGTTTAATTTAAAAGTTGGTGACCTGACAAAAGAAGTACAGGTCTCAGCCGTAGACTGCTGGTGCCGCGGACCAAAAAAACCTCATGTCCATTACCGGATTGACATGAAACCGTTTTTATCTGTTTATCGGCCTCACTTTGGCGCCACTGTAAATATTGATAAAACAGGTAGCGATATTTTTGAATTAACATATTAGAACAGAATGGAAACGATAAAGGATTTGTGATAATGAAAGCGCTTGTTCTGGCTGCCGGTTATGCGACGCGATTATACCCCCTGACAAAAGATAAACCAAAACCACTGTTAAAAATTGGTGAAAAAACCATTCTCGATTACCTTGTACAGCAATTTGAAGCTGTTACGGAAATTGACGGGGTTTATATTGTAACCAATGACAAGTTTTATACCCACTTTGTAAAATGGGCAAATCAGGCATCCGGCGCCGGTCTATATAAGAGCCTTGATATTCATATCGTCAACGACGGAACCACCAGCAATGACAATCGTTTGGGCGCCATTGCTGATATTAATTTTGTCATTGAAAAATTTAACATCAATGATGATTTATTCGTTTCTGCCGGGGACAATATTTTTTCCTTTGATTTTCGTAATATGGTGTCGCTTTACAACAAGGTCGGTGGTGATGTTGTTTTGGCACACAAGCTGGATGATTTGGAGCGTTTGAAAAAAAGGGGCGTTATCGAGTTTGATGATAACCTGCAAGTTATTGGATTTGAAGAAAAGCCGCCGCAGCCGAAATCTCATTATGTTTGTCCGGCTCTTTATATCTTTAAGCGTGAAACGCTTTCTTTGATCCGGGAATATATTAACAATGGGGAAAACAGCGACGCTCCCGGACGTTTTGTGCAATGGTTGTTTCCCAAAAAACAGGTTTTCGCATACGTTACAAATGAACCTTCCATTGACATCGGCACACTCGAAACCTATAACAAAGTTTGTAAAACATTTCACATGCCTGATAATTTATCCTGACATTAATAATTTCTTTCAAATATAATGATTTTGTTTAAAAAGTACTTTTTTTGATATAAAAAACATTATATAATATAATTTTTTCTGAATGAAATTAAACAGGCCCGTTGCTTTTATCTTGATTTTTTGCTGTCAGTTTTTTACTTTAATCGATTATTTTAGATAATTGATTAAAATTTTATAATAGAATTTCAGGAGACTAAATGGCAGGATCAGGAGAGTTTGTTGTCGGTTTGGATCTTGGCGGAACATTTTTAAAGTACGCATTGGGTACATTAAAAGGTGAAATTTATCATAAAGGTAAAAAACCCAGTAAAGGGGAAGAATCCAAAGAAGCTATTTTCGGTGTTATTTTTGAAGCAATTGACGAATGTATTGCAATTGCAAAAGAAAACGGTGGTTCCGTTGTTGCAATGGGACTCGGAAGCCCGGGTGCCGTTCATTTTGACCTTGGTAAATTAATGGGAAACACCCCGAATCTTCCTGATTGGGGCGATGCTGATGTTAAAGGGACCATTGAACAAAAATATAATATTCCAATCTGGGCAGATAATGATGCCAATGTTATGACCCTGGCAGAGAGCCGACAGGGTGCAGCAAAAGGCTGTGAGCAGGTCATTGCCATTACCCTCGGAACCGGTATCGGCGGCGGTATTATGGTTAATAATCAAATTTACCGCGGTACAAATTATGCCGGTGCTGAATTGGGCCATGTTTCAATCGACTATAACGGTCGTCCCTGTAATTGCGGCGGCACAGGTTGTGTTGAGCAATATGCTTCAGCGCCGTCTATGGTCCGTAATTTTGTTGAAAAGCTGACAAAAAATTCCACGCCTGTGCCTGAGAATGTTACCACAAAAACAATCTTTGAAATGGCAGCAAAAGGTGATAAAGACGCTCTTGATACAATAGACGAAACGTGTGTTACCCTGGGCTCTGCTCTGGCAAGTATTGTTAATATTTTTAATCCGCAAATGATTGTTATCGGTGGCGGCGTTGCTGATGCCGGTGAAGAGTTTATGAAACAAATTTTTAATGTGGTTAAAAAACGGGCCATATCCCCAGCCTTAAAAGGATTAAAACTGGTCAAAGCACAATTGGGTAATGACGCCGGAATGATCGGCGCCATGAGTTTGGCTGCTGAAATGTACGAGATGAAAAAATAATAATATTCCTGAAAGTGAATACCATGAAAATTTTAATTGCCAATGTTGGAAGCACCTCATTCAAGTTCAAGTTGTTTGATATGCAGGACGAATCTGTTCTGGCGGATGGAAAGATAGAAAATATCGGCTATGATGAATCCGCATTTCAACTGTCCTCCAAACAAAACCAGCAAAGCGGTGTTGCCAAATTCCCGGAATATGCCGACGCGGTTCATCGCACCATTCAGTTTTTAACAGATGCGGAAACCGGTGTTCTCGCTTCTCTGGACGAATTGAATGCCATCGGTTTTAAAACAGTGCATGGTAAAGGGATCCGTGAATGCCGTTACTTGGATGAATCTGTGCTCAACGCTATGGAAGAATACACATTTCTGGCGCCGGCACACAATCCACCCTATATCAATGCCATCCGAATATTTGCCAAACTTGTTCCGGGCATTCCATTGGTCGGACTTTTTGAACCGGCTTTTCATCGCACCATTCCGGATTATGCTTATACGTTCGGTATCCCCTATGAGCTGGCGGAAAAGCATTCCATACGTAAATACGGATTTCACGGCGCTTCCCATCGGTTTATTGCTGAAAATGCCCCGGTTTTTGCGGGAATGGACCCCAAAAATGTTCGCCTTATATCCTGTCATTTAGGCGGCAGTTCCTCGATTTGTGCCGTTAAGAATGGAAAATCAATCGACACCAGTATGGCTTTTTCACCGCAAAGTGGATTGCTGAACGCAAAACGCTGCGGCGATCTGGACCCGTTTGTGACGCTGTTTTTGCAAAAAGCTGAGAACATGTCTGTCGACGAGGTTGCTGATCTGTTAAATACAAAAAGCGGTCTGTTGGGAATTTCCGGTGTGTCCGGCGACATGAAACAAATTATTGATGCGGCAGAGACCGGTAATAAACAGGCACAACTCGCTGTTGATACCTTTTGTTATGGAATCCAAAAATATATTGGTTCCTATTTTATTGCTCTGGGCGGACTCGATCTTTTAGTGTTTACCGGTGGAATTGGCGAACGCGGCACTTTAGTCCGTCAAAAAATCGTGGAAGGGCTGACAGCTTTGGGTGCAGAACTTGATAATAGTAAGAATGAAAACGTTAAGGACAGCGCTATCATTTCCACGGCATCCAGCAAAATTACCGTAGCTGTTGTTCCCACAAACGAAGAGAAAATTGTGGCTGTCGAAGTTAAGGAACTGCTGGAAAAGAAATAAGTATGATGTAAAAAAAGGACTTGATTCTTTAGTCTGATTATATTACATTTCAAATATTTTAATTTTGGAGTAAAAGTGAATAAAGTAATGTTACATCATCATCATCACCACTATCATCATAATACCGCCATGGTAGGTGGGTGAGTTGCATTATTTTTTCTAATAAATTTTATAAACTACGCCAAGCCTGCCATAAAATATGGCAGGCTTTTTTTATTTTAAAAAGGAGAAATCATGGTAGATTGGAATGGACTCAGTGAAAGTGTATTTAAAATAGGTTTACCCAAGGGCAGTTTGGAAGAGCCAACTTTTCGTTTGTTGGCAAAAGCAGGTTTTTATTTTTCCGTCAGCAAAAGATCATTGTTCCCGACAATTGATGACGATGAAATTCAGGCTATTCTCATTCGTGCCCAGGAAATTGCAAAATATGTAGAAGAAGGTGTTTTTGATGTCGGTTTGACCGGTAAAGACTGGATCATGGAAAACCGTGCAGACGTTGTTGAAGTTGGTGAATTGACCTATGCAAAATCGACAAGGCGCCCGGTAAAATGGGTGTTGGCGGTTCCAAATGAATCACCAATTAAAAGTATCAAGGATTTGCAGGGAAAAAGAATTGCCACGGAAATTGTCAACTTGACAAAAGATTATTTGGCTAAAAATGGTGTTGAGGCCGAGGTAGAGTTTTCCTGGGGTGCGACAGAAGTGAAAACACCGACACTTGTCGATGCCATTGTTGAAGTCACAGAAACCGGAAATTCTCTTAAAGTCAATAACCTTCGCATTGTTGAAACGTTGCTGGAATCCAGGACTATGCTCATAGCCAACAAACAAAGCTGGGAAAATCCTGCCAAACGGGAAAAAATTGAAAATTTAAACATGTTGCTGCAAGGCGCTATTCAGTCTGAGGGTAAAGTCGGGCTCAAGCTGAACGTTCCCAAAGACAAGCTGGAAAACCTGATGAAAACATTGCCGGCTATGAAACGCCCCACCATCTCATCCTTGTATGGTGACGACTGGGTTGCTGTTGAAATAATTATCGAAGAAAAAATCGTCAGAAATATAATTCCTTCTTTAAAAAGAGCGGGTGCTCAGGATATCATCGAGTATCCATTAAACAAGGTAATTTATTAGAGGATTGACCTTTGAAAATTTATAAAAATACCGGAATTGCCGATTTTTTAGATCGTTTTGAATCCAGACGAAATGAGGACGTGCAGGACGTTGAAATCAGTGTCCGGCAAATCCTGCAAAAAGTCAGGCAGGAGGGTGACAAAGCCCTGATAGAGTATGCAAAAAAGTTTGATAATGTTGATCTGGAAAAGATCGGCATAAAAGTGCCCTGGGAGCAGTTAAAGGCAGCTCACGAAAGTTTGGACAAAGAACTGCTGCATGTTTTGCAGCAGTCACGTAAAAACATTGAACGCTTTCATCAAAAAGGACTGCCCCAATCCTGGATTTCCTGGGAAGAAAACGGTGTTGCACTTGGTCAAAAAGTTTCGCCTCTGGAACGTGTCGGTGTATACGTACCGGGCGGTCGGGCCGCCTATCCGTCTTCTCTGCTTATGGGCGTTGTTCCGGCACAGGTGGCCGGTGTTGAAGAAATTGTCATCACCACTCCTTCAGATGCTGACGGACATGTAAATTCCACAATTCTTGCCGCTGCTTATGAACTGGGCATAGAATCGGTTTTTCGAATTGGCGGCGCTCATGCAATTGCGGCGCTGGCCTATGGAACCAACAGTGTTCCTCAGGTTGATAAAATTGTCGGTCCGGGAAATATTTATGTGGCAACCGCCAAAAAAATGCTGTACGGACAGTGCAGCATTGATATGGTTGCCGGACCAAGTGAGGTGCTGATTATTGCGGATAAAACAGCGCACCCGGCCTATACGGCTGCCGATTTACTGGCACAGGCAGAACATGATCCGTTGGCTTCTTCGATTCTGGTAACGGATTCTCAGGAATTCGCTGAAAAGGTTGAAAAGCAAGTAATAGCCCAGACAAAATTACTTCCCAGAAAGGAAATCATTGAGCAGTCTTTAAAGGAATATGGCGCCATTATCGTCGCAGAATCTATGACACAGTGTGTTGAACTTTGCAACCGGTTGGCTCCGGAACACCTTGGTATACACGTTGCCGATCCATGGAATCTGTTGGGCGAAATTAAAAATGCCGGGGCTATTTTTCTGGGTCCCTATTCTCCGGAAGCGGTCGGTGATTATTGGGCCGGTCCCAATCATGTGCTGCCGACCAATGGTTCGGCACGCTTTTTCTCACCGTTACGAACAGAAGATTTTCTCAAAGTCAGCAGCATTATTTCCTATACAAAAGAGGGGATTCAGAAAAACGGTGACAAGATAATGCTTTTTGCAAATAACGAAGGGCTTCAGGCTCATGCGAATTCGATTAAAGTAAGAAAAGAAAACTAGATGGAAAAATATTTTAAAAATCAGGTTACGGCTTTACACGGTTATACCTCACCTCCACAGACAGGTATGATCGCCAAGTTGAACCAGAATGAAAGCCCTTTTGACGTGCCGGAAACCATTAAAACAGAGCTGCTGCAAAAGATCGGTTCTCTTGAATGGAATTTATATCCGGTCAATGAATCTCCGCAATTGTGCGAAAAATTGGCGTCCAGGTTTAATGTGGCCGCCAATCAAATATTGCTGGGAAACGGTTCAAACCAATTATTGCAAACGATTCTAACCGCTGCTTTGGAATCCGGGGATAGAGTTTTATATTGCCCGCCTTCCTTTTCATTGTTTGACCTTTTTCCGGTTATTTACGGCGGAACCTTGGTCAAGGAATTCCAGGTTCCGGGCGCAGCTTTTCCTTTGGATGCGGTTTTACAACGGATTGAAGAAGAAAATCCAAAAATTGTGCTGTTGTGTTCGCCAAACAACCCGACCGGCTCTGTCATTTCATTAGAAGATCTGAAAACAGTTTGTGAAAAATCATCGGGATTGGTGTTTTTTGATGAAGCCTATGCCGAGTTTCACTCGGAATCGGCTGTCGATTTGGTCCGGGAGTATCCGAACCTGATTATTTCGCGGACCTTTTCCAAGGCCTTTAGTCTGGCCGGATTACGTTTTGGCTATTTTATTTCAACAGCGTCAAACATTGAACAATTGCGTAAGGTTAATTTACCCTATAATGTGAATTTGATGACAGAGCAGATTGCATTGCGCTTGCTGGATGAACAAGACCTGATTCAAAAAAATGTGAAATATATTTCCGACGAACGGGACCGTGTGTACAAAGAAATGTCTGGTTTGTCAGGAATAACGGTCTATCCTTCAGCCGCTAATTTTATTTTGTTTAAAACAAACGATGGTAAAAAAACGTTTCAGCAGCTTAAAGATAAAAAAGTGCTTGTTCGTGATGTCAGTGGTTATGATTTGTGTGAAAATCATCTGCGGGTTTCCATTGGATTACGGGAGCATAACAATCTGTTTTTAGAAATATTAAAAGTTTTATGAGGGAACTATGGAACGAACAGCCAACATAACCCGAAAAACAAAAGAAACGGACATAAAAATTGATCTGAAAATCGACGGTTCGGGGCAAGGAACTATTACTTCAGGAATCGGTTTTTTTGATCACTTGCTTGATGCATTTTGCAAACATGGCATGTTTGATTTGAATCTGCAAGCAAAAGGTGATCTGCATATTGACGGACACCATACGGTTGAAGACTGCGGCATTGTTTTGGGCACGGCCTTAAAACAGGCGCTGGGCGACTGTAAGGGAATCGTTCGTTTTGGTCATGCTTTTTGTCCGTTGGACGAAGCCTTGTCGCGCGCCGTCGTAGACATCAGCGGTCGTGGGTTTTTTTATTACGAATGTAATATTCCCATGAAAATGGTGGGCGATTTTGACGGAGAATTATTTGTCGAGTTTTTACGGGCCTTTGCCGTTAATGCCGGGATAACGCTTCACGTTTCCATGTTATACGGTCAAAATTTGCACCACATTTTTGAGAGTATGATCAAGGCTTTGGCCCGGGCATTGAGGCAGGCTGTTGCAAATGATTTATTAAATAATGATATCCCTTCCACAAAAGGAGTTCTTGTATGATATATATTGTGGACTATGACGCCGGAAATTTACGCAGCGTTCAAAAAGCCCTTGAAAAAGTCGGCGGGAATGCCGAGGTAACGGATAATTCTGAGAAAATATTAAGCGGCGATAAAGTTGTGTTTCCCGGCGTCGGTGCATTTGGAAACGCGGTACAGGCTTTGGAAAAAAGAGGTTTACGAAATACCCTTGTTGAATATATTAATAGCGGCCGTCCGTTTTTAGGAATTTGTCTTGGAATGCAATTGCTGTTTGAACAAAGTGAAGAAAATCCCGGTGTGCAGGGTTTATCTGTGTTAAAAGGAACTGTTAAAAGATTTCTCTTTGATATCAAAGTACCACATCTCGGATGGAATGTTTTAAATCAAAAAAAAGAAACGGTTTTGTGGAACAGTATCCCCAAAGACAGTTATTTTTATTTTGCTCATTCATACTATATTTCTCCTGATGATAAAGATATTGTCATAGGGGAGAGTGATTACAACGGCGCCTATCCTGTTGCCGTGCAATATAAAAATGTTATGGGATTGCAGTTTCACCCGGAAAAATCTCAAAAAAATGGTTTACAGATTTTACAAAATTTTGTCAATTTATAGGAGTGTACGTTGATTGTTTTACCGGCGATAGATTTATTGGATGGAAAATGTGTACGTTTAAAACAGGGGGCGGAATCAACAGCAAAAATATACAGCGAAAATCCTGCTCAGATTGCTAAGGAATGGCAGGCCGGTGGGGCCGGTATTATCCATGTTGTCAATTTGGATGGCGCTTTTGGAAGGGCCCAAAAAAACACCCGGGCCATTGAAGCGATTTTGCAGGCAATAGATATTCCCATTGAGTTGGGCGGTGGTGTCCGCTCTGCTGATGACGCTGAAAAATGGCTTGATCTTGGTGTTTCCCGTGTTATTTTGGGGACCGTTGCGGTTTCTTCTCCTGATGTTGTGCAAGAGTGTATTAAAAAATTTGGTCCCGCAAAAATCGTTGTTGGTATTGACGCCCGAGGTGACAATGTTGCCATAGAAGGCTGGGAAAAGCAAACCCAAAAATCTGTTTTCGAACTTGCCAAACAAATGAAGGACATGGGTGTTGAACGTATTATTTACACGGATGTTCAGTGTGACGGTGAACTCGTCGGGCCTAATATTGAAAGAACAGACCGGCTTGCCAAAGAATCCGGTTTACAGGTGATTGCTTCCGGCGGATTTTCTGAAATCAAACATTTTGAAGACCTGAAAGCGGTTAATAATGCCAATATCGAAGGCGCCATAGTAGGGACCGCCTTGTACGAACAAAATTTAACGGTAAATGAACTCGTTCGTTTATTTGAACAATAAAGAGAGAGAATATGCTAGCGAAACGAATTATTCCATGTCTGGATGTTAAAGACGGACGTGTTGTTAAAGGTGTTAATTTTTTGAATCTTATAGATGCCGGTGACCCGGTTGAACAGGCGAAATTTTATGACGAGCAGGGCGCGGATGAGCTTGTTTATCTGGACATTACCGCATCTTCAGATAAGCGTGATATCATGCTGGATGTTGTGCGCCGGACGGCTGAACAGGTGTTTATGCCCCTAACCGTCGGCGGTGGTGTAAGAACGGCCGCAGATGCTCATATTTTGCTAAAAAACGGCGCCGACAAAGTTACTATGAATACCGCTGCTGTTCTAAATCCGACACTTGTTAAAGAGTGTGCCGAACGTTTCGGCAGCCAGGCCACTGTGGTTGCTATTGATGCCAAAAAAAATGAAACAGGTCGCTGGAGTGTTTATATTTACGGCGGCCGGGAAAAAACAGAACGCGATGCTCTTGAATGGGCCCAATATGTTCAGGAACTCGGTGCCGGTGAAATTCTTTTAACTTCTATGGACCGGGACGGTACTAAAATAGGTTATGCTTTGGACCTGACAAAAACAATTTCCAATGCCGTCACCATACCGGTCATCGCATCCGGCGGATGTGGAACGCCCGAACACATTCGTGAAATTTTAGATGAAGGGTGTGCGGATGCTGCTTTGGCAGCTTCTATCTTTCATTATCGGGAAAATTCAATTCATGAGGTAAAACAATTTTTAAAGGAGAATAATGTTCATGTCCGAAATTGAAAAACTGGTACAAACCGATTTTATTGAAAAAATTAAATATGATGACAAAGGACTTGTAGCGGCTATTGTTCAGGACGTCAATGATGGTACGGTCCTTATGCTGGGTTATATGAATGCCGAAAGTTTAAAAATGACATTGGAAAAACAACTGGTCACCTTTTGGAGCCGTTCCCGACAAAAATTCTGGACAAAGGGTGAAACATCCGGAAATTTTCTTAAAGTTGTAGAATTGTATACAGACTGTGATTCGGATGCAATTCTCGTTAAAGCAGAACCGCATGGTCCGACATGTCATACCGGCAAGCGAACCTGTTTTTCCTGGCTTTTGGAACAATAATGCTAAATAAAATGAAACATAAGACAATTTTCAGCACAGTGCTTTTGTTGGTATTGGTAAACTCTTGTCTTTATTCACAACGATCTTTGCATAAAACACCGTTTAGAGAATCGACATTTGATGAATTTGCTTATCCGAATGGTATAAGAAATGAAACATTTTCGACACGTTTGCAAAATGAACTGAGTTTTACTTTTCCAAAGGCAAAAAAAACAACAGCCATCAGCTATATCACTCAGGATTCTCCAAAAGAAGTGGTTAATTACTATTCTCAATTAAGCGGACAACGGTTTTTTAAAAATGAAGATCATTTTATTTATATCTTTTCCGAAGTTAATGGTGTGCCTGCCTGTAAAATAGAAATTTATCCGATACATTATTCAAAAATTCAAAAGGAAATGTGGCCTACACGAATTGATTTGTGTTTTGTTAGTTATCCTATAACAGTATCATTTCCAAAAGGTTTAGATCGGAACCGGGATGAACTCAAAAAAAAGGTTGGACGTTTATTTTATGACGGTGAATTAAAAGAAGACGCTGCCATGCTTGAAATGGAAGAACTGGGTTCACCGGACGCAGAGGTTTATATTGTTTCCACCAAAGATCCTTTTGAACAGGTTTATAGCTTTTTCCGGCGAAGGTACGGCCGTATATATGTTGTACCGGCCCGTGATGGTGACGTTTTTGTCCGCGATTTTGAGTTTGATGCCACACATACCATTCATCTTGACCAAAATAAAAAAGAGCTGTACATTCGTGTTGAAGAAAATCCTCTGGTCACGGACCAAACCGGCAACTCTCAGGTTTATCATGGCTATACATTTATAAAATATATCTTTTGGAAAAATACGGAATAATAAATTTAAAAAATAAATTAAATGCCTTGCAATTTCAAAGAGATTTAATTAATATTATATCTTATAGAAATATAAATACTTGTTATTCCTGCTCAGGTTTTGTTCTTTGATGTTAAATGATTTGAAATTATTGAATGTGTTAAAAATCCCTTTTGGAACAGCACTCGGTACCTGGAAAGTTGAGTTACTGGAATTGTTCCATGAGATCGATCATAATTAGTCAAGTGTCTGTTCTATAACCCAGGAGATTTTTGGTGCAAACATTACTTATTATTAATCCATGTGCGGGGAAGGGAAAAGCCGAAAAGCAAGCAGATGTAATATGTTCTAAACTCAGTAATGCAAATTATCAATTTGATGTTAAATACAGTGAATATCCGACACATTCTCAACTAATAGCAAGCGAAGCTGTAAAATCCGGTTATGACAGGGTTGTAGCTGTTGGTGGTGACGGCACGGTTAACGAAGTCTTGAACGGAATTCTTATCGCAGATGGTGATCCTGAATTTGCAATTATACCGGCAGGCTCTTGTAACGATTTTATAAAGTCCGCAGATATCCCTGCACAAATCGAAAACGCATGTGATGTTTTGATTTCCGGAAAATCAAAACGATTTGATGTTATTCGTGTAGGTGATAGATATTGTTTTAATGCAGCAGGTGTGGGCTTTGACGTAGCCGTAACAAAAAGTATTAAAAGATCCAGGTACCTGAAAGGATTTGTTTTATATATGGTCTCCGTACTTGGAAATTTATTCCAGTTTACCGGTTTGAATTTAAAACTGGATATTGATGGTGAAAAAATTATTCAAAGAGTTCTCATGCTGACTGTCGCCAATGGAACATGTTATGGCGGAGATTTTCGGATCGCTCCTCCGGCAGATGCAACAGATGGTTTTTTAAATACGATTTTAATTAATGACCTGTCACCACTCAAACGTATTTCAGCTTTAGCAAATGTACTAAAAGGCACCCATCTTGATTTGCCTGATGTTAGAATGTATATGACTAAAAATTTATATATGCAAGCAGATAATAAATTAACACTTCAACTTGATGGTGAACTTTTGGAATGGGACTCTAACGAAATTCAACTGTCAGTTGAACCACAAAGGATTAAAGTTATTGTACCCTGAGTCTTTTAAAAGAATCGATTTTATAAAATGAATCAAATAATAACATCAGACTCACTTCAACATGTTACCGGCACTCCCCAGGGCATACTGACCTGGTTCCCGGTGTCGGAAACTTTGTCTTTAATTGCTTTAGCGTTGGGATGTGCGCTTATTATCATCGCTTATTTTACAGGGGCCCGGGAAAATAAAGCAAAAGTTTTGTTTAGCATTATAAGTTCAATGTTGATTATTATTTTATCCATGCCGTTGTTTTTACGACTGGGAAAGTGGCTGGGTATTTTAAATTCAACCTGGGGAGCGGTGACTGTTTTGATATTAGCCTTGTTATTTGCTGTTTGTGTTGGTGTACATGCGTATGAGGTTGTTACTGTATCAGCAAGAGAGGCAAGACCACCTGATTGATGCTGCTGTCAGGTTGAAATTTTGAGATGAATGCGATAAATATGCACTTTGGGTTTTATAACAACCAGATTTAATTATATATTATCTTCTTGATTCTTTGTATTTGTTTTTTTAAACTATATATTGGAATATAATTTAATATCCATTGTAACCAATATCCGCTAAATTTTTTGATAATATCAAATTTTATCGGGATTGCCCATGAGTACACGAACAAAAATTGTGTTTATTGCCCTGGGTTTTGCTTTAGCCTTTTGGATTTTTGATGCCGCACTGGATGCTTATCTTTTCAATCACTACCGCTTTTTAGATATTTTCATTATAAATGTACCTCTTCATGAAATATATATCCGCTTAATAGTTTTACTCCTGTCGATTATTTTTGCTTATATCCTATCCAATCAATTTTTAAAAAGAGATCATACATTAAAACATTTAAAAAATTTAAATTCGATTCTAAGTGCAATCAAAAGTGTCAATATTGTTATATCTGAACACAAAGATGACATAGCTTTAGTTGATGAAATATGTAAGGTCCTTTATAGAGAGAGAAAGTACAATAGTGTATGGTGTTCTCTTTTTGAAAATGGGCAATTAAGGCATTTAATGACCATAGGTCTGGAAGAAAAAGAACGTGAAAAAGTTGAATCCTGGTTTTATAATAACAACAAACCGGATTATATTGATAGCGTTCTGAATGATAGTAAAAGGATCTGTTGCGTCAGTAATGATAAAATTGTTAAAACAAATAATTTGGAAGAGTTTGATAAAAATTCAAATTCCATATTAGCAAGAATTGAAACGACAGAAAAAGTATATGGTATTTTGTCTGTGTCACTCAACGCTGCATTTTTATCTGCGGAAAATGAAGTTACTTTTTTAAGTGAAGTTGCAGATGGTATTGGAAATACATTAAAAAAAATGGAGCTGAATGATCTACGCAGTCAAACTGAAAAAACGCTGGCAGAAAACGAAATTAGATTTCGGGAACTCTTTGATAATATGGATAATGGTGTTGCCGTCTATGAAGCAGTAAACGAGGGTCAGGATTTTATTTTTTTGGATTTTAATAAAAAAGCAGAACAAATTGAAAAAGTTGACAAAAAAAACTTATTAGGGAAGGCTGTTACAGAGGTTTTTCCCGGTGTAAAAGAATTTGGGATTTTTGACGTTTTTAAAAAAGTATGGCAGACCGGAAATCCGGAATATTTCCCGACTTCTTTTTATAAAGATGACCGAATAGTTGGGTGGCGTGAAAATTATATATATAAACTTCCCTCCGGGGAAATTGTAGCGATTTATAATGATAAAACTGAGCAGAAACGTTTAGAGCAGGACCTTGAATTTAATCAGGAATTGTTGAACGAAACCGCCAGGATGGCAAAAGTTGGCGGCTGGGAACATGACTTTATAACAAGAAAAGCTATATGGACAAAGGAGCTCTATCATATTATTGGTTTGGAAGAGGGAACAGAACCCCCTGGTATGGATGAACATTTGAATTATTACCCTCCTGAAGAACGGGAAATTCTTCAACATGCATTTGAAATGTCCATCAAGAATAAAAAACCCTTTGATTTGGAATTACGGGTAAACACGGCCAAGGGCCAACAAATTTGGGCCCGTGCCATCGGGTATCCGGTTTTTAATAATGAGCAGTGTGTCAAGTTTAAAGGTACTTTTCAGGACATTACCGACCAAAAAATGGCAGAGTTTGCTTTAATAGAGAGTGAGGCCAAATATCGTCGTTTAACGGAAAATGCCCAGGATATGATTTACCGAATGTCTTTGGTAACGGGTGAATATGAATATATAAGCCCGGCTTCAACAGAAATGTGTGGTTATACACCTCAGGAGTTTTACCAATCTTCGATGTTAATTCAAAAGTTTATTCACCCTGATTGGCGTGATTATTTTAAAAAAGAATGGGAAAAGCTTTTAAGAGGAGAAATATCGCCGATATATGAATATCAAATTATTCATAAATCAGGAATGGAAAAATGGTTTTATCAGCGAAATGTTTTGGTACGGGATGAGCAAGGCAAGCCTATTGCCATTGAAGGAATTGTTACAGATATAACAGAACGAAAAATAGTTGAAAAAAGAATACATGATTTAAATGATGAACTGGAAAAGCGTGTTGAAGAACGAACGGATCAGCTAAAAGAAGCAAATAAAGAACTCGAAGCTTTTACCTATTCGGTCTCTCATGATCTGCGAGCACCTTTACGTGCAATTGATGGATTTTCCAAAATAATTGAAGAAGAATATTCTAAAATTCTCGATTCTGAAGGTAAGCGATTATTTGGAATCATTCGTTCAAATACAAAAAAGATGGACCATCTCATTACAGATCTTTTACACTTGTCTCGCGTTTCACGCGGTGAATTGACCTTTTCAAATATAGATATGGCCCAAATGGCCGAGAGTATTTTTAAAGAAATATCCTCTGAACAGGTTAAAAATCAATTTACATTTAATGTTGCATCCCTGCCTGTCATTCAGGCAGATTCACGGCTTGTTAAACAAGTATGGTTAAATCTACTGGACAATGCCATAAAATATACCTTACCGGCGCCGGAAAAGGTCATAACTGTTAACGGCTATTGTGATAATGGCATGAATGTTTTTTCCGTTTCAGATACCGGTGTTGGATTTGACGATTTATATATTCATAAACTGTTTGGTGTATTTCAACGCTTGCATAAAGAACAGGAATTTCCGGGAACAGGTGTTGGTTTAGCTATTGTACAGAGGATTATTCAAAGACATAATGGTAAAGTTTGGGCTGAAAGTAAAAAAAATAAAGGTTCAACTTTTTATTTTTCAATTCCTAATATGGAGGAAAACGATGGCGATTGAAAACGAGATTCAGATCCTTCTGGTTGAGGATAATCCAAATGATGCGGAGCTTACTTTAAGGGCATTAAAAAAAAATAACCTGGCAAATAAAATTATTCATGTAACGGATGGAGCCGAGGCCCTTGATTTTGTGTTTTGCAAAGGCATGTTTTCAGACCGGGAAAAGTGTGTTAATCCAAAACTCATTATTCTGGATTTAAAGTTACCAAAAGTCGATGGATTAGAAGTACTTAAAATATTAAAACAAAATCCGCAAACAATGTCAATTCCCGTAGTTATATTAACATCATCGAATGAAGAAAGGGACTTGATAGAAAGTTACAAACTTGGTGTAAATAGTTATATCGTTAAACCTGTAGAGTTTGATAAATTTGCGGCATCAATAAAAGATCTTGGGTTTTACTGGTTGATTTTAAATCAACAACCATAGGTAACTGTTAGAGGGATAGAATGGATCAGGGTAAAAAAATTAATATATTATTTATTGAAGACTTGCCTTCAGATACAGAGCTGGCGGTATATCATTTAAAAAAACAGGGTATGCAATTTGATTATTCCCGGGTTGATACGGAACAAGCGTTTTTAGAGGCTCTGGATAAATCATATCCCGATATAATTGTTTCAGATTATTTTATGCCGACCTTTAATGGCATGCAGGCTTTAAATATATTGTCTGAAAAGAAAATAGAGATTCCATTTATAATATTAACCGGTTCTATAAATGAAAATACGGCTGTGGAATGTATAAAAGCCGGGGCGAATGATTATGTAATTAAAGAGTTTATTGAAAAGTTGCCTTTTTCCATTCAGGAAGCTTTGGAACACCGCCAACAAAAAATGGAACGTGAAAAAATAGAAAATGAAAAAAAAGAAAGTCAGCGTCGGTTTTCTACATTGGTAAATAATTTAAATGGAATGGTTTATCGTTGTAACAACGACGTTAACTGGACAATGACGTATGTTAGCGAGGGAGGAGAATTATTAACCGGTTATAACCCTAAAGATCTGATTAATAATAATAAAGTATCCTATGCTGATCTCATTCATCCTGAAGACAGGGATATGGTGTGGTCTCAAATTCAAATTGCAATTGAAAAAAAAGAGTTTTTTAAACTTACGTATCGAATTATTGATGCCGATAAAAATCAACGCTGGGTTTATGAGCAGGGCTGTGGTATTTTTTCTAAAAATGGAAAGCTTGAAGCCGTTGAAGGTTTTATTACGGATATTTCCTCTCTGAAAAAAGCGGAACAAGTGATCATTGAGAGCGAACAAATTTTAAACAAATCCCAGGAAATTGCTCACGTAGGTAGCTGGACACTGGAACTGGATGATATGTCGCTGTTTTGGTCTGATGAAACCTACCGAATTTTTGGGTATGATCCGCAGGAATTCTCTCTGAATTTTAATAATTTTAAAAAATGTGTGCATCCGGATGACCTTGAAATTGTTCTGGAAACCTATACAAGAGCTATTAAGACAAATACACCTTATGATATTATTCATCGAATCATTCGGCCGAATGGAGAAGTCCGGTTTATTCATGAAAAGTCTATTGAAATAAAAGATATAAGAGGGGAAACCGTCCGTTCAATTGGCATTGTTCACGACATTACAGAACAACAAAAAGCAAAAGATCGTATTTCACATCTTAACTCAATTTTACATTCAATTCGAACCATTGACCAACTTGTCGTTAGGGAAAAAAATAAGGACAATTTTTTAAAAAAAGCAAGTACCACACTCGTTGAAACAAGGGGTTTTCAATATGCCTGGTTTTTCCTTTTTGATGATAGCATGAATTTTTACAAGGCAATAGGTGCTGATAAAAACGAAAATGCTGAAGAGTTTGAAAAATTTTTTAGTAAAAAACTTTTGCCAAAATGTATAAACAAGCATATTCTTAAGGAAAAGATTTATCGCCCTGATTCAGGAGTGGAGTGTATTGATTGTGTTCTGAAAAAAAGATATAATATAAAAAATTCACTTGTCATCCTTTTAGAGCACGGAGACACTGTGTTTGGCGCACTCATTGTTTCATTATTTCAAAAGATGATCGATGATCCGGAAGAGGTGAATTTGCTTCAGGAACTGGCAAGTGATATTGCTTTTGCGTTGTATGATTTTCAGTTGGAAGAAAACAGAAACCAGTTTGAAAACCAGATTAAAAAGAATTTAACCGAAAAAGAAATTCTGCTTAAAGAAATTCATCATCGTGTTAAAAATAATTTAAATGTTATTACAAGTCTTTTAAATTTACAGGCAAATCAGGTTAAAAATAAAAAACAGGCAATTGAAGCATTTCAGGATTGCCGGAACAGGGTTTTTTCTATTGCCCTGGTTCATGAAAAGCTTTACAAGTCTAAAGATTTTGCTCAAATTGCTGTACAATCATATATCGAAACGATGACCAACGAACTGATTTATGCGGCTTCGTCAGGACCAAATATTAAAATAGAACTCGATATTGCTCAAGCTTTTCTGGATATCAATAAAGCTATCCCGTTCGGTCTTATCCTTAATGAACTGGTTACAAATGCTCTTAAACATGCGTTTAATGACCAGGAGAACGGGATTATTGCCATTAAATTTAAAAAAGATGATGATGGTTATTTTAAGTTGATTGTAACGGATAATGGATCAGGATTTTCACATGAAATAGATTTAAATTCAACCAATACTCTGGGTTTACAGCTTGTTGATATGTTGACCTCACAGCTTGACGGAACATTGGCTTTTCATAATGATGGGGCTACTCAAGTTACTGTCCGTTTTCCAATAAAACAAGATGAATAGATTAATTGATGTTGCATTCTCAAACTTGATATTTATAATTTAAATCTTTAATATTAGGTCGTGCGATCTGTACTTTTTGGTTATGTATGGATTTAAATTACTTTTAGTTTGAGGAGGTAAATAGTGATTTCGGAGCGGTCTGAAAATATCCCGCCTTTTTTGGTGATGGAAGTCCTGGAAAAGGCCCAGCAGATGGAAAAGAAAGGTATCGACATCATTCATTTGGAAATTGGTGAACCTGATTTTGATACCCCGGAAAAAATTAAAATAGCGGCGATAAACGCCATCCATAATGACGCTACACACTATACACACAGTTTGGGAATTTGGGAATTACGAGAAGCTGTTGCTCAATATTATAAATCTCACTATAACGTTGATTTTTCCCCGGAACAGGTTATTGTTACTTTGGGAACGTCACCGGCATTGTTGCTCACCCTTTGTACATTGCTGAACGCTGGTGATCAGGTCGTTTTATCTGATCCGGGATATGCCTGTTATCCGAATTTTATACAATACATCGATGCCGTACCGGTTACCGTACCTTTGAATGCAAATAATGGATTTATATTCCAGCCGGATGATATTAAAAACAAACTCTCATCAAAAACCAGGGCGGTTTTAATTAATTCACCATCCAATCCGACCGGCACCATTTTACCGCCGGAAATTTTAAGTAAAATTGCCGGCCTGGGACCCTATATCATTTCCGATGAAATATATCATGGTTTGGTTTATGAAGGAAAGGCCCATTCCATTCTGGAATTTACAGACAAGGCATTTGTTTTAAATGGTTTTTCAAAACTGTTTGCTATGACTGGTTGGCGTTTGGGTTATATTATTGCTCCCCGGGAATTTGTAAGGCCGATTCAAAAAGCCCAGCAAAATTTTTATATTTGTCCCAATTCCATTTCACAATGGGCCGGTGTTTCTGCGTTAACGGAAGACCACCCGGAACTATCCATAATGTTAGAAACCTATAACAAACGCAGAAAAGTAATTGTGGAAGGGCTTAAAAAGCTCGGGTTCGGGATTTATGTTGAACCGACCGGCGCTTTTTATGTTTTAGCGGATGCCCGATTTCTCAGTCAGGATTCCTATAAACTGGCATTTGATATTCTGGAAAAAGCACATGTTGCCGTAACACCCGGTATTGATTTTGGACAATCTTCTGAGGGCTTTTTACGTTTTTCCTATGCAAATTCCGTTGAAAATATTCAGGAGGGATTAGCGCGTTTGCAAAAATATATTCAAAAGATGCATTGATATTATTTTTTCAAATAAACCTGGGCGCGGGTTATCAGCAATCCCCCGACAACGAGGATAGCGCCAGCCGTCCATTGGATCAGGGTCAGTTTTTCCTGGAAAATGAAACGGGATATAATGGCTGTGATAAATGCGGAAGAAAGGTTCACGCTGGATGCGATGGCAACGCCGATCCTTTTAATCGCAACATAAAATAAAACATGGGCGGCGGCAATACCAATCAAGCCGGAAATGATGACAAGCACTGTTACCAGTGACGGCATTTCCATTGCTTTGGCCGGCTCGCCAAAAGTAAACATGAAAACGATCATCCCGGCGGCTGTAATTTGAGAAATCATTCCAAAAGCGATGCGGGAATCAATATTTTGCATGGTATGACGGACCGAAAGCTGGTAGCCGGCCCAGAAAATACTGGTAAATAAAACCATTATAATACCGATTGTTGTTCCCCTGCCAAGTTGCGTATTGCCTCCTACCGTCATGGCAATGAAACCGAATATTGCCAGGGCCAAACCCAGCCAAAACTCTTTGGAATGACCGATTGCCCGTTCATCCTTGAAAAATATAAAAGAGCCTGCAACCGTTAAAACGGTTGAGAGCCGAACAAGAAACGCAATCAGTCCGGGATCGATAAAGTAGGGTGTCCAGGCCCAAAAAACCTGACCGATAATATTAATCGATGCCGGAAGCAAAGCCAGCTTCCACATTTTTTTTGTTAACCGGCCGCCTTTTATCCAAAACAGCAGCATAGGCAGGTAAACAAGGGCCGCCATTGGATAGCGGATTCCATTGGCCGTCCAACTGTCTATATAATGTGTAAAATATTTTAAAAACAAAGGGACCGTAGCCCAGCAGATAACAGAACCAATTAGAGCGAGCGTTGCCGTAAGATCAATCTTTTTATTCATAAGCTTGTTGTAATTATAAGTTGTAGTAATAGAATTAAGAAGGAGCAAAGTACGCATTTGTTTTACAAAATGCAATGTTGTGGATGGACGAATTATTTTTATTTAACCCATATTTACGGAAAATTGTTTAGAATAACGTTGGAATTCTGCAAGAAAATTTGTTAATTTAGCAAATTTGCAATTTTTAATTAAAGTTAAAATATTACCGGAATGAATATATATCAAGCAGGAGTTTTTAATGTCCAGAGAAAATGACAGGTCATTACGATTTTATCACGAGGTCCTCGGGTTAAAGCACTTACATTATGGTTTATGGGATTTGGATGACCCACTTTCCTACGATAATTTAAAAAGAGCTCAACAGCGGTATGAAGATTTTTTAATAGAAAATTTGCCAAAAGAAGCAAACAGTGTTTTGGACGTCGGCTGCGGAACTTCCAGTCTCAGTATGCGAATGCACGGTTTGGGTTTGGATGTTGAGGGACTTTCTCCGGATATAAATCAAAAGCAAATATTTACTGAAAACCTGAATGTACCTTTTCATCATACTACTTTTGAAAAGTTTGGACCCCAAAAAAAATATGACTGTTTGATCATGTCGGAATCAGCCCAATACATTCCATATACGGAACTGTTTAAAAAAGCTATTGAATGTTTAAAACAGGACGGTCATTTGCTGGTTTGCGACTATTTTGTTAAAGACAATGCCCAGGGGCTTTTATCAAAAAGCGGTCACCGGCTGACGTTGTTTCTTGAAGAAGCAAAAAAGAACAATTTTATGATTGCGAAACACAAAGACCTGACGGATAATGTTGTTAAAACACTGGAACTGGCAAAGCTTATCGCAGACAGGGGCCTTTTGGCGGCCGATATTGCTTCTGAAAAATTTCGAACAAAGCATCCTGTATGGACAAAGTTGGTGCTGTGGACGTTCCGTAAAAAAATTGCCCATGCAAAAGAACAAATGGTTTTAATCGATTCCGGGCAGTTTAAGGAAAATAAACGATATAATTTTTATCTGTTTCAGTATGTGGGAAAGTAAAATATTTATTTGATAGAATTTTCAAACACATACCTATAAATCCTGTCTAGCTGTATATAGAATGGGTTATGATTATGTCAGGTAAAATAGTTCCGTTGCCTGCTATATTGAAAATAATGTGATTCTCCTTTCTGATTTATATGTTAATAAATGGCAACAACAGATACAGTTCCATTCAATCCTTTCAGTTCGATGATCTCTTTTTGATTATTAAAATCCGGCCACTTTTTCCCATTTACCATCACACTCTTGATCGGTGATGCCTGGGGGTGTCTGAATCTCAGGAAAATTTGTTCCGGCAATTTACGATCAGGCATTTCAATTGTTGCGGTAATTTTATTATTATCCAGGTCTGATATAATTTCATAGGACAATGTCCCGAAATAAGTCGGTGCATTTTTTACGATGATCTTTTTGCCATCTTGCAGCCATACACGCGGGGTAGCCCTTGCCACCCAAAGAGACTGACCCTCTTCCATTACCAGCATGTTACGGAAATTTTCCAGGAACCATCCTGCGGTGCCGTTGTCGGAACTGCTATTGAACGCATAATTGCCCAACTGTCCCCATTCCCATAATTTACCGTCGCTTCCCACCATGGCCGTGTAACTGTTCATCCAGAACCGTAAAAAATTCGGTACATCATCCTGAAGCAGATAGATGTTGGCATTGTGCGAGGCCTTTGGGAAACTTCCTCCATAGCAATTCCAAAACCAGTCATCGTCCAGTTCGCCAACGGGACGGATAGGGATTCCTATCTCATGCTGTACGTTGACGGTCAGTACGTGCGTTGTGACCTGGGGCACCATACCACTCTCTTCAATGATATTTAATGTATTGATCATGCGGCTGTCATTGGGGTCCAGTGCTGCAAATGGTTCGGCCAACGGAAGTGATCCGGTAATAATATCGGTCTGCGGACGCTGGGGAGCGCCAAACTCCAGATTACACATGGTGCCCCGGGTGTACGCCGATGCCGGGATAAAGCTGTAATACATGCCGTCACGCTCCGGTTTTACGGGCGACAGTATCGTTTCCTTGTCTACCACCCGGCAAATGTCGTTGCGAAACGCATCCGCCTCGTTACTATATTTTCGGCCTGCTTCCGGATCGATCTCCATTAAAGCGTCGGCAAATCGCTGGAGTCCCTGCAGGGCAAAAGCATTGTCGGCATAATACCAATGCCAGTCACTGCTGGGTATGGCATAATCACCCAGCATACACGGCGGCATAAGGCCGGCCACCAAAAGATCATCCCTATTGGGAACGTCTTTTATATAGAGTTTGCGCTGACGAATCATCCAGTCCGCCGCTGCCTGCATGCGATCACGGTGCTGAAGGAACCACTCCTTATCGCCGGTCAGGAAATAGCGCTCGGCCATGGCAAACAAGAGTCTGCCTGTTGAGGCATGTGTGCCGTCATGACTGTATCCCATGTCGTGCCGCATGGTTGTTGCCAATTCCAGGGCACCGTTTCCATCTGTAAAATCACCATCCGATTTTGCACCCGGCGCCTCTAAAAAATGCTGATAAATTTTATCTGCTTCATCGTTCAAACCCACCAAATTCATTTCATGAGCAACCCGGCTTACCTCATAGGCAAGTCCTCCCCACATGTGTTTCCCTTTCATCTGAAAAGAGGCCGCACGCCAGGCATTTGTCCAGCCGGAATCCGGAACCTGTACCTCCACAACAGGGTCTTCAACCTTGGGAAAGGGCGCCAGGACTGTTCCCTCAGGGAGTGTCGATAGTCTAACCTCTTTCATTACCTCATACCAGGATGCTGCCTCGGGATGTTCCCGGACCAATTGGCGAATACTTTTCAGGTTTTTCGCTGCCAATTCCTCTGTAAACTTTCGGGCCGTTATGTTACTGCCGGCCTTTGTTATGAAAACACCGTGTTCCGGAACCATAATAGGCCCGTTCTCAAGGTCACTAACCAGAAACGTAAATCCGGATGTATCGGTCCAGACGGTAATCCTGCTATCCAGCGCAACCCGGCCGCCGGATGCATATAATATCGGCACGACAATGCCTCGTCTTGTTTTACCTGCGGCCCGTGATTGCCAGCTATGTTCATCGCTCACCGTCGTTCCCTTGTCACCTGCCAGTGGTGAAACAGGACCGGTTACCGCAACATAGGAATCCACCCGCCCGTTAAAATCGTTTTTTTCTGTTCCTTTTTGAAAACCCCATTCTATTTCCACATCCATTTGTTCCCATGTTCCCATAATCGGACTCGTTACATGGATGGCCGGTACTAAAGTTTTATTGCCGGTTTGTGTTTTTCCCTCTTTGCAAAAGACCGCAACCATTTCCGTTGCCGCGTCAACCCGGGCGCTAAAGGCCCAATCCATTTTTGCACCCGGCTCGATTTTGTACGTCCACCTATGCCCATCTGCCGATATCTTTGGATTGCTCAGAATTTTGTCCACTGTCCAACCAAACCAGCCAAACGATGTGGGATAAACCCGGACCTCTACATTTTCCTGCAAAGGAACCTTCCGGACATCTGTCGGCCAATTTAGCTCTATTTCATACTCTGACAACCTTCCCGTCCAAAGCAGTCCCGCCAGTAACGTTCCTTCCGGTTTAGGGAGTAACGGTTTTAGCAAGTCCGGCATATCATAATAGATACTTTTTAACTCTTTTTCCGGCATTTCATAAAAAGCCGTTCGGTAAACCTTATCAATCCGGTCCAGCCGCCGGGGAATGAAACAGGCTTCCGGTTTCTCCTGCACTGCCAGATCGGCACGCCATTCATACGCCCATGGTGCAATGTCCACCGGTTGACCAACCAGCTTGTAAAATTCTGTTTGATTTATGGTTGCAGGAGGGAGGTTTAACGCTTCTGCTGCAAACATGATCTTGCCCGTTAGGGCTAAAATAATCACTGTTCCCATTAGTATAATTTGTTTTTTCATTATTACACCTTATCTGTTCCATTTTTATTTACAGCCATTAAATTAAAACAATTAGAATTTATACAGCATATTATATAAGAACAAGTTGGGGAGTATATTAAGAAAAAAATAATTTTACCAACTGCTGTTCCAGCTAGCGCAGATTGAATAAGGGGTAGGTCAGGTTATGGTTTGGGTTAATTCCAAATTCATGCTGATGCGACGTTTTGTCACGATCAACATGAATTTTTGAATTTTTTGGGAAACTTTAACTGATTTTTACATTAAAACGATAACGCATATCATTATCAAACCACATAACAAAATTGGTTCCCCAAACATTATTATAAAGATTAAAATGCATTCCATTTTCTGTTTTGGGCTGATTGTTGTTAAAATCCAATAATGATCTTTCACCCGGCGCTACCAACGGGCAATCCAATGTTTCTATATAAAAATTGCCATTGTTATCCTTGTAAGAGACACCCTTGATAACACCGTGCAGTTTTCGATTTCCATTTTTTATAACATTAAGCGGATTAACCTGGACCCCCATTTTGTCTAATAACCAGTTTTCCGGATTTTCAATTTTAGGAATAAAGGAAAACCATAATGCCTCCGGCAGGCGATTTGCCTGTTTGTTAAACCATTGAAAATCGATATGAATCGTTGGTGCATCATCAGGGAAAAAGAGTTTTGTTACCAGTAATTGAGGACATCCGCCCGGTGTTTCACCATTTTTATCCAGTACCTCAGATTTTATTAACAGGCAGAGCCCCTGTTCATCTTTTTTTATCCATGTTTCTTTCATCACAGGAAGCCATAATTTACTCGGCGGATTGATATTTTCAATTCCCGGTTTGCCAAAATCCTTAATCGACCAATCGGGTTTTTGGGTTAAATATTGGTCCTGGAAGCGGTCATAATCAGCTTTTGAAAAAGTTTGATAGGTAAAAAGTGCCAACGGATTGTTTGGACCGGCCCAATTACGCTTTGTTTTCTTTGCAATTAATTGATTAATCGCCCCGGTATGTGGATCCAGGGAAATTGTGAAATTTGCAGTTTCGATATTGTTTGTAATATCTTCCGGATTTAGCTTTTGAAAACCATCCGTTTGAGGTAATTGAGGCTCTAATTTTGCAAAGGCTTTATCGACCTGTTGTTTACATTCTTCCGGCAAATTATTTATGGCATTGTCCAGATAAGACCTCTTTTCCTGCCACGATTCTTCCATCTGTTTAAAATTCGGCTTTGACCTTGCTTTTGCCAAATCATCAACATTGTATATGTCCCAATCTTTTAAATGAGATTTAACGTCCAGTCCCCACGTATGTTCTGCAACCATCATTAAAGGTATTCCGAATTTCAAATCAATGGAATCACCAAATTGAAATTTTCCGCTTTTAATCCAGTCCCTGCGTAACCGGCATAATTCCCGAAAACGGGCAATTTTCCACGGATCACTGGCCGCGCCATGTATCCATGTATCGCCCAGTTCCTGGGTAATAACAGGCAGGTTATTTCGGATTTCGTTTACTTCCTTTGCTACGTCGTTCAGGGTGGATGCTTTTATCAATGCATTCGGGAACTTTAGCTGCAAATCACTAAAAATTTGTTTTATCGCATCCAGGGTTTGCGGGCCGTTATTATCGCCGGTAAAACTGATGGATACGGCTGTTTTTGTTCCCGGTAAAACCATAACACTGCCATAGTCCATTTGATACATCATGACGACCTCTGAGCCGTCCGGTGCACGCCAGACAAACAGCGGCGGAACATCCGGAGGAGTGGAAGCCGGATTTATACCGATATGCAGAAAAGAAATCCCTGCTTTTTGCAGCGGCGGAACGATACCGATAGAATGACCGGGTACATCCGTCATTTTCGCGGCAATTGTTTTTTTCCCAAATCTTTTATCCAACTCAGCCGATACTCCGGGAGCAAGAGAAAACAGGGAATTATCCATTAGCTCTGAATGGGTGGTAAAGGGTAAAGCATGCCAGGAAATATCACCGGCAACAATCGCTTCTTCCATCCTTGTTCTGTTTTTAGCTGATGCCCTGTTCAGGTATTCATAAATCAGCCATGAACCGGTGGTCCAAATAAATCTTTCCGGGTGGTTGTTTTTTCGGAGTTCTTCAGCCAGGGAAAGAGACGTCGGGATAAAATGTTCAAAATATCTGTTTATTACATTTTCAGCCAAATCCGTAAACCCAACGTCCAGATGGGTTTTAAATATAACATGGACTTTATCAATCTCTGCCGGATTTATTTCACTGGTTTCATGGCCGGTTTTGCACAGGATGTTAACAGGTTTGACTAAAATACCACCGATAAATGATAATAACGAAGCTAAATATTTTCGACGTTCCATGTTTTTCTTTCACTAGGATTTTAAAGAAAGTAATACTTAATTATCTCCCCAAAGCTTGACAATTTTTTTTATCACGTTTTTTGTTTCAGGATTTAATGATTTATAAAATTCTGCAAATTCGTTCATCAATATCTGGTCTTCAACTGAAGGACTATTATTTATTTTTAACAATTGGAACAGGGGCAAATTTAAGGCTTTGGCTATTTTATCAAGACTGGTAATAGTGGGATTTCTTTCGCCTCTTTCGATGCCGCTAATATATGTCGGATGTAATGTGGCCCTGTCTGCAAGTTCGTCCTGAGAAAAGTTTAATTTTTTCCGTTCTTCCCTGATTTTCGCCCCGATGTCTTTCAAGTTATTCATTTACAGTTTTTTTTCAATCAAAAGTAAGGAACTTATAAAGTCAGAATTACAAATAATTCTGTTAACAAAATTTATAATTTTAAAATAATATCAATGCTGCTGAACATGATGATATGAATTATGTTCATTTAAGGCAAGTAAAAATTTAACTTAATTCCTGATGTTTTTTTAATTTTATAAAAACCACTTGCACTAGTTTTTAATATTTTGTACTATTTTATAATCAGTTAAAGGTTTAATTTAGAACGGTTGGGAAATTGTGGGTAATCCTGAATAATACCTTTTATTGATTTTTCTTTTGAAAATACGGGAACTAACGGTACACGAGGAAGAGATTGTGTCGGATTCAAAATCATATTCCTGCTGTTTCATTAACAAAATTATTGTATGGGTTGACTGTGCCTTGCTGTTGTTTAAGAATACTTTCCCCGGTGTTACTATTCCCAAAATTAACAGTTACTCTTAAAAAAAGGAGAGAATCATGTCAGCTAAAAAAGCTCTATCCGTGGGTATTAATCAATACTCAAACCCTGAGGCCAATTTGAGAGGATGTGTTAATGACTCTATTATGATTCGGGAAATACTGAGAAAGCATTTTGGGTTTAAAAATAGTGATATTACCTTACTTTTGGACCATCAGGCTACGCAAGCTAACATCATAAAAGAATTACATAATTTGGTTAAAGATGCGAAAAAGGGAGATATTCTCGTTTTTCATTACTCCGGACATGGTTCAAATATTGTTGATTATGACGGTGATGAATTAGACGGATTTGATGAGATTATTTGTCCCTATGATATGGATTGGAGCAATCCGTTATCAGATGATAAAATAAATAAAATCCTCAAGACAGAAAAAGGCGTCAACCTGACAATGATAATGGATTGTTGTCATTCGGGAACTGTTAATAAAAACTTTTGCGGTCCAGATATGTCATCTCCGGTAAAAGATCGTTATTTATTTCCGCCGACAGCGTTAATTCCAAACCAAAGAGAAAGAAATGAATTAACCCGAAGAACTTTTCATTCACAAAAGAAAAATTATTCTATCCTCATATCCGGCTGCGAGGACAACCAAACCTCAGCCGATGCCTGGATTGACGGTGCCTATCATGGAGCTTTTACTTTTTATTTGAATGAAACCCTGCGAAAAAACAAGTGGAAAATGGAAATGGGTGATTTACATGAACAGGTTATAGAAGCATTGGCTTATCATAACTATACTCAAAGACCTGTTTTGGGAGGCCCAAAGGGTGTGGAAAAGCAAGAGTTTCTTTCCGTTAAAAAATAGGTTTGCTTTAACAGAAACAAATAGATGACACACTTGAAAAAAGCATATCCCTGTACGGACATGTGAATTGGTTTGTTATAAATTTTGAAACACCATAAAAATAAAAAAATCCATATCGCCGGTTTATCCTGTCTAAATCGATGTGGTCCTTGTGGAACATCGCAGGTTATAAACCGGCTTTCGGACTTTTAAAATGTTATATTCCCGTTGTTCAGCTAATAAAATTATTGCACCAGGTGAAAAAAAAATATTTCAGATATCTTGTCTAAAAAGGGGATCGTTCCATATATCCTTATATATAAATTTGATACGGGTAGATATAAATGAAATAATGGGCCGTTAGCCTATTTTGATAAAAGTTGGAAAATACATGCAAAACTAAGTACCTTGTTAGAAAATCCACGTCGGATAACATTTTAGGTGCAGTATTCGGTATAACACTATTTATTGGGATGCGAGCGGATTACTATCCGGCTTTTATAACGTTCCAATGAAGGCGGGACAGTCTTTTTAGTAATAAAAATACCTGCTGTTGAAATAAACAGTTCATTTAAAGAATAAGGAGAATAAGAAAATGTTTAAACTATCCTGTTGGGTGAGTCTGACTTTGTGCCTTATTCATGGTATTTGCGTCCAAGCCCAAAATTCCGAATGGAATAGCTTTACGGCAGGGCCGGTAATTTCTCTGGCGGATGAAGAGAATAACATTTGGGTTGGGACTTCAGGAGGGTTTATATAAATTTAACAAATCCTCCAAAGAATTGATTTTTTTATAACAGAGCAAATTCTGGTCTATATGGATATTACGTTAGTTCCCTGGCAATAGGCAAAGATGGGGAAATTTGGATTGGCACCTGGAACTGTGGTCTCACAAAATATGACGGAACAAATTGGACTCGCTATACAACAGTGGATTCTGATTTACCCTCAAATGATGTCAATGCAATAGCAATTGATGACAGTGGTAATGTATGGATTGGTACAATGCGGGGATTAGCAAAATTTAATGGTAAAGATTGGACAATATATAACGCATCCAACTCTCCCTTGACTAGCAGTAATATACAATGTATTGCCATTGATAAAAGTTGAAAAAAGAAAATTGATATTTTTATTACAAAGGAGTTGAAGTCTATATTTAAAAGCAGCCATTTTTTGTTCTGAAATGAATAAAACACTATATAATGATTGAAGGAGATTATCAATGAGGATTTATTTTCTTTTATTTTTTGTATTCCTTTTTAGCGAAAGGATAAAGGCACAGGAAGAAGTATGGACAACTTTTAATAGCTCTAATAGTATTCTTTATGACAGTGTATGGGATACACTTGCAGATAGCAGTGGAAATGTGTGGTTCAATTCTGCCAAGTTTGATGGGTCCAATAAATATTATTTTAAACTCACAATGTTCGATAATCCAAAATGGATATTATATGATAGCAGTTATGCAAGTTGCAAACGTATTCCAATGGCGGTTGATACAAGCGGAGCTGTTTGGTTCGGAGGTTTTAATTGGGTTTCAATTTTGATGGGGCTAATTGGAAATTACTAGATCATACTAATAGTGAACTTGTTGAATATCGTGTTAATTATATTACTATTGATAAATATAATCAAAAATGGTTTGGTTACATAGCGAGTAATGTCTATGATAAAGGTGGAATATCCGTATTTAATGATACTACCTGGCAACACTATAATCAATATACCAGTGGCTTGAAAGATAATTACGTTAGTTCCATAGTCATTGATAATCTTGATAATGTATGGGTCGGATGTAACTATAATTTGTATTTCTTTGATGGAATCGATTGGCAAAAATCCAGTGTGGCCGCAAATCCCGAAATAATTGATAAAGAAAATAAAATATGGTTTACAACAGAAAAAGGTGTGAGTGTCTACGACGGACTTGAGTGGATACATTATGATAGCTCCAATAGTATTTTAAATGGAAAATATTACACCGATATTTTAGTTGATCATACAAATAATAAATGGGTGGCAACCCGGAATGGCGTCTATATGTTTGATAATGATACATGGAAACATTATGTCCCGTCAAATAGCGGTTTGGTAAACAAAATTGTTTTTTCAATTACTGAAGATAAGGATAACAATCTCTGGTTTGCTACTAACGGCGGAGCTTGCAGACTCAGTTTTACAGGAACCGGTGTCAATCAAAACAACAATTCATATTCAATCAAGGGGAAGAATTATATCCTACTGCAAAACTATCCCAATCCATTTAATTCGCAAACGAAAATTTCATTCTCTATCAATCAGGGAGGAATTGTAAAATTGACCATTTATAACATAACCGGTCAATTAATCAAACAACTGGTCAACGAACACAAAGTCCCGGGCGTTTTTAAAACAGTCTGGGACGGAACAGATAATTATGGCCGTACGGTTTCCAGCGGAATCTATTTCTACACACTAACTATTGACGACCGGATTTTAGAAACGAAAAAGTTGACTTTATTAAAATGATACAATGTATCGAATGAATTGTCAAAATCTAACTTTTACCAGGATGGCATTCTTACACCATTTTGATAAAAGATATAAAAAAAGAAAATTGATATTTTTATTACAAAAAGATTTGATGCTTATGCTAATCGTTAGAGTCTTTTTGCTGACAGGTTCTATTATGCTTAACAGTAGGTATATGTTAAAATTAAGATTGGAGAATTAGTTATGTGTTTAAAAAGTAAGCAATTGTTACTATTGTGTTTAATCTTTTTGGCGATTCATGTTCTTCAATTATATGGTCAGGAGAATTGGTTTTGTCAAAATAGCGGTACTACTGAAAACCTGAATGATGTTGTTTTCGCTGATTCGCTAACAGGATGGGCAGTTGGCAACAATGGTGTGATAGTGGCCACAACAAATGGTGGAGATGACTGGCTATTGCAAGAGAGCGATACACACGCACAATTACAGTCTGTGTGCTTTGTAGATAAAGATAATGGCTGGATTGCAGGTTATGACGGGACTGTCTTAAAAACTGTAAATGGTGGTAATAGATGGGAAAAAATCAATTTCCCACAAACAGGTCGTTTATATTCAAACCATTTTATCAGCCCTGATACCGGCTGGGTATCTGGTGAAAGTGAATACATTTATAAAACGGTCGATGCCGGAGAAAGTTGGCAAAAACAGGTAAACAGATGCTAACACAGAATATATTTTACGTTTTCATTCGATTTATTTCATTAATTCCAAAATTGGCTGGGCCGCTGGAGGCAACTACTATTATACTTCAGGAAGATTATATAAAACTGAAGATGGTGGAGAAAATTGGGAATGGATTTTTTTGGGTACTAATATTGTATTTGATATTAATTTTGCGGATGAAAATATGGGTTGGCTTGTTACTTGTGGTGGCTGTGGAGATGATGGAACGACTAGTATCTATCAAACAAATAATATGGGGTAGATCATGGACAGAGCAGTTTTTTTTAAAAAAATTTAGCACATTTACCTCAGTATTTGCAGTTAATCAAAAGATAGCGTGGGTTACAGGTTGGTTAGGAAAAATTTATTATACTGAAAACGGTGGTGAATCCTGGTACCTGCAGAACACCAATATTAAAAACTGTCTATCTTCAATTTATTTTACCAGTGAAAAAATTGGCTGGGCAGTTGGCCATAATGGGATAATTCTAAAATCAGTCACAGGAGGCATCACAACTGTAAAGAATCAAGAACACACATCTATTCAAAAATTTCACCTTCTTCAAAATTATCCTAATCCGTTCAATCCGACAACATCGCTTCAATATCACTTGCAACAGAATGGCCAGGTAAAATTGGTTATTTATAATCAAAACGGCCAATTAGTTCAAACACTCGTCGATGAATTTCAGAGTACGGGGAGTCATTAAAATTTTGTGGGATGCGGGAGATTTAGCGAGTGGTATCTATTTTTATCAAATTATTACAAATGAATTCACTGAAACAAAAAAAATGCTGCTGTTACATTAAATTAAAAATGAAAAAAATTAGTCTTTATCAACCTGTTATCAATCGGTCTCCCGACCTAACAAAAGCTACTTGCACAAAGATGACGAGTCAAGGGGTTTTTAAAAAAATTTTAAATTTTTTTAGATTATAATGAAAATCTATAATCAGATTATTGCAAATGAGGAATGCAAAGATTTTTGCGTGTCGTATACGTGTCACAAAAGAGGAAAAAGCAGTCAATTCATGGCATGATTTTACAAAAATAAACATAAAAAAAGGACTTGAAAATCAATCAAGTCCTTAATAATCAGTGTGCCGAGGGCGGGAATCGAACCCGCATGGAGTTGCCTCCGCTGGATTTTGAATCCAGTGCGTCTACCAATTTCACCACCTCGGCGAATTTTTAAAATTCAGTCGAAAAATATACATATTTGATATTATAAAGTCAAGAAAAAGATTTTCTGTAAAATGATAAACCGTGTTTTATTTAAAGACACCCCCAGCTTTTTTCTTGCTTTTGACGCAGAAAAATCTATATTTAACAAATTACTAATGAATAAAATATCATATAAATAAATGGAGTTTAAGATATGAGAAAGCAAACTATTGATGACCTCAATCTGACCGGGAAACGGGTACTGATGCGGGTTGATTTTAATGTACCTCTTACGACAGATAAAAAAGTTGATAATGATAAACGAATTGTTGCCGCTCTACCGTCAATTAAAAAGGTAATCGAATCCAACGGTAAAGCCATTTTAATGTCACATCTTGGCCGTCCAAAGGGTAAAGTAAATTCTGAATTTTCATTGGCTCCGGTTGCCGATCATCTGGGTCAATTACTTGGCAAAAAAGTTGCCTTTGCACCGGATTGCGTCGGTACAGAGGTTGAAAAAATGGTTGCCGATATGCAGGACGGTGATGTGCTTTTGCTGGAAAACCTTCGTTTTCATCCCGAAGAAGAGGGGCAAAAAAGACGGTGAAAAAATGTCAAAAGAAGACCGCGCCTGGTTTATCGATGGTTTGGCAAAACTGGCTGATCTTTATGTTGATGATGCCTTTGGCACTGCTCACCGTGCACACGCTTCCATGTCCGGTGTTCCTGAAAAATTGCAACAGGGCGCTGCCGGTTATTTATTGCAAAAAGAGTTGGAATACTTTGCCAAAGTTTTTTGATAATCCGGAAAAACCGCTTTTGGCTATTTTAGGCGGCGCCAAAGTGAGTGATAAAATTTTGGTTATCGACAATCTGCTGGAAAAAGTCGACAGCCTGATCATCGGCGGTGCAATGGCCTATACCTTTTTAAAGGCAAAGGGAATACCTGTTGGTACGTCACGTGTGGAAGAAGATTTTGTTGAAAAAGCCAAAGAATATCTGGCCAAAGCCGTTGATAAAAAAGTTACATTGTTACTGCCTGTAGATCATGTGATTGCCAATGCCTTCCCGGATGGAACCAACGAGGTAGAAAGCAAAGTGACAGACGGCGAAGCTATTGAAGACGGTTTTATGGGACTTGATATTGGTCCGAAAACGATAGAACTGTACTGTGCTGAAGTGAACAAATCCAAAACAGTTGTCTGGAACGGTCCGATGGGTGTTTTCGAAGTGAAAGGCTTTGACAAAGGGACCTATACCCTGGCAGAAACCATTGCCAAGAGTGACGCTGTTTCTGTTGTCGGCGGCGGTGATTCGGCAAGTGCTGCTAAAAAATCAGGTTTCGGTGACAAATTCAGCCATATTTCAACAGGCGGCGGTGCCAGTTTGGAACTGATGGAAGGCAAAGTCCTTCCGGGTGTTGCTGCATTGACTGCTGTAGAATAATATAATTGTTTTTCTAAAAATGTCCGTTTGATTTTTTAAACGGACATTTTTTTTATCATTACCGGAAAGTTACATTCTAAGACTATGCTGCAAATTAATAATCTAACATTTTCTATCGGCGAACGTCTTTTGTTTGACGGCATCAGTTGGACGGTTGCCAAATCAAAACGTTTGGCGCTGATTGGTCCCAACGGTGCCGGTAAAACAACCCTTTTTAGGATCATTACCGGTCAAATTCAACTTGATGCTAAAGCCATCCAATATCCAAAAGATTATCAAATCGGCTATTTACCCCAGGAAGAGGTGGCTTTTTCCGACGGTAATATCCTGCAAACCGTGCTCGAAGGCAGGCAGGAAGTTTTAACGCTGTCTGAAAAAATTGAAAAGCTGCGAAAAGAGATCAGTATTAATCATGATCAAGACGATAAATTGCAGCAACTGGGCAACCTGGAACACCAATACGAAACACTGGGCGGCTACAGGCTGGAATCGGAAGCAAAAACAATTTTAGCCGGATTGGGATTTTTGGAAACGGATTTTACCAACAGCATTTCAACCTTTAGCGGTGGTTGGCGGATGCGCGTTTACCTCGCCCGTTTGTTGTTAAAAAATCCGGATTTGCTGCTGCTGGATGAACCGACCAACCATTTGGACCTGCCGTCGCTGGAATGGCTGGAACAGTACCTTATCAAGTTCGAAGGCAGTATCATCATTATTTCTCACGACCGGTTTTTTATCGACCGGCTTGCCCAGGAAATTTTCGAGCTTGAAAACGGAAAGCTGGAACATTATGCCGGGAATTACCATTTTTATGAAAAAGAAAAGGTAAAACGCCGGGAACTTTTGATTAAACGCTATGAACAGATTCGCGAAGAAAAGGAAAAACAAGAGCGTTTTATTGAACGTTTTCGTTACAAGGCCACAAAGGCCGCACAGGTTCAAAGCCGTGTTAAACAGCTTGAAAAGTTGGAACAAATTCAACTTCCTACAGAAAAAAAACAGATCGAATTTAAAATTAGTGTCGACGTCACCAGTTACAAGGACGTGCTCGATATCCGTGACCTGTCTTTTAAATACGATTCTGATTGGGTTTTGGAGGATATAAACTTAAATATTTACCGGGAAGAAAAAGTTGCCCTTGTCGGTATAAACGGTGCCGGAAAAACGACATTGACACGTTTAATCGTCGGTCAGCTTGCGCCGCAGCAAGGAACCATCACATTGGGCGAACGCACCAAAATCGGGTATTATGCTCAGCATCAGGTGGATACCTTAAACCTGGAAAATACCATTTATGACGAGGTCGCTTCAACAGTCGCTAAGGAACATATCCCGAACATCCGCAACGTGTTGGGTGTTTTTCAGTTTACCGGCGATGAGGTTTATAAACCCATCAAAGTGTTGTCCGGCGGTGAAAAGGCCCGCGTTTCTCTGGCTAAAATATTATTATGTCCGGTGAATTTTCTCATAATGGATGAACCGACAAACCATTTGGATATGGCTTCAAAGGAAGCGCTGGAAAATGCACTGGCTTTTTATAACGGAACGCTTATCCTTATATCGCACGACCGTTACTTTTTGGACAAGCTGGTAAACCGTGTGATTGAACTGGATAATAAAAAACTGCGACTTTTTGAAGGCAACTATACGGATTATCTGGCCGGGCGTGAGAGAATGCAGGCACAGGAAACCGTCAATATTTCGGAAAAGGACTCGAGTGTTAAACGTTCCCGCGACCTGAAAAGACAACAGGCTGAGGCCAGACAAGCCATTAGTAAACAACGGCAAATTCTGGATAAGGACATAAAAATCTGGGAGAATAAAATTGAGGAACTGGAAACCCGGAAAAGCGACCTTGAACAGGAAATGCTGCTGCCGGAAACTTATCAGAATGGTGAATTGATTGCCAAACTGCAAAAAGAATATGCAGCCGTGAAAATTGAACTGGACAACTCCTTTCAGAAATGGGAAGCGGTACAAACGGAGATGGACAGCTTGATGGAGCAATTGTCAAAAAAGCTGGATTCTTTATAAATTTGATCTGTTGATGCAAGATTATATGAGATAAAAAGTATAAAAAAAGCCCTGCCAAATATTGACAGGGCTTTTTTTAATTTTAATTCTCTTTTGCTTTTTCCAACGCTGTGGTTGTTGTATAATATTTCGCAATCATATTCGGGACTTCCCAGGCCGGGAATTTTCCGTCAATCAGGTATTGAAGATATCTTTCAGTTACCTGACCAAAGTGGGCTTCGTGGCCTACATGATATTTTTGTGGAATTTCAATCAGCCAATCTTTTCGTTCATTTTTCAACTCAATACCCGGATATTTGGTCTGCAGCGTTTTTATTGTGTTCTCCAGTGTTTCGGCGAACGCTTTTTTATTCACGCCTATTGCTGCTTCCACATACAGTTTGGGTTTATAGTTTTGTTCTTTACCCTGCTTTATAATGACGTTTGCCTTTGTGCCTTTCATAATGGAATAATGGGTGTCGCCTGTTCCTTCCGGGGCTTCATAATTCCATATAACCGATACTTTGGCGTGTATGCCTTTGATGTTATAAATCATTTCACCGTTACAATAAATGGGTAAAATACCGTCTTTGACATTTGCTTTCAAATAGTCCGGAAAATCCGGCAGGTGAGTAACTTTTTGGTATTGCGCCAGGGTCAAATTGGTCGGCCAGTGTTTTGCTTTTAACATTTCAATTTCTGTCTGATAATCAATAATTTGCTCGGGAAAACATTCCCACATAACCAGGTCTACCAGGTGCGTGGCAACATCAACAATACCTTCGCCCTGTTGCGTTACATCAAAATACCAGGCCGGTCTTTTAATCGGATTGCCGGCAACATATTTAAAAATATGATGAACGCTTTCTTTGGTGACAGAAGGATTATCAACAGAACCGGGTTTTAATTCACCGAAAAGTTCGGGTGTGTTGGCCAGTTCTTTTTGCAGCATGGTGGTAATTTCATAACGTTCCGTCATAATATCGTACAAAAGCACATCATTAGCAGCAGCATCTTCAAAGGCCTGTTTCAATATGTCAAAACCTTGTTTATCAATACACATGGGTTTGTCGGCCAAAACGTTTATACCGGCGTCTACAGCAGCTTTGATATATTGTACTTTTTTGCCATTGTTGCCTGAAGTGACCATTACATTCCCCGGTCGTTCTTTAATCATCTTTTCTAAAAAGTCAGGACCTTTATATACTTTTTCATCCCAGGCTGTCGGATTTTCCTGGCGGGTATTGAACCCGTTTATTCTGTTTAAATGGTCCTGAACGTCTGGACCTTCCGGAGCATAAACATAGACAATAGGAGAAACCTGGTCATACATATTTTTTTGGACCAAAGCAGCGTGAAAGTGGCCCGGATCAAGAGTCATTAACTTAACTTCACCTTTTGCGCCGGTAAATTTCATTTTTTCATCCTTTTGATTTGTGCACGACAAAGCTATAAGCAGTACAAACAAACTGGAAACGATTTTTTTGAGCATATTGTTGTCCTTTCTGTTTTTCAGCAATTTATTATATCAATGATAAAACACCTTTTAAAAACCCAAAACATTCGGCAGAAGCCGGCAATGGGTCTGTTTTTTCCTGATCGTATTCCAGGGAAACATGTTCTGTATAATTGTTTTTGATTAATATGTTTAAAAATCGGGTAAAGTCGATAACGCCTCTGCCAATGGGGACAGTTTTGCCGTCAGCATTTGCCTGGTCCACATCTCTGACATGAAGATCTAAAAGGCGGTCAAAATACATTTCAGCCGCATCAGCCGGATCGATGCCGATACGCATGGTATGCCCGATATCCATACAAAGACCTATGCGCTGGTCCAGGTTTTTTACCTTGTCATAAACGCTTTGCGGACTGGGGTAAGTTTCATCGCCGGGGCCGTGATTATGAATGGCAACCTTGATGTCATATTCTTTGACCTTTTGGTCAACCAAATCCAAAAGATTATAGGATGGAACACCGATAATCGTTTTCATACCGGCTATTTTTGCGTATTCAAATGCCTGGTCAACATGTTCTTTTTCAGTCATGTAAATAACGCCGCCGCCATAAAGAGTGATACCGGCCTTTTTAACTTTTTCGACCGCTGTTTTAATAGCCTCCGGTGAACTTTCCAAAGGTAAATGCATACTTTTAAGGGCAATGTATTTTATTGCCAGCCGCTGCATCATAACAAGTGTTTCATCAAGACTAAAGTTTCTGAATGTGTAAGAGGCAACAGACAACTTTAAACGTTCATAACCTTTTGGTTTGGTCTCAATTTGTTTTGTTTGACATGAAGAAGCGGTTACTCCGGCCAGCATGCTGACGCCGGTCAGTTTTAAAAAATCTCTTCTGGAATTATTTTTCATAAAAACACCTGCGATTAATATGTACAATGTTCTATATATTAAAGAAAGAATTTAAATCGGTTCAAGTGTTAAAAAGACAATTAATTATTTGTTGGTGAATAATTAACTATAGAAAAAAATTATTAATTTGTCAATACTTTTAAATATACAAGTAATTTTTGTCTTTTTTATTTGATATTCTACCGGAATTGTTGTTATATTATTAATAATCCTGTTAATTACTTTAGGGAGTAAATTCATTTATACAGAATCTGAAAAGGAAATGGAGGGTTTTCTTTATTCAATTTTTTAGGTCACACTGTTGACTTATCGGCAGGCATCTAAAATAGTGAAAAAATACCGATTTTTCCGGTATAAAGCTGATTTTTAAGTGAAATTAAGTTGATTCTGGTATCTATTTTAGCGAAATTCAAACTTTTATTTTAAGAGTATGCAATAGAGATGTCATCATGAAAGAACTCTAAACCTTTAATCTCTATTTGCAAAAAGGCCGCCTTGTCAGCGGCCTTTTCCTTTTATTATTTAATTTTCAGTATGTTATGTAGTTATTATAATGATTTATTAAAGGAATATTGTTTTTATTTAGAAAAGAAAAATTTTCATTTTCTTAATTAAATTTTGTATATTATTCTTGACTCATAAATAAAATTTTTGTATAATTGTATAGACAAATGCTTAGGATTTGTTATGATTATTGACAAAAATAGTCCCATCCCGCAGTATTACCAATTACAATCCTGGCTGGTTGAACAAATTGAGCAAGGTGTTTTTAAGCCTGAGGATAAAATCCCGACCGAAGAAGAGTTGGGTCAAATGACTGGTTTAGCGCGAGCGACGATTCGACAAGCAATCCAGAATTTAGTGAATGAAGGTTATCTGTTACGAAGAAGACGATTAGGGACTTTTGTTAAAAATCCTTCACTGGAAACGAACCGACTCAGTATCGTCAGTGTTATGGTCCACGATATACGAAGCGGATATGCACCTGAATTTTTGAGAGGTGCTGCTGACGAAGCTGGAAAGAAAAATTTTAGTACTATTTTTTGTAATACCGATGATTTGTTTGTAAAAGCTGATTTACATGCCAATCAGGTAATCGACCATGGCGTAAGCGGTGTTATTTTTATGCCGACTGCTGCGCCGGGTGAGAAAAATCTTTTAATAATTGAAAAGTTTTTAAGAAAAAATATACCTGTTGTCATAGCTGACCGCGAAGTGCATAATGTTGATTTGGATTTTGTCACCACAGACAATTTTGATGGCGCTTATAACCTGACTCAACATCTTATTAAAAGAGGTCATCGAAAAATTGCCATAACACTTAGTACTTTATACAGCAGTGAGCTGGAACGGCTGGAGGGTTATAAAAAAGCCTTGTCTGATTATGGCATTGGTATTGATTCTTCTTTGATTTTTACTCATCATCAGCGATTCAGTGAAGAGCATTATGTACGCTTTTCAAAAATTATTTTAGCTGAACGGAAAAAATTTACAGCTTTATTTGCCGGAAATGACCGAATCGCCTATATTTTATATTCGGCAGCAAAGGATATGAGAATTAAAATTCCTAAAGATTTGTCTCTTGTTGGATATGATGATTTGACCTATACGATTTCACACCCGATTAATTTAACAACGATTCATCAGCCCATTTATGAAATGGGGCAGGAGTGTATGAAATTGTTATTATCGCGAATACGGGGAGAGTCTCGCCAATCTCAACGGGTTGTTTTAAAATCATATCTTGTAGAGAGAAAATCAGTAATGAAACTGGAAAATTAGTTCGTAATTTATATAAACCTTGCTTTTTACAGCAAGGTTTTTAAATGTCATAAATTGTCTATTCAAATAAACAAATGTACGTAAGAAGGAGTTTTGGAATGCGAACTTTATCATTATTTGCTGAATGGGACCCACGTCCCGATTTTAAGTTAGGCAGTAAAGATATTGAGGGAGAACTAACATATCTCGGCAGCCGGGTATGGCGGAATCCCTATGTTAAAATAGTTGAAAAAGATATACCGAAACCGGGTCCGACTGAAGTTTTAATTGAAGTTAAAGCCTGTGGTATTTGTGGTAGCGATGTTCATATGTATCAAACAGATGATGATGGTTATATCTATTATCCCGGACTGACGGCATTTCCGTGTACTTTGGGTCACGAGTTTTCAGGTGTTGTTGTAGAAGCTGGTAAAGATGCCATAAACAAAACCACCGGCAAACAATATGCTGTTGGTGAAGCCGTTTGTGCAGAAGAGATGGTTTGGTGTTCCCAATGTCGTCCCTGTGCTGATGGTTATCCGAATCATTGTGAACGTTTGCAGGAAATTGGTTTTTCTATTGACGGCGCCTATGCAAAATATATCAAAATGGATGCCCGATATTTGTGGAGTATTGATGCATTAAAAGATCTTTATGGTGAAGAAAAAATGTTTTTGCTCGGTAGTTTGGTAGAACCGACTTGTGTTGCTTATAATGCTGTTATCGAACGCGGCGGCGGTATCCGTTCCGGTGATAATGTTGTTATTATGGGTAGCGGACCTGTTGGTATTGCTGCCTGTGCCATATTAAAACGTTCCGGAGCTGCCAATGTTATCATGTCCGAACCTTCAAAAGAAAGACGTGATATGGCATTGCAAATGGGCGCAACCCATGTTATCGATCCTACTGAAGTCAACGCCGCCGATGCTATTTTGGACATTACCAAAGGTGTAGGTGCTAAATTATACCTCGAAGCAACAGGATTACCGAGTGTTGTTTGGGGAGACATTGAAAAAGTTATCTGGGAAGGTCGAGCATTAAATTCAACAGTTGTTATTGTTGCGCGTGCTGATGACCGCATCCGATGAATGGTGAAGTGTTCCAGGTAAGACGCGCCAGCGTTGTCGGCGCTCAGGGACATTCCGGTCACGGTACTTTTCCACGTGTCATTAGCTCTATGGCTGATGGAATGGATGTGTCCGGTATTATTACGAAAAAGATTGTACTTGATGATATTGAAGAAAATCTGGTAAAGTTGCAAACAGATCGCAATGAAGTAAAAATTACTGTATTACCTGAATAAAGTTTTGAAAGGAAGATTATAATGAGTAAATGGCTCACAACAAATCAGCCCGATTTATTTTTCGAAGATACATCCGTCGGGCGTATGAAAAAAAGAATCTGGGAAGCAAGTGACGAAGAAATTGATAATATTTTAAAAGATTTTGGCATTCCTTCTGAACCGGAACTTGCAAAAGCAGGTACTTATGTTCAAACAACCATTCGCCAGCAGGTTGTTGAAAACCAAAAGAAAAACGACATTGTTTTTATTCCGATCGGTTGTACGGAATTACACGGCCGCCATACCGTAACAGCTTTGGATACATTTATGGTAACTCAAATTCTTGAAGGTGTTCGCCGTTTTACAGCCAAAAAAGGCGCACCCTGTAATTTGGTTTGGACGCCGTTAAACTATGGTGGCCACCCGCATCATCATATCGGTATGCCGGGTACAATTCATCTGGAAGATGAAATTGTTAAAAAGAACCTTATTGATGTTATGGTAGGATTGTGGAACGACGGTTTTAGAAAACAAATCCTTGTAAACAATCATGGTCATTCATGGTTATTGGAAGCAGCTATTCAGGAACTGCAAAAAACCTGGAACCTGCCTGGTATTTTTAGAACACTGGACTGGCACCGCTCTGTTCGTGAATTTTTCAGAACAAAACAAAGAGGCGGCGACTGGGATGATGATTTTGTTCATGCTGATGAAGCAGAAACATCTGTTTTAGGTTTGCTCGCTCCTCAATTTGTTGATATGAGTCTTGCCCAGGAAACAACTGTTGAAGGATATTTGCCGGATGGTCATTTTGATAAAGCAGTAGATCCTTTTGCTCGCCCAAGCCGTTGGTCCGAAGGTCAGGGACATTCACCTCTGGAACTGTCTTCTATTCCTGAAGGTGTTGTCGGACGTCCTACTATTGCCAAACCTGAAAAAGCAAAAAGAACAATCGCTGCAATTTGTTCTTATCTGACATTAATTAATGATGAAATTTTGGAAGCATTTCCTCCCGGAAAATTACCGCCGATTGAAAAAACAACCATGCGGACCGAAAAGGAAATGGAACCTTATTTGAAACAACCTTTTACAGAAGGTTGGAGATCGATTTATTCAATCCCAAAAATGGGACTATAAAATGAAATCTGCAATTGTATTATCAACACAACCGGCAGCATTTTCCGCCGTTGCTTACAAAGGCAAAGTCAAAGAAAATTTGCATAAAATTAAAAACGCCGGATTTGATGGTGTTGAACTGGCAGTTCGTGATCCCAAGCTGTTATCCATTGATGAGATTTTAGGTCATTGTAAGGACCTCAATATGGATGTATGTGCTATTGGGACCGGACAGGCATTTGGCGAGGATGGGTTATCATTAACCCATCCGGACCTGTCTATAAGAAAACAAGCCATTGAACGGCTCATTACACACATTGATTTTGCCGAACAATTTCAGGCTTTTGTTATTATTGGGTTGATTAGAGGCCGCTATTCCAAAGATGTTTCAAAGGAACAAAGCGACCAGTGGTTTCTTGAAGGAATGACAGAGTGCGCTTCCTATAAACCAAATATTAAAATGATTATCGAACCTATTAACCGTTACGAGACCGATATTATCAATACGGTGGATGGCGGACTCGATTTTCTGAAAAAATTACAAAAGGATAATGTGGGACTGTTGCTGGATTCTTTTCACATGAATATTGAAGAAGTTTCTATTACTGCAAGCATTATAAAGGCGGCGGCATCTGTTTTTCATTTTCATGTTGCCGATTCGAATAGATGGTATCCGGGCGCCGGCCATATTCCTTTTGATGATGTAATTAACGCACTCAAAAAAATTAATTACAACGGATATGTTTCGGCGGAAATTATGCCGGAACCGGATCCGGACACTGCAACTGTTAAATCAAGTGCTTTCTTTAAGAAAGCATTATAAAATTTTTTGTTCGGAGGATATAGTGGAAACAATGCAAGCCTTGGTTTTTAAAGATGTTGGGCGGATTGAACTGGAAAATATTCCTGTTCCCAAAATTTCAAAGCCAGATCAGGTAATTGTTAAAATTGCAGCTTGTGGTATTTGTGGTTCAGATATTAAAATTCTTGAAGGCAAACATGCCTATAAAAAAGATATTGTATTGGGTCATGAATTCAACGGCGTTGTTGTAGACGTCGGCAGTGCAGTCCAATCCGTTAAGGTTGGTGACCGCATCGCTCTTGATAACAATCCCCGCTGCGGTCTCTGCGATTTTTGCCGCGTCGGATTAAGCAGTCAGTGTACTGAATTGAAAAATGTTACATTAAAACCATATTGAGTGAGCTCGGTTCGATGCACCGTCCTCGGATTCCTTTCAGGTATTCTTGGCGATAAACAGCTGGGAGCATACACCGACCGCGGCCGGCTACGCGGAACCTTGCGACTACGACGCTTCGAACACTCCCCAGTATTGTACGATTCATCTCAATCCCGGTTTCCTCGGTCGTGCGAACGGTATTACGGACCAAGAGACACGGGAAACGTGGCTTCGCGAGGTCCTGGCTCACGAAGCGATGCACTGCGTGCAATTTCGCTGGTTCGGCGCAAAGGAAGAGAAACTGCCCGCCTGGTACGCGGACGGTGTTGCCGCGTGGGGGGCGCTTACAGTAGCGGGCGCCGGGGAAGGCAGCCCGGAGTTCTGGACAGGGTATTTGGAAAATCCGAATCTCTCCTTGTCATTGCGTGCATATGACGCCCTCGGTTTCTTCATCCATCTCAACGAGACCGGCACTGACGTTTGGTCAGCAATGAAGCCGATGGGGGGACGCGATGGTGCAAAAAATTCCGGCCGATGGAGCGTCGCCGGATCTATGGGAAATGGCACGGGCCGGATGGGAAGCGGCGGCACCGACGGATACTTTTTTGGAAACCTGGGGTTCCGGATTTCTCACGGGAAGGTTTCCGGGAACGGCTTGGAATACGGTCGCGCCCGGATTGCCGAACCCGATCGACGGCTGGATTTTTTCCATCGCCCTGACCCCGGAAGCGCGCGGTCAGACGCTCGACGCTGCACCCGCTGCTGCCAAAGCGTACCAGGTGACGGTGGAAACGGATTTGATCATGCTGGTTCCCTCAGACAATACATGGGGCCGGTTCACGTTGGACAGCGGTCGTGATGAGCTTCTGCGAAATCTCGGAGACGGAATTGTTTATTGTGCGCGACCTGAGGGATGTATCTGTCCCGAATCCGGCGAAGCCCTGGTTGCCGATCCGATTTCGTCGCCGTTCTATCTCGGGCTCACCGGCGGCCTCGAATCGACCTCTGTTCGTATCATTGGGGCCTCCTTGGATGAAGTGTGCGACACTTCCGACGACACCGACGATACCGACGCCGCCGACGATTCCCCCGAACAGGCAGCCGCCTGTCTGGTGGGGGATTGGCGGTTGTCGCAGGCAACAGTGGTCGGCTCCGACGGCATGCAGGCCGCGGGCGGAAGCGGCGTGCGGATGCACATCGGCCCCTACGGCGAAATGAACACGGTTTTCGACGGCATGGCGAATGTACTGTATGCGTTTCCGATGGATGAAGACACGATTTGCGGCAGCTTTTTCTACACCGGTGAAATGACGGGTCTGCTGCGGACCGACCCAGAAGACACGGTGAGTGGAAACTGGGCGCCTTCGACTGTGGATGTTTCGGGCGTCACCGCATGGGTCACAATTCTCGCGCCGTTTCAAGTGGATCTCGGTGCCGTGCCCCTCGGTTTCGCCTCTTCTGTGGAAAACACCGGCGGCGCTGTCGGCGGCACCCCGATGGATGCCGGAGCGTGGTCGTGCACCGCAAACAGCCTCACCCTCTCCAGGACCGAAACCAGTGGAACCGCTTCAACCACCACCACCTGGGAGATGGCGCGCGAGTGAGAACGAATTGATTTTTCTACAGCATTTCCGGGCTCAAGGGACTTGGATTTTCGTGCCGGTACTTTCGAAGTAACTGCCGCCGCAGTAATGCCATGGGGCTCTGTTGAACATTGAAACTGCGTTTTGAGCAGTCAACATCGCTGCATCGCGGGGCCCAATGGTGTGCGCGGTACCACCTTCCCGAACGGGAAATGCCTTCGATTTCGAATGCGTAGTGTACGAAAGACTGTCCGCAGTGTACGCATCGAAGGACCGCCGCGTCCGCAAACCGCCCATCGCGCTCATCCACGCCTAGAGATCGGGAATCAAAATCCGTAATTGCGCTGTCGAACCTTTCTGCCAATCGAGGAACGTCTCCCCCCAGTTGCTTGCAATGCTGAGATCTTGGAGTGAGCCGGTCGGCGCAAACAGGGCAACCAACATCAACGGAACCTTTTCGTGAGCGACGAGATCACACAGCGCGTCGAACTCCCGTATCGCCTCTTCTGCGTTCTCCCATTCGGACAGGAAGAAGTTGTTTTCGGGCAGCGCCAACAACGCCCTTGTTTCCACAATATAAGTTGCAGCCCCTCTTTTTGCATGACGCCTCCGGTGCCTGACATTGTGAGTATATTGGTTTTTGAGTGGTCGCCAAGCAAGAGGGACCGGCCTTGGGGGAACCGGCGCAACGGGGGATTCTTGGGGGAAGGCATCTGTGGGTTGCGCTTTGAATCGAGGCCGATTCCTGGAGGTGGCGACGACTTTCACCGGGCCGACCCTTCGTTCGACACGCGTCAAACCTCGACTATCATTACTCTAATGTCGAGCAAATCGCTTATTACTGCACTCGCGGTCCATTTCTTCGCTGTATCCGGCATCATTCTTTCGAGAAGCTATATAGACATCCTGTTTCTGTCGACCTACCCGGCGAGCTATCTGCCCTATCTCTTTATGGGACAGACGGTGGTTACGTTGCTTTTTACTCTCGGATTGACGCCGCTTATCGCCAAGGGCTCCTCGTCGATCAACGCCGCCCTCCTTGTCGGCGGGGCGGTTGCGGTCTGGGCGATGAACCGCTTTGTCCCGGAGACAGTTCCCTTCGTTCCTTTCTGGATAAGTCTCTGGCTTACCGCGCTTGCAACCCTTGTCGGGGTTGTCTCATGGGGCGGGGTCGGAGATGCGTTCGATATTCGGTCGTTCAAGCGTGCGGCCAAGTGGGTCGGCGTATCCGGATCGGTGGGGGCCCTTGTCATCGGGTTTTGCCATCCCCGGTATTGTCGATATTTTCTCGGCAGACACGTTGATCCTGGTGCTTGTCGGCGTCGTATCGGTGTCCGCCGCCTTTCTGTTGCTGCTCAAACCGCTGCCGAACAAGCCGGGGCGAGCCGATCGAAAGAGGCATCGATCGCCCCTTCGCTATCCTCTATTTCGGTATATCGCCCTCGGGATCGGCATGCTGCTCTTCACGGATGTTTTGGCCGACTATGTGATAAAAAAAGAGCTCGGCGCCGCGTTTGACAAGGCGGGAATTGCGGCGTTCATGGGGCCGTTTTACGGTATCTCCTCCGCGGTGACCCTCGCGGTTCAGTTCGGTTTGACCGATCGTCTGCTCAAGAAGTTCGGCGTCACCGGCCCCTTGGCTGCGGTTCCAATCCTTTGTGTCGCAGGCGCGATCGGCGTCGGATTGCTTCCCGGACTCTGGAGCGGCGCGGCGCTACGGTTCATTGAAGGCGTTGGGTACTACGGACTTTACAGTGTCGGAAAGGAGATTGCCGATACGCCGCTGCCCACCGCCATTCGGCGCACCGCCAAGCTTTTTCTCAGGGGATCGTCTCCCCCCTCGGTACCGGCATCGCCGCGCTGTTTCTTTGGCTCTTTGCCGATGCGTTGGGGGTGAGAGCGGCGGCAGGGGCAATCATCGCGGTGGGGGCTTTCTGGCTTTACATTATCTATCGCACCCGTATGGCGTACCAGGCAACCTTGGAAGAAGCCGTACGGACGAAACGATTGGATTGATCACTGCTTCTATCGAGGAGGGGGAACCGATCTATCTAAGGGGGATGATCGAGCAGGCCCTCGCGTCACCGGACGAGGAGACGGTTCTGATCGGGCTCACACTGCTTTCGCGGGAACCGTCGGGTAGATTCCCTGATGCGGCGGTCGATAGATTGCGCGACGCCTCTCCTCGCATTCGGTCCGCAACCGCCGAGGCGATTCCGGCCGTGGGAGATCTGCGACCGCTGCCTGCCCTCCATGACGCGCTCTCCGAGAAACGGATCCCGACGTGATGTGGCAGCTTCTCAAAACCTTCGCCGCCCTTGCGCCGGAACGAGCGCTCCAAGTTGCCGTCAAGGGGATCGAGAGTGACATCCCTCAAATTCGAGCGGGCGCATTACTCGTGATGTTGGCGAGCAGAGATCTCGATGCCCTCATCGCAGCAGCTCCGTCGCTCAAAGAGATGCTGTCCCACCCGGCGCCGGAGATGCGGGCGGCGGCTGCGCGTGCTATCGAAGGGCTCGGCGGAGGCTCGCTTCAGAAAGAGCTCGTTCCACTGCTGGGCGATCCGGACGAAACGGTTCGGGCTGGCTGCCGTAAAGGCCTGCGGAACAGACCGCGAACAGAGATAATCGAATTGCTTGCTGCTCAGGTCGGCACCGGAAAGGTGTGGGCGTCTCGCCGGCTCCGCTCTTATCAGAATCGGAGCGCCGGCGCTGGAGAGTCTCTCGGATGTCGTGTATCACGGTTCAATCGCTGCCAAGCGAGCGGCGGTGCGGATCATCGGACAGATTGAGGCCGTCGAAGCCGAGGAGATTCTCGCGATTATGGGCGACAGCGATGAGTTGGAGATAGCGACCGCAGCCGCCCGGGAGTCCGCGCGCCGCGCCGTTCGATTCGGCACTCGGAAGACCTTCGCTGCGGTCGCGGTCAAGCTCGCCCTTCGAGAACGCGGCGCATGCACATGCCCTGCTTGCGGCGGAAGCGTGCGGCTCGCTGGGAAATCGGTGTGCGCATTGAGGTGGCCGCGAGGCGACGTATGGCTCAGGAACGGTTTCTCCACTGGTTTGCGGTGGCCGGCGCCACCAAACAGGTGCTGGAGGCGATTCCCGCCCTGTTGCCCATTATGAACGGCGTACCTGACCAAAGTCTCAGAGCCAAGGCGGTGGAGCTTCTCGACGCCATGGCACCGAGCGCCGCTTTGAGAGATGCTGTTAATAGAGCTTTGGAATCACAAAAGTCTGTCTCCCATGAAGAGGCGATGAAACAGTTGAAAACCGTCGCCGACCCGTGGCTCGACCGACTCTTGGTCGTCCACTCGGGGATGCCGCAGCCGGAGGGAACCATGGATCTTTTTAATCGAGCCGCTCTGCTCCGAAAAGTCGATCTCTTCGAGTCTCTTCCCGGAGAGGTGCTGCTCTCCATCGCCGAAATGGCGGAACCTGTAGAAATTCTGGAGGGGGAGACCGTCTTCGGCAAAGGCGAATCGCCCGAA
>CAXXFV010000002.1:0-59118 GCA_963674595.2 bacterium
GAGAACGCCGCCCTGTTTGTTGAAGATTTCCGCAGCCAGCTCGGAGCCCTTCTGCTGGTCGTCTCCCAGTGCGGCATAGGGCCCGGTGAGCGGCAGCACACAGCCGATCTTGATGGTATCCGCCGCTAGGGCAGGCCCGCCGAACAGCAGTGAACACGCAACGATTAACGCCAAACACATTTTGAGTCTTTTCAACCTGTCCATCGAATTTCCTCCTAAAGCATTTGAAAAGATATCCGGTCTTTCGATCGCTTGTTCGACCGAGGACCGAGTTTTAAAAAAAGGGTAGGGATTTCCTTCAGCTCCGGTGTAACAGAATATAGGAATAGACTGAGACCAGATCTCGGACCGAAAATCGTCTACCTTCCCACACGCTGGGTGAGGGCGCACTCAATTTTTTTGTGAATCCCAAGCGACCGCTGAACCGCTTGGTTATTCGGAATATGAAAAATTTCGCTCACTGCATCCGCAAACGTCCATGATGCATCTGCAGCCAGATCGTTTATTATGCCGACTTTTTTTTCTTCAAAAAATTGACGATGATTTTTTTCAGATCTTCATCTGCCGGACAGTATTTCAGGCATTCCAAACAGCCCACACAATCGATTGCTCTGTTTTGCGCCTCTCTGTCGATCGAAATCAGAAAACCCGCCTCATTTTCCTTTTCAACCACTTTAATCGCGGCCAATTTGGGATTGAACGCTTCCCTGTGTTTAAAAGAACATGCCATTTCACATGTTCTGCAACCCGTGCAGGAGGGCATTTCAAACATCATTGTGGCTTTCTCCGCGCCGTTATGCATCAGCATGCGCCCACGCGCCTGCGAGTGAGTGGGGCTTTATCCGATCTTGCCGATTTTTTCCAAATCATCTGCTACGGATTCAAGGCCCATATCGAGCAGTGTCCGCCTTTTCGGAAAACTGGTTGCTTTATCCCACCCGTGCAGATCGTAGTACTCATCGAGCATTTTGTTGAATTTACCCATGTCCATTTTCCAGCCGGCCAATCCCCCGGAAGGAATGGGTTCCTGCTGGTCCCGAGGCGTCGGCAGATCATCTTTTCTGTCGAAGTCCGTAAATCGAAGATTGAATGCCTTTTCAAGGTTGAGCTGCTTCATGGCCATCTCTTTGAGGTCTGCAACGGATGTCTCCGAGCCGGTCGCAGCAGAGTAGAGTTCTGCGATCTCTTTTAAATCGACAAGGTTCGGATCCAAATAGGTCGTATTGTAATGACAGATGCCGAATGCATTGTTTGCACGCTGCAGCACTTCGCCGTAGGTGACCATCTGTGCCTTGCCATCATATGTTTCGGCAATGTGGGGACTGTCGATACCGTAGACCTGCCTTGCTTTTTCGACATCCATTGACGCATCGGCTGTCTCACACAGCGGTGCCCCGGTGGTGTGTCCGCCGCCGCGGGTGGACGTTGTCGACCCGAGGCACCATCCCATGGCACCGCGACAGGGTTCATAAAGGTCCATTTTCTTGTGGTGCATGGCATAGTAATCGCTGTCCCGGCCAAGGATTTCGGCGGCCCGTGCGCAGCCTTCGGCAAGCAGGTTCCCGAAACCTTTGCGGTAACTGATCATTTCAATCAATTCCAACGCAAGGTCCGGATCGTTCCAATTCAGCTCGATCCCGCCGGTATCCTCTTTTGTGATGATCCCTCTCTGGTAGCATTCCATGGCCCAGCTCATTGCGCCGGCGACTTCATCGAGTCCGATGCCGAGCTGGTTGCAGAGGGCATTGCCCTTCAGCATCCAGTACGGCTCTTCAATCCCAAATCGGGTTTGGAGCGTGACCACCGATTCCCATTGCCCGGTTTCGGCGCTGAATCCGGTATACGGCCCCTCGGTAATATGCAATATGCGGCTGCAGCCGCCGATGGCACATCCCGGATAGCTCTGCCGGGCCACTTCGAACTTGTCGATCATCTTCTTGGGATCGATGGCATCTTCCATCGCTTTCGGAATGGTTACATCCTGAAAGTTCTTATAGATCAGGCCGCTGACCTCCTGCTTTCGCTTCATCAGCCCCAGGGTGCCGTATTTTTGAAAAGCCTGGGCACTTTTCCGGCCTTTGAACAGGTCACGGCACTTTGCAACGGCACCCATAAATCGCTGGGGGTCAGCCACCCGAACCGATCCGGAGCCCTTTGCCACCAGTGCTTTCAGATTTTTCGATCCCATGACGGCACCGATGCCGCCCCTGCCGTTTGCACGGGATTTGTCATTGATAATGCAGGCGCCCCGGCAAAGGTTTTCTCCGGCCGGTCCGATCGATGCGGTATGCAGCGCGTTGTCTCCAAGCTCCTGTCGGATCAGATCGAGGGTTTCCCAGGTGGTTTTCCCCCAGAGGTGTGCCGCATCCCTGATCTCGACGCTGCCGTCGTTGATAAACAGATAGACCGGCTGGTGTGCCTTTCCCTCGATGACGACCGAGTCGTATCCGGCAGATTTGAGATCTCCGCCCAGGTAGCTGTCGGAACAGGACGTCGCCCATCCGCCCATGCCCGGCCCTAACGTGCTGACGTTCAATTTGTTGGCCCCCGGCGCCGTGGTGCCGATCAGGGGACCGGCGCCGAAGATCAGCCGGTTCATCGGTTCGAACGGGGTGACCCATGGTTTCAGCTCATCGTACAGTATTTTGATGGCGATACCCGTTGAACCGAGCCACTCGTTAACATATTTTGACGTGGGTTCCTTGACGATTTCCCCATTGCTCAAATTCACTCTTAAAATGGTGCCGACGAAGCCGTACATATCGTTTGGGCCGCTCATGGCGAATCCTCCTGATCGGTTAAGGATGGCAAATCGACGTAATAATTATCATGGTTGCCGCAACCACTCGCAATTCAGCGAAACCGGTTTGTTACTGTTTCCGTTTTAGCAGGAATTCTTTAAGGATTTTCTCCAACTCCTCATTTTCCTCGCAATGCGCCACACACAGCGGCTCATCGAGATCCTTGCAGCCGTCGCATGCCATCCGCTGGCCGTCGCCGGTTTCCACAAGCTCGATATCATAGCCTTCGCCCATTTTCTTTTCATGCACAACCAGACTGGAAACCGCCGGGTTGAATTCACGGTGGTGATGATAGGAGCAGGCCATCACACATGTTCTGCACCCTCCGCAGCAGGGCATTTTGAAAAACATTTTTTATCCTCCTATTTATACATGAACAAAATAGGTGACCGTTTATTTTAAATAATCATTTGTTTATCCACGTCCGACTACCGGCCTCAAATGGCCTTTGTTGTCATGGGGATTTGCTTTTTAAATCCGTTTTGCACCGTTGCTCCGTTCGTCACATATGAGAGGGCAGCCAGGTGCACAACACCGGAAACGCAACCAGGATGGCCAGCGTACAGATCATCATGAACAAGAACGGAAAGATGCCCCTGAATATGTCTTCGATGGCCACATCATCGCCGATCGTGCTTTTCATCACAAAAATGACCATGCCAAATGGAGGCGTCAGCAGCCCCATTTCAACCGCGATGGTACTCACAATCCCGAACCATATCAGATCGAAACCGAAAGCCTGAACAACGGGGATCATGATGGGAAGCGTCAAAATCATGATGGAGATGGAGTCGATAAATGCGCCCAGGATCAGATATACGATGAAAATCAGGATGAGTATCAACAGGGGGCTCAGCGGAAGTCCCACCATTGCATCGGTAATCATGCCGACAAGACCGGTCACGGCCAGCATGCGGCTGTACATTTGCGCACCGATAAACAGCAGAAAAAAGCTGGCGGTAATGAGGCCCGCTTCATGCAGGGCGTATCGCATGGTCTGTTTGTTTAGCCGTCCCTTGATAAGCGACAGGACGAATGCGCCGAGAGCCCCGACGGCGCCCGCTTCTGTAGGGGTAAGGAAACCGCCGTAGATTCCCCCGAGAACCAGTACGATCAGACCCATGGGTCCCCATGTGTTGAGCAGGGAGGAAAGCAATTCTTTGCCGGTGACAGGTTTGAGTTGACGGGTACCCCCCCCGGCCAGCGATGGGCGGAACTTAACCATGGCGATGATGCCAAGCGTGTACACCAGCGTCAGTAAAAGCCCCGGTACGACACCGGCAATAAAAAGCTTGCCAATGGATTCGCGGGAAAAAATGCCGTAGACAATGAGCAGGACACTGGGAGGGATCAGAAAACCGAGAACCGAACTTCCGGCAATCGTTCCGAGTGTGAATCGGTGATCGTACCCCAGCTTGCGCATTTCAGGGAGGGCGATTTTGCTGAAAACCGCTGCAGAGGCGATGCTCACACCGGTAATGGCGGCAAAAATGGCATTGGAGACAACGGTTGCAATGGCCAGTCCGCCCGGTATTTTCCGAAATGCCAGATTGAAGGCCTTGTACAGATCTTCGCTGGCTCCGGATACCGTTACAAACAGGCCCATGAGAATAAACAGGGGGATGACCACAATCTCATAGGAAAACAGGGCATAAAAGGGACCGGTGCCCAGCAGGCTTGCAGAAACGAGTAGATCGCCGGTGGCCATCCAGCTTCCCAGCAAACCGAGGCACAAAAGGACGACACCGATGTGAACACCGGAAATGATACCGCCGAATGTGAGAATGAGTAGTATGACGTCCAGAAAAACCGGATCCATTAGTTTGCCCCTTTCCGGTTTTTCAGCATTTCCCTGATGCTTGCCACCATATCGATGAAGTACTGCGTGGCAAAAATGCCTGCGCCGAAGAATATGATGAACCGAACCGGATATACCGGCACCTCCAATTGGACGCCCTCATATTCTTTGTTCAGCCATCCCGACCATGCGGGCCCCCAGCTGGCGATGGTGATAACGGCAAAGATCGCCCACCCGAAAAAACTGCGGAAAACGCCGAACAACTGCCTGGTAAATCGCGGCATCATATTGGTGATGATTTCCACATTCACATGACGCTTTTGCCGCAATGTGTAGGCGAAAGACAAAAAGACAATCGCCGGCAATGCGGATTTGACCAACTCGGGCGTTCCGGCTATGGGGTGGTTGAAGACACTGCGACCGACAACATCCACACCCATCCAGATGGCGATAAAAAAAATCAAGGCAAAGGAAAAATTGCTCAGGGCGGTCACCCCCCAAATATATGCTTTTTGTATGGCTGCAAAAACCTGTTTCATTGCTGCTCCTCAATACCCGTCATTCGCGCTACCGGCCCTCTGCATGGGTTTTGTACTGACCGCCCGGCAGGTTGGATTCCTTGCAGGCGGCCGTTTAACCATACGATAAAAGCGGCGCTGCCCATGAAATTGCCGCTGCCCGCCCAACCCCGGTTGTGACAGGCGTGCCGCTGAACCCTGCGGCACGCCACACGTGAAAAGCGGTCCGACAGGTTTTATTTAATTGTCGGAACCACCGGCCATTTGTACCCCATGTCACTGAGGGCCTTGATATAAAACCGATATATATCGGAGCCCGGATATCCCTTCTTGTCGTCGGCCTTGGCCATTTTGTCGGCTACGAGCTGGGCATCCATTGCTTTGGCAAAACGGATTCTTTCGGATTCGGGCAGCTTGTAGATGGTAACGCCGTCCAGGGCCATGACGCCGAGTTCCATGGCATGTTCTTCTTCGGCCTTGTTTGCATTGAAAACTTCGTATTCTTTGGCGACCGTGAGAACGATTTTCTGTAAAGAGTGCGGCAGCATGCAACTGCGTCAGGATGAAGATGTTTTAGATACCTGGTTTTCTTCCTGGTTGTGGCCCTTTAGCACACTGGGCTGGCCGGAAAAAACTAAAGACCTGGAAACCTTTTTCCCGACAGATACGCTCGTAACCGGACCGGATATTATCTTTTTCTGGGTGGCCCGAATGATTATGGCATCATTAGAGTTTATGGGCGACGTTCCTTTTACCGATGTTTATTTTAACGGAATGATTCGTGATTTAAGCGGCAAAAAAATGTCCAAATCTCTGGGTAATTCTCCGGATCCATTATGGCTTATAAACGGTGTTGAAAATAATCAAATGAACGGATTTAACAAGAAAAATCCATCCTACAAAAAACGGCGTGCCTGCTTATGGCGCCGATGCCGTTCGTCTGACAATGGTTTATCTGACACCATTGGGTGGTGACATAAAATTTGATCATACTCTTGTTGAGCTGGGTCAGAAATTCTGTAATAAATTATGGAACGCATCACGGTTTGTTCACATGAATTTAGTCGAGAACGAACCCCTCTTGCAGTTACAGGACCTGAACCAGACTGATATAGAACTGGCTGACCGATGGATTTTAAGCCGTTTAAATCAGTGCATTAAAACAATGAACGAGGCCATGCAGGGATTTCGGCTTAGTGATGCCATTCATGCGTTGTATAGTTTTACCTGGACGGAATATTGTGACTGGTATATCGAATTATGTAAAATGCGTCTTTATAATGAAGAGGACCCGCAGGGGCAAAAAGTTGCCCGTTCGATGCTGGTATATGTTTTAAATAATATTCTCAGGCTAATGCATCCGTTAATGCCGTTTATCACCGAAGAAATTTGGCAGTCATTGCCGGATGATTTTCATGAAAAAACAGATGTGAAGACAATTATGCTTCAGCCGTTCCCTGTTTATGACGAAAAGAAAATTGATATTACGGCAGAAAAAGACATGCAATTGCTGCAAAACATTATTGGTGCGGTTCGAAATATTCGCGGTGAAATGAATGTACCCCCGGCAAAAGAAGCGGATTTGGTTATAAATGTCGCCGGCACTGATTTGAAAAAGGTTTTGGATGAAAATAAAATTTCCATACAAAAACTGGCACGAATCGACACAATTGAATATTCAACAACACGGCCGTCCCTGTCTGCCAGCGCTGTTGTTCAGGGTATAGAGTTATTTGTACCATTGGCTGAACTAATTGACGTTAGTGTTGAAAAACTTCGCCTGGAAAAAGAAATTGACAGACTGGAAAACCAGCTTGTCGGCTTGAATAAAAAATTGACGAACCAGGACTTTAACAAACGCGCTCCAAAAGAGGTTGTTGAAAAAGAACAAAAAAAGAAAAATGATTTTGAGTTAAATTTAAACAAACTTCAGGAAAATTTAAAATTGCTCATGGGTGATGTTTAGCGGAACAATTAAAATATTTTAATCGTTCAAACCATTAAGTTGTGATGGTTTTGTTATCACTAATTAGGAGTATTTAAAATGAAGTATCGTTATTTATTATCAATAATGTTGTTCTTGTTTCCATTGTTTGCTTTTGCAACAGATTCCGATGTTGCTATTACGGTTTATAATAATGATTTAGCACTTGTTAGGGAAGAACGAGCAATTGATTTTACCAAAGGTGTACAGGATCTTCGGTTTGTTGATGTGGCTTCCAAAATTGATCCTACATCGGTACATTTTAATTCTCTTTCTTTTCCCGGCAGTATAAATATTCTGGAACAAAATTACGAATACGATCTGGTTGGAACGGATCGACTTTTGGAAAAATACCTGAATCAAAAAATTACCGTCACATTAAAACAAGGGAACGTTTTTAATGGCGTTTTGCTAAGCTCTATGGGCGGTGATGTTATTCTGCAAACTCCTGAAAAAGGAGTTCAAATATTAAAATCATCATCTGTTGAGACTGTTCAGTTTCCTGAACTGCCCGAGGGTTTGGTGACCGAACCTACACTGATGTGGCTTATTAATTGTGAAAAACCGGGGAAACATAATGCCGAAGTCAGTTATCTGACACACGGGATTAATTGGCATGCTGAATACGTGGCTGTATCAAATGAAAAAGATACGGAACTTGAACTTAACGGGTGGGTATCTATCGACAATCAATGCGGCCGAACATTTGAAAATGCCCTTTTAAAGCTGGTTGCCGGTGATGTGCATATGACAACTACTACATCTGGAAGAGGTGGTAGAACTGCCAAAGTTATGTATGCCATGGAAGCGGCAGCCCCTGATTTTGAAGAAGAATCCTTTTTTGAATATCATTTATACACATTACAGCGTCCGGCCACTGTGCAAGACCGTCAAATGAAACAAATTTCATTGTTTGCACCGGCAGATGTAAAAACCGACAAAATTTATACATATAACGGTCAGCGAGATCAGAAAAAAGTGCGTGTTAATTTGGAATTTAAAAACAGCCAAAAAAGCGGATTGGGCATTCCATTGCCGAAAGGGAAGATCAGGGTTTATAAAAAATCGAGTAAAGGTTCCCAGGAATTTATCGGTGAAGATAATATAGACCATACACCCAAAGATGAAAAAGTCCGTATTTATTTGGGGAATGCATTTGATATTGTTGGTGAACGTGTTGTTAAATCGGTTAAAGACATTGGAAGAAATTCCCGTCAGGAGCAGATAGAAATAACATTGAAAAACCATAAAGATGAAGATGTGACCATTACTGTTATTGAACAATATTGGGGAGATTGGACGATAAACAGCAAGTTGCCGGCAATTAAAAAGAAAACCGCCCGAAACCTGGAATTTGACGTCAAAGTTCCGGCAAATGGTCAGGCTACCACCGAATTTACTGTTTTATTTAAATAACTGGTGATATGTCGGATAACAGTAAAGCGAATAGACTTGTAGAAAAACCTGTTGATGTATTACGTTCTATTGGTCCCAAAAGATCATCTGCTTTAAACAAAATCGGGATTTTTACAATAGAGGACCTTTTTTACTATTTCCCGCGTCGTTATTTGGACCGCTCTTCGTTACTGCCTATATCCAAATTACGTGATGGAATGGAAGTGACGGTTGTTGGAAAAATTGTTAATATGGGAGTAAAAAGAGGACGGCGTAATCGCTTTATGGCCATTTTGTCCGATGACAGCGGTGGTTTATTGACATGTATCTGGTTTTCCCAGTTTGCCTACTGGCAGAAAATTTTTAAAATTGGGGAGTGGTTAGCAGTCAGTGGAAAAATTAAACGTTTTGGCGGTTATCAAATGACCCATCCCGAATTTGACCGGCTCGGTGAAGATGCCGAAGGAAAACAGGTCAATACAGGGAAAATTATTCCGCTTTATCCTTCTTCCGATTCATTGACAAAAGTGAACCTTGACAGCCGTGGTTTTCGGCGACTTTTGCAGGAACTTGTTTACCAGTATAAATCCAATTTACCGGAAGTTATCCCGGAACATATTCGTAAAAATCAGCATCTGATGAATATTAACGATGCTATTGAAAATATCCATTTCCCAAAAAGTTTTGAACATTTGCAGCACGCTCAAAGGCGTTTTAAATTTGATGAACTGTTTTTTATGGAGCTTTTGGTTGCTTTTCGTAAGAAAAAGTTTTCTCCGGAAACCGGCGGTATCTCTTTTGAGCATGTTGGCGAAAAAACAGAAAAATTATATAATAATTTGCCGTTTGATTTGACCAATGCCCAAAAACGTGTTTTAAAAGAAATTCGTTCCGACATGAAAAGCAGCCGCCCTATGAATCGCCTGCTGCAAGGTGATGTAGGCTCCGGTAAAACTATTGTAGCCCTTGTAACCATGCTTATTGCCGTAGAAAATGGCTACCAGACGGCACTCATGGCGCCTACAGAAATTTTGGCAGAACAGCACTTTCTGACTATTCACTCCATGCTGGAAGAACTTGGCGTGAGAGTGCTGTTGCTTGTCGGCGCCCAGGCAAAACGTGAACGAAGTAAAATTTTGGAATTAATAGCAAATGGAGAAACAGATATTGTCATCGGAACACATGCCCTGATTCAGGAACATGTGCAATTTCACAATCTTGGTTTGGTTGTTATAGATGAACAACATCGGTTTGGTGTGCTGCAAAGAGCGGAATTGCGCGGCAAAGGCGTAAATCCCGATGTGCTGGTAATGACAGCCACACCCATTCCGCGTACATTGTCCATGACTGTCTATGGCGATCTGGATGTTTCCATATTGAATGAACTTCCCAAAGGTCGTAAACCGATTATGACGCATTGGCGCAAGGAAAACAGGCGTTCCAAAGTTTATCAATATATTCGTGATGAAATTAAAAAAGGTGCCCAAGCTTATATTGTTTTTCCCCTTGTGGAAGAGTCTGAAAAACTGGATTTAAAAGCCGCTACCGACAGTTATGAGAAAATGAAAGACGGCTTTTTTAAAGACTTTAAAATGGGACTGCTTCATGGCCGAATGAAAAGCGATGAGAAAGAAGCAGTTATGAAATTATTTAAAAGCGGTGAACTTGACATACTGGTATCCACCACGGTTATTGAGGTCGGAGTTGATGTGCCGAATGCAACCATTATGGTCATTGAACATGCCGAACGGTTTGGTTTGAGCCAGCTTCATCAGCTTCGTGGCCGTGTGGGCCGTGGTATAAAACAGTCTATTTGTATATTAATCACCACAGAAAATCCTTCCGGTGAATCGAAAAAAAGAATGCAAACCATGACAGATACCAATGATGGATTTAAAATCGCTGAAGTGGATTTGGAACTGCGTGGTCCGGGAGAATTTTTCGGCACAAAGCAGCATGGTTTACCGGAAATGAAAATTGCAAATATTGTGCAGGACTGGAAACTGCTTCAGGCCGCCCGTGAAGAAGCGTTTGAACTTGTAAATGATGATCCTCAACTATTAAAAGCGGAAGAGATCGGCACCAGACATTATTTTATAAAAAATTATCGTGATAAATATGATTTAGCATGGGTTGGTTAAAAAGGAGAGAATTATGACCCAGGATATGACAAAAGAACAAAAAAACAGCGCCTTGCTTATGAGTTTGATAATGAATTTTCAAACAGGCGCCATGCAGGCTATGGGTAAAATTAAAAATCCGGTTACTGACAAGATCGAGTTTAGTCTTGAGCAGGCATCCATGTATATTGACATGGTTGATATGCTGCTGGAAAAGACAAAGGGAAATTTATCCGCTGAAGAATCAGGATTTGTTTCTAAAATACTTGCAGAGTTGAAAATGAACTATGTCAATGTTAAAAAGAACAATTAATTATATAAAATTTTCTTTATTGATAATTTAAAAAATTATAGATTATTATAAAATTTATTATAAATTATAAAGCTGATAAAAGATGAGAACTGGATTTCGGAAATATTCAGGGACGGTTAATGGATCGTGACAAAAAACTTAATATCCTGGTGATAAACTGGCAGGATATAACCAATCCGCAGGGAGGCGGAGCCGAGGTCCATTTACACGAAATATTTAAACGAGTTGCTGCAAAAGGCCATAAAGTTACCTTGTTGTGTTGCTGGTATAAAGGTGCCTTAAAAGAACAAGTAATTGACAATATCCATATAAAGAGATGCGGTAATCGAAGTTTATTTAATTTTTTTGTACCATTTGAATATAAAAAACTGAGAAAAACAAATCAGTTTGATATAGTAATAGACGATCTTAACAAAATACCTTTTTATACACCGTTATTTGTTAAAGAGCCGATTTTAGCTCTTGTTCATCATTTTTTTGGAAAAAGCATTTATTTTGAAACATCATGGCTTCCGGCGAGTTATGTTTATTATTCAGAAAAGCTGGTACCACTTTTATATAAAAAAACACCGTTCGCTGCGGTTTCCAACAGTACTAAAGAAGAACTTTTGCATATCGGCATTCGCCCGCCTGTAAACATTCTGGCAAATGGTGTTAATGCAGACAGGTATTGTCTGTTACCGGACAAAAAAGCACAAACACCGGTTATCGGGTATTTGGGGCGTTTAAAAAAGTATAAAAGTGTTGATCATATTTTGCAGGCTTTTGTTAATGTGTTGGATAAAATTCCCGAATGTCGTCTTGCCATTGTTGGTGATGGCGATTTTCGCCGGGAATTATCAGTTTTAGCTAAAGAATTGGAAATTGATAAACAGATAGATTTTTACGGCCATGTTTCACTGGAGCGAAAAATTGAGCTGTTGAACAATATGTGGCTGGCTGTCAACCCTTCCCCGAAAGAGGGCTGGGGTTTAACGGTTATTGAGGCCAATGCCTGTGGTGTTCCTGTGGTTGCAGCGGACTCACCCGGGTTGCGTGATTCAGTGGTTAATGACAAAACCGGTTTGTTATATGAATATGGAAACATAAATCAGTTAACTCAACAGGTCCTGCTGTTATTACAGGATAAAAACAAAAGGCAGGAATTTGGTAATAATGCCCTGAAATGGGCCCAGGAATTCACGTGGGAAAAATCAGCTAATAAAGCGATTGAAATCATCGATCAGATTATTAATAAAAAGTTCGGAGAAAGAACCGATGCAGAATGAAAAACTATTAAATCGTATTTTTGCGGGTGTTGCGTTTTTATTGTCATTTATTGTCTATTTAAAAACAATTGCCCCAACGACGTCCTTTTGGGATTGCGGTGAATTTATTACATGTTCCTACATCCTCGGAATTCCTCATCCCCCGGGTGCGCCGTTTTACCTGCTTTTAGGCCGGCTTTTTACAATGGTTCCTTTTGCTGCTGATATCGGTTTAAGGGTTAATGTTATTTCAGCATTGGCGTCTTCTATTACGGTTATGTTTACTTATTTAATCATCGTCCGGTTAATCAAACAATGGCGCGGTGAGCCAAAAAAAGGTTTTGATATCGTGGTTTTGATTGCAAGTGGGTTAATCGGTTCATTAACATTTGCTTTTACAGATACTTTTTGGTTTAACGCCGTTGAAGCGGAAGTTTATGCCATCAGTATGTTTTTTACTTCAATTATCCTTTGGTTGATTCTGGTTTGGCTGGAAAAGTCTGATCAGGAAGGTTCCGAAAGATATTTGCTGATTATCGCTTACCTTGTTGGGCTGGCCATAGGTGTTCATCTACTCATGATCCTCACATTACCGGCCATATTTATGATTGTTTATTATAAATATCTTGACAGGACAGGACAAAAAATAAATATTATAAATTTAGGTTTATTTGCTATTGTAACAGCCGCAACCTTTTTTATAATATATCCCGGAATTGTGCAATTTATTCCAAACCTGGCAGGAAAAACATCAATCTGGTTTCTTTTGTTTATTCTTATCGCTGTTGTTTTGGGGATTTATTTCGGCGTCAGCAGTAATAAAAAAATTCTGAGTTTAGCGCTCATGGCTGCACTGTTGATTTTAATTGGTTATTCAACCTATACCATGATCTATATTCGTTCCGGCCTGAATCCGGCAATCGATGAAAATGATCCTGAAAATATGGAAAAAATGGTAAAATATTTAAACCGTGAACAATATGGTAAAATCAGTACTTTTCCTCGTTTATACCCCGGTTTGCCTCAACCCTGGCAGTTTAAACAGGAACATCCCTATGAAAAATATGCAACTTTTGAATTCGGCAAACAGATGGATTTTTTCTGGGAATATCAGGTTAAGAAAATGTATCTCAGATATTTTTCCTGGCAGTTTGTTGGAAAGGGAACGACCCTGGGAAAAGACGGCTTTATTGTTGAAAATTTTACCACAAAAGGTCTGTTAGGGCTTCCGTTTCTGATCGGGTTGTTGGGAATGGTGCACCATTTTTATAAACATCGTCGGCACGCGTTTATGGTTTTGGCCTTGTTCTTTTTAACGGGCGTGGCGATTGTCATATATTTGAACCAGCCGGACCCTCAACCTCGTGAAAGGGATTACGTCTTTGTCGGCTCCTTTTTTGCCTTTGCAATATGGATCGGTATGGGTATTACTGCTATTCTGGAATGGATTGAAGAGGCCATGCGGGGCAAAAAACAAATGATAATGGTTCTTTCCATAGCCATTATCGCGGCATTTACTGTTATGGGACCGGTTAATTTATTGGCTTATAACTATAAAGATCACGACCGCACCGGTAATTATGTCGCTTATGATTATTCCTATAATATTTTGCAAACATGTGAACCGAATGCTATTGTTTTTACAAACGGCGATAATGATACCTTTCCTTTGTGGTTTTTGCAGTATGTTTATAACATCCGACCTGATGTACGGGTTGTTAATCTGAGCTTGTTAAATACACCCTGGTATATTAAACAGCTTAAACATCAGGACCCAAAAGTACCTATCAGTTTGCCGGATAATGAAATAGAATCGCTTGAACTTGTCCGTTGGGAAAAGAAAACCGTCAAGATCCCTGTAACAACAGCCGCGAAACAACATTTTTCTGAAGTGGATGACACACAGCATCTTTTCCAAGCGAACAATGCGATTTTGGATGAACTGACTGTTGATGTCGAACCAACCCTTTTTGGTCAGGCCCTGCGTGTTCAGGATTATATGATACTTAATATTATTTTTGCAAATCAATGGCGGAAACCGGTTTATTTTGCGGTAACAGTTTCAGACGACAACAAGCTGAATTTTAACAAATATCTGCGAATGGATGGTCTGAATTTCAAACTTGTACCAACAGACCGGCAGCCTGTGTCCACAGAAAAGTTGGAAAAAAATCTGTTTGAAATTTTCCAATTCAGAGGTTTAAACGACCCGAACGTATTTTTTAACGATAATATTAAAGGTCTTTTACAAAACTATCGGGCCGCATTTTTAAGACTGGCTAATGAATATATAAAGAAAGGCCAGAATGACAAGGTAATTGCCGTTTTGGATCGAATGAATGAGGTAATGCCGGAGGATATTATTCCTTATCCGGATTTTCGAATTATGCTGCAAATCGGTCAGATGTATGATAATGCCGGTAAGACTGAAGAGTTTATCAAACGAGCTGAAAAATGTATGGAAATTGCGCCGGATAACCCGCTGTCTATCGGTACATTAATCTCACTTTACAGTCGTGAAGGTTATCACGACAAATCTGTTAAATTATTGGAAGACTGGGCACAAAGACATCCGGCTGATTCCAGGGCTTTACAAATGCTTGAAGCGGAACGGGCTCTTTTGGCAAAAACGGATTCCTTAAATAAAAATGATACTGAACCAGATCAAAAGTAATAGTTCAGCGGTTAATTCGGAGAAAACAGGCTTTTGGAAAAAAAAGAAAAATTTAAAAAGGCCGGTATAACCGGCCTGAAAATTTTAATCAGTTCATTATTAATTTTTATTTTATTAAGAAACATTGGTGCCGAAAATTTAATTGAAAAATTAATGACCGCTAAATGGTATTGGGTAGTACTCAGTATGATAACGTTTGCCGTTAGTAATTTACTGGGCGCTTTTCAATGGCATTTGTTGCTTAAACTGTCCGGTTCACCGCTGAATATTCGTCAGGTTTTTTCATATTATCATGTCGGTCTTTTTTTCAATAATTTTTTATTCGGCTATGTAGGGGGCGATGCCTTTCGTATTTATGATGTCCGTAAAAGTTCCGGAGATACGACAAGTGCGATTTCCACTGTTTTTTTTGACCGGTTTGTCGGATTTTTTACATTAACGTCTCTGGCTATGCTTGTTTCTTTAATCTGGATTAACCGGATTGCTTCAAACGGTGCTGTTTTTACCATTGCATCTATTTTTTTGTGCTGGATATTTGCACTTTTTGTTTTGTTCCATGAACGGTTTGCTTACAAACTTGCCAAGGTATTTCGATTTTTAATGCCTGATTTTGCGGCTGAAAAAATACGACAAGTTTACCTTGGCATGAACCAGTTTAAACAATACAGAGGAAATTTATACAAAATCTTTTTATTATCTGTTTGTATACAGTCGCTTCGTATTTTAACCCATTATTGGGCTGCCTTGTCTGTCGGTGTTCATGTAAACGTTATATATTTTTTTATTTTCATTCCCATTATAGCATTGGCTGCAAGTTTGCCCATTAGTTTAGGGGGATTAGGAGTAAGAGAGCAAAGCGGTGTGACACTGTTTGCACAAATCAGTGTTCTTGCCGCTGATGTTGTTGCCTTTGAGTTGCTGGCTTATATAATTGGTGTTTTAGCCACCCTACCCGGAGGCGTCATTTTCGCATTAAGAGGAGAGAAACATCGTAAACTCGGTTGATAATTTAAAAAAAAGGAGCCAACTATGAAATCAATCCGTATTTTTGGTATTGTGTTAACTGTAGTTATTTCGTTGTTTCTACTATTATCATGTGGGCAGAAACCTATAACATTAGGTTCTTTAAACAAAATAATCGTTATCGTGGACTCTACGTTGTGGCAGGAGGTCGGCCCGGACCTCGAAGCTGCACTGGCACGTGAAATCAGAACACCGCAGCCGGAACCTGTTTTTCAACTGGTTCCTCGGGCGCCAAAAGATCTGGGAGGATTGACAAGATACACAAACCTGATTCTCCTGTCCACTTTGGACGCTAAAGATGATACAAAAGAAATGTTGGAAAAAATACTTCCTCCAGGTTCTGAAATTAGACATAAAGTTGAACAGGATTCCAGTTTTTTATTCAAAAGTCCTGATGCCTGGGCTAAAGGTCAACTGCTGGTTGTCATTGCTGCAAAGGACAAAGAAACTCTTAAACAACGGCTGCAAACAGACAAAGATGTCATCTTTACGGTTTTTGACGAGTATAGTAATGAAAAACTTGCTAGCTCGATGTTTAAGCGGTATGAACAAGCTGAAATTAGTGAAAAGCTTATGCAGGAACATGGATGGAACGTACGTGTACAGCATGATTATGTGTTAGCTATCGACTCTTTGGATGCACGTTTTGTATGGCTTCGTCGTATGAATCCGCAACGCTGGTTGTTTGTCTATTGGGAACCGGTGGATGATCCGTCAATTCTGACAAAAGAGTGGATGCTGGAAACGAGAAACCGACTGACCAATGATTTTTATGAAGGTGATTTTGTCCTTCAGGATGACGAATTTAAGGTATCGGAAAACGAAGTCGACTTTGCAAATAAATACGCCCTCAGACTGGATGGAATCTGGCAAAATGAAAAACATTCTATCGGTGGTCCATTTAGAAGCTATGCCTTTTACAATGAAAGCGATCAACGCATATACATGCTGGATTGTGCTGTTTTTGCCCCCGGCAGCCGCAAGTGGTCGTATATGCGCCAGCTTGATGTTATTGCCCATACTTTTAAAACCAAAGATCAGTTAGGAGAAAAATAAATGCCAAAAGTTGCAATTTTTATGGGAAGTGAGTCCGATAAAGATATAATGTCCGTTGCTGAAGAATATTTGACATATTTCGGAATTGAATTTGAAACCTATATTTCTTCAGCGCATAGAAATCCCGAAGCTACGGCCTCACTTGCCAAATCAGCCGAAGAAAATAATTTTTCCGCTATTATCGCCGGTGCCGGAATGGCCGCGCATTTGCCCGGGGTTATTGCAAGTTATACAACCTTGCCTGTAATCGGTGTGCCGCTTTCCGGTTCTGCTTTAAACGGTGTTGATGCACTTTATTCAATCGTGCAAATGCCGCGAGGTGTTCCTGTGGCCACAATGGCAATCGGAAAAGCAGGGGCAGGTAATGCTGCCATATTTATCGCTGAAATGCTTGCTGCAGGAAATAGTGCGATTAAGGAAAAATTGCTTCAATTTCGCGCCAATGGGTGTCGGCTTTAATCAGTTTAAAGCTTTTGCCGGGCAGATTGTCTGTCCGGCTATCTGATTTTTATTTTTACACTTTTCTTCCTTTAGCTTGTATTTTTTATATAAATTGTTTTTATTATATAAATTTTAAAAATTATAACATTGAGTAAAATTTTAATGAAGATATTAATCACCGGATGCAACGGTCTTTTGGGACAAAGCTTGATTCGTAACAACCTGTTAAACCATATGTTATATGGGGTCGATATAAACGATAAAAGTTTTTTAATTCCAGCATCTCAATATTTGCAATGTGATATGACAAAAAGACCGGATATGATTAATACTGTTTTGGATTTAAAACCTGACTGGATCCTTAATACCGCCGGATTTACCAATGTTGACGGCGCTGAAACAGACAAAGACAAATGCTGGCAGATAAACGTTAACGCTGTTGAAAATATTGTTGATGCAGCCCGAAAAGTTAAAGCCCGGGTTGTTCATCTTTCTACTGATTATATTTTTGATGGGGTAGAGGGGCCTTATAAAGAAGATGAATATCCGAATCCATTGGGATTTTATGGCAGATCGAAACTTGCCGGTGAAAATGTTTTAAAAGGTTCCACCGTGGACCATGCGATTGTCCGCACGATGGTACTGTATGGGCATGGAAACCAGGTTCGTCCGAATTTTGTGTCATGGCTGCTGGAAAAATTTAAAAATAATGAATCTGTTAATATCGTTACCGATCAAATTGGAAACGTAACCTATATTGATGACCTGGCTGCCGGGATTTGGGCTATTGTTGAGAAAAACGCTTTTGACATTTTTAATATCGCCGGCAGTGAAATTACCGACCGCAATACTTTTGCCCATAAAGTGGCCCGTTTTTGGGGATTCGATACCCGTTTAATAAAACCTATGAAAACAGTTGATCTACACCAGTTGGCGCCAAGACCCCTGAATTCCGGATTAATTGTAAACAAAGCGATAGACGAATTGGGAATTAAACTCTCGAATATTGATGAAGGGCTTCTCAAATATAAAAAATATCCTGAAAATTAAACATATTGCTAGTTCACCACAGAATTTTTAACCGTATCATGGAGTTCAATTGAAAGTTCTAGTTATTATTCCTACCTACAATGAAAGCCAAAATATTGCACGACTGCTAAAAATGATATTCGCACTGGAAATTCAGGGTTTGGATGTATTGATTGTTGATGATAACTCTCCGGATGGTACGGCACAAATTATCACCGATATGCAAAAAAGTGAATCCAGACTTTATATGTTGCAGCGTGAAAAGAAAATGGGGCTCGGTACGGCCTATGTAGCCGGTTTTCGTTATGCTTTGGAAAACGGATATGATCTAGTGATCGAGATGGATGCTGACTTTTCGCATGACCCTAACGAGCTTCCCAATTTTATTAAAGCCAGCAAAGAAAATGATTTGACCATCGGCTCCCGATACATCAAAGGTGTAAATGTTATAAACTGGCCCCTGAGTCGTTTGATATTAAGTATGGGCGCCAGCTTGTACACACGTCTGATAACCGGTTTGCCGTTAAAAGACTGCACAGCCGGATTCAAATGTTTCCGTCGTGATGTGCTTGAAAAAATTGATTTAAACCGTGTAAGGTCAGATGGTTATTCTTTTCAGATTGAAATGACCTTTAAAGCCTGGAAGCTTGGTTTCAAACTGGGAGAGATTCCTATTGTCTTTGTAGACCGAACGGCAGGGACATCAAAAATGTCCAAAGCCATTATTCGGGAAGCCATTTTTATGGTATGGAAACTAAAACTGGCTAGTATTTTTGGACGGTTATAATAAATCAATCCGGCTGCTCTAATGCGAATTTTTTACAAAAGTTGTTTACTATTTTTTTCTATATGGCTTTGCTGCACTTCTCCGGATTTGACATGGATACTCAAAGTCGGAAATGTCAAATTACACACCAGCCAAATATATACCCACATCAATGAATTACTAAAATCCAGACCTGTTACAGAAACGATTCTTCGGGATTATATTATCAAATATTTTTTACAGGACCTGTTGTTCATGGCTGAAGGTTATGAAACAGGATTGGACCAATCTGCTGTTGTGCAACAAAAAATAAATCGTCGCTATGTTGAATATATAGGGCAGAGAAATAGCCCTTTATTCAAGTATTATCTGCCACAGGATTTCAATGTATCAGATGAAGAGGTGCGGGGCTTTTTTAATGTTCGAAGCGATGCTATAAAAATTGATGCAATTTTGGTCGAACGAATCTCTCTTGCTGATTCTTTATATCTTGAAATAAAAAACGGTGTTCCTTTTCACTATCTGGCACAAAAATTTTCATTACCGCTTCCTTTTACTCAGGAGCATTTTATTACCTTTGGTGTGCTAACTCCGAATATTGAAGAGGCCGCGTTTAGTCTTCAAAGAATAGGTGAAACATCCGAACCTGTTAAAGCTGATAATGGCTTTTATCTTATTAACCTTTTGGACAAAAAACCGCTGCCCAAAAACTCTTTTGAAATTGAAAAGCCAAAGCTTGAAAAACGTCTTTTGGAAATTTTATATTATAAAAATATGGAACAGTATTATACCCGTCTTTATGATGAGTATGGTTTTCAAATAGCACCAATAGCTGCATCAATGCTGCTTGATCTTATAACGATGGATCAATCACAGATTGACTTGTTACTGGGTCATCCGGATGCTGAAAAAAATCCTCATAATGTGATTTTAGTGAAATATGGAGCTATTCAATATTCTGTTTCAGATATTTATTATCGGCTTGAAAAAGAATTTGGCCTGAACAAATTTCGTTTTTATACGATTACAGATATTGAAAATTTTTTAACGGATTACCTGACGCCGGACCTTATGTACTACGATGCTGATATCAGGAATTTAATGGACCACCCTGAAATAAAAACCAGGTTCCGGTTTTTAAAAGACCAGGTAATTGGGGACGAATGTTTTAAAAGAATGGTTTTGGATAAAATAGAAATTTCTACAGAAGAGATAGAAAATCGATATAATCAGACTTTGGCAGATGACTTTCGGGATAAAAATACGATATTGGCTGAAATTAAAAATGAAATATTTAATGAAAAAAAATCTTTTATGGCTAAAAAAGCCGCTCAAAAACTTTATCCTAAATTTGAAATAGAATACAATTCAAAAGCAATAACAAACCTGCTCGAACAACTCAATTCCAGGGAAAACTAGTCTTTTTTGAACTTTATCCTGATTTACCAAATGTTCCCCAGTGATCTATAACACCAAACCAGGATTTATATTTTTATATCGTTATTTACCAATCTTCAAAAACTGATCTACAACTGCAACTCTTACAAACTAACATCCTCATACCACCAGCCACCACACTATTAAATATTTTTATGCTGTTGTTATCTAAATAATGATTGTTGTTTTGCAAACGACATTTTGTTTATTATAAAATCTTATTTTTAAAATAATCTATTTTATAATCTTTAGTTTAATGTTTTTTATTCAATCGATAATTAGTAACAAATTCTTTTATTTTTAAAAAATAATACTTTTTAACAGAGAATTGTCGAAACCTCTTTGTCACTCATTTATATAAGGGATTATTATTTAAATACCCATTATTAAAATAAGGAGGTGATTTTAACAAGCTGAACACTAATATCAGCCATTTGGGTTCAGATACAAATTTGTAAATTATCCTCATGCAATGGTCAATACACTTGCCTTAAATTGTTATAAATTAGATAAAAATATATACTCCGCCGGTCCTCCTCCTCCGATAAGCCTGATATATTTATTATATCAGGCTTATTATTTTCTTGCCTTTCAATTTTCCAGATATTATTTTAATTAAAGTGGTTTTTATAAAAAGGAAAAGTATTTATGAAAAAATATGTATTTTTACTGATATTCGTCTTGCTAGCCGGTTGTCAAAAACAGATTTCGATTAAAAAAGACAATAAAGGTTCGTTCGATACACAAAATCTTAAATACGCACATACCATCCCCACATTTTTTGAATCATATCATGTTCAGGGTTTGGATATCGTGGATAGCTGCGGCTTTTTATCATCTATTGATAAAAAAGCACGTATCGCATGGATTTTTAAATTTTCCTTAAAAACCGGTGAAATAATACATAAAAGAGATATCACCATTGGCGAGCAAATCCACCCGGGTGGCATTCAATATTCCGGGAATTATGTTTGGGTGCCCGTGGCCGAATACAAGGCCCATAGCACATCAACAATATTAGCTTTGGACCCGAATTCTTTAACAATTGAAAAAAAGTTTACCGTAAATGATCATATTGGTGCGGTTGCTATTGATGATGATAATAACATTTGGGGTGCTAACTGGGATTCCGATGATTTTTATAAATGGGATCAGGCCGGCACTCAGTTATTAAAACAACAAAACCCGACAACAATGCAGTATCAGGATATGAAATATATTGATAACTATTTGTATTGTTGCGGACATAACAAAGATACCTCTGCTGTGGATATATATTCTGTAAATAAACTGGAATTTAAAAAACGTATATCATTGGAAAAAGGTGAATTGGCCACAGATTTGGCGCGCGAAGGAATGGCTTTTTATAAACAACAATTTTATTTTTTACCTGATGATGGTCCTGATTCGAAAATATTTGTATTTGATATAAATTGAGTGTTGTATCTATAAATTTATAACAGGAGGAACAATAATGATCGTTACGTGTTATAAATGTGGTGAAGTTACATCAAAGGATAGAAAAATATGGCATTTGGAGGTATGTGAAAATTGTAATAGTTATCTTCACGTGTGTTTAAATTGTAAATTTTATGATCCACAGGCATCCAAACAATGCCGTGAACCGGAAGCTGACAAGATTGCCGACAAAGATAAATCAAATTATTGTGAATATTTTGAACCTGGAAAAAATAAAAGTGTAGGCAAACAGGAACGTGCGGAAGATGCCAAAAAGAAATTGGACGATTTATTCAAAAATTTAAAAGAATAAAAATTATATAGCAGTCTTTTGACTGCTTTTTTTTTAATAAATCATGTTTCAATTTAGATCGTAAACGGCTTTTGCAATAGGAAAGATAGTTCTAAAATGAAATTATTTCTTAAAGTTTGTATTGTTTTTCTTGTCCTGACAAGTTGTAAAGAACACACCCAAATATCTCCGGTCGATTTATCAGGTAATTGGAAATTTTGCACAGACCCGGATAATGTTGGGGAAGATCAAAAATGGTTTTCTGAGATCGGCAGCCAAAATTGGGAGCAAATTCGAATTCCTTCTTCATTCAACGCCGTAAAACAGGATTTACTATGGTATCGGGGAACAGTTTGGTATCAGGTATCTTTTACAGTACCTTCTGAATGGCCGGCAGGACGTTTGTTCCTTCATTTTCTCGGCGTTTCTACAAGGTCCAGGATATGGCTGAATGGACATGAAATCGGCTCTAATTTGTTTCCTTATACCGGCTTTAAGTATGACATAACTGATGTTGCCCAAAAAACAAAAGAAAATATTCTCACTGTTTGTGTTGATAATAAAATTTTAGAAAAATCGATTCCCGATAATAACTGGAACGGATGGTGGAATTTTGGAGGTATTTACCGCCAGGTGTTTTTAGAATATGAACCGAGTGTTTTTATCAGGGACGCCCGTATTGTAACAGAAATGCAAAATGATAATAAATGGAAATTGGATCTTGATATTACGTTAAACAATACATTAAAAAGAAGTAATTATACTCTTGAATTTGAGGTAACAGATAAAAATGGTGAATCGAAATGGAAAAAAAAGGTTAAAAAGGATTTGCCTGCCGGACAATCAAATGAAAAGTCACGTGCTGTTTTTGAAAATATTACCGGCTGGTCTCCCGGTGAACCGGCCTTATATAACCTGGTTATAAAACTTGTCGGGAAAAATGATATTTACTGTCGAAAAGACCTTAGGTTTGGGTTCAGACAAATCGCTGTTAAAGACGATAAAATACTATTAAACGGAAAACCGATTCAAATTTATGGAATTTCGCGACAAGAGTTGTATCCTGGTACCGGGCATTATGTTTCCTCCTTACGTACAAAGATGGATTTGGAAGACATAAAATCTCTTGGATGCAATTTATTACGAATGACCCATTATCCAAACCAACCTTTGGTTTTTGATTTATGTGATGAAATGGGACTGCTTGTATGGTGTGAATTTCCCGCATGGAAAACCGGTGCATCAACCTTGGCGGATACGGATGTTTGGGCACAATATGGTGAACCTCAATTAACCCAAATGGTCCGGTCTTTTCAAAATCATCCATCAGTAGTAATATGGTCTTTAGGAAATGATTTGCCCACAGATAAAATAGAGGGGGTGAATTATATAGACAAAGCCTACAAGCTTTTAAAAAAACTTGATCCTTCCCGACTCGTTACGTTCGCATCTGACAAAAATATTAAAGACCTGGCATTCAAAAATACAGATATTATTTCGATAAATTCACCCATGGAAGATTTTCGTGCCGTTAAATATATTGGTGAAATGTTGGACAAGGTCCATAAAACCTGGCCGGAGAAACCGGTCCTTGTTAGTGAGGCAGGAGGGGAAGCTGTTTTTGGCTGGCGAAATACAAACACTCAAAATATAACCAAAGATTATACTGAGGATTATCAAATTTATTGTTTATCTCAATATTTTGAAACTATTTTTGATCCAACCCGAAAGGAGTATGTGAGCGGCCTTATTATTACCGGTTATGCTGATTTTCCGGCGCCAAACAAAATTGCAAGCGGGCATCCGCCATTGGCTGCCTATGTTAATTGCAGCGGCCTGGTTACCCAGGACCGCCAGAAAAAGCGTGCCTTTGATTTTGTCCGTAAATATTTTTCATCATTGTCCGATGAAAAATAATTTTACGGTGTTTGGATCTAGCCTGATTTTAACAGAATTAATTCTTTTGATACTTTTTAATTTTATATTTGTCGGCCAATTGTCCGCGTTTTTCATCGGAAACTGATTCCATATAACTTTTCCAACCCGGGCACCAGTTTATGTGCCATCTCCATAATTTCCCCAAAAAAGAGGACGGATTGTTATCATATTTTTCTCTGAATTTGCATGTTTCACATGAAGGTTCCGGCATGACTCTCTCCTCAATTATAATGAATTTTTTAAGGAATTGTCTTTCTAAAATATCTTGAGAAGTTTAAAAGACATAATAACAATAGCAACGATTAACATAATACGAATGAGTTTTTCGCCTTTTTTAATGGAAAGTTTCGCAGCCCACCAAGCACCTGTCGCGTTACCGACGGCCAGAATAATTCCAAGCAGCCAATCTGTTTTGCCATTTATAGCAAAAATAAAAAGGGCCGGTATTGTATAAATCAAAATAATAAAAACTTTGTGCATGTTGACACGTACTATACTAATTTTTAATGTATGGAACAAGGCAGCCATAAACAGGAATCCGACGCCTACCTGAATAAAACCTCCGTAAAAACCAATACCAACCAACATGGGATAAATAATCCACGGATTTTTAGATTTTATATTTTCAACCGTTTCCTTTTTTTTCATCGGCATTATGATGGTAAAAATTATTCCAATCATAACAATTCCGAGGATCTTTTGGAATAAGAGATTGTCAATTTTAACGGCCGTAATAGCGCCGATAATGGCGCCCGGCAGCGTAAATAGTGCTAATTTGAAACTTTTTCCAAATTCGGAATATTTTTCATTTTTAAAAGAAAGAATAGCAGAAATATTTTGAATCACAAGAGCGATGCGGTTTGTACCGTTTGCAAGAGCGCTGTCCAGACCTAAAAATATAAGCATCGGTAACGTTAGTGAAGACCCGCCGCCGGCCATTACATTTATAAACCCGGCCAGGCAACCGGTTAAAAACAGAATGAGAGCAGTTAATGGAAATGGCATATCATGTCCGGATTATAACAAGCTTTTTTAAACAGAAATATACCCCAAAATGATTAATTATGCAAGACAAGTTATTGAATTGGTAAGAAAATTAACGAAAGGGTTTAAAGGATATGAACCAGGCCCAAGAGTCTCCGCCTTTGTTCCATGCTTGCGCAATCCCAAAAGATAAAGTCGATTCAATATTATACCAGTGTTTTAGTTTAATATTTAATTGTGTTCCTATATTTGCCCATCGGTCAAACATTTCCGGGGAGAAAAACAAGTATTGATTAAAAATCGTCAAATCCATGCTTGTAAAGGTATGGGGGCCGAGATGAAAATTGGTAAAACGACAGGGGGGAAGCTTGTTCTCAAATCCCACTTTAATAAATTCATCGTTTGTCAGGTCGTAAATCGGTACACCCGGAAACCGAAATACTTTTCGATATTGTTCCGCTAGTTCCGGATCGATATACTGGTTGCCAAATCCACCAAAATAAAAATTGGTTAAAGCGCCAGTTTTACCCGTATGCCGCCATCCGCCGGCTAGTTGTAAATGAAAAACATTATGTGGTTTTAAAAAGATATTATATTTGTTCCATTCAACATGAAAACCACCGGCGTTTTTCATGTTTTTAGGATCTATGTGCATACTTGTTAATGCTAATGAAAATTCAGTTCCCTGTTCAATATCAACACTTCCAATAGACCGGCGGGTATTTTTCGAATTTATAGTGCTTTCATATATTATAAAATTGGGGTGTTCAACTGTAATCATGTTGTCATTAATTGTTTTAACACCGTAAAAAACAGATATTTCATTTTCATGACTTATTTTATGCGGCATATCATATTTCCAATAGTGAGTGTTTTTTGCTGAAAAATTCTGCATAAAAGTTGCTTTTTTACGTTTGTTAAATACATCATAAAAATTAGCAGGATTGTATTTGTAAACCAGTTCCCATGTTTTTTTGTATTCATATTTTAAGTTAAAATGGACATGGTCTTTTATTGTTTTTTGCCTAGTGTCCGACATGCCCGCAAAAAAACGGATTTCATGAACAGCCAGGGGATCTGAAAAATATCCGTAAAAACCGTAAACAAGATCATTTTTAAAACCGGAAATTGTGGGAAAAAGAGAATTGCGTTTAATATTCAAAAAGCCATTGTAACTCTTTTCTCTGGTATGAGAATTTGTTTCAGGTAAGGAACCGGTTAACTGCAATTGTTGTAATTGGGGCTCCTTTTCTATAATCTGTTGCCCATAATATTTTATCGCCGGTAAATATTCCACCTCTTTATTCGGTATTGTTACCGGAATAAAACCTTGGGTGGTAAATTCAAAAGCAAAAACTGAATCACCGTTAACAGGAACAGGCCGGAAAAGTCCGCGTTTTGTATGAGATATTGCAAATACTTTTTTTGTTTCAAAATCATATCTGTATATATTTGAAACGCCGTTGTTATAGGCATTCCAATAGAGGTGTTTTTCATCGTCCGACCAGGAAGGATGTTCCGGTGAACCTGACGTTGCAATTTTGTTATAAATGATTTCACCGTTTTTTCTTACCTGGTTCATATCGATAACAATAATTTCCTGCTGACCATTTTGATAATGGATCGTACCGGCCAGCCACCGTCCGTTTGGGCTGGCACATAATTGCTGTACGGAATATCCAAAATCCAGTTGTTGCGACTGGTTAAAACCAAGATAGGGAAATGATGTATATACGATTTTTTCACATCCGTCAGACCGGTGAATTCCCCACAGTTCTTTGGTCTTTTTGCAATATGTCAGGTCGCCTATTCGGATATCTTTAAAGAGCTTTTTATTGATTTTTGAATAGGGGTCTAACAGCCACAGGTCCCGAAAAAGAAAATTATTGTTGGTAGTATAAAACAACAGCCCGGCGTCAGGATCAATCGTGGTGGACGCAACCTGTACCAAACGCGGTGTAGGCAAAGTACCGATATATTCCAATTCCCCTGTTTTTAAATCAATAGATTTTATGCCGGCAAGTTCATTGGCGGCATGGGTGCCAAAAATTATTTTAGTTTTTTTTGAGTTTATCATGGGTTGTGTAACCCACCCAAGAGGTGCATTTGATAAATATGTTATGGGTGTATATTCTGATTTATCCAGACGGGCTAAATTTTCTTTCTGAAAATAATATTCGGTTTTAACAAAATCCTTCCATGCATCTTTTAATGATGATCCGAAAATGTTTTTAAAAGCCTTATTGTAGGATTTATACCCGTTTTGCTGGCCTTTATACCATTTGATATAAAGATTAGAATCATATTTATTGGCTAAATAAGCTGAAAATCTGGCGCCGTATAAATAGAATTGCATTTGGAGTAAAAAGGAAGTGTAAACCGTATAACTGTCAAGTTTTACCGGGTTTGGTAATTTTTGATTTTCAACAACCATTGATCTGAAAAACATCTCATCAAAACTGCCCTGTAATCGCCCATAACCACCATTCATCCAGGTTTCAAGAAACATAGCGATACCTTCCTGATGCCAGTCTGGCGTGTATCTGCCCCAATTGGTCAACAGACTGTAAAACAATGAAGTTGGATATTCTTTTTCAGGAGGGACCTTGGCGGTTAATGTGCGTAAAAATTTTGAAAATGGAAAATAAGAATCGCCTATTACAACATGTACAAGTTCATGTGAGATCAACCATCTTAACCGGTCATTATAGGGGATGCTTTCATAATCCAATTCGAAGGAGGCAATGTCAAGACGTATGACGTTATGCGGCACACTGGTTGTTCCTGCTGCACCAAAATCATGATAGTCGTTTAAGGTAATGGTTATTTTTTCTAAAGGTTTATAATTGAACAGGGAGGAGAGGGTAGACAAAGATTCTTCGGCACTTGAAAGGATTCCAGGTACAAGTTGCTTATGAGATGACCAATAGATAATTTTAAAATTTTTACTTTCCGTTTCAAGCCGGGTTTGTGAATAACAAAATGAAAAGGAAAAGAACAACCATAAGGTTAATGTTAAGCTGATTTTTTTCATTTAAATATTGGGAATTGCATTGAATGATAAAGAGGGTCCCTAAATATTAGGGACCCTTGCATTCAACCTCCACATCCACGCTAGTCAAAGTATTCTCTTAGAAGATGAATTTTGCGGCCATTCATTTACTAGATACAATTCACTCAAATATATTGAAACTTGATTTCAACCCTCGAATAGAGTGAATTATATTATTTGATTTGAGCGGCATTATCTTTAGACAGTGAATAGATAGAACCTAACTCGTTAACCTGAGCGGCGTTATCTTTAGACAGTGAATAGATAGAACCTAACTCGTTAACCTGAGCGGCATTATCTTTAGACAGTGAATAGATAGAACCAAGCTCGTTAACCTGAGCGGCGTTATCTTTAGACAATGAATAGATAGAACCTAACTCGTTAACCTGAGCGGCATTATCTTTAGACAGTGAATAGATAGAACCTAACTCGTTAACCTGAGCGGCATTATCTTTAGACAATGAATAGATAGAACCTAACTCGTTAACCTGAGCGGCGTTATCTTTAGACAGTGAATAGATAGAACCAAGCTCGTTAACCTGAGCGGCGTTATCTTTAGACAATGAATAGATAGAACCTAACTCGTTAACCTGAGCGGCATTATCTTTAGACAGTGAATAGATAGAACCTAACTCGTTAACCTGAGCGGCATTATCTTTAGACAATGAATAGATAGAACCTAACTCGTTAACCTGAGCGGCATTATCTTTAGACAATGAATAGATAGAACCTAACTCGTTAACCTGAGCGGCGTTATCTTTAGACAGTGAATAGATAGAACCTAACTCGTTAACCTGAGCGGTATTATCTTTAGACAATGAATAGATAGAACCTAACTCGTTAACCTGAGCGGCGTTATCTTTAGACAGTGAATAGATAGAACCTAACTCGTTAACCTGAGCGGCATTATCTTTAGACAATGAATAGATAGAACCTAACTCGTTAACCTGAGCGGCGTTATCTTTAGACAATGAATAGATAGAACCGAGCTCACTGAGTTGCATTGTTGAATTTTGTTCTAAAACAGTTTGATCTGCTTGAGAACTAGTCAACATTTCTTTTGATGCGTTGATGTTGGTAGCAGAGGCTGATGCATGAGTTTGGGCCTGGTATCGAACTGCGTTTTCTACCTTTGTCGGTACTTGCGCAACGGCCGCTGTTGCACAAATAATTAAAACCAATACCCATACAACATGCTTTACCACTTTTACCTCCTTTCATTAAATGAAAGTGGCTACCATTTATTGCACAACACTCCGGAGAGTGGTTGATGCCTAACAGAGCAAAATCAAAAGTGATACAACAAGTTTTGCATATAAAATGCAAAGGTGGTTTCAAAGAACAGTGTAATCTATAAAACCGTAAAAAATATAAATATAATCAGTTGGTGAAAATTATAATATTGCTGCGATGAACTATGCTTTTTGTTATAAATCTTAAAGCGTTGCCTGACTAATCGAAGTATGATGATATTATTATAACTAATAAAGTTTAGTGCTTTTTTATATTATAAGCAAGTTATTTTTTAATATAGTTGCTGTTAAGTTGCTTTTTAATAAAAAACCCCTCCTTTAGTAGAGGGGTTCTGGTCGGGGCGGAGAGATTCGAACTCTCGACTTCCTGCTCCCAAAGCAGGCGCGCTAACCGGGCTGCGCTACGCCCCGAATTTATAAACTCATTTTTAAATAATTATACAACTCTTTAAAGGCTTTTCCCCTGTGACTCAGTTTGTTTTTTGTTGTTATGTCCATTTCAGAAAAAGTTTTGTCCATTTCCGGAACATAAAACACAGGGTCATATCCAAAGCCTGATTCCCCTCTCTTTTCATCGAGAATTTGTCCCTTACAAATTCCTGAAAATGTTTTCACACCGTCTTGTGTTACAAGTGCCACGACAGTACGAAATTGTGCTGTTCTTTTTTCTAAAGGTATATCTTTTAAATTATGAACAAGCTTTACAATGTTATCTTGTGATGTTGCGTTTTCGCCTGCATATCTTGCCGAGAAAACACCCGGCTCTCCATTCAACGCGTCTACTTCTAATCCTGTATCGTCAGATATTGTAGCTATTTTTGTAGCGTTGAATAGCGTAAGTGCCTTTTTAATTGCATTTCCCTCAAGAGTTTTTTCATCTTCAACAACTTGGGGTAAATCTTTTATATCATTTATTGTAATAAAATCAATATCTGTGTCGGTAAAAATTTTTTTTATTTCGTAAATCTTGTCCTGATTTCGAGTAGCTAATAAAAATTTTTTAACCGGCATCCGTCTCTTAGCTCATGTATTCATTTTCATTGCATTTGCATATAGAAACCAAAGTTTCTTTAAACCGAAGGCTTTTCTTTTCTGCGTTTTCCTGAGTAGAAACTACTTTCAAAGTACTAAAAGCTTCTCCGCAAGTTGCGCAATGACTACCTCCAGCACCGTGTGCTTTGGATACTTTTGCTGCAAAACTACGATCTTTTGCCATTTAAAATCTCCGTATGTGTAATTTAAAACAGATTTAAATTTAGGAAAAAAAATTGAAATTGTCAATTAAAATTTTTCTGATAACTGCTTTAAATTTTCTATTTCTTTTTCAAGTTGCATGATTCGATTAAGAATATACTGTTTATCCTGTCTGGTATCCATTTTAGTATAAGATGCCTGAAAAGCCTTTGTAGGAATTTGGGCGCTGCGGCTTTTTTCGATCATTGAGATGGGTTTATAATCGCTGGTTAAATTGGTGGGAGGTTGTCCAATTGTTAATTTTATATCTTTTGTCCCGGTACTGCGTAGAATTTTTAAATCAACACTTGTCCCCGGTCTTTGTTGAGTTATAAAAGAAGCAAGTTCTAATGTTTGTGTTACTCTTTTCCCATTAATACTTATTATAATATCTCCCATTTTAATTCCTGCTTCCTGAGCGGGACTGCTGGGAGTTACCTGGCGTATATGAATACCGCCCATAATTCCAGGCCAGTTTTCTGCACTTACTCCGATCCAGCCATTGGGTGATTGGGAAAATGGTAATAATTGTTTTAGAGTTTTTTGTATTTTGTCGCCGGGATAGGCCAGAATAGTATCATTTATATAGAGCATACCCGGATTTTTTTCATCAACAAAAGTCTTTAATTGACTGCTTATAATACCAACAAGTTGTGCTGAAGAGTTAAAAACAAAGTCTCCTTCACTGTTTGTCAGGTATGTAGATAATTGTATCATATCATCATTCCGGATGCAGTTGACATGACCAAATGAAACAGCCGGTATAACTGACAGGGAATTACCAATAATGACGACATAATTACCAGCCGCTAGAGAAGCAGACAAACCCCATTTTACAGGTTTTTTAAATTTTTGAGGTGATTTTATCAGGGCCAGGCCAAGCTCAGGGTCCGCACTTATAAACTCTGCATCTATTTGTTCATTATCAAAAGTCGTTATTTGTATTTCTTTACTTCCCAGCACATTTTCAAGTTTTGTCAGAACATGGACAGAGTCTATTATAACCCCGGCCCCGATCTTTGTATAACCGGGATTTTCTGGTTGGGGTGCAGATATATCTTGTGCGGTAAAGTAAGATGTGATTTGAACGATACCCGGTCTGGCTTTTGTAATAATATGTGTTATATCTTTTTCAATTTTCTGTAAAAATGTATCTTGAGCAAATACATTTATGGAAAATAAAAGTAAAACAATCGGTAGATATAATATCTCTCTGGGTGGTTTCTTTTTATTTAACATAATTCACCGGCTTAAATTCGGTTAAAAACGAATGACTGCACTTGTTTGCGTAAAGAGTGGTTCATTGACAGTTGTTTGTCTGCGTAAACTGTCATCATTGAAAATTCTAGCACGCGATAAAGCATTTGAATTATCGCGTGCAATACTTTTACGGGTATCTACAGCAGGCCGTTTTTCAATTTTTGCACGATATCGATTGTCAACAAAGGATTTTTGTACGGTATTCGTTTGCGGTTGAACCTTTTGTAAAGGAATGCTGTTAACCGTGTTGGATTGGGTTGATAAAAGCGCCGGTTGGTTATGAATATATTGCTGGTCAATAAGTATACCTAATGATATAAAAATAACAGCGGCTGTTGCATACATTGACATCCGAAGGGGTGTACGCATATCATTAAATATATTTACAAATGACCCCTTATTCATTTCTGCTCTTATTCGTGACCTTAATTCAACATCAAATGTTGAAGATGTTTTATATTTGGGCAACTGTCCCAGGTTTGAGGTCAACATTTTCATGTTTGAAACCCGTGCTCTACAAGAAGAGCATTTTTCAAGATGGGAATTAAATTTGTCTTCCTCTGGTCTGGTGAGTTCACCTTCAATATAAGCAGAAATTTTTTTCTGAAAATTGTAACAAATTGCCATTCATCCCTCTCTTTTAATTTTTGTCTTCATAGCCTTTTATTTTATATAATTTTGCCTGTAATTTTAAACGAGCCCGGTTAACCCTTGATTTTACTGTTCCTAACGGAATGTTTAAAATTTCACTAATTTCTTCGTATGCCAATTCTTGAACGTCTCGCAATATTATAACCTGTTTAAATCTTTTAGGCAGTTCTTCAATTGCTTTTTGGATTATGTCTTCTTTTAATACAGAGTCAACGTCTCGTTCGGTGTTTGATTTTTTGTCTTCAATTTCAAATTCTTTGTCGTCGTATCCCAGTTCAGATATGGATACCAGTTTTCTGCGTTTTCGTTTTCGCAGCTCTGTTTTTGATAAATTTCCGGCTATTGTGTAAAGCCAAGTTGAAAATTTTGCAATCCTTTTGTATGCATGTTTGTTTTTATAAAGTCTTAAAAATGTTTCCTGAACAACATCTTCAGCTTCTTCAATATTTCCAACAAATCGATAAGCAAAGTTCAACAGAGGATTTTTATATCTTTTAACAATAATATCAAATGCATAAAGATCACCATCCTGAAATCTTTGGATGAGTTCTTCATCACTTATCTGTGGTCTGTTATCGGATTTACTGGAATTCGTTTTCATCGTTTAATTGTTCAACCTGTTGAGATAATAAAAGTTCCAAATTTGTTTGCAAATTGGTTGCCTTTTTTAAAAAAAAATTACATCATTGATAATTGAAAAAGTAATGTTTCAAGTATCAATTTGGGCTTTTGGTAACTACTTTTAAGCTGATAATCAGCCTGCAGTAAAAATGAAAATGTTTTGCCCAATTGGGTACGGTTGTATTTGCCGGACTGTGTTATGTAATTTGGCACGAAAAAAGGATGGACCTTGAGTGTTTTTGCAATTGCATCATTACTGTGATTTGTAGCTTTCATGTCTTTTATTTTTGATAATAAAACAAAGTGACGGTTTATCATTGCAATGATACCGGTTGGTTGTTCGCCAAGTTGAAGCATTCGTGAAAGAATCCGTAAACTTTTTTCAATGTTCTTTAATCCGATTGAATCGCATAATTCAAAAATATTATATTCACGTGACGTCCCGACAATGGCTTCAATATGTTTTACTTCAATTTGTGTTGTTTCGCCGAGTATCAGTTTTATTTTTTCAATTTCCGAGGCGATGTTTCTCAGGTTGTTGCCGGTGGAGGCATGCAGGAGACGGATGGCTTCTTCGCTAATTGTTAACTTGTATTTTGTGAGATATGTGCGGACCCATGCCGGAATTTGATTGTCGTATAAAGGTTTGGTTTCAATAGTTGTGCAGTTCTTTTTTATAGCGCTAAAACCGGACTTTGTGAGGGAGGTTTTTGATGTTAGAGCCAGACAGGTGGAAGGAGAGGGCCTTTGTATATATTTTGCCAGTAATGGAATATCTTTAGCAGCCAGTTGATCAATATGTTTTACAACAACAACCCGTCTTTCCGCCATCATCGGGAATGACATGGCTGCATTGACTATTTGCGAACCTTCAATTTCATTTGCATAAAACATATCCAGATTAAAATCCTGGTCTCCGGGATTTAATGCGTTTTTTAAAAGAGAATTCGTCAATTCTTCAATAATGAAATCTTCTGTGCCGTAAAAAATATAAACCGGATCAAACTTTTTTTTAGAAAATTCTTTATGTAATTCAGATGCGTTTTTTTTCAACTTTGTCCTCGTTTGTAATCTGTTTCTTTTGTTCGGTTTTTGCTGCAAATATAAGAAAAAAAACAAACCCGCCCCAACAGGTCAGCAGTAATACACTCATTAATATGATAGCTTGAACATTCATAACTAAAATTTTTTTATATCAAGTTTTCTGGTAATCGTTTTTTTAAATAATAAAACAATAAGGATAATCAAACTCCACTGAAGCAAACAAGTACCCACACTATATGTGTGAAATGGGTGCCACCAGAAATCCTTTTCAAAATATTTAATGGATTGAAAAAACCACCAGCTTAATAACACTAAAAATTCAACCGGAATGATATATTTGTATAAAGATTCCATCCAGGAGCCTATGATAATATCATTGGATTTTATATTTATCAGGTTTTTACGGAATTTTCCGGCATTATATTTTAAAACAGCAAATGTAATAAAAAAGCCGCTGACAATCAAGCCTATTCCCCAAACCCAATCCTGGTTTTCAAAAAATGTCATGTTAAAAGCGGACGGCAGCCCTAATAACAGGCCCAATATCCATATAATAAGGATTGATTTTTTTCGGGATAATCCTAAATCAACCAGGGTACGCACGCCCAATTCAATCATGGCAATCAGCGATGTTAACGCGGCAATGCTTAATGACAGAAAAAAGAGTGTTGTAAATAATTGTTGTGCCGGTAGTTTTGAAAAAAGCATGGGCAGCCATATAAAGGCCATACCTGTATTTGCCGGTCCTGTTGCCTGAATGATTTCATAAGGATCGGACTGGATTAACGGCGCCAGTGCAAAGACGGCCGGGAATATGGCAAATCCAACTAATAGTGATGCAGCATTATTACCTAATCCTGCTAAAAAAGAATTGACGGTTATGTCCTCATTTTTACGGGTATAAACAGCATAGGTCAGCATCAGGCCCCAGCCTGCGCCGGTCGACCAGGCAGATTGCGAAAGCGCTTCCAGCCAAACTTTAAAATTTTTCAACGCAGACCAATCCGGTGTAAAGAAAAAGTTTAATCCTGCCGCCGCATTTGGCAGCGTTAATGCACGGACTGCTGATATCAAAAGTAAAATGAACAACAGGGGAATTAGGAATTTTGTTGTTTTTTCAATTCCTTTTTTAATGCCTCCAAGGACAACAAATGCGCCGATAGAAATTGCAATTATATGAAAGAATGCCGGCTGCCATGTTGTAATAAAGCTGTTCCAGAATATTTGCGGGTGTTGGTTGTTGAGTTGGCCGGTAATAGAACTGGAAAAAAATTTTAAACACCATCCCATAACAACACTGTAATAGAACATGATGGCCAGAGTACAAAATCCGACAAAGCCGCCCATCCATGTATATTTAGGGCCGATTAATGCGGTAAATGAACCCAGCGTGCCTTTGCGTGTTTTTTTCCCAATGGCGAGTTCGGCCATTAACAAAGGGATGGACCATAGAAATAAAAAGATAAGCCAGGCAATAAGAAAGGCACCGCCGCCGTTTTTAGCAACAATTCTGGGAAAACGCCAGATATTACCGGTGCCGACTACCATACCGATTGCGGCAAGAATTAACGACCATCGTGATGTAAATGTTTCTCGGTAGGCCATTAAATTGTCCTGTTATAAAAATAAAAGTCCCAGTATACCTAATATAAAGCAATAGGGAGCAAACAGGTAAAGTTTGCCTTTTTTAACAATATTTAATAACGTTTCGATTGCTATATAACCGGAAATGTAGGCAGCTATGGTACCAACAATAAGCTGGATTAAAAAATCTGAACTAATGCCTGTTTGAAACAGTTCGGATACCTTTAACAATGTTGCACCAAATATAGCGGGTACGGCTAAAAGAAAAGAAAAACGGGCTGCTTCGTTGCCGCTGACTCGAAAAAAGATTCCTGCACTGATAGTTGAACCGGACCGTGATATGCCCGGAAAAATCGCAAAGGCCTGGGCAACTCCCATAATAAGTGTATTTTTTATGGTTAATGATCCGGTTTGTTTTGGTTTCCAATATGTAAATAGTAAAATTAAACCGGTTACCAGGAGCATGAGGCAAACCAGGTGCGGATCGTTAAATGCTTGTTCAATTTTATCTTCAAAAGCCAATCCTATAATGACTGCCGGAATTGTACCTATAATGATATAAACTAAAAGACGAAAATTGATATTTTCTTTATAGGTTTCGCTAATATCTTTATTTTTAAAAATTAGAAAAAACGCTTTAATAAGCTCTAAAATATCATTTCTAAAAACAGTTAAAACAGCCAAAAGAGTTCCAAAGTGAACAAATATTTCAAACGCAATTCCTTGTTCGGGAATATTTAACAATTCTTTCCCAAGCACAAGGTGTCCTGAACTGCTGATGGGTAGAAATTCGGTTAATCCCTGAATGATACCGAGTATTATCGCTTTTGTAATATCCAAAGGTGCTCCGTTTCAATTGTAAGATTTGAATTAGATAGTTGTATAAGGTTTAAATTGTGTGTTAATATAGGTTAAAAGAGGATAGGAATCAAGAAAAAAGGCCCTAAAAAAATTTAGGGCCTTTATAAAATCAACTAACTATTTTGTCAGCTTATAATTAATACCTGCCCAGATTGAAAAATAGTCAAAATCTCCGGCAATGGTATATTTAATTTCAGCAAATCCGTCCATTTTAGGACTTAGCGGCATTGAAGCGCCACCAAGAAGATGGATAGCAAGGTCTGTTTCAGAATCAGAATATTCATAGTCACTAGCTGAATAGTAGCCGCTGTACTCACTGCTAAGATCAGGACCGTCATATTCACTTTTTACTTTATTAATGTTTATACCCAAACCACCGCCTGCATAAGGTACAAATTGGCCGCTGGTTTTAAATTCGTATTTTGCTATGGCAGCAAAACCCAAAACAGAATAGCTATATTTATAATGGACGATCTCTTCTCCTTTGCCCCAGTAATCAATATAGGCAAAAAGTTTGATATCCGGGGTAATTGTACCGAGGTCTGCATTAACACCAAAACCAATTGTGTTTTCAATTGGATCTTCCGGCATAATAAAACCGAATCGCCCGCCGACACCGTTAAAACCAATTTGTGACTGAGCAAAAACTGAAGTAATTAGCAATAACAGCACAACACCAGATAGTAATACGACTTTTTTCATTTTACTCTCCTTTGAAAAATTAATATGGGTTATTATTTTGAATTATTACAATTATTTTCGAAAAAAAATTTCATTTTATATTAATTTTTTTTTCGGCTAAAGATATAATAAAATAGAAAACTCTGTTGTGTCAAACATCACAAATTTGAATAGTATTAAAGTTGATCAATATTACCATCTTTAAATTGTAAAATCTTTATGGAACTGTTTGTGTTTTCGGATTTGTTAAAAAATATGGAACTACCGAGTCCATGATAGGGACTGGTTTTTACAAATGTGGTAATGGGTTGGCCTGTGGCATAGTGTTCATCGATTGCCTTGAGTAGGAAATTCATTAAATTATAACCATTTACAGCATATTTTCCCGGCGTTTGGGATGTTGTCATTCGAAATTTATTAATAAATTTTCGGTAATTCGGGTCCATTTCTGCAAGATAATAATTGGCTGAAAATATTATACCATCAATATAAGTGCGGTGCCTTTCCAGAATTTTTTCATTCAACCAGTATTTCCCGCCCAAAGGTTGCGAATTGACATTGGCAAGAGCAAATTGAGGAACAATATAATCAATGTCCTCTTCATAAATGGGGAGAAAAAATCCATCGATAGATGTCACCGGAATGTCATAACTTTCAATAAGACCCTTTTTGTCCTCGGAAGAAATTTTTACATCACGGTTCCATGCTTTAAAAAAAGAATCAACTCTGGCTGGTGTGGCTGAAAGCTTTTTGCTTTGAATTGAATCCCGGATTGCATACCGAAATCCGGCTTCTCTAATCGCATCGAATTGTTTTTTATAACTTTCTGTTCCAGGATAATACCATTGTTGAGAGATAATTCTACCGCCGAGTTCGTCAATTTTGTTGGAAAAAGCATCGGTAATATCATGGCCATAATCATCGGCGGGCGCCAGCATGGCAAAAGTTTTCAGATTCAATTCATTAAAAGCATATTCGGCTAAAGAAGCGCCATCGGTCTCAAGATTTGTGTTGATCTGGAAAACATTTTTACCCAGTGTATGTAGATTGTTATTTGTTGCTAATGGAATAAATATGGGTGTGTTTTTATCGGCAGCCAGAGCGGCAATTGCTGCTGAATTACTACCTTCCAATTCTCCGACAAGAATATCAATTTCTTTATCCAAAAGATCATTAGCTGCATGAATCGCATCAGATGTTGTGCCTTTGGAATCGCGAATAATGAGATTGGGCTTGTTTGTTGATCGACTTTCAGATAATGCAAACGCCATTCCTTTTAAAAAATCATTGGCTTCTGCAGAAAAGAAACCGGATAGCGGCAAAATAACACCGATATTTTTCTTTGTATATAAATTTTCTGCCGGTGTGTTTAACAGCGTTTTTGCAAGTTTGGAATATTTGTTTTGTTGAGGTGAGGCTAAAATATTTTTCAATATATTATCGGCCTGGTTTTTTTTGCCTTCTGCTTTTAGCTGCCGGGCATGCCAAATCGATAACAGTGTTGATGTTTTATCCCAGGTCCCTGTATCCTTTATGGCCTTAATCTCATCGGATGTTAAATGTTCTGTGGCTAAAAATGCGGCATAATTCTCACTTTTTTCAGCCAGAACACTATTCGATGCGGCTTCATAGGTTAGTAAAAAATATTCAAAAGCATCTGTATATTTTTTTTCTTTTAGAGATGAACTTGCTAAAACATAAACGGCATCTGCTTTGTATCGGCTTTTGGGGAATTTTACAATAAAATTTTCGGCAACCCGTTTGGCGTTTTCATAATCCTGTAAATTTTCATATACTTTAGCCAAAAGCAGCATGGCGGATGTTTGAAATTTTGATTCCGGATTGTTTTGGAGAAGAGCTATCAAACCTGTTTTTGCTTCGTCATATTGGGCGTTTTTTATACAAATCAAGGGCCGTATCAAATTCTGCTTTTGGATTGGCATAAACAGGTTTCAGGTTTAAAAAAAATGCTAAAAATATTAAAAGTAATATCTCTAGTTTGTTTTTTTGAATAAGCACTTTTGCCTCCGATATATTTATTCCACTGTTACACTTTTTGCCAGATTACGCGGCATATCCACATCACATCCTCTGAAAACGGCGATATAATAAGCCAGTAACTGTAATGGAATGATAGTAACCAATGGATTAAGCATTTCTAATGTTTGTGGTACATAAATTACTTTTTCAACACGTTTTGCAATTTCTTTATCGCCTTCCGTTGCAATGGCAATAACCCGGCCTTTACGGGCACGAACTTCTTCAATATTACTCATAACTTTATCATAGACAGAGTCCTGAGTTGCAATAAAGACAATCGGCATGTTTTCATCTATTAATGCAATAGGACCGTGTTTCATTTCTGCTGCCGGGTATCCTTCTGCATGAATATAAGAAATTTCTTTTAATTTCAAAGCTCCTTCCAGGGCAACAGGGTAATTGTAACCTCTTCCAAGATATAAAAAGTTTCGGGCCGATTTAAATTCGTCGGCAATTTCTTTTATAATTTCTCTGTTTTCAAGCACTTGGGCGACTTTTTCCGGGATACTTGCCAGTTCTCTGACGAGATCATTGCCCTTGCTATTCGAAATGGATCTCATTCGTCCAAGTAAAAGCGTCATAAGCGCCAGAACAGTTACCTGTGATGTAAAAGCTTTTGTGGAAGCCACACCAATTTCAGGACCGGCATGCAGGTAGATACCGGCATCTGTTTCTCTCGCAATGGAGGACCCTACAACGTTACAAATACCATATACTTTACTTCTTTTTCTCTTGGCTTCACGTATTGCTGCCAGTGTATCGGCTGTTTCACCGGACTGGCTGATCGCGATAACAATGGAATCCGGGCCTAAAATGGGGTCACGATACCGAAACTCTGATGCATATTCCACTTCAACCGGAATTCCCACCAGATCTTCAAGCATATACTCACCAATTAGTCCGGCATGCCAGGAAGTTCCGCACGCAGTAATAACAACGCGCCTGGCGTAAAGTAAGGATTCAAGGTCTTTTTCAATTCCACCGAGTTTGGAGATACCTTCTTCAAACAATAATCTGCCCCGCATAGAGTCTCGTATCGTTTCCGGTTGTCCCATAATTTCTTTGAGCATAAAATGGGGGTACCCGGCTTTTTCAATAGCGCTTAAATCGGTTTCAATGACCTGTGTGGCTTTTTCAACAATTCGGTTGTCTATTGTGGTAACGGTCATTTGTTCCCTGGAAATCATGGCCATTTCACCATCTTCAAGATAGGCGACATCATTAATATGAGAAACAAGCGGTGCCGTGTCTGAAGCGATAAAATATTCATTTTTTCCCACACCAATTACCAATGGGCTGCCCTGGCGTGCGGCAATGAGCATGTTTGGATTATCTTTGACAATGACAACAATACCATAGGTTCCCTGGATACGGGTTAGACCCAAACGAACCGCTTCTGCTAAATCATAGCCATTTTTAGTATATTCTTCAAATAAATGACACAGTGTTTCCGTATCTGTTTCTGTTTTAAAATGGTGGCCCTTGGATAAGAGTTCGGTTCGAATGGCTACATAATTTTCAATAATACCATTGTGAACAACAGCTATCCTGCCGGAACAATCGGTATGCGGGTGAGCATTAATTTCGTTTGGTTCGCCGTGTGTTGCCCAGCGTGTATGTCCCATACCTATTGTACTATCAGATGGTTGAGTTTTAATCAATTGCTCCAGATTGGCTATTTTGCCTACTTTTTTCTGAATTAACAATTGATCTGATTCAATTAAAGCCAGTCCCGCTGAATCATAACCGCGATATTCCAGCCGTTTAAGTCCGTTTAATAAAATTGGTGTCGCTTTTTGATAACCGATGTAACCTACAATACCACACATTCTTTACAGCCCCTTTCCGAAATTATTCCCATTCAATCGTGCTTGGGGGTTTGGAACTAATGTCATAAACAACACGATTGACTCCTTTTACTTCATTAATGATTCGATTTGATATTTTTGCCAAAACTTTATTTGGGATTTCTGCCCAATCTGCAGTCATACCGTCCATACTTGTTACGGCGCGTAAGGCGATAACGTGTTCATAGGTCCGTTCATCACCCATAACACCAACTGTTTGCACCGGAAGCAGCACGGCAAAAGCCTGCCAGATTTCATCGTATAAATTATTTTCATATAATTCATCTATAAAAATTTTGTCAGCCGGTTTTAATATATTCAATCGTTCTTCTGTAATTTCACCCAAAATACGAACAGCTAAACCAGGACCGGGGAATGGATGCCGACCTAAAATATGTGAGGGTATATCCAGTTCTTTTCCCACACGTCTAACTTCGTCTTTAAAAAGCTCTTTTAACGGTTCTACTAGTTTGAGTCCCATTTTTTCCGGAAGGCCGCCGACGTTATGATGGGATTTTATGGTTGCAGAAGGGCCTTTAATCGATACACTTTCAATAACATCGGGGTATAACGTACCCTGGACCAGATAATCAATTTCTCCGATCTTTTTAGCTTCTTCTTCAAATACACGGATAAATTCCGTTCCGATAATTTTTCTTTTTTTCTCCGGGTCTGTTACGCCTTGCAGTTTTGTCAGAAAACGTTCGCCGGCGTCGACGAAATGAAAATCAAAATCAGCGTCTTTATAAAAGTCACAAACCTGTTTGGCTTCATTCTGGCGCAGCATTCCCGTATCAACAAAAATACAGGAGAGGTTTTGCCCGATGGCCCTGTTTACAAGATAAGCGGCAACAGTCGAATCCACACCTCCGCTTAATGCGCAAATGGTCCGTTTATTACCTGTTTGTTTTTGTATCTCCCGGATGGATGTATCTACAAATGAGCTGGCATTCCAGTTGCCGTCACATTTACAGACACGGGATACAAAATTATGTAATAACTCTTTTCCTTTAGGGGTATGGACCACTTCGGGATGAAACTGTATACCAAAAATATTTTTTTGTTCATGGCGAATAGCTGCTATCGGCGCATTTGGTGTGTGGCCGATGACCTGAAAATTTTCAGGAGCGGCTGTCAGGTGGTCACCGTGACTCATCCAAACCTGTAGATTTTGATCAAATCCGTAAAACAGGTCCTTATGATCATCAATCATCAGTTCGGCTCTTCCATATTCTCTTCTAACAGCGCTGTCAACTTTGCCGCCGTTCAAATGAGCAATAATTTGCAGACCATAACAGATTCCCAAAATAGGGCAGTCCATTTTAAATATTTCAGAGGAGGGTAGGGGAGCATCTTTGGCATAGACCGATGACGGGCCGCCTGATAAAATAATCCCTTTAGGGTTCATTTTTTTAAGCTCTTCCAAATCGATATTATAGGGTTTAATTTCTGAATAAACACCTAATTCACGTATTCTTCTGGCAATAAGCTGTGTATATTGAGATCCAAAATCCAGGACCAGGATGAGTTCTGAATGTAGCATTTTATCTAGTTACCTTTTTATTACAGTTCAAAATTCCATGATTTTAATTCTTTTAAAATCGGGTAATAGGTTAAATCATAATGAACAGGTGTTACAGTAATTTTATTTTGTTTAATGGCATAGTCGTCAAAATTTTCATCTTGTTCGGTTTCTGCTTTTTCACCTGTAAGCCAATAATAATCTCTGTTATGCGGGTCTTTTCTCCACTGAAATTCTTCGGTGAAATTAGCCATACCCTGCTGTGTAATTTGAATGCCTTTTATTTGTTCCTGGGGAACATTAGGGATGTTTATGTTTAAAAATACACCTTTGGGTAGAGAGTTATTTAGAATGGTTTTTGCAAATTTTGCCGCGTATTTGGCAGCTACTGAAAAGTCCGGATTTGATTCGGTGGCTAAAGAAATGGCAAAAGATGGGATTCCCAAAATGGCTCCCTCTGTAGCCGCAGAAACAGTTCCCGAATAAATGGTGTTAATACCGGTATTGGCGCCAAAATTGATACCGGATATTAATAAATCCGGTTTTGGCTTGTCCTTTAACAATGCCCAGTATGCAATTTTAACACAATCGGCCGGTGTCCCGTTGACGGCGTGACCAAAAAATGTGTCGTTTTTATAAAATTTGCTAACCCGCAGCGGATCGCTGATGGTAATCGCATGTCCAACAGCACTCATTTCTGTTGCCGGTGCAATTATAGTAACCTCAGCATGTTTGGACATTTCTTTTGCCAGTGCGGCAATCCCTGGGGCATTTATTCCATCGTCATTAGTAAGTAGTATATTAACAGGCAAAATATTTTTCCTTAAAAAATTATGCAGCAGCAGAATTAAAAAATGAAAGCATTTGATTTAAACGTTCCCGCATGTCCTTGCGATGAACAATACAGTCAATAAAACCGTGTTCCAATAAAAATTCGGCACGTTGGAAACCTTCGGGAAGGTCCTGGCCGATTGTTTGTTTGATAACGCGTTGCCCGGCAAAGCCGATGAGTGCCTTGGGTTCTGCAATTATTATGTCTCCGAGCATTGAAAAACTTGCTGTTACGCCGCCTGTGGTCGGATCGGTAATGAGCGATATATAAGGCAATCCGGCATCAGACAACATTGCCAGCTTGGCAGATGTTTTCGCCATTTGCATGAGCGACAGGGCCCCTTCCTGCATTCTGGCGCCACCGGAAGCAGAAACAATAATCAACGGACTTTTTGTTTCAAGAGCTTTATCAACTGCCCGTGAAATTTTTTCCCCGACTACAGATCCCATACTACCGCCGATAAAACGAAAATCCATAACAGCCAGAACAATCGGATTTGCATAGATTGTGCAGGTACCTGTTTTTATGGCTGAATTCATGCCTGTTTTTTGCACGGCAGATTTAATGCGGTCCGAATATTTTTTAGAATCTTTAAATTTTAGAGGATCTACCCGGCGTTATATGTGCATTAAATTCTTTAAATGAATTTTCATCAACCAGGAGATTAATATATTCTCCGCTTGAAATACGAAAATGGAAATCGCATTTACTACAGACAGAATTATTGCGGACAAGTTCTTTTTTATAAAGAACTTCATTGCAATTTTGACATTTTATCCATAATCCGTCCGGCAGTTCCTTCTTCGTTTGTGGTGTCAACCCCATTGTGACACGTTTAAACCAAGCCATATTTACTCCGTTTAGCTGGTATATAATTTAATTTGCATGACATTAACAAGGCGTCTTCATTTTCTGCTTCGTAATAATTGGGTCTTGTTCCTGTTGTTACAAATCCTGATTTTTCATACAGTTTTATTGCATGTTGATTTGACTTTCTTACTTCCAAATGAATATACTCAACATTTTGTGTTTTGCAGATTTCAATAAATTGAGAAATAATCCAACTTGCAATGCCTCTATGTCTGAATTTTTTTGAAACAGCCAGATTGGCAATATGAGCTTCATCAAAAAGAATCCAGGTAATGATAAAAGCAACAACTTTATTGTCCAACGTTACAACCATACATAAAGAATATTTTTTCTCTTCCAATTCCGAAAAAAATGATTCAATTGACCAGGGCGTCGGAAATGTAGCTGTTTCAATTTTATGCACTTGCAAAATATCCAATTGTCTCATTTTGCGCAAGGTAAACATTTTACCGGAAACAGTGTCCTTTTTAGTTATTGCCGGTATATTTAATTCTTGTTGTATGTTCATAAAATTAAGACAGTTTACGCCGTTTTTGGTTTTACTGCTATAAATTCTTGATAATAAGTGGGTTCAAAAGTATCGCTGTTTAAAGTATCATATTTGGAATTTTTGCTGCCGAGTAATGCAATTGTATAACTGTTTGCATAAATTTGGCGGTTTTTCAGGTAGACGAATTGGTCAGGCAGTTTGAGTTTGGTGTTTGTTGTAATATCACCAAAGATAATGGTGTTTTCAGGTGTAGCGTTGAAAATTTCTTCATCTGACTTTATGGTAATATTTTCAATCATATTGTCGATGAAATTATTCCGTTTATAAATGGCCGTATAATATTCATTTGCTTTGGCTTTAATCGTCGAGCAAATGGTGCCGTCTTTAACCGGGACCTGGAATACAAGCGCATCCATTGTAGAAACCGGTATAATCGGAATATTGTGGGCCAGAGAAATTCCTTTAGCGACGGATATACCAATTCTTAAACCGGTAAATGAACCAGGACCGGCTGATACGGCAATGGCATCAATGTCCTGCACTGAAATTTTTATGTCATTCAACATATTTTTTATCAGAACAGGGAGTTTTCCGGCATGGACATTTTTCAGATTTAGCCGATATTCTGAAATTAACGTTTCATTTTCAACAAGTGCTGTGCTGCATACTTGAGTAGCTGTTTCTATTCCAAGTACTTTCAAAAAGTGTGTTCCTGCTATTCTAATTGTCTGTTTTATTGATAGATATATTTCTGCTATCCTGTAAACCTTTTTCAAAAAGCGCTAAAAGTTTTACCTGATAGACAGATTTTGGCAGCAGTTCCTGAATAATGTCCGGCCATTCGATTAAACAAACACCCTGACCGAAAAAATATTCTTCCAATCCCAATTCAGCCGCTTCCAAACTGGAATGTAAACGATAAAAATCAAAATGATATACCGGAATTGTACCGTTATATTCATTAATCAATGTAAATGTCGGGCTGGTAATTGCTTCCTGCACTTTCAGGCCCCGGCAAATACCACGGATTAATGTTGTTTTACCGCTTCCAAGGTTACCTGAAAAAGTCAAAACCTGTCCGGGTTTTAATTGCCCGGATAGTTGTATGCCAAATTCAATTGTTTCCTGTTCGCTGTTTGTTGTTATGTTTATCGGAAAATCCATTTTTTAGCTAAACTACCTCAAGTTCCTAATGTAATAACCGGCATAATCATCTCTTCCATTGAAACACCGCCATGTTGAAAACTGTCAGCATAATAGTTTAAATAGTAATGATAATTTGTCGGATAGACAAAATAATAATCGTCTTTCGCAATCAAATAATTTGTATTGATGTTTCGGACAGGTAATTTATAATCCAATGGATTTTTTAGTATAATTGCGTGTTTGTTATTGGCCTTTAAATTTTTACCATATTTATAACGCAAACTGGTAGATGTTTCACGATCACCAATGACTTTGGTTCCATGCAGACCGCGTATACTGCCATGATCTGAGGTAATGATGACCTTGTTCCCGTTTTGCGCCAAATGTTTCAAAGCGCCGAATATCGGGGAATGTTGAAACCATGAAACGGTCATGGAGCGAAATGCTGCTTCGTTTGGAATCATTTCTTTAATAAGGTCCGATGAACTGCGTGTGTGCGCTAAAATATCGACAAAATTTAAAACAACAGCAGATAACGGGCTATCTGCGTATTCATGTATTTTTCGCGCAAAATTTCTGGATTCCTGAATTTCCAGGATTTTTGCATATTTTAATCCGGGTTTTAACTGAATTCCCAGACGTTCCAACTGTTTTTCCAGCAATTCCTGTTCGTGGCGGTTTAAACTGACATCATCTTCGTCGCTTGTTTTCCATAGTTCCGGCAATTCTTTTTCAATTTCAGAAGGAAAAAGACCGCTAAAAATTGAGTTACGGGAATAGGGGGTTGCTGTCGGTAAAATAGAAAAATAATAATTTCTTTCAATTTTAAAATATTCTCTTAAAAGAGGTTCAACAACAAGCCATTGATCAAGCCGTAAATTGTCAATCACCAGTAAACAGGTTTTTTCATTATTTTGAATATGCGGTAAAACAAATTTTTTAACGATATCTACGGATAAGGGAGGCCTTTCATTTTCATTTAGCCATTTTGGATAGTTTTTTTTCAATAAAACGTCCAAATTCAACATTGCCGTCTTTTTTCTGATCATACAGAGTTTGACGCAATCCCAAATCCGGGTGCTGGTCCAGTTCAACATCCCATGTAGAAAGTGTTAAATGTATATCAATCCAGTCCTGCCAATCCAAAGGTTCCAATAATTTCCTGGAAATTTTATTAAATTCGGATGTATAATCTCTGGAAATACGTTTACCGGTAATATTTCTTTTATCCAGAATTTTTTTACATACCAAAAGTATCTGGCTTGGATTAACAGGTTTGGTTAAATAATCATCAATTTTCCCGCCAATGGCTTCTTCCATAAGTGTTTCTTCTTCACTTTTGGTAACCATTATAACAGGCAAACCCGGTTTTATTTCTTTAATTTCTGAAAGGGCGGACAAGCCATCCATACCGTGGAGCATTTCATCTAATAAAACCAGATCAAAAGACTGGTCTTTAATCAGGGCTATGGCATCCTCTGCATTTGTCACGGATTCGACATGATACCCTCTTTGTTTCAGAAATAATATATGTGGACGTAACAGATCGATTTCATCATCAACCCATAATATTTTCTTTTTTTCTTCCTGCAAATATGCTCCAATTAAATGATAAACAGAAAAGTACTAAATTTTTAAAACTCTGTCAATCGTTTTGTTGATTACTATTTTATGATTGATTTTCAGATTAATATAAAAAATGATTGATTTTCATTCACTTTTTTTTATTATATACTTAATAGTGGTGTATGTAAAATTTTTACGAAACTATTTTCAGGATATCGGAAAATATTTTCTTGCATATTATGAAAAAAATTTTTTATTCAATCAGAATCAAATTGAGAGTTTGTTATAAAAGGAAGACAGAAAATTGTTGGAACAACTTGTCCATAATGGAATACTGGTCCCGGAATCTGCAAAATATTTGGGATTGACGATTACCATTAGAAATGAAAAAATTAAATTAAATGCCAAACAGGAAGAAATGGCTGTTGCCTGGGCCCGTAAACAGGGAACCCCATACGTTGAAGATTTGGTGTTTGTCCGGAATTTTTTAACGGATTTTTGCAAGGCTTTGAATTTAAATTTTATTGCCAAGATTGATGAAGTCGATTTTAGCTCTGCTATAGACGTTGTTGAGCATGAGCGGGCAATAAAAGCAAATATGACAAAGGAAGAGAAAAAAGCCCTTGCGGCTGAACGTAAAGAAATTCGTGAAGAGTTAAAGCTTAAATATGGTTATGCAACTGTCAATGGTGAGGTTGTTGAACTGGCGAATTATATGACGGAACCCAGCGGTATATTCATGGGCCGCGGTAAACATCCCTTACGCGGCCGTTGGAAAGAAGGCGCCGCTCAGCAGGATGTAACATTAAACCTGAGCCCTGATGCACCAACACCCGATGGTGAATTTATGCGTATTTGGCAGCCGGACTCTATGTGGATAGCCCGATGGGAAGATAAATTATCAGGCAAACTAAAATATATCTGGCTTCACGACACGGCCCCAATTAAACAGACACGGGAAGCTCAAAAGTTTGATAAAGCGATAGAATTGGATAATAGGATTAGTGAAATCCGTCAGCATATTGAAAACGGCCTTTTGGATGATAATGCCAAACGTAAACGAATTGCAACGGCCTGCTATTTGATTGATGTTCTTTGTCTTCGTGTCGGCGATGAAAAAGACCCGGATGAAGCGGATACCGTCGGCGCAACAACACTGCGTCCTGAACATGTAAAATTTCATGACAATAGAATTGTGGAATTTCGCTTTTTAGGTAAGGATTCTGTTTTATGGCATAAAAAAATTGAATTATCTGATGTAGGTTATAATAATCTAAAACAACTTGTTAAAGATGCCAAACCATCGGTTACAAATGGTCAGAACCGAAAAAAGCACTCAGTTTATAACAAACCCCAGATTTTTCCTGATGTCAGCAGCCGCAACGTAAATGCATTTTTAAGCGAAGCAATGAAGGGACTGACGGCCAAAGTTTTTCGTACTCACCATGCCAGCCATGTTGTTAAAGACAATCTGGATTCTTCAAATGTTACAAAAAAGGACCCGGAATATCGTAAATGGGAAGCTGTTGTAAATGCCAATATGGCTGCTGCAATTTTGTGTAATCACACAAAACAACCGACTCAAAACTGGGAATCAAGAAAAGAACGTTATAAAGAGCGCGAAACGAAAGCAAAAGAGCGGATTGAAAAGATTAAAAATTTGTCCGTGGAATTAAAAAAACAGCTTGTAAATCTTCGTGCTGAATTTGCAGATAAAAAGACTAAAATTACAGATGCCAAAAAGAAAAAAGCAATGATAATAAGATACAGTAAAAGAATTGAATCTCTTAAAGACCGTATTGAAAAGACAAAAGAACGTGAAGAGAAAGCCCAAATGGCTCTGGGTAAATTACGCGTCCAAAAAGCGATTGCTTCTAAAAACAGGACCTGGAATTTGGGAACCAGCCAAAAATCATATATTGATCCGAGGGTTTTTTACAATTGGGGAAAAGTTGTAGATTATGATGTGATTGATAAATACTATGCCACCACATTACGGCGCAAGTTTATGTGGGTTAAGAATGAAGAGTTGGTTGAGGATGATTGCTAAATAAAAAAGCCTTGCTTGTGCAAGGCTTTTTTATTTGTGTGTAGCGGCGCAGGGATTCGAACCCCGGACACGTGGATTATGATTCCACTGCTCTAACCAGCTGAGCTACGCCGCCATTTTTAATTGTATAGCCGCAAAATATATAAAAAATTCTAATACGATGCAAGATTTTTTTTAATCGTTTTTGTCTGAAATTCCCAGAGCTTTACGAATCGGTTCCAAAGCAATTTCAGACCAGGTTTCAACTTTGGTTTCCGAATCCATAATAATTTCTTCCAGTTTATCATAGGGAACAAAATTTCCCCAGGCAATTTCAGAATCTTTTGGCCTTACCTTGGAAGTTGTTTTAAAAAGGTAAAGCAAACCAAAATGAACCTGACCAACTTCAGTTTGATCGTCGTTTATATAACCTAATATCTCCGGTTCTTTAAATTTATCCATATATAACTCTTCTTCAATTTCCCGGAGCATACTCGTTTTTATGGGATCCGTGCCGTTCAGGTCTATCTTGTCAATATGCCCGCCAATTCCCCAGGACCACATGCCCCGGAGTCGTTTTTCATCATACTGCCCGTCTTTGCTGGCCCGCTGATAGGCAAAAATTTCATTGGTTTTTTCATTCACGATAATACAATAAGCAATGGGCTGTTTCAGATCTGAATTTTGCTCTGCCAAACCTCTTTTTTCCCAGGTGAAATTATCCTGGATGATTTCATTGTAATTCGCTACATCAGCAGGAGAAAAACCCTGAAAATAACTGTCTGCAAATAATGTTGAGCGGTCTACAACCATTATCTCTTTTTCTGATTTTAACAAAATATCTCCAAGTAATTATGTTATATTCTCTTTAGGGCCTGCGACAGGTCGGCAATAAGATCATCTATTCCTTCTATTCCAACTGAAATTCGAATCAGCCCGGGGTCAATACCAGCCATTTCCAGTTCTTCATTTGAATAGGTCGAGTGGGTCATGCTTGCAGGATGTTCAATAAGGGTATCACAATCGCCCAGACTTACAGCTAATGTCATCAGTTTTACGGAATTGCACAATGTAATGCCGGCGTCTTTTCCGCCTTTTAAAATAAACGAAATCATACCTCCAAAACCGCTCATCTGTTTTGCGGCAAGATCGTATTGGGGATGGATTCGCAAACCAGGATAAAAAATTTGTTGCACCTTTGGGTGAAAGCTTAAATACTGTGCGAGCCTCAAGGCATTGTGTGAATGCCGGTCCATACGAACAGGAAGTGTTTTTAATCCTCTTAACAAAAGCCACGCGTTAAAAGGACTAATGCAGCCTCCAAAATCTCTCAAGGTTTCACCACGGGCCTTGTCTATAAAACTTTTTGTGCTTATGATTATACCGCCGATTGTATCACCATGTCCGCCGATGTATTTTGTCGCACTATGAATGACAATATCCGCACCCAGGGTCAACGGCCTTTGGTAATAGGGGGTGGCGAATGTATTATCAATGATCAGAACAGCATTGTTTTTATGGGCAATTTCAGCTGTTTTGCGGATGTCGGCCAATTTTAGTGTTGGGTTTGCAGGTGTTTCCAGGTAGATTGCTTTTGTTTTGTTATCAAAATTTTTTTCAATTTCATCGGGATTGCTGGTATCGATTTCCTTAACCCGGATACCGATTTTTCCCAAAGATTCTTTGAAAAATTGATGCGTTCCGCCATAAAGGGTATCGGAAGCTATTAGCGTGTCACCGCAACCCATTAATGTGAGAATCACGCAGCTTGTGGCCGCCATACCGGATGCTACGGCCAGCGCCGCTTCTCCGTTTTCAAGGAATGACATTTCTTTTTCCAGAGCGTCCTGGGTTGGGTTGCCCAAGCGGGTGTAAATATAACCCTCTTTTTCACCTGAAAAAAGTGCCGCTCCTTCCTGTGCATTTTTAAATGCAAATGTAGAGCTTTGATAAATGGGTGTTGCCACGGCTCCTGTTGATTTATCCACACCACCAGAGCCATGAACACAAATAGTGGAAAAACCGGCTTTTTTTAGTTCTTCGGGTGTCATCATGCCTCCTGGCAAAACATGTTTTATCGACATGAATGTAATTGTTAAGCTTTATAAAGTCAATCACTTTATTCTAATATAATGAAAAAAAACTTGCTTTGAAGATAAAATTCACTAAATTTATATAAAATATTTGATCTTTGAATTTTTTAGGCAACTTTGACAAGGCATCCAATAATATGATGAAAAAAATAACTGTCACAGTAGACAAATCCGATTTAAAGAATCTTGGGGATTCTTTTATTTCCCTGTCTGATGATACAATAAAAGATACATTGCAAAAAGAGTTAACAGGGCAGGGGAGTGAATTAAATATTGTACCCGAGGGTTCTCAATACAAAATTGAGTGGTCTGTTCAAAAGCCGGACTCTGAAGCTGAAAGTTATAATAAAAAGGCTTTGGCCTTTGCTCGCCAAAAAAAAATGTGGTCAGCCGTTGAACAGTGGGAAAAAGCCATTGAATCAGACAAGGACCCGGATTTTTATTATAATTGCGGACTGGCTTTATTTGAACTAAAAGAATATGAAAAAAGTCTGTCCTTTTGTTTGCAGGCCACCAAAATTTGTCCGATATATTACAGGGCCTTTTTTATTTTGGGCAGTATATATTCCCGAATGCGTAAATTTAACGATGCTTTACAGGCATTAAATAAAGGTCTGGTTTTTAACAGGGAAAATGTGTCCGGTTTTGTTAATTTTGGTGCTGTATATAGTGTTTTAAAAAAATATCCTGAAGCGATTAATGCTTTTGAGCGGGCCACCTCTTTATCGTCCAAAGAAGTGCGTGCCTATCTTGGGTTGGCAAAAATATACTCTATTCAGGGTGATGTTGAAAACGCAAACCGTAATTATAAAGTTGTGATGAAATTAGACCCTGACGGCAAGCTTGGAAACATTGCTAAAAAGGCTATTAAATTCGATCCTGAGCAAACGCCGGACAATGATGAAAAAATTGATGAAAAAGATGCTGCTAATTATTATTCCCAGGCTTATCATAGTTTTTTAAATGGTGATTATAAAAATGCTGTAGACTGTTATAAAAAATATCTTTCCGTTAAAACGCATGATGCAGATGTTTGGTCTTCTTTGGCCTTTTGTCAACTCAGGTTGGGTTTAACAGAGGATTCTTTAAAATCCATTTTAAACGCTATAAAATATGGTGATAGCAAGGCTGTTTTCTTTAAGCAGGCCGCCATCATTTACGATGCATCCAACAATGCTTCAGAAGTTGTAAAAATGGCTGAGAGAGCCTATGAGCTGGGGAAAAATGATAGTACAACCCTGACCTTATTGGGTGTTGGGTTTAAAGATGCCGGGAAGGTTGATGAAGGTATTCGCTACCTGAAACAAGCGCTAAAACTCAATCCGAACAATCTAAAAGCGCGGTTTCATTTTGCATCAGCACTAAAGGAATTGGGACAACTGGATGCGGCCAAACAACAGTATGAAGAAATTTTGTGGTTTAAAGGTGATTCCCCGTTAATAGAAAAGGCTCGTGCAGTAATGCAGAGCCTTTAGAACCATGAATTTAAATTAAGCAATTTTAGATAACTTTGTTTTCCCCGGATTAATTTCAATTTGCCCGATAGTTATATAACTAAGATAACTGCTGCTGCAGCTATTCGGACATTTATAGTTATCCAAAATTGCCTTGGATGCTGACTCATCCATCGTTTTAAAATGTTCTACCCTTCCACACTCTTCGCACGTGATGATAAGGCTGTTGGTAATCATGGAATCTCTCAAGTAATATGTGGGTTGAATGAGTGTTAATTAGAATCACCTAATTATACCGGCAAAACAAGTACCTGCGTAATAATAAATTTTGAATTTAAAAAAAACATCAAGAATAAAAAAAAGTACTTGCAACTTTGATCAATTTTCTCTATATTTTTTGACTTGTTTTCGCGGGAGTAGTTCAGTGGTAGAACACAACCTTGCCAAGGTTGGGGTCGCGAGTTCAAATCTCGTCTCCCGCTCATTTGCTTGGCGGCGTAGCCAAGAGGCTAAGGCGGAGGTCTGCAAAACCTCTATTCATCGGTTCGACTCCGATCGCCGCCTCTTAAGTACTTTGTTTTTGTGCCGGGGTGGCGGAACTGGTAGACGCAAGGGACTTAAAATCCCTCGGACTAACAAGTCCGTGCCGGTTCGATTCCGGCCCTCGGCACTAACGATCTTTGTTAATGACTAGCGACACCAAATAAAGGTGCGCTTTTTTTTGTCAAAATGTTTGGGCGGTTAGCTCAGGTGGTTAGAGTACTTGCTTGACATGCAAGGGGTCACTGGTTCAAGTCCAGTACCGCCCACTTAATAGATTGTATGGTCTTGTTTTTTATATTGATGCCGCCTGTGTTTGAAGGGCGGTTTCTTGTTTTTGGGCTTTTAAAGCATTGAAAGGATTTCTGTGTCTGATATTAATGTTACCTTTCCTGATGGAAGACAACAAAAATATGCAACTGGTACAACTCCCGGACAAATCCTGGGAGAGATTAAAGGCCGGTTGTCACGGGAAGCTATTGCCGCAAAGGTTAATGGTGATCTCGTTGATTTATCGTTTAATATGATTAACGATACAGAGTTGCTTTTCATCACTTTTGAGTCAGAAGAAGGTAGAGATATTTTTTGGCACAGCGCTGCTCACGTTATGGCCCATGCTGTAAAAGAGTTGTATCCTGATGCAAAATTTGCTTTTGGTCCGCCTGTTGATGGTGGGTTTTATTATGATATAGATGTTGAATCGGCTTTTACGCCGGACGATCTGATCAAGATTGAAGAAAAAATGAAGCAGATTGTCAAGTCGGACCAACCATTTGAAAGGCAACAAGTTTCTGTTGAGCAAGCCCTTGAGATTTTTAAAGGTTTAAACGAAACCTACAAGGTTGAACAAATTGAACGTTTGGGTGAGCCTCCGAGTATTTACAAAGAAGGAAGCTTTTCTGACCTCTGTCGTGGTCCTCACGTACCCTCCAGCGGATATATAAAATATTTTAAATTGCTTTCGGTTGCCGGTGCATATTGGTTGGGTGATGAGAAAAACCAGATGCTTCAGCGTATATACGGTATCGCTTTTCCTAAAAAATCTATGCTGGAAGAGCATCTCGAAAGGTTGGAGGAAGCAAAAAAACGTGACCACCGTAAGCTCGGACGTGAACTTGATTTATATAGTATTAATGAAGAAACCGGCCCGGGATTGGTCTTATGGCATCCCAAAGGTGCTTTTATCCGCCATAAAGTTGAAGAATTTTGGCGTCAACAGCATCTAAAGGCTAATTATGAATTTGTGAATACACCGCATATTGCCCGAGTTAATCTATGGCAAACCAGCGGTCACCTTGATTTTTTCAAGGAAAATATGTATTCACCCATGGACATTGATGAAATGCAGTACATTGTTAAACCAATGAACTGCCCTTTTCATTTAACAATATACAAAAGTCGAACCCGCAGTTACCGTGATTTGCCTATACGATGGGCTGAGCTTGGTACTGTTTATCGTTATGAACGATCCGGTGTATTACATGGACTGATGCGTGTTAGAGGATTTACGCAGGACGATGCTCATATCTTTTGCCGTCCCGATCAGCTTGATGAAGAAATTGTAAAATTAATCGATTTTTCCTTAAATATGCTGAAAGCATTTGGATTTAAAGATTATGAGCTTTATCTTTCTACAAGACCTGAAAAGTTTGTAGGAAAGCCTGAAAACTGGGAACGTGCAACAGAAGCATTAAAAAGCGGTCTTGAGAAAGCTAACGTAGATTACCAGATTGATCCTGGTGAAGGTGTTTTCTATGGACCTAAAATTGATATTAAAATACGAGACGGTTTAGGGCGTTCATGGGCAATGTTCGACTATTCAGGTAGATTTTAATGAACCGGATCGCTTTGATTTAACCTATGTTGGACAGGACGGAAATAAACACCAGCCAATTATGGTGCAACCGTGCGTTATTGGGTTCTTTGGAAAGATTTTTCGGAATTTTAATTGAACACTATGGTGGAGCATTTCCACTATGGCTTGCTCCTGTTCAGGTACATGTTTTACCGATTACAGATAAGCAGCGTGATTACGCTGTTTCAATCCATGAAACATTAATCGATGCAGGAATCCGTTCTCACCTGGATGATCGTAATGAAAAAGTAGGTTATAAAATCAGAGAAGCTGAAACCCTGAAAATACCCTATATGTTAATAGTTGGACAAAAAGAACAAGACAATCAAACTGTTTCAGTTCGTTTGAGACGTGAAGGAGATCAGGGTTCCGAAAAATTGCAGAATATTATTAAAGAAATACAAACCAAATCTGATAACAAAGAATTATAAAATTTTAAAGGTTTAGTTTCAATATTTTATTGGAGGTTCCCAATTAAAAAGAGAGCAATTCGCGTCAATGAACAAATTGATGCACCCAAAGTTCGACTCATTGATGAGAATAGTGAACAACAAGGAGTTGTTACTATTAAAGATGCACAACAAAGAGCCGAATCTGTCGGATTGGATATAGTAGAAGTTTCTCCCAACTCTGATCCACCTGTTGTCAAAATAATGGACTTTGGAAAATATAAATACGAACTTGCAAAAAAAGAAAAAGAGACTAAAAAGAAACAACACGTTATTGTAACAAAGGAAATCAGATTACGACCGAAAACAGAAGAGCATGATTTTGAGTTTAAAGTAAGGCATGCCATAAAATTTATAAATGCCGGCAATCGTGTAAAAGCGACTGTTCGATTTCGGGGAAGAGAAAATGCACATCGAGAATACGGAGAACGTGTTTTGCAACGTTTTGTTGAAGAACTTGACGATGTTGCAAAAGTAGAATCTGAAATGAAGATGGAAGGCGGACAACTGGTTGTCTTTTTCCTGAAAAAATAGATTATATTAGCGAGGTTTTTAAAATGCCAAAAATGAAAAGTAACAGAGCTGCTTCAAAACGATTTCATTTAACAGGAAGCGGTAAAGTAAGAAGATATAAAGCTTATGCAAGTCACATTCTGACTAAAAAATCAACAAAACGTAAAAGAAATTTGCGCAAATCAACACTTATTGCAAGTGCTGATGAACGACGAATTAAACAAATTATTACGGCTTAATTTATTTGATATAAACGGAGGAAGAACATGCCAAGAAGTCATTCTTCGGTACCGACAAAACAACGTCGAAATAAAATATTAAAAGCTGCCAGCGGATATTATGGTGGTAAAAGCAGACTTTTTAAATCTGCAAAAGAACAGGTTGAAAAAGGTTTGCAATATGCTTATCGTGACAGACGAGTTAAAAAACGTGAATTCAGAAAATTATGGATTGCCCGTATTAATGCTGCGGCACGTATGTTTGGAATGAGTTATTCAGTTTTTATCGATGGTTTGAATAAAAAAGATATTCAACTGAACCGCAAAGTCCTTGCAGATATGGCTGTACACGATATTAAAGGTTTTGAACAAATCGTAACAGCAATCAAGTCTTAACAGTTACAATATATTATACACCAGACTGGATCTTGAATTATTTTGTAACAATCCGTTACAAATAATAGCCTTTGTAAAAAGGCCGTTTTTAGGTTCGGTCTTTTTTTATGTGCTGGTTGAATTATGTTCATTTATTGATTATTGCGGGAGACATGGTAATTTTTTCGAAAATGATACTTGATTTTTCATAAAAATGTAATATATTCAAAAACTGGCGTGTTACGATTTATAATGAAATTTACAATCTTGGTGATGAAGATTATATAATTAAAATTTATTAATTAGTATATATTTTTCATTGATATTTTAATTAAAAGAATGTAAATTAGCGGTTGTAAGAGTAAAATTTTACTTTTTTTTACAAGTTGAGAACCTTTTCATAAATGAATAAAACGATATTTGAGACCTTAGAGCATACTATTCAAGAAGCGATTGTAAAAATCGATTCTTTAAAAAATCGTAACAAAATATTACTTGAAGAGAAGAAACAACTTCAAAATCAGTTAGCAGAGAGAGATCGTCGCATTAAAGGTTGCAAAAAACTATTTTGGATCTTAAGAAAAATTCAAACGAGGACCAGATCCAACAGTACCAGGAAAAGGAAGATAAATTAAGAAAAAGAATACAAATGATGCTTTCACGTATTGATGAAATGAACTTAACTGTTTAATATTAGGAAGCATATAATATTTGAGGTTTTCTTTTTCACAATGCCAGGTTCAATGAATAAAAATACTATAAAAGTGAATATATTTGGTGCAGAATATCCTATAGTCGGCCAGGAAAACGCAGACTATATTCAGCACGTTGCTAAATATGTTGACAAAAAAATGAAAGAAATAAATTCTGCAAAGCCGAACCGTCCATTACACCAAATTGCGATGTTGACGGCTTTAAATATTGCCGATGAATTATTTCAGTCAAAAAAGAACCAAAAGATTATTTTGTCCAATGTTGAAAATAAAATTCTTAACATGACAAAAAAGCTTGAACATGGCATAAATAATACTTTAATGGAGGAATAAATTTTACCAACAAATCCTCGTTTAAATTTTTTTGAATAGACCAACTATTCTGTCTGCAACCCAGAGTGCTTCTATTAATCCTGCTACACAAATAAGTAGTGATATGATCTGCTTATAAATTGAAACAACAATTATTAAATGCAGGAAAATTATATGAAATTAATAAGCAATGTCTGGGTTTTTTAATGGAGGAGGGGAAATGAGCACAGTAGCAACACTCGTTATCAGCGTTTCAAGTCTGGTTTCCTTTTTTGTCGGGTGGTTTGTTGCAAAATACGTGGGGCAGAGTAAAGTTGCACATGCTGAAAAGACAGCTCAAAAAATTATCAGAGATTCTAACAAAGAAGCTGAAACGATAAAAAAAGAAAAAATTCTTGAAGCAAAAGATGAATGGCTTAAATTAAAACAAAATATTGATAATGAAGCAAAACAAAAACGTAATGAACTTTCAAAACTTGAAAATAAGTTAAATTCCCGAGAACTCAACCTCGACCGTCGTCACGATTTATTAACAAAACGTGAAAAAGAGGTACAGGACCTTGATTCTCGTATAAAAATTAGAGAAGAAAAAGTTGACAATCTTGAAGTCAAACTTGAAAAATTAATTGACGAACAAAACAGCCAGTTGGAAAAAATTAGCGGCATATCCAACGAAGAAGCAAAAAGAATCCTGATGCACAATCTTTTGGAAAAAGCAAAGCAGGAAGCTGCCAGAGAAA
>CAXXFV010000003.1:0-285000 GCA_963674595.2 bacterium
GCCGATGCCGTAACAGCCGTACCAAATGCAGCCGTAGCAGCGCCGACGGCAACAACAAGAGACTGGTTGATCAATTTTGTCGTATCGTCTACCTGCCCGTTTGCCGTTTTAAGGGCATTTGCAAATTCTGTTGTGCCTGCTATTCCAAGATAGGCGACAATGTCGCCGCTTCCGAACGACCCGGAGAATAAAGACATTTATACCTTTATGTTTTATTTAAAAACTTGCTTACCATACTTTTGACCTTCTTTTTTTCATTTTCACTTTTCACGTCCCGAAAGACACTTTTTATATTTTTCTCTTTTGTGAAAATCCGTATGATGACAACGATCAATGCATCAAACAGATTTTCCAATATTCCCGGTAACTGCCTGGTTAAAAACTCTAAAATTACATCTGATGAGGTTTTAAAGTTTAATGATTCAATCAGTAATAGACGCCGGTCAGTGTGGTTCAAATCTTTCAAAAGCTCAGGATCAAAGGGTCCTCTGTATCCGAACTTTTCAGCAAGAGCTACCTGGAGTCTGTACTCTGTCCACTCTCCGGCGTCTCTGAGTTTTTTTCCGTACCGCCGGTCTCATCAGGTTTGATTAATTTTGACAACTTTATCCAGCTTTCGGTAATTAACGTGATAAGCCGGGTATTGCTTTTCATAATTTGCTTGAGGTATTCTATATCAGCCGTGTTTTTACAAAAGAGCTCACCGGTATCCGCCTCTTTTAACATTTTCGGGATTAATTCAAATATGGTCCGGGTCCGGCTGGAATCATTGGCAAGATAATGCGCCAGAGTTTCCGGTTTTGCCTTATCGAATTCCGCCAACAATGCTTTCTGAATGTCTTCCGGGTTGTTCGCAATTGCTTTTAAATAATCAGCCCTGTCTTTTTGCCATTCATTTTCATCAACCGGAAATTTGTCCAGACCTTCCAGTTTTAATTCGGCAAGACGTGTTTTATAAATTTTGTTTTGCTCATCCCGGATCGACCAGGCGTCAGGGGCTGATAACAACACCTGAATACCGTCACTGCCGTTTACCGGGATGGTAAATTCAACCGTATGAATTTTATACTCGTTGGCATTTTTTAATAGTTCAATGGCTCCCATTGTGTCAATTCTCCTTTTCATATTTTTGTAAAACCGGAAAAATCATCTTTTTCAATTTTAATATCGTTTGTTTGAATTTAAGGGGGTCCACTTTAAGGCGGCCCCCTTCAAGGTCTTTAATCACGTTGTAATCAACGTTTTTAAAATGAACTGTGGCCCGTGAACCGTATTCTGTTGTCATGGGTTCGATTTTTTCAGGTTCCAAACCGGTGACAATCATAAGGGCACTGGCCCGATAAAAACAATCTGTTGTATAGTTTTTCATTCGTTTCCTCTTTCATCTATCATCAATTTATCAAGCGGCTGCTTTTGCATATAAAACTTCGATAACAGTGCCGTTGGCCGGAGGGGTTGCAAATACAATCTTACCTGTGGAAAAAGAGACGCCTGACTTTTGCCGTGCACCCTGGGCCGTCGCAGATGACCGGACCTTGACATAAACGATATTATCAAGCAGCCAGTCTTCCCGGCCTCTGTCCGTAACCGTGACCAGGTTCAGGGGTGTGCCGGAGAGGGTAAATTCAGTCGCCGCCCCGGTGCCGGTGAATTTGTCAAGACAGAGCATGGCACCGGATGCCAGCAAAAACCAGTCATGACGGCCATAAAAATTTAAGGTCGCTTCGGCATTCAACATGGGCTGGTTCCAGTTAAAGGGTTTTATGATCACATCCTGTAAACAAACACTGGCAATATGGGTATTATCCGGTGTCCTTAAAACAGCTTCAAAAGCGGCAATCGGCGTCTGGGGAATGCGGCTTGGCAGGGCATACTCGCCGGTTGCACCCCATGTTTTGCCAAGTAATCCGGCGATAACCTGACCGAGATAACCGGCTTTGATTTTCATATTCCCGGTAAATCTAAAATTTCTCTCGGATATTAAAGAGTCTTCACCGGCTCCCTGGTGAAAAACTTCATTGGATTGCTGAGGGGCCATTTCTCCTATTGAAGCATCCTGAATACCGGAAATGTTTACCGGCTGAATATCCGTAGCAACAGCCGCCCCGATATTAAACATTCTCGTTAATGCATATTGACCGTCAACCATCAGGTCATCATTCAACGCCTCTAAAATTTCATAGATTGAGGCCATAGTTACTCCTTTGTTAAATTAAATGTCACGTTTTGATATATAAATCGAATTCATACCGAAATTCGTCTTTGTCCTTTGTAAATACCTCTCGCGGGCCTTGAAGTTCAAGCAGCTTGATACCCATATCAGACATTTTTTTGCCTGTATAGTTTGTAAGCCCAAGCGTGATATTAAAAGCCACGTCGTTGATTTCTTCTTTTTTCTCCACGATCTTGAATAGCTGGGAGGAAATAATATTGATCTCCTCAGTCCCGCCGGTTTTACGGTCATCCCAGGCACCGATGGTACAGCGCCAGATTCTATTGGCCCTGCCGCCCTGGTGCGCGATCTTATCAACAAGCACCGGCTTTTCAAAATAAATCACCGGTTTTTCAAATTGATCAAGGACCTCCTGCAGGGGATAGGCTTCTACATATTCCCAGGCATCCCAGGGTGAAGCATCTGACAATTTCCGAAAAAACGTCAAAAGCGTTTTTTGGATATCGTCCAGTAAATGGGTTTCACGTATCAGGCTCATTGTCCCGCGTTCCTTATTTCGCTCATAACTTCATTCTCAAAATAGTTTCTAATTTCTTTCGATTTGCTGTCAACAGCGTCCTTGATAAAACGCCTCGGCTTTTGAGAGTTTGCTCCGTCATGCACAAACACATTATGCGGCGCTTTTTTGTTTGAGCTGTAAATGGCTCCCATTTCCGGGTTCCGCTTGTCATAAGACATTTGAACGGAACCGGCCAGATCAGCCGTAACTCTCGGCACCGGCATTTCTCCTGTGCCCGGCCCACGCGTACCCGGTTTGTAATGCGGACCGGATACGTTTTGAATGACTTCCTGATGCAGCACATCCAGACCGTATTCCACAACCCTGGGAACGACTTTTAACAGTACGGCATTTACATCGTTTGATTTTTTAAACCAGCCGCTTGTATCGACATATCTCTCAGGCATTATTCGGATCTCCGTAAAAAAGCCAGTTGCCCGATGAGTCCGTCGGTCGTTAAATCATAAAAGTGTTTGATATAACAGGCATAGTTGTAAACGGACGGGGTCACTTTAAAAAGCTCAAGGTTGATAATGTTTAAGTTAAAAAATGAACAATCAGCCAGGTTCACCGCTCCGATCATGGCCAGGTCATCTTTTTTAATGTCACCGATGATACTTTTCAGGTCTTTGGATTCCAGCAATGTGTTGACAGCCGCCTTTAAAGGCATAAACCGGGCTTTAATATGAAAAGTGACGGGTGTTGTATTTATCAATTTTGTCCCGTTACAGTTTGCAGCAGACGGATACAACCGGTGCCATTCCGCACTGTAGGTGCCGCGTTCAACGGTACAGGGGCATGTTGTCCCTGTTGTGCCGGTAACGACTGCAGCCTGGCCGCTCATAAAAAGATCACTGATAAAAACATCCTGGTCCGTCATTGTTACAACTCGAAAACTGTTTTGTTATTGGTTAAAACCTGACCTGTTAAACTGTAATCATCCCCGCCCGCAGATGTAAAATACATCTGTTGCAACGGGATACCCAGCTCGGACAGACAGTCTTTCCACTCCTGTTCCAAAAGCAATGCAATCCGTTCCAAATCAGAAGCTTTGACATTTTTGATCTTGATGGGTCCGGTCTCAGAGTCCCCTCTTGGAGGAGCGGCGACAATCTTTTGAGCGACAAAAGCAATCTCTGCCGTTTTGGCAATGATTTGATCGCCTGCGTTTAATCCGCTGAATGTCTGTGATTTTCTGCCCAGCATCTTGTCGATCCACTGATCGGCAAAGGGAATAAAAGCAACCGAATTCAGCAAAGCGTCTGAAACCTCAATAACGGCCATTGTCCGCAACCGGAACCGAACTTCATCGGGAGTTATGTTATAACTGTCAGCCATTGTTATTTTTTAGTGTTTGCCGTTGGTGTGGTTTTTGGCTGATTAGAATTTGCGTTTGGACCGGGCGCTGTCTTTGGCTGATTAGAATTCGCATTTGGACCGGGTGCTGTCTTTGGCTGAACAGGATTTTCAACCTTATCTTTTTCCGGGTCACCGGCAGCCGTCAGCTTGCCGTCAATAATCAGTTTCATCCAGAACCCGGTCTCCGGGACTTTGTAAACCTTGTCAGGCTCTTTTTTAAAAGCGGTCCTGGAAACATCGAGCGTAAAACCGTTCTCATCTGTTCGCCAGATAGGTTCCTTCACTCTGACAGGTATCATTTTATTTGCCATGTTTTATTACTCCAATTAAGCAGTTACTTACTCGTAAAAAGTTTCACCCGCTTCATGAGAAGCGGGGTTTATAAATTAATGTTCAATATCAAGACAGCCGATTCCGTCGGAATCGTTGATATTAAAATGAGATCGTTTCGAGACTGTAGACAAAACTTTTTGTTTGGTGATGATCTTGTCCATTTCGGTCATGTTCATGGTATCATTGGTGATATAGGAAACAGTAGATGAGGAATCCACACCGATAAAACGGTCTGCGGTCACAACATCTTCATCCCAGTCCTTACCAACCGGCAGTTTCATTCCGGTCATGCCCCATTGAGCAGACGGGTTCTGCATATTTGAAAGGGTGTCCCAAAATTCCTGCATATAGGCTTTACGGCCTACAAAAACATCGAGTTCATATCCGGATGGCAGCACAGATGCCAGTTTGATAATATCTTTCTTTTCAATCGAACCGGATGTTACAGTCGTGTCGGTATTTGCCGCTTTTAATCCGTTTCCGTTGCCGTCACCATTCTGTAAGATGTAAATGAGGTCGTTGGTCTCATCGACGCCGATCTGTCGGCCAATCCGGTCCAGAGTCATTCCATACAAATTCAAAGGACTCAGGTAATAGACTTCATAGTCAAACTCGATACCGATGGCATATTTATCCAATGAAACGTTTTGTTTACCGGCTTTAACACGTTTGATCGGAATGTCCTCATCCCGGTTGACTCTTGATGTCCGGCGGTCCCCTTCGGTATCTTCAAGGTAAATGGACTTGTAATCCAACGCATCAATGGATACCATATTGGCGACAAAATCCGGATAAAGAGCATTTCGGATGGACCCGGCAAAGATGGTATTGGCAACAAATTCCAGAAACAGAATACTGTTGCTGCTTACTTCAAAAAACTTGCCGACCAGGTCTGTTTTATCACCATAGGCCCGAATACCCGACATCTCAAGCGCCATTTCAAAAGCATTTTTTGGAATCGGCTGGTTGCTTTTTACAAGCTGCCGTCTGTATTTGATCATCTCAAACTTTGACATGCCCTTGTAAATGGTTGGTTCAATGCCCTTTTCTTCAAAATAATCTTCAAGCCAGGCTGTAAAGGATTTTCCTTTATTAGCGGCTTCATCAAACATCCCTTTCTCAAATTTTAGTTTGACATCAGGAAGTTTTTGTTTTTGTGTATTTATAAAAATCATTGTGTCCTCATGTTAATGAATGAATTGTGTACATGTATTTATCACACAGAGCGATCAAAGTAAAATGTCGGCGTACCCTGAAGCCGGTACATCAACAGCCAGCACTTTACCGAATCCGCCAGTTGTGCCGTCATCAACCGCTTTCGCTGTTGAACCGTTGATAATGACCGTGTCACCAAGAGCAATGGTGCCGCTATAGGGTTTGTTTCGGATGCGTGTGGCCGGGTAACGGTTGCCGTTCTGATCGGCAAAGGTCTCCAGGTCAATGGTTAAATGATAGGTGTTGTAATTATCATTCTCATAGGCTACGATCTGACCGTCCGGTATAGCATCATTGGCTGCCAGTCCGACCGTGTAAGCGGCTGAGGTGTCTATGCTGACATGAGTGCCCTCAACCTTTGAACCTGCATTGATCAGAGAAGTAATATGTGTAATCAAAGCGGAGTTTGGTTTAAAACCGATTCGCAACGAGTGTCCCCGGTCACCACCTCCGTAACTTCTGCGTCCCATTTAAATATCTCCTAAAAAATTAATCGTTAATAAATTCTCACTTGGTCCGGTTATATGACCGGGGCCATATATCTGTCTATGGCTTCTTTTTTCGGCTCTTTTTCATCACCGTTCTTAGTATCGGTATTGTCCGGCAATTGACCCGAGTTCGGATGTTTTTCGTTAAAGACCTTTAAATAGTCGGTAATCCGGTCGTTCAGCTCATCGATGCTGAATTTCTGGAACATGGCTTTCCGCTCTTCCAGTTTATCATCCTCGATCATCCCGGACAACTTGCCGATCTTTAAAGCATCCTGTACTTTTTCAGCATGGTAATCTTCAGCTTGCTTTTTTAAAGTTTTAGTTTGTTCAACTGATATATTTTCATTGCCCAAAGCTTCTTTAAAAGCTTTCAGGTTATTTTCAACGGTTTCTTTGGCTGTTGCGGCATCTGATACATCTTGAGAAAGATCAGATATTTTCTTCTCAACAGCCGTCTCAATTTCTTTTATTACACTTTCTATGTTTTCCTCGGACACTTGTTTTGCAAGGCCCAGTGATTTGATTTGAATCAGTGCCATTCTGGTCTCCTGTTTTATGTGTGAATCATGTCTGACATCCTGTATATCTTTCATAAAGGGCGAGTCGAAAATCTCTTTTCGTTTATCTTCAGGTAACTGCCCTACAAATTTTAAAAATGAGGGGTCTATCTTTTTAACGGCTTCAGCTCCATATTGTGCACCCAGGAATACAAAAGACCCCTCTAACGCTTCTGCTTCCCATTCGTCCGTATTTTGATATTCGGCCCAGAGAAGCTTTTCGTTCATGTCGCGTATTGCCATGCGTGCCGGAGCATTAAAGCCGATGGAAACGTGTTTAATAATGCCTGCATCTATCTTGTCAATGTCCTCATGACTGGAAAGGAAATAACAGGTCGGTACGAGAAAATATAAACCGCCATCCATTTCCTGAACTTTTTCCAGCATTTGTTTGAATTTCCTGTATGGAACATTGCCGACTAACGCCAGTACCTCGTCGACGGTCAATTTTTCCAAACGGGATTTATAAAAAGTACCTTCACCCGGAGGTCCCCACCAGTGGCCATAAAGAACCGATTTGCCGGAGATGGTATTGTTAAAACTCTTTAAAACCGGAAGTGAAAACCGCTCACCATCCCGGTCACGAAAGTTATTGGCCAGCCACAGGTCATAGGTTTTAAAATTCTCTTTTTGCCACCGATCAGGATTGGGCATGCCTTTTTTCATCAAATCAAAATCATTGTCAATCAACTCAACGGATTTGATGGATATGTCCCGCAGGACCTTTTCCAGTTTTTCACCTTCTTTAAAATGTGTATCTTGCATAATGCCCTCAATACCTGATGAATTATTTACCAAAAATGCTGTCAACAAAAGCATTCAACCGGCGCAGCCATTTGACACGGCAATAGACCAGACCATAAAGCCGGTGTAGCGGACTCTTGTAATCGGGATGTGATCTGCCTTTGATGTGCTGGTAAAAATCATCAATAAAAATAAACAAGCCGGCAGTTCCGGTCAAAACCGGACAAAACCAGTGATCAGCAAACCAGATCATGACAAAACCGATATAAAGAATCAAAAGGCCCAAATAGCCGTGATGAAAGCCTTTCATGGAATGATTGTAATGGTCTTTGTCCGCCATTTACTTTTTTCCCTGATATTTTTGTCCTTTAAAATGCGAATCCTGAGATTCACTTTCCTTGACATCTCCAATATTCACGGTGAACTTGCCGCCAGCCGCTTTTTCAGCCTGGTCCTTTTTCTTTTTCATTGTTTTGAATATCTTTTGCGGATCATCACGTCTCCCGTATACAAAAGAGATCCCGGTTTCTTTATCGTAATATGTCGGCATATCTAAACTCCATATTTAAATGATTACTGTTTGGCCAGTTCTGCCTTGATCTCATCCAAAGCTTTAAAAATACTTTCCAGTTGATTGTTTATGACCGGTATGGACTCGATCACGGTATCATGTTTTTCAAGTTCTTTCATCAAACTCTGAAAACGATTGTCCGTGATCTTTTGCCTCAATTCCAGTTTGGTCGACTTTATATGTAAATTCTGAATCTTATCCTTGTTCTCATCGACGTCTTTTCTTAAAGAGGCATGGTCGGCAACGATGGTGTTGTGAAGCGTGCAGGGTTCGCCAGGTTTTTGCCCTTTTTGATTGAGAAAAATATCTGAAAAAACCTTGATCGCATACAAAACCACAAGCGCTCCAATCAAAAAACCATTACCACCGGAAGCAATTTTCAACAGTTCATCCATTAGGCGGCTCGCCTCAAATTTTCCCGGATTCGTAAAACATCATCGGCTGTGTATCGTTGTTCATAGGGGCTCGGTTCTGCCCAGGCTGGTTGAACAGGCTTTTCAGTATTAAACTTTGGTACTCTTACGCACAGACAATGAGGGTGTGTACCTGAAACCGGTTGTGGTCCTTCACCCAGTATCCACACATGACCGTTTAAAGCCGAACAAATCGGACAGGCATTCGCCGCAGAACTCCATTGTTCATATCGAACACCGGAGGCCCTGCTCTGAATATCAAAAGCAGAGTTCATGGACAAGACACTCTCGGACCGGGAAAACCTGAGCCAGTACCAGGATTGTCCTTCGCCGACGGCTTTATGTAAAAACCGACCAGCCCTTAAGGAACTGACGCCCTCTTTTGTCATGGAGCGTAGTTCTTTTAAAACCTCATCAAGGTAAGGCCCGCTTAAACGATCAATAACCCGCTTTTCCAGTCGTTTATAAAATCCCTGGGAATACATATCATCAAAAGAGGGTACGATTTTATATTTTGCAAAATCCTCAGGATCAACAGCGTCCGGTAATTCATCCAGAATATCAGACCAGGTTTTATCAATGCCGATGTTAAAAGACTGGTAAGCAAAGGTTGAACAGATCGCCACATCTTCCGGACTGGCCTCTTTAATAGAAGCTTCACCGCCGATCAGGTCCTTTTTCCATTCACCCAGGATTCTTTTATATCCCTTGACCTTTGCCGGGGTCAGTTCAAAGGGTCTGCCTTCAAGGACTTCTTCACCTTGTAAGGACCGTCGGATATCTTCAATATCCGGTAATCCGAACAGTTCGATCATATCTTTTTCATATTCGGTCGTTTTATGAATCAGGTTGGTGAAAAAATCTTTCTGGACCGTCCGCATGGAACGCAGGCGATGTTCACGGGCGGAAAGATCAAGTTCAATCAAGGATGGTGTTTCAACTTTTACAGCCGGATAATACCCGAAACAACTGGAACACTCTTTTTCAGGGGGAACCGTACCAAGTAATAAAGATCGGGCGTGGTAATCGCTTTCAATTTTAAAATCTTTTAACGAGATAATATTGCTGACACCAGAGTACGCCAATTACACTCCCCTCTTATCAGTACCGGAACAGGAAACAGATACTTTTTCACCCAATAGAAAGTCGATGGATTGTTTGGCCAGATGTCGCTTTTTCCGGTTTACAAAATTCTGAGCAACTCTTTTGATAGAGGCATCTTTATTAACCTTTGAGACAAATCCCAAACCGGCAACATATTCGACGGCTTCCTGTTCTTCCATAAGTTCATGGTCCAGTAGCCATTCCAGGGCCTTTAATTCTTTTTCCAAAGCAGAAGCATTCAAGTGTCTGGCTCGTGCCATTTCGGTCTCATCAAACAGTCCCACCGGGTTCCATTCATGATACCATTTTGCTCCGGTAAATCCTTCAAACATTAAAAAGGTGTTGGTGACTTTTTCTATAACGGAATCAGCAGAATCCCTTCTCTCTTCAATACTCGATATCAACAGGTCTTTCTGGTCTTCACTCATTTTGAAATTAGAGTTCCAGTTGTACAATCCAAAACTAAAAGGGGGTAATTCTGTCCGTGCAATGATCTGTTCTATAATGATTCTGGAAGGGATTTCCATATCCATTAATTGAGCGCCTTCACCCAAAACTTTAACACTCACTTTGGATTCACTGGGAACAGCTCCGCCGATGTCCCGGACCTGGCCGCGTTTTCGATCTTTATTAACATCTTCCAACTGGGTCAACAGCTTATCGGCGGAATCTTTCAGGTCAGTATAATTTGTACCTCTCCCGCCTTCAATCAGTAATACAAATGTCGGGTCGCCGATCCTGACAACAGCATTCTTTATAGATTGCTGAATCCTTAACAATATCTCAGCCACAAAAGGCATGGAATTAAACAGACTCACTCCCTGGGGATGGCCGTCTCTTAAATCAAATGTCAAATACTGAACAAATTCAGGGTGTTCTAAAATAACAGGTTTTGCAGCATCATGAGGTATGGAAGCCAACCACAGTCTGCCGTCTTTTCGGATAAAACGAACTTTGGCAGCATCACCGACTTTTAACCGGTCAACACCATTCAAACCGGCAAAAGGAACGGTCTCAAAGACACCGTAACCATTTGCCAGAGCTGAATCATAGACTTGTTGTAAACACCCGTGAAGTCCTTTGTGGAAATATCCGACCCTGATCTCTTTTTTAAAGTTGTTCAAGGCTTTTAAAACATTCGGATTATCACAACGGTATTCAAAATCCCCGATCAATCTCCGAAGCTTTAACACAGCGACATCTAAAATGGGAATGGCTTCTCGGAGAATATTATAAATCTTTAAATTGTATCGTAACGGTTCGTATCCGTTTAAATAGGTCTGGAATGGGCTGTCACTTGCAGAATAAAGTTGGGATTTAACAATAACATTGTTGGATTGTTTTGGTGGGAAATATTTATTAAGATTGAATTTTGGAAGGTTCATTAACTGCCCATATATAGAATATATTTAAATAACGCATTCTATATATAGCAGAATCGGAGTAATTAATCAATATTTTGTGGGTAATTCACCCATAGCATGAAGAAAATTGTTAGATATAAGGACAAGAACTCGGAGGGTAAATAAGTCCCCGAGTTCTTGAAAGTCAATTTACTTAAGGAGGATCATCTTTTTTACCACATTCATACCACCGCCGTCAAGACGATAAAAGTATGTACCTGTTGGCAGATTTGAAGCATCAAACAACACTTGATGTGTACCAGCCTGACGGTGTCCATCCAGTAAGACAGCAACTTCCTGCCCGCGTATGTTGTAAACCTTAAGTCTGAAATGATCATCCTTCGCAGCCTTAAAACTAATAGTCGTTACAGGATTAAAGGGATTGGGATGGTTTTGGAAAACAGTTGATGTCGCCTCAACTTCTTCAGTAAACTGTTTTTCCATTTCCGGGGTCCATTCACCCAGGGTTGTTAGGGCTGAATAACTCAACTCGTCTTTTGGAAACTCTTCTATCAACTGGCGGTAATATTTTTCTCCGGTTGACTTGTCTTTCAGGTGCATCCAATACACATTACCCAAATCATAAAGCGCGTATTTATAATAGGAAGATGTTTTATGGTTTCCTACAATCTCCTCTGCTGCGGCAATGGCATCGTCATATTGTTGTGCTCTCAACATATAAGCGGTTTGAAGAGATTTTGCCAGTACTGCAATGTCCGTATTTTTATATTGACTGTTTACCTGTTCCAGTAAATTTCCAACATTACTTTTACCATTTTGTTTATATGAACACTTTGCAGCAAAAGCCAAGGCTTGCTTGCCGATAGGACTGTTCGGGTATTCTTGATAAACAGCCTGAAATAAAGGCAAAGCAGCTGTTAAATTTTTATTAGCATAAGCATCATAAGCCTGCTTGAATTCTTCCTGACCGCGTTTGTCCGTGCTGTATATTTTTTCTTCTGCAAAATTTAAAGGCACAATCCGCTGTTGCGCATTCATCTTTGGATAGGTGGTTGAAGTAGGATCTGAAGATAAGTAGGGCGTATAATCTACCGTTCCTTCAAAATAGTTAGGATCTGGTGGCGCTGAACCAAACCAATTATTTTCAGCATAAATGGTATTGACATTTGAACTATAGATGGCATAATCGAGATTGGCCATGTCATTACGACCATAATTATATGTTGTGCCGACATCAGGATAAGATGTTGCATCTACATTGATACCGATCAGACTGTTTGTAAAGTCATTATACGAATGAATGTCAGGAGAGGCATATTGATTACAGTCAATGGCATCACCTCCTGGTTTTGAAAAATTGCTGTATTGCACCCATCCATCTCCTGTGTTATTGAATGAAATACAATGATAAGCACAGCTATTGATGGCCGATCTATAAATATGAGTCGATGCGTTATAGTTTCGAACACCATAGGAAGCATTTTGCACATAACAATACTCCAATTGCACATATCCATCGACAGCATCTATACCATACCAATAACCACTGACACTTTGAAACGTAATGGGATTGGCAGCTGATCCCTGAGCGATCAGCCACCCATTGACAGTCAGCTTTTTGCCGGATGCCATTCTTAAAACCACACCAGGATCTAATTCAAGCGTTATATTTGAAGGAATAGTAATATCATCAGTTTCTGTATAAGTTCCGGCAGATACTACTATTTTTTTTACAAAAGTAAGCTGTGAGGCTTGGGAAATTGAAGAAATCTGTTGAGGAACCTTGACATATGGCAAGGGAGTTAGCATCGCACGTGGCGAAGTTGCATTGACACTATGTGAATGAAGAGATGTATCATAAGTATTATAATAATAGAGTGTACTACCATCATTCGCATATCCAACAACAACTTGACAATGACCAGTTATAACATAAGCAAAAGGGCGGTCTTGATCAATTTGCTTTTTAACATCACTGCTCACAAACTGTCCTTTTTCTTGATAAGAAAAAGTATAACCATGAGAGTTCGCTATAGAAACAATAGAATTTGGAACATACGGTTTCATATCGTCTGGATCATAGCCATAATCATCTCCCTCACCTCCACTTGAGGGCCAGCCATAATAATCAGAAAAGTGATCAACGAGGTTTTTAGCAGTATATCTTGGATCACTTCCTGGGCCGTCCCAATTAAAGGTACTAACAGTATGCCATAAATTAGAAAAAGCATTGACACTTCCATAATAATTAAAAATCATTGCCAAGCTTGTTGAGATACATCCACGATACCAAGTGAATGCATCTATACCAGAAATAATTTTTGAAGTACTGCATGATTTATATAATCTATTATCATTTATATTGGCCCATTCAGTAATATTAACTTTACCGTATTCTTTTCTACTTTCTTCAGCGCTCTTTTCAAAAGAATTAATAATATCAACGTCAACAATACTTTTATAGATTAAATCCATATAATATTTACCTTTTGGTGTATCAAATTGGATAAAATATTTGTCACACCAGGACCATATATACTTTTTTATTCTAATATCATCAATATTAGTTTGTATTTTTTTTGATAATATTTTTTTGCAAATTTGAGTATTTTCTTGAGGAGGTCGTGCATTTGTTGCATCTACATGAATAGGAAGGTCATTATATGCACCTGTAACATAATAACCGACATACTTTTCTTCAACTTTAACAGTAAATAAATATGCAGCGGAATCACCATTTAAGTTGTAAAAAACGAATGGTTTCGTACTTGTCTGTCCTTGTGACCACTCTGGAAATAGCAAATCAACATCATTACAAATTTTATAAAAAGCTTCTCTTCCAGTATGTATTGAAATTCTTTCATGAGAATAACTATTTAAAAAAGTAAATATTATTAAAAGAAATGTTATGTTTTTCATTATAAATCAATCCTTTCTATTTGAAAAGTGGAATCTTTAATGTTAATGTGAAATCTTGAATTTTAAATTGAGTAAATTCTAGTTGATTTGCACTCCCTATTTTACCCTGCCAGTCTTTTTTCATTGGTGAAGAAAATTGTATACCTAATAATAAACTGGGATAATTAAAAAAGTTTGAAGGAATTCTTATACCTGTACCCCAAAAAGAGAGAAAAGAGGTTTTTTTAATAAATTTTTCCATATTTGTTGTACCTGCCCATTCATATTGAGTTTCTTCATAAATACTTGAATATTGCTCATGAGCTGAAATGAGATTTGCCATACCAATTCCACAAAAAAATTGAGGTCTCCATTTATTGTTGAATGGCTGGAAGCATGTGGTTAATTTAATTACAAGATAATCAACATTTACATTAATATTGTACCCAAGCCAATCATCTACGTCAAAATCTTGATTATTTTTGATTTGAAATCCCATCACTTCATACATTAATGATGCTTCACAGTAGAAGCGTGTTGATAACTTTATTTCCCCAAATATTCCTAAATGTGGCTTTAAATTATCTGACAATTTATCATACTTTAACCAATCATTTTCAATTTTTACATTTATCAATCCCATTCCCAATTTTAAACCTTTTGAAAAATTGGATGTTGATTCTTTTTGAATATCCACATTTTCATTGGACTGTAAATATAGATTTTTAGCGGATACTATATTTGTAAAAATTAATGTCAAGTAAATACAAATATAAGAGTATCTCATAATTAATCTCCAAATTGTCAATAAAAACATTGTGAATCATTTTTTAATTATATATTACATATATTTTATTATCTGATCTATAATTTGATAAAAATTTACTATGGTGGCCTACCGCTAAAGTAACCGTAATAAAAAAATAGCGTAGTGCTTTTTCTAAATATAAATAAAATAAAAAATATCGAATTTGAAAAATTACTATCTATAAAAAATACATTAATGATCAAACGAAAAAATTTTTTATAAAGGCATATCCCCAAATTAATCAATCAATTTACTCCATTTAAATATCTATTCCATTAATAATACCAACCAAATAAAATTAAAAACAAAATATTATTTAGCTTTCCACCAATTGCCCAAGTTAACAAAAATTGAAAAAAACATCCATTACACCCCGAGCCCCAACATACAAAAATAGAAATATAACTGTTAGCCCCGGATATAACAATCCCGTTACATTAATTTTGTCGATTATGTACTTTTAAATTATAAATTTGTTCATTGACACTCCCCGTAGAGTAGTTAATTTGATTTTGATTAGGTCATTTTAGTTACTTTTATTGACAAAGTCAAGGATATTTAGATTTGAAATTCATTTTTTATTTTTTTTAGGGGGGGTAATCCCCAGTTATTTGCATTATTAAATACAAATTGCGTTACAGTTAGAACTATCGCTTTATATAAGCCATTTTGAATATTGGAGCAAGCGGTTTTTAAGAAATTTATCAAATATCCCAAGGCAATATTTTGTAGATTATACACCCATAGCTTGGAAAAAATTTTTAGGTATAAAATCAAGAACTCGGAGAGTAAATAAGTCCCCGAGTTCTTGAAAATCAATTTACTTATTTGAGTAAAATCATTTTTTTAACCACATTCATACCGCCACCTTCAAGACGATAAAAATAAGTTCCTGAAGGTAAATTTGAAGCGTCAAACAATACCTGATGTGTTCCAGCTTGACGGTGACCGTCCAGCAATACGGCAACTTCCTGGCCACGGATATTGTAAACCTTGAGAGTAAAATGAGCGTCTTTTGCGGCTTTAAAACTAATAGTCGTTACAGGATTAAAGGGATTGGGATGGTTTTGGAAAACAGTTGATGTCGCCTCAACTTCTTCAGTAAACTGTTTTTCCATTTCCGGGGACCATTCACCAATAGTTGTTAGGGCTGAATAACTCAGCTCGTCTTTTGGAAACTCGTCTATCAACTGGCGGTAATATTTTTCTCCGGTTGATTTATCTTTCAGGTGCATCCAATATACATTACCCAAATTATAAAGCGCATATTTATAATAGGAAGATGTTTTATGGTTTTTTACAATCTCTTCTGCTGCTGAAATGGCATCGTCGTACTGTTGTGCCCTTAACATGTAAGCGGTTTTTAAAGATTTTGCCAGTATGGCAATATCCGAGTTTTTATATTGATTACTAACTTGATCCAGTAACCCTTTAACATTGCTTTTATCCTCTTGTTGATAAGCACACTTGGCAGCAAAAGCCAAAGCTTGCTTGCCGATGGGACTGTCTGGATACTGTTGATAAACAGCCTCAAACAATGGCTGGGCAGTCGTCAGGTTTTTCTGGGCATAGGCATCATGGGCCTGCTTGAATTCTTCCTGACCTCGTTTGTCCGTGCTGTATATTTTTTCTTCTGCAAAACTTAAAGGCACAATCCGCTGTTGCGAATTCATCTTTGGATAGGTGGTTGAAGTAGGGTCTGAAGACAAGTATGGTGTATAATCAATAGTTCCTTCAAATAATTCATCATCAGGTGGCGCTGAGCCAAACCAATTATTTTCAGCATAAATAGTATTGACATTTGAGCTGCTAATAGCATAATCATTATTCGTTATATCATTTCGACCATAATAATATGTTGTGCCGACATCAGGATAAGATGTTGCATCTACATTAATACCGATCAGGCTGTTTTTAATATCATTATACGAATGAATATCAGGCGAAGCATACTGGTTACAGTCAATGGCATCACCTCCTGGTTTTGAAAAATTGCTGTATTGCACCCATCCATCACCTGTGTTATTGAATGAAATACAATGGTAAGCACAGCTATTGATGGCCGAATAATAAATATGAGTCGATGCGTTATAGTTTCGAACACCATAGGAAGCATTTTGCAGAGACTGTAAACTTTTTTGTGTAAATGAATATTACTATATTTGAATGATCATACGGTCCTTAAAAATAATAGACAATTGCGACACAATAATGGGCCAATTAGCGATAGGTTTATTCCACTTTTTAGCAATGTCCCGATAAGCCAGGAACAACATTTTTTTCAAAGCGTCATCATGGGGAAACAAAGATTTCGTCTTGGTCACTTTGCGTAATTGCCGATGAAGTGCTTCAACGCTATTGGTAGTATAGATCAGTTTTCTGATTTCTTCCGAATACTGGAAATAGTTTGACAGGTTGCTCCAATTATTTTTCCACGAGTTTGTCACCACAGGATATTTTTTGCCCCATTTTTCTTCAAGATGTTCCAGTTGCAGTTCAGCATTCTCTTTGGTCGGACTCTGATAGACCAGTTTCAAGTCTTTGATGAATTCCTTTTGATGTTTGGACGCTACATAACGTAATGAATTCCGGATTTGGTGGATGACGCATAATTGTACGACTGCCTCAGGGAAAATCGTGGCAATGGCATCAGGGAAACCTTTTAATCCATCAACGCAGGCAATGAGTATATCTTCAACACCACGGCTCTTTAAATCGGTCAACACGGACAACCAGAAATTAGCGCCTTCGGACTGGTCGATCCAGATGCCAAGCATTTCCTTCAATCCGTCACTGTTGATCCCCAAAACAGTATAGGCAGCTTTGTTGATAATACGACTTTCTTCGCGGATTTTATAATGAATAGCATCTAAATAAACAATAGGATAGAGTTTATCCAGAGGACGGGCCTGCCACTCCACGACAAACTCCCTGACCCGTTCGGTGACATTGGATATAAACGCCGGAGAAACTTCCAGCCCATACAATTCATCAAGGTGCTCCTTGATGTCTCGTGTGGTCAATCCTTTAGCATACAGGGAGATGATGATCTCATCGATTTTGCCCAGATCACGCTGATGTTTTTTGATCAAAGCCGGATCAAATTCACCGTTGCGGTCGCGGGGGACTTTGATTTGAATTTCACCAAAGTCTGTTTTTACGGTTTTGCTACTGGCACCATTTCGGCTGTTACCGCTATTATCGCCTTCTGAAGAATGCTTCTCATAACCCAAATGTTGGGTCATTTCCGCTTCCAGTATCTGGTCGGATAAACCACGAATTAAATTCTTGACCACACCGTCTTTACCCAAAAGATCGTCTGCGGTCTTGCAGTTTTCAAAGTCTTTTTCAAGTTGCTTAATAAGTTCTGATGTGAGTTTCATTGGTAAATTCTCCTGTGTTATTTTAAAATGTCATTTTCTTTGGTAAAACACAAGTGAATTTACAGTCCCTGGTAAAAAAAATGTCAGTAAATCAAATTAGGCCGAAATTCAATAACCCTACGGGTCATTGAATCCTATGAAATTGATTTACACAAAACTTTTGACACCTCCATTTTGCACATAACAATACTCCAGTTGTACATAACCATCGACAGCATCTATACCATACCAATACCCACTAACACTTTGAAAGGTGATAGGGCTGGTATGTGATCCCTGGGCGATCAGCCACCCATTGACAGTCAGCTTTTTACCGGATGCAGTTTTAATGTTAGAGCCAGGCAGTACAGTTAATGTTTTCCCTGAATTTACGGTAAGGTTGTCGGAAATGGTGACCGGAAAGCCCCATTGATTGTCCATTATTAATTCTCCACCGGTAAACACAATTCTTCGATCACTTGGAGAAAAGGTAACAGGACCTTCAGCATAAATTGCACCACTGTCGTTAACAGTTATGTAGGAAGTCCCAGAAAAATTTAAAGTTGTTCCTGATTCAAATGTCAATGTAACACCAGCAGGAACAACTACGTTACTTGATATTGTATTTGTCCCTCTCACATGAACTATTGCTCCAGGTGATGCTGCATTTATTGCGCTTTGAATAGTTGGGAATATTTCAGGAACTGAAAGCAAAGCATCAAAAGCATCAACTCGACCCCATCCATAATTTTCATTTTTTCCTGAGTCCCCCATATGGATTGCACTTTCCTCAATAATCGTTCTGACTTGGGTCGGACTTAGATTACTATTCTTTGAAAGCAGTAAGGCTGCTATTCCTGCTACCATTGGGGAAGAATATGATGTTCCATGCCATGTTCTTGTACTATTAGGCTGCCCCGACACAAGCAATATGTTATCTCCCGGGGCTGTGACATCAATATGGGGTCCCCAAGTTACCCAATCTGGTTGGGTACCATTTTGAGCTATCGCAGAAACTGACATAACATAGGAATCATAATTTCCTGGATACCTTGTAGTGCTCCTTGCACCAGTGTTACCACCACTTGCTACCATAAATACCCCTTTATTGAAAGCATACTCAACAGCATCTTCTAATGCACTTACATTTGTTTCAATATTCCATGAAAAGTTAGCAATTCTTGCTCCATTATCCGATGCAGTTTTTAGCTGATCTGCTCTCTCAGATGTTAAATCAGCTGTTGTAGCCCATAGTTTACTGTTGTAAGCTACTCCTGCAAGGCAGTTTGAGTTATTCGTAACAGCAGATGCTACGCCACAAACTTCATTTAAATGGCTCCAGGTTGGGCCATCTAACAGTTCTTGATAGAAAATATTATTGTTCAAATCGTTATGGTTTATTGATGAAAATGAACCATCTATATGATATTCGTTTATATGGATCAGAATACTTGTATTATCGTTGGCTATTTCCCAAGCCTCTTCTGCATTTATACTATATGTTTCGCTTTTTTTCAAATACCACTGTTGACTAAAATTACTGTCATTGGGAGGCACATCTCCATCATTTGATGTTTGGGCCGGAGTTGGTGGTAAAAATGCGATTTCTTTATTTTTTAACTGATTTAAATCTCTTATGAAATCAAGTTGCTTATTTTGATTACATAACTTGATTCTATAATGTATTGATAAATCGGGAACCTTAACCTGTTCCCCCTGATGATTATATTGAGTTGTTTCAAATGGTGGACTAAAAATTCTTTCAATATACTCAGGTTGATATTTTAAAAATAGGGTTTTTAAGTTAGCAGAAAAAAAAAGGGAACTTTCAAGGATAAAATTTTTATTTAACTCCTCTCCATTAAAATCAAAAATATGACTAATTAAAGCGTTATCTTTTACAGTCTCTGAGAGATCAAGTGTGTTTAAAGATTCGAAATCAAAATGAACTTTTTTAATCGTGTTAGAAATACTGGCTAAATCCTTATCAGCTTTTATTAGTATGACTGTATTAAAATAATCTTCATTAGCAAACCCAGATGTTGAAAATAGTACAAGCGTAAAAAAAATAATTAAACTTAATCTCAATTTAGTTTTCATTGCTCCTCCAAACTGTTTTCTGATTTATAAAAATTTAGATGGCTTATTAGTAATTTGTATTGGTTCTAATTAGCATAAAGTGAAATTTTACCAACATTCTTATATATAAATGTTGTGATTCAAGCTTTTAAGATGTTCATTTATACATTATTTAAATTGAAGTCCAAACAAAAGCTGCAAGCCCATATTCCTCCATTTTCCGATTTCGTAATAATTATACTTAGTTAATCCCAATTGTCCTCTCATCTCGAAAATGAAAAATAATTTTGAGATGTCAATTTTTTTTCCAATCCCAAATATTATCGAGTTATCAAATTTTGGAAGAGCATTGGTAATTTCAGAAGTTTCAAAAATAATATCAAATTCTGAAACTTCATATTTACTCTTGAGCAAATACCCCAAACAAGGGCCAGTGAGAGTATAAAATTTAAAAAAAACGTGGAAATTGGTATTTAAATAATATAGGCAAAGACAGATATTGAGCAATAAACCTTTGCCTTAAAAGGGTGTCGTATCCTGTGTATACTGTAATTTCAGTTTGTTTTCTTTGATAGGCTAATTCACTAATTAAAAAAAAAATTTGAGAATAGTTCAGTCTCAACTAAACCGCATATAGAAATCCCTATCGGATAAAAATTTTTAGGTGAATTGCTTATATCAAGAGTTTCAGTTAATGACATCATTTTCCAATTACTTAAACCTATTTTAAATCCATATGAAAACTTTTCTGATCCCAAGCATACATTCACAGTAGTTATTAGTACTGCAAATAAAAATATGAAAAGAAATTTTTTTTTCATCGCAATTACTCCTTACTTGAAGACTAATATTTATAAGCTATTTGACTCAAGGTGGCACACCTCTACAAAAATCATAGCACAAATTATAGTATTGGTTAAATAAAAATAGAATAAAAAATATTGTCTGCAATAACTCTTTATTTATAAAAACTATATTTCTGGTAAATCAAAAGAGCTTTTTATCAATTGTTTTCCACAAAAGTATCATTGAAATCACCCCACTCAAATAGCCGTTTCATGCTTATTACCAACTTGATAATTAGGATCGATACCTTATTTAACAAAATTTTATACATAAAATAGATACTATCGGAAAAATATCGGAAGTGTCCAAAGTTTTGTGTAAATCAATTTCATAGGATTCAATGACCCGTAGGGTTATTGAATTTCGGCCTAATTTGATTTACTGACATTTTTTTCGCCAGGGACTGTAAATTCACTTGTGTTTTATCAAAGAAAATGACATTTTAAAATAACACAGGAGAATTTACCAATGAAACTCACATCAGAACTTATTAAGCAACTTGAAAAAGACTTTGAAAACTGCAAGACCGCAGACGATCTTTTGGGTAAAGACGGTGTGGTCAAGAATTTAATTCGTGGTTTGTCCGACCAGATACTGGAAGCGGAAATGAGCCAACATCTGGGTTATGAGAAGCATTCATCAGAAGGCGATAATAGTGGTAATAGCCGAAATGGTGCCAGTAGTAAAACCGTAAAAACAGACTTTGGTGAAATTCAAATCAAAGTCCCTCGCGACCGCAACGGTGAATTTGATCCGGCTTTGATCAAAAAACACCACCGTGATCTGGGCAAAATCGATGAGATCATCATCTCCCTGTATGCTAAAGGATTGACCACACGAGACATCAAGGAGCACCTTGATGAATTGTATGGCCTGGAAGTTTCTCCGGCGTTTATATCCAATGTCACCGAACGGGTCAGGGAGTTTGTCGTGGAGTGGCAGGCCCGTCCTCTGGATAAACTCTATCCTATTGTTTATTTAGATGCTATTCATTATAAAATCCGCGAAGAAAGTCGTATTGTCAACAAAGCTGCCTATACGGTTTTGGGGATCAACAGTGACGGATTGAAGGAAATGCTTGGCATCTGGATCGACCAGTCCGAAGGCGCTAATTTCTGGTTGTCCGTGTTGACCGATTTAAAGAGCCGTGGTGTTGAAGATATACTCATTGCCTGCGTTGATGGATTAAAAGGTTTCCCTGATGCCATTGCCACGATTTTCCCTGAGGCAGTCGTACAATTATGCGTCATCCACCAAATCCGGAATTCATTACGTTATGTAGCGTCCAAACATCAAAAGGAATTCATCAAAGACTTGAAACTGGTCTATCAGAGTCCGACCAAAGAGAATGCTGAACTGCAACTGGAACATCTTGAAGAAAAATGGGGCAAAAAATATCCTGTGGTGACAAACTCGTGGAAAAATAATTGGAGCAACCTGTCAAACTATTTCCAGTATTCGGAAGAAATCAGAAAACTGATCTATACTACCAATAGCGTTGAAGCACTTCATCGGCAATTACGCAAAGTGACCAAGACGAAATCTTTGTTTCCCCATGATGACGCTTTGAAAAAAATGTTGTTCCTGGCTTATCGGGACATTGCTAAAAAGTGGAATAAACCTATCGCTAATTGGCCCATTATTGTGTCGCAATTGTCTATTATTTTTAAGGACCGTATGATCATTCAAATATAGTAATATTCATTTACACAAAAAAGTTTACAGTCTCAAAATATCCCCCCAACGGCTATTAAACCACTGAGGGGCATAATGTTATTTATTTTAATAAAATCATTTTTTTGACCACATTCATACCACCGCCTTTAAGGCGATAAAAATAAGTTCCTGAAGGCAAGTTGGAAGCATCAAACAACACATGATGCGTTCCAGCTTGACGGTGTCCATCCAATAAGACGGCAACTTCCTGGCCGCGAATGTTATACACTTTAAGACTGAAATGATCGTCTTTTGCCGCTCGAAAAGTGATGGTCGTAGCCGGGTTAAAAGGATTGGGATGGTTCTGGAATACAGTCGGTGTGTTATCAACTTCTTCAGAAGACTGTTGTTCAATACCGGGCTCCCATTCACCAATCGTTGCTAATGCGGATATGGAAAGATCATCTTTGGGATATTTTTTTATAAGCGTCTGAAAATATTCTTCACCTGTTTTTTTGTCTGCAAGATAATACCAATGAATGGTTCCAAGATCATACAATGAATATTTTTCAAGATTAGTATCCGGGAACTTTTCAACAACATCTTGTGCGATAGAAACAGCTTGGTTATAATCACCTTCTCTAAGCGATTGAATCACACGAATAGAATTAGCAACACCAGAAATTTCTTTTCCGTCATATTGACTCGTCATTGTCTGCATTCGTGCTTTCGATTCAGCTTTTCGACCTTCCTTTTCTAGTATTTGGTATTCAAAAGCCAGAGACTGCCTTCCCACATTATAATCAGGATAGCGGCTGATCAAATCCCTTAATATCATCAACGCCTCTTCTGTTTTTTCTTCTGAAACCAACAATTGTGCCTGATCAAATTCTTCAAAGCCCACTGTTTCTTCAAAGCTGAACTCAATCTTTTCTGCCGGGGCATCCGCTAATCTGGCACTCCGCTTTGCTAAGGGGTCTGTAGCCAGGGCTGGTGACCAGAGAACATTACCATAAATACTCGGATCACCGCCACCCCAGTAATTGTATTGGGCATTGACACTGCTCGCATTCGTAGAGTAAACATCATACATAACACTGCAGATGCTGTTATATCCCTGACCGGCATAAGTACCTAAATCCGGGTGTGATGTATTATCGATCTTAACGCCGTAGTAATTGTCCTGGATTTCATTGTACGAGCGAATATCTCCCCATGAATATTGTGTATACTCAACCCCTGTACCGCCATATTCATTGATAGTATTACGAATTAGCCAACCATATGAATAATTATCATACTTTAGCGCTTTGGTATAGTTCATAAAATTACAATATATAACATCATACATTCCACTATGATATGTTATAGGATATTGTGCATGATTAAAATTACAATAGCGTGGAGCAAAAATCCCTGTACTGTTTACCTCAATCCCATACCATGTGCCTCCCGTGGAATTAAAAGTTATTTGACCAGAGGTGCCATTAGCTGTGAGAGTACCGTTGACTGTAATCTTTTTGCCGCTTACAGTGCTGACAGTTATACCTGGATCAACATTAAGCGTGATGCCTGAAGGGATTGTTAAATTGTCGCTTATTGTACAGGAAGAATACACATGCACTGTTTCTCCAGACGAAGCATTTGATATGGCAGATTGCAAAGAAGGGTATTGAGCTATTATTGTTGAACCGTCTAATAGTGGAATATCGGGTTGTATTGTGCCTTTATTAATAATACATCCCGTTCCTTCACACACAATGGAATAACCATTTAAATTAACAGTAGAGTTATATATTACTAATTTTTTACCGCTAGAAATTGTAACATTTCCTGTTAAATTAATTGTTTGGTCCCAAAGCTCATCATCAATCATTGTACCGGATGTTGTCCTTAAATCAGATAAATTGAGCACACCTAAGTTACTTTCGAACTGAGGATGCATACTCACATTTACTGCAGAATCAGCATAAGCTGTTGCCTTCGGAGCAGCATAATTATAAAGATCCCGTACTGACACAACATGACCTGCTGTTGGATCTGCTTGATCGTTTTTAATACCTTCCAAAACAAAATAAGAAAAGATAGAGTTATCATCTGGACCAGCAGTGTCGGAGTACTCATCGTCTCTACATGAAGTTAATATTTCACCATGTGACATTGAAGACAAAAAACTACCTGAAAGACACGCGTCAAGAATACAACAATATTGATCAAAAGAGCTTCCGAATTTACTTGTCACTTCTGCTGGGGATATGTAATTTATGTTATAGGTCGTTAAGCCTATAGATTCACCATGACCGGAAAAAAAGAACATATCTGTATTGCCTGTAGTGTTAGGCATATCGTCAATTGCATTTAAAATAGTTGACTCTGTGGCGTCACTTTGGGTTATTGCTATAACATTATCTATAGGCCATAATTGGTAGTTTATTAAATAATCATGCATATCCGTTGCATCACGAACACAAGCAATTGGCAAGTCATACCTGCCACCATAGTAATTGCTTATACCAACACAAACAGCATAGTACGAAGTAGCTAAAAGAGGTGATCCATTTATAATTAAAAAGAGAACCACTAATATCTTTACTTTCCAACCAAATTTATTCATTTTCAGCCTCCTTTTCAGAATATTGACATGGGGATGGCATTGTTTTAATAAAATTGGGTTTAAATGGTTTTTCATTATTTTGACTTTTTACTCTTGAATAACTTTTTAAATCTTCTGATAAAGGCACAACAAAGTCACCTAATTGATTTTGAAGTTCTGATGTATATTCAGGAGCGCCATATCGAATGATGTCAATACCACTTTCACCAAAATCTCTTGTCGACATTGAGAAAAACCCTCCTTTTCCAAAACAGGCAATCCCTGGAACCTCTATGAATTCCAATTCTCCACTAAAGGAATTATTGGAAAACTTATTATTTGCGCACAGCACAATACACTTTTTAGAAGGAATTTCTATTCCACCTTTTTCTATTATATCTCGCGGTAACATATTTGTAGTTTTGATATGATAAACACGAAAATTTTCTAATATTACAGTAGCAGATGTTGGATTATATATTTCTAACCAACTTTGCTCTGGTTGGTTCTTATCAAGATATACCTCACTAAAAATTAAACCTTTATATGTCATTTGAGCTGAAAGAGGGGTAGTGATGCATATTAAGATAATAATAATCATCAAATACTCATTTTTACATCTCATAATTAGAGTTCTCCTAATAGATTTGATTTGTAAATTATTTTTGAGTCACTGAAAACTTTGGTATGCATACATTTTTTTAATTATTCACTTATTTAATTCCCATTATATATAATATTGGGATGGAATAACTATAAAAATTTGAGAACCAAGTAAAGAAAATTGTAATAAAGACCATATCTAATCATTACTGTCATTTCTCTCCCCCTCCTTAATATCACCAGGTTATGTAAATCCCGCGAGACTGTAATATCGGAATGTATTGATTGATGGAAACATCGTCAAGTGGATTACCATCCAGGCCAACAATATCGCCTTTTCCAATGTTTGGATTATTCACAAGGGGTTTTATATTCACAATCTGATTGTCCCAAACCCTTACATACCTCAATTTTGTTAAATTTTGCAACGGTGAAAGATTGGATATCTTGTTCTTTTCCAGAGCTAACCATTCCAGTTTTTCCATTCTGGCAAGGGGTGATATATCAATGATATTCGCAAAGGACAATTTCAGATCTACTATATTAGTTAAGCTGCTTAATGGGGAAATGTCTTCAACACCACAATTTGTAAACCATAATATCTGGAGTTTTGTTAAATTATTCAGCGGAGCCAAATCGGTTATTGATGCTGCTGCCATTTTCAAGTCAACCAGTTGTGTCATATTTTTTAATGCTGATATATCATTAATTTCTTCATTATACCTTAAATTTAAATATTTTAGCTTTATTAAATTAGCTAGTGGAGATAAATCTTTAATTAAATTGCCAAAAATATCCAAATATTCGAGTTCCGTTAAGTTTGCCAAAGGTGAGATATCTTTGATGAGGCGGTTTTGGTTTAAAGAAAGCTCTTTTAAATTGGTTAAGGTCGCTAATGGTGATATGTCTGATATATTTTGCAGACTTAAAAAGAGAACTTGCAAATTTTTACAACTTTCCAAACCAACGAGCGATGTGACTTTATCAGGAGTAGGGAAACTGTATAAAAGGCTATCCAGCTTTAACAATGCTTCATCGGTGAGCTCGTCCATCTGCTTTTTTAAAGCAGCTCGAACATATATTTCCAAATTAACGTCTTCAAATCTGGAATTAAGATTGGGTAATACATTTATATTTATTTCATCGGGATTGCTGCTTTCTTCACCACTTTTGACTATTAATTTAAATTTATACAATCCTTCCTTGTTAAAGCTAACAAGTTGTTTGTCTTTATCTTCCCCGGAAAAAAGTATGACCTTTCCAGGATTACCTCCAACCTGTTCCCATTCATACCAATCAATAGCTCCGGTACTTTTACCGGCATCTAAAACTACATAACTGCCCGCAAGCGTTGTCTGGTCCGGTCCCGCATCTGCAACAAGCTTATTGTCTTTCGAGTCCAATGCATTTTTACATGAAAAAAGTACGAGAGTTAAGAATAAAAGAATTAAAGTGAATTGTTTAAAATTCATTTTAGTATCTCCATCTGGTTCTTTATCATTCTATGTTGCTGGCAAAATTTATTGTTTACTATACTCGTCAAGTTTAACAAATATACTATTTATAAAATAGATGAATTATATATTATACCCCGAGCCCCAGAATGCAAAAATAGAAAAGGAACTATTAGCCCTGGATACAGTAATCCCGCAACACAAAAATTCTTATTGCTATGTAATTTTAGAATATAAATTTGTTCATCGATACTCCCCGTAGAATAGTTAATTTGATTTTGATTAGAACATTCTAGTTATTTTTATTGACAAAGTCAAGGATATTTAGACTTGTTATTCATTTTTTATAGTCAAGCCCCGCATCACTGCAGGGCTCGACAAACCATTATATTCTCCACTTTTCACGCTTCAATACTTGTAATAAACATCACGCAAATAACTCTCAGAAAATCCAGTCTTTTTAGACACCTCCCGGATTGCATCACTTGCCGGACTTTTAGAACCACTCTTTTCAAATGATTTACTCATTTTATAAATATGATTTCTTAATATCGTTAACCGTTTCTTTGTCGATTCTAATTTTGGATTTATTTGTACTGGCATATCATTCCTTTCTATTAAAATTTATCTGGCCTTTCCAGCCCTGCTCCACACCATCGATCCTCCTATCGTTCCACCAATTTCTTCACTGATTAAAGAATAAGCTGCTGCATGGAGTAAGTGGTCTCCACTAATCGGCTTACTCCAAACCTGACGATTTGTATTAGGGTCAAAATATCTGACTGGTAATGTAAAATGATCCAATAACTCACCATCAGATACTTTTCTCCAGTTTCTCGGAAGGATAAATCCATCTTGTTCACTTTTTAAAACATTCTTTAAAACACGATCAAGAGCTTGTGTCCGGTCCAGAGCAATGATTTTATTATCTATGTCAACTGTCTGATCCTGTAAACTGCCCCCTTTTTTATACCAACATAACCACACCTTGCCTGGTCGGGATGCTTGCAGTTCTTTGGCTTTCGTGGTATCATATTCACCATCAATTGTACAGACTTCAACATTATATTGATCGATGAGAAAATCCAGTGTGTCCCAATCATAAGCGGCACCACAAGCAACCAACCGTTTTCTTCCATTGTATCGTTCCCAGATGAAATAATGATGCCGACCACCTGGATCAACTCCCATAAAAGTATTATTTCCTGTCGACGGCATGAGATAATCATCTTTACATTTTTCCATTAATGCTTCAGTTATCTTACTTCCCTTTGGAGCAAACGCACGACCCAGGTTTGAATTGTGAAACAACTGTGTCTTGGTCGTATCTCCCAGAGCTTCCTGAAATTCATTCCATAATTCCAAAAGGTCTGTATCAAAACTGATCAACCTTGAAAACCTGTAACCGACTCTCGGTTTATCCGGATATTTGGCAATCCACTCACCGATCCATGGTTCATGTATAATCTTTTCACATTTATCACAGATAATTTGCGGTTTGCCTTTTTCCTCTCTTATGGGTTTAAAAATCAATCCTTCAGAATCAACCTGCCTGACAACATGTTTAAACCAATCCAGTTCAATGTATTTGTTACAATGCTGACACCGGGTCAGGTATCGGGATTGATTTGTAGACCTGTATAAACCATCCACTCCACAATTCTCAACAGTCGGACGTGAGGAATACCGGAGCATTTTATATTCAGATGCTTTCAATCGGTCTTTTAACTGGTCCAGGTTGTCCATGTCTGATTCATCATATTCATCAACAAATGCGATATCCACAGGATTTTCTACAAACTCTGTTCTTGAATTTGATCCCACAAACCGCATGGTCCCTTTGCCATAATGTTTCTGCAAGACACTGTCACTTTCACCCCCTTCATCCAAATGACTTTTGTACAGGGGAACAAAGCTCAAAAGTTTGTCAATCCGGTCATGTACAAAGTTTGATCTCAGGGTTTGGTTCGGCATGACATACAGACCGCGTAATCCACTGGAAACATAGTGCAAGAGTTCAACCAACAACCGCTCTGTAATTCCAACCTGTACCGGTTTGATGAACACGATAAACTGGGGCATTTCGGTTTGAGGTTTTATACCTTTGGCAATGTCATTGAAAAAGCCAGGCGGAGCATATAAATCCTGTAACCAGTCCCGATTAATAAATGACATGCGTTTGAAATGGGTTGATTATGGTTTTAATAGATTAGATAATTTTAGTGAGATGGATGTTGAGAGGTGTTTTGGAAGGATGGTTAACTGACCATATAGAGCAGATTAGGGTAATTAATAAATATTTGTGGATTATACACCCATAGCCAGTAAAAAATTGTTAGATATAAGGACAAGAACTCGGAGGGTAAATAAGTCTCCGAGTTCTTGAAAGTCAATTTACTTCAGGAGGATCATTTTTTTAATTTCATTCATACCACCGCCTTTAAGGCGATAAAAATAAGTTCCTGAAGGCAAGTTAGAAGCATCAAACAACACCTGATGCGTACCAGCCTCACAGTCATCGTCTAACAATACGGCAACCCTTTGTCCACTAATATTGTAAACCTTGAGACTGTAATGATCGTCTTTTGCCGTCCAGAATGTGATTGTCGTTTCCGGATTAAAGGGATTTGGGTAATTTTGATCAAGTGCTAATTCCTGCAGTAATAAATTCGGTCCATCGTCTTTTTTCTCAACACCGGTCGAACCGCTATTTTCAAAGGACAAGGCCAAGCGATAGGGATAAGACAAACCGGTATACAGTTCTTCTATGTCTGTTCCGTCCAAATTTGCCCGTTTTATTTTACCGGGTTCTCTTTCAATCCAGTATATTTTATTACCTTCAACATCCAGGGCAAGACCACAAGGCCATTTAAGACCGGTAACAATAGCCTGAATATCACTGCCGTCTAAATTGGCACGTTTAACACCTCTAAAATCTACAGCCCTTTCGGTCCAATATATCTTTTTATTTTTTAAATCAAGAGCAATATCGTCCGGTTGTCCTGAAGACTTTATAATTTTTTCAACATCATTACTGCTGTTATTCAAATTGGCACCTAGAACCGTATTAAGTGAATTACTCCAATATAATGTTCCATCAAAAGGGTCAACTGCAACTCCATACGCAAATCCATGAATGTAATAAGGGTATTCAACCCGGCTGCCATCTAAATTCTTACAACCAATAGATTTACCCTCTGACTGTCTAGCCCAATACATCTTTTCATTCACAACATCCAAAGCAATGTCATATATATATATTCCATATTCTACTACATTTGTAAGAAATTCAACATCTGAACCGTCCATATTACATTTAAAAATACTGGCATAAGAACTTGCCCAGTATATCTTATCATTTTCCCGGTCAAGAGCAAGGCATACCGGACTTCCATAATTAACAATCAACGGTTTAATATTTCGTCCGTCCAGACGGGAACGATAAATCGTACGGGACCAATAATAATCATACCAGTACATCTCTCCCGTTGATAGATCCAAACATAGATAAAGAGCAATTAAATCATCTCTTTTAATCAGCGCTTCAAATTCAGTTCCATCGGTGTTCATTCTCCATACACCGAAATAATGTGTCAGATAAAGCTTTTTATTTTTTGAATCAAGCTGTAGCCTTTTTTGATGATTCCAATATCCAACAACATAAACAATCTCTTCTTCATTGCCGTCCAGATTTACACCCTTGAGAACACGACCGTTATCATCAAAAAAATAAATTCGACGACCTCTTCCATCAACAACATAATCAATTATCTTTTCATTGTGTTCTATGATTGATCTTATTTTTTCACCATCCAAACCAACACAATAAAGAGTATCACTTGAGGCATTCATCCAATAGAGATTTTCATAGACCAGATCCAGGGCCAGATTGTTGGGCCGGGTCAGACCACATAAAAATTCTTGCTTGTTTGAACCGGTTATATCAGCTTGCCAAATTTTTCCGCTGTCTGATACGCTCCAATACATTTTGTTGTGGAGTGTGTCAATAACCATACTCTTTACCAGGCCTGTTCCGGAAACCAATGTTTTAATCCTTCTTGTTTCCATATTCTCACGCCGGATGGCATCATCTTCATAATAATAAATATATCCTTGGGCTGCTGCCAACAAAAATACTACACGAGAAGAGAGCAGTTCCCTATATTGGCTACCGTCAGCATCTCCGCAATATATCTTGTCGTCTTGTTTATCTGTCCAGTAAATTAATCGTTCCTTTGCTGTTACAACATTTAAAAACGTGAAAAGGTTGGATACAGTAAAGAAAAACACAAATGCTGCTCTTTTTATCATGACTGCATCCTTTTCATTTTTTACTATTCATTTAATAACTTTTATTAAATATAACTACAAACTTATTTGATGAACATCATTTTACCGGATTGGGTAAATGTACCTGCGACGAGTTTGCAAATATAAGCGCCGCTGGATACCATTTCACCGCTGTTGTCCCGGCCGTCCCATACAACCGATTTATAACCTTGTCCCTGCGGTCCGTTCGCCAAAACACGCACCTCTTCTCCCAGCATGTTGTATATTTTTAGGCTGACATGACAGGCTTCCGGTAAGGCATATTTTAGTACGGTTTGCGAATTAAAGGGATTGGGATAATTTTGAGCCAGTTCAAATTCCTGCGGGATTAAATTCGGTCCATCGTCTTTTTTCTCAACATCGGTCGAACCGCTATTTTCAAAGGACAAGGCCAGGCGATAGGGATAAGACAAACCGGTATACAGTTCTTCTATGTCTGTCCCGTCCAGATTTGCCCGTTTTATTTTACCGGCTTCATGTTCAATCCAATATACTTTACCGCCGTCAACATCCAGGGCAATACCGGAGGGCCATTCAAGACTGGTAATTACATTCTGGACATCACTGCCATCCAAATTGGCACGTTTAATACCTCTATAATCTATAGCCCTTTCGGTCCAATATATCTTTTTATGTTTTAAATCAAGAGCAATATCTTCCGGTTGTCCCGAAGACTTGATGATTGTTTGCACTTCGCTGCCATTATTCAAATCAGTACATCCAATCGTATTATATTTTCCATTACCCCCATTACTCCAATAAATCTTTTCACTAAACGGATCAACTACAACTCCAAACGAAAACCAATAATTGTAATAAGGATATTCAACCTGGCTGCCATCTAAATTTGCGCGGCCAACAGTCGATTTTTCTGACGCCCTACCCCAATACACCTTTTCATTCACAATATCCAAAGTGAGGTCATATATATATGCTCCATAATCTATCACATTTGTAAGAAATTCAACATTGGAACCGTCCGTATTACATTTGTAAATACTGGCAAAAGTATTTGCCCAGTATATTTTATCACCTTCAGGATCAAGAGAAAGGCACACCGGTTTTTGATAACTAACAATCAGCGGTTCGACATTTTGACCATCCAAACGAGAACGATAAATCGTCATAGACCAATAAAGATGAAACCAATACATCATTCCTTTTGACAGATCCAGACTTAGATTTTGAACACCATAATTAAAACCTGTAACCAGTTCCTCAAATTCAGTTCCATCAGTGTTCATTCTCCACACCCCGAAATAATGTGTCAGATAAAGCTTTTTATTTTTTGAATCAAGCTGTAGCCTTTTTTGATGATTCCAATATCCAACAACATAAACAATCTTTTCTTCATTGCCGTCCAGGTTCACACTCTTGAGAACTCGACCATTATTATCAGTAAAATAGATTCGATGCGCTCTTCCATCTACAACATAATCAATTATCTTTTCATTGTGTTCTATGATTGATCTTATTTTTTCACCATCCAAACCAGCACAATAAAGAGTATCACTTGAGGCATTCATCCAATAGAGATTTTCATAGACCAGATCCAAGGCCAGATTGTTGGGCCGGGTCAGACCACATAAAAATTCTTGCTGGTTTGAACCGGTCATATCAGCCTGCCAAATCTTGCCGCTGTCTGATACGCTCCAATACATTGTGCTGTGAAGCGTGTCAATAACCATACTGCTTACCCGGCCCATTTCGGAAACCAGTGTTTCAACATTTCTTGTTTCCATATTCTCACGTCGGATGGCATTCTCTTCATAATAATAAATATATCCCTGGGCGGCAGTTAACAACAGCACTCCACGGGAAGAGAGCAGTTCCCTATATTGGTTACCGTCAGCATCTCCGCAATATATCTTTTTGTCCTGTGTGTCTGTCCAGTAAATTAATCGTTCCTTTGCTGTAACAATATTTAAAAGCGTGAAAAGGTTGGATACAGTGCAGAAAAACACTAATGCTGTTCTTTTTATCATGACTGTATCCTTTTCATTTTTCACTTCTCATTTAATATCTTGATACTTATAAATTTCACTACCAACTTATTTGATAAACATCATTGTACCGGATTGGGTAAACGTGCCCGCGACAAGTTTGCAAATATAAGCGCCGCTGGATACCATTTCACCGCTGTTGTCCCGGCCATCCCATATAACCGATTTATATCCATCTCCCTGTGGGCCGTTCGCCAAAACACGCACCTCTTCTCCCAGCATGTTGTATATTTTTAGGCTGACATGACAGGCTTCCGGTAAGGCATATTTTAACACGGTTTGCGAATTAAAGGGATTGGGATAATTTTGATATAATGCGAATTCCTGCGGTATTAAATTCGGTCCATCGTCTTTTTTTTCAACAGCAGTCGAACCGTTATTTTCAAAAGACAAGGCCAGGCGATAGGGCCAGGTTAGACCGCTAAACAGTTCTTCTATGTCTGTTCCGTCCAGATTTGCCCGTTTTATTTTACCGGGTTCTCTTTCAATCCAGTATATTTTATTACCTTCAACATCCAGGGCAAGACCACAGGGCCATTTAAGACCGGTAACAACATCATGAATTCCACTGCCATCTAAACTAGCGCAACAGATTCGACCAACTTTTAAATGTTCGGTCCAAAAGATTTTATTATCTCTCAGGTTGAGAGCAATATCGTCAGGAAATTCAAGACTATCAACAAGCATTTCAATGTTTTGACCATTTAAATCAGCACAACTAATTGAAGTGGTCCTTGTTGATCCAAGTTGGCTCCAGTAAACCTTTTCCTGAGACGGATCAACCGCGATACCGAATGTCCAATGCCAACGAACATTATAGGGAAATTCTACATCAGTGCCGTCAAGATTTGCTCGGCCAAGAGCTTGACCTTCTGCTGCACTGGCAAAATATAGCTTTTGGTTTACCATATCCAGGTCAATATCCAATAATTCAGCATTTGCAATAAAATCATATATAAGGAACTCTACTTCAGAACCGTCAATATTAGAACGATAAATATTATAAAAATTACCTGACCAATACATCTTTTCTCCCTCAAGATCAAGAGCAAGGCAAGTCAAATTTTTATAATTAACAATCACTGGTTCAATATTACGCCCATTCAAACGGGAACGATAAATCGTATAAGTCCATAGAGGAGTATACCAGTACATGTCTCCCCGTGACAGGTCAAGACTTAAATATTGACTGCCTAAATCATAATTATTAACCAGTTCCTTTAATTCTGTTCCATCGGTATTGATTCTCAATATCTGGGAATGATGTGTCAGATAAAGCTTTTTGTTCCTGGAATCAAGTTGAAGATCTCTATGAAAACTCTCAAATTCAAAGGTATAAACAATCTCTTCTTCGTTGCCGTCCAGGTTCACACTCTTGAGTACGCGACCATTATCATCAGTAAAATAGATTCGATACGCTCTTCCATCCACAACATAATCACTTATCTTTTCATTGTGCTCTATGACCGATCTTATTTTTTCACCATCCATACCAGCACAATAAACGGTATCACGGGTATCATTCATCCAATAGATATTTTCATAAACATCATCCAGCGCCAGATTGTTGGGCAGAACCAGATTACAAAGAAACTCTTGCTTGTTTGAACCGGTTATGTCAGCCTGCCAAATCTTGCCGCTGTCTGATACGCTCCAATAAATTATGCTGTTAAGCGTGTCAATAACCATACTGCTAACCCGGCCCGTTTCGGAAATCAGGGTTTCAACCGTTCTTGTCTCCTTATTCTCACGCCGGATAGCATCCTCTTCATAATAATAAATATATCCCTGGGCTGCAGTTAACAACCTTACATAACGGGAAGAAAGTACTTTTTCATAATGACCGCCGTCAGCATCTCCGCAATATATCTTGTCGTCAACTCTATCGATCCAGTAAATACATCTTTCTTTGGCTGTAACAACATTTAAAAGCGTGAAAAGGTTGTATACAGTGAAGAAAAACACAAACGTTATTCTTTTTAACATGGCTGTATCCTTTTCATTTATCACTACTCATTTAATATCTTAATACTTTTAAATTTCACTACCAACTTATTTGATAAACATCATTGTACCGGATTGGGTAAACGTGCCCGCGATCAGTTTGCATATATATACGTAAAACAGTTTTTAAAACAAATTGAAATTCTCGCATCAGTCAGCCTTTATTTTTGAATTAGTCGTTTAAAAATAATACGACTGGTGCGGGATTTAATCAATTAAGAAATATGCACAACGGATTATTTAATATTCAGATTATATATTCTTTTATTAACTGGTAAAATTATTTTTTATGAGAAACTAAAAAAAATAATATCATACCCCGAGCTCAATATCAGATGAGGAAAAAATAACAAGTGAAAAATAGCCCCGGATATAACAATCCCGTTACATTAATTTTGTCGATTATGTACTTTTAGATTATAAACTTGTTCATTGATACTCCCCGTAGAGTAGTTAATTTGATTTTGATTAAATTATTTTAGTTACTTTTATTGACAAAGTCAAGTTTATTTAGACTTGAAATTCATTTTTTTGTGGGGGTAATCCCCCAGTTGTTTGCATTATAGAATACAAATTGCGTTACAAATTTACAATCTCATTTTAAGAATCCTCTTGAATAACGAACTCTTTCAGACAAAATAAAATGAATTTATTTATCAAGCCTATAGATCGCTTTTTATAGTCAAACCCCGCATCACTGCAGGGTTTGATAAACGATTGAATTCCATTATTAAGTTTCAGCTCTCTCTATAATCACCACCTCCTTCTGTATAATTCGATAACTGTTTCTATCATCTTACATCAATCCAGACATGGGCAACAGTGCCTTAGTTGTCTATCACTTGAACAATCTTCCGGTCTAATAGTTGATTCTACCAGTCAGGAATGCATTATAATTCTTGTACTATATATTAATACTTAATTGTTCCGAATAAACTTTTATTAGATCATTCCAAGGCTGTTTTTGAGATAATAAAGGCCATTTATGACTTGTGGTTGCCAGTTGATGCAATGCTTCAAATGTCTTGTTCCCGACATACCGATTGGCAAATTGAAACACATATCTTCCAATTAAGGCACTGTCAATCTCTGGCATATTTCTTAAATTCAACTGTAGAGTCTGTAACGTCATTTGACGCTTCATATAATCCTGGTGTCCGGACCGGTTCCATTGTGACGGGCTGATGAGGATATGAGAATCAAATATCTCTTTACAGATCGTCAATTGAGTTTGAGTGACATGAGCATCCACTCCCCATGTCATTTTACTGTTTGTGGGCTGTTCATGGTCTTCAATCACTGCAAAAGCAATATTATGATGTTGCCTGGTTTTGAATAATCTTTCACTGTAATCAAGATGTTTAAAATATTTTATTGTTCCTGTGTTTATATATTTACCATACTGGTCCCAGACGGTCAACCCGGTAAAACTACCAGGGGAAATACTCACAAAAGTTATATTATTCATAATCACACCTTTTATTTTAATTTTCAAGCCATGGTTTCAATTGATTGACAGTCGGATATGGCAGTTGTTTAAAAGCCATCTGTTTCATGGCAGTAAATCCACCCCCATTCGTATCAAAATCAATAATTTCAAAAGTCAGTTTTCCCATAAGAGCTGAATCCGTCTGATGAGAATTTGGCAATTGTTCTCCGAATAGATCCCTTGCCCATTGTCGTTTAAATTTATCTTTACATTTATTCCGGTTCCACTGCGTGTGAAAGATCAGGATGTGATCCGGGAACACTTCTTTACAGACCTGGATTTGAATTGATACTTTATAAGAATTTTTTCTTTTTATGCCGATAAACGGTTTATAATCTTCCAGAAGGATAAATTCAAGGTTGTACTCTTTTTTAATTTGTTCCAGTAACAGTCTGTATTGTTGTGTGTCTTTAAAAGGTAAATTCTTTGAACAAACCTTTGATCCCATACTGTTAAACACACTGATCCCACCCGGATTACCCGGATCAACCGCACCCCAAAATCTGTTTAAATTCGACATGGTTTCTGTCTTTCGAGATTCTACCAAAGCTGTAATCATATTATTCTGTAGTCGAATCATGTCAAACTCCTTTTCTATTTCTCATTGATACTAGATAATTCAATTTTTTTCCATTTTAATTCTCTGGACATTGTATCTGTCGCAAACTGTTTTTGTTCTTCCCCCTTGCGGTTATTTTTATAAGCATCCAAAAAATGCTTACGTGTGGCGGCAATGGCAGTGGTTGATCTTATTTCAGGTCCCCACTGCACAAGAAGAGGATATAAATGTCCTTCACCGTTTTTCTGCATTCGTTTTTCTATCACCATCATCATACAGGAACCAATGGATGGATCATAAAAATGGTCAAGATACATTTTAATCCGGTTCCAGGCTACCTGAGCTTGCTGTTGAAGAGGATCCTGTCCCCGTAAATCTGCCGGTGATGGGAAAAAAGCATTTTTATTTCTAAAATATAAAACAGCATTCTTTTCAATTTCCTTAAAACTCAGGTCCTGTAATATCTTGAAATAAAAGTCTATCTTCTCTACCGTCAAGGGTTGTTTATTATTCACAGCAACAGTTTCCATTTGCCACATGAGTTTTGAAAAACATTCTCTATCTTTTTCAGTCATATATCAACCTCTATGATAAGACATTAAGATTTTTTCTTTTTATTAATTTCATCATCAACGGATGTTACATCTGTTGATTGATTCTTTCTTAAATCAGACAGGTCGTCGTGTTTAAACGACGACCCGGAGTATTTATAGAACATGGCAACAAAACAAAAATCCTAAAACGGCAGGTCATCTGCCGGTTCATCAGGGATATTTGTTTGTTGTTCCTGTTCATAGGTTTGACTGAATTGTAAAATCTGTACCTGTTCAGCTTGTATTTCTGTCATATATTGCTTGTTTCCATCTTTATCATCCCAGGAACGAGTAGCCAACTTGCCTTCGATATAAACCAGATCACCCTTTTTAGCATATTGAGAAATCATTTCTGCTGTTTTACGCCAAATAACGACACGATGCCATTCTGTTTTTTCGACAATTTCTCCGTCTTGGGATTTATAGGATGTATTGGTTGCCATGTTTAACGTCACAACAGCGACCTCAGAAGGAGTATATTTGATTTCCGGGTCTTTACCTAATCGACCGATGAGCATGACTTTGTTTAATGTTGCTTTACTATTGAATGCCATTTTTATTACCTCACTCTTATATCATCTTTTGAATAAACTCTAATGCCTTGAAATTTATCAACAGCATCTTTTTTTAGTTTTTGTACTTGAGCATTAATTTTTGAACGGGACGGTTCGCATAGTTCCGGATGATGTCTGCACACCAGGTCTGGGTCCGTTATGTCGTATTTCCAATAGGTCACAACACTTGAAGTCGCTTGGATGGATTGAACCGAGGATTTGGCGACGATTTCCTGACTTGCAACATGTTTGACAGCCTTATCCAGTGCCTGTTTGGTTTCTTCATCTCCCGTCGCTTCTCTGGCTTGTTCAAGTTCTTTGATTTGCTGATCTTTCTCTGCCTTTAATCGTTCCTCTTCTTTGCGCTTTTTCTCTTTTTGATATTCCAAAAGTTTTGATCGCAGCATGCCATTGAGCTTATCAACTTCACTTATCAAATTTTTAAATGGCTGCTCTTTTGTTTTTATCTGTTCCTTTAATTCTTTTACAGATTCTTTTTTAGCGTTTTCAAGGTATTTTATAAATTTTGATATTTTCCCGGTATAATCTGTCACCTCAAAAATAGTAGCATCATCAACCGTTATATCGACAACTGTTAACCGAATATCTTTATATGTTGATATAATCATGGCATCATTAATCTCTGCCAACTCCGGTAAGGTTTCTATTTCAATGACATCAGGTTCACCATTCAAAATGCTGTCGAAAAAATCACTTTCCATTATCCGTCTCCTTTTTCTCTTGTTGAACCTGTTGCATTCTCTCTTTTAACTTTTGCAGGAAAAAGTTTTGTTTTTTCGTTTCGATTTTTTTGGCTGTTGTCACACCCATATCCTCCAGCATTTTTAAATAAACGGTATGCGTTCCAGTCTGTTTAAAAAGCCACTCTTTGGCATTTTTACATTTGTCCTCAAAGGATGGTTCAGTTTTTGACTCCTGATTTAATTGATTGCTTTTAGTCGTTTTCTTTGAGGAATTATCTTTATTGAGGGAATTTTGACCATTATTTCCAGAATCACCCTGAGTGTTATTGTTTGAAATTTCATAGGGCCAGCCATATTGAGGATAGTCTTTGCGCCGCCACAATAAAACCTTATTATTATCTCTTTTATCTGTGTACCATTCACTAACGGCGAATTCTTCTCTCCATTCCATAATAAAATTGGGAGACCACAGTTCAGTAGCAATTCCCAAATCTTTACAACATCGGGTCAGACAATCTGTTTTGGCTCCTTCAACAGCACTGGCATAGGTCATGGACTTGTTGTTTGGATGATACTTTTGTTCTCCCACAGCTTCAGATATAAACTGTCCGAGAACAAATAAGACCCCGTGATAACAGACCAGATTGATGTTTTTATCATAAAAAATATTTCGGCTATACAAGGCCCATCCGCCCGCATGAAAAGCCTCGATTAATCTTTTACGATAAAAAACACCCGGCAAATAAATAATACCATCTGGTCGGATGGCAACATCGTTTTTATCTATTTCAGCAGACAATTTTCGTTGAACCTGATCTGTCACCGGATTCTCAGCAATGTTATTATACAGATCGATTTCACAATTTTCCTGAACAGTCACTTCTTTATTTTGATCTGATTTTATTGCCAAAGCAACTTGAGTTTGATTTCCATTTCCATTCATGATTCACCTCAAAAATTTAATTTATCCTGATCTGTAAATCCTATTTGCATATTTTCAATGATTTGATTCATAAGGATTTCTTTGACATTCATATTGGAATAGGCTATTTTGACAGCACCTTGTAATGCCACCATTCCAATAGAATTGTTTCCACCAAGAATGATTTGTGCAAGTGACACAATATCATGATCAATGGTGATGTCGATGTTTAAATTCTCAATCAGCATTTTTGCTGCTGAGACTTGTCTCTCTTTTGAAGGAACTTCTTTTATCATTTCTCATCTCCAATTATATTTATGTCATTTCTCATGGCCATACTAAAATTTACATCCAGGTCTCAAAGAGTCCTGATGCCGGGTCATACTCGACATCAAACATCCTCTTACAATAGCTGATGGGACATGTTATAGAGTCTGTTTCGCCGGATTGAACCCCTTCAACTATTTCAGAATCCAAATATCCATCCACAACAGTACCACAATGCGGACAAATAATATGAAAAGCTTTTGTGTTGATTCTTTCTTCTTCAGGAACATCAAAAGGCGCTACAAATAACGGATTCGTGTACATGTCATCATGATACATCATCGGGATCTCCGTCTCTGCTGCGTTTACTGGTATGATCATACAGATACAAATCTTCACAACCCATGATGTTTCTGGCCATGCGAAGCCATCTTAAACGATTAGCTTGTCTGATTAAATTGGATATAATCCGAAAGTCCCCGGCATCTATCGGTGTCCGGCCACCTTTACATAAATTGTTTAATCGCCCGATTGTCATTTTAGCTTCCTGAGCAAACCATTCCCTGGTCAGTTGTTTATTCTGTGAGATACAATCTTTGATCGCATTGTCAATTTCTGAGGCAATAAACCGAAACATTTTCTCTTCTGCTGTTGAGAGTGTATCTTGTTTTTCAAATTGTCTTTCTTTCATTTTTTTACTCGCTTTTTTATGTGGTTTTATAATGGACGATTAATTTTTGCACATTCCTGCAAAAATTAATGGCACTGCCCATTGAAAAAACCATTCACCCATATTATATTGAATTGTCAACTTTTAAAAAATGAGGTCAATTATGAAAGCAAAGAAAAGAGAACCTGTTGAATATACACTGAATTTAAGCTGTGAAATCAACTTTGATTTATTGATGATTATCGAAGCAGCATGTATTTTTCAGAAAGCTTTTATTTCTTTATTGTTAAAAGACAAGAATTTCACTATCTTAAAATACAAAGGCTGCTCTGGTGCTTATGTTGATATTCAACAAGCTCTTTGCAGTTCTTTTACGTCACCCTCTGGTTTGCGACGTTTGGCGACAGAACAGACCAGGGGGTTTTATTTTAATTGACCTGAAAATTCTGTTTTAACAGGGATCACGGATTTTCAGGTAAGAGCAATTTAATTCCATGATAGTTAAATGCTCTATGGTTTGAATTGTGTCCTGACAGATCAATGGATTAAATGACCTTTTATTTATTATTGATTTTAAATGTTTTTTTCTTTAAAATAAAAATCAGCATAACCATATAAAAATAAATGTGTACGGAGTCTGTTCCCGGTCCGCAGAGGGTCACCAAATTATAGGATTAAAAATTAATATGTCCTATCGTACACATTACACCATAGTTTAATTAATGTTATTATAAGTAGTTAACATGACAATGGCAAGAAAAGAATATAATAATCACATTTTTTTTGAAAATCTTTTACATCTGTGCAAAGAAAAAAATTGGTCCCCAAACAGATTGGCAAAAGAAACACATGTGTCAGCGTCTTTTATATCAAAAATTAAAAATCTGGGTGCACATCCATCGAATACGCTTTTATTAAATTTGTACAATATTTTTTCAGACGAAACCAAAATATTAAATCCGTTTTGGCTTTTTTATAATGAAGGTCCGCAATACTTGTACCTGAAAAAAGAAAATATTTTAAAATCAGATCCGCTTCAAAACGAACCCGATCAAATTGTTCAGACTGTTAAAAAGATTCGGACCCTCCCTAAAGTAAAACAGGATTCCTTATTACAAATTGTTAATGGATTTATTACATTTAATAAATAATTTGAAATGTCTGGCCGCTAACAGAATTATATAAAAATTGTATTAATTTCTGTAAGGACCACCCCGGGGATAAACTGATAAATTACTTGTCGAATTAAAATGTTAACTTACTACATACTGCTCTACCCATCCGGCTTTGGATCATTCCGGTGAATTCTAAAATTTAATCAAATCAAATATTATTAATTAAAAGATTACAAGAAATCAGGGGTATAAAGAAAATCAAAGCGTCAATACACCTTTTGTGGTACATTTTCAACTACCCCTTCACAAAATGGGTTACATCCATTCAGTTAACAACTGTTTTAACTATTTTTTTTATACATTGCTGTGTGGTCGTACTTTAATTAACCTGTCAAATAAATCTGTCTTTGTAATATATTTTATCGAATCAAATCCCTTACCTTTCTCATCAATTTTAATCAACCCGAAATAATCCAAAAATCTATCAAAAGTCCGGATTGAATAGCATCTTGTTGAATAACTCTCCAACGTTCCATAAGTCGGTTCAATCAAATCTAATAAGTTAGGATATGCATTAAAATATTTCTCAGCGTAAAATGAATCCATTCGTTTTGCTTGTCCGAATTTAGACAACAGAATCAATGAAAATCCAAACCCAAGTTGCCCAATTTGATTATCACCATATCCGTCATAATAAGCCCAATTAAATTTCATCGCAAAAGTCTCAAAAATACTTTTCAAAAGTAGAAAATTATCTTGTATCGTTTTTTCTCCGTTTTTAGTCAAACTTAATTTTCCACTCCGCTTTTTAACTAATCCAGTCAGTTCAATTAATATTCTTGAAAGATTCACCGTCATTGAATCAGTCTCTTTACGCAACTTCGAAATCCCCTTTTCAATGTGTTCCTCCTTCATAAAGCCCTGTTGATAAAGCTCTGAAACAACTTTTGTCGGTAAAAATCCCTTGTTCGTTAGTTTAATTTCCCCATTTTTCGCAACCAAATCCGTTAAATATTTAATCTGATTGAGTATTGGAATTTTTTTTAAATCAGAATCAGAAAGTTTTTGAATTTTAATCGGACTTTCCGTTCCAAATGTGAAATGTAATATATGGTGCATTTCAAACGGAGAATATCCTTCAAATTCAGGAATAGACCGATTGTTATGCTCAACCATAACCTTGTTTATATGTTTTTGTATGTCTTCTAAATCCATGCAGTTATCTCTTAATTTGCTGCTAGTATGCAAAATAACGGTTGTGTACACTCATTTTTTTTATTTAACGAAAATAATAGTAAAAAAACAATTATTATTTAAATCAAATAACCAGGTATAAATAAAAAACGGACCAATGAGCGACAATGCACTATAATGAAGGCAGGGCCGGGTACTCCATATCCTTCGGTTAGTACGATGCGGTCAGAGGTCCGATAAAGTCTCAATCCCTCCATAGAAATCAAGTCTCTACTCATAATTTCCGATCTTAAAATGTCTCAATCTCAGCGGAGTGTAGCGACGTAAGGCCGCCTGCCATAGGGTATTGCTTTTGAAACATTGCAAAGTACCTCATAAAGAACAGCTCTTTTGAACCAGCCTCAAACGGCCCCTCCGTAGTAATTAGGTCTATTTCCACGGAGGATATGATTAATTTACTTAATCAAATAAATGGTTTTGTGTCTCAATCCCTCCGTGTTGATTAGGTCTATTTCCACAAAGCCGGACCGATGAGGCGCTTACTCGTGCCCAGAAGTCTGTCTCAATCCCTCCGTAATGATTAGGTCTATTTCCACAAAAGAATCAGGCAGTTTCTAAACGGTTTAAAGAAAGGTCTCAATCCCTCCGTAATGATTAGGTCTATCTCCACAGTGGTATAAATATTACTTTAGTAGCCCGATTTTTAGTCTCAATCCCTCCGTGGTGATTAGGTCTATTTCTACATTAATATTGATTTGAATGACAAACAGTACTGTTTTAAAGGTGTCTCAATCCCTCCGTGGTGATTAGGTCTATTTCTACTCGAAGAAACAGACAAAAAGGCATTCGGTGAACAAACCAAGTCTCAATCCCTCCGTGTTGATTAGGTCTATTTCCACTATTGACGATTGCGAGTGGGTTTATTTTATCCATCGTGGCAATCCGTCTCAATCCCTCCGTGTTGATTAGGTCTATTTCCACGGATTGAAATGAAAATAATAGACAATCACGCTTGTGTCTCAATCCCTCCGTAATGATTAGGTCTATTTCCACAAATAAATATTAAGCTTGCTATATTTTAGTGGACACAAAGTTAAGCACTTTTTATATTATAAACCAAAGGAGGTGTCCACATGACAAACAGAAGACGACGTTACACAAAAGAATTCAAAATAGAAGCTGTTCAGCTTGTACTTTCTAAAAGCAATGGTAATGCTTCAGAAGTTGCCAGAAATCTTGGTATTGAGCCTAACCTTCTCTCCAAGTGGGTTCGAGAATACAAAATTGATAAAGAACATTCCTTTCCAGGACTAGGGAACAGCAAAGAAAGTGATGAAATACAGAAACTGCGTAAAGAACTTGCAGACGTAAAACTGGAGCGGGATATATTAAAAAAAGCTGTGGCCATTTTCTCAAAACCGTCCCATTAAAGTTTGGGTTTATCCAAAAGCATCAACAGGAATTCCCAATAGTGAAAATGTGCCAGGTTCTCAATGTCAGCCGGGGCGGGTTTTATACCTGGAGCAAGCGACCAATGAGTCAACGAGAACTGGAAAACAAAAAGATACTTGAACGGATCAAACATATCCACAAGGAATCCAGAGGAAGCTATGGCAGTCCCAGAATAACACAAGAGTTACATAAGGAAAACTTGATTGTCAGCCGTCCGCGTGTTGCTCGTTTAATGAGAAAGAACAAAATTTGTGCAAAAACAAAACGTAAATTCAAAGTAACCACAAATAGTGATCACAGACTGCCAATATCACCAAATCTTTTACAACAGAATTTTACAGTCAATCAACCCAATAAAGTCTGGGTTTCTGATATTACATACATCCCGACTCGCAAAGGATGGTTGTACCTGACAGTGATCATTGATTTATACAATCGCCAGGTTGTCGGCTGGGCCATGAGTAACAACCTGCATGCTTCTTCAACAACAATCCCGGCCCTAAAACATGCATATCATCGTTTTCGTCCTTCAACAGATTTGATTTTTCATTCGGACCGTGGTGTTCAATATGCATGTAAAGAATTCAGAAAAATGTTAGCTCTTTTTCAAATGGTCCAAAGTATGTCCGGAAAAGGAAACTGCTACGACAACGCTGTTGCTGAAAGCTTTTTTGGTACTTTGAAAAAAGAACTGATTTATCATCATACTTATGAAACACGATTAATTGCGAAGCAATCAATATTTGAATATATTGAAATATTTTACAACCGAAAAAGAATTCATTCCTTTTTGGGCAATATGTCACCAGTACAATTCTTAAAATTTAATAAAGCAGCTTAAACTTAACTAGGTGTCCATTTTTTTATTGCAATTTCATATTGCCATGCTCATAGAACATGCAGAAAGATAGTCTCAATCCCTCCGTAATGATTAGGTCTATTTCCACTTGAGTTTCATGATCATGTGAAACGTAAAATCCCACTGTCTCAATCCCTCCGTAATGATTAGGTCTATTTCCACAAAGCTGAGCTTTGGTGATGCTGGTGGCATTGATGCAGTCTCAATCCCTCCGTAATGATTAGGTCTATTTCCACTAGAATAATTAGAATTGCGGTTTCACCCTTTTAAAATGTCTCAATCCCTCCGTAATGATTAGGTCTATTTCCACGGGAATTGGATTAGAATTGTACCAAACTGAGTATTTTAGTCTCAATCCCTCCGTAATGATTAGGTCTATTTCCACTTCTTATGCCGGTGGAAAAGCAACAAAAATCACGGTTGAACAGTCTCAATCCCTCCGTAATGATTAGGTCTATTTCCACTCTTAATGGTGATGTTCGCACAAAATTGCACAAAATTGAAGTCTCAATCCCTCCGTAATGATTAGGTCTATTTCTACTCTCTTGTAACAGCACACAAAGAAATAAAATCAATTCTCACAAAGTCTCAATCCCTCCGTGGTGATTAGGTCTATTTCTACAAGAAATAAAAGAAAGTCGCGACGAATATCGCAAACTTTGTCTCAATCCCTCCGTGGTGATTAGGTCTATTTCTACATAGACATCTCAACATCAAAAGTGCAAGTAACTGCGTCTCAATCCCTCCGTGGTGATTAGGTCTATTTCTACTTGGAGCGGTAGCCTTGTGTTTTACAATGGCCGCTGGTCCAAAATGTCTCAATCCCTCCGTGGTGATTAGGTCTATTTCTACACCTCATAAAAATAGAGCTATTGACTCTACCATTACCAGTCTCAATCCCTCCGTGGTGATTAGGTCTATTTCTACATTTACTGCCGTGCAGTTTTCCTTCTTTTAAATCACTCAAAGTCTCAATCCCTCCGTGGTGATTAGGTCTATTTCTACAACACCTTACCTCTAATATCATGTCTTGAAAGAAATTCCAGTCTCAATCCCTCCGTGGTGATTAGGTCTATTTCTACCTTAACTGTGAAAGAGTTGGCACTAAGGATTCTAACTGTGAAAGAGTTGGCAAGAATGTCTCAATCCCTCCGTGGTGATTAGGTCTATTTCTACAAAAGTGGCGTGACGATTGGTATTTAAACCTTAATAACGACGTCTCAATCCCTCCGTGGTGATTAGGTCTATTTCTACCGCACCGGAAATTTTGTATAAAATAGCTGCTATTCCGCAGTCTCAATCCCTCCGTGGTGATTAGGTCTATTTCTACCATTCGTACTGATTGCTGAAAAGTTATTTGGTTGGTCTGGGTCTCAATCCCTCCGTGGTGATTAGGTCTATTTCTACTCTTTTTATTGGCTATCGTTGCGTTGAATGGTTGCTGTCTCAATCCCTCCGTGGTGATTAGGTCTATTTCTACGTATTTAATACACGTCAATACAAATACGGCGTTGATGACCGTAAAAAGTCTCAATCCCTCCGTGGTGATTAGGTCTATTTCTACCACAATCATAAATGTTTTGGAGCACAGAAAGAAATAAGTATTGTCTCAATCCCTCCGTGGTGATTAGGTCTATTTCTACACCTTCAAGACCATCAAGCTTGGCACCCTGAAGGACGTTGCCGGTCTCAATCCCTCCGTGGTGATTAGGTCTATTTCTACACGATTGAAGTACTAACACTGTCATTGGTCCCAATACCGTCTCAATCCCTCCGTGGTGATTAGGTCTATTTCTACAAGATAAATTTTTTGATTCACTAAAATCAAGTAGCGTATGTCTCAATCCCTCCGTGGTGATTAGGTCTATTTCTACAAATTCAATATTAACTTGGGAATTAAGTTCTCAAAAGAAGTCTCAATCCCTCCGTGGTGATTAGGTCTATTTCTACTTTTTAATAAAATTGGAATTAGGTTGTGACAATTGGATGTCTCAATCCCTCCGTGGTGATTAGGTCTATTTCTACAAAACCAGATGGAACATCATATTACGCAATCAATTCTGATGTCTCAATCCCTCCGTGGTGATTAGGTCTATTTCTACCTAACGACGAAGCGCTAAGTGTTATCTTCCGGGAAGGATTGAGTCTCAATCCCTCCGTGGTGATTAGGTCTATTTCTACATGGCTTGATGCCAGGTTGTCCGTATGGGTTGACGAACAGATCGAAAAGTCTCAATCCCTCCGTGGTGATTAGGTCTATTTCTACCACATCGTCACTGTCCGTCTCAGCAGAATTGGCAATGTCTCAATCCCTCCGTGGTGATTAGGTCTATTTCTACGACTTTTGGTCAACACATGCGTTGATTAAAAGGAAAGTCTCAATCCCTCCGTGGTGATTAGGTCTATTTCTACAGCTTTTCAGAAGTTTGGGATTTAGTTGCTCAAGTTAAAGTCTCAATCCCTCCGTGGTGATTAGGTCTATTTCTACAGGTATAATAAAGGGGAAGAGAAAGAACAAAAATTTGTCTCAATCCCTCCGTGGTGATTAGGTCTATTTCTACTGCCGATCTTGTTGATGCATTCAAGGCCAGAATGAAAGAGCGGTCTCAATCCCTCCGTGGTGATTAGGTCTATTTACCACTACTTAATATGAACAGCAAACTCTGGAAACAATCGCCAAAAAAAGTCTCAATCCCTCCGTGGTGATTAGGTCTATTTCTACTTAAAGCTTTGCCGGACCGTATTCGGTATGCAATGCTGTCTCAATCCCTCCGTGGTGATTAGGTCTATTTCTACTCTTTCTCAGGATTAAAAGCGTCTCTTTTCGGAGATGAGTCTCAATCCATCCGTGGTGATTAGGTCTATTTCTACCCATTTGCAATAGTGAATTTTGAACAAGATATTAAGCGTCTCAATCCCTCCGTGGTGATTAGGTCTATTTCTACATATTCGTTAAATCAATAATGGCTTTACCGGCTTTAAAGGTCTCAATCCCTCCGTGGTGATTAGGTCTATTTCTACGATGAGCTGGAGGAATTGTTTCAGGATTATCAGCTCTGGTCTCAATCCCTCCGTGGTGATTAGGTCTATTTCTACAGGAAGAGATAAGAATGATCCAACAAGCTTACGGGGACCTTGTGTCTCAATCCCTCCGTGGTGATTAGGTCTATTTCTACTTTCTGGTAAAGTTGAGTTTGAAAGTTCAGAGAATACTGTCTCAATCCCTCCGTGGTGATTAGGTCTATTTCTACATCTTTAAATAACAGTGTAAAGATCTCGACCGGCGGTCTCAATCCCTCCGTGGTGATTAGGTCTATTTCTACGCTGAAAAAGTTGATCGTCAACTTAAGCACAGATGATGTCTCAATCCCTCCGTGGTGATTAGGTCTATTTCTACAAATAATACGTCTTCTCAGACCCAGCAGACCATAACGTCTCAATCCCTCCGTGGTGATTAGGTCTATTTCTACAAAAATTTACGACTGTTCCCTGGTTGTAAAAAGACGTCTCAATCCCTCCGTGGTGATTAGGTCTATTTCTACAAGGATGTACGAATACACCCAACTCAGAAACCTGTTGCGTCTCAATCCCTCCGTGGTGATTAGGTCTATTTCTACAAATTAAAGAAGCTCAGAACCAAATTCTGAATACTTTGTCTCAATCCCTCCGTGGTGATTAGGTCTATTTCTACGAACATTTACTAAAAGACCTTAATGAAGCCGGAAAGATAAAGATGTCTCAATCCCTCCGTGGTGATTAGGTCTATTTCTACATTGCGGGTCCAGCAAGAACTCGTCTTCTAACAAAACCTTGTTGTAAGTCTCAATCCCTCCGTGGTGATTAGGTCTATTTCTACTGGAATGGTATGGTACAGGTGCTTGGAGTAAGGTAAATGTCTCAATCCCTCCGTGGTGATTAGGTCTATTTCTACTGGAAATAATATCGCCGAGGTATCCCGCAGACTACAAATAAGTCTCAATCCCTCCGTGGTGATTAGGTCTATTTCTACTCCAAAAAGAGATTCCCTCTTTCAAAAATTTCTTTGTCGTCTCAATCCCTCCGTGGTGATTAGGTCTATTTCTACATAATATATTGTGCTTCTGTCTTTTAGTGCTTATGGTGATGTCTCAATCCCTCCGTGGTGATTAGGTCTATTTCTACACATGCTACACAGATTTGGAACAGACATGCTCAGAACCGTCTCAATCCCTCCGTGGTGATTAGGTCTATTTCTACTGCCAGCTTTGCAACTCATTTATATTTAGATAGATACAAGGGTGATTACCGTTACCCCTTATTTTGGGCCACTTTTTGTGCATTTTTTCCCTTTTCTGGTTTAATTTTCTGTGCATTATTTAAATAATAATTAATTACTTACATTAAAGTCCGTTACCCCCTGTCAAAAAGTGCCGTATTTTTCTGGCATTTCGTTTGCATACACATTTTTACGCAATGTAAATGTCTTTATCTTCCGTTATTTCCCCCTGACCCCATATTTTAATTTTGCTTTTACAGGTTTCACATATCGTATAGAGTCTGATGCTGTCGTTATCGTCCAGTTTAATTTTTGATAGCATGGTATCCATTTTTTCCAGTTCTTCCCTGGTAATATCTGCTTCAAATACTGAGTACTGAACGCGTGGCCCAAAATCTTTTAATTTTTTATGTAGCCGTGTGCGTTTTTTGTCTTTTTCTATATCGTATGTAACAATTACCAACATAATCAATACCCGGCAGGCCGGAGTTCCTGCCTTTTTATGCCAAAGAACTGTTGTATCTTTACATGGTGTTTTTCATTATTTATATTATTTCTTTTTTTTGATCTGCTCTTCTATTATTAAAATTGTAACAACATTTTTTGTATTTGTCAAGTTAAAGTTTTAGAGGGGTATACATTGCATCATGTTGGACTGTTTTGGCAAGTGCGGCAACCTGTGTTTGAAATTTTTTTCGGAATCCTGATTTTTCCGGGTGCATTGTATCGCTGTCAAATTGTCCAAGCATTTGTTCGAATTGTTTGAAAAATACTTTCTTACCAGAAATGGATAAATAAACACCTCCGGTGGGTGGTTTATAAAAATCCTCTTCAGAAAGGGCATTGGTATTAAAAAGATTTAATGCCAACCTGTCTATAAATCAATGACGGAATTCTTCCACAAGGTCTAAAGCCAAACTTGGTCGTCCATATTTTATTTGATGATAAAAGCCAAGATATGGATCAAATCCGATTCCATCCAGTAATGATTGCAACTCTGAAGATACAATAACATAGCCATAGGAGAGAACAGCATTTACCGGATCTTGTGGTGGTCTTTTTGTTCTGGCGTCAAAGTTCCACGGCGGTTTTATCATTTTGCTGAATAATTTAAAATAAAAAGCGCTGCCGCTACCCTCATATCCTCTCAGTTCATCCAAGTCTTTGGCATTTTCTGCTTTTGTTTTATAGTCTGAAAATTTTTGAACTTGCTGTGTGGTAAACAAACCCGGATGGTTTGCTAAATGTTTTTTTATGTTAATATATGCGCTGTTTAGTTTGGACGATACGATTTGTTTTGAAAAAGTGAGGCAAAAATCTGTTTGATGGAATTTTTCAAATTGAGCGATTCTCAGTTCAATGTTCTTTTGTTTTGGAGGTGTTAATTGTCCTAATAATGTTCCTGTTAAGGTAAAAAAAGCAAGCTCAATGTTGTGGGTCAACAATTGATGAATAGCCGGAGTTGTCACTTCAATATTCCCAAAAATCATGACCTGGTCTATATCAGCACACGGAAGATCCAGTTTTATATCATCCTGAGTGAGATGAGTTGTGGTGGTCTTTTTTGTTGACGGTTTTTTACATATAAGCAGCCGATCACCACTTTTTCGAAGTATCGTGTTTTGTTCAACAAGGTAAAGTGTAGCCATTACAACTCCTGTTTATTTTTCAATTCCAGGTATTTTTTTAATGTCAATGGCGGCGGCAGTTTTACCGCATGTGCTCTGTTGCGTTTTTGGGGTTGAGGCAAATAAACGTCGTCAAATAAAAATATGGCACCCAGAAATTTAAATCCTTCATCAAAAGAGACGATTTTTGTTTTTAACGGATTCAGGTCAAGCTGTAAATCTTCCAGCAGCATATCTGTCAGTTCGACATTTTCAACAGCTTCTTTTTCAGTCTTTGACAGGATCAAAAAATCATCTGCATAACGTACCAGTTTGCGGTCAAAGCTTATCAAAATTTCATCCAGTTCATCCAGATACAGATTAGCCAAAATCGGGGAAACTACCGATCCCTGTGGAATGCCTTTTTCCAGCGTCCAAATTTTTTCACCATCGTAAACGTCTGCTTTAATCCATTTTATAAACAGGTCCGTCACTTTTTTTTCAAGAATGAGTTTGTGTAGTTTTTTAATGAGCTGGTTATGGGGAACATTGTCAAAATAAGCGTCAATGTCAGCGTCTACAGCATATCGAAAACCAAGGTCGCGCCAGTATTTAATATCCTTAATGGCGGTCTGCACGCTTCTATTAGGGCGATAGGCGTGAGAAATGGTTTCAAATTCTTTTTCAAAGATATCGCGCGTAGCTAAATAAACCGCAGCCTGGGCAATTCTATCCCGTACAGAGGGAACTGACAAATAGCGAAAGCTGTTGGAACTTTTCTTTGCAATGGCAAACCGCAATAGCGGGTAGGGGTGATATGTTTGTTGTTTCAAGTCGGTTTGCAGGGATTGCAGGTTTGTTTCACAACGATATTCAAATCGATTAATTGTTACGCCGTCACTGCCCCTACAGCCTTTGTTTTCACGGACACGGGTAAAGGCAAGGGAAAGAGCGTTAGAGGAGTGGATCACGTTAAATATCTCATTATTCATTGATAATCGTTCCAACTTTATGTTATATCTAAATTATTTTCCTTGATGAATTCTTTAGCTTCAGTACAAAGTTGATCCGCAGAAACATACATAATTTTTTGGTCCTTATTGCGAAATCCATTATAAAGAACATCTGGAATTGGCAATGTATCTTTGCGGATCATATAAATTTTTGTTTGGATATCTCTACTAATACCTTCGAGATTTATAGTGTCTATTTTCTGTTCAAGGGCATCATCCCAAGTTTTGCGTAAATGAACTTTTAAAAATTCTTGATCATTTGCAGCATTGCGTTGAGAAAAAAACTGAATTATTCCCCAAATATATGCTGGAACAACCGGCACTAACCAGGAAAACACAAAAGACGGAACATCTGTTTTTAATAATGAAGCAATAATGAAAATGCCTATACCTAATATTATAAGCCCCCAAAGTAGAATACTAGCGAAGCGACGACGAAGACTGCTATCCCAAAAGAGATTTGCTCTTTGACATATAAGCCGGGAATAAGCTAATGACAAACAATCTGTATTTTCAAAGTACCAATTCAATAACTTTTCTTTGTTTTGAGGTTTTCTCAAATGCTTGTTTGCTTTCGCGATATAATCTTCACTTTCAGGTTTGGCCTGGCAAACAACATCATTCCACTTGAGCTGTAACACACGTGTATCAAACAGTTCTTGAATTTTAGCAGCTCTATTTCTAAAACTGTTTTCTTTTTTTAATATAATTACCTCAAAAAGCGTTATAATTACACCCCATATTGACGCAAATGTTTCCAATGGACTAATAACTTTTCCTAATATAAATACAAGTATAGTAAGAGGCACAACAAGAACAAACAAATACCACTGAATCATTTTACCCTCAGAGTATAATTGCCGTTGAGCAGCTAACAAAATAATATTTTTCTCTTCGTTTTGTGCTTCAAAAATTGTTTTCATATGTCACTCCTGCGTAAATAATTTAGATTGCTTGTTCATATGTGCGGCTATTTATTGTTGAAAAGCTATTTGATTTTTCTCTGTAAACTTGAAAATGTAATGCTTTTCTAATATTTTCATTAAAAAGTTTTAAAGCAATTTCTTTTCCTTGTTCGTCATCAATAAATAATATATCATTAGATTGGTTATATTCTTGTAACATCTCATTATTCATTACTCGTTTCAAGTCTTTTTCTTTAATCGTAGGTAAGAATGAGGCAGGAACGCACTCCGCCAGACTTAAAGCTTTTGTTATATCCTTGTTATACTCTCTATTGTTAACAGAATTGGGTAAAAGTTTTTTCAAACTTTGACTTGTATAGATAGTCTCTTTTTGTAATTTCCTAAACTCTGAAATTACATCGCCATTGATTTCTTCTTCCTCCATCGCATGCAGAACATCCTCCGTTATTTTATGCCCGGAAGCAAACAATGGATATGTAAATAAGTGTTTCAGGTCAGAGTCATACCATAAAATTTTTGAAATAGAGTTTAAACTTGGATAGTGCAATAAATCACTAAATGTATTTGGGTGTTTATGTAATACTAGGTTATATATTTCATCTATATTGATTGAATATTGTGCTGGTGGTGCAGTATCAAATGGATCACTGTTTTTTATTACAATAGTGTTTATGGAAAACTCAATGGAACCATAGCCGTAAGACTTGCCATTTCCAATTTTATGACGAAGCCTTTTACCCGGAATGAGTGAAAATACGAAAAAATCCAATATACTCTTGGGGATATCTGAAAAGTAAATTCGGAAAGGAAGACTTTGTGCCCCTGCTTTTAAGCACTCTATACTGTAAAAATAAAGTGGCCGTTCCAAATCTTTCGGCCAATTATTAGAATTGCCATACCAACTTGTGCATTTTTTATGATCTTGATGAAAATAGAATTTTCTCCCCCGATAACCTGAACCAATAAATTTAGGTAGCCAATCCTTTTGAATTTTATATGCTTTTTGATACCACCAGCTTGAAGCACTTGGATGAGCCCCTCCCATGAATGCGGAATTATTGATATCCGGCAACAGGTAAGAATCATTATTGAATTCAATGTTATTGGATGCGATATTAGCATCCTCAATAGCAATTCGTCCTCTAAAAGTACTACCATTCGTCCCAGATATAGCCCCAAATAAAAAAGATGCAATATCAAATCTTTCTATTTTCTCAGGAAAAGTTATTTTCTCAGGTAATGAATATGGAATGCTACTATCAACACTGACAATATCATTATTGAGTTTTAATTCTTTTATTGAATTAACTACTTGGAATCCTATTGCATGCTTTTTCTTCTCCTTTTTGTAATAAGGACTTACCTGTGAAACCCACCCATTTGTTATGGCTTCAATAAACGATCTTAATAAGCCTGAAATTGAAGTGCCTGGTATTTGATTTAAACCATTATTTTTATAAAAATAGCTTTTTTCTATTTTTTCCCCTTTTGAATTAACTTTTTGATGGCCACAAATATGTACAGGGGACAATGCTTGAATTTGAACATCCATATAACCAGTTAAAAGGTTATCATCGTAATCAAGCCATTCATCCATTGTTTTAAGTATAGGATCTTCATCAGCAAAAGGAACAAAATCAAATGGATTCATGTTATGTGCCATAATTATGCTCCTTTCGTTTGTGTTAATTTTGATAAATCTATACCCAGCATCGGTTCTATTTTATTAAATTTACAACCAGACCATATCCCTGCCAAATGATCCAAATCTGATAAAATATCTTTTTGTGATTCCCATAAAATATCTTCATGTAAAGCTGACTTTTGGGATATATACAAGCCATAAATCTCCTTTTCAACCGAAAGTTCGCCCTTGCCATGCTGAGTAAGAGCACCAAATCTTATCATTCCATTATTTATATTATTTTTCCACAAGTTTAAAAGTTTAATATCGAATAATGTAGGATTTAGAATGTGGAGTTTCAAAGTTAACTCTTGTTTCGCACACATTTCCACCCAGGAATGTAATCCTTTAGCTTTAGCTCCCTGTGTTACTCTATCAATTGGATTTCTAATCCCAATTTCGGTGTTAACATTTCGAGGTCCATTTTTGATATCGACATTTTTTCCTGAATATTGCATTGTGCTGTTGTCTTTTTGATTTTCAATTTTTGTTTCTACTCTTAAACGACCTGCCCACGTATAATCGGCTGGTTCCTCGCTATTTATTTCAAATGTATTTCCAAAAAGAGAAAGAATATCGAACCAATAACTTTTTCTTGTATTTAATATTTGCTTTACATCAGATATTTTTTTTTCAATCTCTTCAAGTGTCAACTTACTGTCCTGCTTATTGGGTAAATCAAATAGATTTCTTTCCTTTATATTAACCAGGAAATTAATTGCTGCGTTTCTTAAACAGCCTCTAATGCTGCTTGCTGGAATTGAATATGAAGGAATTATATTATCATTATCCAGTAGAAATTCATAATTAAAATCAGATGTTTTGGAAAAATTACTATTTACATTATCTGAAAGATTGGGCACTTCCCAATTAAACTCTAAATTTGTACCTCTTCCTTTAGTTGTATCACTTTGCTTAAATGAAGATACATAGCCATTGCGAACCACGAGAGGAGTTTTTGTTAGACAAAGCCATTGTGTATATAAAACTCCCAGAACACCTTTTTCATATGGAATATATGTCATAGCAAATACTCCTATAAGCTTTTAATAAAGGTAGTTTTAAACTTTTTTATCAAGTTAATTTGATCTTCTTTTTTCATCCCTAATCCTAACATAATTTGATAACCTGCATCTGTTTTTTCTGAAGCCAAACTGAGCCATTGTTTGATATTATCTTTATTAAGGCGATAAAGTCCATCAAGTTCAAATTTCATCCTACCAAATCCTCTTCCTATCATTGCTCCAATTGAAAGAGGATAAATAGGTGAATTAAATCCCTCAAGTCCAAGAAGAAGAAAACCCATTTCTTCGTCGCTCAAATTTCGCCCAATAATTGTTAACTTATATTTTTGACCTACCGGAGCAACATCAAAAGAATACAGTTTGTTTGCTGCTGCTGCTCCTGTTAGCGGGTCAATAGCGACAGATCTGAACACGTAGCTTTGCAGATCGTGATTCCAACCTTTTTCAGCAAATTTTGGAGAATCAATTTGTATGGTGGATGGGGCATCCCAAAACTCAACTTTGCTTTCACAGAAAGGGGTACCAAATACCTGTTCTAACAGACTCGCTTCTGTTTGTATATATTCTTTTTGATCATCTTGGTTCATTTCTCGAAATTTACTTTCCTTATCAAATTCCGGTTCGGATGCAATGTTTTTATCGAATGAACTAAAAAGAGAATACAAATAATGACGAACGACTCCCCTCAATGCACTACCTGGTAAATATGGAAGGCATCGATAGTCCCGTTCAATTTCAGCAATTTCAGGAGTATCCTCATCAGTTTCGTCTATTTTTAACATCTCATCCTTTCGTACTTGTCCGGTGCCTATGTGTAATGGCGATATTGATGTCAATGTTGCTTCGATGCGATACAAGTTTTCAAGTGTATCACCTTTAAACCAATATTTATTTTCTGCTTCCATTATTATTTCTCCTGTTCTGCATTAAATCTTTTTGTCCAGTGCCAATTAAGATTTATAGAAATTTCCCCATAACCATTTTCGGCTACAAAGGGGCATACTTTCCAGCTATCACCATCTGAGATACCAAGATTTTCTACTTCAGAAGCAATGTCTATTGGCAGAGGAAGTCCATCAATTTTTAGCCGTGATAGCTGAGTATTTGCCAGATCATTATCATATGCTTTTAGTACAAAGACACTACCGGCTTCCGTTAACACCCAAGGATAATATCTATTATTATGCAATTGTTTATACTGATGTCCAAAATATCCACCTACCATCTTTTGTCGTGCAAAAAAATTGACAAGATACATATTTCCATTAGTCGCTTCACTCCAATATTTGTTATATAGTTCGCGGAGATTTTCGAGATTCGATTGTTTAAACGCATGAAACAGCAATGCATCACTTTGAAGTACAACGACTGCATGATCATCAATTATTGTCTCGGAACGTTCTTTAATAGCAGAGGTTGCCAATCCTTGATTTATTTTAAAATCAAAACGTGAATCCCTCTTGCCAAGATATTTCCAAGCCTGCTGTATTGCGTCAAATAGTTCAGAGGCAGTCTCTCTAGTATTATTTTTGGGAAAAATAATATTTGAAATCCATATGATCCTTTTTTTGTTTGCTTTAGTTCCAGAGTAATTACAATAAGGCGAGATATATTGGAAGGTGTATAATTGATTTTCAGATGCTGTCCTTGATTTTATATCGATGCTAGTTCTTGTTTTATTAATAGTAATACAATCTTCCCAACCAAATTCTTTTTCAATATACTCAGATCCCTTCCAATCGATTCTAAAGGTAGGTGCCTTTTTTGTCGTGTGATCCAGGGCAAATTTATTGACATGAGCAACATCTTTGTATTCTTTGTTATCGCTGTAAACAGTTGACATTGGAATAAACACCGGCCGTTTTGTCTCATCACCAGAAGGAAAAGCATTAGTAAAACGAATTTTGGAAAAATTTGTTGCTAGATTGGGAAATTGGCTATAAACATTCTTGTTTTCATTATTTATATCTTCATTCAATTCCGCACCACAGAGGTCATTTATAGCACGGGCAACAGAACCTTTTAATACCGATCCTGAGATTATTTTTACTGATTCTCGATAATTAGATGAATTTACCTTTCCCCCAACAAACAAATCATCTATCATTCGAATTGTTAAATGATATTCTCGTGTTGTGTTTGTTATTGCTATTTCTGTTTTTTGTTTGTTTGGATTCAATTGTACATCAATTTTTGTTAATCGTCCAAAACCACATCCTTTCATGCTTCCAAAACCGCCTATCCACTTTAATCCTACCTTCAAAGATTCAGCAATAGATGATGCTTCTTTATCATTTTCTGCCCAAAACTGAATGCAACCTTTCCAGGCAGAAGTAGATCCAGAAACAAACAAATTTTCATTTATTTGGAGAAATTTATCTCTAGCTGTTCCAGTCTTTCTATCTATAGAATTTCTTGTTGACGGCTTTAACTTTTGGATGTTAGTTTCCATTAAATCAAAATCACTAAAAAATAATTTGCCCTTTCCTGTGTCAAAAGCTTCTTGCATTTTTTTTCCAAACCATCCATCTATTGTGAAGTTATTTAAATTCACTAATTTTTCTAAATCATGAAACGAATCTCGTAATTTTCCTTTTACATGAGAACCTTTTAATGCTATTAAACCATCAGATTTACGATAAAAGATACTATCAAGACCCATAGTATTGGTCGTACCCTTACTTAAAATTGGACCTTTTAGATATAAAATTATATTAAACGAAAAAAACTTTCTCATAATATCCCTCCAGAATAATCCAAAAGATTATAGGCCAGTAACCAACGATTGTAATTATCAATAATTAATTGATCTATAGCATTTTTTAAAATTTCTTTAGTTTTTGCATTCATTCTCTTATATATGCTGTTGAGAATATCATCTATTTTTTCTGGTTGGCCATTTTTAATTGTATGGAGAATTGCGTACAATTTATTTCTCGGTAAATATTTGTCAATTACTTGCAAATTTGACATTAGCCCGCCAAAATTACCTGCTTCAATTACCATTGTTTCGGGTGGTATTGGTTTATAATAGTTATTCAAAAATTCTAATATATCACCGCTAATCATATCTATTGAAGTCATATTCAAGATTGCAATTTTATTAGAATGTTCATCAATTTGTTCAACATCTTGCGGTATATCAAATTTCGCAAGTTCGCATAATCTGTGCACATATTCCCGGACTTGGAGTATTGGAAGGTTGTGGGGGCAAAATATTACTCCAGCTGTATGCGTTACGTGCAAATCATTGAAAAAGATTTTATTACTCATGCTGTTAAAAATACTTTGAAGTACATTAAATCCTTGCCAGGCTGGCACAATTAATTCCAACTCATCGCCTCCCCAAAGTAGTATCTCAGCTCTTATTTGATTTTTAGTACTAGTTTGTAATAAAAATGATTTATTTTCAGGTTTTTGGGCAAATCTAACAACATTTTCTATAGCTGGAACACGTAAATCTTGTTGAATTTTGCTTTGGAATTCTTGATAATCTTTTTCCGTATTGCAGACTTTATCTCGCAACTTCCCAAATCTATTGCCATCAATATATATAAATGCCATTTTACCATCAAGCCTACCAGCAGCAGCATCTTTAGTTAATGATTCCAAATCATTTGTGAAAGGATAATCAATATTTATTAAACTGGGATTAAGTAAATTAGGAGTATTTGATAATCGCAATATCAAATTTTTACGAAGTATTCTCCCGTTGTCTTGCCTTACCTTCACGGCCTGTGAACGTCTAATATCTTCGTTCCCCTTTTTAATAGGATCTACAAAGGGTCTTACTCCGTCGAATTCACAAAAGTTGTCTCTGTTTTTTTCCTCGGGTAGTTTGAAAGAAGGAGATTGATATTGTTGCCAACGGCATTCTGCCATTAACTCTTGTAGCTGTTCCTGAAAGAGTTTATCAGGCGATATTTTTTGCATAGAATGTACAATAGTAGCAAAAGGGATTTTGGATTCTACTTGAGCTAAAATATCATCACAAACCTGCTTGGCTTCTTTTTCATTTGGCACCTCCATACGCAATAATGCAACACTTGCTGTTGATCCCAAATCTTTAATTTTAGCTTTTTTATGTGTGATTTCATAGAATGCATCATGCTGCATAAAACTACCACCACGTATAGTCGATATATCATATGTGTCATAAATGGTAAAATCAAGATTAACAGCTTCAATTCTTAAATGATAACTCGCCATAAAATCCTCCCGTTTAATTCAAATTTTCGAAAAAAAAATTACGTTACTAGATTATATTCAATCAATATCTTTCCCAACCCAAAACTCGTTCCCTTACCCACATGTAATACTTTTGCGGCATTGAGCAGTTCGCTAAAGGGTTTTAAATCACCTTCTAACGAAATATTACCAATAAAACCGCCGATATCCATTTTGGTATGTTGACGACTGCTAAAGCGGCGCCAGTCCTCCCAACGGAGATTTTTATCGACCACTTTTACGGCATTGGCAAGTTTTAAAAAATTATAAAATTCCCAGTTTGGCTGTTCATCCGGGACATAAAAGTGCGTCAGTTCCAGATGACGGCGGAGTATTTTAAAAACCAGCATTCGAAAATTGAATTCCATCGAATATTGGCTCTGAAATTTTATTCGGGTGGGCGTGAGGAACGACAAATTCATCTTTTCTGAAAAACCATTCTCCAGACCGGTTACAGAAAGATCAGCGTTTTCACACAAGTGTTGGTCAGTACCCCGGTATAATAACCGCTCTTCAAAATCGTGATCATGTTGTTTATACCAGTAGGCTTCTGAACATAAAAAAGGACTTTTATGCACAGTAAATCCGCTTTCTGCCATGCGGCTGACGGCAAAAATGATATAGGGGTAATAGTCACAGGCGTTGCCAATCAGCGTCAACATAAAGTCCAGATTTTCACCCTTTTGTAGGTGTGTTTGTTGATGATTACAATCAATGATAAAAGGTTTCGGTGCTTCTTCAATGCCTTTTAAAAAGGGAGGAGGCTCATCCTTAATATATACATCGAATATTTTGGTAAACACACATTGATTTTGCAGCATACATGTTTTACACGTATGTTTTGGCGGCATAACACAAACGGTTTTCCTTAAGGCGTGACCAAATGCACCACGAAGCATGGAGCCTTTGTTGTGCGGGAGATACGTATCCTGCAAAGCCGTTAATACAAAACGGATTTTCAGAAAAGGTATTTTGGGTAAATTATACACAAAAATCCTCCCGAAAAGTGTATTTTTTTAGAATATTATTTTACAAAATAATCTTTGTTGATTGATATAAAAATCCGGATGTGTATTTAAATTTAATATGGATATTAATCTAATGCATATTCCGGATCAAAATTGCCACCCAATCCGGTGAAAGTTGCCACCTGTTCCGTTTGAAAACTGCCACCCAATCCGGTTGAAAATTGCCACCCCAATTTTTTCGGTTTTCTTTTTCTCCAAACATTTAGACATAATTATTAATTTTCTCCATTGGACAAAAGCCGATGGAGGAACATATTATGCCTATGAGGAGAATACCCATGGAAAAGATACGGGAAATCATCCGATTAAAAGAAACAGCAAATTTAAGCGACCGGGCCATAGCTCGTGCGCTAAATATTTCCAGACCCGTTATAAAACAATATTTTGTACAAATCAAAAATGCCGGTCTAAATTATGATGCCATAAAAGACATGGATGACGACACACTTGTAGCCCTCGTACAAGATAGAAATATATCCAACTCCCAACGATATAAAATTATATCCAGCCAATTCGATTATTTATCTAAAGAATTAAAACGAACAGGGGTCACTCTACATCGACTATGGCAAGAGTATCTAGCTGAATATCCTGATGGGTATGGATATTCTCAATTTTGTTATCATTTCCAGCAATGGCGAAACAGCAGCGAATTGACCATGCATATTCATCACAAAGCAGGGGATAAAATGTTTGTCGACTTTACTGGTAAACATCTCGAGATTGTCGACAGACATACCGGTGAAATTAAGGAGGTTGAAGTTTTTGTTGCCGTTCTTGGCGCCAGTCAACACACTTATGTGGAAGCCACCATCAGCCAGAAAAAGGAAGACTGGATAAAAGCAAATCAAAATGCACTTTACTATTTTGGCGGTGTTCCCAAAGCCATCGTGCCGGACTGTCTAAAGTCGGCAGTAAACATCGGAAATAAATATGAACCTGATATCAATCCGGAGTATATAGATTTCGCCCGTCATTTTCAGACAACTATTTTACCGGCCAGACCAAACGCTCCAAAAGATAAAGCTCTTGTTGAAGGTGCCGTGAAAATCGTATATGCCTGGATATTTGCAAGTTTACGTAATCGTATATTTCATACCCTTGAAGAGCTTAATCAGGCGATTATGGAGGAACTCGAAAAATATAACTCAAAACCCATGCAAAAACTAAAAGTCTCAAGAAAAGCATTATTTGATGAGACAGAGAAGGCGGCACTCCGGGACCTGCCAAAAGAAAAATATACAAGACGTCGGTTTAAATGCCTGAAAGCTCAATTCAACTATCATGTTTACCTCAGTGAGGACAAACATTATTACAGTGTGCCCTATCGTTACCGTGGCAAGCAAATCACTGTAATTTATACCGATAGCATTGTCGAACTTTTTTTCAAAAACAAGAGAATTGCTTTTCATAAAAGAGACTGTTCTCCAAATCATTATACAACTGTAAAAGAACATATGCCGTCACATCACAGGTTTGTCAATGATTGGAGTCCGAATAGATTTATCAGTTGGGCACAAAAGTCAGGTGACCATGTAAAGCACGTCATAGAGCAGGTTTTGGCTCAAAGAAAACATCCGGAGCAAGCATATAAAGTCTGTATGGGGATACTTGGTTTAGAGAAAAAATATACCAAAGAACGTTTGAACAATGCTTGTCGAATTGCTATTCGCTTTCAATATTATTCCTACAGAGGCATAAAAAGAATTTTAGAAAACAAAATGGACACATATCAACCCGAACAGTACAAACCATTGCCGGAGCATCAAAACGTCAGAGGACAAAAATACTATAACAGGGAGAATTACCATGATTCATCAAGCAACCTATGATAAAATGCACACCATGAAACTTTATGGCATGGCCAATGCTTTTCATGCGACTTTGCAAAAAAACTTTAACCAAAACTTTACTGCTGATGAACTGGTCGCTCATCTTGTCGATTCAGAGTGGGAAGAACGATACAACAGACGGCTCGAACGAATTTTAAAAGCTGCCAGGTTTCGTCATCAGTGTTGTTTGGAACAAATTGATTTTAACTATAAAAGGGAATTGGATAAAAACTTGTTCCTTCGTCTTTCTAACTGCGACTGGGTACAAAAAAGTGAAAACATACTTATCACAGGACCAACCGGTATCGGTAAAAGTTTTATTGCTTGTGCTCTCGGACATCAGGCTTGCGTAAATGGTTTTACTGTTTTTTATTTCAATGCGGCCAAACTCTTTTCGAAATTGAAATTTGCCAAGGCAGAGGGAACATATGTCAAAGAGCTGCTAAAAATTCAAAAACAAAACGTCTTGATAATTGATGATTTCGGCTTGCATCCTATCGATGAACAGTGTAAATTAATTTTGCTCGAGTTGTTGGAAGACAGATATAACATTCAGTCTACTATCATGACTTCGCAACTTCCGGTTACTCATTGGCACGAGCTGATGGCCAGTTCGACTATTGCTGATGCTATCTGTGATCGTCTCGTGCATAATTCATATAAAATTGAAATGAATGGAGATTCTATGAGAAAAATTCTCAGTAAACATTCCGGCTGAAAATTGCCACTATGATAAATTAAAATTGTCTAAATGTTTGGATTGTTCAGTGGTAAACTTTCAGCCGGAATCAGTGGCAACTTTCACCGGAATACGCAATCTAATATTATTCTTTAATCTAAAAATATGAAAGATATGTTGATTTGTTTCGCAATGAGAGGAAAGTAATTTTATTAAATCGTAATAAGTTTGAGATATTTTTAGCAAAAGCCGGGCATAATTATCCTGATACAATAATCGTGTCATTGGGACAACAGGAATATGACATTGAATACAATGCAAACTTATCCTCTTATGCCGTTAAAGCCCATGTTTAAATAAATGTGAAAAATCAGTCAACTATCCCACACATCCCGACCACTTAAAAAATCAAGACCGACAAAGAATTTTAATAAATAAAAATGATTAGTGCAAGTTATTTTAGAGAAATATTTTGGATTCATAATATATCCTAAACTCACTTCTCTTGAAATTTAATAAAAGTATTATACCCCTCTAAAACTTTGACTTGACAAATACAAAAAATGTTGTTACAATTTTAATAATGGAAGAGCAGATCAAGAAAAAGAAATAATATAAATAATCAAAAACACCATGTAAAGATACAACAGTTCTTTGGCATAAAAAGGCAGGAACTCAGACCTGCCGGGTATTGATTATGTTGGTAATTGTTACATACGATATAGAAAAAGACAAAAAACGCACACGGCTACATAAAAAATATAAGATTTTGGGCCACGCGTTCAGTACTCAGTATTTGAAGCAGATATTACCAGGGAAGAGCTGGAAAAAATGAATACCATGCTATCAAAAATTAAACTGGACGATAACGACAGCATCAGACTATATACGATATGTGAAACCTGTAAAAGCAAAATTAAAATATGGGGTCAGGGGGAAATAACGGAAGATAAAGACATATACATTGCGTAAAAATGTGTATGCAAACGAAATGCCAGAAAAATACGGCACTTTTTGACAGGAGGTAACGGACTTTAATGTAAATAATTAATTATTAATCAAATAACAAGTTGAAAATTTAACCAGAAAAGGAAAAATATGCACAAAAAGTGGCCCAAAATAAGGGGTAACGGTATTCGCCCTTGTATCTATCTAAATATAAATGAGTTGTAAAACAAGCTGTGGAAATAGACCTAATCATTACGGAGGGATTGAGACACTCAAAAAATCAAGGTCAAGATGACAAGAATTATCAAAGTGGAAATAGACCTAATCATTACGGAGGGATTGAGACGATTTAAAAAATCATAAAAATCATTAAAAGGCTGTACTGAGTGGAAATAGACCTAATCATTACGGAGGGATTGAGACATGACCATCAAAATTGACAGACTTTAGAACTTCGTTCGCCGTGGAAATAGACCTAATCATTACGGAGGGATTGAGACACAAAAATTATTTGCAAATAAAACTCTATTATTGTATGAGTGGAAATAGACCTAATCATTACGGAGGGATTGAGACTTTTCTGGATTATTGTTTGCTATGGCCAAATGAGAAGGTGGAAATAGACCTAATCATTACGGAGGGATTGAGACTAACAATCCATATGTAAATACGCTAGCCAGTTGTTTGATCGTGGAAATAGACCTAATCATTACGGAGGGATTGAGACGTCAACTGTAAAAGCCTGACAAAACACAACATCCACATCGTGGAAATAGACCTAATCATTACGGAGGGATTGAGACTCACTCGGCACCGGTTTAAACGGGGCAACGTCAGACCAGTGGAAATAGACCTAATCATTACGGAGGGATTGAGACCGTATTGTGTTATTACATTAGTGGGAAAGTTGGCTGAGTACTTGTGGAAATAGACCTAATCATTACGGAGGGATTGAGACTACTGATAAATTTAATGCGGCTAGTGCTAATATTTCTATGGCGTGGAAATAGACCTAATCATTACGGAGGGATTGAGACTTTTTAATATCACATTCTTTTTTATAAGCAAGTAAAAGATGTGGAAATAGACCTAATCATTACGGAGGGATTGAGACATAACGGTAATGATAATCAGAAGTAAAATTGAACAAAAAGTAGAAATAGACCTAATCACCACGGAGGGGCCGTTTGAGGCGTGTTCAGTAGAACAGTTCCTTATGTTTTGTTGCGAAATGTTTTAGAAAAAATCCCCGAAGGCAGGCGGCCTTGCGTCGCTACGCTCCGCTTAGATTGAGACAGTGAAAACATGAAAAGGCCTAATTACCACGGAACGATTGAGACCCCACCCTCAATTAATAATACAAATGTCGGGTCACCGATCCTGACAACAGCATTCTTGATAGACTGCTGTATTCTTAACAATATCTCAGCAACAAAAGGCATGGAATTAAACAGACTCACACCCTGGGGATGACCATCTCTTAGATCAAATGTCAAATACTGAACAAATTCCGGGTGTTCCAAAAGAACAGGTTTTGCAGCATCATGAGGTATGGAAGCCAACCACAGTCTGCCGTCTTTCCGGATAAATCGGACCTTTGAAGCATCACCGACTTTTAACCGGTCAACTCCGTTCAAACCGGCAAAAGGAACAGTCTCAAAGACACCATAACCATTTGCCAGAGCAGAATCATAGAGTTGTTGTAAACACCCATGCAGCCCTTTGTGAAAATGTCCGACCTTGATCTCTTTTTTAAAATTATTCAGAGCTTTTAAAACGTTCGGATTATCACAACGGTATTCAAAATCACCGATTAATCTCCGAAGTTTTAACACAGCGACATCTAAAATGGGAATGGCTTCTCGGAGAATATTATAAATCTTTAAATTGTATCTTAACGGTTCATATCCGTTTAAATAGGTCTGGAATGGGCTGTCACTTGCAGAATAAAGTTGGGATTTAACAATAACATTGTTGGATTGTTTTGGTGGGAAATATTTATTAAGATTGAATTTTGGAAGGTTCATTAACTGCCCATATATAGAATGTATTCAAACAACACGCTCTATATATAGCAGAATAGGGGTAATTAATCAATATTTTGTGGGTAATTCACCCATAGCTAGTAAAAAATTGTTAGGTATAAGGACAAGAACTCGGAGGGTAAATAAGTCTCCGAGTTCTTGAAAGCTAATTTACTTAAGGAGGATCATTTTTTTAATTTCATTCATACCACCGCCTTTAAGGCGATAAAAATAAGTTCCTGAAGGCAAGTTGGAAGCATCAAACAACACCTGATGCGTACCAGCCTGACAGTCATCGTCTAACAATACGGCAACCTTTTGTCCACTAATATTGTAAACCTTCAGGCTGTAATGATCGTCTTTTGCCGCCCGGAATGTGATTGTCGTTTCCGGGTTAAAGGGATTGGGATAATTTTGATATAGCGCAAATTCCTGCGGGATTAAATTCGGTCCATCGTCTTTTTTCTCAACACCGGTCGAACCGTTATTTTCAAAGGACAAGGCCAGGCGATAGGGTGAAGACAAACCGGTATACAGTTCTTCTATATCTGTTCCGTCCAGATTTGCCCGTTTTATTTTACCGGCTTGATCTTCAATCCAATATACTTTACCACCGTCAACATCCAGGGCAATACCGGAGGGCCATTCAAGACTGGTAATTACATTCTGAATATCACTGCCATCCAAATTGGCACGTTTAATACCTCTATAATCTATAGCCCTTTCGGTCCAATATATCTTTTTATTTTTTAAATCAAGAGCAATATCGTCCGGTTGTCCAGTAGACTTTATAATTTTTTCAACATCATTACTGTCATTATTCAAATTGGCACCTAGAACCGTATTAAGTGAATTACTCCAATATAATGTTCCATCAAAAGGGTCAACTGCAACTCCATACGCAAATCCATGTATGTAATAAGGGTATTCAACCCGGCTGCCATCTAAATTAGCAAAACCAACAGTTATGCCCTCTGATTGCCTGGCCCAATACATCTTTTCATTTACAACATCCAAAGCAATATCATTTAATGAAGCATTCGGATAAATTTCGTTTGTAAGAAACTCAACATTGGAACCGTCTGTATTACATTTGTAAATATTGGCATAAGAATTTGCCCAGTATATCTTTTCCCTTTCAGGGTCAAGAGCAATACAAACAGGATATTCATAATTAACAATCAGTGGTTCGACATTTCGACCATCCAAATGGGAACGATAAATCGTCATAGACCAATAAAGATAAAACCAGTACATCTCTCCCTTTGACAAATCCAGACTTAGATTTTGAACACCATAAATAAAACCGCTAACCAGTTCTATAAATTCAGTTCCATCGGTGTTCATGCTCCATATCCCGCACCAATCGGTTAAATAAATCTTTTGGTTATTATGATCTAATTGAATCTCCATTTGAGGATTTATATTATCAAAGACATACACAATCTCTTCTTCATTCCCGTCCAGATTTACACTCTTGAGAACACGACCGTTATCATCTAAAAAATAAATTCGACGATCTCTTCCATCTACAACATAATCAATTATCTTTTCAGTATGTTCTATGACTGATTTTATTTTTTCCCCATCCAAACCAGTGCAAAAGAGTGTATCACGCGTGTCATTCATCCAATAGAGATTTTCATAGACCAGATCCAGGGCCAGATTGTTGGGCCGGGTCAGTCCACAAATAAACTCCTGTTTGTTTGAACCGGTTATATCAGCCCGCCAAATCTTGCCGCTATCAGCGCTCCAATACATTGTGCTGTGAAGCGTGTCAATAACCATACTGCTTGCCCGGCTTGTTTCGGAAATCAACGTTTCAACCTTTCGTGTCTCCATATTCTCACGCCGGATGGCGTTCTCTTCATAATAATAAATATATCCCTGGGCTGCGGTTAACAACGTTACATCACGGGAAGAAAGCACTTTTTCATATTGACCGCCGTCAGCATCTCCGCAATATATCTTTTTGTCCTGTGTATCTGTCCAGTAAATTAATCTTTCCTTTGCTGTTACAACATTTAAAAGCGTGAAAAGGTTGTATACAGTAAAGAAAAACACAAATGTTGTTCTTTTTAACATGGCTGTATCCTTTTCATATATCACAATTCTCTTATAACGTTATGATATCCTGTCATCAAACAGTTATAACCGAATGATGACAGGTTTGATTAACTTTTAATTCAAAATACTAGAACTTTTATTTCACTACCAACTTACTTGATAAACATCATTGTACCGGATTGGGTAAACGTGCCTGCGACGAGTTTGCAAATATAAGCGCCGCTGGATACCAGTTCACCGCTATTGTCCCGGCCGTCCCATAAAACCGATTTATAACCTTCTCCCTGCGGTCCGTTCGCCAAAACACGCACCTCTTCTCCCAGCATGTTGTATATTTTTAGGCTAACATGACAGGCTTCCGGCAAGGCATATTTTAGCACGGTTTGTGAATTAAAGGGATTGGGATAATTTTGAAAAACAGATGATCTTTTAACACTATTATCGGCAAGGGCCATTACAGGTGCACCTTGTGAAACAGTCAGCTTTGACACACCGCCGCCCTGCGTCCCAAACCAGAATTCGTTTTTATCAATCGCTATCGCACGAACAGTATTAAAAGATAATCCCGAATTATTATAATTATAGTGAAACCAGTTTTCTCCATCATATTTATATATGCCAAATGCATATCCCGCAAACCATACATTTCCATCACAGTCAGTCTCAATATCATAGGTATTCTGATTAGCATCGTTTAAAACATCAAAAGTGGTCCATTGTTCTCCGTCATATTTATGCACGCCAAAAGCATGACCGCACCAAATGTTATTAAAACTATCAACGCCCACAGAATAGAGTGGAAAATCCCCGTAATGATCAGCAGGCATAATTTTTTCCCCCAATGTCATTTTCAAGTTTCAACAATCCTTGCCAGGTGCCAAACCAGACACATCCATTTTTGTCAATAGCAAGAGAAGAAACATGATTATTTCTTATACCGTAATTCGTCGGATAGTACCGTTTCCAGTTTTCTCCATCAAACATTGCTATACCGGAATCTGTTGTTATCCAGGCATTATCGTTCTTGTCAAATCTTATACAATAAACTCTGTCAGACTGCAAAACACTGTTTGATGTATTAATCCATGTCCAGCTTGTGTCATCCAATACCGAAATGCCTTCAAAAACATGTCCAAACCATATTTGCCCTGATTTACTAATAGCAATCGTCGTTATTCTATTATCTTTTATACCGGAATTAGACTCGTTATAATATTTCCAGTTTCCATGATCATAGCATATAACACCGCCTTCATCGATAAAATCCCAATCACCCGTACCGGAACCAAACCATACAGCACCATCATTGTCAACGGCTATTGACTGGATGTTGGGATGCGTCAATCCTCCATTAAGGGTTTTCCCGGTTTCAAAAATTTGCCAGGTCGCTCCGTCATAAACAGAGACGCCTTTAGATGTTCCAAACCAGATTCTGTTATCCTTGCCGAAAACAATTGAAGAAATATAATTACTGGATATACCAGAATTATTCGTATTAAACGTGGTCCAGTTTAAGCCGTCCCAAACGCAAACGCCTTGATCTGTGCCAAACCATTTTCTCCCGGATGAATCAATCGCAATTGAAATAATATTGTTACTGCAAATGTCACAATTATCTTTATTATAACCGGTCCATTTCTCGCCATCGTAAATGGACACACCCTTATCTAAACCGAAGATAACAGAACCGTGCCCATCCGAACACATTGCCTGAATATTATTGTTCTGCAAATAACTATTTTCAGTTGTGTAACTTCTCCAGTCATCACCATTTTTAATACTGACGCCTTCTGTTGTTCCAACCCATATTTGATCGTTTTCAGCGATTAACAATGACGTAACATAATCCGAAATGAGTCCGCTATTTTCAGAATTGAATGAATGCCATTGCGTTCCGTCAAAAAAACAAACACCACCGCTACGAGGAATCTCCCAATTAGAATAAGTGTCAACCTTGTGAAACCCAATCCAGATATTATTGTTACTATTGACGGCAATAGAACGCACCTCTCCTAATGATTGACCATTAAATAAATTGCTATTATCTATAGTTTCAAACCCGACATCATCAAAAACTGAAATTCCATATTTTGAGGTACCAATCAGTTTATGTCCATCAACATCACCTGTAATGAATGTAAGAGAGTTACATGGCAAACCATCATCTTTTTCGTATTCTTTATATGAAAAATCTGTTTGATCCAATTTTATGAGCCCACCTTCTGTAGTAATCCAACAAAACTCATCATCGAGATAAAGAAAAGTAACATTCTCCTTACAGGTGTAATTATCCCAAACATCTTTCTGCGAAAAAACAGGAACAATAATGACTAGTAATTGTATTGAGATTAATATTTTTTTCATAACAAATGCTCCTTTCGCAGGAGATTTTGGATCCCCTGAGATACCAATGAAACCGGGATTTTATCCCAAAAACCAAAAAGTGACATCCCTTCGACTCCGCCCTGGGAAAACGACAGGTTGGATTCATGTTTTTGATTTCAACATTTATTCAAGTGATTTTATATTCAACATCGTATTTCAGATTTAAAATATTATTTGAGATCTGAAAGTAGAAATTTTTTATTCTCTTGTTCGGGGAAAATGCCCCGATTACTGTCATATTGAGACGACTCTGATTCCCATGTTGAGCAAAAAAATGCGTTTTGATTCTGGATTTACACCTGTGCTAGTTGCTAAGTAATTTAACCATTAGTTAATAACCTCAACACCTTCAATTTTAGTATTTCCATTTTTAAATTCTAAATTATCACCAAACTTTGACATATCCAGAAAATAATTTAAGTGTTTTGGAAATTTCATTATTAAAAATTGTTCATTAAGATTTAGAATACTTGTAACTGTATTTAGAAATTTTAATTCATTGTCATCAATTTTTTTATCAGCCTCTATAATTTTAAGTATAACTTCAACCAATAATAATTTTTGCTTTTCTTTTATTTCAAATTTTTGAAGAACTTTAAGATAATTTTCTATATAATTAATACCTTGTGATTTTATATCATCGACAACTGATTTTAACTCATTCTCAAAATCAAGATTTAAAAAATATGGATTTGTCTTTGCAATATTTTTGAATAAAGAAATTTCATTTCTATGAATCTCACCATCACAAGCCATAACAGCAAAAGCCGTTTTGAAAAGAACTCTATCAAAAGAAATATTTTCCATTTTAATACCCTTTCTTCACAAAGAAAGATTAATAAAAACCAATTTTTGATTTTAGCTCATCTTGAGATAACTCAGGTAACAAATTGAATAAGTCATAGACTACTTCTGCAAGCCTATCAAAATTCTCACAATTTATTGCAAACTTGCCCGCTTCAATCAAACCTTTTGCTTTTTCCTGATCATTAAATCTTTGACGCTCACTTGTAAGCCATTGAAATGTATCAATTAAGAATGAAGGTGTTCGCCAATTTATAGTCCACATTAAATCTTTTAATTTATCAGTTTGTTCTCTAATTTTTAGTATACTTTTAGAACTTAAGATAGTATGTTCCTGGTTAACAATGCCATTAAAATGTTTTTGCTCAACATCATTTCCATTTTCATTTATTGTTTCATAACATATTTGTTTGACTTCAAGATACCGACTTTTTGCCATCTCAATCTCTTTATCTTGAGTAGCAATATATATTTTTTGGGCAACACTGCACTTCTTGTCTTCTAATTGATAACGTTTATCAGTTACATCATCTATTGATAAAATAAGAGATTCACCTATTAGCTCATCAATTTCAGATTTTAGACTCTTCAGGTCTTTTGCAGATTCATAATTTTCTAACTCAATAGCAAATTTTATTTCTTTATCTATTTTCTCAGATAATTCAGATATTTGTTCAGACAATACTTCTTGTGGAACACTTCTCATAGTTGGGCTAAAGATCTCTTTAAATTCTTGATCAGTCATTGTAAGATAAGCAGAAACTGTTAAATCACGTGATTCAGACATCTCTAATGAAATTTCAATATCAGAGCCTTTTGCAATATTCCGATTTATACCTTTACCTGAAATCTCTAGAAAACCAATACTTCTATTGGCTTCTGGGAGGGCATAATGTGGCCCTTCTAAAATATTGATACGAAGAAAATCATCTGAACCTTTCACAATTATTCTATTAATTTCTTTTATCTTTGAGTATCTTAAAGGGAGAATAGAATTTTTTTGAAAAACCAATTCACAACGAGTATGTTTACTCTCAAAGTCATCAACTTCCAAACAAATATCATTTGGAAGCGGCTGACCTGCAATACTAAATTTCCCCTGAGCGATTCCTATTGGCTCAACATCAACAGGAATCTTGTTATTTTGTTCATCATAAATAGAAATATTAAAATAATTATAACTATCATTTACAAGCGGCAAATCTTCGGATATTTTTTTTGATAGCAGTTTTAATCCGGTATCAAATCCCCCGTCTTCTCTTACAATTCTGTAAAATAGACCTTCAACATTACCTTCTATTTTTGCTGCAAAAAATTCTTCAGATTCTTTAGTAGCTTTCTGGTAGGCGGTTTTAATTATAAGTTTATTTTCAACATATGATTTGGGTTTTTCATCTTTTATAACTTTTTGTTTTGTTCCTGCATAATATGCAGCACCAATTGCAATTGCAGTAGTCGGATCAATCTCACAGTTTATAGGGAGTTGCATAATTTCATTTACACGGTTTCTTACTAATGGAATATATGTAGAACCTCCAACCATAAGTATAAAATCAATATCATTAGATGTAAGTGAATTTTGAACCATTATCTTTTTAATCATTTCAATTGATTTATCAATATATTGCTGAATCATAGATTCAAATTCAGAACGAGTAATAGTGATAATTATTTCATGAGTTTCACCATCTTCATCGGTTATATCAAATTCAATTTCAGCAGATGACTTTGCTGATAATTGAATTTTTGCCTGTTCTGCCTGATGAAGTGCTATATAAAATACTGAATTATACTTCCCAGAAGCGCTTTTCATTTCCTTTTCTAAATTTTTAAAATTATATTCAGCTTCTAAATATGGTATTATCTTCTTCTCAACAATAAGTCGGTCGAAATCAGATCCACCTAAAAAATTATCACCTTCATGATCTAGTATTTTCATTTCACCGTCATTAATTTTTACAAGAGCAACATCAAAGGTACCTCCACCAAGATCGTATACAATCCATTGGCCATCTTTTAAATCATTCATTCTTTTGTTGGCATAAGCCAAACTAGCTGCGATTGGTTCTTGTAATAGAACAACCTGTTTAAAACCGGCTAATCTACCAGCTTCCTTTGTTGCATTTGATTGAATTGTATCGAAAGATGCAGGAATTGTAATCACTGTAGAATCAATTTGTGTCCCAGATTGTACAAAATTCTTTAGCTCTTTTATTATATGGGCGGATAACTCAATAGGTGTAACAGATTTTCCTATTGAATTTATTTTATATGCTTCATTTGTCCCCATTTTCCGCTTAAAAGAAGAAATAACATTTTTTGGAGATTTCTCTAAATAACTTTTTGCCTGTTCACCGACTATAATTTTATCTTTTCTAAAAAGGACAACTGAAGGTAAGGTGTCTTTCCAACTTATAGGATTTTTGTAAATATTTACTTCACCTTTTGTAAATTTTGCGATTACAGAATTTGTTGTGCCGAGATCAATACCAAAATTAATCATATTTTCCATAATTATTACCTTTTATTGTTTTTCTGGGACTCAACAATGACCACTGCTTTTTGAATAATAAACATTCTTTCTTTCTGATGGAGTCTTATTATTGGCTTAATTACTTCTGTTATTACAAGATTTTCTGTTTTCTCTCCAGCAATACTTGCTTCACAATCAGTTCTTGTCTCATTAAATTTTTCACCTATTGGATTGTAGTAAGATAACCCTCCTTCTTTTCCAATTATACTTGTTTTGAAATGATCTTTCAATTGCTGGAGGTTCCTTGAAATTGAATTTTCGTCACTTAGCTTTTTAACCTTTTTTTCTATTTCAAAAATTTGATTTAAAATAAAAGAAAAGTACTTAATCTCATCGGAAATTTTTTGTTGAATATGCATATTTTATCCTTATTTAAAAAAATCATATTCATTAATAGTAGATTGTTTCATATTACCCCCGATTACGCTAAGTTTAATATGTATGGTTGAATATTGATAACCATTATCCTGTAATTTAAAAACATCATTGCTGCTTGAAGATTCGCTAAAATGAAAATCTGTCTCAAAACCACCTTTAATACTACCATTTTTAAATTTTTTATTTGGATTCCAATCTTTACCAAAGAATTCTTTAATATAATATGTTCCATTCGGAACATTTGTCATTTGAAAAGAAGAACCGGCCCTAATGTATTCATTTCTAATAGTTTTCCCAGAGTAGTAGTTTACCAAACAAACTACTGCATCATAATTTTTATCTGTTTCTATTTGAATCCAATTTTGATGTGATTTATTATAGATACCTTTTCCAAAATAACTATCATAAGGAGATGTACCATTTTTCAAGAAATTACCTTTGTATTTACTAAAGGTACCAGTCTCATCTAGTATATACCGATTTTCATTCGTGGAATTATTATTATCGGATTCGTTTTGTGAATAGCTACTAGATTTATAATTATTACCAGATTCATTGTATGAATAGTTGCTAGAGCTAGAATTGTTTGAATTTAAAATTACAGTAATTAGCCAAATACAAAGCAATAAAATTACGCTATATTTCCAAATTTTTTGCAATGTATATAATTGTAATTTCCCATAAAATTTATATTGGCCAGTATATGTTTTGTCATAAGAATACCGGGCGATAGGTAATATAGGTATACCGAATAATACAAAATATAGAGTTTTTCCATAGATTATAGTACCACAACCATTAATCAATTTTAAACTTGGTGCGGATTTAATTGGTTCACCATACTTTTTTTTTTTCTTCTAATAAACTTGATAGAGAATATTTATCTTCTTCTATTTTATTCTTGAGATCATTTGGGATTTCTATCTTGAGTGCCATTTCTATGAATATAATTGAAGTTTCAACATCGTTGCACATATTCCAGGTAGACACCGATAGATTTCTTAGTGTGAGAGCAAGCTGAATTCGGACTTCATCGAATAAGCTTGGTAAAGAATTCAGCTCAAAAATATCAATATTTTTTTGTAATTCTTGCAGAACAATTGTTGGCCTAATATCTTTATTATCTATTTTTTCTATAAACTTTTTCGAATTAACAAACAATAATGCATATTTTTTTAAAGTAGGTTCATACTTTTCTGTTTCTTTTCGCTCTAAATTTATTTCTTCAATTTTTGTTAAATCATGCCTTATCTTATCATTCGATAAACCATCAATTTTAATACCCAAGGCAAACCTTATCATACTTATCGAAACTTCAGCATCACCGATGTTATTAAATATATCTATTGACAAATTGCGTAATGCAAAAGATAAATTATTTCTAGACTCTTGAAAATAAAAAGGAAGTAAATTTATACTTTGGTGATGTATTTTATCTTTGATATTTTCATCTAATTTACAAATATTTTCTTCATTATATTCGCTCGTTTCATTTTTAATATTTTTGGATATTTGCTCAAGCCATTTAATTTTATTTTGAATATAATTATATGTTCCTTGAAAAGCTTGGTCTTTAAAATCATTGTTTACTAACAATGGTAAAGAATTAAGTATATTTAGGGCTTTTACACTTTTTTTTTCCAAAGCTTTTATTAATAATTCAGAATATTTGGGGGCATAATATGGGCTGATGAAATCAATGAATTTAGATAAATTAAATATTGATTCGTGTCTAAAATTGATAAAAAATTTAGTTTCACCATTGAATAAAAAATTGTTTAATTCTTTATAATTATACAGAAAAAAATAGAACTCTTTTTTATTATCATCTTCCAGTTCATCAAAGGATTTTAAAATATCTGATTTATTGAATTTCTGATTTTTAATATTAATTGAATTATCATCACTTAATTCTATTTCGGCAAGAATTCTTTTTTTGCTCTTTTTTATTGTTATAGAATCAAGTTCTGATATTGACTTGAGGGGAATTTTAAATAAATCTAAAGGATTAAGATATCGCATAAAATTTGTCCAGATTTAACAGGAAAAAATATAACATTTGTAAACGAAAGAACACTAATCATAGTATCATATTTGAAACATCAAAATATAGTTTAGATGTCTTAATCAAGTGGTAAATATTTTCTCTCAAAAAAACGTTTCGATTAGTTTTGATATAAACAACCCACACCCTACCGCACTCAAAAATATTGACCGCAAACCAACAGGAATGTAATACCGTAACCGACGCAATCTCTTCCTCGTATGTGTATAAGAATCCCATAATTATAAAAATGGTGGTAAATCAGTCAGGGATCTCAGAAACTCCCGTGCTCGACCAAATCGTCCTGAAAAATCGTCCTTTTACCTGATAAAATAATGATACAAACTTTTTATTTTTCCCGCAAGCTGTTTTTAAAAAATTTATCTGCTACTTCCATCACAAAAAAAGCCCCATATTACGACGGGGCTTATTAACGATTGAATTCCAATAATATTAATGTTCAGTTCTCTATAATCACCACCTCCTTTTATATAATTCAACATCTATATCTATCATCTTGCATCAATCCAGACGCAGGCAACACAGCCCTGGTCACCTATCACTTGAACGACCTTCCGGTCTAATAGTTGATTTTAAGAGTCAGGAATGCATTATAATCTTTGTACTATATATTAATACTTAATTGTTCCGAATAAACTTTTATTAATTCATTCCAGGGCTGCTTTTGAGATAATAAAGGCCATTTATGACTCGTGGTTGCCAATTGATGCAATGCCTCAAATGTCTTGTGCCCAACATACCGATTAGCGAATTGAAACACATATCGTCCAATTAAGGCACTGTCGATCTCTGGTATATTTCTTAAATTCAACTGAAGAGTCTGTAACGTCATTTGACGCTTCATATAATCCTGGTGTCCGGACCGGTTCCATTGTGCCGGATTAATGAGAATATGCGAATCAAATATCTCTTTACAGATCGTCAATTGAGTTTGACTGACATGGGCATTTACTTCCCATGTCATGTTCCCGTTTGTATACTGCTCATGATCCTCAATCACTGCAAAAGCAATATTATGATGTTGCCTGGTTTTGAATAATCTTTCACTGTAATCAAGATGTTTAAAATATTTTATTGTTCCTGTGTTTATATATTTACCATACTGGTCCCAGATGGTCAAACCGGTAAAATTACCAGGGGAAATACTCACAAAAGTTACATTATTCATAATCACACCTTTTATTTTAATTTTCAAGCCATGGTTTTAATTGATTGACCGTCGGATATGGCAGTTGTTTTAAAGCCATCTGCTTCATGGCAACAAATCCGCCACCATTTGTGTCAAAATCAATAATTTCAAAAGTCAGTTTGCCCATAAGAGCAGAATCCGTCTGATGAGAATTTGGCAGTTGTTCTCCGAATAGATCCCTGGACCATTGTCGTTTGAATTTATCTTTACATTTATTCCGGTTCCATTGTGTGTGAAAGATCAGGATATGATCCGGAAACACTTCTTTACATACCTGGATTTGAATTGATACTTTATACGAGTTTTTTCTTTTCATACCGATAAACGGTTTGTAATCTTCAAGAAGAATAAATTCAAGGTTGTACTCTTTTTTAATTTGTTCCAGTAACAGTCTGTATTGTTGTGTGTCTTTAAAGGGTAGATTCTTTGAACAAACCTTTGATCCCATACTGTTAAAAACACTGATCCCACCCGGATTACCCGGATCAACAGCACCCCAAAATCTGTTTAAATTCGACATGGTTTCTATCTTTCGAGATTCCACCAAAGCTGTAATCATATTATTCTGTAGTCGAATCATGTCAAACTCCTTTTCTATTTCTCATTGATATTCAATAATTCAATCTTTTTCCAATTTAATTCTCTGGACATCGTATCTGTCGCAAAGTGTTTTTGCTCTTCCACCTTGCTGTTATTTTTATAAGCATCCAAAAAATGTTTACGTGTAGCAGCAATGGCAGTGGTTGATCTTATTTCAGGACCCCACTGTACAAGCAAAGGATATAAATGCCCTTCACCGTTTTTCTGCATTCGCTTTTCTATCATCATCATCATACAGGAACCAATGGATGGGTCATAAAAATGGTCAAGATACATTTTAATCCGGTTCCAGGCTACCTGAGCTTGTTGTTGAAGAGGGTCCTGTCCCCGTAAATCTGCCGGTGACGGGAAAAAAAGCATTTTTATTTCTAAAATATAAAACAGCATTCTTTTCAATTTCCTTAAAACTCAAGTCCTGTAATACCTTGAAATAAAAATCTATCTTCTCTGCTGTCAATGGTTGGTTATTATTCACAGCAACAGTTTCCATTTGCAACATGAGTTTTGAAAAACATTCTCTATCTTTCTCAGTCATATATCAACCTCTATGATAAGACATTAAGATGTTACCTTTTTATTAATTTCATCATCAACGGATGTTACATCTGTTGATGGATTCTTTTTGCTCGAATCTCTCAGGTCGTCGTATTTAATCGACGACCCGGAGTATTTATAGAACATGGCAACAAACCAAAAATCCTAAAACGGCAGGTCTTCTGCTTGTTCATCAGGAAAGTTTGTTTGTTGTTCCTGTTCATAGGTTTGGCTGAATTGTAAAATCTGTACCTGTTCAGCTTGTATTTCAGTCATATATTGCTTGTTTCCATCTTTATCATCCCAGGAACGAGTGGCTAACTTGCCTTCGATATAAACCAGATCACCCTTTTTAGCATATTGAGAAATCATTTCTGCTGTTTTTCGCCAAACAACAACACGATGCCATTCTGTTTTTTCGACAATTTCTCCGTCCTGTGATTTATAAGATGTATTGGTTGCCATGTTTAACGTCACAACAGCCACTTCAGAAGGAGTGTATTTGATTTCCGGGTCTTTACCTAATCGACCGATTAACATGACTTTGTTTAATGTAGCTTTACTATTGTATGCCATTTTTATTACCTCACTCGTATATCATCTTTTGAATAAACTCTAATGCCCTGAAATTTATCAACAGCACTTTTTTTTAATTTTTGTACTTGAGCGTTAATTTTTGAACGGGACGGTTCGCATAGTTCCGGATGATGTTGGCACACCAGGTCCGGATCTGTTATGTCGTATTTCCAGTAGGTCACAACACTGGACGTCGCTTGAATGGATTGAACCGATGATTTGGCGACGATTTCCTGACTTGCTACATGTTTGACAGCCTTATCCAGTGCCTGTTTGGTTTCTTCTTCAACCGTCGCTTCTTTGGCTTGTTCAAGTTCTTTGATTTGCTGATCTTTCTCTGCTTTTAAACGTTGTTCCTCTTTGTACTTTTTCCCCTTTTGATATTCCAAAAGTTTAGAACGCAGCATGCCATTCAGTTTATCAACTTCACCTATCAGTGTTTTAAATGGCTGCTCTTTTGTTTTTATCTGTTCTTTTAATTCCCTGACCGATTCTTTTTTGGCTGTTTCAAGGTACTTTATAAATTTTGATATTTTTCCGGTATAATCGGTCACCTCAAAAATGGTAGCATCATCAACCGTTATATCAACCACTTTTAGTTTAATATCTTTATAGGTTGATATAATCATGGCATCATTAATCTCTGCCAATTCCGGTAAAGCTTCTGCTTCCATCACATCAGGTTCACCATTCAAAATACTGTCGAAAAAATCATTTTCCATGATCACTCTCCTTTTTCTCTTGTTGAACCTGTTGCATTCTCTCTTTTAACTTTTGCAGGAAAAAGTTTTGTTTTTTCGTTTCGATTTTTTGGGCTGTTGTCACTCCCATATCCTCAAGCATTTTTAAATAAATGGCATGCGTGCCTGTCTGTTTAAAAAGCCATTCTTTGGCATTTTTACATTTGTCCTCAAAGGACGGCTCAGTTTTTGATTCCTGATTTGATTGATTGCTTTTAGTCGTTTTTTTGGAGGAATTATCTTTATTGAGGGAATTTGGGCCATTATTTCCTGAATCACTCTGTGTGTTCTTGTTTGAAATCTCATAGGGCCAGCCATATTGCGGATAGTCTTTGCGACGCCACAATAGAACTTTATTATTATCTCTTTTATCTGTATACCATTCACTCATGGCGAATTCATTCTTCCATTCCATGATAAAATTGGGAGACCATAGTTCTGTAGCAATTCCCAAATCTTTACAACATCGGGTTAGACAATCTGTTTTGGCACCTTCAACTGCACTGGCATAGGTCATGGACTTGTTGTTCGGATGATACTTTTGTTCTCCCACAGCTTCAGAGATAAACTGGCCAAGAACAAATAAAACCCCGTGATAACAGACCAGATTTATGTTTTTATCATAAAAAATATTTCGACTATACAAGGCCCATCCACCAGCATGAAAAGCTTCTATTAATCTTTTACGATAAAAAACACCCGGTAAATAAATAATGCCATCTGGCCGGATGGCAACATCGTTTTTATCGATTTCAGCAGACAATTTTCGTTGAACCTGATCTGTAACAGGATTCTCAGCAATGTTATTATACAGATCGATTTCACAATTTTCCTGTACAGTCACTTCTTTATTTTGGTCTGACTTTATTGCCAAAGCAACCTGAGATTGATTTCCATTTCCGTTTCCATTCATAATTCACCTCAAAAATTTAATTTATCCTGATCTGTAAATCCTATTTGCATATTCTCAATGATTTGATTCATAAGGATTTCTTTGACATTCATATTGGAATAGGCTATTTTGACAGCCCCTTGTAATGCCACCATTCCAATAGAATTGTTCCCACCAAGAATGATTTGTGCCAGAGACACAATATCATGATCAATGGTGATGTCGATGTTTAAATTCTCTATTAGCATTTTTGCTGCTGAGACTTGTCTCTCCTTTGAAGGAACTTCTTTTATCATTTCTCATCTCCAATTATATTTATGTCATTTCTCATGGCCATATAAACTTTACATCCATGTCTCAAAGAGTCCTGATGCCGGATCATACTCTATATCAAACATCCTCTTACAATAGCTTATGGGACATTGTATAGAGTCTGCTTCTCTGGATTGAATCCGGTCCAATATTTCAGAATCCAAATATCCATCCACAACAGTACCACAGTTAGGACAAATAATATGAAAAGCTTTTGTGTCGTTTTTTTCCTCTTCAGGCACATCAAAAGGAGCCGTAAATAACGGATTCGTGTACATGTCATCATGATACATCATCAGGATCTCCGTCTCTTTGGCGTTTACTGGTATGATCATACAAGTACAAATCTTCACAACCCATGATGTTTCTGGCCATGCGAAGCCATCTTAAACGATTAGCTTGTCTGATTAAATTGGATATAATCCGAAAGTCCCCGGCATCTATTGGTGTCCGGCCACCTTTACATAAATTGTTTAATCGCCCGATGGTCATTTTAGCTTCCTGAGCAAACCATTCCCTGGTCAGTTGTTTATTCTGTGAGATACAATCCTTGATAGCATTATCAATTTCTGATGCAATAAACCGAAACAGTTTCTCTTCTGCTGTTGAGAGTGTATCTTGTTTTTCAAATTGTCTTTCTTTCATTTTTTTACTCGCTTTTTTATGTGGTTTTATAATGGACGATTAATTTTTACACATTCCTGCAAAAATTAATGGCACTGCCCATTGAAAAAACCATTCACCCATATTATATTGAATTGTCAACTTTTAAAAAATGAGGTCAATTATGAAAGCAAAGAAAAGAGAACCTGTTGAATATACACTGAATTTAAGCTGTGAAATCAACTTTGATTTATTGAGGATTATCGAAACGGCATGTATTTTTCAGAAAGCTTTTATTTCTTTATTGTTAAAAGACAAGAATTTCACTATCTTAAAATACAAAGGCTGCTCAGGTGCTTATGTTGATATTCAACAGGCTCTTTGCAGTGCTTTGTTAACTCCACCCTCTGGTTTGACTAGTGGCCAAACTTTACAGACCAGGGGGTTTTATTTTAATTGACCTGAAAATTCAATTTAACAGGGATCACGGATTTTCAGGCGAGAGCAGTTTTCCATTATAGTTAAATGCTCGATGGTTTGAATGTCGTCCTGATGGATCAATTGAGTAAATGACCTCTTATTTATTATTGATTTTAAATGTTTTTTTCTTTAAAATAAAAATCAGCATAACCATATAAAAATAAATGTGTACGGTGTTTGTATCCGATTCAAAGAGGCTCAGCAGATTATAGGATCGGAAAATTAACGTGTCCTACCGTACATATTGCACCATAGTTTAATTAATGTTATTATAAGTAGTAAACATGACAATGGCAAGCAAAGAATATAATAATCATATTTTTTTTGAAAATCTTTTACATCTGTGCAAAGAAAAAAAATGGTCCCCAAACAGATTGGCAAAAGAAACAGGTGTGTCAGCTTCTTTTATATCAAAAATTAAAAATCTGGGCGCACATCCTTCAAATACTCTTTTATTAAATTTGTACAATATTTTTTCAGACGAAACCAAAATATTAAATCCATTTTGGCTGTTTTACAATGAAGGTCCGCAATACTTGTACCTGAAAAAAGAAAATATTTTAAAATCAGATCCGCTTCAAAACGAACCCGATCAAATTGTTCAGACTGTTAAAAAGATTCGGACCCTCCCTAAAGTAAAACAGGATTCCTTATTACAAATTATTAATGGATTTATTACATTTAATAAATAAGTAGAAATGTCTGGCCGCTAACAGAATTATATAAAAATTGTATTAATTTCTGTAAGGACCACCCTCATAATAAACTCGATTTGTTATTGCCAAAAAACTGGGAAAAGATCGTCATATCTCATTAATTTTTTTTGTCAAGGTGTAGATCAACGGATGCATACATAAATGCTATAATGAGTCCCGTTAGCACCGATATTTAATTATTCCTTAACCATAATCTATATATCTTACTTTTTATGATAATATACTATATAAATTAAATTTAAAATAAAGCTAATGATCATATTGGATTCGATATATATGTGCAATGCGGTACAAAATTTTCCGAAAATTTAAAGATGATGACAAGTGCTTGAAATAGCAGGATATTGATTGGAAGAAGAATAGGACAAAGCTGTATGACAAATCCAAAGAAAAATATGTTCCTATGCATCCTAAATTGCGGAAAATATTGCTTTCCAGAAAAGTGCAACTTGAGGATGAATTTGATCCTGTTATTCATGTCATAAAATAGAGAAACGAAACACTATCGGCGTACATCGGAAGAGCAATTGAAAAGGTTGGAATAAACAAACCAGGGGCCTTATACATTTTACGTCATACGGCAGCTACAACACTCTTCAATCAGGTGCACATTTGCGAGAAGTACAGGAATTTCTGGGGCCGTCAAAAGTAACAACAGCTCAGATTTAAACACATATTAATAAAGAGAGACTGGTAAAACAGCCTTCCGAGCTTTTAACTAAATTAAAGACATCTATATTGAAGGCTTTATTATTTTAACAAATTATTAACACAAATGCCCTATTGTGCAATAAATAAAAAAATAACTTACACAGTTTGCCCATCGGTTTAGTAGAGCAATGGGCAAACTGATTTATTTTCATCTCTTTTTAACATACTCGATTGTGAAAAATATCTTGACTTTAATTGAAAAGTTTCTTATGAATAAAAAAACATTTTGATGAGGTAGTGAGATGATGAAAATATAAGGCATTTCGGCAAATTTTATATTGAGTCGGTGAAATGCCTTTTTTTATGCTACCTGTTTTTAATAATTTTTCATTAATATCAGATTGGGAGAATTTAGTATGAGCCAGTACCAATTGTGCCTTTTGGATTGCCAGTCGATACAGCAGTATGTGTTTGGGAGTAATAAGCTGAGGACAAATATTGGCGCATCGGAGAATGTTTCAGCGATATTTGAGGAAAAATTGAAGAAATTCATAGGGGATGATTATCAACTCGATGCCTGGAAATCTAATTCACAAAAAATAGAAATCTTTGAGAACAAAAATATGCTGGTTGATATTGGCTATATTGGCGGTGGCAATGCGCTGATGATCTTTCGCAAAAGCGATAAGGATAATCCGGCACAAGATTTTGTTCAAAAATGGAGCCGTCAAGTGTTGATTGATTTTCCAGGAATTGTACCGGCGGCTGCGATTGGGAATTTATTTAATAAACCAAGTGATGGTAAAATCACGAACGCCATGCTTTCCTCCTTGTTTCGCCATATTAGTGTGAAGAAAAATCAGTTTGTACCCATAACGACATTACCACGTCATGGTATTACAGCAGAATGCAAGGTCACGGGATTGTCAGTAGAGAAATTTGACGACGAAAACAAGTCAAAGAAGTGGGTTTCTTCAGTTAATATTGCAAAAACACGGGCTGCTGCTACGTTAATGAAAAAAGAATTCACTGATGATGAAAAAACCGGTTTGTTTAAGGAATGTAAAAATCCAGATTATCGCTTTTCACATACTGAAGAAAAACTCGGGCAAACCGAAGCTCACAACCATATTGCTATTGTGCACATTGACGGCAACAGCATGGGAAATCAATTTCAGCAATGCAAAGATTTAGCGGAACGACGTCATCTTTCTAAAGCTGTTGAGAATCAAATCCAAACAGCATGGAATAATACGGCTCTTGGATTGACAGGTGAAATGGAAGAACTCTTGAGAAATAAAATTATAAAGTCGGAGCATCATAAAAAATATGAGTTACTCCCTTTGCGAAAAATTATTCTCAATGGCGATGATCTCACTTTTGCCTGTAACGCTCAATTAGCCTTTTGGTTGACGGAAAAATTGATTGAGAAACTGTGCGGATTTGAGTTGGATATTGATGAGGCCGGAAAACCTATCCGTATGTCTGCTTGTGCTGGAATCGCCATTGTCAAAACAAAATTTCCGTTTTATCGTGCTTATAATCTTGCCGAAGAACTGTGTCGTAACGCCAAAACAAAGGCTCGTGAGAAAAAAGAATCCTGGCTCGATTTCGAAATAGTCTATGGCGGTCTTTCCGGTAATTTAAAGCAAATTCGAGAAAAAAAGTACAAAATAGGGAATGAAGAATTAATCTCCCGACCATGGCGAGTGCTTGATGACAAAGGCAAAACTGTTAACACTGCTTACAATGACTGGGGCTGTTTAAAAAATTCTGCACAAGAATTCTATACTACTGATGGACAAGGAAAAAGCAGATGGCCCCGCTCTAAACAAAAAGAATTGTTGCAGCGCATGGCTCGGGGTATTGAATCGTTTAAAGATTACGAACTTGTTCTCAGTGCACGAGAACTAAATTTACCATTCCAATGTGAATCTAATCTTAAAGATTGGCAGAAGCTACAATTTTATTATGATACATTACAGGCGAGTGAATTTTATCCCGATATTTTATTAAAGGGAGGCACCAATGGCTAATTACACACTAAAAATAGAATGTAATTCTGCGGTCTGTCCGGCCTCCGGCGAAACCTGGGGTGGTGTCGTTGATAATGACGTGATCTACGACGATATTGGCATTCCCTTCATACCAGCCAAACGACTCAAGGGGCTGCTGGTTGAAAGTGCAATGGATGTCTGTTATGCGATGCAAAAGATTGCACGAGATGAAAAAAAAGAGAACTGGAATGTCAAAAACATGTTTGATCTTTTTGGACTTGATGGAAATCAAGAACCAGCTCCAATAATTATTGATGACGCTAAAATTGATCAATATGATGAAAAACGTGCATGGCTGGCCTGGGCACAAAATAATGTACGTGATCTTGCTTCACCAATGCAAGTATTGTCACTTTTTACAACACTCCGTGCACAAACATCCATTGGATGTGATGATAATAATGAAAAAAAAGCTGAGGATGAAATTTTGTTAGATTACAAAGATAGCCATGCCGGGGAAAAAAGTGATGATGATTTCAATCTTGCCGGTATCTCTAAACCTCACAGCCTGAGAGTGCAAAGAGTATTGCGACGAGGACTGGTCTTTGAATCAAAGATTCAAATCACTGAAAATATAAACAAACAAGGTATGGAATATAAATCTTTATTGGTGTTAGCTGCCGCAGCGACACAACATATAGGCCTTAATCGCAATCGTGGCATGGGAGACGTCACAATGCGACTGTTGGAAAATAGCAGCCCAATAGATGTTAAAGTTATACTAAACAGGGAGGTGTCACATGTCAGATAATACATTATATCAACTCCCATTAACAATCGAACTCAAAGCACCGACGCTTTTTGCTAATACAGTCGGCGATGAAAATATGATTTGTAGTGTGGACTATATTCCCGGTTCGGTGTTGCTTGGAGCTTTTGCCGGAATGTATATAAAAAAACACGGTTCAGTTGATCACTCAGATACAGATAAATTTAGTCAGTTTGCCACTCTTTTCCTAAAAGATCAAGTGCGGTTTTTAAACGGATACATACAAATAGAAAAAACTATTCAGCCAGACAGCGAGGAAACTGAATTTAATCAGGAACCTGTAACAGTCTATAAACGATCCTTACCTGTCCCACTATCCATCCAGTATGGCAAGAAGGAAAAAGCGCCTGCTGAGGAAAAGCTTTTTCGACAAGCAAAGGGTGAAAATGGCAAATTGGAGCTCGTAACCTTTAATTATCTTTTAAAAGAACCATCGGAAATGACAGAAAATTCTGACAGTCCTCAAAATGGAGTCGAGCCGACCAAGTACTATGGAGGATATTGTTTGCTTGAGACAGATGGTGAATTATTAACTATAACGACAGCCAATGTTGCCAGGCAATATCAGATACATCACAAACGTACTAACCAGCGTGCAGGACGCAGTACTGATGCAGAGATTTATAATTACGAATCGATTTTGCCAAGACAAATTTTTAAAGCAATTGTTGTTGGACCGAACGAAAAGCTCAATGAATTGAAAACACTTTTACAGGAAAATGACAATATCATGCGCCTTGGCCGTTCACGACACACACAATATGGTAATGCAGAGGTGATTGCCGGTAATATTAAGCCATATCAGGATGAAACTGACTTTTTACAAACGACTAGGTCTTTAAAAAATCAGTTTATCCTTACTTGTACGTCTGATGTGGTTTTTGACCAATCAATAACAAAAATTTGCATTGAAGAAATAACCCAAATGATAAAAACAGCTCTCAGTCCGAAAGATACAGATTTAAAATGTCTTAACGCATTTTTCAAAATCAACACCGTTGAACGATATAATGCCACATGGAAAGCACGAACACCATCACAGTTCTATCTTGTTAAGGGAAGCTGTTTCGTTTTTGAACTCAATCCGGGTATGAACAATGATTTTGAATCGGCGTTTGAGAAAATACAACAAAATGGGATCGGCCTCCGTCGCAATGAAGGTTATGGGCGTGTTTTAATAAACTGGCAGGGATTACCGTTGGCCGAGGATTTCGAAGGTAAAACAAATACACTGGAAGAACCTGAGGGCGGAGTTGCACCCGACACGGTTTTGCCTCTGCTACAAGGTCTATTAAAACAATGGCTGGTAGAAAAGGCCCAAGTTTATGCATCAAAAATCGTTGAAAAAGAGACGGATGATAAAGGATTTACGAAACTCACATCAACCCAATTGAACAAGTTGAAGCGAATGGCTCTTGATGCGAAAGATTTTAGCGATTTCAAACCCAAAATTGGCCAGTTAACCAACAAAGGCGATCTGGAAAATATATATTTCCAAAATATGTCATTCTACAATTTCTTATGCTTTGATCATTTTGCGTGCTTGAAAGAGAGCAATTGGATAGAAAACGACAAGGATACGATGTTTTCTTTTAAAATTATTGAGCATAGCAATAATAATGATGAATTAAAAAAAATTTTAAAGCACGCAAATAGTACAGCATTTTTACAAAATGCAAAGTTGCAGAAATCCCTGTTTCAAACTTTTTACGACACCCTCTTTACACTTTTGGACAAATCCACTAATAAGAATATCAAGCAAAAAAATATGAGGGAAAAAACAAGGGGGGAGAAAAATCATGAATAAAATAGAAAGAATTTTGGAAAATAAAAAGTACCACCTTGTCGGCAAAATTTATATCAGCGCCGATTTTGAATTAAAAAGTCCTCTGCTCATCGGTTCAGGTGAATCTGAACATTCCGACATTGATATAATTCGAGATATACCATTTGAAGGCGAATCACAGCCGATGATTCCTGCGACATCCATCATTGGCGTGTTTCGGCATCTGTTTGATCGGCTTTTCACCAAAGAACAAAAAATAATGCTGTCCGGATCAAATGAAAATAAAGTGGATGTACGTGACGCTTTATATGAATTTTTTGGCGTTTCAGATGATATGAACGACAAGACTTTGAAATGGTTACGATATAACGAGAAAAAAGAAAAGTGGAATTTGAATCAAAGCGCTCTAATAATGCGAGATATTATTTTGGATCAAGCCAAGTACCAGGTTACCCAGCGTGACAGCGTTCGTATCGACCCGAGAACCGGCACAGCTATGGAACATGCCAAATTTGATTACGAAATTGTTGAGCCGCCAAAGGAAAGAAAAGATGGCAAAGAAGCACCGGTTACCATGACTTTTGAAATCAATCTACGAAATAAAATCGAAGCCGATTATAATAAATTGTTCAAAACCTTTGTCGGTTATTTTTTGCAGGAAATTGATGGTGGCCATATCCGATTCGGCGCTAAAACCAACAAGGGATTCGGGCGGTTGAAATTGATCCCGGGTTCGATTAGAATAGAGCAACTCAATTTGGAAACAGCAGACGATCTTAAAAAGTGGTTGACCAACAGAATTTTTCAGGTGGAACCGGAAGAAAAAGCGTCAAATGTTGTTGACATCAATGCTCTCAAAGGCGGCATCAAGCTTGATCTCTATACAAAGACTTTTACAATTGATGCAGAGTTTCGAATTAAAAATTCAATGCTGGTACGTTCTTATTCCACAGATCCAAAGGCACCTGATGTATCCCACATTCAGCGAAATGGTCACTATATTCTCCCCGGCACCTCAATCATGGGGGCTATTCGTCATCGGGCGTGGAAAATTATCAATACTATGTTTGAAGATGCAGAGAACAAAAAAGATAAATTTTACAAATTGTTCGGATATGTCTATACCCATGATGAATATCCAGAATTCCCAGCAAACTTTTTTAAACGTGATGAAAATGGAAAATTGGTTATTAAGCACCCTGCAAGAAAAGGACGTGTGACGGTTAACGAGACCATCATTGAAAATCAAAAACAGAGCATCGTCGATCAAATCCAAACCCGCATAAAAATCGATCGCTTTACCGGCGGAACAATTGCCGGTGCCTTGCTGCAGGAACTGGCCCTGTGGCAAAAAGATGACGAGTCAGTGATTAACATCAACCTGCATATCAAGGATTATACAGACTGGGAGCCGGCACTGTTTATGTTCATCCTCAAAGACCTTGTCACCGGCGATTTGCCCATTGGCGGTGAAAAGAGTATTGGGCGTGGGGTGTTGATTGGCAATAAAGCGACAGTATCCTGGACTGACCGGTCGGAGCCAATTGACCTGGAATTTGACCAGAGTGGTTTCGTGATAGAAAAGGATCAGCAAGAGTTGAAAAAGTTTGATAATTTTATGGAAGCCTGGCGTAAGGTGCGTGAAGAGAAAACGACCAGCGGAGGTGACAAAAATGAATAGTAATAATAAAGCTAATGGGCTGACGCTGATTACACTAAAAACCGAAAAAATGACAGGCCTTCTTGATTCATGGCCCGAGATAAAAGACAGGCTGGGGGACTCTGCTAAATACGTTGTTTTTTATTTTGATTACGGAATAAGATTCGGCGTACAAAATGGCGATAAGATATTTTTTCAGGAGGGACCTGCCGAGATTGAGAAACTGCAACTCGATTATTTGCAATTAGCTCGATTTTTTGACAAGAATATGGAATTGAAAATCTGGCGTGATGGTGAAAGGAAACACCATTATAGGAGTTATCACGATTCTCCCGATAATGGTGGAAAAACCGAAATTGTTGAAGCAAAGCAAATATTATGGGGCACTCGTGCGTGCTCAACGACCATGGATGTACCTGATTCATTTACAATTAACGATAAAACATTCTCTCAAATCTACTGGATAAATCTAACCGAAGATCGTGGCACCGAGTTGGTAATCCCTTTTCATGAGCCATTCAATATCCCTGAGAAAACTGACCACCCGAGGCTTGCAGTAAAAACCTATAATTACATTGACTATTTGGAAAACGGACTGGCGACCTATGTAGATAGCCGGTTTGTGGATATAGAAACAGTTTCGGAATATTCCTCAAAATCAAAAATGGAGGATAAATAAAATGATAGCAGGAAAAATAAAACGAGTATTTATTGATAAAGGATATGGCTTCATTACATATGAAAAGGGCAAAAAAGTCTTTTTTCATATAAATGGCATGGTTAATCGAAATATTTTCAATTTATTAAGTGAAAACGATGAAGTTTTCTTTGAGGGGATAAAAAAAACAGCAAAAGGAGAAGAAGCTTTCAATATTTTTTGCGAAAAAAAAGATTTTGGTTCACAAATAGCTCAAAAAAAGACAAAACATAGATTTCGTAATCCTTATAATTTTGTTCGATTTGATCCAACTCTAAATTATTCGTATAGCTATCGTCAAAATCCACTTAGATGCAATGATGACCAAATTTTATATGACGGATATATCAACGTAACAATGCAAATAAACTCTCCTCTTTTTTGCAGTGGGAAAGAAAGTAATCCCACTCATACGGGCCACAAATTATATGATTTCTACAAAATTGACGGAACACCAAGAATCCCTGCAAGTTCATTGCGAGGTATGATTCGTAACGTATTTGAAACTATTACAAATTCTTGCATGTGTATGTTTGAAGGTCAACATTTAACAAGAAGAATGAGTGCTACGGAGGCACAAAAAATGATTCCCGCGATCGTCGAAGAAGATCATAATCATAAGACCTTACACGCACGTCTTTTGAGAGGACACGTGAAAAAAAACGAACAAAATCATAGCCTACAGTTCGCTGCATGGTATAAAATGTATCATCGGCATGATACTGTAGGTTCAACAAATGGCATTCAACATGGCGATAAATGCTGGGCCGTAATCGAGAACAAACCGGTATTAAAAGAGAAAGGGAGAAACAAGTTTTATTATTGGAAAGTACGTGATATCCATCCAAAGACGATGGATCAATCAAGTATTAGTTACAACTTGAACGAATGCTTTCTTGTTAATGGTTATTTTTTCAAATCAAATAACAATATTAATAGGAAACATGACGAGAGAATATTTTTTGATTTGGGAGAAACGCCTAAATCATTACCTTTAGAATCTGGAATACTCGATGAATATGAAACTGTATTAAATGATTACATCCGACGACATAGCGACGATATTGAGAAACGGAGTGAAAGCAGTTATCCTTGCAAACCCGATCAAGCCGACGAAAAACATAAAGCTATTAGCCATTTTATAATCAGTAAAAAAACTAAATTACAGAATGGTGATCTGATATACGTTGCAGTTGATAACGTAAAGGATCCAACCTCAATCAAATTTGTTGCTCCTGTTTCCATCGCTCGTCTTTTATTTGATAACTCTATTGAAGATATATTAGATAGCTCTTATCCTGACTTAAGAAGCTGTGATTTTTTTAATACTTCGAATAACTTTGAAAATCTTAAATTATGTCCTGCATGCAGAACTTTTGGATGGGTTCGCACTAAAAATTCCGCCTCTAATGCCATATCATCATGTGGAAGCAAAATATTTTTTGATGATGGCAAAATAACTGATGCTGAATTTTTAGATGAAATTACTCTTCCTATCTTAGGCCAGCCGAAACCTACAACTCAACCATTTTATTTGTTAACAAAAGATGGAAAAGAATCATTTTCAGTCGACTATAACATATACAAGAGTCAACTTAGAGGAAGAAAATACTACTGGCATCAAGAGAAGTTAAATAAATCAGAATATTCTATCAGAAAACGAGGAATTCAAAACAGAACAATAAAAAATATTATCCAAAAAGGGAAAATAAAATTTCGAGTTCGTTTTAATGATTTGAGCGATTTTGAGTTAGGTGCACTTTTGTATGCTATAAAACTCGAAAAAGGCTGGCAGCACAGCCTTGGACTTGCCAAGCCTCTTGGATTCGGTTCTTTAGAAGCAACAGAGTTAAAATTGTATTTAAAAAACGATGAATATTATCACAGTTTTACAAAATCTCTCAAATCTGAAAAAGATGAATTTGTTACACAAAAAATCAACACATTTAATGAAAAATATAAAACTATATTTGGAAAACTCTTTTCGGAAACGATAACTTTTCTTGATCTTAAACAGCTATTAGGAAATCCTCAGAGTGTAGCAGTTCATTATCCTAGAACAACTGACACACTAGACGAAAACGGTAAACAATTCAAGTGGTTTATGGATAATAAGAATATATGGAAAAAAGCACTTCCGATAGCTGGAGATAAAACGGACTTTGACTTTGAGATTTAAAACTACTTATTTTTTATTGAAGACTAAAATATTATTCATTTGCATAAAAACATAGAAAGAAATCTAATAAAGAATATTTACTCCAGTAAAGAAAGAGTTATTTGTGAACACTTTTATTCTCTCACCCTGCGGTATTAGTATTTTGATCAACGAAGTTGATAGCACGCTGCGCAAATTGTTGAATGAATATGCCAACGAACCGGAAATCAACAATGTGCCTAAAGAAGTACAGAAACGAATTGAGCAACTTGTAATTAACTTTGAGAAAAAAAAGAACACAATGGATATTCACAATATCCGCAACCTCTCAGCTGAACTTATTGGCATAATTCTTTATTATAATAACCAGCTTGAATTGAAAGATGACTATCATCTAATCTTAAGCACCGACACCTGGCTCGGCGAAGTGTGCGCTACCCTCATTCAAAAATGGCTGCTAAATAAAGGGGCTGTTTGCGAGATTTTTCGTCAACAAGGTTTACAAACGAGAAATGTTCAAGATTTCCACTACGCCCTATCCGAAATGGCACCCAAACTTTTTAAACGAATCAATGATTTCAAGACAGCGAAAAACAGGATTATTTTTAATCTAACAGCCGGATTCAAGGTGGTTGTCGGTTTTTTACAATCTCTTGGCATGCTACACGCAGGCGAGCTAATCTATGTCTTTGAATTTACTAGTCATCCTATCCGTATGCCCAAGGTGCCAATCAATATAAGCGTAACGAAGTATATCCGAGAGTACCTGCAAACATTCAGAAAATTAATAAATGGACTGGAAATATCGGAGCCGGAAATAAAAAATGTACCGGAAACTATGATTTTAAAAATCGGTGATGAATATCTACTATCGACATGGGGCAATATTTTTATGACGGAAGCAAAAAATGAAAGATACACTAAGAAACTTTTACCGCCCATTTGTTCTAAAGTGCAATACTAGCCAAAATTTGAAAGGATTGTTACCAATCTTGAAAGCGAAAGAATTAGCATTCTAAACCATAGGCTCAACCAACAATGCAGGCTCTTTCAGAAGAACGATAATCCGACATCTTTAAGTTTCAGAGTTGAAAGGCAGGCCTGTTCCCGGACCAACACACGAATTTTACGCATGGTCGGATAAAGGTGCGGAACGCTATTTTGGCCATTTTGTAAATGATAAAAAAGTATTTATTATAAATACACTAGCAAAGCAATTGTAAAAGGAGTCCCTAAATGCCAATAGATACCACAATGTCCCCCCTCATTACCAACGTCTTCCCCTTCTCCCTCGTGCGTCGAAAAATGTTAGCCGAACCGATAGAGATGGATGATGTAATTAAAATGACTAAGGCAGGACAATTTAAATCTGCGTGGGGACATAAAAATACAATTACGGCTGTGAATAATGTTCTGGGAGTTGATATTACACCAAAAGAAGATCGACCCGCATTAGTACTGGATGAAAACAATTTTCCAACACTCTATGGCATTAAATTTAGTACAGTTATAATAATTAGCCCCAATTTTATGCCTGGCTTTAGACCAGCAATTGGTGAGGAAGTATGTGAAAAAAAAATAAAGAGCTGGACAGCTTTAAAACTAAATTTTGACGTAAAATAAAATCACTCATTCTCGGTCTTGTAAAGCAATAATGCTTTTTTTATATTCAATAATAAATAATAGAATAGATTTTATTCTCAACCAAAATCCACATTAATGGAGCCTATATTATGAAATTCCTTAACGGCTTATTTCTACTCATTTTTGCTATTATAATTGGTCTTCTTTTTTGGTTTCCAGTATTTTGGTTTAGCGATTCATTCTTAAATCATATGGACAAAGCAGGTATTATTCTCGGCTATGGTTTATCATGTTTCAGTATTGCTTTAGGAGCAATTGCCTGGTTTAAAAGACGTGATATACGGATATGGGCATTTCGTAAAAAATTTGAAAACGTTGGTGAAGAGTTCGATTTAGATAAAGAACTAGTTGACGCAATGGTCATTCCAGTAAGCCCTCACCCCGATCAGCCAGAATGGATACTCCGATGGCTAAAACCCAAACACGTATCTTTTCTTTATACAGACCAAAGTCAATCGGTAGCTCAAAAACTGGCGGATGAGTTTTCCAAACCGCCATATAATATAAATTTTTATCCAAACTCGAAAGATATTGAACTTGGTAAGCACAAAATAGAATCACCTGACAAACCGGAAATTACTAAAAGCATATCAAAACTATTATTAAACAGGTTGCTTGAGAAAGATTTAGATAGAGCCAAAATTATTGTAGATACAACCGGTGGTAAAGTACCAATGTCAATTGGAGCGTTTCAGGCTGCCGAAGAATTAAATATTTCATCTATATATGTAATTGGAAGAGGTAAAAACGGATGGATCGAAAAGCCCAAGAATCGAGAGGACGGTGTCCCAAAATTTATGAGTGACCATACTGAGTTCTAAGAATCAATCATAGGAGTTCACTATGCCAAAATATACACATACCAAAGTTAAACGAAGGGGTAAAATAGACGGCCGTGACTGGAAATACAGTTTTTGGCCGTTTAAAATAGACAAACCACAGGAGCCAAATCCCGACCAGGAACAACCGGCCCAGTTTGAAAATGAACTTTTAAAAGCAGCTGAAAACGACATATCGAAGGAGAAAGAAAACTGGGTAGATGTGGACAAAAAATTGAAAACTGAATATTGTCAAAGTTTACAAAGGCTTGAGCATGCGAACAAAAATTATATCAAAGAATCTGAAGAAGCAAAAGTGGCAAAAATAGATTTTGAGAAAGCAAAGGCAAAATATGAGGAATTTACTCTCCCTCCTTTATCAGAAAAATGGCGCAATAGTTGGTTGTTTGTAATTGCCATTGGCGAGTTCCCGCTCAACAGCATTGTATTTCAATTGTTTGGAGCAAGCAGATTTGACACCTACCTCATGTCGTTAATACTCTGTATTGCCATTCCATTTTTGGGCCATGCATGGGGCGAAGCATTAAAACAGGATCATAAAACTGGAGGTGACAAAGGATTTGTACTGGGCATTCCGATTGTAATACTCTTTATTTTAGGTGCAATTGCGTTTATTAGAGCTAAATTCTTCGAGGCAATGGACACAATGGAATTGATGGGTGTAGAAATCACACCTATTCAAATGACAATTCTTTTTATCATAATAAACATTGGTATATTTTTGCTGGCTGTTATCATTTCATACGAGGCCAGCCATTCGAATAAAAAACAATATAAATCTGTTTGCTTTAGATACAAAGCGGCATTAAAATCGCTTGAAAAAGAGGCCACAGAAGCAACACAGGCGGGGCAGGCGTTAGCCCATGCAGAAACAGAATTCCAAACTGCTAGGCAAACAAGGGCTAAAACACATGAGAAATACCTGCAAAAAGCAAACACCATTGTGGATTACACAGAGTGGCTTATTACAACATACAGGGCTGCAAATATGAAAGATCGTAAAATTATCCCACCATGTTTCAAGGAAGAACCTAAAATTCCTGCTATACCAAACGATTTATATGAATTAGACTGGAACTGTCCAAAATGGTTAAGCGGAGAAGAATTATGAAAAAATTATATTCTGTTTTATTGCCACTTTTGCTCATTTCATGTTCTGGTCAAAAAACAGGTTCGAATAATAACAAATGTGTTTGTATATTGTTTGATCTCTCACTATCGACACAATCGGACCAAATAAGAGATAACTATATGCTGGAATTGAGTAAAGTAATGGAGAAAATTGATCCTGGTGACGTGTTTATTGCAGCTCTTATTACAGGTCATTCAATAAGCGAACTTGAGTTTTGTGTTCAATACGAATTCAAATCATTTAATCCAACAAATGATAATGAATTACTTAGAAAAGCAGAATTGACAAAATATCTAAAACAGCAATCAGTTACTAAAGACTCGCTTATTTCTATTATTGATTCTACACTACATAAAAAAATACGAATATTAAAAACAGAAATTATGGGTGCTTTGGATGTAGCAGCCCGTACATTTCGAAATTATAATATGTCCAAAAATGTATTGGTTGTTTTCTCTGATATGCTTGAAGATTCCCAATTTTACAAATTTGAAAAAGAAAACTTAACATCCAAAAGAATTGCAGCAATAATAAATAATGAAAAATCCTGTGAACGCTTGCCAAGTCTTCAAGATGTGAAAATTTATGTAACAGGTGCCATGTCGAAGAACAGAAAACAGTTTTTAGCCGTTAGAAATTTTTGGATGAATTATTTTTCCGAATGTGGTGCATTACTGTCAGAAGACCACTATGGCAGCATACTCATAAGATTTGATGAATGATTAGAATTGAAACCAACTATGCATCTACTTCCAATAGAAAAAATGCCGTTTAAATTTGCAGTTGTCAATATGCAATTACAAGTACAATCGCCACTGTTTTTCAACAAGTATCCGGGTTTTATTTTGCGGAGTGGATTTGGTGCAGCTTTAAAAGAACTCTGTAGATACGATTCAAGGCACATACCTTGTAACCAATGCCGGTTGGTGGACAGTTGCCCATATTCCTATATTTTTGAAACATATAATCCACAAGAACGCAAAATAGATTTTAATGCAGAAAAATTTCCGCATCCATTTGTGTTTTATTTGCATGAAATTGATAATAAATATTTTCCATCAGGTTCAACATTAAATATAACTTTAACATTGTTTGGAAATGGAATAGATTATTTGTTATTTTACATTTATGCCTTTGACGTTTTAGGAGAAATGGGTCTGGGGCCAAAACGTGGTAAATTTATGCTTACCAAAGTTTCCGATCATTTTACAGGGAAATCTCTCTATGAAGCGCAAAGTAAAACGGTTTTAGAAAATCCTCATGCTATTACTTTGAACGATTTGGAACCTAATTTAAAAAAAATTAAGAATAGTAAAATTTTATTTATTATACCTACCACAATCGCTAAAAATAACAGAACAATAGATACACTAACATCAGAAATATTTATACGCAGTTTACTTCGTCGGGCGTCGTTGCTTGCCAAACTGCATACCAGCAATAAATGGGAACTGGATTATATAAAAGTAATTGACAAATTTTGTAATAAAGTAGATATTAAAGAGTCACAACTGGTTGTGAAGCCTTATGACATATATTCATCAAGACAAGGCCGCTCACGTTTAATACATGCATTTAAAGGAAGTGCATTAATAAAGGGAGAATTGACTCCATTTTGGCCTTTGTTAAAATTAGGTTCTTTTATGCATATTGGCAACAGCACAAGCCAAGGATTTGGTAAATATGAACTTGCAGTGATTGAATAATATTTTCTATAAAAAACCATTTACTCAAAACGCCCTTAAAAAGGGGTAGTATAGAGTAAAAGCTGTAGTTTCATTAAAATAAAGGCACTTAGGGCAGTTTTTTGTTGATTTTTACCCCGAAAAATAGCATAAAAAAAGTTCGAAAAACGTCAAATTTTCGAGAATATGGTTTTGCACAACTTAACCTATTGTTATTAAAGGGCAAATCAAGGCAGCTGTCGGAATACTACCCAGGACTAATACTGGATTGAGACATAGCTATATACTGCTTGAAAAATCTTTGACTCGCCGGGTCGGAATACTACCCAGGACTAATACTGGATTGAGACATTGGCTATTTCAATTAGATTATCAAAGTAACCTATTTGTCGGAATACTACCCAGGACTAATACTGGATTGAGACATCTTTAATAAAACTCCTTTACCAGTGTAGTCTCCCTCCGTCGGAATACTACCCAGGACTAATACTGGATTGAGACTTTAAAAATCTATTTTTGCCATCTCCGCAGCATCTCCGTCGGAATACTACCCAGGACTAATACTGGATTGAGACATTATAACCGGGTAAGCCAGGAAGATCAGTGGCGACCAGTCGGAATACTACCCAGGACTAATACTGGATTGAGACTTTTCAATAAGCAAACTCGTTGGCATTTGGATTTTTGATGTCGGAATACTACCCAGGACTAATACTGGATTGAGACAACATCTGAGAAACTATTGTAAGAAATGCCCAAATAATGTCGGAATACTACCCAGGACTAATACTGGATTGAGACTTTTTTCACATCTCTTTCAATTTGCCCACGTTGTGCAGTCGGAATACTACCCAGGACTAATACTGGATTGAGACAATTAAAGTGTAGAGCCACGAATGCGTGTCATGTAATGTCGGAATACTACCCAGGACTAATACTGGATTGAGACTTTATTTTTTTTGGAAGATTTCCAGGGCCACATAATGCGTCGGAATACTACCCAGGACTAATACTGGATTGAGACAGAATTCATATCCGTGAAATTGCAATAAAAAAATGGACACCTAGTTAAGTTTAAGCTGCTTTATTAAATTTTAAGAATTGTACTGGTGACATATTGCCCAAAAAGGAATGAATTCTTTTTCGGTTGTAAAATATTTCAATATATTCAAATATTGATTGCTTCGCAATTAATCGTGTTTCATAAGTATGATGATAAATCAGTTCTTTTTTCAAAGTACCAAAAAAGCTTTCAGCAACAGCGTTGTCGTAGCAGTTTCCTTTTCCGGACATACTTTGGACCATTTGAAAAAGAGCTAACATTTTTCTGAATTCTTTACATGCATATTGAACACCACGGTCCGAATGAAAAATCAAATCTGTTGAAGGACGAAAACGATGATATGCATGTTTTAGGGCCGGGATTGTTGTTGAAGAAGCATGCAGGTTGTTACTCATGGCCCAGCCGACAACCTGGCGATTGTATAAATCAATGATCACTGTCAGGTACAACCATCCTTTGCGAGTCGGGATGTATGTAATATCAGAAACCCAGACTTTATTGGGTTGATTGACTGTAAAATTCTGTTGTAAAAGATTTGGTGATATTGGCAGTCTGTGATCACTATTTGTGGTTACTTTGAATTTACGTTTTGTTTTTGCACAAATTTTGTTCTTTCTCATTAAACGAGCAACACGCGGACGGCTGACAATCAAGTTTTCCTTATGTAACTCTTGTGTTATTCTGGGACTGCCATAGCTTCCTCTGGATTCCTTGTGGATATGTTTGATCCGTTCAAGTATCTTTTTGTTTTCCAGTTCTCGTTGACTCATTGGTCGCTTGCTCCAGGTATAAAACCCGCCCCGGCTGACATTGAGAACCTGGCACATTTTCACTATTGGGAATTCCTGTTGATGCTTTTGGATAAACCCAAACTTTAATGGGACGGTTTTGAGAAAATGGCCACAGCTTTTTTTAATATATCCCGCTCCAGTTTTACGTCTGCAAGTTCTTTACGCAGTTTCTGTATTTCATCACTTTCTTTGCTGTTCCCTAGTCCTGGAAAGGAATGTTCTTTATCAATTTTGTATTCTCGAACCCACTTGGAGAGAAGGTTAGGCTCAATACCAAGATTTCTGGCAACTTCTGAAGCATTACCATTGCTTTTAGAAAGTACAAGCTGAACAGCTTCTATTTTGAATTCTTTTGTGTAACGTCGTCTTCTGTTTGTCATGTGGACACCTCCTTTGGTTTATAATATAAAAAGTGCTTAACTTTGTGTCCACTAAAATATAGCAACTTTACCGTTTTGAGGATTCCTGGTAATTTGTCGGAATACTACCCAGGACTAATACTGGATTGAGACTTTATAGGCACCTGGGTTAGTCCAGGTCAAGACCTTCAGTCGGAATACTACCCAGGACTAATACTGGATTGAGACATTTGGGATTTATTAGACTAAACAGTTCCAATCTCAGTCGGAATACTACCCAGGACTAATACTGGATTGAGACACATTGAATTAAAATTGTTATTGTATGTATTGCAAAGTCGGAATACTACCCAGGACTAATACTGGATTGAGACAAAAAGACCGCAATCGGCGATAAACTCGTCTCCTTCATGTCGGAATACTACCCAGGACTAATACTGGATTGAGACATTGAAATACTTCATTAGATGTGTCCTTAACCATTAACCGTCGGAATACTACCCAGGACTAATACTGGATTGAGACTTTCGTTGGATCCATTGGTTGACCATTAGACATGATTTGTCGGAATACTACCCAGGACTAATACTGGATTGAGACTACGGTTATCCACTACCGCTCCAACCAACATCAACGGTCGGAATACTACCCAGGACTAATACTGGATTGAGACATCCCCATCACGAGAGGTGATCCTCCGCATCCAGGTCGGAATACTACCCAGGACTAATACTGGATTGAGACATTTGTAAGAAATTTTTGATTATTATAAACTTTCAATGTCGGAATACTACCCAGGACTAATACTGGATTGAGACATCCATGGCGCCGGTTCGTTAAACGACATATGAACGCCAGTCGGAATACTACCCAGGACTAATACTGGATTGAGACACTGCCAAATCATTTTCGATAAAATAAATCCATGCTTTGTCGGAATACTACTCAGGACTAATACTGGATTGAGACTTGAATATGAACCATTTGTGCACGTATAAAAATTACCGTCGGAATACTACCCAGGACTAATACTGGATTGAGACTTTTATGTGTTTAATGTTATGATAAATTTTCGTTTTGTATCAATAGGATCCACACAGATCGAGGCCATGAGATTGTTGCTTACAAAAAATGAAAAAGTGTCCAAGAAGGTTTGACATATCTAATATATCATTAATTAAAAGCGAAAATCATTATCATATTTGATTCAGGAGCAAAGTGAGATACAACTGAAAAGGAGTTTATATGTCCAAAACACTCATCAGCCTAATAAGCGATCAAACAATTCCCAATTTATTGTTAATAAGGGAATTCCCTGAAGTAGAGAATCATGTCTTTATTACAACACCGGAAATGGAAGCAAAAAAAAAATCCGATCATTTACAAAATGCGGCGAACTTAGCAGACACAAAAATTAATAAACTGATTGTGCAAGCGGACTCGCTTCTTGATGTTGAGGAAAAACTCGGGAAAGCAAACTTGACCGAGCAAAATCAATATATCATCAATTTAACTGGTGGAACCAAATTGATGTCGATAGGACTGTATAACTTCTTTCGGAACTCAAAATTAATGTGCGATATGTATTATATTGATATTCGCAAGCACACATATCGCAAGGTTTTTCCGGTGGTAAAGAAAAAGGAAAAACAGTTTAAAGGGAATTTGGGGCTACAAGAGTATTTAACCGGCTATGGTCTAGGCATAAAAAATTCGAATCAAATAAATGACCTTACTTGTGAGCCGGAGGTTACATCCTCATTTTATAAAAAATATCTTTCTTTTAGCGATTTTGACCTCAGTTTGCTTTCAGCCTTGCGGGCCAATCGCAAAAGGAAATTACAACTGGATGCAACAGAAGCAACCATGTTAAAAAAACGATGGGGCATTACGCTTTCTAATGAAGGATTTATAGATAAAAGTGAAATTCATTTTTTAACTGGTGAATGGTTTGAGGAATATGTTTATTCGTGGATAAAATCATACCTCAATCTAAAGGATGAGCAAATCGGCACCGGAGTATCTATTACGCGTAAGGAAGTAGAAAATGAATTTGATGTTTTGTTCTATCATAATCATACTTTGTCAGTAATTGAATGTAAAACTGGTTTGTGGAACAGTACTGCGAATCGGAATATTCTTGGAGATACACTGTATAAACTGGACGCATTAAGAAGCGATTTTGGCCTTCGTGTTAAACCGTATATATTCACTCTAGCAGAACGTGGGGACGAAAAGTATAATATCCGGGAACATCACGAAGAACGGGCAAAATGGATGGGTGTTGAGATTGTTGACAGATCAATTTTATTAAATCCGGAAAAGCGGGCAATGTTGATGAATAAAATTAAGGGATGATAGACACAATCCAAGACAACGACATATCGAGTTTTTCGCCCTTGTTTATGATATACAGAATTTCTAAAACCAAGGACAAATGCAATGTCTAAATTATTCGACCAGCTCACAAGTGATACCACTCTAACGACTGCATGGGAAAAGGTAAGATCAAACGCCGGGGCAGCAGGTGTCGATCAGATTACTGTGAGACACTTTGAGGAAAATGTCAATGAAAAGCTGATTATCCTCAAAACCTCTCTAATCGACGGTTCATACCAGCCCTTGCCTTTAAAAACATTTCGAATTAATAAAGAGGACGGACGAAAACGTACTTTACATATTCCCACAGTTCGAGATAGGATTGTCGCTCAAGCTTTAGTGATGGTAATTCAGCCGATTTATGAAAAGATATTCCACAATTGCAGCTATGCATACAGGCCGGGATTATCTTCTAAAAAAGCATTGGATCGTGTTGAACGAAATCTAAAGCGTGGCAGGGTTTGGGTTCTTAACCTTGATATTATGGATTTTTTTGACAGTGTTAACAGAGCCCTTTTGATGAATTTGCTTGAACAGGAAATAGCAGATAAAAATATCCAGAAAATAGTCCGGTTGCTAATAGATTCATTTGAAAATGAAACCAACTCGGGGATTGCACAAGGTCTGCCCCTCTCCCCTTTGCTATCCAATATTTATTTACACCCGTTGGATGACCGACTCGTGCGTGCACAATGGAATTACATCCGATATTCGGATAATATTTTAGTATTGGACAAAGAAGAATCACAGATAAACAAAGCATTTGATTGGATTAAAGAAGAGATGGAAAAACTGGATTTGACATGGAGCGAAGAAAAAACAGCTATTGTTCATTTAAAATCAGGCTTTTCATTCCTTGGTTTTCATTTCAATGAAAAGGGTAAACAGCCGGATAGACCTGCATTCGAAAGACTGGACAAACGCATAGGTAGTCTGCTGGGAAAAGCTTTTCAATATACCGATGCACAAATGAAAAGCAAATTAGAGGCAATACTTCGTGGTTGGCTTAATTACTTTGATATAAATGCAGATGATAAAAAAGAAATATTGGCTCAAGTTGATCAGAATATTCCGGGAGACGACAATGCACTTCCACGCAAAATAATCAAAGTAGTATTGGCATATCAGCTGGGAGATGAAGAAAGTGCACGGAATGAATTGAAAGCAGAAGATATTATGACTTCGCAGGATGCAAGGCTTAATTTCCAGTGGGGAATTATATGTGATATATTAGGTTTCCAAAATGAGGCAAGAGACAGCTATTTAGCAGCCTTTCGACAGGAACCAAACGATCCCGAAACAGCCTTTCAAATAGGCTTATACTATTTAAAGCGAAACCAGCACGACCAGGCCATTCGTTATTTACAAAAATCAGTACAGTTAGATTCTGAAACTGCATTATACCAATTTACACTTGGCATTGCCCTAAAAAATTATTCACTGCATGGCGCTGCCGGAAAAGCTTTGAAAAAGGCATACGACCTGGAACCATCCCTCAGACATATATTAGACAAAACTCCCAAACCAAGTGATAACGATGAGAGATACAAAAAATTTTCAGATAATGATATTGATTTATTTCTTAGACTATTCAATGGTCGGGAAGGTGTGCATGCAATACAATGGCTTAATGATGATGGTAGAACGGGATACTCTAGTGTAAAGAACCGGATTTCTCCTTCTGACATAAAAGCCCACTGGCAGGGTGGTATTACGCTGGGCATGTACTTGATGCGGATGGATAATACTGTCAGCCATCTTGTTTTTGATATTGATGTTACCAGACAGGCTAGGAGTTTAATTTCTGATGAGGAAAATTTGCATGAATGGCAGGAGTTTGTACTGAATGATGTGCATCTTGTCAGGTCAGTTTTAAACGATCTGGGCATTCATGCGGTGGCCGAAGACTCCGGTTACAAAGGTGCTCATTTATGGGTATTTTTTAACGAACCTCAACCTGCCCGACGTATTATTAATTTTGCGAGAAAAGTAATCCAAAAAGCAGGGCCACCACCAACAGGACTTCACCGGGAAATATTCCCCAATCAACCTTCTGTTTCGGAAAAAGCACTAGGACCTCTCGTCAAAATTCCCATGGGTTTGCACAAGTTGACGCAAAAGAGATGCGAATTTCTAAATGAAACAGGCCAACCGGTTAATAGTCCATTTGACTTTATAAAAAAAATAAAGGCTGTAACAACAAAAGAACTGCTTACAGCTTTCGAGAAAACCAGGTCAACTGCAAGGCTCGACAAAACCAAAATAAAAAAACAAGACAGTGAAAAGCTTGACAAAATTTTTAATGGTTGTAACGTTCTTGCCTATTTGCAGGAAAAGGCCATAAAAGAACACCAACTATCCCACATGGACCGATTAACCTTATTGTGTGTTATCTCTTTCCTTGGCGAGGCAGGGAGGCAAAAGCTACATGAAATTATCAGTAACTCAACAAATTACGATTTCAAAATTACAGAAAGATGGTATCAACGAAAACGGGGTTATCCTGTCAGTTGTCCAAAAATTCGAATTTGGCAAAGCAACATTACCCCTGCTGTAGGCTGCTATTGTAAGTTTAAAGAAAATCCTGGAAATTATCCTTCTCCTCTACTTCACGCAGATGAAAATTATATCAGTAAATTAAAAAAGAAAATTAACAAAGAACTGAAACAAAACAAAAGCATTAAAGATTCGCCAAAACAAAGCCAAGACTATGCTGAGCCCAAAGCAAACAATACCGAAAAAGACAAACACGAAACGAGATCAAATGACAAAATAGTCGAGAACAATAAATCTCAATTGAATAACAAGGAGTCAAATAATGGTTCAGGAGTCCAAAAAGAAATATTAGAAGATATTGTAGAAAAATATTTAAAATTGCTGACGAAAAAGCGGAATATTGAACGACAACTTTTACAGATTGAAGAAAAACTAGACCAAATAGCAACAGATAATGGTGGCGATACAATTGAGACCAAGATGGGAAAATTGATAAAAAAGACGGAAAACGGCAAAACAAAATGGCTATTAGAATTATAATAAATACCAAAATCAGCATCCAGTTCTTTTAAATGAGTTAAAGGTCAATTTTTATGAGCAATCTTTATGTTACCGAGCAAAACTCTGTAATTAGACTATCATCCCGCACTTTGCAAATTACAAAGGGAAAGGAAAAGATAGCACAAGTTCCAATGATAAATGTTGACAGCATTCTCGTTTTTGGAAATCCTCAAATTACAACTCAGGCAATGGCTGTTTTATTGGAAGAGGGAATTGATGTCGCTTTTCTATCGACAAACGGGAAACTGCGTGGACGGTTAACATCATCTGTGTCCAAAAACGTACTGTTACGAGTTGCTCAATACGAACGTCAATTGGATGATGAATTTCAGGTTAATTTGGCTCGAACGATTGTGAAGTCGAAAATCCGTAACGGGCGTAAAGTAATAAAGCGCTTTTTATACAACCATAGTAATTTTGATTTTTCCAACGAACTTTTATTAATTGAAACGACTTTAAAAAAACTGGATAACCAAAAAACGGTTAATAGTCTTATGGGTTCCGAAGGGATTGCAACCGCTGCCTATTTTAAGGCTTTTGGAAAGATGTTTTTAAAAGACTTTCGTTTTGAAACGAGAAGCCGCCGTCCTCCCAAAGATCCTGTGAACGCTTTATTAAGTTTTGGCTATACACTCCTTACTAATGAGATTTTGGCCCTGGTAACAGCGCATGGACTTGATCCGCATATTGGTTTTTTACATGGTATTGTTTATGGAAGGCCATCGCTTGCTTTGGATATCGTTGAAGAGTTCCGCCACCCTGTTATTGACAGGTTTGTGCTGAATTTATTCAATTATCGCAAGCTGAATAAAAATGATTTTGAAAAAAGTGAAAATGGAATATTATTAACAGATGAAGGAAGGAAAACATTTTTTGCTCATTATGATAAGTTACTAAAGCGTAACCTGAGCAAAGAAAAAGGCCCCATTACCTTACGGGATTTATTAAAAAGACAAGTACGTTGTATGACAGCAACAATAAAAAACAATGCTCCATATAAACCATATAAATTTCAAGCTTAAAATGTTTGTTATTGTTTCATACGACATTGTGGATGATAAAAACCGGACCAAGATTGCAAAAAAGATGTGCAACTACGGTTCTCGCATTCAGTATAGCGTATTTGAGTGCAATATAAATAAAACCCAATACAAAGAAATGAAAAAACAGTTAAAAAAGTTTATAGATCCGGAAAAAGACAGCATTCGATTTTTTAGACTATGTGGTGAATGTAAACGTAATGTAGAATCTTTAGGAATAAAGAAAGGGTATGTTCCAGAAAAGGATGAGGCCATTATAGTATAAAGAAAAACTTGACAAAAAAGCAGAAATTTTGTATCCTTTTATTAAAATAAGTGCAATTTAAAAAAACCATTTACTCAAAACACCCTTAAAAAGGGGTAGTATAGAGTAAAAGCTGTAGTTTCATTAAAATAAAGGCGCTTAGGACAGTTTTTTGTTGATTTTTACCCCGAAAAATAGCTTAAAAAAAGTTCGAAAAACGTCAAATTTTCGAGAATATGGTTTTGCACAACTTAACCTATTGTTATTAAAGGGTAAATTAAGGCAGCTGTCGAAATACTACCCAGGACTAATACTGGATTGAGACTTTGTTCAGCAATTCCATAAATCTGAATTACAAACGGTCGAAATACTACCCAGGACTAATACTGGATTGAGACAGATGCTGCTGAGTGTACCAGCAAGAAGCCGTGAACGGTCGAAATACTACCCAGGACTAATACTGGATTGAGACATCATAAATACAAAAAACGTAACAAAAAATTTTAAAGGTCGAAATACTACCCAGGACTAATACTGGATTGAGACATCTTCACTAAAGATCTGAATACTACATTCACTAGGCAGTCGAAATACTACCCAGGACTAATACTGGATTGAGACGTCATTTGCAATGAATTAAAAAAAATGAAAACAGGCAAGTCGAAATACTACCCAGGACTAATACTGGATTGAGACTTAAAACAACCAACCATGTTTTTAATGATTTCATGATGTCGAAATACTACCCAGGACTAATACTGGATTGAGACAATACTACGATCAGTATGATAATTATTGCAACAAAAAGTCGAAATACTACCCAGGACTAATACTGGATTGAGACAAAATCGTACAGTCTTCCATCTTCAGTTCGATCAATGCGTCGAAATACTACCCAGGACTAATACTGGATTGAGACATTACAAAGCTGGCACCATTTGTCGTCTTTGAATTTAGTCGAAATACTACCCAGGACTAATACTGGATTGAGACATATATTCAGAAAATGCATTTTCTAAAGAAATACATGTCGAAATACTACCCAGGACTAATACTGGATTGAGACTTTCTGCAAATACAATTTCAAATTCATCTTTTTTAAGTCGAAATACTACCCAGGACTAATACTGGATTGAGACAACTCTTTTTACAGCTGTTTTTGTGATAACCGGCACAGGAGTCGAAATACTACCCAGGACTAATACTGGATTGAGACATTTTGGCTTCGACCATTAAGGCCTTTGTCCATTTAAAGTCGAAATACTACCCAGGACTAATACTGGATTGAGACTTACAATCACTCTTGCTATAATAAACATAACAAGTCCCCGTCGAAATACTACCCAGGACTAATACTGGATTGAGACTTTATAAGCTTAATACGCATTGTCCTTTATGCTCCTTGTCGAAATACTACCCAGGACTAATACTGGATTGAGACTATGAACGCCACAAATGTCTAATTCATAACCATGGTGTCGAAATACTACCCAGGACTAATACTGGATTGAGACATTTTGCGCCCTCTGTTGTCTGGTTTAATTCATATTGGTCGAAATACTACCCAGGACTAATACTGGATTGAGACTCCTTCAGCCCATGGCCATACAACAGCCAGACTGAATGTCGAAATACTACCCAGGACTAATACTGGATTGAGACAGTTTTAATTATTGGCTAATTTTTTAACCAATTCAATGTCGAAATACTACCCAGGACTAATACTGGATTGAGACTTATTGACTTCGAAAAATGCAAAATTCGTATCACCTGTCGAAATACTACCCAGGACTAATACTGGATTGAGACCAAAATAATATACTCAATAATATACTCAGCTTCATAACGTCGAAATACTACCCAGGACTAATACTGGATTGAGACAAATATCTTACCCGCCACATGGGTTTTAACCATATAGGTCGAAATACTACCCAGGACTAATACTGGATTGAGACTTTTTTTCTCTTCTATAATGATTAGAAGACGATTGGGTCGAAATACTACCCAGGACTAATACTGGATTGAGACATTTACTCACCTGCAGCCTCTTTCTCAAAGTATTCTTTGTCGAAATACTACCCAGGACTAATACTGGATTGAGACTTAAAACAACCAACCATGTTTTTAATGATTTCATGATGTCGAAATACTACCCAGGACTAATACTGGATTGAGACAATACTACGATCAGTATGATAATTATTGCAACAAAAAGTCGAAATACTACCCAGGACTAATACTGGATTGAGACAAAATCGTACAGTCTTCCATCTTCAGTTCGATCAATGCGTCGAAATACTACCCAGGACTAATACTGGATTGAGACATTACAAAGCTGGCACCATTTGTCGTCTTTGAATTTAGTCGAAATACTACCCAGGACTAATACTGGATTGAGACATATATTCAGAAAATGCATTTTCTAAAGAAATACATGTCGAAATACTACCCAGGACTAATACTGGATTGAGACTTTCTGCAAATACAATTTCAAATTCATCTTTTTTAAGTCGAAATACTACCCAGGACTAATACTGGATTGAGACAACTCTTTTTACAGCTGTTTTTGTGATAACCGGCACAGGAGTCGAAATACTACCCAGGACTAATACTGGATTGAGACATTTTGGCTTCGACCATTAAGGCCTTTGTCCATTTAAAGTCGAAATACTACCCAGGACTAATACTGGATTGAGACTTACAATCACTCTTGCTATAATAAACATAACAAGTCCCCGTCGAAATACTACCCAGGACTAATACTGGATTGAGACTTTATAAGCTTAATACGCATTGTCCTTTATGCTCCTTGTCGAAATACTACCCAGGACTAATACTGGATTGAGACGGTTAGTACGGTACAATTTTCTAGACAACAATTCATGAGTCGAAATACTACCCAGGACTAATACTGGATTGAGACTTATAAAATCAAATAGTGTACAAGACGCAATCCTTGGTCGAAATACTACCCAGGACTAATACTGGATTGAGACATATAATCCGTCACTACCAATCAGCTGTGGTACATTTTGTCGAAATACTACCCAGGACTAATACTGGATTGAGACACATAGATTCCACCATAGTCATTACAAAAATCATTATTGTCGAAATACTACCCAGGACTAATACTGGATTGAGACTTTTGATACATCTGGTCAACAATTTCTGATGGCGGAAGTCGAAATACTACCCAGGACTAATACTGGATTGAGACTCATATCTTACCTTTCTCATACCGAGCTCTCGGACAAGTCGAAATACTACCCAGGACTAATACTGGATTGAGACATTACATTGGGTTCACCTATTGTTTTGGCCATAAGGCGTCGAAATACTACCCAGGACTAATACTGGATTGAGACAAAATTGTTACTGGCGAACGTAAAAACTCAGATCCAAGTCGAAATACTACCCAGGACTAATACTGGATTGAGACGAAATTATTCCGCAAGAAGCCAGATATTTCTAATAATGTCGAAATACTACCCAGGACTAATACTGGATTGAGACATATTCTACTACTTTTTTTATTTTTGTGTTATAAGGTCGAAATACTACCCAGGACTAATACTGGATTGAGACATAATAATCAAATTTATGAAAAAAATTAACCATTACAGTCGAAATACTACCCAGGACTAATACTGGATTGAGACTTTAACTCCTGCTAGAGCCAGCATTATCCATTTTGCCAGTCGAAATACTACCCAGGACTAATACTGGATTGAGACTTAAAGAAAAAAGAGCGAGCGGCAATTGACGTATTTTGTCGAAATACTACCCAGGACTAATACTGGATTGAGACAATTCTTGTTATATAAGAAGCATTTTTTTACTGTTATTCGGTGGAAATAGACCTAATTACCACGGAACGATTGAGACCCCTCCTTCAATCAGTAACACAAATGTCGGATCACCGATCCTGACAACAGCGTTTTTAATAGATTGCTGAATTCTTAACAATATCTCAGCAACAAAAGGCATGGAATTAAATAGACTCACACCCTGGGGATGGCCGTCTCTTAGATCAAATGTTAAATACTGAACAAATTCCGGGTGCTCTAATATAACAGGTTTTGCAGCTTCATGAGGTATGGAAGCTAACCACAATCTACTGTCTTTCCGGATAAACCGGACCTTTGAAGCATCACCGACTTTTAGCCGGTCTACACCATTCAAACCTGCAAAAGGAACTGTCTCAAAGACACCGTACCCATTGGCCAGAGCTGAATCATAGACTTGTTGTAAACACCCGTGAAGTCCTTTGTGGAAATACCCAACCCTGATCTCTTTTTTAAAATTGTTCAAGGCTTTTAAAACATTCGGATTATCACAACGATATTCAAAATCACCGATCAATCTCCGAAGCTTTAATACAGCTACATCCAAAATAGGAATGGCTTCGCGGAGAATATTATATATCTTGAGATTGTACCGTAACGGCTCATATCCGTTTAAATAGGTCTGAAATGGGCTGTCACTTGCAGAATAAAGTTGGGATTTAACAATAACATTGTTGGATTGTTTTGGTGGGAAATATTTATTAAGATTGAATTTTGGAAGGTTCATTAACTGCCCATATATAGAATGCACTCAAACAACACGTTCTATATATAGCAGAATAGGGGTAATTAATCAATATTTTGTGGGTTATACACCCATAGCTTGTAAAAAGGTAGTTTCTCTTGGATGGAATTGCAATAAAAAAACGGACCCATGAGAGACAATGCACTATGGAAGGTAGGTTCGGGATACTCCCTAGCCTTCGGTTAGTACATGCAGTCAGAGGTCCGTTAAAGTCCCAATCCCGCTGTAGAAATCAAGTCTCTTCTTAAAATTGCCGATCTTAAAATGTCTCAATCTCGGCGGAGCGTAGCGACGCAAGGCCGCTTATAATAAGAAATTGCTAATACTTCTCTATTATCTTGGCATTATTCATCAACAACTCCTGAATCTATATTTCCGCCTAACGTTTAGTGTAACCTGTCCGGCGAGAATAATGCAGCCAGCCGGAAAAAGGACAGGTAACACAATTATTGAAACATTTTAAATAACGTACCGGCGCAAGCCGGTCAGGTTGACACGTATGTTATGTGATTTATGTAGCTATAAATCAACATCTTTATATATTTCTTTAACTTCTTTAATTGATTTGATTTTCTCACCCCATTCAGATACAAACTTTTTTCTAAAATGCTCTAACTCATTAGGTCTATAATACTCAATAATCATCCAATATAATTTCAAAATTGTTGATATAGTCGTTATTAATAAAACATCAGAATTTTTTAAACTTCTAATATGATCTAAATATAGTTTACCTTTACTAATACTTATATGCTCTTGAAATGAAGTTCCATGCATCACATTTGAATAATGCCTATAAAATATCTCATATTCTGCTCTACGATTTAGTCTTTCAGCCATATCACAAATTGAACTTGGGCCAGAAAGTTTATACCAGGGAGCTTCTTGCTTCTTTATTGACTTTTCTTTTTGCTTTTCAAAAGCTAAATTTATTTCTTTGTAATCCTCAGATAGTAAGAAATTATTATAAGTTTCCAATTCTTTTTTATATAATTCATTATTAATTTTTAATTCTTCAATTATGAATTCATCGAATTTTTCCAAAATCTCTAAAAATTTATCACTTTCGCTAAAACCTGTAGTTACTTTTTTAGCCAAATCCATCTCCTGACGTAAGATCCAAACATAATATTGTTTAGACCGAGATTTTGTATTTTTTTCAAATATCCATTCTATATATAAACTTGACTCAAATAAGGCTCTTGCTTGAAGTTGAGCTGTAAATATTGCTCCCTTAGCAAATAAAATTTCAATTGAATCAAGCATACTGACAACATGTTTTAAAAGGACTGATAAAATGACTATATCTTCAATTTCACGCTTTGAACTTGAAAAACATCTGGGCATTAAATTAGTACCATAATCAACTAAAGATTTTAACAAATAGATTTGGGATTGGAAAAATTTCTTTACATCCTTTTCCACTTTTTCACGATTTAATATATTTTTATATGCATCATCTTTTTCGGGCATATTACTAATACTCAATCAAATATTGATTTTTATTACCACCTAACGTTGCGTTTCACCTGCCAAAGGGCTGAGACGCACGATCGTCAAATCAAAGGCTGAAATTCATGAGAGCACTGTCCGATAACAATTACAAACACTGCCCTTTGGTCAGAGTGCAAACGCTTTGTTAGCGTAAAATTCACAAATATATTTAAAAAAGATATGTCTTCATTTTAAAAAGGTCATTTTGCATACCTTACTAAACTTGTTTTCTACATCAAACTTATAGAAATAGACACCACTACTTACGACCTGACCGTTGAAATCTGTGCCGTTCCAGATAAAGGAGTGAAAGCCTGTAGCCTGATTTTCAATTCTCCATCGCCTGACTAGTTTTCCATAAATATCGTAAATTGAAAGAGTCACATTATTCACTATCTTTAGAACATAGCAGATATGTGTGGTAGAGTTGAAAGGATTCGGGTAATTAGCATAAAGGCGAAATTGATTGGATTTACTGATCGGATGTTTATCTTCAATCGTTGTGTGTGTATTCCTATGAATCAATGTAAAATTTCTTGTATAATTCGGATTTAAATAGCCATAAAAAAAGCGCGGATTAAAAGTAATGTTTGAGACAATCCTCCGATAACCGATTCCCTTAACGATAGTATTTCCTATTTGGTACGTTCGCCAATTTGCTCTTACCATAGCTGCAACTTTATTCGAGACATTACCTTCTATTGAATGAAGCGTTGTACCACTAATGTTTCTCACCAGTCCGCTATGAGACCTATCAATCCCTGTCGTATTTGAGAATAATACATAATCCCCTGCTTTTGGTTCAAGATGATTGTCATCTCCAATTTGCCAATTTGTATTAATTTCTTCAATCGTCATGAATTGCCAATTTTCATTTCTCCCGAATCCAGCAACAATCCTATAAACTGTTGACATATTCCAATCTTCAGTACAATTGCCACCGTCTGTTGCACCTCCCCCAAAGGGATCTCCTGCTTGCCAATAAACCCAGGAGACGAATTCGCTGCACCAGCCTCCTCCATGCCCATGATACTTGCCCGGTGTGTTCCCATCCGTATTTCCCAACTCGTTTTGTGCAATAGATACAATTGTCTCACCATTTACTTCGGAGTTGTCTATTACATCAGCAAACTCATACGAACAGGGTATAATGGTATACCTGGTATTATTAGAAATGTTAGTAAACTCATAAGTTCCGTTTTCATTTGTATAGTTTGTAACAACATTATTATTCCCCAATAACAGGACCTGAATATTTGATATTGGTTGGTTGTTTGTGTCGCTTATTGTGCCCCCAATGGTTATTACCGAATTTTTTGTCTGGTAATTACATGTGTCTTCATCTGAATAGTATAAATATTGTTCATCTCTTTCCTCAGCCGATAATGTGGAGAAAACTGAACAGTCAATTATTATTAAACTTAGAACGAATATTATATCTTTCATATTTAATTTATTCCATGATTAAGGCAAAATAGAATTTTTATTCAAACCTTCTGTAATTGCTTTTATACTATCACTTTATATACGCTAACATAGTATTTAACGAGTTGGATAACTTATTATAGATTGCAAAAGTTTGTCGTATAATAAAATCCGGCAATCAAATATAAGTTAGATAAAATCAAAAGGTTGTTGCTTAATAATAATGCCTTGAGTTTTATGTTATACGACTTGTATAATATAACCTGTTTTACAGGCTATAAATCATCAATCGGACTTCGAATGCCTTTCCCACCTTTATTCAGCACATGCGTATATATCATTGTTGTGTTCAAGTTTTTGTGCCCTAATAATTCCTGAATTGTGCGTATGTCATATCCGGCTTCTAAAAGATGTGTAGCAAATGAATGCCGAAGTGTATGACACCCTATATGTTTTGCAATACCGGATTTGAGTTTTGCTTCACGCATGGCTCGTTGGATCATCCATTCGCCTTGATGGTGCCGCCGAAGAATTCCGCTCTCAGGATCTTTTGAAATATTGGGGGCAGGAAACACCCATTGCCATGCTGTGGATGTTGAGGCATTTGGATATTTTTTATCAAGTGCAAAAGGCAGGGCAACAGTACCATATCCCTGGGAAATATCTTTTTTATGAAGACGCTTTACTTTTTCAATATGTACTTGAAATTCTTTGATGTATTGTTCGGGCAAAACTGTGATGCGATCTTTGGCACCTTTTGAATTGTGTACGGTGATTTGCTTGTATCCAAAATCAATATCTTTAATTCGCAATCCAAGGCATTCTCGTTGACGTAAACCCGAACCGTACATTAAACCTGCCATTAGTTTTGCTACACCGTTTAAATGTGCAAAGATACTTTTAACTTCCTCACGGGTTAATACAACAGGCAGCTTGACGGGCTTTTTCGCCCATATAGTTTTGTCCAATTCCCCAATATTTTTATTGATAATATTTTTAAATAGAAAGATTATTGCACATAATGCTTGATTCTGAGTACTTGCAGACACATTTTCTTTAACAGCAAGATGCGATAAAAACCGGTTTATTTCTTTCTCGCCCATATCTTTGGGATGTTGTTTATTATGAAACAGCACAAACCGTCGTACCCAAAAAACATACGCTTGCTCTGTTTTGCGGGAATAATGCTTTGTGCGCAGCACGGCCTGTAACTGTTCCAGCAGTTTTATTGGTTTGACAACAGGAATGTGATCTTCAACCAGGTGCAATCTCTTCCTCGTGTATGCTTTTGAATCCCATTTTTATGTGTGGTAAATCAGTAAAAGGCATCAGGATTTGCCATGTGCGACCAAATTGTCCTGTAAAATCGTCCTTTTGTCCGATAATATAATATTACAAACTTTTTATTTTTCCCGCAAGCTGTTTTTAAAAAATTTAATCACCCCCTCTATCACAGAAAAAAGCCCCACATATCTGCATGCAGGGCTGGACAAGCTATTAAATTCTCCACTTTTCACTCGTCAATACTTGTAATAAACATCTCTTAAATAACTCACAGAAAACCCGGTCTTTCTAGAGACCTCCCGGATTGCATCACTTGCCGGACTTTTAGAGCCACTCTTTTCAAATATTTTACTCATTTTATAAATATGATTTCTTAATATCGTTAACCGCTTCTTTGTCGATTCTAACTTTGGATTTATTTGTACTGGCATATCATTCCTTTCTATTATAATTTATCTGGCCTTTCCAGCTCTGCTCCACACCATTGATCCCCCTATTGTTCCACCAATTTCTTCACTGATTAAAGAATAAGCTGCGGCATGGAGTAAGTGATCTCCACTAATGGGCTTACTCCAAACCTGACGATTCGTATTAGGGTCAAAATATCTGACTGGTAATGTAAAATGGTCTAATAACTCACCATCAGATACTTTTCTCCAGTTTCTCGGAAGGATAAATCCATCCTGCTCACTTTTTAAAATATTTTTCAAAACACGGTCAAGAGCTTGTGTCCGGTCAAGAGCGATTATTTTATTATCAATATCAACTGTCTGGTCCTGTAAACTCCCCCCTTTTTTATACCAACACAGCCATACTTTACCAGGTCGGGATGCTTGTAACTCTTTTGCTTTTGTGGTATCATATTCACCGTCTATTGTACTAACTTCAACATTATACTGATCAATAAGAAAATCCAGGGTATCCCAATCATAAGCTGCTCCACAAGCAACAAGACGTTTTCTTCCATTATATCGTTCCCAGATGAAATAGTGATGCCGTCCACCTGGATCAACTCCCATAAAAGTATTATTTCCTGTCGATGGCATGAGATAATCATCTTTACATTTTTCCATCAAAGCTTCAGTTATTTTACTTCCCTTGGGAGCAAAAGCACGACCCAGGTTTGAATTGTGAAACAACTGTGTTTTAGTAGTATCTCCCAGCGCTTCCTGAAATTCATTCCATAGCTCCAAGAGGTCAGTATCAAAACTGATCAACCTTGAAAACCTGTAACCGACTCTTGGTTTATCCGGATATTTGGCAATCCATTCACCAACCCATGGTTCAGATATAATCTTTTCACATTTATCACAGATGATTTGAGGTTTTCCATTTTCCTCTCTTATGGGTTTAAAAATCAATCCTTCAGAATCAACCTGCCGGACAACATGTTTAAACCAGTCCAGTTCAATGTATTTATTACAATGCTGACACCGGGTCAGGTATCGGGATTGATTGGTAGACCTGTATAAACCATCCACACCACAATTCTCAACAGTCGGTCGTGATGAATAGCGGAGCATTTTATATTCAGATGCTTTTAACCGGTCTTTTAACTGGTCCAGATTATCCATGTCTGATTCATCATATTCATCAACAAATGCGATATCCACAGGATTTTCGACAAACTCTGTCCTTGAATTCGATCCCACAAACCGCATGGTCCCTTTACCATAATGTTTCTGTAGGACACTGTCACTTTCACCCCCTTCATCCAAATGACTTTTGTACAAGGGAACATAACTCAAAAGTTTGTCAATCCGGTCATGTACAAAGTTTGATCTCAGGGTCTGGTTCGGCATGACATACAAACCACGTAATCCACTGGAAACATAATGCAAGAGTTCAACCAGCAACCGCTCCGTAATTCCAACCTGTACCGGTTTGATGAACACGATAAACTGAGGCATTTCAGTTTTAGGTTTTATACCCTTGGCAATGTCATTGAAAAAGCCAGGCGGTGCATATAAATCCTGTAGCCAGTCTCTGTTGATAAATGACATTCTTTTAAAATGCCGGTTTAAATGATGTTCTCTGGCCAAACCAAACACAGGTGCCAAGGTATTAATACTCTCCCTGAATTTTAATAATTGAGCAGCCGTTAAGGATGTCAAATACTCAGGAGTGACCATTTTCACCCCTGTTCTTGAAAATGGCCAGCTCCTCAGTAAGAATATCAAGCGCTCTGTCTTTGGTCATCTCTTTCGTTTCAACAGGACCACCATCAGCACCGGTAATTTCCTGCCTCCGGGAATATCCCCGGTCCTTACCCTTTGTCGACAGGATAAACTTAATGGCCCACGGCTGAGCATTCAGAGCAGCATCTTCAAGTTTCAGTTCAACTTTGTCAAGGGTTCGTTCTTTTTCTTCTTCGAAAACAGCTTTTACCGTAGCATACTTTTGTATATAGTTATATATAGTTTTACGCTCACAGCCTAAGGCCATAGCCGCATAAGTAGCATTACCTCGTGTTTTCCTTAAAGCCCCAATGACCTGTTTTGTCGTAAAAATATTTTCTGCCATAAAAAAAAGCCTACCAGTGTGTAAAATGTGTAAAATGTTTAAAGCGTAACATGTTAATTACTATTCTTTAAAGTTACATATTGGAAGCCATCCGGTCCGCTTCCGATCATTGTCAAATCAGGCCTGAATAACGGAGGTCTCACGACCGACGGCTCCCAGGTCGAAAGCTCTTGTTCCTGCGGTATCATCACAATCTTTCCGTTCTGAATATCTGACAAAACTTTTCTAAATAACCTGATTCCCATGGGCTGTAATTCACGCCGCCATAATGTGGAAGCCGTATCATCTGATCGGATAAAACAAAAGTCATGTGCCGCAATTGGTCCGGCATCAACATTATCTGTCAACCAATACACCGTACCACCCGTTACTTTTTCATTCATCTTGATGGACCAGTATATAGCATCCCGACCTCGATGCAATGGCAGCAATGAAGGATGAAAACCGATCGCTCCAAATCTCGTTTTCAACCGGGTCTTTTTACTGATAAAATCATGGGAATGGGCAGCAATAATCAAATCCACATTATCCGGTAATGATTCAGCATTTAATTTTCCAGCTTCTACAAGAACGACTTTATCTCTGACTGCAGTATGATAAAGTCTGTCATATTTTCCACTATATGTTGACGGAGCACTGACACCGACAATATTATATCCCTGTTCCTTCACCATGTCATAGACCAGTTTCCCAAAATACTTTTGACCTGTAATAAATATATTAATATCCTGTGGATTCAATTTTCACCTCGGGTTGAATTATCTGTTTGCTTACCAATGTATTTAAAACTTTGAACAGCACGAAAATGCCCACCATATCCGGCACCACGTATGTTCCCTTTGCCGGTTTTTAAAATACTTTTAATCGAAGAAAGTTTGTTATCACCATATAAGGATGCTTTTTTATGAATCCATAACGGAGATCTTCGTAAATAGCCACACAGTTGCGGGTGACTGGTATGGAAGAAAGTTGAATACTTTTTAAAACATCTGCCAAAGCCGTCCAGGTGATACTGTCCGATCCAATTTAAAAAGGTTGTTCCGACACCAGCCCCTTGCCATTCCGGCATAACGACTAACCGAGTCGCCCGATACGCACGAGCCGTAAAAAGCGGACTGACCATGACATGTGAAACAAGCTCACCATCGACAGTGCCCACAAAAGCTTCTGCAGCCGGGGGAATCGGTAAATCTAAATAATAATGCGGTTTAAAATACTTCCAGTAACTATAGTCTGTCTTCCTGATTTCCAGTTCAAATTTTGGTCTTCGCCGAAGACGCCCCCGTTCAAAATTTTTACTTTTCGTATCAAATACCCAATCAGGCTCGAGCCAATCCAAAACATCATAATGCGGTGTTAATAAGACACATTTTCCCTTCGGATTTGAGCGACGCCAGGATTTTTGAAAAGCCTGTGCACCTATTTTGGCTATTTGCCTGTCGACAACACTGGTGAACTCATCAATAACAACCTGTTCCGGTTTTTCACAAATAATTCTGGCCAAACCAGCCCGAAATTTTTCACCATTACTCAAAACATGAAATGGTCTCAACCATGAAGGGACATCTCCGAGTCCAACTGCCGCCAAAGCACCTGTGACGTTATCGAATGAACCGTCAGGAATAATACAATCGATAATTGGTTTATCTGCCGGCCACCCTTCTTCATAATTATGGATCAAATTTTCTTTAAAAATCAATTTGCCGATGGATGTTTTGCCGCTTCCGGACGGACCGACAACAACACCTATATTCCAACTGTCTTCTACATCAATATCAGCAATCAAATCAAAATTACAACCACTCTCAGCATTAAATAAACTCTTAACACGAGCAGCCCTGTAACTCGAAAAATCCGAACATTTATTATGGACTTCTATTTTCATACAGTCACCACCTTACACGTATATCCTTGTTCCATTAATTCATTATAGACCCGTTCCTGCTGTTCTTCACTATCACACATCACAATGACGCCAAACTGCTGTTTGTAGTGAATGCCTTCCTCACTACTTGAATCCGGGGTATCATCTGAAATTTCTTCCTGATTATGGGATAGTTCTTTTAAAAGTTTATTGATATCTTCATCCTCTGATTGAACTTTATCCAACAAGTCAGTTAAAAGCTTTTCATCTGTTTCCGCTAAAGCAGATATCGGGTCAAAAACAGACAGAGCAAGCATTTCCTCCTCTTGAGTAAGGTCTACATATTTTACAGGGACCTGTGTCTCTTTGTTTTTCATAGCAAGTGTGACTCGCAAATGACCATCTATTAAATGTCCGGTTTGTTTATTTATTATAACGTCCTGAATCCAACCTATCTCTTTTAATAAACCCTGTAAAACATCCTGCTGAAACTTGGGATGAATACGATAATTAAAAGGATTTGATAAAATGTTAATCGGGTTTTCCTCTCCGCTTCCGATTATTCTGTTCTGCCACTTCATAGCACCTCCAGGCTTTCAGAGATTTAGTAATATTGTTAGTTATCGTCTATCTCTGCGCCCTCCCGATCCATAGGTTTATTTTATCCGTCAGTAATGCATGTCAATTCTCCTTATACTCCTAATGGTAAACATAATTGATGGCGTTCTCGACGAGCCTTTGCGTTTCGTGCTCTCATTTTAGCGTCATGCCCGTTATGACATTTTTGACAAAGAGCCGCCAAGTTTAATAGCTGATGTGGTCTTTCAATTCCCTCATGAATATGGGCCGTTGTCAGTACGACATGAGAACCGGTAACAGGATGTGGAGTATAATTTTCAACTCCACACCATTCACACCTGCTACTTGCTCTGACAAAACGAACAAAACGAGATCGTATTTTCCAGTCATCAGGGTACCAATTTTTATTTTCCGGTAATATTGGCAAAGACAACCCTTTTTTTAAAGATTAATAGTTAATTGCTCGGAATAAGATTTTATTAAATCATTCCAGGGCTGTTTTTGAGATAATAACGGCCATTTATGAGTTGTGGCCGCCAACTGATGTAATGCCTCAAATGTCAAATTCCCGACAAAACGATTGGCAAATTGAAACACATATCTTCCGATCAAGGCACTGTTTATCTCAGGGATATTTCTCAAATTCAACCGGAGAGTCTGTAAGGCAACCTGACGTTTCATATAGTCCTGATGCCTGGCACGGTTCCATTGTGACGGACTGATAAGGATATGTGAATCAAATATCTCTTTACAGATCGTCAGTTGTGTTTGAACGGCATGGGCATTCACCGCCCATGTCATTCTCCCGTTTGTTTGCCGGTCATGGTCCTCAATGACAGCAAAAGCAATATTGTGATGTTGTTTTGTTTTCTGTAACCTTTCACTGTAATCAAGGTGTCTAAAATATTTTATTGTCCCGGTGTTTATATGTTTGCCATACTGGTCCCAGACTGTCAACCCGGTAAAACTACCGGGAGAAATACTCACAAAAGTTATATTATTCATAATCACACCTTAATTGTTTTGGTTGGCAAGCCATGGTTTTAATTGATTGACTGTGGGATATTCAAGTTGTTTAGAAGCCATCCACTTCATGGCAGTAAACCCGCCACCATTTGTGTCAAAATCGATAATTCCAAAAATCAGTTTTCCCATAAGGGCAGAATCGGTTTGATGAGGATTTGGTAATTGTTCACCAAACATACTCCTGGCCCATTGCCGTTTAAAAGTATCATTTTTCCCTTGCCGGTTCCATTGGACGTGCAAGATTAAAATGTGATCCGGAAACACTTCTTTACATATCTGTATTTGAATAGCGACCTTGAAAGAACCAGGCCTTTTCATGCCGATAAAAGGTTTGTAATCTTCCAGAAGAATAAATTCAACCTTGTACTCTTTTTTTATCTGTTCCAATAAAAGCTTGTATTGCTGAGTGTTTTTAAAGGGTAAATTCTTTGAACAAACCTTTGATCCGATACCGTCAAAAATACTGATACCGCCGGGATTGCCCGGATCAATAGCTCCCCAAAATCTGTTTAAATTCGACATCGCCTCCGTCTTTTGAGGCTCCAACAAAGCTGCAATAGAACTATTCTGCAATCGAATCATGTCAAACTCCTGTTTTCTTTCCCAAATCATCACCTTTGAGATTCGCCTTGAATCTCTACATATTTAAACAACTTTTTATCCGACCAGCGGTCAACTACACGGGTGTATATTTCTATCTCTCTCAGTTGTTTACTGTCAAGATTTGTAGTGATGATAGTCGGTAATAAATTCGCGTACCGGTATTCCACAAAATCCTCAAATGAGGATACCGGAAAATCATGTTGATATTCTCTACCAAAATCATCAAGCAATAACAGCCTGCATTTTTTAAATTCATCAACCACCTTGTTTTTTTCAAAAAATAAACTGAAAATATGGTTGATAGAGGCAAACTTGACAGTACAAAACGGCTTGTATTTAACGGGATACCAGCCATCATTAAACTCGGATTTTGTAATTTCACCCAAACCAAAAACAGATTTGGCGATATAACACAGGGCCGTTGTTTTACCGACTCCGACACTTCCACTAAAAACGATCCCTTGACCGGTACGAATATTTTCTGCTAAATTTTTAACATAATTGAAAACAACAGAACTACCGACAAGCCTTTTTTTGTCAGTATCCCAATACATTCGACCGATACCAATTTCCAGCAAAAACGCTCGCAATTTTTCAGAGCGAAATGACTCGAACCGTTTGTTCTCCAAATCCTCGCGTTGCTGTCGGTCGAGTTGTTTGTTTCTTATAATTTCCGGTATTGCCATTTTTTAATTTCCTCATGTATTTAGCAATGTTTGTTTTTGCAAAACCGATTGGTTTTGAAGGATTTATCAACATGAATAATCCTCCATTATTGACAAACCAGTCTTCTGCCTTGATGTTATCCACAGCAGTTTTCAATGCCTGAAAACCTGTCACGCCCCCTATCATATCCCCTGTACAAATAAGCTTTAACCTCTTGTAAAGCAAATAATAAGGATCATCTTCTTTAAACTGATTTTTCTCAAGCATTGCTTTGTATTCAGGGTGAACATTTAAAAAAGATTCGATAATTTGGAAATCCTGAAGAGGAATCGTATTATAATTTCCTTTACTTTCCTTTTCTTTACTTTCCTTTTCTTTCCTTTGTGAATTAATGTTTACATTTTCGCGATTAATGTTGACATCAATTCTATTTATGTTGACATTTTGATCACCTAGTAAATAGTAATCTTCTTTCATATCAACATCCTTTCGTCTCTTTGTCGCTTCGATATATCTTTTTTGGATCCCCCGACTTGTAAGAATCTGGAACCTATCAAAAATAGTTTTATCAAAAAAACCACGTCGGATCAATTCACTAACCACGCTACTCACTAACGCATCTGTGACTCCATCACCCACACGTTTCGCAAATAACAAGCTTTCATCTTTTCCCCATTTAATATAGTATCCATTTCTATATATGCGACAAAGCAACTTTACAGCTATAATTTCACCCTTAATACCAAACTTTGCACTTATAAACTCTATCTTTTCATCCTCGAAAAAATCAACATCAAATGAAAAATAATCTAATCCAGACTTTAGAACGTTCGCCATTCAGATATTCCTTTTCCATTTGTTTGTGTCTGTCAGACGGATCATTAATTGTTGTCCTCGTCCGCTTCGATCTGCTCGATCGATTCTTCCTGCACGTCCAATTCATCCTGGTCGGTAAAATCATTAACGCCAATATCTATAGTTTCATTGTCGTTTTCCTGCTCATCATCAACTATGTAAAAATCCGGATCGTCGTTTTCTTCATTTACTTCACTGAATTCGGCATCTTCAATATCACCGTTGTTTTCAGAAAGCATCAAAGGTTCCTGAGATTCCGGCTCCGGCTCGGCTTCGGGCTGTTCTGAATCAAAATCAAACTCTGCTTGTTCTTTATCCTTGTATTGTTTAAATAAATCCAACTGAGGGTCTTGAATAAGAACTTCGACTGTAACATTTTGCATTTCTGATAGCTGTGAAAACTTTTCAAAGTCTCTTACGGTCCATTTGATAACCAACTTTCCTTCTATACCTTCACCTTTTCGGGCACTAATGACCTGCTCAATAGTCCCTTTTAATTTTACTTCGCCTTGCATTTTTTTCTCACTTTCGATTTTTATTGTTAAATGCCTCTGTACAAGTTTCTCGAATTTTCCAACAAACGACATGCAAGATAATGCATCGCAGCTTGTGGCAAACTATTTTTTAAAGCGTTGTACATTTTGTCGGCAACATCCCTGTAGAAATCAACCAATTCATCCAACTTTAATGCACCCATTTCAGGCAATTTTTCGTTTATATGAATAATTGTATCCGGAACAGCTTCATTATTTGTTATTGGATCTGCTTTTGGTACATGAATTTCAACCATATTTTTTCACCTTTCACTTTTCAAACCACTCTTTTACGAGCGAACCGTCCGCCGCGTCTTGGTAAAGGCTTCCAACCGGCTGCACGATCACTTTTAATCATCCTCACAACATCATCAATGTGTTTCTTTTTCAAAGCAAGAAAAGCCGTAACGCACTCCCCGCCGATGAACCACCAACCTTCACCTTTCTCCGGAGGATTATACTCCCAGGTTTTCAGTTTTTTAACTTCCCGGTGTAATCCGTTAGTATCGCCCTGCCAGTCACCAACCTGACCGCGCTTTGCTTTTTCCAATTTCCAGAAAATACCGCCGCATGGAGCTTTTTCTATAATCATCACAATTCCTTCATTTTAATCCGGGCCGCCGTAGTTAAACAACGACCCGGGCGGGTGAAAACTTACAATAACGATCCCTGTTTGCTCCACTCTTCACGGACCTTAGTGAAAACAAGAATGGTATTTTGTTTGACTTGATCGTTCATCTGAGTACTGAGAAGTTCATCGATTGATGAGTAACCAAGAGTACCGATTGTGTCACTAATGACATTGGCCGGTAACCCCTTTACTAATTCTTTTACTTTATCGGAAAAGGTAACTTTTTTATCAGGCTGACTCGGTTTTTCTTCCTGAGTATTTTGGCTGCCGGCAGGTTCGGATGGTTGTTGAATTTTGCCGTTCTGTTTTTTCTGTTCCTCGACAACTTCTTCATAGTCGGCATCTTCAACCTGGTCAGCTTCCTTATGATCCCAATCAAATTCGATTTTATTAAGATCGACTTCTTTGGTGTGTTTATCAAAACTATCAGGAGTTATCACGGCCTCATCAGCAGCGACTTTACGATAATCATCCACCTGTAAAGGCTGCCGTTTCAAAAGCCGCTTTAACACTGTTTTTCGCCACATTTCCGGTTCATCCGTGTTCCAGGGTGAGTAACTTGAATCTTTTGCCTGGGATTTGGCTTTTACATGCAGAATATCTTCACGATTCATCACTTCAAAATCATAAGCCTGATCTTTATATTTGATAATCGCATAAGCATACTTTAAATCTCCCCGGTTCTCCAATGTCGGTTTGTGCTGTACATCCGGATAAAGTCCGTATTGAAAAGCAAACTTGTCACTCTCATAGACAACATGGGCATATATTGAAGCAACATCACCGGTACGCCGAATCAGTTGTATAAGCCCCTTGTAACCTATTTGGAATTGAACTTCTTTAGATTTTATGTTCTTATTATAATAAGGAACGAAATAACATTGTCCCAGATGCGGCGTAGGGTCCAAATTAAGAATGGATGATTGCAGAACAGCGCCGATAATACTTTGGGCCGTGCAATTTTTAATATCAAGATTTGCACTGATAACAGTCGTACAAACCTGTAATATACGCTCAGGAGTAACATGATTCGGAAGCACCTGGGCAATCTGTAGTTTATAAGAATCTAAAATATCTCTTATATTGTTTGCCTTAAGCCCTGACATCGTTCGGGGGACCAGCTTTTCATTTCCGTTTTCACCGTTTGAATTATTACTATTCGTTTTTAAAGCATTTTTAGCTTTATCAGCAACAGCCATATTCATATCCATGTCCCTCCTATCTTAAGCACAGTCTAAAAGTTCGGTACCCGTCTTTGGGCTCAACATACTGATTATAGATATCCGGGTTCTCTGACTGGAATTTGTCTTTATTAAATTGGTTCCCGTCTTTATTCTTTTTAAAAGTCGCTACTTTTTGACCATGAAATACGATGGTCTCTGCATCGGCCATCATGATCTTGAAGGACTCTTTTAATTTGTTTTCACGATCATCAAGTAATTTCTTTGCAGACTGGATACGTTTTAACTTGAGTGCTAAATTGAACGTATTTTCTGTTGCTTCGATAATTTTCCCGGCTTCTTCTTTTGGATAAAGATATTTGATATCGCTTTCATTTCTCGGTTCCGGGGGATTTTGTTTGACAATATGATCTTCCCAAAAACCTACGAGCTGGTCCGTCATCAAATCAACAAACTCTTTATCATATTCAACTGGGATAACCTGAAAGTCACGACCGTCAACAAGGACGGCAAACTCACCCCATTTATGACCGGTAACACTAAAATAATGCTGTATCTGTGAATAATATTGCAAAGGTAAACCGTCATCTGCCCAGCTTTTAAATGCCCAGCCCGAAGCGGTTTTAACTTCCAAAACTCCGGTCCCTTTACCGTTTCCATTAGCTGTAATCAACCGGTCAATGTTTGCAATTAAAAATTCATGTTTTGAATGGATTCGGATTTTATTGTCCTTTTGGATTTTATGGCCGGTCTCCTCGGAATACCATCGGGCAACCGTATCCTCCAGCATGCGCCCGGCTTTCATCGCGTCATTATCCTCAACTCTCTGGCCTTCGATCTTTTCACGATAAACATCAAGGGGAGTTTTCCAGGGATTTAATCCGAGAACAGCACCAACATCTGATCCGCCTAAGCCTTTACGGTGCAGGTCCTGCCAATCTTCATAGCTCATTGCTCTTTTATCTATACTTTTCATCTTGTCACCTTTTCAGTTAAATTCTGTCGCATCTTAAAAATTTGTTTCAAAAAGACCGGTTTCCTGATCATACTCTACATCAAACCTTCTTTTGCAGCAGCCGACAGGACACTTTATGGATTTCGTTTTTCCGGATTTAACACGGTCCTCAATTCCTGAATCCAAAAAACCATCCACAACAGCGCCGCAATGCGGACAAATGATATTAAAAGCCTTTGTGTCGATTTCTTCTACTTCAGGAACATCAAATGGCGCGACGAATAATGGATTTGTCCAACCGTCATCATTATTATTATACATTTTCAGGTCCTCCATCCTGTCCGCGTTCACCGGTACGATCATACAGGTACAAATCTTCACAACCCATAATGTTTCTGGCCATGCGAAGCCACCTTAACCGATTAGCACGCCTGATCAAATTTGAAATAATCCGAAAGTCACCGGCGTCTATCGGTGTCCGTCCGCCTTTACATAAATTGTTCAACCGCCCAATCGTCATCTTTGCCTCCTGAGCGAACCATTCCCTGGTCAATTGTCTGTTCTGTGAGATGCAATCTTCAATAGCGTTATCAATTTCTGATGCAATAAATCGGAACAATTTCTCCTCCACGGTTGAGATTGTGTCTATATTTTCAAATTGTTGTTCTTTCATTTCTCTACCCGCTCTTTTAATTGGTTTTTATACTTGACCGTTAATTTTTGCAAATTCTTGTAAAAATTAATTGTACTGCCCATTGTAAAAACCATTCACCCGTTGTATATTTAATTGTTTATTTTAAAAATTGAGGTCAATTATGAATGCAAATAAAAAAGAACCCGTTGAATACAATCAGAACTTGTCCTGCGAAATCGAATTCGATTTATTGATGATTTTAGAGACGGCAAGTATTTTAGAGAAAGCTTATATTTCTTCATTGTTAAAAAATAAGAATTTCACTACCTTAAAATACAAAGGCTGCTCTGGTGTTTATGTTGATGTTCAACAGGCTCTTTGCAGTTCTTTGCTTGATTCACCCTCTGGTTTGATTAGTGGCCAAACTTCGCAGACCAGGGGGTTTTTATTTTAATTGACCTGAAAATTATAGTTTAACAGGGATCACGGATTTTCAGGCGTGAGCACCGTATATCTGTTAATTGTTCTTTGGCATTATACACTTAAAGCCCTTTCAAATCTCAGGCAATTTAAATTAAGGTTCCAGACTAGCGTATGTCATAATATCCGATCTGCTAATACGCATGGAACCGTCTTTCATGGTTGATATATTTAACAGCCCTTCGTCAACTTTACGCAAAAGGGTTGTCCTGCTCATTGACAATAATTTCATGGCATCGGGTAATGTGATGTAAAAACATCTGGCTCCGAACTCTTTTTTCCATTCATCAATAAACTGGTTTCGGCTCATTACATTGCACCCTCAATACACAGTGAGCAATAAGTTGTTTCGCCGTCCGGGCCTTCTTCGATGCTGATTAAACCCGCGTTTTTAAGTTCATTTAAATGACGATCGATATAAGACTCTGTCCGTCTGACAACAAGCGTAAAGTCGTAAATTTTAACCGATCCGTATTCGTTGATCAGTTTTAAAATTTTTTCATGGTCTTCATTAAGAAGCATTGCTTAACTCCTCAAGTTGTTCCAAATACTCAATAGCTTTAGGAATTACGTAACAATGGCCGTTCAACATTTGTCTAAATTGGGACCTGTTTATTTGAAGATGATCTGCCACATCTTTTGCAAAAAGATTATTTTCTAATATAATGCGTTTATATCGAATCCTTTCGCGGGGTTCCAATATTTTATGCTCATTATCCATTTCTTACCTTTTGTTATTTTTCGTTGACTTTAAACTATTTTTTCTTTACAATAAAAAACGGGCATAGCCGTAAAAATGGCTTTGCGTTGTTTTTTCCCTCGGCCCTGAGGATCGCCAAATCAGAAGGGCCGAGAATTTAATGTAAATCGTTCTTTATTGTGGATTGTCCACTATTACCGATAACTATTGTTAATATATCATAATAAATGACAATGTCAAGTAAAAAATACAATAATAATATTTTCTTTGAAAATATTACACAATTACGCAAAGAAAAAGGCTGGTCGCAAAATAGATTAGCGATTGAATGTGATGTATCAACCTCATTTATGACCAACATCAAAAACGGTGCGCACCCTTCTGCAACCCTTTTGTATAACTTGTTTAATATTTTTTCAGACGAAACAAAAATATTAAATCCCATTTGGCTTTTTTACAATGAAGGCCCACAATACTTGTTTCTAAAAAAAGAAAATATTTTAAAATCAGATCCGCTTCAAAACGAACCTGACAAAATAGTGCAGGCTGTTAAAAATATTCGCGCCATGCCGGAAGAAAAACAAGACGCCGTGATACATATTTTAAACGGTATTTTCTTACTCAATAAATAATAAAAAATTGAAATAATATTAGGTCGGATATAAAAAGAGAAAATAAAGGCAGCAAAACATTTGTCGGTTATTAATGGTCTGCTGCCACTTTTCGAAGCTAATAAATCTTTTTTAACATATTCCTGATTTTTGAACACTTGGCGCAAATACAATTTTTGTAATTAATACTTGAATAGTCTTTCAATTTTGTGCACAATCCGAAGCACATTAATTCCAAATTTTCCAGCTCCATTATAATCGACTCGCATATCATAGCGCGCTCGGACTCACTCATACAAATATTCCCTTCCTTTTTTATTTGAATAATTTAAATAGACTTCAAAAAATACAAAAAATATGCCAAAACTACGGGGTGGATATGGATAAGTTATTTATCTATCTATTGTAGTTCACATCACTATTTGCAAAAAATCTTAAAATCCATTTTATTGATTTATGCGGGGAGATGATATTTTAATTCAAAATGAAAATAATGCTTTTGCACATTGGTTTGGTACGAACATAGAAACAAACAGTTATGGTTACAAAGATGAAATTATCCCTGGTGAAATAGAATACAAAATTGTACAAATCGATCATGATTACGCTACAATCGGGTATGGCACAGTCGTTGTTGCAAACGAATTTAAATTTAAAAACATTAACTGAAAAAAATAATATTGGTGAAATAATGGCACATATACATCCGATAAAAGGTAAAAATGGAATTTCCTACAGAATAGATTATTATGTGGACGGAAAAAAAAGATACCACACTGTAAGCTATAAAGAGAAAAAAACTCTAAAAGAAATCAAACGAATTGCCGCGGAATTAGAACTTAAAGCCGAACCGCTTGATCTCAGCGATCTAACGCTAAAACAATTCTATGATAAATGTCTCGAAAATCTGGAAGTTGATTTGTCCCCGGAATCAATCAGATCAATAAAAAATAAATTCAAACCGTTTCTATTTTTTGCAGGTGAAAATATTAAAATAAACCTGATTACGCACCATTTTATTCATGAATATAAAAAGTGGTTATTCGAAAGAAACATGGAGAAATCAAATGATGAAGAAAAAACAAAAAGAGGGGTAAACGCCAATCTTAATATTCTTAGATGGGTTTTTAATGAAGGGTATAGGCAGGATTTAATTAAAAATAAAATTTTCGACAAAGTTACTTTTTTAAAGGCTCAAGAGTATATAGCAGATTTTTTAACAAGGGATGAGGCGAGAACATTTTACAAACATTTGCCGGAGCGGAAAGAGGACAGGTTTTTTTATATTGTTTTGAAATATACTGGGATGAGAAGAAACGAAGTGTTGCTGTTAAAAGAAAAAGATATGGACGTTAAAAATGATCTTATTATTTTGCGTCATCGAAAAAATAAAAAGCCTATAACAAAACCTATGCACCTGATTGTTAAAAAAATATTAATGCAATGGGAAATTTTAACAGGTGATAAGGAAAGAAAACTTTTCTCTTTTCATCATGAATCGATAACGAAAATATTCAGGCGGGCTCTTAATGAGGCAGGGCTTGAGGATAAAAAAGCGGCTGTTCATATACTCAGGCACACATACGGGACTCGGATAATGGAAACATACCAAAACGATCTTGATAGCGGGGAGAGATTAACTCAGGAATTGCTTGGTCATAAAAACATAAAATCAACTAGGCGTTATACTCACCTCGTCAGAAAAATATTAAAAGACAAGCATAGTAAAGTAAAATTTTAGTCTACAAAATATCTACAAATTAAAAAATTGATTAATAAAAATAATGTGTTATACCCCAGTGATTTTGAAGCTTGCATTCTACCGCTGAATTACTCCCGCTTTTTGACCACTTAATATAGATATTTTTTCAGAAAAATCAAGTATATTTCAGATAAGAGAAATTGCTTCTTATAAATATTTTTATCTTTATCTCTGATTGAAGAGGATTAATCTTACAAAATTATTATCAGATAAAATAAAACAGAATTTCATAACTCTATTATCCTATTCTCCCGTACACACATAATAAATTTGTCGGTTCCGAGTATTCCTGGAAAAATAAAAAAAATACATTTATAACGATCAGCTTTTAAAAAATTATAGTATTATTCATCGAAATTTTTTAATATATACTGTTCAATATTGGATGGATTTTGCAGCATATTATTTATATTTGATGATGTTGTTTAATAGTTATGGCTTGGAAAATCAAAAATTTTGTGAAAAATTGGTAGGTGATTATTATTTTTGTTTTACAGTTCCAAGTTATGCCATATGGGACATATCTTTATCATGTCACACCGGGACAGGCTGATAAAAAACAATGGTGCAGCAAATATGAAACGGCCTATACCTTACGAGCCATGCAGCCGTTTGGCGAAGATGGTCTGGGACAACGAATTGGCGGCATATACGGTCTAAGTGACCGGTAGAATCTATCGGCAGGTGCGGCAACTATTACAGTACACTCGATTCGTTTTACAATTATTCAAGCCGGAAGCTAAACAGTTATTATAAATGAATTTTTTATCTTTTAAAAATAACTGTTGCATAAATACCTAGAATTTTTTATCTATCAATATAGAATAATATTATTTTTAAGCAATACCATATATTGTATATTTTCCAGGAGGAGTATGAATGAAAACGAAAATTTCTGCCATATTAATACTATTTTTACTTTCTATTTCTCTTGTTTCCTGTCAAAAAAAAGAAACTGAATCCAAAACAGCGGTCTATCAGAAAAAAGAAACCAGGAAAAACGATTCTGCAAAGGAATTAAAACAAAAACAGGAAGAACTGGATAATTTAAAAGTCGAAACTGAACTTTTACTAGAGTCTTTAAAAAAGAAAGAATTAGACCTGGTTATCAAAGAAGCAAAACTGGACTCTGTAAAAGAAGCCATTGCTGAAAAGGAAAAAGAACTTTTAGAACAAGAAATATTATTGCGCAAAATGCGCTCAACTTCGTTTATTGTTTTATTTACCGGACTCGTATTTCTGATTATCGGGGTTGCGGCCCTGCTAATTCGCAAAAAAAATGATACGGAAATAATAATTCCACCGGTTCCTGAAGAACAAATAATTGCAGAAAAACCTGTTAAAGAACCTAAAACAGAAACAGAAATCAAAACAGAACCTAAAACAGAAACAGAACCTAAAACAGAAACAAAAACAAAAACAGAGCCTAAAACAACGCCAAAACGAAAAACAACAACAGCTAAAAAACCGGAAACAGATACGGCAGAAAAAAAGCCGGTAAAACCGAGAGCGCCGCGTAAAACAAAAACACAAAACCAAAAAGATAAAGAGTAAAAAGCCCGTTATCGGGCTTTTTTTTTGTTAAAAAATTGTTTGAAATAAACAATTATCTTAATAATTTTAACTTTATTTAAAATTAAAAGACAGGAAAAATACTATTAATTCTATACCGGAATTTTTAGAACAACTGGACCAACTGGTTGTCAAAAAAAATAAATTAGCAATATTGCTTCATGATCATCCTGATCCGGACGCTATTGCAAGTGCATCGGGTTTATCTTTTTTATTTCAGAACAGATATAATATTTCAAGCGATATTTTTTACACAGGGCTTATAAGCCGGGCCGAAAACAGGGCCATGGTTAAGGAACTCAACCTTTTAATCAAACACCGAACAGTTTTTCGACTGAGGAAACATGACATTATCGCATTGATTGACACGCAACCTGAAGCAGGTAACCACTCTTTACCGGAACAGTACAAATGCGATTTTATCATTGACCATCATCCTCAATATGCTACCAGCAAAAACATTTTAAATCTGATCGATACAAAAATCGGTGCAACAGCTTCACTCATAGTCGAACTTTTGTCTCAGGCGGATTTACTTGATAAAATACATCCCTACCTGGCAACAGCACTTACTTATGCCATCCGTTCGGAAACGCAAGAGTTGGGAAGAGAAACAAGCGACCGGGACATAAACGCATATCTTACCATCTATCCAAAATCAAACATCCGCCAGTTGTCAAAAATATCATATCCGAGTTTGCCGAATATATATTATAAAATGCTTTATAAGGCACTTCAGCAGGCACAAATCCACAAAAACCTTATCTGTGTTCATTTAAACCAGGTCCCTTTTCCGGAAATAGTTGCCGAAATGGCCGATATGTTCCTAAGGCACCAACGCGTTACATGGACGTTATGCACCGGCAGATACAAAAACAGACTTGTTTTTTCGCTGCGCTCATCACAGCCCGACGCGAAAGCCGGTAAAATGGTAAAACGCCTGGTACCGGTAAAAAAATATGCCGGAGGACACGGAACATTTGCCGGAGGATTTATTAAAGTTACAGACGACCAATTTGAAAGTGTTGAACAATCGGTTCAAATTAAATTTTCCGAATTATTTGACTATAACAATATCAAATGGAAATTGTTATTAGAAAAGGAGTAGCACATTGAAACCAAACTGGATGGCACAACTAGCCTCTCATTACCAGACAATTAGAAAAAAATACCCAAACGACAAACTTTTAATCCTATTTGATATAGATGATACAATCATTGATATTAGTTACCTCATATTAGATGTTTTACAAGCCTATGACAAAGAAAACAAAACAAAATATTTTAGAAATTTCAGTGTAACAGATATTGATGTACATGAAAATCAGGTTAATATATTAATAGACCGCCTCGACATTCCTGAAAATGAAAAACAAAAAATAATCGATTATTACGAAAAAAACCGCTGGAAATGGTATTCCATTTTACAAAGCCACAAACCGTTTTCCGGTGTCCTGGAAGTCATCCGCTGGTTTCAGCTTCAGGAAAATACTTTTGTCGGGCTGAATACAGGACGCCCGGAAATTATACGTGACGATACATTAAAATTTTTAAACATTTTGGGACAAGAATTCAAGGTCCAATTTACGTCTGACCTATTATACATGAACCCAAACGACTGGGAAACAGGAGTCGAAAACGCCAAAGTAGCCGGCATAAGGAAATTTCAAAACCAGGGGTACCGTGTTTTTGGATTCGTTGATAATGAACCCGTCAATATAAATGTGGTGTCAAAAATCGATCCGAATAAAGAGATCCTGCTACTACATGCCAATACCATTTTTGAATCAAAAATGAACAATTTGCCAAAGCATACCGTTGATGGCGAAAAATACGAATTGACGGAATTTTTATCAAAACAATCCATCCCTCAGCACATTCAGTTTGTATGGCATGGAATAAATAGCGAAGTGAATCTAGAAAACTTTCTCTTTTCTGATATAACCTGGGGCGAGTGTGACGTTCGAATAAATCCGTTTGATGATGAAATCGTTCTACGACATAGTTCTTTTGTTGATAAAAAACTGCAGCCTGACGAAGAATTATTAACGTTGGATATTTTACTTTCCACACTTACAGAAACCGACAAATCCCTCAAAGTAGATTTAAAAGCAGGTGTTGCACTTATCGAACGAATTATTAAACTTTTTGATAAATACAATATGTCGCAGGACAGATTGTGGTTTAACGGTATGATTGAACGACTTCAAAAACAGGGCTTTCAGCTCATATCTCAAACCTTTCCCAATGCAATTATTCAATGTTCGATTGATTTTTTAGGACCTTTGGCTTTTAGTGCCCCGGAAAAAGCAATAGACATATTAAATATGTTTCAGGAATGGGGTATTAACCGTTTTTCAATCAACTGGAAAAATGAAGACAGACATGCTCTTTATGAATTACTGGAACGTCACGGACTGGATATTAATTTATACAACATCCCGGACCTTGAAGCATTTTTACAGGCAGCGCTGCTTGTTCCCCGGTCAATTACATCTGATTTTGATTTTCCCCAATGGCGATATTACGGAAGAGGTACAAAAGAATAAAAACGATCATGACGGCTTTTTAAAAATTTCCAAAACTGTTTCAACGATCTGAGTTTCAGATAACCGGTCGATATCAAGCCACTCAATTCGCAGGTCTTTACGAAACCAGGTAAGTTGTCGTTTGGCATAACGCCGTGTATTCTTTTTTATCGTATCCACCATTTCCGTAAAAACCAACTCGTTATTTAAATAAGCAAACACTTCTTTATAACCAACGGTTTTCAGTGCGTTAAGCGATCCGTCAAAGCCCTGCTTTTTTAAGGACTCTACTTCCTCCAGCAAACCGTCTTTAAACATTTCGTCAACACGATATTCAATTCGGGAATAAAGTTCACTACGTTCACGAGTTAACCCTACAAAAACAGGTTGGAAATCAGCGGCATCCTCCTGCCCCTTTTGATATATTGAAATAGGCTCTCCTGTCAAATCATATACTTCCAGGGCCCGAACAACCCGCTGAATATCATTTGGATGTAACCGTTTGGCTGAAACCGGATCAACTTTTTCCAACGCAGCAAAAACAGACTCAACACCGTCGGTTTCAACTTTTTTATGCCATTTTTCTTTTACAGTCAAATCCGAAACGCCAGGGGCAAAAAGACCATCCACCAAAGCTTGTATATAAAATCCGGACCCGCCGACCACAACAGGAACAATTCCGTTTCGCAACAGGCCGTAAACACAATTTCGTGCCTCTCTTCCATACTCTCCGGCGCTGTAAAATTGGTCCGGCTCCCTGACATTTATAAAATGATGTTGAACGCTGTCAAGTTGTTCATGTGTTGGTTTGGCTGTTCCGATATCCATGTATTTATAAACCTGACGGGAATCCGCTGAAACAATATCACCACCTAGTTTTCGGGCAATGTGAATTGAAACATCGGTTTTACCGACTGCTGTCGGGCCAACCAATATTAAAACTTTATTTTCTTTCAAAACGTTTGTCAAGTTCATCCATAGATATAGTAATCATTGTCGGGCGCCCGTGCGGACAAAAATAGGGATTGTCGCAAGCAAATAGCTGGTCCACCAGGGTATTCATAGCCTCATAGGAAAGCCGTTCGCCGGCCATAATCGAGGAACGGCAGGCAAAACTTTTTGCCACACGTTCCTGAATATCGACTTCTGTTCCCAGTTTAATTTTATATTCATCAAGAATATCCAGCAATGCTTTTTCTTCATTACCAATGCGCATGCCGGACGGCACACCTTCAACGATAATTGTACGTCCGCCGAACCCTTTTACTACAAATCCCAGTTTTTCTAAAAACGGTAATATGTCCATAAGATATTGAAAATCTTCTGGAGAAAGTTCAACTGTTTCAGGAAAAAGTAATTGTTGTGAAGAGGCATCGCGTGCTCTGAAACTTTCTATTGCTTTTTCATACAAAATTCTTTCATGCGCCGCATGCTGATCAATTAAAACAATACCGCTTTTAATCTGCGATAAAATAAACTTGTTATGAAATTGAAACATGTTTACAGATTCTGAGGCAGGTGGCTGCTGACTGCGTGAACTTGTTGTTTCCAGAGAATAATGCGACATCGGTGGCGCCGCAGGCATTACCGGCCCGGCAGAATTGGGATGGGCATCAAAATCGATGCTGGTTTGCATGGATGAAAAATTACGCATATCATCGATTAATGCGCGTCTTTTAAAAGATTTAAAGTCATTCGCACCAACCGGACTTGTGTTACCAGTTTCATCAAAATCCATGCCGGTCACAATCTGATCGGAAGCCAGCGTCCTCTTGATAGCACCGCGTACGAGCGAATAAATCATCTGCTGATCGGCAAATTTTATTTCACTTTTTGTCGGGTGAACATTAACGTCAATCCGTTCGGGTTTTATGTCCATTAATAAAACATAAAGAGGATACGTCCCTTTGGGAATGGTGTCCCCATATCCGGCAACAACGGCAGCGCCTATCGTGCGGTCTGTAATATAGCGGTTATTCACAAACAGGAATTGATCATTCCGCGATTTTCGAATGATTTCATTATCACCGATAAAACCGGTAAAATTAAACAGAGCATTTTTTTCCTGAACTTTAACAACATGGTCTTTAACACGCTCACCTAAAACCTGACCAAGTCGTTCTTCAAAAGATACCGGTTTATAGTTAAATACCTCTTTTTCCTCGTTAACCAGACTAAATCCGATTTGAGGATAACATAATGTAAATCTGTTTATTACAGACAGAATATGCCGATATTCCGTAGAAGGCGTACGTAAAAATTTTCGTCGGCCTGGTGTGTTGAAAAACAGGTTTTTAACGGAAATCATAGTTCCATGATTTCCACCGGTATGATCAACCTTTTGAACAATGCCGCCATCAATTGTAATCAACGTTCCTTCGATGGCATCTTTGGGCACAGTCCGCATTTCTACCTGAGAAACAGATGCAATACTTGCCAGCGCCTCACCGCGAAACCCGAGTGTACCGATTCGTTCCACATCAGCAAAAGTCTCAATTTTGGAAGTTGCATGCCGTTGAAAAGACATAATGGCATCCTGCTCTTCCATTCCTGATCCGTTATCTATAATTTGAATAAGGCTTGTTCCGCCGCCCTTGATAATAACACTGATTCTATCGGCACCGGCATCAATAGAATTTTCTATCATCTCTTTTACAACAGAAGAAGGACGGTCAATAACTTCACCGGCAGCAATTTTATTTATTAAATTTTCCGGTAATACTTTAATTTTATATTTATTATCGTTCACATTATCCTGCTAAAATAATTCATACACAAGTATACAGTATACCAATTTCCGGTTAGATTTCAAAGAATTTTATCCGGGAGAAAAAGTTGGACTGGAATTTTATTACTTTAGTAAAAGCATTTTTCGGCAGGCAGAGTAGGAATTTACGGATATATGATAATAATAAACACCGGATGAAAGAGAATTCCCGTCAATAATGATTTGATAATGTCCCTGTTTCAAAAAACGGTCAACGCATTGTTTCACTTTTTGTCCGGATGTATTAAAAACTGAGATCAGGACGTGCCCGGACTGCTCAAGTTCAAATTCTATTGTTGTAGAAGGATTAAATGGATTTGGAAAATTTTGACTCAATGAATATTGTAGAGGCACATTTGTTTGGTCAGTTTGAACCAATGTGGATGTTTGAAATTCTAAAAAACCATTTACAGTATGAATGCTCTCTACTAAATTACCCTCCGGATTTGCAATCAACAGTCCTTCAGCAAAACGCAGCGAGTCCTGTTCCGGCAAATCAGCAGACAAACAATTATATTGTAAGCTGAAAAGCTGATGATTTCCAGGAGTAATAACAGCCCCCGTTAGTGAAAAAAACAGAATTTTGTTTTCGCGTTTTAAAAAACTAAAATCATCAAACTCGTCATTTACAATTAGAGAGTCTAAAAGGAAAAGACCGCTGTCGTTTTGGATTTCCAATTGAACTCCACTGACAGGCACCTCGTTTTCCAAATAAACCGGAACCCAAAACTCTTGTTCGGCAGGCCCGCTAAATGATCCGATTTTCAGTGTGACGGCATGTGCACAGCCGGCAATAAAAGTGAAGCAAATTAATTGTAATATCCAATTTTTCATTTTATTCGATATAAAGAATGAAGAGCGGTAAATAAAAAAGCCCTGTTTTAAACAGGGCCAAATTTTACTTTAATTTTGCTATGACCTGCCGGGTAATATTTTCAATAAGTTCAGCGGAAACAGGCTCATTTGTCTGAGGGGCCGAACCGGAGGTGTTTGTGCTGCAAGCACCGGTAATTTCACAAGCAGGGATACTCGCAGTAAGTCCCAATCTCTGTCGCAAGGCCATTAATTCCTCAACGTCTTTACCGCCTAATCCCTGAATATTACCCAATTGATGAGCAACAAACATAATTTTTGCAAAATGCTCCATGGTTTCCATTTTATAGTGAGCATTTATAACAGAATCACCAACAGTAATTGCACCGTGATTTTCCAGTAAAATAGCATCATAGGTTTGAAAATATTTAACAACCACATCAGCCAGTTCCTGGGTACCGGGTGTTGCATATTCTGCAATAGGAATAGAGCCAACCGTAACAACAACTTCCGGCAGCACACACTGGTTTAATGGGATACCGGCAACAGCATAACCGGTTGCTGTTGGCGGATGCGCATGAACAACGGAATTAACATTATCACGGGATTTGTAAATCGACAGGTGCATTTTTGACTCTGAAGATGGTTTGGATGAGCCTGATACTTTATTGCCATCAATATCAACAACAACAAGTTCATCTATCGTTAAAAATCCCTTACTCCGGCCTGTCGGAGTCATGACGATATGACCATTATCAACCCGGACGGAAACATTTCCGTCATTCGCAGCCACATAACCGCGATCATAAATTCTTTTACAAACATCAATAATTTGTTTTTTTGCAGTATATACAGAATTAGTAGCCATAATACCTTCTCATGTTTTTTAGTTTATTTTTTTAAATCAATTCGGTCAATAAAACCGACGATAACACTTCGAACAGGCGCCTGCACCTGTCCTAAAATATCGGAAGCCGCTTTGCCTTCCCGGGACACGAGGACAACATCTCCAATACCGGCATCAACAGAATCAACAGCAACAGTAACAGCTCCGGTTGGATTGAGGTCCAAATCAAGAGATTCAACAAGCATCAGTTTTGTGTTTTTATAACACGAATGCTTGACGGTTGAGACAATATTTCCAATTACGACGTTAATTTCCATTTGCTTACATTTTCTTCTTTTGCCATTGTTTTAACAAACTTTTTATCTTTTCGCGATCATCTACATAATGTGAGTCGATAATTCCAACGATTGAAGCATCAGACGGGATTTTCTTTCCGGGAATCGCAAATGTTCCTTCGCGTGACCCTACCCAAAAAACAAAATCACCTTCGCCGGAACCAATTGCATCTGCGGCAATAATAGGTGTACCAACCGGTTGCATATCATCGTTTAACGGCTGTAATACATAAAGTTTAACTCCTGTTAATTGGGGATCTTTATGCGTTGCCCAAATTTTGCCTACAACTTTACCTAGTTTCATAACCGACTCTTAAACAACACGTAAATAATCAACCATTGAACAACGTCGCATACGGGTAAAAGTACGTGCAGACGTGATACCTTCACCGGTTGGACTTGCAATACTGTGAGTTAAAAAACCTTCACCGCCAACACCAAGACCAGCAGTCGAGGGACCATTTTTAACAAAAAGGGTACAATTCATAATTTTACCCATTTTGGTCAGATTTTCTACATTCTTGGAATGCATAATAGCGGTGTGACGGAATCCGTGTTCTACTTTTCGAGCCAGTTGAATAGCAGCATCAACATTGGGTGAACGTAAAAACGGTAAACAATTCATCATCTGTTCGCCAACCACAAAGGGATGATCATCCGGGGTTTCGCCAAAAAGCATAACCGTATCTTTAGGAATGGTTATACCCAGTGCATTTGCCAGATAATGTGCATCTTTACCGACAAATTCTCTATTCAGAACCGGTTCATCTGTTCCTCGTCCGCCATTTTTAAAGACCTTTTCTGCCAGGGCGTTCATCTGGTCCAAAGACAATTCAAAAGAATTATGGGCAATCAGTTGTCGTTTCAGTTCGTCTGCAACACTGTTGACAACGATAATAATTTTTTCAGCAATACATAATAAATTATTATCAAAAGTCGCACCGGCTATAATGCTTTTAGCGGCATTTTCCAAATCTGCTGTTTCATCGACAACAACAGGCGGATTACCAGGCCCGGCACAGATGGCACGTTTACCGGCTTTCATGGCAGCCCTTACAACGCCTGGGCCACCGGTGATACATAAAATAGCAATCTTGGGATGGGTAAAAAGTGCTGTTCCTGTGTCCATGGTCGGCGTTTTAACAGAAGTAAGCAGGTTTGCCGGCCCGCCAACATTTATAATCGCTTTGTTTATCTTTTCAACAGCATAGTTTGATACGTTTTTGGCGCCGGGATGAGGATTCATTACAGCAGAATTACCAGCCGCAATCATACTGATGGCATTATTAATCAACGTAGGTACCGGATGCGTAGAGGGTAATATCGCACCAATAACACCAAAAGGCGCCATTTCAACAACAGTCAGTCCATGATCGCCGGACCAGGCAACTGTTTCCAGGTCTTCTACACCAGGGGTCATTTTAGAGGCGAGATCACATTTCATCACCTTGTGCTCTAAATTCCCCATTTTGGTTTCCTCAAAAATCCTTGTAGCAAAATCTCTGGCATTTTCAATGCCGACATTTCGGATAGCCTGAATTATCTCTTTTCTTTTTTCCAAAGACATCTCAGCCAGTGCTGCCTGCGCATCATAAGCAGCATTTACCGCTTCGTCAATAGTATCAAATAAACCGTATCCGGTGCAGGTAGAGCAGGTTTCGCTCGTTGTAGCTTTACCATTGCGATCCAGTTCGTCTAAAACTTTCTGAACAATGGTATTAATTTGAGATTGGTCCATTTTTTTCACCTTTTTTATTACAAATAAAAATCATTATCAAAATATAGAGTAAGACAAGATTATTTTTGATAAACAATCTTTCCGGAAAATTCCAGCGTATCAACAATTCCAATAATCGATGTATCTGTCGGAACAGTATCCATGTTCAAAGCCTGTCTTGCAGAACTTCCCCTGACGATGATAACAACTTCATCAGTTCCGGCGCCCACAGTATCAACAGCCACAACATGGTTTTTTGTTGCCGTTCCGTCACCGCTAAGAAGATTTACAATCAACAGTTTACTGCCGGATAATTTTTTATCTTTTACGGTTGAAACAACCGTTCCTACAACTTTTCCAAGTTCCACGATTTTTTCCTCGTGTTTTTAGTTATTTATTCCAGTAATCCTTCATCGGCAAAACTGAAATAGGATTCTTTACCAATGATAATATGATCCAGCACAGCCAAATCAATATATTTACACGCTTGCACAATTTTTCTTGTCACATTCTTGTCCTCCTGAGAAGGACCCGGATCACCGCTGGGGTGATTATGCAAAAGGATAACAGACGCAGCAGATAGTTGAACAGCCGATAAAATAATTTCTCTCGGAGAAACGACACTTTCCGCCAGACTTCCTTCGAACAAGACTTTATCAGCGATGACGTCATTTTTTCGCGTCAAATATAAAACTCTAAACTCTTCCCGTCCAAGGTCTCGCATTCTCAAATAGACGAGTCTGTGAACGTCTTCAGCACATCGTACCTGGTTACAGACATCAGATTTTTGTTGTACCAACCGTTTTGCCAATTCAAAAGCAGCTTTAATTTGGGCTGCCTTGGCTTCACCGATTCCGTTTACCTGACAAAGAACCTGGGCCGGCTGCTGATCAATTCCTCGAATTCCGTTGTATTCACCGAGTAAATACCGCGCCAAATCAACAGAGGTACCTTGACTGCTTCCGGTCCTTAAAAGAATAGCCAACAATTCCGCATCAGAAAGGTGTTCTGCGCCATACTGCAACAGTCTCTCTCTTGGTCTTTCATCTGCCGGCCATTCCGGTATTTTAATCGAATACTGCCCCATACCAAGATTCCAAATATAATGCAATTCTTACATAAAATCAAGAATCAATTATCATCTAATAAATAAAAAAAGCCGTATCAAAATTTGATACGGCAACATTTTAGAGTATTTTTACCATCTTTTTAGTAAAACGATGGTTATTATTAATCAAACTAAAGAGATACACCCCGGAACCAACCGGAAATCCCAAATCATCGTTTCCATCCCATTCTATATGATAATATCCGCTTTTGGCAGGTTCATCAACCAAAGTGCGAATGTGTTTTCCTAAAAGATCATAAATTACCAGTTTTACATTTCCTTCCGCAAAAGATGGCAATTCAAAATCTATTTTTGTGGATGGATTAAAAGGATTGGGATAGTTTTGACAGAGAACAAATGTTTCCGGCGCCTCTAATGTAATTTGTATAACGTTGGAATATTCAAATGTTCCGTCAAAATTAATTTGACGCAAACGATACTCATATTGACCGCTTGTTTGCGGATGATCAATTAAAGAGTATAAATGTTCTTCATTTGTTGTTCCAAAACCGTTTTTAAAACCAATTTTTTGCCACGCCTCATTCTGAGCAGACCGTCGCTCAACATCAAAACCGAGATTATTGGTTTCCGTTATGGTGGTCCAGGACAAATCAATATATCCGTCATAAGAACGGCCAATAAAACCGGCAAGTTCAACCGGAACATATATGGATTCACCGGAGATAAGGCTGGTTAACGGATTTTGAACACAATCCAAAATATTTGCAGCGCTATCCGGTGTTATGTTTGCGCCTAAAAAATACAGTTGAAAACCAAGAGGCAGTTCACCTTCAATCGTGCCTTCGTATTTTGCACCCGTATCACCCCAGGAACCTCCGGTACCGGTATCACCACCGGCATCATCCCAGGTGTTTGCATCATCTGTTCCGGAAACTGCATCGTGATAATAGAGCGCTTCAGTAGATGAAGGGACATCCGGAATTAAAGAAAATGAAAGCAGTGTACCGGGAGCACCGGTTTGCATCCACCAGTTCCATTGGTTTAATTGCAATGTTCGGTCAAACGCGGCATCTGCGCTGCTGTTAATAAAAACACCATCAGGGTGAACCGCAGCCGACCCTGGTGTGTGCATACGCATACCGTAAGCATAAGGCAACAAATCAAAAGAGTAACGGGCGTATTTGACATCACCATATTGTTTTACTGCATCTAATGGAATTGTATTTTCTCCAAAGTCCACAAAATGCCGATAATATTTAAGATCAAACTTTGTTACGGAAACATCACCAACACCTTCAACAGAAATTTTTATAAACCACCGTCGAACAATACGTATCGGGGCCTGAGTTTTATTAACCTGTGTGGGTGCATTTTTCGTAATGCTGTCTTCAGTTATTACAATAGGAACGTCCTTAAAAATAAAAAAATCGATTAATGCACCAACTCTTATTTTCAAACGTTCTAAAAAATTTATACCCGAACCGCCGGCCGCTACAGGAATCGTCAGTCCACCGAGGTTACCGCCCAGAGCATCAGGATGTTCCATGATATAATTTGTAGAAGTAATTTTATCGGTCGTTGCATCATATTGCAACCCTGTATTGTTTAAAACAGGCGGATTATCCGTCCGATAAACATACACATACCCTGTGGTTCCGGCAACGTTATCAATAACGGTTATCTGATACCGTTTATAATTTGCAGAACTTGCATCATTAATCCAGGATTCCGGAGGGGCCAGGTCACCACAATCTTTGGCCATAAACAGGATTTCATCATTTGTGTCAAAAATTGTGTCCGTATCTTCAAAATAAGGAAAGTTATCTATTTGAAAGGGTATTAAACTCCATTGTCCTGTACCGGAATCGTATTTGTATAAAACAATAAGGCTGCTGTTAATATTATTAACATCAGCCATGACCGGTGCGGTGCCATCCTGTTCATTGGTAACAACCACAGCATCAAATTCACGAGTTATCCTGCTCCAGGCAAACTGTGAACATAGTAAACTGTAAGCTACAATACCCCATAAGACATTTCGAACTTTCATTTGAAACAGCCTCATCTTCATAGGTAATTTTCCCTAATGCATTAAATTATTCTAGAATGAATCAACAGCTTCTTCAACAGTTTCAAATGTATCAAAAATTGTGATTAATTTTGTGATCATGAACAAACTTTTAACTTTTTCTGTTACACGAGCCAATTTTAAATCACCATCGGCATTGCGTAAAGTTGTCATAGAACCCATCAAAGCGCCCAATCCGGTACTATTCATCCAACTTACTTTGCCTAAATCTATTACTACTTTTTTAATATCATTAGCAACCAGTTCTTTACATTTATCATGAACAGCCATTGTTTCAGAACCACCCATAAGTTTACCTTTAAGCTCTAAAACTGCTACTTGACCATTCATTGTTTCTTTAATAGGCATTTTATCCTCCACTGAGTTATTTTCATAATTCGTACAGTATCCGTAAAAGTAAAGCTTTTTTTAATTCAAATCAACTGTAATTTCTTCTTTTTCATTTTATGACGCTTGTTGGAACAAACGTTTTGCTTTTTTATTTTCCGGATTTATTCGTATTGCTTCGCTTAAAGCCCGGCGGGCACGCTCCTGCCAGCCGTTTTCCATACAAAATTTTCCGACGCGATAAAAAGCAGTATCAATTTTGTCATTCCCTTCAATCGTTTCCAATAAATCATAAACACTCTCCCCCAGTGTCTTTTTTACATATTGATCATTTTCAACAAGATAAGATATAACAATTATATTATCTTTACAATCTTTTAAAACCCGTTTTATAAGGTCAACTCCTTCTTCAAATAAATAATGAATTTTACTCCAATACAAGTCAAAGGAAAACTTGGATTGGGTGTAATCTTCACTGTCTGTAGCATAGTGTTCCATAACATAGACCAATTCCCGCGTTACCATAATTTTATGGAATAACAATCCAATGTTATTGATTAATTCCGTTTCATCTTTATTTGGTTCATATTTATCAGATTTCTCATACATCGAGTTCTGCGGATCAATAACTCTTTTAAAAACAAGATGCAGATCTTCCTTGATCGTAAACAACAAATCGGATAATTTTTTAAGTTTCGCAAATGAAGCCGCCTGATCGCTGGATGTTTCCATATCCAGGTTGCCGAACATGTTTTTCGCCCGCAGATAATCAGCAATGGTTTTCCGAATTATCCAGGGTTTATGCGATTTTACAAATGGACTTATATTTTCGTTCATTTTGGTTATCATCCTTAAAAATTATGGAATTGATGTTAGTAAAGCTGAACTTTTTAATATCGAATTAAAAAGCAGCTTGAAAGTAACAACGGTTTGGGCACGGAATTGAGGGCGGATGCCCATCAAAATTACCGAGCCTTGTCCGTAAGGTATTTCTCCGACAGCCGTTTTTAAGGCAATATGTTGTTCCCCTGTCAACCAACCGCTTAACAATAAATTACCACCCGGGTAGGACACCACAGAATTCCCCTCAACTAACTCGAATGCCGGACTGTTATAGTTAAATATAGGCGTTTCCCGCTGCATACCATATCCAATCGGATCATCCTGATCGACAATAGATTTCAGCATGGAACCAGGCACATAATACTCGCTTTTGTCAATATTGTTTACAACATTTTTAGCTTCAACCCAAAAATGTTGTAACGGTAAAAGAGATGCATTTCCCAAAGTTACCAAAACACCACCATTTAATACAAAATCTTTCAATTGTTGAATACCAATATCGCCTATTCCGCCGGTATATTGTCCAGGGACAGCTGTGCTGTCTAAACCGGCAATAATTCTATCAACACTCTGATCCGGTAATATTATAACGTCAAATTTTGCTGCGAGATTTCCGCTCTTTATATCTTCATTCTTGATCGTCAAATAAGGAATGTTAAATTCATCAAATATAAATCGTGTCCACCCTTCGTCAATTATGGCCTGATAACTTTGATAAAGCCCTACAGCCGGTTTTACAAGCTGATAAGCCTTTTTCTTTTTAAATGAGGGCGCGTTACTGATAACAACAGGAACTGTGTCGGCCAGGTCCTTGACGATTTCATTATAAACGCCTGGTATCCAAAGGGTTCCGGGGGGATAAATATTCCCACCAGCCTTAATTGTTTCCGCAAGCCAATACACCTTGACGTTTTGATCAATAAGATTTTGAATAAACTTGACAGCATCCAAATGTCTGTAATCAATAAAAAATCCATTATTTCCATTTCTTGCTGGAATGACTGATTTCCGTATTATCTGGTCTACTTTTTGAAAATTGCCATTTACTTGCCCTTTTATGGTAATCACCTTAACGCCCAGCATGTATTGCAGGTTGTTTGTGGTAACATCATAAGGATGTATGGGATAAACATGGCCGTTATTATTACGTGAAGGATATTGTTTGTCCTCTAATAAAGTCCGCGCATAAGATGCATAAGGCTGATCGCCCGGAATAATAAATGTACCGGCCGGGTATAAAGTCTCGTCTGCAACAAACTCATCAACAGCTTTATAAACATTGACCATTCCGCTTTGCAGGATATTAAGCATTTTGTCCAGAGCATAAAAATCGAATTGATTAGGCGGTATTAAAAAAGACACCTGATTGTCCTCATCGTTGATAGATTCATAGGCAACTTTATAAAAATAATACAACAACTCTTGCCTTTTATTTACAGCATAATCCAGCACAGAAAAACACGCTGTTTTACCATAATCAACAATCTGTTCAAGGCTCCAGGACCCGCCCGGCCAGGGCAGCGGATAATTCCAGGCCCGTTCATTTGGATAAAAACTTTTTTTATCCAAAAGTTGTTCGGATTTGATTTCAATAGGTGATGCCAGCTTGGCCGATGCAATTTCAGCCAAAATACGCATTCCACCGTGATAATTCACATAAGCACGAGTGGGAGAATAGGCGTCAAAGAAAATATTTGTGGCAACTCCAGAGTGTCCCGCAAGGGTCATATCAACCAAAATTTCACTGCCTATAGCATTTAATAAAGAATGAACAATAGGATGCAGCATTTCATCATAGGGATCAATGTATGGAGGCACAAACATACGGGCGCTTAGATATCCCATTTGATGCAGATCCAGAACGATTTGAGGACGCCAGACATTATATACTTTTTCAACAGTCAAACGGGATTCCGGCTGGGATAAATTGACCCAATCCCTGTTAATATCATGCCCGCTGTATTTATGGTCTAAAAAGGGTAGCGGACCTCCCTCGTACTGTGTTCCCTGATATTTATAGTACCAATTGACTACCTTGTCCAATCCATCCGGATTATGAGCCGGTATCAGCAATATAATGGTGTCCTCCAGAATAGATTCAACAAGTTTTGAAGTCCCGCTGACAAGCTCATAGGCAAGCTGCATTGACATTTGTGAAGGCCCGACCTCCATCGGGTGTATGGAACAATTAATTGAAACTACAACTTTGGCTTTTCTTATTAAAAGCTTTGCCTGAGCATCGATCAAATCATGAGGATCGGATAATTTACGCTGTGTTTCAATTATACCGGCGGCATTTTTAAAATTTTCCGGTGAGGAAATAATTGCTAAAATTAATGGTTTGCCCTCTGTTGTCTTGCCCAGTTCCTGGACACGCAATCGCGATGAAGCGTCATCCAATAAACGAAAATAAGTATCAATCTGTTTTGGCGATGCCAAATGTAAACTCTGTCCGGCTGAAAATCCCAAAAAATCAGCAGGAGAAGGAATAACAGGTTTAACAGCCTGAGCAAAAAGGGTTGTATTAAAAGTCCAAAATACTATTAAAATTAAAACCAGGAACTGTTTTTGTATTTTTACAATCAAAGATCTAATGTCCTTTCAGCAATCCATCTATAATTCTTTTCTGGGCCGGTAATAAAACATCTTTAACGTTTAATTCACATTTTACCTGATCTTGTCCTGCAACAACAACTTTAAAAATCAACTCGTATCCGTCTCGTTCAATTACGGTATGTAAAGTATCTCCAATTTCGGCATTTATTACAATATCTTCAATATCATCCATATGCGTAATATTCTGGTAATTTAAAGTTTTAATGATATCATTTCTTTTAAGACCGGCTTTTGCAACCGGACTCATGGGTTCAATCGAAAATATCCGGGTACGGTTCCCCAAAGTACGAAAGGGACCGATTGTCGGCACCCGCGTTTTGTTAATATCAGCCTGAATTTCGGCGTACCCAAGCAAATCATCAAACGGAATTTCAACTGTTCCTGAAACGTATCTGTCAAAAAAGGCGCCAAAATCAAATCCGGTCATACGTTCCACGACTCGTTGAATATCACTATCTTTAAATCCGTTACCCGGTGTAGAATAATCTTTATACATTTCCAGCAGTATATCATCCAGGGAAACCTGGTTATCCGTTACCTTTCTTATCATAATATCCAAAACAAAACCAACCAAATGCCCTTTATTATAATATGAAATACCCGGCCCAAAATATCCATTTTCCCAAACATTCCAACTTGCATCAACCAGACTGGTCTGAAACCGGTCCGGATTTGATAACAGGATTTCAATTTCTTTGGCGATACTTGCCAGAAAATCATCAACCGACCAAATGCCGGTACGCAGCAACGTTAAATCAGAATAGTAACTGGTAACTCCTTCCAGCCACCATAATGAACCCATTCGGGCATCACGGTCGTACCTTGGCGGTAAAAGCAACTTGTGGCTCAACCGCTTTACATTCCACAAATGGAAAAATTCATGGGCGATAATGTTGGCCGCATTATGAACATTTTCCATTAATTGCACGCCGGATAAACTAATGGTCGTTGAATTTGCATGCTCGAGTCCGCTTCCGCCACGGTACCCGGGATAGATTAAAAACTGAAACATGTACTGATCATAAGGCACATCTTGAAATAAAGCTGTCTCACTGGTTACAATATCTGAAATCATTTTAACAAACGATTTTTTATCAAAATCTGCCGTTCCCCTGAAACAAATATGATGCGGAACATTTTTAACAAAAATTGTCGTATCGCTTGTAACTCCGATTATTACCGGGCTGTCAGCCAGTTGATGGTAGCTGTTTGCAAAATACAAGTTATTTTTTCCAGGCAGCGCCACCTCAACCTGTCGCTGCTGCGGATCTTTAAAACTCACCGAAACCGGAAATCCTTCCATGTCTTTAATATACATCCATGTCGATGCGCCTTGTACCAAAACTCCTGTGGAATCAATAATCTTTCCTAAAAAATCAAACTCGGGCACCTGTACATCATAGGACAATGTAAATGATTTAGCATTCTCCAGTCGAATTTCCCAGTCATTTGGAGAAAGTTTTTCAACATGTAATGTTTTGTTAAAGTCGTCAACGCCCCTGACGTTTAAAACGTTTTTACCAAAATCCGTACGATAGTATGAGCCCGGCATCCACACCGGCATTGAAAAAACATAACGTTTTTTTGCTGCATTTTCCACTTTGATCTTTACATGAAACAATGACGACAACTCTTCATCCAACTGTAACGAATAATTTAAAGTCGTGCCATATACTGCAAAGCTGATTCCTGATAAAAGCAGAATAATAATTACAACTGGAATTGTTTTAAACGATCTCATATTAATAATGAATTATATTTTCATTCACGGTTGAAAGACTATTCAAGTAATCACGAACCAGACGAACAGTCTCAGAAACTGTATTTACATGCCTCATATCGATTCCGGGAGTATCATTATTTATGGATAACCAACTGCAAGCTATTTCAAAGGATTCATTATATTCGGAATTTTGAGGGTCATTCGCAAAAAAGATATCATCTATTACAGGTGCTATTTCATTTTCATCAAACTCATTACCCAACTCAATTTTTAAAAGCCTGCCCGGCGGATTTAGCAGGTAAATATTAAACCTTTCCGGCTGTGCGCTGGGAAGAAATATTATACGCGGATACCTGTTCTTTTGTAAATGCCGGCGTTCGTGTGTTTGTAATTGAGTATTTAATCCGGGATTTTCTTTTTTTATCCACTCCTGTTCAAGCAGCAGCGCTTCCAGCTCAGATCCGGTTGGTATTATTTTTAACTCATGCAGCAAATTTTGAATTGTTTTGGCCTTATCCGAATCATCAAATCCGGTAAAATAGGACGATATCCTGCTTTTTAATTTTTTTGCCTTGCCGACATAAAAAAGGTCCCCTTTACGGTTATACATCAAATACACACCCGGAACAGTCGGCAGTTCCTTGATGTCATTTTCATCAAAGTTACATTTACTAAAATCAAATTTATTAATCTGCAGAGTTTCATAATAATCCCACAGATTCGTATAGGCATGGCCCTGTTTGTTTTCCAAAACATGAGAAATTCCGGCAAGCTGTTCGGTAAATTCTTTAAATAGAATTTCCATCTCTTTAGGACTGATATCGTGAAGCTGTTCAAGCTCATGGGACAGGAAATCAATCGAAATTCCATCGTTTTTTTGTAAAAATCGCTGCAAATTTTTATAGGAATAAACAGACAGATCAGCTTGATTACCCGTTAAATAGCCGACAGCTTTGCGGAACATGGATATTTGATTTCCTTCACCATCGAAAAGGAAACGATTTTCTGAAAAATGGTCAAGTGCGTTAAAAATATCAGCAAGATCATCAAAATCATCGGTCTCCCTGTTCCAAACAACAATTTTTTGAATTTGAAAATCTTGACAGACAGCATAGGAAAAAACGCCCCACTTTTTCCAGTGAACAGCCTGTTGCGGAAGAATTTTTACAAATATAATATTCTCTTTTTCTTCCGGTAAAGAAACGGCTTTTTTATCAATTATAGTAAAATAACATCCGTTATCGTCCCGGCAGATTGATAATTCGGAGGCAACAATACTGTCAACAATCGCTTTGGCGGCAGTGGAATTTTTTGTCTCCATTTTCAAAACGTCCCGCATTATCTGCACAGCAGAAACAGGTTCAGCGCGATCATTTAAATAATTAATAATTTTCTGTTTCATTCAATATATTTTCAATTTGCAGGCACATTTTTCCGACTGCTCCAAATGGAAACGCCGATGATCCCACCGAGTAAACCAAAGATGGTATTAACAACAAGGTTTAGGGCAAAATCAAGCAGAATAAAACTGTTCTCAAGAAGTCGCGGATTAAAATTGTCGATAAGGGCCTGAAGGTCCGGATCATTTATTGTTGCGGATATTTTATACAGGACATTAAAAGTGGCAGGTCCGAAAAAAGAATGCAGAATAATGCTTATAAATGTTCCAAATAGTCCTGATAAAAATCCAAGCAATGCTCCGTCTGATACAGAGATGACATACTCGGGAGAGGAATCTTTGTAAAACAAATAGGCTGATAAAACGCCGCCGCCTATAACGCCCATACAGCACATACAATTTATAAAGTTCAAAAAGGGAATACCACCGATGACGCCTATTAATATTCCCCCTAATAACGCTGGTCTTAATTTGTTTGCAGACTTTTCCATGGTTAATACCTCAAAATAAAGCCCCCCGGTCTAAATTTAGTCAAAAAAGACACCCAGGTCAGCTAACTCTTTCTCATCCATACTGGACAACGTAAATTGAGGAAGCGCATCGATCATGGGCACAGAATTAATTTCCAGTCCGTTGATGCTTATCATAAGACCTGATTTTGCTTCGTGTAAAAGTTCAATGGCCTTTCTGCCGAATCGTTGACCCAGGTTAATATCAAACGCATTTGGGGCCAATCCTCTCAATGCAAATCCGATGTTTGAATGCCGGACACGGCTCAAACCAAGTCCGAGTCCCATAGCAAGCAGTCGCTGAATTATAATTCCGGCTCCGCCTAATTTAATATTACCATGAGGATCAAATTCCGGCTTTTCAGTCAGCATTGCTTTTAATATTCCGTCCGCTGCATCATCAGCTATGGCTTTTTTGTAAACCGGGTCATCCTGACTGAAATTAATGCCTTCAGAAACAACGATATTGGCATATTTTTTCGATTCATGTAACTCTTTTACCCGATCGATTAATTTTGACAATGAAAACCGTTTTTCAGGAACGAGAATAATATCAGCACCACTGGCAATTCCTGAAAAATAAGCCAGCCAGCCGGCCTTACGTCCCATAACTTCATTCACAGAAATTCTGGTATGTGTTTCTGCTGAAACAGATGTGCTTCTGAAAGCCTTTGCAGCAAAATCTATGGCTGTATGCGCACCCAGCATCCAGTCGGTACCGCTAATATCATTATCTATACTTTTTGGAATTGCAATGATCGGAAAATCAATCTGGTGCACACCAAAAGCAGAATTGACTGTATCATTTCCACCTGTTGCAATAATAGCATCAACACCTAATTTTTTCAAATTACTTTTAATTTTTTCAGGCGCCCAGCTTTTATTTTTTTCAGTAAAAGGGGCAAAACGTGAAGAAGCCAATACAGTGCTGGGGGCGTCAAATATATTCAGTGCATCGTTATTTCCAAGTTCTACCATATAATTTTCAACATCATCGGCAGCCAAACCTTCAAAAGCATATCGAATTCCTATAAATGTATCATTATATTTATTTGCGCCATGAAGAATTGATCTGGCTATTGCAGAATTTATTCCTGCGCAATCGCCACCACCGGTTACAAATGCAATTTTCAAAGAAACCCTCCTTTTTTAATAAAAAAAAAGTTGACGAACATAATTTAAAGGAATATAGAAAAAACATGTAAAATGAAAAAGGCTTTTTTTGTGTTTCCCCGTGATAAAACAAAGGCGCCCCCCCTTCATGCGAGCGCCCATATGTCCTCCCGAAACTCCCCTAAAAAAGATGTTTTATTACGTAAGGTACGCAATAAAACATCGAATTGAGGTAACCCACCAGTCCCTCGTACGCCTATAGACCCCCAAGAAGAAGGAAAGTATGTCAACCTTCTATAATAAAAGTGTGGGAATTAAACTAAATAGTCTCAAAAAAAAATTAGTTTATCTTATAAAAAGTACTTTTTTTTATAACCACTAAAATTTTAACGTACCAAAAAAATATTCAAAAAATCATTGATTTTTTTATATTTAATCACTAAAATAGGCCATTAGGTTATCTAAAATATCTGAGCAACAACAAATGTTAGAGGGCAAAAATCAAAAACTTGTCTTTACAACAACTATTGGTGTATTGTACAGATAACCATTCTCCATACTGGCAAAATGCGTGGAATGAGTTTATAAACAGGTATAAAAATTACATCTACAAAATTGTTATCAGAGTTTGCAACGATTGGCATATCGAGCGGTTACAATGTCAAAAATCAGACTTTATTAACGATATTGTCTCTGAAATTTTTTTAGAATTGTTTAAAAATGATGCCAGGGTATTAAAAAGCTATAAAAATCTGGACCAGGAACATTTATTTTTAATTTGGTTATCAACACTTTCCACACGAATGGCCCGGCGGAATATTGAAAAACATTTTCGCAATGATACCATTTTGACCGATTGGGACGATTTTAAATCTTTTCGTGAATATTTACAGCCGGATTTGTGTTGGGAACTATATGATATGACTGTGAATATTTTGCGTGAAAAGCATAACAGCGAAAACAAAGAACGTGATATTCACATTTTTATGTTATATACCTGGAGTAATTTCTCTAACGATATTATTCACAAACTGCCGTTTTTTAAATTTTTGGGTAAAAGAGTGATCGATAATGTTGTAAATCGACTGCGAAATACGATACGTAAGGAAAGAAAGACATTTTAATTGAGAGAAAACAATTATTATATGTCACTAACTTATGTAAGCACAATAATACTCTCATTTAAAAAAAGGATATAAAATGTCAGAAACAGTTATTCAAGAAAAAAACCTAAGTTTAGGAATGGCTCTGGCATATATTGAGGCAGAAGAATTTCACGATCAGTTAATCGACAAAAGTAACTTTACCCAAAATGACGCTGACTTTTACCGCGATATCAAATCTCAATTTGCCGCACTGAAAAAAGACACACCAAAAATACAATTATATAAAATGATTCCTCAACATCGGTGCAATTCACTAGAGCCCTTTGTAAAAAATAACAAGCAGTTTTTCCTCGCTTATATTATGACAAATAACATTTATTTTAACAATGAATTTGCAGACAAAACGATGGAACATTTAAATAATTGTTATTGGTGTTTTGAAACATTTTTTAGTACAATGCAGGAATATTATGTAACATCATCTAATCTTATTTCTGAACGTATAAAGGGGGAACCTGAAAATGGAAAGTGAATTAAAAATATATCAAATCATTCAGCAGTATATTACAGATAAAACAAAAAAACCGGAGCCATCTTTACAAAATTCCGATGGCAGCACTCTGTTTTTTATTTTGGAAATGATAGATTCCTGTAAAACAAAGGGTGAACTCTATGTTACAAAAGATCAGCACGTCCCTTTATCTGTAACAGAATCTGAAAATTTGATTTTAAAAATTCTTTCTCAGGATTTTGACAAAGAAACCTGCCAAAAATTTTTAGCCCAGTTATATTATTCGTTTGAATTTTTTCAAAAATTGTGTTATGTACATAATGTAAAAATAAAAGCGGAAAATGCAACTCTAGTTGACCATGAAATTCAAACTCTATCCGATCACGAACTCTATATAAAATTGTTTCAAAAAAACCAAAAACAAAATTCATTTTCACTGGCACTTGAAAAAACAAAAATTATTATTGCAAATCTTTTCCCAACATTTAAACCGGCCTACGCTATTGGAGTTGTAGCTGCAGCGCTCTTTTTCATTTGGATTTTTCAGCCATCTTCCGGGACGAATAAAATATACGACACTTATTTTGGAAAAATGAATACGCCCTACGAATATCAAAATACAAATCTACGAGGTCACATTAATATTGCAGATCAGTCACCCGTGTTAGATAATTTGAAATATAATTTTAAACAAGGGATGGCAGATTATGTAAACCAAAATTACAGTTCAGCCGTTGATCAATTTAATATTGTTTCACAACCGGCAGACTCTGTTTATGCAAACGATAAAGATAGTAAAATAGATATACTTGGTGATTATTATTTCTATTACGGACTATGTTATTTAGCACAAGTTAGAACAAAAAATAAAACAGAGCAAAGAGAATTGTTGAAAATGTCCTCCAGGCTTTTAGAAAAAGCTAAAAAATATGCAAAAAATAATGGGGACGCCAAAGAGCACTTTTTTCTAGGACTAAGTTATGCAATGTTGGATGAAACGAAAAAAGCACGTACCGAGTTGGAAAAAATTTCAGGTTCATCCGTATTTTCACAACCAAGTTTAAACATGTTAAAAACACTTAAACCGGGAGATTAAATATGGAAGTAATCCATTTAATACTTGAAATCGTTATTCTCATTTTACTGATAGTCGTTTTATCAAAACTATCTAATTGCAAGAGTACTGGTGGTGCAGCAACAAGAGATGAAGTTCCACCGCCATCACAACCAACAGGTGGTTAATATTTTATTCAATAAGTAAATAAACAAAAATAACAACTTTTCTCCTGCTCTGTTTTCTATTCTTTTTGGTTATAACTTTCATGCTGCTGATTTTAAATACAACGGGTAATAATAATTTTAAAAAAAATCATTCACGAATTATTATTATTTTATTTCTAATTTTTTACACCTCCCTGTCTTTTTCATTCGAAAATTTTAAAAATTATTATCAGGAACTTGACAAACAAAAAGCTCCCGGCGAAAGAATATCCACCCTGCTTGACATTATAAAAACATCACCTCAGCAGGAAAGGGCATATACTGATCTTTTACATTCCTGCCAAACAAACGCGGATAGGGATTCTGTTTTAATTTTTATTAAAAATTTATCCCCTTCACCATACAGCTCCTTTGTTCAGGCCCGAATATATGAAAAAATTAATGATAATGACACAGCATTGCGGTTTTATTTAAACAGTGTCAGGACCGAACAGGTAATACCATACATTGTTTACTATTTTATGCAATTCATTAACAAAACAGACACGGATGTTACCAATATCATTGAGACGTTTTCACTTGAGAATAAAAATTTGGCAAGGGCATTTTTATATCTTTTCCAGCAAAACTATATTAAAGCAAGTGAATATTTTGCTAAAGCCAACAACAACAATACGTTTGTTATGGAACAATATGCTTTCTCGGAATGGAAGTTGGGGCATTATAACAAAGCGGATTCACTCTTGCAGGCAGGACTTTTTGACGCAATAAAAACAAAGGATACTGCGGCTCAAGTCCTTTTACAAACAAAACAAGGCTATTTTTTATCATTACGTGGAAACATGGATAAAGCACTTGTTTTACACCAGCAGGCCCTGAAAACGGCTCAAAGCATCAGTGCCCCACATCTTTTATCAAGAATTGATAATAATATTGGTGTGGTTTATTACATGCAAAGCCGTTATTCACAAGCATTGCCGTATTTTCAACAGGCAATAAAAAACAGCGGTCTTTTTGATGATGATTGGAAATGCCGATATTATATCAATCTGGGTATGACCTGTAAAATGATGGCACAATATAGCCAGGCCCTGACGGCTTATAATATGGCTGAAGATTTGGCCCGCCAAAATAATGACAAACAGCAAATCGCATCTGCAAATATGAACAAGGGTGATTTGTATCTTTTATTAAAATTGAACAATTTGGCCAAAACCAGTTATGAAACGGCTCAAAACAATTTTCAAGCAAATGATAAAAACTATTACAAAATTCAGGCAAAACTTGTTGAATTTGCTATTCAACGGGGGCAATATGCAAAAGCTGAAAAAGAAATAAAAAACTATATTGCATCTCTGGGTCCGACACAAAATGTGGAAAATGCCTACTGGAATTACCGCATTGCCGGGCTCTATGAAAAACAAAAAGAATATTCACTCGCTGAAAAACAATTAAACAAATCCATAGAACTTGCACGAAAAGCAAACTCGTCCGATTATCAGAATATTTACTCCTTTCAACTTGTAAAACTCTTGCTCAAACAAAACAATGCAGAACAAGCTTTAACGTTACTAAATAACATCCCCCGGGAACATGATCTGAATGATCATAACAAACGCTGGTTTCATTATTATTATGGGCAAGCCCTTTCCCAAACCGGGCAAACAGACAAGGCGATTTTTCATTACAAACAGGCGGCTGTTCTTGCAGAAAAAACTTTGGAACAACTAAGCCTGGAGGAACTGGAAATCGGCTTTTTAGCACCCAACAGTCAAATTTATAAAAACCTGTCAGTCTGTTATTTTCAAAAATATCAGCAGCAACAAAAAGCGGTATTCATAGACAGTTTGTATTATTTTGAAGAAATGAGCCGGTTACGGGTTTTTAAAGATAACATTAATGATGTTTTAAAAAATCATCAGGTAAATAAAACGATATTAAAAGATTATGAAACAGCCAAAGAAAACCTTCAACATACTATTTTTAACCTCCGATCTAATTCCGGACAAGAGTTATCAGAAAAACAATGGGACCTGAAGATAGGTGAGTTTGAAACAGCTAAACGTTCATTTTTAGCCCAAAAATTAAAATTGTACAATACCAAAAAGAAAAAAAATATTTCCAAACAAAAAACATACTCGGTTAAAGATTTACAACACTATGTAACCAAAAACAATTGCGGGGTGCTATTATACCATATCCACGATAACGCTTCTTTTGTATTATGTATCACACCGGATACAACAAAAATTGTGCAACTGGATATCAATATGGAATCTTTAAAAGCCAGGACAGATTCTCTTATATTGCCCTTTTTTAAAATTAAGGAAAATAATTTATCCGACATTCCCTATCGGGCATCATTGGCCTATCAACTCTATTTACAGCTTTTTCAGCCACTCGAAAGAGCCGTTTCGTTACCAAACAAACTTTTTATCGTGCCGGACAATTTATTGTTAAACATTCCCTTTGAAATACTGCTCACACAGGAACCGGCAAAAAAAGAATATACTGTTTTAGACACTCCAGACTATAAAACATTATTTCTCTTGAACAGTTATACCACATCCTATCATTTTTCAACAACCAACATATTATCCGGTTCAAAACCGGGCAAAAAAGATAAAATAGTGGCTTTTGCCAATCCATTCGTAACCCAAAACGAAAGTATGGATAAACAATTACAATTCAGATGGCGTACCGGATTCCGGTTTGAACCTTTACCCTTTGCAGAGCTGGAAGCGCGACAAATAAAAAAAATAAACAACAGTACCAACCTGTTTACACGTGAAGCAGCAAACGAACAGAATTTACAGCTCTATGCGCAAAAGTGCGATATATTACATTTTGCCACCCACGCATTTGCAGATACATTGTATGATATTTTTTCAGGCCTGGTCCTGGCAACACCAAAGGATTCTTTAAAAGACGGCCTTTTATTAGGATACGAAATCCCGGAACTGAACCTTAACTGCCAACTTGTAACACTGAGCGCCTGTGAAACCGGTCGCGGGCAGGTTGTTTCAGGTGAAGGTGTTTTAGGTCTGCCGCGCCTCTTTATAAAAGCCGGTGCACGCACCGTTATGATGACATTGTGGAAAGTAGATGATTACCTGACATCCAAACTTGTTCCTAAATTCTACTCTTATTTTATTCAAAAAAACGTATCCAAGGCTAAAGCATTAAGACTGGCAAAATTGGATATTCTATCTCTTCCCCCTTCACAGCAATCCTTTCATTACCAGCATCCGGTCTACTGGGCTTCTTTTATGCTTTATGGTGATCCGGGATTTGCAGCCGAACCTCCGGCATGCCGCTTAACTTTAATTCTTTTTGGTTTATCAGGATTGATATTTTTAGTTATTGTTATTTGGGTAATAAAAATAAAAAACAGAAAATTCTGAAACGAAATATTTCTCAACACAAAATTTCCGTTTTTTTTAATCTGCTACATTCATTGGAATTTATAATGGGACTATATATGTTCTAATGTCAATACAAAAATCATCATAAACTTTATTAACATAACCTTTATTTTATTTGAAATTTACATAAAAAAAACTACATTTACGGATAGCATATAAAATTAAGCATATTGTCTTTTAAAAGAATTTAAAGGATTTCAATTTGTGGAGGTTAAGAATGAAACATAAAACTGTACATTATATATTTTTACTTTTGTTACCCCTTTCAACGCTCTTTTCCCAGCAAAGTCCCAAAGAACCGACAGAAAAGCAGGAAAAACCAAAATTCGGCTGGAAAAAGGAACTGGTTGGAAGTTTAAACCTGGCGCAAACGAGTTTTAATAACTGGAGTAAGGGTGGTGAAAACTCTACTGCCTGGCAGGTTAATGTCAACTTTAAGTTTGAAAATGATCAGAAAAAAACCAACTGGAGTAATTCCGGAACGCTAAGTTATGGTAGAAATAAAACCGGCGACCAGGGTTCACGAAAATCAGTGGATGAAATAAAGCTGGAAAGTGTTTATTCATACAAAATAGGAATTTGTGTCAATCCATTTGTTGCCGTTTCCGGCGAATCACAGTTTGGGCCCGGCTATGACTATAAGATTGAACCGGAAGTCAAGGTTTCAAAATTTATGGATCCGGGATATTTTAGAGAAAGTATCGGATTTGGCGTATCTCCGATAAAAGTAGTAAAAACACGTTTAGGTGCCGCCATAAAACAAACCGTTACCAATCAATACCCGTCTCCCTATGCAGATGATCCGGATACGGACAAAATTGAAAAATTTAAAAACGAAATAGGTATTGAATCTGTTACAGATATTAATATAAAATTATCTGCAACATCGGCACTGCAATCAAAAATTGAACTCTTTTCCAACACAAAAGCGTTTGACGAAATTGATGTTAACTGGGACAACCTGTTGACATCAAAGATATCAAAATATTTTAGTTTTAATTTTACGGTAAAATTGTTGTACGACAAGGATGTTTCAGTTAAAAGACAGTTAAAACAATCTATGGCCATTGGATTAAGCTATAACTTTTTATAAAAAATAAAAATGAATCATTATTTATTCCTTGCGAAATTAAATGCAATTGTTTACAATATTTGATAGTCCATAAAAAATAAAAGGAATAACCGACATTCTAATTAAGTGGAGGTCGTCCCCATGGATTTTCGCCTTCTTGCTTTAATGCTTTCTGCCCATTTGATTGCGGATTACATTTTTCAGACAGGCACGCTGATAAAAGCTAAAAAAGCCGGTGAACTGGATGCTTTGCTTTTTCACATCTTTAGCTTTGGTTTTTTTTCGCTTATATTAACATTACCATGGTGGTCCTGGCTTTGGATTTCTTTGGTTGCATTGATAACCTTTATGCATGGTTTTATTGACGTTATTAAAATAGAATTGACCAAAAAAAAACCTAAACATGCATTTCAATTAGAACTTATCGACCTATCCCTGCACTTGCTGATCATCATTGTTATAATCGGTGTTTTTTCCCCGAAAATGTTGGATATCCATTCAACCAGCTTTTTGTACAACAACACTTTATTTTATCAATTAATTTTACTCGCGGCAACTGTTTCGTTCACATGTCGCGGAGGAACCGTAATTGTTAACAAACTGACAAATCAGGTTGTATTTCATTCAACCTCGGAAGAAGAAGAAAAAGACTCTGATGATATTGATAAGGAACTTGTTCATTCCAGTACAGTTGTTACCAAAATAGAACGGCTTATTACTTTTGTTTTTGTACTATACGGACAATATCTGCCTATTATTTTCCTCATACTGACCAAAACGGTTGCTGAGCACAAAAATCTGGATAATAAAAAATTTGTCGATTTTTTTGTCATCAGTACTTTTACCAGCATATTAATCGCCATACTCGCCGCTGAATTTTATAAATTTATGTTAACTCAGGTGGACTTTTTTCTGATAAACCTGAATCCCTGAAATAGAATTTTTACAAAATACCAGAAAAATTGATAATTCGAAAAAGGGATGTCGGGTAATATATAAAAATGGAACAAACACAAAAGCATAAAAAATCTATCTCTGAGATTTTTAACAGGGCTGCGGACCGATACGGAAAAACAGGTCCGGACTTTTTCAACTATTTTGGCGAGAGAATTGTTAAACATGCAGAACTAAAACAAAACATGGTCGTTCTTGATGTTGCCTGCGGCAGGGGAGCAAGTATGTTTCCGGCAAGCAAAATTGTCGGCAAAGTATTTGGTATTGATATATCATCAGAAATGATCAGGCGCACAAAACTCGATATTTTAAATCCCGGCATAGATAATATCGAATTGCATGAAATGGATATTGAAAACCTCAACTTTTCTGAAAACATGTTTGATGCGGTTATTTGTGGATTTAGCCTGTTTTTTCTACCAAATTTACCGCTTGCATTACAGGAAATTAACCGGGTTTTAAAACCGGAAAGTTTATTTACAACATCTACATTTGGGAAAAGAGATGAGCGCTGGACGCCAATTCTTGAAATGATGGGATTCTCTACTGAAAAACTAAAAGCGATGACCCAGTCAACAAATAAAATGCTGAATTCAGAAAAAGAAATACTGGCTAACTTTGAAAATAGCGGATTAAAGATAATTGAAATCTGTCAGGAACAAAAAGAATTTTACTATAAAACCAGAGAAGAATGGTGGAATTCAATATGGGCCAGTGGTTATCGTGGATTTTTAGAAAGGCTTGATGAACAGTCACTAAACAATTTCAGAGAAAAATCATTTGACTTTTTATCAAGCTTAGAGGACGAAAACGGGATTCCGGAAATTGTTACGGTATTAATTACGAAAGCAAAAAAGATAAGCAGTAATTAACCGGGTTTTAGATATAATTTCTTTCTATTCTGACAAGTGTCTGCCATATTGACAGACACTTGTAAATTAGTTACAAAATCATATTCTCCACAAACCACTGTTTTACAATATTTTAATTATCAAAAAAAACTTTAGCACAGTATTTGCAATATCACACGGGAAAATTTTAAAAAATCATAAAACGACATAAAAGGAGATTTTTAATATGGCTAATGAGCAATCGGCTTCCGGCAGTTATCAATTTCAAGCTGAAGTGCGCCAACTATTAGACATTTTGACACATTCACTGTATACACACCGGGATATTTTTATCCGTGAACTAATTTCAAATGCCGCAGATGCGCTGGATAAAGCGCGTTTTAAAAGTATTAAAGGCGAAGAACTTGTTGATGCCGAACTTGATTTGAATATTAAAATTGATCTGGATAAAGATAATAAGCTCTTTACGATTTCCGATACCGGCATCGGAATGACCAAACAGGAGCTGATTAATAATATCGGCACCATTGCACGTTCCGGAACGTCAGAGTTTGTCAAACAACTGGCCAAAGAAAAAAATTCGGACCTGAATTTGATCGGACGATTCGGCATCGGTTTTTATTCCGTGTTTATGGCCGGGGAAAAAGTCGAAATTATTACCAAATCCGCCGATAAAAATGAACCTTCCTATATCTGGACAAGCGACGGTCAGGGAGAATTTGAAATAACAGACGGCCCTGCGGATGCAAAAAGAGGCACACAAATTAAAGTATATTTACGTGAAGACGCAGCAGACTTTGCTGAAAACTGGAACGTAAAAAGTATTATTGAAAAATATTCCAATTTTGTACCGTTCCCAATCAACCTGGACGGCGAACAAATCAACACGGTTTCAGCCATTTGGAGAGAACCAAAATCATCGGTAAAACAGGACCAGTATAACGAATTTTATAAATTTATTGCCAAACAGGGTGATGAACCATTAACTCACCTGCATTTTTCCGCTGATGTACCCATTCAGTTCAATTCTCTTCTTTTTATCCCCAAATCCAATATGGAACTGATGGGATTCGGACGTGATGATGACGGCTTACATCTGTTTGTTAAACGGGTTATGGTGGATTCACATGACAAGGAACTGCTGCCGAATTACCTCAGATTTGTACGAGGCGTTGTCGAAAGTGATGATTTGCCTTTAAACATCTCCCGCGAAACATTGCAGGAAAACCCGCATCATTTTAAAATCCGCAATACCATAACCAGCAAATTGCTTTCCCATCTTCAGGACCTGGCGAAAAAAGAAGCGGAACAATACAATGAATTCTGGAAACAGCATGGTCGTATTTTTAAAGAAGGTTATAATGATTTTGGTAACAAGGAAAAAGTAGCAGACCTTTTCCGTTTTAACTCTTCAAAATGCGAAACAGCGGATGAATTGATATCATTGCAAACTTATATTGACCGTATGCCGGAACATCAGGAAGAAATTTACTTTTTGTCCGGACCGGATAAAAAGACCGTGCAAAGCAATCCTGTTATGGAAATCTTTCGCGCCAAAGATGTTGAAGTTTTATTCTGTTATGACCCGTTGGACGAATTTGCCCTGCCGGGTTTAATGGAATTTAAAGGCAAGAAAATAATTTCCGCCGACCAGGCAGACCTGGACAATCTTAATAAACTTGCCTCTGTCGAACCGGAAAAACAGGATGAAGAAAAAGAAGAAAAAACAGATAAAAAAGAGATAGATAAACTTGCACGCCGAATTAAAGACATTCTTGGTGATAAAGTCGAAGATGTTAAAATTTCCGAACGATTGGTGGACAGCCCTGCGATTCTTTTGGGCGCCAACAAAGGCATGTCTGCACAAATGGAAAAAATCATGCACATGTACAATCCGGATGCTGCCATGAGCAAAAAAGTTATGGAAATTAATCCAAAACACGGTATGATTAAAAAGCTGTTGGGCATTTATCAAAAAGATGTGCAGGACCCAATGTTGACAAAACTGGTTAACAATCTGTTCAACAGCGTTGCTCTATTAGACGGCAGTATCGAAAATCCCAATGAAATGGCTTTGGCCCTGCAGGAGCTCTTGTCTGAGGCAACGAATTTATATACAAAAGAATAAAAATATTTATACTCTTAAAAAAAGGGAACAGCTTGTTCCCTTTTTTATTTTAATACGTCCCGGGTTGTTTTAAAATGCAATTTTGCAACCTCTTGCAGATGATCTTTACCATATTTTTTCACAAACCTCCTCGCAGCACCCAGCACCGTCGTCGCCCCTTTTGGCAATTCTATTTGAAAGGTTTCCGACAGTTTTTTCATCTCCACCAAATACCTGGCCCTGGCCAATATCGAGGCGGCCGCAACAGCAATATTTTGCTCTCCCTGAAACTGCTGGATCACATGAAACTGTTTATCATGACCTGACAATACATCACTTATAACATGCTCCCCGGCAAAACGGTCCAGGAAAATATTTCGGCAGCCAGTGCGTTTACTTACCTGGGAAAACGTCTGTACATGAAGCCAGGCCAAAAGTCCGTTAAGATTTTTTCTATTATCACTAAATTCTTTATATTTGGTATTGTATTCCGGCGGCGTAAGAACCGTAACTTTATAATTGTTTTTAACGATTTTTAAAATAGCCGACGCCGTTTCCACAATCCTGTTGTCGGTCAACGCTTTACTGTCCCGAACACCTGCTGCCTGCAAAGCATGGCTGGTCTGTTCATCCACAAAAACAGCCGCACACACCAACGGACCAAAATAGTCACCCTTACCGGACTCGTCGCAGCCGATTACCGGAAAATCCACATCATAAACTGTTTTTTCCTTTTCTCCGACTATTATCTGCTCGATTTTTTGGGCCTGTACATTGCTCTTTAATTGCGAATAATCATATTTGATTACGCCTTTTTTATTTTGATATATCCGCAAAACACCACTCCACCCTGCCTGCGAAACCAGAAATTGTATTCCAAAATTTATCGTTTTTAATTCACCAACGTTATATTCCGACTGTTGTAACTTTTCTCTAATTGTTTGGTAAAGCTGTTGTAACGGCAAAATGTCTCCTGTTTGTTTAAACTGAGAGGTACGATTTAAAACCTGCCTCATTTTTATTGAAACCATACATTGTATGGAATTTTTAACAAACACACAATATGAAAATTGTTGATTAATTAAATTGAAAACAGAACATATAAAAACTATTATGAATAAATTTTCACTTTTTTCAAAAAAGGCTTGCACAGGTTTTATATATTTCGTACAATTGTCTATCGGTTAAAAGATAAATGGTTGGGATAATCGGAAGTTTGCGGGTATTCCTGTAACACATCTTTAATTGATTTTCCACAAAACAAAAAATTGGGATTAAAATTTTTCAGGTAAAATTTACTTTGGCCATACCTATATTCTGTTAGTGTTTTATATAAACAACCTAGTGAGGTAAATTATATCCGATGGTATAATATTAACAACCATCAATATTTATATACCATGATGATTATTGCTCAAAATACAATTTTAATTAGAGTCTGGAATTACACCGTTTGAAAAATTGAAAATATTAATTAATACTTGAGAAAAGTTAATATTTAATCATTGCCACTACAAACAACTCTAACATTGGGAGGAAATTCTATGAAAAAACTGCTGGCAATCTTTATTTTACTTTGCACGATTAGTTCATTTGCCCAAAGTAAAAAAGAAATCGAACAGGCAGCTCGAAAGCAAAAACAGGAACACTTGATTGAACGTTTGGGGAACCCTGCATTTTCTGATTTTCAATTCTCACAAATACAAAACAAAACGTTAAAACCAGTCGCTTCATCCAGTTTATACAAAAGCAACACAACAAATGATGCCGGGCTCGTTTTTGTCACTTCAACGGGAGCTGTTATTTGGGAAAATAATACTTATGTATTCAGACTCCCACCGGAAGGTGATCCGGAAGTTGATGCCGGCCCACTCGTATTCACTGGTTACTTTTCAGATATGACTGAACACAAAAAAGCATTATATGCTACAAGAAGCAGTGGTATTTATAAAAGTACTAACGATGGACTTTCCTGGGAACAGGTATTTGATGAATGGGTCACCAGCATTTGTTCAGATTCCACGGGTATAATCGCCGGTGGATGGGATGGCCAGCTATGGCACTCTATTGATGAAGGTAATTCATGGAACATAATGAACCAAAGTATAATTAATTTAGGCTATGATGGTGCAGTGTTTGATGTCGCCATTCGAAACAATATCTTTCTCTATGAACCATTACTTGATTATGTTATGGTTACTACTGATAGTGGAGCAACATGGGATTCGTTAAACACAAGTAGCGGTTTTTTATGGAACGCAGATAACTCAGTGTATGGAAATGAAACTCATATATATACGGATTTATCTTTAGACGATTTACCAACTGTACGTACACTCAACGGTACCAATTTTACAACTTTTGGAATACCCGATCTAGGTTCAATCATGTTTGATTTTTTTCGTGACAACCAAATAACCGCCATAAGTAGGGGAATGTTTGGTGGATTTTACTTTGAAGCTGCGAGTGACCCGGGTTGGAAACATCTAACAAATGCCGATGATCTTGATCTTCAAAGTTTCGCAGTTCGTCAAGATGGAACGATATTCTTTGCAGCAGGGGAAAATGGTGTACTGTTTATAAAGGAGTTGTTTGAACCCCTTAGTAAATTAACAACAATAACCGTTGAACCGCAAAATCCATCACTCGTTATAAATCAACCCCAACAGTTCACAGCCAAAGCTTATGATCAACTGGGCGATGAGATGCCGGATGTTACATTCACTTGGGCCGTAACAGAAGGCGTTGGTGCAATTAACGCCACCGGTGGATTTGTTTCCAACCAGGCAGGCAGCTTTACGGTGTCTGCTTCTGCCGAAGGAATTTCCGGTACGGCAACTGGAAACGTTTTCGCACAAGATCAACTGAGCAACATAATTGTTGAGCCGCAAAATCCTGAGCTGGTTGTAGGTCAGACCCAACAGTTCACGGCAACAGGCTATAATGCTGTAGGCAACCAGATACCGGATATCACTTTTACCTGGTCTGTAACAAATGGAGTGGGTGCGGTCAGTTCAACAGGTGAATATATCTCAAACCAGACAGGAAGTTTTACAGTGTCCGCTTCTGCTCAGGGAATAACCGGCACATCGATCGGCAATGTCGCTGCTTATGGACAATTAAACAGCATTACCGTTGAACCGCAAAATTCGGAACTGGTTGTGGGCAAGACACAACAATTTTCAGCAACAGGTTATGATATTCAGGGTAATCAAATACCGGGACTAACATTTACATGGGCTGTAACGAACGGTGTGGGTGCCATTAGTTCCACAGGTGAATATTTTTCAAACCAGACGGGAAGTTTTACAGTGTCTGCTTCTGCTCAAGGAATTAACGGCACAGCGACCGGCAATGTCGCTGCTTATGGACAATTAAACAGCATTACTGTTGAACCACAGAATATTGATTTAACTGTCGGTCAGAATCAACAATTCACAGCCACAGGTTATGATGAGCAGAATAATACTGTTCCCATAGCGGTCACATGGTCAGCCACGGGTGGAACTATTACACAAAGCGGTGTATATACGGCAGGAACAGAAGTAGGTGATAATTTTTCAGTCACCGCTACTTTGAACGAAATCTCCGGGACCGCCACTGTTAACATTTCCAATAGCTCTAATGTCATGGTTACGGGTAATGTCCCGGAAGAATTTAAATTATTCCAAAACTATCCGAATCCTTTTAATCCGGTTACAGCTATAAACTTTAATGTTAAAGAAACATGTAATGTAACGCTCAAAGTTGTAGACCTTCTTGGACAAGAAGTTGCTGTTCTCACCAACAGGCAGTATACACAAGGCATGTACAAAATTCTGTTTGATGCCCATGAATTACCTTCCGGACAATATTTTTATGTCATAAACATGGGTGAGTATTTTCAGGCAAAAGTAATGACACTCTTGAAATAAAATTATAATCTATTTGCCGGTAATAAAGGGCACTGTTATATCAGTGCCCTTTATTTAACTCTGCACTCCCCAAATAAGATAATAATTATGAAAAAAAATAAAGTCTCCTGTTTAATCATACTTTTACTGGTCCTGATAAAACCTCCTTTTGTTCTTTCTGACGAAAACCAAACCGCACCCATCAAAGAATGTTTTCGGATTACTATGAGCGGTGGGCGTTGTTCTCGTTATACTGCTGCTTTGCCGGTCTTCCATTTAGCCTATCAGGAAAATAATGATCTTTACTCTTTTAGAGTATTATTAGCCAATGTGTTTGCTTTTGTAGGACCTTCGGTACAAGATCATGTTTATGAAATGAGCATATTATACGGTAAAGTTTTAACAGAAGGGAAAATAATAAAAAACAAAGACGGGGCCTATATTTCAGGATTTGTTTCCGCTTCTACCGGGATCAGTGCGATTAAGGGTATTAATAAAGGAAAATTACTGGATGTGCACGATTCTGAATACTCTGTATATGAAGAACTGAAATTCAAGGGTATCGGAATACCGCTCGATATGCAGTTCTTTTTAGCAACTCCCTATTTTGGTTATGGAGTTATACTGTTTGCAAATATTAATACCAACCATTCCTTTTATGGATTTTTAATCGGCATACAAATCGGCAAATTGCGCTGATTGGAATATATCCCCCATTAAAGGATTATTACTCACCTTAACATTCTGCAAGCTAACACAAACAAAACATTATTACTTTACTAAAAACATCTTGCACAGGTTTTATATGTAAACATGTTCATTCCAAATAGTACTTGCATTGCAAAGATGGATCACTTAATTTATAGCCTGCCTGATTGCCTGGTACACCAGATGAAACGATATTATAATTGTCAAACATATTTAAATTAATTAAAATAATCATCCATGCAGACGATCTTTACAATTGGTATTTTTCTTTCATTTTTTCTTGCCCTCTTGCTTGCAACAAAAAAACAAAAAACTTTGCCGGATAAAATTCTTGTTGCCTGGTTGTGCATTATTGGCATCCATTTAACAAGTTATTACCTCTATTCGCTTGGATATTGGACTAAATACCCGCACCTTGTCGGCATTACGTTGCCGGTTCCCTTGCTTCACGGCCCAATGCTGTTTTTATATACCCTTTATTCCCTGAGAAATGATAAAAATTTAAGAGAAATCGATTACCTCCATTTTGCACCGGCCCTTTTATCCTGGCTCTATATGTGCCGATTTTACTTTTTTTATTCAGCGGAACAAAAAAGAATGGTAGATGAAGGCCTGATCGACGATTTTGCCGTTTTTTCCACAATTGCTTTGATAACTTTTATTGTGTCAGGATTGGTTTATCCGCTTTTAGCCTACAGACATGTCGGCAAATACAAGCGGCTGATTGATGATAATTTCTCCTATGACAACCGAATCAGCCTCAACTGGTTAAAATATTGTATCTGGGGAATAGGTATTATTTATTTAACAGCAGCTGTTATTTCAATTTTAAAAGATGGATTTGGTCTAAATTTTCCTTTTAATGCTGATTTCATTTTTTATATCATTATCGTAATTTTTGTTTTCTGTATCGGCTTTTTTGGAATACGTCACCAGGGTGTTTTTAATGATAATACGATTGATCCTTCCATGGAAATGGTACAGGAAAAGCCGTCCGGAGAATATAAAAAATCAGGGCTCAAACAGGATGTAGCAGAAAAGGTCCACCAAAAGCTGCAAAACATAATGGAAACTGAAAAACCCTATATCAATCCCAGGTTGACATTAAACGATCTTGCAAGCAGCGTGGATGTCTCACCCAATCATCTTTCCCAGATAATAAATCAGTATGAAAAAGTAAATTTTCATGATTTTGTCAACACGTATAGAATAGAAGAATTTATTAGAAACGCCTCTGCCAACAAAAATTTCAGCATCCTCGCCCTTGCTCTTGATGCCGGTTTTAACTCAAAATCTTCATTTAATAATGTATTTAAAAAACACAAAGGCATCGCCCCTTCGAAATATATGGCACAATTACCCAATTAAGCCAAATAACCGCATTTTACTCAACATTCCAGCTATTTCTTTCAAAAAATTTCAATAAAAAGTACATTCCTACAGGCCTGCACCTCTAAATTGTCCAATCCCTCACGATTGGGCGATGGACTCCTTTTTTTTATCTATATTTGCTCAACAATTTTATGAACAAAAGGAGTCATTATGATTATTAAAAAATATCAACACACATTTATCTTTTATGCTTTATCCACTATCCTGCCCTGGGCGTTTTGGTTTACAGCCGGATATACAAGCCAGATCACCCCAAGTAATCATTCACTGGTTTTGGGTACAAGCATATTATCATTTTTGGGCTTAATATCGCCCAATATCGTGGCGTTCTTTTTAATCTTTTCAAATAAAGAACTATGCCTTGATGTGTTCGCCCGTTTTTTCAATTTTAAAGGGACAAAAATCAAATACTGGTTTACAGCGTGCTTTTTAATGTTGGTCAGTATTCTGCTGGCACAGGCCGTTTCATTAATATTTGGATACAGCGCGGACCAGTTTAAACCGGCCGGATCATTTTCATTTACGTCCGGTATTTTTCCTGTTTGGTTTTTATTACTCGCAGCACCATTTTTCGAAGAGCTGGCCTGGCACTCTTATGGAACAGATTGCCTGCGTTCAAAATTCAGTCTGTTTACATCCTCCATGCTGTTTGCATTTTATTGGGGTATGTGGCACATGCCGCTTTCTTTTATCCAAGATTATTACCACAGCAATGTGCTTGAATCAGGAATTATTTACTCGTTAAATTTTATACTTAGCCTGTTTCCCTTTGTTCTCATTATGAACTGGCTGTACTATAAAACTAACAGAAATATTTTGATAGCAATAATATTTCATATCACAGCCGGGTATTTTAATGAAATTTTCTGTACACATCCCATGAGTAAAGTGATTCAAACCGTATTACTCTGCTTTTTCACTATCTATATAGTTTTGAATGAAAAAGATTTTTTCTTTCAAAAATAACATACAATATAATAAAGGAACATAACATCATGAAAACACTTAAAATCACATTGATTATACTTATTTCATATTCTATATCTTTTTCACAATCAATAACTCAATCTATAACGGGAAAAATATTTGATAATTTAACCAGGGAACCTCTGCCGTTTGCAAATATTGTAGTTTTGGATACGGATCCTCTTATTGGAACGACTTCTGATTTGGAAGGTAATTTTATTATAAAAAAAATCCCGGTAGGACGGCATAACATCAAAGTTACCATGATGGGTTATGAAAGCCGTCTGTTAAACGAACTTTTAATAAGCACAGGACAGCAACCGGTATTAAACATCGGCCTGCAGCAAACAGTTCTCAATATGGATCAAGTTGTTGTTCGAGTCAACAAGGATGTGCCCGTAAATACAATGACAACCGTGAGTGGTCGGCAATTTACAGTCGAAGAAACCCAGCGCTATGCCGGAGGTCTGGATGATCCGGCGCGTTTGGCGTCATCGTTTGCCGGAGTTGCAACGCCGTCGGTTAGCAGCAATGGAATTTCTGTTCGCGGTAATAACCCGGAAGGATTACTTTGGCGAATTGAAGGTGTTGAGGCACCCAACCCAAACCATTTTGCCGATTTAACAGTTGTCGGTGGTGGTTTGTTAACTGCTATAAGCAATCAAATAATGGGCAATAGTGATTTCTTTACCGGTGCTTTTCCTGCAGAATTTGGAAACGCAACATCAGGTGTTTTTGACATTAACCTGAAAACAGGAAATTCTAATAAACGTGAATACACCTTGCAGGCCGGTGTCATCGGTGTTGATTTTTCAACACAGGGTCCGTTTGTCCAGGGGAAAGAAGCCTCATACCTGATGAATTACCGATATTCAACAATGGCGCTTGTTTCACCTCTTTTACCAAACGATACCGGTATTTTAAAATATCAGGACCTGGCATTTAAAACAAATTTTCCGACAGAAAATTCAGGTACATTTTCTTTTTGGGGAGTCGGTGCCCTGGACGGCCAGGAAATGGACGCTGCCGATAGTCTCGACTGGAAAGCCAATTTTGACAGGGATAACTCTAAAACATCGTTGTACATGTTTGCTACGGGCTTGACGCATAAAATGGCTCTAAACTCGAGTACTTTTCTTAATACAACATTGTCCGCCACAGGCAATGGATTAAACCACGAGGAACAGCGATTGAATTATCAGTTACAGCCACGGCCACAATCTTTTGTAGATAATGATACATGGCGCATGTCTATCCAGTCAAGTCTTGGAAGACGTTTTAACAAAAAACACAACAACCAAACCGGATTTTGTTTTAGTCACCTGGGATACAATGTAGAGATAGAACAATCTCAAACCGAAGGCGCTGCTCCAATTTCAACTGCAAAACAAAAAGGCAAATCCGGTTTATGGCAGTTTTACACACAATCAAAAATATCTCTCACGTCCCATTTATCTTTAAACCTGGGCCTGCACTCACAGTATTTCCTTTTGAACAAAAAACATTCGATAGAACCACGTATCGGCGTTAAATATCATCTTAACGACAAGCACAGTCTGGCTTTTGCTTATGGTTTGCACAGCCGCATTGAACGTCTGCCTGTATATTTTGTAGATATGGACGGTATGAATCCAAACAAAAACCTGGACCTGCTAAAGTCTGCCCACTATGTTTTTGCCTATGATGTAAAACTTGGTGAACATTTGAGATGGCGGGTAGAACCTTATTACCAGCACCTCTACAATATTCCGGTTTCACCTGACAGCTATATCTCAACAATCAACATTGAAAATGATGTCTTTTTTGACCACGAACTTGTCAGCAAGGGCAAAGGCCGAAATATAGGACTTGATATGACGTTTGAACAATTCCTATACAAGGGCTTTTATTATCTGGTAACGGCATCGGTTTTTGATTCAAAATATACGGATGCTAAAGGGATAACACGAAACACCCGTTTTAATAAAAACTATGTTCTGAATGTGCTTGCCGGCAAAGAGTGGACTGTCGGAAAAAACAAAAACAATATTCTGGGCGCCAATATTCGCATCAATTACATGGGTGGAAACCGTAAAGAGGCTATTGACACGGATGCTTCTTTAAACGATAAGGACATTGTATATGGAGAATCCGATGGCAACAAAGCCTTTAGCGACTGCCACTCTGCAACACCGATAATTTCTTTTTCTATCTCATACAGGAAAAATAAACCAAACTATTCATCGGTATGGGCATTGCAAATTCTAAATATGACAGGCGCCAAAGAATTCTCGAATGATTATTACAACATTAAAACAGGTAAAATTGAAACAAAATACGAAGGTATTATGGTGCCGAACCTGAGTTATAAGGTTGAGTTTTAAAAATTGAAATAAAATAAAAGGACCATAGGGGCAGACCTGTGATTGCGCCCGAAAGCAGATCAAGCCACAGGATTAATTGCCCCTATGGGTCCGCCATTAACCGGATTGATAACCGGCTACATCTTTTTTTTGTTAAAATCCTTACCCAATTAATGGTAAAAACACCTTGCACTGGTTTTATATAATTTGTATTATTTGTCTGGCACTCCTAAAAGATTGTTTCTCTTGTTATTTTAAATTTAAGGCAATTTATGAATATACGTTTTTATAAATTGATATGGGTCCTCCTGGTAACTATTGCCGGTTTATCATCATGTTCAACACCCGTACCCAAACGGCCGGTGGATTATGTTCGCCCCGAAATTGATACGGTGAAGCCCAGATGGATCTATTTTTCGTCGGCCTGCCTGCCCTTTGGCATGGTCAACCTGAGCCCGGATACCTGGACAAAAGGCACCTGGAATGCCGGGTATGTTTATGACAGCTTGTATGTGCGCTGTTTTAGTCATGTTCACGCCTGGCAGATGTCGGGAATTGCGGTTATGCCGACAACAGGAGAATTTAAAGGCCACCTTGGTATGGAGACCTATAAATCTGCCTTTTCTCATGACGATGAAATCATCAAAGCAGGATACCATAAAATCGTTTTAAAGGATTACAACATTACAGCCGAACTAACGGCTACTACCCGTGTCGGGCTTCACCGATACACCTTCCCAAACCAGGAAGGATATATTCTGTTTGATACGGGCGCCTATCTTGGACCCGGCGAAACGGTGATGTCCTCTGTAACTCAAGTAAGCGATACCGAAATTGAAGGCTATGCTCTGGTTGCTAAAACCCGCCGCCGCTCCAAAGATACATTTGTTTATTTTGTAGCCCGTGTTAACCAACCCTTTGAAAATTTTGGTGCCTGGGAAAACGGCGAATTACTGCCGAATGACACAAAAAAAGTTCAGGGCAAAGATGCCGGTGCTTTTATGAAATTCACCACAATTGATACCCAGACAATTTTACTCAAAGTCGCTATATCTTATACATCCATAGAAGGTGCACGGCGCAATATGGATACCGAATTACCACACTGGAACTTTGAACAGGTAAAAGAAAATGCTCTTAATGAATGGAACAACTGGCTGGGCCGTGTCAGAGTTCAAGGCGGTACAGAAGCACAAAAAATTAAATTATATACCGATCTATGGCATTTATTATTAGGGCGACGAATTGTCAGTGATGTTGACGGAAAATATTGCGACATGACCGGTGACACACCGGTTATCCGGCAAATTCCATTGGATGCGGATAACAAGCCTTTATACAATCATCACTGTTTTGATGCTTTATGGGGCACTCACTGGACGGCTAATATCATCTGGACGATGTTGTATCCGGAAGTGGTGGATGCGCTCTGTAATACCATGGTTGATATATATAAAAACGGAGGCCTCATTCCCCGTGGACCTACTGTCGGCAACTATAGCTATGTCATGATCGGCGACCCGGCCGTCTCTTTGTTTGCCGCAGCTTATAATAAGGGAATACGTAACTGGGACATTGAAACTGCCTATGAAGGACTGAGGAAAAACGCATTTCCGGGTGGTATTCGAGATCGTGCCGGTTATGAATTTGAAAAACATGCTACCGGTGGCGGCATGAAACAATATGCGGAAAGAGGATATGTACCGGAAGACTTGCCGGGACATGGTTTTCATAAAGACGGTGCAGCCATGACGCTTGAATATGCCTATCAGGACTGGTGCCTGGCACAATTAGCAAAACCATTGGGTAAAAAAGATGATTATGAATTTTTCATAAAACGTTCAGAAAATTATAAAAATATATGGGACCCGTCCATTAAATACATGCGCCCCCGAAATCAGGATGGTTCCTGGTTAAAAGATTTTGAACCTGTTGGCGAAGGATATAACACAAAAGGCTTTTGTGAATGTAATTCGGCCATTTATACCAATTATGTTCCTCATGATATGAAAGGGCTTATCACCCTTTTTGGTGGACAGGAATCTTATAATAATTTCCTGAACAGCAGTTTTGAAAAGGCAGAATCGCATAACTTTGTTGCCGAAAACTATAGACGCAGCCTCAGTTGGGTAAATTATGAAAACCAGCCCGGCACAGAGATGGCGCATTTGTTTAACTATAGCCGCGCTCCCTGGCTGACTCAAAAATGGGTGCGTTTGGTTAAAGAAAAAGCATTCGGTGATATAACTCCCTACGGCGGTTATAACGGCGATGAAGACCAGGGACAAATGGGTGCACTTGGCGCGCTTATGGCAATCGGTCTGTTTGAAGTACGGGGCGGCTGTGCTGTTGATCCCATATATGAAATAACCAGTCCCATATTTGATAAAATAGAACTGGACCTGAACCCTAATTATTATCCCGGTAAAAAATTTACCATTATTACCAAAAATAACTGCGCTGAAAATATGTATATACAATCTGCCTATCTTAACGGTCAACCCCTGAACAAATGCTGGTTTGAGCATTCTGTTTATGCAAATGGCGGCACCCTGGAATTGCACCTGGGACCAGAGCCAAATAAAAACTGGGGCAGTGATCCAAACGAAATGCCGCCATCTATGTCAGACAATGGTTATCGAGACGGGCGTCCGGAAGCAGCGTCAAGAATGGAAGCCCGGGACCAGGGTATTGTTTTGTTGCACGGCGATGGCCCTGATAGCTGTGATATTTATGGCGCCCGTGATATATGGGTATTTGAGGATAATGGAACATATTATATGCATTACGATGCAGCCGGGCCCAGGGGCTGGCTATGCGCTTTAGCCACAAGTAAAGATTTACTCCATTGGGATAAAAAAGGTCCGGTTCTGGAGCTGGGTAATTCCAAGGCGGAAGACTCTAAAAGCGCCAGTTATGGTACAACTTTTTTTGATGGTAAAGACTGGCACATGTTTTATCTTGGAACCCCAAACACGACCAAACCACCAGCCCGAATTCCTGCTTTTCCCTATTTAACAATGAAGGCAAAGAGTTCGTCACCCGGCGGTCCCTGGATAAAGCAATACGATGTTATTCCGTTCCGACCTCAGCCCAATACATATTATTCAGTAACGGCCAGTCCGGGCCAGATTATAAAAAATAATGGTGAATATCTGCAATTTTTCAGTGCGTCAATCAACAACAATAAAATAAAACGTACTTTGGGAATAGCGCGTACAAAGGATTTGGATGGTCAATGGCAGATCGATCCTGAACCTATTGTCCCTCTGGAAGAGCAGATCGAAAATTCATCTCTTTATTACGAAGAATCGACCAAAACCTGGTTTTTATTTACCAATCATATTGGTATTGAGGAGCATGAATATACAGATGCGATTTGGGTATATTGGAGCAAAGATTTAAACAAATGGGATACAAAAAACAAGGCCGTCGTGTTGGATAATAAAAATTGCACCTGGTCGAAACGCGTTATTGGTTTGCCGTCCGTAATACGGGTTGGTAACAAATTGGCAATATTTTATGATGGATTGCAGGAAAAAGGCACCGGGCATATGCACAGGGATGTTGGACTTGCCTGGCTGGATTTACCCCTGTAAGAGCCGGTGTTATTGGTCATGTAAAAATTGAATATGCAAATGGCCGCACTTGAGCGTTACACAAGAGGCCTGAACCGGAAAAAAACCGGGACAGTGCCCAGAAATAAAAAACAGCAGATTTAATGAAAACAAGATACTGAAAGAAGGAAAAATATAAATGCCAAGTTTAAAAAGTAAATTTTTTAATTTTATGATGCGAAACAGACACCTGTTCAAAGGAAAATTTAAAAAACCAGTCTTTACTTTAAACACATCCATTGAGGACTTTAGAGACCTGTGCGAAAAAAGTGCCGGCAAATATGCTAAAATTCCGGAGGGTGTTGAGATAAAAGAAGAAAATATTAAGGGTATCCATTCGGAATGGATAATTCCTGAAAATGCAAATCGTGAAAAGATGATCCTTTATGTTCATGGCGGCGGCTATATATCCGGTTCCTGTAACGACCACAGAGGATTTGTTTCCAAATTTGCAAAAAAATGCGGTCTTTTAACATTGCAGTTTGAATACAGATTGGCGCCGGAACATCCATATCCGGACGGCCTGAATGATTCTATGGCCGTCTATAAATGGCTTTTGGAAAACGATTTCAAACCAAAAAATATCATTATTGCCGGCGAATCTGCCGGAGGCGGTTTGACACTGGCATTGCTTTTAGCCCTTAAAAAATATAATATTCCAATGCCGGCGGCTGCTGTTGCCATTTCACCATGGACGGATTTGACCTGCTCAAGTGATTCATATAAAACAAAAAATAAAGTATCTGTAGCACCAATTGATTCCTGGCAAGTATTTAGCAAACATTATGTCGGAAATAATCCTGCCGATTTACCCCTGATCTCTCCCCTGTTTGGTGACCTGCAAGGCCTGCCTCCTGTTTTTATTAATTCAGGAGAAGACGATGAGTTATTTGAAGACGGAGAAAAATTCTATCAAAAGGCCCGAAAAGCGGGTGTTGATATAACATTCAGGGCCGGAAAAGGCATGGTCCATTGTTATCCGTTGCTGGACCCTTTCTTTAAAGAAGCAACAGAAGCAATGCAGGAAATTTGCGACTTTATCAAAGAGCGTATTGAAAATTAAGTTTGTAATTTCCAACGATTGACCGTCCCTGAAATTCATTGAATTTAAATGATATATTAAAAATAGATAATAAATATTTCAATGAAAGGTCATGGTTAATATGCAAAACTATACACGAAGGTCATTTCTCAAATCTGTTGGTGCAGGATTGGCCGCAACGACTATAGGATTGTCATCCTGTGCAAAAAGTAAAGAGCGGCCAAACGTCATTCTCATTATTGGTGACGACATAAGCTGGAACGATTTAGGGTGTTATGGTCACCCCAGTATCCGCACACCCAATATCGACAAATTGGCGGCAAATGGTATTCGCTTTACAAATACGTTTTTAACCGCCAGTTCCTGCAGTCCCAGCCGCTGCAGTATCATAACCGGACGTTATCCGCACAATACCGGCGCGGCCGAACTTCATACACCTTTACCGGCAGACCAACTGCCGTTTCCCTTGTTGTTAAAAGAGAACGGATACTATTGTGCCCAGGGCGGCAAATGGCACATGGGAGAAGAAACAAAACGCGCTTTTGATATTGTTCGTGATACCAAACCGGAAAATGACCCCGGACGCGAAAGCGAGTGGCTGCCCTTATTACAAGGCCGCCCCAAGGACAAACCATTTTTTATGTGGTTTGCCAGTTTTGATGCCCATAGAACATGGGACGACCAGATTTTCCTGGAACGCCATAATCCGGCAGACGTGCCGGTACCAAAATATCTGGCAGATGCGCCCGATACCCGTCAGGACCTTTCCCATTATTATGATGAAATTGCGAGACTTGATTTTTACGTCGGTAAAGTTGAGGAAGAACTGGAAAAACAGGGTGTTGCAGATAATACCATTATTATTTTTATGGCAGACAACGGACGGCCCTTTCCCCGGTGTAAAACACGCGTATATGACAGCGGCATGAAAACACCGTTTATTATTAAATGGCCAAAAGGTATAAAAAACAAGGTGCTGCATGCCAAAGCATGATCAGTTCCATTGATATTGCCCCAACCGTTCTTGAATTATGCGGCTGTCCTGTTGAGGATTCCTTCCAGGGTGGTAATTTTTCATCATTGTTTAAAAATCCTGAAAAACCATTTCGTCATTATGTATTTTCAGAACATAACTGGCACAATCATGAGGCCCTGGAACGAATGGTCAGGTCAAAAGATTATCTTTACGTTCTTAATGAGCGCCCCCAGTTTCCCAACTGTGGTCCCACAGACTCTAATCGCAGTGATTCACAAAAGGACTTGAACGCACTTTTGGCTGCGGGTAATCTGACACCGGAACAAAACGATGTATTTTTAGCACCGCGCCCGGCTGAAGAATTGTTTGATTTAAATAAAGATCCCGAGCAATTTCAAAATATTGCTGATGATCCGAATTATGCAGACGCCCTGAAGGAAATGCGTCAAATTATGGAACGCTGGCGCGATGAAACAGCCGACACAACACCCGAAAATCTGACATACGACTGGAATGCCCGTTTTACGGCGGAAAAACTGGATATTGAGCGAAAACGTGGTGAAATGCCGGGTGCGGCAAAATCAGCGGATAAAGTTAATGCCAAAGGTCCGTTTTAAAAGCACTAAATATTTAAATAATTTTTGATACTATCGGTAGGGCCATGTTTTTAACGGCCCTACCCATACCAGCCTCCCTTATCTTACTCTTATTCTCCATTAATAAAGACACACGCTTCAATTAATCCTCATACAAGTTCAAACGACTATTGAATAAAACCGTCTTTTTAACCATTCAAAAAAAAAGCTTTGATTGCTTTATTAAAAAAAATCACTTGCAAAATTCAAACAAAATTTTAAATTTTGTTTGAAACATTGTTTGAATTTTTGCGTACAAGTAATGTAAACACCATTATGATGGAGAAAAATACAATGGATAATACAAAAACAAAAATACTGGAAGCAACGGAACGATTAATCGAAGAACATGGCTGGGACAAAGTCACCTTTCGAATGATCACAGCCGAAGCGGGCGTCAATCTCGCCGCCATCAACTATCATTTCGGATCTCGGGATGCACTCGAAGATGCATTGTTACCTCGCATTATCGGTCCATTGGATGAAAAAAGACTGGCACGCTTAAATGATGCTCAGGAAAAAGCAGCCCCCAATATTTTAGAACTTGCAGATATTATTCGTTGTTTTCTGGAACCTTTATTGGAATATAGTTTAGAGTATCCCAATCATCACCGGATGGTGCTGGGTTTCTTTAACGGAATTAAAAATAAGAGCAAAATTAAAGAACATTTTAAAGGCAGTATTGATCAGGTTAATAAAAAATATATTGATGCACTCACAAAGACATTGCCGGGGATTTCGAAAGAAAAAATTTCCATCCAATATGTTTTATTGTTCGAATCATCCCATATCATGTTGAACAGTGAAGCCTTTATCGGAATCACAGAATCGCTTGGGCTTTACATAACAAAAGAAAAATTCATGGAAGAAATGATCCGATTTTTTGTCACCGGATTTGGCATACTGACAAAAGAGTGACAATATCGGTTTTAATGCTCATTTTATATATAGATAGTACAAAGGAGTTATCAGATGATAAAAAGATTAACACCATTCCGGTTAATATTAATAATAATCATATCATTATCTCAAACAACAGTCGCACAAAATCGTGTGATAAAACTTGGTTGGGAAGACATTGTTCAAAAAAGTTTGAATGACAACCTTGGATTAAAAACAACAGCGCTGGATTACAAATCACAAAAACTGACCAAATGGCAGGCAGTCAGCGACTTTTTACCGACTGTAAGTTATAACGGTACCGGGACACAAAATCTGGAACTGGCTACAATGGCAATTATGGGACAAAAGATTCAAATAGGTACAGAGTACAATTTCCAGCACTCTCTGCAATTAACATATCCTGTTTTTACCGGATTTTCCCGTATTGCCAACTTGAAAATGCAAAATAGTCTGGAAAAATCACTAAAAGCCGAGTTGGAAGGTAAAGAAGATGAAACCATATTGACCGCACTACAGGCTTATTTCCAAATCATGTTATCCAGTAAACTGATAGACGTGAATGAAGAAGCAGTCAAAGCAGCGCAGGCAAACCTGAAACAGGTACAGAATTTTTATCAGGTTGGGGCGGCATCGGAGCTCGATTTAAAACGGGCAGAGGCACAATATTCCTCCACCCTGCCATCATTGGAATCAGCAAAAAATCAATTGATCTCATCGAAAAATCAGATGAAATATATTTTAAATCTATCATTAAATGATTCGCTGGTTGTATTGGATTCACTGGAATCAAAACAGTTTATAGGAAGTTATGCAAATGCACCTCTGGTTCAGCTTAAAGCATTGGCTGTTGCAAATCGACCGGAGTTAAAACAGGTAAACTATCAGGTCGATGCGATTAAAAACCAAAAAACAATGGCGTTGTCAAGCTCGCTCCCGACAATTTCCTTTACAGCCGATATATCACATAATGCAATGACAGAAACGTCCAAAGTATTAAGAGATGATTACAACCGTTCAAAATCCATTAATCTAAATGTTCAATGGCCTTTGTTTCAGGGAGGTAAAACAGCGCTGGAATATCAAAAAGCAAAAGTCCAGGTTAAACAAATGGAATACGTAAAACAACAAACAAACGACCAGATTTTAATACAAGTAGAACAATATTACTATTCATTAAAGGAATCAATTAAAAATCTAAGCAGCTTAAAAGCCTCACTGGATCAGGCTAAAGAAGCGTTGCGTCTTTCTAGCCTGATGTATAAAGAAGGTATGAGCACTCAGGTGGATATACTGGATACACAATTACAATACACACAAAGCAATATTAATTTTCAACAAGGCATATATGACTATAATACAAGTCAACTCAATTTATTAAAATCGATCGGAAAAATTAACACCATAATAAATTAGGAAACAGGAGTCTCTAATGAAAAAATTAGTTCTGATTATGATGTCACTTTCGTTACTTGCCGGATGCAAACCACCGCAAAAAGGATCAACAGACACATCTGTGCCGGTAACTGTCTTATAATATTAAACCTGAAAATATTTCAACCTATATTAAATTAACCGGCGGTATAGAGGCGGAAGAAGACGCCATCGTATACAGTAAAGTAAGCGAAAAACTGGATAATATTATGGTCAAGCTGGGTGAGACGGTACAAACGGATCAAATTCTGGCTTTACAATATAATAAAAGTTTAAAAGAAAGTGTTAACCAGGCAACAGCATCACTTTCGAACGCTCAGTCACAATATGATATGACAAAAACAGATTTTGAAAGAATGGAACGTTTGAATAAAAACAAAGCGATCAGCCAGCAGCAATTTGATCAATCAAAAGCACAATTTAAAGCGGCAAAGTCCACCCTGGACCAGGCCAAAGCGACTTTAAAATTAATGCAGGAACAATATGAAAACAGTTTAATCAAAGCGCCCTTTAGCGGCAAAGTAGCGATTATTTATTATGATAAAGATCAAATGGTTCAGTCAGGACAGCCAGTTTTTAAAATTGTAAACGCCAAAAATATTAAAGCCAAACTCGCTCTCCCTGAAGTAGATATTTCTCGCGTTGCTGTTGGACAACGTGTTTTTGTGACATTCCCTGCCCTGGCAGACACCCAATTTACAGGAGTTGTTTATCGTGTCGATGAAGCGATTGACCCTGATACACGCACCCTGGAAATTAAAGTGCGAATGGACAATCCAAACGGTATGCTGAAATCCGGTCAATTCGGACAATTTATGATCGAAATCCAGCGTCACGAACAGACTCTGGTTATAACGGACAATGCCGTGATGACCCAAACAGAAGTTGAAGTAACAGATGAAGGTGAACAAAAAGAAATAAAACGGTATTATATCTATCTCGTAAAAAACGGCAAAGCTGAAAAACAATTTGTAAAGCCGGGACTGTATTCCAAGGGAAGAATGGAATTGATTGAAGGAACAAGTGCCGGGGACAGCCTGATCGTCATGGGACAGAACATTGTCAAGGATGGAAATCCTGTTCGCGTTGTCAACAAGTAGGAGTAAATAATATGAAATTGACCAAATTTTCAATAAAAAGAAACGTAACATTAATGATGGTTTACTTGATCGTCATTGGTTTCGGCATTTTTTCTCTAACCCAGCTCAAGGTTGAATTTACACCCGACCTCGAATTCCCGATGATTATGGTATACACCAGTTACAGTGGTGTCAGCCCAGAAGATATGGAAAATTTAGTAACCCGCCCTATTGAAGAGGGTATATCCTCTACTGAAAATGCGGAAGATATTACATCCCAGTCTTCGGAAGGGACATCTCTCGTAACTTTGGAATTTTCCTGGGGTACGGACATGGATCAGGCAGAAATTGACGTACGAAACAACCTGGACCTGATTCGTGATAATTTGCCGGATGATGCCAGTGAACCTATGGTTATAGCATTAAATCCGTCAATGATGCCGGTTATGTATTTAACACTAAACTCCCCAAATCTTGGGCCGGCAGAGTTACGCCGCCTGGCCGAAGACGATGTAGAGCCGTTACTGGAACGTGTTGAAGGCGTGGCATCCGTCAGTACATCCGGCGGATTAACCCGGCAAATTAATGTAAAGCTGGATCCTGTGCTATTAGCATCTTATAATTTATCACCTGAAGATGTTGCGACGGCCATCCAGACAAGTGCGGGATTAAGCCCGGCCGGAAATATAAAAACAAAGACGAAACAATACAATTTACGAGTCTACAGCGAATATCGATCCATAGATCAAATAGAAAATGTGGTTATAAAACGCGTGGAAACCGGCCCGGTCCTCGTTAAAAACGTGGCACAGGTGGAAGACGGGTTTGAAGAATTAACAGCAGACGTGCGTATTAACAGCGGCCAGGGAGTAGCGATATTAGCAACTAAACAGTCTGATGCCAATACAGTGCAAACAGTAAAAAACATTTACAATATGTTGCCTAAAATTGAAAAATCGCTCCCGGCAGGCACAGAATTTAACGTCATTTTTGATACCGCTGAATTCACACAACGATCGATCAATAATTTAAGCAACACAGCTCTTTTTTCATTACTTTTGGCAATTGCAGTCATCTATTTTTTCTTAAGAAACTGGCGCGGCAGCCTGATAATGGCCGTATCAATGCCGATTTCGATTATCTTTACATTTGGCGTACTAATGGTAGCGGATTTGACATTGAACATTATCTCTATGGCGGGACTCGCACTGGCAATTGGTATGCTCGTTGATAATTCGATCGTTGTTTTGGAAAACATTTTTCGATATCGTGATGAGGGGACGGATGCCATCACATCGGCTGATAAAGGCGCATCAGAAGTCGGCATGGCGATTACAGCTTCAACGCTGACAACCATCGCCGTATTTTTGCCGGTGTTATTCGTTCCCGGCATCACAGGACAGCTTTTTAAAGATATGGTGCTTACGATAACGTTCAGTCTGGCCGTATCATTGCTAGTAGCACTCACCCTGGTCCCGATGATGTCATCGAAACTGCTTAAAATGAGAAAGCAAAAAGAAAGTCCCCAAAAAATGGACAAAATTTTTGACCAATTTTTTGATAAATTAACAAGTGGTTATCAAAAAGTACTTCATTGGTCACTTTATCACAAAAAAATAATTCTGGTAAGCGTGGTGGTTCTTTTTATACTCTCACTCTTTTTAATGCCGTTTATCGGCGGCGAATTTATGCCCAGTTCTGATGAATCATCCATCCAGTTAACAATTGAGGCAGCAGCAGGTATTCCCTTGACAACACTTCGTCAGACAACAATTACTTGTGAAAATATCATAAATAATGAAATCCCGGAAATGCAAAGTGCACTCTTTCAATTCGGAAGTCAGGATTCCTGGAGTCCCGATGGTACGTCCGGCAGTACGATCAGTGCAACGATTAAACTTGTTCCAGTAGAAGAGCGTAAACGCTCACAATTCGAAATACAAAATGCACTTCGTATACGTCTGGATGATATTCCGGGCATCACCTATAGCATGCAAAGTTCAGGCGGCGGCCCCATGGCTAGCGGTGAAAATGATATCGAAATAAAAATTATAGGACACGATCTGGATGTAGCACAATCCATTGCTGAAAAAATCAAAGCGAAAATGCAGACAATTCAGGGAATGGTTGACGTTCAAATTAATATGAAAGAAAAAACACCGCAACTTGCTGTCCATCTAAAACAAAACGTAATGAATGATTATGGTCTGAGCAGTATACAATTAGCAAGCATCGTCTCTACAGCTATGCAAGGTCGTACAGCCGCTCAATATCGTGAAGAAGGAGATGAATACGATATTTACGTACAACTGGACAAAAAATTCCGAAACGATCGCGAAGCCCTGGGTGACTTGATCATTCCGGTTAATAACACCAGTTCTGTCCCGTTAAAACAATTAGGGACTATAGAAGAAACGCTGTCTCCGCAAACTATTTACCGTGAAAACCAGGAACGGTATGTCACAGTAGGTTGTAATTTATTCGGCAAGGACCTTACAAGTGCCACAGCCGAAGTTGAAAATATATTATCAGAAATCGCCATTCCTTCTGAATTTACTGTACTGTTAGGCGGCAATGCCGAAGACCAGCAGGAATCCTTCTTTTACCTGATGCTTGCCTTTATTATCGCCGTTCTGCTGGTTTATATGGTCATGGCTTCGCAGTTTGAGTCACTCGTCGATCCTTTTATTATTATGTTTACCGTGCCATTATCAATTATCGGTGTATTGGGTTTTCTGTTTATAACCAACACCTCATTAAGCGTGATGGCGCTTGTAGGTGTCGTCATGCTGGTTGGAATTGCGGTAAACAACGGTATTGTACTAGTGGACTATATTAACCAGTTGCGGGAACGCGGGAAATCCCTGTATGAAGCGGCTGAAAGTGGTGGCGTCACCCGAATGCGTCCGGTATTAATGACAGCGCTTACAACAATTTTTGGTATGCTGCCATTGGCACTACAATTTGGTTCCGGTTCGGAGACATGGATGCCGTTGGCCCGGACTGTAATCGGCGGTCTGACAATGGCGACACTTTTAACACTGATTGTCATTCCGGTTCTCTACATAATTTTCGAAGAAATGAGTGGAAAAATTAAACGGAAATTTAAAAACCACAACAATTAAACACTTATTAAAAACAAGGAGTTGTTATTCTGTTGCAGGTTTTAAGGTTTGCGCTACCGTAAACCTTAGAACCTGTTCATGATTAATTGATAACGATTGATTTTATGGATATAAAAAAAATTCATCTTTTAGAAAACGTACCGGTGCACAAAGCATTGATGACGCTGGCGACGCCGACAATTATCGGTATGATCGTCCAAATATTTTACAATCTTACTGATATATTTTTTGTAGGAAAACTCAATGATCCCTACCAGGTAGCGGCTGTAGCCATTGCCAATCCTTTTTTTATGATGCTGCTGGCCACCAGTGGTATTTCTTGGGCATGGTGGTGCATCGTTTCTTTCACGACTGTTGGGACAAAAAGACTATAATCTTGCCAAACGAACAAATGCTACAGCATTCTATTCCTGCATTATTGTCAGCATAGCGGTAACAGGGGCCAGTCTTGCTTTCCTGCCGCAAATCATACAAATTTCCGGAGGCACAGAACAAACACATGGTTTTGCCGCATCTTATCTTCGTATAATTATTCTCGGCAGCAGTCTCATTATGCTCAACTTCACGGCCAGCCAACTCATTCGATCCGAGGGCGCAGCCAAAGAATCGATGATGGGCATGGTGATTGGAACCGGGCTAAACATTATACTGGACCCCATTTTTATATTATGGCTCGATCAGGGCGTAGCCGGGGCAGCCATAGCTACTGTTATCGGCAACTGTGCCGGACTTGCATATTATATTTCCTATTATATAAGAGGCAAAAGCCTGGCATCCATTCACATCCGCTATTTTTCACTACAGCGGCGGATTTATAAAGAAATTATCTCGGTCGGAATGCCGGGTTCAATCAGTCAAATTATGATGAGCCTGTCACAGGCTTTGGCGCTCAAGATTGCCGGAACTTATGGAGATATTGCAGTAGCAGCCATCGGTATTGTAATGCGTGTTATCACAGTACCGTTTATGCTAAACATTGCAATTGCTATCGGCGCCCAGCCATTAATCGGCTACAATCATGGTGCAAATAATTATGAACGTTTAAAATCTTCTGTTAAAATTTCAGGAACAGTTGCCACCAGTATTTCCATTTTATTTACAATATTGTTTTTTATGTTCCCGCGCATTTTTATAAGTATTTTTATTAATGATACGCGTGTAATCGACATGGGAATAACTGTTTTATATGCATTTGCTCTTTGTATTCCCACAGTCGGCATTCAAATGGTCTTTATGAGCGCCATGCAGGCCATGGGCAAAGGCTTACCAGCGCTAATTATTGCATTCTGCCGTCAGGGATTTATTTATCTACCGGCCATTTTCATTCTAAATGCTATATTCGGATTTTCCGGGTTTATTTTCGCACAGGCTGTGGCAGACGCGGTTTCTTTACTTTTATCGATTGCGTTCTTTACAAATGTGATTTCAAATTTTAAAAAACAGGCTGAATTAAGCGATGAAATAGATCAAATACAATTGAATCCTTCCCCGGTAGCAATTGAAATATTTTAATTAAATCTTATTCTCAAATAAAAGTGGTTTGAAAAATTTAAAAAAATCAAAACCCGACTGGAAACAAGAGAAAAACACGCCGGCAGCATTTATAATGCCCGGCGTGTTTCTGTTTTTAAAAAGTCAGTAAGAGTAAAAACTTTACCCTTATGAATCCGAGTATATAATTTCATTTTTAAGAACGTTAAAATTTTTATTGCTGAATTTTAATTTTATTTTATATTATATAGATTTTTCAAAATCCATGAATATAGCTTTCAATTGATAATTTTTAAAGTAACAAAAAACATATCAAACCCAGACGTGCTCTGTTTATGACATTAAAAAGCCGCATGTAAAAGAACCTTCCTTTAAAAGAAAAAGTATGATCAATGTTGAATACTATAAACCGAGTGATTCGGTCAAATGGCTCATAAAGCAATTTGAAATTATTAAAATCAGCAAAAATACCGTTTATACCGATAATTTTATCCCCCGCCCCGATGTAGCCCTGGTATTTCATTTTCAAAATATTCCTCAAATTATTAATTCTGAAAATATCTCTCTGCCGCCAATTTTTTTGGCCCCTGTCGTTTCAAAAACAAACCATTTATACATCAATGGTGAATTGGACAGTTTTATTGTTGTTTGTAAAGCTTCTGTTTTTTCAAGACTTTTCAAACTGGACTTGACGCCCGGCGCCAAAATGTTTTTTGATTTGACCTGTACAGATTTTTATAAAGTATGGGAAAATCTGCAAGATTGTCATTCAGACGCTGAAAAAACAGAGTATTTCAGTCGTTTTGTTCAGGAATGTGCTCCTGACGGATATTCTCCGGATAATATCGATATTCTTTATGATATTATTATTGCCGACCATTTTAACACATCAACAGCAAATTTCACCCAAAATTCAATTCGATCAGTGAGCAGTTTACAGCGTAATTTCAAAAAACGAGTCGGCGTAAATATGAAAACATTAATGCGTGTTTCCAGGACCAGTTTTATTTTTGACAAAATGATCGAACAGAACACGTTCAACTATCAGGATTTATTGTTTGAAGGTAACTATTACGATCAGGCCCATTTTATTAAAGACTTTAAAGAATTTACCGGTAAAACACCAAAACAATTTTTCCATAACAATTCTGATATATGCAAAATAATCTCAGGTAAACAGAAAATAAATTAAATATCACCATTTGTTGATAATTAAACCATTTTTAAAATCCCTCCTTTTCTACACTTTTAAAAATCGAATAAATTTATCCCAAAATCTGAAAAATGCTTTTTTTTTACAATTATTCCAGAATTTAAATACGTAATTTTACCTCAAATATAAAATTATCAAGGACCTTAACTTGGGTAAAAATATGAAAAAGATATTTTTAATCGGCCTGGCTTTAACAATAAGCCTTTCAGCATGTAACAAACCAAAACAAGCAGACAATCAAAAAGAAATACAAGCACTTACAAAAGAGATAAAAAAACTTTCGGAGCCAAAACCAACAGACAAAAAATATTTCGCAATCGAATCGGCCTATGTCAAATATAAAAATCTTGCTGCCGGACAGGAACTGACCAGAGAATGGTGGTTTGACCAATATGGTAAAAGACAGTACGAAGAAAACTATATGATTTTCATGGACCAAAAAACAGGCGGCAAAACAATCATTCTCGAAGGCTATCAATATCAATGGGATTATGATTCAAAAGAAGGCACCAAAAGAAAATTTTATCAATCCGTAACCGATTATGATAAAGTGTCCGAAAATGACATTAAACGCTATGGTATAACAAAACAGGGATATGAAAATATTTTGGGAAAATCCTGCCTCAAAGTTTCTATTGAAAAACCGGCCAAATCAACAGTCTGGACATGGAACAACATTCCCATGAAAACCGAAGCAGTTTTTGCCGGCAACAAGGTCGTTATGGAAGCTGTTGAAATTAAGACAGAAAACATTGATAAAACTCTTTTTAATTTACCTTCAGATGTGACTTTTTTGGAGGCCAATTAAATGAGAAATCTTGTTTTTACGATATTTCTCATTCTCTACTATACAGGTTTAAATGGGCAGGTCATTCCGCATTCTATGGAGGAAATTCCGGTCCCGCCCTCATTCTCTCTGTCAGACCAGCCCTATCATGGCCGGACCATGTACCGGGAATATCTTGCTGATACGTTTACCAATAAAAACAAAACCGGAAAAGCATTTGCAAATTTTGTATTGATTTCCTGTAAAATCAATCAATATCAGTCAACACAGGAAATTGAAACGCAATTTCAAGAATTTAAAAGATTTTATACAAAACTGCTAAATCCAAAAATCATTTCAAACTGGAGTCCGACAAGCATCGACGAGACCTGTGATCAGGACATCAGCATGTTAAAACCGGGAAATAGTTCAGAGGTTGTCGTATACAATGCTGACAGTAATATTCAGTGGTTTTATCTTGAAAAAGAGGGCCTGTTGAAAAAATTCGTGATTGCCGTAACCTATGAAGGATTGATCCTGACGGAAAAAATATACACAAAAGACATTAAAGCCCAGAACCAACCGACCCAACTTGATTTCCCCATATTGCCGGGCTCTGAATTTCTTGCTTCAGAATCCTTAATACAGTATTCCTATGCAAAAGGAGATAATCCGGAGGTTACTATTACCGGCACACTTGTTTTTGATTCAAAAACCGAGTATGATAAAACAGTCGCCTATTTTAAAGACAATACGGGGCTGCAACCGCAACACCTTTACAATGGTAACGGTGTTGGTTTTACTAAAATATTAGCCGGACGTGATTTTACGGAATGGCCGCGACTGACCATCTCGGTAGAAAAATACCAGGCCAATGGAAGTAATATCGGGAATGAGGAACGGACCCTTATTTCTTATCCATACCGACATGCAAAATGCCGACACCAGCTTTACATAAACAACAACCAGATTCTCTTTAATTAAATTGAGACATATATGAAGCATTTCATTTCACTATTTATATTGTATTTTTTCTTTATCCAAACGACAACCGCTCAGAATAACACAAACAATGTGGTTATGGACAGCCAGGGAAACGAAATGCTTCCCTTTGTAAAGGGTAAAATAACCGTCCAGACTTTTTATGATGAAAACTATACGAACAGTTTCCCGCAAGAATTAATAAACCTGTATGAAGAAAAATTCACCACACTGGTTAATGCCTTTTCTAAACATGATATATTAAATCCGCCAACAGGATTTGAAGTACAGTTAAATAAAAGAATAAGCGTTTGGAAAAAACATTCCGTACCGGACTTTTTCTTCCCGAATAACGATCCTAAAACAGTTGCCGACCTTGAAATTGCTTTTTCTCCCTATTTTAAAATCGACAATCAACCAATAGTTGACTTTCACAACTCTTCGATATTTTCGATCTATTTAAACAATCCCTATAATATTGCCGGTTCCCCAATTTTGTCGGACATTTATCCATGTCCCCAAAAAGTGGATAGCTTTCACGGATTCCCGGTTTATCAAACCAATCGTTCTGAAGTGACGATCATCAACCTGACGAAAAAGCCGTTTTTTATACCTGTCTCTCAGGAAGAGTTTATCCACACCAATATTGCCTATTGGAAAAATGAAATTGAAAAAGACCGGCAAGACGAACAGGAATATAAAAACGAGGTCGCTGAACAGCAAAGTAGTGATGAAAAAAAACAGCGTCAACAAGACTTTGAACAGGCATATCAGGAGTTATTAAAATACGATAAAAATGCAGCAGAAGAATTAAAAAAAGCTTTCCACGAGGCGGAACAGGTAATCATGGGTAATGTGAATGAAAACACAACAGGCGCAGATGTATTTAAAAACAGTATATCACTGAAACAATCCCAGATTGTGTTACTCGAAGAAAAACTGGCGGCAATGTCTGAGACTGAAAAGCAACAGCAGGCCTTTTATTCAGCAGGTTATGTTGATGAAACCAATGGCGTATCCGGTTTATTGCCTCAACAGTTGAAACATGAAGGGGATGCATTGGTGAGAATCAATCCGAATTTAGTTGCTGATAATCCGACAAATATACAACTTGTCACCATTCACTGGGACCTGATGGACAATGATTTTTCAGACAGGCCGCGAGAGGCTGAGCCTAATGAAGATGCAGGATTTTTAACAGACAATAAAATGCTGTCACTGTATAATGACAGCAGCTTCTGGAAAAATATTGTTCATTTAATGAAACAAGAAAATTGAGTTAAATGATTTTCCTCCAAAAGGGTGCGCCGAAATGCACCCTTTTCTATTGTAAAATAACTTTGACAGAATCTACACTAACCGATCCAAAAACGCCAATCCCGCCTTCTATTAAATTAAAATCAGAACCGGTTAAAGAAGCCATTTCATTTTTAAGCGCATAGTCGTATAACATTCTGTCAAGCGCTTCTACTTTTATCATGACCGTATCGGATATAACATCTTCAAGCTCGTTCAACGTATTAAAATCAATATTTTTCAAATCCGCCGGTGAATCGTAATACAACTCATAATCATCCTCATAGATATTCATCCACTTTGGTTGATCATAGGAGCCCGGATAAGAGCTTTTGTATTTTACCATAAAAGATACGATATAGGCAATGGATGAAGAACTTTCCTGCCACTTAACCTGTAGTTCCATTAAATTTGCCCGTTCAATTCGGCTCATATTGGAAGGCGATAAAATTTGGGGTATATCAGGCATTGTTGTTTGAGCTGAAATCTTGTGTCCATCCGGCGTTTTTATTTCAAGCTTGTATGTTTGCCCGGGAACAGCCGAAAAATCCTGATTTAAATCAATGTACATATCATCAACACTGTAATCATGTTCATAATAATAGTGTGTCGAATATGGATTGATACCTTTAACAAAGGTAAAATCTGTTGTATCCGTTTGATTAAAAACTTTGACGACAGCATCATCAACAATAAATTCTTTTTGCATACCATTCATTTTTTCACTTAATCGCAAGGTACGTTCAATAACAACAAATTCCTGAGAACTATCACTGGAAAGCAAGCCAAAGACACATAATTCCGGAGTATATTCCGGCTGAAATATTTCTTCCTTTGGGGTGAAACTATCACAAGAAATAATTAAAAAACAACTATACAAATATAATAAATACTTCATTATCATCTCCGCTAAAATTCAAAATTCACGCCAATCGTGGGAACAAATGGAAACATCCCCAAACCTTTTCTTTTTGCCTGGACTGTATTACCGGTATCAGTATATCCCGGTGCCAGGTCATAATCATAGAGAAAAATATTTTGATGATTGCTCATATTTATAATTTGAAAAAACGGCTGCATAGACCATTTACTGTAATGATAAGTTTTCATTATACTCAAATCGATCCTGAAATAGGCAGGATATCGATACGAACCCTTTTCAGCTTTGACCGGGATATAATCAGCAGTAACAGAATAGGGTTCGTCATCCACATAATAATTACTTCTCCAGCCAACAGTCGGTGTTTCCGGCAAACCGGATGCAAAAGTCAATCGTCCGCCTATTTTCCAATTGTTTTTCATTTCATATCCCGCCACACAGGTCAGCGAATGACGCCGGTCATAATTCGGATAATAGGTTTGGTATTCTTTTTCATAACCTGAATTTTCAATAAAGTTCGAAGGCCTTGCCGTCATAATTGTTTTCCGCGTATAAGCCAGCGTATAACCAATCCACCCGGTAAAATGTCCTTTTTGTTTACGCAACAAAAACTCTATTCCCATGGCTTTACCCCATCCGGTTAAAAAATCATCCCTCTCTCCCTTATCTCCAAGTTCATTCAGATCCATCAAATCATCATAGTCTTTATAATAGGTTTCGACAGAAAACATATACTTGTCATCGTCAAATAGATATTCAAGTCCGGCAATATAATGAAAGGCCTGAATGGGCTTGTAACGCTGATCAATGGGAAACCAGAGGTCCAATAACCTGAGATAACTGAGAAAATCAATATCTTCAGGATTAAAAGTATAAAAATATTGATGAAAAAGCCCGACAGACGCTTTTAAATTTATATTATCCTGAAGCCGATATCGTGTACTGATTCGCGGATCAACCCTGAAATAGTCTCCAAGATTGTAATAGGTGAGCCGGACACCACTTTGAATGTTGAAAAGCGGGGAAACTTTCCAATCGTCCTGTATATAAGCGGAATAGAATTTCGATTTTCTGTTATAGTCGATAAGAGTATAATCATTGAACTTGAGAAATATTTTAAATTTTAGCTGTTGGTATTGCAGTCCCAATTTCATTTCATGTTTATCGGACATGAACCAGGTCAGGTCATTTTGAAAAGAATAATCATGGATTAAATCTTCTGCTCTTCCACTTTCATTCATATAATCACCGTCGTATTTTACCCTGAACCGGCTTCTTGTAAAAACTGTTTCAGAGAACAAACGGGGATTAAAAATATATTGCCATTTCAGGGCTGTAGAAAAATTTCCAAACCGAATGTCTGTTGTTTCTTTATATGATCGGTACTGTTCAATTGTATAATCATATTTGTCCTTATCCTCCTCTGCATAAAGTACATCGTCACCATAAAAGCCGCTTAAGGTTAGTTTACTGTTTTCAGAAAAGGAATAGTTTATTTTCCCGTTAAAGTCATAAAAATAATAAGGAAAATTAAAATCATCATCAATCCGGCCTTTTATAAAGGTATTGTAAATAAAATCAAAATAGGTTCGCCTTGCCGAAATTAAAAACGAACCCTTTGGAATGGGACCTTCCAGTAATAGTTTTGAGCTCAACAGACTGATACTTCCCTTGCCTTGAATTTCCTGATTATTTCCGTCTTTATTGGTTACGGAAATTACGGAAGAGACCGCATTACCATATCGGGCTGGAAATCCTCCCAGGGAAATATCAACACTCTTGATGGCATCGGTGTTAAAGGTGCTGAATACACCGCCCAGGTGATAGGGATTATATATTCGAACGTCATCCAGCAGAATAATGTTTTCAGAAGGATTACCGCCGCGAATATAAAGAGCACTGGAAAAATCACTTTGAGTAATAACACCGGGCAGCGATTGTATGGTTCGGAACAGATCAGCTTCTACAAATGAAGGCGCTGTTTCAATTTCCCTGCGTGAAATCTGAATGGCGCTGGGTTCAATCTGCTGTTCAAATTTTTCACGTTCAGCGGTTTTTATAACCGTTTCACCCATAATTGCAGACGGCTCCAGCAAAAAATCATGGGAAAGTGTTTTACCTCCTAAAAACATGAACTCTTTTTCACCAATACCGTACCCAAGCATCATCGCCTGTATTTTTAATTTACCATCCGGAATATTGGTGATCACATAATAACCATTTTCATCAGCAGCGTCGCCCAGATAATAACCGTCGACAACAACATTGGCATAGGGAACAGTTTCGCCATTGGTTTTATCCCGGACAAAACCTTTAATAATATTCTTGCCCCTACCTGTTTTAGGTGGCACATTTGTTTTTTTGGGAACAATAATATATTGATTGGAGGATTTTTTCCAGGTCAGGGATGTGGACTTTAATAAAATGTCCAATCCTTTTTCAACAACAACATCCTCTGCTTTGGCTGTAATTATAATATTTTTGGTCTGTTTCTCCTGGTAGGCTATTGCCAGATCATAGTCTTTGATCAATGTGTTGAGAGCATTTCCCAGTGGTTTGTCTTTAAATGAGAATGATATCTTTTTTTCAAGTGATTGAGCAAATAATATACTGCATAGCAGTAAAAGAACATATATAGCATTATTGAAATGTAATCGTATTTTTTTCAATCCTATAATCCTTATCTACGAGTACGCTGACAGCCTGCAAAAGATTATGTAAATCATTCGCATCAAAAAGTCCTGAAAACTCGGTATTTCCCAAATCAACATCATTTATAATGATGGTTACATCAAAACGGCGTTCAATTTCATCGCACAACTGCCGGAACGTGGATTGTTTTGCAGAAATGTTTCCATCAAGCCATCCTGGAAAACTTGCAAACCCGATTTTTTGTGGAGCATCTGGAAAGCTACCCGTTGTACACGAGATATATTGGTCCTGTGTCAACGTAATAGTGCTGTCTTTATGGGCTGCTTCCACAGAAAATTTCACCACGCCCTCATTTACGGCTATTTGTATACGATTATCTCTTTCTTTAATGTTAAACGCTGTTCCGACAACTGTTACTGTTCCCGAATTTGTTTTCACGAAAAACGGATGTTTGCCCTTTTCAACGTTAAAATAAGCTTCACCCGCCAACTCAACTTTTCTGGAAATAGCAGAAAAACCTTTTGCAACAATCAGTCGGCTGTCACAATTCAAGCGGACCTCTGAATTGTCGGCCAGTTTCACGGTTAGTTTTTCCGCTCTGCCGGTCACATATTCCTTTCCTGATGGAACAAAAACAAACCAGACAAACAACAGCGCTAAAACGCATACTGTTGCAAAGCCGACAGCAAACCGGGGTAATGTCAGAATAGAAGTATTATTTTTTGCATGAACACGTTCTTTTTCCCGAATACGCCTATAGATAGCTTGCCATTCCTGTTCACTTGCCGGAGGTTCCGGTAGATTGAATTTTCCGGGGCTGGTTAGCTCATCAACAATGCGTTGTTGTTCAGCTTTATTTTCAAAGGGTTTGGTTCTCTTCCAATGTAAAAAGGAATTCATAAGGTCCTCACTAATTAAGGACAGCAATGTGGCCACATGTGCTGCGAATTCATATTAAATACGATCCAGTTGCTCGATACACCTATAAATATTTTATAATTTTTTTTCTTATTATCTGCAATGCTTTACTTAGCTGATTTTCCACAGTTTTTTTACTGATATTCAGCATCTCTGCAATTTCGATGATTGATTTTTCTTTAAAACGGCTCAGAATAAATATTTCCCGGCATTTTGGCGGCAGGTGATGATTAACGATTTTGATTAATACCTGCTGTAATTGTTTAAAATGAATGTCCTTATCCGGTGAATTGACTGATCTTTCATATAATCCGGTTACCGTTTCATTATGTTTGTCTTTCACCTTTACATGCCTGCAATGGTCTTTGTATAAATTTTCCGCAATTTTAACCAAATAGGCCCAAAAGGAGCATTTGGGATTTAATCCCGTTCGTTTTTCCCATAACCGGACAAACACTTCCTGTGCAATGTCCTGACAAAGATCATAGTCCATGCAGCGTACGTACAAATAATGAAACAACATGGGATGAAAATGTTTAAAAATTTGTTTATACGCCCGAATATCAGAGTTTTTTACAGCTTGCACCAGCTCTTCAATTTGAAAACCGGTTGCCTTTTCGTTAATCGTTTTCCCGACTTTTTCCTGCATTGAAATAATCATTCCTCTGTTCTGTTTTTTTGTCAGAGCATTATACATATTTTTTTCGTGATTTTTAAGTAAAATTTATTTCATTTTTTTTAAAATGGTATGCGATGTGTAATTTATTTCACCAATTCCCATCTTTTAATTTTTTTTAAAAGAACTTGAACTTTTATCATATAATTTGTACCATATTTAATAAGTCATAGAGAATTATTTTTCAAGATAACTAAAAAACTAAATATTTCTGAGACCTGATTCTCATTTTGACTGATTTTCCATTTTTCAAATACGGGTCTTTAAATTATATGTGAAAAATTGTCACACCTGACTGACATTTTTCATCTTAAACTTTTGTATAGTTAAGAATTACGGCACTAAACATCGATGCCATAATAATTTCATTTCATTGATAACGTGGAGAAAATTATGAAAAAAACGTTGCTGTTCTTTTTGGGTATTCTGTTCATGGCAACATTCGTGTTTGCTCAATCAATCACTTTTTATGGTGGTTCCAGCTTTTATCAAGTCGAGGGTCCCTCAACGAATATTTATGATACTAACCCCGGCGGTTGGCCTTTAGGCGGACCAGGAGAGTATATTGTCAATACACCAGATTTTTCCTGGTTTGTGGATCCCGGTCCTTATGACATATCGGGCGATCAAAACGGAAATGGTCCAGGCTCTTTCATTCTGGAAGACAATTCTTTACCTGTGCAAATGAGTTTATTTACAGCACAACAAAAAGGCCGGTCTGTTTTAATCGAATGGGTCACTGAGAGTGAGCTGGACAACCTGGGTTTTATTCTGGAACGTTCATTAGACAAAGAGACATGGCAAAAAATAGCTTCCTATGAAACTTGCAACGATTTTAAAGGCCAGGGCACAACATCAACCAGAACGGAATATTCATTTACTGATAGTGACGTCACTATTGGGAATAGTTATTATTATAAACTGTCCGATCTAAGTACAGAGGGAAATGTTTGCAGCTACAGGTCCACCTTTGTTAATCTTGAAGCGCTTCCGCAAACAACCCTGATGCAGAAAGCTTATCCAAATCCATTTAATCCGCAAACGTACATCCAATACCAATTATCAAAAGCGTCTAATGTGAAAATCACGGTATATGACATGCTCGGACATTCCGTCAAAACACTCTTTAATGGTGAACAAGCCGAAGGCTGTTACCAAACTTATTGGAACGGAACAGACCAAAACGGCCGCCACACAGCCTCGGGCACCTATCTTATCCAGATGGAAACAGAAAATACAACAGAGGTACAAAAAGTACTTTATATAAAATAAAGATATAATTTTCAAAACACTAAAAAACAAAATCTCAATATAATGGAATTAGGGTAAAAAGGGCCCTAATTCCATTAAATAATTCTTATAGGTTACTTGCCCTTATATTTAAAAACATCTATCCCCTCCTTTTTTAAAATCAATAGATAAAAAAACCTTGACCTGACTAGAGCTTTATAGCTTATATTCAATTTTTAAATTTAACTATGAGGTAATAATGAGGTCATTGTTTTCACGAAATTTCATTCTCCTATGGCAAGGTCAGTTCATCAGCAAAATCGGTACTTTTTTATTTAATATTGCGTTAATATTATACATTAAAGAGCATACCAACAGCGCTGCCGTTATTTCATTAATTCTTATCGCAGGAAACACACCGGAAATATTTTTAGCGCCGCTTGGCGGGACATTGGCGGATCTGTTTTCCAGAAAAAAGATCATCATTTTTTCGGATATCATTAGTGGTATTTTTATAATCGGAATTACAGGTTTGATCGCCCAGGGGATTTTTTCAGACAGTATAAACCTGGTGCTGTTATTTTTCCTCTCACTGGTTCTGGGTCTCTGCGGTGCCTGTTTTTCACCTGCGGTTTCAGCGCTGGTTCCACAATTGGTTGATAAAAAAATACTCCATTCTGCAAACGCCATGTTTCAATCCACATCACAATTGTCTATGGTGCTTGGCCAGGCTATCGGCGGATTATTTTATACAAAAACAGGGGCTGTTTTGCTTTTTTTTATAAACGGGGCAAGCTTTATTATTTCAGGATTTTCCGAAATTTTTATTCGTATTGAAAAAACTAATCCACAACAAAAAAAATCCTGGAAAGACCTGAACAGTCAATTTAAAGCCAATTTTAAGGATGGGTTCCATTATTGCCGGCATAACAAACAATTGCAATATTTGTTTTTAATAATCGGCATTTATCACTTTTTTGTTGCGCCGTTGCCCATTCTTATTCCATTTTGGGTTTCAGATGTTCTTTTCCTAAATGAACAGTGGACAGGCTTTTTGTTTGCCGGATTTGCAATGGGTATTTTAGTCGGTTTTACCATTGCCGGGACTGTTGATTTTTTATCGAAAAACATTACAAAAATTATTACTGTATTATTTTTATTCTCGTCAGTTTCATTTATTATATTTCCTTTGTTTCACTCTGCTTTTATCAGTATACTATGCCTTGTTTGTTTAGGTATAATTGTCGGAATAGTGATTGTAATACATATAACTTTTATCCAAAAAATTACACCGCAAAATTTTCATGGCCGGGTATTTGGCTTTTTAAATACAATTACAAATGCAACAATACCTATTGGTTTGGGGATTTACGGTTTGGTACTTGACATATTGAATAAAACAATAGGTCGTTCATTATCTACCAGTGAGTAATTGTCAATAGTTGTGGATCAAAAAGGTATCCTTTTTTAAAATAATTAAGCTGCCAACTTAAACAATTCCTTATTTTCAGGTTCACCATCAATAAATTTTTCACCACTGGCAACAAAGGGAATCCATTTATATCCTCGTAAACGCCGCCATCGTTTTTCAGCTTCTTTTGCCAATTTAAAAACCATCGTCAAAGTTGCCATCCTTGAACCGCAACCTTTGGTACGCCGGGTTCTTAATTTTACTGTAGCAAAGGTCGATTCTATTGGATTTGTGGTACGAATGTGCTGCCAGTGAACAGCCGGAAAATCATAAAACGCAAAGAGTTGGTCATAGTCTTTGACCAGGCATTGCACAGCACGAGGATATTTATCTTAATATATTTTTTGAAATCGTTGATAAGCAACTATTGCCTTCTCTTTTGTTTCAGCCATATACATTTCATGAATTAACCGTTTGGCATTTGTCTGCACGCTTTTGGGCATTTTATCAAGAATGTTGGCTGTCTTGTGGACCCAGCAACGTTGCTCACGAGAATTGGGAAACACTTGGGGTAATGCTTTCCAAAATCCAAGGGCACCATCGGCAACCGACAGTTTCGGGTCTGCTTCCAGTCCCTGGTCCTTTAATTCCAACAGCAACTCTTTCCAGCTTAATTCACTTTCCCGTATCCCTTCTTTAACTGCCAAAAGCTCTTTTTGTCCATGTTCATCTGCACCGATAATTACTAAAATACAGGAACTTGTACCTTCCAGACGAACATTAAAATAAACACCATCAGCCCAAAAGTAGACATAGTGCCTGTTGGACAGATCGCGCCTACTCCATTGCTTATACTCTGTTTCCCATTCCTCTTTTAATCGCACAACCGTGTTGGCGGAAAGGCCTTTGCCTTTTTCTCCAAGTATGGCTGATAAAGCTGATGGAAAATCCTGTGTCGAGATACCCCGTAAATAAAGGGCAGGTATCAAATTATTCAGGCTGGGTGTACGACGCAGGTATTTGGGTAATATATCACTTGAAAAACCTTCAACACCAAGATTGTTCCGTAATTTTCAGTCGTCCACGCGTGGTTGTCGTATCGTAATCGGACCCGAACTTGACATGATCTCTCGCTCCGGCATATAACCATTTCGTACAGCCAAACGGTGACCATCCTTATCTCTGTCGTTTTTATAACGCTCTAGATATTCTTTCACTTCTGCTTCAACGGCTACTGTTAATAATTGTTGGGCTCCCTTACGTATAATCTCATCCAAACTTTCTTTAAATGTTGTCCTTTTCGCTTGCGCTTCTGCATTGGCAATTGTACATTTGTTCATAGCGTGTCCTTTTAGTTTACTCTTTTTTATCCGAAATTTTGTTTTACTAAAGGATACGCTATTTTTATTAACTTTTCAACTCATCCACAACATTTGAATATAACTCGTAAACGGACTAAAGTAGATATAAAAAAAAAATCAAAACTTGAAATGGTTCATACCAGTTTTAATAGTTTTCCTTACTACTGCTTTAAATTTTATTTTGTGGCATTTTCGGTGGAATATACAGCACACGTCTGAACTCACTGAAAAACTTTTTACTAAAAAAATGCAATTGATGGAGGAAGTATCAAAAACTATATTTGAGTATAGACAATTAAGAAATTATACAATACGTTATTCAATGCTTATTAAGTCCTTCAAGAGCAGAGGAATTGCTATAAGTCAGGAAGAAAGATCAAATTTAGAAAAGCAATTTAAAAAACAATTCCCATTAGATTATCAAAAAAATTTGGAGCGTGAAGCACTTCTACCTCTACTTCAAGCAAAGTTAACAATAGTAGAAGTACTTTTTGGACCTAAAACAAAATTTGCTTTAGAAAATTTTAGTAAGAAATTAAATAGAGGATTTGAAAATTACCTAGAAAGTTACATTAAAAAAAAGGCAGATGTGGGTATACAGTTAGATCAATTAATTAGTAAAAATAATGACGGGACAATTTATTTCTATATTGAAGAATCTCACATAACTACAATTGCTGACAAAGAAATGGAGGATGCAATCTATAAGCTTTTGGAAGCTATGAGAAAAGAATTATAATAGGTAATAAAAATGTGTTTATACATTGGCTTATGAAAATCCATTATTTAAGTTTACTAAAATCAGATCGATAACTCAATTTTAATTATAAAATGAAGCAAATCGGACTTCAAAACAAAATGTAAGTATTTATTTTTATATTAAAAGACGGTCTGTTATTGAACCATAGAGGTTAGCACAATAGTAAATATTGATTAAAAATAAGATAAAATAAATGAAAAAACTTCCCTTTAGAAAATCACTTCGTTTCATTGGCCCAGATTTTATTGTCACGGTTGGATATATTGATCCTGGCAATTGGGCCACAAATATTGAAGGGGAATCGAAATTTGGTTATCAATTGCTTTGGGTAATTATTCTTAGTACGTTTATGCTTATTATCATCCAACAAATGGCCGCAAAATTGGGAATTGCCATAAGAAAATCGCTTGCTGTTAATATCCGGGAAAATTTCTCATTTCCCGTATCATCTTTCATGGGAATTACAAGACTTTGTAATAGTTTTTGCTTCAGTAAAAAATCTGCCGGTGTAGCTGAAAATTTTAATCTACCGGCACCAAATGTACTAACCTGACATTCCAGTATAGCATTTCTTACCCGACCCGATAAAACCCAAAGGAACCTTTTATGAAATCAACCAATAAATACAGTCTTTCTTATAATTCAATAAACAGAAGAGAATTTATCGGCCAAATGACGGCAGCGGCCGGCGGAATCATGCTATCCGGTTGCTCAGGCAAGCGTCCAAAATCATTACCGAATATTATCATGATCATTTCGGATGATCAGGGATGGGGAGATTACGGTTTTATGGGACATCCATCCATTGAGACACCCAATCTGGACAAGCTTGCCTCAGAGAGTGTTGTTTTTACCAGGGGCTATGTAACGGCGCCATTGTGTTGTCCTTCGCTGGCGTCAATAATAACAGGCCTGCACCCGCATCAAAATAAAGTCACATCAAACGATCCTGCTTACAAGGGTGAAGGAAATCGATATAATCCCAAACAATGGCCCAAAGAACGCCGTCTTGAAAGAGAAAAAATAATAGCCAATTTTCAAAAAATACCTGCTCTGCCCAAAATTCTTGAAAATTTGGGTTACAAGAGCCTGCAAACAGGAAAATGGTGGATGGGTCACCACCAAACAGGCGGTTTTACAAACGGCATGACACACGGCGATATGGATCGGGGAGGCCGGCACGGCGACGAGGGCCTGAAAATAGGACGCGAAACAATGCAGCCTATTTATGATTTTTTAAACAATGACGACAATCAACCGTTTTTCCTGTGGTATGCGCCTTTTTTACCGCACTCTCCGCACAATCCTCCCAAACGTTTACTGGACAAATACATAGAAAAAACAGATTCCATACATATTGCAAAGTATTGGGCGAACTGCGAGTGGTTTGATGAAACCTGCGGAGAACTTTTCACCTCTCTTGAAAACAACGGACAGGCTGAAAACACAATTATTTTATATGTTTGTGACAACGGCTGGATTCAGAAACCGGAAGAAAACGGCTATGCTGAAAAATCAAAACGAACCCCGTACGAAGGCGGTATTAGAACGCCCATTATGGTAAAATGGCCCGGTCATATCACACCGCAAAAAGATGAAACCACGCTGGTAAGCAGTATTGACCTGGCGCCGACTATCTTGAATGCCTGCGGTCTTGAACCTTTGAACAACATGCAAGGTGTTAATCTGCTGGACACAAAAGCTTTAAAAAACCGCGAAAATATTTTTGGTGCTGCGTTCACTCATGACGCCGTTGATATAGATAAACCGGAATCCAGTCTTAAATACAGCTATGTCATTGAAGGAGAATGGAAACTCATTCAGCCGTCCGGCATAAACGATACAGGGAATGAACCGGAATTATATAATGTTTTAGTTGATCAAAAAGAAGAGATAAACAAGGCCGCAGCATATCCTGAAAAGGTTGAACATTTGCAAAAACAGCTTAACGATTGGTGGGTAAAGGCCGTACCCGAATCTCAAGCATCTTAATAATAAAGTCACGTGCGCCGGAAAAGCCTGGATTTATATCAAAAAAAACAATATATAACGTTAGGTTTGTATAAAAAATAAACTGTCATGATTCACACACAAAAATTTATATCAAAACATTTGCTGCCTGCCGCCCAACAGGATTTATAATTATTCTTTTCCAGTCGGGTACGGTTAACCAATGTTTGAAACTAGAAATTCATTACACCAAGGAGGCCATATCATGATTAAAAAATTCCAATTAAAAATCTTTTTTTTAAATTTAATTTTCATTGCTCTATGCGTAGGAACATCCATAGCACAGGACTATAAAGAGCTTGATGGTTCATGGGAACTGGTGCCTTCAAAAAGTTCTGAAATAAGTTTGTACGACAATCTTCAGATTGATTTTAAAAGCACATACTCGGGAATCACAATTATTCAAACTTGGGGAAACAAAAGAAGTCTCAGGGATAGTTTACAACTCGATTTTGACAGGGAAAATATTATCCCCATTACCAACCGCGTCTTTCCGACCAATGTGTTTATGGGGCTTTCCATGCCGGTTGGTAAAGAGCGCAGGATCACGGCTGACTGGTCAAATGGTCTGATACTGAAAGAGACGTTTGATATATTAGGCTCTCAGGGTCCGTCACCTGTCCATTCTGTTCATATTTATGAGCTCTCCCCTGACAAAGGACAACTTGTATACTCTGTCACACGGTCGACCAGAACTTCCGGACCGGAGATTAAATATGTTCTGAAAAGAAAAGGGACGAAACACGCCTACTTTATGAAGCTCAAACACGATTGGGAGATTAACAGCCTGCTTCCTCTAAATGCCATGTTGATCAGCCTTCAGGGTGTGGCAAACGTAAATGGACCGGCCTTATATTTCATCTACCCTCCGGAATGGCCTTTTACCTATACCGAGTCTGTTTTCGAATTTTACAGAGATAAGCGTAATTACACATTTCACGAACTCAGCACACCCGAACAAGCCTTACAACAGCTAAAAAACAACGTTAATGGTTATGTGGTCTGGGATAAAAATGTAAGGACCTCCTTAATCGTGGCATTTACCGTTGCCGGACTCGAACGGGCCATCGTCGTTACCGAAGACCTGATTCCGATGGTAAAAGCCCAGGGATTAACGATGATTGAAGACTTTAGAGGCAAATTCACCGGGCAGACCGACGCAGAAATTTATACCTGGGCTTACGACCAGTACTGGGACAGGTGTAATAAAAATTTTATTGTCTGGCTTGGCGGGCCCAGCGGCAATGTAATGAGACCCGGTGTTGCGGACTGGGGTGTTTACAAGCAGGTTTTCTTTAACGATTTGTCCACACGACCCACCGATGTTAAAGAGTATAAACTGGCAAATAAAATCCTGAGTGAGATGGAACCCATGTCTATGGTGATGGGCTGGCATTCGTACGTTAAGGACAAGGAACGCGACCACGTCAAATTGACATCCAGTTATGGTCACCGTGTGGAAGGGCTTCACTCTCTGCCGAACCTGAGTTTCAGCAGTCAGGTGCCGCCTTCACCCGGATTTGTGTTCAAGAACAATCACAGCATAAAACCCGGAAATGAGTATATACCAGAAGAAAAAGTCTATATTACCTGCGTTCAAACGGACGGAATCGGTATCGGGGCGTGGCTGAAACCGGGCCGGGGAGATATACCCTACGCCTGGGAAGTAATTATGAGCTATGTCTGGATGGCCCCGGCCATGGCAGAATATTTTTACACCATGGCTACGCCAAATGATTATTTTATCGGGTGTCTTTCAGGACCCGGTTATATGTATCCGAAAGCAGTGCCGCCGCATTTGCTCCCGAAACTTGTTGAAAAAGCACGGGAACAAATGGAACTTTTAGACCTTAATGCCTTCGAGATTATGGATTATTCAGAGGGCGCAACGGTTGAAGGAAACACCGAATTGACCAAAGAGGTCGTTGATGTTTATTATGAAGGAATGCCGGATGCCATTGGGTTTCTGAACGGTTATGCCCCGGCCTATACCTTTACCGAACGGAACGGCAAACCGCTAATATCATACGATTACTATCTCTCACCAACACGCACAGAAGATGATGCCGTAGCAGACCTTCAGGAATTGGCAAATATCAATGCAAAACGGCCCTATTTTCTGTTGGTTCATGTCCGTGAATCCAGTGATGTTAGACGAGTCATCGGCATACTTGACAAACTCGGTCCCGAATTCGAACTCGTACCGCTGGATATTTTTCTGACAATGGCCGGCAAAGAGCCGACTTTTAAAGAACGATTTTTACAAAAATAATGAATTTATTATTAAATATGGAGGATTAAAATGAATAACCCGCAAATCTATATAGACAAAGCTATTGAGCTTTTAATGTCTTATGGTCCGAAATTACTTTTAACAATAATCACTCTTATTGTCGGCCTTTGGGTTATCAAACTATTTGTCAAGGGATTCCGTAAAACCATGGAACGGAGTAAAATTGACGTATCTCTGATTCGGTTTTTATCGAGTTTGATTGGTGCCCTGCTAAAAATTCTGCTTGCAATAAGTGTCACTTCAATGATCGGTGTTGAAATGACATCTTTTATTGCCATACTGGGTGCCGCCGGTTTGGCTGTGGGCCTTGCTTTACAGGGTACACTGGCAAATTTTGCCGGTGGTGTGCTCATTTTATTATTCAGGCCTTACAAAGTCGGCGATTTTATAGACGCAGCCGGTTATACCGGTACGGTTAACCATATTCAGATTTTTAATACCGTTTTAAAGACACCGGATAACAAGACAATTATTATTCCAAATGGCGTATTGTCCAATGCCAGTATTACCAATTTTTCTACCGAATCAACCCGTCGTGTTGACATGAAATTTGGTATCGGTTATTCAGATGACATAAAAAAAGCAAAAGAGATATTGGAAAGACTCATCAAAGACGAAAGCCGGGTATTAGACGAACCGGCAGCAGTGGTCGTGCTTTCTGAATTGGGTGACAGCTCTGTAAATTTTACAGTTCGCGCCTGGTGCAACAGTTCCGATTACTGGGGTATTTATTTTGATATGCAGGAAAAAGTAAAACTCGAATTTGATAAAAACGGAATTTCTATACCATTCCCGCAACGGGATGTACATGTATATAACCATTAGACTTTAAGATAATACCAGAAATATATTATACAAAACCGGGGACGGGAGTTTTTATCTCCCGTTCCTCATTATCATTGTGCTCGGTATTCAAACAATGTTAACATAATGAAAACCTGTAAATCATTGAACCCTCCTCCAATCCTGAACATGAATGTTAAAAAAAACAGTCAAAAATATTTACCAAAAACCTCTTGCGCCCATTCAATATAATTTGTATTATTTATTCTTCACTATTGATGAAAAGTCGGTTTAAAAATAATAATTATTCCAGGTAAACAACAGGCAATCATGCCGATACAAAAACGGATTTTAATAAATTATACAAAACTCTTGTTTCGGATTTATCACTGTATTTTATAATTAAAATTGCAATATAGTTCCATCTGTTCATATTGGATTTTTTATTATCACAAGGTTGAATCATTTAATAATAGGAGAAATAAACGGACCGAATGTTTGACATCTTGTTCTAACGAAAACCACACTAATACAGTAAAAGCTAATAATTTAATCGTTTTTTTATCAAAAACATAAGAAACCATAATATTAATAATGGAATATTAATGAATTACACTATTGAATTATCACCAAACCAAAAGTATTTTATCATAAAGATTACAGGAAAAATAAATCTTGAAACGATCAGACAATGGTCCAAAGAGCTGGAAAAAAAAAGCAGGTCATTAAAAATTAACAGATTCCTTTTTGATGCCCGGGAAGCACAAGAAACCTCTTCGATTACTGAAATGTATCATTTTGCATACAACGAATCTGTTGAACTGAATTTGCAGAGAAATGTTCGCTCGGCAATTCTGGTCGATGAAGAAGACAAATCACATAATTTTGTCGAAACGGCAATGAGAAATGCCGGTTATAATGTAAAAATTTTCAGAGACGAATTACTTGCCGTGACATGGGTGGAAGAAGAAATCTCATAACATTATTATTCTCAATACCTGTAATTGTTCATAAACATTGCCTGAAACATAATTTTAAAACCAAGAGGGAAAGTAAGGTCCCATAAATATATTATAAAAAAGTGATAAAAGAGGTAAAAATGAAAAAAGAATCAAATTGGGAGTATCCTGAACCAAGAAAAGGCTTGGCTGGTCAATGGGATAAATTTATCGGTCCCGGGGCGACAACAGCAGAGCAATTGATTGCACTTTTACCGGCCTTGTTGGGTTCATCGGGAATTGTTGCTTACGCCGTTGTCAAAGATTTAAACTGGGACCTTACTCAGTACATTTTTGCATTTTTAGTTACCTTTGACATTATCGGAGGCGTGTTGACAAACGCAACAAGTGCCGCAAAAAGATGGTACCACCGTAAAGAACTAACACACTCCAAGCACCTGGGATTTATTGCCATCCACATAATCCAGATAGTTATCGTTTCATGGCTGTTCCGCGACCTGGATATTCTGTATATTGGCGTCGTTTATTTTTACCTGATGATTTCAGCCACTATAGTCACCCTGGTTCCATTACGTATGCAAAGAAGCACGGCATTGTTACTTGTATGCGGCTCGTTTATCATTTCCTTGTATGTATTGTCACCAACACCGGGATTTGAATGGTTTATACCTGTTTTGTTTATAAAACTACTTGTGAGTCACCTGACTATTGAAGAACCATACATATAATTTGCGTTCAAATCAATAAACCCAATTTCAGATTTAGCTATTACCGACTGTTTATTATGCCTATTGCTTGTTTTCGATATTTAATCGTGAGTTATTAAAAAGAATGGGATATAAATGACAACAAAAACTAAAACCCGCTTGGGGACAATCCTTGTTTTGTATTTTTGCCTTTTTATTAACTGTCATAAAAAGCAAGCTTGTGATACAAAAATTGTCAAAACGATTCTGACGGATAAAGATAATTTCTTTTATCTGGATACGAATCATTACCCGGAAAACCGTAAAAATCTTCCAATTGGAATATTTGATTCCGGTACCGGCGGGCTGACGGTTTTGGAGCAGATTTTATCATTTGATGAGTATAATAACAATAATCATGAGCATGCAAAAGGTGGTGATGGGATAAATGATTTTAAAACAGAATATTTCATTTATCTGGGTGACCAGGCTAATATGCCCTATGGAAATTATGCGCGGGAGAACAAGGTATCACTGTTGCAGGAACATATTATCAAAGATGTACAGTTTTTAATGGGCAATAAATATTATTTGGACGCCCGTGATAAAAATCATCAAACCGATAAAAACCCGGTTAAAGCCATTGTCATCGCCTGTAATACAGCGACAGCTTTTGGTAAAGATAAAATAGAAAAATTTCTGCAACAGGCCAACCTGAATTTAAAAGTCATTGGCGTTATTGATGCGGGTGCCAGGGCCGCCCTGGATGTTTTTAAACCGACAACAAACGGAAGTATAGCTGTTCTTGCTACCGCAGGAACGGTCTCATCACAGGGTTATATTAAAGCAATACAATCGGAACGAAAATCGAGAAAATACTCTGGTAATATCAACATTTTTCAACAAGCCGGTATCGGCATCGCCGGTGCAATCGATGGTTCAAAAGAATATATCTCACCGGGTTCTGCAAAACCAAGAACAGTATACCAGGGGCCGGATTTTAATCATACCGACGCAAAAATTAAAGTTTCTATTTTAAAACGTTATGGATTTGATTGGAACGACAACAAAATACTATACACGGGAACTACGAATAATCCAACAAATATCCAGATCAACTCGGTAGATAATTATATTTATTATCATCTGGTTTCTTTAATGGAAAAAATTGTCCATACACAACAAGCGCCGCCGCTAAAAGCCATAATTCTTGGCTGTACTCATTACCCCTATTATATAGATGTATTTAAAGCTAAACTGGAGCAGTTGTATAATTATAAAGAAAATGGTCATTATGTTTATCGAAAATTTATGGAACCGGATATAGAGTTGATTGATCCGGCACAAAATACCGCCCTGGAGCTTTATGAGTATTTAACAAAAGCAGACCTGTTTGATTCGTTATGCAATGAAAAAAGTGAATTTTATACGAGTGTCCCCAATTTACTAAACAAAAATACAGACATCGATTCCATGGGTATTTTTACATACAATTACAAATATGGCAGAGATGTTGGACATATCCAGGAATATGTAAAAAGAGTGCCATTCAGCAGAAAAAGTATTCCTTCTGAAACAGCAAATCGACTGGAAGGAAATGTACCTTTATCATTTCATCTAATAAAAGAATTTAACCAATCAAATTCAAAAATGGAAAATTTCGAGCAGAATTATAAATTTTAAAATTTATCCGGATTTTATTTTGTTACCGGATTACAATACATTGCGGTCAATATATAATAATCTTTTACATCTGGATTATCGGACAAAATGAAAGATTAGAAAATGAAGAATAACATTTTTTTCAATTCGACTGTTTTTTTATTTTGTATCGTACTTTTATCATGGCTGTCCTCTCCTTATGCTCAAAATTTGCCGACCCATACATCAAATTTATTTTCAGGTTCAGGGAATTGTGCGGTTTGCCATATTGCCTCAGGAGGCGCTTTTATAACACAATCCGGTAAAGACATCTCTCCTACCACTCTATGGCGGTCCGCAATGATGGCCAATTCATCAAAAGATCCGATATGGCAGGCAAAAGTAACGGCAGAAGTTGCTGTTCATCCGACATTACAATCAGTAATTGAAGACAAGTGCGCTACCTGTCACATGCCCATGGGCAGAACAGAAGCAATTTACAACGGATCAGACCATTACGCATTTAATGATGGAATTTCAGACGATCTGAGTATGGATGGCGTTAGTTGTACGGTTTGCCACCAGATTCAAAAAGATAATTTTGGACAGGAAAGTTTTTCAGGACAATATAATATTACAAACGCACATGATATTTTCGGTCCGTATATATCTCCAACCACAATGCCGATGATTAATCAAACAGGATACACACCCGTTTACTCGGACCATGTACACAGTTCCGATCTCTGTGCAACCTGTCATACACTCTTTACTCCCTATATTGACAATGAAGGACAAATTGCAGGCTATCTACCGGAGCAGACACCCTACTTGGAATGGGAAAACAGTATTTATCCAAACGAATCCATCGAATGCCAAACATGTCACATGCCGGGCACAGAAGAAGAAATCAAAATATCGGCCCAGCCCGGCTGGCTCACCACACTTCGCACCCCGATTTACAGGCATGAATTTGTTGGTGCAAATGTTTTTATGGCCCGTTTGCTCAAAGAAAACAACAATACAATCCTGGCGGCAGCAACAGATGCCCATTTTGACAGCACCATATCAAAAACCTTAAACATGCTGCAAAACCAAACCATAAACCTGACAGCGCAAGGTCTTCTAGAGTCAGACACGTTAAATCTAACCGTATCCATAGAAAATAAATCAGGACACAAGTTTCCGACAGGTTTTCCCAGCAGACGCGCCTGGCTGCATGTTGTTGTTAAAAATAAAAACAGTGAAACAATTTTCGAATCCGGCGGGTGGACTGAGAATGGCGAAATTGCCGGTCTGGACCAGGATTATGAAATACATCATACGGTAATTAGTTCACCAGACCAGGTTCAAATCTATGAATCGGTTATGCACGATGTTGATGATAATGTGACATTTACTCTTTTACGCGGTGCAAAGTATATTAAAGACAACCGTATTCCGCCAAAAGGATTCAAGAGTCAACACGAAAATTACCCGTCTACAGCTATTCTGGGCAATGCCGCCGATGATCCTGATTTCAATTACTCTGGTGAAGATCAGGAAGGCTCCGGTTCTGACCAGGTCCAATATAAAATTCCCGTTACCAATCCATCCGATGAATTTGAAGTGCTGGTAGAGATGCGCTATCAAACATTGGCCGTCCTTTTTTTACAAGATTTGTTTTCTCATCAAACTGACCAGATAGCACAATTTTCGGAATATTATGAAAATGCAAACAAGGAACCGATCCTTGTAGCATCGGTTTCTGAAAAAATTTCCTCAACAGATGTTAATCATATCAATCCAATACCAAAACAATATGGCCTTTTGAGAAATTATCCGAATCCGTTTAACTGTTCGACAGTATTAGAGTTTAATATAAAAGAAAAATCCCATGTCAGTTTGCAGATTTATGATCTATTGGGAAGAAAAATTAAAACGATTCTGTCAGGTGAATATATCCCCGGAACCCATCATGCCCGATGGGACGGAAACGACACCTCAGGGCATTCATTACCAAGCGGTATTTATGTCGCAACACTGCAAACAAACAAGGAAAGGGATCAATTGCGTTTATTATTATTGAAATAACTCTGACCATATTACCCAAAAACCGATTTTTTTAATAAATGATTTTTCCGAAAAGACGGTCACGTTAACGGGATAGACGAATAACATTCAGGGAGAGAACATGATAATCACATTTCTTTTGGCTTTAGCAGGACCCCTTGCCGTTTTTATCGGACTCGTAATTTTTAAAAACGCTTTTATCACCTTTTTACTATTTCATGGATTTGTGTGTGTCGGTATTCCGGTTGTTGATTTATGTATCATAAAAAAATATAGCCTGCGCTCAATAATTAAATCACTCGGCTTAATTCATTCCGCCAAATCATTAAGAATCGGGACATGCTGGGGAATAATTTTCTTAACAACGATCATGTTGTTCTTTTATATTTTTAAAGATCACCTGATTCAAATCAATGACATTCAATTACTGTTAAAATCCTGGAACATTCAAAAGGGCCATCTTTATATTTTGTTGTTTGTTATGGTCTTTGCCAACTCGTTTTTGGAGGAAATTTACTGGAGGGGGTATATTTTTAACAGGTTAAAAGCACATTTCAACATCAAATATGTCATTCTAATTTCTTCTCTTTTTTACGCCTCTTATCATTACATTACAACAGCAAATTTATTTTCAATACAAATCGGGGCCATATTTACAACTGTTATATTTTTGACCGGGATCTTTTGGGGGACCATGAGAGAACAATTTGGTTCTCTATATGTCCCAATCATCAGTCATTTTTTGGCGGATATGGCAATAATGATCATCTACCTTGTTTTTATTCAACCATATATTAACTGTTAAAACAGCATTAAAAGAAAAAGATATGTCACGTCATTAGATGACAATTCTTATTATTGTATCGGGCCCTGAAAACAGGGCCCGATTTTTATCACTGCATTCCTTTATTCTGCAAAAATCAACACCTCATCTATCTCAATATTTTTCAAAAACCCCTTGCTCTGATTTCATATAATTTGTACTATTAAGCGTCATTAAAAGCCGGTCATTATAAACGGCAGATACTCATATACATGCTATTCGAAAATTGTGTTCTTGAAAATCTTGAATAATGATACATTAAACCGGAAAAGGAACAAAGAATGAAAAGCAGCCTGGATTGGATTGTTGTAACAATATATGCTCTTGGAATGCTTGCAATTGGGTTCTATTTCAAACGCAAGACAAAAACAACCGACGACTATATGTTGGGCGGCCGGAAAATGAAATCATGGAGCGTGGGTCTCTCTCTGTTTGCCACGCTGTTTAGCGCAATCACTTATCTGGCTATGCCGGGCGAAATGGTCAAACACGGTCCGATGATGTGGAGCAAAATTGCCTGCCTGCCCTTTGTTTACGGCGTTGTGGGCTGGTTTTTAATCCCGCATATTATGAAACTTCGTGTATCAAGCGCTTATGAGCTGCTGGAAGTACGTCTCGGCGTTAAAATCCGAACTCTGGCGTCTGTGTTCTTTCTGCTCATGCGTTTGATTTGGATGGCTGTCATTATTTTTATGGTCGCTGAAAAAGTGATCGTGCCTATTATGGGATGGTCGGAAGGAACAGCGATTTGGGTGAGCATTGCACTTGGGCTGTTTACAATAGCATATACCTCCCTGGGAGGCTTACGTGGTGTTGTACTGACGGATGTCATTCAGAGCTTTATACTGTTCGGCGGAACAATTCTGGCAATAATTATCATCACCAGCCATTTTGGCAGCTTTTCAGCAATGATTCCAACCCAATGGCCTGCACATTGGGCACCCTGGAAGTTTTTTGATGCCAATGCCAGGGTGAGTTTTATGACCATGAATATTGCCGTTTTCGGCATGTATGTGTGTACGGCAGGCTCGGACCAGATGTCGATCCAGCGATATTTATCCACCCGGGACGCCAAAGCCGCACGAAAAGCATTTCTTACGTCGCTGATCGCAAACGGCGTGGTCTATATTATGCTGGCAGTATTGGGAATCGCCCTGATGGCCTATTACCAGGCAAATCCGGGTTTTATTATGGAAGGTGAAACCTTGACCTCAGCGGCTGACTCGCTATTGCCGCATTTTATTGTGAATGGCTTTCCAATCGGTATATCTGGACTTGTGTTTTCAGGACTGCTTGCCGCTGCAATGTCCAGCCTGTCATCGGGTATCAATTCGTCCAGTTTGGTTGTAATCAATGATTTTATTATCCGATTCAAAAAGCAGGAATTATCTCAGGATACACAGGTAAAATGGGCGCGGCTTATTTCAGTGGCAATTGGACTGGTCATTATTCTGCTCAGTTTTGTTATGGACAATGTCAGCGGTAACCTTATCGAGATCACCTTTAAAACAGTCAACCTGCTGATAGCACCGCTCTTTGTTCCGTTTTTTATGGCTATGTTTATCAAACGCTCCGTTGAAAATGCGGTGGTGATCGGTACGGTCATCAGCGCATTGACGGCAACTTTTATCAGCTTTTCAAATGAGATGTTTGGATTATCCATTTCATTTTTATGGATTTTACCGGGATCATTTGCAGTAGGTGTGGTGGTCAGTTATTTGTTGAGTTTTGTGTTACCTGATAATAAAATAAAATATGCGGAAGGTTAAATGGGAATGGAAATAGAAAAACCGTCATTTAAAGGACGGCAGGTTAAAAAAGAAATTACAGAACCATACGATTTGGTCGTATGCGGCGGCGGATTGGCCGGCGTATGTGCCGCATTGGCATCCAGTCGCCTCGGACTCAGAACGGCACTCATTCAGGACCGGCCTGTACTGGGCGGAAACAGCAGCAGCGAAGTTCGTGTCCCCCTGGGAGGCGCGGCAAACGGCAATCCCTGGGCCCGGGAAAGCGGTATTATTGAAGAGCTGCTGCTCACGGAACGTTTTAACAATTTTACAGCACGTCGTGAGAGTATGATCAACGATGTGTGGGACCTGGTGCTGTATGATGCCTGCCGCCAGGAAAAAAATCTCGAACTTTACCTTGACACACTGGTTCGCCAGGTCAAAATGGAAAATAACCGTATAACAGCGGTCATGGCAAGTCAACTGGCCAGCGAGCGTGAATTTGAAATTAATGGAACTTTGTTTGTCGATGCCACCGGTGACGGCACAATTGCCTGGCATGCCGGTGCGGAATACCGAATCGGTCGTGAAGGCAAGGATGAATTTGATGAAATGTGGGCGCCCGACAAACCGGATATGGGCATTATGGGGAGTTCCATTCTGTTTGCTGTTCGGGATGTAGGCAAACCCGTACATTTTAATCCACCGCCCTGGGCCGAAATCTATCCGGCTGACAGCATCATTATGAAAACACGATTTCATGAACGGATTCCCGGGCATTGGTGGATTGAAGTGGGATTCCCCTTTGATACAATCTATGAAAATGAAAAAATTCGAGATGAACTAATGCGGCACGTTGTCGGCGTTTGGGACCACCTAAAAAACCAGGCTGATCATGGATTTGCCAATTTTGCACTGGACTGGATCGGTAAAATTCCGGGCAAACGTGAAAGCCGTCGGATTATGGGTGATTATGTACTCACCGGCAATGATGTCAGCCAGGGTAAAATTTTTCCCGATGCTGTTACACATGGCGGCTGGTATTTTGATTTGCACACGCCGGGCGGTATATTGGCAAAAGACCAGTTCCCTGAGCCGACCTATGGAGATGCATCGTTAATTGATTTGTGTGAAGTCCCGGTCTATTCCATTCCGCTTCGTAGCCTGTATTCCAAAGATGTTGATAATCTGTTTTTAGCGGGCCGGGATATATCAGTGACGCATGTCGCACTAGGCAGTGTGCGTTTGATGAGTACCTGCGCAGCAATGGGACAGGCCGTTGGTACGGCCGCCTGGATTTGTAAAAAATTCAATTTGCAGCCCAAAGACGTCTATCCTGAAAAAATGGACCGGTTGAAACAACAGCTTCTCAAAGATGATCACTATGTCCCGGCTGCCGGGAATACTGATACGGCGGACCTGGCACGGACCGCAAAGGTATCTGCGACCAGTTCCTCACCGCTGCTATTCCCGGAACCGACCGTACCGCGACAGATGGATGTTCCGCTTGGACTGATATTTCCGGTATCAACTAAAAAGCTGGAAACCGTCAGCTTTTTAATGGATGCCGTTAAAGATACAAAGGTCACCATTCATCTAAAAGAAACAGACAGAACTTGTGAATATAAAGACGAAACAGACGTAACATCGGCAACCGCCGAGGTTAAAGCAGGACAAAAGCAGTGGGTAAATTTCAAACTTTTAACTGAAACGAATGCGAACAGTCTTTATTGGGTAACTTTTGATGCAAATCCGGAAATTCATATTTATGGAACCCCAAAGTGGCCCATTACAGGTACGGTTACGCTGCACAAACCGTTTAAAAGATGGCACTATTTAAAACCAAGCCTGAGCTGGCAAAATTTACAGGCTGTGCATAAACGATGGAACCTTTGTATGAAAACGGACCCTATGCAAAATCCCTATCAACCTGAAAACATACTGTCCGGTGTTACCAGACCGGACAATTGGACGCATCTTTGGGTATCTGATCCACGGCAGTCATTGCCCCAGAGTGCTACTTTGGAATTCGAAACGGCAATTTCATTTACAAAAATATATCTGACATTCGATACAAATCTTGTCCTCTTTCCCAATCTTCACATGCCGACATGGCAAGCACCGGAGGAAACGTTCAGGGATTATCAGCTCTGTTATGAACTAAATGGTGAATGGAAAGAACTCGGCACATTTAAGAACAACTTTTTAAGACGACGCATACACACCTTTGAAAGGATAAAAGCTGACAAAATTAAAGTCAACGTGTTATCCACCTGGGGTGATCCCTCAGCCCGTATTTTTGAAATTCGCGTATACGATGAATAGGTTTATCGAAAGTAATGTATTCATATACGCTACAGACCGCTGCTCGGGGGCTGTATCAAAAGTTCTTTATAATAAGATAAAAAATAAGTATAATTTTAAAAAAAGGAAAGTAATACGAGTAGAGAGCGGATGAAAAAGTTTAGAGAAGTCCATCAGAACCAAATAATGTTATTGCCACCGAGCCTGGATGAATTTATAGACAAAAACCATCTGGTCCGGGTATTGGATTCTGTAATAGATCGAATTTCTTCAAAATCCATAGAAAATCGTTTTAGCGGAGGCGGCACACCGTCCTATCATCCGCGAATGATGCTCAAAGTTATTTTATATGCTTATATTTGTCATATTTATAGTTGTCGTAAAATCGCCAAAGCACTGCGTGAAGATTTACCCTTTATGTGGCTTTCCGGTATGAGCCGTCCTGATTTTAATACAGTAAATCGTTTTCGCAGTGAGTACTTTCGCAACACGATGGAAGATATTTTTAGCCAGGTATTGCTGTTTCTAGAAGCAGAAGGCTATATTGATTTAAAAAATTATTTTGTTGATGGCAGTAAATTTGAGGCAAACGCAGGTAAATACACCTACGTGTGGAGAAAAAATACCGAACGTTATAAAGCCGCTGTAAAGCAACGGGTCCAATCCCTATTTCACGAGATTGATGAGCTTAATGCTGAAGAGGACTTGAAATATGGGGAAAGCGATCTACCGGAGCGGGGAGAGCATTCGGACATCACGGCTGAGAACATTGAAAAGGTTGCAGAAGAAATCAACGAACGACTGGAAAAAGAAGGGAATAAGAAAAAGGCCCGCTCTTTAAAAAGCCGGGCCAACAAGCTGAAGAAGGAATCGGAAAAATTGGCCAAATATGAGGACCAGGAAAATAAACTTGCCGGCCGCAACTCTTATTCCAAAACAGACACCGACTCAACCTTTATGCGAATGAAAGATGAAACGCTTCGGCCTGCCTATAATGTGCAAATCAGTACCAACCACCAATTTCTTGTCAATTATTCTGTTGGTCAAAATGCATCGGACTCAGCCAGCTTTCCAGCCCATCTTTTCAAGATCGTCAAGCGGAATGAAAAATTTATTCCAGAGACCTATACCGGAGACTGTGGCTATGGCAATCATGAAAACTATTTACTTTTGTCTGAATATAAAATAGAAAACTTTTTGAAATATGGTTCGTTCCATCGAGAACAAAGCCGTAGTTTTCGTCAAAATATCTTTCATCGAGATAATATGAGATATGATAAGCAGCAGGATTGCTTCTATTGTCCGGCAGACAGAGCGCTCTGGTTCCGGGATATAAGGACCAGGAAAACAGCAACAGGGTTCCTCAATCAACAACGTGTTTATGAATGTGAAGATTGTGGCGGTTGTTCACATGCCGAAAAATGTAAAAGAGGTGCTGGCCATCGAACAGTGCAGATAAATCGTGAATTGGAAAAATTCAAGGCAAAAGCCCGCGAGAATTTGAATTCTGAAAAAGGTATAAAACTCCGTAAAAAAAGAGGCAATGAAGTTGAAACCCCATTTGCTGATTTCAAGAAAAACCAAAAATTCAGTAAATTTAGTTTAAGGGGAATTGAAAAAGTAAACCATGAATTTGGGTTGCTATGCTTGGCATTTAATATCCGAAAATACTATAAAAAATCAGGAAATTAAAAAAATATAAAGCCCGCTTCTCTTAAAGCAGGCTTCATTTCTAAATAATACTAAAATTACTTTATTGAATTGCAGTTTTTTGGGCTTTTGATACAGCCCCCGTAAACAACCAATTATGCAAACTTCCCCTCGCCCACCAAAACAAATGGAATAACGTTTCATTTATAACACCCATAAATCACAAAATCAGTTGCTTAAATTCCTGATCAGCCTTACATTAAAACCATACAAACATATCTCTGAAAAAAAATATACGCTGTCGTATTTTATTCACTTATTTTAGCCGCTAAATAACGCACACAAAAATGGAAAATGATGAATAATATAAACCAAACAAGACGTAATTTTCTAAAAACAATCAATCTCGGTACCGCAGCAATGATGCTGTCCGGTATGGGTTGTTCCGTAAAAAAAAATAAATTGCCCAACATTGTATTAATCCTTGCTGACGATATGGGTGTGGATTCGGTAGCAGCATTGAATGATAAATTAGGCATCCCCACACCAAATCTCGATGTGCTCCTCAAACAAAGTACAAGCTTTAGTGATGCGCATTCCGGCTCGGCTGTCTGTTCACCAACCCGCTATGGTGTGTTGACCGGCCGGTATTCGTGGAGAAGCCGCTTAAAACGGAGTATTGTGTACCAGTGGGAGCATCCGTTAATTGAAAAAGACCGATTAACTTTACCACAGATGTTAAAAAACGCCGGTTACGATACGGCATGCATCGGTAAATGGCATTTGGGATGGAACTGGCCCGGAAAAGACGGTGGTTTTACCGAAAATCTGCAGGAAATTGACTTCACTAAAAAAATCAACGGCGGGCCCATGGGATGTGGTTTTGACTATTATTTTGGAGATGATGTACCGAACTGGCCGCCGTTTGTGTGGATTGAAAACGGGTATATGCAGGGTGTTCCCGATAAAAATCTCTCCTTTGAAGAGCACTATCACGCTGAAAAAGGAATGGGTGTTGAAGGCTGGGACCTTGAAACGGTGTTACCAACCATCACTCAAAAATCCGTTGAATATATTCATCAACAGGCACAGACAAAAGAGCCGTTTTTTCTCTATTTTCCAATGACATCTCCGCATACACCTATTGCTCCGTCAAAGGCATTTCAGGGTAAAAGCGGCATTAGCCCCTATGCTGACTATATAATGGAGACGGATTGGTGCGTTGGGCAAATCATGAAAGCACTGGATGATAATAACGTTGCAGACAACACCCTGCTCATTTTTACAACAGACAATGGAACTTCTCCTGTTTGTAATTTTTCCGAACTTTTAGAAAAAAATGTAAAGCTGCAAAATCATTGGCGGGGCATGAAAGCAGACGCCCTTGAAGGCGGTCACCGGGTACCCTTTATCGTCCGCTGGCCGGGGCATATCAAACCAAACACAACCTCAGACCAGACCATTTCTCTGGTTGATATTATGGCAACCTGTGCCGATGCCGCAGGACTTGAAATTCCTGATACAGCCGCCGAGGACAGTATCAGCCTGATGCCGGTACTAAAAGGTGAAAACATGGATGGGCCTTTGCATGAAGCGGTTATTTGTCACTCTTATACCGGTGTTTTTGTAGTGCGAAAAGGAACATGGAAACTCCAGTATTCTGCCGGTTCCGGCGGCTGGAGCAAACCGAACGATAAAGAGGCCATAGAGCAGGGCCTCCCCACATGGCAGCTTTATGATCTCTCTTCAGATCCAAAAGAAACAAAAAATTTAATCGACAAACACCCTGATTTGGTTAAACAAATGACGGATATATTACGTAAATATGTTGAAAACGGACGGTCCACACCCGGCACACCGCAGCAAAATGATAAAGGTGAAATTTGGTGGGAAGGATTGCCCTGGGACAAAAATTAATCTAGTACACAAAAATATTCAGTACATGTAATGTGATTATTAAAAACTTGAATGTGGATACAACTATGACAAAATTATATTCGGAACTGGCACAAGTATATTACGAAATGTATCAATCTCTTTTTGATTATAAAAAAGAATTTATCTTTTATGAAAAGTATTTAAATAAATATAATTGCAAATCGGTCCTTGACCTGGGCTGCGGAAACGGAAATTTGGCACCCTATTTTCTTGCTTCAAATTACAATTATACCGGTTTGGACCTGTATGCCGAAATGCTGGAAATTGCCCGCAAAAACAATCCCGATGCTCATTTTATCCAGGGAGACATCAGAAATTTACAATTGACTGAAAAGTTTGATGCGGTTATTATCCCCGGAAGAAGTTTTTGTTACATGACAACCAATGATGATGTCATGCAGGCACTGCAATCCATACACAATACATTAAAAAATGACGGGATTCTGATTTTTGATAATTTCAGGGCACAAATCATTTTTGCGGCTGTTAGTAAAGAATTTGAAAATACCGTTGAATATAACAATAGAAAATATAAAAGGATAAGCATCAACTCACCCAACCTGCAAACAGGCTGGACATGGAACTGGCACGCAACCTATCATATTGAGGAAAAAGGAAAAGCGACAAAAACAATAGTCGATGAATCCATATTACGTTCTTTTACAATTGATGAATTGAAATTGTTTTGCCAATTGAATAAATTTGATATAATTGAAATCATTAAAGACAATTCCTCATTTACCACCATTGCCCGGAAAAGTTGATAATTAATTCTTTTCTTTGGAACATGATGTATGGATATTACATTGATTTTGTTATATCTATCATAAAACAATAGTTTGTTCATCTTCCCCACCCTGTTTTTCAAATACAGGAACCCGATTCCATATAAAATTGAAATTTTAAACCGAATTTTATATTAAAAGCTCGGACTAGGCTCAATAAATACGATATTTTCCAAGTAATTTAAAAAAGTCTGGAAAAATAACATCCAACAAATACAAAATATATCCTCTGGTTTGAGTATGATCAATTTTATTTAATAATTTTGAAAATTTTTTAAATAGAAAAAATAAATTAAAGACTATTTATACTAAAATTCTCAATTTAAAATAAAAAGGATAATATAATGACGACAAGCAGAAGAGATTTCATTAAAGCTACCGGCATAACAGCTCTGGGGATTGGCAGTGGCATTTTACATGGTTGCGCTTCAAATTCAACCCCCAACGAAACAAACCTGGTACAATACATTCAGGACTATGAAAAAAAGCATGTACAGCATTTTAACATGTCGGGTTATGCGGCTCCGAAAATCAGCACTGTCCGTATTGGGGTGATCGGTCTTGGACAAAGAGGTCCGTCACATGTCAAAACCATGAAGCGTATTGATGGTGTTGAAATAAAGGCCCTGTGCGACCTCAGGCCGGAAAAAACATTGGCCGCAAAAGAGTTATTAAAAAATACCGATCACAATCCGGAACTATATTCCGGTTCAAAAGACGAATGGAAAAAACTGTGTCAGCGCAATGATATTGATCTGGTGATTGTAACGACTCCCTGGTACATGCACGCGGAGATGGCAATTTATGCCATGGAACAAGGGAAACACGTTGCATCCGAGGTGCCTGCTGCCGGCACAATCGAAGAGGCATGGCAACTGGTCGAAACAGCGGAACGCACCCGCAAACATTGTATGATGCTGGAAAACTATTCTTATATGCCTTTTCAACTGGTGATGTTGAATATGGCACGGCAAGGATTTTTTGGCGAAATAGTACACGGGGACTGTGCCTATAATACAAGTAAAATGAAAAATAACTTTAACAAAAATATGTACTGGAATATGTGGTGGCTGAGACAGTATGGTAGCCGAAGGGGAAATATTTATCCAACACACGGACTCGGTCCAATTGCACAAATGATGGATATAAACAGGGGCGATAAATTAGAGTTTCTCGTATCTGTGGAAAGCAAAGATTTTATGATGGCTGCCAAAGCTAAAGAACTTGCAAAAACCGACAGTTTTTTTGAGGAATTTGCAGACCTGGATTATCGAGGTAATATGAGCACGACGGTTATTAAAACGACACAAGGACGGACCATCATGTTGCAGCACGACGCAACAACGCCTTCCCCCCATAACATGATTCACGGAATTTATGGCACTCAAGGAGCCGCCCTTTATGATCCGCCGCCTCCAAGAATTTCCACCGGAAATCATAAATGGGTTTCTGATAAAGAATGTGAAAAGCTCAAGATTAAGTATACACCGGAAATATTTAATAAACTGAATGAACTATCAAAAAACAGCGGACATGGCGGTTCAGACCTGAAAATAGACTGGCACTTGATTGACTGTCTGCACAACGGTCTGCCGTTGGACCAGGATGTGTATGACGCAGCCGCATGGAGTTCCATTGTGCCGCTTTCGGACTGGTCGGTGAGAAACAACTCAAACTCGATAAAAATACCTGATTTTACAGCCGGTGCCTGGAAAACAAACAAACGTAACATGGATATCGATCTAAGTCGTGGCGGCAACACAAAAATAATTGTATAAATGTAACCTGTAAAATTAATAGGAAGATGGATTAAAATTCTATCCCATCTGCACCATGAATGACATTTAAATAAAAAAATTGTCAAGGATAATTATGCGATTATCAAACTTTTTCCAAGTACTTTTTTTCATTATTTGTTTGAATTGTGTATTCTGTACATCGGACAAGGAAACCAATACAATAGAATATGACCTTGGAAATGGTGTTAAGCTATGTCTGGATGAACCGGTTGTGGTTGCAGTATCAGAAGTGGGCGAGAAGCGCTGGGGGCATCACCAATTCGTCAGTATTTCACCTTACCCCGGCGACAGGATCCTGCTTCGCTATCATGTCGGGAAAGACGCTGTCTCAGCTTATGGGACGGCCTCACCCACCTACATCTCTGACGACAAGGGTGAAAGCTGGAAGCCATTAGTCGACGACTCACTTCCAAAGTCAGGATTAAGTTGTCCGTTATTCAACGGCGAATTTATCTGCCTGCCCATGGCCAAACCGTTCAATATAAAAGAGGCGAATCTGGCATTGCCTAAACCAATAGCTAAAGTTTATGCCTATAACTGGAATTTATTTTACAGCCTTGATGAATGTCCGCCAGCTATCCAAAATTACAAAAAGAATATGGAAGCCTCGCGCTGGACACCTGAATCAAAGCAGTGGCAGGACGAAATCATCCATTATGACAGTAAGGATGCTTTAATATGGACCACAGCCAAAGAAGAAGAAAGTGTGCTTGTTTCGCGTACGGCCTTTGAACGTCCACCGTTAAAATTTGGCAATGAACTTTTTTATGCTGACTATCGCAGCAATTATCTCAATCCGGATGGTTCAGTGCCAAAGCATTTTAGTGTAACATGCATGGTTTCAAATGACAACGGTCATAATTGGGAAAAAAGGTCACTTATTGCCACTGATGACAACGGCAAAGATGCAATGACAGAACCGATGCTGGCAGTCAATGCAAATGGTGAACTGGTCTGTGTTATCCGGCGAACAGACCATAACCAAAAGTCAATGATGATTACCTTTTCAAAAGATAGAGGAAAAACCTGGGAAAAACCGGTTGCACTCAATCAGCTTGGTAATTTCGGCGTAATGCCCTGTCTTACTCAACTTGATTGTGGAGTCATGGCGCTTTCCTATGGGCGACCGGGCATTTGGTTGTCTTTTTCACTTAACGGAACAGGACGGGAATGGACCGAACCGTTTCGTATACTTGAAGGCGACAACCGTAAAAAAATGGAAATAACTGACGGTTATACAACCATGCTGCCAATTGGTCCGAACCAACTTTTAATGGCCTATACGGATTTTGATTACAAAGATAAGCAGGGAAATCAACGAAAGGCCATACTCGTACGCAAGCTGGAAATAAAAGGTGCTGATAAGTTTAAAGGCGGGAGATGAGATTTAACCTTTACCAAATATTGCCAATATACGAAAAAGGTGTATATTGCACCTGACTTTTTCAGGTGTTAAACAATTCAAATTAAATATAAATGATTTATTTTGCAATGCAGTTATTGGTTACATCAGATTAGAGATTAAATCATCAGCAATGTACAGTGTGAATAGCGCACCTTTTTTGAGGTGCGCCTATATCCCTTTTGATTTTACTGTTTATTGCTGCCGGTGTATTATTTGGTTTGATTTATAACATAGTGAGTCTGTGTTGGAAATGCCATTTCAATTCCAGAGTCATCAAGATTTCGTTTAATACCCATATTTACTTTATGAACAATAATTTTCCAGTTATCATTATCAGTAATCCAGTACACTATTTCTAAATCGAGAGAAAAAGCTCCGAAATTGACAAAACGAATCATGATATCATTATAGTCAATACCATCAATATTCTGTAATGTCTTGCGAATAATTTCCATTGCTCTTTCCATATCGTCTGATGAGGTTTCATATACCAGACCTATTGTGATAACCTGACGGCGTCTTTCACGTTTTGAAAAATTCTCAACCATTGTGTCAACAATAGTACTATTAGGGACAACAACATGAGTACCGCCAACTGTTTTAATTCGTGTACTTCTCATTCCAACCTCTATAACAGAGCCGGAACGGCCATCCACTTCAATCCAATCATCAATTTGAAAAGGTTTGTCCCAAAAGATCGTTATACCGCCAATAATATTTTTTACGGCATCCTGCGCTGCAAGCGCAATCGCAAGTCCACCGATACCAATACCTGCCAGGATTGATAATATATCATACCCCAAATTAGATAAAATTACAATCGCTGCAAGTATCAAAATGACGGTTTTGATTGACTTTTTCAAGATAGGTAATATTTGATCATCAAGTTTACTTTCAGACTTGCTGACCATAGGCTCGACGTACACTGTAATCAACATTTCAAAAAAACGTACCAGAAACCATGTTACGGTTAATGTCAGCATTGTAATAACGACATTGTTAAAGAATTTTTCTCCCGTACCATTTAACACAAGGAATTTGGCGCCAAAGAAAACACCTCCGGTTGCAATCAGTAAAACAATTGGCTCTTCAATAATGTCAACCAGATAATCATCAAACCGGTTTTTTGATTTTTCTGCCAATCTTCTAAGATATGTTTTGAAAAAATAATAAACAATTCGACCAATAATAAGAGACAGGACAATCGTACCGAAAAACAGTAAATATTTACCAATAGAATTATTAAAAATAGTATAGTCTATAGCTTCACGAATTGAATCCATTTTAACTCCATTTAAGTCATTAACTTTTTATTCAATCAAACTTTTTAGATTATAATTACATGATCGAAATAATATAAAAAATAAAGTCCTGGATGACTAATTTTCCAAGACTTGTAGCCTAACAAGTAATTTTGCCTTCCAAGGTTCCGGCTTTAGCGATCTGATTTTGTAGTTTGTCAATATGTTGTTCTTTCTTTTTTCGGATTTATAAGGTAAAGAGAATTGTAAAAACTTTAAATTATGTTGTTATTTACATAAAAAATTCTTAATCAATTTTAATTATACAATACTCGATATTTTACGTAAAGGAAATAACCTCAATTATTAGTCGTCCTTATCATACTCTACTAATAATAACAGGCAAAAGAAAGAATTTTGACTATTTACAAAAGTAAATATTAATTTTAATCCAAACAAGGCATTTTTTATTTTTGTGAAAGGACAATATTCTTATGTGTGGATACTGATGGATTTGGTAAGAATTTGACAAAGATAAAGAGACGTTAAAAGTGTTAAACATAGCCTTGATAAAGTAATAACAAAAGCACATACGTCTTGCAACATGCCTGTCCGGCAACTGTACATATTGTCCCCATAAACCGGCTAAAAATAAAAAGAAAGAGAGATATACACTCATATCCAAAAGGATCGGGAACGCAACCAATAATTAGATGATGGACAAATTTTATTTACCAAATTTATTTTTTAAGGAGAGAAAACAAAAATGAAGAAAAAAGGAATTAGTCTATTTATAATTATAATTACAATATGTGCCATTCAGAGTTGTCATAGAAATGATAATTTATTTCCAAAAGAAATCGTATTATGTTTGGAACCGTCAGGGGACAATCCCCGAAACAGCGAAGGTGATTTTATCCAATTGACAGATGGACGGATATTGTTTGTGTATACTCATTTCTCCGGTGGTGATTCCGATCATGCCAAAGCCAGCCTGATGGGACGCTATTCGGACGATGGCGGCAAAACCTGGACGAAAGAAGACGTAGAAATTATCCCGAATGAAGGCAATATGAACGTGATGTCCGTATCGCTGCTTCGGCTGGATAATGGTCAAATTGCACTGTTTTACCTGCGAAAAAATTCCCTGGAAGATTGTGTCCCGATGATGCGGTTATCTTCTGATGAAGCGAATTCGTGGAGTGAGCCCATTCAATGTATTCAGGAAACCGGTTATTATATTTTAAATAACGACCGTGTTATCCAGTTGCCAAACGGTCGAATTGTACTTCCGGTATCACGACATACATCTCCGGGAAAAGAGTGGCACGCATCCGGGCGTATCATGTGTTATTATTCGGATGATTATGGTAAAACCTGGACAGGTTCACAAGAGGTACCAAATCCAAACAAAGTATATGTGCAGGAACCCGGCGCGATTCAACTAAAAAACGGCGATGTTATGATGTTTTGCCGCACCGACAAGGGTGTACAATATCTGTCATTTTCAAAAGACCAATGTGAAAGCTGGTCACAGTTTGAACCAAGTAACATTGTTTCACCGAGGTCTCCGGCAGCGATTGAGCGCATCCCGTCAACCAATGATTTGTTCATGGTATGGAATGAAAACTATGAACCCGAACATCGCGGCGCGGGGCGTCGTACGCCCCAGAGCATAGCAATTTCTACAGATGACGGCAAAAACTGGAAAAAGCTTGGTGATATTGAAGACGATCCGATTGGTTGGTTTTGTTATACGGCAATTGACTTTACAGACGATCATGTTCTGCTGGCATATTGTGCCGGCAACAAACTACACGCAGGATTGAACAGAACTCAGATCAGCCGTTTAAAAATTGCAGATTTTTATAGCGAATAACAGCTTAAAGACATTATGCGGGGTTCCGGAACGGCGCCCTGCATAAAATTTATTATTCGTACATTCCTCATACTCTTCCATTTAAATTTTCCTTGACAATAACAGCAGAAAAGCGTATCTTTATTCAAGATATACGTGAACGTACATGTTTAATTAAAAATAAAAGTAAACGCTTGGAGACACTTTGAAAGAACGGGTATTTACAAGAGATGAATTTCTTATAAAAACACAAACCTCAGAACATGATTTAGCACTTTGGGAAAAGAATAAATTAATTCAATCCATGGGATTCACAGAAGACCAGACACCCATTTATTCACAACCTGCAATTGAGCAGGTAGAACAGATAAAAAAGTTACAGGAATTGGGATATGATCTGGATGGCGTGCAAAAGATTATTAAAAAAGTGGGATTACCCCAACAATCCAAATCCGGTAAAGACAGCAGCAAAGGCAAACAATATATTACTGTTGGCAATTTAGCAGAGCGAATTGGAGTAAGCCCCCGAACGCTTAAACATTGGGAAGACAAAGGTATCATCGTGCCGGATATGCGAAGCGAAGGCGGTTTTCGGCTTTATTCAGAACACTATGTTTATCTATGCCATTTGATTCAGGATTTACAATTGTTCGGTTACTCTTTAGAGCAGATAAAAATCATATCCGATTATTTTCGAGAATTCCTGAGGTTGGATACATCCCTCGAATCCATGCCGGCACAGGAAGCTGAAGAAAAATTGAATGAGATGTCCGGAGAAATCGATCAATTGATAAAAAAAATTAATAGTTACAAAGAAGGCATTCAGCGCTGGGAAGATTTATTAAAAAATAAAAAGAAACAGGTCCAGGGTTTAAAAAACAAAAATCAAAAACGAAAGAATGAAAAATAAAATGATTTGTTCTCAGCTCATTTCTGTTCCGCCAAACCAGGCCCCCGCTATACACGCGGCACATCATCCCTGCTACCAGGATGATTATCAGCGTTTACACCATCTTTACCATTCATTGCAGCCGGGCAAAGCCGTAAAAAAAGACGGCCTGATCATTGAAAAGATGCCTTTTCATTCCGAACATGCATTGGTCACCAAAACTCAACCGGACTATACCATGAACCGGTCATTTAAGGCGCTTTTCCAATACTACCTGGCTCAAAACACCTATTCAAATCAATATATTTTTAAAAGCCTGCAAGTGTCTGATGCGGATGTTTTAGAAAATCAAAATTTCCAGCTCATTCTGCTGAGACCCAGTTCCGAATTTCCAATCCGCAAAGTGATTGTTATGCTCCACGGCTTAAACGAAAAGTCCTGGGACAAATACCTTCCCTGGGCAAATGATCTGGTCCGTCGTACCGGGGCGGCCGTGCTTCTTTTTCCCACGGCCTTTCACATGGACCGTGCGCCGGAAACCTGGAGCAGTCCCAAATTAATGCGACAGGTGGCAAAAGAACGGGAATCCCTGTTCCCGGAAGTAACACATGCTACGTTTGCCAATGCGGCCATCAGCCACAGATTGCAATTTGCGCCGGAACGGTTTCTGACGTCAGGGATACAAACCTATCACGATATTATTTCTCTTTCCTGGCAAATCCGGGGCGGGCAATTTTCATATATTGATAAAGATGCTGATATTGATTTTTTCGGATATTCTGCCGGCGCGTTTCTGGGAGAAATTTTAATGATGGCCAGCCCTTCGCAACTGTTTGATGGTTCTAAATTATTCATGTTCTGCGGAGGGGCAACCATGAACCAAACCCATCCTGTTTCCAAAATGATCCTGGACAGCGAAGCCAGCGAATCCCTGACTGTATACCTGGATTCTTTTGAACGACAGGGCCATCATACCCCGCTGCCGATGGAATCACATCTTTTTTTCAAAGCCATGCTTCACGAAAGCCAGAATCCCGAATTCAGGGCAAAACGCTTTGCTGAAATCGGAGCGCGTATTTTTGCCGTTGGTTTGGAAAACGATACGGTTATTCCGGCTGAAGCCATCAAAAGAACCATAACCGTACCGGGTGAACAAATTCAAAACATGACGCACCTGGATTTCGACCATCCCTATACCCATGAAAATCCCTTTCCTGTTGTTGAAAAATATAAATCCGACATTCAAAAATCCTTTGAACAGGTTATGACACTGGCGGCCGATTTTTATCTGTAAATACAGGCACTCTTATAATCACCTCCAAAAAAAAATACAATCATTCTCAACATTTTTCAAAAAGCACTTGCACTGTTTTTAAATTATATGTATTATTAATGTATCAGTAATATTATTTATTTCAGAATAATTTATCGAGCATGGGAATTACTGATACGCTTATTATTTTCTAATTGCAAATTATGGGATTTAAAAACACATACAAGGAAGAGATCGCCTGTTTTTTAGCATCATATCCCTGTTCTTTCTAATATAAATTATTGGGTCAAGTGTGTTCGGTTATTGGCATAGATTGACTGAATTGTTTTTCAGACAAATAATAATGTTTATAATTTTTATTTATTGAAAAACATTTTAACAGAAATGTACACAAACCCGTCTCTCGAATTTAGTATTAAAAAAATTGGAGGCAAATGATGTCGAAATCTAATTACCTGCTGATATTAATCTTTTTGTTCAGCCTGAGCTGTCAGAAAGACAACAATCCGGTTGACAGTAATGAGGTTAACGGCAAAGATGATACAATTGATATCAGCGTAAAAGAATCCAATTTATATGTAAATCTTGTATTTACTGACTCGACTTTTAGCGATTTAAATGGAGTACCGGTACGAATAGAAGGCGCAGTCTCTGATACACAAAAAACAGACGGCTCGGGAATTGCCTGGTTTAAATCAATACCAACCGGAAATTATAATGTTTTTATTGACATCTCTTATTTCAAGCCATATTCATCAAACATTGTAGTGACGGACCCGGCTACTCAACTAAAGGTCAATTTACAAAGACTTTATACAAATTTTAACGGAAAAGTGGTTGACCCCGTGGGGAAACCGGTTTCCAATGTAAACGTCTCCTTGTATTTAAATGATGAGTATTTTTATTTAAGTAGAAAGCCCAAAACCATTGGAAATTTTGTAACTGATTCATTAGGTAGTTTTATAGATTCTCTGCCAAATGGAGAATACAAAATTGAACTTTCCAAAGAAAATTATATTGACGCAACCTTTCAAATTAACATTGATTCCTCCACGGCAAACACTGACTTGACCATCTCAAAAAAACCAAGTATAGATTATTTGCCCTTGCACGTAGGTAATAAATGGACATATAAAGATATTTATACATCGGGTGATCCGATTTATGTTTATCAAAAGTTTATTTCAACATACCGGGTTGAGGTAATTTCAAGGGATGAGGCGCCAAATGGATTTAAATACACTCTTTCTCATTCCAAACAGGGGACAAAAATCAGTTATAATTACAGTAATGGAATTGATTCTACACAAGTCAGCTATGAAGACGAGTGGCTAGATGAAATAGTTGTTAAAACCGACAGCATTTTAGGCGGATATCCTGCGTGCCGTTTACTGCTTAATTATTTTGCAATTGGAGATAATTGGGAATACGATTGGGATTATTATATTAAAGCACAAAATTTTAGTTCATTTGAATTAAACGGCACGACCTTTCCTTCGGTAGTGCTTAGGATTTCATCCATAATTGGGATGAATTTTTATGAAAATTATGAGTATGCAGGTGACATTGGTTTGGTAAATTTTGAATACTATAGAAAAATTGGTCATAATGAAGTTTATAAACGAAAAAGCACACTGGAAGGTGCAGAAATACTCGGAAAAACAACCTGGCCTGATTAACTTTTTTAACAGTCGGCTATTACTATACCCCATATTTATGCCCGGAAAATTCCGATCTCCGGGCATCGGTAAACAGCTTGGCGTATCCATGTATAAGGCATCTTTCTCAAAAACATTGTAATAAGATAGATATATAGTTGGGTTCAGCTCATAGGTTCCACTTTCCAAGGGGCTGAACAGTAGAATAATCAAAATTGTAAAGTGTTAACATTTTATATCCATAAAAAAATAACAATTCCATTATTTTCAACATTTTTCAAAAACCACTTGCGCTAGTTTTAAATAATATGTATTATTCTCTTATCAGCAAAAGTTTTTTCAGGACGATTGGTCGAGCATGGGAGTTCCTGATGCTCTTTTAGCTGATTTTCTATAATTTAAATATGGGATTAAACTGTACATGCAAGGAAAAGATTGTAATTTTTTGAGAATCATATTCTTGGTTATTTATACATTAAATTATTGGGCTGGGAGAGGTGTGTTTGTGTGTAAGATAGATTCACATAAAAAATGATAATAGTACCACATGTATTATAACATGTCTTAAAATCATATAATAGTAAAAGGCCAAGCTTCTCCTAAATCAAAACCTACAAAATAACAGATTACACAATAAGTTGTAAAATGAAAGATTTTATAATGGACATTATCAAAATAGCTACCTCTGGCATATTTGGTATTTTAGGTATATTACTTGGATACTTTTTAAGCCGTAATAGTACCCAAAAAGCAGTTGACATGTCATTTGAAAAATTAAACATTATTATTGACAAACAAGAATTTATACGAGCTGCAAATAAGTTTCGTAATTCTTTTATAAAAGAAATCGTAGAGCTTGAAAAAATGGGTAATAATCCCCCCAAAGAAAGTGTTTATAAAGTTTTATTCGCTGCTCGTGATAGACATAAAAATGCAATGATAGATTTCAGATATTTCTTAAAAGGAGCTGATCTCGACAAATTCAATCAAGCTTGGATAGATTTTTCTGGAGATGATTATGAGAATCAAAATTTTAAAAAAAGTTATCAACAATATGATGTAAATGAAAACATAGAAAATATTTCTGAATTTGCATTGAAAAAACTAGCAATGAAAAATATAGATAAATTACTTGATTTTTCTAGACTTGAAAATCATAAAACCATATAATAATAAAATGATCCAAAAAAACACAGTGATTATTCTTGGGGCTGGGGCCAGCAAACCATATAATTTCCCTCTCGGAGTAGAACTGCGAGATGAGATAATAAAAATAGGTGCAAATGATCGTGGACTAGAAGCTACTTTTTTTTCACAGATTACAGGATTTGATTCAGGATACCTATATAAATTTACAACAGATTTATCTAAATCTGGTTATTCTTCAGTCGACGCATTCTTAGAAAACAGGCCTGAATGGATTGAAATAGGAAAGCATACAATTGCACATAAACTGTTTTTTTATGAAAAAAATGCAAAATTATTTCCACCTGAACAACCAAAGGACCATTGGTACGAAACTTTATGGCATAATATGATGGCTCCAACGTGGGAAGAATTTAAATTAAATAAATTACAAATTATTACTTTCAATTATGATCGTTCTTTAGAACATTATCTATCAACTATTTTAAGTAACAATTATAATATCTCTAAAGAAGAGATAATTCCCTCATTACCAATTATACATGTTCATGGTGATTTAGGTTCTTATAAAAATTATGGGAACCACTCCTTTGAAAATATAAAATTTGCAGTTTCTTCTATAAAAATTGTACATGAAAGTAATAATTCTACAAAAGAATTTAAACTAGCTGATAAAATCATAGAAAACGCGAAGTCAATTCTATTTATTGGATTTGGATACCATATACAAAATTTGATAAAATTTAAATTATTTAAATCTTATTATGAAAATCCCAGTTTAGCATTACGGCATCAATATAACAATCTTTTAGGTACTCACAGAGGAATTAAGTCTAAAGCATGGACTAAAATTTGTGGACGATTTAATTTTTCAAGAGAAGCAAAAAATCAAGGTGGTGGTTCAATATCGGAATTTTTATCCGAATCGTTGGATTTAGATTAATAAAAAAAGCCATACTTTAGATACTCGAATAAAAATGTATTGCTTTCCACCTAACCCCAATCATCCAAAACTCGATCTCCCTTACCGCAAAAATATCGAGTGCGTTCTAAAATTATCTTGAAGCAACTGACATTTTTCACTACATTGTGCCTTAAAAATAATTGAAACAAATCCGGGCTGGAAATTTTGGTCCGGTTTTTTATATCCATAAAAATAATTCTATCTCAACAAGGACTTTTCATGCTGCAAACCCATCTCGGAGAAATAGCCGCCCTGTTAACCGCTGTTTTTTGGACCGCTACGGCCCTGTCTTTCGAAAAAGCAGGCAAACTGATCGGCTCGTTGGCTGTAAACTGGATCCGCCTGGCAATGGGCCTGGTGTTTCTCTCCATTTTTACATTGTTCACCAGGGGCATGCTTTTTCCTGTGGATGCCACAGCCCATGCCTGGCTCTGGCTTGGCATTTCGGGATTAATCGGTTTTGTCATCGGAGACGTCCTTTTATTTCAGGCATTCGTACTGATCGGCTCCCGCGTCAGCATGCTGATTATGGCGCTGGTCCCCCCTATTACCACTTTAATCAGTTGGTTTATGATGGGCGAAACATTGACGGGCACAGACTTGTTAGGTATGGGCCTGGTTGTCAGCGGGATTGCCCTGGTGGTGCTTGAACGTCCAAGCGGAGAGAAAAACATCAAGCTGTCACACCCTGTTTCCGGACTTTTGTTTGCTGCCGGCGGCGCTGTCGGACAAGCCGTGGGATTGGTGTTCAGCAAGTATGGTATGGGCGATTACAATGCCTTTGCCGCCACCCAAATTCGGGAATTTGTGGGTCTTTTGGGCATGAGCCTGCTCTACTTTCCTTTAAGGGCATGGGGTAAAGTGGGCCTGGGATTTAAAAATAAAAAGGGCATGCTTTATACCACCAATGGTGCCTTCTGGGGTCCTTTTCTGGGGGTTAGCTTCTCACTGTTGGCCGTTCAGCACGCCCTGGCCGGTGTGGCCTCAACCATCATGTCCATTGTGCCGGTGCTTATTATTCCACCCGCCATCATTTTCTTTAAAGAAAAGGTCACGGTAAAAGAAATGACGGGCGCAATGATCGCCGTCATTGGAGTCGGATTGTTGTTTTTATAAAAAATTTGAACTATACAATTTAAAAAAATTGATCACCCAAATGGCTGCCTTATCTGCGGTCGTATAAAAAAAGTACCGCCTTTACAGGTATAAACCGATATATCGATGAAACGTTTCAATATTGATATTGCCGATTCCCTCCCTGAGATTGTCCTGAAATAACCTAATCGAATTTTATAATTTAATACTTTCCTTAAATTTAGGTTGTATCATTAAAAAACAATTATTAAAATAATCGACGGAAATTAAAATTTTACTCTGAAAAATAGTAAAAATTAGTGCTTTTATTTTTGATCAATGATATTCTATAAAATTTAAATAATGGTAACGGATTCGGAATTTCAATTTAAAAAGCAGGCAAAGACCTGTTTGACAAAATTGTTAACAGGATCGGTTATGGGCAACAAATTATTTATAAAAAACATTATTTTTGTATTATTTTTAATTACAATTACAAATTGTAATATGGCTTTTTGTGCTGAAGAGCCGGTCCTCAAATGGAATTACAACCAACCTCCGTTAAAATGGGGATACAACGATTTGAATAATGACGGCACTCCGGAAACATTATTGTATACATGGAACGGGAAAACGGTAATTTTTGTCAACGATGACGGTCAACTACCCTGGAGCGCTGAACAGGAAAATCAGGACTGGAATGCCTATTTTAATAAAGCATTTAATGTAGAACAAAATCCACCGGTTATGTGGAACCCGATACGCAATAACTGGGGTAATTATACAATTTTAGTAGACAAGGACAGCTCAGGCAGATTTGACGACAACAATGACTTTTATTACAAAGCAATGGACCTGAACAATGACGGGCAGCCGGAAGCAGAATTTTTAGTCCCTTTTCCGGGTCGTTCCGTATGGGGCAAACCATACTCAGCAAAACTGCATATCAACCTGAACGGTGAAAACGATATGTGCTACCTTTCCTGGAAAGATTTTTTCTACCCGGATGAACAAACGTATACAGACGGCTTCAAATACATTATGAACATCCACGGCAGCGGCCTGTTTATGAATTGCTATCGTGCCGATATCATCAAAAGCTGGGAGAATCCAATTGCCTGGTATGACTTTGATTTTGACGGACGAACGAATATGGTGATGCGATGTGCGGACACATTTCCCGGCGAGAATGGCCATAGAGGAGCAATCGGAGAAGCAGAATTTGCCTTTGAACTAAATTCCAAAACTTCTGAAAAGCTTTGGAGTGCTTTGGATTTACAATTGACATACTATGACAGTACGCAGGGTTTTGATATTTCCAAATATGCCGACAGAATTGAAAAAATTAAAGGCCTTAAAGAAGCCGATTTTTTATCCGAAAAATTACTGGCCCATCGGCAGGAAGCGCTTAGGCTGACGGTACCTTACCTTGACGGTTATATGATAATGACAGATTATAACGACTGGGAAGGGGCCTGGTTTATTTTTGATGAAGACGATGAAGACGTCCGCTGGGAGGAGATGTTTAGCGTTCATGAAAAAATTAACGGCGAGTTTTCCGACCGAATCGGCGACCGCTGGGAACACGACAAAGACTTTTCCGGCAAAGGAAAGCTTTATGTTGGAAAATTTGACGGCAGAATCCATTTGTTTGGGGCGGATGAAGGATATTGGGAGATAGACTACCTGGGTTTATATCATGGAAGTTGTGACCGGGGAAAAACCAAAGAAGGCCCGAAACCGCCAAAAGGTTTAAAATATCCGTTGGTACGATATTACGACAGTGATAAAAATGGATTTATCGATAAAATAGAATATTCAACGGTTGAATATCAAAATGAAAGACAATCAAAAAATGTGGTCAAAATCATCAATCTTTTTGATTATGTCACAGCCGAAAATCCACATCCAGATGTATGTGAACTGTTTAATCCAAAAGTAGATGTTCCATTAAAAGGATTTAAAATAGAAAACTGGGATGCCCAGTCCTTGCAAGCAAAAGATTTTGAAAACAGCCCAATCAAAGCAGCCTATGATAAATTTTATAAATTCTATGGAACTGTTGGTGAAAATCTCTGGAACGATGCGGAAAAATTATATGCCGTTGCAAAAAAACATAACCTTAACCAAAGTGAAAATGCGGACAAAGATTTAAAAATCCATTATACCAGGGAAAAATTATCAACATTTAAGGTACTTGATATTCCTTCGGGTTACTCCAGACATTTACAGGCAAACGAAAGACACGAAAAATATAGGAACGGTTTTTGGCTAAAAGAAAAGGTCTTTGACGATATATTAAAAGCACTTTCGGATGAGGAAAAAATTCAAGCATGTAGTTATTATTACCGGAATGAAACAGACAGCCTTTGTAAATATTTAGACAGCAGGTTTTAATTTCCCCTTGATGATAGGATGAATGAAACATTATAACGGTAGTAATGAGCTAAAAATGGGTACAGTTGTGGGTCTGGCCCATTTTTTTACTCTATAAAATAATAAACGAACATATAATATTCATGCATACCACTTCACCCACTCTCTTAAAAAATCTAATAGTATAAAAATCCCTTGCGCTGATTTTGAATAATTCGTATTATTCTTTTATCAGGGATAAATGATAATTTTTCAGGACAATTGGTCGAGCACGGATGTTCCTGATTTACTTTTATCTCACTTTCCATTTTTCAAATACGGGATATAACAGCACACACGAGGAAGAGACGGCACTTTTTAAAAAGCCAGCTTTCTCTAGTTAATGAACTAAATTGTTGCTGGGAAAAATATAAATAATGTGTTTAGATAAAAAGTATATGAAAATGATTTGATAATTAACAACTCTAATTCGACAAGTTGGGGAGAAACCAATGAATGGACTAAAAAAATCTGTATTAACAACTATCTTGTTGTTATTAATATTTTCATGTAAAAAAGATCTTTCCACTGATTACAAGAAAACAATCAGTTATCCTGTCTATATTTCAACGATTGCTGTTCCTCATACAAACTGGATGTGGCAATATCCCAAACCCCAGGGCAATACACTTAATTCCGTATTCACAATTAATGAAAATGAAATTTGGGCGGCTGGTGAAGCCTCAACAATACTACATTCAAAGGACGGCGGTAAAAACTGGTCAGTAAAATCATTTCAATCAGAGGAAAGCTTTTTTGATATTTTTTTTCTGAACGAAAATATCGGCTGGCTGGCCGGAACAAACGGCATCATTTTCAACACATTGGATGGCGGTGAAAGCTGGCAGTCACAATTACTGGATGTTAATAACTGGGTAATCAGTATTTACTTTATCGACGAAAATAATGGATGGGCTGTAGGTTATGATGGCTTGATTGCAAATACAATTAACGGCGGAGAAACCTGGCACACAAGTTTTTATAGCGGCGCTACCTGGTTTTATTGCGTTTATTTTCAAGATATAAATCATGGGTGGATCGTCGGTGACAAAGGCACAATTCTTTATACAGACAATGGCGGCAAGACGTGGGACAAACAATCCTCCGGTACCACGGAAAAACTTGACGATATATGTTTTATAGAAAACAAAGGATGGATCGCCGGTCATTCCGGAGTGGTTTTGTCCTCTGCCAATAATGGAAAAAGCTGGCATCAGGCTGGTAATACGAATTCCAACAGAAATAGCAGCATTGTCTTTACCGATCAAAATAATGGCTGGATTGTTGGTAGGCGGTCGGATAATATTTTCCACACAACAAATGGTGGGAATACCTGGACGGCTCAATCAATTGATGGGTTTGAAGGTCTTTTATCTGTTTCCTTTATTAATGAAAATAAAGGATGGGCAGTCGGTAAAAACGGACTGATGTTCTTTACCGAGGATGCCGGCGATACCTGGCAAATGTTTTCAACACATCGTAAAACAGAGTGGTTTGAAAGCATTTTCTTTATCGATTCGAAATTCGGGTGGACTGCCGGCGGCAGAGGTGAAATTCTATGCACAACAGACGGCGGACAAAACTGGGATGATATATCTCCGGACATTACCCACAATCTTTGTGATATATTTTTCCTGGATCACAACAACGGCTGGGCTGTAGGCGGTTCATTGGGTAAAGATATTATCATTCACACAAATAATGGTGGTAAAAACTGGGACATCCAATCTGTTGATACCTATAGTTATCTGAATAGTGTTTTCTTTATTGACCAAACAACCGGGTGGGCAGCGGGCACGGATGGTACTATTTTACATACTGAAAATGGGGGTGAGAACTGGACAGATCAATCTCCCGGAATTGATATATGGCTGGAAACCATCCAATTCCTGGACAAAAATACAGGCTGGGCCGCCGGTCACGGCAGAACAGTTGAAGGACACAAAAGTCACATTTTTCACACAAAAGATGGCGGTATAACATGGTCTCCTCAAATAATAAATTCAAGTTATATCTGTGATATTTATTTCAAGGACACACAAAATGGCTGGGCAGTCGGCACTGATAGATATATTCATTATACAAAGGACGGCGGGCAAACATGGCAGGAAAGCCAGAATTTTAACGAAATTAACTTATTAAATAGCGTATGTTTCGCAAATAATTCTACGGGATGGGCAGGCGGTTACCATGGAAGGATGTTTAAAAGCACAGATGCGGGTAACCATTGGGACCTTCAATTTATAAATACCTGTACAGACATAAATTCGCTTTATTTTATGGATGATAAAACAGGATGGCTGGTTACAACAAATGCAATTTTGCATACAACCACAGGTGGTGAATAAAAAAGATGTGCTGGTATTCATTATAAAGCTTTTGTATTTCATCAATAATTATCTAGCTGGACTCGGCCTTTAGGCTACGTTATAAGTAATAAATATCAGAACGTTCGAAGACATTTTTAAAACAAAACGTAAAAAAAGTGAGGAATACAATGAAACGCTTATTCCTGTACAGATTTTATTTAATCTATTTGTTACTTTTTTTCTTTATCAATTGCGAAAAAGATACAGTTACGGTTCCTGATGAATTAAAACAAGAGTCTGAAATAATTGATACAAGCCAGCATTCCATGATGATTCATCTGGACAAAACAGAATACAAAAAAGATGAAATTGCCAAAATAACTGTTACAAACATTTTAAAAAAAGATTTAATTTTAGGCCACTGTGCTTTTAATATAGGATTTGACATTGAAAAAAGAATAAATAGAAAATGGGAAATGCCTTATACAGTAACCTGCCTTGCAATAGGAGAGCCGTTTTATATAGCACAAGATTCAACATTAAAAGGCTCGATTCATTTTCCAATTTTTGAAAATGAACTTGACAGCGTCGAAGGTTATTACCGTCTTAAATTATGGCTCCAAGATGCTCAAGAAAGAACTTTGATAGCTGATTCTTTAAGAGTATCAGATCCTATTAAAATAGTATCTGACTAGATAAAAACATTAGCTAAAACCTGGCAAAAAGTTAATCTAAAGAGATTTAATTAAATACCATTCAAACTTTCCAAATAATCCTATTATATTAATACCGGGTTACAGATATTATTTTTAAAATATGAGGTGGCATATTGATTGAAAATTTATTACAAAAATCCCTTGCACACTTTTTTTATAATTTGTACTATCATCATATAGATGTCAGCCATATTAAATAATCCAAATTTTACTCTAGTGTTTAAAATGCATAAAGTTCCATCTGAAAAAGACTGGGGAAATTATAAAGAAAATTTTGATTCTTTATATGCCTATGAAATGTTCTTTGGTAAAACCAATGATGACATGCAGGAAAGCTTTCAGGTAAACGTTATCGAACGGGTCGATAACTTACGATGGATGCCGGTAAAAGCATTTCGATACTATATATTTGGATTAAAAGATTATGTTATGAACGGTGCTTTTGAATTTTCGGACGAGGCAGATGCTTCATCATGTTTTCTGGACCTCATCATAGAAAAACAGGAAAATCAGTCCGATTATATTTATCCTGTTTTACAGGATTTAATGGAAGCAATCGAGTATGTCGGCAAACATCAATCTGAATTTGATGCTGATGAAAACATATATGGCAATTTTAAAGAAAAACTGGAAAGAATTAAAGAGCTGGAAAAAACGTATAAACAATAAATACTTTACTCTCATATCAAAAGCGCTAAAGACGGAAAAATGACAGAAAAAGAAAATAAACATTGCGAAAAAAGTATCACAAACCTGCAAAAAAAATCTGTTCCTAAAATGCCGCTTGCAATTATTGCCATGATCGGTCCGGCCTTTATCTGGGCGTCATTTGCCCAGGGCAGCGGCGAGCTTGTATGGTGGCCTTATCTGGCCGCTAAATACGGCCTGTCCTTTATCGGTCTGCTGCTTCCGGCCTGCCTTATACAATTTTTTGTTAACGCTGAAGTCATTCGCTATACAGCTTTAACAGGTGAGGGCATCTGGGCCGGATTCAAACGACTTGGGATTTGGTACTCTATACCGCTGTTTGCACTCTGTTTTATATCGCTTCTGTGGTTCGGCGGATACGCCAGCGCCGGTGGTACGGCCCTTTATGAGCTGACACACTTTCCCGGTCATGTATCTCCCCGGGCCGGATCATTATTCTGGGCTTATGTAACCATTGCTTTGTTTTCATTCGGCATGTTTAAATCAACACGCGTATATAAACTGCTTGAAAATTTTATGAAGGTCATTGTGGGCATAACCGTCATCGGACTTTTAATCTCACTGTTCCAGCCGCAGGTCTTTTCGGCATCAAAAGATTTTTTCTCCTCTTTTTTTAATCCCTTTAGCATCAACATCCCTGCAAACTGGGACCCGACTGACGCATCAAAACTGTTGACAGCAGTGGCCTTTGCCGGTTTGGGTGGATTTTTTACGCTGATGTATTCCTATTGGATGAAAGACAAAGGTGTGGGCATGGCTGTTTATACCGAAAAAGTCCAAACCGATAAAGATATATCCGGTAAACAACAGCCGGAACATACAGGCTTTTATTTTGAGGACACTCCGGAAAACAAAACCAACTGGATGGCCTGGCGAAAATATTTACGTTATGACAATCTTTTTGGTGTTTTAATTAATTTATTTACGGTTATGATTACAACCTGGCTGGCCCTGGCCCTGCTGGCACCCAAAGGGATTTATCCACAGGGCTGGAAAATCGCTGTGGTACAGTCCGATTTTTTTTATCAGTGGCTGGGTACAATAGGAAAAATTTTGTTCCTCATCATCGCGGCCGCTTTTCTGGGTGACACATGGTTTGCGGCAGCAGACGGCGCATCACGCGAGTTTGCGGATTTTACACGATCCCATTCATCCCGGGCCGGACAAAAAAGCTTTAGCTATTGGTATTACTTTTGGCTTGTTTTTCTTATTGCTGTTACGTGTATCACCATGCCCCTGGCACAACCCGGCGCTTTGATTCAAATTGGCGGTGTAATCAGTATCGTTGCTTTCGTTCTGTTTATCCCTGTGCTTTATTTCCTGAACTATCGATTGCTGCCTAAAAAATTCCCACAATGGGTAGTCCCTCCTGTTTGGCGGGCTATTATACTCTGGAGTGTTTGGGCAATATATCTTTTAATAGCAATCTGGTATCTCTATATTGTTTTTTGAAAGAAAAAATTTGCAACAAATAAAAGGAATTTAAAATGGAATCCCGACAAAACAGACGTGAGTTTTGTAAACAGACATTGCTGGCCCCTGTTGGTTTGAGTTTGGCAGGTTTGTTCCAATCCTGTGCAGAAAAAAGACAAAAAAGGCCCAATATCATCTTCATCCTGGCAGATGATCTGGGTTATGGTGATTTGGGCTGTTATGGTCAAAAAGACATTCAAACACCCAATATTGACAAACTGGCAGCCGAAGGCATGCGTTTTATGCGCCACTATTCCGGCAGTACTGTGTGCGCGCCTTCACGTCACTCTCTGATGACAGGCAGACATACCGGACATTCCTATTTACGCGGAAATTCACACAGCCTGGCCACCCGGCGCGATCCCGATGACATGACGGTTGCAACTTTTCTCAAACAGGCCGGATACCATACGGCATTAATCGGTAAAAGTCCCATGGCATGCTGGACAACCGATGCTCAATTACCGAACGACAAGGGATTCGATTACGCATTCGGTTACCTCGATCATGGCAAGGCACATCATTATTTCCCCAAAACACTTTATCGTAACGGTGAAAAAATAAACTATCCGGATAACAATCTGCACACCGGTACGGTTTACAGTGATGATTTGATTCTTGAAGAATCATTAAAATATATTGAAGAAAGAGCAAAAGCAGATCAGCCCTTTTTTATACACCTCGCTCTTCAAATCCCGCATGCCAGTTTGGTGGCTGAGGAAAAATGGAAAGCTAAATATCGGAACAAGTTTGATGAACAACCGGTAACCGACCAGAACCATTATACCAACCAACCGGAACCCAAAACGACTTATGCCGCCATGGTTTCAAGAATGGATTGGGATGTGGGTCAGGTGCTCAACAAACTGCAGGAACTTGGGCTGGATGAGAATACGATTGTTCTGTTTTCCAGCGATAATGGTTCCATGAACGAAGGAGGCTATCAAAGAACATGGTTCAAATCAAGCGGAGAATTACGGGGCGGTAAACGTGATCTGTATGAAGGCGGCGTTCGCGTACCCCTGATCGTGCGCTGGCCCGGAAAAATAGAAGCCGGAAGTAAAAGTCAGCATATCTCAGCTTTTTGGGATTTTCTACCGACTGCCCTTGAAATTGCAGGCGCAAAAATACCGAATGATATAGACGGCATTTCCTTTCTGCCCACACTTTTAGGAAAAGAGAATCAAAAAGAACATGATCATCTTTACTGGGAATTTCATGAACAAAACGGGAAAAGGGCGGTATTGGCCGGAGACTGGAAAGCAGTCCAGTTAAACATGCATTCCAATCCTGGTAAAATAGAACTCTACAACCTGGCAGACGATCCTTCGGAAACAAACGATATTGCAGACAGCCATCCCGACAAAGTAAACGAACTTGCCGAATTGATGGAAAAAGCGCATAGCCCCCACCCGGTGTATTACTGGGGCAATCCGGACTTGGTAAGAAAATAAAATTGATGTTTTAAACATTAAAATAAATTCGTGAAATAATATATTGAAAGGTCTATTTTTGATTTAAAATAAGATATATCAAAAAGAGTTAACTGTTTTTATTTCATAATCAAATTTGATAGCATAACCGTACTTAAATATCATCACCATAGTTTTCTGACTTAATCATTCAATTCAAAAAAAAGGTAAGGGTATGAGAAAGTTGACAATTGCGATTATTTTACTGGTGATAGGCCTAAATTTTATGTGCAAACAAACAGAAACATCACAACAATACATTCAGATCAAAGGAAAACTCGACGGGCATAAATTTAATTATACGCCGGAAGCTTATGGTGCAGCGCTGTATGTTGATGATCTTGAATTCCAATTTAAAAAAATCAAAATCGGAGATATTTCATACGATGAGATTGAAATAAATAATATCAATAAAAGAGGTTTGTTACATGTCGGCCGGTTCCAAATCAACCAAAAACCGCAGGATAGTTCACAGGTTGATATCAATTTCAACATTGCTAATGCTTGTGCAGAAATAGATATTCCGGGCGGAACATTTGAAATAACCAGAATTTTAAAAGACAGAATTGCCGGTCAATTAAAAATGGATATTTCGGAAAACGATTGGGTCCAATGCGAATTTGATTTAAAATTATATGATTTTATAGCAAAATTACCTTTTCCGGTAAAAAGTATGGATGGAACGGATCTGGAATATAAAAAAATAACCGATTCATATCCGGATGACTCTCTCAAATATGGAGACCTGGCTTTAAATGGGAATTTTAAAAATGTAGAGTTTAATACGTTAATAAAAAATGGTCATATCCAGATGAACAAAGCTAGCATGGAAATAATAGCTTACAATGTCGATTTATTAAACCATATTGAAATTGAAATGCAGGCACTCCCCATTGACGAAAAATTACGTGTCGGCAGTTTCACACTTGTTCCCATGGACCAGCAGGGCAAGATCAAATTGGCAAATAACGAACTTTTTGCAGAATGGGAAGATTCCATTTCAAAAGATTCATTTGATAAAGATTATCCGATACAAGGGAATTTTGAGATCCTTGCTTACGATAGTACAACCATAGCCGGTGCTTTTACATTTAATATTCTTGATAGCCTCATGTCAATAGGTTTTGCAAACGGGAAATTTAAATTACCTGTTCAAATTATAAAATAAAAGATCAGTTTTCAGAGTATTAGCAAAAATAAAATAAATAACAATTTTTATAAAATTTTTGGAGGGTATCATGAGAACATTTAAACTCGTGTATATAAATTTTATTTTAATCTTTTCACTGTCATCCGTCGTTATGGCACAATCACAGATGATTGCCGATATTACTGAAAATGTGGAAACAGAGTTTGCGACATACCAACCCTATTTGGTCGAATTTACTCCATCAGTCCCATCGTTTACAATTGATCCGGATTTTGCTAATGTAAATTATTTTACTAGAATGCCATCTACCTTAAATGAAACAGAAATGAATTTACTGGCAAAGAACTATTTTATCGTAAAAAAATCACCCTATAAACAGTTATTTGATATCTATAATGAATGTACCTGGCACGGCACCCCGGTTTTTGTAACAACAGATGCGGTTTTGCATACCTTTCATGTTTTGTATGATAAACTTTTAGCGGAAATTGAAATACAAAAGTTTAACAGCATGCTGCGGTACATGACCGATACCTTACTTGCAAACGCAAAAATAACAAGTCAAACCGCATCAAATTCTGCCGTGCAGGAAGCAGCCTTGAAAAACCTGGCCTTTTTGTATGTTGCCAAAAAATTACTGGACGGCGACACCGTAACTGTTCCGGAATCTGTTTCCGCTCTGGTGGATTCAGAACTGGTGCTGATCCAAAACACAAAAGGATATGCTTTTTCACCAATTTTAGGGACGTTTTCCAAAATGGACTATAGCCAGTTCAAAGTACGGGGCCATTACACACAGTCAGATGAACTGAAAGCATATTTTAAAACCATGATGTGGTACGGCTGGACCATCATGACTATGGAACCCGATTTATTCGGTGAGATAGCGGAACGCCACACCCTGCAGGCGCTTATGCTGGTGCAAATGATTTTCAATCTGGAATCGGACGAACAGCCGCTATTGGAATTATGGAAAAATATTTATGAACCCACTGTTTTCTTTGTCGGTAAAACAGACGATCCAAACATTCACGACTATAAAACAATTGCCGACCAGGTTTACGGTGAAAATTTCCTGTCACTTGACCCGGACGAGTTGGCGGACAGCGCATCCCTGACTCAGTTTATGGCTAAAGCCCAGGAATTGCCGGAGCCCAAAATACCCAACTGGATTTATGGTACTTTTATAACCTATAAAGGATTTCGTTTCATGGGCCAGCGATTTATACCGGATTCATATATGCTAGCCCATTTAATTGATCCCTATGTAAGGGATCGTTTTTTCCCGATGGGATTGGACATCATGTCAATACTGGGTTCGGAGCGGGCCTTAACAATTGCCGATTCTGTTTATAACGAAACGTCCTTTACAAACTACACCGAAACAATTAATCAATTTAAACAGGAATACAAAGCATTGAGCGCTGAAACCTGGGCGCAAAATCTTTACTGGAACTGGCTGTATTGCCTGATGCCGCTGTTTTACGAAAAAGGCCCCGGCTATCCGTTATTTATGCAATCACCTGCCTGGATGGACAAGGAACTGATGACGGCGCTGGCTTCCTGGGCGGAATTACGGCATGATACCATTCTCTATGCCAAACAATCAACATCCCCATGCGGCATTACGCCGGGACCACCCAAAGGTTACGTAGAGCCGAACCCGTATCTTTATGCACGTTTGGCAAGTCTGACCAAATTTGCCAGAGAAGGCCTTGGCTCGCGAAATTTGTTTCTGGATGAATTTACGGAAAAATTTGCTCTGTTTGAAGATTTGTTGATTTTCTTAAAAAGAATTTCGATTAAAGAACTGGAAAATACTCCATTAACAGACACGGAATACGATGACATTTATTGTTTCGGCAAAGTTATGGAAAAAATTGTTTCCGAGGTCAAAGACCCATCCAATCCCTGGGAATCAGACGCAGATGACATGGCTGTTGTAGCCGATGTGCATACGGATTCCAATTCCGACAAATGTCTTGAAGAAGGTGTCGGATATCCGCTGGAAATATATGTCATTGTCAATGAAGGCGGCGATACAAGAATGACCCGTGGCGCTATCTTTTCTTATTATGAATTCAAGCAGCCTATTTCAGACCGGCTAACGGACGAACAATGGCGTGAGATGCTGGTCAGTGAAACCCCGCCACAATTGCCCAAATGGATGTCGAGTTTTATTGCCAATGAATATATGCCCTACGGGTTTTACGACTATGCACCGGAAAACCTGTTTCACAAAGACTTTGTCGCTGTCGAACAGGATGACAAAACCAAAGTGCCGCAAAAACTGAATCTTTTACAGAATTATCCCAATCCATTTAATCCGGAAACGGTGATCCAATTTGAATTGCCTGAACCGGGATACATAAAACTCTCGATTTATAACATGCTGGGACGACAAATAAAAACTTTATTTGACGGGTACAAATCCGCCGGATTTTACCAGGAAACATGGAACGGTCTTGATGCATTAGGGAAACAAGTCCCCAGCGGTGTTTATTTTTACAGACTGGAGGTTAACAGACAACAATATATAAAGAAAATGATGATGGTGCGATAAAAAAAATTTTGAAATCAAATTGGATGAATAACGATCCTAAATAAACGGATTAATTATTGAAAGGGATTGTATTTTTTGCTGATGTTGCAAATCCTCGGAATATAGGATATTACACTCTGCTTGTATAGCAGCAGCGATTATCAAAGAATCATAAAAAGAATATTTCCATCGTTCCATAATATCTAAAGCTCTGTGATAAATCTCTATATTTGAAAAAATCGTACATAATGGAGCCAATACATTATCCAAATACTTTTGACAATCACTAACAGAAAAAGGAACCAAAAACTTGCGTGTTGCGACATTAATAAATTCCTGGATAACTTGATAACTGATACAGCCATTTTTTTCAAAAAGAGCTCTTTTAACAAGGTTATGTGCTTTTTCCCTTTTTACCGGTTCACTCTGATTGAATGCATAAACAAAAATATTCGTATCGATAAAATATTTATCGTTCATTTAACTCATCCCGTGTATATTTTTTGTCTGATTTCACATAACTCAGAGTTTGCATCAATTCATCATAGTCTTGTGCTTTAAAACTGGAATTTGCAAAAGTTTTTAGCCACTGCCGAAAAGAGGCATTTAACGTTGTTTTATCAGCCTGTGCCCTTTTTCTGGCTTTTTCAATTAATTCTTCGTCAGCACTTAATGTAATATTTTTTAGCATATCATTAACTCCAAAATTTTATAATTACACGATTGCAGTGTACACTAATATAGTGTGTTTAGTTATAAAAAGCAATATACTTTTAATAAAAGTTTACGAATCTCCAGTTCAAGTGGATAAAAATATCCTCACCTATCACCTTACCCGGCAATCCCGGCCATACTCTTTTAATTCCTGTATTATTTCGTTCAGTTCATCCTGGGTATATTGCTCGGTTTCTGCGAGTTCAGGATCGTAGACGTTGGTTGGAACGAATTTTTGCAAATAAAAACGTTCCGCCCCTTTAATCGTTATGGTAATTTTTTTCAGATCCTCCACTGTTGTGAGATGTTTTACCACGGTGGTCCGAAATTCATGATGAATACCGGAGGTTATAATCAATTCAATACTCTTTTCCAATACCTCCGCATCAACCTCATACCCTGCAATCTTTGCATAATCCGGCAGCGGCGCTTTTACATCCATGGCAATATAATCAACAAGTTTTTTATGAACAAGCAGTTGCAGCATATCCGGATGTGTGCCGTTGGTGTCCAGTTTTACTAAAAATCCCATCGTTTTAATTTTTTCAGCAAATTCAGGTAAATCCGTATGCAGTGTCGGCTCACCCCCTGTTATACAAACCCCATCCAGCTTGCTGCGACGCGTTTCTAAAAAGCTGAAAATATCAGCAACAGGTATATTTTGCACCTGTTTTCCGGGAATGATTAATTCGGGATTGTGGCAGTAACGACAGCGAAAGTTGCAGCCGACCGTAAAAATAACAGCCGCAATTTTCCCGGGATAATCAATCAAGGAACATTTTTGCAATCCGCCAATGATCATGTTCAGGCTGCAAAGGTTTGACGTAAATCAAATTCGGCTTTTTTGCCGTCATTCCATTGATTTATCGGGCGCAAATAGCCGACAACCCGTGAATAAATCTCACAAGAACTGGAACATTTTTCACAAACTGCCACTTCTCCCGAAATATAACCGTGATTTGGACAGACACTGAATGTCGGCGTTAGAGTAAAATATGGTAAATGATAATTTTCACAAATCTTTTTTACCATGTTTTTCACGCTTTCAGTTTCTTTAATTCTTTCACCAAGGAAAAAATGTAAAACCGTACCGCCGGTGTATTTCACCTGTAAATCATCCTGCAATTCCAGGGCCTCAAAAATATCGTCCGTAAAATTGACAGGCAATTGTGTCGAGTTGGTATAAAACGGATTCTTGACATCTTTACCCTGTCCATTGCCAAAAATGGCTTTCTGAAATTGCTGCTGGTCCAAAAGCGCTAATTTATACGATGTCCCTTCTGCCGGCGTTGCTTCCAGGTTGTAATTATTTCCGGTTTCTGTCTGAAAATCGATAATAACATCGCGCATAAAATCCAAAACATCCTCTGCAAATTGTTTCCCTTTTGCGGAGGCAATATTTTTTCCATAAATATTTTCTATGGCCTCGTTCATACCCACAACGCCGATTGTGGAAAAATGGTTCTTCCAAAAATTGCTGTGCTGTTCTATAATATTCCTTAAATAAAATTTTGTATAGGGATAAAGATTACAATCCGTAAAGTGTTCCAAAACTTTTCTTTTAATTTCCAGACTGTCCCTGGCAATGACCATAAGCTCCCTAAGCCGGTCCATAAACTCTTTTTCACTTTTGGATTTTAATCCAATACGGGGTAAATTTATCGTTACAACGCCGATAGAGCCGGTTAAAGGATTGGCACCAAACAAACCGCCGCCGCGTTTTTCCAACTGCCTGTTATCAATCCTTAACCGACAGCACATGGAACGAGCGTCATCCGGGCTCATATCTGAATTCACAAAATTCGAAAAATAGGGCAATCCATATTTACCTGCTGCTTCCCACAATAATTCACTCGATTCGCTGTCCCAATCAAAATCTTTGGTAATATTATATGTTGGAATTGGAAAAGTAAAAACACGCCCGCTGGCGTCGCCTGCAATCATAACTTCCAAAAAGGCCTTGTTAAACATGTCCATCTCTTTTTGAAAATCCGCATAGCACTCGTTTTGCGGCATGCCGCCAATAATAACCGCCTGTTCAGCATAATGTTTTGGGACCGTCAAATCCAGCGTAACGTTTGTAAAGGGCGTTTGAAAACCAACCCGGGTAGGTACATTCAGATTAAAAAGAAACTCCTGAATGGCCTGTTTAACTTCTTTGTATGTCAAATTATCATAGCGGATAAACGGGGCAAGTAACGTGTCAAAATTACTAAAAGCCTGGGCACCGGCTGCTTCGCCTTGCAGGGTGTAAAAAAAGTTCACAATTTGTCCCAATGCGGCACGAAAATGCTTTGGCGGTTTGCTGGTAATTTTGCCTTCAACGCCAGTGAACCCTTCCATCAACAGGTCCCACAGATCCCATCCCACACAATAAACGGAAAGTATGTTCAGGTCATGAATATGAAAATCACCATCAGTATGGGCCGCCCTAATATTTTCCGGATATATTTTATTAAGCCAATAATTTTTACTGATTTCACTGGAAATATAATTGTTCAATCCCTGCAACGAATAGGACATGTTACTGTTTTCTTTTACCTGCCAGTCTGTTTTGTAAAGATACTTTTCAACCAAACCATTGTTAACAGCATTGGTAAGTTCACGCAATTGTTTATGCTGGTCCCGGTATAATATATAGGCCTTGGCGGTCCTTTTAAACTTTGAATCCAACAAAACATCCTCTACAATATCCTGTATCTGTTCGACCTGGGGAATATTGTCGTGAATGATTTGTTCGGCCAGGAGCAACACCTTTTGAGTCAACCGGCCTGCCCTAACAACATCAAACTCTCCCGTTGCTTTTCCGGCTTTGGCAATCGCCTGAACAATCTTGTTTTCGTCAAAATCGACAATCTGATCATTGCGTTTTTTAATCTGTTTGAACATGGTTTTCCTTTCGGGATTAAACAAAAAAAACTCGGCCAAAGCGCCAAGTTCCTGTGTAATCCAAATGGCTTGACGCGAACCAAAAGCGGACCTTTTTAGGTTCATTGTACAGGGTCGGACTATAACCGTTGCGCGACAGTACCGGAATTTCACCGGATTTCACCATACAAACCGCTTTAAATTTTCTTATATTCTATAATTTATTGTTTATAAACAAGACCTCTTAATTCCTATTACATATTTATTTTAACATCCGTTCCGGTACAATAAACACAATTATTTTTTAACATTCAAGTCATTTTGTTGAAAATCTTTATAAAGTAAACTGGGCTGAATACCGGAATTGCCCTGGTATTTTCCGCTATTATAATTTACATAATCACCTTCAATTGTGTGATAATAAATCTGACAGACCTGTACACCGGCATAAATTTTAACCGGCTGCACACAAAAAATTTCCAGGGTCCAAAATCCCTTAAAACCAACATCGCCAAATCCTGCCGTAACGTGGATAAAAACACCCAACCTGCCAATGGATGAACGTCCCTCCAGCATAGGGACCAGATTACGGGTTTCAGTATATTCAACGGTCCTGCCCAAATACAATGTGTTCGGTTCCAGCAACAGGCCCTCGTCCGGAATGGTGATTAACTGCGCCTTGTTCTCACGTTTCATGTCCAGTTCTTTGTTTTCATACACCAGCAGTTCGTTATAAAGAGACAAGTTATAGCTGTTTGGATTCAGTCTTTTTTCATTAAAAGGATCAATAACAATATCCCCGCCGATGCGTCTTTCAATTTCCTTACCTGAAAGTATCATTTGTATTCCTAAATTTATTGTCCAGTTCGCAAAAATCACATTATATAATTTACAAAAGCCACAATCAGCTTTATAAAAGGCCATAAAAAAAGCAGTACTAAAAACAGGGCAATCCATTTTATATTATTTTTCTGCTGAGGTAATTCATACCCGCATATTGGACAAACCTGTTCTCTTTTGTCAATCTCGACAGCACAAGAAGGGCACTCTCTTTTTTGCATAACCGCTCCATTCTATAAAACATGAGAAAAAGTGTACTTATATTTGCATTAAAAAGCAAGAATTTTCGTTTATAACCCCAACGATACGATAGTTCCTAAATCAGCTTGGAACAAATATTGACAATAGGTAAACATTTTTATATATTGCGCTGTGTTGTTTTTAACAATTTCTACAGGAGAATGAAATGAACGATCCCAGATATGATAAACTTGCCGATGTCCTGATACATCATTCTACCCAATTACAAAAAGACGAAAATATTTTAATAGAGGCAATAGATATACCGTCGGAAATGGTTGTTGCGTTAATGCGGAAAGCTAAAAAGGCCGGGGGCAATCCCTTTGTAACCATTAAACAAAACACAATTCTTCGCGAAATTTATTCATTGTCTTCTGAAAATGCCATGCAGCTTGTTGGCAGCCTTGAAGCCCAGCGTATGGAAAAAATGGACGCCTATATCGGTCTTCGCGGCAGTTATAACATAAACGAACTTTCGGACGTCCCGGATGCACAGATGAAAATCTATCAAAAACATTGGTGGCAGCCTGTACATCTGGATGTACGCGTTCCCAAAACAAAATGGGTTGTACTGCGCTGGCCGCATGCGTCTATGGCACAGCAGGCGGGTATGAGCACCGAAGCCTTTGAAAAATTTTATTTTGATGTTTGTACAATGGATTATGGTAAAATGTCCAAAGCGATGGACTCTCTCGTAGAGCGTATGGAAAAAGCGGACAAGGTGCATATTACAGGTATCGGAACAGATCTTACATTTTCAATAAAAGGTTTCAAGGCTGTTAAATGTGACGGCGGCCGAAACATTCCGGACGGCGAGGTGTTTACCGCGCCTGTAAAAAATTCGGTAAACGGGTATATCACCTATACGGCCAAAACCATCTACCAGGGCATTGTACACGAAAATATTCGGTTAGAGTTTAGAGACGGCAAAATCATCAAGGCAACATCCGATAAAACAGAGGCTTTAAATAAAGTACTGGATACGGATGAAGGTGCACGATATATCGGTGAATTTGCCTTTGGTCTGAATCCATATATTACCGATCCCATGCTGGATATATTATTTGACGAAAAAATAGGTGGATCTTTTCATTTTACGCCCGGTGCCGCCTATGATGAAACCGACAATGGCAATAAATCCCAGGTCCATTGGGACATGGTTTGTATACAAACCCCAGAATATGGCGGCGGAGAAATTTATTTCGATGACGAACTGGTACGTAAAGATGGGCAATTCGTATCCAAAGACTTGTTGGCATTAAATCCGGATAACCTAAAATAATTAAACGGAGTATCTAATGAAGGTGTCAATAGAATATTGTGCGGTGTGAAACTATTATCCATATGCTGCCAGGTTGGCAGATGCAATAAAACAAAAATTTAATATTACAGCAGATCTGATAAAATCGAGCGGCGGCGTCTTTGAAATACATAAAGACGGGCAATTAATATTTTCAAAAAGACAAACTGGACGTTTTCCGGAAACGGACGAAATACTGGAAAAGCTATTATAAAGGAGCACGTTACGTCAACAACAAAAAACACAGATATGCAAATAGCAGCAGCACTTTCAGATGCCAAAAATCTGGAATTCATTAAAGCTTTGGATAGGCTGGAAAATTTAACAGAAGAACCCGTCAAAACTTTAACCCTAATTTTACAGGCACGATGTTATTTGGGAATTGATGATTGGGCAAAAGCAGAAAAATGTTATAAAAATATCCTTAAAACATGCAAACCGGATGAATATTTCGAACGGGCAGAGGCAGAACTCATTCTGGGGCAAACAGAAAACGCCTTGAAATCATTTCATGCCGGACTACAAGTAAACCAGGAAAATGGCGAGGCTTATTTTTTAAACGGATTGGTTAATTATAAAACCGGACGAGTAGTAGCAGCGTTGCAGGAAATTCGTAAAGCTATTGAAAACAACTTCGAGTGGGAAGATGACGACCCTGCTGACCAGGTCGTTCAACATACACTCGCTTTGGAAGAATTTCACGATTTTGAGCATTTATATCTGGATATATTTGATGAATTGTTGAATAATCAACAAAATCCGCAAAACCGTTGGCTTTCAATCAATATTCCGATTTATGAATTTTATACGGAAAAAAATCCTGAAAAACAACTGTTAAAAGCCTATTCGATCGCACAAATGTTTTCCAGTGAGTTTGACATGGCTTTTTTAAAAAACGGCAAACAACAGTTGCAAAAAATTATAGATGATTTTGCCAAAAGTGAAACCGACGCTCACTTTGGTCTGGAAGCAAAAAAATTATTTCAGGAAGAAAAATACCAGGAAATATCAAACCTGGTGTTAGCAATGGTGTTGGAACATTTAAAAGAGTTTTCACATATTTTTGCTTTAAAAAAGGAAATTTTTCAGGCGTCAGATTTGCAGGGACTCGTGCGAATTCTACCGTTACAAATAGCACGTTCATTAATGTTTTTATACGCATCCAGCGCGCCGGAAGACCAATTAAAGCAATTTATCCAACAGGATATAAACATAGAATATATAGCTGGTCTAACAGCAGCCGGTTTTATAACATTTTACAATCAAATTGACAAATATAAAAAAATAACATAAAACGTTTCATAATTGGGAAAGAGAATAAATTTTAAATTTTTCCCAAACTAAAGGAGGGCCCATCTATGTTAGCTGAATTTTACAATGAACCTTACAGTAACTTTGCAGATATTCAAATCAAAACAGCGCAGGAAAAGGCATTAGAAAGCGTCAGGGCAAAATTTAATAATGAATACAAACTTTTCATTGATGGCAAACATGTAAAAAGCGATCGTCTGCACAAAAGTTATAATCCGGCAAACAGCGATCAGGTTGTCGGTACGTTCCATAAAGCCGGTAAACATGAAGTTGACCTGGCAATGGACGCTGCGTTAAGGGCCTTTGAAAAATGGCGCTGGGTGGCCCCCAAAGAACGAGCCATTGTGCTTTTAAAAGCTGCTCAAATTATGCGCAAAAGAAAATATGAAATTAATGCCTGGATGATTTATGAAACGGGTAAAAGCTGGATTGAAGCCGAGGCTGACACGTCCGAAGCGATTGATTTCCTCGATTTTTATGCACGTGAAATGATTAGATGGAGTGAAATTAAAGGCGTCACACCATTTCCCAATGAATATCCGGAACTTTCTTATATCCCGCTGGGTGTCGGCGCTGTTATTCCGCCCTGGAATTTTCCCATGGCGATTTTGACAGGGATGACAGCAGCAGCAATTGTCACCGGCAACACTGTTTTGCTAAAACCAGCCAGTGATTCACCAACAATCGGTTACCAACTTGTAGAAATTATGCAGGAAGCAGGGCTGCCGGAGGGAGTATTAAATTATATACCCGGAAGCGGCAGTGAAATCGGAGATTATCTCGTTCAACACCCAAAAACTCGATTTATTTCCTTTACCGGCTCAAAAGAAGTCGGATTACGGATTATTGAACTGGCAGCACGCCCCTCCCCTGGTCAAATTTGGGTTAAACGTGTTATTGCTGAAATGGGCGGTAAAGACACAATTATCGTAGACAGCGATGCAAATCTGGATGATGCGGCAACAAACATTGTGGCTTCTGCCTATGGATTTCAGGGCCAAAAATGCTCGGCATGTTCGCGTGCTATTATTTTGGAAGATGTGTATGAAGAGATTACCGAACTGATTGTAGAAAAAACAAAAAAACTCACAGTAGGGGCAACTGAAAATCCCAATAATTATATGGGACCGGTTATAAATAAGAGCTCTGAAGAAAAAATCCTTTCATATATCGACATCGGAAAAAAAGAAGGAAAGCTTGCTGTGGGTGGAGAAAAAATATCGGATGAGGGTTATTTTATTACACCGACTGTTTTTAAAGATATTCAACCCGGAGCAAGGCTGGATCAGGAAGAAATTTTTGGACCGGTGCTGGCGCTGATTAAAGCCAAAACTTTTGACGAAGCTATCAATATTGCCAATAGTACGGAATACGGACTCACCGGGGCCGTATACTCTAAAAACCGTTTTAAAATTGAAATGGCTAAAAAGAAATTTCATGTTGGTAATTTATATATTAACCGAAAATGTACGGGAGCAATGGTAGGGGCACATCCGTTCGGCGGATTTAATATGAGTGGTACAGATTCCAAAGCAGGAGGACAGGACTATCTCGGATTATTTATGCAGGCAAAATCTATTTCAGAAAAACTTTTATAACATAAAAAAAGCGGCGCTAACAAATGCGCCGCTTTAATATATTAAAACCAGTATCTATGTAATGGAGGGCACCCACCTGGGCCACAACCATCTTTACCTTGCGGATCAAAACATCTTTTTCCCATCTTTCCGGGTCCGCGAAATCCCATATCAAATTTGTGTTCATCCCAAATCTTTTTTTGATCATCCGAAAGGATGCTTCGCATTTTAAAACGATGGGCAACATTTTTCTTTTCAAGTTCAGCTTTTACTTTACTCTTTTCATCTATGATATTTGAAATTTTATTCATATCCGGATTTTCATCCAGACAAACTTCTTCCATATCAAGTCTAAGAATTTCCAGTTTATTCTTTAACGGTAAAATCTCTTTCTGATGGGCAATTCTCAGTTCAGCAAAAGCTTCCTTTTGATCTTCTGTTAATTGTAATTTTTCTTGCAGCATCTCTCTTTTTCCCGGGAAATCTGCTTTACCTCTGTCTCTTGGAGGCATCTGAGCAAATAACGAACCCGTAAAAATGAGCGCCAGCACTAAACAACTAAAAAATGTTTTATTTTTCATATCTATTCTCCTTGTTCTCTTTTGTTCATTGATTTTTTATGCCCGAAATCTCGAGGACCTTTTTTAAACGCTCTTTCTCGAAATAAAAAGTTTTCAATAACAGGTTTCCAAAAATCATCAGGCATTTTCTCTTTTAAACCTAAAAAATGAGTTACAGTTAAAAATTCAATTTTAGCTTTTATATGTTCAATTGCTTCAACAGATACTTTAATCGAATCCATGTCAGGTTCATCTCCCAACAGTTCCTGAAACAATTTTTCTCTTTCAACATTAATCTGGGCAAACAACGGTTCAATTTTACTAAAATGTTCTTTTCTGGCATCGCGCAAAAAGTTACTTTCCTCAGGAGGAAATTTCATCTCTGCACCCTGTGGGCCACCTGGGCCTTCATGCATTGGGAAAGGCGGCTCCGGTGGCGGCATTTTTTTCATTTTCCACAGGTAAAACAATGTGCCCAAAACTGAAATATTTATAGCTAAAGAAAACAATAAAACAGCTAATGTCCACTTTTTCATAACGTCCTCAAATTACTTTTCACTAACTTCAAATACCAATTCAGAATATTGCTGAACCAGCGATGTTTCTGAAATTTTTGTAATAACCGAATTATAGTCTGCCAGACTTTTATAATTTGTTGAATCATTATCAAACCGGGTGTATAATTGTGAGCCTAATAAAAATCCTACAAATAATCCTGCTGCCACGGTTGCCGGGAGTAAAACCTTTTCACTAAAATGAAAAACCTTTTCCCACCAGTGTTCAGAAACAGGCTTTCTTAACTCGGCCCGGACACGCGTCAGCAAGAATGGCGCTTTTTCAGCTCCAGGGATAGAACCCAAGAGGGAATCCACCCTTTTCAATTGTTCAAGTTCAGTTCGGCACTTTTCACAACTTGCCAGGTGCTTTTCAACAAGTTCCAATACACTTCCTTGAACTTCTCCATCCAGGTAAGCAGAGAATTTTTTACTTATTTTTGTACACTTCATAATAAACTCTTTAGTTATACAATTAATTAGTTTATATAATTCGATAAATTTTTCGCCAACGCCAATTTTGCCCTATGCAACCGCGATTCAACAGAAGAAACAGTGGTATTCATAACATCAGCAATTTCCTTATAAGACAGTCCTTCAAACCGGTGCAAAATAACGGCTGTTCGCTGATTTTTAGGAAGTTGATTGACAGCATAAATTACCATTTCTTTTAATTCTTTTTTTTCCATATCCTGCATCGGATTGTTAGTGTCTTCAATTTTTTCTAACAGGCTATTTTCATTTTGATCGTTTTTTGAAAAAATACTGGTTAGTTTTTTTCTTTTCCTGGCACGCAAAACATTATAACAATGATTTATACAAATTCGATACAACCAGGTTGTAAATTGTGCATCCGGTTTAAACTTGGGCAACGCACGATATACTTTAATAAATATCTCCTGGGCGGCATCTTGAGAATCCGTATCATCTTGTAAAAGGCGATAACAAGTATTTAAAACAATCATTTGATACTTTTTAAAAAGAGTATCAAATGCCTGCTCATCTCCGGCTTTGAATTTTTCTATTAATTGTTGATCCTGCATTTCCATTCCGTTTTATAAATTAAACACCACAATGAATAAAAACTTGCATCAACATAAAAAAAAACTCCTAAAGAAACCATATTCTTTAGGAGTTTAATGATTTTTTGAAAAAAATAAAATAAAAATTTAACGAAGTGCGGGTTTTATCCAGCGTTCCCAATCAGAATCATGCATTTCTTTCCTGGCAGTTGAATGGACCAATTCAAATTCGCCCATATTATTTTTATCAACAAAATAAAATTTAACACCACCTTGAACATCGTTATAAACCCAAATTTCATAACCACGGACTTCAAGCGTTGAAGGAAACCGTTGTACCTCACTCGGAGTACCATAAACCATTAAAACACGACCTTTATCAGATTTCCATCCGCCTCTTAGAGTTCCTTTAAAATTAGCGTCAGCATACTTTGCCCCGCCTAAATAGTTTAAACGATATTCATTTTGCGGAGTTTCCGGACTTTTGTCCCGTTCTTTCCAGAAATCATATAAAAACTGTGGTTTTTCTTTAAAAGCTAATTTTTCATACTCTGATCTTTCTGATCTTTTGGAAATGTATTTTGTATACTCAAATTCCGCGTCCAATTGTTCTTCGGATAATGTATTATAATAACTTAACAGTTTATCTTCCTGTTCTTTGCTGGATTGTTCTGCTATTTTTTCTTTAGTAAAATCACCGGCACGATAGACAAAAAATCTTGAATTTGCCATAACAACATCCTTACTGTCCCAATCTTCAACACGAACAACCATTTGATAGGTCCCGGAATGTAATGTCACAACATTAATTCCTTTAACAGCAACTGCCGACAACCCAGGTTTTTGTCTTTCAACTGCCGAAACATCCTTTACAACGTTACCCTTTTCATCTAATATTTGGTAACTAATACGATAAGTACCTGTGCCATTATTTTCAACCGGAGACAAATTATATATTTCCAAATAACTGTAAGCAATAGGAGCATGTAATCCGAAAATTCGGTCAGCACTCGGAAAAACTTTATACCCATTTTTTACATAAACACTTGGAGAATTATCAGGTTGTATAGAGCAAGCCAATTGCAAATCACTGATTTGAAGGTTTGTTTTTGAAAACTCTCGAATATTGATCTTTGTAGAATCTTCAAAACCAATCTCGGAATTTAAATCGCGAATAGTAAATAAAATTTTATACTCACCAGGTATCAGACTAAACGTACTTAGGTTAAATAGCTGTTTGCCTTCAGATATCTGAGACAAACTATCAACATCGGTTTTATTCTGTACTATTTTAAAATCAATAACAGAATCTTGCTTTACAATAGTTGTTACGGTTTCATATCCGGCTTCATAGGCACCTTCTTTTTCAACAAAGGTGAGCGACTTTTGGTTAACAGTTGAATAAACTTCAAGATAAGTTTTATTCTCAGCATAAAAAAATTGTGCTAAATGAACAGAATATTCCAAAGCAGGGGGCTCTGCCTGCTGAGCGTATACGGCAAAGCATGTTAAAAACGGCAAGCCAAAAATAAAATACAACATTCGTTTCAATGATCTCATAATATTCCCTTTCTTAAAAGTAAATCGATCCTGATAATTTTAAAAACTCTATTAATTACATTTTTGAATTCGCAAACAAACCAGACTTTCCAAGATCACTTTGATTTATGAAATTATAGTACTTTTTGTAGCTTGAAAGAGCCCTTTCTGCTTCAGATGAGTTTGGGAAACGTTCGTAAAAATCTAAAAATACTAAAAAATAAAGCGGAATTGTGTTCCAATTAATTTTCCATTTGTTATAAAGAGCAGGTTTAATAATGTCATTTAAATAGTCATTATCATAAAGGTTATCTTTTTTTTCAATTAATTTTACATGTTTCAAGTGACATAAATAAATATTATGGCTTATTTGATCGTGTACAAGTGAATTATTAGTAGCTTTTAATAGTGTATAAAATCTTTTTATTTCGTTAACATAATTATTTTGTATTGAATCTGTTGAAAACGTTTTATAAGTAATGGTTGAAACAATCCAGACTCCTACAGGTTTGTTCAACTCCTGCGCAGGTTTGTAACGATAAGTTTGACAGTATTCAAGTGCAGCGCTATCAAGTAATGTGAAACCAGATGATTGCTGAATATTTGGCTGGCTAACGTATCCATCTTTATCCACAAAAAACTTTAAAATTACACTTCCCTCTTCACCTTTTTCTTTTGCAGAGTTTGGATAATTTAAAACCGGCCTGTCAATTAATTCAGGAGAACGTATTTCATGTTCTATTCTTTCCGAGCTGTTAATTTGTTTCCTTGTAGAATGTCCCTTATATAGCACTAATGTGCAATTATCTAGTATTTTATATTCTATATTTGATCTAGTTTTCAGTTGATCAAATACGTTATAGAGCTTAATGGGGCCGTTACTAAAAGTAAATGATACATTATCCACAATTTCATCAAAATAAATAAAATTTATATCAGTTTGGTTCGAAATTTGTTTTAAAACACTTTTTAATGAACTATTGTTAATAATCGAAATCGTCTCATTTGTCAATTTGGATGCGGTCATGCCAAACCGGCTTGAAACAAACAAACTCAAAAATAAAAATGTGTATATATATTTTTTCATTTATTTTTTCTTAAAAGATATTGGGTATCATTTTTATCAAACGAATAACCATCATTGGTTGCCAGGCAAATGGATTGCAAAACTTTTTCCACTGTTGCCTCTTTAAAAAGAGCTGTTATTGTTGTTTTGAGCAAGCCCTCATCATCAACATCAATATTTACATTAAATCTTCTTTCCAGTTCAGAAACAACCTCAGCCACAGGTGTTTTTTCAAAAACCAACACTCCGTTTTGCCATTGTAACAAATATTCAGCATCAATATTTTCTGCAGGGCTCGATGTTCCTTTTGCGTCTATCTGGGCCATTTGATCAGTATAAAGGTCAAGACCTTTGGCATAAGAGCTGTCGGATAAGAGCTGGACATGTCCTTCCTTGACAATAACACGCGTTTTATTGTCCCGACACCACACATTAAAGGTCGTCCCTTTAACCAGTGTTTGTGCATTATCTGTAATTACAGCAAAAGGGCGTCTGTCTTTTGTAACATGGAATAACGCTTCACCCTGTAAATGGACTTGCCTCTTATCACTTGAAAATTTATTCTTAAAAGTTATAGAACTTGCCGAATTTAAAACAACTGTGCTATTGTCTGAAAATGTGTATTCGGTTATTTGTCCGTTTGCTGTTGTTAGAAAAATAGTTTGATTTTTTACAAATCCCTCCCACAAAAACAAACTTGTGCAGAAAATTAACAAAACCGCCATAGCATAACCGATAACCACTCTTTTTTCAAAATGTAATCTGATAACATCCATCAGGGACAAATGCACTTTTGTTTCCGGTTTTATGTTAAATCGTTTTTCAAAATTGTCCCAGGATCGCTGCACATTAATATCAATTGCGAGTTCGGGCTGTTTTTGCGAATTCCATGTTTCCGTGATTTGGTTATAAAATTGGTTATTACTTTTATTTTGTAATTCATTCTCAAATTGCTTTTGTTCTTTATCTGAAAGATGGTCTGTAATTTTTTTAACACACAATTTTTCAAAACGGGCTTTATTCATTATAAATCCTGATTAATGGTTCATATACATAGACGTATAAACTTTTAAAACACCTACATTTTATTTTTATCTTTACATAAAAATTGCAGTTTTTTTATGGCTGTATATAAGCGTTTTTCAACTGTTTTGGGAGAAACTTGCAAAACATTGGCAATTTCTTTGATTTTAAGTCCCTGATAACGGCTCAGTAAAAAAGGAGTTTTTAATTTTTCAGGTAACTGATTAACAGCATTTTCCACATCAATCATAGTGGTTAGAGCATTACTGTTTTCAAAAACAGGTTCATAGTCAGTATTTTTAGTAAAAGTCATTTTGTATCTGGATTTTTTTCGATATCGGTCAATAACGAGTCGATTTGCGATTTGAAAAAGGTAGGCTTTGAATGAAGTATTTATTATAATTTTGGAATGATTTTGCCACAATTTAAAAAAAACATCCTGTACAATGTCTTCTAATTCATCAGGCTCATTATAATGATAGGCGGTAAACTGTATTAACTTTTTAAAATATCTAAAATATAGTGCCTTAAATGCAGAATAATTCCCCTTCTGAAGCTCAAGGGCAAGTTGTTCATCGCTGCTATCTTTAAAATCTTCCATATTTTCCCTTTTAATGAAAAATAAGGTATCAAATTTTAAAAAGATAGTCAAATAATTTTTGGCAAATTATTTTAATGCTTCAACCCAGTAGAGATTGGGTTTTTCAATAATCTGAAGAGGTGTAAACATTGATGAATATTGTTTCATGAACAAATCTGCCTGCTGCATCATGTCATGACAAACCACGCCGTTTAAACCGGAATGAAGTTTATTTAATTTCCGGCTGCAACTGGTATGTAAAATAAGTACTTTGCCGCCCGGTTTCAGAATGGAATAAATTTGTTCCATTACCTTTTGTGGATTTAAAATATGTGGGAAAACAGAATAACAAATCACTTTGTCAAAATAATTTTTTGTAAACGACAAAGCGCTCATATCTGCGCACACAAAATCCACATTAGGGCTTTTATACCGCTTTTTGCCGATAAAAAGCATTTTTTCAGCAAAATCTGAAGAGACCACTCTTCCCGACTGACCGACCATAGGAATTAAGTAACGCACCAGTTTACCAGTCCCTGATCCCAGGTCCAACACCCGGTCACCGGGTTTCACACCAAAATCTGCAAGCAAATCAGGTAGACATTTTTTATCCTCTGCTATATTGTCCCATTTTTCTGAAATACTGTTAAAATAGTCACGATGTTCAAGAGACATTTTTATATCCTTTTTTTAATAAATGGAATGATTATCAGCATGACAAGAATGCCGGGGATTCCTTTAACAACGGATGCAATGGAAAAAAGTTTTGGTGGTAAACCTAATAACGGAGCCAGTAGAAAAACACCTACTAATAGAGTAAACCGTGAAAACAACAAACCCATAAAAAGAGCCCAGAAAACAGACCAGTTTTTTTTGTTATAAAAAAAAGATGAAATGCCGGCCAAAACAGTCAGTTCTGCCATCATAATCTGTAATATCGGTGGTGAAATCGGCGGCATGCCGGAAATAACAAACGACAAAAGGGGCGTTATCGCCCCTACAAAAATAGCATAGGAAATTGGTAAAAAGAAAGCAGCCGCCGCAACAGGCCAAAACATGGGTAAAAAAACACTCCCCATTCCGATGGAATGAAATAAAATCGGAATGACCAATCCAAGAGAGATAAACATAGCGCTTAACGTAAGTTTTTTGGCTGACAACTGCATCTAGTTTTTCCTGTTAAAAATTATAGATTAATTCCATTGTTGAATATCTGCCCGGCATGGGACAGTCCCACATTGTCTGGTACTCTTTATCCAGGGCGTTTTTAACGCTGAATTTTAAACCCACGCCATGTGTTAAATTAAATGATGTAAAAATATTCAACAAAGAATAATTTGACATTGGATTTTGATGATTGTTATCACCATACAGATCACGCACATAAATAAAATTAAAACCTGATCTGGCAAATAACCAATCGTAAGCAACGTATGTTGTTAATTTTTTACCGGGACTGTTTAGTGTTTCATCCTGCAAATCAAGTTTTGACCAGGACGCGGAAAGGATCAGCTTTTCCACAGGATAACAATTTACACTGACTTCATAACCTGTATGATCAAATTCACCGGTGTTTACAAATTGCATTGGCGGTCCTTGCATTTGGATGAGGTTTGAACCTTTTGAGCGAAACAGGGCTGTTTCAATATTCAACCAATGATAAAGTTGTTTACTCAAGCCGATCTCATAATTCCACATTCGTTCCGGTTCCAGTTCTTCATTTCTTGGAGGCATGACGTACAGTTCCCGAATAGAAGGGCTTCGAAATCCTTTAGCAGCAGATAAACGAACAGATGTACTATTGTTTATATGGTAAACCAACCCGGCTTTCGGTAATATTTCCGATCCATACAGTTCATGTTTTTCAAAACGAACTCCTCCGGACAAAATAAACCGCTCATAAAAAAGCTGCTGCGTATGGATGTAAGGTGCGTATTCAACTACATTTTTCTCTGTATAATCAAGATAGGGACTTTTGGTTACGGAATCTTCAGCATCACCCCCGTATTGTTTTATATCAAACCCGATTGTAGTACCGTTCCCTTTAAATAGTTTCATATTCTGGTAAAACATAACGCCGATGGTATGGTCCTTTGAACGCCAGCCGTCGTAAATTTTATGATCACCAAAATTACCATGCATTTTTAAATAAGAGTCACCCAATTTGCCGCTATGAGAGATCGTTACATCAGCGCCGGACCGTTGTAAATCATACCAATGATCTACATAAGGTGTTGTCTCTGTGCCTGGGTCCAAAAGATATAAATCTGTTAGATTGGCATTAAACTCAATCTGGGTAGCCGGATTAAGGTTGAGTCCGAAATGCGCCGTATAAAAATCACCTTCATAGTCTGATTCTTCACGATGCCCGTCGGTTTCATTACGTCCTGCCGTAACATGGTATTCAAAAATGCCACTTTTTCCACCATGGGCAACTCTGTAATTCCTGGTGTCAAAACTTCCCATACCGGCGGAAACCTGGGTGTTAAAGCCGTCTTCAGTTGATCTTTTAGAGACAATGTTAATAACGCCGCCCATGGCATTGGTGCCGTATAAAAATGAAGCCGGGCCACGAACAACTTCAATACGTTCCACTCCATCCAGGGAATAGGCATCAGGAATCGGATGTCCCATCATTCCCATAATATCCGGGCGTCCGTCGCGCAATACCAGCACACCTGTAACCGGTGAACCACCAATACCACGAATGGAAATACCTCCCGCAGCACCTGACGAAACACCATATCCCATAACAGCACGCTCAGAGATAAAAACACCCGGAACGTTTTGAGTGACAAGATCAAATACAGAATTTGCTACCGAATTTTCTATTAGTTTTTCATCGATTACAGAAACACTCGCCGCAATGTCTTTTTGTACACCGGCAATTTTTGTTGCCGTAACAACGACCGGATTAAAACGATATTTTACGGAATCCTGGCTTTCAGTGCGGGCATAAAGCAAACCAACACTAAAAACCAAAATAAAAGCACACAAACTCAATTTTTTCATTCTAAAACTCCCACACGTAACTATTTTAAATTTTTACCTGATAATGTTGTAACCAGTTTTCCATGCCGAACACCTTTCTGACCAATAAGTTCATCAGCAATATGACGAACATCCTTGGCTTTGCCGCGGACCGCTAAAACTTCCAGACAATTATCATGGTCCAAATGAATATGCATGGTCGACAAAATTTGGTGATGGTGTACGTGCTGCAAACTGGTCAATTTTTCTGAAGACTCGTGTTCATGGTGATTATAAATCAGCGTAACTGTACCAACAATTTCAGCTTCATCTTTTTCACACTCACTTTGTATCAAAGCCGCCCTTATTAAATCACGAATGGCCTCAGAACGATTTTGATACTTTTTATCACGAATTAAATTATCAAATTCTTTTAACAAATTATCGTCAAGAGACATTCCAAATCGGGTTAAATTTCCCATTTGTCCTCCTGGTGTTACCTTTTTTAAAAAAGTAACACCAAAAAACTAGAAAATCAAGTCCTTTTTATATTTTTATGAAAAAAATTCAGATAAAAAGAAGGCTGGCAAAAGTTACAGTAGAATTTTGTTGGTCCATAACAGCAGACCCATAATCGAGAAAATATCCCCGGTTTGCCTGGATGAGTTCCAGTAAAACGGTTAATGCCGAATAGCCGCAAACACGAAAAGTATTATTGTTTTGGTGAAATAATTTTTGCATTCCGTTCTGGTCCAGTCGACACAAATGCCGGATTATTTCCTGGTCGTTTTTTTCCACCCTGGCCAAAAAATCAGCATCAGGTGCTTCGGAATCACCATAGCTCGGGCCGATGTGTGAAAAATCAACACTGGCAACAAAACATATCGAGCCATTAAAAGAGGCCAGAGTTTTTTTCAAAATTTTGAGAAAATTTTGAAAATTTAATCCGGCGTCGTTTGCATGACCATTAAAAATTCCATGAGAAAAAGAGGTTAAAATTGGCAGAATTGAAAATTCTTTAGAAATATGGTGTTTTAAAAATATGGTTTGAAATTCAATACTGTGTTCATCCCGATGCGCAAGTTCATCTTCAAGATAACATTCGCCGCCGTTTTTGACAAACTCGCTGATCAGGTTTTTATTAACAGGCACTGTTCCCAACGGTGTGTAAAAATCATGCCGGGTTATGGAAAACATATTTTGTAATCCCTGGTGCCCTATTCCCAAAATCACATACAAATCTGCCTGTTGAATATGGGGAAAAACTTTATAGGCGGAAGCATAGGTCTTTGCGCCTAACCGGAGATCAATATGCGGCACCACAAGTCCGGACACATGCTTTTTCCTGATCTTATCCAGTATTTCAGAATCGATTGAAGCTGCTTTGTGCCATGACTGTATATCACGGTCTAAATCTTTCTGATCACTGGAATAACTGCTCCCGGCACAAACCGGGTATCGAAAGGGTTGATTTCGGTATTTGGTAATTATCGATTTCAGCTTGTTTTGAAACCTGGTATTATCAATATAAAATTCTTCATCAAGCTTGCTTATCATATCCATTAAACGGTCTCTGGTCAGCGCAGCACCAAACTTTGTTTCATATTCCGATTGTATGGAAGCAAAAGAAGTTGAACCATTGAAAAATCGCAACAGGTAAAACAGGTCCTGTGGAAGATAAATATTTCTCTCAGAAACACTTTGCGTGTCACGCAGGGCAATATATAAATTACCATTATCATCCTGCACAGGATAAGGTTCTATTGTGGTTCTTATTTTGGGTGCAAAGTTTTTCGAAACCGTGTTAAGGTTTTCATGATATGAATTGTGTTCTTTATCCAAAAAATCATCCATTAGTAAAGTAAATATTTCTGTCGCATTTGTTTAAATTTTTCCACATCGCGGTCACTTGTTTCCAATACAGTTGATATAGACTTGCCATCTTTTATCGCTTTTACCAAATCATCATTTCCGGCCAGGAGATTAAACCACCGTTCATCAAACCTGAATTCGTCAGGAAACAAGGAATATAACACATATATTAATGAAATGCCAAACCGAACAGATAAAAATTGTTCCGCATTTGTTACTTGCAGCATTAATCCATAACAGCGTTGATCTAAATATTTTGGATTCGAACTCATCCCGGGAATGGATTTTGGTACGAATGAGGTTGTATCAAACGCTATTCCTTTATTTTTGATCTTTAGCATCTCATTTTTTAAAATGGAGGCATCTATCCACGGTGCACCGATTTTAACAAACGGCTGTCTTGTTCCCCTCCCCTCAGAGACATTAGTCCCTTCCAGAAAAGCCATTCCGGGATATACCAGCGCTGAAGAAAACTGTGGAATATTTGGAGAAGGCGCTGTCCACTCTGTTTGCCAATCGGGCCAAAAATGCTTTCGCTGCCAACCGTTTATTTTAATAACCTGCAAATCGACTTGGCCAGTTTTCAGCCATCCTTCGTTATTAAACATGGTTGCCAGTTCTCCAACCGTCATACCATGACGGACAGGAATGGCGTGCATCCCGACAAAGGATTTAAATTGCGGTATCAACATCGGACCTTCAACAATAATACCGCCCAAAGGATTTGGACGGTCCAGAACCACAAAAGGAATATTCTGTTCAGCAGCAGCCTCCATCGCAAGCGACATGGTGCTGATATAGGTATAAAATCTGGCTCCAATGTCCTGAATATCAAAAACCAGGACGTCAATATTTCGCAACATATCAGGCAATGGCTTTTTAGTACTACCATACAAACTAAAGATTGGTATACCTTTTTCGGTCAAATCGGAATTGAAAATAGTATCACCATTTTCTTTTGTCCCCTCTAGTCCATGTTCCGGTGAAAATAATGCGGCAAGATTTATTGTTGTTGATTCCAGGAAAACGTCAATTATATGGCGCGAGTCTGTAGTGATTGCCGTATGATTTGTAATTAAACCAACATTTTTACCTTTTAAAGCTGAAAAATCTTGTTTCACAAGTTTATCCAATCCTGTTTCCAGCGGATAAACGATTCGGCAAAAAAGCAGTAGATAAAAAAGAATAAAAAAACGACTCATTATTATGACAATCTAATCGGCTTCCAGATTTTGCCGGCGTGGTTCTAGCGATGCAATTTTGGGAATGGAAATGATTTCGCCAGGCTGTAACTTGTCGAGGTCTTTATCTTTATTAGTATGATATAATAACCAACAGGGAATATTAAATTTTTGATAACATAATTTCCAAACATTGTCCCCGTTTTTAATATTATATTTTTGATAGCCTAAAAACTTGTAACTATTAAAAAACCTCGTTTGAATTGTTTTGTGATATTCAATCCGGCGCTCATGGAACTTTTGACTCTCCACGTTATCAAATGTCAGCTTTAACCGTTGTCCGACACGAATATTTTGATTCAGATGCAAATGATTTAACTGACGAAGTGTTTGTGCAGAAACATCCAGCCACTCGGCAAAATGCCCCAATGTTTCATCAGGTTCTACGATAATCCTGTCATTATCAGGAGGCGCAAAATCCAAATTAAAATTCCATACCAGGGAATCAACAGCGTTTCTTAGATAACTGGTATCTGTAATAGCAACAACAGGCAGTGTTTGTTTGGACCTTCCTGCCTCCGATGGCAAAATATTGCGCTGGGCTACTTGTACATCAGGCTGGTTTGCCTCTTCATTTTGTGATTTTTGTTGCTTATTATCAGCAAGGTTTGATTTTTGGGGATTATTGTGTTGATTTGGGATTTCCAAAACCTGGCCGATTTTAATCAAATCAGGATCAGTAATATCATTATACACCAAAAGTTCATCTATTGTCGTCCCGCTTCGCTTTGCGATTGATGCCAAATTATCACCGGGTTGAATGCTGTATACATCACCAGCAATCTGTTTCTTACTTTTTGTGGTTTTACCGAGTTGAGCATACAAGGCAGCCGGGTCAAACTGGTCTACGATTGGGAGATTCATCGTATATCCCTTGGGTATACAACGTCTGGAGGCTCTGATGCGAGAGCGAAAACCGGGGTTATACTCTATTAAAACATTTTTGTCGATACCGAAACAATTGGCCAACGTGCTCAAATAAACATAATCCGGTATAACAAAACGCTGAATTTCAATGGGAGGATCAAACGTTAATTCCCCGAAAAGTTCTTTATAATTTTGGGCAACCTGTGTAGCAGCGATAAATTCAGCATAAAAATTCCGTGATGCAAAACCAAAAGAACGGCTTTTATACTCGTCGTAAATCACACCAAAATCGCTTGTGTTCAATTGCGCCTGGGCACGTTTCATTCCAGCCAATCCATGATTATAGGCTGTAATCGCCAAGGGCCAGGAGCCTAATTCTTCATAGTTTTTTTTCAATAATCTGGCAGCAGCATCTGTAGAATGAAACGGATCACTTCGTTCGTCAATAATGCTGTTAACCTTCATAAAAAGGCGGCCGGTCCCTCTGGTAAATTGCCATAATCCGGAAGCCCCCATTTTGGAATAAGCTGTGTGGTTAAAAGAAGACTCTACATGTGGCAAATAACCTAATTCAACAGGTAAATTATATTTCTCAAAAATCTTTTCAATTTCGTGCATATAACGACCTGAACGAATAATACCTTCCTTGAAACGATTTTTTAGTCCTTTCTGGCCCCTGATATTTTCCATGGCGATGTTATATTTTTTAGGTTTGTCAATTCCCTGCCATAGATAAAAAACAAATCGTTCTTTATCAGTTAAACTCTTGGGATCCACCAAACTATTATATTTTGAGAGTTTTTTAAGGATATCACAATACTCTTTTTTTACATCTTCAACTTTTTCCCATTTTTTATGAAAGCTGATATTATTATCAGAGTAATTGTCCAAAGTGATGACATCATATATTATATCCAGGTTTTCACTATCATGAATAACAACCTGACTGTCTGCATAAAAACTGAATATTTTTACCCAAAAATCGATATTTTTTTCAATTCGCCGGGGAATTTCAAAAACATTCTCTTGTGTAAAACCAGCTTGAATCATAAAAAGAATGAATAATGCAGAAAAAATATAAATTCGTCGTAATCCCTTTGTCATTCCTTAGGCTCTCCCAACTCCGCCACAAAATATATGGTTAAAATGTTTACTTTTATTATGGCTCAAATGAAACATACTATGTCCCAAAAGATACATAATCTACCGGTTCATCAACACAATAAAGCCAATAATAACAACACCATAAGATTTTCTATAGAGAAATCTTTTCCCCCTTAATGCAAAAATTTTGCCAATTTATAGGTCGTATCTAGGCGTTATTTATCAGGTCCATCAATATCCAGTTCATCCCAATCTTCAGTGTTCTTCATCAGGAACAACTCGATCAGATTAGGATTTATTCGGACAATATTTAACACAACTTTAAGCAATTCATCTTTGGTCATTTTTTCTATTTCACGCAATTTGTTCCCAACATCTACAAAATCGTCTCCGTCATTAACCCATGCATACAATAAGGAAATACCATGAACGCATAATTTACGGGAGTGACCACAGGAACAATTGCTCATCAACTCTTTATCCTGCAAGGTTACGTCAACATCATAGGATTCAAAATAGTTTCCTACCCTTCCGGAAAGCTTGTTGCGAAAAACGGCTGCCCGGCTTACCTGGATGGAATCATAATATGGTAAAGCCTCACCATCTGTAACCTGGGCATCAAACGCTTTGACTTGCTCAAAATCAAGTTCTTTTAATTCCGAATAAATATCGTCGTTAAATGTTTTCATAATATTTTATATCTTTTTCTATAAAAAACTAGTTTGAATAAAATTTTTCCATTTTAATTTTTCGTTTTTTTATTTCATCCAGCTCTTTTTTTGCCAGTTTTCCAAATTGGCTGTCCGGTTCTTTTTCTACGGCCAGTTCCATTTCTTCAATGGCATTTGTATATTCGTTTTTATCTTTTTTATTATAGGTTAATCCCATATAGTAATGAGGTTCGGCACGTTCTGGGAACAGAGAGGCTGCATAACCAAATTCTACAATAGCGTCCCACAATGTTTTATTTCTTTTACCGCTTTTATAAAAATTTCTTCCATTAGCAATATGTAACAGATATTTCGCCTGTTTATGGTCCGGTTTTTCTTCAAGGGCTTTGGTAAAAATGTCAATCGCTTTTTTAAACTGTTTTTTATCCAGGGCCTTTTGCCCGGCTATTATTTCATTTTCGGCCAACTCCTGACGCTTAACAATATTGTCTAATTTTTTCATTAGATTGGTTGAATCAGGTGACAATTCCAGGGCTCTGTTATACTTAATAACAGCCAAGTCATGCTTTCCCCGATTAAATAAAGCATCACCTGTTTTTTCGATAATTTTATAATTCAGACTATCATAGGCCAGGGCTTCTTGGTATTGCTTTTGTGCCTCAACATATTGTTTATTCTTTTGTAATTGATCACCCAACTGGCTCAAAAGATTTGTGATGTTGTTTAAAACATACTTTTCCTGAGGTTTTAAGACATTTGCTTTTTTAAAGGCAAAAACAGCACTATCCGTTTTTTCGATTTTTTTATAAGCTTTTCCCAAAAGCACAAAAGCCTCAAAGTCAGTAGAATCTTTTTCTACGGCAGCCCGGCAAAGCGATATAGTACTATTGAAATTATTTTCATCAAATTGTTTCTGTGCGTTATTCAAATGTCCACAACTAAATATAAACAGTATAAAAAGTATTGTTATAAACCGATTCATTATTTTCCTTCATTTTAATTCAGATTTACGCGAAAATTAATATAAAACAAAAACAAGTAAGAAGCAATTACTAATCAGTCATCAAATGAATCCACAATCATTTTTCGATGGTAATACCAGACAAGGAATGGATGATATGTTTCAATATTTGAAGCCTATTTCTCTTTTAAACCCGAAATTTTTAATATTAATAATTCTCCCGGCTATTTCAGAGAATATTTTAAAATGATTATATCTTCAAGCGCCTCATAATGACGAATTCCAAGATCATTCCAATTCACGTTGCCCATTTGACTGTTAGCCAGGCAATATAGATCATTCTTATGGATAACCAAAGTCGTTGGTATGTTGAAATGAGGATTGTTTTGATCAATAATCTCCATTTTGCTAATTTTGGTGCCGGTTTCATCAAGGAAATACCTGGCTATTTTCCATTCGCTCTTGTCTTTTACTTCGTTTTGTATACCTATTATGCTATTTTTATAATACTTGATCCCGTCCAGACCGGTCGAATTTATTAAACCGGCAGGCTCATTAACTATTTGGCGATTTTCAATGTCAATCACCCGAATTCCATACTCAGTGGAGGCAATGTAAAGATATTTAAAATCCATGGAAATCGTTATACCATTGGGATGTAAAATTTGGTCACCGTCAAAAAATATTGTAACCGAATCGGTTTCCTGACTAATTTTATAAACGGTTTGTTTATTAGTGTTTGTAAAATAAACATCTCCCCTTTCATCCTGAACAAGGTCATTATAAATATTTTGCAATGAATCACTCATTGAATAAGATTTTAATAATTTCCCGGATAAAAGGTCAAATTTTAAAACAGCCGATATATAGGTAGAATCATTGGTCAAATTTCCGCAAGCCCACAGATGTTTTCGATTATCATCTACAATCATACCTAAAAATCGCATACCAGACATATCTGAAGACGTAAAATCTTGAAATTTCCCGGTTTTAGCATCAATTTTAATAATTTTTGCTTTTACAAGACTACCAAGATAAAATGAATTTGTTGTTTTAGAAAATGTAATTCCTTCGGGAATTAAATCCTTTTCGGAAATTTTATAGGCAATTGTTCCCTTTTCGGGACTACAAAAGAGCAAAAAAACAGTACAAATAATTGTTCCTAATATATTTTTCATATCTTATCCTTTTTAAAGATGCATAAACGTTTTAACAAAACATAGACGTTTAAATATCCATTATAAATCAATTTTTAAAATGAAAAGGATTATTTTAATACTTGTATATTGATTTTTATGCAATCTTGAACATATAATTCTATTTGACAAAATGTAGAAAATCCCTTAAAAAAACGATATATACTACCCATATATTTTTAAAATATAGACATTTAAATAGAAGAGCCTGAATTGTATGAAAATGAAAGGATTTTAATAAAATAATACAAAAAAATGCCGAGCCATCCATAATGGCGCCGGGTTTAGGGGGGTTACCGGAAACCGAGGATGCTCGGCGTGATATTATTAAGCCGTCCTGGTAGCTGGCTAGGGGGGTCACCAGATACCGGGGAGGGACGCTCAATAATATTTCATCTTTTAAATTTGGTCGGCATTATTTAAAAGACGTTATTAAAATATATATCAAGAATAAGAATTACAATACCGAAAAGTTTGTAAATATTTGTAAGGTTTTCAAGTAAGTTTAATCGATAGTAATCAGCCGATTTCTTAAAGCGTATTTTACCAGCGCAATTGTTGATTTGGCCCCAAGTTTTTCTTTTATACGAGCACGGTGTGTTTCTACCGTCTTAACACTAATATGTAAAAGCTCGGCAATTTCTTTGTTGCTATATTCCTCGGCTAATAGCTTTAAAACCTGTTGTTCACGACCTGATAATGGACTTTTCATATCTTCTTCGGAAAAATTATGTTTTTTTTCCATCAACCAGTCGGAAATAATTGGTTTTGATATAATTGGGCTTATATATAACTGTCCTCTCATAACAAATTGTATTGCAGCCCTCAGCTCTTCTGAAGCCGATTGTTTTAATAAATAAGCAGAAGCCCCGTTTTCTAAAGAATGACGTATATATTCTTCTTTACTATACATACTTAATATGATAACCCGGGTATCAGGGGCAAAATATTTTATTTCCTTCATTGCCTCAATACCACGCATTTTCGGCATTGAAATGTCCATTATAAAAATATCCGGCTGAATTTTTTGAACCAGATCAATGGCCTCAACGCCATCTTCGGCTTCACCAATAACTTCAATATTTTCAAAGGTCATTAATAATTGTTTAAGACCTTCCCGGACCAAAGTATGGTCATCCGCCAACATTACTTTAATTTTTTCCATAAACACCCCACTATATTAATCATAAGGGATAAATGCTCTTATTTCAGAGCCCTTTTTAGGCTCTGATTTAATTATAAAAGAACCTTGCAAAAATTCTACACGTTCACGCATACCAATAAGCCCAAATTGATCGCGTTGACTATTATTAAAAACATCCGGATCAAAACCGGAACCATTATCATTTATAACCAATTCCACACCGTCAATCTGATTCTTGAGATAAATCCTAATCAAAGTAGCCTGGGCATGCTTTAAGATATTCGTTAAAGCTTCCTGAGAAACACGAAATAGTGTTGTTTCTGCATTTTTAGTTAATCTATCACTTTTTTCGTTATATTCAAACTCTATTTTTATCTGAGACATTTTTGTATATTCATCAAAATAATCTTTTAGTGCCACAATTAATCCATAATCATCCAACAACGGTGGTCTTAACAGATGGCATAAATCCTGGGCCTCTAGTATTGCTTTTTCAATTGTGTTTCTGGTATCCTGTAATATTTTTTTGGCAAAATCAGTGTTATTGGATAACGCTGATAATGCGGCTTTAATTTCAAACTCAAGTGCCGTTAAATATTGCCCTAATGAATCGTGTATTTCACGAGATATTTTGGCCCGTTCGTCTTCCTGAATATCTACAAGTCTGGCAGAAAATTTCTTGTTTTCCTGGATGGCATTTGTTAAATCGGTAACGTCAATATTGAGTCCCACAAAGCCTATCAACTGCTTGTCTTCAGTAGCAATGGGGCTGAGTAATGATTTATAAAAACGTTGCTGCTCTTTTGCGTCTTTACTCCAGTCGCGAATAGCGGTTACATGATGAATTGTTGATTCGTTTACCATTGATGAAATAATCTGCGAAAAGGTTGCATCGGCTAAAACTTCCTTGGGATTTTTACCCAATACCTTGCCCCAATGTTCGATAAAAGTGTCATTCGCTTCACTAAAGAGACCATCTATGGAAAGACCGAACACTTCAAAGGGAATACTGTTAAATAACGCACGATAGCGAGCTTCGTTCTTTCGAGAGGCTCGTTCAGCTAATTTTTGTTTTGTCACATCCTTTACAAAGCCTTCAACACCGATGACAATTCCATTTTCAATAACCCGTCGTGCATTAAATCCAATCCAAAACCTGTTATTGTTAGAGTTTACCAACTCAATTTCCTGCCAGGTAATTGGACGCCCGCCCATTACCTGAGAAAAATACTTTTTACTTTTTTCAATATCCTTTTCACTGATTTTTTTAATTAAAAAGTCCCTGAGATGTTCTTTTTCAATCCCAATCATTTTTTCAGCAGCTTTATTAAGATATTCAAGGTTCCCATCAGTGTCCAGAAAATAATACCCATCCAATGAACGTTCAACAATATCACGAAATCTACCGATCTTTTCATACAAAAGTCTTTCGCTTTGTTGTCTTTCGGAAATATCCCGAATAATGCTGATTACCGCCCACCGGCCGTTTAATTTAAAACGACATAATTTTATTTCCGTATAAATTAGTCCCCGTTCATTCTCCAGAATATAGTCAAATGTTTGGTCCTTACCACGGATAGCAGATTTTATTTTCTCCTGCATGAATAATTTTGAATTTATACTGTTATTTTGAGTGGGCGGAGAAAAATCCCAAAGCATTTTGGAATACAAATTTTCGTTATCCACCATCAACATTTCCCGGCATGAAACATTCGCATCCAAAATCTTTTTCCCATTCATAATAATAATAGCATCTTTGGCTGTTAAAAACAGACTTTTGTACTTTTCCTCACTTTCACGCAAAGCCAATTCTGCTAATTTTTGTTCCGTAATATCTCTCCCAACCCCAATAATTTCGGTAATATTCCCGGATTCATCAACAATTGCTTTATCAGCCCAACCGATCCACCTCCACCCCTTTTGAGTTCGGGCGCGTTGTTCCACATAACACTCGTAAGGAGGATGAAATAAATCTTTCATTTTTTCCTGAGTAGGGCTACGATCTGATTTGTGTACATAGGGTAGAAAACTTTTCCCGACCAATTCCTGCTCGGATTTGCCAAACATTTCACAATAAGAAGGACTTGCATAAATAAAGTAATTTTCAGTATCCACCTTTACAACCATATCGGTTTGGTTGTCTACAAGAAGTTGATATTTTTCTTTACTTTGAATGAGTTGCTGTTCAACGTTTTTAATCGGGGTAATATCTCTTGACACACCAAGCACCTGGTCAACCTTACCATCTTTATTATGTAAGGGAACAAGCCATGTGCCAAGCCAAAGTTCACTTTTGGGTAGAGTTGTTTTCAATTCAATATAGAATGCTTGTTCGGTTTCGATGGCATGAGAGAGAAGTTTTGTTTGTGTATAACCATCCTCTACTGGGAAAAAATCACTGGTATTATACTGAACCATCTCATCAGCAGTTTTATCAAATTGCTCTGCCGCAAAGCTGTTAACATATACAATAGATCCGTCTCGATCTACTATAAAAATCATATCATGAGCTGCTTCGGCAAGTGTCCTGTAACGATTTTCGCTTTCTTTTAATTTTTCCTGAATATTTTTTTGACGTGTAATATCTCTAAAAACAATTCGCAGGGCAGGTTGTCTATTGTATTCAACTTTAATACCGATACATTCAATATCAAGAAGAGTACCGTCTAACTTAATTAACCTAAACTCATAACCTTCAGTAATTCCATCATTAGACATGAGTTGTCTGGAATAATTTTTTGCAATTTCTATATATTCGGGTCCTAAAATTTCATAAACGGAATGCCCTAAAATTTGCTCCCGGTTATCCGCTCCAATCAATTCCAGCGCAGCATTATTAATTGAAACGATAATATCATTTAATAAAATAGCACTGCCGGAATAATAATGTTCTATAATATTATTGTTTTCAAGGGTACCATCACTTGGTACAGTAAATGATTTTATATTCGATACGGATTTAACTAAAAGCTGTGCAATAACAGTCCAATCATCTATATCACGAACATCCCAGTTAAATTTAGAATTTACAGATCCAAAGGAGACAATAGCAACCAAATCATCTTTGTTATAATAGGGTATACACAAACATGATTTTATCTCATCCCCTGAAAACTCATTTTGTAGAATTTCCGGAATGTTATTCTTATCTTTACGAGAATAATAGACATTTTTTTCGTTAGTAAACTGTTGTATTAATGGGTTTAATAAACTAAAAGCTATATCCGGCAATGTCCCCTCATTGTCCGACGAAAGATAATAATGAGAGGCAGAATTTTGACCTTTTTTAAGAAAAATCTCAATTTTATCGAGCTTTAATCTTTGTAAAAGTGATTTTGATAAAAATACAGGGTTTACTTGTCCTTGATCATGTTTTTTCTTTTCATCCTTATTAAAAAATGAATACGAATCAAGGGTAAAAAATTGCACAATATAATTGTTAACAGTTTTTCCAGTATTTACAGGTATAAAAAAACAGGATAATGTAATTTTTTTAGAATTTAATGATATTGATATTTGCTGTTTCCCGTGCGAAATTTTTAAAGACAAATCTGGATTAAATTCACTTAAAAGAGAGTTTAAATCTATAGTAATTGGTTCATACTCTAATCTAAAAAAATTGACAAATAAAGTATTTGCAAAAACAATCTTTCCATCTGTGTCAATTAAAACAGTCGCGATGGGAGCATCTTTAACATTATCTTTTAGTTTTTTGTTAAGATCTGATTCCATATATTTCACTTTTATTTTATATCAGGATTTTAGAATATAGCATATATTACATGTATTGTCAACAATCAACATTTACTGAAAAATCTTTTCAATATTTAAATAAATTTTTATATTTTATTCTTAATAATGTAAAAAGGTAAAAACTTTTAATAACGGGAATTTTCTATGAACCAAACACCACAATATGTCGTAGGAGTAGATTTAGGCGGTACAAAAATTTATTGTATAATTACGGATAAAGACGGCAAAATATATGGTACTGCAAAAAAGAAAACCAAAGCAGAGCTTGGTTTTGAAAATGTAATACAAAGAATCAACGAGTGCATTGAGCTGGCAATTGAGGATGCCGGAACAAACCTGGATGAGATTGCCGCCATTGGAATCGGCTCGCCGGGACCACTGGATTTGAAAGAAGGAAAAATTATAGAAACACCAAATCTCAAGTGGGTGGACGCTCCTTTAAAAGCCAAAATAGTGGAAAAATTCCAAAAACCGGTAGCCCTGGATAACGATGGAAATGTGGGAATTTATGGCGAGTATTTTTATGGTGCAGGACACGGCGCACAACATATGGTCGGTTTGTTTATCGGCACGGGTATTGGAGGGGGTGTTATTATAGACGGCGAGTTGTTACATGGATATAATGAAAACGCAGGTGAACTCGGCCATATCATTTTAAACCCGGACGGTCCGCAGTGTGGTTGTGGAAATAACGGCTGTCTGGAAGCTTTTGCCAGCCGGCTAGCGATAGAACGAGAGATTCGCATTGCCGAAATTAATGGTGTGAATACAAATGTATTTGATGATATGGAAGACAAAAACGAACGATTACGCAGCAAACGGCTATCTGACGCATTTGCAAATAATGACCCTGCTGTAACCGATGCAATCACAAAATCAGCCACTTATATAGGCTATGGTATTGCATCACTTTTAAATATCTTTAACCCAGAAGTTGTCGTTTTAGGAGGAGGAGTTGTAGAAGCAATTGGAGAACCTTATGTAAAAATTTCAAGAAATGTTGCAATGGAAAGAGTTTTTGATATTGCAAAAAGGAATATTCGAATTGTTGCGGCAGAATTGGGAGATAATTCGGCAGCACTTGGCGCGGCTGCTTTAGCCTGGAAAATTGTTGAATAAAGGGCCCGGATTTATATCTCCAGGCCCTTTTAATTTACCGTTTTTTCCAGTGGCCATCAATCCATTGCCATCCATGCGGCGTTTTTTTCCAGTGCCCATCGATCCAAATAAAACCGGCACGAGGTTTTAACCATTTCCCATTTTCCCAAACATACTTGTTCCGGTGCCATTTCCAATAACCATTTCTCCAAACCGCATTTTTATATGGTCGGGCTTTACTAACAACGACTACTTTTCTGGCAGGTGGTGCCGTTCTTACATAATGAACCCGTTTACCGGCACAGGCATTAGAAAAAGAAACCATCGTTACGATAAATAGCAAAATAACAACATTTTTTAAAAATTTCATTTTAACCTCCTTGATTTGTTTGTTATTAACATATCAAGAGGTATGCCAAACTCATTAATCCTAATCAAAAGTATTTCTATTAACTGTTAATATTGAACTTGCAGAAAAAGCAAAATATAAACACTGTACCTAAAGAGCCAAAAAATGAACCTCCTCGTACAGACTAATACTATTATAGGAACAGGCTAAATAAAAGAGGGAAAAAATGGAATCAAAAAAAATAAAAGCAACGGAATATGCTAAAAAAGTTAAGGATATTTCCAATACATTGGAAAACCTGGTATGGGAAATTATCAGTGAATTAAGAGAATCTGAACAACGCTTCCGTTCCATAGTCGAATTTGCGGCAGATGCGATCATTTCAATAAGTCCGGATACAAAAGTAACTTCATGGAATAAAGGGGCCACCAATATCTTTGGTTTTACAGAGGAAGAAGCATTGGATCATTATATTGATGACCTTATTGCAAAAGACAATGTAGTTGAAGAAGCCCAAAAATTATCCCAAAAAGTTATTGAAGGTCAATCAATACGTAGTATAGAAGCTACTAGATACACAAAATCCGGTTCAGCAAAAACAGTCCTCATTTCAGCTTCTCCAATTAAAAGAGAAGAGGGTTCTGTTGAAGCGGTTTCTCTTATGTACAAGGATATTTCAGAACTGAAAAGAGCGCATGAACAACTTGTACAAACAGAAAAACAAGCTACACTGGGTGTTATTGCCGGTAGTATAGGACACGAATTAAATAATCTTGTTGGAGGACTATTAGTACATGCAAAGTTATTACAGCAATACTATGATAAACCCCATAAAGTTAAAGAAGTGACTGAAGTATTTTTAACCAATCTGGAAAAAGTAGCGTTACATGGTAAAAACCTCTTATCCCTTTCAACACCAACCAAACCGAGATTTGAACCACTGGATTTGAATGTTGTATTAAAAGATACAACAGATACACTTGTGCTCTCGGGTGTATTAAAACATATTGAAATACAAGAAAAATATGGTGAATTTATTCATTACATAAATGGTGATCGTCATCTATTAGAACAGATGATACGAAATCTGGAGATCAATTCTGCCCATGCCATGAAAAAAGACGGTAAACTCATTTTGAGTTCAAGATTTGATGAAGAAAAAAAATATTTTGAGCTGGAATTTAAAGATAACGGGACAGGGATTGATAAAAGCATTCAGGAAAAAATATTTGAACCCTTTTTCACAACCAAATCAGAAGGGCAAGGAACGGGCCTGGGGTTACCCATTGTAAAAAACATTGTAGAGCAACACAATGGATACATTCATTTAAACAGCACTAAAGATGAAGGAACAACAATTGTGGTGGGAATACCTGTAGTGGAGCTTTGATATAAAAAAAAAGCCCTCAATAATGAGGGCTAAATTATATCCGGCAACGACCTACTCTCCCACACGGTCTCCCGAGCAGTACCATCGGCGCTAAAGGGCTTAACTTCCGAGTTCGGAATGGGATCGGGTGTGACCCCTTTGCTATGGTCACCGGAAATTCAATATCTGCTGGTAAAAATTGCTTGTATAAAGCCAATATCACTCTGCTGCGAAAATAAAAGTTTGGTTAAGCCGCACGGTTTATTAGTATCACTCGGCTAAACACATTACTGTGCGTACACCTGTGACCTATCGACCTCGTAATCTACAAGGAACCTTCAGTCTGTTAAACAGAGGGATATCTTATCTTAGGTGAGGCTTCGCGCTTAGATGCTTTCAGCGCTTATCCTTTCCGAACATAGCTACTCAGCAATGCCACTGGAGTGACAACTGATACACTAGCGGTTCGTCCATTCCGGTCCTCTCGTACTAGGAACAGCTACCTTCAAATATCCTTCGCCCGCGACAGATAGGGACCGAACTGTCTCACGACGTTCTAAACCCAGCTCACGTACCGCTTTAATTGGCGAACAGCCAAACCCTTGGGACCTTGTCCAGCCCCAGGATGCGATGAGCCGACATCGAGGTGCCAAACCGAGCCGTCGATATGAACTCTTGGGCTCGATAAGCCTGTTATCCCCGGAGTACCTTTTATCCTTTGAGCGACGGCAATTCCACTCTCTACCGCCGGATCACTAAGCCCTGCTTTCGCATCTGCTCGACCTGTATGTCTCGCAGTTAAGCTTCCTTATGCCTTTGCACTCTTCGCACGATTACCGTCCGTGCTGAGGAAACCTTTGGGAGCCTCCGTTACATTTTGGGAGGCGACCGCCCCAGTCAAACTACCCACCAAGCATTGTCCCCGATCCGGATTCACGGACCTGGGTTAGGATCCCAACAAAACAAGGGTGGTATTTCAAGGTTGACTCCATGACGACTGGCGTCGCCATTTCAACGTCTCCCACCTATCCTACACATGCAGTGCCGAAACCCAATGCTAAGCTATAGTAAAGGTTCACGGGGTCTTTCCGTCCCGTCGCGGGTAACCGGCATCTTCACCGGTACTACAATTTCGCCGAGCCTCTGGTTGAGACAGCGCCCAAGTCGTTACACCATTCGTGCAGGTCGGAACTTACCCGACAAGGAATTTCGCTACCTTAGGACCGTTATAGTTACGGCCGCCGTTTACTGGGGCTTCGGTTCAGTGCTTCGCCCGAAAGCTAACACATCCCCTTAACCTTCCAGCACCGGGCAGGTGTCAGTCCCTATACATCGCCTTACGGCTTAGCAGAGACCTGTGTTTTTAGTAAACAGTCGCCAGGGCCATTTTATTGCAGCCTCTTTCAGCTCCATTCGCGAAGAACTTCACATACTTGAGGCACTCCTTCTCCCGAAGTTACGGAGTCATTTTGCCTAGTTCCTTAACCAGAGCTCACTCGAGCACCTTAGAATATTCATCCCATCTACCTGTGTTGGTTTGCGGTACGGACACCTGTGAACTCCACATAGAGGTTTTTCTCGGCAGCATGCTTACGATCAGTTTATGAGCTAAGCTCTCCCATTCGTGTCTCAGAGTTATGATCGAACGGATTTACCTATTCAATCCTCCTACGCACTTAGACCGGCAATCCAGAGTCCGGCTGATCTTTCACTTCTGCGTCACCCCGTAGTGTCTTGGTCGATTCACGGGTGGTACAGGAATATTCACCTGTTTTC
>CAXXFV010000003.1:290000-390633 GCA_963674595.2 bacterium
AAAATTCAATATAATTCAGCTTGCCAAGCCAATCATAATTATCTACCATGATGGCCTTGCCATCCGAAAAATCCAGGTACCTGGCTAATTGTTGTTTAATTTTTTCACTATTTTGTTTAATCTGTTCACGAGTGAGCATTTTTCTCATTTCAGTTTTACCGGATGGATCACCAACCATTGCAGTTCCCCCGCCAACGATTGCTATGGGTCTATGACCATTTTTTTGCATATGCATCATGCCCATAATGGCCATTAAATGTCCGGCATGCAAGCTGTCTGCGGTTGGATCAAAACCTATATAAAACGATACAGACTCTTTTGCAAATAATTCCTGCAAAGGTCCAGGATCGGTGACTTGTTGAACAAATCCCCTTTTTTCCATTACATCAAAAACATTTTCTGCCACAATAAAACTCCATTTTTGAGCTATATTCGAAATTTATCTTTTAATTCTCGCTGAGCATCCCTGTTGGCGTCACGTTTGGCAATATCCCTGCGTTTATCATGTAGTTGTTTTCCACGCGCTAACGCCAGTTCAATTTTAACCAAATTTTTACTAAAATATAATTTTAGCGGTACCAGGGTCATCCCCTTTTCTTCAATTTTACCAATCAGTCTTTTAATTTCTCTTTTATGTAAAAGCAATTTGCGGTTTCGTAACGGATCATGGTTATAAATCGTGCCATGCTGGTAAGGGCTGATATGCATATTAACAACCCACAATTCTCCCCGGTCAGCTTTTACATAACTGTCCTTAAAATTTGCACGTCCGTCACGCAACGCCTTGACTTCCGTACCGGCAAGAACAATTCCCGCTTCCAGTCTTTCCACAATCTCATAATCGTGAAACGCTTTACGATTTATAATTATGGATTTTTCACTTTTATTTTTCAAAATGACCTTATCTTTTTTTTATTAGCAGATAATCCTTGGATTGTCTAAATTATAATAGCTTAATTTATAATAGACAAAAAATTTAGTCAAGATATAAAAGTAAAATTTTCAAAACATAAATGCAAGTAAAAGCTTTTTATTAAACTATTTGTAGATAAAGAGCTTGCATTTTAGAATCTTTTTTAATACATTTCCTACCGTTTAAAATGCCGAAGTGGTGAAATTGGTAGACGCGCACGGTTCAGGGCCGTGTGGGCGCAAGCCCATGTGGGTTCGAGTCCCACCTTCGGCACTTTTGGAAAAGGTTTGAATAATAATTCAGACCTTTTGTTTTGTAATTATTTCCAGATTTAATTCCCCTATTACCATTCTAAAAGATAAAAACCATTATGACAGAAACCATTACAACAGGCATATTTAACAAAACAGAAAACGGGGCAGGATACCTTCGTAAACCGGAAAACTCTTTCATGCCGGACGAAACCGATGTTTTTGTTCCTAAAGAGATTGTTGATAAATGCCAACTCGTTGACGGCGCAACAGTGACCGGTCCTTTTAAAGAGGATGAAAAAAAACCGACATTAATTTCCGTTTCCAAAATATGCAATCTTTCTATTGAAAAATTTATTAAGAGGAAACCCTACAACAGATTACCTGCAATTTCGCCCAATAAAAGATGTTTGCTATCAACATCTGGTGACAAAAGCATGCGTGTTCTTGACCTTATTACACCAATAGGTAAAGGGACTCGCGGATTGATTGTTTCTCCACCCAAATCAGGAAAAACAACAATATTACAAAAAATTGCACAATCCATTTGTAAAAAAGACCCTTCGGTAAAAATTATTATACTGTTAATAGACGAACGTCCTGAAGAAGTTACATGGTTTAGAAGGTCCGTCAACGCAACTGTTTTAGCATCATCCAGTGATCAAAGCGTTAAAGACCATACCTATTTAGTTGAATTGACAATGGGTTATATTCAAACCGAGCTTGAATGCGGGCATGATGTTGTGGTATTGGTGGATAGTTTAACACGAATGGGAAGAGCTTTTAATCTAACCAGTAAAGACAGGGGGACGAACTCTTTCAGGTGGTGTTGGTATTCGAGCGCTTGAAATTCCAAGACGCTTTTTTGGAATGGCACGTCAAATTGAAGGCGGCGGTTCGGTTACAATTCTTGCAACAGCATTGATTGAAACCGGCTCACGAATGGACCAATATATTTTTGAAGAATTTAAAGGTACCGGAAACAGTGAAATAGTTTTGGACCGTTCTCTTTCAGAACATAGAATTTTTCCCGCTATTGATATTTTGTCCAGCAGCAGCAGACGCGAGGAAAGGTTGTATACTCAAAATGAATATGAAAAAATCATAAAATTACGGCGAGCTCTTTCCTCTCTTACACCTTCAGAAGCAATGAACACCGTATTAAATATGATTAAAAAAACAAAAAATAATACACAATTGATAAATTCGATTGAAAAATATTTGCAATAGAAATATTACATTTTATTACAAAAATCCCGGTTCCTTTGAACACTTATAAACACCTTTACATATTCTTAGTATCAGGTTTGTTATTAAACTGGAATACTCTTGTTTCTGCTCAATCTCAATTCAAATCCCAAATTAAACCTGCATCTATTTTAGGATATTCGATACCGATCGTTTATCCGCATCCTCAAAAGTTAATTTTTTCAGACTCACTTTTTTGTTTTGAAAAACCAACGGAAAAATCCGGACTCGATATTTTTGCTCCTGCCCAGCTACAATCATCTTTAAAATTTGTTGTAAACGAATCATCACAGGGAAACACAGACCTGGTGTTTCGCTATCATTTGTTATCAGATTCCACTGTTAAAATCAATTCACCAAAAGTTCTGTTCAAAGTAACAAACAAACCATCGGATGAACAATCTTACCAAATCTCTGTAAAAATTACGGAAAACACTGTCTTAATAGATATATCCGGAGATGAAACCGGTTGTATTTATGGCGCCATCACTCTGGTCCGGCTAATTAAAAAAATCAACGGGAACTGGTATTTACCCATTGTCCGTATACAGGATTCACCGACATTTAAACAACGCATTTTTTGCGGTTCACCGAATTCAGAAAACGTAGAACAGATGCTTTCCTGGATGCTTTTTCAAAAGATGGATTGCCTGGCATTAGCGTCACGTAACATGACAAACTGGTGGGAAGCGGATTCCAATTTTACAGAATTATTGGACAGAATTCATCATTGGAAAACCAATATCCCCGCTTTTCATATTATGACCATGCATAATATATATGAAGGGAAAAAGATTGAAATCAGTAATCCGTCGCACAGACTTTTATTGAAAAAAAAGCTGGAACATGAATTAATACATGGTATTGACCGTATTATGATTTGTGCGGATGATCTGGCCCCTTTTGACGTTACAAAAGGATATTTCCTTGAATCAGAAAATGACCAAAAAATGTTTTCCTCCATGGCAGAGGCGCATTGTTTTTTAATGAAAGATATTGCCGACTGGTTGGTTGCGTCAGGATATAACTGTGAACTATATTTCTGCCCGGCGTTTTATACCTTTGAAGACATGCATTATGGGCTGTTGAGCTTGTATAAAAATACACCCTGGGGTGAAGAAATATTTAGAATACTGGAACAACATTTAGGTTATATCGGACAAAATATGCCGGAAAATGTCAAAATTATTTGGACCGGCCCGAATGTGCGTTCGAGAAAAATTTCGCAAACAGACATTGACGAGTGGAAAAGTTTATTAAACGGAAGGCTTCCGTTTTTATGGGATAATACACTATACAGCCATCACCCTTTTACAGCAACGCCTCTTTTTACCGCCTATAGCAATGATTTCCCGGATGAATTTAATTACCAAACAGATTCCAAAGGGATGTATCTGAACGGTGATATTACGAACGAATTATATAAAATTCCCTGTATGACGGCAAATGATTATCTTTGGAATCCCGCAGACTTTAGTCCGAAAAAATCACTGGAAAAGGCCCTGTCTCTTACCTATGGAGATAAAGCCGTAGAACCGATTTTAAATTTCAAAAAAGCTGAATTATCATTGAGGCGCCTAAACGGCGAAAAATCATTAAAACCGGCAATTGATTCGTTGTGGGCTAGAATTGTTGATGTAAAAAAAATTACACAAAAAAAATCCCGATTATTATCATTACATCTATTCAACTCTCAAAACAGCACGTTTTCAGCTAATAGCGTCCTTGGAAGATTCAACCCAACACACAACATTGAAAGAATCATCCACAGTTTATATTCACCAAAGAAATGAGGCACTGAACAAGTTAAAGGAACTGGGCCTTGTTAATTTGGCTAAAACACTGGAAAAAGATATGCTGACGACACCTTAAAACAGTGTATTTTTCAGCACGATCCACCTTATAACATGTAATATTAGCCAAAGGTATATTATGAGAAAATATATTTCAATATCGCTCATACTAATATGTCTACCATATCTAGTTTACAGTCAAAATCATCAAACAACACCAACACAATTAATTCAATTGCATTTAACAGCAAATGACTATAAACCGTTGAGGGAAGCCAAAATAAAATTAATTCCCGGATTTGATGACAGTCTTTGTTATGCTGCCGTTACTGAAATAGAAGCAGCATTGTTAAAAGAAAGAGGTTACAAATTCGAATTAATCATGGCTTCGGCCCAAAAAACTGATTTGTATAAACGGGCTCTTTATGGTGAATCCATGAAGCTGGATCCTGTTTACCATACCTATGAAGAAATTATTAGCGAAATAAATTCTTATGAAAAAAAATACCCAAACCTTATTTCAAAAAAAATAATCGGCCGGACATCTCAGGAAAAACGGGATATTTATGCCTTAAAAATTTCCGACAATGTTCAAAGAAAAGAAGATGAACCATCGATTCTGTTTACAGCAGCCATTCACTCCGATGAGCTCCCCGGTGTTGAAATTTGTATGACATTAATAAACAACCTGCTTGAGAATTATAACAAAGACCCAAAAATAACGGACTGGGTCAATAATTATGAAATATGGTTTGTTCCGGTTTTAAATGTAGACGGTCATCACGTTGTCACGTCCAACATAAACCCACGGTGGCGTAAAAACACACGTGATAACAATAATAATGGTATTCTATATGAAAAAAGCGACGGCATTGATCTGAACAGAAATTTTGACTATAACTGGGCCCATGGCGGCAGTTCAGATAGTACAAGCGCCCGGTATCGCGGCGAAATGCCATTTTCAGAATCAGAGTGTACGGCATTTGCAAAATTTGCAGCCGAACAAAAATTTGTACTATCCATAACCTATCACAGCCAGGGGGAGGTCATTTTTTACCCATGGGATTGGGAAGGCATAAAAGCCCCGGACAATGCTGTTTTGACAAAAATTGCAAATGGACTCGGTAAAAACATTCGTACAATTAAAGGAGATACAACCTATGTCCCGCATTATGGCGCTGCCAAAGTAGGACAAACCTATAGCTGGTTGTATGGTAAAATCGGCACATTTGACTTTGTTATTGAAACCGGAAAAAACAGACACATCTTTCCCCCCGATATATTACAAAACATTGTAAACAACAATCTTCAAGGTGCATTTTATATTCTTGATTGTTTAAAAGGGCCCGGATTGACAGGTCTAGTTACGGATGCCAAAACAGGAAAACCTCTTGAGGCTGAAATAAGGCTTCCGGATATTGATACGCAAGTGTTAACCAATAGAACGTCTTCAAAAACATTCGGCCGCTTTTACCGTCTGTTGACACCTGGCTCCTATCGAATGATTATCTCCAAACAAGGGTATAAACCGGTCATATTAGATAATGTCTCGGTAAATGATAAAAATTGGACAACGTTGAATATTCAACTTGAATCCGTTAAAAACAAATAATATATTAAGTTTTGCAAAAACCTGATATTTAAAATGGTGAGGAAAAATGAAACGTACAAAAGTATTGTTCAGATTTATATTGTTTGGACTTTTTTGTGCAGGCTTGTTAGCAGGTTGCGGAAGTTCAAAACAAACACCGGATGACATTTTTGAATATACAAAAACCAGGCAAAACGACCTTCAGCTTGGTATTTATCTCACGGCAGATGCCATTACAGAACAACTAAATACCGAATACGGTCGCCGCGAAGCTATCTCAATCTTTCGTCTTAATGGTATAACAACAGCCTATATTGAAGTATACCGTGGCGGCATCACGGTTGATACGGATTTGTTAAAAACAGTCCGTGATTTTTTTATAAAAAATGGTGTTAAAGTTGTCGGCGGTATAGCCACCGTACCAGGAGAAAATTTTGGAGTTCACCAGGAGGGTAAACTCAGCTGGTTCAACTGGCAAAATAACAAAACACAACAAGACCTGGAAAAAATAATTCGATCCTCAGCCAAAATATTTGATACATTTATAATAGATGATTTTTTATGCACGGCAGATACAAGCTCTGAATCTGTAAAAGCAAAAGGTGAAAAAAGCTGGTCACAATACAGAATGGACCTGCTTTCCGGTCTTTCCAAAACACTTTTTATTGACCCGGCCAAAGAGGAAAATCCTGAAATTTCCATGATCATAAAATTTCCACAATGGTATGACCGTTTTCAATTATTCGGCTATGATGTTGTCAGAGAACCACAGGTTTTTGATCAGGTCTTTGTCGGTACGGAAACACGAGGTCAGTTTACTCAACGCTACGGATTCGTTCAACCTTACGAAGGATTCATCAGTTTTCGCTGGATGAAATCATTGACCGGGGAAAAATTAAAAGGAGCCTGGTTCGACCATGGAGATTGTGAAGAATATTACGATTTTGTCGAACAGGCCTATCAAACAGTCCTTGCCGGTGCACAAAACATTGTATTATTTAATTATTTCGATTTTATTCTCGGAAACCAGGGAGACTATTATCTGAGAAAAGACTTTCCGATATTGGCAGACCTGGCAAAATTTGTTCAACAAAACCCGGTAAAAGGAACTGTCGGGTACAAGCCCCCACAGAGTGATGCCGGAGGGAATTTATATATTATGGATTATATTGGCATGTTGGGCGCACCATTGGTCCCTTCTGCAACATATCCCCGGGAAGCTGACGTTGTATTTTTGGGTACACAAGCCGCAGCAGATGCTGATATTTACCAAAAAGTCAAACAATCCGTTGCCGATAAAAAAACTATTATCATGACACCCGGATTTATTGCCAATGCGAACAACAGCAAGGAACTTGCAGAAATGGCCGGTCTAAAATATCCGGTTACGTTAGAGCCGTTTAAAGCCAACTTTATAATGCAAAAAATTCAGGTACAACGTATCCGTCTCGGTCTTGATATGGAAGCCAAGCTGGAAACGACTGATGCTAAAGCATTGCTGAATGCCAGAGAAGCCGGTGCAAAGGTCCCATTTCTTACACACCGCGTGATTGACGGAGCAAATATTTACGTTTTAAATGCACATACATTTTCTCAAATTGACTTTGATCGTGTAAATGAAGTGCTGCTGGCCCCAAAACCACTAGGTTTAATAGAGATGCCGAAAAATTGGGCAAATTTCGTACGGTCAGTGTTTAATGATCCTCTTAATATAAGTATGGATGCAGAAACACGAATCTGTATACAGCCCCTTGGAGATAAAGGATTATTTGTACATAATTATAATATGCGGGATAAAACAGCTAGAATAAAAACATCCCATAAAAAAATCATGGAAAAACAAACTCACAGGCGCCGAAATAAAAACAAACGATGGTGAATTTGAAATAACCATTCCGGCACGCTCCAGAATGTGGTTGATCAAAAATTAGTCTATAAAAACAGTAAACGACAAATAAATATTGCTGCCAAAATGCCGGCAGCATCAGCAATAAGGCCCGCCGGAATAGCAAAGCGGGTCTTTTTTATTTGTACCGCGCCAAAATAAACAGCTATAACATAAAAAGTAGTTTCAGTACAGCCGTAAATCGTTGATGCCAGTTGTCCAATAAAAGAATCAGGTCCATGGGTTTCTAAAAGTTCTGTAATAATGCCCAGGGTTCCACTGCCGGATAAAGGCCGCATCAGTGCTGCCGGTAAAATTTCTGCCGGCATACCCAAAAGATTTGTTAAGGGCGTGAGAGCCTTGACAAAAACGGCCATAGCCCCGGAAGCCCGGAACATCCCAATTGCCACCAGAATAGCAACCAGAAAAGGAATAATTCTTACGGCAACCTGAAATCCTTCTTTGGCACCTTCAACAAAAACCTCATAAACCTTGACCTTTTTAATAAACGCTAGTAAGGGGATTAAAAGCAGAATAACCGGAATCATCCATTTTGAAATAAACATAATAACGGATTTGAAAGGAATGAACGAACGAAAAGCGGCAAAAAAATCAAATTTTACAGCGAGAACAATGAATATTAAAAATGCTGAAAGGATTAACAAATTTTTTATCAGTTTATTACCGGTTTTTTCTTTACGGCTGAAAAATACAAATGTTTTTACAGCGATTACAGCCGTAATCGTCGCTATAAGTGAAGCAAAAATAGTTGTTCCGATAATTTGCTCAGGAGCTTGCGATTTTAATCCGGCCCGAACGGCAATAATTGTCATTGGAATGAGGGTAATACTCGCTGTGTTTAATGCCAGAAACATAATCATGGAATCTGTGGCAGTATCCTTGTCCTCATTTAAGGTTTGCAATTCTTCCATCGCTTTTATACCAAAAGGAGTTGCCGCGTTTCCAAGGCCCAGCCAGTTAGCTGAAATATTTAAAAATATGGCGCCCAAAGCCGGATGCTCATCCGGTACATCCGGAAACAGTTTCCTGGCGACAGGTTTTAGCACTCTCGCCAGCATTTTGATAAAACCGGCCTCTTCTGCTATTTTCATAACTCCAAGCCATAATGTCATAATGCCGATAAGACTAATGGCAATGTTAACGGCTGTAGAAGCAGATTCGAATGCGCTCTTGGTAACAGATTCAATATTTCCGGTAAAAACAGCCGTAACAATAGCAATGACTAAAAGGGCCAACCATACGTAATTCATAGTACTCTATAGTTTTAGTGAGGTTTATAATTTTGTCAAGATAGTAAATATAAATCAAAGATCAAACAGATTGTGAAATAAAAATCCTTGTTTCATTCATTTCTAGTTTGTAAATTTGCCCCATAAACAATTTTGATTTTAACATTCTAAAGGAGGAATAAAATGAAAGCTGTTGTTGATGCCGATCTTTGTACCGGTTGTGAATTATGCGTTGATACATGTCCGGAAGTTTTTGAAATGGAAGACGATGTTGCAGTTGCAATATCCGGCGCTATCCCTGCTGATGCAGAAGATGCGGCACAAGAAGCTGCAGATACCTGTCCGGCAGAAGCTATTACAATTGAATAAGTTTTAGACCTTAGATGATATAAAAGGGTTGTTTTTTATAAAACCACCCTTTTTCATTTTCCATTATCCCATTCCTTACCTGATTACTCTTAAAATTTATCCCGTTTTTTCAGAAAACATTGACAATTTAACATTGAATTAGTATATTTGTTCTAAGAATTTGAACCGGTTTAAAAACTCACTGGAGGGCATAATGCAGCCTATCAAATTATATCTTAAATTGTTTTCGATCTTATTGTTAGCCGTTTTTATTTTGTCAGGTTGCGGCACTAAAAGCAACGTTGTTTCATTAAAAATGGCTCATGGCCTGGATGTCAGTCATCCGGTTCACAAAGCTATGGTTTTTATGGCAGAGAAAGCCTGGGAAAAATCGGATTCAACATTAAAAGTTGATATCTATCCAAGTGAACAATTGGGAAATGAAAAAGAGTGTATTGAACAACTGCAACTGGGAAGCCTGGCAATGACCAAAGTCTCCAGCAGCCCCCTGGAGAGTTTTATTCCGAAATTAAAAGTATTGGCCCTCCCCTATTTGTTCCGAGATGCCGAACATAAATGGAACGTATTTAACGGACCGATTGGTAAAGAACTTTTATCTGCCGGTGAACCCGAAGGTTTAAAAGGATTATGTTTTTATGATGCAGGCGCCAGAAGTTTTTACACAACTTCTAAACCAATCCTGCACCCGGATGATCTGAAAGGTCTTAAAATAAGAACACAGCAAAGCCCGATGGCTATTAAAATGATCTCCACACTGGGCGGTTCAGCTACACCCATTTCATGGGGCGAACTTTATACCTCATTACAGCAGGGCGTTGTTGACGGTGCAGAAAACAATCAACCGAGTTTATACACCTCAAATCACTATGAAGTTTGTAAACATTATAGTCTGGATGAACACACAATGGTTCCGGATATTGTTATGATCAGTACCATCGTGTGGAATCGTTTATCAGAGGCACATAAAAAAGCATTACAGGAAGCTATTGATGAATCCGTTCCCTATCAAATCAATCTTTGGAATGAGTTTGTTCGGGATGCAACAGATAAAATGGTGGCAAAAGGATTAAAAATATATAACCCGGATAAAGCCGCTTTTATGGAACGAGCAAAAGAGATGTATAAAGAATTTGAAGGAACAGAAATCGGCGAACTGGCAAAACGTATTCAAAAAGTTGAGTAAATTATGTGGATAAAAATAAAATCTGCATTGGATAAATCACTGGAATGGTTAACGGCCATCCTCATGGCAGCATTAACCATTGATGTCACATGGCAGGTTATCACCAGATTTATTTTAAAAAACCCCAGTGACTGGACAGAAGAACTGGCCACGTTTCTTATGATTTGGGTTGGCTTATTGGGTGCAGCAGTTGCATTAAACAGAGGCGCCCACCTTGGCATAGATTATTTTGTGTCAAAATTCAAACCGGCTAACCGCCTGTTTACAGAGTTGTTTGTTCATCTGTCTGTAGGATTCTTTTCTGTTGGTGTTATGTTATTAGGTGGTCTCAAGCTTGTTACTATAACCATGGCACGCGGACAGATTTCTCCGGCATTAAAAATCCCCATGGGATATGTTTATTTAGCAATACCCATTGCCGGATTTTTCTTAACATACTATAGTCTTGAATTTTTAATAGAAACAATAATAAAATTAAAGGCTAAAAATAAAAATGATGTTCCTTATGTAAAAATATAATGTAATAACATTGACTCTTTAATAAAGGTTCTTCTATGGATTGGCCTGTTATTGTTTTAATTACAAGTTTTCTTATATTTTTAGTATTAAATGTACCCATAGCTGTTTCAATCGGTCTGTCATCGCTGTTGACCATTTTTACAATCGGAGGCATACCGGCATTTTTAACTATTGCACACAAAATTGCAACAGGAATAGACAGTTTTGCATTGTTAGCTATACCATTTTTTATCCTGGCAGGACAACTAATGGGCCAGGGCGGAATTGCCAAACGTTTAATCGATTTTGCCAACGTGCTTGTCGGTAGATTTCCAGGCGGACTGTCCTTTGTCAACATTCTGACCTGCATGCTCTTTGGTGCAATATCCGGCTCTGCTGTTGCGGCCGTTTCGAGTGTTGGTGGTTTTATGATTCCGCTGATGAATAAAGAAGGTTATCACCGTGACTTTAATGCCTCTGTCACTATTACGGCGGCAACAACCGGTCTTCTTATTCCTCCGAGCAATGTAATGATTGTTTACTCCCTGGCTACAGGTGGTGCAGTTTCCATTGCCGCCATATTCCTGGCCGGATTTCTGCCGGGAATTTTAATGGGGCTTGGTTTAATGGTTGTCAGTGGATTCATATCCGTTAAAAATGGCTATGGTAAAGGTGTAACCTTTGGTTTTCAGGAAAGTATTAAAAGATTTCTAATCGCTATCCCGGCACTGTTTTTAGTTGTACTGGTCCTTGGCGGTATTCTGGCCGGATATTTCACAGCCACGGAAGCCTCTGCTATTGCCGTTGTTTATGCGCTTATTTTATCCGTCTTTGTTTATCGTGAAGTTAAAATAAAAGATTTACCCAAAATTTTCCTTCAGGCAGGAATCACTACCTCTGTTGTATTTCTATTAATTGGCACATCTATGGCCATGTCCTATGTTCTTGCTTATGAAAATATCCCCCAAAATATTAGCGCTGCGCTGCTGAGTATCACGCAAAACAAAATTATAATTTTATTAATTATTAATTTATTATTATTGTTTGTCGGAACTTTTATGGATATGACGCCCGCAGTCCTTATTTTTACCCCTATTTTCCTCCCAATCGTTACAGGGCTGGGTGTGCATCCTATCCATTTTGGCATTCTGATGATTATGAATTTATGTATAGGCATTTGTACTCCACCTGTAGGTTCATGCCTTTTTGTAGGGTGTGGTATTGCCGAAACAACAATTACCAAAGTCATTCGCCATATTCTTCCATTTTTTATGGCAATGATAATCGTACTGTTTATAGTTACCTATATCCCTGCTATTTCTCTGATCGTACCAAAACTTTTTGGATTTTAAAACAAAACGCCGGAATATAAAAACCGGCGTTTTTTAACTACAAAAATTAAAGCGGTTCAAATTATGGCAATTACAATTTCCGACATTGCACGGATTGCAGGTGTCTCTCGTGCAACTGTTTCCGGTGTTCTTAATAACAATCCATCTGTTAGTGAAAAAACCAGGCAACGAATACTAACAATTATCAAAGAGCATGATTACAGACCAAATGAAATCGCTCGGGCATTAGCCTTAAATCAAACAGATATTATCGGACTTATTGTTAAAGATATTTCAAATCCCCTATATAGTAAAATTGCATTGGGTGTTGAAGAGACCTGTGCAAAAATGGGGTATTCAGTCATTATTGGTAACACTCAAAAAGATATTCAACGCGAAATTTCACACATAAATCTGCTGAAAAGACGACGTGTAGACGGGCTCATTATTTTTCCATTGCAGCGAGGTGCAGATCTGGGTCATCTTTTTGAACTCAAAGAAGAAAATTATCCTTTTGTTCTTCTTGCTGAAGTTCCCGGTATAAAAGCAGACCTTGTCCGTTCGGATGATCAACCCGGCGCCTATCAGGCCACTAAACACCTGATAAATCTGGGTAGAAAACATATCGCTTACATAACAGGGCCGCAAAACGCCCTGGCAAATGACAGAAGACTTGGCTCCTATAAGCAGGCGCTCAATGATCACAATTTATCTTTAAATGAAGAACTGATACGTCCTGGCGGCTGGAGACGGAGTGACGGCTATAAAGCCGGTAAATTAATGCTAAACGAGCTAAAAGAATATCCGGATGGTGCATTTTGTTACAACGATGCGGTTGCAATTGGTTTCATAAGAGCATTAGTTGAACATGGATTACGAATTCCCCAGGATGTGGCTATCGTCGGGTTTGATGATGCCGGTTCTGCCGCATATTTGGAGACAGCATTAACTACAGTAGAACAGCCCGCCAAAGAAATTGGAAACAAGGCCGCTCAATTGCTTGTAGAGCGGATTAAAAATAAAAAAGAACAACAGAGAACTAAAAAGATACTTTTACCCACATCATTAGTTATTCGTGAATCATGCGGTGCCAATGAAAAAGGTTCGGTTAAAGTATTCTAAGACAACAAAAAGGGTCTATCTATGAAAAGCGATCAACAACTACAAGAATTGATGAATCAAATAAAAACTCAATTTGACATCAAAATTGAAAAATATTATGAAACATCTTTGGTCGATAAAGATCAACAGAATTATGTGCTTTTAAAAACTGAAACCAGTAAAAAATTGTTGGTATGGGGTCAGGAAGCGGATGCTCAGTTTAAGGGCGAGTCTGTTCAGTTAAAAATAGGTGATGTTGATTATGATGTAAAACTGTGCCCGCTTACCCATGAAAATAGTTTAATAATGAGAAAAGTCTTTCCCTGGACAGGTCCAAAAACGGTTGGGTTACAAACGAGTTTCGGTGCCGGAGACAGAATTGGTGTTGCAACCCCCGGTCATATCAGAGCGCTGAAACAATACAACATCGTTCCGGTAATTGCCCAACAATCCATTCGCGAAATGAACCGAACGGTCCGTACATCAGAAGAGGTTATGGATGATGTTACCTGGGCTGTTTTTCAGGAAGGATATAAAGATGGATTCGGTTCTGACGCTGATCACCTTAAAACAGAACAGGATATTCAAAATACATTTGCAGCCGGATTTACAGGCTTTACCGTTGATCCATCCGACCATATAAATAATGAGGCAGACACATTAACTTCGGATGATCTTGAAAAAGCATATCTTGGCGTATTTGATTCACCTGAATCAGCACAGGAGTTTTTAAAAAAATATGCTAATAACGAGGTCACGGTAAAAGGTAATGACAGATCATTAACTCTTTTTATCCCGGAAGAAGAAGTCAAAAGACTGGCCGTAAAATATATGACGGCAATCAAACATACCATCAACTGTTATAACCTTTTAAAGTCTCTTCATGGTGATAAGGAATTTGATTTTGAAATGTCGGTAGACGAAACAGAAACACCAACAACAGTAGCTGCCCATTATATCGTAGCAAACGAATTAGCCAAAGCTGAGGTACAGTGCACTTCGTTGGCGCCGAGGTTTATTGGTGAATTTCAAAAAGCAATCGATTATATCGGTGATGTCGATACGTTCCGCCAGCAGCTTATCGATCATGTAACAATTTCTCAACATTTTGGCGGCTACAAAATCAGCATCCATTCCGGAAGTGATAAATACTCTATCTTTCCGATTGTTGGTGAAGAAACAAAAGGCGTATTTCATGAAAAAACAGCCGGCACAAGTTATCTTGAAGCATTACGAATTGTCAGCCGACATGATACAAAGTTGTTCCGTGAGATCGCCGTATTTGCACGCGAAAAATTTGAAAAAGAACGTTTTTCCTATCATGTAACAACAGATATGAAAAAAGTTCCGACTGTAGATCAACTGACCGATGCTCAACTGGAATCCATGCTGAACGAAGACGATGCAAGACAGGTACTGCATATCACTTTTGGTGGTACGTTGACGGAAAAGGATGCAAACGGTAATTATATTTTCAGAAATCGTATTCTGGATGTTTTACACAAACAGGAAGAAGAACATTATAACGTTCTGGAAACTCTTTTTATAAAACATATTGAAGCATTTGGCGTTACAAAAAAATAACCGGAGGAAATTTTGAGTTATATTGAAAACATTTTTAGTTTAAAAGGTAAAGTTGCAGCGGTTATCGGCGGCGGTGGTGTCTTGGCCGGCGCTATGGCAGAAGGTTTGGCAAAAGCCGGAGCTGACATAGCCATTCTGGACTTGAACCCGGAAAATGCAAAAAACACAGCGGATAAAATGAGTGCGCATGGTGTAAAATCACTGCCCATTGCTGTTAATGCAACATCCAAAGAAGAATTGACTAAAGCAGAAGAACAGATCAGAAAAGAGCTGGGTGCCACATCCATTCTTATTAATGCACCCGGAATCAACTCGTCCACACCGTTTTTCGAAATTGCAGAAGAAGAATGGGACAAAATTATACAGGTAAACCTGAAAAGCATTTTTATGGCCAGTCAAATTTTCGGTAAAAAAATGATTGAGAATAATTTAAAAGGAAGCATTATAAATATTTCATCAGCTTCCTCAGGACCGCCTCTGTCTAAAGTTTTTACCTATAGCATTAGTAAAGCCGGTATAAATAACATGACACAGTTTTTAGCTAAAGAATGGGCAACGCAGGGTATACGCGTTAATGCAATTGCACCCGGATTTTTTCCGGCAGAACAAAACAGAAAAATCCTGACAAAAGAACGTGTAGCATCCATTATGGGGCATACCCCAATGGACCGTTTCGGTGAAGCTGAAGAGCTTGTCGGCGCAACCATTTGGTTGGCCTCTGAAAAGGCCTCCTCATTTGTTACAGGTGCTATTGTCAGAGTCGATGGTGGATTTACAGCAATGACGATATAATTATTTTAGGAATGTCAATAATAATTTATAAAAATAAACAACTAAACTTGAAACAAGAATTTGGAGTCATTTAAATGAGTACTTTTGACATTGGACTTGTCGGGCTCGCCGTTATGGGTGAGAATTTGGTTTTAAATATGGAAAATCACGGTTTTTCAGTTGCCGTATTCAACAGAACAACAAGCAAGGTTGACAATTTTGTAAACGGCCGTGCAAAAGGCAAAAACATTAAAGGCTGTTATTCTATTGAAGAGTTGATTGCCAATTTAAAACGACCACGCAAAATCATGTTAATGGTTAAAGCCGGTGCAGCAGTAGACAGTTTTATAGAAATGCTGCTTCCGCATTTGGAAAAAGGCGACATTATCATTGACGGCGGTAACAGCCATTTTCCGGATACCATGCGACGAACAAATTATCTTGAAGAAAAAGGTGTTCTTTTTATCGGTACCGGTGTTTCCGGCGGCGAAGAAGGCGCATTAACCGGTCCTTCAATTATGCCGGGCGGTTCAACTGAAGCATGGCCGCATGTAAAACCGATTTTTCAGGCAATTGCAGCCAAAGTTTCCGATGGTTCACCCTGCTGCGAATGGGTAGGACGTGATGGTGCAGGCCATTTTGTTAAAACAGTCCACAATGGCATCGAATACGGTGATATGCAGATGATTTGTGAAGCTTATAATTTGATGAAAAATGTTTTAGGCATGTCTACTGAAGAAATGCACAACGTTTTTGGTGAATGGAATAAAGGCGAACTGGACAGTTATTTAATCGAAATTACCCGAGATATTCTGGCTAAAAAAGATGAAGAAACAAACGAACCGATTGTAGAATTAATTCTTGATACGGCTGGTCAAAAAGGCACCGGTAAATGGACCAGTCAGGCTGCATTGGACCTCGGCATCCCGGCACAAACAGTTGCCGAAGCGGTGTTTGCCCGCGCTATGAGTGCTATTAAAGAAGAACGTGTTGCTGCATCCAAAGAGTTAAAAGGACCGGATGCAAAATTTACCGGAGATAAAGAAGAATTTGTTGAAATGATCCGTAAAGCATTATACGCTTCAAAAATTTGTTCCTATGCTCAGGGTTACCAGCTCATGCGCGCAGCCGCAGCAGAATATAACTGGGACCTGAAATATGGTGAAATCGCACTGATGTGGCGCGGCGGATGTATTATTCGCGCTCACTTTTTGGAAAAAATTAAAGCAGCTTTTGATAAAAAACCGGACCTGGCAAATCTGCTGCTCGATCCGTACTTTAACAATATTATCGAACAAAATCAAAAGGCATGGCGGGCCGTTATTTCCAAAGCTGTTGAAATTGGTATTCCGGTTCCTGCATTTAACAGCGCCCTGGCTTATTATGACAGTTACCGAAACGAACGTTTACCGGCGAATCTGCTTCAAGCCCAAAGAGATTACTTTGGCGCACACACTTATGAAAGAATCGACAAACCTAGAGGTGAGTTCTTCCATACAAATTGGACAGGACGCGGTGGCACTACTTCAGCAACAACCTATAACGCTTAGTGTCTGTTCACTGAATGATTCGGCCCGTTCGATTACGGGCCGAATATTATTTTATATATTATGTGAGAAAAATGAATACCAATTTTAATTTAGAAAATAAAACAGCTCTGATAACAGGAGCCAGCCGTGGTTTGGGTAAAGCTGTTTCACTGGCTTTTGCCGACGCAGGTGCAGACATTGTTCTGGTTTCGCGAGGTGAAAAAGCTTTGCTCAAAGTGAAAGCAGAAATTGAATTAAAAAACAAAAAAGCCTGGATATTTACGCACGATTTTTCAGATACGCAGGCCATCCCTGAACTTTATGACAGAATTTTAGAACAAACAAAATCCATTGACATTATTGTCAATGCAGCCGGAATGATCTTCAGGACCGATGCAGCCGATTTTCCGTTGGAAGAATGGAATAAAATTCTGGCCGTTAACCTGACGGCCCCTTTTGTCCTGAGCCAGTGTTTTGCAAAATCCTGTATGAAACAACAAAAACCAGGAAAAATCATCAACTTTGCTTCTCTGCTCAGCAGAGCGGCGCGACCGTCTCTTCCGGCATATACGGCGAGCAAGGGCGGTATTGTTCAGTTAACAGCAGCGCTGGCTGTTGAATGGGCGGAGCATCGTATTAATGTCAATGCCATCGGCCCCGGATATTTTGAAACAGAAATGACACGGCCGTTGTCTGAAGATAAAGAATTTTCAGAATGGGTCAAACAACGTACGCCCATGAATCGTTGGGGACAGCCGTCCGAGCTGACAGGTACGGCCGTCTTTTTAGCATCCGAAGCATCAAATTTTATTACCGGACAGACGATTTATGTAGACGGCGGCTGGCTGGCCAATTTATAAACATATATTTCAGGAAAAAATATAATGATCGGACAAGGATTCACAGATAAAAATTTAAATGAACAGCAGGTTCAGGAACTTTGCCGACAGGCTTTTGAAGAGAATAAAAACCTGCTTGAAGGGAAAAAAGTATTGGCCATTATTCCGGACCATTCCCGAACCGCGCCAATTGATATAATGTTTCGCACTTTTTATAACCTGTTGGCAGATAAAGTTAAAAATCTTGATTTTATCATTGCCTTAGGGACCCATCCGCCTATGACGGAAGAAATGATTTATCAGCGTGTGGGTATAACCGCAGAACAGCATCAAAACGTGTACTCAAAAGCACGTTTTTTCAATCATCACTGGGACGACCCCGCGCAACTGGCGAATATCGGGACAATTTCAGCAAAACAAGTTGCCGAAATATCCAACGGACTTTTGAATGAAAAAGTTGATGTAACAATCAATAAAATGGTGCTGGATTATGATGTTCTCTTCATCATTGGCCCGACGTTCCCGCACGAAGTTGTGGGATTTTCAGGCGGAAATAAATATTTATTTCCGGGTATCGGCGGAAAAGAAATTATCGACATGTTTCACTGGCTGGGCGCTTTAATAACCAATCCGGCAATTATAGGGACAAAATACACACCCGTCCGTAAAGTTGTGGACATCGCCGCTGCATTTTTACCGGTTCCTCGCTTATGTGCAAGTCTGGTTGTGAAGGGAACCGACCTTGCCGGTTTATATATCGGTACCCCGGAAGAGGCCTGGGCTTCCGCATCAAATTTATCAGATAAATTACATATTGTATATAAGGACCATCCTTTTAAAAGTGTTTTATCATGTGCACCTGCCATGTACGATGAAATATGGACAGGCGGTAAATGCATGTACAAGCTGGAACCCGTTGTAGCAGATGGCGGGGAACTGATTATTTATGCTCCTCATATCAGCGAGGTTTCCATCACACATGGAAAAATTATCGAACAAATCGGTTACCATGTTCGAGATTATTTTACAAAACAGCCTGAAAAATTTGCCGATATTCCGGGCGGTGTTAAAGCACATTCAACACATGTCAGGGGTGTCGGTACATTTGAAAATGGCATAGAAAAACCCAGGGTGCAGGTGACGCTGGCCACAAAAATACCGGAAGAAACTTGTAAAAAGATTAATCTGGGTTATCGTGATCCGGATTCGATTGACGTTTCCGAGTGGCAGGACCGGGAAGATGAAGGTTATTTATATGTTAAAAAAGCAGGTGAAATGCTGTATCGGTTAAAAAATGATCCGTTTAAATTATAATTATATATAGATACGATTATTTCGGAGGATAAAATGGCGTTAAATAAAAATGTTGTGGTTGCACAATCCGGTGGTCCATCGCCGGTCATTAATAATACCCTTCGCGGTATTATTGAAACGTGCAAAATGTTTCCAGATAAATTTGACAAAATCTATGGCGGATGGCATGGTATTGAAGGCGTTCTGAAAGAAGAACTACTGGATATTACCGCACAAACAGAAGAAGAAATCAGTTTATTAAGAACAACACCCGCCGCCGGTTCCATCGGTACATGTCGTTACAAACTGAAAGCAAACCAACAGGAAGATTTTGAACGGGTTGTAGAGGTTTTAAAGGCCCATAATATCGGCTACTTTTTCTACATCGGTGGTAATGATTCCATGGACACGGCAAACAAAATTGCACAAATAGCCCATGAAAAAGGATTGGACCTGATTGCTGTCGGTGGTTCCAAAACAATCGATAACGACGTAGGTGATTCCGAATTTAAGCTTGTCGATCACACACCCGGTTATGGTTCTGTCGCCAAATACTGGGCCATGAATGTGCAAAATGCCAATGAAGAAAACATGGGATCCTGCCCGGCTGATCCTGTGCTTGTTATGCAGGTGATGGGACGAAAAATAGGATTTATTCCCGCCGCAGCTCGTTTGGCAGATGTAAAACGTGAATTACCATTGCAAATTTATATGCCGGAATCAAACCTTACCCTGGATGAACTGACCGACAATGTAAATGACGAATTAGCCAAAAGCGGCCGTTGTATTGTTGTTGTTAGTGAAGGATTTGACGTTGGTGATCTTGGTGAAATGAAAGACGGATTCGGTCATACCGAATTCAGCGCCAGCATGTTTACCGCGCAGCAGATTATCGTTAACCACCTTAATAAAGTGGGTATCAAAGCAAAAGGCGCTGCCAGAGGTCAGGTTGTTGGAACAGACCAGCGTGATACAATGATTTACGCTTCAACGGTTGATTTGGATGAAGCCTACAAAGTCGGACAAAATGCCGTTGTTATCGCTGTTGAACACGGATCCGGTTACATGTCAACAATCTTGCGCCGACCTGGATTGATTTACAATGTTGATTTTGACAAGGTCCCGCTTGATGAAGTTGCCAATTCTGAACGGGAATTCCCGAAAAACTGGATTACGGAAAATAAAATTGACGTAACAGATGATTTTGTAAAATATGCCCGTCCCTTAATCGGAGAAGAATGGGTCAGCGTACCTGTGATAAACGGTATTCAACGTTTTGCACGATTTGCACCCATATTTGCAGACAAAAAACTGCCGGCCTATGTGCCGCAAACAGAACGAAAATAAAATAACATTTAATATAAGAATTTATAAAAAAGGAAAAATATATGTCAGATCCCCAAGCACCCTTGAAAGATTTGCAGCCAAAACATGAATATTTGGTAGCGATCGACTCGGATGGTTGTGCCTTTGATACAATGGAAATCAAACACAAAGAATGTTTTATCCCCAATATTATTAAATATTGGGATCTTCAAAGCGTATCCAAATACGCCAGAATGGCGGCCGAATTTGTTAACCTGTATTCAAAATGGCGCGGTATTAACCGTTTTCCGGCGTTGACCATGGTTTTTGATCTGCTGCAGGAATGGCCGGATGTTCAAAAACGACATGTTAAAATACCACAGGCACAAGCCGTGCGTGACTGGATAGAACGGGAAACAAAACTGGGAAACCCGGCATTAAAGGCACTTGTTGAAAAAACCAGTGATCCGGTACTAACACAAGCCCTTGACTGGAGTGAAGCTGTAAATGCAACCGTAACCGATATGGTGCACGGAGTCCCTCCTTTTCCGTTCGTTAAAGAAAGCCTGGAAAAAATTTCAGAATGGGCGGACATTATCGTTTGTTCGGCAACCCCAAATGAAGCTTTACAGCGTGAATGGGAAGAACACGACATTGCCAAATACACGCGTGTTATTGCAGGCCAGGAAATGGGTAGTAAAAAAGAACATTTAGCTTTTATGACCCAAAATAAATATAAAAGTGATCATGTTCTTATGATTGGCGATGCACCGGGAGACCGGAAAGCAGCGGAAGCCAACAATACCCTCTTTTTTCCAATCAAACCCGGTCACGAAGATGAAAGCTGGGAATTCTTTTTAAACAATGCCTCGGACAAGTTTAAAAACGGAGCATATACGGCCGAGTATCAGGCAGGGTTAATCAAGGAATTTGAAGCCCTGTTGCCGACGACACCTCCCTGGAAATAATGTTTTATTAAAAGCCTTTTCATAATTAATGAAAAGGCTTTTTCATTTTAATAATCTTTGTAACTAGAGAAAATTTTGTTATATTTTCCATATATCACAAAAATATAACTTTTTTAGGACTCATTATGCAAGATACAATTCTTCCGATTACAGTAAAATCCTACGACTGTTCCCAGGACAAATACCTGACGTTCTATAATCTTTTGCAGTACATGCAGGAAGCAGCCTATATCAATGCAAATATATTGGGACTTGGTTTTAAAGAACTCTTACAACAAAATAAATATTGGGTTTTGTCAAATATAAAACTCGAAATAAAAAAAATGCCGAAATGGGACGACGACATCAAGCTTCAAACCTGGTCCTGTGGCGCCAATAAACTTGTGGCTTTTAGGGATTTTTTCATTAAAGACAACAATGACGATATTTTGATCAAAGCTGCCAGTGAATGGCTGACAATAGATGCAACAACACGCAGGCCTCGCCGTTTACAGGAATTAAATCTTCCTATTATAACAAGCGACAAACGAGCCATTGATGAAAAACTGCAACGTATAAATCCTTCAACGCTGGAGAATTTGCAAAAAATTTATGAAATATCCGTTCCTTACAGTTCAATCGATGAAAACGGACATGTGAATAATGCGGAATATATTAAATGGGCATTTGACGCATTATATAACAAGCAGATAAAAACCGAAAACATCGAATCGATTCAAATATCCTATTTAAACGAATTATTAATCAATCAGACAATGGATATCTATTACACTCAGCAGGAAACCTCTGTTGTTCTGGTCGGGAAAAATGCTGATGACCAAGCCAATATTTTTGCTTTAAAAGTAAATTAAAATAAACAGGGTATGCTTCAAAACAGCTTTTTAAAAACTGTCTTTCTAATGCTCGTTTTTTCGGCCGGGATAATGCTGAGAATGTTGAATATTCAGGCAGATCCACCGGCCGGTGACATCTCTCGGTCCGGTTCCTTTCTTGGTGATGAAGGTATTTATACACACAATGCACAGAACTTTTATCTAACGGGACACTGGTATCTTGAGGACAGTTTTAATGCGGCTGTAAACACGCCGTTTTATTTTCTGTATAACAGCTTTCTTTTTAAAAACTTTGGACAGAGTTTAAAAACTGCACGTATGGGCAGTATTATTACCAGCATTATTTTTATTCTTTGCCTGTTTCTGTTTGTCAAAAAAATTGAAAATTCTTTTTCATATCTCATACTTTTACTTTTTCTGTTAAATTTTCCACTTTATATCTATAGCAGACTCGCTTTAATGGAAAATATGCTGCTTCTCTTTAGCTGCATTGCAATACTGGTATTATTTTATTTACACCGGTCTGTTTGGTTCACCATTCTATTTTGGGTAGTGGTTATTACAGGATATTTGACAAAATCCCTGATTATTTTTCTCGTTCCTGTTTATTTTATCTATCTCTGGTTCGGCTCCATACCCAAAAAACGAAAACATCTATTCATGACATTTTTTGTAATATTGTTATTTATTCCATTGTATTATTTATTTTGGATTCATCCTTATGCAGCGGATTGGCATTATTTCGAACAACTCAATATCGCTTCTCGGATGTCGTTTTCCATTGTGGAGATTATAAAGAATGTCGCGAGATCAATTATACATTTAAAATTCTATGAATTTATGCCGGTCCTATATACAATCGGTTTGTATACATTATTTGCACCCGTTACTTTGAAATCCCCAAACATGAAAAAATTTATACTAATCAACCGGATTTGGTTTTTCACAGCATTTGTTTTTCTTGCCCTGTTCCCCTATTCTCCACCGAGATACTGGCTTGTTGCGATTCCACCTGTAATTATACTTGCTGTGTTGTTTTTACATCAATTCGCAGATCTTTATAGTAATAATTCAAAAAAAACAGTCTTTATTGTTGCGATGATCGCCCTTTTACAAATATTTTTTGGATTGTACAGGTTTTTCTTTTTAAACCAGCATTATATTAGTTGTTTTTTGCCGGTGTTAGCATTTTTGCCCCTCTATATCCTTTTTCAAAAAGATTTTTTGAAAAAGCCGGCTTTAAAAAAATTCATTCTAATCAGCGCTGTCATTCTAATTGCAGGTTTTCAAATTATCTATTATCAATCAACCGTAAAATATTCATTGTTTAATGCGATGAAATCGGTTGAAAATATTATTAAAAACGATCCCCAATACCCCAATATTGTCATCGCAGGAGATAATGCATCTTTATTTTCACTTGAATTAAAAACGAAAGCAGTAGATACATTTTACAGACCCAATCTGTTATCAAAACGTTTTTTGAAAAACAAGCCCGATTATTTAATACTTGAAGATCCGTCGTCACTACCAGATATAAAAAATCGCCTGGGCAGTGATTCCTGCAAATTTCAAAAGCTGGCTTTATTCACAATTATGAAAAATTATAAACACGGCAAGAACACCCTGTTTTTTAAAATTGTCAATTAAAAAAAATGGCAACTCTTGAGAGTTGCCATTTCCTTACCCTTGAAAATTTTGGGATTAGTGAAGGCTTGAAATAATCGGTATTTATTTATAAAACACCTAAAGGAGGAGAGCTTTTCATTTTAAGAACGAATTTTGTGCAAATATCAAATTACATGCTTGTAAATATCAAAAAAAATATGGAAAGGAGCCGCCATATCAACGGCTCCTACCTTGACTCAGGTAACGATAATAATTTTGCGCTCAATTAAAATACGAACCTGAAATCCTTCTGCAAAATCTCTTCTCAAACAATATGCACAGCTTTTTAAATTGTTCAAGGTGATTTTGCATTTCTCCTTATGGCCTCCCGCCTAGAATTCTATTTTTAATATCGTTTGCATTAACGATATACCTAAACCGTTTTAGTAAATTAACAAAAAATTTTTCTCAAGGTCAAGTAAAAAATGAAAAAAATTTTATTTATTTTTAAATAGTAACAAACTTAGGGGGCTTGACAGGAATTTCTCATAACCAATTCCGGTTTCAGGTAGATTTTATCAGATAAATCAGACAAATCCTTTTTTTCAATCTTGTCAATAAGTAACTGAGCCGCCTGAGATCCAATCCGGTCAAGCGGTTCCCGAACGGTTGTTAATGAAGGTCTGGAATATTCAGCTAAAACGACATCCCCAAATCCGATAACAGACATATCATTTGGGACTTTAATTTTGTTTGCAGAAAGTATATTAATAACATTTATAGCCATTGGATCATCGAGAACAAACAAAGCCGTGGGACGCTCCTGCAAGGCCAAAATTCGTTTAACCAAATCTTGATCAATGTTTGGATGTATATCATTGAATAATATTGCTTCCTCCGGTAATTCAATTCCATGGGATTTTAACGCCTTTAGAGCGCCTTGCAATCGTTCTCGACTACTGAACGATTTCAATCCCCGTGCGATAATTGCAATTTTACGATGCCCAAGAGACACTAAATAGTCAATAGCTAATTTAGCGCCGGAAATGTTATCCGTACCGACAATCGGTCCTTCCACATTCATGGCTTGACGCCAAATATTAACAAATTCCATTTTTCGTTCTTTAAGTTCCCGGACTTTTTGTGCTAATTTTTCATCAAGATAATCGGCAGTAAATATCACAACACCATCAACATGGCGCTCGGAAATTAAATGCGCATACGAATCGGATAAACGCGGATCTGTGATAATTTCCTCATTAAATATCATCAGGTTGTATGATTTTTTTTGTGCCATTTCAACAATCCCCTTCATGACGCCAAAGGAATAGGCACTGTCGAACAAATCAACGGCACTGGGTGTAATTATTCCGATGGCAAAGGCACGGTTCAGGGAAAAAGCTCTTGCCAGCCTGTTCGGCACATAATTTAATTCTTTGGCAGCAGCAATGACCCGTTCACGAGTGGCTTCACTTATCCGTATAGGACTTTTTCGCTGGTTAAGAATGATAGAGACGGTTGCTTTACTGACGTTCGCTTTTTCAGCAATATCAGCCAGGGTTGGCAGAATACCATGGCCTTCATTTTTTCTGTTATTTCTCATTTCCCTCCTGCTACTTAAGAATTCATATACCTCCTATATTGGTGATACTTTTTTTTCACAATACAGGTCATATCTATTTATTCTCAGCATGAATTAAAATAACGTTAATTAAAGCACAAAAACAAGAGTTTCTGTTTTGCCGTACTATGTAAAACGTCAAGTAACTAAATTTAATTAAAAAAATTAAATTGAATAATTCAATCTTTTTTTAAAATAGTTACTGAAAATATCATTCATGACGAAACGTGCATCCGCGGACGCGAAATAGTTATTAATTATAGTATTTTTTTTATAAATTATCGAATGGACAATGATAAACAAAAAATAGAACTTTTGGCGCCTGCCAAAGATCTGGATACCGGCATAGCAGCCATTAATTGCGGAGCAGATGCTGTTTATGTCGGTGCACCACAATTTAGTGCACGTGAGAAGGCCGGTAATTCCATTGAAAATATCGAAAAACTGGTAAACTATGCGCATCAATATTACGCCAGGGTATACATAACACTTAATACGATCCTTAATGACAGCGAGTTACTACAGGCGGTTCAGCTTGTACATAATTTGTATAATATTGGGGTTGATGCGATAATTATTCAAGATATGGGATTTTTGGAGCATAATTTACCACCAATTCCCTTATTTGCCAGCACTCAAACACACAATATATCAGCAGAAAAAATTTCCTTTCTGCACAAAGTCGGTTTTCAGCGTGTCATTCTGGGCCGTGAGTTAAGCCTTGAGGAAATTAAAAACATCCATTCCATAACAGACATTGAGCTGGAGTGTTTTGTCCACGGTGCAGTGTGCGTCTCCTACAGCGGTCAATGTTACATGAGTTACGCAATCGGCGGTCGCAGCGGCAATCGCGGACAATGCGCTCAACCCTGCCGTAAAAAATACAGTTTACGCGACAGCACCGGTCAAATACTCGTAAATAACAGTCATCTGTTATCGCTGAAAGATATGAACCGGTCCAATCACCTGCGAGAGCTTGTTGACTCCGGTATCACTTCGTTTAAAATTGAAGGGCGCCTGAAAGATAAACAATATGTGATGAATATCGTCAGTTTTTACCGCAACGAGTTGGATAAAATATTACACCAAATCGGAAAAGAAAAAAGTTCTTCAGGCATATCACATCCTGATTTCAGGGCACACCCGGATAAAACATTTAACCGTCAGTATTCGGACTATTTTCTAAACGGCCGGACAAAATCACTTGCCAATTTCAGTACACCAAAATCCATGGGAGAAAAAATAGGTACGGTAAAAGGCATCACTAAAGAATATTTTACCTTAAAAGAAAAGCACGATCTGGACAAGGGAGATGGCATTTGTTTTATTGATTCCAGTGGAGACCTCTGCGGCACGACCATCAATAAAATCGACGGTGAAAAGGTGTTTCCGCAAAAAATATCAGAACTGGCACAAAATCTGACAATTTACCGAAACTATAACCATGAGTTCGCCACACAACTTGGAAAAAGTCGTACCATCAGAAAAATTTCTACCACTTTATACTGTGAAATAAATGAAAAAAATATAATTTTTAAAGCCCGGGATGAGGATAATAATCAGGTATCGCTGACTTTTAAGAACAATTTCGAAACCGCCAAAAATCAACAGGGCGTTTTGGATACAATTAGAAAACAATTTTTAAAATCCGGAAATACAATTTTTGAAACAACAATAGAAATAACAGCAACTCCCCCCTATCCGTTCATCCCTGTTAAAATTTTAAACGATATGAGACGTTCACTGTTGGAGGAGCTGTTAAAAACAAGGATGGAAAGCTATTCGCAGCAAATCCGAATTAAAAAAACGATGCCTGTTGATTATCCGGAGAAAAATTTATCCTACCGTGCAAATATTTTTAATGAAAAAGCCAAAGCTTTTTATAAAAATCATGGTGTGCAAAATATTGAACCGGCAGCAGAAACAGGCTTGTTATTAAATGGCAAAAAGGTCATGACCACAAAATATTGCTTACGTTATGAACTGGGACTATGTGGTCAAAAACTAAATGAACCGTTATATCTGGTTGATGAAAAAGGACAACCTTTTGAGTTGTCCTTTGACTGTAAAAAATGCGAAATGAATATTTACTTTGGCGATAAAAACGACTCATGACATAAAACAATCATGACCAGGTTATAATCGCGCCTGCTTTTTCCAATTCATTTTTCAACTCAGTAATATTGACCTGAGAAAATCCAATATTTTTAGAAATAACCTGCGCAGCCGCTTTGCCGGCCGCCTCGCCCATGGCCATACAAGGCGCCATGACACGAAGAGGTCCCATGACCGGACGTTCAACACTGACAGCCCGCCCCGGACAGATTAAATTTTTTACAGGCTGGGGGACCAGAATTCGATAAGGAATCGACGTCACCTCTTTTCTTTGCCCATGTTCCGGATTCACGCTGGGCTTTTTGGGGTCCGGCAGGTCCCAGCAGTAAGCAGAAAAACCGATGGTATCTTTAAACTCTTTACCCGTGTTTAAATCTTTTACTGTCAATATATAATTTCCAATAATACGCCGGGTTTCACGAACACCCAGCACAGGGGCTACAGCTCTGATTTTAGCGTTTTTGAATCCGGGAAAATGTTTTTTCATTTTTTCCAAAAGCAGAAATGTTTCTTCCCGCCCCTTAACCAGGGCTTCCGAAACAGACCGGCCGTCAGTACCATCCACACCGACAAGCCTGGACGTATTGATCATCATCGTACCTTTTTCATGCAGTTGGACACTGATAAAAATGTCATAAGGAAAAGGCCATTCACCCATTTTACGCAACTGTTTAATTTTTTCCCGAAATCGCCGGGAATTATTTTCATGGATATAATCGGATAGCGCATCCTGATCAACATTGTATACGTGAAATTGCAACGTAGCCGCCGCCATTAAATGGTCCTCATCACGTCCCTTGACGTATTGACAATTGCTTTTGGCTGCAATATCGCCATCGCCGGTCGCATCGATAAAAGCATCAGCCGGTACAGCGGCAAAACCGCTTTTGTTATAAATTATAACATATTTAATAAGGTCATTTTCCAAAACGACATCAACAACATTTGTGGATAATAGAAAGTCAATTTTTTCGTTATTAATTTTTTCATCTAAAAACCTGGCCATTGCAAAAGGATCGAACGGCACCCCGGCTGTCAGTTGACCGGCATGGCTCCATCCATGGGCTGAAAGTCTGCCGTTTTTTAAAGGTTTTGGTAATAATGCAATTTTAGCGTCCGCTGCTTCGGTGGCCATTTCTTTAAAAATTCCGCCTACCACCCATCGTTGACAGTCATCCGTCCTGCCGCCCAGCCAATGGGAAACAAGTGCAGAAACACCCACACCGCCAAATTGCCCCTGAGCCTCAACCAGCAAAACGTTTAAACCGCTTCTCTTTGCCGAAATGGCAGCCGCAACCCCGGATGGTCCGGCGCCGCAAACAACGACATCATATTTTTCGGAAACAGGAACATTCCTTTGAAAATTCAATCCATTGGATGATTTTGAACGGGAACATGAATTAAAAGTGAGTAAACTTCCAACTCCGGCAGATGCATATAAAAACTGTCTTCGATTCATTTCACACTTTCCGTTATTTTTTTCTTTTATTACATTAATTTTTATATCTTTTAAGTTAAAAAAAATATCAAACAATACCAGCAAAATTTGAAACACTTTTACAACTCATACGTACTCATACAATTCGGTGAATAAATAAAAATATTATATAGAGGAGTTTTATGAAAAATTTTATCAGGATTGTGCTGTTATTTCTTCCGCTATTTACCTTTACAAATGCCATGACAGCACCATTCGGCTCAATTAACGGATATGTTTATGATAAAAGTGATGGCGAATGTTTAATCGGTGCTAATGTTTTCCTTCAGGGAACTAATATAGGTTCAGGCACAAATCTTAACGGTTACTTTTCAATACCGAAAATCCCGGCCGGACAATATACGCTCGTTTGCCATTATATCGGATATAAAAAATATACATATGATCTGAAAATCACACCCAATTCAACATTAAAACTTGATATTTTTTTAGATATGGAAGCAGTACAGGCCCAGGAAATTGTTGTAACAGCAGACTCTGTGCGAACAAGTAAAAAATTATTTAACAAATCTATTTCACAAATCGACATTGGACCGAGACAAATCAAACAGGCGCCCCAGGTTGTTGAATCTGATCTTTTACGCTCTTTACAAACGCTGCCGGGGATTTTACCTATCTCAGATTTTTCTTCGGAACTGTATGTCAGAGGCGGCACACCGGACCAAAACCTGTACTTAATCGATGGGGCAGATGTCTATAATCCGGAACATTTTTTCGGGCTTTTTTCAACATTTAATACGGATGCCATTAAAAACGTGGAAATTTCCAAGGGAGGATTCGGAGCGGAATATGGCGGCCGGCTTTCCTCCATCTTACACGTCACCAATCTCGATGGAAATCGTGAAGAGTTTGAAGGAAACGCATCTGTTAGTTTTTTATCGGCAAGAACCACACTGCAAATGCCGATTGGTAAAAAAGGTTCCATTTCCGGTTCTTTCCGCAGAACATATTTCGACCAGACCCTTGCCAAATTTATTGACGAAATTCCGGACTATTATTTTTATGACGGCCATGTAAAGGCATTTTTTGAAATTGATCCCAATAATAAATTGACAATCAGTACCTATATCGGCAGAGATGATCTGGATTTTAAATTTGATTCCGATTCGGATAATTCCGAAACCATGGATTATGACTGGGGCAACTCGACGGCCAGCGTCCGCTGGACTCATATTTTTTCACCCCGTTTATTCAGCAACTTTTGGGTAACAGGCAGCGCCTTTCGTTCTGATTTTGGTTTTGAACTGGCCAGCGAAAAAAATGAGATCAACGATATTACGTTCAAAAGCGACCTGGAGTTTTATGCTACAAATGAATTGAGCACTAAATTCGGAATAGAATATAAACATCTGGATGGTTTCCTTAAACAAGAGTTTCCAGGCGGTCTTGTGGATGTTTCCAGCCAGGCAAAACACATTGCCGGGTATATGCAGACCAACTGGCGTCCCAATCCATTATGGGATATTAATGCGGGACTGCGATTAAATATCTTTTCAGCGGCAAAAACATATTATAATCTGGCCCCTCGAATATCGGCCAAGTATAGGCTCTCCGAAACCATGAATTTAAAAGCAGCTTTTGGAACCTATAATCAATACCTGTTTAAAATCCCGAGAACTTTTATTGTGGATATATGGACAACGGCCGACGAGTATTACAAAGGCGCAAAAGCAAATCATTATATCCTCGGATTTCAAAAAGAAATTGCTAAAAACATAGAATTTGAGGTAGAGACATACTATAAAGATTATAAAAATATTTACAGCTATGATTACTTTTTTTATGCTGATCTGGAACCAACAAAATTTACCGATGCCGGCGAACCGGTGTATGGAACGACAAAAGGTATTTTTGATACAGGTATGGGGCATTCCTATGGACTTGAATTTCTGCTCCGCAAAGACATTGGTTGCGTAACCGGCTGGATGTCCTATTCATTGGGAAAAACAAAATACAAACTGGAAGACGTTAATAATAACCGGTATTTCCCGCCGCGTCACGACAGAGCGTCTACAATAAACCTGGTTGGTAATATCGATATTAAAAACAGCATTCGAAAATTAAAAGGCAAAGCTGTTAAAAACGATAAATCAAAATGGCGTTTAGGAATTGGGTTTGTTTATGCATCCGGCCAACCGCTGACAACCACAAGTTCTCTTTATGTCACCGCTCCTTTGCCGGACCAGCTTTACGACGATGGTTTGAATTTATATCCGACAACTCGAAACAACTTTCGTCTTCCGGCCTATATGCGGCTTGATCTGAGTTTAACCTATGAAAAGAAATATACGAATTGGACATTGGCACCCTATTTACAGGTATTTAATGCCGGAAATCGAAAAAACGTCTGGTATATAACTTATGACCGCGAAATCAAAGATGACATGTTGTACCAGGAAATTGAAACGGTCAATATGTTTCCCATTTTACCGACTCTTGGCGTCAATATTAATTTTTAACGGAGAATACAGTGAATATATATAAAAAATTATCAACCATAATAATAGCACTGCTTTTTATTTCATGCGGTGAAGCTGTTGTTAATGTTGATCAAAAAGATTACGAACCAAAAATCGTGATTGATGGATATATTTATCCGCATAAAAAAATTGAAAATATTCGGCTATCCCGAAATTTTCCTCTTAACACGAAAATCAATATCAGTGATTTTCCATTGTCTCAGGCAGAGGTTTCACTAACAGATTTAGAGTCCGATAAGACCATAGAATTAACTTATAATCCGTTTAAAATCTCTTTTGAATATAACGGGTCAGATTTTAATATAGATTATGAAAAAAGTTATCGGTTGGATATTACCGCAGAGATTGAAGGACAAACCTTATCCGCAAGTTCAACAACAACCACTCCGGTAGAAGGTTTTAAAATCAATTTGGAAGGGTCTCATCTGGATTCTATGAAATACCGGGAAACAGATACACAGGGTAATGTTAAAACATTCGACATTCAATTTCTGCAAAGCGAATCGACAGATTTTTATGTGTTATCAATTATCGCACTCGATGCTCATGAATCGACATTTGTAGAGGATAATCCCTATGGTCTGGAAAAGGACGACCTTGATGATGAATTAATGGATCTGCTAAAATATGAAAGCCGCTGGGTTCAGACATCAGCAGAGGGACAAGCAGCAGCAAATATAGAAATTCCCTGGCTGGACACATGGTTTTACGGTGATTACAGGGCCATTTTATATGCGGGCGATGAAAATTTTGAAATGTATTACATAACACATGACGCCGTGCAGGATATTGACGGAAACCTGTATGAACCGAAATTTAATATATCTGGGGACGGCATTGGTGTTTTCGGTTCCGCTATTACCGACACAGTCTATTTCAAAATTTTAAAATAAATAATAAAGCCCCGAAAAATTTCGGGGCTTATAATCTAGGGAGTCCAAAAGACCTGGTGCTAGCAGGTCCATTCGGAGGCTCCTATCAGACTTTTATTTCTAATAGTATCACCTCCTTCAAACAGGGAACAGAGTTTCGCGCCAACAGCATCCCTTGTTAAACTGCCAACGCAGCCGGGATTTAATATTTTAACATCTTTACTATTTAGAATGTTCCCGTATTTCCATTTTAATTTAATTTTTTTTCGTATCGCTGAAATCAACTTTTGGCGCTTTTTGGGCCTCTGCATCAGCCTCAAAATAGGGCCGTTGTTGAAAGCCAAACATACCGGCAATCATAACAGAGGGAAAGGTCCGTAATTTTTTATTATAAGCCTGAACAGACTCGTTAAACCGTCGTCTTTCCACTGCAATTCTGTTTTCCGTTCCGGCGAGTTCATCCTGCAATCTTATAAAATTCTCGTTTGCTTTTAATTCCGGATAACGTTCAACAACAACCATCAATCGGCCCAAAGCGGCAGACAAACCGTTCTGCGCATTCATAAATTTTGACAATTGCTGCGGATCATTCATCAGGTCCTGTGCATTCACCTGCATACGCGTTGCATTGGCACGTGCCTGAATAACACCTTCCAATGTTTCGCGTTCGTGAGAGGCATAACCCTTGACGGTTTCAACAAGGTTTGGAATAAGGTCCATTCGTCTTTGCAGCACATTCTGGACCTGGGCCCAGCTTGTATTTACGTTTTCATCCAGGTTAACGAGATTATTGTATGTGTTTTTAAAAAAACTAAAACCTATAATAGCGATAACAACCAGTACTAAAATGATGCCAAGTGTAATTTTTAATCCTTTTGACATATAATCCTCCTAAATAAATAGGTTATAAAATGGCCTTACCATTGATCAATTATTGCTGCTAATTTTCTTATTTCCTGAATATAGTCTTCGGTTAATTGTAATAGTTTTTCCTCCGGTAATTTTAAAGTTTTTTCGCGTATGGCGAGTATTTTCTCAAAAATCAAACGATCCAGTTCAAAAGCCTTACATGTTTCAGCAAAAATATTATGTTTGTTTTTTGGTGGTTCAATTCCTTTTAAAAATAACATTGCTGTAAACAATGAAATAAAAGACGGAATTGTCCGACCCAGCAAGGCTTCCAGGTTTTTCTTTTGACCTAACGTTAATAAAAATTCACTCCGCAAATGTAGTAAATTCCCTTTTATACGGGCTTCACATTGTAACCGAAGGTCTTTGGGATCAATTTCTATCTCGTCCAGATAATCATGTCCGGAGATATGTTTATGCTGTTGTTTCATACTCAAAAATTCAATAGGAAAACTATCTAAAGAAGATTGGATATAACTTTCGGTAACGAATAATGGCACAGCAACATTTCGTTTTTTCCAGTTTTTAACAAAATCAAACGACTTGGCCAAATCCTGAATACCATGCTCAGTTAAAACAACAAGAAAGTTTATGTCCGATTTTTTATAAACATATTCACCAATTGCACCACTGCCATACATGGCGATGGACAACAGGTCTTTGCCATAAATTTGTGTCAATTCACTCGTAAATTCACCTACAATATCAAGGGGCGATTCAGGTATTTTCGCCATAATAACCTCCAAAATCTATATTAATAAATATTTAATAACCACCGCTGGCGCCGCCGCCGCCGCTCATACCGCCGCCGAAACCACCGCCAAAGCCGCCGCCGCCAAAACCACCGCCAAAACTACCGCCGCCGAATCCACCGCCGCGGCCGCCGCCAAGAAATGATCCCAATAATATCATGGGAAGAACGCCTCCACGACGCATTAAAGCGAAAAAGATAATTAATCCGAGAATGGTACAGATTGGAGACGATTTTGATTTTGCCGATTTTTGTGACGGTTGAGCGCGAAGAGGAACAGAGCTGAATGTAACATTATATTCCTTACCAATAATATTGGCAAAAGCCATGGTTCCGGCCAAAAAACCCTGACCATAATCATTCTGTTTCAAATAGCGTAAAATATATTCCCTCAAAACATCGCCGGCTTTTGCATCATTAATAATTCCTTCAAGACCATAGCCTACTTCAATTCTTACACGTCTTATATCCGTCACATTAAAAATTAAAAGACCATTATCTTTCCCTTTTTGGCCGATGCCCCAGTTTTCAAACAACCGGTTGGCATAACTGTCCACATCGTCGTCACCGATCGTGGGCATGGTGCAAACGACAATCGCTACACCGGTTTTTTTGAATACATCTGTTGCAAGGGCTGTAATGTCCCGTTCATATTGCGCCGGGATGACATTTGCAAAATCATTTACAGCGCCTACAGGTTTGGGAAAAGGGACCTCTGCATAAGATATTGTGCAAATAAACAAAAAAACTGTAATACTTTTTAAAAACTTGTTCATTCGTTCTTCCATATTTATTCAACCAACATAACTATTATTACAAGGTAATAAATTCCATTGCATATTAAAACGTTAAAATCGCTCAGTTGTTTCTTAAATTATTTTAACTGATTTTTGAAAAGATTCCGGAATGCGACAAGGCTTTCCGGTTTTGTAATTAAATCCTGCCAACACAGTATATCCGGTAGCGGTAAGCTGATCTGTTGTCTTGTTTCTCATCTCATAAACAACCTTGAACCGGGTCCGGGATATAATTTCAATATGTAACGCGATAACCAAACGATCTGCCAGAAACACCTGGCTTTTATATTCAATATGGGCCTCAACCTGAGTGAGGGAGACGCCTTCACCAATGTCCATTTCTGAAAGTCCGATTGAATCAAGGAACCGTACACGCGCTTCGTGAAAGTATAATAAAAATTTATCATTTGCCAAATGAGCGCCATAGTTTAAATCGCCAACACGGACGGCCATCTCTGTTTCATATAAAAATTTATTATGTGTCATTTATATCTCCAACATTTTAATTATCAATGTAGCTATGAAGTTCCAGAGAAGCAATAACAATTTTTTGTTGGCTTTTTTAAACATTTTTCTCATATTTAAATAATAATAAATGCAAAAATTCAAATCAAAATTCCCCCGAAAAGAGGATATTCTATGAAAACCAAAACCTATCCAATTCAGGTTCTCCATGAATTTTGTTCCAACGTATTTCAACATTTTGGTGTTCCAACACAAGACGCCAACCTGGCAGCAGATGTACTGGCAGCTTCCGATCTGAGGGGCATTACCTCACACGGCGTTGCGCGGCTGCATACTTATTTTGACATGCTTTCGCTGGGACGTATTAATCCCAAACCGGAAATTAAAATAGTACGAGAAACACCGAGCACAGCCACCATAGACGGCGATAATGGCTTGGGCCTGGTTGTCGGTCCCAAATCAAATCAAATTGCTATGGAAAAGGCCGAAAAGGTCGGTACGGGCTGGGTGAGCGTATGCAATACAAATCATTTTGGAATTGCCGGATATTATGTTCTAAGAGCGCTGGAAAAAGATTTGATAGGATGGTCCATGACAAATACGACCAAGCTCGTTGCGCCGTTATGGGGCGGTGAAAGAAGATTGGGCACAAACCCTATTTCAATCGCTTTTCCGGGTAAAGAAGAACCACCGATTGTTATTGATATGGCGACCTGCGCAGCCGCATACGGTAAAATTGAAATGGCAAGGCGTCAGGGCGATCAAATCCCGACGGGCTGGGCAATCGACGCCGAGGGGAATATGACCCAGGACCCGAATAAAATGATCCAGGGCGGCGCACTTTCACCACTGGGTTCTGAACGGGAACGCGGTGGGCACAAGGGTTATTGTCTGGCTATGATGGTGGATGTTTTATGTGCTGTTCTCAGCGGCGCCAACTGGGGCCCGTTTACTCCGCCTTTTGCCTTGCGCCAGGAAATTCCGGAACGAAGTGTGGGTAAAGGTATCGGACACTTTTTCGGAGCCATGCAAATTGAGGGATTTGTTGATGTGGATGAATTTAAGAAACAAATTGATGATTATATACGTACATTACGGACAACAAAACCTGCTCCCGGCACTAACGGACCACTCATCCCCGGTGATCCGGAAAGAGAAGCAGAAGAAATCCGTTCAAAAGAAGGTATTCCGCTTATCAGGCCGGTTATTGAAGAATTATTGGATATTTCACAAAAAACCGGTATTGCATTTGAAGGTTAATTTATAAAACGGGATTTTCAAATCCCGTTTTTTTAAACAATTCACTCGAAAATTGATTTGTTTAATTTTTAAACGGAGTCATATCATGGACAAAACAACCTCAGATACCATCATTAGAAACAGCCGGTTTATAATGGCGTTATTGGCAATTATTTGTGTTATTGCCATCGGGGCTGTACTGTCACAAGTTCGCTCTGTTATACTCCCTTTGGCATTGGCAGTATTCCTAAGTTTTCTCATTAATCCGCTTATTACTATCTTTGAAAAACTAAAAATTCCATCCTGGCTTGCAACGATATTGGCTGTTGTTTCCACCCTGTTGATATTGTTCATTTTGGTCGTATTTATTACCAACAGCATCCAGTCATTTACCGATGAATTCCCAAAATATCAGGAACGAGTCAACAAACGTGGTGAATCACTGTTAAAACTGTTAAACGTACGACCTGATTATTTTACAATGACAGAAGAATGGAAAGATAATCCTCAAATTTCTGCACTGCTGGACAGATTTTCTGTTACCGGTATTATCATGACAATCCTCGGTTCCTTTAGTACATTGCTGTCAAACATTGTTATGGTCCTTTTATTTCTGCTCTTTATTTTGCTGGGCAGAAATCAACTTGCCCCCAAATTGCTGAATGCTTTTAATTCAGAAACCTCAACCAAAATGTCTGAAATAATAGTCAATATAAAACATCAAATTCAAAAGTACATCCTGACCAAAACATTGATCAGCCTGTTGACTGCGGGAGTGGCAATGATCATATTGTCTTTATTCGGCATTCCCTTTGTCCTGATCTGGGGTTTCCTGACATTTTTATTAAATTTTATTCCTAATATAGGTTCCATAATAGCGACATTATTACCGTTGACCATTGCCATTATCCAGTTTGACAATTTAATAATGCTGTTATGGCTGGGACTGAGTTTGGCTGCGGTTCAGGTTGTTGTGGGCAATTTTCTGGATCCGAAACTTGTCGGAAAAAGTGTTAATCTAAGCCCGGTTGTGGTTTTGTTTTCATTGATTTTTTGGGGATATTTATGGGGTATCATCGGTATGTTTTTATCTGTCCCTATTTCAGTAATTATAAAAATTATTTTTGAAAACATACCCGAACTGCGTTTTATCAGTGTATTAATGAGCGGGTATGTTGAAGAGAGCCGATGAAAAAAATATTCAATAGTTTAAAAAAAGCTGTAAAAAACAGCGGCATACCTGATTTTATTAAAAAATATAAACAGGATTTAAAGGACATTTACCAATTTTATCTGGACAAACAAGCCAGAGAAAAACTGGCGTCCATGAATCCTTTTAAAAGATTTTTTCTGATTGTATGGTGGCTATTAAAAAGCCTGTTTTTAAAACTGTCTCCAATACGCCGGATTATTTTTATCCTGGCCGTATTTTTTCACCAGTCAACTCAAAACAACCAATCCAATTCATCACTCGGATTTTTATTAATTTTATCCATATTAATGCTGGAATTAAAAGACAAGCTGTTAGCCAAAGATGAACTGAAAGCGGGGCGCGCTGTTCAAAAGAGTCTTATGCCGGAACCTTCACCGCAATTTCATGATTGGGACATTTGGCTGTTCACACGTCCGGCCAATGATGTGGGCGGTGATCTTGTCGATTATATTCGCATAAATGAAAATAAAATGGGGCTCACTTTGGCGGATGTTTCCGGGAAAGGATTGCCGGCGGCGCTTTTTATGTCCAAAATACAATCTACGTTGCGGGCCCTTATCCCGCATTGCACATCTTTACCGGATTTGGCACAGCAAATGAACAAAATATTTTGCCGAGATTGTGTGCCGCAATATTTTGCCACACTCGTTTACCTGGAAATAGACAGGTCACCTCAAATCCGTTATTTTAACGCCGGGCACCTGCCCCCTCTTATTTTAAAAGACAGGAAAACAGAACAAGTAAAAGAACGTGACCCGGCACTAGGGTTGGCCGAACATATTGAATACCATGAACACAGCTTTGATCTTTTACCGGGCGAAACGCTGTTTATTTATTCAGACGGCATCACCGATGCTATGGATGTATCAAAAAACTTTTTTACCGAAGAACGCTTTAAAGAAATGCTGCCGAATTTGGAAGACAAACCGTCAAAAGAAATGGGCAAAGAGATCATCCGCCAAATCGACAACTTTAGCAAAAACCAACCTCAAACCGATGATATGTCGCTAATGATCATTAAACGTCCTGCCATAAAAAAATAATCAAAAACATCAGCTAAATTCCAGCCGAAAACCGATATTAAACACCCTGCCGCCCATATAGTTAAACACACGTCGATTAAATGAAAAACCATACCCCAAAACATTTACATGATTAAACAAGTTCAGTATCTCTTCACGCATGGAAAGATGAATACGATTTGCAAGTTTAAAATTTTGAGAAAAACCAATATCAAAACGGCCATAAGCACTTGTTCTGAATTTGTTTCTTTCTCCTTTGCTTAATTCATATTGATTGGCAGTTTCATTAAATTTATAGGACTGCCAGGTATATGGAAAGCCGCTGCCGAACACATATCTTACAAATATTTTAGAATTATTAAATTTTTCCATTTTATCTTCCATATAAACCGAAAAAGTATGGCTTCTGTCAGAGGGACGCGGCACATAAACTTCTGTCCCGTTAATTTGTTCACGGGCCTTCAGGTAACTGTAACTTATCCAGTTTTCCGTTCCTTTGGTAAAACTTCCATAAATTCGCAAATCTAATCCATAGGCATAGCCTTTTGCATCATTCATCCCGGAGTAATACAGACGTACATCTTTAACATCATAGGAAACAAGGTTGGACAACTTTTTAAAATAAGACTCTGCTTTAAAAAACAAATTCTCCCTGAGTTTCAGATTGCTGCCGACGGCATACTGGGTTGCCTGTTGAGCATCAAGCTGACCGCTTGAAGAGAACTGTATCTCTTTAAACAATGCCGGTTGTGCATATTTCCCGGATGCCAGATATAGCTCCAAATCCGGTTTTGGGTACCAAACAAATTGTATACGCGGCAAATAAAGATGTTCGGCATTACCATTGCAATAGGTATATCGAAGACCGGCAGTGATCTTCAATTTTTCATCCATCTTGAAGTGGCCGGAAAGATAATATCCTGTTAACCAGTTTTTAATATCCTGAAAATTGCTATTGTTTGAATAAAGATTATAATAAACGTCTCCGGAAGCGGTAAAGGCGTTTTCACGTTCATTAACATGAGATGTGATTGTATATTTTTTCACGTCCATACCGGCATGAAAACTCAAATACTTTTTTATCTTCCAGTTGAGTTGTAATTTGGAAAAATAATAACGTGTGTCAATATCATTATTCACATCAGTCTGCCGCAAATAAAGCTCATCATATTCGTATGGTGAAGGTTCTTTCATAAAGTCTGATGAATAATATAAATCTTCTGAAATATGTGTGTTTTCCTGTTCTTTCTGTTCATAAACGGAAATAACGGATTCGAATTCCAGACCGGAAAGAACACGATAACGTGTATTTAAACCGCTGACAAATGTATGATATGAAAACTTTTCATCCCCTGAAAAAACAGACTTGTAAAAACCCTCATTAACACGCCAGTATTTCCAGTCACCAGGTTCTGCCTGGTAATCACTTTTTGCATATACCGTCAGCAGCATAAATTTTAACCGGTCATTTGGAAAATAATGAAACACACTTTGAATGTCCCAAAACCGTGGTGAATAGTGTCCGCTTCTGTTTTCAATATTTTTATGAAATAGCGAATAATCCACACTGCGACCGGCAGCAACAAATGATGTTTTTTCTCCGGGTTTTAACAGGAGTGAAGCATTATATCCTGTCAGACTCGCTTCAAAATGACTTTCAATGTTTTTAACAGGTTTGTCAAAATATTCGATATCCAAAACAGATGATAAACGGTCGCCATACGACACAGGAAAGGCGCTGCTGTACAGGTTGATTTTTTTTACAAGGACCGGATTGATCAGGGAAGGATTTTCCATCATCCCTTTTCTAACAATATGGGGCTGGTAAATTTCTATACCATTTATATAGATCAAATTTTCATCATAACTACCGCCCCGGACCTGATAAAAACCGGTTTGATCATTCAGTGACGTAACGCCCGGCAGGGTTTTAAGCGTTTGCAAAACATCCGGGACAGGATTGGCAATGTTTTTTAATTCCCGGGCCTTTATTTCATTATTTAATATTTTTGGCTGAATGGCCTCGGCTGTTACTGAAATTTCTTTACCGGATAAAACAACAGAATTGAGAAAAAAATCCATCCGTTTTGACCCAATTTAATTTCAATGCTCTCTTCCAGTTTTTCAAATCCGACATAAGAAATGACAATCGTCTTTTCCCCTGGATCAAGTTTAATTATATAATGTCCATTTTCATCTGTTGTTGTTCCCCGTGATGTTCCTTTTATCCAGATATTGGCGCCGATTAAAACCTCTTTGGTTTTGGCACAGCGCACCAAACCTTCAAGTGTGCTTTTCTCATTTTCTCGTGAAAACAATAAAGAAGAAAAAACAAACAACCCGATAAAAACAGAATAGAATAACAATGTTCGTTGATACATAAAAATAACCTTTCCGGAATTTCATTTCAAATTCGTATCAACTATCGCTATTCTTTTCTCCTTAAAAATTATTCCAATGATTAATCTACTTGTAAACGTTGTTGAAAGGAACAAGTTCCCAATATTTGCTATGCCCCCATTTTTTTAGGCAATATCAGAACAAGTGCCTTTTCTGAGAACGATTAAAGGCGCTTCCGGCGGGCAGCCCAGACGGAACGGAAACCAGTGTCCCATGCCTGATGACGTGTATAAATAGGAATCGTTTTGATGATATAGTCCCCAAATATATTCGTTATCGCCAAACTTTTCAAACAAACTTTTATTATTAAAACCAACCTGACCGCCATGCGTATGACCAGCCAAGGTGAGTGGTATATTATGTTTAACGGCCGCATCAAATCCTTTTGGGCGATGACTCAGCAAAACACGAAAGGCATCTTCAGGGGCATTATACATGGCTGTTTGCACGGTCCGTTCCAGAAAATGTGAAATATCCGAATGCATAGACACCGGATCACTGGCCCCACCGATGTAAATTTTCGCTCCATTTTTTTCCACAGTTGCTCCTTTTTCCACCAATAACGGAAAAGGGCTGGTTTGAAAGGTTTTAAAAACCCTTTCAAGACCGCGATAAAACTCGTGATTTCCCAAAGAAGCAAATCCGCCTAACGGTGTTTTTAACTGGTTGATAAGTTTTAACGTATCGTCCAATTGGTCCAGGTCATCAGCAATATCTCCCGTCACAACAAAAATATCCGGCTTTTGGGCGGACAACGAATCAAGGGTGTTTTCCAGATCGTTCAGCGTAAAATAATATCCAACGTGTAGATCGCTGAGATGAGCAATGGTAAATCCATCCAGCTCTTCCGGTAAATTCGGATAAAAGACATCAACCTTTGGAATTCGTACTTTTTCAAACGAACCGGCAATTCCGGCGCTGGTCGTCCCCAAAGTTACAAGCGGAACAGTTGTAAGTGATAATTTTAAAAATCTTCGGCGATCCGGATCAACATTTGTATATCGTGACAAATAATTTTTAACATGTTTTACCGCAAAATTGAAAAAATTTACAACCAGCATGGAAAAAACAACCGATGCGGATATTAGAAACAAAATTGAACCTGCAGTAACACTTGCAACCTGAAGAAAAGATAATTCATTTAAAAACGCATAAACCCAAACGCCAATCGCAAAAGCACTTAAAATCGGTAATATATATCCAATTTTTCCGAGTCTCTTTATTTTCCATACCTTGCCGCCAAACTTTTTAGTCAAATAAACTGCCAAAAAGCTGCTGATAATCAAAACAATAAAACTCACCACAACAGAAAAATAATGTCGCATTCCCTGTCATTCCTCAATGTTAAATCCAACAAAAAAACAAATGGCCATAGTGAATCAGCTTTCCTTAACCTCATACTTGGAAGGACACTTTAAAAAGATTTTATTAGCCTGGAGAGTTCCGGAACTATCAATAGTTCCTTCGGCAACAACCTGCTGTGCATCAGCAAGTTGGTCCGGCATAATCCCCTTGTAAAAAATATTCAGAGTATCCTGCTGTTCTGCCATACTAAAATGGAGTTCAACGGTATCGGCATCCCACTGAATGGATTCAGGCACAACATGCCCGCTAATACGTACACCCTGCCCAATCGGTAAATTTTCTTTCGAATAAAGTTCAGGTACAGTCATATAATACACAGCAGATTCTTTAACACCATCAAAAATTAGATAAACCAAAGCCAAAACAATAATAATAACGCCAATAATAATTTTTGGTTTCATTTAAACTCCATATCAGGAATAATTAATTAGAATAATCACAAAAACAGTAAAAATATTCCCGTTTTAGTAAATTATTAGCTAACAAGTTAAAAAATCCTGATATGCATGTCAAGCAAACATTTCGTATAACACGACAACTGTCTTGTCTAACGGCAGTTGGTAAATAATTGAATTTTCTGTTGCATGGAGTATTGAATTTTTGTATTCTTGTATAATTTACAGGAGTATATATGAAATCATTACTTTTTAAATTTTCACTGCTGGCGTTTTTTGTTTTTGCCGTAACGGTTTTGGCAGGCAAACATTTGAATCCGGTTTATGAATTATTCGGCAATGTTAATGAAATACGTTCCATCGTTACCTCCGGTTCACTGGTAGCCGGCATTGCTGCAATAGGACTCATCATTGTCCGAACCATACTCGGAATTATAGCTATTATCATTTTAGCGCTGGCTATTTATTTTGTCCTAAAATTTGGCTTGTTACAACACTTTTTCAAGTAAATAAACAATATATTTTCCATAAAGGAGAAACACCTATGGTCCGCTTTGCTGTGGTCGGATTCGGAATGATTGGTGCTGTTCATGCACAAACCATAAAAAAAAATAAAAATGCAAAACTCGTCGCAATTGTGGAAAACGATCCCAAAAAACTGGATTCCGTTGTTAAAGGAAATATCGACACAGGTCAGGATGACAATGTTCTTGCCGGTGTACAGACATTTGGTTCCATTGACGAGATGTTAGCCCAAACCGACGTGGACTGCGTCAGTGTTTGTTTGCCGACATATATTCATCGTGAATTTGCTGTAAAAGCGCTTCAAGCGGGCAAACGTGTTGTGTGTGAAAAACCAATGGCTCTGAGCATCGAGGATTGTGACGCGATGATTAAAGCAGCAAAAGAAACCAATAAAAAACTGTTCATTGCACAGTGCATTCGATTTTGGCCCGAATATACAATTTTAAAAAAATACATTGATTCTAAAGAACTGGGGAATCCAACATCCATTGTGCTGCGGCGAATAAGCGGATCACCATTTTGGGCCGGACCTCAGAGTTGGTTTGCCAACCCGCAAAAAAGCGGCGGTTGTTTGTTTGATTTGCATGTGCACGATCTTGATTTTATACAATACCTGTTCGGTCGCCCAAAAGCTGTTTATGCCCAGGGCATTACAGGAAAAAGCGGCGGTAATGAGTCTGTTATCGCACAGTATCACTTTAAAGACAACCTGATTTGTATGGCTGAAGGAAGCTGGGCCTATCCGGCCGGATTTAAAATGTCCTATACCGCGCTCTTTGAAAAAGGCAAACTGGAATTTGACAGTTCAGCCTCACCAACCCTGACATTACAACACATGGGAAAAGAAGAAACACAGCCGATTCCGGTACCGCAAGGTGACGGTTATCAGAATGAATATGAATATTTTATAAACTGTATTATAAATGATCAAACACCGGTTGAAATTTTACCGGAAAGCGCCAGACAAAGTATTGAAATAGCCCTGGCGGAAAAACAATCCATAGAACAAAACGACCTGATACAATTTTGATTTATAAATAAAACCGTTTACATGCAAACTGGCTATCAAATTATTCCACAGGTTTCCGTCATACTGCCGGTATTTAACCGGAAGCATTTAATCATGCGGGCCATACAATCCGTAGAGGCACAAACTTTTACGGATTGGGAATTGTTGATTATTGATGACGGCAGCACCGACGGCCTGGAAGAAATGATCATCAACAAAATCCATGAAAAAAAAAGATGGCGATATATGAAGCATGCACAACGGCGTTTAGCGGCAACACGCAACATCGGCATTCATGCGGCCCTGGGTGAATTTATAACATTTCTGGATTCAGATGATGAATATAAACCAAACCACCTGGCCCTTCGTATGGAATATTTTAAAACACATCCGCAGGTTGATATTATACATGGCGGTGTCGAATTGGTTGGGCCGGAAGAGACCCACTATGTTCAGGACGTTGATAATCCGGCCAAAAAGATCCATATTTCAGAATGTTGTGTCGGGGCCACTTTTTTGGGAAAAAAACAGGCTTTTATTAAAAGCGGCGGATTTAAAATTCTCCCCTATTCAGCCGAATCGGAATTATTGCCCAGACTGGAAAAACAGTTTCATGTTGAAAAAGTTGATTTTCCGACCTATCGTTATTATACCGGTCTGGAAGACAGTATTTGTTCACAAATAAAACAGAAAAATACAATATGAAAGATACATTTTCTCAAAACATTTACCGTCCTTCCTGGATAGAAATAGATCTGGATGCCATCGCTCATAATACAAAAGCAGTCAAGAATTATTTAAAGGACAAAAAGTTACTAGCTGTTGTTAAAGCGAATGCCTACGGTCATGGTGTCTATCCGACTGCTTCCGTCATATATGAAAACGGCGCCGATTATCTTGGCGTGGTTATGCTGGATGAAGCGATTGAATGCCGGCAGTCCGGCATTGAAGCGCCGATTTTGAATTTGGGCGGTATTCTCCCGGAACAGGCTGAAATAGTTGTGCACTATAATCTGCAACAGATGGTTTATGAATTCGAAACAGCAAAAGCACTTTCAGAGGCGGCAGGATCACTACAAAAAACCGTGACAATTCATTTTAAGGTTGATACCGGAATGAGCCGCTACGGTGTCCGTTATGATCAGGCCGTTGAACGGCTGGTGCAAATATCATCCCTGCCGAATCTAGAAGTTAAAGGCATCATGACGCATTTCCCCATGTCCGACGCACTGGATAAAAGTTTTGCGCTTTTACAAATTGATAGAATGAACCACATCAAAAAATTGCTGGACCAAAAAGGGATTAAAATTCCACTTTGGCATGCCTGCAACAGCGGCGGTATCCTTGACCTTCCTGATGCACACTATAACCTGGTGCGGTCCGGACTTTTGCTATACGGTTATTTTCCTTCATCTCATGTCAACCGTCCTTTTGAACTCAAACCGGCCATGAGTTTAAAATCCAAAATTATTGCTGTCAGAGATATTTACCGAGGAGATACAGTCGGCTACGGACGAAGGTTTATGGCAGAGAAAAATGAACGTATTGCGGTGTTGCCGATTGGTTATGCCGACGGCTACAGCCGGAAACTCGGCGGCATCGGTAATGTGCTTATTAACGGCAAGAGCGTGTCAATTGTCGGCGGTCTTTGTATGGATGCGGCATTTATCAAAATCACGGATTTCCCGGACATAAAAGTTGGCGACACGGCCATTTTAATGGGTAAAGACGGCGAGCAATGCATATCTCCGCACGATATTGCCGAAAAAATGGGCTCAGTTTCCTATGATGTTATTTCAAATTTCAGCAAAAGACTGCCGCTCGTTTATTTACAGAACAATAAAATTATTCATATTCGAAATAATCTTGTTTCATAAAAAACCGAAACATTTTCCCCAAAGCTTGGTATTATTAGGAGAGCTTGAGAAAATCCGGAGGAAAAATGAAAAAAATAAAACGAGTTGGAATTCTTACAGGCGGTGGTGATTGTCCCGGTTTAAACGCAGTTATTCGCGCTGTCAGCAAATCGCTGATTAACAACTGTGGTATTGAAGTTATTGGTATTGAAGACGGTTTTTTGGGGCTTATTGAAAAGAACATGCACAAACTGGGCTGGAATGATGTTTCCGGTATTTTGCAGCGGGGCGGCACAATTTTAGGAACGTCCAACAAGGCAAATCCCTTTCACCATCCATTTAAAGTAAATGGCGAAACACAATTTGTTGATTATTCCGATCAAACCATACAGAATATTAATGATATGGGCATAGACGCACTTGTTTGTATTGGCGGAGACGGCACCATGACCATTGCCAATCAATTAATTGAAAAGGGACTGAAAATCGTTGGTGTGCCCAAGACCATAGACAATGATCTCTATGGAACAGACTTTACATTTGGTTATGATACAGCCGTATCCATTGCGGCGGAAGCAATAGACAGAATTCATACAACAGCTTCTTCACATCATCGTGTTATGATTGTAGAAGTTATGGGAAGATACGCCGGCTGGCTGACATTGGGCGCCGGTTTGGCAAGCGGTGCAGACATCATTCTTATTCCCGAAATTGAATATGATCTTGATATGATTTGCCAAAAAGTGCTGGAGCGCAGCAAAAAAGGACGGCGGTTCAGTATTATTGCCGTTGCCGAAGGTGCAAAACCTGAAGACGGAGAATTGACAGTCAGCCGGGTAATTGAAGACAGCCCGGACCAGCTCAGGTTGGGAGGCATCAGTATTAAACTCGGTAATCAAATTGAAGACAAAACAGGGCTGGAAACCAGGGCCACGGTTTTGGGGCATTTACAACGAGGCGGCACACCCACCGCTTTTGACAGAATACTTGCAACGAGATATGGCGTGGCAGCAGCACAACTGGTGGCAACCAATAAATTCGACAGAATGGTAGCCCTTCAGGGAAATGAAATTACATCCGTGCCGATTAAAGACATCGGCGGAAAAACACGAACCGTACCGCTCGATTCCCCTCTTATCTGGGTTGCGGAATCTGTTGGTGTCAGTCTCGGTAACAACACCCAAACTTTGGAATAAATTTTCTATTAAAGCGGATTGTTTCTTACACCTTCCGCTTTATTTTTTCTCATTTTAAACAAACCCTGACCGTATTTTACCAGGTATCGGCAAATTTTTTAATCAATAAATATTGCACCAGCAAAACCGATCCCGGCGCCAAGTATTAACGAAAACACAATCATGGGAACGATTGCTTTTTTGTCTTTCGGATAAACGATGATCATAACCGGAACAGCCGTCATCAATGAAATAAAAATACCGGAAACCCATAAGGGAATGCCCCAATTTACAAAAGGGATTATCAAACCAAGCACAAAATAATGCATAAAAGCAGAAACACAGGCCGAACGGTCTAATTTTTGAACAATCATAGGAACGGCATCGATCAATCCGGCGACAATCCCTATGATTACGGCTATAAAAAAATTATTCATCGAAATAATATTTTTCCTTTTAATTGAGTCAATTTTTATTCTTTATAAGCTTTCAGAATTTTACTGATAATATTGCTCGTTGACATACCATCGATGCCGGCCAAAAGCGCAATTTCACCGCCATAGCCTTCCACCAGTTTTCTTTCTTTCTGATTAAGCGAATCAAGTGTATAATCGCCGCCTTTGGCAAAAATATCGGGCTCAATCAGTTCGATCAATTTCATCGGACTCGGTTCGTCAAAAATAACAACATAATCCACACATGTCATAGCAGATAATAGTTTTGCCCGCTGGCTTTCCTGAACAATCGGTCTCAACGGCCCTTTAAATGCCCGCACCGAAGCATCACTGTTTAATCCTACAACCATAACATCACCCAATGATCTGGCCTTTTCCAGATATAATATATGACCCACATGCATAATATCATAGCAACCGTTTGTCCAAACAACTTTTTTTCCGGCGGCCTTTAATCGGGTTGTAATTGTTTTAATTGTGCCGGTGTAACCAGTTTTTCTGCCAAAACTTCCACATCCAACTGTTTTTCCTGCTCAATAACATCCTGAACAGTAACGGAAACAAGTCCCGGACGCGACACAGCAACACCGGCCGTTGTATTTGTAAACCTGGCAATTTCCTGCGCATCGATTTGGGCCAATAAACCGGCTGTCACAGAAGCAACTACGGTTTCTCCGGCCCCGGTAACATCAAAAATTTTAAATGTTCGAGTTGGAACGTGATAGTAATTTTCGGTTTGAAAAACATAAATACCTTCAGACCCGCACGTTAAAAACACATGATCACACTTTAATTTTTTTTGCAGCGTTTTTCCCAGCTTTTCGATGTTATCCTCATCCTGCTCGACAACCGTTCTGCTTTCCTGCTCGTTTGGTGTCACGGCTGTAAATCCGGCAAACAAACCAAGTTGTTTTTCAGAATCTCCGATACAGATCTTGCCGTCAAAAAAAGATTTCACAGCCTGAATAAATTCTTTATGGATAAAACATTCCGTTTTATCCATTACAACAAGTGCGTCCATTTTTGCAGAATGTTTTTTAATTTTCGATAATATCTTTTCCTGCAAAATTTGGGGAATGTTTTGGTTTCCGGGGGTGTCAATTCTTAAAATATCATGATCAGGGTAATGTGCACCTTTTACTGAAATCCGTGTTTGACAATTGGTAAAAACTGATTTATCCTGCATAATTATATCGGTATTAATCCCCTGTTTCGAAATTTGCCGTAACAGTTCATGTCCGTTTGCATCATCACCAACAAATCCTGCGAGCACCACATGGCAGCCGAAATTTTTAAGCAAAACCGCCACATGTGCCGCACCGCCGGGTTCCTGTGAACGCTGTTTACTGTGCACAATAGGTATAGGACTTTCTTCAGAAAGCGAATACATGGAACCGCGTATATTTTCATTCATAAAAATATCACCAACCACCATCACATTTTTATCTTTTATCTTTTCAAAAACAGACATGTCATTCATTTTTAATCCTGTATGTATTTTAAATTTATGTTTAAAATTTTAAATTAACACTTTCTTTTAAAATATCAACATCTATTTCAGCAAACATCAAAGCACAACTCTCATGTTATTGAAATTATAAACATTAACATTGTATTCAACCAACTGATTTCGTATATTCAACACACCAAAATTATGATACGGAGAGAAAAACGTGAAGTATTTAATTACAGGTGGAGCCGGCTTTATAGGCTCCAATCTTGCAGAAGCACTTTTACAAAAAGGTGAACAGGTTGTTGTTTTGGACAACTTTTCAACAGGAAATCGCCATAATTTATCAAGTTTTAAGAAAAACACGCAACAGTTCAAACTTATTGAAGGCGACATTCGTGATCAGGAAACATGCCATGAAGCTTGTCAAGGTGTGGATTATGTGCTGCACCAGGGTGCTTTGGGTTCAATTCCGCGTTCTATTGCACACCCGGTGACAACGAATGCAAACAATGTTGACGGCACACTAAACATTCTGGTGGCTGCCAGAGACGCAAATGTAAAAAGACTCGTTTTTGCTTCGTCTTCTTCGGTTTATGGAAGTAATAAAACATTGCCGAAAGAAGAATCCATGATTGTTAAACCCATCTCCCCATATGCGGCTTCAAAATATATCGGAGAAATGTATTGCCGGATTTTTCAGGAACTTTATGGCTTGAAAACAATTGCATTAAGATATTTTAATGTTTTCGGCCGCCGACAGGACCCGAATTCTGCCTATGCCGCTGTTATTCCTCTTTTTGTCAAAAGTTTATTGTCCGATTCAGCCCCGGTTATTTTTGGTGATGGATTGCAAAGCCGTGATTTCAGCTATATTGACAACGTAATCCAGGCCAATTTACTGGCCTGTGAAGCGCCTGATGAAGCATGTGGACAGGTATATAATATTGCCTGTGGAGAACGGACGACCGTTAACGATTTATATTATAAAATTTGCGAACTATTGGGGATAAAGATTGAACCTCGCTATGAGTCGAACAGAAAGGGAGATGTTAAGCACTCCCTGGCAGACATATCAAAAGCAAAATCATTGTTGAATTATAATCCTAAATATAACGTATTTGACGGATTAACCGAAGCGATGAACTGGTATAAAGATCATATTAATGAGTGGTTATAGGGCCATATAATGACAAACACGCTGCAATCCCAACAAATTATATCAATGATTATGGCGGCGGGGAAAGGGTCCCGCATGAAAACGCCGGGAACACACAAAGTTTGCCACAAAATTAATGGTAAAACCGTTATTCACAATACACTTGAAACACTGCAACAGTGCGGCATCCAAACAAACGTCATTATCGTTGGCGATAATTCGGAACAGGTTATTCAGGCCGCTTCCGGGATAGACAATTGTGAAAACTATTACTGTCTTCAAAACGAACAAAGAGGGACCGGTCACGCGGCAAAAATAGGCGCACACTGGCTCGACATGATGGATTACCAGGGAGCCGTTCTCATTTTAGCCGGAGATAAAATCATTGATCCGGACACGCTTTTAAATTTTGTTGACAATTTTAAACAGTCCGGTGCCGACCTGTCGTTTATGATCGGTCATGCAAAACATTATCCCAGTGCCGGACGCGTTGTCATGAATGATCAAGGACAGGCTGCAGGAATTGTCGAAATTTTTGACCTTAAAAAAGCGTTGTTTGTTAAATATCTTGAAAAAGATTTATCACAAAAAAATTTAGACCCAGAATCAATAATTACACGTGCCAGGAAAACATTTGGAAATGAAAAGAAAGCCCAAAAAGCGTTGGGCGCTTTATGGAATTTCCTCAAAAAAAACACCAAGGTAACAAAAACAGACCTTGGTAAACACCTTAAAAAAACGGCAACAATCTCTTTAGGGAAAACAGATTTTTCTGTAGAACATGTAAAAAATTCTGAATATACTAACCAATCTGTTTACCTGGTTAAAGCACAGGCCCTGCAGTATGCACTGGGCAAACTCTCGTCAGACAATGCCCAGAATGAACTGTATCTGCCGGATATTATTCATATTTTAAATTCTGATAGTTATAAACTCAAAACGTTCCTGGTTGAAGAACCGGAAAAAATTATGGCCTTTAATACAATTGAAGAGCTTGAACAAATAAGAGTTGTTTTATCAAAACAGGAAATTAAAATCATAGAACCGAAAAAAGACAGCAGAAAAGTTAGTGAATGGCTAAATATAATCGAATCAAACAACAGTGATTTGAATTCGTTTTTTAATGAAACCTATGGCTATTGTCACGACCTTATTCCCGAAAAAAAGCAGCGTCTCAAACAAATGCTTGAGCATTACAAAAACAAATTTGGTGATGCACAGGTAGTAATTGCCAGAACACCGGGACGTGTAAATTTAATGGGACGGCATATTGAGCATCAGGGTGGACATTGTAACATGATTGCAATTGACAGGGACTTGTTTCTTGTCGCCGGCACACGCAATGACCACATGATTCACATAGAAAATACAGACCGTCGTCATTTTAAAAACCGGATATTTTCCTATAGTGAGTTATTGGCTTCCCCAAAAATGAATCAACCCTGGATTGATATTGTTAACAGTCAGAGAATAAAAAACATTTTATCAAAAAATCCAGGCGATTGGTCGCATTATGTCAAAGCAGCAGCAGCACGTTTTCAATATGAATATCAGGACCGGCTTTTAAAAGGAATGAACATTGTTGTATCCGGGGACATTCCTATTGCTTCAGGGCTCAGTTCATCCTCAGCGCTTGTTGTTGCGACTTCAGAAGTCATTGCCTCTTTAAATTCCATCAAATTGTCAAAACAAAAATTTGTAGAATTATGCGGCGAAGGCGAATGGTTTGTCGGCACACGCGGAGGCGCCGGTGATCAGGCAGCCATGAAATTCAGTCAAAAAGGTTATGTAACCAAAATAGCATTTTTTCCAATCAAAGTTGAAGATTCGGTTCGACTGGCTGATGATTATACGGTATTGATTTGCAATTCCCAAATAAAAGCGCAAAAAACAGCCGGGGCCAAAGACACTTTTAATCATCGGGTAGCCTGTTATCATTTGGCACGGGAATATATCAAATTAAAATTTCCACAACATTCCGAAAAAATTATTCATTTAAGAGACATCAACACAGAAAATTTAAATATTAACAACCAGGAACTATTAAATCTTGTTAAATCCTGTCCGGAAAAATTGACAAGAAAACAAATTATAAAATTATTTTCAGATGATATATGCAGCAAATATCTCAGTACTCATTCGGAAAACTATAACGAATATCCGTTACGTAATGTATTGATGTATGGTTTGTCGGAATGTCAGCGCAGTAAAAAAAGTGCCGAACTTATTCAGGAAAATAAAATAAAGGAATTTGGAAACCTGATAAACATTTCACACAACGGTGACCGGATTGTATCTCATTCTGCCGATGGCACACAAAAGGCTTTTTTAGCGGATTATTCCGATAACCGTTTGGATGAACTGATCAATGTATCACAAACAAACGGCACATTCTGTTTATCAAACCATTCCGGTTCCTACAGTTGCAGCATTCCCAAAATCGATTATATGGTTGATCTGGCAAATTCTGTTGACGGTGTTTGCGGTGCCCAGATTCTTGGGGCCGGATTAGGCGGCTGTATCATGGTACTGGTGCAAAAAAATGCCAGTGAACAGTTACAATCAAAGCTAATTGAAAATTATTATCAGCCAAACAACCTGGAACCGCAAATGCTAATATGCGTTCCGGTTGCCGGTAGTGGGACAATATCCATCTAAGTAAATATATTCTAAATAGAGTTCTGCTTGAACAGATTAGAGAAAAATAATTTTACAGATACTTTTTTAAACAGATTTTTACAATACAATTCTATATACCAGTTGTTTGAAAAAAGAGATACGATTCTGATTGGTGTATCGGGTGGGGCCGATTCTGTTGTTTTACTTGATATTTTTAACAGGATTTCAGAACAGTGGGAACTCAAAATCATCGCAGCCCATCTTAATCACCAGTTACGGGGTCCGGATGCCGACAAGGATGCCGAGTTTGTTCAAGAACTTTTGAAAAACAAATCCATTCCTTTGGTCCTTGAAAAATACGATGTAAAAGCCTGGTGTCGTGAAAACAATGTCAGTGTGGAAACCGGTGCCAGGCAGGTCCGATATAATTTTTATAAAAAAACAGCAGAACAACACTGTTGCCGCAGGGTTGCCACCGGCCATCATTTGGATGATCAGGCAGAAACAATATTATACCGGCTAATGCGCGGTGCCGGAACGTTGGGTTTGTCCGGTATTCGGCAGAAAAGAGGGATTTACATCAGACCATTGTTGTTTGCCGACCGCCGGTCTATAATTAAATATGCCGACGAAAACAATATTAGCTTTCGTAATGACGCAACAAACCAGGATATTTCCTATCGCCGTAACCGGATACGACACAATTTAATACCGGAAATTCAAACCCACTTTAATCCCAACATCTCCCAAACTCTTTCAAATTTGGGAACCATTATGGCGGAAACCGAAGAATATCTCAACCATCAGGCAAATATAGCATTAAATGACTGTTCCAGGTTTCAGGATGAAAACAAAATTATCCTTGATATTAAAGAGTTTTTACTGTACTTTAGGGCTTTACAAAAACATATAATTCGGAACGCCATTAAAAAGGTAGGGACAAGGACCTATAATCCGGATTATATTACATTAGGAAAAATCCTGCAATTGTGCCGCAAACAAAAAAGCGGACGCTCTTTACCCATTTATGATGATATTTCCATTAAAATCAGCCGAGATGAACTTGTCATTCAAAAAACTGAGAAACAAGTTAAAGAGATCGTCGTAGACGAAATACCTGCGAATATAGAATTGTGGGACAATCAAATTTTAGAAATAAATAGAAACTTAAAATCGTTAGATCAGATAATAAAAGCAAGTACGTCGACAAAAATTTGGATTGACGAAGAACGGATATCGACACCATTAAAAATCAGAACAGCAAGACACGGAGATCGTTTTTATCCGCTCAACATGAAGGGATCAAAAAAATTATCCGATTTTTTTATCGACGAAAAAATACCAAATTACAAGCGAGATCGGATTCCTGTTCTGGAATGCGGGAATAAAATAGTCTGGATTTGTGGCTACAGGCTCGATGATCGTTTTAAAATAACTTTAAACACAACAAAAAGCCTGAAACTTGAAATAAAAGGTTGATATTGCACAATAAATCAGAATTTGAAAAAGCCGTTTACGATAAAAAATTCAGAGTTTTAATAACGGCAGAACAAATTCAAACCCGAATAAAGGAACTTGGAAAACAGATTACAAAAGACTATCGCGAAAAGAACCCCATAATGATTGGGATATTAAACGGCAGTTTTATTTTTTTTGCAGACCTTGTTCGGAATATTGAAACAGATATTGAAATTGATTTTATGAAAATATCCAGCTATGGAGACGAAAAAATTTCTTCAGGCCGGATCAACGAATTAAAAACAATTGATGCCGACATTACAAACCGGCATGTTTTAATAGTAGAGGATATTGTCGATACAGGTTTATCCTTAAAATATATCGAAAAAAAGCTGACAGAACAAAACCCGGCATCCTGTAAATTTGTTTCGCTTCTTTATAAAAAAGAAGCTGTCAAAGTCGACGTGAATATAGATTATCTCGGTTTTGAAATTAAAAACGAGTTTGTTGTTGGGTATGGATTGGATCACAAACAAATTTTACGCAATCTTTCGGAAATCTATGTATTAGATTAATAATAAATCAAGTATTTATATAAGGATTAAAGAATATTTTGATGATGAAACAGAATAAAAAAGAAACGAAATATTTGAGAACGCCAAACTCAAAGAAACCGGACATGAAAAATAATCCCCGAAACAATGGCTCTTCAGGTCAACGACCGGATGGCCCGCAATGGAAAAAAGCATCCCGAACCTTAATTTTCTGGATCGGCCTTTTTACTGTTGCCTTGCTTATATCTCAACAATTTTCAAGTAACCGTCAAAGAGACGATGTTGTGAAATTCGACAAATTCATGGAACTTTTGGAAAATGGCGATGTGAAAAGTATTGCCGTCCAAAATCTGCTTTTAAAAGGAGAATATACGCCGAGTTCTCAGCATGCAGGTCAGACCACATTCCGCGTGGTTTTACCAAACAGACTGGATTTTGAAACCCTTGAAAAATGGCGGACAAAATATAACCTGGAAATGAATTTTAAAGAAGACTCGCCGGGTTTATGGGATATTTTTGTGTCTATACTGCCCTGGTTGTTACTGGTTGGATTTTGGATATATTTATTACGCCGGATGCAAGGTGGCGGCGGTTCAAAAGGAATTTTTAATTTTGGCAAATCGCGTGCACGCATGTGGACGGAAAATATGCCCAAAGTAACATTTAATGATGTTGCCGGCGCAGTGGAAGCAAAGACAGAACTATATGAAATTATAGAATTTTTAAAAGAACCTGAAAAATTTCAACGTCTCGGCGGTAAAATACCAAAAGGCGCGTTGCTGTTAGGACCTCCGGGAACAGGAAAAACCCTGTTGGCCAAAGCTGTTGCCGGTGAAGCTGGCGTACCCTTTTTCAGCATGTCGGGCGCCGATTTTGTGGAAATGTTTGTAGGTGTTGGTGCATCACGGGTCCGTGACCTGTTTGAGCAGGGCAAAAAAAATGCACCGTGTATTATTTTCATCGATGAATTGGATGCTGTCGGACGACATCGCGGCGCCGGATTAGGCGGCGGGCATGACGAACGCGAGCAGACGCTAAATCAGCTTTTGGTTGAAATGGATGGTTTTGAATTTAATGAGGGTGTTATCCTTATTGCAGCAACCAACAGACCGGATGTACTGGATTCTGCATTGCTGCGCCCCGGACGATTTGACCGGCAGATTGTCGTCGATATTCCGGATGTACGCGGACGCGAAGGCATTCTCAAGGTCCATACCCGCAAAATACCTATGGCAAAATCCGTTAATCTGTCAATATTAGCCAAAGGGACTCCCGGATTTTCAGGTGCAGACCTGGCCAACCTGGTCAACGAAGCTGCTCTATTAGCGGCCAGAAAAAACAAACAGCGTGTTGAATTAAGCGATCTTGAAGAAGCTAAAGATAAAGTTATGATGGGTACTGAACGAAAAAGTATGCTCATCAGCGAAGAAGAGAAAAAAACCACAGCTTACCACGAAGCCGGGCACGTATTGACAGGGAAATTAACACCAGGCGCTGATCCGGTCCATAAAGTAACAATTATTCCGCGTGGACGCGCTTTGGGTGTGACAACGATCCTGCCTATCGATGAAAAACACACCTATTCCAAAAATTATTGTTTGGCCCATTTACGTCGCCTGTTAGGCGGCCGGGCTGCGGAAAAAATAGTTTTCCAAGACATTACAAACGGCGCTTATGATGATATTAAACGCGCTACAGACCTGGCACGCAAAATGGTCTGTGAATGGGGTATGAGCGAAATTCTTGGACCTATGACCTTTGGAGAAAAACAGGAAGAAATCTTTTTAGGAAGAGAAATTGCTCAACATCGTGATTATAGTGAAAAAACGGCCCAACTCATTGACAAAGAAATCAAAAAAATCGTTGAAGATGCTGCTTCATCTGCTGAACAGCTCTTAAGCGAAAACATTGACTTGCTCCACGCAGTTTCAGAAGCACTCCTTGAGCGAGAAATTCTGGATGGAGAGGAAATCGAAAAAATTATAAAAGGTGAAAAACTACCTCCGTTTAACGGACATAAAAAATCACCAAAACGTAAAAGTCGCAGATATACAAAGAAAAAACCAACTAAAAAAGATGAAAAACAGGGAAATTCAAAAGAAAACAGGAACCCAAAAACTGAATAAATATGGAGTTTAATTAATGTGATCTCATCAGGAATATCGTTAACCATAACTTTAATAGTTGCCTTTTTTCTTTTTCTGGTTTTTCTTTTTACATATTTAAAACTGACATCAGAATTTTTTCAAAGAGCAAGATTCAAGCGAGTATTACTCGCCTTGCTTGCTCTTTTTTTATTCTCCTTATTGATCGTGTATCTTTTTATTCCCCCAAAACTGATTAAAGCCAGAATTGTCATCTTTCCCTTTAACGAACAAGACGCTGCAACCGAACTTTCACTAGAGGGTTTGGCACTTGCCGATTATATTGCCACAAATATTAAGGTAAATTTTACACTGGATACACTCGTTTATCCGGTTGAATGGCTTTTGGAGGCAATTGACAAAGATTCCCTTTCCTCGTCAAACTATTTATCTTCTTTTGCCAAAAAGATAAATGCGGATATTATGATTTATGGAACGCTGGAGCGGGCTGTAAATAATGAGCAGGTTTTGAACTGTAATATTTATAATTTTAAAAATAAAGAAAGACAACAAAACTCGACAACCGTCTTATCCAAATCTTTAAAATATAACGACGAGATGCTCGTTAATATCCTGAATTCATTTGGCAAAACAACAAATTTAAAAAAATCAAATATAGAAATTTCACCGAAAAATCAAATTCTTTATGCAAAAGCAATCGATACATTTTATAAAAAAGATTATAAAAACACGATTGACATTGCAGAAAATATCATAGAACAGGATTCTTCAAACGTACGGTGGCGCAATCTCCTGGCACGGGCGCAAATGGAATACGGCATACAGCTTGATAATGACGGCAAACCCGGAGGCATCAACCAAATTGCAGCACTTAAAATATGCGAACAAACACTGATAAAATATGATTCGTTAAATGCAGCCGCCCATGGTATTATTGGGAAATTTTATATTCTGGAAAAAATGTGGGGGAAAGCAGAAGAACATCTTGTAAAATCTCTGAGTTATAATCCATTTAATGCCCAGGTATTTGTTGATTTTGCTTCGCTACACCCTTCCCGAATCAAAAAACTTGGTTATCGCAATGAAGAAGAACTTTTAAGAAAAGCTATTTTTATTAATCCCTGTTCTGAAAAGGCCCGAATAATTTTAACGGATTATCTGTTTTTCAACAAATATCCCTCAATGGCAGACGATGAAATTGCCAACCTACTGGAAATAAATCCACGTTCCATAGAAGGACTTTTATATTTGGGAAAAATGTCAGTTGCGGCCCGGGACAGCCAAAGAACCCTGGATACATTTAACAGACTTTTATCTATTGATCCAAACAACACAATAGCCTATTATAATTTGGGTGTTTTTTATTTCAACAACGGCAATATGGAAGAGGCAAAAGAAAATTTTCTGAATGCGGTGCAAAAAGGAAATGATATTGATTCCCACCTGTATCTTGGCTATATCTATGAAAGCCGGGGCGAAAAAGACAAAGCAATTGAGGAATATCGAATCCGGATACGACATAAAAAAGGATTTGATGATGAATATGCCAAGGAAGCAATGGACCGACTATACAAGCTTACACATTAACAATATAAAAAAATATGAATTTCAATTGGCAGTGTAAAGACAGGCAATTAGAACTGGGGCAACGGACTTTGATCATGGGGATCCTGAACGTAACACCGGATTCCTTTTCTGATGGCGGGAAATTTAACAACTCTAATGCAGCATTTGATTATGCCATGAATATGATTAAAGAGGGCGCCGATATTATTGATGTCGGCGGCGAATCCACACGTCCTGGTTCAGACTCTGTTTCTGAGGACGAGGAATTAAACCGTGTTATTCCGGTCATTAATAAGATTGCACAACATAGCAGCATCCCCATATCTATAGACACATGTAAAAGCAGTGTCGCACAACAGGCATTGGAATCAGGCGCAGTTATTGTCAATGACATCAGCGGACTTGCATTTGATGAAAAAATGGCGCATATTGTCAGCCGCACCAAAGCAGGCGTTATTATAATGCATATCAAAGGCACCCCTAAAACAATGCAGAATGATCCGCATTATAATAATGTAGTAAGAGAAATTCAAAATGTTTTGGAAAATCGAATCACTTTTGCGTTAAATAATGGCATTGATAAAACGCAAATAGTGTTGGACCCCGGCATCGGATTTGGAAAAACTGTTGAAGATAATTTTGTTATTTTACGTGAGCTCAAAAAATTACAAACTCTCTCCTGCCCCATACTTATCGGACCTTCCCGAAAATCATTTATCGGCAATACGCTGAATTTGCCTGTAAATGAAAGAATAGAAGGTACTGCCGCTGCCGTAACAGCGGGCATATTAAATGGTGCACATATTATACGAGTGCATGACGTAAAAGAAATGAAAAGAGTTGCTGTTATAACTGACGCAATTGCAGGAAAAAATTAAACCTCTATGAACTTTACTATATTTAAAATCGGTTTTTTACCCGTCACGATCATCGATGTGCTTGATATAGCGGTCATGTCCTATCTTATTTACCGTGTATATAAATTCCTGCGTGGAACACGCGGCGCACAAATGATGGTTGGGCTTATTATTATTTTACTTTTTTCATCAATTGCCCCGGTTTTTCAGATGAAAGGCATGTCCTGGATTTTTGAAAACCTGAGAACGGTTTTTCTTATTGCATTTGTTATCTTGTTCCAACCCGAATTACGACGAATTTTAATATACATCGGACAAAGCCGATTTATTCGATTTTTCGTAAAAATGTCTGAAAGTAAGGTTATTACCGAAGTTGTCAAAGCCACACTTGAACTGCGCGACCGTGGTTATGGTGCACTTATTGTTATGGCCAGGGAAACCGGATTAAAAAATGTGGCAGAAACCGGTGTAAAAATACAGGCGGAAATATCCAATCCGTTAATTTTGTCAATCTTTAATCCACGTTCTCCCTTGCACGATGGCGCCGTTATTGTTCAAAACGATCTTATCGAAGCGGCCAAGTGCATCCTCCCTATTTCAGAAGATATTGATGCTGAACATGATTTTGGCACCCGTCACAAGGCGGCTTTGACATTGTCAGCAGAAACAGATGCGATGATAATTGTTGTTTCTGAAGAAAGAGGAACAATTTCTCTTGCCATTAACGGGGAACTCTTGTTTGATCTGGCTGAAAATGAATTAAAAAAGATAATCACCGAAGGTTACAGATACGGTGACACATCTCTAAAATGAGCTTTCATAGATTAAAACATTTTGTTTTCGCTCTCATATCCGGGTTATTTTTCTTTTCAACGGGTTATGCCTCCATTCCCCCGTCCGGTATCATGGCTGTTATAGACCCCGGCATAACATCAGACAACAGGCCTTTATTGTGGTTGAATTTCCAGCAGGAAAATTCAGAACCGTTTGTAAAATTTATCAAAGGTAAGCAATATGATTACCTCACGGTGCTTACAGCACCGGATACAACATTTATATTCGGAATAAATACGGCAGGATTTGCCTGTTGTATGACCTTTTCCCCTGATTTGCCGGGAAATAGTTCGGGGATGGAACGCCAGTTATTGTCTTTTGCTTTGAGCAACCTGAATCGCATTGATGATTTGGAAAAATATCTCAGATATACAAATAAATCCGGACGCGCAGTAAAAGCTAATTTTGCCTGTTTGGATGCATCCGGGAAATGTGCCGTTTTTGAAATCAGCAACAACTCTTTAGTACTATTTGAACCAACCCAATATCAGGATACATTACCGGCGCTTGTCAGGTCGAATTTTGCTATTTCAGCGACAGACCCAAATGATTGCAGCGTATGGCAATATCACCGTACATTAAAATTACTAAAACACGCGGCAGCGCAAAATATTCTCGACTATAAATTTATGCTGCAAACCGTTTCTCGCGATATTTTACCGGAAAACAACGATACAACACGTTGGAACAAGGACACCGATAAAAAGTACAATACAACAGCAGCCATCAATCAACACACAACACAAGCAGCAATTGTTGTACAGGGCGTTCATAAGAACGAATCACCGACATTAACAACGTTGTGGCTGATTTTGGGCGAACCCATTACAGGCGTTGCCATTCCCTTATGGGCGAGTGCGGGAAATCCAACAGACAAAATTAACGATTTTATCAAATACGCAAACAAAACTAAACGAGAATTTCGCCCTTTTAAAAACGAACCCTTTTTGCTGGATATTGATAAATTTTTAAAAGATGAAAATGGTAAAAGGTCCAAACTTGTCAACTATGAGAATGAAAATTTTCTCAAAACACGGCAGATGCTGGAACAATGGAACGGAGAGAAACCGGATTTTAACAGCCTTTTAAAATTCGAAAACAAACTAATAAAAAATACTTTAAGAAAACTTCGCTGAGACAAATCTTGATAGATTTTTTCAAAATAAAAGAGTATATTTATATATGAAAACGAATATGGCCCAACAAATAGCTGAAAAGTGGCAAAAAATTGCCGAATCAAGTGAAGCACAGGCTTTGCTTAAATTAGCGCTGCATATTGATGATATTTGTGACCACGATGGAGATGTAACGGAATTTCTGCCGACACTTTTACATCAGCTCGCACAATTACTGGATGTACAAACAGTGGCGGTTACCATTAATGATGCCGATAAAAAACAGCGAATTTTGCAGCGTTATGACCGGGGCACCTGCTCATTATCTGAAGAAAATATATTAAAATATGCCATTAGCTGCATTCATAAAAAAGACTGGCTAAACGTATTGGAGCCTGAACCTGATATCAATAATTTACTGGCGCTTCCGATTATTAAGGCAGACCGTACGCTGGGCGTGTTTGTTCTTGTAAACAAATCAAACGGAAATTTTACAGAATATGATAAAATTGTCGTAATGCTTGTTGAAGCGCAAATGGATAATGTCATTGATTCCTGGTTAAAAAAGCAGGAACAGCGGGTAATTTCCATTGAAAACAGAGTTATGAAAAAACTCGATAAAATCCGCGATGAATCCCAGGACCAGGGTGAAGCTCTGGACGAAATGATTGATACACTGATAAGTTCGGTGGATGCACAAATAGGTTTTATCACTCTTTATGATTCGGAAAAAGACCATCATGTCCCCGGCGGCCGTGTATTGCGGGGCAACAGACCCATGAGTCAAAAAGACTATAAACTGGTGGGAGACCTTGTTCGGGAAGCTAAAGACAATCATAAAACAATTTCCAAAGGAAGGATTGAGGATAGTGAAATTGATTCGATCCTCGTTATTCCCATGTTTATGTCCGGTTTATATCTTGGTTCGGTTGTGCTTATTAATAAATTAGACTCTGAAAAATTTTCAGACCAGGACCAACAACTCATAGAATCGGTAACACATATTATTGATTCTTTTATATACCACGAAGAAAAAGTAAAAAGACTCATGCAGCTTGTCGGCCGTGAAGCAACCAGGGACGTTGAAGAAGCGCTGATGACCCGCCGTCCGGATACGGGACATGGAAAACGAATGGTCGTAACCATGTTTTTTGCAGATATTCGCAATTACAGTAAAATGACAAAAGACATGGATCCGACAACAGCGGTACGAATGTTAAATGACTATTTTAATGCCATCACACCCATTATTAATTCTTACAACGGTATAGTCGATAAATATGTTGGTGACGAATTAGTTGCTATCTTTTCCCAGTCAACCCACAAAGGGCCGCATCAATTACTTGCTGTTGAAGCCGCTATTAAAATGCAAGGCGATCTGCAACGATTCAACCGGGAGTGGGAGTTGACAGGACGCCCGATTATTGAAACCGGAATCGGAATTCACACAGGAGAGGTTGTTGTCGGCCAAATTGGCAGTTTTGACCGCAAGGATTATACAGCCATCGGTTCAAACATGAACTTTGCAGCCCGGCTTCAGGCCGTTGCCGGACCGGGAGAAATCATTATCAGCGAACAAACCTATATCGGATTAACAGGTAAAATTATGGCCCGCCGTGTCGGTCCGTTTCAAATAAAAGGATTTGACCAACAGACAGCATATCTGGTTGAGGGAAAATCACCTGATACTTTTTAAAATTGGAGGAAAAATGTTAACGGAAAAAGAACAAAAAAAAGCTCAGGATAGAGCATACCAATATTTAAGTCAAGCCGGTATTGTTTTGACAGAGGAAGAAAAAAATCAAATTGAAGTTGCCGACATGGGTTTGGGACGCATCAATGAAATTGGTTTGGAATTGGTGGTGTATGTCAATACCAGTCGCGTATGCGCCAAAGAACTTGTTCTGTTTCCGCATCAAACTTGCCCGGAACACCGCCACCCAGCCGTTTATGATGAACCGGGAAAAGAAGAAACATTTCGCTGTCGTTGGGGACAGGTTTATCTTTACATTCCGGGAACAGCAACGGAAAACCCCAAAGCCAAATTGCCTGAAGATAAAAAATCCACATTTACAGTGTGGCATGAAATTATCCTTAATCCCGGTGATCAATATACATTACAGCCGGATATTTTGCACTGGTTTCAGGCCGGCCCCGAAGGAGCGGTCGTGTCCGAATTTTCCACCACCAGTCGGGATGAATGTGATATTTTCACAGACCAGGAAATTCAACGAATGCCTACCAATTAGAAAAAAAGCCTGTTGTATCACATTGATCAACAGGCTTTTTTTATGTCCGAACCGAAACATTCTTCGATTTCCACCTTCCCCCTAAATCATAAAAAAACAACAATAACGTTTTTAAATTTGATGGTATAATGATTGCTTTTCCAAATAAGAAAAAACATCATCAAATAAAACGGAACCGATTCTATGAAAATAATGCTTTTTTTTACCACTTTGCTATTCAGCGCCTTGACAATTTCTTTTAAACCGCCGGTCTGTGAAAAAGAAATTTTTCTTCCGGATATAAAAATAGCCGGTCCGGAACAACATATAAATTTTGAAACATCGATGGAAACAGAATCAGATATAAAAACACAATCTGATTCGCTTCTATTCGTCCATTCTGTCGATAATTGTAAAATTTTTAGTATTAATAATGCTCTTACCTTCTGCGGTATATAGATAGTCAATTCTCGCTTTATAGTGTTCCGCAATTCGACTACGGACCATTTTAAGGGTGCTGTTTAAGAACCGGTTTTTTTCCGTAAATCCTTCACCCAACACAGCAACAGCAGCAGGCAGCCATTTCGTGGGGAACATACCTTCATATATTCCATTTTCACGATATTTATTTATTTCAGCCTCAAAAAGAGAGAGCACGGCTTTTTGTCCCTCTTCCGAGTGACACGAATAACCGTTGTCTTTACACCATTTTAAAAGCAATTCTCTGTTGGGGACAATCAAAGCAACCGTATAAGCGGACTGATTGTTGTAAAGCATCATCTGGTCAATAAAGTCACAATTGGCAACAATCGCTTCTTCAATACCCTCGGGGCTGAATTTTTCACCATCGTTGCTGATTAAAAGACTTTTTTCACGACCCAGCACATACAAAAACCGGTCACTATCCAGGTAACCAATATCGCCAGTGAAAAGCCAATCCTCACGAACAGTTTCGGCAGTGGCTTTTTCATTTCGCCAATAACCAGCCATGACATTTTCGCCCTTGACAACGATCTCACCCTTTTCACCCGTTGCCAGCTCATTTCCATTTTCATCACAAATTTTAATATCCAAATTCGGCATAATAGCCCCGGATGAGCCTAATTTATGACGTTCAGGAACATTGGCGGAAATAATAGGTGCTGCTTCTGTTAAGCCATATCCCTGCAACATAGGTAACCCGATAGCGTAAAAAAACCGCTGTAATTCAATGTCCAGCAATGCACCGCCGCCGATAAAAAATTTCAAACGGCCGCCGAATCCCTCGCGGACTTTGGTGAACAAAATTTTATCATACAGTTTATAAAGAGGAAGATAAAAAATCCGCCACCCCTTACCCCGGTTCCAACCGATGCCGTTGTATTTATAGGCTACTTTTAATGCTTTATTAAAAAGTTTTTCAACTTTTGGGCCTTTCAGGCGAATACCTTTTTCTATATTTTTTCTAAAATTTTGTGCTAATGCCGGCACACTGAGTAAAAATGTCGGACGTATTTCTTTAATATTAACTGGAATATTTTTCAAGGTTTCCAGGGGAGTTTTTCCGGTTTGAACAGAGGCCATACTCGCACCGTTTTGCATCAATGTATAAATTCCGGCGGTATGTGCAAACGAATGGTCCCATGGTAAAATCAATAAAGAGCAATATTCCGGCGGAACATTTAAAATAGCTGATGCCTGTTCGACATTTGCCGTATAATTACGGTGCGTTAACACAATCCCCTTGGGGTCCGCCGTTGTACCGGATGTATAACAAATATTTGCGGGATCATCCTCTTCAACACTTTTCCATCTGGCTTCAAAAGAGTCAGAATTCTCCTGGAGATAATTCTTGCCTTTTTCCAGCAGATTTTGTAAAGTAATAAATTCATGATCAAGATTTTCGACAGGATCCAGGACAATAACTTTTTGCAGGTCCGGTAAATCCTTGACAATTTCAGATACTTTATCAAGTTGTGAACCAGAAACAACAGCGAATTTACAGCCGGAATGAGAAAGACGAAACTTGAGTTCCGGCAGTTCATCAATTTTAATGGACAAAGGTACATTAATCGCACCGGAATACAAAATACCTAACTCAGCAACGACCCACATATTACGTCCTTCGGAAATGAGGGCCGCCCTGTCACCTCTTTCAATACCCAGATATATTAATCCGGCGGCAAATTGGTGAACAAGTGGTCGTAATTCAGCATAAGTGGTTCCAACAAAAGAGTCATCTTGTTTTTCCCACATTAAAACATTGTCACGAAATTTATCGACACTTTTTTCAAATAGTTGCACTAATGTTCTTTGATCCACATTACCCTCCTGATAATTGAAAAATTCAGTTCTATTCATATCAGGAATCATATTAAGAATTGATATAAATGTCAAGTTTTTTAATAAAAATTTAATCTTTGGAGTTGAAAAATTGGGAGTTATCCCTCCTGAAAAAATAGACGATGTTCGTGCGGCAAGTGATATTGTTGATGTTATATCCGGCTATATGACCCTGCAGTCAAAAGGAAGAAACTATTTTGGGCTTTGCCCTTTTCACCAGGAGAAGACACCTTCCTTTAGTGTTAACCCGGAAATGCAAATTTTTCACTGTTTCGGATGCGGCGTCGGCGGCAATGTGTTTACTTTTATCATGAAAATGGAAGGTATCACATTTCCGGACGCTGTTAAAATGCTGGCCCAAACGGCCGGTATATTATTACCCGAAGATAGTGAAGATTTTTCCGAATACCGGGACAAAGAAGCCTTATTCTATGCCAACAAAATGGCAAATGATTTCTTTTATAAAACCCTTTTAGAAAACAGTGAAGCTGTTGAAGCACAAAAATATCTGGAAAATCGGGGTATTTCTAAGGATTATATTAAAGAATTCAACATCGGTTGGGCGCCAAACAGTTGGGACGGCCTTATAAAACTGGCAAATAAACAATCTGTTCCACTATCCATACTTGCCAAAGCCGGCCTGGTGATTGAAAAAGAACAAGGTGGTTTTTATGACCGTTTTCGGGGAAGGATAACCTTTGCCATCCAAAACCTGACCGGACAAATTGTCGGATTCGGCGCCAGACGTATTACAGAAGACGATTCACCCAAATATATAAATACCCCGGAAACCGATATTTATCAAAAAAGGTTCATTCTATACGGTCTGCACCAGGGCCGGGATGAAATCAGGCGAAATGATCGTGTGATTATTGTTGAAGGTTATACGGATGTAACAAGTTTACATAAATACGGCATCCCAAATACGGTAGCCACATCAGGAACAGCTCTGACGGAGCATCAGGCAAAAATTCTTAGACGATATACACCAAACGCAATCATTCTCTATGACAGCGATTCAGCAGGCGCAAAGGCTGCCATACGCGGGGCTGATATTCTTTTGGAAAACGGTATGGAAGTAAAAATATGCACCCTTCCCAAAGGAATGGACCCGGATGAATTTGCACGAACCGAAGGAACCGAGGCAGTTAAGGAAACGCTGGAAAAATCCACACCACTGATCGATTTTAAATTAAATAATCTGCGTGAGCAGGGACTGCTTGGTACAGCTTCACAACAGGCAGATGCGATGCGGGATATTTTAACATCGGTGGTAAAAATAAACGACCACATTCAACGGTCTTTTCTTATCCGGGATTTGGCGGAAAAATTCCATGTGGAAGAAAGCGTTCTGTGGACTGAAATAAAAAGCCTGGATCGAAAAAATAAAGTCAAATTGTCACAGAAATCGGAACAAAAAAAACAGACCCAAAATACTTTTTTTGACACCAAACGCGGTGCCGCAGAACTCGGGTTGTTGCAAACTGCTTTTCTGAATCCGGAAATTATTCCATTAATTCTAACAAACATCAGCAAGCTCGAATTTAAAAACACAGAGATTCATTCTGTTTTTGTTCAAATTGCCAACGATCTAAATTCAAATCTTTCTTTTGTTCCACAAAAGTATCTGGGTACAATCCAGGACCCGGCTATTCTTTCGTCGCTCTCACACATTTTGTCGAAAAACGTAGAAAGAGGACAAACCTGGCAATATGCCAAAGACTGTATTATTTCCATTAAAATTTCTATATGTGACGAAGAAATTAACCGTGTGAGAAAAGAAATGCAGCAATCATCCGATAAAATAGCAGAACTCGTGCTGGAATATAAAAACCTACAGGAAGCAAAAAAATTTATCCTTAGCGGACAAACGATCCAGGAAGACCTGCATCTATCTGAAACACAGGAATCAGATACTTCAGCATAATACGTATTCACAATATGACAAATCATCTGAATTATTGACAGAACAAGAATAAATCAATACATTACTGTTAATCAAAACGAATATGGGAATAAATTCAAACAATGATGCAAGAAAAAGCAACGGATCCAATAATCGGCAATAGTCCGGAAATGACAGCCATACGTCGTGCTGTAAAAAAAATGGCTAATGAAAACCAGAACATACTCATCCTCGGTGATATCGGATCAGGTCGAACCTATATATCTCAATTACTTCATAATAGCGGTAACCGCAAAAACAAACCCTTTATAACTGTAAATTGCCCGGCCATAGGTGAAACAATCGATCCGGATGAAATTTTTGCCGACAACAAAAATGGAAAACCGCCAAAAGGCAGCCTGCTTTTTTCCGCGCAAAACGGGACATTGTGTCTGGATGACCTGGATAAATTACAAGCTGAATTTCAGGAAAGATTGTTCGGATTTTTCACATCCATATTCGATAATGATAATGCAACGATGACAAACGAATTAAACACACGAATTATTGCAACCGCAGAACCGGACCTTTTAAAAAAAACCAAAAAGAAAAACCTGCGTAATGATCTTTATCATAAACTCAGTCAGTTTCGTTTGGTTATTCCCTCATTAACGGAAAGACGTCAGGACATTCCATTTTTGTTTACACATTTTCTGGAAGATTTTTGTCAGGAATTTGAAAAACCGGCCCCCACAATTCCCAATGAAATATTTGACTCTATTTTGGATTATGAATGGCCGGGAAATGTTTCTGAATTAAAAAACTGCGTCAGAAATCTGGTTATCATGTCACCAGACGGAACGCTTTCTCCGGAATATTTGCCCTTTCGAATACAACAGCACCCTCTGGAAATGTTTACCTCAAAAGACCTGCCCACGGCCGTTGCCGAAGTGGAAAAGTACCTGATACGTAAAGCGCTCGCCCGTTATGAAGGCAATCAATCCAAAGCTGCACGATTTTTAAATCTTTCAGAAGCGGCGCTGCGTTATAAACTTAAAAAATACGGCCTGCCGACAGCACGTTAGGTTTTTGTGCAAAGCGATTTTAAAACGTGAATTAACACCTCCCAGAATAATTTCCTCTTTATTGCTACAAAAAAATTTACTATCTTGGGCCGGACAAAATAACACACTAACGGAGACCGGTTATTTATGATTGGAATATCAACAGCCTGGCGGGCTGGTATATATGATGACGGAAATCAACTTTTGGATGAAATGCTGAATAGCGGATTAAATTCTTTGGAAGTTGATTACCGAATAACAAGCGACGAATTTAAAAAAATAAAAAAACGATTACAAAAAGAATTTCAGGTCCTTTCAGTTCATAACTTTACCCCCATTCCGGAAGGGATTCCCAAAAATGAGGCTAGCGGAGACCTGTTCATGCTTTCTTCTCCGGATGAAGATGAACGCAAAACAGCCGTAAAAAATACCATAAAAACTATCCAGCACGCCGTTGATCTGAATGCAATGATTGTGGTATTACATCTCGGACAGGTAGAGATGGACGGAGAAATTGAGACTATAGAAAAGTTCAAACAAAAAAATCTCATAGATTCAAAAGAATATCACGATTTTTTAAATAAAAAACTAAATGAACGTGAACAAAAATCAGGCAAATATTTTAATGCCATCCTGAAAAGCCTGGATGAACTGAATGAACGGGCGTGCAAGCTGGGAATTTTATTAGGAGCAGAAAACCGGTATCGATACACGCAAATTCCTTTTTCAACAGAGTTTGATACCATTTTTCAGGAATTTTCCGGTGGAAATATTCGGTATTGGCACGACGTCGGCCACGCCGAAATTTTTCACAGATTAAATATCCAGGACCATGTAAATGATTTTTTACTCCCCTATAAAGAACATTTGGCGGGTTTTCACATACACGACATTAAAGGTATCGCAGACCATAATGCCCCGGGCCAGGGTGATTTTGATTTTTCGATTTTAAAACCTTTTATGGAAGATTATATGATTAAAATTCTGGAAATTCATCCCCACGAATCGGCAGAAAATGTACAGCAGGGTATTGAATATTTATATGAACAGGGTTTGTTCTAAATTTTAAAACGAAAATTGTTTATAAAATTGGTCGAGCGATAAGGCCGGTATTTCATTTTTCAGGGCCAGTTCAACCTGTTCCGGTGTATTATAACCCCATGTTGCCAAAACGCAATTGACACCGGTATCCATCACTTTAATCAAAGTATCAACCTGGTCATCAACAAAATTAAAAGATTCCGGTTTAATATTCAATTTTTCCAATAATTCCACAATAATCTGTCGTTTTGAGCGGTCCTTGTTTGCATGAAACTGCATGTCCGGCGGCACAGGAATATTGTGTTCCCGGAAAATAATATCGACAAAACTGGTGCGCTTGGTCGTAATAATACACAGTCTGTCTTTTGCCGGATAGGAGGTTAAATAATCCTTCATACCTTTATATAGCGGATTTAAGGCTATCCACTGTGAACGCTTATGTTCCGAAAGCTGCTCACGCTCCTGATAAAACAACCGGATAAATTCATTGCGTAAATTTTGGTATTGCTGTGTAAATGTGTCAAAATCAACCTGATTATTGACCTGAACATTCTCAGCCAATGCCAAAAGAATATAAACATAATCCTCACCGGTACGAATAAAATTCCGCAAAGCACGTTGTTTTTTAACGGATTCCGCAGACAAATCGGAAAACCGGGTTATTCGTTTTCCTCCCCGAAATTCAACAAAAGCATTATGCGCAACGACAAAACACTCGGCAATACTGTCATCAATAACACCATCAAAATCAAGCGCTAAAAAATGTTTTGACGGATTAAATTCCATATTCATTATTCCTTGTAAAAAAGCTCCTGTTAATTGATTTAACAGGAGCCTGCAAATATTACATCAAACCATCATTATAATTTTCAATTACATAATCAAGGTCTTTATCTCCCCGACCGCTCAAATTAACCAGAATAGACTGAAATTCATTTTCTTTTGCCCATTTAAGAGCATAAGCAACAGCGTGTGCGCTTTCTAAAGCCGGAATTAATCCTTCCTGACGGCTCAACAGATAAAACGCTTCAACCGCTTCTTTATCATTTACAGAAGAATATTGAACACGGCCATCATCTTTTAAATGGGAATGCTCCGGACCAACTCCCGGATAATCCAAACCACTGGCAATGGAATAAACCGGTGCAGGTTCGCCCTTTTCATCCTGAAGCAGATAACATTTAAATCCGTGAATGACACCCTCTTTACCATAAGTCAATGTTGCCGCATGGTCTCCGGTTTTAAAAGAACGGCCGGCCGGTTCAACACCGATAATATCACAATCGTCATTCAAAAAGGCGGAAAAAATTCCCATGGCATTGCTGCCGCCGCCAACACAAGCGCATACGGCATCCGGCAGTTCACCTGTCATTTCCATAAATTGTTCACGCGCTTCAATACCGACAACACGTTGAAATTCACGGACCATCATTGGAAAAGGATGCGGACCGACAACAGACCCAATACAATAAATAGAATTAACAGGATCAGCCATATAAGCTTCAAATGCCGAGTCAACAGCTTCTTTAAGCGTCTTTAAACCAAATGTAACAGGGACAACCTTTGCGCCCAAAATTTTCATTCGGGCAACATTTGGCGCTTCTTTTTTGATGTCCACTTCACCCATGTGAATTTCACATTCGAGACCAAAATAAGCAGCGGCCGTAGCCAATGCAACACCATGCTGTCCGGCTCCGGTCTCTGCAATTAACTTTTTCTTGCCGAGATATTTTGCCAGCAATCCTTCACCCATACAATGGTTTAACTTGTGCGCACCGGTATGATTCAGATCTTCGCGTTTAAGATAAATGCGTCCACCGCCGATATAATCAGACAATCGTTCCGCATAATAAACCGGTGTGGGACGACCCTGATAATGCTTACGAATAGCACGAAGCTCGGATATAAAACGTGTCGATTTGCTGATACGCGTATATGCTTCGGTAATTTCCTTAAAATGGTCGACCAACTGGGGTGGCAGAAATGCGCCGCCATATTTTCCAAAATAACCTTCTTTATTTGGAAATTGTTTAAAATAATTTTTCATTGTCAGGACCTCCTCTAAATAATGTGTTCCTCAAACCAATATATAATAGCCTGTATTTTATTAATCAAGCACGAAAATATTCAAATCCCCTTTTAATTTCCCTGTTCAATCCAGATTTTAAAAGAATGTCCACTCAAACCCGGGAAAGAATCAATATAAAAAGAAATCTTGCGCCTGTCAAGAATTCTTTTAAAAAAGCCATTTTCCTTTCAAATAAATTTCATTTTACAAAAAAAAAGATTGACATAAAAATTTCAAGTTTATATATTAACACTGTTAATAATGAAAGAGTTTTAAATTTATGCAATCCATTACTTTTAACAAAATCGCTTCAAATTGGAACCTCTGGTGGGGTTGGTGGCGCATTATGTTAAATCGTAGTGGAAAAGAGAATCTATTACCGTAAAAATATTCCATATATCATAAAATCTCAAGCCCGCTACGATCCTCGATCATAGCGGGCTTTTTTTATTTTTAACCCACAAAAATGGAGAGTCTAATGAGCACAACAAAAATCTTCCTTGATGAAAAAGACATGCCAAAACAATGGTATAATTTAGCAGCAGATTTTGAAACACCACCGCCGCCGCCTTTAGGCCCGGATGGGAACCCTATTTCACCGGATATGCTGGCACCGGTATTTCCGATGAATTTAATAGAACAGGAAGTCAGTACGCAACGATGGATTGATATTCCGGAAAAAATCCTGGAAATTTACCAACTTTGGCGCCCGTCTCCACTTTATCGTGCTCGAAGACTGGAAAAAGCTTTGGGAACACCTGCCAAAATTTATTACAAAAATGAAGGCGTTAGTCCGGCCGGAAGCCATAAGCCGAATACAGCTATTGCCCAGGCCTATTATAATAAAGAGTTTGGCATTGAACGTCTCACCACCGAAACGGGTGCCGGTCAATGGGGCAGCGCATTAAGTTTTGCCTGTAAACTCATCGGATTAGAATGTAAAGTTTTTATGGTACGAATCAGTTTCGATCAAAAACCATTTCGCCGTTTAATGATGGAAACCTGGGGTGGTACATGTATTCCCAGTCCAAGTCCGGAAACAAATGCCGGTCGAAAAATTTTAGAGGCAACACCAGACACACCCGGAAGCCTGGGAATTGCTATTAGTGAAGCTATTGAAGCGGCTGTCAGTGATCCAACCGGAAAAACACGTTATTCACTTGGTAGCGTTTTAAATCATGTGATGCTGCACCAAACCATTATCGGCCAGGAAACGAAAAAACAATTGGCAATTGCCGGCGAAAAAAAGGTTGATGTTGTTATTGGCTGTGCCGGTGGTGGCAGCAATTTTGCCGGTTTGGCATTTCCTTTTGTTGCTGATAAAATTCACGGCGCACAAATAGATATTATTCCTGTCGAACCAACATCCTGCCCCACACTCACCCGTGCACCCTATGCTTATGATTTTGGCGATACAGCCGAAATGACACCGTTGCTTCCCATGCACTCTCTTGGTCACGCCTTTGTACCGCCTCCCATTCATGCCGGTGGATTACGATATCATGGTATGGCTCCTCTTGTCAGCCATGCGGCAAAAGAAGGATTGATCTCTCCAAGAGCTATTGATCAGCTTGAATGTTATGAAGCGGCTGTTTTATGGGCACAAACAGAAGGTTTTATTTCCGCGCCGGAAACAAGCCACGCCATCGCCGCTACTATTCAGGAAGCGAAAAAAGCCAAAGAAGAAGGCAAAGAAAAAGTGATTGTCTTTAACTGGAGCGGTCACGGTTTAATGGACCTTTTGGGGTATGATGCTTACTTTAGCGGCAAACTAACTAATTATCCGTTACCGGAAGAAGATATTATAAAATCAACAGCTGTTTTGGCAAATCTTCCAAAACCATAACTAAAATGCAAAGCCCGGAAATAATTTCCGGGCTTTAAAAACTTACGAGAAAGATATGAAAACACAATACGACCACGAAACACGATACTGCCCCATGCTGGGCCACGAAATGAATTTTTATTATTGCCGAACCACACACAACCATACGTTATGCCGTAAAATCATGGATTGCTGGCACCAAAGGCTGCCGATTGGGACGTTTTTGCAAGAGAATTTTACTGAAAATGAACTAAGCGTTATTTCAAAAACGCCACAGGACAAAATCACGACAATCATGCAGCTAATCAATCAGGCACAGAAGGAAAAATAGTCAAAACGGATTAAAGTACTTTATTCAAACTCTTTTTTAATTTGTCTTCCAGCTTGCCGGACTGCTTTTTCTTTTCAGCATCAATTCGGTTTTCAAGCTCCTGTTTTTTCTCTTCAACCAGTTTCAGGTTTCTGTCCAGTAAATCCTGATACTTTTGCAGTTGTTCATCCAGTTTTGCACGATTTGAAGTAACCGCTTTTTCAAACTTTTCTTTATAGGGGGCTACTTTTTTGTCCACATTGTCCTGCAAACGCTGCTTCGCTTTATTAATTTCAGCACTGGCCTGAGACTGAATTTGTTCCATAAACAAATTATCCAGATTGGAATTTAATCTGAAAGAGAAATGGTCTTTTATTTGCGAAATGTCGGCAGAGAAATCTACTTTTGAAGTATTTGTTAATAATTTATGAATATTCCTTTCCAGCATATTTGACGGCTGCTGGTCATACTGAAAAGCAACATTTTTACTGGAAAAAACAACAGAATTTTTTATGTCACCACCGGATAATTTCAAAGTTGTTTGAATATCACCAAAACCCTTAGCCACTTTACCCGGTAATAGTTTTGAAGCTGATAATTTTACATTAGACAAAGGGATTCGCTTTAAGGACAGTGAAAAATCCTCACTGGGTGTTTCTGTCAAATAATCAAACAAACCGGTTAACTTGATATTAGCACTATCAGCGCGGGCACCGCCAATAGCAAAGGTTGTTGTTTTGCCGATAAGGCTTTGGTTACTCACCCAGTTTTGCAAATCACCAATAAACTGGGTTTTGCCTTTGGTTTGCCCGTTAAAATGGACCTTTTTTATCCAAAATTTCGGCATTGGTTTTTTTCTGAGAAAAGAAATATCCTGCCCTTTGAATCGTGGCGGTTTTTCCTTTTTGGGCTTATCGGATTTGAACTTGGCTGAATAATAGCGAACCTGCCCTACTATATTTAAAACCTGGTTCAGTTGGTTTACCACACGGGTCCCGAAAATAAACTTGCCGATATTTTGACGATTAATGTCCGGCAGTTTAGCCATTTTAAGCGCATTTTTATAATCCTGAACAATCCAGTCGTCAACCTGCTTTATACCGCTCTGCATAAATGAGAGGTCTGTTTTTAAACTGTCTACATTTTTTGTCATAAATGTCTTGAAAGAATCTACCGAAGATTTAACCTGGTTGATGGTCGTCAGGGTGCTTTGCAGTTCCGTCAAGGTATTAATTTCAGACGGTTTTATGGTTTTCAGTTTTTCTTCAGTCTTTTTATACTTTTGTTCCCAATCTGTTTTGGTCAGGGTATTATCCCAATAGTTTGAAACCTGTTCAATATGTTTCTGTAAAGAATCAATTTTGTTGGGGGCCTCTATATGTAACAGGCTTAACAGGCTGTCCACATTAACTTTGCGTGTAAATTGAGCCCAGTTCCAGGCCGGTGCGTCCTTGACTTCGGATTCAAGTCTGTCCATAGTTTTTGAAAAAACATTTGGTTTTTTTGCCTTTTCAACCTTTGGCTTTTCAATTTTCCCGTCTGTGGTCCTTTTACCACCAAAAGTAAGATTGGCGGCCTGAAAATTTTCAATAACATATTTTTTATAAAATAGGGGAAAAAGCTCCATATCAAATTCACATTTTCCGGTAGCAAGCATATTTGTCCAGGTATCCTTTGGGTCGGTCACCTGAAGACTGTCCCAACGAACATGTAAACCGGTCAATGAAACATCCAGCCTGTCAATCTCAACCTTTGCACCGACAATCGAAGAACCCAAATTTTCCAAACGTTTTTCAAGCCATTGGTCAGTAAAAATCATAATCAATGCAATAACAATTACGGCTATAATTAATAACGCTGCTATTCCTTTTTTTCGCACAGCTTAATCTCCTATATTATGAAAACGATCATATAAACCATAAATTTTGGAAGATTTTAAAATCTGTACAATTTTTAATTTCTGAATTCGTTGATCGATTTTCTCCCGGTATAAAACGACCCCTTTTTTTGTCAAAAAATAAAAAGGAGCACAAAGAAGTAAGGATATTAACAAACTTGACAACACAATCGTGTTATTAAACCGTGACAACGCGATAACTGGAATATTGTAAAGTGCCGTCCATAAACCATGTAAAGAGTCCACGTCTACCAAAAGCCAATATCCCAGGCTGTGAAAAGCCGGATCAAACAAAAAAGCAATAGCGCTGAATATTAAAAAGCTAAATATAGCCATTGCCAGGTTGACATTGAGAACAATCAGCAAGACAAGAACAACAAGGTTGTGTAAACTTGTCATCGGTGTAAGCCCAATGATCATCCCTAAAATAAATCCGCCGGCAAGCTGCGCCGGAGATTGTCCGGATCGTAATGCTTTAAACAGCTTGCCTAAAAGTTTTAATATAAACATAATTGGCCCTCGTGTTTATAATTTATATAAACAAACCGGTTAATGTTTTTAATTATTCCTCTTCTTTATTAATGGAAATACAGTTCAAATGCACACCATTAAAATGTCAATGCCACTTTTTCTCACCGGCCCGAATTGCCAAAGGAACTGTGTTCTCTGACGGTGGAATCGGGCATCGATATTTGTCCTTACCATAGGCACATAAGGGATTGTAAGCCAGGTTAAAATCAATTTTATACTCTTCAAACTCGTTCTCTTCAAGGTCCAGATACCGGCCGCCGCCATAGCATTCTTTACCGGATGTTTTATCCAGAAACGGCAGAAACAGGTGTTTGGGATATTTTTCCATTACATCGAGCAATTTATAAACAAAAAGTTTGTGATAATGCTCTTTATATTCAAACACAAAATATGCATAACGAATAGCAGCCCGCTCTTCCCCTTTACTTGTCAAAACCTGTAACGTGTCCTGTACAGGCAGTTCGTTTAAATGTACTTCAAAAACAAACTTTGGATTAACGGGAAAATAATGCAAACCGGAAAATTCTTTAAGGTCATTTTCCATTATGGGCGAATCCGGACCGTGCAAAAACAGACTGTCTTTTTGGGCACGTTGCATTTTTATGTCTTTAATATAACCGGCATATTGTTTACTTGCATCGCCCTGATCTTTACAACCAAGAGCCTCCATAATAAATATAACACATACTGTCCATAAAACTTGCTTCATCTGTTCCTCTTTTTATATTTGCACTGTTAAACGATGATTGTTTTTCATACATTAAAATAAAATTCCCAGACTATTAATGCAAGATAATTAAATAAATTTTTCAGGGTAATTGAAATAAATTATATTTTCCCCAAGGTTTATGTCTTAAAAATTGCAAAAATATCCGTAGGGATAAGATTACGGACCTGATATTAAATGTAATTGAACAGTTACTTGTATTTACCCGACAAACTACCTTAATCAGCAATCTGGTCCATTTCGGGATCAAGATTTAAATACATATCCATAAATTTGTAAACAAAATTATTTCTAAAACTGGAATTCTGTAGTACAACAATTCCAATGTTACGTTCCGGGAGAAATGCACAATACGAACGGAAACCATGCAATCCGCCGCTGTGAAAAACCATTGTATGCCCGGCATAATCAAAAATCCGCCATCCCAATCCATAGGAAGCACTGCGCAAACGTCTCTCCCAATTAAATCGTCTCCGCTCATAGGGTGTTTTTATCTCCGGTTTGCAGACATCAGCAACCACCTCGGCTGGAAGCACATCAGGCATACCACCCAGCATGCCCCTTAACCATAGGGCCATGTCATAAATGCTAGCGTTGATTCCGGCGGCGGCAGGCACATTATAATACGTGTTTTTGGTGATTGTCGGCACCCATTCCTCGCAGCTTTTTCGGTGCGGACAAACCTTGTCATCGGTTGCATCTAAATCATCTTTGGTAAATGAAACATCCCGCATTCCAAGGGGTTGAGTCAACCGTTGCTTTAAAACATCCGTATATTTTTGATGTGTAGCGGATTCAATGATTTCGGTTATAAGATTATAAACCGTATTCTGATAGCCGTAACATTGCCCAACAGGCCCCATAATTTTCACATTATTCAATTCACCCATAATTTTTGAAAACGGCACATTGGCTTCAATTAAATTATCATAGGCATGCGGAATAAGTCCCGACGTATGGCTTAGAATATGGCGTATAGTTAAATTCTTACTGTTTTCCGGATTACTTAATGAAAAGTCAGGTAAATATGTCGATACCTTATCATCCCAATCCAAAACACCGTCCCGGACTAAAAGTCCGGTCAGTACGGATGCAAAGGTTTTTGAAACAGAGGCAATTCTAAAAACACTATGAGTATCAATCGGATCATCTTCCCCGACTTTTTTAACACCATAACCTTTAATAAAAACAATTTCACTATCCACAACAACGGCTATTGCGGCCCCGGGTATGTTTCCCTCTTTAATAAAATCTGTAACATAGGCATCAAAGTTTGTTAAAATATAATGCAAGCTTACATTATTACTCTCATCAGAACAAACAGATTGAACATTTATATTTATTAAAATTACACTTGCAAACAAAACCTTGACAATATACCTGAAAACCATGTAAACTGAAAACCTTTCCATATTCATAATATCTGACAGATGTATTATTGGATAGTGCTCCAATAGAAACCAAATAAGTTATATACAAGATAAAAAACCGATAGCATAAAAACAACCGGTTTAAATTTATCATATAGCGAAACAATTAACACATGGCTGGAGCAAATATCCTAATAACGAAAGAACCGTCAATTTTGCTTTAAATAGTTCAAGCCATTTTTTATATCCTCAGCAATCATTAAATAATTTTTCAACAGGTTCCTGAATATAATAACTGCTTTCATTAGGGGGATTAAAACGCGGAAGGATATTGTCCCTGTCCAGCAAAACACGTGTCAAACTGTCATTTAAAATTTTTTCTTTATGCTGAACAGGGAAAAACGTCAAATCGATTCGATTTCCATGCAGTCGATTTGACGTAAAACAATTTATAATACAACTATTCAAAACGATATTTTATTTAACTTTCATTACCCAGTTAAATTTATCCGGAACAGTACCGATTTGAATGCCGGTCAAAATATCATACAACCGTTGTGAAAGTTCACCAACCTGTCCCTGTGTAATTACAAGTTTTCGGTCGCCATAAGCCAACTCACCAACAGGTGATATAACCGCTGCCGTACCGGAACCAAAGACCTCTTCCAGCGTTCCATTTTCCTGAGCTTTAATAATTTCATCTATTGAAATTTTTCGTTCTGAAACAGTATATCCCAAATCTTTAAGCAACTCAATAACAGAATTCCGGGTTATTCCACCGAGAATACTTCCATTCAGTGCCGGCGTTATAATTTCATTATTAATTTTGAAAAAGACATTCATCGTGCCGACTTCTTCAATATATTTTCTTTCAACACCATCCAGCCACAAAACCTGTGAATATCCTTTTTCTTTGGCTTCGGTCTGAGCTTTTAAACTGGCGGCATAATTTGCAGCCGCTTTAGCTTCACCGATACCGCCCTTTACGGCCCTGACATAATGCTGTTCTACATAAATTTTAACAGGATTAAATCCTTCTGCATAATAAGCGCCGACCGGTGATAATATAATTAAAAATTTATAAGTATAAGAAGCACGAACTCCAACAAAAGGGTCTGTGGCAAACACAAAAGGCCTTATATAAAGACTTGTACCCGGCTCCTTTGGAATCCAGTCCGCATCCAGTTTTACAAGCTCAAGCATGGCCTCCATCACGAGATCCGGGTCCAAAACAGGAATACACAACTTTTCGCAGGACATGTTCAAACGCTTTACGTTCATATCCGGGCGAAAAAGTAATATTTCACCTTTTGAAGACAGGTAAGCTTTTAATCCTTCAAAAATAGCCTGACCATAATGAAAGACCATTGCGGCCGGACTAAGATTTAAATAAGCATAGGGCTGTATTTCAGGATTGTGCCAACCTTTACCCTTTTCATATTCCATAACAAACATGTGGTCTGTAAAATATTGACCAAATCCTAAAGTTGTTTGATCCGGTTTTTGTTTTTTTTCAGTCGATTTAGTTATTTTAATATTCATCGTTTTTTCCATTACTTGAATTTCGAGCTTTTATTAAAAGTATCTTTCTCTTTAATAATAACAAATTTTCACCTAAAATCAATCTTTTTTATCTTTATTTTTTAATATTTTATATCCAACAATAATTTGCAGCCCTGAAATAATTTTTAGAAATAACCAAAAAGAAGAAAAAAAAAGCCCGGCATTTCTGCCGGGCTTTTCATTTTATTTCATCATGACCATTTTTCGAGTCAATAAAACATCATCTCCGGCTCTGAGTGTATAAAAATAAAGCCCGCTGGACACTTTATTATTACTCAGATCGCATCCGTTCCATTTTACAGTATTCACTCCTGCTTTGCTTACCTCATCCACCAGGGTAACTATCTTTTGCCCGATGAGATTGTACACCGCAAGTGTTACATGTGTTTCTTTTGGCAGCGTGAACTGTATTGTTGTTTCCGGATTGAATGGATTGGGGAAATTTTGCATCAGTCCAAAATTCTCCGGATAGACAGCAACAGTTTGTTCGCTTATATCTGTTGTTTTATCAATCTTTTTGATAACCAACGTACTGAAATGTTCAATATTGGCATAAATTCTATTTGCGACCGTATCTACTAAAACATTGGTAATTCCTGTTGTCGTAAAGCTCCCGTCGCCTTCCATAAAAAACAAACCCAATTCAGACGCATCAATACCCAGTGAATCCAACAAATCCTCTTTAAACGGAATAGATAAATTCAATGGAATTTGGAAATAATAGGGTTCAACAGGTTCACTATTAACAGTGACAAGAAATTTTACACCATTAATAATTTGTTCCGTACTGTCGAACTTTGATGGCAGCATCATGAATATTTCAATATCTTGATTTAAACTTCCATCCGGGAAGAAGATTCGGCCGCCGTTCAGGAGATTCAACGGATAAGGTAAACCTCTTATTTTATAAACACCGCCTTCTTCAACAACAACAGGATGAAGGACATGGCCATTTGGTAAAACACGGGAAATTGTTACTGTATTAATTATTCCATCTTGTGCATTCGGATCAATAACTGTTACAGTGCATGTTGCTTCATTATTTTCAAGTTTCGCTTTGACAACGGCTACACCGGCAACCTGGGCCTGAAAAAAACCACCTTCAGAAAGTACACCGACAGAATCCCCATGTATCGTCCAACGGGCTGTTGTATCCACAAGAGTATTACCGTGAATTCGGTATTGGGCGGTAAACTGTATGGTTTCACCAATCTGAAGCATAACATCATCCTGATTAATTCTCAGGCGTTTACCTACATTATCTCCCCCCTCACCATTCTCATCGTCATCAATTGCTTCAACATCTACTTTAACTTTATCCGACAAGTCGCCCACAGCGGCTGTTATCCAACCTTTTCCTTCCTCCAGTCCAAAAAACAAACCAGGAGTAACCAGATCAAATACGCCCAAGGTAGTTGGGTCTACTGACCAGACGATTGTGGTGTCAATTTCATTGCCGGTGCTGTCATAATAGGCAGCAGCCAGTTGGACGGAATCACCAAGAGCAATCTCTACTTTTTTAACAAGAATTTTTACACCAGGTAATTTCGATGGGGCGTCATCATCCTCATCTTCTCCCTCCACTTCAATTTCAACCTTTGCCTGCAAGTCACCCGAAACAGCAAAAATATGACCTTTGCCGGCATGGTCTGCTGTAAATAATCCTGAAACTGTTGCATCAAAACTACCAAGAAAAACAGGAGAAACAGACCATCTAAATTCCGCCTCAATTTCTTCCCCGGTTTCATCCAAATAGCGGGCCTGCATCTGAACATTTTCACCAATATTCAATTTAACGTCTTCATTTAGAATTTCTATACGAGGCAAATGTTTATCATTATCATTCTTTGTGCTGTCCTGAATTTCGACTTTAATCTCATCAAACAAATCCCCGACAGTGGCTGTAATGGTGCCCTTTCCTCCCTTGAGGCTGATAAACAAACCGGTAGTATCCGAATCAAATTCTCCCAAAGATGGTGGTGTCACTGACCAGGTAATTGTCGTGTCAATCGGATTGCCGAGGCTGTCATATAAAGCGGCTGTTAATTGTGCCGAATCACCAAGGGCAATCACTATATCTTCATCAAGGATTTCTAAATAATATCCTGATTCATCGTCAACATTATTTCCTCCCCCATTCCCATTATCGGTTTTAATAGTAACTTTTACAGAATCGGACATGTCTCCTAATTCGGCAACAATCCAGCCTTGTCCTTCGCTTGCAGCCGTAAAAATATAATTTTCATCTATTGTCCCCAGGGAATCCGGATTTACAGCCCATGAACAAGTTGTGTCGATTTTAGTATTATGGTCATCAATATAAACAACAGAAAGCTGCTCTGTCTCACCCGGTGCAAGTCTGATATTCTTATTTTCAATTTCAATTCGTGACTTGTCCTTTTCACCACCACCAGGATTATCATCATCCTCAGGATTTTCAACTTCGATTTCAACCTCGTCTTCCAATCCCTCATAGGTCACTTTGATATGACCCATTCCCTCTGTTGCGGCCGTAAATAAGCCTGACTCATTAAATGTACCTAAGGAATCGGGTTCAACAGTCCATTGAAAATTTTGTTGGCTTTCATTATCTAATGAATCAATATAAACAGCCTGCATTTGAACAGACTCTCCCACCTCGAGTTTGACATCACCAGTCTTAATCTCAACGCGTTCATCGGCAAATACAGCATTTGCAAAACTAGATAGAAAAACAAGACTTGTAATAGCATAGTATCGAAGCTTCATTCTTACTCCTGTTTCTAATGTTCTATTATTTTGGTAATTATATAAAAATATACAGCAAAAATTACACCAGACAACAGTTAAATGCTGTAAAACAACTCTACATAAGTTCAATATTTTTATACAATTTCACATGCCTGATTTCAAAAAAGATTATTCTTGCTATCTATTTCAATTTTGTTAATCATAAAATTACAATATTATAATCAGCCTCATACACATTTTCCCTTTTCACGCTTGTTTTTAAGAAAGTTATATGTAAATTTTGTTGCTCCAGCCTAAATTTAATAAAGTGTCTCACAAAGAGACTTGATCCCTAAATCAGAATTAAAACTATTATTTACAAAGACTTTTTTTCTACACGCAAAATTACAGTTAAACACTTGACAATGATAAAATTATTACCTATTTTTTCAATCGACATTTGTGCTATCAGGTAATTTTTCGACTTGTTTGCCGCATTCATTTTGCAACAATTCAAACATTGTATGGTAATTTTATTCAATAAAATTTGTGGCAAAAGCGACACACTATATAAATTAATAACACAACAAAAAAATACAACGGTCTGTTTCCAAGTTTTATAACAACCAAAGAGAAACCAGGGAAAATACAATTCAGGCAACGTCCAAGCGTTTATTGTTACCAACAACTGATAATAAATTGAACTATAAATGGAGCTAGAGATGGAAAAAAGCACACGTACGATATGGTTAGTTTTATCAATTTTAACACTTTGTTTTCAATCTGTTTTTGCTATCACTGATTTTAAAATTAATGGTGATAAAGAAATCACCATTCAAAATATAAACTATCAGGCAATATTTACCGCAAACTTGTCAGCGCCAGGCGTTAGAATACGTTATTATATGTATGAAGATTTTAACGGGAACGGTATATTAGATGAAACAGATCCTATATCGTTTGATGGTTATTTGCAGGATGGGATCGGCTGGATAGGCTTACTGCATCACCCTTTGCAGGCAATTATTGGTGATGAAAACGGTCGAGATGGAACATTAAAAATAACTTTAACTGTTACAAAAGATTTGATCAACCGACTTCCCAACGGCACATTATTTTTTAAATTTGTTGACGAGGATAAAACCATCGATACAGCGGTTGTGCACCTTGACTGCCAGGTAGAGGGGACAAGAATAACAGGTCGTGTAACTGATCCTGATGGAAACGGATTAAGCGGTATTGCCATAGATTTTGGTTGCAGCCGGGAAGATGGCTATTACTGGTATGCGGGATTTACAAATCCGGAGGGTTATTATACGGCCGTTTTACCTTTTGCAGATACCTGGTCATTACGGGCTTTTGACCGAAACGGTGGATTTTATAAAACCAAAAACATCAATGGGATAATTGTCCAGGAAAACGAGAATAAGGTTTTTGATCTGCAAATGACACCCGTCAATGCAGCGCTGGAGGGCCATGTAAAATTCTCCGACGGCACTCCCGCTGTTGGTGCAGTTCTGACATTTATAAATGCCAACTGGGATGAGATCAGTTGTATAACGGACGAAAATGGCTATTATAAAATAGGGGCCATTGCTGGTAATATGCAGGTTTTTACCATAACCGCATCGGTAGATGATAGCAGTTATTTTGTAGCATACGAACAAAATGAAGAAATACCAATAACGGCGAATGAAACGGCAGTTAAAGATTTTACAGCCGTACCTTATACAGCATGGATTACAGGCAATGTCAAATTCTTTAATGACTTTGTAGAGCAGCCCAATGCCGGAAACACAGAAAACGCTGTAACAGTTAAAGTAAAATGGGATGATGCCGAATCAGGAAAACGGTATGTAAACAGTACGAATTCCCTGCACAACGGTACATACAGATTAGGACTTACTGCTGGAACGGTAGATGATTTCTCTGCATCGTCCAACATGATGTCTACCGGTTTGAATTATACAAACCTGCCGACAGACAATGTTAATGCCGGCGATACCTTTACAAATATTGATATGAATATAACACGAAACTCAAATGACATGTTGAAAGTAGTTGGTACCGTTGAAGACGAAAGCGGTGCACCGGTTTCAAACGCATACGTCGCTGTTTTTAATCCCTATGTGCGCGCGCCGGAAACACAGGGATACACTTTAACCGAATCCGACGGCACATATCGTCTTCCATTCCTGGCCAGCCTCTACGATCCTTATAGTTCAGGTGGCACATGGGACCCGAATTATCTCACCGGAGTTTATGCAGAAGGTTTCTCCCCTGATCCGGATGTAAATATCATTGACGACCAAACCCAACCTGGAGAAATCGTTTTTGATTATACGCTAACCCCTATAGCAACAGGTATTGATGCTACAGAGGTGACTCCAGGAACTTTTCAACTGGAACAAAATTATCCCAACCCTTTTAATGCCGGTACCTTTTTATACTATGAAATCCCACAGAGCGGACAGGTAAAACTGGTTGTTTATAATACCAATGGTCAGCAAGTGGACACATTGGTTGACGGATTCCGGACCAAAGGCCGCCATACAATTATCTGGCATGCCAGAAATGTTGCTTCCGGCCAATATATTTTCCGTTTAACAACCGGCAGCTATTGCGCCATAAGGAAATGTTCGCTTGTTAAATAGAGATGTGTTATAATTACATGATTGAATCCTATCTGACAAGTTAGATAGGATTCAATTCTTGGGGCTGTATTAAAAGTTTGATGCAAAGCAAAAAAGATGTTATCACCCCATGCATTCCTGGAAATCAACTATTATATAACTTTTTCTTTCACAAAAAATTATATTATTCTTTATTAAATATATTAAGTTTATTCACATATTCAAGACATCGGCCTTACAGAATCTTTGACATGATCAATAATCAAAGTTTTAATCTTTTCTTTATCATTATGCATTAATGTTTCCAGATATTTTTCATGTGATGCGAGTAATTCAGATGCCTGAGTCCAATGTTTCATTTGTTGAATATTAAATGATATATAAAAAAGCGGCGTTACAATACGGGTCAAAGTATCGTAAAGAATTTCATTTTCAGATTTTTCCCATACATACTGATGGAATTCCATATCACTTTTTGTAAACAGCAGCGGTTGATCGTCTGCAATAGCTTCTTTCATTTGCGTTATTAATTGTGTTAATGCTGCAAAATCCCCTTCATTCATTTTGGTTAACGCACAAAGACATGCCATTTCTTCAAGACAAATTCTAATCTCATTTCTCTCTCTGATCTCATTTTGAGAAATCTCTTTTACAAACGTCCCTTTGTTGGGAATTTTAACAATTAATCCAACGTGTTCTAATTGTAATAAAGCTTCCCGAACTGTTGCCTGACTGACACCAAATTCATTAGCCAGATGCAGTTCAACAAGGGCATCACCCGGTGAGAGTTTTCCGGCAAACATGGCTTCTTTTAAAGCATCATACATGACTTGTTTTCGTGACGTTATTTTAATCGGCTCAAACATTTTCATCCTGCATTTTTACTTTGACTAAAATTATATTGAAATAAAACAAAAATTTAAAAAAATCAAACCAATATTTTTAGCTAATTCTCCATTCCGAATAAAATTAATTTAAAAATACTAGTGTTCGAAAAGGTCACAGCAATTCTTTTTAAGGAAATTTCTTAAAAAAAACTTGATTTTTCTAATAACCAGCATTATATTATCAATAATCAATTATTGATAATATAACAAACAAGGCAATTAATTTCAAGGTTTTTATTACATTAATTCACTTTTATTTAAATGCCGTCTATTTTATCGGATAAATTCTTAAAGAAAGGGATTTATTATGAAAACTCGTTCCTTAATCTACTATTTATTATTAACAATCATGCTAGCTTTAAGTGTCTCGGGATCTTTACAAGCTCAAGAAATCAGCGTGTTTGAGTTAATAGAAAATTCATCCGTTGGATTAACGATGGTTCCCTTTGAAAGGGCCGGATTATGCCTGGTAGACATTGATAATAATGGTTGGGCAGATATTTTTATACCACGTTATAAAAGTCCCGGCTATAGCAGAATTTTTATAAATCAATCAGGACATTTTACTGACATTACGGCACAATCACCGTTCCAACAAATAGAAGAACAAGAGGTAAGAACATTTACAGTCGTATGGGCTGACTATGATAATGACGGAGACAAGGATTGCAGCTTTTCAACAGACGTGGGAATACATTTACTTCGAAATGACAACAATGTTTTTACCGAAGTATCTGAAGAAATGGGATTTGTCGGTCACAAACCACCGGGGTTTATTGTGGAATGGCATTATAATATAGGCGGCTGGGCTGATTATGATCTGGATGGAGACCTGGATTGTATTGTATATCAGCAAAACAATACAAGCTTATACCTTTTCAGAAACGATGGAGATCATTTTACCAACGTTGCATCAGAAGCAAAACTTGATTCCACAAGGCTCACAATGGATTATGATTGGCTTAATTGGGTATCCTGGACAGATTTTGATCTGGATGGTGATCCTGACTTGTTTGGCATGTGTGAATTTTTTGAAAATCGAAATGGTGTTTTTTATGACGTAACAGATTCACTCGGTTTCGATCTTGAGTATGTCGATAACAGAGAATTTTTTGATTATGATAATGATGGTGACCTGGATTTTTTTAAAGCAACACCATCAGGAACAGAACCTGGATTTGATGAACTTTGGGAAAACCAGGACGGCCATTTTGTAAACATTAGTCCCTATGTTGGCTTAGCGTCAATGCAATTTACCCATCGTGGCCTGACAATTGGAGATTTTGACAACGATGGCGATCAGGACATTTTTCTTGAAAACAGTAACGGCGCCCAAGCCTGTGACGTTTTCCTGCTAAATGATGAACTGGAAGGCGGCGGACGCGCCTTTGCAGACATTGCAGAATTTATCGGCTTAACCGAAATAGCAGACAGAAAAGGCTGCGGCTTTTTTGATTATGACAAAGACGGATTTCTGGACATTTACATGCCATCGGCTGAACTTTTTCATATTCTGTATCATAATGCAGCATCAAACAACACCAACTGGATTGGATTTATTTTAGAGGGAACAGTTTCAAATCGCGACGCCATAGGAAGTATCGTACAACTTTATTATGCAGGAAAACAGCAATTAAGATTTACAAAAGCAGGAAGCGGATGGATTCGCCAGGATAATCCGTGGGTGCATTTCGGACTCGGTTTTGAAACCAATATTGATTCCGTTGTTATCCAGTGGCCGCTTGGACAAAAACAAATTTTAACGGATTTGGCGATAAACCAGTATCATAACATTAAAGAACCTGACGGAACAAAGGTCGAAAATAACAATGGTAATGGAACAAAACCATTCACATTTCAACTGGAACAAAATTATCCGAATCCATTTAATTCAAATACAAAAATAAATTACAATTTAACGGAAACATCAAACACAAGTCTTGAAATATATGACATTAACGGAAGAAAAATTAAAACATTGGTAAACCAAACCCAAAATTCAGGTTATTATTCTGTTACCTGGGATGGGTGTGATCAGTTTGGCAACACTGTCCCCTCCGGAATATATATTTCGCGCCTGGTTTCCGGTCAGGTCATACAATCTCGAAAAATGCTTCATGTTAAATAAATGGCTAAATAATGGACAAAAAAACAAATTTAATATTAAAACAGTCTCTTTATATCATTTTACTTTTATTACAAACACTCTATGCAAATGACAAACTGCCGCACGTAAAAATTCTTTCTGTTGAAAGGATTTTTAACAATGGTGAACATAACGCTTTCACTGATTTATGTTTTTTTAAAGGTAATTATTACCTGACCTTTAGAAGTTGTCCCGATGGGCACATGGTTTTTCCCAGTTCATCGATTATTATTTTGTCCAGCAGTGATGGCAAAGACTGGCGGCAGGTGCACCGTTTTAATGTTGCGAACAGAGACACCCGCGATCCGCATTTTCTTGTATTTAAAAAAAAGCTGTTTGTTTATACAGGCACCTGGTATTGCGAAAGTGACCACCCGGACGAAGAGCAACGCGACCTGAATCAACACCTGGGTTATTGTGTATGGTCTGATGATGGTTTGAAATGGAATGGTCCTGAAATGCTGGAAGGGACCTATGGACAATATGTATGGCGAGCGGCTACATATAAAAATAAAGTATATCTGTGCGCCAGAAGAAAACATCAATTTGCGGTGATGCCAGGTTATGAGGATAGCCACCTCATTACAGAAGCAGCCATGTTATCCAGCACAGACGGGATAAACTTTACCAAGGCAGCCATGTTCCAAACAGAAGACGGTGATGAAACAGCTTTTCTGTTTGAAAAAAATAGTGAACTGGTTGCCCTGACACGCCGGGGAACAAGTAATGCTGAAATATGCAGGTCCATGCCGCCCTATAAAGAATGGAAAAGAAAGGATTTGGGACAATATCTCAGCGGCCCCCTGTTGGTAAAATGGCTTGATCAATATTTTATAGGTGGTAAAGAATTTATTAAAGAAGACTCAACACAAACAGCCTTTTACTGGCTTGATAATGATTCACTTGTCAAAGCGGTTGAACTGCCAAGTGGCGGCGACAATTCCTACCCGGGATTTGTCAGACTTTCGGAAAACCATGTGATGGTTTCCTATTACTCGTCACATGAAAAAGACGAGCAGGGAAATACAATAACAGCCATATATCTGGCCCATCTTTATGCGGAAAAAGATAATTACCTTAAATCATGGATTGATAAAATAAAAAAAAACTTTACACAGAAACATTAGAAATAAACGGAGAATAAAATGACAAATGCGCAAAAATCAATTCACAGTGGTGATGCTTCAGGAAGGGGCAGCAAAAAAGGATTCAACGTTCAGTTCCCGGCCCGGATGCATCCATTTACGGAAGAAGAATGTAACGCTGTAATTGATGTGATGAAAAACTCCGAGTGCCAAACTCAGGGACAATATTTAAAGCTTTTCGAATCTGAATTTAAAGCCTATACACAGGCAAATCACTGCTTTGCTGTAGATAATTGTACAAATGCCCTGCATTTAGCCGCAAGATTATGTCGATTGACAAAGGATGATGAGATCATTATTCCGGCTTATACTTTTTGTGCTTCGGCGATTCCATTTGGAGCAACAGGCGCGAAAATCGTTTGGGCAGATATTGATTCCAAAACATGGGTTGCAAATCCGGCTGATATTGAACGTAAAATAACGGACCGGACCAAAGCAATCGTTGTTGTTCATTTATTAGGAATGCCGGTAAATATGGCGGCCATATTAGAAATTGCTCAAAAATACAACCTGAGAGTTGTAGAAGATTGTGCACAGGCGCCGGGTGCAACAATAAACGGCAAACATGTCGGCACTTTTGGCGATTTTGGATGTTTTAGTTTTCACGGAGCAAAAAACTTCACAACCCTGGGTGAAGGTGGTATGTTGACAGTTCAAAAAGACCATGATGCGGAACTTGTTCCCGGGCTGCGTCATAATGGTGTCCGGGCTTTTACAGGTGAAAGAGAACATTACTGGATACCTGCCATGTCTAACGTCGATATCGATCTGGAACAAACATGGCCGAATAATTTTTGTATTGGTGAAGCACAATGTGCTTTTGGGGCCCAGGCTATAAAAAACCTGGATAACATCAACAACACGCTTATAAATCAGGCCAAAAAGTTAAGAAACGCTCTTTCTGATATAGATGAAATATCCTTTATAAATATTCCTGATGGTTATAAAAACATTTTCCATCAATTTGTTTTACATTTTGACGGTTCCTCATTTGATAAAAACAGAAATGACCTGTTGAAAATACTGGTTTATGAATATAAAATTCAATGTATTGTTCAATATTATCCGCTTTATCGTTATCCCCTGTTTCAAAAAATGGGATTTGGTGATCACGACTGCCCGGTTTTAGATAAATGGTGGGACAATTCTTTCAGTCTTCCCTGGTGGTGTGGTGTTCCGGAGGATAAACTGGAATATATGGCGAATTCTGTTAGAAAAGCAATTTTTCAACTAAAAAGCATGTAAAACTTTTAATACTAAAGGAACAAAAGTGATAAAACGGAAAATAGACAACACGGAATTAGAGGTATCGCCTATTTGCCTGGGAACAATGACCTTTGGCACCCCGGTTTCTGAAAAAGAGTCCATAGAACTCGTAGCATGGGCAATTGACAATGAAATTAATTTTATCGATACGGCTAATATGTATGAGGGATACGCCAGGACACTTGGTTCTGCCGGAGGTGTAGCAGAAAAAATTCTGGGCAAAGCCTTGAAAACATCCCGAAATAAAGTTATATTGGCAACCAAGCTTGGTATGCAGGTTGGAGATCAGGCAGAAGACAATGGCACCAGTCCGCAAGCCATCGACAAACAACTGGACAAAAGTCTCCAACTGCTTCAAACGGATTATATTGATCTATATTATTTGCACCGACCCGATCCGGATGCGGAACTTTTATCTACTTTGCAAAAACTGGATGAAAAAATTAAAGCAGGAAAAATCAGGCACTATGGCATTAGCAACTATTCCAAAGATCAGACCGCTGAATTGCTTTCCATAGCGGATAAAAACAATTTACCACGTCCGGTAATTATTCAGCCGCATAAAAGTTTGCTTCACAAAGACGACGAATTGATTGAATTATGTCAAAAAGAAAACATTGCTGTGGCTCCATACCGTGTGTTGGAAGGAGGATTGCTGACGGGTAAATATGAACGAACAAAAGCCGCAGCGGCAAATTCCCGTGCATACGAAAAACCGGAATGGTTACCAAAATTTGATGATAATCTGTTTAATCAGCTTGAGCAGATAAAAGCTGACGCAGACAAACTTGGATTATCCATGACAAGTTATGCTTTTCAATGGACATTACAACAACCCAAAGTCGTATCATTGGTACTGGGTGTAAAAACCAGAGACCAGTTGAAACAGGCAATAAACGCTGTTTCATAATAATTTTTTCAATTCTGAATGTTACTCTGTTTTTGTCTTTTAAAAATTTTCTCATAACCGGAGATTTAACACTTGATAAAAATGAGCGAATCTATATACTATTCCCTGCATTTTATCATCTCTGGCGAATGATCTTTTAGACAAAAACAAAATTTTGGAGAATTTTACAATGTCGGAAGTTCGAACACTGGGCATGTTGGATTGGTGCGTAATGATCTTTTACGGGCTGGGTATGTTGGCTGTGGGATGGTATTTTTCAAAGAAAAATAAAAGCACCGAAGATTATATGCTGGGTGGACGAAAAATGAATTCCTGGGCTGTGGGTATCTCTTTGTTTGCAACGTTATTTAGCGCACTCAGTTACCTATTACAGCCCGGGGAAATGATTAAATATGGTCCCATGTTTTGGAACTATTTATTTGCCTTTCCCTTTGTTTACATTATTGTCGGCTGGTTCCTTATACCGGCAATTATGAAACTCCAAATTTCAAGCGCCTATGAACTTTTGCAGTTACGATTTGGAACAAGTGTAAGAATTCTGGGTTCTGTTTTATTTCTGTTATTACGTTTCATTTGGATGTCATTAATTATTTTTATGGTGGCCCAAAAAGTCATTGTGCCTATTATGGGTTGGACTGAAAATGCGGCATTGTGGGTCAGTCTTGTTATCGGAATGATTACGGTTATTTATACATCAATTGGCGGTCTTCGTGGCGTTGTATTAACAGATGTTGTGCAGACTGTTATCTTGTTTTTTGCCACCATTTTTTCTATAGTTTTAATTTTACAGCACCTCGACAGTGCAACGGCATGGATACCAAAACAGTGGCCGGAACATTGGACAAGCTGGACGTTTTTTGATCCTAAAGAACGTATTAGTTTTTTAACCATTATTATTTCCACATTTTGCTGGTATGTTTTTACAGCAGGATCAGATCAAATGGCGGTTCAACGCTATTTAGCGACTAAAGACATCAAATCAGCTCGCAAGTCCTATTTAACATCACTATTCGCCGATATGTTTGTATTTTTAGCCCTTGCTCTGCTGGGACTGTGCCTGTATGCCTACATTCAGGCGAACCCGCAATTTCTTTTGGGTAAATCCCTGGCTGAAGAAGCAGATCACATTTTTCCCCGATTTATTGCATCCGTATTGCCCTCTGGAATTTCAGGACTGGTTATTTCAGGACTTTTAGCCGCTGCCATGTCCAGTCTTTCTTCCGGGATAAATTCAGCCAGTCTGGTTATTACTAAAGATTTTATACCGTTGTTTCAAAAAAAGAAAATCACAAAAACAAACGAAATGGCACTGGCAAAAATCGTTTCATTTTGCATTGGTATCATCGTTGTTTTACTGAGTATGATTGTCGGTAACGTCAAAGGTAATCTGCTGGAAGTTACCTATAAAACTGTAAATTTATTTACGGCCCCGCTGTTTGTTCCCTTTTTCCTGGCGATTTTTGTACGACGCGCAACGACATCAAGTGCGATAATCGGCACAATCGTCAGCATCATCACGGCAACCTGCATCAGCTTTTCTTATGAATTATTTCATATAGAAATTTCATTTGTCTGGATGATGCCGGGAGCCTTTTTCGTCGGGATCGTTACCAGCATGATCATTAGTTATCTGATCCCAAAGCACAGTAAAAATACAATTTAACGGATTTAAAAAATAATCAAAGATTATTTTTTCTCTTTTGCACGAGAGCAAAACCGGCAAGAACAAGAAATATAATTAAAAATATACCGGCCGTCAGTAACAGATCAGCATTATGACCCTTTACAAAATTATAAATTTGTAATACAACAAACAAAACAATGATTATCAGCCAGAGAAGGTGTTTTTTGTTTTTTAGCATGTTTTTGTTACCTGTATTTGAAATTTAAAAAATCAATTCTTTTCGCTCTTGTTTACCAACACCCTCAATTTCCATTTTATGGGGATATACTTTTATCACAGCATAAGCATTTTTGACCGGCGCTTCCACCATCCCTTTGAATGTTACGTGATGAATATTGTCTTCAAATGCATAACCGCCCGCATGATCATGTCCGGCAAAATAAGCGACAACACATTTCGATTCATGAATCAAATCAAGAACAGGTTGTGGTTCCTTCATCCGGTGATGTGCGGCTGCACTTTCCAACACGGCAAAATGATTCAAGATAATGACCTTTTCTCCGTTGTTTTTTGCCTCGCTTAGCTTTTGTTTTAACCACTCTAGCTGTTTTACACCTAACACACCGTATCCGTTATCATTGCCATCCAAAACAATAAACCGCCAGCCCTTGGCGGCCGGTACTGTAAAATCATAATAAAAACTTTCAAGTCCCAGTTTCTGAACAAGGGCGTCTTTCCCGGCATTCATGCAGTGGTTCCCAATAACATGGTAAACAGGCATGGTCAGTTTTTTAAACGCCTCAAACACAGTATCCAAATCCGACAATGTCTTTTCCGGCGTCGTATTGCCGTTAATTATATCCCCTAGCTGTATTGTAAAAGCCAAGTCCTGAGTGTTAAAATCGGTTACACACTCTTTTAACTTTTCCAGAGATTCCCGATAATGTCTTTTTCCGGTTGTTTCCATATCGCCGTACTGAACGTCTGCCATAACTCCAAAGGCAAAAAGTTCTTTATCAGAGACTTTTTCATTAAGGAAAATATTTTTAGCTAAAATTAAAGCAGCAACAATAAAAATTCCGGATAAAAGTAAATATACAATTCTTTTGTTCACATTAATTCCTTTCTTCTATATTCCGGTTTATTTATTCATACACTCTGGATTTTTTGTGGTTTTCTTTTTACCACAATGTTCACAAAGAAGACACAATGTACACAGTGTGGTTTTCTATCATACTTTTCTGGTTTTTATTTTATGATATTAAGCTAAAGAAATTACATTCCTCATTGTGGCCTTTGTGCAAACTTGGTGTACTTTGTGGTTTTCTATAATATTATCTTATTTTTTTAAAGCAGAAAAAAATTAATCCTTTTTATGATCTGTGCAAACTTTTTTTTTAACCACGTTACATACAATAAACAAAAATCACAATATTTTTTTCTATAATAATTTTCTGGTTTTTATTTTATGATAAAAGCTAAAGAAATTACATTCCTCTTTGTGAACTTTGTGCAACCTTGGTGTTCTTTGTGGTTTTTCATCAACCAGGGTGAATACAAAAAAGTCCAATTTCACTATATTTTTAAGGTTTAAAATTACAAATTTCCATTTATTATTCTTTTAATTCCGTCTTTTAATAATACAACGTTAAAATTAATCAATAGTCCTAGCTTATAGTTTCCTAATTTCATATACGTAAGTGTCTGGGCCAAATGTATATTGTTCAATGCTTCGACACTTTTTATTTCAATGACAACTTTATTTTCCACCAAAATATCAATCCTATATCCACATTCCAGTTCGACTTTTTCAAAAGACACCGGCATCGGTTTTTCTTTTTGAACCGACAGGCCCTCTTTTTGAAGTTTATAAAAAAGACATTGCTGATACGCAGATTCTAAAAGACCAGGTCCTAATGCTTTGTGTACTTCCAGTGCGTAGCCAACGATCTTGTGTGCAATTTCATTTTCTGTCAAAGCATTTCCTTTATTTTACTACAATGAGGCTACAGTATATATTATATTTTTTGTGGTTTTCTTTTTACCACAATGTTCACAAAGAAGACACAATGTACATAATGTGGTTTTCTATCATACTTTTCTGGTTTTTATTTTATGATATTAAGCTAACAAAATATCATTCCTCTTTGTGACCTTGGTGGTCTTTGTGGTTTCTTTTAACAACCAGTCGTTTTTGTAAAACATCCAATTCTTAAACAATTTTGTCTTTTAATAAAAGATCACAATATTTTTGAGCATTGTCAATAACAGATTTCGGATAACCTTTTATACCCAACAGACGAATGGCGTTTCTCGATGAACAGGGACCCGGTTTAATTTTATAATCAAAATAGTGAACATTATTATCAATTTGTTCTCTAAAATGAAAAACTTTAAACTTTCCGTTCAATAATTCCTGTAATTCGATATCATGGGTTGTAACCAATGTAATACTTTTATCACCCAAAAACTCCAAAACTGCTGTCGAAGCAGATAACCGCTCCAGAGTATTTGTGCCCCTAAATATTTCATCAATCAGAAAACAATAATTATCACTATTTTGTGAATCATTCAAAAATTCAAGAATCGCTTCTATTTCTCTAAAATAATAGCTTTTATTTTGATTCAAATCATCCTGTCGGCTTATGGAAGATTTGATAAAAACTTTAGGAATATTGGCAGATTCAGCCAGACAAACATTAATACTTTGAGACAATATAATATTTATACCGACTGTTTTAATAAACGTTGTTTTACCCGCCATATTTGATCCGGTAATCAGGCAGGAGGCATTTTTCAACTCGAAAGAATTTGCTACAGGGTTTTGCAGTAATGGATGATAAACATTTCCGAAGGAAATTGTCCTGTTATTATTATATTCCGGGACACAATAGAACGGCAAAAAATTGAGAAAAGAAGCAATGGATATGGTGGCATCCAGAGAAGCTACCTGTTCAAATATATCCAGCAATTCCTTTTTTGCAGCACGGATAGTATCAATCGAGTTTAAATAAGCAATTATATTCAGCAGAAAAAAAGTATTAAAATATTCAATAACAGATGCACTTAATTCATCCAGTTTTGTTATATCAACCAGCAGCCATGCGGATTTTTTATTAATTTTCTCAACAATAGGACGGTATTTTTTTAAATTATTAATCTGTAAAACAGGGGCATTATAAGCAGATAATTCATTGGCCACTTTAAGTAATATTCGTAAGGATTGCATATCCGGTAAAAAACCGAATATCCTGGGCGCAAGTTTATAATGTATGACGATATTAATCAACGAAAATCCAAGGATAGCATAAAATGCATGGGAGAAAAAAAATGTGGCAACAATAGCAACAAATAAAAATATAGAAGCAAGATAAATAAAAATACTGCCCTTTGGTTTTGGAGAGAGTTCCGAAAAAAGTAATTTTGAAATATAAAAAGCACTGTTTTGGTTGGACTGAAAAAGTATATGTTGAATGTCCCTCCTTATTTGAATATTATCGGTAAAATATTTATAGGTTAAATGAGAATTATTAAACGTATTTTGATTAATATGATATTGATGCAGCAGATGATATAAATATTGTTTCCCGACAGAACTTGAGCATCTGTTCATTTTGTTAAAGACATTATCCATATTTAAATCAGACCACGTTGAAGAATCTACAAATTCCTCCCTCGTCTGTAGTTTTAATTCATTATGATAGTCGGCAACCAAATCCATACTATTCTGATCCTGCATCTCCCCCTTCCATATTTTATCAAGAATATCATAATGTTTTTTCCGTTTAAAGAACAATGATTTTAAACCAAACAACCCTAAAAGAATTTTCCCGGCCATATATCACTCCCAGACTGAATATTGAGACCCTTTCTAATTGATCAGATAATTTCCAAAATAAATTCTTACATAACCTCAAAATATTTAAATAAAAGCATTGATCCCAAACTTTATGTAACAATAAAAGATAATACAAAACATACATCCTGTACGCAAGTTAATTTTCAATAGTTTCATTATAACAATCTCTTAAAAAACATAGAACTATCATTATGAAAAATTATATTGAATAAATTAACAAGTTTTCTGGTCATGACTGGGTTAGTTTTTATCACGAGTTAAGTCATCTATAATAAAAAAGCCCAAAACTTTGTTTTTTAACAGAATTTTGAGCATAAAAAAAATTAATGATATTTTACCTTTGTTATGTTTCTTTCAACCAATCGATGGCACTTTGGCGCTCTTTAAAGGTCTTGACGCTCCAGCCACGATTTTTACAGGCTGTTTCATAAAATTGAGCCATATCTATTCCAGGCTGAAACGTAGGCATCACAAGCGCCATTTCACTCTGCCTGCACGCATCCCTGACCTCATACAATTCATCCGGGAGATTAAAAACATCCATCATGCCAGCCTGAACTTCTTTTATTCCAGAAACATCAACAAGAATTTTTGTTGAATTTGTCTCCCTGGCAAGCGCTATTCTACTTGAGGCAGCCTCCTGCAAATCGGAACCCGTTAAGCATCCGGTATAAATCACCTCAACAATATCATTCGAAGGATCATATCTCGTTTCCCAAGCCATATAATTTGCCTTTTAATAATTGAACGAAAATTAATTTTTTTTTACTCTATTTAATAAACTCTCCTGTTTCAAGGAATTTTAATGCTTTATCCAAATCAGTAAACAATCTGACATCAATACCTGCGTTTCTGGATACTGTTTCAACAAAATCATGTGAATGGTCTGCAGGGTGAACCAATGAAGCGACACGAGATTTGCTACGCTCCCCCCCTCTTACTTTCGGCATTTCTGAATAGGCATAATTATAATTACTTGTAGCGGTATCCTCATTTCTTGCCTCGGTTACGTCAGTTAAATAGCAATTTAAGCCTAATTCTTCTCCTAGTGCAAGCGCCTCTTTAATCATCTCTAGTATCCTTTTGGATGTAATATCCCCCCCTAACCTTTACATAGATATATTTTCCATTATCGGATGGTGTGATTGTATACTCCACACTTGGCTCCTTTAGCAATAATAAATAGTACGTTTGCTTGATAACAGACTATTTTGATTTGAGTTATCTTGAAAATGTCAAATGACAATTAATATAATAAATAATATGTTATTGTAAATAGTATTTTTATACGATTTCATCAAATTATCTCAAAATATCAACAACAGTTTAAACAAAAGTAATCCCGGCTTATTGGTACCACTTATTCAATAACGACAATTTCATGAATTTCCAACTTGGGCACAACGAATGAAATTTCATTCTGTTTAAAAGTAAAGTTCAGGGACTGCCCGCCTGGCTGTAAAGTTACAGCGTCAGTTTTTTTATCGGACAAAACCGTTACCTCAAGCGGACCGACTGCCGGAATCTGGTCAAAGGTGTTTATCTGTTTATCTGCATGCGGACCGCTGGAGTTTATCAAATTGATTGTCAGTTTATCCTTTATTCGGTTTAGAGTAACATCTACGTTATGCGAACCATTGACAGTAACCACCGGATTTGGGAACAACTCTTTAACCACAGCGCTTAAAAAGTCCCGGCAAACTGTGGTTGATGCATTTAAATAATTATGCCCAATGTTAAAATAAATCGCGGCAATCTCACCCTTTCCATAGTTTGTTACCGAAGCGGCCACTGACGGGTCTTTTTGAAAATCATTATCATAATGAATTTCACCAAACGGACGTGCCGTGTCTCCGAGATCAACCTCAATGTATTCCGAGTTAACGGCCGCTATCCAATTACTATATGCCAGCCCGTTGACCTTTTTTTCTGCTTCACCTTTCAAGGTCACACCCAATTCTTTTTCAAATAATTTCGTAGCAGCAGGACCAATTACCAGCAATTTACCCCCTTTTTTAACGTATTCCAGCAGCACATTTTTAAAATCCGGATCAATATAGTCCCATTCCGGATAAATCAGCAATGGAAAATCATCAGCACGTTCCTGTAAGTGATATTCCATGACAACATCCGTAACATTCTGCCCGTCTAAAAGACATTGTAACACACCTTTAATTGAAATCGGCAATTCGTTTCCACCGGCAAACAATCCTTTATTAATACGATAAAAAGCGTTTGTCGATAAAATCAAACCAACTTGCGGGACCGGTTTTGATTTGAAACAAAACTCTTGTCTGTCACGGCAAAACTTGGCAACATCACCCATTAAATTCATTTGCCATTTTCGAATAGAACCATCCCGCTTTTGAGGGAAATATGCTTGAAAACCGCCTCCTAACGCCAATACAACGGATGCTTCCTGTTCGAGTTGGCGAAGCGGTTTTGTGCTGTAAAGACCGTCTCTCCAGGTAAAACTCCAGGCCATCAAGTCCCATGGTTTACCCTGGTGCACCATCACACGTCCTTCAAAACGTGCTGAATTGAAACTGTTTTGGGCCGAATAATCACCGGAAATAAAATCCACATCAATCGATACGGGTT
>CAXXFV010000004.1:0-421002 GCA_963674595.2 bacterium
GGTTTTCCGCACACGGCCGCAATATATCCATCCTCATCCAGCGTTTTCAGGTCCGTTATATTATAGCGGTCGTAATTATAAAAATCTTTATAGTGCGACCTCATCTTTTCGGGATTATTAATTTCCTCTTTAACCTGCGGCATTTCCATGTATCTTACCATCTGATGTTTGGTAAGCCAGGACTTATAAAACCTTTTATCATCCGTTTCCAGTGAAACCGGGCCGGTACTCATGGTGTATGGAATGATGTTATCGTTCGGGCCAATCAGCTCAATAATTTTTTCACAGGTATTTGTAAAATCACCCGGTTGATCTGTTAATGAACATTTTATTAAAAGATGAGTATGGTTTTCAGGTATTTTTAAATTTTCAAGATGCAGGATTCGGCATTTCTGCCATTTTGGAAAACCGTTACGCCATTCTATTGATTCACGAAAAGAGACAGGTCCGCTGTATTTTATATAACCATTGTTATATGGGCTCGTCCATATTGAAAGATGTTCCGCCTTAATCCGGGTTGGCATGTCATTGTTTTTAATCAAACGAATAGCTTTAACAGGCCCCCGATATTCATAGGTACCCGGTCTTCGTTTTAAACACATTTCCGGATGTTTTGCAGCAAAGGGGCTGGCTAAGGGTTTAATGCCGCGAATATCTTTGAATGCGACAGCACCCTTTGGAAACGGCAATGAGTGCGGTAGCACCGGTCGAAATCCGCATTCTTCAAAGGGTTTTATTAACGCATAAAATTCCAGTCCATGAGCGTGTGCGGAATCAACCGCCTCGGCTAATATATCCAGTCCATAGGGATGATTTTCATGAATAGACCATATAGTATAAATAATCCACTGGTGACGAGTGACTCCCAATTTTACAAGACATTTATGTAAATCATCCAATTGGGCCCTGTCCATAAAACTGTCATAATAAATAATGTTTCCAACATATTCTGATGTTGCAATCAGTTTTTTATTATCATTTGATTGTGATTTTGCAAACACATTGCTGCTGTAAAACGGTTGACAGACTGTACTCAACACAGTAGTTCCGAGTCCGCAAGCAGTGCGGGATAAAAATGATCGTCGAGAAATTTGTCCTGTTGAATTATTCATAGTTATTTCAAATTTTACAGTTCACCAGATTGTTTTATCCACACAACCATCTCACCTTTATTACGATGCGCCCACGCGTAATAGGGAACCATCGTCAGGTCCTGATGATCATTAATTTTTGCTTTAACCTGGACTATCCCATTGAGCATATCAGGCATATATTCAGTTGAAAATTTTGTTTCCGCAGGTAATTGTGAGTTGATTACATTACCATTATTATCCACCCCTTCCGCACAATACATCACAGGTCCGCGTTGTATCGCGACTTTTCCCGCATTCTCAGCAACATTGTCATGAGCAATTACACGACGTACCGGCATCGGTAACTCCAGGTCTATATAATCTCCGGTCTTCCATGTTCGATTTATAACGATAAAACCGGATTCGGTCTTGATATCAACATGTTTATTATTAATCCATAACCTGATTTCGTCTTTAAAAGTATCAGCAAATTTATATAAATCGCCTGGAACAGGTTGATTTTGGGACCATCCCGGCATACGAATGTAGACAGCAAATCGGGCCGTGTGCTGCGGTTTAATATTAATCTTTATTTTACCGTCCCATGGATATTTCGTTTTTTGGATAATATGAACCATTTGGTTCTTAATTTGAATGTCGGCTTTACTACCGATGAACAGATTAATATAAATAATCTGCTGTTGTTTCGCATAAATATAGCCGGCTATTGATGGCATAAAGCGGCACACATTACTGGGACAGCACGCTGTTCCAAACCAGGGCTGTCTCTCGCTTTCAGCAACATCTTGCAGCGGATTTACATAAAAAAAGCGGTCCCCGGATATTGACACACCGGATAAAAATCCATTATATAAAATACGTTCGAGTATGTCAAGATACTTTGATTCCCCATGTAAAAGGAACATACGATGATTCCATAATGCATGACCAACGGCGGCACAGGTTTCACAATAAGCGCTTCTATTGGGAAGGTTATAGGCCTGCCCAAAAGCCTCTCCATCTTTAGTCGAACCGATTCCGCCTGTGACATACATTTTCGTTTTCACCAAATTGTCCCAAATTCGATCCAATGTTTTGACATAGCTTTTGTTCTTTTTAATCGCTGCCACATCAGTCATCCCGGCATAAAGATACATTGCACGCACCGCATGTCCGACAGGTTCTGTTTGATTTATTACACGAATATGGTCTTGAGCATAGGTACCGTATAATGTCTCGCGGGAAGTCGAATCCCCGCGCTGGTTGATAAAAAACTCAGCCAAGTCCAGATAGCGGGGATTTCGTGTAACACGATAAAGTTTGACCAAACCGATTTCAATTTCCTCATGGCCCGGCACATCTGATCGTTTACCCGGACCAAATTCGCTGACAATTAAATCTGCATTTTTTATGGCCACATCAAGCAAAGAGAGCCTACCGGTTGCCTGAAAATGGGCAACAGCCGCTTCATACAGATGACCAACATTATAAAGCTCATGGCTGTGTTCCAGATTTTCCCAGCGTGTTCGACCAATGGCATTTATCTCCCGATCTGTTTTCGTTTTTAGTTCCAGATCAATGCTGCGAACCGTATACAGATAACCATCTGTTTCCTGTGCGGCGGTAATTTTACCTATCAAACCATCAAGATAAGCATCCAACTCCTGATTGGGATCAAGATGTAATGAATAGGACGCACCTTCAATTACCTTGAATACATCCGAGTCATTATAACGTCGCCCGATGTGTTCTCCTTGCAGAATTCCACCGGCTTTTGCAAAATTATCTATTCTGCCTGTGGTTTCACAGTGTTTTAAGGCAATTGGAATTGTCACCGTACGGTTTATATCCATACGTGGTGTCCAAAAATCATCATCCATTTCAACATCTGTAAACAGTACAGGCTGAATTGGATAATCTTGATTTAAACTTTTATCTGAGCACGCTACAAAAACGATAAATATTAATAAAATGTGAATGTAAGCAATACATTTCATTTCAGCGATCGACTCCTTGAGCTTAACGCTTTGACAGATACTTTTTATAAAGCAAGTCTAAACTTACACGAGTTACCTGTGTTGTGGCCAACTTTTGACTCTTTCCTTTTTGTGAACCGGCACAATATGCCAGCAAAATAGTATCACCTGTAAATTCAATGGCCGTATAGCAATACCAGCCATCCGGATCATCCTCTATTGTTTTCGTATTTTCCCATGTTGCGCCGCTATTTTTGGAAACGGCAATATTTAAAGGTGTTCTGTTGCCTCCCAATCTTTGGGCATAGTCATAGGTATTGTTCCACACTAAAAGCAAATCATCGGTTGAGGGTATTCGTTTTATGGAAGCAGGTGAACGGGGTGATTTTATAATTCCAGGCTGAATAACTGACCATAATTCACCATCATCAGTAGAAAAGGATTCGTATTGAACACCAACATTGGTTCGGCAATACATCATCAATTGTCCATCAGACAATTCAACAACCCCGGGTTCTTGTAAGACAATATGATTCGGGTTTGACACTGGTTTACTTTGCATCCACGTATGCCCGTTATCATCTGAATAAAAACATACAATGTGGGATAACAAAAGAGATCCCATTTTACACATTTCCGATGTCTTTTGATTTTGGACAACAGGAATAATAATTCTGCCGTTTTTTAACTGTACAACCCTGTCATTTATTAACTGATAAAAAGTTGTGTCATTGCTATTGGTACATGAAACAGCATTGCCCCAGGTTTCAGTTTCATCATTTGAAATACGCATTTTTATTCCATCATCAGGATAAAACAATGCTATGGAACCATTCTGCAATCGCAGCAAATTAACTGTTTTGGTAAAAATGCGGCCATTCGGAGTTGAAATAACAGAATCTTTGTCAGACCATGTTCTTCCGCTGTCAGCAGAAACACGGCTTACCAGATAGGCAGGATTTGTTTCCCTTGAACCTTTTGTAAAATACGCATATATGAATAAAAGACGTCCATCGTCGAGCCAAACAAAATCACCTTCGCTATTGCGTTTGTTACCTTCCTCTGGTGCCAAACGTAATGTCCGCTCAACCTTGAATGTTTCATCAAGTATTGGGTTATCCTGTTTACATGAAATAATCAGGAATACTAAAAAAACGATAATCCATCTATACCTGACGACAAAATTCATATAACCGCACATCCTCTTTTATTAATATCAAATACAAATAATTTTAAATATTGAGTTAGGCTGTTTTGTCCGATACTGTTTTGTAAGAACAACTTTTATCAAAGGTCATTCATTTTCCTCTCGGTCAACTGATATAATAATCTTCAGATATCGGATTATTAATCGCATTGATTAAATGAAAGCCATCATTGATTAGAATTAAACTGATTTTCACATATCTGATTCTATAGGGTATTAAAAAAATCGCAACTCACCCAAATATAAAAACAACAATAATTTTCTGCCCACCTGTGGGTCTAAAAACATCTACTATGCGTACAACCCGAATTTAAGTTGGAAATTTTCAAATGAATAAAAAAAGCTTATGATGATTTTAAATAATCGGAAGGAAGCTCCCCAAACTGTTTTTTAAAAGCCCTGGCAAAATGTGAAGGATTTTTAAAACCGACTTCATAACTGACTTGAGAAACAGTCTGACCTGACTGCTTTAAAAGTTTTGCCGCTCTTTTCAGTCTGATGTTGGTTATAAATTCCTGGACAGACATCCCTGTTAAAACTCTAACTTTATTATATAAACCTGCACGGCTGACTCCTATTTTTTCTCCAAATACCTGCGGATCAAAATTGGTATCATCCATATGCTCTTCTATAATAGCTATAGCTCGACTCAAAAATTGTTCATCTACCGAATTGATAGTAATTTCTTTGGGTTGTATATAAATATCTTGCTGAAAGCGTTTCCAAAGTTTCTGCCGCGAATCTATAATATTCCGTATTCGCATTTTCAGCTCTTCACTATCAAACGGCTTTGTAATATAATCGATGGCACCTGTTCCAAGTCCTTCCAGCTTGTCGGTTTGAGTTGTTCGGGCCGTTAAAAGTACAATAGGGATATGACATGTACGTTCATTTTCTCTAACGTTAGCACAAAATTCAATTCCATCCATATTCGGCATCATAATGTCGCTAATAACCAGGTCAGGAGCTGTTTTTATAACCTGTTTTAAACCATCTTTACCATCTCCTGCCGTAAAAATTTGATACTCTGATACAAGCTCCGATTGGATAAAAGAACGCATATCCACATCATCTTCTATTAACAAAATCTTAATTTTGTTATTATTCGCTGCTTTGTTTAATACATTTCCACTGGTTTGTTCAATTTTAACTATTTTAGGTTGATCTAATATTGGTGCATCTTTTATTTTTTGCTTTTGATGAACATTATCTGTTATAACCGGAAATACCAGCTTGAAAACAGAGCCCTGCCCGGGTGTACTTTTTACACTAATTTCTCCAAAGTGTAATTCAACAAACTCTTTTGTTAATGACAGACCAATACCTGTTCCCCCAATGTTCGAAACAGATTTATCATCCACCTGGTAAAATCTATCAAATATTTTATCAATTTTTTCCGGTGGAATCCCGATTCCGCTATCTGTAATTTTTATAACCAAACATTTGTCAAAGGTCAATTCCCCATTACCTTTTGTATAAATTTGTTTTTCATTTTCACAAAAAATTGTTTCCAACTCAAGCGTAATGGATCCATTTGTCGGTGTAAATTTACAGGCATTTGATAAAAGATTATATACTATTTTTTCAATTTTATCAGGATCGAAAAACATATACAAAGAAGAAATTTTGCAAACTATTTCAAATTTCTGCACTTTGGCTTCAACCATTATCTGAAAACTGGAAAAAATATCATGAATGAACTTGACAATGTCTCCCCAAACTGGTTCAAATTTGGTGTGGCCCGATTCCAGTTTTCGAAAATCCATAATTTGATTTACCAACCGCATTAATCGATTGCAATTTCTCTGGAGTAATATCATGGGTTGCTGCCAGGCGCTCTCTGTTTCTATCGAGCTTGCCATTTTATTCACACTGCCCACGATCAACGTCAAGGGGGTGCGAAGTTCATGTGAAATATTGGTAAATAATCTCTCTTTTGCTTCAGACAGTTCACGAATAATTTTATTTCGATGAAGCAGGTGAAAGATAAAAAAGGCTATGGTGGAAATAAAAAGTAAAAGAAATCCTAAAAATAAGGGCTGCTTCCATAAAGGAGGAATGACATAAAAAGAAACAGTAGCCGGCTGCGGATCGACATTTATGTCCAAATCCCGGGCCTTTACCTGAAATGTATGATATCCGCTGTTGACCTTGAAAAAAATATGTTTTTTTTCGATTGTAAAGGGTGACCAGTCATTATCATCCAAATGATATGAAAAACTAAGCATCTTGTCGGGCGTTATCCGCCAGGGGTCCTGTGCGGCCCATGACAATATAACATTACCGGGCTGCGAAATACGTTCTTGTGAGAAAGTAATGATTGTTTTCGGGGGATTTCTGTCCGGCTGATACCTGACAGAAATTAATTTATCACGATTATCAGCATCCAGCTTTTTCCCGGACAACGTTCTGCCAAGCCAACGGCCGGGAATGGTATTAAACCAAAGTGAACCATCTTTTGTCGAACGAATGAAAAATCGCGTATTCCTTATTTTAAAATCATTAAAAAATTCATTTTCGGTCCACACCTGTCCGTCAAAATAACAAACATTACGGTCCGTAGCCACCCATACGCTTGTGTCTGATTTTGCATGGATGTGGATTATCGTATTACTGGATAATCCATCATTTGTCGTAAAATGAGTCCATTTTCCCGTACTAAATTGAAAATAGAATACCCCGTCTGTTCGAGTTCCAATCCAGAGATTACCGGCCGGAGATGATGATATACAATCGATATAACTGTCATCATATCCTGTTTGTTTTAAATTCCTGTTCCATTGTTTATTTTTATCATTATAGTAAAACAACGAATTTGCACCGACCCAAATAGTGCTATCTGTTGTTTGACCAATGCCGTATATGGCACTTAGATCAAATTCATTATTGAAATAATGATACTCTACTTTTTCATTCCGGTAAATTGAAGGTTTTACATGACGAACAAGCCCCCCAAGCTGCCCTTTTTCAGCGATCAAATCTACACATGATCCAAACCACAATGAACCATCCAGTGCTTCCAAAACAGCGCGGGGATCGATACTCCACGACAATTTTGGATATGTTTTAATGACCCATTTATCTGAATCTTTATTTAAAAATGCTGTTGCAGCAACCTGGTTATGGCTTCCTGCCGCCCAGACCTGCCCACATTTAGTGACTAAAACCACAACCGGCGCATTGATCAATCCATCGCTTGTGTCATAACGTATCCAGTTCTGCATTGATGAATCGGATTTTACAACAGCTCCATCGTGGGCCAGAAACCATTTATTACCATTTTTATCTTCCGCCTGAAAATTAATCCCCTGAAATGTGGCCCATCTTTTTTTAGATAAATCAACCCGCCATACATTATTCCCCAGTCCGATTATCCATAAATTATTGTCTGACGTTTCATATAAATACCAGCGATTTGGAGGAAGTGACAGATCAGGTTTTGTATACTTTTGCCACTGGTTCTCATTATAAGCAAAGATACCGCCACTAATGCCCACCAGAATAGTACCATCACTCAGCTTAACAATATCCGAATGAATATCACTTCGGCCATACATTTTATAAAGTTGGAATTCACTCCAGTGTCTTCCATCATATATATTTATCCCTTTTCCTATTTCACCGCTGACAATAAATATTTTCCCCTGGTTATCTTTCTGGATTAAAGGGGATCGTGCTCTAACATATCCAGTATGTGTATCAATTCGCCGCCACCCCGGCAAAAAAGTCATATCTTTATAAAAATGACATTGAAAAATCCGGCCATCCCGTAAACCCAGCAAAAGTTTACCGGGTTCTTCCTCAAAAATACTAAAAACATTAAATTCCGGCAGGTTTAGCACTTTAACAACATCATCAGGTTTTTGATTTATATCTGGAAAGGTATCTCCTTCACGGTATAATGTAACAGCACCGTTTTTTACACGTAAAATACCATTATGGGTCCCTATCCAGATACTCTTGTCCATACCCTCTATAATGGGAAACCTGTTGTTCGGAAAATCATATTTATCCCCTAATAAAAAGCGGGTGTTAAACGGCGCCCATTCCCCATTTTTAAAACGGCTTATACCATCACATGTTCCGACCCAGATAGTCCCGTCTGTTGCGGCACAAATGGCAATCACCGGAATTTCAGTAGAATCATTATTAAACGGATAAAAATCCCAATGAATACCATTATATCGCTGAACCCCGCCGGTGAGCCCAAACCATAGAGATCCATTCCTGTCTTCAACCATACACCGACAACCCTTCCCGTTTAATTCCGGGAATTCCTGCCATCGCCAGGGTTCAGAAAAAGGGTCTCTATATTGAGGAAAATATTCCTGAGCACCAAATACAATCTGAAAAGTCAGCAAAACAATAAAAAATGAAATGTATTTTTTTCTTTGCATCAATTCTTCAAATTAATATGAGAATATATTTCATAACAGTTTCTGATATAGAATTAAATAAAATGCATGTGAAAATCAAAGACAAATAAAATATTGAAATAATTTTTTTAAAGGAAGGATTAATTACAACAGATAAACCCCAAACAAAAATAGCCCTCAAAATTGAGGGCTATTATGTATCATTGTTTTTAATTGGCGGGGCCGACGGGACTTGAACCCGCGACCTTCGGCTTGACAGGCCGATGTGCTAACCATCTGCACCACGACCCCAAACAATGGAAAGAAATGTAATACTTTTTTAAAATAAAAGCAAGAAATAATTTTCAAATATAATCAAAAGTTAAAATTATTTTCATACCCGCATCAAACTTGAACCGTTGGTGCTCAAAACCGGTCCATTCCAACTTGTCTTCCAATATTTCTTTAAAAAGCAAGCCTGTAAAGTTGGCCTGTTAAACTGCATTAAATAAATTGGTTGTGAATTAAATCAAGATCGACAAATTTAATCCAATTTTTATCCCCGTTAATATAAAAACTTGGTTACTTGTATAATGACTGATAAGAACCCAAATTTTCCATTAATTATTAATTGAAACGGATAAAGGCACTCGGCAGTTGGCACCTCAACTAAATCCCGGGAAACACGAATATCAACACAGCAAGCGCTGTCTATAATAAGTATAATTGAAAAGAATTAAGAGGACCCCATTGTTTAATGTTCCGCACCTTATCGACTAAAAACATATAAACAAAAAAAAGCCAGTAAATATTTACTGACTTTTGTGGGCGATACTGGATTCGAACCAGTGACTTCCTGCTTGTAAGGCAGGCGCTCTAAACCAGCTGAGCTAATCGCCCAATTTTTATGATCTCTTTGCTTTCCAAAAGATAGCAACAGGTATGAGAACACAATATCCAAGACCTAAGAGTAAAGGGGCTACAACCAAAGACCATTTACTATCGGCCGGACCTTGTGCAAGACTGATATATCCCAAAACCAACACAACAATTGCTAAAGCAAAAATCTGATAATTTCGAGACGAAAAAACTTTAAACTTTTTTTCTGCAGTCTTTTTATTCATTCCATTAACTCCGGCTAAAACAAAGAGTGAAAATATACATAAAAATATTTTTTATGTCAAGCTATTTTATTTTTCAAATATTATCAGTAATAATTTTTTAATAAATTTGCTTCTACTTTATCAGCCTTTACATCATCTAGATTATAAAGGGCTTCCAGCGCCTGCATTCGAATATAGGAAACCGGATCTTTCAAGGCGACTTTTTGTAACAATGGAAACACCTGAGAGGTGTCTATTTTTTCCAATACATGTATAGCACGACTTCTTAAAACGTCATCCGGTGAGTTTAATACCACATCAGACATGGGTTTAAAAATGACCGGACCAGATAAATTTTCCAGTCTGTTAAACGCTTCCAACTGTATTGCCCGGTCAGGATCATTTAAAACGACCTGATGCAAGATATCCACTTTATTCTTTGTATCCATATTTTCCGAAACATCCAGCATTCTCATTCTAATACCAGGTTCTCTTTCTCCGGCAAGGGCTGTTTTTATAACATCTGCTCTATCTTTTGCATACTCTAAATCAGAATTATTTTTACTTTTATCATTAGTCAAAAAATAATCCTCTCCCTCTAATAAATTAATCGCCATCCAGCGAATATTTTCATTTTGGTCTTTTAAAGCAATTTTTACAAGAGGTAAAATATGGACCTGATGAAGATTGTCCACCAATCCCAATACCTTTAAACGAGAATTACTATCCTGTTCTTGTTCAAATAAATCAATTATAAAATTTATATCTTTAACCGAATTTTTATGAAAACGGGAAAACTCTTTAGAATTATTGGTGTTATGAAAGTATAATGAATCCTGGCCATCAATCTGATTCAGAACCTCCAGCATTCTTTGTTTTATATTTGCATTTTCTTCCTGAGGTAATAGCTGCATTAATCGGAGGCCGGCAGAATAGGGCAAAAAATCATGAAAATAGGATAATATTTCATATTTAACATTTGGCTGAATACCTCTCTGCCACCTGTCGATCAATTCCTGTGCCGTTTCTTCATCCTGAAAAGATAAAAGTTTTTGAATGATATCCTGCCGCACAATGTCATTATGCTCCGAATCAAACACCGTAAAAAGAGCCACCCTGGCCTCATTTGTTTTAAAACTCGAAAGCTCATTTAATGCCTTTAATTTTAAAGCCATATCACTTTCATAATGAATATAGTTTTCCAACACAGGTACTATCAAGTCCGGTGAAATATGCTGTGCCGCCTCCAAAGAGATAACCTTCATGTCCGGATTCACATCAGAAAACAATACGTTTTCAAAAACAGGCACAGATTGGGGAGAGTTGTATTTCACGATAGCTTTTAACAAAAGCTGTTGTACCATTGGATCCAAATTCTGATGAAAAGCCTGAATTAATATTGGTAATGATTCTTTATCATCGATCTCCGTTAACGCAATAACAGATACTATTTTAACATTGGGGTCCGCACTCTTCAGGCCGTCTTTGATATATTTTTTACACTCTTTACAACCTTGTTTAACCAATGAAGCAGCAACCTGATTTCTTTTAATTAACCCGTCCTTATACCAGGAGTTTTTATAATTATTTACCAATTCATTATAATGAACCAGCGCTTTTTTCGGCTCATCCAGTTTTTCATAACAAAATCCCAACCAAAAGTGGGTCTTTGCCGCATCGTCATCTGTCATGTTCATGTTTAGACAGGATTCGAATGACTTGACAGCTTTTTCGTATTGTTGCTGGTAAAAATATTGTTTTCCCTGAAAAAATGATTGATGTAAAGCCTTTTGATCATCGGCAAAAGAAAAATTTATAACAACGGCTGTTAAAATTAAAAAACTTTTATACAATATATATTTTAAACGGTCCATTTTTAATTCCTGCAAAATCTATTAAAACTTGACCTCATTAATGAATGTACGATTTTTGGCTTTTGCTACATTTAATTTTAGCAAATACTGATTATTATGAATGGATTTTTTTAAAAAATCCATTGAAGGCTCATTATGCATTTGGTTTGTTTGATGAATGTCCCAAAAGACAGGTTCCAGCTCCTTAACCAAATCATATAAATATTTTTCATCTTTATTGTGGTGAAAATTTTTAGAAATAAGCTCAGATTGAACTATTAGATTTTTAACCATCTCATTTTGCATGGAAGCTGTTCGAACCGGATCCGGGTTTATGCCGGATGTATTTTTAATATCGGTTAACAGTGCCTCACTGTTTTCCAGATAATCCTGAACTTGCTGACGAAATCCTTTTTGCTTTTTTGCCACAGTCACATTCGTCGACTGCCTGTCCATAAAATAAAAATAATTTAAAATGAAAGCAAAAGCCAAAACAGTTATTCCAGCAAAAGCATATTTTGCTCTATTCATAACAAAAATCCGGGAGAAAAAACCGTATAAATCAAAAAAACGAGTCTTTGATTTCACTTTATCCCGAGCAATTTGAGCAAACAATTTTTGCTCCAAATAAAATGGAGGATCAGGACGTTCCAGATTATTTTCGACCAGAGTTTCCAGACTGTTAAACTCATCAAAAAGTTTTTGGCATGATTCACATTGCTGTAAATGGGCAAACATGCTTTCAACTTTAGCAGAGGAAAGCTGCGAATCAAGATACTGGGAAATATATTGTTTATATTTACTGCAATCCATAACTATTCTAAGACATTTTCATATTTTTGTGTTAATTTTTCATTCAACATACTGCGGGCACGAAACACACGAGATTTTACGTTGCCGATGCTGCAATCCATAATTTCCGCAACATCCTGATAGCTATGTTTTTCAATAACACCAAGAACAAAAGCTGTACGATAAATTTCCGGCAGTTCCGACAATAATTCATTAAAAACATGATTAAACTCTTTGCCAATAAGGTGTTCTTCCAGAATATCATTCACCTCACATGGAAGCTGCAAAAGAGATTCATCGTCCATGCTGTTTTCAATAGAAATGTGTTTCTCTTTTTTATTTTTTCGCATTAATGAAATCGTTGAATTCCTTGCAATACTAAATAACCAGGAAGAGAAAAATTCAGGTTTTTTGCACGTATCTATTTTTTGATATACCTTAAAAAACACATCCTGCGTTATATCGGCTGCCTCGTCGGAATTTGTTACCATACGAAATATAAAACGATACACCGGTTTTTCAAAGGCCCGATATAGTTCACGGAAAGCATTTTCATCACCTTTTTTCGCTTCTTCTACAACGCGTTCCTGGTCTTTAATTAATTTCACAGATACGTTTCCACTAATATATTTATAACTATATGATTATTTTTTAAATTAAAGGTTACAATTTTTTTTTAAATTTCACCTCTGAATAACATATAATTTTAATACGCAAACAAGAGATGCTTGTTTCCTAATTCAGGAATGTCTATATTAAACAACGTGATTTCAAAAATATAAAATCCGGGAATTGATAGTATGCTGAATGAATATTTGAAAAAGTACAAAAGGCTTACGGAAACCGTTAAATGTGCCGGCTGAGCGGCCAAACTGGCGCCAAATGAATTGGCCGCAGCTTTGGAAAAGCTGCCTGCAATAACCGATCCCAGAGTACTGGTCGGATTTAACACATCTGATGATGCCGGTGTTATTAAAATCAGTGATGATCTGGCACTGGTACATACAGTCGACATTTTTACACCAATTGTTGATGATCCCTATCAATACGGACTCATTGCCGCTGCAAATGCCCTGAGTGATATTTATGCTATGGGCGCAACGCCATTGTCCGCTTTAAATATTGTCGGCTTTCCGAAAAATCTGTTTCCGATGGAGCTCCTTGGAGATATACTCAAAGGCGGCGCGGACAAAACCCAGGAAGCGGGTATTTCGATTATCGGCGGACATACCATATCCGATGATGAACTAAAATACGGACTGGCTGTTACAGGGTTGATTCATCCCGACAAGATCATCACCAACAACGGAGCCAAACCGGGTGATGTGCTGCTTTTGACAAAACCCATCGGTACCGGCACGATTACAACGGCCCTTAAAGCAGGTAAAGGCTCTGAGGAAATGGAGCAAAATGTTTGTCTCGTTATGGCTAAACTCAACCAAAAGGCGGCAGAAATCTGTTCAGATATCGGTGTTCATGCCTGTACGGATGTTACCGGATTTGGATTGGTCGGTCATGCCTATGAAATGGCCCAGGGCAGTAAAAATGGAATCATTCTGAACTATGAAAAGATACCGGTTTTACCGGATGCTCTTGTCACGGCAGAAAAAGGCTTTGTTCCGGGCGGAACAAAATCAAACCGATTATATGTCGGTCTTGATGTGGATATGGGTAAATACGGTGCGTTTGAAGAAAGTATTCTTTTCGACCCGCAAACTTCCGGCGGATTATTGATTGCTGTAAATCCCGATAAAGCCAAAGCCCTTGAAAACGCTCTAAATTCAGCCGGAATTTCCGCTCCTGTTATCGGACAAGTCATTAAAGAACATCCAGGCAAAGTAATGATTCAATAATAGAAAATCGGGTTTTTATCGGTATAAAAACCTGATTTTCTATTTTACCGGGAAACCAGTCAATTTACCATCCAAAACATCTTTTAATACCCGAAATTTATATAAGCCATTGAAAAATGGAACCGATTCATAAGGGATGGAAAACGAACTCGAAAAACAGGCTATCAAATTATTGGTATAAAGATTGTAAATCGAGACCTCATTTTCATTTGCCATAATGAGATACTTTTCTCCCCTGTAATTTTCGTCAGAAAAAATCTCATCATATTTTTTGCTTTTATAATTCACAGGGATATTCTTTGCTGTGAGTAAAACAGTGTCCTTTACACAAAATTCATAGTATAAAGAATCATTGTATATTTTACAATTCGGGGCTTGATAGATCATCTGCTTTTCTTTTAAAGTAAATTTAAAATCAATGTTTCGGACTTTCTCATATCCTGCCAAATACTCCTGCCAGGCAGAAACCGGCGGTAAATCCTTTTCGGAAATAGCACTATTATCGATCTCTTTGGCCGTTCCGCTATATTTCAGATAAAGATCGAGATATTTTTCAATGCCAACCTCTTTAATTAAAAAGGCGGTATATAATCCACAAAGAGGATAACTCAGGGAAGCATCCTGTTGGTAAAATCCGGTTTTGCTTAACAATTCCGAATAATCGAGCATTTTGGATTTTTGTAAAAACAATCCCAGGTCAAGAATAACATTCGGTTCCTTACCGCCCCGGCCGCCAAAGGCAACGGCAATACCTTCCTGGAAAAACGGGTGGGTATATAACGGCAATGTTTGCAGTTTGTAATTGACCAGCAAATGTACCAGCTCGTGATAATGGGCATTAAACGTGGTTATAATATAATCATAGGCAAGATCGTACATTCCACGAATATGAAACCCGGTAATATTATTTATCTCATTTTCATTTTTACACAAATAATAGCGGATTTTTTTGTCCCGAATCCGTTCAACCATTAAAGGACTAAAACCAAGGTCCTTACACATTTTACTAAAAAACGTTTCCAAAACATCGATACAACAGGAATTGAAACAGATTGTATCACTGATTATAAAACAAAAATGTTCACTTTCGATAAACTCCCAATTCTGTGTAAAATAAGTCATAGGCGAAACCAGGTTCCGACCCTTGAAATAGAATTCTTTATGAATTTTTGATTGTGGGAGTTTTAATAAAAGCTTTGAATAATTATCTCGCAGCGAAATAATTTCAATTTCAAAATTTTCATCGGAACGGATTTGTTCCATGTTATAAGAAATCAGATACTTGTATTTTACATCTTTATATTCAATGCCAAGGCGATTGGACATCTGCAAATCATCAGGATCAACAAATTCATCCAAATGCTCTCCCCTGGTGATAAGTTCTTTACAAAACAGTTGCGCCCGCTCATAGGACAGTTCCTGAGAAAAAAGACACATCGGCACAAAAAACAAAACCACTATTTTGGCAATCATAAATCCATATTCCCTATGCTGAATTTTCCAAAGAATAAAATCAAACTACCCTTTAATGACACCGAGAGGTTTTAACCGGGCCACTTTTTTTGAAATACCCGCATTTGCCACGGCATCTACAACATCTGAAACATCTTTATAAGCTTCGGGCATTTCTTCGGCCATGGTAGCATAACTGGAAGCGCGAACATAAATCCCTTTATTTTGCAGCTCTTCTTTTAAAGAGCGTCCCCTGGCGGCTTGCATGGCTTTTTTACGACTCATGACCCGGCCGGCGCCATGGCAGGTTGATCCAAAGGTTTCCTGCATCGCCTTATCCGTTCCCAGCAAAACATAAGAGTATCGTCCCATATCGCCCGGGATTAAAACGGGCTGTCCGATTTCCCGGTAATCATCCGGAATATCCGGGTGATGTGCGGCAAACGCCCGTGTTGCACCCTTGCGATGCACACACAGTTCGACTTTTTTATCATTTACCACGTGTTTTTCAATTTTGGCGATATTATGGGCAACTTCATAAACAACCTGCATATTAATAGATCGTGTGCTCGCTCCCATGGCTTTTTCAAAAGCCAGTCGCGCCCAATGTGTGATCATTTGACGATTGCAAAAAGCAAAATTTACGGCACAGGCCATGGCGGCCAGATATCGTTGGCCTTCATCGGACTTGACGGGGGCGCAGCATAACTGCCGGTCCGGCAGTTCAATACCGTATTTTTGAGCGGCACGAAGCATCACTTTGATATAATCATCACAAACCTGATGTCCGAATCCGCGCGAACCGGTGTGTACAATCAGCGTCACCTGGTTTTTTCTCAATCCCAAAACCGATGCTGCATGTTCATCGTAAATATGCTGCACAAATCCGACTTCAACAAAATGGTTACCGGAACCCAGGGTTCCGACCTGCGCCCTTCCACGGGTCAGGGCGCGGTCACTGACTTGAGAGGGATCAGCCCCGGACATGGCCCCGTTTTCCTCAATTTTGTCCAAATCAGCCGCAGAACCGAATCCGTTTTCCACAGCCCATTTTGCACCATGTGTTAGTACTTTTTTCTCATCAGCATTTTTCAACTTTATCGGACCTGTTGAACCGACACCACTGGGAATTTGTGCAAACAGTGTATCAACAATTTTGGTAATTTTCGGTTCCACATCTGTTCTGTCAAGATCGGTTTTCAAAAGCCTTACACCACAATTAATATCATAACCAACGCCACCCGGCGAAACAATGCCATTTTCCATATCAAACGCTGCCACACCACCGATGGGAAAACCATAGCCCCAATGCATATCCGGCATGGCAAAAGAATAACCGACAATACCGGGAAGCCAGGCAACATTCGACGCCTGCTGCGGGGCTTCATCTTTAACGATATCCGACAACATGGATTCAGAAGCATAAATACGGGCCGGTACTCGCATTTTCCCCTGTTGAGGGATTTCATACAAATAGTCGTGTATTTTTTTTATTTGAGAATTCATTTCAACTCCTTAAATATCAAAAATGACCCGTACCTGCCAGCGATGGTCCTGTTCTTCCAGCATCAGTTTATGAAAAGTGACGGCCTTTATTTCAATTTCAGCATTGTGTTTTTCAGGATCAAAGGTTTCACCGGACACCAGCATTGAAAACCGGTATCCATCCCGGTCCATTTTTAAAATTTTTGCAGACATGTATTGTTGAGTTTGAAATAAAAAATTAAGTTCCGATAACCAGTTAACCAGACACTCTTCAAGGTCTCCCCCTTCTATAGTTATTTCTTTTTCGAGAATGGATTGAATTTCGTAATGAGGACAGATTATCTGAAACATACCAAAAGCGGCTGTTTCAAAAACCTGATGCAGCGAGTCGGCATAAAAATGAATGCCGGTATCTCCGGTATGATCGATAAATGTAATTTCCGGTCGCATGATAATTCAAATAAATTGGGTCAGAATGGCTTCCGACCCAATCGGTTAAAATATACAAATACTCTATTGACTATTACTTGCTGGTAATCAGCGAAGCGTCATAATCTTTGATTTTTTCAAAACCAAGCAAATTCAAAATTGTTGAAGCCACGTTACTGAGTCCGGGATTTTCAACCTTTGCCATTTCATATTCACCGTTATATTGCGGATCATAAATGATAAAGGGAACCGGATTCAGTGTGTGCGCTGTTTTTGGTGACCGTTTTCCGTTCTTTTCGGAAAACATTTCATCAGAGTTTCCGTGATCAGCAGTAATAATGGCAATACCGCCCATCTCTTCAACAACCGGTAAAATTCTGCCGATACATTGGTCAACAGTTTCAACGGCTGTGATAGCAGCTTCCATATTACCGGTATGCCCGACCATATCACCATTGGCAAAATTCAACCGGCCGAATCTGTATTCACCTGTTTCAAGCAGCTCAATTGTTTTGTCTGCAATTTCAACGGCTTTCATTTTCGGCGCCTTATCAAATTCGATTCTGTCGGATGGAATTTCAATATATGTTTCCAGGTCTTCATTGATGTATCCGGACCGGTTTCCGTTCCAAAAATAGGTGACGTGACCAAATTTTTGTGTTTCTGAAATAGCAAACATTTTTACGCCTTCTGCACACAAATATTCCGAAACAGTGCGGTCTATTTCCGGTGGTGCTACAAGGAAATTATTCGGGATATGCAAATCACCGTCATATTCCATCATACCGGCATAGGTTACGTCCGGATATGCGGCTCTGTCAAATTCGTTAAAATCTTTTTCATCAAAAGCGCGGGAAATTTCAATGGCCCGGTCGCCACGGAAATTAAAATTTAACACACAATCGCCATCTAAAATTCGGCCGACCGGTTCATCATTTTCATCCACAACAACAAACTGACCCAGATATTGGTCCGTCATTTTCGGGTCCTGGTCGTATAATGATTGAACAGCCTCTTCAGCAGATTTGAATTTAGGGGCATTTCCGCAGACGTGTGTATTCCATCCGCGTTTAACAACGTCCCAATCTGCTCCGTAACGGTCCATGGTGGTCACCATTCTTTCCGCCGCCTGAGGCAATATTGTAATCAAAACCTTTTTCTTTGGAAATTTTGTCCAGCAATTCCTGTGTCGGACGGATGTATTCCAAAGCAGATTTTTCACCAACATCCCGGCCATCCAACAGTGCATGGATTCTTAATTTTTTCACACCATTTTCAGCACAATTATTAATTAATGCAAACAGATGATTAATATGGGAATGTACATTGCCATCGGAAAGCAATCCCATAAAGTGAACAGTTTTTCCCTCCTGACCCTTTTTCAAAAAAGTCTTCCACAGATCAGATTCGAAAATTTGTCCGGTCTTGATGGAATTGTCCACCAGTTTGGCTCCCTGGGCAAAAACACGACCGGCGCCAAGAGCATTATGTCCGACTTCACTATTTCCCATATCGCCGTCACTCGGCAACCCAACAGCCGGGCCATGGGCATTTAATTGTGTATATAACTTGCTGTTGAACAATTTATCCAAATTCGGCGTATTGGCTTTATAAACCGCATTTGCTTCATTCTGTTTACCAATACCAACGCCATCCATAATTACAAGTAAAACCGGACCTTTCCGTCCCTGAAATCCTTTACTTTTTGTCAACTCTAACTTCATTATATTAATACCTTTCTGATACTATAGTTTACATATTGGTAGAATTATTTAAAGTACAAAAAATCTTTATCATTTAAAAATACTAAATTTCAACTAGAATTTAAAAATAAGAAAAGTTTCGTAAGGTGATAAAACTTGCTTAAATCATTTAAAATGTTTACCTTTACACAATTTTCGTCAAATATATATAGCACAAATTAAGAGGTCATGATGAAACAATTTGAACAAATACCAATAGATGAGTTATGTATAAACACGATTCGTACTTTGGCTATGGACGGTGTTCAACAAGCAAAATCCGGTCATCCGGGCACGCCAATGGCACTTGCTCCTATGACATATGCTTTATACACTCGTTTTATGAATTATAATCCCAAAAATCCAAAATGGTTTAACAGAGACCGTTTTGTTTTATCAAACGGTCATGCATCAATGCTGCAATATGCCATACTGCACCTTGCCGGTTATGATTTACCACTTGAAGAATTGACAAAATTCAGACAATGGGGCAGCATGACACCGGGTCACCCGGAAAACCATGTGACACCCGGTGTGGAAACGACAACAGGTCCGTTGGGTCAGGGATTGGCAACGGCTGTTGGAATGGCAATTGCCGAGTCGCATTTGGCGGCAAAATTTAATACTCCGGACATCGAACTCGTAGACCATTACACCTATGTTATCTGCGGAGATGGCGATTTAATGGAAGGTGTTTCTCACGAAGCCTCTTCTATGGCCGGACACCTGGGTTTAGGAAAACTCATCTGTTTGTATGACGACAATCATATTACCATCGAAGGTAAAACAGATCTTTCTTATTCAGACAATGTTGAAAAAAGATTTGAAAGTTACGGCTGGCAGGTTATCAATATCGGCGACAATGCCAATGATTTGGATAAAATTTCCGATGCTATAAGCGCTGCAAAAGCCGAATCAGGCAAACCCACTATGATCATCGTCAGAACACATATCGGTTTTGGGTCACCAAATTTGCAGGACACATCAACAGTCCACGGTGCACCACTGGGTGAAGAAGAAATACGTCTAACTAAAAAAGCCTATGGCTGGCCTGAAGATGAAAAATTTCTGGTACCGGACCAGGTTAAAAACCACATGCAGCAATTTATCGATGCCGGTAAAGTTAAAGAAAACGAGTGGAATGCTCTTTACAACTCTTATAAAGAAAAACATCCGGAGCTTGAGAAAAATTTCCAGACAGCACTTTCAGGTGAACTGCCAGCAGGTTGGGACAGCGATATTCCGGAATTTAAAGCAGAAGACGGTGCTATTGCTACACGACAAGCATCCGGTAAAATTATAAACGCCTTTGCATCTAAAGTTCCGTTCTATGCCGGCGGCAGTGCGGACCTTTCTCCGTCTACAAACACACTTATAAAAAGTGAAGGTTATTTTTCCAAACAAGACCGTAAAAGCAGAAACATCCCCTGGGGTGTAAGAGAATTTGCCATGTGTACGGCCTGTTCCGGCCTCAGTTTACACGGCGGTGTTCGTCCATTTGCCAGCACATTTTTTGTCTTTTCAGATTATGCACGTCCGGCAATAAGACTGGCTTCATTGATGAAACTGCCTGTGATATATGTTATGACACATGATTCCATCGGTGTTGGCGAAGACGGCCCCACTCACCAGCCTGTTGAGCATGTTGCTTCTTTTCGAATTATGCCGAACCTGTGCCTGATTCGTCCTGCCGATGCAAATGAAACCGCTTATGCCTGGCGGACTGCCCTGCAACGCAAAGACGGTCCGACCATGCTGGTTTTGACGCGTCAGGGTTTGCCGACCCTTGATCAGTCAAAATACGGAAGCGCAAAAGGCGTATTCAAAGGCGCTTATATTTTGTCCAAAGAAAAAGGCAGCACACCTGATATTATTTTAATGGCGTCCGGTTCAGAAGTCAGCCTGATTCTTCAGGCCCAGGCGCAATTATTGGAATCCGGTATTGATGCCCGTGTCGTCAGTATGCCAAGCTGGGAATTATTCAAAGAACAATCCGAAGATTATCAAAAAGAGGTATTGCCGCCTGCCATAACCAAAAGACTCGCCGTTGAAGCAGGGGTCTCCACCGGTTGGCACCAGTGGACAGGTACCGAAGGTAAAATCATCAGCATTGATACATTCGGCGCCAGCGCTCCGGTTAAAACAGTTTTTGGTAAATTTGGATTTTCCGTTGAAAATATCGTGGAAAAGGCCAAAACATTATAAACAAGGTTGTAAATTACAAAAGCCTCTTGATAAAAAATCAAGGGGCTTTTTTCTTTATATCCAAGATTATTAAATCATATTGCGTTTCGATATTATTTTTTCTATTTTTACTTTTGCTCTTAAACGCAAATTGTGTTCATAAATAAAGGCAATACAAGTGAAAGAATCATTATCAAAAATCCTGGTCAATAACAGTTCAGAAATTGCGACTGAATGGGAAGAAAAAATCAAACGAATGCTTCCCCAAAATGAAAAGAAAAAAGCCAATATGCTAGTTCAACAGCTAATGGCAGTACTGGATATATATTTAATCGATTCTGAACTCGAAACAGCAGCAAATCACTGTAAAAAAACACAATCAGAGTTGTTCCCCAATTCAGACAAAGCATTATCTTTTTTTGTAAACAGCCTGCTTGTCAGCCGATACATCCTTCTTTCCACAATTGCCAAAAAAAGCAAAAAACCCATAAACAGCCTGGAAACATTCGGATATATAAACGATACCTTTGATCCGCTTATAAAAGCAATCTATAATACGTTTAACGAGACTCCTCAGGACGATATAGACCGTTTGCCTACAAACTTGTCGCATGCGGTGGAGACCGGTCTGTTAAAAATAGACTTTGTAGGTATTGGTGTTTTTGTTATCGACAAAAACCACACAATTATTTACTGGAGCAATGGTATGAACAAATTTTTCCCCGAAACATCCATAGATGTTTTAGGAAAAAACCTGTTAAGCCATTTCCCGATTTTCCGGCAGGAACATACTATATATAATGCGCTGGTTAAAGCTCTTAATGACGGCAAAGACACTGAAATTTATGCCAAACAACACAAGTTCTCAAACAGTAGCCCTTTATATGTAAATATAAAGGTTTCACCATTAAAAGACCAAAAAGACAATGTAATAGGTGCATCTGTTTTTATGCACGATATTACAGCACATCGAAAAAACGAACAAGCTTTAAAGAGATATGAACAGTATTTTGAAAATATTTTAAACGATGCTGCCGATGCAATTATGATTTTAAACGAAGACGATAAAATAGTAATGTGGAACCAGGCAGCCGAAATACTATACGGCTGGCCCCAAAATGAAGTTGTCGGCAAAACAATATCTTTTATCGTACCCAATGATCCTCAAGCACAGGAACAAATAAAAAAAATCAATAGAGCCGTTCGGGAAAAAGGTTTTGTTCGAAATTTTAGAACACATCGGTTGACGCGCGAAGGGAAAAAAATTGTTATTGAAGTTACAAGAACAGCCATAAAAAACGACCAGGATCAATATATCGGCAGCAGTGTTATTGCCCGTGATATATCCCAGGAAGAACAACTTCGGCAACAACTTATACAATCGGAAAAACTTTCAGCCGTCGGCACACTGGCGGCCGGCATTGCCCACGAAGTCGGTTCACCCCTTACTTCTATTTCATCCATTACGCAGATATTAAAAGTTAAAAGCGATGATGAATATTTTAAGGAAAAATTAAGTCTTATTCAGCAAAGTATCGACAGAATTGCAAGGACCGTAAAAACCCTTGTCGATTTTTCCAGACCGATTACACAAAAAGTGGAAAAAGTGTACCTTAACAATGTGATTGAGCATGTTATTCACATCATAAAATATGAAAAACGGCTCAAATACCATTCCATAGAAACAGAATTTGAGCCTGACATTCCGCTCGTGGAAGCTAGTTTCGACCAGCTTTTGCAGGTTTTTATCAATATTTGTCTTAATGCTGCAGACGCTATGGAAAAACAAAAAAATGGACTGTTATATATAAAAACGTGGTATGATTCTGAAAATATTTATGCGGCAATAACAGATAACGGCCGGGGCATCCCTGCAGAAAATGTCGACCATATTTTTGAACCTTTTTTTACGACCAAAAAAGAAGGCAAAGGTACCGGTTTGGGTTTATGGGTCAGTTATAACATTATGAAAAGTTTTTCCGGGGACATAAAGGTAAAAAGTGTTTTAGATAACGGCACGACCTTTACTTTATCATTACCCAAAAAAGTATCACCAAAGGATTTATAAATGTCACATAATATACTCATCGTTGATGACGATGATATAACAAGAGAAAGTCTCGCCGCCATTCTTGTAAACAAAGGATTTCATTGCAAGCAGGCAGAAAACGGCCAAAAAGCTTTGGAAATAATAAAAATAACTGATTTTGACGTGGTTATCAGCGACATTGAAATGCCGACGATGAACGGTTTACAGCTTTTAGAACAAACCCATCAAATCGGTTCACGGGCATCGTTTATTATGATTACCGCTTATGCATCCGTAGAAACGGCCATTGAAGCTCTCCGCAAAGGCGCTCATGATTATTTATTAAAACCCTTAAATTTTGAAGACGTTGCTATCAAAGTTACCAAACTTTTGGAACATAAAGAGCTTGTTATTGAGAACCAGGCACTGCGCCAGGCAATAAATGCGCAATACGATTTTTCAAATATAATCGGTAAAAGTCCTGCTATAAAGAAAATATTTAAAACCATTGAAAAAGTATCCGACAGTGACAGCAATGTTCTCATTAGCGGTAACAGCGGAACCGGAAAAGAACTGGTTGCCAAAGCAATTCACTATAACAGCGGCCGCAGAAAAGGCCATATTGTAGCGGTTAATTGCGGCGCTATCACCGAAACTCTTTTGGAAAGTGAACTTTTCGGCCATAAAAAAGGATCGTTTACAGGCGCTGTAAACGATAAAGACGGACTCTTTAAAGTTGCTCATAACGGAAGTTTGTTTTTAGACGAAATTGGTGAACTTTCCTTAACGGCACAGGCCAAGTTGTTAAGAGCTATTGAAACCAAAGAAATACTCCCTGTGGGCGGCACAACCCCGATAAAAACCGATATTCGTATTATTGCCGCCACAAACAGCAATCTTGAACAGGAAGTGCAAAACGGCAATTTCCGTGAAGATTTATTTTATCGACTCAATGTTATCGAAATTGAACTTCCCTCGCTATCAGAGAGACGTGAAGACATTCCTCTATTGGTGCAGCATTTTATAAAAAAATATAACCGTCAGATGAATAAACGAATAACGCACGTTGAACCCAAACTTATGCAAAAACTGGTTGATAAAAAATGGAGGGGTGAAGTACGTGAGCTTGAAAATTTTATTGAAAGATTAATGATTTTTGCCCAAAAAGACTTTTTGTCGTTTAAAGATGTAGCACCTTTTTTCCTGTCCGACACGGAAAAACCCTGTCCGCAAATAGACACACCGAACCTCAAGCTGGCTGTTGAAAATTATGAAAAGGAATTTATACTCGATCAATTGAATAAAAATAACAACCATCGCGGGCAAACAGCAAAAATTTTAGGTATTGGGGAGGCGACTTTATACAGAAAAATGAAACAGCTTGGAATTGTTCAATAACTGTTTATTCACCCATCACTTTTATCACAACTCTTTTTCGGCGTTGACCGTCAAACTCCGCATAATAAACAGCCTGCCAGGGACCTAAATCCAAACGACCATTTGTAATGGGCAAAATGACCTGATGATGCATAAGAAGGCTCTTTAAATGGGAATCTCCGTTAACTTCACCGGTACGATGGTGACGATAATCCGGTCCTTCCGGTGCAAGGTTTTGCAGCCAATCGTCAATATCCTGAATAAGGCCCGATTCCGCATCATTTACATACACAGCCGCTGTAATATGCATGGCGGAAACAAGGACCATACCTTCCCTGACACCACTTTTTGTAACGGCATCCCGGACTTTATCGGAAATATTGATATATTCCCGATGATTTTTAGTATCAAACCAAAGATAATCTGTAAAAAATTTCATTATACACCTGCTGTTATTCTTTACTAGTAATCGTCCCCGAGCACCAATGCTTCACGTTCGAATAAGGCTTGATTAAAGTTATCCACAAAATCCTTTATATGCAAAAAATGATCGCGAAAAACATGACGATGTTTGGAATTTTTGCTCAATTCTGAAATTTCTTCAAAAAGGTTCGTAACTTCGTCCTTCATTCTTTGCTCAAAATCATAAATGTGTTCCTCACGGTATGAGGGTAATTTCTCTGATTTAAAAAATGAAGCGGATTCGTACGTTGGATTTTGCAAACTCTGGCAAATGGTGGATAATTTCCGTTGAGTACTTTTGACAAATTCATCCAAAAGTTCCTGGTCTTCAGGTTGGGCGGCTTGCGGGATCTCGCTAATTTGACTCAGCAGTTGATTTGTATTATTAATCAAGTGCTGACGAAATCGAATATCTGATTGTCTTCTCTGTCCTAATTTTTCGTAACCAGAATATCCCTCAATACTTTGAGAAAGTGCGTTCAAAGCAGTATTTTGACTGCTTGAGGGTTGGTTCATAGCGTTCACTCCTTGATCTCTAACATGTTAATTTATCTATCTTAATAACCGCAAACCACAAAGTTCTTTAACGGCTGCAATTTTTTATTAACAATTAAACGTTTAAATATTGAAAATGATCCCATAAAATTGGGAAAAAGGTAATCAAACCAGGATAACATGAACTGCTTAATTTTAGTTGGACGATAATTTACTATTGACAAACTACAATGTCAATGTTTTTCTGAAAAACCGGATTATCTGTTGAATTATTTTTTAAAGGACAAGTTCATAAATTTTGGCATCAATAAATAACCGTAAAATTTCAGAATCAATTTTACCGGCCCTGCTTTCGCTCATCAAGATATCCAAAGCTTTATCCGGGGGGACGGCTCTTTTATAAGGTCTGTCTGATGCTGTTAATGCATCAAAAATATCAGATATCGCCATCATTTTTGAAGGGAACGGTATTTCTGCAGAAGATAATTTTCTCGGATAACCCGTACCGTCCAGCTTTTCATGATGTGCATGTGCATAGTGAGGAACTTTTTTCAGATGTGAAGCCCAGGGTATTCTGCTTAAAAAATTATATGTATGTGTAACATGTGATTCTATTTCACGACGTTCTTCTTCACTTAAACTGCCACGGGGGATAGACAACATATAAGCCTCGTGCTCGGAAAGGTAGTGCTGCAATTCATTATCATCTTCAAATACGATTTTGCTTATTTCATTTAGCTGTTCAAAGCCACCTTCGGCCAGCACCCTCGGCTCATTTGCCTGTAGAATAAAATCAACATATTGATCAATTTCTTTTAATCTTTTTGTTAATTTTTCATCAATTTGAGGTAATTGTAAAATTTTATTATTGTTTTTTGAATGATTTAAATTGTCTAACTTTTCTTTTGTTAAATCCAGTTCAATTACTTTTTTAATCAATTTAAACCGGTTTTTAACCATTTCCAACTGTTCCGGGTACAATTTTTTGGCTTTGACCAGTACGGATTCACGTACGCCAATTTTACCAAAATCATGTAATAAGGAAGCATAGTTTATCTGTTGAATGTCATCGCGGGAAAAATTGACATTTCTAAATGGTCCCGAGTCCAGGCGGTCAATCTGTTTTGCCAAACCCACCGTCAGTTGCGCTACCCGCTCGGAATGACCGGAGGTTGTGGGGTCTCTTTGTTCAATGGCGTGTACAGAAGCGACAATAAAACCTTCAAACAATTTTTTAATTTCTTCATAAAGACGCATGTTCTCAATACTGATGGCAGCCTGACTGGCCAGAGAAGAGGCCAATTCTTCGCAGCGTTCATCAAAAGGGACAACCCGCATAGCGACGTTATCAAAAGTTAATTTAACCTTTTTTGAACCAACCTTGCGATTGATCAATTGCAGCACACCGATCAAATCACCCTGATGACTTTTCATGGGAATACACAAAACAGCTCTTGTCCGGTACCCCATTTTTTCATCAAAACTCCGGTTATGGCGGACCTCACTGTTGTCCGGCAGGTTATAGGCGTCGGATATATTTAACACACGGCCTGTTAACGCCGTAAACCCGGCCATACTCTCCTTTTTAACAGGCATGACAAATTCACGATAACTGGACTGAATGGAATCATTTTGGGCCAGTTTAAACCGAAGCTGTTTGTCTTTCCAAAAATCGTTTTCATCGGCCTGAATGTCCGGGTTCTTTTCAACCAGATACAAACTACCGGCGTCGGCGTAGGTTATTTCCCGTGCCTTTGTTAAAATAAGTTCCAACAAAGCTTCCGGATCACGTTCAGCCGAAAGCGCAATTCCGATATGATTTAAAACAGCAAGTTCCTGGGTTTTTAAATTCAACTTTTCATTCAGGGAACCTATTTGTTCCTTTGCTGATAACATCATCACAAGCTGCTGTAAACTTTTTAACACCTGCCACTCTACCAAGGGCACTGAAACATAATCCACAAGTTCATCAAAAGCTTCAGACGGCTGGTTTTCGTCAAGAATCGTCAAAATTCCATAAAACCGGCCGTTTTCATTTTTGTAAAAATCCGATTTTAGCGAATCAGGCGTCTCATAGATCAGGATGACATGTGCCTCATCATCAAAAACTTTATCATCAAATGTGTTATCATTGACCTGACAAATAGACCAATGTTTATTTATTTTTTGCAAAAGCTGCTCAAACCAATGGTAATGTTTGGAGCCAAAATAAACTAATTTTACTTTATCCATTTTTATTTATCCGTTTTGATAATGCCATTACATGTTTAAACACTAAATTCTCATCAGTATTCCTTTTGTTCTCCCTTTAACGTAACAGCCACTCCTGTTAATATAAGCAATGCACTTGATATTTTCAACCATCCTATCGTTTCACCTAAAAAAATCCACGCTAAAACAGACGCGCCAACGGGTTCACCTAAAATAATAACAGCAACAGAAGTCGCAGATAAATATTTCAATGCCCAGTTAATGCTGGTATGACCGATAATTTGCGGGATAAAAGCAATAAGCAGTAATAACCACAACGTTTGGCTCGTATAATGAAACAATGTCATTTTTAAGAAAAAAGTAGCAAGTAAAAGAATGACGGCCGAGGCGCCATAAACCAATGTCACATAGGGGAATAATTCGACATGCTGCCGCAACTTTCTGCCAAGCACCAGATAAACAGCCGCTCCAATTGCCCCGGCGACAGCCAACAGGTTCCCCAAAAAAGAGGATGAATTATCATTAAAATCCAGAATCCCGATAAAACTGCTGCCGATAACAGCAATAAAAATTCCGATCCAACTTGTGAGAGAGGGTTTTTCTTTTAAAAACAACAATCCGGCGAAAGCAACAAAAACCGGTGCTGTTTGGACCAGCACAACGGAACTGGCGACAGAAGTATAGCGTAGAGAACTGATCCATGTTATAAAATGAAAAGCAAGTGCACAGCCGGCCCACATAGCCGTCTTTTTTTTACCGGCCGGAAATGATTTTAAAACAGGTCCGCTTTTATAACGGCTGATACTCCAGTAAAATACGGAAGCGATGGAAACTCTGTATAATGCAATAATCAACGGTGGGGCCGTACACATTTTAATAAAAACAGATGCAGAAGAAATAGCAGCCAAACCAAAAAGTAAAACAAAAACAATTTTAGACTTGGAAACAAACAATAAAAGTCATTGTCCTATTTTGTTCGGTAATTAAGGAAAATTTTTTGAAAATCCTGGGCCAATATTACATCATTATGAATTTTTGCGGCCTGGTTCAGCATTTCAGTTTCCTGTTCCTCCAAATAGCGGGAACTTGTATGCCATAGCACTAATTTTTGTACCTGAGCATCTTTGGCGAGCATGGCTGCTTCAGTACAAGTACTGTGGCCTGTTTGAACAGCACGTTCGGCATGCAATTCGGAAAAAGTACTGTCATGAACAAGAACATCTGCATCGACCGCCAACTGTTTTCCGGCCTTACAGGGACGTGTATCTGAGCAATAGGCAATACAACGTCCGGGTATGGGCGGACCTACAATTTCAGAAGGTAAAATTTCCCGGCCATTGACATGAATGGGTTTTCCCTGCAAAAGATGCTTTCGCAGTTCATTATTCGGCACGCCCAGTTTATCTGCTTTTTTAGAATTGAACACGCCGGGTTTGGGCTTTTCAACAAAGCGAAAACCAAAACAATTGTCATTATGTACTAATTTTCTAACAAGGACCTGAAACGCATCAAAAGGATAGGATTTACCATCCTCAATTTCAATAAATTTTAAATTATATTGAATCTCAAAACCGGTAATACTTTTAACAGATAAATAAAACTGTTCCAATCCTCGAGGTCCATAGACTGTTAACTCTTTTTTCCGATCCATCATTTGCTGAGTCGTTAAAAATCCGGGGAGTCCAAAGATATGGTCACCATGCAAATGAGAAATAAAAATGGCATCAATTTTTCCTGCGGATATCGTAGTCCGTAAAAGAGCCATCTGAGTGCCTTCACCGCAATCAACCAGCAGAGCCGTGCCCTCACGTTCAATGACCATCGCGGGCAGGCCCCGTCTTAAAGACGGCACAGCCCCACCTGTACCCAGAAATGTAATGGAGAGTTTACCACTCATTATATTGGAATATTACCAGTCTGATTGATTATTTTTTCTTACCAAAACGATTTTCAGTTCCGTTCAATAACCGTCTAATATTTGAACGATGAGTAAAAATAATAAGTGCGGCGGCAAAAAAGCCAAAAAGATAAAGAGAAAATTCCACCTGAACATTAAACAAGTATCTAAAAATACTGAGAACAATCGGAAGAGAAACAGCGGCACTCATCGAGCTCACAGAGACGATTCTGGTGATCGCAAGAACAATTCCAAAAACACCAATACAAATCAAAAAAGTCAACGGAAACATTGCCAACAGCATTCCGGCAGCCGTACCCACACCTTTTCCTCCGCGAAAACCGGCAAAAACAGACCAGATATGACCGATAATAGCGCTGCATCCGGCCAATATCTGTAAAACACCATAGTCAGAAACCATACCGTTTTTAGCGAGTTGTGCCACCCAAAATGTGGCGGCAAATCCTTTAAACAGATCAAACAGCATCACAAAAAGGCCGGGTTTCCACCCTAAAACACGAAATACATTTGTTCCGCCGGCATTTCCGCTGCCATGCTCGCGGATGTCAATTCCGCGTAATACTTTTCCCACAATAATACTTGTTGGAATGGACCCCAAAAGATATGATAATACGATAACAGCAAGCAATGAAACCATAACTCTCCTCTATTTTAGCATCCTTTTAAACTAATCTCCCAAAACAGCTATTGCGGCTGAGCCAATACCCGTATGAAGTCCCAACGCAGGAGACGCATCCATTATAAACACATCATTTTTATTAAACAATTTTAATATTTCATCTTTATACCATCCAGCAACTTTTGGCGATAAAACGTGAACAATACTAAAACGGGGGTTTTCAACTGTTTTTGCATATTCAACAGCGAGCTCTAACGTCTTTTTAACAACCTGACGGCGGCCGACAACTTTTTTCGCTTCCACGGCCCGACCTTCGGAATCCAGGGTGAGGACAGGTTTCAGGTTCAATAAAGTACCGATAAGACCTTTAACAGGATTTATTCGGCCGCTTTTAATAATATATTTCAATGTTGGAATACTAATATAAATTCTTGTCTTTTCAATATATTTTTTCAATTTATCGACAATTTCCTGAATGGGCCGCTCAAGTTCGATAAGCCGCGCTGCCTCACAAACCAGTAATCCCAATGCTGCTGATGTGGTTTTTGAGTTAAGGATTTGCAAATTAATCTTGTCCTTAAACTCACGGGCAGCCACCTGAGCGCCATTAAAGGTGCCGCTCAAACTTTCAGAAATATGTAATGAAATAGCAGAACGATATTGGTTGGAAATTTTATTATACATATCACGATATTGTGAAAGAGAAGGTTGAGATGTTGATAAAGCATTGTCCGTTGTTTTCAAAATCTCGTAAAATTCGCTGGAGGTTATTTCGACACGATCCAGATAGTTTTTTTCACCTACCCGAACAACAACCGGAACGATATTTATATTATATTTTTTAAAAAACTCGTCAGGCAAATCACATGTTGAATCTGTTACCAATGCAATTTGTTCTTTTTTAATGGTATTTTCATTAGAATCAACCTGGATCTGCATATCCTCAATTTTCTTTTGAACAACTTTACCACAATCAGAAGCTATGGCCAAAACAGAATCCGGTGTATTGGTATGAATATGAATCCTGACTTTTTGATGGCTGCCGATCACAATTAAAGAATCACCCAAATCGTTCAGTTTTTCTTTTAATAAAGACCGTGCTATATTCTTTCCCTCGATTAAACATTCGGTACAATATTTAAAACGAACATTTTGGTGACTATGCAGAATATGATGATGACGAATTTTATCAACAACGTGTGTTCCGGCTGTCAAGGCAACCAGTTTCCCGGAATCAATAAAATCGATCATGCCTTCAATAATGTGCACAAAACCTTCAGCACCGGCATCCACAACACCGGAATCACCCAATATTTTCAATTTTTTCGGTGTATCGGCCAGAGATTTTTTTGCGCGGACAAGAGAGCTTTTTAACAATTCCACAAAATCACTTTTAGAATTTGCATGATCTGTTAAATGGACCGCCCAGTCCTTCATAACGGTGATTATAGTTCCTTCCCTGGGATTGGAAATAGCTGTTCGGGCGCGTTCAGCCGCATTTTTTACCGCAATGGCAAATGTTTCTGTGCTTACCCTGACCTTGCCTCTTGTTTCTTCTGCAAGGCCCTGAAAAAACTGGGCTAAAATTACTCCGGAATTTCCTCTGGCGCCGCTCAGGGCCGAGTCTGCAATGGCATTGCTGACACCTTCAAAACTGGTATCATGACATCTTTCCGCTCCTTCTGCAATGACCTGCATTGTCTGGGCCATATTCGTACCTGTATCACCATCGGGCACTGGAAAAACATTTATATCATTTAAATGGTCCTGCATTTGCATGACACGACGGGCAGAGGCAATAATGGACCTCTTTAACCGAGGACCATCAATATATTTTATTTTCACACGCATAGATCTATCACACTTGTAAAATTAGAAATCCAAAGTAAATGAAAATAAAGACAGATGCAACTGAATTTTATTCAATCTTTTCTCACAAATTCAACCTAATTTTTAGACTGTAACCGATTAAAGGCCAGCTTTATATCGTGCTCAAAAACACCATTTAATGCCAATGCAAGTTGAGTTTCCAAAAGGCCCAGAGGCGTTCCCATGTCCAGGCGCTCACCTTGAATTTCCAATCCGACAGCTCCCTCTGCTGCACACAGTTCAGCCTGGGCGGTCGTCAGTTGAATTTCCCCATTCTGACGGACATTATTTTTAATATGATTTTGTAATATTTCAAATATTTTAGTGGATAATACATGCATTCCAAAAAATGTTAAAAACATATCAGCAGGCAATCCCTCTATGGCCAAATTTTCACGTGCATAGGCAACCTGGGGTTTTTCAACTATTTTATTTAATTGATAAGCATTCGGGGATTCCGGTATCTGTTCACCTGCAACCGTTCCAAACAGATATAAAAGTTCGGCAGGCGTTTGCTTTACAGCATAAATTGATTTTTTAAAAAGCTTGTATCCTTCAATAACCTGTTGAACACAGGAAACATCTGTTTGGGAAACATATAGATGATCACCCAGTAACAGTAAAAAAGGTTCATCACCCACCCAGTCAGCAGCACAATTGACGGCATGACCATAACCTTCCTGTTGCTCCTGGTATAAATAGGTTATACTATTTTCCAGATGGGCCAGCATTTCAGACTGACGTAATCCCCATTTTTTATTTGTAAAAGAACTTTTTTCATTTTCAGACAAACTTTTAAAGTGAGACTTGAACTGCCTTTCCTCTCCGGGATTTACAATAATTGCAATTTCATCAATTCCGGCCCGGACAACCTGTTCGGCAATAATTTGAATCACAGGTTTTGTTATGCCGTCACGATCAACAAGAGGGAACAGCTCTTTTTGTATGGAATTGGTTGCCGGGTATTGACGCGTTCCTTTTCCCGCAGCAGTTATAACTGCTTTTTTAATCATGTTTTCACCATTATTTGAGTATATTATATTTTTTTAATATTTTTTGTAACACAGGCTCTATCTGCCGATATAAGGTTTCATTAGCATAGGCCACCCAGGAAACATTGCTCATTACATTCAGACATGGATTTAAAAAATTTCCTTCAAGATCGGTAATAATAACCCCGGCCTCTCTGGCGACAAGTTCGGTACAAACATCATAAGGGTGGGCCGCCATCCCGGGCGGGATGCCGTTCAGGCCCGTTGCTTTCATCAGGTCGGCGCGAAAATCTCCGCTAAACCGGTCATGACCGACAGCCAACTCGTAAAATTGTCCGCCGGTGCTGATATATTGATCATCAAACACAAACGTTGTTTCAAGGTCATCTAAAAGGCCAAGCTCCGATAACAATTCTTCTTCAATAGCGGCCGTAATCTGCTTTCTTCCGGGGAAAAATTTTGTCAACATGGCAAAACCATGTTTAAGGGTTTTGGCTGAGCTTGGTTTGGGGTAAAACGTTTCGTTCTCACCGGTGATTAAATTCATCCTCTCCCCTTTTGTTCCTCTGCCGCGAACAGCATAAAGCATATCGGCCAGGTATTGTTTACGCAAAGGAACTTCAGTCTGAATAGCAAGCTCAATATCCATTAAAGAGGTTTCCGGCCCAAGATTAGGGGCAAGAGCGGATAAAATCCAGGCGCTTCGTTTCTCATACATGATGCCACGGGTTCCGTCAATCGGGTCGACAATCAGTCGAAACACAGCATCTTCAGGGTCCGCATCTTCGGGAAATATCATCGGGTCTCTTTCATCAAAACCCTCGGCAACAAGAATAAACGGTTCTTCTTCTCCCCAGATTTTACACTCTTTAAGAAGAATATCCTCACAGCTCTGATCGATGTTGTAAATAAAATCCGATTCCGCTTTTCTGGCAACAGAAGCCATTTCAATGTAATCGTGTTTTTTAGTATGTAAAACGATGGCATCTCGCATGGCCAGATGAATATTTTTAAGCCTGCTCAATGCCCGGGTTAAAAAATCGGTATCCATTAAAACTCCCTAAAATTTAACAATACTAGTTCCAATCGCTATGGCGCCGGGAGAAGATCCCCAAAAAACATAGGGTGTCAATCCTGTTGCATCCTTGTAAAGGGCCGCAATATTTTCTATAACATTCCGGGTGCCGGCGCGGGCCAAAACAGCAACAGTTCCTCCACTGCCGCCGCCGGTAATCTTGGCGCCATACAATCCGGATTCAACACCAGCCTCTTTAACCAAATCAACAATTACGTCCGTTTCTTTTGCACCCAATCCACAATTCTTGCTGTAACTTTCATGCGACTCATACAAAAGCCTGCCTGCACCAATCAAAATATCTTCAGAGGGATCTTTGGCATAAAAGTCCAGCGCTTCGATGAATTGATACACTCTTTCATTTTCCATAATAGCATGTTCAGCCCGTGAACGCGGACGATAATTTTTTTCAGGATCAATCACGGTTACCGGATCATCATGAGATTTTAATTTTTCGAGAAACTCTTTTCCTGTAATTTTTACAGGCACACTTTTTTTATACTTTTCTTCCCAATCTTTTGATGACACATTACACAAATATCCGGCAAAGGGCTGTTCATTCCTATCTGTTTTAACTTTATGAAATATATATTTTCTTCCCATAAACGTTGCAATTCGCGTATCCGTATAGGGGTTACCGTTCACAGCATGCCGTACATTTGAAAAAATCCCGATAAACTGAATTCCTTTTGGAATGGTCATCATTCGAACAATTTCATGCGGCTGGCATTTAAGAACAACAAATTTATTCTCTTCACCAAAAGCGGTGGTTACCTGGTCCATAATACCACAGGCAGCGCCGACAACAGAATTTTCCAAAATCTGGCACAACCGTGCTAATTGAAAAGAGTCTATTTGTATATTAAATGCTTTTGTCAAGGCCTGAACAACAGCAACCTCTAAAGAAGCCGAAGAACTGACACCGGAACCAAAGGGGATTGTTCCAACAATACCGATTGTTGCACCAAATTCAAAATTTGAGCAAATATTTTCCGTCAAAAGAACATGAAAGGCGCCCAACACATAAGCAGACCAGGCTATTTCCAGAGTTTTCAATAATTCGTCATGTATTGTTTGATAGGATTTTAATTTGTCCCCGGTGTAAAAATCATCCAAATTAAATTGAACAGTAGAAGTATATCCTTCTGATTTTGCGGCAAGACTTTTTACTAAAATTCGGCGGTCCCGACGCTTTTGTACGCCGACAATGGTTGATTCGGCCAAAGGCAGTTCCAGCACCACAGAACCGGAATAATCGGCTATGCCTCCCAAAACATCCAGCCTTGCCGGAGCCCGAGCAATGACCACATCTCTATCCGGTAAGAACAAACCGCCAAAATTATACCTGATTTTATTTGTAAAATCTATCAGATCATTCGGATAATTTTCTGGTGAAAGACGATGGCCCATGACATTTCTTTCTTATATTCTAGTTTTTATATACTTGGCAATATACTAAAATTAAGAAAAAATACAAACACAACTCAAAAAAAATAAAAAAAATTTTCATATTACACGGTAACGGAAACGGTTAAGAAATAAAGACTTTGATAAAAAACTTGACTAGGTGATTCAGAAATTATATATTGTTTTACATTAATTTATTAGTAACAAAAGATAACGTGAGGAAATATGAACAAACCTGTTGCATTAATTACAGGAGCTGGACGGGGAATTGGACGGGGAATTGCAGAAAAACTTGCTGAAACCGGATATAATATTGCTATTGATGATATACATAACGAATCTGACATTAAAGATACATTAGATACAATTAAAAGTAAAGGTGCTTCCGTTTTATATATTCAAGCTGACATATCTATTGCAGATGAAAGACTCGATATTATAAACAAAATAGGGAAAGAATTTGGCAGACTGGATTTACTGGTAAACAATGCCGGGGTTGCACCCAAACAACGTTTAGATATTTTAGAAGCAACAGAAGAGAGCTTTGACAGGGTAATGACAATAAACCTGAAAAGCCCCTATTTTTTAACACAACTTGTTGCAAACTGGATGATTGAACAGCAAAAAGAAAATCCAGACCGTAATTACAGAGTTATCAACACCAGCTCTATATCTGCTTACACATCATCACCTGCCCGTGGTGAATATTGTTTATCCAAAGCAGGCATTGCCATGATGACAAAACTCTATGCAGATCGCTTGTCGGAATATAATATCGGTGTTTATGAAATCAGACCCGGTATTATCATGACGGATATGACCAAAGTTGTACAGGAAAAATATGACAAAATGATTAGCGACGGCCTGCTGCCCCTTAAAAGATGGGGCTACCCGGAAGACATTGCCAAGGCTGTTGCCGGTATCGCTTTAGGTTATTTTGATTATTCCACCGGTGAAGTGATCAATGTAGATGGTGGATTTCATTTACGCAGGTTATAGCTATATTCCCTGTCTCGCAGCAGGGTTTGTAATTATGGAGAATTTATGAATAAAACATTATTGAAAATAAATAATATAGAATTTCCATTATGGGAACTGGAAACACTTGTTATAGGCAGCGGTGCTGCCTCCCTTAATTGTGCTGATCACCTTTTTACCTATGGAAAAACCGACATTGCCATCGTTACAGAAAAAATCGGTGGCGGAACCTCAAACAATACCGGCTCTGACAAGCAAACCTATTACAAACTCTCGGTCAGCGGTAAAGAACCAGACTCTCCTTTTGAAATGGCAAAATCGCTGTTTGACGGAGGAGCAATGCATGGTGACCTTGCCCTGATTGAAGCAACCATGTCGGCGCAGGAATTTTTCCATCTTGCCCAGATCGGCGTTCAGTTTCCACACAATGGAATTGGCGGCTACGTAGGTTACAAAACCGATCATGACCCAAGACAGCGGGCTACCTCCGCAGGTCCATGGACTTCCAATCAGATGTTTCAATGCCTTTTCCAGGAAGTCTCAAAGAAAAAAATCCCTATATTTGACGAACATGACGTAGTCGCCCTTCTTACTGAAAATGATATGGCTGTTGGAATTATTGCCATTGACAAAAACAATATGGATGACGAAACCTTTGGTTTGGTTTTCTTTAAAGCAAATGATATTGTTTTTGGAACTGGTGGTCCCGGCGGTATATACAAAACGTCAGTTTATCCAAAAGTACATATCGGTGCTATCGGCCTGGCAATTGAAGCGGGCGCCGTATGCCGCAACCTGACGGAATCACAATATGGTCTCGCTTCAACCAAATTCAGATGGAACGTTTCCGGTACTTATCAGCAGGTCATTCCGACCTATATCAGTACCGACGAAAACGGCAACGATGAAAAAGAATTTTTAAATGATTATTTTCCGGATATGGGAACACTGGCAACAGATGTTTTCCTGAAAGGCTATCAATGGCCCTTTGATCCGCGAAAAATCCCCGATTACGGTTCGTCTCTGGTAGATGTACTTGTATATATTGAAACAGTTGTTAAAGGCCGACGGGTTTTCATGGATTTCCGTAAAAATCCACAAGGCGATGCTCGTATCGGCTCTTTTTCTTTTGATACACTTGAACCGGAAGCCTACAAGTATCTTGAAAATTCTAACGCCCTTTTTGGCACCCCAATCCAGCGTTTGGAAAAAATGAATCCGCTGGCCATCGAATTATATAATAAAAATGGTATCGACATTAAAACAGAACCTCTTGAAGTGGCCGTATGTGCACAACATAATAACGGCGGGCTTGCCGGTGATATTTGGTGGGAATCAAACATCAAACATCTTTATCCGATTGGTGAAGTCAACGGCAGCCACGGTGTATATCGACCCGGCGGTTCCGCTTTAAATTCAGGACAAGTTGGTTCATTGCGCGCTGCACAGCGTATCGCTAAAGCCGGAAAGACCAATCCGGTTGATAAAAATGGATTTCTCAAAGCAGCAACAAGCAAAGGTGAAGAAATTTTTAAAATTTGTCAACAATTCACATCCGGCAATAAAACAGCCAAAACGGCTGAACAATATAGAGATGAATTCCAATTGCGCATGACAAATTACGGGTCCCACATCCGTGATTTGGACAATGTCAAAAAAGCTATAGATGAAGCTTATCAACAAATCAAGGACTTTGGCCAACAGTCAATCAATGACCGTAAAGACCTGCCGTATATTTTTCAAAACCGGCACCTGGTGCTCGCCCATGCCGCATACCTGGAAGCTGTACGAGCTTTTCTTGAAAATGACGGCGGCAGTCGCGGCTCTTATATGGTGATGGACAAAAACGGTCAACCCGTTCTTGACAAATTAGGTGACGAATGGCGCTATAAACTTGAAACCCCGGAATTACGCAATCAGGTTTTGGAAACTGTTTTGGGAAAAGACGGTAAATTCACTTCCTCCTGGAAAACAGTCAGACCGCTGCCTGAAGAAGAATCCTGGTTCGAAAACGTTTGGGGCAAATACATGAAAAACGAAATTTTTAACGAAACCAGCGACATATAATATTATAGAAAATACCCCCCTTTATAGGCTGCCTGATTGAAATTCGACAAATAGAATTATTGGACAGCCTATTTTTTTATCATTATTCATACAAATTCTGGCATCAAAATAAAATTATTAATATATTTAAAAATATAAGTTTTATTTTAAAAAATTGAAGAGGGAGTAATGAATATCTTTTCAAACAACCTTCCTAAAGACCAGAAAATTCGATCCATCTTTCAACAAAAATCCATTGATATAGAAAACAAAATCAATCATGTTCGTTTTCTTCTCTTTTTTGGCGGGGCCTTTTGCGATACAATCTATCTTTTAGTAACGACTGAATTTTCCATATTTTTAAAAACATTTCTTCCGCTGATTATTATTTTTATGGTCCCTTTTGCTGCCTACTCTTTTATCATCCACAAGTTAACCAAAACAAATATATATCGTCCGTGGCTAAAATTTTTAACTATTACTTTTGATATTTTATTACTTTTTGCTGCTTTTTATGAATTTTATCACAACGAGGTTTTTCTATCTGTATTTTCAAAGAACGAATTTATCTGGATGAGCACTTTTCTTTTACTTTTATTTACTCTTTTTGGATTTGTGCGTCTGGACAAACCGGCAATTATCTATAATACAATTTTAACATTTACTATCAATCTACTGATTTTCTATTTTGCGGATTTTAGATCCCATTATATCATTTATGGCAGTTCCATCGGTCTTTTATTTCTAGGTATTTTTAGTTTATGGATTACAGAACATTCGATAAGGCATTTAATCGCCGGTGTTCAATTGACACTCACCAACAAAGAGCTGGAAAAAGCAAACAACCAGATATCTCTACAGAAAAATGAATTACAAGACGCCCTTGATACACTGAAAGACGCACAAGCCCAGCTTGTACAGTCCGGTAAAATGGCGGCTCTGGGAAAATTAGTAGCAGGTATAGCCCATGAGGTAAATAACCCGATTGGTGCTGTTATAAGTTCATCAAACAACATAAGCCGCTGCCTGAAAATTCTCACCTCACCCGTCAAAACAGGTCAAACTAGTAATGTTATGGCTATTCTTGAACAAAACAATAACGTTATTAACGATGCCTCTCAGCGAATATCTCAAATCGTAAAAAGCCTGAAAAGTTTTTCCCGGCTTGATGAAGCAGAATATAAAAAAACAAACATCCACAACGATATTGAAAACACGTTGATGATTCTTGCTCATAAAACAAAAGGGAAAATTGACATTGTAAAAAACTTTGGCGAGGTTCCGGAACTGAAATGTTACCCAAACCAGTTAAACCAGGTTTTTATGAATATTTTGTCAAACGCAATTGATGCTATCGAAAACAAGGGGAGCATTTCAATTACTACGGAGACACAAAACAGCACATTATTAATCCATATAAAAGATAGTGGTAAGGGCATCTCTCCGCAAATTATGGATAAAATTTTTGATCCCGGATTTACAACAAAAGGCGTTGGTGTTGGAACGGGTTTGGGACTTTCTATCAGTTACAATATCATTCAAAAACATCATGGAGATATAAGCGTATCAAGTAATCCCGATGAGGGCACCTGCTTTACCCTGGCGCTTCCTTTATCATAAGCCAATCTGACTTTTAAAAACACCTAAATTTTTATTGATCTAATGAATAACCTTGACGGGGATTTGAAACTCAAAGCCTAAATTAAACAACCATTTTTCATAATAAAGGCTGGGCAAAGGGGATTCGTTTTTATACCAGGCAGAGCGAAACATAATTGCCAGATTTTGCATAACATCTCTGGAATAATCAAAAACGAAAAAATTGCTTTGTTCCTTTTCCGTATCCAAATCGACCGGTAAAAGCGGCAAAAAATCATCGAGATAGGATTTATTTTGCATGGTAATAAATCCACGAAACAGATTCTTTCCAAAACTTTTCGCAAGCATGACCGTAACAATATGACGATCAAAATCAAAACCATAACTATTGGAGCGATTTTGTTCATAATGATAAGATGCATTGACAAGAAATCCGGCAAATATCCAATCTGTGTTCAAGCCCATAATTTTACACTTGTCATTTTGGCTATCGTCTGTCAGAACCCAATCAGACATATCAGGAGCCGGTTCATAGGCCATTCTGTTGTGGTCAATCGTTCCAAAACGAAAATCCGGTGAAAATGTAAACCGGCCTATTTTTTTTGTTAATTGAAAATATAATTGCGGGCTTTTGAAATCATAATAATCCGTTTCTCTGTAATTAAGATCATCCTGGCGAAAGCCTGTTTCAAAAACAACAGAAGGTGAATATCGCCATTGAATAAAAGGACTGAATTCTCCCAGCGAATAATCCGTATCTGCGTTTATAAACATCTTGAGCCGGCCAAACACATGCACCCCGGCATAAATAAAAGGGCTTAATTTAAGCAACATACGGCCTTTTATTTCATGAATACTTTTGTTTTCCGAATCAAAGGACGGGTAAAGTTGAAAACCTCCCTGATAACAAAAGTGGAATAAAATACGCTTACCGTTTTTTTGAACTTTGGAATAAAGCGCTGTCCGAAAAGAATGGCCTTCTTCAGGAGCATTTAACCGTTCTTCTACATTACTGTCATATTCAACAGCACACTGAATTCGGTTTTTAAACAACCATCGCCCGTTATTCACCGATTGCGCAGAATGAGCACAGCATGCGCCGGTTAAAACACTTATAAAAATAATTAATTTTACAGGATCAATCGCCATTATTCTTTTGGTTGACTCAGGCTGTTTCGCAATTCCTCTGCCTGTTTTTCATATTGATTTGCAATATTTGCCATACTATCGGCAGCCGTATTTAATTTATTCTGTTCTTTGGATAATTTTGCCAAATATTCTTCGGCATCATAAACAGGTAATGAGTTGAAATCAAAATTTAACAGCTTGTCTGCCTCGCGTATCAAAGGGGTGTTACTGATACCATACATGTCAGAATTGCGTTCCCATTGATTATCCAGATAATTGGATTTTTCACCACCAAACCAGATTCCGGCACTCTTTGTTTCCCTGCCGGCAAAAGCTTCGTCTCTTTGGTCAAACATGCGAACATCTTCCACCATGTCCGACATACGTTGACGTAATTCCATCTCTTCCTGAACGTCTTTAAATTTTTTCGCCAAATCTTTTGCCTTTTCACGATACTTATCTTCACGATCACGGAAAAACTCTGCCTTGGCGTCAATTTCATCCGGCAAATCATCCGGCCCGACAACAGGTTCGCCGAAAGAGTTGCTTGTTTGCTTTACACTCATCAAGGCATTTATTTGGGTCCGCTTTTCCATGAGCATGTTTATCTGTTCAACCCATTTTTTTCTTTGTGAATCTGATATTTTTGATCCGGCAAGCAATGCATGAAGCGAATCTATGGAATTTGTAAAAAATACATCAGCCTGTTGCTGGTATGTACCAAACTCTTTGACCAGACCCTGGTGATAAACAACTGTTTGTTCCTGAAGCATGGCGATAGTGTGAGCGTCTTTTAACAGATCATCCAGTTCACGGCGCTTTCCATAGGATAAATTTTCGCCCTCTTTTAAAACAGCTATTTTGGCTGAAACAGAATCCAGGTCCTGTACATATTGATTAAGTACGGTGTTGACGGAATCCAGTTTTAAATAACACCCAAGTACAACGGATTCATGCTTTTCCACAAATTCCTGTGCGAACAGGCCCTGAAAGCCCGATAATATAAATATTAAATAAACAAAAGATTTCATAAAACAAACTAGCTCTTTAAATTAACAACTTTTCCAACAAACAACATAGCGCCGGTTTCCTGTTCGTGGATAACAAACAAAAACGGCCGGTCAACGGTCATTACAAAATAGGGATCATGATTACCTATACCATACTCTTTCATAACAACAACAGTCACTGCCGCAGCTTCGGTACCCTTTTCATCAACAGAGACAACAGCTTTATGGTCGACTTTATCGATATATAATTCGCCATTTTTATTAATACCGCGAAAATCAGCACCGCCGCTAAAAGCGATGCCCATGCCCATTTTTGACAAAACGTCTTTCAGGTCTTTTCTATATTCCACATCAAACTTTGGAAAAGAGAAAGAACCTTTCATAGTTTGAAAACTTGTCATCCATTGGGTCCATTTATCAGAATCCATCACCATAATCAGAGAATCCAAATCACAAGATGTCTGCGGCAGGATAACAGCCATCCGGCAGGCGCCGCCTCCATAGGGTAAATCAATGGCCTGGATTTTATCGTTTCCAAAATAGGAAAAATTGTTTTCCTGATGCATCATTTTACAGGAGACCTCTGCGGTTTTTCCATAAAAAGTGCCGTTATGGGTGTTGGATTCGTCAAATTCACTGGTCCAGGTGCCGTTAAAATAGATGGCATTTATTAGAAACATAATGGTTGACGGATCTATAAAATCAATCATTTCGGGTATTTTATCGGCTGTATTTTCACTAATCCAGTTATTAATCTCATCCGGGGCCGTCGGTAACGAAAAATCCAACGGGAACACACCCGCATCAAAATTGGATTGATTTAACTCTAAAAATTCATCTTCAACAGTGAACCCTAAACGATACCAAATAGAATTGGCAATATCAAATTGAATTTTGGCATCCAGACTTGCAAAATAATCCATTAAATTTTTGTAGGACTGGTTGATCTCTGCCTTTGTAAGCTCACCAAATCCCAGAGTATTTCGCATGGCTGATTCGGTCGTTGTTTGTGCTCCGTTATAGGTCATACCCAGGGCCATGGAAACGGAAAAAGGTGAAAAGAAAACATCCGTATCTTTATCATCCTGACTGAGTTGTTTTAACAAATTAATACCAAACTCATTACTGACCCTGGCAACATCAACATCAACCTTTGACAAATTGTGTTTTTTGATAATTTCCGTATCACTCATTAAACTGCTTTCACAATTTACAAGCAAGATAGAAACACAAACAGCTAAAATTGTTAAAAATTTAACTTTAATCATGTTGATCTTCCCCTTCTTTTGTTATAAAACCATACTTTTCCAACTTGTAATACAACGCACTGGTTTTAATGCCGAGTTTTTGTGCCGCCTTGGATTTTATACCATGTGCCGCCTCCAAAGCGGATTTAATTGTCTTACGTTCCACCTCTGCCAAAATTTCATTCAAATCTGTCGTTTCAGTCGGTTTCGGATTGTTTTCGGTAAACAAAATCAAATCGGATACTTTTAACTCACTGTCTTCCGCCAACACAGCAGACCGCTCCAAAATATTTTTCAGTTCCCGAATGTTTCCGGGCCAGCGGTAATGGATCAGTTTGTTTAATGCTTCGTCATTTATGGTCAGGTCGGGAACACCGATTTCTTTACCGATCTGCTTTAAAAAATACCGGCAAAGCAGAGGAATATCTATGGGACGTTCACGTAAAGGCGGTAAATAGATGGGAATGATGTGCAAACGATAATACAGGTCCTGGCGAAAAATATTCTTTTCAACCAACTCTTGCAGATTTTTATTTGTGGCGGCAATAACTCGCACGTCGGCTGTCAAGGTTTCTTCTCCGCCGACGCGCTCAAATTCACGTTCCTGTAAAACCCGCAACAGTTTAACCTGCGTTTCAGCGGGCAGATCACCGATCTCATCTAAAAAAATGGTGCCCTTTTCAGCCAGTTCAAACCGGCCGCGCTTTCGTCTTACCGCACCGGTAAAGGCCCCTTTTTCATGTCCGAACAATTCAGACTCTAAAACACCGGCTGCCAAAGCACCGCAATTTACACGTACAAAAGATTTATCAGCCCGGTTACCGGCTTTATGGATCGCCCTTGCCACAAGCTCCTTGCCGGTACCGCTTTCTCCATAAACAATAACAGTAGAATCTGTTCGGGAGACTTTATCAATCGTTTTATAAATGGCCTGCATTTTTTCGGAATGACCGATAATTTCTCCAAAATTACATTTTTCTTCCAACTCTTCTTTCAAGTACAGATTTTCATCTGCCAGCCGCACCAGTTCATCCTTTTGTTGAATATCATCCAACTGCTTTTCAACCTTGATAACCAGTTCATTGTGAGAAAACGGTTTGGTAATAAAATCACCGGCGCCTTTTTGCATGGCCTCCACGGCCATATCCACGCTGCCATAAGCGGTAATAATAATTACAGCGATCCGGCTGTTTATTGATTTTACTTTATCCAAAACCTCCAGTCCGTTCATACCGGGCAAACGATAATCAGATATAATCAAATCAACTTTATGATGTTCCAGTTTAAAAAACGCATCTTCACCATTTTCACAGGAAAACACCTGGTACCCGGCTTTTTTCAAAACCTGGACCATACCCTCACGCATGGTTTCGTTATCTTCTATGATTAAAATTGCGGCCAAACTTTATTTCCTATTTTTGAGATTTGTCTAATAAAAAAACATAATGCTTTTTTACAGATAAAATATTTGTATAACAACACTTTTTTGTGGAATCCGATTTTTTGAGATTAACTTTAGTCAAACTTGGTCTGGTTTGAAAGTTATATACAGATTTTGGTGAAAAATGTGCACAACAGCACCCGGAAACCAGACAGCACAGTAAAAAAACCTTTTTCATAACACCCCCATTTCATAAATTGGACACTCCATTTATTTTTGGTAAAGTAATTAAAAAAACAGCTCCATTTGACTCGTTAAAAACCAATTCTATATTTCCACTGTTTTGTGTAATCAGACTTTTAACCATGGGCAAGCCTAAACCAAGGCCTTTTTCCTTATTACTAAAAAACGGTTCAAAAACCCTTTCCACATCCTGTTCGGCAATACCCGGTCCATTATCAGAAAAACATATCTGAACATTGTCACTATTGTCTGATATTATAATTTTTATAACACCCTTTTTTTTCACAGCCTGCGCAGCATTTAACGCCAGGTTCATAAAAACCTGTTTTAAATGCTGCGGATCAACAAAAACCTGAGCATCACCCTCTTCTACAATTCGGACCTGTCTTTTTTCAAATTCCGGACCGAGTAATTCTTTTGCTTCCCGCCAGCAATTAAAAACATTACAAATTCTCCTATTTGGTTTTATGGGACGAGCAAAATCCAAAAAATTTTGCACCAATTGTTTTAAATTACGAGTTTCTTTTAGTATTTTTTCAGCATGGTTTTGAACCGGCTGATTTTTAAATTCATCATATAAAAGGCCGGCAAAAAGTTCAATGCCGCCTAACGGATTTCTTATTTCATGAGCAACGCCTGCCATCATGGCCATCTGCTGTTCATCGCGCTGAACAATTGCCCGGCGCATATCTTCCATTGCTTTGGCCAGGTAGGATATTTCATCTTTGCCCTTAACCTCTATTTTTGTTTCCAAATCACCTTGCCCGATACGCTTTGCTGACTTTTGCAGGTTTGATATGGACTCGGTTATTTTTTTTGAAAAAATCAGGGCTAAAAAAACAGAAAAAATTAATGAGACAATGCCAATCCGTATTAAATCATTTTGAATATTTTTTACTGCCTTTAGTGACTGAGCGCTGCCCTCAACGGCAACAGCGCCGACAATTTTATCTTCAAGTGTTATCGGGGCAAAAGCAGACTTGTATAACTGATTATCATAACCTTTAAAAAGTACGGAACTGCTCATCTGTCCGTTAACTGCCTGCGATATTTCCGCCAGATTAATCGAATATTGAGAATACAACGTTCCGACCGGCTGCTGCATTTGCGTATCAACCCAAATACCACCGGACGGGGTAATCAACAAAATACGCGCCATATCGGTTTTTTCCAAAATTCGCTCAAGGCGCTGTTTTAAATTTCGATATATTCGTGTATTTTCATCACCGGGCCCTAAAAGGACAACAAGTGATGCATCTATTTGTCCTGATACCGAAGCAGCAACAGCTTCCAGTTTTGCGGCCAGTTCTTTTTCGAGTACATTTTTTAAATGATATCGCAAATAAAAACCGGAAACCAGCAAAACAATAGCAATTTGCATTGTAAACAAAAAAACCAGTCGTTTTCTAATCACTACATAACCTTTCTTCAGGCTACAGGCAAATCACATACCAGAAACCATGCTAAAGGGACAAAATAAACCCAAGAAAAACAATACCCATAAATGAAAATTTAAAAAAAGTATCAGATATTTGAAAGATTTTTCAAATATCTGATAGTATTATTGGTTTAATATTTTTTCATAATATGCTTCATATTGAGGGATAATAATGTGCGATTCAAAAACAGAAACAGCTTTTTTTCTGGCTTCATCTTTAAACTCTTGCAAAACGGATTCGTTCGACAACAATTCAATAACGCTTGCGGCCATTGCATCCGTATCGCCGACAGGATGTAAAAATCCATTTATCTGGTGGTCCACAACTTCAGGGAGACCACCGATATTTGAACCGACAACCGGTGTTTTACTGCTTAACGCTTCCAAAGCCGCCAGACCAAAACTTTCCTCGCTACTGGGAAGAAGGAACACATCAGCACACCCTAAAAGCGTTTCTACATAGTCCTGTGTTCCCAAATAAATTACATCCTGCAACACGCCCAATTGAGCAGCCAGGTCATGTGATTCCTTACGGTCCGGGCCTTCTCCAATAAGCAACAATTTTGCAGGTATATGTTCCCTGACTTTGGCCAGAATTTGAATGGTATCTGTCAATCGCTTAACCGGACGAAAATTAGAAGCGTGTACTAAAATTTTTTCTCTGTTCGGTGCATATTGTTTAATATTACAATTCGTAACAACTCCGTTAAAACGGTCCGTATCCACAAAATTGTAAAGGACCTTAATATCTTTTTCAATCTTAAACTCTTTTTTTGTACGATCACCAAGATATTTGGAAACAGCCGTCACGCCGTCGGAAATATCAATACTGAATTTGACGGCTTCAAAAAAAGATTCATCTTTACCGACCAGTGTTATATCCGTACCATGTAAAGTCGTAACGATTTTTGGACTGTTTTCTCCAATCATCTGCTTGGCAAGATATGCACTAATAGCGTGCGGAATGGCATAATGGGCATGGATAATATCCAACTGATGTTCCCGTGATACTTCCATAATTTTTGTTGCCAAACTCAAATCATAGGGCGGATATTTAAAAAGCGGATAAGCTGATACATCCACTTCGTGATAATATACATTCTGCTGAAAACCTCTTAAACGAAACGGAGAACTGTAAGAGATAAAATGGACCTCATGTCCTCGCCGCGCCAGTTCAACACCAAGTTCCGTAGCAACGACACCACTCCCTCCATGTGTTGGATAACATACCATAGCTATCTTCATCTATATTCCTCATTTTATCATATTGCAAATATAAAGAAAATTAATATCCCTTTAAACAATTGAATGATTAATATTGTTTCATAAATAATACATGACACCGGATTTCAGAAAAATTATTTTATTTGATAAAATCAACCGGCTGTAAAATGTTCTTCATTAACATCATTCCCGTCCACATCGCAATGAGTAAATGAAATATGCGGCACTCCGTTTTGACGGAAAATATGGACCTTTAAATAACCGCCCTTAACTCTTAAAAACCGATGCTGGGGACGTTTATCGTACTGATACCATCCACCGGCGTGTGAATCAGAGCCTGCACCGCAACTAAATTCCCAAAGATTTGTTTCCGGCAAATGGGTCACATATTGCCAATGCCTGTCACCATTACAAATAAAAACATTCTTTTGCTGATTAATAAATTCCCGGATTTGGTAACCTTCATATTTAAAGCCTGAATTGGCATAATTATCATTTTTATTTTTACGGTCCGGCCCTAAAATCGGAGTGGGAGTAATAATTATTTTAAAGGAGGCATTCGATTTTTCCAGTGTGGAAAACAACCACTGTTTTTGTTCTTTACCCCAAATTGTTTTATCCGGGCCGTCAGGCTCTGAATTTTTACTACGAAAATTACGGCCTTCCACAAGCCAAACCTGCAAATCTTTACCCCACCGAACTGTTTTGTAACGTTTGTCATTTTCCGGAAACTGTTCCTTGTCAAAAATCTCTAATCCCCTTTCAAAGGGAACTGTTCCATAGGTCATTCCGGGATAGACATCATCACAAAGGGTATCATGGTCATCCTTTAAAAAATATGTCGTAATTTGAGTAAAAAAATGGCGCTGGAACGGCAATGCAAACAACCGGTCCCATTTAAACCGCATTAAATCTTCAGTAAGGGCATAGGGGTCTGGTTTGTCATAATATTCAACATCCCCTGTGTGAACATAAAAATCAGGATTAATTTTCAACATGAATGGATATATTTTATGACCGTTTTTTAAATCATCCCGGCGAATAAAATCATGACATGTAACCACACAAAAAGTAATTTCCTTTTCAAGTTCAGGCTGGGGCGGTGTTATAAATGTTCCGGTAATTTTATCTGAAATACCTGAATCGGCATTTTTACGGGCCAAAAGTTCGATAAAATAGCGGGTTCCGGACATCAGGTTTTCAACTTTCCATTGTTTAGTATAATTTTTTAAAGAATCAACATCTTCCCATTCGGTTTTAATTTTGTCACCATTTTCCGTATAATATACCAGTTTAACCTGCCCAAAAGTTCCGGGACATGCTCCATACATATCGTCTAACGAACAACCCTCCGGAATTTGAGAATCATAAAGAACCTGAGCATCCCGACATTTTTTCAGTTCCTTGTGGCGTTCTGAAGAAACAGGTAAAAATTTCTCGCCCTTTTCATTCATTTCAGGATCTTGTGTCAATCTTGTCCATATAACAATAGAGTTCTGATCCGCCCACCCGTTATGAAATCCATTGCCGAAAAATGGCCCCTGCTCCTGCTTTTTATGCGAACACATGCTTATTGTTGTCAATACAAAACCTACAAGAATATAAAAATGACATTTTTTCATAAAACCTCCGCAGGTTATGTTTTTATTTTTTTATCATTAAAAATAAAAAATGGAACAAAATACCTTTCAAGTAGTAAATAAAATAGCAATACTTGAAGAATAGTAAAAATTATACAAAAGCGCAATTAAGACTTGTGCTTCTCCCAAATTTAAATAAATGATTTTCCTTACTACTCTACTTGAAAAACAGACAGCATGACATCTGTCTGTTTTTTTTATGCCCTCACCTCACGTTCATTTCCAAAACACGTAATTTATATTTTATATTAAAAAGGTTGATTAACATCATATAAAATATTACATTTTTAAACCAAAAACAGACATCTTTCCCCTTGTACAATAGCTCCAATAAAACACTAGTGGGGCACACCTTATATTTCCATTATTCATAACAGATGAACAACCAGACACAACGACAATTCTTTATTAATATACATTAATCAAAAAACGGCTGAAAACACATAATATGGAGTAAAGTTGAAATGAATAATCTTTTTATTCCTGAAAACTATCAATCTGTACTGGACCTGAAAAAAACAGAAAGAGCAATAAAAGAAGTTAAAGATTTTTTTCAATTAAACCTCTCTACGGAATTACGTCTGAGAAGGGTAACGGCCCCATTATATGTTAAAAAAGGAACAGGAATTAACGACAATTTAAACGGTGTTGAAAGGCCGGTTACTTTTCCCATAAAAGCGATGAATGACGCTCATGCTGAAATAGTACATTCATTAGCAAAGTGGAAAAGACTTGTGCTGTCAGATTATGACATACCAACAGGATATGGTATATATACGGATATGAATGCCATCCGGCCGGATGAAGATCTGGACAATATCCATTCACTTTATGTTGATCAATGGGATTGGGAAAGTGTTATGACCAGCGAACAGCGTAATATAGATTTTTTAAAACAAATTGTGCGTAAACTCTATGAAATAATGAAACGGACCGAATATTTCGTTTTTGAACTGCATCCGGAAATCGAACCGTCCCTGCCGGATGACATTACATTTATACATGCCGAAGAGTTATTACAGCTTTACCCCGATCTAAACCCCAAAGAGCGTGAAAACAAAATAGTTGAAAAACATAAAGCCGTATTTGTCATTGGAATCGGCGGGGCGCTCTCTGATGGTAAACCACACGATGGACGTGCACCGGATTATGATGACTGGATAACACCGTCAAATAACGGCTATAAAGGTTTAAATGGCGATATTTTAATCTGGAATCCGGTTTTACAGAGTTCCTTTGAAATATCATCAATGGGCATCCGTGTCAATCCGGAATCTTTGGTACAACAACTGAAAATTACAGGTAATTTGGACCGAAAAGAATTATATTTTCATAAAAGATTACTGGAAAACGATTTACCCTTATCCATTGGCGGTGGTATCGGCCAGTCACGTTTATGTATGCTCTTTTTACGTAAAGCACATATTGGAGAAATTCAGGTCAGTCTTTGGCCGGACAACATGGTAGACAAATGCAGATCAAACGGAATTGTGCTTTTATAATCTAACAAATAAAGTCAGAGCCGACAGCTTTTCAAGTTTCATCTTGCGTATCATTGGGATTTTTCCTATAATCTATAAATGATTCATCAAGAGGTTTGAATGAAGGTTTTACTAACAGGTGCATCCGGATTTGTCGGCACGCATGTTCAAAAGGCCTTACTTGACGATGGGCATACAATTCGATGCCTGGTTCATAGTAAAAAAAACATACCTCGACAAACCGGCGTCGAAACAGTGACCGGAGATATTACACAACCAAACTCTCTGAAACAAGCGCTAAAAGATTGCGATGCAATCATTCATCTGGTCGCCATAATTGAAGAAAACAAATCAAAAGGCATTACCTTCGACAAGTTAAACCTGGAAGGAACTGTCAATCTGGCAGATACGGCCGTAAAAAATGGCGTCAATAGATTTATATATACAAGCGCCCTCGGTGCTGATCCCAACGGCCCGACCGCCTATTTTCAATCAAAAGGTAAAGCCGAAGAATATATAAAAAACAGCCCTTTAATCTATACCATATTCCGGCCGTCATTTATCTATGGACAGGGCGATGCCGTTTATTCTATGTTGAGCCGGGTTATACAAAAAACTCCCTATGGAATTTATCCTCTTTTCGGAAACGGATTGTACCGGCATCAACCGGTCTGGGTGCAACATGTCAGTAAAGGCATTGTAAACGCCTTATCTGAACCTTTAACATATTACAAAACATATAATGTCGGCGGCCCTGAACAATTGACGTTCAAAAAACAACTGGAAATTCTGGCCGAAATTACGAACTCAAAAATCCGCTTTTTATCATTGCCTTTATGGTTTTCAAAATGGATTGCTGCAATTGGTAATATTCTTCCCTTTTTGCCGATTGACAGCGATCGTTTAAAAATGCTCACACAAGATAATGTTTGTAACGCATCTGCATTTTATAAAGAGTTAAAGATCAAACCTGTATTTTTTAAAGATATCCTTTCCCGGGAATTAAACGAAATAACTGGAGGTAAAAATGAGTGATGTCATTAAATTAGAAAAAGGTGATACCGCACCTGACTTTTCATTATCAGCCTCTACAGGCGAAACAATTTCTTTAAAAGATTTTTTAAACAAAAAACGCGTCGTTTTATATTTTTATCCCAAAGACAACACGCCAGGATGTACAAAAGAAGCATGTTCCTTTCGGGATAACCAGGATGCCATTCAGGCCAAAGATACTGTTGTATTAGGCGTCAGTGCAGACAGCCTGGCATCTCACGAAAAATTTATAACAAAATTTGATTTAAATTTCCCCTTGTTGTCGGACCCGGACCATAAAACAGCAGAAGCTTACGGCGCCTGGGGCGAAAAAAAATTATATGGAAAAACCTATTTTGGCATGATTCGTAAAACATTTATTATTGGTAAAGACGGTAAACTGGAGCATGTTTTTCACAAGGTTAAAGCCGATGGTCATGGAGAAGAAATTCTAAAACTATTAAATAATTAGTAAATGGAATTCCAAATTGGAGGGAAACATGGCAAATTTATTTTTAGCAAGTGAAATTCTGGAAATGAACATTGCGGAAGAGCAAAATGGCGCCGCATTTTATCAAGCTTTATCAGAATCAGCACAAAGCACTGCACTAAAAAAAGCTGCTCATGAAATAGCAGAACAGGAAATAATGCATGAAAAACGATTTGCCCAACTATTAGCAGAGGTTGAACATCGTGAACCAGAGGAAAGCTATCCGGGTGAATTTGATGCATACATTCAATCACTGATGCGATTTAAAATGTTTCCTGACAAAGAGTCGGCTATTGCCGAAGCGAACCAGCTTGATGATATACCCGCCGTTGAATATGCTATAAAAACCGAACAGGCGACATTAAACTTGTTAAATGAATTAAAAAAACATATCGATTCACATGTAATTATTGATTTAACAATAAACGAAGAAAAAGACCACATTGAACAGTTGAACCAAATTTTAAAAAGCATAAAACCATGAAACTGAATTATGGGAAAAAGGGCGTTGAAATAAATCTGCCTGACAACATTACATGGGGTGTTCTTGATAAAGAAATGCCGTTTGTTCCAAAAGATGAAACAGAAATTATTTTATCCGGCATTGAATCATTATTAGAACAATTGGACCCAAAAATAAACACCGGTTGCCGGTTATTATTGGTTGTACCGGACCACACCAGACGTTGTCGGCTTGAATTGATCTTACCTCCTTTAATCGAAGCCCTGGAACAGGAATTCGAAGCTACAATCGATATTTTGGTCGCAAACGGCAGCCATATAATTCAACCTGAAGAAAAGGTACGAGAACTGTTAAGCCCGAAAATTTTCGACAAATATCCGGTGACACAACATGATTATATGGATGCGGATACTTTATTGTACCTGGGAGAAACCTCTTTCGGGACACCGATTTGGTTAAACAAAAAGGTAAAAGAAGCAGATTTTATCATTACCATTGGCGGTATTCTTTATCACTATTTTGCAGGATTTGGCGGCGGCCCCAAAATGCTGTTACCCGGTATAGCCGGACAAAAGACAATTCTCAACAATCACCGCCGTACGATTGATCCGGAAACCGGACAATTTCACAAAAACATCCACGAAGGCAACATAACGACAAATCCTGTCTTTAGGGATTTATCTGAAAGTGTAGATTTTGTTCCAAACAGTTTATCATTACAATTTGCTTTGAGTCCAAAGGGTTCGATTGTATATGCTGAAGCGGGATCCATTTTGGGAACTCACAAAAGTGTTTGTGAAAAGGTTAAAGATATTTACAGCATTGAAATAAAAGAAAAAGCTGACATTGTTGTTGCAAGCGCGGGCGGATTTCCGTCTGATGTCAATTTGATCCAGTCTCATAAATCAATCCATCATGCCTTTCAGGCCGTTAAAAAAAACGGCGTGATCATCGTTTTTGCGGAATGTTCCGAAGGTGTCGGGTCAAACTCATTTATGCCCTTTTTTGAAGAAAAAGATTCTTTGGCAATCGGCCACCGGCTTTTAAAGGATTACAGAATAAACGGACATACGGCTTTGACTCTAAAAACCAAAACAGAAAACGCACATATAATTTTTGTAACGCAAATGGAGGCAGAACTTGTTCAAAAAACAGGTATGATTCCGGCTAAAACTGCTGACGAAGCGTTCGAAATTGCACAAAATCTGCTACCGAAAAGAGGCAAAGGATACATCCTGCCCACCGGTCAAATACATGTCCCTGTTTTCGTAAATTAATTTCAAAAGCCCTGTATAAAAACACAGGGCTTTTTATCATATAAAATCATTTTATTACCTGACATTTCCCTTGATAAGCTTTTATCTTTTTGTTAATTTACACCTGCCTTTTCACCAAGCAAACCATGACATTTAACTAAAATACAGGAATTAAAATGGCGGAAGAAAAATCTAAAGGATTATTACGATCATTTCCCCGGGTGTTCTGGATTTCCAATATTATGGAACTTTTTGAACGCGCTGCCTATTACGGCCTGAATTCAGTTTTAGCCGTTTACTTGAGCAATTCCGTTCGCGAAGGCGGATTAGGATTTACCGAACAGTCCGTAGGCTTTTTACAAAGTCTGGTGTATGCATTTACCTATATTGTCCCAATCCTTGGAGGCGCCCTGGCTGACCGGTATGGCTACCGACGCATGCTGCTGGCTGCTTTTTCATTTTTAACAGCAGGATATTTCATTTCAGGACATGTCAGTTCCTACGGTATTGTATTTGCCAGTCTTTTAATTATGGCAACAGGTTCCGGTTTATTTAAGCCTATTATTTCCGGTTCCATAGCACGAACAACAAACGAAGAAAATTCGGGTTTTGGATTCGGTATTTATTACTGGATGATAAACCTGGGTGCTTTTCTGGCCCCTCTCCTTGTCAGCTATCTTAAAGGATTTTCCTGGAGATATGTTTTTATTGCATCTTCATTATATTGTGCCTTAATGTTGATTCCAACATTAATTATTTACAAAGACCCTCCAAAGCCTGAAAGCAGCAAGTCTTTAAAACAAGTTTTAAGCGGTGCTGCTTTGGTATTGGGAGATGCACGCTTTATGCTGATGATCTTTGTCTATTCCTGTTTTTGGATTTTATATTTCCAAAATTTCGGTTCTGTCTTGTGGTTTTTACGCGACTTTATCGATAAAGCACCGGTAGATAATGCCTTTGCGGCCATCGGCATTCCGTTAAAATTTGATGTGGAACATGTTACCGTTATTAACGCCGGCACAATTATCCTGCTACAGGTACTGGTCAGCAGGATCGTTAAAAATGTAAAACCTTTACCGACCATGGTTGCCGGTATTCTCATTGGTTCTTTAGGATTTGTATGTTTGGCCTTTGCACACAATGCCTGGCTGTTTATTTTGGGTATTGCTGTTTTTTCCATAGGCGAAATGACCGCCCATCCAAAATATTACAGCTATATCGGTTTGGTTGCTCCTTCCGACAAAAAAGCTGTTTATATGGGTTATGCTTTTCTTTATGGTGTTATCGGTAGTTTGGTGGGAAGTAATGTCGGTGGTGTTATGTATGAATCGATTTTAAAACCACTTATCGGGCAAACAGGTATTGAAAGTGATTTGAGAAATTTCTGGCTTATATTTGCGGCTTTAGGTGTGCTGGCCATGGCAGGGCTTGTTTTGTATAACAAATTTTTTGCAGAAGATACACCGCAAACAAACCGGCAAGCACGCTATATTATGATTGGTGTGTATTCAATGTTGTTTTTACTGGGAGCCTGGTTCTTTTACAGTGCTGCATTTGCCGGCGAAATTGTTCAATATAAAACAATGGTTCAAGCCATTATCATGTTGTTAATCGGCAGCGGTGGTGCGGCCATTAGTTTTAAACATAAAGCTTAAAAAAAAGGAGTCTAAAGACTCCTTTTTTTTGTTATTCTTTTTCAACCAGCACAATATAAGAAGTTCCGGGCCTGGTACGGTCCCCTTTACCTGTTACGACAATCAACTCATTTTTACCGTCATTATCCGCATCACCAACATCAATCCATGAAGATTCTGCAGTTTCGTTAAAGTTGACCAATAATTCTTTTTTAATCTCGGAATTTTCAACTTTAAACATAAAAACATGGCCCAAATGCCGGCTGCCGGCAACCTTTTCCGAATGTTCGTCACCCCGGGTTGAAATAACTATTTCGTTTTTACCGTCATTATCCACATCATTAACGACCATCATTTTTTCAAAATAGGCTAAATCAAAATCAGGGTCTTCATAGGCAAGTGTATAAACCTGGTTTGCCTGTTCTTTAATATCATAAACGAGGATTGTCGCTTTATTTATGTCCTGTTTTACTTTCCAGCCGACAACAAGTTCATTTTGTTGATCATTATCAACATCACCAACCATAGCGGAAGAGTAGAAACATTTATTACCGTCAAATCCGTCTATAACGATTCGCGGCGGCGTAACCAGTTCACCTTTATCGTCAAACTCGTAAATTTCTACCGTCGCTTTACCGTGACGAAAACCGTTGGACGTAATATATTCAACCTGTCCGTCGTTATCCACATCGGAGATCAGAGACTCTTCACCTGATCCGGAAAGGTGATAAATCTTACGTGAAGTTATTTGATTCAGATCATTATCAAAATCATAACGAATCACTTCACCTCCGCCGCAATAAGCGGAAACAACTTCCATTATTCCGTCTTTATCCAAATCACAGGATGCCAAATTATGGGTATAGGAACTGGAATTATATTCCGATCTTACAGCATGTTTTGTTATTAATTTTCCATCTATATAATCAAAAAGATAAAACAGGGCCGTTTCACCGGTCTCCTGGCCTGTCCCCAGAATAATTTCGTTTTTCTTGTCAAAATTTAAATCGACTACCTTAACAGCCAAACCCATACCGGGAAAAGCTTGAGCGAGGTTATCAGCAAGCATTTTTGTTTCCCAGGTAGTGTTAATTTTTTTAGATATGTACAAACGGCTGTTTGGGCACCCGGTCGTTAGAATTTCATTTTGACCGTCATTGTCAGCATCACCGATCTCAACATCCCATCCGGCATAACTCTGGTCGACGCCGGCTATTATTTCACCACGCCATCCATCTGCCAACAGGGCAATACTGTTTATCTTTGGAGATGTTTTACACCCTGTCATTTGAATAACTAAAACACTCAACAAAAACAATCGTACTATTTTCATTACTGTTCCCTTATATTTTCTAATAACTTTATATAACAACCAGGATAAATTTTAATATAATAATAGGGAAAGATAAAGGAATTGATTTTAAAAAATTTGGGATACCGTAGCAGCAGGTAGTTAATAATCAGTAATAAATTTTAGGCAGGAATTCCCTTTTCAAGCACGCTTAATTTTTTACCAAGTTCAATTGTCCATGTATTGATAAAATCCCAATCACGTGTATCAACACTTCCATTAACCGGTAGTCCGGTTTTTTCCAAAACGCGTCGCATTAATCCCTGCATAACAGGATTTAACTGATCAAAATCAATTTTCCCGCCAAAAGCTTCTATTGCAACCGGTTCCATTTCAGGATATTTTTCAGTAATCTGGGACAGATAATCTTTTTTCACTTTGTCGCGGCCCTGTTCACAATTGGCAGTCAAACAAACAGCAAAAAGGACAAAACTTTTTTTATCTAATACAGACCGGAATCTGGCAAAAAAATCTCTTACATTGGCTAATGGCCGGTCCGCCCGAACGGAACTTCCGACAATGACCGTATCATAGGGGGACAAATCGTTTATGTCATCAATAGATTTTGTTTCGATATTAAAGCCAAAATTTTCTTTTAAAACATCATCAATTTTAAAAGCGATTTCACGAGTGGACCCAAATCCGCTACTATAGGTTATAAGAATGTTCATAGTTTTTCCAGATTTCAATTTAATTTGGTTAATATAACATACTAGAGATAAAAAACAAAATATTTATTATATTTTTAATCTGAAACAAGGCTCATTTTTAGTTCTTTGGCCCACTTTTCAATTACAGACCAATCTTTAATGGAATTACCTTCTGAAAAACCTTTTTTATCCATGACATTTTTCACAATGCTTTTCATAACGGGATTAAACTGGTCCAAATTCACACTGCCGCCAAAAGCAGCAATTTTAAAAAAGTGAATTTGAGGATATTTTTCTAAAAATTGAGGTAAATACTCATTTAAAACGATTCTCTCCCCTTCAGCAGAATTTGCCGTCAAACAAACAACAAACAGTGCAACTTTTTTCTCTGATAATTCTTTATTTTTTGTATGAATAAAATCCCTGGTATTAGCTAAAATGCGATCAGCTCTGACAGATGTACCTATTATAACCGTATCATAAAACCCAAGAGAGTCCACCTGATCGATACTGGCGATTTGAACATTTAAATCGCTATCCTGGATTGTATTACCGATAACATGGGCAATTTCTTTAGTTGTCCCATAACCGCTGCTATAAACAATTAAAACAGACTTTGCCAAACAGTTCTAATCCTTTTTTAAAATTGATCCGTTTCTCAAACTAAATAACACCCGTTTATTGTAAAATATTCTCATTAATATAAAAAAGATACTTTATAAAATAAAAGGCGCTTTTATTAAAAAAAGCGCCTTTTGTAAAAACATTTATATGAATAAATATTATTCGTTTCTAGTCCACCAGGTGGTCCGTTTTAACGATTCGGGTGTAGGTGCCGGCCAAAATAAACTGGCCAACAAACCAACGAAAAGAACGGTCAAATTTCCAAAAACATTTATAACAAACGGATGAATACCGCTGGTAATGGAATAGGGTAACAGTTTTTTATTGATCGAATTTTCCATAATTACAGAATGATATTCATCGGCATTTTCTGAACCTATGTTATCTTCCAGCTGATTTAAAAAGGGACTTTTACCCCGAATTTCATTGTCCTTTAAAGATTCAAGTTTTAAAACAATATTTTCAGGCACGCCTTGCATTAAAAGAGTTTCAATTGTGGTGTCTGTTACTTTAAATGTAGCCAAATTACTTGCCGTTAAATAAAGAATCACCAAAACTCCGGCAGCAACACCAATTTTGCCGCCTTGCTTATTGGCCCGTTTAAAAAAGAAACCCAATAAAAAGAAACCTCCCAAACCGGCAGAAAACACGGCCCCAAGGAAAAAAGCCAGATCTAAAAAAGTTTTGGTATTCATTTGTGCCAGGCCGATTGCCGCAAAAATTCCCAGTCCACCCATAATAAAAGTAATAACACGAGCTGCATTCAAATAATGCTTATCTTCTTTATCTCTGACAAAAAATTTCTTATACCAATCAACTGTAACAACCGTGGCTCCGGCATTCATACCGGAATCAATGGTAGACATGGCTGCCGCCATAACAGCCGCAACAACAAACCCGCCAATACCGGACGGTAATTGTGTTAAAATAAAATGAGGAAAAACTTCATCCGGGCGTAATCCACTTTGCAGTAAATTTGGATAAACCTGATAAAACACCCAGATACATGTTCCGACAAACATAAACAACACCCAGACAGGAATACATCCCAATCCAACAGTCAACACAGCCCTTTTTGCTTCAGTCTCTGAAGATGGGGCCGCATATCTTTGGATCTTGACCTGGTCTGTTGAAAATTCATGGACGTTTCCGATAATTCCTGTCAACGCAAACATCCAAAAGGTATCACGCGTTAAATCCCAATCCCATGAGGTTGTTATGTCAAACTTGCCGGCGGCAGAAGCGGCGCTTAATACTTCAAACATACCACCTTTTACTTTAACGAAAACAATAATAATCGTTAACACACCGCCAAGCACTAAAAAAACTGTTTGGATCACATCCGTCCAGATAACGGCTTCAAGTCCCCCCATCACAGTATAAATTGTAACCAAAATACCAACAATAACAATAATTGTTGATAATTCCCATCCTGTGAGGACCCGCACAGGTAAAGCCAGCAAAAACAAAACCGTCCCTATGCGAAAAACAGCATAAAGAATATAAACAAAGCTGGCATAAGTACGTCCCCAACCCCCAAAGCGGGCCTCAAAATACTCATAAGCGCTGACAAACCCACTTCTTCGATAAAACACAACAAAAAAGATAATGGCGATAACGGCGGCTATCGGCAGCATAAATCCAGGTACCAGCCGACTCCAGTTCCCTTCAAATGCCGAACCGGGATAAGCCAAAAAAGTGACGGAACTTATTGCCGTTCCCAGTAAAGAGATGCCGACAGCCCATCCCGGCATGGCACGTCCGCCGACAAAATAATCTTCTGTGGCATTAATTTTTTTTGTTGTCCACAGCCCCAGTCCGATTAAACCGGCGAAATAGATAATAATCGTTATTACATCACCGGCCCGAAAACTAAACTGATCTCCCATTTAAAAAACCTCTCTTCTTGTAGCCTCAATTTTTTATATTACCTGCAATTTTAGTGTTTTTATTTCATAGGGATTAATCTGAAACCAAAAACTCTGGTCATTAAATTCTACAGGACCTGTTTCCTCCTCCATCAAATTACATTCAATAACCCTGATGATATTTTTAAAACAGTTGATCTTTACCTTTCCCCGTTTGTTATATGTTTCATAAACTCGTATAATAATATTATTATCATCTTCTGCTTTTTTTATAGTATCAATTATCACATGATCTGTATCAATTTGAAAAAACGAAAAATCTGTAATAGACGGTGTAGCAACGAACTTGACACATTTAATTTCATCATTAAATTCATAGGCCATTTTGACAATATGGCCGTCTTTCCAGGAGCCGGTATGAGGCACAAGTGAATAATTAAAATAATGAATACCTATATCCGCATTGGGGTCGGGAGCGATGCCGGACTTGATCAACGTCAGCCGAATAGTATTTTCATGAATGTCATAACCGTATTTGCAGTCATTTAACAGACTGACGCCGTATCCTTCCTCTGAAAGGTCCGCCCATTTTTGTGCCGGTACTTCGAATCGGCCATAATCCCAGTTTGTGTTTTTATGGGTGGGACGTTCAATCGTACCGAAGGGTATTTCATAAACCGCTTTATTCGAATGAATATCAACCGGAAAAGCAACCTTTAACAAAGTTTGGTGCTGGTTCCAGTTGACAATGGTTTCAAAATCAATTCTGGGAATTTTATCATAAATATAAATTCGCTGCGTTATGGTTGAATTTAAAAACGTTCGTTTTACCAGAATTCCGGCACGTACGGGGCCTTCTTCAATCACTTTGATTTTTGTCAGGTTTAAAATTTCCTGATGTTTTTCATCGTAAAAAATATCAATGTCCCAGGCATTGTTTCGCGCCGGTCTGTCTTCAAAAAGCTGAAAAACATTGCCGGATTTGCCTGTCTGCAAAACCTGCCGATTTATTCTTTTATCAAAAATTGACGTTATGTTGCCGAAATTATCCAACTGAATTTCAAAAAACCGGTTCTCCATTAAATGCTGGGAAATTTTTAAACTTGACAGAGTATCTTTTTTCGTTCCATTTTTTATATAAAATGATTGTATTCCCATAGCTGGCAGGGACGAAGTATAAAAATAGAAGGTATTTGCATATTTGTCAAATTGCACCGGCAATGAATTACCGGATGTGTCGGTAATATGAAAATCCTCATCCTGATTTTCAAACATCGGACACCTAACGATGGCAGCACGGTCCCAGCATAATGAATTAAATGCTGTTAAAACTGTTTTATCAGAAACATGACCTGCTTTTAAACGCACAATATCCTGCTGCGCTTTTTGTAAAATTTCCTGGCCCTTTGAAAAAATTTGGTTATAGTCAGCATCACAATCTTTATAAACCTGAGGAATTGATGATCCGGGAAGAATATCATGGAACTGATTAAGCAGCACCAGTTCCCATAAATTATTGATCTCCTGAGGATATTCCACACCGTTTAACAAATTAATAGCACTGAAAAGCTCTATCTGCCTTAACAACAGTTCAGCTTTACGGTTGGCACGTTTAACAGCGGCCTGGGACGTATAACAGCCCCGGTGAAACTGTAAATACAATTCCTCGTTCCATACCGGAAAATTCCCGGCGTTTTCTTCCAGAACATTAAAAAACTCTCTGACAGTCGTATTTTTTTGCTGCGGCAAACATTGAATGGCTTTTAAACGACGGCTGTTTTCCATCATTTCGGGTACCGGACCACCACCGCCGTCTCCCCACCCGTAGGACATGAGCACATTGTCATTTTGCTGTTTTTGCCGGTAATTTTCCCAGCAGTTATTCAAATTGTCGGCGCTCAAATCAACGCTGTAATCATTCCATCCACGCGGATCAGGTGTGGTGATAAAATGTGTTAATATACGCGAACCATCCACGCCCTGCCACCAAAACGTGTCATAGGGAATTTTTATAAACTGACTCCAGCTCAACTTTGTCGTCATAAAATATTTTATGCCGGATTTCAGCATAATTTGTGGTAAGGAGTAACAAAAACCGAATGCATCCGGGATCCACATGATTTTGGAATCGATGCCAAACTCTTTTTTAAAATATCGTTTTCCGAATAAAAACTGGCGAACAAGAGACTCTCCGGACGGTAAATTACAGTCCGGTTCAACCCACATTCCCCCTTCTGCTTCCCACTGCCCGGTTGCTACTTTTTTCCTGATTTGATCAAAAATATAGGGATACTGCTGCTGTACGTATTTATAAAGCTGGGGCTGACTCTGGATAAATCGATACTCCGGATAAAGCGACATCAAACGCAAGGCATTTGCAAAAGTACGGGCTGCTTTTTTCTTACTGTGTTTGATCTGCCACATCCAGGCGATATCAATATGGGCATGACCTGTACAAAAAACAGTCGGCCGATGCAACGTCTTGATGTTTGTTTCAAACACTTTATTTTCGACATATTGGATTGCCTGATCGACAGAGTCTATAAAGACACTATTGCCTTCGTTTAAAAAATCTACAATTTTCAATGTTTCACGTAATACATTCAACAAAAATGAGTGCTGCGGATTTTCCGGCCGGCAAATTAAAATGGAATCGTAAATATTTTTACAATGATAATATAATTTTTCAACATTTTCCCGGACCGCAACCAAATCCACCTGTTCAAAAATATGCTGGTGTTGTTCCAGACCGCTAAAGGCTTCAACAGCCAGAACATTATGTTCCTCAAGATTATCAATGTCCCATAATGGAATAACATTTCTGCGAACATCAATACTTTGTAATGGCAGGCTGTTTAAATAGACCAGCAATTCATATTCCCGTAGATCCCCGCCCTCACTGCTTTTGAAAAAGAAGCGTTTTCCCGGTTGAAGTATTACAGCCGGTTTTCCCGGCATTTTATCAGGAATATTGAAACGAATTCGAAACCAACAGGTTTTGTCCTCACCACCCCAGGATTTACCAACAGAAAACGTCTTCCACTGGCTGTCATCATAATCAATAGCTTCAGCGCTGTATGTGTTCTCCGGTGAAATGCGAATGTCCGTTAAAGGAGTCTGAACAGTATATATATGCGCTTTTAAACTGTTGATTTTTTTAGCAATATAATCCAATTCAAGTTTTTTATAGGTATCATCCATGACGATTTTCCTATTTAATACAACTTGTTTTTTTCAATCGGACGGATATTATCAACAATCCATTTCCGCATTTCCTGTCCTTCATCTGTGTTCTGTGGGAAACTCAAAAAGTCAAGTTCAATACCGAGCTTTTCCTCAAGCTGAACAGCAATAACCGGCCAGACAATCCCGATATCCGCAACAATGGGAATGCTGTTTTCAAGCCGGGCAAAACCGGACATTTCCATTCGAAAGGGAATGTCCATTATTTTTGTTTTTGGCAGTCCCTTATCAATGGCCTCCTGAACGGTACTGGAATTCTTTTCAAAGTCCCAGGCTTTTTTCAGATTGGGGTCCAGATCGATACGGACCAGTGTTTTATTTTTCAAACTAAACGTAGGATGGCCTCCCCATTTTGACCATATACCATGGCCGGTGTATAACTCAAACGGTCCGTCGTGTATTTCCTGCGTAAGCGCAACAGCCGATTCAATAATTACATCCGCGCCGGAAAGCATTTCAGCAATACGTGTTGAACGTTCAATAATTGAAATAGAATCTCCGATGGCAATTCCCACCATGCCGCCGCCAACCAGTTGCGGGATGGTCACTAAAACCGGCACCTCCTTTTGAAAACCTGCGCCGATCATTGTCCTGGGATCAGCCCCGGCGCCTGCCACCGTTTCAAAAGGCAGTCCCTTACTTTTTGCCAGAAATAATATATCTTTGGCCAGGTTTTCCGTACGTAATCCCATGGGATAGGCCATGTTACCGGCCGCTTTGATAATAACCTGCCCCTCTTTTGAACCGAGTATTGTTTTTATTAATTGTTTATCAAGAAGCATTTCCTGTTCAAATTCGAATATCAATTCCGGTGACAGACAGGTCACTTCAAAAATATCTCCCCGGGGTAGCATAGATGGATCGATGCCGAATGATTTTCCGTCAACGCGTTTTACTTCATCGAGAACTCCGGCCATCTCATGGGCAATAACAGCCGAACTGGTCGTAATGCCGTCAATAACTCCCTTATGAATCAATTGGGCCAACAGCGTTGTCACGCCTTCATGTAAATTCGGACCGCTGCCGGTAATGACAACAACTTTGCCGCCTTTATGCTTGGCTTTGGTAATATCAGAAACTGTTTTCTGAATGGAATCTCTCGTCTCTTTGGAGAGCTGGTTAAACAACTGTTTAATTTTTTCTCTGTCAGCCGGCATTTTTTTACCTCATGAAATTTTACAATTTAATGGCTCCGGATTTAATTAACTTTTCTACTTTCTCAAGTTCTTCCGGTGTATCAACACTGACGCCCGCAGCACGATCACTTTTGGTTTCAACAACATAAATTTTATACCCGTTTTCCAGAACTCGTAATTGTTCCAGAGATTCCAGTTTTTCCAGACAGGTTTGTGGAAGGGTTGAAAGCTTTTGCAGGAATGTCTTTCTGTAAACATAAAGTCCGATATGTTCAAAAACACGCAAGCCCTGATCATGCCGGGGATATGGAATAAGCGATCTGGAAAAATAGAGCGCAAAATTGTTTATATCCACAACAACCTTGACCACAGCCGGATCGTGAAAATCCTGGGATTTTATCTCTGTTTTAAGGGTGGACATTTCAATTTCAGGATGATCAAGCAACGGCTGAACGGCTTCGTCGACCATTAGAGGATCAAAAACCGGCTGGTCACCCTGTATATTAACGACAATGTCGGCATCCATATCGGCAACAGTTTCGGCAATACGGTCCGTACCCGATTGATGGTGCGTTCCGGTCATAATGGCTTTACCGCCAAAATCATTGATAACTTTTTTAACACGCGGATCGTCAACCGCTACCACCAGTTCGTCCAGTAAAACCGATTTACTCGCCTGTTCATACACCCATTGGATCATTGGTTTATTTAAAATTTGTGCCAGCACTTTGCCCTCAAAACGGGAAGATCCATAACGTGCAGGAATAACACCAACAACTTTCATATTATCTCCGAATTTCAATATTATTGCTTTTTTTAAATTTACACAATTCTATGAAATTATAAAGTAATTTCTAAAAAATTTTACTGCGCCGAATCAACTTCCCTGTGAAAATCAATTCGATGCGCTTCACCACGTTCCGCATAATGCGTGATACCTTCGCGTTTAACGATTTTATTAAACTGTTCATAGGTACCGTCATATTTGGAACGGACCGGATTCCGTTTGCATTTTAAATAAAGCAGCGGTAACCGGGCCATTTCAACCCTGTGTAAAAGCGTATCATTTTTTGCAACTTTTTGTGCTTTGTCAAATATTTTATCAGCCTGACAAATAAAATCATCAGAAAAAATTAAATCATCCGGACGAAGGCCGAGATGTATATGGGTATCCGGCGTTACCTGGTCGTGGAGCAGATCAAAATATTGCCGCACAAATTGACCGCTGCGACCATAATAGCCGTACATAAAATCATTAATAACGGCCTGCATATCACAGTATGGGTTCCATAATAATTTTGAAATCACATAGGCCCGCAATTCGGCAAATTCACCACCGCGACTCTGATAAGCGGCCTGTTCCATAATACCTATGGCTTTATTTTGAGCAAGTGTTTGAATATTGGGCTGCAACACGTAAAAATTCGGATAGGGCTGAATATAGTGACTGAAATTTACAACATAATCCCAAATGTAAAGATGCGGAGAAATCTCGGCCCAGCCCTTTAAATCCTCCATAAAGGATTTGTTTTCCGGACAATGTTGAAAATCATGAGCAAAACAACACTCTATACTACAAAGCCGAATCACAACATTATGCCGGGGCTTTATTGTTTTACACGGCTTGCGGGTATATTGATAGGCCAGAGTTCCGACAAATTTATCAGGGAATTCCTTTTCAATAGCTTCAGCGACTTTATTGACAAACCAGATTAACGGTCCGGATTCACTTTCTTCCTGCTGTGCCAACGCCTGACATTTTTCACACTGACAAGGATTTCTCCAGTCGTTTTGAGAAACCGAATAGATCAAATTGTCAGGATATTTTCTCATCGTGTCTTTTAATCGTTCCGTAATAATACTCAAAACATCCGGATTCGTTAAACATAACTGGGCATGGTCCCAGGTCCGTTTTCCGTTTACCAAACTAAAATATTCCGGATGCGAACCGAAAAATTCCTCCGGCGGCATAAACCGATAAAATGTATGTACCGCCCAATAGGCTTCAACCCCGCCGGGCTGTATTCTTGTATTCATGGAACCGTTCATTTTGTTTCGTGCCGCCCAAACCGGATTAAACGCTTCGTAATAAAAATCATTGCGTACCCGCACGCCGGGCGATTCGGAATGGTTCAAATAATCAAACGAATATAAACTCTGTTCCGGGATTGACTCCACTATGGGTGCATACCAGCGACAGCCTAACTCGTTTTCCAGAAAGGCCATAACGCCGTACATGGTTCCCCGTTGTTTGCCGCCCCATATTAAAATATTCGGCCCCACGTTTTTATAAGTAAAGGACTCGTCCAGAATATCCGGTTCTTTGACGGCATCACCTAAAAGGCTGCGGGTTGTTTGGTTAAATCCAACCACGATTTTAGGGGTACCAGTCTTTTCATGTGCAAAACAGACCGGGAAATCAGCGCCGCTGATTTTTTTCAAATAATTTTGCAGTTCGTTGGCAGCCCACTGTTCCGACCCGGAGGCGTTATCACCAATAACAATCACATAATCCGTTTGCTGGTTTTGGAACAAGGTATAAACCGTACGTTTACCGCTGCAAAATTTGTGGGTTTCTATCCACTTTTTCCCATCCGCTAATTCGGATTCGATTTTCAGTATATATTTTTCGAATGGATCAAAATCATTGAGTATCGGCATCTGCGCACTGTTGTCCCAGGTGCCGGTCCATATCATATTGTCCGGATCATTTTGCAGGGAAACAGACAGGGTTACTTTTTTTAAAATCGTACCTGCCATTGCAACGGGATGTTTAAACACCAGAAAAGACTTTCCCTGTTGGTTCGTTTTAACCGAAAACAAACCTGTCTGCCGGGCCAGAGAAGTTGAGTCAAACGGTTTAAAACGCATACAAAAGCCCCATGAACCGCCGCGTTCTTCCACCTTTAACAAAATTGTATTAACGCCTTTGTGCAAACGGACCGGTATCATATCATCATCCGGCACCAGACCACGTGGTTCAGGATTGTCCCAAATAACTTGACCGTTTAACCACAGCCTTCCGCCGTCATTTGTCCCCAAAGAGAGTAAACAAACCTTGTCATTGTCCATATCAATTTCGCAATAGGCATAGGCCAGCACATTTTCTTTGCCGGAAACAGATTTATCAAGATCAACGAGAGAGTCCTGACCGGCAAAGGTTGTCCATTTTAAATCCATTACATTGGCCTGAAAAACCAAATCCTCATGAATTTGGGGATTTTCCTCACCACCGATACTTTTTAAATAGTCCACCTCAAAACCATTTAAATGCGCCAGTTCGGATGCCTGTCCCGGAACAACGGAACATTCAACCGGTCCGCACAACAGCCAGTCCGTTATCCATTTATTATCTTCAAGAGGTTTCGCCAGACTGTTTGAAAATCCAAATATAATACAAAAAAACAAAGACAGGACGAAATATACAGCTTTATTCATCACATTGTCCTCCTGCAAAATTTATTTAAACTCTAAACAAAAACTCTGAATTTGATACGGTTTTAACGGAAACGAGAACGAATTTTTATGGATTTGTATTTCCGACAGTCCATTTTCCAATAGGTCGACTTGCTGAACATTTTTCAGATCACGGGAAAAGCGTAACTCAGACCTACAGGACGTTCCTTCCGTTTCATACAGCCGAAGGATCCATACATCAAGATCGCGGGCCTTTTTAAAAACATTCACAACCGCATTTTCCGGCTCTACCTGAAGCAGAGAAAATGCCGGTTCCAGACTTCCCTTATGGGATTCCGCACGATAAACAACCAACGGCTCATTGAATTCGATTCCCAACTGGGTGGTATTGGCTTCTCTCCAGGTTTTTTGATGGGGATAAACAGCATAGGAAAAATCATGATAACCGCGGTCACACATGGGATCCGGGGACAGCGGCGCTCTTAACAACGACAAGCGGATCAGGTTTCCTTTAATGTCATAGCCATACTTGCAATCATTAATCAAACTGACGCCATACTCGCCATCGGACAAATCCGCCCAGCGCTGGGCCGACACTTCGAATCGTGCTTTTTCAAATGAGGTCAAATTTCCGGTTGACCGTTCAATAGTCGCATAGGGAATTTCATAAGTTGCAGTCGCAGCCTGAACAGTAACAGGAAAGGCAGCTTTGAGCATTTTATGCTCTTCCCACCATTCCACATGGTTACGGACCTCAACATAGGGTAGATGATTATATAAGGAAATATATTGATCAAAAAAGGAAGAGGGGAAATCTTCAGTGGGTGATCGCTGCTCCTTGTTTTCACCCAAATAACTGTGTTTGACATGGATCGTTGCCCGCACCGGACCGCTTTCAACGAGTCGAACCGACAGGGCGCTGTCGAGTTCCACAGGTTCACCGCCGTACTCTAAATTCCAGGCGTCATCACGTGTATTGGCGACCTTGCGCAGTTGCAGCATGTTTCCCTTTGGTTCGTCAAAAACATCTTTTTGATTGCGGATATCATACAACTGACGGATATAACCGGTTTTTTCATCTATAATCAATTTTAAATATTCGTTACCAATCATTTTTTGATCGCTGATCAGTTGTGTTGAATTGGCACGTGCCGGTCCCTTTACCAGCCGATATTGTTTATACCCATAGGATGGTACATTATCCGCCATAAATAAAATTTTGGCCCCCAGAGGATTTTTATCAATTTTTTGACTGGGAATCTCTGCACCGTTATCAGACAAAATCTTCCACTCTTTATCAGCTTCAAGCCGGTCAAGAGAGACGGTGACCGGACTTGTGCGGGCCCAGGAGTGCGGATTATAAACGATCAAGGCCTCACCTTTACCACGGGTATCCATTTTTTCCACAAGCCGACACATGGAATGTTCTATAATGTCTGCAGCGAGTTTTTCGGCTTGTTTGTACTCTATTTCCGTATCATGATAAACGGCATTGATGGAAGAACCTGGCAAAATATCGTGGAACTGGTTAAACATTAACGTTTCCCAAATCAGGTCCAGGTCGGCCTGCGGGTAGGGTTCACCGTGCAGTGCAGCAAGACCGGCAAGTTTTTCAGCCGTTAATACCTGTCCTTCCAGTTTGCGGTTGTGTTTTTTTGTGTTTGCCTGAGATGTATATGTTCCCCGATGAAATTCCAGATAAAGTTCGTCGTCCCAAACCGGCAATTTTTTTATGTCCTGTTCTGAAATACTGTTAAAAAAATCTTCCGAGGTGGTCAAATTAAGTTGCGGGAAAACAGGTGATTCGGCAACATATTTCGCTTTTTGCAGCATTTCCATTGTCGGTCCGCCGCCGTGATTGCCCACACCATAAATTACAAACTCTTTTCCCAGTCCCTGCTCTTTCATTTCCTCCTGGGAAAATCCGATCAAATCATCAGCGCCGAGCTTGTGATCATAACCGCTTCTTGGGATATAGGCAAGAATACGACTGCTGTCCGGCCCCTGCCACCAAAAGAAGCGATAGGGGAATTTATTGGTATCATTCCAGTTTATTTTATGACTGATAAACGCATCAAAACCGCTTTGTTTTAAAATTTGCGGTAAATTCCAGTTATAACCAAAGGAATCGACAATCCAGCATATTTTCACATCTTTATTGAATTTTTCCTGAAAATATCGTTTGCCGTAAAAAACCTGGCGAACAAAAGACTCCCCGGAAGGAAGATTACAATCCGGCTCAACCCACATTCCCCCGACAATCTCCCACCTGTTTTCATCAACTTTTTCTTTAATTTTTTCAAACAAATCCGGATAATCCTGTTCGAGCCAGCGATAGGCATGTGCCTGTCCCATGCTGTATTTAAAATCAGGAAACCGTTCCATAATATTAAAAACCGATTGGGTCGTTACTTTGGTTACATCTTTTGCTTCTTTCCAGGTCCACAACCAGGCCAGATCAATATGGGAATAACCGGCACAGAATAACTGGTATTTTTTGCGAATTTCCTCCCCCAAAGGCTGCAACGCTAAAAATTCCTTGTTCAACGTTTTTATAAATTCATCTTTATCACCGCTGCTAAACGCCGGTGAATTCACAACTCTTTGGGCAAGCTTTTCAATTTCCTTGAGCCAATATTGCGGCTGTTCACTCATTTCCAGGGCAATCCGTTTGGCAGCAAAAAGCCGCCAGACATGCGGCTGCAGCTCTTTTTGCACCTCCTGCAAACCGCTGAATTCGATATTGGCATCTTTTAATTGTCCCCAGCCAATATGGTTGATGCCGCGAATGGCAATGAGAAATTCCTGTCCGGGTTTCACATTTTCAGAAAGGACATAATGACCATTTGCCCAGGTAAACTCGCCGACAAATTTTCCATTTACATAAACCTGTCCGCCGTTATCCACATTTAAATGTAATGTCATTTTTCGGCCGCTTAAAGAAAAGCCGCCCCTGCTTTCCGGAATTTTGATTCTGGTACGAAACCAGACATTGGTTTCAGGTGTATTCCATTTGAATCCAATCGGCACGGTTTGCCATTCCGAATCATCCAGATCAGGATTTTCACCCCCGGGTTCCCCGCCGAATTGATATTTTATCTGGCCAAAACCGCCATAGACCAGCACATCCAGAATATCCAAAGCCGATGGTTCACCAGCAAATGAAATCAATGATGTGTACAAAACAAAAATAAATACACAAATCACCCTGTTCATTTAAATTCTCCCTCATAAAAATCGGGCCGTAAAAATTTACGGCCCTGAAATATAATCACTGCATCATCTTAATTCTTTTAAATAAATATTTCGATATTCTATTTTTGTATGATGGTTTTGAAATCCGACAAAACCTTTTCGACGTTTAAGTCCCGGATGTTCTTTTTCCTGATCAAGATAGTTGATAATATTTGTATCAATAATTTGTATTCCATTTACAACCACCGTCACCTGGGGACCGTTACAGGTGATGCTCATTTTCTGCCATTCACCGGCTTTTTTAGTCACTCTTTTGTCAGGAGCCTGAACAGCGTAAATACTGCCGGTGTATTGGTAGGGTTTCAGATTTTTATATTTTTCAGCATAATCATCCAGCACCTGTATTTCCATTCCTGTATAAGCCGGATCACCTTTATGAGGCGCTCTTATAAAAACACCGCTGTTGCCGTCCGGCGGAACACGGAATTCCAGGTCCAGTTTAAAATTGTCATACTCACGAGTTGTCGAAATCCATCCGCCGCCGGTACCTTCCGTATAAAGAATACCGTCTTTAACGTTCCAGCCCTGCGAGTTGTTGACGCTTTCCCAGCCTGTCAAATCTTTACCGTTAAACAACGGTCCGGAAAAAGCCGGTTCATCATCCGGAAGTTCTTTGATAAATATATTCCGGAAATACAGCGGTGAATGGTGTGACTGCAATTCAATTTGTCCGACAGGATAAATGGGTTTGTCCCGTTCCCAATAATTTTCCATAATCACATTATCCACAACAAGAACATCGTTTAAAAACACGGTGACACGTTCGTCTTTCATAATAATTCGAAAAGTATTCCAGTCGCCAATCGGATTATCAGCAACAGCGAGCGGTTTGCTGGGATTAATTTTGTTATTGTACAGTCCTCCGGAACCTTCCGGCCATTGGGCCGTGTCCCAGATTTGTACCTGCGGCGCACCACGCAAATAAATGCCGCTGTCACCAAACTTTTCAATCTTCCAGTCCACCAGCATTTCAAAATTACGGTAATCTTTTTCCGTGCATAAACTGTGACCATGACCGTCAAAACAGATAACACCGTCAACAACAGACCAGTGGTCCCGCATAAAATCATCCGCCTGTTTTTGTGCTTTTGCCAGCTCATCCGGCGTCATGGCTGCTCTTTTTATGGGATTTTCCACCAGGCCTTTCCAGCCGGCTAAATCCTTGCCATTAAACAGTGCTGTAAATCCGTCCGGCGGCTGGTTTAATTCATCACGAAGCATGGGTTGTTCCGCGAGTTTAGTTTGTAATGATTTTGATGCATTGGCTTTTACCAGCGATAAAACAACCTGTTCAGGAGACAAATTTTCCTGCTGATCTTCGCTGATACCGGCAATTTTAGTCGCGGCAAACACAGCATCATAATCAAGATCATGATCATCAAAAAACTGCACAAGATATTCAAGAGCCTGGGGTGATTCAATATTACTCAGCTCCGACAATACAAGTCTTTTTTCTTCCGGACGGTCTGCTATTTCCATGAGTTGTTTGCAGTATTCAAAAGCCCGTGGTTGCCCCATGGGTGTTTCACGCAGCAAGCGGACAGCGCCTCTGAAAATTAAAATTTTATGGGTTTTGTCTTTCCCCTTTGCCGCCAGATCAATCAGGGTTTCCAGAGCATTATCATTCGGCCAGTTGGCCAGGGTACGAACCACCTGGTCTTTGTCAGACTTTATTTCACCTTTTACCAGTTCCAGGGATTTATTATCACCGATCCCTTTAAAAATTCGGAAATATATCTCTTTGTTTTCGCTTTCCTGAAATGCTTTTTCAAGTTTGGCAAAATTTTCTTTTTTATTTTTCAGGCGATTGTACATGGACACAAATGTATTGGCGGCCGAATTTTTCAATTGATCATTCGCCAGTTTTTCATATAACAAATCAAACTCTTTCTGGCTGCCAAAATCAGCGTACAATTTTAATACTTCAGATGATAATTTTTTATTATCAGAAGCCACATCCTGTGAAATGATTTGAAAAAATCCGGCATCCTGTACGTTACCTATCAATTCAAGCGCCGTTATCTTGCAATCATCTGAAAGACCGGGGTATTCTTTGTATAATGTCTCCCGATAGGTTTTAAAAGGTATCGTGAATAAAATTAGAGATGCAGACTCTTTTAACTCTTTACTGTTTTCATTTTTTAATACATTAAAAACAGGCGCTATCACCTGTTTCTGATCAATCAACGAAATGGCTTTTAAAGCCTCCAGACACAAATTTGGATATTGCAAAGCTGTCGCTTCTAAAATAAGCGGCATTGCTTGTTTTTGATTCTGACGCGCCCAGAACCGGATAATATCAATTTTCACCGCAGAAGACCCGTCAACATATTGCTTTTTTAATACATCAAAAGAAACGTCCAATTTTTGTTGTTCGGCAATATTTAATACGGCATTACGAATTTTGCTGTTCTCCTGAACGAGTCCGGGTAAAACATAAAAAGCCTGTTTCTTATCCAGATCGGCAAGCGTGCGGAAAGCCTGAATCCGGGCAGCATCCGAATATTTTCCTGAATCACCAAGGATCTCCCGACAAATCAAAATACCATTGGTCTTATTTTTACTCTTTTCAGCCAGCAGCATCAAATCATCCACATCACCACCATTAGCTGTTTCAGCTTTTAATTTTGCTTCAACAGGCGCATACCCCAAGTTAGCCAAAGCATGCAGGGCGGCATTTTTTAAAAGATCGTTTTTGTGATCCGTCAATTTAAAAACAGCCGTGCACGCAGGTATGTACTCAAGTTGTCCCAGGGCCTGAACAAGATGCACCAGGTTCTTTTCATTTTTCTGGTCCATTGCCTTAAGCAAAGCCCGTCCGGATTTTTCGCCACCAATAGCAACCATTGTCCTTACTGTGGGTGCACATAATTTTTCCTGAGTCACGAATTGGGACAACGGTTCAACGGCTTCATCTTGAGCACAATTTTCAAGCTGTTCCAGCAAAAATACTTTATTAACCACATTATTCTGTTGTTTTAACGCTGTTAGCAACGCATTTACAAAAGACAACCGCTGTTCTTCTTTAGCATATTTGAGCACATAATGTGACAAGCCATTTATGGCAAAACAGGCTTTTGTTCTAACCAAAGTATCACCGGAAGATAAATATCGGCATATTTCAAGCACACCTTCCGGGCCGTGATTCAATATCTCTTTATCTAAAAGATGTTGGGAAAGATTGTCCTGTGCCGGGTAAGCATTAAACAATTCTTCCAATGCAAAGGAGATCGGCTTGTCAACAGTTGAATGACTCTTGGCGGTTGCAGCACAAGCCGTTAATCCCAAAACAGAAATGATGCAAACAGCAAATATTTTCTTAAAAAACATATTATACCTTTCAATAAATTCAAATTCACTAAATACGCCACGGCGCCCGCATGGGCTGATGGATATAACGGTTTGCTTCTTCGTCATTGATAAATTGCTGGGTCTCCGGATCAAAATATAATTTCCGGCCCAGCCGAACGGCAATTTTGCCCAAATTTATCAAGGTGCAGGACTTTTGTCCGTTTTGTTCATTCAGTGCAAACCGTTTCCGGTCCCTGACTGCCTGGTAAAAGTCGGTCACCTGCGGTTCAGGGTCCGGAAGCGCATCCAGCTTTCGGTCCAAATCAGGTATATCGGACTTGAATCCGAGATATAATTTCCCCTTGGGGCCTTCAATATAAGGCACATTTTTATCCTTTGCTTCACCGTCAAGAATAATTTCACAACCGTCCGCATATTTCATATAAATCTTGCGCCACAGTCCGGCCGCATCAGGATGCGCCTGGGGCGCATCAGCTTCAACTTCAACCGGACTCGTATGGTCTTTTCCCAAAAAATATTGAACAGGGTCAAGGTAATGCTGCCCCATGTCTCCTAATCCACCGCCGTCATAGTCCCAATAACCGCGAAAAGTACCATGTACACGATGATGATGATAGGGTTTATAGGGTGCCGGTCCCAGCCAGAAATCATAATCCAGATTCTCCGGAATCCATTCCGGTACAAGGTTCTCTTTACCGCTCCAATAAAATTTCCAGGAAAAACCGGTTGTTTTACTGATGGTAACTTTTAACGGCCACCCCAGCAAACCGCTTTCTACCAATTTTTTTACACGTTTTACCGGGAAACCCAAACCATAAAATGTACCCGTAAACCGAAACCAGGTATTAATACGAAAAATAGTGCCATATTTTTCCATTGCCTCGACAACTTTTTGTCCCTCGCCGATGGTCCGGGTCATGGGTTTTTCACACCACACATCTTTACCGGCCTGGGCCGCAGCAATGGACATCAACGCATGCCAATGGGGCGGCGTTGCTATATGCACAACATCAATATCTTTTCTTTCCAAAACCTCACGAAAATCCGTATATGCTTTTACCGAATTGTCATTGACTTTTTTCAAAGCCCGGTCCAAATGTTTTGTATCCACATCACAAACGGCAAGCAGTCGGGCACCCGGATAGTCCAAATGGTTTCTTCCCATTCCGCCGACACCAATAACAGCCTTGGTAATCTGGTCGCTTGGCGCCATAAATCCCTGACCGCCGAGAACATGCCTCGGAACAATTGTAAAAGCCCCAAAAGCGGCAGCCGCACTTGTCAAAAAACAGCGTCTGTCAATTTTTTCAAATTTCATAGATACTCCCTGTTTCGTAAATTTATCATCATCAATCTATATTCATAATCCATTTTTCATTAAATACGGCGTGCCGGATTGTTTTCACATCCACGCTATAGGTAGCATGAACAAGTCCGTCTTTTGTTTGAATGACGGATGGATAATCAAACCGTTCGTTCCCATCGTCATATTCCAGATACCGTTTCCATTTCCAGGAGACACCTTCGTCATCCGACAAAGCAACGGCCAAACGATTACGGGGATCGTTTTCGCAGTCATTATAAATTAAAAGAATATTTCCACTCTCAAGCCGCAATACTTCCAAACCCGAACCGGGATTGGGTAAGGATAAATTTTGTATCGGTGACCAGGTCAGTCCCATATCGTTCGAAACACTGGTCCGGATGCGATGATCAGGTCCGGCATCCCGAAAATAGGCCACCAATTGTTTGTTTTTTCGTTCAAAAACACTGGGCTGTTCCACACCAAAGCCAAATGGAGGTTCGGAAAAAATCCATGTTATTCCGTAATCCGGCGTCAAGGCCATCATGGCGATGCCAAATGTCTCAGATGCCATCGGCAGCAAAATATTTCCATTGGACAGGGTGACGGGTCGTGCCCTTGTTGTCCAGCCAAGTTTTCGTACAAGCTGGTCTTTTAAATTAAACTCCAAATCCCTATATAAATCAGAATCTGTTTTCATATCTTCTTTTTGAGAATATTGCAGGTATAATTCCCGCATTGTTTCATCAAGTTTATTGGGAATGATTGCCAAATCATTTTCAACGTCCCATTTTATCTTTTCACCGGCAACCGGATTTGTACATATTTTATATCGCAAAAAAGCTGTGTCCCAGGCCTGTTCCGGACTTCCGAGGAGGGTGTAATAGATCAGCCATAACTGATTTTTGTCATCAAAAAACAGACAAGGATTATTGTCCGACAGCATGGGAGTATCGGCCATTAAAAAGGTCTGCGACCAGTTTTGCTGACCAGGCAATAACCAGGCTGCCTGAATATGCACATCCCGGCTTTTATCGGATTTGCCTTCATACCAGCAGGCTAAAAGGCTGTTATCTGAAAAAGCAATAATGGATGAAGCATGGGTGTGTCCGTGCTTTTTTTCGTCCGGCGCAAAAATATCCTTTTTACTGAAAAGAGGGCCTGCATAACTCTCAATCCCGATTAACAGGATCAAAATCGTTATAATTTTGTTCATCCTGAAAACCTCATATTAATTCCATGGTACATCAAGACCGATAACTTTTGGTTCCTGCCGAATATAGTACAGATCAAATTCCCACCAACTGTAACCATGACAGGGAAAATCAGAAAGAAAAACAGTCGCTTTATAGCCATTTTTTGACGAGGGTTGTGTTAAAATAAACGGTTTATATGAACGGGACATTTTATCTACGATTATAACGGAAACCGGTTCATCCGGCAAAGGATTAAAAAACTCAAAGGACATATCTGCAATATGATCATAACGCAGGTGTTCCACTTTTAATTTGTCTTTGGAAATATGCAGCATATCCTGTCCGTCAACCCTGCCCCGCCAATGAAGCAGGTGGACCATTTCATTTTTTCGGTTTTGAAATAATTGTGCGTGTTTTTGCTGCTGATCAAGGATGATCTGTTTTATTTCATCTTCATCCGGCGCGTTCGCCAGCATTTGTTCTGCTTTATTAATATCTTCAACAGCCTGATCAACATTATTCAACAACTGGTTCATGCCGTCCAGCCGGTAAACACATCCGGGTGTATTTGAAAAATCACGCATGGAATTCATGAGCACACTTGATGTTTTCAGCAAATGAATTCTATGGTCCAACGAAGGATCGTTTCTATAATCAAAATAAGCAAAAAAAGTTTTAATATAAAAAATATTTGTTTGAATGAGCATTTTTGTCAAATCAATTGACTGCTCCAACTCTATCGATTTTTCATTCTTTTGTAAAAGCGGCTTTATATTCTGAAACCGTTTTTGCATATCCCCGGCAATTTCCAGCCCATGGTCCAAATACATCAGTGTTTCCTGCTGCCAGGGCAGACAGCGAAGGTAGAGCCTATATAAAAACCCGATATGTTTTTTACCGTTATCCAACCAGGGAAATCCTTTTGCCGGAAAAGTAGTCAGACGTAAATGCGGCAGAGAACTGAAATCCCCATACGCAGCGGGTTCGATATAAATTCCATATTTATAAGCATTCGGCGACAACTGATATAATTCGGCAATTTGATCGGCAGCCTCAGCGCCAAAGTGGATGGATGCAAAATCGCTTGCAATCTCTTTAATATCCGCATCATGTTCCCAGGACAGACGCCAGACAGTATAAGCCGTGACACCCCGCGTATTCCAGTCCGATGGGTCGGCCATGCCAAAATCGACACCTTTCAGCACATGGCTTTGCGGCATCATGATGCTTTTCAGACCGCATTGAAAATACAACCCGGGAAAACTGGAAAGGTATTCACGCCAGCCCGACTGTGATAGTCGAGAGTGGACAATAAAACGATCATATTATGCGGTGTTTGATTAAAAGTGGGATTATAAGGCTGGTGGAAAAATCGATCTGTGGTGCTGAGGTAGGGTGACAGATAAAGATTTTTAACAGGGATCTCATCCGTAAAAATATTTTTATAAACCTCGGCAACAGAGTGCTGTTCGTGATGGCTTGTGACCCAGGTTCGCTGAAAATAAATTTTATCAAACTCCCCAACCACCACATCATACATTTTTTTTACAAAAGTTCGATAACGTTTTTCCAGCCCCCAGTTGCAGTTTTCACCTTCATGCATTACATCATAAGGTTTAAAAGCGCCGCCGATCCGGGTGGATTCACCGGTCCGCAAACGAATACCATCGATTTCCGGAAGGGCCTGAAAAAGTCGCCGGTATTTTGCCTGGACAGCGTCCCAAAAGGCAGGGTCTGCTGGTGAGAGCGTTGCATTAAATTCTTTAAAAAGAGAGGGGTGATAGGAAAACTCGTCTTCAAACACAAAAAATTTCAAATGCAGGCTGTGGGCATAATCGGCCAGTTCTTTGACTTTTAAACGGTTCTGCTCATTTTGTGTTGCCAATTCATCATCATTCCAGGGGACCAAATGATTAACAGAAGGACCGCCATAGACCCATGTTGCTCCATACCTCAGGGCCTGCCGGATTTCCTCTTTACTGTTTCCGCTAACAAAGCGAATATCCAGGTCTGGTATACGGACACTATTTATTTGAGGGATTGTTTTTGCAATTCGCAACCGGTCCCACACCCAATAAATGCCGTTGACGTTACCGACAACTGTGGCGCCACAAATTAAAATGATTTTATCATCATTGTCCTTTAATGATATTATTTCAAATCCCTGAGGATTTGAAATGTCATTCAGAGCTAAATCATATTTCTCAGCAAGAATTTTTACATGATCATCCCGGTCCGGGTGACCAATATAAATCCGGTTCCCCCTTTTTTACTTTATCCTTAATTTTGCATATAATTTCATATTGTGAAGCACAATCGATTAAATCATTCAAGGCGATTTTAACAGCCTCGTCATCAATTGTTTTCCCTGGTAACAGGCTCCAATCCTCCGCACCAACACATATTGAAGCAAAATAAAATAATATTAAAAAACAAACTGTTTTAAACATAACAAATTCCCTCGGTTCCTCAGCTATTCTGTTATATGTTTAAAATAATATTGCAGCCAACAGACGTCCATTATTTTATTGAGTGTATAATGCAAAAGATGATTATTTTTTACGTTATAAATAATTACCATACAATGAAATAAAAATCCCCTTAACACAAAAAATACTCTTCAAATAATTATATGATTTCAGAACAAGAGAATCAAGAAGTTTTTGCCGATCTACAATATTTTACATATGAAATTGCTCTTGCATTTTCTCTGGTTAAACACTATATTAATCAGTAAATTGAAACAATTGTTCAGTCTAAGGAGACACCCCATCCCCCGAATCAGCAAAAAATACCGGGGTTTTTTCATATTAGCACGTCCGGTAAATGTTTTTATTTCTTTTATTTCAATATTACTGGCCGCGTTTATCAGCGGCGGTCTGTCACACTATGTTGCTGTTTTAAGCGCCTGCCTGTCGGGTGCATTCATTACGGCAGCAGCCAATGCGATAAATGATTATTTTGATATAGAAATAGATAAAATAAACAAACCAAATCGGCCACTTCCTTCCGGTGCTGTCCAGCCGAAAGAAGCTGTTTATTTTACTATCATCTGTGCGATAATTGGTATATCGTTCAGCATGTTTATTAATTATACCGCTCTGATAATTGCAACCGGATCAGCCGTTCTGTTATATTTTTACAGCTACAAGCTTAAAAGGACGGTTTTGTGGGGCAACCTGACCGTCAGCCTTGCAACCGGTCTGGCGTTTATTTATGGCGGCATTGCCTCCGCAAGTCCCAAACACGCCATCATTCCGGCCATGTTTGCCTTTTTAATGCATTTGGGACGGGAAATTATTAAAGACATGGAAGATGTGAACGGAGATCAATTAAACAAAGCACGGACCATGCCGGTTGTTTTTGGCTTGAAAAAATCAAAAATTACAGCAACATGCGTTTTTACGGTTTTATTTTTTGTCACATTTATACCATATATTTTTAATATCTATAAAATATGGTATTTTGTTGTTGTTATGGCCGGAGTAAACACGGTGATCATCTTTACTGTTTTCTCAATGTGGAAAACATCAACCATGCACAATTTTCGCAAACTCTCCGCTTTTTTAAAAGCAGATATGCTGGTCGGTTTGCTGGCTATATATATGGGGCGTATTTAAAAAAAGGAGTTATCAACATTACATGAGAGCACTCATTCAGCGCGTAACAAAAGCATCTGTCGAAAGCGATAATGTTTTACTGGAAAAAATAGACAAGGGGCTGGTTGTTTTATTGGGTGTCACTCAAACAGATACCGAACAGGACGCCGAATATCTGGCCCGCAAAATCGTTAATATGCGAATTTTTCAGGATGAAAATGAAAAATTCAATCTTTCAGCTTTGGACACAGGCGCTGAAATTTTAGCCGTTTCCCAGTTTACTCTTTATGCAGACTGTCGGCGCGGCAGACGGCCGGGATTTTCCAATGCCGCCCCGCCGGATATTTCTAAACCCTTATATGAAAAATTTGTCCAATATTTACAGGCATACAACCTGAAAATTGCAGAAGGAGAATTTGGCGCCAAAATGCTGGTAACCATCAATAACGACGGACCGGTTACGATATTTCTGGACAGTAACGAAAAAGGAAATAATGACTAATTACTTGCAAAATTTTTATAATAATAAAATAATACTGGCCTCGCAATCACCTCGCCGGGCGTCGCTGTTATCGTTGATCGGTTTTGATTTTGTTGTTCAGCCAAGCGGTTTCGACGAATCCTTAATCACAGTGACCGATCCCGTGCAGCATGTATTACAACTTTCGGAAGCAAAGGCCAGATTTGTTGCCGATAACACAGACAAAGGTCTCGTCATTGGTGCAGATACGATTGTTGTGCTGGATAATACTATATTGGGAAAACCCGAAAACACCCGTGAAGCCGTATCCATGTTAAAACAGCTAAGTAATCGGACGCATCACGTATATACCGGCTTTTGTTTGATAGAAAAACCGGAAAATCGTTCTTTTACGGATTATGAAGTAACGGCTGTCCATTTTCGCAAACTGGCTGATTGGGAAATTGAAGGATATGTCGGTACCCAAAATCCAATGGATAAGGCCGGTGCCTATGGTATTCAGGACCAAAGCGCTGTTTTTGCCGACCGTATTGAAGGATGTTTTTACAATGTTGTCGGTTTTCCATTAACAAAATTTTACACTACAATGATTAATTTTTTTAACAAGAATAAAAACATATAATATGACAAACGAAAATCCATACATTCAAATCGGTCAAAAATTATCCACACAACGGAGCGACAAAAAGATCACCGTCAGTGAACTGGCCCAAAAATTAAAAATATCTGCTGATTATATTAAAAAAATTGAGCAGGGCGAATTTGATTTTTTACCGGATGTATATATCCGGGCTTTTTTAAAAACTTATGCCGAGCATGTCGGTTTGAATCCGGACAGTATTATAAACGAATATAATGCGTTAAAAAAACCACCCCTGCCGGATGAAACAGAACCCAACAAATCCGATGTCAAAATTATAAAACCAAAATCTGAATATTCAGTTAAACAGAACAGACCCAAATGGCTCTTTTATGCTTTGGGAACACTTTTAGCGGTAATTCTAATTTTTTCATTGATGAATAAAAAGGACTCGGTACCGCAGCCACCTGTTAATATAACAATTGAAAAAGACAGCACACAGGTTGTTGATACTCCCGAAACACCGGAGAGACAACCAGAAAAAAATCCTGAACTTGTTTTGGAAATACTGGCAACAGATACGACCTGGCTGCAAATTACACATTATGACTCATTAGTTGACGAAGCTATTTTTTATCCGGGAGATTATAAACGCTGGAAAAGTGACACACCCTTTACCTTGAAAATCGGTAACGCGGGAGGGGCAGAAATGACATTAAACGGCACAAAGCTGGGCAGTCCGGGTAAAAAGGGACAAATTAAAAAAGTAAAAATTTCAGAAAACGGTTTTACCGCAATAACAGCAAAAAATTAAATTTGAGAACTCTATGTATATAAAAGACGTAAAAAATATTTATTTCCTGGCTATTTGCGGAACAGCAATGGCCTCGCTGGCAGCCATGATGAAACAAAAAGGTTATAACGTTTACGGATCCGATAGCGGGATTTATCCGCCCATGAGCACCTTTCTTGAAGAACAGGGCATCAAAATCATTCAGGGATTCGATGTAAAAAACCTGTCACCCAAACCCGACCTGGTGGTTGTCGGCAATGCAATTTCCAGAGGCAATGTGGAAATTGAAAAGATACTGAACGATCACATTCCTTATATTTCACTGCCCGACGCCATACGAGAGTTTTTCATCAGAGGAAAACGTTCCATCGTCGTCACCGGTACACACGGTAAAACAACAACAACTTCTCTGTTGTCCTGTATTTTTCATTATGCGGACAAAAAGCCGGGATTTTTAATCGGCGGTATTCCGAACAATTTTTCACGCGGATTTCAGCTTGGCGACGGAAATGACTTTATCATTGAGGGCGATGAATACGATTCTGCCTTTTTTGACAAAGCCTCAAAATTTTTACGATACATGCCCGACATTGCTGTAATAAACGGAATTGAATTTGATCATGCGGATATATATGACTCGTTGGACCAGATAAAACTTTCTTTTCAACGCATGATTAATCTCATCCCGCAAAACGGATGTTTAATTGTAAACAGTGAAAATGAAACCGCTGTGGAATTAAGTAAAAAAGCTTTTTGTTCCGTACAAACCTTTGGAATTTTGGCGAAAGCAGAGTGGATGGCCGCAGATATTCAATTCATAGAAAACGGAGTCACATTTTCAGTCATCCATAATGATAAAGAGCTCGATACAGTTGAATTTACTCTTCGGGGAAACCATAATATCCGCAATGCCCTGGCAGCCATTGCTGTTTCACGTACTTGTGGAATAGATTGGCAAACCATTCGTGATGCTCTGAAACATTTTAAAGGTGTTAAACGTAGACTGGAACTAAAGGCAGAAAAAAACAATATAAAAATATATGACGATTTTGGACACCATCCAACAGCTATTCAGGAAACCCTGTCGGCATTACGAAACCAGTACAAAGACAATACTATTTGGGCCCTATTCGAACCGAGGACAGCAACCACCAGACGAAATATTTTTCAAAATGAGCTTGTTCCAGCATTTAAAGATGCTGATAAAATTCTGGTGCCCCCGGTGGACCGGCCGGAAAAAGTCCCTGCCGGACAATTGTTTTCCTGTGAACAATTTGTCAAAGCTTTGAAAGAACAACAAAAATTTGCTCAATTGTTTAGCAGTGTGGATGAAATAGTGAATTTCTTAAAAACTAGTTTGCAAAAGGGAGATATTGTTGTTACATTTAGTAATGGACCCTTTGGGAACATTCATCAAAAATTGATCGATTTATTATAATTATATATAAAAATGCAGTTAGGACGGGGGTTAAATATAAATGAAACAGACAATGAGGTTGAAGTATATGGAAAAAAGGAACTATCGTAATCAGGAATCGAATGGTAAAATTATTCGGCTGGCCAAAAAAATTAAAGCTGAATTGGAAAATTCTATCGAACCCATATCACTCTCAAAATTAAATGCTTTTGAACGAAAATTGATTCACAGACATTTTGATCACAATCCAAATATCGTTACAAAAACTTACCGATTTGGTGAAGATTATGAATTACGGGTTTATCCTGTCGGTAATTTGCGTCAATACGCACAAAAAAAAGCAGATGAAGCGCTTCAAACAGGAAAAAAAATCACGTTACCGCATATGAGTAATTATGAAAGATTTGTCGTGCATGACACCCTGAAAGCAATTGACTCTATTAAATCCAGTAGTTTTGGTGAAGGTGAAGAGCGGCACATTGAAATTGAACCGGAAATGTTTGGAAGAGGTCTTAAACGTATTATTAAAAAAATTAAATTGTTCTAGTATCCACATAAACAGGATTTGTCAAACACAAATATTGCTGTAAATGATTGGAAGAAATTACCTGTATTCGCAAATATCCTCTTTCAGGTAGATCAAACAAATCAATTTCATATTGAAAAGTATAGGAACCCGGCGTATTGAGATCATTCAAATATGTACGGGTTTCTTTTTTGGTACGGCATGAACCGGTGTACAGAACGACCTTATCAATTTTTCCAAATGCCGGTGTGGATAAAACATTAAGGACCAGCTTGCCCTGTTTTTGGGAAAAACAATCCCCTATTTCAAACACATTTTTGTTATCATCCAAAAGTTGAAATTCAGCAAAGGGTCCATCAGTAATAACGCACCGTCCCTTTTTTAAAGCTGAAATAATATTTTCCAGAGTAAAGCCATTTTTTACCAAAACAATGGTTTTGGCTTTACCAAACAGTTCAAATATCCCTTCTTTCATACTGGTAAAAGGCGTTTTTATCTGGCGAAACCTGCCAAAACTTCCGTGTGCATCATTACCGGCGTATATGGACAATCGATAACCGTCCAACAACAAGCGTGTCCACACCTTAATTCCCTTGCGAAAAGCCCGATCCTTTTCACTGTTCCAGATTTGCAGTCCATCCAGTCCGGGAACCGTGTAATCGTTATACTGCCATTTTCCGCGACGGATCAACAACCGTTGCAAAAACGGCGGTGTAATCTCCGGGTGAGCGGCAACAGCCATCGATTCTACCGATTTTTGACAAATTTCTGTAACAGACATATCCGGTTCTGTTTTCAGCCATTTTTCCGCGCTGTCACCTTTGCCCGGATAAAATTGCTTATCCTTAATCACCAGCATGTGCACATTTTTATTTTGACAGTTTCCAACGGAAACTTCCTCACCAGCCAATAAAAGAGGTTTTTTCTGTTCGCTGTTGATTTTCTGTACGGTTTCCTGTAAATAATTCCATTTAGGAAGAGAATCATCGTTTTGTAAATAATCGTCCCATCTGTCATCCAGATCATAGGAATGGTCCGTTACGGCCACAAAATCAATTCCCATCGCGTCGGCCATTTTTGCGGTAACATGTAATGGGGCGCCGAATTCAACCTGGTCGGATGTTAAAAAACTGTGATAATGCAGATCACCATAATACCAGTTTTCCGATTTTGGAAGCGGATTTTCATCCACCAACACGGTAAAAGGTTCGTGCGACGTTTTGGCATAATTATCATTATGGCAGGTACGAATTTTTCCATTGATTTCATATTCCACAACAATATCAGCACGTACCGGCCCGGTTACATCAGGCAGACCGGCTTGAAACAAAAAATCAGCAAATTGTGTTTGTATTTTTTCCCCATTAAATATATGATTAAAAATAGTGTATTTTTTATCCTTAACATAGACATCAACATTCATTTTTTTTAATATGACCGGATATTTGTCCGCATCTTTAACAAACAGCAGTACCGGCAGTTTTTTACCCGGCTCCAACCGATGCGGCACATCGGTTATAATTTCCGGTTCTTTTTTAAACAAACGGCTGAACACACCGGGAAACCGGTAATGAATTTCAGCATACAAGAAAAAAAGTATGGCCCCGAAAAACCCGTTTTCAAAGTCAAATAGCGTCATATTTTTCATTTATCTCATTTAATATTTCAAGCACCGGACGACGATCAATACGTCCACTTTTTTCCAGATAATAACGGTAGATATATTTATACCATGAATATTTTATTTTTGCCTGAATACTTTGTAAAAAATACGAATCCAGCTCATACATAAACGACGGATCAAAATAACAGTTTAACACACATCCCTGACAAAAGGAAAAACATCCCTGTTTCTGTAAAAATTCAGTAAATTCCGGACTTTGGCGAATAGTTTTCAAGGATGTTGATATTTTAATTTTCTTTTGATAAAAATGATAACATGGCAGCAAAACACAATTATCCGGAGAAATAACAATTGCAGAGTTGACCACCTTACATTTTGATTTATTAACATTATTGCCGCCGGCCTTTCTCAACGTGTGAAAAGCTTTATTCACGTAAACGAAGGGAAGTTTGGCGTATTTTTCAATTTCATCCAGGTATTGTGAATCTAAATTATGATTTTGTATATGCGAAAAAACCGGATTGACTATCAGCATAAATCCGGTTCTACGGGCAAAAGCAGCCGCTTGTGGCAATTGCGAAATATTGTCTTTTGTAACGGTATAAAGTAAATCCGGTTTTTCGTCCAATTCCCGGGCGATGTTTATACTCTGCATAACGGTATCAAAACATTTTTGTCCCCTAATTTCATCATGGTCATCGGCATTCATCGAATCCAGTGAAAAATGTAAAAAATCGACCCGCCCTTTTAACGCTTGCGCCATGTGCGGATACCGGAGGCAATTGGTTGTCAGCGTCGTTCGAAGTCCTGTTTTTTTTGCAAAGTCCAGCATATCCGGTAAATCCGGATTAAGTAATGGCTCTCCACCGGTAAAATCAACAAAACGCACACCCAGTTGCCGGGCTTCAACCAGGTTTTTTTTCACATCATCAAACTCGGCTTTGATGTGGTTCTCTTTATTTTCATTTTTCCAAATATCACAAAACCGGCATTTGCAGTTACATTGATAGGTTATATAATAATGTAAAAGTATGGGCGGCAGCATGTTTATGCTCTGAAATTCATTGTTTCAACAACAAATTGTTCGCCCTTCCACTTGACCTTTGAATCAAATAAAAACAAAACCGGAAAAAAGACAGAATATCCAAAATATAAAATCTGGAAGGGCAAAAAATATTTCAACAAATCAAATCTATCGAATTTTTTAACAACAGGCAATACGACAAGGAAATCAGAAACAATTTTTATCAACAATCCCGCAAAATAAAGTTGTAACGGTAAAAACAACCAACCAGTCATAATTATCAAGTGGGATAAAATACAAATCCCCATTAAACTTTTTGCAAAGGGCCTGGCCGCTTTTGCACCGATATACCATCTTTTACGTTGTTGATAAAACCCGGTAATTGTTGAAACCGGCTGACTTTTAACAACAGCAGAGGGAGATGTTGTAAAATTTATTTTCCATTTTTTTTGTTTATTCAAAGCATCGATCAGGGCAAAATCTTCAACCAGACTAAAGCCTAACTTTCGGAACCCGCCAACCTGCTCATAAACAGAGCGGCGAAGAGCAAGGTTATTCCCCATCCAGCTTGCCGGTTTGCCGAGTATGCCACAGGCAGCGGCAACAGAAACAAGAAACAACTGGTCCATGGATTGTATTTTCCCTGAAATGGATAAACGATCATGCTTTTTATCCAATAACGTGTAGCCGCCAACCAGTCCGGTTTGAGGACTAAAACGCTGTAAAAGTGTTGTTATCCAGTTTTCAGGAACACTACAATCGGCATCTGTAAAAAAAAGAAACTCGCCATGACTTTGATCGATTCCTTCCAACAGCACACCGGCTTTTCCCGGCCTTTTTTTATTTTTCGATTCAAGGTAAATATATTTTATATGCGGGTGTACCTTTGTATATTTGGAAATTATTTGAGCAGACTGGTCTTTAGAATCATCATCCACAAGTATAATTTCCATTTTTTCAACAGGATAATTGAGACTAACCAGCGATTGTATACATTTTTCCAGCGTTACAGCTTCGTTTTTAACGGCAATAATGATGGAAATAAACGGCTGCACAATATCATTCTGATGTTCTTTTTTTAATAAAGCCCATGCAAGAATGAATGAAAAGAGAGCATAACTGAATATGCATATTAAAAAGACAATGTTCACTGTTTGCGGACCCTTTCCAATCTCATTTGTACGGAACCACCCTGACCACCAAACTCGAGATAAAGCGGTAATTTTTGGTCATCGTTTGATAATATGATTAAAAGTTTGGAATCCGGTCCGGCAATCCTGTTTGTAAACAGGTCCGTTTTCCAGGGACGTCTTTTGTAATCAGGAAATGAGGAAAACTCAAAGGTATACATCAATACCGGCAGATATGAAAAATCACCTTTTACATTCTCAGTCTGACGCACCACACCGTTCATTTTCCAGAATTCGTTTTCAACATCAAGGATAAATTCAAGACTGTCACCCGGTTCAACCTTCATAGTCCGTAGATTATATAACAAAGATAATAAATTTTGCGAATGAGGACGAATATTATAAAACAATGTATCATTAACAGCAGCGATCAATTTTCCATGATCGTAATGTATGTTCATATTTTGTTCTATGTTCTTTTGATGGATTTTTTTTTCAACAGATAAAAGTCGTCCGGAAGCGTCCATGGTTGTTTTATATTGATTATCAATCTTGAACAAAAAAGAATAAAATCCCCTGGTAGCCACATTCCATAGAACAGTATAGTTATTACTATTATTATGTGATGTTTGAAAAATCATTGTGGATTTGGCTGATCCAAGCCCTTTATAACTTAATGAAAAATCTAATTTTTCATTAAGAAACGGACCATATTTTAAACTAGCAGAGTTATCGGTTTGACACAGAACGGGATTTGAAAAAAGGATGTAAAGATATAAAAGTAAAACTAGAATTTTTTCCATATAGACACAAATTTTTGTAGTAATGGTTTAACAGGACCAACTGAAGCAGCATGGTCCCGCCCTTTCCAGTTATAATTTCCAAATGTTCCTGCCAGTCCGACAATGACGATATAAGGCATTTGTAAAATAAACCATAGAGGAAAAAATCGTAACAAGTCCTGACGTTTAAAAATTTTCGCCCCGGTAAACCCAACAAGCAATTCAGCAGCCGCTTTGGCGGCCAGACAAACAGTAAAAACCGATAAATAGGAACCGAAAATAGCGGCCAGGGCAAATCCGAAAAACAGAAACAGGTTGCTCATTAAAACCAAAACAAGATATATGAAAAACGGAATATTTTGTTTCAATTGATAAGAACCGTTGGAAGCCCATCTTTTTCGTTGGTTGATGAGACTGTTCAAAGTCGGTTGAGGTTCGGAAACAGCAAAAGCAGCATCGGAAAAGGCAAAAACGGTTTTAAACGGTGTATACTTGCGAATTAGCTGTAAAAGCAAAACATCATCGCCGGAAATACGGTCTGCTACCTTTTTATAGCCCCCAACCATTTCAAAGGCCGTCCGCCGATAAGCCAAATTCTGACCAGAAGCGGCTAAAGGCATACCCAGGTTACAGGTTGCGGCAGTAGCGCTCATAAGCTGTAAAAAGTCGAGAGCTTGAAGATTTTCAACCAAATTTTGTTTTTCACCAGGCTTTCCATATTGTGAAAAGCCGACGACAAAACCGACCTTGGGTGTAAAACAGGAAACCATTGTCTCAATCCATCGAGAACCGACGCGGCAATCCGCATCTGTTGCCAGTATAATATCACTTCTGGACATTCTTATGGCGCTTTGTAAAACATATTTTTTAGGACTGAATCCCGTTGGTATTTTTGAAACCTGAATGAGTCGAATATTATTAAACTTTTGAGAAAATCTTTCAACAATATTGGCGGTTTTATCTGTCGACCCGTCGTCCGCCACAATAATTTCAAATTTATCAACGGGATAGGTCTGACAAACAAGATCATTTAAAATGTTTTCAATGTTTTTTTCTTCATTTCGGGCGGCAATAATAACACTGGCGCTTAAAATCTCTTTATTTACACTTTTTCGTCGTAAATGAATGCCTACAAAAAAAACAAAAAGAGTAAAGACATACAACAAAGTAAATAATAGAGTTATTTGTGATAAAAAAACCAAAGAGACCTGCCAGTTTATTTCCATTCAATCTTTTTTAATTGCCCAAGCAGCCCAAAAACCACAATATAAGGAACATGAAACATTGCAGCCAGGGGAAATACAGACAAAAACTTTTTTCTTTGCATTTGTTTTGCATAAACAAACAGTAAAACAAATTCCGATATAGTTTTAAACCCGAAACATAATATAGGTAATAAATTTTTATTATCCAAGCAGGACAATGGGACAAGCACCAAAAACAAAAGATTAAAAAGATAATAGACGGCCAGGGCAATCACCATTTTGGGCGTGTAATGCAACCCTTTGGAAGCATGGCGGATGCGTTGAAGAACAAACTGCCGAAAAGAGTTTAACAATCTCGTCGGAACAGCCAACGCACCTTGAAAAGCATAGGCAATTTTCCATGATGTTTTTTCAAGGACCAATTTTAAAAATAAATCATCATCACCGGAGACAAATTGTTCAATGTCCTTAAATCCACCGACCTCATAAAACAGCTTTTTTCGATAGGCCAGATTTCGGCCATTACAAGTGGCAGGTCGTCCCCAACCGGTCGTGCCGGCGGCAACGGCTGCCAGGGAAAGGGCTTCCAGGGCAATCAAATAATCTGCTATCTTTTTTGGATCAGGATGTTCATAAGGAGAAAAGCCCAAAACCATACCGATATCAGGTGTAAAGTAAGAGACCAACCCGCTGATCCATCGTTCAGGGGGAAAACAGTCCGCATCCGTCAATAAAATAATTTCACCTTCTGCCCTGTCAATACCGGCTGTAATGGCATTTTTTTTGGGAGAAACAACCGCATCACGGTTTTGGGATGCTATTAAGGTTATGTTTACGTCCCCATGTTTATCGGAAAAATCCCTGACATATTCTGCAGTGTGGTCCTGCGACTGGTCATCGACAAAAATAATCTGATACTTTTCTTTAGGATAATCCTGTTGATACAAAGCCGAAAGCAATTCTTTTACATTTTTTTCTTCATTACGACCGGCAATCACCACGGAAACAAAAGGTAAATTTTCATTGTCCGGTTTTGGTAAACGGAAAAAACCAGCCAATATAAAAACAATAATAAAACAATAAACCACTGTAAAGATAAAAAGGATAATCGATAAAGTAACCACAAGAATCCATTCGAATTTATATTTTGTTCTGGACTAGTAATTGATAAAAAATTCAAAACGCGCTAAATGGTCATTAAAATCATTATCCAAAATATGACCGGTATTTTTTGTGTTTGAAAAAGTGTATGATAATGACAGAAAAATATCCCGACGGATTTGATTTCTCAATTTAAAACCTAACAATTGACGGCTTTCAACCACACCTTCCAAAAATATTTTCCTATCCCCTTCAAAAGGACGTGTTTTAGTATTTGCTTCACCTTCACCGGACCTGATTTTTTCATAAAAGCATTCCAGGCGTACATCGCGATGAAAATTTATACCAAACTGAACAAACAAATCATCAGCGTCCGGGCCCATCCAATTGCCAATAACGTTATCATAATTCGTATAAATATTCATTGAATCCCAATGCGTATAAACATAAGGATCAATACGAGTATATTCTAATCGAAAATCAGAATTATCCAGTCCCAGGGGGTTCACCCAATGAGCACCAGCCAAAAACCCAAGCTTTGTTCCAAAATATTTAAATGGATTTTTAGACGAATTCATATCGTCCACAAAAAGTTCGGCATAAGCCTTTACACAAGGTATCAACGTAACATTAAGGTCAAAAAACAGATTATTGTTATCCTTATCACCCAGATGATGTTCGGCGACATGGTAAGGCATAATCGGATTAAGATAAGCAAGTTCTACATTTCGGTTGCCATATATCACCGTTTCTCCGGCGCCAAACACAATACCAGGTTTTATCAGGATATCCAAACGATGGGCGGCCAGGTATTTTGAACCGAGACTGCTGCTGAGAAAACTATGAAGACTTGGTAAATTTGAATCGTTTGAAACGGAGATTAAAGCGAATCATATTTTCCGGCAGCATATTACTGGAAATAGCCGGGTTCCCACGATATCCGGGTCCCCAGGCAATTTCATCTTTGCCTATTTCTATATTTATTTTGTGTGTTCCATAATATAAATAGGCAATCGCCTGGTCCTGGTATACGTTTTCACCAACCTTACCTATAGGTCTTCCCTGAGAAATATTAAAATTTTCTCGATCGACATCATCTCCCCGTGTCATCATATTTTGCGCATCAAGGTAAAAATCAATTTTATTCAAGACTGATCCTCGGATAATGGCACCCGCTGTTGTTTCAGAAATAAGCAGATCCGGATCATATTGCTCACCCTTTTTAGATATAACGGCTTCCCTTGCATAAACATCGCCGTAAAAGAAACCGGTAGAATCCGAGTAATAAAGTGTGTGCTTTTCACGGGATTTTATGAATACCTTGGGATCAATTGCTTTAATCTCATCAATAAAATCACCTTTTAACTGTTCCAATGTCTCCGTTTCAACACGGGAAAGTCTTATTTCTCCCCTTTCCTGCTTTTTCTCCACCTGGTACAAAAAATCAGCAAATATATAACGCGAAACCGGTCGTGTATTTAAATCCATAGAAAAAACACCCCGGGCCTCCATACGGTCCAAAAACTCATATCCCCAATAATCCAAAGGGACATTCACCAAACCAGCCGCATATAATGACGTAACAGAAAGTACAATTAAAAAAAAGATTCTAATTTTATTCACCACAAAAGCCTCAAAAAAATTATATTGATAAACATTTCAACCCTGTTCAGCCGGATCGATTTTTCCCTTTTTATAAAAACGGCCTTTCCACTGAAAACGGCCGCTCAAGCTTAATATACCCATAAAAACAATATATAACATCTGAAATACTTGCGCAATCAGGAAAAACAGCCATGAGAATTTAATTCCCACCAACCGCATTCCTTTTCGAATAAAAATCGAATCCGTAAAAATTTTACTCAACAAAAAAAAACAGGGGCGCCCAAACCGGTAATGATGAAAAAAGGCTTAAAAAAGGACCGGCCAATATCAGCACAAAACAAATATAAGCAAATCCTTCAAAAATCAAAACCGATTTCGGGTAACAGTTTCCCTTGGAAGACCAACGCATTCTTTGCATAAAAAAATCTTTTAACGATGGATTGCACCCGGTAGTGACGATTGCCTTTTTATTCAAACAAAAATTATAGTCCCATTGACCATGTTTTGAAACTTTTTGCAAAAACAAATCATCATCACCGGAACCGTATTCGTAAATACCATCAAATCCATCAACAGCCAGGAAAACATCCCGCCGATAGCTGAAATTTGCACCATTTGCCATAAAAGGCTTTTTTAAACCAAAACCGGCGGCACCGATTAAAACCAAAGACAAAGAATCCAGCATTTCCAGCTTGCTCAACAATGAATTGTCCGGTTTGACCACAAGCCAGGACGCAACGACACCGGTATCAGGCGAATAGCACTCAACCATTGACTGAAGCCAATAGGGACCGGCGACACAATCCGCATCAATAGTCAAAACTATATCACCCTGACTATTTTGAACACCCAGTTCGATGGCGCGTTTTTTTTGCCGAATAAGCTGATGACGTCTCTTTAAGATAAAAATATTTAACATGCGAAAATTTTTCCTGAAAACTCATGATAATATTTCGAGTGTTGTCTGTAGAAGCATCATCAACAACAATCACTTCATAGCAATTTTCAGGGAAAACCTGAGATGTCAAAGACGACAGGCATTTTTCGATATTTTCCTGCTCATTTCGCGCCGGAACAATAACCGTAACAAAACCGGAAAATTTATTTTTTTTCTGTTGTTTAGCCAGCCGTAAAAGTCCATACAACAAAGCTAAAATCGATACACTATATATAACGGCCGAAATAATATAAAAACAGGTTAAAAACTCAATCATAACTCGGTTCTTTTTCCAATTGATGTATTTGTGACCGGTTTTTTAAAATCGGATACAATCCGGCAATAGCCGGTATCATAATATTTATAAGGAACAAAAGGAGTGAGGCATCAAAAGCGGCAGCCTGGGGAACAGACAACCGTCCCAACAATAAAACAGAAGCGCTTTCACGGACACCAAGGTCTCCAAAGGAGATCGGGACAAATGATTTTGCCAATAAAATTGAAGCCACGGCAGCCCAGCCATTTACAAAACCGACAGGGTGAAAGGCATTTACCAAAAAATAAAATTGTAACTGATAAACAAGTACATTGGCCGCAACAATAAAAATCAATTTTATGATGCGTTTTTTTGAAAGCCGGGTTAAACTTGAAAAAAACTGTTCGATTTTGGGATGTTTTTTAAAACGGTCTTGAAAACGCAGGAACAACCTTTTTAATAAAACAGGGTGTGTTATAAAATACAAAATCAAACAACAGATACAACAAACAGCCGCGACAATTAACCACCTGACACCGATAGAGAGGTATTGATGAAAAAGCAATAAAAAAACCGACAATTCCCAAAAGATAAATAAAAAAGATCGAAATAAACTTTTCAACGACAATAAATCCTAACAAACGCGGCCAGCATCCCTGTTTAATAAAAAAACACCTTCCGTATTCTCCTACCCGACCCGGTGTGATAAATCCCAGGGTCATTCCGGCGAGCAATGATAAAAATATCTCGCCATTTCGACTTTGTACATTATCCAAACGGACCAAAAGCTGCCAACGTTTATACTGCAAAAAGATATTAACCGGCAGCAATAACAACGCAAACAAAACATAGGGCCAGGCCGCTGATTGCAGAGCATTATAAATTTCACTGATGCTGATTTTTTTTACAAGGACAAATAAAATCAACAGGGCAATACAAACTTTAATTGCAAACAAAACCTTTTTGTTAAAAAACCTGAAATGCAAATATGTTACCTTTTTAGATTTTTTACATCACGTTGCGCCAGTATATACCATGTCGGCATAAAACAATTATTTAATAAACCCTTTTTATCGGAAACAAACAACTGTAGAATTTTATAAAGACGAATTTTTTTAAAAAACAAAATACATTCAAGATGAAAAGGCCTGCTCCAGATACTTGCCGGATGATTGAAAGCATATTTTACGACCCTTTTGTGCACATAACTCCAATTCCAGTTCTTTTCAAACAAACCAAAAATTTCTCTATTTCCCAGCAACTGCGGAAAATCCGGACGGTTTGGGTCCTGCCAATGTAAAAAATCAGCAACTATGCTTTTTACGGCTGATCGTTTTAATATGGAAACGACAGGCAAACTGAAATGAGGATCACAAAAAAAATTAAAAACAGACCATTTGTTCGGGGTGGTCAGGTAAAGCCACCCGCCTGGTTTTAATTTTTCATAAAGCGTTGTTATTAACAATCGATAGTCAGACACATGTTCCAGCACATCCGCTAAAATAATTGCATCATATTTTTCATTTGTGGAAAAATCCTCAACAGATGTACAATGTGCGGCAATTTTCACATTTTCTTTTTCAGCCATTTTTTCAAGAACGGCAATTCTTTCCGGATCTATGTCAACCGCTGTTAACAACGCTCCCTGTTTTGCCAGTGCAACAGCAATGCCGCCATGTCCACAACCGACATCTAAAATTTGTGCACCATCTATTTTCATTTTTACAGCGAGAACAGTTGCAACAAGACTTCCACGGGCCAGAGAGTAACGCTCATAATTTTCCCAAAGTTTTTCATTAGGGTTCCTGATAGCGCCTCCTACTCTTTCCACCTTATCGTACAAAAAAGCGAACGAAAGCCGGCCACCAAATTATATAGTACAAAAAGTCCTTCCCAAACCAAAAATGAAAATAAATTAATATGATACCGAAACCGTCCTGCCAAAACATTTAAAAATACAAAATCTAAAAAAATCTTGATAAAAAGAGGTAAAGCAAATAAAGGATTTAACACGGCAAAGGGCAAACCCAGCCATAAAGCAAAATTCACAACATGAAAAAAGCTGTAACCCAATTGCTGCTGTTTTGAATAATATTGTCCTGCGGAAATATGCCTTTGTTTTTGAATTAAAAAAGCCCTCAAATTTTTGGGACCTGCCGCCGGGACAATGGTTTGAGGATCACAATTATAGGTAACGTTCCAGCAAGGATGCTTTGCAACAGCCTGTAATAAAAAATCATCATCACCGGAAACGGAATTCGGAAAAGCACTATAACCACCGATTTCGTTTAAAGCCTGTCTTTTACAGGCAAGATTGCGGCCGGCGCAGGTAATTCCAAGGCCCCAGCCGATAGTTCCGCACGCTACAAACGCGGCTGATAGGCTGTCTATATAAAGCAAATTATCCCATGGCCCTTTTTTGACAACTTTTTGTGGAGAAAAACCTGCCACCAATCCAATGTTATTTGAAAATTGACAAACCATCTGCCGGATCCAGTTTTCAGGCGGCGTACAATCAGCATCTGTAAACAATAAAATTTCTCCTGCCGCCTTTTCAAGCCCGGCCTGTAAAGCTGATTTTTTACGGCTCGAAAAATACTGTGTTGGATTATGTAAAACAACAAGATTAGCGGCACTAAAATCTTTTAAAATATCCCTTGTTCCATCTGTGGAAAAAATCATCAATAACAATGACCTCAAATTTATCTGAGGGATAATTTTGTCCCAGCAATGCCTTAACACAAGCAGAAATATAATCCTTTTCATTTCGAACCGCTATTAGGACAGACACAACAGGATATTCTTCCAGACGGTTGCTTTTAACGTTGCGCAGGCCTAAAAAAAGAAAAATTAAAAATATACTGTAAACAAATATGATTGGAATAACAAAAAATATCATAATCTTCTTAAAGGTTTAATGCCTGCGAAAATAGAGATAATCACAGATTTTTGCAAGGTCTATTTAAACGGCAAAATATAAATACGCCCCCTTGTTTGTATTATAACAAGTTAAAAACCTCTTGAAACCAGGATTCCGGTAAACGTTTAAAGATTAAATCGGTTGACTGAAAATTCTTTTTACCTAAATTCCGCGGCCACTTGTAATAGGTCAACAAGGCATCATTATTCTGCCAGGTAATGCTGACATAGGCATAGGCAAAGGTCGTATCCGATTCTATTAATACCGGCGGGCTCCAGGTTTTTCCATCATCCGAAGAAAACGAAGCTGCCAACGGGGTACGGTTTCTCCACGGGCCGCTGCCTACCGGATTATGAACAATCATTAAATTATGATTATTTGGAATTCGGGTTACTGTTGCCGGAGAGGAAGGTGATTTAACTTTTGAAGATTTAGCCGCGCTCCAGGTCAATCCGTTATCCACAGATTCACTAAAATAAACATAGTCCAAATCGGTCCGAATGTTCATTAAAAGTGAGCCGTCCTCTTTTTCTTCTATCCCCGGTTCCATTAACGGATAATCAGGCAATTCAACAAAATTTTTACTTGTATTCCACGTTTTTCCCGGCATCATCTGAATAGTAAATACCACATTTTTGTATATCAAAATGTTTTTTCTATATCATCTGTAAGTGCAAAAGGAACAATAATCCTGTTGTTTTTCGTTTGAAATACCCGGGCATTATTAACAACATGATAACCTTGCATTGAATTAATTTTTACAGGTGCTTCCCACTCTGTTGCCAGAGAATCTTTGGCTGTCATCATCATAATATCCAGTATCTGATGTGATCGCTCCGGGTCACGAATTAAAAAAAACAAGGCCAGCTTGCCGTTATTTAAATATAACAAGGATGCCGACATGACATTGGTATCGTTGATTATATATACCGGTTTTGAAATCGTCCATGTTTGACCGTTGTCAAACGAACGTGATTCCGCCAGATGCGCCACGGACATATCACCCCATCCGCCGGTAAACATGGAATAAACAACCAGCAAAGAGCCGTCCGGTAAAACCGCCAGATCACCTTCACTGTTACGTGGATTTTGTTCACTTGATTCAGCGATTATCGTTGATTTACTAAACTCATTCTCAATATGTGTACACATACAAGTCAAACATAAAAGAAAAAGAAAATTTTTCATAACATTCCCTCTTGGCAACTCTAAAACTGAATCTATCGCCACTCTATAAGCGCCTGATTTAAACTGTCTTCAACTCGATTTTTTGGCGAATAAAAGGATGCAAGTCCATGCCCGGGAAGCATAACATCAAATTCTATTCGGCTGAATTTTTGCAATGTTTCCAGATAAGTTTTTTTATCAAAATCAATGGAACCATCCCAACCAAAATAACCATAACCCAACGTCCCTATAATATCTCCGGTAACAAAAATCCTCCTGTTTTCAAGCTCAAATTCATAGGCCGTACATCCCCGGGTATGTCCCGGAAAATGATGAGCGGTAATCTGAAAACCATCTATTTCAATAACCTGTTTATCTTTAACAACCAGATCAACATTACACGGATGAAAGGCCTTGTGATACAAAAATCCGCAACAACGTTCATCACCCGAGGCCAGGGCGTCTGCTGTGTGGGTATGTGCCACAAGGCTGATCCCTTTTTGCTGCAACAACCAGCCCGCACCGGCGTGGTCCCAATGAGGATGAGTCAAAAAACAGGTGCTGATCTTTTCAGCATCGAGGCCCCAATAGGACATCTGGGAAAAAATCTGCTCCAGGGTTTCTCCGTTTCCGCAATCAAACAGGACCAGTTCATTTTGCAATTGCAGCACATAAACATTACAGTCATCAAAAGGATCGGCAACGGAGGTATGCGTCAATCCCGAGAGACTCCCCCCGACCTGATAAAGTTGATGCAGTAATTGCATAAAAACTCCGTAAAAAATCAGGCCCTGCAAACGATTTAACAAGGCCTTAAAAATTATTATAACATTTTTTCAAGCTGTCGCAGACGTAACAAAGTTTGAATGACGGCCCGGACAGAGTGATAGCTGATTTTCCATTCGTGGGAGAGGTGGTCCCATTTTATGGTTCCGTCGCGTTCAAAAAGAGCATACCATTCGCCTACCTCATGATTGATCATTTTGTTCCAGATAAATTCAAAAATATTTTCAAATGCGTCCCAATAATTTTGGTCTTTAAAAATCAAATAACCGTCCAAAAATCCGGTCAAAGCCTCACCCTGCTGCCAGAATTCTTTAAGCGTTTGAATGGCTTCACCCTCATTAGGCCCTTCAACATAAATGCCGCCATATTCCCAGTCAACGCCCCATTTATGGGCCTGGTCGTTAATTTTTTTCAAAATATCTTTATAAGGTTCCACATCCTTGCCCATAATATCCAGGGCCAGTTTCAACAGCCAGTTAAATTCTATATTGTGTCCGTAATTGGTATTATCCAGAGGCCGTGCCTCTTCTTCCGGCGCCCGGTCTGCGCCCCAAACATTTTGAAACAGAATAGCCCTTAATGGATTAAAAAAGCGGTCAAACTGGGCGATTCCTGTTTTATACTTGGGATCGAGCATTTTTTCTATTAAAATCTCTATAATTTCTTCGAGTTTTCGTTTGTGGACAGGCAGTTGTGTCAATTCATACAAGGTTGTAAACGCTTCCATCAGGTGCATGTGGACATCGAGTGTTTTACGGTCACCGCCGTAAACACCGCCGGGTTTTATCGTCCAGTCACGATTGAACATTTCCCAAAAACCGCCGCCGTAAATATCGGAAGCGCATCGCATAATCGTATCAAAGGTTTTTTCTGCATATTCCTGTCCCCTGGGATCACCGGTTGCCAGTCCGTATTCGGCCATGGAATATACCCCGAAACAATGTCCGTACATGATTTTACTATCGTCAACCATCTTGCCGTCGCGTTCGGTAATCCAGTACCATCCGCCGTACTTTTCATCCCAGAAATGTTTTAGAACAAAATCCACACCCTGACGCGCCGCTTCGGCATATTCACCATTTCCAAGTCCCGCACGATGCGCACTGGCAAATGTAAAAATCATGCGTAATTGCATAATCAATGTTTTGTTTGTTTTACCGGATGGTTTGCCGTCTTTATCAAAATAGGTCAAGTATCCACCGATTTCATGGTCGATGGAATTATTATACCAGAAAGGGACTAATTTATTTTTTAAATAGGGATCCAAAAGACCGATAATTTCATTGATACGCTCTTTTGTAACGGGCACTCCTTTTGTCTTACAAAAAGTTTTCATAACAACTTCTCCAAGTCTTGCATGGGTTAATAGATTTTCATCAGGACTTAAACCAAAACATTACAATTTATACTAGAATATTATTCGAATGCAAAAAACAAATCATTACAACAACTTGTTCTTTGACAATTAGAAACAGCAAGTTAAACAGGTTTATAAATGCAAAATAGTATAATTAGTTCAATTTGACAAGAATTTTAATAAAAATAATTGGATGAAATCCTTATAAAAACATTTTCCATAAAGCAATGTAACTGATTAATTCTATAAAATTAATTTGCAGTTTACATCTCAAATTATTACTATAAGAGATTAAAATAATATCTGAAACACAGGAAAAATAAATGTCTTTTGGTGAACAAAAATCGCTTTTCACTGAAAAAAGCGATCATGAATTATTTGCAAACCTTTCTCTGGAACGACCACTGGTTGTTTTTGATCTGGAAACGACCGGTCTTGATATGAAAAACGATAGAATCGTTCAATTTGCTTTTTTACGAGTAAATCCGGATAAATCCAAAGATGAGTGGATGGAACTGGTAAAACCCGGTATTCGCATTCCACCGGAATCATCCCGCGTTCATAATATTACTGATGACATGGTCAAAGACAAGCCGACAATGGCACACTTTGCGCCTAAAATAACAGAATTTCTTCAAAATTGTGATCTATGTGGATTCAACATTGCCAGATTTGATGTACCTTTTTTACAAGCAGAAATGGAACGAAACAATCATGCTCTGGATTTGAATGACATAAATATTATCGATGCCCAGGTTATTTTTCACAAACAGGAACCCCGCGACCTGTCTGCAGCTTATCGGTTTTACTGCAACCAGGAACACGAAGACGCTCATGATGCCATGGGAGATGTTCAGGTTACATTGGAAATATTTGACGCTCAATTACAGCGTTATCAAAATATCCCCAGGGACATAAAAAAGCTGCATGAATTTTGTTCCCCCAAAGATGACAGATGGGTGACGCAGGACAGAAAATTTTACTGGCGGCACGGTAAAGCAACAATCGGTTTTGGTAAACACAAAGGCAAAAGCCTGGAATGGATTGTTGAAAAAGACCGCGACTATCTTATGTGGATGAAAAGCGGTGATTTCTCTGCGGATACAAAAGAAATGATTATCAATGCATTAAATGGTACTTTTCCCGTAAATAACGGATCAAACGACGATTAATTTTTGTACAACAGTGTGAATGATATGTGGAACGGTTTTTTATAAAATTTTCCATTTTCCTTATAATACCAGGTATATTCTATTTCGGCTGTAATAAACCTGAATCAAAAAAAACAAATGACCCTTGTTTTTTACAAATTCATAATGATTATCCGGCTGCATGGGGGAGGTGTCTTATTTCGGAAAAATATAAACTAACTTATACGCTTTTGCAAAAAAGCGATACGGTTGTTATAAAACCAGAGATGCCTTTTTTTAACGATTCCTCATACATCCAGGGAGAAGCTTTTTATAAAACACCGTTTCAATGGCAATATCCCAAAATATCAGTTAATTGTCCCGGCAAAGAGTGTGATGCCATTGAATTTTGGATTGTTGACAAAAAACAACTGAATGAACCATTACTTGCAATACAAAACAACAAGTTGAACACATTAAAAACGGGATTGAATATAATAAATTACGGCTGGAAACCGATAACAGGTATTACAGTTGAATATAATATAGATTCCAATTTTTCAGAAAACGACGCGGCTGCAAATTTTACATATATAGAAAAATTTACCGTTTTAGACACTATGATATATCTTGACCTGACAAACAAGGTAAAAAAATTAAAAGGAACATCTTTACGGTTAAACGTATCAGGCCGGATGAATTATCAAACAAACAGCGGTTTAAAAAAAACACAGCCGTTTCAGTCACTGTTATGGCTGGAGCAGGAAGAGGCCGGAATACCCGTACCGCCTGAAAACAAAGCATCATTTATGCTGGATGACCCGGAAAAAACCAAATTTATAAAAAAACCAAACCGTTTCCCGTATTTAATTCAGCCCGGTGCTCAACGTTCAACAGAATTTATGTTAAAAATTGTTTTAAAAAAGAATGATGCTATCATCGCTTCAATACCGGTAAAAATTAACATTTGGATCCCGAAATATAAATAAGAAAGTATAAACAATGCGCTCGATTATGATGACAACCTGTTTAATTTTTCTGTTCACTTTATCTGCTATGTCCAAAGATAATGAAAATTTTGACAGGCAACTGAAAAACTGGAGCCCGCAAACACTGGCACATCCGAGAATATATTTTCCACAAAACAATGCAAATTTTATTGCAGAACGACGAAAATTAGTACCTGAACTGTATGACCAATTTTTAAGTGAATGTGACAGTTTACTGCTGCACCCTGTTCCTGATTTTTCAAATTTTTCCACGCAACGGCATAAAGCACGATTAATGGCGCAAAAATTCGCGTTTGCTTATCTGGTGACCAAAGAGTTAAAATATGCAGAACGTGCTAAAAAAATTGTCTCTCAAATGCTGGCCTGGCCGGATTGGGTTTATAAAGTCCACAAGCCCTTGACTGTCGATCTGGGTGTTGCAACAATCGCCAACAGTTTGAGTATCTGTTATGACTGGTTATATGAAACCTGGACAGACCAGGAAAAAACCGACCTGGAACAAGCTGTAATCAACCGGGGTATTTTACCGTTTTTTAAAGTTTATCAGGCAAAATCAGAAGGCTGGACACAAGTAGACCACAACTGGCGTTCGGTTATATGCGGAAAAATTGGAACGGCCGTTTTGGCGTTCTATGAAAACCTGGAAAATCCAAAAGCAATATTAAAGGACTGTATTGACGGCGTGGGACATGTATTAAACAAAGGCGGTCGTGACGGCGGCTGGAACGAAGGCGTCAGTTATTGGGGATATGGAATCGGAGAAGCGGTTTATTTTGTTGAAGCGCTTTATAACGTAACGAACGGTGATGTGAACTTGTATGATATCCCGTTTCTTAAAAACACCGGTGATTTTGGATTGTATACAAACATTGCTCCCAAATATTGTTTCAATTTTTCCGACTGTAATATGACTCCCCCCTTGCCCTGGCTGATGCTTCTTCTGGCAAACAGGATGTCGAACCCAATATGGCAATGGTATGGCGTTCAGCATGTGTCACATGAAATTGATATGCTGCTGTTTTACAATCCAAAACTTGAACCAAAAAAACCGGACACCTATCCGTTAGGAAAATGGTTTCACGATATAAATATCACGGCCATGAAAAGCGGATGGGAACAAAACGATCTTTATATCGGTGTAAAAAGCGGGCAAACAGCAATCAACCATTCGCATTTGGACTTGAATTCATTTATTTTTTATGCTTATGGCATTCCATTCATCGTGGATACCGGCACCTGGCCCTATGCACACGGTCTTGGATTTTTTAAAAATGAAGGCCCCAGATGGGACTTTGAAGCCCTTGCCACATCGGCACATAACACGTTGCTTATTGACGGTCAGGGACAAAAATATGGGACAGAAAATTACGGCGAAATTATAAACTTTTTAACAGAATCGAACCTGCAATGGACGATAGCCGAGGCCCACAGAGCCTATGGCGATCTGCTGGATAAATTCACCCGCTACTTTGCGTTTATTGATAACAAAGCCCTGGTTATTGTCGATGACATTTCCGCATCTGACGTCAGAAAAATGGAATTTTTACTGCATTATCAAGGGCAGATAAAAGAAAATCAGAACGGACAATTTTTATTGGAGAACGAAAATGCTTTTATGGACATTTGTTTTCTGAAACCACAGAAACAAGACAACAGGACTGTAGAATTTATTAATAGTCAGACAAGTTACCAGGCGACGTCCGAAACCTGTAACGAAACCGTTCAGTATATATCCGTACGACCATTACATCGACAACAAAATTATAAATTTATAACCGTTCTTGTCCCATTCAGGCAGGAACCAATATTAAAAAAAGCTGAAATTCTTTCAGAAAATGATAATCAGGTACAAATCACAATTCAATTGAATAAACAAAATTTTGTGCTTGTTTTTAATCTTGCTGAACAGCATATTTCAATAAAATAACTATTCATTTTCACACAGGAAAAACTTTTGAATTTTCACCTTGACAATCTTTCACCAAAGCCCTATTGCATAAACAATCCGGCACAGATAAAAACACCCAGGCTTGTTCTGTTTGAAGATCGTGTGGACGAAAATATTCAAACCATGCAAAACCTTTTAAAAGAAAAAAATCAAAACCTGAACTTGAAAAACCTGTGCCCGCACGTTAAAACACATAAATCGGCATTGATAACACAAAAAATGATTAAAGCGGGTATTTCCTTTTTTAAATGCACAATGAATGAAATCGACATGCTGATTCATGCCGGCGCCAAACACATTTTTATTGCTTACCCGTTGTTAAACCATTCAGCATCAGATGTTGCTCAATACATTATTAACAATCCGGATATCGTATTTTATATCCAGGTCAGCCGTTCCGAACATATAGATATTCTGACACAGACAGCAAAAGAGGAAAACATTCACTGGAATATATTAATTGATCTGAATGTCGGTATGAATCGTACCGGTTTGAACCCATCTGAAACATTGGAATTATATAACGAATTAAAAAAGCTGAGCGATTTCACTTTTTACGGATTCCATGCCTATGACGGGCATGTCCATTTTGAAAACGAATCCGAAAGCAGAACAGAAGCCCAAAAAAGCATGGACCGCCTTTTAAACGTTATTAAACAATTTCAGCAAAATAATGTGCCGGTAAAAATGATAAACATCGGCGGAACCCCCAGTTTTCTGTATGATATGGAAGCAATCCGAAACCTGGACCGTAACATTCAGATTTTTCTTTCACCGGGTACATGGGTCTATTTTGATTCAAAATCGAACCGGTTTTTACCCGATACTTTTCAGGTTGCAGCCTGTATTTTGACACAAATCATTGACAAGCCCGGAACAGACCTGGCTACGTTAAACATCGGCCATAAACGCTGGTCTATTGACCAGGGCCAGATAACGGATTTCAGTATTAAAGGCATGAAGGCTGTTCAATGGAGTGAAGAGCATACGGTCGTTTCCATTCCTAAAGATGTTCAACTGAATATTGGTGATTTCATTTTATTCGCTCCCACACATGTTTGTTCAACTGTAAATTTGTGGGAATATATGACAGTGATTGATGGTAAAGGAGAAATAAAAACCGAAAAATCTTTAATAGAAGCACGGAACAGATAATGTAATTCTTTTGTTTAATAACATGAATTATAACCATAAAATAAAGGGATGTGGAAATGGGACATAAAATAGCTGTTTTTCTTTTGTTGATCACTTTTCAATCGGTTTTTGCAAACAGTCTTCAAAGTGAAAGGCCCTACGAGCCGGTTGTTTTAAATGCCTACAAATTATCGCAACTGGCCGGCACACCGGTTGATGAAATGTTTTTATATTCTTATAATGCAACTTCTCAAACATGGACCATGATGCCGTTTCAGATTGATGAAATGAGCTTTTTGTTCGATCCGGTGCGTACGGATACGGTTTGGAGTTACTTTGTCATGCCGGGTTCCAACCTTACGCAGCACGACGGAATTTTTAACCAGCGAGATGAACTGGTTTTTATGATTCGCGATTTGGGAGACAAGGCGCCGGAGAGAAGTTTTATCAACAATGCAGAGGCTGCAACACACTCTAGAATTGAAATAAACGTAACAGATCCGCTGCAGCCGGACAAAAAAGCCTATGCCTATGTGTTCCGTTCTTCAACCATTGCAGATGCCGTACCAACGCCCTATGGTTTTTCTTATGATGACGAACAAGACATGATTACAACAAACACCTATTCATTAGGAATCAACGAACACGGCACAGTTGAAGACATTAAAATCCTTGAACCGGGCGGCAACGGTCAGGATATTTTGGATATGCTCAAAGTCCGGTTTAATGGAATTGTGGATTTTATCTTTCCCATACCAATCCAATTGGACGAAAACTATTTGGTTTTACTTGAAGATAGATTTGTAACCCAAAATCCTGTTGTTCGGTTTATTCGTCTGGCATATATGACGCTTAGTATTGAAGGATTTACATTTGATGCCATAACGTTTCCTGTTCGTACAAAATTCTACCCCTATAACGGCACAATAAAAGGTGGCACAAGCCTTTGGCCGGATGATTTAAAAACCTATTACAATGGAATAGAAGTCATTGTCATTCTTAAAGATATGCGAGAATCCTGGGATTTTAATGTGAATGCCACTGGCATGAAATTTTATAACAAATATAACGACGGCATCCTTATCGACGGTGTTCCGGACACACCGGATACGACAGTTGATGTACCGATCAACGCCTGGGATTTAACTACTGGTGATCAGGGCTCGTTATTTAAAGTCGGCCATTTTAAAGAACAAAAATGGCTTGGTGTAGGCCTTTATTATTATGATAATAGTGAAGGCGGACAAGGCGACAGCGACTTGTTTGGGGAAAATGACAGCGGAGACGGAAAATCATACGGCGATAACGGTATTCTTTTTCGCAACAAACCGGAAGGAGACAGTATTACCATTGAATTGGACTATACGGCCTATTTTATCCCGGAAAAAAATCTGGATAAAGCCTATGGCGAAAAACTGGCCGGACAACTGGAACAGCCGGTAACGGTTCAAACCGAACTTGTGACCGACGTCGATGGTGAAAACAATCCCCTTGCGACAAGTTTTCAGTTGCACCAAAATTATCCGAATCCGTTTAACAGTTCAACAAAAATATCATTCAGTATTACAAAACCGCAAAAAGTAACGATATCCATAGTTAATACCAGAGGACAAACAATTCAAATCCTTGCGGACAAACAATACAATGCCGGTCAGTTTGAGGTCCATTGGAACGGTCGGGATATTCAGGGCCGGGACGTACCCTCAGGGCTTTATCTCTATAAAATAACATCCGGCACATACGAGCAGACCAAAAAAATGTTATATATAAAATAAAGCAGAGAATAGTTTGAAAAAATTTTACATATATTTCCTTTTTTTACTTTTATTAGCAGCATGCAGTGACGACCACGGACTTGCGCCGTTGCCGGGAAAACTGGGTGTGGATGTTATTTTTATAAACAGTAAAATCCCTGAAAACACTCAGGGAATTTACCTGTTTGTCGCCCCGACATTTCCGCCCCATGCTATTAATGAAATATATCTGCTGCCGAACAGCCTGCCCTTTCAGGAAATTGATCGAGATGTCGGTGCAAATGTGCGGGATACACTCTATACGGAAATTGATTTGCCATACGGGCATTATGAAGCTATCGGTCTCTGGTGGTATAATACGGAAACGGAATCCAATCTTGCCGATGTGTTCACCCTCAAGCTGGGGTCGGATTTTATGCCGGTCCCAATTGATATTACGCCGGAGCAGCCTTTTGTTCACACCGACTTGTGGGCCAATCTTTCCAGAATGGAAAGAAACTCATTTATCGAAGGAACTATAAATTTTAACGGTCCCTTTCCTGAAAACACCATGGCAACAGCCATTGCCGCCTATTTTAAAAAACCGGACAAAGAAATCGAATATCTGGTATATCTGCTGTCCATGGATTTCAGCATTGATCAAAATCCTTATCATTTTAAACTTCCGGTACCGACCCGGTTTCGCACAATCGATTATCTTGTGGTGTTGTGGCTGTCGGAAAGATCAGGATTGGATGATTTTAAAACAATCGGTTATTACCGTGATCCGGCAAATCCGGACCAACCGGGACAGGTTAAAATTGTTCCGGATGGCACGGTTTCAGGATTTAACATTCAGGCGGACTGGTCATTAATTGAATAAAATATACTCTATGAAAAAATTTATTAAAAAAACTATTTTTATTTATTTAACCTTTTTTTTCCCGATTTCTGTTTTTGCCATAAACGGAAAAATTTCCGGGATTGTTAAAGACGCTGATACAAACGAACCTCTTCCGGCGGTTAATATTGTTCTGCCCGGCACTGTCCGTGGGGCCAGCACAGATATGCAGGGACAATTTATCATCAAAGACCTGCCGCCCGGAACCTATTCTGTTCGTGTTTCAAGAATCGGATACAGGACAATAACCAAACAAAACATTAAAGTTCAGTTAAATAAAGAAAACCGCCTTTCAATTTCCATGAAAGAAACAGCATTGGAATTTGATCCGATTGTTGTGCTGGCAGGGAAATCCCAACAACAACTGGACCAGGCAAATGTTTCCATGTCCGTTATCACATCAACCGAAATTGAACGTCGGAACCCTGTTGATGTCATACAAGCGCTTGAAACAGCGCCCGGAATTCATTTTGTGGGAACACAAATCAATATTCGCGGTTCTTCCGGGTTTTCATTTGGAGTCGGGAATAAAGTACTCTTACTATTGGACGGTGTGCCTGTTTACGCCAGTGATACCGGAGAATTTAACTGGGACATGATCTCTCCGTCAGACATTAAGCAGGTTGAAATTTTAAAAGGCGCAGGTTCCACATTATGGGGCGCATCAGCCCTGGGCGGCGTTGTCAATATTATCACCAAAGATCCGACGCCTGAAGGAAAATTTCACGTTGCCTACACAATAGGCAAATACGATCATCCATACCATTCCGAATGGGAATGGACAGACCCGGACCGGTTACACTATACAAGAGAGGACATTAGTTACAGCAAACAGGCTGGTAATATCGGTTTTCGTATTTCCACCGGACGTCTGATTTCAACTGGGTACAGTCAACTTGGTGATGCCGTCAAATTTAATATTGCCGGTAAATTTGATTACAAATTCGGTGCAAATTATAAATGGACATTTTACACAGCCTATAACGAAAATGAACGGGGATTTTTTATTCAGTGGAAGGGACCAAATTCTCCCTATGAAGTAGAACCGATAAACCTGGAAAACAGGGCCAAAGTAAAACAGTTGAACACTTATACAAAATTCAGTTTTCCCCTTTCTGCCAAATTTGCGGTGAACCTGCGTTTTTCATTTGTGCGGTCACTTATGGGGAACCAATTTGGTCACGGCTCCAGTTTTAATCCGGCCATTGGTCAGGGTATGGAAGTACAAAGCGACTGGATTCCTGTTGACGGACATATCATTACCAGCGGCATCCAATACCAGTACGACAGCGGTAATGCAAAATATTTCGGCAGCCACAAAGGTTACCTGATCGGACCCTATGTGCAGGATGAGTGGAAGATCCAAAAAAACCTGCGTCTCACAACCGGATTCCGCTACGACCGCTACCAGCTAATCGGCGGCGAAAAAGAAGACTTGTTCAGTCCGCGTATGGGCATCAACTGGCAGGCATGGCCGACCACAAGTTTTCGTGCTTCTGCGGGCAGTGGTTTTCGTGCAGCCACTATTGTTGAACGATTTTTAGAATTATCCATAATGAACTTTAAAATAGTCCCGAACGATACGCTAAAAGCTGAAAGTTCCTGGGCATTTGACGCCGGTATGCGGCATTATTTTAATGAAAACTGGAATATAGATATATCCCTTTTTCAAAACGACTATTGGGAATTAATTGAAGCACATTTGGACCTTTTTCGCGGACAAATAAAATTTCGCAACGTACCCCGTGCACGGATTAAAGGCCTGGAAATTACAACAAATGCCGGTTTTCCGATGCAAATTAAAAACAAACACATGACCCCCGGATTTCAGATCAGTTTGACAGCTATGGACCATAAAGATTTGAAATATAATGAACCGCTGACTTATCGTCCGGATGTACTTTTTTCTCTAAAATCGTTTTTACAATTCAGCGTTTTTCGTTATGAAATAGATTACAGATATGCCAGCCGCATTGAACAGGTTAAATTATATCCGGTTAACGAAAGGGTCCCTATGAAATTTGTGGATACCCGGCTGTCATGGAACTATAAAAACTTGACTGTACAGTTTAGTATCAATAATTTGTTTAACTATAATTATGCGCCCATGGAAAGTAATCTTGAACCGATGCGAAGGTTTATCCTGGGATTAAAAGGTGATTTTTAAAAAAGAAAATATTTTGTAAATTGTATGATGGTTCCTTTAGAAACCGAAACAATCTCCAGAACTCCGGTTATAGCCGTTATTGATGACGAAGAAATGGTAACAAAGTCCATCGAATCATTTCTCATGCTTGAAACAGACTATCAGGTGCTGACATTTCAATCTCCTGTTGCCGCATTGCAATGCCTGAAAAAAACACCCCCGGATGTTGTTATTGCAGATTTTTTGATGCCCGAAATGAATGGTCTTGAATTTTTAAATGAACTTAAAAATCAATACCCGGATGTACCCGGTGTTTTATTAACAGCCTATGCAGACAAAGAAAATGCCATTAAGGGTATTAATGAAGTGGGATTATTTCAATATATTCAAAAACCCTGGGACAATGATAATTTAAAAATGATTATACAAAACGGGCTGGCCAATAAAAGCTTAAAAACAACCTTGAAAGAAAAAATAAAAGAGATAGACAATGTTTTAAGGCAACGAGACGAACTATTCAAGTTACATAATATATTAAATGAAGAAATGGCCTTTGCCAAACGAATTCATAATAAACTTTTACCGCCCAATTATTTTAATATTAATGACATTATTATTGATACGACCTATAAACCGGCTTTGGAAATCGGCGGAGATTTTTATGATGTCATTCCATTAAAAGACAACAAAATTGCTTTACTCGTTGCCGATATAACCGGTCATGGAATTCAGGCCGCATTGTGTACGGCCCTTCTCAAATTCTCGTTTTCTGAATTCTATAATAAAGACACCACCGGAGAACAAATCTTAAAAGGAATGAACCAGGTACTGTTTAAAGGATTGCCTGACAATATTTTTGCTGCGGCCCTGGTTGTAATTATTGATACGGCAACCCGGGAGTGTACGATGCATAATGCCGGTATTCCCCACCCTTTTTTAATTCAACGACAAAAACAAAATGTTGAAAAAATTGTTTTAAACGGACTTGTTCTTGGATTTGTTAAAGAAACAATATATGATCCCGGACCATCAATAACAATCCAGTTACAAAAAGATGATATGTTGTTGATTTTTTCTGACGGACTATCTGAAATAAGGGATAAAGATAATCATTTTTTTGGCGATCACCGTTTGAATGATGTCCTTGAAAACAATATCTCTTTGGATAATAAAAAACTGTGCGAATTAATTCAAAAAGAAGCATCACAGTTTAACAATCATAATAAAATGGATGACCTCATGATTGTTAACGTGTCCGGTAATTAATTATTACTTGCGGATGGCAGCAATTCCTTATATATTATAAATAATACATAAAATATTTTAGGCGGAAATATATTTCATCTAAATGGGAGAACAGTATGAAATATTTATCGAGTATTTTACTTTCTTTTTCGGTTTTATTTCGTTGTCCGACAGATAATGATGATAATCCTTCAAATTCGGAATGGGTGTCAACAACATTTCCACATTAAAAAGTAAAAGAGCAGGAAAAAAATTTTCTGCTCTTTTTATCACATTTTTTTGATATTTGTCAACAATCTTTGACGCATTTTTCCCCATATGATAACCACTTAAAATCAAAACCCACGAACACCATAAAAAACAACATCAAAATCCGGTTAAAAACTTGGTATGCTTGTTGCTTAAAGCAAACTAGATTTTCCATCCGAACCTATAATGTACTAGTTCAAGATTCAGGAGGTTTTCAAAATGACACTACCACCAAGCTCTCATTATTTATGGAGAGAAATTGTAACCGGAGCAAAAAAGCATGATTTTAAATTTTTTGCTGCAAAAATGGTTGTTGGACGAGCGTCAATCATTTTACGAAATGATTCCTCAGAAACAAAAATAAAAGGCTTTATTGATGAATTAAGAGATGTTTTTGAAAAAAACATTAAACTGCCCAAAGTCCAACAAGATTTAATCACAATATTTGGACAAGGAGGTTTATAATGCAACAAGTTATGTTTGATGTGAATGCGGTTATCGAGAAAATTAATCAGGGAAAAAAACTTGTTATTAGCGGCTGACGAAAAAAATTCTTTTCTCAATTACCTCAAGGTAATTGGATAGGAGGAACAATTCCATACTTTATGGCGGAACAAGGTGGTCCTATTTACCAAAGATAAAAATATTCGTAACAGAAACTACCCGAATATATCGAAAACATCTCTATTAAAAATTATGATGAAAAAAACATTGAAAATGTTTATCTGGAAATACCGGATAACGGTTTCGGATGTATCATCATTCCAGCCAGTTGCCAGACACATCTCAACTTTGCATTAAATGCTCCCGGGTATAAAGGTTTTGCCACACATCCCCTGGTAGGTTGGATATCGGGAATAGACCTGAATGATTTAGGAAAAATATCACCCAAAGTTTTTAACGGGCAGGAACAAAAAGGTTATGAAAACGGTGCAATCGTTATGCAAGTCCAGCTACCGGAAACAAAAATCGCCGACATAAACATTATCAACATTTTTGAACAAGGTGATGGAGATGCCATCGAATTCCCTCAAGACTCTTTTCAGGCTTCCGAGGCTATTGTTAAAGGAGAAAAAATAAATTTTGCCTCTTATATCAAAGAAAACAATCTGGACACCAAGCTGCCATTAGTCGCCGATTATTATGGCGCAATGATCAATATCAGCTTTCAAGCTGTTGAAGATCAGAATGTTTCCTTTTATGCGCCTGTATTTTCCGGTATGACATACAAACAAGCCAAACCGGTGCAGGATTATGTTACTAAATTTTTATCTGAAATGCCCAACGAAGGAACAGACCAGATTATTTTTTCATGTAATTGTATTCTCAATTATCTGTACTCAGAATTGGAAGGAAAAACAACCGGAGGTATTACAGGCCCCATAACATTTGGTGAAATTGCTTATCAACTGTTAAACCAAACCCTTGTATATCTAACCATAACGGATATTTCTTAAAATAAAAAAGGTCTGTCAAAATTTGACAGACCTTTATTTTTTCTAATTGGAATTTTTGAGATATTTTAAATAATCCGAATCTGTACTTAAAATTATCACCGAAGACTTGTCTATCGTATTTCGATAGGTATCAAGTGTCTGTAAAAAGGAATAAAATGCCGGATCCTTTGAAAAAGCATTGGCGTAAATTTCAGTAGCTTCCGCGTCGCCATTTCCCTTAATCTGCTGCGCCGACCGATAGGCTTCAGATGAAATACGTTGTAGTTCCTTTTGCATCTGCCCTTCAATCTGGGCTTTACGGCCTTGTCCTTCGGAACGGTAAAGCTCAGCAATCCTTTTTCGTTCGGAAATCATACGATCAAACACTTTTCTTCGTACTTCTTCAATATAGTTTACCTGTTTAATCCGAATATCCAAAACTTCAATTCCATATTGAGGAACAATTTGTTGTACTTTGGCCAGGATGGCATTTGTAATCGCTTCCCGACCTTTTTCTATTGTCAATGAATCCACCTGAACAATATTAGCGCCTTCTTCTGTAGAAATAGCCAGTTCCCGGTTGGAATTTCGAACAATTTCAATCAACAGATTTTCACTAATAAAATCACGGGTTATACCATCCATAATATCATCCAACCGTCCCAATGCATTTCTGTAGTTATTGACTGACTGGAAAAACTTTAACGGGTCCGTAATTCGCCAGCGGGCAAATGTATTAACAAGCAAATATTTTTTATCCGAAGTTGGAATCTGATTGGCATCACCATCCCACTCCATTATACGTTTTTCAAAAGTCGTCACTTTATAAATAAACGGAACCTTGGCATGCAAACCAGCTTCGGTAACCGGATCACCAACCGGTTCACCGAATTTTGTAATAATGACCTGCTCTGTTTCATCAACGATATAAAAAGCATCAGATACAATGATAACAGCAAAAAATATCAATATGCCGTAAAAGTAAAGTTTTGATTTATTCATTATTTCCCCTCCTTTCCGTCAAGTTGTAACAGGGGCAGAAATGATTTTAACTGATCATCAATAATGTATTTTTGATCTATTTTCGGCAAAACATCATTCATCATTTCCAAATATAAACGGCGTTTTGTAACGTCTTTGGCTTTATTATATTCTCGCCAAACCGAGATAAATTTTTCAGCATCACCTTTTGCACGGTTAATACGGTTTGTTGCGTATCCCTCAGCTTCTAAAATAATCTGTTCGGCCTGACCTTTTGCCTTTGGAATGGTGGTGTTATAGGCTTCCCAAGCTTCATTGATAATACGTTCCTTTTCCTGCCGGGCTTCGTTCACTTCGTTAAATGCAGGTTGTACCGGCACCGGTGGATTAACATCCTGAAGGTTTACGGTAACGATATCAATACCGGTTTCATAATCATCCAATAATTTTTGCATTAACTCCATTGCACGAAGCGCAATATCTTTTCTTCGCAGGATAATGACTTCATCAACACTGTTATCACGGCCACCTGCCGCATAACAGATTCGGAAACATCTCGTATGGTTGAAGTTACATTTTGAACTTTGAACAGAAACTTTGCCGGGTCCTTAATCCTATATTGAACAATCCATTCTACCAGTGCAGAATTCAAATCTCCTGTTAACATAAGAGATTCACGGCTAAAGTCTCCCCGAACATATTCGGTTTGAACTCCGGCCCGGGCCGTACGAAATCCGAATTCTTCTTTAAAAACTCGCTGTACTTTAACTTTTTTTACAGTCTCAATTCCCAGGGCAATTTAAAATGCAATCCAGGTTGAGTAGTAATTCACATATTTTCCAAATCTTTGAATAACACCAACCTGATCAGCATCTACAGTATAGATGGAAGAAAAAACAATAATCAAGGCAACTATCAAATCACACCATATAAAATAGTCCGATTATTGACGTCCGGCACCTCGATATTTTCTCCACCTACGTTAATGACACGTTTTTTCATGCAGAGATTCTCCTTATTATTTTAAATAACCGTATTATCACGTATAACAGCTCCTTTTGTAACAATTACAATTCCACTATTAATATAATAACCACTCTCCTCGTTAGTTTCTTCTGCAATATCTTTTCATTAATTATTTTTACATTCTTTCCAATTCTGGCATTTTTATCGATAATTGCTTTTTTTATGATTGTATTTTGGCCGATTCCTATGGGTGGAATATCGGAATTACGATCCGATTCAATTTCATCATGGGTCTGATAAAAATCCGCACCCATAATTAAAGAATCTTCAATTATAGAATTAGGACGGATTCGGGAACGAATGCCTATAATTGAACCTTTTACTATTGCCTGACTTATTATACAACCATCACATATCATCGAATTATCGACATGACTATCAAATATTTTGTTTGGCGGCAAAAAACGGGGCCGGGAAAAAATTTGTTTATCTGCATCATAAAAACTAAATCTGGGGTTTGGGTGCTCAAGCAAATCCAGATTCGCTTTATAAAAAGCTTCAATCGTTCCTATATCTTCCCAATAGTCATTAAACAAATATGCCTGAACATTTAATTCATCTAAAGAGGATGGAATAATCTCTTTACCAAAATCTGTTTGGTTTGCATTTTCGGATAAAAGTTTTATTAGCACTTCTTTTTTAAATACATAAATACCCATCGAAGCGATATAAGGTTTTTGTGTTGCTGTTTCTTTGTCAAGCCCAAGAACTTTCGTGTCCACTTGCATGGACTTTAAAGCATCACCTGTTGGTTTTTCTTTAAACTCTTTAACCCTTCCATGATCATCTATTTTAAGCAACCCAAATTCAGATGCATTTTTTTCGCCTTCGGGAACAACGGAAATGGTTATATCGGCATTGGTTTCACGATGATGATCAACAAATTTCTGATAATCCATACGGTAGAGGTGGTCACCGGACAAAACCAAATAATCAGTCACACGCATATGTTTAAACCGATGTATATATTGACGAACAGCATCAGCGGTTCCCTGAAACCAATTGGTGCTTTCCGGGGTTTGTTGTGCGGCCAGAATTTCAACAAATCCATCCATAAAGGGAGAAAACTGGTATGTTTTAACAATATGACGGTTTAAGGATGCAGAGTTAAACTGGGTGAGGATATAAATTTTCTGAATACCGGAATTAATACAGTTACTGACCGGAATATCAATTAAACGGTACCTTCCGGCTAAAGGAACGGCAGGTTTTGCACGCATTTTTGTAAGCGGATAAAGACGTGTGCCTCTACCACCTCCAAGGATAATCGATAATACGTTGTGCATAAAAAATTCCTGTGTTTGGTTATTTTAGTATTTACGGTGCTGCCGCAGTAAGAAATGGTACTAGTAATATATCGACTCCATATCAAAACTGCAACAGCCAAATAATATTTTATCGTTCCGGATAGGAAGGAATTTTAGGTTTTGAGGACACTGTTTTCAATTGTTCCAGTAAATACTCTATAGCTTTGTCTAATTGCGGGTCCAGACCATTAACAACCTGTTCAGGACGATTTTCCACTTCCATGTCAGGGGCAACGCCTATATTTTCCACGGCCCATTTACCTTCGGTATCAAAAAAACTGAACTGAGGAATGGTTATCGATCCACCATCAATTAAAGCAGGATTGGCAGTGATTCCAATTAATCCTCCCCACGTACGCTTTCCGATAAGCGGGCCAAGCCCTCTTTTGCGAAAATAATAAGGAAAAGCGTCGCCGCCGGAACTAGAGTATTCGTTTATCAGACATACTTTTGGGCCTTCATGCACAAAAGCCGGTGTTTGTGTAATCACCTCTCCACGGCGCGCCCAGTAATTGACAACCTGACGGTCCAACAGTTCGATCATTCGTTCCGGAATAAATCCGCCGCCGTTATATCGCACATCAATAACAAGTGCATCCTTTCCGGCTTGTGGATAAAACCACCGAAACAATTCCTTGTTACCTTCAAACGCCGTGTTCGGCAAATGAATGTAACCGACACGACCGTTTGTTTTTTTATCCACATAATCACGGTTCTTAGCAACCCAATCCAGATAGCGTAAATCCGATTCACTGGCTATGGGTTTGAATTTTACGTCCCACGCGCCCTGATAGGAAGGTTTATTATTAATGGTTAATGTAACGATAGTGTTTAAAGTATTTTCCGTATATTTGTAAAAATTATCTTTGGCGGTAACTTTATTTCCATTAACAGCTAAAATATAATCGCCAACTGCGGCCTTAACGCCCGGCATTGTTAATGGTGATCGCCAGTTTTTATGCCAGTTTTCACCTTTGAATATTTTTTCTATTCTATAAAATCCGGAAACCGGCTGCAGTTCCGCGCCTAAAAGGCCGGATTGAATTCTTTTAACTTTTGGCTGGTCTCCCGGCTGCACATAAGTATGCCCGGTTGCCAGTTCTCCCACCATTTCACCAAAAATATAATCCAAATCAGCACGATGGGCAACATAAGGGACGAGTGGCTCATATCTGTTTTTAATGCCTTCCCAATCCACGCCATGCAAGGAAGGATCATAAAACCAGTCCCGAAAAATCCTGTAAACATCGGTAAACATTTGCACCCACTCTTTTTTGGGATCTATATGCATGGTCAATTTATCTGTTGCCAATTTACCGTTTTCTTTTTGGTTCGGTTTCAGGTCGGCAATCCCGTAGGATTTTCCATTTTTATAAATAAATTTTTGTGCATCAAACGTCAATCTGTAACTGTTAATATTAGTCATGACCGTTTCTTCTTTTCGGTTTTCCATGTCATAATAAAACAGCGATGTTTTACCATTATGACGACGTAAATATACCGGACCGGTTGTTGATGCGCTCAAGGCCTGATAACCACCAGGTGAAATATCCAAAGCTACTACCCGGTCAGGAAAACCGTCAATATCGATTTTTATATCACCATTGTGGTTGTTATTTGATTCATCCTGTTCTTTACCCTGATTTTCTTCATCGCTCTTGGGTTCAAAAGGATTAGGGCATGCTTTTGTTAGCGTCACTAAAAAGATCCGATTGCTGTTATCATAAATATAATCAAATTCGTATTCACTAAAACTCAGGTTAAAATCACGCTGGGAGATAAAATACAGGTATTTCCCGTTCGGATCAAAAACCGGATTGGTGTCCTGTGTATAATCCTTTGTCAATTGAAAGATTTTTTTGTTTCTAGTATCATACAACCAAATACTGTTCATCTGATTTTCAGATTGTTTGGTGTAGGTGAGCCAACGACTGTCCGGTGACCAGTTTATATCGTTGATTATAGAATAGGATGCTTTATCAGCCACAATAATTTTACCTGTGGAAATATCAAGGATTCCAAGCTGCATTTTTTTATCAGAAAACGCAACACAGCGTGAATCCGGCGACCACACAGGCTCAAATGTCCACACATTATTTCCGGATGTCAATTTTTTCGGGGGATTTTTCCCCATAGGATCTGCTAAATAAAACTCGTATTCGCCGGAAGCATCACTTTGGTAAATGATATGCTTTCCATCCGGTGACCACACAGGCGTTCGTTCACGCACGCCCTGGGTATTGGTAATATTTCGAACATTACCGTTTTCAGCCGGTATGGTAAAAACATCTCCCCGGGCACAAAACAAGGCCCTTTTGGCTGAAGGAGAGAGACTAAAAGATTCAATCCACTTATCCACTGTCTTGTAAACAGGTCTTGTCATTGGAAGATCATCATAAATTGAAACATCAATTTTCCGACTTTTACCGGTTTTGGTATCCAAATGGTAAATATATCCGCCGTTTTCATAAACAATACCGCCGACCCCTCTACTGGGCCACAAAACATCGAACTCTGAATAATCCGTTACTTTTTGTGTATCTTTTGTCTCTGTGTTATATTTGTACAAGTTTAATTTGTTATCCCTATCCGATGTAAAATAAATATCTTGATCCACCCACATGGGGAAATTATCCGTTGCATCCGTATCTATTATTTTTTCGGAACTGTTTTCAGCAAAATTATAAATCCAGATGTCCTGTGCGCGTCCACCGCGATACCGTTTCCATGTTCGAAATTCACGTGAAATAGGATTGTAGGCGATTTTTTTCCCATCCGGGGAATAGGTGGCAAGCCCGCCTTCGGACAAGACCAGTTCCTGTTCATATCCGCCTGAAATATCAACAAGGTAATATTTGCCCAATCTTTCGCCGTAGGGCACGCGGTTGCACCGGACCAGTATCTTTTTACTGTCCGGCGTCCAATCCATAATTTGATAATCCCAACCGCCTCTTGGGGGCAACGGACCTACATCGGCATAAAAAGTCAGTTGTCTGGGTTCTCCACCGGTGGAAGGCATCACATAAACCTGACGGCTCCCGCTGTATTCAGCAGAAAAAGCAATCCATTGACCATCAGGAGAAAATCTGGGAAAAAGCTCCATACCTTCATGAGATGTTAAACGTCGCGCCGTACCACCCTGTGCTGAAACCAGCCACAAATCACCTGCATATACAAAAACAACATCGTTGTTATGAATATGTGGAAAACGCAATAACCGTGCTTCGGCAAAAACAAGGCTAACCATGGAAAAAAGAATGGCCAAACAAAGTAATATTTTTGATCTCATAAACCCACTCCCGTTATTATTATGCAAGCTGATTTCCTAATTTTAAAAATTCCCGGCACATCGCATCAATTGCTTGCTGAGTGTGCCCGGCACCAACCGGGTCCGAATACCACCTGGGAATAAAACCGCCCTTTGACGTTCCCAAATGACGAACCATATCGCGGCAATATTTTCGAATATCATCCATTGAGCCGTTAACCATGGTATTTTGAATATCTACCGGAGCAAAAAAGGTCAATCGTCCCCGGAAGCGATTCCCCAGCTCTTCAAGGCCCATATTTTCCTGCTGGTCCATGTGAATGACATCCAAACCAATTTCTATTAAATCATCCAAAATGTCAACAATATATCCGCAACTATGTAAAAACGTCAGCAACCCGGCATCATGGGCCGCACGATAAATTCGCTCATAGCGCGGTTTCCAAATTTGACGCCATTTTTCCGGAGAAATCATCAACTTGTTTTGCAATCCCCAGTCATCCGGAAAAATATAACCATCGGCTCCCAATTCTGCATATTTTTTAATGGCATATAAATTCATTTCAACGAGAATATCAATAATTTCGCCCAATTTTTCGGGATTTTCATAAATATCCATCCAAGTGTTTTCCAATCCCCGAATAAAGTGCACCCTTTCATAAATTGAAACACCGGAGGCCAGAATAAATTTTTCTCCGGCCTGTTCACGAATATTTTCAAGACTTTTCCATCTTTTATCATCCGAAATATCCGGAATTTTTAAATTGGATAGTTGACTCCACTCTTTTAACGGAAACTCCTGTACTTCTCCAAGGTTCATATTGCCAATATTTTTCCAAACTGCCCCCCATTCATCGATGCCGTTTTTAGGACGATCATCAGGTGACGGCGACATATTTACAAAAACAAAATCAGAACCATAATTTTCCGGAAAATCATAGGCAAGTCGTTCAGGGGATTTGAACAGAATTGAATTCATCACTAGTTCTTGGCTGGTCATCAGGTACCTCGTTATTTATTGTTAGATTATTTCCAGATATAATTAAGAATCAAAGCAGTCGGAAAGCAATACGCAAATTTCATCGTATAATAATATTCCCTGCTCTGTTAAAAACAAATATTTATCTTTAAATCCAAAGTATTTTTCTGTTGTTGAATTTTGAAACGGCAATACTTTATTATCAATTCCACCAAGCCGGTCAATAGCTTTTAGAGCGGATTGCAGGAAATCACCTCCTGTTTCAAACTTCCATTCGGATAAATTAATTCCTCTTTTTCTACGGAGACCCAGAAGGATCAATTCTTCATGTCTTTTTGTATTATCCAATTTTTCATACTCCTGCACCGGTAATTGTTCGGTTTTAAGCCTGGAACAATAATCATCAAGGTCAGATACATTCCACCATCGGCGTTGTCCGTCAAAAGAGTGAGCAGACGGGCCCAAACCGAGAAAATGAGTGCCGTCCCAGTAAGACATATTATGAATGGATTCATGTCCGGGCCGGGCGAAATTGGATATTTCATAGTGATCATATCCGGCCGCTTCGAGTGTTTTTTTCCCCTGCAAATACATTTCACGTTCCAGTTCTTCCGGAGCAGAAATCACATCACCCTGTTCCAGCATGTGCCGCAACGGTGTAGCTTCTTCATAAGTAAGCCCATACATGGAAATATGATCAGGAGATATATTGACAGCTTGCTCAAGAGACTGCTTCCAGTCTTTCTGTGTCTGCCCGGGAATTGCATAAATCAAATCAATACCAACATTTTCAAAACCGGCTTGTTTCGCAGCAAGAATGGCTTGTTTTGACTCAGTGACATCATGTATACGCCCAAGAATTTTCAGTTCTTTATCTAAAAAAGATTGTACCCCGAATGTAATACGATTAATTCCAGCTTTACGGTATATTAACAATTTTTCCGGCGTAACAGATTCCGGGTTGACCTCAACCGATATTTGTATATTTGCAGACAGCGAAAAATTTTCATGAATGGTTTGCAGAATATCTTTAATCTGTTCAACCGACAACAGAGAAGGTGTCCCGCCCCCCAGATAAACAGATTTTATTGTTTCCCCGGTAAAAATTTTATTCTTATAAAGTTGAATTTCAGTTTTCAATGTTTGAACAAAACACTCTATTTTGGACAAATGTGTTACCGAAAAAAAATCACAATATAAACATTTCTTTTTGCAAAAAGGTATGTGTATATACAAAACAGGGTCAGCCATATTTTATCCATAAATATAATTAAAAAAAGCGGTTTTAAAGCCGCTTTTTTAATGAATAATATTAAAAATCCTGTTCCATCTAATCTTGGAAACAAGCTTCCAAATCGGTTCACTTTTGTCCCACGACCAATAAATCACCAGCGCCTCACCGACAATATTTTTCTTTGGTAAATATCCCCAATAACGGCTGTCCTGACTGTTATCCCGATTGTCACCAAGCATAAAAAAATTGTCCTCGGGAACAACAAAAGGCCCCATGTCCTGATAATGTGGACTATAATCTGCATATCTCCGAATCGTATAATCACAACCATTGGCCGTTTTAACGTGGTAATAATTAACATAATGCCCGTCAGCAGGATCAAATTCTTTTGTAACAAAATTTATATCGCCTTCCAGAGAACCGTTTATATAAATATCACCCTGCCGAATTTCCAATGTATCCCCTGGCAGCCCGATACATCTTTTTATATAGTCAAGTTTTTCATCTTTAGGATATTTAAAAACAATAATATCACCTCTTTTGGGTTCTTTAAAGGCCGGCATGCGTAACGAAGGTAATTTAACATCTAAAAGAGGAATTCGGTCCGGGGTCCTGGCTCCATATATAAATTTGTTAACCAACAAAAAATCACCAACGAGTAATGTATCTTTCATGGAGCCTGTCGGGATACGAAAAGCCTGAATGACAACAGCCCTTAATATTAGAGCTGCTATAATTGCAACTGTAAAAGCTTCTACATATTCCCGCATTGCAGTTTTTTTCTTGTCCATTTTTTAACCTTTCACACTGACTTTTGAGCTAGTACAACCAGTCCAGTCTATATAACTTTTTTACTGATAAAACAGTTCCCGTTGAAAACACTAATATACAATAAATTATAAAAGCAATCAAACCATAAAATAACAAATTATAGGTCACACTTATAGCAAGGATACAAACACCAATAAACCAAAATACAATGGTAATTATAATAGAAAAAAGTGTTCCACCTGCCTGGTACATTTGTCTTGGATTATTCCAATCAAATTTTGAAAAATAAAATCCCATAAAAACACCAATGGTAGAAACACCCAGACTGCCGAAAATAAGGTAAATTACCGCCGTCCAAAACAATTCCATCGTGCTATTAAAACGATAAGCTACAATAGCAGATGAAATAACAGACAAGGCAGCTATGATGAAAAAAGAAAATGATATTTTCGATAAAACGAATTTCAGTCCGGCTTGCGGAATAATTTTAATGATACCCAAATTTCGACCTTCCAAAGGTAAAAGTCGCATTGTATGGTTTACAGTTAAAACATGATGAAAAAACGATATAAAAAGATACGGGTAATACAAAACCCAGGTTTCATAAAAACCGTCCATGTCATTCTGCACAATAAACGGAAGGACCAACAGAACAGCAAATAACATAAAGTATTGACTCATGAACCGGCTGTCTCGTTTAATCAGCTTTATATCTTTGCTTAAGAAAGAAAAATAAACCTTGTTTTCAAAAGGTCCTCTCATTTTTGTGATGTGTTTTTCAGAAGAACCTTGTGAAAAACAATAAACATTTGAAAATCGACTTGCCAATTTTATGGCAACATAATAAAGTAACGCTGCAAAAGCAAACATTAAAAAAATATTCAAGATTGAAATTTTTAAATCAGAGTTAATATATCCGTACACAATTTTAATAAACCAGGTTGACGGCAATAAAGAAGAATATTCCAAAAACCGGGTGTCCGAATATTTCAGCAAACTATTAAATTCAAAAGATGTTGATGCCGGATCAAAGTGGGAAATTCGTAAAAACTGATAAGCGATCCATGCTACAATAAAAACAATTACAACAATTATGGACATTATATTTTTTGCCTTTTTCGGCTGAAATACATGCACAAAACCGATACTTATTATTGATGCAAGAGCTGTCGGAATAACAAGAAAAAGCAAACTTGTAATAAAAAGTAAGACAATAAAAAACAAGGATGGTATCTCTACCACAACTAATGCAGCAAGTGCAGGAACCAGAAACAATATATAGATAAAAAAATTAGTAAATATGGCATTGATAAACTTGGAATAATATATCGATTCTCTGGAAATCGGTAATGCAAATAGAAAGGATAAATCTTTTGCCAGAAAATTTTGGTGCAGCATAAGAGGGATGCTACTTAACACAAAAAAAAAGAACATACCCGAGCATAAATAAGCTAAAAAATTTAAATAAATATTGATCCCGAAACCCGGAATGGAAATCCATGTAGAATAGAAATGATAAAAATTGGAAAAAAATACAGACCCGAAAAACAAAACGACCATATATCTCAGGACATTCTTTTTATTTTTACCGGAAATTTTAAACTGATTAAAAATTTCAGAAATTTTAAGTCGTAATAATAATACGGTCATTATAAAAATATTTGTCTGTTATTTATTATACAAAAAATCGGATATTTTGGATTCTTTGTTTGTTTCCGTTAATTCGAGAAATAATTCTTCCAAGTTGACTGCTTTGGAAGAAAAATTTTGTTTAATCTCTTCAATCGTGCCAAGGGCAACAATTTTTCCGTCTTTAATAATTGCAACCCGATCACACATACGCTCTGCGATTTCCAAAATATGTGTTGACATAAAAACCGTTGTCCCCTTTTCCACCAGTCCTTTTAGCATATCTTTAAGATTTTTAGCAGCTTTGGGGTCCAACCCAACAGTAGGTTCATCTAAAAAAAGTATTTTAGGATCGTGTAATAAAGCGCCGATAATCGCCACTTTTTGCTTCATTCCATGAGAAAAATCTTCGATCAAGTTATCCAACCGGTCAGATAACTCAAAAATCTCCGCAAGCTGCAGCAAACGATGGTTTGCATCATCGTTATTAACGTTATAAACATTTATAAGAAACCTGAAATATTCCCGGGGTGTCAGTTTTTCATAGATATAAGGTTGCTCGGCAACATAACCGAATTGTTTTTTGGCTTGTAAATCGTTGCTGTGAACATCCAAACCGTTTAAATGAACAAAACCATTTGTCGGTTTTAAAAGTCCTGTCATCATTTTTATTGTTGTGGTTTTTCCGGCCCCGTTAGGCCCCAAAAACACAAACAATTCATTTTCAACCTGCAAATTCAGATCAGATACGACAACCTTGTCACCAAACTTTTTACACAGATTTTCGCATAAAATCATAATTAAACTTTCAATATGGCAAGGAACGCTTCCTGAGGCACTTCAACTTTGCCAAGTTGTTTCATGCGTTTCTTTCCCTCTTTTTGCTTTTCCAGCAGTTTCCTTTTTCGGGTTATGTCACCACCGTAACATTTTGCTGTTACGTTTTTTCGCATGGCTTTGATTGTTTCGCGGGCAATAATCCGGCTGCCGACGGAAGCCTGAATAGCGACCTGAAACATTTGCCGAGGGATAAGGTCTCTTAGTTTTTCACAAACCTTTCGACCCCATTCATAGGCTTTATCACGATGAACAATGACAGACAAAGCGTCTACGGATTCTCCGTTTAAAAGGATATCCAGTTTTATTACGTTACCTGGTTTATAGCCGAGAAATTCGTAATCAAACGACGCATAACCCCTGGTGATTGATTTAAGCCGGTCATAAAAATCAAAAATAACCTCTGCCAGAGGAAATTGGTAATGCAAGTTTGCACGGGTCTTGTCAATATATTCCGTGTTAAGATAAACGCCTCTTCGTTCCATAGCTAGTGACATAATACTGCCGATGAATTCTGTGGGTGTTAAAATGCCGGCGCTTATATAGGGCTCTTCGACCCGTTCAATATCGCCCAAAGAGGGCATATTTGCCGGATTGTCCAAAACGAGTTTTGTACCGTCTTTAAGATATGTGTGAAATTCAACATTTGGGACTGTTGTCACCAAATCAAGCCCATACTCCCGCTCCAGCCTTTCCTGAACAATTTCAAGATGAAGCAGGCCTAAAAATCCACATCGAAAGCCAAAACCCAGCGCCGCAGAGGTTTCCGGTTCATAAAACAGTGCCGAATCATTCAACTTTAATTTTTCCAGTGCGGTCCGCAAATCTTCATAGTTTTCGGCAATAGATGGAAAAAGGCCGCTAAAAACCATAGGTTTAACTTCTCTGTATCCGGGAAGAGGCTCAGTTGCAGGATTATGCACATGTGTAATGGTATCACCAACCTGTGTATCGCTGACTTCTTTGGCGCCGGCAATTAAATAACCGACATCTCCGGCAGACAGTAAGTCTTTCTTTATCTGCTTGAGCCGCATAACCCCCACTTCCTGCACTTCAAACTTTTTACCGGTTGAAAAAAATTTGATCATGTCACCGGCTTTTAGTTCACCTTCCACAACCCGAATGTAAGCAACGGCGCCTCTGTAGGCATTAAACATTGAATCAAAAATGAGCGCTCTCAGAGGCTTTTCGGTTTCAATAGCAGGCGGCGGAATGCGGTGAACGGCCGCTTCTAAAATTTCAGAAATTCCGATTCCGGATTTTGCACTTGCCAATAATATTTCACTCTCATCACAACCAATAATGTCAACAATTTGCTGTTTAACCACATCGACTTGGGAACTTGGTAAATCAATTTTGTTGATTACCGGAATGATCTCCAAATCATTTTCAATTGCTAAATAAAGATTACTAACGGTTTGTGCCTCAATTCCCTGTGCAGCGTCAACAACTAAAAGAGCGCCCTCACATGCGGCCAAACTTCGGGAAACTTCATAGGTAAAATCAACGTGTCCCGGGGTATCTATCAAATTCAGGACATATTTTTCTTTATTCTCAGCCTTATATTCCATAGTAATAGAGTGCATTTTAATTGTAATGCCGCGTTCACGTTCCAGGTCCATGGAATCGAGCACTTGCTCTTTCATTTCCATTTTGGACAATGTGCCGGTTGCCTCTAAAAGCCGGTCTGCCAGCGTCGATTTACCGTGGTCTATATGGGCAATAATACAAAAATTTCTAATATTGTTTTGTTTCATTTCTTTATGCTTTAAAAAATAAAAATAGTTTCATGGAAATTAACATTTAAGATAATAAAAAATAATATAGGAATCAACAATTGCTTTCCTGTTGATTCCGATGCCTGACAATTTACTCAAGTTCAATTTTATAGGAAACCTTTTGTTGTGACCGGCTTGAATCCGGAAAAATTTCAAGTTCAATCGGATAACACTTGATAGAGGGGAAAGGGGCCCAATATTTTTCTTTATTCCTTCCTATTATCAATTTTGCATTTCCTGATGTAACATTAAAATTGAACTTTTTATCCTTTGCCAAAATTTCAACGTGCCTGTCAGTTTTTTGTATAAACTGCATGCCCGAGTTCCAGACAACAGGCTCAACAATTCGTACAGTATCTCTCTTGCCGTGATATTTTACAAGAACTTGTTTTTCAACAACATTGTCTGAAATAACGTGCCGCCATTGATACCCAATACCGCCCGGGAACAGTTCTCTGTCTTTTAATTGACCGTCTGTTTGTATAATATATTTTCCATTGTTCTGAGCACATGTCATTTGGCCGTCATATTCGTAAAGATTTGTAAAATACCCGTCCTTGTCCGAAAATTCTATTCTCGGGGTTACAGGTAATATGCCCGGCGCTTCCGGAAAGTGCATGGGTTCCCATTGATAATATTCGGTTTGACCGGCAAGCTGTAAAAAGCCATAATCCTGCACCCACAAGTTGGAAATCGAACCGCCGGTAGCGCGATGCATATATTTGCTTTTATACCTTCGAAATATATCTTTATAACGATAAGCCGTTATTGTGGTCATAAAATTTTTGGTTCGGGTTACGGTTACGTCAACCGTCTTGAATTCCTGCATCCAACCGATCTTATCTGATGGTAATGCGGGTAAGCTGACATTTGTTTCATCCAATAATTCAAGAGACAAAGCCAAATTCTTTGCCCTGGCAAAGGTGGTGTAATTACAGGGTAAAACGTCAAAAATATCATAATAATGCGGACCATACCCTATCCATTCTGACTTGAAAAGCGATTTTAAATAGGTCAAATTTCGATAGGCTGCGGTATAGCACCGACTATCACGGGGGCCATATAATGTAAAAAGCACCTGACACCCGTCCGCAGTTGAACTGCCAAAGGTGGTCCATTTATTTGAACGAACACCCCAGGAGCCATCGATACTTCCATCCGGATAAACAAAATAAAAGTGTGTTTTTACAGCATTAAAAACAAGACTATCAACAAAACTGTTACTGGTAATACGGGCATATAAAGCGAGCCCCCACAAAGACATATCCAGCTCGTAGCCAATGTCCGAACCATATTTAATACCGAAACTCCGGCCGCCTTCACCATGAATAAAACCGTCCCGGTCCATTTTATCTATTACCTGCCTGGCAAGCTTATCAGCCTTTCGAATATAGCTGGAATCCGGGAAAAGTTGAAAAACAGAAGCCAATGTTGCTGTTGAGGTCGCACAATAGTTTATACTGGCAAAATCCGGATCCATGACGTTTACCAAATAATCTGCTGCACGTTGAATACTATTTTGCCACGACTCGTATTCTTTTGATGTCAGAGAGTCTTTAACGATTGAAAAAGTACGGACCATCATAAGTAATTGATCGGTCGTTGTACCGGTCCATTCTTCCGGCGTTTCTTTCCATGCACCATTTTTCAATTGCTGTTTTATCAACCAGTTCCCCAGACGGATTGCTGCTTGCAAATACTTGCTATTTTTTGAATTCTTATAAACAACAGCAAACGGGTACATGGCCTCTGCAGCCCGTGTATGGCGTATATCACATCTTTTACATTGCAAAGCGCCATAATCTGTATTATCTTTATCAAGTATCTGCGTTTCCAGCAATGTGTCTGTAAGGTTCTCCAGAAATACTCTATACTCATTTCCAATTTCAATTTTAGGAACCGGGGTGGTACAAAAAACAATAAAGGCAAGTAGACTATAGATCAAAAATTTCATTCAAATTTATCTCCTTTTTTTGAAATATAGTACTTTTCGTTACTTTTTCAAGACAAATTGCTTTGAATTTTTCAGATAAAACTCTATATTAAATGACACTAAAAGACAGGAAAAACCAGATTTTATGAATCAAAAGAAAACCAAACTCTTAAAAATTTTCTGCATTTTCCAATTTTTATCGCAGGGACATCATTTTCACAACAATTACAAATAGTTGAACAAAATGCAACAACTATTCGGCTGCATTTAGCTACAGATTTCTCTCCGATTCTGGAGGGAGGAGGCACTTTTAATGATCTTGTGTCTCTGACGGATCTGGCCCTTTTTAAAAAATCAAATGGTCAGGAAATACCCTATTATCCGGTTCTTTTGAATATTTCTTCAGACAGGGCGCAGGTCAATCTTTTATCTGCAAAGGATAAAGCAGTTGTTTTGGACCACGTTGTCAATTTTATTGACACCCCCCTTTCCGGGACAGATTCTTTAACGACTGACAACAGGTCCGGCAATATAACCACACAAAATAACAACATGATACCCCCTGTTACAATCGAAAAAAAGGGCGTGTTACAAGGGAATAATATTTGGAAAGTGAATATTTACCCCTATGATTTTAATTCAAACACGAATGAGATTATATATCGTTCAGATATTTTATTTGAAATAATCGTTCCATCTACCCCATCCAAAAACAATTCACAGCCATACAAGTTTGAAATTGTAAACGACATTAAAACTCTTTCCAATACATCTACATTAGCCTCATCTTTATCGGCACAAAGCCTGAAAAAAACCATGCAAACCGAAGAAGCCTGGAAAATCATTGTTGATACAGATGGCATTTATAAAATCACAGGAGAGGACCTTCGGGATGCTGGCTTGACATTACTGAATATTGATATCGAAACCCTGAAATTGACATGCAATAATAAAAATATTGCTGTTTTTGTTCATGGCTGGGAAGACGGGGAATTTGATGTGGATGATTATATTGAATTTTGGGGAGAAACCAATAAACAAACATTTCAAAACCTCGCACCCGATATGTATGTGGACCCGTACACAGCATCCAATATCTATTGGTTGAGCTGGGGCACTGAAAAAGGCACGTGGATGCTTGAGGAACAAGGCCAGGTAATTGAATCACAATCATCACAATACATTCGTCCCTATTCTTTCCGCCAGAAAGTACATGTGGAAAAAGACGTATACTATGACCGATTGAGCGAAATTCCAGTTAATACGTTACGGGATTTATGGTTTTATGACACAGGTATTTCTGCAAGTAAAAAGAGAGATTATACTTTTGAACTGTGGCACCCCGACGATCAGGCCTCATTTGGTGTTGAAGCCCGTTGTATTGTTGGTGGACGAACAAGTATTGACAGCATTCAGCATAACATTTCCGCATTTATAAACGACAGTTATTTGTTTTCCGGTCAATGGAAAAACCAGGATTACATTGATTTACAATTACTTGAACCAAGTCCGGTAACAGGTGCGGATCTTGAAAACGGTGAAAATGTATTTAGTATTTATAATAATATAGATTACAAGCTTTATGATTATGTAATGCTTAACTGGTTTGAAATCTCCTATCCACGGCTTTATCGTGCTCATGAAGATTATTTAGAATTTACAATTCCACCCGGTTATACTTCAGGGCATTTTCTGTTTAAAATTGATGGCTTTGAGTCAGAAATAATTGATATTTATAAAATCGGTTACAGTAAAATTGTCGGCGGCAAAGTGATAGAGTATACCGATTATAAAGATTTTACATCAATGCAAATTTCTTTTCAGGATAATGTCACATCTCAGGAAACACATTATGTAGCAGTTACTCAGGATAAAAAACTTCTACCGCTTGCAATAATAAAAGACGAACCGTCTCAATTAAAAACCAGTAATATTGCTTCTGATTATATGATAATCGCTCACAAGCGGTTTATCAACGATGAAAGCATCGAAAAACTTTTACAACTGCGCCAGTCTCAAGGTTTACAAACAAGCAAAATTAATGTTCAGGATATTTATGATGAATTTAACTATGGACGTCCAAGCCCATACGCCATTAAAAGTTTTTTAAAATGGGCTTATGACAATTGGAACCAGCCCAGGTTAAAGTATGTTCTGCTTGTGGGCGACGGATGTTATCAACGATATTCAGCGGTTGGCGACACCCTGGACCTGATACCGGTATTCATGCGCAAAACGCTTAATTTCGGTTCGGCTGCCAGCGACCATTGGTATGCCCTTCTTGATGGAAACGATGAACTGCCGGAAATTCATATCGGTCGTTTGCCTGTAAAAGAGACTCAGGAATTGGAAAATGTCATTGCAAAAATTATAAGCTACGAAACCGAACCTCCCAGTGGTGATTGGAGTAACCGATTATTATTTATCGGTGGAAATGGTCAAGTATTCCGCACTCAAGGCAACTCACTTGTCAGAACGACACCGGCACGATTTGAATCAAAAAAACTTTTTACCTTCAAAGATACCAATCTGGATTTTGACCCCTACCATGGATCGACAACAGATTTCCTTGATTATTATGATAAAGGATGTGCTTTAATAAGCTTTCACGGCCATGGCGGTGGTGCTATTTGGGCAGATAACGGTCTGTTGCGTCTTGATGATGTAGATCGTATGTACAGTCAAGGCAAATTGCCTTTTATTCTCAGCATGACATGTTTTACTGGTTCGTTCGAATCTCCTTCCACAGGGTCATTGGCCGATGCATTACTTTTCACCGAAAATGATGGGGTTGTCGGATTTTTGGGAGCCAGCGGTGTGGGCTGGACCTGGAATGACTATTACCTGCAATCGGAAATTTTAAAATATCTTTATACACATCCAACGGAGCCAATGGGTGCTATTATAGATGCCGGCAAGATTAATTATTATCTAAGTTATCAAACTGACCAAAATTTTTCTCAAGTCAACCAATACCATTTACTGGGAGACCCCGCAACTCGTCTTTATTTGCCATCTCAAATAATAAATGTTCAATTAGACAAACAGCTAACAACACAAAATGATTCTCTAACTGTCTCTGTAAAATTTCCCTATCAAAACGGCACCGGCAAAATTGTAATGACAGATAGTGTAAAAGATGATGTTCTATCGAAAGACATTTCTTTTTACGATGGTCAATATAGCACTATTTTCCGAGTCCCTAAATATTATCCTTTTCAAACCGGGTATTTTCGAATTTTTTCTCAAGATGGATCAGCAAATGCAAGGGTTCATGGCTCGGCAAATTTTGTATTAAAATCATTTTTATTCGACTCTGCTCTTGTTGAAACTGAAAATGAAAAGCTGTATTTTTCATGCAAGTTGCAAACAACAGACGAAATAAAAGAAATGTATTGCAGGGTTGGTGGCGACACACTACTTTTGCAAAAACAAAACAATTCTTGGTACAAAACACAAGAGGGATATGACTTTGAATATCAGGGTTATAACCTGTCATATATCTTTTATGCCATAAAAAATGATAATAGCATAATATACAGCCCCACTTATGTGTACAATGTATCAAATGTGTATAATCTCTCGATTGATACAAATTCTATACAACTAGGCGGGCAAAATCAGGTAGAAATTCAATTTGAAATTAACAATCTGTCTGAAAACAGTACCAATGTACCTGTTTCAGTATCCGGCAAAATTCCAGGTAATACAACATACTCTATAATAGGAACGGATACACTGTTCGTCATGCCCTATTCTCCATGTCGAGGCTCTGTTCCATTTTCAGCAACGACAGACATGATAGATATTCAGGTCACCATTGACCCGGATTCTTTATTAAATGAACAAAACAGATCTGACAACATTGCTTTTAAAAGTATTGAAATTAATAAATTCAACTTTAAACAAAACTCCGGCCTTTTTGTAAACAATACACAAACCGACAGCCTTAAAAAAGATGAATTTAAAGCTATTATTTCAAAAAATTGTTTTTCCCAAACCGGTACTATCTCTTTGGAAAAATTGTCCAAAATAACTATTCTCGAACAACCTGATTTTTCATCATTTTCGGGATTATCTGCTTTCACTCTCACACATTCTTTTGTTAATGAATCAGCTACCCCGATTATTGTACAGTTTTCCATAGATGACCTGACACTGGCAAAAATTGATTCTCAAAATTTGGAAACATATATCTATCAATATGTAGCAAATACAAATAAATGGCTTAAAATCCCGACCACCAGAGCAGGACGTTTATTTTCAGCACAAACAATAAACACCGGAACATTTGCACTTTTACATAGTGCCGACACACAAGGCCCAAATATTGAAATTTCAATAAACGGTCAGCCCTATGTTCCGAATTCATATTCAAGCCAGGAACCGCAAATCAGTATATACATTCAAGATCTAAACGGCATTGATATATCCACAGACAAGCTACAGGTTTATTTAAATGGTGAAAAGCTGGACAACCATGATGAGCTGGCTTTACCGGATACAGTTAAAAATGGTAACCAGATCATGTTAGCCCTGAATCCCAAGCTATCATCCGGAAATCATTTTTTAAACATTGTAACCCTGGATTGTAACGGCAACATGACTGAATTGAATGATCTGACAATTAAAGTTGCAAACTCTTTTGAAATAAAAATGCTTGGTAATTATCCAAACCCGTTTTCGGAAGAAACAAATTTTGCCTATATATTGACACTACCCTGTGAAAATTTATCACTTAAAATTTATTCAGCATCAGGTCGGCTTATTCGCGACATAAATCCAAGAGAAATGAGTGAAGATCCCAATCCATATAGCTCCGATTACCATGAAATTCTATGGGACGGGACAGATAAAGAAGGATATCCGGTTGCGAACGGATTGTATTTTTATAAACTGTCCGCAATCGCTGATGGAAAAACTCATGAAATAACCGGTAAAATAGCACGAATTCAATAAAGCAGAATATGAAAAATCTAAAATTTTACATCCTTAGTTTAGCAATTCTATCATCCTCTATAAACCTGTTTGCCGGTGGACGTTATGCCGGAGCATCAATGGAATTAGGGATTGGGGCAAGACAACTGGCTTTAGGCGGTGCTGCAGCCGCTATGAACGGTTCTGCTGAAAATTTCTATTATAATCCAGCATCATTGGGTTTAATTTCCAAACGGTCTTTTCAATTTATGTATGCCCCAACATTCGGCAGTTTAAAAGATCCCATGGCTTTTTACAACTATATCGGCTTTACCTACCCCTTAAAAGGCGGCGGAACCGTCGCATTCAACTGGACCCGCTTTTCCGCAGACGACATACCACAATACCCGGAACTTAAAGGCAGTTCATTTGAAGAGCGGAATAACGATATCACCCTTCGGCCGGACGGTACAGTGCTGGGTTATTTTAAAGATACGGAAGATGTATATTATTTCTCTTTTGCCAAAATAATGAAAATTGTTATACCGCTTGGATGGTTATATACAGATCTGCCGGTTGATATTCCCTTTGGTGTAAATTTTAAGGTGCTAAGACAAAAACTGTTCGATGCATCAGCTACAGGCATGGGAATTGATATCGGATCAATGATTCGTTTTAGCCTGGGAACTCTTTTTGACAAAAAATATTTGGGTGATTTTTCAGTAGGGCTTTCTTTTTCCGATATTACACAAACTTCAATTATCTGGAATACAGACCATCAAGACAGGGTTCAAAGAACTATATTATTTGGTCTTGGTTATAATCAATACATCAAATTCCTTAACGCAGATCTTAATTTTTATTGGACACAATACAATAAATATGAAAAACATCATCTTTTCGGTACAGAAATTTTGTACCACGGTATTGCCATACGGACAGGGATAAACCAAACAGACCTTACATTCGGCGCCGGAATACATTTCTGGAAAACTTTGATTGATTATGCATTTATCCCAACTGACCTTGATAAAGTTCATCGATTAAGTTGTTCTATTCAGTTTTAGACTATGAAAAAATTTATATTCATAATAATTTTTAGCACTCTTTATCTAGTAAATTGTGAAAAAAATCTAAACAGCCCGATAATAGAGCTTGCAAAACCTGTTCTATTATCGACCCCCGCTGATACATTAATAAATGAGGCCGGAATTGATGCAATCCCAGAAAAGGACGCCATTGAAATAAACTGGCTGCTAAACCCGGAATTTCATACTTTTCAACTTTACCGGAAAGCATCAAAAGACTCTGTTTTTAAACTATTGAGTGAATTCACACAAAAAGATAGTAATTATGTCGATGAAGACATTTTGTTAAACGAACGTTATTATTATTTTCTTATCGGTATTGATCAGCAAAATCGTAAAAGTGAACCGTCAGATACATTGGACTACCAGCTTGTAGAAAAAGCATTCAACTTGTTCACAAGTTTGCCTCAAGTCATTTTTCATTGGCAAATCAGCAATTTTTTTTATGACAGCTATATTATTAAATTATTTGATGATAACCAACAATTGATATGGATGAAACAAATTGATTCACCTCATCAACCCTTCAACTCAGACAGTACTGCTAAAATCTCAAAACTGGTTTCAGGGAAGAGATATAAATGGCGGGTTGATATTGTTGGAACTGAAATTCATTCGGGTAGTGAATCTGACTGGAAATTCTTTTTAATGCCTTGAAAGAAATTTTAATAACATGCAGGTAATTTAGAATATTTAAAGATTTATCTTGACTATTTAAAAAAAAATATTAGATTTAAGACAATAGTAACTTTATAAGCTCTTATGTGGAGGTTGGGAAATGAAAACTAACAAGCCAACACTCATACTAATGCTCATGCTTCTGATGATAAATGCAGCCGGAGCAGTAGTAATAAATAGCGGAAAGGGATTGCCCCATACAAAAGCCGCTTGGGTATCAGAAAAAGGCAGATTAACATTTTTATCTCATACACGTTTCTGGGGTAAAGTTCATGAAAACGACAATATAGGGTTAAATGTAAAAACAGCTACAACCTTATGGAATGTTCAAGGTTTAGTCGGCCTGAATTATGGGATAAGCGATCGAATCGAACTCAGTGTAACTCCTGTTTTATATCAGGATACACACAGAGGAAACGGCAAAGAATACCCGTGGGATACATTTATTAACTTAAAAATCGGTTCATTTGGCAATAAAGCCAGTTCAATGAAATACGGTGTTGAGTTAAATACCAGGTTTGCTACCGGTGAACAATACAATTTCCCCTATGAAGATTATTCTGCTGGTAAAACAGAATGGGGTTTTACCGGATTATTTAGCTATGCTCTGGATCCTCTTTATCCGGAAGATTCATTCAACTTGCATTTTAACCTGGGCTATTTGAATCATAATGATGTTGGTGCAAATCTTACTGACAATGAAACTGACAAGCTTAGCGAAGTCTTGAAACAAAGTCAGGAAATGCAATATGCCCTCGGTTTAACCATTCCTATGGAAGATTGGGATTATGGATTTGAGATTTACGGCATAAACTGGCTGCAACAACCACCACCGAATGCCGCAAGCCGTGAAAATTATACATATATGGCATTGACAATAAAGTATAAACCCTACCGATGGTTTAACTTTTATATAACCGGAGATTATCGATTATCTTCCGATAAAGATGAAACAAATCGGATTGCTGCCAACAAAGCTTTTTATCAACCCGATGATATTCCAAATTACAATACCTGGCGAATTAATGCCGGTATTAAAATGGTTCTTTTACCGACCAATATCTTTCGTTTAAATGAACGTGACTTGTTAATGCAAAAAGCAGAAACACGCCGGGAATTGTTTGAACAAATCATTAAAGAGCGTCGTGAAACAGAATCAGCAGAAGAAGAACTTGATAGAATTAAAGATGAAAGACGTAAAGCAGAAAAAGAATTGGAGCGCTTACGGAAAATTCTTGAAGGTCAGACAGACAGACGCAATCAGCTTGAAGAAATGCGAAAAGAGCTGGAACCAACCAATCCATAATAGAATTTGAAAACCTGTCATTTCGATGACAGGTTTTTTTTTGCCAAAACAAAAATTTGAAATGTATTGCTCTTTTTGTAAATACTTGCTATCTTTTAAAAATTTTTGTCTAACTAAAAAGGTGCTATTCTATGGAAGGTATTTTAACAGCCCTTATTACTCCATTTAAAAATGAAAAAATAGACTGGGATGCCCTGTCTTTCCTTATAGACAAACAAATTCAAGCCGGTATTACCGGCCTTATTATCAGTGGGACAACCGGTGAATCGCCGACATTATCTGTAGATGAAAAAAAACAACTTTTCAAGTTTGTGTTGGACCACGCCCGGAACAGTATTAAAATAGTTGCCGGAACAGGTAATTATTCCACTATAGAATCCATAGAATTAAGTCAATGGGCGGCTGACCTTGGTATAGATGCGTTGTTAACGGTTGTACCTTACTATAATAAACCTTCCCAGGAAGGATTGTTTCAACATTTTTCACGAATCGCTGATGCTGTTTCACCCACCCCAATTATACTTTACAACGTTCCTTCCCGAACCGTTACGGATTTATTACCCGAGACAATAGCACGATTAGCAAAGATAGAAAATATAAAATATGTTAAAGAAGCCACCGGGAAAATGGAACGGGTAACGGAAATTTTAGAACAGGCGCCTCATTTAACAATCCTGTCTGGAGATGATACCACATTTTTTCAGGGAATGAAGCACGGCATGCACGGCATTATTTCAGTGGCCTCAAATATATTCCCGGAGGCAATGGTTGAACTTTATCAGCATTTTAAAACAGGAAATATGGGAAAAGCAGAATCAATCGATACCATTCTAACACCATTTTACAAAGCACTGTTTTGTGAATCAAATCCGGTCCCGGTTAAAACAATGGCCGCACTAAAGGGCTGGATATCTCCGGAGGTTCGGCTGCCTTTGGTACAATTATCATCACAAAACGCAGAAATTGTTCAAAATACTTTAAACAATGTTGATGAAAAATTAAATGTTTGAGGGCAGCGACTAATAACATTTTTAGTTGTCATGATTTTAGCGCTGCTTCGTTTTCAATATATTTAAAAGATATAAGCAAGGGGATAATGTTTAATTCTTAATATTAATAAAAATGATTTCTTGAATAACAAGAGTATTTCATACAAGTTCATTTCGTATTCAGTCTTAAAATAAAGCTATTCTTTGCCGACCAAATTAAAACCAGCAAAAAAAAATGTGTCACTCCACTTTTAATAACGACTAGAAACTGTGTATAAAATGAAAAAAGCATTTATTATCGGTATGGGAATAAGCGGCATGAGTGCCGCCGAATTATTAAACAGACATGGTTATTCCGTTTTTGTCGCTGAAAATCGGCCTGCTGATAAAGTCAAAAATCAAACTCAAAAACTTGAACAACTCGGTGTTTCCTATGAAACAAATTGCCAGAGTTCGGTCCATTTAAATGACACAGACTTTATCGTAAAAAGTCCGGGGGTGCCAAACACCAACCCGTTCATTACAGAAGCTAAAATAAAAAAAATACCCATTCACAGTGAAGTTGAAATTGCAAGTTGGTTTTGCAAAGCGCCGGTCATTGCAATTACAGGGTCAAACGGCAAGTCTACCACAACCTGTTTAACCGGAGCATTGATCAAAGACCACTTTCCGCAAACATTTATCGGAGGTAATCTGGGGATACCTTTCAGCGAGCATGCTGATAAATTAACAGATAAAGATTACGCGGTTGTTGAACTCTCCAATTTTCAACTTGAAGACAGTACAATTTTTAAACCCTTTATTGCCATTTTGTTAAATATAACCCCGGACCATCTTGACCGTTATCCCTCCTTTTCTGCTTATATTGCTACTAAATTTCGTATCATTAAAGATCAAACACTTGACGATTATTTTATATACAATGTTGATGATCCAATAGTTATGCAAAACATGCGGGCAATCCCTTCACAGCCTCTTACGATCAGCCTGGATAAAAATCGTTGCAGCTTTGTCTATTTTGAAAAGGAGAAGCTTTATACAAAAGATGGAGACTTTATTATAAATTATAATGATATGAAATTAAAAGGGATCCATAATAAATATAACATTTTGGCTTCTGTAACCGCAGCCCTGTGCCTGAAAATCCCTCTTTACATCATTCAAAAAAATTTATTATCTTTTGTGCCGATTGAACATCGACTGGAATATGTCGATACGATAAACGATGTTATTTTTTACAATGATTCCAAAGCAACAAATACCGATGCAACAAAATGGGCGTTAAAGGGTTTTAACGAGTCTATTCATTTGTTGGTTGGAGGAAAATTTAAAGAAAAAGACTTTTCAGCAATTATACCTGTTTTAAAAGAAAAAAAATTAACATTTTATATTTTTGGTAAAAGTAAAACGTTTATAGCAGATCAATTCAAAGACCTTGGTCATGATTTATACGTCTATGAAGATTTGGAAAGCGCTTTTAAACAAAGTTGTAAAAATGCAAAAGCGGGTGAAATAGTTCTTTTATCACCCATGTGCGCCTCATTAGACCAATACAATAGTTTTGAAGAACGAGGGCGACATTTCAAAACACTTGTTAAAAATATAAAACAGCAGGATGTCTAAAACATGGAAAACCCGAAAAAACCGATAATTGTGCAAAAATATGGCGGCAGTTCACTTGCAACGCCGGAGCATATTAAAAATATTGCCAGACATATTGTAGACCGAAAAAATACAGGTATTGATTTGGTAATAGTTGTTTCTGCAATGGGTAAAACAACAGACCAATATGTAAAACTGGCCCATGAGTTAAATCCTAATCCGGACCGTCGTGAAATGGACATGCTGTTATCCGTTGGTGAACGTATATCCATTGCAGCACTGGCATTGGCCATAAATGCAACGGGTGAACAAAAAGCAATCAGCTTTACCGGCAGCCAAATTGGAATTATAACAGACAACAATCATACACAAGCCCGTATTCTGGAAATAAAAGGGCATCGTTTACTGCAAGCTTTGGACGAAGACAAAATTGTTATCGTTGCTGGCTTTCAGGGTGTTTCCTTGAACAAAGAAATTACAACTCTGGGAAGAGGCGGTTCGGACACAACGGCCGTAGCCCTTGCCGCCGCTCTCAAGGCCGATTATTGTGAAATCATGTCTGATATTGACGGCATTTATTCGGCAGATCCCAAACTCATAAAAACCGCCAAACGAATTGATCATATTCATTACGACCAGGCCCTGGAAATGGCCTCTGCCGGGGCAAAAATGCTGCAACAGACATCGGTAGAGTTTGCCAAAAGACATCAGGTTAAATTGTCTCTGGGATCATCAGCTACCGGTGAAATCGGTACAATTGTTACCAACGAAAGCCTGAATAAAAATTGTGTCTCCGGGATTACAATCGATAAAAACTTGTCAATCATTCGATTTTCAACCAATCAAAACAACACCCTATTGCTGCCTTATCTTTTTTCAAAAGAAAAAATAATGGTTAAAATTTGGCAGCTTGTACAAGGATTGGGAATAATGGGAGTTTCTCAAAGCGATTCGGGTTTTGTTAAAAGACTTGTCGAACCACATATTAATAGCATACATATTGAGGATAAATGGGCGGCCTTAACGGTTGTCGGTGCCGGCGTCGGCATCGGCAGTAAAACCTGTCAACTCTTTCTCGAAACATTGGAAAAACTTTTAATTCAACCGGAACTTTTAAGATCTGACGAATTGTATCTTAAAATTATCATAGAAGAATCAAAGGCAGATAATCTGTTGGAGGAACTGCATAAAGTCTTTTTTAATGACTAAAAAATAACTATATTAACTTTTAAAAAATAAAATTATAAAAAATAAACGGTAAACATGGAAAAATTTGTTATTGAAGGCGGACACCAGTTAAAAGGGTCCGTGCGAATTTCCGGCAACAAAAACGAAGCGTTGCCTGTTTTGGCGGCTACACTTTTAACGGACGAAACAGTTATTTTGAGAAACGTTCCCCGCATTGGTGATGTCAACATGATGTTGGATATCATGAAAAGTATTGGTGTTAAAATACGGGAACTATCGGAAAATGACCTGGAAATAAACAGCAGTGACATTAAACACGCCGAACTGGATGAAAAAAAATGTTCCACATTGCGGGCGGCTTTGCTGTTGGCAGGACCGTTAATTTCTCGATTTAATAAAGTATTACTTCCTCCCCCGGGTGGTGATGTTATCGGACGACGCAGGTTAGACACCCATTTTATAGCCTTTAAAAGCCTGGGTGTGGATGTGTCGGAAAAAAATAAAAAATACTATTTTGAAAAAAAACATTTACTGGGCAGTGACATTTTTTTAGAGGAACAATCGGTCACAGCTACTGAAAATGCGTTAATGGCAGCGTGTTTGGCAAAAGGAGAAACAATTTTACGTAATGCCGCCTGTGAACCACATGTTACCGGATTAGCCCGCATGTTAAACTCGATGGGGGCAAATATTACCGGCATTGGAACAAATATTTTAAAAATAAATGGTGTAGAAAAACTTGGCGGTACGGAACATGCCATCGGACCGGATTATCTGGAAATCGGTGGTTACATTGTGCTGGCAGCGGTTACAAACTCGGAAATCACAATTCAAAATGTAAATTCCGATGATCTTTGTGTTATTCATTCCACATTTCGAAAAATCGGCATTAAATATGAAATTAACGGAAATGAAATGTTTGTACCGGCAAACCAAAAAATGGAAATTGAACCGGATTTCGCCGGAGACGTACCGAAAATTGATGACGGCACCTGGCCGGCTTTTCCTTCTGATTTAATGAGCATTATCGTTGTGGCGGCTACCCAGGCCAACGGCACAGCACTGATTTTTGAAAAAATGTACGACGGCCGGCTTTTCTTTGTCGATTATCTGATCTCCATGGGTGCGCGGATTGTATTATGCGATCCTCATCGCGCTGTTGTTGTTGGTCCTTCTCAGCTTTATGGGAGCGAATTACAAAGCCCGGATATTCGTGCCGGTATGGCCCTTATCATTGCCGCTTTATGTGCAAAGGGTAAAAGTATCATTTATAACATCCGCCAAATCGACCGGGGTTATGAAAATCTGGAGAAAAAATTACAACAACTGGGCGCTAAAATAACACGTGTATCCGAGTAATAATTGATGAATACAGACTTTTCCGATAAATTTAAAATTCAACATAATGTCTCACTGGCAGATTATACATCTATAAAAATCGGGGGTAATGCTAAATATTTAGCCTCCATCTCCGACCTTAATTTGTATATAGAACTGTATCTTTTTTGCAAAGAAAAAAATATCCGCTTTTTATCACTGGGGCATGGTACAAATGTATTTTTCCCCCAAACAGGTTTTGACGGACTTGTTGTGATAAATAAAATGGATAAAATATGTACATGCAGCGGAAACTCGATCCTTGCCCAGTCAGGCGCTTCTCTTGCTGATGTAAACAAAACATGTCTTGAAAATTCATTGACGGGTTTTGAATTTACCTCGGGCATCCCGGGCTCAGTTGGCGGCGCTGTTTTCGGAAACGCCGGCGCCTACGGATGTGCTATTGGCAACAGACTGATACGTGCAAAAATATTGACACCGGAAGGAAAAATTTCATTTGTAGATAATGATTTTTTTAAATTTTCTTATCGCAGCTCATACCTCAAAGTTTATAATGCCATACTTTTAGAAGCAGAATTTCAATTCCAAAAAGGGGACCAGCAGATTATTGAAAATAAAATCAATGAAATTTTGGAACTTCGCAGGCAAAAATTACCTGATCATAATGTCCCGACTGCCGGTTCGTATTTTAAAAATTTAAAAGACCAAAAGGGAAACCCGATCGCGGCGGCAAAATATCTTGATGCTGTAAACAGCAAACAAACCAGTGTTGGCGACATTGGCGTTCATTTTAAACATGCCAACATTTTTTATAATAAAGGCAAGGGCACTGCCGACCAGGTGCTGGAACTTGAAAAAATTTTAAAAGATAAAGTCCTTAAAAAGTTTGGAATCGACCTGGAAAGAGAAGTCATGTTCCTGGAATAAAACAATTCTGTGTTTTTTTTAATTTTTTGCACGGGGATTTGAAACGAATTTATCAATTTTGATTTTATAAACCGCTATAACGTACAAAAGGTCCGGAGGACCGGACCTTTTGTAACTGGGCAATGTTAATGCGGGGGTGAATGGAGTTTTTATAAAAACCAGAGCTCACTGATGAATATCAATGGGGCTCTTCAGGGGATGTTAAAAATGTAACTCGGCCATCCCGATAGTGAACCCTGGATTCGTTTTCTACTTTTACTTTAGCAACATTCATTCCATTTTGGAAACATTTATCCAAAAACAATTAAAAAAAATATTGCACAAGTCTTTATTTTACAATACCAAAAAATGTTAATTTTTTGTCAAAACAGACAGGCGGGCCAATGATTGAGGCCTGAATGAAAAAAACGACATAAATGGATGACAAAAGTCTTAAAAAAGTGTCGGGTTAATTTTTATAATAGAGAGTTATACCCCATGAATCCGGATTATCAGGTTCGCAAGCATTCCAATCTTCAAAGCTGTGGCTATCATCACTGATATAATAAAGCACATAATCTCCAACGTGCAAATTTATTTGATCTTTACATAAACGATTTTTTTGAGCGCCGCCGGCACTGGTCGTATTTTGATATTCCATCTTCCAGACGACAGTTCCCTTAGAATCTTCAATCCAGCCATAATCATACATTTCCATTTGTTCCCCTTCCCCAAGGGCATAGATAAGGATGGGGGAATTCTGAGAAACAGTAAATTGCTTTTGTCTTTTTTCATTATCGCCGACTTTAGTAATGGAAGCGATATAGTTCGGATCATTTTCTTTAACATAAGAAATAACATCATCCGGTACAAACGAGCTGTCAGCCGGGAAAAGAGAAATTCCCCAAAATTCAGAATCAACCGGAGGTGCATCGTTCCATTGATTATAGGCATGAGAATCATCTGAACGATAATACAGGTAATAAGCCCCTGCGGGCAGTTCAATAATCTGGTCCGCCATGCGGTTCTTTTTTGCTCCACCGGCATGTACAGTATTATTTCTATTCATTGACCACACCGTTTCATGGGTTCCGGCATTAACAATCCAACCATGATCAGAAAATTGTTTACTATGTTTTACCTGTTCACCAAGAGCATAGATTCTCACCTTGGTATCTTTTAACAGCTCAAAGCCCTTTTTAATAAAAGCATTGTCTTGCACATTGGTAATTTTAATAATGGTTTTATCAATAATTTCTTTGTTGTTTAAAAATTCCACAAATTTCATATCTTTCGGAGAGAACCACAAAGTTATTCCCCAGTATTCCGGATCATAGGGAATACAATCATTAAATTCTTCAAAGGAATGAGAATCGTCTGTAATAAAAGTCAGTTCATATTCCCCCGGAGGAATGGAAATTATTTCTCTAAAAAGTCTGTTTTTTCTGCTGCCACCGGCATAACGTCCTTGTCCGGATTGGGGCTGCCAAACAACCTTTCTTGTTTTTGCATTTAAAATAACGCCATAATCAAACAAATCCCGGTCCGACCTCTGGGCTTCCCCCAGCATATAAATTTCAGCTTTTATGGTTTTTTTAACCACAAACAACGATTTTAAAGACTGATCATCCCCAACCTTAGTTAATTGAATACCGGGCCGGCTGGTAATAAAATTTTTTAACGGATAGCATTGATCCTGGTTGCTTTTATAGGGTGTAATTTTCAGGTAAAAGTTGTCTTTTTTTGATTTTAATTTCAGCCCAGCCATCAATTCGTCAAATAAGCCTTTATCATGTTCATTTACTTCCTGTTCAAAGCATAAAATACCGGCATAGGCTTCGTAGGATCCTTTTCTTAAAACAACCTGATTTTGAATTGTTACAAAATTATAATCTTTTGAGGAAACATCGGTTCGGTCCACTTTCCATACAAGGTCACGCGATTCGGAATCCAGCAACCAAAATAAAGCTATAGGTTCTTCATCCACCACCGGAATAACAGCATCTATTTTTACTGTCATTTCATCATCGACCCGAAATGATTGTTTTTCCCACTGGTTTTCCTCAAATTGATTAATAAGGACGACCGGGTCACCCCAGGTTTGAGCCGTTAAGAGTTGAACAGAAAAAATCCAAAATCCTAAAATTAATTTTATATACATAATAAATCCGTTATTTTACAGTTATATCCAGTTCGCCAATTCCCGATGAAATGACAAGATATAATGAATTTTCAGCCGTGTTATAGTTTTCCGAATAAAGATATTTGCCTTTTTTTGAAAACCTGGTCGGAAAATTAATTTGGGACAAAAAAGATAAAGATGAAACTTTGATTTTTGTACCAACCGATTCAGGAATAATTACCGATGTTTCACCAATGTCGAGATCGATTTTGGCCATGGTTCGGTGTATTCTCTCACCGGTAAAATCGACAGTCATTTCACCAATGCCGCCGTTTATGTCAGCTTCTTTAAAATTCGCATTTCCAAGATTTCTTAATGTAAGCTCACCGACTTTAACATTGACGTCAAATGTTTCCATGGGTATTTTATTGGGCTGGAAAAAGTCAACATCAACTTGACCTGCCCAGTTTATCAAATCAAAATTTTTTATTCTCAAGCCGCCTACATCATACTTGATTTCACCAGCCTTTATTCTGCTTTTTATATTAATAAAGGGCTTTTCAGGCAAACGAACGATGAGTTTTGCGCTTTCCTGACCATTTGTGTTTTTCCAGACTTTCCAGTTTTTAAAATCAAATTTAATATCGAGTTCATTTTTTCTTTCATTAAAACGGATATCACCTCTGCTGTTTTTTTCACTGTACTTTAGTGAAACCCAAACATAATCCTCATCATGTCTTTCGACAATGACAATGCCGCCGTCTACCTCCAAATTAATCTGAACATTGTCTTCCACGACATAAGATTCTTCTATAACTACCCGTTGTTCCTGCGCAAAGACACAGGTAACGAGCAACAAAAAAAATGAACATAAGATAATAAACTGCTTCATCAGTCCTCCTGATTCCCAAAAATTTTATACAAAAAAAATTAAAATTCCTTTTTCAATCGTATTGTAACAACAATATCGCCGTCTCCGACATCGGTCCGTTTTGCAAAATTGATGCGGAAATCATCATCATCACTGGACAGGCCAATTCCGACATTTGTTTTTAAAGAACTCCATGTCAATGAGCTAAAAGAGTCATCCAGCTTTTTCTCGTTCATTTTGTCCACATATTTCGGGTCCATGGGCCAATACGATTGCATTTCAGGAGTATTGCTTTCAGCGAACCAGGCACATCCGGAATCAACAAATAATACAAGGTTCATTTCATCGAACAACGTCCAGTCCAATTCACTGGTTTCTAACGTGTATTCAATATTTGCTAATAACATCCGGTCACCTGTAAATTCTTTATGACGGTACCCTCTCAAAGTCGACAATCCTCCCAAATCAAACCAATACATGGGCGGTAAAACACCATTTGACGAACCAATTCGCAGCCGAAGGTCCAGTCCTTCATCCCATCCAAGTGGTTGATATCGCCTCACATCAAGAATTTGTCTTTGGAAATCAAGATCACTTTTCAGACCATTTCCGGCTTTTTCAGCAAAAAGATTAATAAACCATCCACGTTCCGGGTTTTCGTCATCATCCCTGGTGTCATAAACCAGATTAAATGAATAACTTTGCAGATTCATGTGGGGATCATTACCGGCCGCTATCTCGTTCAAGCAGTAACCATAGGGAAGAGCCCAGGGATTGGGCCGAAAATCTTTACTCTTGCCAAACACGGCCCATTCGGTATTTTTTTCCAAATTATTTATTTTATCGTTATGATAGCCAAATTTTAATGACAACTGATCAAAAAATCTGTTTTTTGCATATATCGAAAAACCTTCCCGTTTATAATAGTCCCGGAAATCTTCATTTATTAAAAATGCACCCAGGGCATTTTCCAAATCACTGATAATCCAACGGTCTTGTGTATCTGTCATATCGTGGGCCTCGGCCCCGACTGTACACGCAAAAATTGGAAACACACAACGTTCCAGACCTATTTGATATTGTATATTTTTGCTTGAAAAGGAATAACCAACTTTACCTATTACACCGATTCTTTTTTGCTCTTTACGCCACCATTCGCTTGACGGAAAATTGAAACCGAGTGTCAACCCATCAACCCGGTTATAATCCGCGTAAACAGGTTCATGATCTGACTGGAAGTTATGACGAACAATTTTGCGTTTTGGACGATGATGCTCGGTTGTAACATGAATTTCTTGTTCCTGCCTTTCCTCATCCGAAACACGGTTATAATGATTTGAACTTTGTCGCTCTATAATATCACCTTCAACAAAAGCATTTCGATCTTTCCAGATTTTACCGTCTACACAAACAACGTCTCCCTCAACATAAGCATCTGCTTCAAGATGAATATCTCCAAACAAGGTCAATATCGTTCCTTCAACCTGTCCGTATAACGTCAGGGTGCCTTTTACAACTAATATATCCGACCCAATCACTTTATCGGACGCAATTTCAACATCACCAAAGTATCTTTCAATATGGTTACCAACTCTTTCCTCTTCACCGATTTCGCCCTCTGTCTCTTTACCGGTACGAAATTCATTCATCCCTAGATACTTTTTCTCCATCTTTTCAGCAATTTCCTGCTCCTTTTCTGAAAGATTGGAATATTTCGGATCCTGAGCATAAGTCCTTTTTGTCAGTAATAAGCTTAAAATAATAATAATTGCCATAATAGCCCAAATCCAGTACAGAATTTGTTTTGCCCGTGATTGTCCCATTGTATCCTCAAATTATAAATATCTGTTTTTTCGGTAATACGCAATCCTTATGCCACAAAACGACCCAACTTAAAACGGCGTAATTCAAATAAAAACAATGTAAGTTATTTAAAACGATTCACGCCCTGTTGTTAAAATACACAGTAAAATATTTAATTAATGTAGGAATTTTACACAATCAATAAAAACTGGAATTTCTTAATTCTTCCAATAATTGATTCATGTCATCGGGGATTGGGGCTTCAAAGCGAACAACCTCATCTGAAACAGGATGTTTGAATGAAAGACACCTGGCATGCAGCATTTGACGTTTATACTCCTTGAGAAGACTGTTGACAAATTGAGAGCGTTTTTTATTAAGCCCGGCTAATTGTTTTCCTCTTCCTCCATAGACAGAGTCGGAAAACACGGGATGCCCCAACGAGGTCATGTGGACCCGAATTTGATGTGTACGTCCGGTTTCCAGATTAAGTTTTACATAGGACGTTAAGGCCATTTCCTCTAAAACCTGGTAATGTGTAATAGCATGTTTCCCATCATTCCGGATCATCATACGAGTCCGGTCCTTTGGGCTTCGTGCGATGGCTGCTTCAACCGTGCCGGAAGGTTCTTTAAAATGCCCCCAAACAATGGCCCTGTATTCTCTTTCCATTTTATATTGAGAAAGCTGTTTAGCCAATGTTACATGGGTCACATCGTCTTTTGCAACAACAAGCAGGCCGGATGTGTCTTTGTCCAGGCGGTGGACAAGCCCCGGCCGGGTATCACCCCCAACATCCGACAATTTTTTGCAATGCGAGAGCAAAGCATTTACAAGAGTGCCTTTCATATTTCCATAGGCAGGATGAACAACCATGTTCGGCGGCTTGTTGACAACAAGCAAATATTCATCTTCAAATACAATATCCAATGGAATGTCTTCCGGTTCCAGCGTTGTTTCTTGTCTGGCGGGAAAAACAACATGTATTTTTTCTCCGGGACGAATCAGGTACCCTGCCTTAACAGACCGTCCATCAACAGTAATCCTGTCCTCGTCAACAAGTCTTTTTAACTTGGCCCGGGTGACAGATGTCAATTGAGCGGCTATAAATTTATCCAACCGTTCCTTTACGACGCCATCAGGAACGATAAATTCCAAATCTTTTTCTTCCATTACCAAAAACTCCTAAACGGAATTTTGAAAAATAATACTTGCTCTGTTATTTTATAAGCTTTATTATTAAGAAAATACAAAACCGGTTTGAGTTGAGCAACAATTTCTTTGTTTTATTCTTGACTTTAGCCTTATAAAATTATATAATACATCTCTTTTTGAGATAACTATTTTTTTTTGGAGACGATAGTGCAAAGTAAAAATATAGGTTCTTTTTTAACAATATGCCTATGTGTTCTTTTGCTCCTTTCTTGTTCAAAATATAAACCTGACACGCCGTTTCCAATTATTGCCTGGTACGGACCTGAAGTAACAACTTTACAGAATTCCTATAATTTGGTAAAAGAGGCTGGATTCACAGTCCTTTTTCCCGGATTTAACGATCCCTCTCAAAACCTTAAAGCTTTAGACGCAGCAGATTCCAGCGGCTTGCAGCTTTTATTAAGCGATCCGCGTATTGAACAACTGCGTACAGGTAAAGACTCGGTTTTTACAAGGCTGGACAGTGTTATTACCGATTACCAAACTCATCCCGCATTTTGGGGTTATTATTTACATTTCGAAGCAGGATTAAAAGATATAGACAGATTAATGTTAATAAAAAATTACATCGAAAAAAAAGATTCCGTTCATTATGTTTACCTGAACTTGTTGCCGATATACACCCCCATTAGTCAGCTTGATACAACAACATATACAGCCTATTGCAAAACTATGGTCCAACAATTAAATCCCAAATTTATCAGTACTCCACTTTTTTCGATAACAACAAACGGACTAGAACCAGAATATTACAAAAACCTGGAAATTATGAATTGGCTTTCGGAAAAATTTCAAATACCATTTTGGACCTTTGTTTTGACAACTCCCCATAGTAATTATGTCGAGCCTTCCCTTTCCAGGCTGAAATTTCAAGTTTTTAGCGCATTAGCTCATGGAGCAACAGGGCTTGAATATTTTACCTATGCAACCCCGAATATTAATTCATGGAAATGGGGTGCCTCAATGGTAGATGAAAATGGAGCGCCAACCCATACCTATAATCTGGTGAAATCAATAAATAATCAAGTTAATAACTGGATACCATATTTCAGTAAATTCACACCAAAAGGAACATTTCACAGTTCTCCTGTTCCTACCGGTTCCAGAGATATTGAACAGTCGAACATTATTATAAAAATAAATGGGTCATCTATTTTAGCCGGCTTTTTCAAAGATGAGGACAACCATCAATACGTTTTACTGGTCAATAAAAACTATACCCACGGATCCATGCCCCTTATCTATTTTTCTCCCCAAATCACAAAAATCCGGGAAATCCCTAAAAACAACATTCGTCCTCTGGTACTAAAATGGACGGTAGATGAAGAAAAAAGTCATAAATTTATTTTCAAGGCAGGTGGCGCCCGATTGTTTCGGCTTTATTACTAGAAACAGATTTAAAAAGCATTGCCTTGATTAATTTAAAATAAATCATTATTATCATCATTTAATCAACACTAAATCATACAATCGGAGGAATAATGTTATCCTTTTCAAAAAGAATTGATCCATTTACAGGAGAAGAATTTGTAGAAATACCGTTTAAAGGACGTTTTTTAACAGAACATCCTATTTTTAATAAAGGCACGGCGTTTCCGGAAGATGAAAGACAGGCACTGGACTTGTGTGGAATTTATCCGGATACCGTTACAACGCTTGAATTACAAAAACAACGGTCTTATGCATGTTTTTCATCCAAAACAGATGAATTGGACAAGTATACGTATTTAATGGCACAACAAGACAGAAACGAAACATTATACTATGCAATGATTTTGGACCATCTTGAAGAAATGCTGCCTATCGTTTATACACCAACAGTTGGTAAAGCTTGTCAAAAATTCAGTCAATTATTTCGTCGCCCCAGAGGTTTGTATATAAATTCCAGCAATATCCAGCACATCGATAAAATGTTATCATCAGCTTCATTTTCTAATATATCTTTGATTGTTGTTACAGACGGCGAACGAATTCTCGGACTTGGCGACCTTGGTGCAAACGGTATGGGTATCCCAATCGGCAAAACAAGTTTATATGTTGCTGCAGCGGGTTTACATCCGGCTTATTGTTTACCTGTTTGTATAGATGTAGGGACAAACAGACAGGAATTACTGGATGATCCTCTTTATATCGGTCTGCGACAAAAACGCCTGACCGGAGATGCTTATGACCAGATTATAGAAACTTTTGTAAACGCTGTAAAACGAAAATTTCCCAGTGCCCTGCTTCAGTGGGAAGATTTTGGCAAAGGTAATGCATTCCGGTTATTAGACAGATACAAAGAACGAATTTGTTCATTTAACGATGACATTCAGGGTACCGGCTCTGTAGCATTGGGTGTTTTACTTTCTGCTGTAAAAATTAAAAAACAAAAATTTGCAGACCAAAAATTCATTCTTTACGGCCAGGGTCAGGCTGGTTTAGGAATTGGACGAGCAATTTATACAGGCCTTCGAATGGAAGGATTAAGCGATCAGGAAGCAAGAAACCGAATTTTTGGAATTGATATTGACGGTCTGCTTGTCGAAGGAATGAATGTCAGTGAAGAACAAAAATTACTGTTAAAAGATAAATCCATGGTGGCAGACTGGAAACTGGAAAATCCGAATAAAATTGGACTGCTGGATACGATCCGTAATTCAGGAGCCACAGTGCTGATCGGTGTTACCGGACAAAGCGGTGCGTTTAATGAAGACGTTATCAAAGCAATGGCGGCAAATGATGAAATGCCTATTTTTATGCCGCTATCTAATCCCACAATTAAAGCAGAATGTACACCGGAATCCGCATTAACAATTACAAACGGCAAGTGTTTAATAGCAACAGGAAGCCCATTCAAACCTGTAACCGTAAACGGAAAAGAACACGTTATTTCACAATGTAATAACCTGTACATCTTCCCGGGCGCCGGTTTGGGAGCATTGGTTTCCGGCACACCCAAAGTAACGAATGAAATGTTTATGGCTGGTTCTAAAGCGTTGTGTAGTCTGGTACCGGAAAGCATGCTGAAATCAGGAAGAATGCTGCCGGCAATCAATTCCATTCGTGAAGTTTCTGCTCAGGTCGCATTGGCTGTGGCAATAGAAGCACGTGAATCCGGATTGGGAATACGAGCGGATGATGAAACGTTATTAAAAATGATTAAAAAAGCAATGTGGGAACCAAAATATCTGCCTTATCGATATGTAAAACCGGAATAATTTTGATTTCTTAAAAATACTTTCAACAAAAAAAGGCATATAATTTTTAAATTATATGCCTTTTGTATTAATTAAATTTGGAACGACACTCAATATGAGAATACCGTTTAAAAAAATGCATCAGGAATTTTTTAGAATTTTAAGTAATCTGGGCATGAAACCTGAACGGGCTGAGCTTTGTGCAAAAATATTTACAGAAACAAGCTGTGACGGGGTCTATTCCCACGGTTTAAATCGTTTTCCCAAATTTGTCGAATACATTGAATCCGGTCTTGTAGACATTCATGCCTTCCCGGATAAAGTCAACTCTTTTGGTGCATTGGAACAATGGGATGGAAATCGCGGTCCGGGAATTTTAAACGCCCATCATTGCATGCAAAGGGCCATTAACCTGGCCGAACAAAACGGCATGGGGTGCGTTGCTTTAAAAAATACAAACCACTGGCTGCGAGGCGGCACTTATGGCCGACAGGCAGCGGAAGCAGGATTTATGGGAATATGCTGGTCAAACACCGAACCAAACCTGCCGGCATGGGGTGCAGCGGAACCTGTTACGGGCAATAATCCGCTTGTAATTGCCATTCCCAGAAAAAGCGGTCATATTGTGCTGGACATGGCCATGTCACAATTTGCTTATGGAAAGCTGGAGACCTATCGCAGAAACCAGGAAAAACTCCCTTTTGCCGGAGGATATGATTTAAACGGACAGCTCACGGATGACCCGGCCCTTATTGAACAGTCAAGGCGACCACTCCCTATTGGATATTGGAAAGGTTCCGGATTGGCACTGGTGCTGGATATGATGGCAGCAATCCTTTCCGGTGGTTTGGCTTCATTTGAAATTCAAAAACAACAAAAAGAAACCATGTTGTCTCAGGTATTCATCGCTTTTGACATTTCAAAAATCGGAGGTAAAACGTTAACGGATAAAATGGCTCAGGAAATTATCGATCATTTTCATTCTGCAAAACCGAAAGATAAAAACAGCAGAATATATTATCCGGGAGAACGTACCTTGGAAATACGTTCCGAAAATTTACAAAAAGGTATCCCTGTCGATAAAGAATATTGGCACCAAATTCTGAACATGTAAATCAGCTATTGTTTATAATCTCATAAAATGCCTGTAAGGTATTACCGGCCTCACCAATGGGCGGTGTATATTTCCAGTTTATGGAATCCTCTCCGTCATGATTTATAATCACATGAGAATAATTTTTACTCCATTGCACCTCTTCCCACGCATGCGAAGCGCGTATTTGAACGTCTTTTAACACAGCCGGTGTTAATAACTTGTTCTGTTGTTGGTAACGTGATAACAATTTTGGAGTCATTATATGTGTTGCAGCTTCAGCAGGACTATTCAGGTTATTAACTTTTTGAATAGTTGCCAATTCCTCATCCGTAAAAGGCTTTATAAAGACGGATGTGACTTTGTGTTTTTCAAAAAGAGATGAAAAACTTTTATGTTTTATTATCGTTTCAACCAGTGTCGGATAGGCTTCCAAAATGATTATGTTTTCCTTTTGTAAAACATTTTTAGTCGTTTTAATATCCAAAGCCTGCCACAAATGGCGTACAGGCCCGATAATAAAATCATCCTGAGGCAAATTTTTAATAAATTCTTCTGATCGGAAAATAAAATCCTGACCGTCAATTTCGTTTTGCCGTGGTTCCCGGCTTGTGTATAAAACGGGTTGTTCGAACCTGAAATGTTTATACACCATCCTGAGTTTTTTTATTAAAGGTGTTTTCCCCACACATGAAGGTCCTGATAAAAAGACAATTTTTTTTAACACCCGGTCCTCCGTAGTCAAATTTAACTCTATAAATATTCTGCTTTTAGTAAATTTAAATAAAAATACCTTTTTGGTTTAATAAAAAATTAAATATATTAATCATACTTTAAATATAAAAATTTTATTTATAATAATTCTTTTATTCTGCATTTCGTTGGAACAACATCTATATTATATAAACTGTAAGAAAAGCAAGCGTTGTTTACAAAATATCGGGATAAAAATATTGAATTAGTTTTTCTTCAGGAGTTAGTCCATCAATGCCTTTATGAGGTCTTACTCCGTTGTAATAATTGACAAATCTTTTTAGCTCATTTTTACGATGGGCTGATGATTTAAAAACAGTTTTATTATGCCAAAGCTCGACAAGAGTTCGTATAACTCTTTCAGCTTTGCCATTTGTTTGTGGCCTTTTAACTTTGGTAAATTTTTGTTCAATACCATGTTCTTTGCACAACTTCATAAACTTATGATTATTCGGATCACCTCGGTACTCTCGGCCATTATCAGTATAAAATTGTTCTATTGTATATGGACATTCATCCACGACTTGCTCCAAAAACTTTTTAGCTGAATATTGGGTTTTATCAGGTAAAATAGCAGCATACAGTTCTCTAGAAAAGTCATCAATGGCCACAAACAGGTATTCCGTTCGTTCAAAAGGAGATTCCCCCTTAATTAAGGGAAGTTTTTTAGTGTCACCATGTATCATTTGTCCTGGATAGTCTTTATTATATCGTTTGGCCTGACGTTTTAGCTTGTCCTCAAGTTTTTTTTCGATTTTAGCCAAACGTTTAATGCCGTATTTTAAACAGCGAAAACGCTTGTTTACACTCTTGTGAATTGAATAATCTTTTTGTCGGCCATTATGGATTATTTTATAAATTGTAGGTCGACTGACATGAAACTCTCGTGCTAAATCACAAACACGTCTTTTTTCGGAAAAATATAATGTGCAAACTTTTTCCCGTTGAATCGGCGTTAATCTGGTCTTTTTATGAATTACCATAGGATCTCCTTTTATTAAAAATTAGGAAATCCCGAAATTGCAAACAACATTAAATTTGCTTCTCATGAATTGAATCCTATCTCTTTATAAGGAACGGATTCAATTCATGAGAAAACTGTAAACAACTCTAATTTAATTTACATATAAACATAAAAATTTATCACTTCATTGGCATTAAAATTGCCGTTTAACTATTATTCAAAAATTTTTAAAATATATTTATTTTTTCAAGCGTAAAAAGTCTCTTAATTTAAAAAAAACAACCAATCTGGATCCACAAAAAACAAATAAAATGGCATAACGACACAAATTTGTGACACCAAAAGAGATAAAAAGGGTTTACATTGAAAGCAGAGCTGGAAAATAATTTAACCTCGAAAAATCATACAATCTGGATTCTTTTAGCACTTGTTATATTGGCTGCGGGATTAAGAATTTATCACCTGTCTTACAAAAGTATATCAATCGACGAAGCCATTGGTAGTTTTTATGCTGTTGAGGACCTGGAGCGAGTCGTCATTTTAACGATTAATGATGTTCATCCGCCGTTGTTTTATGTTGTACATCATTTTTGGATTAAAATATTCGGCACGAGTGAAATGGCCCTCAGAAGCATTGCCATATTTTTTGCACTGCTTTCCATCCTGTTATTATACCGACTCGGCAGTATTATATTCAATAGAAAAATAGGGCTTATAGCCGCCTTTCTCCTGAGTATTTCTCCCTGGCATGTTTGGATCAGTCAAAATGCCCGCTCCAATTCAATGTTGCTATTTTTGGTGCTTTTATCAACCTATTGTTTTTATAAAACCATCCAAAACGGTCATAAAAAATGGTTGGTTTTTTATACCATTGTTACTTCCATTTCATTATACACACATTATTTTTCTTTTATGGTCTGGTTTGCTCAAAACCTTTATGCTCTTTCCAGTCCTTATATTAGAGAACATAAATCAAAAAACTGGTGGCAGGCACAAATCATTATCGTTTTGCTTTATTTTTTATGGCTTCCTTTTATGATAAGTCAGTTTATCACCAAAAGCCGGCCAATGTATAAAGTCTTTTCCGTACATTTTCTTGAAAATTTGTTTGATCATTTAAATGCCTATGCGCCAATAAGCAAATCCCCACTGTTTATTGCCGGACAAATTTTATTTCTCTTTCTCTTTTTATTCGGAATTTATAAAATTTTTCGTACCCGGGCTACAATCCAGCCATCATTAACGAATAATGAAGAACCTCTTTTAATGAAAAATAAAACCCTGGCAACGCTGTTTATTTTAGCAACAGTACTTTTTGTAATAATCGGTATTTATTTCAACTATGCCCGTGTTATGCCGATGCTCGAATCACACATTGACCAAAATTGTAAAGTTATTTATGCATCAAAAATTAAACCCTACCATATCGAACAAATTCGCTCATTACCCTATTCATTTTTTGGTGCAGCCATAATCAGCTATATTTTATTTATTTTAACAATATTTTTCTCAAAATTTGTTCAGGCATTATCATATATCGGAAAATTTTTAGAAAAAACATTTAAAACAAAGAACAATTTTTCCATATTGGCTTTTTTATTGGTGCATTTGATTTTACCGATAATCATTGCTGCCCTGTTATCTATAAAAAGTCCATATCTACTATTACGAAACATGATAATTGCGTTTCCCGCATATTTGTTAATTATATCGTGCGCTATTTATTATTTACCCAGATTATGGACGAAATCACTTGTTTTTATTGCAATAATCTTTTTAACCGTGTTTTCTTTTTTAAATTTTGAAAACTGGGAAATGAAAAACGATTGGCGTCATGCCGCTTTAACGGCAAAAGAACACATTAAAGACGGAGATATCATCCTTCTCGATCATCTGTTTGGGAAAAAACCGTTTTTCTATTATGGATTGGAAACAGTTAAACCATTAAAAAGGTTCAAGTCAGAAAAGGAAATCAAGGAATTTCAGGGAGATATTTGGTTTCTAATGTCATATCCCAATAAATGGTCTGCTTATCAATTACTGGAAGAAAACTTTGAAAAAGAGCAGGTTTGGAGTTTCACAGGTTCAACAAACCAGGATGACATGTCAACAATTGACGGAAAAATCCACCTGATTCACTTTAAAAAGAAAAACAAATCAATAACTGAAAAACAAAATCTTGCAATTAATAATAAAGAAGGTTAACTTTTATCCGTAAAACGTGATTAATCAAACATTTTATGGATGAAAGGTATTCGTGTGAAATATAGGGTTTTTTTCGGATTTTTATTATCAGCTTCTTTATCCATCTATCTTTCTTCATTAAACGCATCAACATTTACAGTAACAAAAACTACCGGACATGCCGATAGCACACTCATTTGGGCGTTGGAGCAATGCCAAACCAATCCCGGTGCGGACACTGTTAACTTTGATCTTTCACAAGACGATCCTCAATATAATTCACAATTCTGGACAATAGAACTCGATGGATCCCTTCCCACCCTGACAGACGATGCTACATTTATCGACGGCCAGACGCAGAAGGACAGAATTTCCTATGAATGGGATGGACCGGTCATTGAAATAAACGGCCTGGCGTCATCTGCCAGCCATCCGGGGCTGCAAATAAATTCAAGTTATAATATTATTTCTCATCTTGCATTTGTAAATTTTCCGGCAACAGCAATTTCCATTTCCGGCGCAAGTTCCAAATACAATACAATAACAGGTTGTTATATAGGAATCTCTGCTGACGGCAGCACAAGTAAAGAAAATAACGGAAACGGTATTGAATGTGTTAATTATTCAAGCCATACCAGTATTTGTTACGGTAATGTCATATCAAACAATACCCGCTATGGGATCCAATTTGAAAACAGCAGCGATAACAAAATTTTAGGAAACATTGTCGGCACCGATGCATCCGGTTTGGAAGCCAGGCCAAACGGAGCTTATCCAAAAAAATATGCCGGAGTCAATATTTCGCACATCTCTAAAAATAATCAGGTAGGAGACGGAACAGAAACAGGAAGGAATATATTATCCGGTAATCATCGTACAGGGATAAGATTTGAAAAAACAGGCGCAGAAAATAATATCCTTCAGGGAAATTATATCGGAGTCGGTTCTGATGGTATTACCAAAATTCCCAATGGAGAAGCCGGTTTGTTAATTGGCCGGGATGCAAAATACAATATAGTCGGTGGAGACACACCGGAGCAGGCAAATATCATCTCCGGTAACCATTCCAGTGGTGTTCAAATGGCCAGAGAATCTTCTTTTAATACTTTGAAAGGTAATTTGATAGGTCTGGATGCAAGTGGAACGGTTGCCGTCCCCAATGATCATAACGGTATCTATTTTTACGGGAATGATGAGGAAGGGTATCCCCATGACAACACAATAGGTCCCGGTAATATTATTTGTGGAAACGGTACTTCGCCCTATGATCAGTTTTGGGCAGCTATCTCAATAGACAATCGCGGTACTGTAAACAATACATGTTACGGCAACTGGTTAGGAACAAATCCCTATACATCTTTTAACGACGGACAACCCACCGGCATTTTGGTCCAGCACGGCGCCCATAACAATATTTTAGGACCGGACAATGTTATTGTAAACTGTGATTTTAACGGTGTTCATATTTTAAACGACAGCACAACGTCCAATAAAATCACACGTAATCTTATCTATAATTATCAGGAAAAACCAATACTAAATGAAGACGGCGGCAACAATTCTTTAGAGCGGCCGACAATTCACACGGCAACTGGTAAAAGAATTACCGGAAAAAGCTTTGCTTTTGCAGTTGTGGAACTTTACGCCGGCTATACAGGTGCGGCAAACGAATATTTGGGCTCTGCAACAGCCGATTCAACAGGTTATTTTCAATGGTTTGGCGCTGTTCCGGATGCACTTATTTCGGCAACCGCAACAGACCAAAACGGAAACACGTCAGAATTTTCCGAAAGCGTTCCTTTACCGGTAGAAATGTTATCGTTTACAGTCACTCAACAAAACAAAGAGACTGTTTCACTGATTTGGCGGACAACCAATGAAATTAATAATCATGGCTTTCGAATAGAACGAAAACATGATGACTTACAGTTTGAAAATATTGGTTTTGTACAAGTTAAAACTGAAGGCTCTGTGTGTGAATACCAATTTGATGATAAAATACAATCACCCGGTAATTATTCCTATAGAATCATACAAATTGACAACAATGGTAACGAAACAATTTCCGGGTTGCAGTCGATTTTCATTTCCCCGGAACAATTCAAACTTGTTCTTGAAAACTATCCAAATCCATTTAACAACTCAACCAAAATTGACTATTATGTCCCGGGTTCTGAAAGAACAAAAATAGAAATATTCAACCTTAAAGGTCAGCTCTTGAAATCTTTTACAAACATTTCATTAAATAAAAGTAATTCCCTTATTTGGGATGGAACGGATAGTGAAGGCAAAATTGTAAACAGCGGGCAATATTTTATCATTTTATCCAACTCTCAAAATCGCTTTGTTAAAAAATGCCTTTTCATTAAATAAAGAGCCGGCTTGTAATTTATTAAAATTTTACCCAATAAAAAAGGCAGTCGATGATATATCGACTGCCTTTTGTGTTTTGTTTATTTAAACAGATCTTATTTTACCAAAAGCATTTTAATTGTTTTATCAAAATTGTCTGCCTGAATTCTGGCAAAGTAAATACCTGCCGCTACAGTGAGTCCGTTATTATCCTTCCCATCCCATTGAACATAATGTGTACCTGCCTGGAACCTCTGATTATCGATTGTTTTGACATATCTTCCAAGCGCATTAAATATGCTTATAGATACATTTTGGACCTGAGGTACGGAAAAGGAAATGGTTGTTGTCGGGTTAAAAGGATTCGGATAGTTTTGATATAGGGTAAACTTTTCCGGAATCTGAGTTGTTTCAGAATTTTCCACATCTGTCGGCAGAATATCATCAATGCTGCCATCTTCAACCATAATATCGATATCTGTGGTTGATGCATTTGAATAAACCTGAACACCCTGCGCCATTGGCGGAATTTCCTCACTAAAAGGCAACGGCAAATAATAAGGTAACATTGAGGTATTAAAATCATTAGGCGTTCCGTAACTTGATAGTCCGAATAAAAACTGCTGAATATCAAAATTCATAGCTGCCGGTACGTTTTTATACCAATAATCCTTAAAGACATTTAAAGAAAATTCGGAAAAATCAAGACCATCGCCTAATATAGACGCCAGATCAAAACCTTCTGAAAATCCGGTTACCATGTTTAATAATGCAGAAGCCTGAATTAAAGAGGTCATGGCAACAGTGCGAATATAATAAGTTCCGGGATTAAGCCCACTGATGAGGTATTGTCCGGTTTCCGAAAGTGAAATTTCTTTCAAAACATCATAATCTGAAAAAGCAAAACCAACAGGATGACCGGATGCATCATAAGCCACAACCATAATCATGGAAAGAGCTGCACCAGTCTGCCGATGCGTAATATGGCCCTGAATAGAGCCGGTTGCCTGTGTCAATGTCAGATCAATGTCCTTAACATCACCATAGTCCACCGTGACAATTTGATTTAAAGCGTCGTTAAACGTATTTCCGCCGCCATAATAAGTCGTTGCAAAGTCAGAAGGCATGGGGATGGCAGCGATTTTATAATCACCAGGCACTAGATTTGAAACCCTGTAACCGCCATTAAACTGTACCCAATCGTAACTGGCTAGCGCGCCGGTAACTGCATCGTAAATAACAACAGGAAAACCATAAAGTGTATCAGCACCGGCATATACATCTTGTGCCTGTTTTGCCAGGCTAACAAATCCCTGAATTGTTGCACCCTGGTCCAGGGCAATATCAATACCTGTCAGCACAGGGCCGTTTAATTGTAAAACCGTTGCATTTTCAAAGGTTCTCTTGTTATTATAAAATTCCGGCAAATATTCAATCCCACCTTCGGACCCTGGTAAAGCCAATAATTTATAATCACCTGTAGGCAATGGGCCGAGAACATAATTACCGTCATCTTCAATTTGTGCCCAGGGAAGATATGGAAATCCGGATGTTGTATCCAAAGCGACGATAATCAAATCAGAAAAGGGCGCACCGTTTTGAGCAATCGTTACTTTACCGGAAATAAACCGTGCTGCATCGAGAGAAAAATTAATATTAGCGGTTTCTTCAGGAACAACAACAGACACTTTAGTAGATTCATTAATTTTTAAAATATTATGTACACCACCATAATACTCATCAACCACGTTTTCTGCATGTTTTCCCTGTATAATCAATTCACCCCCATCCATCAAACTGGCAAGGTCCGGATTGAGAACAAAGGAAGAAATGGTTCGTAAATAATAATCACCTGTTTGTAAACCGGTAATCTCATATTCTCCATCTGTATTGGTAACAGCAGCACCTATTTGCATATTTGCCAAAAAGGGTTCACCGGTAGAATCAGATAAAACATTATTAATTGCAACAACCATCAAAGAATCCAATGGTTGGCCAAATTCATCCGTTACGGTTCCGGTAATTGAAGCACCCGGTTCCAGGACAAAATCGATATCTTCAGTCAACACTCCTGCATTAACAGTTACAGGCTGGGCCTCACCAATGGAATAGGCATCACTAAAATATTCACCCAAAAAGTTACCGGTTCCCAATAAACTTCCGGTATAATCGTTGGCATAAATGTAATACTCTCCTTCGGCCAAACCGTTTATTTCATAGGCGCCTAAAATTCCGAGCCCTAATCCGGCAAAAGAAGAATCCGCAACATCAAAAGCGGCAATAACAGACAAAAATGCCGGCATGGGTACAAAACCGCCCTTGACAGAAATTTTACCGGTAACACCACCGGTCAGTTCTTCCTCCGGTATTGCAGCCATGTTAAAGTTTACGTTTGTTAAATAATCATCATAACTATTTATGGAAATAACATCAGCCGCTTCCCAGGTTTGCTGCTGGGTATGCCATGACAAATTATATCCTTCAGCATAGGCCACCGCTTTAAAATCACCCAAAACAGGAACACCAACACTGTCATATTTTCCATTTTCAAGATCTACAATTTCCTCATAAAGAGGGATGGGCTGATCAGCCCGAAATAAAACGATGGTTGCATAATTATTATCAACAGGTGTAACGCCATCCTCATTAAAAATCGTTCCGGCAATAAACGCACCTGTTTCCAAATCAAAATTTACATTTGCCTGGTTTGTAACAACTTTTTGGGCCTGTCGCCAGGTTTCCAGAGAAGACAGGGGGGCTTTAACATCATCATACAATTCATCAATATAGTGACGACTCAGAGTCAGCACATAAAAAGAATCACCGGATGTTGTTTCTATCTCATAACTTCCATCCTGATTGGAGACGGTATCTATACCGGCAAAATAACCATGATCATCAAAAGCCAGCATGATAACAGGGCTATCCGGCACATTCCCTTCAACGGTTACAGTCCCGCTAATTGTACCGACATCGAATGTTATATTTTGTTCATACTCATTAGCTAATGCTAAAGCAGACACATCCTGTTGCTGTAATTGTTTTAAAAAAGTCGGAACCAATACATCGGGACGACTGTGAAGTGTGATTTCCTTTTTTATTTTATCTGTTGTTGATTGAACCTTGAGGTTTTCTATCAACTTTTGTTCAACTTGCGATATTTCCTTAATGTGATTCTTTGTTTTTGCGAGTTCGTTTGTTGTTTGTGCTTTTGAAATTTGCTGAGAAACGAGTAAATATCTTTGCATCTTAACTTCACCGTCTTTGGGAAATACTGTGGAAATAAAAACAAATAATATTCCACAATAAACACCAAAATATTTTAACAATCTTGACATTTTATACTCCTTGGCTTTATAAAAATAATTATTAAAATCCTTATCACGTTACAAACATGTATAAAAAATTAAATATTTCGCAATATAATTTTTAAACATGCTAAATTTAAAAGAAATGGAGCTATACCATTTGATACAAATCACAACTATTTTAAAAACTGTAATTGTTTTGTTGAATTGATCACAAAATCATCGGATTTTAGAGAAAAATCCTTGTCACCAAAACCTAATACGTCAATTAAGACATTAAACAGTTTTCCCCTTCTCACATGTTTTGGTTTTCCCTGCAAATCAGGAGAAGAACGTCCTTCAAGCCAATCTTTTAATTCGTGATAAGTTTCAGCAGAAACAGGTTGGTAAGATATTTCAATGCTGATATAATATTTCGCACCGATCTCCAACTCTGACAAGCTCAAAACCGGAAAATCAATTCGTTGCGAACAAAGCTTCTGGACCGAAAGCACGTCGCCGGTCAGGCGCCGTTCCGTTTCTGTAATAACTGTAAATTTGTCTTCCCAATTGTCATAATAAATTTTTACAGGTATTACATACTCTTTTACTATGCCGCTGAAAATGGCTTTTTTCTTCCAAAGACGAATATGATGGATAATTTCTGAAGTAAACCCTCTTTCAAGTCCCTGCACGGTTTTTTTATTCATTAAACCGTCAATATGATACCCCAGGACCAACTGCTTTTCATGAATAACCAGGCTATCCAAAACAATTTTACGCTCAACAGCAAACAAAGAGTGCCCATAAAAAAGCACGAGTAAAAAGAAGGCTTTAAAAAGGCACTTTTTCATATATATTCTTTTTTTCAAGTACTTTTATAAGCGGAAAATGCAACCCATTCATCTTCAGCCAAAACTTCATTAATCACCAGTTTATTGTCTTGTAAAGCATGTTTAATTAAATGCTCTTCGGTTTTTAATATTCCGGATAGTAAAAGGATATTCTGATAATCTAACATTTTTGATAATAATGGCAAGATATTTAATATAACAGTTCTGTTAACATTTGCCATAATCAAATCAAAAGGAGATTTATTTATCGCATCAAGGGTTCCGGTAAAAAATTCTATTGAAACAGGAACATGATTCAATTTTGAATTTTTTCTGGCAGTTTCAGAAGCAATCGGATCAATATCAAAAGCCGTAATTTTTTTTGCGCCGATTAAAGCCGCAGCAATAGCCAAAATTCCTGTTCCCGTACCGACATCCAGAATATTTTCGTTTTTATCAATATATTTTTCAAGCAGTTGCAATGTCAGCCGGGTGGTTGCATGGGTTCCCGTTCCAAAAGCCATCTCCGGATCAATTTCGATGACAACAGGCGGTGCATCATCAGGTGTTTCCAACCAGCTTGGGCGGATCATTAGTTTATCTGAAACTCGCAAGGGTTTGTAATTCTTTTTCCATTCAGAGTTCCAGTCTATATCGCGAATAAGATTTATTTCAATTTTTGGAAACGATTCCTCTCCGGTCTCCACAAACAGGTGATTTAGAGAGGTTTTTATTTTATTTTTTAACTCATCCGTGGAAATTTCAACAGGTATATAACCTGTAATTAAATCATTCTCTTCGATGATACCGTTTGCATTTAACCCGAAAAGAACATCACTGATAATTTCCGAGGTTTCCATATTTGCCTGAATTTTTATTTCATACCACTCTTTATTTGGAACGTATGTATTCATTAAAGGCCCTCATAAATTAAAGACACAATCAAATCACCCACTTTTTGCAGACTTTTATCGGAGCATTTATCCGGTGTATCCTCAACAGTATGCCAATATTTGTAATCAAAATCTATCAAATCAATACAGGGTATCCCTGCTTCCAACAAAGGAATATGATCGTCAAATATGGCATATCCGGTTTCCGGTACAAACTCGATTATTCCCAAATCCTGGGCACGCTTCCAAACCTGGTCTACAATCGTTGGAGCATATTGTTGTGAATACGCTTCTTTATAAACAGACAAATCTTTATCCCCTATCATGTCCAGCAGAATACCAAAATATGGAGGCGTTATTAAATTCATTTGCGCGGCAAAAGCCGCCGAACCCTGTGCATAACTGCGATTTTTATCGTGCTGTCCGGCATCTTCGCCGTCAAAAAGGACAATATCAATACCAACAGGTGGTATATTTTGGTGAAGGATATGGGCAATTTCCAGTAAAACAGCAACACCGGAAGCACCATCATTGGCGCCTGCAATTGGTGTGTTTTTATTGGCAGGATTCGGGTCCATATCGGCCCAGGGCCTTGTATCCCAATGAGCACATAATAAAACACGTTGTTTGTTTTGGGGATTAAAAGCGGCAATGATGTTATTTGCAGATACGGTTTGTGCAGGGCTTCCAAAAGTCAATAAAAAGGATTGTGTTTTTACATCAGCGCCAAAATCCTGTAATGTTGAACACAAATAATCCAAACACTTTTTATGGCCTTCAGAACCCGGATTCCGGGGGCCAAAGTCACATTGCTTTTTTAAATATTGAAAAGCCTGTTGACCATTAAACTTTGGAGTTTGACAAAAAGAATTATTAACGCTTGTTAAAAAAAACAGGGAGATAAATAATAAAAATTTGACTTTAAATGACAAAAAAAAATCCATAAGATTTTACCTTATATTGGAAAATTAGTTACCCCGGATAGCAATATTAACATCAATACCTAACTCTTTATAGGAAGAGTCTCCAACCAATTTGTTACTGGTTTTTCCGATTTCAAAATAAGCCCCACCTTTAACACGATCACTAAAGCTATAACTCATATTAGGTTTCAAGAACCATTTACTTGTTTCACTGGTAACAACAAAATCTTCATCTTTTCTGTTTTTATAGGTTATATTATCACCCATATTAAAAGTCAATGAAATATCAACACTGTTTTTTAATCGTTTGTTAAAAAATGGTAGCGGAATTCTGAAATTACCACGTTTGGTGTATCGGGCGGATATTGACAGATCTGTACTTGTGTTTTTCTGTCCACCGGAACCACCTTTTAAAGTATAAGTCGTTCTTTCTGTACTATTATATTTAACAGCCATGGAGATACCATTCTTCCATGAAAATGTCAAACCAATTAATGGCCGAAAACTTATATCAGTCGCCTCTTTTGTCGGTGTTTTAACTCCGGCATCTACATCATAATTTCCAGAAATCTTGCCTGAATAATTATGATCAAAAGAAACCCGGCTCATATATTTATTCAGAAAGGGTAACTTTTCCATTCCACTGACACGTACCGTCCAGTCAGGAAACGGCATGCTGACATCTTCACCAAATTTCAACCAACTTTCACTTGTTTGTCCGCTGGTCGTGGTTGAACTTGAGTTTTCGGATGCACTGTTATCATATTTTAAACTTAGTTTTACATTACGACTCAAACTAAAGCCTGAAGAGACCTGCAAACTGGTGCTTTGGCTTTCGGAATTTTTTTTACCCGATGTGTTTCCTTCATAAATTTCCGAAGGAACACCTGTATCTTTACTAAAACCGAATTGAAAAGCTGTTGTCGGAACGCCTGCCAAATCGTAAGCACTCATTTGAGTTCGTTCGGAATAACTAATGCTAAAAGGATCAAATATATTAAAAAATCCGGAAAAAATTCCTAATACAGAAAATCCTCCTCCGGAATTATTATCAGTCTGTTGTGACTGTTTTGATTTAGCGCCAGGCGCTTGTCTTCTTGAAGTGGAACGTCTTTGTCCTCCACGTGAAGGACGATAAATTGAACTAAACAAAGTCCCAAGTTTAACCGAACCCGAAGCCATATAATTAATACTTTGGGTTGCGCTTCGAGGCCTTACGGATTGCTGCCGGTTAAAATTAAACTTGTAAGTGGTGCTATATGAAAAATTACTGGTCATCCAGGAAAACAGTTGCGGCCTGTATTTTACGCCAAAATTTTGATCGACACTGGTCAACAGACCCATTTTAAATTGTTTTAACTGTTCTTTTAAAGTATCTGTATCAACATCTCGTAAATCATTGACATAAGAACGACTGATATCAACCTGGACACTTTCCGTTACATCCATTGTGCCACTGACATTTCTACTAACATTAAAGCTGCTGTTTTCTGTTTCAATTCCGGATCGTAATAATGTGTTGTTCTTAGATCGGGTACCGCTAATTTTTGTGTTGATTGTTCTGGGCGTATAATAAAGTTTCATTTCTGCAATTCGTGTTACAAGTCTTCCTTTTCCAAGCCAACTGAACGGACGAATATAGTTATTATTACTAAAATTAACACCCCAATTCATACTACCGGATTCATTTTTCGTATCTGCGGCTTTTGTTGTGGAACTACGGCTGTGACCAAGATTTTGACTATAATTGGCGCTAAATTTTGATAACAGATGTTTTACAACAAAGTTCTGAGATCGGGAATTAATTCGAAATGAAACACTCATTCCTCGTTGTTCACTTATAGTTTGTGTTTTTTCAATAGTAGAATCCGGCAATGAATCTGAAATCTGCACATCCGTACCCGGAATATATTTTGGTGTTGATTCACTTCGTGAATAATTAATACTTACCGGTAATGCAATCCCCAGTTGTGACGGTAAAAATTTATCCACATTAAAACTGGTAGTAAACCGACCACTTAATTTATTATTACCATCACCAAATCGTGTTTGTATATCATGAAAATCTGCATCTTTTTTTTCCATTTCGCCACTAAAGCGCGCCAGGTCAGCCAAGGAAAAATCCATCTTGGCCCTATAGGCCATACCTTTGTCTTTTTTTACATTTGACAATCGAAGTTCATTAACCCATACTTGACCGACAAAAGGCATCAAATCATTGGCCTTATCTCCCAATTCGTCCTGACCAAGGTTTTTAACACCCATAACCAGTTGACGGATGTTTCTTAACGCGGGGTTACCCTTTACAGTAATAAAATGCCCGTCTATTGTATCGACACGAACAGTAACCGTAGAGTTTTCATCTTCTACCAGGGTGCCTGTATATTTAACTTGTGATAATTTAACCAAATCAATTTCAATATTGTTCTTTGTCCAGCCGGGAAACACAGGCCGCCGGATTTCATAATAATTGTTTTTATCTGCACCTAATCGTAGAAAAAACTCTATTCGTGTCGAATCATTTGTAATGTGCTGTCCAAAATCATCCTTACCATAGACAAACATCTTTAGGGTATTATAATTAATATAGTCTTGTGCTTCATAAAAGGTCTTAATTATCGTACCGTTATATCCGGGATTCAGATTGTTTACCTTTATAACCAGAGATTGTTCCCGCTGCTGAACCTGAGTTACACGGTCTACAACACCTTGCACACCGGGAGGCGCCAAACCGGCAGCATATTCCGGATTATCATGTGTGTTGATAACTGTTACGGCAATAACAGAATCCTGAGTTATTTCATATTCTTCAGGAAATTCCGGGGAAGCAATTCCCATCTCTTTCCATTCACTACCGACAAGGTTAACTTCTGCAATTTGAATGGTATAATAGCTATTTCGGTCTATTTTTTCAAAACCATCCATCCAGATACGAATATATTCAATCTGGGAAAAGTTGGGAGAACCAATAACAGTTTTAGTTGGTTCAGGTGCGTTTAAAGGGATTCGATATTGACGCCAGCCGTAACTACCAGAACTACCGGAAATAAACGCCGTATCCGGGTGGTCCGAACGTAATGAAAAAGTATATTCAAAATAATCATTCCGAAGATCAACATCGCCGTTACCGTTCAAATCTTCCGTATCAGGAATTCGACCACCGGCATCATCGGCATTTCCCTCTGTTCCATTAACATTTAAAAAGTTATAGTTCCTGTTTTGTTCCTGGCTGTAACTGTAATCATCGTTACTAAAGGGTTCACCATAATCCCTTTTCTCGTTTCTATTTATGTCCCAAAAATCGCCGCCATACTTTTGTGCAATCGGACTGTTGTTGGCCATACCATCAAGGCCTACATCTTCACCGTCATCTAAAATACTGTTTCGTATAGAATTGACTTCTTTATCTTCAGTGTCATATTCTCCATTGGGAATAACGTCTTCAGAAATTTGGCCCATATCAATATGCAACGTTCCTGTTGTATGGCGTTGGCTTTCCGGAATTTTAACCCAAACTTCAAGATACTTGGCTTCAGTTTGATCGCTGTACCCCGATGATAGTGCTTTTTGAATTCCGTTCCATGATGACCGCACATCATCCACCGTATCCGCAGGAGTAAATTGCAACATTAAAGTTGCAACAGACTTGGCAACATCTCCGCTAATATCACGTTCCGGCCAAATTTCTTTCATAGATGTTTGTACAACTGGATTATCATATATCAGCTTTCCACGGTGTTCAAGTGTTATATCATTTTTACCTTCGTATAACTCACTTTTTGGATAAGACGAATAACTCCAGCTTCTTCGGGTAATAGGAATAGGTGTAACCTGTTTGGATGCTTCAAAATCGTCAATATAGGCAACACCATCATTATCACCGGTTGATTCATTGTTCCTGGTATTTGGATTCGGTAAAATTTGAGCAACTTCACCTTCAAAGTTAATTTTTGATTCTGCTCGGGTATCCACAAACGGTAAATAATTTGCCGCCTTTGTCAGAAAAAAAGGTGTAAACGTCAACTTTGAACTCAAGTCCCAAATCATGTTACGCATGGGTCCTTTGCCAACACGCACTTTTTGGTCCAGGGTACGTTCATTTAAATAAGTAAAAACACCTGAAATATAGCTGTCATCCCACAAATTATATTTTGCATAAGCTCCCATCATGGTCTTTTTGTCAATTTGAAACAATTGATTGCTTTCATAAGAAATTTCGATCTGTGCATTTGCCGCTGTGGCGTCTGCAGTCAATAATCGAAGCGTTCCAGTGAAATAATCAATCGTATAATCTGTTCCCCGGTTTAAAGTTCTGCCGTTTAAAAGGACTTCTTCAGAATTTTCGATAACATTCATACCCAGACGATATTCCGAACTACGGGTTTTAGAGGTATATTGAATATAAAACTGGCTTGCTTCATTAATAACAGTCTGCACAGTGGTGTCGTACAACGCCGAAGCCCAATTATCTTCCGGTAAAAGTTTCTTAACTTCTTCCAACTGCGGATTAAAAGGCGTGAGATCCGGAAAATACAACTCACCGAGAGCAAAATTAATAATATTTTGATTATCATCAATAATATTGTCCGGAGTCTTAATTCCAGCCTCATTCACCCTGTCTAATCCAAATACCTGTAACCATGTTTTCTTGCCTTCAGGTGTATCTATTGTTTCAATTGGATCTCCCGAGGCAGGTTTATATAATATTTTTAAATCAAATCCGTCTCTCGGAATATTAGAGGCGCCCAGACTATACACATTTTTCCATTCAAGATACCACGACCTGTTGGAAGGCTGTGGATTTTTGCCCTTAATCATCCTGAGAACAATATTTTCATCTGTTTCAGGGTCAAAATAAACATCACCCATTTCATGGCCCGAAGTATCGCGAAAAGCGACAGCCAAAACTTCTTCAGAGTTAAGGGGGGATTTTAGCCGAACATAACCCATTTGTTCATCAAAAACATAATCTTCTTTTTCTAAACGTATGAAATATCCACTATAGTGGTTGGCATCTTCATCATCGTTCTGTTCAAGTCGAATCGTGGCCCAATCTTGCTGATCAGCAGTTGGAGCAATAGCAAAACCTTTTACAGATTCAGCATACATTGTATTATAATTTCTGCCTGATTTATAAAATTCAAATTTTGAAAGAACTTTGGAAGGATCATAAGTCGGATTACCACTTGCATCTTTGTTTAAAAAATTAAGACGATAATAATCATCAATAAAGAAATAAACATTTCTCAGGTAATTATAATCTTCAATTCTTTTTTCACTTTCTGATGCACCACCGCTAAGTGACAATTTCTTTTTTTCACCCTTTTCCTGGCTGGCAATTGCCTGCAACTCTAAATTACCGATCTCGGCTGTCACTTTAATACCAAATAACCCCTGGCTTGATCCTCCGACAAAACGCGTTCCCGATAATGAAAGACTGGTATTACCCGCTTCAATAGACTTGATAATCTCATCAGGATGGCCTTTATAATTCAAGTGGAGATTGTTTTCAAATTCAAAGGCTCGTTCCGAATCCTGATCCACACCGATTGTAACTTTATCACCAATTTTTCCGTCAACACGGAATCTTTGGGTTTGTTCCATTTTAAAACTGTTGTCGGAACCGCTGTTATAGGTTGTTTTTACCTGGCTTTGTTTCTCATTACGAAATCCCCCTTTAATTGTAATATCACCAGAAACATCCAGGGCAACCGTTCCGGTTCCGAAAACTTTTTGAAAAGCTTTATTTTTAATTTCGACGGGAATTTCCAAACGGATAGCACTACCGGCCCCGGACCGGCCTGTTTCTACACCAATGCCACTGACAACAGACTTTCGCCACATTTCGTTCAGATTATTTTGTCTTCTTTTTTCCACATAATCAGAAAGTTTTAAAAATGTAGGTTGTCGAAAATCAAAATCTCCGAGTTTTTCCGTCAAATTAACATTTTGTCCGGTCGTATCGATTAACACTTTACGGCTAAAACTGGTAAACTTGCGTTTTAAAATCGGCGTACGAACCCCATCAATAAACATCCCCAAATAAGGCATTTCTTCAGAAATAGAAACACAAGGATCTGCTATAATAGACGCACGTATCCCTATATAGGATGAACGAGTCGATTGAGAAAAAGATATACTCGAAGGAAATATTCCTAAAATAAAAAATAAAAAAACCCCAAAAATATAGGATTTCACTGTCAATTTAAGCCGTTTAAATGTCATTAATTGCAAACAGAGTAGCTATACTCATTCCTGTAAAGAATTCAAAAATAACAAAAGATATTTCATTTACCGTATCAATAACTTTTATAAGCTTCTCCATTATTTTAGGTTTTATAGGCAGGATTTTATATTTAAATTAATTCTATGCCGGAACTGCTTTAGGCAATATTCGTTCAATTTATTAAAACTAGATGTTAAATTCAATATAAAAAAATTGTATTGCAGCATTCAAATCATTATATTTTATCGTTTACTGTTGTGATAAGTTCCATTTTTTTTCAAAAAGAAAGAGAAAATCGTGCTTATTTTATGGCGCTACATAATTAAAGAACATATAAAACCTTTTTTCTTTGCTATCAGTGTTATTACTCTTGTATTTCTACTGAATCTTGTTTTCCGTGAGTTAGGTCGTATTTTAAGCAGAGGTCTCAGTTTTCCGCTGGTTGCCGAATTCTTTTTTTTAAACCTCGCTTCCATTATTGCTCTATCGGTGCCCATGGCTGTGCTGGTTTCAACATTAATGGCATTTGGCCGACTTTCCGGGGACAGTGAAATTATAGCTATGAAAGCCAGCGGTGTCAGCATTATTCGGATCATGTTGCCTATTCTGTTTATGTCGTCCCTTCTGGCTATTTTTTTAATGTGGTTTAATAATCAAATACTACCGGACTTTAATCACCGTTCACGCCTTTTGGCAAGTGACATTGCCAGGAAAAGACCCACTCTCAACCTTGAAGCAGGCGTCATCTATAGAGACATTCCTGACTATAATATTCTGGTACAGTCTATTAAAGAAACACAGGATACGGCTTTTGTAAAATCAATCTTTATCGAAGAAAAAAGCGACCCAACCAAAAGTCTGATTATTTTTGCTGAACATGGAAAAATCTTTTCTCAGGAAACCAGAGGACTTATTTACCTGATTTTGTATGATGGAGAAATGCATGAGATGGACCTTGAAAAGATGGACCATTATCGCAAACTGGAGTTTCCAAAACAAATTTTAACCATTAACATCCCGGAAATGATACTACACCGAAGTGATTCTGAATATCGTGGTGACCGGGAAAAAAGCGCACAACAAATGCACAAAGAAGTTCAGGAAAACAGAAAATCCATTAACGAAAGAAAAGTAAATATAGCAAACGCTATAAACAGACATTTTGAAAAATATTTTCCTTTAAAAGCCCAAAATATTAAAACACAAAAAGTTGAGGAGCTTGAACCGGACACTTACCGGCAACTGTCCCTGCCTGTAAAAAACAATGAAAAACAATTAATCGGAAAAATCAGAAGAGACCATCAAAATCTTTTACAACAGATTAAAAGTGAACGACATATTATATCACAACTGGAACGAGGCAATTCCGGTCTTTTGGTTGAAATACATAAAAAATATTCAATCCCAATTGCCTGTATTGTTTTTATTCTGATTGGTTCTCCATTGGGAATTATGGCAAGAAAAGGAAATATGGCTGTTGCCACCGGCATAAGTTTTGTCTTTTTTCTTATCTATTGGATATCACTCATCGGAGGAGAAGACCTGGCAGATCGTCAAATTATCTCTCCTATTATTGCTATGTGGGGGGCCAATATTATTGTAGGCATAAGCGGACTATATCTTGTTATACACTCTATACGTGAAACCACATTTGTTAACTGGACAGCCTTGCAAAACTTTTTTACACGAAAGAAAAATAAATGACCCTGCTTGATCGCTATATATCAAAACGCTTTTTACAGGTTTTGTTTTTTTCTCTGTTTGCATTTTTAACTGTATTTGTGGTCGTTAATATGATTGAAAAGATGGATGACTTTTTAAATCAGAACGTCCCCAAATTTGTTATTATGCAATTTTATCTCAGCTCACTTCCATATTTTGTTGTGCTTTGTTTACCAATTTCAATGCTGTTGGCAAGTTTATTTAGCGTCGGCAACATGACAAGACAAAATGAAATAATGGCCATGAAAGCATCCGGAATTTCTCTTTACCGAATCTTTTTGCCGCTATATTTTATCGGATTTCTGGTCAGCATCGGGGCATTTTATTTTGGAGAATATGTCGTTCCTTATGCCAGTGAAAAAAGGGAATATATTAAAGATGAGTATATGGAAAAACATCGTGAAAGCTGGCGAAAATCCATCAAAGACGTTTATGCGCGCGATAATATGGACCGTTTGATAAATATTCGCTCTTATAACACAGCCAGAAATGTCGGCAGAATCGTCAGCGTTCGAAAATTTGAAGGGGATGAACTTGTTAAAAGGATTGATGCCAAAACCATTACCTGGAAAGACAGTTCCTGGATTCTTCATGACGGCTACCAAAGATCTTTCCCGGAAAGCCCTGAAAATACCGGTCCATTCCGGGAAATGCATCTGCAAAATTGCAATTTAACCCCAAAAGACTTTGCTAAAAACCTGAAACTTCCTGAAGAAATGTCATCAGTAGAACTTGGGGAGTTTATTAAAGAAGTCGAAAGAAACGGCAGTAATCCGGAAAAATGGCTGGTAGATTATTATTTAAAATTTTCTTTTCCCCTGGCAAACCTGATCATAGTCCTTTTTGGTGCACCTTTTTCATCTCAAACCCGCCGTGGCAGTGCCGCAACCGGTTTTGGTATAAGTTTACTTGTCTGCTTTGTGTATTTTGGTATTGTAAAAACATCCCAAGCTGTTGGTCACAACGGCTATTTGCCGCCGCTTATTGCTGCCTGGCTGGCAAATATCGTATTTCTGGTCGGGGGTGTTTTTGTAACTTTTAAAGCACCCAAATAAGTAGTTAACTTCCACTATTTGTTAAAGTATATAACAATTTTTCAACTTTTTTGGCAATTTCAGACGAATCTTGAGACACATCAACCGGCAGTTTTTCACCATTTTGGTTCTGGAAATAGATGGCATTTAAAAAATCCTGTAATACATCTTTGGGCAGTTTTGCAGAATATATAAAAATCCGGTTTCGTCTGTTTGTGCGGCTCATTTCAATTTTTTTCGCTCCAATTGGTGTGAGTAGCGTAAACTCGTTTTTGGGAGATATTTGCTTCTTTTCTAAAAAACGTTTATCAACAAGTTTATTTAGGACAATATCAAGTTCAGATCTTGTCATTCCGCCAGTGGTATCAAATTGTGCAAAAATGTCCAGGTCTGAAACCTCACCCTTTTCATAGATAACACTCATGGCTTGCATCTCTTTCTCATCAGGGAAAAAATCAAGTTCCGGATTCGTATTTTTGGGTAATATCTTTTCTTTTACAGCCTTTAAGCCTTTAAATAAAAGATAAGGTACGTCAACAGTTTGATCATGTCCGGTTTGCTGTTTTTTAATATTTTGTTCAATTTGGTCATTAATTAAGGCAGGGTTCGGCGCCTTATTGCCGGAATTGGTTAATAAATCAGCATTAAATCGATTGGATGTTTTTACCGTGTCCTTAAAATTTTGAAAATGAAATTGAGGCTGCAAGGCAAACAACCGCTCCCGAACGGATTGTTTTACAGTATCCTGAGCCGCAACCTTTTCAGGCCTTAAAACCGGCTCAATAAATGATTCTTTTTCCAGGTCCTTTATAACCGGTTCAGTCGGTTGCTTAAATACAGAACGTGGTGCCGGCGGCGTAACAAGGGGTTTTTCAATAATGGCAGGTGGTTCATTCATGAGTGAAATATCAAACTTTAAATATTTTATCTTTTTTTCAGGTACATTTATACGGCCAAGCAATAATACAATTAAAACATGAAAAAGCAGTGAACAAACAACAGCAATATGGAAAGGTTTCATAATTCAAATGTGCCCAACATGACCCGAAAAAAACATTTAATTATTAATACGTTTTTTACCCAAAACAGTTCCCTCGATTTCGATAAATAACTTGCTTTTTATTATGTTATAGACTAAGTTTTTAATCAATAAAAAATTGTTTTTAAAGGAATATTCATGGACTCTTTTATTCTTGTATTCAGCACATTTAGTTCTGAAGAAGAAGCAAAAAAAATCAGCAATCAGGTTGTAAAAGCAAGGCTGGCCGCCTGTGCCAATATAGTACCTAAGGTACACTCTATATTTCACTGGAAAAACGAATTATCGCATGAAGATGAAGTTATAGTTTTAATGAAAACACAAAAAAAACATTTAAAAGAACTTGTACTATGGATACAATCGCACCATAGCTATGAACTTCCCGAAGTGATAGCGTTACCGATTATCGGCGGTTCAGAAGAGTATTTAGACTGGATTAAAGAAGAAACATCCTGACCCATAGGAAATATATTGAAACTAACAATATTAGGTTCCGGTACCTGCGTGCCTGTAAAAAATCGTTCCTGCGCATCATATTACATACAATTTGAAAACCAACACCTGATTTTTGACATCGGTTGCGGAACGTTGCGGCGGATGGCAGAAGCCGGGGTTCCCTATTCTGAAATCGATAGTGTGATGATTACCCATACTCACCCGGACCATGTGTCGGACCTTGCGCCGTTTATTATGGCACTTAATCATACACCCGGCCTGCACAGGACAAAACCGTTAAATCTTTATGGACCTGCCGGATTTACCGATTTTATCAACAACCTCAAAGAAACATTTGGGACAAGTTTGCTGGAACCCAAAACATTTCAACTGAACATTATTGAAATGGAAAACGAATCTATTCAGAACTCTGATTATAAACTGGCAGCCTTAAACCTTAAACACAGCCGGAATACAGTCGGATATCGTTTGGAACATAAACATAAAGTTTTCGTTTACTCTGGTGATACCGAACTCTGCGATAATATTATCAAACTGGCACAAAACGCCGATATGGCTTTGCTGGAATGCTCTGCACCGGACCATGAACCTTTACCGGGACATTTAACGATTTCACAAACTTTGGATATTGCAGAAAAAGCAGGCTGCAAAAAACTCATTTTAACCCATTTTTATCCGGCAATGGAAGAAATTCAATTAACCCGGGATTATGAAAAAAAATTCTCCGGTGACATAATAAAAGCGCAAGATTTTTTAATTACAAACGTTTAAACCTCTAAAAAGAACTTGGAATGCCCCTTTTCATTCAAAAACATTTTACAAAAATAGCAATTATTGTTTCTATTATCCTGCACTTATTGTTTTTCCTGACATACAGGTATTGGGCTAATATGTTTGGCCTTTTATCCATTCTTAAAAATCTGGAAGCAACAACTGAAGTTGAACCTATCGAGTTTGAACTTGTTGATCCGGCGCCTCCCCCAAAAAGAAGTAATGAGATTATAGAAACCCCGGATGAAGCAAAGATTGATGCCCCGTCCCCTAACGCTAAATATGCTTCCGACAAAAACACACAAGCCCAGGACCTTTATGAAAATAAGGATTTACCGACAGGAGAATCTTATTCTAACGGAATTTCCAAATATCATCTGTTTGCCGGTGGAGGAATGCCGCAGGAAGTAAATCAATCCCAAAAACAGGAAAATGAAGGGACAGAGGGAGAGCAAAGCAGAAATCAGGAAAACAATAAGGGTGAATTTGCGCAAACACAGGAAGGAGATATCGATTTAGGATCTGTTCAGCGGCAATCGAGCAGAACATCCCGGTTTACCAAAGAACTGTTATCCGGTAAAGGCAATATCCAAAATCAACATACACAAGCGTTCAGCGACGATGCTGACTGGAAAAATATTGATACAAACGCCGATGTATTGGGCGGTATTTCTCTTAGCGCCTACGATTGGGATTTTGCACCCTATATTCTATACCTTAAAAAGCGTATACGTCAACACCTTTATCCTCCTGCTGCATTTTATCGAATGGGAATGATAAGCGGCGAGGTGACAATAAAATTTAGAATACACCCCGACGGTACATTATCCGATGTGGAAGTTGTTTCCACCAAAGGACACAAAGCGTTTGTGCCGCCAAGTGAAAATTCCATTATTGCATCAAGCCCGTTTCGGCCGTTGCCTGACAGTTTCAAACACCCTTTTTTAGACATTACAAGTACCTTTATGTTTAACATATATTAGAATAAATTTACTTTCAACCTACAAAAGGACCGACAATTCATGAATCAAGTTATTTCAACACTGGCTCGCGGCGGCATTGTAATGATCCCGCTGGTTCTCTGCTCTATCATCGGCCTTGCCGTTGTTATTGAAAAATTTTACAATTTGAGAAAAAATAAAATCCTGATACCGGAAATTATTTCGGTCATCGAATCCATTAAAAGCCTTCAGGACGTTAAACTGGCCACAACAATATGTGAACGCAATAACGGCCCGTTTCCAAATATTATCCTTTCAGGCCTGAGAAACCAGAACCTTGAAATGGAAGAAATTAAAGAGCTTATAAACGACGAAGGGCGTCAACAGGTGAGAACGCTCGAACGCGGTCTGCCGGTCCTTGAAACCGTAGCAAGCATAGCGCCCCTGCTTGGACTTTTGGGAACTGTTCTTGGTATGATCAAAGTGTTTACTGTTATCTCAACACAAGGTACCGGACAGGCAAGCCTTTTGGCCGGAGGTATTTCGGAAGCGCTTATCACCACCGCAACCGGACTTGTTATCGGTATCCCTTTGCTGGTGGCTTTTAATTATTTTACAAACAAGGCAGAAAATTTTATCATGGATATTGAAAAATATTCAACAGACCTGCTGCAAAAAATTCGCTTAATTAATGAGAAATAATTTATGCAGTTTAAAGAAAAAAAGAAAAAAGCACACGGTATTAATATTACATCATTAATTGATGTTATGTTTATCCTTTTAATATTTTTATGGTTTCTTCGAGTTTTGTAGAACAACCGGGAATGAAACTTGAACTGCCCACCATAAAATCAAAACAAGTCGCACGTATTGAAAATTTGGTCATTTACATATCCAAAGACGATCAAGTTTATTTGCAAAACCAAAAAGTCGAACTTGAAACCCTTGGTGAAGCAATTAAAAAGCAAATCCCCAATCTTGAAGAAAAAACACTGGTATTAAAGGCAGATAAAGAAGCAGAGCATGGTATTGTCGTTCAGATTATGGATATTGCCAAACAAAGTGGTTTGAAAAAAATCGTCATAGGAACCCGTATTGAAGGTGAAGGTTAAACCTTTCACCTTCATGAATGCTGTTTTTTTCCAGCTTGTTTTAAAAAAAGATAGCACCCTCGCAACTTTTTTAATATATTATTCCTTCCGGTATAATTAAAAAAATAAAACAACAACTAATGCTATGGGAAAAATGGTTTTCAAAAATCGATATATCATTTATTTATATCCGGCATTTACCTGCCGGCATTTTATTCGAATTTTTCTCATAACAGTATTTATTTTTCTGTTTAACATAAAAACCACAGGTGCACAACCGCATGTTCACTCACAGGACAGTTATCTCAACCGGCAGAATTACGGATACCTGCTTAAACAGAATAATAATATAAATATCTGGTGGTGCGACGCTACCCAAAAAATCGGTAAACACCGACCGGTTCCTTATGAAAAAAGTAAAACAATATCCTGTTCCGCAGCAAAAAACGAATTCGAACCTGTTCAGTTGGTGGTTTATCCGGAAACCGACCTTGCCGGGCTAAAAATCAGGGCCGGCCGTTTAAAACACACATCCGGGTACAAACTGCCAATGGATGCTGTAAAAATTTATCGTGTAGAGTATGTGAATATTGAAAAACCGACTGATGAAATTGGTACGGTCGATGCCTGGCCTGATCCGTTACCGCCGGTTTTGCAGCCGGTATCGATTCATAAAAATGAAAACCAGCCTTTCTGGATATTGATTCAAATTCCTGAAAAGGCCAAACCCGGAAATTATAACAGTACCATTTACCTGGAAACAGAAACCTGGCAGGATTCGGTCCACCTTGATCTGCATGTTTGGGATTTTCAACTGCCCCACAAAACCCATCTGCAAACAGCCTTTGGTTTTAATCCCTGGCTTGTCAGAGACTATCATAATTTCCCGGACAACCGGGATTTTGAAAAAGTTATGGATAAATATTATCAAAACTTTGCCCGGCACCGCATTTCACCCTACGATCCCTTTACCTTTGGCTATTTTAAAGAACAATTTGACACCACAGCGTTAAAAGTTCATATAGATTTTGGAAAATTTGATGCCCTGGCAAACCACTTTTTCGATGAGCTGGGTTACAACAGTTTCCGGATGCGTTTAAAAGGCCTGGGAAGCGGAACATTTCATTCCCGCCGGAAAGGTAAAATAGCCGGATTTGAGCAGGGCACACCGCAATATCAAAAATTGATGTTTGATTATCTGGCGCAAGTTGAGCAGCATTTGGATAAAAGAGGCTGGCTGGACGAAGCCTATATTTACTGGTTTGACGAACCAACAGAAAAAGATTATGACTTTGTCAAAGAAACCATGAATATGATCCATCAGGCGGCCCCCCGTCTGACGCGTATGCTGACCGAACAACCGGAACCGGAACTGTATGGCTCTGTGGACTTGTGGTGTCCTATAACAGCCCATTATGATCACGAAATTGCCGAACAACGCCGTGCCAAAGGAGAGCGCTTCTGGTGGTACATTTGTACCGGGCCAAAAGCGCCCTATTGCACCCTGTTCATCGACCACTATGCTGTTGAACTGAGAACATGGTTATGGCAAACATGGAAATATGGTATTGAAGGGATTCTCATCTGGCAAACCAACTATTGGACCAGTCCGACGGCTTTTCCAAAACCGCAAAAACAAAACCCGTATCAGGACCCCATGAGTTATAGAACAGGTTATGGTATGAAATCCGGTGAAATCGGTTATTGGGGAAACGGTGACGGACGTTTTATCTACCCGCCGGAGTCGGTTTTCAGTTCATCAGAAAGATGTTTTCAGGGACCTGTCAACTCGATTCGTTTTGAAATGCTGCGTGAAGGTATTGAAGACTGGGAATATTTCTGGATATTGCGTGATCTGATACAAAAAATCGAAAAGGAAAAACCGTCATTTCCTTATTTAAAACAGGCAAAAGAATTATTAAACGTCCCGGAAAGCGTTACGACATCATTGACGGAATTTTCTCTTTCCCCGGAACCCATTTACACACATCGTCAAAAAATAGCTGAAATGATCGAATTTTTGAACAGAGGTCTTTAATTATATGCAAAATATTATTTTTACATCCAGCATTGTTATGCCGGTATTTTTACTCGTCTTTTTAGGCGTGTTTTTAAAAAAGAAGAATTTAATCAACGAAGCATTTATGCAGGTTTCATCAAAGGTTGTGTTTCGGGTGGCGCTTCCTTCTTTGGTATTTCAAAAAATTTCATCAACAGATTACAGCAAAGTACTAAATCCGAAACAAATAGTTTTTGCGGTTGTTTATATTATACTTTTTTGTCTGTTTGCAGGTATTGTTACATATTTTTTCACGAAAAACGGAAAAACCCAGGGAGCTGTTATCCAGGCAAGTTTTCGGACCAATTTTTCCATTATAGGCTTTGCATTGATTTTTAATGCCTTTGGAGAAATGGCCCTGGCAAACGCCGCTATCTTACTTGCGTTTATTATGCCCCTGCTTAATATTTTGTCCGTATTTGCCTTGACAATCCCGTTGCATCGGGAAGGAAACGTTAACATAAAGAAAATTTTTAAAGATATTATTACAAATCCATTAATTATTGCAGCAATGGCAGCCGTACCATTTTCTTTTTTTCATATTCAGATACACCCTATTTTCAGTCGCACAATCGGTTACCTGGCAGGACTTACATTACCGTTAGCCCTTTTGTCAATCGGCGGTTCATTGAGCTTTCATAGTGTAAAAAAAGAGTTTTCAGCCGCTGCACTGGCAACTTTTTTTAAAATTGTGCTTATGCCGGCAATAGGAATGTTCCTGGCTGTTTATCTCGGGTTTCGGGAATGGAACTGGGTGTTCTTTTCTTTTTGTTTGCCGGTCCGACAGCCATAGCCAGCTACATTATGGCCGACGCCATGGGCAGCAACGGAGAGCTGGCCGGAAATATTATTCTCACAACAACACTTGGATCAATTGTTACGTTATCTTTAGGTTTGCTGTTACTAAAAACACTGTCTCTCATCTAATTAAAAGGAGATCACCGGTATGCTTACAGTATCTCGAACAAAAAAACACTATATCATAGTTACGGTTTTTGTTTCCATTCTGGTTCTTGCTTCCTGTACAACTCCAAAAGTTACACCTGAAACGGCGTTACAAAGCTATTTGCAAACACCGGAACCGGATTACAACTGGAAAATAATCAAATCAGATACGCTGGACGAAACAACAGTTAATTACCTGCTCCTGACATCACAAAGGTGGAGAGATACATTATGGACACATCAATTGGCCATTATTATCCCCAAACACCTTAAAACCACCGATGCATCTCTGTTATTTATAACCGGCGGCAAAAATGACAACGGCAAGCCCAGATGGCGAAAAAATGAAGACAAGACAATTAAAAGAATGCAAAAAATTGCCGACGCCAATAAAGCCCCGGTTGCTGTTATATGCCAGGTTCCCAATCAACCTTTGTACGGCGGTAAAACCGAAGACGAATTGATTTCCTACACATTGCACAAGTACAAAGAAACAAAAGATTTTACCTGGCCGCTGTTGTTCCGATGACAAAAAGCGCCGTCAAGGCCATGGACGCTGTTCAGGAATATTTTCAAAACGAACACGGACTTTTAATAGAAAGTTTTGTTGTATCCGGCGCTTCCAAACGCGGCTGGACAACCTGGCTCACCGGCGCCAGTGATCCCAGGGTCATTGGTATTGCGCCCATGGTAATTGATGTTTTGAACATGAGCGCTCAAATGGATTACCAGGTAAAAACCTGGGGTGATTACAGTCCGGAAATTCAGGACTATGTAAATCTGGGAATTACGGATGAATTACAAACGGAAAACGGTAAAGAATTGACTGCCATGATCGATCCCTATTCCTATCGTGATAAAATAACCATGCCGAAACTTTTATTCATCGGCACCAATGATCCCTACTGGCCGGTTGATGCCGTAAAAAATTACTTTAATGACCTGGTCGGATCAAAATATATACACTATGTTGCCAACGTTGAACATGGTCTTGGTGACGGTGTTCAGGCAACTCAGGCCCTCAGCTCCTTCTATGCCGCCTGTATCGCCAGCCAGCATCCAAACCTGACATGGGAAACGACAACATCCAATCCAAGTGTATCTGTAAAAATAAATACGGATACACCCTATAATGCCGTAAAACTGTGGACATGTACCTCGCCGGACAGGGACTTTCGAAACGATACATGGACATCAAAAATCATAGACACAAAAGGGAATAATCAATTTACGGTTGATGTTGAATTGCCACAAAACGGTTTTTTAGCGTTTTATATTGACATTGTTTATAACAGCCTGGTGGGAGGAGAATACTCTAAAAGCACCAGAATGTTTGTAGCAGACAGTAAGGACATATTATAATCACAAGGGTAAAAATATGAAAGTAGCACTCATGTCCGACAGCCATGACAATCTGGATGCATTACAGCGCGCTGTGGACTATTGTAACAACCAAAAAGTTGATGCCGTACTTCATGCCGGAGACCTGGTGGCGCCTTTTGTCAAGCGGGTTTTAAAAAATTTAAATGCGCCGTTAACAATTGTTTTCGGCAATAATGACGGTGAGCGCAATGGACTGCGGCAGGTTTTTAGGGACATTATTTTTGAACCGCCTCACGAACTAACCATTGACGACCGTAAAGTACTGATGCTTCATGATCCGATTTTATTGAATGTTTTAAAAGAAACCGACATGTATGACCTGGTATTATACGGACATTTGCATGAAATTGAAATCAGCAAAAATAAAAATTTGATTGTTAATCCCGGCGAAATAGGCGGCTGGTTGACAGGAAAATCCACAATAGCTGTTTGGGACACAAAATTAAACGACGCCCAAATTGTAACTATTTAATCAATCTCAGGAATACAGAATTGACACGACGCGAACGACTTTTGAACACGATACAGGGAAAACCGGTTGACAGACCGGCTGTTTCCTTTTATGAGATTAACGGATTTGATGAGAATCCGACAAATGATGACCCCTTTAATATTTTCAACCATCCATCCTGGCAGCCGCTTATTCAACTTGCCGCCGAAAAAACCGACCGTATTGTTATGCGCGGCATCGCTTTTGACGACCGGCTGCCGGACCCGGTTGACGAAATTGCTGAAATAGAAACTTTAAATAAAAATGACAGTCTTTACAGCATTAAAAAAGTGAAAACATCCAAAGGTGTTTTAACAACACGAACAAGAAGAGACAAGGATGTTAAAACAACCTGGACAGAAGAACATTTGTTAAAAAACACCCAGGACCTGCAGGAATTTTTAACAGTGCCGCAAACTGCTGAATTTAACCTGCCGGATTTTGATGTCATATTAGAGGAAGAAAAACAACTCGGTGATACCGGCATAATCATGCTGGATACCCCGGACCCGCTCTGTCTGGCAGCACTTTTGTTCGATATGAGCGAGTTTACCATCATTGCAATGACGGAACAAAAACTGTTTCATCAACTTTTGGAACGTTTTCACGAACAACTTTTACCGAGGATCGAAGCAGCGGCAAAGGCGGTACCCGGGCGGCTTTGGCGGATCTATGGTCCCGAATTCGCATCAACACCTTATCTGCCGCCGAAATTATTTAATGAATATGTGGTCAAATATGATAAACCCATCGTTGATATTATTCATAAATACGGCGGTTATGCCAGAATTCACTCTCACGGAAATTTAAAAGCCATTCTGGATGATATTGTTGCAACCGGTTGTATGGGGCTCGACCCAATTGAGCCGGCGCCGCAAGGTGATGTGGAACTAAAATATGTCCGGGAAAATTATGGCAAAGAACTGGTCCTGTTCGGCAACCTGGAAGCCAGTGACATTGAAAACCTGCCGACCCCGGAATTTGCCGAAAAAGTGAAACGCGCTCTGGACGAAGGAACAAGCGGCGAGGGCCGCGGTTTTGTTCTTATGCCTTCGGCATGCCCCTATGGACGAATTTTGACAAAACTGGCTATGAACAATTATGAAAAAATGATTGAACTGGTTGATAAATTTTAACTAGACTGCAATTTTTATAAAGGAAGAAAAAATGTTAAAAGGTATTTCCCCGGTTTTTAGCCCGGAATTACTGGCCACAATTTATCGTATGGGCCATGGAGATGAAATTGTTTTGGCGGATGCCCACTTTCCGGGAGAAAGTGTCAACCCAAATGTCATCCGCGCAGATGGCATTCAAATTACGGACCTGCTGTCCGCCATTCTTCCGCTCTTTGCTGTTGATACCTATGTTGACGATCCCGTAGTGATGATGGAACCTGTCCCGGGTGACCAGGCCGATCCGGCTGTTCATGCTGCCTATCGTGGTATCATTGACCAATATGCACCGGAAACACCGGAAACCGCTTTTATCGAACGATTTGCCTTTTATGAACGCGCCGAAAAAGCATTTGTTGTGGTCCTTTCCGGCAGCGTAACAAAGTATGGAAATATTATTTTAAAAAAAGGCGTTACACCTCTCTAGTTCGATATGAGGTCAAATTTTGTGATATTGTTTCGTTTTGTGATCGGTGACGGAATAATTTTGATCCGGAACAAGGCAAAAAATATCTGTTTAACCGGAAACAAAATTAAATATTTAACGTACCTATATACGAAATAACATCATAAATATTATAACCTTGAACAAACAGTTCATTCAGAACTCATAGGAGGTTCCATGAAGAAAATGTCAAGAATCATTACTCAACTCACTGTTATCGTTTTTATGTTAACATCGGTAGCATTGGCACAAAAGCAAAAAATCCAAAAGCTGGATGACCTGCCCAGACATACCTATACGATTTCCGAAAAACTAGCAGATATTGTTTTAACAGATGAAAAATTTCAATCCTTTGGTGAACAGGTCAAAACGGACATTGAAAACATTTTAAACTCCTATGAAATTGAAGACAAAACCACGTTAAAATCACTATACAGGACTCTCTTGCGTTTTGACATTTTAACAGGTGATTATGATAAAGCTAAAGAAAAAATCGAACTGATAAAAACACTGGAAGAAAAACCGGCGGACAAATTACTCAGCAGTACATTAACATCCGCCCTGTTACAAGCCATGCAGGAAACATCGGATGCCGACGAAATGCGATCCAAATTCGAAACATATTACAAAAACATCCTTAAAGATATGCCCTGGGACGTTGTTCAGGATGATGTTGAAGGTCAAAAAGGACAATTGGAAATTATCAGCCAAAATCTTATTCTAGGCCTCATTCAAAGTCAAATCGAACCGGCATTTGAAAAAACCGGCAACATCAGCCGTGATATTGCCCAACAGCTTGTAAGCTTTCATTATTGGATTAAAGTGTTGCTACCAGTTAAAGAAAATGCAATTGCCGTACTGCAGGATTATATTGACACACATAAAGTAGAAAAACCGGATATTTGGAGCGATAGAAACGTGGAACTTGATCCGGCAGCAGGATTAAATCCCGTAATCGTTGGCATTTGGGACAGCGGTGTTGATACGGATATTTATAAAGGCCAGCTATTTGTTAATACCAAAGAAAAAATTGACAATGTTGATAATGATAACAATGGTTTTATTGATGACGTCAACGGTATAGCCTATAATATCGATATTGATCCGACAACGGAACTCTTGTACCCGTTACCCCCGGAAGCAAAAAACAAAATATCAGAAATGAAAGACCAGATCAAGGGTTTGCAGGATTTACAGGCGGCCATCGACAGTCCCGAAGCCATTGCCCTGAAAAAGAAACTATCCGAATTGAAACCGGAAGAGGTCAAACCTTTTATTGAAGAACTGGGATTATTTGCGATTTACAGTCACGGAACACACGTTGCCGGTATTTCTGTTGAAGGGAATCCCTATGCGAAAATCCTGGTATCGCGTATTACCTTTGATCACAGAATGATACCCATTCCACCGACAGTTGAACGAGCCAAAAAAGATGTCGTATCATTCCAAAAAAGTGTGGACTATTTTAAAGAACATAACGTTCGGGTGGTTAATATGAGCTGGGGTGGTTCATTAAAAGAAGTGGAAGGCCAGCTTGAGGCCAACGGCATTGGAAAAGATGCGGAAGAACGCGGCAAAATGGCCCGGGAAATTTTCGACATTGAAAAAGACGGACTTTATAATGCCTTAAAAAGCGCCCCGGAAGTTCTGTTTGTCATTGCCGCAGGCAACTCAGATAATGATGTAGCGTTCGACGAAGTCATCCCATCCTTTTTTGATTTGCCCAATATTTTAACCGTTGGCGCTGTTGACCAGGCAGGAGAAGAAACCTCCTTTACGAGTTTCGGCGAAAGTGTGGATGTCCATGCCAACGGATTTGAAGTAAACAGTTATGTGCCCGGCGGAGAAAAAATGAAAATGTCCGGCACTTCTATGGCGGCCCCCAATGTAACCAATCTGGCGGCCAAAGTTTTGGCCTGTAATCCGGACCTGACCCCGGCACAAGTTTCAAAAATCATTATAGAAAATGCTGATAAATCCGAGGATGGACGGCGGATTTTAATCAATCCGAAAAACACGATTAATAAAGTCAAAAAATAGGAAATTTCACAGGAGAGTGGATTTTTTTCACTCTCCTTTTTTACTCAAGCACCTCTCAACCAGTTAATCCGGCTATTCCATTGAAACAACTCAAACATTTAAACACTTGAAAATCTTTATAAAAATTATTACTATAATTTTTACTTTTGGAGATTTCTGTGAAACCTATATTTACCTATAAAAATCCTGTTTATTGCAAAAACATTGATGCCATACGTGACTGCCAGATCCTAAAACATAAAGATATATATTATCTCACCGGGACCTGCCCCCCATTTTGGCCGGGCCAGGGTGAAAATCCCGGCATAAAGCTTTATTCCTCCTCTGATCTTGTAAACTGGGAATTTGAAAATTACCTTCTCACCCGCGACCAATTTGATGTTGATAACTGGAGCCGCGACCGGTTCTGGGCACCGGAGATTCATTACATTAATAATAAATTTTACTTGATTTATACCTGCTGGAATGAAAAAAACCGGTTTCCGCGGTCATGTGGAATGGCGGTATCAGATTCAATTACCGGTCCATTTAAAATTTTATCAACCGATAAACCTCTTGTAGAACGGGGATGGGACTTGACTCTTTTTACAGACGACAAGGATGTTTTCTGTTACTGGACGGACGGATTTCATATATACGGTCAAAAAATTGATCTTGAAAATTACCAACTCATTAAAAGTCCTTTTGTTTGCATTCGTAATGAGAATGCAAAATGGGACAGTATCGGAATAGAAGGGCCCTGGCTCATTAAAAGAGACGGATTGTATTACATGTTTTACTCGTCCTGGACACGTGGATACGAAATTGGATACGCTACGGCAAACTCACCCAAAGGCCTCTGGACAAAAGCAGCCAACAATCCGTTTTTTGGCGCACAAAACAAAGATGTATGCAAAATGAATCGTCTGCCGTTTTCCGGTAATCCGAAAAGTCCGTTTATCGGTATCGGTCACAATGCCGTATTTACCGGGCCCGATAATCGAGACTGGATCGTATGTCATTACCAGGAAAAAGACAAACCGGAATCTTTGGGATTTGATCCCATTACAATTTCAAATGGAATGATAATAAGCGACGGTCCCACCTGGACAGAACAACGTATTCAAATTTAACTATTATAAAATAAAACCTTAAATTCGGAGAAAACCGATGAGAAAAACTACTCTTCTCCTTCTGTTACCCCTTCTTTTGTGTTTTTGCTCAAAGAAAAACATACAAACGCCTCAAACCATTATCAAACACATAACGGTTTACGGGAATGATAACGACTATTGTGCCTGGCCATCTATTGCCAAAACAGAAAACGGTGACATTCTGGTCGGTTTTTGCAAAACCGAAGAGCATTTGGGGCCGGACGGGGCCATTGTTTACATGCGCTCAAAGGACAACGGTGAAACCTGGCAGGGCCCTGAGGTCCTTTTTAACAGTATTATTGATGACAGGGAAATTGGATTTACCGTTTCAAAAAACCATGCCCTGATTGCCCATATATGGTCCACCCATTTTACACCGGAATATTACGACAAGCTTTCAGAGAATTCTTATCAATCGCAGATAATAGAGCGCTGGAAAAAGCATGTTCAAACATCAGCCTATAAAAACGCCCAAAACCTGCAGGGTAGAACCATGGCCGTATCAACAGATAATGGTATGACCTGGAAAGCAGGAGAACAAAAAGGAGCGGACTCTATTCATGGAGGGATTGAGTTACAAAACGGTACATTTCTGGTTGCCTCCTATCGTCAGGAAAAAGGCAAAATTGCCCTTTACAGTGCAAAAGATTATAATGCAGATTGGGAAAAAATTGCCGAGGTTGTCTGCCCGTCATCAGATACACTGTCATTCGGTGAGCCGCATGTTTTGCAGCTTTCCACCGGACGAATTATTATGATGATTCGAACAACTGAAAAGCAGCCTTATAACGATCAGGGCGCAGATAATTTTTTATGGGAAACCTATTCAGATGATAACGGTAAAACCTGGATTGATGTATATAAAACATCGATATGGGGCTTTCCGCCTCACTTGCTTCAGTTAAGTGACGGCAGGGTATTATGTACCTATGGATACCGACGCGCACCATTCGGGCAGCGAGCATGTATAAGTAATGACGGCATTACCTGGAATGTTAAAAATGAAATCATTCTCCGTGATGATGCTTATAATGGGGACCTAGGTTATCCGGCCTCTTTGGAAGTGGAGCCAGGTAAAATTCTAACGATCTATTACCAACCCAGACAGGAAGAAAAAGCCCCTGAAATGCACCCGCCCGATCCAAATCGCGCCAAACCGGATATTCTGGGAACGTTTTGGAACGTACCTGAAAAAATATAAAGAGAAAAGGCGATCAGATAAAATGATCGCCTTTTTTAATAACAAATTTATCTTATAACCGGAAATTCAAAGTTATAAATTAAGCAAACATAACCAAACTGACCGCCATAATTATCATCCCCGCGATTAATCCAAAGATCGCAATATGGTGTTCACCATATTCTTCAGCAGTCGGCAACAATTCATCAAGTGAAATATAAACCATAATACCGGCAACACTGGCAAAAACCAAACCAAATGTCGCATCATTAAAAAAACTTTTTAATATAAAATACCCAACCAAAGCACCGACCGGCTCTGCAAATCCAGAAAGAAAAGAATAATTAAAAGCCTTCTTTTTACTTTTAGTAGCATAATAAATGGGTACTGAAACAGCAATTCCTTCAGGGATATTATGGATTGCAATAGCAGCGGCTATACTGACTCCCATTTGGGGATCGTGTAATGCACCCATAAATGTTGCTAAACCTTCAGGAAAATTATGGATACCAATGGCTAATGCCGAAAATATCCCCATACGCATTAATTTTCTATCGCTGTCATTATCATTTTCATTGCTTTTAAGGTTTTTCAACTCATGTGGATTTTCAAAAGAAGGAACCATTTTATCTATAAGCGCAATGATACCGATCCCAATAAAAAAGGAAATAACCGTTGCCCAATATCCTGGTTTTTCTCCGAAAACAACCATTAATGAATCTTTTGCTTTAACAAATATTTCGACCAATGAAACATAAATCATAACGCCAGCGGAAAAGCCTAAAGAACCGGCAAGAAATTTAGGATTAAACTTTTTAGAGAAAAAGGCCATAATACTGCCAATTCCTGTTGATAATCCTGCGAAAAGGGCTAATCCAAATGCAAATAAAATATTTCCATGTTCCAAAATTTGCTCCTCCACTAATTGTTATCCAAACCAAAACGAAAAGAAAAACCAGCACCAATAATCAAATCGGCACTGTAATTGTTTAATCCTTTGCCTAAATATAAATCTAATTGTGCAACTGGTGTTAGCAAGTATGTGACACCACCATCAAAAACTGGTTGCCACGGTTCACTGTCAGGAACCTCTGCCAGTAATTCTATAAAAGTGCCCAATTTATCATTTATTTCGATTCCCAAAGCGACTGATGCCAAAGACATTATTTCTCTATCAGAACCGCCATCCGCCAAAATAGCCCCTAAATTTGCGCCCAATCCCATCCTATCATTCAAATTATAACTGCAGGCAAACTTGACACCTACTTGGGTAGCGTCAACAGAAACCTGTTCATCACCGGTCGGAAGTGTGGATACAAGCATTAATGCCATAGGTACTTTTGCACTTGATGATGTGATTTGATATTTGGTTTCCAAAATTATATCATTTAAAAAAGTATTAGAGTTGCTACCGATTCTTTCATTCAGCCAACCAGAAAATCCCAAACGGACTTCGAGGTTATATCCAATACCAATACGGGCCAAAATGCTTGGGTATGAAAAAGTTGATACTGAATTAAAATCTTCAAACTCAACACCACCTTCAAGTTGTATTATTTTCGGTGAAACGACAAACGCACTCTCTGTGAAATCAGGTCGATCTGTAACTAAATCCTGAGCGCTAGATATTGATAATATACCAAAAATTAAAAATATAATTAAAAAAAATTTATTCATAATATTTCCTTTCCATCTGATTATTACGACATGCAAAATAAATAAATTATTCTATTACATGACTCAATAATAATTTAATGGAATAACAACAGAACAATGATATAAATTATTTCTTAATCTATATATTTTTTTAATCCGCCCTATTTTTACAGCAAAGATCAAGGTTCCCTATTTACAACCAACTGAGAAACCAGCATCCCGGCCAGCATCAACACACAGCCGACAAATCCGCGCAAAGAAATCATTTCCTGCAGCAGCAACCAGCCGCCGAAAACGGCAAAAACAGCTTCAAGGCTCAATATAATGGCGGCATGACTGGGAGGCGTATGTTTTTGTGCAACAATCTGTAAGCTATAGGCCACACCGACAGACATAATTCCGCCGTATAAAATAGGTATGGCAGCTTTGGTTATCAATTCCATGGAAAAAGACTCAAACAGCACAGCGGTTATTAAACTCGCCAAAGCACAGACTGCGTATTGAATAAAAGCAAGCTGACCAGACCGTATTTTTGGTGAAAAATGGGCGATAATGTGTACATGAAGCGCCCAAAAAAAGGCGCTCAAAAGTACCAAAAAATCTCCTTTTTGAATGTGCCACGCTTCATTAACCGAAAGCAAATACAATCCGATAACGGCAAGGAACACACCAACCCAGTTAGCTTTACCTGTTTTATGACCGAGAAAAATCCCAAAGATCGGCACGATCACCACATATAGCCCTGTGATAAAACCGGCATTTCCGGCTGTGGTGTAAACAATACCCACCTGCTGCAGAGAAGACCCTAAAAACAACGCGATACCGGCATAAATACCACCGATTAAAGTTGTTTTAAAATTTTTTGTATTTTGATCTTTATTAAATAAAAAGGGAATGAGAACAAGCGCCCCTAAGGTAAAACGAATGCCGTTAAAAACAAAAGGTCCGATATGCTCCATACCGACACGTTGAGCAACAAACGCAAATCCCCAAATAGATGCAGTCAGTAATAGAAGGATATCATATTTTAAAACCTTCATAAGCCCCAACCGTATCAACTAAATAATATTTCTATATCTTTTCTGGTCAAATTTTTGAAAAAATTGGTGTCGGTACTGATGAGATTTGATACCAGGTTTTTCTTTTTGGCCTGCAATTCAAGCATTTTTTCTTCAACAGAATTTTTGGTAATCAACCGGTAAACAAAAACATTTTTTTGCTGCCCTATTCGGTGGGCACGGTCTGTTGCCTGCATTTCGACTGCCGGGTTCCACCAGGGATCATAATGAATTACATAATCTGCTGCCGTCAAATTCAGCCCTGTACCGCCGGCTTTGAGACTGATCAGAAAAATTCGTTTATCATCATCATTTTGAAAACGGTCCACACACTCGTGACGGTTTTTTGTATGTCCGTCCAAATATTCATAGGGAATATTATTTTTATCAAGGTATTGCTGCATCAATTTGAGCATTTTGACAAACTGGGAAAAAATAAGGACTTTATGTTTTTCCGACAAAATTTCATCAACAAACTCTTTTAACGCTTCAAACTTGCCGGAATCATCCAGTGTGCTTTTGTCCACCAAAAAGGGGTGACAGGATATCTGGCGTAATTTGACCAGACCTTCCAGGATATTCATGTGAGATTTTTCAATCCCAACCGTATCAATTCTGTTCAGTAAAATAGCGCGATAATGGTCCCGCCATTGTTTATAAAGCTGTTCCTGTTTTTCATTCATGGAACAATAAACGGTTTGTTCAAATTTTGGCGGAAGTTCTTTTGCTACATTTTCCTTTGTTCTTCGCAGGATAAATGGAAAAATAATCTGGCGTAAAAACTCTGCTGTTTCGGTTTCACCTTTCTTTTCTATCGGTGTTGAAAAGGAGCGTTTAAAATAGTTAATGGAACCCAGCAAACCTGGATTCAGAAAAGAAAACTGCGACCATAATTCCAACGTATTATTTTCAACCGGGGTTCCTGTTAAAACCAGTCGATATTTTGCATTTAACAAACGGGACGCTTTGGCCGTTTGCGATATGGGATTTTTAATTTTTTGCGATTCGTCTAAAATTGCATAAAAAAAGTCGACATCTTTAAGCAGCACAATGTCCCGGCGCATAATTCCGTAGGTCGTTAAAACAATGTCATAATTATAAAACATTTTCGCATCAACAACACGATCCAACCCTGTGTGGATATGGACCTTGAGGTCAGGTGTAAATTTTTGAATTTCCCGTTCCCAGTTAAACACAACAGAGGTGGGGCATACTATAATACTGGGGATTTTGTTGCCCTTTTCTTTTTCCATCAACAACATGGTCAATGTTTGCAGGGTTTTACCAAGGCCCATATCATCTGCCAAACAACCGCCAAAAGAATGGTCCTGAAGAAAATAGAGCCAATCATACCCTGCTTTTTGATAAGGCCTTAGCAGTCCGTTAATTTTAGACGGCAGTTTTTTTTGCCTGATTTGACTAAAATCTCTTAACCGCTGCAACCGGTTTTCAAACTCCCGGTCAGTCGTTTTGCTGGAAGCTTCTTCCAGCAGCAAATCAATCAGCGTCGCATGATACTGGGGAATTTTAATCTGCTCATCCTGAACATCGGTAAAATTAAACAAATGCTGAAATTTCTTATACCATTCTTCAGTCAACCGGGCCGTACTGCCGTCAACAAGCTTTACATACCTCTTGTGATGGAACATGGACTTGCGTAACTCTTTCATGGACAGGCTGACACCGTCAATATCTATTTCCAGGTTCAGGTCAAACCAGTCAATTTGTGAAGAAACAGCAACTTTAACATTCGGTGACCCGGTGCGGACTTTATACTTTTTCAGGTCACCTTCTCCAAAAACAACAAATCCTTTTCCAGAGAGTTTTGGAATATTATCAAACATCCACTCAAGCGCCTTGGAATCGATAATCCGCAATTCATTATTGGCATAATTTCTTAACCCTGTTTCCAATAATTCATTTCGAATGGACTCTTCCTTTTCCCGGTTTCGCACAATCTGAACGATACCGTTGCCATTTTTTCTTAAAATCTGATTATAAGGATTTTTATATTCAACTTTGAAATTGTCATAATCAAAGACAAGATCGATAAATAATTCTTTGTAACCTTCACGCAAATAAAGTTGGACCTGCTTTATTTCATTAACCACATCAACAACAACGGAATCCGGTAAAGACAACGAAGTAAAATTTGCCAACTGAAAATATTTGTCCTGAACAAAATTTGAAAACTCGGACTTGGGAATTTGCAAAGAGATACTGGACCGTGTAAACGGCACCAGGATGTCTGCAGAATCAAGATTATTAACACGATAGAGTCGATTTTCCCACAAAATCCAAACCGGATTTTCGGATAAAATATAAAAATCAGGACTGATCTTTTCTCTGATATCCTTGAATACAAACTCGCAAACAAGCTCAAAGTCATCTTCAGTTTCATCAAACCACAAATCTATAGAGCAGGATTCCGGTTCAAACTCAATATTTTGATTCAAGTCTGAATTTATGTATAAATCACTATCTGACAAAAAGTCCAATAAAGGGCCTAATTTGCTGCCGTATTTAAAATGAAAAACATGAGAATCAAAATAATTATTTGAACGATAATAGTTGTAATCATAAAAACTGTTATAGTGCTGTTCAAGGTTTTGCAAATAGGCAATAACAATAGGATCATTTTGAGAATAAACAAGAGAACTGTTTTGTGGATCAAATTCGCCGATATTCGTCAAACGCCCCAACGAATTATCTTTTTTTATATAGGCTTTTTGCGGCATTATCGACCACGATTCGCTATTCAGTTTAACCAGGTAGATAATTTTCCATTTTTGAATTAATTTTGCCCCGTTTGTTTCAGAAACCTGATGGTTTTTTAAAATATCATCAAAGAAAATATTCCAATCCGGATTTGTTTCCTGGTATACAAGGGTCTCCCGGTTTTCATCATACCACTCTTTGGCAGCCAACAGGGCGGCAATAACATGTTTGCATGTAGCCCAGTAAGGGCACGTGCAACTGGTTAAAAAATGTTCGTGTGTTAACTGTACACTGACCTGGTAGGCAAAGCTTCCCTGAACAGTTGCTTCAAACTGTGTAAGATCTATTTTGTTTAATGTAACCCGACCTTGTTTAAAATAACGAAGACCGCGTCTATAAATCTCCAGGTTGACTATTTTTTTTATTTCACGTAATTCTATTTTCATTTTTATCAACTTGACTCAAAAGTACATAATCTTAATGTTACTTTATGTTGACTTAAAAATCAAGCTTAATTTTATCCGATCTGGTATTTTTAGGCGAAATGGAAGTTGATAATTTTCGTGTGATTATGAGACTTTACGCTTGATAATTTCCCGGTTATATGAATTGATCACATTTTCATGACTTAAAATTCCTATAACCCGATCTTCATCACGCATATCGACGACTGGAATCTGTTCGTATTCAAAATCTATAAACTTTTTTAAAGCACTTCGAAGGCTTTCTGCAGGTGTCACTGTTACCAAAGGACTCATTAAATCCTGGGCTATTAAAAACTGGCTCATACCCTCTTCAAACAAAACGGTCCTGACGTTTTTAAGAGAAATGATACCTTTTAACTCTCTATTATTATTTATTACAGGGAAATAGCTGCCTTCCCATTGCAACATGGCATTTTGTATCTCCTGTAAAGGAGTATGTTCATATATAATTGGAATGGATTCATATTTTTTAAAAGCCTGTTCCACAACCAATTTATCCAAAACATCTACTGTAAAATCTCCCATATGGGAAGGGGAATCAGCCATACGATTGACCTGTTTTTCATACAAAGTTGTTTTGGAAAGTGTAACATAAGCTGTTGAAGAGGATAACATCATCGGCACCAAAAGATGGTAACCTCCTGTCATTTCACTGACCATAATCATGGATGATATTGGCACTTTGGCTGCTCCGGCAAAAAAAGCGCCCATACCCACCAGTACAAAAGTCTCAGGATTACTTATAACTCCGGGAATCAATTGATCAATGATCTGTCCATAAGCCCCACCAAGCATCCCGCCGATAAACAGAGAGGGAGCAAAAACACCGCCGCTACCGCCGGAACTAATGGTAAAGGATGTGGCAAAAATTTTCACAACAGCAGCAATAAGCATAAAATGTATTGTTAATTGACCATTCATTGCCTGTTGCAAATATCCATATCCCGAAGCCAAACAATAGGGTGCAAATGCGCCCAATATTCCAATCATCAAACCACCAATAGCCGGCTTTAAATGTGGAATAACAGGTAAGACTTTAAAAAAATGGTCACGTAATCCATAAAAAATTTTGATATAAATATAACCCACAAAGGCACAGACCAATCCAAGACCTGCATAGAATAATAATTCAACCGGATTTTGAAACATAAAATCCGGTGTTTTAAAAAGCATTCCCCAGCCGTATTTGGAGGCAAAAATAGAATAGGCGACAATTGAAGAAACAAGAGCAGGAATAAGGGCCTTTGCCTCAAAATCTCTTTTATACAGGACTTCTACAGCGAATAAAGCGCCTCCCAAAGGTGAACGGAAAATAGCACCGATACCACCGGCCGCACCGGATATCAACAGGATACGTCGTTCATCATCATTCAGGCGTAATAATTTACTTACATAAGCTCCGAATCCGGCACCAATCTGCGCAATAGGGCCTTCTCGACCGGCACTTCCACCTGTACCAATAGTAATGATTGAACTAATTGTTTTGATAAGAGGAACACGTTTCCGTATGTATCCGCGTTTTTGGTGAAAGGCTTCTATCACAGCGTCTGTTCCGTGACCTTCAGCTTCCGGGGCAAATTTGAAAACCAAAAATCCGGATACAAGCCCGCCAACAGCCGGAGCGATGATAAGAAACCACCAGCGAATTTGCCCGCCAACAGGTTCAAAACCACTCATTTCCCCTTGAGGTTCGGGTGGAAAATAATTACATATAACATGAAGGCAATTATGAGTAAGCCAGTTTAATAACGAAAAAAATAATATAGCTCCGAGCCCAGAGACAATTCCAACAATCATACTGGTTAAAAAAAGCCGTCCCGTTGAACGGAAAGCCATACGATTAAAAAGATTTATAATCCGGGACACTTTTTCACTCCAAACGCTCAATCTGCAAATACGTGCAATTTCTAATCTTCAGCTTCTTCAAAAATCTTTCTAACTTCTACGGGTGTTTGTGCTTTTAAAAGTTTTTGCCTTATTTTATCCTCTCGTAACAGTTTAGATAGCCGGGCTAAAACTTTTAAATATTCCCCAACGGCTTTAACGGGTGTTGCAAGTAAAAAGATTAACCTTACATTTTCTTTATCTTCAGCGCCAAAATCAACGCCTTCTTTTAGCCGAGTCATGGTGATTGTAATTTCATCAACATTTTGTGTTCGAGCATGAGGTAAAGCGACACCACGCCCGATACCGGTACTACCTAAACTTTCGCGCTGATAAACTTCCTGCAAAAATTTCGAAGCATTTGCTAATACATCACATTTCCCCATGAATTCAACTGTTTTAGCAATAGCCCCCACTTTATCCGGGGCATCTATATCGAGAAAAATTAAACAATCCCGAAAATAGTCTGATAACCTCAATGAATCTCCTTTAATGCATCACTGCCAAAGTCTATTTTATAAAGACAATCTAACTAAATTTTGACTAATTAATTAACAATTATTCAAGTATTAAATGTAATGATTACAATAGTAAAAGTCAATATGAATTAAAATGATATATGTTTCATCGGCAAGTCATGCCCGAATACGACTAGAAAACAAACCAAGTATATCCAATAAAATACAAAACATTACCTAAATCCACTGTTCCATGGGGCAGCTTGCGTGGTGCAGCACCCCGAACTATTATCGTTTTAAAATCTTATATTTTTGTCAAACCATTTGTTTATGAATCCGGATAAACAAAGTGATCTAAAAATCCAAGTCTAAATGTTTAGTTTTATCATCGCCTTAAACTCACCCCGAATCGGGACTATTTTTTTGGAAACCGGGTTTGATAATTTCCCGCTAAATGTACCCTCAACAGCACTATTTGTAACTTTAGTAATTTTTAATGTTCCCTGAGAGTTTAAAGGCGTTGTGTTTGGTGCAGCCGTAAAAGCCAGAAAATCAAGAGGAAACGTTTGCCCCTCCCACTTTTTCAGTTCACTTTCTTTATAATTGAGATTGATAATAAACTGAGGATATTTATCAGACCCTATATTATAATTAAAAAGCTGCAAATTATCATTTTTAAACAATTCACCTCTTGGCGTAAACTGGGCGATAAAAAATTTGTCGTGCATGGCTTTGTCTTTGAGTTTAAAGCGCAGCATACCGCCATTTGGTTCACGGTCGGATTTATCAGGTTCCGATACCTGAAAAGATCCCTGGGGCCGAAGGACCGGTTGTTTCTTTTTCTCACAGGCAAAAAAACCAACCAATATTATTAAAACAAAAAAAATCTTTGTTTTCATAAATTTATCCTTAAATTAAGATTCAATATATGGGCAAACAAAAAACATTAACTCGAAATATTATCTAAATTTACAATTTTTGTTATGAATAGCAAGCTTTTGAAAATGATATATTATGTGAAAGGAGATAAATATGACAAACAAGAACTATTCTTGTGTTGAACGTTTTCTCGAATACATAAAATTTGACACACAATCCTCAGAAGAATCCGAAACATTCCCAAGCACCGACAAACAAAAAGATTTGGGTAAATTCCTGGTAAAAGAATTAAAGGACATGGGTATCAACGATGCCGCAATCGATGAACATGGTTATGTTACAGGAACACTGGAAGCAAATACGGACCATAAAGTTCCGGTTATCGGATTAATTGCCCATTTAGACACATCTCCCGATGTTTCCGGTAAAGATGTTAAAGCAAAAATCCATAAAAACTACCAGGGTCAAGACCTGGAGTTATCACCGGAATCCGGTGTTATCATAAAAGCCTCAGAAAATCCGGCCCTGGCAGAACAAATCGGTAACGATCTAATCACGTCCGACGGAACAACATTATTAGGTGCAGACAATAAAGCGGGTATTGCAGAAATATTTAACGCTGTTGAATATCTAATTAACAATCCTGAAATAAAACACGGCACTATAAAAATTGCCGTAACACCGGATGAAGAAGTCGGCAGAGGAACGGAACATTTTGATGTAAAAAAATTCGGCGCTGATTTTGCCTATACCATAGACGGAGAAACACTGGGTGAAATAGAAGACGAAACCTTTTGCGCGGATGCAGTTACCATGACAATCCAGGGTGTTAATGTCCATCCGGGATATGCCAAAAATAAACTGATAAATTCCATTAAAATAGCCACCGAAATCATTGACAAACTGCCCCCGAATGCACTTTCCCCGGAAACAACCGAAAAAAGAGAAGGATATATTCATCCGCATGCCATTAACGGCGGCGTGGAACAAACCGTTATTAAATATCTGATTCGTGATTTTACCGAAGAGGGCCTGAAAGAAAAGGAAAAATTCCTTAAAGAAATTTCAGACAATGTCATGGAAAAATATCCCAAAGCTGTTTTGGATTTTAAAATTGACGAATTCTACAGAAACATGAAATATCAATTAGATAAAGATGCACGAGTGGTGGATTATGCAGTTGAGGCGATTGAACGCTCCGGCATTGCTCCCAAAAAGAACATTATTCGCGGGGGTACGGACGGTGCCCGGCTTTCCTATGAAGGTCTGCTGACACCCAATATTTTCACAGGCGGGCATAATTTTCATTCACGACAGGAATGGATATCGATTCAGGACATGCAAAAAGCAGTTGATGTTATCATTAACCTCGTACAGGTTTGGGAAGAAAAAAGTCGTTAATTTTAAACGAATATGTTATCAGCCTTATGCATTTTGATTTTTTTGTAACCAAAAAACAACTGAAAATAAAATATAAAATACTGATTGTATTTTTATTTATCATATTTTGCTGGATGATTCGAAAGCCGGTTTTAACAGCACTCGGACGATATCTGGATATGCCTTCTTCAACCGCAGTATGTGATGTTGTCGTTGTGGAAGGCGGTCCGACTGTGGCCCGTCAACGTGTTGAAGCGGCTGTTAAATTGTATAAAACAAAACAAGCAAATTTTATCACCATCACCTTAACCGGTTATGACAATGCTGTTGATGTTTTTGCACTAAAAAATTATACAAAAGCCGTCATGAAAGGACTGGACTCTCTGGGTGTCCCGCAAAATAGTTATCTCATAAAACATCTCAAAATCAAAGATCCGTTTACATATAATACCGCCCGGGCTTTGGCCCCGGAATTTAAAGACCGGGGTTTCACATCCCTCTTAATAATAAACGACAATTTTCACATACGCCGCAGCTACCGGACATTTAAACACGTTATGAAAGCGCAGGGTATTTCGGTACATCCTTATACTGTGCCTATTTACATAGACGCAACAAACTGGTGGCTGGCAGCCAACGGGTGGCGGCGTGTATTTTCAGAATATCTCAAGCTTGCATTTTATGGCTTCAAAGGTTATCTTGATTAAAACGTGAATTTGTAACAAAAGGAGCAGCATGGCATTAAAAAAACTTTCTCTGACGACATGGATTTTTATCGGTATCTTTTTAGGGATTTTAGCCGGGTGGATTTTCGGGGAACCAATAATAGTCATAGCAGAACCAATGGCAAATTTGTTTTTAAGACTGTTACGTATGACAATTATGCCGCTCATTGTCACTTCTATTTTGTCCGGAGTTTTAAGTGTTGGTACAGCAAAAAACCTGGGACGTTTGGGCATAAAAACATTTCTTTATTATACAACCAGCACCATCCTTGCCATCATAACAGGTCAAATTTTGGTGAATATTTTTCGTCCCGGTATTGGGGCAAATGTTGGTCTCGAACAAAGTGTTGAAACAGTACATGCTGCAGAACAAAGTATTGGAGACATGCTTTTCCGAATCATTCCTGAAAATCCTTTTCAATCAATGGCCCAGGGTGATGTATTACCTGTCATTTTCTTTTGCATTCTTTTGGGATTTTTTATCACACGGCTGAATGAACATCACAGACAACACATGACGGATTTTATTCAGGCCGGTTTTGATGCCATGATGAAAATGGTCCATTTGATTATTTGGATGGCCCCCATAGGCGTTTTCGGAATCAATGCAAAAATAGTAGCAACTACCGGATTTAGTGCTTTTAAATCCCTGGGATTTTATTTTATTACGGTTGTTATTGGTTTAGCTATCCACGTATTATTAACATTACCAATGCTGCTAAAATTTGTTGCCCGAGTTAATCCTTTTAAACATTATAAAGGAATGACCTCAGCAGTGTTAACAGCGTTTTCCACAAGTTCCTCAATGGTTACACTTCCCTTTAACCTGGAATGTGTGACAACCCGTTCACGTGTGTCTAAAAAAGTTGCCGGCTTTATGCTGCCGATAGGTGCAACAGTAAATATGGACGGAACAGCTTTATACGAATGTGTTGCCACAATTTTTATAGCCCAGGTTTATGGAATTGACCTGAGCTTTACACAACAATTGCTTGTAGTTATAACAGCTTTGCTGGCGTCCATTGGAGCAGCAGCCGTACCAATGGCCGGTCTGGTTATGATGTCGATTATTCTTCAAGCTGTCGGATTACCACTGGAAGGTGTGGGAATTATTCTGGCTGTGGACAGAATTCTGGATATGTTTCGCACAACTGTCAATGTACTCAGCGATTCATGCGGCGCTGTCCTTGTCGCCAGGCTTGAAGGTGAATCCCTGGACAGAATGGGAGAACCGGCCGACGAAGAAGATTAAATTTTGTTTGTTTAGCACAAAATAATCCTGATAATAAAAAAAGTGAAACAAAATTCATTAAAAACCAGTAAAATACCCTGTTATATAAAAAATAAACTATTTTACGGTTACATAATGAAAACTATTACATACAATCTGGCCGCAGCAGAAAAAAACTCGGACAATTATTATCAGGATGTTCGTTTATTTACAGAACAGGTTTTACACGCAACAGAACCGGAAATAATGTCTTTTGTAAACGGATTTGTTCAATATATTAACAAAACACATTGCGAACCAACGAGAGCAGAAAAAGAATATATTTTTGATATATTGACATTAGGCGTACTTTGGAACATTTACAGTGGCAATGCCTTACAGACATCAAAATCCGTTAATCGTTTTTTAGCTTTTCTATACCATTTCAGAAGAAAACACCCCAAATTAAAATCCTCAATTGATTCCGTCAGGGGCATCCTTTCAACTCTTTATTTAACGCAGCGAAAAATTCATGCTGAATATCTATCTCTAAACAATGCAAAAAAGCTGATCGTATGGCTTGATGCAACAGGAGAGTTCCGCGAAGAAGTAAAAAGAATACAATTGATTCTAAATTATATGGAAACCTTTCCTGAAAAGAAACAGGGATTTTATTTTGCTGTCTTTACAGACTTTGCATTTTGGTTCCAGAAAAACAGTCCATATTTTCTTGAAAAATATACAATTCATGTTGCTGACTTTAGGAAAACCCAGCTTTCTTCTCATAAATGGAAGGAAGACTATATATTTTGTGGACGGCATCAAACAGAATATCATCTGAGCATGGTTGGCGCTGAATTGATGAACCAGGCCTTTCGGGCAGATTTTTCAAAAACACAGCGCAAAACAGTGCTTGTCCCTGCCTGTATGCGTAAAAATCAGCCACAAACATGTAAAGCAAAAAAAGTATCGCTTGATTATAAATGCTCCGGCTGCACGCAGGATTGCCGCGTTAACAAACTTCGATTATTAGGTCTAGAACACAAATTCGATGTCAGCATTATTCCCCACTCTTCGGATTTTTCAGCCTGGTTAAAAAACTGGGCTGCCGGCAAAGAAATCGGTGTTGTCGGAGTGGCCTGTCCTTTAAACCTCATAACCGGCGGGTTGGAGCTTCGTGCATTAAACATCCCGGCCCAATGTATCTTGCTGGATTATTGCGGATGTAAAAATCATTGGCACAAAATCGGTTTCCCGACAGAAATTAACACAGAGGAACTGCTCAATTTACTTGAAATTAAAAAACCATCTATAAAGCCGGTATTATTGGCAAGCTGATAAAAAGACTGACAATTTTTACGATTCCGGATTGTATTTTAAAATAAAAATTCTTTTATTGGTGCATGAAACACGAGTATTAAAAGAAAGATATTCATGCCCATGCGACCCTTTAACATATCCCGCCTTTCCTCGGGTGGATTAATCACCAACTATTACTGCTCTTCTGCCTGCCGGCACTGCCTGTATCGTTGTCATCCCAAATGGCCCAGGAAATATATTACCCGGGAAACGGGTGAAAAAAACCTGCAAAAAATTTCCGGCATGGGCTGCCGCTCCATACACATCGGCGGTGGCGAACCCATGTTAAACATCCCTGGCCTGCTCGATGTTCTGGATATAGCAAAATCCAATGGAATTTACATCGACTATGTTGAAACCAATTCCTCATGGTATAGTGATCACGACTCCTGCTGCCGAATCCTTGAAAAATTACCCCGGCAGGGCGTATCTACCCTACTTGTCTCCATCAGTCCCTTTCATAATGAATTCATCCCCTTTTACAAAGTCAAAGGTGTTATACAGGCCTGTCGCAGTACCGGCATCCAGGTTTTTCCCTGGATAAGTGATTTTTATTCCGAAATGGACCAATTGGATGATAGCCAAAAACACGCCATGCAGGAATATGCAGAACTGTTTGGTCCGAATTATGAAAAACAATTGTTAAACCGTTATTGGATATCTCCGGGCGGCCGGGCTTTAGATTTGCTTCGCCGTCACAAACCTAGTTATACCGTTGATGAAATACTGGCAGCTAATCCAATGGGCTGTTCTGAACTGACGGATGTCAGCCATTTTCACATAGACCTCTACAATAATTATATCCCAGGGTTATGTACTGGACTTGCCATACACAGAGAAGACTTGGGAAAACCGCTTTTGCCCCAGGAATATCCTTTTTTAAATATTCTTTACAATAAAGGCATACAGGCCTTTTTTAAATATGCACAGGAAAACACAGGCTTTACCCCAGGCAAAGACACATATATTAATAAATGTGAATTGTGTTTCGAGATCCGATCCTGTTTTATAAACGCTAAAAACATTACCTCTAAAGAATTGCAGCCGGTTCAACACTATATGATATAAATCAGATAATGATCTGTCAAAAAAGATCAAGCAAACACATTTTTAAGCTGTTTTTTTCAAAAAAAGTAAAACTTTTTTCCACCGTTTCCGTATCTTTTATCGATTGTAAAATAAATACTAGTAATCAGGAGAAATTATGGCAGAAAATCATGTTTGCCCTGTTTGGATAGGATACTTGCTGGCAAGTCCACTTAGAAAATTATTTCAAAATCCGGAAAAAATTTTAGCGCCATTTGTTAAAAAAGGAATGACAGTAATGGATATTGGCAGCGCCATGGGTTTTTTCAGCATACCGATGGCAAAAATGGTAGGATCGAATGGTAAAGTGGTTAGTGTGGACTTGCAGGAAAAAATGTTAACATCACTTAAAAAGAAAGCAACTAAAGCTGGTTTGGTAAATAGGATCGAAACACGTCTTTGTCAGAACGATACATTGGCAATTGACGATTTTGAAGAAAAAATTGATCTTGTTCTGGCTTTTGCAGTTGTTCATGAAGTTCCGGATACACGTGCGTTTTTTACGGAGATTTATCCGGTCTTAAAAAAAGGCGGAACCCTTTTAGTAGCTGAACCCAAAGGTCATGTATCAGATAATGATTTTAAAGTAACGTTGGGAATTGCTAACGATGCTGGATTTAAACTGGTAGATAATCCGGGGATTCATAAATCAAGAACAGCCGTATTACAAAAATAATAAAGCCGGTTTAAAACCGGCTTTATTTAAATTCGAAAATCCTGATACTCTTCATAGAGCCTTTGTATTGCGGGAACATATTCCTGCGTCTCCCTCGCCAGAATTCCATGCTTTTTCCCACTGTCAAGCCAAAGAGCGGCACGCCGTTCACCTCCATTATAAGCTGCCAATCCGCCATCCACATCGTAAATTTCAATAAGAGACGAAAGATAACGCGAGCCGATGCGGATATTATAAATCGGATTATATAAAACCTCATCCGTTGATGTCCAGCTTATGTTTTCATAGGCGGCAACAAACATTCCGGTTGTCGGCATAATCTGCATTAAACCTTTGGCCCCAACCGGAGACATAACTTCAGGGTCCCAGGTTGCTGCGGATTCATGCGTGATTGTCGCACAAATCAAATCGACATTCAGGTTACTATACTTGTTTGCCATTCTTACAATTTCTTCGGCAATCTCATATTTTTGGTGGTTTGGCATCTCTGTGTTAAACTGATCAATAATGGCAATAATTTTATGAATTTGATACTGCCGAATACTGTCCACCTGAATAGCTGATTGCATATTTTGCAAAAGGTTTTCCAATTCGGCAATTTTGTTTTCATTCTGTTTGTCGTTCAGGTACTTGAGCCCGGAAAATATTCCGGTTATTAAAAATAAAATCACAAGAGATCTTGTGACGAAATTGGAAAAAATCAAACTTTTTATCGTGTGTTTTTTCATTTTTAACCTAACATTAATAAAACTATCTTTTTAAAACAGTTTGAAATATACAAAACAAAAATACGGAAATCAATAATAATTAAAACTATTAACGTTAATTACGGATAATTTGTTTCAATTTAGTAAACTATTAAAAAATAATTATGATTTTTATCACTTTTTCCCACGCAAATTAAGACAAATGTAGTACTTGTTAATGATTATAAAATTCCAGCTTGATTTTGGATTCCTATTGTATTACATTTATACTCTTTTAGGAGTGTTATATGAGCGCAAAATCAAACGATAAAGTTACTATCAAAATACCCCGTATCCTTTATGACCGTCTGGCAAAGATCGTAGATGATAGTGGTTTCAATTCCGTGACGGATTTTGTAGTCTATGTTCTTCGGGACCTGGCCTCAACAAAATCTCAATCTTTGGATGACGGTACACTATCCAAACAGGAGATTGATGTCATTCGAAAAAGACTGGAATCTCTGGGATATTTTTAAGTTGAAAATCGGGGCATAATATATTCTTTGAATTCATTTTATTAATAATAACAGGAGTATTATATGACGACAAAACTGGTTCCACCACATGGCGGTGTTTTAAAACCTCTAATGCTTGAAGGTGCTGAATTACAACAGGAAATTGAAAAAGCAAAATCTCTACCACAGGTCCGTCTTTCATCTCGTGAAACTTCAGACCTGATTATGATGGCCGTAGGCGCATTCAGTCCCTTGACAGGGTTTATGAAAGAAGCAGATTATAAAGGTGTAGTTGATAAAATGCGTATACAGGACGGCACATTATGGCCTATTCCTATTACACTATCTGCACCAAAAGAACAGGCTGATTCGTTGGCCATCGGCTCAGAAGTCGCTCTCGTCGATGACGAAACCAACGAACTGATGGGCAGCATGGTTATTGAAGAAAAATATACTTATGATAAAAAGCACGAAGCAAAAATGGTTTTCCGTACGGAAGATGAAGCGCACCCAGGTGTCGCCAAAGTATATGCTCAACATGATATTTTATTAGCTGGTCCGGTAAAAGCTTTCAGCGAAGGACCTTATCCGAAAACTTATGGTGAACATTATGGCCGCCCGGCAGAAACACGCAAATTGTTTGAAGAAAAAGGATGGAAAACAGTTGCCGCTTTTCAAACAAGAAATCCTATTCACAGATCTCATGAATATTGCACGAAAATCGCCCTGGAAGTATGTGACGGACTTTTTATTCATCCATTGGTCGGTAAATTAAAAGCCGGTGATATTCCCGGTGAAATCCGTATGAAATGTTACGAAGAGTTGTTGGATAATTATTATCCCCAGGAACGTGTTGCTCTTAAAGTTTACCCTATGGAAATGCGTTACGGTGGTCCGCGTGAAGCAGTGTTGCACGCTGTTTTCCGTCAAAATTACGGATGCAGTCATTTAATTATCGGTCGCGATCATGCCGGAGTCGGCAGCTATTATGGACCATTTGATGCACAAACGATATTTGAAGAAATTGATCGAGATGATTTGTATATTAAACCTTTGAACATAGACTGGACATTCTGGTGCCATAAATGTGACGGCATGGCGTCCATGAAAACCTGTCCGCACGGAAAAGACGACCGCGTTCTTATCAGCGGTACCAAACTGCGGGAAATGCTGGACAATGGTGAAATGCCTCCAAAGGAATTCACCCGACCGGAAATTGGTCAAATACTAATGGATTATTACAAAACGTTATAAACGGAGATAACATGGCACAACAAAAAGCAACAAATATAACGTGGCACGATGGTGCAATTACACGCGACGATCGTCAAAGACTCCTGGGTCAAAAAGGAGCTGTTATTTGGTTTACAGGGCTTTCCGGATCAGGAAAATCCACATTAGCGAATGCTGTTGAAGAAAAATTGTTCGAAGCAGGAAATTTAACGTATGTTTTGGATGGTGACAATATCCGACATGGACTTAATAAGAACCTTGGTTTTTCACCGGAAGACCGGGAAGAAAATATTCGCCGAATCGGTGAAGTTGCCAAACTTTTTGCCGACGCCGGTGCTATTACAATGACGGCTTTTATTTCTCCCTACCGTGTAGACCGGGACAAAGCCCGTGCACTGCTCAACGATGGTGAATTTATTGAAGTTTTTGTCAAAGTTCCTCTGGAAGTTGCAGAGCAACGCGACACCAAAGGACTTTATAAAAAAGCGCGTGCCGGAGAAATTAAAGAATTTACCGGTATCTCCGCACCCTATGAAGAACCGGAAAATCCCGAGCTCGTTGTTGACACCAGCAAACTTTCACTTGAACAGAGTGTAGACCAGGTTCTGGACTATTTGAAAGCAAACGGATTTATAAAATAGTAAAAGCCCGATTTTTCGGGCTTTTTTTATTTTAGCATGTTTTAAACATTTTTTTATGACATGAACTTAATTTTTAGTACTTTACCCCATGCAAGAATATTATACTTTTTCAAAATTTTTAAAAGAAAAATACAAAGAAAAAGTCTGGAAAGTCAGCATCGACGCCGGTTTTGAGTGCCCGAATCGAAATGAAAAATCCGGACGCGGCGGTTGTATTTTTTGCAGAATGGACAGTTTTTCCAAGTGCCAATCCGAATATAATATCAACATATACGATCAAATCAGAGAAGGCATTGAGCTCGGCCGCGAACGCCTGGGCATTGAAAAATATATTATTTATTTTCAGGCATCTACAAATACAAACGCACCGGTAGAAATCCTTAAAGAATTGTATGAAAAAGCGATTGATTTCGACGGAGTGGTTGGCCTTTCTATCGCTACCCGCCCGGATTGTCTGGAAAATGATGTTGTCAGTCTTATTAATGAACTGGCCCATAAAGTTGATGTCTGGGTGGAACTGGGTTTACAAAGTGCTCACAATAAAACATTGGAATTGCTGAACCGCGGACACAGCTTTGAAGATTATGCCGTAGCGGTCGAAAAACTGTCCAAACTTCCTGTTCGTATTTGCACGCACATTATGCTGGGTTTGCCGGGTGAAAACCGGCAGGATGTTTTGCATACGGCAAAAATCCTGGCGCACTCTCCTATTCATGAAGTTAAACTGCATCCTTTGCTGGTGTTAAAAGACACCATATTAGCGAAAATGTATGAACAGAAAAAATTCAAAAGTCTGGAACTGGAAGAATATGCATCTCTGGCCTGCGATTTTATTGAACAGTTACCGGCTAATATGGTGATTCAACGGTTAACTGCCGAATCACCGCATGATATTCTTTTAGCCCCGCTTTGGACAAAAAATAAACATGCGGTTATTAACAGTATTCGTCAGGAATTTAAAAATCGTCAAACCTATCAGGGCTTTTTCTTAAACACACCATCAAATTGATCAAAATGATAATTATTTTGTGTTTTATCGGATTTCTTTTTACATTTATTTCAACCATGACTAAAAAGAGAGAAAAAAATGAAATATAAAGTCGGAATTGTAGGCGTCGGAAAACTGGGATCTTTTCATTGTAATTCTTTATCTCAAAACCCAAAAGCCGAACTTGCAGGAGTTTATGATACGGACCAAACTCGTGTCGATGAAATCACATCAAAATTCAAATGTCAGGGATTTTCTAATGTAGACGACTTGATTGAAAATTCGGACATTGTCGGTATTATCGTGCCGACAACGCTGCACCTGGATATCGCTAAAAAAGCCATTCAGGCAAAAAAGCCGATTTTCGTTGAAAAGCCAATTGCATCATCTGTGGAAGAAGCAGAAATAATGGTTAAATTGGCCGATGAAATGAACGTCCCCATACAGGTCGGTCATATCGAACGTTTTAATCCGGCCATACGGGCGGTTGATAAAAACGGCTTTAATCCCATGTTTATCGAATCTCACCGGCTGGCGCCATTTGATCCACGCGGAACAGATGTGGCTGTTATACTCGATTTGATGATCCATGACATTGATATTATTCTCAGCCTGGTAAACAGCGATCCGGTGCAAATAAACGCCAATGGAGTTGCGGTTGTTTCCGATGAAATCGATATTGCCAACGCCCGCATTCAGTTTGAGAACGGTTGCGTCGCCAACATTACTGCCAGCCGTATTTCACAACGTAAAATGCGTAAAATGCGTTTGTTTCAAAAAGATTCTTATACTTCAATCGATTTTTTACAACGTTTGACCGAAGTATTTAAACTCGTGGATGAAAACAGTGGTCTTCCCAATACGGTTGTTCTGGGACAAATTGATAAAGGTAAACATAAACGACATATTATTTATGATCAACCGGAAACGCCGGAACAAGATGCCATGCAGGCCGAATGGCACAGTTTTTTCAATGCTCTGGAAACAAATACACCACCGATTGTCAGCGGTCATGACGGGTTAAAAGCCCTTCGCGTGGCATCTGAGATAATGCATATTATCGCAAAAAATCCGATAAAAGAGTAAGTTAAGATAGATTGTGTTATTAAACAGGGATGTTTGTCATAGGATGATCATCCCGTTTTTATTATTAAATTGAGGCAAAATGTCCAAAAAAATAATGATCATTGCCGGTGAAGCGTCCGGAGACCTTTACGGCGGGCAACTGGTCAAAGCACTATTTGAAAAAGACCCAAATCTGGAAATTTTCGGCGTAGGCGGCGACAACATGAAATCAGCCGGAATGGAATTGTTCTACCACGTTGACCAGATGGCTATTATTGGTTTTATTGAAGTTGTTAAACATTTCCGGTTTATTAAAAACGTTTTTTATCATTTATTGGCTGTATTGAAAAAGCGCAAACCGGATATCGTGGTGCTTATCGATTATCCGGGATTTAACCTGAGATTTGCAAAAAAAGCAAAAAAACACGGTGCAAAAATATTCTATTTTATAGCCCCGCAAGTTTGGGCCTGGGGACAGGGACGCGCCCCCAAAATGGCCAAATATATAGATAAGATGGGTGTTATTTTTGATTTTGAAGTACCGTTTTTCAGTAAATTTGGTTTGGACACCGAGTTTGTCGGGCATCCTCTTGTAGAAAAATTAAAAACCGTCAAAACGCGGCAAGAATTTTTTAATGACGAAAATCTGGATATGGAAAAACCGTTGCTTGGCCTTTTCCCAGGCAGCCGAAAACAGGAAATTGAAAAACTATTACCGGCTATGCTGCAAACCGCACAAACAATAAAAAGCAAACACCCAAACATACAGGTTGCCGTCAGCAAAGCCCCGACGATTTCATTGCAACATTTAAATCAATTTTTAAACACATTCCCGGATATTAAAATTATCAGCGGTGAATCCTATGATCTCATGAAATATTCTTCAGCCGCCATTGTCACCTCGGGCACGGCTACACTGGAAATGGCATGTTGGCATACGCCGTATATTATCATTTATCGCGTTTCAACCCTTTCCTATTTAATTGGAAAAAAAGTAATTAAAATCAAAAATATCGGCCTGGCAAATGTAGTTGCCGGGAAAGAACTTGTTAAAGAATTTATCCAGCATGATGCTGTTCCGGAAAAAATGGCGCCGGAGGTGGAAAAGCTTTTATTTGATGCAAAATATAGAGAGGACCTTGTGTCATCTTTAAAAACCATAAATCAAAAGCTGGGGTCGGCCGGAGCTATTAAAAGAACCTCGGAAATCATAATCAACATGCTTTAATATCTTTTTATAAAAGAATTAAATGTGATATAAAGCACATTCATCTACTATTTCAATTTGTATTTTAATATGCTAAAATCGAAAAAAGAATTTTTATCATATTTGGGCATCAAGCTCGCTTGGCTGCTCATTTTGTTCTTTGGAAAAACCGGAAGGATTTCCATTAAAAACCGCCACTATTTAAGACAAGCTGTGAAAAGCGGCAGACCTGTTATTTATGTGGTCTGGCATGGAAGAATGCTGCTGCCGATTTACATTCACAGAAAAGACGGTATTTGTGCCATGGTCAGTGAACATGGCGATGGCGAAATTATTGCCAAAACAATAGAACGGCTGGGATATACAACCGTACGCGGTTCCAGCACTCGCGGTGGAAGCAAAGCTTTTCGGCAAATGCTTAAAGTACTTAAAAATGGAACGCCCTGCACTATTTTACCGGACGGTCCACGCGGACCGCGTTATGAATTCAAAATCGGCGCCGTTTCCCTGGCACAACGCTCCGACGCCCTGATTTTGCCGTTGTCGTTTTCATCTTCCAATCCTATTGTTCTTAAAAGCTGGGACCGTTTTACATTATGGAAACCATTTGCAAAATTATATGTAGTTTATGGAAAACCAATGATCGTTCCCAGGAAAATTTCTCAGGAAGAGCTGGAAGCATACCGTATTAAAATTGAAAATCAAATGAACGATTTGCAAGAGCAGGCAGATGCAATTTTTTCAAACTAAATGGCCGGCTATTCTCTTGAGGCCTTTTTCCTTCCTTTTTGGAATAGTTATCAGGTTTCGTAATTTTCTATATGATTTTCAGATATTAAAAAGCACTCATATAAGCTGCCCGGTAATCAGCATCGGTAACATTACTGTTGGCGGAACAGGAAAAACACCGACTGTTTTATTTTTGGCAAAATGGTTAACAGAAAAATACAAAGTTTGCATCATTAGTCGTGGGTACAGACGAAACAGCACAGGACATCTTGTTGTTTCTGATGGAGAAACAATCTCGAGTACGGTTCAGGAAGCCGGAGATGAACCCTTTTTGCTGGCCAAACGATTACCAAATACAATCGTAATCGTCAATTCAAATCGTGTCGAAGCTGCTTTAAGGGCATACCAGGATTTTCATCCTGATGTAATTTTGCTGGATGATTCTATGCAGCATCGAAAAATTTTCCGTGATATGGAAATTGTCACAATGCAGGGCGACAACTTTTTCGGTAATAAATTCATGCTTCCGGCCGGACCTTTACGGGAACAATTGTCCGGGCTAAAAAGAGCGGACCTTATTTGGATAAATAACAGTAAAAACAATTTAAAGACGTTTAAAAACAAGCCTGTTATAAACGCACACTATCAGCCTGAAGGCCTCGGTGATTATGCCGGAACTGTTTTTAAAATAAGCGACCTGAAAACAAAAATAATAGCCGTCTGTGGTTTGGGCTCGCCGGATAATTTCAAAAAAACGCTCGAACAATATGGTGCCTATATTACAAAATTTTTAACGTTTAAAGATCACCACGAATATACACTAACAGATATTCAAAATATTGAAAAACAGTTTAAACAAAACAATGCAAAACTTTTAGTGACGACAGAAAAAGACTGGGTAAAAATTGCACACCTTGTCTCTCTGAAAAATAATTGGCGCTATCTGATAATAAACGCTCAACCGGATGACTTGGAAAAAATCGCAGAATTAATAGAGTCTGTATTAAGTTGAAGTGTATCACAATAGAACAAAAAATTACTTGATATTTAACCAAATATTTGCTAGTATTTTAGCGATTGTAAAAAAATAATTTTTGGAGAACACCAATTGGGTAATCAAACCAAAAGACCTCAAATACTCATCGTTGACGATGATAAAAATATTTGCAAAATGATTGAGGCCAGTCTTCGCAAGGAAAGGAAATATGAAATTTCCACGGCTTTAAGCGGCGAAGCTTGTCTGGCGTACATTCGTGAAGAGGTCCCAGACCTTGTTTTAATGGACATACAAATGCCGGGTATTGACGGCATTGAGACCTTGAAACAGGTAAAACAGGAAGATTCCAGGATACCAGTTGTAATGATGACAGCACACGGCACCATTGAAAGAGCTGTCCAGTCCATGAAACTTGGTGCATACGATTTTATTACCAAACCTTTCGCCCGCGACCGACTGCTCGTAACAGTCAATAATGCCCTGGTGAACAGTTCTCTTCGTAAGGAAGTGGATGAATTACGTTCTGAATTAAAAGACAAATATCAATTCGAAAACATTATCGGTGAAAGCGGGGTCATGCAGGATGTTTTTCGTGCTGTTGAAAAAGTAATCGACAGCAATGTAACGGTTATGATAAATGGAGAAAGCGGTACGGGTAAAGAATTAATTGCCCGAGCCATCCATTTTCACTCAACAACCCGCGCCGGTAAACCTTTTGTGGCCGTTAACTGTTCCGCATTACCGGAATCTTTGCTCGAAAGTGAATTGTTCGGACACGAAAAAGGGGCCTTTACCGGTGCATCCGGAAAACGTATCGGTAAGTTTGAACAGGCCAACGGTGGAACGATCTTTCTGGACGAAATCGGGTTGATGACACCCGCAACACAATCCAAAATTTTACGCATTCTTCAGGAACGGGAATTTGAACGTGTCGGCGGCAGCGAACTTGTTAAAGTTGATGTTCGTATTATCTCGGCGACAAACAAAGACCTTGAAGAAGAGATGAAAAAAGGCAGTTTCCGCGAAGACCTTTATTATAGAATTTCTGTTTTTCCCATCAAATTGCCGCCTTTACGGGACCGTAAAGATGACATTCCCAAGATCGCAGCTTTCTTTTTAAATAAATATGCCAACCAGGAAGGAAAATCGATCGATTGTATTTCTCCGGACGCCCTGGATCTGTTAATGGCCTACAACTGGCCGGGCAATGTCCGTGAACTGGAAAATGCTATTGAAAGGGCCGTTGTTTTGGTTAATGGAGATGAAATCTCTGCCAAAGAACTACCTTCATCTGTCCGGGCGCTGGGCGAAAAAAGAATTTATGAAGCTGACAATACTCTGGCAAACTGGATTGAAAAGCTTGAAGAAGATGCCTTGAAACAGGCGTTGTTGGAATGTGAAGGCAATATATCAAAAACCGCCAAAAAGCTGGGAATCGGCCGGGCCACCATCTACAGAAAAGCCAAAAAATACGGCCTTCCTATGGTAAAATAAATTTTAAAAAGCGGATGAATATCCGCTTTTTTTTATAATAACCCTGAAAAATGATGATCGCTGAAAAGTTTGACCGGATCATTAACTTTTATAGGTTCCCGCACATAAAATGGCTCACCATAAGCAGAACCGATTTTATTTCCCCAATACTGTCCCCGTGTAATTATGGATTGTAAAAACTCTTTTGTCGCGATATAGGTTGCTTCGTTGCCGGTTTCCTTATTATTTTCCGAATAAAACTGTGATTCATAGGCTTTCATGGCTTTAATTTTGTCGTCAAAGGAATCTGATACATCAACAATAAAAGACGGATCAAAGTCATATAATTCCATGTAATAAATTGTTTTGTCAGGACGAAATTTTTCCTGTCCGGTACTAATATTTATAAGGCCGGAATAAAACGATGCCTCACGAACCAGGCTGGAACAATGGCTGTGGTCCGGATGCCGGGTCTTCCAATAGGGTGCAAAAACAATTTTTGGGCGATATTTACGGATCGCAGAAATGACTTTATTTCGGTTCACTTCTGTTACCTGCACTTTACTGTCAGGTATATCAAGAATTTCATTTGCTGATAACCCCATTATCTGACTGCTGTTTTCAAACTCTTTTCGGCGAATTTGTACGGTCCCTCTGGTGCCCATTTCACCGGCAGTTAATGAAACCACGCCTACTTTATATCCTTCACGACTTAGTTTTATCAAAGTCCCTGCACACATTAATTCAACATCATCCGGATGAGCACCGAATGCCAAAACATCAAGCGATAGACTCATAGGTTATAACTCCAGAATTTTATGTTCCGGTTTTTCAATATCAATAGCGTCATAAATTTTATGAAAAATATCAAAATTATATTTGGTTATAAAAGACAAAATATTAACCATCCGCTCCTGCAATTTATGTTGAGGAAGCAGATTGATTTGAATGCTGCCAAGTTGGTCTGAAACTGTTTTTTCACGCTGTTCAAACATTCGCAAAATTTTAGTTTCCAATTGATCATGCTGTTTTATAAAATTTGCCCGTGTTTTTTCAATAATTTGTTCCATTGAAGGATCAATGCCGGATAATGAACGGCCCAATTGTTCATATTCATTTGTAATATGGTGCTTTATTGACGACAATTGTTCGTTAATATTATCCGGTATTAACCGGGAGGAAATTTCTTTTACTATTTTTTCCGGCTGAGTTATAAACTCTAAAACAGAGATATTAAATTTCGCCAAATGTCGCTGAACTTTAGGCTCAACAAGGGTAAACCCGGCCCTGGGCATAACAACCGGCATGGACATTTTAAAATTTTCATACACAGGTTTTAACTGGGCCCAATAGGAAATTTCTCCCGGCCCGGCGACATAGGCAACCGTCGGCAGTAATGTATCCTGAACAATGGGACGTAACGCAACTTTCGGACTTAACTTTTCCAGCCCTGCCAATAACTGTTCACTGGTATATTTCTCACCGGAAAACATGTTTTGAAAAAGATCACCCGCTTTTTGCAGACTGTGCCGACCCCGGTCCAGCATAAAAACATTGGGACGATCATTAATAAAACTAATTTGCCGGTGATAATCTTTTTGTTCTAATCTCTTATCAGAAACGGATAAACCTTTATTTGTCAGGTCCTCGTTTAACTCTTTTTCAAAAACAGGCAGCATATACTTTTTCAAACGGTCATCGGAACTGTCCAGTAAAATAATGCCATACTCTGCAAAAAGATAAGAAAACCAGCGGGCAAACGCGGTATGAAAACTTTCACCTGAATGATAGCATTCACCCAATGTTTTAAAAACAGATTCTTTAAATTCGGTATCCGGCAACATATTATCAAGCTGCCGAATCAATTCATAAATTGTATCGTTCAGCTTTATATCACTTACGGGCGTCCGTTGATTTTCCGATTCCGAATTATATACCAATTTTTCAAATTGGTTCGCCCGGTTAACAATTCCGGTCCATTGTACTTCTTCAAAATCATGGTCCTCACTCACTAAATAAAAAATCGGCAGTACATTTAAATTTAATTTCGCTGATAAATGCTCTGCAAGCTTTATAGTCGTTAATGCCTTATAAAAAGTATATAATGGTCCGCCAAACAATCCAACCTGTTGTCCGGTTACAACAGCCAGGGAATCCGGGTTTTTTAATTTTTGAATATTTTCCAGTGTTTTTGGACCGCAATGAAAAGCCATGTTCTGGGAATATAAAATATCAACAATGCTTTCCCGGTTGTCCCAGGATTTTGTTAAAACATTATCAGCCTGTTTTTTATAATCCGAAATTTTTCCAAAATCACCATTAAAAAATTCAGCAACACGGTCAAAATCATTCACATAATCTTTAACCAGCGGCATATAGCCGGGTAATTTTTCCACAGGAACTATCATATTAATCCTTTTTACCTATCATAATAAGCCGGGGAGAATCCGGCGTAAAAGCGCCTCCATTATAATCACCATACACAGCCGTACACATCAGGCCGGCTTCTGCAAACATGCTTCCCAACTCAATAATTCCATAAACACGAACCGATTCTAAATATTCCCGTGTGTTCCGCTGATCGGAAATTGTTATCTTTTTTTCAAGCCGAAAAGAATGAGGATTAAAATTACGTTCCTGAACCAACTGCACCCCATGCTGTTCTTTTTTGTCTTTGGGGACCAAATTTTTTAAAGCATATTGTAAATTTAAATAATCGAGCAGAAACAAACCATTTGGTTTAAGCGCACCCGAAACCGCTTTCAAAACCTTGACATTATCCTCTTCCTTTTCAAAATACCCGAAACTGGTAAACAGACTCACCACGGCATCAAATGCGTTGTGATGGGGAATATCTTTCATATCTCCTCTGATAACATGAAAAGAATTCTGTGTCTCGCCGGACTTGATCTTGGCCATTTTAACAAAAACCGGTGACAGGTCCAGGCAGGTGACTTTGATATTATATTTACTAAAATGCACGGCATTCCGACCATAACCACCGCACAAATCCAATACCTGCTGCCCCGGTTCCAATCCCAAAACATTAACGCTAAATTTAACAAGCTGCCGGGCCTCTTTATCATCCCGATGCTGATAAACCTGCAAATAATCTTTACCAAATGATTTTTTATACCATACCATAATATTTCAATAAATTATTAATTAAAAATTTTCATAATGTATGAAATATAATGGATTTTAAAAAGGTTTTACAGCAAAACCTTGATATTCGCCGACAATTTTAGTACCTTTAAGACTATTTAATTGCCTTAGAAAGGAGTACTTTTTGAATAAACTTGATGTTATACTTTTTGATCTGGATGGAACACTATTAGATACAATCCCGGATGTTCATGATTGTGCCAATCAAACCCTGAAACAAATGAATTTCCCCACCTTGCCCGTCGAACAAATACAAAAAGCCATCGGACCCGGACCCGGCGTTTTTGCCAAAATTGTTCTGGGCGAAAAACATACGCATCGTATTGACGATTTTTTTGAAATTTTCCGTCCGCTTTATCATGACCATTGCATCAACAGCACCCGGCCTTTTCCGGGAATTATGGAGCTGTTGGATAAATTTGATCATTACAAAATGGCGGTTGCATCCAATAAACCCAAGTTTATGAGCACCCGAATTTTAAAAGGACTTGATTTATATGATCGGTTCGACCTGGTTATCGGACCGGAATCGGTAACAAACGCAAAACCAGAACCGGATATGATCCATTTTGCGGCCGAACATTTTAACGTCAACGTTGAACAGACCATTTTGATAGGTGATACGGATAACGATATTTTGGCTGCCAAAGCAGCAGGCTGTCACAGCATATTAGCCGGCTGGGGCTATTCACACGAATTAGATCAACTTAAAAAAGACGCCTCTTTTTATGCCGAAAAACCTTTGGATGTCATTCCGATTATTCATAATTTAACACAAACAAAACCTATAGAAACGGTTAATGTCTAAAGAATTTGGATGAATTATGAATAATATTAAAAATTATCTTCCAACCTATAAAGGCTGTTTTATTTGCGGCCAAAAAGATGAAAATCCATCTACTATGAATGTTCGTTTTCAAGTGACGGAAGATGGGGTACAGGTGCCGTTTAAACCGGATAAAACCCGGGAAGGTTATAAAAATATTGTACACGGGGGTATTTTATGCGCCCTGCTGGATGAAACAATTGGCTGGGCCGCTGCCGTATCCAGACAGCGTTTTTTTATGACCATGGAACTGAATGTCAAGTTTGTCCGTCCGGTGGAAACCGACAAGGAATATCTGGTTAAAGGACGACCGACTGAACATAAATCCAGGTATTCACTTGCCGAAGGAGAAATTGTTGATTTAGAGGGCACAGTTTACACCAAAGCAACCGGAAAATTCTTTTTAATGCAGGACGAACAAGCCCGAAAAGTCAACGATTATCTGGAATATAAGGAAAACGATTTGGATATTTTTATCCAATCTTAAAACCAGAAATAAAACATCTATAGCAAAAGCCGGAAAAATGAATATCTGGGACCTTAAAGCTCCGTTTTACCATATGTTTCGCAAGATGTGGCCCCTTAACCTGATCCATAAAAAAGAGACCACATCCATACAAACGTTGTTATCATCCATCGGGGACCGGCAAGATGTTGTCCTGGACTTGGGTTGCGGCTGTGGTGATTCTTTTCATTTAGTCCAAAATGCAAAGCACATCTTCGGCATGGACCAAAGCCTGGTAATGGTTAAACGATACCGTAACAAAACCCAAAGACCGGTTTTTGTAGCCAAAGCTGAACACCTTCCCTTAAAATCAGGTTCCGTCTCATTATTCTATGTTATCGGCGTTTGTGAATATATAAAAGAGCTTTCTATTACTTTAAAAGAATGGAAACGATCATGCCGGCCAACCGGGAACGTTATTCTGACCTCTTCACCTCCGGTTTTATTCAATAAATTGCGAATAATCGGCGGCAATAGACTCTATCTTCGCACGAGCAATGTAATGAAAAACCTGATAAAGCTGTCAGGTTTTTATGTACAAAAAAATTTAAATTCCGGGTCGCAGCAAGCGTTTCTGTTATCAATTAAAAATCCCGGGAAATAATTAATAAATAAAGAGAGCTTTTATACTAAAATAAAAGCCCGAAATATTCAACCAGAAATATTTTTTATTCTGCCATTACCCCATGGGGACGAAGATTTGCCTTGAGTTCGGCGTCAAAAGCAAGACCCTTTTGTTTTAGTTTTTCAGCAATTTCAGGGTATTGTGAAATCAAATTCGTTGTTTCACCTATATCTTTTTCCAAATCATAAAGCGCCCAGTCTGTTTTCAAATGATCTAATTTTGCGGGCATACCACCGGTTCCGCCCGGTCTTCCGTTCAGGGACCTGTATTCATGAGGAAAATGAAATTTCCAATTCCCCATACGCACGGCTTCCAGATCATCCAGCCAATAAAAATACAACGCATCATGCGGGGACGCAGCACCGGACTCACCGGCCATCAAAGGCCATATATCCAGTCCGTCTATGATATGATTTGGTAACTGCCCGCCGATTAAACCGGCAATGGTCGGAAAAATATCAATATTCATCACAGGTTCGGTACATAGTGAATTTTCTTTAATCTTGCCGGGCCAGCGCATAATGCAAGGCACACGATGTCCACCCTCCCAGGTGGTCATTTTTCCTTCCCGCAATGGTTTGGCAGAACCGGCATGGTCTCCATAAGAAAGCCACGGACCATTATCGGATGTGAATATAATTAATGTATTCTCATCCAGACCATGCGTTTTTAAAGCCTGCAATACCTGCCCGACAGACCAGTCAATTTCCATAATAACGTCACCATACATTCCCTGCTCGGATTTGCCTTTGAACTTGTCGGAAACACCCAGCGGTACATGAGGCATGGAATGGGCCAGATAAAGGAAAAAAGGTTTTTCCTTATTTTTTTCAATAAACTGAACAGCCCGTTCCGTATAACGGGTCGTTAACGAATTCATATCCGGATTATATTCAACAACAGTATCGCCGTCAAAAAGCGATAAATCAGGAAAGTTTTTTCCGGCAGTCGGATGAAAGGGCCACATGTCATTACTATATGGTAAACCAAAATATTCATCAAATCCATTCTGTAGCGGCAGATAGGGTTCTTTGCAGCCCAGGTGCCATTTACCAAATATTCCGGTCGTATAACCTTTTTGCTTGACCAGTTCTGCCAGGGTCATTTCATCCTTATGAATTCCATAGCCGCTATTGGAATTGAGTGCACCACGAATGCCGATACGATTGGGATAACAGCCGGTCAACAATGCTGCCCGCGAAGCACTGCAAACCGGTTGGGCCGCATGATAACTTGTAAACCGCATTCCCTGATCGGCCATGCCATCCAAATTTGGTGTTGTAAATCCTTCAGCCCCAAACACACCAACATCTGCATAACCCTGGTCATCGGTGTAAACAATAATAATATTTGGCAAGCTTGAGTGTTGGGTATTTTTAAAACAGCCCAATCCACCCAGGGCGGTTAAAGAAGCCCCTTGTAAAATCGTACTTTTAATAAAGTGTCGTCTCGATAATGTATCTGCCATTATGACCTCACTTGTTTAGTAAAAAATACTATTTTTAATAAAACATATAGATTTTGCTTAACTTGTCAACACTTGTTCACATTATCCACAATTTGTTCACATGGTGTTCAAATAACATGTGGGAAAAATTATGATTCATTTTTCAATTAAAACAAAGGGTTATCAACAAATCATAACAACATAAATTTTATAATTTTATGCCACGAAAAACTTATCCAATGCAACTCTAATAAAATAAACAGCACTATTAAAAATTTTTATTAATCAAAAACATATTAACAAAATGCTTGCAATTTTCACAATCCACAAGTTATCCACATTTAAGTTTGCCCTTTTCATTATACAATTTAATCATCGTTACTGTCAAGAATAGGACACGTCTTTATTTCTGTTAAAACAATTTTACAGATTATCAAGAACTCCTGTTTCCTTTGCTTCCAGCAAGGCATCTATATAGGGTTTGTATAACTTTCTGCAATGATAATCAGGCGGCAGGTATTTTTTATCCAGTAAAAATTCTCCATCAACCTGATGTTCAATTGCCTTAAATAATGCGGATAAAGGGACCCATACATAAAATCCCCGTTCATTATAGATACCACCCTCCAACGAGGTATTAATAATTTCAAAAACAGAAACATAATCAACAGGCACAAAAAATGTTACAAATTTTTCCTGTTCAACTTTACCATTTAATCGGTTTTCAATATGTTGAGATAAAAAAACATTTTTTGTTTCTTCATGAAACTCCCGAACAGCTGTCTGTTCATTGGTTTCCCCGGGTACATGTTTTCCACCAAAACTCGCCCATCCCCTGTCTTTAAATTGATGATCGGCAATCAGAATAAAAGTTTGACCACCGCTTTTAAAATAGGGAACAATTCCCGCATTTTTTTGGGCCAAACAGATATTAACTAAAGATAGCAGAATAAAAACAGACAGGATATAAGGCACATGTTTTTTCATCAAAAACCTCGTGGTTTGTTATGAAGGATTTAAGGAAGATAATGGAGATGTGAATAATTGTTTACATAAAAAAAGCCCCAAAGACCTTAATCAAAACGATCTTTGAGGCTTTAAGTTAATAAAAATTATTTAACCAGTAAACACTTTTGTGATAAAATTTGGTTTGGGGTAACCAAACGATACAGATAAACACCGGAAGAAACTTTTTGATTCAGCATATTTGTTCCATCCCATGACATGGTGTGTAGACCTGTTGACAGGCGTTGATTTTGGACCAAACTTTTAATTAAAACACCATTACTATTGTAAACATTTAAAGTTACAGTTTGATCGGAAGGTAACCGGAACTCGATGGTGGTTGTCGGATTAAAAGGATTGGGATAATTTCCTAAAGCATATGCCTGAGGAAGCTGTGCGTCGGGCCGGTCAGTGACCTCAACATTACGATCATAAGTATAAGTAGTTCGGTATACTTTAAGCCAGGAGTTTAAAAACCAGGTATAACCAATCTCTACACTGACCCAATTATCGTCATTATATGTGTATTCTGATTTTGTTCCTATAAAAACAACCCACTGAGTTCCATCCCACGTCGAATACATATATTCGGACTCATTTCCATGAGCATCATAGCTATATTCGTATTTGTAGCTATTGACCCATTGAGAACCATTCCAGTCTTCAGTGAGCCACAATGTCCAATTCTGACTTGTTCCATCATAAGTAAACGTGTCACGAGCACTCTTTTGCCATGCAGATCCGTCCCATAAAAAATAAGTGGTTACTCCCTGTCGGCCCTGAGCATCGTTTGTTGTTTCATAACGTTCGGTATTGACATAAGCAGCCCCATTCCACATTTGTACAACTTCTACTTCTTTACCGCCTTCTACAGAAAATGTTGTTTTGGACATTTGGCCCCATGCCTGAGTAACGGGATTCCACATTTCCGTGTACATTTCAGTAGTATTGCCGGACCCATCATAAACCACAGTGGTTTTACTACCTCCGATCATCGTTCCATTATCATACGAGCTGGAAGTCATGGTAACCGGCAAACCCTGAGCATTATAGGTGTTCAGCATTTCTAAAAAAAGTACCCAGGAACCGCTTTCATAACTATATTGTTTCATGGAAGATATTCCATTAGCCGAATTATAAGTAATTTCGGCTTTACCGTCATTTTGCCAGGCAGAACCATCCCATGATTTGGATAAAATCTGGGTTTGGTTACCATGGGCATCATAACTGTATTGCTCAAGCTCTGAGTTTACCCATGCATCACCAGTCCAATCTTCAGTCAAAGCTTCTTGTACGTAGCCCATTACATCAACACTGGGCATTTCGGCCTGAAACTCGGCAATTTTGTTTTTTAAGACTTCACTTGGCCTGATCTTGCGCTCAACGCTGTTTGCAGCAAAAATCATAGAGGATACAGTTAATGACAAGAGGACTGTTATTAACAATTTTCTTTTCACGTTTCTCTCCTATTTAGATTTATTAGACTAACTTGTGTCAGATATTCCAATCGATCAAATCAGTGCTTTGAATAAAAAGGTTTTTTATTCTTACCTTATTACTCAAATTGATCTCATTCATCAAAAGCCATACCGGTTTTCCAGATTTTCCAAACATTGCCGACCAGGTCAGGACCGGGTTTTAGGGTCATTTTTCCTGGTTTCCAACCGGAAGGCGTTGCTTCGGAACCCTTACTGTTTCGAACAAGCTGAAACGCCTGTATCTGTCTTAAGGATTCGTTCACGTTACGTCCAACCGGTGGTGTTAAAACCTCATACCCCTGCACAACACCATCCGGATCAATGATGAACCGGCCTCTTGTTTCCACACCTGCATTCTCATCATAAATCCCATATACAGTTCCAACCTTACCACCGGCATCAGAAAGCATAGGATATGGAATGCCGCCTGAAACCATTTTTGACAACTCGTGGTCATTCCACATTTTATGAACAAACACACTATCGATGCTCATTGACAATACCTGAACACCCAATTTTTGAAATTCTGGAAATTTTTCAGCAACTGCTGATACTTCGGTTGCTCAGACGAATGTAAAATCACCGGGATAAAAACATAATACAACCCATTTGCCAAGATAGTCGGACAATTTAACATTAATAAATTTTCCTTGATGATAGGCAGGGGCTGAAAAATCCGGAGCTTTTTGACCAACTTTGATCATTTTGGTTACCTCCACAATTGGTTTTTCATTATTTTCAGGTGGGTTAGTAATTGGCTCACCAACAGGCCCTCCTGTTGGACGTGCACATCCGGCTTTGATTTCTTCTCCCATACTAAATCTCCCAGGGTTTTATGAAATCAGCAATCAAAAAAATTTATACAGCGAGTCTATTTTTCGCTTAATAATTTAATATAAAGGTTAAAATTCCAATTTTCAACTGATTTTTGAAATTTTACTCTTTATTTAACACTGGATAAAATAACCTTTTCCAAACCTTTTGTTGTGATACATTTCACAGTTTAAAAAAGAAAAGTCTATCTTTAATTTTATTTTAACAATATACACTGCCGTGAAAACAATTGATTTGCAACCTGAAGGCGATAAATATATATGCCGCTTGGCATATTTTGTCCGTTATTATCAGTTCCGTTCCAAACATATTTATATAAACCTGAAGATAAAAAATCCTGATCAAACAAAGTTTTTATTTCCTGGCCGCTTATATTAAAAATCCGCAAAGAAACCGGATTAGGTGACAATAATTGAAATGAGATTGTAGTTTGTGGATTAAACGGGTTGGGATAATTTGATAATTCAAATGTTTGCGGTACGTTGGAATCTTTTGTAACAGAAACAGTATGACCATAGGTATAACTTGTACGCTGAAATTTTTTCCAATCGTTATCAGTAAACTGGTAACAAACCTCATTACTCAGGCAGGCCATCCCGTCATAACAGCATTCTGTTTTTGTGCCGCCTGCAAGCTGCCATGCACCATCATTCCACAGATATTCCGTAGATTCGATACATTTTCCCTGAGCATTATAATTTTTATTCAAGCTGTCGACATTGGTCCAACTATTATCCTGCCATTGCTGCACACATTTTTCCGTTAACCGGGCCATGTCGTTATATTTATAAGTATAATGACGACAGTTGGTCCATTCTCCGTTTTGTTTTATAAACAACGTTTTATTTACAGGGTCTGAAAAGGTATTCAACTCTGAAACATGTTTTTCCAAATCAACATATTCGCCGTTTACCCATTCCTGAACAAGTTCTTCCCGCATATTTTCATCATTCATTGAGAACAAGGAACGAAAAGCATTTTGCCATTCTGTCTGACCGGCATACATATAATCAGTCTTCCATTCTACAAGGAATCCATCTTGATAGCTTATTGTATATTTGGCGCCCAATGTCAATTCACCTGTATCAACGTCAAACTTTACAATAATCCATTCTTTATAGCGGCCATCGGGAACGTATTGATATGTTTCCTGCTGTGTAAGGGCCATGGCATCTTTATCAGGTTGATATGTATACAATGACTGCATAATCAGTTTATTTTGATAATTATATACGTAAACCTTTTTCTGATCAACCTGCCACTGATCACCGTCCCACTTTTTTATCGTTATTTCTATGGCATTATCATTTGCATCATATTCATACTGTAACAGCCGTTTTTTCTCCCAATCAACATCATTCCAGATTTCTTCCATGCTTCGCTGCAAATGATTATTAACTGCTTCATTGAGCATAAAATCAAGTTCACTTGAATTTTCCGATAAATGACCCGACCGTAGTGTGTTATCATTTGAATTAATTAAATCTGTTAAATCAGGTCGATTTTGACCGGAAAAAACAAAACCACATAAAGACAAAAGTAACAAAATTGACCATTTGCAGGTTTTGTATGAGTACATGATAATTCCTCCCAAATATAAAAGGCAATCAAATGAAACAGATGTTTATCTGTTCAATATGATTAATTTAAAGATCCCTGGATGCAAAATTTATAAAGTCAAACTGGACAGGTGAATCTCCCAACACGCTGTAATTATATAAAAACGTATAAAGAAAATAAAAAAAAAGCAACAAAAAATTAATATTTTTAAAAATATTTTAAAACCAACTCTTTTCTTTATACCATGCAACAGTCTGTTTAAACCCGTTTTCAATCGTCATATTCGGCTGAAAGCCGAGCTCCTTATTTGCTTTGAGGTTACTACACAACCAGGAATCCTGTTTCATTTCACGGACTTTATCCCGGTTTAACAAAGCAGGTTTATCCTTTATTTTTGAAAAAAAAATATTAATCCATGATACAGCATCAAGAAGCAGGAATGGTACAAATAGGGGTAAAAAATATTTATCAAGAGACGCTGCCATACACTTGCCAATTTTCATCAAAGTATATTCTTCATCTCCTGACATGTAAAAAATCTCTCCGTTGCCCTTTTCGGAGCCGGAAGCCAGCAAGAGTCCCTCAACCAAATCAAAAACATGAATCATGCTGAGCCTTTGCCTTCCAAATCCGGGTACGGGGAAAATACCTTTTTGCACGTTTTTAAACATGACAAAAATATCTTTATCACGCGGTCCGTATACGGACGGAGGTCTTATTATTGTCACTGGTCTGTATTGACCGTGTTCAATAACGGCTTTTTCCGCTTCCAGCTTTGATCGCCCGTATAAAGATATGGGATGCGGTACATCCAACTCTGTTCGGGGCTGTCCGCTCAAACTCGGGCCTCCGGCTGCCTGACTAGAAACATAGACAAATTTCTGATGTTGAGGTCCATATTTTAAACAAGCATCCAGCAAATTGACGGTTGCCTGACAATTACCGTTAAAATAATCCTGAGGATCTTTAGCCTTTGTAACACCTCCCAGGTGAAAAACAAGGTCAACATTTTTAACAGCTTTAACTAAAGATTCAGGATGTAATAATTCCCCATAAAAATATTCAATGTCCAAATCCTTCAACCATGTCAGATCACTTGTTTGGCGAACAAGACACCGAACATTATAGTCCCTCTCTAGACATTTTTCCACCAGGAAACTACCGATAAATCCGTTACTTCCTGTTATCAACACCTGCAAAGCAATTCTCCATTAATCCATACTCATTACATATTACATCTTTTCAGGAAACCAGCCTGTTAAAAAATCTCTTAAAGAACCCTGATAAACCGCCTTTGCTAAAAATTCAGTACCTTGCTGGTCCCCCCAGGAATAGCTGATAATCAATTCTCCTTTATACTCGCACATATCGATATCGGAATTGTTAATATTTCTGGCTTTAACAACGAATTCAATTTGTTGGGGAGTTAAAGATGAATTTGCAATTAATTTATCATCCTGAGAAGCACGCAACACCGGATTTAGCGGGCTTTGTTCCCAATTTATCAGGTCCTTTGAACGGACAACACGGGTTTCATATCCCTCTCTGTTCTCCAAATAAAAATTATAAAAATAACCATCCAGATAACGTAAACAATGCGGCGCACTGTAGCGTTCTTTTGTATAGGTGCACTCCGGCGGCGTCAACTCCCAGTTTCGAAGATCAGTAGAAACAGCAAATCGGGCGGTAAAACGATTACCGGCAATTTCAGGCGGTTTTCCCACTTCAAACATGAGCACGTATTGGCTGTCCGCTTTACAAAGAGATGTATTAAACAAACCATATCCCGGTAAAGTCAAAGCATTCCAGGAGGTCCATGTTTTCATATCGGTTGTAACAAACATGTCGATTTTTTCGCCATCCCAAATATCCGTTCCGATAGCGTATAACGAATCACCTTCGACAAAAGCACTGCCTAAATGGTAGCCATGTGCGAACGCGTCAGAAACCTGGCCTGTTTTATAGTCTACAAAACGAAAATAGGAATCACCGGTATCATTCTGCTTATATTTCGGACGAACATATTCAAATCGGTAAAGAGTATTTTTAAAAACAACCGGTGTTGCCTCAACCAGGTCACAATCTATGGTTCCTAACTTTTTAATAAAAGGCCGGCCAAGTTCATCAGTTGGGGGAGTGTTGCTCACACACGATAAAAAAATAACGGTTAAAGTAAGGAAAATAAAAGTTATTTTCATTATGCATCCTCGCCAGATTTAAAACATTTTACATTTTAATAATATTAATTATACGCTGAATTATTGAATTAATCAAGTACGGATAATCAGCACGGTTTAATAAAAAAGGCAAAGTATTAAATATACTTTGCCTTTAATTACATTGCTAAACCAAAAACTTTATTTTAAATAAAGCGCCTGTAAAGTTTGCTGCCAAATTGAGGTTTGTAACCGAATGAAATATATACCACTGGCAACCTGTTCACCCTGTTGATCTAAACCGTCCCATTTTACACTATGTTTCCCGGCAGACAGATCTTGCTGCATAAGGGTTTTTACCAGACGACCGCTAATATCATAAACCGTTACTTTAGTAAAAGACTTTTCAGGAACATCAAACTCAATAACAGTGGACCCGTTAAACGGATTTGGATAATTTTGATATAGCTTAAAATCCTTTGGTATCAAATTTTGATTTACATCCTCATCCACATCTGTTGTGTTTTTGTCACTCTGTAAATAATCTATAATTTCTCCCTGACGATTTATGGCGCTTAACATCATGGTTTTATCATTCAGATCGACACGTACATAATGATGCTGATTTATCCAAACAGATACATGCTCATAATCATAAGCATGAATACCCTCTTCCAAAGGGGCACCACCACCACCGGCAATAATATAATAAACGCCGTTTAAATATCCGCGTTCATAATCGTGAGTATGCCCGTTAAACACCATATCAACCCCATATTGTTCAAAAAGCGGTACAAGGTATGTCTGAACACTGGTTTCTCCGGGATACCCGGGCCATCCTTCGCTCCAGGGTGGTTTATGGAAAATAATAACCGTCCACATGGTCTCGCTGCGCATTTCAGATTGCAGGTCCTGGACCAACCACTCATATTGTGCACTGCCCGGAGAGTAAGGCCAATCTGTATCCAGTGAAATAAAATGTCCGTTACCATAATTAAAAGAATAATATCTTTCCGTACTATCAGGATTATTATATGGCAAGTTAAATGAGGCAAGATAGGTTTGTGAATGATCGTAAGCATTATCATGATTTCCGATACAGGGAAAAATAGTCTTGTTCTTTAAAATATCCTTATAAGGTTGATAATAAACAAGATCATACTCTTCACCACGATGCTGATTAACATCACCTGAATGAAGTCCAAAATCACAATCAGTTTCCAGTAAAAGTGCCGCTATATCTCTTTGTGCCTCACTGCTGCCGAATCCTTCATAGGGACTGGAATCACTGATAACAAAAAAGCTGACATTTTCCTCGGAAGAAGGTTTTGCAGAATAAAAGTGTTCGACCTTAGAAAGAGAGTCTCCGTTCCATACTTTATAGAAATATTTTGTATGAGGTTCAAGATTCGTAATTTTCGCTTTATGTTCGCTCTTTGTCGTCAGGTCTTCAATGACATTCGTACATTCTTTTGTTGTTCCCCAATACAAAACAGAGGGTTGTTGGGTCAATGTATTCCATTGTACGATAATTGATGATGTTGTCGGACATTCCACATGCGGATACCGGGCAAAACCATCCAGGCCTTCCGGTTTTTCAATATTATAATATAATCCATATTCACCTGTCGGAGGGTGATTTTCATTTAAAACCAGGTCTTCATTAGCTATTGAATTATAATAGCTTCTAACACAAACATAATAAACACCGGTTACAGAGAAAAGACCTTTTAAACTGGAAAATGTACAATTGACAGTTCCGCTTGGTGTATCAACATTCCCAAGATCATCATTTTCCATAACAATTTGACCGGAAGCATTGTATAAAGTGATATATGTATCCGTATCCCTGGGATGAAGGTCTAAAATCGGCATTGTACCGATTTCAAAATAATTACCTGCCGTACCTTCTATTTTATAATAATCAAAATCATTTGCCGGGTAAATCGCGCCATAAAGGGTATCACCCATTGCAAGTGGCTGAACGCTTCCGGATTCAATTTTTGTATTGTCCGGTTCATGAATTAAAAGGGAATCCGTTCCACGACCTCCGGCAAATCGAAATTTATACTGCCCGGTCTCGTTGTCTGCTTCAAAAACTCTGGCATAATAAACACCAGAGTTGTATGGCACATATCCGGATAACCGAAAATTGTTATTTCCATTTCTGCCGGCTACAGAAGATTGTAACAAATTTGTACTGGAAGCCTGATTATATAAATTTAAATCAGGCTTCAAACCGGAACTATTTTCGACACTTGTCAGATAATACATTTTATCCAGTTCAAGCTCGATTTTAAAATAATCCTGATCTGTTGTTGTATGAAAGGATGCTTCTATTGTCTGCCCAACAGAAACAGGATTTGCAAATAATTTATCATTATTAGGTTCTGTCTCACTCGTTTGAGACTGTAAAAAGCTTGTAGAAAATAATATAACCGCAAGCACCATCAATTTTCTCATATCCTGGCTCCATGTATACAATTTTTAAAAATATCACGATATAGTCAAATAAACACTATTAATACAATATTATTCCACAAGCTCCAAAACTAAAGTAGCCGGTAAATCATTTGTTTTTATATTTATCTGAACAGTATCTCCTTTTTCATTCAACGTTAACATTTTATCTTTGTTTTCCAAAGAATAAGCTGTAGTTATAGTATTTTTGCTCACCGGTATGGTTATTATGTTATTTTTCGGACTTTTAAAAACATGAACATAAAGCTTGTTTCCTTTTTTTGTATACCGGCCCCATTCGGGTTTTTCAAACGGGCTTGCCTGGGTTGCATAAACTGATTCACCATTTACTGCCATCCATTCACCGATCTGCTGCAGTCTTTCAATACTGGCCTGCGGGATTAATCCTTCAGATGTCGGACCGACATTCAGTAGATAATTTCCTCCCTTGGAGGCAATGTCTACAAGATTTTCTAAAAGTGTTTTTGTCGACTTCCAATTTTCATCAAAATATTTGAATCCCCAGGTATCATTCATTGTCATACAGCTTTCCCAGTCCATACCGGGAATACCCGTATCCGGAATTTCCTGTTCGGGCGTTCCAAAATCACCTGCGTACTCGCTACTTTTACTCAAGCCCGCCATACCGTCGCGTCCTTTTCCAACTCTGTTGTTGATAATAATATCCGGTTTTAAAGAACGAACATAATTATACAAGTCTTTTCCATCCTCTTCAGTCCACCAGTCTACCCATTCACCATCAAACCATAAAACGGCCGGATCGTAATTTGTAACCAGTTCAGCAAGCTGTGCCTTTAAATAGGTGACATATTCCTGTTTTTTACCCTCTTTCATCTTGTTACTGCCATAGCCCTCAGGTCTGTGAGCTTCTTCAGGGTCCACCCATTGGGCCGGATGGTGCCAGTCCAAAATAGAATGATAAACACAAAATTTAAGGCCCTGTTTTTTACACTCCCGGCTTAATGGCGCCAATAAATCTTTGCCATAGGGTGTGGAATCAACAACATCAAAATCAGATACTTTGGAATCCCACAATGCAAAACCATCATGATGTTTTGATGTTATGACAATATATTTCATACCGGCATTTTTTGCCAGCTTGACCCATTCTTCTGCATTAAATTTTACCGGATTAAAATCCTTGGCAAATTTTTCATACTCATCTCCGGGAATATTTAAATGGGCACGTATCCATTCACCAATCCCCTCATCTCTTTGGCCGTTATATTCACCAGCCGGAACGGAATAAATTCCCCAATGAATAAACATGCCAAAACGTGCATCTCTCCACCACTGCATTCGCTGGTCCCGTTGTTCTTTTGTTTCATTTAAATAATTGACTTTAGTGTTCTTGGCACATGAGATAAAAAGTGAACTTGTAAAAAACATTAAAATAAACATAACTCGAAACATAGGGCCTCCTAAGGGTTAATTTTCAATTATGAATCCGTGATAAAGTCCCATATAATAGGGAAGTAAAAATACGGCACCATCGCCCATTGAATGTCCGTTTCCACCGGTATTCAATTGCCATGGATTTCTGTTCCAGTGATTAAAGTAGCATTCATCAACAGGAATCACTTTGCCGTTAAGCTGATGTCCGTTACCAGCCATGGATCCCTTATCAAAATCGCGCATCCACTCCGGTAAGGGAATAATGTCCAATCGATGACTGTTTGTATGCCGCCAGTCCACCCGATCGAGAGGAAATCTTTTCAAGGTTTCTATGGAATCTTCCAACCAGTCTCCGGTCGGATCCATAGGATGCTCTCCCCAGGCATCTTTAAAAGAAACCCCGTCGCACATGGCAGCAAAGGCAAAATTAAAAAAAGGATTCATTTCCGGTTGTTCCAACCGCCAGCTCTTCCAAAATGAAAGCGCATAGCGGGACGTTAATTGAGGATTTTTTTCATATTTTAAAATATTGTAATAGCACATAAAAGCCATTTCATCATCGGATTGGTTGCCGGAACCGGCCCCACGTTGCGGTTTAAGGTACATTAAATTTTGATGATAACTGTGCTTTTTAATGAGTTCATTTGCAATCTTGCGGTATTTTTTATCTCCTGTAATATGTTCCGTTACAGCCAGATATGAAAGCATGCTGAGAGAATTTAAACCCCGTTCAGTAAACCAGTTTTCACTGTAATTTATTTCTTTTGGACTAAACCGCGCCCATCGTGTTGGTTTACCGTCATGATCAACGAGTTGAAAATCATGCTTTACAAGATGGTCTGTTAATGCTTTAATATGTTTTCTAACCCGTGTTTTTTCTGCTTCTGTTTGCGCAACAAGGTCGTAATAAAGGCCATAAAAGAAATAATGACCATCCAGTTCGTCGGAGCTTGTATCACATTTCCAATACCATTTTCCATCTTTGCTTACCGGCCACCTGGGATCAATGACCTTCCACAGCTTATCACCGTGTTGTTGTTCTCGCCTGTCACGCTCAAGCCTTCCATCATTTGGATTATGACCGGACGTTGGAAGAATTGTTCGGGCAACAAATCCCGGAGGAGCAGGATTTGTTCCTCCCTGGGTAACCTGGCCTAAAAACTCAAGGGCTGCAAACGCTTTATCTGCCCGTTCCTTGGCCTTTGGGTCTTTTGTAACAGCATAGGCAAAACATTCCCCGGCGCCATACATACTGGTCCACAAACCATCATTATCACTGTCGTGTTTAACAACATTGGTTTTATCCCCGGCAGCAGGCAGGTTAACTTCCAGGACATACTCGTAAGGTGTGCGCCGGTGATACCGGTCGATTTCATCTTCATACCATTTTGCTTTTTCAGCAAGAGTCATTTCAATGTTTTTAATCAAGCCGACTCCGGCATTTGTAGCAAACCAGGCATCTCCGTTATCGGTAACAGCAATATCTTTAACCTTATCATCCGGCAGCCATCGTTTGCCCTGGCGGTATTCCCATTTGTTGCCATCATACCGCATAGCGCCAATTGTGGTGCCAAACCAAACATCCTTTACACCATTCGCCGAAACAACGGTAAAATCATTAAAGGGTAATCCTTCCGCACCTGTAAACAATTTCCAGGAATCATCAAAACAACCCACTCCCTGGGGACAGGCAAACCACACCCGACCGTTTTTATCAACCGCAACACCTCTCACATCACGGGGCGCCCAGCTATATTTTTCATCATGCGGATAAACAGACTGCCATTGTCCCAAAGATTTTGAATATTTTAACAGAGAAGCTTTTGTAGCCGCCCAAATATCACCATTTGACAAAACAGAAAATTGTCGTATGGGTAAATCCGGTATTTTTAGAGGGGTAATATTCATTTTTTCTTTAGAGATTTCGCACCGGTAAAGATCATTCACTCCGGCGAGGTAAATGGCATCGGCATATTGAACAAGATGTGAACTCTGAGCGAGTTTCAGCATTTCGGGAATTATGATACTCGCCTTTACGTCGCTGCCGGCCAGAAAATGCAATTCCGCATTTTCCAGATAATCTTCGTTTAGCGAACCCGTGACAAAAACCAAATCCTGTTCGTCTTTACAAATTGCATATACGGCTTTTTTCTGCCCGGGTATATTATACCATTTCGTTTCTTTAAAAACCGACAATCCCTTTGCCGTACCGGCATAAACATTGCCATTATTTGCTACAAAAATTGAATAAATTTCGTTTGAAGGTAAACCGTCATTCATTGAAAATGTAATTCTTTTTTGCTGATAAAAAGAACCGACCTCAACCCCTTTGCTTTTACCACATGCGCTGCTTAAAGCAGCCAGCACAATAACAGCCGTGATGATAACCTTGATTCTTTTCATACTCCCTCACTTTCAAGAAAATTTTTCAATAATTTTTAGTATTTTTTGATAATGCGATCCTTTCCAATAAATTTTATAACATTTTTGACATTGACTATATTCATTGTAAAACATGGCTGTATTCGGCGGCAGTTTGTCCAGAATATTCTTTTTTTCAACACTTTTAATAATTCCATTACAAACAATACACCTGGTAAAAGGCGCTGTTTGAGAATAAAGTTCAAACCGGTTAAAGACTTGTTTGATTTGCTCTGTCCATAAAGTAGACCGGACCCAATATCCGCAGGACACAATTTTATTTTTCAACAAGCCAATGTCACGGGTTAAAATAATCCGTTTCTGCTCAAGAGCAAGATCAATTATTTTTGGGTCACTAAAATCATTTTCATAAAGGCAATCAAATCCAAACATACGTAAAACGCGTGTCAGTTTACCCAAATGTACATCAAGGATAAATGTTTTAGTGTTTTGAGAAAAGTTATTGAGTTTTATTACGGGTGAAATATTTAAATTTTGATAAACTGGATAAACATCAACAGAATCCCCATTGTATATATGTTTTTCAAAATCAACAGATTCCCCGTTTATCACAATCATATCAATCTCCGTATGAGGAATTCCAATTGCTTCTATGGCATCTTTGACTGATGGTTTACCAGAAAAAAAATATTTAAAATATTTTTCTCTGCGGCTGCTGGGTAAAAAATCATTTAATTCTTTATGAAATTGAAATATAGCGCAATTTAGCGGCATGATTGCATTTTTATTTAAAATACATTATCTGCTAAGGATTGACATTCTATTAAAAGTTATCGACGGCATTTATATTTTTTAAAAACATATTATATCAAATCTAATTATTGAAAGCAAGTAATGATTTTAGTTTTAAATATCTTTATCAAAATCAAATTTAATTAAATTGTTGTCTGAAGGATAATTCAATATTAAAATATTATTAATAAAATCAAAATCCAATTTTTTATTAAAATAAAAAAAATGAGATTGACACCTGCAATCAGAACAACCAAAATCTGTTATACAATCATCGGCGAAATGACTTAATAATTGCGCATACTGACATTCCCGTTTTTCAGGAAAGTTTGTATACCATATATCCAAAAGGTTTGCAAAATTTTTAAAATAGTCAATGTGCCATCTTGGTTTGGTGGATTTTTTTATGTGGTGCTTTATTCTGGCAAAAACACCGCCGGGTCCAAAAGCGCTTCCAATATAATAATAATAACCTGCTTTGAAATGTTTTTCCCCAAGCTTACCAATAACTAAACTCTGATCATGATCCAGAAAAAAGAAAAGTAGATAGGTCCCCTTGAAATTTACATTATCATTCATTTTAATTAAATTTTCACAAAATGTTTTCCTGCCAGTTGCCGAACATAACTCTTTAATTCAAGAGAAAGCAAAATCGATAAAACCAGCGAAGAGGATAAGCCGCATTTTTGACAGAGAATATCAATATGTAAAGGTTCTTCAGAAAGATATTTTAAAACAATTCTTTCATCATCTGAAGCATCTTTATAGGTTTTGGCAAGCGGAACCTTTTTCTTTTCAACATTATATTCAGATAATATGTCATCAGGGGTTAACACCAAACGTGCCCCATCCTGTATAAGCCGGTTACAACCGATGCTTTTCGGATTTGTAATATTGCCGGGAACGGCAAATACTTCTTTTCCTTGATCCAAAGCATATTCTGCGGTAATAATTGCACCGCTCTTATTTCCGGCTTCAATAACAAAAACCGCCTTACTTAGTCCGGAAATTAATCTGTTTCTTTTGGGAAAATTTCGTGCATCCGGTTTTGTAGACATTGGAAACTCGGATATTAAAGCACCGCATTCAAATATCTGTGACAACATGGATATATTTTCCGGGGGATAAATGACATCAACACCAGACCCTAATACAGCAAAGGTAATGCCTCTGTTGGTAATGACGGTTTTGTGGGCAATCGTATCGACACCTCTGGCAAAACCACTAATTACAGAAATATTTTGCCGAGCAATTTCCGCAGCAAACTTTTCTGTTATCAGTTTTCCATAGGTACTGGGATGTCGTGTTCCAACAATGGCCAGGCTTTGATGGTTTAACTTTTGAGCACATGAGCGAACATACAAAATACAGGGAGGATCATAGATATTTTTCAATGATACAGGATAATCCTGATCCCAATAAGTTAAAATTTTGGTATTAAACTGTTTTGCGCGTTTTATTTGCTCAGAGGCAAACTCAGCATTGTTGGTATTTTTAATTAGCTGAGCCAGCTTTTTATCAATCCCATCAACTTCAATCAATTGACGGGGTGACGCCGACAAAACAGCCCCGGGTTCTTTAAACCGTTTCATTAAATTAAGAAGACGATATGAACCTACCCCAGGCACACTCGATAATCGGAACAGAGCATTTAAATCAATTTCTTGATTTTTTTCCACAATAAATTATCTATTCAATTTCGGATTTTATTAAATCAAATAATTTTTTCTTCATTATATCAATGTTATCCCCACGAACAGAGGAGATTAAAATATATTCATCATTCGGATCTATAAAAGAAGGTTTGTCCGGAAATTCGTCTTGCAATAAATCTGCTTTGGTAAAAATAACCAGTTTTGGTTTTTCAAGCAGTAATTTATCAAAAGAGGCTAATTCATTTAACAGAATGGTATAGTCCTGTTCCATATCTTCAGATGTGGCATCCAAAAGAACAGCCAAAACCCGGGTCCGTTCAATATGTTTTAAAAATTGGATTCCAAGTCCCTTTCCCAAGTGGGCACCCTGAATAAGGCCCGGTATATCTGCAGCAACAAAAGTCTCAAATTGACCGGCCTGCACAATACCTAACTGCGGTACGAGTGTGGTAAAAGGATAATCTGCAATTTTGGGTCGGGCCGCTGTAATACGCGAAAGCAAAGTGGATTTACCGGCATTCGGCAGACCAACAAAACCAACATCCGCCAACAGCTTGAGTTCCAATTGTATGTTCTTTTCTTCGCCTTCTTGTCCGGGTTCCCACTCTTGAGGCGCCCTATTGGTCGGAGAAACAAAACGGGCATTTCCACGTCCTCCTCGGCCGCCTTTGGCAATAATAACTTGCTGCTTGTCTTTAACCAAATCTGCCAAAATTTCTCCGGAATCAATATCCTTAATGACAGTACCGATAGGAAGACGTATAAATAAATTATCAGCGCTTTTGCCGATTTTATTATCACCCTCTCCGTGTCTGCCTCGTTTGGCTTTGTAGTGTCGTTTATACCTAAAGTCTAGCAATGTTTGTATGCTCTTATCCGCAACGGCAATAATATGCCCGCCTTTTCCACCGTCTCCGCCGCTTGGGCCTCCTTTTGGGACAAATTTTTCCCGTCTAAAAGCCAAACAACCACTACCGCCGTCACCGGCTTTTATATAAACTTTTGCACTATCGACAAAATTCATTTTTTTCTTACAACTTTAATTTTGAATGGAATAATAAAGATTTGTAACCCAAAGTCCCCCCGTTTTCCGCTATGAATAATTAACAGAAAAAATTTGTCGTTTCTTTTTTGAATCCAGATCTATTTTTTTTAATATCTTACGTAAACCAAACCATCCTATTTTCACATTTCCGTATTGTGGTGTATTTAACATCCGGGCAATATTTAATGTACTGGAATTGGGATGAGTTGTTACAATTTTTTTAACTTTATCTTCAATAGACAAATCCGTTCTAATTGGTTGATCGGATTGTGTTGTTTTTATCTCTTTGTCCGCAACAGGAGTTGCTGATTTGGGTTCAGTTGTATTAACTTCAACAACGTTTGTTTGTTTACTTCCATTTGACAAAAGTCGTTCAAAGTCGCTAACAGCTTCTTCCAACGTGTCAAAGGCTTTTAAAATATAATGAAACTCGAGTAATTCAAAAACTTCATAAACTTCAGGAATCATTCGAACCAGTTTCAAGTCTCCGCCTTTTTCACGAATACCTTTAATTTCACTGATAAAAATACCCAGCCGGCACTGCTGACATAATCAACATTTCCTAAATCAATAATGATATTGTATGAACCCGCTTTTAATAAAGAGTTCAATGCATGTTCCAGCTCGGAAGAGGTAGTGGTATCAATATACCCGCCAACCTTAATAACTGAAACACTGTTCTGGCTTCCAGTTTTTTCTACAGACAACTGAATACCTTCCATTTTTATTAGTCTCCATTAGTTCCCCATTCTATTCCTACGCCACTCTAAAAGAATGCATTTTATATAATATTTTCATTTTCCTTGAACTTCCCCGCAACACCTAAAGTGTCATTAATATAGTTGTTAAACCTTAAAATGTCAATAGTATTTTCTTGTCAAAACAGTAGAATTATGAAAGATTAAGATATTGTTTAGCACGTTCTATGCTGTTTCTAATATCTTGTCTTTCAGGAGAAATTTTGAGAATTTGTTCCCATTGATTTATAGCTCGCCTAAAGTCTCCCTGATTGGCATGAATAACTCCTAAATTTTCATGCGCCTCGATATTTTCAAAATCCAATTTAATTACTTTTTCATATTCTTTAGCGGCTTCGTTATATAAACGTTGTCTGTAAAGTGCATTCCCGCGCAAAACATGGGCCTGCCATTTATCCGGATAATTTTGTATTATAGTATTTAATAGTTCCATTGCTTTTTTATAACTGCCATCAGAATACAATTTTGAGGCATCTTCCATCTTTTTTGTTATACATATATTCATCTTTTTCAAGATTGACATCAAGAGGAAATTTTTCATGATCGGACATTTTCTTTTTATCTGTTAAAGCTTCTTTTAACAGCATTTCAAACTGTTCTTCATCTTCATCATAAAAAGTATCATCCGACTCTACAAAATCCAACAATTCATCAAACGATAAACTTTTGGAATCTTCTTCAACAACAGATTCCTCATCACCTTGTTCAAACTTGAAATCGGAAATATCCCAGTTTATTTCCTCTTCAAATTCATTTTCCGAGTGGTTGTTTATTTGTTCCTTTATTTCATTTTCAAGAATTTGTTCAGAAATTGTTTCTTCTATTTCGCCGGTTGTGGAAATAACACCTTCTTCATCTATTATTTCAATAAACTCATCAAAGGAATCGGAAAAATCTTTTTCTTCGTCAAACAACAAAGAACTTTCTTCATCTATAAAATCTATATCCTCAACCGGTTCACCTTCAAATTCATCCTTTTCTTCTTTCTTTTCAGGTTCATCAAGACCACCACCGGCATTTAAAGCATCAATAAAATCAAGCTCTTCTTTTTCCGATTGGGTTTGTAAATGATCGGTGTCGGAATATTCAAGATCCCCTATTTCTTCTTCCTTTTCAGCTTCACTTTCCGGTTCGGTTTCATCTCCGGCAAAGTCAAAAATTTCCAGGTCAGAGAAATCATCGGCTTCCAGTTCAAGGATAGCATCATCAGTTTCTGTGTCGGGTTCCGGTTCTATCGATGCTTTTTCGTCTTGTTTAACTTTATCTCTTTCTTCATCAAAAGGAGCTTCAAAAAATTCAGATTCAGACACATCAATTACTGATTCGTGTTCAGATAACAGTATATCTGTATCCTGGTCAACAATCATATCATCTTCATCATGGACAAAATCAAAATCCATTGAATCATCTACAGATGACAGTTCATCATCTTGATTTTCGTGAATATCATCTTCTTTTACATCTTTAACTAATTCTTGTTGTTCATCAGATTCATCACGATCTTGAACTCTATCCGGCTGCTCAGGCCCGCTTTCCTGCTGACGGACGGTTACATTTTTTCTTTTATCAAATAAATCAACAAGAGGGGTCAGCAATAAAGAGTCCGGTTCTAAATCCAAAAGCTCCAGGGGGGACTTGAATTCCTGAATTACCTGGGCAACCTCTTCTGTTTCAACCGGCTTTGTTGTAATCTCAGCGTCTAATTCAATATCCTTAGATTTTTTATCCTGTTTCGGAAGTTCTTCAGATTCAAACTGTTTCAAATCTTCTTCTTCAGGCAGCGAATAATTTGCTTTTTGTAAAATGACTTTGCCGTCAATGGTCAACATGGGTGTTCCGGGCGGCTTAATCCGGCGTTTTTTACCACCTCTGGCAATAAAAGCTTTCCTCAATTCTTTAGTGTTTAGCCTGGACCGAACAAGTTCTTCATAAATTTTAGCAGCGCTGATGATAGAAAAACTATAACGTTCTGTATTTAATTCTTCACTGATCCTTTTTGCGCCATAGTCCGGGAACCGTCGGATAATGTCATAAATTTTTGTTTTTTCTTCAATACTGAGATGGCGAGCTTCAATTTGTTCTTCTTCGTTCTCCAGGGTAAACTGATCAAGACCTTCTTTTTCAAAACTGGCTTTATACTTGTTATAGGCATAAGTCGTGATGCCGACCGATTCACAGGCCTCTTTGATACTTTTTCCTTCGGAAACGAGATTAAAAACTTTTTTAGCCCGTTTTAGCTCTACTTTTTCAGCAGATGACTTTTCTTTAATAGAAACAAGTGTAATATCATCGTTTTGTGGAAAACCTTCGGTGAAAGCTACAATTTCCCGTTGGAGTTTTTCAACAAACTCACCGGCGGTCAAATGTCCAAATCTTCGTACAACATTCAAAAAACGTTCTTCAGCAAACAATTGCCGTTTGGCATTCATTGCTTCTGTAATGCCGTCCGTATATATTATTAAAATATCATCTTCAGCTAAAGAGACAGTTCCGGACTCGATGGAGTTACGAAACAGGTGCTTATCCGGCAAAGAAATACCTATGGGGAAGCCTCGGGGATTTAAATAATAGGTATTATTCGTACTGGGTCGAAACAGAATCATCGGATTGTGGCCGGCGCTGGCAAAATTTAAGCGGCGACGTTTAGAATCGATAATGACATAAAAAAGGGTCACAAACATGCCCTTTTTCATGTCATTAACGACAAAATCGTTTACGCGCGCTAATACTTCTGCAGCATCTTTAATTCCACGTGCTTCTGTTCGTAATGCAGTACGAATCATGGTCATAACAAGTGAACCGGGAACACCCTTTCCGGAGACGTCGGCTACTACTATACCCAGAGTATCGCGGTCTACTTCTACAAAATCAAAATAATCACCACCTACCTCTTTTGCGGCTGCATAATAGGATGAAATGTCATAACCTTCAATATCAGGGAACTCACTCGGCAAGAGCGTTTGCTGAATTTCCTGTGCAACCTGCATTTCTTTTTGCAGACGTTCCTGTTCCGCCAGGTTGAGCTGCGATGCTTTAAGCTGTTGCGTAATATCGCTAAAAGCCTGGGCAATTTCACCAACTTCGGTTGATGAATCAATATCCATTTCTTCAGCGACGCCGGGTTTTCCAAGTTCTTTAACCCACTCCTGAAGACGGCGAAAAGGATTCATTACAATGTAAATCAATAAAAAGAGTCCTGCGACTCCTATGACCCAAACGAACAATGCCAGACTAAGATTATTTTGCCTGGCTTTAGAAACATCAGAGTAAATTTTGTCTCCATCAATGAACAGGTGGGCCCTGGACATTATATGGTCCTGTTCGTCCACAACGGGATAGACAATATCCACGACTTTTTTTCCGTCAGGCTGCCGAAATTCAAAAACATTTTTTTGAATTTCCTTAACATTATCGGGAAATTTAAAAGGCTCTAATATTTCTCCTTCATCAGCCCGGGCGATAATCGTGTTGCTGTTATCAACAACAAAGGCATTATATAAAATATCCCGATGTTCGGACATTTTTAAAGTAGAAATAGGCTTGTAAGCGCTGGATAATACATCCCACTCCTGACTGCCCGATTCAATAAGCTGCTGCCGTCGTTCAGGGTCAAAACCCTGAAAGCTTGTTGCAACTTCAGTGGCAAGAACAGAGCAAGCCTGCCGTCCCCTGTCCAGATAATCTTTCAGGACAATATCATCATCCCTAAAAAATAAAAAGAAATACCCTATTATTATCAATACAGTGTAAATGGACAGGGAGATAAGCCAATAACGTGCTTTTAGAGTTAATGGAATGGTTGGAACCGCCAGCCTTCGCTTTGTAAGAGGCTCCCTGTTTTTAACCATCCATAATTCATTTCCCTCTTCTGTCTTTCGGTAATCTATGGAATCCAAAAGGCGGCGCATAATAAAAATACCCAAACCGCCTTTTTTACCAATTTCGACATAACGCTGCAGGTCTGGATCACCAACCTGGCGCGGATCAAAATATTTTCCCTGGTCGATAAGAACGATAGTAATACTGTTCTTCTTTAACAAGGCACGAATGGTTATACTGCCTTCCCAATCACGATAAGCATGCTTGATAATATTGGTAGCTGCTTCATCTATAGATAACTTGAAAGCATTTACAATTCGTTCGGAAAAACCATGTCTTCTACCCACCTTTGTAACAAAATCTCGAAGTTCTCCCAAATACTCAATTTTTGCCGGTACTTTTAATTGTTCTTTTACAATATTCCGAAACAACGAATGTAACCTCTATTATTTTTTAATTTGTCTTTTGTTGGCGTAACTTTTCAACAGCAGCATCCAATGCGCGTAAAATAGATATATTGTTTGGTTGTAAATCTAATGCTTTTTGATAAAAATCCAAAGCAGTTTTAAAATCACCTTTTGTATAAGCCATAACACCTTTTGTATAAAGGTCTTTAACTTCGGGGGTCATTTTCATTTGTCGTGCTTCTGCACGTTGTTTTGTTGCTTTATATTTTTTCTGTAATTCTTTATTATTCGGATCGCTTTTTAAAGCGTCTTCATACAAAGCGGCAGCTTCTTTCCAGTTTTTATCACGTTCATAAATAGCCGCACGTCTTACTTTATCTTCATTGTTTAACCTTAATTCCAGTCTGTTTAACCGATTGGCGATATAAGATTCCACTTGTTTATTTCCACGGGCGAGGCGCCGTGCTCGGTTATAATAATTTACAGCTTCATATCGTTGACCACGTTCTTCAAATTTTTTCGCATTTTCAAGTAATTCTTTTAATTTTTGTTTCAAATCTTCGGTTATTTTATCGCGAAGTTCTTTAACAATTTCACTGTTCGGTTCAACTTCCAATGCCCGTTCACATTCAAGCAAGGCATCCGGGTACTCTTCATCTGCAAAATAACCCATTGCCTTGTTATAATGCTCTTCAACAAGCTGTTGCTGGCGCCTTCTGGCCGCCGCTTCCTGATCACGTTTTAACAATTCCAGGTTTTCTTCTTCCTGCTGTTTTTTGATCGCCATATTAATGCGGCTTAAGAGGTCCCTTGCGTCGGCAAGTTCAGGATCATCACCGGATTCATCATAGGTAAGGACTTTGTTAATGGTCGTAAATGCGCGCGCATAATCTTTACTCTCAAAAAATTGATTTGCCCGTGCCATTCCGCTGACTATGGCATTTTGTCTTTCAAGCTGTTTCTGCCGGTAAACCTCTTCCTGAATGCGTTGTATTTCTTTTTCACGAATTTCCGCCAAACGCTGCTCCCGATCTTTACCTATATTCATAACAAAAGATAACCGGTGGCTGCTTCCCAAAAGAGAATCCCAACCATTCCAATATGAATAATCGAGTTCAAAACCGACAAATTTTAAACCAAAACCATAGGTCGGCATCGCGCTTTTAGTGTCGGTAATGTCGGGTCGCATATCATAGCCCAGCCTGAGCATAAAGTTTTGGTTAAAATCATATTCTACACCCATGTGATATTGGGTTGGGATATTATAATTAAAATTATTTGAAAATTGTCGTTCATTAACATCCATCTCAAAAGCAAAAGTAAGATAGTTTTTTGGATTGCTCATAACAACAGTTTTTGACAATCCAAACCTGTAATTTCTCGGTGTTGTTTCGCGGTCTTCTATGGCCCGAATACTTCTTTGAATAAAATTCTGGATATTAAGACCGATTTTTACATTGCCTAACACTCCTGAATTAAAAGGCGACAGTAATATGCCGACATCCGTACCAAATCCGGATTCGGTAATATTGCTGACATTTAATGAATTATCCGCATACCCCGGAAGATCAACACGTTCCAATTTAAATGTTGCACCCAATGACATCCAGTCAAGCATTTGGTAACCATAACCAAATAAAAACAATGTCCGGCTGTAATTTGTTGATCCCAACTTTGTAGCATCATCATCCCGAACCGTTATATCACCTGTGGATAACCTGAGAATACCTACAGACATGGTTCCCATTGTCAATGTTGGGTAGGCATAGGAAAAATAATTATATTGGGTTCCGGCAGGCAAATTTGAATAATAGAAACCCAGTCCCATTTGAGGAATTTGGTCCAATGCAGCCGGGTTCCAGTATAGCGCAAAAGGATCGTTGGCAACAGAAACATAAGCGCCTCCCATAGCCATAGCCCTGGCGCCGACCGGAGAATCAAAAATATCCGTCATTCCTCCCCACTGGCTGCTTGAGTTTTGTGCAAAACACACCAGCGGAAAAAATAGAAATGCGAGTTTAAAATATTTTAATATTTTTGTTTTCAAATCAGTCATAAAATTAATTAATTATTTAACAACAGCAATTTTTGTAATGGCTGTTTCTGTTTCTGTTATTATATAAGCCAGGTATACACCATTCATTACCCTGAAATTCTGGCCATTAGTTCCGTCCCAAATGACATCACCTTGATGAACACCTTCACTTGTTTGTAACTGGTCTGAACTTTTTGAAAAACTCCAGGACCGTACCAATTCTCCGGTTAAAGTAAAAATCTTGATTTCAACATCACTCGGTTGACTGAGATAATATAAAAATTTTGTTTCCGTTCTGTCCGGACGTCCAAACGGGTTTGGGTAATTACAAAATGTTTTTTCCAGTTGTTCTTCAACAACAACAGATAATTTTGAAGAGATACCTAAATCTAATACTTGATTATAATTAGAATCAACAATTGTCAACGGCAGTCCGGATACATCAGAGGCCCGGATATTTTCAGGACTGTTGATATATAATTGAAATCCATAGGCACTGCCAACATTTCCAATATCTGCAACAATATCAATAGAATCCGGTTCTGTACCTTTCAGAGTATCTGGTAAATTCGATTTTAAATCCAACAGGATAAAGTCTGTACCAAAATTCGTCTGCCACGCAAAAACATGTGCCGGATCGGAATGTCGAACGGCAGCGACGCGTGAAAAAACGGATGCCGGTGATACCGGTTCACCTTTTTTATCTTTAACAAATATTTTCAAGCTGTCAATAATGGAAACACTGCTCGAAGCCGCATCCTTGTTTCTGGCTTTAAAACCCATCATTTTAACATTTTGACTGCCTTTAGAAACAACAGATTTTTCCTGTAAAACATAGGGTTCGATAACTACCATACCTGCTTCGGAGGATACCAATATTTTTGCCAAATCTTTGTCAATAGAGGCTTGCTGTTTTGTATAGGTGTCATTTGGTGCTTCCAGCAAATAAAACTTAATCGTATCGGGAACATCTGTTTTATATTTAGGGGCCTGAATTGTCCAGGAAATTGCATCATTTGCACCGGCAGCGGTTTTAATCGTATCACCTTTTGTTGTAAAACCATTATCTGAAAGTTTTATTTTAACCTGATAGGAACCGATCAGGTCAGACTCTCCGATATTTGATAAATAGCTTACAACCTGAAATTCACTACCGACACGCACGGTACCGGAATCAATAAAAACATCCTGGTCCATTGAAGCTAAAAGTTCGACACCTGCTTTATTTAATGTCTGTAAAGTAAAGGTCTCAGTATCTTTAGAAATTTTAGCGTTTGTACCGGAATTTTGATCAACAGGCGCCTGAATAAAATTAAACTCAAATTTCGACAAACCCTCTGGTTTGGCAGCGGGAGCCTGTAGTTCCCACTCGGGAAAGATATTATTCTTAACATCCGCAACGGTAACAGAAAGTCGTCTCTCACCTGACAGAGAAAAACCAACAGGTAACGGAGCTAATTCGACAACAAAACTGTCCGTATCTGCAAAGCCGGCATCACCCGAATTGGTAATAGATGTTGTAAGGGTAAAATACTGGCTTGTGGAAACGCGATCTACAAGTCCTTCAGGAGCCGATATTTTTGGAGTTATAGAAACAACAGCCTGGTTTTCAACGGTGATGTCCATAGCATCAGAAAAAATTTCTAAATCTGCTCCAGACCGAAGGTCCTTTGCATTGACTTTAATTTGTACATTCCCATCGCCGGTCACACCTGGTGCCGTGACTTTCCAGGTAACTCTTTGGTCGTCTCCTACAGCGATATCCTGGTTTACCGGATTTACAGCGTCGAATTCTTCCGAAGAAAATATAATCTGCGCACTTATATCTTCAGCAACCTGACCGGAACTTATTTCGGCTGTAATGTAAAACGTTTGATTCGTGGACAATTTATTGTCTCTTGCACCGACAGGATTACTGACCCACAAAGAATCAACACTGATATATCCGCCTTCCTGTGTATAAACGATTAATTCCCGAGTATTGGTTTCAACTTCCACACTTTTATTGGAATTTTCATCTTTTGGAACGCTGTCAGAGTCAATTTCTACCTTAACTCGTTTATTTTGCAATACTTCATTCGGAGCAGTAATAGTCCAGCCAATATTTTCATTTATATCAAAATCTTTAGTAGCAGATTCTCCGTCAGCCAAAGATAATCCACTATCCAATAGATCTAGTTTAAGCTTTCCTTTTGCTGTTTCAGGATCAAGACCGGCAGAGCCAAGGTTGGTAACCCGGGCCTGTAATGTTGCTGTTTGACCTGTTGATAGATAGGTTGCCCCGTCTGTCATTGTTGTCAGAGGTATTACAGACAATGCTTCCAAATTTAAAATTGCTTTAGTAACAACTTTTTTAATGGTTATACTTGCTTTAGAAACTTTTTCTTTTCCGTTTTCTTCACCTTTTAATTCAAGTTGAAGGGTATGATTATCTGAAACTTCGGCTGATGGAGCAAAGATCGTCCATGACAATGTAGCAGAATCCTGATCAACAGTTTTTTCCAGACTATCATCGTCTGCTAACGAATAACGCCGGCTGCCGGCAATTGCCGGTAATAAAAGTTTGACTTTTCGATTGGTCAAATTCTTTGACGTTTTGACCTTGGCTTCCAATTGAAGGGTCTGTTCCGTAGAAAGCACACTGTCTTTGGCGCCTTCGGGTTCAATAATTGTAAAATAATCTATTAGCAGAATTGAGGTTTTGGTCTCTACCAGAAAACTATCCTCTTCCACCTCTATCAGGGCATCTTCAAGTGTGTTCAAATCTTTAGGTGTTTCAGTAATCGCAGCCTTGACCGCTAACGGAGCGGTATCTGTATCAGGGGATTCTAATTCGTAATTAACTTCTTTTGATACATCATCTCCTGTAAGACTGAAATTTGCCGTCTGAGGATCCGTTATATAATCTATTCCATCAAAAATTCGATAACCTTCAGGCGGCGTAAAGACAAAGTTTCCATCCTTAACCTGAGATGTTCCTAATCTTTCAACTTTGACTGTAACCTTAAATTTGCTCGACGCTGTTACAACCGAATCTGCTGAATTTGCCGGGAACACAGAAATATTAACCCGTGCCGGTTCCTGAATTCGAATCCGTGCCTGGTCATCATCCGCATCAGGTTCCTGAATCTGGGCTATTTCATCACTGCCGATAGCTTTTGCAGATAATATTTTCGCCGTATAAAGTTCCGAAAGTTCTTCATTAACACCCAAATCATTTACAGCCGTAACATCAAACACAGCATAGGCCGTTGAATCTTTAGCAATACGCGGGATTATTACGGTATCCGGTTTAACCATAGACAAAACAGTATTTGATGTGACCTCTCTGGAATCCAATTCAACCTTAACACTGTCAACGCCCAAAACCTGCCCGGCTTTAACTTTAACCTGAACCTGAAATGCCTGACCTCGATTAACCAGACCGATTCCATTGTTATCAAATGTGTTACAAACTATTTCCGTGTCTTTAACCTGCACCCTGGCATTAACACTTCTCACAATAATATCGGCCGATGCATTATCCGTCAAAACCGGGCTGTCCGTCGGCAGGTTTTTATCTCTGGCCTGCAATGCTACATCAATTTTCCCTGTTCCGGCCAGCTTTCCATTGTTACGGACAATATAAACCAACGAATCTATAGCGCCGCCGGGTAAAACCAATCCTACCTGGTTTTTTAATTTTTGTGGTGGAGCGATGTCATAGTCCGCGTCAACAACATCGTTTATAGAAAAAACAATATTCTCAGCATTAATATTGACAAATTCCAAATCAGAACTTCCTGTATTAGTAACCTGGACAAAAATATTCCAGTTTACCAACTCATCTCCGGCATTGATAATGTCCTCTTGCGGACTGACAGATAAAATTTCAAAAACTGCCGGGTTTTCCACAATGGCCTGAGTTATGTTATTTCCCTCAGGATCTAAAATTGTTACACCCTGGTTATTATGAACACCCAGGGCATTATTAATATTTGCTGTAAACTCTACATTCCCTGATTCACTACCGGCAGTTATTCGAAAACTCAGTTCCTGTTCCTGGTTGCCTTGAATGTTTTGAGCAAAAGTAATAGGTGATGTTAATACTTTACCCAATGTTTCGCTACTTGTGCCTAAAGATACCTGAACATCTTTGGCTGCTTCTGAACCTGTATTTTTGACTTTAACACTTACATCAAAACTCTGTCCTGTATTAACAGTCCCTTCTGAACTAGGGGCAAGATTTTCGACAGCTATAATTTGCAGCCTGGCAGGTTCATGAATTTTAATAATGGAAAAATTATCATTTGATGACGAAATATCAGCAATTGACCCGTCTCGGGCAACAGCCCTGATAATGTGTGCCTCAATTTTCTCACCGGTCAAATTCTCAGCATCAGCAGCGGTCAGGTTAAATGTCAGCGTATCAGTTTGACCAACGCCCAATCTGTGACTTTCTTTTATACCATTTATAATAGCCGAACTTGGCGCTGTTAATTGAACTTTAACGGTATCCAATTCCTGAGCACCAACATTTTGGACCATCACCTTTATAATTAAATCCTGACTAATATTTACATAACCCGTATCATTAACAACCACGGGCAAATCAGGATCAACAAAAGTTTTCACAAGCATTACATTAGAGCGGTTAGTTGCCTGCACGGATGTTTGTTTGGCCTGGGTAGCGATAGTACGGTTTGCGTCATTCAGGTCCGTGGCCGAAACTTTTCCGGTTATTGTAATTTCGCCGCCGGCTGGTCCGTTTGAAGTAACATCAAAAATTAATGTATCGCGTTCGCCGCCCTTTAACACCAAGTCATCTTCGGTTACAGCCCGTGGACTAAATACATATCCTTCTCCCGGATTAAACGTAATGTCGTCCTTGGTCGGCTGTTTCAGTTTTAATGAACCACCCTGCTCTGTGTTATTTTCAACATCGAGAAAAATTTGCCAGTCGACACTTGTCCCGGGGATAACGGTATCAACAGATGTATATACCTGGTGTAAAACAAGGTTTCCGGGTTCCTGAACATGAACCGTAATTGATGAATCCAGGGGCGTTAAAATTTTTGCCGACTGTTTTGTATTACGTGCAATAGCTGTTTCAACTTTGGCAACGAGATTATCTTTAAATCCGGGTAAATCAGGTGCATTAACTCGTACACCAGGTTCCGTCCATACTGATTCTCCCGGACCTAATGATTCAATATTAAAAGTCTGGCCTTCCGGGGAAAATTGAAATACATCCGATTCCGAATAAAACCGAATCGTGGTTTGCTGAACAGTATCACCTGATTCCGGATTGCCCGGATTTGTCACAAGGGCTTTAACATAAAATGATTGTTCGGAATTTACAAAAGAATCTGATGGAACATCTATAATAACCTGGTCCAGTCGTATAGCCGCCGAATCCTGAATTGCCAAACTAACCTGGCCATTTCCCGGAGCTGTTGAAAAACTGTATATCAAATTCCTGTTTACTTCGGTCATTCGGACTGTGGCGTTGACTGTTGTTATACCGACTATTGATTCTTCCGCACTTGTTAACTGAACATTATAGATCAAACTATCCCGGCTTCCGCCTGAAAGTATTTTACTATTACTTCCATCAAAAAATCCGGGTTTGGTAAAATTAAAATATTCATCACCAATTCCAAAACTCAGTTTGGTATTTTCTGAATCCAATAATAAATCTGCTTCTCCTGCATTTTCGAGATGCAAAGTCACTTTCCAGGGCGTAGTCTGTCCGCGAGTGATACTCGACTGGCTCAAATGCAGCCGCGTAAATTCCAGTTCAGCAGGGTTTTGGACCTGAATTTCATCGCCTCTCGGTAGTGTACTTTCCGGATGATCATCTGTATTGACCAAATCGGTCATAAATACAGATCCATTAAGGACCGTCTGTTGGTTCGGTGTTTCCGCAGATACATTTGTAACCGCAATACGAATGGTGTCGGTTTGTCCGGCTGATAAAATATTACTTTCACTAACAAAAGAATTCGGAATATCAAAAGTAAAATATTCGGACACGTCGTTGGTGCCCTGAGAAAAAGTCAATTCCGCCGTATCATATTGCAAATTATTGGAACCATTATTGACCAGAATAAAATCAATTTTCCATTGATTGGTTTGGCCAATTGTAACACTGGGTGTTGAAGCAACAATATGATTAAGTGAAAATTTTCCCGGATCACTGACCGTTAATGAAGTTGTTAATTCTATATTATCAGAAAAAGCATTATTGTTTTCAGTACCACTTATTATTAATTGAGGTAAATACTGGCCCTTTTGAAATGCAAGCGGTATTAATGTCCTTAAAAAGTTTATTGTAACCGTTTGTCCTCCCGGCACACGGTTATCATAAGCCGGATCAAGAGCAGCACTGAAAAAATGAAGACCATCGTTAAATTGAAATTTCGTTTGGCTTGTGTTTAAAATTAAATCAGAGCCGCCGATGTTGCTAACATCAACAGTAAAACCAACCTGTGCACCGGCAGAAACAGTCGTTGGCTGAAGACTGTTTTCAACATATTCGATATTTGCCGGTTCCTGAACGGTAATAATTTTAGTTGACGATGTAAATTGTTCAACAAAAAATTGATTTCGGTTAGGTTCACGAACACGAACCTGAGCCTGTCCAAACAGGTCACCCAGCACGTTTCCAATGGTTGTTGCTTTAAAAATAAGGCTGTCGCTTTCACCGGCCTTTAAAATAATGGAATTGGATGCAGATAGTTTTTCCGGCAATGTAAAAGTAAAATCTTGCTGATGTACGCCTTCCTGCAATAACCTTACCCAGGTATTTTCAGCATTTGTTAAATCGATTTCAACATCAGCGCCGCCGTCATTGGCTACATGGACCGTAACCCACCAATTTGGTTCAACCCCAAAAGTAACAAATTCCGGAACGGCCTTAATATTTGTTATTTTAAAATCAGATGCTTCCTGTATGGACACAACAGCTTTCATAGCTTCAGATGCGGTGATCTCTTTTGCGGCCTGAGTGTTTACATTTTTATAATGAATATTTGCACCTATTAAAACATCACCGACCTGGCTGCCCGTTTCGGTAACGGAAAAAACAAGCGTGTCTGTTTCATTTGACTTTAACTGTGAACCTAAATTTTGAAGCGCATCCGAACAATTATGAACAAATGTATCATTAGAAAACTGCAGGACGCTTGTATCAAAATCCATTTCAATGGTGCTGCCGCCCTGGTTTTTCAACACAACGGCAACAGTCCAGGGGTGCGTAGCATCACCAGCAGTGGCTGTTGTTTGTGAAGGAATAATGTCAAGAATGCGCAGGTCATCTGCTGTTTGGACTTCGAATCCTCCAAAAACATCACTGATATTGGAATTGGTATAAATCTGGTTTGTCGCCTCAACCCGCCCATAAATATCGATAGGGCCTGTTGTTGTTCCGGTCTCATTAACAGTAAATTGTAAATGTCTCGTTTCGCCGGCAGGAATGGTTAATCCGCCCTCTACCAGAGCTGTAGGGGTTGAAATATTATATTCAGATTCCGTATAATCGGTACCACCACGTTTAAAACGAATATATGTCTTGTCTGTGTCTATGGATAACGTCAGATCAATTCCGCCGGTGTTATGAATCCCCATTAAAACAGTCCAGTCAGCTAGTTGCCCGGCAGTAACGGTAGATTGAGAAGCGGTAAGCTCTGTAAACTCTAATGATGAGCCTTCGACCACCTGAAATAAATTCGGGATTTGTGTAACAACTTGTTTTTCAATTCCGGAATTGGCATCACTGTAATTAATTGTCTGACGAACTGTTATATTGCCAAGGTCCGCTTGATCAGTAACTGTAATATAATAGGTCAACGCCTGAACAGCGCCGCCATCAACAGTTTCAGGATTTCCATCATATATAACAACAGAAAACTGTGAAGTAACATCTTCCAGATTATTAATAAACTGAAATTGACTCGATATCAAATCGGCTGGAGCCGAGTTTGTAAAATTTAAATTATTTGAAACCTGAGTTTGCAGCTCAATCCCCCGGCTTCCCTGGGCCAGTTGATTATCTTCAATCGAAATACTGTTAATTGCCAAATTTGCTGCTTGCTGGACAATCCATGCAGGATTTGGGTTTGTAAAGATCGTTGAAATCGAACTTGTACCTACAAGACCATCTAATTGACCGTTTATTGTAATAACTTCCAGAGCAGCCGTAGACGCTACATCAACTAAAAATTGTAACGTTGCTATTTGATTCGCGGCAATGGATCTGGTTTCAAACGCCGGAACCTGATAATCAATATCCCGATCAACAGTTCCTGATCTAAATTGAAGGACTGCTGATGTTAATGTTATTTGTTGACTACCACTGTTCTGCACACGCATGGACACCTGAACATTTGATTGTCCCTGACTAACACGGTCGGTAGCGCTGGTTATACTCAAAATATTAAGGGCACTAACAGTTATAGAGCTGGATTGAGTGGATATCCCTAAACTCTGGTCATGAACTGTAAATGTTTGTGTACCCGGTGTATTAAAAACAAAATTATTTCCGCCAAATACCATAGGGTGACTTGTAAAATTGGTAGAGCCTGGTAATGTAGCAGACCCATCAGTACTGGTAAAATAAATTAACCCGCTGTAATTTGTTTTTTCATTGCCATAAGCATCTATAGCACGAACAATAACATCTGTATTAAAAGAATTGCCTGCGGCCACAGATGTCGGATAATTTGAAAGTTCAAATTTGGCCAGACTTCCGGGAAGGACTGTAATTGTACCGGTGGTCTTTGTTACACCCGTGGTTTGGTCCACTCCCCGCAGGGTGACCGATTCCACCCGATAAAGGGTCTGCTCTGCTTCTCCTGTTCCATTAACCACAGGAATTTTTGTAAAACGCGGGGCATCACCATTGGGAGAACTACTACCGCCAATGGCCGCACTGATAACAATATTACCGGAAACCGGATTTAAGTACTGATCGACAGCATTGGTAACCTGCAATGTAAAAGGTACACCCGCTGTCTGAGTTGAATTCATAACAAGGGCAAAATCGTAAAGAGGGCCTGCCGACACCTGTATAGCACTGCTGGTTTTGGCGATTGTACCGTTCGTTACCGTAATTGTTTGTGTACCGGCAGAGCGGAATTGAAAATTTGAACCGGAAATTGATTTAATTCCGGCGTCATTTACCGGGTCAAAAGCAACAGGATTTTGGTCATCATAGGTCAATTCGGCACTGTTATCGGTTGACTCAAAATAAATAGTGCCGGCGTAATTTGTCTTGATATTTTTCCAGGCATCATAAGCGGTAACGGTTACATTACCATCAAGCCCTGAACCGGCATTTGTTGCTGTGTCATCAAGATCTATATTATAAGAAGCAAGGGTTGAAGGTTGAATAGAGAACAATCCGGTTGTTCGTGAAAGTCCATTCACCGTTCCCCTTAGCTGAATATTTGTCTCTGCTTTGTATAGCCGGACCGTTGCCTCACCTTCACCATTTTTTACAATGACATTGGTTAAAAAAGGCTGTGTAAAACCATCCGGAGCCGTATGTGCCTGACCATCTGAAAAAGAGAGCTGCACAATACCATCGGTAGGAGAATTGGCATCATCTAGAGCATTTTCAACACGAACGGTAAAATCACTGCCCGCATTAAAAGCCAAATTAGATACATCAATATCAAAACTGTTGATAGGGTTACCAATATCAAAAGGATCTGACCAGCCCTGATCAATAACAATGTCACTGTGGTCCAATGTTTCAACAAAAACAACAGCGTCCTGGACAACATCCGGAGGATTAATAATTGAAGTGATTGTTATTGTAAATGTTTCACCTGGCTGCACGGTTGAACCGGTCCCATCACGTTTACATACAATTTTTTGCAACCCATCTTCACTTACAAATTCGGGGTCATCAAAATTACCACTAAAAATAGTTTGACTGTCACTATAAACCGCGATAACGGGTGCCAGATCAAAATCGTAAATACTTAGATCAAAACCAATTTTTATACTTCCCTTACTCGGAATAGCGGTTCCGGCAGGATCTGTGGTGATTGTAAAAGAATAAGTCGATTGTTCACCAACAACGGCATAACGTGGATTAACAACAACTTGCTGCAAAGCGCCTGCAAGTGCGCTGACTGACCACAAAAATAAAAATGGAAAAATATATTTAAAATACTTGATTCGCATTGTAATTGAACAAAATCTCATTTATTAATTCGCATAACCCGATTTTTACTTTTATTAACATTGGGTATTAATTTCTTCTTGTCTATTAACAAGTCAAACCCGTATTCGGTCTCCATGTTTGAGGGAGAAATAACATCCGCTACAATAATATCACAATCTTGATTAGCCGGTAAACTATTTCCGAGTCCGGTTCTTTTCAAAAAAACAGTATCCTGTTTTACGTTTATTGTAAAACCGCCCTTCAATTTAGAAGACGCTGCCATAATAACCGTAGAAAGTTGAAACTCCCTGGGAAATATAATAGCTATTTCAGCATCAGATCGAATTTCATTTTCTGCTCGAAATTCAAATTTGTAAGCGGCAGGTTTATTGGGCTTTGTGTGTGCTGCTGAGACACGTAAGCCCTGTGCCTGTAAACCACCGGCAATACATAATACAAAAAATACTAATCTGTATAATTTCATATATTTCACAAGCTATTTTTATTGAATTTGGTTACTATTCATTTATAAAACATATATTCTGATCATTTAGTTTCCTTTTTTTCCACTGTTTCACAGCAAACAAAAGTGTTTAACAAAGGAACACTAAATAGCTCTAAAGTCTGATTTTTAAAGGCTTTTAATTAATCAGCAAACTTTATACCACAGTAAATATACGGGATTCAGTCACGAAAACTGTGATGAATAATACATTTCTTCATTTTTTAAATTTGTAATTTTTTTCCATAAGGCATGGCCAAGAGCCGTTTGTTGCCTGTCAAAGTTGCCTAATCTATAAACAGCCACTCAGTTTTTAATGAGGCTGTATTGGTGTGAGAATAATTTAATCTAAAATATTTATACAAAAATTGCAACAAAATAATTAATTATTTTTTATTTAAACAATGCTCTCAGCAAAATCAAAAAGCCACGAACATCATTTTCCAAAAGTTTTAAATTTTGTGAGGCTTTTTCAAAATCCGGATTTATTTTTAATGCTTCCCGGAATTCATCTGTCGATTTTATAAAAAAATGCCATGATTTGATCATGTATGCAATGCCAAGACTTTGATGTAAATCAGCATAATCCGGATATTGCGAAATAGACTTTTCCATGGTTTTTAAATAATGATCGAGTGATTTATTATCCTTGTCCAAACCGGCAAACAAATACTGAAGATAAAATTCGCTGTCAACAATACTGCTTTTGCTGGTAAAACTGGTGGATTTGGAAGCACCTTTGATAAGGTCAAAAGCCTGTTGAATTTTATCCTTTTCATCCAGTAAATCAATACCTTTATCAAAAAGCTCAATATCATATACATCCGGCGACAGTGATTTGGCTTTTTGCAGATATCCAACAGCTTCTTTAATGCGCTCTATAGGCGGAACCAAATCCTTATTTTTTGGATCAAGAATGCAACTCTCTAACAGTAAAAGTCCCAGTTCAAAATAGGCTTTATGGTAATCGGGATTTATTTCAAAAGATTTTTTAATATGTTCAATCCCGGCAAGGACATTCTTTAACATCCATTGACATTTTCCATACAACAGTTGCAAATCGGCATATTCGGGATTTTTGTCAACTGCTATTTCAAGTTTTTCAATGGCTTTATCATATTCTTTGTTATAAAAAAGAGCCTTACCATGTTCATAATTACAACAGTCCTTATCAGATCCGAGCTCCGATGCCTGTTCAAAAGCTGCAATTGCTTCTGAGAAAAATCCTTTTTCCAGAAAAAGTAATCCCAATCTTTTTACGGATGAAAATTGTTTGGAGGATTCTACTTTAGTGGCTACATCAAATAATAACTCAATATCAGACAAGACCAAATCATGAAATTGTTTTACTTCTCTTTTTAATCTGGATGAAGAAATATCATCTTTGGATAGAGGCGCTTCCCGTGTATCCAAAAGGGCGCCAGCATCGAAAATACATGATACGGCTAACTGATTGTCGCTGTTATAACTTGTTTGAATGTGAAGTTGACGATTGCCAACTTTGAGATTGCTATTCAAACCAATTTCGTCTGACATAATCAATTCTCTTTTTTAATTTATTATTTAACAAGAACAATTAATATAAAATTATTCTCATGTTATTTCAACGATAAAAGCCCGTTTTCAATCCGATCCAACGCTTTTTTCAGGACATCCATAGATGTCGCAAAGGACAGCCTGACGTGTTTATCCATACCGAAAGCAATACCCGGTACTATAGCAACATTAAATTTTTCTAAAAGATAGCGACACAGATCAACTGACGAATTTATAGCTATATCATTATAAAATTTACCAAAATAGGCGCTAATTTCTGGAAAAGCGTAAAAAGCGCCATCCGGTATATTACATGTTACATTCGGAATGGCATTAAGCCGTCCACAAACATAATCCCTCCGCTCTGTAAAAGCTTTGTTCATTGTTTGTATAAAGTCTTTACTGCCTTTATAAGCTGAAAACGCGGCTTTTTGAGAAATCGAGGCCGGATTAGAGGTACTATGCCCCTGGTATTTCTTTACAGCCGCTGCAACATTTTTATTTGCCGCTAAAAATCCGATTCTCCAGCCTGTCATTGCAAAACTTTTCGAAACACCGTTAACAAGCAAAAGTTGGTCCTTCAGGTCTTTATATTTAGTAAAACTCGTAAATTTTAAATTATCATATAAAATATTATCATAAATTTCGTCTGACAAAATATAAATACCTGTTTCCCGAATAACATCAGCAATTTCATCCAGTTCCTGTTCGCTATAAACAGCGCCTGAAGGATTATTAGGGGAATTGAGTATCAGTAATTTTGTTTTGTTTGTTATGGAATTTTTCAACTGTTTCGCTGTTATTTTTAATTTGTTTTTTTCATTGCTCTCCATTTCACAAACAACAGCACCCGGTAATTTAATTTGTTCAGGGTAACTGACCCAATAGGGTTTTGGAAGCAGTACCTCATCACCAGGATCACAAACAGCACATATAGCCTGATAAACAGCATGTTTACCGCCGCTGGTAATTATTATTTCCGAAGCATCATATTCTGCCTGATATTGTTCCAGCAACCAGGCAGCAATAGCATCTTTTAAATCAAGAGAACCATCGGCAGGTGTATATTTTGTAAAACCTTGCTGAATCGCCTGAATAGCCGCATCTTTAATATGTTGAGGGGTATCAAAATCAGGTTCACCGGCACCAAGAGTAACAATATCTTTGCCTTCTCGCTGCATTTTAGCTAAAAGACCACTCAACGCAACTGTTTGCGATTCTGCAATATTTTTAAATCTTTTTGAAATTTCAGGCATATTATTCTTTATAAAACAAATAGTTAATTTGCTTTCAAGCTGCAAATACAAGCCACATTTATAATATCTTCAACCTTACATCCGCGTGACAGATCATTCGCAGGTTTTGCCAGGCCCTGAATAATGGGTCCGATTGCTTCTGCACCGGCCAACCGTTCCACCAGCTTGTAACCAATATTGCCTGCCTGAAGGTCCGGGAAAATTAGTACGTTAGCTTTGCCGGCAACTGCGCTTCCCGGTGCTTTTTTAGAACCCACGGCTTCAACCAAAGCAGCATCAGCCTGCATTTCGCCGTCTATCTTGAGCACCGGATTTGCTTCCCGGGCCAAAGCAAGGGCTTTTTGCACTTTTTCAACATTAGGATGTTGGGCACTCCCCATTGTCGAAAAGGACAGCATGGCAACAACAGGTTCTTCACCTGTTAAACTCTGGTGTGTATTCGCAGAGGCTAAAGCAATATCAGCAAGTTGTTCTGCCGTTGGATCCGGAATTACAGCACAATCGGCAAAAGTCATCATTCTTCCATCTTTTAATGCCATTAAAAAGGTACTTGAAACGGAAGAAAATCCTTTGGCAACACCAATTATCTGAATAGCTGCGCGTAATACATCTCCGGTTGTGTTAACCGCACCGGCAACACTTGCCGCTGCTCTTTCTTTTTTTACAACCATGGCAGCATAATATAACGGATCAGCCAAAATTTTTGCCGCTTTTTCAGAATCCATACCTTTATGTTTTCGAAGTTCCACAAATGTTTCTATATAATCATTTTTAGAACTATCGGTTTCAGGATCGATTATTTCAATATCAGAGATATTTACATTTATTTCAGCAGCAATTTTTTGAATTTCACTGGTATTTCCGACGAGTATGGGATTTACATATTTATCATCTTTACAAATTCTAACAGCTTTTATAATCCGTTCATCGGTTGCTTCAGGAAAAACGATGGTTTTAATATTTTCTTTTGCTTTTTGCTGGATTTGAGATAAAATATTCATCAGGACCTCAATTTTTTAAAAAGTAATTGTTCAACATGTTGAGGAACAAAACAGGAAATTTCCCCGCCAAACCTTGCTAATTCTTTGACAATACTTGAATTTAAATAAGAATATTTTTCATGCGGCATCAAAAAAACAGTAACCAGCTCTTCATCCAACTTGCGGTTAACAAGAGCCATCTGAAATTCATATTCAAAATCGGATACGGCTCTGAGCCCACGTATTACGGCGTTTGCTTTACATTTTTTGGCATAATTAACAAGTAAACCGTTAAAGCTGTCAACCTGGACCTTTGGAAATTCTTTAACAGAATATTTAATAAGATCCATTCTTTCTTCTTCGTTAAAAAGAGGTTTTTTATTAATATTAACAGCAACAGATACGATAACTTTGTCAAAAAGTGTACAGGCACGTTTTATAATATCAATATGCCCGTAAGTTATTGGATCAAATGATCCTGGATATAAGGCGATTTTCATGTTGTTACTCAACATTGTATTGGTAAATTATTATTTGGGTATCACCAAAATTTTTTTGTTTAAATATTTGGAATGTATCAGATACTGAGATAGTATTCTGGGGACCAGTTTCACATATTAGGAAACACTTTTTTTGTAAAATATTTAATTGATCCATTTTCAAGAGCAATTCAGATAATTTTTTATAATTATAAGGCGGATCACAGAACACCAGGTCAAAAGACCAGTTTTTTTGTTGAGAAAATTTTAAAAATGATTCGGCGTTCATTCGAAAGGTTTGAGCCTGACATCCACACTTTTCAATATTTCTCCTGACAAAATCAAGCGATTTGGATGAAGAATCAACAAATTTACATTCTCCGGCACCCCGGCTTAATGCTTCAATGCCGAGATTTCCACTTCCGGCAAATAAATCTAAAACATGATTATCTTTAATTTGTTGGTTTAAAACAGAAAAAATATACTCTTTTACTCTATTTGTCGTTGGGCGAACGCTGTTACCTGGTGGAGTAAAAAGCTTAAAACCTTTATATTGTCCGGTAATAACACGTATCATATTAAATATATGAAAGCCCCTCGATACTATCAACTAAAATGATAGCATCAAAAGGGGCAAACTTTTTTTTAAATATAGTTTATTGAGGATTTATTAAATGAAACCTTGTTACTAATGAAAAACTGTCATTTTGGGCCGTTAAAATAAGTTTTAACAGCTTGATATTCCAGCCCTGTTGTGAAATTTGTTTTAACAAATTTTCAATTTGAGTCATTGAACCATTACATTTTATATAAACCAAAGAACGTTTAGAGTTTTTCCATTGCTCTGGTTCATTTACTGCAAGCTCCTGAACAGTGATACCGGCATCAACAGCCATTTTTTTAAGACTGTTTTGAAAATCTAATCGTGTGATATTGGAGGAAGCAAATTCATTCATCCCACTGCGATTTGAGGTCATTAAGCCGTTTATAACATAGTGATTTCCGTGTCCAGGGACCAAACGAACATTAACTCGTTCTGAAAAAAGTGATGTCAATTTATCATAATAACTCTGCACATCAGTCTTTGATACAGATGTTACTTCTGCTAAAACAGAACTTTCATCCAAAAAGACAGAACTAATTTTTACAGATTGAGACCTTTGCCCAAATAAATCATACAAAACAGACATAGCATTTGCAAAAGCTGATTCTTTAGCTGAAACAGTTTTTACGGGTTGTTGTTTCTGTTCCTGTGGTTTTTCTTGCTTGCTAGTAGGTTTTTCAACAATTTTTGTTGAAGGCGTCTTTAAACTGTCTTCTGTGACAAATGGGTTTTCAGATGGTGGTGGTAACAATTCTGTTGTCTTTCTACCTTTGAAAAAACCCAAATAAACTGCTGCTGTACCAACGACAAAGACCATTATGATAAGAATTATAGGTAAAAGAATAGATTTTTGTTTCTTAACTTTTCTATAATCTTTATCACTTTGTTCTTTTTCTGTTGGTTCCTCTTCCGGCGGCTGAGCAATGACAGGTTCTTCACCCAAATCGTCAAAATCCTGATCGGGAATAGTTGTGTCTTCCTCAGAATGATTAATTCTTTTTTCAAGTTCATCATTTAATAAGTTCATAATTACCCCGCACGCCTCAAGTTAGTCATTAGTATCAATATTATCATTTTAAACTTAAACGATTGCCATACCAAAACTGGTAAAATATTTTTCAGGATGATCTGATATGAGTTGTTTCTTATCATCAGACAGTTCTTCTGAAAAGTCTTCGAATGGTGGGATAATCGTAACCTCTACAGATTTGTTCAACTTGAAAAGCTGTTCTTTTAACGCCATGGTAGCGGTACCACCGAAAAGGAAAATATTGGAATAGCTTGTAGGGTATTTTATTGTATCAGCAAATTTTAATACTTTACTTAATTCTTCATTATAAAGAGCTGCTAATTCATCTGCCGGAGCATCCAATAAGGTTTTTTCCTGTGCCTCTGAATTAATAGAAGGTAATTCTCTTAAAGTTATTAAATCATCTTTAAAATAGACAGAAATATCTGCCAGAGATCGCTCACATTTTATAATAGCAGTGAGACCTTTATCTTCTTTATTATGAACAATATAATTTAAAGCCCGTAAATTAGCTAATACATCAATGTCTATACGGTTCAAGTTTATATCTGCTTGCTGAAATGCATTTTTTATAAAGTCTATAACAGCTTTTCTAACAGCAACAAACATAACATGGTTTAAACTTGTATGATGTTGACCAATAACCTCATAACCAATATTAAATTCTTTTCGGTTATCAATTAATAGCTGATTGGCTTCCCAGGCAATTTGTTGAGAAAGTTCAAATTCGTTCATGCCCTTATCAATAGGAACTGTTTTTAATAAAACAAGACGTCTATTAATAGCCAGTCTTACATCTTTGGAAGCAAAATCAATTTGATTTTTAAGATCATTTAGTGTTGCAACCAGCATTGGTAACATTTGAGGATCCGCAACGGATTCGAAATCAAAAGAAAAATCCATTTCAGCTTCAGCAGCATTAGAGACAAAATAATTTCCATTATGCTTTTGGACTTCGATAACTCTCAAGCAAGGCCCGATAAGATCAAGGCCTAAAAATGAATTTTCTTTGTTTTCGTTCATTACTATGCCACCATTTTAGTTAAGTTTTAAATACCTAATTTTTATTTCCAGGTCTTTTCAACGCTTTCAATAGAGCCATGGTTCGTTATGGTCAAACCACCGAGTTTGCTAAGTTTAAAATCAGACGCAACTTTTAAACTATCCAACGAATCAATGGGACAATAAATATTCACTACTTTGATGACAGAAGTGTCGACTACAGTTATACGATAAGAATCAGCTACTGTTGGGCACAAAAACATGTTATCAAGGCTGAAAAGAGCGATTGAATCAATTTTCAATGCAAACTCTGGGTATGATCTTAAAGAATCCAAAATCATGGTTTCTGTAGTGTCAATATCCCATTTACGCCCAAACTCGGCCAAAGTATCAACAATCGATTTCGACAGATCATCTAGGTTTTTCATGTAATCCACAATACTGACGGATAAAATAGAATCACTTTTTGTATAGCTTCTTAACATTCTTCCGGTTGTATCAGATTTTATAAAATCCACTACCTCTGTGATTTTATTGTTAAAAGAATCTGTTTCCGCCAGATAAACATATTCAGCATATAAAATATGTTCCATATTTTGTCGACACAATTTTGTTAACTGTTCTTCTTTCTTCCACAAGGAATCCGGATACAAAATTGAAGCAATAACGGCAGCCGCTAAAACAACAATTAAAATTTTGTAAATTATGGAGCCCTTTGGACTAGCATCCTTTGCCATTTTTCCTCCTACTACTCTTCAAAACCAAGTTTTGTAGTTGGTCAGTCTACGGTTATTTTTGTTTTTATTTGTTCAAATGTTTTTTGACCGATACGTTTCACATGAGTTATTTCATTGATTGTTTTAAAAGGACCGTTTTCATGCCGATATTTTATAATATTTTCTGCAATCTTGGGTCCAATTTTGGGTAGCGTCTGTAATTCTTCACACGACGCATTGTTAATGTTAATTTTTTTTGTTAGGAACTTTTTATGTTCTTTTACATTGTTGTAATTAATCGCTTCTAAAGAATCCGTATTTTTTAATGTCAACTTTTGAAATTCAGCCAACATTTCCTGATGTTTTGTCTGCCATTCTTTACCGGACTTTTTAGTAATATAGTTCTTATAAAAGGTGACTGCAACACCTAAAATAAAAACACAACATAATAATAGAATAAACTTTTGTTCTTGTTTCGAAAAACCGAACATTTTTACAGAATAGCTTCTTTCATTCGTTCAAAAAAACTCTTATCATCCTTTTGAGGAAAGATGTTTTCCTGTTTACTTAATTCTTTCAAAAGCTCCTTTTCTTTGGAACTGAGTTTTGTTGGTGTATAAACTAAAATCCTTACCAACTGATCACCAGAACCATAGGAATTTAAATGTGGAATGCCTTTGCCGCGCATACGAAGTATTTTACCGCTTTGAGTACCCGAACTAATCGAAATTTTCGCCTTACCTGTCAGCGTTGGTACTTCAATGTCGTCACCAAGTGCAACCTGTGGAAAGCTCAATTGGAGATTGTACACAATATCATCACCATGTCTTTCAAAAAGATCATGGGGCTTTTCTTCAATAATAACAATAACATCTCCGTTAGGACCGTTGCGAGGCCCTGAATTACCGGCATTACGAATCGTTAAATACTGACCCTGTGCAACACCTGCAGGGATTTCGACATCAATAACAGCTTCTTTTTGTACTCGCCCATCTCCACGGCATTCCAAACAAGCTTTGTCAATAATTTTTCCTTCCCCATGACAACGTTGGCATGTTTGGCTTACAGAAAAAAACCCTTGCCTGTACGCAACTTCTCCGGCACCATGACACATGGGACAATCAATCGTTGACGTACCGGGCTTTGCACCACTACCGTTACATGTTTCACATTTTTCTTGTCTGGAAAATTTTACTTTTTTAGTAACACCTTTGGCAATCTCTTCATAACTTAATTTAAGACGGATTTGCAAGTCGGAACCTCTTTTGGCAGCAGAGCGTCTTCGCCCGCTACTGCTCCCACCCATTCCAAAAATATCGCCAAAACCACCACCAAAAACTTCTCGAAATATATCAAAAGGATCGGAAAAGCCACCACCTTCAAATCCGCCAAAACCACTGCCGCCGCCACGCATTCCGGCGCGGCCAAATTGGTTGTACTGTTGTCTTTTTTGTGGATTTGATAATACTGTGTAGGCTTCACCGATAGCTTTAAATTTTTCTTCTGCTTCTTTATTTCCCGGATTTTTATCAGGGTGATATTGCATTGCAAGCTTTCGGTACGCTTTTTTTATTTCATTTGTATCAGCATCCCGACTAACACCCAATAACTCATAATAATCTTTTTCTATCATATAATATCTTATTTTATCACTTGCTAACTATTACTTTTGCATGACGCAAAACACGGTCTTTAAAAATATAACCTTTTATATGCTCTTCAACAACTATATTAGAGTCCTTGCCTTCTGCTTCAACCTGTAAAAGAGCATCATGACGTTCAGGATCAAATTCCTGTCCCACACTTTCCATTATTTCCAAACCATGATCCTGCATAATTTTAAAAAAATTATTTCGTAATAAACTCAAACCTTCGACAAGTGTATTCTTATCGCTGTCACTGGATGCTAATGATCTTTCCAAATCATCAAAAACAGGAAGCAACTCTTTAATAAACATGGAATTTGCTGTTTCAACAAGGTCACTTTTTTCACGAACTGTTCTTTTTTTGAAATTATCAAATTCGGCAGCAATTCTCAACAATTGATTTTTAAGTTCTTTATGCTCTTTTTCTAAGACAAAAAGTTCCTTTTTATAATTCCGTCGTTTTTTAGTTTTAGTTTCTTCGGCCGTTTGATTGTTAATATCTATATTCATTTTATTATCAGTACTCTTTTTTATTTTGGATGCCCTACAAGACAGCCCAGGGTTTCAGCCATAAATGTAACAAGGGCAACAATTTTGGCATAGGGCATTCTTGTCGGCCCTATAACGCCTATTGTTCCCTCAACATCATCAATTTGGTAGGTCGTTGCAATAAGACTGCAATTTTTCATCAAAATTTCTTTATTTTCATCGCCAATAACTATGGAAATACCTTCGGTTCCAAAATCATCCAGGATTTGGATAAGTATATCCTTCCTGTCCAACAGTTCTAAAATTTTACCAACTTTCTCTTTATTTTCAAACTCTGGCTGCGCGATAACGTTTTTTGCACCAGAAAAATAAAAATCACTTTTGGAACTGAAATCTGAAAAATCAGAAACTTTTTTACCTATTGCATCGACAACACTTTTACTTTTTACATCAATATCGGAAAAACGGCTTACCAGAGATTCACTCAACTCTTTGATTTGTAATCCGTACAGCCTTTCGTTTAAAATTTCCGAAACAGTTCGCAGTAAATTATCCGGGATAACCTGCTCAATTTCTACCAGAACAGTTTTCACAAACCCGGATTGTATTCCAATAACAAATAATACTTTATCACTTGAAATGGAAACAAGATCTACCTTTTGAATAATACCCTTTTTAAAACGCGGTGCAAGAATAACACCTAACTGACTTGAGATATTACCCAAAACTTCACTGGCTTTACTAACAATGGAATCAACATCTCTTGAAAAATGATTTAGTTCGTTAACAATAGCTCGTTTTTCTGTAAGTGTAAGCTTGACTCTCCCCATCATGCTGTTAACATATTGACGGTATCCAGAATCGGTAGGCACTCGGCCAGCAGAAGCATGAGGTTGTAAAATCAAACCCATCTCTTCCAGGTCAACCATAACATTTCTGACAGTTGCCGGACTGATGTTTAAATTGTAGTGTTTTGACAAATAGCGAGAACCGACAGGTTCTGCTGTTTGTATAAAACCGTGTACAATTGATAAAAAAACTTGTCGCTCTCTTTCAGTGAGCTTGTCAACATCCATGTTTATTAGAAAATAATTAATAGGTTATTACAAAATTAATGTTAAAAATAACGATTTTTATTAGTGTTGTCAAGAAAAATTTAGCTAACGGAATTACTAATAAAAACAATATACTACATTATAAAAATTTCTTAATTGCGAACAAACTTCCGGTTAATCCAAACACCAAGCCGGCAACGATAATAACACTCATTTGTTTAAAAGTAACAACCAGCAATCCGGGATAGTAATAGTGAATCAGGGAATTGAGCCCATATAAGGCACTAAAAGCAATAATGCCACCTATTAATCCCTGCAAAACACCTTCTATTATATAAGGCCTTCGGATAAAGGATTCTTTTGCCCCAACCAGCTTCATTGTTTTGATAATATGCTGCCTTGCATGGATGATAAGACGAATGGTGTTTGAAACGACAAAAAACGATCCTAAAAACACTATAACAAAAATAATGGAATTAACAATTGTAGCAATTTTGGAAAACTTGGACAAAACTCCGAGTTCAAAACTCGGGTAAACAATTTCATCTATTCCGGGAAGCGATTTCAGTTCATTTGTCAGATTTTTTACATATTTTAAAGAACGATAGTCCTTTTTTATTTTTACAATAAAACTTGAGGGTAATGGGTTATCTTCCAAAAGGATAAACAGGTCCTCACCAAACTCTTTTTCCAGTTCTTTGGCCGCAATATCCTTTGACATAAACTCCACATTTTCAACAACTTCATAGGCCAAAATTTTTGCTCCCAGGTCCGCAACGGCCTGATCATCCATGGTATTGGATATAAACAGTTGTATATCTATTTTAGCGTTTAAAACTTGTATCAACCTGTTCACGTTTAAGGAAAGGAGCCCAAAAAAGCCAACAATAAACAATAAAAAAGCAATTGTAAAAATACTCATAATGCTGGAAAACCTGGCCCGCTTAAAACCTTCGAATGCTTCCTGAATACTATATAGGTAACTTTTCATATCTTACACCATTCGGCCGTTTCGAATATTTATTATTCGTCCACCATTTTGTTTTGCCAAATCAGAATTATGGGTTGCCATTAATATACAAGTTCCACGCGCATTGATACGCTTTAATACATCAATTATTCCGTTAGCCGTCAAACTATCCAGATTTCCGGTAGGTTCGTCAGCTAAAAGGACATAGGGCTCATTAACAATGGCCCTGGCAATGGCTACACGCTGCTGTTCACCGCCGGAAAGTTCATGTGGAAATTTTCTGGATTTATGGCTTAGTCCAACATCAGCCAATGCCCGAAGCACTCTTCTTTTAATTTCCTTACTTCTTTTTCCAATTACTTCCAAACTAAAGGAGACATTTTTAAAAACGTCTCTGTCATCCAATAATTTAAAATCCTGAAAGACTATTCCCAGCTTACGACGCAGAAAGGGAATCTCTTTTTTCTTTATATATAGAGAATTATATTGTTCAACAACAACCTGGCCTTCAACCGGCACAATGTCCATATAAATACTTTTTAAAATAGTTGATTTACCGGCGCCACTAGGGCCCACCAAAAAGATAAACTCTCCCGGCGACACTTTAAAAGTAATGTGCGAGACACCTTCCCCTGTCGGATATTTTATTCGTACGTTTTGAAGTTCTATCATAACTCTATTCTTTTTTCAGAACCAGATGGATCCTTTCCGACTTTTCAACTGCTGGCTGAAAAGTAAAATTTCTATAACAACCAACCAGGCTGAAATTTGTATCATCAATCAGTGATTTAACATTTTCAAGTGATCGGATTCTCTGCTGATGTGTTTCACAAAAAATAGTTTGAGGAAATTCATTTAACTGTATTTCAAAATAATTAATCTGAATTTGATCATCCTTTTTAAAATAACTCTTGCGATAATAAGATGCATTATAAAACTCTTCACGTTGTACATAATTTTTAAAAATATATATCGAATTGTATAATGTGCTTACATCAAAAATAAAGAGTCCGTCTTTTTGTAAAATATCATAAACATTTTCAAAACACTCTACCCAATCTTTATCATCTAAAAGATAGTTCATACTATCATATAATGATACCACAATATTCACTTTTTTATGCAGGCTGGGGCGTTTCATATCCGCGCACCAAAAAAGGATAGAATTATCGTGCATCTCTTGAGCGGTTTTAACCATTTTCGAGGAGCTATCGCACCCCATTACCGAATAACCATAACGCTCTAAAAAATCGCATAAATTACCTGTTCCACATGAAATATCAAGAACATTTTCAACATTCATTAAATTGCGTTTTGCTATTTTGGCAATATAATTGGCCCAAAGTTCATAATTTACATGACTCATAACCTGATCATAAATATTCGCCAATATCGAATAGGGCGCTACTTGTTTTTTTTCTTTTCGATTTAACATTCGACAATTTTTACCAAATATTTTCGGTTACGGGCGCCGTCAAATTCACAAAAATACAAGGATTGCCAGGTTCCCATGGCCAACCTTCCATTTTCAATAATCAAAGTAATGGATGGCCCGACAAGCGTGGTTTTTATATGAGCAGCAGAATTGCCTTCATAATGAGCATAGGAATCATTAAAAGGAATGACTTTATTCAACTCCATGATCATATCCCGTACCACATCCGGATCAGCATTTTCATTTATCGTAACACCGGCAGTTGTATGAGGTACAAAAACAACACACAATCCGTTTTGTACACCGCTTTTTTCTACCAGACTATTAACCTGGCTATCAATATTAATCATCTGAACTCTTTGTGACGTACGGATTGAAATATGGTGAACATTCACAGGCATAATCCTCCAGCTAATTTTTATCAAATTTAATCAATATAAGGGCATAAATCAACAAGTATGATACTGAAATTAATGTTTATTTTCAGGTTTTAAGCTTTTTCTTCCTGGCCGCAGGAAAAAGAATATTGTTTAAAATCAGCCGATAGCCTGGTGAGTTTTTGTGAAGTGATAATTGTGTATGTGGATCGTTGACAAAATGTTGATAATCCTCCGGATCATGTCCGCCATAAAAAGTAAATGTTCCTTTGCCCTGATTACCATGCAGGTATTTAATCTGATTTGTGTTTTCAGCCTGTCCCAGAATGACAACGGTTTTTTTCAGATTATTACGATTAAACCCGGTCGTCTGTCCCATAAATCCTTTTACAACAGACACATGATTTTGTGTAAGCATAGTAGGAACAGGATCATATTTTGCTGAAAATTCAAACAAGGTAAAATATTCTGCTTCTGCACCTCTTAATGCCGGTGCATAACTGGGAGGAATATCAATCGAAGAATATTCATATAACATCGGATTTAGTTCCAATGTAAAATTTTCGAATGCCAGGCATTTTGAAAAATCGAGTTTACCCTGAGCATGGCCATCAGGCGGATCACCGTCAAACATATCAGCAACAACATCAACATTTTCTGCCGCCAAAGCTATATCAAATGTATCCGTTGCTGAACACATAGCAAAAAGGAAACCACCGTTTTGCACAAATTTTTTTATAGTTCTGGCAACAGCCTTTTTTAATTCAGAGACTTTGGTAAATCCCATTTTATGTGCCATTGCCTGGTTTTTTTCAACCTGGTCTTTATACCAATCGGTATTTCTATAATTAGCATAAAATTTTCCATATTGACCGGTAAAATCCTCATGATGCAAATGCAGCCAATCATATTCTTCCAGCCGGCCTTCCAAAACCTTGTCATCCCATAATAAATCGTGCGGTATTTGGGCGTATTCCAAGGCCAGCAAAACAGCATCGTCCCAGGCCTGTTTACTGGGTGGTGCATAAATAGCAATTTTAGGCGCTTTTTCCAAAAGAATAACGTCCATGTTTTCCTGTTCGATTTTAGCATATATTTGAGAGGCATCCGAACCTGAAATCATGTCAAAGGAAACGCCCCGAACCCTTAATTCACGTTCAACAGCCGGATAGTGGTCCATCATAAAAGACCCGCCGCGATAATTTAACAACCATTCTACATTAATACTATGTTCCAGGGCCCAAAAAGCAATTCCATAGGCTTTCAGATGGTCTTCCTGCTTTAAATCCATATATATTAATAATTTTTGAGAAAAACCAACGGAATAGGTGGATAATAAAAATCCGATAATCACCATTAATAATATTCTAATTTTCAAAAACATTTTCAATTCCCTGATTCTATTTCCCGAATACGCTCACGGGCATATTCCAAATATATACTTGCCGGAAAATCGGTTAATAAAAGTTCATAATTTTTAACAGCCAGGGCTTTGTCCTTGATTTGAAAATCATAAACTTTGGCTATTTCTACAAGGGCCATGTCCTGTAATATACTGTCCTCATTTGAATATATTTTATTCAAAAGTGCCAAACTCTTTGAGGATTCACCTTTTTTTATATATAAATCTGATAATAAAAGATAAAAATCTTCATTTAGCATGGAATAAGAATTTTCAGTTAAATAATTTTCTATTATATGAATAGCAGAATCCTGCTGATTTTGAAAAAGGAGCAGTTGTACATTTCCCATTGTTGATAATGCAAGCGTGTCTGATTGGTTTTCGAACAACATGGACTGTAACTCAAGGGCATCGTTGTCAACAGTTTTGGAATAATCCTGCTGTCTGGAATTAAATCGATCTTCAAAAGCTTTTAAAGATTCCAAAGCCTCGTGTGGTTTTTGTTGATAAAAGGACAATTCAGCCAGTTTATATTGTGACTGCCAATATTCCTCTCCCCTTTGGTTGTGAAACAAATTTTTAATATTATTCAGGTACTTTTTTGCCATTTTAAATTGATTTAGCTGCAAAGCGCAATTGCTCAGGTTAAAATAAGCTTGAGCTAAATAGGTAACACTTGGTCGCTTGTCCAACATACGTTTATAAACATCGGCTGCCGTTTCATAATCGCCCAGGGAATACCATATATCACCAATTCGCAAAAATGCCTGCATGGCTTCCATCGCATTTGGAAATTCTTTAATAAAAGATTCATAGGCTTGAATGGCAAGATTATATTTTTCCTGCTTTTCTAAAATATATGCCAAACCCAGTTTTGACTGGTGCATAAAAGGCCCGGCAGGTAAATTGTTAATGATATAACGATAGGCTTGTTCCGCATATTGAATCGAGTTGTTTCTGATGGCGGTATTGGCAAACTGAAATAAATACTGACCGGCAAGATATTTTTCCTTTAATTCCTTGGTGGATTGTTTTGCTAAATAATTCTCCAGGAAAACCAGGTTTGTAAAAGCCTGTTCATAATTTCCGGTAATTGTATAAAGATAACCCAGTAATTGTTTTCGAATCCATTCCGTTTCCGGTGTAAGCTGGATCTTTTTTTCCAGAGTTTCAAAAACTATTTTCTGAACTTTTGGTTCATTAATGATCTGGGCAAACCTGGATTGGATAAACGATATTTGACCGGGATATTTTTGGACATATTTTACATATTCAAAAACTAAAAGTTCATACTTTTCCGTTTGCTGATAAATAGCAGCCAGTTCAAAGATAAATAAATCCTGATTTTTTATCTTTTTCCGTCCGGTTAAGAATAAATTTAAAGCTTTTTTATACATTTTATTATTTAAATAAAATCGTCCGGCCAGTGTATAAGCTTCAATATTTGTGGAATTATCGGTGATCGTACTTTCCAAAAGCTGCATGGCTTTTTGTTCTTCACCCTTTAAATAACTTATTTCTGCCAAATCAATTTCAAAACGAACATGGCGATAACTTTTCTTTAGATTATATATTAATTGCTCTAATTTTGAATAATCATTCAAATTCAGTAAACAACGCTTTGCACTGATATAGGCAGATATATCGTGCGGATTTTCATCACATAATGAAATATAAATATCCGCAGCCAAATCGTATCTTTTTGCACGTTCATATTGGCTTGCCAAACGTCTTTTATTATCGTTATTTTGTTTGGAAAAAGTTTGCGCGGCACAAAAAGAGATTTGAGCACACAAAATAATAAAAATTATATTATTGAGAATTCTGGACCGCATTTTTATTCAATGCCTCAAAATATTTTTTAACAAGTTCAAGATAATCTTTAGTATATCCTTCCTTTTTCGCTCTTAAAAGGTCCTGGTACAATTTGTTGCGTCGTTCACCCAAATCTTTTGGTAAATCATCAGGACTTTTAGCCAAATACTCCTTACCGGTTTCCGCTTTACGTTTACGGCTGTATTCCCGTTCCCTTATAGACCGTTGAGCATCCAGCATACGGGACAATATTCTGTTTTGTCTTTCCAGGGTCATGCGCGTTACATTTTTATCAACAAAATCTTTTTCCACTTTTTCCATATCATTTATAATAGCGTCCATATCTCCCAAAACATCCGAAACCTGTCCGGCCTCGTTCGCCAGTTCCTGCATGGATTTTCGAATTCTGTTTTGTTCGGATGCCAATCGTGACATGGCAGCCTGCTGTGCCAGACTCATTTTACTTCCCAAGCCCATGGTTTGCTGATTAATACCTTGTTGACCTTTTGCAAGTTGCTGCATTTGGTCCATAAACTGCTGAAATCCCATCCCGGAAGGACTCTGGCCCTGCATCATACTCTGCAATGTAGATTGTATTTGATGAACTGCCATATTAAGGGCTGCCATGGCAGATTTTTGGTCTGTTGCTGCATTAGTGGTTTTTCGCTCTTCCAGGGCACGTAATGAACTTTCCATCTTTTCAAGAGATTGACCAAGGGCCCTGCTGGTCTTTGGTGAAACACTCATACTTTTTTTTGATGTTTCGAATAATAAATCTGTAATACGTTTCACACCGGATTGTATCTGATGTTGTTTTTCGGCTGTCTCTGTTACCTTGTCCATATTATTGGATAACTGGTTGGTTTCATCTATAAGCGATTCCTGCATTTTTGATATTTGCGCCAGTTGTTTTTTGCTCTTCATCAAAGCCTGTGTGGTTTTTTTCTGCATCTCCCCATTCATCCGCTGCTTGGCATTCATCAATTGCATGCTTATATTTTGCATGGTTTGGATAGCCTTCATGGCTGACTTGGAAGCCTCCTGCATTTGTCCCTGCTGCATTTGATTTTGCATATTTTCAAGATTTTGCATATGCTGATCAGCATTCATCTGATCTGAGGCCTTTTTAACATCATCCTGCGGCATTGTCGGAAATTCTTTCATGTCCTGCTGCAATTCTTGCAGCAAATCAGATAAAGCCTGGGAATCGTTTTTCATTTGCTGTTGCTTTTGCATCGTTTTATTATCATCAGCTTTTTCATTTGCCATATCATTGCTTGCATTTTCAAGCTCATCTGAAATCTCTTTGGATAATTTTATAGCCTGGTCTAGTTTTTGTTCGATCTTTAATTTTTTTAAAAGAGAAATAGAACGTTCCAAACTCTTTTGAAACTCTTCTTCCGAGGTTTTAAACTCTTCCATTGCTTTTTGCATCATCTCCGGATCTATATCTTTCATACCTTCGGATATTTTTTTCATGGCCTCTTGCAGTTCAGGCGTCATTATATCTTTTAAGAGGTCCTGGAGCTGTTCATATTTTTCAAGGGTCTCCTTGGAAACCAGCTCGTTTTTCTCCATATTTTCAATCATTTCCTGAAAAATATCGGACATCTCTTTCAGTTCTTTTTGCATTTGCTTTTTATTTTCAAGCGCCTTTTCCAGCTCCTGCTGCTGCTGCCAGTCCATCTCTTTACTTTTATTCAGTTCACGGGCCAAATCATCCATTTTACTTTTTATTTCTTTACTTTTTTCATACATGTTTTCCATTTCATCAGCGGCTTTATCATGCTGATTTTCCAAAGATTGGTACATTTCAACAAGCGATGGAAAACGTGCCCGAAAAATTTTACTTTGACTAAATTTTGGTCCTGAAATATTATCATTATCATATACCCCGGCAAAATAAACCAAAACATCGGTCGGCAGCATTTCAGACTCTGTCAGGTCCCAGTTAAAATTAAAACTGGTTTTTAAATCGGGTTTGGATAATGGTAATTGTGAAAAAATATAACGACTGCTATCGGGTTCTGTTTGACCAGGTGTTAGTACCTGATAGCCTAAAACCATTTTAGAAAGCCCAAAATCATCTTCTGCACGAATAAGAAGGGGAATCTGCATCTCTTCGGTTAAATCGATATCTTTACCGGGAACAACTATTTCAATAAACGGATATTGGTCCACTAAAACACTTGCTCTATATTTAATCGGATTTTGATTGGTAAACCCTTCAAAATCCAGCAATTTAAATGAATAAGTAATATTTTCCTGCAAAACAAAACGGCCATTAACCCGGTTATCTTTGATATTTAATGGAACCGATTTGTTATTGCCGATTTCAACAGAGGCCGTATGCAAATTTTTGTTGGCAGAACCACTTATTTCAATAGAGGAACCTTTTAAGGCACTGAAATCGCCCACATTTTCTTCCAGTAAAAACGGCTGCAAACCAGAGTACGCCGGCGGGACCACTTTGAGTGTCAGGGACCGTAAGAGTGGAAACTCGTGAACTGAAACGGCATATACCTTCGATGTTTGTTTGCCGTATCGAAAAGCATAACGAAAAGAATCCCTTACTGTAGTAAATGTGTAACGAAACGTATCGTCTTTTGTCAATTGCAGTTCAATGTCCTGTTGATATTTATCCTTCATTACCTGTAATATTAGGGATTCATCTTTTTGCTGATCCACAATACATTTTACTGTCAGGTCTTTTCCTTTTATCAACGTTGTATCCTTGGGCCATATTTGAAAATGAACAGGATCAACAAGCTGGTAGCTCGTCTTTGGATGAACAAGACGTACAAAAGCAGGATTCAGGTGGTTAATCAAAACAGTATAAATAGACAGACAAACAATAAATGATATAATAAAAATACGAACGGCCTGATGAAATGGTCTTTTGTCTATTTTATTAGAGAATTTTTCATGTTCAAGCTTTTCTGAAACATTTAAAATAGCGGCTTCCAAAAGTGCAAGAGAATAATTTTCTTTATTGTCCTGACGCTTTTCATAAAGCTGTAAAGCATTTACAATTTTATCATCAATACCATTATAAAATTTTCCAACTTTGGCAGCAATTTTATAGAGTGAAGGATTATGACGATTTAAAACACTTGCAACCGGCTGCAATAAAAAATAAAAAAAAGAAACGACGACACCGGTAACTGTTACAGCTAAAAGAATCCCTCGGATATTTGTGGAAAGTTTGAATAGAAATTCAATACCGCCAGAAAAGAGAGTTATCCACATTACTGTTACACAAAACCATAAAAACGCTTTGTAAAGCCTGTTTCTTTTTTCAGCATTTCGAAACTGGCCAAGTCTCTTTACAAGCAAGTGATATGTTGGATATTTGTTTTCCATAATATTAATCAGTCAATGCATATACAACTATGTTAGCACCCATTTTTAGCGCTTTTTCTCTTATTTCCGGCGGATCTTTATGGACCTCCGGATCAGCCCAACCATCAGAAATATTGGTATTAAAACTGTAAAAAGCAACCAGTCTTCCTTCATGAAAATATCCGAACGCTTTAGGCGGGCCTCCATCATGTTCATGGATTTTTGGAAGACCATTGGGAAAATTGTAAACTGAATTAAAAATCGGATGAGAAAAAGGTATTTCAACAAGTTCTTTATCCGGAAAGACCTTTTTCATTTCACGCCGGAAATGTTTATCCATTCCATAATCATCATCCGCATACAAAAATCCACCATGAGTCAAAAAAGTCCTCAATTTTTCAACCTGGCTGGGTGAAAAATAAATTCTTCCATGACCTGTCATAAAAAGAAAAGGAAAAGAAAATAACTTGTCATCATCCAGATTAACCTGAACTTCATCGTCCAAAGTATTTATATGAACATTTGTTTTTAAAAATGATAATAAATTCGGAATCATGGAGGGATTATTATACCAGTCACCACCGCCATCATATTTTAAACGCGCAATTGTAAAATCACTGCTCACAGGATTTTGAGCAAAAGATGATGTACAGATTATGAAAAAAAATATTATAAATTTTTTAAACATATTGATAATCCAGTATAATATTAAAAAAGCCGGTCTTAAAGACCGACTTAGCTTACATCTCTGTAAATTTTTATATAAACTTCTTTTTTAAGGCTCTGAAGCCATTGGTTGAATTCTTTTTGTTTTTTATATTCCAGGGCCATTTGCTCTATTCTATCCCAGTCTTTTTCGAGGTCCAGCTCCCGTCCCTGATCTCTTTTATTAACTTTTAGAATATGAAATCCATACTTTGTTTTCACAGGCTCACTAATTTGCCCTTCTTTAACATCTGTTATTGCATAAACAAATTCTTTTGCCGTGTTTCTCAGTTGATCAATTTCAAAGTATCCCAAATGTCCTTGTTCTTTATTTGAAGACTTGTCATCAGAATATTGTTCAACCAAACTGACAAAATCCTCACCATTTTTTAATTTTTGATAAATCTCTTTAATTTTATTTGCGGCCGTAACCTCATCTTCTTTTGAAGGAGTTAAAGAAATTAATATATGGCGGGTATGGATTTTATCACCACGTTTGTCTTCCAGTCGAATAATATGAAACCCAAACTCCGTTTCCACAATATCAGATAATTCACCAGGTTTTAATTTAAAAGCCGCTTCTTCAAAAGGTCGAACAAATTCACCTTTTGACATAAATCCAAGGTCACCACCCCGTTCGGCAGACCCCGGGTCCTGAGAATAATCCTGTGCCAATTGAGCAAAATCATTACCCTCTAAAATCAACTCTTTTATTTTGCTAATTTTTTCGAACGCTTCTTTTCGTGCCTCTTCTCCGGGTTTTGTTTCAACTAAAATATGGCTAATATCCACTGATTCTTTCAAGTTTCCCAAAGAATCTTTCATTGTTTTATAAAATTCTTTAACTTCCCGGCGATTTACAGAAATATCCATAACCTTTTGGTCTCGAACAGTCTGCATTGTTAAATTATTTTCAATTTGTTCTTTAAAAGTACGACGAACTTTGGATAAAGGGGATTTATAATAGGCTTCAACTTTATCCTCTCCGCCCAACTGCTGAATAACACTTTGCATTTGTTGCTGCAAATAGGTATCAACCTGTCTTTCGTCTGCAAGTACGGTATCCTTTTTTGCCTGAATCAACAATAATTTTTGATTTATAAGAGAAGTAAGTGCTTCGTTGGTTAAACGCTCAAACTCTCGCTGATTTTTGTTCAAGTCAATTTCCTGTTGCATGGCTAAAAACTGAGCTGCCTGAGTCACCTCAGAAGCCAATATGACTTTATCATCAACTATTGCGATAATTTTGTCCAAAACTTGTTGGGTATATCCTACGCTTATTAAAAGTAAGGACAAAAGAAATATTAATCTTTTCATAATAAATCCAAGTTATTGTAAAGAATCTTTAAGGATTTGCTGTAACAGCATCCAATCGGTTTGAATTTCGGCATTCTCATGTAAGAGAGAGACATACCGGTGATAATTTTCTTCCTTTTTATTTAACACCACACGCCATTTTATCTTTTCAGCTACTTCATCAAAGTCCTGAACCTCACCTTTAGGTCTGATATCTAATATCTGAATAATATAATATCCAATTGTCGTTTTTATTGGGCGTGAATAAGCATTTACTTTTGTTTTTAAATTTTCACGTGCACCTTCAGGCAATTCTTCAGCCGTCGTCCATGGAACATCATCAGCATTTTTTAAATTTGTGTCCAATGATTGCGTTCTTGACAACTGAAAAAAATCTGCATCTTCCATGACACTTTTTCGAAAAGCATTGGCCTGCCTGTAATTTTCAAAAAGAGCATATCGAACTTTATACATATCATAAGGACGAATAAATTCTTGTTTATTTTCATTATAAAATTGCTTCAACTCATCATCGGAAACTTTAATATTTTTTTCAATTTCGTTATCAATAAAATGGCTGATAATACAATTTTTAGTTAATTCTTTTATTTGTTTTTGAACAGCTGGATCTTTGGTCAAATTTCTTTTTACCGCTTCCTGATAAAGCAGTTCTTTTTCTATCCAACTCTTTATGTAAATCTGAATTTGTTCAGCAGAAATCTGTAATGCAGAGTTTTCAGGAACAACCTCTTTCAAGTCATTAGCGGTAAATTTTGTCTCTCCTACTTGAGCGATAACCGGAGAGTTATCTTCCGGCTGACTTTTACATGAAATAAAAAAGAGGCAACAAACGATTAATGTTTTAAAAATCTTCAACACATTACCTTTTTAACTTTGAAATTCTTTTTTTAAAACTCCATTATATACCTGCACAGGTATTTGTTTCTTTAAACTAATTTTCCAGGCAGAATCAAGTTGGTCACGCATTTTAGTTTTATAATCACCGATAACCTTGCTTTTAACAAGATTATAGTCTTTAAAAACCGGCGCCGGTTTCTCAAGAATTTTAATAACCGAATACATGCTTCCATATTTAATTACATCAGATATTTGGTTTTCTTCCATATTCACGGCAGTGGATCCTATAGGTCCGTATTGAATTCTTGTTATATATCCCAATATACCTTTATTATTTTTTGTAGCTGATCGCTGGTTATATTTTTCAGCCAATCGGTCAAAACTTTCACCCTTTATCGCACGGGATAAAATTTGATTTGCCAAACCAATATCTTTTACCTGAATTTCCTGTACCTTAACTTTTACGGGTTCCATATATTGGGATTTATTCTTTTCATAATAGTCACGATAAACTTCCTCAGAAGAATCAAGCTTTTCGTTGATTTGAAGGTTCTCAATTTGGCGTATCATCAAACCCTCTTTAAGAGTAAGATATTTGCTGTGTAACTCATTTTTACGATGATAGCCTTTATCATAACCAAATTGAATCAACAGTTCATAAGTAAATATACGTTTTAATAACCTATCAACACTTTCTCTTGATTCCAATGTTGGGCGACGTTCAGGAGATATTATATCAATTTCTGAAACAAAATCAGCAACAGTAAATTGTCCGTTATTATACTCAACCAGAGGTTTATCTCTCAAACTATCACTTAAAAAATCATTCAATAAACAAAAGGGATTTTTTTCATATTTCTTTATAATAAAAACAGATAAAGAATCAATATTGATGTCATTATAACGGCAATTGTAATTTTTTAATACACCTTTAGAAAATTTGTTATATACCTTTTCCAATTCCTGACTATTGCTACGAAACAGACTGCGTTGAATTTTTTCCCGTTCAAACTTGTAGGGAGGCTGTTCAACCGGCCGGATTTTATCAACCTTGACCAGGTGAAATCCATATTGTGATTGTATCGGTTTTGATATTTGACCTTCTTTCATATTAAACACTTTATGATAAAAGCTTGTTCCAAAGCCGCGTTTTCCCCATTTTACAAAACCTAATTCACCGCCTTTTCCTGCTGTCAGAGAATCTTTGGAAAATTTACGAGCTAATGTTTGAAAATCAGCTCCTTCCCTCATTTGTTTTCTTAATCCGTTTAATTGACTAACAACAACACTCTTGACAGAATCCGGTGCATTTTTGGCCATTGGTAAAAAAATGTGATAAAGCTTTACTTCTTTTAATTTATGGTTATAGTTTTCCCGGATTTGATCATCAGAAATAACCTTGTCAATTACTTTATCTGCAATAACAGCCTGATACATGTCTTTTTTAAAACTTTTTTTTGCAGCTTTTTCTATATCCGGATCTTCATTTAAATGATGAGCGTAAGCATCAATGAGCTTTACATATTCATCAATCATATTATTCAAGTATTGCTTACTCATATCATAATTTACTTTTTTGACAGAAGCCCCATGACTCGAACGAATATAGGAATTCAAGTCTTTTAAATAAATCAGATGATTACCAACACGTGCAATAACTTTTTTTTCACGACAACCAAAAAAAATGCACCCAAATCCAATAAAAACAACAACAAAAACCTTAAATAATCGATAATTCATATTTTCCTCTATATTATCGACCTATCTTTTTGATTTATATTAATTAACAAAGATAACTATTTAAACTATTCTTTGCAAGAATTTTTTAGCTGTTTCCATGTGCTCTTCATGAGAAGAAAATTTTAATTCAAACAACAAGTCCGTTTTTTCTTGCTTTAATTCCAGGTCTTGTTCAACACCTTGAACAATTTTACTAAGCCAGGGCCGGAATTGTTCCCCCTTTGGAATATTCTGCTGGTTAAATTTTCCAACCAGTTTTCCATCTCTGAGTGAAATGGAATGCAGCTTGGCGCTTTTTGACAAAATTTTCAATAAAATATAATTAAACAAATTTTCTGCTTTTTGGGGAAGCGGACCAAAACGATCTCTCATTTCATCAATTAAGCTTTCAACGCCTTCCACATTTTTCATCTCCACCAATCGACGGTAAATATCAACTCTTTCAGCCGGAGACTTTACGTAATAATCCGGTAAATAAGCATCTACAGCCATTTCGACCTTCGATTCAACATCCTGTTCCTTCTCTTTTGCTTCACCCACAGGTTCCAGATTTAAATCCCGCCGCAATTCTAAAATGGTTTCTTCAATAATTTTGTTATACAACTCATATCCCAAAGCATCGACAAATCCGCTCTGCTGAGCACCAAAAATATTTCCTGCGCCGCGAATTTCCAAATCTTTCATGGCTACCTTATAACCGGATCCCAGATGCGTCAGTTCCTGGATTGTTTGCAGTCTTTTAATGGCAATTCGGTTTAACTTTTTCAAAGAAGGAATGAGTAAATAGGCATAGGCCTGCTGGTCAGAACGACCGACACGGCCCCTTAATTGATATAATTGGGCCAAACCAAATCGATCAGCCCGGTTGACGATCAATGTATTGGCATTCGGAAAATCAATACCGGATTCGATAATCATCGTACAAATCAGACATTGTACTTTTTTTTGAGCAAAAGCGTGCATTACTTTTTCCAATTCATGGCCTTGCATTTGACCATGGGCCACGGCAATAGAAACCTCCGGTACGATGTCCCGAACAAGATTTGCAATACTGTATATAGACTGAACCCGGTTATGAACAAAATAAATCTGACCATTCCGGTCAATTTCTTTGATAATAATTTCCCGAATCAAGTCCTTATCAAACCGGCTGACCTCGGTTTTAATTGGCAGACGGTTACTGGGAGGAGAATTGATTAATGACATATCCTTGGCGCCGATTAAAGACATGTGCATTGTACGGGGAATTGGCGTTGCTGATAAAGATAATGTATCGACATTACTTTTTAATAGTTTTAATTTCTCTTTATGGAGGACTCCAAATCGCTGTTCTTCATCAACAATTAAAAACCCCAGATTTTTAAATTTTACATCCTCTGATAATATTCTGTGAGTACCAACGAGTAAATCAACTTCTCCGGCAGCTACGGACTTTAAAACAGCTTTTTGCTGTTGAGGAGTACGGAATCGGGAAATCATATCAACCCTTACCGGAAAAGACCTGAATCTTTCTGAAAAGGTCTCAAAATGCTGTTGTGCTAAAATTGTTGTTGGAACAAGCACAGCAACCTGTTTGTTATCAGATATGGCTTTAAAAGCAGCCCGGATGGCAACTTCGGTTTTACCATAACCAACATCGCCGCACACCAATCTGTCCATGGGGCGATCCGACTCCATGTCTTTTTTAATATCTTCAATAGCACTGAGTTGGTCAATTGTTTCGTCATATTTAAAAGAGGCTTCAAGTTCACCCTGCCACACCGTATCTTTAGAAAAGGCATAACCCTTTTGCATTTTTCGCGTGGCATACAGTTTTATCAACTGTTCAGCAATTTCCCGAATTCGTTTTTTGGTGCGTTTTTTAAGCTTTTCCCAATGTACGGTCCCCAGTTTGTTTAGCTGAGGAACCGCACTCTCGCTTGAAGAATACTTTTGGACCCGGTCCATTTTTTCAAGGGGCACATATAACATGTCCCTGTCCTGATATTCAATCATCAGACATTCGCGTTCTTTGCCATAGGCGTCAATCTTTTTCAGTCCCATAAAAACACCGACACCATGATCCGTATGAACAACAAAATCTCCCCGATTAATAGATGACAGGACTTTATATGAAATGGCCCGGCTTTCTATTTTATTCAAACGAGGCGTCTTGACACGACTATACAGCTCTTTATCCGTATAAACAAAAATATTCTCATCCGGCCAGGAAAATCCGGATTTGATTTCCAGAACATCACAGATCACTTTATCAATTTGGTGCTGGAACAAAAGGTCTTGAAATCGCTTTTTTTGAGATTCCGACTCGCATAGCAAATAACATTTAGAGTCTTTTGTTGACACAATCTGCTTTTGAAAAAGATCAAGATTTCCGGCAAAATGCTGGCTTTCCTGAATATTGAAATCAATACATTCTTTATTTGTATAAACACGGACATTATTAATGGATTGAAAATTTTCCTGGTTTTTTTCAAAAAGATCGAGATCTAAATAATAATCTTCAAAAGAGATCGGAAAACCGTGCTCCTGAACAAAGGATTCAAGGCGTACAGATACCTCTTTGATTGAATCTTCCAAACTGTTTACAACAAGTGAATAATCAGAAAAAAACAAAACCGTATCATTAGAGAAAAAGTCTAGAACTGTTTTTGAGAAAGATAAACGGTCCAACGGGTGTTCATCCGGGGTACCATAAGGCCCGGCAGAACAATTCGGGAAAATCTGTATATCTTTAATTTTATCGATTGATTTTTGAGTCTCGACATCAAACAAACGAATAGATTCAACCTGGTTTCCAAAAAACTCTATGCGAACCGGATGAATATTTTCAAATAGAAAAACATCTACAATACCTCCCCTTACACTCATTTCTCCGGGTCGGTCAACCCGTTCTTCACGGACAAATCCCAGGCGTACTATTTGTTCAACAAACTTTTCAAAATCAAATTCATCGCCTACTTTTATATCGAGCATACGTTTTTGAATTTGTTCGGCATCGGCTACTTTTTCAATTAAAGCAGCGGCAGATAGGACGTAAACCTTGGACGCGGACTGCATCATACTTTTCAAGGCTGTTATACGTCGGCCAACCACAGTGCTGATCGGACCAACTTCACTCCACGCCTGTCGTTGATGAGCAGGAAAAAATTCCACACGATCCTCGCCAAGGACTGCCACCAAATCTTCATAAAATATTTTGGCTTCATCCAGACCCGGCATTATACACACGATGTCTTTTTGAATATCACCAAACAAATTGGAGATAAAAAAAGCAGAAGAAGAGCCGGCCAGATTTTTAACCTGTAGAGACTCGTTACCGGCTATCCGGTCCAAAACCCGGCGGTAGTTTATATTCTCAGAAAAACAATTTTTAACTTTATTAGTAAACAAGACTACTCCAAAAATCAGTCAAGAATGACCATCAATTTTTCATTCCCTTGTTGATCTTTTTTAGTATCTATCTCAACATGAACATGACTATCAAAATCCTGCAAATCTTTAACTTCCTGATCCAGGTCTCCCCCCTTCAAAGTCAACACCCGACCGTTTTCTTTTAAATGCGGATGCGACCAGATCCATAACTTTTTCAACTCACTGACTGCACGAGCCATAATAACATCATAGCGACGAGAACTCTTGAATTCCTCAACTCTTTCATTATAAACAAAAACATCTGTTAAACGTAATCTATCAATGACTTCTTTTAAAAAAAGAACCTTTATACGCTTGGACTCTACTAAATGAATTTCAAAATCAGGTTTTAATATCTTTACAGGAATTCCCGGGAAACCAGCCCCTGTACCCAGATCCATTATAAATTGATCTGTCGCTTTTAAATAATCCGCATAAACAAAAGACTCTGTAATATGCTTTTCAACAATTCGTGACACATCATTTTTAGAAATCAGATTTGTTCTTTTATTCCACTCTTTTAAAAGCTGAATATACTCTGCAAACTGCAAAAACTGCGCATCATTAATAACAGCCTCATCTTTTAATTTTTGCAAAGCTTTTAAATTTATCTTATCCATTATAACCTATGTTTCACGTGAAACATTATTTCTTTCTTTTCCGACTTAGAAAAACCATTAAAACAGCAATATCCGACGGAGAGACGCCCAATATCCGGGATGCCTGACCCAAAGTACGGGGACGTATGCTCGATAATTTTTCTCTTCCCTCATTGGATACAGAATTCAAACAATTATAATCAAAACCATCCGGAATGATCATATTTTCCAAATCATCCATTTTTTGAACAAGGTTTTTCTGTCGCTGTAAAAACCCTTCATATTTAACTTCTATTTCAACCTGTTCTCTCACCTTATCCCAAAACCGGGTCTGTTCATTAAAAACAGGGTGGCTGTCAAAACCAAAAAAATGAGACAGTGACAGTTCCGGTCGTTTTAGTAGTTTATCAAAAGGTTCAACCTGCAAAAGAGTCGATGAACCGGCTTTTTCAAGAATGGTATTAACATCATTAACAGAAGGACGAAATGATTTGAACAGATGAATTGTATCATCAATTTCTTTTTTGCGTTGCTGTACATCCTCGTAAATATGTTCAGGTATGGTTCCGAATTTATAACCATATTCCATAAGACGTAAATCAGCATTATCCTGACGCAGTAATAACCGATATTCTGCTCTTGAGGTAAACATACGATAGGGTTCGGTAACGGTCTTGGTTACCAAATCATCGATAAGAACACCAATATAAGCTTCGGAGCGGGGCAATACAAAAGGTCCTTCTCCCCTGTTTTTTAAAACAGCATTAATACCCGCCATAAGACCCTGAGCTGCGGCTTCTTCATATCCGGAGGTACCGTTAATCTGTCCGGCAAAATACAAATTTTCAACAGCCTTTGTCTCAAGAGTTGATTTAAGTTGTGAAGGCGGGAAAAAGTCATATTCAATAGCATAACCTAAACGTGTCAGTTTTGCATTTTCGAGTCCGGGAATTGAATGAACAGCCTCAATTTGCGTTTCTTCAGCAAGACTGGTAGCAAAACCATTCAGGTAATATTCATAGGTATCACGGCCTTCAGGTTCTAAAAAAAGTTGATGGGAATCTTTATCAGAAAATCGAACAATTTTATCTTCAATAGAAGGACAATAGCGGGGACCTACACCTTTAATCACACCTGTATAAAGCGGTGACCGATCAAGTCCCTGTTGTAATATCTCATGGGTTTTTGAGGTCGTTTTTGTCAAATAACATGGTAATTGCTCGGTGGTAATATTTTCGTGTTGATAGGAAAACGGGACAGGGTTTTCATCACCGGGTTGAAGTATTGTAGATGCATAATTAATGGTACGACCGTCAATACGTGGCGGTGTTCCTGTTTTAAGTCTTGCAACTTCAAATCCCAAATTTAATAACTGATCAGACAATCCAACAGAAGCTATCTCACCGGATCGTCCACCCTGGATATTTTTTAATCCAACATGAATCAATCCATTTAAAAAAGTACCATTACACAGAATAACAGAATGGGCTTTTATAACAGTTCCAACTTCAGTAACAATGCCCGTTACTTTATCATTTTTTATTACAAGCTCTTTTACATCATGTTGACGAATATAAAGATTTTCCTGGTTTTCAACATAATGTTTCATTCGCAATGAATATTCAGCCCGGTCATTTTGCGTCCTTAGCGACCAAACAGAAGGTCCTTTGGAGGTATTGAGCATTCGAAATTGAATACCGGTTTCATCCGCAACGACACCCATCTGACCGCCAAGAGCATCAATCTCTTTAACCAAATGTCCTTTGGCCAACCCACCTATGGCCGGATTGCAGGACATTTGCGCAATTGTAAATAGATTGATCGTTACCAACAAAGTCCGGGCCCCCATTTTAGAAGCGATTAAAGCAGCCTCACATCCGGCATGACCCGCACCTATAACTATAACATCATATTCTTCCAGAGTCATAAAACACCTTTTTAATCAAAAATGTTTCACGTGAAACATTTTATTTGCCAATACAAAATGACGAAAATATATCATTTAAAATTTCATCTGTTGTTACTTCGCCTGTAATCTCTCCAAGAGCATCCAGTGAAGCTCTGAGATCAAAGGATACAAATTCAGGAGAAAAGTTTTCTTTTAACGAAGCAATGGCATTTTTTAAATACATCAATGATTTGTTTAAAGAATCATAATGTCGCATTTTTGTCAGCATGTTATTAAATTGTATATCTGGCTTGTTTGATACCAGACTTACAAGTGTATCTTCAAGAGAAGAAAAACCAAACCCGGTTTTGGCAGAAATTTCCAATGAGGTATAATCATTAAAAATTTCTTTATATTCAGCGAATGATTGTTTATCCACAATATCTATTTTATTGAAAACGACAATCAACATTTGATCAGGTTTTATAGATGTTTTGATATATGTATCTAAAAAAGTTTTTGTTGAATTTATATCAGGCAGAGACGAATCAACAATCAGTAAAATAATGTCAGCATTCTTTAAAATCTGATTAGACCGGTTAACTCCTTTATTTTCAACAAGATCATCAGTGTCTCTAATTCCAGCCGTGTCTGTTACTTTAAACAAAAAACCTTTTATATCAAGAGATTCTTCCAAAGTATCCCGGGTTGTTCCAGGAATTGAAGAAACAATAGCACGGTCTTGTTTTAATAACATATTTAAAATACTAGACTTACCAACATTTGGCTGACCAACAATTGCAATATGTGCGCCTTCTCTTAATAATCGGCCGTGTATAAAGGAAGAGGATAATTTTTCCAACTCTGTTTCAAGTTTGACAAGATCATTTAATAAATCATCTCGTTTAGCAAATTCAATATCTTCTTCAGAAAAATCCAATTCAATTTCTAAAAGCGAGCATTGTTTTTTTATGTTATCTTTTAGTTCATGTATGGTATCAGATAACTTGCCTTCCAATTGTGAAACCGATAATCGCAAATTAATATTTGTTTGAGCATTAATTAAATCAGCCACTGCTTCTGCCTGTACAAGATCCATTTTGCCATTAATAAATGCTCTTTTTGTAAACTCACCGGGTTCCGCATGTCTGGCCCCGGCAGCGATTATTAAATTTAGAATTTCCTGAACGATAAAAGTTCCGCCGTGGCAGTTAATCTCTACAATATTCTCACCGGTAAAAGAATTGGGTGATTTAAATTTTGAAACAAGTACCTGATCGACTATTGAATCATTGGAAATAATAAATCCATTGATGACCTGATTAGCAGGGGCAGTATCAATCGATTTTTTTCCTTTAAATATTTTATCAGCAATACCAAAAGAATCCGGTCCTGATAAGCGTACAATAGCAATTGCACCTGTCCCTATAGGAGTTGATATGGCTGCAATAGTATCGTTCATATTAAACTTTCAGCAAAAATAAAGCCCCACATGTATATCTGCGAGGCAAAAATTATTAAAAAATATGTCAACAAAAATTATTTGGTTTTAGCCGGGGACACATTTACAGTAGCTGTTCCGCCACTCAACCATTTTTGTTGTGCAATCGTTAACAAATTAAAAAGAGCATAATACAAATTTAATCCGGATGGAAAGCTATTAAATAAAAGTGTAAAAACTATTGGCATCATATAAACCATAGCCTTTTGTTTCGGATCCGTAATACTCATTTTTTGTTGGATAATCATGGTTATACCCATAAAAATGGGTAAAATATTAACAGAGTCTCCATACATGGGAATGGAAAAAGGTAAGGTTGCAATCGTATCCGGTTGTGATAAATCTTTGATCCAGAACATAAAAGGCTCGCCGCGCAATTCTATAGTGGTTCTAAAGATAATAAACAATCCATAAAGCAACGGCATTTGCAACAGCATTGGTAAACATCCACCCATCGGATTAGCCCCTTCCGCTTTGTAAAGGGCCATTGTTTCTTTTTGCAGACGTTGCGGGTCTTTTTTATATTTTTCCTTTAATTCAGCGACCTTGGGTTGTAAAGTCTGCATTTTTTTCATGGATTGATAGCTTTTGTGCGTCAACGGATAGACGATTAGCTTTATCAAAATTGAAAAAATAATCAAAGCCCAACCATAATTAGGGATAAATGAATGAAGCTTTTTAAAACTCCATAGAATAACCAGGCTGAAAGGTTGGATAATTTTCCAGCCAAAATCCATAAATTTTTCCAGGCCAATATTATAAGATTTTACAGTCTCATGTTCCAGAGGTCCCATGTAAATCATATAATTATCACTTAAATTGGATTCGCCAAGAAAAGGCATTTGCAAATTGATGATAAATTGCTTCCATTTTAATTTAGGATTACTAATTTCAGCAATTTCGTAACCGGTTATAGCAGCAGAGGTAGCTTTTTTTTCAGGAGCTAAAGCCAAAGCAAAATATTTTGTACGAACTCCAACCCAATTAATATCACCTGTCTCTTTTTCAGTTTTTCCATTGGGCTTATACCCTTTATTAATGTCCTGGCCGGCATAAACGGCTGCCTTGGCATAGTTCATATCTTCGTTTAATCTTTTCTCTGTAGACTCGAGACCGGCAGGAATATTTACAAAATACATTTTGTGATAAATAGTATTTTCTAAATTTTTGAATATAATATTCATTTCAAAATCATAGTGCGAATTTGAAAATGTAAACTTTTTTATGATTTGACGATATTGATCAAAATTATAAACGAACGAAATACTCTGTTCTTCACTTTCATTTAAAGAAATAACAGAATCACATTCGGCTAAAAATGACCAGTTAACAGTATCAACGGTATCTCCCTGAGAATCTATATAGGAAATAGCAAAATTTCCTTCATTCCCTTTTGGCAGCATATAAACAGGTGTACTGTCTGGTTTAAAATATTCTTTTAATTGAAACTGCTTTAAAACAGCACCATTGGTACTAAAGGTAGCTTTATATAAATCCGTATTAACTGTAATTAATTTTTCCGGTTCAGATTTAACCGGATTAACGGGTTTGACAGGTTCCTGAACCTTGTTTACTATTGGTTCGTTAATATTCTCTGTTTCGGTAGGTTCCTGGTTAATTTCCTCTTTAACTACCTGGCTACTCTGCATCTTTTTTTCAAGTTGTTTTTGTTGATAGGCTTCCGGATAAAATAATTTTTGGTAATATGGCGACCATACAAATAACATAGTAGCGCCAATTAATAAGAAAGCAAGGAGTGTTTTTCTATCTACATTCATAATAAACTCTTTTTTTTAAATTAAACAGGATCATAACCGCCAGAAGAAAAAGGATTACATCGCAAAATTCGTAAAACGGATTTGCTCCCCCCTTTTAGAATACCATATTTTTTTATAGCTTGAATTGAATAATTAGAGCAAGAAGGATAATATCGACATGAGTTCGGAAAAATAGGTGAAATTATCTTTTGGTAAAGATAAATTGTGAAAATAATCAATCCCTTCAAGAAGCCATGAATAAGTTTAAAAAATAATTTTATCTTTTGTTTTAACACTTGAAGCATTCATTTATTACAACACTCGCTATTCAAACTTTTGACGAGTTCATCAAAGTCGTTAACGAGTGTTTCATAATTTTTAGTGAGTGTTAATGATTTTACAACAAAGACAGCATGAATAGGCCTAATAATTTGATATTGATGTGTTCTGTACATCTCTCTACCTATTCTTTTAAGTTTATTTCTTTGGACTTTGTTTTTGTATCCTTTAGCAGCAAAACCAATCTTGTTCGATTCGGTAATTTTATAAAAAACCGAAAAATATTTTCCATGAATTGCTTTTCCAAATCTAAAAATTTCATGAAAAGCAGAATTTTTTTTTAAGATACGTTGCTTTGGAAGGGAAAGTCTTTTCACATAATTAATTAGTTTTATAATTCATCACTAACGGTTAAACGTTTTCTTCCTTTTGCTCTTCTTCTTTTAAGAACCAGCCGGCCATTTTTTGTTGCCATACGAGCTCGAAAACCGTGTTTGTTGGCTCTTTTTCTATTACTTGGTTGAAAAGTTCTCTTCATTACTATAAATCTCCATTTGTTGTATAATTTAAAACCTTACAAGGTAAAAAATTTTATATTGAAACACAAGGTTTTTCTTACTCATAAAAACAAAAAAGGGCCGATATACGGCCCTTTAAGTACAAGAATTCCGTAATATTAGAAGGAATTTAACGCCTTCATATAATTGGCTCTTTCAAAGGCTGAAGGTTCAGCAACAGATTTTTGACTCATACTTCCTTTTAGTACAGATAAGGAATCGTATTCGTTTTCTTCCAGCCATTTGGTCATATCAGAGAGAATTGTTCCGAGATACTCGGGTCCTTTTTGTAATAAAACGGCAGCCATCTGGGTAATATCAGCACCGGCAGCTATTAGTTTTAATGCATCATTAGCTGTATGAACACCGGTTGTACCGGCAAAGCTGGCATTAATTTTATCTGATAAAATAGCAATCCATCTCAAAGGAAGTCGAAGATCATTGGATGTACTTAAAACAACACCAGGTTTAACTTCCAAATTATCCAGATCTAAATCAGGCTGATAGAATCTGTTGAAAAGTACAAAAGCATCAGCGCCATCTTCTTGCAGTTTTTTAATGGTACGTGGTAATGATGTGAAAAACGGACTGAGCTTAACGGCAACAGGAATAGTAACATTCGCTTTAACAGCCTTGAGTATTATTCTGTAAAGATTTTCAATTTGTTGTGTTTCCTGCTCAAGGTTTGTAGGAATAAAATAAACATTCAATTCAAGAGCATCTGCACCGGCTTCCTGGATTTTTTTTGCGTAATCAATCCATCCACCTGTAGAAACTCCGTTCAAGCTGCCAATAATAGGTATATCAAGTGAATCTTTGGCTTTTTTAATATGTTCTAAATATTCGTCAGGTCCGAGATTAAAATCCTGGTGATCAGGGAAGTAACTTAGAGCTTCGGCAAAGCTTTCAGTTCCGTTTGTTAAAAAGTGATCCAGTTCTTCAGCTTCAAAGCTGATTTGTTCCTCAAAAAGAGAGTACATGACAATAGCGGAAGCACCAGCATCTTCAAGTTTTTTTAATGTATTTATATCTTTAGATAATGGCGAAGCTGAAGGAACCAACGGATTTTTCAATGAAATACCCATATAGGAAGTTTTCAAATCCATTATATTGAGTCCTTTCTTTTACAATTTTTAAAAAAGAGAGAGCGGTAATAAAAAATTACCGCTAAATTATTTATTCGTTTTAACTGCTATAATCAATAGCTGCCATTTGTTTGTATAAATTCCATCTTGAAGTAACTCCTTTTTGAGCAGAATCCAACAGGAATTTTGCTCTTTCAGGATGGGTTTTGGTCAGCATCTTGAATCTTGTTTCATTATATGCGTATTCTTCAAAGGAAATTGAAGGCTCTTTAGAATCTAATTGAAGAGGATTTTTACCGGTTTCAATTAAATCTGGATTGTAACGGAAAAGCGGGTAATGACCACTTTCAACCGCTGCTTTTTGTTCCTTCAATCCGTTAGACATTGTGATACCATGTGCAATACAGTGTGCATAAGCCAGAACAATACTTGGCCCATCATAGGCTTCGGCTTCTTTTAAGGCACGAATAGTTTGCAAGTCACTATAACCCATGGCAACCCGGGCAACATAAATATTGCCATAAGACATAAAAATCATACCCATGTCTTTTTTAGGTAATGGTTTTCCGGCAGCGGCAAATTTTGCAACAGCACCAGTCGGAGTTGATTTGGACATCTGTCCACCGGTATTTGAATAAACCTCGGTATCAAGTACCAAAACGTTAACATTGCGACCGGAGGCCAAAACATGGTCCAAACCACCATAACCAATATCATAAGCCCAACCGTCACCGCCAAAAATCCAAACACTCTTTTTAACGAGAAAATCAGCCAGTGATAACAACTGTTTGGCATCATCGCCTTTGATATTTTCGAGTTTTTCTTTCAAGATTTTAACACGGTCTCTCTGATCATAAATACCGGCTTCTTCAGATTGGTCTGCTTCTAAAAGTGCCGTGACTAATTCGTCACCTAGTTCTGAAGCAAGTTTTTGTAATAATTCGCGTGCAAATTCGGTATGTTTATCAACAGTCATTCGAAAACCCATACCAAACTCAGCATTATCTTCAAAAAGTGAGTTTGACCAGGCAATACCACGACCATTTTGGTCTTTGGTATAAGGAAATGTCGGCAAGTTTCCGCCATAAATTGAAGAACATCCGGTAGCATTTGAGATAATTGTGCGGTCACCAAATAATTGTGAAACGAGTTTAACATAAGGAGTTTCACCACATCCGGCACAGGCACCAGAGTATTCGAATAACGGTCTCAGGAATTGAGAACCTTTAACAGAGGCAACTTTGACACTGCGGCGATCAACATCCGGAATGTTTAAAAAGAATTCATAATTTTCTTTCTCCTGATCACGTAAGGGTGGTTGAGGTGCCATGTTAATGGCTTTTAGTCCGACCTGTTGTTTATTTTTAGCAGGACATGTTTCTATACATAGCATACATCCGGTACAATCTTCAGGAGCAATCTGTAAAGTATATTTCCAATCATCAGGAAAATCTTTACCCTTTGCTTTGACACTCTTGAATGTTTCAGGAGCATTGTCAAGCTCTTTAGGATCATAAACTTTTGGTCTGATAGCAGCATGTGGACAAACCAAAGAACATTTTCCACATTGGATACATGTTTCAGGATCCCAAACCGGAATTTCAAGAGCTATATTTCTTTTTTCCCATTGGGTCGTTCCAGTATCAAAGGTACCATCATGTGGAAAAGCACTAACCGGTAAATCATCGCCTTTACCAATCATAATTTTGCTGACTACATTTTTAACAAATTCAGGGGCTTTATCAGAAACAGTGCTGGGCATTTCTTTACCATTTACTGTTTTACCTTCTAAATCTACCTTGAAAAGGTGGGCCAATGTTTGATCAACAGCGTTAAAATTCATCTGTACAATTTTATCACCTTTTTTGCCATAGGTCTTTTTGATGGCATTTTTAATATATTGGATAGCTTCATCTTTTGGTAAAACACCGGAAATAGCAAAGAAACAGGTCTGCATAATGGTATTAATACGAACACCCATACCTGTTTTTTGGCCAACATCATAGGCGTCTATAACATACAGATTCAATTTCTTATTTAAAATATCTTCCTGAATGATTCTTGGAAGTGTTTCCCAAACTTCATCCGGACCGGCTTGTGTGTTAAAAAGCACAGTGCCACCTTCAACAGCTTTTTCAACAACATTCAACTTTTCCAGGAAAAATTGCTGATGACAGGCAACAAAATTTGCTTTATCAATTAAATAAGTAGAATGGATTTCTTTGGGTCCAAATCGAAGGTGAGAAATTGTTACAGCTCCGGCTTTTTTGGAATCGTAAACAAAATAACCCTGAGCATAATTTTCTGTTTCTTCACCAATAATTTTAATAGAATTTTTATTAGCACCTACAGTACCATCTGAACCTAAACCATAAAAAATAGCGCGTACAACATCTTCGCCTTCGGTCGTAAAATTAGGATCATAGTCGATACTTGTATGTGTTAAATCATCGTTAATACCAATGGTAAAATGTTTTTTGCTTTTATCTTTTGCAAGATCGTCGTAAATACCCTTAACCATGGCCGGCGTAAACTCTTTAGATGATAATCCGTAACGTCCACCGGTAACTTTTGGGAAGGTGTTAAATGGTAATTTTCCTTCGCTATTTGCTTCTGTTAAGGCATTAATAACATCAAGATAAAGCGGTTCACCAGCACTTCCGGCTTCTTTTGTTCGGTCCAAAACAGCAATAGATTGAACAGATTTTGGTAATGCTGCAATAAAATGTTCAATAGAGAAAGGTCTGTATAATCGAACCTTGATAGCACCAACTTTTTCACCCTTGGCTGCCAAATAATCAACAGCTTCGTGAACAGCTTCAGCACCGGAACCCATTAAAATGATAACTCTTTCAGCTTCCGGATGTCCGATATAATCAAATAATTTATATTGTCTTCCAGTTTCCTTGGCAAATTTATCCATCGCATTTTGGACGATAGCCGGACATTTATCATAATATTCGTTTACAGTTTCACGCGCTTGAAAGAATACATCAGGATTCTGTGCAGTTCCACGGATAACAGGTCGATCAGGTGACAACCCTCTGTTTCTGTGTTCAAAAACGAGCTTATCATCAATCATAGATTTAATGACTTGAATATCTAACTGTTCGATTTTCTGAATTTCATGGGAAGAACGAAAACCATCAAAAAAGTGAACAAAAGGGATACGTGATTCGAGAGACGCTGCCTGGGAAATAAGTGCAAAATCCATGATTTCCTGGATAGAGTTTGAGGCAAGTAAACCAAATCCAGTGGAACGTACGGCCATAACATCACTATGATCACCAAAAATAGAGAGAGCATGTGATGCTACAGTTCTCGCTGTAACATGAAAAACAGTTGGTGTTAATTCACCAGCAATCTTGAACATATTAGGAATCATTAATAATAATCCCTGAGAAGCGGTAAAAGTTGTTGTTAAAGCACCAGTCTGTAAAGCACCATGTACAGCGCCAGAAGCACCACCTTCACTTTGCATTTCAACAACCTGGGGTATTGTACCCCAAATGTTTTTCTGACCGGCTGCTGAAAAAGCGTCAGACCACTCTCCCATAGGGGATGAAGGTGTAATAGGATAAATAGCAATAACTTCGTTTATTTTGTGAGCTACATAGGCGGCTGCTTCATTACCGTCCAGAGTCACCATTTTTTTTGACATTAAGTACCTCCGTCAATCCATTAATATTATACATAAAATCTGTTTTCAGATTTTAAAAAGAGGAGTAAATTTAGGAATTATAACAAAGCAAAAGTAATTATTTTCTTTTGCAAAAAAAGGGGCGAAAAATCGTCCGGTTTTAAATTTATTAAAAAATAGAATATAATGCAAGGTATTTAATAAACTGATATATAAGTCATTTAAAAAATAAAAAAATTATTTTTGAGTTTGAAATTATCCACAACTTTATTATCTTATTATGACTTGTTAACATTATTAAAATATGTGGATAACTTTTATCTTCTTTCTTACTCTTTTATTTTTTAAACATTTTATGTAAAAAAATGTGGATAATCTTAGAAAGAGATAAATGATAAAAATAATAAGAATAATTACTTAAACAAAATTCATAATTATAATTATGTGTGGATAACATATAATTTATGTTGATAAGTAATTTTTGTTTAATTTATAGAATAATGTTTGTATTTAAATTCACTATTTAGGTTTTACAATAATACAGGAAAATAAATGGAATTAAACCTGATGGAAAAATGGGACGATATATTAAAAATTATTAAAGACAATATTAATTCAAACAGCTATGCTACCTGGTTCAAACCAATTAAGCCTTTAAAAATAGAAGATTCCTCTCTCACAGTCCAGGTCCCAAGTCAATTTTTTTATGAGTGGTTGGAACAACATTATAGTACCATAATTAACAAAGCAATCTTTAATGTATTGGGGAAAGAATATAAATTATTATATTCCATCATTATGGATTCATCAACACAATCTGTTCAACTTCCTTCCCTTTCAAAAAGTACTTCACAAAAATCTAAAGGAAATGGACAGGATAATCTTAGAGATCGTTTTACATTTGATTCCTTTATTGAAGGTGAAAGTAATAAATTTGCAAAAGCAGCGGCTTTCGCCGTTGCAAAATCCCCGGGTTCTACAACTTTTAATCCGTTGGTTGTATATGGAGGCGTTGGTTTAGGAAAAACGCATTTAATACAGGCTATAGGAAATTATGCAAAAGATAACGGCCATGCAAAAAGAGTTTTATATGCTGATAGTGAACGTTTTACAATGGATTTTATAAATTCTATCCAGAAAAACAAATCAACAGAATTTAGTGATCAATATAGAAATATGGATATTTTAATTGTAGACGATATTCAATTTTTCAGTAATAAAGAAAGAACACAGGAAGAATTTTTTCATACTTTTAATACTCTTCATCATAAAGGTAAACAAATAATATTATCTTCAGATCGTTCACCTAAAGAACTGCACGGCATTGAAGAACGTTTGATATCAAGATTTCAATGGGGTTTGGTAGTTGATATTCAACAACCTGATCTTGAAACCAGACAAGCAATTTTACAAAAAAAGTCTGAAGAAAATGGATTGGACTTGCCAGGTGAAATTTTCCATTTTATTGCAACACATATTACAACCAATATTCGTGAATTAGAAGGAGCGTTAATTCGTTTATTAGCATATTCATCTTTGAATGGAGAAGATATAACACTTGATCTGGCTAAAAAACTATTAAAAGATGTGTGTATTCCAAAGGTAAAAGCTATCAGCATTGAATATATTCAAAAATTAACAGCAGAATATTTTAATTTTCCGGATGACATGCTCAGAGCCAAAACACGTAAAAAAGAAATAGTGCAGTCCAGACAAATTGCCATGTATTTGTGTAAAATAATGACAGATAGTTCCTTAAAAACTATTGGTTTACACTTTGGAGGAAGAGATCATAGTACTGTTATTCATGCCATTAACAGTGTAGAAGAAACATTTTTAACCGATAAAAAACTTAAAGAACATATTGACAATATAAAACACAAGATAGAAATATCTCAATTATAAATTTGATAACTTGTGGAAAAGTAATTTAATAATATGAATAAAGTGTCTAAAAAATGTGTATTAAAAAATAACTGTTAACATTATTAAATTTTTTTTCCACATCGGACAATAATCAAAATATACTCACAGTTCATTAACATCTAAATGTTGATAAATAATTTTAAAAAACGGATATAATTACACAAGAAACAACCCTAATATATTAACATTAAAAAGTAATCAACATATCCACAGTACCTATTATAACTAATATAAAATACTTGATATATTAATTATATTTATATATCTTTTCTCACTTTTTGATATCTTTTTATTATGGAGGCATTAATGAATTTCTCAATCTCTAAAAATGAATTTTATGAAGCGCTTCATAAAATTGTTGGAGTCGTTCCGCAAAAAACTACAATGTCAATCCTGACCTCAATTCTTTTTGAATTGGAAGGAAATGAATTGAAAATGACAGGTTCTGATTTAGAGATTTCAGTTTCACTGTCATTAAATGTTACGGCAAATGAATCAGGCTCTGCTGCAATTCCAGCTAAATTATTGTTAGAGATTGTTAGAGAACTTCCTAATGTATCACTCAATATATTTTCTGATAAGAATGACAAGGTTACTATTAAAACAGAAAAAGGTGAATATAAAATAGCCACCTTACCCAAGGAAGATTTTCCGCATATTAACTTTGAAGAAAGTCATTTGAATTTTGAGCTGAGTAGTGATATTTTCTCTCAAATGACAAATAAAACTATTTTTGCTGTTTCTAATGATGAATTAAGACCGGCATTAACCGGTATATATATGGAAATTGAACCTTCTCTATTAAGGTTTGTAAGTACGGATGGCCACAGACTTTCTCGTTATATTTACAAATCGTTTGCTTCCGGAGATAACGTTAAACAAAATTTAATAGTTCCTACAAAAGCTTTAAATTTGGCCCTTAGAAATATAAAATCCGATCAGGATATTAATATACAAATTGGTGATGATCATATTATTTTTCAATTAGACAGTGCTGTCATATATTCAAAATTAATCAACGGAACCTATCCGGATTATGAAAGAGTTATCCCCTCTGAAAATGATAAAAATCTTATTGTAAACAGGGATTTGCTTTTATCTACGCTTCGTAGAATTTCAATTTTTTCAAATTCTATTACAAATCAGGTTCGTGTTTCCCTTTCACAGGATGAAATGATGATCCATTCAGAAGATATTGAATTTGGAGCTGAGGGTCGTGAAACAATTCAGGTTGATTATGCTGGTGACTCTATGCAAATTGCATATAATTCACTATATCTTATGGATATTTTAAAGCATTTGGATTCAGAAGATGTTAAATTTGAATTAAAAGACAGCGAACATGCTGCTATACTCAAGCCATCAGAAACAGACAGTGCTCAAGATATTACAATGCTTCTCATGCCGATAAGAATATCAGAAGAACCAAAGGCTAATAATTCAGAATCGGATCGTGATGTTGATTATGAATAAATTCTATGATCATTGAACAATTAGATATTAATTCTTTTCGTAATTATCAAAATTTACATATTCGGTTTGATAAGCAACTAAATTTTATTTTTGGGGACAATGCTCAAGGTAAAACAAATTTACTTGAGGCTATATATATTTTATGTTTGGCTCGATCTTTTCGTTCAAAAGACGACAGCGAACTGATACCATTAGGGGAAGAGCAATATATTCTGGATGGAAAATTTTGTAATTCCAATGGTATAAAAAGACATGTCGGAATATCTTATTCACATTCCCGAAAAAAGAGTCTTAAAGTTGATTCGAAAAGAATTACACAATTTTCCAAATTTATTGGTCAATTTCCCGTTGTTGTTTTATCATCAAATGATTTTGACATAACCAATGGACCGCCTGCTGTCAGAAGAAGATTTTTTAATATTCTTTTATCTCAAACTTCTGCAAAATATATTAATTATTTAAAAAACTACGAACGCATTCTTAAACAACGAAATTTTATACTTTTAAATCTTTTAGTAAAAAAATACCCGAAGCTGAGCTTCAGGTGTGGGATGACCAGCTTGTAGAAATAGGTCAGCAAATAATGATATATCGTTATAATTTAGTGAATGAATTAAACGAATATATTCAAATTTATTATAGTAAAATTGCAAATTCAGACAATAAACTCATTATAGAATACGAACCGGATGTATCTTTTGGCAATTGTAAAGATATATCAAAAAATTTTAATGAAAAAATTTCCAAGTTGAGGTATAAAGAAAAAAAACGAGGAACAACACTTTCCGGTCCGCATCGAGACGAATTTGTTTTTAAAATTAATGATAAAGAAGTAAGAAAGTTTGGATCTCGTGGTGAGCATAAAAGTACCTTAATAAGTTTAAAAGCAGCGGAAGCATACCTTATTCAACAAAAATCAGAAATGTTTCCCATTCTTTTGTTAGATGATTTATATGCAGAGTTGGATAAAAATAGAGGAAAAAGTGTCCTTGATTTATTTGATAAAAATTGTCAGATTTTTATAACAGCCACTTCGCATGATTTTGAAGCTGTAAAAGGCTATTATAAAAATATTAAAGAAAAGTCAACTTTTTTTATTGAATCAGGAACCGTTAAAATTGAGTAAAAACAATACAATATCTGTTGGAAAAGCTTTAAATGGTATATTAAAAGATCTTGGATTGCAGGGTCGCATTAACCAATATCGTGTCCTGGAAATGTGGCCCGAAATTGTAGGAGAAAATATAGCAAAATATACCAAAGCGGAACGTGTACAGGAACATATTATTTATATTAAAGTAAAGAATAATACCTGGCGTACGGAATTACAATTTCAAAAAAATATAATTTTGGAAAATATTTCCCAAAAAGTTGGAAAAGGAATTATTAAAGATATTAGATTTTATTAATATGAGGATATAAAATATAATATGGCAGCCACTAAAAAAGAACAGTATGATGCCAGTCAAATACAGATTTTAAAAGGACTTGAAGCTGTTAGGCGTCGTCCGGCAATGTATATTGGGGACGTATCGGTTCGAGGATTACATCACCTCGTCAATGAAATCGTTGATAACAGTATCGACGAAGCGCTAGCCGGGGTATGTACGGAAATTGATGTTGTGATTAATATGGATGGCAGTGTTTCTATTAAAGATAACGGACGGGGAATTCCTGTTGATATTCATCCCGAGCAGAATAGATCAGCCCTTGAAATTGTATTAACAGTTTTACATGCCGGTGGAAAATTTGATAAAAAAGCATACAAAGTTTCCGGTGGGTTACATGGTGTTGGTGTTTCTGTTGTTAATGCCTTGTCTGAATGGTTAAAAGTTGAAGTATCACGAGATGGTAAAGTATATAGACAGGAATATCATCGCGGTGTGCCGGTAGCACCCGTTAAAACTGTTGGTAGAAGAAAATCCACCGGAACAACAATCACATTTTATCCGGATAAAGAAATTTTTAAAAAAGTAAAATTTTCTTTCGAGGTGCTTGCTGAAAGACTGCGAGAGTTGGCTTTTTTGAATAAAGATTTAAAAATAAATATCCTGGACGAGAAAACTAAAAAAGAGGAAAAATTCAAATATAAAGGTGGTTTAATTTCTTTTGTAGAATATCTGGACCAAAACAGAAATTCAATCACGAAAAAGCCTATATATTTTTCCGGAGAAAAAGAATCCATTCCTGTTGAAATAGCCCTGAACTATAATGATACCTATTCTGAAAATATCTATTCTTATGTAAATAATATTCATACCATTGAAGGCGGCAGTCACTTGATTGGTTTTAAAACCGCCTTAACAAGAACACTGAATAATTTTGCCGTCAAAAACAAGCTTATTAAAAATGGTGATACCAGTTTAACCGGTGATGATGTAAGAGAAGGCATAACAGCCGTTGTTAGTATAAAACATCGGGACCCTCAATTTGAAGGCCAAACCAAAACCCGCCTTGGAAACAGTGAAGTCAGGGGAATTGTTGAATCCATTGTTAATGAAAGTCTGGCAAAAGCTTTGGACAGCAATAGTACCGCTGCCCGGAAAATAATAGAAAAATGTAAATCTGCCGCCCGATCACGGGAGGCTGCCCGTAAAGCCAAGGAATTAACACGTCGAAAAACAGCGCTTGAAAATGAAGGTTTACCGGGAAAATTAGCGGATTGTTCCATTAAAGATGCCAGCAAGACAGAGTTGTTTATTGTTGAGGGAAACTCAGCAGGTGGTAGTGCAAAACAAGGAAGAGATCGTCGATTTCAGGCGATATTACCCCTTCGCGGGAAAATTTTAAATGTTGAAAAAGCCAGAATCGATAAAATGCTTTCTAATGAGGAAATAAAAACGATTGTTGCCACCCTGGGTACCGGAATTGGTCGTTCAGAGTTTCAAATAGAACGGCTACGATATCATAAAGTAGTTATTATGACCGATGCTGACGTTGACGGCTCTCATATTCGAACTCTTTTATTAACTTTCTTTTTCAGACACATGAGGGAAATGGTCGAAAAAGGATATTTATACATAGCTCAACCACCTCTTTATCGAATCGGATATGGGAAGGAAGAAAAATATGTATATGATGAAGAGGAGAGAGACGAATTTTTAAAATCATTAAAAAAATCCGGCGCCAAAACACACATTCAGCGATATAAAGGATTGGGTGAAATGAACCCGGCCCAATTATGGAAAACAACAATGGATCCTGAAAACAGAACAATGCTTCAGGTAACCATTGAGGAAGCTTTTGAAGCAGACCATGTTTTTTCTATGCTTATGGGTGATAAAGTTGAGCCACGAAGAAAGTTTATTGAAGAAAATGCAAAATATGTCAGAAATCTGGATGTTTAGGATTTTTATAAAGAAAGGCGATGTTTAAGCATTTATGAATAAAGAAAATGAAAAAATAGTTCCGGTTTTTATTGAAGAGGAAATGCGGAATTCTTATATAGACTATTCCATGTCTGTTATTGTTGCTCGTGCATTACCTGACGTAAGAGATGGTTTAAAACCTGTACATCGTCGTGTATTATTTGGTATGCTGGATTTGGGATTGCGGCCGGGATCGGCTTATAAAAAAAGCGCCCGTATTGTTGGAGAAGTGTTGGGTAAATATCACCCGCATGGAGATAGTGCCGTTTATGATACAATGGTGCGCCTGGTGCAGGATTTTTCCATGCGATATCCCCTTGTCGATGGGCAGGGAAACTTTGGATCGATAGATGGTGATGCTGCTGCTGCCATGAGGTACACGGAAGCACGTTTGGCTGCCATTGCGGACCAGGTTTTAAGAGATATTGAAAAAGACACCGTCGATTTTATCCCTAATTTTGATGATTCTTTAAAAGAACCTTCCATACTCCCTTCATTACTACCCACTCTTTTGGTTAATGGTGCTTCCGGTATTGCAGTAGGTATGGCCACAAACATGCCGCCACATAATTTAACAGAGGTTATCGATGCTTTGGTTGCTGTTATTGATAATCCGAAACTAACAGCTACTGGTATAAAAAAATACCTCATAGGCCCGGATTTTCCTACAGGTGCTCTTATTTACGGCGACCAGGAAATAGATTCCTACTTTAAAACGGGTCGCGGAAAACTGACAGTACGTGCCCGTGTGCATATTGAAGATATGCATGGCCAGCGTCAACGAATTATCGTTACCGAAATTCCATATCAGGTAAATAAAAGCTCACTCATTGAAAAAATTGCTTCACTTGTACGGGAAAAGAAACTTGATGGTATATCTGAAATTCGTGACGAGTCTGATCGTGAGGGAATGAGAATTGTCTTTGAACTTAAAAAGGATGTTTCCACAGAAAAAATATTAAAGGGATTATATCAGCATACTCAAATGCAAACAACATTTGGTGTTATTTTACTTGCACTGGTAAATGGTGAGCCCAAAATTTTAAGCATTAAAGAAATTCTGGACGAGTTTTTAAAATTCAGACATGAAATAATTCTTCGTCGTACAAAATTTGAGTTAGATAAAGCTGAAAAAAGAGCACATATTTTGCTGGGCTTGATAATTGCGTTGGATAATATTGATGAAGTTATTGCAATTATTAAAAAGTCAAGAAATGTGGATACGGCCCGTAGTGCTTTGATGAAAAATTTCAAACTTTCTGAAATTCAGGCCCAGGCCATTTTGGATATGCGTTTACAGCGATTAACAGGACTGGAACGAAAGAAAATCCAGGATGAATATCGTGAGCTGGTAAAACTTATTAAAGAGCTAAAGGCTTTGTTGCAAAGTAAAACAAAACGAATGCAGCTTGTTAAAAAAGAATTGCTGGAATTAAAAGAACAGTTTGGTGATTCGAGAAAAACGCAAATAATCAGCAAAACAGGTAAGAATGTTGTTAAAGAATTAATGCAGGAAGAAGAATCTATAATAATATCTTATAATACCGGTATTATAAAACGATTTTTACTGCATGAATTTAAGGAAAACGGAGAAAAACTGGCTTCTTCAAACAGCATCGCTGAAAGTGCGTTACGGACCGCTAACAGTCATTTTTTGCTATTCTTTTCAAATAAAGGGAATTGTTATCATTTACGAACGAGTTTTATTCCTTTAGCATCGAAAAATGAAAACGGAACCCAGGTTGAAAAATTATTACATTTGCATAATAATGAAAAAATTATTAACATTCTTCCTACCAGTCGTTTTGAAGAAGACAAGTTTATCTTCTTTTCAACACGTGAAGGTCTGGTCAAAAAGGTCTCTCTGGCTTCATTGGCAAAACCAAAAGAAGGCGGTCAGACAGTGCTTTCATTAAAAGACAATGATGAAATGATTTCTGCTTTTCAAACAAACGGATCAAATGATATTATTATGGCAACCTCAAATGGTATGGCCATTCGTTTTAATGAGCAGGACGTTAGAGATATGGGTTTATCTGCCGGCGGAATAAAAGGAATAACTCTGTCCAAAGATGATACTGTTGTTTCTGTTCTACCTGTTTTAATTGATAAATCATGTTTATTGACTATAACCAGTAATGGATTTGGTAAAAAGAGCGAGATTACAGAGTATAGCACAATTAAAAGAAGTGGTAAAGGTCTTGTGAATTATAAAATGTCTGATAAAGTGGGTAAGATTATCAGTGCACATGAGGTAACAGACAAAGATCAGATTGTATTGATTACCAAAAAACAAAAATTAAAAAAGCAGAAAATTAAAGATATTAAACTGATGGGTAGAGCTACTCAAGGTACAATAATTGCAACATTAGCAAAACAAGACAGCTTTGAAAAAACAATACATTTTTCATATGAGCAAATAAAAAAGTTTAAATAACAGCATCTTTTGTTAGAGCATAAGTTAGCATAATTAAAAGGATTTAAGAGTTGGCGTTGTTGGGCATCGAAGAAGGGCTAAAAAGCCGGGTTCATGATTTTTATCAACTATGTGTTGATGGTCATGAAGTTGTTACTTGCAGGCATCTACTGGAGAAAGATGTACCACAGTATGTCAAAAGTAGCTTTATATCTTTTGCTCGTAGACGTTTAAAAGAATTGTCCCCGATCACATGGAATTATAAAAAAGCCTTTGATTTTAATGATCCCGAATTAAAGGATTCCATCGAGCAGTTAACCAATGTTCTGCAGATGAATATCCATTTTACCAAAAAAGACGTTGAACTATGCATTAACAATGCTGTAAAAATTAGATTTGAGTTTATATTAAGGCCACAAAAGGCTATTGAAGCTTTTTTTATTAATAAAAAAAATCAAATTGATAAAGAAATTATCATACGATCCATAGAAAAATTTGGGTCAAATATTCCTTTTATGGAAAAACTAGGCGAAAAACTAGAAAAATATCCTCAAAAGACTTTAGACTATGACCAATATCTGTTTTTTTCACGGGAAATTAAAAAAGAATTATATAGTAATGTCCACAAAGAGCTGTTTAAAGAGTTTGATTTATTACTCGATATGTCTTATGTTAACGGTAAGGTAGGCCCAAAAGCTTTAGAGTTTCACCTTGTTGAAGAATTTTTAGGCTGTCGGGGATTAGAAAATATTCAAAACCTTGTTCATAATAAAGTTGAAAAAGGTAAAGAAGTCTGGTATAAACAGGATATTATCGATTTAATTTCTTTGGTTTTTAACATTCCAAGTTCTAAAATCAGCCAACAATCCCTGGCAAAAGAAAACATTTACCCGAAAATTATTTTTTCGGATGATAAATTTTTGAAAATTCAGAGACAAAAAATTGAACATCAACCACCGGGGCCTTATCCTTCAATATATGACTATATTGATCGTAAAGACTGGAAAATATTTGTCAGAAAGTTGTTCAAAAAAGATGAAAAAGAGTTTAAAAATTTCATTAATCGAATTGACAAAATTACAAAGTGGCGCGATGCCAAACAAATTATAGATTGGGAACTGGAAAAGAGACAGGTAGATTTTTATTCAAGGGAAGCAGTTCGCCTGGGAGATGTAATTTTTGCAAAATATTTCTCAAAAGGTGTATATGTATAATATTTTATCAAAATGGGAGATTTTACAATGAAAGTATTTAAAGTTAGTCTTTCATTTTTGTTTATTATTGTTTTAACGATTGCAATTTTTGCTTTTACTGCTGAACAAACTGAAGGACAAAAAGGGTTGGTAACCTTTGTGGAGGGTGCGGCAAAGAAGCAAAAACTTGAAGAAACGAAATGGTCGAATGTTTTCAAGGACACGGAAGTAATCGGCGGAGAACGTGTAAGAACCTTTAGTCAATCCAGAGCAGAATTGGAACTTGCTCAATTGGATAAAATTCGCATGGCTCCAAAAACCACAATTGATATATTAAAACTGTATCAGGAAACCAAGGATAACGTACAAGAATCGAAAATTGTATTACAAAAAGGTGATTTGTGGGCCAATGTTGCCAAAAAGCCCGGTAATATGAAATTTTCAATTGGTACACCGGTTGCCGCTGCCGCTATTACGGGTACAACATTACGTGTTAATGTTGGGGCCGATTCTTCTGCAGAACTTAAAGTTTATAATGGTGAAGTGATATTAACCAATGCGCCTGAATCGCAAACGGTTGTTCCCAAGTCAATTCAGCCTTATGAGATTGAGGGCCCTCATGAAATAGCCGGTCCCCATGAAGTTTCAATGGAAGAGTGGTCACTTATTGTAAAAAGTATGCAAAAAGTGAGAGTTGATAAAGACGGTAACGTTTTGTATTCGGGTCAGTTTTCTAAAAAAGATGATGATGAGAAAACATCGTGGGTTAAGTGGAACCAGCAAAGAGATAAAGAGTCGGGAATACACTAAAAAGAGTGACCGGCGGTAATATAATATCTTTCTCTATCATTACTGCATTTACCATATGTGACGGATAGCGGACCAAATGGCGTTTCAAAGGAAAGCGAAATTCCTCTGGCGCTGATAAAATCTTCTGCTTTGATTTCCACAATATCGTTCCAAATGGATCCGAAATCATATCTTAATGATAAATATGTTTTAAAAAAGCCTCTTATGGGTTGATAATATCTATATTCCAGGCTTGTAAGCAGCATATGCCTGCCGTATAACTCACCTTCCCGAAGTCCCAAAAATGAATCTTTTCCCCCTTCCCGAAATTGTTCCGAAAAAGGTGTTGTTAAATCAGCAATTCCCCAGTTAATCTTTGTTGATAAGGTATGTCTTTTGAATAAAGTATAATAGTTTGTCAGCTTGTTTTGAAATTTGAAAAAAGATATATCTGCACCAAGAAATGTTCCTGAAGAAATTTCATAAAAGAATTCATGATAACTGCCGAACCGGGTAAAAGGAATTTGGTCCCGGGTATCCACAATTGATCTAAATCCAATCGTGTTTACGGCAAGTTTTCCGGGATCATATCCAATACCGGAAATAGTGCGAATATCTATTTTTTCTAATCGTAAAAATGCGGAAACCGTACCAAATCTTTCAATTTGTCGTCCCAAGGTCATAATCGTGCCCGTCGAACGTCTTTCATATTCTCCGGTACCTTGAAAATTTTGATAAGCATAATGTTTATTTTGGTTGTGATGAACTTTAATGCTTGATGTAAAATAGGATTTAAAAATTCTGTCTGCCCGCAGTTGTGTAAATAATCCCAAATCACGGCTGCCATACAGAGAATGGAATGTTAAGTCGTTACCTGTACCAAAGATATTCTCGTCACCTATTTCTGCAAATATTTTTGTTCTTTGTTCACGATTATAGTTTGCACCAAGTCTGAAAATGAGGGAAGGTTTTTCCTGCAAGTTTATATTGATATGGTGCGAATTATTTATATTGTTTACATTAATCCAAACCGAATTAAATAAGCCTGAACCATAAATATTTTTTATGCCTTTATTTGCCAGATCCCATTTAAATATGGTTCCGGTTTTTAGTAACAGATCGCGGGTTATGACAAAATCCTTGGTCTTTTTATTTCCAATCAGGGATATTTTTTCAATTTTTCCTTCAAATATTAATATTTTTACATTTTTTTCTTTTTCAAAAAATTGAACGTCTGCAATCTCTGCAAGTGAATAACCATTATTTCTGTAATAATGGATCAGACTGTCAAGACTATCATTAAGGTTATAATAATTTAAATGTTTTGATTCCATATTGTTAAAATAATGTGTTATAAGGGAATCGGGAAAGATAGAATAACCAGAGATATCAAATTTTTCAGGGATAAATGTGGGTTCAAGTATATAATTTAATTCAGAGTCATCATTTTCTAACCGGCTTATTTCTGCATAAAGATTATTATAGGTTCCGGTTTTAAACAAATCTCCAAGGGTTCTTTTAATGTCGTTTTCAGAAATATATAAATTACCGGTTGTATCTATAAATGTAAAATGTTCAGGTTCAGCGATATTTTTTATATTTACTTTTTTAATATACCAGGATTCGCTTTTTTCTGAACTATTTTTTCGATTTATCATTTTTTTTATTATATCAATCTGTTCAAGTGTTTTCTTTTGACCCTCCTGATAAAATTTTTCCAGGCCATCATAATCTGATGATGTGCTCTTGAAATTTTTCAAAGAAATAACCACGTCTGCCAGGTTTCTTTGTTCTTCATTGTGCTTTATTTGCATTATTGAAGTGACCTGATCGGCAATTTCCCAGGGGGCCTGTATATTAGATTTTTCTCTCAAGGGAGATGTGGTATCAACAGCAATAACAATATCCACATCGCTGTTTTTGGTTTCCATTACAGGTATATTATCAAGTATCCCGCCATCTATATAAATTGTCGAATCAATTTCAATGGGAGTAAATAATAATGGAACAGCCGCTGAAGCACGGATAATTTCAGTCAGGTTTCCTTGTTCAAAAATCATCTTTTTACCGGAAAGTAAATCTGTTGCCACTATTTTTAGGGGCGGATGCAGTTGTGAAAAATCATTTGAATGATAAGGTGCATTTAAAATAAGTTCTGTCAGGATATCGTTTAACTTTTGTCCGGGTGTCCAGGCTTCGGGTATGGCAATTTGAAAATTATCAATTCGAAAATGAATAAGCGACCGCCCCCGTTTTTGCTTTTCTCCCAATAATAATGAAGACCTGGCCGGTGAATCGTTAAGAATTTGTTCAAGATTAATTTCATTTACAATTTTCCAAAGCTGGTCTGATGTATATCCGGACGAATAAAGCCCGCCGATTATTGCCCCTACACTGGTACCGATGATATAATCGATTGGGATGTTATTTTCTTCCAATACTTTGAGGACACCAATATGCGCAATGCCCCGAACACCTCCACCGCTTAAAGCTAAGCCGATTTTAGGCTTTTTAATTTCCTGCATTGGAAAATAATGAGAGTGGTTGGAATTATCTAAATCTAGTTGTATTTTTTTTAAAATTTCTGTTTCTTGTGAAATACAAATTGATGAGAAAAAGAAAGAAATAAATAAAACCAAATATAATTTTAGTCTGAAAAAAAACATAATTTTATAATGAGAAATATTACAATACAACTTAATTATTCCGCTTTTTTTACTGTTTTAACAGCTGTGGGAGCTTTTATTAAAATACCATTTATACCGGTTCCGTTTACATTACAAACGTTTTTTACAATAATGGCCGGTTTTTTTCTTATTCCTCGATATGCTGTTCTTTGTCAACTTTGCTACTTGCTGATAGGTTTGATTGGGTTACCGGTTTTTTCTCATGGAGGAGGAATAGGTTATATTACACAGCCGACTTTTGGTTATTTGCTGGGATTGCCTTTAGCTGCAATGATAATTGCCAAATTTAAAAGAAAAGATTTATTATATAATATATTTCTTTCCTTTTTAGGGGCTATAACGATTCTTGTTATCGGCAGTTTGTGGCTTGTATTAGCAATAAAGTTCTTTTACCATTCCAACCTTCCAATGATGAAAACTTTTTATTCAGGCTTTGTTGTCTTTTTACCGGCAGAATTTATTAAAGCTTTTACAGCATCATATATTTATTTCAAAATGAAAAAAAGATTGAATATATAATTAAATTCGGGGTGCATTTTCTACAATATCTTGCATTATTTTTATATTGCCCACACTGTCATCAATCGACAAATATGGATTTCGGTTTTCGATTATAGCATTCGTAAAATCAATAACTTCCAAAGCATGACCGGTTTTTTCGGCATGAACTGAAATGATCTCCTGTTTGTGGTCGTTGGAAATATATGTTATATCCATATTACCGGTGCGGACCTGAAAAGGTTCCATAAATGTTAAACGTCCATTGTCACCAATTATTGAAGCAAATGAACCGGTAGAGGTAAATGAACAATAAAACTGTGCTGTTTGCTGCGGCCCAAAGATTAATGTGGCTGTTGTTTCGATATCAACCTGGTTATGGTTGTCTTTAACAAATGCTTTCCATTCAACCGGTTCCTTTTGATATAAAGACCGGCAATAATTCAGACAATAACAGCCAATATCTCCCATGGCGCCGGGTCCCAAGCCGGGGATTAATCTTATATCATTCGGGTTTTTTTGCGGCGCGCATCGTGAAACCTGGATGTTCTTTATGGACCCAATCATATCTGATGTACATATTTCAAAAACCTTTTGAAAGTAAGGATGATAACGATACATAAATCCTTCCATTACAAAAAGGTTATATTTTTCTGATAATTCTTTTATTTCCAGTAAATCATCCAAAGTTGTTGTAATTGCTTTTTCACAAAGTACGTGCTTTCCTTGTTCAAGGCATTTTTTAATCCATTCATGGTGCATTCCATTTGGAAGTGAGATGTAAACGGCATCTACATTTGGATCATCAACAAGCTGCTGATAATTTCCATAATATTTTTCAAAGCCATTTTGCGCTGCATAGGTTTTTGCCTTGTCCTCATCTCTGCTTGCAACAGCATAAAGATTACTTTTTGCATAGTCTTTTATTGGTCCGACAAGTTGTCTGTTAATTCGGGCCGTTGACAGCATCCCCCAATTTATACTTTGTTTCGACATTAAATTTTTTCCTTTTTTGGAAAATTTCTGAACTAAAAATGCAAGTGCGTTTAATCATCGCGAAGTACGGATCGAATACCCCGAACCGCCTGGCGTATCCGGTGTTCATTTTCAACCAATGCAAAGCGAACATATCCTTCTCCATGAGCACCAAAGCCAATTCCCGGAGAAACAGCCACCTGGGCTTTGTCGATCAGCATTTTAGAAAAATCGACACTATTCATATTTTGAAATTTTTCAGGGATTTTCGCCCAAACAAACATGGTGCTGTTTGGTGAGGTAATATCCCAGCCTGCTCTTTGCAGACCGCTTATTAAACAATCACGACGGGATTGATAAATTTCAACGATTTTGGGCATTTCATCCTGACATTGACGTAATGCTGTTACCGATGCGATTTGTATTGGTTGAAAAATACCGTAATCAAGATAGCTTTTAATTCTTGTCAAAGCATGGACTATTTTTTTATTTCCCAAACAAAAACCAACACGCCAGCCGGCCATGCTGAAACTTTTGGACATGGAATAAAACTCAACACCAACGTCTTTAGCTCCCGGGACCTGAAGAAAACTGGATGGCGTATATCCGTCAAAAGATAGGTCGGCATAGGCAAAATCGTGAATAATGATAACATTGTTCTTTTTAGCAAAAGATACTATTTCTTTAAAAAAGTCAATGTCTGCATTTATTGTTGTAGGATTATGGGGAAAAGAAATAATTAAAATACGTGGTTTTGGCCAGACCTGAAAATAGGTGTCTGACAGGTCTTTTAAAAATTGTTCAGAACTGAAAAGAGGAACGGAATGCAAATCTCCTCGTGCAATAATTACACTGTATGAATGAATAGGGTAGGTGGGATTCGGCACCAGAACTTTATCACCAGGCGTTATAATGGCTAAAGCCAGGTGCGCTAATCCTTCCTTTGCACCGATGGTTACAATAGCTTCGGAATCAGGATCTATGTTTACATTATATTTTTTTTCATAATGTTCGGAAATAGCATTGCGAAGACCTGTAATTCCCCTGGATGCAGAATAGCGATGATTTCGTGGATTTTCTGCTGCCTCAATCAATTTATCTACAATTGGTTCCGGTGTTGGAATGTCCGGATTTCCCATGCCAAGGTCGATAATATCCTGACCCTGACGGCGGGCATTCATTTTTGCATCGTTCACTTCTGCAAAGATGTAGGGGGGTAGTCTGTCGATTGTATAAAAAGAATTATTCATTACTTGTTGGTCCTGTTTATTGAAAATCGTTCATATTTATAGAAATGAATTTATTGGTTTTATGTTTTGAATGCAATGAATTTTTCAGGGTAAATTGATGGGAGAGTTCCTTAATGCAGGGTATATAAACAAGAATTTATCTTGAATTATAATTTGTAAATAAAGTTTTTATGAAAAAATTGTTTAAACTATCAGGCGAGTCCTGAGAGAACATGCCCGACAATATAAGCAGCAACAGCCGCCAGTCCGCCGATCAACAACATTTCCATTCCGGACAGAAACCAGTTTTTACCGGTAATTTTGACTTTTAGCGCGCCCAAAATAAACAATGTTATACCTGTTAAAGTGGCGGCCGGAATAAAAGCATTAAAATGCATGGATGAAAACAAAAATGAAACAACATGTGTTACAAGCGGGATGAATCCGAAAATGGCAAAGGAAATAAAGGTGGCGATGGCGTTTTTTAAAGGTGATTCATCAGATTCTATGATTCCCAGTTCTTCAACCATCATTATGTCTACCCACACCTTTTTATTTTTGGAAATGATATCGACCATTGTTTTTGCATCATCTTCCGTAATACCTTTGCTTACATAAAGTTCCAAAAGTTCTTTTTTTTCACCATCCGGATAATGATCAACCTCCCACTGTTCGCGTTCTCTTTCAGCTTTATTATATTCGTTTTCTGATTTTGTACTCAAATAGTCTCCGGTGGCCATGGAAAGACCATCAGCAATCAAATTAGCAAAACCGAGAATTAATACGACACCCGCTGACAAAGACGCACCTGCTACACCTGCTACGACCGCAAAAGTTGTAACTATTCCATCCAGTCCGCCATAAATAATACTTTTAATATATTTTCCATGCTCCTGTTGATGTAATTCCGGGGCATTAACATCGTGGGCGGATTTCATTTTCTGAATATCTTTTTCTTTAAAAGCCGAACGGGCTTTATTTACATCTCTTGAAAGCATTATATACCTTCTTAAAGATTAAATTCATTTTTTGGATGGTCTATTACGCAAAAAGCCCTATCAATATGACAGGGCTTTTATGTATGTGGCGCCTCCCAGAATCGAACTGGGGACACAGGGATTTTCAGTCCCTTGCTCTACCGACTGAGCTAAAGCGCCGCGATCAAAGATACATAATTTACAAAAATTTAAAAAAAAGTCAAGATTTTTCTTTTTCCAGGGCTTCTTCCATGTTATTTTTTTTAATTATTACGTTCCAGTCTACAAATTTTGAGAAAATTTTTGGTACAAGAATTTTATCAGTAATTTGATAAGCCACTGTCAAATAGCCCAATCCTATCAGTAAATCAATAATATAATGCTGGTTTAAATAAACAGCCGAAAACCAAACACCAAGCGGATAAATAAGTAAAAGTGCCGGCCATTTTTTAAATTTTTTATAGGTAAAAAATGCAACTGCGGCCGGATACGAACCATGAAGTGATGGAATAGCCGCAAAATGATTTGGATTAAAGCCGCCCCATAGTGTTTGAAAAAAGTTCATACCAATCATTTTGTCAACGTTTAATAACGATCCGGCGCCCAGGCCCCAAAATGCTGTTTGAGGCGGTTGTGCAAACCCATAACTAAAAACATACCAGGGTGGCGCTGCCGGGTACAGGATAAATGTAGCCAGTGCCGAAAAATTTAACAATGTCATTGTCCAAACAAATGTGTAAAACATTTTTCGGTCGGAGGCCGTATGCCATAATGCCCAGCCTAAAATAATCGGCAAACCGAAATGTAGTGTATAAAACAGTCCACCGGTTGCATCTAAAATGTTTTTCAATAAAGACCCGTTAATCAACTGCTGAAATTCCTGGAAATAAAATGCAGGAATCATACCCTTAAATAGCGGTCCGAAAATAGCCAGCTCTACTTTATAGGGAAGAGATATATTAATCATACCCCTTAAGTTGTCTGCAATGCCCCGCATCATATCATAACATATCCAGAAAACAATCCAGGGGGCCCAGTCTGCTGCAAAATATTTTACACGTCCCTTACCTAAGGCAACGGCAAACAGCAGTAACGCAACAAAAACATGATCCGGACGTACCCTGACCAACTGGTTTATAAGAATGAGATATACAACCAGCCCGATGAGGATATATCCCCTCCAATGATGTGATCTGATATGGGTTAGTATCGAATTCCAAATACTCATTTTATTCTTCATCATGTATCCTGTTTGAAAATGATCAATTAACATATAATATAACTAATTAATATACAAATGTAAATCGGAGAATTTTTTAAATTGCTATTCTTGACGGATGTTTATATCTTAAAAAAATTTTAATGGAGGTTGCTATGAAGTTTCAATTAAAATTCCTGTTTATTACCTTACTATTTTGTTTTATTACAATTATTGCCTGTACACAACCCGATGTAACCATTGATTCTTCATGTCAAATAGCAGTTGATAGCGGCTTATTTTCTTCACCGGAGCAAGCGGCTTTTGCAGAACAACAAATTGACTGGAGCGGCCAGGATACGGCAGCGATGAGGGCCTGCACGGAATGTTTTGCGGCTGTTGAATTGAAAAATTATCTGTCTGCCATCACGGAAAGCAATGATGATAAAAATGCTTTCAAGATCGTTTCGCTTGATCAGGCTGCTGCCGGGAATTCCATAGTGCTGACCAGCTTAAGTGCCGAACAGACAACGCCCATTATCTCCAAAATTATTAAAAAATACAAGCTTGAAAATAAACTTGAAAAAAATGAAAGCTTTGCCATTATTACAAAAAGTGATAAAATTTTTATCATCGGCAAAGACCGTACGGGTACGCTTTATGGCGTTTATCATTTTTTAGAAAAATTAGGCGTTCGCTGGTTTGAACCCGGGAAAATGGGTGAAGAAATTCCAAAATCCGACGTTATAACGGTTCAGGCAATCAACGAAATCCAGTCTCCACATTTTATTTCACGCGGATTTTGGGCCTGGGAAGACAGGGGTAACACGGATTTTTATTTGTGGATGGCACGAAATAAATTAAATTATTGGACAATCGCCGAACCCAACCGGGCATTTTTAAGAAAAATCGGCATTCAGTTGACCTTTGGGGGGCATAAACATTTTGAACGTTTTTTAAATCCTGATGAAGAATACCCCTATAATCATCCGCTTTTTAAGGGTGATGAAAAAAAGGCAGATGATCCTTACAGCGTCAGCAAAGCCGAATATAAAGGGGATGTGAACAGGGACGGCAAACTTTCCTATTTTGAGGCCCACCCGGAATGGTATGGTTTAATTGACGGAAAACGAACGCCTTTTGAAGGAGAGTTTGGAACCAATATTTGTACCTCGAATAATGACGCCATACAGGAATTGTGCTATAAACTTGTCGACGAACTGGCTGTTGGTGAATGGAGAGACGCCGGCTCGTTAAATTTTTGGCCCATTGACGGAGGCGAATGGTGTGAATGCGAAAAATGTAAACCGTTGGGAACTCCGACAGATCGGTTATTGGTACTCGTTAATCAGGTCCATCAGGCTATAGAAAAAGCACAGGAACGAAATTATATTAAAAGAGATGTAAAAATTGTCTTTCCGATATATCATGAGACCTTATCTCCTCCGACCCGTCCGCTGCCTCAGGATTTTGATTATGACGATTGTATTGGAACCTATTTTCCGATAGAACGTTGTTATGTACATGTTTTGGATGACAGTAACTGCACGGAATATAATGCACCATTATGGGAGGATTTTATAGGGTGGATTAAAACAGAACCTGTTTATTACAAAGGCCAGTTTTTTATTGGTGAATACTATAACGTCTCCAGAATTAAATCGTTACCGGTTTTATACACACGCATCATGCCTCATGATCTTTTGACATATTATAATTATGGAGCCCGGCATTGCCATTATATGCATGTATATACCAAATTATGGGGAATGAAGCGTATAAACAATTATTTGTTTGCAAAATTGTTATGGGATGTTAATACTGATACGGACCACTTGCTCAACGATTACTTTAACCGGTTTTATGGAAATAGCGCTTTAGACATGAAAGAGTTATATGATAAAATGGAATATGCCATGTCCAGCATTAAACAATGGCGCCATTATTATCATTTGGCTGATCAAATAGATAAAGATTTGACACCCTTATTTCATCTTGAGCATCTAAAACTTAAAGAATACCATCCGGAAAAAAATGACGGAGTGGATTTGGAAGAGAGTGTGCTAAGTTTGAAAGAATGCCGTAAAATTATGGACACAGTTATAAAAAGCAATAACACTGCAAATCTTGTTACCAGATTATCAGAAGACGACCAAAACCTGCGATATGCTGAAAATACAGTTAATTTTTATTACTATGTTGCGCAAGCGATAGAAGCTGAGCGTGCAGAAAATTTAACAGAGGCACGGGACTTTTTTACAAAAAGTATTCCCTTTGCCAGGGCATTACAAGCGGAAACTGAAATAGTACAAACCTCCTCTTCGCATGCCAATGCAAAAAATGGATTAGAAGCAACACGAATAGAGAATAAATACCGTGAAATGGGTAAACGTCTTGCACCCGGTTTCAGGTTATAAAATATACAAATACAAATTTTTGAAAAGTTAGGAGATTCGATTGAGGTTTTTTATCAAATTCACCGGTTTACTTTTAATTCTATTATCCTGTTCAACCAGTATCAATGGAAATAAAGCATCTATTGAAGGAAAAATTTTAAATTATTCAAAATATAAAAATGTGTATAAAACGATAGACTTTATTGTTTTTGATCTTTTGTCTTCACAGGAACAAACGTATTTCGCCGAAATCGACCATTCCGGGAAATTTCAAATTCAATTTCCCATGATGACGGCATTCGATGTTCATATGAAATTTGGGAAAAAGAAACTTTCCATATATTGCGAGCCCGGAACAACATTATATATGGAATTTGATGCAGAAGAAATGACCAAATTGAAAGATACGAGTCCCTGTTCATCGCTTGTTTTTAAAGGAGATTTAAAGCAGATAAATGAAAATATTTCCGATTTTATACCTTTATATAATTCTCTGACGGATGAAAGAAATGAAATACAACGCAAGAAAATGCAGGAACTGGATCCCTCAAGTTTTAAAACATTTCGTCAGGATTGGTTAAAAGCAGAGCAGGCGCTTTTGCAGGGTTATATAAAACAATACGCAACCAGTGAGGAATTTAATTCGTGGGCAAAAAATCAAATCAATTTTGGTTATGTGTCAGATTTGTTGTACTATGAACTTCAGCGATCACGGGCCCTTTATTTTGGAATGCCGTTGGATGCTGTTTCCGATGAATATTTCGATCTTGATAAATTTGATTTGAATGACGCATCTGCAATGAACAGCTCCTATTTTCAACATGCTTTGGCCCATTTTGACTATTATTATCAAAGTAAAAAAAGCGCGAATATTTTTAAAGAAATTTTAAAAACCTTTATTTCTGAAACACCTGACTTGAGTAAATCAGACAAACAGAAACTGGAAAAAATTCTTAAAAAAGATTCGATTCATCTAACCTCAGAGGAAAATCGCTTTTTAGTGGGTATCAGCCGCGATTATGAAATGTTTTTTCAAAAAGAAAACAAACGAATTATTATGAACAATATTGTCAACAATGTTAAAAAAGAGTTTTCCGGAAATTTAAAAGAAGTACTGCTGTCCAGAGCTTTGTATAGAGAACTTTTGTTAAAAAATTTGGATATCGTAAAGCCATATTATCAGGACTATTTAGCTGAAACACAAACAGCATATTATAAAACCAAAATTGAAGAATTGTATAATAATATTGAAAAATATATTACGCAGACGGAAATACCTAAAGATGCAAAATTATTCGAAATGGCCGATGTTTCCGGGGATTCATTGTGGAACAAGATCATTAAAGATAATAAAGGAAAAGTGGTTTATATAACTCTTTGGTCTACCTGGAGTGAAAAAAGCCGGCAAGAGGTTCCTTTTTCGGTCCAACTCTCCAAAGAATTCAATTCAGATAAAGTCGCTTTTGTTTATCTTTGTGCCCGTTCTTTGGATAATATCTGGAAGGCCTCCATCGACCAGTATGATATTTCCGGAACACATTATTTGATTTCCCTGGACCAATATAGATACCTGAATGATCGCTTTCAAATTAGAAGGCTTCCTTATTTTATTCTGATTAAAAAAGACGGAACAATTGAATCAAAAAGGGCTATCAGTCCAAGCACACAGGGTAAAGTTTTAAATAAAAGCCTTGTTAAAACAATTAAAGATCTTTTATAAGGTCCATTTAAATTAATTTTTAAAATTGAAAACGCTGAATATATAACTAAAAATATTTAATTTATTGCTTGCGAATAAAGCAAGTGCTTTATATATTCAGTTTGTTAATTAGGAATCTGTTGATCAAAATTGTGGGTTTTTTATGATCATAAACAAAGCTTATATACGTGCTTTTAAATCAATTTACGAATTGGCGATTTCATTTAATCCCAAAATCAATGTTATAATCGGAGCAAATGAAAGCGGAAAAACCAATATATTAAAAGCAATCGAATCTTTTCGAAATGATATTCCCTTTGACAGTTCTTTAACCTGTCAATACTCAAACCATTACTATATGGGCAAGTGTCCTGAGCTGATTTTAGAGTTTGGCGGAATATCTAAAGAAAATCGGAAAGCCTTGCTGAAAATTTCAGAAATATTTAAAGAAATTGAAACTTTTCAGGTTCGTAGAGATGGGTCAGAGTTAAAGGACTATCATCTCATTATTAACGAAGCTGAAATTGAAGAAAATATTGATATGAAGCGTTTGCTTCAAATTTTGCCGAAAATCGCTTATTTCAGTGAAATTCCCTTGTTAAAAAATAAAGTCGATTATAATAGTTTGGTTTCGCAGGATACTGATTTTTCAACAGAGATAAATCTGTTAAAAATTGGCGGCATTGAAGATTATGATCTTATTTTTGAAGACAGCTCCCGTGGCAGACGGGCTACCGAAGAGGCCAGCCGCATTATTACAGAACAAATCCGGCGGGTATGGTCACAGGAATCGAGCATAGAAATTAAATTAAACGTAAACGGCAAGGTTTTATACATCGATTTTGCGGATGCAACAACGGTGTTGGATACCCCGGACTCTCGAAGCCTCGGTTTTCGCTGGTACCTGTCTTTTTACGTCAATTTTATTACCCAGACATTTGAAGGCCGGACCAATGAATATATCTTTTTAATCGACGAGCCTGGTATTCACCTTCATCCGGCAGGACAAAAAGACCTGGTTAAAGTGCTGGAAAATCTGTCTATGAAAAACCAGATTGTCTACACAACCCATTCGCCATTTCTTATTGATCGTCAATATCCGGAACGTGTTTTTCTGGCGAATAAAGATAAAGTCGGTACCAAAGTCGACAGCACTTCATATCGTGAAAACTGGAAACCTTTACGAAAATCAATCGGTTTGACAATTGGCGATCTCTTTTTCTTTAGTGACAGCAGTTTAATTCTTGAACTTCCTACCAAAAGAAAAATGGGAATTCTGTCAAAGTTTAGACCTGATGAAGATGATTAGCCAATATCTGTTTGTTACAAACAAAAAGATTATATATAAATTTATTCCATTTGAAAGATTCCGAAACTAAAAAATCAGATACAGGGAGTGTATATGAAATACCAAATGCCCCTTTTAATTTTATCGCTTTTTTTTATTAGCTCATGTGCTGTGAATAATAAAAATGATGGACCTGTTTTTAAGGATGACGTATCATTCTTAAAAAATTATACACAAACTATTATTTTATCAGATGCTCAGGATAAAGCAAAAGTAGCTGTTTGTCCTGATTATCAGGGACGTGTTATGACCAGTACGGCAACCGGGCCGGATGGTAATAGCTATGGTTGGATAAATCGCGGATTGATAGAGTCTAAAGAAAACAATTTGCATATCAACGCTCTGGGCGGTGAAGACCGGTTTTGGATGGGACCCGAAGGCGGTCAGTTTTCGATCTTTTTTAAAAAAGACACACCCTTTACCCTGGAAAATTGGTTTACGCCACCGGACATAAACGAGGCATCCTACAAAATTACGGAACAGGGAAAAGATTTTGTTCAGTTTGAACATGTGATGCAGTTTAAAAATTACTCTGATTTTGTTTTTGATGTAAAACTGGACCGTATGGTAAAATTGTTAACGACTGATGATGTAAAAAACCTGTTAAATATTTCTGATCTTCAGAGCGTTGACATGGTAGCATTTCAGTCGGAAAATACGGTAACAAATGTCGGCAAGGAAGCATGGAATAAAGAAACAGGCCTTTTATCTATTTGGATCCTTGGTATGTTTAATCCGTCACCGGCATCAACGATTATAGTGCCCTTGAAACCAGGCCCGGAAGAAGAGTTGGGCCCGATTGTTAATGATGCCTATTTCGGAGAGATTCCGTCAAACCGGTTGGTTATTCAGGATAGTTTAATGTTTTTCAGCGGAGACGGCCAATATCGCAGCAAAATAGGCATCTCCCAGAAACGCTGCAAAGAAATTTTGGGTAGTTATGATGCTGAAAAACAGGTTTTGACTATTGCACATTTAACCTTACCGGAAGGTGAACAGTCCTATGTCAATTCAATGTGGGAGCTTCAGGAACAACCCTATAACGGTGACGTGGTCAACAGCTACAACGATGGTCCATCGGAACCGGGAAAAGCACCGCTTGGTCCGTTTTATGAATTGGAAACCTCTTCTCCGGCAGCACAGCTCGAACCCATGCAGTCTTTGTCACATCAGCATACAACCATTCATTTTCAGGGTTCCAAAGCTGCTTTGGACAAAATGACAACGTTATTGTTTAACGTTTCATTAGAAAATATCGAGAATGCTCTGAAATAAATTGAGAGTTTTATATTTAACAATTTTTATGTTTTTTCCGCTGTTTCTTTTTTGCTCAAAAAATAGCGATGTAAAACAGAACAATTCCCTTTCATTCGATGTGGATACGGAACTTTTAGGAAACGAGTTGGTCCTTGAGGAACTTGGACTGACCGTTTCCCCTCCTAAAAACTGTAAACCATTACAGCCTCAGGTTTATAAAGAATTTCTTTCCCGCCTTTCAGAAAAAATGAATCCTGTTGATTCTTTGTTGATAGAACCAAAAGCACTGTTTTTCGATCAGCAGAATAATATTCTTTTTTCCGTTTCAAAAATAAATTTTACAGATTCGATATCAACGGTGGAAGATTATGAAAAAGAGTTGATGAAAAAATTTTCAACCCTTGATGCTAAAAAAGTAATTTTTGAATATAAAAATTTTACTATTCATCAGCTTAGAGTCATTTCTAATGATTCTATTCTATTCAAGCTAATTGTTCTTCAAAAAGAAAATTTCATTCAACTGGATTATATCATCCCCAAACAGGGTTATCATAATTATCTAAAGGCCATCGAATCATCCATTGGTTCATTAAAAAGTAACGGAGGTTAGCATGAAAAAAATGGTTTCACTTTTAATGTTGGTTATTTTGGTATCAATGTTTATGGGGTGTGCGGCACATGTTCATAAAGTCGGAGAAGGCGCACAAAGCAGAGAATATGTTGAAGCCCGGCAATGGTATGTTTTATGGGGTCTTGTTCCAATAAATGAAGTTGATTCGCAAAGTATGGCCGAAGGCAATACAAATTATGAAATTAAAACGGAAAGCTCGGCTTTAGATATTATTATTAACTTTTTTACGTCAATGGTTTCTGTTACTTCCAGGACCGTCACAGTAACCAGATGATGATAACTTTTCGATGGCCTTTTTTTAACTTGCCTGGTTTTGTTTTATTTCAAACGTTTGAATAAATTCATCAAACGATTTGCGCCAGTGATCAATGGTTGGCTGGGGACCAACAGCTTTAAAAAACCAGGGTCCGTTTGCTGTTTCTGCAATAGCGGCCATCATTGCATAGTCTTTAAATGCTTCTCCTTTGCCATGCCCCATCCCCATGTCTGTATTCAGATAAGTACCTGAAACCGTCACAATTGTAATCGGAAGATTATTGACATTAATTTTTAAAATGTCTTTAACATCGTGACTCGGACGACCGTCCGGTTGTTGAAATTGGGTCAACCATCGGCTGATATTCATATCCACTGATCCCCCTGTTCCCGGGAAGTAAAACACCGCCAGTTCCGCATCTTTGTTATTATCGGTACCGGGTAACTGGAATTGCGCTTTACGCATCTGACTGCTGACGTGCTCCTCAATCCATCCGTCAGGTATTTTATAGGTTATTTCGCCTGCCGGTAAAGGTGTTTTTTCAGTTTTAGGAGTTTGTTCTTTTTTATTACAATAGAAGGCCGTAATTACAAAAAGAGCCAATGCAGCGGAAATGAACAGTTTTTTCATAGGAACCTCAATTTAATTTTTTTACAATTACTCCTACAAACATTTAAAAGACACAAATGATTCCGTGAAATTTTTAAATCTTTTAACTATAAAATGGTATAATATGTTGTGGATCTGGTTCCCGGGTTTAAATCAAATCAATAATTGAACCGAAATCCGGATGAAATAATCGTTTATAAATTCTTATGGCATATCGGTCGGTCATGCCGGCGACATAATCGCACAATAACCTCGCAATGACAGTTTTATTGTTTTTATTTTGGGAAATAGAATATTCCAGTTCTTTTGGCAGCAATGAATCCAAAAAGTTTTTTTCACCAAGATAATTTTCCAAAAAGGTATTCATCAGGCGCTTTATCATATAATGCCCTTTAAACTCTAGTTGTTTTAACTGCGGTGAATCAAATACCAGTTCTTTCGACAGCTTTTTGTAAACATTGCATACCTGTTTCACTTGCGGATCAATAACCAATTCATATCTGTATCGGTTTGTTTTTTCCGACATAAAATTTGAACGTTCTTTTAACTGACAAGCTTTAATAAAATCACCGATTTTTACTCCAAACCGGCTTTCCACATTTCCTGTTCGAATAATTTCCAGCACATTATCAACAACGTCAACTTCTTCCTGGTTCAGTCCCCGGTCCAGGGCCCATTTTTCAACTTTTTCAAATGTGATGAATCCTGTTTTTATACTATCCACCATATCGTTTAAAGAATAGGAGGTATCATCGGCCCAGTCCATAATCTGGCATTCGATACTTTTAAAAGAATTCAATGGTTTGCCCGGCTGTAATTCCTGTGGAAATTTTTCATTGTTAAAAACAAAATCCAGAATATGGGCCTGGTCGTCATAAATAAAATGATTTTCCGGATTTTCAAGCTGACTGTACAAGGTTTTATATTTCAGAATACTATCAATAAAAGCACGCGTCGGGCTCATTCCTTTTCGCATGTCGGGTTTGGAATAGATGGTTTCCGTAAGAATACGCAGTGTTTGTCCGTTTCCTTCAAAACCGCCATAGTCTTTCATAAAATCGTTTAATATTTTTTCTCCGGCATGCCCGAATGGCGGGTGTCCCAGGTCATGCGAAAGACACGCGGCCTCAACAAGGTCCGGATCGATGTAGCAATGTTCATTTAAAATGTCGTTTTGAGATTTTAAATAATTACAGATTGACCGGCCGATTTGCGCGACTTCAATAGAATGGGTGAGCCGGGTACGGTAAAAATCATACTCCCCGGAAAAAAACACCTGGGTTTTTGCCTGCAGCCGGCGGAACGCAAAACTGTGAATAATTCGGTCCCGGTCTATCTGAAAAGGTGTCCGGTAGTCGGTGTTTCGTTCTTTAATACTTTGTATGTCAAAATCGTTATAAAAACTGTTTTTCATATATCCTCGTTTTAATTTTGTTCATTTTTTACAGAACAAATTTACCTGACCCGGTCATCCAACAGTGTTTTTAAATGAGCGCTGTTTCTGGGAGACCAGCCAAAAGCCTTTTGCCACACATCTGTTTTTTCCATACATAAATAAACAAAAACAGAATCTGAATGGCCTTTAATCCATTTATACATTTTTTTAAACATTTCAACACGAATGGGTTTAAAGTAGCGCAGTTTTTTATCGATACCCGGTAACAGTTCACCCAGCACAATGGGAGATTCCGGGTGGTTTTCACGGATAATATCATCCAGTCCCGGGGGATAACGTAGCGCGCCCAGGCTGATCCAGGCGATATTTTCCGGTTTGATAACACGAAATATTTTATCCACGGTTTCTTTATAGCCTTCTTGCCACCCGTCGAAATGGATCATGGGATCAAAATGAAAACCAATTCTGTAGCCGGCTTTTTGCACCTCTTTGGCTGCTTCCAGACGTGCGTCAATGTCCGGCGCCAGGGATTCTTCCTGTTCCGTAATATGTGAAGCATTTAAAGACCAGGAAACAACCGTGCGTTTGTTATGCTCAATATCTAATATATTTTGTATCTGTGGACTTTTACTTTTCAATTCTATAATTGCATTTTGTTTGTCTTTAAAAAAACGGACCAGGTCTGCACCGAGTTCTGTGATGTGATCAAACGTCAGGCTGTCGCTCAGTTCACCTGTGCCGATGCGGTAGAATTGATTTTGGTGTATCTTTAGTTTTTCCGATACTTCATCATACATTTCATCCAGATTACAGTACAAGGTTTTGACCGGATTGTTTATATATCCCTGAAGGATGCAATAACTGCAATCGATATCACAACCGGCCGCGACATCGAGATTATAATAAAGGCAGCAGATATGTTTTTGTGTTCCCGGACAAAGCCGCAAAAAAGGGCCCCGTTGTTTGGCAAGCAGCAGTGTTTTAAGGGCGGTGGCTTTTTCTTTTTTTAATAAAGATATGGACAAGATTTCATTGGCGTCGGGAATGACCGACTGTTCAATTTTTGGGAATTTTGCAATAACCTTTTTCGCAAAAGCCGTATGTTGAACGGATTTTTCAATATATATTTTTTCAGGCACAAATGGCTGGTATTGGTTTTTTTTCATCAGACAAGTTCCAGCATTTTTTCGATAATGTGTTTATCCTGCATAGACTGTAAAGTATTCAGGTGGTTTTGATATTCTTGCAAATTTTTAAAAGAGAAAAAAACATTAAAACTGTTTCCCTCAAATGAAGGCGGCGCCTGGACCCGGATCTCCGGCGGCAGCTTTGCTTCTGATAAAAGGGTTTTCGTATTTCTCTTTTGTTTTTGAAAATTCGGGGTATCGCCATGAGAAGAGCAGTTGTTTACAGTGTTCGGCTTTTTGGGCCGGTGTCCATTTGTCCTGGTTTAAAATATTCTGAAAATTTGGCTCATCAAGGAACTCACAAATAGTCATTCCTTTAATTCGTGAAACATCAGAGATCAACATCCAAAAGTCTTTTTGCTGGTTTTTCCCAAGCCGCAGTTCTGTAAAAAATTTATAAACAGCAGCCTGTATTTTATCCTCAAAATCACTGAATGTTGCTGCCAGGTCCAGGGAAATATTATCATTAATCAGTGATTTTTGCCACTCCGGGATTAAAAGATGCAGTGGTTGGTGGAGTTGATACACTTTGGGATTGCGCCCAAGTTTCATCAACGGAAAAAAATCATGGATTATTTGTTCCGGTAAAAGGTTAAAACCTTGTTCCAGTTTTTTTATCACAAAAGAGATTTGTATGGCATCCAGTTGTTTTTGTAACGGATTGTTCCTGGATGGCAATTTTAAACAATTCCAAATCATCCGGTGTTGTTTTAATGAAAACAGGAATATTTTGAATACCCAGTGTTTTTACTGCCTTGAATCGGCTGAAACCGCTGACAATTCGAAAGTTATTATCAGAAATCGGTTGAACCAGTAAAGGCGATAATATACCCATTTTTTTTATAGACAGTATTAATTCAGAAATATTATCTGAACTGCAAATTTGAAATGTGGTGTTTTTATCATCTATCTGTTCAGGTTTTATTATTTTCAAGCTGTTTGTAATCATATTGTTATCCAATTTTATGAACCTTATATGTTGATATTTTTTATGTAAAAACCCTTGACTATTTTACAAAATATTGTTATGATTCTCAATAATTAATTTGAACGTTTAATTTTATTCAATGGAGGAGGGGGCTTATGGCTTTTGATAGCAAAGGTACCCTGAACAAAGTAATGCTCATCGGACGGTTGGGACAAGACCCTGAATTAAAATACACGCCTTCCGGTGCCGCTGTTGTAACGTTGAGTGTTGCAACAAACACGTCATATAAAGCACAGGATGGCAATATGGTAGAAAATACAGAATGGCATCGTGTTGTTGTATGGCGTAAAACCGCTGAAATGATTGCACAATATGCAAAAAAAGGTGGTCGCTTGTATATTGAAGGAAAACTGGTCACACGGTCCTGGGACGATAAAGATGGTAATAAAAGGTATACCACCGAAATACAGGCTGATCAGGTTCAGTTTTTAGAGTCACGACCGTCACAAGGCTCCTCACAGAATGATGAACCGCCCTTACCAGATTCAGATTATACTGAACCTCAAGTTGATGATGCCGACGATTTACCTTTTTAGTTAAATTTATCCAGCATAATATGGAAAACACAAAAATTGTGATTTGAATAAGGATATGATGGACTTTATCCAACGTCTTTTTGACGTTGGGTATGTATTAAAAAAAGGAGTGCATAATGACTGAATCAGTAAACCAAACTCAAACCCCAGCTTCCAAAAGTATTAATATGGGAGGGTGGATTAGTCAGGCCTGGAATATGGTCTTTTCAGAATTTGGCCCGATATTATTACTCTCAATCATTTATCTTGTCGCTTTGACAGTTGCTTCCTCAACAGTTATTGGAACTTTTGTTTTAGGCGGCCCTTTAACTGTCGGCTTTTTTTATGCATTATTCCGCAAAATTAAAGGTCAACCTGTTCAGGTGGGCGATATCGGCAAGGGATTTAATTTCTTTGTCGCATCACTTTTGTCTTATATTTTGATCAGTTTTTTTACAAGTATTGGCTTTCTACTATGTATTATTCCGGGATTTATCGTTACGGCTCTATATATTTTTACGCCTGCTTTTATTGCTGATAAAAATATGGATTTTTGGGAAGCCATGGAAGCCAGCCGCAAGCTGGTAAGTCAGCATCTTTTTGAAATGGTTATTTTTACTTTAGTCCTTATTCTTATATCTATTGCCGGCATATTGTTATGTGGAATAGGTTTATTTATCACCACTCCGCTTTGTTTTGCAGCATTGTAATAGCTTATAATGAGCTTGTTGGTATTGAAACAGAATTTACAGAGTAAACTAAAAGGCGGTTTATAAACCGCCTTTTTTTATATTGTTGATTTTGATCCGCAAGGCTTTTTGGCACCCCCACAACACCCGTTTTGGGCCTTATCGCTTTTTATCTCATTTGATGTGGAAGGTTTAATAGATGTTACTTTATATCCTATAGACGTTACAGCCGTTGTTAATAGTTCGTCATTAACCTTTGCCGTATCATAGACTACTTTAGCGTAACTATCTTTTAATGAGACATTCGCTTTTTGAACGCCGTCAATTTTTTCCAAAGCGCCTTTAACATCTGTTACACATCCGCTACATGTCATTCCTGTTATTTTAATATCAACTGTTTTTACATCACTCGTCCCTGCTAATGAAAGCGTTGCTGCAAAAATTACTAAAAGCAAAGAATTGAAAATTTTCATAAATCACCTCTTAAATTAAATTGTTAGATATGTAAAAATTTCTAACATTGCTTTGTAAGCGATTATTCCTGAACCGTTATGCTTTTTGTAATAAATCTAATGTTATTTTTTTAATAGAGAGAAAGGAAAGATAAATCCCCTTTTACCACCTGATTTTGTTTATATGCTAAAAGGGCACGTTTTCTGGAAAAGCTGATATCCAGGATTGGTTCAGGATAGTCCTTTGTATCGTATTCCGGGACCCATTTTTTAACATATTTTAATTCAGGATCGAATCTTTTTAATTGTAATTCAGGATTAAAGATTCGAAAGTATGGAACCGCATCGCAGCCTGTACTTGCTGCCCATTGCCAGTTCCCGTTATTAGAGGACAATTCAAAATCCAGCAGTTTTTTTGCAAAGTAATTTTCCCCCCAACGCCAATCAATAAGCAAATTTTTCGTTAAAAAACTTGCCGTTACCATGCGGACCCGATTGTGCATAAAACCTGTTTCATTTAATTGACGCATTCCGGCATCTACAAGAGGGAATCCGGTCATACCGTTACACCATTTATTTAAGTCTGTTTCACTATTTATCCAATTTATGTTGTTATATTTTTCTTTAAAGGATTGGTGTACCACCGAGGGAAAGTGATACAAAATCATCATAAAAAATTCACGCCAGACAAGTTCGTTCAGCCAGGTTGCATTTTCCAGCAGTGCCAACGATACCGCTTCCCGTATGCTGATTGTTCCGAACCTGAAATGCAGGCCTAAATACGTTGTTGCATCCAGCGCAGGGAAATCTCTTGTTTTATGGTAATGTACAATTTTTTCTACGGGAAATACAGGAGGGGGGAATTGAAAACCGGTTTTTTTGAAACCAATATCTTTCAGTGAGGGAAAGTCGAATTTTTTTTTATAAAAAAAATTAAACTTGTCCAAGGTGTCATATTGTTTAACAGGGTTTGTGGAAAGCGTTGCCAGCCATTTGTTTTTATAGGGAGTAAATACTGTATAAGGTGTATTATCTTTTTTAATTATTTCGTTTTTTTCAAAAATGACCTGATCTTTAAATGAAAAAAATAAAAGACCTTTTGAAATAAAAAGGTCCTTTATTTTTTCATCACGTTCAATTGCGTAGGGTTCATAATCATTGTTAAGGTAAATACCTGCTGAATCGAATTCATTGAGCAATCCAGCCCAAATTTTTACCGGGTCCCCATATTTTATTAAAAGACTGCTGTTATAATTTTTTAAATTTTGATCCAGTTTTAAAATTGTATTATAAATAAATTCAACACGTTTGTCAGTTGGTTCGAGTTCTTTTAAAATTTTTTCATCAAAAATAAAGACAGGAACCACCGGGTATCCGCTCTCTAGTGCATGATACAAACCCGTATTGTCTTCCAGTCTCAAATCACGGCGAAACCAGAAAAAAGCAACTTTTTTCATCAGTAAATTTCAGCTCTTTTATATCCTCTGTCTTTTACATGCCTCCATAAGGAACGTTGTAAAATTCGACGAGCCCTAAACAGCCGTGACATAACCGTTCCCAAAGGCACGTCTGCCTTTTCAGAAATTTCTTTATAGGACAAACCTTCGACATCTGCTAATATAATAATTTGTCGAAAACTTTCTGAAAGTTTATCCAGTGCTTTATTTACGTTATCATCAAAGAGATCCTGATATTTTTCATCATCATAAACATTCAGGTTTTCCGGTTCCTTGTATGGATCTTCATCTTCAATTAAAAAGGAAACCTTGTCAATATCAACATGTTGAGGCATTCTGGATTTTTTTCTATATTTGTTAATAAAAGTGTTTGTCAGAATTTTAAAAATCCAGGCTTTGAAATTTGTACCTTCCTGAAATTGATTAAAGAACCTATAGGCTCGTAAATAGGTATCTTGAACTAGATCTTCTGCTTCTTCCGTGTTACGTGTCATCCTCAGAGCAGAGCCATATAACAGGTCCATGTGTTCGAGGGCAATATTTTCAAAGTTGTCTCTTTTTTCAGGGTTTAGTTTTTGTTCCATTGCCTCCTCCTTTCCCCATTTAAGTTCTCTCTACTATTTAGATGAAAAAGTAAACAAAATGTTTCAAAATTAATTGAAATACTGAATTTTTTTTAGTTCCTTATAAATAGTAAACTTGATTCAGGGCATTAGGATCAAATACAGAAAAAAGAAAAGTGTAATGTTTGTAAATGTCAGCAGGAAATGATTTAAAGATGACGGATTTATCCCGATGAGAAATTTGAAGTTATTTGAAATATTTTTATATTTCATCAGACACCTCATTAATTATAATTTCGGTACCTATAATTAAAATATAAAAGACTTTAATTCATGTCAATAGGATATTTCATTTTTTTTGATTTAAAACACCTTTTCCGTTATTTTAAATAATTCTAAAGACCTTTCAGGCAAACTAAAAAAGGTGGAAATATTTTTAAAATTACATTGCGTATTTTTTTCAAGTTATTTATTTTTAATATTAATAACCGGAAATATCTGCAAAACAAGTGATGATCAATGTCTTTCAACGGCAAAAGCATCTTATTGTATACAAATTTCCATTCTTAATCGATTCGATGTTTTAAACAATAATTTTGGGTGATCTGCACATTTTAAATTCTAAAATTCCGGTTTTCACATATCTAAAAGGAGATGAGAATGACCATTTATGTAGGAAATTTGTCGTATGATATTCGAGAAGAAGAGTTAAAAGTACTTTTTTCAGAGTTTGGAAATGTAGAATCCGCAGTAATTATAAAAGATAAAGAAACCCACAGGTCACGGGGTTTTGGTTTTGTGGATATGTCGGATGCCGAGGGTGAATCTGCTATTGCAGCATTAAATGGAAAAGAGGTTAGTGGCCGTACCCTGGTTGTTAATGCTTCAAAATCAGATGGTAAAAATCGGTCCGGTCATTTTCGGCCAAAAAAGCGTTATTAATAATAAAAAAAGGCCACTTTTCAGTGGCCTTGAATTAATTTATAGGATCAATCCATCTTTCCCAATTAGTGTCATATATTTCTCCGCGCGCACTCGAATTCACAAGGTCCATGTCCCCCATTTCACGTTTATCTACAAAGATAAAACTTACACCCCCTTGAAGGGCGTGATAGTACCAAACTTCATAGGTACGGTTTTCACTGCTGTATTGATGCCGTTCTACTTCATCCGGTTGGCCATAAATTAACATAACTCTGCCGCGATCTGTCTTATAACCATCTTTGAAATTTCCTTTAAATCGGCGGTTGGCAAATTCAACACGATTTAAATAATCTTTTTTATATTCATTTATTGGTGTTCCCGGAGTAGGATCACGTTTGGACCAGAATTCTTTTAGAAATATTCTTTTACCGTCTTCATTTAATGTTTTGAATGTTTCTTTCTCTTCCTTTTGGCAAATATAAAGAACCCATTCATATTCTTGGTCCAACTGATCTTCAGACATTGTATTATATTTATGGGCGTCAATTCCCGCACTTCCTACTTTATTTTGAGTTTGTGCTGCTAAATCGCTTTTCTTCTCATAATCACCCTGACGAAATACATAAAATTTCAAGTTTGAAGATGTTATGTTTCCGGTTTCAAAATCTTTAATTTCAATATTTAAATTATAAGGTCCCGAAACAAGAGTGACAACATTGATACCGTTTACTTCAACGGCTGATGTACCTGGTTTGGTTTTTATTTTAGGTGTAAAGTCTTTTACAACCTGGTTATCATTATTCAGTATTTTATAAGTGACAGAGTATTTATTAGTGGAATCCAAAGTTGAAGGTACCAGGTTATAGATTTCAGAATATGTATATAGAAGCGGAGAGCTTATACCATAAACTCTGGATGGGTTCGGGTAAATTAAAAATCCGTTTTTGTTAAAGGTACTTTGTCCGGTATCCTGTTTTATCAATGTTGCACATTGGATATCGCTTAGTGCCAATGAATTTTTTGCATAGTTTTTAATTGTTATCGGAATAATTGTGCTGTCAATTTGAGTTTTGTCGTTGAAATCAAATACGACCAGTTTCAATTTAAACTCTCCGCTTGGAAGAGCAAAAGAGTTTTGAGCAAACAGCCGATTAGCGCCGGTAATTTCACTTAGACTATCAACATGATTAATGTTTTTCATGACTTTTTGGGAAAATAAAGAGTCATCTTTTAAAATACTGGCATTGACAAAGAACTCGCCTTTAAACCCTTTATCTTCATCAGGAACAAATTTTAATTGATTCCGAAAGATATCTATTGAAAATTCAAAATAACTCAGACTATCTGAGTAGCGAAATTGGGTAAAATCAGATGCAAAACTAAAGTTTGGTTTATCGGCATTATTTGGTTCTTGTGAAAAACAAAAATTTGAAATTGGGATTGTACCTAAAATGAGGAGCATTAAGAGTTTTTTAAACATTGGTTTTCTCCTTAACGATGTTGAGCTCTTTCAATGGTTCATCCCCTTTTCCATTAAGTAAAGAGTCAAATTTAACTGAAACAACTCTGGAAACACCCTCCTGTTCCATCGTAACGCCATACATTTGATGAGCAGCACGCATTGTGATTTTGTTATGAGTAACAACGATAAATTGTGTGTTATTTGAAAATTCCTGCAATGCCTTTGAAAAGCGGTCCGTATTTTGATCATCCAATGGTGCATCAACTTCATCCAAAATACAAAATGGACTGGGTTTTACCAGATAAATAGCAAAGAGCAGGGATACAGCCGTAAGAGACTTTTCGCCTCCTGATAAAAGCTGTAACGATGCCGGTTTTTTACCACCTGGTGCGGCATAGATATCAATATCGGATTCCAAAGGATCACTTCCTTCGCGAAGCACAAGGTTGGCCCTTCCGCCTTCAAAGAATTTTTTAAAAACCTGAACAAAATATTTTTGGACTTCGTTAAAAGTATCTACAAATTTTTCACGGGCAGTTGTATTAATCATATCAATCGTATTCATTAAATTTTCACGCGCTTTTATCAAATCGTCGCGCTGCCCTTGTAAAAAATCTAATCTTTCTTTTTCCTGTTCATATTCTTTTAAAGCCAGCAGGTTTACAAGTCCAAAATTTTTCAGCTTTTCTTTCAAGTTTTCTATTTCATTTTGGGTTTCGCCATAAATAAAATTTTCGTCTGGTTTAACACGCTGCAGATCGTATTCATATTCCTCTTTTATACGCGCTTTGAGGTTTTCGATTTTCATCCTCATTTCAGAGATATGCATTTCAGTAGCGTGGACAGACTCGGCAAGTTCGTTTGATTTGCTTCTAACAGTTCGAAGTAATTTATCATATTCGTCGGCTTTGACGTTTGCTTCATATTGTTCTTCTCTTAGAGACTCTAACTTTTCATGAGAAGTGTCTACCTTTACCTGTAAATCACTGATATGCTCTTCATAGGCAACGTTAACTTTGGATAGTTCTTCTATTTCTTTTGAAGCGCGTTCTGTTTCTCTGTCTCGGGATTCGATTAAATTTTTAATCTCATCAAGCTGTTGTCGAAAAGATTCGGTCTCTCTTTTTAATGCTTCCAGTTCGCTTTGTTGCTGTGCAACTTCTACCCTGGTTTTTTGGACCAGTTCTCCGGAATGGGTCATTTCTGTTTCAATTTTTTGGACTGTTTCCCGAAGAGAACCCGCTTCTTCAGTAAATTTACGCCTTTGTTCGAAAAGTTCACCGGCATCTTCGTTTTGTATTTCGAGATTTTGTCCGAGTGTTCCAACTTCTGTTAAAAGTTTTTGTCTTTCCTGCGCCCTTTTAGTACGATTTTGATCCAGTGTTTGTTCCTCATAATTGAGCCGTCCGATATCGATTTTCAGGGTAGAATGTTCATTTTCAGATTGTTTTATAACTTTATTTAAATTTTCAATTTCAAGTTTGTTTTGGTTTAGCTGGTTTTCTTTATCTTCAATTTCATCTAATCTGTTTTCAATGTGTTCTTCAATTTTTGCAATTTCCTTGTTCAGGTCTTCCAGTTGCTGTTGTCTTCCTAAAAAATCGGATTGTTTTTTGCTCTGGGCTCCGCCGCGAATGACACCCCAGTGTCCTAATACTTCACCTGATAATGTAACTAGATTGATATTTTTTGCCCGGACACTGTTGAAAATTCGGTGTGCTGTTTCAATATCCTGTACAACAAGAAAGGACCCTAATAATGCGTCCAAAATCGGTTTTATGTTTGGTTCGCATTTAACGATTTCATTACCCCATCCAACAACTCCTAAATCTTCAACTGCCATGTGGGGTGCTTCAGGGGCCGTTATTTGTTCCAGGGGCAGAAAAGAAACGATGCCTTTCTTTTCCTGTTTTAACAATCCTATCCCTGTTAGCGCCGTAACCTGGTCCTTTACAATCATAAAGGATGACGCTTCACCCAAAGCCGCCGCTATGGCGGTGCGGTGTTCCGGATCAACCTGAAAAGCATTTGCAACAACACCGAGTGATGAAAAATCTTCCGACTCCATTGTAGCAAGATGACGAACTCCTGCCGGAAAATCCTGATAATTTTCCAATATCCGTTTTAATAGTTCAGCTTCATTTTCAAGAACCTGTATCCGATTGTTGTCTTGCTGTTCTGCCTTTCGTAAATTGGCCAACGTTTTTTCAATCTCTTCTGAACGTCGTAAATAGTTTGTCAGCTTGACACGATTGTCTTCCAGTTCCTGAACAAGCGCTTCTTCCTTTGCTTCAAATTTGGAGGATTTTACACGGAGTTCTTTTAACTTATCTCGATCGTTTATGTCTTCTTCTTCAAGCTGCTGAAGACGTTTGCTGAGGTTTTCTTCCGTGGCTTTTAAACGTTCCCCTTCATTTTGCTTTTTACTTAAAGCGTCTGTAATTTTTAAAACATTTTCTTCTGCTTCACGAACGATCCGTCTTTTTTCTTCATAGTCTGCTTTAATGGCGTTAAAGGTCTCTTGTAAAGAATTATATTCTTTTTGTTTTGTTGATAATTCCTGTTGTAATGATTCAAGTTTGCTTTCGCTGCCCTGAAGCTGGTTTTTTAAATTTTGTGATCGTTCGATAAATCCGGATCGTTCTGTTGTATATTGTTGAACTGTTTCGTGAAGACTTCGAATTCTTTCCTTGTTAACTTTGACTCGTTCTTCAATTTTTTGTACTTCACGGTTTAGTTCATTATATATTTGCTGTTCTTTTGATATGGTTTGTTCAAGTTGAATCAACTGATGACGAATATTTTCATATTCCGCATCTTTTTTAGCCATATCTGTTGCAGCAGATTCACGGTCATCCTGAATCAGGCTAAACTTTGTTTCCAAAGGTTCAAGCTCATTCAGTGTTTTTGTATATTCATAATTTGCCAGGGTTATTTCCAACTCTTTTAGTTGATTTGAAATTTTTTGATACCTTTGGGCTTTTGATACCTGGCGATAAAGAGAACGAACAGTTTTATCAACTTCAGACATAATATCTTCGATACGAATTAAATCTTTTTCCGTACCTTCAAGTTTTCGAAAAGTGGCTTTTCGGCGAATTTTAAATCTTGTAATACCGGCCGCTTCTTCAAATATCTGACGTCTTTCTTCTGCTTTGCCGTTTAATATTTTTTCAACCTGCGGCAATTCAATAACCGAGTAGGAATTTGCCGCCATACCTGTGTCCATAAACAAATCACTAATGTCTTTTAACCGGCATTGATTACCGTTTATCAGGTATTGACTTTCACCGGAACGAAACAAACGTCGGGTAATAACAACTTCCGAATAATCAACGGGCAACAGGTTTTTATTGTTTTCAATGCGTAATGAAACTTCTGCCATTCCAACCGGTTTGGCACTGGAAGAGCCATTGAAAATGACATTTTCCATTTTTTCCGAACGCAGAACGCCGCTTTTTTGTTCTCCCATAACCCAGCGAATTGCATCAACGACGTTACTTTTACCACAACCGTTTGGGCCTACAATAGATGTCATTCCGCTGTCGAAAACAATATTTGTTTTCTTTGCAAACGACTTGAAACCGACAATATTTAATTCTACTAACTTCACAAATACCTTATATTTAATATAATTATGCAGTAATTCCAGTTTTAAAAAAGCTTTACAAGATACTATGCATTCAACCAAAAATCAAGAAGATTTTCGTTGTTTCTTGCTGTAAAAAATAATTTAAATGTTTTTAAAACAGTAATGAAAAATAATAAAGAGCATAGTATAATATCGATTTTGTCAGGTGAAAATAAAGCCCAATGCATAATATTACAAAAAGAAACTGGACCAGACAAAATAACAACGTTTTAAATGTGGATAACTGTAAAATGACTTCTAATCCTCGAAAAACACGGACTAGAAACCATATTATAAATAACAGCACTAAAAAATAAGCAGGTATAATAAAGGCTGTTTTTGACAGAATTCTGTCAAAAACAAGCGCTACTGGTAAAAGCAACACTAGATTTGCCGGAACACCGAATAAAAAACTGATTATTTTCGGCAGCTTTAAAAAACGTTTTTGAAAAAATATAAACACTTTAAATATAAATGCCTGAATTATTAAAATGATAAAAAATCCGGCTATAGATACAACAACCGCGATTGAGGGATGCTGGATGATATAAATTATTTTACCTTTTGCCTGAGGTGTAGAAAAAAGCCAGGTTAATATTTCATCAAACAACATGGTGTTGCGAAAGTGATAGATAATTCCGGTAAAGATCAGCGTGAGTGAGGTAAAAGCCACCACTCCGGTTGCTGCCACCGGAAAATGCAAAATATGGCGATTTTCTATCAGGTCTGTATAAAAGCCATGAGGAAACAGAAAAATTCGTCTCAGGTATTTTTGCAGTCTTTTGTCGTTTTTAAGATATAAAAGAAATAGAAAAATAACGGCAAAACCGATAATGATAAATGCATTGGTGCCATTTAATTTGGATTCCGGTGCAATCAGGTCCGGTTGCGGCAAACCTTTAAATGCCGCTTTGACAACATCGTAGGAAGGGCGTTTGTTATTGTTTTGGTCTTTCATGCCCGTCATAGACATCCTGGTGTTTGTTTGGGAGCACGAAAATGTGAGCGGTGTATCACCTTGCCAATCCTGTAAAGCAGCGGCAATAATATCAGTTTCGGATGTTTTATTAAAATTGCTAAATATATTTTGATAAATCAACGCCTGCTGTTTTTCCATGTCGATTTGTTTTTCAGCATGACTACAAACAGGCACCTGAAATCTGTAGATAATTTTGGGTGAATTTGGATCCGGTAAAAATGAAGGGATTTGAGTATTATTATAAATGACAAAATCTTTAATCATCCAGTCGGTCGGAGGAACCGTTTCCATTATTTCGTCCCGATAACAGGCGTAAACAGGGCGGCTGGTCACAGACTTTACTGTTGAACAAAGGTCGGTAAGAAAGTTGTGTGTTGTTTTGTCCTTTAGAGAAAATCCTGTGCCCAATCCCCAGGCTATAATTGACGGATGATGATCAAATGTGCTGATAAAATGTTCGACCGTGCGGGATATTTTTTTTCTGTAATTTTCGTTTTTAAAAAAGGCCGGCGGAATATTATTTATCGGCAGGTCCACTAAAACGTGCAGTCCGATTTCGTCACAGACATCAAGAAAATTCAACGGCGGTGTCATGGAAATAAGCCGAACAGCGTTGGCGCCGGTGTTTTTTATTTCCAAAAGATCGTCATAGATTTTTTCCTTTAGTGAATCGGATGGTATGGTTTGAAAATTTTTGCTGTATACCCATTCAATTGTTTTTAGGGGAGCATTTTGAACAGGTTCTTTTTGTGCAATTGCGATTGATAATTCATTGGATTGAATTATATTCCCGGCATCTTCCAGCCGGAATTTGTTTGTAACCGGGTTTTCAGGCGACCAAAATGTAACTTCATTATCCGGAATTTGAAATGTATATTGAACAAGATGATCGCTTTTTTCACCGGCTGTTGCCGGGCTTTTCCATTTTGTTTTTTCAGAGGTTTGATCAATCAATAAAAGCCGGCAGTCTGAAAGTTGGTTTGGAGCTGCCTCATAATCACAAGTCAGAATTTTAAATTGTTCTTCTCCTGCACCAGATATTGTTATTTTACGGATAAAGGGCTTGGCAACGGACACTATTCGAACCGATCTGACAACCTCAGCAAGAGAAACCGGAAGGCCCTGGTTTTTAACCAAAAGCGGTAATGTTGTTTTTAAATCGGATTTTCTGTTTATATCAATTGTAATTGTTAAAAACTTTTCTGTTAAAAAAAGTTTGGCCGGTAATTTAATAAGCGCGGGCATAACAGTCTGTTCAATATCACTCAACAGTTGATCGTTAACAAAGACCGAACCGATGCCGTTAATACCATCAATGGCTAAAAAGGAACTGTTATTTTTAATAAAGGAATCCGGTTGAAAAAATGTTGTAAGAGTAAATTTTTCAACCGTATATTTTTGTAATGATGAAAATTTTGTTTCGTGTTTGTTCTCGTGCTCAATAATAAATTTTTCAGTCAGGTCAATGGTCCGGCAGGAATTGAATTCTGTTAATGTTTTCACTAAAGGCACGGTGGTAATGTTGTTTTGTGCGTACAGCGTTGTGCACAGGAAGAAAAGAACAAGGTTTAGGATGTTACGGAAAAGCATAAATTGTCCTGAAAATGTTATTAAATATAAGCACGTTCAGGTACTAGTCAAGTACCTGAACCGCCTTTTTAGTTGCAGTTATTAACGGATCAACAGAAATGGGACTACCAACAGCTTGCTGCATCCAGGCGTCGGGTGTGATGGAACCGATTTTACACATCCGTTCCATTTCCTGACCCAGGTTTTTATCCTTTAAATATTGTTCAATCTGGAACATAATGATATGGCCCAGAGAATAGTCCGGCAGGTATAAACCGGCGTCGATCATGTGGGAATAGATTCCCAGCAAAATAACATCGTTGATTCCAAAAATCGGGGCGTAATATTCATTCCATACATTTTTAGCAATGTCCATAACAGCATTTTTCAGGTCGGCTTTTGAGGCATCAGGATGGTCATATAACCAATGCCATACTTTTATATCCACAAGTCCGACGGCCGCAATTTCACAGGTGGACCAGTATGTATCCAAAGCTTTCAGGTATTCCGCTTCTTCATTGTCGGTGTTCTTGCCAAGTACCAGCATATCTCGTGATTGAAAGACAAAAGCAAACGCTTCCGTAAAAGCCGTGTTGGGTACACCATGCAGCATATAGTGGTCGATCAGGTTTAAGGAAAAAACCTGTTCCACGTTGTGGCCCAGTTCATGAATGGCGATATTAAATCCTTTATAGGTCATGCCGGTTTTGGCAATTCGGGTCCTTAAATGGGCCTGATCGGCGCGGCGTTCCGCACCCATAGCATGACCGGCGCCTCTGGAAGGATCCACAACAATTTTCGTTTTTAAAAATTGGGCTGTTTTTTCATCGAATCCCAACTTTATCAAAATATTTGTCAAATCGTTTTGAAAGGCCGCTACATTGGGATATTTTTCACCAACCAGTTTATCCAGTTCACTTTGGTTTACACCGCTGCGTTGCTCAAAACCGTTGTACCAAATATCAAAAGGAAGTAAATCGCGGTCCAGTCGTTTGGAAATCAGTTTTGCTACTTTTTTCGCAACCGGGTCTTTGAGCATAGTAACCAGCAAAGATTCAAATTTTTGTTCCGGTATTTCCCGGTCTCTTTGAAATTTTCTGTCCATTTTTGTTGGAAAGGTCGGATAGTATGGGTCGCTGTTTTTTTCCGCCTGAAAAATATCCAAAAGCATTTGATAACGGGTATCCGGTTCGGAGGGTTTTTCAACAGGTTTTTGGTCTGAATATAGGGTGTTGCTAAAGGGATCCCACTGATATTCTCCGCTGTTTATAACTGCCTGTGGAATTTCCTGACGGATAATACGCTCCATGACCTGCTGTATCATTTTTTGCCTCACCAGGCCATCGGCATTGGCATATTGGGATTTTAGCTCATCACGTAATCCCCAATGCGAAATAAGCCGCAGATTTTCCGGAAAGAGTTTTTGATCGTCATCGGCAGCCAGATTATGCATAAATATATTATAATTGCTGATATAATCATCAGCTTTAACATAAGCTTTTGTTAAATTTTGAGAAATCTCTGCGGGAACCCGGTCACTAAAGTTTGCCGTTAGTCGTGCCCATGCCCAGTCCTTTCGGGTCCAGGTGGAATTTTTCTCTAGGATTTCTTCCAGGTTATAAATAGGGTGGTTTAAAAGGACTATGAAGGCGTTTTTTGTTTTAAACAAATCCTCTGCAATATGAGCATAGGGATCATATTCGGCAAAGAGATAATCAACCGGCAAAAGGCGCCCGATGTCCAGTTGTATCGGTTTTGAAAAGTCACGATAAATTTCCAAACTGTGTCCGTACAAAGTTTCCAGATTGGTTTCATAACGTTGTAAGGTCAGGTCCAGTTCTTCCGGATTCGTTATAAAATTTTCCATACAAAATTTTGCAAATACGGCATCATCACCGTCTTCTTTTTGCCAAAATTGGGCAACCTGAGCAACACCCTTCTCAATACGTGCCTGACAGGTTTTTCCGTGCTGAGCAATGAGTTTTTCTGATACGGATTGTATAACAGATTTTTCCACAGTTCCTCCTGCAAAACTAATTCCCCATAGAATGAAAAGGCTTGCAATGATTTTTTTCATAACAACTCCAAGTTTTATGTTTTAAAAAAAGTAATATACTATTTTTCAAAACGTGAGTCAATACTCTGAGAATTATTGTTTTGTTTCAAAGGAGATATGGTTATATTATAAACAAAAAAAAGGTAGACATGGATAAAAATTCAAAACTGGTTTATTCAACCCATTCAAATGAAATCACTTGTCCGCGTTGTGGCAAGCTTGAATGTGAATGTTCAAAAGAAAAAAAATCCAGCCCCCAGGGTGCTTTAAAAATTTCCCTGGACCGTAAAGGACGAAAAGGAAAAAGTATGACACTGGTTGAGGGATTTTCGGTCAATCCCCAGCATCTTGCCGATATTGCCAAAGAGCTGAAACAATTTTTAGGGACCGGAGGAACAGCCAAACAAGGTCGTATCGAAATTCAAGGGGACCAACGATCCCGTATTAAACAAAAACTCGAAGAAATGGGGTATAAGACGAAATTGGTCGGAGGATAGTTTTTAATAGAAAATCCCGGATGGAATGACAATGAAAAAAACAATCTTGATTTTATTACCGCTGATTTATCTGAATTGTTCATTATTTATCAAACCACAACATAATACAGAGCACCCAAACTGGGATGATGCCGAGGTAATTTTAAAAAATATTTCTGCCCCTCGGTTTCCCGATGTAGATTATTTAATAACGGATTATGGAGCAGTCGGGGACGGAGAAACCGATAATTTTGCTTTTTTTAAAAAAGCAATCAAGGAATGTAATGAACAGGGGGGAGGGCGTATAATTGTTCCAAAAGGAGTTTTTCTGGTAAAGGGTCCGATCCATTTAAAGAGTAATGTTCATTTGTATCTATCCGAAGGAGCTGTTTTACGTTTTAGCGCAGAACCTCAATATTATTTGCCCATGGTTTTAACAAAATGGGAAGGATGCGAGCTCTATAATTATTCGCCTTTTATTTATGCCTATCAGGCGACAAACGTTGCCGTTACCGGTTCCGGTACAATTGATGGCCAGGCAGCCGGGGGTTTTGCCACCTGGAAGACAAAACAAAAAGCAGACCAGTTGCTTTTACGGCAGATGGGTAATGATGGCGTTCCTGTTTATGAACGGTTGTTTGGAGAAGGACACTGGCTTCGTCCGAGTATGATCCAGCCTTTTGGCTGCAAAAACGTTTTGATAGAAGGTGTAACAATTTTGGATTCCCCGTTTTGGGTGGTTCACCCGGTGTTTTGCAATAATGTTATTGTCAGAAATATCAACGTAAACAGTTGGAATACGAACAATGACGGTTGTGACCCGGATGCCAGTACCAATGTTTTGATTGAAAATTGTGTGTTCTTTACCGGCGATGATGGTGTGGCCATCAAGTCCGGGCGGGACCAGGACGGTTGGCGGGTTGGTCAACCAACAGAGAATGTGATCGTGAGAGATTGTGATATAAAGTCCATAGCAAACGGACTGTGTATTGGCAGTGAAATGTCCGGTGGTGTTCGTAACATTTTTATGGAAAATTGCCGGGTAGACAGCGCCATGTCGACGATATATTTCAAGTCCAATCTGGATCGCGGTGGTATGATTGAAAATGTTATGGTCCGTAATATTCATGTAAAACGGGCAAAAGGGGCTGTTATACGTTTTGAAAGCAATTACAAAGGCCATCGAGGAAATTCCTATACACCTGTTTTTCGTCATTTTTATCTTGAAAATATTACCTGTGAAAAAGCGGATAATATCGGCATTTATGCAGAAGGAATTGAAGGAACACCCATGGAGTATCTGAATTTTAAAAATGTGGAAATCAAACAGGCAGAGGTGGCATCCCATTTTCGGTTTGTAGAAAATGTAACTTTTGATAAAGTTTTAATTAACGGACAACATGTCAATAACACAACGATTATAAATAAAGAGACCGGTTCCAAAGAGAAAATGGGATGGTGAGGAAAGCGTGTTATTACATTTATTTACTTTCATTTATAATTTATAATAGTTATTATAGGGACAGTGTATAAGGGCATATTAAAACTAAATAGAGGAGAAAATGGACCGTCGAGATTTTTTTAAAAAAACTGTTTCCGCAGGTATGGCCTTTTCTTTTGCCGGCTGTGCTTCGCAAACGGCTCCTCATTCCAAAGTAAGAGGAGCAAATGAGAGAATTCGTATTGGAATTGTCGGCCTTCGAAGCAAAGGAAAACACCATATCGAATTATTCCATAAAATTCCTAATGTACAAATTGCCGCTCTTTGTGATGTTGACACAGAGTTTCTGGACGAGCAAAAAAGCCAGTTCGACGAATGGGGAGAAAAAGTCAAGCTTTATAAAGATATTCGCAACTTGCTGGAAGATAAATCAATCGACGCGATAAGTGTTGTCACGCCGAACCATTGGCATTCTTTGATGGGAATTTGGGCCTGTCAGGCTGGTAAAGATGTATATGTTGAAAAACCGGTTTCACACAATTTATGGGAAGGAAGAAAACTGGTCGAAGCGGCCAGAAAATATAACCGAATTGTTCAGGCAGGTACTCAAAATCGGACGGATGAAGCCGTGCAGCAGGTTTTTCAATATATAAATGAAGGCCATATTGGCGCTATCAAAGTTGCCCGAGGTTTTTGTTATAAACGTCGTAAAAATATTGGCAAAGTGGCCGGCCCTCAACCTATTCCTGCGAATATTGATTTTGATTTGTGGACCGGACCTGCTCCGTTAAAGCCACTTAGACGCAGTCGTGTTCATTATGACTGGCACTGGCAGTGGGATACCGGAAATGGTGATATTGGTAACCAGGGCATTCATGAAATGGATATGTGCCGATGGGCCATAGGACAAGATAAACTTCCACAGCGTGTGATGAGCTTTGGCGGGCGTTTTGGTTACGATGACGATGGTGAAACGCCAAACACTCTGGTAACTATTTTAGACTATAAACCGGTACCTATTATTTTTGAGGTAAGAGGCCTGCCGAAACAGAGTGATATTGAAGCGATGGACAACTATCATGGTGTAAGGATTGGTGTTGTTATCGAATGTGAAGACGGCTTTTTTGCCGGCGGACACGGCGGCGGCTGGATCTATGATAAAAATGGTAAAAAGGTCAAACAATTCAGCAGCCCGGGTGGCGGCGAACATCAGGCCAATTTTATTCAGGCTGTCCGCAGTCGAAAAAGGTCAGATTTAAACGCAGACATACTTGAAGGACACCTTTCTTCGGCGCTTTGTCATATGGGTAATATTCCATATAATTTGGGAAAATTGGTTGATAAAGACGAGTTAACGGATACAATAAAATCAAATCCGATTGCCTCGGAAGCGTTTGAAAGGTTTGAAGATCATTTAAATAAAAATAATGTTGACCTTTTAACAGACCGTCCCACTTTGGGAACCTGGCTGGATTTTGATCCGCAAACAGAAAAGTTTGTGACAAAAAATAAATTTGATTTTGGTTATTGGGCAAACAAACTGGTAAGAGGTCATTATCGGGAACCCTTTGTTGTCCCTGAAAGTGTATAATCAACAAGGTGAACTTTTTTGCAGCCCGGATAGATTATGCATCTTGAGAAAAAATCGACACAAATTTATAAAACCCGGATCGATAAGGTTATCCAATATATTACTTGTAATTTAGGTGAAAAATTGTCTCTTGAAAAACTGGCAAAAGAGGCTTATTTTTCACCTTTTCATTTTCATCGTCTTTTTTCAGCAATAATCGGGGAGACACCCAACGAATTTATAAATCGTTTGCGGATTGAAAAAGCAGCCGGCATGCTTCTTTATAATCCCAATAATTCCATTACAGAAATTGCCATTGTTTGCGGTTTTTCTTCATCCGCTTCTTTTTCCCGTTCCTTTAAGCAGTATTTTGGCTTTTCGGCAACGGAATTGCGTAAATCAGGAAAAAGCAAGATTCGACAAAAGCTGAGCAAAGAATGTAAAATAATTACCCTCCGGCATGATTATCTTTTGACTGATCAATTAAACAGTCAAAATAATCCCAACAGGAGGTTTTCCATGGATGTAAAAATTAAAATAATGCCCGAATTTCGGGTTGCTTATATGGCACAAAATGAGGGTTATATCACTGAAAAAATTCATAAAACATGGGACCAGCTTTGTAAATGGGGAGCAGCCAGGGACTTGTTAAATCAGGATACTCTGCTAATCGGTATCTCTTTTGATGATCCTGAAATTACGCCATTAAATAAATGTCGATACTATGCTTGTTTTACGGTCCCACCGGAGGTACAGGGAGACGACCAGGTGGGTATCTATAATATTGAAGGCGGTAAATATGCTGTTTACCATTTTGAAGGTACAGAAATCCAAATTATGACTACCTATAAAGCCGTATATGGTGAATGGCTGCCGTCCAGCGGTTATCAGCCGGATGATAAACCCTGTTATGAAATTTATCTAAACAATCCGGATACGGATCCGGAGGGTAAATATATTATGGATATTTATTTACCTGTTAAACCGTTATAATTTATTTGCTGTCTAAAATTTATTTTAGACAGCCTGATGTTTAATTAAAAAGTGGTTGCTTTATGGAATATAAAATAGGCGCACATGTCAGTATTAGCGGCGGTGTAGAAAATGCCCCTCTGAATGCTTTAGAAATCGGTGCAAAAGCTTTTGGAATTTTTACCAAAAATCAGAGACAGTGGGCTGCCAAACCGCTTGCTGAAGAAAATATTGAGCTGTTTAAAAAGAACTGTGATGAATATGGATTTTCTCCCGATTTTATTTTACCTCATGACAGTTATTTGATTAATCCCGGGCACCCGGAACAAGCGGCGTTTGAAAAGTCCAGAAATGCTTTGCTGGATGAAATGCAGCGCTGCGAACAATTGGGTTTAAAATATTTAAACTTTCATCCGGGAAGTCACCTGAATGTTATTTCAGAATCAGAGTGTCTAAAACGCATTGCAGAGTCGATCAATTTTGTTTTGGAGAAAACGTCCGGTGTTACTGCTGTTATCGAAAATACAGCCGGACAGGGAACAAACATGGGCCATCGGTTTGAACATTTGGCGGAAATTATTTCTTTTGTCGAGGACAAATCACGGGTCGGTGTTTGTCTGGATACATGCCATGCTTTTGCTGCAGGGTATGATATACGTACACCACAAGCATTTGAAAAAACGATAGCTGATTTTGATCAAACCATAGGATTGTCATATTTAAAAGCGCTTCATTTTAATGATGCCAAAAAGGACCTCGGCAGCCGGGTGGACCGTCATGCCAGCCTGGGAATGGGTTTTATTGGTTGGCAGGGATTTTCAAATTTTATGAATGATTCGCGTTTTATGGAAATGCCGATAATCTTGGAGACAACAGACTCTTCCCTGTGGCCGGTTGAAATTGAATCATTATATAAATTGTCACGCTCTTTTTAATATAAATTCTTTGAAATATAAATACAGATTCATACATTCCTTGATTGATTAGAATATTATTGACAATTCTATTACGAAAGAGGTTATATGACATCCAAAGAACGATTAATTGCAGCCATTGAAGGAAATGATATTGATCATATTCCATTTTCTCCAAACCTGGCTTACCTGTGGGAACATTTTCCCGATGATATTCAAAAAAAGGGACAACTCGATTTTTTAAAAATGATCGGCGCTGATCCTTTATGGCGCGGTGCACCGTGTCCTGTTAAAGAAATTTTACCTGAAATGGATAAAAAGGAATTTGTTGAAAATGATCGAAAGGTTACTGTTTTTTCAACACCTGTAGGACAGTTACGATTGGGCTATATGAAGAGTGATCACGGAAACACCGAATTTCTCGTGGAACATCCGCTAAAAACAGAAAATGATTACAAAGTTCAAATGTGGATCGAGGAGAATACAAAATTCGAATATGACCCGGAACCTGTTAAAGAACATTTTAAAGGTGAAGGTAGAGAAGGACTTTCACTTGGAATGCTGCTTCCCCGTAGCAAATCTGCTTTTCAACACCTGGTGGAACACCTTGCCGGTACTGAAGAATTAGTATATGCATTAATGGATTTTCCTGAAACCGTGACCATGCTGTGGGAAAAAATGGTGGAAAATAATCTTAAAGCTGCCAAAATTGTAGCCGCCGCTGATTACGATTATTTCATCACATGGGAAGATTCCAGCACGCAAAATTATTCACCCACTCAATATAAACAATATATCAGTTCTGAAATTCAACAGTGGTGTAAAATCCTTAAAGAACATGATAAAAAATACATCCAGCACGCGTGCGGTCATGTAAAGGACCTGGTGCTGCAAATGAAAATGGATGGTGTTTTTGCTGTGGAAAGTATTTCGCCGCCGCCAACCGGCAATATTGAAATTAAGGATGCACGTGAAAAAGTAGGTTCTGATTTTGGCATCATCGGCGGTATAGAACCGACAAAGTTTTTGCATTATGACAACAACCAACTTGGTAAATATGTAGAACAAATTATTAAAGAAGGAAAAGGCGGTCCGTTTATATTGGGAAATTCCGATTCCTGTCCGCCCGGAGTGACAATAGAAAAATTCAAACTTGTTGCCGACATTGCCAGGGCATCAAGTTAATAAAATAATATAGATCAAATAAACAGGAGAATTTAATGATTCGGAACAAATGGGTTGTTATTCTTTTATTATTTTTATTCTCCTCATCTTTTGCTGATAATGCAAAAAAACCAAAAATCGGCCTTGTCCTTAGCGGAGGCGGGGCCAAGGGTTTTGCGCATATCGGTGTTTTAAAAGTTCTGGAAGAACTGGAAATTACCCCGGATTATATAACCGGTACCAGCATGGGCAGTATTGTGGGGGGCCTGTACGCCATTGGCTATTCTGCCGAACATCTGGAAAATTTGGCTCTGACACAAAACTGGTCGGAATTGTTTTTGGACCAGATCTCCAGAAAAGATATATCAATAACAGAAAAAGAGCAGGACTCTAAATACGCCGGGACCTTTGAGTTTAAAGATTTTAATATCGTATTTCCCACCGGGCTTCTTAATGGTCATAAACTTTCTGCTTTAATATCCAGATTAACATGGTCTGTGCATCATGTTGATGATTTTAATAACTTTTCCATACCTTTCAAGTGTATTGCCGCCGATATTGAAACCGGTGAAGCCGTTGTTTTGGATCATGGTTTTTTACCCGATGCCATACGGGCCAGTATGGCTATACCATCTGTTTTTACACCAATAGAGCTTGATAATCGTCTTTTAGTTGACGGGGGCATTATTCGGAATTTCCCTGTTACCGATGCAATTGATATGGGTGCAGATATTACAATTGGTGTTGATGTTGGGGCCCCTCTTTTACCTAAAGAAGACTTGAATTCACTCGTTAAAATTATTAATCAGGCAATCAATTTTAAGGCTGTTGCTTCTACAAAGGAACAGCGTAAACTTTGTGATTTTTTGATCACTCCTGAATTGCGTGATTTTACAATTATGAGTTTTGAAGATGTTGAAGCGATCATTGCACGTGGTGAGCAGGCGGCCAGGAGTATTTATCCGCAACTGAAACAACTGGCAGATTCCCTCAAATTCTATCATAAACAGGAACATCGTCATATTCCGGCTGTTCAAATTAAAGAGATTTACATACATGATGTCAAAATTTTAGGGCTTTCACAGGTATCCAGACAGCTTGTGTTGGGAAAGTTAATGTTCCCCGTTCCGGGAACCATTACGCCGGATGAATTGGAACAGGCGATATCCAGAATTTATGGCAGTCATTTTTTTGAACGAGTCACTTACAAGTTTGAACCGACTCAGGAGGGAATGCATTTAATTATTAATGTGATTGAAAAATCAACGGATATGTTTCGTTTCGGAATTAATTATAACAGCCAGTTTAATGCTTCATTACTGTTAAACACAACTTTTCGAAATTTGTTGGGGCATGGTTCAAAATTATTACTTGATATGAAATTCGGTGCAAACCAGGGACTTGGTATTGCTTATTATTATTATACGAACTGGAATCCTGGTTTGGGTATTGGCATTGAATTAACTGAGAATGAGTATGATTTTAAATCTTTTGAAAATCACAAAACAACAGCCGCTTATGATAAAGATATCATAAGCCAAAATTTGGTTTTGGAATCGGTCCTCTCAAATTCGATATGCAACGGTGTCGTCCTGCAAACACAGGAGACAAATCTGGAAGCGGAATTTTCTTTTCTTGACAAAACGCAGAATTTGAAAATGGATTATTTTAATATATATGGATATTTAAAATTCGATACCTTTGATCATGCTGATTTTCCCAAAACGGGTATTCAACTTTATGCCGAAGCAAAAAAAATAACAAATATGGTTAGTGAAGATTATGATGAGAATAAAATATCCTTTGAAAGATATTTTATTTCTTTTGAAAAAGCCACGGCTGTTCATAAAAAATATTCATTATTAAACCGACTTGTTGTCGGTGCAATTCATGGGAACAATGTTCCTTATGATCAGCAGTTTTTTTTCGGTGGAATTGTGCAGCCTGAAAATTATATTTTCCCATTTTGGGGTATGGATTTTATGGAGCATTCTGCAAAGAATTTTGTGATTGCGGGTTTGGGTATGCAATATGAATTACGACAAAATGTGTTTGTTCAATGTAAAATCAATGGAGCTAAAAAAAATGAAATTTTTGAAAATCTGTTTCACGAAAAGGGTATTCATTGGGGCGGAGGTATTGCACTGGGAATTGATTTCCCGATCGGCCCTTTAACAATAACTTTTGAAAAAAGCAAATACACCCGAGGATTTAACACGTTTGTTAATTTGGGGCATTATTTTTAATTTTGTAATTTCAACAGTTTGTCTAAAAAATCCTGCGGACCGGTACTGGATAAGGCGAGTGATTCCATGGGGCATGGGCCTGTATTGGTGCGATTGATAATAACAGGTGTTCTTTTTTCATACTTTAAAACAATATTGTTTTCCGCTAATATTTTTTCGGCTGATTCACTTGCGAGTGGTGTATAAACACGACTAACTTTAGCTAGAATACATAAATAAGCGGCGGCCAACCCGATAACTTTATCAACAACGATAGAGCCTTCCATTTCTTTTCTTTTTTCCAGATAACAAGTTAATAACGGTTTGAGCATCGATTCGCTGGATTGATATATAATCTTGTCGTTATTATAAATTCGAATTGACAAATGGTCATCCAACATTTCTTTTATCAGTTTTTTCCATTCCATTATATTTTTTTCCGGATCTAAGAATTCATGTTAAATTGTTTGCCGGAATATAAGAAATAGAAAATCTTTATCAAAAGTTTTCCTGTTACATAATTAATAAATTTTTAATATATTGACGTGTTTGGCGTTTGTTGAATAAATTTAAGGTGAATATTGGAACATTATAACCTGATTAAAAAAGCATTGGAAGCCAGAAAATTTTCCATTGCACCCTATTCAAACTTTACCGTTGGTGCCGCCGTAGAAACGGATGATGGTGAAATTTTCCAGGGCTGTAATATTGAATCCAGTTCCTTTGGTTTGACGATATGTGCCGAACGGGTCGCGCTTTTTAAAGCGCTGTCGGAGGGCAGGAAAAAAATTAAAGCTATTGCCATTGCTTCTCCTAAAGCATTCTTTTGTCCCCCATGTGGCGCCTGTCGCCAGGTTTTATGGGATTTTGCAAAAGAGGCATGCATCATTCTTGTTACATCGAAGGAAGAGGTAAAAGTCTTATCCCTATCTGATTTATTGCCGAATGCTTTTGATAAAGGATTATTATCTGATGAATAAAGTTATCGTAATCGGTGTATCAGGACCATCAGGTTCCGGCAAAACCCATTTTGTGAAAATGCTGCAACAGACTTTATCAGATGTTAACACGGCCGTCCTCTGTCAGGATGACTATTATAAAGACCAGTCAGACATAACGCTGGATGAGCGGGAATTAATGAATTATGATCATCCAAATGCCATTGATTTTGATTTATTGGCGTTACATATTATTAATTTAAAACAGGGACATGCTGTGACCCGTCCTGTTTATGATTTTACAATCCACACCAGAAAAAATGAAACGGTGCTTGTAAATCCCTGCCCGGTTGTTATTGTAGATGGTATTTTGCTGTTATCTGTTCCGGAGGTTTGTGATCTTTTGGATGTCAAAGTGTATATTGAAACACCGCCGGATATTTGTTTTATCCGGCGATTACAGCGGGACACCAAAGAACGCGGGCGGTCTGTTTCTTCTGTTATTCATCAATATCTATCAACCGTCAGGCCCATGTTAAAGGAGTTTATTTTACCCGGTAAGAAAAATGCCGATTTTGTTGTTCCGGGTACTGAGGATAGTTCAAAAAATTTTAAAAGGGTAATAACTCGAATTAAAGAACAGTTCAAACGCTAGGTGGTTATTTTTCCATGTCAAAAATTTTAATTTATATTGGTATCTTTTTTATTGTTGGAGGACTGGTGGTTTTTCTGTTTGAAAAAGTGGGAATCCATCTCGGTCGGCTGCCGGGAGACATTTTTATTAAAAAAGAAAACTCGAGTTTTTATTTTCCGATAACGACGTGCATTGTTGTTTCAATTTTATTGTCACTTTTATTTACGATTTTTAGAAAATAAAGTGTTTTAGGAGCTAAACATGTTGAACATTGTTCGAAAGGACATTGGGTGGATTGAAGTTATTTGCGGGAGTATGTTCAGCGGCAAAACAGAAGAACTGATTCGCCGGATTAAAAGAGCGGAAATTGCCAGGCTTAAAATCGCTATTTTTAAACCGCATCTTGATGACCGTTATTCAAAGCAGGATATTGTGTCGCACGATGCACAACGGATCCCGTCCGTTCCGGTGGAGAGTGCCGGAGATATTTTGTTGCAAAGCAAAGATGCGGAAGTGATTGGTATTGATGAAGCACAGTTTTTTAATTTGGATTTGGTGGATGTTTGCCAGCAATTAGCGGACCAGGGGAAAAGAGTGATTGTTGCCGGTTTGGACCAGGATTATAAGGGCAGGCCGTTTGAACCAATTCCGCAGTTGCTGGCTGTTGCCGAATATATAACCAAAACCCTGGCCATTTGTGTAAAATGTGGAAATCCGGCAAACAGAACACAACGCCTGAGCCATGATTCGGAACGGGTTGTGGTTGGGGCGGATCGTATTTATGAAGCACGCTGTCGTTTTTGTCATGAAATTTATAATAAAGAGGACATTTAAATAAAGGAAAAGAAATGAGATTCATGGGAATTATTGGGATCGTTTTTTTATTATCCGTTGCCTTTTTATTTTCAACTAATAAAAAAGCAGTTAAAACCCGCATTTTGTTGTGGGGACTGGGACTTCAGTTACTCTTTGCCACTATTATCCTCAGCCAGTCATTTCTTTCATGGCTGGGTATGTTTGTTTTTTTTACAATGATTGTGGCTTATCTTTTTAAAGATATGCTTTTTAAAGATAAAAAAATAGCGTTCCTGCCGGTCATTTTTATTTTTGCCGGTGCCGTTGTAATCATCTTTGCCGGATATTTATTGGATAGTTTGAATGCGGCCTCTTTCTGTTGTATCCTTTTACTCATTATTCCCTTTGTATTGAAATTTTTTAAAAAGCAGAGTTTAATAAAATATTCTGTCTTTTTGTTTTTTTATATTTTTATTGGAATGGTTATTCACCGACAAATTTATGGCCAGCATCTTTTTTCTGTTTTAGCGGATTATGTTTATCGCTTTTTAAAACTTGCAGACCTGGGCAGTGTCTTTTTATTCGGCAATTTAGCCAAGCCGGAGTATTTTGGTGAATTCGGCTACCAGTTTGCCTTTTCTGTTTTACCGACTATTATCTTTTTCTCAGCCTTAATTTCAATATTATATTATCTGGGGATCATGCAGGCTATTGTAAAAGCAATTGCCAAATTTATGCAATGGACCCTGGGAACGTCCGGCGCCGAAACGTTAAACTGTTCCGCAAATATTTTTGTTGGTCAGGCTGAAGCGCCGTTGGTTATACAACCCTTTTTAAAAGATATGACAATTTCTGAAATAAATGCCGTTATGACCAGTGGATTTGCCACCATTGCCGGAAGCGTTTTGGGCGGGTATATTCGTATGGGTGTGGACGCCGGGCATTTGATTGCCGCCAGTGTCATGTCTGCTCCGGCAGCGTTGGTTATGGCCAAACTTTTACTGCCGGAAACACAACAATCAAAAACAACCGGGAATGTTTCTTTCCCGGAGATAAAAAAAGCCAGTAATATCCTGGATGCTTTATCAAGCGGAATTGTCGATGGATTAAAACTGGCCGTTTATGTCGGCGCCATGTTGATTGCTTTTGTTTCGCTTATTGGTTTAATTGATCTGTTTTTTGGTTTTTTTGACAAACTTGTGGATGCACGTTTGTTGGGTGGAAGCTTGATAGAAGGTAAAAACGAATATGCCGGTATTTTTCCCGGTAGTTTAAAAACATTGTTTGGAACAATTTTTTCACCGATTGCCTATATCATGGGTGTGCCCTGGGCTGATGCTCCGGATGTGGGCAATTTGCTGGGAATTAAAATAGCTGTTAATGAATTTGTCGGTTATGCGGAACTGGGAAAACATATTAAGGCTATGGATTTGTCGCCGAAATCTTTGGTTATAGCAACCTATGCTCTATGTGGATTTGCCAACTTTGCCTCTGTTGGTATTCAGATCGGCGGTATCAGCGCGCTGGTCCCGTCCAGACGCCCGGATATTGCCAAAGTCGCGCTGCGTGCGATGCTTGGCGGTGCATTGGCTTCCTGGTTGACGGCTTCCATTGCCGGTATTTTACTTTAAAATTTTTGGTCTCGTTTATGTTGTTAAAAGAAAAAGTAAAAGAATCGCTTGATTATATTTTAGCAAAACTGCCGTTTCAACCACAGGTTGCTGTTATGTTGGGCTCCGGGTTGGGTACCTTTGCAGAATGCATGCGTGAATCTGTTTCTATTCCTGTAAAGGATATTCCCCATTATCCCTGTTCAACCGTACCGGGTCATGCCGGAAAATGGATTGTCGGCAAAATTGGTTCTGTTCCGGTTTTGTGCATTCAGGGACGGGTCCATTATTATGAAGGTTATAGCCTGGAACAGGTTACCTATCCTGTTCATTTAATTGCCGGTTTGGGTATTAAAACATTTATCGTAACAAACGCAGCCGGCGGGTTAAATCCTGATTTTTTACCGGGAGATTTTATGCTGATTACGGACCATATTAATATGGGCCTTAATAATCCGTTAATCGGTAAACCGGAAAACCAGTTGGGACCGAGATTCCCGGATTTGTCACATGCCTATGATTCCGGGCTCATTGAACTTGCCGGTCAAACAGCGCAAAAGTTTGGAATGAAGGTGCATAAAGGAGTGTTTTGTTGGGTAACCGGCCCGTCCTATGAAACGGCCGCCGAAGTAAAAATGCTGCAAAAAATCGGCGGAGATGCCGTATCCATGTCTACTGTGCCGGAGGTTATTGTCGCCAAACAAAGACGTCTGCGCGTTTTGGGAATTTCACTGATTACCAATTTGGCAACAGGGCTTTCCAAAACAAAATTAACCCATCAGGAGGTTACCAACGCGGCGGCCGGGGCGATGCAAAAATTTGAACAATTAATAACAAATATTATTACTCAGCTTGATCTAAAACCCTTGTAAAAATATAAATTTGATACATAAAAATAAATGTATCAAAATTCCAGGAGATTTTAAAATGTCAAAACTGCCGATTTTACCATTTCCTCAAAAAGTAATTCATTCTAAAGGTGAATTAAAATTTTCAGATAAGTTTGTATTTTCCCATTCCGGTATAGACGATAACGAGAAAGAACATTTAAAAAATGTTTTAAAAATATGGAACGTAAATTTATCTGAAAAATCTTATCAGGGGCAAGAGCCGTTTCAGGTGATATGCCTTTACAATCCCGATAAAATCTCCGATCCAGACAAAACCGTTGCTGCAATCTCGGATGAATTTAATACAGAGATGAAAGACGAAGGATACATTTTGGATATAAATGAACATTATGTCCTTCTTTTGGCAAAAACCGCCAGGGGTATGTTTTACGCTATTCAGTCTTTAGGCTTTTTAGTCGAGGCATCCGAAAATCAGACATTACCCTGTGTTAAAATTCTGGATTGGCCTGATTTAAAAATGCGCGGCATTACCGACGATATCAGTCGCGGTCAGGTTTCCACAATGGAAAATTTTAAAAACATTATTCGTTTTCTGGCAAAGCACAAAATGAACACCTATATGATTTATATTGAAGATCTGTTTCAATTTAAGTCCTATCCTGAAATTGGAAAAAACAGAGGTGCCTTGTCTGCTAAAGAATGTGTGGAATTGCAAAATTATTCTGAAAAATATCATGTGGAAATTATTCCAATTTTTCAGACACTTGGTCATTATGAAATTTTGTTACTGCATCCGGAATTTATCGACCTGGCTGATTTTCCAGGGGCCGGTAGTTTGAATGTCACCTCGGAAAAGACCTATGAATTTTTGAAAAAAACACTAGATGAAATCGTGCCGGTATTTCAATCTGTTTATTTTCATATGGGAGCCGATGAATCTTTTGATGTCGGATCAGGAGCGAGCCGGCAGAAGACAGACCGGTTCGGTATTGCCAGCGTTCATGCCCGGCATTATCAGCGTGTTCTTAAAATCATTGAAAAGTATGATAAAAAGATCATGATGTATGGCGACATTGTTCTGGAACATCCTACGATATTAAATGAAATCCCCAAAGACCTGATCATGTTTGACTGGCATTATGATATACAGGCAAAATACGAATCGGCTGAAATTTTTAAAAAAGCAAACCAGCCTTTTATTGTCTCTGCCGGATGCCAGAACTGGAGCCGGTTTTTCCCGGCCATTGACGACGCAAAGGCCAATATAATTCAGTTTACCAAAGACGGATATGATAACGGGGCCCTCGGTTCCATAACGTCAAGCTGGGGTGATTTTGGTGCCGCCAACTTTAGAGAACTGAATTATTATGCCTATGCTTTTTCCGCCGCCTGTTCCTGGAATATTCATCAGATAGATTATATTCTTTTTGAAGTTAATTTTTTCAAATCCTTTTACGGTTGTGATGATCCGGCCGTTAAAAGTGTTTATCATCATCTTAGCCGGGCTTCCCAATACTATGAACATATTTTCCTTTATGCTCACCCCTTTTATCCCATCGAAAATGATTTAAAAAATTTAATATACAGGGCCAATCATCTTGAACCTATGGCTGATGTTGTTCAAAAGGAAATTCTTCAATTAAAAAAGAGTGTGAAAAAAAACGCAGATCATTTGGACTTTTTACAGCACAGCGCTGAACTGTATGCCTGGACAGGTAAGCTGAGTCAGTTGCAACTGGAGTTGCTGCAAAATGACAAATCTGCATTTGATCCGGATGAGAAAAAATATAAAGCCGGGGTCCTTACCAGTCGAATTGAAAACCTGGTCTTCGAACTAGAAAATATTAAAAAGACGTTTGAATCTTTATGGCTGCGGACGAATAGAAAAGATAATTTAAAAATAATAATGGACCTGTTTGACCGAATCGGGTTGTATTTGGAAATAAAATTACAGGAAATAAAATCCGGAGATTTTTCTTTTAACGGCAAAATGCCGGCGCCTTTTGTTTCACATCCGGTCATTAATGGCGAAAATAATTCTGTTGTCTATGCACGCCGTCGTTTTTATATGGAAGAAAAAACCAACAATGCCTGGATTCAGATTGCTGCTGATTCCGATGCTGAAATTTGGATTAATGAGAAAAAAGTCGGTCGTGTTTTTTCATGCCGTTCCTTGTCGGCTATTGCTGAAAATGAGCGGGTAAAGGCATGGGAGGTTTCCGATCTTATAACACAGGGTGAGAATATTATTACTATTAAAGTTAAAAACTATCGGCGTAATGGGAACGCTGCTTTTAATTGCTGGTTTGAAGCAGTGGATGTGAATGTTGTTTTAACAAGCGATTGCTACTGGCTGGTAAACAAAAATTGTCAGGAAGGATGGCAGAAAATTGATTTTGATGATCGGCATTGGCTGAATTCCGTCCCGATCGATAATTCCTGGATTATGTCGCGTCCCTATTTTTCTCATAACCTGCCCGGACGAATAGAGTTTTTTAGAAAAATGTTAATTTAAACAAGTTTGTTTATAAAAAAAGCGCCCCGAGGGGCGCTTTTTCATTATTAATCAAACTTTTCTTCATTTTCTTTATCTTCAAGCTTTTTATACCATGCCGGAAAACGTTCCTTAACTTCCTCTTTTGTTATTTTACCGGTAAAACCTGTCAGGTTTATCGGATAGTCTTCCGGGTGGAAAATGGCAAAAAACATGTGATATAACACGATGGCTAATGTTGCGAGCCAGGCTTCATAATAATGAATCGTCTCCGAGACTTTAATAATCCATGACGGGAAAAAGAACGTGGCGGTCGTGGGAAACCACAAAACAAATCCTGTAAAGGCCATCACGGCTGTTCCCCAAACCAGTGCCCAGTATTCGGCTTTTTCAATATAGCCGTATCTTTCAAACTTGGGCCGTTCTTTTGACAGTCCCATATGATATCTCATGTTTGCAAAAAACAAACGGACATCGCTAATATCCGGCATAAGGGCCGATAATTCACCGCGCCAGCTTTTGGCAAAAAACAGATAAAAAAGATGATAGATTCCTGCAATCAGCATGGTAACGGCTGCGGTCCTGTGAAGGATTCCGCGAATTGTTTCGTTAAAGCCGACATAAGAGAGAATTTTTACCCATCCTGCTTCAGGAAATTTTAATGCAAAACCGGTAATGACCAGTATTGTAAATGTTACAAACATGGTGATATGCTGAATGACCCACGGTTTGTCAAAACGCTGGATTGTTTTTTGTGCCATTAATGAACGGTATTTGGCGCGTACATAGGCGAACCAGATAATTAAATTATGTATAACCATTCCACCGATAACAATGACGATAAGGTAGATATATATAATTTTAATGAGTTCCGCTAATCTGTCCTCAGTAGAAGTCGGGCTGGTATGGATATAACTTCGTGCAAATGCTTCGGTGACATTAATATGACATTCACCGCATGTTTTTTGCAGATTAGCCGGATGAATAGTAGAGTTTGGATCATCTTCTCCAAAAATATTATGGATCCCATGACAGCTTGTACAATTTGCTGCTATTTTGGAACCTCCTGAAGAGGCAAGTCCATGATAACTGTTTACATAGGAGGAAACAGGGTCAGGTAATAATCCATACTTTTCATTCAGTTTCGGCAGTCCATGACAGGGTGCACATGTTTTTTCTGCAATATTTAAAGCATATGTTGGAGATTTTGGATCTCCCGGTGAAAGTATTTCATGCTCACCATGACAGTTGGTACATGTTGGAGCTTCAAAAGCACCTTCTTTTAAGGAAATTCCATGAATGCTTTTGGAATATACTTCGGTGACATCACTATGACATTGCCCGCACGTAGTTGAAATGTTTGTAATGTAAATTGGAGAGCGGGGATCTGATTTTGGTAACAAACGATGGCTGTCATGGCAACTGTTACAACTGGCAGCCGTTTCATTACCTTCATTTAAAGCATGGCCATGGACACCTTTTTCAAATTTTTCAAACGGTTTTGCTATCTTTGGTGATGAACCTGAACCTTCGGCAACGCCACCATCCTGGTGACATGCACCGCATGTTGCCGGTAGATTAATCGGATAGGTTTTGGATTCAGGATCACCGGAGCCTTTTATATTATGTGTTCCATGACAGGATGAACAGGTCGGGGCGAATTCGTTCCCTTGAGCTAAGAATTGTCCATGTATTCCTTCAGCATAAGCTGCTTCTGCATCATCATGGCAATTGCTGCATTGAACCTTTTCCAGGGTTTCCGGATGCGGGTCTCCCTCTGCATCTGTATGACAGTCGTTACATGAAAAATCACCATGAACAGAATTTTTAAACAATTCTTCATCTACATAAATAGATATCTCTTTGCCGGATTCTGTTACTTTGGTTAAATCTTTTTCAGCATGGCACTCGAAACAACTTGACTGGCATAGTGCTTTATTAATAAAAATTGAGAAAATGAAAATGCCTGCCAATAAATAAATAATTTTTGCTCTCATTGTTTATCAGCTCTCATATTTTAACAATAAAATTCAAATTTTTGATTTGTCTGATGTACCAGCATTGAACGATTAACATTTCAATTTTTATAGGTTGTTTCTCCCCGTATAGTTTGTTAAAATGCGTCCGGATAATTTAATATCCGGACGTAAATTTTATTTGGCTGCGGGAACCGGATGAGCAATTTGTGCAAAAAATTCCTCATAATTAAAAGCTTTATATGTGGGGCTTTCAGAGTTATGACACGTTAGGCAGGTTTCCTTACTTCCACGTGTGTAGGAAACAGCTTTGGCGTCTTGCTTTCCTGCTGCCAGGTCTTTCATAACTTTCATTGATTTGTATAATGAACCCGGGCCGTGACAAGCTTCACAACCAACGCCTTCATCCTGTTTAAAGGTGGCAGCTTTATCGGATGCCGGAGCATCAAAAGCAGTTACATGACATTTTAAACATTTGGCGGATTCTTGTGGATTTCCGGTTACTCCTGCTTTTGTTGCAACTGTTTTTGCTTCTTCTGTGGCTAATGTTGCAAAAGCTTTTGCATGCGGGCCGTTTTCCCATTTTTTATACTGCTCACCACTTTTTACACTTTTATGGCACATTTTACATTTTGCTGCACCAACATATTGTGCTTTTTTCCCTTGAGCAAATAATGAGAAGGCGAAAATCAAAATAAACAGAACAGGTAATAAATGTAATTCTTTTTTCATAACTCCTCCAAGTCATTGAAGCATGTTATAACGTCTGATAATATATGTAATTAATCAATAGTATTTGAAAATAGCAATAGAATATTTACCTTACTGTTTAGAAATTCGACATTTTACTACAAGTGATGTGTTATAATTGAAAGAATTGAGTAATGATTTTTTTTGTGTTATTCTCCATTGTTATCATTATTGGTGTTTTTGAACGGTTTGTATTAAATATATACCAAAAAAGAATTCCTTACAGGATTTTGGTGAACGGTACACGTGGTAAATCTTCAATAACACGATTGATTACCGCTGCTTTACAACAAAATGGATTCAAAGTTCTTGCAAAAACAAGCGGCACTGATACAATGCTTATTTTGCCGGATGGAACAGAAAATAAAGTCAGAAGAACAGGTATTGCCACCGTTGCTGAACAAATGACAGTGATAAAATATGCTACCCGGCAAAAGGTTCAGGTTCTGGTTATCGAATGCATGTCATTGCGTCCTTCACTGCAGCAAATAGAATCACAGGTAATTATTAAACCACATATTACTGTTATTTCCAATGTCCGGCCGGACCATCTTGATGTGTCCGGTTCTACTCTGCAGGAAATTGCTTCCACGTTTTCTCAAACAATACCCAGGCATGGGATTGTTATTACAGCCGAACAGACCTTTGATTATATTCTACAAAATATTGCCGACTTGCGCAACTCACAATTGAAAAAAATTACATCCAGCCAAAATATTGATACAACAGGATTTTCTTATTTTGAGCATGAAGATAATATTGAAATTGCCATAGCGGTATGTGAGCAATTAGGTTTGAATCGAAACCTGGTGTTGCCGAGTTTTAAAAATGTGATCCCGGATAGAGGCGTATTAAGGCGCTTTACGGCCTATGTAGAAGAAAAAAAAATTAATTTTGTAAACGCCTTTGCAGCGAATGATATTGTTTCCACAAAAATAATTTTTGAAAAATTGAATATTACATGTAACTATATTCTTGTTGTTAATTTGCGAAAAGAGAGGCCGCATCGGACCTTAGATATGCTGGAATTATTACCCGGTTTGTCTGATGCCGTTTTTTTTGTTTTTATCGGAGATTATGTTTCTGTTTCAAATTACCTGAAAAATTCAGGCATTGATCAAAATAAAGTACTTTATATGTTCCAAAAAGAAAAAGAGGAAATTATTCGCCTGTTAGGAAAAATTGCTCAAGATGAAACCACCCTGGTGGGAATCGGTAATATAAAAGGTATAGGGGGAGAACTTGTTGACTGGTTTCAAAAACAGTCCCTGTAGAGTGCATTACCACTCATATTTAAAAATGATATCAAAACCGCTGTCCTTTGATGACCCTTCCAGCAATTGTAAAAATAAAAATTTGTTCACCTGATATTCAAGAGTCACATTTTCCGGGACAAAATCGTCGTCTACATTTTCACCAAAGCCTTTTTGGTAGCTTAGAAACAAATCGTTTGTTAAATATTTTCCAACATAAAAGGCAGCATTTTGCCAGCTATCCTGCCCCTTTATTTCGATAAAATCAAGATTAAACTTTTTTCCCAATGTTTTGGAAAGTTGAGCGGACAGCAAATTTGTAAAAATACCTCCGGCAATACCACCTGTACCGGTACTGGATGCTAAAGTCTTTTTTTGTCCGGTTGAAATTTGATGAATGCTTTGACCGAACATAATGTAGGATAATGCATCTCCTTCGGTAATGGTTTGTTCATCCAGTTTAAAACTTAACGCCGGAGATTTAGCCGCTCCCTGAACAGTGATATATAATGTATGCTTTTCTTTCATCCCGTCCCGGAATACATAACTCGTATTTATTTCAACATTGGGATTGCTGAAATCACCTCCCTGGAATGTAATGGTACCATCAATAACCGAAAACCGCCTGCCGTAAAGTTCATAAAATCCCCTAACTATTTTTAATTGGCCAAATAGTTCCGTCTTTTTTCGGTTTTTTACAAGATCAAGATCACCTGAAATTTCAAAACGCATATCCGGACTTTTTATCCATGTGTTTCTGGGAATTTTAACTTTATACTTTCCTGACATATTTTCCCAGATATTGGGTGAATCAGATTTTTGTGGTTTTTGTAGTTCCGCAATTCGTTCACGCTTAAAAACGGAATCTGTTTTAAATGCCTTTTGGGCCTGAACTAAAAGCGGTCTGTTTTGCGGCATCGGTGTTTGAGACTGATCAAGTGCCGGTAAATAAAAGCTGGAACGTTGAACCGTCATACCACCATTAAAAAGGAGTGAATCCGGTGTTCCATTAAAAGTCGATTGGCCGGTAACCTGTAATTCATAGTTATTGTTTTTTACCAGATAAAAATCTTTTAACGACAGATCCAGGTCCGACGATTGAATAAATCCTGTTACAGCGTTTGGATTATATTTGACATATCCGGATGCCTTGATAATTCCTTTATCTCTAAATGCATTAAACTCTTTAATTTGAATTTTATCCTGTTCAGCACTCAATAAAAGATTTATATCTTTATAATCTATACCCCATTTCGGCAACTGAACATGACCCTTTGTCAAGTTAACATAACCATCCAATATGGGTTTTTCCAACGTATTTTTTACCTGAAGATCACTTATCAGGCTGCCTTCCAGTTGTCCGATATTTTGATTTTTATATAGATTTTCGAGTGATATCGGGCTGGTTTTTAATTTCAGGTCAAGTGGTTTATCTTTTACGAAAACCGGCCCGGGATTGGTAAAGGAAAATAAAACAGGCACTGTCCCCTTGAATTGAAGGGTGTCCTTTTTGCTCGTAGCCATATTCAGCAAACAGGACAGAGAATTATCATAAAAATTAAAATCGGTATTTATAAAATTCATTTTTATATAGTTTTTGTATTTAATATCCCTGGCCTGAATTTTTCCTTTAATTTCCGGAGCAATTGCCGTCCCCTGAACCTTTATTTCCGCATCAATAAAACCCTGTGGAATAAAGACCGAATTTTCAAAATAAACATTTGACAGATTGATATTCAGATTCTCGTCGCCCTTTGTGCTGAAAAATCCGTCAATCGCTAATTTACCGGACACGTTGTTTTTAATTTTTGATAAATTGAAATGACGAATCGTATAATTTGTATCAGATATGGTAATATAGGTGGAATCACTTCCTCCTGACCATTGATTTTGAAAAAATGTAATTTCAAAACTGGGAATGTGAAAAGTCAAAAGGCCGTCCATTTTCGTATCTATTTCCGTTGATAAAGAAAGAGAATCGGATATTTGAACAGCCAGTTTTGAATTTATGTTTCCATCCTCAACCAAAGATTTTAAACCGAGTTTATCTATATTAAATGTCCCGCTGGAAAATTTAATACAATCGAGTTCTGCGGAACCGGCAAAATCATTCGTTGTTTTTAACATTTTTAAATTACCTTTTAAAGAATCTGCTTTGCCAAAGTTGGAATGAATGTCGGTGATCAGCATGGAAAGGTCATTGTATAAAGAGTCCGGAGGGCCGGTGATTTTACCGGTTATTTGTCCTGATGCGCTTAATGAATCCGTTATTGCAGGTAATGATGTCAGGTCTTTAAATAAAATATCATAATTAAAATTTAAACTGTTTTCCGTATAATCACCGTTTGCGTTTAAATCGGCGATATTTGTTACAATGAAAAGTGAATCCAGAGAAATGTCTGTTGATTGTAAATGAGCCGAACCTGACAGAGTATCTATTTTTATCTGATGAAACTGAGACCCGGAGCCATTACATAGAATATTTATATCAGGATTTTTAAATTTCGGAAAATTTCCGAAAGCTGAAATGTTAATATTTAAATCTGATAAAAGAGAATCTTTATTCAACGGGATGGCTGTGTTACCGTTTTCTAGTGAACCATAAAATTGAAAAACATTTTCTGAAAGCAGTTTTTTAACATTTAGCTGCGTATAGAGTTTTGCAAACGGTGAATAAAATTTTAAATTATTTTCCAGTTTATTCCCAACAATAAGACCATTCATGTTCAAAGAATCAATTTTATAGTGATTGTAAAAGCAGTCGGTAAAATTTGCATTATATTGTGTATTTAAATTTTTTAAATCTAAACCGCTGCCGTCTATAGTCAGATGACCGTTTAATTTTGTTTTTTGATGAGAGTCTAAAAACCATTGATGAAGCAGCATGTTTTCAAAATTTACCTGAATATTATAAAACAGGGACGGCCATTCTTTATTTAAAATTTGGGCAAAGGGAAAAATTTTACCTGTAATAAATAATTTTTGGTCCTCATCTGTTAATTGGATGGAGAGATAAACAGAGTCATTTTTGGTTTTTGTATTTAAATGAATTTTGGGATGGTTTTTTATATAAATATCCGGCAGGACAAACTGAAATTCTTCCATAGAAACGGGCCGGGTATCCAGTTCAGCTGAAATTTGTAACGAGTCTTTTTCAGAAAAACCGGCATTTATTGAAATTTGATTTTGCGCTGTTTGAATTGAAAAATCACTCAATTTGATAATGTCATTACTTTCTTCGAGTGAGAACAGACATTGTTTAATTGAGAAATCCGGGTTTTGCGTTTTTAATGAAAGGTTTAAAAGGTTTATCTTTTTTAACTGATTTGAATATAAAGCGGACATTGACAAATCCAGATCTGATATCTGGAACGGATGTTGTTGTTGATGTAATAACATGGATAGGTATGCGTTCAGGATGTTCAGAGAATGTACATCTATTGTAAATGGAAAATCGGTTGGCTTTTTCTCCGGCTGTTTTTCGTCCTGCTGAGGTGGGTTTTTGATAACGTTTTGCTTTTGATAATTAATTTTTGGTGAACGGATGGAAATGTTTTCAATATAAATTTTTTTATGTAATAATGATACCGGGCGCCATTTTATGGATAATTGGGGGACAGTTAACAGTGTGTCGGTTTCATCATTGAATTGAATATTTGAAAAGTTAATAGTATGAAAAAGATTGCCATCCAGTTTTTCTATTGAACAATCCAGGCCTGTTAAATTGTTCAACTGATCTGTTACCAGTGATTTGATTTTGTTCTTGAAAAATTTTGTTTGGCTGACGCCCAAAAAAATAACACATAACAATAGACATGCTGCTATAATATAAAGCAAAGATTTTAGGATAAATTGTTTCATTTTTAAAAAGCCTGCCCAACGCTGATGTGTATTTGTACATTGTTTTCGTTATCCCATACAGGACGGCCAAGGTCAATTCTTACCGGCCCTATGGGAGTTTTGTAACGAAGTCCGCCGCCGGCTGCATATCGTATTTCATTCACAGAGATGTGGGAAGCAGAATTCCATACATTTCCCATGTCATAAAAAACAACACCGGATAAAGGACCGATGATTGGAAAACGCCATTCAATACTTTGTTCAAATAGTCCGTTTCCTCCTGTCGGAATGCCGTTTTTTTTCGGTCCAAGCTGGGCCCTTAACCATCCTCTTACGGAATAGGCGCCGCCGCTAAAAAACCGATCTTCATAAGGAATGAAATTATGAGCATCACGGGAGGTAACGGCCCCGGTTTTTATCCGCCAGGCAAAAACCGTTTGATATGTTTTTATATACCTGCGATGTTCGAAAAGGATTTTTGTAAAATGAAATGTACTTTTTAATCCAAGTCCGCTGTATTTTAGGTTTAGCGCTGTATACGATCCGGTCTCTGGTGAAAAAAGGGGAAATGAATTATCGTAGGTCATGCTCCAGTTGATGGAGGATTTGTTATATAATTGGTTGTCCTGAATGAGTTGTGTTTCAGTTATCATATTATTTAACAACTGGTGTTTTACCCGTTCAAATGTGTAACCGATTGTTCCGTTCAGATGTTGTGAAAATTGTATTTGAACAGGAACGTCAACACCAAATTCTTCAATAACATACCCCGGTTCTTTTTCTTTTTGTATAAATGGATTTATAACAAGATTTGTTTTATGATAAAGAAACATGGGTTGGTGCCATGCAACATCTAAATGATAAGGTTCCAGATAAGAGTGTTTAAAATTTATTATCGCCCGCCGTGCGCTGTTAAAAAGCCCGATTCTTTGAAACCGGCAAAAAACCCGAAATCTGTCCTCACGACCATAACCGGCACCAAATTTTATGGATTTTTGGGGAGACTCTTTGACATAAACAGTAACCGGAATTTTTGTGTTTTGCTGCGGTTCCAGGTTCGCCTGCAAGCTGACAATTTGAAACAACCCGGTGGCATATAAATTTTCCTGGGTTTTCTCCATTAACTGTTGGTTATAAACATCACCGGTTTTGAAGGGTATTAATTTATTAATAAATGAACTTTGAACTTTATTGTTTCCCTCCTGGACGATTTGTGAAAAAACGCACTTTAGGCCGGAAACAATTTCCCAGGAAAGATTTAGTTCGTTGGTGTTTGTTATTTTTAAAGTGGAATTTATTTTTATATAGGGGTAGCCAATGTTTTGAAAATAATTTATAATAAATTGTTTGTCGGCATGAAATAACCGATCTTTAAAAAGAGTATTTTTTTTCAAATTCAATTTGGGTTCAATGGCCGATAAAGCTTGCTGCCATGCAGAGTCCGGAATGGAATTTTCATGGTTAAAAACCAGCTCTTTAACAAAAACCGGTTCGTTTTCATCAATCTGAATGTGGATTTCTACTTTGTCTTTTTCAACTTTTTTAATTTCCCGGATTTTAACATTGGCATGTAAATATCCCTCTTTTTGATAAAAAATTAAAAGACGGTCAAGATCGTTTTCCAGGATTTCACGACTGAATAAAAACGGAGATTTTCGTTTAATGGTTTTTTGAAACCACGAACGCGTATACATTGAAACTTGACGCAATAGTTCCGGTTTTGTAAAATGATGATTTCCATAAAATTCAATTTTTGTAACAACACTGTTTTCCTGTGCCTGAGAAAAAAATGGTAAACAAAAACACAGCACAGCACATATCGTTAGTTTTGCAAAAAAATTATGAAAATCCATAAATAATGGAATTCTTTTAATCATTGCAGTTTGGGCAATTGTGCTTATTAGAATTTTTTAAAAGAGTGATTTTTATTCGTTATACCAGGTAATAAGACCCATTTCATGTGGATTTAAAAAATTATCATTCTTTGGGTAAACACGAACCGACAAACCATGTTGACCGGTATGGTTGCAATTTACATCCGCTTTGTAAATAAAAATATTTTCCTTTTGCTCTGCAAGAGACATTACCATGGTTTGACCGTTAATGATCTGACCATGATAATCCAACTGACCATAAAAAACCTCTACATTAACATCATCAGGTAAAAGTCGTCCGAGAATTAAATCGGCATGAACCTGAATTTGATCACCAACTTTAACATTTGTTTTGTTAAAATGATTCACGTTTTGGATTTTAATTTCATTCCAATATAGTTTTATATTGTTTTTCCATGCTAAAAGTTCCTGAACTGTTTTAAAATGGTCTGTGGAAAATTTTTCCCAGCTTTTATTACAGGGGATGTAAAATTTTTCGAGATAATTGCTAACCATTCTATTGGTGTTAAAAACAGGACACGTTTTTCGCATACTGTTTTTCATCATGGCAACCCATTGTCGTGGAATTCCGTTTCCTCGGCGGTTGTAAAAGAGAGGAATAACTTCATTTTCCAAAAGATGATACAATGCTTCCGATTCCATCATATCCTGTTCTTCGGCATTTTGATAAGATTCGCCAAGACCTATTGACCAGCCCATATTGTTTTGATAGGCTTCATCCCACCATCCGTCGGGAATGCTGAGGTTTAGGGCACCGTTGGCTCCGGCTTTCATTCCGCTGGTTCCACTGGCTTCTCTGGGTCGAACCGGATTGTTAAGCCAAACATCCACACCCTGAACCAGGTAAGAGGCTGTTTGCATATCGTAATTTTCAACAAAGACAATATGTTGTCTAAATTCTTCAGAGCGGGCAATATTGGCAATGTCCCTGATTATTTTTTTTGCATTATTATCCCGGGGATGGGCTTTTCCGGCAATAATTATTTGCACGGGCATGTCTTTATTTGTGAGGATTTTTAATAATCGTTCCTTATCTCTAAACAGCAGGTAAGCCCTTTTATACATTGCAAATCGACGGGCAAAACCTATTGTCAGCGCTTCCGGATTAAGAACTTCGTTTGCTTCTTCAATTGTTAGTGGATTTGCTCCGGAATTTTTTAATTGTTGTTTTAATTTATGTCTGGTAACAGCAACCAGTCTTTCCCGTCTGCGTTCATGGGTGCGCCAAAGTTCTTCATCGGGTATGTTTTGTATTCTACTCCATTGTTTTAAGTTGGTATAACTTCGGTACCATTTTGAACCGAGGTACCGGTTAAAAAGTTCGGCCATATCTGCAGATATCCAGGTTCTGATATGAACCCCATTCGTAATATGACTGATCGGTATTTCATTCGTCGGCACATTCGGCCATAAATATCCCCACATTTCCCGGGCTACTTTACCATGCAATCGGCTGACGCCGTTATAGAATCCTGCCATGTTAATGGCAAATATTGCCATGTTAAAGTGACCATTGGTTTCTTTCAGATGAACGCCGCCTAATTGATGAAATTGTGTTGGTGAAAGATTAATAGATTTATAATAATGTGAAAGATAGGTATCCACAAGGTCGGGAGAAAACTCGTCTATCCCTGCCGGAACAGGAGTATGCGTTGTAAATAACGTTCCGGCCCTTACTGTTTCTTTTGTTTGTTCAAATGATAAATTTTGATCTTTATTTTGTTCCATTAAAAATTTGGCTCGTTCAAGGGCCAGAAAAGCCGAATGGCCTTCATTCATGTGACAAACTGTCGGATGTATATTTAAAGTGGTCAATGCTCTGAATCCGCCAATACCAAGAATTATTTCCTGTTTAATACGCATTTCATTATCACCTCCATAGAGTTGAGATGTAATGATTTGGTCATCAGGATGATTTTCAGCTACGTTCGTATCCAGTAAATACAGCGAAATTCTCCCGACTTGGGCTCGCCAAACCTGCGCTTTTACATTCCGTTTTGGAAATTCAACAGAAATGGTTAATGGTAATCCGTCTTTTGTCTTTTCCAAAGTTATCGGCAAATTAAAAAAATCATTTTTTGGATAGATTTCCTGCTGCCATCCGTCTTTGGACAGATATTGTTGAAAATATCCTTCCTGGTAAAGCAGGCCGACAGCAACGAGCGGCAGGCCTAAATCGCTGGCTGATTTTAAATGGTCTGCTGCTAAAATTCCCAGACCACCTGAATAAATCGGCAGACCCTTTGCTAATCCATATTCCATAGAAAAATATCCAACCTTTAGGCTCTTGTGTTCCGGGTAGGTTTTATCAAACCATGATTGGCGATTCAAATGGTCGTACAGGTTTTCTTTAACCCTTTCCAAATGGGAGAGAAAACCATCATCTGTGGCCAGGTTTTCGAGCCTGTTCTGATTAATACTTCCTAACAAGGCAACAGGGTTCCGGTTACAAGATTCCCACAAGTTTGAATCAAGACGACGAAACAAGGCTTCAGAATCATGGTCCCAGGACCAGTACAAATTATAGGCAAGTTCTTTTAAAAAAAGTAATTCCTTTGGTAGTGAAGCAACAACCCGAAATTTTTCAATTTTATACATAAATTTTTCCTGATTTTCAATTTTTGTTAAACAATTTAAACAATGACAAAAACATACGTATCTTTACAATTTAATTCAATGAAAATAACGCCATTCTTGAAACGAAAACATATCATTCAGTGGCATATAAATTGCTTTATTTGGTTTGCTATATTGTTTCAGATAACAAACTTTAAAAGAAATTATTTCATGGAATTTTTAAAAACAAACAGAATTTTTAATATATAAAAAATAAAAGGTTATTAGTTTAAATTCGGCCTGTATATTATGACAGGTCATGGTTGGAAGGAGGTGGTTATCCACAGAGTTTTTATTTGTATCGCTTTGAGTTATCGTATCAACAGGATACAAGTTTCACTTTTTTCACAAGATAATACTAAAGAATTAAAATACGTTCATTTAACCTATCGGAGGGTGTGATGAAACGTTCATCAACCAGTCACATCTTTATCATGTTTATTGTGGTACTATTTGCATCCACTGCAATCTTTGCTGCAGAGGGTGATTCGCTTTCAGTTACCGAAGGCAGCGGACTACCGGGTAACGGCGGATATGTTTTTTCTGTAAATCTTAAAAATGTAACAACCATTAAAGGATTATATTTTACGCTGCATGATTCCCCTGATTCTTTAACGGTAACCAATGTTGCAACAACAGCACGATCTGCCAATTTTCGGGTTTCTTTTACCCAAGTCGATGGATATTTAAAAGTTATAATGATCCCGCTTGATGGAGTTACCACGTTCCTGACAGCAGGTGATGCTGCAATTTTAAATATTACGACAGGTGTCAGTGCCGACGCTGTTGGAGGAACAAAGGCCCTGCTGACCATCCAGGATGTTGTTTTAGCGGATGGTACAAACGGAGCTGTAACCAGCCACCAGGTTGACGGTAATTTTTGGTTTGGACAAAAGGGTGATGTTGTCTATAATTCTGTCGTAGATTTGTTTGATGTTTTGCGATTGATAGACATTGCGATCAGCCGTCCTCCGGCAGCAACTGAATATGAACGGTGGGCCGGTGACCTGGACAGCAACGGTTATATTGATGTTGTAGACATCGGTGAAGCAATCGATCGTGCGGTGTCTGTTCCAGCGCCACCTGCTGTTAACCAACCGCTTAGTTTGGAATCGAATGGTTATGCAGAAATTCAAATGCCTGCTTTGCCGACGAATTTTACGGGTAAAATAAACATACCTGTTAAAGTTAATACAACCGTACCTGTCACTGGTATGCAGTTTGAATTTAATGTAGACTCTAAAAAATATATTATTGAACAACCTGAGCTTACTGAAGTTTCTGCAAACATGAGTATTGTTAGTAAACGTCAGGGTGAAAAGTATAAGGTACTGATTTGCGGGACTGCAGGACAAATGCTGCCGGCCGGCGAATTAACAGTATTGAACTTGTCTGTTAATATAACGTCACCATTGGATCAGGCGGAAATAATTGAGCTTAAAAATGTTTTAGCTGGAACCGAAAATGCATCCAAGATTGAAACAAATTTAAGCCAGGATGTTTCAGAAGTTGCTCATGTTCCCTCTTCCTTTGCACTTTTACAAAATAGTCCTAACCCGTTCAATATGTCTACAGAGATTACATATGATATTCCTAACATAAATCAGCAAGTATCTGTTAAATTGCAGATTTTTAATATGCAAGGACAGTTGATCCGTACGCTTGTTAATAGTAAAAAAGCGGCGGGCCGATATCGTGTCAATTGGAATGGAATGGATAAATTAGGCCATTATGTTTCCTCCGGCGTCTATTTTTATAAATTAAGCGCTGGTGATGTTGTGCTTTCGAAAAAAATGGCGGTCATGAAATAGATAGGTGTAAGAGGAAATAACTTAAAAGTGAGGTAATTTAAAATGAAAAACAAAAACATCCTCTCAATGTTTCTTTTTGTCCTGTCTATGGCCATAACCAGTTATGTCATGGCAGGCACAATTGTTGATGATTTTAATCGTTCGACTCTGGGTGCAAATTGGACGGCAGACCCCGAGTATGTAATCGATACAAATACAATGTCCAATAATTCAACGACCTCTTCATGGGGGTTTTTAGCGGTTTATAACGCCATTATCAATCCTATGGAAGTATCTTTCCGATGGGCTGTAGGTGGTGACGTTGAGGGAGCCAATTCCGGCGGTGTAGCAATTTATTTAAATTCCGCATCAGTCAATGCAACAGGATATTTTGTTTTGCGCCGATATAGTAAAATTGATTTACATCCTATTGTGAATGGTATAGCTGATAGAACAACAGTTCTTGGCACCACCTCGGCAACCCAGGCAACACCCCAACCCGGTGATGTTATTAAGGTCATTCCAACCACTGATGCCAGTGGTCACCATTTTGATTTGTATGTAAATGGTGTTTTTGACGGAAGAGTCAGTGATGCCACCAAAACTTATGCTAATGTAAGTAACGATTTATATAGTGGTGTTGTATTGTATGGAAATCGAAATAATAATATTGATGATTTTACAATTAAAGCGCCGACAATTACTGTTACAGCCCCCAATGGCGCCGAACTGTGGCTTGTAAATTCGGCCCATAACATTACCTGGACGTCTTCGGATTTTTCAGGAAATGTCAAAATAGAATATTCTGTTGATGCCGGCACATCCTGGAGTACAATTGCAGCATCTGTTACCAACTCTGGATCATACACCTGGACAATTCCAAATGCTCCTTCTGCTTCAACTGTGGTCCGTGTTTCTGATGCAGCTGATGGTTTTCCTTCTGATGTTAGTAATGCTGTTTTTGAAATTGTGCCGGAAACAGAAGATATTCAGGTTGTCAGTCCAAATGGTGCTGAAAATTGGATCGTCAACACCAATCAAACAATTCAATGGAATGCCACAAGTATTATACCTTTTGTAGCTATAGATTATTCTGTAGATAATGGCGTATCCTGGACATTAATCGTTGCCAGTACAGCGAATGATGGAAGTTATACCTGGACAGTACCGGCGCAAATTACCACTCAAGCCCTGGTCCGTGTACGCGATGCATTGGATTCATTACCTACTGATGTAAGCAATGCTGTTTTTAGTATTTCTGCTCTTGTTTCTTTGGAGGTACCGGCTGCCAGTGGACAACCTGGTACAGGTGGTAATGTTGTTACTGTAAACATGAATAATCAAACAAATATACGAGGAGTATTTTTTAGATTGACCGATTTGCCGGATTATTTAACTGTTGAAAGTGTAACTCCCGTTGGTCGGGCATCTACGTTTACTGTTGATTCAGATGAAACCGGTGGCTATTTGCAAGTCCTTTTGGTAAGTATGTCCGGTGCTGTCATTCCTACAGGAAGTGGCCCGATTGTTCAAATCAGTTACCAAATTGATAATGCTGCACCTTTTGGAACGACTTCCGGTATGAATTTATCTCATGTAACATTGAGTAATGCAAACAGTGAATTGGTTGTGCCGGAATTAGTAAATGGTGATTTTCATTATGTTCTGTCAGGTGATATGGACGCTGATGGTGATGTTGATTATTCAGACGCTGATGGCGGTGACATTGACCGTATGCTGGAAATAATTATGGGAACCGGTGCTGCTGTATCTGATTATGAAATGCTTGCCGGCGACCTTGATAATGATGGTGATATTGATCTTTATGATGTTTTGAATGTTTTTGATTTGATCTAAAACAATATAATAGGGGCAGGTTTTTTCTGCCCCTATATATTTAAAAAGATAGGTTTCATTGAATGAGAAAAATAATCCCTATATTTTTGTTTTTATTTTCTTCTGTTTTACTGGGATCAGATGCTTTTGTGAGTGTTAACGGTGGTTCGGGATCTCCGGGTTCAGAAAATAATATAATTTCTGTTTCATTGACAAATAGCGTTCCGGTTAAAGGTATCCAGTTTAAAATAACGGATATTCCTAATTATCTGATACCGGATACTATTCTGGTTTCATCTCGAACAGAAGGTTTTAGTATTAATTTTAATGAGCTGGAAGAAGATAACAGTTTAATTGTAATTATGATTTCTTTTAATAAATTGATTCCTGTGGGCAGTGGTACAATAATGGATATTTATTATCGTGTTTCCAGCAGTGCGGAACCAAACCAGACATTGCAGCTTGTCATTGATGAGTTAAAAGTAACAGGAGAAGAGAATAACTATCTCGATGCAGAATCATCCAATAGTAAATTTAAAATTTCAAGTATTACGGTTGTTGAGGATGATGATATTATTCCTGAGAATTTTAAGCTTTGTCAAAATTATCCGAATCCGTTTAATCCGACAACTCGGATATCTTTTTCAATTCCTGAAAGCAATTTTGTCAAATTGGAAATTTTCAATTCATTGGGGCAAAAAGTTCGTACGCTTTTAAATGGAAAAATGAACAGAGGGCAGCATGTTGTGCAGTGGGACGGAATAAACGACTATGGAAATTTTGTGCCGGCCGGTACCTATTTTTATAGAATTAACGCAGGAGAATTTACAGACACGAAAAGATTGTCTTTAATTAAATAAAGTACAGCTTTCGTTTTTACTACCTGGGAAGTGTAGTTAATATTTTTTTGATATTGGAAAATTCGGGATCATTGGTTCGTAAAGTGGATTTGACAGGGACTTTGGAAAGTTCCTGTCTCACTTTACGATAACGTGAAGAAGTTGCCGGATGCGTTGTTAACAACAGGGCAACACTTTCAATGTCATCTGTTTCTTTCTTACCGATTATTCTCAATATGTCCAAAAGTCCATCCGGTGAGTAATTTGTTTTCCAGGCATAATTAATTGCTTTTGCATCTGCGAGGAATTCCTGGTCCTCCGGATAATCAAGGATTGTACCATCTGAATAAAGATGTTCTATTATTTGAGTGGCAATTTCCGGGTTCTCACCGATAACTGATTGTGCGGCAAAAGCAAATGCATATTTTTCTGCTATTCTGTCAACAGCATTCCGTTCGGCAATATGAACAATTTCGTGGGCAATAATCAAAGCAATTTCACTCATATTTTCAGAAGCTTCAATTAATCCTCTGAAAAGATAGATGGAACCGCCAGGCAGGGAAAAGTGGTTTATATCATCTTCGTTTATGACATAAACAGAATAGGTGAGTCCGTCCCAATCTGATTGGGTACCAATTTCTCTGGCAATTTGTGTAAAATAATCTGTTATCTGTTGGTTTCGAACAATTTTAAAATGTTTTGGCATCTGCTTTGTAAGAGAACGACCCAGTTCCAGTTCTTCGTCAATAGAAACAAACTTGATTTTACCCGAGTTTTTTGAACCTGCGCATGAAAAATAAAGCGTTATACTTAACGCAAACAGGAGGAGCATTGTTTTTTTTATCACCATCTTCACCACTGTTTTTATAATTCTAACAAATTTTTAAAATCGTTTTCATTAATTATTGTCACATTCAAATCACGGGCCTTTTGTGCTTTAGACCCGGGAGAATCACCAACAATGACATAGTCTGTGTTTTTACTAACAGAAGATGTTGTTTTTCCGCCATTTTGTTGTATTAACGATTCGGCTTCGGTTCTGGTATATTCTGTTAATGTACCTGTAATGACAAATGTTTTGCCGGACAGTTTTTCGTTTTTTGTCTGTTGTTTTTTTTCTGTTTTAATTCCCGCCTTAAAAAGGCGTTCTAAAAGATTCTTTGTCTCTTGTGTCCTGAAATAGGTGTAAACGCTTTCTGCGACCTGTGGACCGATTTCATGGATGGATAATAGTTGTTCTTTTGTTGCTGTTGAAATGTTATGTAAATCGCCTAATGCTTCCACAAGGACCTGAGAAATATGGTCTCCAACGAAACGAATTCCAAGAGCATAGATCAATCGGTCTAATGACCGGTTACGGCTGGCGTCAATATTTTCAAGCAAATTTGATATTGATTTTTCAGCCATGCGCTCCATTTCTTCGAGCTTTTTACTAGTTAAAAAATATAAATCTGATACATTTTTTACCAGTTTTTTTTCTACTAATTGGTTAACAATTTTCGGGCCAAAGCCCTCAATGTCCATTCCTTTTTTGGAAGCAAAATGGACTATTCGTTCTTTTATTTGTGCCGGACAATCGGGATTTTCACATCTTTGTGCAACTTCTCCTGTCAGGCGAATTGTTTTACTGCCGCAGGAAGGGCATGTTTGCGGCAATTGAAATGTCTTTTCCGTTCCATCTCTTTTTGATGTGATGACTTTGACGACCTCGGGAATGACATCTCCTGCCCTTTGCACAACTACCCAGTCGCCTATTCTAATATCTTTTCTGTCAATTTCATCCTGATTATGGAGCGTTGCTCTACTAACAGTAACACCTGAAATGTTGACCGGTTTCATAATGGCAACCGGTGTTAAAGTACCTGTTCTTCCTATCTGAGTGATAATATCTGTAATTTGCGTGGTTTCCTGGCGCGCCGGAAATTTAAAAGCAATTGCCCACCTTGGGCTGCGGCTTCGTATTCCAAGTGTTTCCTGTTGAGATATGTTGTTCACTTTTACAACAATACCATCAATTTCATAGGGCAAACTGTCACGCCTGTTCAACATGTTTCGATGATACTCTAACACGGCATTCAAACCACGACAAATTTTTATATGCGGATTTATTTTTAATCCATATCCCCTGAGCAACTCCAGTGTTTGAAAATGGGTCTCTGTAGAAACTCCAATTATTTGTCCGATTCCATAGAGAAATATATCCAGCGGACGTTGGGCTGTTATAGATGAATCCAGTTGCCGTAAAGAACCGGCTGCCGCATTTCTGGGATTGGCAAACAACGGTTCATTGTTTTTTTCTCTTGCGCTGTTTAGCTGTTTAAATGCATCAAGACCTAAAATAACCTCACCTCGGGCTTCCAGCCGTTCCGGTATTTTATTGTGTTTGTCTAAAAGCTGCAACGGAATGGCCCGAATTGTTTTAATGTTTTGTGTGATATTTTCACCGGTTGTTCCGTCTCCGCGGGTAGATCCGGCCGTTAATATACCATTTTCATAAACAAGTTCAACTGCCAGACCGTCAAGTTTGGGTTCACAAACATACTCTATGGCCTCAGTGGTATTCAGCCCTTTTTTTACACGGTTATCAAATTCGTATATTTCTTTTTCATTTAATGCGTTATCCAAACTTAACATTGGAATTGTATGTGTAAATGTATCAAAATAATCTGCCGGTTTTGCGCCAACACGTTGTGTTGGAGAGTCCGGTGTAATAAGGTCCGGGTGTTCTTTTTCAATTGCTTCAAGTTGCCGCATGAGCTGATCATATTCATGATCGGAGACTTCCGGGTCATCCAAAACATAGTAACGGTGGTTGTGGTATAAAAGTTTGGCTTTTAATTCTTTTAAAAGAGTGTGTATGTGCTGATCGTTTGTCATAATTTATTATACTTTAGCTAATATTTTTTTTACCAAATCTGTATTAATATTTCTTCCTGTAAGTATGGAAACAACTTTGTTATAACTGTTTGAAATTTTACCTGCCAGCAAAGCGGCAATGCCCACAGCAGCCGAGCCTTCAATAAGGATATGTTTTTCCTGCATAAGAAGCTGAATGGCCTGATAGATATCATCTTCTTCAACAGTTACAATTTCATCGACATATTCTTTTACAAGTTGTAACGTCAAGTCACTGACAAATCGCCCGGCCAGTCCGTCGGCAATGGTTTCGCCGATAGCTGTTTCAACTACATGACCGGATTTTAAGGCATTTATCATGGCCGGATTATTGGCTAGCTGTATGCCGATAACTTTGGTTTTGGGGAGGTAATTTTTTATGGCATAGGCAATTCCGCTGATCAGACCTCCGCCTCCTATGGGTACGAGAACGGCATCTGCCTCCGGCAAATCTTTTGCCAGTTCAAGGGCAATCGTGCTTTGTCCGGCAATAACTTGCGGATCATCAAAAGCGTGAACAAAAGTAAGATTATAATCTTTTTTAATTTGATGAGCCAGCAATTCGGCTTCGTCGTAATCTTTACCGGCCTGAATAACGGTACAGGGATAGAGGCCCAGTTTTTTAATTTTCGCCGGTGATGCATTTGCCGGTAACACGATTTTAGCATCAATTTTAAATAGTTCCGCTGCATAAGCAACGCCAAGCGCGTGGTTTCCGGCTGAGGCCGTTATAATACCTCTTTCTTTTTCATCTTTATCCAGAGAGAGTAAATGGTTGATGGCACCACGAACCTTAAAACTGCCGGTTATTTGCCAGTTTTCCATTTTAAGGAAAACCTCTTGTCCCAACTGTTTTGATAAATATTTAAAAGGCTCAACAGGAGTTTTTCGAACAAGGTGTTCAATTTGTTTTTGGGCCTGCTCCGGTGATATTTTAGTTAAAGATTTCAAGTTTTACCTTTTTTTGAAAATGGCTTTAATAGTATAAATGGCGATTTTGGGATTTTCTTTTAATCGACGCATGGAATACGCATACCACTTTTTACCAAAAGGAACGTAAACACGCATTCGGTGTCCCTGTTTTACCAGAATGTTTCTAAGCTGTTCATCTACGCCCAATAACATTTGAAATTCATATTCATCTTTTGATAAATTATATTCGTCTATTAATTTTAATGCTTGCCAGACAACTTTTTCATCATGTGTTGCAATACCGGCATAACAGTTGTTACGGAACGCAGTTTCTACGAGTTGTGCAAAATTATTATTAACAATTTCACCGTCTTTATAGGCAATTTCTCTGGGTTCTATATAAATCCCTTTACACAATCTGAAATTGCCTTTTTGTTTAGCAAGGTTTTGTATATCCGAAACTGAACGCCTTAAATAAGCTTGTAAAACAATTCCAACATTCGTGTGTGTTTTTAATATTTTTTCAAAAATATCGATTGTGTCATGCGTACAGGACGAATCTTCCATGTCTATCCGCACAAAATTATTATGCTTTTTTGCATTATCTGCAATTCTTACTATGTTATTATAACACAATTCTTTATCAATTAAAAGACCTAATTGGGTTGGTTTGATGGAAATGTTGGCAGTTAATTTGAAAGTTTCAATTGCGTTTAAAATTTCATCATAAATATTAATGGCATCTTCACACTCCTGTATTTTGGTTGCACTTTCTCCCAACAGGTCAATTGTAGCCATAATATTGTTTTGGTTCAGCTTTTTAACGACATCGACAGCATCCTGGAGTTTATCGCCGGCAACATATCTTTTGGCAAAGAATCGAACAATGGGTTTCGGCACCATGGGCATCAAAAAAATGACAAATTTGTTTAATAGCATTTGCCGTCCTTTCAATAGATGAATGGTTTGGTGTTAAAATGTGGTATTCTACCGAGATAACAGACATGTCAAATTGATGTGGATTTACGCTTTTTCAGGCTCCTTTTATTTTAATAAATATTTACAATTTCAAATTAAGTGTTATATAAAAAAGAATCAAGAAGAAACTCGGATTTGGTTATAAATATTAGAAATAGAGTGAAAAATTTTTGGTTGATTTTAAGTCAATAAAAAGTTATATTAGAAAGATTAGTTAAAAATGGAGGACGCCCTTGGATGGGCAAAGTAATAGCAGTTGCAAATCAAAAAGGTGGTGTTGGCAAAACAACAACATCTGTTAATCTGGCAGCGTGCTTAGCAGTTGCCGAATATTCAACATTGCTCATTGATATAGATCCTCAAGCCAACAGTACAAGTGGTTTGGGTTTTGATCCTAGAAAATATGATAAAACGATTTATGATATTTTAATAAATGATCTGGATCCTGAGCAGGCATTAATTGATACGGAATTAAAGTATTTAAAGCTGATCCCTTCTTCCATTAACCTTGTTGGTGCGGAAGTTGAGTTGGTGTCGGCTATTTCACGAGAACATAAATTAAAAAGAGCTTTAAAAGACATTCGTGAAAAATTTGATTTTGTAATTTTTGACTGTCCACCCTCTTTAGGTTTGCTTACCTTAAATGCGCTTACGGCCTCTGATTCTGTTTTGATCCCGATCCAGTGTGAATACTATGCCTTGGAAGGATTGGGACAACTATTGAATACCATCCGTCTTGTGCAAAAACATCTTAACGACCGTTTGGAGGTTGAAGGTGTATTGCTGACAATGTATGATTCAAGGTTGAATTTATCACGTCAGGTTGCTGAAGACGTTCGTAAATATTTTGAAGGTCGTGTTTTTGAGGCGTATGTCAGGCGAAATGTTCGGCTAAGTGAAGCTCCAAGTTTTGGAAAGCCGATAATTTTGTATGATGCTGTGTCTCCAGGAACTGAAAATTATATGAGTTTGGCTGAGGAAATAATCAAGAATGGTGAACCGAAAAGCGCTGGGTAGAGGTCTTTCAGCTTTGTTGCCGGATGAACCGACGGAGTCGGTTAGTGCCGGTCAGTTGCATCAGATTGATGTTAAAAGCATTAGTCCGAATCCCTTTCAGCCTCGTTTAACATTCGATTCTGAAAAGCTGGAAGAATTGATGCGTTCCATTTCAGAAAATGGTGTTGTTCAGCCTATTACGGTGCGCCGTATTCAAGATGGTTATCAGTTGATTGCCGGTGAAAGGCGGTTTCGGGCTGTTACAGAGTTAGGAGTTGATAAAATTCCTGCTTATGTATTGGAAGTTCAAACCGACCAGGAAATGCTTGAGCTGTCAATTGTTGAAAATATTCATCGAGAAGATTTAAATTCTATAGAAGTCGCCAAAGGTTACAAAAGACTCATTGACGAATGTGGCCTAACCCAGGACCAGGTAGCACAAAAAGTTTGTAAAGACAGGACCACTGTTACAAATTTTTTGCGATTACTAAAGTTGCCGGCACAAATTCAGGCCAGTGTGCAGGAAGGTGCTTTAACGATGGGACATGCTCGGGCTTTGCTGACCCTTCAGGATGTTGGACAGCAGCTTGCTTTGTGGAAAAAGATAGTTCAAAATGATCTTTCTGTTAGAAGTGTTGAACAAGCTGTTAAGAATAAAAAGAAAGAAAAAAGTCCGAAAAAGCCTGATGCCAAATCATATTATTTGGAAGATGTAGAAAACAGAATGCGTGTGAAATTGGCAACAAAAGTATCTGTTAATATGAAAGGCAAAGGCGGTTCTGTTGCTATTGATTTTTATTCTGAAGATGATCTGGAGCGAATCGTATCTATGATCTGTGATGAATAAATGATTTTTAAATATGACCAAAAAAAATAAACATAAAAAAAATATTCAGGTTCTTATTATACCTGATGATAAAGATGAACCAAAAGCATTTAGTTTTCCAGTAGCCAGACTTAAATTCTTTAAAGTTCTTGCTGTGGTTTTAATAATACATATATTAGTAGGTATTTTTTCATATTATCAGTTTTACCGTATTTACAAGAAAAATGTAGAGCTTGTAGAGACAAATAAAATTTTGGGGGAAAACAACAAGAAAATTTATCAGTTGGCTTCTGCTTTTAGTGAACTGGAGAACTCTCAAACCAAGATCAGGGCTGCTTTAGGATTAGGCAGTATTAACAGTCCTCAGTTAATGGTTGAAGAACCGCAGGAGCAGCAGACATTGGTTCCCAGTGTTATGCCTGTTGTTCAAAGCACTCAAGAAGAATCGAATGTTTCCGGTGAAGTGATTCGGGAAAAATTGGGTTTTCTAAAACGTTCAAAAAGCAGTTTTCACGATTATGAAAAAAGCGTACCTACTTTTTTGCCTGTTGAAGGTATTTTAACAAGCGATTATGATCAAGGCGTCCAGCAAAGCAAACGAACCCATCGCGGTATTGATATTGCCGCAGCAAGGGGTTCTTTTGTTCATTCTGCTGCTGATGGCATTGTGGTTTTTGCGGGTTGGACCTATGATCTTGGTAATTTATTGATTTTATACCATGGTAGCGGTTTTTTTACATACTATGGTCATAATCAAAGATTACTGGTTACACGCAACTCTCTTGTTAAAAAGGGAGATGTTATTTCATTATTAGGCAATTCAGGTCATAGTTCCGCCCCACATTTGCATTTTGAAATATGGAAAGACGGAATTCCTTTGGATCCCAAAGATTACCTGTTTGCATTTTCCGGATTATAAGTAATAGAATATATAAAAACCTGAATAACGGATGTAAATTATGAAAAACTCTGAACGGATGGGTGATTTAAATACTATATTGGGTAAGGGTTCGAGTTTTGAAGGAACTCTTGTCGTTGATCATAGTCTTCGTATCGACGGAAGTCTAAAAGGTAAAATAAAAGCATCTGATACCTTGGTCGTTGGTAAAGAAGGTCAAGTTGATGGTACTGTTACAGTAAAAAATCTGACTGTTGGCGGAAAAATGAAAGGAAATATCACCGTCATAGGTAAAACCGTACTAGAAAGCAAGGCCGAATTTGCAGGCGAGTTAAAAACATCAAAATTAGTTATTGATGAAGGTGCCATGTTTGACGGATCCTGCTCGATGTCAAATGTAAATACCGGTTCTGTTGAACAGAATAATAGTAATAAAGTTAACTAAACTTGCAGGTTTAAGGTAGAAAAAAGTAAAAGAAAAGACCTTGGCAATTTGGATTTGGGATTGCAGTTTGCAGTCGCAATTGCTATAGGATTTTTTGGCGGATATTATATTGACGGCAAAATTGGCACTTTGCCTGTATTTGTTATTATTGGTTTGATTATTGGTAGCGTAGCCGGTTTTTTAAATATTTATCGTGCCGTATACTCTGACAAGGACAAAAACAAATCTAGTAATGAGTCAAAAACTTGAATCGTTGAAAATGTTTTTATTACTGACATTTATTGCTTATATTGTCGGTGGTAGTATTGTTTATATTTTTTTGAGCAAAGGCTATTTTATAGCCGTTTCAATTGGATATTTTTTAAGTGTTGTAAATATTATAAGCGGCTATTTGTCTATTAAATGGGCCTTTCGTCGTGATAACAAAACATTTTATCTAACGGTCTTTGGCGGTTTAGGAATAAGGCTGTTATTATTTGTTTTTGCACTTTTTTTTATGTTTTATTTTTCAACATTACCAATTTTAGGATTTGTTTTATCCTTTATAATTTTTTATATTTTGATGCAATTTAATGAAATTCGGTTAATAAATCAGGAATTAAAGTCTGTAAAGAAATAGAAAACAATGGTTGAACAAGTTACAGAAAAAGTTATGGAACATCATGAGGTAGCACAACACGCCGCTGATGCGGCACAACATGCTGCTGAACATGGTGGAGGTGGTGCAGATTTTATCATGCATCATATATTAGCTCAGCCGGTTATCAAATTACCTACGGTTTTTGGAATCGATTTAACAATCACCAATCATGTTATTATGATGTGGATCGTTTCAGTGATTTTGATAACAGCTTTTATTGCAGCTTTCCGTAAAAAGCAAGCTGTGCCGCGTGGTCTTGCAAACGCATTGGAATCACTTGTTGCGTATATTCGGGACGACGTAATTGTACCAAATGTCGGTCACGCAGGAATGGGATATGCGCCTTATCTGCTTACGGCATTCTTTTTTGTTTTATTGTGTAATCTTTTAGGGCTTGTACCCTATGGTTCAACAGCAACCGGAAATATTGGTGTAACAGCTACCCTGGCGCTTTTAACTTTGTTTATAGGTCAAATTGCCGGAATTAAAAAGCACGGAGTCCTTGGTTATTTTAAACATTTTATTCCGGGTGGCTTGCCGATATTTATTATACCGATTATGATTCCGGTAGAAATTGTAAGTTTAATGGCAAAACATATTGCACTGGCTATTCGTTTGTTTGCCAATATGATTGCCGGCCATATTACAATTTTGGCTATTATGAGCCTTATCTTTATTTTTAAAAGTTTTGCCGTTGCACCGGCGCCATTGGCAATTATTATATTTTGTGCCTTATTGGAAGTTTTGATTGCCTTGATTCAGGCCTATGTGTTTACCATTCTATCGGCCGTTTTTATTGGTGCATCGTTAGCAGAAGAACATTAATAATATTTTAATAGTAGAAAATAACTCAATACATTAGCTTTTTTTCACAAGGAGGTAAAATGGACTCTCAAGCATTAGCATATTTGGCAGCAGGTATTGGAGCTGCTGGTGTAACATTTGGTGCTGCATTTGGTATTAGTAATTTGGCAAGTACAGCCATGCAAGGAATCGCCAGACAACCTGAAGCTGCTGGTGAAATTCGTGGTGCAATGATCATTACAGCCGCTATGATCGAAGGTGTTGCATTGTTGTCTGCGGCTATTTGCTTTTTATTAAGTGTAAAGTAATATTTAACTGATTGTGTTACTATGGAACTAATGACTCCTGAAGGCGGAACCATATTTTGGACTGCCATAACATTTCTTATTTTAATGTTTATTCTGGCAAAATTTGCCTGGAAACCGATTCTGCAAACACTTGATGAACGTGAAAAACGTATCAAAGAGTCGCTTGATGAAGCTGAAAAGGCAAGAATTGAATCAGAAAAAACATTAGAAAAACAAGCAGAGATCATTGAAGCAGCCAAAAAGGATGCTCAGGAGATCAATGCTAAAACTCGAAAAGCTGCTGAAGACGCAAAAGAAGAAATTGTAGCAAATGCTCAAAAAGAAGCTGAAGCAATAATTTCAAAGGCTAAAAAAGATATTGAGCTGAGCCGGGACAAGGCCATGCAGGATATACGTGATTTAGCTGTCGAGCTTTCAATGGCAGCAACTCAAAAATTAATAGGAAAATCTCTTGATAAAAATGAGCATCAGTCTCTCATTCAAGATTCTCTTAAAAAATTGGGTGAAATGAATTGAAAACACATCCATTAGCAAAAAGATACGCACGTGCTCTTTTTGACCTTGCTGATCAACAAAATATTTTAGACCAGGTCAAAGAAGAAGTTCAGTCTTTTCGCAAATTGTTGGATAGTGAAAAACGATTGCGTGTATTTTTATTAACACCAGAGATCTCACGGCAACAAAAGTCGGACGTTGTAAAGGAACTGTTTAAAAACAAAGTTTCGGGTGTTTATCTTAACTTTTTATTATTGTTGGTTCGTAAAGGTCGCCAGAATTTTTATTCAGAGATTGATTATGAATTCAACAACCTATATGATAAAAAACTTAACAGATTACGTGCAACGGTTACCACTGTCCTGCCGTTAGAAAAAGTACAACTGGATGAACTGACTACTATGCTGGCTAAATCATTAAATGCCGACATTTTGCTTGAAAACAATGTAGAACCGGAAATTTTAGGTGGTATGATTGTTCAGGCAGAAGGTCAGGTTTTTGACAGCAGTATGCTGAATCAGTTGAAAAAATTACATGCTCGCTTGCGGGCAACGAAAACAGCTGTTTAAAATTCAATCCAGTTACAGTGAAATTTTTAAATCGTAAGAAAATAGTATACATAAAAATACTATTTTAATTGACCATATGAAGGTATTAAGGTTAATAACATGGAAATTAGGCCAGAAGAAATAACATCTGTTCTTAAAAAACAAATAGAACAGTTTGATAAAGAAATTGACACCCAAGAAGTTGGAGAGGTTCTTCAGGTTGGTGATGGTATTGCCCGTGTTTACGGCCTCGAAAATGTTATGTCTATGGAGCTTGTAGAATTTCCTAATGAAGTATTTGGCATGGCATTGAACCTGGAAGAAGACAATGTTGGTTGTGTTCTTTTTGGTGAGGACCGTCATATTAAAGAGGGTGATCAGGCCAAACGAACTAAACGTGTTGTCGAAGTACCTGTTGGGCCGGAATTGTTGGGTCGTGTTGTCAACCCATTAGGACAGCCCATTGACGGTAAAGGGCCGATTAATGCCAAACAATTCAGCCCTATCGAACGTAAAGCCCTGGGCGTAGTTGCTCGTCAACCGGTAAAAGAACCGCTGCAAACCGGTCTTAAATCGATTGATGCAATGATACCAATCGGCCGGGGACAGCGAGAGCTGATCATTGGCGATCGCCAAATCGGTAAAACAGCTATTGTTATCGATACGTTTATTAATCAAAAAGGCGGCGATGTTGTTTGTATTTATGTTGCAATCGGCCAAAAGGCTTCAACTGTTGCCCGGTTAGTAGATACACTCGAAGAATACGGCGCTTTGGAACATTCCATTATCGTCTGTTCAACCGCTGATTCACCGGCGCCATTACAGTATATTGCCCCTTATGCCGGTGCGGCAATGGGTGAGTATTTTAGAGATAACGGAAAACATGCATTAATCGCTTACGACGATTTGTCCAAACATGCCTGGGCATATCGAGAGCTTTCGTTGTTATTGCGTCGTCCTCCGGGTCGTGAAGCTTATCCGGGAGATGTTTTTTATCTCCATTCAAGACTGCTGGAACGCGCTGCAAAATTAAGTGATGCTTTGGGTGGCGGTTCATTAACAGCTCTACCCATCATCGAAACACAGGCTGGTGACTTTTCAGCATATATTCCTACCAACGTAATATCCATTACAGACGGACAAATTTATCTTGAACCCGGTCTGTTTTTCGGAGGTATCCGTCCTGCTGTTAACGCCGGTATCTCTGTTTCTCGTGTTGGTGGAAATGCCCAGATTAAAGCAATGAAAAAATATGCCGGAAGTTTGCGTATGGATTTGGCGCAATACCGCGAATTGGAAGCCTTTGCAAAATTCGGTTCTGATCTTGATAAAGCAACACAACAACAATTAAATCGTGGACAACGATTGGTTGAAATTTTAAAACAAGACCAGTATAAACCATTGCCTGTTGAAAAACAGATTACTATTCTTGCATTGGGTGTTAAAGGAATGCTTGACTCTATTCCTATAACACAAATCGTACGAGCTGAAGCAGAGTTTCATCAATTTATGGAATCGAATTATGATGATATTTTAAAAGAAATACGTGAAAAGAAAACAATTGATGAAGCGCTTGATAGCAGGCTCACAGAAGCATGTAATGAATTTTTAAAAACTTTTGTAGTGGAATAATTTATGGCCACTTTACGAGAAATAAAACGCCGCATCGACAGTGTAAAAAGTACGATGCAAATTACAAAAGCGATGAAAATGGTCGCTGCTGCAAAATTACGCAAGTCTCAATCCAGGCTTTTGAATACAAGGCCTTATGCTAAAGAACTTGGAAATGTTATGCAGCATATATCCGTTCGTTCGGTACTTAAAAAGCACCCTCTTTTTAAAAAGAAAAACAAAGATACGGTGTGTTTTGTGCTGGTTACGGCCGACAGTGGTTTATGCGGCAGTTTTAATTCATATCTGATTCAAAAAGCTTACTCTGAAATGGAGCAGGCAAAATCTGAGGGTAAAAAATCCGTTCTGATAACAATCGGTAAAAAAGGATATGAACATTTTAAGCGCCGGGATTTTAAAATAGCCAAGAACTATATTGAGCTTTTTACCCGGCTCGAATTTGATCATGCCCAGGAAATAGCCTCAGATTTATTAAAATTATATAATTCAAACAAGTTTGAAAAAATTGTATTGATATATAATAAGTTTAAATCTGTAGTTCAGCAAGAGTTGACAGTTGAACAATTTTTGCCTGTTATTCCTTCTGAAACTGATAAAGATGTTTCGGTAGGCAGTATTGTTTTTGAACCAAAACCTGAAAAGTTGCTCACTCAATTAATTCCCATGCATCTGAACTTTCAGATATGGCGGGTTTTACTGGAATCTGCAACATCAGAGTTTGGCGCTAGAATGACTGCTATGGAAACAGCTACAGATAATGCACAGGAAATGATTAAAGAACTAGTTCTCTTTTACAATAAAGCACGGCAAGCTGCTATTACTACAGAACTAAATGAAATTGTTAGTGGAGCTGAAGCGCTTCACGGGTAGTAAAGCACTGCTGTCATTATCAGGAGATGAATTAATGGAGAATGTTGGACATATTGCCCAAATTATTGGTGCAGTCGTTGATGTTCATTTTGAATCCGGACAATTACCGGAGATTTATAACGCCCTGGAAATTGACAGGGATGATGGAACAAAATTGGTCCTTGAAGTTGCACAGCACCTTGGTGAAAACACAACACGCTGTGTAGCTATGGATTCTACAGACGGTTTAACACGCGGACGTAAAGTGCGTGATACCGGTTCACCTATTAAAGTGCCAGTTGGAAAAGCCACTCTCGGACGTATGTTAAACATTATCGGTGAACCGATTGATGAAATGGGTGACATTGAAACCAAAGAGCACTGGGCCATCCATAGAAGTGCTCCTACACTGGAAGATTTAAACACGAAAACCGAAATTCTTGAAACCGGAATTAAAGTTATCGATCTTTTGGAACCTTATCCAAAAGGTGGAAAAATCGGTCTTTTCGGTGGTGCCGGTGTTGGTAAAACCGTTTTGATCCAGGAATTGATTAATAATATCGCTATCTATCGTGGTGGTTTTTCTGTTTTCGGCGGTGTAGGTGAACGTACCCGTGAAGGAAATGACCTTTGGCGGGAATTCCAGGAAACCGGCGTAATCAATATGGAAAATCTGCAGGAATCCAAAGTATCTTTGGTTTTCGGTCAGATGAATGAACCGCCTGGTGCACGTTTACGAGTCGGCTTGACAGCTTTAACACAAGCCGAGTATTTCCGTGAAGAAGAACACCGAGATGTGTTGTTGTTTATCGATAACATCTTTCGTTTTACCCAGGCCGGTTCAGAAGTATCTGCCCTTTTAGGCCGAATGCCTTCTGCTGTTGGTTACCAACCTAACCTGGCTACGGAAATGGGACAGCTTCAAGAACGAATTACTTCTACGAAAAATGGTTCTATTACATCTGTACAGGCCATTTACGTTCCTGCTGACGATTTAACCGACCCTGCTCCGGCAACAACTTTTAGCCACCTGGATGCTACAACCGTTCTTTCAAGACAACTTGTAGAACAGAGTATTTATCCTGCTGTTGATCCACTGGATTCTAGTTCCAGAATTCTGGATCCGCGTGTTGTTGGTGATGAACATTATGGTGTCGCTCGTGCTGTTCAGCAAATTTTACAAAAATACAAAGATTTGCAGGATATTATTGCCATTTTGGGTATGGAAGAATTATCTGAAGAAGACAAACTCGCTGTAAATCGCGCCCGTAGAATTCAGCGTTTCCTTTCTCAACCTTTTGCTGTTGCAGAACAGTTTACAGGTTTTAAAGGTAAATACGTAAAATTGGAAGACACAATTCGTGGCTTTAAAGAGATTATTGAAGGTAAACATGATAAATTACCTGAACAAGCTTTTTGGATGGTTGGTACAATTGAAGATGCCATTGAAAAAGCCAAGAATATGTAATTTATTGTAATCTCTTTTCTGCGAAAATTAAAAATTATAGTATATATGGTTATATGGCTGATAAATTATTAAAATTTGAGATAGTTACGCCTGAAAAGGTGATGCCTGTAGAAGACGTAAAACATGTTAAAGCTCCCGGTATTGGAGGTTATTTTGGTGTTTTGCCGGAACATATTCATTATATAACCTCGCTTAAAATAGGCTACATTGAGGTCAGTCTGGCAGCCGGAAAAAAGGTGTATGCAACTTCAGGGGGTTTTACCGAAGTCTTAGATGATAAAATGGTGGTTTTAGCAGAAACAGTTGAAGAAGCTACTAAAATTGATGTTGAAAGAGCAAAGGCTTCCAAAGAAAGAGCTTTAAAGCGTCTTGCTGATAAAGGGCCGGACATTGATCTAGCTCGTGCCCATTTATCATTACTGCGGGCAATTAACAGAATTGAAGTTGCTTCTAAAAACTAATATTCAGTATTATTGCGATTGAATTTTATTATTTTTTATTAGTTTAATTAAATTCTTGACATATAATAAAAAACTTTATATAATTGAATAATATGTTGATACGGCGCTCTCGATAAAGTGCCGTTTTCGATTTGTACGAATCTCGAGAGGGCGGTTAATGAATCGAGCTACAATTCATATACGTCTTACCTTGTTACTATTTTTTTTATTGTGTTTACCTCATGTCTTTGATAGTTACAATTGTTGTAACTATTCATCATCAATTATCTATGCCCAAACCTCAACTCAAAATGACAGCGATAGAACCGTCATCCCTTTCGAAGAAAAATTACGATACTATCTAAACCAAAAAACCCAAGGTATCATCGAAGAGCTATATGCTCGTGAATTACAATTATCACAGTTGATAACCGATACAAAATTGAAATTCAGCATCGCGGACAAGAAAGAAGCGTTGAGGTAAACAAATCCTTTAATCTTGTTTCGGGACAAACTGAAAAGCTTGTTTCAGAGTATGGACGTGAACTTGATAGACTGTTAAGGGTTTATAATCAGTTGACACATCTGCAAAAAATTGCAGAGTATGCGAATGATGTCGATCATTGGGTACAAGTTTTTAATGCAAAAGCAGAAATTGCTGCATCATTAAATAACCGCCAATTAAACAAAAAAAGTGTCTATTCTGAAAAAAACGTTGGTTCTTTAATCGATGATTATACAACAGAACTTGATTCCTTGTTAAATATTTACGATGAACTGGATAAATTGTCAGGACGGGCTGATTTTATTGAGGATGATCAACTTGCTGAAACAGCACGACAAGAAAAAGCAAAAGTGGTCAAGGTGTTAAGCAAATGGGCTGATGTTGGTCCTTACTCTGAAAGTGATCTTTCAAAGTACAAGGAAGAAGCCCAAAAAGTTTTGGAATTAACACGTGAAATTAACAAAGCACAGCAAAGTACTCTTGGCAGTGAGGACCAGCGTCTTCGTTCTACTCAAAAGCAACTGATCGAATCATTGGACCAATCCGTTTTTGATTTGCTTGTAGAAGCCGGTTATAATCGTGAAGCTACACCAACAGTCAGTGAATTTATTAAAGAATGGAAAGCAGAACGGTTAACAGATATAAAAACAAGATTTACAGAGTATGAAATTATTTGGAATGAATTATTTTATAGCGGAACGAGCCAGGAGCGTTCCCGTATGTTTTCTGCTGAACTGAAAAATGCCCTGTTAAATTATTCCAATGGATATTACCTGGCTGCTGAATACCAGCTTTTAGAAATATTAAAGAGATATCAAAAATATTATGATGATTTAACGCCTGTTAAATTTTATATTGCTGAAGCTTGTATTCACAGAATGGCCTTTGATCGCAGCAAAGGTTTTCTGGAACAGGTTATTTCTTCAACAAAGCCTACCAGTTATAAAGCAGAAGCCCTGGTTCGAATGATGCAATATGAAAATGAACTAGGAACGACCCAAAACTTTTTCACTTATTATCAACAGATCCTTGAACAGGACTCTTTATCTACAGCCAATGTTATTGATTATGCAAATTATCTGGCGGCAAATAAATTTTTCGAAAATTTTATGTTTGAAAAGGCAATGGATGCGTTAAAAAGAATTCATGCCGATTCTGAATTTTATCTGCCCTCACAGTTATTGGTTGCTATTATTTATACTAATTTTAACGATTATACAAAAGCAGAACCTATTTTTAAACAGTTGGCAAAAAAGGATACTTATCCCTGGTCGGATATTCATACAGCCAGTATTCGTAATACTGCTTTGTTGAAGCTTGGTTTAATTTATTATCAGCGTAGTGAATATACTAAAGCTATTTATACTTTGGAAGAGGTATCCCCGGGATTTTCACAACTGGGAGAAGCTCTTATTGCTCAGGCGTGGGCCTATATTCAGTTAGGAAATTTTGAAAGAGCAAAACAAAAAGCGCATGACATACTTCGGAATTTTATTACATCCGAATATACTTATGAAGCCCTGGTTTTATCAGCTCATTGTAATCGGCAATTAAACCAAACCGACGAGGCTTTAAATGATTACCGGTATGTGATCCGTGCACGCGGTGCTTTAGAGCGTCAAAAGAGATATGATGATGAACGTATTAAATCCCGCGTACGTATTAAAAGTCTCAATAAAATGGAAGATGAGGCTCTTGAAAGAAAGCAAGAAACCCTCTATGTTGAAGTTGATCGAATCCGTACAGAGTTGAATGAATTCCTTGTACGTGTTCAGGAAAAAAGCGATACGGGAACGCAGCTTGTTCAGGATTATTATGACGAACGGATCGATGTTATGCAGCGTTTGTTTGAGCTGGATGATGTTGTCGAATGGGCCGTCCGGGAAGGCAGAACTGATTTAGCTATTAAAGCGGCAAAACAACGCCAGCGATTGATGCTTATTTTGCAAACATTTCGTAGTGATCAAAAAATTGACAATACTTCTTATATAGTTGATTTTCCTTTGGCCGCAAAAGAAGCCGGCTCGGAATATAAAGAGTCACGTTACAATATTATTTTTAGTGATATAAATCTGGAAAAAAGAAGATTACAGCAGGCCCTTGAAAAAGTAAATTCTTATAAGCACAACTCAAACTCTGACCGTTTGGAAAGTAAAATGGAAGTAGAGATTTTAGAGTTTGATCTTAATAATTTACAGGACCGTGTTAGTAAACTTCATAAACTGGTGTCTGAAAATGAACCTTCAGCCGTTAAAACAAATCTGGAACATTGGAGTAATTTGTCCGGATTTGGTATGATGGATATTGTTTATAATCAGCGTAAAGAAAAATTACATGAAATCGACACCTATGCGACACAGCTTGCCACTGTAGAAAATCTGTTGATGAAACGACGCACCGTTATTGAGAAAAAACTAGAGTTGTTTGAACAACAGATAAGACAAATGCAAGATAAATTACTTTCCCGAAAAATTCAATTGGAACAATTGGAACGCGAAACTTATTTTGAAAATTATTATTTTGAAACAAAAGAACACGAAGAAGAATCGTGGGAAGAAAGATTACGTCAACTTAGTTCACCAAAAAGTGAATAATTGTGAATATGGCTTTATGTAAAAACAAAAACAGTTCTTTAACGTCTAACTGGATGAGGTATAAATTAATGGGTCGAAACATTTTTTCTGTTTTGGTTATGCTTTTGACCTTTGGGGCCTGGTTCTCTGTATATGCCGATGAAGGTAAAGATACTGGGTATAGTTACTTTGCCGAAAGTGATACGGTATTAAGGGGCTACACCCTGGATGACGTTGAAAGATATCGTAACATCTATTTACGTAAAATTTCTCAGCTTGAAAACGAGCGAAAACAATTACGTCAAAAAGGCATTCGGGATGGAGAAATATTTCTGTCGCGGCACCCTGAAAGCAAAATAGGCGATAAAGTAATGATGCGGCTTGCAGAACTTTATTATGAGCAGGCCCAGGAAAATTATCAAAATAAAATGCAGGAATATGATCGCCTTTATAACTTGTATGAAAAAGGTGATTTGCGGGAATTGCCGGTAGAACCTCAAAAAGAACTTTCTTCTGCCCTTAATTTATATGCCGATGTTATAGAGGCTTATCCTGCCAGTGAACTTGTTGATGATGCTTTTTACAATGTAGGATTTATTTTAGAAGAGGTTGGCCTGTCCGACAGCGCCAGGGTTTATTATTCCAAAGTTATAACTGATTTTCCGGCAAGTCCGTTATTACCGGATGTTAATATGAGGTTAGGGGAATACTATTTTAATCCTCCTGTTAATGATTTGTGGACAGCGATAGAGTATTATGAAAAGGTTTTAAAATATCGGTCCAGTCCGCGATATGATGAAGCATTATATCGTTTGGGATGGAGCTATTATCGATTATCAGATTATCCCCGCGCAATTGCCTATTTTACACTCCTCGCCGATGATGTGAAGATGACAAAACCTTTTGACCCCAATCAGAAATATTCTAATCCATCCCTGGTAGATGAATCTGTAGAATATATCGGATTAAGCTTTTTAGAATTTGGCGGGTCTGAAAATGCAGCAAAATATTTGGATGAAATTGGTGGCCGCGAATACGGTATACAAATATTAAAACGTATCGGCGATGCCTATATGGATGAAAAGGAAGATTATGATAACGCTTTAACGGCCTATAATCTGTTGTTAAAACTTTATCCAAATTCTCCTATAGCACCTTCCATTCAAAATAAAATCGTCCAGGCTTATCGGAGACTGGAAAATTCCTTAATGGCCTATATTTCGAGGGATTTGCTTTTTAGCCGATATAAAACTGATAGCGATTGGTGGAAAATTAATACCGACATAGATGTAAGAGAACAGGCTTATGCACTGACAGAAAGCGCATTACGTGACAACATTTCCGTTTTGCTTAACAGGGGACAGGAAGCAAACCAAATTGATCTTTATGAACAATCTGTTGTGGAAAGCAGAAAATATATTGAATCTTTTCCTGCTGATTCCAGTTCTGCCCTCATCCATTGGAACATGGCCCTGACATTAGATACAAAGTTGAACAAAAAACTGGAAGCCTATCATGAATATATAAAAATTAGCAATTTATATTGGGATTCCAAATATCAGAGGCTTGCGGCTGAAAATGCGGTTGCCTTGGCAAAAGAGGATGCTGCACAGGCAATCAAATTATCCATGGAAAATATGGATAAAGAAGAAGAAAAATCTATCGACGGTATTCGTAAACAAGTTTCACAAAGTTCAAATAATATAAGCTTTAGAGATAAATTAAAACTTCAACCCACAGAGTTGTCTGTTGAAGAACAACGTTTATCTGACGCTTATGATAATTATATAAAATTATTTCCTCATGCAAAACAAACCCCGCTATTTTTAGCAAATGCCGGAGCACTATACTATCGGCACCATCAGTTTCAAACAGCGTTAAAGTATTTTAACACCCTTTTGAAACACTTTCCCGGCAGTGAAGAAATGAATCAGGCAAGATATGCCATTATGGAAAGTTATTTTGGCAAGGGTGATTTTCAAAGTTCAGAGATCGTCGCTCGTCGAATTATTTATGATGATGTTTCTGAAGAATTACAATCCAAAGCACGCCGGCGGTTGGCTGAATCTATCTTTTTATCTGCCGAATTATTAGCGCATGATGATAAACACATTGAAGCCGGAAACGAATATAGACGTGTTGTTAAAGAAGTACCCAGAAGTGAATTTGCTGATTTAGCCCTGTTTAATGCCGCTTTGGAGTTTGATAAAGCACAGAATTATATGCGTGCCATCGAAACTTATAACTATCTTTTGGCAACGCATCCAAATTCAGGTTACGTTTTAGATGCTCAAAACAACCTTGCATTTGATTATGCAGAGTTAAATGATTACCGAAACGCTGCGTTAACCTATGAACGTATTGCAACCATTCATCCGGATCTAGACAAGGCACGAGATGCTTTGTTTAATGCCAGTTTGTATTTTGCCAGAGCTGAAGATTGGGAAAACGCAATTAAGATAAACAATTTGTTTATACAAAGATTTCCAAATGATGATGCGGCTGACGACCTGGCTTATGAAATAGCCGGATTTTATCGTAAACAGAATGAATATGAAAAAGCACAAACTGCTTATGAAAGTTTTGTAACAAGATATCCGAATTCACCTCGTGTTGTTGAAGCTTTATATAACCGGGGAAGTTATTTTCGGATGATGGGACAAGCCAAAAACGCCATCGTTGAATTTCAAAAAGCATTGTCTCGCAGCAAAAAACTGGAAGCTATGGGTTTGGACAGGAATGATTATTTTGCCGCAGAGACAGAATTTTCTCTGGCAATGACAAAATATGAAGAGTTTGAATCTATTCAATTCCGGTTACCGCAAACCCAACTGGACGCTTCCAAACAACAAAAACGCGATTTGTTGCTGGAAATCGTAAGACATTTGGGAGATTGTGCTGCCTATGGAACTTCACGTCTTTATGAAGCAACCTATATGATCGGTTTTGCCTATCAGGAATTTGCTTCGTCCTGGGCAGACCAGGATATTCCTGAAATGGAAAAGACCCGCAAAGTTGTCGCCCGGAAAGAAGTTAATGATGCGGCTATTGAGCTTTATGACCGTTCCGCCAATGCTTATCGAAGCGCCATCGTCGGCTTAACTGACCTGGCAGATAAATATAAAATTGTACTTTTTGATGAAAAAACTAAAGACAGCACACAGGTTTTAACCGCTGCTGATAGTTTGGCTATTACTTCTCAAGACACTGTTTTACGAATTGCTGATCGATGGATCAATTCTTCCAAAACTAATTTAACAGAAGTGAACTTTAATATTGCTGAAATTTCATTACGTTCAGCCGAATTTGTTTTGGATGCACCGGAACCCGAAGGACTTGGTGTTTTTCCACTTCTTGTTTACCGGAAACAAATTCTCGATATTGCTGTAAAACCGTTGCTAAGTGAAGCATTTAACGCTTATAAAAGAAATTTGGTTGAAGCGGATTCCTTTAAAATAGAATCCCAGTGGGTTGAGTTATCAAAGAAAAAACTCATTTCCAGTAAAAACCTGATGCCGTTAGTCTATTCAAAACTTTCATTTCAGGCGTTGGAAAAACTCGAACCCTTATTTAACCAATACAATAACATTGCAACCACAAACACTGACTTTGATTTGATATTTGACGAGCTGCGAAACTCTTCCGATGAGATCGCAAATATTATTGATTTTTCAAAACAGTTAAGACTGGAAGCAACATCTCATTTTAAAGAAAATATTTTGGTTTCTAAAGAATTGGGCATTGAAGATGTCTTTCTAACAACCAGCAAAGACACATTAATGTCTCACATATATAATTATGCTATTCTGTGTGATTCAACAAGCAAAAAAGCCAAAGTGATTGCTGAGGAATATCGAAACCAATATATTAAAACAGAAGCACCCGTATATGAAGAAGGCCTGTTTGTATTTGAAGGCAACTATTTTACACTGCGGGATATAGAGCGTGATGTTCTTGAGAACGGCTATAATCTTTCTAAAGAATTATCAATTGATAATATATATACTAAAAATTTAACACTACAACTTGTCAAGTTTGACCCTGAACAATATGCTAAAATTTTAGACCTTAAAGTTGTTCCAACCGTCATCGGTTCTGATACAACATGGTTAGCTTCGGAAAATTATTACGAACATTGGACAAAACTTGATTTTGATGAAAACTTGTTTAATAATGCTGTTAAAGTACCAAATCAGGCTTATGGATTTGCGCCCGCATTATGGGCTTATTACCGTGAAATTGATCAGGATACGACCAAAGCCGACTCTTTGGTTCTTGCCCCATTAATGGCAGCAAAACAGGCTTTTATTAGAAAATCTTTTGCCCTTAAAGGATTGCCTGTTTCCTGTAACATTAAAGTTTCTGCAAATTTACCATTTAATTTGTATTTTAATGGAGATTTGATAACACGATATGTTCCGCAGGACAGTGCTGTTGCATTTAAAGTTTTTGACGTATCAGACTTGTTGTCTAAAGGCAAAAACTCAGTTGCTTTTGAAGTGTCTGATGATCAGTTGACCGAACAAGGTGTAAGATGTGTTATTAATATACGCAGTTTACCGGATTGGGACACAAAGGTTGAAAGTTTGCGTCCTGACCTGATGAGTGAAACAGCACAGGAAAAACTCATGCTGGAAAAAGGAAGAATACCATGATCAAACAACGAAAAAAAAGAGATTTGTTGAAATTTTTCATTTTTTTGATTATTATGGTATGTCCATTTATTTCAAATGCTCAAAATGCATCTGAAAAGAAAAGTGTCCAATCAACGACCGACACCACAAAATCTGAAACATTGAAAAAAAATGTTTCTTATGAAGAGTTTGTCCTTGAAACCATTAGAATTGAAGCAATTATTGAAAAACCAAGTGTTACCTTAATTCCCAAAAAAGCTGAAACAGATGTTGGAGATGTACCTTTCGGAAACAGATCCTTCGACAGTGAGCTGAAACAAAAGCCTCTGGTTATTACTGATTATGGTAAAAACTATGAAAACCCCAAGAGAATAAAAAAATTAAAAGAAATTATAAAAAAACGAAAAAAATAATGATAATTAATAAATTAAAGCCGAACTGGGATAGTTTGGGAGGTAGAAATGTCGGAAATCCTTCGTAATTTTAGTACGGATGTTGCCGGATGGCAATTTATGTACGTCTTGTTAATCCCTGCCATATTTACAATAGCAATAGCTATTGAACGAGGCATTTATATTCTTATTAAAAGTGATATAAATGCACCAAAATTTATGGCAGAAATCCGAAAACTGGTAATGGCTGGAGAATATGAAAAAGCGTTGCAGCTATGCCGTTCTGCAAAAGACAGGGCTTTACCAAAGGTCGTCAGTTGTGGCCTGAGCGCCGTTGCAGGTCGTGAAGAAGTTGATTTCAGGACCGTACAAAACTCCGTTGATGAAGGTATGCTTGAAGTCATTCCAAAACTTCAGGAACGTACAAACTTTTTGGCAATGTTGGCAAATATCTCAACATTGATTGGATTAATGGGTACTGTTTACGGATTGATTTTATCATTCCGTGCCGTATCTGCACCCGGTATTGATCCGACAGAAAAAGCGCGCTTGTTGGCCGCCGGTATTTCAACAGCTATGAATACAACCTTGATGGGTTTGGTAATAGCTGTCCCGGCAATTCTGTTTTATACCTTTTTACTCAACAAAACAACTAAAATTATTGATGAGATCGATGAACATACTGTTAAACTCATTAACTTATTAACAGGGAATAGATAGTTATGGCATTTCGTCCCTCAAAACGAAGCAGTCGTACTATAGAACCATTGGAAATTAATATTTTTCCGATGATGAATCTTATGGTAATTTTAGTACCCCTTTTATTATCAACGGCTACTTCTATTAAAATTGGTGTCATCGAGTTGAATTTACCTCAGGCTGTTGGTGGACCGGCTGCTCAGGCAACTTTGCCAAAGGAAGCTCAAAAAAGCCTTGATTTGACAGTATCCATTACGGCTGACGGATTTTTTCTGTCCAGTTCTCAGGCCATTTTAAAAAAGCCTGAAACAAGTGGTCCAACTATACCAAAACTTGAGGACGGTTCCTATGATTACGACAGCCTATCGGAACAACTTTATGAAGTGAAAAAAAAGATAATAGGGACAAATTTAGAAACAAAACGAATTATAATGCAGGCTGAATCTAATATTGAATATCAAATTTTGGTCAGCACTATGGACGCTACCCGCTCCTATAAAATTGATGATAACTATTACGAATTATTCCCAAATGTAACTGTAAGTGCTGGTATTTTATAATTAATACCAAGGAATTTTAGAATGGCTTTTATACCTTCACGAGCAAAGAAACATCAAACAGGACCAAACAAGGTTAATTTAAATTTAACATCTATGATGGATATGTTTACAATTATTCTTGTTTTCCTTTTAAAAACATATTCAACAGAAGGCCAGTTAATACACCCTTCTGAAAATTTAACGCTTCCAACTTCAACTGTTGAAAGACAGCCTGAAATTGCTTTGGATGTTATCATTTCCCAGGAATGGATAATGGTTAATGACGAAGCTGTGACGACAATCGATGAAGTTAAAAGTCAATCCGGAATGATAATTGAACCATTGAGTGCTGTTTTATTAAAATATTCAGATGAAGCCAAGCGCATGGAAGAATTATATGGTGTACCCTTTTCAGGTAAAGTAACAATTCAAGGCGATAAAAAGTTGCCTTTTGATATATTAATAAAAGTGATGGCTACTTGCGGGCGCTCGGAATATCCGAATATGAGGATGGTTGTTTACCATAAAAGTGGCTAATTTTGCATTTTAAGGAGATAACGCTACGGAAACTGTATTTCCAAAAGAGTATCATAAAAATTTTCTGGATGATATTGACAAATCGTTTTTGACTATTGTTCTTATATCTGCAATATTTCATTTTGGTATTGTTGGACTATTTTTGTTGCGACCATTGCCGCAGACTATTCATCAGGGTCAAATAGAAAATATTCAGGATCAGTTTGCTCATATAGTACTGGAGAGAGAAACTGAATCTATTCAAATGGCGAATAAAATAGTACCAGGTGATCAAGTTGTCTCTGATGAAGAAATTAAGCAAACCGAAAAACGACAAGCCGAAATAACGAAACGAGTTGCGGACCGTAAAAGTCAGGAAAAAACAGCAGGCGCCCAAAGACGTGGCGACGGGCAGCCGGTAATGAGTCCCACAGGACAGGTTGACGCCGATGGTTCCGGTTCCTTAACTTCAAAACAAGCGATGAAACAACAGGTAACCCAGCAGGTAGCAAATCAGGGTTTACTTGGTGTTCTTTCAAGTACATCTAAAAATGCCCAGGGTCAGGTAGCAGGAAGTATCCTAGGTGATAATGGCTCTCAAACACAAAATCAAATCTTTGATAACTTAAATAAAATTCAAACCCCAGGTGGGGGTGGCGGTCGGTCTGATGGAAGTGCCGGTAGTTCAGCTATCGTTAGGGGTCAAAGAACAACAACAGGTGGTAAGATAGATGGAATTATCTCCGAATTAGGGTCTACTTCCACACAGGACCTGCATCGGTCATCTGATTTTGCCGTATCACGGCTATCTCCGCTTAGTGAATCCGGTGAAGTTGGAACGGAAGGTAATGTTGCTGTTTCTTCCGGAGCTCGAGATTTAGATCAGGTTTCGTCGACTGTTTTAGCCCATAGCTCTGCCGTACAATACTGTTACGAAAGGGAATTGAAACGAAATCCGGACCTTAAAGGTAAGGTCGTAGTAAGATTTACAATCCTTCCAAATGGTACTGTATCAAATCCAAAAATATTATCTTCAACATTGAATAATCCGAATGTAGAACGTTGTATTTTATCACGAATTAGCAGATGGGATGATTTTGGGTCTATTGATCCATCACTTGGTAATTCGACTTTTCGACAGGTTTATACATTTGGATTTTAGAAAATCCAACCTTTTTTATTGATTTCTTGAAATTAAAAATTTAAATTTTATCTTGCTGGAAATAATATCCGGCCATATTAATAGTAAAATAAGGATAATTTATGAAGTTTAAGCGAACACATAATTGTGGTGAATTAAATAATAGTTATAAGGAAAAAGATGCATCATTAATGGGGTGGGTAGATAAAAGAAGAGATCATGGTGGCCTTATATTTATAGATTTAAGAGATCGATATGGAATTACCCAGGTTCGTATAGATCCCTCTTCGAGTGCTTATGAAGAAGCTAAAAAATTAAGATCGGAATTTGTCGTTGCTTTTAAAGGTATTATAAAAGCAAGACCGGATGGTATGATAAATCCTAAACTTGCAACAGGTGAAATTGAGCTGGTTGCCAGTGAAATAGAAGTATTGAATACTGCTTTAACCCCTCCTTTTCATATCAGTGGTGACTCTAATGCTTCTGAAGACCTTCGCTTGCAATACCGCTATCTTGATTTAAGACGGCCTTATATGCAAAATAATTTGATTATACGTCATCAAACAGCGCAACTTGTAAGAAATTTTCTAACAGAAAATGAATTTATTGAAATAGAAACTCCGTTCCTGATGAAAAGTACGCCGGAAGGCGCCCGGGATTATCTTGTTCCCAGCCGTGTGTGGAAAGGCCGCTTTTTTGCCCTGCCACAATCTCCCCAGCAATATAAACAATTGTTGATGGTAGCTGGTTATGAACGTTATTTCCAGATTGTAAAATGCTTCCGTGATGAAGATTTACGGGCCGACAGACAGCCCGAGTTTACTCAAATCGATATGGAAATGTCATTTATTGATGAACAAGACATTATGAATATCGTTGAAAATTTGATCTCTAAAATCCTCAAAACCGTTAAAGGAATTGATATTTCTTTACCTATACAGCGTATTCCTTATAAAACAGCTATAGAAAAATATGGTATTGACAGACCGGATTTAAGATTTGGTTTAGAGATAGAAAATATTTCAGATATTGTTAAAGATTCTGATTTTCAGGTATTTAAAGATACAGTAGCGGCCGGTAATGTAGTTGCCGGTATTTGTTTGCCAAAATGTGCAAGTTATTCGAGAAAACAGACAGATGATTTGATTTTATATGCCAAAGAACTTGGCGCAAAGGGACTGGTGCCAATTAAAGTCAAAGATGGAGATTGGGACAGCTCTCTGAAAAAGTTTTTTAATGATGATATTCGGAAAAATGTCATCAAAGCTTTTGATGCCAAGGACGGTGATTTACTTCTTATTGTTGCAGATAAATATGATCTTACTTTTTCTATTTTAGGAAATTTACGATTAAAGCTGGCAAAAGAAGAAAACCTGATAGATACAAGCCTTTACAAGCTTGCATGGGTTGTAGATTTTCCGTTGTTTGAATATAATGAAGATGAAAATCGCTATGTAGCCCGACATCATCCGTTTACTTCGCCCGTGCCTGAAGATGAAGATAAACTTTTTTCTGATCCTGAAAACGTTAAAGCCCGTGCTTATGATCTTATTCTTAACGGATTGGAAATTGCCGGGGGTAGTATAAGAATTTCTACCAATGAGTTACAATCTAAAATGTTTAGTGCATTGAACATATCGGAAACAGAAGCGCAGGAAAAATTCGGATTTTTATTAAATGCCTTGCAATATGGTGCACCACCTCATGGTGGAATTGCCTTTGGTTTTGACCGGCTTATTATGATATTGACCGGATCCCCATCAATCCGTGATGTTATAGCCTTTCCAAAAACAGCAAGTGCTATGTCATTGATGGACGGTGCGCCATCTGGTATAAGCCGTGAACAATTGAATGAATTAGGGCTTATTTTAAAGGTTCCAAAAGCAGAATAGTTGTTATTTTATAAAAATACTAGTGAAATGTGGCATAAATTGGATTGTTATAACAGTTTAAAGAAGATATTTCCATTTTCCTCTTGACAATTTAGCATTTTTTTATTAAAATGAACTCACATTTCTATCGTATTGAAAATTTTTATTTTCCAAAAGTTTTGTTTATCAATTACAAAAAAAAGGCATGCCGAAAGGAGGTGTTGAGTTGATGAAAAAGGTGCTTCGATTATTAGTTGTTTTTTCGACCATCTTTATGCTGAGTTTTTCATTTCTACTGACAGGGTGTCATAACAGCCCTAATGCTGAAGAACTGCAGGCTCTGGAAGAATCAAAAGCTGCTGCTTTAGCTGCAGAAGAAAAACAATCAGCATGTGAAAGCGAAAAGGCAGAGTTAGAAAAGCAACTTGCTGCAAAGAAACAAGAATTACAAGAAATGAAACAAGAACAAGAAGCTGTAAGTAAAAGACTGGCAGCTATGTAAAAAGTGGCAATTAATATGAACAAAATCCCTGGAGGGAAAGCGAATGAGAATTTCTAATAAAGTATTCTTCATTTTTGCTTTAGCACTTTCCTTCTCGTTGCTGTTCGGCTCTTCTTTGATGGCTCAAGAAAAAATGTCTATGGAAGAATATAAAGCCCAGTTACAAGAGTGGCAAACAAGAGAAGTAGATGCAAAAAAAGCAAGTGAAGATTGTGGTTCTGCAGTTGAAGGCCTGAAAGGCGAGATTGAAACTGCTCAGGCTGAAATCGATAAAACATGGGGTGAAATACTGGCTGAAATCGGTACAGATCAAGCTGGTGTTGATGCATATCGTGCCGAATTGAAAGCTATTGAAGCTGAAGTTGATGGTCTTTTAGCTCTTTCACCGGAAGAACTTTTCAAACGCCGCAAAGAAGTTTGTGCCTTGGAAGAGAAACTGGCTGCTGCTAAAGAGAACAAAATTTCTGCTTTAACTGAAATGCAGGACATTATTGCAACAATCGAAGGAAAAATTACTCGATTGAAAAACAAAATGCCAAAAGCCGTTTACGATGAATATTCAGTTGTCGTGGGTGACTATTTGTGGAAGATCTCTGGAAAAGAAGACATTTATAATGATCCGACACATTGGATGAGAATCTATTCTTATAACAAAGAACAGATCAAAGATCCTGACTTGATTTACCCGGAACAGGTTTTCAAAATTCAACGTGAAGTTGGTCCGGATGAATACCTTGTTGGAAAAGGTGACTATCTGGTTAAAATTGCAGGAAATGCCGATGTTTTAGGTGATGCTGCAAAATGGACCAAAGTATATGAGAAAAATAAAGACATTATCGGTGAAGATCCCAACACGATTTTCCCGCATACTGTTTTGGTAATTCCGAGGGATTAATTAATTGACGTTTTTAATTAATTATATGATCCGGTAGGTTGACTCGTTTTTGTAAATTAGTAATGCTTATTTAATAATACGGCTTTTTAAAGAAAATAAATTTACTGAATACGAGTTAATATATATGGAATACCAGTGATAAAATTTAGACTCTCGGCCTTGTTGCATAAATAGGTCGAGAGTTTTTTGTTTTAAAATATGAATATTAGAGAGGTTGCTTGAATACGGAAAATTTCACCGAAAAGAAAATATCATTAAGAGGAATTGACCTGCTGGATTTTTATGGTCCTCAGGATAGGAATATAAAATTACTTGAAAATTTGCTGGATGCAAAACTATTTGCCAGGGGTAATGAAATTCTTTTTAAAGGAGAAGCCAAGCAAGTAGAAACGGCTGAGCGTGTTATATCTGAAATAATTCGTATTATCAGCCAAAAAGGCAGTATAAACCTGGAAAATATTGAAACTATAATTCGACTATCTGATTGGGAAAATAATAAACTCCCTCAACCGGCCGAATCAGAACAAGTTATCCTCTATACCAAAAAGAGTATGATTAAGCCCCGGACAGATGGTCAAATAAAATATTGGAAATCAGCAAACAAAAATGATATCGTCTGTGCCATTGGACCTGCGGGAACAGGTAAAACCTTTTTAGCGGTTGCTATTGCCGTTGCCAAACTGAGGGATAAAGTTGTCGATCGAATCATTTTATGCCGGCCCGCTGTTGAAGCCGGTGAAAGTTTGGGTTTTTTACCCGGTGATTTTAAAGAAAAGATAGATCCTTACCTGCGGCCGCTTTATGATGCCTTGTACGATATGGTCCCACTTGATAAATTGAAAAGACAGTTGGATTCGAGTATTATCGAGATCGTTCCTCTGGCCTATATGAGAGGACGGACCTTAAATAACTGCTTTGTCATTCTCGACGAAGCTCAGAATACAACCCCGTTACAAATGAAAATGTTTCTAACTCGTTTGGGTGCAAATTCGCAGGCAATTATAACGGGTGATGTAACACAAGTTGATCTGCCAACGAAACAGGAATCCGGCCTCATCCATATTCAGAAAATTTTAAAGAATATTGATGGTATCGGATTTGTTTCATTAACCGATAGAGATGTTGTAAGACATCCGTTAGTTAGAGAAATCATTAAAGCTTATGAAAAATATGAACTCGAAAAATAGTTTTATTTTTAATAGCGGAAAAATTGAATTAAAATGAGATTTTCAAAATATTTTAAACTAAAAAATCCATCAAAACGAACTATTGATCGTTCAAACAATATCAGTCGATTTGAATGGATAAAAAAGTATGGAACTGATATAACCATTACAATCGTTTTTGCCATATTTTTGACCCTTTTGTTTCCTGCCGGCAAGTCATTTCAATTTACCGATTTAAAGGAGGGACGTGTTTATGTTGGTTCTGAAATAATCGCTCCCTTTACCTTTCCTGTAAATAAAAATAATGAAGAATATGCTGCTGATATTAAAGAGGCTAAAAGTCAGGTTGCGCCTGTATTTACAAATAATCCGGAAATTGAACTGGCTGAAAAACAAAAATTAAATAATTTTATCGGAACAATTAAAAGTTTATTAAGCTCACAGGATACTTATTATAGTGATGTACAGAACGTTGTTAAAAACGAAGGAATTATCATTTCTGATGACGACCTGATTAATTTATTCGTTGCCGGTGAAGCAAAATCTGCCTATCAGCCTAACGGAGGCGTTACCTCCGAAATTGTTAAAAAACGTTTAGAAATATTTTCTGTTATTGTTCATGCGATAGAAGAACTGGTTAAGGAATTTTATTCTACGGGAATTCTGGATCAACCCAGGGATAAGGTTGATCCTGGAAGTAAAAAAGTATCGGTTCGCAAAAATAATCACGAGTTGCTGGAAGATTTAAACTATTATTTTGATCCTCAAGATGTTAATGATAAATTTTTAGAAAAGTTACGAAATAATTATAAAATTGATGACTGGAAGATAAAAATTGCCTATCAATTTGGTGTGCATTTTATTGTTCCGAATATAATATTTGATGATCAGGAAACATTGAATCGAGTGGAAGACGCCATTGCAAATGTACCGCTTGCAAAAGACCAGGTTCTTGCCGGTGAACGTATTATTGACAGTCATGAAAGAATTACAAAGTACCATATCGAAAGATTGAATTCTTTGGCTGTTGCCAAAGCAGAGCAAGGTGACACTCAAGGTTTTTGGGGCTGGTTTTTACCTTATTTAGGCAAGTTTTTATATGTTTTATTTATTTTGAGTATTTTTATTATATTTTTATGGAGAAGCAACAGGGCCTTACTTGAAAACCGAAAACAACTTTTATTAATCGTTTTAACTATAGCTATTGTAGCCATTATAACATTTTTATTAAACCAGTTTTCATTATCATCATTCTTAATTCCCGTAACCTTGGGCGCTATTATTATAACCATATTTTTTGATAGTTTTATTGGAATTCTTGTTACCCTGGTGATTAGTCTGCTGGTGGGCGCCATTCGCGGAAATGAATATGCTATTACATTCATTTCACTTTTTGCCAGCTCGGTTGCTATTTTAACCGTTAGCCGAGTTCGAACACGAAATTGGGTGCTTCGTGCTATTGCTGCGATTGCTGTTGCTTATACGTTGGCTATCATGGTCAATGGTTTGGTTAATTATCAACCTTTCCGGGAAATATTGGGTGATGTGGGTTATGGCCTGATAAACGGATTTTTAGCCCCAATTTTTGCTTATGGATTGGTAATTATTTTTGAATTTGTTTTTGAAATGACTACGGATATGACCCTGTTGGAGCTCTCGGATTTGAACCAACCCTTGCTCAGACAATTGGCCCTCCAGGCTCCCGGAACATACCATCACAGTATTCTGGTTGGTAATTTGGCCGAAGCAGCAACAGAAGCTGTTGGCGGAAATGCTCTTCTTGCCCGGGTCGGGTCCTATTATCATGATATTGGCAAAATGGAAAAGCCGGGATATTTTGTTGAAAACCAAACCAAAGGCCGGAATCCTCAGGAGAAATTAACACCATCCATGAGTTCTATGATTTTATTAAATCATGTGCGCAAGGGTGTTGATATGGCAAAACAAAACAGTTTGCCAAATGAAATTATCGCTTTTATAAATCAACACCATGGAACAGGTTTAATAAAATATTTTTATCAAAAAGCCCTTGAACAAAGCAGCGAAGATTCGGTTTCAGAAAATAATTTTCGCTATCCCGGACCACGTCCTCAAACCATAGAAACCGCAATTGTTATGCTGGCGGATGGTATAGAAGCGGCTTCACGAACCATGAAAAATCCTCCTCCCAATCGAATTAAAGGTATGGTTGAACAGTTTATCGATGAGAGGTTTAAAAGCGGCGAGTTGGATGAGTCGCCATTAACGCTTAAAGATTTATCCAAAATTTCCGAAGCTTTTCAAAAGATTTTAATCGGCATATTTCATGGTCGTATTGAATATCCCGATCCTGTGGATAAAAATAATAAAAAAGGAGTAACTTTTAATAAAGAATAGAAATATAATTAATATCGTTAATCCTTTTTCAATTGGATTAAGCAATTTCATCATCCAAGTTTTAGTAAATTGGATTATTAAAGACGAAAAAAGATTTGAAAAATGGTTAATAGCTGTTATATTTACTAATGATGAATATATTATTTCATTAAATCAAAATTATTTTCAGAAAAATACAACGACAGATGTCATTTCATTTAATGTTATGCAGGAACAGGATTTTTGTGAAGGTGAAATTTATATTTGTGTTGATCAGGCAAAAAGACAGGCACTTCAATACAATGTTTCTGTTGAAAATGAATGTGCAAGACTGGTAGCACATGGCATTTATCATTTACTTGGATATACCGATGAAACATTTGAAAAAAGAAGTTATATGAAAATGAAAGAAGACAGTGCTTTAAATTTTATTTTTTCAAATTTTTCTGAAAATTTTATAAATAATTAATGTAACAAAGGAGGATTATACCACTTTGGATGTTGACCCTGCGAGTTTTATAGGCGTTTTTTTTATTTTGTTGTTTCTATCAGCCTTTTTTTCCGGCTCTGAAACTGCCTTTTTCTCTCTTAATCAATTGACTATAGAAAAATTGGCCCAACAAAAGAAAAAAGGTGCGGGGCGTGTTGTTCGTTTATTAAATCATCCTCGCCGACTTTTAATTACGATACTCATTGGTAACACACTTGTTAATGTTTCTGCTGCTGCAATTGCCACTATTCTAACCACTCAAAGCTGCGAGCGGTTTGGGATTAATCAAAGCATAGGAATAATATTTAATATAGTTGTCGTTACTTTTCTCATTCTGGTTCTTTCCGAAATTACTCCAAAAATTTTCGCTGTTAAAAATGCTGAAGTTTTTGCTCTGCGCGTTTCAGCCCTTGTTTCCATCGTCTATTTTGTTTTTTTTCCAATTACAATCATTATTGACAAATCTGTCGCCTTGTTGACTGGAATATTTAAAATTCGGGAATCAAAGGAAGAAGCTTTTTTACATGCAAGTGAATTTCAGGCGCTTCTTGAATTAGGAGAAGAACAAGGAGAGCTGGAAGAAGAAGAAAAAGAAATGATTCATTCCATTTTTGAATTTGGTGACACCATTGTTCGCGAAATAATGGTACCAAGAACTGATATGGTTTGTGTTTCTGATGACACTTGTTTGACAGACCTTATTCAAATAATTAAAGAAAGAGGACATACGCGCATTCCTATCTTCCGGGAGAGCATTGATAAAATTCAGGGAATTATCAACGCTAAAGACCTTTTACCGATTATTTCAAATTCGACTAAAAAGTTTGAAATTTCTTCGCTTGCCCGTCCGGCCATATTTGTACCGGAAGGGAAAAAAATTGACGAGCTGTTACGGTTATTTCAAAAAGAACGGCAACATTTGGCAATTGTTGTTGACGAATATGGTGGTACATCCGGGCTTGTAACTTTGGAAGATGTTATCGAGGAAATTGTCGGAGATATTCGGGACGAATATGATCAGGAACAAGCTTTGTATAAAAAGATCAATGAAAATTCTTTTCTGGTCAGTGCCAAAATAGATGTTGAATCATTGAACAATTTATTGGATATAAATATACCTATAAAAGACGAATATGATACTTTGGGTGGATTTATTTTGGAAATCCTTGGCTCTGTGCCAACCACAAAGGATATTATCAATCATGGTGATTATGAGCTTATTATGGAAAAAGTTGAAAAGAACCGCATAATATCGGTTCAAATTAATTATAAACCACAACCTATCCAACATGATGATGATTAAAATTTGCTTGAATTTAATAAAAATTTTTGATAAACTTTTAAATGTGATAAATAAAATGAAACTGATAATCCCAAATGGAGGGGTTAATGCTAAAAATGAATTTTAATTACACTGATATTTTTCGTGCACCACGAATAGCATTATCTATTCAAAAATTGTGGATTCAACTGGTAGGACTATTTACGGGTATGTTTTTTTATATCCTTTTGTCCTATGCCGGATTTTTATTGTCAGGTGCCTCATTAGCGGATTCGTGGGAAAAATTTGGTCTTTTACCTTGCCTCTTTGCCACCGGTGAAGCATATCCCTGGTATGCATGGGCCGCTTATTTTGTAGGTTCATTAATATTGGTTTTGGCTGTTCTTGTTACAAATACGGCCGTCTCGCGTGCAACTTATATGGATATTAAAGGCAACAATTTTTATAATTGGCGGGAAGCATTTGCCTTTGCCATGAGAAAGTCAGTCTCTGTTATTTTAACTCCACTCTCTGTTATCATTTTAGCCGGACTGTTTATTTTTGGGATCTATATTTTAGGATTATTAGGCAAAATTCCGGTCGTTGGAGAATTGGGAATCAGTTTGTTTACCATTATATGGTTTTTGCTATCATTACTTTTACTTTTCTTTTTTGTCGTTGCTTGTATTGCGGCTATAATTGCCCCGGCTATTATAGCCACTACGGACGAGGATGCATTTGAAGCTGTCTTTCAGTCATTTGTGCTGACCTGGCGACAACCCTGGCGTTTAATAGGCTACCAGGTTACAAATTTATTACTTTCTGTTGTTGCTGTGGGAATATTGGCTTTTGTCGTTAAAGAATCATTTTTTATTCTGAATGCGTTATTTGCAAATTTTATGGGTGCGGATTATTCGAATCTTGCGAATAATGGTCAGGGTATGGTACAAAGCTGGTTATTAATGGCCCAGCCAATAGTGGAATCTATTTACAAAGATTGCTCGACATTTGTTTTCTTTTCCAGAGAGTTTTTGATGATCCCGGCTTCTGATCTATCAGGTAGCGTTGTTATTTCATCCTATTTTTATGCGATTAGCTTGTTGTTTATAATTGGTTTTGTTGTTTCCTATGGTCTTTCTGCTTTTAATGCCGGAAGCACACTCACCTATATTGTTTTGAGAAAAATTAAGGATGATGAAAATCTTTTAGAACGTACCGATAAAGAAGAAGGTGATGAGGAGGAGACAGAAGAAGAGGTTGTTTCCGAATCATAAGTTAAAAGTATTTCAGATTAACAGGAAATTTTTTAAAATTACCAAGGAGCAGAAATGCAATATGGTGTGCTGAAAAATTGGGATGCCGTAAAAGGATTTGGGTTTATAGTTACCGATGATGATATAGATTATTTTGTTCATAAAAGCGATTTAGCTGCTTCCCTAAAACCGCAACAAATGCGGGAAGGTTTAGAATTAAAATTTGATATAAAAAGTGATTTTAAAGGGGATAAAGCCGTCAATGTACGGAGGGCTTAGGTAAGGCAACTAATGTAAAGGAATGACAACATGTCCGGTGTATTTGTTAAAATTAAAGATCAGCAGCATGGTCCGTTTTCTTCATTTGAACTGCAAAAGTTAGCTCGTGACGGCCAATTTAATAAAGATGATTTTGTTTACCATGAAGACACTCAAGAATGGATAAAAGCCGGTAAATTATCAGCTTTGAATAACCTTTTCCCGGAAAAACTGGAAGAACCTAAAAGAACAGTATATGCAATAGGCGGTGGAAAAGGAGGTGTCGGCAAAACAGTTTTTACGGCTTCCCTTGGAATAGGATTGGCAGCGCTGGGTAATAAAGTAATCCTTGTTGATGCTGACCTGGGTGGAGCAAATTTGCATACCTGTCTTGGTATGCTGGAGCCTAAATATACTTTTTATCATTTTTATTCTTTACAAAAAGATAGCTTGGATGATATCGTTTTAGAAACTCCTGTTGAAAACCTGGGACTTATAAGCGGAGCTTGCGGAACACTTGGATTGGCAAATCCACGATTTTCTCAAAAACTTCGTTTTATATCAGAATTACAAAAACTGGACGCGGATTATATTTTGGTTGACCTGGGTGCCGGATCATCCTATAATGTTATTGATTTTTTCCTGGCTGCCGAGCAAGGTGTGCTGGTCACAACTCCTGAACCCATGGCTATTCAGGAGACATTCAATTTTGTTAAAGTATCAATTTTAAGAAAATTTATTCGTGCTTTTAGAAAAAATGAAAGAATTCACTCTCTTTTAGAAGAGAGAATTTTCTCTCATCCTGGAAGAATGATTACAACTATAGATGAGTTGTTGGTTGATATCAATAATATCGACAAACAATCTGCTGAAGAGATGAAAGAGTATTTAAAAGAATTTCGGCCAAGATTAGTTTTAAATATGGTACATTCCCACGATGAGGTCAAAGAAGGCGACACTCTGAAAACAGCCGCACATGATTTGTTATCGGTTGATATAGATTATATTGGAATAATTAATCATGATGAAAATGTAAGAAAATCTGTAAAAAAACTGCGGCCATTTATTATCGATAATCCCAAGTCAAAAGCTTCGCGCAGTTTAGCCAAATTAATTACCGTTGGGCTTATGGAAAACAACGGATGGGAAGGTTTTAAAAAGAAACGCAAAGTTATTAAAAACATAACGACAGAGGCGGAAAGCTATCCGTTGGCAAGCATGAAAGAAAGCGAAACTATATGTTCTGTCAAGTGTTTTTATTGGGATGATTGCGAATATCAAAATGGTGGATTCCCGTGTCCTGTTCGCCATTTGGACCCCATTTTTAAAAGATAATGAAAAGAAAAACATTTTTTATTATAACAATTTTTATTATAATTGAAAGGTGAACTAAAAAGTTCACCTTTTTTAATTGTTATACTCATTTTTTATGAATATTGGTTTGAAAAAATTACATGCTTCACACATACTGGCTATTAGTTTTATTGTATTAATTAGTATTGGTACTTTATTGTTGGCCATGCCTTTTTCTTCCCGTAATAATGATGTTTCCATTTTGGATGCGGCATTTACTGCCACATCTGCCGCCTGCGTTACCGGTCTTGTTGTTGTTGATACTGGAACTCAATGGACTGTCTGGGGGCAGCTTGTCATTCTATTTTTAATTCAAATCGGCGGGTTGGGGATTATGACATTTTCAACTTTTATTGCCTATATCATTGGTCGTCGGTTAGGTATTATAAACAGGAATTTATTGGAGCACAGTGTCGGACTGGGACATGGCGCAACTTTGGGGCGTTTACTTTTTGTTATAATTGGTGGAACGTTACTTATTGAGTTTTTTGGTGCTATTGTTTTGATTTGGAGATTTTCATATCATTATACTTTTTCCGAATCAATATATCTGGGTATTTTCCATTCTATTTCTGCCTTTTGTAATGCAGGTTTTTCCCTGTTTTCATCAAATTTAATAGCTTTTCAAAATGACGTGACCATAAATCTTACTATTATTATCTTAATTATATTGGGTGGACTTGGTTTTTTAGTTTTATTTGATTTAAAAAAATTCAGTTTCAGAAATCTTAAACTTCATAGTAAAATCGTTGTTTCAGCAACATTTTTTTTGATTACAGTAGGTTTTTTGCTGTTTTTGTTTCTTGAATGGAATAATAGTCTGGCAAATTTTTCATTCATTCATAAATTAATAGCAGCTTTATTTCAGTCTGTTACTTCAAGAACTGCCGGTTTTAATACCGTCCCAATTGAATCGTTAACAAACAGTTCTTTGTTTTTGTTGATGATACTTATGATGATCGGCGCATCACCTGGCTCATGTGGCGGAGGTATGAAAACGACAACTTTTGCAGTTGTTTTGGCTTTGATATTTTCACGGTTAAGAGATCAAAGACAGGTTCACATTTTCAAAAGAGGCATCCCGGAACATGTTATATCAAAAGCTATCGGAATCGCTTTTTTCCTGCTATCGATGGTTACCGTTGCCTGTATGTTTTTACTTATAACGGAACATCCCGGCGGTTTGCATTCCGAAGGGCGTGTTGTATTTATTGAAGTACTTTTTGAATGTTTTTCTGCTATTGGTACGGTTGGATTGAGTATGGGATTAACGCCTGTCCTTTCAACTATTGGCAAAATGATCATTATTCTTCTTATGTATGTCGGACGAGTTGGTCCTGTTACATTGGCCTTAGCCATCGCTGTTAAAAAATCTCCAAGGTTGCGTTTGGCAGAAGAAGAATTTTGGGTTGGATAATATTTAAGGAAATAAAATGAAATCTTTTGCGATAATTGGATTAAGTAGTTTCGGGCATTATTTAGCAAAATATTTGTCTGAAAAAGGCCACCATATCATGGCTATTGATATTAATGAAGAACGAATAGAACGAGTGAAATCATTTGTTGACAGGGCTGTAATTGTTGATGCAACAGACAGAGAAACTTTGAGTGGATTAGGATTAAAAGACCTTGATAATGTTGTTGTAAGTTTAGGCGATAAAATTGACGCCAGTATTTTAGTAACTCTTTATCTTCGGGAATTAAAGGTAAAAAATATTATAGCAAAAGCTTTAACTGAAGACCATGGTAAAATTCTTGATATTATTGGCGCCACACAGGTCATTTTCCCTGAACGGGATGAAGCCCTTCGCCTGGCAAATACTCTGGATAGTGATTATGTTTTAGATAATAAATCTCTTGGCGATGGTATGAGTATCATAGAGATTGCCGCCCCTATAGAGTTTGTCGGGAAAACACTGGGAGATTTGGATTTAAGAAACCGTTATGGTGTACTGGTTCTTGTCGTTAAAGAAGTTGTACCTGAAAATGTTGTCATGATCCCCACGGCGGATCATATTATTAAAGATAGTGATATTTTAATTATTCTGGGAAAAGATCAGGACCTAAAAAAAATTCAAAAATGATATAATTTTATAATTTTAGGAATGATACAAGCGTTTTTGAGGTTGAATAGAATAGAATATTTTATTAATTTTATTTTATTATTCCTCTATAGGTATGTTTTTTGGAGGTTTTTATATGTCCGTAGAAATAATTCGTATAATTCGCGAATTAACTGATACAGGAAAATCAACACGTAAACCGCATTCCTATTTATGCATGGATGCCGATTATAATTGCCGGGTCTGGGAACCAAATACAGATATTTGGGAGAGTGAAGATTCGGTTTGCATCCTTGTTGAATTGGCGGGTGTTCAAAAAGAAGATATTACAGTAAAAATTAAAAACAGTAAAATTTTTATTTCCGGGCAACGAAAAGAAAAAAGGCCCGACCAACAAATTCGGTTTCATCAACTGGAAATAAACTATGGAGCTTTTTTGAAAATTATCAGATTACCGGAAACTCTCGAACATAATGAAATAGTAGCTAAATTTCAGTCGGGATTTTTATTGGTTGAAATTTCCAAAGTTGGTAAAGTTGTGGAAATTCCGATTGTTATGGACCTAAATGATTTGTAAAAAATATTTTTTAATATAAAGGATGTTTTATGGATGAAAAAACAATGGATGAAAATTCCATTCAAACGATTATTGAAGAGGAACATGAATTAGAGACCAAAGTTCCTTCCGAGTTACCTATATTACCTTTACGGGATACCGTTGTATTTCCTAATATTGTTACTCCATTGATGGTTGCACGTAAACCATCAGTTCAATTGATAAATGATGTTATTGCCGGATCACGGATGCTGGGCCTTGTTGCACAAAAGGATGCATCTGATGAAGAACCCACCAAGGATGATATTTATAAAATGGGGACCGCTGCCGTTGTTTTGAGGATGCTGAAATTTCCCGATGGATCTTTAAGGATTTTGGTGCAAGGAGTTTCCAGAATTAAACTGTTGAGAGTGAATGATGAAAATTCCTATATGACAGCCAAAGTAAGGACTTTGAAGGAATCCTTTGAAGAATCAACAGAGCTGGAAGCTCTAAAAAGGAATGTCGCCATTCAGTTTCAAAAGGTTGTATCTTTGGTTCCACAGTTACCGGATGAATTACAAATTGTTGTTGTAAATACCTCACATCCGGGAAAACTTGCCGATTTGGTTGCGTCTAATCTCAGTTTACCGGTTAATGAAAAACAGGAATTGTTGGAATTAACTGATATTCGTAAACGTCTTAAAAAATTAACCATAACTTTAAATCGTGAGTTGGAAGTTCTGGAAATGGGATCAAAGATCCAGGACAAAGTTCAAAGCGAACTTGGTAAAAATCAACGAGAATATTTTTTGCGTGAACAATTGCGCGCCATTCAAAAGGAATTGGGTGTAGGTGACGACCGAACGGCTGAAATTGAAGAGCTTGAGGAAAAAATCAAACAGGTCAAAATGAGTGAAGAGGCTGAAAAAGAAGCCATGCGCGAACTTGACCGTTTGTCTAAAATGCAGCCGGGTGCGGCAGAATATACGGTTTCACGAACATACCTCGATTGGATGATTTCTTTGCCATGGTCTCATTCGACAGAAGATAATTTAGATATAAATGAAGCACAAAATGTGTTGGATCGGGACCATTATGATTTGAAAAAAGTCAAAGAACGTATTATTGAATATCTTGCTGTTCGAAAATTGAAAAAAGACACTAAAGGCCCTATTTTGTGTTTTGTAGGCCCTCCGGGAGTCGGTAAAACTTCTCTGGGACAGTCAATTGCACGGGCCATGGGCCGAACTTTTGTGAGAATTTCCCTGGGCGGTGTTCACGATGAAGCTGAAATAAGAGGTCATCGCCGGACTTATATCGGGGCTCTGCCTGGCCGAATTATTCAGGGATTAAAAACTGCCGGAAGCAACAATCCCATTTTTATGCTGGATGAGGTGGATAAGATTGGTATGGATTTTCGGGGCGATCCTTCTTCTGCACTTTTGGAAGTTTTGGACCCACAGCAAAATTTTGCTTTTTCAGATCATTATCTGGATGTTCCTTTTGATCTGTCAAAAGTCATGTTTATTACCACAGCCAATGTTCTCGATACGGTTCCATCAGCATTGCGGGACAGGATGGAAGTGATTGCTCTTCCGGGTTATATTGAAGAAGAAAAACTGGAAATTGCCTTTAAATATTTAATTCCCCGTCAAATAAATGAAAACGGCTTACTCAAGAAGCATATTTCCTTTAGTAAAAAATCTGTTCGTCAGTTGATTCGTGACTATACACGTGAAGCTGGTGTACGAAACCTGGAACGCGTTATTGCCAATGTCTGCCGTAAAGTTGCCAGGGGTGTTGCAGCCGGCAGCGAAGAAAAACGTACGATTGACAGTGATTTGATTGTTGAATTTTTGGGACCACAAAAATTTTATTCTGAAGTTGCCGATAGAACCAGCGAACCCGGCGTTGCAACAGGGCTTGCCTGGACGCCGACAGGTGGTGATGTTCTTTTTATTGAAGCCACACAAATGACAGGTAACAAGGGTCTGTTACTGACCGGGCAACTTGGAAGTGTAATGAAAGAATCTGCCCAGGCTGGATTGTCTTATATCCGATCACATGCGAAAAAGTTTGGAATTCCTGTCAACTTTTTTGATAAAAAGGATATTCACATTCATGTGCCGGCCGGTGCCATTCCAAAAGATGGTCCTTCTGCCGGTGTTACACTGGTTACAGCCCTCGTTTCATTATTAACGAAAAAGGCCGTTAAAAAAGATTTTGCCATGACAGGCGAAGTAACCCTTCGCGGAAAAGTTTTGCCGGTAGGTGGTATTAAGGAAAAAGTTTTAGCCGCAAAACGTATCGGCATTAAAAATATTATTTTACCAGCCAAAAACAAGGACGATTTGGAGGAAATTCCCGAGGATAATAAAAAGGGCATGAATTTTTATTTTGTGGATAAAGTCGATCAGGTGCTTGATTTGGCAATACGGGGTCGAAATTCTGATTAATAACAATAGGTTTTAGCTAATTCTATCTAACTTTTTTGATTTGAGTCACTATGAAAAATATATTATTTGATAAATTAATAAAGCATAATCAGGAACATATTTTAAAATATTGGGACGAACTGGATCAGAGATCCAGGGAGGAATTAGAAAAACAAATTGTAAAAATTGATTTTGATTTAATTGATTCTTTTAAAGAGTTGTTGGGCAAAAAAGACACCGGCCATTATAAACCGGGTACTTTGGCACCGTTGGACGTTATTGAATTACCTGTTGATGAACATCAAAAATCCGCGTTTCAAAATGCTCAAATCGTTGGTGAAAAGTGTCTGCAGGAAAATAAAGTCGGTGTTATTGTTGTTGCCGGCGGTCAGGGAACCCGGTTGGGTTTTAACGGACCAAAGGGTACTTTTTCTGTTGGACCAGTTACAGACCGTTCACTGTTCCAGTACCATGTTGAAAAAATTATGGCCCTGGAAAATAAGTTTAGCTGTACGATTCCCTTTTATATCATGACCAGTGAAACAAATAACAACGAAACAATTGATTTTTTTGAAAAGAAGAACTATTTCGGCAAAAACAAATCGGATTTTGTTTTTTTTACGCAGCGTATGTTGCCGCCTCTGGATTCTGATGGCCGCATTCTGATGGCTGATAAAGGCAAAATCAGTCAGTCACCTGACGGACACGGTGGATTGCTGACAGCTATTAAACGCGGAACTGTTTTTCAGGACATGCAAAAGCGCGGCCTTGAATATTTGTTTTATTTTCAGGTGGATAACGTTCTTGTAAAAATTTGCGATCCTGTTTACATTGGGTTTCATGTTTTGGAAAAATCCGACATGTCATCCAAAACTGTTTATAAATGCAACCCAAATGAAAAACTGGGTAATATCGGACGGATCAACGGAGAATGTACTGTTATAGAATATACCGAATTATCCGATGAAGAAAAAAACGCCAAAAACAATGATGACCGACTCAAGTTTGGACAGGGAAGTATTGCAATTCATGTGTTCAGTCTGTCTTTTTTTGAACGGTTATTTACCCAAAAAATCGACCTGCCCTACCATGTGGCATTGAAAAAAATCAAGTGTATTGATGATAACGGTATAATGGTTGATCCAAAGACACCGAATGGGTACAAGTTTGAACAATTTATATTCGATGCATTACCCTATGCAAAAAATGTAATGGTCCTGGAAACAGACCGGTTTGATGATTTTAGTCCCATAAAAAATGCTAAAGATTACGATTCTCCTGAAACAGCACGGCAGGATTTATCGAATCTGTTCGGTCGCTGGCTTGAAAGCTGTGGTGTGGCTGTTCCCAAAGATGATCAGGGAAATGTGACCATAAAAATTGAAATCAGTCCGCTGTTTGCTCTAGACAAGGACGATTTGATGGGTAAAATAGATAATTTAAAAGTTACTGATTCCATACTGCTGGAATAAATAGAATGTCTCAAAAAACTAAAAATTCTAAAGTCAGAAAACTGTTACGTTTTTTGACTTTTTTGTTATTAACTATTTTTACTGTTATTGTATTATTTGGTGTTTATATAACATTTTTTTTCCCGATCAAAACCGTTCAAAATTATCTTGTTAAATTTGTCAGAAACGAATACCAGAGAGAATTGGTCATAGGAGATGCCTCTCTTCATTTGCTGCACGGGTTCGAATTTGAGGATATTACCATTCATAAAATTCCGGACAGCTCAATCGTTTCAAATGATTTTCCGGTTTTAAATGCATCTGTTGACAAAATTTTGCTGAAATATAATTTGCGTAAAATTTTCAAAAAGCAACTTGTTGTTGAAGAGATTGTAATTAATTCTCCTGATGTGATATTACAGATTGAACCAACAACACAAACCATTCCTGTTGATTCCATAAAAAGTTCTGCTGCGGACACAACTGTACCTGCTCCTGTTATTCCTATAGCCTTTAATTTAAAAACCATCAAACTATCGGATTTGAGTTGTGATGTTACTTTGATAGACAGTGTGACGATGCGTTTTTCTATCAATAATGTTAACCTGACAATGTCGGATTTTAATATTCCTGCCGGTAATATAATAGAACAGGACAGTCTGTTACATGGTCAATTGGCTGTGCAGTGTAAAAAATCGCATCTTTCTTTTTTACAAAAGGCGGAAAATGATCAAAGCATGTCGGCAACTAGTTTGGCAGATCTGGAGTTTGATGTAAATTTAAATTCATTAACGGATATTACCTCGGCAATGAATTTGTCTGTTTCAGATTTTAAATTTGAATCAAACCTTTTAGATTCTTTGGTTATTTATCAATTGCCCTTTCCTGTTTTTTTAAATTATCAGGCTGAATTGAATGCCAAGGAAAATCGTGTCAATGTATCTGAGTTACAGTTTGGTTTGGGCGGACAAAAATGGCTGTCGCTTTCGGCTGATGTTAAGGAATATAATAAAAATCCCGAGTTCCAACTAAAGATAGACCGGGGAACCATACCTGTTCAAAAGGTAATAGAAGTGGCACGTTCGGTTATCCCCGACTCTTTAATGCCGAATATCTTTTTTGCGAAAACAAATCCGGTCATTGATTTGAGCGGTACGAAAATTTGGGGACATGTCCCGGACAGCACTTTAACGGAAAACAGAATTTCGTTTATCGGCAATGTTGAATTAAAAAATGTAAACAGTACCATAAACCAGGGACAGGGGGAAGTTGAGGATTTACACCTGAAGGTTGAAATTCAGGGCGCTGCGGACTATTTCGGTTTGCAGGATGCTACGTCGCAGGTTACCGTCGCTTATGATTCGGTGTTTTGGGCTGTGAACGATACTCTTTCGGTTTTTACCGGACCGGCTTCTCTTCATTTAACGGCTGATATAAACAATCGTTCAGTGCCGGAAAATATTAAAATGGAGATGACAGTTTCCAATTTATTAAATTCAAATTTGACCGGGAATGTACATCTGTATTCCGCTACGGATCTTTTTAGTCTCAGGGGCGATGGATTGTTTGAACTATATGATATTGATTTTAATTCCTTTCCTCAAAATGTTCTTCAATCAAGGGCCAATGTACGCTGCGGGTTTCAGGTCAATACTTTGGATTCGCTCAGTGCTTTTGTCAGGGTTATAACCGATTCACTAATTATGCCTATGGAATACGAACGCATCAGTTTTCCTCCTTTGCATGTTGCTTCTTCAATAAAAGGTGCTGTTGATACCACTTTTTCTGATTTTAATTTTGATTCCTGCATTGTCAAAGTCGGCATATTTTTCGAGGCAAACGCCCGTGTAAAAGCGCATTTGGGTGACCAGGTTGATTTTAATGCCTCTGTGACGGACGCTTTTGTTGATCACGCCATGCTTTTCAACTATATACCTGAAAATTTTAAAACCGCTGTTCAGGATTTGGTTGTATCGGGAAAAACTCATGTTACTGCTGATGTTTCCGGCTTTTCGCGTGAGGATTCTCTTTTTTATAACGCTGTGGGTAAGCTTTATACACAAAATCTTGGAGTTGAATATCCCTCTCAGTTTATATATATCAATAATCTGTTGTTAAACATCAATACAAGCGCCAATTCTGAGGACGGAATATTTCTTGATTTCAAATTAAACATCGATACCACCAGAACGGACTATTTGCCCATGTCCGTGTTTTTAAAACAACAAGGTTGAATTTTCCGGTTTTAGCAAAGATTTTAACAAAATTTCCATTAGTGATGGTTTTAATCGATTTACCGGATTTTAAAATTTCCGGCAAGTTTTCGGCTGATGCCGACAGTTTAATTTCCAGTCCTGTTATCAACGGTCATTTCGAACTGCATCAAGCCGCTTATGATACTATTTTTATTACACAGGAAATGAAATACAATGGATTGATTGATTTTGTTGCTTCTGTAAATATTGATTCCCAGTTAGCTGTTATTTCCGCTGATTTGCAAACTCATGATTTGTCTTTTTCCCTTCCCATGGAGAGCCGGGTCCGGGATATTGATACTGATTTAAAAATTCATCAAAAATTTGATATAACCAACGTCATGTTTTTAGGACGCAGCCAAAGTGTTTTTCAAACACCCACTGGTGAATCGATTGATTACCTGATTTATCGCTCCTATTATAAAAATAAAATGCCGAATATGTCCAGTCTATCTGTGGGACTGGTTGAAGCGGCTGGTTACAAAATAGAAAATTTTGCCCTGGAAGGTGTATTTGGCGACGGTCGTGTCGATATCCCTTTATTTCAGGCAGATATTTACGGCGGTAATGCCGGGGGAAATATTTCGGTTGATCTTGCAAATGGTGATTTGTCACAGACGGCCTATAATGTATCGGCCCAATTTTCGGGAATCAATTCGACACTATTGGTGCCTCAGGTTAAAGTGAAAGGGCATGAAGGAATTATTAATGCAAATTTAAATATTATCGGTAAAGGTTTGGACCCGGAGAAAGAGATGGACCTTGCCGGAGGATTTTATATTACAGAGATTGGTCCCAGGGTTGCGGACAATTTGCTTCGGTCTCTGGACCCGGAAGGAAGAGATTTTGGTATTCGTTCTACGCGTATTCTGATCAATCGGGGATTTAAGCCCAAATTATTTTCATTTGAAATTCGTCATGGTTATTTTTATCCTTCCGTAAAGTTTTCGCAGCCGTTTTATTTTCCGGTCAGGTTTGTCCGGGGGACAGATTGAATTGGCGCGTTTTCCAATAGCGTTTGCATTGAAAATGGCAAAAACTCAATCACAATTAAAACAGGCTGAATTTTAAAATGTTTAGGAGATATGTTGATGAATAAGAAAAGTATATTCGTTGTTATTTTTATGGCCGGTTTATATATGCATTGTAGTGTTAAAGTTCCGGAGTTGAACGTGACCGGAGAAAAACCGCCCTGGAAAATCAGGTCCTTGGGACCTATCAACAAATCGAATCCGATAGCTGGGTTATTGCTTCGACCCGGTCTGTTGAAGGCAATCAGGACGTTACCA
>CAXXFV010000005.1:0-74499 GCA_963674595.2 bacterium
GCAATAGAATATGAAAGGCATCATCCTGGCCGGAGGGGCCGGTACAAGACTTTATCCCATAACACAGGTTGTCAGTAAACAACTGCTGCCGATTTATGACAAGCCTATGATTTATTATCCCTTGTCTGTACTTATGCTTGCAGGTATTCGGGATATTTTAATCATCACAACACCGGAAGAACAGGCAAGATTTAAAGATTTGCTCAAAGACGGTTCTCAATGGGGAATTAATCTGTCCTATGCTATCCAGCCTCAGCCAAATGGTCTGGCTGAAGCTTTTATAATCGGAGAATCGTTTATTAATAACGAACCTGTTTGTCTTATTTTGGGTGATAATATTTTTTACGGGCACGAGCTTACAGATGTTTTAAACCACAGCCGTTATATACTTTCCAAACAAAACGGGGCAGTCATTTTTGGTTATTATGTACGTGATCCCCAGCGTTATGGCGTGGTTGAATTTTCAGAGGATGGAACTGTTCTGAGTCTGGAAGAGAAACCGCAAAAGCCCAAAAGTCATTACGCTATTGTTGGATTATATTTTTATGACGAACATGTTTCCAGCTATGCCAGGCAATTAAAACCTTCTGCACGCGGTGAACTGGAAATTACCGACCTGAATAAAATGTATTTACAACAAGGTTCTTTAAAAGTGGAACTGTTTGGACGTGGTTTTGCCTGGTTGGATACGGGTACTCACGAAAGCATGATGGCGGCTTCCAGTTTTATAAAAACGATCGAAGACCGGCAAGGCGTAAAAATTTCCTGTCCGGAAGAAGTTGCCTACAGGCAGGACTGGATTGATAAAAAAACTGTATTAAAGCAAGCCGAACAATACAACTCGAATCAATACGGCGATTATTTAAGGGAAATGATAGAGCAAAGTTATGATATTTGAACCGACCGGTATTGATGGATTGTGGATTATAAAACCGCGTATTTTTGAGGATGACCGCGGTTATTTTTTTGAAAGTTATAACAAGAGCCAATTTGATAAAAATATAATAAAGGCTGATTTTATACAGGACAATGAAGCCAGGTCAACCTATGGCGTGTTACGTGGATTACATTTTCAAACGGCGCCCTATGAGCAGGCTAAACTGGTACGGGTGATTGAAGGAAGCGTGTTGGATGTTGTTGTTGATCTGAGAAAAGGTTCAGAAACCTATGGTCAGCACTTTTCAATTGAACTGGATGGCAGGGAAAAAACACAGCTTTTTGTACCACGGGGCTTTGCACATGGCTATATCGTTCTCAGTCCTAAAGCTGTTTTCGCCTACAAAGTCGACAATCATTATTCAAAAGCACATGAACAGGGCATCCGCTTTAATGACCCTTTCCTGAACATTAACTGGCAGGTTCCTGAAAAGGATGTCATCCTCTCGGAAAAGGATGCCATATTGCCGTTTCTAAATGGATAGTTTGTTTTTTTAATTGTGTTTAAGAAAAAGTCTTTAGTAAAAATTCACATTATAATAAAATCATTCCTTTAATGTAAATTATAGGAAAAAAATGAAAAAGTTTTTTAAAATTTTGCTGATATTTTTATCGGTTGTTTTTTCAACCTGTACAAAGAACTTGACGGAATCTGAGAGCTTTAGCCTGACCGGTAAGGTGACCCTGGAAGGGCAGGCCGACCACAGCGGTATAACTGTTGCTTTGTACCCCCTGGTAGAATTAGATACGGCAATCGTCAATATGCAGAAACGTTTTCCAACTGTGGGAATACCCATTTCACAAGCCACCGAATTTGACCACCGCTTGTCTGAACCAGTCTACCAAGCTAAAACCGACAAAGACGGCAACTATATTTTGTACAACATTCCCCAGGATGAATACAACTTGGTAGTAGAAAAAAAAGGGTTTGGCTGGCATTATCTATATAATGTGACTAATTCAACCAAGCCGGAAAATATTAAATTACTGCCTGAAATAGAAGTACAGGGTTCACTGGGGGAATATACTGTATGGAATGAAAACCAACATTTTGTTATTATTGATGATATTACCGTACCTGAAAACGCAACATTGGTTATTGAACCTGGCGTTGTCGCTCGTTTTAACGGATATTTTAAATTAACTGTTTTGGGAAATTTAATCGTTAGCGGCAGTGAAACTGCTATGGTTAATTTTACCCATAACCGTGTTGTTAATTTTTCCACATCAAATGCTGAATTATGGGAAAAAATAAATATTCAGGGAATAAACAGTTCAGGGCAAATTAACTATGCTATATTTACTTTTTTTGAAAACGGATTAAAATGCGATATAGGATTTCTAAATATAAAATATTCTAAATTTAAACAGGTGAATAAAAGTAATATTTCAAATTCGAAAACTTGTTTATTTTTAGAAAAGGAAGCAAACAGTAATATTGAAAATAATATTATAGAGTCAAATTATTTAGGAATACTTGCCGGTTCAAAATCCAATGGAGAAATAAAAAATAATTTTTTTTACATAAAAAGAGATTATTTTATAGATAAAGAATTAATTAAAAATGCAAAAAGTATTTATTGTAACTTAGCATATCAAGTAATTTCTGATAATATTTTTATGAATATTGGTAATTGTGCAATATCATCATGTTATGCTTCCAATACTATAATTTCGAATAATTATTTCCAAAATTGTTATAATTCTATCGATGTTTATAATTTTATGGAACTTAATGATTTTTGTTCGATAGTTAATAACACGTTCGTAAGTACAGTGATGAAATGTATAAAGAGTTGGGAAGGTATCATTAATATTAATAATAATAATTTTTTTAATACTAATAATAATCCCATTTTAACTTTAGTTGGTTTTCCATTATATAATATCGATGCTAAAAATAATTATTGGGAGGTTTTTTCGGTAGACGAAATTCAAAGAAGAATTTTAGATGATCGAAAAGATTATGAAATAGAAAATAATGACAAAGATGTGATTGTCGAACCATTTAGTAAAGCTAGATATTTGAATTCTTACCCTAGATAAATATTTCGAAATTAGAGTGTAAATTTTGAGGAGAATACATTTATTTTTGAACGATATGACTCCTGATTAATTTTAAAAAATAAACTAGCTGGACGATAATTAATTTTGTGTTGATTTTTACAGGTGCTGTCCAACATATGTCTTTAAAAGATAGAGCACTTCACGGTTTTTTTTGGAGTTTTATTGATAGTCTTGGCGGACAAGGAATACAATTTATTGTTAGCATTGTATTAGCTCGTATGTTGACGCCAAGAGAGTTTGGTTTGATTGGAATGATTACAATTTTTATTGCAATCTCTCAAACTTTTATCGATAGCGGATTCAGGAACGCATTAATAAGAAAACAAAAGTGTACAGATGATGACTATTCCACCGTTTTTTATTTCAACCTTTTGATCAGTGTATTAGTCTATTTAATTTTATTTTTTAGCTCTGACATAATTGCAGAATTTTTTAATGAACCAAGATTATCTAAACTATTGAAGATTTTGGGCATTGGATTGATTTTTAATGCATTTGGTATTATTCAAAGCACTATTTTTACTAAAAATATTGATTTTAAGAAACAAACACGAATCTCGATTAGCTGCTCGCTTATTGCTGGTATTATAGCTATTGCTGTAGCTAAGGTCGGTTTTGGTGTATGGAGTTTAGTTATTCTTACATTAGTTAAGTATGGTCTCAGTTCAGTCTTTTTGTGGTTATGGACAATTTGGAGACCGAAACTTATTTTTAATTTGAGATCATTTACAGAACTTTTCTCTTTTGGCAGTAACTTACTACTAAGTGGGCTACTAAATACGATATATGAAAATGTCTATTATTTTATAGTTGGAAAGTATTTCTCTGCTGTACATCTTGGCTACTATACAAGAGCAGACCAATTTAAAATGTTACCCTCTCAAACTTTGACAGGTATTATTACACGTGTTAGCTATCCGGTTCTTTCCTCAATCCAAAATGACAAATACGCGTTAAAGCATGGCTATAAAAGAATCATTCGTACCACTACATTTGTATCCTTTATACTCATGATTGGTATGGCCGCAGTAGCAAAACCTATGATAATAGTACTAATTGGTGTAAAATGGTTAATTGCTGCTGAATATCTCCAAATACTGTGTTTTGTTGGAATGTTTTATCCATTGCATGCTTTAAATCTAAGTATGTTACAAGTCGTAGGAAGATCAGATTTATTTCTAAGACTTGAAATCATCAAAAAAATTTTAGCTATGCCGACGATCATTATCGGAATAATTTTTGGTATAAAACCGATGATTTTTGGGATGATTGGAAATACTTTACTTGCATTCTATTTGAATAGTTATTGGAGCGGTAAATTTATCTCATATTCTTTCTCTGAACAAGTAAAAGACATATTGCCATCTTTTATGCTTGCATGTATAATGGGTTTAACAGTATTTTTTGCAGGACAAATACTACATCTACATATCTATATAAATTTAGTCATTCAAATCGTACTTGGAGCAATGGTAACTTGGGGAATTTGTGAATTATTTAGGTTCTCTGATTATCTTTACTTTAAAGCAAGAATTATTGATCATTTCTATCGAAGGTAGACATGAATAAACTTAAGCATCCAATCTATGTTACGCAACCAGCCTTGCCTCCGTTACAAGAATTTGTTAAAAGTTTAGAGAGAATATGGGAAAATAAAATAATTACTAATAACGGACCATTTCATCAACAATTTGAAAAAGAGCTAGCTCAGTATTTAGGGGTTAATCATATTTCTGTGTTTGCTAATGGTACCCTTGCCTTAATTGCTGCCCTTCAGGCATTGAGAATCTCTGGTGAAGTTATTACAACTCCATATAGCTTCGTTGCAACAACCCACTCGCTTTGGTGGAATAATATCAAACCTGTTTTTGTGGATATTGAAGAAAATTATTTAAACTTAGATCCTGAAAAGGTTGAAGCGGCAATAACACCCCAGACTACAGCAATAATGGCTGTACATGTTTATGGTAATCCTTGTAATATTAAATCGTTACAGCAAATTGCTGATACATATGGTTTAAAATTAATATATGATGCGGCCCATGCCTTTGGTGTTAAGATTAATAAGGATTCAATATTAAACTATGGAGACTTATCAATATTAAGTTTCCACGCAACAAAGGCTTTTAATACTATTGAGGGTGGTGCAATAATTATGCAGGATGAAAAGACTAAGAAACGAATTGATTATTTAAAAAATTTTGGATTTGCTGGTGAAACCATAGTTGTAGGCCCAGGAATTAATGCGAAAATGAATGAAATACAAGCAGCATATGGACTACATCAGCTCAGATATGTTGATGAGTATATTGAAAAGAGGAGAAATATTACAAACAAATATAGAGAAGCACTAGGTAATATCGCTGGGATTAGGCTTCTAAAAGACATATGTGATGTAAAACATTCGTATTCATATTTTCCTATTTTTATTGAAAAGAATTTTAGCAAATCGAGGGATGAAGTATATGAAGAGCTTAAGAAGCACAATATCTTTGGAAGACGATATTTCTACCCATTAATTAGCCAATTTCCGACATATCGCGGTTTACCATCCGCCCATAAAGAGAATTTACCAATTGCTGAAAAAATGGCACAAGAGGTGTTGTGCTTACCTCTCTATCCAGCCTTAAGTAATGACCAAATAATTAGTATTATTAATATAATTCAAGGTATGGCATGAAAAAAGCGATAGTACTGGGTGGTACACATGATCACATTAGTTTGATAAAGAAATTGAAGGAGAGAGGGTATTATAATATTTTAATTGATTATTATAAAAACCCACCTGCGAAAGAGTTTGCCAACTTACATCTCCAGGAGAGTGCACTAGATTATGATACAGTTTTAGATATAGCTAGAAATGAAGAAGCGAACTTAGTAATCGCAACATGTATTGACCAAGCTCTATTAATTTCGGCTCGTGTTTCAGAGGAATTGGGATTGCCCTGCCACATAACGTATAAACAGGCACAGGAAGTAACTGATAAATCTGTTATGAAAGGAATTTTATGCCAGAATGATATTGCGACATCAGTTTTTCAAAATATATACAAATCAAGTGAAATTATTTCAACACAATTGAGATATCCTCTCGTCGTTAAACCGGCGGATGCAAATAGTTCAAAAGGCGTACAAAAAGTTGAAAATTTTAGCGATGCAAGACAAGCAATTATAAATGCACTAACATTTTCTCGAACACAGACTGTCGTTTTGGAGGAATTCATAGATGGTATCGAAATTAGTGCTGATGTAATAATTTTGGCTGGTAAAGTGAAAGTTCTAATGATATCAGAAAATCAGAAATCGAATTTAAATACAAACAAGTTTACTATAGCTTTAAACATTTTCAGACACAAGTTGTATGAAAAATATAAGAATAAAGTGGAATTAATTGCCTATAAAATTGCTAAAGCATTTAACATCAATAATTCCCCTTTACTAATACAGTTGTTAGTAAAAGATGATGAATTGTATGTTATTGAATTCAGTTCGAGAATTGGAGGTGGATCAAAAATTCACTTAATAAAAAAAGTTACTGGTTTTGATATAATCGAATTTACTCTTGCTAATATCCTAAATGAGACGTTAAATATTCATTATAGCAGTTATATAAAATACGCTGCAATTAAATATATTTATGCACAAAAGGGTAATTTTTGTTACATTGACGGAACTCATGAGTTATTAAAAAGCAATATAATCGAAGACTTTTTTATGTACAAATCATTTGATACCCAAATAAATAATAATATTTCTAGCACTGACAGGATTATGGGTTTTCTATCAGTGGCGCATAATGAATTACAATTACACGATAAAATTAAAAAGGCATTTTATAATATTAAAATTATAAATGAATTAGGCCAAAATATTAAATTGAACGATCTTTAATCATCCAAGAGGATAAATTGTTAGTATTAACTTGAGTACTCAAATGTCACAGAGAGAAAAAAAATATGAGATTGCAGTAATTGGGGCAGGTAATGGGGGGCAAGCAATAGCTGGACATTTAGCCATGCAAGGACATGGAATAAGATTGTATGATATTAATCTCCAAAAATTATCAAGAATCACGGAAACTGGGGGGATAGTTCTAACCGGTGAAATTGAAGGATTTGGTCGAATTAAGACTATCACTTCAAACATTTTTAAGGCGGTTAAAAATGCGGACATTATTATGGTCGCCACTACAGCTGATGCGCATCGAAATTTAGCTTATGACCTTGCTTCAATTGTAAAAGATGGACAAATTATTATGCTTAATCCTGGAAGAACTTTGGGTGCTTATGAATTTCGATATATTTTTCAAAATGAAAAAGTAACTAAAAAGGTTTACCTCGTTGAGACACAAAGTCTGGTTTATGCTTGTCGGAGTGAAGTACCTGGGAATGTTCGAATAATTGGTTATAAGGACAACGTATATTATGCCTCTTTACCGAGTATAGACAATATTGAAGTGAAAAAGATTATTACTTCACTCTATGAAAGCTTTCAACAAGTAGAAAATGTTTTAGTGACAAGTCTAGAAAATTTTGGTGCAATCTTTCATACGGTGATTGTACTGACTAATGCATCAAAAATAGAACGAGGTGAAGATTTTTATTTTTATAATGATATTACTCCTCGTGTTTGTTCGCTCCTTGAAAAAGTTGACAATGAGAGAATTTTATTAGCTAAAGCCTTCGGTATTAAAGTCAAGAGCGCAGAGAATTGGATCAGTTTTGCATATAAAAATATTGAGGGAAAGGATTTACTTTCTAAAATGCAGCATAATCCTGCGTATTATAAGATTATGGCTCCCAAAACTTTATTTTCAAGATTACTACTCGAAGACATACCCACTGGTATTTTGCCTATGATAGAATTAAGCAGCTTGGCCAATATTGAATTGCCCCTTATGAAAGCAATTTATGAATTTTCAGCTAATCTATTAGGAATTGATTTTAAGATGGAGGGTAGAACTTTGAAAAATTTAGGATTGAGTCATTTTTCAACGCATGAATTTTTAGATTTATTATAGAATATGCCACAAAAAATTGTGAATAATGATATATTTGGGTTTATTCGTCCTTCCATAGACGCGCATACATTGGGAATTTTCTCTGTATCACAATTATTAAAAGATTGCGGTTACAGGGTAATCATCGCTGATGTAAGAGTAACTGACGTAGTAGCTAAAATTTCCAAAACAAATAATCTATTCCTATTTAAAAAATGGATTATTGAAAACGGGATATCAAGACTCGGTTTTAGTTATCGCCTCGATCCTATTAGTGCCCAAGAAAATTTTGGAAGGATAATTTATTTATTAAATGAGATTAAAGTACTCGATGAAGTGGAAGGGCCAATAAAAAGTGTCTATTTTGCCGGTCTTCCTGAAGCATGTCAGCGAATTAAAATAGAATACAATGGCAGGTTCCCCATTTTTATTGGAGATGAAACACCAACTGAAACTTTACAAAAAATAGGCGTACCTTATTTTAAAATTCCGAATGAAATACTTAAAGGCTCAGAATATGATGAATTTCGATTAAAATTTGGCAAAGAATTAATAGAAAAAGAAAGTTATTTATATAGGTCTCCTTTTGATATATCTGGTTATCCGAATTTTGGTACGAGAAAAGATACAGTAATTAGTAGAATAAAACATCGCCAAACCAAGAGACAATTACCTTTGATAAGAGTTCACGTAGGACCCTATAATCCAAATTACATAGAAGCTTTGAAAGAATTTCAAAGCTGGCTTAAAGAACTTGCAAATGATGGTTGGCTTGATATTGTTTCAATTGGATCGAGTCAGCTATCCCAATCCGATTTTGGAGCAAATTGGGGAGATAAGCCAAACGGTGGTGGTGTTCCAATTAATTCTGAATTGGATCTGATTAATATATGGGAAGCTTCAAGACCAATGCTGGTGAGGACCTATGCTGGTACCAAGAATATCCCAAATCTTGCAAGAATTTATGAAAATACTATAAATATTGCTTGGCATGCATTGTCATTTTGGTGGTTTTGTGAAATTGACGGTAGAGGTAGTTACACAGTTAAGTATAATCTTGAGCAGCATATAGAAACTCTGAAGATAATCGCAGCTACTGGTAAACCTTTTGAAGCGAATGTTCCACATCATTTTGCCTTTAGGGGAGCGGATGATTATAGTTATGTTTTGTCTGGATATTTGGCTGCAAAGACTGCCAAAAAATATGGCATCAGATTTTTTATTATTCAAAATATGTTAAATACACCAAAGCACACATGGGGTTTTCAGGATTTGGCAAAAAGCAGAGCACTGTTCAGACTGATCAAAGAATTGGAGGATGAGCATTTTACAGTTTTTTTACAACCTCGTGCGGGGTTAGATTATTTTTCCCCAGATTTGGAAAAAGCGAAAGCTCAGTTAGCAGCTGTTACTGCATTGATGGATGATATTGTCCCATCAGATGAATTTAATCCGGATATCATCCACGTTGTTAGTTATTCAGAAGCGATTGGTCTTGCCACTCCAAAAATTATTAATGAAAGCATTAAAATCACATTTGAGGCCCTTGAGTCATATCGAAGGTTGAAAAAGCAGAATAAAATGGAAAATATGCAACTCCATCGTGATACAAACGACAGAACGTTTGATATATATAATGAAGTAAAAAAAATGGTTTTTTTAATAGAAGCTTTTTATATAGATTTGTACTCTCCTAAAGGATTGTATGATATTTTTAGAGATGGAATAATGCCTGTACCATATTTATGGGAAAGAAGAGATGAGTTTAAGGAAGCTGTAAAATGGTCAACTTCCTTAATTGATGGTGGAATAAAAGTTGTAGATGCAAATAATATACCGATTTCGCCAAGCAATAGAATTCAAAATATAATTGAAACCAAAAGGGACAACTAGTGGAAACATTTGAGGTACTTGAAACAAGGTACTTATTACAGAAAGAATACTTAGGAGAGGAGAAACAGGTGAATAGAATTACTCCGGTTGTTTCTGTAACTGTTGCTACCTACCAACACTCAACATATATAAGAGATTGTTTGGATGGGATTTTGATGCAGGAAACAACGTTTCCTTTTGAGATTATTGTTGGTGAGGATGAGTCTTCGGATGGTACCAGAGAAATATGTATTGAATATGCAAAAAAGCATCCGGATAAAATAAGACTGTTTTTACGAGATAGAAAGCTTTCACAATACTATGAGAATGGAAAGTTTGTTACACGTTTTAATGGGATTTGGAATAGGATGTCTGCTCGTGGAAAATATATAGCTTGGTGTGAAGGTGATGATTATTGGACGGATATATATAAATTACAAAAGCAAGTAGATTTTCTAGAAGAAAATAAAAATATTAGTTTCTGCTTTCACAATGCTAAAATTTTTTATTGTGACAGCGGATACTCTGTTCCTTTTAATGTTAAACTTGAATCACAAAGATATACAACAAAAGATATTTTGATCAAAGGCTGGATTGTACCTACTGCTTCGATCGTTATGCGTAAAGAATGCTTACCTTCTCCATTACCTAGCTGGTTTTACAACGTTTCCAGTGGTGACTATGCTTTAGAGTTACTATTGACAACCAATGGCGATTCCTATTATATGAACGAGACAATGAGTATTTATCGAAAAAATGCGTTAAATAGTTTAAGTTTGCAAGGTAACAAGCCGCTGGAACATCTCTTCAATCTTTATTATTTACAAAGAGAATTTTTGAAAATACACTATAAGAAGGATCCATTAATCATGCATTATATACTTCTACGGACTAAATATAATATTATGAAAGTATGGATATACAACCACTTTCAATTCGTTGAATATTTAAAAAACAAAATATTCTATTCACAAAAATTTATGTAACTTTAAATCAGTTTGGGAAATTGGGTAAAATGAAGTTCTATAATGATACTTCAGATGTTTTTATGCTTACTAGGTTTAAAAGGTCTATTCAAAAATGTTGATTTTTTTTACAGTGCTTTTCATTTTTCTTTTTATCGTTGCGAAGAAAAAAGGCGAACCGTATGTACTAAGTAAATTCTTATTTTTGTTATACGGAATTTCTTTTTTGTGCTCTCTAATATTGGATATTTTTTATATTACTCAATATGTGAATTGGGAACCTTTAGTATATTTTAGTATTATTTTAATATTATGGATATTTCCATTTAATAAGATAAGTTCAAGGACCATTTCTGAACAATTGTATTTTAATCAAAGCCTGCTTAAAAAAATATCTATTTTCTTTATAGTATTCTCGTTAATTACGGTTTTGTTTTATTTGTTTCCCACAATTTTATTGTTCAATTCTGACTTTTTTTATGCTAGAACGAACTTATTTGATCCTGATAGATCTTTAATTACAGGTGCTCTATCGAGCTTTTGGGCAATAATACCTCCATTATATCATATAAATCTGATTCTCTTTTTTCTTGCAACAAAATACAAATGGGATAAGAAGTATAGTATTTTGTTATTTATTTCTTCTTTTAGTTTTCCTATTCAGACACTAGCGTTTTTTGGACGTGATGGCATGGTTTTATGGATATTAAATTTTTTCATTTTGTATTACGTCTTCAAATATAAAATGAATCGACATAGATTGAATTATATTAGGAATAAGTTGCTTATATCTTTTTCTACAATATTTATTTTTTTATGGATAATCTCCTCATCTAGGTTTGGTGTTACGAGTATTAATTATAACATCTATGGGGGTAAAGTATTGCTATCATTTATTGATTACATGGGACAGCAACCAGAGAATTTTTCTCGTGCATTTTTAATTGATTATCGAGAACAGCCGAACTATTTTCCTACAATTAATATTCTAAAATCAAAATTCTTAGGGATGAAAGTAGCAAATGATGATACAAAAAAGGAGCTCACAAGTTTGGGGCTGCTTGAATATTATAATGTTTTTGGATTTTTTTTGAAAAAGTTTATTTGGGAGTCCGGTAAGATAGGGACTCTTTTTATATCTATATTTTTTTTAATAATTTTTAGTAAACTTCGAAATAAATTTTTGCGGGATACAAGACTATCATCGTTTATAATTCTGTATACATTTTATCAAATTCCCATGAATGGGGTCTTCTATTATCGACAGGGTGTTGGATCGTTTGATATTGCCTATGGTTTTATAATTGGACTTTGTCTGTATTTGAGAAATAATAATTCGTAAAAGCGCTAATAAGTTTATAAATTTAAAATTCATCTATTTATTATGTTAAAAGATCAACCAAGGGTTCTCATTATCAGCCATAATTCACTTTCTTTGCACCAAAATAATGGTAAAACGTTGCATTCATTATTCCAAGAATGGCCCACCGATTCAATAGCACAACTTTATTTTCAGAGTGAGGTTCCAGAATCTAGTAAATTCAACAATTTTTTTCGCTTAACAGATTTGGACATTATCAAGACAAAAATTTCTTTAAATAAAAAAAAATGTGGACAACAATTATCAATAAATAGGGAAGACCGTTCAAAATATAGTTTTATTGCAACTCTAAGAAGAATTTTTGTGGGTCTTTTGAAAGACAATATTGGAATGATTTTGATTTTAAGGAATAAGATTTATGGAACAGACCTTTGGAAATCTGAAAATCTAATTCACTGGATTGGAAAATTTAAACCTGATATTATTTTTTATTTAGGTGGTAATTATGTGTTTTCATTTCGAATTACAGCTTGGATATCAGAAAAATTTAAAATACCCTTCGTTGTCTATCTCACTGATGACTATGTTCTGAATTTAAAACCGAAAAACAATTTGGAAAAAGATATTATTAATGAATTAAAAAATACCTATTCAAAAACATTTAAAGAAGCACGTAAACGATTTGTTATTGGCGAGTTAATGGCAAAATCTTTTTCTGAGTACTTTAAATATGATTTTATACCAATTATGAACACTACCGAAATTCGAGATCATTCGCTTAACGAAGAATGTACTGATAATGAAAACGTTAGAGTGGTATATATGGGGGGATTACATCTTAACCGATGGAAAAAGCTCGTTGAATTTGGTCAGATTGTTTATGATATTAATCAAAATTTTACCAATAGAAAAAAAATTGTAGTTGAAATTTTTTCCATTTCTCCTCCAAGAAAAAAAATTATTAATCTTTTAAATAATTCACCATTAAGATATTTTGGTGCATTGTATGGTGGTGCAGTAGTGAAAAAATTAAATGAAGCTGATATTTTATTGCATGTCGAAAGTGATGAAGAACCATATCGTTCTTTAACAAAATTGTCAATTTCGACTAAGCTATCCGAATATTTTGCATCTCACAAATGTGTGATTGGTTTTGGTCCCTCTGATGTAGCTTCAATACGTTTACTATCAGATAATAACATAGGAATTACTTTGACAGAATTAGATTCGAACGAAGACAAAAGAGAAAAAATATTGAAGTTAGTTAAAGATAGAAAAATATTAGAGAGCTACGGGGAAAGGAGTTACCAATATGCCCTTAAAAATTTTCATGGAGATGTAGTCAGGGAAAAGCTTAAAATCTTATTGAATGATTGTATTATACAAAGAAACGAGGGAAATAATGCTTGATAATTATGTTCTACTTCTTACTGGAGGTACTGGTTCATTTGGGAATGTTGTTTTAAAGAGATACCTTAAAACAGACATTAAAGAAATACGAATATTTAGCCGTGATGAGAAAAAACAAGACGATATGCGAGCGCTATATAGAACAGATAAAATAAAGTATTTCATTGGAGATGTACGAGATTATAGCAGTATTGAAGATGCACTAAACGGTGTTGATTATGTGTTTCATGCAGCGGCACTTAAGCAAGTACCTTCGTGTGAATTTTTTCCGGGAGAAGCAGTTAGGACGAATGTGTTGGGAACGGAAAATGTTCTCAATGCAGCACTAAGAAAGGGGGTAAAAAAAGTAATTTGCTTAAGCACAGACAAGGCAGTTTATCCTATAAATGCAATGGGTATTTCTAAAGCTTTGATGGAAAAAGTAATGGTAGCTAAATCTCGGTTAGTTAATAATACAATTTTGTGTGGTACACGCTATGGAAATGTTATTGCTTCAAGAGGATCTGTGATCCCACTGTTTATTGACCAGATTAAAAAAGGACAACCATTGACAGTGACAGATCCTAATATGACACGTTTTATGATGTCACTCGATTCTGCAGTTGACCTAGTAATATTTGCATTTGAAAACGGCAATCCCGGAGATATTTTTGTACAAAAAGCACCGGCCGCAACGATTGGTGAGCTTGCCCAGGTAATGAAAGAACTGTTTAATGTTAAGAATGAAATAAAAATGATTGGTACACGACATGGTGAAAAACTGTATGAGACCTTGCTTACACGGGAAGAATTTGTGAGGACCGAGGATCTGGGTGACTATTACAGAATTACCCCGGATAACCGTGACCTGAATTACAACAAGTATTTTGTTGAGGGTGAAGCAGAAATAGCTTCAGCTCATGATTATACTTCACATAATACTCATCGGTTGACGATGGGGGAATTAAAGGAAACTCTATTAAAGGTGAATTATATTCAAAAAGCTTTAGAGGAATGGAATGCAGGATAGAAATATATTAATCACAGGTTCTGAAGGCTTTATTGGTAAAAATCTCTACTATCGACTTAAGGAATCGGGATTTACCCAGATATATGGCTGGGACAAGCAGAACAGTATTGCCGAGTTATATGATTATCTGACAAAAGCAAATACTGTTTTCCATTTGGCAGGCGTTAACCGCCCTGAGAATATATCCGAGTTTGATGAAATTAATTCAGGGCTTACTGCAACAATCGTCCATTATCTTGTAAAAATAAAAAAAACGCCTCAAATTATTTTCAGTTCTTCAACACAGGTAGCATTGGATAATCCTTATGGTAAAAGTAAAAGAGGGGCAGAAGAGTTACTGAAGCGTTACTCTGAAGAAACGGGTGCAACTGTTACTGTTTACCGTTTAACCAATGTTTTTGGAAAATGGTCAAGGCCAAATTATAACTCTGTTGTCTCTACATTTTGTCATAATATTGCCAACGGTCTGTCAATTGAGATTCATGATAAGAATAAAGAGTTAGAACTTGTTTATATCGATGATGTGGTTAAGTCTTTTGTTTCTCAATTGGCGAATATAAAGAAAAATGGTTTTATAATAAAAACAGGTGAGCCAACATATAGTATTACGTTGGGACAACTTGCTGAATTGGTGACGTCACTAAGAAACTCCCGACATGACCTTGTATTATCTGATTTTTCTGATCCTTTTATTAAAAAGCTTAATTCAACTTTTTTAAGCTATTTACCAGAACATAATAATTTTCCTATTACAAAGGAGGATAACAGGGGCAAATTGACAGAGTTGTTAAAATCTAAACATATCGGACAAATATTTATATCTACAACAAAAGAAGGTGTTATTAGAGGAAATCATTATCATCATACAAAAGTGGAAAAATTTTGTGTGATCAAGGGAAATGCTTTTATATCTTTACGGAAAATTGATAGTGATTCAATTATTAAATATAATGTTTCCGGTAAGAAAATAGAAATCGTTGATATTCCTCCCGGTTATACGCACAATATAGAGAATATCGGCAAAGATGAAATGATTTGTTTATTTTGGGCTAGTGAAATTTTTGATCCAGAAAACACAGATACATATTTTTTAAAAGTTTAAAGTTATTAATATTACCTAAAACTGTTTAAATTTAAATCGAACCCTCCTAGAATGTAATAATATGAAAAAATTTAAAGTTATAACTGTCGTTGGAACTCGTCCTGAAATAATCCGGTTATCAAGGGTTGTTTCCAAATTAGAGACTTGTGATGCCATTGAACATGTATTGGTACATACAGGTCAGAATTATGATCATGAATTAAACCAGATATTTTTTGATGAACTTGAAATAAAAAAGCCAGAATATTTTTTGAATGCTGCTGGTAAAAACGCTATTGAAACCATTGGGAAGGTTATAATTAATATTGATCCTATTCTTGATATAGTTCAACCTGATGCTTTTTTGGTTTTAGGTGATACAAATAGTTGTTTGTGCGCAATTCCTGCAAAAAAACGAAAAATACCTATTTTTCATATGGAAGCAGGAAATCGTTGCTTTGATCAAAGAGTACCAGAAGAAACAAATCGGAAAATAGTTGACCATATAAGTGATATAAATTTGCCTTACAGTGATATTGCTCGTGAATATTTGCTTAGAGAAGGAATATCGCCTGACAGGATAATAAAAACCGGCAGTCCCATGTTTGAGGTGTTAAATTATTATTTACCCAAAATACAAAAATCAGGTGTTCTTGAAAAGCTTAATTTAAAACCACAGAAATATTTTCTTGTTTCATCACATCGAGAAGAAAACATAGAAGGAAAAGGTAAATTTGAAAGATTAGTTGAATTGCTTAATAATTTAGCATCTATCTATAATTATCCTGTTATTGTTACAACCCATCCCAGAACAAGAAAAAAAATTGATTCTGAGGGTATTACTCTCAATCCGTTAGTAAATTTGTTAAAACCTTTTGGATTGGTTGATTATGTGAAGTTGCAACTTTGTTCTTTTGTTACACTCTCTGATAGTGGCACTATTTCTGAAGAATCTTCTATTCTTAATTTTCCGGCTTTGAATATTCGTGAGGCACATGAAAGACCTGAAGCGATGGAACAGACATCTGTAATGATGGTAGGTTTTAATATTGATCGGATTTTACAGGGTATTAAAATACTCGAAAGACAAAAAAGGGGCGCTTTACGCACACTTGAATTGGTTAATGATTATTCTATGCCTAATGTTTCGGAAAAAGTTTTAAGGATTATTTTATCATACACTGACTATGTAAATAGAATTGTATGGGGAAAAACCAAAATTGAATCTTGTTAGTTTATGCGTATTTTATTTTTGACACAGTGGTTTCAACCAGAACCTATGTTTAAAGGTCTTCCTTTTGCGAAAGCTTTACAAGAAAAAGGACACCATGTAGAAGTATTGACAGGTTTTCCTAATTATCCTAGTGGGAAAATTTATCCAAAGTACAAATTAAAATTCTATCAAAAAGAATTAATAGATGGAATATTAGTACATCGTCTTTTCCTCTATCCTAGCCATGACCGTTCGGGTATTAAAAGATTATTGAATTATCTAAGTTTTATGGTTTCATCTTTATTTCTTGCACCTTTTCTTACCGAGAGGAATGATATTATTTATGTGTATAATTTAATAACGTTAGGTTGGACTGCTAGGTTTTTGCGAGTTTTTAAAGGTGGTAAAATTGTATATGATGTCCAAGATATGTGGCCTGAATCTGTAACAAATTCAGGTATGTTGAATAATGAAATGTTGAATTGGATATTGAAATGCTGGAGCAATTCAATTTATAGAAAAGCTGATCATCTAGTTGTTCTTTCCCCAGGATTTAAAAAGGAATTAATGAATAGAAAAATTCCTGATGAAAGAATTTCTATAATTTATAATTGGAGTGATAGCTATGTCAAGGAAAGGACCTTTCTTTCTGATAACATAGAGAATTTATTTAAGTCAAGACAAAATTTTAATATTGTTTTTGCTGGTACAATAGGTTTCTTCCAAGCTTTGGATGTCTTGTTGGAAGCAGCTAAAGAATTGAAACAATATGATTCTTTTATTAAATTTATTGTGGCAGGTAGTGGAACAGAGGTTGAAAGGCTTAAAAAATCAGCACAAAAAATGTATCTTGATAATGTTCATTTTGTTGGACAAATAGATCGGCAAAATGTTGGTACATTTTTATCAAAGGCTGATGCACTATTGGTGCATTTAAAAGATGATCCCCTTTTCAGGATAACTATTCCATCAAAAACCCAGACTTACTTATCAATTGGTAAGCCTATTTTGATGGGTGTAAAGGGAGATGCTGCCGATATTATTAAAGAGGCTGACTGTGGTTATTGTTTTGAGCCTGAAGATTCTAGTAGTTTAATAAAAAACATATGCAAATTAAAAACAATAAGTATTGATATGAGAAACAAAATGGGAGAAAACGCTAAAAATTTTTATAATATAAATATGTCTTTTGAAAAGGCATTGGAATCTTTTTTATACCTTTTTAATAATTTATAAAAATTTTATGTATTTAAAATTTAAAAATGTTATTGATATCATTTTGGGTATAATATTAATTTTAATTTTTTCTCCATTATTTTTAGTATTAATAATACTTTGTCTGATTTTCCAAGGAAAACCAGTTTTCTTTATTCAAACAAGGCCAGGATTGTCTGGTAAATTATTTAATATAGTTAAGTTTAGAACTATGTTAAATAGAACAAATAAGGATAGTCTACTCCTTCATGATTCAAAAAGACTAACAAAATTTGGTTTTTTTTTAAGAAAAACAAGCTTGGATGAACTACCAGAATTATTAAATATAGTAAAGAGACAAATGAGTTTTGTTGGGCCTCGTCCTCTTTTACCTCAGTACTTGGATCGATACACACCTGAGCAAATGAGACGTCATGAGGTGAAGCCAGGAATTACAGGATGGGCCCAAGTGAATGGTAGAAATACTTTATCTTGGGAAGAAAAATTTAAATTGGATGTTTGGTACGTTGATAATATCTCTTTTAAACTAGATATGAAAATATTATTTTTGACACTTGTTAAAGTGATCAAACGTGAAGGAATAAACCACCCAGGTACGGCAACAATGGAAGAATTTTTAGGATCTGAATGATGACAGATATTCTTGTAATAGGTGCTGGAGGGCATGGTCAAGTCGTTGCAGATATTCTAAGTATGAATCCATCTCATAATATTTTAGGTTTTCTAGATGACGATGAAAGTCTTAAAGGTACTCATATTTTAGATTATACTGTGTTGGGGCTTATTGATGATCTTTCAAATATTAAGCATGATGCTGTTATTATTGCTATTGGAAATAATAAAATTCGGAAACAAATTGCTGAAAGGATTAAGAGGATAACCCGCTTTTGTAATGCGATCCATCCATCTGCTATTATTGCCAAAGATGTAATTATTGGAACTGGGATCGTTATTTGTGCCGGTGCTGTTGTTAATCCAGGTTCCCTTGTTGGTAATCATGTTATCTTGAATACCTGTAGTTCTGTTGATCACCATAATATTTTACAAAAATATATACATATCGCACCAGGGGCTCATTCTGGTGGTAATGTAAAAATGAATGAAGGTACTTTTGTGGGGATTGGGGCATCCATTGTTCCTGGAATAAGTATAGGTCAATGGGTTGTTGTTGGTGCAGGTTCTGTTGCATTAAATAATGTTGATGATTTTCAGGTTGTTGTTGGAAATCCAGCTAGAGTAATTAGGGATTTAAGAAAATAAAATGGATAAAATTTGGCTTTCATCACCTCATATGGGTGAGACTGAACTTGGATATGTTATAGATGCTTTTAAGAGCAACTGGATTGCACCTTTGGGTCCATATGTAGATAACTTTGAATATGAAATTTCACGTTATATAAAAGTTGGGCACTGTGCTGCCCTCAGTTCCGGTACGGCTGCTATTCATTTGGCTTTAATTGCATTGGGGATTGGAAGAGGGGATGAAGTATTATGTTCTACGTTTACTTTTTCTGCCTCTGCTAATCCTATTCTTTATCAGTCAGCGGTTCCAGTATTTATCGAGAGTGAGGACAAGACATGGAATATGAATCCATTTTGGTTAAAAAAAGCAATTGAAGATCGCATTCACAAGGGCCAAAAACCAAAGGCTTTAATTTTAGTGCATCTTTATGGAATGCCTGCACAAATTGATGAAATTTTAAATATTTGTGAATTTTACCGTATTCCTGTGATTGAAGACGCAGCCGAAGCTCTGGGTTCCAAATATAAGGACAGGTTTTTAGGTAGCTTCGGAACAATAGGGATTTTTTCCTTTAATGGTAACAAAATTATTACTACCTCAGGTGGTGGAGCACTTGTTTCATCTGATAACGAAATTGTCAATAAAATCAGGTTTCTGGCTACTCAGGCACGAGACGAGGCCCCACATTATCAACATTCTCAGGTAGGTTATAATTATCGAATGAGTAACATACTGGCTGCATTAGGTTTAGGGCAAATTCAAGTGTTGGATGATAGGGTGCGTCAACGGCGCTCTAACCATTATTACTATTATCAGGCATTAAAAGATATTGATGGAATTTCTTTTTTATCTGAGCCATCAGAAGATTATTTTTCCAACCATTGGTTGACTTGTATTTTAGTTGATCCCAGATATACTGCTGGAATAACACACGAGGATATTCGGTTAGCACTTTTAAATGAAAATATCGAATCAAGACCACTATGGAAACCGATGCATTTACAGCCTGTTTTTACTACTTACCCATATTATGGTGATGGTATATCTGAAAGACTTTTTAAAAATGGATTATGTTTACCTTCAGGATCAAATTTATCTAAAAATGTTTTAAAAAAAATAACAAGTATCGTTCGAAAAACTGTTAAAAAAGATTAGCCTTTCACCTCAATTTTTTTTCAACTTTTTATTTTATTATTGTTTTTGCGGAGGGTTTAGAAATGCGCATTACGATTATGAATAATATTCGGCGCAGTATAAAAATTTTTCTTGATCTCATTTTGGTTGCTTTAGCCTATTATGCAGCTTTTAATATTAGGCTTGATGGAGATATAGTTGAACCTTATAAGTCTACGATGAAGGAGACTTTCTTCTATGTATTAATGATTTATTTTGTTGTGTTTTTAGTTGTGGGGCTTTATCGTGGTGTTTGGAGGTACTCGTCTATTCGTGATCTCGGTTTAATAATGCTTTCAAATACGATCAGTGCTGTTATTTGTCTGTTAGTTTTTCATGAGTTTGGCATATCTAGTGTACCGCGTTCAGTGATTGTTATCTTTTGGCTTTTAGTTTTAATATCGGTTGGCGGTGTTCGTTTTGCATATAGAACATTTACTTTATATCTTCCAATGTTGGTTCATAATCGAAAACATGTTCTGGTTATTGGTGCAGGGAATGCAGGGGAAATGTTGGTACGTCAGGCTTTAAAGGAACCCACTCTTGGCTACAAGCCCGTTGCGCTTATTGATGATAATGTAAAACTTCAAGGCAGCCAAATACACGGTATACGGGTAATTGGAAAAGTATCTGATATTCCAAAAATTATTAAAAAGCACCATATTGATGAAATAATTATTGCTGCACCATCTGCAAATGCCACTCAAATGCGTCGTATTGTTAATTTTTGTGAACAAGGAAATGTTCCTTTTAAAACGTTGCCCGGACCAAAGGAAATTATAAACGGAGATGTAATTATTAGCAAAATTCGAGAAGTGAAAATAGAGGACCTATTAGAACGTTCTCCTGTTGAAGCCGATTCTAATAGTTTGAAAAAATATTTTGAAAACAAGGTAATTCTCGTTACTGGAGCTGCCGGCTCTATCGGTTCTGAGTTGTGTCGACAATTGTCTAATTTTCCAATATCGAGGTTGATTGCCCTTGATCGGGCTGAAAGTGATTTGTTTGATCTTGAGCATGAACTGTATAGTATCTGTTCAAAGCGCAAAGATTGTTTGAAATGTATTATTGCTGATATTACTCACACTTTTGAACTTGAAAAGGTGTTTGCTTTTTATAAACCTCATATTGTTTTTCACGCTGCTGCTTATAAACATGTTCCTTTTATGGAGTATTTTCCCGAACAGGCTGTTAAAAATAATGTATTTGGAACTATTAATGTTTCTACTATCGCGGAAAAATATGGAGTAGATCGATTTATTATGATTTCGACTGACAAAGCCGTCAATCCTTCCAGCATAATGGGAGCTACAAAACGACTAAGTGAATTATATTGTGTTTCAAAAAATGGTCATACAACATTGAAACATATAGTAGTACGTTTTGGAAATGTACTTGCTAGCAAAGGAAGTGTAATTCCGTTATTTCAACAACAAATTCGAAACGGTGGTCCAATTACTGTAACCAGTAAAAAGATTAATCGTTTTTTTATGACAATTCCCGAAGCCGTTGGTTTGGTTTTAATGGCTGGGACATCTGGTATTGGCGGAGAAATATTCATTCTTGATATGGGGGACCCTGTCAATATTTATACTATGGCTAAACATCTGGTTTCGTTATCCGGTCTTGTGCTTGATAAAGATGTAAAAATTGAGATTACTGGTTTACGTCCTGGAGAAAAGCTTTATGAAGAATTATGGAACAAGGAAGAAAATCCCGTTGCTACAGATATGCCCAAAGTTTTAAAATCGACCCAGGTTTCTCAAAATGGTAATATAAAAGCGGACAAGTTAAATCTTTTAAAACAATTTGCAGATGCTGGAGATAGAAATAAAATTGTAAAATTACTACAGGAAATGGTACCAACTGCGCAATTCGAAAAAAGTATCATTCATGAATCAATTAAACAGTATGCAGGATAATATAATATGTCTGTAGAGAAAGTTTTTAATATAACACTTTTAAAGTTATTTTGTTATACATTGATATTGTTTTTGGGCCCGGTTTATTTGTATGCCGGGTCTTTTGCTTTTAATGATTGGCGGAATGATTATCTTTTGTTGATTCATAAACGAGGTGATTTTGGTCAAAAATCTCTTGGTGTATGGCCAATTGGAATGAGAGAAGCTAAATTACTTTCGATTAAGAAAGAAATTTGGCTGAATAATCTACTTTTTGATATTTTTACTAATGACAATACAATTGATCAATCAGATTATTCAGAAACAGGTATTTCATTATCATCTGGTTTTCGGGAAAATGTTAAGAGTGTTTCCCCTAATATTTCTATATTTAGCCAGAGTTGGGTCAGATTGTTACCTAAATTATCTTTTTTTTTAAGGATTCGTGCAACAAGTGATATACATGGAATTCCTTCATTTACAGGGATAGACAGAGGTTCGCGATTTGGGTTTAAAGCTGCTGAGGCCGATTATTTTGTACTAAATTATGAAGGAAAGTATGGTGGGTTGAGCTTTGGCCGGATGCGTCATGAATGGTCTGCTGAACCTGGTGGTTCATTGTTATTGTCATCAACAAGTTCAAGTTATGATGGTGGATCGGGTTATTTAAAGTATGGCCCTTTTAGTTTATATTTTGTATCTGCTTATTTAGAGTCGTTTAATACTGCGGATAGTTCATATATGACACATCGATATCTTGCAGGTCACTATTTGACCTTTAAGAATAAGGGATTATTACTATCGCTTGGTGAAAGCATTATATATGCAGGTAAAAATCGACCATTTGATGTTGTTTATACCATACCTTTTATGACGTATGTTGAGGCAGACTATAATAAAAGATTTAATCAGGTTGGTCCTGAAATAGATAATGCCCTAATTCATTTTTCTATGCGATATCAGTTTATAAATAAATGGTCAATATTTGGAGAGTTTATTGTTGATGAATTACAAATTGATAGCGAAGATAGCAAGAAATATCCCAACGCTATGGGATATCGATGTGGATTTAATATACCATTTGGCTCAATTTTAAAATATAGTGTGTTAAGTGTTGAATATGCTAGTATTGGTACATGGGTATATCGTTATCATCAGGAATATGGCAATTATGCTTCACGTGGTATCAGTTTAGGATGGCCAGATGGAAGTGATATTAAAAAAGTGCAAATTTCCTGGCTTGGATTGCCTTTTTCCAAACTATATTTACGTGCTAATTGTTTTTATAGTCGGTCAGGTGAGGAAAATTTTATTTATAATATTTATAATCCTGAGGTTTTTGAAAAACGGTCTTTTCCCAGTGGTGTTGTTGAAGAACAATTTGGCTTTTTAACGGTTCTAAGGTATCAGCCACGTCAACATTTACGAATAGAATTTTTTAATGAATGTATTTGGATGAAAAATGAAAATCATATAAGCGGTAGAGAATCAAATATTTTTCGTATAGGGATTAAATTTGAAACAGATGTAGGTTATTCTTTTTTCCCTAAAAGCTTTATCAAATATTAAATAAACGTAATAAAAAAGTTTTGATTTATATAGATCGTTCTGAATGTCAGGGGCGCTTGAAAATGTACTACTTGTTCGGGTGGTACATTTTAAGTTCCCCCTGGAATCTTCCTCCAATTATCCGAAGGCAGTTTAGTAACAATGAACATTTTTTTCAACCTGATAATGGCCGCTTTTAAAGTGCACTAAAGTGGCCGTTTTTGTGTACCCGATGACATCAATGCCTGATGTTTTATAGATTAATATTCTGAAAGTTAATCGTTTTCGAGGCTATAATATCTTATTAAAGTGGCCTAACGATCAGTTTATGCGATACATCCAACAGTAGCACTCAGATTGATACGCTTTAAAACATTCTTAACTGCGCAGACCAATCCATCTAAAGAAACGTACAATAGACGACCTAAGTCGTTAGAAAATTTATATTAAAAAGACAAGAAAGTCCAATCGCGTCAGTATGAAACGTTGGTTGACCACTTCCTTTTAAATCATTGAAAGACACCCTGTATATACCCAAGTACCTCTTTGGGCTGATTTAAAATTTGATTAAATAATAACTTTGATGAAAAATATGGATATTTTTTTAAAAATTTCCATATTCTTCTGTTTTTCTTAAAAATTTTAAAACCAATTTCATCCCTTATTTTCTCCAGATCTTGAGATGATAAACTATAAGTCCTTACATTTGCATGAAACAGGTCATATTTAGAATAATCATCTTTATTGGTAATTAATTCCTGCAGGAGAAGATCATTACGAATCTCGGTTTTTGGAAATGGTGTTAGAATGAGAAAAAGGGGGATATCTACATTGATATGATTAGCGAATTGAAAATTTTCATAAATAATTTCACGTGTATCACCCGGATTCCCGATAATGAATGATCCAATCACAGTAACACCATAACCCTGTAATTCATTAATGACATCTTTGGTTCCAGAAAAGTCAAGAGATTTAGTATCCAAAAAATTAGTGTTTTTATCGAAACTATTTTCTATACCCAGAAAGCATATATCCACTCCAGCCTCTGCCATTAGTTTAGGTAATCCAGGCGCTCGTGTTAAACCAGGAATACTCGCCTGAACAGCATACTTTATATTATTCAACTTGTTTTTTACAATTTCTTGACAAATATGCTCAAAACGCACTGAATCTACTGTTATATTATCATCCGCTATTAGAATTGCTCGAGCACCATTGTCATATGAATTTTTAATATCTTGTATAACACGTTCAATTTTATATTTTCTGAACGTTGAACCATACATCTGTCTAATACTGCAAAATTTACAGCGATTAACACATCCCCGGGATGTTTCAATAACATCCGCAGGTATTCCTAGAATGTGAAATCCCTTATTTAAAATTCGATTCTCTCTATCTGGAAATTTTACATAATCCAAATCAAGGACTTTATCCATAGGATTATGGACAGCAATTCCATTGTCTATATATGAGAGAGAAGGGATTTTATGGTATTGCTTCTTCCCCCGAATCTGTTCTATGAGCAGGTTAAATGTGATTTCACCTTCATTTCTTAGAATAAAATCAATGTATTGTTTTTGATCACTTGCAAATATATTTTCAAAATCAATTGTAGGATGATAACCGCCTAAAACAATTTTAATCTGGCTATTATATTCTTTCACCAATCTGACAAGTTGCATTGTATTATCAAATTGAAAAGTCATACAACTGAATCCAACAACATCTGGTCTATAGAATTTGAGGATTTTAAGTAAAAATTGATCAACTCTGTTTTTAATTAAAACAAGATCCAGTATTTTTATATCTATATCATCGTTTAATATATTTGAAGCAATAGAATTCAAGCCCAGGTTTGGAAGTTTTGTGAGTCTATCAAACCCTAAAATTGTTTTAGGACTACCAATAAGTAAAATGCGCATAAAAATTGTATGCCTTTTTTATGGTTAACGGTAAAATTCAGTTGCCTGCAGAATTAATACACAGGACTTCAACAGTGTAATAACGTTATTTTTATTCTAAATTTGCTATATTTTAGTGGACAAAGTTAATCTCCTTTTATATTATAAACCAAAGGAGGTGTCCACAGGACAAACACTCGATGGTAAATTTTTAAAATACAAAAACAGTAATTCGCACATCGGTTTGTATTTTTTAAGATGATTTAATTTTTTAAAAATAAAAACAAGAGAGGTATTTGTCAGGGATAAACAAACAGTCTTTATTCTACTGAATAATTTTAGGATGGTAAGAACAGGAATGTGGTTATGGACCGGCACAACAATTTATTCCTCGTATTTGCTTTTAAAACCCATATTATAAAAAGTACTGATTCAGCTAAAGGACATCAGGAATTCCCGTATTCGACCAAATTGTCCTGAAAACAATCCTTTATATTTGACAGATAATGATACAAATTTTTAATTTTTCCCACAAGTTGTTTTTAAAAAATTTATATTTTTTTTCTGCTTGAAAAGCACACAGGTTTTCTACTATATTATCAAATTATTAAGCCCGTACACCACTCTTTAAAACACCAAAGCCCCACATATTTGCAGGGCTTGATAAATGATTGAATTCCATTATTATTGGTTTTTAGCTCTCTATAATCACCACCTTCTTTTATATAATTTAACATTTATATCCATCATCTCACATCAATCCAGACATGGGCAATACTACTTCAGTTTTCTATCACTTCAACAACCTTTAAATCCATCCAACATCTTCAAGAACCTCTTTTAGAAATATATGATGCAATTTTGGATGAATTCGAGAATTAAACAGTTTATGCTTTATTTGTTTTAGATCCTCGTTTCTATTTCCATTTATTATCCCTGCTCCCGCCGATCTAATAGTTGATTCTATCAGTCAGGAATACATTATAATCCTTGTACTAGATATTAATACTTAATTGTTCCGAATAAACTTTTATTAATTCATTCCAGGGCTGTTTTTGAGATAATAAAGGCCATTTATGACTCGTGGTTGCCAATTGATGCAATGCCTCAAATGTCTTGTTCCCAACATAACGATTAGCAAATTGAAACACATATCTTCCAATTAAGGCACTATCGATCTCCGGCATATTTCTTAAATTCAACTGAAGAGTCTGTAAAGACATTTGACGCTTCATATAATCCTGGTGCCCGGACCGGTTCCATTGTGACGGGCTAATGAGAATATAAGAATCAAATATCTCTTTACAGATCGTCAATTGAGTTTGAGTGACATGGGCATTCACATCCCATGTCATGTTACTGTTTATGCTCTGCTCATGATCCTCAATCACTGCAAACGCAATATTGTGATGTTGTTTAGTTTTGTATAATCTTTCACTATAATCAAGATGTCTAAAATATTTTATTGTTCCGGTGTTTATATATTTACCATACTGGTCCCAGATGGTCAAACCGGTAAAACTACCTGGGGAAATACTCACAAATGTCATGTTATTCATAATCACACCTTTTATTTTAATTTTCAAGCCATGGTTTTAATTGATTGACAGTCGGATATGGCAGTTGTTCAAAAGCCATCTGTTTCATGGCAATAAATCCAGCCCCATTCGTGTCGAAATCAATAATTTCAAAAGTTAGTTTCCCCATAAGAGCTGAATCAGTTTGATGAGAATTGGGCAGTTGTTCTCCAAATAGATCCCTGGCCCATTGTCGTTTAAATTTATCTTTACATTTATTCCGGTTCCACTGCGTGTGAAAGATTAGGATGTGATCCGGGAACACTTCTTTACATACCTGGATTTGAATTGAGACTTTATATGAGTTTTTTCTTTTCATACCGATAAACGGTTTGTAATCTTCCAGAAGGATAAATTCAAGCTTGTACTCTTTCTCAATGTGTTCCAGTAACAGTCTGTATTGTTGTGTGTCTTTAAAGGGTAGATTCTTTGAACAAACCTTTGATCCCATACTGTTAAACACACTGATCCCACCGGGATTGCCCGGATCAACCGCACCCCAAAATCTGTTTAAATTCGACATGGTTTCTGTCTTTTGAGATTCCACCAAAGCTGTAATCATACTATTCTGTAATCGAATCATGTCAAACTCCTTTTCTATTTCTCATTGATACTAGATAATTCAATTTTTTTCCATTTTAATTCTCTGGACATCGTATCTGTCGTAAACTGTTTTTTCTCTTCTACCTTGCGGTTATTTTTATAAGCATCCAAAAAAAGTTTGCGTGTGGCGGCAATGGCAGTGGTGGATCGTATTTCAGGTCCCCACTGTACAAGAAGAGGATATAAATGCCCTTCACCGTTTTTCTGCATTCGTTTTTCTATCACCATCATCATACAGGAACCAATGGATGGATCATAAAAATGGTCAAGATACATTTTAATCCGATTCCATGCCACTTGAGCTTGCTGTTGAAGAGGATCCTGTCCCCGTAAATCTGCCGGTGACGGGAAAAAAGCATTTTTATTTCTAAAATATAAAACAGCATTCTTTTCAATTTCCTTAAAACTCAGGTCCTGTAATATCTTGAAATAAAAATCTATCTTCTCTACGGTCAACGGTTGTTTATTATTCACAGCAACAGTTTCCATTTGCCACATGAGTTTTGAAAAACATTCTCTATCTTTTTCAGTCATATATCAACCTCTATGATAAGACATTAAGATGTTACCTTTTTATTAATTTCATAATCAATAGATGTTACATCTGTTGATTGATTATTTTTTATCAAATTTCTCAGGCCGTCGTATTTAAACGACGACCCGGAGTATTAAAAGAACATGGCAACAAACCAAAATTCCTAAAACGGCAGGTCATCTGCCGGTTCATCAGGGAAATTTGTTTGTTGTTCCTGTTCATAGGTTTGACTGTATTGTAAAATCTGCACCTGTTCTGCTTGTATTTCTGTCATATATTGCTTGTTGCCATCTTTATCATCCCAGGAACGAGTGGCAAGCTTGCCTTCGATATAAACCAGATCACCTTTTTTAGCATATTGAGAAATCATTTCAGCGGTTTTTCGCCATATAACGACACGATGCCATTCTGTTTTTTGGACAATTTCTCCGTCCTGGGATTTATAGGATGTATTGGTTGCCATGTTTAACGTCACAACAGCCACCTCGGAATTGGTGTATTTGATTTCCGGGTCTTTACCTAATCGACCGATTAACATGACTTTGTTTAATGTTGCTTTACTATTGTATGCCATTTTTATTACCTCACTCGTATATCATCTTTTGAATAAACTCTAATGCCTTGAAATTTATCAACAGCATCTTTTTTTAATTTTTGTACTTGAGCGTTAATTTTTGAACGGGACGGTTCGCATAGTTCCGGGTGATGTTGACACACCAGGTCCGGATCTGTTATGTCATATTTCCAGTAGGTCACAACACTTGAAGTCGCCTGAATGGATTGAACCGATGATTTTGCGACAATCTCCTGACTTGCTACATGTTTGACAGCTTTATCCAGTGCCTGCTTTGTTTCTTCATCACCCGCAGCTTGTTTGGCTTGTTCAAGTTCTTTGATTTGTTGTGCTTTCTCTGCTTTTAAACGTTGTTCTTCTTTGTGTTTTTTCCCCTTTTGATATGCCAAAAGTTTTGATCGCAGCATGCCATTCAGCTTTTCAACTTCATTTGTTAAATTTTTAAATGGCTGCTCTTTTGTTTTTATCTGTTCCTTTAATTCTTTTACCGATTCTTTTTTAGCACTATCAAGGTACTTTATAAATTTTGATATTTTTCCGGTATAATCGGTCACCTCAAAAATAGTAGCATCATCAACCGTTATATCGACAACTGTTAACCGAATGTCTGTATATGTTGAGATGATCATTACGTCATCTATTTCTGCCAACTCCGGTAACGCTTCTGCTTCAATGACATCAGGTACACCATTCAAAATGCTGTCGAAAAAATCATTTTCCATTATCCGTCTCCTTTTTCTCTTGTTGAACCTGCTGCATTCTCTCTTTTAACTTTTGCAGGAAAAAGTTTTGTTTTTTCTTGTCTATTTTTTGGGCTGTTGTCACACCCATATCCTCAAGCATTTTTAAATAAATGGTGTGCGTTCCTGTCTGTTTAAAAAGCCACTCTTTGGCATTTTTACATTTGTCCTCAAAGGACGGTTCAGTTTTTGATTTTTGATCAAGTTGATTGTTATTAACAGAATCACCGTGCGTGTTATTGTTTGAAATCTCATAGGGCCAGCCATATTGAGGATAGTCTTTGCGCCGCCACAACAAAACTTTATTATTATCTCTTTTATCTGTATACCATTCACTAATAGCAAAGTCTTGTTTCCATTCCATGATAAAATTGGGAGACCACAGTTCTGTAGCAATTCCCAAATCTTTACAACATCGGGTCAGACAATCTGTTTTGGCTCCTTCAACAGCACTGGCATAGGTCATGGACTTGTTGTTCGGATGGTATTTCTGTTCTCCGACAGCTTCAGATATAAACTGTCCAAGAACAAATAAAACCCCGTGATAACAGACCAGATTGATGTTTTTGTCATAAAAAATATTTCGACTATACAAGGCCCATCCACCAGCATGAAAAGCTTCAATTAATCTTTTACGATAAAAAACACCCGGTAAATAAATAATGCCATCGGGCCGGATGGCAACATCGTTTTTATCTATTTCAGCAGACAACTTTCGTTGAACCTGATCTGTAACAGGATTCTCAGCAATGTTATTATACAGATCGATTTCACAATTTTCCTGAACTGTCACTTCTTTATTTTGGTCTGACTTTATTGCCAAAGCAACTTGAGATTGATTTCCATTTCCATTCATGATTCACCTCAAAAATTTAATTTATCCTGATCTGTAAATCCTATTTGCATATTCTCAATGATTTGATTCATAAGGATTTCTTTGACATCCATATTGGAATAGGCTATTTTGACAGCACCTTGTAATGCCACCATTCCAATAGAATTGTTCCCACCAAGTATGATTTGTGCAAGAGACACAATATCATGATCAATGGTAATGTCGATGTTTAAATTCTCTATCAGCATTTTTGCTGCTGAGACTTGTCTCTCTTTTGAAGGATATTTTTTTCCCATTTCTAATCTCCAGTAATAATTGTTAAAAATATTATGGCCATGTTTTACACGTAGCCTGACATCATGCCGCTACTATGTTGCACCGATACTTTTTCCGCTTTAGGTTCTCTCCGGTGCTGAACACTAAACAAGAATTTTTATGTAATTTATCATAGCTATATTAAAATTTACATCCATGTCTCAAAGAGTCCTGATGCCGGGTCATACTCTATATCAAACATCCTCTTACAATAGCTGATGGGACATTTTATAGAGTCTGTTGCTCCGGTTTGAACCTGTTCTACGATTTCAGAATCCAAATATCCATCCACAACAGTACCACAATGCGGACAAATAATATGAAAAGCTTTTGTGTCGATTTTTTCCTTTTCAGGAACATCAAAAGGAGCCACAAATAACGGATTCGTGTCCATGTCATCATGATACATCATCAGTATCTCCGTCTCTTTGACGTTTACTGGTATGATCATACAAGTACAAATCTTCACAACCCATGATGTTTCTGGCCATACGAAGCCATCTTAAACGATTAGCTTGTCTGATTAAATTGGATATAATCCGAAAGTCTCCGGCATCTATCGGTGTCCGGCCCCCTTTACATAAATTGTTTAATCGCCCGATTGTCATTTTCGCTTCCTGAGCAAACCATTCCCTGGTCAGTTGTTTATTCTGTGAGATACAATCCTTGATAGCATTATCGATTTCTGATGCAATAAACCGAAACAGTTTCTCTTCTGCTGTTGAGAGTGTATCTTGTTTTTCAAATTGTCTTTCTTTCATTTTCTACTCGCTTTTTTACGTGGTTTTATAATTGATGATTAATTTTTGCACATTCCTGCAAAAATTAATGGCACTGCCCATTGAAAAAACCATTCACCCATATTATATTGAATTGTCAACTTTTAAAAAATGAGGTCAATTATGAAAGCAAAGAAAAGAGAACCTGTTGAATATACACTGAATTTAAGCTGTGAAATCAACTTTGATTTATTGAGGATTATCGAAGCGGCATGTATTTTTCAGAAAGCTTTTATTTCTTTATTGTTAAAAGACAAGAATTTCACTATCTTCAAATACAAAGGCTGCTCAGGTGCTTATGTTGATATTCAACAGGCTCTTTGCAGTTCTTTTACGTCACCCTCTGGTTTGCAACGTTTGGCGACTGAACAGACCAGGGGGTTTTATTTTAATTGACCTGAAAATTCAACTTAACAAGGATCACGAATTTTCAGACGAGAGCAATTTTCCATTATAGTTAAATGCTCTATTGTTTGAATGTCGTTCTGACAGATCAATTGACTAAATGACCTCTTATTTATTATTGATTTTAAATGTTTTTTTCTTTAAAATAAAAATCAGCATAACCATATAAAAATAAATGTGTACGGAGTCTGTTCCCGGTCCGCAGAGGGTCACCAAATTATAGGATTAAAAATTAATATATCCTATCGTACACATTGCACCATAGTTTAATTAATGTTATTATAAGTAGTTAACATGACAATGGCAAGCAAAGATTATAATAATCACATTTTTTTTGAAAATCTTTTACATCTATGCAAAGAGAAAAATTGGTCCCCAAACAGATTGGCAAAAGAAACACATGTGTCAGCTTCTTTTATTTCAAAAATTAAAAATATGGGTGCACATTCATCAAATACCCTTTTATTAAATTTGTACAATATTTTTTCAGACGAAACCAAAATATTAAATCCGTTTTGGCTTTTTTATAATGAAGGTCCGCAATATCTCTACTTGAAAAAAGAAAATATTTTAAAATCAGATCCTCTTCAAAACGAACCGGATCAAATTGTTCAGACTGTGAAAAAGATCCGAACCCTGCCTAAAGAAAAACAAGATTCCTTATTACAAATTATTAATGGATTTATTACATTTAATAAATAATTTGAAATATCCAACCAGTAAAAGAATTTTATAAAAATTTAATTATCTTATTGATTCCGTAAAAATCATGCCGGGGATAAACTGATAAATTCCTAATCGAATCAAAATACTAAATACATGTTGTATTACACATTCATCCGGATTAGGTTCACTATGGCGAATTCCAAAATTTAATCAAATCAAATATTATAATTAGAAAATTACAAGAAATCAGGGGCATAAAGAAAGTGAAGTTTCAATCCACCTGTAACTACATTTGCTTACCCAATAAATAAATCGCTACGGTAAATCATTCTGGAGATTTGGGTCTTGTTTTTTATGGACCTGTGGGAGTTAAATTAAGGCTAGATAGAAAATTTCAGGTTAGAGTAATAAAATCTCAAGATTGCTCCAATAAAAATATAACAAGGCAATATTCGGATACATATTCCAGAGCAAAATTGCCACCAATTCCAGTGAAAACTGCCACCATGATAAATTAAAATTGTCAAAATGTTTGGATTGTTCAGTACTAAACTTTCAGCCGAAATCACTGGCAGGCTTTATAAGAACACACAGTAAGATTCAGGCTGATAGTAAAAATGACCTGAAATGGGGAATTGAGTTAAAAGAAGAACAATACAAGTCAAAGGTTTGAAGCCTTTAATTTAAAATTAATTTGTTAAACAGGGTGAAAAAACAATAAAATTTTAAAGACAGCTTAATATTATTTGTGTTAATTATGGCTTTTCTCATATTTCCCTTGAATTATTACAAGACCTGGTTTAATTGGCTTAAATAAAAACAATTGTTCTTATACTTTTACTTTTGTATAATAACAACACAGATTATACAATTATGGCACTATTCATTAAAAAACATTATGCAAAAAAATAGATATGACGATTTAGATTTGTATACTTGAGAAAACTTTGCTATGAATGAATCAAATATCAGGATATATCAGCTACAAGACGGAAAAACAGAAATTAATGTAAAGTTGGATAATGAAACTGTTTGGTTGAATTTAAATCAAATGGTTGATTTGTTTGAACGCGACAAATCAGTAATATCCAGACATATAAATAATATATTTAAAGAGAAGGAATTACTTAAAGATTCAGTTGTTGCAAAAAATGCAACAACTGCTTCAGATGGTAAAACATATCAAGTAGATTATTATAATCTTGACGTAATTATTTCTGTTGGTTATCGGATTAAATCCAAACGGGGCACTCAATTTAGAATTTGGGCAAATAACGTTATAAAGGATTATTTAATAAAAGGATATTCATTAAATGAGAAACGATTATCTCAACAAAATGAACTATTAAAAGAACTCCAGGAATCAGTTAAAATTCTGGGAAATGTATTGAATTACAAAATTTTGACTAATGAAGAAAGTATTGGATTACTTGAAATAATTTCAAATTATGCATATGCATTGGATATTTTAGACCAATATGATTATCAAAAACTTGAAATAAAAGATACATCCGGAAAAGAAACTTATCAATTAACATATAAGGAAGCAACAGAGCAAATAAAAATTGCAAAAAAAGCACATGGGAATAGTGATTTGTTTGGACATGAAAAGGATAATTCATTCAAGAGTTCAATATCAACGATTTACCAAACTTTTGAAGGAGAGGATTTATATCCCAGTATTGAGGAGAAAGCAGCTAATTTGTTGTACTTTATCACAAAGAATCATTCATTTACCGATGGGAATAAACGGATTGCTGCATTTTTATTCCTATACTTTTTAGAAAGAAACGGAATTTTGCTGGATGAAAATGGAAATAAGAGAATAGCAGACAATACACTGGTTGCATTGACACTGATGATCGCTGTGAGCAAACCCGAGGAGAAAGAAACAATGGTAAAAGTGGTAGTAAATTTGATAAATAAGAATAATTAATACGTGGCAAAATGCGGTCATAAAATATTTCGTAGAAAGTGGAGTAATAATTTTTTGTCAGGGGATACATCAAAGTGTACCACCTTTAAACCGGAAAAATAATAGATTCTTCCGTATAAAAACAGGAGGATCTGTAAATGGCGAACAGGTTAAAGATGGTGCAAAAAGTCCTTTTTTTACAAAACTGGTCTATTCGTAAGATCAATATAGTAAAAGAGATACGCCAAAAAACATTACAACATATTGAGATGAGTGGCAACATCTTCAAAAGGAAGCGTCTCAATCAGGTAAAAAAGCTTCTGCACTAAAGCCGCCTACAAAAAAAGGCACTTGTCATCTAAGTGTACCACCCAGACGAAAAAGTGCCCACCGATAAAGTAGCACACTTTCAAGTACCCCTGTCTTGTGCATAATTATTATAAAATTGCAATGAATGGAGATTCCATGAGAAAAATTTTCTGTAAACATTCCAGCTCAAAACTGACACTATGATAAATTAAAATTGTCAAAATGTTTGGATTGCCCAGTACTAAACTTTCAGCCAAAATCAGTGGCAAGTTTTATCAGAATATGCACATTGAACAAAATGTCCCTGAAATGCAACATTTTTTCGCACCATTTCATGATCAGTTATTATATGACAATATCAGCTTAAATTATTTACATGATTTAACATATTAAATAGTCTAATGTTATCATTATGTGAAAGTCGTCCTGCCACTGAATATGGATTTTTTTAAATTTGTATTACAGGCATAAATATTGCAAAAACTATAAAAAAAGGGGATAAATAATTACGTGGAAAGTATTGACTGCTTTTCTTTATATAACTGATTTGCCGGAGTTGACTCTAACTTGTTAAATCAGTTACAAGCAATTATCATTTATTCGAGTTCATACCTATCACTGCCGGAACAAGGAGCGGATTGCTTTATTTCTATCCACTATCAGGATTGTTCTTTAATGGCGTGAAAAGTTGCTTTGTTTATATCGATTATTGAATGGAAACTAAAAAGAAACGGCTTCTGAAACATAAAAAGCATAACGTCTCTGAGAAGAAAATTCCTTCATTCATTATTTTGAAATTAATTTTTAGGTTCTAGTTTAATTAGAATGATTTCTTGTTTAAAATCATAAATAGAGCCTCTGAAAAATTGAAAGATATTTAAATAATTATGATATCTTTATCGACTAATTTTTTTGAATTAATTTAGAATGTTAATATGGCTACTATCGAGTTTGATTTAAAAGGCAAAATTTGTCCATTTGTTGTTATGCATATCATAAAAAAAATCAGCACAATGGAAATTGGTGATGTTTTTAAATTTCAGGTCTGTGATCCATTGGCAATAAAATCCATACCTGAAGAGCTTGAAGACTATGTTGATTTAAATGTAGAAATTGAAACTATAAATAGTGGCTGGACAATAATTATTGCCAGATATTAAGGAGAGCGAGATGTCATTTATTAATTTCTTTAAAAAACCAACAGCCATAATAGTATTTTTCGCGTTATTAAATATTATCATGTATATGACTATAAAAAAATTCTGGATTGGAGGTAGCAGTTTTCTTCCGATGATTGGAAAGTTTGGACCTGATAATAAATTTGTATTTTCACTTTTTGTAAATCTGGGCGTCATTTTCGGTGCTTTTTTAGGAGCCCGGTTTAACGGTGAGTTTCGCATTCGAATCCCCAATAAAATAAATGTGTTAAAAGCAATCACAGGAGGAATACTTATCGGTATTGGTATAACATTGGCACCTGGGACATGTACAACAGCTTTTGTAACAGGAATTCCTATGCTTTCTATCTCTTCTTTTCTTTCAGCAGCCGGTATATTTATTGGGGCTTACATTGTTTATAAAATTATGTGGAAGGAATAAAAATGTCATTTCCTATTTTAATTCTTGTAGGGTTTATATTCGGTATTGGGTTTGGTTTTATTGTGCAGCGAGCCGGTTTTTGTATAGCTATCGGTTTGGGTGAAGTTTTTATTGGTAGGGGCAAACGAATAATTAGGTTATTGCTTTTGATTTTTATCATATCAACCATTGGTTTTTCATTATCCCATTATATTTCACCTGGTTTGGGAATTAAACCAATCGGCCAAATTCGTGGATATGGTTTTTACAATATTATTTCCGGTATGTTTTTTGGAGCGGGTATATTTATAAATGGGGGGTGTATTCTTGGTACATTACGTCAAATCGGCGAAGGTGATTTGACATTTCTCATCGTTCTCTTTTCTTTCATACCGGGGATGGCTTTTGTTGTATATTTTCTTGACCCGATACTCGCTGAAGGTTATAATATCCAGCAATTGACATTATCACATTTATTTGGAGTGCCGGCTGTTTATATTTCAGTTGTTTTGGCTTTTGCGGCTTTGTTTTGGTTGTATTCCATCCGTTCACATAAAAAGAAAATTCAAAAGATTTAGCTTGTAGATTTATCAGTACCTGAAAATGAGATTATCTATCGTGAATTCAGAAAAACCCAAAACAGTTTCAAATATTTTTTCAGACAGACTCCATCTCGATATATTGGAGAAACGAAATGAAGCCTTTCGATTATTGTATAATACAGTGATGGAAGTTGAAGGGGCAGATGATAATGATATTTTTCAGATCCTTTGTCGAAATCTCAGCTTAATGGCAAATGCGGAATGGACCGCTTTGGCTTCTTTTAATGCTTATTCAAAAACGCTTACACTCGAATCAATTGTGATTAATAAAGAGAAAGATGCATCGTTTATAGAACAAAGACCACGAATCGTCAGAAAAATTAATAATGACGCCATTTTCAAATTTAAAGAAAAAACGATTTCCAAATGTCATGAGCATCGTGACTGTCTCATAAAAATATTTTCTGACAGTTCCTTAAAGCAACTGTTGAACCAGGATGATAAAGTCTGTTACCGTTTGTCATGTATAAGGGGAGGAGAACTAGTAGCCGTAGGTTTACTCCATCTAGGAAATGGAGAACGCCTTCAGTTAAAAGACATGGTTGACACATTTCTCGGTTTTTCCGGTGTAATTATTCAACGTGTCAATTCAGTAAAAGCTTTGCAGCATAGTGAAGAACGTTTTCGTTCTGTTGTGGAAACTGCCAATGATGCTGTCATTGTGGCTGACGAAAATTTTAAAATTGTTTCATGGAATTTTACAGCTAAATCTATGTTTGGATACAAAGTTAAAGAAGCAATAAATATGTCATTAAAAAAGATCATTCCTAAAACATGCTTTCATGACTATTTAAAATCCTATACTGTTAACGACAAAGTTTTTAGTGGAAGAACTATCGAAAATATTGGTGTAAAAAAGGATGGAACCCATTTTCCTATTGAACTGTCTTTAACGGAGTGGAATACGCACGAGAATTATTTTTACACATTTATCATTCGCGATATAACTCTAAGAAAACAAACAGAACTTCAGATTGTCAATTCATTAGAGGAAAAAGAGGTCCTTTTAAAAGAAATACATCATCGTGTGAAAAACAATTTACAAATTATCTCTAGCCTGTTATATTTACAATCAAAGAATAAAGATCCATATACGGCTTGCCTTTTACAGGATAGCCAAACGAGAATAAAATCAATAGCACTAATTCATGAAATGTTATATAAATCGGAAGATTTGGCTAACATAAATTTTTGTAAATATATTCAATGCCTTGTCGAAAATATCTTTCACTCATATTCCGACATAGCCAAACGTGTAAAAAAGAATGTAAATATTAAACCAATAAATTTGCGTATAGAAACGGCTATTCCCTGTGGATTGATTATTAATGAGCTTGTATCAAATTCTTTAAAATATGCTTTTCCTGATGATCGTTATGGAACTATTAATATTGAGTTTAATAAAATCAACGATACTCAGACTTCTAACAAATATAGGCTTGTTATTGCAGATGATGGAGTTGGTTTTCCGGAAAATTTTAATTTAGATGAAATAAATTCATTGGGTTTGCAGCTTGTAAAAAATCTTACTGACCAAATTGACGGCGCACTTTTGGTTGAAAATAAAAATGGGATCAGACATCAAATTGAATTTAAATTTGAGGGTTAATATGATTAATTACATTATTTAAATATTATGATTTAAAGATGACCATCATAAGATAAGAACAGTACCATAAACAAAATATGTCAATTTTAAAACGATATTTGATTTTTTTACCTACACTTGACGTTAAATTTTTAAAAAATCCGATATTTTAATAAAAAGCAAAAGAACTCTGCACCATCGGCTCTTGCATTAAGGATTTAGCTAGGTAAGCAATGAATACTTAAAACAGCCTTACCCTTGTTAAATGTGAAAAACGTAAAATTTTAAAAGCGTTTAGGAACATCAAATACTCTCCTTGTATCCCGTCAATGTATATCACCAGAACATTTCGGACACTTTTATTTTAAGAAAAAGATTTGCAAAGTACACAGATTTTCTATTATCACATCAAATTAAAGTCCCTACATCTTTTATATATACAAAAGCCCCACAGTATCGTAGGGCTTGATATATAATTGAATTCTCTTTATTTGATTTCAACAAAATCATTTTCACAATATTAAACTTGCTATATTTTAAAGGACATAAAGACAAGCACTTTGTATATTATAAACCAAAGGAGGTGTCCACATGACAAACAGAAGACGACGCTATACTACATATTCCTGACCAAAACTGCCAACAATCCGTTTGAATACTGCCACCATGATAAATTAAAATTGTCAAAATGTTTGGATTGTCCAGTACTAAACTTTCAGTTTGAATAAGTGGCAGGTTTTATCAAAATATAAATGTACTTTAGTATTTGATTATAAATAGGTTATCTCTCACAATTCAAAACTATAGCCACATAAGTAGCATAACTCCACATTTTCCTTAAAGCTTCAATTATTTGACAGACAGTATAATTCTGTTTACCCATTATGGACCAGTGTCAAAAATGTAAAAAATGTAAAAATACCACCCTTTAATCGTTATTCCTTGAAGTGAAAAAGGTGAATCCAGGATCTCCATTTCCGATTATGACCTCTGCTCTCTCCCGATAACAGCGATAAAAGCCTACCAGTGTATAAAGTGTGTAAAATTAGGAAACTTTCGGTTTTTGATTTATAAAACTTTGATCCTTACATCCATTTCCGATTATTATCTCTGTTCCCTCGCGATGACAGTTATAAAAGCCTACCAGTGTCAAAAATGTAAAAAATACCATTCTTTAATCGTTATTCCTTGAATCTATAATTTCTTTCCCACTTGAAGAATACATGGATTTTTTATTACAATACAAATTATGTAAGCCCCAACAGTCGCTATATTAAACAAAAAGCCCAACAGTATTGTAGGGCTTAGTAAACTATTGAATTTCATTATTCGGTTTCAACTGTCGTATTCGGTTCTACCACACCTATTACTTAACCATGGGAAAATTCCTAAGGCGAGTAAAAATTAGAAAAAATGGAATACTGTTCGATCCCGAAAAATTAGTAAATCTGTACACTGAATTTACAGTTGAAACCTGGTTTATTTATTATCTTCATTTCACTGTTTAACTGTTTAATTAGTGATTTGATTATTAACATACCAAATGAATTGCTTGATTCAAAATCAAATCCTTCAGGAAGCCCAACCCCATTATCTTCGTAATGTATGGACAATCGTTTTAAAGATGTTGATGATATCTTAATTTTGATATAAGGTCGCTCAATCGAATGAAAAGCATATTTGATCGAGTTTGTCGTTAACTCTGCGATAATTAAACCAATAGGAAGCATCTGTTCTTGATTGACGATAATATCATTAGCATCAACAATCAAATTAATATCACTTTTAGTAAGATTGGAATCAATATGCCCACACAATTCAGTTATATAATCTTTAATTGAAATGCTCGATGTATCTTTGGACATATATAGTTTTTCGTGAATAAGGGAGATTGCAGTGATGCGATGTGTAATGTCACCTAAAATACTCAAAAATTCACTTTCATTGTTTATTTGTTTTGATTGAAGACGAATAGAGCTTATTAATACATTAAAGTGGTTTTTAATTCTATGATGTATCTCACGTACTATTAAATCAGTATTAGTAAGTTTATCCTTTAATTCTTCATAAAGCGTTAGCTGATTTAAATCTGACTCTATAATGCTTTTAAATTCTTGCAAAATATCGATATATAATTTTGAATATTCATTTTCTTTGTTATCCAGAACACAAAAAGTGCCAAATATTTCACCGTCATTCCATGTTATTGGAAATCCCAGATAGGAAATCATATTTAATTTTATATCAGGATTACTTTTCCAATATTCTGATTCCAGTGCATTTTTTACAAGTAAGTCTCTTCGTTTACCAACAACTGTTTCACAATACAAGCCCAGCCCCAGCACCTCAGAATCATTTTTATGATATGGGTTCCCTTTTGTATGACTGCTTGCATAAACTTCAATTCGGTCTTTTTTTAATTTCATAATGAGTGCTGACGGCACATGTAATAGTTCTGCGATTAAATCAAGTATCTTTTGCCATTTTACTTGTACATCGTCTGGTATCTCTGGTTTGCCCAAAGATGTGATAGGTACAATTATTCTGGCAGCTTCTTTCTCAACTTTAACTTTAGAATATTGATTTTTATTTACAGACATGTTGTTTGTACCTCACTAAAGTAATATTAAATATTAATATTTAAATACATATAAGATGGCGGTTCCGGATATGCAAGGTCACGAAGGTCCCTAAATGCCTGGTATTATCTGTTTCTTATCCAAATACGTGTTACTTGAAAATGAACACAGTCGAATTTGTACTTTTCAATTTAGTTTTTATTTGTTTTGCGGTTGGTTATCTATAGGCAATTATTTTGAAAAAATGATTTTTTTGTGTAACATGTTACAAATTTAGAAATGAATTATAACTCTATCTCACGGGGTAAAATTTAACGCTACATAAAAGGTTTCATTGACCGTAAGGAGGGATTAAAACCGATAGATCACTTTCTACCAAGTTAGAAGAAATACGTTTGTTGTGAACAGTACAAAAAATTTAAGTCAAAAGCAATCTTTTCTTCATGTTTGTCTGTAACTAAAGTATTGAAGAAGAAAATTAGATAAGGATACTATGAACTCATATGATCGACCAAATAATGCTAAAATACAATAATTTGGCTAAGATGCCAAGGTCGGGCCTAAACTTGCCATATTTTAGTGGACACAAAGTTAAGCACTTTTTATATTATAAACCAAAGGAAGTGTCCACATGAAAACAAAAGACGACACTATACTACGTATTCCTGACCAAAATTGCCACCCATTCCAGTGAATACTACCTCCATGATAAATTAAAATTGTCTAAAGGTTTGGATTGTCCAGTGGTAAACTTTCAGCCGAAATCAGTGGCAGGCATTATCGTGGAATACATAGTCGGATTCAGGTTGATAGTAAAAATGGTCTGAAATGGGAAATTGAGTTAAAAGAAGAACAATACAAGTCAAGGATTTGAAACCCTTAATTTAAAATTAATTTGTTAAACATAAACTTGCTATATTTTAGTGGACACAAAGTTAAGCTCTTTTTATATTATAAACCAAAGGAAGTGTCCACATGAAAACAAAAGACGACACTATACTGCGTATTCCTGACCAAAATTGCCACCCATTAATACTACCACCATGGTAAACTAAAATTGTCAAAATGTTTGGATTGTTCAGTGGTAAACTTTCAACTGGAATCAATGACAGGTTATATCAGAATATAAACGTACTTTAGTATTTGATTATAAATAGGTTATCGCTAACCATCCAAAACCATGTCCACATAGGTAGCATGACTCCACGTTTTCCTTCAAGTTTCAATTATTTGACAGGAAGTATAATTCTGTTTACCCATTATAGACCAGTGTCAAAAATGTAAAAAATGAAATAATGTAAAAATACCATCCTTTAATTGTTATTCATTGAAGTGAAAAAGGTGAATCCAGGATCTCCATTTCCTATTATTATCTCTGCTCTCTCCCGATAACAGCCATAAAAGCCTACCAGTGTATAATATGTAAAATAATGGACAACCTTATCTGTTTTTAGATATAAAACTTTGATCCTTATTTCCATTTCCGATTATTATTTCTGTTCCCTCTCGATGACAGCCATAAAAGCCTACCAGTGTCAAAAATGTAAAAAAACCATCATTTAATCATTATTCCTTGAAGTGCAAAAGGTGAACCCGGATTTTCCATTTCAGATCATTACCTGTGTTCTCTCCCGATAACAGCCATAAAAGCCTACCAGTGTGTAAAATGTGTAAAATTAGAAAACTTTCTGTTTTTAGATATATAAAATTTTGATCCATACATCCATTTCCGATTATTATCTCTGCTCTCTCGTGACGACAGTTATAAAAGCCTACCAGTGTGTAAAATGTGTAAAATGTTTAAAATTAGAAAATTTTCTGTTTTTAGATTTATAAAACTTAAATCTATACATCAATTTCCGATTATTATCTCTGCTCTCTCCCGATAACAACCATAAAAGCTTACCAGTGTGTAATAATTGTAATAATAGACGATTTTCTGTTTTTAAATATATAAAACTTTGATCCTTATTTACATTTCCGATTATTATCTCTGCTCTCTCCCGATGATAGCCATAAAAGCCTACCAGTGTGTAATATGTAAAATAATGGACAACCTTATCTGTTTTTAGATACAAAATTTTGATCCTTACTTTCATTTCCGATAATAATCTCTGTTCCCTCCAGATGCCAGCCATAAAAGCTTACCAGTGTATAATATGTAAAATAATAGACAACCTTATCTGTTTATAGATATAAAACTTTGATCCTTATTTCCATTTCCGATTACTATATCTGCTCTCTCGCGATAACAGTTATAAAAGCCTACCAGTGTGTAAAGTGTGTAAAATGTAAAAATAGACAACTTTCTGTTTTTAGATATATAAACTTTGATCCTTATTTCCATTTCCGATTATCATCTCTGTTCTCTCCCGATGACAGCGATAAACGCCTACCAGTGTGTAAAATGTGTAAAATGTTTAAAATTATAAAATTTTGATCCATACTTTCATTTCCGATTATTATCTCTGTTCCCTCGCGATGACATCCATAAAAACCTACCAGTGTCAAAAATGTCAAAAATGTAAAAGTACCATCCTTTAATCGTTATTTCTTGAAGTGCAATAGGTGAACCCAGGATCGCCATTTCCGATTGCTATCTCTGTTTCTTCCCGATGACAGTTATAAAAGCCTACCAGTGTGTAATAATTGTAATAATAGACGACTTTCTGTTTTTAAATATATAATACTTTGATCCTTATTTCCATTTCCGATTACTATCTCTGTTCCCTCACGACGACAGACATAAGAGCCTACCAGTGTATAATATGTAAAATAATAGAAAACTTTCTGTTTTTAGATATATAAAACTTTAATCCTTATTTCCATTTCCGATTACTATCTCTGATCCCTCGCGATGACGGAAATTAACGCCTACCAGTGTGTAAAATGTGTAAAATGTATAAAATTAGAAAACTTTCTGTTTTTAGATTTATAAAACTTTGATCCTTACTTTCATTTACGATTGTTATCTCTGTTCTCTCGCGATGACAGCAATAAAAGCCTACCAGTGTATAATATGTGAAATAATAAACGACTTTTTGTTTTTAGATGTATAAAACTTAAATCTATAAATCCATTTCCGATTATTATCTCTGTTCCCTCGCGATAACAGCCTACCAGTGTGTAAAATGTGTAAAATGTATAAAATTATAAAATTTTCTGTTTTTAGATTTATAAAACTTAAATCCTTACATCCATTCCCGATTATTATCTATGTTCCTTCCAGATGACAGGAATAAACGCCTACCAGTGTATAAAATGTGAAAAATGTAAAAATACCATTCTTTAATCGTTATTCCTTGAATTGCAAAAGGTGAATCCAGATTGTCCATTTTCGATTATTATCTCTGCTCTCTCCCGATGACAGCTATAAAAGCCTACCAGTGTATAATATGTAAAATAATGGACAACCTTATCTGTTTTTAGATATAAAATTTTGATCCTTATTTACATTTCCGATTATTATCTCTGCTCTCTCGACGACAGCGATAAAAGCCTACCAGTGTGTAAAATGTATAAAATTAGAAAACTTTCTGTTTTTAGATATATTAAACTTTGATCCTTACACCCATTTCCGATTATGATCTCTGCTCCTTCGCGATGACAGCCACAAAAGCTTACCAGTGTGTAAAGTGTGTAAAATGTCAAAAATTAGACAACTTTCTGTTTATAGATATAAAATTTTGATCCTTATTTACATTTCCGATTATTATCTCTGCTCTCTCGACGACAGCGATAAAAGCCTACCAGTGTGTAAAATGTATAAAATTAGAAAACTTTCTGTTTTTAGATATATTAAACTTTGATCCTTACACCCATTTCCGATTATGATCTCTGCTCCTTCGCGATGACAGCCACAAAAGCTTACCAGTGTGTAAAGTGTGTAAAATGTCAAAAATTAGACAACTTTCTGTTTATAGATATAAAACTTTGATCCTTATTTCTATATCCGATTACTATCTCTGCTCTCTCCCGGTGACAGCTATAAAAGCCTACCAGTGTATAAAGTGTGTAAAATTAGAAAACTTTCGGTTTTTGATTTATAAAACATTGATCCTTATTTCCATTTCCGATTATTATCACTGTTCCTTCCCGATGTCAGCGATAAACGCTTACCAGTGTAAAAAATGTGAAAAATGTGTAAAATTAGACAACTTTCTGTTTTTAAATATATAAAATTTTGATCCATAAATCCCTTTCTGATTATTATCTCTGTTCTCACCCGATGACAGTTATAAAAGCCTACCAGTGTGTAATAATTGTAATAATAGACGACTTTCTGTTTTTAAATATTTAAAACTTTGATCCTTATTTCCATTTCCGATTATTATCTCTGTTCCCTCGCGATCACAGCCATAAAAGCCTACCAGTGTATAATAATTATAATAATAGACGATTTTCTGTTTTTAAATATATAAAACTTTGATCCTTATTTCCATTTCCGATTATTATCTCTGTCTCTCCCGATAACAACCATAAAAGCCTACCAGTGTATAAAATGTGAAAAATGTAAAAATACCATTCTTTAATCGTTATTCCTTGAATTGCAAAAGGTGATTCCAGGATCGCCATTTCCGATTATTACCTCTGCTCCTTCGCTATGACAGTTATAAAAGCCTACCAGTGTCAAAAATGTAAAAAATGTAAAAGTACCATCCTTTAATTGCTATTCCTTGAAGTGAAAAAAGTGAACCCAGGATCGCCATTTCAGATCATTATCTCTGTTCCCTCGCGATGACAGTTATAAAAGCCTACCAGTGTCAAAAATGTAAAAAATGTAAAAATACCATTCTTTAATCGTTATTCCTTGAATTGCAAAAGGTGAATCCAAGATTTCCATTTCCGATTATTATCTCTGCTCTCTCGCGACGACAGCGATAAAAGCCTACCAGTGTATAAAGTGTGTAAAATTAGAAAACTTTCTGTTTTTAGATATATAAAACATTAATCCTTACATCCATTTCCGATTATCATCTCTGTTCCCTCGCGATCACAGCCATAAAAGCCTACCAGTGTATAATAATTATAATAATAGACGATTTTCTGTTTTTAAATATATAAAACTTTGATCCTAATTTCCATTTCCGATTACTATCTCTGTTCCCTCCAGATGACAGCTATAAAAGCCTACCAGTGTGTAATAATTGTAATAATAGACAACTTTCTGTTTTTAGATTTATAAAACTTTGATCCTTACATCCATTTCTGATTATAATCTCTGTTCCCTTGCGATGACAGCCAAGAAGCCTACCAGTGTATAAAGTGTATAATATAAAAAAAGGCCGGAAAAATTTTCCCGGCCTTTTTCTATAATATATAATATGTAATCTTATTTAACATAAAATAATTTTTGTAACGATCTGTATCCCGGGGTTTTCATTTCTATAAAGTACACGCCTGTCGACAACAATTGGTTGTGTGAATTTAAACTGTTCCATATTAACCGGTGCTGACCGGCCTGTTGTTCACCATTATAAAGAGTCTGGACTTTTTGTCCCAATGTGTTATAAACAGTCAAGGTGACATGTTCACTCTTTGGCAATGAGTAGCTGATAACAGTGGAAGAATTGAATGGATTTGGATAGGGCATTGACAATTTATACTGATCCGGAGTTTGCATAGTAACGGTAACCGTCTCCGAATAGGTGCTGCTGCCGTCCAGGTCTGTCATCTTTAAACGATAACTGTTTGTTTGGTCCGGGGAATTATCTGTAAAAGAATAGTTCTGTTCCTGTGTTGATGTGCCGGCTGCTTTTTCAAATCCGATTTGCTGAAATTTATCTCCTACTTTTTTTTCAATATAAAAACCAAGGGTATTGGACTCTGTTGCTGTTTTCCAGTTCAGAATAACGGAATTTGATTCGGTGGTTTGCGCGCTAAAAGAGACCAGCTCTACAGGCACTACCGATCCGGTTGATAACATGGAGGTATTGCCATTAGCATCTGTAACGGTTGCTGTGGCATGACTTTGTGATATGGTGCCGTTCCATGTAAAGTTACCTGTTGCACTGGATGTTGTTTTTCCCAAATAGGTTTGTGCCTGGGTCCCATTATCGGAAAACAACTCGACTGTGCTGTTGGCGATTGTCGTACCGGTAATTGTTGTCTTGTTGGCACCGGTGATTTGCGGGGCAGGAACTAATGCATTGAGTCCGGTTTGGATAAGGATGGCAAATTCACCATTATTATAAATGGAATTTTGAGAAATGGTATTGTTTATGGTATCTTCTCCTTTTATCCAGATGCCATAGTAACCATGTCCGGTTATAACATTATTTGTACCGATAAAATTTTGACTTGCCCCTGAAAAGAGCATAATCCCCGTATCATATCCTGAGATCAGGGTTTGGGTGGCGTTTGTGCCGAGATAATTATTTTTAATGGTTGTATTAAAATTACCAGCACCAGTCATTTTTATAGCCGCGTAGGACAAGTCCGGTTCCATATTCTGACCGACGATGACATTCCCGGGACCGATTATGTTACCATCCGGCAGGCCGCCTTTAGCTTCAGGCATAATCACCAGTCCGTTACCCGTGTTGGGGACAACGGTTGAACCATCTGCACTGCTGCCGATATAATTGTTTTCCATCACTGTATTGTGTGCACCCCTGATTTCAACGGCATTGGAGGTGTTTCCTGAAAGAACATTGTTTTTAATTTTTGTGCCGTCTGCAATATCTACGATCCAGATGGCACCTTCACCGTTCGGCAATGCGGTTTGTCCGTCGGCACCGACACCGATATAATTGTATTGTATAAGATTATTATCTGTGCCTTCATCTTTGGCATCTTTGATAATAATAGCCTGGCGCCCGCAGGCACACATGACATTCCCGGAGTCCGGAGTGGAACCGCCGACCTGGTTTGAGTAACTTCCGTTTCGGATATACATACCTGCCCAGGGACCGCCATAGGTTACATCTACGCCCCAACCAATAGGCAATTCTGATATACCGGATTTGTTTACACCGATATAGTTACCGATGATTTTATTATCATGTACATTTAAAACCATTTCTATCGCTTCGTAATAAAACCCACCCATAATATTTCTATCCTCACCGACGCCGCCGATGACATTATGATGGGCGCCTTCCCGGATATTAACACCGTTACTTTTCTGTACAACATAAGACTGATTGCCGTCCGGATCAGTACCGATAAGGCATCCACGGATGATATTATGGTGTGCGTTTTCACCTTCAATCCAGAAATGATGGGCACGAAATTTACCGATACATATTCCCTCTATGGTGTTATAGGCGGAATAAATACTGATTGCCGGCAATTCGACCGGAGAACGGTTGCTGAGAATAACAATTTCCAGACCGTCTGCGTTGGTATTGCCGATATTTCCGGCCTGACTGTGACCGTCGATATGTGTGTTATCATCCGTAATATCCGGCAGGGCTGTTGTACATTCAATTTCAAATGTTCCGCTGCTTGCTGAATAATTAGGATCGCTTGTTGGTATGGCAAACTCAATCGTATCTGCACCGGGATTGGCGGCTGCCTGGGTCATGGCCCATGTTAATGATCCGTTTCCTGTCTCATTGGTATTTGTGACCGTGTAGGTATTTGCCGACAGGATTGCCGGGAGTGCCAGCATTATTAAAATTGATTTTATGTTTTTAATAACAAAAGACATGTTCCCTCCAAACAAAGAGTGATGAGTTAAATGATTAATAAATTTAATAAAACGCATTTCAATAGATTTCATCATGATGACCTACGTTTACGAGAATGATTTCTTTTTCAGTAATATAAAATTCTAATACAATTCGATATGAAATGTTTATTGATACGGAATATAGTTTGTTAAATTTACCCTTTAATTGATGCAACCTAAGGGATGGATGGTCGGGATTCATTTCTAAAATTTTTAATGTTTTTTCATATTGTGAAATTATTTCCGGATGCTTTTTTAAAAATTTGGATGCTCTTTTGATATAACTGTACGTATAAACAAGTTGATATGTCATTTTGTTACTCGTTGAACATGTTCTTCAACAGATTCTGTAACAAAATTTCCGGCTTTATAATCGGCCTCTGTTTCGCGTAAAGCAGCATCAAGTTCACATTCACGGAGATAATTATAGTATTTCATATCCATAACGACAAATTTTTCTTTACCACGAACAGTAATTACCAATTCGCTATTGTCTTCAAGATTGCTCTCTATAGCAGATATACCTTTTGTTTTTAATTGATTGGCTGTTATCGTATTCATAATAAACCTTTTTAGAATGCTTTTAATAGTACTCTTGTGAGTGATAATATATTAACATTCGATACGATAATCAAGTTAAAATTTGATATATGCTTTTCCTGTGCATTTGTCATGGCTCAACCTGTTTACGGGTATTTCTTTATATATACAGAAAAAAATACATTTTCGCCTAAAAAATAAATGATTTTATTTAAAAATAGAGTAACATTTTTTATTCAAGTTCCTGAAAACAAATATCATTAAACCAGCTTTGTCCTGATCCTTGCTGATAAAGCAGCAAATGAACTCTGTCCGGTGCCGGTGAAATGGGCGGTGTTATAACAGATATTTTTTGCCGGACAACGGTACCGGTCAATTGTGTGTTGCTATTATATATTTCATAACTTTTTATGTCAAATACATCGCCGATTCCTGTTTTGTGCAGGCGAACGGCAATGCCGGTATGACCGCTAATATTTTCCGTACAAATATCACATGTCAACTGGTATCGTTTACCATCAATAAATGACGGCTGTCCGTAGGCCGGACCCAATGCTGTAAACTGCCAGATGGAATAAGTGTCCTGTTTATTGATTATTGTTAAAGATGGATTTGGGTTTTCAAGTTGGTCTTTATCGATAAATCCTTTGGCTGTATTTACCTCTGCATCTGAGGTGAATTCCCAGGGCCAGAGATCGCTGAGCTGGTCGGGATAGTCCAGAATTGTTTTTGAAAAGTCATTGATGCCGTTTACGAATATGGGGAACTGTTCCAATTGTTTGATATTCGTCAGTTGGGCCTGTTTAAAATATGGTTGTGCCGTCGCTTTGTTTATGGAATAGATTTGAAACCCGGCTGAATAGGTGAGGGGGCCGACAAGATCAATATCGGTTTTGTCGCAAACTTTATAGCCAAAATGGGCGTCCCACATATAGGCGCATACACCGGCATGTACGGTTTTTTTCGATAAAAGCTGAAAAATCGGATTGTGTTCTTCATGCATCCACATAAACCGATTGTTTGAATTTAGGATAATGTTGTTTTTATCATCTGTGGGCAGGTGGTGGTGAGGTATTTTGATGATTTTTTCACCGTTATCAACAACACACGCCTGATATTTTTTTTGCATACCGGATTTACTGTGAAAACAGTCCAACGGCCAAAAGTTGCAAAATTCCAGTTCCCCATGTGACGGATTGGCCTTGATATGCCATTTTGTATTATCCGGTATTTCCAGCACAGCGTTTATGTGGTAAACATAGCTTGAAAATGTTTCCGAATAGTTTATTGTTACTTTATACTGACCGGACGCTGTTTTGGATTTGTTTTCGCCTGTTACCGTAAATATCGCGTGATCGTCATTTTGCTCGATCAATTTTAATTGAATGTTAGAACCCAGATTTCGGTCCGGATGCTGGTGTTCTGCATATTGCCACCAGTAAAGCGGCATGGGCACGTCCTTGCCGATGATTTCTTTAGTCATATCGCTCATAATCAGATATGAAAAACAACCTTTGGAAATAACCGCTATTGTCCGCTCTTTGTGTTGTATCTCGGCCGAGTCTGTGGATTGTTGTTCAAATGTAAAATTACATTTTTTTTGCATGGATTAACCTCTTATACCGCCGACGTTAATTCCTTTCATAAAATGGCGCTGGGCCAAAAAGAATACGACAATATTGGGGATCAGGACGATAACCGAACCTGCCATAATAATATGCCATTGAGTGGCGCCGGAACCGATAATTTGTGTCTTTAACAAATTGAGTCCCAGTGTCAACGTTGCTTTTTCAAATGAATTAATATAAATAAGCGGATTGAAAAAGTCGTTCCACACACCGATAAAGCTGAATACAATCACCGTGGCGATAGCCGTTTTTGCCATGGGAAGAATGATATTCCAATAGATTCGGAAACGTGAGGCCCCGTCGATAAGGGCCGCTTCATCGTATTCATAGGGTATATTGAGAAAAAATTGTCTGAGCAAAAAGATGTAAAAGGGTGATCCAAAAAAAGCAGGGACTATGAGGGGGAGGAATGTATCGACCCAGCCCAGTTTGGAAAAAAGCACATAAAGGGGAATCATGGTTACCTGGCCCGGCAGCAGCATGGTTGCTATACAAAGGCCGAACAGTTTATTTTTTCCGACAAATTTTAAACGGGCAAAACCATAGGCAACCAAGGTGCTTGAAAAGACGGTTCCGAAAATAACGGAAAAGGTTATAAGGACCGTATTAAAAAGATATTTTCCGAACGGCAGCAGCGTCATGGCATCGATATAGTTTTTCCATTGAAAATCTTTTGGTATCCATTGAAAGGGGATGGAGAAAATGGTGTTGCTGTTTTGAAAAGAGCATGAGAGCATCCACAATAATGGCGTGATAAAAACCAGCGCCATGACTGTCAATCCCAGGTATGCAAAACCCAGGCTCACATATTGCAGTATTGGAGTTGATTCTTTTTTGATCATACGCCTTTGTCCTTTGCTTCGTAATAAACCCATCGTTTTGACATGCTAAATTGAAAGATTGTAAAAACAAGAATAATGATAAAAAGCACCCAGGCTAAAGCGGATGCATAACCCATTTTAAACTGTTGAAATGCTTTTTTGTACAGATACAACACGAAAAAGAGAGTTGAGTTGTTTGGTCCGCCTTCCTGACCCTGGTTGGAGGAGGCCGTCATAACAAAGGCCTGGGTAAAAACCTGAAACGAGCCGATCATGTTCATCACCAGGTTGAAAAACAGGGCCGGTGAAATGAGCGGAATTGTTATATGTCTCAATTTCCTCCAGCGTCGGGCGCCGTCCAGTTCTGCCGCTTCGTATAATTCAGGGGGAATTCCCTGCAATGCCGCCAGATTAATGATCATGCCGCCGCCGATTCCCCAAAGCGACATGATGATAAGCGCCGGTTTTGACCATATTTCGCTTTGCAGCCACAGGGGGCCGGTGATATGAAATATATCCAAAAATCTGTTAATCAGACCGAATTCCGGGTTGAAAATCCACATCCACAAAATCGATACAGCAACAAGATTCGTTACGGATGGTAAAAAATAAACCGTACGAAAAATGGATATCCCTTTTAATTTTTGGTTCAGCATAAGCGCCAACACCAGCGATAAAAGAACACCTGTGGGAACGGAAAATAATACATAATAGGCTGTGTTCCACAGACTTTTGTAAACCAACGGATCGTCTGTAAATACCTGTTTATAGTTATCAAAACCGATCCACTGGGGCGGAGATAATAACGACCAGCGTGTGAAACTCATATAGAGCGATATCAGAATAGGACCGGCTGTCAAAAAAACAAATCCGATGAGCCAGGGCGAAATGTACAGATACCCTTCCAGATTTTGTTTTAATGTGATGGTTGGTTTGGAGGATTTCCTGAAAATCATTATAAAGCCTCGTAAATAATTCGCAAATTGTGTGTGCCGTTCAATTCGAATTGATGAAAAATTTCAGTTTTTTGCGGCTGAGAATCAAACAGGAATTGATCATCCAGATGGACCGTAAATGCAACATCAGATTGTATGACCATATCTGTTAAACCATAGCCGTTTACTTGCACCATTAGATTATTATCAGAATGAGTGATATTTAAAATTTCAGCGCCCCATAATGCTTTGAGTACAGGATGGGGTGGTTTTGTTGTTGTTCGGACAAGTACCAAATCATGTGGACCGGGCGTATAAAATTCCCTGGGGATTTTGTAACAGCCTTTAATAACATGATTATCAACGCGTATTTCTTTAATATAATTTCCCTGACCGGATTTTGATACGTTCCATTTTCCTTTTCGGAAGGACAGGTTTTTTAAAGTCACCTCCGGTACATCGCCGGTGCTGTGGCAGGTTATGCCGCCCAAATCACATTCAACCCCTGTCATGGCATCAATGATGGCCTGATACCAACCGACCGAACAGTTCAGGTTCCAGGCGGCCCCGTGTCGTGACCATTTTTTATCCGGGGGCGTGTTTGTGTCTGTAAATTCGGGACAATAACCAAGTGATGTATAGGCATCGTTTACGGTTTCAAACCATTTGCCGACAGCCGTGGTCCCGGACGTTTGTGATAACAGCTTTAATGCCGGGTAATCCCAATGCGGATACCAGGCCGACATGACCGGTTCACTGGTGTGGAACACGTCCCATTCCGGTGTTTGCTGAATGCCCTGTTCTGTTATCAGTAATTTTGATATAAAGTCAGCACATTGATGGATTTTGTCTTTTAATAAATAATAACCAAAAGCTGATTCCATGAATAAAAATGAAAATAGCGGGTAACTTTTGACCTGGGGAATTTTGTTTTTATCAACCGAATCAAACAAAAATCCTTTTTCATCGTCCCAAAAGAGGTTAAAATTTGCTTCTATCTTTTTTGCCATTTGGTTTGCCTGACTGGCGGTACGGTCGTCTTTGAGCAGCCGGGCAATTTTTTCCATGTTGCGGCAAAAGCAATACCAGGCGCCGGCATCAATGGCAACATAGCCGTCTTCCGAACGTCCCATTTTTTGCGGTAAATCAGGATACATGCCGATTGTTTTATACAAACCGTTTTCATCAGACCGGTTTACAAGCGTTGTAAAAGCATGGAAAAGTACCGGATAGTTTGAATAGAGTATTTGCGTATCCAGCGTTTCAGCATAATAGCCGAGAACCAGATTGGAGAACAGAAAATCCAGTGCGCCGATACCCCGGGTGTCCATGGCCTGCAAATCCCGTGTCCAGCGGCCCGGAATGGCCCCGTCCGTGTCCCGGTGAATGCGGACAAAATCAATCACTGATTTCATCAGGTCCAGATTTCCCCACCGGGCCAGGGCCGCCGCTGTCACCAGGTTGTCCCAGGCCCAGATCCAGTAATAGGTACCCGGACAGGCCCGGGTCATGCCGGTATTACGGACATGGGCGGATTGAACGATTTGCGGCGTTTTATCAAAAAATTGAGAGACACCTTTTTTATCGCACTCTATTTGCGGAATGGTTGCCGCCAGGTTTTTATAGCGTTTTTTTTGCCTGGCTGATACTTTTTTATGTGTACGGTCCGGCTTTTTGTTTGTTTGATTGAACGGCTGATTGGAAGAAAAGCTCAGGATAAAATCATCACTTTGCCATAAATCCGTTTTATGCTGCTTCATGCCATTGTAAAAACCGGTCCATTGTCCGTCGATTGATATCTTGTTGAATTGGCGGTATTTCAAAAATACATACGTATCGGCCTGATAGATATTTAATTCCGAATGCTGGTATTCGGCCCAGACATCTTTCATTCTACCCAAACCGGATACGAACCGCGTTTTAAAGATCAGTTTTCTCCATCCCTCGGGAATGAGAAAATCTCCCTGATAATCACCTGTTCGCTGCAGCCATTTGTCCAGTTGTATTTTTTCAGTCGATTTAAAAACATCAACCTTTTTCGTGGTTTCTGCGAGTTGAGTCCAGCTCCGGTCGCCATGGATTTCCGTTGACAGGGCCTGGTTGTTAAACAAAATATAAAATTTGGGCGCTGATTCGGATTTGTTTTTATTTTTAAACCGAGCGGTTATATAAAGTGAATCCTTGTACAGGGTTATTTTGATCTGTAACGTTCCCTGGTCAAATTTTTGCCGTATCATCGTTCCGTATACGGAGGTGTAAATTTCTGCCTTTTCAAACGATACAGGATATTCCTTGTTGCCTGTTTTTATTTTGAACGTCAGGACGCCTTTGGGATGCTGCAATATTTTGGCGTTTCTGCTGACCGGCTGTGAACCATGAAAATCGATTTGCTCAAGTCCGTTGCAGGCAAGGGAAAGACACGCTGAAATTCGGTCGTCGGACATCCAGCAGTTTTTGTCAATTGTATCGGATAGATTGGTTTTTGTAAATATCAACACAGCCTCGTTATTTTTAATACAACTCTTTCGGTGTAAAGAACGGATCACTATTTTCAGGCGCTTTAATTGTCAGGTGTTGAATGTTTTCCGGGATATTATTAAAAGTGCGGCTTTCAATACGTTCCGCCAGGGGATCGTAACAGAATTTCATATCAAAATCTGGATTTTGCATTTGTATACATCGCGTAAAAGGCTTATTTATCTCGTCAGTCACTTTTGTCTGTTCCAGTAAAGATGCCGCCTTTTTATTGTCTGAATTTTCAAGAATGCAGGCAAAACCGTTAAAAGTTTGGCTTATTTGTGCTTTGGTAAAATCTTTACGTGCCCCTTTAAAATTATAAAAAGAAATGATAAACAGTTTACCGGTGCTCCATAATCTCACGCTGCCCGGATAGTTTTCCAGCGGCGTAATATTTAAGGGGAAAATTATAAAATTGGTATTGTAATCACGAATCAGAATATGATTGACGGATTTACATGTAAATGGAAATTTTTTAACCGGCCGGTCATTAATTTGAACGTAATCAAAGGATTTGTTATAGGTAAAAATAATATCCAACCGTATTTCAGTTACATTTTTATGTCCGACTCTTTTTGGTGTATAGGCGACAATGGCCTTGTTTTGATGCTGATAGGTAAATACCCTGCCTTCTTCGTAAAGATAATCTTTTGAACCCTGATAATTAGAAACATGGCAAAAGTTGGCCTGTCCGGCTGTGGAACCGTTATAAACCATGCGTGAATAAACACCGCGAAAATCTTTAACATGGTGGATTGATTTGTTACATCGAATGCGGACCGAAAAAGAATCGGTTTGCGCGGCATTAACATAGGGCCTGGAAGCCGTACCCATACAAAATTCGTCTGTTAAATAACTCGTTAAATCGCCCCAGCCGCCGGGATAAATATCCGGATAAAAAGATGATTTTTGTTGGTAGATTAAATTTTCATGATACTGTTCGCAATAGGTGGTTTTTTGAACATAATAGGGCAAAGGCTTTTCAAAGGCCATTTTTTTCATTTTTGGGGGAAGATGGAAATCCAGCAAAGCTATAAAAGCGTTTTCGATAAGCGCAGAGGGATGGACATACTGGACCGGTAAATCCGGGTCCAGGAATATATCTTTATCAAGTGCATAGCCAAAGGTACAGTGCAGGGCTGAAAAACCTCCCAGGGAATCTTCGCTGTAGGCCCTTGAAAACGGACCACAAAATTGCTGTGTTGGTTCGTGCCAATGCATGGCTACATTCAACCATAATTTTTGTTCGATCAACAGCGCCAGTTCACGGGCATTTTTATCTTGCGCATATTCGGCAATAATGGATAAAAACCAGAGCGTTAACGCCGTATAGGTGGGACTGTTATATTCCGACATTTCCGCCTGTTTAAGCGGGCCGTGCTGTCTTTTGCAGGTGGATTTGTAAAATTGTTCCAGTTGTTGCATGCCGAATTGGGTATAAACTTTATCATCAAATAATTCACCGCAGCAAATCAGGGCGGCAAACGCGGCCACCGGATGATTGACATTCCCTTCGGAAAATCTGACTGTTGAAGCAATAGAGAGATTATTTTTCATCTCTTTTTTAATATGGGATATACAGGATTTTGTCAACCGGTGCTGTAATTTTTTATGGATAACATAAAGCGTACAGGGAGAATGGGTGCCGTCGTTAAAAGAGAGTTGTGATAATAATTCATTTCCGAATTTTTGGTCTGCTTTTTCATCGCTCATAAGCAAGGTAATGGCATACCATGCCGTTTCCCGGGGTATCAAACAGAGTTTGGTTTCCGGATCGTAATATTTTTCCGCCTCTTTACGCGCACCGGATAAAAGCCATTCTTTATTTACTTTCAAAAATTAATTCCTCTTTTTGGTCATGAAAATAGAGTGTAATTGTTTTAGTAGGTTCTTTTGATGTTATTTCACATTTATACCGGGTCGGTTTTAATGTGATCATGACCAGAAAAGTAACGTTGTTACCGGTGTGGTCAAGTTTTAAAAAATAGTCTCTTTTGCCTGGATTCGGATAGGCCGGTACAAATTCGGACAAGCCGGTTTGATAGCCGGGAGCATCAGGGCTTAAACAGGTGATATTGACGGATTTTTTGTTTGTTAACTGAAATGATAACGAATTTTTTTTAATCATTTCAATAGGAGAGTAAGAGTGGATGTTCCACTCAATGTGCCGCTCTTTATCGAGTTCGATTTGGTCATAGATAAGAAAAACATCCGGTTTGAGATAAATAAAATCACGATGGAATTTTATTAAACCCAGATGGTCAGGGTAAATATGGGTCAGGTCCGTATGCACTCTTTCGGTGTGTTTTGTGCTTTTCTCCTGGACCGTGGTTGGGAAATGCCGGTCCGGGATAAATTCAGGGGCCCACACCATTTTATCGCCTATTTGTCCGCACCCGTTCAAGGTCACCGTGTTATGCAGGCCGGTTTCTCTTTTATAAACAGGTCCGGGCCCGCAAATAAACAGGTCGTTATCATCACAAATAAGAAACGCTCCCTGGGCCGGATCGCTGTGTCCGTATCCGCTCCATTCGCCCCACTGCTGTCTCTGACTGCCAAGCATGGAGCCGGAACGAAACGTGGCCGTTATGTTTTTATGATGTACAATATCTTTCCAAAAAATTTGACCGCCATCGGGAAAATAGAATGTGTTTTTATTGGCAGGTTTGCTTTTAATATCGTGATTAAAAAACAGATACTCCCACACACGTCTGCGGGGCGGCGTGTTGCGAAAATCTACAGAGCCGGTTTCAACCGGTTCCAGGTGTTTGGCCAGCCATTGAGCCTGGTTTGACCCTGTTCTGGAAGCAATGAGATAATGCATCCAGGCATCTCCGCTGACCCGATATTGCGGATCGCCAAATGTAATGCCGTGTTTTTTATCCGGGCTCAGCGAGGCCCATCGAAACAGGGATGCATTCAGCCAATAGCGGCTTTCGGACCATAAATCGATTCCCGTACATTGTTTAAGCAATTCCAGATAACGTAACAGGAAGGTATGTTCATAAATCCACAAATTAATGCCGTGGGGATAAAAACCGTCTTGCGGCAGCATTTTTATGACGTGTTTGAAAACCGCGACCAGGTATTTTATCCATTCCATGGCCCTTGGATGTTCCTGCCAAAAGAGAAAAGAAAATGCCAGCAATCCATGACTGCACCCTAAAAAATGGGCCTGACCATAATCGTAACGGTTATAGCCCAAATGCTGCCATACTTTGTCAGCAACCTGAAATAATTTTTGTTTGTTCGCTGCTTTTATCTTTTCCGGCAAGTGATCGTATAACCAGTCATATCCTATACATAATGTAAAAAGACATTCCCCTGACTGGGTATCGATATTCATTGGTTCATATTGCGGCGACAAGGCCAGATCCAGCAAATGTTCCCAGGCGTGTAATGCTTTGTTTATGGAAGCTTTTTCTTGTGACAGCAACGCATGAAAAGCATTAACCACTACCCGGTCCATTTCGTTGAGACGTTCGGGGCCGTCCAAAGTTTTGCTTTCGGGTGTCAGTTTAAAGGGAATGGACTGGTTGTTCAGCAGCTTTTCTATTTTTTGCCATATCTCTTTATGAGTTGTATGTTTTTGCTTTTTCAATAAAGAAAGTTGCTCTTTTGAAAAAAGTAATCTGGGATAGGATACCGGCAGATTATTTAAAGGTTCGGTTTGAGATATTAAGTCTAGGTATTTTGGATTTTTGTAGAATGAAATTTCCAGCGGTGAAAATTCTTTTTCCGGTATTTGCAGAATGATACAATTATCCTTAACCTTGTCGATTTTTGTATAAAATAAAATTCGGCAGGTATTTGTATATTCTTCATCTCCCCAAAAATTATACAATCCCTTTACTTTTTTATGATTGTGGACAAGATAAATATCCGGCATTTCAGGAATGCCTCTCCAACCCGGCCAGGGCCCTGTTTTGATGCCGGGTGGAGATAATTTGAAATCCATTTCGGAAAAAACCAGCTTGTCCAATTCTTCAAGGGATTCTTTTGATTGATGGCGCATATAACAACAGTGCTTTACCAACGGATATTCGTTTGTTTTTATGACAAGGTGAATACCATAGTAACCTGCCTGAAGGTCTGGAAGTTTTACCGAAACATGGGATCCTTTGTCCGATTTCGGTATATTTATTTTAACATGATATTTACTTTTGGGCATAGTCTTATTGTGGAATTTGTTCGGTTTTCAACTGTTCCTGTATTTTTTGACGGAACTCGGGTTTAAGTCCGGGATTGGCCAGAAAAAAATCCAGTTCTTTGAGAACCTTTTTATTAATTTCCTGTTCGGAATTTATAATATCGGCTAATTCCAGTTTCCCGGCATAATACATGTCCATTTTGGGGCCTAACTGTTCGAGAATGGTCTGACTCGTCCAGGAAGAGTATCTGACAAAATTACGCTTGTCGCCGCCGTCATACTTTTCCGATAATTCCCATACCTGTCTAAAATTTTTCTTTGCCAGTTCCGGGTATTTGTTTTCATAAGCGTCGACAAAATTGTTGCTTAATATGGGATTCGGTGTATTGTATTCGGACTTTGTTACCAGCCATTTAATCGTCTGCCAGGCTTCCTTCGGGTGTTCACAGGACGAACTGACGGACAAGCCGCCGGATGCGGAACGAAAGTATGACGGTTTTTTGTTTTTAAATCGGGGAATAGGCGCAACATCCCAGTCTATGGTTAAGGACTGTATAAAATCCAGATTCGGCACGGCTTCAACAATCATGGCAACTTTGCCGGTATTCAGCATCTGCGAAAATTGCATGCCCTGGGCCTGGGTAAATGCCAGTGACGGCATAACCTGATATTTATTCATCAAGTCCATGTACTTTTGCTGGACCTCGGCCGCCTCTTTTGGAACAGAGAAAAACAGCGGATTGGCTTGCTGGTAGGCGCCGTTCATTTGTTCAAATGCAGAGATAAAATGTCTGGCAATGAAAACACCATACTGGTCTGTTTTGCCGTCGTTATCCAGGTCTTTGGTCAGTTTTTTGGCTTTATCCAGCATATCTGCCCAGGTCCATGAGGAATCCGGAAGGGAGACATTGTATTTTTCAAATAATGTTTTGTTGTAATAAAAGCCATAGGTAAACGTCCAGTCACAAAACTGGTACCAGCCGTTATCAATGGATTGGCCCCGTTTTAAATAGATGGGATTGATAATGTTTAAAATAGAATCACCGGCGGCAATGGTATTCAAATCCAACAGTCTGCCTTCGGCGGCCAGTCTGTCTTTAATGACCGAATTTGTGTAAAATATATCCGGCGGAGACCCGGCCGACATCATGGCATAAAGTTTTTCCTGTCCGGAAAAAGGAATGAGGCGCACCTTGATCCCGGATTGTTCCGTGAACTGCGGAAGTGATTGACGCAGGGATTTCAGCAAATTGGCGTTAGCCGGTACGTTCAGTGTAATTTCTATAGTTCCGGCATCATTTCCTGAATTGCAAAACAGGAATAATGAAAAGGACAAAAATAGTAAAGGGATCAATAATTTTTTAAACACAAGCACCTCCGGTTTTATATCATTAGAAAAGCCATTTATTCATAAAGTTTAAACCGTTCTCAAAATCTATTTCATGGTCGCCGTTATGTAAACACCAGTCAAATTTTTCTTTGATGCCCAGCCTGTTATAATGTGCTGCCGCTTTTTCAATTTCTTTTTTAACAAGCGGGGGCCAGGCAACATTATCTTTTTCGCCTGTTTGGACCTGGACCGGTCGTGGACAGGCCAAAGAGACTAAATCCGCATCACTGAATTGGGTCAAAAGACCGGGTAAAAAAGCGTGTTCTTCCTCCGTGCTTAAAAAACACGAGTAATTGGGATTTTCGACCACCATCTTTTCCGGCCGTTTGTTGAACCAGGCTGATATGATGCCGAGTTTTATTTTTTGTTCAACCGGCAATGTATAAAGCGTATAACCCCCGCCCATGCTGATGCCCCATAGGGATATTTTATTGTCGTCTATGTTATATTCGAATGTAATGAATTTTATAAATTCAAGGATTGCAAAGCTTTCCAGGGACCATATATGAAAACCGAGCAGCAAAGACAAGCGGTTGATAATGGCCCGATCGTGAAAATTATTTACCAGTTCCGGCGCTGTTACGGCAAACCCGTTTTCCGTTAGTTTGGCTCCGAAATCGTGATAACTGTGCTTCAGCGAAGCATCAAGGCCCATCACCATTTCCGGTGTGCCGTTCATCCCGTGCAGACAGATCACAAGCGGCCAGGATTTTGCCGGTTTGTCCGGCTTTTTAAACAGGGAACGAAATGTAAACCCGTTTTCGAAACAAAGGGTTATTTCGTCAAGATCGTTTTTAGGTGTGATTGTATGCGATAACAATTTTAATGCCGGCAGGTTCCCTAATAAAACCGATTTCCAGTCTGCCTGTTTCCGGCTTGTGGATAATTGATAGGCTTTTGCGGACGAATAATCAAATCCGGATTCGGATTGTCTTTGATCATATTCCAAAATCATCTGTTGTAATGGTTTTTGCAGGTTGTTACACATTCTGGATCGTCTTTTTAGTAAAGGGTCATACCGGATACGTTTGGTTTATTGTTTGTTGTGTGTTTGTGTCAAGGGAGCGAATGGCGGCATCAATCATTTCCTGGGCCATAAAACCGTCAAATATCGTACAGGGCGCTGTCTGATTTTTTCGGACAGCCTCAAGAAATTCTTTATTTTCCTGCTCAAAACCATCTTCCGTACCTGTAAATTCCTCAACATTTGAAGAATTGGCCGGTTTATAATATAATTTGGTGAGGCGGTTATTTATAAATATTGAACCCTGGGAACCAAATATTTGCACACTGAATTTACTTGATACCGGAAGCGTCCCACAATCTCCCACCATAAGCGACGCGGCTGTTCCGTTTTTAAACTGAAACGTTGCGCTGATATTGTCGATCACGCCGGTCGGTTGATGATAATTGGCACCGGCAGCAAAAACAGAGCGGGGTTCATCGGCGACGAAAAATCGTAATAAATCCGTACCATGCACGCCCTGTGAAATAACATTACCGCCGCCCAGTTTCGGATCATTGGCCCAGAAATCAGCGGGCCAGGGATCGTCAATTATTTGTACCTGGACCATATATGGATTGGGAATAAGTTGTTTTGCTTTTTTTACCAGCGAATAAAATCGAAACTTGAAACCGGACATACAAACCGCACTGGTATTTTTAGCAAGTTGATAAAATTTATACGATTCGGCGGCTGTTAATGCCAGTGGTTTTTCTATGAGAATATGTTTTTTATGTTTAACAGCCAGTGAAAATAAATCAAAATGACTGTTTGTGGTTGAGGTGATATAAACAACATCTATGTCGGGATGGGTAATCAGGTGGCCGGCATCTGACGTTATCTGTTCAATATGATAAGTGTTTTTTAAATCTTTTGCTTTTTGGGGATTGGTGTCACAGCACATCAACAAAGTGACATTATCATCATTCGAAAGACTTGAGGCATGAGTTTTCCCCATATCCCCACAGCCGATTATACCGATATTCATTCTGCTCAAAATTATCCTCGGACGTGACAGAGTGGTCATAACAGTTATCGTTCGGATAATGTAACCATAAACGGGGAGATTTGCAAAAGTCTTTTTCCCCAAAATAAAAAATTGTGAATTTAAATCATCTTTTTTCTGAATTCCATTATCAGTCGCCGCTTTTAAACTTAATTAAAAATTTCATCTTTTGGGACGCCCCTTATGGTTTCTTTGTGGTTTTTTAAATTTTGAAACACGTGAAGCAAAAGCCCTAATCCCCAGAAAAGAATAATTATAAAGATAATTTTTAAGGATTCATACCTTAAATATCCTGATAAATACCATAAAATTGCAATTGTATTATAGATTATATACACAGCAAGATGATATTTAAAGCCAAGACTCAATCTGCCCGATTTTAGGTTATCTGCTTTGCCAAGTAGAAAAGCAGTTAAATAAATGACAATGCCATAAATGATAGATGTTGACCACGTTAGGGTATGATTGTGATGTATGATTGACAGATAGAGAATATAACGAAAAACGAGTGTATAGACCGTGAAAAGAATTACAAATATTTTTAAATTTTTTGAGATTTTAATCATTTTTTAATCCTTTCGAAAGTAAGGTTGCTATGTTGTCATTAAAAAACAATTTTATATTTCTTTCGATAAATTCACCTAAAATTTCCAGACCGAGAGTTGTTAGAAAATAATATTTTCTGTCCGGTCCTTTGTTTCCTTTACCCGTTTTAAAATCAACCATTTCAAAATCATAATATTTTCTCAAAGTGCGATACAGGCTTTGCTCTTCACAAGAGATGGTATTATTGGATTGTGTTTCAATGAAGTCTTTGATTTCATTCACATATTTTGGATTTTCCTTGAGGGCTAAAAACAGCCACAATGTTAGTTGGCCTTTTTTATAGGTTTCTTCCCAGGCATTTAAAAGCTGGTTTTTATAATCATTCATCAAGTTCCTATTATCTTGTATTATACAAGTTGTATTGTACTAATAAGCAAATAAAATCTGTTATTGTCAAGTGATTTATTATTTATAAATAGTTTTGGTAAAATTAAAAATTGAATTTTAAAAGATACGTGCGTCGGGTGTATTTGAACAGGGGAACCAAGGATATTGTTCAGATTGTGCGTGAGAATGATGAAACCCCTGAGTTTTCAACATTGAGTGTTGATACTATTATTGCAAACTTAACTGATGTTAATGAAGGGGTATGTTGTTATGACACTTCATCTATTACGATATTTGTTGGAAGATCAGTTTGACGTGTATGGCACCAAAGAGGTCATTGATGCAGTCGTGGAATTGATGAATCATGATGATGAAACCATTGTCAAGCGCGCGGCAATGGTCGCGGGGGATTTTGTTGAGTACGTTGATGCACATGATGCAGAGCGAGAAGGAATGAAGAGCCTTAAACAATATATTGCACAGCAATCAGTGAGCATAACAGCATTTCCCGATAAAAAAGATGATAAGTTTGTGGTAACTGATTTTATGAGAAAGGCCGGTATTTCGCGGCAGGAGGATCTGACGGCCGATACTTTTGGAAGATTTATCCATTTGAGCGAAGCGTTTTATGAAACATATGAGATTGTAACATCACTTTGTATGTTCGAACAATTTGCCACAGATGCAATATGCACTCAAGAAAACTTGAGAAAATATTACAGTTGCAGGAAATGAATTGGGGACCGGATTTACTGCGTATGTATATTAAAAAAGATGTGAAACAATATTTTAACGAAACAATGCTTGCGGTGATTGTTGCACTGTTAAAGCAGATCTTGAAGTTGTCTCAAGTAGATGACACGTTGGTTGACTGGACTGATGCTGCGGCTTTATTTACTATGATACGTATATTTATGGAAGTGCGTACAGGATATAATAATATAGATGAATGTGTAGCTATTGCGATACCATTTATTACGTGGTCAAATGGTCTTGTGCAACTTAGCATATTTAGAATGCTCAGCACGCTTGCAACAATGTACCCGCAAAACGTCTGTATGCCAGAGATTATTGAGCCCCTCATTGAAGCAACAAATAATAGTGATGACAGAATAGTGCAAGATGCAGTTGAAATTCTTGCTACGATTAGTGCCTACGCACAGCAATCAGGAAATGAATCACTTGTCAATGTAACGAAAAACATACACCTGTCAGAGAATATGCAATCCTCCATATCTAATATGAACGTGTTTCCGATGAGCAAGACGATGATTACCTTTCAGAAAACGACCCGGGAATACTTGATTTTTATGATACTGTTATCACATTTATAACCGATGAGAATAATTATCTGAATGCATTTGCCAAATGGTGGGTATTGGAAGGAGCAGCATCGCTTATGTCGGCTAATGCACCAAAAGTAAAACGTGTAGACGTGTGGAATCGTATGCATGATATTTTGACCATGTATAAAGGAGTTGAGGATGTACTCATTCTCAAACAATTAATGGGTATTATATTAAATGATAAATTAATCGAAAAAATTATTACGGGAGATGTCAAACTGGAGGTCTGTGAGTGGAATTCATATCAAGCAATCCTAGAGAATATTGAGCATGACGAATTACTATTATTAAAAATAGTACGCTATCGTATTGCCCATTCATTTCAGGAGTATGCAACACCGGAAATGCTTGATAAGGTCATTGAACTTACCAATGCGGCGATGCCGCTTGTCGCTGAAACAGCAGTGTCAGTTTTAGCGGTGTATCAAGAAGAAGCACACAAGCATGGTCATGATACGAGTGAGTTAGCAATGATACAATCCATTGTAAATAATAAGCTTGCAACATTTCCTGAAAATAAATTTGTTATGACATATGATATGGAGAAGATTGGCATTACATCAGAAGCAGACTTGACAAAAGCAAAATTGATTGAGTTTTTCGATTATATTTCAAAAATACCGGCGATGAAAAATCTACGCCTGTGTATAGCGCACATGTTTTAAGAGAGCTGTTCGCTTAGCAATAAATCAATTTCAAACGTATGGTGTTGAAGAATGTTTTACCGCTCAAACGCTGACGCATTTGACAGATTTATTACAATTTCATGGCTATTATCCAGCAGACGTTAATTGGTTAATTGATACTATCGGTATTTTTATTAGAACTAATCGGAAGAAATGATTCAAGATACATATTGGGATATTTTATTTGATATAGTACAAGCAGATGAAAAATATAGTCATTTCATAGTTGCAAAAGCATTACAGATCATTCCTGATTTTATTGAACGTAAGCCTCAAGACTATATAACGTCTGAGCTTATTAATGTATTGATTTCGTTAACGGATAAGGAAGAGGATATTGCTAAAAAAGCGCTTGAGGTAATCGGATTGATTACACCATATATAATAGAAAAAGGGGATGATGCATTGTTGGCAATAATCACGGAAACAGCGCAGGTCCAGGCATTTCCAGAAGGTTTAACTGTGCAGACTTTTAGTGAAATAGTAGCGCATGCTATGCACAAAAGAGTAACACCAATGCATACAGCAATATATAAAGATACGCTAAGTGTTGCATTTGTTGCATTGATGGAAGCAACTGTTTCTGATGCGGATGAAGTATATGTGTACTTTGAAAATATTAAAAATATTGATGATACATTATTGCATAGGCTTAACGCTGTGAAGGGAGTCACTGTGGTAACACAGCAGATTGAAAATAATGGGTATGCCTATGCTGAAAATTTTATAAAAGCGATTCAATTGCTTGATGTTGATTCCACATCTGATGTGCGTGTTATTGCACCGTATGAAATATTGCATAATGTATTTAATGGATTTGATACAAAAACACAACGACCCGAGTTTCTTTTTTCAGCGGGGCATGTGGCGGTTGATGTAATGCAACGTGAAGAACATGAAATGATTCTTTTCCCATTTGTTATACAGCCTGCCGATGCCTTCATGCCTGCTCTTGTTGAAGTCAAGAGAGAAGACAACGGTATCGCGTGTTTTTATCAACTTGCGGATTCTATTACCACTGCGACGAGTCTATATAGACAACAGCTGCTTATCAGTATCCGCGATGCGGTCGAGCGGGTTGCGCGCGAACGGACCATTCGCATTGCAGCATAAAACCATGCTCGACTTCGTAGGTTGAGCATGGAGGGTATAGCTGCTTAAGGTTATCCACATTCAGGACCGTCCCTCGCTGTGGATAAAGGGTTGTAAAAAAGTAGTTAAGAGCCTAAGTGATTGTAAATAAAGATGATATGAGTTAGATAAAGTCTTTATAAAACCTTGTAATAATCAGATAATTTGGTATAATTTATATAATTATATTAATTCTATATATATAGGCAAAACCGCTGAAAAGTGGTGACGCAAAACTACAGGGTCTAAGAGGTCTCAGGGAAAGAGAGATCACGTCCGTAGGAAAACGGAAGCTTATGACAGCCAGTTGTAAACATAATTACATTATGTTTATAACTGGCTGTTTTTTTATGTACAGATGTATACCTTATTAGTCAGGGTCTAGTTAATACAGTATAGATACATGATGTTGTGTCATTGCACCATATTCGTGTACGGGTATCAATGAAAAACAGCATCGATGAGAAGTAAAATCGTTGAACGGTATACATTAACAGATTTTTGTAAAAAATGTTTTCATTTGGGTCAGAAAAAAATAAGGGGTCTACATGTTAAAACGAGTAATCGGGTTGATTACACTCGTTACGTTTTCATTTACGAATATAGGACTTTCATATGCACAAGGGGTGCAATCTGCACCGCAAACCAGCCACACATCTGTACAGCTTCCAACCATAACGCTACCTCATACCCTCGCAACTATTGAACATGTCTGTCAAGGCGACCCAGAACAAACAGTTGTCATTATCAAAGATGCCCACTGTCATTTTCAAGCACAGATCAAACAAGTCAGTATTCTTGAAACTCTTTTCAATGATTATCAATTTGACTCGATTTATGTTGAAGGTGCTATCAATGATGTGGATACGACCTTGTTTACCGCGTATCCTGAAGAGCATAGTAAGAGAAAAGTATTTACACATGAGTTAGAAAAAGGAATGATTACCGGAGCTGACTACTTTTCAATCATGCGCCAACAACCGACATTTATGCACGGGCTAGAAAAGGAACGGCTGTATACTGAAAATACCGCAGTACTTCAGAATATTATTGCAATACAATCAGATGTTGAAACAATGCTTGCCGAAATAAAGCAAGAAATATCACTTTTGAAAAATAAATATTTTTCAAGAAAGCTATACGCGATTGATGCCCTACGCATGAAATTTAACCAACAAAAAGACGTGTGCGATGAACAAACAATCATTGAGTATATATCGCTCCTTTTTGAGTACATACATGATTACAATATTTCTCTTACCGCATATCCTGAGCTAGAAACCCTGCGCACTACTCTGCAAAACCAGACTGCATATGATTCTGAAAATCCGCAACACCTCCTCGAAGATGTACGTATGTTTTCAGAACAATTAATGAACATGCTTACTCGCAACAAAAGAGAACGTCAGATTCAAGCATTGTCAGACATTGCAATGTATCTTGAAAAAGGAATAACCCTTGATCTTATGCCGGAAGACAATCTTTATTTTAAAAAACAAAAGAAAAATCTTAAGGCAGATGTAATAAATAGCATATTCCGCGCAGTCAATAGTTCATATGTTGCCGATGCGAGCCTGCTTGATAAAGGCATTCGTGTGATTAGCAAGTTTTATGCATTGGTGCAGAAACGGGACCGTGTATTGTACGAAAACTACATGAAATACGCGAAACAGAACAATCACAAAAAATCAGTGATTGTTGCCGGCGGGTATCACGCAACAAAACTTTCCGAATATCTTACGAAAAAGAATATATCGCACATGATTGTATCACCCCACATTTCAAATGTTGGTAATTGTAAAGAAATATATATCAATAATGCTGCCATGCGTTATGCCGCGCCAATAACGTTGCAGTTAGCAAATATGTTTGATGATGCCCCTGGATATAAAATGATAAATCAAGAAACTGTAGTCGGTATGTTTAACAAAATTGTTGCCGAGCTGTTTGAAAGCAGTTTTGAGGGAAAAACAAAAGTAGAGTGGGATGCATTTGTTGCAATGTACCATAAGGCAGTCCAGAAATATCTTACTGAGCAACGTGGATTAAACGAAAACGATGCAGAGTATCAAACAGTCTTTGCATACTTTAAACAGGCAGTTGAAGAATGCGAAATTATTATTTCTAACTCAGAAAACAGCAAAGATGCACACGCGCTCACTACAATGCCGGTTAATGACGCGTCTTTTGCTAAGCCAACGGATGATAGTAAAGGTGCGGTTCAGGCATTGGTAGATATCAACAAACAGATTAATACTTTTCCTAATGCAACTCATGATAAATTTCAGCCAACAGGGTTTATGCAAGAAATGGGGATTGTGACTGAAGATGATTTAACCGAAGATAATTTAAAAGCCCTACTCTCCTGTCTGGCAAAACCATGGCGTATACCGGGTGATATAGAAAGTGTTTACCAAGCAATCAAACAATTTCAATTATATGCATCACCTGACGTATTTTCTCAGGAACTTCTTGATTGGTTTTTATGGCGCGGTTTCCATGTATGGGGAAGAGATATAGTAAATATGTGGAGTAATGATGGACGTACGGTACAAGCAGCGTTGCATATATTGAGCATGTTCATGGAAAAGCGGCCTGATACATTCGTAGTGAAAAAATATATAAATATTGCGGTACGTAAATTATATTACTGGGGTCATGTTATTGATGAGCATAATCCTGATGTGCGTGCTGAAGCTTTGCGTGTCTTGCAAACAGTGATTCAACTTAATGGAAAAAAATATATAACCCCCTTCGTTTTTCATTTAATTGTGCGAAAAGTAAAAAGTTTGCATGCGGTTGTAAGCCAGGAAGCATTAAACACTCTTATGGTATGCAAAGAATATGGAATTTTACATGGTTTTAATAAAGTGAACTATTTTATTGTTAAATCGACAATGCAAAGACCTGTCAGAGATGCTTTGTTTTCGATTATTGATTATTTTTACGATCGTTATGTTTTGCGGCGGATATCTAGTTTAGGGGTAATTGCTCTTTTTGCGTCAGTCGATGCAATAGCGTTTGCGCAACAATCGATATATGATTTCATAGCAAGTAAATTTAAAGGCGAATTATGTTGCTTTACCCAATTCAGTGGGCTATCAAAAAGAATTACTTCATACACTACAAACATTCGTTGAGCTCAATCCCGACTTGGCAATAGATAGTAATACGAGTGTTATTACCGAAGCATTAAATAGCAGGGTTGCTGAAACGCGTATAGCAGGTATTGAATTGCTGCAAGCATGTATGTTTGCAAGTAAAGAAAATAAGGATCACGAGCATATTATTTGGTCAGGACAAGAACTCTTAACTGAAATGTTAGATGATGAAGATGAAAGCGTTGTAACGAAGAGCTTAGAAGTATTGCAGATGCTTATCAATGATACGGCTGATGATGTATTGCTCGAATCTATGCAACAGACTAGTGAGAAACCAACAATCATTAAAAATGCCAGATTACCAGAACGATTAATGTATATATTTAAATCAAAACCAGAGCGTGTGGGAGATTTGACATACGACCATTTGAAATCGATTCTTTGTGATTTTAATTTTTGGGGTTTTGGGAAAAATTTGAAACAGGATTATGAATTATTAAAGCTATTCACTATATATGCGCCACGTACTATGTACACAGAAGAATTATTGCATGACGTATTTGGACGCCTGCGAAGAAATTGGGAATTTGATGTGTATAGTTTTATGTTTCGCAAAGAAGATGTGCGGCATTCTGATATCGCGAAAACACTGATGGTGATTCTTGACGTATTTATCAATAAACATCCGTTGCGTTTTATGAAAGAGGAATATTTTCGATATGCATTAGAATTCTTACAATACAAGACGTCAAAAAATCAACGTATCAATGAGGAAATAGAGCAAAAAGCACTTTACAATATATACACATTTATCCAAAAAAGACCACGCGTATTTGCACGAGCGCGTATTTTGAAAAAAATAATGCGGAAAATGAAAAGCCCCAATAATGCTATTCGCAGCAAAGTATTAGATATACTGGATGTGTATATAAAGAATGATATTATTGCAAAAGAGAAATGGAATTTATTGGATGCATGGATAGACCATACCATCCGACGCATGATAGTCAATGGTGGGCGCATGCATTCGGTCAGGGATATTCAAAGTGAGAAAATGAACTATAATTTTTTAGATATTCGGTCGGATGCAATAAGAGCATTATGCAAATTATGTAAAGCAAACCCAAAAAAGTTTTATACACAAAAGAATTTTGATGCGTTACGTGCGTTGCTTAAACAGTATATGTATCAATATAATTTTGAACGAGGGTATTCAGGTGTGCGTGCAAGTATGGGTTGGGATAATTATATCAAAGAGATTATTGAGGCTATGCGTATGTTTATTGAATATGATACAAACTTTGCATCAAACGAGCAGTTTGCGAAAATGCTCGAAATATTTAGTAGAGACAAAAATGGAAAAATTGTGAAGCCGGTAGAATATTTTCTTGCCTCATTACTTGATGTTATTACACTGTTTATTGAAATGAATCCTGCGGATGTACCCGTTGAAGTGTATAATCGGATGATGTGGATATTTTCAGTAAGTACGTATGATTTACGTAGTGTTGCGTTTGATATTCGCATGCTCAAGCTTGTGAATGCATTATTGGCACATGAAACATTTATTGTGCAAAATCAAGAAACAGCATCGCAATGTTTCCAATATCTCACGCGTTTACTTGGACATGCAGAAGATGGCATGGCGCAAAAAGCACTTGAGGTATTAGCGTTCGTGCAAGAGCGGTATGCGGATAGTGATGCAATTAATATTGAAGCACTTGTCAGTGCAACATCAAACGAAACATATGCAAACTTTCCAAAGGGCACGACATTCACTAAAAGAAAAGCCAAGAGCATTCACGATGAAAAAGATATTTTCGAGGCGCTCAATATTAAGAAGAATGCTGATTATACGGCAGATAACTTGGCGAAAGTCCTTACGTATCCTTTGCCTGATGAGCCGCTCATGGGAATGGTTAAACATTTATCACAAGGTTCGTATTCTGTGCCGGGCTATTTTGGGCATGAAGAAGTTATGCACTCTGTGTATCAATTTTATGACAAAGGACATCTTGGGGCTTTTACTTCTCGTAATTTTGAAATTGTAAAGGGCTTTTTAGAGTCAGACAATGAAAACGAATATGCCTTGGGTATTGAAGCGGCGGCTCTTTTTGTCAAAGTGAATCCGAAAGAATTTCTGACGGCTGATTTGTATCAGCATTTAGTGAATGAAGGCAACCTGTCGGACAATCTTTTGTATGCACGATGTAAATTGCTAGAAGTATTAATGCAGGTTGACCCGCATGGCCACGATTATCATCAATATTTTGCAGATGTGAAACGGATCTTAGACGCCCTTTACCGTGAACATTATGTAAGTGTTGAATGGCAACAAGCAAAAAGACTGGCTGACCGGGGACTGGACATTTTTAAGCAATATATAATTCATTATCCTGAAATATATGCCACTAAGGAGTATTTTAGGTTGCTTTTACAGTGGGATAATGAACTCCGTCCATGGAGTTCAATTGGTGCTTCTGGAAAACTACGCGCAAATATAAATAGAATATTAACCATTACCCCTCATAATTTGTACACAGAAGAAATGCTAGGACTGATACTCAAGAAGTATCGGAATATACATTTTGATTCAAATTTATCATTTTATTGCAATATAATCCAGCGCTTCAAAGAGGAGGGGCCGAAGGAAGCATTTACTAAAGAAAATTGGATTCTTTTAACATCCGATTTCGAAAGCCGTTCTTTTTCATCTGATATCACGGCGCGTTTTAATCCAATGATAAACTTTGTAGACCTTTATCCTGAAGAGTATTTAGAAGCAGCGTATGATTTACTTTTCTTTTGTGTGGATCCGATTGCAAAACCGTATTACAAAACTCCCAATGTCGCAAAAGAAGTTATGCGTAATCTGGCGTATTTATTTGAAAAGTATCCCGATAGTGTTATAGATCAGGCAGACAAGTGGCAAAGTATAATAAACGTATTTATTGGACCCGACAGCATGTTACACCCAAGTGCAAATGCGATAAAGGCATTCCTTGTATTTGCGAAAATCATGTATCGCAAAAATCCGGAAAAAATAAATAAAATATTAACCCCTACGCTCGTTGAAGAAACCATAAAATGTTTACGACAATCGTCTAAGGATCCGTATCAAGTGAGAGCAACCGCCTACAGATTATTATTGTTTTTCAAAGAAGTGGGAGCCTACACGTATAGTGAAAATACATTAATGGCATTACTGGATGTTTTAGAAACGGATGAGGCAATGACGCTTATCAACGAATTATATGCGCATGATAATGTTCGCGCTATTTTCACGGAAAAAGCTATGAACGAGCTTCTTGATGAATTGGAAGCTGAATTATATTGGCATATTGTGGAAGAACAATATCAACATGTTTTTGAGGTTGTTACGATGTTTGTTGATCTCGATCCCGCAAAGTACTATACGCCGAAGTTATGGCAAACATTACTTGCCTACATTGATTTATTCGAAAGAGAACCTGAAGATCATCAGACCAGTAAATTAGACAACAAACAAAGAATAGCAATCGGAGGATTAGATTTGTACATAGATTTAGTTGAAAAAGCCTATGTCGCAGGAATTGATACCGGTGTCGATGAACGGGTAATTAATGAATTTACCGAGTGTCTTGGCCGGGCTACTCCGTTAGCAGAGAAGGCTTTGTTTGTATTGCAACGACTGCAACCGATTATTATTGATACGATGGGTGATGACGTATCCGAAGAATTGATGAGTGTAATGCGCAGTGTCCCTGCCGGCACACATGAAAATGCTGAGCCTGTGATGACATTTCCCTCGGAAGCATTTCAGCCAAATATGTGGCACAAAAGATGTGGCATTCAAGATGTAAAAGATCTCACCCCTCAGAATGCACGTAAGGTTGTGCGATATATGATTGAGCATGCAAAGTATAATATTGAACCTGAAGGTATCTTAAATACGATAAAGCCTTTTGAGGCATACACCGGCACGGATGTGTTTACCGAAGATTTTGCTGATTGGATGCTTAAGGGTGGTTTGGGAGCATGGGCTTTAAAAAAGCGATATACAGTGAGCCCAGAGAAAGAAAGTGATGTGCGCACACTTACCATGAACACGCTAAAAATTCTTATGGGCTGGAAGCCCACAAAGTTTGTAACACAAAAATACTTAGACATATTATGGGAAAGCACCAATCCCTATATG
>CAXXFV010000006.1:0-381218 GCA_963674595.2 bacterium
TACCCTATGACCTCATGACGCAGAATATTCATGTTAATCCTGATCAGCTTTTTACACCATCAGAAAATTATGATACTGTAAATTCGTATTTTCAGGAAAAGCTGAAAAAGGCCAGGCACCCTGTTTTTGTAATCGGTGCTGAGGTTGGCCGTTATCAGTTACAGCCTTTTATTAGGAACATGCTAAAAACCATCGGCATACCGGCTGTTTTTAACACCCCTGGCTAAAGGAGTGCTTGAAGAGGACGGCAAACTGTGTTATGGTGTTTATGCCGGTGTTGTCAGTTCCTCAAAAGATATACGAACATTTGTCGAACAGGCTGATCTTGTTATAATGCTTGGTACAAAAATGACGGATGTAAATTGTGGTATATTTACAGCAGATATAGATCAGGAAAAAATCCTAATTGCAAAAAACGGCTATGCCGGAAGTTATACGGAATGTGTTAATGATAATCTGGACTTTTACAGGTTTATCACCGGATTTGCACAGTTTATTAATCCAAAACCTGTTCGTCATAATAATTTAAAGATACCACCATTTCAAATTCCTCAAACAAATTCTGTTATGGACCAATACTTGAGAATTATTGAAGAACATATAACTAAAGAACATGTCATTGTAGCCGATACGGGGGATTCCTGTTATGGTTCTCTGGCCATGCGCATGAAAAGCGACAATAGCTATTTCGCACCATTATTTTATAATACTATGGGTTATGCTGTGCCGGCATCGGTTGGTATCCAGCTTGCCATGCCTGATAAAAGACCGGTTGTTCTCGTTGGTGACGGGGCTTTTCAAATGACGGGTATGGAACTTTCGACCAGTCTTCGGTTAGGATTGAACCCGATCATTATAATTTTTAACAATTCCGGTTATGGCATGCAGCGGGTTTTCCAGGATGGAAATTTTAATACATTAACACCCTGGAATTATACCAGCATCACTAAATTAATAGGAGGGGGGATTGCACAAAAAGTAGAAACTGTTCAAAACTTTCAAAATACTTTACAAAATGCCATGCAAACAAAGGACTCTTTATTTGTAATTGAGGCTTTAGTGCCAAAAGGCGATATATCAACAGGCTTGAAAACTTTTACCGATGCGGCCAAAAGAGAAAAAACAGGCATCTGTCCGTTTTTAGAAAATCCGGACCATGTATGCAGTGTATCGTCGAGTTGTGGTTTTTGTCGCGCTTCTATCTGGCAGGAATGAAATAACAAATGACTGCCAGGTATTTTAGATCAGGCATGTCAACATTAAGGCTGTTTAACGGTATAACCTGAAAAAGCTTCTCTCATCAGAGGCTTTTTTATTAGTAAGGGGAAGCAGGATTTAAACCTGTGTTTTTGGGTTATGAAAGAAACAATTTTGTTGTTTGGCATATTATTATTTTATTTATCTTGCATTAAATCCATTTAACCGCTGCTCGAAACTATTGGAAGAAGAAAAATAACTGCTTTACCTATTGGACGCAAAATTATCTATTTACTAAATGATAAACGGAATAATTTTTACAAACAAGGAATTTTAATTATTTTTAAAATTCCCTTGCACCAATTTAAGAGAATTCGTATTATTCTTTTGTCCGTAATAAAGGATGTTTTGGGAAAATTGTTCAAGCCCGGGAGTTTCTGATTCCTGTAAGTTCATTTTAAACAAATAAAAATAAGATTTCAAGGCATACACGACAAAGACATTATAATTTTCTGAAAACCAAATTCCCGTTGCCAAACTAATAAAACTTTCTATTAGTTACAGGCTGTTCTGAGTACCAGGACCTATTCCCATAAAACAGAGCAAGTGTATGTTTATTTAACAGGACTGTTAGTTTTGTTTTGCAATAAATGATATCTCTTTTACGTGAGTAAAAGAGATAAACTTGTTTTTATCCAATCTTGCTGTTAATGGAAATATTTCTTACAATACCTGGAATCGTGGATTATAGACAATTTTTTATTTATAGACACATGAATTAGAAGTTATACGGAATATCGAATATAGTGGAAATTAATATCCGGAGAAATAATGGACACAGAATCACGATTGCATAAAGAACAAGTTTTTCACGATCAACGCTTTAGCAGTGGAGAAAGTAATCGAAGTAAAGCTCAAAAATTCTACACTGTCAGTAAGCATGCACAGGACAGGTATAAGGAAAAAATATCTAATGTTTGTAAAAACAAATCCTTATTGGATTACGGATGTGGAACCGGAAGCAGTTCAATATCAGTCGCTAAAATGGGTGCAAAGGTAACAGGAATAGATATCTCATCAGAAGGTATTAAAGTCGCAAAAGAAAGGCTGAAAAGCGAACCATACCAGATTGATTTTTTTGTTATGAATGCTGAAGAAACCGATTTTAGTAAAGATAATTTTGATGTTATTATTGGAGCGGGAATTTTGCATCATTTAAATATTTCAAAGGCTTATCAGGAAATAATGCGAATAATGAAGCCTAATGGTCATATGATTTTTTTGGAGCCATTGGGGCACAATCCTTTTATCAAGTTATATAGATTGCTAACTCCTAAAATGAGAACAGAAGATGAAAGGCCGTTAAAAGAAAAGGATTTAAAAAAATTAGAAAAATATTTTAAGGATATAGAAATTGAATATTTTTCATTATTTACATTGTTGGCGGTTCCCTTTGTTAATACAAGATATTTTCAGACAATTTATCGAAATTTAATAAATATTGATAAAAAGATATTTAAATTTTCATTTTTTCGTAGGAATGCATGGATATCTGTTATTCATGCAAAGATACCGATAAAATAAAGTTTTAATTTTTGTAAAAACAATTAGTTAAAGTAAATCCTCTAGTCTTTATAAGTTATAATGCGTATTTAATTGTATTTCTAATCAATGTTTACAGCGGACTGTTTAAGCTGTTTTTCACACTAAAACATTTATATACATCATAAAAAGCTCCTTTATTTCGGGAGTTTTTTGTTTTTATTCAGTTTAAACTAGTAGCTGAGTTTATTGATGATTTTTTACTGTTTGGAAACATCGGCGGAAAAAATTATTTTTCCGTTAAAGGATGTTACACCATCAAAAAAAACATGGTTCTATATTGGATCAAAATTCATTATGACGATATTGTAAAGAAAAAGAAATTAATATTTAATTGTAACACTATCATAATAAATGCCTGCTATTCATTGAAAATTATAGTTTAAACGTGTATATAATAACCTATTGTTTTAGTTGCAGTTCTGGAAAAATTTTCGAAAAATATTTGACTTTTGTTAATCATTTGTATAATTGTTATAACAATTAAAGCGAATGGAAAGAATATGAATATTGATAAAAACAGTCCGGTTCCTCAGTATTATCAATTAGAGACATGGTTGGAAGAGCAAATTGATCAGGGTATTTTCAGGGAAGATGAAAAGATACCAACAGAGGAAGAGCTGGCACGTATGACAGGTCTTTCCCGGCCCACCATCAGACATGCCATTCAGAATTTAGTAAATAAGGGATATTTGTCCAGAAAGCGACGGTTAGGCACTTTTGTTAATAAGAGGTTTTTAAAACCATCTACGCAGAACATATTAGGAATTTTGGTAAATTTTTATAAAAGTGGATATGCCTCGGAATTGATCAGGGGAGCAGGAGACGCATCAACAAAAGAGAATTATAGCCTTGTTTTATGTAATACTGATGATTCCTATGTTATGGCAGATATGCATATCGATAGATTGTTGGAACAAGGAATTCGGGGTGTTGTTTTTGTTCCTACAGCCGCTTCAGATGAAAAGAATACATTACTTGTCGAGAAATTGTTAAGAAAAGATGTCAAGGTTGTAATAGCAGACCGTCACATTCCCGGTGTCGATATAGATAATGTCATTACGGACAATTTTTGGGGAGCCTATAATATAACCAACTATTTAATTTCAAAGGGGCACCACAAGATTGCCATACCAATAACCACCCTGTTTAATACGGCCCGCGAGCGATTGGAAGGTTATAAACAAGCGTTAAAGGATGCCAATATACCTGTTAATCCTTCATTGATATTTTTAAATAACGAGCGTTTTACGGATACATCATATTATGAATATGCGACCCTTGTACTTAATACAAGGAACAAGTTTTCATCTATTTTTGCCAGCGATGACAAAATGGCCCATATTTTTTTCTCGGTTGCACGGCAAATGAATATCCGAATACCGGAGGATATTTCTCTTGTTGGGTATGATGATCTGCCCTGTTCATCGCCGGAATTTTTCGACTTGACCACCGTGCATCAACCTATTTATGAAATGGGCCAAAAGAGTACAGAGATTTTATTAAGTCGTATAAATGGAAGTAATGAAAAGACGCAACAACTAACATTAAAATCATATTTGGCAGAAAGGCGTTCTGTTTTACCGCAAAAGTATTATAAACGCAAATAAATATGTAATATTAATAGTGTAATAATTTAATCATCGAACTGTTGTTTTATTGATTTTAACCAGGTTGTTAATTTTTGACTGATTTAGTGGTGTTTTTTGCAAAGCATTTTCAATTTTTTGCTGAAAAGAAAGCTGTTTGTAATTCATTACGATAAAAAGACATTTTGTATAAGGAGTGGATGAAATGTCGAGTTATAAGCCAAATCGTGATCGTGGAAAGACTCAAATGTAAAAGATAATTCCCCGATTCCGGTTGAAATTAGTTAAGAATTGGGATCAGCAATCCCGGTTTTTCCTATAAATTATTAACAAGAACGAGGTAGCGTTATGAGAGACATCTTTTTTATGATAATTATTTTTTTATTTTGTGCAAATGTTTTTGCCAGTGCTCCCATCATTGTCAGTGATCTGATTTGCGAATATAAAATCAATCCTGTTGGGATTGATGTGTTGCAGCCAAGGCTTTCCTGGAAAATTCAATCAGAAAATAAAAAGGACCTTTTGCAGACAGCATATGAAATCCGTACAGCAGAAAATCTTGCGGATCTTCAATCCGGGAAAAAATTACTTTGGCAAACGGGCAAGGTTGAAAGTGACCAATCGATTCATATCGTTTACGGCGGCCCCTCTCTGAAATCCCGACAGCGTGTCTATTGGCAGGTACGTATTTGGGATAACCATGGAAATCATTCCGAATGGAGTGAACCGGCATTTTGGGAAATGGGATTACTTGCTGCTGACGAATGGCAGGCAAACTGGATTCAACCAAATTTGCAGGAAGACCCGAAAATTTCTAATCCCGCACCTATGTTAAGGAAGGAATTTTCCCTAAATAACAATATAAAATCAGCGCGACTATATATTACGGCATTGGGGCTGTATGAAGCTGAACTGAATGGCAAGCGGGTTGGTGACCAATATCTGACACCTGGTTGGACTTCTTATGATCACCGACTTCAATATCAAACCTATGACGTTACATCGCTCGTACAAAATGGTGTAAATGCTATGGGTGTTACTCTGGGCGATGGCTGGTATCGTGGAAACCTGACCTGGCATAGCAACCGCAATTTTTACGGCGATAAGTGTGCCTTGCTGGGTCAGCTTGAAGTTACTTTCAAGGACGACTCTAAACAAATCATAATAACAGATAATAGCTGGAAAACAGCAACGGGCCCAATTCTGGCTTCTGATATTTATGATGGCGAAATATATGATGCACGCCTGGAAAAAACAGGATGGAACAAGGCAGGGTTTGATGACAGCGGTTGGGCCGGTGTTGCTGAATTAAACCATCGCAAGGATTTCCTTATTGCTCCTGATGGACCTCCGGTGAAAAAAATCGAACCGATAAAACCGGTAAAATTAATCAAAACGCCTGCCGGAGAAACGGTCATTGATATGGGCCAAAATATGGTTGGCTGGATCCAATTTAAAGTCCGGGGAGAGTCGGGTGCAAAGGTTAAATTACGTCATACTGAAGTTTTGGATAAAGATGGAAATTTTTATACGGATAATTTACGTAATGCCAGGCAAACAATTGAATACACATTGCGTGGTGATACTGTTGAAGCGTTTGAACCGCACTTTACTTTTCAGGGATTTCGCTTTGTCGCTATCGACGAATGGCCCGGAGAACCAAAACTGGAGGATTTTACAGGAGTGGTGGTCCATTCGGACATTACACCCACCGGTTCATTCGAGTGCTCCAATAAGATGATTAATCAGTTACAGCATAATATTCAATGGGGGCAAAAGGGTAATTTTGTGGATGTCCCGACAGATTGTCCACAGCGGGATGAACGATTAGGCTGGACAGGTGATGCCCAGGTTTTTGCCCGCACGGCTTGTTTTAATGCGGATGTGGCTGCTTTTTATACCAAATGGTTAAAGGACGTCGCGGCAGATCAGAAACCTAGTGGCGCTGTGCCGCATGTTTTGCCGAATATACTAAACCGTCATGATCCTGTTAGAGATGCAGGCTCTGCCGGTTGGGCGGATGCTGCCGTCATAGTACCCTGGACAGTCTATCTCTGTTATGGCGATAAACACATTTTAGAGCAGCAGTATCCAAGTATGAAAGCATGGGTTGACTATATGGCAACAAAGGCCGGCAGTACATATTTATGGAACACGGATTTTACGTTCGGTGATTGGCTGGCTTTTGCCACTGACAGGTCCGATTATCCCGGCGCAACAACTGAAAAAGATTTGGTTTGTCAGGCTTATTTTGCCCATTCTACGGATATTTTACAAAAGGCCGCCGCTATTCTGGGTAAAACCGATGATGCTAAAAAGTATAGTGAACTTTTGACAAAAATTAAATATGTATTTCAGGATGAATTCGTTACACCAAACGGACGCCTTGTTTCAAATACGCAAACAGCTTATTCTATGGCCCTGGCTTATGAACTGCTTCCTGAAGAGCAGCGTAAAATTGCTGCTGAGCGCTTGGCAAAGGACGTCAATAATTTTAAACATATAACCACCGGCTTTCTGGGAACACCTATTATTTGCCATGTTCTCAGTGATTATGGCTATTATGACGAGGCGTTTATGCTGCTTAACAGGAAAGAATACCCCTCCTGGCTATACCCTGTAACAAAGGGTGCAACCACAATCTGGGAAAGGTGGGACGGAATTAAGGCAGATGGTTCCTTTCAAGATGCCGGTATGAATTCTTTTAATCATTATGCTTATGGCGCCATCGGTGAATGGTTGTATCGTGTTGTGGCTGGTATAGAGATTGATCCTGAACAACCGGGTTATAAACATATTATCATTCAACCTCATCCTGGTGGCGAGTTAACCAATGCTAAAGCATCAATGAATTCCATGTATGGAAAAATAATATCTTCCTGGAATTTACAAGAAAATCAGTTCAACCTGACTGTAGAAATTCCTGCCAATACAACGGCAACAGTTATTTTACCGAACGCTGTGTTGGACTCGGTTTCAGAGTCGGGCAAGATAATATCAAAGATTAAAGATATGCCTGCAAAACAGACCGGCAATGATGTTGAGGTGGAACTTGGCTCAGGAATTTATACCTTTAGCTATTTGATGGAATAGGGTGAGGGACACTATTTTTTAAAAAGAAAAAGGCTTAGATTTTTATCATCTAAGCCTTTTTTTAGTAGCGGGGGCAGGATTTGAACCTGCGGCCTTTGGGTTATGAGCCCAACGAGCTACCAGACTGCTCCACCCCGCGGTGTATATTCTATATCAAATATTTCTTTGTCGTTTTCAGAGTGACAAGATACTAATAAATAAGCCTATTGTCAAGGAAAAAATATTTTGAGCTGTTTCTGTTCTTTAGATATTTAAAAAATGCACAGGTTTCCTATTGAAACCTGTGCAAGATCGTTTACTAGAATTTATAGTTCTTTTTTACCAAATTATAGGCCAAATCTATAACCATTTCTTCAGCTTCATCCATATCAATAACATGTTCCGAAACCAGCTCTGCTAAAAATTTACAATCAACTCTGCGTGCCACATCGTGACGTGCCGGTATGGATGGAAAAGCCCTGGTATCATCATTAAAGCCGACTGTATTATATATTCCAGCCGTTTCAGTAACCATTTTACGGTATCTGTACATACCTTCACGACTGTCATGAAACCACCAGGCAGGCCCAAGTTTCATGGCCGGATAGTGACCGGCAAGCGGTGCCAGTTCACGAGAGTAGGTTGTTTCGTCTATAGTAAAAACAATCAAATTTAATTTTGGATCGTTTCCATATTTATTTAAAAGCGGCTTTAAATTTTGTACATATTCCGTTGAACTGGGAATATCACAACCCTTATCCAGGCCGAACATGTTGTATATCTTTGTGTTATGATTTCGATATACACCAGGATGAATTTGCATTGTCAGTCCGTCTTCAATGCTCATTCGTGCCATTTCCATAATCATGTGGCCGGTAAAAATGTATGCATCTTCTTGTGTTGCTTTACCTTGCATTGCTTTATCATAAAGTTCTGATGCTTTGTTTTTATCAAGCTCTATGGTAAAAGGAGAGAGGACACCCTGATCTGTTGATGTAGCGCCCATTTCTTTAAAAAACTGTCTTTGTTTTTCCAAGGCCTTTATAAAACCATTATATGTGCTGCAGTCAATATCACTAACCTTTGATAGTTTGTCGATATTTTCTTTCCAGCCCCGAAACATAAAATCGGTTACATTATCCGGTCTGAAAGATGGAATAATTTTTCCATCCCAATCACTTGCTTTTATTTTTTTGTGATGTTCCAATGTGTCTGTCGGTGCATCGGTTGTAGTCATCACTTCAATATTAAAATGTTTAAACATAGAGCGGGGCAAATTTTCCGGTTTGGCCAATATTTCTAAAATATGATCATATATTTCCATGGCTGTTTCACTGGTTAACCGTTTTTCTACGCCCAATACTTGATAGAGTTCGTGTTTTAACCAGCAGCCTGTGGGTGTTCCTCTGAAAAGGTAAAAATTATCCGCCACTATTTGCCAGATTTTACGATGGTCTGTTTCTGTCGGGCCGCCATCAATTCTGGGGACTCCTAAAGATTCCAGGGGAATGCCCTGAGAATAAAGCATACGAAACAGATAATGGTCCGGAATGACCAACAGTTCTGTTGGGTCCGGAAAGGGTTTGTTTTCAGCAAACAGTTTCGGATCAACATGTCCATGCGGGCAAACTAACGGAAGATCTTTTACGCGTTCATATAGCTGTTGTGCAATTTGACGTTGCTCTTTACCGGCACTGAAATACCTGTCTTTATGCAAAACCAATGGTTGATAAGTCATTCTACTTCCTTTCACGTATGATAGCATTTATATTCAAGTTAAAATAAATTCATTTGATCAGGGCTGTTTAGTTTTAACAATTTGATTTTGGGAAACAGGGAGTCCAGGTAAAAATTTTGTATGGTATATTAAAGATTTTTATTGAAAATGAAAAGAAAAAATTAACATACGGAATAATGGTGGAATACCCGCATACAGGTAGACTGCTTTTTTATATGGTACACTATGGGTTGGAAAATATTGAAAGTTGAAAATTATTCTTGACAAACCCGGGAAATGGCTGGGAGATAAAGAACTCGGCAACTTTTGGCTATTATTATCACGATTCGTTTTTGTTCTTTTCGGTCTGACACAGTCTTCGCCATTTGGGGACGCTCAATGTAAAGCCCATTTTATTAAGATACGTCATATCCAGTTTGTTTTTCAACGATCTGTCATCCGGTGTAGTTGCAAAGATATTGCCCAGGTAAACGGCTGTTGATGCTGAAAATTTTTCGGATATGTTTTTTGCCGGATCGTGGTGAAAAACAAGCGCCTCAACAATTTCATCAGGAAAACCCCACAAGCCCAATAAATATCCTCCGAGCTCTGCATGTGTTGTTTGAAAGTTTTGTAATTCAGTTTTAAATAAAGGAATTGAGTTATTTTGTGCATTTTCAAAAATAGTTTTATAACGTTCGGGCAGGTTTACTGCAAATATAACCTTGCCGATATCGTGTAACAATCCGGCTATAAAAGCATTATCAATCAAGTTTTTATCTTTAGGGGACTGTGATGTTGTGATGATTTTTGCATTTCCGGCAACAAAAATACTGTGTTTCCATAATTTTTCAATATGAAATGTTTGGGCAATTTTAGGATCGATTTGTGTAAAAATATGTACAGAAAGGACCAAAGCCTTTATGGTTTCAAATCCCAGAAATATGGTTGCCTGAACAGGGTCTGTTATCTGTTTAGCCGGGCTGAAAAAAGCAGAGTTTGCCAGTTGCAATATTTTTGCAGCCATTCCGGCATCTGTTGAAATAATTTCACCGGCACGTTTTATTGACGGGTCAGCAGAACGTAATTCTTCAACTATTTCAGTATATATTGAGGGTAAACTTGGTAATGTTGCCATTTGTGAAACAAGGTCTTTGAGCATATCGTTGTTTAATATGGTTCTGATTTGATATGTTCTTGTAACTGTATTAACCAATGTTTCGATATTTGTAGATTTTGCCAGAAACTGATGTCCCGGAATATTGGATTTTAGCATATTATCTTTATAAGCAGAGTCAGAGATAATAATTCTTGCAATATGCGGATAATAAGTTGCAATTTTTTGTAGTAAATCTGTAATACCTGAAATGGAAATATCATAATCAACAATCAAAACATCACAATACTGCTGTTCCAAAACTTGTTCTGTTTCGTTTATTTTTGTAACGCAGACAATGTTCCAATCCGGATTGTTTTTAACCAGTTTATATAAAAATTGTATATCTTTGGAAATAAGAATAATCTGCTTTTTCATAATTTTGCTCTGCTTTTATAAACAAATATTTTTCTACTCCTTTTAGTCATCATCAATATCATCATCATTTAAGCAGCGTTTGACTTTTGTAAGCAATTCATTGTATTTGTATGGTTTATGGATGAATCCTTTTACGCCACTTTTGGAAATTTCAGCTTCTTTAACACTTTGAAGGATGCCGCTTGATAATATAACTTTAATATCAGGATTAAGCGCTTGCAGTTTCATAAACGTGCCGTATCCTCCAAGTTTAGGCATCAGCAGGTCCATAATGACCAGTTTTATTTTATCCATTTTAGATTTATATATTTTCAGAGCTTCTTCTCCATTATCAGCGGTTATTATCTGGTAACCTCCTTTGGTGAGAATTTCGCTTGCCATATTTCTTATTATTTCATCATCGTCAACGAGAAGTATAAATTCATTATTTCCCTGATATGGTTTGCTTATTTTATTTTCGATTAACATTGGAAGAAAAATCGTAAAAATTGTTCCCTGATTTAGAGTGCTTTGTACTTCAATAAAACCATCGTGATTTTTAACAATACTATAAACAACAGAAAGTCCCAAACCTGAGCCTTTGCCTCCTTCTTTTGTTGTAAAAAAAGGTTCAAAGATGTTGTTTAAAATTTGCGGATTAATTCCTTCTCCGGTGTCACGAATTGAGAGTATGGCATATCCACCGGGTGTGGCTTTCGGATAGGTCGATAAATCTTCAGCAGATAACATCTTGAAGCCGGTTTCAATATAAAGTTTTCCCTTGCCGTTCATGGCGTCTCTGGCGTTGATACACAAATTAATAATTATCTGTTGCAGTTGATTTGCGTCTCCCAGAATGTTGGGTAATGAATTATCAAATATATTATTAATTTCAATATTCTTTGGAAAAGTGGGTTTTATAATTTGCAATGCTTTTTCAATAATGTTATTCAGGTTCACCGGCATTGCTTCGAGTTTTTCGCCTCTGGCAAAGGTTACAAGTTGTTCTACTAGTTGAGTTCCATGGGTGGCATTGTTTTCGATTACATCAATATGCTGAAAAATGGGATGTTTCTCCGGCAAATTCATTTTAATCAATGCAATGCGCCCTACAATCGAGCAAAGAATATTATTAAAATCATGAGCAATACCACTGGCGAGGGTATTGATACTTTCCATTTTTTGTGTTTGAATTATCTGTTCCTGAAGTTTTTTTCGATCTGTTATGTTGAAAATATAGCCCCGCAGGCTTTGTAAAGTCCCCATGGCGTCAAATGTTGCAAGCACATTTTCTATTACTGAAACGGGTTTTTTGTCTATCGTAAAAAGATCATGTTCATACATTATAAATGAGTCATTTTGTTCAAGCTTTTGTAAATATTTCTTAAAGTCATTTTCATCCGGAAATAATTCACATAAATTGTGCTCTAATGCTTGTTCTTTATTGCTGAAACCAAAAATTTGTACAAAAGCCAGGTTACAGTCGATAATTGTGCCGTCCTTTAAAGCTATAAAATCTCCGGTTAAATCATTTTCGAAAAACTCTCTATATCGTTTTTCACTTTCCCTGAGTTTGCTTTCCATTTTACTTTTATACAATGCCATTTCGATGGTTGCGTGCAGCTCACGCTCTTCGAAAGGTTTCACCAGATAAGCCAGCGGTTCTGTTAATTTGGCTTTTTCCAGGGTGTTTTTATCTGTGTGTGCTGTTAAATAAACAATCCCTGTGTTATAATGGTCTTTTATGTATTGTGCCGCTTCAATTCCGGTCATTTCACCATTTAATATAATATCCATCAGCACCAGATCAGGTTGGTGTTCCTGAACAATTTTAATGGCTTCTTCACCGGAAAGACCGGTTACCGGGACGTCATATCCAAATGATTTCAGTTTTTCTGCTATATCATAGGCTACAAGTATTTCATCTTCGATGATAGCTATTTTGATTTTTTCACTTTTCATAACTGACATCCTTTATTTTATTCTCCATTATTAAGGTATGGAAGATTTTTTAAAATGGAAAGAGTTAAAAAAAGTTTTGTACCATAAAAATTTAATTAGGTTTAAAAGGAATGGATATATGAAAAGATGTTCCATTTTCAGTTTTACGCTCGCTAATTGCATCTATTTGTTCACAAAGCGCTTCTATTAAAAATAAACCTAGCGTTTTTGTTTTATCTACTTCGAGGTTCTCTGGAAATCCAACACCATTATCTCTAACAAAAATTTCACACCTTTTATGCATTTTGTTTAATCCAATGGTAATACACCCCTTATTTGTAGAAGGGAACGCATGTTTAATAGCGTTTGAAACCAGTTCGTTTACTATTAATCCACATGGAATTGCGGTATTAATTGAAAGTGAAATCGGTTCAAGTTGAAATTTAAAACTAATACTTTTAGTATCCACATGATAGGTACTCATCAGGGTTTTAACCAAACCTTTAATATATTCATCAAACTTTATTACGGCCAGGTTTTCACTTTGATAAAGCCTTTCATGTATCATTGACATAGACTTTATACGATTTTGACTGTCAATAAAACCTTCTAACGCTTTTTCATCTTTAATATGTTGTGATTGTAAAAACAGTAAACTGCTTATAATTTGCAGGTTGTTTTTTACGCGATGATGAATCTCTTTTAGTAATATTTCTTTTTCTGTTAAAGAGTTTTGAATTTTTTCTTCAACAAGTTTTCTTTCTGTTATGTCTCTGGCGATAAATAAAAGACCTTTGATTTCATTATTTTGCTTAATTTGTGAGGCATTTACCTCAATTGGTATTTTTTGCCCTTGTTTGTTGATGAATTCCGTTTGAAAGAGATGTGGTTTAAAATTTCCATGACCATTATCATCAAAACCTTGTGTTACCATTTTAACCACTTTATCGCGATTTTCTGGTGTGATTAGATTGATAACGTCCATATTTTTGATTTCTTCAGGCGTATATTGTGTTAAAGAAACACCTGCTTCGTTTATATAACTTTCATTATTTTCCATGTCATAAAGTAAAATAACATCGGTGGCCGTTTCAGCAAGTATACGATATTTTTCTTCACTTTTATATAAGGCCTTTTCTGTTTTTCTATGATGTTCAATTTGTTTTTCAAGCTTGTTATTAATTCGTTTTAAATCCGATGTTCTGTCTTTTACTTTTATTTCAAGTTCGTCATTGGCTTTTTTCAAATCTGCTTTGGCCTGTTCTTTTTCATGTATTTGGTAATCAAGCTCCATATTCATCATTTCAAGATATTTGTTTCTTTTTTTCGTTCTTAAAAAACATATTTTATGGGTTGTCAGCAGAACAGAAAATATTATTAGTATAACCAGGGCGCGAAACCAAAAGGTTTGCCAAAATGGAGGGGGGATAATTATGTTGAGAGTTATACCCTCTTCATTCCATTGACCATTTCCATTTGCTCCTTTTATATGTAATGTATATTGCCCTGGTTTAACGTGGGCGTAAGATGCCCAATTTTGAGTCCCCACATAGTTCCAGTCTTTTTCCAGTCCTTCAAGATAATAAGCATATTCGTTATTTTGAGGGGAGAAAAAGTCCAAAACTGTAAAATATATTGTAAACATATTGTCTTTATAGGAAAGTTGTAAATTTTTTAATTCGGAGATAGATTGATTAAGAACAATTCTGTCTTTATAGGTTTCATGAGGATAAATTTTATTATTATAAATTTTCAAGCCTGTTAAACACATCACAGGTTTTTGCTGATTAAACGAATCATCATTTGGGAAAAAATAGTTTAAACCGTTTGTACCTCCAAAAAATAGTTCACCGGTACTTGCTTTCATATATGAACCGGAATTAAATTCGTGCCCTTGTAATCCATGTATCTTTTTAAAATGTTTAAAGAGATTATTTTGTTGATCGAAACGAATAATTCCATCGTCTGTGCTTAGCCATAAATTATAGTTTTCATCTTCAAGAATGCCGTATATTGTGTTGTTCATCAAACCATCTTTGTCGTTGTAGGTTATAAAACGGTCTTGATCTCTCAAATAGCAACATAAACCGTAATGATGTGTGCCGATCCAAATATTTCCTTTATGGTCTTCACATAATGATAGTATGGAGTTACTGGGGATAGAATTTTTATCATTTTTATTATTAACAAACTGTCGAACTGCTTTTGTTTGCGGATCATATTCAAAGAGACCTTTTTCATATACAGCTATCCATAATTTACCAAATTTGTCCTCAATGATTTTAAATATATTCAGATTTTTATATTCTGTTAAATGTGATTCAAAACAATCATTCTTTTTATCATATCTATGTAGATGAACATATGTACCAACCCATAGTTCGCCTGATTTTGTCTGAATAATGCTTCGAATTCTGTCGGTGCTTAATCGTGTCGTATCATCTTGATTAGCTGTGTAATGATAAAATTTATTATTACTAATATCAAAACGGTCCAGACCGGAATGATATGTACCTATCCATAACGTATTGGGATTTGTGGCACACAGAGAAAGTATGTTGTTTGAAGAAATTGAATTTGGGTTTGATGGATCATTTGTAAAATATGTTATTTTATTTTTTTGACGGTCTAGTTTATTTAGTCCACCTCCAAACGTACCAATCCAAAATATATCATCTGATGTTTGTTCTATGCTATTAACACGGTTATGGTTTAATGAAAGTTTTTTGTTTGGATCTTTGTTTAATAACTGAAATTGTTTAGGTCTGGTAGATAAATAAGAAAAACCGTTACCTGTGCAAAACCACATGTCACCGATTTTATCTTTAAATATCATAATTATTCTATAATCAAGCTGGGTGTTATCATCATTGTAATTTATTAATGTTTCTTTTTCCATATCATATATGAACAAACCACTTCTTGAACCTATCCATAATCTGTTGTTTTTATCGGCATAGGTATAATAAACTATAAAAGGATCAGATTGTTTGTTATAATTTTGAGGTAATATTCTTTTTACTTTCATGGATAACGGGTCAATTTTCAAGAGTCCATTATAATATGTTGAAATCCACAAATTATGGTTTTTATCTTCCATTATACAGTAGGTTCTTTTTATACTATATTTATCATTATCGCTAAAGTAGAGTTCACATTTATTATTTTTAATATTTATCTTGTTTAAACCTAAATTAGTACCGATCCACATGTTTTCAAAAGAATCCTGAAATATATAATCAATTCTATTGCCCTGAATATAAATACTATCATTTTTAGCAGAAGGAATGCGGGAGAAATTATCCGATTTGGGGTTATAAATGTTTAACCCATTTGCCGTGCCAATCCAAATTTGGTTATTTTTGTCAAGATAAATTGAATTAATCCTGTTATTACTGATTGTTGTATTTTCAGAAGAGTTTTGGTATCGTTTAAAGGTATGCCGGTACGGATCGAATTTATTTAAACCACCCCAATATGTTCCAATCCAAATATGTCCATTATGATCGAGCATTAATGCCCGGATCGCCTGATCACTTAACCCAAGAGAATCAATGGTTGTATTTTGAAATTTAACTATTTGGTTTCCATCATATTTATTTAAACCATTTTCTGTTCCAAACCATAAAAAGCCGCTGCTATCCTGTATACCACAGTTTACATAATTATTTGATAATCCCTGTTCCATGGTATAGTGACTAAAATCAAGGATTTCCGCCTTTAATGGATTTGGATAATATGATAGAAGAGAAATTAAAAAAACGGTAATTTTAATTGATTTTTTAAGCATTTGATATATATGTGGAGATAAGGTTATAGTTAAAATCTTTTCATTATTCCGTTTATTATGTCAGCAAAAGTTATGCCGAGTCGTTCTAATAATTTAGATGTCTTTATCTTGATATTTTTAAATGTGTTGCCAGGTTTTTAGCCATGCGATTTTTCCTGTTTATTGTTCACGATATTAGTAATAGTTACCAAGTATTAACTTTTGTTTTTTGGTATTGTGACAGAAACCAGCGTGCCTTTATTTGCTTTTCCTGAAATATCCAACGTTCCCCCACAACTGCGAACACGTTCTCGCATTCCAATCAATCCTAATGAATCTGAGGCAAAAATTTTATTTGTTTCTATGCCGATTCCATTGTCCTGAATTTCGAGGAATATTTTATTATTATCTTCATACAGGTGGATAACGACTTTGGTTGCTTTTGAATGTCTGAGAATATTTGTCATTGATTCTTGAAATATTCTGAACAGAATGATTGCCCTATCCTGTGATATATGAATGCTTTTTGAATCGATAAGCAAGCTTATTTTAAGGTCTGTTCGGTTTTCTAGTTCTTCAACTTGCCATTCTATTGCAGCAACAAGACCAAGGTCATCAAGGATAATTGGACGTAGTTCGTATGCGATTTGCTGAACGGTTTTAATCGTTTCATCAATTAATGTTTTTACAGATTTTAGCTTGTTTTTAATTTCAGAGTCTTGTTGGGCCAGTTTTATATTGAGCCACGAAATATCCATTTTAAGCGCTGTGAGGTTTTGACCCAATTCATCATGAATTTCGCGGGCTATACGAATACTTTCTTCTTCCTTAACCGCCTGTAAATGGGTTGACAGATTTCGCAACTCCATCTGGGATATTCTTAACTTGTCTTCAGCATTTTTAATCAGAGTAATATCATCAATCATAAGGATGATATACTGAACTTGTTTAAGGTCTTTTTTTACGACCGAACATGCTGTTTTGGACCAAATAATATTTTTTTGTTTTGAATAGTACCGGACCTGTAGTTCGATAGTTGTTTCTTTACCAGCTTGAAGTTTTTTTATTCCGTTTTTATAATTTACAAGATCATCGGGATGTACAAGGTCAAAAATACTTTTATTGGCAAAATCTTGGGCAGTAAAACCGGTCATATCTTCAAATGAGCTGTTAAGGGCACCGATTGAAAGGTCTGCGTCAAGTACGATGATGCCGACACTGACAGATTGAAAGATGGTTCGGAAACGTAATTCACTTTCCTTAAGGGCATTTTCAATTTGTTTTTGTTTTGTAATATCCCTTGATATGCTGCCAAGCATAAATCCTTTTTCAGTCTCAATCGGGAAAAAGACGGCTTGTATAATACGCTTTGATGAATTTTTATCAATAATATCATATTCACGTGGTTCTTTGATCCAGGGACCTGTTCCGGTTTTTAATCCAACAGAAAATGTTTTTTTGAAATAGTCATACGTATCGCTAAGAGGACCAATTGTAGGGCATATTTTTGAAAATTTTTCCCAAGCTTTTGCGCCCATGACATCTGAACGTGCCATCCCTGTTATGCGTTCCTGCCCCGGGCTCCATTCAATTATGTCACCTTCTTCGTTCATTAAAACAATGCCATCTACTGATTCCTCGACAATTTGACGCAGTTTTTTTTCATTCCAGGCCAGTTGATTTTCAATTTTACTTTTATATAAAGCCATTTGAATAGCTATATGTAACTCTCTGCCTTCAAAGGGTTTAACTATATAACCAAACGGCTCTATAAGTTTTGCTCTTTTTAGAGTTTCATCATCAGAATAAGCGGTTAAAAAGATTATAGGTTTATTAAATCGAGTGCGGATTATTTTCCCTGTTTCTATACCGTCAGGTTTCCCCTTTATAACAATATCCATAATAACAATATCAGGTTGGTGCTGTTCAATACTTCTTAACGCAGCATCACCAGATTCTACCATATCACATATTGAATAGCCATAATCCTGTAGTTTAAATTTAATATCACTGGCGATAATTGCGCTGTCTTCAACTACAAGAATTTTAACCGTGGCCATGTATGGATCCCATTTTTTTACATTTTTATTTAACCGACTAGATAATGTATTTTATGAAATTATTAACTAAAAGCAAGTGTTTTCTTTAGCAAAAAGTTTTATTGCAAAATCTGTTGTATTTATGAAAAAAAACTTGATTATTGCTATTAAAATCCTATATTCCATATATTAATATTATAACAAAAGATTAAGGAAATTTTTTAGATACAATGAATTACTATTTTGCAAAATATTACTTTTTTTATTTTAGCTGGAGCAAAGGGATGGATTAGCTGATCCTCAAAATATTTTAAATAAAGCTGATCTAACCCCGTTGCCTCTTTTATCGTCGTAACGGGTTTTTTTTTGATTACATTTAATGGAGGTCATTCGTGGAGCTTACAAAGCTGCGGGAAGGAATAGATATTATTGATCAAAATATTTTACGGATGCTCAATGAACGGGCAGAACTGGCAGAAAAAATAGGTATTGAAAAAAAGAAACAAAACCTGCCAATAACTAATGAAAACAGAGAGCAGCAGGTGATACAAAAATTAATTAAATTAAATAACGGTCCGTTGTCAGATGAAGCCATTGAAAGAATTTTTAACGAAATTATTTTTTGCTGTCGAACTCTTCAAAAAGATATATCATAGAGTTTATAATTAATAACTTTTTATTTAGGAGCAAGTTTTGGTCATTGTTATGAAGGAAAACGCTACGGGTCAAATGATTGATTCTGTAGCTGAAAAGTTGGAAAAATTTGGATTTGATATCCATAAAGTCGTAGGGGTCAATCGTACTATTTTAGGCGCAATAGGCGATAAGCGTGGTATTGATCTTCGGGAATTTGAAGTGATGGAGGGAGTGCATGAGGTACTTCGAATTACCGAACCCTACAAGCTAGCCAGCAGGACTTTTCATCCTGAAAATACTGTTATAGATGTTAAAGATGCAAGTTTTGGCGGTGAACGTATCAGTGTAATGGCCGGTCCCTGTTCTATAGAAAGTGAAGAACAGCTTTTTACTATAGCCCGGGAAGTTAAAAAATCCGGGGCAACTGTTTTAAGAGGCGGGGCTTTTAAACCAAGAACTTCTCCTTATGCTTTTCAGGGTCTTGGTAAGGAAGGACTGCAAATTTTACAGGCTGCCGGAAACGAATTGCAAATGGCAACAATTTCTGAAATTATGGAAATCAGCCAGTTGGATCTGATGGTAGAATATTCCGACATTTTGCAAATCGGCGCAAGGAATATGCAAAATTTTTCATTACTTCGGGAAATAGGCCGTGTTAAGAAGCCTATTTTATTAAAGCGTGGAATGGCTGCTACAATAGAAGAATTGTTGATGGCGGCTGAATATATTATGGCAGGTGGTAACTATAATGTTATTTTATGTGAACGTGGCATTCGCACGTTTGAAAATTATACACGAAATACCATGGACATTTCTGCTATTCCTGTAACCAAAAAACTTAGCCATTTACCCATTATTGCCGACCCGAGCCACGGAACAGGACGGCGCGATAAGGTTGGTCCGATGGCCAGAGCTGCAATTGCCGCCGGTGGTGACGGTCTTGCTATTGAAGTGCATCATGATCCTGATAAAGCCTTGTCTGATGGCGCCCAGTCATTATATCCAAATCAGTTTATGCGATTGATGGAAGAAGTAAGAATGATTGCCTGGGCCATTGGACGTAAAGTGTGAAAGTGAGTTATATATGGGCGAAAGTGACCGTTTTAAAAGAATTGCAATTATCGGTGTCGGACTTATAGGAGGTTCGCTGGGACTTGCCTTAAAAAGAAAAGGGCTGCAGGGAACAATTATCGGTGTCGATTCTCAGGATGTTTTGGAAAAAGCAAAAAAAAGTAAAATAGTCGATGAATGTTATACAAAAGATAAATTAAAAGAAGCCGTTTCCAATGCTGATTTGATTTTTATATGTTCACCTATCGATGAAATTGTTAAATTGATACAAACGATTGGCAAGTATGTAAAACCCAATACACTGGTTACGGATGTCGGCAGTACCAAAAGAAAAATCGTTGAAGCGGCAAATATTCATTTACCGGCTGATTGTGACTTTATTGGCGGACACCCGATGGCGGGATCCGAGTTTCGGGGCGTAGAGGCTGCTGATCCGTTTTTGTTTGAAAATACAACCTATGTGTTGACACCCAGCAGACCTGTTAGTGAAAGCACGCGCAAAGCGATTGGTGAACTTTTGGAACGAATCGGCGCCAAAGTGTTGCTGCTTTTACCGCGTTTACACGATGAAATTGCGGCTGCTGTCAGCCATCTTCCACAGATGGCGGCGGTAGCAATGATGAATTTGGTGGCAGGCAAACAATCTGAAAGTCCCCATTTTTTAAAAATGGCGGCCGGTGGATTCAGGGATATGACACGTATCGCTTCAAGTCCATTTGTAATTTGGGAAGACATTCGTAATACGAATGCGGATATGATTTCAGAGTACATTGACTTGTATATTGACGAACTGAAAAAAGTTAAATCTATCCTGGATGGAAAAGAATTAGAGTCTTACTTTAAAGATTCTGCAAGGAACCGGTTATCCATTCCAAAAGACACAAAAGGTTTTTTAAGACCACAATATGATATTTCCATTGCCGTTGTTGACACACCTGGAATTATAGCAAAAATTGCCACTATTCTTGCAAACCATAATATAAATATTAAAGATATTGAAGTCCTTAAAATAAGAGAAGATGAAGGAGGTACAATTCGGTTATCATTTTCAAGTGAACATGATCGCGAAACAGCTATTGAATTATTGCAAAAAAATCAATTTGAATGCAGAAAGCGAGACTGAAATGAGTGATATAACCATTAGGAAAAGCGCTTCTATTCTTGGCAAAATTAAGGTACCAGGGGATAAATCGATCTCACACCGGGCATTGATGTTTTCGTCTTTAGCTGAAGGTGTTTCCAATATCAAAGGTTTATCATTGGCCCAGGATGTGATGAACACGAAAAAATGTATGAAAGCACTGGGCATAACAATTGAAAAGAAAAAAGATATTCATATCGTTCATGGAAATGGTACTGATGGTTTAAAAGCTCCGGCCAAAGTTTTGGATGCCGGTAATTCCGGTACGACGATTCGTTTGCTTTCCGGTATTTTGGCTGCTCAGAATTTTACAGCGACAATAACCGGTGACGAATCTCTGCGACAACGGCCAATGCGGCGCATTATGGAGCCTTTGGAAAATATGGGAGCCCGTATAACAGCCGAAAATCACCGTGCCCCGATTACAATTCTGGGCGGTCCGTTAAAAGCCATTGATTTTGCTTCATCTGTTGCCAGTGCACAGGTTAAATCATGTGTTTTACTTGCCGGATTGTTTGCTAAAGGTCTTACCCGTGTTACCGAACCGGCCCTGTCCCGTGACCATACGGAACGGATGCTGAAAGAATTTGGCGTTCGAATTAGTTATAATAATGGAATGACCGGTTTGTTTGGTCCTGCATCTTTAAAAGCTGTTGACCTTGATATACCCGGCGATGTTTCTGCTGCTGCATTTTTTCTGATAGCTGCCTGTTTATTGCCGAATTCCAAAATAGAGATTGAAAATGTCGGTACCAATCCGACGCGTACCGGGTTTTTGGATGCATTAGCAGCCATGGGTGCCTCAATATTTTCTATGGAAACAGCCGAAATTAATAATGAACCGCGGGCTACGCTGTCTGCTAAAACATCAGCTTTAAAAGCGACCACTTTTAGCGGGACCCTCATTCCCAGGATTATTGATGAAGTTCCGATTTTGGCTATTGCGGCAACCCAGGCAAACGGAACAACAATTATTAAAGATGCCGGTGAACTTCGTGTTAAAGAGAGTGACAGGATTACAACCGTAACCGAAAATTTGAAAAAAATGGGCGCTAATATTCGCGAAAATAAAGACGGTATGACGATTATCGGACCTTCCAAATTAAAAGGTGCTGTAATTAATTCCTATGGTGATCATCGCATTGCCATGTCGTTTGCGGTTGCTGGTATGCTTGCCGAAGGTGAAACGACTATAAAGAACGTGGATTGTGTCAACACCTCTTTTCCTGACTTTTTTAGCTTGCTGGAATCGGTGAAACATGATTAGGGCCACGAATAAAGTTTTTGCTGTTATAGGTGATCCGATTCACCATAGTTTGTCTCCTGTTATGCAAAACTGGATGATTGAATATTTCAATTTACCGGCCGTATATACTGCTTTTCATGTGAAAAACGAAAATCTGGAAAAGACAGTTGAAGCGATGCGGGCAATGGGCATTTCCGGGTTGAATGTAACCGTCCCGCATAAAGAGGCTGTTTTACCATTTGTTAATGAAATAGCTGACGATACTAAAATGCTGAAAGCCGCTAATACCTTAAAAAATGTAAACGGTGTTATTAAAGCTTTTACAACAGACAGTTATGGATTTATCGAATCTCTTGGAAAAAACAGGCAAAGATTTGATAATAGTTCGGTGGTTATGTTTGGCGCCGGAGGCGCGGCAAAATCAATCGCTTATGCGCTTGCGAAATTAAAAGTGAAATCGGTGACAGTGTTGGATATTGATCAGCAGCGTGTTGATCATTTATCCAAACAATGTTCCGCTTATGGTATCAGTCAGGTAACCGGGCTTTTATCGCAACAACAGGATTTGACCTTTTTAAAAGATACCGATGTTATTATCAACACATCACCTGTTGGTATGTATCCGAATATACAGGCTTGTGTAATTGATGATTTTTCAATGATCTCTGATAGACATTTTGTTTACGATTTGGTCTATAATCCCGGAAAAACAAAGTTGCTGGCCGAAGCGGAAAAACAAGGCGCTGCCATTCAAAACGGCCTGGAGATGTTGATATTTCAGGGACTGGAGTCTTTAAGAATTTGGATGGACAATAAAGATTTAATATTAAGTAAAGATGCATTAACTGAATTGAAACAAATTATGATGGCGGAACTTTTACGTGATGAATAAAATACGATTTTTAACGGCCGGTGAGTCCCATGGACAGGCTTTGAATACGATTATTGAGGGAATACCGGCTGGTTTGGAATTATATGAAACAGATATTGCTAAAGAATTAAAAAGACGGCAGCGCGGATATGGCCGCGGCGGACGTATGCAGATTGAAAAAGATTATGCTAAAATATTATCCGGAGTCCGGTATGGCCGTACATTGGGAAGTCCTATTTCATTATTAATAGAAAATAAGGACTGGCCAAACTGGGTCGAAAAAATGTCGGTAGAACCGGTGGAAAATCCGGTGCCTAAATTGCAAATGCCCCGACCCGGTCATGCTGACTTTGCCGGGATGGTTAAATATCAGCACGATGATTTAAGAAATTTACTGGAACGTTCATCAGCCCGTGAAACAGCTATGCGAGTGGCAGCCGGGGCTGTTGCCAGAAAACTTTTATCAGAATTTAATATCCGTATTTACGGGCATGTTATCCGTATCGGTTCTGTTGAATCAGAAACAACTGCAATGGATTTGTTGACCGGCCCAAAATCACGGTTTGAAAAACAGTTGCAGACATGGGAACAAATGATGGCTGTGGCGGAAAAATCCGAACTTGCCTGTTTCGATGAAAAAGCCACGCAAAAAATGATACCCATAATCGATGCGGCAAAAGAAAGGGGAGATACTCTTGGCGGCATATTTGAAATTGTTGCTGTGAATGTACCGGTTGGTTTGGGAAGCCATATACACTGGGACCGTAAACTGGATGGAGCGATTGCCGGCGCCATGATGAGTATCAATGCCATGAAATCCGTTGAAATCGGATTGGGCGCAGGTGTTGCTGAAATTCCGGGCAGCCGGGTCCATGATCAAATATATTATGATGAAAAAGATAGTTTTTATCGAAATACAAATCATGCCGGCGGGGTAGAGGGAGGCATGAGTAATGGCGAACCAATTATTGTTCGTGTTGCCATGAAACCCATACCTACATTGTCCCAGCCATTAAATTCTGTTGACGTGGGTACAAAGCAGGCGAAACAGGCTTTTAGTGAACGTTCTGATGTGTGTGCCGTTCCGGCAGCGACTGTTGTCGGCGAAGCGATGCTGGCGCTGGTTTTGGCAAATGCTCTCTGTGATAAAGTTGGCGGTGATTCCGTAGCGGAAATGAAAAGAAATGCGGGAGGTTTACCAAGTGTACCTTTGGGATGGTAAAAATATCTATTTTATGGGGTTCATGGCGACCGGTAAAACCCATGTAGGGAGCTCATTGGCAAATTTGCTGGGCTGGCCTTTTCATGATACGGACACGTTAATCGAGGAAAAAGCAGGAAAAACAATTACCGAGATTTTTGCGGATGACGGCGAAAAACATTTTCGTGACCTGGAAACAGCCGTTATTGCTGATGTGGCTAAAGTAAAACACCATGTTATTGCCCTTGGGGGCGGTGCTGTTATTCGTCCTGAAAATTTTGACATGATAAAAAAAAGCGGTATAACAATATGCCTGTCTGCTTCTGAAGATGTTATTTTTAACAGAATTATTCAAAAACAACATCGGCCTCTGATGGCTTCATACAGTCCGGATGAACAGCGCGCACGGATAAAAAATATGCTGAATGAGCGAAAGCCATATTATGAAAAAGCAGACTATGTGTTTGAGAGTTGCGACGATGTTTCAGCGCACCGGCTGGCAGAAAAAATATTTTCCATACTCAGAGACGAAATATGATATTAAATGTAGAACTCGATCAACCCTATCCGATATATATCGATCATGATAATATTTCCAAACTCCCTGATCTGCTGAAAAAGCTCAATGCCGAACAGGAATTGTTTGTTATAACCGATGAAAATGTCAGTCGTTATCATATTGATAAATTAATCAATGTTTTAAAAAATAGTAATCTGGATGCTAAAATTATAACCGTTAAACCCGGTGAGTCATCCAAGTCGCTTGAAACGGCTAATGAAATTTACACACAGCTCATTCAATACAAAGCCACCCGAAATGCCGTTATTCTGGCCTTTGGCGGCGGCGTTGTGGGTGATCTGGCTGGTTATATCGCAGCAACCTATTTAAGAGGTGTGAGATTTGTGCAAATCCCGACGACTATTTTAAGTCAGGTAGACAGCAGTGTCGGCGGCAAAGTCGGTATCAACCATCAATTGGGAAAAAACTTGATCGGTGCGTTTTATCAGCCATTGTTTGTTTTGATTGATTCCATGTTTTTAAAAACACTACCGCCGCGTGAAATTATCGCCGGAATGGGTGAGGTCGTCAAGTATGGATTTATCTGGGACGAGTTATTTCTGGAGAAAATTCAGCAGAATTGGGCGTCGCTTATTGAATTAAGTGATAGGGAGCTTTTGGAAAATATCCTTTACCGGTGTTGTGAAATAAAGGCGGATGTTGTCGCCCAGGATGAACGTGAATCCGGATTGCGTGCTATATTGAATTTTGGTCATACCATCGGTCATGCTCTGGAGGCTGCCACACATTATAAACATTTTCTTCATGGTGAGGCTGTTATACACGGCATGAAAGGCGCTCTTTATTTGTCCCTTTGTTCCGGTTCATTATCGGATGAAAAATATAATCACTATTTACAGTTTATGAACACGTTACCTGTTCCTGCTGTACCGGATTTCCTGGATGTTGAAACTGTGAAAAACGCCATGCTGCGGGACAAAAAAAGGTCTGCAAAAGGTCAGTTATGGGTGCTTGTAAACAAAATCGGTAAAGCTGTGCTTAAAAACAATCTGGATGAGGCACATGTTGAACAGGCCATCGAACTGATTTTAAATAACGGACAACAATAATCATTTGGAGGTCTCTTTGTATCATATTCTTGTTATTCACGGTCCTAATCTGAACTTGCTGGGTGAACGGGAACCCGGCGTTTACGGTCATTTGAACCTGCAGGACGTGAACAGATACATTGAACAAAAAGCCTCTGACCTGAATGTTACGGTTGAATTTTTTCAATCAAACCATGAGGGGCATTTAATAGATTTTATTCATAATAACAGGCACGATGCTCAGGGGATTGTCATCAATCCCGGCGCGCTGACTCATTACAGTTACAGCCTGAGGGATGCGATTGCCGGTGTTCAGTTACCCACGATTGAAGTGCATTTATCGGATATTCATTCCCGGGAAGACTTTAGAAAAATATCCGTGATTCGTGAGGTGTGTATCAATCAAATCTCGGGTCTGGGGCTCGACAGCTATTTAACAGGATTGGAAAATCTTGTGTCATATCTTGATGAAAAAAAGTAAATCAAAACAATAAATTAAAAGGTAGTCTTACAAAAGTTTTCAATTTTTCCAGCATATAGCCACATGACAACATGGGTATCAAGGTAAATCAAGATTTACCTCCTTTTCCCAACTAATATCCACTAATTCTCATCAGGATTTCCCCTAATCACATTTGGCCTTGATACTAAATTTTCAAGTTTATTTACTTTTTCTGCAGGCATGATCTTTAACTTCCGATCTCCTTTATTTATCTCTATTGGAATGCCGGTATTCAATACTTCATCAAGAAGTTTATATATATTTCCTCTTAATTCTGTTACTGTGATTGTTTTTATTGCTCTTTTCCTCATAATATGTGCGTACGCATTATTATATAGACACGTACATATTAGAAAGAAATTTAAATAAATCAATAAAAATGTTAACTCTTTCTATGAAAAGTTCATGAATGAGTTCATAGTATAACAATGGTGTGAGCGGCTTGCGTTTTGGATTGTGGAACTGTGAAAATTGTAACTGAGCTTGTTTTTTTGCATCGCGTTATCCCCTGCATAGTAGGTCCGCTCCACGCCGGATTAGGCAGTATTTCGTTTTTTTTTACTCCATATAATCTCCATAATTAAAAGCCTTGACGTTTTTATATGGTCTTGACCAGGAATAACCACTTGCCGTAGTTTTGACCCAGCCAACCATGGGCTAGTGTACGATATTTCACTTCTGATGGAAATGTCGGATTAACCGTCACCCAGACAGACTCGACCTGCCAGTCGGGTCCCACTCCAGCGGGTTCGAAGCGAATGTAGACAGGGCACTGCTCAATGTAATTGATATATAACGAGCGGGGATCGTTTACCGAGTTCTGTATCACATTTGCATGGAGACCCAACACAAATTGCTCGGTCCCTTGCGTGGACTTGGGTTTCTCGAAATCGTCATGCCTTGTGTCCAGTAGGAACTCACGGCCGGCAATACCTAGATAGACATACCCATCAGTCCCTGCTCCAGAGGAGCTACCTGTCTTGACCTCTACTAATATTTTTTCGATCTTCGTCATAGTATAATCCTCCATGAAATATGTTTTGCTCGCCCAGGAAATTTTTTCCAGGGTGTTAAATAAAACAGGGCATGTACCCTGATCAGTTCTCAAATAACGGACTCATTGATAGTTACCTCAATTTTTTTGTCCATTAATAACGTTTGTGATCTGCTGTAGCGCATTTTAATAGTGTTTCATTTTATAGTCATATTGGTTTTTAAACCCTTGTTTTATCCGTAAGATACCCCGAATAATCACATCCCTGGAGAAACTAAGGGTCTTCGAAACAGGGGATTTCAAGCATTAGACGTTAAAACCTATAGTCCAATAGCTATAGTTCCCATTAATCCTAAAACCATTTATTCTGATCATATATTCTGTCTATTTGTTTTGCAGCATCATCGCTTTCCGACCTCACTTGATTTTATAAGGCTTCAACATCCTTACGAAGCAAAGAGACAGAAAAAGCTCGTTCAACATCTGAACCCAATGATTTTTGTAATATTTCTATTTCTTTATCCAAATTTTTACTAAGTCGATTGTTCTGAATTTTGACAAATTGCCTCCAATTTTTATACCAACATTTTCCTGAGCGTATATGCTTATATTGCATATCAGTGTAAGTATAGTAATAAGCATTATCACTTTTTTATTTATTTTCATTTTATACTCCCTTTAAAAATAATAGTTTATTATGAGACAAAACGATATAAATTTTGAATTGATATTAGTCTTCCGCCGAAGCTCATCAACACTGCCATAAAGGTCGATGCGGGTTTGCAAATCAACGGAAAACCAGTCGAACTTTTTCCCGAGACCGACACGTACATCAATCGTTGAATTTCTAAACTCTGACAACATTGCATCATATTGCATAAAATAGTCTGCATCTTCTTCTGGAAAATCTCCAGGTTCAATTATAAAAATAGTTGAAATTTTTGAATTGTCAACGATAGACCAACACGGTGTTAAAGCGGCTGTAAAATAAACTCTTTTCTGTTCGGCAAACATATAACTGTACTTGAAGGGAAAGGCCAGGTACCCTACCTGCCAGTCAGCATTTATTTTCAACAACCATTGTTCACTGTAAACATACTTGTTTTCTACCCGGGTGCCTCTGTACAAATATTCAATTCCCAATGAAAAATAGGCCCTTTCGCTTTTTCTCCATTCCTTACCCAATTCTATCGAAAAACCGGGCAATATTTTGGAATCGCTATTATAGAATGTTGATAAATTAAATCCCGCACTGATATATTTTTCAGATGCGTAACTTTGAATTGGTAATAAGACCAATAAAATAAAAAGGATTAGCCTTTTCATTTTTTAACTCCTTAAATTTGAAAACAATTATAAAAAACGAATTTTGTGAGGTACGTTGTTAAAAGAATCATCATAGAGAACTGATTTTTTTTAGTAAGATGCTTCCGACATTTCAAGCCTTTTTCGTCATGCCTGTGAAAACAGGCATCCAGCGAGAAATGTGGACTCTGGATTACCGCGTGCGCGGTAATGACAAGAATGGTTTGGTTTTAAGAGATTTGCTGAAATAAAGAGCTGATTCATACAAGGTAAGATGTTTTTAGCATCACAATCCCTTTTGTCATGCCTGTGAAAACAGGCATCCAGAGGAAAGTATAGATTCTGGATTACTAACGTAGTAATGACAAGAAAGATTTGTCTTTATAACATTGCTTTATTGTCATTTGTTAATATCCTGCTCGAATATAGAATAGTTTGGTGAACTCTGTTATCCTTGCCTACGGTGTGCTTGTAAAATTTAATTATTATTTATATAATGCAAAATACCACCCTTACTACCAACAGCCCATCCATCCCCATTTTGCAAAAAAGTAAATGAGTATATCCTTTGATAGATATCAGAATCTATCTCCCACGATGATCCACTATCCTTTGTTATTAATGTTCTGTCAAATGGGAAATTACACAACCAGCCGAGATCTTTATTAATAAAAAAGAAACATTGCACTCCTCCTATATCCATAAATGAAGATTCAGATATTCTTACCCAAATTTTACCTCCATCTTTAGTTGCATAAAATCCCAGATAATCGTCCCGGCTTGATACCCACCCATGTAAAGAGTCTACAAATTGAATACAAGTAAATGATGGAAGCGGCGTTAAATTAAAGTTTTTCTCATCCCAGGATAATCCAGCATCTTTTGATAAAAGAATTTTACCTCCAAATCCACATATCCAAATATTCTCATTTTCGATGGAAATTTTTGTTAGAGTTGATAACTCATATCCTGATAACATGCTCCAGTTCTCTCCGCCGTTATCCGTTCGCAATAAAATCCCTTTACTGTCAAAGTCTCCATAACCACCGACTGCAAATCCTATGTCTTTATTTAAAAACTGAATATCCCGAAAATGGCCATCTCCTAAATTTTGGAAATATTGTAAATTCCAGGTTTTCCCTCCATCTGTTGTGCATAGAATCGTATCCTTGCCACATGCCCACCCGCAATAGTTGTCGACAAAGTCTACAGCCTTGAGAAAAGTTCCAGTATTACATGACTGTGTTTCCCATTTGTTGCCTCCATCTTTTGTATGTAATATTATTCCAGAATCTCCTGCAATCCAAGCGTTTTTGCCGTCAAAAAAATCAATATCATACAGTGTTTTTGTTACACCGCTTTCAACTTTAATCCAGTTATTTTTATCATTGTCTGGACCTGTACTATAGTCTTCATTATTACAACTTGTAAGAGCCCAAAACAATACAAAAGAAATTATTAACTCTAGTCTCATGTGTAAAAATCCCATTTTCAAACACTCACACTGTTTAATCTCGTCTGTTTTATAGAAATATAATAAATAGATAAATCACAGTTTGTCCTGGATATAGCATTCCCGTCATACGTTAGCCGACCGACTTTACTATTAGATTATAAATTTGGTCATCTATACTCCCCGGAGAGTCTTTAATTTGATTTTTATTATTCTATAATATTTACTATTTCAGACAAAGTCAAGTGTTCTTTACATGTCATTCTGGAAGAACTTTTCCAGAATTAGGAACTGTTTGTTAGAAAGGTAAGATTCTTTCAGCATGAAAACCCTTTCCGTCATGCCTGTGAAAACATGCATCCAACGTGAAAATGTGAATTCTGGATTACCGCTTGCGCGGTAATGACAAGAATGGTTTGGTTTTAAGAGATTTTCTGAAATAAAGAACTGACTCATGGAAGGTAAGATGTTTTCAGCATGAGAATTTCTTTTGTCATGCCTGGAATACAGGCAACCAGCAGGAAAATGTGAATTCTGGATTACCGCTTGTGCGGTAATGGCAGGAATGGTTTGGTTTTGAGAAATTTTCTGAAATAAAGAACTGATTCATAGAATGTAAGAAGCTTTCAGCATAATAACTCCTTTTGCTATGCCTGTGAAAACAGGCATCCAACGTGAAAATGTGAATTCTGGATTAGCGCTTGTACCCAAATGACAGAGCAGATTTTCCATAAGCAGAAAACCATTTTCCAATAATTACAGGTTGATTTTTCGCCGCTTTAATGCTATATTCGACCTTGTATCGGTGAGGAATAAAATATGAAAAATATAGAAATTGCCACTATTTTCAACCAAATGGCGGACATTCTCGAGTTTCTGGAAGAAGTGCCGTTTAAAATAAATGCCTATCGCAAGGCAGCACGGGCTATTGAAGAGCTGACAACAGACATTGTCGATGTTTGGAAGAACAATGCGCTGGCTGATATTCCGGGCGTTGGCAAAGCCTTACAGGCTAAAATTGAAGAATATTTGCAAACAGGTCAAATTCCCCAGTATAACGAACTGTTGACGAAAGCTCCCAAAGAGCTTTTTGAATTATTAAACATTCAAAGTTTCGGCCCCAAAACCGCTGCCCTGGCTTATAAACAACTCCATGTGGAGACCGTTGATGATCTTTTAAAAGTTGCTGAAAGCGGCGAACTGGCCAAACTGTCCGGAATGGGTGCTAAAAAAGTTGAAAATATTTTAAAAAGTATTGAACTGTATAAAACAGCCCGGGAACGTATATCAATCGGTATTGCCTGGCCCATATTTGAAGATGTGAAATCCTATTTGATGGAAAATGCCGGATCAATGATTAGCCGCATTTCTTCTGCCGGGTCCGTACGCCGGTTTCGTGAAACCGTACACGACATAGATGTTTTGGTGGAAACAGATAACGGTCCCAGTGTTATTGAAGCTTTTACAAAAATGCCGGCGGTTACCCGGATTTTGGGAGCAGGGGAGACCAAAGCAAGTGTCATACTCAATGACCGTTTTCAGGTGGACTTGCGGGCCGTGAGGGCCGAAAGTTTTGGCGCTGCTTTACAATATTTTACCGGTTCACAGGCCCATAATGTACGTTTACGTGAAATCGCCAAGAAAAAGGGACTGAAAATAAACGAATATGGAATATTCAGAGAAAATGAAAAATTAGGCGGTGAAACTGAAGAGGATATTTATCGTCTTTTAAATATGCCCTGTCCCCCGGCAGAATTACGGGAGGACCGCGGCGAAATTGATGCCTTGATAAAAAATGAACTGCCGGACCTGGTACAGTTAAAAGACATTCAGGCCGATCTGCATATTCATTCCACCTATAGCGACGGTCAACTGGCTTTAAAGGATATGGCAGAACATGTTCGGCAACTGGGATATTCCCACATGTCTTTTAACGATCATTCACAGTCTGTTTTTTACGCCAATGGCTGCAGCATTGACAGATTATACCAGCAGATGGAAGAAATTCGGACATTAAACAAAGAGTTTAGTGATTTTACTATTTTAACCGGAACAGAAGTTGATATTATGCCAGATGGCTCTGTTGATTTTCCGGATGATATTTTAAAACAACTGGATTTTGTTGTCGCGTCCATTCACAGCGCCTTTAAAACCAATCCGACTGAACGTATTTTATCCGCCATGGGAAATCCATACGTTGATGTCATCGGGCACCCGACCGGACGACTCATATCAAGGCGCGAGGGTTATGAGCTTGATATGGACCGTGTGATAAAAAAAGCATCTGAAACCGGTACCGCCCTGGAAGTGAATTCTTTCTGGGACCGTCTGGACATTTCTGATTTGAACATCCGTAAGGCAATAGAGAATAATGTAAAAATTTCCATTAATACCGATTCACATCATCCCAAGCACCTGACCATGATGGAACTCGGAGTCGGCACGGCACGTCGGGGCTGGGCCACAAAAAACGATGTCATTAATACGTTAAGCTTGCCTGATCTGAAAAAATGGCAAAAACGTAACCGGAAATAAATACAGGTGTGGGTGAGTTATGGCTGGTACAGGTGATATTCGTTCGCAAAGGATGTTTTCGATATATGAATACTTGAATAACAGCCGTACAATGTTATATAGTTTGATCAGCATTGCACCGTTGATTTTGATTTATGAAATAACAGCGCTGATTTTAGGTAAAAATTATTTTACAAATATTAGAAACCAGGCTGATTTTTTATTTAAAGAAATTTTTCAAATATGGGGCGTGCAAAAAATTTCAACGTTTTTATTATTGCTTTTATTTGTGGTTTTTTTTGCTGTTATTTTTAAGGAAAGAAAAACAACCCCGGTTGTTTTAAATTATTTTTTTATAATGATTTTGGAATCCGCATTTTATGCGGCATTTCTTGGATTTTTTATCATCCATACCACCCATTTGCTTTTGATGATTCATCCTGTTTTGGAAATGCTGCACCTTAATGTGTTTGTGGCTGTAGGCGCCGGTATATATGAAGAGATTATTTTTCGCGCCTTTCTTTTCGCCTGTACCGGTTATACCTTAAAACGATACTTTGGCGTTCAGAGTTTTTTGGCCTATGGTATTTCGGCCCTGTTCTCTTCAGTTATTTTTTCCTGGATGCACTATCTCGGCGCAGAACCCTTTACCTGGTTTTCCGCCTTGTTCCGGTTTTTGTTCGGATTGATTTTTTGCGTCCTGTATCAGTTCAGAGGTTTGGGAATAGCCTGCTGGACCCATGTATTATATGATATTTTTGTATTATAAAAAGATGAAAAAAGTTAAAAAGAATATATTAAAGATACTGTTAATCCTGATTGTTGTTGTCATTATCAGCATGTCCTATTTGGCTTATATTGTTTTTTGGCCGTTACAGACAACCGGAAAAGATGTTATTATTACTGTCCGGTGGGGTGCATCTTTTACCGAGGTTGCACAAAAATGCCGGGAAAACCAGGTCGTTAAAAGCGCAGATGATTTTCGTTTGACAGCCAAAATTTTTAATAAAACCCTGGCGCTCAAGGCCGGCAGGTTTACCCTGAAACAGGGGATGTCAAATTATGAGGCGTTAAAAGGATTGACTGAAGGCAGACAAAGTTTTATACAAGTAACAATTCCGGAAGGCCTACCGGCCCAAAAAATTGCCGGTATTGTAGCAAAAAAAATGGATGTGGATTCGGCGATTTTTATGAGCCTGGTAAACGATTCGGCTTTTATTGCCGGTCAGAATATCGACAGTCCGTCTTTGCAGGGATACTTGTATCCTGAGACATATTTTTTTACCTTTGGTCTGGGTGAAAAACAGATTATTCAAACTTTGCTTGACATGTTTCACAAACAATATTCTGACAGTTTGCAACAACAGGCAAAACGAATAAATTTTACTGATATTCAGGTTTTGACCCTGGCTTCCATTATTGAAGGTGAAGCCATGATCGACATTGAAATGGCGGCCATTTCATCTGTTTATCATAACCGGCTTCGAAAAGGAATGCTGTTACAGGCTGATCCGACCATTCAGTATATTATCCCGAATGGTCCGCGCCGGCTTTTATTCAGGGACTTGGAAATCGATTCTCCCTATAATACCTATAAATATCCGGGACTACCGCCCGGCCCCATAAGTAATCCCGGTATAAAAGCGATACGTGCTGCGCTTTTTCCGGATGAAACCCCATATTTGTATTTTGTAGCAAATGGTGACGGCAGCCATACGTTCAGCACCTCTTTAAATCAGCATTTACGCGCTAAACGCGAATTTGATAAATACAGACGCAAGATTAAACAGAAACAACGATTGGAGAAGCTTTCGAGTGGACAATAAAGCTTTAGATACATCGCAGCTTGATTGGTTATATACGGATATTAATGACGCCCAGAGGGGCGCAGTTACGGAAACAGACGGACCTGTTTTAATTCTGGCCGGCGCCGGCAGTGGTAAAACACGTGTATTGACTTATCGTATCGCCTATATTCTGGCAAACGGACTGGCCGAACCTCGTGAAATTTTGGCAATGACTTTTACAAATAAAGCGGCAAATGAAATGCGGGACCGGATCAATTTACTGGTCCCTGAAATGATGTCCGGGATGTGGATCGGCACTTTTCATTCTCTTTTTGCCCGAATGCTGCGTCGTGAAGCTGACCGGTTGGGTTATACATCCAATTTTGCAATTTATGACACAGCCGACCAGGCGACGTTGATTAAAAATATTATTAGTGACATTAAACCGCAGGTCCAGGAAATTTCACCCAAGCATGTTGCTTTTCGAATCAGCGGTGCAAAAAACCAAATGATTGATCCGGAAGATTTTGCCAAAATGGCTGAAGGACCCATGGACCGGGCTATTGCTGATATTTATAAAGAATATCAACAACGGCTTAAACGTATGAATGCGATGGATTTTGATGATTTGTTGATAAAACCTTTTGAGCTGTTCACACGTTATCCTCTGGTTAAAGAGTTTTATCAGGACCGGTTTCGTTACATATTGGTTGATGAATATCAGGACACAAACCAGGCCCAGTATCAGGTATTGAAACTTTTTGCAGAAAAATATAAAAATATTTGTGTTGTCGGTGATGATGACCAGTCCATTTACCGATGGCGTGGCGCAGAACTGCGAAATATCCTTGAATATGAAATGGATTATCCGGGATGCAAAAAATTTCATCTGGAACAAAATTACCGGTCTACCAAAAACATACTCGCGGCAGCCCATTCGGTTGTTGAGAAAAACAGCAAACGTCATGAAAAACAATTATGGACGGAAAATGCCACCGGCGAACCGGTTACTTTAATGACGGTGGGGGACGAGAAGGATGAAGCGCGGCATGTGGTTTTGTACATTACGAGGGAACTTCGAAACAGCACCAAACAGTTTTATGATTTTGCAATTTTATACCGGACTAATGCCCAGTCGCGTGTACTAGAAGATTTTTTACGCGCCAACGGACTTCCATATATAATTATTGGGGGTGTTAAATTTTACGAACGTAAAGAAATTAAAGATATTTTGGCCTATTTGCGTTTGCTGACTAATCCTGCGGATGAAATAAGCTTGAAAAGAGTTATCAATTTCCCGGGTCGTGGAATCGGGCCGACAACTCTTGTTAAAATTGAAGAGTATGCACGGCAGAAAAGTATGACCTTTTATGAGGCTGTTGCTCAAGTTAGGGAAATTCCTTCTATTCAGAAAAAAACAGCGGAAAAAGTTTATTCTTTTTATAAATTGATAATAAAGTATACGTTATTACTTAAAGAACTTCCTTTGGGTGAATTGTCTGCTGCCATGGTTGAAGAACTTGGAATTATACGAATGTATAATGACGAGGGAACAATTGAATCGCAGACGCGTTTGGAAAATATCAAGGAATTGCTGGTTGCTATTTCGGAATTTTCCAGTAATCATTCAAATGGCGGAACTTTGGATGAATTTTTACAACACGTTTCATTGACCACAGACATTGATACCTGGAACGACAAAACAAATGCCATTACGCTTATGACATTACATGCCGCCAAAGGTTTGGAATTTGATACGGTATTTTTAACCGGACTGGAAGAGGGTTTGTTTCCTCTATCACGGAGCTTGACTGATCCGGAAGCGCTGGAAGAAGAAAGACGTTTGTTTTACGTCGGTGCAACCCGTGCCAAGGAACGACTTTATATATCCTGGGCAAAAAGCCGGCGACGTTTCGGACAGGACCCGGCAAGTTTTAAATCCCGATTTCTTAAGGAATTGGATTTGACCTATGTACAGCATGTGCAAAGCCGGTATATACAAACTGAAACACGCAAAGTACCAAAAGCCAGGCCTGCTTATCAGGATGTTATGCCGAATTACGAAGATGAATCACAGGAATATAAAGAGTTTAGCATAGGCATGCGGGTTAAACACCCGACATTCGGACGCGGGACGATATTAAAGATGGAGCCATCGGCTGATCGAATAAAGATGGTGATTTTATTTGATACAACCGGAGAAAAAAGAGTTGTCTATCCATTTGCAAAATTGGAGATATTGTAGTGAAAAAGAAATTATTTCAATCTGTAATTTTGATCTTTTTATTAATCAGCAGCGTATGGGCGCAAAACGATCTGTTACAGGAAGAACAGGATTTTTTACTTGCCGGTAAACTGGCTGGAGAAAAAATGTTTGATCTGGCTGCCTTGCAATACAAGAAATTTGCCGAACTCTATCCGTCAAGTCAAAAGGCGCCGGAAGCCCTTTTTTATGCGGCTGTTAATTATGAAAAATGCGACAGCGTGAATGTTGCTGCTCAGACCTATTTAAAATTAATTCTTAAATACCCTGAATCGAGCTTTTTAGACCAGGCCCAATTCAACCGGGCGGATGTTTTGGCAAAATTTGGAATGCATAAAGAGTCGGCAATCGCCTTTTCACGATTGAAACTTTTTTCCCCTGAAAGTAATCTCATACCCGAAGCTCAAATTCATGCTGCTGAACAATATATCAAAGCAAATGACCTGGTAAAAGCATCCGATGCCGCTAATTATTTTATGGAAAATTTTTCTCTTCATCCCAAACGATTTGAAGCGCGGTACCTGTTGGCTAAAATACGGATTTCTCAGCAAAAGTATGATTTGGCAAATACTGAGCTCGAAAAATTGGAAAGCGAAAGAATAGAAGACGACCTTGTTATCCGTTCTAAAATGCTGAAAGCGGATTTGTACAAAAAAACAGGCCGTTTTGCGCTGGTCGACAGTGTTTATTATGAAATCATAAACAGCGGGTTCCAGCACGATTCTGTCGGTGTAGTGGGCATTTCCCTTGCTAATTCATTCAGAAATAAAAATATGAATGAAAAGGCCATTGAAGTTTTGAATAAAGTTTTAAAGCAGCCGTTGAATGCCCGAATCAAAACACGGGTGAATATTTTGCAAGCTGATTGTCTTTTTGAAACTAGAGATTATCAAAAAGCGCTGAATATCTATAAAGGTATTGATCTCAATCAACTATCTGAAAATGAAAAGAATAATTATTTTTTCAAAATTGCCGTAACCTGTGAAAAACTGGATGATATTGGTGCAGCTTTAGGCTATCTCGAAAAAATCCAGGGAGAGAGTGTTTCCGGATTATTAAATCAACGTATGCTTTTAAAAACTGCCGATCTTTTAACAAAACAGGGCAACGCAGCAAAAGCTGTTTATTTGTTGCAGCAGGACCTGCAACAACCCAATCTGTATAAAAAAGATGAGGTTTTGTACTTTTTAGCACAAATCCAGGAAAAGCAGTTAAAGGATTATACCGGTGCTAAAAATTCTTTTACCGGAATTTCTTCCATCTGTTTAAACAGTCCCTATCTTGACGATGCACAGATTAAAACGGCACAGTTGTATGAAAAAGAAAACAATAATGTTGTGGCACTATCCGAATATAAACGGTTTTTATCCCTTTATCCCGGTTCAGAGTTTTATGACCAGGTTTTAGAAAGAGTTGAATATCTTGAAAAGTTTTCTCAAACCGGTGACACTAAAGATTCTGAGCTTATGACTTCTTTGTTATTAAATAATTCATTTTCTGTGCAAAACTCTTCTTTGATTCAAAACTGGTTAAAAAGTTTAATCTTTGAAAAACATCAATACAGTTTAGCCATGGATTTGATTAAAAAAGTATTATCTGCCGGGGAAAATACCGGTTTAACGCGTGATGAACTTTTGTATTCTATAATCTATTGTCAAAGTGCATTGTTTGAAAAAAATCAATATTTGGGTGAAACAGCAAAGGCCAAATCCTATTTAGACAACTCGCTGGAAACTTTTGATTTATTGCGTGAGAGTTTTGTGTCATCACAATGGACTGAAAAATCCGGTGAGTTGGTTTTAAATTCCTATTTGGAAAATATTTCTGAACCATCTATAAAAATAACCCTGCTCGATTCTGTTATTAACACCACCAACTTTTTAAATGATAATGATAACAGCTCATGCTATAAGGTAAATTTGGCAGAATTATTATTAAAACATAAATCGGATTTTTTATCATTACAAAAAGCTGTTACTGTTTGCCAGGATGTGATATTTTCCGGAGAACAATCAGCTTGTTATCCGGAGGCGTTGTACTATACAGGAACCGCCTTGCAAAAACTGGCATTGACTGATTCGTCTGCTGATTTCCTGGAGAGATATACACAATTAAATGATCCAAAATACATTGTACCGGCTAAATTTCAGCTTGCACAGCTTTATGAAAAGGATCGTCCGGAAAGAGCTAAACAACTTTATCAGGAAATTATAACCTATTATTTTTACAGCCAATATGCTGATCAGGCAAAATCGAGTTTGGCGCAATTATTTATAAAAGAGAAAAAGTATAACGAAGCAGAAGAATTATTAAAGGACACGGCTCCTGATATTTTACCGGGAATGGAATCCTTTTTTTCACTAACTCTTAATGAAGATCATCTCTGGTATTTGACCCTTGCAGAAGCAAAAAGTTCTTCAAACACCACGGCCATTGAAAAGTTTAATTCTTTTTTAAAATTAACGCATGATAAAAATTTACAGGCTAAAGCGTTATACGAAGCAGGTTCTATTGCCGATGAAATGAACCAATGGCAGGTTGCTTTGGGTTTTTGGAAGGAACTGGTAAAAAATCATCCAAGCGACACATTGGCGCAGCAGGCCCAAACCCGGTCGGCTGATATTTTTTATCGAAATGAGAAGTATGAACAGGCATCCGGATTATATAGTAAGATGATGAACGATTTATCCGGCGAGCTGCAACAGGAAGCATTTAAAAGATATGTTATCTGCGAATATAAACTCGGACATTTAGCAAAAGCGGACCAACTGGCCAATCAGTTTAATAAACAGTATGACGATAAAAATTCGGAAGCAGAATTTGTTTATCAAGCCGGTATGTTCCAAATTGCTCAGAAAAATTTCAATACGGCTGAAAAATTGTTAAAGAATGTCAGCGACAAATTTAAAGATACACCCGCCGGCGGACATGGTGAACTGGGTTTGGCGCGGTTATATGTTGTTCTTAACAAAACCGATGAAGCCCTGAAAATTTTGACAAACATACCTGAAAAATATGAAGACCCTGAAATTGTTGCTTCGGCCTATGTGTATTTGGCTGATTTTTATTATAAAAACCGTCAATTGGAAAGCTGTATCGCCGCTTCTCAGCGTGTTATGGACTTGCAAAAAGATGGGCCTTTAAGAGCAAAAGCAATGGATTTGTTGATTGATGCTTTTGATGATCTGGGCCTCCGTGACCGCGCTATTGCCCTTCAACGGGCGTATATTGCCCAGTATCCTGATTCGCCTGATATTTTGGCACGTAAAGTCACTATTGGTGCTTTTCTTTACTATTTAAAAGACTATGACCGGTCTATTAAATATCTTCATGACCTGAAACCCTTTGTGTCTGCAGAGGAAGAACCCGAGGTTCAATATTGGATTGCCGAAGCTTATAATGCACGCGGTGATATTGAGCAGGCCATCGTTGAGTATCTCAAAGTCCGTTATCTGTCAAAACCGACAAAATTGCCCTGGGGCATAACAGCGTTGTATCGGGCCGGTGAAGGATATAAAAAACTCGGTAACTTGCAAAAAGCCAGAGAACTGTTTAAAATTGTCGTGCAAGAGCGTGGTGTAACTGATAGTATTGGTCAGTCTGCAAATCGAAAAATTATGGAAATTGATGAGGAGTTGTCAAATAATTCATGAATAAAGAAATTTTAAATTTTGATAAAATTACAGAGTTGATAAGATCGGCGCTGATTGAAGATTTGGGCGACAATGGTGATATTACTTCAAAAGCCGTAACTCAGGTTAAAACAACATCAACGGCTGAAATTATTGCAAAAGACACAGGCGTTGTTGCCGGAATTTCGATTGCCAAACAGGTTTTTTTAGCTGTTGATGAAAATCTGGAAATTGAGGAAATGGTTACAGACGGTGATCATGTTGAAAAATTTCAGGTTTTATTAACATTAAAAGGAGAGTCGGATTCGATTTTAATAGCGGAAAGAACAGCCCTGAATTTTTTAGGCCGGCTTTCCGGAATTGCGACCATGACAAACAAGTATGTGGAAAAAGTCAAAGGCACCTCTGCAAAAATACTCGATACACGTAAAACCACCCCCGGATGGCGAATGCTGGAAAAATATGCTGTTGCCTGCGGCGGTGGTGAAAACCATCGATTCGGGCTTTATGATATGGTGCTTATTAAAGACAATCACATTGTTGCTGCCGGTGGTATAACGCCTGCTGTTGAAAGGTGTCGAACCTATTTAAAAGAAAACAACATTTCCGCAAAAATTGAAACTGAAACTCAAAGCATGGCTGATGTTCAGGAGGCCGTCGCTCTTGACGTTGACAGGATTATGCTGGACAATATGACAGCAGATGAAATGAAAGCATGTGTTGAATATACGGACCACCGAATTCCTATCGAAGCGTCCGGTAATGTTACCCTGGAAAATGTAAGGGCAGTTGCTGAAACGGGTGTAGATTATATTTCCATCGGCGCTTTGACACACTCTGTCACATGTTTTGATACAAGTTTGAAATTTCGTGCGTCAAAAGCCTGACAATTACTGTCAATATGGCATAGAATATCAAGTAGTTGATTCATTATAATATGATTTTTATTTAACTTAGGTTCCTTTTATTTGGAACAGATTTTGCTGTTATTGCGGTTTAGCTGATATTTGTTATTATTTTTGAGGATAAAATGTCAATTTCTAATAATATGAATAAAATTCCCACCCCTGATGAACTTCGTAAAGATGTTTCTGATTTTTTGAAAAGCCGATATGGTGATAAAGTCGTTGTCCCTCCGGAACCGGATGCTGTTGGAAATGAACCCGGAGAAAAAAAAGAAACACCTAAAAAAACGACACAGATCAACTTTGATCTCAAACCGACAGAGCTTGAAAGTTATTTAAACCAATATATTGTTGGTCAGGATGACGCTGTTGAAGTGCTTTCTACAAAAATCTGTACACATTTTAATCGAATGAAATATGAAATGTCTATAGAGGGTGATAGTGAGTTAATCGGTAATATTAAAAGTAATGTTTTGATGATCGGACCAACCGGTGTTGGTAAAACATTTTTATTAAAACTGATTGCTAAAAAACTTGGCGTGCCATTTGTTAAGGGTGATGCTACTAAATTTAGCGAGACCGGATATGTTGGTGGTGATGTAGAAGACCTGGTGAGAAATTTAGTACATGAGGCCAACGGAGATATTCATCTGGCTGAATACGGAATCGTGTATCTTGACGAGATCGATAAAATTGCTTCCAGCGGTAACGGTTATGGACCGGATGTTTCTCGCGGTGGGGTTCAGCGAAATTTACTGAAACTCATGGAAGAGGCAGAAGTGGATTTGAAAACACCTCACGACCTTGCCTCGCAAATGGAAGCTGCCATGGAAGCCCAGCGGACCGGTAAGGTGGACCGGAAAAAGATCAATACAAAAAATATTTTGTTTGTTATGAGCGGTGCTTTTTCAAATTTGCCTGATATTATTCGTCGCCGGTTGAATCAGCAACCGATAGGTTTTAAAAATAAAACAGAGGCAACCGATTTGGATGATTCAAATATCCAGATTTTGAAAAATGTTCGTTCCGAAGATTTGATTCGTTTTGGTTTCGAGTCCGAATTTATCGGGAGATTACCTGTTGTTGTTACTTTAAATGATCTGGATGTTGAAGGATTATATCAGATATTGAAAAATCCCAACAGTACCGTTATTTTGGGCAAAAAACGTGATTTTAAGGCCTATGGAATTGATGTCGATTTTTCCGATAAAGCTTTATATCGTGTTGCTGAACTTGCCAATGAGGAACATACAGGAGCACGAGGGCTTGTCAGTGTTGTTGACAGGGCATTGTTGAAATATGAAAAGGTGCTTCCGGATACGACGATAGAAAAATTTACAGTAAATGATGATATGATTGAAAATCCATTGCCCGAACTTGAAAAGATAATGACAAATTTTTATATTAAAAGTTTTCAAAAACGATTTTTGGCAACAAACGGTATTGTTATTATCTTTACGGAAGAAGCTGTGCAATTGTTAAATGAGCAGGCAAAAAAGGATGGCAGAAACCTGGAAGAAGAGTGTGCGAACCTGTTACGGGATTATGAATATGGTTTGAAATTGTTGAAATGTGATGAATTTACTGTTGACGGAGAAATTGTTAGAAATCCCAAAGAACGGCTTGAAGAATTGATTAAAAAGAATTACGAAAAACATTAATTGTTACAGCCACACATAAATCAAAACATTATTTATTTTATTGACAAGGGATAATAGTATGGATGTATTTGACGCAATAAATAATAGGGCCAGTGTACGGACATTTAAAAATTTATCGGTATCCCGGGAAGATGTAAATGCCCTGATTGATGCCGGACGCCGGGCGCCTTCCGGACGTAATGTGCAGCCCTGGGAATTTGTGGTTATAACCGATGAAGAAATGCGGGTAAAAATAGCTGATATAACCAATTACGGAAAATTTATAGCTCAGGCCCCGGTTTGTATCGCTGTTTATTGTGAAGATACGAAATACTATTTGGAAGATGGTTGTGCGGCTGTTCAAAACATTTTGCTGGCAGCAACCGGTTTAGGTCTCGGCGCCTGCTGGGTTGCCGGTGATAAAAAACCGTATACGGGCGAAATCAATTCCTTGTTAAACGTTCCTGTTGTTTATAATTTGGTTGCTTTGATTGCTGTCGGCCATCCGGATTCGCCTGTAAAAATTAAAGAGAAAAAATCTCTGGAAAACGTTTTACACTGGGAAAAATTTCGGCGCTAATGTTAATCCTGTCGAAACAACTGGAATTAAAACTGGCGCATCTTTCCACAAAACCGGGAGTTTACCAGTTTAAAGATAAAAGTGGGGGAATCATATACATCGGCAAAGCCAAGTCGCTGCGGAACAGGGTACGGTCATATTTTCAGCAGTCACGCAAAGTGGATGCAAAACTGTCTCGTTTGGTATCTAGAATACATGATCTCGAAGTCATCGTAACGGATTCCGAGGTTGAGGCTTTAATTTTGGAGGCCAATCTTGTTAAAGAGCACAAGCCCAGATATAATATTAATCTTAAAGATGATAAAAGCTTTCCCTATATTCGTGTGACCAATGAGCGGTTTCCACGCATTTTTCCAACGCGAAAAATTATCCGCGATGGATCACAATATTTTGGGCCTTATACAGATGTTCAAAGCATGCGTATGCTTTTAAAAACGATCAAGCGAATTTTTGCTGTTAGGACCTGTAACTACGATCTTGTTCAGGAAAAAATAGACCAGGGCAAGTTCAAGCTTTGTTTAAATTATCATATTAAAAGATGCTATGGGCCGTGCGAGGGTTTGATCGATGAAAAAGAGTACAATAATGTAATCGCCTATGTCATAAATTTCATTAAAGGCCATACAAAACAAATTGAACACGATATCCGCGACCATATTGCGGAATTGGCGGCCCAGCTCCGTTTTGAGGAGGCCGCACGCTTGCGGGATCAGTTGAACTTTATTGAGATATTTCAACAAAAACAAAAGGTTGTGGACCAGTCTTTAACAGACCGAGACCTGCTTGCTGTTTCAACGGAAGCCGATGATTCCTGTTGTGTTGTGTTTAAAATACGTGATGGCAGGATTATTGCGAGACAACATTATTATTTAAACGGCGTTCAGGATGAAACCAAAGAAGCTGTTGTTACCGCTTTTTTAAAACAGTATTATTTAAAAAATGAAGAAATTCCCGGAGAAGTGATGCTGCCGGTTGAAATTGGCGATGAAATAAAAACGATAAATACCTGGCTTTTACAGAAAAGAAATGCCGAGATCAAATTTTCTCATCCTGTAAGAGGTGCAAAAGCGCATTTGTTGAAAATGTGTGAAAAAAATGCCAAGTTGTTACTGGATGAATTGAAGCTTGAAAAAATGCAATCGCCTGATTATATTACCAATTCTGTAAAAGCATTGCAAAGTGATTTAAAATTGGAACACCCGCCAAAACGAATAGAGGGATTTGATATTTCAAATATCCAGGGAACGAACCCTGTTGCCTCTATGGTTTGTTTTGTAAACGGAGTTGCTAAAAAATCAGAATACCGGCGTTTTAAAATTCAATCAAAACAAACCCCGGACGATTTTTTAATGATGAAAGAGGCGGTATTTCGCCGGTACTCCCGTTTATTAAGGGAAAATAAATCACTACCTGATTTAATACTTATTGACGGCGGCAAAGGTCAGTTGAACGCTGCTTTACAGGGTTTGCATGAAGCCGGTGTTGAAAATATGCCGATTGCAGCCCTGGCAAAACGACTGGACGAGATTTTTGTTCCCGGATTTTCAGACCCGCAAAATATAAAACGCGGATCAGCCGGTTTGCACCTTTTACAGCGAATCCGTGATGAAGCACACCGGTTTGCCGTTACATATCACAGGGCATTGCGAAAACAACGAACCCTGGTTTCTGTCCTGGAAAAAATACCGGGAGTCGGAGGGAAGCGAAGGGACCTTTTATTAAAACATTTTGGTTCCGTAAAAAAAATAAAATCAGCACCAATGGAAGAAATTGAAAAAGTCGATGGCATTTCCAGTGAACTTGCTCGGGAAATATATCTTTTTTTCAATCCAAAACAATAGATAAAAATTCGTATTTATCATCCAAGCTGAAAATACTTTAGAAAAACTTGTTGGAGATGATTGAGGAGCAGATGATGAAAAAAATACTATTTTCACTTTTACTATACCTTGTATACATGGGCTGTGCCGGAAGCGGTTCTTTCGAACAGTCATCACCTGATACCTATAAAGAAATAGAATTAGCCATTAAATTGGACCCTAAAAATGCGGACCTTTATGTTGATTTGGGAAAATTGCATCGCGAAAATTCGGATTATGAAAACGCAATAAAGAATTATAATACTGCTTTAAACTTGCATCCGGGATATAACCCGGCTTTGGTTGAAAAAGGTTATGTTTTTTGGGCACAGGAAAAATACCGGGATGCTTTAGATTGTTTTAATACCGTTTTATATAGCTACCAGGCAAAGCAATATGCCGATTCCATCGCTGCTTTTATTGGTTTGCCCTTTGAAATTAAACAAGTGAGTGACGGCATTGGCAATAATGCTTTTCCGTCCTGTTCTCCCGGCGGTGATAAACTTTTGTTCCAATCCAACCGAAGCGGTAATTGGGAAATTTACTGGATGGACCTGGCAAGCCGGAAGGTCAAACAATTGACGAAAAACGGGGCTCGTAATGAAACACCTGTATTTCATAAAGACGGTGAAACTTTTGCCTATACTTCAACAGTTGATGATACGGTAAATATCCGTATAGAAGATATGGTTAGAGAAATTTATATGGGTAATATTTACAATTTCAAACCGTTACGCGTAACGCACAATTTAGTGGATGACTGGAACCCAATGTTTTCGAAATACCAGGATATTTTATATTACACCTCGCGTGAAAAGGTAAATGATATGGATGAATCTATTAGTGTTCATGCTTATCAATTAGCCACTCAACAAAGCAATAAAGTGTGGCAAGACAGTATATCTCTTTCTCTTGGAGATATGGTTTGCGAAAATACTTTTTATTATTCCAAAAAGAATCCCAATAAATTTAATATTTATCACAAAGACATGCTGACCGGGACAGAACAAAAAATACCCGCAACAGACGGCGATAATGTTGGCGCCAGAGTGTTTAATAACGGTTCGAAAATGGTGTTTTTTGCCAAGGTTGATCAAAATTATGATATTTATATAAAAGATCTGACCTCGGGAACGGTAAAAAAACTGACCTGTTCACCTGATATTGATGCTTTCCCCGATGTCACGTCGAATGGAAAAATTTATTTTCACAGTAACCGTAACGGCAGTTATCAAATTTATCAAATAGACCCGGCAAAAAGAGCTTCTGTAGATAATGTTCGAAAGACATTGCGTAAGGTTGTTTTGAACATAGAAAAGAAAAAAATAGAAAGTGGTTCCTAGTAGCTACATTTTCATGTTCAAATCTTTTAAAATGTCTTCAAATTTTTTGGGCTGGGTTTTAAAATATTCGATTGTGGAAATAAATTCTTCTTTTGTAAAATTGTGCTGATTTAATATAGAATCAAAAACGGTTGAGGCAAATTCTTTTTCCTGTTTATCAGTTGGTTTTGTTGTTGCTAAAAGATAATCCTGATAAACCTCTATGAATTTTTCCAGCTTTTCATCGCTAATCGTTTGTTGTTCTTGTTTTTTACCGCAATTTAAAAACAAAAAAAGAGTTAAAATAAATAATATGATTCTCATATTTCCTCCGGGAAAATCCTCAAAAATCTAAACAAATAATCTGAGATAGTCAAGTTTGCAATTTAAAAATGGCTTGATTTTAAGTTGGAATTTTGATACTTTTTTCTGCTAAACTAAAAGTGTGAAATTTCAATTGCTTGTAAGGATCCTGTCTTAAAAGATGGCAAAATCCCGTAAAGAAAAAATCCGTTATGTTTGTCAAAATTGTGGTCAGGATTCATTACGCTGGCAGGGCAAATGTCCGTCCTGTGGAAGCTGGAATTCCTTTGTTGAAGAACGGGTAATTGCTCCTTCTCGACATTCAAATTCCTTTAGCGAGCGCCCGGACCCTATGCTTTTGGACAAGATTGAGTCAGATTCCGCTCCCCGTATACCGGCAAACAGTCACGAGTTTGACCGTGTTTTAGGCGGCGGGATTGTCCCCGGTTCGGTGATACTAGTCGGTGGTGATCCGGGGATCGGCAAGTCCACACTTTTATTACAGGAGGCCGCCGGATTAAGCAAAGAAGATTTTAAAATTTTATATATAACAGGCGAAGAATCTGTTCAACAGATAAAAATGAGGGCAGACCGGCTCAAACTTTCTTCGGACCAATTATATATTGCTGCGGAAACGGAGCTTGAAGCTGTTTTAAACGCCGTTGAAATGATCAATCCTGGTTTGCTCATTATCGATTCTATTCAGACAATTTTTACACCGTTGCTGGAAAGCGCACCGGGAAGTGTCAGCCAGGTACGTGAGTGTGCTTTAAAAATTATACAACTGGCCAAAACCAAAAATACTCCTGTTTTTCTTGTGGGGCACGTAACAAAAGAGGGGTATCTGGCAGGTCCCAAAGTTTTGGAACACATGGTGGATGCATTACTGCTTTTTGAAGGTGACCGGGACCATTTTTATCGGATTTTACGTGCTGCGAAAAACCGGTTCGGGTCCACGCGCGAAATCGGTGTTTTCGAAATGTGGGAACAGGGGCTGCGTGATGTTCCGAACCCATCGGCCGTTTTTTTATCCGAACGGCGGGCACAAACAAACGGCTCGGCTGTTATTTGTTGTATGGAAGGTACGCGTCCCATACTGGTAGAAGTACAGGCGTTGGTCAGTGCTTCCAACTATGGCTATCCGCAGCGAACTGCCACAGGATTAGATTTGAAACGTTTAAACATGCTGCTGGCTGTTTTGGAAAAACGTATTGGTTTACGTGTTGGCGCTATGGATGTTTTTGTTAATGCCGTTGGCGGCATGAAAATCGACGAAACCGCTGCTGATATTGGCTTGCTTGCATGCATTGCCTCCAGTGTAAAAAGCCAGGTAATTGACCATAAAACAGTTTTAGTTGGTGAAGTCGGACTTGCCGGTGAATTACGCTCTGTTTCTCATATTGAAGCGCGTGTTGCCGAATGTGCAAAAATGGGTTTTTCGAGCGCTGTTGTTCCCAAAGGAAATATGAAAAATTTTAGTCCGAACGGTTCTATAAAAATTTATCCGTCTGAAACTGTTCAGGAAGCATTGAATTATATATTACTATAAATGATAAAGGTATTACCAGCTTGGAATTTAAAGTTATCAGAAAAGATAAAAAAAGTCAGGCCAGGGCCGGTGTTTTAAAAACCGACCACGGAACCATTAAAACACCTATTTTTATGCCGGTCGGTACCCAGGCAACCGTAAAAACTTTAACTCCTGAAGATCTGGAAAAAATCAAAGCCCAGATCATTCTGGCAAATACATATCATTTGTATTTACGGCCCGGTGCCGAACTCGTGCAAAAAGCGGGTGGTTTACATAAATTTAGTAACTGGTCCGGACCAATTTTAACTGACAGCGGTGGATACCAGGTTTTCAGTTTAGCGGAATTGAATAAAATTAAAGCAGACGGGTTTCGGTTTCAGTCCCATATTGACGGTTCCTGGCACCATTTTTCACCTGAAAAGGTCGTTGATATTCAGCGTGCTTTAGGACCGGATATTATGATGGTTTTGGACGAATGCGTACCCTTTCCGGCTGAATATGACTATGTCAGCAGGTCCAATAAATTAACAATTGACTGGGCAAAAAAAAGCATCAACAGTTTTAATCATACACAATCACGGCATGATTATTCTCAAACAATTTTTGCAATTGTTCAGGGAGGCACTTATGCCGATTTGCGCCAACAATGTGCCCGGGAACTTGTTGATCTTGATTTCCCCGGATATGCCATCGGCGGATTATCTGTCGGCGAACCCAAAAAAGCAATGTATGAGATGACATCCGTTTGTACCGAAATATTGCCGCATGAAAAACCACGCTATTTAATGGGTGTGGGTAAGCCGGAAGATTTGCTGGAATGTATTGAACGCGGAATTGATATGTTTGACTGCATCATGCCCACCCGTAATGGCCGAAACGGAATGGCATTTACATCTAACGGTCCGGTTTCGATAAAAAATGCAAAGTATCGTGAGCAGTTTGTACCTTTGGATGCAGAATGTGACTGCTATACCTGCCGAACATTTTCGCGTGCTTATCTCAGACATTTGTATATTGCCAAAGAAATAACAGTTTTACGTTTGTTAAGCTACCATAATTTGTACTTTTATTTGAACCTTGTCACCCGGGCCAGAAAGGCTATCTGGGACGGTATATATTTGGATTGGAAAAAATCATTTTTAAATAAATATCATAAAATATAAAAAATCGTTAACCAACAAAATCCGGAGGAATTGTGAATTCATTATTTATGTTTGTTTTAGCAATGGCTGGTTCATCTCAGCAGGGTGGACAAGGTGGAAATCCGATTGGCGCTTTATTACCTATTATTTTAATTTTCGGTATTATGTATTTGTTAATTTTCCGCCCGCAGGCAAAAAAGCAAAAAGAACACAAAAAAATGCTGGAAAGCGTTGAAAAAGGTGATAACATTGTAACAATCGGTGGAATTTACGGAACAGTTGTCGGTTTGAAAAAAGACAATACCGTCATGATTGTAAAAATTGCCGATAATGTTAAAGTTGAAATGACACGCAGTTCAATCGCCCGTAAAATCGTGGCTGAAGAAGAAAAAAACTAGTATTATGAAAATTGTTTTTATGGGAACACCTGATTTTGCTGTTCCCTCTTTAAAAATTCTTGCTCAACACCATCAGGTATGCGCTGTTGTCACAGTGCCGGATAAACCTGCGGGCCGCGGGCAAAAAATGCGTCAAAGCGACATTAAAAAAACGGCGATTGCTTTAAACATTCCGGTCCTTCAGCCGGAAAGTCTCAAGGACCCGGATTTTATCGAGCAATTAAAGTCTTTTAATGCAGAACTGTTTTTTGTTGTCGCTTTTCGAATTTTACCGGCAGTTGTTTTTACGCTTCCTTCCAAAGGAACGATCAACCTGCATGCATCGCTGCTGCCTTCTTTTAGAGGAGCGGCGCCGATTAACTGGGCTCTGATAAACGGTGAAAAGCAGACCGGTGTGACCACATTTTTCATTGAAGAAAAAGTCGATACCGGTAAAATATTGCTGCAGCAATCCCTTGACATTACACCAAATATGACGGCCGGAGAGCTGCATGATGCTTTAGCAGAGCTGGGCGCAGAGGTTGTTTTAAAACACCGTGAACGGTATTGATAATGAAACGCTATCAGCCGTAATACAGGAAGGTACGGTTACCCAGGCCCCGAAAATTACCAAAGAGATATGTGAAATTGATTGGAGCAAATCTGCCCTTGATATTCATAATTTTATTCGAGGATTGTCGCCTTATCCGGCTGCTTTTACCTGGTACAAAAATAAAAATCTGAAAATTACAAAGTCTTTGCTGCATAACCAAGATAAATCCGGTCAGCCTGGTGAAATTGTAAACATTGAAAAAAATGGGCCTGTTTATATTCAAACAGGGCAGGGTATTGTTGCTGTTTTGGAAATCAAGCCTGAAGGGAAAAAAATCATGTCTGCGGCTGATTTTGTTCGGGGGTATCGTCTTGAACCCGGCGAGACTTTGGGCTGATTTATGGTAAAACCTGCACCAAATGCGAAATCCGTACGTTTACATTCTCTTGAAATTTTAAAAAGAATAGAGTTTGATGGCGCTTATACGGACCTTGTTCTTTCACAACTGTTCAGGAATGATGAAATACCTGCAAAAGACCGTGCCTTTATTTCGGAACTAATTCGGGGAACGGTCCGTTGGAAGAAATATCTGGACTGGATTGTCGGTCACTTTTGGCAGGATGGCCGCAAAAAACTGGATAAAAACATTCGGCTTGTGCTTTGGATGGGTCTTTATCAGTTGGCGTTTATGCGTGTACCGGAATTTGCCGCCGTGAATGAAAGCGTTGAACTGGCGAAAAAAATAGCCGGCAAACCGTGGCCCGGTATTGTGAATGCTATTTTAAAAAATTTTCTTCGTAATAAAAGTAAAATCAAACTTCCGGACCGTCAGCAGAAACCTGTGCAATATCTGGCTGTTAAATACAGTCATCCTGAGTGGCTGGTGGAGCACTGGTTAAAAAGAATGGAGGTTGTGCAGGTTGAGGCGCTTTGTAAAGCGAATAATGAAATTCCTCAATTAACGGTCCGTTATAATTCTTTAAATAAAAGTTGTTCAGATTTTGAAAATATTTTAAATGAGAATGGTGTTGAATTTTCTAAAGGAGATATTGACGGTTTTTATAAAGTAAAGAATTTAACCTATACTATTCAGCTTGAGTTGATGCAAAAAGGATTACTGACGGTTCAGGACCAAAGTGCGGGCATACCGGCGCTTTTGGCAGCGCCCAAACCCGGACAACGAATTTTAGATGTCTGCGCCGCACCGGGAGGCAAGTCTGTTTTCCTTGCCGAACTGTCCAATGATCAGGCTGTTATTATAGCCGGTGATTTAAATTTTTCACGCATAAAGCTGATAAAGGAAACGTCTCAACGGTTAAGTTTGAATTCCATAAAAACTGTTCAGGCCGATGCAGCCTGTTTTCCGGCTAAACAAGCTGATATTGTTATGGTCGATGCGCCCTGTTCCGGTCTGGGAGTTCTGGCAAAAAAGCCGGATATTCGCTGGCAGCGTTCGCTTAATGATATTTACGAATTATCAAAATTACAGCTTTTATTATTGGAAAAAAATTTACAACTTGTTAAACCAGGTGGTTTTCTAGTTTACAGCACATGTACCATTGAACCAACTGAAAATGAACATGTCATTGAAAAATTTTTAAAAAAACACCAGAATTGTGAAATCATTCCTCCTGACAGGGATTTGGTACCATCATCATTGGTAGATTCTAAAAACATGGTACATACTTGTCCGGGAAAAAATAATATGGATGGAAGTTTTTCAGTTAAAATTAAAGTAAAAACATGAAAAAAATATCAATTAAAAAACAAGGCATTATCAAGTTTTTAAAAATATCCAGTATTACACTGGTGAGCATCATCATACTTTTTTGTCTGTTTGATTGGTTTATAATGCCCATTTACACACGTCATTGGAATGCCGTAGATGTTCCCAATGTCACGCATTTAAGCTTTGATGCGGCTAAGAAAATTTTGAATAAAGCCGGGCTTGAGGCTGTTAAAGGCAGTGAAAAGTTTGATGAAAATTATCCGCCGGGTTTTGTATTATTTCAAAATCCGGAGGCAAGTTTTAGTGTTAAAAAAGGACGGCGTATATATTTGACCATAGGAAAAGGTCAGCGTACTTTTGAAATGCCGAAATTGGTTGGGATTTCCGAAAGAGATGCCAAATTTGTTCTTGCTCAAAACAACCTCAAAGTTGGTCAAATTACCTATGAAAGTGATGATTTTTATCCGGAAGGAGTTGTTTCCGAACAATCGGTTAAAGAAAATCATCTTGTTGCTGTCAGAGAAAAAATTTCCCTTACAGTTAGCCTGGGTGGAGAGCCGACAGAATTTATTGTGCCGGATATTATCGGCAAATCTAAAGATGATGCTGTTGTACGCATCATCAAAGCCGGTTTGACTTTGGGAGAAATTAAATTTCAGGCAACAAACAAACTATTGCCCAATACGGTCATTGATCAATCTTTGGAAGCCGGACTTGATGTACAAAAGGGAGATACGTTGGCGATTATTGTCAGTAAACTGCCCCAGTTAAAGGAGGATGAAATAAAGTGGTAAAAATAGCCCCGTCAATTTTAAGCGCTGATTTTTCGAAATTACCAGAACAGATTGATGCCATCAACAAGAGCAGCGCTGACTGGATTCATCTTGATATTATGGATGGAAATTTTGTCCCCAATATTACTTTTGGGCCGCTTGTTGTTAAAGGTGTGCGTAAATTATCCTCCTTGCCGCTGGATGTTCACCTGATGATAGCAAACCCGGATGATTACATTGATGACTTTTATAAGGCCGGTGCGGATATTATTACTGTCCATTATGAAACCTGTACCCATTTATGGCGGACTTTGGAGTATATAAAGAGTTTGAATATTAAAGCCGGTGTTACCTTGAATCCGGCCACACCCGTAAATTTATTGGACCCGGTCCTGGACCTGGTTGATATGGTGCTTATTATGTCTGTTGAGCCTGGATTCGGCGGACAGAAATTTATTCCAGAGATGATGGAAAAAGCCGCTTATTTACACAACAAAAAGATTGAAAAAAAATTGAATTTTGATATTGAAATTGACGGCGGTATTGATCCGGAAACGGCTCCATTGGTAGTTGAAAAAGGTGTTAATATTCTTGTTGCCGGCAGTTTTGTTTTTAAAAATAACCAAATTGAGCAGAATATAAAATCTCTTCGGGACTCGATTTCCGGGAGATAAGAGCCAATTTAAATATCACTTGCTTAATTTACAGCGAGTTGTTATATTCATCGTGATTAAATGTAGATATTATATTTTCAAGTAAACCACCAAGAGGAGAGCCCAAATGCTTCGGGGCAAAGTAAAATGGTTTGATGAAACCAAAGGATTTGGTTTTTTAGAACAAGAAGATGGCGATGATGTATTTGTACATTATACTGCCATTGAAATGGATGGGTTTAAAACTCTTAAAGAGGGAACGGAAGTAGTATTTGAAGTAACAACCGGCGAACGTGGATTGCAGGCAACCAAAGTTACAACCGGTTGACTGCTGAAAATAGAATAACACATTAACCCCGCACTATGATTGTGGGGTTTTTAGTGTCTGATTTTACTTGATACCTGTCCGGAATTTACATAAAACTATGAAACCTTTTTTTTATCTTGTTGTATACTGAAAGTAAAATGATTAATTAATATTTAAACTTGTCATGGAAGTTCTATGAAAAAAGTTTTTGCTGAAAAGGATATTAAAAAAATTGCCAAGGTTCTAAATGTTGAACCGAAATTCAAGGGAAATAATTACCGATTTGTGATTAATAATGAGAGTAAAAATCTCCATATTTCTCTTGAAATTTATCCCGATATTCAAATTGGCGAAAAAACCGGAAATTTAATTTCCGTATATGCGCCCAGCGCACATTTGCAGCTTCATTTTTGTACCGGATATGTTATCAGTGATATGTTGGGTGAAGTGACTTTTATTGGCGAATGCGGCGGCAAAGTGTCCGGGTTAATTATAGAAAAAGAAGCCGGCTGTTCTTTATATTCTAACGTTGACAGTTCGATTTTATCCGGAGATTTTACAACATTGGGACCTGAGGTTATGCTTTCCGGTGTTGCACTTTCGCTGGCTGAAGAACTTTTACCCGGCAAAGTCGAATAATTTTATGATTTTTGATATATGAATCTTTGGGACCATTTAGCGAATTTTTTGGATTATCTGCATATTGAAAAACACGTTTCCAGCCATACTGCCGAAGCCTATCAACGTGATTTGGACCGATATTTAAAATTTCTTTCATTACAACAAATTACTGATCCCGAACAAATTTCCAGAACACATATTCATTCCTACCTGGAAACTCTTCATGAACTTTTTCTAAGCCCAGCAACAATTTCGAGAAACCTCTCTGCTATAAGGACTTTTCATAAATTTTTAATTGGCGAAGATTTTTTAAAAGCAGATCCTTCTTTAGATACTTCCGTACCGAAACCCTGGATGAAACTCCCTGAAGTGCTTGATGTGTCGGAAGTGGAAAAACTGCTGGAATACCCGGATATTTCTACTCATACCGGTTTACGGGACCGTGCCCTTCTGGAATGTCTTTATGCTACAGGTATGCGTGTTTCCGAATTAGTCAATCTGAAGACCATTGATATTTTTTGGGACGATGAATTTGTTCGTGTATTTGGCAAGGGTTCCAAAGAACGGCTCGTGCCTATCGGCAAAACCGCCCTGGACTGGATTCGGATATATATAAAAGAAATACGTTACCCATTATCCCAACAGGGACTTTCAGGCGATATTTTATTTTTAAATCGTTTTGGGAAAAGGCTAAGCCGACAAAGCGTTTGGATTTTAATCAAAAAATATAGCCGAGATTCCGGTATAAAAAAATTCACCAGTCCACATACATTACGGCATTCCTTTGCCACTCATTTGGTGGAAGGTGGAGCCGACCTGCGTGCCGTACAGGAAATGCTGGGTCATGCTGATATTTCCACAACGCAAATTTATACCCATCTTGACAGGGAGTTTTTAAAACAAGTACACCGTAATTATCATCCTTTGGAATCCGGCAAATTGTGGCGAAAAAAGGATAAGGACAGGGGGGAAGAACTTTGAGCACTGTTGGTTGTCATATTCTTCGGTTCCGGTCTTTGTCCTCAACAAATGATTATGCTAAAAATTTCGCAGAACATTTATTGGATGGAACTGTTATTGTTGCCGATGAACAAACAAAAGGACGGGGACGTTTCAACAGGACCTGGACTTCCTTAAAAGACAGGGGATTGTATTTTTCAATAGTTTTAAAACCCACAATTAGTCATTTACCATTACCGATTTTTTCACTTTTACCGACATTGGCCGTTATCAAGGCTATAAAAAAAGTTTGTGATATTGATGCCTATATTAAATGGCCGAATGATATTTATTTTGAAAAGAAAAAGGTTTCCGGTATCCTTGTGGAATCCATGTCAGGCGGGAACAATATCAAGCAAATTGTTTTGGGAATTGGAATTAATTTGTTTGACACTTTTCGATTGGAGAAAAAGTACCCTGATAAAGCTGCCTTTTTGGATAAATTTTCAAAAACTACATTTTCAAAAGAACAACTGTTGAATGCTGTGATAAAAGAATTGGAAAATTATTATTTTTTAATTCATTCTCAAAAATTAGTTTTAAAAACAGTTATAAAAGAATGGAATTCTTTTTGCGGTCATATTGATAAATCCGTCCGGGTCATCAATAAAAAATCATGTTTTACCGGTATTTTTAAGGGAATTAACGATTCCGGTGAGGCTGTTATTCTTCGTAACAGTGGAAAAATATTTCATTATCAGGCAGAACACATATCATTAAAGGAGATGTGATGTTATTAGCTGTAGACATTGGGAACACACAAATAGCTGCCGGTTTATTCAGGGGAGATGAGCTTGTTGCGCATTGGCGATTATCCAGCACCTATGAACGTACTGAAGACGAAACCTGGGTCATTATGCAGTCTATTTGCCAGGCCCATGGATTTGATATTACCGAAACGACCGGTATGGCTGTTTCATCTGTTGTGCCGGGAATGACCCGTACATTTGAAAAAATGGCGTCAAAATATCTAAAAACGAGTCCTGTTGTTGTGTCCCATCAGATTGATTTGGGTATTCAAATTTTATATAAAAATCCGTCAAACGTTGGAGCAGACAGATTATGTAATGCTGTCGGCGGATTTATAAAATATGGAGGGCCGTTAATAGTTGTTGATTTTGGTACGGCAACAACCTTTGATGTTATTTCCAAAAATGCCGAATATTTGGGCGGAATTATTGCGCCGGGTATTGAAATGTCATCCATGATATTGCATCAACGTGCTGCCAAATTACCACGTGTGGAATTAAGTTTTCCTGAACATGTTATCGGGAATTGCACCGAAGACAGTATGCGATCCGGTTTGATGTATGGGACGGTTGAAATGATTGACGGAATGATAAAAAGAATTTCGAATGAATTGCAGGAAAAAGTGACGGCTATTGCAACAGGCGGGTTGGCAAGAGTGATTATTGAAAAACTGGAAACTGTGGAAATTATAGAACCGTATCTAACCTTGGACGGTTTGTTGAATATATATAAACGAGTAAGGCATTAGAATAAATGCCTTACTCAAATATTATTATACAGAAACAACCTCAATAACTTCAGGCAACTGACGTTTCAATTCTTTTTCAATTCCCATTTTCAAGGTCAATTGGGCCATTGGACACGTTCCACAGGCGCCTTGTAGTTTTACTTTAACAATTCCCTCTTCAACAGCGACAAGTTCTACATTGCCGCCGTCAGCCATAAGGGCCGGACGAATTGTATCTAATACGCTATCTACAGCATTAAAATCTAATTGTGACATAATATTTTCCTGTTATTTTTATTGTGCATTTGTTTCGTTATTTTCTTCTACCGGTTCTTCTTCCGGAATTTCGCCGCGTACAACATAGGACTTTGACGGGCATTTTTTAGCAGCAGCATATAATTCAATATGATTTGTATCCTGAATAACCGGAAGGTTTCCTTCCATTTGAATAGCACCGGATGGTGTTACTTTGGGCATGGTACAAATTTTACATGCAAAACAACCTACTTTACAAACAGACTTGACGGCTTTGGCTTTTCCCTGAGAAACACATCCCAAAAATACTTTTTGACTGCGGGGTATTAAGGTCATAATACCTTTAGGACAGGTTGAAACACAAATTCCACAGGCAGTACATTTGTCTTCAATAACGACGGGCAAACCATTTTCATTCATATACATAGCATCAAAGGGGCATGCTTTAACACAGGAACCGAGTCCCAAACAGCCATATTGACAGGCTTTTAAACCGCCGCCAACCAGCATTGCCGCATGGCAATCCTGAACGCCCTGATATTCAAATTTTTCCTGAGCTTCTTCTTTTCCGCCACGACATTGTACAACAGCCACTTTGGGTTCTTCCGATTCCAGTGCTTCAAGACCCATAATTTTTGAAATTATTTCAGAAACAGCCTGGCCACCCGGTGTACATTTATTGGGCGGAACTTTGCCGGATACGACAGCCTCTGCATAAGCGGAACAGCCCGGTTGACCACAGGCGCCGCAATTGGCACCCGGCAATGATTCAATAATTTGTTCAATTTTGGGATCCACTTTAACAGCAAATTTTTTAGCTGCATAAGCCAATCCTAATCCAAAAAATAAACCCAAAGCTCCAAGAGCAATAATAGAAGAAAGAAACATTAGATCCATAAAATTCACTCGTTGATATGCGGTTAAATGTTTAAGTCAGGTAATATAAACATTGTGCATAATAATTGCAAGTTGAAATAAAGGACAGGAGTTGTGTTTTTATATTTTTAAGCAGACTAGGTGCTAACTATTTTGATGTTATATGTATCACTTCACGGCCAATAACATATTTGCATAAAAAACCTCAAGGGATTTGTCAGCCCTTGAGGAAAAATATTATATTTTTTAAATTCTGATTATTCTTCTTTTTCTAACCAGCCATCCAGCAAATGAATAATTCTGTCTCCGTAGGCGGCTTTTTGTTCGTCATGCGTAACCTGTATGATTGTAGTCCCTTCACTATTTAATTGTTTCAGCATATCCATTATCTCAAATCCCTGTTTCGAATTCAAATTTCCGGTCGGTTCATCAGCCAGGATCAGTTTGGGATTTATAATAAGCGCGCGCTATGGCCACCAACTGTTGCTGTCCGCCGGAAAGCTGGCTTGGAAAGAGGTCTTTTTTAGCGACCATATTAAATCTATCCAGTATATCGGCAATCAGGCTTTTCCGTTCTGATGTTTTGACTTTTTTGTAAAGTAAGGGTGTTTCAAGGTTTTCATACACGGTCAAATCATCGATAAGATGGTATTGTTGAAACACAAATCCGATATATTGCTGATGTAACAGGGTCCTTTTTTTCTCGTTGAGTGAATGGACCGGTTCCTCAAAAAAGTAATATTCCCCTCCCGAGGCATCATCCAGCATGCCGATAATATGCAGCAACGTCGATTTTCCGGCACCTGAAGGTCCCATAATTGTAACAAACTCGCCCTGGTTAATTGTCAGGTCTATATTTCGTAAAACCCATGTTTTTACAAATTTATTGGAATAGTATTTTTCTATTTCTTTCAACTTTATCATTTTGTTCTCCTGTGTTATTCGTATTTTAAAGAGTGTATAGGATTCTTTTTAACTGTTTTGATGATCTGACTGCTAATGGCAGTTAATGCTGTTATGAATGATATAACGACCGCTATAATAAAAACATTTGAATTATTATTGGATAGAAAAAGCAATCCTGTTTTTAATATACTTTGCCATATAAAATAAACGAAAATAATACCTGTAAGATTTGCTATGAGTATAATTGTAATAAAATTTTTACTGACTGTCCATGATATTTGTAAAAACGTAGCACCCAGTACTTTTCGAATCCCGATTTCTTTTGTCCTGTGTTCTATAAGTAATGACGTTAAGCCGAACAGCCCAAGACTTGAAAATAAAATACAAACAATTCCAATAATTTGTAAAAATACAGAGATTCGTTTAATCATACCCATGGAATCCAGAAAAGTTTCTTCTATAGAAACACATTTGCATGGTACATTTGGTATCAGGTTGTTCCAAATCTTTTCGATTTCTTTATCTATGTCCCGAAAAGGAATTTCATTTGCATGTCTGAAAAGTATATAATTTAAATTGTTTTTTTGCAAATACAAAATTGCCGGGGGTATTCCAAAACCAATATCCGCTAAAATAAAATCGTCAACAACCCCGGTAATGATTCCTGATTTTCCATCAGCGATTAGTTCTTGTCCCAAAGGATTTTTCAAACCGAGTTTTTTTACAGCGGATTTATTGATTAAAAAGCTGTTTTTTCTAGTTAAATTTTTATCGAAACGATAACCCTGTTCGAGATTGATTTTAACGGTTTTTATAAAATCCTGGTCAACACCATACATTTCAATTAAAAGTGCGTTTTGTTTATCTGTTCCATTGACGTATACTGATTTTGGATTTGTCCACATATCCGGTAATTCTTTGCATGCTGTTATATTTTCCACAAAAGGGAGGCGGCCAAGCTCTGTTTTTACGATTTCTTTTTTTGATTCCGATAACCCGTCAACCTTAATTGCCGCAAGATTTTTACGTTCAAAACCAAAATCAGCATTGATAATATTGTTATATTGGTTTTTAGCGATTCCTGAAAAGGCAATAATCATAATCGACAAAATAAATTGAAACATGATTAAAATTTTGGTTGGTGTTTTATTGGATTTTGTTTTTGCTTTTTTATTTTCAAACAGGGCCTTGACACTCATTTTTGATAGAATAATGGAAGGATAGAAACCGGTAAAAAGTCCGACAATTACGGATGTAATAACCATATACCTGAATAAAAATGGGTAATTAGTTATTGAATAATGTGAATGGGCGATTTTTAAGGGCGCCGGCGTACCGATATATGCAAAAAGTGTCGGTGAAACAAGCTCGAACAATACCAGGGCCAGAGGAAGTGCAATGAGTGATATCAGCAGGGATTCGCCCATAAATTGACGAAACAGAGCAAATTGTCCGGCGCCGACAATTTTTCGAACGCTGATTTCTTTTGTCCTCTGCATGTAACGGGCAATTGAAAGTGTTATAAAATTAATGCTGACGATCAAAAGAAGCAATGAACCGATCAGCAATAGAATGACAACACTTGTTTTGTTGGAACTGCTCAGGCATGATTCGATGTGAGAACCATTTAATCTGAAATCCTGTAAGGGAAATAGATAAACATTTGATTTTTCATATTCTTTTAAAAAATGTGTCTTAAAAAGAAAAGAAAGCTGGTTTTCTATTTGCTCTCTTGATATTTCAGAGTTTGTTCGAATAAAAGTTGTACAATTTAATGGTTCCTGGTCTTGCGAATTTGAGGTAAGGGCGTTCCTCGATTCAATTGGAATCAGGAACTCAAATTTTAGTGATGATGTTTTGGGAATGTCCTGAACCACGCCGGTAACTGTCAGATCAATTTTATTTTCCAGAGAGAGTGTTTTGCCTATTGGGTTCTGTTTTCCAAAATATTTTATTGCGGCCGTTTTTGATAAAACAATAGAGTGGGGATCAATCAGTGCTGTTTCGGGCTCTCCTGTTACCATTTTATATGAAAAGAATGTTAAAAAGTTGGGATCAGTGAAAAGGACGTTTTGTTCAAAAAATTGTCTTGTTTTTTCTTTAAATAAAAGTCCGCTTTTGGGAATAATACGTACCTTTTTTAAATCGGGCCATTCGTTTTGTATCATAGGACCCGTTGTCAATGGTATAAATGTTGTATGTTTTTCTTTATTGTCCTTTTCCATGACCTGAACGATGGTATATATATCCTGAGAATTTTTATGAAATTTATCTGCGTTTAGCTTGATCCCTGATGTTAAGGCAAAAAATGCAAATCCGGCCATGCCAACGGCCAGCCCCAAGATGTTGATAAGGGTAAATAACTTTTGCTTATAAAGATTTCGAAGAGCTATTTTTATGTAATGAATAATCATTTTTTGCCTCTGGTTCTATTCGTATCTTAAGGACTCTACAGGGTCCATGTTTGCTGCTTTGAGCGTGTGAAAGAATATTGTAAGGCAGGCGACCAATAGAGCCGCCATACCCGGAAGAATAAACATGACCACGTTAAACTGTATGCGATAAGCATAGTTTTGTGCCCAGTTTGACATTATCCACCAGGAAAATGGAATGGCTAAAATATTGGCGGCAATAATCCAGATACCGAACTGTTTCAAAAACATAAACAGAATGTTTGCTGAGGACGCACCGACAACTTTGCGAATGCCGATTTCTTTGGTGCGTTCTATTGTAATAAATGTTACAAGTCCGAATAGTCCCAAACACGCAATTAAGATGGATAAAAATGCAAATATTATAAAAATACGGTGCATTTGAACTTCTGAAAGGTATAAGGCTTTTAATGTGCCGTCTAAAAAATCATATTGGAACTCCTGGCCGGGAAAGGTTTTGTCCCAGGTTTTTTGTATATAGGCAATTGTTTCTGCTGTTTTTGCTGTGTTTATTTTTATGGAAATGTGTTTAATGTCCTGCGGTGATGTCAGTAAAAACACGGTCGGTTGAATTTTCAAGTGCAGGGACTGTAGGTGAAAATCTTTAAGCACACCTGTTATGCTGCTTTCCCGTTTTGTATTCGTGTCAACAGTCATAACAAGCTCGTTACCGATGACCTGTTCAGGCGTTAAATTGAGTGACCGGCAGGCCCGTTCGTTTAACAAAAATGAGGATTGTTGATCTGCTCCAAAGTCTCTTGAAAATGGCCGTCCTGCAACTGTTGCCAGATTATATGTTTTAACAAAATCATAATCAATCATCATCAGCATCAGGTTATAGGTTTCACCGGTGTCCTTTTTCCTGAAATTTGTATCCATCATTGTTTTTGTGCCCGGAACGTTTGAGGATGCCGACACGGAAACAATGTGTTGGTGCTGTAAAAGACGGTTTCTAAACGTATCAATGTTTTCACGAACGATTTTACTGTCTGCCGGGAGGGTAATTATGTTTTCTTTATCAAAGCCAAGCGACTTGTTTTGCATAAATGTCATCTGAGAGTAAATAATAATCGTGCTGATAATAATAAAAATGGAAATTGCAAACTGCATAATCACCATGGCCTTACGAAAACCGGCTTTTCCCTTGCCTGTAATGTTGCTGCCTTTTAAAATAAGGGCCGGTTCCAGCGACGTCAAATAAACCGCCGGAATCAAACCCGATAATATGCCGGTAGCAACTGTGATTAAGAGGAAAATAACCCAGTGAAAATCCTGAAATAACCATAGCACCGTTAGATTTTTATCAGTGAGGTTGTTGAAAAATGGGGCCGTCAGTGCGATTAATAAAATTGCGGCCAGCAGTGATAATAAAGCGGTCAACAGCGATTCACCAAATTGTTGGATTAAAAGCTGGCTTTTATTGGCACCGATGGTTTTTCGTAAACCAACCTCTTTAGCTTTTTTAGTTGCTTTGGCCGTTTCAAGATTGGTAAAGTTTATACCGGCAATAACAAGAATCAATAAAGCAACTGCGGAAAAAATGTAAACCGTGCTCATTTTACCTTGCGGGGCGATTTCATATTCCCGGCTCGGATACAGGTGTATGCTTGACAGCGGTTTCAACCGCAGTTTAAACACCTTGTTCACATCTTCATCGGGACCAAAGTAGGCGGCAAACTCGGCTGATATATATTTTATCATAAACGGTGGAAATTTTTGTTCCAGTTCGTTTAAATCCGTACCCGGGCGCAACAGCAAATAAGTATATTGCTGACGGCCAAACCATTCGTTCATCATGTCCTTTGGATAAGAGGCATTGGATAAAAGGACGTCAAAGCGAACGTGAGAATTGTCCGGTGTTTCCTGCAGTATACCGGTTATTTTAAAATCAACGTCCTCTCCAAGCCAGTTTACCGTCAAAGATTGTCCGATTGGATCTTTGGTGCCCGTGTATTTAAGGGCCATTTTTTCCGTAATAACCGTTGTGAATGGTTCTGTTAAAGCGTTTTGTATATTTCCATTTTTTAAGGTAAAATCAAATACCTTAAACAAACTATTGTCTACAATCATCACTTTTTCTTTTCGAAACAAGTTGCGATGGTCTTTGATATCGCATTCATTCTTTTCGATCCGAACATAATTTAAAATTTCCGGATAATCTTTTTCCAGTGCCGGTCCCCAGGGCGCTGAGGCCAAAGGGGCCTGACCATGCATTTCTTTATAGTCCCATTGCCTTTCGATTCGAACAATGTTTTCCAGATTTTTATTAAAAGTGTCATAACTTAATTCGTGCTGGACCCAATAATAGATCATAATACAAGCGGCTAATCCTATGGTTAGGCCAGATATGTTTATAAATGCATATAACTTGTTGCGCAGCAGATTTCTAAAAGCGATTTTCAAGTAATTTTTCAACATTGCGAATTCACCTTATTCATATTTTAAAGTTTGTACCGGATTTGTCATAGCTGCTTTTAATGTATGAAAGCTGATTGTAAACAAAGCCAACAGTATTGTTATCAGTCCTGTTATGAGAAATGGAGTTACTGAAAGATTTATGCGATAGGCATAGTTTTTCAGCCAGTTGTTGATAAATAACCAGGAAACAGGCCAGGCTATTAAATTTGCTAAAAGAACCCATTTTGAAATGTTTTTGTAAAAGAGCAAAAGAATAGCCGGTACCGAGGCCCCGGCTACTTTACGGATTCCGATTTCTTTTGTCCGTCGCTCGACCATAAAGATAGACAATCCAAAAAGTCCCATACTGGAAATAATAATAGTTAACAGAGCAAATGATGTGAATAATTTTCCCAGTTGTTGCTCAGATTGGTAAAGTGACTCAAAATCCTGGTCCATAAAATTATAAGAAAACGGGAATCCCGGGGCAATGCTGTTTATTGTTTTTTCGATATGTTGTAAAGATGCCTCTATTTCTGATGGTTTTATTTTTATGGCCAGATAATTATACCACCTGGGATCAAGATCAAAGGCACAGGGTTTAATTTCAGAGTGAAGAGAATTGAAATTAAAATCTTTAATAACACCGATAATGCGGCCGTTACCTGATATGGATTTCCCTACGGGATTTTCGAGTCCCATTTGTTTAACCGCCGTTTCGTTGATAACAAAACCCAGGCTGTCTGATGCAATATCCTCTGAAAAAAATCTGCCGGCGGCCATATTTATTTGAAACGTTTCAGTAAAATCAGGAGATACCGAAATAATATTCATCAAAATTGATTTTTGCTGATCGTTTCCTTCCCATTGATTAACATCGATACTTGCAAAGGCTTTTATACCAATTTTGTCTGATAGAACAGCGACATGAGTTATAGATGGTTTTTTAAGCAATTCATGTTTGATGGTATTGACTTTTGATTTACTCTCTCTATTTAGAGGAACAAATACAATGTGACTTTTCTCAAATCCCGGATTTTGTGCACGAAGATAATTCAGTTGACGTGAGATAAAAAGAGTCGCAACGATTAATATAGCTGTCATTGTAAATTGGAAAATAACAAGAACAGACCGGAACAAAGATGAACCGGAGGCCTGTTTACCTTTAAAAATAGCCACTGGTTTCAGTGAAGACAAATACAAAGCCGGATAACTACCGGAAATAATGCCGGTAAATATAGATAGTATTAAAAGAGCGCCTATGAGCGGTAAGTTGTGCAGGATATTAAAGGTCAGATATTTACCTGAATACTGGTTAAAGACCGGTACTAACAACTTGACAATTAACAGGCTTGAAAACAGTGATAAAATTGTGATAAAAACAGCTTCCAGATAAAACTGGATTGTCAGGTCCAGTTTGTTTGCACCGACAACTTTACGCAATCCGATTTCTTTTGTTCGAACAGATGTTCTCGCCGTGGTCAGGTTCATAAAGTTAATACAGGCAATGAGCAAAACAAATACGGCAATAACGGTAAAAATATAAATATAGGTAATGATACCGCCGCCGTTGATATTGCGGATATGTATGTCTTTTAAGGCCTGAAGGTATAATTTCGGTTTCCACTTGAAAGTAGCGGACTGTGCGGCAAAGTCTGCAATTTTGGTGTTCAAGTCGCTCACATTCGTATTCTCATTGAGCAATACAAATGTATTATAGCCCCATTCGTGCCAATTATTTTCATCACCGCTTCCCATCAATTCTTTATAATGTTTAAAGGGAAAAAACAGTTCACATTGAAAATAACTGTTTTTCGGAATGTCTTTAATAACGGCTGTTATTTTAAAATCGGTTTTATTGTTTACCGTAATTATTTTATCCAGAGGTTCCGTATCGCCAAACAGTTTGTGCGCCATTGTCTCCGTAATAACAACAGAGTAGGGAAGTGTCAGAGCAGATTGCTTGTCTCCTTTAACAAAATCATAGGAAAAAATATCAAAAAAATCGGGATTGGCAAAACTACTCTTTGTTTCTAAAACTGATTCGTTTCGAGTGATCAGTAACCTGTCCTGCAATTTATAGGTTGTTGATTTTGTGATTTCAGGAAATTTATTTTTTATCGCCTTTGCCAGGGCCGTCGGTGTGGAGGCATAATTGCGCATTTCTTTATATGTGGCATCTTTTAAATTGACTCTGTAAATGGAACCTGTGTTTTTATGAAACGAGTCATAGCTTAATTCATGCTGAATCCACACCATGATAAAAACGCAAACCGACAATCCGGCTGTTAATCCGATTATATTGATAAACGTAAATAATTTCTGTTTACGCATAATTCGTAATATTATTTTTAAATGATTGAAGAGCATTTCGTTCTCCTGATATTTCTTTTAATCCTGAAAATGTGTTTGAAAAAATGAAAAAAACTCCGGGATCATTTGATACCACTCGTCATGATGATGTCCGCCATCAAAAAGGACATATTTATGATCCATGCCTTTTGTTTGTAATAACGAATGAAATTCTTCCGCCACCTTGTTTAATCCCAGTTCATCACTGTTGCCGCAGGTTATAAAAATATTTTGTTTAATTTTTTGCTGAGAATTGGAAACGATATAAAAGGGATTTTTTTCTACATATTCTTTTTGGGGTCTGTGCAGAACGCCGGAAACAGATACGACAGCTTTAAACCTGTCCGGATACCTCAGTCCGAAACTCATGGCGGCAGTGCCACCGTTTGATAAGCCGATGATCCCGCAGGTGTTTTCGTTGACCCGATATTTACTTTCAACACAGGGTATCAGTTCCTGGATAAAACTTTTTTCCAGATTTTTACCCGTTAAAGGCTCTACAAGAAACCTGGAACCTCGTGATCCCTGAGTGCCAATCAGGATAAAGGGTTCAACCTTTTTGGATAGGATCAAGTCATTATATATTTGATCCAGTCGACCGTTAACCAATGTTCCGTATATTTCGCTTCCGCCGCCAAAAGCGTAAATAACCGGATATTTTTTGTTTTTATTCGTATAATAATCGGGCGGCAAGTACACACCGAAAACCCGTTCCTCGGATAAAATATCTGATTTATAATAATCCCTTATCAAATAAAACGGCTGTTTTATTAATTCGCCATTTTGCAAAAAAAGTTCGTCAATAAAAATCCTTTTTGAAGATTGATAATCCATTTCAATTTGAAATAAATATTGACTTGTTCCGGAATTTTCTTTTTTGCCCAATGGTTGAATTTCAATGTGCCGGGGAAATTCACCGAATAATTGATAATCGTTTTTTAACTTCAACTGTTCAAAAGAGAGGTCTGTGCTACCGGATAATTGACTGATTATATTTTCAACAAGAGGTTTCCAGGCATCTGTTTTAGGAGTATAGGGCAGGTACTGGTTGTTTTTAATAAAATCCTGTAATTTTATAATTGATGGAATTCTATTATAAAACCCGCCGCGTTTGGAATTATTTTCAATTATAAAAGAGAGCTTTACCTCTTTATTAGTATTTATAGAAGCCGGAATGTAGAATAGCGAATTCTTCCAGTTTTCAATCCGGAATAAAGGCGAAAGTGAACCGCAGGTGCCAACCAGGGAATCGTTCCAATTGGCTTTAACAGCTTCACCAACTTTACCAATCATCAGTATTAAATCCGTGTTTACAAAATCGTCGGGAATCGTTTCGCGTATTGAAACATTAAATTTTCCGATTTGCTCAAAGAGTAATTTGTCAGTAGGCTTTTCAATTTTAATCTGTGATTGCTGCGAGGGTGATGACTCTGCTTGAATGGTGTAATTGCCGGTTAATTCTAACATATCCTGACTGGAAGAGATTTGACAGGTACAGAACACAATCACTAAAAATAGAAAGATATAACGTTTTTTATTCATTATTTAATACCTCGTTTTTACGTGTATTATAATTTTGTACAGGATCGTTTTACTCATACCTCAAACTCTCCACCGGATTGGCGGTAGCTGCACGGACCGTTTGAAAACTGATCGTTAATAAAGCGATAACCAGTGCAGATACCCCTGCCAGCAAAAACGGCCAGATGGTTAAATCAATTCGATAGGCAAAGTTTTGCAGCCATTTGTTCATAGCGTACCAGGCAAGGGGCCAGGCGATGAGGTTGGCGATTAAAATCAATACTAATAATTCTTTGATAAGGAAATTGATGATATTTGGTATTGATGCGCCAAATATTTTTCGTATCCCAATCTCTTTTGTCCTTTTTTCAGTAGTAAATGCAATTAAACCGTATAGACCCAAACAAGCGATGATAATAGCCAGAGAGGATGAGAGATTCAAGAGCAAAATTGTTTTTAATTCGGATTTGTATATTTTTTCAAAATGTTCATCCAAAAAGAAAAATTCAAAGGGACGGTCTGGAAAATGCTCCGGCCATTTTTTTGCCATATAGTGTAAACATTCTGAAACCTGAATTGGATTAATTTTGACTGAGAGATATTTTCCCCAGCCGATATAAAAAACAAGCGGTTGTATTTTTTTATAAACAGGCGCAAAATTAAAATCTTTAACCACACCGATGACTCTGCCAGGTTTGTTTTGTGACCATGCTGAATGAAATATTTTGTTGATCGGCTCTTCCCATCCAATTGTTTTGACGGCTGTTTCATTCACTATATAAGCATGTGTTGCATCTGTTCCATAGTCTTGAGAAAAATCTCTTCCTTTAATAATTTCAAAATTATATGTTTTTATAAAATCGTAATCTACTCTAATTGTTGGAAAACTGGTTTTATTATCATGTTGTTCCAGCATTACTGGTGCGTCACTGTACTTGTTGCCTTCCCACCAAAATCGCATTGAACGTTTACCTGTCATACCACTTGGAAAGTCTGAAGAAGCAGAAACGTTTAAAATCCCGTTATGTTGTTCCAGTTGTTTTTTATATGACAGATGTTTTTGTTTACCCCAGTTTCCCCGAAGCGGAATTACCAGAATTTGGTTTTTAAACACACCAAGTTGTTTTTTATGCATATATTTCAGTTGATTTGCAAAAATTAACGTTGTACATATTAATGCAATACAAATTACAAATTGCGAAACGACTAGAACCTTTTTAAAAGTGAATTTGGTATGTCTATTTGAAAAGGCCTTTTGGAAAACGGAAACAGGATGAAAACCGGACAGGAACACTGCGGGGTACCATCCAGCAATTAAACCAAGAAAGAGTGTGATAATCAGAAAACCCAATATAAGGGGCCAGTTTTGAAAATAATGCAATGTCAGGTTCCGGTCCACAAGTTGACTGAAAAAGGGTAATATTAATTCCGTTAAAAGCAAAGCGGCAATAAAAGCAAAAATCGCTGTAAATAGTGATTCGCCAAGAAATTGTATAATTAAAGATTTACGTTGTGCTCCAATGACTTTACGAACCCCTATTTCATGCGCTCGATTTTCAAAACGGGATGTTGATAAATTCATATAATTGATACAGGCAATAACAAGAATTAAAAGGGCAATAACAGATAGCATTATTATTTGCCTGTAATTTTCATTGGTTTCAAGGCCGTTCCTCCCCATTATATAAAGATGTGTTTTGGTGAGTGGCTGGAAAGCCGGAAGCCTTGTAATTTCTTTGGGATAATCCGGGCTCGGATGTTTATTAGCAAATTCAATGAGTTTATTTTCCAATGTTGAGGGTGAATGCTTTTTATCCATTAACACAAAAGATTTAAAAGTATTTGATCTGCGCCATCTGTCCCAGGGTGAAGGAGAAATCCCAATCACCTCTTCAGCGCAGGACATGGACGCCAGAAAGTCAAATTTTATGTGTGAATTATCCGGAATATTTTTTAATACGCCTGTAATTGTAAAATCGAATTTTTTAAATTGATTGTCATATACAATAATTTTACCAACAGGGTTTTCGTCTCCGAAATATTTTTCAGCCATTTGTTCAGTCAATACGATGGAATAGGGATTGACAAGCGCTGTCCTTGGGTTACCTTGTATTAAGGGGTATGTAAATATTTCAAATACTGTTGCATCTGCAAAAAGTATATGTTCTTCATAAAACCGATTTTCGCCGTAGGACAGTAATATTTTTTGTTCGTTTCTCAAAGGGGCATATATTGCGCTTGTAAACCGACAATAATTTAGAATTTCCGGAATTTCATCACAAATTGCCGGTGTCATGGGTGCCGATGTTTCTGCAAAGAAAATTGAATCTGGTCCTCGACGTATTTCTGTATGGACTTTATAAATGCAATCTGCATTTTCGTGAAACCGGTCTGAACTTGCCTCATGATACGCGTAAATAAAAATCATAAATGCAACTGTTAATCCGACCGACATACCAAAAACATTTATTAAAGTAAATGCTTTATGTTTTAACAAGTTTCGAAGTGCAATTTTCACATAATTTTTTAACATAATTCATCCCACTTAAACAAAATTATACTTCCAGATTCTATAGTCTACTCATACCTTAAACTCTCCACCGGATTGGCCGTGGCTGCCCGGACCGTTTGAAAACTGATCGTCAGTAAGGCAATTACCAGCGCTGCTAATCCTGCCAGCAAAAACGGCCAGATCGTTAAATCAATTCTGTAAGCGAAACTTTGCAGCCATTTGTTCATAGCGTACCAGGCAAGGGGAGCGGCGATTCCAAGTGCTACGAATACACTAATGGTTATTTTTTTTGTAAATAGAACTAAAATATGTAAAACAGAAGCTCCGTTGACACGCCGGATACCGATTTCTTTGGTTCGCTGTTCTGTAGAAATTGCGGTTATACCAATAAGTCCAAGACAGGCAAGGAAAATAGACAGAACAGTAAATACATAAAAAAGATGTTCAAGACGAACTTCAAAACGATAGAGATTATCAATATAATTATCAAGAAATTGCCCATCCAAAGGCCATGCGGGTATAATTGATTTCCAGGTTTTTTCAATATCTTTGATTGTGCTGAAATCTGCGTGTCCATTCAACTTTACGATTATTGATAGGAACCTATTCTTTTCCATCAATTCTATATATGTCGGGAGCTGTTTTTCGTGTAAGGAAAAATAATTAAAATCCTTTATGACGCCGACGACCTCTTTACCACCGTGAAATGTTTTTCCAACAGGATTTTTCCAGTTTAGTGTTTTAACGGTTGATTCTGTTAGAATGATCGCATTACTGTCGCTATAGCCTGGGAAGAAAAAACGTCCTTCAATGAGTTCAAAGTTCATAGTCTGTAAAAAATTGTCTCCAACTTCCAGTTCCTTAAAACTCATTTGTTCACCGGGTTCTTGTTTCCTTATTACGAGGTTACATCGTCCTCCTGCGTTTACAGGTGTTTGGCCGTAACTTATGGCCGAAATATTAGGATGTTGAAGCAATTGGTCTTTTAATGCATTATAATCACCCTCATCAAAATTGATCCTATAATGTATGTTGATCATATATATATTATCTTTACGGAATCCCAGGTTTTTATTGTGTATAAAGTGAATTTGTGTTCGCATCAAAGCCAAAGTCGTTAATAGTATTATCGCGATTGTAAATTGAACCGTAATGAGTATTGATCGCATGATATGATTTTGTTTTGGCGGCGCTGATTTTCCAAGAATTGTCAAAGGATCTGTTCCGGCTGCAAGCCAGGCGGGGTAGAGGCCCGACAACAGTGTTGTTATCACAAGAATTATCAAAGCAAAAATATAAAAGAAAAAATTATTCCATAGTCGTGTTTGATAATCAATACCGATAATATTTTGTAAAACCGGATTAAGAATATGCATGAGGAGAATCGCTAATAACAAACTTGTTAATGAAATAATAAATGATTCTGTTAAAAATTGTACGATAAGGCTGCTTTTATTGGCATTGAAAATTTTTCGTATTCCTATTTGTACACGTTTTTGTACTTGTTGCGCTATAGTTATATTGATGATGTTTATACATGCAATTAAAAGTATGAGAATAGCGATTGCTGTAAAAAGAAAAATATATATCTGCGGCAAAACCTTTGCATACTCGTCTTTAACTTGCGATTGTAAATGTATGTCACTAATCTGCTGCAATTCCAGTTTCTTACAAGCATCGTTTTTTATGGTTTTTATGAATTCATTCAGGTTTATATTGAGTTGTGCTTTTGGAACCGTGGTCGGCTTTTTAATATAAATAATTGGTCCATAATAAGTCCAGCTATCAAGATTTTGGGACCATCTGGACCAGCTTAAAATTGCATCAAATTGCATGTGACAATTTGTTGGAATGTCTTGGATGACAGCCGTAACTGTGTAGTTTTGAGAATTATCAATTTTAACAATGTTGCCAACAGGATTCTGTTCTCCAAACAGTCTTTTAGAAAGGCTTCTTGTAAGCACGAGACTGTTTGGAGCTTCAAGTGCACTCTCTGGATTACCCTGTATGAATTCGAACGAAAAGACGTTAAAAAAGTTTGCATCCGCTCGCCAGTTTTTAATATTCTGAAGAGTTTTATCCTTATAGGAAAATATTTCACCACCATAAATTTCCATTCTGGTTAGAATTGTTGATTCGGGCAAGTATGTATTAATCGCATTGTATAAAAGAAATGAGGTTCGTATTTGGTCATTTTGTATTAAACGATAGATGTTATCATAATCTTTAAAAAATCTATCAAAATTTTTTTCGTGTTGAATATATGCAAAAATCGTAAAAAAACATGCTATTCCAACAGCTAAACCAATGATGCTTAAAAGTGAGTATAGTTTTTGATTTTTAATCGACCGAATTGCGTATTTTATGATGTTGAAAGTCATGTTTTCTCCCATAGAACGATATTTTTAGTATTACTCATACCTCAAACTCTCCACCGGATTGGCTGTAGCTGCCCGGATTGTTTGAAAACTGATCGTTAATAAAGCGATAACCAGTGCAGATACCCCTGCCAGCAAAAACGGCCAGATGGTTAAATCAATTCGATAGGCAAAGTTTTGCAGCCATTTGTTCATAGCGTACCAGGCAAGGGGAGCGGCGATCATACCGGCGGCAAGGACAAGTTTAATAAACGGTATGGTAAACGTCGTAAAAAGCTGTGGGAGGGAAGCGCCGACGATTTTCCTTATACCGATTTCTTTTTTACGCTGTTCAACCGTCAGTCTGGTCAAGCCAAACAGTCCTAACCCGGCCAGCAAAATTGTTAAAACAGAGGCAAAGGAAACAAGTGCCGATGTATTTTGTTCTGCCCGATAGGTACGTTCAATACTCTCATCCAAAAATCGATATTCAAAAGGATCATTGGGAGCAAGTTCGCCATAGGTTTTTTTTATAAAATCTATTGTCGCGGGTATTTGGTGTCCGTTAATTTTTATAAAAATATAATTCAGCCAATAGGAATCGATTTTCAGCACAACCGGGTTAATATTATAATGAAGCGGCTGGGCATGAAAGTCTTTAACCACGCCAACGATATATCCCGGCGAGTCCCAGAAAGAAAACCGTTTGCCGATGGGATTTTCCATTCCCATGGCTTTAACAGCCGTTTCGTTGACTATATAAGCGGCGGAATCATCACCGGCAAAATTTTTCGAAAAAGGGCGTCCTTTAACAATGTTCATATCAAAAGTTTCAAAATAGTCATAATCCACCAGACCGGCGTTCATGCGTATATGTTGTCCCGGCTGTTTACCTTCCCAATCATAATCTCCGGGTGAAGAGCCGATATTACTCGGCAATTGAAAGGAGGCTGTTACATTTGCAATATTTGTATTTTGTTTTAATTTGTCTTTAAATGTTGAATAGTTGTCTAAAAATTCTTTTTTCATTCTCAGGTAAATAACCTGGTCCTTTGTAAAACCCAAATCTTTGTTTTGAATAAAGGAAAGCTGTTTGGATATAATAATTGTGCCTGTAATTAGAAAAATCGAAATCATGAATTGTAAAATGATCAGACTTGCACGAAAAACAGTTTTTATCTGTTTGTTTAAAGATGTGCTCTTTAACATTAAAAAGGGCTGATAATTGGACAATACCAGTGAGGGATAGGCTCCGGCCAAAAAAGCTGTTAAAATTGTTATTGCAACACTGCCTGCCAGGATAGTATGGTTCAGGACGGATGTAAATTGAAAGGACTTGCCAGATATTTGGTTGAATGCCGGCAGAACAAAATCAATTAATAAAAGAGATAAAAGTAATGCAAATAAGGTAATAATCAGGGTTTCTAAAAAAAACTGACCGCAGAGATATCTTTTGGAACTACCGAATATTTTCCGCATACCGATTTCATTTAGTCGACGCGAAAACTGGGCGGTGGTTAAAATGATATAGTTTATGCCGGCTATTAAAAGAATAAAAACAGCCAGTGCCGAAAATATCCATACATATTTTATGCTGCCCCGGTTATTCATATCATAACTCAGGTTGGAGTGTAGATGGATTTTACCAAAGGGCTGCAAATAGACATAATTCTTTTTTTCAGGAATATATTTTTGCAAAAATGAGCGAATTTTTGTATTGACGGCTGCTAACGGCGCATCCGGTTGTAACTGCACGAACGAGTAATAGGTATGGGCTCGCCAAAAGTCTATATCAACGCGTTCCCGTAAATATTCAAACGGGACCAATATATCAAATTGTAAACTGGAATTTTCAGGGACGTTTTTAAATACACCGGTAATTTGCATAGAGTGTTTTTCTGCAAAGAGTATGGTTTTTCCAATGAGATCATCATCACCGAAATATTTTTTAGCCATGTTTTCTGACAGCATCATTGTAAAAGGTTCGACAAGCTGGGGCGAACCATTGTCTTTGACAATCGGAAAAGAAAACATGTCCAGAAAATCGGGGTCAACAAAGGCCACATTTTTTTCTTTATAAATATTATCCTCTTTTTTAATAATCCACTCACCAAAGTTATTACATCTTGTGGCTTTTATGATTTCAGGAAATTCGTTTTTCAATGCCGGTGCAAGGGGTCCCGGGGTAACGGCCTGATGAATTATCTGGTCGCTTGTTTCGTTTTGAATAACCACCCGGTAAAGGTTATCAATATTCTGATGAAAACGGTCAAAAGTCAGTTCATCATGCACCCATAAAAATACAAGGATAGCACTGGAAAGACCCAAAGTCAGTCCGATAATATTGATAAAAAAGGTGGTTTTGTTTTTTGCTGCTTGTCTGAAAAATGTTTTTATAATATTTTTCAACATGTTGGGGATTCCTTTTGTGTTTCTAATTTAAACTCAACTATAAAATGGGTTCAAAGTTGGAAAGCCATCCTATCTGAGGCTATTTCGCCAGTCTATTAGCGATTATCAACGTTAGTTTTAAAATTATCCAATATTACATTTAGTGATCATTTATTTTCGTTGTTGAATAGATAAGCATAGGCATTTTTAAATAGCATCAGTTTCAACATTCGTTTTGCCAGTGTGTTTCCCGGGAAAACTGTTAAAGCTTTTTTATAGTATTTTTCTGCCTGGGTATAATTTCCTGCGATTTCATTACGCTGTGCAAGCGCATACCAGCTTTCTGTCCAGTCAGGGCATTCTTTGGTATATAAAGTCAGAAAGTTTGCATAATCTTCAATACTCTTTTTGTTTGGCAGCAGCCAAAAAAGAAAATCATTTATCAACATTCCTTTATTAATTCCTGTTGCTTTGTATTGTTTTATAAAATTGTAATATACTTTTTCAAGCCCTTCATAGCCATTGTTTGTATATGCTTCTGACAGCTCTGTTTTGAATTGTTCTTTCAGGTTTTTGACGTTATCAAAATTGAAAATAAACTCAAGAACAGGGTCTTCATTGTTGCGAAAATTTTTTGATGATAGAGGGATATAAAAATCCGGTCTTGTGCAATCTGCCATCTCCCATTCAGTGGTGTCCTGATGGTAAATTTGCGATGTACGTACAGGCAATTTACTGTTCGGAAGGGTAAACATTCTTTGTGCCCCGTAGTGATTTGGCCTGCCGCCTGTATTCTCACCAACAAATGTTGCATTTGTATAAATATCAAATTGTGTTGCAAAATGTTGTGATGCAGAGCCGGTTACTCGTCCGATTATGACAAATAGTTTATCAGGTTTATCCAGGTTTGGACGAGCTATTATACCTTTAAGAAGAGGCATTTCAAAATGATCACCGCCTCCATTGTTCCTAACATCGAGGACAAGTTTTTCTGCTCCCTTTTCATCAAATTTTTCAAGCACCTCTTTATAAAATCTGTCAAAATCGCCTTCAGATTTTGGCTGCATCTCTTTTAAATACACAAACATTGTTTTGTGCTCTGGAATGTATTGATACCAGTATGCATCTCCTGGTTTAGACAAATATAGGGGCAGCGGTTGATTCGACACATCATTCAACTCGAGAAACCCTTTTTTATTTTGACCGTTCCTGTAAGTGATAATTAATTTTAACACCTCCATAAATGGCATAGGTTCAATTGTGTATTCGAATTGTTCTGATAATTCATTTTGTAAAGTAAGAACAAGTTTTTTGTCCGTTATCCCAACATTACAATAATCTAATGCACCAACCAGAGAAAAATATAAATCGCATAATGCCAATCGTCCGTTATAATTATCACCATTAATTAAATTCATTAATTTATCACGAGTATCATCGGCCGTCAGGTTTCCAAATTTTAATACCTTGCATCCCAATATTTTTTTATGCTTTGCACTTATGCCTTTTACGAATATTCCATCTGAAAATTGATACATAAAAACAGGATACATATCATAATAGCTTAGAGCTGTAGAATCTTCTGTTTGCCATAGGGCAATGCCGGTATGCATGTCTTTAATTTTTGCCATTAATTCGTGAATACCAAACACCACTTTTTGATCGGATAAATCAGGTATACGTTTTTTTAATTTTTCTGCAGCATCGAGGAATTCGTTTTTATTTATATTTGCGTAAACATTCGGGTGCTGTGTTTCCAAACGGCCAATAAGATAATCAATATCCTGGACCCACTTTTCTGTATTCTTGTTTATTTGTGCAAAAATTGAATGAGTCATTATTACAATTGTAAGAATAATAAATTTTATCTGATTCATCAAGTTTCCTTGTTCTACGTTTATTTTTCTATTGTTGGTTTTAAATTCAGTTTGTTAAATACCAATATTAATTATGTCTCTTAAGATTACTACTCATACCTTAAACTTTCCACCGGATTGGCCGTAGCTGCCCTTATCGTTTGAAAACTGATTGTTAATAAGGCAATTAATAACGCTGAAAATCCTGCCAGTAGAAAGGGCCAGATGGTTAAATCGATTCGATAGGCAAAGTGTTGCAGCCAATTTTGAACAAAATACCATGCGATGGGAGCAGCAAAAATTGCTGCAAGACTCAATAAAAAGATGAATTCTTTGGAAATCATATAGAATATTTGCAAAACAGAAGCGCCTAAAACTTTTCTTACGCCGATTTCTTTGGTGCGTTGTTCCGTACTGTAGGATATCAATCCCAAAAGGCCTAAACAGGCGATAAATATTGCCAGCGTGGTAAAGGTATTTACTACTTTACGGATTGCCTGTTCTCCGCCATATTGATAAGCATAAATTTGATCCAAAAAACGGTATTCTAATGAGGATGACGGTGCAAATTGTTTCCATTTTTCGTTCAATAGTTCAAGTGCTTCATTTGTTTTGTCAGGTGCAACGCGTATGGTCATCCAGTTTAGGCTTTTGGGTTTAAGAAAAATTGTGAATGCATCGATTTTGTGATGGAGCGATTCTGTATGAAAGTCTTTAACAACACCGATAATTTTCCCTGGCTTTTCCATAAATGCCGGTACCCAAAATGATTTGCCGACTGCTGTTTCCCAGCCGAGTTTCTTTTTTAATGTTTCGTTTATTATATAAGCATCCTTAACATCGGTTTGCATAAGCGGTGAAAAATCCCGTCCTTCGACAAGTTTAAGATTAAAGAACTCTAAAAAATTATAATCGACCGCTGTTAATGAGGTTATCCACGATTGATCAGGTATTTGTCCTTCGAACTGAAATGTTTGACCTTCAAAACCTGGAAAATTATTTGGACCAAAGGCCGAAACATTTTTAATCAGTGTATTGGATAAAAGTTCATGTTTAATAGCAGTCAGGTTTTTTTGTACTGTTTCCGGCATTTTAACAGTAACAACTTGTGTTTTATCAAATCCAAGGTCTTTATTTTGAATCCAATTCAGTTGTTTTTCAATAAACAGGGTACAAATGATTAATATAATTGAAATGCAAAATTGTGCAGTAACCAATATCTTTTGCAGGCTTTTGCCTTTCTTTTTATCCTTTGATGAGTTAAACACACTTAGGGGTTGTGGAAGCGACATACTCAGGGCCGGATAAATTCCTGCCAAGATACCCGTTAAACCCGATAGAATAGCCATGACCATATAAATCAATAATTTATTATTATGGTAAAAACTAAATTCATTATTAAAAGTATTATTTGTTTGACTGATTATTGCAAAAATCAATGCAGCTAATATCATGGATATGAAAGACGTTACAACAGATTCACTTATAAATTGTATTGTTAGTTGTTTTCGATGAGCGCCGATCATTTTTCGAATACCAACTTCTTTTGAACGTCTCAAAGAACGTGCTGTTGTCAGGTTTATATAATTTATACAGGCAATAACGAGAATTAATATGGCGATAAAAGAAAGAACATAGACAAAAACAATATCAAACTTTTTCCAGTTTATTTGATCGAACTCTAGTTTCCCGGAATAGAGGTGCATGTCTTTTAAGGATTGCAAATAAACATCGATTTCCATATCCGGATGGTATTTATTGCAAATACCGGCAATTTTTTTATCCACACTTTTGGGATCAATATTCGATTCAAGCATGACATACGTATAAAATCCGGCGTCAATTTTTTCTTTTTCTGATTTTTGTTTTTCCAATAGCCAGCTTTTGGGAAAAGGGGCCAGCATGTTGATTTGAAGATGTGAAGTGTTGGGTATTTCTTTTAATACGGCAGAAATGATATAAGAATTATTCTCTGCAATAGTTATGCTTTTTCCGACTGGATTTTCCCGGCCAAAGATTTTTTCCGATAATTGCTTTGATAAAATGAGGCTGTTTGGGTTTTTAAAAGCATTTTGGGCATTCCCATATAAAAAATCAAAATCGAAAAATTGAAAAAAGGAGGGATCTGTAAAATAGAATGAATAAACCTGTGAAATATTATCATTATATTTTACAGGGGTTGCCCCGTTTATACCATATAATCGAACAAAATCTTTAATTTCCGGGTAATCCTGTTTTAATATTCGACCCATCCATTCAAACGAACCACAGTGCTGCAATGCGCCAATACCTTCAATATTGGCATCGAGAATCGTTCGATAAATGTTGTCTCTGTTTTTGTGAAATCGATCAAATGAAAGATGATAGCCCATAATGATATAAATGAAAAGACAACATAAAAATCCTATTGTTAATCTCAGGATGTTTATCATTGTATAATATTTTTGTCGAACCAAATAACGTATTGTTGTTTTTAGATAATTTTTAATAATTGACATTTCGTTCAAACCTTAATTAAGAAGGAAAAGAATTTTTTACTCATACCTGAGCGCTTTAATTGGATTAGCTGTAGCCGCACGAATCGCCTGCCAACTAATGGACAACATAGCAATCATTAATGCTATCAGCCCTGCCAGTAAAAACGGCCAAAATGTAATTTGGGTCCTATATACGAAATTTTGCAGCCAATTTTTCATCACCAAATAGGCTATGGGCCAGGCTATTAGATTTGCGAAACCAACCCATTTTAAAAAGTCTTTAGCAAGCAGAGTTATTATACCAGGTACAGAGGCACCCAAAACTTTTCTTACACCGATCTCACGGGTTTTGCTTTCAATAATAAAAGAGGACAGGCCCAACAAACCTAAACAACTAATAATTATGGCCAGAATCGCTGCAAAAAGAGATAGTTTGCCGGTACGTTCTTCAGCCAGAAATTTTGCATTATGAATATCCTGCACGAATTCATATTCAAAGGGAATGTCCGGTAAAATATTTTTGAAAGCTGTTTCAATTTTTTGTAAAGCGATCCCTTTGTTTACATTCGGCATTAGACGGATATATGTAAAATGTAGACCGTAATCAGAAAGAAAAATTATAGTAGGCACTGTTTCCGCATAAGGAGACCCTTTGACCATATCCTTAGCAACACCTAAAATTTTATATGTATAATTGGTTTTACTTAAATGTTGACATTTTATGATTTTCCCCACAGGTTCAATAAAACCCATCTGTTTTGCTGCTGATTCGTTAATGATAACACCTTCATAATCAGTTATACGATCACGTTGAAAGTCCCGGCCATCAATAAACTGTAATCCGATAGTTTTTCCGTATTCCGGATTTGTTACCACCACATTATACGTCGGGTTATAGCCGGGATCTTTTCCTTGCCAGTCAATTCCGCCAATCCATCCAAAGGTGTTGGTGATGGAGTAATTGGATTCTGTTATTGCATCAACATACCCGGTGTTTAACAGAGCATTTCGCAAAACATTATATTTGTCCCTGGGAATGTCGGGACGCAGAGCTATCATACCGTCTTTTGAATATCCAACCGGACGATCTTTAACAAATTGTATGTGTTTATAAACAATCAGTGAACCAATAATCAAGGTTATTGAAGCAGCAAATTGCAGAATGACCAATGTAGCGCGTAATTTTCGGGATAACCGGCTGCCTGTGGTTTTGGCCCCTTTTAAAGCTTTTACAGGATTAAAAGAGGACAGGTACAGAGCCGGATAACCGCCTGCAAGAAGGGACGTTAATATGGTAAACAGAATAATGACCAGCCAAAAAGAATAATTACCCCAGGGCAGGGCCAGGTTTTTGGCAATCAGCTTGTTAAAAAAGTTCAATGATAATTCAACCGTTCCCAAAGACACGGCAGCAGCAAAACAGGATATGATTAAAGATTCACTTAAAAATCTGCTGATCAGGTCTATTTTAGTCGAGCCAAGTGTTTTGCAAACTCCGATTTCTTTTACCCGTTTTTCAGAACATGCCGTGTTTAGGTTGACAAAATTTATACATGCTAATAGCACGACCATTATGGCTATTATTGTAAAAAGCCATACCATTTGTAATCGTTCACTCATTACATTGACACCGTTTTCAAATTTTGAATACAAGTGCCATTTACTCATGGGATGTAAAAAAAGTTCAGGATGATGTTTGGCTTCATCCTGATTAACGAATGGCAGGGTGGCATTTTTAATAATTGAAGACAGGCGATCCCAATCTTCTGATGACTGCCGCTGAACATACAACCACATGTTGCAGTTGTTCCATTCATTTAATCCGGACCAGCCATCCAGATAAATATCAAGGGGAGCTAAAAACGTTGCTTCATTGAATACAGAATTTTGAGGCAGGTCTTTATAAACACCAGTAACTTTGAGGTCATAATTCATAACCATTTGAACAATCTTGTTCACAGGATTAATATCACCAAATAGTTTTCTGGCTAGTGAATGTGATAGCAGGATTGTATGCTTATCGTCCAGGCCATTTTGTGTGCCGTGAACCATTTCGAGTGAAAACATTCGAGGGCCATCCGGCTGCATAAAATATCCGCCTTGAGTAAAGCGTGTGTTTTCATAAGCTATAACCTTTTGTTCCAATCGTTGGCGGACCAAAGCCGTATATTTAAAATATTCTCCATACTCTGATTTTAGTAAAGTCCCCAGTCCTGTAGGAACAGCATTGCTTGTCATCCCTGTGTCATCATTACGGAATACCTGGGCTATATCATTATAATTTTTATGATACCTGTTAAATGATAATTCGTCATATATCCACAAAGTGATTAAAATAGCAACCGACATGCCTAACGCAAGACCGGCAATATTTAAAAGAGTATAATTTTTATTACGAATAAAATTTCTAAATGCCATTTTAACATATTTTATAAACATAGTTGCCTCATATTAACTCAAATATTGGTGATGTTTGTCATTACTCGTATCGTAAACTCTCCACAGGATTGGCTGTAGCTGCGCGAATTGCTCTGGACCCAACGATACCGAGACTCGCAAAAAGCGATACAAGAGCCGCCAGAATAAAAAGCCATACACTGATATTAATTCTATAGGCCATTGAAGACAAAATCGTATTTGTTAAAAATATTGCTATCGGGCAGGCAATAATATTGGCAATGAATACCAATGTTAAAAAAGATTTTGATAACGACGTGGTAATGTTTTGAACGGAGGCACCAAGCACTTTACGAATACCGATTTCTTTTGTTTTCCTTTCAATAATAAATGATGCAAGACCCAAAATTCCCAGACAGGCAATAATTAATGCCAGTAAAGATGTAATTCGCATAATCTTATCCAACACCATCCAGATTGAAAATGTCTTTTGGATTTCATCATCAACAAAAGAATATTCCAAGCGTTGATCGAATTTAAATTCATTCCATGTTGTTTTTAAATGCTGTATTGCCTCCGTGTAAAGTGCATTATCTATTTTTATTAACAAATAATTAAAATTTCGTGTGTTTACTTTTAAGCAAAAAGGCTGAATTTTTGTATCGGCATGTGATCTGAAGTTAAAGTCTTTTACAACACCGATGATTTTGCCTTTGTACAATCTTTGAATTTGGTCTCTCCGTTTGTTGTATGATTCCATTTCTTGTCCTTCTGCGTTTTCCCAGCCAAAGGTTTTCATGGCCTCATGGTTGACGATAAAAGCTTCTCGTAAATCACTGCTAATGTCTGATGAAAAATCACGACCGGAAATAATGTCAATACCCAATGTTTTAATAAAATCAGTATCAACATAATATGTCCCAAGCTGTATGTCAGAAAAATCTTTTGAACGATAAGTCGGATAAACTGTATTAGACCCTCCAGGTAGTCCTGATGATGAGGTTATGTTTAAAATGGACGAATGTTTTATTAGTTCGTTCTTTAATAAAGAATATTTTTTAATAACATTATAATCGTCAACAGCAATACTTATGACATGCTCTTTATCAAATCCCAAATCTTTGGTTTTAAGAAAATCGATCTGTTTGATCATATGAAATGATGTTATGATAAAAACAATCGATGCTGCAAATTGAGTAATGACCAGTATTTTTCGAAACATGCCTGATTTTTTGCCTTTTTTATTTCCACCTTTCATTACGTCAACAGCATGAAAACGCGATAGATAAAAAGCCGGGTAGCAACCTGCCAGAAAACCGGTGACAATAGCAATAATAAGCAGATAAATCCAATATATAATATTTTGAGACGCATGCAGATCAATAATCCGATCCGGCAGTTGAGGATCCAGTTTAAATAATTTACTTATAAATGTTCCCCACATGGGCAGTAGTGCTTGAACGATACCAAGCGCAAAAATAAATGCTATCAGACTAAACAGGATGGATTCCCCTAAAAATTGTTTAATGATTTGTTTGCGAAAAGCGCCCAATGTTTTACGGATGCCGATTTCTTTGAACCTGATACTCGCCCGTGCTGTGGTTAAATTAGTGTAATTAATACAAGCGATGAACAAAATCATAAAAGCGATTGCCATCATAAAACCGGAAATAATTGAAATACCAAAGTCTCCCATTGCTAAGCCAATTTTAAGTGTATTATAATACATGTCTTGTAGCGGCATCAACTTGTAGTTTATTTCCTCATACCTTCCTTTATCGACAAATTTTTCAACAAATGGCGGAAAAAGTTTTTCGAGTTCACGGGGTGTTTGCCCGTTTTGCAGCATAACATAATTCCATGTGGGGCCTTCCCATTTTTGGGTAAGAAATTCATTACCCAAGATGGAATTTAAACTGCTGTATGAAGCAAGAAAATTGAATTTTAAATGAGAATTGGCAGGTGTTTCTTTTAATATTCCCGTTACTGTAAAAGGTAGTTTTTTTTTCATAAATTGCGTTTGAACATTGATTGTTTGACCGACGGGGTTCTGGTCGCTAAACAATTTTTGGGCTGTTTTAGGCGTCAATACAACGGTAAAAGGCTCTTGCAAGGCAGTATTTTTATTGCCTGTTTTTAATGGAAAAGAAAATATATCAAAAACAGAAGGATCTGCAAACATGAATTCTTTTTCTGTAAAATAAGGACCGCCAACATCCACCTTGTATTGCAATAAATTTGTAAAACGGACTGCATTTTTTATGGAAGGAAATTCCTGTAGCAGTAACGGCTGCAGGGGAGCGCCGATTTTTGCACTCTTTCTTGATCTACCCTCAATGGTTTGTTCTTTATAAATACAATAAATATTATCTTTGTTTTTGTGAAAATTGTCATAGCTTTTTTCATAGTTAATAAATGAGAAAATGAGAAAAAAACATACCATACCCACGGAAAGCCCAAAAATACTAATCAATGAAAACATTTTATTTTTCGTCAAGTTTCGTAGAGCTGTTTTTATATAATTTCTAAACATCATTCCTCCCAAATTTTTAATCCAGCCAAGATTGTTTAAAATTCATTTTTATCTCTCAAGTTCTCATTTTGATATTCTGTAAACATCTTTTTTATTTTAGAAATTTTTATTCATACCTTAAGCTTTCCACAGGATTTATTGAAGCAGCCCTGTAACTGATAAATCCGGTTATTACAAATGCAACGGTAAGAACAATAAAACCCGCAAACAGAAAAATTGAGAATGAAACATTCGTCTGGTATGCATAGGTATGCAGCCATTTTTCAATTATCCATAATCCAGCTACGCCGGATAATATCGTTGTGATAAATAAAAGTTTAACCTGAGACCCAAGTAACAATTTAGCAATATCATTATTGGTGGCACCTATTGTTTTGCGAATACCGATTTCTTTAGTGCGTTGCTTAACGGTAATTGCAGTAATTGAACCCAATCCTAAAACTGTAAGGATAAGCGCCAATAATGAACCGGACTGTACCAACTGAATAAGTTTATGTTCTCCATTATACATTGCCTCAAAAGCTTCCTGGATAAAAACAAAATCCGGGATGTAATTTGGATCGTGCTTTTGAAAAGTATGTGCGATCCGTTCTAAAGTTGCCTTTGTATCGGTTGTGGCAATTTTAATAGATATAGTAAAAATATCATCTTTGTAATATGTAAACATTTCCGGCATAATTGGTTCACGTAAGGACGCATAATGATAATTTTTAACGACACCAATAACTTTAAATGGCTTTTTAAATATTTCGACTTGTGCACCAATGGGTTCTGATAGTCCCAATTCTCTGACCGCTGCTTCATTCAAAACGACAGCGTTTCGGTCGACACTTCGGTTGGCATCAAAGTTTCGGCCTGCATTTAATTGCATTCCAAAAGTTTCCAAATAGTCTGGTTGAATCCGCACTTCACGAATTGTTATACGAGAGTCATAGGGCGCTCCATAAGGTACAATATACTGATAACTGGCACCTTTCCCGGGCCTCGAATGAGAACCTGTAACCGATTTAATATCTGTATATTGGTTTAATTCACTTTTGATAACATTGTACTTGTTTTGTATTTTTGGTGTAAGATTTTCAAACGCTACAATGTTTTTTGATTCAAAGCCCAATGATTTGTTATTCATGAAATTAAACTGTTTTTGTAGAACAAATAAATTTGTCAATAATAACATGCAAATTGAAAATTGAAAGACAACAACACCTTTTCGTAATCTATGTTTGGGTTGTTTGGAAACACTACTTCCTTTTAATATTTGTACCGGGTTGAATTTTGATAGATAGTATGCCGGATAGATGCCGGATAAAATACCGATGAAAAAAACAAAAGCTAATATACCCAATGCCATACCAGGTTCAAGTAATGCGGCAAGTTGAAGCTCCCTGCCTACAAGATTACCAAACGGTTTTATTAATAACAGCGAACATTGAATTGCAATTAAAAAAGAGATAACTGTTATTGATAAAGATTCGTATAAAAATTGTTTGATTAAACTAAATCGGGTTGCACCCACTGTTTTTCGGATACCTGTTTCGCGGGACTTTTTAGTGCTTTGTACTAAAAATAGATTAACAAAGTTTGCAATGGCAATTATTAAAATTAAAACTGTTAAAACAATTAAAATTCGTAACGTGTTTAAATCTCCCTTTTCCCCAATTTCATATTTTGTATTCGAATGCAGATAGATATCTTTTAAAGATATCATTCTCCCTTTCATGGTTGTTTCTGTTGGTTTTCCAACTGCAAGCATTCGGTTATATTCTGATTCGATATTAGTGACAGATGCATCTAATGATGCGTTTTCATTTATTAAATAATAAGTATAAAATTCAAAACCGCCCATTCGGGGGAGATAGGAATTTGCTTCTATAGGAAGTAGAATGTCAAAATCAAAATGTGTTCTTTTAGATAAATTAGGAACAACGGCCGTTACGCGAAAAAGCTGTTCCTGCCCCGCTAAACAATATTCATTAACCTGTACCATTTTACCGATTGGGTTTTCAGAACCAAACAATTTTTCTGCAGTCCGTTGATTTATGACCAATCCATCTGAAGATTGTAATGCTTTATTTATATCTCCTGCCAGGACATCCATTTGGAACACTTTAAAAAATGTCGAATCAGTATAGAAAAATTTTTGATTACGAAAACTACGATTAGCATATACTATTTCAGGATTATGTGTACGATAAATTTGAACGGTCGCTTTTATTTCGGGTACTTTTGAAGGTAGTTCAATAACAGCATTACGTGGACAAATTGGAAATTCGTTAATTTTATTGTTTTCCTTGAATAAAGTATTCATGCGAAATATACGATCCGCATGAGTCCAATGCCGGTCATAACTTAATTCATGCTGAATAAAAATTAATAATAACAGGACTGCTGTTAGACCTGTCGAAAAACCGAATACATTTACAAATGAAATCCATTTATTCTTTTTAAAAATTCGTAATATGTTTTTCATATTTTCCTCTTGATTCGGCATTCACTCAATTTTTGTGAACAGCCTATTTGATTAACTCAATAATTGATTTTATGTTAGACTCTGAAATAGTATGATTTTATAATTCATTTAATTCATAACTATTCATATCTCAACGTCTCCACCGGATTGGTTGTGGCCGCTTTGAGCGAACGGGAGTTGACTGTGAGCAACGTTATAAATGCAATAACGAGCAGAGGAATAATAAACAACCACGGATTTATATGCATAGGAAAGGCAAAAGTGTTCAGCCATTGTTTTATCGCCAGGTAGGAGAGAGGTATGGAGATAATAAATGACAAACTCATCAACAGAATAAATTCTTTGGACAGCAGAAACAATATACCTGAAACATCCGCACCAAGCACTTTGCGGATACCGATCTCTTTGATTCGCCTGGATGCCATAAAAGAAGCCAGACCAAAAATACCAAGTCCGGTAACAAACAGGGCAAGAAATGAAAACAAGCCGACAACCTGTCCCAAAAGTTCATCTGCCTGGTATTGTTGATTGTAATAGTCATCCAGAAAAAAGAAATCAAATGGATTGCCGGGAAAGAATTTTTTATAGTTTTGTTCAAGCGTTTTTATGGTATTTTGAATGTCTGCTGTTCCGACTTTAACGGCAAACTGGCCCCGCACATCGCGTCCACCCGGTAAAAAACGATATATATGCGGTTCAAAAGCTTGTTTTAGGGACTGTTGATGAAAGTCTTTCAGAACACCGATGAGTGTATAGGTTTTTCCCCAATAACTGATTTCCTTGTTTAGTGCCTGTTCTTTATTTTCAAATCCAATCCACTTTACCGCTGTTTCATTAAAAATAAGGGCGTCTTTGTCTGTTGCAAACTCTTTGGAAAAATTGCGGCCGCCGGCCAGTTTCAAATCGAAAAAATCAATATAGTCGTAATCAATACCCACAATCTGATAGTTCTTCCCCTGACTGACGTCCTGACCTTTGATGAAAATACCGCCGTTGTCCCAGTAAATTTGCCGTCCCGGTACTTCGGTACAGACACAGAATTTTTTTATGTCTGTTTGCCGCAGCAATTCTTGTTTAAAGGTTTCCAGTTTGTTGTTAAAATTGTCATCCCGAACCCGTGGCGCTTTGATAACAACGACCTGTTCCATATTAAAGCCAAGGTCCTGTTTTTTCATAAAGGCTATTTGTTGTGAAATGGTCAAGGTCCCTGTAATCAAAACAAAGGCCATGATAAATTGAAAGATAACCAATGCTTTTCGCAAATTGAATTTACAACCTGCTTTACCGGAAAATCCTTTGAGTGTTTTTATCGGTTCAAAAGAGGTCATTACTATTACAGGATAAATTCCCGAAAAAAGCACGCCGGCCAGAAAGAACAGCGCCAGGTATGGGAAAAACCATGTTTGACTCCACAAGGGCCATGAAACCGGGAGACCTGTCAGGTTACAAAAGAGCGGGTTCAGCAGTTTGATTGCTCCCAGGGCTAGAACGACTGCAAAAATATTTATCAGCACGGTTTCCAAAAGAAACTGGATTAATAGCTGACTTTTGGTCGCACCGATAACTTTGCGCAGGCCCACTTCCCGTGCCCGTGTCAAAGACTGTGAGGTGGAAAGATTGATATAATTTACCCATGCAATAACAATAATAATCAGAGCAATGATATATAGATATTTTATAGTTTCATTGTTGCCGTTGGCCTCATATTCCTGCATATAGTGCGAGGTCAGGTGGATGTCGGTTACCGGCTGAAAAACGAGATCAATGGTCATTTTATAATCTACCAGCCAGGGACAATTAGCTGTGACAAGATCGGCAAATCCCTGCTTTAAATCAGCAGGTGTGGTTCCTTGCTGCAAACGCAGGTAGGTATAGGCGCCTGTGTGACCCCAGGCTTCCTCATAGGAGGGGCCGTATTTGGCGGCAAGGTTTTTCCATGGAAGAACGATGTCGAATTTTAAATGCGAGTTTTCCGGAGTGTCTTTAAATGTCCCGATTATCTGATAATCATCTTTCTTATCCACGCTCAATACCTTGCCGATGGGGGAGAGATCACCGAAATATTTTCGTGCCGTTGATTCGGATACATAAGCTTTATTCGGTTCTTTTAAACCGTCCACCGGATTTCCTTCCAGGAATGGAAACTCAAATATTTCAAAAAATTCCGGTTCCATAAAATACATACGTTCTTCAGGAAACATTATATCGCCAAAGGAAACCGAAGCACGGTATCTGAAAATTTTGGCTATTTTTTCGACATTGGAAAATTGTTCGCGAATTAGCGGCGCAGCCGGAGGGCAACATGATGCAAACCGGACTGTTTTGCCTTCTGAACTGGTCCGTTCATAGCGTAATCTGTAAATGCGGTCAGTGTCTGCGTGAAATTTATCATAACTCTGTTCGAATTTGATGTAATGAAGGATCAGTAAACACGCTGTTATACCCACGGCCAGGCCAAGAATATTGATAGATGAAAAAAGAGTATTTTTTTTCAGGTTCCGAAAAGCAGATTTCAGATAATTAAAAAACATACCGGCTCCGTTGATGTTTTAGTTAGGTGTTATACAGAACTAGATATGGAACTGACTGTTGAGGTTTTCGGTAACAACATGACCGTCAAACAAGTGAATCGTCCGGTTTCCATATTCGGCATAGGTTGGTGAGTGAGTTACCATGATAATCGTGGTGCCGTTATTGTTTAACTCGGTCAGAATGTTCATCACTTCGTCACCATGCGCAGAATCGAGATTACCGGTCGGTTCATCAGCGAGAATAATTTTAGGTTTGGCGACAACGGCCCGTGCAACGGCAACACGCTGCTGCTGTCCTCCTGATAGCTGTTGTGGAAAATGGTTGCGGCGGTGCATAATTTGCATGTGTTCCAACGCTTCCTCAACACGTTTTTTACGATCGGACGTGTTTACTTTGAGGTATAATAACGGCAGTTCAACATTTTCAAAAACAGTCAATTCGTCGATCAGATTAAAACTCTGGAAAACAAACCCGATATTTGATTTTCGCATATTGGCCCGTTGGCGTTCCGTATATTTTGCCACTTCTTCATCCAGAAAAAAATATTCGCCGTCAGATGGATTGTCCAGCAATCCAAGCAGGTTCAGCAGGGTTGATTTTCCGCAGCCTGAAGGCCCCATAATGGATACGAATTCTTTTTCTCTTATTTCAATGTTGATATTATTTAACGCTGTTGTTTCAACCTCTTCGGTGGTATAAATTTTCTTTAAATTTTTAGTCTTAATCATATGACTGCTCCTTTAAACTGTTTTTATGCGGCGAGCTGTTTTATTTTTGAAAATTTTTTTAATTTTATCAGATGATTATTGAAAAAATAATATTGCGCGTCTGTTATTGTTTTATTTTGATAGATTTTTTCTACGAGATGCAGCAGTTTTTGAGATGTTGATTCGATCTCTTTTAATATTGAAACTGTATTTTTATCATGATGGTGAAAAATGTATTTTTGCACCATTGTTAAAATTTTTATTGTCAAACATTGTATGGCACAACGATACGCTTGTGCCGGTTCTGCTGGAAATGAATCTGCTGTTTTCAGCAAAACCACGGAAAAAAGCCGGCATTGCTGCCATATTTTCTGATCGTTCTTTTCCATTTTTATTTCAATAACAGCTTTTCAATATCACCAAAATTATCATAAGAGGACGTAATGACTTTTTCACCCACTTTTAGGCCTTCCAGAACTTCATAAACATTCAGGTTTTGTCGTCCCAAACGAATGGGGCGTTTCACGGCAAAATTACCGGATTCATCCACCACATAAACCCACTGACCGCCGGTTTTCTGGTAAAAACCGCCTCTGGGTAAAAGCGTTGCAACAGTTAAATCGCCCAGTTCCAGTTGAATATGCAGGGTTTGCCCACGTCTTATGCCCTCCGGTTCCTTGTCGGCAAATTCAAGGTCTACTTCAAAGCGGCCTTCCAAAACTTCAGGGAATATTTTTTTAACAATCATTTTATAGTTTTCTCCGGCGAATTCGAAACGGCCTGTGCGTCCCAATTCAATTCGGGCAATGTAATGTTCATCAACCTTTGCCCTGACTTTAAATCCATCCAGTACATCAACCTGTCCCAGTCGTTGTCCTGTTGATTTTGATTCGCCTACTTCGGCATTCAACGATGTAAGCTGACCGGTGACCGGTGCTTTAAGGACAAGATTTTCCATATTTTGTTTTACTATTTCAAGGTTGCTTTCCATGCGATTCAGCGAGATTTCCAGATTTGTAATCTGTATCTCACGGAACAATGAATCCTGTTTATGCGAAGTCAATGTTAATTCACGTTTTTTAAGAGAATACTCGTAATTATCCCGTGCCAGTTCAAATTCTTCCTGTGAAATAAGGTTTTTATCTAAAAGTTGCTGCGCTCTTTCAAAAGCCCTTTTCTGCTTTTTAATGGTAAAATTTAATTCAATTAACTGGCCCTGAAGAGACAATTTGTTTTGTTCCATCTGCAGCCGTGTGTTACGAAGATTGTTACTTTGTGCAAACAATTCGGCTTCCCGGTACATAATTTCCATTACCAAATTTGTATTGGTGAGTTTTAAAATTTTATCACCTTTTTGTACAAAGTTTCCGGCTTCAAGATACAATGTGTCAACCCGTCCGCCTTCAATGGCATCCAGATAGATAGTTTTTATGGGGATAACATTGCCTATTATCGGAATAAACTCTTGGAAATCGCCTTCCGTGACGGTGGAAATGGTTATCCGTTCGGTTTGCACGTTTAGTTTGCTGCTGTGGTCGCCGAATAAAATGTTATAAAATACGATAATAACAAATAAAGCAGCAATAGAGTAAATGAGAATATTTTTCAGGGTCCATTTTTTTTTCTTGATCTGTCTGTCCATATTAGCATCTCGGATTAGGTTTTTATTTTCAACTAGAGCACAAAATGTGCCAATGGATTTTAAGCTTATACAAGCTTGAATTTTTAGCTGTAAAAAAATCAGGTATACGGTTTCATTACAAAGGGTGTGCGAATTCGCACACTTTAATCCAATTTATAAAAATTTTATGGAATAAACGCTTGATTTCTTGGTACAAATTTTGTAATTCTAAGATGCGAATTTAATATAAGGACGCATGCATGAGTATATCACTAGGTAAAATTTTAATCGTTGATGATAATGAAGACATTTTATTCGCGGGTCGGCTGTTGTTAAAAGAGTATGCCTCATTGATACATACGGAAAAAGACCCGGAAATGATACCAACTTTATTAAAAAATGAAAACTATGATCTGGTTTTGCTGGATATGAATTTCACCCAGGACGTGACAAGCGGCTCTGAGGGATTTTTTTGGTTAAAGAAAATTTTAGAACTGGACCCTGGTATTGTTGTAATTTTGATAACAGCCTATGGTGATGTTGAAATGGCGGTTCGGGCCATTAAAGAAGGGGCAACTGATTTTGTTTTAAAACCCTGGCAAAATGAAAAACTGCTGGCAACCTTGTCTGCAGCCATGAATTTACGCAGGTCCATGGTAGAAGTGGACCGGTTGAAAAATCGTCAAAAACAGTTTTATGACGACATGGACCAGCGTTATCATGATATGATCGGTGTTAGTCCCGGTATGCAGCAGGTGTTTAATAGCATCGACAAGGTGGCAGAAACGGACGCCAATGTTCTTATTCTTGGAGAAAACGGCACCGGCAAAGAACTGGTTGCCAGGGCATTGCACCGGCAATCGGGCCGTTCTAATGAAGCTTTTATTAGTGTGGATATGGGGGCTATTACCGAAACCCTGTTTGAGAGTGAACTGTTCGGGCATGTAAAAGGAGCTTATACGGACGCCCGGCAGGACCGCATCGGCCGTTTTGAACTGGCAGCCGGCGGTACGTTGTTTTTGGATGAAATTGGTAATTTATCCATGGCCCAACAGGCCAAATTATTAAGGGTCCTGGAAGAGCGTCAGGTTACTCGTATCGGTTCGAACAAATCCATTCCCATTGACATTCGTTTGATTTGTGCGACAAACATGCCCATTTATGAAATGGTCGCCCAAAAAGAGTTCCGCCAGGATTTGCTGTATCGTATCAATACCGTTGAAATTCATTTGCCGCCGCTTCGGGAACGCGTTCAGGACATTCCCTTGCTTGTAGACCACTTTTTGCAGATTAATAGTAAAAAATATAAAAAGAACATTTCAGGAACAAGTCCGGCTACCTTGAAGAAATTACAAACCTATCAATGGCCGGGAAATATCCGGGAACTGCGGCATTCGATAGAGCGGGCTGTTATAATGAGTGATTCTGTGATTTTACAACCCCCGGATTTTTTGCTGACGGATGTTTCCGAAGAAGAAGGTATTGTTCTTGACGGTTATGATTTGGAAAAAGTAGAAAAAACCGTTATTCGTAAAGTATTGCTGGCAAACCATGATAATATTTCCCATGCCGCCAAAGAACTGGGAATTACCCGGACCGCATTATACCGACGGATGAAAAAATATGGGCTTTAAAAACTTTCGTTTTCAATGTTTGTGGCGTTTGTTTTTCATTTTTTTGTCCCTGACGGCAACCACCTATTTTTTAACCCAGACAAAACTTTATGCCACGGTCATTATATTTGTGTTTATTATTGCTCTGCAGCTTTATAACCTGTTTTTATATGTTCAAAAAACAAATATTGAGTTGAAACGTTTTCTGGAATCAATTCGTCATTCAGATTTTTCAACCAGCTTTACACGGTATGAATCCGATGTCGGTTTCGGGGATTTGTATGATGAATTTAATCTGGTCATCAAACAGTTTCAAAAGGCACGTTCCGAAAAGGAAGAACAATACCGCTACCTGCAAACCGTGGTTCAACATATCGGCACCGGACTTTTTGCCTTTAAAGCCACCGGCGAAATCGATCTGATCAACAATGCTGCCAGACGTCTGCTGAAAATTCCTCATGCCCGGCACATTAAACAATTGCAGCAATCCTGTCCTGAACTGGCGGAAAAAATTTTGCAGCTCCGTTCCGGGCAAAAAACTCTTGTAAAGCTTTATATTGAAAACGAATTTTTACAGCTCACTGTTTATGCAACAGAATTTGTTTTACATCAGCAAAAATATAAACTGGTTTCCCTTTCCAATATTCAAAGTGAACTGGAAGAGAAGGAAATGGAAGCCTGGCAAAACCTGATCCGGGTACTGACACATGAAATTATGAACTCGATTACGCCCATATCTTCACTGGCGTCAACCACCACTAAAATTGTCGGCAAACATTTGGATAAATTCGATCATCCCAGCGATGCTGCTGAGGATTTTCAGGATGTCTTACAGGCTATCCAAACCATTGAAAAGCGAAGTAATAACCTGCTGCACTTTGTACAAAATTATCGCAAGCTTACCAAAATACCGGCGCCTGATTTTAAAATATTTCAGATTTCAGAACTGTTTGCCCAGGTGAATCAGCTTGTACGTGCGCAGATGCAGCAGTTTGGAATTCAGTACCAATGCTCCATCGATCCCGAATCTTTGGAACTGACGGCTGATCCGGGTTTGCTGGAACAGGTATTGTTAAATTTGTTGAAAAATGCCGTCGAAGCTGTTCAGGGACAAACGGCGCCTGTTGTTGAACTAGATGCCGGTCTTGATGGCACAGGCAGACCCTTTATTCGTGTTTCCGACAATGGTTATGGCATTCAAAAAGACGCCATGAAAAATATGTTTATTCCGTTTTTTACCACCAAAAAGGAAGGCTCCGGTATCGGTCTTTCGTTATCCCGGCAGATCATGCGCCAGCATGGCGGTGCTATTCAGGTGGTTTCTGTTCCCAATGAAAAGACTGTTTTTACCCTGCGGTTTTGAATTTTAGATTTTGATTTAAATTAAATTTGATGAGGAATTTAATCCAGATTCCTTTGTAACGTACCTAATTATTTATTCTCCTGTATTAAAAAGCCAATTCCTGGCATCCTCTTCATTATCAAATATTTTAACCGGAAAACCGCGATTCGATGCCACTGTTGCAGCAAAAACATTATCCTGCCGTGATTGTTCGTTAAGGTCTACGACAGCCAGTTGAAATTTACGACTCCAACCGACTGCATCGGGATTTTTTGCGCCATAATATGCTTTCATGATAGGCAACCGTCCCGTAAGGTTTAAAATAGCCAATATTTTATGGATTGACTTTTCATGGCACATTTTCATTACACGTATCCAGACGTTGGTCATAATTTCTGTTTCCTGCCCTGGTATTCGGTCCCCTGATACTTTAACCAGAATATAATTTTCTTCTTCCTGTATGATAACATTGTCCGTCATTGAAACTCCTCATATATTTCACAAACATTGACAGGAAATAATATACATAATTTGTTATCTTGTACATGCCGACTTTTTTTTCTGCCAAATTTAATATGCATTATTTAAATCATTATCTTTATACAGTTATTTCACAAACCTCCGGCTTGATAAAATCCCTGAAATTATTTCAATACCGACGATAATATTGACAACCCGATAACTTTTAATATTCAATTTTATTATCTGTTACATAGAACTTTATTCTTTAAAGATATATTTCAAAAATATTAATGACTGTTAAGAAAGTTTTGTGGCTTTTTTACCAGTAAAGCCATTTAATTTTATTTCTTTTTCTTATACTTGTTTATTATTAACAGTGTGAGGCAGGTAAATAGCAGAATCCCAAGGTAGCTAAAGAGTAAATCGATTATAGAAAAATTTCGTGTTTTTATAAAATATTGAGAAATTTCTTCAATCGTTATTAAAATAGTTATGATAAAGGCAGCTCTAGATGCCCGTTTCTTTTGTATATCAAAAGATTGTTTTATAATCAATATTTGCTGAACCAGAAAAGTAAAAGTGCCTATCAACAACAGATGTCCAATTTTATCCCCATGGGGAAACATGTACAATCTGTTTATAAAAAAAGGCAATTCTCCTTTGTCGGCGCTAAAAAAAATCCATACCATGAAAATTGTACATAGCGAAATAAAAATAATGGAAATATTTTTCATAAAATTTTTTATCTATCCCTACTATTAACTTTTAATAACCATTCAAAATACGTACCGGCCCAATCAAACCGGATGGCATAAGCGGGCTGTCTTTTGTATAGTGCCGGCCTGATGTAAACGTATAGCGTCCTGCAGGGCTTTTTTGACCGTTTTTGAACCAAGCCGGCCATCTGTAAAGTGTTTCCCAGTCTTTCCAGTCGGCGTCCAGGGGGAGTTGCTCGTCCCCGATCATACGGTTAACCCAGGTATTAACAACAGCTATTTCAAGGTTATTTTTTCCGGGAATCAGCGCGTTGGAAATGTCAACACGATAGGGCGGTTTCCATGTAATACCGCAATCTTTACCATTAAGTGTGACCCGGGCCATGACCTGGACATTTTTGAAATCCAGACAAAATTGAGCGGTGCTGTTTAATTTAACAGTATCAGCAAAATCAAATTCGGTCTTATAATTTGCCGTGCCGGAATAGTATTTTACCAACGGATCAGAAAATTCGGACCAGGATTTCAAATTGTCGAGTGTCAGTGTATCCTGCGTTCCCCAGTTAGGATCGAAACTCAGTTGCCAGGTGCTTTTAATTTCCTGGACCAGTTGCCAGGTAGAAAAAGGATTTTTTTGTGATTTATTAACAGTCGGTTTTTCCCGAAAAACAACAAACCAGCTCTGTGCAGGATTAAATTGCAGGGGTATTGTTGTATTGTTTTTGTTTTGCTGAACATTCGGCAGATTAAAAATTTCCCCGGTTTCCGCATTCCATAGTTCCGGTTTTCTGCCTGTGATTCGAAAAGTGCATTCACGTTTTACAGGTTCCTGTTTGGTATTGGCGATGAAATACAGATCCGTTTCTTTTGTATGACGGTGGATCCACATCAAATCGTCACCTTTAAAATCAGGATCAATTTTGTCCCCGGCGAAAACAGTTTTCCAGCCATCCTTGGGAAGTAAAGGCCAACTATCCGCTAAATTTTTTACCCGAGTGTCGGATTCAGGATACCCTTCCAGACCGGGCGTACCGGTGATGGGGGATTGTAAATAAATTAAAGCGCCTTGTTCTTTTAACTCCTGGATCTTTAGGGCAGCCGGCAGAGTTAATTTTCCGGAACGGGGGAGAGCAAGGTATTTGTAACTGACGCCTGTCGGCAGATAAATTCGTCCCTGTTTGACCGACATTTGTTGAATGATTTCGCTTGTGCAAAAATCAAAGTCATAACCGAAAGGAAGTTCAAATTCCATATCGTTAAAGTTAAGCGGTGCGCCTTCATGATATAAACAGGCTACGTCCACAACCCTGCGGCCTTGCTGCAAAAGAAATTGACAGCGGGACACATAATTAAAATAGGGTTTGCTAAATTCCCACCAGGTTTGATGGCGGTTAAAATGCTGTCCCCATTTTCGATGCGTCAGTCCCGGCACCATATTGTCATAAGCCTGGTGGGCTGACAGGTGAATGATATAATGGCTGACGCCGTTGCAAAAGGCTTCATCACCCATAGCTTTGATGAGATAAGGGTGGTCTACCCAACCCCGGCAGCCGGTAAAAGCTTCGGCGCCGACCCGGTTTTTACCATAGGTATTGGCTATTGATGCCAACCCTTTCATCGATGTATACCAATATTTACTGAATGTTGGAAACGGATTAATAATATCTCTTTCCGTCCAAAATTCACAGATGGGAAAATCACTTTTACTTGCATAATCCAGCGTATTGACACACAGACGGCCATAGGGTTCACAGGAAAATTGCACGCCATAGGATTTGATCAATTCCTTAAGCCGGTTAATATAGTTTGCCGGAATAACTTTGCTTACTGTCTGACGAAGGTCCCAAAGAAAACGGTCGGTTTTTTCACGACTTTCAACAGCCTGGCCTGTCAGGACGAGCAGCCAGGGATGTATATCATATCCCCGTCTGGCTTGAAACTCTTTTTCAAAATCTTTGGTCCAGTTTTGACCATGAGCTTCCCAACTGTCAATGTGAATATATTGCAGTGTACGACCGGCTTTATCTCCGGCCGCCTCAAGTATAGGTTTAAGTCGGTGTTCGAAATGCGTATCAATGCCGCGTTTATTCAACCGGTCGCATTCCAGGCCCACAGCCGTAATAGGGCAGGGGCGTGTCATTTTAAAATTACTGGCATATCCCAGCCGAATGATCGTCCAGTTTCCTTTCGGAGCGTTCCATTCTAGCCGGCCATCGTTTTGCATACGATCTGTCAGATCGATAATATCTTTACGGTTCACCGGAACCAGATTTGTGTTTTCATCAAGTGACGGCAGATGGGTTTTCCATCCGCGACCATCAAAGTCTATAAGAGGGGCAATACGGGGTGTTTTGTCCAGTGATGAGGGATAGGCAAGTACGGCCACATCCCGGTACGAGTCGATCTCTTTTAGCGCCTTGGTAACCACCGGATTCATCGTTTGTCCCGGATTCATCCAGGCTGCTTTCAGGTTCGGCCGGTAATCCACAATCGGTTTTTCCAGGAGCGTTGAAATTTGTTTGCCGCCCTTAATTTGAGTTTCGCTCCATACCAGTTCCTGCATGGACAAATCGGGCGTAATATAGGGGCCTCCGCTGCCGTAACCGAAATCGACACTCAAATCAAAGTCCAGCCCCAAACGATCCGCCTCGGAAATGGCCCACTGCATGGCCTCGTTCCATTCCTCTGTTCCCGCTTCAACCTTGCCCTGCGGCGCCCACCAGGGCCCGCTTACTTCCATCCATAATACACCGCCAATGCCAACGCGTTTCATGGCTTCCAGGTCTTTGGTAATGCCTTCCTTGCTGATATTGCCGTTAATCCAGAACCAAAACACCCAGGGCTTGACCGAATCAGGCGGATTTTGAAAGGAATGTTCCAGGTTTTGATTGCTGACATTACAGCTTGCAAAAAGAAAAAGTATCAGGGATAAAAGTAGTTTTTTCACTTGACGCCTCTTACATATAAATTTCCGGCTCCTTGCGCTGGGAACAATTGCTTTGCAGCCATTCTGTTATTTGGTCCATTCTTGGATGTACAATCTCCCGGGCACCGGACGGACAATTTTTAACACATGCACAACAGACGATGCATGATTCCTGATTTGTCATAATAGTGCTGTTTATGCTGATTGCAAAAGTCGGGCAGACATTAAAACAAATTTCACATTTTGTGCATAGCTCTTCATTTGTCGTCGGAGAAATTGCAAGTTTGGGACTGCGTTCTCTGTATGGATGATTTCCGGGAATGTTTAATGTGGACGTATTATTGTTTTGATAAAACTGCTCCAATACACTGTTGATGTCCTTCCCAAAGGATTCAGCCTTTTCCAGGTCTATTTCATCCGGGCGACCATCAGCAATGGGTGTTTCTTCCGTGGAAAAGGAATGCTCTCCAATAAAAGCTGCTCCGGCGATTGGAATAAATCCATTTTCAGAAACGAGATCACGCAGCTCGACAAGAGCATCTTCATATTCCCGGTTACCATACACCACAACCAGGACAGCAGGTGTGTGTTCGGCCTTGAGTTGTTTTAACCGTTCAATAGCAACAAGCGGAACCCTGCCGCCGTACACCGGAACACCGATGATGGCCAATTCTTTTTCTGCCGCATTATCTGTTTCTTTTAGTTTTGACTTTCGTGTTAAATCCAGATGTTCTATTTTATTAGCCTGAATACCGTTTGCAATACTTTCCAGAACTTTTTTTGTTGTTTCGGTTGGTGAAAAATAGACTAATTTTACTGTCGTAAGCGGCATAGTTGGTTCCTTTTCAAAATCGCTTGTTGAATCAAGTGTTTTCTATATGTTCATGTTATTATATTTAAGGCTGGTAATAAACAAATCGTTTGGATATATAGAGTAGCCAGAATTTTTGGAATAGTCAAGAAATTTTTGTTTGATATGCGGTATGTTTTGTAGATGAAAAATAAAACCTGGAAACTGTTTGTCAAATTATTTTGCTTTGCGGGTGCCTAACAGATCAGAAAATTTTCTTTTTAACCAGGACGTATTGTTTGGAAAAATCATCCCGGAAGCGTGACGAATGTCTTCAACGGAATAAAAAGCATTTGGATTAAAGTGTTGTATGTTTGTAAGCACATAGGGCAAATAGGAACGTTTGGTTACCGTGAAAATAATTTGCACAGGTCCGGTTGCGCCGGCTGCATCCACAACTGTTACGCCCAGATCCGAAACTCTTAAAAAGTTTATCAGATCCGATGCATCCTTTCGTGTAATGACCTGCACAACGACCATTCCCATTGCCAGCTTTTGTTCGATGAGAATGCCGATAAAATTTCCGATTGCAAATCCCAGGGCATAGGCAAAATAATTAACAATATTTGTTAAATTATTCATAACCTGGCCGATTGCCAGCAGCCAGATAAATACCTCAAAAAAGCCAAGAATGGGGGCAATTTTTTTATCCCCTTTGGAGACGAGGATAATACGCAGCGTACCCAGTGTTACATCCATTATTCGTGCCAGGCATATTAACAATGGAATAACAATATAGGTAAAATAAGAAGAGTTTATAATATCGTTCATTTGTTCGGCTCTGTTTTGTTCAGCGGTTTCGGTTTTTTTGGTTATAGAAATTGATATATCAGTCCATATCTGTCAGTGGAAGTGTACAAATTTTATAAAAGCAGTGCAAGTGGTTTTTGAAATTTTTGGTTGATTTAGGGAGGGTATGTTTGAATTTTACAAAATTGTTAGGATTGCAGGGAAATATTTTTAGCATAAGGCTATATATGAATATTAATTATAGTTTAATGATAGGTGGTTTTAAATTGAAGTTTGATTCTGATAATGCATGCATAACTAGAAAGGCGATAATCTTGTCTGAGTTAATGTGATTGTTGGGCAATATCTCTATGTATATTTTCTGCTTATTATTGACCATGAAGTAAGACGACGTGATAAATTATATTTAGGTGGATAATAATACGGATTTTGATTTAACATTAAACTTCTTACAAAAGCTTTACTTGATAAATCGCATTTATTCCACCAAGACTCTGAAAAATAGGTATTCTCACAATAAGCAAAAAAGAATTGAGGGATAAAACACTCAAGCTCTTCATTCGAGAGTTTCTGAATGTCATCAATGTATTTACTAGGTGCATCTGATTTTGTCTCCCAGAGGAATACAATATTTGCGCCATCATATCCTATATCCACACCAAACGAAAGCCACTCTATTTCTGCATTTACATCATGCAATGTTTGTAGATGTTCACCTCTCAAAGTTTGGTTTGGTGAAATTCCTCCAGTTGAAGCTATATCAAGCGAGCCAGTTATTTTGATATGAAAAGTATCAAAGCCACTATAGTCATGACGTAGATAAGAATCATCCATTATAGTTTTAACTCGCTTTAACTCTTCATATCCCTTCTTGAATCCCGTGTTCAGAATCTCAAGTTTTTCTTGATTTCTTTTTTGAATATCGATTGTCATTCCTCGATCGATATATTTTTTTATCGTGGGAATTGATAGAATCCCTCGTTTTTTCTGATATAATTCCCAACAAATAGCTCTATAACCTATAAGAAAAATTTGTTCTTTAGACCCCGAGAATGGTTTAGATTCAAGCGTCGCAAATGTACTACTATCATGTTTATTGCAGAATGCCTCGAAAGTAGCTGCCTTACGTAAACCTTTTCGATGTACTTTAAGTTGATCGCTTTCAAGGCTCTTTGGATAGAAAGTTAAAATGTGATGATCAGGACTTTCTATTGCCTTTAGTACGCGCGATCGCTGTAATGTATGTGCAGAGGATATTTTTCCGCAAACATTGGGAGCAGCTTCTGGGTGAAGGCAAATAGGACACCTTGAATTTTTCGATGTTTTATCCCTAATTGCCTCAAAAGGTAGTTGGTTTTCTGATTCTCTGTTTAAGTGGCAATTTTTATATTTTAGACCGGACCCACACCAACAAGGATCATTTCTTCCAATTTTTTTTGACAAACCTGTCTACTCCCTAGTGCCTAACATAGTTATTAGATTCTAATAATTTATTATAAATCGATATTATATGTTGTTGGATCAGAAAAACTGACCCTGTTTATCACTGGAAGCAATTGTTCTTTTTATTTATTTTATTGATTTTTTAATTGTGCAGCTTTTTTTTCTATCATTTGTTGTAGCTCTTGAATATTTTCCTCTACTTTTTGAGCACCTAATTGGCCGCCTTTTTCCATTAGTGAAGGCATTAATTTTATTGCTTTTATTCCTGTAGGTGTTCTATAAAAAGCATTTATCTCTTTTAGTTCGTTTGTAGTGAAAGCATCTGCATAAATATCAATTAAATCTGGTTTAAGATTTTTATAGCTCATATGTTTATTCAAAAAATCCAACATTACTTGCTTATATGGCTCCAAAGATGGATTTTGCTGTATTTGCAAATTCAACATCTGTGGTATTGTTTGCTCTAGTAACGTCTCCATTCCAATAGAGTTTAATAATATTTCAGCTTCTTTCCGGGATTCTTTATCTGCTGCAAATGTATATCCTGAAATTAATAGCAAAATAAGAAACATTTTTAAATTAAATACTTTCATTTGTTAACTCCTTTACGATTTAGAACACAATGACAATCTTTGGTTTGCTTTATAGAAACAAAAAACTGTTAACTTTTGGGCATTTCATCAAGTCCGACCTTCAAGTTGGCGACCATTTTTTTAACCACATCGTTGTTTAAAAAAAAGTACTTAAATTTTGAATTTCTATTACCCCAATTTTCTTAATAACTATTATAGGCGGTTGTCCGAATTGCATTGCTTGGAAGGGCTAATAACCAATTTTTTTATTTATTCATTTATTGAATTCCACCAGAACAATTCCTGTAACTATTTGGCACATCGAAAGCCGACTGTATTGTAACAACTGCCCGGACTAAAAGCATATCGATTCTTATAATGTATATCTTCGGATTTATCCTTCCAGGAAGCGCCGCGCAGCACACGATGGTCACCACTTGAAGGGCCTGTTGGATTATTAATAGGACTCCTTTTATAATAAGACCGGCTATACCAATCAGAACACCATTCCAATACATTGCCGCTCATATCATAGAGGTCCAGCTCGTTAGGTTGTTTTTTGCCAATCGGGTGTGTTGCCCGTCTGGAATTTTTGTTATACCATGCAACATCATTTAAGCGGTCACTGCCGCTATATTTGAAATGTTTGGATTTATTTCCGCCACCGGCGGCATATTCCCACTCTGCTTCGGTGGGTAACCGTTTCCCTGCCCACTTTGCATATTCTTTAGCGCCAAACCATGAAACCATTGTAACCGGGTGATTTGCATAGCCCATTTCGGTTACATATTTTTTATCATAAATTACAATTTTACTGTCTTTATTTGATATATCAAGCCAAAGAGCATTATTTGTTGCATGCCTTCTTTTAGCATTTAAAAATTCGCAAAATTGCTTATTGGTAACTTCATATTTATCTATATAAAAAGCATCCAATACTACTCTATGAACCGGGGTTTCATCGTAAAACTCTTTGCTGCCCATTAAAAATGTGCCACCAGCCACATATACCATATCGCCTAATTTTTCTGAATCATTTATATAACTAGTACGAGAACTTTTTTTTCTATGAGGGATTTTAAATTGTGCTACAACTGTTAACACAAAATTATCATTATCGCCGGCAACAGGATACAACCATATTCTTTCTACATCGCGGAAAATATCTTGAGCATTACCTGATATGTCTGAGACAAGAATACTGTTTGAAACTTTTGTTTCGTGAATAAACTGCTCAATTTTAGAGTAACTTTGTTTTATCTGTTTATAAACATTAAATGCTGTTTTTGCAATATCATCAGCCGGGTTTCCTTCGGTAGTGACATTCACTGCATATTTGGCGACAAGTTCTTTTTCTTTTACATCAAGCAGTTGCTGCTCAAGTTCCTCTACTTAATCATCAAAGTATTGCATTGCTTTATTTATACTGCTTTCCATATCATTGTCATCATAAATTACGGTTGTTAATGATTCAATGGTTTGTTTGAGATAGCTGCCTTGATTAGCCAGTTTTTCTTCAAGCAATGCAATATCATCATCTATTTTGGCAATATTGGAAAATCCAGTTCTTATTATTTTTTGCTGTCTGCGGCTGGATGTGCTATTGGTACCGTCTATTGCTATTTTACCTAGATTTACTTCAAACTCTGTAGCTTTAATATCATCATCTGAAATGCCCTGGTTTTGTAATTTTGTTTTGTAATCATTATCGCTTAATAAATTGATAACAAGATAGTTTTCTGGTAGATCATTTGAATTGTCTTTTAATATATTTGATTTTTTTAGTGAAGCCACATTGACCTTTATAAGATAAATAAATTTACTGCGATTGTTAATGGTTTTTGAAATATACTGTTTTTCAATAGTCATTTGACCGCTGACTTGAGAACTTATGTCATCGGTTAATAATTTTTTATTTTTAATGACAGTTAAACTTGAGATGAATACACCATTCAAGTCTTCTATTGCGATTGGCGCCAGTAACTTTTCTGCCCGGTTTGATAATTTCCCTTTAGAGGCCCACATATCTATGTCATTTAACAATACAAGATAAAGACCTTGAAACGTTAAATTGGATAGGTCCTTTTGCATTTGTTGTTCGATGTCTTTACGACTTTGTTTTTTAATTTCTATTTGTTCCTGCATTTTTTTAATATCTATCAGTTTCAACAATTCCTGTTTGTCCATCATGACATTCGTAATACTGTTTTGCAGGATCGCGATCTGATTTTCAACATCAATATTGTTACGTTTAATTTGAATTTTTAATTCATCAATATCGAGTGATTTGAAAATTACCTGTTCTGTTTTGATTTTCAGACTTATTGATGATTCTTTAATGTTGTTTTTTTCAAGCAACAACGAACTTGTTGGCTGGAAAATTTGAGAGTAAAGAGATGAATGGATTAAAAACAAGAATATAATATTTAATGATTTTTTAACCATTATGTTCTCCGGACGTTCAATACTGTGTTTTAGTTTAGTAATCGTTTGTTTTTTAGAATCAACTAGTTAAGCTTTATGAGAGGAACTGTGATTTTATCAAAATACAATGTGTTTAATCAACCAATAGTTTTCTTTGGGTAAAAAAAATAAAAATTGAACCTGACACAATCTCTTCCTCGTTTGTTCTTTGAATCCCGTATTTTAAGGTGGAAAATCAGCCAGGTTTGTTTCAGAATTATCCTTAAATGACCAACCCGTCTGAAAAACAAACTTGAACCGACAAAAGAATAATACAAATTCTATAATAACCGCGCAAGTTGTTTTTGGAAAAATTTTGTTAATCGGTGGATCGTAAAAGCTGACTCGGTCTGTTACTTGTTTTGCATTATCCCCATTTTTTCGACGAGATGCATAACATTAATTGTGCGCACGTCGCCCTTTTTTAGAGAAGCTTCTGCAGCCGCAATCCCGGCGGCATGCCCAAGCGCCATCATTGTGCGCGATAACCGACAACTGGATGCTGCTATGTGGCTAAAGCCCGCCCCTCGACCGGCTACCAGCAGATTATCAACTCCTTTCGGAATCAGGCAGCGATAGGGTATTCCATAGCTCTCTTCCACATTGCGCAGCCCGCCGCCGCGCCCGTGAGTATCCATTGGATGATCGGCAACCGCGATCATGTCAGGGTGCTTTTGTTTTACCAAACCTGTAACAAGATCGTGTTCCGTCAAGATGTATTCGGTAACGACCCGGTAGCTCTCCCGGATGCCAAGCATGGGAGCAAAACTATGAAATTTATACCCCTTGAATTCCGGAAATTTTGAAAGCCATTGCCAGTGTACAGTAGTCCGGGACTGAGCTAATTCATAAGCCCTGGTGTATCCCGAATCAATCAGGGTATGACCGTCAAGTATCCCCAGAGGATTAACAATTCGATCACCGCCGGGAAGCTGATGTACGCTGGCTACCAGCGGCCAACCGTTTGTTTTTGTCTGCGCCGGTATCTCCTGTATTTGTTCTGTGTTACGCATTGTAACTCTGTAACACAGAGATGTTGCATTTAATGTATTCCCTGGTTTATCGGCCGCATGCGGTTCATTAAACCGTTCCCGACCGTCCTCGCCAAGCATCACCTCACAACCTGCGTCACGACACACATACGCTCCGCCGGTACAGTCGATAAAGACGATACTGCGGATTTCCCGGGTTCCTCCATTTGCGTCTTTTACGATAATGGACTCGATTTGTCGTTTTTTCATGTTTGCGTGCAGGAAACTGGTGGAGAGCAGGACCCGGCATTTTTCAGTCGATGCGAGAAGGTACCATGCCGCTTTGTGGAAAGCAGCCGGATCAAATACCACGGCGTGAAAGTTTTTTTCCGGTACGCCGGCACGCTGCGTGGTGCTGCTATATGTTAGTTTTGGATCCGGTATCAACAACGCACCGAACCGTGTTGGCGTCCGCACGGTAACGCCGACACTCTGAGGTAGACGGCTCAGTTGTTCATATATCTCCCGGGCGAACGAGCACCCCGGTCCCGGTTCCCAGCGGCAGACATAGGCTCCTGTTGATGTTCCTCCCAGTTCCTCTCGTTTTTCCACCAGTATCACATCCGCTCCTGCCCGCGCTGCTGCCAGCGCCGCACCGATACCGGCACTCCCGCCCCCAATAACACAAACGTCACAAACGATGTTCTCTTTTTTTGTCTCAGCGGCAGGCAATGCTGAGGACAGAAACAAGATGCACCAGACTAAAAGAACAAACCACCGACAGTTAATTATTATCCAGCCAAACATTCTAACAACAAAATAATCGGAATATAACCTTGAATCCAACTCAATTTCTTCCTTATGTATTCTACGAATCCCGTTTCATGATGGAAAATCAGCCAGATTTGTTTTATAATTACTCGTAAATGATCATCCAACCTGAAAAACAAACCTGGACCGGCAAAAACATAATACTAATTCTTAAATAACCGCGCAAGTTGTTTTTATATAATTATTTTTTCTAATCTGTTATCAAGATTAAAAATAAAACCCCCTCTGATTAAGATGTTGGAAAAATGAGTGTTCTAATAATTAATAGAAACCGAAAAATCTATAAGCTGCTTTTAACGGATTTTAATTGTTGAATATTTTTTATTCTATCCGTACCTCACTCAGTAAAACACAGGATATTTTATTTGCTTTTGTTCCAAAGGTAAAATTTTGCACCGGTCCTGAAAGCAGCGTGGATTCCTGTGCGATCACGGTCCCGCCGATATTATCATAGTTATCCGTTGCTGTAACTACCGAAGGAGAATTTGATGTCACGGTAATCCGGGTGTAATACCATGTGTCGTCTGAAATAACGTTCGACCCATCCGAGGCATAGTTTGTGCTCAAATTCAGCACCCGACAGGATGGAAACCAGTTTGTGGAATCTGAATAAAGGTCTATTGTAATGTTCATCATTCTGCCGTCGCTGTTTGTTTTCCACTTGAGAAAAATACTGTTATCTATTGCAGAACTATTTGCAGCAAGATGAACCGCTTTGTTGGTTTGGCTATCGTTGCCGTAAATTTTTAAACCCTCTGTAACGCATTCAAATACGCCTTTTGCCGGTGTGACGTGCTCAACAACAGGTTCTGTAACGATACATTCCCAGTTTGATAAATTCAACACCTGAGCAGGAGGGGTGGTGGAAAATGTTATACTGTCTACCTGCGAAAGATCAAAACTGTCCGAGGTTTGGTCTGTTTTATATATTGTAAGGGATTGTGAAAAAACGATATTTGACAGCAATAAAAATGTCAGCAGTGTTATTTTTTTCATTTTCATATCTCTTTTATTTTACAAACAACATTTTTTTGGTAATAAGCGAATTTGCAAACGATACCTGATAGATGTACAAACCGGTAGCAACCGGCTGTCCGCTATCGTTATCTCCGTTCGAGGTGATGGTATATGCACCTTGTGCGGCATGTGTATTTTCAAATGATTTGACTAATTGTCCGTTAATGTTGAAAATTTTTATTTGAACGTTGCCTTTTTCCGGAATCTGGTATTCAATGGTTGTACTGGGATTAAAGGGATTGGGATAATTTTGCAGCAATTTAAATGTTTTGATAACAGTATTTATTTCTTTGTCTCCGTCCACACTTGAAAAATTCGAAAAAACCAGTTTTTGTATGTCCGCAACCGGAATGACCGTTGCATTTCCGTTTGACCATACCGTTAAATAATATGTTTGCGAATAAAGAGCGCCTGTGCATAACAGAAAAAGTATTAATGTTATTTTTTTCATAATAATTCCTAAATCGTTAATCAACTGCATCTGTTAAACATTTAAAAAGACACATTTGTGACTTTGTTTGAAAGTGTAAAGGTTTTTTTCAATGTTCCACCCGAATAGGCCCCGCCCACATATAAACCATTTGCGTTGGTGCCGGTTGATGTGCCGCCCGTGTAAATAGAATAGGTCGCTCCGTTTTTTAATTCCGGAGAAGAAAAAACCACATAATATACATTTCGGACCGGTTTGAATGTGACCAGGTTGTTACCGCTTGCATCCTGAATATGGAACAGAGTGGAAGAACCGAACATTGAGTTGGTTGTTGCTTTAATTGCATACTGCTCAGAACTTGTGCTGGTTGCTTCAATCATATTGCCGGAATTCGGTCCGGTAGCAATCAATAATCCACCGGATACTTTAAAAGTCCCGTTATAATCCAAAGCAACTTCAGGATTTGAAGTTGGGCCGTGGACCACAACCGTTCCACCGGTCATCACAATGTTGCCATTGCTGTCCAGTCCGTCACCTTTTGTTGTATTGAGAGATATGTTGCCGCCATTCAGATAGAGATAGCTGACGTCGTTGGCTTCACCGCCGTTTCCTTTGGTGGCATTAAATCCGTCGTCGCTTGCAAGGATACTGACCTCGCCATTGTTTACCGTAATTTCCGGGGCTTCAATTCCTTCAGTTGATTCTGTTATGGCAAGTATACCGTTGTTTATAGTGACTGATGTTTCCGTTCTCTATCCGGATATCATCATCGCTGCAAAGAGCGTGTTGCTCTGATCCTTTTCCGTTGATTGTTAAACTGCCGGTCCCATTAAAAACAATCGTACCTTCACTAAAAAAAGCGGCGCCCTGTTCTTCTGTTTCACCGGAATCGTTGACGATTTCATCACTGTAGGAAGCGCCGTCTGTCAGAATATTGGTGGTACCATCGACCAACGTTACGGTTGCTTTTTTCTTTGACTGACTATTTATTGCCGGTCCGTTTGGATTGGTTATGTTTATATTATTAAAAAACAGGTAAAACTTTTTTTCACTGTAAATTTTAAACATACCGCTAGACGTTTCCCCTGAAAGTTTATAGTTAACACCTTGTGCGTCTTCGGTCGCATTTACCGTAACATTTGCCCCATCCACATCAACCGATACGCCTTCAAAGGCCAGGGGATTGATAACCGACACATAAGAACCGTTATAATTGATGTATACGGTGTCGGGATTATCTGTAAATGAAATACTGTCAATTTCTGCCATGGAATATTGTACGATCGTATTTCCCATACGAAAATTTATCAGATCACCTTTATTACTAAAGTAGATCTCTTCAATATTTGACAGTGAAGCACCCAACGTCATATGATCAGACTTGTGGAGATACATTTTCCCTTGAGCAAACAAAATTGTACTAAAAAACAGGCATGCAAATAATAGAATGTTTTTTTTCATGGTATGACTATTCCACTTTAGGTGATGAATAAGTAAAACTGGTATTTACTTTAGTTGTTCAAATGATTGGTGAAAAAAAAGTTTAATTTCTTTTTAAACACTTTTATTTTTATTTTCTTGCACTTTTTTGAAAAACAAATGTTTGTAATTTTATTATGATTAATTGGTTTGGCAGGTGTATCGGATTGTAAATATGAAGTTTGTGTTATGAAAGGAGGGAGTATGATAGGCAAAACATGTCAGAATTTTTTAGATTTTGTATATTGATATGTTGGGACCGGAAGAAGGACCCAACACATCAATTAATTTCAAACTTTGTTATTCTACAATACGGACAGCTGTTCCTGAAAGCCCTGTACGTGCAACAGTGGAATTTATTTTGGAGAGTCTTACATTTATAACAGCATCAGCGCCGATTGAAGCTGCTTCCTCTTTTAAAATTTCCAAAGCAGCATCCCCATCACCGGGCTTATCAACGGCAACACTTCCGATAACGATATATTTGTAATCAAAAATATCTCCCGAATAGACTTTAACATCTTCCGGAGAAGTCGGCTCATATGCCTCGGCCCCGTCCTGAATATAGTGGGTACGTACAGCACAACTGCAAATAAATAAAGCAAAGACGACCATAACCTGTAGAATTGATTTTTTCATTAGAGACCTCCTTTATTGCAGTTTAACTGCTGTACCATATGCCTTTATTGCGGATTGCCAGTATCCAGAGTCAATTTCCAGTCTGAGATTGATAATAGCATCCGCACCTAATTGTGCAGCCTGTTTTTTCAAATGCCCTACAGCCGTTTCGGCATTTTCACCTGCATCCGCATCTGCAACGACCTCTCCGATTACTACATAATCGGCATCGATTTTTGACGTAGAATATACTTTTACGTCAGATGCCGGAACCGGTTCAAAGGAAGAATCCGGATAATCATCAGTATTTATATGAGCAACTGAAGAACAACCCGCTACAATTAGTACGGCAAACAATCCAGTGACAAGTAATTTGAACATAGACAGCCTCCTTATATAGTAATGGGATTAAAAAAGTGAATGATTTTAATTTTACTTTCCCCTAAATCACCAATCAAGGTTGACCCTGTGGATAAATTTAGTATTTTTCCAATATAAAATTATTAAAACATAAATACAATAAAATAAACAAGTTTTTTTAGTTTTTTTTATTCTCAATAGCTTTAAGTGTTTACCTGATCGCTCATTTAAATCCTTGGTTCATACATTTCTTTAGAAAACGACATACGGCAGCACAATCCATTTCCGTTGATGAACTTTATGTTGCCTTCCAGTTGATCTCTAACCAAATCAATGACTGTTTGAAGTCCTAGATGAATATCTTTTTCAAAATCAAAATCTTTTGGTAATCCTATCCCGTTATCCGCAATTTCCAGCACGAGAACATTTTTTGTATTTATATGCATCGATATCTGAATTTTACCACGCCTTTTATCAGGGAAAGCATGTTTAATTGAGTTGGTCAACAATTCATTAATAACAAGCCCGATTGGAATGGCCGTATCTATCAAAACATCTGCGCCCTTTATGTTAATTTCTATTGTTAAATTTCTCATAATTTCTAAAAAGCATTGTTTTATTAATGAAACCAGACTCTTGATAAAGTCTTCCAAATTAATATGGGATAAATCTTTGGATTCGTATAGTTTTTGATGGACGAGCGACATACATTGAATTTTGTTCTCAATATCTGTAAATGCGCTTTCAAGTTCTTTGTTTTTAATCGTCCGTGATTTTAGACGAAGCATAGAGGAAATAATTTGCATGTTGTTTTTAGTTCGATGATAAAGTTCTCGAAGCAGTATTTCTTTTTCACTCAAGTTTTTTTTGATTTCTTCTTCTGCGCGTTTCCGTTCGGTGATATCCCGAAAAATACCTTGCAGAACCTTTCTGCCGCCAATTTCCAGTGCTGTTGCGCTGATTCGAACCGGAATAACCTGACCGGACTGGCCAATTACCACTGATTCGATGTCAGAGACCTGACCGATATTAACATGGTTGATAAATTTGTCTGTATATTGATCTGTATCAGGGTGTAAAATGATACGGTTTTTTCCTTTAATCTCACTCCGGGGCAAACCCAATAGTTTTTCGGCCATCTTGTTTGCATCAATAATAATCTCAGTTTCAACGTCGGCAATAAAGATGGCATCTCCGGCGTTTTCAAATAGAGCACGATATTTTTCCTCGTTATCACGTAACGCTTGTTCGATTTTGTTTCGTTCCGTAATATCTCTCATTATACCTACACTAAAAATTTCTTCATTATGCTTATATGTAGAAACTCGCACATCCATGTCAAAAACAGTACCATCTTTTGTTAAACCCTTTGTTTCATAAAGTGTCGGTGTCGGTTTTCCCATGGAACGGTTAATCGCAAGGCTACGAATCCATGCTCGTTCCGACGGTGCGATTTGGTCAATAAGAGGGCTCCCGATCAATTCCGAATCGTCACGAAAACCAAACAATTTCAGGTAAGCTTGATTGACCATATAGGTTCTACCTGATTTGCTTACACCTATGGCATAACCGGCTTCATCAAACAACGCACGAAGTTTTGTTTCGTTCTCTTTTAATCTGTCTTCATTGTGTTTAAAATCTGTTATATCTACATTTGTACCAATTATACGGACAGGCTCGCCATTATTGTCCAAAAATGTACGGGAAACTGCTTTTATAAAACGGATTGAACCATCGGGAAGGATAACGCGGAATTCCGGTGCATATTCTTTTTCGCCCCGAAGAGCTGCCTGGATTTCACCCTTTATTCTCGTTTTATCTTCAGGATGAAGAATATCTAACCATGCCTTGTAGGCAACTTTAGAATCTTTTTGACTGATACCATATAGACGATACATACTTTCGTCCCAGATCAAGTGGTTGTTGTTGATATTCCAATCCCAGATGCCGATATTGCTTGCAGCGGTGGCTAGCTTCAGGCGTTCGATCGTTTTATCTAGTTCCTGAGTCCGTTTTTTGACCCTTGACTCCAGAGTTTTGTTAATCCTCTCAAGTTCTTTTTCAACACGTTTTCGTTTTTCAATTTCAAATAGCAGCTTTAACTGGTCTTCGATAATTGTTTTGAAAGACCAGAGCAGATCTTTGTATACAGGATTATCCTTTTGGGACCGAATCGGTTTTGAATCCAAAACGCAGATCGTACCAAAAGTTTCACCGGTCGGCCAATGGAGTGGAATGCCCAGATATGAAATCATGTTAAGAGGGACATCTGGATTGTTTTTCCATTTTTCATGTTGAAGTGCGTCATCCACATAAAGCATACTGTCTTCATTCATAACTGTTTCACAATAAAGCTTGCCGTGCAGGTGTTCCGAAGCGCCTACTTTGTAGGGGTTACCTTTTGTTTCACTGCTTACAAGGACTTCGATTTGCTTTTGGCTCACCTTCATTATAAGACCAGCCGGGACCTGGAATATGTCTGCCAAAGAATTGACTATATTCTGCCACTTTTGGACAGTATCATCCGGTACTATCCTTTCCAGAACATTGAATTTAATTTTATACCCATCCATTGTTCTTTTTCCCTCGTATACATTTATCAGATACTTTAACGTTACTGTTTTATCCGGATAGTTTAGGTAATTAAACAAGATAATTATGGTATAGCTGTTTGGATATGCGTGTAATGCATCAGGAGAACTAGTCCAAACAGCACCGTTATATTAACTTGTATCTATGGATATTATCTCCATTCTTTTAAACTAAGAAGATAAATATTTTATCTGGATCCGATTTTACAAAAAGTATCCAGAGTGTAAAGTGTTAAACTTCAGTTTAGTGATTTTTTTAGATCTAATAATTTTGTCGGCAGGACAACAGGAATATGATTTTAAATCCGACACAATCTCTTCCTTGCTTGACCAGTAAACCCGTGATTATAAATAATAAATCGTTAAGGTCGCTCCATTAACACCCTTGAACGCCCAATTCTACTGAAAAACAAACCTTTACGATTGATATACATATTATACAAATTAAATAATACCAGCGCAAGGGGTTTTTGGGAAAATTCACTAATAAATTGAAGAATCATTCATACAGGGATTTACAATCCCTGTATGAACATTAATTATTATGATATTTTGAAATCATTAAAACTCGGGTGGGTTGCCGATAATGGCATATTCATCGAACACGCTATGCATAATGGTGGTCCTGTTATTGGTTGTGTAAACAATATGTATTTTGCCGTCGCTTGTTTGAATGGCATAGGGATAGGCAAAGGTATTGTCGCCGCCGGCAATATTTCGTTGATAGGGGTAGCTTTTATCGCCGTCCACTGAAACCGCCACGGTCAGCGGTGTGCGATCATTCATATTGTTATTATAAACAAGCAGCAAATGGCCGTTGTGCAGTTTGATAAAATCGACAGCGGAGTTGGGATTAGGGAATTTGGTCTCTACTGCATCCGTCCAGGTATAGCCGCCGTCACGGGACTCGGAACGCAGCGTGTATCCGTGGTCGGTCGGTAAAAAATCACCGCCACGACGGATATAGGCAACGAGGTAATCATCCGAAAGCTGGACCACCTGGGCCTGAAGGTTGCCCATTAATGACTTGATTCGGTTGGTTTCCGTCCATTTTTTGGTTTTGGGATTATAATGCATAAAATAAGAACTGGTTGTTGCCGCCGTCATCTCACGGTCTTGTCCGCTTTCATAGTACATGGGCAGGAGATAATCGCCATTGTTCAGCACGATTGGCTGTCCCCGCACCATGGTGCCCTCTTGAAAATTGAGCATAAAAGAGTCTGACCAGGTTTGTGCACCGTCATCGGAAATTTTGACTTTGACGCGGGCGTTGGACCAGGTGTCTCCATAACGATTCACATAAAACAGCCACACACGGCCATCCGGGGCCTGCCACACCACGGGATTGCCTTCGCCGCGGTCCGGTGTGTTGGCGATGACAACCGGTTCTGACCATTGCACCTCACCGGTTTTAAGACGGGCGCCGTAAACAGCCGTGTCGTCGCCGTATTCACCGGAACCGCCATAGTATGCGAGATAAAGGTCCCCATTAGCGAGCTGGGTAATAGATGCCGGGTGTTTGTATTGCCCGGGATGCTCCGGCCCAAAAACACGATAGGTCTCAATGTTATAACTTTGAGCAAATGCCAAAACACTGAACTGCAGGAAAAAGACAAGGAAATATTTCATGGTCAGTTTCTCCGTTTTAGGGAATTGTTTTATTCTGTTTGAGGCTGTGCGGGATTATTTTCAATTAAAAAATTGTGTTATAATCTTTAGAATAATTAACAGAAGGGAGGTGCTGAATTATTTCAGGTTTTGGTGAGGGTTGTTGGTTGCAGATGTCAGGCTTTTGTTTTGTAAAAATAAAAAACAGGTTTTAATTGAAAGACAGGCTGTTGGCTCATCAACAAATTTAGTACCATTAACCATGTCTGTAGAGTATGAATGAAGAGTTCTTTAGGGTGATTTTTTGCCGGATTCCTGCTGGGAACCCGGCATTCAGTTCAAACCTGTTAGACCATATCAGAATACATGACAGTCATTTAAAGAGAATTTGAGACTCTGAGCGATTACAGGTGTTTTTATTCTAAAGTAACCACAGTAGTTAAAGCTCTTTTACTTGCCCTGTTCGTCTACCCATGATTCATGGGAATGTATAATCTGCCAGTCCTCCGAACTATTTTTCCAGATCATAGTAAAAACATGCTTGTATTGAGCCGTTTCACCACTTTTTAACTTCATATCAACCTGCTCTTGACTGGTGAGTAGTGCCGTGTCCGCTCCAAGCGGGACGACTTGTACATCACGCAATTCCAAGTGCTGGCTTTCTCTCATGGCAAAGTTGGATGTGATCGCCTGTATCCAGTCATTTCGTTGGGCAAAAAAGACTGCCCCTGCGACGCTGGACGCAAACTCGTCTTTGCTGTAAAACTTTTCCCAGGCGGCGACATCATTTTTATTGATTGCGGCAATAAGCTGAGTGAACCTATCAGTTATTTTTTTTACGATGTCCGTTTTATCAAGGTCGGTAGATGTTTTCATGATAATCTCCTTTCCTGTGTTCTGGGGCGTTTCAGCATACACGGAAAGCCCGCAAACCACTGTTGTTATTAAAGTCATCAGCATTATCTTTTTCATAACATTAACTCCTTTCTCATCAACAGTACGTCTGTGATTTTTTTGTTTTAATGGTACATCTTTACAAGGTGATACGGGATTGTCTCTCGGGAGAACCATCAAACCGTTTAATTCTTTACCAACTGTACATCTCAAATATCATTATTTTTAAGTAATATAGATACTACCAAAACGAGCTGTTTATAAATAAATTGAATTTAATTGTCCTTCTGATCAGTCATTCATGTCGTCGGTTTCAAGCGTGTTAAAGCGAGTATTCAGCTCGACAGTCACAAAGTATGCCAGTAGCCATTCTCGCCGTATGATTTTATTTGATGCCGCCAGGTCCGAAAGAAAGAGTGTCCGCTGGAGAGATGTATTCGCCGTTATTTTATATAAAGCACTTTTTGTACCTGGTTTGTTTCACTGGTTTGCAAATGTATTAAATAGAGGCCGGCCGAGACCTCGTTTCCTTCATTATCGCGGCCATTCCAAGAAAGCCCATAATTCCCTGCATTTTGCACACCGCCGGCCAGGGTCTTGACCTTCCGCCCAAGAATGTCAAAAACAGCTATCTCTGCATATGCGGTTTTATGTAAATTATAACTAATGTTTGTTTGCGGATTAAACGGATTTGGATAGGCTTGCTCCAGGTGTGTTGTGGCTGGCATTACATCTTGATTCATCTCCAAAGACAAAGAAGATAAAACCGTCACTTTTCCATCCATACTAACATCTGAAAGGCGATAAGAATACAATTGGTTCATGGTCACATTTACATCGGAAAAAGAATACTTTTTCCTTGTTGAAGCTGAACCTCTTCCCTTTAAATCCTTGCATGTTTCATACGAAGCAATGGTCACCCAATCCGAATGGCTGTTACATCGTTCCAGGATAAAACCCAGGTTATTGGTTTCACTTTCCGTGATCCATTCCAAAGAGATAGCCAGATTTTCAATAAAAGCATTAAATGAAGTCAGGCTAACAGGCAGCGAAGCATCGTTAAAGGTTATTGTATCAAATCCAAATCCAGATAATGACTCATATTTGGTTACAGTGAATGATGTCACACCTGTCCAGTTCAGTGTCACGGTTTTGCCTTCCCCTGCATCAAAATTATCGTATACAATTGAATTTGATCCTCCCGTAGGCGTATAAACCCATAGTAGTGAGCCACCCGAAAAATAGCCTTCAACCGCATAAATTGTAGAAATGTCGACTGCATCGCTAAAAGTAAATGTTATTTCCAAAACATTATATGAAGCCGCAACAATAATTCCACTGGATCCCTTAGCTCCGCCTGCATTCATTATGCCAATACCGCCTTCACCTTCTGTGGGTTCACCTGACACAGTAACTGTAATAAGATCAACTGTTTCTTGAACAGTTTCACCAACCATTTCTGCTGTTTCCCACGTAAAATAACTTTGGGCATTCAAATTTTGTACAGCACTCTGGGTAATGACAGAACATAAAACCAGTAAAATTTTAACAGTCTTTTGCACAGATTTCTCCTTCTCCTTGTTGAGCAGGATTAATTTATTATGATGAGATTGGCTATAGCTTGCCGTTAATTGATAGTATGGTGCTCTGAAGGGTGAAGTGACATATATTCCCGATTCCGGCTTTGAGAATTTATTCGAGATTGATCAGTATTATTTTGATAATGGTTTGCTAAATGAATCAGGTAAAGAACATTTTTGATAGATTTTTGTGTCGCCATTTTCCTGTCATTTTATAATTTATCATATCATTCATTGACAGATAGTCGGATGCGCCTGCATAACGTTTTCGTATGACTTGCCGGCTCTATTGCTTAAGTTTGATTAGCATGAGGTTGATAAATGTAAAAAATAAAGGGATAAATAAAAAATTATGGTTGTCTCATTTTTAAAAATGGAACATTTTGATCTACAATAGGGTGTGTTTTGTCATATAGTTGCGTGGAGAGATACCTTCGAATTTTTTAAAGGCGTTATAAAAAGTGCTGCGGCTGGAAAAACCTGAGGACTTGCCAATCCCCTCGAGAGAGAGTTCAGATCCTTTACCGATGGCAATCATTTTTTTTGCATGTTCAATCCGCCATTGATTGCGGTAATCATTAAAGGATTGTTTTTTTATGTACCTGAAATAGTAGGACAAGTGGTGCGTTGGTATATTACAAATTTTTGATAAAAGGTTCAGATTGCAGTCCGGCTGCAGGTAGGATTTATGTGTTTCCATACAGGATTCGGCATTCTGTCCTATCCGGTTCAGATAATCGGATTCAAATGCCGGACTTTTATTTTCATCAACCGGACTAGACGCCAAAGCCTCAGTACTGACACTGACGGTATGCAATGGCTCTGCGGTGACAGGATATCGTGGCAGACCGTAGAGTACAGCCGGAAAAAAAAAGGGTGAGATCAATAATCCTGCCAGTCCGATTCCTGATAACAATTGCAGGAGGTTGAGACTGTAAAAAAGAACAGTATTTTTAATGATAAAGCTTTGCGCAAGATGCAGGGTATGGCAAATAGTCAGGATGAATATAAATCCCAGCAAAAGTGTAAGCCATTTGATCATGAAACGCTGACAGGACAATATGGTGGAAGAATTTTTTCGGTTCAAGTTTTTGCTCAATAATACAACAGCCCCAACAGTATACGCTAAAACCAGTACAGGCCGGCTCAGGTATATAATTGGTTTGGGAATGGCATGAAATAAAAAATAGGAATCAAAAAGTTTCACGAATTGCCTGCTTTCAATTAATCGATAAGCTATTTCTTTTTTGAATGCCCATGGCGTGAGCATATAGGAAAGTGTTCCGATAAAAAATATCATCATGGGGAGCAGATGCAGCAGGTCGCTTTTTTTCAAACGAAGTGAATCCGTTAACAGACTGCGTACATACAGAAACAAAACCGGACCGATCAAATAGGTCAGAAAACCGACATTGATGAAAACAATGCTGACAAGCCATATTGATTTTGAATAGAAAACGGCATATTCTATCAGAGCATAAAGACCCACCAGAAAAAAGAAAGCACCCAGAAAGATAGAAAAATAGGATTTCCGTGCATTGAAAGAGACAAGAATGACAGACAGGATGATTCCAAGTAGTGAAAATGATAACAGCATATATATTTACAAGTGTTAATGCATTTGAAAATTTATCGAGAATTTGACAAATACAGATTAGTAAAACTTTCTTTTAAAAGCAAGAGACAATATTATTATAAAAAAGACAGGCATTTAGCAACCTGTTCTATTCTTATTCACTTTACCCATTAAAGAATCAACGAAAAAATATATTTTCTTACAAGTTTTTCAGTGTTGATAATGGAGCGGCTCGGTATAATCGGCACCCTGCATCTGAATTATAGGAAAAAGACAAGGATATATTTCATAGTCAGTTTCTCCGTTTTAAGGGAATTATTATATTCTGTTTGAGGCTGTGTGGGATTATTTTCAATTAAAAGATTGTGTTAATAACTTTTAAAATTAATAAAAAGGCGGTGCTGAATTATTTCAAGTTTTGGTGTGGTTGGTTGGTTGTTAAAACTAGAATTTTTGTTTAGATAACTTTTCAAGCTCAGCGAGTATACAATAAAACTTAAATTCACCAAGTGACAAGTCTTCAATGCAGATATTTTTTTTGGGTTTATACCAGCTCTTGTTCAAATATTCATTTAACAATTTTTCATTTTGAAAAATGTAACCTTTGCGTGCAAGTATTTCATTTTTCATATCATAAAGTTGTTCTTTAGTTTGTTTTTGACACTTTAATAAGGATGTAATGTATTCCTTGAACTTGTCAATATATGCTGAATTATAATCTATAAATGAAATGGATAACATTTCATCTTTTTTCGGCAGGTAATTCTGAAATGAGTATATGGTCGTATTTTCATTGTATTGTACATTAATACCCGGACGTGAAATTTTTTGAAAAAAACGTCTGCTATCCCAGTCAGGAGATAATTCATAATAACATTTGGTTACAAAATTTGTGGATAAATAGTTTGTGTGATCAAATATAATTTTGCCGTAACCAATAGAATCTGCCCACGTATTTCCTGTTCCAATTAAATAGGTAAAATATAGTGTCGGTGAAAATCCATCCTCACCCCAATAACCGGTATAACCCACTTCAACTATTGTTGTGTCATTCGCCGCAAAGTCCATTTCCCAGTAGTACCAGGGTCTTTTAAAAGTACGAGATACTATCTTTTTTTTTATTGTTTTTGTCTTGACCTTAATCTTTTGACTATTAACTTTGCACCAAAAGTTACTGATCTCAAGACTAGAATTTAGCCCACAATTACTGTCTGCGGGAAAACCAACTTTTTCTCTGGATTTTTTGTCGTTGTTATACATCCAAAATTTGGCATACACATTTATTTCATTTTCTTTTAATGTGATATATACATATTCTCGGCTCATACTAATATTAGTATTTTTGGTCGGATATATGTTGCCCTGCCTGGAATCTAAATTACCAATATCGCCGTAAGCTGTCTTAAAAATCAGGAAAATTGTTAAAATGAAATATGGTTTCAAAATACTTTCATGTGGTTGATTGGATAATTAGTCGGATAATCCATCGATCTAAATTATTTCAAGTTCTTTTTGAAACCTGGATTATACAATTCTTACTACTTGAAAATATATTCCACTTCTGTTGCATTATATTTTCTAAATAGACTAATAATATTTACTACATAAAATACATCAGAATTGTTATCTACTTTGAATTTAATTTTTTTTCCATGAAAAATATCAGATAATTCTTCTAATTCTCTTTCCGTACCATTTAAAAATATATTGTTATTTTTAAGCTCCAGATAAATATCAGGGGCACTTGTTCTAATATTTTTATAAGGAAAATTAAGCCCTAACTGATACGGTTTTATCTTCATATCAATTTCAGGCCGTGCAATGAAAAATAGTGTTAGATGTTTTTGATGTTTTTCCGAAATTTTATAAGTTGGACCAATAATATTCCATAAATTTTTCACAAAAGTTCTTGATCAGCTTCTATAAACAGGCAAATACTAACATTGTTAATAAATAACGAATCAATTGTATTGTATAAATCCTCCGCTACTATTAATTTGTCCCTTAATGCAAGTCTATGTTCGATATCAATATCTATAGTGAGATATTTATCTGCCTCTATAGGACGCTCTAAATAAGGTAAAGTTAATGTTCTAATTGTTAGTCCAAAATATTTTAATAAACCATACTGATTTTGGTGGAATTTTTTTTCTATTCTTGGTAATGTATAATATAGCATTAGTTCAATATATTTATCAGAATTCATTTTTGCGATTTGTGAAATGATATGAACATCTTGTGTATCCGGAATTAATACAAACAGACCTGAACCTATTATTACATTTCGGATGTCTGTACTTTTAATTTTTTCGTATAGTATTTTTTTTGCACACTTTATTTCATCTGAATTGATGAAATCCGGATCAGAATATAATTTTTGAATTAATTCCGACCAAACAGGCAATTCTCCTTCAATCATAATATATCGAAGTTCGGAAATGATCACATCTAATAAAGTGTAGGGACTTGTATGATACTTGTCATCTTTTGGTTTATCTTTTATATAATTTTCAAATTCGACTGATAATGATTTTTTTAAATTTTGAGCTTCAGAAGCACTATTTAACAGAATTAAACAAATAATGGTCAGGATTATAGAATTATGATATGTTTTCATGTTTTATGCCTTTGGTATAGCATTTAGTTCAGTTATAAGCAGGTTATTTGCCCACCATTTAATTGTTATTAATCTTTAAGGATAATCAAAACCAAAGATTGATAGAATACTTTTTGCAGAGTATTCTTTTTATACAACATAGTTATTAACTCAGCCCTAAAATTCTCCCATTAATTGCCCTGGTATTCAAAATAATCGAACCTGGCCGGTTCCTGACAATCCTTGCCTTTGCCTGTGGCGTAAAGTCCGACATATACGCCTGTGAATCCGCCGACTGTTTCCGTACTCAGGAACCTGGAATCAACCTGTTCGATATGAACATAATCTCCTCCCTGGGAACAGGAGAAGGTAAAAGAGGTCGTTTCGCCTGTAATCCTCAGGTTAACGGGTCCGGGTTTGAGTATAAACTCTTTGGACCGGTAGGTAATTGAACCAAAATGCAGCTCAGCGTAGATTATCCGCTCTTTGCCTGATTTTTTAACAAACAAATCGAAATGCTGACCGTTATTCAGTAATATCAATCCGGCCTGTTCATTATCATTTTTCGGATTAAATTCAAGACTTGTCGTCGCTGTAAAATTCATGTGCTGTAATCTTTTGCCGATAAACGCCGGTGTTCCTTTATCGCCGATTTGTTGTGCCAATCCATTTAGATATAAAACACCGTCTTTAATATGATAAAATAACTGTTCTTTTTTCAGGGGCTGGATAATGTTCCAGTCCAATGCCAGCTTTTGATTATCAAACTCATCTCTTGCCGGTTTTTGGGGAAAGGGTTGTAACGGCAGTGTCGGACAGGTCATATCAATTGTTACGGTACCGTTGCCGTTAACAACGGGCCAGCCGTTTTTTGGCCAGGTTACCGGTGCCAGACAGGTTTCGCGGCCTAAAATATGGTGAAAAGGGTATCCAAGCGATTTTCGGTAACCATGAAAAATCATCCACCATGAGCCGTCATGCGCCTGAACCAGGTCGGCATGTCCGACCCCTTGAATAGGATTATTTTGTCCGGCTGCATTGGCATGTGCCAAAATCGGATTCGAAGGATTTTTCGTATAGGGTCCCCAAATTGTATTACTTTTAGCAATGGTTTCACAATGCGCTTCTTCGGTACCGCCTTCGGCCGCCATGAGGTAGTAATAGCCGTCTTTTTTATAAATGCGGGGACCTTCGGCGTATCGTCCGCCTGTTCCGAACCATAATTTCCGTCCTTCAGTCAGCAATTCGCCGGTTTGTAAATTGATTTCATATAATATAAATTTGGAAGAGATCACATAGGTTTTTCCATCCTCATCAAAAAACAATTCCGGATCAATACCGGGAATATCAATCCATACCGGATTTGACCAGGGCCCGGCCGGATCGGTCGCTGTGATATAAAAATTGCCGCCTTTGCCGACATTGGTTGTGATCATGTAATAAATGCCGTTATGATAACGGATTGTAGCGGCATAAATATTTAATCCATCCGGCATTTGTTCGGCACGGTCAATACAATAACCGATTTGCTGCCAGTTTACCAGGTCTTTACTGTGAAAAACCGGCACACCGGGAAAATATTCAAAGGTACTGGTAACCAGATAATAGTCATCTCCAACCCGGCATACGCTAGGATCAGAATAAAAGCCGGGTATGACCGGATTATGAAAAGTGATTTTTTCATTGGGGGCCGTTTTAACGGCAAAAGGATTGTTATGAACTTGAGCATGAATCGTCATGTTAAAAACCAGTAATAATATTAATATGTTATTTTTCATTATTTACTTTTTTCTCATTTGTGATAATAATACCCGTGTTTTAAGTTTTGGCCATTCTGAATGCAAATCTAGAATAATGTCAAATAAATAGTACGAACTATGAGAAAACATAGCAAGAGATTTTTGTAAAATAGTTGTGCAAAAGGAGGGAGGCCCCCATTGACAATTTTTATTTTAAAAGTAAACATTTTTTAGTAAACGTGTAATCAGAACTGGTGAAATGGATCAGATACAATCCGGACTGAACAGATTCACCCGCATTGTCCATTCCATCCCATTGAATTTTATGCGAACCGGCGTTAAAATGATTTTCCGCCAGGCTGCGGATTTCCTGACCCAGCACATTATAAATGCTGATGTGCACCAGGTTGTCTGCTGGAATTTTAAATACAATAAAAGTTGATGAATTGAATGGATTGGGATAGTTTTGTTCCAGTTCGCAGGAGGAGGATAATGATATTGGAGAACTGTTTGAAACGTCCGTTGTTATGGGTATAATATCTCCTTCTATTAAAACCGGTTCATATCCCAATTGTATTGTGAATTCGCCGTTCACTCCGGTAATCGTTTTTTCTTGTGGAACCGTGTTTAACGTGTCTGTAATAATATGTATTAATTTTAAAGAATCAATATTATCTAAATTTTTAAATGTGACATATTCTCCGGTGGGATTGTTTCTATAGTCAAAGTCTGGCGGCGGTTCTCCGGTTTCACTCCATAATACGGAAAGGGGACCGGAAAGACGCTGGAATTTATAAAACCGGGTTCGCGGATCATCGCTTATTTTAAATTTTTCAACAGTTGTAAAATCGCCCAGCATTTCAACAAGCAGTTTATAGGTATAGTAGCTTGGTTTTTCCGGATACCCTTGAGACCGCACGCCAATAAAATTGACCCAGCCGATACTACCCAACAAATAGTTTCGAAATTCAGGAACATCATTCGTGCCGGATAAACATGCCCGTTCGGCACCTTCACCAAATGCCGTAACAAAAGATTTGACGACCTCTCTGGCATGGCGCGCATAATACCAGTTGGTTATTTCAGAATTTTCGTTGATCAATTCTGTTAATAACATGGCATGGGGATCATTACCCGTAAACAATGAATTTGGAAAATCTCCATATATTTTTTTTGCCCAGTCGCTGCTTGAAGGCTGGTAGGCAGGTGCATTGAACTGGCAAAAACCGGGTATAGTCAGTCCAAAATTATACCCTACACTGCTGATCGTCGTCCACATATCGTCTACATATATGGGTTTATCTCCTGCATGGTCATGAATAAAAGCAAACTCCTGGTCGATAATACGCCAACCGAAATGAGGATGCCAACCGATATAATCACACTCGATGCCGTCTTCGTCGTTGCCAAAACTATCCAGCATTTTTTTAAGACTGTCCCAACCGGCCGTATAGGTGCTGCTGCGATAGTTTTCGCCATTCAATCGTTTTTTGGACTAAACTGTTTGGGTCCTGAGGATCAAATTCAGGATAATCGGGGAAATCTGCAAACAGATCAAACAAAATTGCCCCGGCAGACACAACCTTTGTATTGCCCGTGGGGTCTGCTTCTTGAATAGCCGTATAGGTAATCCGGTGAAGATGTAAAAGATTATCGATGGTGTCATACCAGTAGGGGCCCCACTCGGCGTCGCCTTTGCCGGAACCGCTGTACCGGATTTCACCCGAATATACATAAAACCGGATTGGATGGGTCAATCCTTCCATGTCATTGATTCCGTCGCCATCGTATCTTTCCACAACCGCTTTTATAAAATCTATCCAGTATTGTTCAAACGCAGAATCCGGGGCTGCTTCACCCACCTGAGGAATATCTTTATCGGGAAACGCCCATTGCGCATCGCAATTTAAATAGGGTGTAAGGGTAAAACCGTGTTTTTGAAACACCGTTACAATATCGTCCATCTTTTTAAAATTAATGGGATCAGAAGCGCCGGTTTGCATGTCGTTCCAGCTTGCCACACCATTTACGTTAATTCCGCCAGGTGTCCCCAGTTTTTCAAGTTTAGTGAGAAGGTGCTCTATGTGCGGATCATACCATGATAATCCGGCCTCATTCCATTCCAGCCCAAATCGCCAACTGACCTGAGCTTTGGCTGCCGGTAAAGCGATGAGCATTAAAGCCGTAAAAAGTAAAAATGCAGATTTTTTCATATTCGTCTCTCCAGAAATTTTGTTGTTCTACTTTTGAAGAGTCTGTCATATGAATTAGGCTAATAGTTTTAATAATAAAACATCAGGACGAAAACGTTTAATCCAAAACAATATCTTTACGAATGAGATCACAACGCCCATGATAAGGATAAAGATACGGCTGCTGTTTCAAGTAATAGTCGAGATGTAATTATTATAAAAGAATTTTTTTTAAAGCTAAAAATTAATATAAATGGGACAAATTGTTGACTTTTTCAAACCTGTTATCTTAACTATTTGCGTTGAGGTTGACTTTTTATTTATCCAAATTTTGTATTTTTTTTGCAACTCGGAATTTTATCGAATAATTGATCTAGCTGTTCCACAGATCGTTTAGTGACACGTTTAACGGTTCCGGTTTTGAACTGCTGATAAAAATGCGGAACCACAGATCAAAAGCCAGTATCATATATAATAACCGGCCCCAGTTTTGTTGCCCGGAGCGGTGTTCATTAATAGTTTGTTCGATAAAATTAAGGTTAAAATAATCGGCATCGCACAAATCGGGGCTTAATATATTGTTCACAGATCGGTTGCCAATGGCTTTACGTAACCATACGCCTGTTGGGGGTGCAAAACCGCCTTTTTGTTTTTCCAGATTTTCATGCGGAAGGACTTTTGCGGCAATAAAATCATATTGTGCTTTTTTAAGCCAGCCATTACTTCTCATTAATTGTATTGTATTACCGCCGACTTTATGAGATTGGGGCAGACGACAGATCACATCGCACACGTCCCGGTCGAAAAAGGGTTCCCGGACCATAATATTATGGGCGTCGGCCATTCTACCGATTTTTTGAAATACGCCAAAGCTGCCGTCAACATAAAAGTCCTGAATGGCCAACCGGTCATATTCATTGGCATGATCAGCAACCGGCACATCAAGACTGACATCCAAATTAACCAGTTCCTGCATGCGTGGATTGAAAAGTTTTTTTATCGGTTCCAGTCCCATTGTATGCCATAACGGACGGGCCAGACGATCAAAATAAGCCTGTTCCAAACTAAACAGGGAACACCGCAAAATTCTCTGAACAGCCGACAACATTTGGTTGTTTGACAATCCGTTCTGGCATGTTTTCCTGAGAACGGATGATAAACCGGTGGGTTTGATTAATGCCTGTACATATTTCCTGCGGACAGCCAGCGGGTAATGACGGCCAAATAAATGGTCCGGACCGTCACCGGAAATAACGCCTTGTACAAGTCCTTTGGCATATTCAAGAACATGATATACCGGAACTGCCGAGGAATCGGCTAACGGCTCCTCAGTCCACCAGGCAATTTGCGGCAGGATTTGAATTGCCTGTTCCATATTAGGTATCATTTCGTGGTGTTTTGTTTTAAAATGATCTGCAATAATTTGTGCAAATCCCGATTCGTCGAGACGTCCGTGAGGTATTTTTGCTGAAATCGTTGTAACCGGTTGTGAAGAAACTGAACTTGCTATGGCCACGTTGGTGCTGGAATCCAGTCCGCCGCTTAAAAGTAAACCGATATTTTTATCTGTCTGTAGTCTTTTTTCTATGGAGTGCTGAAAATAGTGATACATCTCATCAGCCGGCGTGTTATTGCCATCGGTAAAACTTTCAAACCAATCCACCCTACTTACCGTCACCTTGTTATTTTCATAAACGACCACACACCCGGGGGCCAGTTTGTTTACACCCTGAAAAAGACTTGAGGGAGGTAAAATATGTCCGGTTGTGAAAAATTGCGCCAGTACGGTTTCATTGACGTTGCGTTTAAAATTGGGTATGTGCAATAGCGGTTTAAGGGTTGTTGAAAAGGCAAAAAAGGAAGAATTTGCTATATAAAATAATCTGTAAATTCCGCCATACCGGTCCAGACCTGCGGTGAGCCTTTGATGCTGTTCGTCCCAAACGGCAAAGGCATGCAATCCGTCCAGCCGGCGCAGCAATTCTGCACCTTCCTCTTCATACAGGTGCGCAACCAGTTCGGCATCGCAGGATGTTTTAATCTCATGTCCTTTTAAAAGCAGCCAATCGCGTATTTCACGAGTGTTGTGTATTTCACCAGCTACAACAGCCCGGATTTTTCCGGATTCATTAGATGCGATAACGGCTTTTTGTGTTTCTTTGAGTATGGGGTGTCGGTTAACACCCAGTGCTGCTATTGATTTATAATAATTATCATGATTTTGTTGTGCTAATCCCTGCTCCATATATTCGAGTATGTTTTTAACCTGTCCCTTTACCGGATCGATGCATCCATAGATAGCGTGCATGAATAATATGCTCCTTTCAGATATAAAGAGTGGTTTTAATTTTAGTAAAATGCAATTCCTGAATTTTATTAATATAGCATTTTATGTTCAGAATTCTGAACAGTAAACTTGAAAAAATTAAACCTCTGTCGGATTTTGTCCTGTCTATTGGAATAATGTAAGTGGATTATCACCCTGTTGTTTAAAATGTAATGAAATGTAAAAATATATTTTGTCTGGTATATAACCGAATAAAATACTATTTTTATACAAAATTTATATTTATGTTAGTTTTCTTAAATTCATAATATCAACATAAAATTTTACAATAGAAACTCTAGGAATAACAAAAAATGAAAAAAAGGCAGTTGTTCATTATTGGTTTAATGGCAGTCATTATCTTATTCAGTTACCTGACAATGAAGTTCCTCATAGCACAAAAACCGGCTATACCCAAACGACCTCCCAAAATAACCGAAAGATGGGTTGAGGCTGTTCCTGTCAAGTATGATGATATAAAGTCTTCTGTGGTTGCTGAAGGACGTGTTATGAGCACTTCAGAGGTTGAAATTGTTGCCGAGGCGTCCGGGCGGATTGAATCGGGAGATGTACCTTTGAAAAAAGGACAATCCTTTTCAAAAGGGCAGGTCTTGTTAACAATTTATCGTGATGAAGTTGAACTGGAGCTTAAAGCACAAAAAAGTCAGTTTTTAAACACAATTGTTAATTTACTACCGGATATAAAAATAGATTTTCCTGAAAGATATGCAGATTTTCAACAGTTTTTAGAAGAAATAAAACTTGACGGCACAGTTCCTCCTCTTCCGCATATTCAATCAGAAAAGCTGAAAATATTTTTAGCCAGCCGAAATGTTTTAGCAGACTATTTTTCTTTAAAACAATCGGAATTAAAAGTCAGCAGACATACAATTCTGGCTCCCTTTAACGGCACCTTTCTCGATATTTACATTCAAGCAGGCGCTTATACCAGTACAGGTGGTCGTATTGGAAAAATGATCTCAACAGATGATTTGGAAGTGGAAATACCCGTGCCGACAAAAAATGCTGAATGGATAAACATTGGTGATCCGGTCCAGCTTCAGTCTGTTGATCGTCAAACGCAGTGGACTGCTAAAGTTGTAAGAATTTCCGATTTTATTGATGTTTCAACTCAATCCCGCAGTATTTTTGTCCGCGTGCCATTTGAAAAAAATCATCCACTTTATAGCGGTGAGTTTTTACGGGCCACTTTTAAAGGTGGAATTGTTCCACAGGTTATGGAGATTCCACGAAATGCTGTTTTTAATTATGATCAGGTTTTTGTTGTAAATGACAGATTATTAAAAATAAAAACAGCCGAGGTGGTTAAACTAAATGAAACAACAGCTTTGATTAAGGGACTTGATGAGGGAATCATTATTGTGGTGCAACCTTTAATAAACGTTGCTGAAAACACCCCTGTAAAAATACTTGGCATCGATAAAAATACTGATGAATCCAAAGAGGGGAATTAATATGCGGAAAATTGTCAGCACTTTTGTTAAATTCCCGTTTTATGCAAACCTTGTTATTGCATTTGTCCTTATTGCCGGTTTTATATCCCTGGGCAATATGAAAAAAGCATTTTTCCCCGAAATTAAAACCAGATTTATTAGTGTTTCTGTTTATTATCCGGGGGCATCTCCGGTAGAGATGGAAGAAGGTGTAACCAGTCGTATTGAAGAAGCCGTGAGAGGCATTGTGGGGATCAAAGAGATTACCAGTACATCCAGAGAAAATTCTTCTTATATATCGATAGAAACCACAGGCCGATATGATATTGACGAAATACTTATGGAGGTTAAAAATGCTGTTGATGGTATAAGCTCTTTCCCTTCAGCCGCAGAACGACCTATTGTCTATAAACAGCGCAATACTTCACGGGCGCTTTTCTTTACACTTTCCGGAACGGATGATATTTTTACTTTAAAAGAGTATGCATACCGTATTGAGGATGAATTTTTAAATTCAGGTTATATAACACAAATGACGCTTCGCGGCGCTCCAACTCCTGAAATTAGCGTTGAAGTACGTGAGGCTGATTTATTGCGATATAATTTGACCATCTCTGAAGTAGCACAGGCCATTTGGAATAACAATCGTGATATATCCGGCGGTCAAATTAAATCCAGTGATGAAGAAATTATGATACGTTTGCGTTCCCGTAGTGCCGATCCGGATGTTATAGCAAATATACATCTTCGCGGCACTCTTGAGGGAGGGTCTCTTCGTATCAGAGATATTGCAACCGTTAAGAAAAAAGCCCCGGAGACTTTTTATCCGGCTTTTCGTGCACGTAAACCTTCAGTCACGTTTGCTGTTGATAAGCTGCCGGAAGAAGACCTTGAGGCTATTGATAAATATGTTTCAGAATACGTTGAAAGATTTAACCAGGAACACTCTGGTGTTGAACTGCGCATCAATTTCAGCTTTTTATCTATTCTTAACAGTCGTCTTCAGGTTTTGATCAATAACGGACTGATCGGTTTTGTACTGGTTGTTATATCATTAACACTTTTTCTCTCGTTTGGTGTCAGTATCTGGGTTGCATGGGGTATACCGGCATCGTTTCTTTCCATGTTTATAGTTGCCAATCTATATGGAATAACCATCAATATGGTCTCGTTATTTGGAATGATTTTGGTTATTGGGATACTTGTTGATGACGGCATTGTTATTGGTGAAAACATATTTTCTCATTTTGAAGAGGGCAAGGGACATATGCTGGCGGCCGTGGATGGAACGCTTGAAGTAATGCCGGCAGTTTTTACATCAATTGCTACAACGGTTGTTGCTTTTATGCCTTTGCTTTTTCTACAGGGCACAAATATGGAAAGCCAAAAGGAAACAGCTTTTGTTGTTATTGTTTCCTTGCTGCTTTCACTGGCCGAAGCTTTTTTTGTTCTTCCCGCTCATTTGGGAAATAAACATATTTTAAATCGGGACCGTATGTCTCATCGTAAACACACGGTTAAAAAGGTTATTGAAGATTCCATTGTATGGTTTCGTGAACATGCTTACGGTCCGTATATTGAATGGGCCCTCAAGTGGCGTTATGTGATGGTCGTGGTTCCTGTTGCGCTTATCATGATAACCATGGGATTCTTTTTAGGCGGATTTATTAAAAAGACCTATTTTCCTGTTGTCGATTTTGATAGTTTTGAAATAAATATTGCTTTTGTTCCTGGTTCAGGCAGTGAACAGACCTACAAATACTTGCACAAATTTGAATCAGTTGTCTGGCAGGTGAATGATGATCTGAAAAAAAGTATGAACAGAACAGAAGATATTATTCGTGATACCCGGCTTCAGGTTGGTAGTGCATTTACCGGTCAGGAAGACGGTGCTCATGCCGGACGTTTGGTTGTTTATCCTGTGGATTTAACCAACATGGAATTAACAGGATTAAAGATAGCTGAAATGGTTCGTGACAAAATTGGTCCGGTTCCTGAAGCTGAAAAATATACAGTGGGCGGACGAAACCGGTGGGGTTCACCTGTGGCAATCAGCTTAATGAGCCGTAACCTGGAAGAACTGGAAGCAGCGAAAAACCAGTTGTACCAGGAACTTGGCGACATCCCAGCTTTGAAGGATATTATTGATAACAATGCCCAGGGAAAACAGGAAGTTTTGTTGAAATTAAAACCAAGGGCTTATTACCTGGGGTTGGATGAGGCTTCTATTGCCAATCAGGTTCGGCAGGGATTTTATGGCGACCAGGTACAACGACTTCAGCACGGCAGGGATGAAATCCGTGTTTGGGTTCGTTTACCGCAAAGTGATCGCAGCGCCATTGGTAAGCTTGAACGGCTGAAAATTAAAACAAGCCAGGGTAATTTTCCTTTGACTGAACTGGTGGACTATGAAATTAAACGCGGGCCCGTAGGTATTCGTCGATTCAACGGGCAGCGAGAGATGCGTATTGAGGCTGATCTGGTAGATCCTTATGATTCTGTACCGGATATTCTTGCCGCTATTAATTCTAATATAATTCCCAAAATTAAGGCACATTATCCGTCTATACAGGTGCTTTATCAGGGCCAGCAGCGTGAAAGTATGCAAACCGTTAATAAATTGCAGCTTTACTTTGTATTGGCTTTTGCCGTTATCGTACTTATATTAATGATCCATTTTAAAAGTGTGGAACAATCTATTATTATCCTGGCCATGATACCTCTATCTTTGGTAGGTGCGTTTTGGGGCCACTGGATACATGGCAAACCCATTTCACTACTTTCAGCGATGGGAATGATAGCCTTGTCCGGAGTTATTATTAATGATGCGGTTATCTTTTTGTCAAAATACAACCAGGTTGTGGCAGAAGGGAATAAGGTTAATTGGTCTATTATTAAAGCCGGAAAATCTCGTCTGCGGCCAATTATTTTAACAACGCTGACAACAGCCATCGGGTTGTTTCCGTTAATACTTGAATCCAGTCATCAGGCACAGTTTCTTATTCCAATGGCTATCAGTTTGGCCTATGGTGTTGCTTTTGGTACTTTATTTATCCTGTTGTTTTTCCCAGTTTTAATATTGATTTTGAATGATTTCCGCAGAGTGATGCATAAAATTTGGTCTGGTGAAGATTCAGCGCCGGAGGATGTAGAAATTGCGGTAATTTATAAAAAACGGAAAATACAATAAATGTGACTTGACAATAAAGTTAAGATTTTTAGGAGTTTTGTTAATGATAAACAGGCACTTTATATATATATTGCTGATTTTTGTTTTAGCTTTTTCAGTTTTTGCGCAGGAACCGCTTTCCTTGTCGGAATCCTTACGTCTTGCACTGGAAAAAAACTATGATATCCGTGTCGGTAATATAGACGAAACAATAGCGAAAACGAATAACAGTTGGGGCAAGGCCGGGTTACTGCCTACAGTAGATTTTACCCTGTCCGGATCGCATCTGTTGGATTTGGACAATAGCGACTGGCAGCAGCAATCCGCAACCGGAGGTGTAACCTTAAACTGGCTTCTTTTTAATGGATTTTCAGTCCATATTCAAAAACAAAAGCTGGAACAACTGGAAGACCTTTCAAATGGAAATTCATCTCTTTTAATAGAACAGACTATTCAGGCTGTAATTTTGTCTTATTATAATGTATTATTACAGCAGCAACAAAAAGATGCTTTTAATAATATCAGATCGCTTTCATTGGACCGTTATAAACAAGTCCAGGAACGTAAAAATTTAGGGGCCCTGGTAACCTATGATGTTTTGCAGGCAAAAAATGCCTGGCTTGAGGATGAAGCCAGGTTTTTACAGCAGGAGGCTACCTGCCATAACGCCATGCGGACTTTGGATTATTTAATGGGATTCCCTGAAGACAATATATTCAATCTTGTGGATTCTTTGAGAATAGACTGGAAACAGTATGATTATTCAACACTGAAGGACCAGATGTTGAGTGATAACAGAATGCTTAGAAACAAGTATATACAGCAATATATATTAAACTCAAATGTGAAAATTGCCCGAACTGATATGTGGCCAACAATTTCCTTACGAACCGGTTTTGATGGCGACAGGATCAGAACAGATTCAAACGGTGCCTGGGCTTACAGTGATTCCAAAGGATTTTTTGGTACTCTTTCGCTTACCTGGAACCTTTTTAGCGGAGGCAATAAAAACCGTGCCGTAAAAATTGCCAAGATGGACCGTGAGATAGGACAGATTGAATTGGAAGCATTACAGCACAGTTTGGCCATTCAATTGACAACCCATTTGGAGCAATATAACGTTAATAAAAAATTGCTGGACGTGGAAACAGAAGCATTACAAACGGCCGAATTAAATTTGCAAATTTCAAAAGAAAAATTTCGATCAGGCGCGATCAGTTCATTTAATTACAGGGACGTTCAACTTATTTACCTGAATGCTGTTCTTGGCCGTTTACAATCAATCTATAGTTTGATTGAATCTCATTTGGAGCTTTTACGCTTAACCGGCGGTATTGTATCAAGTCGTTATTCGAACTGATAAACCGTTTATTCTTTGGCAATATTTTTAAAATTAAAATCCATTAAAAACCGTAAAAAACCTTTAAGGAGGTTGATTATGAAAAGATATTTAGCCCTTTTCATCCTGATTTTTTCAAACATGGCCTTTTCCGGTGGTGATCCGGCATTTAACAATGTTTGGAAAATAATTCCAACAATGAGTTCTGATGATACCCGCTATAATCGTAATCTTGAAATGGATATTCGTGTAAATGGAGATGAGGTTACAATTATTAGCGGTAGCGGCCGAAGATATGCAGATACTTTGACTGTTGTAACAGATGGAAAATTTATTAATAAACCAATTACACAGATGTTTAATGCTACAACCATTTACCAGGGATTACATCCGGTCCGTGATGGCGGGTATAAAATATCAGCAGCCTGGCAAAATGAAGGCCGAACACTGTTAATTAAAAAACATTATGATGTGGAAGTGGCCCAGGGAAAAACAACGCTTAAAGAATCACATGTTTTTGAGTTGAATAAAAACCATGAATTTTTAAAATATGAGATCAACCGTGAGTCCCGAACCGATAATCCAATGATCAGTTATACGTTTAAAGTAAAAGACAGCATGAACGCTTTTGTTACTTTTTTAGACAATGACTGGGACGTACAAGGTGGTTTGGACAGACAAGCCATGATGATTGGATTGGAAGGTCTGGTTAACCGTAATGCCCCTAATTTTTATTGTGTTTATCCGGAAGAGTGGCAATTTACTTATACAAAACGGTTATACGAGTGGTATGGCGAAAAGCGCGGATATACTTTTACTACAATCGAAACTCCCAAACAAGCTGTTGAAACTTTTCGTGATTATATTAAAGGATACGTCGTTTGGGATAAAAACGTTCGCACGTCACTCATCGTTGCTTTTACGATAGCCGGTTTGAATGACGCTGTTGTCGCCAGTGAAGATCAAATTCCGATGCTGGATTCGCTTGGCTTTTCAATGGTTAAGGATTTGAGAGGTCTTTTTACGGATAAAAATGATGCGGAAATTTATCAGTGGGCAAAGGATAAATATTGGGACCAGTGCAGCCGAAAATACATTATCTGGTTGGGCGGGCATTCCGGCAAAGTATTGCTTCCGGGTGTTGCTGACTGGGGTGTTGCACAACGTGCTTTTATGCAAGACCTTTCAACAGACCCCAAAGATACGGATGAGTATAATTTAGCAAAACAACTTTTAGGTGATATGGACAGTGACGCACTTGTTATGGGCTGGCATTCTTATGGAAAAGACAGCGAGGGACAGCATGTTACATTGTGTTCCGGTTTTGGTTTACCTGTTGAAGGCCTTCACAGTCTGCCAAATGTCAGTTTTGAACATCAGATTGGTTTTTCAGAGGGATTTGAATTTAAAAACAATCATAATATTGAACCTGGTAAAAAGTATATACCTGAAAACAAAGTTTATATAGCCTGTGTTCAGACAGATGGTATCGGTATCGGCGCGTGGTTGAAACCAGGCCGTGGCGAAATCCCTTATGCCTGGGAAACTTTGATGAATTACAGTTGGTTAATGCCCAGTTTACTGGAATTTTTCTACAGTACTTCAACACCCAATGATTATTTTATCGGCTGTCTATCCGGCCCTGGTTATATGTACCCCAAATCTGTTCCGCCGGATAAATTACCCGGTCTTTTGAAAAAGGCAAATGGTTTGATGGAAAAACTGGATTTACGTGTTTTTGATATTATGGACCATTCCAGAGGCGTTCCAAGATATGAATATGCCAACCTGACAAAGTCAGTTGTAGATGCCTATTATGAAGCCATGCCGAATGCTATCGGGTTCGTAAATGGCTACCGACCCGCCAATACTTATGATATTCGAAATGGTGTTCCCATGATTTCATTTGAATATTATTTATCTCCAACTGTGTCGGAGGAAAAAGCAGCCGCTGATTTGATCGAATTAGGCAGTTTGAATAAAAAACGTCCTTATTTTCTGTTGTTGCATATTCGTGAAACAAGTGCTGTTGCTCGTGTAAAATCCATCTTGAACAGACTTCCCGAAGATTATGAACTGGTCCCTCTTGATATTTTTCTAAAAATGGCTGGTGAAAAACCCGGATTTGAAAAACGTTATATCGAATAATAAAAAAAGACCGGAAAAATTTTCCGGTCTTTTTTTTTAATTTGGTAGGAAGCATCAAAATATTTAATAAAAGCAGAGTTTTATAAATCATCAATGAGATCGATTTTTCGATCTCATTTTTTTTATGAACATCCGCTTGTTTCACCACAATTTAAACATTTGTAACAGGCCCCGTTTCTTACCATAATGCTGCCACAGGCATGGCAGGGGGGAGCGTCGTCCTGGTCCTGAAACGTATTTTCCTTTTTATTTATAAATGTGGATTGTTTATCCAGTTCAGCTTTTTCAAACTCTGTCATATCCGAAACATCTACTTCCGGTTCACTTTTAGGAGCAAGATATTTCTTTTCCAGCCATCTGAAAATATAATCACTAATAGATTTTGCAATAGGTATTTCGTTATTATTTGTGAATCCATAGGGTTCAAATCGTGTGTGCGTGTATTTGTTTATAAATGTTTCCAGGGGCACACCATGTTGTAAGCCTATGGAAACCGCAGTAGCAAAAGAGTCCATAAGGCCGGAAACGACAGATCCTTCCTTGGCCATAACAACAAAAATTTCTCCGGGTGTTCCGTCATCATATTCACCCACAGTTACATAACCTTCATGGCCGGCAATGTTAAATTTGTGTGTCATTGCCCGGCGTTCATCCGGTAAACGGCGCCGTTGGCCGATAACATGTTCGTCTTTTGTCTCATTAGACTTACTGGTCATAAGAGGTTGGGTTCTTTTTGAACCGTCCCTGTAAATGGCAACCGATTTTAATCCCAGTTTCCATGATTCCTGATATACATTTGCAATATCATCCGGTGTGGATTCATTCGGCATATTAACCGTTTTGGATATGGCGCCGGACAAGAATGGCTGAACCGCTGCCATCATTTTTATGTGCCCCATGTGCTGGATGAATCGTTTTCCTTGAGCCGGTTTAAAGGCACAGTCAAAAATTTCCAGGTCTTTTTCATCAAGATGCGGGGCGTTTCAATTGTATCGTTCTTTTTTATGTATTCCAGAATGTCGTTAATCTGGTTTTTAGCATAGCCTCTGCGTTTAAGTGCCGGTCCAATGGTGCTGTTTACAAGTTTAACCATGCCGCCGCCAACCATATTTTTGTATTTAATAAGGGCGATGTCCGGTTCAATGCCTGTGGTGTCACAGTCCATCATAAAACCAATTGTTCCTGTTGGTGCTAAAACCGTTACCTGTGCGTTCCGGTAGCCATATCTTTCTCCAAGTTCAATGGCATCGTTCCAGGACTCTTTGACAGCTTCATATATTTTAGGCGGAACATGGGATGAGTCTATGTTTTGTATGGCTTTTTTATGTTTATTCATAACGCGCATCATGGCAGATTTGTTTTTTTCAAATTCTGTGAATGTGCCAACTGAGCTTGACAGAATTGCTGATGTTAAATAGGATTGTCCTGTAAGCAATGCTGTGAGTGATGCTGCCATGGCTCGTCCGGCATCACTGTCATAAGGAAATCCATAATACATTAATAATGCACCCAGGTTGGCATAACCCAAGCCAAGTGGACGAAAAAGATGACTGTTGCCTTCTATTTTTTCGTTCGGGTAACTGGAGTTGGAAACGATAATTTCCTGGGATATAATTAATATATGTATGGCCCGGCGATAAGCTTCAATGTTGAAATTACCATTTTGATCGATAAATTTCATCAGGTTAAGAGATGCCAGGTTACAGGCCGAATTATCAACAAACATGTATTCACTGCACGGATTTGAAGCATTAATGGGGGCAGATTCGGGGCAGGTATGCCAATCGTTTATTATGGAATCAAACTGAATACCCGGATCGCCACAAACATGAGCGGCTTCACACATCTTTTTCATTAAATCACGTGCTTTAAATTTATCTATTTTTTCTTTAGTTTTTACAGCACGGGTGTAAAAATTATTATCATCCGCAACGGCACGCATAAATTCATCCGAAACCCGAACACTGTTGTTTGAATTTTGAAAGAAAACAGAATTATAGGCTTCTCCGCCAAAGGAACCATCGTATCCGGCATCAATCAATGCCCAGGCTTTTTTCTCTTCTTCAACTTTACAATTGATAAATTCATTTATATCCGGGTGATCAACGTTTAATATAACCATTTTTGCGGCGCGACGGGTTTTTCCGCCGGATTTAATAACACCGGCAAACGCATCATATCCTTTCATAAATGAAACAGGACCTGAAGCCTGGCCGCCTGTGGAGAGTTTTTCTTTTGAAGATCGAAGTGGTGACAGGTTGGTACCGGTCCCGGAACCCCATTTAAAAAGTAAACCTTCTGTTTTTGCCAAATCGAGAATGGATTCCATTGTGTCTGTAACGGAATTTATAAAACACGCAGAACATTGCGGTCTCTCTTCTACGCCCATGTTAAACCATACCGGGCTGTTAAAGGCAGCTTTTTGGTTTACCAGTAAATGTGTTAGTTCCGCTTCATATGTTTCAACATCATTATCACTTTCAAAATATCCATCCTTTTTAGCCCACGAGGCCAGTGTTTTGGCAACACGGTCAATAAGATGTTTAACACTAGTTTCGACATTATTTGTTGATTTATAAGTGTGGAAATATTTTGAGGCAACTATATTTATAGCCGTTTGTGACCATGGCTTGGGTACTTCGATATCATCCCGTTGAAAAATGACTTTACCTTTGTCATTTGTAATTGCTGCTGAACGGGTTTCCCATTCAATCTCATCATAGGGATGCACATTTTTCTGGGTAAAAAATCGCTGGATTTTTATTTTTTTACTTTCTTTTATATCATTACCGGATTCGATAATTTCCGTTTCAGGGTTTTTGGGATAAAAATTGTCAAAATCAAGCTGTGATTCAGAATTATTATCTTTCATGAGATTGCCTCTTTTATTTAAGAAAACGTGATGAATCTCATTCAAATATGAGAAAATATATTATTACTTTAGTTTTATATATGAAACTGAATGTGTGTCTGAGGAAATTGAGTTATTTTAAGTAGATTAATAATAATTTAGAATGTTTAAATCCATATTATCCCACAATCCTTACCACTACCACCGTTGGACAATATATAAAACTGCATTTCAAATGTCAAGCAAAAAGTCTATATTTTGTATAATTTTTTTTATTAACGTCAAGTTGTTGTGATTTTATGTGATTTAGCTCACATGTTTATAATTTTTGTTATATGTCTGAGATCGTTAAAAATGGAAAATGTTCTTGACTACTTTTTCATTTATGTTTATATTGACTCGTTAATTGATTGTCAACAATGTTTTACAATTATGTAACAGTCAATAATTCAGTATAAATATTTTAGCCCTGAAAATTGCTTTCAGGGCTGTTTTGTGTTAAACTTGCTTTCATATTACAAAATGTCTGGTATAATATACTAAGGTGTAATTCCTTTGTCTGATCAAAAGGAGCAGGATGTTGCCTTTATAAAAAAGGCATTATCTCTTGCAAAAAAAGGCCAGGGGACTGTTAGTCCGAACCCGATGGTTGGCGCGATTGTCGTTAAGAACGGTGAGGTCGTTGGAGAGAATTATCACAGAAATTTTGGTGGTCCTCATGCAGAAGTTTTAGCTTTAGAGGAAGCTGGTGATCTATCTGTTGGCGCCACTTTATATGTTACATTAGAACCATGTGCGCATCATGGAAAGACCGGACCTTGTGTAGAAGCAATATATGATGCCGGTATTTCCCGCGTGGTTGTTGGTTGTATCGATCCAAATCCCATCGTTAACGGAAAAGGAATAAAATTTTTACGCTCAAAGGGAATATCCGTTACCCAGGATGTGTTATGTGAATCGTGTCAGGAATTAAACCAGAGTTATATAAAGTATATAACCACATCCATACCGCTTATCACATTAAAACTGGCTCAAACACTTGATGGCCGCATCGCTACCAGCACGGGCCATTCAAAGTGGATAACAACTGAGGAGTCAAGAGCTCAGGCACATAAATTACGTGCTCAGCATGATGCAATTCTCGTTGGGATAAGGACAGTATTGTCCGATGATCCTAATTTAACCGTTAGAATGGCCAAAGGAATTACGCCAAAAAGAGTTGTTTTGGATAGTAAATTGCGTGTTCCTCTGGACGCCAAAATTTTATCTGACGAGTTTGTCGGCCGCACCATACTTATTACGACCGAAGCTGCTTCCAAGGAAAAGATAGCACGCATCAAGGAAAAAGGAGCAATCGTACTGAGCCTGGAGTCTGATGATAGAGGTTGGGTCCTGCAGAACATCCTGTGGAAAAAATTGGGCGAGTTAGGTATTACCAGTGTGCTTGTTGAAGGCGGCAGTGTTGTTCAGACAGAATGTTTAAAAAATGGTTTTGCCGATCAATTAGTTATTTTTATTGCCACCAAATTACTTGGCAGCGGTATTGATGCCATAGGTGATTTGGGAATAAGAAATATTAATTCGGCTATTGAACTGACTGATGTTTCGATTAAAAAAATCCAATCTGATTTTATGATCTCCGGGAAACTGAGTCTTATAAACAGTGGAGTTTAAGCAGCATGTTTACCGGTCTTGTCGAAGAAGTTGGGCAAATTAACAGCATTACAAAAAGTGGTTCAGGTGCACAGTTTTCAATATCCGCACATTCAATATTGCAGGATATTAAAAAAGGTGACAGTATAGCTGTTGATGGAATCTGCCTGACAGTAGTGGATTATACCTCGAATCGTTTTACCGTTGATGCTGTTGGCGAAACCCTAAACAAGACAACACTTTCCACAATTAAAATTAAGGACCATGTCAATTTAGAACGTGCCATGAAAGCAGAAAGCCGCTTTGGCGGTCATTTTGTACAAGGTCATGTTGATGGTATTGGAAAAGTTTCCAGTTTACAGAAGAGATATCCCGGTTACTGGCTGGATATCTCCGCTGCCCCGGAAATTGTTGATCTGTGTGTTAAGAAAGGTTCCATAACAATCAACGGAATCAGTTTAACTATTGCCGACCTGAAAGAACAGCAAATATCCATTGCTGTTATACCCCATACATTTAGTGAAACAAGTTTGAAATATTTATCCAAAGGCAGTTCTGTTAATATTGAGGCAGATGTTTTAGGGAAATATGTACAGAAATTTTTACATCCTTATAATAATAAAAATAATGATATTAGTATTGAAAAATTAAATAGTTTAGGTTTTTAAGAATTTAGTGAGAAAAAAAGTTGAGCTCAAAATATAAATTTGATACAATACCCGACGCAGTAAATGATTTGCGTTTGGGTAAAATGATTATAGTCATTGATGATGAAGACCGTGAAAACGAAGGTGATTTTATCATGCTTGCCGATAAAATTACGCCTGAAAGTGTAAATTTTATGGCAAAATATGGCCGGGGACTTATTTGTGTGCCTTTAACTCGTCAACGTTTGGAAGAATTAAATATTTATCAAATGGTTGTAGATAATTCTGCCCTGCTGGGAACCGCTTTTTCAGTATCTGTTGATTATAAAATCGGTGTCAGTACGGGAATTTCTGCAGCAGATCGCGCTAAAACAATTAAAGGGCTGGTAGATCCCGATGCAAAGGGATCTGATTTTGCTCGTCCCGGGCATGTTTTTCCCATCGCTGCCGCTGAAGGTGGTGTGTTGAGAAGGGCAGGGCATACGGAAACTGTTGTTGATTTGGCAAAACTTGCCGGTAGTGCTCATGGCGGTGTTTTATGCGAAATTATGGATGATGATGGTGAAATGGCCCGCCTTCCTGCTTTGCAAAAAGTTGCTAAAAAATTTGATATGAAAATTATCACGGTTCGTGATTTGATCGAATATCGTCATAAAAATGAGATACTGGTTGAAAAAGTTGCAAAAGCTGATTTTCCAACAATATTTGGGCATTTTCAGTTACATTCTTATAAAAGCCAGTTGGATCCTGCTTCACACATGGCGATTATAAAAGGTGATATAACCACAGATGAGCCTGTTTTGGTTCGAGTGCATTCACAATGTTTAACCGGTGACATTTTTGGTTCATTAAGATGCGATTGTGGGGAACAACTTCACTATGCCCTGAGTATGATAGAAAGGGAAGGACGTGGTGTTGTTTTATATATGCGCCAGGAAGGCCGGGGAATTGGCCTTGCTAATAAAATAAAAGCCTATTCTCTTCAGGACCACGGAAGAGATACTGTGGAAGCAAATGAGGAACTTGGCTTTAAGGCGGATTTGCGGGAATATGGTATTGGTGCTCAGATTTTATCTGATTTAGGTATTAAAAAAATACGCCTGCTTACCAATAATCCCAAAAAAATCGTTGGACTCGAAGGTTATGGTTTGGAAATTGTTGAACGATTACCGGTTGAAATAAAACCGAATGAAATTAATGTTAACTATTTAGCAACTAAACGTGATAAATTAGGACATCTCATTTTGCAAAATGATCTAAATGAGAATTCAATGTTTATTGATAAAATTGAAGAAAAATAGGTGTAGGATATGCCAAACGTATTTGAAGGTCAACTAACAGCTAAAAATAAAAAATTTGCCATCATAGTCAGCCGTTTTAATGAACTTATTTGTAGAAAGCTGCTTGAAGGATCATTGGACTGTCTTGCAAGGCACGGCGCTGATATGAATAACGTTGATATTGCATGGGTACCGGGTTCATTTGAAATTCCTGTTGCTGCCCAGCGATTTGCAAAAACAAAATCCTATGATGCCATTATTTGTTTAGGTGCTGTTATCCGGGGTGCAACCCCTCACTTTGAGTATATTTCAGCCGAAGTGACCAAAGGCGTTGCCCAGGTTGGAATGGAATTTCAGGTTCCTGTGTCCTATGGTATTATAACACCGGATACTCTTGAGCAGGCTCTTGAGAGGGCCGGCACAAAATCCGGTAATAAAGGATGGGATGCTGCGTTAGGTGCTATAGAAATGGCAGATTTGTTTACTAAAATCAAATAAGACTATTCATTAATCTTATCAAAGACCGGTTTATGAAAAAAGCTTTCCTTTTATTCGGGTTTTGTTTCTTATTGAATATACAGCAGGGTTTGGCGGATGTAGGCGACTGGAAGACATTTACAAGCTCTAAAGATATCAGACAAATTGTTGTTGTTGACTCTTTTTTGTGGTGCGCCACTAACGGTGGTGTTGTACGCTTGAACGCAACAGATAATTCTATTGTCAAGTATACAAACACTGAGGGCCTGACTGATAATAATGTTGTTGCCATTGAAAAAGATAATATGGAAAACATTTGGGCGGCCATGTCTAACGGTGATGTTCATGTAATTGATCCGGTTTCTGATGATGTGAGAACAATTACAGATTATCATAATAACACCATAACAGACATGTTTGCATTGGGCGACTCTGTGTTTATAGCCCTTGATCTTGGATTAAGCCTCTACGACAAAAAACGATGGGAAGTTAAAGAAACCTATCGCAGTATCGGTTCTGTAAATTCGGTTTTTATTGATGGATTGGATATTTGGGCGGCTACGGAAACCGGTATTAAAAAAGCCCGTCTTGATTTTCCGAATTTAATGGCTCCGGCTGCGTGGACCAGTTTTACTGTCCAGCATGGCTTGCCGGACAATAGTGTTTTGACCATTACCCGGTTTAATGATAAAATAATTGCCGGTACGGCAGCAGGTGTCGTTGTTTATGAAGATGGTGTTTGGAATTCAGTCGCGCTGCAAGGGACCTATATTTGTGATTTTGCATTTTATAACGGCGATTTAATTGCCACCTCAAGATGGGGAGTATACAAAACATCCGACCTTTATTCCTGGACCGGAATCGGATCCGGAATTCTTAATATTGCAGATATTGATGTTGCAGGTGAGACAATCTGGGTAGGTCATAACAATGACGCAGGGTTATCGAAATGGGATGACCTGAAAAAGCAATGGATCTCTGTCATACCTGACGGACCCAGTGATAATAAATTTAGTGCCTTATTATTCGATGCTGATGGAGATTTATGGACGGCTTCAAATAGCGGCGGAATATCCTACTATAACGGAGCCAAGTGGCAGGTTTTTTCCACAGCCAATGGAAAATTAACCAGAGATGATTGGAGAGACCTGGAGCTTGATCCATTTAACCGAATATGGGCCGGCAGTTGGGGCGGCGGTGTTGTTGTTTTTGAAAAAGTAACTCAGGATTCTATCTCCATTTCACAAAGTGTGAATGATAACCTCACAGGAATTAGTAGTAATCCGAATTATATTGTTGTCACTGATCTTTTACTGGATAATAATAATTTAATGTGGATTGTAAACAGTCAGGCCTCTAATAAACGCGTTCTGGCTGTTACTGATTTTGATCAGTGGAATTATTTTTCCGTTTTAGATGGAATTAATTCCGATCATGTTTCCGTAATAGATGTTGACGCCTCCGGACGAAAATGGATCGGCACTGAGTCAATCGGGCTTCGTGTTTTGGATGATAATAATACGCCTTTCGATAAATCAGATGATAATTTGAACCAGGGTTTATCGACAAGTGATGGTTTGGAAAGTAATGACATAACATCATTGGCAGGGGATTATGATAATATAATGTGGATTGGAACACCGCAGGGATTAAGTTATTGGTTTGATGGAACGGTTACACCTCAATATAATGTTATAAATGATGATATTACCTGTGTTAAAGTGGATGTTCGCAATAACAAATGGGTTGGTACAAATGGCGGATTGAGTATGTTGTCCGCTGATGGTTATACGTGGACACACTATTCCACTTCCAACAGCCCTATTGTTTCAGATAATATTGTTTGTTTCGCGTTTAATGAAAATAATGGGCAGGTATTCATCGGCACTACCAATGGTTTATCCAGTTTGGAGACTCCATATACGAAACCATCTGAAAGTTTGGATAATCTTGTCGGATATCCAAATCCTTTTATTTTAGACGGATCATTAGGAAAATTTTATATAGATCAATTGGCAAAAAATTCCACGGTAAGGATTTACACGCCGGAGGGTTATTTGGTTAAAAATATTCCTTCCTCCCAAGTTTTAGGGGCCAGGGCTATTTGGGATGGCACAAATGATAGCGGAGAATTGGTTGCCAGTGGTGTTTATGTTTATGTGGTCGTTGCAGATGGCGGTCTTGCTAAAACCGGGAAAGTTGCTGTCATTAAACATTAATCTATCCTTTCATGTAATCAACGAACAAAATTACTCTTGTTTATCTTGAGGAAATTATTATATTGTATCGGTATTTTATAATTATATCCTGTCAAATATTATTATGATAAAAGAACTGTACGCTAAAAATTTTGCCTTAATCGACGAGATTCGTGTCTCTTTTCAGTCCGGTCTTAATATTATCACCGGTGAAACAGGCGCCGGAAAATCGATCCTGATGGGTGCATTAAATGCTCTGCTTGGTGACCGAATCGGAAAAGACATTATTCGACACGATGCAGATAAAGCAATTGTTGAAGGGATTTTCGAACTTGCTCAAAATCAGCAAGTTAATACTTTTTTGCATGAAAATGATATTGAAGCTGATGATTCTTTATTAATAATAAGACGGGAAGTTTTAGAAAATGGCCGTACCCGTTGTTTTGTTAACGACAGCCCGGTTACATTGACTGTGCTGGCATCACTTGGTGATTTGCTTGTTGATCTGCACGGTCAGCATGAACATCAACTTTTGCTCAAAGTTGATAAACACATTGAATATCTTGATGCTTTCGGGCACAATGATTCTTTATTATCTCAACAAGATGAGATTTTTACAAATTTTGTTTCGGCTATCAACAAACTACATAATTTGCTGCAGCATCGCCATGAAATAGTTCAAACAAAAGACATCCATAAATTTCAGTTAAAAGAGATTAAAGCTGTTTCACCATTGCCTAATGAAGATCAGGAACTTGAAGATAGAGAACATGTTTTACGCAATGCAGAAGTATTATATGAAACCTGTAACAGTTTATTTCAAAAACTGTATGAAAATGATGGCTCTGTAATTGAAATTCTCGATTCTTCTTTACATTCTTTAAAAAATATGGAAACAATCGACAAAAATTTTAACTCTCTTGTTACAGAATGCGAAAATGCCAAAATTTTAATCGACGATCTTTCAAACGCACTTCAGGAATATAGCAGTAATCTCACTTTTGATCCTCAGGAGATTGAAGAGTTGAGAAACCGGCTCGCTGCCTTAAACGGTCTTAAAAAGAAATATGGTGGCACGATAGATGCAGTTATAGAGCACCAGCATAAATTAGAGGAACTTTTATCGGTATCTGAAAACGTTGATGCAAGTATTGACAAACTGTCCGGAGAGATTGATTTATTGCGTAATAAATTGAAAAATATATCGTTAAGGCTCTCTGAAAAAAGACAAGAAACCGGTTTGTTTTTATCTGAAAAAGTGGCTGATGAATTGAAAAATTTGGGAATGCCAAATGTGAAATACACTGTTTCACAAAGGTACAAAGAAACGGATTCGGATCGTCATATCGATATTGATGGAAAAAAAATTAAAGTAACTTTTAAAGGTATTGATCAAGTAGAGTTTTTTATTTCAACAAATAGCGGTGAAAAGTTGAAACCACTTGCACAAGTTGTATCCGGTGGTGAAGTTTCAAGAATAATGCTGGCACTTAAAACTTTACTGGCAGAAGCAGACCAGGTTCCGGTCCTTGTCTTTGACGAAATTGATAATGGAATTTCCGGTAGAATTGCTCAATCTGTTGGTTATAGTTTGAAAAAGCTGGCGCATTCGCACCAGGTTATTTGTATCACCCATTTGCCACAAATTGCAAGTATGGCTGACCATCATTATCTTGTTGAAAAACTGGAGGGAGAACGTGTTCACACCTCCATACGAAAATTAGATGATGAACAACGTATTAATCAAATAGCCAGTTTGTTAAGTGGGCATACTATAACAGATTCCCATTTAAACAGTGCAAAGGACCTGTTACAAGCGGCAAATGAGTTTAATAATTAATTTAATAAAATTTTTTTATAGACAATTTTGGTTTATTTTTATACTTTATAAATAGCAATCGTTTAAACAATTAAACTTGTGTGTGGACAAGTTTTCAAGTGTGAGGGTATCATGTTACAACAAAAACGTTCTCTAGTTTCAATGACTATTGCGCTAGTCATTATTATGGTTGGATTGTTACTCGTCTGTGCTCAGCAACGCAGCAATGTTGCACCCGGTGAAGACCTTTCGATGGACGATGAACAATTTCGACAGGAACTACTTGACATGCTGGACCTGGTTGATGAACCTCAGGATACGACATCATTTGATGAATTGGGTTTAACAGATGATAATCAGTCGGATGAGGTGTTGTCATTATTAGTTCCGGATCGAGAAGAAACACCAGAGGTTATTGACACAACACCAAGAGCAAGTGCATCTACAATGGGTCTTTCGGAAGAAATGTTTGTAAATGTTCAGAATGATATAAGTCGTCTGGAAAATTTGCTTGAAGAAAGAAGTGCTTCGGTTGACAGCCTGAAAAGGATCATCGAAAACAGAAATGTACGTCTTCAAAAAATTGAAAACCAGGTAACACAAAACAGAGAGCATCATATCGGAATGCCTTCAAAAACGACTGTATCACAACGTCCGAAAACAACGATAACACAAAAATCTACCACGAACAGTTCTTCAAGTCCGTTTATGGCAGAATATAAAAGTGCCCGTTCCTATTTTGAACGATTCGAATATCAAAATGCCATTCAGGAATTTAAAGATTTATTAAGCAGATATCCGAATCACAAAATGGCAGATAATTGTCAATATTGGATAGGTGAGTGTTATTATGGAATGAAAGACTATAACACGGCTGTTATTGAATTACAAAAGGTATTTGCATATTCTGAAACTGATAAACATGATGATGCACAACTTATGATTGCCTTGTCTTATGTAAAATCCGGACAAAAAGACCGGGCCCAGGTAGAATTTGAAAATTTTCTTAACAATTATTCAGGAAGTGAATATACCGCCATCGCACAAAAGTATCATAAAAATATCTAGACCATTTTTCAAAGAGCATGAATAAATTGACCGAGTTTGTACACCTTCATAATCACTCACACTATAGTTTGTTAGACGGCGCATGCCGAATCAATGATCTTGTGTCCATGGCAGCAAAACATAAAATGAAAGCATTGGCTTTAACTGACCATGGTAATATGTTTGGGGCTGCTGAATTTTATCAAAAATGTTTAAAAACCGGTATAAAACCAATTATTGGCAGTGAAGTTTATGTAGCGCCAAGAAGCCGGCTTGAAAAAAAAACTCGACCAGGTGACACGGCTACTGCCTATCATCTGGTTTTGTTATGTAAAAATGAAATCGGCTATAAAAACCTTATGAAGCTCGTTTCTCAGGGGTATATAGACGGGTTTTATTACAGGCCACGAATTGATAAAGAGCTGCTTAAACAGCATTCTAAAGGGCTTATTGCCCTCAGCGCTTGTCTTAAAGGTGAAGTTGCTCACAAATATTTAAAGCTTAATATTGACAGCGCTCGTGAAGCTTTGGATGAGTATAAGCAAATTTTTGGTGATGATTTTTACCTTGAAGTGCAGGACCATGGTATCCCTGAAGAAGATCATGTTCGAAAAGGTATTTTTGAGCTGGCAAAAGAAAGCGGAACCAAGGTTGTTGCTACAAATGACATCCATTACCTTGAAAAATCACATCATGAAGCCCATGATGTTTTAATTTGTCTGCAAACCGGTAAAGATTATGACGATCCCAACCGAATGCGGTATACAACCCAGGAACTATATTTTAAAAGCGCTCAGGAAATGCTTGAGCTTTTCAGCGAAACTCCGGAAGTGCTTGAAAATACACTGGAAGTAGCGGACAAGTGTAATCTGTTAATGGATTTTGATACATATCATTTGCCGCATTTCAAAATTCCGGATGAAGACAATTCCAAAACGCTTGATGAATATTTAAGAAAGCTGTCCTATCAGGGATTAGCAGAACGTTACCCGGAAATAACTCCCTATTTAAGAGAGCGGCTGGAATATGAATTAAAAATTATAAAACAAATGGGGTATCCTGGTTATTTTTTAATTGTTTATGATTTTATTAATTATGCCAGACAGAATAACATTCCTGTAGGTCCCGGAAGAGGATCTGCCGCCGGAAGTTTGGTAGCTTATTGTCTTTATATTACCAACCTGGATCCAATTCAATATAATCTCATTTTTGAGCGTTTTTTAAATCCCGAACGTGTCAGCATGCCTGATATTGATATTGATTTTTGCTATGAACGCCGGGAAGAAGTGATTGATTATGTAAAACGTGAATACGGTTATGCAAATGTTTGTCAAATTATAACCTTTGGTACAATGGCCGCCAGGGGCGTCATTAGAGATGTTGGCCGTGTTTTGAAAATGAGTTACAGTGAAGTTGACCGAATTGCAAAATTAATTCCGGCACAGTTAAATATCAAGCTCGACGATGCAATTAAAAGTGTACCGGAACTAAAAGAGCTTGGGGAATTGGATGAACAGCACCGTAAACTTTTAACCTATTCCCGTGTTTTGGAAGGTTTGGCTCGACATGCTTCCACACATGCTGCCGGTGTTGTTATTACCCCTGAAGAGTTGACCAATTATGTTCCTCTTTATAAAACCAAAGATGATGATATTACAACTCAATATGATATGAAAGTCCTGGAAGACGTTGGTCTTTTAAAGATGGACTTTTTGGGTTTACGGACTTTGACAGTTATTCAAAAAACTGTTGATGCTATCCGGGCCAGAAATATTGACTTTAATATTGAAACGATTCCCCTTGACGACGCCAAAACTTTTGATCTTTTTGCAAACGCCAGAACAATCGGCGTTTTTCAGTTTGAAAGTTCGGGAATGCGTGAATACCTGAAAAAACTTGGACCAACATGTCTTGAAGATTTGATCGCTATGAATGCCCTTTATCGGCCTGGTCCGATGGATATGATTGATGATTTTATCAATCGTAAAAAAGGGCGAACGCCTATTGAATATCTGCATCCTCTTTTGGAAGATATTCTGAAAGAGACCTATGGTATTGCGATCTATCAGGAACAGGTTATGAAAATGGCCAGCGATGTGGGCGGATTTACTCTTGGCGGCGCTGATCTTTTGCGGCGAGCTATGGGTAAGAAAAAGATCGAAATAATGATCGAGCAACGGACCATCTTTATCGAAGGTGCTGCGAAGAAAAATGTTAAAAAAGAAACCGCCAGCGCCATTTTTGACATGATGGAAAAGTTTGCCGGATACGGTTTTAACAAATCTCATGCGGCTTGTTATTCTCTTGTCGCTTATCAAACCGGTTATTTAAAAGCCCACTATCCTGCTGAATTTATGGCGGCAACAATAAGCAGTGAAATGGGAAGCTCTAACCGGGTTACGATCCTTCTTGAAGAATGTAACCAACTGGGAATCAAAGTATTCCCGCCTGATGTCAACGAAAGTTTTGCTGATTTTATTGTTCATAACGACGGTATTCGTTTCGGACTTGGAGCCGTTAAAAATGTAGGTCGCGGTGCTATTGAAGCAATTGTTAAAGCACGCAAGAATTTTGGTAAATTTAAAACTATTTATGAACTTTGCAATGAAGTAGAGCTATCATCTGTAAATAAAAAAGTGTTTGAAAGTTTGACCGAAGCCGGTGCCATGGATAGTCTTGAAGGCACACGGGCTCAGCTTTTTAATACTGTTGAAACAGCTGTTGAATTTTCACAACGTTCAAAAGCACATAACGCCCACGGACAAACAAGTATTTTTGACATGCAGGAAGAGACGGCCGCTATTGCAGCCCCGCCGTTGCCCGAGATTGAAGATTGGGACCAGACCGACAAACTAAACCGTGAAAAAAATATTCTGGGTTTTTATCTTTCAGGACACCCACTTGATGATTTTCGGAACGAAATTCAAACTTTTTCAACCGTTACCCTGGACCATGTCAACGAATTGACGGATGGAACCGGTGTTCGAATTTGCGGTATTATTTCCGAGTTGAAAACTCATCTTGATCGAAAAAATCGGCCCATGGCCTTTTTTAAAATTGAAGATTTTACCGGGAACATTGAAGGTATTGCTTTTTCAGACGCCTATGAAAAATGCCGTGAATTATTAAAAGTTGAAGCGATGATTGTTGCATTGGGTAAAATTAATATTAAAGAAGCGGATTCTGCTAAAATCCTTGTAGACGAAATAATTTCACTGGAAGATGCACGAAACAGATTTACCAAAAGTTTATGTATAGCCCTTAATGTTTCCGTATTAACAGAAGATGTTGTTGCCCAAACAAAACAACTATTGGGTAATTTTAACGGTAATGTGCCTGTATATTTGAATATTAAAACAGGTGTTAACGGTAATTATATATTACGGGCTGATAATATTAAAGTTGATCCCTGCGTTGAACTGCTGGATCAGCTTCGTTCAAATATTGGACGAGAAAATGTTTGGGTTGGATAGTTTATTTGCATTAGACAATTTAATATATCATTCAGATAAACAAATTTGAAATTTAATCCCTTGGGAGGGAAAGATGATTGAAAAACTGATTGAACGCATCAAACTCATTCTAACCACACCTAAAGAAGCGTGGCTGGAAATTTCAGCAGAGGAAAAGACCCCCAAAGATATCGTTAAAGAATATCTGATTTACATTGCCGCTATTCCTGCTGTTGCTCAATTTATTGGTTTTAGTATTATTGGAACAAATTATCCTCTTGTAGGGCATATCCGAACTCCTTTTTTCAGTGGGCTCTTATGGGCTGTCTTTTCATATCTGCTTACATTTGTTGGTATATATCTTATTGTTTATATTATTAATGCACTTGCGCCCAGCTTTCAGGCAGAAAAAGACGATAAACAAATTTTCAAATTAATTGCTTATAGTTATACTCCTTTTGCCGTTACCGGTATTTTCAATATCATTCCTTCATTAACTATTATACATGTGTTAGGTTTTTTATATGGTCTTTATGTTTTTTATATCGGCATGCCGACTTTATTAAAATACCCTGAAGATAAAAAGCTTTCTTATACAATAATGTGCGGTATTATCATTATTGTTGTAACTGTGATTATGAGAGGTATTGCCAATTTTGCCTTGGGTACTGATACTCCTCACCCAATGTTTTAATTAAAGTTAAATTTTAGCGGGACATGTATAAATAAAACATGTCCCTTTATTTAATGACTCATTTAACATGCCGTTATCTTTTTTTGAATCCTATCTTATCCTGATTATAGCTTTTGTTGTCGTATTTTTTATTACCAGAGCTATAAAAAAACGGATTGAAAAATACTATTCTGAAAATGCGGGATTTTATGTATACCTGCTTCCTGCGTTATTATCAATATATTATTTTTTAGCGCTGTTAAAATCATCAAATTATCAGATTTTATATCTGATATTTTGGTCGGTAATGGGCATTTTTTATGGGATTTTATTTTGCCGGGATTTGAGCAAAATAAAAACCACAAAAAGACATGAATAAACAGAAATATTTTAATTATTGGGTCAATGGATGTGTTGTGAAGGTGTTTGAAAGGAGACCTAATCCTCTTTTTCTCCTTGCATTTAAGAGAAATTTTTAATATAATGAGGGTCGTATTTTAAATGAATTGTTATGCAGAGTATCCTCTGTATTTATCGTTTCATTTTCTTTGGAATGAGAAGTAAATGGCTCGAAAGAGAGACTGGATAATAGGCGGCGTTATACTCGCCGCAATTGGTGGTTTTTTTATACTTTTTGTTGTGCTTATTTTTAGCCTGGGTTCGTCCACAGATGTCTCCATTGGCGGCTCAGGAGGAAAAATTGCCGTTATAGAACTTGATGGAGTTATTACTTCTTCAAAAAAAATTGTTCGACAGTTTATTCGGTTTAATAAAAACGATCAGGTTAAAGCCATTGTTTTTCGCATTAACAGCCCTGGCGGCGGTGTTGCAGCTTCTCAGGAAATTTATGAACATGTTAAACGGGTCCGTGACGGCGGTAAACCTGTTATTGCGTCATTAGGGACTGTCGCTGCATCAGGCGGCTATTATGTGGCACTCGGTGCAGACTCTATTATGGCGAATCCCGGGACTACCACCGGAAGTATCGGTGTTATTGCTGAAATACCCAACCTGCGCCGTTTAATGGACAAGATAGGAATATCGTTTACAATTATAAAAAGCGGAAAATTTAAAGATACGGGTTCACCCTATCGTGACATTTCCGCTGAAGAATATCAATATTTGCAACAATGGATCGATAGCGGTTATGAGCAGTTTATAGCTGCTGTTGCCAATGAACGTCACATGGACATCAAGAGTGTTAAAAAACTTGCTGACGGAAGAGTTTATTCTGGTGAGCAGGCTTTTCAACATGGTCTTATTGACACATTAGGAACTTTTCAGGACGCCATTGACCTGGCCGCACAGGTTGCCGGAATTTCCGGTGAACCCAGAATTATCCGTGAAAGACAGGAAAAGTTGACCATTATCGATTTATTAGGAAGCGATCTGAATAAATCTTTTAACGAATTTTTGGGAACCTGGCCGCGTGTCAAGTATCAATTATCGTTTTAAAGAGTGATCTATGCCGATTTATGAATATAATTGTTTGCAATGTAACAAGCGGTTTGAGGAACTGGTCCGAACAAAGGCTGATGAAATGAATATGGCATGTAATACATGCGGCAGTCAACAAATAGAACGCGCTGTTTCTGTTTGCGGTTTCTCATCCAAAGACAGCCATGGACATGTTACTGCTTCATCACATTCAGGCAATAATTGCTCGGATTGTCATTCCCATTGTTGTGAAAATTGTCACTGAGTTAAAAAAATAGCAAGGTATTTATCGTGACCAAATCCGATATTATACAAATTGTTTCTGAAGGAACAGGTCTTTCAAAAGTTGAAACGCAAACGGTTTTAGAAGGTTTTTTTGCCACCGTTCGATATGCTATGAAACAAAATGATCGAGTGGAAATACGTGGTTTTGGCAGTTTTAAAAAAGTCAAAAGGAATGCACGAACAGCCCGCAATCCAAAGACCAATGAATCTGTAGAGGTGCCCGAACATGATACTGTTGTGTTTCGACCGGCAAAAACCTTAAAGGCCTTTATCAATGAAAAAAATGATTAAATTTTATAATAATTATTAAAGATAGGAGGTGATTGCTTTGCCAAGTGGGAAAAAACGTAAAAGACATAAAATAGCAACTCATAAGCGCAAAAAAAGACTGAGAAAAGACAGACATAAAAAGAAAAAGTAAATAGATTTTAGGGCTAAGACGAAACTCTTGGCCCTTTTAAGTTTGCAACAATTAAATTGGGCTGGTAGATGGACTTTGGTTCCCTGATACATCAAGAAGACATTTATAGTGTTTCTGAGTTAACAAATGAAATTAAAATACTGCTTGAGACAGGTATTCCTCCAGTCTGGGTCCAGGGCGAATTGTCCAACTTTGTTCATCATTCGTCCGGGCACATGTACTTTTCCTTAAAAGACCGCGATTCTCAGATAAGTTGTGTTATGTGGCGAAGCCGAAATGCCGCCATGTTTTTTACGCCCCAGGATGGGATGAAAGTAAATGCTTTGGGACAGGTACGTGTATATGAAAAACGGGGAAACTACCAACTCGATATCGTAAAAATGATGCCTTCCGGTGTGGGAGAATTACAGCTTGCTTTTGATCAGTTGAAATCCAGATTACAGGAAGAGGGACTTTTTGATCAGCAGTATAAAAAAGCAATACCGGAATTTCCCGAAAAAATTGGTGTTATTACATCACCGACCGGCGCCGTTATTCGCGATATCGTGAATGTTGTTAACAGACGTTTTCCCGCTGTTGAGTTGATTTTAAGACCTGTTCGGGTACAGGGTGAAGGCGCCTCTTTGGAAATTGCCGAGGCTGTTCGGGAAATGAATGAATACAATAAAGTTGATGTTATCATTATTGCCCGTGGCGGGGGATCTTTGGAGGACCTTTGGGCATTTAATGAAGAAGTAACGGCGAGAGCAGTTTTTCAATCAGAGATTCCGGTTGTGTCTGCTGTTGGCCATGAAATTGATTTTACTATTTGCGATTTTGTTGCCGACCTCAGAGCTCCAACCCCCTCTGCTGCTGCTGAACTTGTTGTGCCGGATAAACAGGAACTACTCCAGCGAATACAGGCCATACAGGAAGGTCATTATCAAATTTTGAACAATCGTCTTGCTGCCTATGGAAAACAGCTAGAGTATTTGAATGAACATTATGGATTCAAACGAATCAGCGACAGAATTCGGCAATATAACCAGCAAATTGATGAACTTTTATATAAAATAAACACAATAATTGTAAATAGATTGAACAATAAGCAGGAAAAGATTGTTCAACTTTTTAAAAGGCTGCAAGGTCTTCATCCTCAATCCATTTTAAAACGTGGTTTCAGCATCTGTTTTTCAGAAAAGGACGGGACAATTATTCGTGATGCATCTGATTTGGCCCCGAATGATAAAATTTCTATTGATTTTTCATCCGGTCACGCCAAAGCACAGGTTAGTGAAATTTCAACAAAACATTTTTCAATTTTGAAAAAATAAGGTATAATATATATGAATAAAAAAAGTTTTGAATATGCCATGAATCGTCTTGAAGAAATTGCCGAGCAGCTCGAACAGGAAAACACCAGTCTTGAAGATTCACTTAGCTTGTTCGAAGAGGGAGCAGAACTTTACAAATTTTGCCATGAAAAACTTGAACAGGCGCAGGTAAATATAAAAACTTTGATTAAAGAGAATAATGGTTTTTCTGTTAAAGAAAGGTCATCCGAACTTTAAAATTTCGCTAGAAACGAGAATGATAGAATGAGTGATTTATTATCGCATATTAATTCCCCTAAAGATATAAAATCGTTTGACATACCGACACTGGCACAATTATCAAAAGAACTTCGAGAATATATTATAACAAGCATAGCCAATACCGGTGGTCATTTGGCTCCTTCTCTAGGTGTGGTGGAACTGACATTGGTTTTACACCAAATTTTTAACACACCGGAAGATAAAATTGTGTGGGATGTTGGGCATCAGGCCTATGCTCATAAAATATTAACCGGACGGCGTGATGAGTTTAAAAACATCCGCCAAAGCGGTGGAATAAGCGGGTTCCCCAAAATTAGTGAAAGTCCCTATGATGCTTTTGGTGTCGGGCATGCCAGCACAGCCATATCCGCTGCTTTTGGCTTGGCCTGCGGCAGAGACCTGTGCGGGGAAGACCATAAAGTGATTGCCGTGGTTGGCGACGGTGCGCTTACCGGTGGACTGGCATTTGAAGGTTTGAATAATGCCGGTGCTTCTCAAAGAGATATGATTGTTATTTTAAACGATAACAGCATGTCTATTTCACCCAATGTTGGTGCCATTTCAAAATATCTTACCAATCTTATCTCAACTCCTTTATATAACCGGATAAAAACCGAAGTATGGCAGTTGACCGGCAAGTTTTCTCACATGGGACCGCGTATTCGCTGGGCGGCCCGACGTATTGAAGAAGGATTAAAAGGATTTTTAATTCCCGGACTTATATTTGAACGTCTCGGCTTCCGTTATTTTGGTCCTGTTGACGGACACAATATTGCCGGCTTGATACATTTATTTCGGGAGGTTAAAAAATTCCATGGACCTATTCTTGTCCATGTTTTGACCAAAAAGGGTAAAGGATTTAAACCGGCGGAAAAAAATGCGTCCGTTTTTCATGGACTTGGACGGTTTGATCCCAAGACCGGTAAAGTTGTTAAAAGTACGGCTGTTCCGACCTATACCAGTTTGTTCGGCAAAACCTTTGTAGATTTGGCTACAAAAAATGAAAAACTGGTCGGTATTACGGCCGCTATGGCGCTGGGGACCGGTTTGAGTGATTTTGCTGAAAAATTTCCATCACGATTTTTTGACGTCGGTATTGCTGAAGAACATGCTGTTACTTTTGCTGCCGGCCTGGCCACCAAAGGTCTTCATCCTGTTGTTGCCGTCTATTCCAGCTTTTTGCAACGCAGTTATGATCAAATTATTCATGATGTCGCATTACAAAAATTACCTGTAATTTTTTCTATTGATCGGGCCGGTATCGTTGGTGACGATGGCCCCACGCATCATGGCTTGTTTGATTTGGCCTATCTTAGAACCGTTCCGGATATTGTTGTGATGGCGCCAAAAGATGAAAATGAGCTTGGACAAATGCTTTGGACGGCAACGCAATATCACGATGGTCCCGTTGCCCTTCGTTATCCCAGAGGGTGTGGTGAAAATGTTGATATTTCTTCTGAATATTCGACCATCCCTATAGGAACCAGTGAGGTCCTTAGACAGGGTTCGGAAGTTGCTATTATTGCTTTGGGACCTTTGGTTTACAAAGCATTGGAAGCTGCTCAAATTTTAGCTGATATGGACGGCCTTTCTGTAAAAGTTGTTAATGCTCGTTTTTTAAAACCTGTTGATGCCGAAATGCTGCAACGGATTGCCTCACGTTTTAAAATGGTCATTACTATTGAAGAAGGTATATTAAAAGGCGGTTTTGGAAGTCAAGTCGCTGAATTTTTCTCGGATCACAATATTAACCACATTGAACTGATTAGAATGGGCATTCCGGATGAGTTTGTGGAACAGGGTGATCGTAAATTATTGCTGGAAAAATATGGATTATGCACACAGGGAATTTTGGAAACTGTCAGAAATTCCATGTTTTATAATCAAAGAATAAAAGCCAATGTTGTTTCAATTCATAAATAAATTTTGTCTATGAAAATAGGAATTGTCGGAAATACTAACAAGCCTCCGGTTAAGAGTGTTATTAAAGAGTTTGTTAAATATTTGAAACAATCTCAGACCTCTGTTATTTATGACCGGGCTTTGGTTGAATTTTTGGATTTTGTAAAGCCTGATCAGACAATCGACATTAAACAATTAGGTTGTCATTGTGATATGGTCGTTACCTTTGGAGGCGATGGTACGATTTTATCAACAGCGCAGCATGTCGGAAAAGCAGATGTACCCATATTAGGCGTTAATATAGGAGGTTTAGGGTTTTTAGCTGAAGTATTGGTTGAAGAGCTTGAAGAAACTGTTGCGTTGCTGTTGCAGCAAAAATACTCGATTATTAATCGAATGGTTTTGCAAATTGAGTTGGAAAAGAAAGACAAACGTAATTTAACCTTTCACGCCTTTAATGACCTGGTTGTGGATAAAGGACCAAAACCAAGATTAATATATATTAAAACATTTGTAAACAATACTTTTTTAAATACTTATAGAAGTGACGGCATTATTGTGGCTACGCCGACCGGTTCAACGGCCTATTCGTTATCTGCCGGCGGACCTCTGCTTATGCCTGATATGCAGGCTATTTTGGTCACACCGATATGCCCGCATTCGCTGACTGTCCGGCCGGTCATACTTTCGGAGGACAGTGAAATTAAAGTGACTATTTTACCGGACCAGGATCCCGCACTGATTAATATTGACGGCCAGCGGACTGAAACGTTAGAGCCTGGAGAATCTGTTATCATTCGTAAAGCCGGCTATAAAATAAAATGGATATCAACGGGGAAACGTGACTTTTTTGAAATTTTGCGAACCAAATTACATTGGGGAGTAGGACAGCCAAATCAATAAAGATTTTGCACAATTGTTAGGAGATAAGAGTTATTCGTGGCTGAAAAACAATCGACAACCCCTTTGATGGAACAATATCTATCTATTAAAAACAAACATAAAGATTCCATCCTTTTTTTTCGAATGGGTGATTTTTATGAAATGTTTTACGAAGATGCCAAGACCGGGTCCAAAGTGCTTGGTATAACATTAACTTCCCGTTCACATGGAAAATCGGCACATGTGCCGCTGGCAGGTTTTCCGCACCATGCTCTTGACGGATACCTGGCAAAAATGATCAAAGCGGGTTATCGCGTTGCAATTTGCGAACAGATTGAAGACCCCAAGTTAACCAAAACAATTGTTAAACGTGAAGTTCAGGAAATTATAACTCCCGGAACAGCCGTTTCTGATGATTTACTTGAAACAAAGAAAAATAATTACCTGGCCAGTTTGTTTTTTAATAAAAATATGTGCGGATTTTCCGTTATCGATGTTTCAACCGGAGAATATCAATTAACCGAGATTGATATAAAATATGTTAAAGAAACTGTTTTAAATTTTAGTCCGGCTGAAGTTCTTGTCGGAGAAAATCAATATTCCCAGTTTTTGGATTTGTTTCCAACCCATGTGCCTTTTACCATCACAAAACGTGATGACTGGACCTTTAATTATGATTATGCCTACGAATCTTTGACCAAACATTTTTCTACTTTAACATTAAAGGGATTCGGCGTAGAAGATTTTACCAATGGTATATCTGCTGCCGGGGCAATTCTGACCTATTTAAATGAAAACCAAAAACAAAAACTGGTCCACATTAATCAACTTTCCCGGATGTCGGATTCGGATTATTTAATTATAGATTATACCACACGACGCAACCTGGAACTCATCCAGGCCATGAATACGGCCGGGCACAAAGGGACGTTGTTATCAGTTTTGGATCAAACCCATACACCAATGGGCGCCAGGCTTTTGGTAAACTGGCTGCTTTCACCTTTAAAAGACCTTGAAAAAATTAATAACCGGCTGGATAGTGTTGAAGAATTGTATAACAACGCAGACTTGCGCAAAGATTTAGAGGTTTTAAAAAAGGCCGGTGATTTGGAACGTTTGCTGGCAAAATTTGCCACCGGTCGGGCCAATGCCAGAGACGCCAAGGCGATTCAAAATACTTTGACGGTCATTGCAACGGTTAAGGAAACATTAACTAATGTTAAATCGAACCTGCTTGCTGAGTTGAATAGTCAGCTTGATGCCCTCACAAAGCTTAAAGACCGGATTGATTCCTGCATCGTTGACAATCCGCCTCTTTCCATTACCGACGGCGGATTAATAAAACGCGGATTTAACAAAGAACTGGACGAAATTCGTGAGATAGCCTATTCCGGTAAGGACTGGATTGCCAAGCTGCAAACCTCTGAACGGGAAAAGACCGGAATATCTTCGTTAAAGGTTAGTTTTAATAAAGTTTTCGGCTATTATATAGAAATTACCCGGCCTCACTTGTCCAAAGTACCGCCACACTATGTTCGTAAACAAACCCTTGTTAACTCGGAACGTTTTATCGTTCAGGAACTTAAGGAATACGAAGAAAAAGTCCTGGGCGCTGAAGAGAAAATTTTCACTCTTGAATACGAGTTGTTTAACAAAATCAGACAGGACATTCTGGAAGACGCTTTAACCATACAAAAAAACGCCAGGGTATTGGCGAAAATAGATTGTTTGAACAATTTGGCGCGAGTTGCCATTGAAAATGATTATATAAGACCGGATGTTCACAATGATGATTATATTGAGATACATGAAGGCCGCCATCCGGTTGTTGAAAAACTCTTACCACCTGGAGAGCAGTTTGTTGTTAACGATACATTTATTGACAACAAGGCTGATCAGGTTTTAATCATAACCGGTCCGAATATGGCCGGCAAGTCAACCTATCTGCGTCAAATCGGTCTTATTTGTATTATGGCGCAAATGGGTGGGTATATTCCGGCAAAAAAAGCGAAAATCGGTATTATCGACCGTGTGTTTACCCGTGTGGGCGCTTCCGACAATCTGGCAGCCGGTGAAAGTACTTTTTTAACCGAAATGAACGAAACAGCCAACATATTAAACAATGCAACTCTAAACAGTTTAATTATTTTAGACGAAATCGGCCGGGGAACAAGCACATTCGATGGTTTGTCCATTGCCTGGTCGGTAGTTGAATATATTCATAACACACCTCATCTTGCAGCAAAAACTGTTTTTGCCACACATTATCACGAATTAACGGAACTTGAACTGATCTTGCCGCGTGTAAAAAACTATAATGTCGCTGTGAAAGAGTGGGGTGATCACATCGTATTTTTGAGAAAAATTGTTACAGGAGGTTGTGATCATAGTTATGGAATTCATGTGGCCCAACTGGCCGGACTACCGAAACCGGTAATAAACAGGGCTTATGAAGTTTTGTCCAATCTTGAGTCTGAAGCGTTGAACCAGAAAAAAGAACCAAAACTGGCAGAACATAGAGATACACAATCTGATAAAATTCAACAGATGAGTCTGTTTGAAGAATTGGAAAAATCACTGCGTGAGGAAATAAACAATATTGATCCGAATAAATTGACGCCAATTGAGGCATTAAATAAATTGGACCAGTTAAAACAACTTGTGAGTAATGAAAATAAAAATTAAATTTAATTTGTTAATAACATTAAGCTTTTAATCGGTTTCATTTTTTAATGAGGATATCTTGCTGCGAAAAATAAAATATATGCTGGGGTTTATACTGCTTTTTACAATGGCCGGAAATGCCGCTGAAATTATGAAATATGCTGGTGAAGTTCTAAGTATAGGTGTCGGGGCGCGTGCCCTGGGTATGGGCGGAGCCTATGTTGCTGTTAAAGGGGACGTTACTTCCGGTTACTGGAACCCTGCCGGCTTGTCTGAAATTTCTTATCCGGAAATATCAGCCATGCACTCCCGACGGTTTGAAGGTCTGGTAAACTATGATTATGGCGCTATTGCCGCCCCGTTTCGTGATAACCAAAGTTTATCGTTAAGCTTTATTCGTACGGCTGTTGATGACATTCCTTTTACCACATTGCCCAGAAAAGACTTGCCTCAGGACGCTTCATATTATGATACCAGTGGTCGTCTGGTACATAATATACCATATATTGAGCGTATAGAAAATTATGCTGATTATGCTTTTTTCTTTAGTTATGCCAAAAAGAAATCCAGTCGTTTTTCTTATGGCGCCAATGTAAAATTTATCCGTAAAGGGGTAGGGGACAATTCTGCCTGGGGTTTTGGGTTTGATTTGGGTGCCATCTGGAACGCATATAATGATCTGAACATTGGTGTCAATTTCCAGGATGTCACAACAACGGTTATTGCCTGGGATACAGGGACGAAAGAACTTGTTTCTCCGACACTCAAGCTCGGTATGGCTTATCCGTTATGGATCAAATGGATTCAAAGTCAATTGCTGATTGCGGCTGATACGGATATGCATTTTGAGGGAAGAGACTTTGCCGCTGATTTTAGCGCCGGTCCTGTTAGTAACGATTTTCGTTTGGGCACGGAACTGTTACTGCGCCAGGTTGTCGCTCTTCGATTGGGAAGAAGTGATATAGGCTCTTTTTCGGCTGGTGCCGGTATTCGTCTTCCCAAACTTGATATTGATTATGCGTTCATGGATCATGACGATCTCGGCAGCACCCATCGTATCTCTCTAAGGTTGCGATTCGAAGAAGACCGGTTCGCACGTAAATAATAATTATTACAAAACAGTGTTGACGGAATTTTTTTATAATTGCAATGTGTTCTAAGTGGAAAAATTTCAGTTGACTATATTCAAAAAAATTATTAAAATATACGTCTTTGGCAGATAGAAATTTAAAATTAGCTTCAGGACAATTATGATCACGAGTATGACCGGATACGGTAGGGGTTCACATAAAGCAAATGATTTGGAAATTGCTGTTGAAATTCGTTCCGTTAACAATCGTTTTTTAGATGTTGTTGCAAAAATTCCCAGGTTCCTTTCAAATTTTGAACAAAAATTTCGTAACGTTATCGGGCAATATGTTAAACGCGGACGTATTAATGTGTGGGTTTCCTTATCCAATGGCAATGGAAAATTTCAAAAATTTTCCTATAACAAAGCCCTGGCTGAAGGATATATGAGCATTCAAAATGAATTGCAAAAAGAATTTGGCCTAAACGGGGAATTGGACATTAATCAACTTTTATCGTTACCCGATTTAGTGGAAGTTGATAATTCTGAAACAGCGGACGAAGCAGCATGGGAATGTGCAAAAAAAGCTTTGGAAAACGCTCTTGTAAATTTGAATGAAATGCGTTTGCAGGAAGGGCATGAGCTTTTAAAAGACCTGGAGATGCGAATTAACAATATTGAAAATTTGGTATCTGAAATTGAAACGGTATCAAAAGATGCACCGGTAGAAGAGTTGGACAAGTTACGTTCCCGTGTTCAGAAACTTGTTGCCAATCATAAAATTGATGAAGGTCGATTGGAACTTGAATTGGCGCTTATATCAGACCGTATAGATATTACCGAAGAGTGTGTTCGCTTTCATAGCCATAACAAGCTGTTTAAAGAAACGCTCCTGTCTGATGATTCTGAGGGCAGAAGGCTTAATTTTATTTTGCAGGAAATGAATCGGGAAGCCAATACCATCGGTGCAAAAACAGCATCATCTACTGTGTCCCATTTTGTCGTTCAGATAAAGGAAGAAGTTGAGCGCATCCGGGAACAGGTACAAAATATTGAGTAAGTGAAAGGATTTAGTTCAAGTTTGAATATAAATAAGAGAGGATTAATTGTAGCAGTTTCTTCACCATCAGGCGGGGGGAAAACGACAATTATCAAGAAAATTCTGAAAAAAGATGGACCGTTTATATATTCTGTATCTCTGACAACAAGAGAAAAAAGACTTGGTGATGTTGAAGGAAGAGATTATTGGTTTGTTGATCAAGACACCTTTGTAGGAAAAATTAAATCCGGAGAATTTTTAGAATATGAAAAAGTACATGGCAATTATTATGGAACTCCGGTTAAACCCATTAAACAATGGTTAACAAAAGGCCTGATCATACTGTTGGACATTGATGTTCATGGTGCGTTTTCTGTGCGAAACCAGTTTCCAAACGACTCTTTGTTGGTATTTCTCAAGCCGCCATCTATTAAAGAATTGGAAAAAAGACTAACCGGACGCGATACGGAAAGCCAAGAACAGGTGCAAACCCGGCTTGAACGTGTTCCGGAAGAAATGGAACTTGCAAAAGATTTTGATCACATTGTAGTAAATGACAGTATTGACACAACTGTTGATAACATTCTACAAATAATAAAGTCCAGGCAAAATATTTAATTTTTATTATAAATTGGAGGTTACAATATGATAAAAACCTTACCTTTAGACGAATTGTTAAAAAATGCAGATAATATTTATGAAGCCATTGTAATTATGGCTAAAAGAGCAAGACAGATCAACGAACTGCAAAAGAAAATTATAGATAAAGAAACAGAAGCATTAGCACAAACAAATGACATGGATGATGATGTCATTAATACCGATTTAGTTGAAGGTCAGTTTTTAAAACTTCCAAAGCCGACTACAACGGCCCTGGAAGAAATGCTGGAAGGTAAGCTCACTCGTGAATACCTGGAAAAATCGGAATAAAATGTGTTTGGTATAAATGTTTTCCAATAAAAATATACTAGTTGGTATTACCGGGGGGATTGCCGTCTATAAAATTGCCGGATTGGTTAGAGAGTTTAAAAAAATGAACGCCAACGTGCGTGTTATGATGACCAATGCTGCGACAAAATTTGTTGCACCGTTGACTTTTGAAACTCTTTCTGAAAATCCGGTTTTGCTTGATATTTTCCCTGAGCAGGGGGGAAGTGGGACAGCACATATTGATTGGGCACGATGGGCTGATGTTATTGTAATAGCACCGGCAACGGCCAATTCTATCGGCAAAATAGCCAATGGCATTGCCGATAATGCGCTGACGACAACCTTGTTGGCGACTACTGCGCCTGTTGTTCTGTGTCCGGCAATGAATAAGCAAATGTATCAAAATGATATTTTTCAGTCAAATTTGACAAAATTGAAAAATTTAAATTTCCATATTGTGGACCCCGGCGTCGGCACATTGGCTTGCGGTGAAGAAGGATGGGGTCGTCTGGCTGAAATAGATATCATTGTTGATGGTGTTAAAAATATACTGGTTGAAAACAGAGATTTTACCGGAAAGAGGGTGCTGGTAACCGCCGGTCCCACTGAAGAACCTCTTGACCCTGTGCGTTACATCTCTAATCGTTCTTCAGGAAAAATGGGTTACGCTATTGCTGAAAGGGCCTCTGTTAGAGGCGCTGATGTGACTCTTGTTTCCGGGCCGGGTGTTTTGCAATGTTCTGATGCTGTGAAATGTATTAAAATCAGAACGGCTGTTGAAATGTATAATGCCATTATTGAGCAGTATAATGATATTGACATTTTAATCATGGCGGCGGCTGTCAGTGATTTTCGCCCGAAAACAGTATCCTCTGAAAAAATTAAAAAAGCAGCAACGCAGCCCAAAATAGATTTGGTTGAAAATCCTGATATTTTAAAACAATTTGCTGAAAAAAAAGATCACAGAGTGCATGTTGGCTTTGCTGTTGAAACGACAAATGAAATTGAACATGCCGTTAAAAAAATTAAAAGTAAGAATCTGGACTTTATTATAGTCAATAATCCTCTTAATAAAGGTGCCGGTTTTCAAACCGATACAAATCAAGTTACTATTATAGACCCTAAAGGGAATATAAAAGAGTATCCACTTATGTCCAAACATGCTTTGGCGGATATTATTCTTGATTTAATTATCGAAACAAAACGAATTTAAAATGACAGAGAGCCCATTTGAAAATATACAAGATTTTATTAAACAGGAAATTGAAATTTATGGAGATCAGCTTGCTGTCAACATGTCGTTTGTTCCAGAAAAAGAACCAATAAATCACAACGTCCTTCCAGAATCAGACAATCCTGCAACTTTAGCCTCACTTGAAGAAAATATTTCCCAATGTTTAAATTGTTCAATTTCAAATAACCGAACATCCGTAGTTTTGGGTGAAGGAAAGACAGATTCATCTATTGCCGTTATCAATAGTCTCTATCTTTCTCAAGATCAGGATAATAAGACCATACTTGGTGGAAAAGAAGGCGAGTTATTTGATCAAATTTTAAAGGCTATTAAATTAAAACGAAATGATGTATATCTTTTATCATTATTAAAATGTCCTTTATCACCTGATTTAAATAATATTGCGGAATATTTTAAAAATTGTAAAGGTTTTTTCAAGAAACAATTGCATTTGATTAAACCAAAATTTATATTAGGGTTAGGGGAGAATGCAACGTTGTTACTGGATACTGACAAACCGTTTTCTGAAGTTCGTGGAAAGTGGTTTGAATATGAAGGATATCAGACCATGTTTACTCACCATCCATCTGTTCTTTTGAACAATGTTGATAAAAAACGTGAAACATGGCATGATGTAAAAATATTTAAAAGCGCGATTGATAATTATTCCAAATAGGAAATAAAATATTCGATAATATGGAAAACAGTGAACAAATAACAAGAATGCCGCCCCATTCAATCGAAGCAGAAATGGCCGTACTGGGTTCTATTATGCTTGAACCTCATGCTGCAAGTATTGTGATGGAAGCTCTTGATGATGATAGTTTTTATAAAGAAGCTCACAGAAAGATATTTTTATCCGCCAGAAATCTGTATGAGAAAAGTGAACCCATTGATGTTTTGACGCTGTCAAATGAATTGGAGAAACATAAAGAACTGGAAGCTGTTGGCGGAAGTTTTTATTTAACAGAACTTGTTGAACGAATACCTTCGGCTGCCAATGTTGAATATTATTGTAACATCGTTAATGACAAGTCCATGCTTCGAAGATTAATTTATATAGCTTCTGAAGTTCAACAGGAATGTTATGAAACATCTGAAGACGCAACCGAGCTGGTTGATAAAGCAGAACAAAAAATATTTGCATTATCTGAAAAAAGAGTAAAAAAAGATTTTCAACATATCGGCCCCATAGCCATGGAAACTATGGAGAAAATAGAAGGTTTTCATGGTAATGCCGGTGGAATTACCGGTGTGCCTACAGGATTTAAGGACCTTGATAATTTATTGTCCGGTTTGCAAAAATCGGAACTTGTAATCCTTGCCGCCCGCCCTTCAATGGGAAAAACAGCTTTTTCCTTAAATTTGGCGAGAAATGCGGCGCTTTCGGGTGTTCCTGTCGGCTATTTTAGCCTGGAAATGGCTTCCTATCAGCTTGTTATGAGGCTGTTATGTGCTGAAGCCAGAGTGGATTCACACAAAGTAAGAACCGGCCGTCTCCCGGAAGATGAATGGATGAAATTAAGTATGTCTGTCGGACGGTTGGCTGAAGCCCCAATTTATATTGATGATACACCTGGCCTGAATATTATTGAGTTACGCTCAAAAGCCAGACGGCTCAAGGCTGAAAAAGATATCGGCCTTATTGTTATCGATTATTTACAATTGTTACATGGTGTCGGTCGTATTGAAAGCCGCCAAATAGAAATATCAATGATTTCACAGTCATTAAAAAATTTGGCCAAAGAGCTGGACGTCCCTGTTGTTTCGTTATCACAGTTATCCCGAGCTGTTGAAACAAGAGGCGGCGATAAACGACCCTTGTTATCTGATTTACGTGAGTCCGGAGCAATTGAACAGGATGCGGATGTTGTCATGTTCTTATATCGTCCTGCTGCTTACCCTCCGGTCGAACCTGAATTGGAAAATGTTGCTGAAGTCATTGTTGCCAAACAGCGAAACGGTCCTACAGATACAGTTGAATTGGTATTCTTGCGTGATTATGTTCAGTTTGCCAATAAAGAAGCTTTTGCAGAAGAAATACCAACAATTTCAGCAGATTTATTCTAGTATTTTTTGTGGGTGATATGAAAGAAGACCAAACACAACAAGCATATCACAAGATTTTCGAAGGACTCTTGCAGCGTATTAAAAGGTATCATCAGGCTGTTGATACCCAGGTATTACGTCATGCATTTGAATTCAGCTATAAAGCGCATAGTAATCAGTTGCGAAAATCCGGTGAGCCCTATTTTGAACATCCTATGGAGGTTGCAAAAATACTTACCGGATTAAAGATGGACTATGAGACCATAGCGGCCGGAATGTTGCATGATGTTGCTGAAGATACGGATATTTCTATTGAACTCGTGGAAAAAGAGTTTGGAAGTAATATTGCGCAGTTGGTTGATGGTGTTACAAAAATATCGGAATTAAAACTTTTAGGCCTGGAAACACAACAATCTGAGAATTTTAGAAAAATGCTGCTTTCTATGGTTCGGGATATTCGGGTCATATTGATAAAGTTTGCAGACAGACTGCATAATATGCGAACCTTGCAGCATCTTCCGGAAAAGAAACGCCAGCGCATTGCACTGGAAACCCGTGAGGTTTATGCGCCTTTAGCTAACAGACTTGGTTTGGCAAAAATTAAATGGGAACTGGAAGACCTTGCACTAAAATATTTGGACCCTGATATTTATAATGATCTTGTCCGAAGAGTTCAGGATACACGTGAAGAGCGTGAAAACAGTCTGCGCCGTGTTACTCGTCCTGTTCGAAAGTCGTTAGCGGAATCAAAAATTAAAGCGAGGTTTGAAGGACGGGCCAAACATTTTTACAGTATTTATAATAAAATAACCAAACGTGGCGTTCCGTTTGATGAAATTTTTGATCTTTTAGCCATACGAATAATCGTTGAACAAATTGAAGACTGTTACCATGCACTGGGTATTGTGCATTCTCTGTTTAATCCAATTCATGAACGATTTAAAGATTATATTGCCACGCCAAAATCAAACGGCTATCAATCGCTTCATACCACGGTAATTGGTCCGGATGGCCGTAAGGTTGAAATTCAAATTCGAACCGAGCAAATGCACCGCACCGCAGAAGACGGAATTGCAGCCCATTGGCGTTATAAAGAAGGCAGACTTCGGGAAGATGATCTTGACCGACATTTGGTTTGGTTAAGACAGGTACTGGACTGGAGTGATGCAGACATTGATGATGGTGCTTTTATGGAGCACCTGAAAATTAATTTATTTCAGGATGAAGTATTTGTTTTTACTCCAAAAGGTGACTTGCATCGGCTGCCTGTACGTTCTACTCCGGTAGATTTTGCTTTTGCTGTACACACGGATGTTGGTGTTCATTGTCTGGCTGCCAAAGTAAACGGCAGAATTGTGCCGCTAAGCTATGAACTTAAAAGCGGTGACACAATACAAATTTTAACCTCTGCGAATCAAAGTCCAAATGAAGATTGGTTAAAATTTGTTGCAACAAGTAAAGCTAAAGGCAGGATTAAAAAATGGATAAAAGATTCGGAACTTGACGCCAGTATGCAGTTAGGTGAAGAACTGTTATCCCGCGCCCTGAATAAATATAAAATCAAGATTAAAGATGTTGATCTTGATTCTATTGCACATAAAATGAAAATTAAGGATAAAATACAGCTTTTGGCTGGTTTGGGACGTGGAGATGTCAAGCTGGATACAATTGTCCGAAAAATAATTCCTGATGACCAAACCAAGGATACGGATCAGTCCTTGTTTTCCCGGTTTATTGAAAAAGCCCGTAAATCAAGTCATGGCATTCGTGTAGCCGGGCTTGATAATATTATGATTAATTTTGGAAAATGCTGCAACCCTGTGCCGGGTGAACCAATCACAGGTATTGTCACCCGTGGCCGCGGGATTGTTGTCCACGCAAACAGTTGTAAAAATTTATTACGGCTCATGCAGGAGCAGGATAGAATTGTTGATGTTTCATGGGACGTTGAAAAGAGTAATCGTTTTTTAACGGCAATTTTTATTCTCGGTGAACGTAGAAATAAATTTTTGGCTGAAATAACAGATGCACTCGCCTCAGCGGATTGTAATATTATAAGTGTTAATCTTAATTCTGAAGATTCTTTAATGAATTGTATGTTAAGTATTGAAGTTCATGATCTGGACCATTTAAAAAAAGCAATGAATAAAGTTAAAAATATTCCAGGCGTTATTTCTGTTGAACGTATAACAGAATAAAATATTATTGACTAGAATATTTTTTTATTTTATTTTTCTTTTGATAGTTGTATATTTCAAAAAAACAAAACCATCGGATATGTAAAAATAGAAAATAATTTATAACCTAATCAGAGGAGTCTGTTTATGGCTACAGAAGAAAAAACAAGTACAATAACTAAAAAAGACGTTTCCAAGCGAACTGCTAAAATCGTTGGCGAAAAAATATATCTAACAGAAAAAGTTGTCGATGGTGTTTTCCAAGCTCTTCGTGAATTTATGTCTGAGGCAGATCCTGAAGTTCGAATTGAAATTCGTGATTTTGGTGTTTTTGAAGTCAAAAAAACAAAACCAAAACCAAAAGCAAGAAATCCTAAAACCGGTGAAATCATTTATGTTCCGGCACGACGCAAAACTCATTTTAAAGCAGGAAAACTGTTAAAAGAAGTTTTGAAACAGCCGCTTTCTGAATTAGAATAATTTTTTGAAAAGTGATGGAATTGGATATTTCAACACAAGTAGAGTTACATAGCGTTCCTTGTGGACGGTTGTTAGGAATTGATTATGGTCAGCGTCGTATTGGATTAGCTTTAAGTGACCCGTCACAATTTTTATCTTCAACGTATAAAACAATTGAGAATAAGAAATCCAAAACTGCATTGAAAGAAATTTCAGACATTGCTGTATCTCAAAATATATCTGCGATAGTTATTGGTTTACCATTACATATGAATGGCTCCGTTGGAGAGCGTGCACAACAAGTTATACAATTTCAGGTTGATTTGGCTAAGCAGATAGATGTTCCGTATTTTTTTTGGGATGAACGATGGAGTACAGCCAGTGCTGAAAAATCAATGTTGGAAACCGGAAAGTCTCCCTCTCGAAACCGGGATAAAATTGATCAGGTCGCAGCAGCTTTTATTCTGCAGAGCTTTCTCGATAGAATTAATTATATGCGCCGTAATCAAGAGACACAAAAATAAGAATTTATGGCTTTAAATGCCAAGAGGAAAAACCTAAACTAAAATACAGAAATTTAAATAATACATGCGACGAAATTTAGCGCTTGGATTAATAACCGGGATCTTGTTAGCCCTGTCATTTCCACCATTAAAAAGTGGTTTTTTAGCTTATGGGGCTTTGATCCCTTTCTTTTTTATTCTCGAAAAAGAAAAAGGATTTCAAGCCTTTCGTTATGGCTATTTCACTGGACTGTTCATTGACATTGCTACACTTTATTGGATCGGATGGGTAACCATTCCAGGGTGTATTGGCGCCCTTCTTGTATTGCCATTATTTATTGGTTTATATGCATGGTTACATACAATGCTCATTCACTCCAAAAAAATGTATTCCTATTTTGCCCTGCCGTTTTTATGGACAGCAATAGAGTACTTGCAGTCATTTGGTGAAACAGCTTTTCCCTGGAATTATATTGGTTATACACAATCCTATTATTTGCCGTTGATTCAAAACGTCGAATATTTATCTGTTTATGGAACAAGTTTTTGGATTGTTTTGCTGAATATTTTATTGTTTTTATTATGGAAACACAGACATAATAGAAAAAATGTTCTCGTTTTTGCTTTTGTTTTTTTAGCCGCTTTTATTATTCCGCTAGTGCATGGATTTTATGCATTAAAAAAACAACCTTCACATAACACAATGTTAACGATTGCGCTGATTCAGGGAAATATAGATCCTTTTGAAAAGTGGGATAAAAATCTGAATAAACGAAATCTTGAGGCTTATGAAAAATTAAGTCACACTGTTCTTGAGGATCACCCGGACTTGATTATTTGGCCTGAAACAGCAATGCCCTTTGCTTTACGATATGAACCTGCTTTTTTAAATCAAATAAGAAATTTTGTAGATTCTACAAATACACCAATCATGACGGGCACAATTGATTACGAGTTTTTTAAAGACGGCAGTTATAAATACTTTAATGCCGCTATGATAATTCGTCCTCATGATTTCGCTATCGATAATTATAGAAAAATGAAGCTGGTACCCTTTTCAGAAAGAGTGCCTTATAGAAATTATTTTCCGTTTAATTTCCTCAAGAATTTTTTATATGACCTTGAATTAGGTGTTGGTGATTATTCTTTAGGACAGGAATCTAATGTTTTTCTATTTGAAAATAAAAGTGCGACTACAGATTCAATAGTTGGTTTTTCAGTACCGATATGTTATGAATCTGTATTTCCTTCAAGTGTTAGAAATTTTGTTAAAAACGGTGCCCGGTTTTTAACTATTATTACAAATGATGCATGGTTTGGTAAAACATCAGCGCCATTTCAACATGCCCAAATTGCTGTTTTCCGTGCTATTGAAAACCGTACCTCTATTGCCAGGTGTGCCAATACAGGGATAAGCTGTTTTATTGATTCATTTGGACGTGTAACAAAATCAACACCGATATTTACTGAAACTGTTGTTACAGGTTCTTTAACTACAAATACATATAAAACATTCTATACAAAATATGGAAATGTTTTTGCGCAAATTGTTACTCTAGTCACTTTGCTGTTTATTTTATTTAATGTTGCAGGCATTTTTCTTTTTAAGAGAAAAATTTGAATATTACAGGTCCTTTGAAAATTTTTTGCAAGCAGACGTACATGATAGCTGTTTTGGTTATTATGTTTATTATTACATTTGGTAATAATGCTTTTCCCGACGAACGTTATTCAGCAAACAGTCCTGCTGGAATTCGGGCCCTGGGAATGGGTGGGGCTTGTACTGCGGTCTATGATGATTTGGCTGCTTCGATTCACAATCCCGCATTTTTGGGATTAAATAACAGAGATTACAATGGATTTTCATTTTTTGTAAATCCGTTGGGCATTGCCGCTGTAATTACTGATTCTGATGATTTAAAACATAATTCTATTGATATAATAGATGCCGTTCATCTTTTTGGATCAGCAGTAAAAGGAATTTCTTTTTCGCAGCAGTTTATAACATCAACATTGATTTTGTCCGAATCGTTAACTGATTTTTCCGAACCATCAGGCAAATTTTTTTCATCTGATAAGCTTTTGGACTGGAATTTTGATGTTTTTTCAACACAGTTTAAATTTGCCGAACAGTTTTCTATCGGTGCTTCCGGTTTTTTATTTACAACTTGTTTTGATAAAACGGAGCGAAAAGGCGGTTTAGGCTATGGAATAAGGCTTGCTCCTAATCCAAATTTTATCATCGGAGTATCTTATTTTGATATTCCGAATGAAATAGTGCCGTTTTTTATTACAGATTTTCGCATTCTTGATGAAACAATAAATGTTGGAATTACCTATTTATATAAAAAGAATATTTTAGTATCTTTAGATATTAAAAACGTAACCGAAGAAAATGAAGTGCTGACCAAAGAGATGCACGTAGGAACTGAATTTTATTTTTCAAAATATTTTACAGCACGATCCGGATATTATTATGATCAATATAGAAAACAAAATGTGTTTTCATGTGGATTTGGTCTTTTTTCAAACTCTATGTATGAAAAAGAGTTTTTTAACCTTTTTTCAATTAATTTAAATTATGGTTTAGAAATTAAAAAAAGTGAATATAGAATAAACCAATATCACCATTTATTGTCATTATTAATAAAAATTTAGGAACCTTGGTCATTATAATAGGTTAAACTCAAACGTGGTTAATGCTTTAAGAAAAATTTTTATTTGCTTTTTTCTAACCTGTTTTATTTCATTGACATTTGCAGATGTTCCTGAAACCAGTACCAACTGGCAAATTTTAAATAAACTTTGTTATGAACTTTATGTGGATGTTTTTTCTGCCATTTCAATCAACGATTCGACTGCTTATATTATTCAAATAATGAATAGTAATGATGATGTTAAAAAAATACTCGAGATTCAGTTAGCACGGTATCAGAAAGATAAATCAATTAGCAATTTTTTTATCGGCCAACCATCCGGTTTTAGTAGTTATAACATCATTCAAATTGTTCCTGAAGCAATTCCAGTCAAATATTCCAAAGTGAAGAACGATAATAAAGACAGTATTAAAAGAACCATTGATATTAAAGCTTATGCTAAAGTTACAGATCAGCAAAGCCGTTTGTTTTACGCACAAACATTTGAGAAAAACTATCATGATTTTTTAAATAATGATAATTTTAAAGATATAGAGGATGAGCAATACCCTGTTACTATTGGTAAGGGAAACAAAAATATTTTTTTAAAATCGTTTGAACCCGTGTTTATCTCTGTAATCACAGCAAGTATAATTTATTTCTTTTATTCATTTCGTAGTAAATAAACAGGAAGATTTATGAAATTTCAACGCATCTTAATCGTTTCACTATTCGTAATTTCCACCTTTTTAGTAATGTCTTGTAGTTCAAAAAAAATCAAACCAAACATTCCTGCCGAAGAGCGTATGAAAATTGCCTTAAAGATGTTTAATGATAAAGATTATTATAATGCGCGTCAGCAATTCAAGATTATAACATTTAGTCACAGTGGCCTTGCCATGGCAGATAAGGCCCAGTTTTATCTGTCCGAATGTCATTTTTTTATGAAAGAATATATCCTGGCAGCCAGCGAATACGAACGTTTGACTAAAATTTTTCCAAATTCCGAATATGTCGATGACGCTAAATTCAAACTTGGCGTTTGTTATTATAAATTATCACCAAAAGCATCTCTTGATCAGGAATATAATATTAAAGCGATATCTGTTTTTCAAGAGTTCCTTGAGGACTTTTATTCCAGTGACCTTGTGCCTCAAGTAGAAAAAATGCTTCTCGAATCTCAGACCAAATTGGCCAAAAAGTTATACAGTTCTGCGGAATTATATCGAAAAATGAGCGCTTACGAAGCAGCTATTTTGTATTATAACAAAGTCCTTGAAAGATATTATGATACAATCTATGCCCCCAAGGCACAATATTGGATAGGCGAGTGTAATTTAAAAATTAAAAATTATTCTCAGGCCCTGGAAGCCTACCAGCTTTTTGTAAATAAATATCAGGATGAAAAGCTTGTTAAAAAGGCAAAAAATCGCATTGCCGATATTCAAAAGAAAATCGATAAAAATAAAGATAAAGAATCAGATAATACAACATCTGAAAATTCATAAAATTATTGGATTGTACTTTGAAACTTGGATTATATGGTGGAACTTTTGATCCTATTCACATAGCCCATTTGATCCTCGCCGATAAGGCGGTTGAATCTTTAGGCCTTGATAAATTAATTATAATGCCTTGTGCTAATCCACCTCACAAATCATCCAAAAATATCAGCAATCCCAAACACCGATTGGAAATGGTAAAACGTGCCGTGGCAGGGCATGAAAAACTGCAAGTGTCTGATTGGGAAATTCAACAGGACAATACTTCTTTTACCGTATATACATTGGAAATGCTTACAAAGCAGTACCAGTTAACTAGAGAAAATCTGTACCTTATTCTTGGCGGTGACAACTTGTTTGATATATCTTTATGGAAAAGTCCTGAGAAAATATATCAATTAGCCCAACTTGCTGTTGCTGCACGGCCTGGTGTTAAACAAGATGCGAATTTACCGGAATTTATCAAGTCTTTTTTAAAAATTGAAATGCCGCTTATGGATATATCTTCCAAGGAAATTCGCAAAATGATATCACTTGGTAAAAGTGTCCGATACCTATTGCAACCCGATGTTTTGCAATATATTAAAACGCATAATCTATATAAAGATTAACATAAAAAACAGATTAACCGATCTTTTTTTAACTTTTTTTCTTACCGTATTTTAAATATCACTAAAATTGTGTTACCTATGAAAGTTGCTCAAATATGTTCCTCAACATCCTGGGGCGGAATGGAAATGCATGTCAATTTATTGGCTGAAAAACTTGCAAAACGAGGACATGAGTGCACTATTTTTGGGGCTCCTGAAAGTGCTCTTTTTAAGGATGCCCAAAATCGGTCATTAAATTTTAAATATTTCAAACCCAACGGATATTTTGATCCGATCAGCATATATAAATATTCACAAATTTTAAAAAATTCTGTTGATCTGGTGCATGTACATTATTCAAAAGATTTATGGACCATTGTACCGGTTTTAATGCCCTTGCATAATGTACCGCTTGTCTTTATTAAACATGTTGGAACCGGCAAAGCTAAAAAAGATATTTTCCATCGATTTTTATATCATCGTGTTGATCATACTATTGCGATTTCTCAGGTGATTAAAAATAATTTGATTGCAACTCATCCGATAAGCCCGGAAAAAATTTCCATCGTGCATCACGGAATTGACATGGAAGAATACCGATACGATGTAAATGCGCGTGAGCAAATTCGTCGCGAGCTGCAAATTGCAAATGATGAAATAGTTATCGGCACGATTGGAAGATTACAGATTGGTAAAGGACACCTCGAGTTTTTAGAGATGGCAGGTCGTATTACAACTCTATTTAAAAATATCAAATTTTTAATTATTGGCGATCCCACCCATGGTGAAGAAGACAAAGCTCAACCCATTTATCAAAAGGCCAAAGATTTGAAACTGGAAGATAACGTGCTGTTTCTTGGATTTCGTAAAGACATTCCCCGTTATTTATCCGCCATGGATATTTTTGCTTTTCCGTCACATGCTGAAGCATTTGGATTGGTTGTTATTGAAGCGATGGCTGCCGTCAGGCCGGTTGTTTCGAGCAAGTGTGATGGAGTGCTTGATATTATTACAAATGAGCAGGATGGAATGTTGGTCGATCCTAAAAATGTGGATGAGTTGACAAACGCGGTTAGATTTTTGATAGAAAATCCTGATGAACGATTAAGGCTGGGTGAAAATGCTGTCAAGACCGTTTATAACAGATTTACGACCTCTAAAATGCTCGATAAAATTGAAGAAATTTATAAAAATGTTATTAAAGCAAAAACTACAAAATTAAGTGGAGATCAAAATGGCTGAGGAACGAATTGTTCGTTTATTAAAACATGTCCCCATGTTCTCGAAATTGAGTGATGATGATGTGGCGCAAATTGTTGACCAATGTGTCCGACGGGAATGTCATAAAGATCAGGTTCTTTTGGTTGAAGAAGAAGTTGGTCAAACTCTATTCATCATACTAAAGGGTACTGTAAAAATAACGCGAACCAGTGATGAAGGACGTGAGGTCATTTTAACGATGCTAAAATCCGGTGATTTTTTTGGAGAATTATCTTTACTGGATGGCAAAGGACGTTCGGCCACTGTTATTGCCATGGAAGATTCGGAACTATTGGCATTACGTCGGGGTGAATTTTTGCTCATGATTGAAAAACATCCACAACTTTCTATTGAACTTTTAAAAGTTTTGGCTGATCGTATTCGTAGATGTGACACACAAATCGAAAACCTGACCTTGCACGATGCTGTTGGACGCGTTGGTGCTACGCTAATTCATGTTGCCGAACAAACAGGATTTTCCCGTGGTTCCAGTAGAATTATCCCCAAACTACCGGTGCAACAGGATCTGGCAAATATGGCCGGAACTGCCAGAGAAACAATTTCCCGTGTTATCAGTCTTTTTGAAACAAAAGGATTGCTCGAACGGGAGGGGCATAGAGTTGTGATTACTAATTTTGATGAATTTCGCGGCGGATATTGGAAAGAAGTTGAAGAGTAAACCAGTCTTTATGAAAAATATTGAAATAAAAGCACATTGCCCTAATTTTGATTCTGCCATTAAGGTTTTGAAAACTTTGGATGCTTTATTCCAATGGACCAAAACTCAAAAAGACAGCTATTTTTTATGTAATACCGGTAAATTAAAACTTCGTCAAGCCGGGGATGTTTGTGATGAATTGATATTCTATAAACGTCCGGATGAATTGATAAAAACGAGTGAATATTTTATATATAAATTGAATAACAGTGACGAGTTGTGTCAAGTTTTAGGACCTGCCATTGGAACCGACCTGGTTGTCTTAAAAGAGCGCTCTCTTTATCTATGGGAAAATGTCCGCATTCATTTGGATGATGTTACAAACCTGGGTAAATTTATTGAATTTGAAGCTGTTGTTTCTGAACAGAATGATGAAAAAATTTCCCGAACGCGTGTAGAATTTTTAAAAAAGCAATTTAATATAAAAGATAATGAATTAATAACCATTGGATATTATGATATGTTAAATGGAAGAAAGGAGCTTCAGCAAGCCAATGCCAGATTCTCTTAAAGTATTTTCAGGTACCAGTAATCCTCAATTAGTTTCAGAAATTTGTCAATTTTTAGGAATTGAACAGGGTAAGGTTACAATTCATCATTTCTCGAACCAAAATATTAAAGTAAAAATAGAAGAAAATGTTAGAAATGATGATGTTTTTGTTATTCAATCCGCTTCTTTGCCGGTTAACGATAATTTTATGGAATTATTAATAATGGTGGATGCTCTTCGTTATGCTTCTGCCGGTCGAATCACTGTTGTATCTCCTTATTATTTTTATTCCAGATCAGATAAAAAAGATGAACCACGTATTTCCATCACGGCCCGGTTAGTTTCTGACTTGTTACAAACTTCCGGCGCAAACAGAATTTTGACAATGAAATTGCATTCACCTCAAATTATGGGATTTTCCAGAATTCCGGTTGACCAGTTATTAGCGACAAATATTATGTTAAAACATTATCAGCAAAAAGATTTGAGTAATGCCGTTGTTGCTTCTCCCGATGTGGGCAGTGCAAAAAGTTCTCGTGTTATTGCACGACTTTTAAATTTGCCAATGGTTATTTTAGATAAACAACGTGTTGATGATAATGAATGTGTAACAATTAATACTATTATCGGTGATGCACGAGATAAAGATGTTCTTATTATCGATGATGAAATTTTATCCGGCGGTTCTGTACTTCAGGCAGCAAAGGTCTTGAAAGAACATGGCGCCCGCAGAATTTTAACGGGATGCACACATGGATTCTTTACTAAAGATGCTGCTGAAAAATTTGAGGAATCCTGTATAGAAGAGATTTTAACAACGAATACAATACCACAAAATCAAATTGAGAATAACGGCAAGTTTCATGTTTTATCTGTTGCCGAAATTTTTGCCAAAGCCATAAAAGCAATACATTTTGGAGACTCTGTTGGTGCTTTATTCGATGAAAGTTATAAAAGTTAGATAAAAAAACAAATTATTCAGTCTTGACTTCTCTAATATTCTTTTGTAAATTGTCTAACTTTAATTATATTCGACCCAAAAACTTTTTAAAGTAATTATCTTGACGAGGAGGAAATAATGGCTGTATTGGAAGATTTGGCCGCCAGTGTAATTTCTGGAAATGCCCCAAAAACCGAAGAACTGACCAAAAGTGCACTTGAGGGTGGTATTAACCCTGGTGAAGTCCTTAATAATGGACTGGTTGCAGGAATGGAAGTTGTCGGTAAAAAATTTAAAAACAATGAATTCTACGTCCCAGAGGTTTTGATTGCCGCAAGAGCAATGAAAGCCGGTATGACCATCTTACGGCCAAAACTTGCGGAAACCGGAATTGAACCGATTGGAAAATTTGCCATTGGAACAGTAAAAGGTGATTTGCACGATATCGGAAAAAATCTTGTTGCTATGATGATGGAAGGTGCCGGATTTGAAGTTGTTGATTTGGGCGTTGATGTTGCACCTGAAAAATTTGTTAATGCCGTAAAAGAGAATAATGTAAGCTACATTGGTATGTCCGCTCTTTTAACAACAACTATGGTAAATATGAAATCCGTTATTGAAACATTGGTATCCAGTGGTGTCAGAAACGATGTTAAAGTTGTTGTTGGTGGCGCTCCATTAACACAAAATTTTGCCGATGAAATTGGTGCCGATGGTTATGCAGCAGATGCAGCAAGCGCAGTAGATTTGGTTAAAGGTATGTTAAATTAATCGAATATATTTTAATTTTTAAAATGAGTTGAGGAAAAATGGGAGTTGTTGAACTTTTTGTACCCGGCAGGCTATGTCTTTTTGGAGAACATTCTGATTGGGCAGGCGGGTATCGTCGAATCGACTCCTCAGTTCATAAGGGTTACTGTTTAGTGGTTGGCACAGATCAGGGTATTTATGCCACCGCTAAACAACATCCGACTAAATTAATTATAAATACTACGTTACCTGATGGCAAGGTTTTAGGCCCTCATGAAATTGACATGAAGCCTAAAAAACTTTTACAAATTGCTCAGGAAGGTGGCTTTTACAGTTATTCTGCTGGTGTCGCTTATCATACACTTTGTCATTATAACGTTAAAGGATTAGAGATTAATTGTTATAAAATGGATCTCCCAATCCGTAAGGGTTTATCTTCTTCTGCTGCCAACAATGTGCTGGTTGCCAGGGCCTTTAACAAACTTTATGATCTTAAATTGACAAAACGCGGGGAGATGGAAATAGCCTATCAGGGCGAGATATTAACACCTTCACGCTGTGGCCGTATGGATCAGGCTTGTGCCTATGGTACAACACCTGTTTTTCTCACCTTTGACGGTGAAAGAATGGATGTAGAGGAAAGTTTCCCCAAACATGATATTTATATGGTTGTAACCGATCTAAAAGCCGGTAAAAATACCCAAAAAATATTAGCCGACCTGAATGCCTGTTATCCAAAAAGCGGCGGAAAAGTAGGAGAAGATGCAAGATATTATCTTGGCCCGGTAAATAAGGATATATTGTTCCGTGCCAGGGAAATATTAAAAAACGGAGATGCGGAAAGATTGGGGACGTTAATGACGGAAGCCCAACGATTTTTTGATCATTTTATGGCTCCCGCATGTCCTGAAGAACTTTTATCTCCTAAACTTCATTTTGTTCTTAGCAATCCGGAGCTTTCAGAGTTGTCCTATGGAGGAAAAGGTGTCGGATCTCAGGGTGATGGATGTATTCAGCTTGTAGCAAAAGGAAAAAATGAACAAACCAAATTAATTGAAAAGTTAGCCCATATGAAATTAGATCCTTATCCGTTAACAATTCGCGCAAATAGTATAGGGCAAACCACTAATAATGAATAACAATATTTTTATTACTAATGAATATTAAGGTTGTATATTTTGATCTCGGCGGTGTTGTTGTCCGGGTGCATATCGAAAAATTTTTTAATAAACTTTCTGAAATTTCCGGGAATTCTTTACAACAAATATCTGATAAAGTAAAATTAATAGAACCATATTATCAAAAATTTGAATTAGGGCTTGTTTCCGAAAATGAATTCTATAATAGTATTCATCAAATTTTTGACAATATGAGTTTCGAACAATTTTGCTCTCATTATGTAAATATTTTCGAACTGGATCTCAAAGTTGCTGATATTATTGAAAAGCTGAGCCCAAATTACCGTCTGTCGGTTATCAGTAACACAGATTCATTACATTTTAATTATATATTACAAAATTATTCGGTTTTAAAATTGTTTGAAAAACCTGTCGCATCATACCAGGTGCAAATCAGAAAGCCAGATTTGGCAATCTATCAATATGCGTTAGAATCCATGCAATGCAAAGCCTCGGAAAGTATTTTTATTGATGACCGACCTGAGAATGTTGTTGCCGCACAAAAACTTGGTATGAATGCAGTCCTATTTAAAAATGCCGAAAAATTAATTCAGGATTTTGATTCATTTAATATTATTTTATAAAACTGGAGGCATATATGTCCAACTTGGCAATAAACGGCGGCAGCGCCATCCGATCTGAAAAATTTCCTGTATGGCCTGTTTGGGGAGACGAAGAGATTGAAAATTTAACACAAGTGATTAAAAGTGGTAAATGGGGTCGTTTACACGGTACTGTTACGTCCGAATTTGAAAAAAAATATGCAGAATTTCAACAGGCAAAACATTGTATATGTATTAACAGTGGTACAACAGCTTTAAAAATAGCCTTGTTGGCTGCTGATGTTGATCCCGGAACAGAGGTAATTGTACCTGCTTATACATTTATTGCAACAGCATCAGCCGTTGTTGAAATGGGCGGAATTCCTGTGTTTGTTGATATTGATCCAAATACGTATAATATCGATCCTGCAAAGATTGAAGCAGCCATTACCGATAAAACGTCTGCTATTATGCCGGTCCATTTTGCCGGTCGTCCTGCAGACATGGATGCCATCCTGGCTATTGCTAAAAAACATAATTTAAAAGTTGTTGAAGATGCAGCCCAGGCATGGGGTGCAGAATGGAAAGGCACCCGTATGGGCGCTATTGGCGATGCCGGTTGTTTCAGTTTTCAGTCTTCTAAAAATATTAATTCCGGTGAAGGCGGTGCGATTGTAACAAATGATGATGAAATTGCCCGCATGTCTCATTCTCATTCAAACTGTGGTCGAAGTGAAGATGGTATGTGGTATGAACATTTTTATTTCGGCGGCAATTACCGCATTACCGAATTGCAGGCTGCTGTTTTAATGGCACAATTAGGCCGTTATGAAGAGCAGTTAAAAATTCGTCAGGAAAATCATAAATATCTCGATGAAAAATTAGCTAAAATCGATGGTATAGAGCCGTTAATTACCGATGATCGTATAACAAGTCATGCCTGCCATATCTATATTTTTAGATATAAAAAGGATGGATTTAATGGTGCTGAAAAGAAACGTTTTATTGAAGCTTTAAATAAAGAGGGCATTCCTGCAAGTCCCGGATATTCCATACCTCTTTATAATCAACCTGTATTTGAAAAACTGGCTTTTGGCCCAAGAGGTAAATCAGTTGAACTGGATATTGATTATTCAACTTTTAAATGTCCTGAAACTGAAGTTGCCTGTTATGATGAATCGATTTGGTTGACACAAAATGTTTTATTAGGTACAACAGAAGATATGGATGATATTGTTGCTGCCATTTCAAAAATAAAGGAAAATTCTACAGAATTATAGGTTTGATAAGCAATGTTTAAATTATGCAACGTATGTAGAAGGTATTTTTTTCCAAGTATCAGTTTAATTTTTAAAAGAATGAAATTTGTTTTTCGATGCCCTTATTGTGGAACCGAGTATAGTATAGTGAAACATTTAAAACATTGGATTTTTGTTTTTTTCTATGCATTGGTAATTTTTGTTTTATTATTACAGTTAAGTTGTATGCATAATTTTGTTCTTAAAGTATTTTTAACTTTTATTTTACTTTTTATTTTTCTTTTTAATTTTTTTTATATTGGAAAACTGGAAAAAATATCGAGATTATAAACTTTTTGCAGGGACAATTTTTTGTCCCTGTTTTCATTTTAACCGATTCCTCTAAAATTTAGTATATTTTAGTTATACATATATAATATTATAATGCAAGAGAGGAGGCGTATAATAATGGAATTTAATACAGCTATTATTGGTGCCGGATTTATGGGACCGGCCCATACTGAGGCGCTACGCAGAATTGGTGTAAATGTCAGAGGTATTCTTGGGGTTGACGCACAGGAAACAAAAAAAGCTGCTGAAGCACTAAGGATTCCTGTCTCTTATGACAATTTTGAGAGCGTATTAAAGGATAATGCCGTTAATGTTATCCACATTACCACACCCAACAAGCTTCATTATAAAATGGCAAAGGCCGCTCTTGAAGCAGGTAAACATGTGATGTGTGAAAAGCCTTTGGCAATGACAACAGATGAAACTAGAGAGCTGGTTAAAGTTGCTGAAAAATCCGGCAAGGTCGCTGCTGTTAACCACAATATGCGGTTTTATCCGTTGTGCATTCAACTAAAAGAAATGATCAAAGCCGGTGATGTTGGTGATTTTTTTGCCGTCAATGGGAGCTATGTTCAAGATTGGCTATTATATGATACCGATTATAACTGGCGGGTTTTGGCTGAAGAGGGTGGGGCCGTACGTGCTATTGGTGACATTGGAACGCACTGGCTCGATCTTGTGCAAATGATTACTAAAACCAAAGTTATAAAAGTTTGTGCGGACTTGAAAACTCTTCACCCGATACGGAAACGACCCACAGGAGAAGTGGAAACTTTTTCAGGTAAAGTGGCAGATGTTCAGGCCAACCAGGATGTAAAAATTAATACGGAAGATTGTGGAGCTGTCCTTTTACGATTTGAGAATGGAGCAAAAGGCTGTTTATGGGTTTCTCAGGCAACGGCAGGTCGTAAAAATTGCCTGCGTTTTGAAATATCCGGGACTCAAAAATCGGCTTATTGGGACAGTGAGTCACCAAATGAAATCTGGGTTGGTTATCGCAATAAAGCTAATGAACGGCTGCTGAAAGACCCGGGTTTGGCTTTGGATAATGTACGTACATATATCGGTTATCCAGGCGGACACAACGAGGGTTACCCGGATAGTTTTAAAAATTGTTTCAAGGCTTTTTATTCCTATATTGAAAAGGGCGACTTAAATGCTGAACCTGATTTTGCAACATTTCAGGATGGTCACCATGAGGTTGCTCTTTGTGAGGCGATATTGAAAAGTCATCAGCAGGAAAAATGGATAGATGTCTTGTAGATAATTTTTCATAAAAATTCTAATAAATATCATAAAGGATTGGTTGTTATCTACCAATCCTTTTTTTTAAATAGAAAATATTGTTCTCTTTTTATGAAACAAATGATTTTATAAAATAGATTGTCGATTTTTTTTTTATTGTAGAAATGGATTTTTATGATTATAATTAGAGTTATATTTTTATTTATACGGAGGTTTATTCATGAACCAACAAATGCCATCACAACAGCTTAACATTGAACTTGGAGAAAAAGAAGCAGAAGGAATCTATTCTAATCTCGCATTAATTTCCCATTCTGCTGCAGAATTTGTACTGGATTTTACAAGGGTTGTACCTGGTGTTCCTAAAACAAAGGTATACGCACGAATTATTACAACACCCCAACACGCAAAATCCTTATTAAATGCACTTAAGGAAAACATAGACCGATATGAAAAGCAGTTCGGTGAAATTAAAATAGTCAAAGACGCCGATAAAAATGTACGTCCACTTGGTTTTCACCAGGATGCCCAGAATCAATCTTGATGGATTACATGTTTAGAATTTATAAAAAAATTATATTTATAATCATCATCATCTGTTTTTTCTTCAATACACATGCAATTGCAGACGAAGAGCATAGTCTTTTAAACGGCAGTATTGGACTTGAGATTGGTATATGGAAACCAAGCTCTCTTGATGACAATCCGACAAAGCCTTTTAAAAATATTGAAGGTGCTGATCCTTGTTTTGGCCTGTCACTTGTATCTCCGGCTTTTCAGAATTGGGCGGTTTTTGTCACGCTTTTTCAATGGAAACAGCAAGATGTTTTTGAAAAAACAAACATTGAATCCATTAACTTGCGCCATATTTCTGCGGGTCTGAAAAATTATGTTCTATCCAATGCACCCATTAGTCCGTTTGTCTGTTTTGGAATGAGTTGTATATGGTCTCAGGAAAAAACTTTTGAGAGTGATAAAAAAACATCTCTCGATCGTGCCGGTTATGGTTTTAAAGCAGGTGCCGGAATAGATTTTCAACTTTTTTCCCATTCTTCTATCAGCACGGAATTTGAATACCATTATGCCCGGTTTAATAAAACCGTTGGTTTAACCGACAATTATAACGGCCCCAAGTTTTCTCTGCGATGGAATTATTTATTTTAATATTTCACCTTTGTAATTGCAATGTATTGTTTTGAACCAAATTTGTTTTAGGGCAATACAGTGAAATTTTACAAAAAAGTCACTTTTTAGATTTAAGTGTTTAACTAATAGTTTTTTTTATAGATATACATTTTCATAGATGTTTTTGCACATATTTATCTAGTTTATTTAATAACAATATATTAGGTCGATTTGTTCGAATGTGTTTCATACTTTTTTTTATTAAATTCGGGGTACAATCTTTGCTCGTCATTGGTCATTTATTTCTGGATTTTGATATTTTAGTTGATGGAGGATTTTTTGAGTTTTAAGAAAGGGTATTTCCTGCCTTACCTGGGTTTGCTATTAATCATTACAACCTTTTCTTCAAGTCTTTTTGCGGGGACATGGAAGATTATGCCGATTGGTAATTCAATAACAGACGGTGTTGGAAGTTCTGATGGTTTGGGTTTTCGCCAAAAACTTTATACTAAATTGAATAACGGCGGTGTTGATTTTCAGTTTGTCGGCGGTGACGGTGCTTCACCTTATAATGGCCACTTTTTAAAGGGTGCAAAAATTGATGTTTTCCTGGCAGGCGGCACCAAGGATGTAACACCTGCATTAAATAGTTATCAACCGAATATGGTGCTTATTCATTTAGGTACGAACAATATCAACAATGGCGCCATAGCAGCCGGTCCCTATACGAATCCTGCAAGTGCTGCCGGAGAATTATATGAGCTGTTAAAACTCGTTTCCTCCAATCAATATGTAACAAAGATTTTATTATGTAAAATAGTACCACGTGTGGTAAATGGCTCTATTGAAGACTCTAAAACAGATGATTTTAATGCAGAAATATTAAATTTGTTTTTTGAAAGGCCGTCCGGTATTTCTTATAACAAGATCACCATTGTGGACATGAATTCCATTATGGGCCTGGAAGATTATTCTGATGATGATCTTCACCCGGATGATTCCGGTTATGAAAAAATGGCCGGTAAATATTACAACACAATTAAAGGACTTGATGTTCCTGATAATACCAATCCTTCAAAAATTGCTTTTCAGAACATTCATGTATTGGATGCTGAAAAAGGGACCGTGCAGCTAACCTGGAGAGCTCCCGGAGATGATGGTTATAGCGGTACATCCAATTTATATGAGTTACGATACGCGACATTTCAACTGGATAATTTTTCCGACGGAAAACTGGAAGCAGATATAGATGCTCCTCAAAGTTATAATTCTGTTGAATCAAAAATAATTTACGGTCTTGTTCCCGGGTTACCATATCATTTTCGTATCCGTGCTTATGATGAACATAACAATGCCGGTCCAATTTCCGATGAAATTACCGTTCAATTACCTGATGTGGTTGTGCCCGAATATGAGGATGATTTTGCCGACGCCGATGCTTTTGAAGAGAATTGGAACGCTCATCCGTCCTATCAAGTTGTGAACGGAGAACTTTCCAATACCAGCACTGTAGCTGGATGGGAATATCTCGCTACATTTAAACATGCGATTTATAATGACGATGCGGATTATGTTGAAACGCAGCTCCGGTATTCTTTTTCTGCTGATGATGAAGGAATCAACAGCACTGGTATTGCCATGCTGCTTGATGATTCGACTTCAACAGCAAACGGTTACCTGATTTTTTATCGATATGGAAAGATCAATCTTTATGAAATCATAGACGGTGAGGCTCAAGTTAACAAAATTGACTCAGATGATGTAGATGCCAGCTCTGCACCTTCGAGAGGCGATTTATTGGTTGTCAACTATAATCCTGCCTATATTGGCGGGCGCTATTTTAGTGTATTTGTTTATAAAGAAGATGTCGGATTATTAGCCCTTGGAAGTGTCGTTGACCCTGGTTCGAGCCAGGGTGGTGGTTCCAGTTTGTTTTCAGGTGCAATGCTTTTTGGGAATGTGGATAATAATGTAGATGATTTTAAAGTAAGAGTACCGGCGTTACCCGCACATAATATGGAGATTTATGCCGGAAACGGTCTGCATGCCAAAGTAACAAAAAAACTGGCTGAGCCTTTAACCGTCAAAGTAACAGATGTAAACGGCAATGGCGCTGCTAATGTTCCTGTTGATTTTACGGTTACATCCGGGAATGCCTACCTGAGCACTCATCCGGATTCTATTCAGGCGGAATTTAATGGAAATATATGGATAGAAGCTGAAGATGGTGATCTGGAACTGCCTATGATAAAAAAACAGGATGTATTAGCGTCTGAAAACAATTACATTGTCACAACCAGTGATGATCCTGATGTTAGTAGTAAAGCTACATATCAGGTTTATATCCCTGTTTCAGGCACATATACTTTATGGATACGTGTTTTAGCGCCGGATGGTTTGTCAAATTCATGTTTCGTATCAATCAGAAATACTGCTGATCGGGAATATAAATTTAATACAAGTACCTCATGGAATTGGGGACCGCCTGTAAATGATCGCTTGAGCATTAATCTCGATCGGGGTTTTACCACACTGGTGATTAGAAACCGTGAAAAAGGAACCCAAATCGATAAAATATTGCTGACAAGCAATTCAAGTTATGTTCCAACCCAGTTGGGTAAGACAACGCAACGTTTCTCCTATATTTCAGATGCTTCCGGTTATGCCAATACGGAACTTACTTTTGACAGTGAAGCAGGTGTTGTCGAAGTAGAGGCTGTTTCCAGTGTGCCTAATGGCAGTCCGCAAACATTTCAGGTTTATGCAGACGCTTTTGATCCGTCCGTGTTTGTGAGAAACTCAAATGCACAGGTTCCCGGAAGTGCCGGTCAGGAATTGTCCGAAGCTTTTTCCGTACAATTATCCGATCAGTATAACAATTTATGCGTGGGCTATCCGGTAGATTTTGTCGTGCAAAGCGGTGACGGGCATTTTTTAGGAAATGATTCCGTTCGCATCATTACGGACGACCAGGGTATTGCTGAAGCAACGCTTACACTTGGATTTTCGCAGGAAACAATTGTTCATGCAGTGCTGCCGGATTTTCCAGCTTTCGCACCTATTGAATTTGCAGGCATCATTGGAGAAGGTATTCCAACCAGCATTACCTACGTTCAGGGCAATGGACAGACCGGTACGGTACATCAAACTTTAAGTCAGGATTTGCAGGTTCAGGTTTTGAATGAAAAAAGCGAGGTTGTCGCTAATTATCCTGTGCCTTTTGAAATTATTAAAGGAAACGGCAAGCTCGACGGACAGAGTGTTTCTGTTTTAAATAAAAATACCGATGCAAACGGCATTGCCTCTGTCAGTTTTACCCTTGGTGACACTGCCGGTGTAGAAAACCAAATTGTTCAGGTTTATGTGGAGGAAATCCAAAATCAACCCATTTTGTTCAAATGTACTGCCACACATGATGTCGCAAATAAGATGGTTATTGTTTCCGGTAAAGATCAGCAGCAGAGTGCAGGTCTTCGGTTGACCAATCCATTTGTTGTTAAAGTTACGGATTCCTATGATAATCCTGTGGATGGTTATCAGGTAAAATATTCTGTAATCGCCGGAAATGGTAATTTTAGAAATAGAGACGGTTTTATTCAAACAAGTGCTGATACAACGATTTCTACTGATGAACAGGGTTTGGCGAATATATATTATACTGCCGGAAGTATCACCGGTGAAAACCAAATTAAAGTAGATGGGCAGCCAGCTTTATCATCCGGTTCCAAGATTTTCTATCCGGATATAACAAGTGCCCCCGCATCTGATGTTGCCAAGGTTTCAGGGGATAATCCTGTCCAGCAGGCTGTTGTTAAAAGTACATTGTCAAATCCGTTTATTGTTCAGATTACGGATCCTTTTGGTAACTCTGCCGGAAGCGGTCATCAGGTTGATTTTACCGTTCTTTCCGGTGGAGGAAATTTGAGCGGAGAAACCACACTTTCAAAGTCTACAGATTCTAATGGCAGGGCCCAGGTAACATTAACATTGGGCCAAACTTCGGGTACACAAGCTGTTCAGGTTACTCTAACAGACTATCCCAATTCAAAGGTGTTCTTTTATGCTTATGCCAACCCAGGCAGTGCCGCCAAGATAAGTTCTATCACTGACCGAAATTTTTACGGCACGGCTGGTGAACATGTAGAAAGATTGGGTGTGCTTGTTACGGATATATACAACAACGCCAAACCGAATCATTCTGTTGCGTTTAATGTTAACACGAATGAAGGTCTATTTGATGATAATAGTACTTATAAAGTAGTACAAACAGATACATTGGGCCAGGCTTTTGTTAATTTGCATCTGGGCACGGATGCCGCTGTTACCAATAGAGTCATGGCTTCCTCATCTAAAAATGCGTCTTCAGATCAATTGGACGGCAGTCCGGTTGAATTTATCGGAACAGTATTACCGGATACTGTTTTTAAAATCGTTAAATTATCCGGTGATAACCCGATACAGGGCGGACAAATCGGTACAACTTTGCCCGACTCTTTTGTTATTCAGACCAGGGACCAATATGATAACTATGTATCAGAAGTGCTGGTCAAATTTTTAGTTGAGAGCGAAGGCGGATTAATTGGTTCTTCAACTCAATATCAAATAGAAACGGATTTTCTGGGTAAAGCTTCCGTATATTTAACCCTGGGACAAAAAACAGGAGTTAAGAGTGATACGGTATCGGTATCTGCTCCATCTTATCCTGATGTTCAAACCGTTAATTTTTACGCCAGTGCATTGGCTGGTCAGCCGGTGAAAGTTGCTGCCGTTGGCGATACAACCTGGCAATTGCAATTATTAAGTCAGCCAATTGAACTACAGCCATCTGTTTTAATCACCGATGAGTTCAATAATCCTGTTATCGGCAATAATGTTTTGTTTAAAGTTATCAAGGGAGACGGCACTGTTAACAGTCAGGATTCTGTAACAGTTCAAACGAATTCGCAAGGTATTGCCAGTGTGGACTGGCTTTTAAATGCTGATCCGGACACAAACATTGTGGTTGCTTCCGCTAAATATAATAATCAGCCCCTGAATAACTCCCCAATTGAATTTCAAGCGATTACAACTGCCGGTGAACCAACGAATATTCAAAAAGTTGATCCTGTGCCAGCCAGCGGTATTGCAAATTTGATACTGGATGACCCGTTGCAGGTCAAAGTAACCGACAGCTTTCGTCATCCCGTTATAAATCATGATGTTCAATTTGAAATAACAAATCCAGCAAGCGGTACAAAAGGTCGTTTGGTGAATAATGGTGATTCGTCTTCTACTAATTTAACTGTTAGAACCAATAAACAAGGAATTGCCAGGGTCTATTTTATTCCGGTAGAAGGTAATAATATTATTAAAGCAACGACAAAAAATAGCAGTGATATTGTTATCGGGTCTCAATCGTTTATTATAAATGCTGAACAAAGTCCGGCTACCACGCTTGAAATAGTTACGGATAAAATTTTAACCGTCACTGTAGGAAGCGTTATTCAGCCTGGTTTTTTAATTAAAGATGCTCAAAATAGCAATGTTGCTGACTATCCGGTTCAGTTTAATATTCTTAATCAATCCGGTAGCTTGGGAGAATCAAATTCTCAGTGGCTTGTGAAAAATTCTGAAAACAGTGCAACGACTGTTCTATGGAATGTCAGCCAGCGTCTTGCAAAGAGCCCAAGTTTATTGCAAGTTGTCGCTCTAAATAGTCAGGGACAAAACCTGATCGGTTCACCGGATACTTTGAAAGCTTTTCTTGTTCCCGGTGCTGTTCATGCCGATTCCAGTAAAATTGAGACTTTTAATCAAGGGTCGGCTGACGGTATTACAGGAGTTGATGTTACAATTACACTAAAGGATTTGTTTGGAAATCCAATTTCCGGCAAGAATGTATCATTGGCCTCTGAGCATGATTTTACAAGTTTTACTCAACCGGCCGATACAACGAACATTCTCGGTGAAACAACCGGAAAAGTAAAGTCCACAAAAGCCGGAGAGTTTACATTCAAGGCGGTTGTAACCGGCGATCCGGCAACTGAAATTTGTTGTGGAACCGCTGTTTTTACGGCTGGTCTGGCTGAAAAAGTAATAATTATAAGCGGTGATAATCAAACCGGTAATGCAGGCGCTTTGCTTAAATTACCATTCAAGGTACAAACGACTGATAATAACCTGAATCCTGTTGGAAATGCCCGTGTCAGGTTTAAAGTGATGGCCGGAAATGGTGTTTTTATCAGCAATGGTCTGGACACCTTATCCCAAAACACGGATTCGGAAGGCTTTGCAGAATGTTTTTACGTCTTGGGACAACAGGCAAATATAACAAATCAGGTGAATGCATCCTTAATTAGAAATAATAGCGAAATAGATGCCGACACATTCCAGTCACTTTCCAGAACTGGAATTCCGGACAGCCTGATTGTAATTTCCGGTAACAATCAGTCCGGTTCAGTTGGTGATACCCTTGATTTACCTTTCACTGTTAAAATTGTTGATGCGGATACCATTCCGGTTTGGAATGCATTGGTACAGTTTACGCCTGAAAACAGCGGATCAATTGTAGGACAAAGTACGGTAAAAACGGATTCTTTTGGTAATGCTGCTGTTTACTATAAATTAGGATATCACAATGGCGAACAACCGGTCAGTGTTAAAGTTATCGGCACTGATTTGCAAGACACCTTTACAGCAACGGGCATCTCCGGTCCTGCGACAAATCTGCAATATTATGCCGGCGATACACAGGTTGATACGGTCGGGCAAATTTTGCCGGAACAAGTCGCTGTCCTGATTTCGGATGAGGATGAAAATCCTGTAGCTGGTGTAACGGTTGATTTTACTATCGTTGAAGGAGCAGAATATAATTGTCAGATTGTCGGGGCTTCGCAGGTTGTTTCCAATGACGAGGGCATAGCCCAGGTTTCTGTAAAACTGGGAGAAAAAACCGGTGAGTACGGTTTTCGGGCAACATCTCCGGCCATTCAAGACCAGTCTGTATATTTTACTGCTCAGGCACAATCTGATAAAGGATATAAATTAAGCAAAGTGTCCGGTGACTTTCAATATATGACCCGGGGGCGTGAATTGGTTTATCCTGTTGTTGTTAAAGTTACTGATAAATTTGATAATAGTGTAAAAGGAGATTCCATCTCGTTTAGTGCGACTTTAAATAGTGGATCTGCGGAAAAGCAAAAATGTCCGACTGATAGTCTTGGGTTAGCCGGTGTAATGTGGACCATAGGAGGGAATGATGATAATGAACTCTGGGCGATTAAGCAGGGATTAACTCCTTCTTATCAGATATTTAGAGCGTATGGTGTTGAAAATGCTTTCCCGGAATTTAAAAGTGCTCCGCTGGATACTGTTATCGACTATACGAACGGACTTTATGAATTTCAGATTTCTGTTCAGGACGATGATAACGATCCCCTGCAATTTATTATCGAAAATATGCCTTTTGGCGCTGTTTTTGACACGGCATTGTGTACCTTTAAATGGACGCCCACAGCGCAGCAAAAAACTATCTGGAACATTAATTTTAAAGTATATGATAATAAAACCGGGAATGAACAGGGTTTTGATGAGCAGGATATGAAAATAGAGGTTATTGGAAACTCTGCGCCTGTTATTGAGTCCTATTTTCCGACCTCCTCATCTGTAAATATCGGCCCTGGTGATGAACAAGTATTTCAAATTACAGCTTTTGACCCGGATGATGATGACTGGTATGCCGTCTGGTATGTTGACGGAATTGAACGGGCCAGAAACCAAACCAGTTTTACCATGACGGCTGATGAATACCCTGGTAATCATGGTGTTGAATGCGTTGTCTCTGATGAAACGGCTCAATCATCCCATGTATGGCTTTCTACTGATGTAAAGCTTGTCAGTTTTTCAGCTTCTCATGTCGCTTATCAAGGTGTTAAAGTCGAATGGGTAACCAGTCTTGAAGAAAATAATATCGGATTTAATGTTCTTCGTTCTTTAACGGAAAATGGAAAATATATCAAGATTAATGAAAATTTCATTAATTCTCGTACGGAAAAAATATATAGTTATATAGATTCTACGGCCAGTCAAAAATTGAGTTATTATTATAAACTGGTTGATATTGATAGAAATGGGCGCACCATGGAACATGGCCCGATTTTTATTCAGCCCGATTTGCCAAAAGATTTTATCGTTCATCAAAATTTCCCAAATCCGTTTAACCCGGAAACCAAAATTCGTTTTGAAACTCCGGAAACAGAATATGTAACTATAAATATTTACAATATCACGGGACAACTGGTAAAAAGTCTTGTAAACAATACATTATTTGCCGGGTATCACGAAATTGTTTGGGATGCTAAAGATAATTTGGGATACAATGTCGGCTCCGGTGTTTACTATTATCACATCACTGCCGGGTCCCATAAATCAGTTCGCAAAATGGTTTTGTTACGTTAGACAAGTGTGAAATACGTTTTTTATAAAGCCTTATTTTTAAATAAGGCTTTTTTATTTGTAATAAAAATACTATTTTTATTACAACAAATATCGTGTTGTTCCGATATTTTACAAGCCGATCTGTTTATGTTAACTGGTATTAAAATTTTTGGGAGTATTGTTTGAGATGAAAATCGATGAAATTATGACGACCAAAATTGTTACTGTTGAGATGGACGATACATTGCAAACTATATCTGATATATTTCAACATGTTGAATTTCACCATCTTCCTGTTGTTGATAATAACAAATTACACGGTATTATTTCTGATCGTGACCTTCTCAAAGCAACAAGCCCCTTTTTGCATACCTTAGCTGAACAATCCAGAGATTATGCCGTGCTAAATAAAAAAGCACATCAAATAATGACGCGTAATCCTATTACTGTTTCACCTGATACAGAAATTGATCAGGCTGTAAAAATTTTACTGGAAAATAGTGTTTCCTGTTTACCTATTGTTGATGATAATTTCCATATTATCGGCATTGTTACATGGAAAGACCTCGTTCGTATTATTATTAAATACTGATTATTTTTCAATTAAAAAATACAGAGGAAGGCTATGAAGATTTTTTTAACTACTTTTCTCCTGTTTATGTTATTATGGGGTATTCCTGCACATGCAGTTGAACCCTACCATGATCGTGCGTTTCCTCAGGAATATCATCAAATTTTTCAGATATCAGGCAAAGACAACTTGAACGCCTGTGCCGTTGTTGTAACCAATGACAATCGTGTTTGGGCTGCGGCTGAGGATGGTTTATATGTTCTTGCTAAAGATGAACAAATCTGGAAACCCTATGCAAATGAAAAAATTACCGGTCCGTTATTCAGTTTAATTGCGGACTCGACTGATAATATATGGGTTGGTGCCTGGAACGGACTTTTACATATTTCCGGCGATCAGGTACGAAAAATGCCTGTTTGCGGAATTATAACCGCTATGACATTTCATCAAAATTCCTTATATGCAGCCGGCCCGGATGGTTTTTGGCAAATTACGAACGATAAAGTTGAACAACTTGATATGCCCTTTTCGCGATCTGTTAAAAGTCTTTTATCCGATAAAAAGGGCGGTTTGTGGATTTCAACAGCGAACGGGCTTTATTATTCAAGTCCTTCGCAGTTCTATATAATTCAGGATCCTGATATATTACCGAGTTTGAATGTTTCTGAAGCGGTTTACGATACTAATGGCAAATTGTGGGTTGCCTGTTTGGGAGGTATCGGTGTTTTGAATCACGCTCAACCCGTACAAATGTATACAACCAAAGACGGTTTGCCGGGCGTTTACCTGAATTGTGTTGCAAAGGCGCCGGATGGAAAAATCTGGATCGGTACGGATAAGGGTGTTGTTCAAACAGATGGAAAGGACTGGTCATTGCGTCACAGTCGGCGCTGGCTTTTGAGTGATGATGTGCGGGACATTGCTTTTGATAAGCAGAGTACGGCATGGATTGCCACATCCAAAGGAGTCAGTGCGATAAAAACAAAAAATATGACATTGGCTGATAAAGATCAATTTTTTCACCGTATTTGTATGGCACGTCACAGACGTGAACCGGGCTTGATAGAAAAATGCCGGTTAACAACTCCCGGAGACACGACCTCATGGCAGCCCATGGATGATGATAATGACGGACAATATACCGGTATGTATCTGGTCATGGAAAGTTACCGATTTGCCGCTACCCAGGACCCCCAGGCCAGGTTGAACGCACAAAACGCCTATAATGCTTTGGAACATTTGCAGCATGTTACGCAAACAGACGGATTTGTTGCGAGGACTGTCATTCCAAAAGATTGGAACAGGATGGGAGACCCGAACAGAACATATACACCGCAACAGTGGGCAAAAAGCCGTGTTGAAAATCCCCGTGATAAAAAGGTAGAAAGCTTGTGGCGGTCATCCAAAGACGGGAAATGGCTGTGGAAAGGGGATACCAGCAGTGATGAAATGACCGGTCACATGTACGGTTATTTGTTTTATTATGATCTGGTTGCAGATAAAACTGAAAAGAAACGTATTTCCAAACATGTATGCGCGATCATGGATTATATTATTGATAACGGTTATGTTCTCACAGATATTGACGGCACCCATACGCAGTGGGGTGTTTGGTCACCGGAAAAACTTAATCATGATCCGGACTGGCAGGCAGAGCGGGGTATTAATTCTATAGAAATTCTTTCCTATTTAAAACTTGCCTATCACGTCAGCGGAGATGAAAAGTATCAGCGGGAATATAACAAGCTGTTGTATAAAGAAAATTATATAGTTAATATTCTGATTGCCAAAAGAACAAATCCTGCCTGGCGTACCCATATAGATGATGAGCTACTCGCGCTTGCATATCCGTGTCTTTTACTGTATGAGGATGATCCGGCGCTCCGGGAATTGTATGAAAAAAGTTTTGAGATGTGGTATGAAAATGTTAAATATGATAACAGTCCGTTTTTTGAATTTACCTATGGCGCTTTTAAAGGCAAGCTGCCCCGTTTTCAGAAAGCCATAGAATTTCTCATTGACACCCCGTTGGACCTGGTAAGATGGCAGATTGATAATTCCCAGCGTGAAGACATAAATCTTGTTCGTTTTCCTGAAATGGAAAACCTGCAATTGAACCGAATGTTTACCCATCAGCGAACGCAGTTTTTTTCGCTGGGACAGGAATCCCTGGAATGTTATAGCCGGTGACGGCGGTTATACTGAAAGCGACGGTGTTTTCTGGATGCTCCCATATTGGATGGGGCGCTATTACGGTTTTATAAAAAATTAATGTGAGGAAAGATACAATACGATGCGAATGGTCGATAAATACCGGTTATACTGTTGGATATGTGCAATACCTTTATGACGAATTTTGATCGTTTTGGTGCTGAGCAGGATTTTTCGAAAACATATCGAAAGATGGGTGGAAAATTATTTGATGATGATACGATAAATAAGCTTATTTCAAGATTATATCATGATGTTGTTGATGTTTATGACCATCAAAAAGGTATAGAAAAATTGGCTCCGCTTGATTATTTCATAAGACAGCGGCAGCAAGAGTTTGAAATTCCTGAACTGGAAATACCATTGGTCCATCAGGTTTTTGCCGAGCATGAGTGCGGGACCGTGCCACAGGAACATGTGCAGGTGATCCAGTCATTGAGTAAAACAAACAAACTGGGAATTGTTTCCAACATTTGGGCGGATAGCGGCCGGTTTCGAAATGAGTTGATTAAGTGCGATATTGAGCAATGTTTTGATGTGCTTGTTTTTTCTTCTGATATTGAATTTATCAAACCTTCAAAACAAATATTTGACATAACACTGCAACAGATAACCGAGTCTCCCGACCAAATTTTGTTTGTCGGTGACAGCCTGTCCCGTGATGTTGCCGGGGCACAGGCTGTTGGTTTAAGAACAGCCTGGCTAAGTTATGGCAAAGATTTTTCCGGTAATGGTTATGTAAAACCGGATTATACTATACGGGCTTTTACTGATTTGCCGAATCATGTTCCGTCATAATAATGACGTCTTTTTTACGATGATTTGGTGTTACAATCAAGTTTTCAACCTGACCATTAATAAATGAACCCTGTATTATGGTTTGTTCCGGGGCATGCAGTTTAAATTCCACGTTCCAGTCTTTGGGCCATGCCGGAAATAATAATATCTTGCCATCATCTGTCTGCAAAATCATCCTCTGCAATGCAATCATACTAACCGAACCGTGATCCTGGTCCGGTGTCCAGTCATAATTCGGACCCCAAAAAGCAGGAAACCTGTACCTGTCATCCTTTGTTGTAAAATTTTTTACAACCATAGATTCTGCTTCTGATACCAAGCCCAGTAGGGCCGCTTGTATCGGCGTCTGGTACCATCCACCGGTGCCTCTATGAATTCGATGCTCAAATGTTTTGCGTGCATAATCTAAATCAGGTTTTTCTGCTCCATATAAACGATAGGGGAAAATTGTATATAATTCCGGATTTTCCTGATTATGTTTTGGTCCGGGTATTTCAGCAAATCCTATAACGGTTTCACCATTTACGATCCGCTGCGGTATCTCCGGCAACTGTTTTTCAAGCTTTTGACACAGTTTTTTAAAATTTTTATCAATCGTTTTGAGTTTGTACAATTTTGGTAAAATAAACCCGAGTCCGGCTATTTCCGGAGTCGGATTAACGGAATCCCAATAGGTTTCCAATGACTGTCCCGGCCAGATTTTTAACTTGCCGTTTTCATCGCGTTGATAATGCTGGTCATAAAAAGTGATAATTTCGTTGGCAACCGGTAACAGATATGTTTTTAAAAACTCTTTATTGGCTGTCATATCATAATAATCGAGCATAAGCGTGACAAGCTCAATACCATCCTGCCAGTAGTAGCGAATGTATTGATTAAGCGTCGTTCCAAGCGGCAAATTTTCTCTTTCCCAGCCGTAATTGGAATCCGTATAGGTCCCCCCAAAAGTACATGGTTTCCGGGTAGATGGCCCCGTCATGCTGGTAATAAGTTTTAACCCTGTTTTTTGCAAGAGGAAGCGTATTCAGAAACATATCAAAAAGCGGTTTCATCAGTGAAAAATCACCGCTGTATAACATGGACCAATAGGGGAGACGTGTGTTTTGCCACCAGTAGGGACCGCCCCAGCGACGGAAATCGGCATCATAATGCACACCGTTAAAATAAGTGTCGACTGTAAAAATCGTACCGTTGAATTTAATCGGAGAGTTTCCGCGTCCGGCACAGGCATTAATAAACCGCTGCAGCAAATAGCCCTGGGTGATTGTTTTAGATTCTTTAAATCCGTCCAAAAATATCCAGCTTTTGTCCCAGAAATTTTTCCAATATGAATAATGTTGTTCCTTTGTATCCGTTTCATTTAACTGTTTGGCATTATTTACAGCCGTTTCCAGTTTATTATTCCATTCGGTCAGCGTTTCGGTTTGTGATGTCAGGGCAACTATTTTTAAACAATGTTTTTTACCCAAAGTGGACAAAAGGGTGGAGGCATCTTGTTTTAGAAAATTTTCTCCAAACATGCGGCAGCCGAATGTTCTGTTCATTAACGGATCAGTGCCTTTGTTCACCCAGTTGTCCAGTCCCTGTAATTCAAGGTTTGCCTGCCAGATCGATCTGGAATTGCGATGACACCAGCCCAGTTCGTCTTTTTGCAGGTCTAAAAGAGTATCCGGTTCAACAAAAATGGCGTTGGGTCCATTATTTAAACCATAGGCCGAATGTGCTTCATCACCCTTGATCTCACGGGGAAAAGTTCTCCATAATTCCACACTGGCTTTAACCTGAACATCTTTGGCCGCATCGGATTCAACATATATAACAGGATGATTGGCATCAACCCGAATGGTTATACGGGCGGCGTTTTCCTTTTCACCGAGTTGTATGGTCATTTCACCTTTTGAAACATCGAGCGTTTGCGAAAATTTTGGATCAGAATAAAAAGGATTGGGCATAATCTGTATACGGACCCGGCCCAGTTTTAACAAACGTGCATTTTCGCTCCAGGCATCGGTTTTTGAAATATAGAATAAAATGTCATCATTTTCAGCGACCCAAACATTCAAGCCGATGTCGCCGTTTCCCAGCGGCATCGAATTTAAAGCCGTATTACCAGGAGTGTCCCACGTTACTTGATATTCTTGTAAAGCTTTGGTTGCATCAAATGCATAAAGTGTTACATGAGGTAAAATAACAATAAATAGGATATAAATGAATTTTCGCATTTTTTTGCTCCTCATAATAGTTTTATGGATCTGCATGTCCGGTTTTGTAGAGGTGATCTTTAATTTGACAGGCTCTATCATAATTCCCGGACTGGATTATTATTCTGGAAAATCCGGTTTTAATCATTTCCTGATGTTTTTTATCAACAGGGACCGTCCACTGGACGATGGGAATTTTACTTTCCCTGCATTTTTCATACATATCATCCAACTGGTAAAATTCTCCCTGATAGGGATTAATGCCTTTTAAATTCTCCAGTGTTAATAACTCGGGATACCATTGGTGGGCCTTGCCGCAAAAGTGTATCCAACCCTGCCAATTGTTCAGCAGCATTTCATCAAAAGGTTTGATGAGAGTTTTATATTGTTCTCCACTTAGATTAACGGTAGAGTCGTTTCGTATACATAATCCGCCCAGATAATTCCATGCGCCATCATGTTCGGAAATATCTTTGCCGTCTATTGTGCGGTGCTTTTTGACAATATCAATAATCGTATTACATATAATCGTCATCAAATCTTTCAACTTTTCCGGCTCATCAAGTACGGCCAGATAGATGCTGGACCCCCAGATAATACTTGCGTTATCAAAAGGTCCCTGAATGTCCAGGCATTGTGAACCGACAACCTGATTGAGTTTTTCATAGGGAGCCAATGTTTCTCTGTACCAGGCAACCGTTTCCAACGATTTTTGCACCAGTCCGGATGAAATATCTACCGTACCTTTTTTTAAAATGGAGTCGATTTCTGACTGTGATATTTCCTTGGAAATGGGCAGCTCTGTTTCAAAAACATGGACCGGGCATCTGAACGCCGATGCTATAATACCGGTACCATAATTGGCACGAATACCATAAAGTCTGTCGTCCTGAAGTTTGGCCCCCATATAAACCTGCTTTAATTCATTTAATAATAATTTTTCGCGGTTATAAAAGATTTCATTAAAGTTAAAGCACGGCCATTCATCTTCCGGTATGTTATAATTTATTACTGTTGGAATGTGATCGATTTCCTTGAACTGAAAAGCATTCTGTTGCAATGAACGTGTTTTTTCAACATGTTCCAGGTCGATCATCTTTTCGAGTTTTTCGAGATAGGGATGTACATTTATAGCTGTCATTATCGTTCCATTAATAAACGTTTTGCAAAGATGGAAGCAATTGGATTATCATTCGTTCTGCCGGACAATTCGACCTGGCATATTCGCCACATTCCTTTTTCATCTGTTTTTTCGGCCGCAGCAAAGACCGGTTTCCATCCGGCGGTCCAGTCTCCGTTACCGCTTTTTAAAATTGCTTGCCAGTTTTTCGTATCAAACGTTGTATGTAATATGGGAGAAGGGCAATCTGTTTTAGGATCATACCAGAACCAAAAGTCATCCGGATCAAAATCTGCTACCAAATGGTGCCCCGTATCTCTTGATACAAAATGGCGGTCACCCATGCCGCACACAGAAACCGTAATTTCAGAATCGGCAATTTTATATTCACCGGGGTCGAGTTCCAGAAAGACGGCTAGTGCCCCGCGACGAACAGCTTTTTCTATTTCTTCTTTTTGTTTATGAAACGTTTGAAAATTATCTATTAATATGATCAAACTTTCTTTGGGTAATTGCACCTTGTTCCTGGACAAACCAAGATCATCAAGCAAACGCCAGGCTTTGTCCTTTGATGAAGAACTTGTTATATAAATCGGCAGATTGGATGTGGTCGTGTCCTGCGGGAGAATATCAACTGTGATATCACCGGTATTGAAACATTTTTCAGAGGAGACCAGACGGGTTGTTATGTACAGTTTTTCACGATCTGAGCAGGCCGGTGCTTTAAATTTTATATATCCGCAAAACTGACTGCTGTTCACAGGAATTTTTACCTTTTCATTACCGCTGTAAATAACGCTGCCGTTTTTATTTGATATGGAATAGGATAAAAGAACATCTTTTAAAGATTCATTCGTATCGTTGCAGACCCACGTTTCAATTTGGATTTCATCATTTTCAAAATATATCCATTTATCGGTGCGCAAACTTGTCATAACCGGTGATAAGGCATTTCGGTAGGTAAAGTAAGCCGGTTTGGGCTGTCGCTCCACATCCATGATTGTTTTCATCCAACCGGATGGAAAGGCATCGATGAACAAATGAATGGCAAATGAAACCATTCTGCTGTCCCGGCGAAAAGCTTCGGTTACAAGGCGTGTAATACGCACCTGGTGTTTTTGAGAGGCATGAATCCAGTTTTGTAATGAATACTGGGAATCATACCACATGTAATGAAACCGGCCCGATTGAGCGTTGACAATGCTGTTTGGGGACCAGTTTTTTTCTTCTGATTCGGATTGCGGAAGCCACTCTTTTGGATAGTATTTGCGCATAACACTTTCGGACTCTAATCCCTCAGAACCGAATTCTCCACAGGCATAATACCACCCCTTTTTAACAGGCTGCCAGTAACCTTTGTGCAGTTTTCCCAGGTCAAGACCATGACCGTTGTACCAGCCGTTGTAACAATGATTGTCCGGCAAGCCCGGTCCGGGCGGATCGTAATCCCCGTCAACAGCCTTGATGACACGGTCCGGATTGTTTAGTTTAACAACCAAATCGGCTGCCTCAAAAAAGTTTTCCAGTTCCTTGCGTAAAAGGTGCCGGTGCGGCTTGTCCATAGCATTGGGAAAGGGCTCATTTATATACGACATTAATACATTACAGGGATGATTTCGGACCAGTTTTTCCATTTCTTCGGTTTGACGAACAGCTTCGCAAAACTGGTTTTTCCTTAACACGCCGAATAACGGCAAATCCGTTTGCACCATTAAACCCAAACGATCACAATATTCGTAAATTTCCGGTTGAACCGGACGTTGTGTCAACCGCAGAAAATTCATATTACAAATTTTTGCCAAGAGAATATCATCGATTAATTGAGACCAGTCTTTTTTAATAACACACTGCTGTAAATGACCCATCGTGTTGGCGCCACGTAGCCGAACGGCTTGTTTATTCAGATAAAACATACCTTTTGGTTCAGACTCTGTATCCTGAGTAAAAGAGCGGATGCCGAACTGCTTTGCAAATGTATCTATTTTCTGTTGATGGTTGTCCAGCAAACTGATATGCATCTGATATAGCCAGGGTTCCGTGAGACTCCAGATTTTCGGATTATCGACGGCAACTGTGAATTTATAAGTATTTACTCCCGGTCCAGCCGGCAGGGGTATGTTTTTGTCGTCTCTTTTGGCCACATCTCCCAGTCCCGGCACATGGATGCTGGACGGAACAATGTGATTGTCCTGACAAATACATGTTTTAAAATTTTGTCCGTAAATAGACAGATTGAATTCTATTTCGCGCGGCTGTATATCGCAGTGAAAGATATCGAGCCAGATTTCAATCTGCTTAGCGTCCATCATCGGGCGTACAAAAATATCTTTAATAAAAATTCGCGGCCGGGTTTCCAGAAAAACATCCTGATAGATGCCCATTCCCGGAGGACAGTGGTGCCAGCCAACCTGCGGATCATCATAACCGCATCCTGTTGCTGCGTATATTTTATCGCCTTCAAACCGTTCTTCGCTTTCCTGGGTACGGCTTCCCATGCAGATGAAATCATTTTCAACTTTTATGAGCAGCGAGTTGGCGCCTTTATTAACATAATCGGTAATTTCAAATTCAAAAGGGGCAAAAAATCCTTCATGGGACCCGATAAAGGAACCGTTTATAAAGATATGCGCCTTGTAATCCACACCTTTAAAACAGATGAAAAGAGACTGATCTTTTACCGGTTTTTCCTGAACTTGAAACTCTGTTTTATACCACGTGGCTGCTTTGCCAAGGGGCGGGCCATAATGAGGAATAGTCACTTTTTCCCAGTTACCTTTTCCTTGCAGGATATTGAGAAAATTGTTTTTATCGGTATCTGTTTCTATTTTCCAGTCAAATTCCTCAAGATTTTTACGGCTTCGCAAGGACTTGTATTCGGGGGCTAGATTTTGTAAAAACGGCTCATATTGTTTTCGAAATTTTTCCAGTTCCTGTTGTAATTCCTCTGCCGAATCCATTTGTTTCGGGATTTCCTGTTGGACGCATTTATCTCCAGTGGTTAAAGGTAATATTTTATCCGGCAGTTCAGGTGGTTCGGGTGTATGCAGTTCTTTATTTCGCAGTTGTAAACGTTGAGTTGCAATACCGGCAAAAATATCCGGTTGTTTATTTTTATTAGTCATGATTTAATTTCCCAAAGTCGCAATTACATAAACCAGGAACAGGATAAATATGCCGCCAATGGTAAAAACGATAATTCCTTTTATATCTGTTTTATCCAGTTTTTCAAATTCCCAGTTTGAATTTTTAAACATTTTCAGATGATCAAACCTTTGCGGGTTTTTATAGGAAAGTTCAAGTTCTTTTGCATCGATCTGTTTATCTGCTTGAACAGGTGTTTTCATTTTAACAAAAAACCGGTCCAGTTGTTTTTTATCATCCGGTTTTGATAAAAGGGAAACGATAATAATGACAAGAAAGGGGAGAAAGGTGCGGATTAAGGCACGAATGGTTTCATTCATGGCATAGGGATTTTTTGACAAATCAAACCCGGCAAAATCAACAAGCACCAATTCAAGGCTGAGCATGCCTGAGCCGCGAACTGTTCCATTTTCATCCGTTTTTAATCCCTGGTTCCAAAAGATGGACTTTTGCGGCGTGTTATAGGTTTTACTAAATTTTTGTCCTGCTTGCAGTTTTTCAGGCTTTTCTCCGTTTGTAATGCCTGCCTGATTCAACGTTTCCCATTTTTCAATGGCTTTGTTACGTTCTTCAACATCAATATCTCTGGCGGTATAGGTCCTGTTAACCGTAATTGGCCGGACGGTTTTGCACAGATATTTATTGGTCTTAACTCCCGGAATAAGCGGGAGCGCAACCTGCAAAACAACAAAGAACACGATGGCACTAACCATGGAAACCCAGGCACCTTTTTTATTGGCACGCCTCCATTTTAAACCCATCCAAAAGCTTGCCGCCATAACAATGTTGAATTCCCATATCATTTTTAACATTTGAAAAACATTGTCAAACTGACTTGCAATGAGCACACCCCCGATAACGACAAACAAACCGATGATACGACCGGCGTATATATAAGTTTTTTCACCATAGCTTGGAAAAAACGGACGAAAAAAGTTGTGCGTCAACAGACTGGAAGAGGTGATCATCATCATATCTGCTGTAGACATGAGTGCCGCCATTAAACAGGCGATCATTAAACCGACTAGTCCCATACCTACTGAACCTAACAAGTCCCGGCAAGCATAACCCCATAGATAATCCGGATTTTTTACAACGCTGCCATATAATATCACAAGCAGGAAAGCGCTGACACCCCACAAAAGTGTGGTGGCTCGTTTTATAAAAATACCGGTCGTAAATCCGAATCGGGCCGTATATTCATCTTTGGCCGAACCGCATGCCGTCAACTGGTTTGCCTGGATGGCAACATTAATTTGACTCATTACCATAATTGTAATCATATAATACCATGTAAAATCAACCAGTGCCGGTGAGCCCCAAATTTCAAAGGCTGTTTCAGGTAACCTGGAATGGGCCGTTGCGACGATACCTGCCAATCCCTGACCGCCATAAACACTGTTGATTTTGAATATGGCAAAAGGAAAAAGGAGGAGGGACAGGATGAGGATAAAAATTCCCTGAATCGTATCGGTTAGGAAGGCCGCTTCGAGTCCTCCCAAGGCGGCATAGCAAATTACAATTAAAGCAACGATCCACATCAACAAATTTTCGTTAATGTATGAAAATTCTTTTTGTGGATTTTGTATTCTTAGATATTCCAGTCGTTCAAGCTGTTCTGAATTTAGCAACCGGCTGTCAGCTTGTTCCAGTTTTTCCAGTTCAATTGCTTTATTGTATTCTTCCCGTTCAGTAACCGTTAGTTGCTCGACCGGTTTTGCGGTGATACCGGTAATGGTTTTAGTCATAGCTGTAAAACCCAGACCGACAACAATCATAAAAAATATTGTGCTGATAATAGCGTATAATCCGGCAAGACCTTTGGAATTAAACCGCTCTTCAAAAAAATCACCAAGAGTTAATAACCGCATTCGCCGATACCAGATTGAAGTGATCCAGTAAATCGGCAGTCCGAACACACTTGTCAGATTTTGCCAGATTCCGGCAATACCGTTACGGGCTACCAGAACGGACATGCCCACAGCGCTCTCTGCTGATGTCCCTTGTCCGAATGCAGCAAAAGTTTGCACAAATTTCCAAAACGTCTGCCGCCAAGAAAATAGTCTTCCTGGTTTTTGATACGACGGGAGGCCCATATACCTATTATTAGAACAACTGCAAAATATAAAATAATCGTAATAACATCTACAAATGGCAAACCAAACATAATTTACTCACATTTTTCTATTTCAATTCCGCCTATTAACGTTCTTGCTTTAACGAGTGCATTGGCACGTTTTTCATATTCATCCGGATGCAGCGTTTTGCTATTCCTTGCTTTTAAAGAATCCATATTTTGTGCGTCCAAAATAAGGCTTTTAGCTTTCAAGGCCTTTTCTTTTAAATTTTCATCCGTACCCCCGGCAATTATTTCACATTTTTCCAAAACCAGCGTCTGCTGGGGGCCTAAAATCGTCTGAATCGTTTTTTCAGGATCTGTTTCCAGACGTGAATAATCAACACCCTGCACCAGTTGTTCGGCTTTTAACAGGTTATCGTAACAATAACGATAATTAAAAGGATGAATGATATGTGGTGATTCCGGCAACGTCGGCGGCCATTGTCCGTCGGAATTGTAGGAATTGGTCAGATGGTACCAGGCGTTTACTAACGACGGTTTGTCTAAAGAGTCCGCCAAATCGGATAATTTTTCACGAACAAGGTCCTGCCAGGGACGTAATAATTGCGCCATCGGCGTACCCGCCCAGGTTGATGCTTTGGCGCCGTGCCATGCTGAATCATCATCAAAGGTAATCACTTCTTGCAGGGCAGGAAGTTCATTACATGCATAATCAAAAGTTGTAAAGGAGCCGATTTCATTACATCCGGAAATGAGATCGATTAGCTTTTGTCTGGAATCCGGGGTTTCCTCAAAAACATTATCCGGTTTGTTTTGATATTTCAGGCGGAACCAGCCGTTTGTACCGATATATTCCGCATCATCCGCAAAAATGACTAATGCCGCTTCGGGTTCATCCGGATTCTGCTGAGAATATTTTTTGATTATATTCATATATTCTTCAAGAGAATAGCCTTCCATTCCCATAAAGTAACGAACGCCATACTGGGCAATACGGTCGGTCCTTAAAAACATTTTCAGGTTATTGCCTTCACATCCTTTAATTTTTAAAAATGGAAAGTGAATTGATTTTTCCGTACCCGGTAAATCGTATTTGAAACCAAAGTTATAAAACGCCGGTTCTTTACTATACTCTTTTTCATATATTTCCGGGCGTAGCGGATGACCGTTTTCGTCGCAGGAACGGCTGTATGCTTCAAAATCACCGATCATATTTTTATAACCGCAGGCGCTGACCTGCTGCGGGACATAACTTCTCCAGCCGCATTCCGGGTTCCAAAAACTCTTGGGAATGATACCAAGATAATCTTCATACACTTTATTTGAAAATTGAATGGACCACATCCCGTCTTCTTTGGGAAAGTTCGGCAGCATAGGATGGGCATAGGGTGAACCCATAAATTCACATTGACCGCGTTTAATAGCATCTTTTAGTTTTTCCAAAACATCCGGTGTTTTTTTCGGCCATCTGTTCAATTGTATAACCGGATGCTTCAAAAACATAGGGTGTACCCGGAAAATAGTCGCGCATCACATCAATCGTCATTTCATAGGCTTTACGTATAACAAATTCATATTTATCCGGGGTTAAATAGGCATAATTCAGGTTTGCATGAAAAATGGAAATGTACTTCATATAAATCCTTTCCTGGGTATTAAAAAAAATGATAATATTTTTCAGATAACATGTTCATTTCATCATGAGAAATATTAGGGCAAATTATCAGCAAGCCTTTGGGACCGACGTTTTTTATCAAATCATCAATCTCAGACGGTTGGGCATAAACCTGTACAGATTTCCCATGATCAATTATTTTTTGTAGCAGCCAATACCACTCGGACAGCCTTTCATGCCCGGCCCCGGGCTGCCATTGAACAGCTTTGATTGTCTCCACCGATAATATCGAATCAAGATGGGCTATGGCTCCGATACCGTCCAAATGATAAAATGGATAATCAAGAACCGCTGCCAGGTCAATAATACGTGGCAGGCAAAACGTATCAAACATTTCAGGTGAGATCATGTATGAAAAATCTTCCTGCAAAGGAAAAGTCGTTCCCGTCGCCCAGATTCCGGCCCAGCCAATGCCGCCCTCATTATTTGCTGATTTTATTATTTTTTGGATTTCCTGAAAAGACTCAATCCAGATGTTTTTTAAATGGTCCATAGCAAGATGGACTTTTTCCGGTTGTGAAATCATATCGATCAGGAGGTTTTCAGTTCCGTAAAGATTTGCCAAAGTATCTCCCGGCGCTCCATGAGCAAAGGGGGCTACAAAATGATGATTATTGGAACTGGCTGCTGACTGTGTTGTCAGATCAATTATTTTTTTATAAAAAAACGAATCTGTATTTAATTCAATATTCATTATTTGGTCGATTGAATCAAAGCAGGGATGTGCCCAAATTGTTTCCTTGTCAACATATTCAACTTTTGCCCCTAAAGCACAGGCCATGGCGCTGGCTCCGAAATCAATATAATGATAGGGGAGGGCCTGACCAAAATATGTTGTAGAATCCATGGTTTCAAGGACACGGTTCATGGTACTTTCCGTATCCATCCAAAAGGATTCCAGATCATCATCCTGCGAAGGATCGGTTTGATTTTGTGTCCAAGCGATAATGTACGGATATTTTTGATCTTTATGGTCCCACCAGTCAGTAAGTTTTGGAGCAATATTTTTTATTCTTTTTTTTAAATCCATAGATCAAATAACCCGGTATTTTTTCAATAATTCAATCGCTTTTTTCATCTGTGAAATATCGGCATCGATCATATAAACAAGGTTGTTGATACTTCCGACCTGGTCCATGAGAATATCCGGTAGTTCAAATGGATCACCCTGATATTGACTGCTGAAAATTTGCGTGAGTTTCCCGGCTTTATTTATTTTTCGATAAATATCAGCCCAATTTGAAACGTCAGGAGCACCATCTCCAGGGACCCATTGTATCCCCTTTATATCTTTGCATGCAAGAAGAGAATCAAGATGGGGGAGTTGACCGGCCCCATCCAGATGATAAAAGGCATTATCCAGTCTTTTGGCTGTCTCTGATAGTTCCGGTAAAACAAACGTATCGAACATTTGCGGACTGATCATATAGCTGAAATCACATTGCAGCATATAAGAGGATTTTTCACTAAAAATGGGCGCCCATGATGAATAGCCCGGGTTAACACGAGAAAGAATTTGATTAAATTGCTGGAAAAATTGCCACCACAAATGATGCGCCTGCCAGGTGAGTTTATTTACACGTTCGGAATGATCATATAAATTAAGTAGTAATTTTTCAGAAGGGAAAAAAAGTAGAAACGATATCCAGATTACCGCCCAGGTCTGTCATACCAAGTTGTACGGAACCTTCCCATCTTTTTATGGCCGCTTTGTAAATGTTTTCAATTCTTGAGAACCATTTGTTATAAGGATTTATTTTAAATTCAAAAGATTGAATATCCAGGTCTTTGTCAGGATGAAACCAAACCGTATTTTCTCCGTTTTCAAGCTTTGCGCCAAGAAATGCCGCAATAACACCTGGTCCAAAATTGGGCCAGACATGAGGGAATGCGTCACCTAAATGGATTGTGTGTTCCAGTTCATTGTGCCAGTTTTCAATAATCAATTCTTCAGGTATGGACAAATCATAAAATGAGGTAAACTCGTAAGAAGGACAATCAGGTTTTAATTTATCGATTGACTTTTGGTCTTTTAAACGAATTTGTATTAACGGACGTTCAAGTTCACCCTGCCACCATAAATTCGAATCATTTTTAATTTTATTCCATTTTTCAGAGCTAAAAAATTTCATGCTTTTTTTATCCTCCCAATTCCATACATCGTTTTCGGTAATGTAAATAGTCTTTCCATTTTACTTCAGGGGGGACACCGTGGTCACATGTTGGTATATATCCCCCTCGTTTTCGCATAAATGGTAATATCCTGTCCAGTTCGCGGTCAATAGCATCCGGGCCTTGTGCGAGTATCCGTTTATCAATGCCGCCGCTTATAATCAGATCCGGATGGTTTTTGGCTATTTGTACAACATCACAACCGGAAGCTACTTCAAACGGACTCATTACATCCATTCCAAGCCCTTTACGGTACACATCAATAACAGAAACAGCAAAGCCGTCTGTGTCGATTTGAACATATAAATGCCTTTTTTTATCAAGTTGACGGTCTTGTGTATTTTTTAACAGTTGTTGATAATAGGGCATAAGAAATTCATTGATCATGTCAGGCGAAATAAGCGGACCTACGTTGTAACAAATATCTTCAGCCAGATAAAGTTCGTCAAGAGTGACATATTGCTGATGTTTTGAAATAACAGCATCAGACAATTCCAGCCAGGTTTTCATACAATCATGGATAAGCTTTGGATTGTCGTAAAAGAAATACAACAGATTCTCAGGACCAATCAGGCTGCGCAAATACATATAGCCGCCGATAAGGTTTTGCTGGATCATCAATCCCTGTGATGCTTTTTGCAAAGCTATATTCATACGGTCATGCAGGTTCAAATAACGATTTTCATCCGCCGGGTTTAAACGCCATTTTACGTTCTCCTCCCAGGTGGCCTGATCTTTTACAGGATGGTCCAGATATTCCGGCATAAATCCCTGGCGTTTTCCGGTAAAGTAGAGAACATATCGCCCGGCTATATCCTGAACAATTTCCTGGTTGCCCCGTGTTTCAATGATCTTTTCTTCAAACCCGGAGAGAACGCGGCTTCACACCAACCCAATTCACCCAGTTCATGGTGTCCGGGAGGATCAAAGTGAAAAAAATCATCAAGGTTAAGGGCAGGGTCCAGGCCCTGTTCATACCAGGTATCCAGACAAAACCAAAGTCCGAATGTTTTATGGAAAAAGGGAGCATCCGGTTTTTTTGCATAAATGTCACGTAATTTTACGCCTGAAGGATGCCATTGTTCTCTTGGTGGAAGACTGTTATTTTTCATTTTGCCTCGTTATTCGCCCGTAACCGGAAGCTGTGTGCGGTAATTATCAATGTATAATCCTATTTCATCAAAGGGAATTTTTTGAAAATCAGGAACTTTTTCATAAACAACAGAATCGTCTTTCAATTTGAAATCCATATTTTCTGCATCGATAAAACCGGGATCCTCTTTGGTGACATAGTTGTTTTTAAATTTAAATTGTGTGTTTAATCCTACCAGCCGATATGTTTCATCATATTTTACAGAAACATTATTTTCAAAAGTATTTCTGGCCGGCAGCATGCCATAGTAAATATCACTGCCGGGTATAAGGTCCAGCCAGTTTACCAGATTCGGATATGCTGACCGATAGGGCTCTTTTTTTATATCAATATGTTTTGTTAATCTGTTTCGATAAATACCGTCGTCGCCAAAATAATATTCTTTTGAATCCAGGGCAAAGTCCCACCACATGGATTTTTGCTGAAGTACCGGACCATAGCCTTCGATAAAGATATTATTCCGAACGGTTATATCCTGTCCGCCATTACTGTAGACGGTGCCGAAAGAACCGGCTTTGTAAAATACGTTTCCTTCTACAAGACCATCACAGGCCGCATCATCAAAATAGACGCACATTGTCCATTTGCGATCAACACGCCCGACATGATGGAAAAAATTATAACGGATGACGTTACCCCTGTCACTTGGATTTCTGCCGATATACCATGCAGAGGCATCGTTTGAATTGAGCGTAACATGGTGAATGTGGTTGTATTCAAAAAGGTGCTCATTACCGGCCACCATAATTGCCTGCAGCGCCGCATTAAACACTTCACAATGAGAAACACGATTACCACATCCATATACTTTGATTCCGGGCCACTGGGACCTGTTTCTTAACTGAAAGTCATAAACTCTGCAATTTTCTACAAAACAGTTTCCGGGAACCAGCTCTTTTTTGCTGCCGCCGTCCAATAAAATACCGCCGCTGCCGGTATTATAAACATCACAACTGAGAATACCGTGATTCTTGCCGGGATGCCGGTCCCAAGTCGTATTCATATAAGAGTAAGACGTTAAGCTGCCTATTTCTCTGGAAACAGGAACACCGGTATAATCGACACCGGTAATGTGCGGAAAAGTTTGCATTGCCCCTTTTCCCATCATAATACCGATTGTGCCGCAATTTCGAATCGTGCAACCGGCAATCAGGTTATTCTGTCCGCCTTCAATATAGATACCCATTCCCCTGGTCACCTGGAAAAATACATTTTCAAAATTGACATACGAGGCGTTATCAAGGACAAGCATGGGTGTTTCCAGTTCCGAAACTTCAATCTCTGCATTTTCAAAGTTTTCAGGCGGCCATATATAAAGCATGCCCGTATTTTTGTCAACATACCATTCACCCGGACTGTCAATTTCAGCCAGAATGTTTAACGCCACATATTGTTGATAGGGAGCTCCGCTTCCCAAACCATACATGTGCGGTGTGGTCAGTTTTACCTGTCCAGCCTCTGGATTAATCCATTCAACTTTAATTTTATCATCCGCATATCCCCATTTAAAAGTGCCCTGGAACCATATATCATCGATTCCGACCCACTTTTCATGGCGTTTGTCCGTGTATTCAAAAATACCGCCGCGTATATTTTCATAATCTCCCCAACGGGGAATGGAACCGGTATCAATAATTTTACCAATTAATATGGCGCTGTTATTCGGATACCGGGCGAGGGGCATTTTTTCGTTGTTTATAAATACTTCCAATGGCGCTGTAACAACCGGTAAACCATGACCGAATTTTTTATGCTCTCCGAAATTCGAAATTCCGAAACTTTTCAAATTGACCTGGTAAAGGTTATTTTGAGCCTCAGTAGAAATTATTTGTTTTAACACATTATTGTCAGATACTTTTTCAAAAGCATTTGTCGGTATTTTTTGTCCGCCGGAAATATAGACTTTTTCACCTGGCCAGGCACTGTATATGATGGGAGAGTCTTTCGTGCCGGAATCTTTCTCCAGTAATTCAAAGGATTGTTTTAAAGGATAATAACCTCCGCGCAACCATACCGTTAAACTGTCTCGGTGTTGTGCCGGTATAGTTCGAATGGCGTCCCTGGCTTTTTCCAGAGATTTAAACGGTTCTGAAAAAGTGCCGGGATTATTATCATTACCTTCGGGTGAAATGAAAAATTCACTGGCATAATGTATATCATCTTCCGGCAAGGTGGTACGAAATTCATCTCTATAGAGTCCCATTTCTTCAAATGGTATTTTTTGAAATTCAGGGATCTTTTTGTAAACAATCGAATTGTCTCTAAGCTGAAAATCCATGGTTTCATAATTGACAAAACCGGGGTCCTGATTGGTTATATAATTGTTTTTAAAATCAAATTGTGCATGTTCACCTACCAGGCGAAACGTTTCGCCGTATTTATAAATAACATTGTTTTCAAAAAGATTGTTTTTAGGCCGCATTCCTACATAGGTGACCCCGTCATCCATTAAATCCAGCCAGTTAACGAGTTCCGGATAGGTTGTGCTGTAAGGAGGTTTTGTTATATCCAGCGATTCCATCAGCCTGGTGCGATAAACACTATTTTCACCGAAATAATAATCAATTTGATACTGTCCAAAATCATACCACATGGATTTTAATGTTAGTGCAGGCCCATAGCCTTCAATAAGAATATTATTTCTAACCGTTATATCATGACCGGCATTGCTGTAAATCGTTCCAAAGGATCCGACTTTATAAAGAATGTTTCCTTCAACAAGTCCGCCTCCGGCCGCATCATCAAAATAGATACCCATGGTCCATTCCCGGTCCGGGTTCCCGCAATGATGAAAAAAGTTGTTACGAATAACTAAACCACGATCACTGGGGTCCCGTCCGTTATACCAGGGTGAGGTGTCATTTGAATTTAGTGTCAAATGATGGAGATGATTGTATTCAAAAACATGTTCATTACCATGAACGTATATTCCCTGAAAGTCACTGTTGAAAATTTCATTATGCCGGATTTTGTTACCGCATCCGTCAACAATAATACCGGCCCATAAAAATTTATTACGACGGTTGTAATCATGGACCCGGCAGTTTTCCACAAGGCAATTTCCATTTATCAGATTTTTTTTATCTCCGCCGCTGAGGTAAATCCCGCCGCAACCGGTATTATAAACATCACAACTGATGATCCAATGATTATTGCCGCCGTCCCTGTCCCATGTTGTGTATTTGTATAATTGAGGTATTAAAGTACCGATTGTTCGTGAAACAGGTACACCGTCATAATCATCATGGGTAATATGTGGAAAGGTTTGTTTGGCTCCCTTTCCCATTAAAATACCAATCGTCCCCATATTACGGATCGTACATCCGGCAATGGTATTATAACCGCCACCTTCGATATAGATTCCCATATCGCGGGCATTCTCAAAAATCAGTCCCTGTATATTTACAAAAGAGACATGATCAAGGACAAACATAGGTTCATCAACAATGGAAATAGAAATTTTAGAATTTGAAATGTCTTCCGGCGGCCAGAAATACAACATTCCGGTATTTTTATCAACATACCATTCGCCGGGTGAATCCAGTTCTTCAAGAATGTTAAGAGCATAATAATGACGATAATTTTTGCCTGTGTCAATCCCATACATGTGCGGTGTGGCTAGCTTGACAAGGTGTTTATCCGGATCAATCCAATCAACTTTAATTTTGTCATCTGCATAACCCCATTTAAATGTTCCCTGAAACCACACATCATCCAATCCCTGCCATTTTTCATGACGGTCATCTGTGTATTCAAAAATGCCGCCGCGAATATTTTCATAATCTTTAATTCTTGGAATAGAACCGGTATCATGCACTTTACCGATCAGCATATAACCATCGTTGGGATAACGGGCAAGTGTCATCACCTCGTTGTTAAAATAAAGCTCCATAGGCGCTGTAACAACCGGCAGTGCGTGCCCGTATTGCTGGTGTTTGCCGAAATTTGTTACTCCCAGCTTTTTGAGATTTATCTCCAATATATGAGGCCGGGCATTTTCTTCCAGCCTTTTTAATATTTTTTTGTCTGTTACCTGAGAAAATAAGGACGGGTTCAGGTCCATACCGCCGCTGATAATTACCTTTTCGTCCGGATAATTTCGATAAACAACAGGAAAGCTGTCAACTCCGGAGTCCTGTTCGAGTAATTCAAATGATTTGGATAAATTATAGGTTCCTTCACGCAGCCAAACATTAACATCGGTTTCAGATGAGAAAGGTTTTTCGGCACGAATCGCATCTCGTGCTTTTTCAAGGGTGGCAAATGGTTCTTCAAACGTTCCCGGGTTATCGTCTGAACCATTGGGAGAGATGTAATAATCAAGTGAATAGGAGGTGGACGTCAAAAAAAAACAAACAAGAAATAGATATATTTTTTTCATGATATTCCTCAAGTTAGATTCAAATCAGGGGTGTATAATGTCCAAAGTTTCTGAATGCCCGGCACATAACTCTTAGTTTATCCTGGTCTAAACTAATTGCCTCGGGTGTTGTATAGGCCATACTGACCAATCCTCCGTTAAACCCGCCGAGTGTTTTAACCATTTTTTGAACATAATTTTCTATATCCTTAGCAGAACCGTGGACCATTATATTTTGTATATCAACCGGGCACCAAAAGGCAAGTTTGCCTCCTGCTTTGTCAGCCAGATTTTCGAGTCCCATATTTTGCTGCTGGTCCATTTGCACAACGTTTAATCCTGCATTAATCAAATCAGGCAACAAGTCTATAATATAGCCACAGGAATGCATCCATACATCCATACCAAGAGAATGGGCAAGTGTCCAGTTTTCCCTATAGTGAGGAATGAAAAACTCGTTAATGAGTTCTCTGGAAATCATTAACCGGTTTTGCAAACCCCAGTCGTCATAAGCCATAACACCATCGCAACCCAGTCCGGCGAGCAGTTTTATGGATTGCCGCTGCTGTTCGGCAAACCGGGCAATCAATTCTTTTAAAAAATTCGGATGTTCATAATAACTCATGAACATATTTTCCAGTCCGATGATGTTATGAATGCCCTCATTCAAAGAACTGAATCCCATGACTCCCAAAACATATTTTGGATTATCGCTGTTTTGGTTTTCCTGTATGGCTTGTTTTGTATGAATATAATAAGACGGATTATTCCGGTCCGGAAATTTATATAAATGGTGCTGCGTTAAATCGCTGATAGGATAAGACTTTGCCTGGCCCATGTCTGTTTCGTTTCCTGCCCGGCGTTCCCATGTAACTCCCCAGGCATCTATGCGCTGGTCGATTTGACCTTTGTTTTTCCACGATTGAATATCTGCCGGACCAAGGTTTTTCCCGGTTGTCCAGGGAGCTGCCCAAAGTACATCGTTTGGTTGACCATCGGGTAAATAATGGGGGACATGGTCGGGATTTTCAAAGTGGATAGCGCGTTTAACTCGCTCTCGTGATGTCATGTCGTTTGTATTGGTAATATTTAGATTTCTATTGATTTTAGGTGTATATCAGATAATCATTTTTCAGGATATTTCCAAGTGTTTTCTATAGAAGTTTGTTGATGGATAATATTATGAAAAGAATTTTTAAAATAACGGAAAATGATCCTTGTTCGCTTTTTTTAATGCCGCCCACACTTTTTCAAGTTGTGATTCTTTTGGTCCCAAAGGATGGGTGAGCATAGCTTTTTTAATCAGGGATTCATCCCTGTTCATATATCCTTCAATCGTCAGCCGTTCAAAGTTTTTAATTGTATGAATCAAACCGAGGGTTGCCTTGTTTGCTCCGCCGATTGATTTTGTAACAGGCCCGCTTTTCGTAAGAAAGGCCGGAATTTCCAGTACATAATCCGAAGGGATATTGTCAACCGTGTCTTTATTCAACGTATTTATAATATGAATTTTGTTAGCATCTGTTTCAATGTCATGAATCAATTCTGTTGCAACGGTTGAATACATAAATCCGCCGCGCTGACTGAGCTGCTCCGGTTTTTCCGTCAGGGTTTCCTGTTTGTACAACTCTAACAATTCGTCTTCAATTTTTAATATGACCTGTCCCCGTGTTCCTTTAGAGTCGCGGTCTATGTATTCACTTTCCAGCATTTTGTCGGTCATGTAAAAATAACGCAAATAGGGATTGGGCAAAAGTCGCAGTTTTTTCAAAAAATCAGGTTCATAATCGGTAGCCGGAATATTTTTCATGTTGAGATTAAAACGCTGCCACATTTCATCGGTACGGTCTTTTTCGTTAATAAACACCTGTTCGGCCCAGCTTAAATGGTTCAAGCCGTAATATTTTAAAAACACATCATCTCTGGTCACGTCAAATGATTTGGCCGATTCAAGAACAAACTCTATAGGCACATTACACAGTCCGATACATTTTTCATAATGGAGATAGTTTAACATGAATTCGGAAAGCATGCCGGACGGGTTGGAAAAACTGATGATCCAGGGATTGTTGCCATATTTTCGTGCCAGCTCAACATATTTTTCAACAATGGGAAATGCACGAAGACCGCAGGCCATTCCTCCCATACCGGTTGTTTCCTGTCCGATTAATCCGAATTCCAGGGGAATTGTTTCATCGTTTATGCGTCCCGGCATAAGCCCGGCCCGGAACTGGAACAGCAGATAATCCGCACCCTTGATGGCCTGTTCAGGATCATAACCTGTTTTTAAAACAATAGATGACTTGCTTGAAGTCAACATTCGTTGTGCAAACGCAGAGACGATTGCAAATTTTTCACGACTCTCCTCAATATCCAGCATATATATTTCATCGATGCGGACTATATTTGAGATATGCACCAGTCCTTCGATTAGTTCCGGTGTATAGGTGCTGCCGCCGCCAATGATACAAATTTTCATGACAACTGCTCCGCTGTTTGGTAGGATTGTATAATTTTTTCGGCAAAGGAATCACTTATGTTGACGCCGCTGCCTTTTAAAGCTAAAAAGACCGCACCAAGGACTGCGTCGTGATCGGGGATAACAATATCAAGATCATATTTTTGATGCAGGGCCAATTCTATCATCTTGGTAAATGGCTGGTAACGCTCTTTAAAAACCGAACCTTCCAAAACAAGGGTAAATTTTTGATCACGAAACATGGCGTTGTAAAATTCATTTACAATTTTTAAAACCTCTTTAACCATGTTCCAGCAAATTTCCAGGGCCTTGCCGTCATATTCGAGCGCACAGGAAAATAATATCGGTAATATTTTGCGGACCTGATTATCGTCGATTTCCATGTTGACAAGCTCGCTCAAACTTTTAACGGAATAAGCTTTACTTATTCTGCTCGTCAGGATGGTCGGTTCGTCGCGACCGTCTTCCGAACGCATGGCGGCAATGAGGGTATACGAGGCAATAGCATGGCCGCCCAATACGTCTCCTAAAAATTCGCATAATCCTCCAATTCGCATGTGTTTACCGGACGGACTCTGAACACAATTTGTATTCGCCGTACCGCATGTTACCACCATACCTGGATTGCCAAAAGTTCCGTTATGAAGGGCTATCCAGCCGTCATTTTCAAAATCAAAAGGGCGGTCCGGCAGTACCTGGGCAAAACTTTTATTAAGAATTATAAAGTCTTCCGGCGAGTCGGCTCCGGCAGCGCCGAAATAAATAAAAGAAATTTGTTCTGCAGAAATGTTAAACTTTTTTAACAGTTTTTGGACGGCGGTCTGTAACTGATGACGCATTTCCGCTTCACCGATGTTTTGATAATTGGTCCCCTTGTCTTTAAGTTTCGCCAGGACCTGACCTGAATGCTCTACAAGCGCATAGGAAGTTTTGGTGTTTCCGATATCAACGCCGATGACGTATTGTTTTTCTTTATTCATTATTTTTCTCCATGTATATTGTAGTTAATTTACAAAATTATCAAAATATATCAAAACCGAAACAACAGGAGATTGTTTGTTTATCCGAATTATAAGATTAATTATGTTTTTATCCATAAAATTCTGATTATGTATTTACTTTTTTCTGTAAAATTAATATGTTTAATTGAATCAATGGTTAATGAATTCCTAAAACAGAGGTGTCATCATGACTGACTGTATAACCCGAAGAGAGTTTATTGCCTCAGCAACTGCCGGAAGCGCCGGCCTGGCCCTGTCATGTGCTTCCACGCAGCCTGTATCCAGTTACAAACGTATCATCGGTGCAAATGACCGTATTTCCATAGGCATGATCGGCTGCGGCAGCCGGGCCCTTTATGGGCACATGCCCGGTGTGTATAAACATAATGAAACACAAAATATAGAATTTACCGCCTTGTGTGATCCCTGGTCTGTGGCACGCGACGAAGCAAATGCCCAGGTTAAAGAGTGGTATGGCCGCGATGCCCGTCAGGCGGTTTCCTACCGGCAATTACTGGAATTTAAAAACCTTGATGCGGTTATGATCGCTTCCTGCGACCATCAGCATACCACCCACTTACAGGCTGTTGCTCAGGCCGGACTTGATGTTTATGTTGAAAAACCTCTGGGAATGGAACTGGAACGGGCTAAAAAGGCTGTAAAAGCTGTTAAAGATGCAGGGATCATCTGTCAGGTGGGCACCCAGTTGCGGAGTATGGGGTCTTTTACCGGATGCCGTGATCTTTATAAAACCGGTATTCTCGGAACAGTCAGCCGGATTGAACAGTGCCGAAATGCCGAAAAACCCTATTGGTATAGTCGTTTAAAAGAAGTCAGAGAGCAGGATGTGGACTGGAAAGAGTTTCTCATGCACCGGACAATGCGTCCGTTTAATCCGGATGTCTATTCCGGCTGGTATGGCTATCGGGAATTTTCCGACGGCACCATACCCGGATGGGGAAGTCATTACATCGATCTGGTGCACTATATCACCGGCGCTCAATTTCCGGATAGCTGCGTTTGCTCAGGAGGGACTTATACATGGCAAGACCAGTACAACTTTACCTGTCCGGACCATGTTCAGGCACTGTGGACCTATCCGGAAGGGTTTATGGTGAGTTATTCGACAAACTGCGGCAACAGTTACGGTGATTCATTTAAAATGTTCGGCGATCAGGGCGTGTTGAAACTGGACCACTGGAGCCAACCCGTTTTAACAGCAGAAGGAGGGAGCAAAAATAAAGGTGTTATTGGGGTGAAAACATTGTTGAAGAAGTGCCGCGACCGGACCATTTTCTGAACTGGCTGCAGTGTATCCGCAATCGTAAAACACCCCATGCGCCCATAGAAGCCGGTTATCAGCATGCTGTGACTGTGATTATGGCCATGCTGGCCTATGATAAAGGACGTAAGGTTTTCTACGATCCGATAAAGCAGAAATTCAATTTGAGCTAGTTTATATATAAAAAAGCCCTGATAAAAATTTTCAGGACTTTTAATTTTTAATATAGCGTATTGTAAAAAATCAGGATTCCGGAATAACCATAAAAGTTGCACTATTGCGGGAAATATTTTTTCCTTTTTCGTTACGAACAATGGTGTCGACGATGATAAGACGGCGTCCTCTTTTAAATACTGTTGCTTCTGCGGTCAGTCGTCCTTCAGAAGCCATGGAAAGAAAATTGTTTTTAAGCTCAATGGTGGTGACCGTTTCTCCCGGAGAGAGTGTGGTCATAGCTGCATGGGCAGCCGTCTCGTCGGACAAGGCTACATAGAGACCACCCTGAACAACGCCTGCTTCCTGAAGAAATTCGGGACGAATGTCCATGCCGAAACGGGCATATCCTTCTTTGAGTTCTTCAACACAAATTCCCATAAAATCAAGAAAGGGATTGGCTACATTTTCCCCGGCCCTAAGTTTTTGTAAATATAAGCTAATATCAACCATCGTTTGTCTCCGTCTGTCTGTTTGTCAAAATACTGGTAGAAAAGATTGTAAGAGAAATTCAGAAAAATATATAAATCCATAACGATTCTATAATACAGATTATAGAAAACCAAGGCAAGCTATTTTTTAGAGGAAAGGAAGGATTCACAAAATGATTTATACAGGGATTAAAATTTCTAATCCCTGTAAATAGCAAATAGAAAATACTTGAAAGCTAAACGCTTTATTTGGCAATTTCAGTTTCAAATGAATTGAGGGGTTCGGCAAACATGGCGGAGAAAGCCTGCGGGCCAACCTTTTTTTTCATGACAATTTTTATGATCTTAACCGGCAGTCTGCCAATAAATTTTTTAACAGGATTTATTTTAATCGGGTAAAAGAAATCGTTATTTAACCATCCTTTTTCTTTCCAATATTCATAGTCATAAGGCAATTTTTCACGATGGATAATAACTTTTGTTTTGAGTTTATTAAAAAATTGTAATGCCGGTACGGAAGGTTCGGGGGTTGTTTGAGAATTCAGACACTCTAAAAATTTTGAAACACTTTTTTCAACTTTGTGTAATACTTTATCACGATAAGGACCTTTCACTTTGAAAGCATCCGGGATGATTCCGATTTTATCAATGACATGAAATCCCCAACAGGTAATAGGGAAAGCCATATATTTCATGGTTTCTCCCATACCACTCAATTCTGTAGAACTGATGATTAAAGCGGGTTTATTATGAAAAGCCGGACGATGCATGAGAAAAACAAAACGGTCGAAAAAGTTTTTTAGCACGGCTGAAACCTGATGTTCGTAGACCGGTGAACAGAAAATCATGCCGTCTGCTGTAAGGATTTTATCTCTAATGATCGGGACATCATCTTTTATCGGGCATTTCTGTTCGCCTTTTTTCATACAAAGCATACACCCACGGCAAAATTCAATGTTATGCTCACGTAGAAAAATGTATTCAAATTGAATTTCATGCGGGGCCATTTGAGCTTCGATCTCTTTAACGAATTTTGATGTGTCACCGTTTTTCCTGGGACTTCCTGAAATGACGAATACTTTTTTCATGTTCCACCTTTGGCTTTAAACCGATTTTTTTCTGACTGGTAATATTTTTTTTATTGGATTTAATTAGAATAATAAAGCTTTTTCTATTTTGTGGATTTGAAAAATGATTTTATTAATTATAACAAATCAATTATTTATTTCCAATTCATATATTCTGTAACGCCGTGTTTGTTTAGCGCCCAGCTTTTTGATGGCGTTAACCATTGGTAGATTGTCTTCCAATACATAATTGATCTCCATCCAAAAGTCCTGAGTATAAAGCGATTCATGTAAGGCCCGGTATAGAAGACTGTCTATTGCCTTGCCCTGAAATTCCGGAATGACTCCCAGGGCAAACATACGGTATCGTTTTAATCTGGGTATACCCCATAATAATTTAATGAATCCAAAAGGAAGCAATCGGCCATTCATTCCTTTTAATAAATGATTGATATCTGGTAATGCGATGGCAAAACCAACAGGCCGTCCGTTTTTATCTTCAGCAAAAAGCACACCTTTAGGTTGAATGACTGCCTTTAAATCATGCGCCATGGTTTTTACTTCTTCTCCGGTTACAGGAGAGTAGCCCCAATTTTCAATAATACTGGCATTGGAAAGTTCCATGACTGTCTGTACTTCCTGATCGTATTGTTTCATATTAATTTTCCGAATTCGAATACCGTATCTGTCGGCAACTGAGTTGGTCAGCTCTAAAATACGGTCCGGGATTTTGTAATCATCTTTTGCTGATATATTCCAGCACAAAAGGTCCTTTGCTTTGTGCATGCCAAAATCAACAAGAAAATTATTGTAATATGAAGGATTATAAGGAGCCATCAGCACCGGTGAAGGTTCAAATCCTTCCAATACCATACCCCATTCCTGCGATACAAAACTCCAGGGTCCCCGGATTTTCGTGCATCCTGAGGCTTTTAACCAATCTTTTGCCGCCTCAAGTAGTAAATGTGCCGCTTTTTTATTTTGAATACATTCAAAGTAACCAAACAGGCCGATTGGTTCTTTCCAAAAGTCTATGGCCAGATTATCAATAAAGGCAGCAATACGACCAATAATTTTGCCATTATCTTTTAATAAAAAAAGCTGCCTTTTGCAATGTTTTAAAAAAGGATTGGACCCCGGATAAAACTGTTTTTTCTGTTCTGTTCGCAGGGGAGGGACCCACATTTTATCATTTTTGTAGAGTTTGTAGGGCAAGTCGATAAAGGCATGTAAATCACGATGTGAGTCTATTGGGAAAATATCCATGGTTTTTTAGATTTCCTGAGTAATAGATTCAGTGTTGATGATAATACAATCAAACAGTCATTTTGTTATTCCCCTTTGGTTGATTTAATATAGTAAATTTTGATAATATATCTAAAATAGTTTATCTATTTTTTTTAAGAATCGTAAATTATATAATTTGGATATCTACTTTTTTTTGGGTTTTTTGACCGCTTATTTTGTCTCTGACCTCTATAATAATTTCATAATTACCAGAATTTATATTTTGTGTGTCCAGATTATTGAATATTATTTCGTCTCTTATTCTACCCCGGGTTTCATAACTAAGGGCTATATTTTTTTTATTACTCTTAAAAAGTGATCGTAAAAAACCGGCTTTATCGTTTTTGTCTTTTGGTTGAATTGCATAGGTAATTTCATATTTTGTTGTTCCGCCTTGATTGTAAGCTAGGTTATATATTTCGAAATAGAGTCCAATAACTGCATTTTTATTAAAAGGAGAGAACATGTGCGGTTCATAGGACAAATCACCTTTCCGAAAACGGGCCGTACTGTCGGAGGATTTAATTATATCTGAAACGAGGATATCACTTATTATGAGCTCATCTTGATGGTAATTAACCAATTGTGTGGTGCCTTTGTAAGCACCCAATTTATCGGCTACTTTATCATGCAATTGAAACTCTATATGATACTTTCCTGGTAGTATGCTAACCTGTCTTTTCGCAATAAATGAACTCGAAAGCCACTCTGTTTTAGATAAATGACCCAATGCAATTCTTTCATCATTTTTTTCTTTGGTAATTTGATGCCATGTGCTGTCATAGATACCTAAAAAAGAGTCAAGTTCTAAGTAACTGCTTTTACCGGAGGTTTCTATTTGTGCCTGGTTCCCGTCAACACCATAATATACTTCAACCAAAGTTTTTCTCTGCTTACCTTTAAAACATAGAATATTTAATGGAAATTTTAAAAGTTCTTTTTTTACTTTAAACTCTGTTGTTTCCTTATGCAGCCCAACCTGTACATATTTTTCATTCTCTATTGCCAGTCTATGAGGAATTTCAATAGCATCAAATTGGCCGATTATATACGATTCTTCATGAACATAGGGGTCCATGACTGCATATTTGGGATCAAGTTCAGCTCGATTTGAAAAAGTAATTGGTATCAGGGTCATTACCCATCCCCTGGCTCCGCTGCCTTTGGAAAAATGAAAAATCATTTTAGGAGTTTTATTTTTTGCATAATAGAGCCATGACAGGTTAAACATATCCGCCTCAGCACTAGTGACCCATTTGTCCGGGTTTCCATGACGTACATATATGAGTCCCATATCATCCAATTCTCTTTTTTCAGGTAGTGCATTGGTTTGGTACTCATTGATCAATTCTTGTCCTGCTTTACTTTTAGTTTTCCATTTATGATAAAATTCATATTCTGAGCTGCCGACCACATAACGTCTAAAATTTTTACGTGCAAAAGCTAATCGGTTATAGTGTTCACTCATTCTTTCATTCAATTCAGTTGATAAAGCAGGATCACGGGACAGCCAAAAGCGTTGATAAAATTGTTCAATCTCTTCCGGTTTTAAGGTCACTAGTTCTTTGTACTCGTTATTATTCATGATGTAACATAGATCAGGATAAAATAAATCCGCATCAGCTTTATCTTTAACAAGTGCCAATGCCTTATTATAATGTTCATTACCCAATTTGTTTTTATTAAGATTAAAATATAGCTTTGCTTTTAAATAATGAAATTGACATTCGGAAATGCCCATGCATTTTGAATCGTATTTATCTAAAATAAAAAGACTTTGCTGATATTTTTCCAGTGCAAAATATAGCTTTGCCAAATGAAATTGAAATGTACAATTTTTAGGATATTTTTTTATTAAGTTTAAAAGAAAAATTTTTCCGGTTTCTTCTTGGGAATACCAGAAAACACTTTCGAGAAATGTATTAAATAGATCTTTGTCAAAGGGTATATATGAAAATGCTTTTCCTTGTGTTGTAATTGCTTTATTTATATTTTGACGATTTTTATAAAAATCAGACAAAGCCTTCCATGCAGGCGAAAAACTGGAATCAAGTTCAATGGCTTTTTCATAATATTTGGGGGCTGTATATCGTTCGGAAAAATTTCTGTTATTGTTAATTGTTTTTCCCAAATAATAATAGGCCTCTGCAAAATCCGGTTTATGTTTTATAGCTTTTTTAAAAAGTTTTTTTGCTTCAGGATTTCCGGGTTTTTCCTGCTCTGCTATAATTCCCAGTCCATAATAAGCTTCTGCAATATTTTTATCTGTTTCTAAAATCTTTTCAAAAGTAACTTTTGCAGAATCAAGTTGCCCGGTTTCTATGTATTTGGTCCCTCTATCATAAAGTGGTTGCCAGGGTTGATGTGAAGAAGATTGCGAAATTGGAAGGAGAATAAAAATGATAAATATACCTGTTAAATGATATTTTTTTAACATCAGAGACTCCTGATTTCAAAACGTCTTTAACATTTAATTATACTCTGTTTTTAAGACGCCGTTTTCCCAATTACTGTTTACATTTTGTTTTTTTGAACAACAGATCATTTAGCATTTTGTAATCGAATTTCATTTAATTTTTCAAGTTATTTTAGCACCAAAAGTTTTTTCATCAATGTCTGATTTCCCGTTTTAAGTATATAAAAATAAACACCGGATGTTAATTCCCGGCTTGATAATTTTATTGAATGCACACCTTTTGATTGATTTCCGGAGTATAATATTTGGAGTTTTTCACCAATAATGTTATATAGTGATAATTCAATTGGTTGTGATTTTGGAAGGTAGTAATTTATAATCGTACTGGAATTAAAGGGATTCGGATGGTTTTGCAATAACCTGAAATCTGTTGATACTATCTGCTTGTCTGATTGCTCAACATCTACACCAACTTTTATAAAATTTATTTTGAGATAAATATCTGATTGTTTACCATCAAACTCTTCCCAACTCTGAACAAAATATTGATTGTTAAAACCCGACATTGCCAGATTTGGGACACTGTTTTCTGTTGAATGAAAAAGTTCAGAGTACCAAGGATCTTGACATCTATTTAAATGCGTAACACCTTGTTGCTTATATGAATAGAAATAATAAGGACTAAATGTAATAACACAGCCGCCAGGTAGTAAACTGTTTGATATAAATTTAAAATCAGATTCAGGTTGACTAAAAAAGCTATTTAAAGGTCCAATGTTTATGGAATCTTGCTGGAACGTAATAGATGCGCCAAGAAATTTATTTTCATCAACCCAGTTTAACAACATGATTGGTTTTTCAGCACAATCATAATGGAAATTCAAACATGCTTGAGAAATATTTCCATGGATTTTAAGTAAGGAATATGGGCCTTTCCACGTTGTACTGTCTTTTGGTAAAATCATTAATTTAACTGATAATGAATCATCCGGTCCTTTTTCTTCAAACAAAAGCCAAATATTTTCAAACCAATCGATTCTGGCGCTCAATGCTTTAACTGAATCCTGAAAAGTATATATTGTTTTTATATTGTGCCATTGAAAATTATTAAATTCTGCGGTATAGATAAAGCTGTCCGACACCCAGAACAGGCGGTTCAATGAATCGCTCTTGTCTTCGGCATCAAGAGCATCCATCGTAGTAAAAACTGGTAGAGAAGCTGTTGTTTGTCCGAAATTCAGTTTTTGGGCCGGGAGCCATTGATCATTATAAAGCCGGGTATACATCAGACAACTCGAATCAGCGTCACTTTCAATCCAAACAGCAACCGGATTTAACAGATAATTTTCCAAAAGAGGACTGGAACGTTTTTTTTGAACGGTGGTATCTGAAAGAATTTGTTTCTCAGTTATTTGATAGTCTTGATTATAGTACAGTTTAAAGTTGCGGGCAATAACTTTGTCATTTTCAGTGGAGGTTTCTATGTATGTCAACCAAATTGGATGAGTATTTGGATCAAGAGAGCGCCACTCATGACTGAGTAAACCATCGTACCAGAAATGGGTGAGATAGGGAGAGTGTTCATGTAACAATGAGTCATTGGCAGCAGGAACAACAGGATAAGAACTTGTTGCGAACGCCATACCTGTTGTCATCAAGATTACTGCAAAGAAAAAGATTTTCGTTTTCATTTTGCATACCCCTTTTTTTGTTTTAACTTTTTACATTTATTCAATCACAATTTTTCATAGTCAAAAATATATGTCTGTGTTTTTCCAAAAGTAAAGTTCCAGACTATTTTTGTTAAATTTTGATTTTCATCATAACTGAAATCTATTTCAGCATCAAATCCGTCTTTACCCTTAAAATGGCCTTTGTTCAGGTTTCCGTTGTCATGACAGGTAAAATTAATGGTACCGGAAAGCCATGTATCAAAATTGTCCCAATAGGCCCTGATTAATCTCGAATTTTCATCATATTCATACATTTCGTTTCCGGTCACGCCGTCGGTGCGTTTAAAAGACCTTTTAATCAGTTTCACGTTTTTATTATACTCGTAGGTGAATATACCGCACAAACCATTTGAATATTGCCGATAGGACTTGATCAGTCTTCCCAGATGATCGTACAGATAATTTGTTTCTGTATGGAAATTATCCGATCGTTCAAATCGTTTTTTGACAAGTTTGTTATTTTCATAATAATAATAGGAGGGACCGCCGGTTTTTCCGGCATAATCATATTGTTCTTTGCTGACCCGGAATTTATCGTTTTGAGAAATAAATACATTTGAACCGGTATAATGAACCGGTCCCTGCCGGCATTTTTCATAGACGTATTCAAAGGTTTGGCCCCACTTGCCGTTAAAATCCCAGTGCTCTTTTATAAGTAGTCCGTTTTCATTATAGCTGTATAAAATTACGCCGGTATTTTTGCCTTTTTGTTCAATGATTGCTTTTTGTTGATTACCTTCATTATCGTAGACATACGTCAGTTCACCGTAAAACCACCCGTTCAGGCCCATACAATGAGCTTTAAGCAGTTTTCCGTTGTTATCATATTTATAGGTTGTTTTGCCGGTAATGCTGTCGGAACGCTGAAAATGGCGGGCTGTCATGTTACCATTATCATCAAATTCAAATCTTTGAACAGATATTAAACTGTCGGAAAATTCACGATATTTTTCAATGATATTGCCCTTTTCATCATGACGATAAAAATTGATTGAGGCCCGGCTGCCGTCTTCAAGTTCCCATATTGCTTTTTCCAGGACCCCCTCATCATTATAATCAAATGTGGTAACTCCGTTTTCGCCGCTTGTGTTTACGTAATAAAGCTGGAATAATTGATATTCCGGGTTGTGCGGGTTTTTACAAAAAAGAAAAGATGACAGAGCTAAAAGGAGAATTAAAAAACAGCTATTTTTTTTCATAATGTGTCCCGGGAATTGGTTGGTATGTTTAAATGATCTTGATCAGTTGTTTTGTAATTTTAAAAAGTAACTATTCTATTTAATCACAACGCCCCATTCCGCAACTGTAAAACCTAACCTTTCAAATTGATCGATTTGCGGGCATTGTAAAGAATAGCTCTCATCTACCGTTTTAATAATGTAAAACAATCTCAGGATTGAATTCGGTTTAATTGAAAAATTGAGTTTTATTATTTGTTCAATGGTTTGTTCTGTTTGAGGATAGATGGCAAACATGTTGGAGTTGTTTAACAAGGGTATCCAATAAGTGATAAAATCCTTAATTTCTTTTTCATTAAAACCGTATTCCGTCATATTTTCCGTGAAAAAGTTTGTTAACTGCTCCTTTTCGATGATCCAGCCATATTGATATTGATAAAGATCGGGCGTCAGACTTTCGTAAAACAGATATTCAAATTCCTTATCAATAAGCCCGGATTCATCTACAAATATATCCCAGCCGGTTTTATAGGGTGGTATGGATTCTGTTATTTCTCCGCCATTCGGAAAGGAAATGTTTACTGTCAGGTTTATCGGTTCTGGAGGATAAATGTAAATGTTGGGTTTTCTTACATGTTCACCAAAGTGGCAACATGTATCGTTGTATTCAAACGGAGAAAAATCTTTTTCGCAATTAAGTAAAAATAAAAACGCTAATAAAGAGAACATCTGTTTTTTCATAATCTTAACCCCAATTGTTTAGTGATTATGTTACATAAAGACTATTTATAGTGTTATTAGTGTATCTAAAATAACAGAATTTTAGTAAATTAAATTCAGTTTGTTTTTGTATAGTCAACAACCCATATTTATAAGTATGATAGCCGGTTTTGTATTTTGAAAATCCCGATTGCATAAAAATCGAACCATTAATGAATAATACAAATTAAATAAAATCATGGCAAGTTATTTTTACTAATACACTTTTCCAAAAGAGTTTAATCGGACTTGACATTTCCGTTTTCATCAAACTCGATTGTTTTGCCTTTTTTAAACGTTTTGCCGTTTGTTTGATAATCTCCGGCCAGTTTGCATTTTTTAATCTTTCCGTTTTCATATAAATTGACATTAACCAGCAGGCTTGCATCACAATAAACACTATCGACCATAACGTTTTCAGACGGAAAAAAACTGCGCAATTTCCCGCTTTCGTAAAATCCGGTATGAGTACCTTTGTAACCGCCGCTGCCGCCGCAGAGATAACCCTGTACCTGATAGTCATGGGGGAAAGAGCAAATATATCCGGTTCGTCCTTCTTGAAAAGGAAAATGGATCCATGTATGGGCCGGAAGAAGAGTGCCCTTGTACATAAAATCCTGGCTCAACTGAAAAGAGAGCAATTCCCAGTTTTTATTAAAATGTATCCAACCTTTTTCACAGGGAAATTCCTGAATATTAAGGTTATCAGGCATATACCCCATGTAATTTCCTGCTCCGGATTGAGAAATTTTTTTAAAATAGATACCGTTTTTTTGGATGTTATATTCCCAATGTTTGCAGTTGTTCAAAAAAATCAAAATCATGAAAAAGAGGGTGATCCGTATTAACAGTTTTATATTTTTCAATGTATTAACCTCAATATTTTGTATAGAATTTTGTGTAAAAACAGTTTGTACCTATTCTGTTTTTAGCATATCTTTTAATATTTTACTGCTGACCCAATAGTACTGCCCTTTACTCATAAAGATGATATATTTCCCGTCCGGTGTTAGTGAAGGGAAATTACTTGTTTGGTCAAAATTTATTATTTTATTCAGGTTATGTGGTTCCGACCAGACATCATTCTCGTTACGAAAACTAACATAAATTCTCTGGTCCTGTTCATTTTCACCGGGTCGTGATGATGAAAACAACAGAAAAGATTCATCCGGAGCAATAAAAGGGGTATAATCTATATATTTAGAGTTGATGGTTTCCGGTAATAGTTCCGGTGTTTCATATTGACCATTTTGATAGCGTGATCTGAAAATTCCACGGTTCCATGTTAAGCCTTCATGTACACCGGTAAAATAGAGTGTGCCGCTGTTTGTTAGTGTCGGTTGAGATTCCATTTTATCAGAGTTTGGCGGTGAACCCAGGTTTTGTTTAGAACCCCATCCGGAGTCATTTTTTTCAACATACCAGATATCCAGACTTCCATAACCTGTCGAGTCGAATAATTGAAAATAGAGTTTTTGGCCGTTTGTTGACAGAAACGGCGCTTGAATATTTGTCTGGGAAAAAGCTGTCTTTTTGGGGGTGGACCATACATTGTCTTTAAATTCCATATATAATATTTGTGGCGGAATGACAGGCCAGTAAACCTGCTTGCCGTCCGGCGTAAAGCTTGGAAAACCGTGTATTCTTTGTTTTTGATGAGAGAAAAAATCGGGAGCCAGCAATTGCGGTGTGCTGTCAGGCGGCTTTTGACTAAAATAGGGGAGGGACTTTGACGGTGCCGGTCTGTTACATTGGATCGTCACTAAAAAGGAAAATATAAACGGGATAATTAATATTTTTCGCACAGAGATATCCTTTCCAGTTTTTTTTAAACGTATGATTCTGGTTTACGTAATTGTTCCGGTAATGTTACTCTGGTTTTGAATATTATATTTATTTACCTGTAAATTAAATTAGAGTTGTTTACAGTTTTTTCCACAACTGCAATACGGCACTTTCATTCAACCTTTTTAACCGGTTCTTTTTCAGATTCTCCCGAACAATTTTTCGTATTATTGGATTATTAATAGTTATTAAATGATCAAGATAATCGAATCCCTGTTCTTTATTTCCCAGGATGATGACACTTAATGTATAGCATAGTCCTTTAACCAGGGCTTTATATTCGGGTGTTTTAATATCTTTTTCGTTCCCTACTTTTTCTATAATAATTTTGTGAATTAAAAAGGCAGCTTGTGCAATCTGCGGGTCCTTCATCAAATAGGGTTCTGCCAGTCCGGCAGCGACTGCCCGATACACAAAATAGTTCTCATCTTCCAGCCATTTATTTAACTGTTCCAGTGTTTGTGACGAGTCTACAGCTACAATTTCCTGGATTGCCATTGCAACAGCTTCCCGGATTCGCCATCTGTCATCCTGAGCATTTTTTCTTAATAGCAGCAATATTTCATTTCTGCGATTAAAATCGATTTTAGCGATTCGGCCTAATCCGACAATTCCGCAAAAAGGTAAAAATTCTTCATTTCCAATTTTCGCTTTGCGTGCCGGGTTTTCATTAACCAGTCTGAGGCAGTTATTAAAAGCGGCTTCTTTAGCAGGAAGATAGATTTTTTCAATATAATCTCTAAACGAAAACGCCAGTTCCAGATTACCTCTTTTTCCCGGCAAGTTTGAATTTTCAAGCAGGTAATTTTCCAGTTCTTTTTCAACAAGAGTATATTTTTTAAATTCGTCAAGATAGATTTCTTTTTTACTGTTAGCCATATTTTATTCTTTTGTTTTTAAGAGCCAGGTGTTATAAAAAATTATCTGTTAGTTTTGAAAACACATTTTGTTTGGTTTGTCTCGCATTTCAAAAATAATTTTTCCGCCTTTGGTTATTTCCGAATGTGTCATCCAGGATTCTGTTAAATTTCTGATAAAATTACCATTTGAATCATACAATTTAGCGGATTGTATATAAATATTTTTAGCGGATACATTAGGAGCTTCTATTACAAATGTTTTACCGGTATAAATCTTTCTGTTCAAATTGATCTCAACTTTTTAAAAATGGGCGCCGTGATTTGATAAACAGGTTGTCCGGGACATATCTGATAAAGTCCGATACTGCTAAGATTGTACCATGCCGCCATACAACCATAATCACCGTCCATCTCTTCAAGGTAGCCGTCCGGAGTGGTTTTGTAAATACGATCAAAAATAGGTGTTTTGAAAAAGTTATGTGTGCCGTAGCGTTGGACCATTGGTTCAGTGAGAATTTTCCGTACCCATTTTTGCGTCAACCAGGGTGCGCCGGCAAAATTAAACAAAAAAGGTGTATGCAGGTCAATTTGGTTGCCGGCTGTATACAGATCATTGTTGAAAAAATAGTCAAGCTTGTTAATGAAATTTTCCCGACCGCCAAAAAGTTCAATCATTCCATTCACATCATGAACCGCGTTCCAGCGCCAGTGCCATTTGCTGCCTTCATAGGTGTATTTTTCACGATTCACCGTAGGATCGTCCGGAAAGTCCAGCCAGGTACCGTCTGCTGCACGCGCACGATTAAATTTAATGGACGGGTCCCAGGTGTTCTTCCAATATTGGGCGCGTTTCATAAAATAATTATAGTCACTTTCATTACCTATACCCCTGGCGGCTTGAGCAACACACCAACTGTCCCAACTGTATTCGCCGGTTTGGTCCGGTCTGGCAGGGATATAACCAATTTTATCATATTTCTCAGGCATTTGCACCAAAGCTTCCCGCCGCAAATAGGGATAGACAGAGTTCATGTCCACATTATCAATACCTTTCACCCAGGCGTCTGTCATTACCATCAACATGTGTTCATGTCGACACGTGCCGTAAGGCTGATAACCATTAACACCCCGATTTAAAAACAGGTAGCCGTGTGGAGCGTGGTCACAATCCGGGAAGGGTTTCCAGTTATCGGCCTGCTGATAAATGTCATAAAGCGAATGATAAACATTTTGGTAAACATCGGGAAAAGCCAGGCTGTAAAGCGGGTATTTGGTGCGAAATGAATCCCAAAAGGCATAATCATCAAAATGGATATACCCTTTAGCTTTATGTACTTGTTCATCGAGTCCGGGATACGAACCGTCCACATCTGTAATAATCACCGGTAAAAAGCATGTATGGTACAAAGCTGTATAAAAAATTGTTTTATACTCTTTATCACCTTCTACCATAATAGTGCTCAATCTGCTGTTCCACTGTTTCTTTGCATCTTGACGACATTTAATAAAATCCCAATGATCAAGTTCTGCCGCCAGATTAATTTTTGCATTTTCCAGGCTTGTTAATGAAACACCCACCTTCACAAGTAAGGGTTGTGTGCTTTTTTCAAATTCGAGAATCAGCCCGCCTTTCCCGTCCAATTTGTCGGTATCGGTCATTTCATTGTTTTGAAAAACAGAAATACTTTTTATCGGATCATTAAATTGCATGATAAAATAAGTATTTGATGGACCTCTTTTCAGAAATCCGGACAATTGTGTCGAGTCATCCTGTTCAACATCAAGTCCACTGGTGCGCTGCCAATTTCCCGGATTGATATATAATTTTCTTGATGAATCGGATGGGAACGTATAACTGTGAAACCCGGCATGAACAGTTGCCGTCAACTGCACCAAAATATGGTTTTCCAGTTCAACCTCATAATAGCCGGGTTGTGCTTTTTGGTTTTTTTTGTCAAATTTTTCTACTGGATTTGTAAAATCCATTTTATTGTTGGCTTTTGTAAATGGAAAGATAGAGAGTAGTCCTGCACGGTCTTTAATGCCGCCACCGCCGGAACTGCCTTTGCGAAAATGACTGAAACCGCGAACATGGTCGTCGCTATAGTTGTAACCGCTATGTGCAAAATCTCCATTACCTGTCAGACTGCTGGGCCAGCTATCCGGACCCAGTTTAACCAGTCCAAATGGTACCAACGCCGAAGGATGCCATTGTCCGTGATCACCCTGGGTGCAAATAAACGGATCGACAAAATCTGCCGGTGTATTATTTGTTTCGAGTGAACTACATGCAAAAAACATTAAAAGAACAAATACAGGTAATTTAAATTTCATAGTATACTCGCGATTTTAATATTAACTTGATGATCACATTTTATAAACAACAAATAAACTGATTTATTGAATAGGGGATATCTATTCATTATTATTGTCTGTTTTTATTTTTTTTTCAAAATAGCAACCCATCCACCGCCATTGGCAAGAACCGCCTTAAATGTGTCATCCTTTTTTACAGTAATAGTTGAAAATTTATAATCTTCTGCAAATCTGTCAGCATTACAACCGTCCTGCATAATCTGAGCTGTGTATTCGCCTTCCGGAATAAAATTCAGGGTTATGTCAAAATCGCGAGGCGTCCAGTCGGTCATGGCTGCAATGTACCAGTTTTCTCCGCTTCTTCTAGCAACAACCATGTAATCTGAAATTTTTGCTTCCAATACTTTTGTTTCATCCCATATAACCGGAATCTGTGCTATAAAATCGACGGTCTCTTGTTCTCTTTTGTACCTGCTGGGAGAATCGCACAACATTTGTAATGGACTTTCAAAAATTACATATTTTGATAATTCATGGCATCGGGTGCCTAAACTCATGGGGCGTTGAAAACAAATGTTAAAATTCTTTTTCTGTGCGTTTTCCATGGACCCCGGTGTATAATCCATCGGACCGGCAACCATTCGTGTAAATGGAATTGTCAGATTATGGTCCGGTGTTATATCCTTACTCCATTTATTATTCTCGTTTCCTTTAACACCCTCAAATGTAAGCACATTGGGATATTCTCTGTATAACCCGGATGGTTTATAGGCACCGTGAAAATCGACTAATAACTGTCTTTTAGCTGCTTCCTGTCCAACTTTTTCATAATAATTGACCATTTGCTGATCGGCGCGCTGCATAAAATCGACTTTAATGCCCACAATACCCCAACTTTTGTAAATATCCAGAATTCCGGGTATATCCTGATTCAGCGGTTTCCACAGTACCCATGCAATGATGCCCACGCCTTTTTCTTTACCATATTTGACCAGTTCCTCCACATCAAGAATATCACTGGAGCTTTTTATGTCGGTTGTACTTTTTGACCAGCCCTCATCAAGTATAATATATTCGATATTGTTTTCTGCTGCAAAGTCGATATAGTATTTATATGTTTGCGTATTCAAACCTGATTTAAAATCGACATTGTATATATTATTGGCATTGTACCAATCCCAGGCTATTTGACCCGGTTTTATCCAGCTTGTATCTTTTAACTTGTTTGGACTTGCTAATTGATAAACCAGGGTGCTGGCAAATATATCTTTATCATCGCCGATAATCAAAACTCTCCAGGGAAAAGTACGATCACCTGTGGTTTTTGCTATATAATCAGCCTCTTTCACAATGACTTCATCCCGGTCTTCTTTGCCGGCAGCCGGTTGTGTTTCCAGTACATATTTGGGAAACAAGGCGCCAAAAGAATTTTCCCCGGATTTTTCCATGAATAAATTGGGATAATCTTTGACATCAGATTCTGTGAATAAAACTTTAGTCTTTTTATCGGGTTCCGTTAAAAATGGAAGGGAACAGAATTTATTTTTTTCAATGTCTTTAATACCGGAATACTTGTAAACACGTTCATAATGAGAAATAAGCGACTCTTCTTCCGGAAAGTAAACAAATGAACCGTCATTAAAATCCAGATCAACGGTTTCTGATTTTATGATGACCTGTTTTTTAATTGATGTAACAAACCTGTAGGCAAAGCCGTTATTATAGACTTTCATTTCAATGGCATAGTTGTTAAAATTTAAGGTCAACAGGTTGTATTCGTCTGTAATGACTGAAAATTTGGTTGAGAGTGGCGCCTCAATTTTATTTTTAATATATTGTTCAGACTTTGTAACTATCTTTGCATTTTCACCGAATACAGTCCCGTCTTCAAGTTCCATTGCCATTTTGACTTTAGTTGCTATGCTGTTATTAAAAGCAACAGAGCATGAAATATCCTTTTCTGTGCTGATTGTTACAACCAAATTTTGATCAGGAGATTTCAATTCCAATGGCTGTGCCATTACAGAAATGCCAAGAGCCAGCATTAAAACAGACAAAATTTTACATTTCATTGTTGTTTCCCTTTTCTTTTAAAACAAGTTTTGAAAATTCGCCACGTATTTCAGGATTTTTTCCTCTTACATTGTTTGATAAAATAACGATTAATATACCTTTGTCCGGATACCTTTCAATTAACGAACTAAATCCGGGTACACCTCCTGTGTGAAAAGTCCTGAAAACAGAGTCTGATTTTGTGACGTGCCATCCGTATGCATAGTCTACAAGTTCCGGTGTAAACATTTTATTTTTTGTTTCAGGTGTTATCAGGGTATTATTGAAAAGAGCACGGTCCCAGGCTAAAAGGTCGTCCAAAGTTGAATAAAGATTGCCTCCGCCGGTGAGGATCGGCATATAAATGTATGGTGCATTACACGTACCTGTGCTGTCTGTTACATAACCCATTGCTCTGTTTTTCAAAACAGGTTCGGGCTCATCACATCCGGAATTCGGCATTCCGGCTTTATCAAATATTTCTTCTTTTAAAAAGGTACAATAGGATTGACCAGATACTTTTTCAATTAATGTAGAAAGAAGAAAATAGCCCACACCGCTGTATTGATATTTTTCTCCTGGTTTGGCAACCAACTCTTGATCGCGGAAGCGATCTATCGTTTGATCAATAGAATTATGAAGCATCATTGTTTGTTTAAAGTCTGTCAAAGCCCAGGAATGCATAATTCCCGAAGTATGTGTCAATAATTGGTGAACAGTAATATTTTGCCATTTTTTTGGTAAATCCGGTAAATAATTCGAAATTTTGTCGTCTATATTTATCTTACCTTGTTCTACCAGTATCATAACTGCCATTGAAGTAAACTGCTTTGTAAGAGAACCAATTCTGAATTTGGTATCGGGTGTATTTTTAACATCTAACTCAAGGTCCGCATGTCCAAAGCTCTTTTTATAAATGGGTTTACCATGAATGGCCACAAGAACATTACCACTGAAATTTTTGAGACTGTTAAAATAATAAGTAAAACGGGGGACGTTAATTTCTTTTTGATTAGAATCAATTTTGTCCCCACCAAAATTACAGCCTGACATTGTCAGGATGATGAGGAGAAGTGTAAATAAAGCAGTTATGTTTCTGATTACAAATCCTTGATGCAAGTTTTTAAATGGCATACTATATCCTTTTAATTTATGCACAAGTTAAATGTCTCTCTTTTGAATTTGTTGTTTTTGTAAGAATAACTCGGGTTTCATTTTAGTAAAAGTTGCAGTATTACTGAATTTTCAGTCTGACTGATTTTTTTGAAATTGTTGCGCTCCAATACCCGTATTGAGGATATATTTGTACTTTTTGTTTCTGCTTTTATTGCTTTAATGTTTTTATTTTCTCTGGTCCATTCAATCAGGCCGGAGATAGTTTCGGTCATATAGCCTTTATTTCGAAATTCTTCGTCGGTTCCATATCCTATCTCTACCTGTCCATTTTCATCCGGTTCTCCGTGAAAACAAATTCCGCCAATAATGGCTTTATTGCTTTTTTCAATCACTATCCACATTGTATAAAATAAAGGATCTTTGTTTTTATCCTCAAGATTGGGCAATAAATCGTTTAAAATAGCTTCCTGCGTTTCTGCATCAACGAGTGCTTTTGATGGTGCCAGTCCGAGGTCTTTTGCCAACTCGTCCGGCGATTTTATGTGCTTTGTTAATTCATCAAGAGATAACGGTCTTAGTATCAGTCTTTTGGTTTCTATCATATTGTTGTTCTTTAGCATTGGAATATAATCAAGTATTTTTGATTGTTTTTACGGCTATAAATTTTGTTATAAAAAATTGAGAAACAATCAAACCCAGACCACCTGTAAAAATAATTGCATAAACCATTTCTTTTGTAATTTCAAAACTCAGTCCAAACATTAATTGTATATTTTCCCCGGTGGTGGGGTCAGTTAACGCGATGAGTGCGGATATATAACAAATTAGTGCCATTATAAACCCGGTAAATAAAGACACCCGGTTTATGATTTTTGTATGTTCATCCGGCTGGATTTTATTATACAATATTCTTTTACCATAATAATATCCTGCCGGTATTCCCATTATAATGTTAAATACAGGTACACCCATAAAGAATCCAAAAATACACAGGTTATAAAAAGTATAAATTAAAAATAAAAACCATAGAGGCAATGAATATCTTTGGGCAATCCAGTTTTTGAAAAATATAAGATTAATAACTAGTCCAAGTAATATACCAACGACAGGATAAATGAATACGCTGTTTTCTGATTTATCAAATAAAAACCAAATAACGATTGATAACATAAAAAAGAATATAGGAAATATAGCTCCGAGGATCAATCCTATAAGCTTTTTTTCAAAATTTCTCATATCCTACCAGGTATATTTTAAATAAGCCAATAATACAGATATTGTAACATTAATTTTTCGTAAAGTTAAAAGTATATTTTTTATTTGTAAAAAGGCCAAGTCCGCTATTTTCTGCGTATATATTGATAAATGATTTCGCCTTCTTTATTGACAAATGTCATGATTAATTCCGTTTCCCTGACCGTACAAATTGAAAATCCGGAATCCGTGCTACCGAACAGGGTACCGTCGAAATCATCCACTTTTCTGGTGAGTGAAGCTGAACTGTTGACAAAATAATCCACATCAGAGTTGGTAACACGAACATGCTGAAAATTGTGTATATGACCGCAAACAGAAAAATCAACTTTATATTTATCTAAAATAGGTTTCAGTCGTGTTTGCAGGTCTGTGCGCTCACTTTTTGATTTGTAGGTTCCTGCATAAACAGGATGATGGCCCATAACAATTTTCCACCCGGCATCAGAAACACTTAACGTAGAATCGATCCAGCCAAGCTGCTTTTCCATGGATTGTTTTTCTGCATCAGGAAATGTTTTCGGATTTTTTCGATATTTATCGATTAATGTAGGGGTGTCGATGAACACCATTAATACGTCCACGTTTTTACTAATAGATTTTGTTTTGGCATAATATCGATCATGGAATTCCCAGCGACGACTTGTTTTTGAATAATCGAGAACAGCCTGTGTGTTACCACGATATTCGTGATTTCCCAAAACAGGATACCAGGGTATCATTAATTTCGGGTGTTTATATATCCATTCGAAATTTGTTTGCCAAAGAGGATCATTGACCGATTCAACGCCGTTAAAATGGTGTACGTCACCCAGTGTTGCAACAAAATCCGGTCCTGTGATTGTGGCAACCACACCCATCATCTCTGCAACAGGTTTTTGATCATAATATCCGTTTCGACCCAAGTCGTTTGCAATTATAAAATTAAAAGGTTTTTTTAAAAGAGCTAATTGTTCGGCACTTTTGGGTACAACACTTTCGGTTTGACCATAAGAGCATGCTGATAAAAAAACATTAAAAAGTACAACCAGAGTGATAATAGACATAAAGAATTTTTTAATGTTCATGAATTTCCCTATATGTGTTAATTAAATGTATAAAGTGATTTAATAGTATTATAAATATATAAATTCAAAAAAGATGTTTTTCATTTTACAAGTTTGTATCAAGTAAGCTCTGTTTGACACTCTGAAAAATACTCTCTGCTAAACGAATGCCGGCGTGATACTTGCGATTTGAGGTATTTAGAATGAGTACTGCTTTACTCTGGATTGATGTTTGGGATTATAGTGGTTTTATTTTTAACCAGGGAATAAGAATTCTTTATGTCGATTTGAATTCCAGCATTCAATTTTGTGCATGGGAAATGATTTAAATACTAACAAAATGTGACCTCAATGTCAAGATAAAATAACCGGGTTAACACTAATTATTTAAAATAGATTTGCAAAGTATGAGGATTTATCAAGGAAAACCGGATAATCTTTGGCTGGAAAATGAATTAATGAAAACGCTCAGATCAATTAGGCGAATTCAACAATTTGTAAATAAACGTTGTTTATCATTCAATTTGTATTATATTAAAAACTAATCAAGCATACGTTAATATTATATAATAAACAAAAAGCCGGAATTTTTATGAGTAAATATATTGACTTGAAGCAAAAAGTTTTTGAATGTAATATGGAATTACCGCAAAAAAGGGTGGTTATTTACACCTTTGGTAATGTCAGCGCCATAGACCGTAAAGAAGGTATAATTGCCATTAAACCAAGTGGCGTCAGTTATGAAAAAATGACGGTTAATGATATGGTGATTGTTGACCTGGATGGTAAGGTTGTCGAAGGCACGTTACGTCCATCATCGGATACGAAAACCCACCTGGTTTTATATAAAAATTTTCCGGACATAGGAGGGGTGGCTCATACTCATTCGACTTATGCTGTAGCATGGGCACAGGCCGCTAAAGACATCCCTGTGTTGGGAACCACCCATGCAGATCATTTGCATCTAAGCATTCCCTGTACTGAATTTATGTCTGAGGAAATGGTTAAAGGTGATTATGAAATCGAAACCGGAAATCAGATCATTGACTGTTTTAAAGATATTTCTCCGGATGAGGTTGAAATGGTCCTTGTTGCCGGACACGGCCCCTTTACCTGGGGAAAAACACCTGAAAAAGCGGTGTATAACAGCGTTGTCCTTGAAGAACTGGCAAAAATGGCTTTTCTGACTTTACAAATAAATCCCCAAACCCCGGAGCTGGACCGGCACTTGATTCAAAAACACTATTCCAGGAAACATGGTCCCAATGCCTATTACGGTCAAAAAGAATCGTGAGGATTTACTAACTTGACATTTAACGCGACCTTGTTTCCGGTCGTTCCTGTTATGAAACTATAACTAATGCCCAATCAGGAGTAACATTATGGATTTAAAACAATTAAATATTTGGTTTGTTACCGGCAGTCAGAATTTATATGGTCTGGAAATTTTACAACAAGTTTCCGATCATTCCAAAGAAATAGCTTCCTTTTTAAATGTCTCTCAGGATATTCCTGTTAATATTGTTTGCAAACCCACATTAAAAACAATCGATGAAATTACAAATCTTTGTATTGATGCAAATGCGGATAAAAAATGTATCGGCATTATTACCTGGTGTCATACGTTTTCTCCCTCCAAAATGTGGATTAACGGTCTTAAGATTTTAAACAAACCCATACTGCATTTGCACACACAATATAACCGGGACATTCCCTGGAACGATATTGATATGAATTTTATGAATTTAAATCAATCCGCTCATGGAGACCGGGAGCATGGTTTTATTATGACACGGCTGCGTCTTGAACGCAAAGTTGTAGTTGGACATTGGCAGGAACATGATGTGCAACAGCAAATCGGCATCTGGACCCGCAGTGCTGCTGCCTGGTATGATATGCAAAATATGAAAATCGCCCGTTTTGGTGATAACATGAGAGAAGTGGCCGTAACCGAAGGTGATAAAGTTGAAGCCCAGATTAAGTTCGGTGTTTCCGTCAACAGCTATGGAATCGGTGATATTGTAAAAATTATCGACAGCATCAGTGATGCCGAGGTCGATAAGCTCGTTCGGGAATATGATGATCTGTATACGATCTCTCCTGAAGGACGCGCCGGCGGAGAATATCATGAAAACGTTCGTTACCAGGCGCGAATTGAATTGGGTTTGAAGGAATTTTTAACGGATGGCGGTTTTAGCGCCTATACCGATACTTTTGAAGACCTTCATGGTATGCAGCAACTTCCCGGACTCGCCACGCAACGATTAATGGATATGGGATTCGGGTTCGGTGCAGAAGGCGACTGGAAACACGCCGCTATGGTACGTGCTTTAAAAGTAATGGGTACCGGACTTGATGGCGGATGTTCTTTTATGGAAGATTATACCTATCATTTGGATCCATCCGGGTCCAAGGTTTTGGGTGCTCACATGCTGGAAGTCTGTCCATCTATAGCGGCCGATAAACCACGATTGGAAGTCCATCCCTTGGGTATTGGCGGCAAAGAAGCCCCGGCACGTCTTGTTTTCGACACGGCCCTTGGTAAAGCCGTTAACGCGAGTTTAATTGATATGGGGAACCGTTTCCGGATGATTGTTAATTCGGTTGAATGTGTTAAATCCGAACCTTTGCCCAAATTACCTGTTGCCCGTGTTTTATGGGTTCCTGAACCGGACCTTAAAACCGCTGCTGCATCATGGATCTATGCGGGCGGGGCTCACCATACGGCATTCAGTCAAGCCATTACTCCCGAATACATTGAAAATTTTTGTGAAATGGCCGGAATCGAGTACGTCCTTATTGATAAAAATAGCAACATCAGCGATCTTAAAAAGGAACTACGCTGGAACGAAGTTTATTATCATCTGGCAAAGGGATTTTAAGTTATATTTTAGGATATTATGTGTGGGAGATCATCTATATTTATAATAAAAGATGGGCCGAATTATACGGCCCATTTTTGTTTTTACTAAAACTTTTCGTCTATTAATAATTCAACGTCACGTCCTTTTCCCATTGTAAATATTCATCGGTCAATTGTTTCAAGAGTTCAGGGTGTTCATCCGCCAGATTCGTTGTTTCACCAATGTCTTTTGACAGGTCATACAACTCGGGTTCACTCTCACCGATCATACACAATTTCCATTTCCCTTTGCGAATGGCTTTTTCATCGTCCATTTTCCAGCAGACTGCCCGTTTCGGCAGAGGTTTACTATTGAATAACAACGGACCAATATCAGTACCATCGAATTTGAGATTATTGGGAATGTCTGCCTTTGTCAGTTGTGCGCAGGTGGGTAACATATCCATGGTCATCACAATTTCATCAGAGGTCGTACCGGCTTTAATTTTTCCGGGCCACCAGGCAATAAAAGGCACACGATGACCGCCTTCATACACTTCTGTTTTTTGTCCTCTGAGCGGACCGTTACTTGATATGTTAAAATGGGTATCACTATAGTGAATATAGCCGCCATTGTCGGAGGTAAAAATAACCAGCGTGTTATCCTGTAAATTTAAACGCTTTAACGTATTTATAATTTTTCCCACGCCTGTGTCGACTGATTCAACCATTGCTTTAATATGCGGGCTTATATTATTTCTATCAGGGATGATACCCCACTTGTCCTGCGAATATTCTTTACCTTCAACCCGGTGCGGCGGATCATCCGGTCCCTGCCACGGAAAATGGATGGAGAGGTGGGCAACATATAGAAAAAAGGGTCCGCCTTTATGCCTTTTTATAAAATCAATACTATGGTCTGTAATCAGTTCCGTACTGTAGCCCTGTTCCATTTTGAGTGTATCCTTGTTCCACCAGTCTTTGCGGCCCCAGCGGTCGATATGCGTGTGGTGATCTCCGTCGCCGGCCCCTAATCCTATAAACTCGTCGAATCCCTGATTTGACGGCAAAAAAGGCTGGTGATAACCCAAATGCCATTTACCGTACATGCCGGTTGCATAGCCTGCCTGTTTTAAAACTTCCGCAATGGTAACAGCCTCCAAAGGTAAACCATCATCATAATCGGTTTTACCGGATATGGCACTTTCAAATTTTTTCCCAAACCGGTGCTGATACATTCCGGTCATTAAGGAAGCGCGTGTGGGTGTGCACATGGGACCGTTGGAATGATAATCAGTAAACAAAACACCTTCATGTGCCAGTTTATCAATATTCGGGGTTTTGTTTATTTGGGAACCATAACAGCCAATATCACCATAGCCCAAATCATCGATCATGATAAATACGATGTTTGGCTTTTGAGAATTGTTTTTTTTACTGCATCCCGGCAGGGCCAGTGAAAGGGAGGATAAACCAATTTGTTTGAGAAAATTTCGACGCGTAGAATACATACATTTCTCCTGTAGCTGCTGGTAATATTTTTTTACCTGTTTAACAGGATGAGTATAGTTTATTAGTCGTAAAGAATTATTGCTTTTTCCATATAGGGCCGCCGGTGTATTTTTTGCCGACCGGATAACGTTCACTGGGAACAGTGGCTGTTTGCATGATTTTTTCAATTTGTTGAACGATATCAGGGTGTTTGTCAGCGATATTGTGATTTTCTCCGATATCATTATCCAAATCATAAAGTTGTACAGGATTTCCCTGACCTTCACAAATACCTTTCCATTTTCCCATACGTACGGCCTGGTCGTAGCGGTCCCGGCAAAAACCATAATCCCAATATAAATATGGATGCGGATTTTTCACTTTTCCACCCAAAAGCGCACTGACAACAGATGTACCGTCGATCCTGTCCGGAGCCTGTACACCCGCCAGTTCTGCAAATGAAGACATCATGTCCTGAAAAGTTATAATTTCGTTGCTTACTGTACCGGCTGGTACTGTTCCCGGCCAACGGGCAATAAAAGGCACACGAATGCCTCCTTCGGTCAGATTGCGTTTATATCCACAAAGAGGGCCGTTGGTATCAAATTCTTTCCAGATTGTTTCATGTCCGCCGTTGTCGCTGGTGAAAATAATCAGTGTATTTTTTGTTAATCCCAGGTCGTCAACACGTTTCACAATACGGCCAACGTCACGGTCCAGCATGTGTACCATGGCAGCATATTTTTTGGATTTCTCGTCCCAGTTTTTATCGCTATAGGGTTCGGTAGACGGCACGGCAAATCCATCTTTGTCCTCTTCCTCTGAGGAAAAGTGGGGTAATGTATAAGCAGCATACAGAAAAAAGGGGCCGTCTTTTGATTCATTAATGAATTGCAGAGCGCGTTCAGTCATCAAGTTATGACTGTAATGTTCACGGGATTGGCTGTTGCCTGTAAGCTCAAGGCGGCCATCATTATCATCCAGATATTCTGTGTAATAATAATGAGCGTGGTCCTGGTTCAGATAACCGAACCACATATCAAATCCCTTGTTTGTTGCACGTCCGACAGTCCCGGCGTCTCCCAAAGACCATTTACCGACGCCGCCGCAGCGGTAACCTGCCTGTTTTAAGAGCTCGGCAATGGTCAGATCATTCTCCTGAAGATAGGTATGATAATGCGGAATATTGTCGCGGGCCGCCCCGTGGCCGTTATGCAGGCCTGTCATGAGCACACAACGCGATGGTGCGCATACCGGCGCCCCGGCATAGGCCTGCGTGAAGCGTATGCCTTCACCGGCCAGTTTGTCGATATTGGGCGTTTTTATAAGCTTTTGTCCGTAACTCCCCAAATCACCATAGCCCAAATCATCTGCCATGATAAAAATGATATTTGGTTTGGAATTTAATGTCCCGGATTTATTGGAAACCTGACAGGCAGCCGGCAAAACAGACAGGCCGGGTAATGTTTTTAAAAATTTTCTGCGGTCCATGTTATACTCTCTTGTTTAAAAAAGGTTAACGGGTCCGGTTAATGGAGAGGGGAGACCTGTAAATTTTTCCCAATATTATCATTCCATTGTAGGAAAATACCTGAAAAAAATCAAGGTGAAAGAGATATTTATTATTGCTCTAATCTTATAAATGTGATTTTTTATTTTACTCTATTTATCCAATTAGGGGACAATTTTCTCAAATAAAAAATTATAATAAAACTATTTTGATAAACAATAATAAATATTTATTTTAACAAAACGGGAACGCTCAGAACAGTTATGAGGTTAATGACATGTTTAAATTGACTCTCCGCCCTGAATTGTCTTTTCCAAATGCTATTATTATGACGATTTTGTTTTTGGGATTTTGTACTTTTTGCGGATGGCTTTGGCAGCGATATGGACCCAAAAAATACGCACATCTTTTCCTTAACCTTCTTTTGACTTTGCTTGGCATCATCTTTATCGTCGGGATGATTTTCGGCAGTGCCCTGACCCATGATGAAATTGAACATGCCCATGCGGGCTGGCTTGTATATAAAGGACTGATCCCGTTTACCGATTTTTTCCAACATCACAATCCGGTTTTGTGGATCATCCTCGCCCCGTTGTTCAAAAGCTCATTCATTTCCAATAATATATTTTTATTCGTACGAATTTTAGCCACATGCTGCAGTCTGGTTTCTGTTCTTATTCTGGTACAAATGACAAAATATGTCTGGCAGGATAAAAAGGCTGTTTTGCTCATGTTCCTGTTTGTTATGAGCATTACCTTTTATCATAACCTGAATCTTTTTCGTCCGGATGTTTTTAGCAATGTTTTTAATCTGGCCGCTTTTTACTTGCTGCTTACAAGAAACCAAAAATATTGGGCCTGTTTTTTAGCCGGTTTGTGTTTGGGAATTTCCCTGTCCTTTTCTCCAAAATCTTTACCGCTTGTCGTCGTCTTGCCCCTGCTGAGTGTCATTGATTATAAAAAGTTTGTGTATTTCATCCCCCGAAATATTGTTCATTTTTCCGGAATCCTGGCAGGGCTGGCACCATTGATTCTATGGCTAAAAAGTCATCAGTTATTTCAATCGTTTTATTATTGGGTGTTTCACTTTAATTTGGAAGGAAAGGACCTGCTAGGAAAAAAGATCCAGTTAGATGTGGACATTCTTTTTCTGTTAATCACACTGGTTGGAATTTATTTTTTATTTAAATCAAACGAACAGAGGAAAAAACAGTCAGGGAAAATTCTTTCTATTTTTCTAATTGTTTCCGCAATCACCTTTTTAAAACCATACCAGTACCCCTGTGAATATTATCAACAGATGTTTTTTCTGGTGGCGGCTGTTGCTGCATCCGGCGCTTTGCTTGTTATCATAAGGACCTGGTTTACAGGTAAAAAAGCGTTCCTGTTATTTCCTCTTATCGGACTGTTGATTTGGCCGAGTTTGCATAATCTGCAAGCCGGATTACGGTCAAAGCGTTTTTTTATTTTTAACAAACAATTTCAAAACCTTCAAAAAATAGCCCGGGATGAAACGGTGATATGCTGTCCGCCGGCACACCCGGTAACAAATTTTGACGCTGTTGATGTTACCAATGGCTGGGAATTTATACGCTGGTTGTCCATTCCGGTTATTCAGGAAAGAGTGAGGCCAAATTTCATTGAAAAAGTTATCTTATCTAAACCGGCTGTTATTATGAACAAACCCCAGGACATCGGCATTGTTCAACATCTGCAAAAGAATAAAATCATTACGCCTGAAGAAGCTGCTTTTTTAAAAGAATATTTATCGACGAATTACCATTTAACCCATTTCGATGAACACCTTATGTGGGTCAGAAATGACAGGTATGAATGGTATCAATTAAATAAATGATATGATTTTGTAGAGGCGTAAAATATTATGTCTCTACCGGGATGCCATCTCTGTGCACCGGTAGTGTAATCTGATATATATTTTTATTATGGGTAAAAATTTTACAGCGTGTAAATTTTAATAGGAAACCCGGTACCAATTTTCTTCCAGTTTTTTATTGGTATCCATATTTAGTGGCGATAATGTTCTTTCATCCAATTCTTTAATTTCTTTTGGATCATTGGTATATACAAACGCTGAATAATGATCCAGAAATCCATTGTTTATATAAAACTCTATTTTATATTTGTTGTCAGGGGTTTTGTCTATGGATATTATATTTCCCCCGTTTGATATTGGAGGAAACTTCCAGGAGTCTAATTTACAACCAGAATTACTATCAACCATATTGGGTGTTAGTTCACCTGACATTACTTTATAAACGATCTCTTTTCGTGTATCTTTCCGCAAATGCCAATCGATTTTTTCAATCAAATCTGGACCCCAAAACAGCGTTAAAGTTCCAATGAGGATAATTAAAACCACGCGTGTTATATGGAATTTTGATCTTACCTTACCATTGTCGCTTAATGCTACAATTAATAAAAAATATGTAATAATCACCCCAACAGCAATGTACAGCATCATTATGATGAATACTAATCCAAATGAAGAATAATACATGACAGGCGCCTGGATTATAACGGAAATGAGTAAAATAATCGTCAGTATATTGTATATTTTTGTTTTCATTTAATGTTCTATTGTTTATTCACTTTTTAATAGGTTGGGGTTAGAGACGCGATTCATCTTGTCTATACCGGGAAACCATTTCAGTGTATCATTAATCGGGTGTTTGCCCCGATATTGTATGTTAATATTAATTTTTTTTATGATTTGGACCAGGGTATCCGGTCAAATTAGTAGATGCACGGCCGTGCGTCTCAATCACGATATTGTAATTAATATTAGGTTTGAACTTGATTGTATTATTATTGTAACGTATCGTTTGATAATGATGGTTTATATCTGTAAAGGAAGTTTTTTCTCTTTTTAAACCTGATGTCGGAATCTCTAAGTGATAAATTTTGTTAATTTCTATTTTGATTATAATTTATGTTTAAAATATCATTAAAACTTCCTCTTAATTCTAATCCAGGATTTATCATTTTATTTTTACCAGCTTTTTCAATTAAATTCGAAAGATCAATTATAATTTTTTCATTATTAATTAACTCACCACTTTTTTTACCATTAATGTAAAATTCGATTTGAAATTCTTCAAAAATAATTGATTTTTTAACTAATCTGCCTGGATCAGTAAAAGGAATACAAAATTTTATCTGATTATAATATGCTAATTTATCAAGTTGTTCGCCTAGGGGAGCAGTACCTGGTTGAACTTCTAAGGTATTTTCAAATATTGCTGTATAATTATTTAAAGTTTTAAAATTAATTTTAAAAGCACAAAAATTTATATCAGGTAATCTATGCATGTTGTCACTCCACCTAAGATAAATTAAAGCATTTGGAGAGTTTAAAAATCCTGGATATGGACTTCCAGTCCAATTGCCAGAGAATTTAATCCTAACTGAAGCATGAAAGCTTCTAATTGTTTTTTGTTCATATAACAAATCATTACTCAATGTTTCTAATTTTCGTCCTCCAGATAGGATTTTTTTATCTAACTCATCTAACCTTATTTTTAATTTGTTTAGTGCTTGATTATTATCCAAATTGGGATAAATGTCTCTAGCTAAATCGAGAAAAGGCTTAATTTGAAATTTTAAAGTGTCACTGTTAGATTTAATATATTCAAGAGTCGTATAAGCTTCATTTAGTTGATTATTGAGATTTGAAATTTTTTCATTTTTATCTATTTCATCTATCCAAGTAATATAGACACCCAAAATTAATATAAAGATGGTTATAACAATTAGTATATTTCTTGCATATTTAAACGATTTTTTTCGTTTATCTTGCCATTTGTATTCTATAAATAAGGCTAATAAGGCTGAGCCACCAATTAAAAATTGAGTTATTATTTTTAAACTGATCATTTGTGTTGTTAATAGTTTTTGTAGTAAATTAACGAAATAGTTTTCCGCATAGATTTCGTGGATAATCAATGCAGATATTTAGTATGCTAATATTATCAACTCAACTATTTCATTCTTAATTCATTCCTTGTAATAATTTTTATAGCTTTGTTCAAAATCGTATAACGTGCCTGCTGTTGTTCTATCTTTAAAGTACCTAATAATCCATTGATAGTTATTCCAATTATTATAATTGTAAGTTCTTGAACAATCTTCGATTTTATCAATTTTGTTCAAACATTTAAAGATAAAGTCAAACATTTCTTGTCCATGAATATATTTGAACTTACATCCGTCCCATTCTTCAAGTGATGGGCAAAAAAAGACAAATTTTATATTAAATCGTGCATATGAAGTTTCTAATTCTATTGTTGGAAATCCAACAAAATTTCTATTTCTGTGAATATTCAAATATGATTCGAATTTTTCAAGAAAAGAATTATCATATTTATCTTGAAGGCCAATCCAGTTTATTAGTTTTTCAATACATTCCCTATTTTTTCTTATCGGACTGAATTTTATATCGTTTCTCTTTTTATAATTTTTGCAATCACCAATTATCATTTGAATTTTATCTTTGGAAACTTCAAGAATCGGACTTGTTCCAACTTTTCTATCATTTTGTGAATGATATGGCAATCTGATTCCTATAATATCCAATTCCCCACAAGACTGACCGTTTTTATCTGAATGAATAATAAGGTTTTGAACTATAAAGCCGTTTAGTCTAAGATACAGACGGGATAATTCTTCTAATACGCTGTCAAATTCTTTATCCATAATTTTAGAGCTAACCTTTTTAGTCCAGATAATAGGTAGTTTAGAATTAATTGTTTAAATTGTGAAAATACAAATGAAGTATCTATTATCAAAAACCCAAAGATAAAAATTGTAAATCCATCCAGATTTCTTTCAGAACATCCCACAAATTTCCGACAATTCTGAAAACAAAACTTTATGTGTTGTAATAAATTAATAATACAAAAAAATCGACACCACCGCAAGTGCTATTTACGAAAAATGAAAATAGCAGAGACGCGATTTATCGCGCCTCTGCCAAAATATATTCAACATATTGTAATTATTAGAATTGATTTGTGCTATTTAATCCACTTGTTATTGATCGGGCCCATTTCGTTTAATGGAATGGGCTGCAGACCGTATTGCTTCAGGACATCTTTATTACATAAATCCTTAATACTTTTACCATCTGCCTGAATAGTTGTATTGTTTTTGTAGCGGTTGACCCGGTCTTCGTCCCGGATAATCTCCTGGTTGCAATCCACAACCAGGTTGTTTTGCACGGTATTGACATTCAGGTTTGCATTTATGTCCCGTAAAACCGGATACCTTTGCTGATAGAGCGGGGAATTAATGTCCACCTCTTCATATAATCTTTTTTGGGTTACAGGATCATTCATATGATTCAACCAGCGTTCCATGTCCCATCTGGAAAAACTATAGGCTCCATAACAATTGTAGAAGAGGTTGTTTTCGATCAAATTTTCTTTGCCGCCGTGGACCTGCACAGCGCCGAAAATAACACTGCCGCAATTTTCAAACACGTTGCCGTATATCAGTACCCCGGAGATCATATCGTCCAGCCGCACCCCGGCTGATCCGCAAATTCCGTCTTTGCCGTTTATGTCGGTCCATCGGTTATAGCGAATAATATTACCCTGATAGGACAAGTTATACCACATATCCAGACCGCCCTGATCGTCTGATTCGTTCACCACATCACTGATTTCATTATATTCGATTACATGTTCGTTACCTTCCACACGCAGGGCAGAGGAGGAAGAGTGCCGGAAACGATTGTGGCTCATTCGGTGTCCGCATCCATTAACAAGAATAGCCGGTTCATAGGTGCGTCTGAAAAGTGAAAAATTTTCTATCACTGTGTTTTCAACAAACGTGCCGGAGGGCGTGAGCGTTCTGCGGTCGCCGCCGTCAAGCACAACACCGCCGTTTCCAAAAGAGTTTAAAAAACAACCCTGAATACCGTGTCCGGTACCGCCGTCGATATGAATACCTTCGTTGCCGAACCGTTCCAGGCGGCAGTCCGCTATCAGACAATTTTCTCCGCCTTTGATCAATATGCCGTTGCCCCGGCTCTCCAGAAATGATAAACCTTTGAGTGTCAGATTTTTGACGTTTTTAATTTCAACCATATAGGGCGCATTAAAAATTGTCAACGTTACTTTAGCCTGTTCCGGATTTATACCTTCCGGCGGGTACCAGTACAACTTACTTTCACTCCGGTCCAGATACCACTCTGTGGGTTGGTCGATTTCACAAAACAGGTTTACCCCGTAATAACGGAGTGAATCTTTATAGCCGTAATTATGATAAGGCTCTTGCAGGTATATTGTATTTTTTACCGGGTCGATTTTATCGATTTTCTGGTACTCTTCTTTCCAGTCCCAATACCAGTAACCTTCGGCACATGGTTCTTTTTCCTGTGCCCAGCGGTCCTGACGTGCATCCATATATTCGAAAATACCTTCTTTTGTTCTTCTTTCTTTAGTATAGCCTAAGGGCATTGGCGTTTTGCCGCGTATTTCACCTGATCTGGTAAAACCTGAATTGGGCCAGTGGGCCAGGGTTTGCAATTGTCCGTTGCAGACAAGGTCGGGCCTGTTGCCGTCCACAACCGGATCACCAAAATCAGATATTTCGGCCTTACTCAGGTCTGTTACATAAATTTTATCCTTAACAGCCGGATCGAGCAGGCTGAGTTTATTCTCATCTTTCAGGACCTGCCAATTTTGGAGCGCTTTACTTCCCGTAAAAACCGGCTCTTCATTTTTATAAGCCCTGTAAACAACCGGAGTTTTGCCGCTGTCCGTATCCATTGCATTAAACAACATGGCATTGTTTAAGGTATAAACACCGCCCCGGATATTCACAATAATGGGTTCACCGGGCTTTTGTTTTTGCATGGTTTGTACTAATTCCTGTGCTTTTGCAATCGTTAATAGTGGGTGCCCCTTGGTCCCGTCGTTGGAATCGTTTCCCGATGCAGAGATGTAAATATTATTTTTCTGACTACAAGAGGTAATCAGAAAGAGACCCAACACGAACAACAGCCATCTGATTTTCATTATTATTCCTTTCGTAAAGTATTTTGTAAATGCCGGTTTGTATCATTCAGGACATTATTTTTAATATATTACAACGTTCGGCGTTCCTCTGAACGTTTGTCTTTAACCAGCGTACTGCTGTGAAAGATACCCTGCATGGCCCGGTCCCGCCATGCGACTGTAGAATCGTATAATTTCTGTTCCGTATCTATCGTTGTTATCAGAATGCCGGGCGTGTTCCTGCGGAGACGGCCGGTTATCACCCCATCCGGTCTGACAAAAAAGCCCGGCCAGCAGCTTATTTTTGCGCTGGAGTTACTGCAGCTTATCCATAAGTGGCTGCCTGCACAGGCTGCCTGCACCGATGCCGGCATGGTAATTTCCGGCAGGGTAGAGCCGCGATTTATTTTATGGAATTGCGGACCGACCTGCTGTTGCATATCCTGATATTGTTTTGGATCCATATTGGCCGCATGAAAGGAGTGAAATACGAGTTCGACGCCCTTTTTCTTGTAATCCCGATAAAGTTCCGGATAACGGTACTCATGACAAATAAGGGCCCCGCACCGAACGCCCTGAATGTCAAATACAGAGGCATGATCACCGGGACTGAAATGCAACAATTCACCGGATTGTTCCGAAGCATCACCCGCACAAAAACGTTTATCATAACGATCTAAAATTTCGCCCTGATCACTAATGATATAAAGACTGTTATGCGGTTTATGTTGACCAGTAAGTTGATGAACAGATCCCAAAATAACCCACAATTTAAGACGACCCGCATGATGAATGATCTCACGGGTACATGATTCCAGCAGGTGCCAGTCCAAATTTTTATATGAATTAATATCATGCCCGACATAACCCGGCAGACAGGCTTCCGGGAAATGGGCTACCTGTGCACCGCGTGTCCGGGCGTTTGTCATCTGTTTCAGGATATAATTATAATTCCTGTTAATATCTGCACAGGTCGGAAACTGACATGTGGCGATGGTGAGTATCATACACGGCCTTTTTAATGCAGTTTATATGTATTAATTAGTAAATTCACAGTGAATTTATAAATTCGGTTTCGGAGGTTCATTTTCAGTCGGTACCCACTTTTTATGATCAGTGATTACCTTTTGATACTTTTCAACACCAGCCAGGTTTGTCCATTCATTTGGGTCCGTTTGATGGTCATACAATTCTTCGGTACCATCCGCATATTGAATATAGCGCCAGCGTTCACTGCGTATGGCGTGATTTTTATAACCGTATGTCATCAAGGCCGGCTGATGCCAGTTAAGCTCGGGATTATCGACAAGTTCTGCGGCACTGCGTCCGTGTAATTTGTCATTTGTTGGCAAACCACAAAGATCAACAAGAGTCGGGTATATTGTTGTCATATCAATCGGCTGTTCGCACTTTTTCCCGGCCGTGGCTTTTTTACGCGGATCAACAATAATAAAAGGGATGTGAGTTGCCTTTTCCCACAGAGCAAACTTTTCGATATGGTCTTTTTCACCCAGGTGGAAGCCATGGTCGGACCATAGAATAATAATCGTATTATCTGCGAATCCGCTGTCGTCCAGGGCTTTTAACAGTCGTCCGACAGATGTATCAGAAAAACTACAGCAGGCTGCATAGGCGTGGATAAAATCGCTATAGGACCCCGGTTTTTTCTTTTCCAGGGCCATCATTCCTTTCCAGAACCATTTGGTCGGATTCATGAGTTCGGCTGCCCCGGCAGGGAGATCGTCCCAGTCATCCTCTTTCCGTAGAGGGAGCGGGAGAGAGTCATCATACAGTTTATGATATTTGGGCGGAGCAAAAAAGGGAGAATGGGGTTTAAAAATACCACACGCCAGCAGAAAAGGTTCGTCTTCTCCTTTTGCCGCATCAAGCTTTTTCTGTTTTAAAACATCAATGGCATAATTAACCGATTTAAAATCGATTGTTTTGGATTCTTCCGCGTCTTTTGGCCAGGGACCCCAGTCCGTATTTCTGGAACCGTATTCATCGGCGCCGTTTAGTTTGTTTTCCGGCATATATTGTGGGTCCATCTTTTTAAAAGAATCCCAGGATTCCGGATCGTTATAGGCCCCGTTATTAGCGTGATGATAAACTTTGCCGAAACCGGCCGTATAATAACCATTCTCTCCAAAATATTCGGGCAGGGTAAGGTGCCCTTTGGTGGCATTACGCCAGTCTGTTTGATTGCCGTACACACCGGATTTATGAGGACGCAATCCTGTTAATGTTGCCGTACGTGACGGATTGCAGGCAGGGGAAGCACAAAAAGCGTTTGTAAAAAAAACGCCGCGTTTGGCAAGCGCTTCAATATTGGGGGTTTGGAAAGGCCTGTTTTTGCCAAATAAGCTGATACCGTCATTCATGTCATCAATGGATATAAAAAGGATATTTGGCTTTTTTACCGGTTTCATTTTTGACGCATTACAGCCCATTGCAACAGCAGCCGCACTGCACCCCATTGTTTTTATAAAATGCCGTCTGTTCATTTAATACTCCTGTTGAGGGGAATTGGCAGAGTCGTATCAGGAATTAATGATTTTATCCGTAATTGGTGACGAGTTCAATTAACATATATTTTCATCGGGTTGATTAATATATAATAATTAATCTACTTGAGCAAACCAATATTTTCGAAATCAATTTGTTTAATTCCTAAAGACCGGGCCGGAGAATTCTCGTTTAATTGAAATCCTGCATTTTCAAGTCCGATAAACTCTGGATCAGCAACAACACTGCTGCTGTCAACGCCCTGCTTGACTCGTTTTTCCAGTTCTTCCCGACAAGAATGCGGAACACCTGTTGCAAAATACAAATTGCTGTCCATATCACAATCGCTTAGTTTGGGCGGCCATTCATCTTTATCAAAATCCAGATTAAACGGATTTATATAGGTCCAGGATACAAAAGGTTCAGCCACACCGCTGGACTGGTAATAAAGATTGTTCTTTATAATCGTTCCTTTAACCGGACCGCAGGCAATAATGTAAAGAAAGGCCAGCATATCGTGCCGTTCACCGTTAAATTTTTCCGTAGGGATATAATCAATGAAATAGTTATTGGTAATCGTATTGGGATACCTGGTCACAATCCCGTATCGGGCAAACCGGTATATTATATTTTCTGTAATTGTTATGTTTTTTGAAAAACCGTCGCCCCTGATAGCGCCATGCCGATGGGCAGAAATATTGTCGTGAATATAGTTTCGCCTGACAATATTTCCATTTCCTGTTCCTGATAGATAAATGGCGTTACCGTCATCCAGGGTTAAAACCACATGGTGCAGTTCATTGTTTTCAATAACATTATTTTCCGAAAAAAAGTACTCGAACAGTTTGTCCCAATCATCCCAGGACCCTTTTTCAATATTGTCATGGTAAATCGTTCCGGTTAATTCGCGGCGGTTGCTCATCAGTTTTTTATCAAAAAACATGGGACGGGGACCACTGACGGCAATGCCATTATAGGGCGCATTATAAACAAGATTATGTGCAATTTTATTATGTCCGCTTTGCCATAAAAAAATACCTGGTGAATGTAAATATGACTGTCCGAAATCATTTATTTCATTGTTAACGATTTCATTGTTTTTATTTACATTCTGCCGGCCCGGACCATATCCGGCCAACAGGATGGGCGTTCCGCCCAAATTATTAAATTTGCAGTTCGTAACCTTATTTTGCTGACTGTAAAAGTCAAACCGAACACCGCCGCCGCCGCTTGTGGTAAAAGTACATTGATCTATGATACAGTTTTCAGAATCGATAAACCGGACCAGTGCATCTGAATTGTCATAAAGCGCCCAATCGTGCTGCAATCCGATTGCATGTTGGTCCCAGGTATCCCGCTTTCCGTGGGCAAAGGTAATGCCCCGAAATTCGATATTTTTTATAATTTCATTATTTTCTTCGTTGCCTTCAATTCGGATGAATTCCTGCAGCATTGGGCAGTATACATTCCCTGGCTTTTCTTCATTCGGCCAATAATAAATCTTTTTTTCAACAGAGTTCACCACCCATTCTCCCGGTTTATCCAAATAATCAATGGCATTCTGCACCCATAAATTGGGATAAAATGGTTCATGATACACCCTGCATATTTTATAGGTTCCGGTAATGGCTGTTCGGGCGGTATTATTTTTACTATTTACTGATTCCAGGGGCAATATATTAGAATCCCATGCATAATGGGGGCGGGTTAAAATTTCTATGTCTTTAACATTTTCCCATTCACGCAAACTCTTTTTTGGGAAAACAAAGGTGCTCAATTCTTCAATAGTAGGAGGGACGTCTTTTTTACGGTCCATTTCTTCCGGCAGATCACTGATATTGTTACTGACAGATTCGTCTTCATCTGTAAACAAGTACCCTGATATTGCGATGGGCAAAGAAACTGAATCGCTGCAGAGGAATCGGAGGGAGGACGCATCAATTCCATCGGGAACTTTATTTACCCAAATCTTTCCTTGAGCTTCTTTAGGCAAATAGGGAATTTTTTGTTCCGGTTTTTGCCAATCGGTTAACAATTTATCGGAACTAAAAACCGGTTTTTCGTTTTTATATGCTGTAAAAATAATTTTATGATTATCTGAACAAAATATGCTGTCCTGAAAAACGATCGTTTTATCGAAAAAATACCTTCCCTCATGAAAATAAACACAAATATTTTTATCCTTGGCATTGTCCAAAAGGGTTTGCCGAACTGTCTCTTTTGCTTTAGAAAAGGTCAGGAAGGGCCGTTTTTTAGTGCCCGGATTGTTATCATCCCCTGTGGGTGATACATAGAATTCGGTTTTGTCAGTAGAACAGGAAAATAAAGCCATGAGCATAAAGTAAACAGCATACCATCGTATCTTCATCCGAAACCTCTTAATATTGATTATGTTATATAATGAAAGAATTAAGATATTAAAACAAGAGTCTGAATTTTACGAACTCGTGCAGGTGCTGAATTAGAGACTGAAACTTTTCATAATTTTAAATATTATATCTTTCAATAGATATATATACTATATTTGTTAAAAAGATTCAAGTCTCTATTCTCAAACACTTATTTTTCTGTCTGGTGTGATTAGAGTTTTTAAGGATTTTGAAGATGATGGATGTAACACAGTTGCTTTTCAGAAATCGATTTTTGCTTACAGGTTGGAAAATTTTATTCAAGTATCTGGTTCTTAAATTCCTTGGGACTGATCCCGACCTCTTTTTTAAACAGCCTTGAAAAATAGGGAGGATTTTCAAAACCAAGCTGATAGGCAATTTCGGAAATACTTTTATTCCCCTCAACCAGTAAATTTTTTGCTTCGGAAATAACATAAAGATGGATTAATTCCAGAGATGTTTTTCCTGTTTCCTGTTTTAACAAATCACTTAGATATTTTGCAGAGAGATTAAGCTGTGAAGCCATATAATTTACCGTCGGCAGTCCTTTGGCTTCCGCTTCCTGATCAAAATATTGATTCAAACTTTCATTAAATTTTGTTACTGTTATACCTGAAAGCGGTTTTCTGTCTATAAATTGTCGTTTATAAAAACGCTGTGCATATTTTAGAACCGAATCCAGATGCGACAGGATAATTGATTTACTGAATTCATCCGGATTGTTACCATACTCTGTTTCCATTTTATAAAACAAGGACCACATTATTTCTTCTTCCCGGGGAGACAGGTGCAGGGCTTCATGAACTTCATAATCAAAGAATCCATATTTTTTAAGTTCGGCAAACAGAGGATGGCCTGTTAAATAATCTTCATGGAAATGTATATTAAATCCTTTATCTTTAATTTTCACATCATGTATTGAAAGAGTTTGATTGGGTTTTAAAAAATAGATAAATCCGCTGTTGCTATCATATTTTGTTTTTCCATACCATAATTCGCCGCTTTTTAGTTTTTTAAAACATATTGTATAAAATCCATAGGATGTGTCATCAGCATCTTTAATACGTGGTGTTGTCTCGTCAAACACCCGTAAGCCAAATAAGGGATTTTCGGGCGGTGGATAATCCAGGGATTCGTAAAGTTCACCAATTGTTTTGAAATGTTTCATGATGGTTCCTGTTCAAGTTTACCAAGTTATAAAATAAAACACCACAATGCTGAAAATAGAGTTCAGCATTGTGGTAAAGTAATTAAAATTATAGAGCCTTTTCAAGAATTTTTTGGCTCACTTCCGGGGTTATATCCTGTGTTTCCGAAAGGGCGGTCATGCCATGGTCTTTTAACTGTTCAACAAGTACGGGTATTTTATCGGCCGTTACGCCATATTCTGAAAGACGGGTTTTAATGCCGATAGATTCAAAGAACTCTCTTGTTTTATTAATTGCCAGATTAATCTTTTCATCATCGCTGCCATTTTCAATGTGCCATACCCGTTCGGCATATTGCAAAAGCTTTGCGCGTTTTTGTTCTCGTTTTACTTCAAGTAGTGCAGGCAGAACAATTGCCAATGTTTGGCCATGATCAATGCCGAACAAAGCTGTTATTTCATGTCCGATCATATGTGTTGCCCAATCCTGCGGCACACCGACAGCAATAACACCGTTTAATGCCATTGTTGCGCTCCAAACAAGATTTGCCCGTGCATCATAATTCTCCGGTTCGGAGATTGTGGTTTCGGCAATTTCTATCAAAGTCTGAAGAATACCTTCCGACATACGGTCCTGAATTTTTGCATCAACCGGAAAAGTGAGATATTGCTCTGTTGTATGTACAAAAGCATCAACAACTCCATTAGCGACCTGAATTTTGGGAAGGGTAAAAGTAACAGTCGGGTCGAGAATTGAAAACTTGGGAAAAGTTAAGGGACTCATAACAGGGAACTTGCCATCTTTATAACTGATAACCGCTCCGCTGTTCATTTCAGAACCGGTGGCCGGTAATGTTAACACCGTTCCAAATGGAACAACATTATTTACCACACCAGAGGTAATGGGAGTAAAGCCATATTTTAATAAATCTTTTGCATCGCCTTTATAATGTGCGGCCAGACAAATAAATTTTGTACCGTCGATAACAGAGCCGCCGCCGACAGCCAGGATAAAATTAATATTTTCCTTGCGGACAACCTCAGCTGCTTTCATGAGTGTTTCGTAATGCGGGTTTGGTTCGATACCTCCGAATTCAAAAACAGTTCTGCTGCCAAGGTTTTCCTTTACTTTATCTAAAATACCATACTTTTTTGCACTGCCTCCGCCAAAAGTGATTAATACCCTGGCATCAGACGGCACATATTCATCAAGTTTATCAAATCTGTCCTTGCCGAATATAATGGTTGTTGGATTATAAAAATCAAAATTAAACATGATTGTTCTCCTCTATAAATTATTTTTTGAGAAACTTGCTTTCACGGGAACTGTATCTCGGACCGATATTGGAATATTTATTTACAATTTCTTCTATGGCTTCCATATCTTTATCCGTTAAATCCACATCAACCGATCCGGCATTTTCCTCAAGATATTTTCTGCGTTTTGTTCCGGGTATCGGAATGATATTATCACCCTGGGCAATGACCCAGGCAATTGCCAATTGGGCCGGTGTACAATTTTTACTTTTTGCAAATTCAGCAAATTCTGCGGCCAGCCTTTGGTTATTGTCCCAATACTCTCCCAAAAATCTCGGAAGATTGGCACGAAAATCGGTTTTAGCCAGCGAACTTGCATCCAGCTTGTTTGTAATTAATCCCCTGCTTAGGGGAGAAAAAGGGACAAATGTAATGCCCAACTCTTTGGTTAAGGGCAATATTTCCTGTTCAACATCACGGGTAAGCAAAGAGTACTCACTTTGAACAGCAGTAATTGGATGAACAGCATGCGCCTTTTTTAAATCCTGGGCAGAACACTCACTTAAACCGAGATAACGAATCTTGCCCTGATTCACCAATTCTGCCATTGCACCCACGGTTTCCTCTACAGGAACGTTTGGATCGACTCTATGGGCATAATACAGATCAATTGTTTCAATTTTGAGGCGGCGAAGACTGTTTTCAACGGCCTGTTGCATCCAATTAGGAGAAGCATCCAGATAGGTTTCACCACCGACAAAGGCATTGCCTTCACCGCGAACACGAAAACCAAATTTTGAAGCGATAAATATTTTGTTACGATTTGGTACAAGCACTTTTGATATCAACTCTTCATTTAAACCATTACCATATATGTCCGCTGTATCCCAAAAATTAATTCCAAGTTCCAATGCATATTCCAGTGTTGCTATACTTTCAGTATCATCCGGCTGACCGTAAGCTGAACTCATTCCCATACAACCAAGACCAAGTTCTGAAACCTCAAGATTTGTATTTCCTAATTTTCGTTTTATCATTTTTATCCCTTTCATTGATATAACTCAAGGTGTTAATATAACAAAAGCATACCTGTAAAACGTATACAAAAGGCGGGATTATTGATACATTTTACTGAAACTGAAAGTTTAATTATTATAACATAGATATGGGTTAAAAAATTTTAAATAATTAGAATATTTATTGTAACTTGATTACGTAAACTTTTTTTGTAATTATACAATATCATAAGAATTAATAATTAATAGCATAAACCACTTGCATTGTTGCTAATTTTTTCATATAATATAAACGTTTAACCTTGACTATAGAGGCGCCTGTTATAAAAGTATCTGTGTTTAAGGAGATGCAGCTCTGATTGAGAATACAGAAAAAGGATAACAGGCCGAAATTGTTGTGTGCTGCATAACTAACAGTTGGTTCAGATTGGAAATACCTTCTGGACTGTCACGGAAAATATGATATATACCGTGGAGCGCTATTTGGTTAGAACCTGAATTATAACTATTTTATATAGAATTGCTACAGGTTGACTGAATATTGCTTTTAAAAATCAGTCAACCTTTTTTTTTATTTTACAGGAATTGTATGCATCAATTACTTGAAAAACTTGTCAACATTCCATCGGTCACGGATGATGAATTGCATGTTGCTGACTTTTTATCAGATTATATGCAGCAATCAGGTTACCAGATTTATAAACAGCAGGTAAGTCAGAACCGGTATAATATTATCGGAACAACCGGGCAAACGCCTGTTGTGCTCTTTTGCACGCATCTGGATACTGTTGCGCCATTCATACCATTTAAAAATGAAAATGGTTTGTTAACAGGACGCGGAACATGCGACGCCAAAGGTATTTTGGTTACAATGCTGGAAGCAGCAAAAAGGTTGCAAGAAGAGGGAGAACATCGTTTTGGTTTTGCTTTTGTTGTTGGTGAAGAAAAAAAATCGGATGGCGCCAAAAAAGCTGCCGAATTGAATTTGGGATCACGAGCTGTTATTATAGGTGAACCAACGCAAAGCAAACTGGCAGTCGGACAAAAGGGCGTTTTGTTGTTTCGGGTCCGTGCAAAGGGAATCGCCGGTCATTCGGCCTATCCGCAAAAGGGTGATTCGGCCATTCATCGGCTTATATCGCTTCTCAACCATTGGGTAAAATTGGATTGGGGACAAGATAGCTTTTTTGGTAAAAACACATTAAATATAGGCAAATTATATGGCGGCAGTGGCGCCAACGTGATTGCCGACCATGCGGATGCAGAAGGTATTTTTCGTGTTGCCACATCTTTATCAACGCTTAAAGATATATTAAATAGTGTTACAGATGAACATATCGAAATAAATATTTCAAGTGAAACGAACCCGCAACATTTAGGAAAACTTGACGGTTTTGAACCAACTATTGTTTCTTTTGGTTCAGACGCCGCATATATGAAACAGCTGGGCACAATTTATGAATTGGGTCCCGGTTCAATTGAATTTGCTCACAGCGATCATGAACAAATAACAATAAACGAAATGGAACAAGCTGTTCCGCTTTATGTAAAAATGGTCAAACAAATTTTAAGTTTATAACAGGAGAAATAATCATATGGTTGTTATGAAGTTTGGCGGTACTTCTGTTGGTAGTGCTGAAGCCATTAAGCGGGTATGTGAAATAATAAAAACCCGTGTAGAAAACGATCCTATCATTGTCGTATCGGCAGTGGGAGGTATAACCAATAAATTTGTCAGTATTATTGAGAATTCAGCTAAAAAGAATAAAAATAATGTGCAAGATATTCTTGCAGAAATTGGTAAAAGACATGAAGAAATTATAAACGGTCTTGGTCTTGAACAAAATGAAGGACTGAAAATTTTATTGTGTGAAACATTGCAGGGAATTGAAAATATAGCGGATAAAATTTCTCAGGCTGGTGATTTGGCCAAACACCTTCATGATGAATTGATGAGTATGGGCGAACTGCTCTCTGCCAATATTGTTGCCGAATATTTAAAAAGCATCGGCCTGGAAGGTAAATTTGCAGATTCGCGTGATGTTATGGTAACGGATTCACAGTTTACAAAAGCTGTCCCCCAGTTTGAAGAATCACAAAAAAATACACAACAATATCTGAAACCGTTGGTTGGTAAATATATTCCTGTTATGCAGGGTTTTATCGGACGTGACTCTTTTGGCAGAATTACAACCTTGGGGCGGGGTGGTTCGGATTATACGGCCACTCTTATCGGCGCCATGTTAAATGCTGATGTCGTTGAAATATGGTCTGATGTTGATGGCGTATTAACAGCGGATCCAAGTCTGGTAAAAGAGGCCAAACGAATTAAATATATGAGTTTTCAGGAAGCCTCAGAGCTGGCATATTTTGGCGCCAAAGTATTGCATCCTTCCACTTTGTTACCTGCTGTTGAACGTAACATTCCGGTCCATGTTTTAAACTCTATGCGGCAAACAGATGGAGGGACCGTCATAGCCGGCAGCACACCAAACGGTAAACAAGAAGGATGTATCGTTAAATCTATTGCTTATAAAGAAGAACTTGTGGTAATTACCGTTATGTCAACCCGAATGTTAATGGCACACGGTTTTTTAGCCTCAATTTTTGAAATTTTTAACAGATATGCTGTTCCTGTTGATCTGGTGTCAACTTCAGAAGTAACTGTTTCTTTAACAATTAATCGCACAGATCATCTTGAAAACATTACACGGGAACTGGGTCGTTTTGCCCAGGTACGGGTTGAGCAAAACAAATCTGTTGTTTGTCTTGTCGGTGAACAAATGAAAAGTACTCAGGGTATGCCCGGAGAACTTTTTAGCTTGCTTAAAGATATAGACATACATCTGATTTCTCAGGGTGCTTCGGAAATTAATATTAGTTTTGTTATTGATGATAAAGCACTCCCCAAAGTTGTAAGTCGCCTGCATAACCATTATTTTAGTGGTGAGCTTGATCCTGAAATTTTTGCAGTTTAATAAAAGGTATTTTATTATGAATATAGCACTCGTTGGTTACGGACGAATGGGAGAAGAATTGGAAAAACTCGCTCCCCAATCCAATCATAACATTACAGCGATTTTTGATATTGATAATCCTTTGAAACCGGATTCAGATATTGCCGGTGCAGATGTTATGATCGATTTTACTTTAAAAGATGCTGTGATGAATAATTTAAAAATAGCAGCCCAAATGGGTGTTCCAATTGTTGAGGGGACAACCGGCTGGACAGATCAATTTGAACAGGTTTATGATATTGAAAATCTGACAATGATCTTTAGCCCGAATTATTCAATCGGCGTCTACCAGTTTACAAAACTGGTTGAAACAGCCGCCAAACTCTATGGTATGTTTGAAGATTATGATTGTTATCTGCACGAGTGGCACCATACCGGAAAAGCAGACAGTCCAAGCGGGACCGCCAACAAACTGGCCCATATTCTGCTTGAGAATTTGCCCCAAAAAGACAAAATATTAACAGAAACAAGCCATATCCAAATAGATCCTTCGGCCTTGCACGTAACCTCTACTCGCGTTGGTAAAGTTCCAGGAACACATCAGGTTGGTTTTGAATCTCCCTATGATTCAATTCAGTTGACCCATCAGATACGTGGACGCGAATGTTTAGCGTTTGGTGCATTGAAAGCAGCCGAATGGATTGTTGGAAAAAAAGGAATTTTTACAATGGATGATTTTATGTCATCTCAGAACAACAAAAAATAAGGGATATTGTTTTGATGGATTCTAAAAATTTTCGAGGTACAACCGTTGCGTTAATCACTCCTTTTGACAAAAATGGTAAAATTGATGAGCCGCGTTTAAAAAATCTTGTAGACTGGCAGGTCGAAAAGGGTACGGACGTCATTTTAGCCTGTGGCACAACCGGTGAAAGCGCAACCATGTCACACGATGAACATCATCATGTAATGGATATAATCATTACACAAGTTAACGGACGTGTTCCTGTTTTATGTGGTGCAGGAAGTAATGCCACTGCTGAGGCTGTTGATCTGACCAAATACGCTGAAAAGGCAGGTGCTGATGCTATTTTGTCCGTAGGGCCTTATTATAACAAACCAACGCAGGAAGGTTTTTATCAGCATTTTAAAGCTATTGCAGAGTCTACTCATTTACCGATTGTTTTATATAATGTACCCGGTCGCACCGGTAGTAACATATCTTCAGAAACTACATTAAGATTGTCAAAAATACTCAACATTATTGGTGTTAAAGAAGCCAGCGGCAATATGTCGCAAATAATGGATATTTTACGACGCCGTGATGATGATTTTTTAGTGCTGTCGGGTGATGATTCCATAACCTTGCCTTTAATGGCAGTCGGTCTGGATGGTGTTATTTCTGTTGTTGCCAATGAAGCGCCGAGCTTGCTGCATGAAATGGTCCATGCTGCTTTTGAAAATAACTGGGCAAAGGCCAAAGAATTACATTACAAACTACTGCCCTTGATGGAGTTTAACTTTGTAGAAAGCAATCCTATTCCTGTTAAAACAGCTTTGTCTTTAATGGGTTTGATTGAGGACAATTTCAGACTGCCACTGGTAAAAATGACACAAGCGAATAAAGAAAAACTGGCAAGTATTTTAAAAGACCTTGAGCTTATTACGGGTTAGGAGATAAACAGATGCACAAGTTACAAAAAACAGTAGAAAATTTATTTTCATCATCTTCTGTAGATAAACAAGAGTTTCAGGCTTTTTTTCAAGAGTTTTTAAATGAACTGAATTACGGGCATATCCGTGCGGCAGAACCCTGCGGAGATGGCTGGAAAGCCAATGAATGGGTTAAAAAAGGTATTTTATTGGGATTTCGACACGGCGAATTTCGGGACTATTCTTTAAGCAGTTCATTTCGCTATTTTGATAAACATACCTATCCGCTGAAACCGGTTGAAATTTCCGACAATATACGAATTGTACCGGGTGGAACAAGCATCCGGACCGGGTGTTATGTTGCTTCCGGTGTTGTTATTATGCCGCCTGCCTATATTAATACCGGTGCCTATGTAGACCAGGGAACTATGGTTGATTCCCATGCTTTGGTTGGTTCCTGTGCTCAAATTGGTAAACATGTTCATCTGAGTGCAGCCGCGCAAATCGGTGGTGTATTGGAGCCGATCGGTGCTGTTCCTGTTGTTATTGAAGATGATGTGCTTGTCGGTGGGAATTGCGGTATTTATGAAGGAACCGTTGTAAAAAAAGGCGCTGTAATTGGCGCCGGCACAATTTTAACAGGTTCAATGCCTGTGTATGATTTGGTAAATAAAACAGTTATCAGGAAAACATCGGATAAACCTTTAACAATTCCGGAAAATGCTGTTGTTATTCCGGGGTCCAGACCGATTAATAATTCAGATTTTGCCAAAGAAAATAATTTACAAATGAATTGTGCCTTGATCATTAAATACAGAGACTCAAAGACCGACGCTTCCACAGCGCTTGAAGACGCTTTAAGATAAAATATCTTATATTTTGCAAAAGGACATTTGAATCATCAGATGTCCTTTTTTTGTTTATATCGGTTAAATAGTAATTGACACCTTGTAAAGTTTTAGCTATATTTACCTTATTTATGACATGATTTATTTTGAATTTAATGAATTGAAGAAATATTAATTGTATTCAATAACATTTCAAAATCCACATCATTTATACATTACCAAAAACAATCCAATTTTATAAAATAACCTATGAGAACAGGCATTTAAATGTTAATCAAAGAACATCAACGTCAGCCCCTGAAAAGAGACCTTAAAATCGGTTTATTTTTGTTGGGTGTGCTTGCACTCTTTTTTGGTAATTATATCATTTCCGTGCCAATAAGTGCATTTGCGGCAATTATCAGTATTATTTTTTTCATCCTTTTTTCTTCTCTATATCTCTTACAGGGAAACCCGACTTTAAGCAAAGTTTTACAGCTTGAATTTGAAATGCTGCCAAGCCGGACCTGGGGCATACCCATCGGATTATGGCTGCTGACCATGGTTTATGCCCTGTTTACAAAGCAGTTAAGCGTTTATAATGTATGTGCCGGGCTTGTTTATTGTGTTGTACCTTTTTTGCTTATAAAACCTTTATTGCAAAAAGAGCCAAAACTTTTAGCGGCGGACGTATTTTTATTATTGTTTTTATGGCTGCCTATAGAATTTGGTTGGATACCCAATATTTCAATTCCCCCTGTTCAAGGCCAGGTAGCGATTTATAAATTCATCGGCATTATAATTATTGTTTTTTTATATGCTTCTGTTCGCAAAATCCCGATTGGGTTCACATATCGGTTAAAGGGACAGGACTGGTGGTTGTCAATACAAAATTTGCTGATGTTTTTACCTTTTGCGCTGGTAATTGGTTTTTTAACCGGCTTTATCGCCCTGTCACACCGAATGCCGGCCGGTTCGGAATTATTATCCAGTTTTATTGCTATTTTTGTTTTTATTGCATTACCGGAAGAACTGTTGTTTCGTGGTGTGATACAGAATTTAATTGTAAAAAGAATGGCTCACGTTAAAAACGGTCAGATGAAAGCACTGATAATTTCATCTGTTATTTTTGGTCTTGCACATGCCAATAATCCCAGTGCACCATTTTTATCAATATCATTTTTTAATTTTGGCACGTGGCAGGTTCCCTGGGTCTATGTTATTCTGGCGTCCATTGCCGGATTTTTCTATGGATGGACGTTTATAAAAACAGGTAAAATAACAGCCGCCGCATTGGTGCATCTTTATGTAGACTGGATTTGGAGTAATTTTTTAAGCGGATAACTATGAGAGAAACGAAATTAAATTTGGATGATATTTCACCCAAAATCATAGGTCAAAAGGTGTTACTGGGTCCGTTTCGTTCAGAACTGGCGGACACTTACCGACGTTGGCTGCACGATCTGGAAACGAGTGTAAATTTACACCCGAATATATTATTAACTTTTGAAGACGAGCAGGAGTGGTTAAGGTCTTTTGCAAAACAAGGCAATATCGGTTTTACAATTTATGAAAAGAAAACCGGTACACCTATAGGCTCAACAGGTCTTCATTTTAATGAGGGTGTCAACTATACGGCCGAATTCGGAATTTTAATTGGTGAAAAGTCTTTTCAGGAGAAAGGGCTGGGAACTGAGGCAACCGCATTGACTGTTGATTATGGCTTTAATATTTTAAATTTATCGAGTATTAGTTTAAAAGTCCATGAGTTCAATAAAAGAGGTTTTCATGTTTATGAAAAAGTCGGGTTCCGAACCGTTGGAATCAGACGAAATTCTTTTTATCTGGCAGGAAAGTTTTATAATGATATTTTAATGGACATTTTGCCTCAGGATTTGAATTCAGGATTTTTCAAAAATTTTGTTCACAATATAACCCAAGAGAATACAAAATAAAGAAGAACCAGGAAAACAGAAATGACAAAATTTTTTAGCGGCAAAAAAAACAGAATAATGGTATTTGGTATTGGATCATTTGCACATGCAGCAATGGAAGTATTAGCCGCTGAAGGTGCTGAAGTAAGTTGTTATCTTACTCGTGATTACGGCCACTTTGGACCCAATCAGGTAGGAGAAACCTATTCATTTATAGATTACCCCAATCCATGTGCTCTTTTAAAAAAGAAAAAGATAAACCTGGTTGTGCCCATGTCAATTGACTGGCATTATCAGGACTGGACAACAGAATTTCTGCAGCTCGGAATTCCAATATTATCACCCATTCGTGAAGCAATGTTAATTGAACGTGACCGGGATTTTGCACACAAGCTGTGCAAAAAGTATGGAATACCGTTTCCAATCTCTTATGTGGCCAAAAACCGACCGGACGCATTGGAATTTTTGGAAAAACATCCAAAACCCTATGTTATAAAAAACCCTCTATGTTCACCAAGCAGCCCTGTTCATACAATCGTCTGCGAAAATGTAGCTGACACAAAAAGCTGGCTTTCTAATGTTGATTATGCTGAAGGTGTTTTTTTACAGGAATATTTGGGACGACGCGAAGTTGGTCACATTGCCTTTATAGCAAATGGTGAGATCATCCCCATGGTGACCAACCAGGAATATAAACGTGCTTTTGACGGCAATATGGGACCGGTTGCCGGAGCTCCATTAGGTGGCCTTATTGAAGCAGATCTTGATGATAAATACGGTTTGGTTGAAGATTTAATAAAACCTTTACAACCCTGGTTTCAAAAAACCAATTTTTATGGCCCAATTCAGGTAACGGCTGTTCAGCGTGACCGGAAATGGTATGTTATTGAGTATAATGTCCGTACAGGTGTGACAACAGGGCCGGCATTATGGCGAATGCTGGAAAATCCTGCCCAGGTTATAATGGATGTTGCGAATAATAAAAAACCTCAGTTAAAATTTAAAAAGAATATGGAATGTGCCTGTACGTTGACATTGGCAGGTTGGGGCTATCCTTATACCCGGGTTGTCGGTCCATATTTGACTGTTCAGCTTCAGGAAAAACCGACATGTGATATTTGGTGGAATGAAGTTAAAGGTGAATCATTGTCCCGGCTGTTCATGTCTGGGCACCGTATTGCAGATATAATTGCGCACGGGCCGACCATGGATGAGGCTATTACCAGGGCTTATGAAAATATTAAAAAGATATATTGTTTAGCAAGTTACTATCGCCTGGATGTGGGGCAAAGCCTGTGGCCTCCGGGGAATGATTAATTTTATTATTGCGAATACAAACCGGATATATTTTAATGAATCTGTTTTTTTCAGAATACAAGTCGGATTACTCTAATTATATTTTCCCTTATGTTATTTGGGGGACCCCTGAATCGCACGAAACACCGGCTGATATTTTTAATAAAGGTTTTTTACCCAATTCCAAAAATCTTGACCGTTTTTATCTTTGCAGAAATGTCCGTGTCGACCTGGAACGATTTTTACCGTCTTCTGAAAATCGTCGTGTTCTGCGAAAAGGAAGCATATTTGAAACCAAGCTTTATAAGCGCAGTGATTTCGATTTTAATGACAAATGGTTATCCTTTTGTCTGGATTATGCCGATACCAAATTTGGTAACGGAGTGATGAGCCGGGACAGAATTTTAAGTCTTGTTAATTCACCTATTGTCTCTCATTTGCTTTTGTTTAAACATCGCGAAACAGAGGAGGATGTAGGACTTGTTTTTTTATTCCTGGACTCGTCCAGAATAGCGTTTTATTACTATTCTTTTTATAACCTGGATTTTTTTAAACAAAATCTTGGTATGTACATGATGACGTCGGCTGTAAGTTTTTTTAAAGAGTTGGGCTATGATTATATTTATCTCGGCTCATGTTACAGTCGTAATGCTTTATATAAAACGCAATTTAACAGTTTTCAGTTTTTTAATGGCTTCAAGTGGTCTGAAAATATTGATGAACTCAAGTTTTTAATCGACCGTGATAATGGAAATGTTGATAAACATTTATTTGAGAATGATATATATTTACAAAACTTTTATCCTGACGGAACAAGTTTTATCAAAAAATCTTAATCAAAACATCGGAGTAAAGCATGGCGCTATCTGGTATTGATTTTGTTATTGTGTTATTGTATCTCGGCGGAATTATCGCAATGGGGTTTGGGTTCCGCAAGTACGTTAATTCATCAGAAGACTTTTTCCTAGCCGGTAAAATGCTGCCGTTCTGGGCAATCGGTATGTCGATTGTCGTATCAGATATTGGAGCTGTTGATTTTGTCGGTTTAACAGGTCAGGCATACAGGTATGGTATTGTTGTCGGCAATTTTGACTGGATAGGCTCTGTTCCGGCAATGATATTGGCAGCATTGGTATTTATTCCCTATTACTGGCGTGCCGGTGTATTTACCATACCGGAATATTTGGGAAGGCGTTACAATACCGGCGTTCGTACGATTCATGCCCTTGTTTGGCTTGTTTTTATGGCATTTGGATTAGGTATCATGCTTTGGGCTACCGGTGTTTTATTAAGTGAGTTAATGGGCTGGCCTATTATGATTTCAATTATTATTACGGCCATTATTGTAGGGCTTTATACAGTAATTGGCGGCTTGTCAGCCGTGGTTATGACGGATGTTGTTCAGCTTATTGTCATGTTTGTTGGTGGTATAGCTATTTTAGCCCTTGGTATGTGGGAACTTGGCGGGTGGAGTGGAATGGTTGATAAAATAACCTCTTATGGTCCTGAATTTTCCGACCACTTTAATCTGATCATTTCACCAAAAGCTAACACGCCTTATCCCTGGACCGGTATACTTTTTGGCTTGGCTATTGTGCTGGCCCCTGCTTACTTTATTGCCAATCAAACTATTGTTCAACGTTCTCTCGGCGCTATTGACGAATGGAATGCAAAAGCGAGTGTTTTATTTGGCGCTTTTTTGAAAATGTTTATACCTGTTCTTTTCGTTTTTCCAGGCCTTATTGCTTTGGGATTGTTTCCCGGTATTGCAGACGGAGACCGGGCTTTTCCTGTCATGATAAAAGAACTGCTGCCGCCCGGTATGACAGGGCTGGTATTTGCCGCTTTTTTTGCCGGATTAATGTCCAGTGTTGACTCTACTGTAAATTCTGCCGCAACAATATGGACAAAAGATATTTACGAAAAGTTTATGAAAAAAGATGCGGATGATCGTCATTATCTTATTGTAGGACGTATATTTACAGTTGTGCTTTTACTTTTTGCGATTATTACTGCTCCGATCAGTGAAAAATTTCCGGGTATCTATGTATATGTCCAGACACTTTTATCATTTTTTCAGGGACCTACATTAGGTATACTTGTACTCGGAATGTTTTGGTCACGCATGACCCAATGGGGCGGACTCGTTGGGTTAATTGGCGGTATGTGCGTTTCGGCTTTACTTTATGTTTTTAAATCAACTTTGTTTACAATTGATGATCCGTTTCTTTATATATCCTGGTGGAGTTTTCTGGCTTCATTAATATTAGGCACAGTCACCAGTCTGACAACCAGGCCGGAACCGATTGAAAAACTGCGGGGACTGGTTTATGGTATGGTTGTTAAAGATGACGAATTTCAAAATGTTCTTGAAAATCGTTTAAATTAGGAGGATTTATAAATGTTTAATTTTAATTGGATTGCAGATTTATCTGAAGGCTGGGCACGTTTTTTAGTCGTTATGGCATTTATATTACCCTTAATTTTTGCATTGACCCTGCCCAGGAAATATATTTATAAAGGTTCTCAAGATATTGTTCTTTGGAAAAATTTGAAAATTTGGGTTTTTGTTATTGTTGCCGTTCAGGTTGCTATTTATATTTACTTTTAAAGAGGAGACTCTTGTTGTGAATAAACAAAGTCAAGCACAAATCAACAAAATGATAGGTTCCTTTTTAGCTGTTTTTGGGATTGCTGTTATAATAGCCATTTTTTTTACAACGACATTTCATGGTCGCATTGTTAATCTGGCAGCCGGATTACTGTTATTGCTTTGTGGCGGATTTGCGCTTTTCATGTCATATAGGGCTGGGAAAAAGGAATGAAAAAAATTGTTGAACCAAAGATTGAACAGGAAGAAGCTAAAGAACGATTAGCTAAAAATTTGCGTCCATTGGGACGCAAAAGAGATATTATAAAATCTGAAATGATTTATTTACCATCATACGTATTTAATGTATCTGTTGAAACAGCACGTTCAAACAAGCGTGAAATCGTCATTTGTCTCGATGCTATTTTGGGTGAGTTTGCTTTTTTTAATGATTTGCCGTTGCATGATTTGGAGGAGATTAATTTTAAAACCATTGATTTTTTAATCCAGCCATCTGAAGCAACAGATAAGGGAAAAGAACATATTCGTCGGTTTTTGTTACAACAAAGTTTAAAACAAAAATATCGCGCTGAACTTCAGAATATTAATTTGGATAATGAAATTTATTATCCGTTTTGGATTGGATATTTTTATCGTAAAGGTGCTTTGGACTTTGATGTTATTGATGGTGTAAGTGGCGAAAAACAGGGGGTAACGATGCGGCCTGTCTTTATAAAATTTTTAATGGAGTTAAATAACAAAGATCAGTAGATACTTTTTTTTATTGGGATTTTAAATTGTTGTTATTTTATAATAAATTTTATTATATTTCAACTTTTGTATAAATCCATACTTAATGAAAGAGGTATCAAAATGTATCAGACTCCACGTGAAATAGTAAAAGCAAGTTTAACCTTTGCTACCCCTCAACGCATGCCTCGTGATTTATGGGTCTTGCCTTGGGCTGACGAATATCATCCTTCAGTTGTAAAATCGTTAAAAGACCTGTACCCACCTGACTTTGTTACCGTAGAAAGTGTCTATCGCCCTTCTCCAAGAATAAAGGGAGAAAAGTATGATGTAGGATATAGCACAGATGAATGGGGTTGTGTCTTTAAAAATATACAAAAGGGAGTTCATGGTGAGATTGAAAATCCAATAGTGTCGGACATAAAAAATTGGCAATCTGTTCAACCTCCCTATGAAATATTGCCGGAAGATAAGATAAAAGCTGCAGAAAAAGTAAATCATTTTTGTGAAAAAACAGATAAATTTGTTTTTGCGGACTGTTGTCCCAGGCCCTGGGAGCGTCTGCAATTTTTACGCGGAACAGAAAATGCCATGATGGATGTTATGGTTCCCGATGAGGGTGGAGCCGACTTGATCAAGTTGGTGCATGATTTCTATATGAAGGAATTGGAATTTTGGGTTAAAACAGATGTTGATGCCATTATGTTCATGGATGACTGGGGTACCCAAACTCAGCTTCTGATTCCACCAAGAATTTGGCGAGAGCTTTTTAAGCCATTGTATAAAGAATACTGTGATATTGCCCATGCAAACGGAAAATTTGCATTTATGCATTCTGATGGTAATATTCAGGAAATATATACCGATCTTGTTCAGGTTGGCGTTGATGCTGTCAACTCTCAGCTTTTTTGTATGGATATGGAATATTTGGAACAGAACGTAAAAGGACAAATAACATTTTGGGGTGAAATCGACCGTCAGCATGTTCTTAATTCTAAAAATCCACAGGATGCACGAGATGCTGTTAAAAAAGTTGCCAAACATTTATATGATCCCAAAGGCGGGGTTATAGCACAATTTGAATTTGGACCGGGTGCTGAACCGGAAAATACCTTTGCTATTTTTGACGAATGGGACCACATTACATCATGATAAATTGATTATATATTATAAAATATTTTGAAAGGACATTCTCATATGTTCGAACAGGAACGATCATTATTAGAAGCTCGTGTTCAAGTTTTTATCCAAAGATTAGAACGACTTGTATATAGCAGCAAAAAATTATTTGATGCTGAATATTGTATTTATGCCCCACCGGTGGACTTTGAAAATCGTAGTCAAGGTGAATTTAAACCCATTACAGAGGGTGATTACTGGGGGGAAAATTGGCAAGTCGCATGGTTTCATTTAAAAGGGAATGTTCCAAAGGAATGGCAGGGTGAAAAAATTGCAGCATATATCAACCTTGGAGGTGAAGCTTTACTGTTTGATTCTAACGGAAACCCTGTAATAGCTTTTAGTTGTCACTCCATTTTTGATGAAAAATTTTACAGAGACAGATATATTGTAGCGGAAAAAGCCAAAGGAAATGAGACATTTGATTTTTGGATTGAAGCGACGGCTGCCGAACTTTTTGGGTTGAATATTGATTCTGATCCCGAGTTGGAAAATCCAAAACGTTTCGGTGAGCATAAAGCCAAAGTTTCAGATTTAGCTCTGGCCGTTTTTCGTGAAGATATTTGGCGGTTGCTGTTGCAGGTCGATTCCTTGAATGATATTATGAAAAAACTCGATCTAAACAGTGTTCGTCGTGCACGCATCTTGAAAGCATTAATGAATGCTATTGATATTTTTAATTCTGATCGTGATTCCGTAGCAAAAAGTCAAAAATGTCTGGAAACAGAACTGGCTAAAAAAAGTAACAGCTCTGCGCTAACAGCAGTTACCGTTGGTCACGCTCATTTGGATACGGCATGGCTGTGGCCGTTGTCTGAAACAATTCGCAAATGTGCCAGAACGTTTTCCACACAAATACGCCTTATGGAAAAGTATCCGGAATATATTTTCGGTGCATCCATGCCTCAGCACTATGCATTTGTTAAAAAGTATTATCCGAATCTATTTGATGAGATAAAAGAGAAAATTAATCAGGGCCAATGGGAACCCCAGGGAGGTATGTGGGTTGAAGCTGATTGTAACCTGATTGGCGGTGAAGCGATGGTGCGTCAGATCCTGCATGGGAAAAACTATTTTCGTGATGAATTCGGGTTTGATGTTAAAAATCTCTGGCTGCCCGATGTCTTTGGATACAGCGCAGCATTACCGCAAATTTTAAAAAAATCCGGCATAGAATACATGGTAACTCAAAAGTTATCATGGAACCAGTTTAATAAAATGCCTTCACATACTTTTGTATGGAAAGGTTTGGATGATAGTGAAATTATCGCCCATTTCCCTCCGGAAGATACCTATAATTCAAATTTAAAACCTTCGGGCCTCATGTATGCACAGGGAAATTTTAAAGAAAAAGACGAATTGGATGAATTCCTGACGCTCTTTGGAATTGGTAATGGAGGTGGAGGTCCGACAGAAGAGATGATTGAACGCGGTCTTATACAAAAAGACCTTGAAAGTACACCAAAAGTTAAATTCAGTTCTGCACAATCTATGCTTGACCGGCTTGAAAAACATCGTGACCAGTTAATGCGCTGGGAAGGTGAGTTATATTTTGAACTTCATCGTGGAACTTTAACTTCTCAGGCCTATAATAAAAAAATGAACCGTTTTATGGAACTAAAGTTACGGGAGTTGGAATTCCTGTATTCTTTGGTGGATTTTTCCCAATACCCTCAAAGTGATTTGGATGAAATGTGGAAAAAAGTGCTTCTTTATCAATTTCACGATATCATTCCAGGTTCGAGTATTACCAAAGTTTATGAAGATACTCGTGTCGGTTACAAGGAACTTGAACAAAAGTCTGCTGAACTTTATAACAAAGTCTGCACTCTTTTGACAAACGAAAATCATAATTGTGTTTCACTTGTGAATTCTCTTTCATTTACATTTAAAAAACATATCGAATTACCCAAAAGTTGGTGTGGATATGAAATTCTTGATGAAGAACAAAATATAATTCCTTCTCAAATTGTCAACGGTAAACCGGTTATTTTGTATGACGTAGAATCTCTGGGAAACATCAAAGTTTTTAGAGGACAGCAAAATGAAACTGCCGACTCTAAATTACCCAAAGAATTGGTAATGGAAAATGAATTGGTTCGGTATGAGTTTGATGAAAACGGACAAATATGCCGGGCTTTTGATAAAACATGTCACCGTGAAATTCTTTGTCAGGGTAACGGAAACATTTTGTCTCTTTATGAAGACCGTCCGGTAAACTGGGATGCCTGGGACGTTGACAGATTTTATGAAAACCAGCTTTTACAAAATGCAAATCTGATCTCCGGAGAATGGCTGGATGATGGTGACGTGTTACAACGAATCAAATTTGTTTTTGAAATCGGAACTTCAAAAATTGAACAATTTGTAATTTTGGACAGCAACAGCAAAAGACTTGATTTTGTAACCAAAGTAGACTGGGTTGAGCGTCATAAAATGCTTCGGGTTGCTTTTCCTGTTAATATAATATCAGATACCGCATTATTTGAAATACAATATGGGTCTGTTAAAAGAAATACCCATCGTAACACAAGCTGGGATATGGCCAGGTTTGAAGTTGCCGGGCATCGTTTTGCCGATCTATCTGAACATGATTATGGTGTCGCTTTGTTAAATAATTGTAAATATGGTTATAAAGTATTTGGAAATACCCTGGACCTTAACCTGTTGAGGGCCACCGTGAATCCTGATCCTGAAGCAGACCGTGGCGTCCACGAGTTTACCTATAGTTTATTGCCTCATTGTGGAGATTTTAGCAATTCGGATGTCATTGCTGAGGCTGCTCAACTGAATCAGGGAATTTCTTTGATTGAAGGTGAAATAAACGACAATTTGTTTATGCCTGTGCAGTTAAAAGGTAACGTTATACTTGAAGTTTTGAAAAAATCGGAAAAAGAAAATGCCCATATAGTTCGTATATACGAACCATACGGGAACCGTACCACTGCTTTGATTGCCTTTAATAAAGATGTAAATGTTTCTTCTGTCAATCTTATGGAAGATGTCATTGAACATGTTTCCGGGAAAAAAATAGAGCTACATTTTAAACCTTTTGAAATCAAAACATTTAAAATAGCATAATCTCACAAAAGGGTTGTAATTTTACAACCCTTTTGTTTTAAAAAAGAATTTGGAATATTAAAATACTCGTGTATATTAATACGATTATTAATATGTAAATCTGTACAGGAGTAGCTATGGAAATAAACAAGGAAAAATTCGGATTTATTAACGGTAACGATGTTTATCTATATTCCCTGGTTAATAACAATAATGCCAAAGTACAGGTTACAAACTATGGGGGATATATCGTTTCCATTATTGTACCTGATAGAAATGGAAATTTTGATGATGTTGTTTTAGGGCATTCTACTTTTAAGGGTTATCTTGGACACAAAGGCTATTTAGGATGTGTGGTCGGTCGCTATGCAAACAGAATTGCCAACGGCACATTTAATTTGGAGAATGTCGAATATAAACTCGCTGTTAATAACAATACCAATCATCTTCATGGTGGCATTAAGGGATTTAACAGTAAAATCTGGAATGCGATTTTAATTGAAAATTCAGATTCCGTGGGCATTGAGCTCTCGTATAAAAGTCCGGATGGGGAGGAAGGTTATCCCGGAACACTGGAATGCCTTATGAGATATATATGGACCAATGATAATGAACTTGTCATTGAATATCATGCAACAACAGACAAGCCGACTATTATAAATTTAACCAATCACAGCTATTTTAATTTGTCGGGCCGGGATGATATTTTGGACCATTATATTAAAATCAATGCTGATTTTTTTACACCTGTTAATCCGTCATTAATTCCCACCGGTGTTTTGCAGCCGGTGCATGATACCCCTTTGGATTTTCGAAAATCCATCAAAATCGGTGAACGTATCAATCAGGATTATGATCAATTAAACATTGCCAACGGATACGATCATAATTGGGTATTAAATAATTATGACGGTTCCTTTCGTAAATGTTGTGAAGCTTTTGACAACGAAACCGGGCGATTGCTTGAATTGTTCACGACAGAACCGGGTGTGCAGTTTTATACAGGTAATTTTTTAGACGGTACCATTACCGGTAAAAAGGGAAAAAGTTATCAAAAAAGATCAGGATTTTGTTTTGAAACCCAACATTATCCGGATTCTCCAAACCAACCCGAATTCCCTACAACAACACTATTACCAGGTCAAAAATATTTTCAAAAAACAAGTTTTAAATTCTCAATTCGATAATTTAGGAGTAGATGTGTTAGTACCACAAGAAATGAACGCCGCTGTTTTAACAAAATATAGAAATATTGAATATCTTCAAGTCCCTGTCCCTTCATTTACAGATGATCAGGTGCTTGTAAAGATAGGATATGCCGGGATATGCGGCAGTGATCAACATATTTTTAATGGTGATTTTCATCCAAGAACCAAACCCAACATGATACCGGGCCATGAATTTGCCGGAACAATCGTAGCGACAGGTAAAAATGTCGAAAATTATAATATCGGCGACAGGGTGGCAGTAGACCCGATTATTCCCTGCGGCACGTGTGCCGCTTGTGAACTCGGTCATTTCCCTGCTTGTACGTCCTTAAAGTTGCTGGGTGTGGATACAAACGGCGGTTTCGCTGAATATGTAACTGCCGATGTGAACATGTTGTATAAACTTGATAATGCCATTTCAGAACGTGATGCAGCCATGGTGGAAATTTTTTCCATCGGCTTTCATGCCTGCAATCGTGCTCAAATAAAAGAAAACGATACGGCTGTTATTTGGGGCGCCGGACGGGTCGGACAAAGTATCCTCCAGGCCGCCCGTACAAAAACGGATAATAAAATTATTATGATTGATGTATTACCGGACCGGTTAAAAATTGCTCAGGATAATTTTGAAAACGTATATACGGTAGATATAAACCGGCAAGACCCCCTGGAAGTAGTTAAACAAGTAACAAACGGCCGGGGCGTGGATGTTGCTTTTGAAGCTGTCGGACATGGAAAAGAGCTTAAAGATCGGGTCCATCCGGTACGAGGTTGTGTGCAAAGCATTCGGGGCGCCGGAACGGTCTGTGTTTTGGGCCTGGCTGATGATCCCGTACCTTTGATTATGAAAGAACTTATCTGGCGTGAAGGTCGAATTGTTGCTTCAAGGGTCAGTCACGGAGAGTTTAAAGAAGCTATCCACCATCTTTCACAAGGACACCTAAAGCCCGACGCACTCATTTCAAATGTTATTTCACCCGATAAAATTCAGGATGCTTTTATCGCTCTTGAAAATGAACCGGAAAAATTCCTGAAAGTTTTGATAAAGGTAGCATAAAAATTATGTGAGAGATATGGAACATTATCTGAAAATCGAAAACATTACGAAAACATTCCCCGGAGTTAAAGCGCTTGATAAGGTTAATTTGTTTGCTGATTTAGGTCAGGTCCATGCTATTCTTGGGGAAAATGGCGCCGGAAAATCCACCTTAATGAAAATTCTAAGTGGTGTTTATCAGGCCGATGAGGGTGATATTTTTATTCAGGGCGATAAAGTCCATTTTGCAAACACGAAAGACGCCGAATCTGCCGGGATTGCCATTATTTATCAGGAACTGAACCTGGTACCTATTATGACGGTTGCTGAAAATATTTTCCTTGGTAAAGAGCCACTTAATAAAATGGGACTGATTGATTACAAGCGAATGTCCGCTCTGGCCGAAAAACAGTTGGAAAAGCTGGGAGTCCCTATTCCTGTTGATGTTCCGGTTAATCAGTTGAAAATAGGGGAGCAGCAGCTTGTGGAGATTGCCAAGGCGCTTTCACTGGACGCCAAAGTGGTAATTATGGACGAACCTACTTCTGCATTAAGTGATAAAGAGGTGGAGAGTCTTTTCAAGATTATTGAGGTACTAAAAAATTCCAATGTTGCGGTTTTTATATATTTCTCACAAATTGGAAGAGATTTTTACCATTGCCGACCAGGTAACGGTTTTACGGGACGGCCAATATATTGACACAAAAAGTATTGGTGAAACAGAAACAGGCCAGTTAATCAATATGATGGTGGGACGTGATGTTAAAAATTTGTTTCCAAAACACCAATGTCAACCCGGCAATGAATTATTAAAGGTGCAAAATTTATCCATTATGCACCCGGAACAAAAAAACAGGCATCTTTTAAATAATATTTCATTCCAGTTAAAAGAAGGTGAAATTCTTGGAATTGCCGGACTGATGGGTTTCCGGACGCACCGAATTACTCATGAGTCTTTTTGGTGCACCTCCCGGGCCGGTTGTTTCAGGCCAAATTGCCATTTTCAGGAACAGATGTACAAATTAAAAATCCGGAACAGGCCATTAATAATGGAATTGCGCTGGTTACCGAGGACCGAAAATCACTGGGGCTTTTTCTGCAATTATCCGTGAAAACAAACGCTTCTATCGCGAATCTTGGTAAATTTTCTTCTGCCGGAGTTTTGCATCAAAAAATGGAAACAAAGGTCGTTTCAGATTATATTGAGCAGCTTCAGATTAAAACGCCGGGTATAGACGCAGTTGTTGAAAACACTAAGCGGTGGGAATCAGCAAAAGGTCATCCTCGCTAAATGGCTCATGACCCAGCCAAAAATTTTACTTTTAGACGATCCGACTCGCGGCATTGACGTTGGTGCAAAAGAAGAGCTTTACCTGCTTATGAATAAATTTGCCAAAGAGGGTATGGGGATTATACTCGTATCTTCCGAATTACCTGAACTGTTGGCTATGAGTGACCGTATTCTGGTACTTAACCAGGGTAATTTAACGGCCGAATTTTCTGCTCAGCAAGTTACAGAACAAAAAATAATGTTTGCCGCCACACATCAAAACAGAAATTAAAGGAAACGGAATTGCTGCAAAACATGAAAAACATTTCCAATATGTGGGGTAAACTGGCCCCATTTATGAGTTTGGGATTAATGGTAATAATCCTCACTATCCTCACACCTTATTTTTTAACCGTTGATAACCTCTTTGCTATTGGCTTACAAATGGCTGTCGTTGCCATTATGGCAATCGGTCAAATGATGATTATTATATCTGCGGGAATAGATTTGTCTGTCGGTTCCATATTGGCGTTATCCGGTGTGACAACAACAATTTTACTGAAATCAGGCATCGGTATTTTCCCGGCTATTCTTGTGGGATTGTTCGTTGGAACATTATGTGGAATTATGACGGGTTATTTAATCGCCAAGGGCCATCTTCCGCCATTTATCGCTACACTGGGTATGATGGGTGTTGCCCGTGGTGTCGCTCTGCTGATTACCGGCGGTGTTCCTGTTTTTGGTTTGCCGGAATCATTTAATTTTTTGGGCGGCGGGAGAATGTTCGGCATCATTCCCATACCTATCGTTTTTACAATTATTCTGGCCTTTTTAGGGACATTTTGTTCTGACACGTTTACGCTTTGGGCGATATATTTTTGCAATCGGCAGCAATCAACAGGCAGCCGAATTGTCAGGCATTAATGTTTCCCGAAATTTAATTAAAATTTATGCTATCAATGGTCTTTTGTGCGGTTTTGCCGGTATTATTTTGGCGTCACGATTAAGTACCGGTCAGCCGACAGCCGGAACAAGTTATGAACTAGATGTTATTGCCGCCTGTGTTATCGGCGGCGCCAGTTTTAGCGGTGGGGAAGGTACAATTTTAGGTGCTATTATCGGTGCGCTGATTATGGGTGTGCTGAGAAACGGATGTAATCTGCTGGATATTTCAGCATTTTGGCAGCAAATAGCCATTGGTTTGATAATTGTAATTGCTGTTTTTGTAGATCAATATAGAAAACATCATAAAAAAAGTTGATGATCAGGATTTTAGAATTTTTCTGATCCGATACACTTCTGTAAATATATTCATAAAATTTTTAAATGGTTCAAGGCGGCTGTCCAAATCTGCCGTCCAATGGACCGGAAATTCTTTGATCAGGTATTCTTTTTTCACTGCTCGCAAAATAATTTCAATGTCAAACAGAAATCCCTGTGTTTGACAATCACGGTACAGTTCTCTGGCAATTTCTCCATCGTAAATTTTAAATCCGCATTGAGTGTCTGTAAAATAACGAGGCAGACCCGCCCAAATTACAAGAACAATATTAATCAATTTGCTCATTATTTTTCGGTGCCAGGGCTGTGGTCTGGTTATAATACTGTCTTTTAATTTACGTGACCCATGTGCAATATGGCATGTTTTGTTTTTAATGAAATCAAGACCGGTTTCTGCATAGCGGTAGGGAATACATGAACCCGAATCGGCAAACATGACAAACTTGCCCTTTGATTGGATTATTCCGGTTTTAACAGCGGTCCCTTTACCCATATGATTGTCATAACCGAGGACATGGACCGGAATTTTTGAGGTTTTTGCTTTTTCCAGGGCTTTTTCTTTTGTTCCGTCACTACTGCCGTCATCAACAATAATTATCTCACTGTCGATTTTGTTTTCCATTAAAAAAGCTTCCGCTTCTTTAATGTCTTGACTAATTTTCTTTATTTCATTGTATACCGGAATGATGATTGAGAAATCCATATTTTCCTGTTCCATAATAAAAATTTACACTACTAGATACTAAATTTATTATAATTTTACAAGGTCTTAAAATTTTTTTTTAATTTTATTTAAAATCTTTGATTTTAATATTTATTTTTATATAATGATAACGATTGCCTAAAACAGTTAATCAAACCTAAATTTAATAATATAAAGAATTATTAAATGAACCCATCCGTTACAAGAAGATCTTTCCTTAACAAATCTATAAAATGCGCACAGGCATCTCTGGCCGCCCCATTTATTATTCCCCATTCTGCATTCAGTTCTCAAAATAATATTCTACCAAGTGAAAAAATTACATTAGGCTTTATTGGCGTCGGCTCACATGGAACAGGTGTTAATCTGCGAAATTTTCTCGGACAACCCGATGCCAAAGTGCTAGCTGTTTGTGATGTTGATGAAGAACGGATGGGCCGTGCAAAAAATATTGTAGATGAAAAGTATGACAATAAAGATTGTTCTGTATATTCTGACTTTCGTGATCTGCTCGCTCTAAAGGACATTGATGCCGTCGTTATCTCCACTCCAGACCATTGGCACGTTCCACTATCTGTTTATGCGGCGAGAGCCGGAAAAGACATTTGCTGTGAAAAGCCTACGCTGACTATACAAGAAGGGCAACAACTCTGTGATGTTATAAAAAAATATCAGCGAATTTTCCAGACATCTACGGAAGACCGCTCTGTTTTTGTATATCATCGTATGGCCGAACTTGTTCGTAACGGTCGTATCGGTAAATTAAAATCAATTCATGTTGATTTGTGGCAGGGTCACGGCATTCTTGGTGATTATGGTAAAAACGACCGGCCGCAGCCGGTTCCAAAAGGGTTTAATTATGATCTGTGGCTGGGACCAGCGCCGGAAGCTCCCTATACGCCGGGCCGGTGTCATTATAATTTTCGCTGGATTATGGAATATTCCGGCGGCATGCTGACAGACTGGGGCGCCCATTTACTGGATACGGCACAATGGGGAAATGATACCGAATTGACAGGTCCGATTTCCATTGATGGGAAAGGCGTTTTCCCAAAAGATGGATTATATGATACGGCCACTGATTATAATATTGAATATATTTATAAAAATGGCATAAAGTTGATTGTTAAATCCGGTGGATGCGGCATTCGTTTTATCGGATCCGACGGATGGGTTGGTAATACAGGATGGAGAGGTCCTCTTGAAGCATCTTCTCAACAGATATTACATTCCTACATAGGTCCGGAAGAAACCCATCTCTATACCTGCAAAGGTGGTGAACACCGAAATTTTTTAGACTGTGTCAAATCCCGGAAACAACCGTATTTCCCTGTGGAAATTGGTCACCGTTGCTGTTCTTTATTGCATTTGGGAAATATTTCCATGATTTTGAACAAAAAACTTGAATGGGATCCGGATAGACAACTTTTTCCCAATGATCCGGAAGCGAATCGATATTTGTCTAGACCGAGACGCAGTCCCTGGCATTTGTAAATATTTGCTTGTTGATAAATGGTCTGGAAAATAAAAATATGAGGGAGCAATGAAAGATCGTCGTCAATTTTTAAAAACGAGCGCCCTGTTGGCAGGAGCCTCCTTATTTCCCACAATAGTTCCTGGTTCTGTATTTGGGAAAACCAGCCGAACTTTACCAAGTGACCGAATTACCATGGGATTTATCGGTGTCGGAGGAATGGGAACCGGAAATCTCAGAGGATTTTTGGAAAAAGAAAATTCCCAGGTGCTTGCCGTATGTGATGTTGATGCTGAACATCGCCAAAACGCCATTGATATTATTAATGAAAAATACAATAATAAAGATTGTGCCGGATATAATGATTTTCGTGAACTGCTCGCACGTAAAGATATTGATGCCGTTTGTATTGCAGTACCGGACCATTGGCATGCCGTGGCTGCTATACATGCCATACGGGCAGGAAAAGACATTTATGCAGAAAAGCCGCTGGCCTATACAATATCAGAGGGTCGTGCCATTGTTGATGCTGTTGAAAAATATCAAACAGTTTGGCAAACAGGCAGTCAGCAGCGCTCGGAACAGAATTTCAGATTTGCTTGTGAACTGGTTAGAAACGGAAGAATCGGCCAGGTTAAAACGGTTCGTGTAGGCTTGCCCTATGGTAACAGTATTCATACAGGAAGTACACGGCCGACATTACCACCAAAGGGTTTTGATTATAATATGTGGCTTGGCCCTGCACCCTATGAACCTTATTGTCCGGCACGATGTCACTGGAATTTTCGCTGGCATAGCGATTATGGCGGCGGACAGTTGACGGATTGGGCGGGCCATCATATAGATATTGCGCAGTGGGGCATGAATACAGAGTTATCTTCACCGGTTGAAATCGAAGGTAAAGCTGTTTTCCCGGCTGCCAAAGACGGCTTGTTTGATACGGCTGAATCATACCGTTTTGAATGCAAATATCGTGAAGGTTTTACAATGATTGTTGCAGACAGACAGCAGCAAAAAATGGGAACCTTGTTTGAAGGCAGTAAAGGATGGGTTTATGTACGTCGCGGTTATATCGATGCTTCTCCCAAATCTTTACTTTTTTCAAAAATACTGCCTAATGAAGTTCATTTATATAAAAGTAATGATCATCGACAGAATTTTTTGGACTGTGTTAAATCCCGTAATGAAACAGTAGCCCCTGCCAAAGTTGCACATCGGTCTATTATGGTTGCTCATTTGGGGCTTATTGCCATGAAATTAAAGCGCAAAGTTTATTGGAATCCTGAAACCGAAAAGTTTATTGACGATCCCGTTGCTGACAGATTACTATCAAGACCCATGCGGAGTCCCTGGCATATATAACGAGATACTGAGGAGGTTCATTGAAAACAAAAAATATTAACAGAAGATCGTTTATTTCTAAAAGCCTGACAACTCTTGGTGCGTTTGCAGCGCCTACCATCATTCCTTCTTCTGTTTTAGGCAAAAATGGAACCATAGCGCCATCCAATCGTGTTACGCTTGGATTTATTGGTATCGGCTGGATGGGCGGCTGGAATTTGGAAAATCTTTTAAAAGAAAAAGACGCCCATGTTGTGGCTGTATCAGATGTTGATAAAAATTATTTAAATGATGCCCGTAACATGGTTAATTCTACATACGGCAATCATGATTGTTCTGTTTATAACGATTACCAGGAGATGATTGCCCGGAAAGATATTGATGGTGTTTGTATCAGTTTACCGGACCATTGGCATGCTATTGCTGCTATCGATACATTAAAATCCGGTAAAGATGTTTGGGGTGAAAAACCTTTTTCACACAGCCTTTTAGAGGGAAGGGCCATGTGCAATGCCGTAAAAAAATATAACCGAATATGGCAAACCGGTAGCTGGCAAAGATCGGAAGCTCATTTTCGTTTTGCCTGTGAACTGGTTCGGAATGGCAGAATCGGTAAGGTACATACTGTTCAGGTTGGTTTACCCTATGGACATGATGATTATACCCATATGCTGCATCGTTCTCAGCCTGAATTTCCTCCCGATTATCTTGATTATGACAGATGGCTTGGTCCGGCACCTTATAAGCCTTATTGCCCACCGAAACTTCATAAAAACTGGAGGTGGTTTTATGATTATGGCGGCGGTATGTTGATGGATTGGATTGGTCATCATGGTGACATTGGTTTATGGGGTATGGATATGGAATATACGGGTCCCATAACTATTGAAGGACATGGTGAATTTCCCAAAACCGGATTGTTTGAAACCGCCACAAAATATTGGGTAGAAGAAATTTTTGAAAACGGTTTAAAAATGGAAATTGCCGGCGGTTATCCTGAAATAAAAAGCGGTACAAAATTCATCGGAACGGATGGTTGGGTTTGGGTGGACCGCAGCGGTATGGAAACATATCCCGCTCATCTGGCTAAGGAAAAAATCGGCCCCGAAGAAATACATCTATATAAATCGCCCGGACACTGGAGAAATTTTGTAGATTGTATAAAGTCCAGAAAAACCAGTATAACCCCTTCCGAAGCAGCGCATCGGTCAGCCAGTCTTGGACATTTGGGTTTAATTTCTATGTTAACAGGTAGAAAAATTAATTTTGATCCGGTCAGTGAAAAAATTATAAATGATGAAACTGCATCATCATTATTAGGCGCAACATGCCGTTCACCTTGGAACTATTAATTGGTAATTGAGGGTATCAAAATGAAAAAGCATACATCCATAATATCAATTGTTTTCTTGATCTCTGTTTTGATTTTTAATCTACCGGTTGTCAAAGCCGGTGATGATAAATTCAACAAAATGGACAGTCTTTTGTCTGTTTTTAAATGGTATGAATATGGCATGACATTGGAACCATATAACGCTATAAAGGACATTGATAAAAGTTGTCAAACCGGGATTGAAAAATCAAAAATAGAGATTAAATATTTAACCTTTGTAAAGTCCGAAGCAACAGTTGCTTCGAAACAAATGATTTTAAAAAGACTCAGTCTGGTCGGCGGGCCGCCTTCTGTTCCCGCATTAGCTGCTCTGTTGACTGACGTTAATTTAGCAAATGCTGCACGCTATGCGCTTGAACGTATTCCCGGAACCCAGACAGATGATGCTTTGTTGATGGCTTTGGGTAAAGCACATGGTAATATGTTGATCGGGATCATTAACTCTTTAGGAAATCGCAAGGTTGAAAAGACTGTTCCTGAGATAAAAAAATATCTTTCGGACAATGATAAAAATACATCTTTAGCGGCAATAGCGGCCCTGGGACAAATTGCCAATGACAAAGCAGCAAAAGAGCTTGAAAATGTCCTGGCAAAAACAGATGGAGATGTTTTAAATGCTGTTCTGGATGCTTATTTAAACTGCGCTACTGTTTGTTTAAAAAACGGTGATATTAAAAAAGCAGATAAAATATATGATAAAATAGAACAACAGGATAGACCCATTCCAATTCGGATTGCTGTTTTGAACGCAAAATTTTTAGCACACCCTGAGCAGGCGGAACAATTACTTTATAATGTTATCAAAAATGAGAATGCAGACCTAAAAACAGCCGCCATTGCTTTGCTTCCGGAATGTGCTAAATTAAATAATATTCAAAAATTTGCTGATCTGCTTGCGGCATTGACGCCTTTACAAAAAGTTCAATTGTTAACCAGTTTTGAAATAATCGGTGACAAATCCGTTCTTAATACGGTCCTTGAGGCTGTAAATGATCCTGATCAAGAAGTAAGAATTGCCGCCTGTAAAACTCTTGCGGTTATAGGTGACAAATCAACTGTTAATATACTGGTTGAAAGAGCCGCATCAACAACAGATAATGAACAGGAAGTGGCACGCCAAAGTTTATATCTGTTAAATGCTGACGGTGTTGATGAAACAATTGTGTCATCACTTGATACTGAGGATGATAAAATTAAAGTCGAGTTATTAAAAAGTATTGGTGAACGAAACATTGTATCGGCCGCAGATATGTTGTTTAAACTGGCAACAGACCCGAAACAACGTGTTCGTACATCTTCTATTAAGGTTTTAGCAGATATATCACAACCACAACAGTTACCTCAATTATTGGATCTTTTATTAAATTGTCAAACCGGCAAGGACAGGGAAGAGGCTGTTTCAACCGTTACACAGGTTTGCCGTAAAATTGAAAATCCGGAAAACAAGGTTGATCTGGTGCTGCAAAAACTGGAAACGGTTTCAAATTTAAACAATCGGATTGATTTAATTCGTGTTTTGGGTAAAGTCGGCGTTGAAAAATCATTACCTGTTTTACAAAAAGCACTGGTTGACCCTGACCAAGAAATACAAATTTCAGCTATAAGAGCATTGTCTGACTGGCCGACAACCAAACCTATTGATGACCTCTACCAGCTAGCCAAAAACCATACTGAAAATCGTCATCAGGTGCTGGCTTTAAGAGGATTCATTCGGATGATCAAAATGGATGAAGACAGGGATGATATACAAACGGTAACTCTTTATAAACAAGCATTAAATTTGAGTAAAAATAGTGCTGAAAAAAAGAGTGTTCTTTCGGGTCTGGCCGATTTAAGATGTCTGGAAGCATTAGATACGGCGAATCAATTTATAAATGATCCTGAATTGCAGGCTGAGGCAGAAATATCAATCTATGATATAGCAAGACATATTCGACGTGATTATCCGGATGAAGCTAAAACCGCTTTATTAAACCTGGCAAATATAACTCAAAACGTATCTTTAAAAAATAAGATAGATAATATCATTAAGGAAATGGAAGAATAGATTTTGTTCGTGTAAAAAAATGTAAATGTTATAATTTGCGCTTGAATTGTACCAGAATGATGATTAAATTACTTGTTAATAAAATTGTTATCTCACTTATACGATTATTTTGTTCATGGAAAATCTCAACCTATTATATATACAACCAATGTTCAGTTTTTAAAAACTGAGCCCAAATTAGAAAGGGTATTTGCATATGAACGAACAAGAAAAAACAACCTCAAAATTAGGTTCAGCCCTGACAAGACGTGGTTTTTTAACCGGTTTTGCAACAACGGCTGCTACTGTCACCATCGTTCCAAGACATGTTCTTGGTGGACAGGGACACAAAGCGCCCAGTGATAAATTAAATATTGCCTGTATCGGTGTAGGTGGCAAAGGACGTTCAGATTCTCAAGCTATGATTGGTGAAAATGTTATAGCCCTTTGTGATGTCGATGAAGAAAGGGCTGCTGAAAAACATGGTGATGAGCAAAAATCAATTTTTGATTTAGTTCCTCAAGCCAAATTTTATAAGGATTTTCGGGTTATGCTCGAAAAGGAAAAAGATATAGATGCTGTAACCGTCAGCACACCGGATCATACACATGCTGTTGCCGCTATGATGGCAATAAAAATGGGAAAACACGTATTTGTACAAAAACCTTTGACGCATACTGTTTATGAAGCCCGTGCTTTAGCCAAAGCTGCCCGTGAAGCAGGTGTGGTTAGTCAAATGGGAAATCAGGGACACGCTGGTGAAGGTGCAAGACTGTTAAACGAATGGATTTGGGACGGTGCCATTGGAGATATTAAAGAGGTACATGTCTGGACAAATAGACCAATTTGGCCTCAGGGAATCAATGCACCAACTGAAACACCTTCCGTTCCGCCGACTCTTGATTGGAATTTGTGGGTTGGCCCATCACCATGGCGCCCCTATCATCCGGCTTATGTTCCTTTTGCATGGAGAGGTTTTTGGGATTTTGGAACAGGGGCATTAGGTGATATGGGCGCACATTTAATGGACCATCCCTTTTGGGCATTGGACTTGAAATATCCTCTCAGTGTTACAGCCAGCTCTACAGAATTTACCAAAGATTCAGCCCCGGTTGCTGAAGTTGTTACTTATCAATTCCCGGCAAGAGGTAAAAAGCCCCCCGTTACATTAACATGGTCTGATGGTGGTTTAATGCCTCCTCGTCCTGAAGATCTGGAACCCGGAAGAAAAATGGGTGATGGCGGCGGCGGAATTATTTTTGTAGGAGAAAAGGGCAAATTAATGTGCGGTACTTATGGAAGCAATCCCCGCATTTTCCCGGAACCAAAAATGCGTGCATACAAACGTCCTGAAAAAACGATCTTAAGATCTCCTGGTATACACGAAGAGTGGATTCAAGCGTGTAAGAACAATGATCCCAAAGCTGCAACAACAAATTTCGATTATTCCGGTCCTTTAACAGAAACGATGTTACTTGCTAATGTTGCTGTACGTCTTAAAGAAAAGAACATGATTCTGGAATATGACGGCGAAAAAGGTGAAATTACAAATTTACCGGAAGCAAATGAGTTACTTCATTTTGAATATCGTAAAGGTTGGACATTATAAAAACATTCCCCGGACAAATTTAGTTGTCCGGGGATATTAATATTAATAACGGAGTTTGTGAGAGTATCATGAATGAACTTGTAGGAAAAGAAATTCCCCGAAGAAATTTTCTAAAATATACTGCTGCAACCAGCGCAGGCCTGCTGTTGCCGACTGTTGCAGGTGCCCAATCTGTAAAATCAAAATCAGATGATTTAAATATAGCATTATTGGGTACAGGCTCACAGGGCCAGGTTTTGTTGAATTCAATGCTCAAAATTGATGGTATTCATTTCCGCGCCGTATGTGATATATGGGAAAAATATAACCAAAGACGAGTTTCACGTATTCTTAAAAAATATGGTCATGAGGTAAATACCTATATTGATTATCGTGAAATGCTGGCAAAAGAAAAGAACCTGGATGCTGTGATAATCGCCACACCTGATTTTTGGCATTCCGAGCATACAGTCGCCTGTTTGGAAGCCGGTATAAACGTCTATTGCGAAAAAGAGATGTCAAACACTCTTGAAGGTGCCAGGCGTATGGTAAAAGCAGCCCGGCGAACCGGTAAACTGCTGCAAATCGGCCATCAGCGTAGAAGTAATCCCAGGTATATACATTGTTATCAAAAATTAATTAATGAAGCACATATTTTAGGACGTATTACCACAATGAACGGCCAGTGGAACCGGGCTGTTCAACCGGATTTGGGTTGGCCTAAAAAATATGCAATTGATCCGTCCATTTTGAGAAAATACGGATTTTCATCCATGCATCAGTTCAGAAACTGGCGCTGGTATAAAGGACTCGGAGGCGGGCCCATTGTTGATCTCGGATCTCATCAAATTGATATTTTTAACTGGTTTGTCGGGGCACAACCGGAATCTGTTATGGCCAGCGGCGGTACGGATTATTATGAAAAGAAAACCCATGAATGGTATGATACGGTCATGGCAATTTATGAGTATAATACACCGGCCGGCCGTGTTCGTGCTTTTTATCAAACTTTGACGACCAACAGCAGTGAAGGTTATTTTGAAAACTTTTTAGGTGACCAGGGTACCCTTCAAATATCCGAATCTGCCGGAAGAGGCGGTGTTTATCGTGAACCTTCCGCACCGGCATGGGATAAATGGATCAACCTTGGTTATATTGCCGCGCCTGAAGAGGAAAAAAAGCAGGATACAAGTGTCGTTCTTGATGTTCGGGAAACGGTTAAACCTCCTGAAAATAAAATCCCGATAGAATTTACCGATCCTTATCATAAACCACACCTGGAAAACTTTTTTAATGCTATAAGAGGTAAAGAAGAGCTTAACTGTAATCACGATGACGGATATGAAACGGCTGTTACTGTTTTAAAAGTAAATGAATCCGTTGAATCCGGAAAACGACTTTTCTTTAAACCAAATGAATTTCATATTTAGCATTAAAAATAAAACAGGTGAAGAATGAAATTTTTTAATAAAAACACAGCCGGTATTTTATTCTTTATTATTTTTATCTGTATAAAGGGTTATGCTGAACCGGTATTGCTTGGAGACAAGAGTGATGGTAGCCGCGCCGTCTCCGTTCATTTATTGGACATGCGGGATGAAACAGGCGCCAAAATTACTCCTACAGATACGCCGCTATTACCTTTTTCCTTGAAACAAACATGTAATGAATGCCATAACTGTTCAAAAATTAGTACAGGTTTTCATTTTAACTATTCTGATTCAATCAGTCATGATGGTCGAAAAGGGGAACCGTGGATTTTAGTTGATGCATTGACCGGTACTCAAATACCGTTTTCTCACAGAAACTGGTCCGGGTTGTTTACGCCGGAATATTTAGGACTGGATAATTGGTCCTTTATTGAAAAATTCGGCAGACATTTGCCCGGAGGTGAAATTGGTGAAAATGGTGATCAGATTTCCAGGGACCACTATTTTAGATGGCTGGTTTCCGGGAATTTGGAAATAAACTGTATGGGGTGCCATGACGTCAGTCCGCTGCATGATCAGGCCGCTTATGCGGAAAACATAAAAAAACAAAATTATCGCTGGGCAGCGGCTTCTGCCTGTGATTTTGCCTATGTAATCGGTTCCGCCAAAGATATGCCTGACAATTATGATATCTATTTTGGCGGTGTTGGTGATGATGCGCGAAAAATTCCACCTCAGGTAGCTTATAATAATTCAGCCTTTAATCCGGATAATAAAGTTTTTTTCAACATTACCCGCGATATCCCCAGCGAACGTTGTTATTTTTGCCATTCGACAAAATACGAAAATAATAAAGAAAAATGGGAAACACAGCAAGACATTCATTTAAAGTCCGGAATGAAATGTGTAGACTGTCATAAAAATGGTCTTGATCATCAGATTGTCAGAGGATATGAAAATGAATCTAAAGAGCTAGGCCGGCAAAAATTAGCATCAATGACATGTAAGGGATGCCATATTGCTGAGTCTAATGGTGAGGTTCCGACTTCCGGACGGATGGGCGCGCCTCTTGCAGAACATAAAGGTCTTCCCATCATTCATTTTGAAAAATTAAGCTGTACAGCTTGTCACTCCGGCCCCTGGCCTGAATCAGAAACCGTTGCTTTAAAAACATCACGCAGTCATGCGTTAGGAGTGCACGGTGCTCCAAAAGAGGCAAACTCTGCCCCCTATATAACAGGACCGGTGTTTGCTAATGGCGATGATGACAAAATTACACCGCAGAAAATGATATACCCGTCATTCTGGGCATGGGTAGATAATGATTCTCTTGAAATTATAGATTCTGAAACTATCCGTCCGATCATACTTTATGCCATCCTGTCGGATACACTTTCTGACAGTACTAATATTGTACGGGTAAGAGAAGGTGTCTGGCCGTTATTAAAAGATGAACAAATTACCGCTGTTTTTGATAGTTTAAATACGATTGACTCGTTAAAAACAGCCGGATTTGTAGCAAATGGTAGACTGTACACTATGGGCGCAAATGGAACTCTTGTTGCTAAAAAACACAATGCAGCTCAACCATATTCCTGGCCGATTGCTCATGACGTGAGGCCTGCTTCTCAGGCACTTGGCGTAAGGGGATGCAGTGATTGTCACTCATTGAACGCTCCGTTCCAGTTTGGGCAGGTTCCGGTATTATCCATTTTAAATCAAAATGATGTGCAGCATGTTACCATGTCGAGTTTTCAAAATAACGGTATTTTATTTCCAAGACTTTTTGCTTTGTCTTTTATATTTAGGCCCTGGTTAAAATTGTTTTTAATTATTTGCACAATTTTTATCGGCATTATTATTTTATGGATATGTGTACGTGCTGTAGACAAACTGTTAAAAACGATTTTTCAAAAAGAATGGTAATTAAAGGAAATATATTTTATGTTTCGATATATAGCTTTTGTTTTATTAGTAATGACAATTGGTTGGCTGATAATAGCGCTACGATCACAGGGAACCGGATTTAAGAGTTTGGGGAACAGACTCGTTAATTCCGGTAAAATATTGGCAGCGTCTATACGTAAAATTTTTGAAATAACACCATCTGAATTTTCCGTCAAAATACTTTTCCCTGCGACTGTTTTTTCTGTTCTCATTTTGGCTTTTACAGGATTTGTACCATCAGTTTTATTCGGACTGCATTTATCCGGATATTTACTGGTCTTGCACATGATCACAGCACCGATATTCGGTCTTTGTATGGCAATGTGGGCACTGATATGGACAAAAAAGTATGTCATGTCGGAAAAGGACTGGCTTTCTGTTTGGAATTCTTTAAAGACGAAAACCAATTTGAGTAAAGAACTCGTACAAAAATTGCTTTACTGGCTGCTTGTATGTCTGTCAATGATTGTCATTTTTTCAATGCTGATCAGCATGTTTCCAATTTACGGAACAAATATTCAGGAAATGTTGTTGAAAATACATCAATTTTCAACTTTGTTCTTTTTTATTTTATTTATTTTCTTTACTTTTTTAATCAAGCTTTACAAGGTTGAAAAATAATTTGTATATCTTAATATTAAGAACCGGTTTAGGAGGAACAAATGATAAAATTCCTAATTAAAAAAGCAAAATTTATAACATTGATCATGATGATTTTTGTTTTTGCTTGTTCGCTTTTATTTGCACAGGGAAACCTGGTACCGATAAATATTGAATTACCAAAGCCAATGTTTATAGGCACACCGACATCCATGAAAGTGCCGAATTTGGAAAAACCATTGGGAAAACCGCGTCCTCCGTTTTTGGCACCTGAAGGTACTGTTAATTTAGCATTTGAAAAAACCGTATCAAGTACGGATGATGAACCGGTTATCGGTGAAATTGAAATGATTACCGATGGTGATAAAGAAGCCATGGACGGCAGTTATGTGGAATTGGGACCCTTTGTACAACATATAACCGTTGATTTGGGACAAAAATCAAATATTTATGCTGTGATTATGTGGCATTTCCACAAACAGGCACGTATTTATTTTGATGTTATTGTTCAGGTTGCTGATGATCCTGATTTTACGACCAATGTAAAAACCATCTTTAACAATGATATTGATAACTCTGCCGGTTTGGGTGTCGGCACTGACATGCATTATGTTGAAACGGCCGAAGGAAAACTTGTTGATGCTAAAGGAGTGCAGGCCCGATATGTTCGCTGCTATTCCAATGGAAATAATAGTAATGATTTAAACCACTGGATTGAACTGGAAGTTTACGGCAAGCCTGTACAATAAATTGTGCGAAAATTTTATCTTTTATTTATTATAATACTTTTATTTGCTTCGGCGTTGCGCCTGCCAAAACTGGCGCAACGTCCGATGCATACCGATGAAGCCATCCATGCTATAAAATTTGGGTCTCTTTTAGAAGATTTTTCCTATCAATATGATCCTTATGAATATCACGGTCCCACTTTAAACTTTTTTTCTCTTGTTCCTGCGTGGTTTAAGGGAACGCATAAATTGGTCAACGTTTCTGAATCTGATCTTCGTATAGTTCCTGTTTTTTGGGGTCTTTTTCTTCTCGTACTTTTGTTATCGCTTAAACCTGTAATTCCCAAAAATTTGATTCTAATTTCCGCATTTTTTATGGCTATTTCGCCTGCTTTGGTCTATTACAGCCGATACTATATTCAGGAAACACTGTTCATTTCCTTTTCTTTTGCTATTATTGTCTTCTTTTTTCGTTTTATGCAAAAGCCTAAATGGTATTGGGCGATGCTTTGCGGAATTTTTATCGGGCTTTTACATGCCACCAAGGAAACCTGTATTTTGTTCTTTGCGGCACTTTTTTTGAGTTTGTTCATTATCTGGTTGTTACATCGCAATAATCAGTTTTTTACGACCTGCCGGTTTAAATATTTTGTTATTCTTTTTTTTAGTGCTTTAATAACTTCTATATTATTTTTCTCATCCTTTTTTACACATCCACAGGGCATTTTAGATTCCGTACTTACATTTAAATCCTATTTTGAAAGAGGCACCGGGAACCATTTTCACCACATTCATCCCTGGTATTATTACTTGAAGCTGTTCATATGGAACAACTATCAAAACCGCCCTTTATGGACAGAGGCCTTTTTCCTGTTTTTTTCTATTATCGGAATAGGTTTTGTTTTCAAACCACAGGAAATAAAGCCCCAAACCGTTTTTTTACGCTTTTTATCTTTGCTGGCAATCATTCAATTTATTATATATTCTATTATTCCCTATAAAACCCCCTGGAGCATCTTGAGCGCCTGGTATCTCCTCGTTATAATGGCGGGCTATGGCGTTATATGTATTTATAAAACTATTAAAAATAATGTGCTAAGAATTTTATTCATGGTATTTGTCGGCATGGGGATATTACATATTGGCTTTCAAACCTATATGTTGAATTTCAAATATGACGCTGATCTCTCAAATCCTTATGTATATGGACATACATCCTATGACATTTACAAAGTGGTCGATGCCGTTGAAAAGGCTGCGCAAGTTCATCAGGATTCTTTGAACATGTATATTGAAATCATCGCTTCCGGAGATGATTATTGGCCCTTTCCCTGGTATTTGCGTTCTTTTAAAAATGTTGCCTACCGACACGATGCGAATTTTCAATTGCCTCTGGCACCGGTTATTTTGGCATCACCTGAGCTCGAAAATCAAATCATGCAAAAAATATATACACTGCCGAAACCCGGTGAACGAAATTTGTATGTGCCTCTTTTTGATAGTTATCTGGAATTAAGACCGTTTGTCGAGTTTCGCGGCTATATTGTTAAAGATTTATGGGACAAATTATAAATTAAAATGCATAAAAACGAAACAAACAACTCTATAGAGTTTAATACAAAGTACGGGAACTTTTCAGCCTGGTGTTTTTCTCATAATGCTATGGCCACGGTTTTTCAAATTTACATCATCCATGAGGATAAACTCTACGCCAGTCAGGCCGCCTCAGAAGTATTTTCGGAAATAGACCGTATTGAGCTGGAGCTGTCCCGGTTTATTGATAATAGCGATGTTAACCGTATCAATCATCTGCTTCCCAATCAATCTTTGCGCGTTGGGCTGGATTGTTTTAATTGTTTAAAACATTGTAAATTGTTGTATGAAAAAACAGACCGTGTATTTGATATTTCTATCCGGCCTTTATATGACCTGTGGTTTGATCAAACAAGTGAACCTTCTGAAAAAGAAATAAAAAATGCATTATCCAAAATTGGTTTGGATTCTTTACGACTCGACGAACATTCTTATTCCGTCAGCGTAACGAAACCGGAAATTCAGATTGATCTGGGAGGATTTGGAAAAGGTTATGCTGTGGACAGGGTTGTTGATATTTTGCAGGAATGGGAAATTGATACGGCGCTTATTCATGCCGGACAAAGCTCGGTTTATGCTCTTGGTCACCCGCCAAAACTGACCGGCTGGCCTTTGATGATCCGTCATCCGCTAAATAAACAGGAATTTATTTTAGATATTTTGTTGACAAACAGGGCTATGAGCGGCTCCGGAATGCAAAAAGGAAAGCATATACTGGACCCCCGGAATGGACGACCCGTCCGGTTAACTGTTGCTGCATGGTCGTTATCAGAAAATGCTGCCGAAAGCGATGCTTTTTCGACTTTATTTATGATTATGACGCCTGAAGAGATACAATCATTTATTGGTGAAAATAAAAAAACTCAGGCATTTATCCTGAGAAAAACAGATATAAATTCCCAGGCTGAGTTGCTTTCCTGGGGAAATGAATAACATAAGAAAATTTCATTATTTTTCAGAGGTAGGAAAATGGCAGAATTGACGTTTTTAGGCGCTACAGGTACAGTCACCGGATCACGATTTCTTTTAAATACGGACCGGCACAAATTACTTGTTGACTGTGGTATGTTTCAGGGCAGGAAAGAAAATCGTTTACGAAATTGGCAGGAATTTCCCATTAATCCCTCTGAAATTGACAAGGTATTATTGACACATGCACATATTGACCATTCCGGTTATTTACCGCGTCTATATAAAAATGGTTTTGCCGGTCAAGTTCATTGCACACATGCCACCCATGAGTTGTGTCAAATTATGCTCAAAGACAGCGCTCATATTCAGGAAGAAGATGCTGAATGGGCCAATAAAAAAGGATATTCCAAACATTCACCGGCCCTGCCGTTATATACTTCGAAGGATGCATTTAATGTTTTGGAACATTTTAAGCCTGTTTTTTATGGTGAAGAAAACTATCTTGAAAATTCACATATTCGTGTAAAATTTAAGGATGCCGGACATATTTTGGGTTCTTCATTTATCGAGTTTAAAAATGAATACGGCCCGGCAACCCGTAAAATTTTATTCAGCGGTGATTTTGGCCGTCCTGCCCAAACCATACTTAAAGACCCTACACAGGTTTTTAATGTCGATTATTTGATATTAGAGTCAACCTACGGTGACAGATTGCATGAAGAGTCGGACCCTGTTTCTGAATTGAAACGTGTTATTAACGCAAGTTTTCAACGGGGAGGCGTGTTGGTTATTCCGTCCTTTGCGGTTGGAAGGACACAAACCCTGCTATATCTCATTCGTCAACTGGAATTAAGCGGAGAAATTCCGGTAATGGACGTTTTTATTGATTCCCCTATGGCCATTAATGTTGTTGAGGTTTTTGATAAACATTCGGCTGATTTTAATTTAACAACGCGTGTTAATGTAATACAGGACAGACATATTTTTCAGCCCCAAAAACTAAAAATTTGCCGCTCCCGTCAAAAGTCAATCGCTTTGAACCAGATAGAAAGCAATGCTATTATTATATCTGCCAGTGGAATGGCGACCGCCGGGAGAATTCTTCATCATTTAAAACAGCGGTTACCGGATTCTAAAAATACTGTTTTATTTATTGGTTACCAGGCAGAGGGAACAAGGGGTCGTACTATTTTAGAGGGACATCCCACCGTTAAAATTCATGGCATGCAGGTACCTGTTAAAGCAAGTGTTGAAAATATTTCAGGATTTTCAGGACACGGTGATTATAATGAAATAATGGCCTGGTTAATGGGTTTTAATAAACCTCCTGAACATGTATTTATCGTTCATGGCGAGCCTGAATCTTCAGAGTTTCTTGCCGATAAAATACGAACCCGGTTCGGGTGGCAAGTAACTGTGCCAAAGTTTATGCAAAAGTTTGATTTGGATTTTTAAGATAGCAAAACAGGATTTTAAAATCGTTTTTTTTACGAAATAATTTAAAATTTTTTATAAAATACTTGCTTCTTTGCAATGAATTTTATAAAATCTATTAATCACAATATTAATATGCATGGGTAAAATAAATTATAGTTGTTAAGGGATCGGCACTCTTTTTATGACAACATAAAATGAGTAAAAACATACTATATATTTTGAGTCGGCAATAACGGGATAATATTATATTCAAATTTACACAATTTCAATAGTCTCCAGGTGATTAAGGTGGAAATTTACTTGTTTAAAAGTATAATCTGGTAAAATTATCGTCTTTTAATTTGTTAAAATTAAAGGAGCCATGCTTTTGAGACGTCTATTCTTATTCAATGCCATATATTTTTTAGGGTTATTTAGTTGTGAGTCAAAAAAAACGGACCAATCTGATTGTATTCTTCAAATTGAAAATATTGAAATCACAAGATATGAATTTGAAAAGAAATTGGACCGTTTTATTGGTCATTCTCAAAAATCAACACAACAGATTGATAACTGGATAGACAAATTCATTGATAATACTTTATTCCTGGCTGATGCATTTGAAAAAGGATATTATAACGATCCGGACATTGAAAAGAGAGTGGACATTGTTGCCGAACAAATGTTGACGGAATATCATGGTTATCTTTATAATGAGCTTGTTCTTAAAAATATTAATATCACACAACAGGATTTACAGGATGCCTATGATAAAAGTGCAATACAACAAACTCTTGCCTATATAAAATTTAAAGACAGACAACAATTTAACAAGGTAATGAGTTCTGATACCTTAATAAATAATGATAAATTTTATGATATAGCCGATTGTAAAAATAATGTTTCTTTTGAATTTGTTCCTGAAATTGAACTTTATTGGCCTAACTCACAATGGTGGGAAATACGTAAAGACATTTTCAAATTAAAAAAAGGGGAGGTTTCCAAACCCATTTACAGGGACGAGAATATTTATATCTTTTATGTTAAAGACATTAAAACTATTCCTCAGAAACCTTATGCAAAAGTCGAAAATAATTTGGAAAAGTTTTTGAATAGAATTAATGAAATCAGATTGATGAAAAAATTTACCGATGATATTTATCATTCATCGCAATTAACTATTAATGAAAAATTATGTAAAGATATTTATAATTTATTTGAGCAGCAGCCGGAAAAGCATGTTTTTAATATAATCCTCTTTGAACCGTTTTTAAACAAAAATGTATTGTCTTTCAAGTTGGGTGATGATATTGTAAATACAACGCTCATGTCGTTTGTTAATTACTATCATAATCGTTTAATAAGAAAGGCCATTGATAGTTATGAAAAATTTGAATTTTATTTAAGGGAATATGTCTTTCACCATGTTGCTCTTAAAATGGCAAGAGACCTCGGGCTGGATAAAAACAAACTTTATAAATTGGATTACAACAGTCATAAAAATAAAGTCGTTTTGAAAGAGTATTTATTAAAGGAATTTCAAAATCTAGAAATTTCAGATACTGAATTGAAAACGTACTATAATGATAATCAGGATAAATATCAGGAAGGAACCAGTGCCATTTTTTCATTCTTTCTCTTTAATTCCAGAAGAAACGCTCAAAATGGGATGGAAATTATAAGACATAATATAAAACAAGCATTAAATACTACATTACCGGATTCATTATTTGAAGGTCTTGTTCTTGCTGAATTTAATGATTCTCTGCATTATTCGAAAAATCATAGATATATTGAAAATGATATTATTTTCCGACTTGAAAAGGGAAAGGTATCACTTCCTGTTCCGGCTAAAAATAACCAATATGCTGTTGTTTTAAAAGTCAATCAAAATGGAAACAGAACACTCGATTTTGCGCAGGTTAAAAATGAAATTCGTGAGCATTTACTAAATTTTAAAATCGATTCATTAAAAAACATCAGAGTATCAGAATTAAGGGAAAAGTATTGTATTCAAAATAACATTATTCCGGCACACTATTATAACATAAACTAAAAACAAAGGTCGGCAACCTTAAAAACCCTATAAGAGGAGATTTCAAAATGAAACGATTCTTATTTCCCATGTTATGTGTGTTAGTCCTTCTTTTTGCAGCAAATATTTTTGCCTGGGAGGCTGAAGTTGCTGCTGTTTCATTAAACCAGGGACTTGTAACAGACAACGATACTATTTATCCAAACGATGATGTTTCTGTTGATTGTACGGCTGATGGATGGGGAGGTGGAAGCGGAACAGCTTCAGGGAATGCTGTTTATACCGGGATTGCCTCATTCTCTGCATCATTTTATGTAACCGGCAATGATGAAGATATTGATTGGGATGGCGGTAGTGATTACAATGTATCTTCCGCCTATTTGTCGGCATCTGCTTATGCTTCGGGGTATCGTGCTGAAGCATGGAGTGTTGTATATGTAAGCTGGTATTAATAAAAAATAAAATAATCTGATAATTAAGGTTGCCGGCCTTGTCATTTAATCTTTATGCATCATTATAAGAGTATGCTGTTGATGTCCCATTCGCCCTTACAGACATCCTCTAATTGTCGGATGATCTGTTCCATTTTTTTCTTATCAGAAAATAAGTCCGAATATTCGTTACTCGTTTCTGTACCTGACCCTTGTAATGTCAAATATTCATATATTTCTTCAATTTCATCTACAGCCACCTGTAGATTAAGATTCACATAATCATACACTTCTTGCTCATACTTTATTAATTTTGGTTCCTTGTTTAATTGCTCACTAATGAATTTTCCAAAAACCATAATAACATCACAAACCTGACAAACTCGAAAACCTTTTTTATATCTATTAAGAGCTAAAAGCTGCGCATAACTTCGCATGGGTTTGCGGTCTTTAGTTTGTATCGTGATGACCAAAACATGATATATGAGATTTAAAAACCAGAGCATTGTTTCCTTTTTAATGGTGTTGTAATTACTAAATCGCTCTACATTTTCTTCAGAATAGACATAATCCGTAATTTTATCCAATAATGGGTCACGAATTTTTGACATTATATCGGAAATTAATAAATTTGGTCGAATATCAATGTGTTTGAAAGCTTCTTCATTGCGTAGATACCAGTTCTCTGGATAACTTTTCATATTTTCAACTAGAATTAATAAACGCCGTTCCAAATTATATCGGGGAGTTGGTCTCCAATCAAGAGTATTAAAAGTCTTGTTCGCGTTCACAGCTAAATCACGATCGATATAACGTATCATCCAAAGTTTTTCGAATGATGGTTTTTGCAAAATTGTATATAGCATTTGTCTTGCTGCAAGGCCTAAAAATGCCAGCCATTTCGGTATATACAATGCTTTGATATCTCGTCCGAAATAATAACGAACCGTTGCATTATAAAGTTGTTTGTGGGAAGTGCTGATGCATGGACTGGCATTAAATATTGAAAGGTCAGGCAGATATTGTGATTTTTCAATAATTTTGAATATCATTTTTACCAAATCTTTAATATGCAGATATGGAACAGCACTGTTACCTTTTCCTGCTAAAATTCGAGACATAAATTTTGATGATGTCCAGTTTTTTATAAAGGCATAAACAGGAGGATACTCACACCAATCACTATAAACGGCTGCCAGCCGAATAATTGAACACGGAAAATGTTTTGAATAAATTTTAATCAGATTTTCTGCCTGTGCTTTACTGGCGGCATAAGGAAAATTTGCGCTTGTAAAGTTGTTCTCGTCTATAGTTTCACCGGTGCGAGGAAATTTACAACGAACCAGAGAGCTGGAAAATATAAAATGTTTTATCTTGAGTTGTTTTGAAAGTTCTAAAACATTCTTTGTACCTTCTACATTTGTATGATAATATTCCGGATTGTCCTTATAGGTGAAATCATAATACCCGGCTAAATGAAGAACATAATCAGCGCCATAATGGTCTTGAATACATCGGACGACCTCTTTTAACTGGTTCCAGTTCGTAATGTCAACCTGGGTCCAGCGCATATTTTTATATTCCGGTATTTTTGCTTCAACTCTTGAACGGCGGGCAATACAAAATAACCGGTATTTATCACATGCCGCTGCAAGGAAATTGCTGCCTATAAACCCGGAGGCACCGGTGATGACAATGCCTGGTAAATTCCTGTCCATATTATCCATTTTGATTCAATGCCTTAAAAAATGAGCGGTGAGCAATTAAAATTCCCAGTGCAAATAATCCATCGACAATGCCGGAAACAAGCACCATCCAAATGCTTTCGATGAAAAAGAAATAGATAAATAAAAACAGTGTGGCTGTTATTTTAACAGTTATGATAAATTTTATTAAAGTGTTATTGTGTTGTGGATTCAGAGCTGCGAGCGCATAAGCTACAGCTAAAAGAATATGAAAAATACCTGCCTGAGCTGAAAAAAATGGTTGGTTAATATGTCCAAATCCGAATAATAGCATAAGCTTTGGGATTTGCACAATCAGCCCGATACCAACAAAAAAAGAGTGAATGGCTGTGAGAAGCAGGATAATAATCAATCTTTTATGAGGACCAGAAAAATATACAAAACTCATATCACTCCAGTTGTTAATTGGAATATCTTGATACTCGTAAAAATTGTTATTTTATCTTGATGTTTTCCAAGGATTGTTAAACTAACAGTTGAAACAGCTTTTGGGAATTTTTTATTTCGTTTTATTTACAAAGGATTATAAATACTAGTCATACAGTGGCCAGAAAATATTGAGAGATGTTATCCTTTTTTATTTTAAAAAATAATTAGATTGTTGTGTATTTAGATTTAAGCTTGTTTTAAAAATATAATATAATTACCTTTGCCTTAAATATTTCTAACAAATTAATAACTTGACTCATTATTTCAAAACGGAGCAGATATGAATTTTTCTCCTGTTGATTACGGTGTATTTTTTGGCTATATCGTGTTTATTGTAGCTTTAGGATTGTGGGTTTCCAGAGAAAAAAAAGGGCATGAAAAAAATTCCGCCGATTATTTTCTGGCAAGTAAGGCTTTACCCTGGTGGGCAGTTGGCGCTTCCATTATTGCCGCCAATATTTCTGCTGAGCAGGTTATTGGTATGTCAGGTTCAGGTTATGTTATCGGGCTTGCCATTGCATCCTATGAATGGATGGCTGCGCTGACCCTGGTTATCGTCGCCAAATATTTTTTACCCATTTTCCTGGAAAAAGGCATCTATACCATGCCGCAATTTTTGGAGATTCGTTTTGATAAAAGAGTTCGTACCAGTCTTGCTGTATTTTGGCTGCTGGTTTATATTTTTGTTAATCTGACTTCTGTTATGTATTTAGGCGCTTTGGCCATGAATACGATTATGGGTTTACCCTTAATATATGGTATTATTGGTCTTGCCGTATTTTCTTCTTTATACACTATTTACGGTGGTTTAAAAGCTGTTGCCTGGACAGATGTTGTACAGGTAATTGTATTAATTGGTGGTGGTTTGCTGACCAGTTTCTTAGCTCTCAACGCTGTCAGTGGCGGAAATGGTATTTGGACCGGACTCGTTTCCTTGATAGATCAAGCACCAGATAAATTTGATATGATTTTGGATAGATCAAATCCAAATTATTCTGAACTACCCGGAATTGGTGTCCTTATCGGCGGTATGTGGATCGCGAATCTTTTTTACTGGGGATGTAATCAATATATCACCCAGCGTGCCCTGGCATCCAAAAGCATAAGTGAAGCCCAGAAAGGTCTTGCTTTTGCCGGTTACTTGAAATTATTAATGCCGATGATCGTTGTTATTCCCGGAATTGCTGCTTATGTTTTAAATGCTGATTTGTCTGTAAATCCCGAGACCGGTCAGGTTATTGCCGACTCTGCTTATCCCTGGTTGTTAAATACGTTTGTGCCTATTGGTCTTAAAGGTTTGGCTTTTGCCGCGTTAATTGCTGCCATAGTTTCTTCTTTGAGTTCCATGGTAAACAGTACGGCCACTATTTTTTCTATGGACATTTACAAACAGCTTATCAATAAAGACGCTTCTGAAAAACAATTGGTTAAAATTGGCCGAATCGGTAGTGCTATTGCTTTGGTTATTGCCATTTTGGTTGCTCCCCAATTAAAAAGTTTGAGTCAGGCTTTTCAATATATTCAGGAATTTACCGGATTTGTCAGTCCCGGAATCCTTTTAATCTTCCTGGCCGGATTATTCTGGAAACGCACAACTGCAAATGCTGCCTTGTGGGCCGCAACATTATCCATTCCGCTATCTGCTGCGTTTCGATTCTTTGTGCCTGAGCTGGCTTTTCTGGACCGTATGGTAGCAGTATTTGTAATTCTGGCTGTTCTTTTAATTGCCATTTCTCTCTATGAATCCAAACAAAACCATCCGAACGCTATTCAAATTAAAAAAGGAATTTTTTATACGGACGGTATTTTTAATGCTTTGTCTATAGGAATTATGGCTATCCTGGCTGTTTTGTACATTATGTTTTGGTAAAAGTAGTGGAGTAGATGTGACTGATAAAACTATACTGGAAATATTTCAACAACATTTTAACGGAAATCCACGTTTTTTTCGTGCCCCTGGTCGTGTCAATCTTATTGGAGAACACACCGACTATAATGACGGTTTTGTCTTCCCAATGGCCATTGAATTTTATACCGACATCGCCATATCTCCGAGAAGTGATGGTAAATTGAATCTCTGGTCGGAAAATATGCAGAGCAGTATCTCTTTAACTGTTGACAGCCTCAAAAAGAATCGCCATTGGAGTGACTATATAAGCGGCATTCTGTTTATGCTGAATGAAAAAGGTTTTAAGGTTCCTGGTGCGGACCTGGCTGTTAAAAGTCAGGTCCCATTTGGCGCCGGACTCAGTTCTTCGGCTGCACTGGAGGTTGCTTCTGCACTGGCTTTTTTGAGTTTATCGGATAAAAAAATGTCCGATAAAGACATTGCCAAACTTGCTCAACAGGTAGAGAACCAATTTGTCGGTATGAATTGCGGCATTATGGACCAGTTTATTTCCGTACACGGCCAAAAAGACCGCGCCATGTTTTTAGACTGCCGGTCATTGGATTTTAATCTTGTTCCTCTTCCGTCTGATTCGGCCAGAATTGTTGTTTGTAACACCATGGTAAAACACAGTCTTGGCAGTTCTGAGTATAATGTGCGTCGTGCCGAATGTGAACAGGGGGTAGCGATAATGCAAAAATCCCTCGGAAATATTAAGGCTCTAAGAGACGTTAATTCAGAGCAACTGAACAGTTATCAAAATGATTTACCATCTGTTGTTTTTAAACGATGTCGTCATGTGGTAACGGAGGACGAGCGTACGCAGCAATCTATGAATGCTTTATTAAACAACGATTTAAGGTTGTTCGGGGATTTGATGAATACTTCTCACGACAGTCTTCGTGATGACTATCAGGTAAGTTGTGATGAGCTGGATGTGATGGTAGACCTGGCAAGGTCCTTACCCGGCGTATACGGCGCCCGTATGACCGGAGGTGGCTTTGGCGGCTGTACGGTTAATCTGGTCAGTTTGGATCATGTTGACTCTTTTGTGGAAAATATTAAGATTTTATATAAACAAAAAACGTCAAAGAATCCCGATGTTTACATTTCTTCGGCTGCAAAAGGAGCCCACGAATTTTTTCTGTAATCTGTACTTGTGCAATAGTTGATAAATTTAGTTAAATATTTGTTAAACAAGATTGAGGAGACATTGTGATGCGAAAAAACAGTTTTTTGATTTTATTTGTTTTAACTCTCTTTACTTCTACATTATTGCATGCTGATATTTACATGAAACAGAAACAAACTTCTCCATCCGTAAACATCGGCGGTGCTTCTCAGGCCGGCGGTACGGAAATTCAGGAAATCTGGATGTCTGAAAAATGTTTTCGCCTTGACGGGGCGAAACAATCCATGTTATTTTTGATTGATAAAAACAAATCCTATGCTGTTAATCATCAAAATAAAACCTATATGGAAATACCTATGGATTTTGGAAATGAGGCTGCTTCCAAGGAACTTGACAAAGAGGGGATGGAACAATATCAGAAAATGATGAAAAACATGACCAATATCAGTGTTTCTGTTACACCCACCAATGAACACAAAAAAATCGGTTCCTGGAATTGTCAAAAATATATCCAGGTAATGGATACATTCATGGGAAAAATTACATCGGAAATATGGGCAACACAGGACATTAATTTTGACTATGATATGTATACGAAATTTTCTGCTACGATGATGGCACAAATGCCGGGAATGAAAGAAAATATGCAGAGTCTTATTTCCGAAATGAAAAAAATTAAAGGTATTCAAGTTTATACAAAAATGACAATGGATTTAATGGGAACGGCCCAAACAACTGTTACCGAATTGATTGAAGCAAAAAATAAGAGTGTACCCGCTGAAAAGTTAACTTTACCGAGTGGCTATAAAAAACAAACTTTTTAACCTTATTAAAAAGTGAGGATGCTATGAAAAAAAAGCTGACTCGACGTGATTTTATTAAATCCGGTATTTGTGGCGTAACGATTGCTTCTACCGGATTTACAAAGGTTTTGGGGCAAAATGCTGCGATACCGGATATTGCGGTTTCAACAAGTTCTGATATTGTTAAAAATGTTAATCAGGTTATTGCTGCACTGGGGGGAATGAACAAATTTGTGAAAAAAGGGGACAAGGTTGTTTTGCTGCCGAATCCTCAGGGCAGACAAATCAGTACAGCGACAAATCCGCAGGTTGTTGCCGAAATAGTTAAATTATGCCTTGATGCGGGCGCGGCCGATGTCAGTGTTTGTTCCGTACATAGCAACCGATCATGGCAAAACACGGGAATTATTGAGGCTGTTGAAGCTGTGGGCGGAAAAATGTTTTATCCTGGTCAAGATTCTGATTACGTCAAAATAAAGATACCCAAGGGTAAAATTCTAAAAGAAACAACCCTGCTTAAAAAAGCTGTGGAAAATGATGTTTTTATTAATTTACCTATTGCCAAACAGCACGACAGTACACGATTTACCTGCACATTAAAAAATTTGATGGGATTCAACACCAACAACAGTTCTTTTCATAAGGGTCCGGAACATTTGCATCAATGTATTGTTGATTTGGCCTCTGTTATTAAACCGGATTTATGTGTTGTGGATGCAAACACAATTTTGATTGAGAACGGTCCTTTTGGACCCGGAAAAACTATTTCCCCTCAAAAAGTGTATGCCGGAACAGATATGGTATCAATAGATGCTTTATGTTGTCAATTGATCAACATCAAGTCGCAGGATGTTCCCCATATTTTAGGAGCGTACCAACTTGGTTTGGGAGAAGTTAATATCGACAAGCTGTTGATAAAATCGATTTAGAGGATTTTTAATGATTTTGAAAAACCTTAAAAAATATTGTATTCTTTTTATCCTTACTGTTACAAGTATAAACTGTAACGAAAATTCCGGTTCCTGGCAACCGATGTATAATTCACCGGGAGATGGTTTTTATAAACTCTTTAATGGTAATGACTTTACAGGTTGGGACATAGAACCGGACCACGGTTCCTGGTTTGTTCAAGACAGCCAGATGAAATGCAAAGGAACCCCTCGTAAGCCCTATTTAATACGAACCGTTAAAGAATATGAAAATTTTGAATTTTATGCCGAATTTCAAATCAGCAAAGATTGTAATAGCGGCATCTTTTATCATATTCCTTTAAAAGGTTCCGGCAGAGAATCGAAACTTGGTTTTGAAACCCAGATTTTGGATGATTATGGGCAACCCCCGTCCATTGGCTCCTCAGGTTCGATCTATTCACAAATTGCTCCTACTGTTAACGCCATGTTTCCGGCCGGTGAATGGAACCAATATCATGTTTATTTTGATTGGCCGCAGTGTAAGGTCTGGTTAAATGGAATTTTAGTTCAGGATGCCAATTTTACAGAATATGAACATCTAAGACACAGATTGCGTATAGGCGCTATTGGATTGTCCAACCACGGGCATATTGTAAATTACCGTAATTTGTGGATCAAAGAGTTGCCTGGAAAACTGGAATCCATTAATCTATTTAACGGAACGGATTTGTCCAACTGGGATAAAACAGGTAATGCTGATTGGCATGTTCAGGATGATATGATTGTCGCAACAAAAGGAGAGGGGTATCTGGTTTCTAAAGACGCGTTTAGCGATTATCAGTTATTGGCATATTTTAATAATGATACATTGCAGACGCGAAAAGGGTGTTTTTATTATCGCTGGAGAAACCAAAATGATCCCGGGTATGCGGTCGAATTTTACAATTTCCCCTTACAACAAAACCTGAGAGAGCAATATGGTGAAAAACTGACCGGCCCCTTATTCTGGTATGAATGGCTGCCGTATCAGATTATGTCCCGCAATACGCTGTCGCAGGTTAGAATCGCCGGAACGATCATTTCGACCAATTCAAATCTGAATAAGGTAGGTAACGGGAAAATAGCTATTTACCATCATCCGGATGACGGTGTTATTAAGATTAAAGGATTAAAAATAATACCCTTGAAGGATTTGGAAATTTAAAAGAATTTTAACTAAAAGCGATCACAAGTATTTTTTTGTGATCGCTTTTTTTATATAAACACATTCTACTAATGTACAGAGTTTAAAATATCTCTTGCCCTATATTCGCCTTTTGCAACTTTGGGTGTAAAGTTTTTAACAGCTTTAGGGTCAAAAGCCAGTTTTTTACCCACTTCACTTGATTTATAAGCTGTCATCAATAATTGTGTAACCAATAATCCATCATTCCAGTTTTCATGGGGCATTTTACCTTCCAGAAAACATTGCGACATATAACGGTTCTCATGAGTGTAACCATATACTAATTCTTCGCTTGACACAACAGGCATAAGGCCCTGCTCTGCGGATTGTTTTTCAACCAAATCTTCACCTGTTTTACCTGAAACGGCCCTGCTGAAAAATACGTTCAGATCTGAATTGAGTGTATTAATCTGCATAAAATATTCCGGTCCCATAAGTTCAAAACTTAAACGGAGTCCCGGACCTACAAAACTCCATGATGTGGTTACTTCAGAGACAAGGATATTATGCTCATCATCTTCAAATGTTATGTTGGCACGGGCAAAATCTTCACTGGGTATTTTACTATAGTCTATTTGATTTTGAGACATCTCTTTTAAAATATCGATATATTCACTTCGCGCCCATTTTAATGTAGCGATTTCTGCATTAACGGCAACGGGAACCAGGCAGGATTTGGGTTTGTCCGGGTCCTGTAACAGAAACCGTGCGGCTTCGATGCTATGGCACATCATGTCATTTAACACGCCGCCGCCTTGTTTTTCACCATTCCAGAACCAGGGCTCGTGGGGACCGCTATGTTCTTCTGCACATCTGGCAAGATAAGGTCTGCCCACAGTATTTGCGCCCCGACGCCAGATAATTTCCCGTCCGCGTGTTACCGATGGTGCAAATACCTGGTTTTCTAAATATCCATGCAGCAAACCAAGTTCATTAACCATATCAATCATTTGCTGTGCTTCTGCAGCATTTCTTGCCAAAGGTTTTTCACAGGCAATGCCGACAAGGTTGCCTTTACCGGATTTTATCGTTTCTGAAATTTTTTGCATAACGTCAATACGTGTATAGTTGGGAGAACAAATCCAGATAGCATCAATATTCGGGTCCATTACAAGTTCGGTCACATCAGCATAAACTTTGGGAGAACCGACACCAAGCTGTTGACATACAACGGCTGAATCTTTAGCTCTTTTAATATTCGGATCGGCAATTCCTAAAATATCCGCATTACGAACACCTTCCCAGGCCCTTATATGAAAATTTGTATTAAATCCTGCACCTACAAACCCCACACCTAAACGAGTTTTCATTTATAACCTCCGTATTCAATTGATAATATTGACGCTATAATTTTGTTTTAATATATATAATAGTTGGTAATTTTACAAATATAACTTGACAATTTACGGAATGTTATTAAATTTACTAAATATTAATAGTTCGGGAAATATTTTCTCGATCGGGTTGTTATTATAGGGTGTTATATTAAGTAAGTTTTTGTGATCAATGTCACCGATGATATAAACTGAAAGTCGTATTATCCCCACAGAAAATGAAATATTCCATTTTAAATAATTCTTTACTTATATGGAGGAAGAGCAAATGAAAAACAGGCCTATTCTTTTCAAGATGTTATGCTTGTTGGTTATCCTTGCAAGCCCGCTATGGGCACAATACGTTACAGAAAATATTGGAACAACCGGTACTGTTGATTGGTCATCACAAATGATACGTTCCACAGGTATCGGATCACCGAATCCCAATATGCCTCAAACAGCCCAAAGGGCCGGTGCCATAGAAGCAGCAAAACGAGTTGCTTTGAGAAACTTATTGGAAACAGTTTTAGGAATGACTCTTGATTCTGAAACAACAGTACGAAATTACGTCGTTGAAAATGATGTTATCAGCACCCGCGTTCGCGGAGTTGTAAGAAATTTTACAGTTGTTGATACAAAATATATGTCTACCGGTGATATAGAAGTAACAGTTGAAATGCCGGTGAGCGGCGCTCTTTCTGATGCTCTGTTACCACAGCAAATGGGTGGTGCTATAGGCGTAGGTGTAGGTACGCGCGTTTGTCCGACATGCGGTCAGCCATTACCCGCAGGAATGTCCGTACCACAAGCTGCCACGACAAATATGGGAACCACAGGCGGCGCTTTTACCGGATTGGTAATTGATGCCAAAGGTTTGGGTGTTCGTCCGGCAATGGCTCCGCGAATTCTTGATGAAAACGGACAGGAAGTTTATGGTTCAAAAGTAGTCAGCCGTGAATGGGCCGTTCAAATCGGGATGGTTGGATATGATAAAGATGTTAACCGTGCCAGAAGTAATGACCGTGTTACAAACAATCCGCTTATTGTAAAAGCGATAAAAACAGCCGGTGCAAACAAGGCTGATCTTGTTGTGTCAAATCAAAGTGCTGCACAAATTCGCAACGCAGCTTCCAGTCAAAATTTTCTCGACAAATGTAAAGTGATGTTTATTGTCGACTAGAGACAATAAGGATATAATTTAAGGAGAGTTGTAATGTTAAGAAAGAGTTTAGTGCTTTTTTCAGTCTTGATGTTGGCTTTAACCCTGGTGATTGGCTGTGGTCCCAAGCCTATTAAAGAAGCATCTGTTTTGGATACACCGGAAAATCACTATAATCAGGGTATGCGTGAACTTGATCGTGGTAATTTAACAGAAGCTGCTTCAGAATTTCAACGTGCTTTGGCTTTAAATCCGAATTATGCTGAAGGTTTTTCCGGTTTGGCCCTTGTTGCTGCAAAGAATGGTAATTTTGATAAAGCTTTAGATTTGGCAGATAAAGGGATCGGTAAAAATGACAAGTCTATAGATGCCCGAATTATTAAAGGCCGTATTATCACCATGCAAAGGAAAGGTGACGATTGGGTTAAAAAAGCTGTAAAGGAATTTGACAAAGCATTGGAGATTAATCCCAACAGCGCCAAAGCATTATATTATAAGGGTGAAGCTTATAAAGACGCTTATATGTTTGGTGAAGCAGCAGCCGCTTTTAGCCAGGTTATCTCTTTAAAAGGTGATTATGCCAAAGAAGCCAATGCCGAATGGGAATTGGTCCAAAAAATCCAAAGAGCTGCACCCGGTACCAAAGTAGGTATGAAAATCGCTTTAATAGACGCTATTGATCGTGCTGATCTAGCGGTTTTGATGCTTGAAGAATTGAAATTATTGGAAATTATTGATAAAAAACGACCCAAAACCTATGATACCGGTTTTAAAGCACCGGAAGATCCGACACAAATGCAAACATCTCAAATGGTGCAAATGGCCGATGCAACTGATATAGATGGTCATTGGGCTAAAAACTGGATCGAAGACGTTATTGAAGCAAAAGGAATGGATGTTTTTCCTGACCATACATTCCGTCCGGATGAAAAAATTACCCGGGCCAATTATGCCATGCTTATGCAGAATGTATTGATTATGGCAACAGGTGATGAGTCTTTGGCAACAAAATATATTGGTACCCAATCACGTTTCCCGGATGTTAATCCAAGCCATTTTGCTTATAATGCAATTTGTTTAATGACGGACCGCGGAATTATGTCTGCAAACAAAATGACAGGTGCGTTTGATCTGAATTCGACAATCTCAGGAGCGGATGCGTTGCTCATTATTCGGGATTTTCAGAATGCATTACGCATGACCTTTTAAATATTTTTAAGGGTTAGCTGGAGCTAACCCTTTTCCTTTTCATTATTGTTTACATGTAAAATGGAGCAAAACATTGAACAAACGTGGAATATTTTTTATTATTTTTTTCATCTTTTGTGGTCATTTATTGGCCCAGGGATATGGTTCATCCAGAGTACAAGTTCAGTCAGTTGGCGTTGGAAATATCGTTTACGGTGATGTTGCCGCCGCCCGTGATCGTGCAATTGACGATGCTTTAAGAAAAGCGGTTGAACAAACGCTGGGAACCTATATAGATGCTCAGACAAAAGTTGAAAATTATATGGTCGTTGAAGATCGCATTTTAAACTGGAGTCGCGGCTATGTAAGCAACTATACAGTCACATCCGAGTATAAACAAACTCCGGAAACATATCAGGTCCAGATTAATGCCACAGTTGATATGGCAAATTTACAAAATGATGCCATGGCCGTGCAGAACCTGCTTCAAAGTATGGGTAACCCACGTGTGATGGTTATTATGGATGAGCAAAACATAGGTCAATCCTATAATAAATATCACTATTTTGAAGTAAATATGACGGCATCAGAAACAGCCATGAATAATCAATTTATGGAAAAAGGGTTTGAAATTGTCGATCCGACAACTGTCCGTCAGAATAAAGAACGTGACGCTGTTATTGCCGCTATTAATGGTAATGCAAAGGCGGCCGCAGAAATTGGTGCTTCACTAAGCGCTGAAGTTGTTGTTACCGGAAAAGCTATAGCCAAAGTTGCTACAGGTCTAAATTTGGCAGGCATGAAATCCTGTCAGGCCAATTTAACGGCCCGCGTGATTGATGCTGATGTGGGAACAATTCTGGCAACCGGAAGTAAACACGCCGCTTATCCGCATATTGATGAGGTTACCGGCGGAACAATGGCTATTGAAAAAGCAGCCAAGGCACTTGCTGATGAACTTATTGCCAAAATACTTGAAAAATGGCAAAGTAAATTTTATAGCTTAAACACTGTAAAATTGATGGTTACCGGCCTTAACAGCTATACAGAGGCTTCTAATTTTAAAAATTCTTTACAGTTTACAGTACGTGGTGTGAAAAATGTTTTCAGCGTAATGTCATAGGCGGTACCGGAGAGTTTGATATTCAAATTTCAGGAAATGCAGAACAATTGGCCAGAGAATTAGACCAAAGAAATGTAGGTGAATATTCATTGGTTGTGACAGGCGCATCTGCAAATAAAGTTACATTACAAGCTGAAAGATCTACCCAGGATGCCGGTGCTGATACAACAGCAACTGGTGTCGAATGATACTATTTGAAAGGAAAGTAAAAGATATAAAAAATTCTAAAAATGAGGTTATTATGAAAAGCAGGAATTCTTTTTACTCTTTAACAAGTATTTTTTTATTGTTTATAATATTTTGTTCTGCAAGCCTGCAAGCACAGGATATTCAAAAACGTTTGAAAAAACGTGTTGCTGTTTTTGTGTTTGATGACAAAACAGACCATCGCGTTCGCTGGTGGTCCGGGCAGAATGTTGGTGAAGGTATGAGCGACATGCTGACAACTTCACTTGTTAAAACAGGAAATTATCAGGTTATCGAACGAGCAGAATTGGACAAGATTATAAGTGAACAAAAGTTAGGACTTAGTGGAGCTGTCACCGAACAAAGTGCTGCTCAAGTAGGAAAATTATTAGGCGTTGAACTTGCTGTTATAGGCGCTGTCACTGAGTTTGGACATTCACAAGGACAAGTCGGCGGTAATTTAAAGAAAAAAGCTTTTGGCATTGGTGTTAAATCTAGCAAAGCTACGGTTGGAATTGATGTTCGTTTCGTCAATACTACTACCGGTGAAATTATCATGGCTGAAAATGTCCGTGAGGAAGAGAGTAAAAAAGGCCTTTCTTTAGATACTAAGGATTTTAGTTTTGATAATCGTAATAAATTCGATGAATCCATTGTAGGTAAAGCAACACGTAAATCAATTGATAAAATTGTGGAAATGCTGGATAAAGCTACACCAAACATCCCCTGGCAGGCCAAAGTTATCAAAGGCGGGGCACAGATTTATATAAATGCCGGTTCTGTTTCCGGTGTAAATGTGGGCGATCAGTTTGTTGTTTATCGTGCCGGCGAAGAATTGATTGATCCTGATACCGGTATCTCTTTGGGGTCCACCGAATCAAAAATCGGTGTTATCAAAGTTACCAATAATACAATTGGAAACGGTAAAGCGTCTCAATGTATTGTTGTGAGTGGTAGTGGATTTGATCGAAACGATATTGTTCGCATTAATTAAATTTTAAAAAGGAAAAGCATTTAATGCTTTTCCTTACCTTATTATAAAGGAACTATAAATGAAACGTAACATCCGGCTTTTGTTTATATCTTTTTGTATAATTTTTTCATTTTATTCTATTGTTTTTGCAGAAAGTGCAATCGGTAATTTAACCTTCATGCTGGGGAGACCCGTTGATGTGAAGGTGAAACATGCAGGGCAGGAAAAATGGACAAATGCGCAATTAAAAATGAAAATATTTAATCAGGATATTATTAAAACGAGTAAAGAGGCCAGATGTGAAGTTAAGCTGCTGGATGGAAGTATCATCCGGATAGGTGAGTCATCAGAATTTGAATTTAATCAGGCAAATGTTACAAATTCAACCAAAGATGTCAAAGCTGTCATTAAAAAAGGAAAAATTTGGGCTAATCTGAAAAAGATGAAAGGAAAGCAGGAATCTTTTCAAATTAAAACACCGACGGCTGTTTGTGCTGTTCGTGGAACGATTTATCGAATTGATGCGGGTAAAGAGTCCAAGTTTTTAGTTTATGATGGAATTGTTGACGTAGGTCCCAACACTTTTTGGGGAAAGACCGTACAAACACCCACAAAAAGCTTAAAACCTGTTGAGGTTCCCGGACCTCACGAGATCCCGCCACCTTATCAGGTCAGCCTTGATGAATGGGTGAAAATTGTCAAGGGGTACCAAATTATTGTTCGACCAGACGGCAAGTTTGCAAAATCAAAATTTGATGATGATAAAGATAGTCAACTCGATTGGGTAAAATGGAATAAAAACCTGGATACGCAAGCTAGTAACACAGATCAATAGATAAAAATTTTATCTTTATTATTATTTTTAATATTGTTATCTTTTCTCATTATTTTGATGATAGTACATAATGATATTCGGACAATATAAATTGAAAATATTAAAAATATCCAAAGGGGGATTTGCAGAAGAACTTGGTTTGTTACCCGGTGATGATATAAAATCCATCAACGGCCGCTTGATAAAAGATAATATCGATTTTCAATTTTGGGGAAACGATGACTTGATCGAAATGGTTGTTCAGCGCGGAAACGATGAATATTTATATGAAATTGAAGACGGTATAGAAGGTGATTTTGGTGCAGAATTTGACCAAATGAAATATAAATGCTGCGGGAATAAATGCATTTTCTGTTTTGTCGATCAAAATCCTAAAGAATTGCGTTCATCACTTTATTTTAAAGATGAAGATTATCGTCTGTCATTTCTATATGGTAATTATGTTACGTTAACAAATACCTCAAAACAAAATTTAAAACGGATAGCAGAGCAGCGTCTTTCACCACTTTATATTTCGGTCCATGCAATAAATGTTGACGTGCGCAAAAAAATGCTGGGCTTGAAAGGCGATGACCATCTTTTGGAAAAAATCAAGTTTTTGTATGAAAACAGAATAGAAATGCACGCCCAGATCGTTCTTTGTCCCGGTATAAACGATGGCCCAATTTTAAATGAAACTATAAATACATTATCAGAGTTTTATCCTTATGTCAAGACTGTTGCAGTAGTACCGGTTGGTTTGACAAAACATCGAAAAGATCTGTTTCAAATAAAGCCGGTTGATAAAAAACTGGCTTTAAATATCATTGAATGGTCTGACAAATTGTCTCAAAAATTTTATGGCGAATTTGGCAGTAATTTTATATATATTGCTGATGAGTTTTATTTAATGTCTGGTCAAAAATTACCTGATGCACAAAGATATGAAGATTTTGCGCAAATTGAAAACGGAGTTGGTCTGACGCGTGAATTTTTGGGTGAATTTCATAATGATCGGAAAAGTTTTCCCAAAAAAGTAAAACCACAAAAGTGGACCGTGGTAACCGGAGAAATGGCATCAACTTTTTTTTCATCAGAAATTATACCGGAATTAAATAAAATAGAAGGGCTGGATGTTCAGTTAAAAGTAATAAAAAATGAATTTTATGGCGGCGGTGTAACTGTTTCCGGTTTGCTGGTCGGACAGGACATTGCAAGTCAATGCGAAAACAATGATCTGGGTGATGTTTTGATATTACCTCCAAATTGTTTAAATTATAATCGTTTATTTTTGGACGATTGGGATATTGATAAATTACATGACAAACTTGATGTATTAATTAGACAACCTCAAGTTGGATTTTTGGAACTATTAGAAAATATATAATTATGAAAAAACCTATTGTTGCCATAGTCGGCAGACCTAATGTTGGTAAATCAACATTATTTAACAGAATATTACAAAAAAGAGAAGCTATTGTTGCCGATGTTTCCGGCGTAACCCGTGACCGTCTTTCGGCAACGGCCGAATGGGCCGGTGTTGAATTTGAACTGTTGGATACCGGCGGCTATGTTCCTTCGTCAGAAGATGTGTTTGAAAAAGCCATCCGTGAGCAGGTTGACTATGCCATCCATGAAGCGGATGTTATTGTTTTTGTAACGGATATTGTAACCGGTATTACCTCGATTGATGAAGATGTCGCCAAGATATTAAAACAAAAAAAGGTTAACGTAATTTTAGCCGTTAATAAAGTTGATAACGAGTTACGAGAACCTGAGCAGTATGTATTTTTAAAACTTGGTCTTGGTGATCCGGTCCCGGTTTCTGCCATCAGTGGACGCCGAATGGGCGATTTTTTAGACAAAGTAATTGAACAGTTACCTATAACTGATCAGGTTGAAGAGATTATTGATGAGGATGCTATTCGAATAGCTATCATTGGCAGACCTAACGTTGGCAAATCCTCCTATATCAATGCGATCCTCGGCAAAGAAAAACATATCGTCACAGATATTCCGGGAACAACACGTGATGCCGTTGATACCTTGATAAAACGGGAGGATCACAATTTTATTCTTGTTGATACAGCGGGTTTACGTCGTAAAGCCCGTGTTAAAGAGAATATTGAATATTTCAGCAATGTTAGGACCATACATGCATTACACCGCTGCGATATTGCGATTGTCTTGATCGATGCGACGGATGGAATGACAGACCAGGACAAAAAAATTATTGATACGGCTATCCGTGCCGGCAGGGGAGTGGCACTGGCTGTGAATAAATGGGACTTGATTAAAAAGGACACCAATACGGCCAGAGAGTTTGAATTGGATTTTAAACAAAATTTTCGTGATATGGCTTATATACCGATCATGTTCATATCGGCCCTGGAAAAGCAGCGTATTTTTAAATTGCTGGATTTAGCTGCCGCCATCTATCAGGAAAGGAAAAAACGTATCCAAACTGCTGATTTGAATAAATTTCTTGAAGATGCTATTGAAAAGAACCACCCGCCGGCTTATGGTGACAAGTATGTAAAGATCAACTATGCTACCCAAACAAAATCGGCCCCGCCAATGATTACCTTTTTTTCAAATGAACCAAAGGGCATTAAAAAGAACTATAAAAACTATCTTGAAAATTTACTGCGTCAACAATTCGGATTTATGGGAGTACCGATCAGGCTTCATTTCAGAAAGAAAAACTAGATTATGTCGGCTATTCGTAAATTTAAAATAATATTGGTCCTGCTCACAGGTTGTATGCTTTGGAATCAGGCTGCATTTGCCAAACCATACCTTGCCAGTGTTTTAGAACAAGATAAAAATGATGGTGTCATATCATTGGGGATGACTTATTATTACCAGTATCAGGCCAGAATTGGTAAGATAAATCAATTACCTGAAAAATATCAAACATACTCTGTATCGCCAAATCACTCATTTTCTCTGTTTAAATCAGAGGTTAAATACCATTGGTCTGAATTTTCTTTACAGGAACAGCAATTACTCATGCCAATGTTTTGGCGTCCGTCGAGTTCAGAATTACCGTTAACTATCAAGAGTCCTTCGGGATATTTTTTAATTCATTATACTAACGAAGGTGAAGACGCCGTTTCGCAAGAGTTTTTATCTGCTGCTGCTGAAAACTTTGATCTGACTTATAATTATCTTGTTAACCAATTGGGCTTTTATCCGCCGCCTGTCGATAATATAGATTCACCTGAATATGATATTTACATCCGTAACCAAAATTCCGGAGATTATGGTAGTACAACATCTGAAAGCGCGGATTTATCGACTACGAGAGATGACTATAGCAGTTGGATTGAAATTGACAATGATTTTACCCAAACTTTTACAAAAGGATTGAATGGCTTGCGTGTAACGGCAACACATGAATTTTTTCATGCTATTCATTTTGGTTATAAATCATTTACCAATGAACTGGATCGTTTTTTTTTATGAAGCAAGCGCTACATGGCTGGAAGATCAGTTGCAAGATGATATTAACGATTATCTTCAATATCTTCCGGATATGTTTCAAGCTTTTTATATACCTGTTTACAAACATCATTATGCTTTTTGTATTTTTAATAAAATGCTGGAAAAAAAGTATGGTGCGGCTATCATTAAAAGGATGTGGGATGAATTCATTTCTTATCGCTCTTTTGAGGCTATAGACAGGGCTTGTAACTTTTATAACAGTTCTTTTGCCTACGAGTTGACCGATTTTGCCATTTGGAATGTTTATACCGGTGACAAGGCAGATACCCTTCATTATTATTCAGAGGGTAATTTATTTCCCAGTATACAACCGATGCAGGCTGCTAATTTAAATTCCGAGGTGGTATTTCAGGATAATGCGCAAAATTATTCTTTAAATTATTATTCCATATCTGTTAAAACAAACAATAATTTTGTGCTTGAACCCACATTTGAATCATCACAATATTGGAAATGTGCCAGTGTACTGGAGCAGACAGATAATCATTTTGAGAACCAAATGACCAGTGGCGAAGGTGAACAGGAATTTAACTTGATAGTTGGTGACAAGTTATGGCTTGCCGCTGTTCATACGACTTGGTCAAGTTCATCTAATTCAAATCCCTATAAATTGACAGTAAAAACCGGTGATATAACGAACCATTCAGACGATACTGTTGAAATTTTCCCAAATCCTTTCAAGCCCGAACAAGCAACATGGGTGTTTTTTAAATATTGTATTGATTCACCGTCTGATAATTCCGTTATGTCAATTTTAAATGAAAATGGAACGCTCGTAAAACAAATTGAGTTGGGTAAGCAGTTATGCGGGCAAAATACAACCAAATGGGATGGAAAAACAAAAGACGGTGTAAATGCTGCCTCCGGCGTTTACCTGGTGTTGTTTCAGGGTAACGAAATAAAGAAACCATCCAAATTTTTACTAGTTAGGTAATACAAACCTGTTTTAAATGGATAGATATGATGAAAGCTTTGATATATGATGATAAACTTTTAATTAAAGAAATTCCCAAACCTGAAAGACAAAAGAACCAATCTTTAATTAAAGTGATATTAGCCGGAATTTGCAATACAGATTTGGAAATATTAAAGGGCTATATGGCATTTAAAGGCGTATTGGGCCATGAATTTGTCGGTATTGTTGAAGAAAGTGATTCACCATCTCTTATTGGTAAAAGAGTAATCGGTGAAATTAACGTTGCCTGTAAGGTTTGTGATTATTGTAGAAAAGGTTTACAACGACATTGTCCTACACGGTCTGTTATTGGTATTGCCGGCCACCAGGGTGCCTTTGCAGAGTATATTGTTCTACCGGATGATAACATTCATATTATTGATGATGCTATTGCTAATAATGAGGCGGTTTTTACCGAACCCCTGGCTGCCGCTTTGGAAATTTTAGAACAGATCAAGATTGAACCCGATCATAAAGTTTGCATCATTGGCGATGGAAAATTAGCACTGTTGATTGTACAGGTCCTTTTATTAACGGGGGCTGATATTTTAATGATAGGAAAACATACAAAAAATTTGACATTTGCAGAACAACTGGCGCGCGTGTTTATAAATATCCACAAACGCCTGACATCAAATATGATATTGTGGTCGAAGCATCCGGCAGCCCTAATGGATTTGATACGGCATTAAACATTATAAAACCACGCGGTATTATGGTATGTAAAAGTACTTTTCATGAAATGTTAAATTTTAATATCGCTAAAATTATTATAGATGAAATAACACTGGTTGGTTCACGTTGCGGTCTTTTTGCACCTGCACTTCGCTTGCTAAAAAATAATAAAATATTGGTAGAACCAATTATTTCTGATATTTTTCCTTTTTCTGAATCTGTAGCTGCTTTTGAATATGCTCAGCAAAAGGGAGTATTAAAAGTACTGCTTGATTTTCAGAAATGAAACTGTGTCTTATTTTAATACATTATTCTTAATTTATTGAAAAAATTAAAAAATAATTGACACTTTCAATATTTTTACTTAACTTACGATGGTTTTTAAGGTTTAGCAGTATATTGAAAAACGGCTTTAAAATTAACCTGTTAATTATTAGATGTTTAAGTAGTATAAAACGGGTAAGTAAAATCTCCTCATAAAGCTCGTTTTCCAAATGGACTTGGAAGGTAAGGCAACTTGGTAAGGTGGCATAAAAATTGCGTAAAGTAACGCAAATTAACGAAACCACCATTTAAAGCAACAAAGGTCTAGAATGGAAGAGCTGTTCTATTTTTCCACATTTGATTTATTAATCAAAACAAAATATGCCCAAGAGGCAAATTCCCTTCGTTATGCCACGCATCGTTCAATATCAATTGACGAAAAAAAGGCTGTTGAAAGCTATGTTTTAGAAGAAGTTGCGCCTAAAACAGACTATTACCAAAAGTCTCCTTCTTTATTACTTTACATGGGTGTGGATGTTACTTTGGCTAAAGAATTAAAGTTTTATCGTGTTCAAAACACATTAAAAGACATTCTTGATAACAAAGCGATGGTCGATAAGGAAGTACAAAATGTAATTTCTAAATCGTTAAGCAATTACTATTTTGAAAGAATAGGCGACAAGCTAATAATTTTAAGAGATTTTATTCAGGAAGATCAGTCCGATGAAAAAATCGAAAATGTTTTCCTGGAAATTTCTATTTTGCTTGAAGCATACAACATAAACTCTGGTCAAAATATTGAAATTAAAGATATTTTACCTTTTCAAGCAAAAAAGTTTTATCAACAGTTTACACAACATTAACAAGCATTGGTTTTGAACAAGGCATTGATATTGAGTTCAACACCATGAAGGGAGAATAAGATGAAGTATATAGGAATTTTTTTAACGGTTATTTTTTTTGGTTGTATCTTCAACCGTTTTCTCTCAACAATCGAATTCCGGTTCCAATTTTGGTATGGGTTTAAATGTGGGAGTTCAAAAACCATTTTGTGATAAAGAGCATACCGCTGTTGCACCTGCCGGCGAATTTATGGCCAAGTACTTTTTCAGCAAAAAATTCAGCTTAACATTTGGGCTTGGCTTTGGCATGCTTGGTGATGGTTATTTTGATGATAGCTCTTTTGAAACCAATTTAATCACAGGTGATTTGAGAGCAAATATTGGTCTTCTTGACCCGGGCAAAGTCAATCCATTCGTCACAATCGGTGCCGGTATTTTTAATTTTCAGTATAATCCGACCGCTAGTTATGCGCCCGGTTATGCCAAGTTAAAAGATCAGGGATTTTCAGATAACCGATTTTTCGACGGTTCACTCATCGTCGGTGGTGGTATGGAAATTATGAATTCTTCACGTCTCGGCATTAATCTTTCCGCAGACTATCGTTTTACCACAAGCGATGATATTGACGGCGGTTCTTATTTGGGTGACAGTAAAGACGGTTATTTAAATTTAAGAGCCGGTTTTATTTACTATATGGGCGACAGACCCACCCGACCTGGACCTACGGATGATGATTTACTCGCCCTTCAAGGCGTTGAATATGGTGAAGTTGAAGAATCTGAATTTGCAGATGACAGTGATAATTTAGCAATGTTTGAAGCTAAACTGGATAAGCTTGAAGCATCTGAATCTGATTTTTCAATGGAACAATATGTCAGACTTAAATCAAGAGTTGACGAATTAAATCGGTTAATTGATGATAAGGAACGGGAATTGGATGGTTTACGGGCAAGTCTTGATTTTAAAAATCAAAGAATTTCCGACCTTGAAGGTGAATTACAACAACCATACAGTTCCAGTTATGTTGGATCAGATCAATTTTCTGTAGAATATGAAGAAGCGCTGAGAACATTTTATTCACGAGATTATAGTTCCGCAATCAGAATTTTTAGTGATTTAATCCAGAGATTCCCTTCTCATAAACTTGCCAGTAATTGTCAATACTGGATAGGGGAGAGTTACTTTGGAATGAGTGATTTTTCAAGAGCTTCAGACGCATTTCAAAATGTATTTGATTATCACTTGTCCTACAAAAAAGATGATGCTACTTTAATGCTGGGACGATGTTATCAAAAAATGCAGGATACCGACACAGCGCGTCGTTACTTTCAGGAAGTTATCGATGTTTATCCTTCCAGTGAATATGTTGGGAAAGCCAAGGAGTGGCTCGATAGAATTGGATAGTTAAAAAAAAAGCCGTCAAAAATGACGGCTTTTTTTTTGTCTTTATTTAAAACGCACTAACTAATCCCAATGTAATTATATTTTTATCATATTCAAGATTTCGTGTATATTCTCCAATAATTCGTAAATTCCTTGCAATGAGAAAAGTGCTGCTAAATGTGGCGGTTTCATAGTTTTCCAAAGTTTGTGTAAAATTATTATTCTGATCAGATTTGAACTTGATTTTATTATACAGCAGTGTAAAATAAACCCTGGATCGATCAAGTTTTGGAGAAATAACGGTTTCCAGTATAATTCCATCGCATTCAATGTCTTTGGTAACAGAGTCGAAAAACGGATTTGTATCTTTTCGTTTTAAATATTGTCCTGTTACTTCTACAGGTCCAATGCCTATGTTGAAATCCGTTCCCAGGTAGGTTATTTCATTTTTTTCACCTGAACTCAGGGTTGTGGCCTCTAACTCTTCATTACCTTTGTAATATAACCCGCCAATACTAAAATGTTCACCAATACCCTGGTTTAAACGAAAACCAATGTTTTTTATTCGAATCATTATCGAATTTTTTATCATTTCCTGCTTCGTCCTTCCCGTTGCCATTGACCAGCATCCCAACTAAATCAGTGCCTGTTTTTTCAATCCCGTAAACAACCATTATGCCGCGATCATAAGCAAGATTGGTATTAGAGTGCCCAACACTGGTTTTATAGATCATATAATCTTCAACCGTTAATCGAAGTTCCCGTTTCATTAAAGGATCAGAGGTTTGAAACTGACCAACCATAATATCAAAATTCGTATCACCAACATTGTCAAAATGAATATAGGCGTCTTCTATACCGGCCACTTCACCTCGTTCAGACATATAAAAGTAAAAATAATATCCTATATTTTTGTAAAGTGCGCCTCCGGATAAAAGTTTAATTCCCCAGGGTGTTTGCAGATCTTTTTCCACAAACTGGTCCTGCTCATATTGAGCAAAGGCATCAAAACGAACAGCAATCGGAAAGTCTTTATTCAGCCAAAGAAGATCATCTCCGGCCGAGACATAATTACGTTTGTTTTCTTCCTCTTTAATTATAAAACCATTTCCTGCAAATTCATCTCCATAGGGTTTTAATTTTGGCATCGGTGAATGGCAGGTACTGCATGAAATTTTATAACGCCGTGCAAAAGCAGGAATAGCCATGACATTTGCAGCCAAAAAAAGTAATGTCAATAGAGTTGTCAACATTAATGTTAAATTTAAATGCTTTTTCATGGGAAACCTCCACTTAGTCGTAAACTTCTATCCAGGTTGTTGTAGAATTTACCGGAATAATTTCGCTTTCCTCTGCTGGTACACCAAGAAAATCGGCAACCGGTTTTACCAATTTTTGAAAGTTCAACTCTGCGTAAAAAGTAACTTTACCCAAAGCAATATCTTCAGGCAGTTGCCAGGTAAATGTTTCAATTTTGGTTTCCCTGGGACCAATTCTATAATCCACTCCTAGTGATTTTGTGTTCCATTGCATTATTGTCATAATCCCGGACGGATCAAAATAAGGCATTCTGAAAATTCGGTCTCCAACAGGAATTCCATCCCGTTCCACTCCTTTGAAATCAGGAATACCTTTGGGTACACCCATATCAATATAAGCTAAATCATTGGAGCCGATTGTATATTCTTCTCCATCAAACCCTTTTTTGTCAACAGGAATATGATATTCTTTACCATCAGCATCTTTGGCTGTAACATGCAGCCACATGATTCTATCTTCTACTGAACCGGTTGGAATTTTATGGCCGGCCTTGCCATTAAAAAGCTGAACTTTTAACACAACGGTTTCATCATATTCCAGTTCCCGAATTTGAGGATGCATACGTAATTCGATTGCTCCGGCTACTTTACCCGGATCGTGTGCACCATGAAACAAGTGCTGCGCAACCATGTCTTCTTTTGCCATTTTAGCATTTTTACCCATTGCCTTTGGCATGTGACATTGATGGCAGGGAACTCCCTGCTTGGAATAGGGACCTTCCTGCCATTCTAATTGTGTAGATTTTACCCAGATACCAAACGGATTTTTTTCATTATGACAGTTACCACAAAATTCGGCTGCTTTGTAGATTTCTAAAAATCTGGTTTCATGATGAGGAGAAACAAGACCCGGTTTTTGCACCATATTTAACCCGGCCCGGCTCGGACATAAAGCTAAAATTAAAAGGAACATCACCTTTATATCCGGTAATTGTGTGGCAAACTTCGCAGCTTACACTTTCATTTGCACGTGAGTTTTCAGATGGTCGTGGAGGAGTTACATCTCCTGCCATATAGGCCAATGGCGTATGGCACCCGTTACAACCGTCAACAGGTCCTTTTAATTCAGGAACCTTTTCAGCATGCGCAACAGCTAAATCAAAATATTCAATTTCATCCCAATGATGCGTGTAAGCTTGAGACATCATAGCCTGTGTCCATTGTTGATAGATATCCGTATGGCAGCTTGCACAGGCTTGCGGTTTTTCATATTGATCGTATTTTTTACTGCCTAATGCCTCTTCACCAGCAGGATTGCCGTACAGAGAAACAATACAAAGCAAAAGTACCAAAAAACTAGAAATTACCCTCATCACATGTCTCCTTGATAATGACAATTTACACGTAATTATTTATTTTGTCCACAATCCATGAAGGTTGCAGTATTCCCGTACCTTAATTATTTCGTCATCTATGGAGAATTCTGCTTCCGGTGAATCACCAGGATTTAACATTTTGGTATAAATTTTATTTTTTGTTATTACCTGGATCCATTGAATATAGTGTTTTTCTTCCATTGGGTGAGATACACTGCCGACTTTGACTAAAACTTTGTTTCCATTTTGCTCGACAACAGGTACATGTTTTTCAACAGCCGCATCAACAGTGTTTTCCGTTAATAAATTCATAGCTTTACCACAACATGTCAATGTGCCGCCACCTACTGACACAACCTGTATTATATTTCCACAAACACTGCATTTAAATACCTGGTTTTGTTCCAACATGATAATCCTCCATATGTTTATTCTGTACATTTATTGTTATCTGGTTTCCCAATTATTATCTTAAATATATTAAATATTTAGAGACAATTCCATAACGAAATTAAAAAAATCAAACTACACAACATTTTGCTCAAATTCTGTTATGTATATTTTGTATATACTTAAAATTGTAAAATATTGTATAAAAATTCTTTGCACATCTATATTTTTATTTATATATTGCCTAGATTAGGAACAACTTGGAAATATTATATTTCGGACTACTTATGGGCAGGTTTCATTTCTTTAACTCTTTTTTTAGTAAAATATCTCTTGGATTTTTTAAAGAAGTTGCAATTCTACAGGTTTTAAAATGTTTAACAGTTAAACGTTTTATTAATATAATTCAAACAAGTTTATCTTTTTTTTTTATCTGCAATTTTAAAAAAGAATATTGTTTGGGGTTACCCGATTATACTTAATATAGAACCCACAAACACCTGTAATCTTCATTGTCCTTTATGCACTACAGGCAGTAACAATATGACCCGACCAAGAGGCAAACTGAGTTTTGAACTATTTAAAAATGTTTTAGACCAAATAGGCGATAAAATTTTATACGTTACATTGTATGCACAGGGAGAACCGTTTTTAAATAAAGACATAAACAAATTCATAAAATATGCCAAAGATAAAGGTGTTTATGTCAATACAAGTACAAATGCTCATTTTTTTACTACAAAAGAACAAGCTGTTTCCGTGGTAAAAAGCGGGCTGGACAGTATGATTATTTCTCTTGATGGTGTTACTCAGGAAAGTTTTAGTTACTATCGACGTGGTGGAGAGCTGCAAACAGTATTAACAGGCATTAAAAATCTCGTTAAATCAAAAAAGGAATATAACGCACGCACTCCTTTTTTGTATTTACAATTTTTAGTTATGAAACATAATGAACATGAAATCCCTGAAATAAAAAAATTGGCAAAAGAACTTGACGTTAACAGACTATTGATCAAGACAATTCAGGTGCACAGTCTTGAGGAAGCGAAGGAATGGTTACCTCAAAATGAAAAATTAAAAAGATATCATGTTACTTTTGATTCATTTACCGTTAAACAAGGAAAGGGAATATGTCCTCGTCCCTGGTTAACCACATTGGTTGATTGGGACGGACTGGTCGTTCCATGTTGTTTTGATAAAAACGGCGAATTTCCCATGGGAAATGTTTCAACATCTGATTTTGACTCTGTCTGGTCTTCTAAAAATTACCAAAATTTTAGAAAAAAAATGGTAAAAAATAGAAATAGTATAAAAAATTTGTAAAAATTGTAATTATGGCATCGGTCTTTTTAAATAAATTGAGCATTAAATGAAGAAAAATATAAATCATGATTTTTATGATGAATATCATAAAAAACTCATATATAATAATCCTGAAAAACAAAAAATAGCCCGTGACATGCTGGAAAGATATACTGGCACTGATGCCTCGGAATTTAAGGAATATATTATATTAACCAATTTTTTCAATTATTTAAAAATGTTTTCATCTACTTATAATAGTAAAATAATTGATGGAACTGTTTTGTCTGTGGTACACAGTAACGATGTGAATATCAGTATGGTAGATATTAATATTGGTGCACCTACGGCTGCACTAATAATTGAAATTCTAAGTGTTATTAGACCCAAAGCTGTACTTTTCCTTGGAATGTGCGGTGGTTTAAATTCGGTTTTAAATGTGGGCGATTTTTTAATTCCTATCGCTGCCATCAGAGACGAAGGTGTTTCCTCTCATTTCATTCCACCACAGGTACCATCTTTGCCGACTTTTGAAATTCAAAAATTAACCAGTCAGATCATTATTGAAAACGGTTTGGATTATCATACAGGCGTTGTGCATACCACTGACGTTCGATTTTGGGAATTTGATGAAATGTTTAAACGAGTTCTATATGAAGAACGTGCTGTTGCCATCGATATGGAATGTTCTGCCTTATTTTCTGTAGGATTTGTCTGCAAAGTGCCTATTGGCGCTTTATTACTTGTTTCTGATTTGCCTCTTGTTGATGGAGGGATTAAAACAAAAGAATCATCTAAAAAGGTTTTTCAAGATTTCACTAATAAGCATATTGAACTTGGTATAGAAACTATGATTCAAATTCAAAAAAGGGGAGAGCATATTCGATATTATCGCTGGTAACCATGTTGTATTATTACAAGACTAATATTTTCATTTTTTAATATAAGGAGATTAGTTAATGCCCAATCTTGAAACAACATATATGAATTTAAAACTAAAAAATCCCATCATCGTTGCAAGCAGTGGTCTTACAAAATCCATTGACCGGTTAAAAGTATGTGAAGAACAGGGAGCAGGGGCTGTTGTTTTAAAAAGTATATTTGAGGAAGTCATTTCAAAAGAAGATTTTGGCCTGTCGGAATTGACTGAATACCATACAGAAGTTTATGACTATATCCGTTCTAATCTTGAAATGCAATATGGACCTAAAGATTATTGTGATCTGATCGAAAAAAGTAAAAAGGAACTGTCAATACCGGTAATAGCCAGCATTAATTGTGTATCTGATCAGTGGTGGCCACGATATGCGGTCCAAATTCAGGAATCAGGGGCTGACGCACTTGAGCTCAATATTTATTCAACACCTATTGATCCTGGTAAAACCGGTTCTGAAATCGAAAAAATATATATTGAAATAGTTAAAGCTGTTCGCCAAAAAATTCAGATTCCCATTGCCGTAAAGATAACCAATCAGATTACCTCTTTACCAAACCTGGTGAAACAATTAAGTGATAAAGGTGCCGATGCGGTTGTTATGTTTAATCGTTTTACGGAACCTGATATTGATATTAAAACGTTGGATTTGAAAACAACTTTTCATTTCAGCACAGCCAACGAGATGTATAATTCGTTAAAATGGATTTCCATATTGTCAGGAAAGACGGATTGCGACCTGGCTGCCACAACCGGTATTCATACATTTGAAAGTATCGTTAAAATGCTATTAGCAGGAGCATCTGCTGTTGAAATTGCATCTGTGCTCTATAAAAATGGCGTTGAGAAAATTTCTCTATTTATTAAAGAGATTGAAAACTGGATGCAAAGTAATAATTTTAACACAATAGAACAATTTAAAGGAATGGCCAGTTTGCAAAAAACCGAAAAAACTGATCATTTTTTAAGGGCTCAGTTTATTGATAAAATAAGAGGGTATGAATAGTATACAAGGTTAAAAGCACCTGTTATACACTTACTAATCTTGCAAAATATTTACCTGACTACCTGTAATCAAAAATTATCTTATTATAGGAAAAAAGTATATGATAAAAGAATCAAAATACATTATTATTTTTATTATATATACTTTACTCTCGGTAAACAGTCTATTTGCCCAGTATCCCCGGATAAACTTTAGGAGTTTATCAACAGACGATGGTTTGGCAAATAATTCAACGCATTGTATTTTACAAGATAAACAGGGTTATTTATGGTTTGGTACAATTGATGGATTAAATCGTTATAATGGAAATTCATTCAAAGTATTTAAACATGATCCGGATGATCCCGCATCCATAAGCTCAAATGATATTCGTTGCTTATATATTGATAATCAGGACAGGTTATGGGTTGGAACATTAGATAATGGATTAAATTTGTTTGATTATGAAACTGAAAAGTTTACTCATTTTCATCATAATCCGGATGATTCCACATCTCTATGTCAGGCTCGTGTATCAGCAATTGCCCAGGATGGAAATAATGATTTATGGGTCGGTACATATGAAGGTCTGAATAGATTTGATGCTGAAAATAATTGTTTTGAGCATTTTTTTACAGGAATTTCAAATCATCCTCTTAAAACTTATGAAATAATTCTTGATTTGTTTAAAAGCCATGACGGAAATTTATGGATCGGAACGAGTTTTGGATTAAAAAAATATGACATTAAGGAACACAAATTTATAAATTATGAATATCTTACAAATGAGCCGGGACAATTTATGTTTGGCTCTGTTAATACAATTTGTGAAGATATGAATAATGAAATTTGGCTTGGAACTGCCGGGTTTGGTGTTTATAAATTTAATCCTCAAAATGAAAAAGTTAAAATTTACAAACATATAATAAATGACTCTGTAACCCTGGTTAATGACAGAATTTCAAGTCTTTTTCATGATTCTCAAAATCGTATTTGGGTCGGCTCGCGAAAAGGACTGGATCTTTTTGACGAAAAAACTGAGAGTTTCGAGCACATGCCCTATGAACCTCATAATCCGTTGACTTTGACGGATCCCCGGGTTTTCGATATTTATCAAGATTCTAATGGTGTTTTATGGGTTGCCACTGGAAAGGGAATTAATTTATTACCCAACTATTCCAAACATTTTTATACCTTTCAAAAGAAAAATTATAATAAAAATTCTCTTAGCGGATATAGCGTTTCCGCAATTTTGTATGAAAATGAAAGTAAATTATGGATTGGTACATCATACTCCGGGTTAGATAAATATAATTTTAAAACAAACAAGTTTGAACATTATTTGGCAGATCCAAAAAAATGAAAATAGTTTGAGTAATAACAAAATTAGGTCAATATATAGAACCCGGGAAGGTTTACTATTGATTGGCACCTATGGCGGGGGCCTCAATATTTTTGATGAAAAACGGAACCGGTTCCATCAATTTAAAAATATTCAAAACGATTCGTCAAGTCTTCATCATAATATTGTTCGCTGTATTCATCAGGATAAAAAGGGCAGGATATGGATCGGCACATTACAAGGGTTAACACGTTTTTATCCGGAAACAAAAACCTTTGTTGATTATTCCTTACGGTTACCGAATGGTGAGAAAGGACTTCGAAAAAATATTTTTGTGATTGATGAAGACAAAGATGGCATTTTATGGGCAGCTACCTATGGGAAGGGAATAGCCCGTTTTGATCCTGACCAAATGACATTAAAATACTATATGAACGATCCTGATAATATTAACAGTTTGGCTTCCAATAGTTTACTTGGTTTAATGTGTGACCATCGTGGAAATGTCTGGGCAGCCACTCATTATGATGGTGTTGACATGTTAAATCCTGCTAAAAATGAATTTGTTCATTTTACAACAGAAAATGGTCTGCCGGCAAATAGTACTTTTTCAATACAGGAAGATAATTCAGGGAATGTTTGGATAGGAACCACTCATGGGCTTGCAAAATATGATCCTGATTTAAACAATTTTCATGTATTTACTCAGAATCATGGTTTACAAGATAATGAATTTAATACCGGTGCGTATTATAAAAATAAAAATGGTTTTTTGTTTTGGGGGGGTATTTCAGGAGTAACTTATTTTCATCCGGATAGTATTAAAAACGAGTTTACAATTCCAAAAATTGTTATTGATGATATAAAATTGTTTAATGAGTCTGTTAAAATCAATAAAAAGTATCACGGTGTCAAGATACTTGACAGGCCCATTAGTATGTCGCATGAAATTGAGTTAAATTATAAAGATAATGTTCTCACTTTTGAATTGGCTGTTCTTAATTTTAAAGATCCTCAAAGCAATTCTTATGCTTATTTTATGGAAGGTTTGGAAAAAGTATGGAATTATGCCGGAGCGCGTAATTTTGCTACTTATTCAAATATTCCACCCGGTCAATATACATTTCATGTTAAAGGCGCTTCGTCGGAAAATGTTTGGAATGATGACGGTGTTTCTCTCAAGATAATTATCAATCCTCCTTTCTGGCAAACATGGTGGTTTAAGGGTTTATTAATAGTGTCAAGTTTTATATTAATTATATCTTCACACCTTGTTCGGGTACATCGTATGACAATGCGCCACCTTGAACTTGAAAATATAAATAATCAATTAAACGATCAAATAACTGAACGTAAAAAGGCAGAAGAAGCCCTTCAAAAAGTTAACGATGATTTGGAAAAAATTGTTGAAGACCGGACTGATGAATTAAAAGAAACCAACCTGAAACTGCTTGTTGAAATTGATGGTCATAAAAGAGCTGTTTTTGCTTCACAGGTGAGCGAAGAAAAATATCGAATGCTTGCAGAAACCGCCTCTGATATAATTTTTGTGAATGATCAAAATAAAAAAGTAACTTATATGAATCCTGCGGGATTAAAAATCAGCGGTTACAAAGAATCTGAAATTTTATCAAAATCATTAGAACATTTACTGCCGGTTGAATTTGTTGTTGATTTTTTTGAAAAAGAAATAAATATATCTAAAAAAGCAACAGGGATACATTTATATGAAACGGAATTTATTAATAAAGGCGGCAAAAAAATACCAATCGAACTAAATTCGTCTTCACTTTATAAAGATAAAACATTTACAGGTACTTTAATTGTCGCACGTGATATTACGGAGCGCAAAAAGGCTGAAGAACAAATCCGTTCCTCTTTAAAAGAAAAAGAAATTTTACTTAAAGAGATTCACCATCGTGTAAAGAATAATATGCAGGTTATCAGCAGTTTGTTGCACCTGCAAAGCAGACAAGTAAAAGATGATAAAACACAGAATATTTTTACTGAAAGTCAGAACAGAATTAAATCAATGGCATTGGTACATGAGAGATTATACAGATCAGACAACCTTGCAAAAATTGATTTTAACAACTATATCAGGAATTTAATTGTAACTTTATACCATTCATATAATATTGACCCCAATAGAATTATATTGGACATAAATGTAAATAATGTTTTCCTGAGTATTGACACGGCTATTCCATGCGGACTCATTATTAATGAAATAATTACAAATTCTTTTAAACACGCATTTCCTGATAATGCCAACGGCGTGATAAATATTGAATTTTTCTCCAAAGATGAACGTTATCATTTGATTATTAAAGATAATGGTGTAGGATTACCGGAAGAGGTCAAATCAGATGGTAGCCAGTCACTTGGATTGTTTTTAATCAGCGCTTTAATACGACAGTTGACTGCAGAATTGGAAATAGTTCGGGAGAGTGGAACAAAGTATACTATTACTTTTACAGAAGTTAAAAAGAATATATTAGATTAGATTTAATAAGGTAGGTAAAAAAAAAGGACGATTATAACGATCGTCCTTTTTTTTTAAATTTCTATAATAACGAAAATGCAACTGTAAGACCAGCCATCACAATCGAAACCATACTCATTAGTTTGATAAGGATGTTCAAACTGGGACCGGAAGTATCTTTAAATGGATCACCAACGGTATCACCAATAACGGCTGCTTTATGAGCATCTGAACCTTTACCACCATGAACGCCGCTTTCGATGTATTTTTTAGCATTATCCCAGGCACCACCGGAATTTGCCATGAAAACAGCCAAAACAAAACCGGCTGCCAATCCGCCTGTTAATAATCCCATAACACCTGCAACGCCAAAAATAATACCCATTATAATTGGGGTAACAATTGCCAGAATAGAAGGAAGCATCATTTCACGTTGTGCACCTTTTGTTGAAATTTCAACACAGCGTGCATAATCCGGAGTTCCTTCGCCGCTTAAAATACCTTTAATTTCTCTAAACTGACGTCTAACTTCATCAACCATGCTGGCAGCAGCACGACCAACAGCATTCATGGTCAAACCACAGAACATAAAAGCCATCATAGCGCCGATAAACATGCCTAAAAGGACTTTAGGATTCATAAGAGTTACGTTGTAGAACTCCATAAAGTCAGCCAAGCCGGCTTCAGAGGTTTTAATTACACCTCGTGATAATGGTATAGTGACTTCGCCAATTCGAATTAAACCAATTTTTAATTCTTCAATATAAGAAGCTAAAAGAGCAAGGGCCGTCAAGGCAGCAGAACCGATAGCAAAACCTTTACCTGTTGCCGCAGTTGTATTCCCTAAAGAATCCAATGCATCTGTTCTTTTACGAACCTCGGATCCAAGTCCGCTCATTTCGGCGTTTCCACCGGCATTATCAGCAATTGGTCCGTAGGCGTCTGTAGCAAGTGTAATTCCAAGTGTGGAAAGCATACCAACAGCGGCAATACCAATTCCATACAATCCCATTGCCATATCATCCATTTTCCATTGAGCGGCTGAAAGATAGGCTAACATAGTACCAACAACTATGGTTAAAACCGGAATGGCGGTTGACAACATACCTGTTCCGATTCCTGAAATAATAACAGTTGCAGGACCGGTTTGAGCATTTTCAGCAATAATTTGAGTTGGTTTATAAGCTTCAGAAGTATAATACTCTGTCGCTTTACCAATTAACCATCCTGTAATCAAACCGATAATGATTGAACCCCAAATTCCAAATGGATTTGGTAAGCCGAGTATTTTGATGATTCCAAGAGAAAAAATAACAATAAGTACGGAACTTACGTTAACACCTTTTCCCAAAGCACCCAAGAGTTCTTTTTGTGTAGCATTTTCTTTAGTTCTAACAGCAAAAATACCAACAATTGAAAGAATGGTACCAACTGCAGCAATTAACATAGGTGCTAAAACACCTTTATACTGCATTGAAACTCCCTGGCCCATAAATGCGGCTGCTCCAAGAGCGGCTGTGGCAAGAACAGAACCGGCATATGATTCATAAAGATCGGCACCCATACCAGCTACATCACCAACATTGTCACCAACGTTATCAGCGATTGTTGCCGGGTTACGGGGATCATCTTCAGGAATACCTGCTTCAACTTTACCAACCAAATCTGCACCTACGTCTGCTGCTTTGGTAAAAATACCGCCGCCAACACGTGCAAACAGGGCCTGGGTAGAAGCGCCCATTCCAAATGTTAACATTGTTGTTGTAATGATAATTAATTTATGATGAGGATCGGCATCGTTAACAAAATAGTTTAATACGATAAACCATAATGAAATGTCTAATAGTGCCAAACCTACTACTACCAAACCCATGACAGCGCCTGATCTAAATGCAACCTGTAAGCCTCTGTTCAAGCTTTCACGGGCAGCATTTGCAGTTCTGGCACTTGCATAAGTAGCTGTTTTCATTCCAAAAAAACCGGCAAGACCTGAGAAAAATCCACCTGTTAAAAATGCGAACCAAACCCAGCCGTTTTGAAAACCAAAAACCGCCATTAACGCAAAAAGCGCTGTTAAAACTATAAATACCATAGTTACAACTTTGTATTGTTGTTTGAGATAAGCCATTGCACCTTTTCTAACGTGACTGGCAATCTCAATCATCTTTTCAGTACCTTCACTTTCACTCATTAATTTTTTGAAAAAGTAAAAAGCAAAACCTAATGCAAGAATAGACGCAACTGGTACTATCCAAAATAGTCCGTCAAGCATTTCCTCTCCTATTTAATTTACTTGTTTATTTACTATTTATTTAATAACTAAAACCTACTGTCAATGCTGATCTCCACCATGCATGGTGGTGTTCTTCCAGTTCCTGAATTGATGGAAACTGATAATAAATAAAATCTTTTTGATCGCCGATAAAGAAGCCATTTTTTATTGTTCTAAACAAAATGTCTCTTGGCAAAGCACGAATAACTGTTTTGGTCGGTTTTTCCGGATGTTCCTGTAAGCCAATTAAACAATCACGCAAGTGATCGATATTTGGATAGGGAAGGTTATCAGCCGGGGCCAACATTGGGTCTGTTGCCAAACCGTTTAAATTTAATTCCACAAAAGCCAATTTAGGTACTGATACAGGATGTTTTCTGTCTGTTACAAATCGACAAAATTCTAATGGATTTAAATTACTGGCAATGCGGGGTGTTACAGGTGCCAGTTCCTGGTAAAGGTGTAACTGTTTTTCTGTTTCCGGTTTATATTCACTTTTTTCCAGCTCTAAAACACGACCGTCATCAGTAACAAGATAAAAATTACCAATGGCGCTCATTGGAATATGTTCCAGTACACGATAAATGGAAAGATACAACGATCTTTTTGGTTCCCCATTTGGATGAGGAACACATCGATCTTCAATTTCAGATAATGAAATTTCATTACTCTTGAAACTGGGATCGATTTCAAAGAACATAGCAATGCCTCGTGTTCTCTTTTTGGTTCCGATAGCGTAATAGTTACCAAATTCGACAGGAGGCAACATTGAAGCCACAAGAGACTCTGGTACGATTGAGAGATACAAATACTTTTTCATAAGAATTTCCTTTCCTCTTAATGACATATCGGCTGGTTTTCTACTACAACCGTGTTTTTTAATAAAATATTCTGAGGAAATTAAATTTTGTATTTTTTATAGTTAAATAATAATTATTTGAACCGGTTCATTATTAAATTCTGTAAATATAACTTTTATTTAGATTAAAGTCAACAATTAACTGTTTTTCAAATCCCCCATTTATAACCCAAAATGTCACTTGGCTTAATAATTTTGTTTTATCAAGTGTTTAGATGTGAAGCCGAAAAAGTATAATTTGCGATAAAAATTTAATAAGGTGAAAAGTTGAGTTTGAGAGAGGGATATGCAGGTGAAAAGGAAAGTTTAAAAATAAAAAAAGGTGATGATTAAAAAATCATCACCTTAAAAATTTCTATTTATTTGGGCCGTTGCTGCCTTTTTTTCCATTTTCATTATCTTTGTTTCCGTTGGAACCGGAAGTTGAGCCGCTAAATCCACTGCCCATATTTGCGCCTCGTCCAAGACAATCTTCAGGTTTTACCCAATCAGCATCCTGACCATTTGGGATACCGTCACCATCATCATCCAGCATGCGGTCGTTGATGCCATCACCGTCTTCGTCAACAAAGCCGGCAAAACCTTTACCCATACCCTTACGGGCGCCGGTACCATCCTGAGGTTTTACATAATCCGGGTCCTGACCATTAGGAATACCGTCACCATCGAGATCCGGTGCATTGTCATTAATTCCGTCTCCATTTTCATCAACAAAGGTCAAACCTTTACCTTTGCCGGTTCCGGTTCTTACATAGTCCGGGTCCTGACCGTTAGGGATACCATCACCGTCATCGTCCAGTGCGTTGTCGTTGTAACCATCGCCGTTAACATCAACGAATTTTTTGCTGTTTTCCACAGGTTTTGATTTTTGTGTTTGAGCAAAAGTTTGGGGTACCAGTAAAAAAAGTACAAACAGAAAAACTGTTGTGATTGTGAAAAGTGTTGTTGTGCGTTTCATTTTACTTCTCCTTTGTATTAAGTTAGTTTGTTGTTGTTTCACTTCTCACTATGGCAACAGGTGTGCCAAAAATAAAATCCTTTTTTAATTCTGTTGTAAAATTATAAAAAATAACAAATAATAATTATTGAAAGTATTTTAACTTATTATTAAATTTAAAATATTTCGACCAAGTGGTCGAAATATTCGGTTATTTGGTCGAAAAAACTCGTATGAAACTTATTTGCGAGATTTTTATCTAATAGTTGTTGTTATATTTATTATATGCATGGGTGCATATTTATAAAGGAAGAAAAGAAAAATGAATTCTTATTTTCAACATACTAAGGTAAAACGGGCCTTGTCCATTAATAAAAAATCAATAATTATTTTGTTTATTGTTTTGGCTGTTTTACTTGTTTCATCAGCTATTATTGAATATAAAAGTTCTAAAAATGAGCTTATTGAAGTTTTGCAGGAGCAATCTCTGGCCCTGGTGGCTTCATTAGAGCAGGGCAGTGTAAATGCTATTCAATCTTTTCAGGTGGCAGAAGAAATATTGGCTGAAAGGTTATTAGGCCTGGCCCGCTTGATAGAAGAGATTGATTATAATGACAAGCTTTCTCTGCAATTAATAACTAAAATTGCTGCTGAAAACAATATTTTTAGAATTAATGTCTTTGATAAAAACGGTAATAAAGTAATTTCAAATGCCGGTGGCATGGGAACCGGCAGAAATAGCAGACAGAATGCATCTGAATATTTATTGGAAAAAATAAAAAATAATGACGAACTTTTAATAGGCTTTGGTCAAAGGCGATTTGGAACGGCGCAACGGTTTGCCGTTGCTAAAAAACGTCGTAACGGCGGCGTTTTGGTTTTAAATATTGATGCAACGGAAATTTTAGACTATCGTAAGACTATTGGTGCGGGCAAACTTTATAAAGATATTGGTGAAAGTAACGGCATAGAATATACGGTTCTGCAGGATTCTACAGGTATTTTACTGGCTTCGCAAAATGTTGATTCACTAAGTTCGATCTATTCTGATGAATTTTTACAAAAATCATTGATATCAGGTGAGGCCTTAACGAGGATTTTACTGTTTAAAGGGGTATATGTTTTTGAGATTGTTAAACCGCTTTATGTAAATGATAATTTTCAGGGTCTGATGCGTATAGGCTTGTCTGCCCAACATTTAAAAGATGTTGAAGCGGGGGCGAAGGCAAGGATTATTTTAGCATCTATTATTTTATTGATAATCGGCAGTGTTGTTATAGGTTTTGTTATCAGCAATCAAAATTATCATGAATTACAAAAAGCTTACAGTCGCATCGAGACCTATACGGGCAGTATCCTTACAAACATGAACGATGCGGTTATAGCTGTAGATCATAATGAGAATATCAGCATTTTTAATAAAGCGGCTGAAAAACTTTTTCAGGTAAACGCCAAAGATATTTTATATAAAAAATGTGATCATACTTTTAAAACATTTTGCCCTTTATTACTCACCGCGTTAAAAAATAGTGAGAATGATGCACCGCAAATATATAACGTCCATATTAATAACCAGGAGTATATCATTTCTTTAGGCACAACGATAATAAGAAATGATAAGGGAAAAATTGATACGTCTTTTGCTGTAATAAAAGATATAACAGAGCAAAAAACTCTGGAAGAAAACCTGAAAAGAAAAGACCAGATAACCGCAATGGGCCATTTGGCTTCAGGGGTGGCACATGAAATTCGTAATCCGTTAAATGCCATTTCAATTATTGCACAGCGTTTCAGGCAGGAATTTAAACCTGTCAGCGAAGCTGATGAATACAATAAACTGGCTTCTTCTATGGTTGATCAAACCCGTCGGATTAATACGATTATACAACAATTTTTGAAAATGGCGCGTCCCGGATCGTTATCAAAATCGACAACAAACATGAACAACGTTATTAACCAGGTGGTAACATTAATTAAGTCAGTCGCGAAAAGTAAAAATATAAAATTAATTACAAATTGTTCTGAATTACCTGAAATATCAGTGGATTCGGATATGATCCAGCAGGCATTATTAAATATTGTGCAAAATAGTCTGGATGCCTGCGAACAAAATGATACGGTTGAGTTGAATTGCGCCACAGTACATGATAATTTGGAAATCAGAATAAGTGATACCGGACATGGTATTTCAAAAGATGAATTGCATAAAATTTTTAATATGTATTATACAACAAAACAGGAGGGGACCGGATTGGGTTTATCTGTTGTGCAACAGATAATTTCCTTGCACAACGGAACAATTCAGGTCCAAAGTGAGATAGATAAAGGTACTGTATTTATAATTCACCTACCCTTGGCGGAGTAATTATGGCTCAATATAATATTCTCATTGTCGATGATGAGGAAGCCCAGCGGGAAGCGCTGGCAGGCTATTTAGTTAAAAAAAAGCACACTATATTTACAGCTCAATCCGGCAAACATGCCATAGAAATCGTTTCAAAAGAGACAATTGATTTGATTTTGACTGATTTACGAATGCCTGAAATGGACGGCCTGAGTTTACTTTATAAGACACGTGATATTAATCCGGATATTGACGTTATTGTAATGACGGCATTTGGAAGCATAGAAAGCGCCACAGAAGCCATGAAACAAGGGGCATTTGATTTTATAACCAAACCTGTTGATTTGGAACAACTTGACATAACAATAGCCAAGTCATTCGAGCGTAAACAACTTGTTTCGGAAAACAAACGGTTGAGGAATTTGGTTGAAGAGAGGTTGAAATTCGGAGGCATCATATCCGCAAGTAAACCTATGGAAGAGGCTTTGAGCATTGCTTCAAGGGCTGCTTCAAGTATGGCTACCATTCTGATTACCGGTGAAAGTGGTGTTGGAAAGGAACTCATTGCCAAAGCTGTTCATTTTGCCAGTGCACGAGCAGATCAGGAATTTATTGCTGTAAATATGGCGGCATTGTCCGATAACCTTGTTGAAAGCGAACTTTTTGGCCATGAAAAAGGAGCTTTTACAGGCGCTGATAAGCTGCGAAAGGGGCGATTTGAACTGGCTGATAACGGCACATTATTTATCGATGAGGTTGGAGACATTCCCTTATCAACCCAGGTTAAATTGCTGCGGGTATTGCAGGAACAGCAAATTGAGCGAATAGGATCTGCGGAACCGATAAAAATAAATGTTAGAGTCGTTGCAGCAACAAACCGTAACCTGGAAGAAATGGTGCAAAATGGTGAATTTAGGCAAGATTTGTATTACAGGTTAAACGTGGTTAAAATACAAATTCCCGCTTTAAGGGAACGTAAAGCTGATATTCCCATCCTGGCAAGGCACTTTTTGGAAAAATATGCTGAAATGAACGATCGGTCCATTAAAGAAATATCCAAAGAAGCGATGGATATGCTGGTGAAATATCAATTTCCGGGAAATGTTAGAGAGCTTGAAAACATTATTGAACAGGCTGTTGTATTATGCCGGGATGATATTATTTCAACTCAGGCATTGCCTTCATTTTTGAAAAATAATACCCATGAATTTATTAATGACGAAAATTTAAACTTTCAGGAAAAAGTGCATGCTTTTGAAAAGAAATTGATCATTGACGCAATGGAACAGGCGAGCCATGTTCAAACAAAAGCAGCGGCACTTTTAGGAATGAGTGAACGACATTTACGATATAAATTACAAAAGTATAAAATGAAGTGATATTTTATCTTTTTACGGGCATGAATAGGGTGGAAGCGCTTTAATGCGATCCAGTTCTTTTTTTAGTGCCTGGACTTTGTCCGGATATTCGCCGGCAAGATCATGCTTTTCACTTTTATCATTTTCAATATTATACAATTCTGTTTCGTGAACAAGCTTCCATGGCCCTCGTCTGACCGCATATTTGTCAGCCCATGTCCACATAATAGATCGTTCCGGGACTTTGGCTTTGTTTAGCAGTGTTTCGCTGACATCCATTCCGTCTATTGTTTGATTTACCAGTTTTTTATCAAAATTCAATATCTTAGCCAGTGTCGGCACGATGTCCATATTACAGATCATCTGATCTTCAACTCTGCCGGATTCAAACCTGTTGCCCCAGCTTACCATTGCCGGAATGCGTATTCCGCCTTCGTATACGGTTGCTTTTTCGCCACGGAGAACGCCGTTATCTGCATGTTGATAATAACTTTCAGAATATCCTCCATTGTCGGATATAAACCAGATCATGGTATTTTCTCGCAACCCGTTTTTATCAAGATATTCCAGTACTCTGCCAATTTGATCATCCATACAAGCAACCATTGCCGTATAATAACGCCGGTAAGGGTCCTCTATGTGTGAAAACTTTTCAAGATACTCTGCAGGGGCCTGCAAGGTATTCATAACAGTTTGGCCCTGATAGTCGGCTGTTTTTAAATTAAGTGTATTTTCAGGAACATCATTTACATCACTTTTTCCATAATGCGGGGCATTGTAGGCAAGATAAACAAAAAACGGATTGTCTTTTAAAGAAGCTTTTTGCAAATAATCCAGAGCATGGTCTGTTATCAGCTCGGTTGAATAGCCTTTTTCGTCTTTTGGGGCATTATCTACATACCAATCCTTGCCAAGCGGACCATAGGTATGCCGAAAATAATCGACACAGCCTCCGGGCATTCCGCAAAACTGATCAAATCCGTGGTGCATCGGCAGGTATTCCGGTTTGCTTTTACCCAGGTGCCATTTGCCGAATATAGCTGTATTATATCCCTGATTTTTTAGCATTTCCGGTAGGGTGTTTTCACAATTATCAAAATGTATATCATCGCCGGGCATATAAACTTTATTGAGGCCATGTTTGCTGCGATGAGGATAACATCCGGTGAGCAAACTATATCTGGACGGTGTACAAGCGGGTGAGGAAACATAAAATTGCGTAAATCGGATTCCTTTTTGGGCAATGGAATCAATGTTTGGTGTCGGAATTGTACCTCCGTAACAGCCAAGGTCTCCGTAACCCAGGTCATCCGCATATATAAGCAGGATATTGGGCTGTTTCGTTGTTGGTTTTTGAGAACATCCGATTGATTGAATGGCTGCGTAACTGCCGAGAGCGGTCCCCATTTTCAGAAATTGGCGTCTGGAAACTGACATAAAAAAACCTCCGGATTTTATTCGATTCGCTAGTGCAATATAATGGAAAATATAAAAGGTGTAAAGGAGTTTTTATTATTTTTTATTGATTCTAAAGCTCATGAAAGTTACATTATAAAAAATTTTATAAAATAATAAATTATGCAAAGGTCGATATAATGGAACGTCGTACATTTTTTAAAATTTCCAGTGCTGCCGCCCTGGCCACATTGGGCCAGGAAACCATATTCAGCAAAAGTACATTTGCTGCTGATAAAAAAAATAAAAATCTAATAAAGCAACTCGTAAAACAAAACGATGAACGCGTTCCTGTATTATTAAATCAACAGGAGAAAAATAAAGATAATCGTTGGTATGGTGGACATATTAATGATTCCGGTATCCATACTCCTCAAGGTACTGCCGCATTGATTAAGACATTAATTTGTACTTATACCCATAAAGATTCAAAATATCACCATGATACATCTCTTATTCAACCATTGGAAATAGCGGCTGATTATATGCTAAAATGTCAGCATGATGATGGAACTATTGATCTGCATACAACAAATTTTCATTCAACACCGGATACGGCATTTGTTTTAGAAGTAATAACTGCCGCTTATTTTATTTTCGGATTTAATGATTTAAAAGCTATACAATCCGTATTGGATAAACTACAGGAATTTATCTTAAAAGGTGCAAAAGCTTTAACGGTTGGCGGAATTCATACACCCAATCACCGTTGGGTGGTTAGTATGGCTTTGTCCCGAATAAATAAACTTTTTCCGGATCCCAAATATATTCAACGAATTGATCAATGGCTGAGTGAAAAAATTGATATTGACCCTGACGGACAGTTTACAGAAAAAAGTTCATCCATTTACAGTCCCTTAACGGACCGTTGTTTCATTACCATGGCCAGATTGTTAGGCAGAGAAGAACTATTGGAGCCTGTTCGTAAAAATTTAAATATGTCCATGTATTATTTTCACCCGGATGGGGAAGTTGTTACCAATGCCTCGACACGCCAGGATAAAAATAAACGAAGTTTAATGGCCCCTTATTATTATCCTTATCGATATATGGCTATTTATGACAGAAACGGGCAATATGCTAAAATAGCCAGATGGATTGAGCAGACCTCAACAGAAAATTTAACCGGTATGTTGAGTTATTTTATGGAGGATGAATTTTTAGCTAAACAGTTACCCGCTAATAAACCGATACCTGATGATTATTGTAAAGTTTTTAAATATTCTCAAATTGCAAGAATTAGAAGAAAAGATACAAGTGCAACAATTCTGGCAGATAATTCGATTATTTTCTCTTTACATAAAGGGACAGCAGCATTAGAGGCTGTGCGATTTGCCGGGGCCTTTTTTGGAAAAGGGCAATTTGTGGGTGACGAGTTAGTCACCGATAAAAACAATACATTTTTATTAAAACAAAAATTATCAGGTCCATACTATCAACCTTATCCTGCTGATTTAATTCCGGGTGACGGTGTCTGGGAGAATATGCCGCGTAAAAATCGCCCACAAAGTGAGGTGCAGGTTTGGGATTCTCAAATAAAAATTAATGAAGAAAATGGTGCCTTTTTAATGGAATTTGACATTTCAGGTACTGACAATGTACCGGTCGCTATAGAGATGGGCTTCCGGTCCGGTGGTAAGCTCGAAGGAGTCGTACCTGTTGACGGTGAGCAAGATGCATATATCCTTGAAAAGGGATTTGGAAAATATACTTTTGATAATAATGTAATTCAGTTCGGTCCGGGAAAAAGTGAACATACTTATGTTCAGCTTCGTGGAGCTTTGCCGAAACTGGACTTGCAATGTGTTTATATAACTGGATTTACACCGTTCAAGATAAAGCTTTACTTTAAATGATGACTATGTAACATGTAAAATATTTAAAACATTAACTGCTCAAAAGAAAAAGTGAAAGTCCAAAGTTAACTTTTTCCTCTTGATGTGAAATTAATTATATAAAAAACACTTGTTGACCAATAAGGGTTTATGTTGTTTTATGCAAAAGCACTGCTTTAGATTGCAGTTATAGCAGTGCTTTTTTTTAATAGATCTCTTAAAAGGTAAAATATTAAAATGATGTTGTCTCGAAAATTCATACCCGGCACAGTTTTGGTATTAGGAATTGCCGCTGTTGCCATGGTTTTGAATCATATTCTTTCTCCATATATTCAATTGGAAGCACTAACCATTGCCATAATTCTCGGTATTCTGGCAAATAATATTATGACAATCCCTAAAAATTATAAACCAGGCATTAAATTTTCCCTAAAACAGATTTTAACAGCCGGTATTGTTCTCCTGGGATTTAAATTGAATCTGGATGCTGTTTTTGCACTTGGACCTAAAATTTTGGTTATGGTTGTTATCTATGTCAGCCTGGCTTTAGGGTTTTCATGGTTAATCGGTCGGTTTTATAAAACCAGCAACAAGCTTGCAATATTAATCGGTGTAGGCTCCAGTATTTGTGGAGCATCGGCAGTTGTGGCCATGGCACCATGTATTCATGCGGATGAGGATGATGCTGTTGTAGCCGTATCAATCGTGAGTTTTTTGGGTGCAGTTGGGGTGATTGTATATTCCGCGATAGCGACGAGTTTTACTGCCATTAGTACAATCCAGTACGGCGTATGGTCCGGATTGTCATTACATGGTGTAGCCCATGCTCTGGCCGCCGCCTTTGCCCGGGGTGCGGCCGCAGGTGAAATAGGAACTTTTGTGAAAATGGCGCGTGTTTTAATGCTTGTTCCCGTTTCGCTCGTACTCGCTGTTTGTTTTTCAAAAAATGAAGGCGGCGCAAAGCGTGTAAAATTTCCCTGGTATGTTGTTTTGTTTATCCTTGCAGGCATTATAAACGGATTAAATATACTTCCGCAAGCCCTGACGCAGGTGCTCGTTAAAACCAGTTCCATTTTTATCTTAATGGCCATGACGTCAATGGGACTTTCTGTGGATTTTAAGCAGGTTGCCCATAAAGGTGCGTCTGCGCTGATGCTTGGGACAATTTTGTTTATTATAATGTCGGTCTCTAGTCTCTTTTGTATCATACATCTGCTTTAATGAGGCAATGTATAAATAATTTCGTAATTAGAAATATTCCATCACTATTTATTGTTTCTGATATACGTTAAAAAGATATATTATTTCAATTATTAATAAATTAGGGATTGTAATTTTAATATAAATTTTATATACTACATTTACCTTGGTGGTGTTATATATTTAGCTATTTAATAAGGGTCTTTTTTTATTTTTTAAACTGTATAAAAGTTATTATTATATAATTTTTTTCAGTTTATATAATATTTTTTTTTTAAATTTAAAGACTATTTAAACATTAAATAAAAAATTTGGTCGATTTTATTATGAGATGGAGGGACCATGATGAAAAAATTAACAGGGCACGAATTTATTAGAGAACTAGGTTGGATACTTTTTATAGCGTTTCTTATTATCGTTATTATATCCGTTCTCTTTTCATAATCATTTTTGGTGAAAATTAGTTATTTATGTTTGATCTGTTTTTTGGACGAATCAATTAATTCTATAAAAAAATGTAATTTTACGGGAATACAAAAATTTTACAAGCGTTTTTTTAGATAAATATGGTAAACCTTTTTTCTTGACTTTTCTCAACGGGTTTGCTATTATGATTTCGTAAAATTATATAGAACATCAGGTCCGGAGGACAGATGAAAATTCATGAGTACCAAGCCAGGGATCTATTGGCAAAGCAGGGAATTGCCGTTCAAAATGGAAATGTAGCATTCACACCTCAGGAAGTAAAAAATATCTGCCAGACACTTGAAGGGGAAACTTTTGTTTTAAAAGCACAAGTACATGCCGGAGGACGGGGAAAAGGCGGAGGCATCAAGCTGACCAAAAGCATTGACGAGGCTGTAGAACTTTCAAAGCAAATGTTTGGTATGAAACTCGTTACACATCAAACCGGTCCCGAAGGCAAAATTGTTCAGCGACTTTTTGTAACGGAAGCGGCTGATATTAAAAGAGAGCTTTACGCCGGAATTGTTTTAGACAGACAAACGAACCAATTTGTTTTTATGGCGAGTCAGGAAGGCGGCGTTGAAATAGAAAAAGTTGCTGCCGAATCCCCTGAAAAAATAATTAAAGAGTATATCAACAGGTCATTGGGGCTGCAGGCTTTTCAGGCCCGGCGAATGGCCCTTGCCCTGGGACTAGACGGAAAGCTGTTAAGACAAGCCGTTTCCTTTTTTATGTCTCTCTACCAGACACTTGTTGCAAATGACTGTTCTTTAATTGAAGTTAATCCTCTGGTTGTTACCAAAGATGATCAAATTTCTGCCCTGGATATGAAAATAAACATAGATGATAATGCGTTATTTCGACATCCTGAAATTGTTGAAATGCGTGACTTGAATGAAGAAGATCCTCTTGAAGTGGAAGCTTCAAAATCCAACCTGAACTATATTAAACTGGATGGAACTGTTGGCTGTATGGTAAATGGCGCCGGTTTGGCCATGGCTACAATGGATATTATAAAACTGGCCGGCGCTGAACCTGCTAATTTTCTTGATGTCGGCGGTGGTGCATCTCCTGAAACGGTTGAAAGCGGATTTCGTATTATTCTTTCTGATTCCAACGTTAAAGCTGTATTGATAAACATATTTGGCGGCATCGTACGATGTGATCGTGTTGCTCTTGGTGTTATTGAGGCGACAAAAAATGTGGGTGTTGATGTTCCTGTTATTATTCGTCTTGCAGGGACAAACGCAGATATTGCGGCTGATTTATTAAAGAATTCCGGTTTAAATTTCCATGTTGCCGAACATCTTGAAGATGCGGCACAAAAAGTAATCAGTCTTTTGAATTAAAAAATTCCGGCAATATAAGGAGATTATAGTGAGTATTTTATTAGATGAAAAAACGAATATAATCGTGCAGGGAATTACAGGAGGCGAAGGTTCTTTTCATACACGACAAATGCTTGAATATGGTACGAAAATAGCAGGCGGTGTTACCCCCGGTAAAGGCGGAACAAAATTTGATGATAAGGTGGATATATTTAATTCCGTTAAAGATGCTGTCAGTGAAACCCAGGCAAATGCATCCATAATATTTGTTCCCGCTCCGTTTGCGGCAGACGCCATTATGGAAGCCGCTGAGGCTGGTATAGAACTTGTAGTTTGTATCACCGAAGGAATTCCGGTGCTTGATATGGTTAAAGTATATGAATATTTGATTTCTTTTGATACACGCTTAATCGGGCCAAATTGTCCGGGTATTATATCTCCCGGTAAGGCTAAAATGGGCATCATGCCTGGGTTTATTCATTCGCCTGGTCCTATTGGTGTTATATCTAGAAGCGGCACACTTACCTATGAAGCTGTTTCGCAATTAAGTCAGCGAGGATTAGGGCAAAGTACGTGTGTAGGTATTGGCGGTGACCCTATCATTGGCACCACCTTTGTTGACGCCTTGAAACTGTTCGAGGATGATGATGAAACGGAAGCCGTCGTTATGATTGGTGAAATAGGCGGAACTGCCGAAGAAACCGCTGCCGATTTTATTAAGAAAAATATGACAAAACCGGTAATAAGTTTTATAGCCGGACAAACAGCCCCTCCCGGAAGGAGGATGGGACATGCAGGTGCTATAATTGCAGGCGGAAAAGGAACGGCTGAAGAGAAAATGAATGCTTTATCCGATGCCGGTGTACATGTTTGTAAAAGTCCGTCTGAAATTGGCGCAATGACAGTAAAGGCCATTGGCAATAGTTCTATTTAATTGTGAGAAAACGGAATGAATATGAAACAAACGGATATTGAAAATATTATTAACGACCCTGATTATCAAACCATAATTGATGTTGAGGAACTAAAGCAATTAAAAAAAGACAATCCTGATATTTTGATATGGGACTCTCAACTGGATTTTGGTAAGGATTTTTTTTCATTCTGGCAAAAACGATTTAACGAAAATGACCGGCGCGGTGAAGTTGTTTTATGGATAGAAAATCTTGATAAAAAAATACTTTTACATACAAAACCATACTATCCCAATAATATTTATCGCCTTCTGACCGGTGGTATTCATTTTAATGAAACTGTTGTCGAGGCTCTTTTTCGTGAAATTTGGGAAGAAACAAGCTTTACTTTAAAAGATTTTAACTTTAACGGTATAATTTTTTATAAATTTAAGCATAACGGACTTGTTTTACCTTTTTGTTCCTATATTTATAAAATATCAAACATTGACAAGGAACCGGTAACAATTGATGATGTAGAGCTGATAACGGGTTTTAAATGGATTGAAAAGCAAGAATTAAAGGATGTTAACAAACAGTTTGCAGAACTTGGGGATGACTGGAAAGATTGGGCTGACATGCGTATAATTGCTCATGAGTTTGTATTTAAAACGAATGAGTAATTAACTTTTTTAATTACTTGTTCCGGTATCCGGCAAAAATAATAATACTTTGAATAAAGAGGACATTATGGAATGGTTAAATTTGACTGTTTCTGGATTTGAAGCAGCAAAAGAAGAATCGAAACGTGTTTGCATTGTCCCTTTCGGATGTATTGAGAAACATTCGGAACATTTACCATTAGGTACAGACAGTATGCTGGCTTATCGTATTGCCTGTTTGGCTTCTGAAAAAGAACCTGCTGTTGTGTTTCCCGTCCAGCATTATACCATGGCAGCATCTGCACCGGCCCAGCCGGGCGCTATCGCTTTGGATGCCAAGTTTTCTATGCAAATTTTTGAAACACTATTCGATGAAATTCATAGAAATGGCTTTAATAAAATAATCCTGTATAACGGACATGGCGGAAACAGAAATATTTTACCTTTATTGATACAAAATCATTTAACACGTAAAATTTCAAATTATACCCTTTATTTACCGCCGTTTGACTGGATCATTGAAGATGTTATTAAAAAGTATTGCACCTCGACCTATGGCGGGCATGCTGATGAATGGGAAACGAGCTTGATGCTTTATCTCTATCCGGAAACAGTTCATATGGACAAAGTACCGGCCCCGGGTGTGGGGGCGGCGCAGGACCGTTTAAAACACCTTAAAGATGCCGGGATTCTTGTTCCTCATGCATTTTTTTCCGATTATCCTACTCATTATGCAGGTGATGCAACAGACGCATCTAAAAGTAAAGGAGAAAAAGCGGCTCAGGCAATGATCAAACGATTGGCAAGGGTAATCCATCTTGTGAAAAATGATAATGAAAGTCTTGATTTGCTTAAGCAGTTTCAGGTACTCACCAAAAGAAATGGTTAATTATTTTATTTTTTAGTACAAGATGAGTTGATTTTTTTAATAAGGTATTTTAATTTCGGCATATTTTACTATTTTAAGTAAATACAAGAAAATTCTTGACATATATACAATAGTTTTTTAGATTAATAGAATTCATTCAAAAAATTAACTTATTTTGGGAGTCACGTATTATGACTGATTATGTCTCTGGTTTTATGTCCGAAGTAAAGGCAAAAAATCCCAATGAGCCCGAATTTCTTCAGGCAGTTCATGAAGTTTCTGAATCAATTGCTCTAGTTTATGATAAACATCCGGAATACCGTGCTGCAAAAGTATTTGAACGTATGATAGAACCCGAACGTCTTATAATGTTTCGCGTTCCCTGGGTGGATGATCAAGGTGAAATACAAATAAATCGTGGTTTTAGAATTGAAATGAACAGCGCAATCGGGCCATATAAAGGTGGTTTGCGTTTTCATCCTTCTGTTAATCTCAGTATTTTAAAATTTTTGGCTTTTGAACAGGTATTTAAAAACAGTTTAACTTCTTTGCCTATGGGTGGCGGTAAAGGTGGTTCAGATTTTGACCCAAAAGGCAAAAGTGATAATGAAGTTATGCGTTTCTGTCAAAGTTTTATGAACGAATTATATCGACATATCGGTCCGGATACGGACGTTCCTGCCGGTGATATTGGTGTCGGCGGTCGTGAAATCGGCTTTTTATTTGGTCAATACAAAAAAATTGTTAATCAATTTACAGGCGTATTAACCGGTAAAGGAATTAACTGGGGTGGATCACTTATTCGTCCCGAAGCGACCGGTTATGGTGCTGTATATCTTGCCGCTGAAATGCTGACAACTCGCGGCGAAACGATGGAAAATAAGGTGTGTCTGGTTTCCGGTTCAGGAAATGTTGCTCAATATACGGTTGAGAAATTATTAGACCTCGGTGGAAAACCGGTAACACTTTCAGATTCCGCTGGTTTTATTTATGATGAAGAGGGTATTGATAGAGAAAAACTGGCCTTTGTTATGGATTTGAAAAACGTCAGACGCGGACGGATCAAAGAGTATACTGAAAAATTTAAAAGTGCTGTTTACACACCTGTTGATCCGACAATTGATTATAATCCACTTTGGGATATAAAAGCTACTTGTGCTTTTCCAAGTGCTACTCAAAATGAGATTAATGAAATAGATGCCAAGAATTTGCTGAAAAACGGTGTTTACGTTGTCAGTGAAGGTGCAAATATGCCGACTACACCAGATGGCGTTGAACATTTCTTAAATGCCGGAATACTTTACGGGCCTGGCAAAGCAGCCAATGCCGGTGGCGTTGCTGTTTCCGGTTTGGAAATGACACAAAACAGTATGCGTCTGCCCTGGACACGCGAAGAAGTGGATAATCGTCTTCATTTAATTATGAAAAATATTCACAATACCTGTGTTACGATTTCCGAACGTTTTGGTGTTCCCGGAAATTACGTTATCGGTGCCAACATTGGCGGTTTTTTAAAGGTTGCTGATGCCATGATGGACCAGGGTGTTGTATAATAAATAGTTATGATAATAATCGGGATACTTTGTATCCCGATTTGGTTTAATTATATTACTGACTGACGATAACTAGGTTACAAGCGTTTTATGCAAAAAAATTTTAAAAACGCATTGCCGCATTCTGATCCATTATGGGTCGAGCATGGATATGGGACGCGTTTCCAGGGGTTTCAGAATTTAATGCGATTGCGAATTCGCGATATTCTTCTAGTCTCCAGTTTATATGATTTGTACGTTTTTGAAGAAGACGGCCGGCTTTATGAATTATTACGGGAAAAGTACCAGGGTTTAAACCTCAGCCATGTGCCTGAATTAACACGGGTATCTAGCGGGAAAGAAGCCATTGCCCTTGCAAAAGAGGAAAGACGGTTTGACCTTATTATCACAACGCTGCATATTGAAGATATGCCGGTGGTTAAATTTTCTCAAATGATTCGGGATTTGAATATTGATATTCCAATTGTTCTTCTAGCATTCGATAATCGTGAACTCGTTGAAATGTTACGCCATGAAGAAACTCTGGCCTTTGACAGGATTTTCATCTGGCAGGGTGATTTTCGTTTGCTGCTCGCAATTATTAAACATCTGGAAGACAAGTTAAATGTCGATCATGACACTCATCTTGTCGGTGTTCAATCTATTATTCTAATTGAGGATAACATTCGTTATTATTCCTCATTTTTGCCGATGATTTATCTGGAAATTATGAAACAGTCGCAGCGGCTTATATCCGAGGGCATTAATCTTTCTCATAAACAGCTTAGGCAGCGTGCACGGCCCAAAATTTTATTGTGCACAAATTATGAAGAAGCCTGGGATTATTATGAAAATTACCAGGATACGATCCTGGGCATTATCTCAGATATTGATTTTCCTAAAAATGGTAAACCTGATCCAGAGGCGGGAATTATATTTGCCAAAGAAGTAAAAAAGCAGCACCCGGATATTCCGGTTTTACTTCACTCCACATTGCCCAGTAATGCTGAGAAAGCAAAGGAAACAGGCGCCTGTTTTTTATTAAAAAATTCCCCAACTCTGTTGCACGAGCTTCGTGAATTTATGATGGAAAACCTCAGTTTTGGTGATTTTGTTTTCAAAACACCGGAAGGAGTTGAAGTTGCCAGGGCAAATGATCTCATTTCATTGGAAAATTTGATTAAAATTGTGCCGCCTCAGAGCCTCAAATATCACGCTGAAAGAAATCATTTTTCAAATTGGCTTAAAGCCCGAACAGAATTTTGGCTGGCGCATAAATTACGTCCGCGTAAAGTATCTGATTTTCCAAATCTTGAGGAGATGAGAAACGATCTTATTAAAGCATTAAAAGACTATCGCAAACTCAGACAACGGGGCATTATTACTGATTTTCAAAAACAATCTTTTGATCCGAGCAGCAGCATTTCCCGCATAGGCGGCGGTTCATTAGGCGGGAAAGCAAGAGGTTTGAGCTTTGTTAATATTTTAATAAACAACTATAATGTCCATAATCGTTTGGAAGGTGTACAAATATCCATTCCGCCGGCAATTGTTATCGGAACTGATATTTTCGATCAGTTTTTAGATGATAATGATTTGAGAAGTTTTGCTTTAAACCAAGATGATGACGACAAAATTTTGGAAGAGTTTTTAAAGGCACGTAAATTCCCGGCTGAAATTTTGGGAGAGCTTGCTGCTTTTCTTGATATTATTACAACACCTATTGCCGTACGTTCTTCCAGCCTTTTAGAGGATTCCCATAATAATCCTTTTGCCGGAATATATAAAACCTATATGCTGCCGAATTCTCATCCGGATTCAATGTCGCGCCTGGCAGAGTTGTTAAAAGCCATCAAACGTGTTTACGCTTCTACATTTATGCAATCTGCCAAAGACTATATCAAGGCTACATCTTTCAGACTTGAAGAAGAAAAAATGGCGGTAATTGTACAAAAAATGGTTGGTTCCGACCATAAGGACCGTTTTTACCCGAATTTTTCAGGTGTCGCTCGTTCTTATAATTTTTATCCTGTTGCACCGCAGAAATTTTCAGATGGTATCACGTCGGTAGCCCTGGGATTAGGGAAAATGGTTGTTGAGGGAGGTTCTGCTATACGGTTTTGCCCCAAATATCCGACACATATAGAGCAGCTTTCAACAATTAAGAATGCCCTTGAAAATTGTCAAAAAGAATTTTATGCCTTAAATTTAAACGGAATCGTCGATAACCGACATGAAATGCAGGATTATTTTGTAAAATCCTTTCCAATTAAAAAAGCAGAAGAAGATCAAACACTGCAATATGTTGCCTCTACTTATTCACCTGAAAATGATGCTATTTACGAAGGTATTTCAAAAGCCGGAGCGCGTTTGGTCTCTTTTGCCCCCATACTAAAAAGTAAAATATTTCCATTAGCTGAAATCGTCCAGCTTTTACTCGACATGGGAAGTTGGGGCATGGGCACGCCGGTGGAAATAGAGTTTGCCGTTAATTTAGATGTGCCGGCGGGACAACCAAAGGAATTTGGGCTGTTACAAATGCGACCTATGGTTTTAAACAGGGAACTTGAGGTTTTAAATCTTGATCATTTTAAAAAGAAAGACCTTATTTGTTCAAGCACCAAGGTCCTTGGTAACGGCATTATTGATAATATTTATGATATTGTATTGGTTGACCGGGATAAATTCGACAGATCACAAAGCCGGATTGTCGCCAGAGAAATAAGTCAATATAACGGCAAATTAAATAAAGAAAACCGGCCCTATCTTCTTATCGGCGTAGGGCGTTGGGGAAGTTTGGACCCCTGGTTGGGAATCCCTGTAACCTGGGGACAAATTTCAGGTGCCCGTGTTATTATTGAAGCAGGATTTAAAGATTTTACTGTTATGCCGTCTCAAGGTTCGCATTTTTTTCAGAATTTACAAGCGCTTATGGTTGGTTACTTTACGGTTAAATCTGATGATTCCGCCAGTTTTGTCGACTGGAATTGGTTATTGGAAAAAGAACCGTTAAGCAAAAATGAATACACAAGTTTAATTAGATTTAAAAAACCTGTAATTATTAAAATGAATGGCTCTCACAACAAGGGAGTCATCATCAAACCGGAGAGTAATGGTGAGTAATCGTGAAAAAGTTCCGGAAATTTGTCCTCATTGTGGTCGTGAACTTAGTCTTTGGGAGCAGGTGCTCTTAAGCGTAGATCGTGCGCTTATGTGCAAAGGATGTTGGTATCGAATAATACTTGATGCCTTTGATGATACGAATTCCCTGCCTCCCCAAAATGACAACAAGACCAAGGAAAAATAATATGAAATCATATAATTCTTTTGAAATCGCCCAGAACCATGTCTTGCAAGCCGCAAGAAAGCTAAATCTTAATCAGGCTACAATCGATATGCTGATCTGGCCGCAACGCGAATTCAAGTTTACGCTGCCTGTTAAAATGGATAATGGAGAAACCCGGATTTTTCATGCCTATCGGATTCAATATAATCACGCACGGGGACCGGCAAAGGGAGGTATCCGTTTTCATCCGGATGAAACAGTTGATATTATCCGCGCACTGGCGTGCTGGATGACCTTGAAAACGGCCGTTGTCGACTTGCCATTGGGCGGGGGAAAAGGCGGTGTTATCTGTGATCCCCGTAACATGTCCCTTCGGGAACTGGAGAATTTATCCCGGGCTTATATTCGGGCTTCGGCTCCTTATTTGGGTATTACCAAAGATGTTCCCGCTCCAGATGTATATACAAATCCTCAAATAATGGCCTGGATGATGGATGAATATGAAACGATAATAAATCAGCATCACCCGGGTGTCTTGACAGATAAACCCCTGCAGATTGGCGGAACAGAGGGAAGGCGCGATGCCACTGCCCGGGGAGGTGTCATTACTGTTAGAGAAGCTTGTAAAACAATGGGTATCGACCCTACCGGCACTTTTGCCATACAAGGATTTGGGAACGCAGGACAACGTGCCGCGTTATTACATCAGGAGCTTTTAGGCGGCGGAAAACTTGTGGCCGTATGCGATTCAAAAGGAGGTTTATACAATCCCAATGGATTGGATGTTAAAGGATTGGTTCAACATAAGCTCAAAACCGGTTCTGTGGTTGGATTTGAAGGCGCTCAACCTGTTCACCGTGATTCTATTTTGGAAATGGATGTGGATATCCTTTACCCGGCTGCTTTGGAAAACGCAATTAATGAAAACAATGCCGATAAAATTAAAGCTAAAATAGTCTGTGAGCTTGCCAACGGTCCGACAACACCGGAAGCAGATATAATACTGAATCAGAAAGGAATTCATGTTATACCGGATATTTTAGCAAGTGCCGGCGGCGTGACAGTTTCATATCTTGAAATGGTACAGGACAGTTATTCCTATTTTTGGGATGAAAAAGAGGTCCATAAACAACTGGATAAAAAGCTGACAGATGCTTATCACACTGTTAAAGAAGCTATAAGGGAAGAAAAGGTATACCCGCGCATGGCGGCGACAATTGTAGGTGTTGCTCGTGTTGCTGAAGCATGTGAGTTGAGGGGATGGGTGTAAAGATTATTGTTTTACAGGCACATAAAGAATGGTGCCTGTAGCAAGTTTGCTTGTATTTGTAAGTGAATTTAAAAGCTTTAAATAGCGGCATGAAACGTGGTATTGATTGGCAACTTCAACAAAATCTTCATTTTGTGCTAATTTATGAATTTTACATTTAACCGGAGTGTTACGGTAATACTTTGTAACCGTAACAGACGATTCTGCAATATTTTTAATTGTTTGCCCCGGATTGGTTTGTTGCAATTTTTCGTTTAGTAATGGTATTTCAGAACCATTATTATAATATTGCATAAACAGAAAAATAACGATTACAAGGGCAAATGCTATAAATAGATTTTTTGACATATGAAAAATAAATGTAAATCCATTGGATAACATTTAGAGTTCCATTTTGTATTTAGATTATACTTTTGAATATAAGTTAATGTAAAAATAATAAATTGTCAAGTCTCAAAAATAACTTTAGGTAAAAGAGTGAAAAAAAATCTTATTTCAGCCATTATTTTTACGTTTTTTAACATTATCAATGTTTTTGGCGTAGAAAATAATAAACTTTCGGACAATTTACCGGTTAATCAGCAAACTATATTCGGCAAGCTGGATAACGGTATACAGTACTATATCCGTAAAAATACAAGACCGGAAAACAGAGCGGAACTGCGGCTTGTGGTAAATGCCGGTTCTATTTTAGAAGATGACGATCAACAGGGTTTGGCCCATTTTGTTGAACACATGGCTTTTAACGGCACAAAGAACTTTGAAAAACACCAGCTTGTTGATTACCTGGAATCGATCGGAATGAAATTCGGTCCTGAAATTAATGCCTATACAAGTTTTGATGAAACTGTTTATATGCTGCAAATATCCACGGATTCTGTTGAAATTATGGATAAGGCTTTTCAAATTTTGGCGGATTGGTCTTGTAATATCAGTTTTAATTCTGATGAAATTGAAAAAGAACGTGATGTTATTATTGAAGAGTGGCGTCAGGGTCGTGGTGCTGAAGCCAGAATGAGAGACAAACATTTTCCCGTTCTTTTTAAAGATTCACAATATGCCAAAAGATTAGTTATTGGAAAAAAAGAAATTATAGAATCCTGTTCGCCGGAACGTTTGATACAGTTTTATAAGGATTGGTACCGTCCGGATTTAATTTCAATTGTAGCAGTCGGTGATTTTGAACCGGAACAAATTACACAATTGATCCGTGAAAAATTTTCCGGTATTCAGCAAAAATCAGATCGAAAACGATTAACCTATCCGGTTCCAAACCATGAAAACACATTGTATTCTATTGTTACTGATCCTGAAGCTTCACAATCTCGTGTAAGTGTGTATTACAAGCGGGATGTCAAAGATATTTTAACTGTTTCTGATTACCGGGATGATATGGTCAGCTCCATTTTTCAGGACATGTTTAACCAGCGGCTTTCCGAACTGACAAGTCAGGCTGATCCACCTTACATTTATGCTTATTTTGTACAGGGTCGGTATGTCAGAACCAAGGATGTTTTTTTATTAAGCGCGGCTGTTAAAGAAACCGGTACGGAGCGGGGTTTGCACGTATTATTAACAGAAGCGGCGCGGGTGCAAAAATATGGTTTTACCCAAAATGAACTTGAAAGAAGTAAATTATCCACTCTACGTTCCATGGAAAAATTGTATAATGAACGGGATAAAACCGAATCCCGTTCTTTGGCTTCGGAACTGGTGCGGCATATTTTAGAAAATGAACCGATACCTGGAATTGATATTGAATATGATTTATATAAAAGTTATATCCCGGCCATAACCCTGCAGGAAGTTAATAGTTTGGCAAAAGAATTAATTCAGCAGAACAATCGGGCTATTCTGGTCAATTTGCCGGAAAAAGATGACCTTAAAGTGCCTTCCGAGGCGGATTTTGAGAAAGTGACTGCTCAAATAGATGATCAGGAAATTCTTCCCTATGATGATCAAACACTGGATGAACCCTTGATTGCAGAGTTGCCTCCCGCAGGCCAAATTCTCTTAAAAAAATCAATAAGGGATATTGGCGTGGAAGAGTGGACATTGTCTAACGGTGTTAAAGTTGTATTAAAACAAACGGATTTTAAAAACGATCAAATTTTATTCAGTGCTTTCAGTCCCGGTGGTCACTCGCTTGTTCCGGATTCATCCTATGTAGCTGCATTAACAACAGACGCTCTCATTCAGGAGAGCGGAGTCGGTAAATTTAATAAAATACAACTTGAAAAAAAACTGGCCGGAAAAATAGTAAATGTAGAACCTTATATAAATTCTATGCATGAAGGATTTTATGGCGATGCCGTGCCCCAGGATTTTGAAACCTTGTTTAAGCTGGTTCATCTATATTTTACTTCACCTCGTATGGACAGCACCACCTTTTCTAGTTATAAAAACCGGCTGACCGCCTATATTAAAAATAAAAGTGCCGATCCTGTTTCAGTATATAAAGATTCTATTAGAGTTATTTTATCCAATTATCACTTTAGATCACGTCCTTATTCAGTCGAGTTCTTGCAGGAAATGGATCTGAATAAATCTTTTCAAATTTTTAAGGACCGGTTTGCAGATGCCGGCGATTTTACCTTCTTTTTTGTCGGTGCTTTTAATACTGATTCGCTGGAATTATATTCAAAAAACTATTTGGCTAATCTGCCTTCCATAAAAAGGAATGAAAACTGGAAAGACAATGACATCTATCCGCCCAAAGGAGTTGTTGAGAAAAATATTTACAAGGGATTGGAGCCAAAGAGCAAAGTCCGGATAATTTTTACAGGTCCCTATGACTGGAATTTGCAAAACAACTATATCCTGGAATCTATGATTGATGCATTGGATATTAAACTGCGGGAGGTTGTTCGTGAAGACAAAGGCGGCACCTATAGTGTATCTGTTGCAGCTTCAAAAACACAATTTCCGCATCCCGAATATGAAATTCATATCTCCTTTGGATGTGATCCGGAAAGAGTGCAGGAGCTAACGGATACTATTTTTACTCAAATCGACAGTTTGGGAGATTATGAATTAAAAGATATTTATCTTGATAAAGTGACCCGGACACAAATCAGAGAGTTTGAAACAGATTTGCGGGAAAACAATTTTTGGCTGTCACAGCTATCAAGTTATTATTTTAACAGTGTTGATCCAACACTCATACCGGATTACAAAAAAAGAATTGACACGTTAACACTGGAACAAATTCGTAAAGCTGTTAAAAAATATTTTAATACGAAAAATTATATTCAGGTTAATTTATTTCCTGAAAAAAATTAAGTGCAAGGAGAGCTTATGGCCGTTGTTGATCATTTTGCATTTCAGGTAGCCGATTTGGATAAATCTCTGGAATTTTATTGTGATTCTTTAGGCTGGCCTTTTTTATTTCGTAAAAGAGATGATGAACACCAGGAAGAGTTTGCTTATATTGATTTAGAAGGAGGGAAGCTGGAATTACTGGCAAGTCTGAATGAAAAAGAACCTTTTACTCAAAAGACTCGTCCGTCAAATTGTCCTCACCTTGCTATCAGAACAGATTCTATGGACGAACTAGTTCAGGATCTGAGCGACAAAAATGTAAATATTTTTAAAGGTCCTTTTGAAATTGAAAAAATGGTTAAATGGCTTTACATTGCCGATCCGGATAAAAATATAATTGAATTTGTGCAATGGTTCTAGTTTTTCCAGAGAAATTAAGAAGGTAAAAGATATTAAAATTTGTTCTTTTTTTCTTCACAATAAATTAATATATTTGCGTTTTAATATCTCATCATTTTAACCACGTTCAATAAAATAATATATTTTATGGAGAAAAAAAATGTCCAAAAAAGTTAATAAAGTTGTACTTGCATATAGCGGAGGCCTTGATACATCTGTTATCATTCCCTGGTTGAAAGAAAATTATGGATGTGAAGTTATAGCCTTTGCTGCTGATTTAGGTCAGGATGAAGAACTTGACGGTCTGGAAGAAAAAGCGATCGCGACCGGTGCTTTGAAATGTTATATTGAAGATTTGAGAAAACCTTTTATTGAAGAATATATTTGGCCTACCTTAAAAGCAAGTGCAATGTATGAAGAAACATATTTGTTAGGGACTTCTTTTGCACGTCCTTTAATTGCAAAACGACAGGTGGAAATTGCAGAAGCAGAAGGTGCTGACGCCGTTGCTCACGGATGTACCGGAAAAGGGAATGATCAGGTACGATTTGAATTGACATACAAAGCCTTTAATCCGAAATTAAAAGTCATAGCTCCCTGGCGAGAATGGGATATTCGTTCCCGTGAAGACGCAATTGCTTATGCGGAAGAGAGAAAGATTCCCATAACAGCTTCAAAAGAAAAAATATATTCTAACGATAGAAATATCTGGCACATAAGCCACGAAGGCGGAGACCTTGAAAATCCCTGGAACCTGCCAAAAGATGAAATGTTTGTCTTGTCAAAATCACCGGAACAAGCGCCCGATAAACCAACTTTTGTTGAAGTTGAATTTGAAAAAGGCGTTCCCATTGGTGCTGATGGTCAGAGAATGGATTCAGTCTCTTTGTTAAAATATTTGAACAAAATCGGTGGTGATAATGCAATCGGCCGGGTTGATATTGTGGAAAACAGACTGGTCGGTATGAAATCACGTGGTGTATATGAAACACCGGCCGGTACAATTCTTTATAATGCTCATCGTGAAATTGAAATGCTGGTTCTTGATAAAGCCACCCTGCATTTTAAAGAAATGATTGCCCCCAAATATGCTGAATTGGTTTACAACGGTGAATGGTTTACACCTTTACGTGAATCGCTTGATGCCTTTGTCGAAAAAACACAGGAAAACGTTACCGGAACCGTCAGATTCAAACTCTATAAGGGAAATTGCATTGTTGCGGGACGTAAGTCACCCTATTCTCTGTATCGTGAAGAACTGGCAACATTTGGTAAAGAAGATGTTTATGACCAGGCAGATGCCAAAGGTTTTATTAATCTTTTCGGTTTGCCCTTAAAGGTTCGTTCGCTCGTTGAAATGGATTGGGGCAAAAGACCGCCATACTCTGAACCGGATTACAGCATATTTAAAAGGGACTAGTTTTTTTATGGCAGGAAAAATTTGGAGCGGACGGTTTCGTCAATCAACTGATAAATTAATGGAAGTATTTAGCACCTCCATTAATTTTGATCAAAAACTATTTTATGCCGATATTAAAGTCAACAAGGCCTGGGCACAGGCCCTTGTTGATGTTAATGTATATTCTCAGCAAGAAGCTGATCTCGTTTGTAAAACTTTGGATGAAATTGAAAAGGATTTTTCCGATGGTAAGCTGGAATTTTCGTCATCGGACGAGGATATTCATTCGGCAAATGAACGATGGCTTACGGAAAGACTGGGCGATATTGGTGCCCGAATTCATACCGGGCGCAGTCGAAATGATCAGGTTGTCACGGATTTCCGTATTTATATTCGTGAAGAACTGACTGAAATCAAATCCGCTGTTACGAATATTCAACAAAACCTTGTAAATCTTGGCGAAAAACATGTAGAAACAATTTTTCCGGGACAAACTCATTTGCGTCAGGCCCAGCCTGTTTCTCTGGCCCATTACCTTTTATCGATATTTTTCCAGCTTGAAAGAGATAAAGCGCGGTGTAAAGAAGCATTGAAGAGAATTAATCAAATGCCTTTGGGCTCCGGTGCCATTGCCGGCGCCGCTTTTGATATTCAACGAGATAAACTGGCAGTAACACTCGGATTTGATAAAATTTTAGAAAACAGCTATGACGCAACATCGGACAGAGATTTTGTAACAGAAACACTCTATATTTGTTCTTCGATTTTGCTGCATTTAAGCCGCATTTCCGAAGATTTTATCATCTGGTCATCTGAACCGTTCCGCTGGATTGAGATCGATGAATTATATGCAACCGGCAGCAGTATGATGCCGCAAAAGAAAAATCCTGATTCGTTGGAGCTTTTACGCGGCAAAGCAGCCCGGATGATCGGTAACCAGGTTACGATTCTTTCTTTAATGAAGGGCGTTCCGACAGCCTATGTTCGTGATTTGCAGGAAGATAAAGAACCTGTTTTTGATTCTTTGGAACAGACTGAACTTTGTTTAAAAATATTTAACGGCGTTATCGAAACACTGAAAATTAAAAAAGAAAAAATGTTACAATCCCTGGACCCGGCACTCTATGCAACGGACATGGCGGATTATCTGGTCCGCAAGTGTGTTCCGTTTCGAAAAGCCCACAGCATTGTCGGTGAAATTGTTGCCGTTGCAGAACATGCTGATATTCCTTTAAATAAACTGACGTTATCACAAATTCAAAAAGTGTCTCCACTATTTGAATCGGATGTTTTTGATTTATTTCAGCCGTTAGCTTCAATTCAAAAACGAAATATTAAAGGCGGCACAGGTCCAGTTTCCATAAAAAATCAACTGGATAATGCTAAAACACTTTTAAAAGCTTAACATCAACCTTGGTAATGTTATGAAATTTAAATTAAAATGGCTCAAAGAACTTGCTCTGGATATTATAATAACAATTATAATTGTTATTGGTTCGGTTTATAACCTCCAGGCAATTCGTATCTTTTTATTTATATATACCCCGCTTATTTTAATTGCTAAAATTCTTGCCCTGACAACAGCAGACAAGAAAAAGAGATTTAAAAACATTGCCCCAACATGGATATATCATACACTTTATGCTCTAAATATTGTATTTTTGATTTTATGTCATTGGTGGATATTAACTGTTGGCTGGGCCTTGGTATGGCTTTTATCCTATTTATATATTCGAAAATAATATATCATTAAATAATTTATATAATGCTTAAAAAGGGGGCCGAATGCTGGCTAAAATTTTAAGCGCTGCTGTACTGGGAATTGATGCATATCTCGTCAAAGTTGAAGCACACATAGAAGGAAATTTACCATATTTTGCAACGGTCGGTTTACCGGATGGTGCTGTTAAAGAATCCAAGGAACGGGTTCAGGCAGCTATAAAAAATTCGGGATTCCGTTTTCCGATCAAGCGTATCATAATCAATTTGGCCCCTGCGGATATAAGAAAAGAGGGCGCTGCTTTTGATCTTCCGATTGCCATTGGTATTTTAAGTGCAACCGGGATTGTGAAAAATGATAAACTGAAAAACTATGTTATTTTAGGAGAACTGGGACTTGACGGTAAATTAAGGCCGGTGCACGGGGTTTTATCCATTGCTACACAAATTGTACAACAAAATCTGGAAGGTATAATTTTACCCAAAGAAAATGCCAATGAAGCGGCCATGGCACGTAATTTAAAAATAATTCCGGTTTCTTCTTTAGCTGAAGCTGTCGGATTTCTTAATGGGGAGCCTGTTCAAAATTATTCCAATATCAATATTAACGCCCAGTTTTCACAACGTAAAAACTATCATGTTGACTTTCAGGATGTTAAGGGGCAAACACTTGTTAAAAGAGCATTGGAAGTCGCTGCCGCAGGAGGACATAATATCATAATGATTGGTCCGCCGGGCTCCGGCAAAACCATGCTTGCCAAAAGAATTCCAACCATTTTACCGGACATGTCATTAGACGAATCTATCGAAACAACCAAAATACATTCGGTTGCCGGTTTATTATCAGCCAAACAAGCCTGGATTGCAACAAGGCCATTCCGTTCACCACATCACACCATCAGCGATGCCGGTTTAATCGGCGGGGGAACCATTCCCAAACCCGGTGAAGTCAGTCTGGCGCATAACGGAGTGCTTTTTTTGGATGAGCTTCCGGAATTTAAAAAAAATGTACTGGAAGTTATGAGACAACCTTTGGAGGATGGCAATGTTACTATCTCAAGGGCAACTTTATCTTTAACCTATCCGGCTGTTTTTATGCTGGCTGCAGCCATGAATCCATGCCCATGCGGCTATTATACTGATCCTACTAAAAATTGCACATGTGCGGCTCCGCAAATTCAAAGATATATGTCCAGAATATCCGGGCCTTTGCTGGATCGAATTGATATACATGTTGAAGTGCCGGCCGTAAAATATAAAGAATTATCAAGTATGCAGCTTAGCGAAAGTTCTCAACAGATACGCAGCCGGGTAGAAACAACACGTCGCAGACAAATACACCGGTTCAAAAATATTTCAGGACTCTATTGTAATTCCAGGATGGGTGCAAAAGAGATTCGCGCATTTTGTGCGCTGGATAATCAGGGACAAGAGTTGTTAAAAACAGCTATCACAAAACTGGGATTGTCGGCCCGAGCCTATGATAGAATTTTAAAGGTTTCACGTACAATAGCTGATTTGGCCGGGGCGGATAATATTAAAGCCGAACATGTCAGTGAAGCAATTCAATACAGAAGTTTGGATCGGGTAGGGGATTATTAAAAAGAAAAGTAAACAACCAGATGCATTTGAGTATAATAAAAATCCCTGCAAGGATACAGTGCAAATGAGAACCGAGCTTGACACGGTGGGCACCGCCTGAACATTTTTTACTTCCACTGCACTTTTCGTTAGAAAAGAGGAGGCCTGTAATACATACTCAGAGCCAAGTTCCCAACTTAGAGGTGTTGGTTCATATATGCTATCTGACACCCAGCAGGGGTTTTATTTTAATCTCTAATGGTAATTTGTTAAAATATGATTAAAATGTCAAGTAAAATATTCCTCCTCTTACTATTATACCGATAGCTATAATTCAACTTATTAAAAAATAGTACGTTATTTATATTATAATCGATGTTTCTTAATTATTGAAAAATTAAATGGTTGAGTAAAGATAAAATAAATTTAAAATTTTAAGCAATATGCGGTATATGATAGCAGCTTGTTAACAAATGTTAATTACTAAAACTGTAATGATTCAAGGTAAACTTGAGAAAAGGCATATTTGAAATAAGTTAGTTTTAAGCTGCCTTTATAATTTTATTGTTTTCCTGCCTTCTTTGGCGGGCTTGTTCAAGTTTCATATCACGTTCTTTGAAAATACTATCAGCTTTTCCGGATAATTTGTCAGACGGAGTAATAAATCCAATAGCACTATGTAACCTGCTATAGTTGTATTGATGGATATACGCTACGACTTTATTTCTGGCATCCTCCAGGTTGATCATACTTTGAATTCGGGTGCATTCATTTTTAATAATTTTATGAAAAGCTTCAATTTTACCATTCGACTGTGGATGATTGATCGAAGTTCGAACGTGTGTTAAATTATTTAACCTTAAAAAAGATTTAAAGTCATTGGCAATAAACTGTGAACCATTATCGGAAATAATTCGAGGTTTTTCATTTGGATATTTTTCCAAAGCTCTTTGCAGTACAATCTCGACATCATATTCCTGCATATGAGTTCTTAATTCATGGTGAACAATAAATCTCGAAAATCCGTCCAGTACAGAAATCAAAAAGAGATGCGAACCATGAAAGGCAATATAGGAAATATCTATATGCCAATGCTGATGCGGTTTTTTGGGTTGAATAAAGCCTTTCCTTTTTGATTGTAACGTACTGTTATTCCATTGACTTGTAAGTCCGGCGTTCCGCAGGATACGATAGGTCGTTGACGGGCTCACAGCAACGACATTTTCATCAAGCATCATATAGGTCAGTCGTTTATAGCCGATTTGCATATGTTCTTTTTTGTATTTTATGATACGTTGACACTCCCACGGTTCCAGCCAAAAGCTGCGAGGTGTGTCGCTGTTATGTTGATTTGGTTGACCAAAACGTTTTTGCCAGTCATAGTACCGGGTCCAGGACAAACCAATGGTCTTGAGTAATAAACTCAAAGGAACACCGGTCTTTGCCGTTAACGTTTGCAGAGAAGACAAAACATCATCTCTAACATCAGGAGCAACCCATGTCTTTTTCAGGTTGCCCCAAAATACTTTTTTCGCAAATCAACGACCTCTGTGGAGAGTTCGGTGATGACTTCCTGCATTTTGCTGACTTTACTTTCAAGACGTTCTTCTTTGACAGATTTTCCTTTACGCTTTTTATGTTTGCCGGAAAAACCGTCAAGCGCATTTTCAAAGAGCTCTTTTTTCCATCTGTGTATAACTACAGGATGAATATTATATTGTTTAGCTAATTCGGATATGCTGATCTTATTTTCTAAATGTTCTCTTAAAATTTGGACTTTTTCTTCAGCAGTAAAGCGTCTTCGTTTGCTCATTGGGCCTCCATTTTTCATCATAGACTAATTTAATATTTTTGGCCCTTTTCTCAAGTTCAAAGATAAGTATTACAAAACTTTTCATTATCTTTCTTAAATATAATAAATAAAATTTCACAATTCTTAAAAATAAGAAAAATTTTAATTTCCCCAAATTTTTACCTGAATTAATACCCCTAACTTAAAAATTATCAATACATTTTTTATTTCATTGGAATTTTTCCCTGGCATAAATTTTGTGATTGTTATTATAAAGCATGACCAACCTTTGTTTAATTTTAAATGAATATGAGTGTATGGATTTAAACCCGTAACAAAGGAGCGGCTCAGGTGAAAACAATTTCGACCTGTTCTTTTTGCGGATGCGGTTGTGGAATTATAATTGAATCAGAAAATGATCATGTCATTTCTGTCTCTCCTCAAAAAAATCATCCGGTAAGTCGTGGAACTCTGTGTATTAAAGGCTGGAATGGACACCAGATTGTGCACCATCCGGATCGGTTAACTACACCCTTGATAAAAGATAAAGATGGATTTAAAAAAGCAAGTTGGGACACTGCTTTTGATTTCATTCTAAATTCCATTCAGGACATTCAAAAAAACAATGGTTCTGATTCTGTAGGTGTTATTGGTTCTCTTCATTGTACAAATGAAGAGCTATATCTGCTGAACAAGTTGACCAGAACTATTTTAAAAACAAACAATATTGATACGGCAGCCCGTTTATATATGGCCCCTATGTATAATTGTTTTAAAAATGCCTATAATTGGGCCGGAGCTACGACAGATATTACTGATATAGAACAAACAGATGCTGTTTTAGTTATTGGTGCAAATCCCAAGGTACAGAATGCCAATGTCGGCTCTTATATACTTCAGGCAGCAAAAAGCGGAAAACGAACAATATTAATTGATTCTCATGAACAGGAATTAAGCCGTTTTTTCACTGTTTATTTACAGAGTAAACCCAGCTATGAACTTTATATTTTAAACACTCTCATTCACATCATACTAGAAAAAGATCTATATGATCCCTATTGCGAACAGATAAAAACCTTACAGCCTCTGGTTGCGGAATTTACACCAGAATTATGTACTGAAAAAACAGGTGTTCCGACAGAAATGTTGTATCGCACGGCTGAATTATTTGCTACGGCTCCCCGTGCAACTATTTTGTTTGGAACCGGCATCACGCAACAAGCCAAATCTGTTGCGCTTATAAACGCTATTATAAATCTGGCCATTATTACGGGCAATATTAATAAAAAAGGCGCCGGTATTTTGCCGTTGCACTATGCAAATAATCTGCAAGGTGCAATCGATATGGGTGCCGCTTCTGATTTATTACCGGGCCATCATTCATTTTCAAGTGAAGGTATTGGAAATAATGGATGGCAAAATCTACCTGCCAAAACCGGATTGTCCTTTCAGGAAATGATTGATTCCTGTGGTGAAAAGATAAAAGCACTTTATGTGGTTGGTGAAAATTTGATGTGGAGTGCACCAAACTCAAATTCAACAGGGGACAAGCTGGATAAACTTGATTTTCTAATTGTTCAGGATATGTTTTTAAATGAAACGGCCCAAAAAGCAGATGTAGTTTTACCTGCATGCAGTTATACTGAAAAGGAAGGAACCGTAACAAATTTAGAATGTCGCGTTCAAAAAATTCGCAAGGCAATTCAACCAATCGGTGACAGCCTTTCAGATTTGGATATTATTTCAAAATTTATACAGACATTTACAAAACAAGCACAGGAAAATAAACCGGAAAACATTTACAAGGAAATTCAGCAGTATGTGCCTTTTTATCAGGCCGGATATAAAGAACTTGATCCTCCGGGTGGTTTTCTGGTGCAGGAACGAATCAAGCCGGATGATATCAAGTTGATACCACAGATTCATTCCGAAGAAATGGAAGAACAAGTTGATGAAGAATATCCATTTATATGTGTTGTTGCAAGAAAATCCTTTCATCGTATTACCGGAACACAGAATATCAGGTCCTTTACTCTGAAGAAAGAGTATGCATCCGGGACTGTAGAAATTAATACCAATGATGCAAGAGACCTGAAACTACGAAGCGGTTGGAAGATAAAAGTCGTTACCCGTCGCGGAGAAATTATCAGAACAGTTAATGTAACTCATGCAGTCAAACCGGGAACGATAAACGTGTCCATTCATAATATTGACGGATTGACGCAATCACTTGTTCGCAGTGATTTGGAAAAAGATGCTAAAACACCGATCATGAAAATTTGTGCTGCCAAATTGGAGAATATTTAATGACAATTGGTCAAAAAATAATCCTGTCAAAAGATCAATTATCTCAGTTATTGTCAAAAATACATAAAGATAAAAAGCTGATCGGTCCGGTCCGTATGCCGGACGGTGATGTAACGTTTGAAACCATCAAAGATGTCAACGACATTATCTTTGATTATGTAAACGATTATGAACCGCTTAAACGTTTTTGGTTTCCGGCTAAGGAGAAACTGTTAGAGTTTGATTTAAATAATAATAAAGAAATTAAAACACCACCGTTGCAAGAACCAGCCGTGATTTTTGGTATTCGTTCCTGTGACCTGCAAGGATTATTGCATTTTGACCATTTCTTTTCAGGAGCATTCAAGGATAATTATTATTGGGATAAACGTGATGCTATTACCGTCATCAGTATGGCCTGTAATACACCGATGGATACCTGCTTTTGTATTTGCTGTGATGGCGGCCCAAGTCTTGAAAAAGGTTTTGATTTGCAATTAACGGATTTGGGTGATAATTATCTTGTTGATATCGGCAGTCAAAAGGGGATTGATGTATTAAACCTTTTATCAGCAACTTTTCAATATGCTGACGAGCAAGAAGAACAAAAACGCCAGCAGTTGATGCAGGCTTGTGATGAAAAAATGGTTAAAACCGCCTATCTGGCAAAGGCAATCATTCAAATAACAAATAATCGCATTAACGAAGATTTGCTGGATGAAATGGGAGCCGAATGTTTTAGCTGCGGCGGCTGTACGCATGTATGTCCGATGTGTTCCTGTTTTGATGTAAACGATGTTATGTGTAGTGAAACCCATGGCGAGCGTTTTCGCTGTTGGGATTCCTGCCAATATTCAGGGTTTACACGGGAAGCTTCAGGACATAATCCCAGAAACAAAGCCAAAGATCGAATTAAACGCAGATTTTATCATAAATTGAGCTATGCCTATTTAAAACAGGACGGACACCCCGGATGCGTCGGCTGCGGCCGATGTATAACGGTTTGTCAGGCCCTCAATTTACTTGATATTACCGCCTTTGTAAAAAGACTGCGCAGAGAAGGGCAAACAGATAAAAATCAAAATACACTGGTAGCAACTCAAGTATCCGGCAGGGAAAATTGATGGAAAATGTATATTTACCACAACTTGCTGTTATTGAAAACATTGTCCCCGAGACAATTGATACAAAAACCTTTACGTTACGGTTTGTTGACGAGACATATAATTCAAATTTTAGTTACAAACCGGGACAATTTGTAGAAGCCTCCATTTTGGGTATGGGAGAGGCACCCTTTGGATTTTGCTCAAATCCCAATAAAAAGGGTTCCTTTGCCATTACGGTCAGAGCGACCGGTAAAGTAACCAATGCCATGCATGAATTACAAGCCGGTGATACAATGGGAATACGTGCACCGTTTGGAAATTGTTTTCCAATGGATAATGTTAGAGGCAAGGATATTTTAATCATTGCCGGTGGAATTGGCTTACCGCCATTAAAATCACTCATTGAGCCTATTTTGGATGAGCGTGACAGTTTCGGACAGTTTATTATTTTATATGGCGCCAGGACTCCTGAAGATCGTGTATATAAACCGATTTTAGAAGAGTGGCAAGCCAGAAAAGATATTGAACTCTATCAAACCGTTGACAAAGCCACTGAAGAATGGAAAGGCCATGTCGGCGTTGTAACCACATTATTTGATAAAATAAAAATTGATCCGGCAAAGACTTTTGCATTTACATGCGGTCCGCCGGTCATGATCCGGTTTGTTATTCAGGAGCTTTTAACAATGGGTTTTCCTGACGATCATATTATTTCAACCCTTGAACGTTATATGAAATGCGGTATTGGAAAATGCGGTCACTGTGCCATCGGACACAAGTACATTTGTGTTGATGGGCCGGTTTTTTCCTATAAACAAATGAAATCATTACCGGAAAAATAGAATTTGTATGCAGGAAAACGAATTAAAAACTTTTTTTGCCAATAAAAAGATTGTTCTCATGGGCGTTGGAAATACACAACGAGGTGATGACAGTTTCGGGCCTGCACTGGCCACAAAATTGTTAAAACATCCTCACATCAAAAGTATTGTATGTGAAGAGTTACCGGAGAATTATACGGATGTTGTAAAAAAAGAAAAACCCGCTGTCATTATTTTTGCTGATGTTTTGGATTTTGGCGGCGAGGCGGGAGAGACGGTATTTTTAAAAGATAAATCCGCATTATCGGACAGATTTTCCTCACATCGGCCGTCGTTAAAATTGGTTATGGATTATCTCGAATATGAAACCGGTGCTGAAACAATGATTTTGGGCGTTCAACCTTCTCAAATAGAGTATCAGGAAGAAATGAGCCCACAAATTAAACATTCGATGAATTCTATATATGGCTTTTTAAATTCAATAGATTTTTCTGCTTATAAGGAACTCAATTAATGGGAACACTTTTACTACTTTTAATACTCTTTCCGGCATGCGGTGCTGTTTTTGCCGGCCTTTTACGAAAACGATTTAGTGATCTCATTGCTGTTGTATCGACTGTGGGTATGTTTATCGTTGGTGTTGTTATTATTTTATCGACACCCCTCTATCGGACTGTCACCAGTTTACCCATTTCGCTTCCCTGGTTGGAAAATGTTGGTGTCAAAGGACTGTTTGGCTATCAGCTTGATCCGTTGGGTTTTATTCTTTTGATTGTGGTTATTACACTGGGATTGCTGGTTATTTTATTTGCTACCGGATATCTGAGTCAAAAGAATAAAGAACATCCGTCAACAGAAGGTAAAGAACGACATCACTTTTGGATGCTGCTTTTTATAGCCTCTATGATTGGTATTGCCATTTCTCCAAATTTTTTACAACTGTATATCTTTTGGGAAATGACAACACTTTGTTCATGGGCGCTTATATCTCATTATCGAAATGAAGAATCGTTAAAAGCCGGTTTTAAAGCGTTATTGATGACCTTTTCCGGTGGATTGTTTTTTGCCATTGCTTTGGTCATTTTATTTGTAAACACAAAGAGTTTTGATTTTTCCGCACTCGGATTGCTGTCACCGAAATTACAAACCTGGATGTTTATTCTATTACTCATAGCAGCCTGGGCAAAATCGGCCCAAATCCCATTTTATACATGGCTTCCTGATGCCATGGCCGCACCGACAACTGTTTCCATGTATTTACATGCGGCTGCCATGGTTAAAGCCGGTGTATTTCTGATAGCACGAACAGCCGTTGCCAATAGTACGTTATCTTTTGGCAGTGGTTTACTGGTTGGTATTATGGCTTCGTTGACCATGCTTGTTTCCCTTTTCATGTTCTTTTATCAGGATGACCTGAAACGGCTTTTGGCCTATTCAACCATTGCTCATTTGGCCTATATTCTGTTTGGTATCGGTATCGGAATAATGGGCTCAAAAACCGCTCTTGCCGGCGGAATTATGCATATTATCAATCACGGAATTGGTAAAGGTTTATTGTTTTTATGTGTTGGGGCCATAGCCTATTCAACCGGTACACGGAGCATAAACGCTCTAAGCGGTTTAATAAAAACCGCCCCCATAACCAGTATTGCATTTATTGTCGGCATGCTGGCTATTTTAGGTGTCCCGCCGTTTTCAGGATTCTGGAGCAAATTTTATCTACTGGTTGGTACGATTGAGTTGGGCGGATTGCCCGGATATCTGTTGCTGATACCATTTTTACTGGAAATCATTGTTGCCTTTGGCTGGTTTTTACATGTCGGGCATCGTGTCTTTTTCGGACCGGTTTCAGAAGATGCCGCACAGGCTTCGCCTTTACCTTTTGTGATGAATTTTGTTTTAATTGTTTTGGTCATATTAACATTAGTTGTGCCATATATCGGTTTAACATTGGTTAAATATTTGAACTGAGTTATCCTTTAAGGGAGCTGTTTAATGGACCTTGTATTAACATTCGAAATATCTATTCTTATTTTACTCATAGGTTCAGTTATTACTTTTTTCATGGGTAAACACCGAAAATCTATCGGTTTGATTGCCCTGAGTTTTATGACGCTTGCGGCTGTAGGTATATATTATGTTGTTATAAATGTATTTCTTAACGGTCCCGCAGAATCTTTATCGTTATGGACAGTTCCTATTCTTGATTCTTCCCTGGTTTTAAAAATTGATCATCTCAGCGCATTATTCCTTGCCATTATTGCTTTGGTCAGTGTTCTGGTTTCTCTTTATTCTTTGAAATTTATGAATCTTGAAGATTTTAAAGAGTATAGCCTTAGGGGCTATTATCCGATCTTACTTTTATTTTTTGCCGGTGTCATGTGTGTTGTAACCGTAACCGACATGTTTTTCTTTTTCATTTTTTGGGAAGTTATGACAATGGCGTCATACTTTATGGTTATTTTTCAAAAACGTGAAAAGAAAAATTTACAGGCCGGATTCAAATACTTTTTTATCACACATGTTGCCACGGCTCTTTTATTTATTGCTTCGATTATTTTGTTTTCCAAAGGCGGATCATTCGCTTTTGATAAAATGAGTGAAACCATGCAGATGATGGCAACACAGCATTCCGGTTTGCTGCATCTGGTATTATTGTTTTTCTTTCTTGGATTTGCCACCAAAGCCGGTATCCTGCCGATGGGAGACTGGCTGCCGGATGCTTATCCTGCTGCACCGGCTCCTGCCTCCGCTGCATTTGCCGGAAGCATGACCAAGCTGGGTATTTACGGTATTGTTCGCATTTTTTGTGACATTTTACCTGCTTCTTCATATTCAAACATTTGGGGTATCATTATAGCCATCATGGGTACAGTTTCCATTTTTGTCGGTACGGTTACCGCTTTAGTCCAGAATGATTCAAAACGATTGCTTTCATTCCATGTTATCGGGCAGATGGGGTATATGTTTTTGGGTATCGGTATTGGTGTGGCTTTTATGGCCACCAATCCTGTTATTGCGATTGTAGCAATAGGCGCCGGTATATTTCACCTGGTTAACCATGTCTGTTATAAATCTTGTCTGTTTTTCAATGCCGGTTCAGTTTATTACAAAGTCGGCACACAGGATTTAAATAAAATCGGCGGTCTTTACAGTCTTATGCCTTTAACAGCCATAACCACAATTATTGCTTCTCTGGCAATTGCCGGTATTCCTCCGTTTAGTGGATTTTCCAGTAAATGGCTGATATACCAGGCTTCCGTTAAAGCCGGTTTGTCCAATCCTTTGATGATTGCGTTGGGAATTTGTGCATTGTTTATATCCGCTGTAACACTGGCCTCGTTTATAAAATTTTTCAGTTCCATGTATTTTGGCAAGTATGCTGATAATAACAGTAATGCGGTTAAAGGTGATGTACCGTTAAGCATGAAAATTCCTCAAATTGTGCTGGCATTTTTGTGTGTATTTTTTGGTGTTTTGCCTATGTTGCCGATTCATATTGTTTTCAGTGCACTGGAACCGATTTTAAAACAAAATGTGATAACTTTTACAGGATTGTATGGTGCCGGAACCATGGGTGGAATTACCTTAAATTTTGGTAATGGTGTTTTTGCCGCCTGGAACCCTGTTCTGATTTTAATTGTGGCTTTTATTTGCCTGGCAATATCATTTTTCTTTTTCAGAGCAGGTAAAGCGCCAAGACGCCAGGTAGATACATGGTATTGTGGAGAACTTCACGATCCGGAAGAAGTTCGATATGAAGCACATAACTTTTATTTGCCCTTTAAAAAATTATTTCGGTTAAGAATCGGTCAGTATGAACAGGAGGGAATATATCCCAAAATCACGATTCCTAAATTGTCTTTAACAAATAAAAACATACTTTACCGATTGGCCCAGATTGATGAATGGTTTTACCAACCGTTGGTAAATAAATTCTTAAAATGTGTCAGGTCGTTTAGCGCATTGCATTCCGGTATTCCGCATATTTATCTATTGTGGCTTGTATTAGGAGCAATTGCTGCTGTTATTGTTTTATTTACATTATCAGCTAATGGAGTTTGATAAACAGGTCCATACCTTTTCTTCGGAGGAATAATCATTGACATTAAATGAATTAAAATCAAATCTCTATGATAATTTCAAATCCACTATAGAGGAATCTTCAATTCCTTGTCCGACGATGCTCCTTGTTACGGTGTCCAGAGAAAACGCCGTTTCTATTATACAACATATATTCCATAAAATTAACGGCCGTTTTGTTGTTTGTGTCGGGACCGATTATCGTGATGCTGATGGGGATTATCTTGTTGATTATGTTTTTGCTTTTGCACAGGACCATTTATTTTTAACTGTCAGACTTCCCATCCCGTCCAATGACCTTTGGTTTCATGCTGTAACCGGAGATGCCGATATTCCGGGAGCTAACTGGGCGGAAAGAGAAGTGCAGGATTTATTAGGAATTAAATTAAAAAATCATCCGGACCCCCGCAGGCTTGTCTTATCAGATGACTGGCCTGAAAATTTACATCCTTTAAGACGTGATGTTCCTTATGATATACATCCGCCGAGCAAACCTGAAAATGCCGTACCGTTAAAAAAGAAACCGGAAGGATCAACGGTTGTTCCAATCGGACCGTTTTTTCCGGTTTTGGAAGAACCTGCTTATTTCCGATTGTTTGTTGAGGGTGAAAAAGTGGTTGGCGGCGATTACCGTGGTTTTTACAGTCATCGGGGTATCGAAAAAATTGCCGACAGCCAGTTGAATTATAACCAGGTACCGTTCCTTGCGGAACGTATATGCGGTATATGAGGCTCGGTACACAGTACGGCGTACTGTCAAGCAGTCGAAATGGCGGGGGAGATTCAGGTACCAAAAAGAGCAGAGTTTATTCGTGTTATTCTATTAGAACTGGAACGCATTCACAGTCATTTGTTATGGCTGGGAATTGCAGGTCATATTATTGGATTTGATACGGTGCTTATGCAAGCCTGGCGTGTACGGGAACCGGTCATGTGGCTATGTGAGAAAATTACCGGTAACCGGAAACTGTTGGGAATGAACCTTGTCGGGGGCGTTCGGAGAGATGTCCCAAAATCCATACATGAGGAATGTCAACAGGTATTACAAAAAGTAGAGCGCGAAACACAAGCGATTATAAACGCTGTTATTGATGACACCACTTTGAAAATGCGTTGTGAAAACGTAGGCATTCTTAAACATTCGGACGTTATTGCCTATTCACTATTGGGACCGACAGCCAGAGCATCGGGTGTTGCCTGGGACATCCGCGCAGATCATCCCTATGCCGCTTACCCTGAAGTTGGCTGCAATGTTATCGTAGAAACGGGTGAGGATATCTGGTCCCGGGTTTTAGTACGATTAAAGGAAACACTGGAATCTGTCAGGGAAGTTCGTGATGCATTATCCATGATGCCGGATGGACCAATTATGGCGGATATAAGACAACCCATTCCTCCCGGTAAAATCGGTTTATCATCTGTTGAAGCCCCACGTGGTGAAACACATCACTTTGTTATTACCGGTGAGGACAATCGTCCATACCGCTGGAAGGCCCGCGCCCCAACGTTTCAAAACCTGCAGGGCATTCCTGTTATGATTGCCGGAGAAACAGTTGCAGATGTTCCCATTGGTTTGGGCAGCATTGATCCCTGTTTTTCCTGTACGGAACGGCTCGAAACGGTTGATATCAAATCAGGTAAAATCAAAGTTTATTCGAAATCGGAATTGTTTGCACTATCACGAAATAAAAACAAATAATTGAAATATGAATGGGAATTGATATTTCTATGGAAATTATTACACATAAAATGATTTTACTCGCGTTGTTCAATTTAACGCTGGTCATATTTTTATCTCCTTTACTTGAGGGGATTGTTAGAAAAGTGATTGCATTTGTCCATTCCCGAATCGGACCGCCTGTATATCAGCCCTATTTGGATATTTTAAAACTGCTGGGTAAGGAAGAAATAGACAGTTCTTCACATATTTTATTTAGGACCAGTGCTGTATTTGCATTTGCTTCTGTGTTGACAACGGCGGTACTTGTACCGATTGGTGCTATTCCGCCGTTATATGCCGGTGGTGAAATTCTGGTTTTTATGTACATCATTACTTTTTCCGCTATCATGGTCATCATGAGCGGCGTTACCTCGGCGAGCCCGTTCAGTATAATCGGTGCATCCAGAGAGATGATGATGATTTTAACCGTTGAGCCGGTCATTGTTATTGCTCTCATTACCGCCGCAGTTAAAGCAAATTCCATGCAGTTTGGTGATATTATCAATTACCAGGTTCAACATGGAACGTCAATTTCCATGATTATTGTTGGTGTGGTACTCTTTTTGTCCATTGTCGCACAACTGGCCCGTTTGCCGTTTGATATTGTGGAAGCTGATCAGGAAATTATGGAAGGACCGTTTATCGAGCAAAGCGGGCCCAAACTGGCGCTTTTTAAATGGACCTTTTATGCCAAGCAGTTTATTTTTGCTTCGCTGTTTGTTTCTATTTTTATTCCATGGCTGCACTCTGGTAACTTTTTACTGAATCTGTTATTTACATTCTTAAAAATTCTTGTTTTACTTTTGCTGGTTGGAGTTGTCCACGTTGTTAATCCTCGTTTGCGAATTGATCAAAGCATCCGTTATTTTTTGATTTTAATTTTCGTAGCATCCATCGGATTGGCATTTGCGCTGATAGGATCATAAGCATATATCACAGGATAAATGTATGTTCAAATCAAAAATTAAAGAAGCCATTATCTGTTTTTCAAATCCGAGAGTAACACTTCCATATCCATTCGGAGAAGGTGCTGAGGTTGCTGACGGTTTTCGTGGTAAACTTGATATTGATGAACAAAAATGCGTTGGGTGTGGAGGATGCGGTAATGTCTGTCCTTCACGGTGTATCCGGTTTACCGATGATGGTGATAAAACGCGTATGGAGTTTATCCTCGACCGGTGCACTTATTGCGGACGATGTGCCGAAGTGTGCCCGGAAGAAGCGATTACAATGACCAAACAGTTCGAAACATCTACAACAGATAAAACCGATTTGTACATTGAACAGGAAATTTATATGGCTACCTGTGCACGATGCGGAAGATGTTTTGAAACGGAAAATGCCATTGATAAAATTCCGACACGCCGACACCGTGCAGGCCGGAATTATGTCGGGCCGTCAATGCCTTTTGGCGCTCCGCCGCTTGAGGAGGACAAGTCATGACGGAACAAACTTTGATCACTTTAACGTTAGGTATTCTTGTCGCTTCTATTGCGGCTGTGGAAATAAGAAACTTGCGCACGACTTGTTTTGCTTATTTAATACATTCTGTTTTTCTATGTTGCATTATCATCTGTTATGCTTATCTGAAAGATAATCACAGTTTGTATTTATGGTCGTTGACATGTTTTATTACCAAAGTTGTTATCGTTCCATTTATACTGTTGCGATTTGTTAAAAAAGTGCCGCAAAAAGAACATCAGCCAATTATCGGCGGCGGACTTTCGATTCTTATTGTTACTATCCTGATGGTTGTATTTTTTCAATTGTTCAAAAAATACATTTACTTTTTAGCGCCGACAGAGGCCGCCCAATTGGAACCGGTCAGGAGTTTACTGGCAGGTGCCTTTACCATTTTTTCATTAGGACTGTGGGCGTTGCTTACAAGAAGAGATGCCTTAAAAAACCGTTATCGGACTGGCATTGCTTGAAAATGGTGTCCATCTTGTATTATTAGCACTGACACCACAATTAAAAGAAACGACAATGATAGGTATTTTAACCAATGTTGTCGGCGTGGTTTTGATTCTTTTATATCTAAGTACGACAATTTACCAGGTTTTTGGATCCATGGATACAGTTAAACTATCAGAGCTGAAGAGATAAGAGGTTAACTATGGCTGAACCTATTCAGTCTCAATTACCATTGGTATTGATTTTACTACCGATTTTTGGTGCAATTTTTACAATTCTGTTCGGTTATTCCAAATTCAAAAATGGCCGAGAAATAAGCACCCTTGTCATTCTGATTATTGAATTCGTCATTGCAATTCGTGTCGGAATACTGGTTTTTGGCGGACAAACACTAAAAGCTTTAGGCAATGCTATTTTTGTTGATGGTTTAAGCGCTCTCATGATTGTGCTGGTTGATGGTATGGTGATACTGATTGCGCTGCAATCTATAAAATACATGAGGCACGAGCAGGAAAAAGGAATCGTCAGCGAAGGGCGGTTAACACTTTATTATGCGCTTATTCTGCTTTTTACCGGTACGATGAACTGGACCGTAAGCACCAATCATATGGTGATGTTATATGTTGCCATGGAAGGGACAACGCTTGCCACGGCTTTACTGGTCGCTTTTTATCGGAAAAAAGCATCCCTGGAGGCCGGCTATAAATACGTTTTACTGGTCGTCGTCGGTATAACGTTTGCTTTATTCGGTATCGTTCTTATCTTTGCAGCGGCATATCCTCATTTAAAAGTAGGTTCTCACGCACTGTTATTGACAGAAATTGGCAAAGTAGTTACACTCATTCCGAAAAATATTGCTTTGCTTGGTATCGCCTTTATGACCATCGGTTTTGCCACCAAAGCCGGACTTGTACCTTTTCATGCGTGGCTGCCGGATGCTCACTCGGAAGCGCCGTCACCGATTAGTGCTTTATTATCCGGGTTGATTATAAAAATCGGTGCCTATGCACTGGCACGAACCGTTACAATTTTTGCTCCTACATATCATTCCGTCATTATCTTTATTGCCATTCTCAGTTCAGCCAGTATGCTCATTGGAATATTGATGGCTATAGTTCAGGATGATTTAAAACGAATGCTTGCCTTTTCAAGTGTCAGCCAAATCAGCTATGTATTTGAAGGCCTTGGCCTGGGAACATATTTGGGAATCTATGGCGGGCTGTTTCATCTGGTTAATCATACCATAATCAAAGCCCTGCTGTTTATGAGCGTAGGCGCTGTTATGTATGCCACCGGTGGAATGAGGAAAATTTCAGAGCTTGGCGGATTGGCAAAAAAAATGCCGATTACTGCATTTTGTTTTATTGTCGGTGCACTTGCAATTGGCGGCCTGCCGCCTTTTAACGGATTTATGAGTAAATTTACCATATTTTTAGCTATTGGTGAAGAACATATTTATTGGGCCCTTGTTATCTCTATTATTACCGGTGTGCTAACATTGGCTTGTCTTGTATGGGCTGCCTATCGTGTTTTTTGGCAGGCTCCGGCTAAAAAAACCGAACAATATGACAACATTAAAGAAGTTCCGCCATTAGTTTATATCAGTCTTGTTATTTTAGCCGCTTTATGTATTGTTATCGGTATATATCCGCAAATATTACACCCAATGCTGGACCATGCTACAAATGCTGTACTGGCCATTTGGGCTGCGGGTCAATAAAAATAAACGAACAGGTTTACTATGTTAAAAAAACTATGTGCAAAAGCATTTCCCAAATCTCTTTGGGTATACCACACCAATTGTTCTGCCTGCAATGGTTGTGACATTGAAATTATAAATGTATTAACACCTTATTATGATGCAGAACGATTTGGTATAAAATTGGTTGGATCTCCCCGTCATGCCGATGTGCTGTTGGTAACCGGAGGAGTCAGTCGTCAGGTTGCCCCGTCTGTAAAACGGCTATATGAGGCAACCCCAAATCCTAAACTTGTTTTTGCCATAGGTTCCTGTGCATGTGGCGGCGATGTATTTTACGATAGTTATAATATGTACGGCGCTGTAGACAAAGCCATACCGGTTGATTATTATATTCCGGGCTGTCCTCCCAGACCGGAAGCCATTCTATATGGTGTAGCTGTTGCTCTGGGGCTTGCACCGAAACAGGTTGAAAAAAAGATTAAAAATGATTTTCCTTTATCTGAACAAATCGACGTACCAATGTTTAATGAATTATAAAAACCTTAGATGTGTTGGTTCATAAGGTGCATGTTCAAACGGATATGCACCTTTTTATTTATTGCGTCATATAGAACAAATTATTAACTTAATTATACAGTTTTGCGGGTATTTGACTAAATTTTTCATTATCCAAAGGCCTTTGGTTATGCCTGTTGTCCAAACTATTCAAGACAGGTGCAGGAGGTGTTACTCGTGTGTGCGCCATTGCCCATCCAAAGCTATACGTATTGAACATGGGCAGGCAATGGTTATCCAGGAAAGGTGTATCGGCTGCGGCAGATGTGTTAAAGTATGTTCCCAAAAG
>CAXXFV010000007.1:0-127279 GCA_963674595.2 bacterium
AAACCAGCGCCAAAACCGCAACCGCCGGAACCATGATCCATCTGGGGATGATAGCCACTGAAACGATTCCGTTCATCAATCCGGCTTCTTTTGGAGATTTTGCGGCCAGCATTCTTTGCATGTCATAAGTAGGAACAGGACCGGCCATACTGTTCAATATTCCTTTAAAGATGATCATACAGAAAAAGATGAAAAAAAGTGAATATCCGTCTGATTGAATTTGGCTGTTTACAGCGGGAATGTGTTTTGACCAGTCAAGATCAAGGTTCCATCCGATTGAAAGATTGAGCCAACCATCAGGGATAGCGTTGTGTAAAGCTTCAGGAGTTACTCTGGAAAGCGCGATTATGCCAATGATAATTGATGTAAAACTTAGTAAAATAAACTGAATAATATCCGTTAAAACAACGCTGTACATGCCGCCAAGAAGGACATAAATCGTGGTGATTGACATAACAATAATGGCATAGGTGTTTGCCGACAAGTTCCAGGGAAAAAAGATTGTGGCAAATTTTCCAATTCCCTGAAATGCATAAGTCAACATACCAACAACGCTGACAATGGCAAAAATTGTTACACTAAGCCGTGAAAGCTCGCTGCCTCTTCCTGTGCCGAATCGGGTTTCAATCCACTCTGCGCCTGTCAGCACATTGGACCGTCTGACCCAGATAGCGATGTAAATCATAAAGAATATCTGGTTAAATGTCGGCCACATCCACGGCATCCATATACCTTTCAGGCCATATACAAAAACCATATATACCAGCCACATTGTGCCGCTAATGTCAAACATGGAAGAGGCATTGGAAACGCCTAATAGATACCAGGGAACCGATTTTCCTCCGAGAAAATAGCTGTCGATATTTTGAGACGCTCGTCTAGAAAAATAGATGCCGGAGAGTATAACGAGGATTAAGTAAGAGAAAATTATTATTTGATCAATTGTATGCATGGAATGGATCCTTGATTTTATTTTATACAATTCGGTTTATTAGGGGTAACCAGATGAATAATATGAATTTTCTTATAATTGTTACGGAAAATGGTTATGAAAAAGAGGTAGCTGTTTCAAGCCACCTCCTGTAGGACATGCTAATTATTTTTTAAACCAGTAATCCAAATATCGGCGCTACAGCGTGTACTGTTTGGCTGATTTTTCAAATCAATTAGCATGTGGTATTGTATAGAGAAAACGTTTTATTTTTTTTGTAGGCGTTTTTTCAAATTCTGCCGGATATAATTCAATACTTGAGATTGAAATATAAGAAGGAAGGTCTTTATTCACTTCTTTTCTCATCTGTTCCATTTTAGCCTGAATGTCCGATTCGGATAGACCCTCTTTATCCGTAAGTTCTATATCCGGATAAATAAGCGCAACAATTTTGCCTGCTCTGTCAATTATAAGTGATTCCTGTACATAAGGCATATTGTTTATTTTTGCTTCTACTTCTTCCGGGTATATGTTTTGGCCGGACGCGCCCAGGATCATGCTTTTAGCTCTTCCCCGAATATAGATAAAACCGTCCTTATCGATGACGCCCAGATCTCCGGTATGCAGCCAGCCGTCTTTATCAATCGTCTCATTAGTAGCTTGTTCGTTTTTATAATAGCCAAGCATTACGTTTTCACCTTTTACCAAAATTTCACCGACTGTGTTTTCAGGATCATCAGAATCGATTTTAACATCTACATAATCAATCGCTAAACCAACAGAACCCATTTTAGTTTTGTTCCAGGCACAATAGCTTATCAGGGGGCCGCATTCGGTCATACCATAGCCTATTGTAAACGGAAATCCAATTTTTGTTAAAAAAGTTTCTACTTCATCATTCAAAGCGGCGCCGCCGATAACAAGTTCATGAAAATTGCTTCCAAATGCGGTTTCGAGGCTTGCTTTAATTTTTTTGTTGATAATTTTCGAAAAAATGGGTGTTTTTATCAAAAGTTTGGCCGGCATTTTTTCTATGGCCGGTTTTATCTGTTTTTTATAAATTTTTTCAATTATCAACGGAACGGACAGAATGAGCTGTGGCCTTATTTTTTGAAATGCCTGAACAATAATTTTGGGAGAAGGAATTCGTCCTAATAACGTAACATGGCACCCCAATGTGAATGGAAATAAAAATTCAAAGGCACATCCGTAAGCATGTGCTAGGGGCATAAATGACAAAATGTTATCGCCTGATTTTAACGGCATGTTTTTTTGTGCGTAAAGAATATTGGCTGTCAGGCTGTTGTGGTTCAACAACACACCTTTTGAAAAACCGGTTGTTCCAGAAGTGTATACAATAGCGGCAAGGTCTTTATTTTGTATGTTTTCAAATTCCAGAATATCCGGGTTCAATGTGTTGTTGTATTTTGCTAAAAATTTGTTTTCAGATTTTTGCCAAATTTCAAAGAGATTTTTCTTTTTCTGGTGAATAACGGAAAAATCACCCAGGGAGAAAATACCTTCGATATGCGGCATTTTTTCATCATCCAGATTTTCATAGATGGAATCCAGTGCAAATAGTAAAACAGAGTCCGAATGGTTGACAATGTGGTGTATGTCGTCCGGATTAAAATCCGGTAAAATAGGGACAATGACGGCTCCATAGGTAATTGTTGCCAGATATACAACGGTCCAGTTGACGGAATTTTTACCTACAAGTGCTATTTTGTCTCCCTTTTTAACATTACATTCATGAAAAATGTAATGGAGCCGGAGAATGTTTTCGGCAACTTTACCATAGCTGAGGCTTTTTCCTTCATAGTCTGAAAGGGATGGCAGGTTCCAGTTTTTTTTGATACTTGTTTCAAGAATTTTGACAAAATTTTCATTCAACATTCCGGAAAGCTCCTTTTTTAAATTAAAAATGAATTTATATGTTGAATCTTGGGAGTTTGAATGTATTTAAAAAAATAAAACAAAACAAAATATTTTATGTTTTTGTTAAAATATTTTCTTCATTTTATTGATCTTGGCGCTAGTTTATAGTTGAAAGGGCGTATAAATATGAATAATATTGGCTCAGAATGGTTTTCCTGCAAGTTTGTTCTTGACTTTTTAGTGATGTTAATTTACATTAACGATTATGTACATTTAAATTAGCTCGGGTTTATATCATCGGTGGAATAATATCTATGATTCAGAAGAGAGAAGTTCAGCGTTTCCCAAAAGAGTTTAAGAAGAAATTTCTTGGAAGTTTCGACTGGCGGTTTTATGCCATCGTTGCTCTCTCTTCAATTATCACAATAATTTTTGTACTGTTTTTTCGGTCCCGGTTACCAGGTTTTATCCAACCTAAAGAGATATCTCAAATTCAACAACAGTACGCAAATATAGTATTGGATAGAGATCAGGGATTCCCGCCACCTGCTATTCCACGTCCAACGGAATCTGATATAACTCTGCCCGGTATGGGAGTAGCTACTTCAGAGGTGCCCAGTGAAGCGGCGGAAGGTATAAGCGTTTCCGAAGGCAGGGGAACAGGCCGTCGTACTGCAGAATCTTCTCTGCCGACAGTAGGCGAGATCGCACAGGGACGACGGGGAGGAACCGGAAGAGGCGGACGAATGAGTGCAGCGGAAGTTGCCTCAGAGGTGGGTAATGTCGGATTTTTAGGAATTCTTACATCAGGAAGCGGTTACGTTCCTGAAGGATATATTAACGCTATTACCAATTATGGTGATGCGGAAAATTCCCGTTTGGGAGATGTTTTATCACAATTAGACGCAGTCCGTGTGTCCAGAGGACCTGAAGGCAGAGGTTGGGGAGCGGGTCGTGAAGGAGAGGCTGGTGATCCGACCGGTGGCCGTGTCTTACGCGGAACACGACGAGATACACGTGCGCTAAGTACGGATGATCTTATAGGAACATTACAGCCCCAGGGCGAGTTGGCTTTTCAAGGTGTGGAAAAAAATCAAAAATATGAGGCCCTGTCAAGTAGTTTAGGTAAAAAGCCGGCTGTTCCTACAACCCCGGAAGAAAAAGAGCTGCTGCGAAGAAAGCCTGAAAAAGTTCAGGCCATTATTAACAAACATCGATTGGTTATTATAGATTGTTATAAACGTTTACTGCGTCGTAATCCACATCTTAAGGGAAAAGTTCAGGTCAGGTTTGCGATTGATTCTGATGGTAAAGTAACGTGGGCGGAAATTGTGTCCAGTACTTTTGAGGAGGAATCACTGCATTCCTGTATTTTATCACGGATAAGGCGTTGGAATGATTTTGGATATGGAGACCCAACTGCGCCTGACGAAGTTTACAGGCAGGTCTTTACTTTTGGATATTAGAGATTATCAAAACCGAAGAGTGAAATAAATCTTCGGTTTTTTTGTGATATTTACTTAAATTTTTATAACATAATTATGGATACTGGTTCTAAAAAATTAAAGCCTGGAAAATTGGACCATCAATTACTAAACAGGCTTGTTACAAAATTTACAGATAAAGATAAACGGGTCGTCGTCGGGTCCAAAATTGGGGAAGATGCCGCCGTCATTGATATGGGCAGCCATTATCTGTTGGCAAAGACAGACCCTATAACGTTTGTCACCGATTATATCGGTTATTATGCCGTTAATGTTAATATGAATGATATTGTTTGTATGGGGGGGACCCCGAAATGGTTTTTAGCAACAATTTTACTGCCCCAAGACTGTGAGCAAGGCCTTGTTGAAAATATTTTTGAACAAATTTCCGGCGCATGCCGAAAGGAGAATATCATCCTTTGCGGAGGGCATACGGAAGTAACCCTGGGACTGGATCGTCCTATTGTTGTCGGGCAGATGCTGGGTGAAGCTGCAAAAGATCATTTTTTGCCAAAAAGCGAAATTCAGGTCAATGATCGTGTCATTTTGGTGAATGGAGTACCGATAGAAGGGACCGCGATTATCGCGATGGAAAAATCCAGGGAACTTTGTGAAAAGTTTTCATCTGAATTTGTTGACAAATGTCGGAATTATTTGTTTAATCCCGGCATCGGCGTTCGTAAAGAAGCGCAAATTGCTTTACAGACAGGGGGTGTTCGGGCCATGCATGATCCGACGGAAGGCGGGATCGCTACTGCTTTATACGAACTTGCTGTTGCATCCGGTCATGGAATTAAAGTACAGTCTGAAAAAATACTGTTACTACCGGAAGCAAAAATACTTTGTGAATTGTATGGTATAAATCCTTTTGGCTGCATTTCTTCCGGATCATTACTTGTGGTGACGCCGGAACAACACGTAAATATTGTTTTAAAAGCTTATCATAATGCCGGGATACCGGCTGATGAAATCGGTAAAATAGTTCCACAAGAACAGGGGTATCAAATCTATAAAAATGGGAAAAGAGAAGAGCTGCCCACCTTTGCACAGGATGAAATTGTCAGGATATTTTCTTGAATTCTGTCGTATTTGTTTAAAAAGAACTTGCAATAAATATAAAATAATATTACATTACCAAGCTTTGTTTATACTGAAAAAATTTATTTACTCAATATATAATGCCTCTGTAAAGAGGTTTTTTAGAAATTATTATGTTTCAGGATTTAACTGAAAAATTTGACTCTGTTGTTCGAAAACTCCGTGGTCATGGAAAAATTAATGAGAAAAACATTGCTGATTCCATGCGTGATGTTAGACGGGTTTTGCTGGAAGCAGATGTAAATTACAGGGTGGCAAAAAAATTTATTGCAGATGTTCAGGAACGTGCTATTGGGCATGACGTGCTTAAAAGTATTACTCCTGGTCAACAGGTTGTCAAAATTATTTTTGATGAACTTGTAAAGCTGATGGGTGAAAAAGAGAGTCCTTTAAGCTTTTCACACCATATTCCCAGCATCATCATGCTTTCCGGTCTGCAAGGTTCCGGAAAAACAACATTTGCCGGTAAATTGGCAATGCATTTAAAGAAAAAAGGGCGAAAGCCTTTATTAGTTGCCGCTGATGTTTATCGTCCTGCTGCTATGGAACAATTAAGAGTTGTCGGTAAGGCAATTGATGTTCCCAGTTTTGTTGAAAAAGGCAACACAAATGCATTGGAAATTTGCCGAAATGCTGTAGATCATTGCCGAAAAAACATGATAGACACCGCCATTATCGATACGGCCGGTCGTCTGCATATCGATGATGAAATGATGCAGGAACTGGAGCAGATTAAAAGCGCCTTAAACCCGGCCGAGATTTTGTTTGTTGCTGATGGAATGACAGGACAGGATGCTGTCAATACGGCGCAAACATTTTCAGAACGTCTCGATTTTAACGGTGTCGTGTTGACAAAAATGGATGGTGACGCCCGAGGCGGCGCTGCCTTGTCTATTCGTGCAGTTACCGGCAAACCGATTAAGTTTTTGAGTGTTGGTGAAAAGTTTGATCAGTTGGAAGTATTTCATCCTGATCGTATGGCATCAAGAATTTTGGGTATGGGAGATGTTGTTTCTCTTGTTGAAAAGGCCCAGGAAAATATTGATGCTGAAAAAGCTGCCAAACTTGAAAAAAAGCTGCGTAATCAGGAATTTACGCTCAACGACTTTCTTGAGCAGTTGCAGCAAATAAAAAAAATGGGCCCGATTCAGGACTTACTTGCTATGATTCCCGGATTGCAAACAAAAGCGTTAAAAGGGCTGCAAGTGGATGACCGTGCCCTTGTCAGAGTTGAAGCCATTATCAACTCTATGACAAAACAGGAGAGAAGGCTTCCGAAAATACTAAACGGCAGCCGGAGAAAAAGAATTGCTAAAGGCAGTGGTACTGCCGTTCAGGATGTAAATAGATTATTAAATCAATTTGCAATGATGCAAAAAATGATGAAAACAATGAAACGTGGTGTCGGCAGAAAAATGTCGATGCCGTTCGGTTTTTAAATAAATTAATTAGGAGGTTTTAAACTTGTCTGTAAAACTAAGATTGCGCCGTATGGGTAGAAAAAAAATGCCGTATTACCGAATCGTAGCTATCGATTCAAGAGCCCGGCGTGATGGTAAATATATCGAAAAAATTGGCCATTATAATCCTGTTTCTGATCCGGTTGAAATTGTTATTGACCGTGAAAAAGCAATCAAGTGGCTTGATACAGGCGCTATTCCCTCTGATACCGTTAAAAGTTTCCTGAGCAAACAGGGAATCCTTATGGAATGGGATTTGAAGAAAAAAGGATTAACTGACGAGCAGATTGCAGAACAGGTTCAGAAATGGGAAACTGTCAAGTTAGAAAATCGCAAAAAACTTGAAGCAAAAGCTGCTATGAACAAACGTCAGCAGGAAGAAGAAGCGAAAGCTAAAAAGCAGGAAGAAGAAAAAGCTGCCGCAGCAGAAGCTGCTAAAGTCGCTGAAGCCGCCGCAGAAGCTACTGAGGCTGTTGAATCTACTGAAGCTGCAGAAACGACTGAAACTGAAGAAGGAAACACAGAGAACTAGTTTTTTTCTGTTCCTCTTTTCCGGTAAAGCATTATTATGGAAAAACGATATAAAAAAGATGTTTTGCCCGAGTTGTTTACAATTGGTCAGGTTACGAAACCGCACGGTGTTCGTGGTACTGTTCGTGTTATACCTGAAACAGAGTTTTCTGAACAATTTGAAAACTTGAAAAGCGTGTTTCTTCGTTGTGTGAACGGAGAAATATTAACATTAAATATCAAAGACGTTAAAAACAGTAACCGTTTTATACTACTGGCTTTTGATGGAATTGATGACCGCGATGATGCTGAAACTCTTCGAGATGCCCAGGTTTTAATCGAGCGTGATGAGTATGAAAAATTAAGTGATAACGGGCTCTTTTTCAGCGATATTCGGGGTTTTGATGTTTTTTCGCATGATGACGTTTTTATTGGCCAACTGGAAGATGTGGAAAGTTATCCGGCACATGATATTTTTATAATTAAAACAAATGAAAAAAGTATCATGGTTCCAGCGGTCCCGGAGTTTGTAAAAAATATTGATACCCGGCAACAAAAGATAACCATTCATTTAATTGATGGTTTACTAGATTAAAGTTTTGGATGTACATTGGAAATACATATTTTAACAGCTTTTCCAAACATGTTTCAAATGCCTCTTGATGAGAGCATTGTTAAGCGAGCCAAAAAGAATAACGTTGTTCGTATCCATATTCATGACATCCGTCATTATGCAACAGATAAACATAAACAGATCGATGACTATCCCTACGGTGGTGGAGCAGGAATGATCTTAAAGCCTGAACCAATTTTTCGATGTGTTGAAGATATTTACAGCAAATTTCAATTGGATGATACACCGATTACACTTTTGTCCGCAGCCGGAGAAACTTTTAGTCAGAAAAAAGCGGTTGAAATTTCTTTACGTGATAAAATGGTTCTGCTGTGCGGACACTATAAAGGAATTGATGAAAGAGTAATAGAAAAACTTGTTAAAGAAGAAATCTCAATTGGTGATTACATTTTAACAGGTGGTGAGATTCCGGCGATGGTCATTGTTGATGCCGTTGTAAGACTATTGCCAGGTGCTATGAGTGATATTGATTCTGCCATTACAGATTCTTTTCAATCAGGACTTTTAGATCATCCGCATTATACAAGACCGGAAACTTTTCAGGAAATGAAAGTTCCTTCAATTTTACTTTCCGGTAATCATGAAAAAATAGAAAATTGGCGCAGATCGATTTCGCTGGAACGTACCAAAACAAAACGAAAAGATCTTTATAATAAATATTTAAAATCAGAAACTGAGTTTAATTCCTCTGAAAATTAGGAGGTCATTTAAAATGAACAAACTTGACGCTATTACAGCCTCTCAATTGAAAAACGATTTACCTGATTTCAAAGCAGGTGATACTGTAAACGTCCACGTTAAAGTGGTAGAAGGCGATAAAGAACGAATTCAGGTCTTCCAGGGTATCGTTATTAATCGTAGTGGTTCCGGAATCAGTGAATCATTTACGGTCCGTAAAATTTCCAACGGTGTTGGCGTGGAACGTATTTTCCCTATTCATTCACCAAATCTTGCAAAAATTGAACGTCTGCGTGAAGGTAAGGTAAGACGTGCCAAATTATATTATTTGCGTAAATTAAGAGGTAAAGCAGCCCGAATTGAGGAAAAAAGATCCCTTTAGCTCTAAAATTTAATGTATATATTTAAATTTTAAAAACCGATTCTATCGGTTTTTTTTTGTAAAAAAAATGAATCAAATTCAAATATTTCTTGATGCATATTAAAGAAATTATTATTTTGACAATAAAGATATTTTTTTTGTTATTGCTTTCAAGTAAGGAGAGATTTGATGTCAGGTGAACAAAAATTAACATTAAAAGCCCTGTTTGAATCCAGTGTAGAAAAATTCAAAGATCAAATTGCTTTATCCTTTGTGGATGAGACGCCTCTAACCTATGGAGAATTGGGGCACCTGTCCGACAAAATCATTAAAGCCTTACAGGAACGTGGAATCCAAAAGGGTGACAAGGTCGCCATCCTGAGTGAAAACGGCCCTCGTTGGGGAGTTGCTTATTTCAGTGTAGCACGAATGAACGCTGTTAATGTTCCTATTTTACCCGATTTTCATAAATCTGAAGTACACCACATTTTGAGAAATTCCGGTACCAGGGTTATTTTTGTTTCCGGCAAGCTTTTTCACAAAATTAGTGATACGAAATTACCCGATTTAGAGTTAATTATTGTTGTTGATGATGAAAAGGTTTCTCATGATTCTATAAAAATCGAATGTTTTTCTGATTTGCTTGACGGTAAAAAATCGGATGCTAAACCTAAAAAAAGTATAGAATTGGAAGACGCCAAAGAAGATGATTTGGTGGAAATCCTATACACGTCGGGTACGACCGGTCATTCCAAAGGTGTTATGCTGACCAATAAAAATATCGTTTCTAATGCAATATCTGCCCTGAAAATGATTTCCATAACATCTACAGACCGTTTGTTGTCAATCCTTCCGATGGCGCATTCCTATGAATGTACGTGTGGATTTGTAACACCTATTATGGGCGGCTCGAAAATTTATTATATAAAGGGCCTTCCTACTGCGCAAACACTGCTTCCGGCCGTAGCTAAAATTAAACCGACAATTATTCTATCGGTTCCTCTTATAATGGCAAAAATATACAAGAAAAAAGTCGTTTCGGAAATTAATGCAAAAGCGGTAGGTAAAACACTTTATAAAGTTGCCCCCACAAGAAAATTAATAAATAAAATTGCCGGTAAAAAGTTATATGAAGCATTCGGCGGCGAATTACGCTTTATGGTTTTTGGCGGTGCGGCAACCCCATTGGAAGTTGAAGATTTTTTAACAGATGGCGGATTTCCCTATATAACAGGATACGGAATGACGGAATCTGCACCTTTGCTAACCGTAAATCCTGTGGGTAATGTCAAGAAACAATCTGCGGGCGTTGTGGTTCCCAGTGTAGAGTTGAAAATCGGTGATCCCGACCCGGATACGAAAATTGGTGAAATTTTGGCCAAAGGTCCGAATGTTATGCAAGGGTATTATAAAAATGAAGAAGCTACCCAAAGCACCTTTACAGCGGATGGTTGGCTTATTACCGGTGACCGTGGTTATATCGATTCTGATGGTTATCTTTTTATTAAAGGACGTTCAAAAAATTTAATTCTTGGTCCAAGCGGTGAAAACATATTCCCTGAAGAAATAGAATTTCATCTGTCGGAAAATCCATTTGTATTGGAATCATTAGTCTATGATAAAGATGGACGGATTAATGCCCGAATTCATTTGGATTATGATGCGCTTGACCGCGAGTATCAAACCAGTACCATGGATGCCTCCAAAGCATCGGGTATTGTCCAAAATCTCCTGGAAGATATTCGCAAAGAGGTCAATTCCAAACTTGCCGTTTACTCACGCATTCATCGAATTATTGAACAACCGGAAGAGTTTGAAAAAACACCTACTAAAAAGATTAAACGATATCTTTATACAAGCTAACAAATATTATCATGGCCGCCTTGAAAAAGGCGGTTTTTTTTACAAGTAAAAATATAAACAATAAAAACCGACCGTATTGTTTACAAAATTTTAATAACTATTTTCGCTGGAATTGGTGATACAAATAGAGTTAATATGACAAAGTAGTTTTATTCGGAAAAATTTGTCAGTTGGGGAAATTTGAAATGGCATAAAAAAAAGCATACCCGAATTGGGTATGCTTTTTTATTATCTATTCATAACCATCGTTTTTATACCATCCTGAAAAGCAACACTCATTTTTCTGGGATCAAGAACTTCTACAACAACACCAATTCCAAAAATTTTATGGCTGATAACACTTTTTTCTTCAAAGGAACCACCCATATCGTATTCTTTGGGATTGTCGGAATCCAGTTTTGATAACAAACGCGACCATTTTTTCTCTTCTTTTGTTTTGGTCACTTTTGCACTACTCGTTGAGCTTTTTTTGGTTTTTGTAGTTTTAGATGTTGCTTTTTTGACCGCTGCTTTTTTAATTTCTTCTTGTTCAGCCTCCAGTGGTGAAATATAACGATGTGAACTGAAACAACTTTTACACATCACTTTTTTAATTTCATCATTTTTAACAACTTCAATAACATGTGCCGTCGGGGCTTTACACTTTTTACACATAGCTTCTACTTCACTGCCTGCTTCCAGTGTTTTAACTTTGGTCATAACATCTTCCTTTTTTATTTATAAAATAAATGTTATTTGATCTTAAATTGGTGGTGATTGTCAATTTTTTTGAGGTAGTTAATATTTCGTGGAAATTCATACACTCGAAATTTATATAATATTAAATAAAATTAGATCTTTCCGAACTACGATATGTAATGTACGAGTTTTTAATGAATTATTCAAGAAGTTTATCAAATAAGTTGCTTGTAATTTTTACTTGCCTTTATAATTTTGTCTTCTTAACATACAGTATTAAAAAAATAATATAAAAAATGAGGATACTGATGCCGTTATTACTTGAAGCTATTGTTATTGGCGTCGTTATTAGTTTATTAGGTGCGGAATTATTCGGATTATCTGTTGCCGGAATTATTGTGCCGGGATATTTGGCTTTTTATTTAAATGATCCTTTTCAGTTGTTTATTCTATTTTGTGCCACATTTCTGACATTCTGGTTCGAAAAAATCGTTTCCCGGTTTACAATTCTTTATGGAAAACGTCTTCTTGCTCTGGATGTTTTATCAAGTATCGGTTTTGTTTATTTAATTCAGTCTCTAATAATATGGAGCGGTTTACCTGTTCCTGTTGTGTTTGACACTGTTGGTTATTTTATTCCGGCGCTTGTTGTTATTTATATCGGATCGAACGGGATCTTTAATACATTGATCTCTTTAGCATTATTTACTTTTATTGTACGCCTTTTACTAATTGTTTTTTATTTTTTGGGGATTGTTTAAACAATCAAACTATTTTTTGTGATTTTTAATTTTAAATACTAGTCTAAATAGTTTGGTTTAGTAATTTAATTATTTCTATTTCAGGAGCCTTGATGCAGAAAAATGTAACCTGGCAGGCCAAATGGATTTGGTGTAATGGACCTGCCCAACCCAGAAATTTTCGTTTAAATTTTCGAAAATGCTTTCCTATCCAAAAAAACATAAAATCAGCTCTTTTACACATCGCTGCCGACAGCCGTTATCGTTTGTATTTAAATAATGAATGGATTGGTGACGGTCCGGCCCGAAGTTTCCCTCATTTACAGCAGTTTGACACCTATGATGTAACAAGCAACCTGGTTAATGAGAATATCCTTGCAGCATCGGTTAATCACTATGGTGAGGGAACGTTTCAGTATAATCTTGGAAGAGCCGGGTTTCTTTGTCAGATCGAACTTTTATACGCCGATGATTCTATTGAAATAATAGCCTCTGATTCATCCTGGAATGTTTGCCCGTTTATTGCTTATCAAAGGCGTGTGCCCCGAATCAGTTGTCAAATGCCGTTTGAAGAACAATATGACGCAAATTTATTTCCGGATACCTGGTGTCAATACAATTTTGACGAACATGGGTGGGAACCTGCCATTGAAATTGGACCTGTTGGTATGGATCCATGGAAGAGTATGGAGCCTCGAACCATCCCGTTTTTAACCCGTGAACATAAATATGCAAGGTCTGTTATTGATGTTGCTTGTGTTAAACCGGTCAAGATGGTTGAAACTTTTCATGTTAAAAGGTTTCTCATGCCTGATGATAAAATGATAAACCGGCATGACTATCGCGGTGTGGTTTATACTACAATTTTAAGCCCGGTAAAACAAAAAGCAACGCTCCCCAGACAATATTCTATGTATTTGGGACCCTGGTATTTGAACGGAAAACAAATTAAACATCCGGGAAGGGGTTACACCGATATTGAGCTGGAGGCAGGCGAAAATCTGTTTGTAGCTGATTTGGTTGGTGATAATCATTATGTGGAATTTATACTCGCTGTTGATGCCGAACATCCGGTAAGAATAAAAGCGCCCCTGGGTGGACCGGGAAAGTGGCTTGTTGCCGGACCTCTGGATGATGATTTTGACGAGGCCAAAAAACAAGTGCAGGAAATTTTAACGCTTGATGGATTGAAAAAGTCGAAACACAGTTTAAATTTTTCCAATATAGCTGATGAATGTGCCGCCGATGTTTGGAACGTTATCTATTCGCAAAAAAGAGTGGACGGTAAACCTGATATTTTGAATCTTGAAAATATGATGTTTGATAATAAAAGTTTCACCGAAATTCAGCCTTGTGAAAATGATATAGCCATTCTGTTTGATTTTGCACGAGAAGTTGTCGGCTATACGGAATTTGAACTTGAGGCTCCGGCAGATGTTGTGTTGGATGCCCAGTTTTTTGAGGCGATTAATGATGGTATAAGACAGGAAACCTATAGCAACCGTTCATCTTTTCGATACATAACCAAAAACGGAAGACAACGCTTTCTTACGGAATGGCGGCGGGGATTCCGCTATATGGAAATAACCCTTCGTCATATTATCGGTCCTGTTAAAATTCGTTATATAAGAACAATACAATCCACTTATCCGGCTGTAGAACGTGGTCAGTTCAAGTGTTCCGACTCAAGGCTGGACCAGGTTTGGGAGGTAGGCAGACATACGATGCTTTGTTGCATGGAAGATGTGTTGACAGACTGTCCTGGTTATGAACAAACCTACTGGGTTGGTGACGGCCGCAGTGAAGCATTAATCTGTAACGCCGCTTATGGAGAGTGGGCCCTTGTCGATCGGTGCGTTCGAATTGTACCGCAATCTCTGTTTCGCAGTCCCTTGCCTGAATCTCAGGTCCCCAGTGCCTGGCAGAATATTTTAACGGCCTGGAGTTTGTTGTGGATTCAAATGGCTCACGAATATTGGTTGTATACAAATGACAGGGATTGTTTAAAAGAAGTTTATCCGGGTATTGCACAAACCCTTGATACCTGTAAAAAATATTGTGATAATGAATATGGTTTGCTGAGCCTTCATCAATGGAACATGTTTGATTGGGCCGGAACAGATACGGAACATGATCTGGTGACACATAATAATATATTTTTTGTTCAAGCCTTAAACCGAGCTGCAATATTAGCAGATGAACTGGGATTGGATTCGGACTGTGAAAAGTGGAACAGTTTTAAATCGGACATTATCAATAATATTAATCTGCACCTTTGGTCCGATGAAAAAAAGGGCTATATTGACAGTATTCATAATGACGGAACACCCAGTGAGGTTGTCAGTCAGCAGACAAATACACTGGCGTTATTATACGACATTGCGCCGCCTGAACGTGTTACAATTATTAAAGAATATCCGGTCAATCCGTCAAAGGATATGATTACCTTTGGCAGTCCGTTTGCCATGTCCTATCTTTTGGAACAATTAGGCAAATCAGGAGAACATCAACACATTTTAAATATAATAAGAGATCGCTGGGGATTTATGCTTGATGCGGGTGCAACAACTTTTTGGGAAACGTTTCCCGGCTTTTTAAAACACATCCCGACCCGGAGTCATTGTCATGCCTGGTCTGCGGCGCCAACTTATTTTCTGTCACGGTATCAGCTTGGTGTTGCACCGTTAAAACCGGGCTTTAATAAGGCACTCATTGCCCCTGAGCCGGCAGACCTGACATGGGCCAAAGGAGCCGTGCCGACTAAAAATGGACAAATATTTGTTGAGTGGCATAAAAGTGAAACTGAATTTACATTAAAAATTCAATTACCGGAACAGGTTGAAGCTGAAATCATTCTCCCCGTGGACCCTGCCCACATGAAAACAGTACTTTTTGATGATCAAAAAGAAAAACCGGATTCTGTTTTGCAAATAGTCGCTCAAAACAACAGATGGATTGTTGAATGCAAACCCGAAAGTTCTTTTAAAATAACCTGTAAATAATAAAAAAAAAAAGGCAACATATTCAAGTTGCCTTTTTTAATTATATTAATGTACGAGAGACATTTTTTTATGGATCACCTGACCCTGAGTTTGTAGTGTGTAAAAATAAATACCACTCGCCATGTTTTCTGCATTCCATTGGTAACTATAAAGGCCCGGTTGTTGATATTCATTTACCAGGGTTTGAATTTCTTTTCCCAGAATATCCATTATTTTCAGTTGTACATAATCTTCTTTGGCCAAAGAGTATCTTATTGTCGTTGTCGGATTAAATGGATTGGGGTAATTTTGGAATAAATTTAATTCAAACGGCACAGCACCTGATTCGAAATCGGATTCTGATTTTGTTAAAAGTTCCTTCTTGGGTGAAACCGCTCCTGCTGCTAGAATTGTAAACGGTGCGTCGCTTATGTCAAAGGGTTGACCGTCGGCGGCATCCTGTGCACGAAGAAGGCAGGTTGTTGATGGTGTGTCCGGAATATTCCACCAGTTTCTGCCGGATGCGTCCTGATGGTTTTTAATGGGCTGCCATGTTGCTCCATTATCAAGACTGAGAAAAATAGTGACCAGGCCGTTAAAACAGTAATCAACCCACTCAATCACATAAATATCACCGGCCCTCATTACTTCACCGCCATTTGGTTTTCGCAAATCGATATAGACTTCTGCCGGATTGATGATTGAGAAATAGCCGTAATTGACATCAAACGGCCCTCCTGATGCGTCTGATACCCGCAACACCATTTTTTTCCTTTTTAAATATGACGGAACCGTCCAGGTATAGGAACCATCATTCGGTGTGTTTGTAACAATATTGGTTGTAAATGTTTCTCCTCTGTCAAATGAAAGGTCAATATTGACCTGACCGGAAATGTTTTGGGATGTCCATTTTACTTCCACATTTGAACCCGGATTTAGAATATCCGCGAATGCGGGCGATACCAGATGTATCTGTTGTGTCGGACTGGCATTATAATGTGCGGCGAGTTTATTGGTAATAATCAGCCTGTCAAGTCGTGTGTGTCTTTCACGATTACCGATATGTAAATAATGGGTTCCAGGCGTCAGGTGAAAAACTACGGGATCAACTAAAATTGCCGGGTCCCAGAAATTTTCATCTGTGCCACGGTCCGAAATTCTATCATATTCCCATCGATTTTGTTTATTGATATCCCAGATAAATTGGTCATCATTGTCCATTTTTACATAAAATGAATTGGAATATTGGTCCCAACCTAAAACGCGTCCCCAAATAACATAAGAACCTTCTTCTGTTATTTCAAATTCGTATGTTGTCCAACCTCTGCGATTAACATGATACCCTTCAAGGTAACGATTATTAAAGGCTCTGCCATCGGTCTGTACGTGCATTTGGCCTTGAATGAGCCCGTCTTCTGCTTCAATTATAATCTCTGTTGAGTTAATGATGTTTTGATTAGGAGTGCTATCTATCACCAGTTGCTTTTCGTTTGCAAGTAATTGACCTAAACTCAGCATGAAGCATATAAAACATAAACTCCATTTAATTTTCATTCCATGCTCCTTTGCTTATAGTTTATTTTACAAGGTCGTTAAAATTGTGAAAACAGTTTATCCTCCTTTCTATTTATCTTGAATACGTTATTACTAGTGTACAATAAATAACTGTTTTTGCGTAACTTTTTTATTTATAATCCTCGTGTTTCAGCGATGTATTTTAATATACTGTTTAACACCAGAATGTTAAAATAGTAACTGGTAAAAAAATCTTGATTTAAAATGATAAAATATGTAACATGAAAAAATCGTTAACGTTAACAATAATGTTTGATAAAGCCTTAGAGGGTATTTTGGGAATTACGATTAAAGACATCGCACGCGAGGCAGGGGTTTCTATCCAAACTGTTTCACGGGCATTAAATGATAAACAGGAAATTCATATTGATACGAAAAATAAAATCCTGAAAATTGCCCGTGAGTTAAATTATAGCCCAAACATCGTTGCCAGCAGTCTTAGGCTAAAGCGGACAAAAACCCTTGGTATCATTATTCCCGATAACCGGGACCCTTTTTATGCTGAAATTTTGCAAGGGGCCACAAAAGCCGCTCAAAGTGCCGGGTATCAAATTTTATTAACGGTTTTAACCGAGAGTGGTGCAAATATTGATGAAGAATTACAAGCTTTAAATACATTAATCTCAAAACGGGTTGATGGATTGCTGATTCAGCCGGAACAGGAAAACCTGAGATATTTAGAACAGTTGCGAAAATGCCCCGTACCCTATGTTTTATACAATCGTTCACCAAAAGGACTTGATTGTAATTATGTAACCCACAATCATGAGTCGGGATCTTTTTTAGCGGCTGATTATTTATTTAAAAAGGGGGTTAAACAGCTTTATTATATTACGCGTCCACCGGAAACCACCACCGTAAAAGCAAGAATAGAGGGATGCTATCGGGCAGCACAAGAAAATGGATTGACAAAACAAATAATTACGATTATTGAATGTGAAGACACGCTGGAAGAGTCCTATCAAACAGCGCGTAATCTGTTAAAAAATCATGTACCGGAAGCGATTTATACCTGGGATGATATCATTGCCATTGGAGTTGTTAAAGCCGCACGTGATCTTGGGCTGCAGATACCCAAAGATTTTATGTTAATCGGTTATAATGATTTGGCCATAGCAAAATTTATTTATCCGGGGATAACGACGGTCAAGCAGCATTTGGCATTAATCGGAGAAAAGGCAGTGGAAATTTTAATTACCAAGATTCAAAACGAAAATGATCGTAAACCGGAACAAATAATACTTGTCCCTGAGCTGGTTGTACGGGAATCAGCCTGAAAGATCAGGTTTTAGGGGAATTGTCTGTTAATACGTTCTCTCCTCACGCTAATTTTAAGAAATAAATTTAAAAAATACTTGATTAGGAAAATTTTTTTCAGTAAAATGTGAACGTTAACGAGAACGTTCACATTTTGATTTTGTTTTATCCAAAAATAAATTTTGTGCTACTTTTTATATTAACAGGAGATCGCCATGAAAAAAATGCTTTTGATCTTTGCTATTTCATCCTTTTTGTTTTCAGCCAATCTTTTTAGTCAAGAGATGACTGTCTTTGAGCTTGTGGATAATTTATCCGTAGGTTTGACTCCATCTCCCAGTGGAAAATGGGGAGTAGCCATTGCTGATATTGATTGTAATGGATATCCTGATCTTTATCAGGCCCGTTCTGCATCACCTGGTTTTAGCCGGATTTATTTAAATAATGGCGGTTTGTTTACTGACATAACCAATCAGTCACCTCTCCAACAAATTGAAGAGGACACTGATGAACAGGAAACAAAAACAGCAGTTTGGATTGATTTTGATAATGACGGAGATAAGGACCTTTATTTCGGAACGAATAAAAAGATGCACCTGCTGGAAAATGAAAATAACACCTTTAGTGACATTGCTGAAAGTGTTGGTATGGTAGGTGGCGTTCCCGGTTTTGTAACGGAATATGAATATGCCAATGGTGCATGGGGTGATTTTAATCAAGATGGTTTGCTTGATGTTTTAGTGGCACAACATAACAATGTAAAACCGTATATTTTTGTTAATCAGGGTGGGACTTTTGTTGATATGCAGGAAGAAATTGGACTGGAAATTGACAAGGGAACTTGTTCCTATGGTGTCCAATGGGTGGACTTTGATTTGGATGGTGATCTTGATTTGGCGGCACGGAATTTAATATTTCAGAATGATGATGGCCTGTTTACTGAAGTTTCAGAGTCTCTTGGATTTGAACCTACGGATATTCAAAATTGTAGCTGGTTCGATTATGATAATGATGGTGATCTTGATTTTTTCAAGACAGTTTCATCTGCAACTGGTGCCAGTATTAATGAATTATGGGAAAATGACAATGGTCATTTTATTGATGTAACCAGTCAAGTTATCGGTGCTTCCATGCAGGACCGTTATCGTGGGTTGGCTATTGGTGATTTTGATAATGATGGTGATCAGGATATTTTTATTAATATCAATACAAATACCGCAGATATTTTATTATTAAATGAACAAGTAGAGCCCGGTGTGCCAACCTTTGTTGATGTCGCTGAATTTGTCGGGCTTACCCAGATCGGTGACAGAAAAGGCGGTTCATTTTTCGATTATGATCGTGATGGGTTTTTAGACCTTTATTTAACATCACCGGAACACCAACACATTTTGTATCATAATTGTGCTCTTGGGGGCAATCATTGGGTTGGATTTATTCTTGAAGGAACACAATCCAATCGTGACGCCATCGGCACGTTGGTAAAAATTTATAGTGAAGGCAAATTTCAAATTCGTTTCACCCAGGCACCGACAGATTATCAAAACCAGGACAATCCCTGGGTCCATTTTGGATTGGGACAATCGACACAAATTGACTCTGTTGTCATTCACTGGCCGCTTGGTTTAAAAGAGGTTTTTACCGATATTCAGGCAGACCAATACTATGAAATTAAAGAAGGTCAGACCACCGGTATTTGTGCTGATGATGAAAAAAATGTTCCGGATAATTGGGAGTTGCAGCAGAACTATCCGAATCCGTTTAATCCTCAAACCAATATTACCTATCAAGTTGCCAGCCAGGCGGTTGTTAACGTTGATGTTTTTAACGTGAACGGACGTCATGTAAAAACACTTGTACAAGGCCAAAAATCTCCCGGACGATACAACATTACCTGGAACGGCACGGCTTCCGATGGAAATTATGTACAAAGCGGTACTTATTTTTGTAGAATTCGTTCGGGTTATTTTTCAAAAACGATTAAAATGGTTTTTATACGTTAGAGAAAATAGCAATTTACTTGTTTGCAGGTTTTCATCAAATGAGACTTGCACCGATTGAGAATGTTTTGACGATTTATAATACCATACAGGATATTGATTATCCTAAATTATCGTTTTGAATTACGTGGTTATTTATTAATTTTTAAAAATAGTAGCGTTAACAATAACGATCTGGAGCAGTTAAATGGAGCAAAGTGTTGGAGCAGGTTGGATCGATTATTCAGCCGTCTTTCTTTTTTTCGCCATGATGGTTGCCATCGGAATTTTTTATTTTCTGAAAACAAAGAATACATCGGATTATTTTTCCGGCGGACGTATTATACCGGGTTGGATATCCGGCTTGTCCTATTTTATGAGCGGCTTTTCAGTCATGGTTTTTGTTGGTCAGGCTTCGGCAGGTTATCAGCATGGAGGCTGGTTAATGGCCAATGCTCCTCTCTGGGCTTTGGGATTAATATTGAGTGCACCTATAGCCGCACGCTGGCACAGAACAGGTGTAACAACTGTTCCTGAATTTTTGAGTATGCGCTTCGGCGAATCCACCCGTTATTTGTACAGTTTTGTCGGAATTCCTTCAAGGATTTTGGACAATGGAAACCGTATTTATGCGACCTCGGTTTTTGTCGGTCTTGGGCTTGGCATCGGTAACGGTTTAGGGCTATGGGGGTCAAGCTTTATTATTGTTGTTTATACTTTTCTCGGTGGGCTTTGGGCGGTTATTACGACAGATACGATACAATTTTTTCTCATGAGTATTGCTGTTGTTTTAGTGGCTGTTCTCGGGATCGGGGCTATTGGAGGTTTTTCTGAATTTATTTCCAATTCTCCTGAAGGATTTTGGCATATAAGTGCGGACAATGAATTCACATTAGGATATTTGATAGCTATCGCCATTTTAAATTTTATAAACAACAACGGGTTTTGGTCTCTAATTCAGCGATATACAGCCACTCCCACGGAATGGGAATCAAAAAAAGTGTGCTATATTTCCGCCTTTGCCACATTGGTTGTTCTGCCGATTCTTTTCTTGCCCAGCACAATGGCGCCGCAAATTGTTTCCAATGAAATAAATCAGCTTGTGTCCGGCGGTATGCCGCTTCATTTGGCTGCCGAAAGAAGTTATATTTTAGTTTGTTTTAAATTATTACCGGCAGGTTTAATGGGATTTATTATAGTGGCCGGATTTGCCGCAACAATGAGTGCGTTGTCTTCTGAATACAATATTTTGTCGGCTGTATGTACCAACGATATTTATCGCGATCTTGTAAAAAAATCAAAAAAAATCAAAGAACAAAAATTGTTATGGATCGGTCGTTTTTCTACTTTGATTATTGCTATGCTGTGTACATTAATTGGGTCTCAAGTGAGTAACTGGGGAGGCGCTTTCAAGTTTTGCTATCTGGCGTTGGGACTCACAAGTTCACCGACTTATCTGCCGCCGCTGCTGGGAATTTATTTAAAAAGAACACCGGCATGGGGTGCTAATTTTGCCTTTTTTGCCGGACTGATTTCCGGTTTGTTGACAGAGTTTGTGTTTAAATTACCTCTTTTAAACACTGTTCTCATCAACACGGCTGTTACGGTTGTTGCTTTTGTTCTCGCCGGAATTATTGATCCGATAAAAGGAGAACGGAAAAAAATAGTCGATTCACTATTTGAAAAAATTACTACAAAACAGGCAAAACCCGCTATGGTACAAACAATTGAGAATACGACCGATAAAAAAAGTATACCAAATATTAATGGTGTTATCGGTATAGGTTGTGTTGTATTTGGCTGTTTTCTTTGCTTTGCCGGATTTATGACAAAATCTTTCGGCGGATTTTGGCCGAATTTTTTAAGCGCTATAGGCCTCATTGGAATTGGAGGTGTGCTTTTGTATAAACCCAGTAATAAATAAAGTGATCTGGTTTTTAGCTGCATTTATTTCGAAAGGATGAAAAATGGTCCAAAAGAGTGTAAAGCAAATTTCAAAATTATTTCTAGTCATTTTTATTTGCACTTTTACCCAATCTCTTTTTAGCCAGGATCTGGATGAAAAATTGATCTGGCAGAAAAAGTATATGGATTATCTGCGTCAAATCGAAAACCATTTTGAAAGAACAGACGGAAATTATGCCGTTCAATATTATATTGAATCCTATGCTGTGCGCAGTATACTCATTGCCTATGATAATTTAACAAATGATAACTATGACCTTAATTTTGCCATTAATTGGGTTGAACGAATGATTTCACTTCAGGGTAAAGTTTTAAATCCTGGAGCATACGATATGGGATATGATGCCACCGGTTATGAAAGGCCGCTGGGATGGTATGTTGCGGATTGTTCGTGTATTGCATTGAGTGTGTTGGCTGCTGCCAAAAATCCACAGGTTGTTTCCGGTCAACAGGACCGATACATTCATTCTGCACAAATTTTTGCTGACTATGTTATTGAAAACTGGCGAAATGAAAACGGTTCTATTCAAACGGGTTGGAGAAATATGGAGTTAAATCCTATTCAAGAGTTTTGGATCGCCACTTCTCTTTTCAGCGCTGTTGCCTGGGAACTGTATGATGTGACAAAAATTGAAAAGTATAAAACAGTCGCTATCGAGGCATTAGACTGGCTGCTGGATTTTGATTTTAAAAACTCTGAAGTCACACCCGGCACCCATTTTAATGATGGCATCCCTACATTTGTTGTCTATCTTGGCGAAGGACTTGTGACAAACGCACATTATTTACAGGATGATGCCAAATATTTATCCAGAATTAAGAAAAAATTAAAATCCGTTATTGATCTGGTGTTGGATAATCAACGACCAGATGGCGGATTGGACTGCAAGGTGTTGTGGTGGCGGCAAAAAATCCCTGCCATGTATGCTGTTTTAGACTGGTATTACCGAAATATGGATCAAAACGAGCGTGTTAACAAAGCCGCCCAAAAAATCCTTGATTATAGTTTTTCTCCAACGGCACAAGTTGAGTTGTGCAGCGGTCTGCATACCCAAACTACCACGTTTACATTTTTTATGCTGGCTGAAAAGTGTGTACCGAATTCTGTTTTTGCAAAACCCTTAAAATAATCGGAGTACATTGGAATGAAAACAGGATTTGGTCAAGCATCACTCATACCGGCCATCGACTGGCCTGCAACAACAGGTTCCCGGTCTGAGGATGGTAAACCAACAGATTATGATCGTGAACAAAAATTTGATATTTCGGATCGTGTGGTTAATATGTGGCGCCCGGAAGAAGGCGGTCCACGTATTGTTGTTGATGAATTAAAAGTATCTGTTTTATATGCTGCTGACGATGCCGGTCCTTTTGTTTTGGCCGCAATTGATTACTGTGATATTGAGTATGAAATTTTGGATTTACTGATGAAACCCATTGTGACGGCGTTCAAGGTCCCGCCAGAGCGTATTGTTTTTATGCCGTCACATGGTCATGTCAGTGTTGTATATGATACTGAAAAACTTGAGGAACAGATTTATTCCGCTGTAAAACAGGCTGTTGAAAACCAAAAAGAAACGGAAATTGCATTTTTAAATATTCCAATTGACGGGAAGAAATATATTATCAATCGCCGTTTGTTTGTACAGGGTCTCGGTACAAAGACCATTATGTTTAATGATCATTGTATTGTTAAAGATGACTGTCTGGATGCAACAACACAAATCACTCAGTGGATTAAAAATTTAGGCGCCAACCCTTCTGATTTTCGTCCTCCTTTTAAATGGTTTTTTACTCAACAAAATGTTGATAATTCTTTACAGGCTGTTTTTTTCAGGGACAAAAAGTCCAAGGCGCTTTGCGGTAGCTTTGTCCGCTTTGCCGCCCATGCGGTCATTGTTTCTGAAAAAAAAGTAAGAGGTGATATTTCTGCAGATTACCCCGGATATTTGAAAAATAGAATGCAGAAAATTCTGGGTGGCGTTGCCATGTTTGCTCAGGGATTTTCCGGTGATTTACGTCCGCTTCATAAAGAATATTCGCACGATTGTGCCCGCGAATATGGTCAGCATTTGGCTGATCTTATTATTGCTCAATTTTCTAACCTTGAATGGAAATCAGTTAATAATGTATCGTTTGTTTCAAAGCCGATAAGCTTTCCTTTATTGCAAAATATACCTCAAACAAATACGGAAGCTAAAAAAGAGCTGGACAGGATTGAAACGTTATATGATCAGGCCGTTAATCCGGAGGAAAAAAGAAAATTACAAAACGAGTTTTGGTTCTATTATCGCTGTGAGGATGTATTAAAAATATTAAGACCGGAGTGGATTCGCAGCAGGATTGTTAAAAGCCGAGTGTTTGCAGCCGTTTTTGATAATAATGTTATATTAATGTGCCCGGGAGAACAGTTTTCTTCCACACATCTCAAAATAAGTGAAAAGTTTTTGGACAGAAATATTATGATACTGGGAAATGTCAATGAATATATTTCCTATATGCCGCCAAAGGATGAGATTGAAAAAGGGGGATATGAACCAAGTGTCTGTCTTGTTGCTTCGGATTCATCAGAAAAACTTTTAAAAACAGCCTGTGAAATTTTAAATGGATTATGAGACCGCGTGAGTTGGGAATGAATGAATATATAAAAAAGCATAAAGTTCCGAAAAATGAACTTGAACATAGTTTTACTAAATTTTGTTTACTGGCGGATGTCATCAGTGGTGTTTACACCAATTATTTAATATTTAAACAAAGACACCAATTATCAATAAAGCCTGACAAGAATGAGATTAAAATTTATCTTATTACAAAAGGATCCGGCGAGATTGAATGTGAAAACAAAAAATTCACATTTTCAGAGTTGACGGTCTTTATCCCGGGGCCGGTAGAGCCTTTTACACTTAATACGGTAAACGCTGTTGAAATGATTGAAATAATTATGGATTTAAATCATCAGGACAAAGAGTGGCTTTCTCCCCAAAAGTTTCCCTATTTTATGACACTTTCACAATGTAAGCCATATAAAGAAAATATCAAAAGTGAAAAGACTGTTAATTATATGCTTGTCCCGGATGATATTGTTCCGAGATTTTCATTGGGTACGGTGCAAACCACCGGTCCGGACAGGGTGGAAGCTCATTCCCATCCTTTTCTCGAACAATTGTTTTTTGGTTTGGGAAAAAATGATTGCTGTGTACATGCAGATGACCATGAAACCCGTTTTGGGGCTGATACGTTGTTATATATTCCGAGCGGTTCTCACCACGGTGTCCGTGTTGAAGACGAAAAATGCTTACATTATGTGTGGCTGGATTTTTTCAAAACCTTAAAAGATATTCGCTATATCCGTGAAAATCACGTGTTTGAAGATTTTTAAAAATTAGTTATATTCATACCTTTGTTTCACATGAACCAGGCAAACCAATTATATATTATCTTTCCGCTATTTTCCTTATCTAATCAGGTCCCAAAAGAATGATGCCGGGGAGGTCTTGGGGCTTGGTAATGTCTTTCTGAAATGTATTATCTGTTTACCGGGAGTTAACGGCTTTTTATGTCGCTTCGAACCAGAAATGTTTTGTATCTAGTGATTACTGCCATTATGTGGAGCAGTGGCGGATTGTTGATAAAATCCATTCCACTGAATCCGATGGTTATTGCCGGAATGCGCAGTTTTGGAGCGGCTATTATTTTAGGCCTGTTTGTTCGAACCAGAAAAATAAATAATATTTATACGGTTATCATTGGCCCTGCGCTTTATTGTGTTACACTTTTTCTTTTTGTCATGGCCAATAAAATGACAACAGCCGCTAATACGATAATTTTGCATTACACGTCACCCATTTGGGTTGCGTGTTCAAGTTTTTGGTTTTTACGGGAAAAAGTGAGATTCGTTGAATGGGGATGTATTATTTTGGTTTTTTTCGGCAGTGTTTTGTTCTTTTTAGATGATGTTGAGATAACCGCCCAATGGGGTAATTTACTGGCATTATTAAGCGGACTTTCTTTTGCAGGTTTTATCATCTCTTTAAGAAAACAAAATAATGATTCGCAGTTGTTTAGTGTCTTTCTCGGCAATCTGCTGACAGCGCTTGTGAGTCTTCCTTTTTTGAATGATATGTTATATGATTTAAAGCCTGTACATTGGCTGTTGATTTTTTGTTTGAGCGTTTTTCAACTGGGGATCCCTTATGTTTTATATTGCAGTACGGTCAAACATTTAAAGGCCATTGAATTAAATTTGATACCCAGTATAGAGCTGGTTTTAAATCCATTATGGGTGTTTATTTTAATCGGTGAACAACCTTCGGCAATTTCCATGGTGGGTGGATTTATCATTATCACCTCTATTGTCTTTTTTATTGTTTATACCGCACGTTTCAGTGCGAAAAACAATCCTGTGTAAAATGCCTGTGATTATATAAACCTTGCAGCCGGAACATTTATTATTAAATACTAGAAGCAGGGGAGATGGATATGAGAATTTTTATCTCAGGTAAAAAAAGGATATGAATAAATTGTAAAAAGTGGGTTCTGCTCTTTTTAAATCGTTCAATTTATTTGCTTTTTTACTTGATATTTTACTAGTTTGTTTTTATATTTAAATGTATAAACATTTAAATATATAATATGCATGTTAGAAGTATTCACCTTTTCCCGGCAGAATAGGAGATTTTGAAAATTGAAAGAATTACTGGAATGTAAACATTTTATAAATGGTCAGTGGATAAATGCCCAAACAACAGAACAACAAGCGATTACAAATCCATCCACCGGTGAAACTATTTCCTGGTCACCTCTAAACGGTAACAAAGATGTTGATGATGCTGTTTCTTCAGCAGCAAAGGCGTTTGAAGAGTGGCGGGATACACCGGTAACAAAACGGGCCCAAATTATGTATCGTTACAAACAGTTGCTTGAAAAAAATATCGACGAATTGTCGCGTTTGGTAACCCTTGAACATGGTAAAAATGTGATAGAAGCCAGGGGCTCTGTCGGCCGCGGAATTGAGGTTGTGGATTTGGCATGCAGTCTGCCGGCCGTGTTTAAAGGAGAAACGTTGCATAATGTGGGCGGTGGTGTTGATTATGAAACACGCCGTTTTCCATTGGGTGTGTGTGCAGGTATTACGCCTTTTAATTTTCCGGCCATGATCCCTTTGTGGATGTTTCCCATTGCCATTACCTGCGGAAACACTTTTGTTTTAAAACCATCGCCGCAAACGCCGTTAACTTCTATTCGGCTTGTAGAGCTGCTTGATGAAGCGGGTTTGCCAAAAGGTGTTATCAATGTTGTACATGGCGGCAAAGAGGCGGTTGATGCGCTACTGGAACATCCTCAGGTTCAGGCTGTTTCCTTTGTCGGTTCTACACCGATTGCAAAATATATTTACCAAACAGGTACAAACGCCGGTAAACGCGTTCAGTCTGCCGGTGGCGCAAAAAATTATGCTTTGTTGACCCAGGATGCTCCGGTTAAAGAAACTGTCGATGCATTGATCGCATCCGCATTCGGTTCGGCCGGTGAAAGATGTATGGCCATGAGTATTGTTATAGGTACGGATGATGTTATTGATAAATTTTTACCCCATATACGCAACGCTGCCGCAGAATTAACAGTGGGCCCGACTTTTGGAGATGAAACACCGGATATGGGACCGGTTATCAGTCAGGAACATTTGGAGCGAATTCAAAATTATATAACATCCGGAATAGAACAGGGTGCGAAATTAATCCTGGATGGCCGAAAACATGACATTATAAATCCGTCAAACGGCTTCTTTATCGGGCCGTCGATTTTTGATCATGTAAAACCGAATATGCGGATTGCTCAGGAAGAAATATTTGGGCCGGTTTTATGTGTCATGCGTGTAGCAGACTTTGATGCGGCAATGGAACAAATCAATACAAGTCCCTATGGAAATGCGGCGGTTATTTTTACAAATAACGGTGCTTGTGCGCGTGAGTTTCGCAATCGTGCACAATGCGGTATGATTGGTGTCAATGTCGGTGTTCCTGCGCCTATGGGACTTTTTCCATTTTCCGGATGGAACGATTCTTTTTTTGGTGACCTTCATGTTCAGGGCAGGGAAGGCATTGATTTTTATACAAAGAAAAAAGTTGTTTTAAACAGATGGTTTTAATACAAGGAGTTTTAAGTGAATAATAGCGGGATAAGTAACTGGAAACAAAAAGCACTCTATACACCCGGTCCGTTGACAACCAGTCTGACTGTCAAACAGACCATGCTTCGTGATGTGGGAAGCAGGGATTTTGAGCTAATTCAGGTCATTGCGGATATTCGCCAAAAGTTTTTGGAAATCGGCAATGTGGCAGATAAAGGTTATGAAGCAATCCTGCTTCAGGGCAGCGGCACCTATGCTGTTGAAGCCGTTATTTCCACTGCCACACCTTCCGACGGCAAATGGCTGGTTATTGAAAACGGTGCTTATGGTGCGAGAATATCCAAAATTATTAATGTGTTAAAAATAAACAAAAAATCATTGATTTATAAGGAAAACGAACTGCCGAATTTGCAGGAAATTGACCATGCGCTGACAGAGGACAAGGACATTACGCATGTCGCTGTCATCCACAATGAAACAACAACCGGCATGGTGAATCCCATTGATGAAATTGGTAAAATCGTTAAAAAACATAACAAAATTTATTTTGTCGATGCCATGAGCAGTTTCGGCGCTTTTACCATGGATTTACATGCTTTGGGTATTGATTATCTGGCATGCACGGCCAATAAAAACATTGAAAGCGTTCCCGGATTTGCCTTTGCTATTGCCAAAAGAGATGTATTACTGGCAACAAAGGGTAATGCCCGCAGTCTTGTCCTGGATCTGTTGGACCAGGTTACAGGTTTTGAAAAGAACGGTCAGTTTCGTTTTACGCCGCCAACCCATTCCCTGTTGGCTTGTAAACAGGCCCTTGATGAGCTGGAAATGGAGGGTGGCGTTGCCGCACGTGAGGCCCGTTACAAAAAAAGCTATCAGATTCTTGTTGACGGCATGAGCAAAATGGGATTTAAGGAATATTTGCCCCGGGAGCTTCAGGGACATATCATTGTTTCCTTTAATTATCCTGACCATCCGAATTTTAGTTTTGAAGAATTTTATAAACGTCTGAATGATCGTGGATATGTCATTTATCCCGGCAAAGTAAGTAATGCCGATTGTTTTCGTTTGGCTGTCTGTGGTCGACTTTTTGAGAATGATATCCGTGATGTGTTGCACGTGATCAAGGAAACAATCGATGCAATGGGAGTTGAGCTTTAATTTATTATAAATGAAAAACCGATGCGTTTTTTCGGTGAAAGGAGAATTATGTCATTTGTTTATTCAAGATCCTATCGGGGACCGTTAAAAGGACTGATTTTAGATTGGGCCGGCACCACCATGGATTATGGCTGCTTTGCACCGGCTGTGGTATTTATTGAGGTCTTTAAGCGTAAGAATGTTCCCATTACAATTGAACAGGCCCGGGAACCAATGGGTGCGCATAAAAAAACACATATTCGTCAGATTACCCAGATCGAGGCCGTTGCAAAAAATTGGGAAAAAGTTTATGGCCGCCGCCCCAATGAAACGGACGTTGAAGAAATGTTTGAGGCGTTTGTTCCGCTGCAAATGGATTGTCTGGCAGATTATGCGGATATGATCCCCGGAACGCTTGATGTCATTGCAGAGGCACGTAAACAAGGTTTGAAAATCGGCTCTACTACCGGATACACCGGTGATATGATGAAAATCCTTTTGGCCGAAGCTGAGAAAAGAGGATATGTACCGGATTCTACTGTCTGCGCCACGGACGTGCCTGCCGGGCGCCCTTATCCGTGGATGTGTTTTCAAAATGCTATAAATTTGCAGATATTTCCCATGGAAGCTATTGTCAAAGTCGGTGATACCTTACCGGACATTGCTGAAGGACTCAATGCCGGAATGTGGACCATCGGACTGGCAAAAACAGGGAACGAACTGGGACTTACGGAACAGGACATTGCCGAACTTGATCCGGATATATATGATTTAAAAATCAAACGTGCCTATGAACGTATGCACCAGGCCGGAGCGCATTATGTGGTTGACGGCATTGGCGATATTCTTCCTGTATTTGATGATATTAATGCAAGATTGGCCCGTGGTGAACGCCCCTGACATGCATGCATAAATAGTTTTTTATAATCAAAAGAAATGAAAAATGGATTTCCGAATTTTTGGAAATCCATTTTTTTTGCAAGTGATACTTGATTCCTTATAAATATTTCCATATCTTTTCTAACTAAAATTTTTTTTTGTTATTTGTAGGATAATGGTTAAAAACATCCTTTCTTGCAGGAATAGGTATGCGGGTTTTAAAAGATATTTTTGAAAATAATAAAAAATGGGCTGCTGAAATTAAAGCAAACAAACCGGATTTTTTTGAAAATCTTTCCCGTCAGCAAACCCCCGAGTTTTTATGGATTGGCTGTGCCGACAGCCGGGTCCCGGCAAACGAAATTATGGGAACAATGCCGGGCCGGGTATTTGTGCATCGTAATATCGCTAATCTTGTTATTCACACGGATTTGAATTGCCTGTCCATTATTCAGTATGCTGTCGAAGTTTTAAAAATAAAACATATCATTGTTTGCGGGCATTATGGCTGCGGCGGTATAAAAGCAGCCATGGAAAATAAGGAACACGGACTTATTGATAACTGGCTTTGTAACATTAAGGATGTATACAGATTTCACCAGGAAAAAATTGATGAATTAAAAGATGATCAGGATAAATTCGACCTGTTGTGCGAACTCAATGTCATTGAACAAGTTGCGAACGTCTGCCATACAACCATTATTCAAAACGCCTGGAAAAACGGGCAGCCTTTGGCTGTTCATGGGTGGATATATAATCTTGAGGACGGGTTATTAAAAGACCTGGATGTTTGTATTACCAGTCTTGATGAAATTTCGCAAACACACCGATTGAAATAAAAATCAACGCATATAATAATGTTAAAACCATTCTAAATCGATATTCATATTAATCTTTAAGGAGGTGATTTTTTGTTTGTAAGGAACTGATCGTGATTTTGCAAAAAATCATAAAAAAATCAGAATTCCTGTTCATTATGTGAGTTACAAAACAGATATAATTTCAAACAAATTGTTTGCCATAATAAACTTTTGTGCTGACATGATGAATGAAACACAAACTATTTATTATAGAACAGGACAATTATAATGTTTGATAAATCGAATCAAAAGCAAAAATACCCTTTAGCCGCAAAATACAACGACCTGCATAAAATTTATGCCGAATGCAGCGGGCCCGGTGGTTTGGAACTGGCCGAGTTTATGATGCAAAAAATGGGGACAACACCCGGCACTAAAATTCTTGACGTCGGCACGGCCCACGGATATCAAACCTGTTTTATCGCTAAAGAGTTTGATGTAACGGTTGTAGGTATTGACCCGATGACAAGTTTTAGAGATGATTTGCCTCAAATTGAGCATTTGGAAAAAAATGCTCAGGAATGGGGTGTACAAAATAAAGTTATCGGAATTAAAGTCGGTGTGCCGGACACAAAATTGGCATCAAATTCCTTTGACGCTGTCTATTCGACAACAGCCCTGGAAATGCTGCGCGGATTTTATGGCGTTGAAAATTATATCGAATGCCTGAAAGAAATTTACAGAGTGTTGAAACCAAACGGCATTTTTGGATTGGGTGAACCCATGCATAATGATGTTGAAATTCCAAAAGAACTGGACCCTGTTATTTCAAAAAGCAAAGATTGTGTCCCCTGGAAAGATGCTTTTGAATCTTTACAAACGACGGAAAATTTTATCAGGACTGCCGGATTTGATATTATCGAATCCGGTTACGCGCCTGATGCGGACTATTGGTGGCAGCAGTTTATTAACTATGAACCCGAGTGTATTAAAGACCCGGAACATGAAGATGTTAAAGCCATCAATATCGATAAAGGCCGGTGGGTAAGCTTTGGTTATGTTATCTGTAAAAAGCCCGGTAAATAACGCCCTGTCGAAATATTATTGTTCAGAATAAATTTTCTGGTTTTAAATAATGCCCTCAAAGATTTTCAGTCTTTGGGGGCTGTATTCTTTATTGCCCGGACTTTTCCAAATGAGATGGCTGATAAAGTATCAAAATAGTGTTGTAACTTTTAAATCTTCAATCAGCAGAGGGGAAAATGAATCGTACTAACAGACGTTCAATCCGGTTAAAGGATTATGATTATTCTCAGGCCGGTTATTATTTTGTGACGATTTGCACGCAAAAGCATGTCTGTTTGTTTGGTGACGTGTTAGATGGGCAAATGGTTTTAAATGAGGTTGGTCAATATGTACAAGGTTGTTGGCAGGAAATACCGAACCATTTCCCGCATGTCAAGTTGGATAATTATTGTATTATGCCAAATCATATTCATGGAATTATTATCATTGTTGGACCGGTCGATGATAATGAAATACATGTAGGGGCGAAAAATTTTTCGCCCCTACGCCGTTCAATACCTGAGTGCACATCAAAATCCTTTTCGCGCCAACATTCAATGCCTCTAGGACCATCCAAAACCATTGGTTCAATAGTTCGGGGTTTTAAAATCGGTGTTACAAAATGGATGCGGCAACACCACCCGGGGCAAATATTATGGCAGCGAAATTATTACGAACATATTATTCGCGACGAACGCGATTATAACAGGATTTGTAAATATATTGAAACCATTCCGTTAAAATGCGAACAGGATTCCTTAAATCCTGTGTTCGGAGAATAAATTGTAAACAAGAATATTTGATTATTTTATTCGAATCGGCCTGCTATTCAGGAAATTAAGTTTCCATTCCAACAGATCAACTAAATTTTATTTTCTGCTTGTTTGTTGATAAAATATAGATAAATTATCAAGATTGAATAAATCACCTGGAAACTGCGAATCAAATCAATATTATAAAAGTGCATTAAAAAAAAATCACTTTAATAATACTGAGCATAAATTAACAGAATGATGAATATTTAAACGGAATGACCTGAAATGAAATACCTTGCCCTGCTGATAACCTTATACCTGCCTGTTTTTTCTTACGGCCAATCCACGGACTGGCGTTTAATCTCCAACGGACAAAAGATATATGAACACGGCTATTGCGACCAACCCTATATCGTAACCACAAGCGACGGCGCCTGGGTTTGCGCCTTTACAACAGCCCCCGGACATGAAGGCAGCAAAGTCCAGTATATTGTTTCTACCTGCTCTTTTGATAAGGGCAAAACATGGTCCGAACCTGTCGAAATTGAAACGGCGTCTGCCGGGATTGAAGCATCCTGGGCCATTCCGTTGGTAACGACCTTTGATCGGATTTATGTGTTCTATACCTTTAACGGCGATACCATCCGCCATCTACCGGACGGAACAGAGATGCGCGCGGACACACACGGGTGGTATTGCTATCGCTATTCCGACGATAAAGGGAAAACCTGGTCTGAACGCTTTCGGCTAAATATGCGCAAAACAGCCTGTGACCGGCAAAACGACTTTTCCGGGGACGTACAAATGTTTTGGGGAATCGGCAAGCCTGTTGTTAAAGAAAATGATGTGTGGTTTTCGTTTACAAAGCTGGGAAAATATTTTCTTGAGGGGGGTGAAGGCTGGCTCTATTATTCCGATAATATTCTGACTGAAAAGGATGTATCGAACATACACTGGCAATTGCTTCCGGAAGGCGATCATGGAATCAGGAATCCTGAATTTGGCTCTGTGCAGGAAGAATTCAATGTTCAGCCCATGAATAAAAAGGACGGGTTGTATTGTGTTTACCGCACCACCCTGGGACAACCGGCTTGTTCCTATAGCTATGATAAGGGGAAAACATGGTCCGGGCCTGAGTTGATGGATTATGCAACCGGATTACCTTTGCGTAATCCCCGCGCATGTCCGAGGCTGTGGAAATGTGAAAACGGCAAGTACCTTTTATGGTATCATAACAATGGCGGACAGGATTTTCAACACCGAAATCCGGCCTGGGTTGCGGGCGGGGTAGAAAAAAACGGTAAAATATATTGGTCGCAGCCGGAAATAATCATCTATGGTCATGACCATTCTTATAAAACAGGACGATTCAGTTATCCGGATTTGGTGCAGGAGGGCGGCCGATATTGGGTTTCAACCACCCAAAAAACGACCGCGACCATCCATGAAATTCCTGCCGGATTTTTTAAAATGATATGGCGACAGTTTGATGAGCCCGCCGTTGTTTCGGACGGGCTTGTTGACAGTTTTGATGATATTGGTGAGAATAAAAAACTAAACTTTTCTCAACCGTTAACCATGAAAAACGGCGGTTTTGCATTTGATTTGTGGATTAAAATTGACGAGTTTGACGATGCCGTCATTTTAAAGGGAAATGATGACAAGAACAAAAATATAAAACTAGCTCTGACAAAAGATGCCAACCTGGAGTTTATCATAACCGATGGTGTTGATACCATAAAATTGAAATCCGACGCAAACCGGCTCGAAAAAGGAAAAAATCATCATGTCGCTATATTGGTCGATGCTGATGCTGAAATTTGTTATATGCTTATTGATGGAAGCATTTGTGACGGGGGTGGTCAGGAGATTTTTGGGTTCCGCCGGTTTGGTGATTCGTTGACGGGATTACAGGTCCGTAGCGTGTCCCTCAAGAAATTTTCCGGTAAAATTGATAAGCTACGATTGTATGGTCAACGTATGTATACAAGTCAGTTTGTAAATAATTATAATTTTGAAAAACGGGAAATGACGCGATAAATTATAACTGATAAATATAATGTTATTTTGAAACGTTATCATGTCTTTTGCAGCTTTAGTCAGATGATAATGTGTTGTTCTGATAAACAAAACCCCGAAGGGGTGAAATTATTGTAGGATAAAAAAATAATCCCGAAGGGATGACATTATTATAGAATGAAGCAAGAATAAAAAGTAAAACCCCGAAGGGGTGAAAGAGAACTGTGATGCCCGGAACGTTTTCACAATTATACATCCAAATTGTATTTGCCGTTAAAGGCCGAGAAAATCTCATCTCTGAATCATGGCAAAACGAGTTGCATCAGTATCTGGCCGGAATTGTTAAAGGCATAGGTCATAAACCGATCATCGTAAATGGAATTCCGGACCATATCCACGCGTTTGTCGGATTGAAACCATCTATGGCTATTTCTGATTTGGTACGAGACATGAAAAACAATTCTACTAATTTTATCAATAAGCGGGAATTTGTTCAGGGAAGGTTTTGCTGGCAGGAAGGGTATGGGGCTTTTTCCTATTCGCATTCACATATAGAGAATGTGTATAATTATATAAAGAACCAACAGGAACATCATCGGAAGAAATCATTCCGGGAAGAGTATCTAGAGTTTTTATAAAAGTTTGAAATTGATTACGATGAAAAACATTTGTTTGATTGGTTGGATTAGAATATATCACCCCTTTGGGGTTTGAGAATCAAGGGATAAGGCTTTTATAATAATGCCATCCCTTCGGGATTTAAGGATTATTTGTTTACGTTTTATTTTTTTCGTACTATTGAGTAAGATAGAATTGAAATACCAAGCCGACTATAAACTTTTTAAAAATGACAGAATTGTTTAATAATTAAGTTTGGATAAAACATGTTATTACTATTATTCTATTTATTTTTGGCCCTGTTTGTGTCATTTCTCTGTTCCATTATGGAAGCAGTGCTTCTTTCAACTCCGCAGTCTTTTTTAATGGTAAAGCAAGATAGTGGAAATGTTTGGGCCAAAACATTTATCGATTTAAAAGCTAATATTGACAAACCGTTGTCAGCCATTTTATCATTAAATACAGTCGCGCATACAGTTGGTGCAGCCGGTGTTGGAGCTCAGGCAGTTAAGCTATTCGGTGAAGCATCATTTGGAATTGTGTCCGCTATATTGACTATTTTAATTTTGGTCATCACTGAAATTATACCAAAAACGATCGGTGCCAAATTTTGGAAAAATTTGGCAATGATTTCATCTTTAACGATAAAAGGAATGACAATTATCACCTATCCATTGGTTATTATGTCGGCAAGCATTACGAAACTGATTGCAAAAGATATACAAGAGCAGACTACCAGCCGAGAGGAAATTGCCGCATTGGCACATATTGGAGCAGATGAAGGTGTTTTTTCAAATAAAGAACATAAAATCATTCAAAATGTACTAAAACTCAAAAATGTCAAGGTAGCAGAAATTATGACACCGAGAGTGGTTGTTGCTGTTGCTGATGAAAACCAGTTCTTGATGGATTTTTTAAAAAATAAGGATTATTTAAAGTTTTCACGTATCCCGATATTTTCAGAGAATGAAGAAAATATAAGCGGATATGTTTTTAGACAGACTATTCTTGAAAAACTGGCAGAAGACCAGCATAAATTAAAATTAAAAGATTTTAAACGGGACATTGTCGTCGTACCGGATTCTATCGAATTATTTACGTTGTGGGAAAAGCTGTTAGAGGAAAAAGAGCACATTGCCATAATTGTCGATGAACATGGTGGTATGGATGGAATTGTAACGATGGAAGATATCATCGAAACGTTGCTTGGACTTGAAATTACTGATGAAACTGATACTGTAACTGACATGCAAAAATTTGCACGGGACAGGTGGAAGGCGAGACAAATTAAATATAATATGCTTGATGATTTTAATAATGATGACCATGCAAAATTACCGCCTGAGAAGGTGTGAATTCGTATATTAAAAATAATTTTAATGGTTGTTTAGATTTTTATATTACAACTAAAATAATCAACATGTAGGAAAATCCTATGAGCTATTATTTTATTGCCCGGATAAAAATTCATGATGATGCAGAGTATCAAAAATACCTGGATCAGGCAGATGATATTTTTAAAAAGTACAATGGAGAGTATTTAGCTGTTGATGATAACTGTTTGGTTCTGGAAGGTAACCGGGACGATTCCCGTATGGTTATCATCCGTTTTGCAACGCAGAATGATTTTAACGCGTGGTATAATTCGCCGGAATATCAACACATCCTCAAACATCGGTTAAAAGCGGCGCATTGTGATACGATTTTAGTGAAAGGAATAAACTGACACACAGAAAGGGAATTTTAAAATGGAAGACATTATTCATATATCAACTGAAAAGTCCTTGTTGGATGTTCACGTTATACATGACTATTTATCCAACCGATCCTATTGGGCGAAAGGGCGGAGTATAGAGACTGTAAAAAAATCTATAGAAAATTCGTTTTGCTTTGGCGTTTATACAGGTAACCAACAAATTGGTTTTGCGCGGGTTGTTACTGATTTTGCTGTTTATGCCTATATTCTGGACGTGTTTATTCTGGAAAGCCATAGAGGCAAAGGATTGGGCAAAAAGCTCATGCAGGAAATTATGAACCATGAACAGTTGCAAAATCTTCAACGATGGGGCCTTGCCACAAATGATGCTCATGGATTGTATGAAAAATACGGCTTTAAAACCCTGGCCCATTCTGAGAAACACATGGAGGTTGTAAATAAACCACGCTAAAACGGTGGTTATATTGTTGGATTATTATCATAAATCAGTTGGAATGCATTGATGGATTTTATTATTCGACAAGCACAGTGTTCGGATTTGGAAGAAATTTTTCCTCTGCTTGTTCAACTTTGGCCGGACATGGATTTGGATTTTGTTCTTTAACCATAAAAAATAGTTTGTGGCAGTCCGGGCGATTGGGACATGTTGATGAATTGGTCGTTGATAAACAGCATCGGGGAAAAGGGTTGGGTAAAAAATTGTTGGATGAAATTGTAAAAATTGCCCTGGAAAATAACTGTAAACGGATTGAGCTTGATTCCGCCTTTCACAGAAAGCAGGCGGATGAATTTTACAAATCATACGGCTTTGAAAACAGGGCATTTTTGTTTTCGAAAGTTTTAAAATAAACTGATAAAAACAAGGGCTTTTATTTTTTTTAATCAGATTCTCATTTATTCCATGATTGAATTTTTTATTGCTTCTGGTGGAAATATAATTATATTAAACTAAAGAAATACTGTTGGGAACCGGGAAAAGTACAAGGGTGAAAAGATATTTTTAAATTTAATGGAGGCATAAATGATTTGTCCTAAATGCGGTCATGAAAATCCGGATGACGCGGGGCAGTGTTTGAATTGTTGTTATAAATTCAGGTTCGGCTATGCTTACAAAGACCCCCAGAACATGATGTTTTTTGCATCGACTGGTTCTAAAAAGAACAAATTTTCCAGATATTTATTTGTTGCTCTTTTTCTATTAATATTCGTTTTAATCATTTTGTCATCTCTCAGATAATTTTAAGCCGGTTTCAGCAGGGTGTCAAGTTTTGGGAAAGGTATTCCTTTGTTTGCGAATGTGTCCAAAGAGACAAGATTTAAAAAGTTAGAAACGTTTGAACCAGGTGTTGCTGCTCTGGTTTATCAAGGGAAATAGAATTGATATTGAATAAAGATAATGATTGTGAAAATAGCTATTATTCCCAGTGGTTGGGCAAGGATTTATTAGAGAATAATTTCGATTGGAGTTCTGGTTCAGAAATAACAATGTTTGAGTTTTTAAAAAAGTATACGTTGCATGATTCAATTTTGATAAATCTAAATGTTTATCCAGATCAAACAGGAATTGTCGCTATACAGTTTGATTCTTATTGGACAAACGGAAGAATTCCTTTTCCCGGCTCTCATGTTCGGAGATGGCCTATATTATTATTTTATTTTAATTCGTTATATTATATTTCCTGTTCTCATTCGTTATATGGAGATTCTATTTCAAACGCAGAATGTAAGATTATATCAGAAGAGAATCAGAGTGAATTAATGGATAAAGAATTAGGAGTAAAGGGTGAGAGAGAGAAATGTTTGTCTAAAATATTAAATAGCAATGGTGGCTATATTGAAATAGTACATGATGTTTATGTCAAGATTTTATGTTTTGATTCTAAAAAGGATATTCTAAAATTTCCAGATATATAATTATAGAATGGTATACAATAATTTATTTGAAAGTAATACATGAGCGAAAAATATACCCGGACCTTTGCCTACCATTATTCGGCCTTTCGGCCGCCTCTGCATAAAATGATACTGGAACGTGTTCTGGATAATCATAAAGAATTTGAAAATGGTTTGGATGTCGGATGCGGCACCGGTTATTCGGCTGTTGCCCTGGCAGAATATTGCCGTCATGTCTATGGTATAGATCCGAGTGAAGAAATGTTGAAACAAGCAGCACCGCATCAAAAAATTACCTATGCTCATGGTTCCGGTGATTCTCTACCTGTACCGGACAATTCGGTGAGTATCGTTACCTTTGCCGGTTCCTTGTTTTATGCAAAATCTCAGGGACTTGTTCGGGAATTACAACGAGTGTGTAAAAAACAGGCGGTAATTGTTCCCTATGATTTTGAAATTTTACTAGATGATATTTTACAGAAATGTGGTATTTATCTAAAAAAGACAATATCTGAATATGACCATAAAGTAAATTTTACGGGAAACCCAAATTTTTCCGAAATTTTGGCAGGCAATGAACAAATAAGCCTTGATGTAACCGCGACTGAGCTGGCACATGTAATATTAGCTGATTCGAATTATTTTAAAGTTGTTTCAGAGAAATATAATGTATCTGATCCCTTTTCTGACCTTGTCCGTGAATTGGAAATATTAAATACGCACCATAGTTTATCGGCAAATATTTATTTTTCAAAATATATTTTAAAAGCAAATTAACGTGTTTTAATTTTCGATAATTTAAATTTATTCTTCAATTAAAGTGTTTTAATTAAAGTAGGCTCTGTTTAAAATGGTGGAATTAAACGGCTTGATCTTTTCACTCCGAAATGTGGTCAAAAATAGCTAAAGGAGAAAATATTATGGATTGTCCAAAATGTAAAATCGAACTGCACGAAAAAACTATTCAAGGTATCAAGGTTGAAGAATGCTGTAAATGTGAAGGAATCTGGTTTGATAAAGATGAACTGCGACAGGTAAAAGATAAAACCGATGCCGATCTTAATTGGGTGGATTTTGAAATTTGGAAACACCCTGAAAATTTTAAAGCCGGTACCCATAAATATCAATGCTCTCAATGCGGAAATACAATGAGTGTACTTGATTATGCCGATACCCATGTTGAAATAGACTATTGCACCAACTGTCAGTCTATCTGGCTGGATAAAAATGAACTGGAAAAAATTGTTAGTGTCCTGGAAGATGATCTGCTTACAAAATCTATGGGTGACTATGTAAAGGCCGCTTTGGAAGAGGCCAAAGAGCTTTTTCAGGGATCAGAGTCCTTTTTTTCCGAATGGAAAGATTTTACAACGATTCTCAGGTTTTTACAGTATAGAATTTTAGCCAATCATCCTTCGTTGATGAACACAATAACAGAAATTCAGAAAAATCCATTAAATCGATAGGTTATCGTTCGTTAAATTGAATGGTACTTTTTAGAACGTCAGTTAGTGTTGCTTTGCCTGGTTTGAAAATTTTAAGTCGAGAGATAATATTTATGTTTGTGAAAAAGGCTGTTCTTTTATTTTCAATGTTCCTTTTTTTCGTGCAGTGTGGTATGGAATCCCAAAAGGTCCCTGTTGTTCTTGTTGATAAACAGGCTACCTGTGAAACAAAAAATTTATATCAAAATTTGTTTGCGTTCAGCATGGGTAAATTACTTTTTGGACACCAGGATGATCCGGCATACGGCATTATGTATAACAGCAAAAAGAGCGATGAGCGTTCGGATGTCAAAATTATTCTGGATGATTATCCGGCAGTGGCCGGATGGGACATCGGACATTTGGAAACAGGGAGTACACAAAACCTGGACAGTGTTTCTTTTGATTTGATGAAAAAGTGGATTAACGATATTTTTGAAATGAACGGCATCAATACCATTAGCTGGCATGCCGATAATCCTGTTTCCGGCGGCACTACCTGGGACGCGAGTCATGCTGTTTCTGATATTTTGCCAAATGGCATGTATCATAGTAAATATATAGCCTGGCTCGATACCCTGGGAGGATTTTTCAATTCGCTTCAAACTACGGACGGCACCAGGATTCCGATTATTTTCCGACCTTTTCATGAACATACTCATAGCGCTTTTTGGTGGGGGCAGAATAACTGTACGACAGATGAATTTATTCAATTATGGCGTTTTACAGTCGATTATTTAAAAAACAATTGTAACGTTCATCATCTGATTTACGCCTATTCACCCCATGATGTCAAAAACTATTCGGAATATATGGAACGTTATCCCGGAGATGATTATGTGGATGTTATGGGAGTGGATTATTATTTTTGGGGTGAGGTTGATGAAAATAATATAGCGCATTATATTGACCGGTTGGTGCTGAACTGTAAAATGGCAGAGAGGGCTGCAAAAGAGCACCATAAAATAGCAGCCTTGACTGAAACCGGCAGAGAAAATCTGGATATAAATAACTGGTTCACCTCATGCTTGCTAAATCCATTAAAAGAGCATCATCTTTTGCAATCCATGGTTTATGCCCTTGTGTGGCGAAATGCCAGGAAAAACCATCATTTTGCTCCCTACAAGGGACATGCGAGTGAAGCGGATTTTAAACGGTTTTATAATGATAAAACAACGGTCTTTTTAAAAAATATGAGGAATTTATATAAAAAATCGGATAAATAGAGATGGTTTGGTAAAATAAATTCCAAGTTAAGTTTATAATTTAAAAGGGGTCAGCTATGAAATATTTTACATTTCTATTTCTGCTGGTGTTTATTAATTCATGTCAACAGGATTTTATAAATACGGAACCGTTACTCTATTCGGAAAAGGACTTGCAGCCTTTGACTGACTCAATACGAATACTTTACTATGATGATGCCGCATATATTGAATTTTGTCAGGTACAAAAAGATCCTTTTGCCAGGTATAACCAGATCGAATTGAATGAGAATCGTATTTTATTCTATCAAAACGATTTGCTGAATATTTATGAAAATTGTTATAAAATGAGCAATTCTCTGGTCGAAAATATTCACCACATCCATACACATGGGACTGTCATCCTTTATGGAACAAGTGTTAGTGTGGATACAAACAAAACCTGGTCACGAAACTGGCAAAAAGGTAAAGAGACCGGTATCACCGGTATAGATGGTTTGATTAAACAGTATGAACTTGAGGTGAATTCTTTATTTGAATCTCATGGTCGTATTTGGTATCACATTGCTTCCTCAAAACCCCTCAACACGGTCGCCCTTGTAGAAAAGTTAAATGATACTGCCGAGTTTGTTCATGTTGAAAGGGAAGGTATAATCGGTAGCGGGTCCTCTATTCGTTTGGAAAAGGATGGTGAATACAGATATTATAAATATATCTATGGCTGGGGTGACTGTCCATCCGGTTGTATATATCATCACTATTGGACGATTAAAGTGGGCGGTCGTGAAATTGAGCTTATTAAAGAAGGCGGGGACGATTTGTAAGAAAAAATATGGGCATTCAAGGAATTTTTTCTTTTGGAATCTGATAATAATTATGGGTATATTAAAAAATTTTATACCGAAAAAAATCTGGCATTTTTGTAAAAAATGTTTTATGATATGCCGGTACTATGAACTTTTATTTAACACTATTATTTCATGATTAAGATTTTACTTGTTATCGTTGGTTATATATCTCTGGCGCTGGGAATCGTTGGGATATTCTTGCCGCTTATTCCCACAACGCCGTTTTTGTTACTGGCAGCCATGTCTTTTTTGCACAGTTCAAACAAGTTGTACAACTGGCTTGTCACTCATAGAATTTTCGGTACATATATAAACGGTTATTTACAATTTCGGGCTATTTCAACAGCCTCAAAAATTGTTACTATGGTGTTGTTATGGGGTGTTATCGGCACGACTATAATTTTTCACACAGATATTTTCTGGCTCAGGGTTGTTTTGCTTTTAATTGCCGTATCTGTTTCGGTCCATATTTTAATGTTACGGACGCTTACCAAAGAGATGATGAAACAATTAAAGGTTGAAAAAGAATCATATTAATTGTTATTTATCAAGAGTTCTCGCTGAAATGAGAATCCGGATTTATTGAAATTTTTCAAATATTTTTAGAAATATAACTTGCACACTAAAAGTATGTTTTGTTATATTCTTTTTTCAAGATTGCTGATTACTTTTAACATGGGTGTTTATCAGGGTCAGGTAATTCTTTTTTTTATTTTCCTTTTTTCAAGTAAGGGTTTGCTGAACAAAACAAATTAATAAAATCTAATTTCAGGTAATATTATGTTCAGTTCAAGTATCAAAATTAATACGTCGGAATGCGAGTTGTTTATATTGGTACTAAAATTTATCCCTAAAAACCGGGTATTTTGTTAAGAAATAGTTTTATAATAATTATTAAAGAAAGGGAGCATAATGAAAATACGGTCGATTCCAGTTATTTTAGCAGTCCTGTTTTTATTTTCATGTGGACCAAAACTGATAATTGATGAAGATCTAAATAGTCTTTCAAAATCCCTGCAAAATGATCCCAATAGTGCTGTCGCGCATTTTAATGTCGGAGTAAAACACTATTCCATGGAAGAATTTGACAAAGCGATAAAATATTTCAACTCTTCAATTGAAAGGGATCCTCATTTTGCATTGGCATATTTTGGACTCTATTGTGCCGGCGTAGTAAGGGATAAGCAGATTCATATAGAAATATTAAAGGAAGAACCTGATCCGGCTTTTAAAAGTACGATTGATTCTTTGAATTACTATTTTAACAGCGCATTGACCTATGATCCTTTTTTGGACTGGAAGCTCTTTACGTTGTTGCTTCCCAAAAAAGAAACAGCAGCTAATATGTATACGCAGGAGGTTTTGGATGAGCTATATAAAATCCTTCACGACGGTTTCAGAGAGTTCCTGTTGGGAAATTATAAAAATGCTGTGACAGAGCTTGATTATTCGTTAGCCAAATTACCCGACTTTGATCAGGCTAAATATGTGCGTGGGCTTGCAAAAGCGCATCTAGCCGATTACAACGGGGCAATAACAGATTTTAAATCTCTTACGGATGAGAAAGAAAAAAATAATAAAGAAAAAATATTGCCTATTTATCAAAAATCATCAGAGTTGTATTTTTTAATTGGTTCTGCATATTTGAAATTAAATGATCTGGAAAATGCAAAAAATAGTTTTGAAAAGGTATTGGAAGAAGACCTGAGTTTTTTTATGGCCCATGTCCAGCTTTCCAATATCTATCAACAACTTGGAAATTATAAAGAAGCGCTGAACGAAATAGATGCCGCTTTATTCTTGGAACCTGATGATCCGGTTCTCTTGTACAATAAAGGTGTTTTTTGGGCTAAACTTGGAAAGACTGATAATGCTATACAAGCTTACAAGGGCTCAATTGAAAAAAACGAATTTTCATATAAAGCTTTTTATAATCTTGGATATGTCTATGAGAAAATGAATAATAAAAGTGAAGCAAAAAAATATTATTCAAATTTTATCAAAAAAGCCCCGCTTTCTTCTCAAAAGCTGATTGAACAGACAAAGTCAAAAATTATGAATTGGGAATAAAATGAAAAAGAGAATATTAATAGTAATTTTTTTTCTAGGATTTGGTGTGAATGCAATTTTTGCGCAGGCGTATAAAGATTTGCGGCTGTTTTCTACTGTTATTAATCATGTTACATCCAATTATCTGGTTGAAAAAAACAGCTCCGAATTAATATATTACGCAATAAATGGCGTATTACGGTCTCTTGATCCGCACTGCATTTATCTTAATCCTGAGCAATTTTCCCGTTTTGCCATGATTAGTCAGGGGAAAATGTATGGGATAGGAATTGAATTATATATGGTGTCCGATTCTCCTCTAGTCGTGAATGTCGTTGAAAACAGTCCGGCAGATAAATCAGGTATTATGCCGGGCGACATATTAAAAAAAATTAACGGCGTCTCAATCGGTAATTTAACTTTACCCGAATTGAAATTAAAGTTTTATGGTGAGGAGGGAAGCAAGGTTTTAATGACATTTCACCGGCATCATACAGATTCCGACTATGATGTTAATGTAGAAAGAAAAGAAATTGACCAGCCTTCAATCTCTCATTTTTTTAGGTTGGATAATAACACGATATATTTAAAGTGTACGAATTTTTCTTTAAAAACGGCGGAAGAGTTTTATGATCATTTAAAAAAAATTGAACCTGACGATTCTGAAAAATTAATTATTGATTTACGAAATAATCCAGGTGGAGAATTACAAAATACCATAAATGTTGCAAAATATTTTTTGGCAAAAGGTGATACGATTTCGAAAACAATTGGAAGAAAAACCGGGATAAATGAAGTATATGTTAATAAAAAAAATGGTTTTTTTAAATTGCCTGTGATCGTTCTCGTAAACCGCAGTTCTGCAAGTGCATCCGAACTACTGGCAGGAGCATTACAGGATAATGACCGGGGTTTAATAATTGGTACCAATACATTTGGTAAAGGTTTAATTCAAAGTACCTTTTATCTTGATAATGGCGGCGCAATACTCATGACTATCGGCAAGTATTTAACGCCCTCGGGCAGGTCCATTCAAAGAGAATTTAAAGATATCCCTTTTGAAAAATATTACAGCCAGATATATAATACCGATTCTTTGAATTATAAGGAAAACCGTTCTGTTTTTAAAAGTAAAAATAACAGAGAAATTTACGGTGGGGGTGGGGTCATTCCGGATATTTTTATAGAGAGTCAAAATTTGAAATTTGAAGATTTGGATCCAGGTGATCTAAAATTGTATTTTATAAATTTTGCTTCGAATTATTTACACGAAAATAAAGGTTTTTATAGCCGGTATATAAAATTTTCTGATTTTGACCGGTCTTTTTATCTCACAGAAGAAGCATTTAAAAAGACAAATGGCCTGGTTAAAGATATGGATGAAATAATTGACAAAATTGAATTCAATCAGAGTCTTCACAGGTTGATTAAATCAAATATTGCTGAAATGGTCTGGGGCCCGGAAGAGGCCTTTCTTGTTTTGTTGAAAACAGATAATCAATTAAAAAAAGCAGTCTCATTAAGATCGTCTCAGGTTGAATATTATCTAAAGCCACATTAGATTGATTGATCTGTTTGCAAGGAAAATTCTACAATGAATTTTTTAAAACATTGAGGATTTCAGTTTTTCTGTTAAACCAGAGGAAAAGTTATGAAAAAGTTTATTTGTGTTATTGCATTCGTTTCACTGTTGTCCTGTTCTTCACCAGGATATTATTCAACTAACAGTTACGAACCGTCATCAATAAAAGATGGTAGTTATATCGTAGATGGGGTGACTACGGTTGCTGAAATGTCTTTTCAGCGAAAAGTCATTTATGATGTTTATTTTTCCCTCGAATCCAACCAACCGGATAGTGTGATTAAGGATATTCAGGAGCTTGCTAAAAATTGTCACGGTTATATTGTTTTTACACGTAAAAAGAATATTAAAATTCGGGTTCCTGTTAAAGAAACGTCCGGTTTAGTCAACCAAATAGAAACATTGGCCAAGGTCGTCGATAAATATGTTTCAGGGCAGGATGTAACGGAAGAATATTTTGATCTGGAAATTAAAATTGACAATATTGAAAAGGCGCGCAAAAGATATTTGGAATTATTGGCCAAGGCAGAAAATGTACCAGCAGCGCTTAGCATTGAAAAAGAGTTGGAGAGGCTTCAACGAGAGCTGGACTTGTTAAAAGGTCGTGAAAACAAACTAGAACATTTAATTGCTTATGTGACAATAAATGTTGACGTCAATAACTTTGTCAAGCCTGGTCCTTTGGGTTATATTGGTGTTGGTTTATACAAGGCCGTTAAATGGCTTTTTGTTTGGTGATGTAAAGAGTTGGTTTTCTAAAATTAAATGAAATTAGCAATTGTTGGTTAATTCATATTATAAAAACAAAAAAGGCACACTGGTTCACAAATACAGTGTGCCTTTTTTTAAATATTAATCTTCCTTAAACCATCATCTCTGCTGTTTCCTTTTTCTCTTCGCGGGTCAACAGCTTATTCAGGTTTTTTAAAGACAATCTTGGACTGCATATAACATTTGGGCCGGATAGACACCCGCCTTCACAGGCCATTACTTCAACAAAGTTTCCGTTAAAACCCTGGGGCAGGCGTTTCAGTTCCCGCATTGTTTTAGAGTTTAATCCGTCAATTAAAATCGGGTCTTTGAGTGTATCGGGCGCAAAGTGTTCGATTGCTCTTGTAACGCCGCCGGAAACAGGAAATCCACGACCATCATTTGAGCCGGTTTGTTGTGCCTCCGATTCATTACATTTTTGAACATCAATATCAAATGCCACAAACAATGCGCCCAATTCCTCGATTGAAAGAACATAATCAATACCGCTGTTTTTTAAAGCTTCACTGCGTTTGGCAACACAGGGACTGATAAAGACTTGCACCGCATTAGGTGTTTGTTCCCTGACATGTTTTGCCGTTAACTGCATGGGACTGGGTGTTTGAGAAACAAACGGCTCCAGTTTTGGGATATGTTTTTTAACCGCTTCAACATAGGCCGGGCAGCAGGAGGTCGTCATAAATTTTTCTCCGGCTTGTAGGCGTTCTTTTAATTCCTGTGCTTCATGTTCAACTGTCAGGTCTGCGCCAAAGGCAACTTCATACACATCATCAAAACCGAGTTTTTTGATCGCTGAAATTATTTGTCCCCATTCGGAAGAAAATTGTCCGACCAGGGCCGGTGCAACCAGGGCCGCAACCGGACGATCCGATTTCAGACTTTTCAGAACATCCACCATTTGTGAACGTTCCATAATCGCGCCGAATGGGCATTCACGCAAACATTTGCCGCAGCTTATACATTTATCAAAATCTATCTGTTCTTTGCCATGTTCGTTTTTGCTGATAGCGTTCACCGGGCAGGCCTCTTCACAAGGCACCGGCATATATATTATAGCGTGATAAGGGCATTCGTTCATACACTTGCCGCAATTCACACATTTTTCAGGATCAATAACAGCGTGGTCGTTAACCATGGTTATCGCATTTTTAGGGCAATTCATAATACAGGGACGGGCCACACAACCCTGACACGCATTGGTTACAAAATAATTATTTTTAACACATGAGCTGCACGCTTCATCCATCACGGTTAATATCGGGGCCGTGCATTCCTCACGATTAAAACTTTCACGGGCATAAACGGAAAGCGGTTTTAATTCATCGGTTTCATCTTCAATAGAGTGACCCAACAGGGCCATGAGTCTGTATTTTAAAACAGCCCGGTCTTTATAAACACAGCATCGAACGGCTGTTCCGTTTTTGGGCGCCATTTCTAAAGGGATTCGGTTTATGGATTCAATATCATCCGAATTTATACTTTTTGCCAAACGGACCATCAACTCACGTTTGATCAACGTTGCATTGTTAATATAATTCATCACAATTCCTCACTTTCATTGATCATTTTTTCCAGAACTCCAATGATTTTGGGAATTGTAGCCTGACTGATAATTTTATCATTTATTTTGACAAACGGCGCTTTACCTGCTGATGTGTCTTTACATATATCCATACACGTGCAGCCGACAATATCTACTTTATTCTTTAATGTTTCAGATAAATTTTCCTCAAGCAGCAAAAGCTCTGCTCCGCCCATTACAAAACAATTTGTTCCTGTACAAATCGTTATTTTTATTTTATTATCCATTATGGCTCCTCAGATAAATCGTAGTAAAGTTTCTTTTAAATATTTTTTTTCCATTATTTGGACCAGCCTTTTAAAAATATTTCGTCGTATTTCCAGCTCAACAGGTACATTCGGATCTTGATGGGCATCATTTATTTTTGTGCCGACAACAAAATGGATAATGTCACTGTTTAATAAAAGGTCAATAAACTTGCTGAGGCCGTTATTTAAATTGGTGTTGAGAGTTTCGTTTTTCTCCAAAGATTCAACCAGTTTTCCCAATGTAATTGTGCCTTCAGTTATCAAATCAACCCCGGACATAATTGAAGTAGGGGGGATTTCCCTGTCAAAAGATTTCATGTCAACGGTAATTTTTTGATTTATTTCACGGGCAATAATATTGGCCGTTGTACCGCCGCAAATAATTTTTTTACCCTGAAATGTGGAAATAATCCGGCCCATGTCCTGGTCTTTTGCTTTGTCGATAGGTGGTCCGGACATGACCAATAGCCGTCTGGGTTCTCTAAAATATATCACGCCGCAGGTGATATCATCCAGGGCCTTGTTATTGTCATTTCGAAAAGCCTGTTTTACAATTGTTTGTGATAAATCTCTGGCGGAAATTGTCGGTTCGATATTGACCTGCTGCCTGATAAAATCGGCTGTTTTATTTTCACCCCAGCCAAAAGGGTGTTCCGGTGACCCGATACCGGACTGGGTAACGCCGTCTGAAAAGAGTACAATACGGTCTCCGAGACTTGCTTTAAATTTTGAATAATAAAGCTTTTTTGTCTCACCTTTTTCGTTGGTAATCTCTATAGGCTCTTTGTGCATGTTTACAATTTTCTTTTGGCTCATCAGCATATAGGAGGGATTGTCATATTCAATAATACGCGTTGAACCATCTTTATCAATATCTACTATGGTGAATGTGGAATAACTGATTTTACGGATTTTGCAAACCGGCAGCGTTTTCATAATTACCCGGGCTGTTTTTCGAATGTCAAAATCATGGGTTGCATAGTTTAACGCCATGGTCGCTGTTAACGTGGAAAGCACATTAGCCTTTACGCCGCTTCCAAGTCCGTCCGATAAAACGGAAATGATGCGGTTTTTTTCTTTAATTCGTTGTGAAATAAAAGTATCACCGCCAACCAGTTGTTTCTCTTTAAATTTGTTGGAATGATCAATTTCAATATATGATGAATCCGTCATGATTCATCTCCTTCTGAAAATTCAGAGAATGATTTTATGATTGAATCGAGGGTGATTTCTGTTTCCGACGCATTTTCTCCCAGTAAATAGGCGATTTGCTGAACCGTAGCCAGGTTTTTTTCAATCACTTTTTGGGTTTGTTCAATTATTTTTTCTTTATTTAAAATGGCCTTGGAATAGTTTTGGAAAATACCACCGACAATTCTGTTGGCTTCAATTGTAAAAATAGAACCCAATAATACTTTATCGTTTAATGTGATTTTTTGATTTAATAAATCCTCTCCATTTTCTAAAACAGTTTGAAATTTATCAGCGAATGATATGGTTTTTTCAAGATGGGCGCCGCTTAATCCCGGCACCGTTTTATAAACAAGTTCCGCATCCGTTCCGAGTAAATGAACAAAGTTGTAATTACATTCGATGACATGTAATTTATGATCAACAATGACAACACCCGACGGCATTGTTTTTAACAGGGCGTTTGCTTTTTTACCCGCCAGTTTTCTCATATAAGTTACACACATACTCTGTTCGGCTTTTCCGTCCAAAAGAGCATGTGCAAAATCGCGGCAGTTATCATATCCGCATCCCGAACAGTTCAGCTCATCTTTTTTATCATATTTTCCAATGCTTTCAAGCGTTTTTATTATATTTTCTTCCGTGTGTTCGTGTTTTTTTATGGTCGTTATTTCCGGTTTATAGTTTATATCCAGGGTCGTTTTACGTGGAATTTTTTCTTCCGGATAGGTTGAATAATTTATAAGGTTCAAACGTTTTGAGATTGATTTATCTGCCTCGCTGCATCCCGGACCGTTTATGCACCCGTTCCGGCAAGCTAATAATTCCAGAACCAGATTACCGTCTGTTTTCAATGTCGGCAAATCATGTAATGCATCAATGACATTATCAACACCGGAAAAAGTCATAAATGTTGTGTCCTTGACTGTACAATTCGCCCGGATTCCGGCAATCATACCACCGTCAATCGGATACAAAGCACCTTCCTGGGCCTGTTCCGGCCAGAATTTATCTTGTTTTGTCGGCACTATTTTTTCAAGATCGATCTGTTCCTGGTCAAGCCACTGTTGTAAATCTTTAAATGTGGCAGCAATATTTAATAAATCCGAATTTTCATCCGCCTCCCACTTTTTGGAAAAACAGGGACCAAAAAAGACAATACCAATATCATTTCCCAGTTTTTGCCGGATCATGCGGCAGTGCGTCAACAAGGGGGAAAACATATCTGCCAGCATTGTATTACATTCAGGATAGTATTTTTTCACCAGGTTGACAACAGACGGGCATGCCGAAGAGATAATAATTTTGTTTTCCATACTGGAAATTTTCTTTGCCATGTGGGCTGAAACTTCCTGCGCGCCAAGGGCTGTTTCCGAAACTGCTGTAAATCCAAGTTGTTTTAATGCGTTTATCATTTGCTCCGGTTTGATATTCGGAAAATCGCTGACAAAAGAGGGGGCCAGGGATGCAACAACTTTGGGTTTTAATGTTAAAAGGCGTTTGATCCGTTCAATATCGTTTCGAACTCTTTTAGCGCCCACCGGACATACCTGAACACACATCCCGCACAAAATACACTGTTCCTGAATAACCGATGCGTTACCGTCTTCCAGGTGTATTGCTTTGACCGGACAGGACCGAACGCATTTGTAACAGTCCTGACATTCGGCTTTTTCAGTATAAATGGGGTAATAAGGATTCATTTTGTATCCTCTCGAATGACATGGTCTAAAATATCTATAACCGTAATCGGCTCAACCTGGTAATAACTTTTATCGTTTATATTAATAACAGGTCCCTGACTACAGTTACTGGTACACAAACACCCCTGGAAATTTATTTCAGATGATAGATTGTTTCTTTTAATATATTCCTGTATTATTTCTGTGCTTTTTTTATTGCCTCGTGAAAAACAGGAACTTCCAAGGCAAATTGAAATTTTTATTTTATCCGACATGGTTATTTTCCTGATAGAGTATTTACTTGAAAGATAAGGGTTTCCATTGCTTGTGTCAGGTCTATGTTGTTGACGAATACTCCTTTTGGCACATTAACCTGACGCGATGAAAAATTGAGCAGTCCTTTAATGCCGCAATTAACCAACTGATTAACAACAGCCTGTGACTGATTGTTAGGGACGCACAGTGCGGCTATTTGAATCAGGTGTGTTTCTATAAACGGTTCCAATGATTCCATCGGTAATATAGGTGGATTGCCATTTGCATTTATTTTAAAATTGTCTTTGTCAAAGGCGGCAACAATTTCAATTTTGTTTTCATAAAAACCCCGATAATCTACAAGAGAAGCGCCGATTCTTCCATAACCTACTACTATGATTTTACATCTTTCTTCCAGACCTAACAATTTTTCAAATGTTTGCATGAGCTGGTCAACATCATAGCCGCCTTTTTTGTTGCCGGTTATGCCTAATACGAAAAAATCTTTACGAACCTGCACCGGTTGTACACCGGCTGCGTCTGCCAAATTTTTTGCATAAATTTTATGAATACCGGCATTTTGAAATTCTTTAAGAGCTGCTTTGTATTGTGATAGCCGAATAACGTGTCTTTGTGGATTATCCATTGGTTTTCTCCTTTAGTTGACAGCCAAATTTAATGAATAATTTTACAAAAAGCAAGTATATTGTTCTATTATGGAACATTATATGTGGTTGTTGGTTAATAAAAGAACTGTAATTTGTTTGAATATTTAAATTTATCGATACTAATCAGTTTTAATCTGTACCAGAATAAATTTTATAAAAAACGATAAACATGTTGAATTGATCTGTATTATTTACTAGTTTTTATCTAGTATTTTGATTTGTTGTAAAGGATAAGTTAGGTCACCGAGTTTGCCTTCATAAAGGCAGATAATTGTTTTTATTAAACAAAGGAGCACAAAATGAACCTAAAGCGATTGATTCCGGCAACATTGGCTGTTTTTATTACTTTTCAGGTTACAGATTTTCTTATTCATAGTTTAATTCTTGCCTCCTCTTATGCGGCTTTGCAGGAACTCTGGCGGCCGGACATGATGTCAAAAATGTGGATTATGACGCTCACTTCTCTCTTTATGTCATTTATGTTTGTGTTTATATTTATCAAGGGTTATGAGAAAAAGGGGATTTGCGAGGGATTCCGTTTCGGGATTATTATCGGGCTTTTTATGAGTGTAACCGCTATGTTGAATCAATACGTGGTTTATCCGGTACCCTTTAGCATGGTAATTCAATGGCTGATTTATGGGCTCATTCAATTTATTCTTGCCGGAATCGTTGTCAGTTTGATTTATAAACCCAAAGCTTAGATTTAGATTGTATTGACGACAAGGTAAGGTCTTTGCCTTACCTTGTCGTTTAAATAAAAACAAACCTGACGATTGAAAAATCGTTAATAATAATTATTTTATAATGGGTCGGCAAAATTCTCAGAGGTTTTGCTTGAATACAATAATTACATACCAAAGGGACAATTCAATGAATATGGGAAAAGTCATTGTACGGACAATTGTTATATTGAGTTTTGCTGCAAGTAGTGCTTTTTGCGATAACAGCATTATCGGATTTGGCGGAGGTTCCGCACATGCTCTCGGTGAAGGCAGCGAGTATTGGAAAACAGGTTTTAATATGAACGGAGAATTGTTTCAAAAGGTTTCCGAATATACTTATTTTGGGGTACGTGCATCATTTAACCGGTGGAGTCCTGATCAAAGTAAAGTGGAGAATGATTTAACCAGTGAAGTGAGAAATGATTACTGGTATCACTCTACAGTCAATTTGTTGGATGTACATCTCGATGGTTCTTTTACGACTCTTGAAATTATCCCAAGTTTTAAATTTATAACAAAACCAAATCCTGATGAACCGTCACAATTATTTGGTCAGCTGGGTGCAGGAATGTATTTTTGCAACGCTGACATAAAAGCAACCGCAAGAGTATCCAGCAGGACTGTGACTGTCAAAGTTAATGAAACAGAAAATAGAATCGGTGTAAATGGCGGTGTGGGTTTAATCATTGGAGGAAAAGTAACCAAATTGGCTATCAATTCCATGTTTCATCTGGTCTTTACGGATGATGAATGGACAAAATATATCAATATCAACCTGAATATTTTATTTTGTAATTGATTTTTTTGTCAGGTTTGTTTTATAAATATTTGGATTGATAAAAAAACAAAATTGTCCTTTTTTCATTTCTAATATTTATTATATTTATAAAGAAAGGTGAGTCAGTAAAGCAGTTTTTTATAAACAGGAGCCTGCTATGAAAAATAAATCATCTCGCCTCCATTATATTTTATCACTGTTCTTTTTCGTTATTGCCATAACGTCCTGTCATCGACAGGAATTATCTGTCAAAGATGTTATGGATAACATTGTCACGCGGTTTTATGCAACAATGGACGATGCCGAACTGGAACAGCTTGATGACCAGAAAATCATGAATTTGATTACCCCGGAAGAAAAACAAGTTCTAGCCACCCGATACTGGACTTTTGATGTAAATGTTCCGGCGGTCGTTTCTGTTATGCAGCATGTGGACCAACCGATTGCACCGTTCTGGCTAAAAGAAGCCGGATTTTTTAAGACAGATATGTTTGTTAAGAACGAAGAGTATACCTATCAGGTGTGGCAAAAAAAATTCGATAAAGGGTCTGTTGCTTTGGGAATTAACGGATTTGACAAACACCGGCCTCATTATTTTGTCGCCGTCGGGCCGCAGGACAAAAATGAAAAACTTGAACTGAGCGGTTTTTCCCCGGAGAACCAGTATGTTTCCATAATGAAGGAGAGCTCCTTTACCTATCACGATTGGGATGAGCTGGTGTTAACCCAGGTGCCGGAATCTTTAAAGGGACAGATACTCTTGACGACCATTCGCGGCCGTGCCCGGGAGGCCCATCTCATCGGTGCTTTTCGGACCACCCCTTATCCGTCATCACCTGAACCCGATCAAATCATGCTGACCTGGGGTGATGATCCGCAAACAACCGTCAATATTCAATGGCGTACGGACCTTTCCGTTAAAAATGGTGTTGTGCGGTATTGGCAGGAAAACACACCGGATATAATACGGGAAAAAGCGGCAACACCTAATGTCCTGGAAGACCGGTTACTGCGCAATGACCGTTATATTCATCGGTTTACAGCAGAGCTGGACTCGTTACAGCCCGGTCAAAAATATTTTTACAAAGTGGGCAATCCGGAAAAAGACCTGTGGAGTGAACAGGCAGAGTTTATAACCGCTCCTTCAAAACCATCGCCCTTTTCGTTTATATACTTTGGCGATACACACCGGTCGCAGCAATGGGGCAGGTTGATAAATACATCCTTTACGCGTCACCCCAACGTCGGCTTTTACACCATTGGCGGGGATATTGTCAGCACCGGTTTATATCGTGATGACTGGGACCAGTTATTTGAATATTCCAAAGATGTGATAAAAAACAGACCTTTGATGCCGGCCATAGGAAACCATGATGATCAGGACGGTCTTGGCGCCGAAATGTTTTATGAGTTATTTGCTTTACCTGAAAACGGTCCGGATACTGTGGAACCGGAAAAAGCGTTTAGTTTTACCTATGGTAATGCATTCTTTCTGGTCCTTGCCGCCACTTCACCCTATAAAGACCAGGTGAGCTGGATAGAAGAACAGCTGGCCAAGTCAACGGCAAAATGGAAATTTGCCATTTTTCATTTTCCGCCCTATTCCATGGAAGAAGATTACCCCCTAATTCGTGAACTATGGTGCCCGGTTTTTGATAAATATCACGTTGATATGGTAATGTCCGGTCATGTGCATTATTACATGCGGTCCAAACCGATAAACAATGGGCAGGTCGTCAAATCTCCTGATAAGGGCACGATTTATATGATTTCCATCGGCATACCCAACAGGCAGGTCGATTTGCCGGACGCCGACTTTATCGAAAAACGGTTTGGCGGTGTGATGTTGTATCAGTATTTTGATATAAATGATAATGTGTTGACGTGCACCAGTTATGACCTTGACGGAAAAGTTTGGGACCGGTTTTCTATTAAAAAATAATTGAATTAAACGGGAACGTAAATTTGAAAAATCAGGTATATAGATAAGGAGAGTTTCCATGAAACGAATTTTATTAACAGTTTTAATATTATCATTTTTTGTTTTTATGTCAGCGTGTTCACAAAAAGGCCCGGACAAAGATGCTGTAAAATTGTGGAACGGAACGGATTTTTCCGGCTGGGAACGTTATATTCCCTGTGATAGTGTTGATGTTAATAGCGTATGGTCGGTAACAGAGGGCGCCATTCATTGCCAGGGCGTGCCTACCGGGTATATGCGTACGGTTGATGATTATTCTGATTTTATTTTAACCCTGGAATGGCGCTGGCTCAAACTTGCCGGAAACAGCGGTGTGCTGCTTTATGTTCAGGAACCGGACCAGGTCTGGCCGAATTGTGTTGAATGTCAGTTAAAATCCGGACATGCCGGAGATTTTGTGCTTATCGGTCCCGGCTCTATTACAGTGGATGAAAAAGAGTATGAAAATACCGAGCAATTTTTAGTGATCCCCAAAAAATACCAAAGCAACGAAAAACCAATTGGTGAATGGAACCAATATAAAATTGTCAGTGAAAATAATACCATTACCTGTTATGTTAATGGTGTCAAGCAGAACTATGGAATTAATCCGTCACTTTCTATGGGGAAAATTGCCTTACAAAGTGAAGGTATTCCTATAGAGTTTAAAAATATTTTTATTAAAAAACTGTAATTAGAGGTATAACATTGTCGATAACTGGCTTTTTTAAAAATAAAAAAAGTAAAAAGAAAAAAATTGGATTAGCGCTCGGAGGCGGGGCTGTTCTCGGCGCTGTTCATGTCGGTGTTTTACAGGCCATTAAAGAGTATGATATAAAGCTTGAGGCGATATCGGGCACCAGTATAGGCGCTTTTATCGCCGCTTTATATGCCTGCGGTAAGACCCCTATGGAAATTCAAAAAATAGCTGAAAAATTGAGCTGGTTTGATATAACTACTATTTCACTGTCTCAATTAGGACTCCTTTCAAATTCTAAATTTAAAAAAGTCATTGGCGAGACAATTAACAAAGCGACTTTTGAACAGACTGAAATTCCACTTGCAATGGTTGCTGCTGATATTTTAACAGGAGAAAAGGTTGTTCTCAAATCCGGTGATATTGCCACAGCAGTTATGGCAAGCACGTGTATACCCGGTGTTTTTGTCCCTGTTGAACATGAAAACCGTTTGCTTGTTGACGGCGGCATTATGGAAAATGTTCCGGTTTCACCTCTTAAAGATTTAGGGGCTGATTATATTATCGGCGTTGATTTGTTTGCCAAACATAGCTATAAAAAACCTCGTCACCTGGTAGAGTTGTTGGTTAATACTCTGGATATTACCATTATGAATGTATCAAACCTGCAAACCCGGGAAGCTGATGTTGTGATAACACCCGACCTTTCACATTTCAATTTGATTGATATAAATCAGGTAAAAGATTTGATCCGTATCGGATATCGCGAAGCGAGAAAAGCCCTGAATCAACATCTGAAACAATTGTAATTGATTAATATGAGGTGTATGTTTAACATAATATTTTTATTAAAACTTTTATTACTAACAGGTTGTAATCAAATTGAACAAAGCGAGAGTTTGGTTAAAAGGCTTGATGGAATAAATATTGACTCTTTAATTTGTTACCAGGTAAACAACCCGGCAATTCCTGCCATAGCTGTTGGGGTATTTGACGATGATACGCTGTTAACTTTTTCGCATGGTGTCAAGGGAATTGACCTCAAAGTTCCTATTGAAAAAGACGATAAATTCAATATCGGTTCATGTACAAAAGCTGTTACTGCCTTTTTAGCGGCCAGAATTATTAAAAAAGGATTAATAAAATACAGCACCACAATAGGTGAAATTTTCAGCAGTGATATTTCAATTAATTCTTATTATCATAACAAAACGCTTGGAGATTTATTATCTCACAGAGCAGGAATTAGAGCCTTTACAGAGGAACATGAATTTAAAAATATTCCTAAAGAATTATATAAACCGGATGTTCAGAACAAAAGACAATTATTTTCAAAATGGGTTTTGACTTTGCCTCCCGTCGTAGATAAGAGGAAAGAATTTGTTTATTCAAACGCAGGATACTCTGTTGCTGCGAGTATGATGGAGGCTGTAACCGATAAAACATGGGAAGAGCTGGTTCAGGAAGAAATATTTGATCCTCTGAAAATTGAAGGATGGTTTGGATGGCCTCATTTATATTCTCCTCAACAAACAAAGGGTCATCTTAATCCACATGAATATGACTTGAAAAGTGAGAATAAACTCGTTCAGTTTCCCGACTCCTCGGACTATGATATTTCTTTTCTTGAGCCAGGTGGAAATATAACCTTATCTATTAAAGAATTTGTAACTTTTGTGCAAGAGCTTTTAAAAGGCATTGAGGGTAAAGGGACTTTATTAAATAATAAAGAATATAAAGATTTACTGGTTTCAAATTATACTTATTCAAATGGTTGGTATCAGTATTTAGTCAATAATCAATTCTATTTAGGCCATGAGGGCAGTAATGGACCGTTTTACGCAAGGGCTTTGATATGCAAAGGCCTGAACTATGGATTGGTTATTTTATCAAATTCAGGTAATAAAGAGACAATAAATGGAATACAGCAAATTACAAATGATATAACCAGAGTGCTTGCAGAATAACTGTGTAATTGAAATATTTTCAGTTCGTTTTTAAATATCAAAATTAAAGGAGTCGTTTAACACGTTATGAAAAGAAATCTTTTTCTAGTGATTATATCTGTAATGTTTTTGGGGACAGCTTTAGCAGAGGACATATACAAATATCCGGATTATGAAAAATTTTCAGAAAAATATCCCCAACGTTTTAAAAATACAGCACAAAATGTTCTTGCACCGGCCTATCCCTATCTGGCAGAATATCTTGTGGACCGGTATTCTCTCAAAGACAAGTCCGGTATCGGCATCGATATCGGCGGCGGGTCAGGTAATGTGGTCCTCGAACTCGTAAAAAAAACGGAAAAGTTTTATTGGATCAGCACCGATATTAACACCTATTTTTTTGAAATAATATGTAAAAATGCGGCAGAACAGTCACTTGCTCATCGTCTTGGTATTGTTTTCGCCGATGCGCATTGTTTGCCTTTTAAGGACAATTATGCGGATATCGTTGTTTCCCGAGGATCATTTTGGATATGGAAAAATAAGGAACTGGCCTTTTCCGAAATTTACCGGGTATTAAAACCGGGTGGAACCGCTTTTATCGGCAGGGGTTTTACCGACAATATGCCGCTGAAAGTCGCACGACAGATTCGTGAAAAACAAGGCAAAAAATCCCTGAATTACGATCCGGATGAAACAGCCAAAGAACTTGCAGCCATTATGGAAAAGCTAGGAATTGAGAATTATAAAATCCATCGGCCAAAGAGTGAGCAGAAAGAAGTGAGCTATGGAGTATGGGTGGAATTTTCAAAATCCGGCAATTAATTTACTAATTGCCGGACAGGTTAAAATACTATTTCTGATATTCTAAAAAACATTCATACATGGCAATAACATTATCAAGCGGGGTTTCCGGCATAACGCTGTGACTGGGGCCGCCGATATAGCCGCCGTTAAATGAACCGAATAACTCGATCAGTTTTTTAACTTCATCCTTAACGTCCCGGGGGGTGCCGGTAATAAGCGTTCCCTGAACATCCACACCGCCGTAAAAACATACCTTGCCGCCAAACTCTTTTGCCAGTGTCTCCACATTCATGGCCTGAGGCTGGACCGGATTAAGCACATTTAAACCAATATCAATAAGGTCCGGTAAAATAGACTGAATATTTCCGCACAAGTGCATCCACACATGTGTTCCGCTTGATAAAACCCGGTCAAAAAGTTTTTTATAGGTGGGTTTGTAATATTTTCTCCAGTCTTCGGGATTTATCAGCAAACCCTTTTGGCTGCCCCAGTCATCTGAAAAAAAGATACCGTCAACTTTTCTTTCCAGCCATCTGTCAATAATTTCCAGAGTATAGTCAGTGATTTTATCGCGCAAATAGCAGAATTCCCTTTCATAAAGATAAGGGTCGATCAACATGTTTTCAAATCCTCTAAGCATCCACATTCTTTCAAAAAGTGTAAACCACACCGACGCCCGCACATAACGATCACCACGTTTTTCGAGAATAGGATCAACCTCATCAAAACGGTCATTGTTTGTGGCAGAAGGGAATGGATAGGAATCCAGCACGTGATAGCCTTCAACCAAAGGAAATTGTTCTGCTTTTGCTCCGAAACCATCATCTTCCCAGCCGGTTCCCCATTCATCCACCCAGGTTTTCATATTGTTGGTGGTTACAGGTTCTGTTTGATTTTGTGCTACATGAATGTCGACAATGATGTCGTCTTTAATCTGTTGCTGCAGTGACCTGATATAGTTTTTTTTGTCTGCATTATCTTCGGAAAGCCATGAAAGATCTGTGTTCAATATTGCTGGAATATATTCCGGTTTTTGAAACTGGATGGAACGGGTATAGTTCTCTTTTCCTGAAATCATTTTTCCTCCGAATGAATAGTCGTGTGGTGTGGATTAAAATAAAAGGAAATTCTACGAATATATCATTTAAAAAGCAAATAATTTGATTGTGAAATGAGATAATTTTTAACTTAAAATAAGGAGCTTGGATGGCAGGAAACAGGATATAATAAAAAAGAGCCTTTTTAAAAAAGGCCCTTTTTTTATAAAATTTTTATAAAACAGGCTATATACTACTATTCCTTTTTTTCGAGCTCTTTCATTTCAAAATGATCGCCTGTTTCATTAACAATTTTTTTATACCATGAAGCAGGGTATCCCGGATGTTTCACTTTGCCATGTTCATTTTTTACATTACCGTCCAGGAATTTATAAATTAAAAATTCACCCAGTTTTTTCCAGCGTTTAACCGTTTCGTTCCCGGTTGTTACGCTATAGTTTGTTAAATAATCAATCGCCAGTTGTGGTGATTGATTAAAAAGGGCCAGTGCTGCTTTATCGACGTTTCTAGTTTCAGCGGCAAATTTTCCTTCAAGTTGGCGTTGTACTTTTTGTACTTCCAGGATCATGTCGCTGTATCGTAAATAGGTATAATTTGAAACGAAATTAAAAACCCAGAAGGCGGATTCCCAGGTAAAATGCTGAAAATCCCCGGTCCCTACGGCATAACTTTCCGGTATTCTATTGATCCCACAGTACATGGGTACATAGACAGTACTGTAGGTATCATCAACGCTGAACCACAGGATGCCGCCAATCGGGTCCGGCAACCATGATCTTGCCTGTGCAACAAAAGAAAACCCGGTTTGCTGGGTGGAAGTAGCGCGTTCATTACAGTATTTAACACTGTCAACAGACCATGTAAGAGGTCGCCATCGGTAGGGTAATTTATAGGGGCCGGCGCCAATGTCTTTGGTCATATCATAATCCGAACCTTCAAAATGGTCCCGCATCAATTCCATTACATCTCTGGATGAAAGTTTGTTGTCCGGTTTTATCCATAAAGGCATTGGTTTCGCATTGGGTACACCTTTAACATAATCCATGGAAAGATTTAAAGATGGTGCCGCCCTGTTGAACATACTCCAGACGCGTGCTTCACAAAAACGTAACGCACCATAATCAACCGGAGCATAGGCTTGAAAAAAACTAAAATCCTTGTCTTTACCATCAAACCAGCCTTTATCACGGGCCAGTTGGATGACATCTTTTTCATATAAACAGTTTTCAGGATCGTTAAGCGGGAATTGACTGATTCGGGCCTGATTGGCATGTGCACAGATATAACCATCCGGTATTTTTCGGGCAACCCACACGGCGCCTTTTTGCTCCGGTCCTTTGCCGATTATTTCCATAATCCAGACTTCATTGGGATCGGAAATAGAAAAAGATTCTCCGGAACTATAGTAACCATATTCTGCCACCAGTTCGCCTATTATTTCGACTGCCTGGCGTGCTGTTTTTGCCCGCTGCAGGGTAATATACATCAAACTTCCGTAATCCAAAATTCCTTTTGGATTTTTTAATTCCGATCTGCCGCCATAGGTTGTTTCACCGATGGATACCTGATGTTCATTCATATTGCCGACAACAGAATAGGTGTTTTCAACCTGTTTAATTTGACCGAGATACTTGCCTGTGTCCCATTCGTAAATATCGAGCATTTCATCCTTCAGATGGGTCGCAGCAGGTGTATAATATAACTCACCATACAGAACGTGAGAGTCCGCAGCATAAGTTATCATTGTTGATCCGTCAGCCGATGCGCCTTTTGTGATAAGAAAGTTGGTGCAGGGAAATAGCAATGTCGTATTGATAAACTGAAATACCATAATCAGCAGTGAATAAGAAAAAAAACGTCGCATTATCAATTCTTCCTTTAGTGTTTTGTGTTGGTCAGGAAATGTACAATTTCGGTTTTTAGATTTTATTTAAAAATGTGGTTTAGAGCACCTATCAGCCAGTATAGGGAGAAACGGTCACAGTCACATTTACGGCATCGGCAACATCCTCCAACTCTTCTTTCCATTTGTGATAGGGCAGGTCAGGAGGAGCTACAACAATAGCCTTTAACGTGAAAAGAGAGGTTCCGCTCATTGGGGCTGGAACCATACTGGTATCAACAGATTCCAAATTAATTCCCTTATTGGCCAAATAACTTGTAACACGGTATATAATTCCCTCGTGGTCGCCACCCTTAACTTCAACCTGGTAAGGAATCCACCCCGAATATTTTTGTGACGAAATAATGTCTGTTTCCCGAATGGTTATTAAAAAACCTTCACTTACAAGCTTTAACAGACTTTTTTGCAATTTTTCCTGTTTTTCAGGATCAACGGCAATCAGCATCAAAACAGCAAATTCACCACCCAGATGCGCCATTTTACTTGATTCCACATTGCCATTGTAGGATAAAATAATTTCCGTGATATGTTCAACAATACCAATTCGGTCAGGACCGGTTAATGTTAGAACAAGGTGCATGCCCATATTTTTTTCTCCCTTTTGTCCGTGTATAAAAAAATATAATTGCTGATATTTTTATTTGTCAAACAATGTACAAGTCTAAAATGTTTTATTCAATAATTTTAATTGAAAAGAATAAATTAGAGCAGATTTTAAAAAGTGTTTAGATAGATAGGGGAGTTTCATAATGTTGAGGAAATTTGATTTTAAATAATGTACCGTTATCCCGAATGATTTTTATTTGCCCCTCCAGTTGATTTACGAGAATAGAGACAAGTTTTAAACCTAATGAATCGGCATGATCCAGGTCTATATCTGCCGGTAAACCAATCCCGTCGTCTTTAACAATTAACTCAATTTGGTTATTGCTTGTAAAATTGAGAGAAATAAATATACTTCCTTTTTGGTGCGGGAATGCATAAGTCAGAGCATTTGTAAATAACTCGTTTATTATTAAACCGCATGGTATCGCTTTATTTATATCCAGGAAAATATCTTTTGTATCCAGAATTATTGAAATTTCATTATTATAATTATATAATTGATTCAGTTCTTTAGACATGGTGTCGATATAGTCTTTAAAGTTGATTTCTGAAAAGTCATCGGATTGATACAATTTATCGTGGACATGCGCCATAGACCGAATACGGTCCTGACAAATTTTTAAAGCATGACCGGTAAGATTTTTTGTGCTTGAATTCAAAAGTTGGAGATTTATAAGACTTGTTATGATATTCAGGTTGTTTTTGACTCTGTGATGTATCTCTTTTAGCAGGATTTTTTTTTCGTCCAGGCTCTTTTTAATATGCAGTTCTGTTTTTTTACGTTCTGTAATGTCCCTTAAAATACCTTGTATCGCGACACCTTTTTTATAAGAAACGAGAGAAACAGAAACCTCCACTTCTATTTTTTTATTATTTTTGGTTTGTGCTGTCAATTCATATCTGTGATTTACCGGGGTATCTGCAGTTAAATTTTTAACCCGTTCGCTTATGTAGGCTTTACTTTCCGGCGCCACCAATTTCATAAAATGGAAATCCTTTGAATAGATTTCTTTTGGTGTATAACCAAAAAGTTCAATAAAAGTTTGATTAACAAATTGAAATCTGTTATTATGTACTAAAAAAATTATATCTTTGGATTGCTCAACCAGGGACCGGTACTTTTCTTCGCTCTCCCGAAGGGCTTTTTCAACTTTTTTTAATATTGTAATATCCAGTGCAACCGCTATAAATACAGGTTCATTGGATGGACCTTTTTCAAGTAATGCTGCTGAAACCAGGGCTGTAAATTTGGTGCCGTCGTTTTTTAACAGTTCAAATTCCTGTAACCGGGTTGAGTGACCGGTTGTCATTAATTTTTTAAATTCTTGGGCAAGAAGTGAACGACTGGAAGGTGAAACCAGTTGTTCGACACTATCTACATATTTGAGCAATTCCGCCACGTTTTTATAACCGTGTAAATCTGCTAAAAATGAATTTGCATACAAAATTTTTTGTTGAACATTTCCTAATAAAATTCCAGTTGGTGACATTTCTAAAATTGTTCGGTATAACTCTTCTGCCGAATATGTCATTTCCTGATATTTTTTCATACTATTAACAAGATAACTTATGGATATTGAAACTGCCGAAGCAATAAACACAAAATTAATACTTGAAGTTGTCCAGTCGTGTAATTGAATAATCTGATTGTTAAAGTATGGATTGTTAACCAGTTGATTTTGAATTGTGGTGTGGTATACTCCGGCTAAGAGGATTGTTATAAAACTTGCAATTATTGATGCAATGGTTGCCCGATAATTCAAAAAAATAGTGGTCATACCTATAAAACCAAATAAAAATAATCTGCCGTCCCCATATAAACTCGTATTCGCTAAACTAATGACAGCTAAAATATAAAATATTAAAAGAATTGTAGAAACACGGAAAGGATAGGAAGCTTTTGAGCGGTTTATGATCAAGAGTGCAATATAGATGGTTGTATAAAAAATTGAAAGAGAGAGAAATAGTTTTATATTTTGATGGTTTTGATATCTGTAATAAGCAGTAAAAATGCCAAATATTAAAAGAGGGGCCCCTAATATCGTTATTCCGTTTAAAATTTGTTTCAGCACATTTTCCTGCCATGTTTTGAATGAAAAAGATGACGTTGGTTGTTTAAAATATGCTGAAATCATATTCGGCGCTTTCTCAAGTATTCCAGGGCTTTTAGTGTATAGCCATATAATACAAGTACTAAAGAAAACTAGATTCTATTTATTTTGATGTATATAATTCCTTGTAATTTAATTTCATTATAAAATAGTACAATATCAATATTTTTTTGATAAAAAAAGTTGGTACTTTTGTAACATTAATATTTTTTTAGGGCAAGTTTGATGACGCTCCTAACCTGGCATTGTTATACCAAATAGTATAGTCGCTCGTTGTGACCTGTCCGTCGAGGTTTATATCGCTAACTTTATAGCCTGATTCTCCGATCCGTGCTGAATTGTACCAGGTTGTATAGTCTGTGGTCGTAATTTCGCCGTCCTGATTAACATCACCGGCACAGACGCACCAATATGTTGATTCCTGTTTTTTTGCACTTGAAGCGGAATGGTAAAGTGTACTGTCTGAAATAAAATTAATGTTCGTTGTTGTGGTCCAGTCGAAATAGACCGGGTCTTTTGTCATAATTGTCAGATGGTTTCTGTGACGAACAGCCACATAATAACTGTCAGCCACAGCATTCATTATTATTTGTGTGGTTGTGCCGTCATCAGCAACGATCTGGCCGTTATTTTTGAGTAAAGCGCTTTTCGTGGCAATGATGCTGTCTTTGCTGGTATTGTAAAGTTGCACCATAACCCAGTCGATAATATTAGCCGGCATTGATGAAACGCCTCTGTTGGGATATGCCGGGTCCTGTGTATAGGGCGAAGACGTTGGCACGGTTATGCTCGTTGTCATAAGTCCGGAGCTGTTATAAGCGCCTTCCAGTAATATTTTAATATTTGCAAACACGCGTGATACGTCAATGGTTTGATTAACGGGAATATTTTGCAATTCCAGAATCGAATTATCCGTAAACTGGGCAACAATGTCAACCGTATCATTTGCTGCTGCACCAAAGTGCAGGGCTGTTTGGTTTTGGCTGATATAGGCGGTATTTGAAACAGACTGCTGAAATCCCAACATTTTACTGCTGTTGTTGATATACCCGCGTTCATATACTTTAACCTTGGTGCCAAAACCGCCGTAATCACCGGCAGGCCCATGACAAAGGATATCTATCCAGTTATAACTTGTTACGGATTCATTGTGTAATAAATAATTTTGGCCGTCTGCGCAAGCAAAATAAAGGTCCAGTTTACCGTCATTATCAATATCTGCATAAGCCCCTGCCCTTGGGTCAACGGTTCCCACTTCAACACCGGTGGAACTTTGGAGTGTGAGTGTTCCTGTTCCATCGTTTAAATACAATTCCGGTCTGGTCCCTGGCTCTTTTTCATCATTCCTTAGCAAAACCAAATCCAAATCAGCGTCGTTTTCAACATCTAAAAAGACCGGAGAATAGCCGCTGACTCTTATTCCCATCGCTGCTGATGCGTCAGAAAATACACCACTGCCGTTATTAACATACACTCTTAAATATGGCAAGTCAGTATCGGTTGTCATTTTTTCGTTCATGACAAACAAATCCAGATCGCCGTCGTTGTCATAGTCTGCAAAGGTCGCTCCTTTGGAACGGCCGTCCAGGTTCACACCACGTGCCGCTGCATCTTCAGTGAAATTTCCGGAACCATCGTTTATAAAAAGATGGTTATTGGCTTCACGACGGCAGCAATAAATATCAACATCCCCGTCATTGTCCACGTCGGCAACGGTTACACCCTGTTTGATTTCAGAATCACCCTCTGCACCTCTCGTCACCAGCGTCATTCTTCCGGTTCCGTCGTTAAAATACATTTTATTCGGGTTTTCAGCATCGTTTATATACATATCCATAAAACCATCGTTGTTAAAGTCTGCTGCTACAGCGCCTTTCGCACGGTTTAAATCCGTAGAAATACCGGCCCAGTCCGTTATATTGGTGAAACTACCGGTACCGTCGTTTCTGTACATTGCATCTCGTCCCAATGCACTGCCGTCGGTTTCCTGCATATTGGCAAAATAGGCATCCAGATCGCCGTCGTTATCAAAATCCGCCGTTACAATTGCATGCGTCATACCCGTATCTGCTGTACCTTTGGAGCTTGCCACTTCGGCAAACGACAGTCCTCCCTGGTTCATATACAATAAATCCGGCACTTGACTATCCCAGAGGCCGTTACTTACAAACAGGTCATAATATCCGTCCTGATCAACATCGGCAAAAGAAGCCCCATGTCCGTAGCCGCTGCCATTATATCCTATTGTACCTGAACCATCTGTAACATTTGTAAAAAATATTTCTGTGCTGGGAGTGCCGCCGCTGTCTTTGGTATAAATTTTTACGTTTTTGTAAATGACACCCGGCATGCCAATGTAGACATTGTCTTTTCCTAAAAATATCCAGCGAAATGGTTCCACCTGGTTATTAAAGTTTAAAGTGGCTTTAAGATTATTATCCAGAACGCAATAGATATTAGTGGTTGTCCACACGATTTTAAATTCATAAATTGCACCTAAATCCCATGTTGCGGATTGCATGATTCTGACTTCTTCACGTGAATCCAAATGTTGGGGCGCGGCTAAAAATTTAAAACCGGCTACACCCGGTCCATCGGAATAGCTTGTTCCTGTTCTTATATTCCACCAGGAACCGGTTGTATAAAAAATATCTTTACTTCCGTTTTCCTGAGAATAAAGGTTGATGATCTGGTGTTTTGCACCGACATTTTGTGAAACCGGGTCAAAATTGGTCACCTGAACAACCATGGTTCCTTCAAAAGGCAGTCCGGTTGGTAATGTTATTTTTAGCTGACTGGATGTTGATGTTGATTTCCAGCCACCGCCTGATTGAAAACTGCCGCCGTTATTGGTAACATAGCCGATACTTGTATTTCCGGCTGCATCCAAATTGGAAGAATATAATAATAGTGTGTGATCCGGGTAGGTTTGTGCATTTAAAAATGTTGTGTTGAAAAATAAGGTAAAGAATAGAATATAGCCGGGAAATAGCTTTAATTTTTTTAAAAGTTTTAATGATAATTGCATTATAAGGCCCAGTTTTTACATGTGGTTATCTGTAAATTTATGAATATAATACTAGAATTTAATTAAATTTTGGAAAAATTAGTATTATTAATTTGAAATATTTTGACTCGGGTCAATTTATTCCATTTTTTATTATTTTATAAAAACCATTCACTATTTCAAGATAATCATTTTTTTAGTTTTTTCAAAGCGATCCATTTTGATATAGTATAAATAAACTCCGGATGGCAAGTCTTTTGCCTCAAAGGTAATTTTATAGGAACCGGGTTCTTTTTCATTATCCAAAAGTGTTTTTATTTTTCTGCCCAACAGGTCAAAAACACTCAAAGAGACATGACATTTTTCCTTTACATCAAAACATATCGTTGTTGCCGGATTAAACGGATTCGGATAATTTTGATATAATTGGAACGTTTTAGGTAATAATTCGTCAGTACCCGGATTTTCTGTAACAGAGGTAATGTTGATATTAATTTGAATAGTCGCATAAATACCTGTCAAAGTATCTGTTGCTGTTATATAAAATGTACCATACTCCTCTCCGGCAATATAAAAGCCGCTGGAATCTATTGTCCCGCCGGTTGCGCTCCACAAAACGCCTATATCCATTGTTATGTTATTTTGATCATAACCGACAGCGTAAAAATATAATGAATCTCCGGGACTTATTGAAACAGAATCCGGGAAAATTGCAACAGACTGCAGGACCGGTGTACTGGCGATAACAAGTAATGTGTCGTTAAAAGTGTGGGACGTGTTTTGTTCTATCGCTTCAATAAAAACCTTATTTTGTATTCCATCTGTTGTTCCTTCCTGAACTTTTAATGCAACAAAAACCATAGCGCCCATATTATCTGAATAATTGACTGCAAAGGAGGCTGGTGAGGTGAGCCAGCCATTTTCATCTGAAACGTTTATGGTAACAGAACCGTTCAGGTTTTTAAAATTTTGAAAGGCCAGTGCTACAGAATCCTGGGACCCTGGTGAAATATACAGGGTATCTTTTTCGACCGATCCTATAAATTCAGGTTCTGCTTCAAGCCAGTTTGTATAATCCGCTGATCCAAATATTTCGTTTGCATTAGGGCCGGATGCGGAACCCCACCAGTTAAGGCTTGCTTCTATTGATACAGAGGGATCTGTATTAATTAAATCATACCCGGAGTTGCTGTGAATACTGTTATATTGAATAATCGGATTTGATCCTTTTTCACAGTAAATGCCGTCACCCAGATCATTAATAATCCTGTTTCCTGAAATATCGGATGTTGAATTTACCAGATGAAAGCCTGAATTTCCGCTGTTTTCATAGACATTATTGCTTCTTTCAATATTTCGCCATGTATGGTGCGGTGAATTGATTATAATAAATCCCGGACAATTGTGGGCAATGGTATTGTTATAAATTCGGTTACTCCTTGCCGTTTCAATATGAATTCCAGTGGAGTCATTAAACATAATTTTATTTTGAATAATCGTATTCCAGTTAGTCTCTCTGAGAATGATGCCGACGCCGGTGTTTCCCAAATCACTTAAACCGTCAGATTGGGTTCCTATATAGTTAAGATGAATATGGTTTTCACTGCCCCCTGAAATTGAAAGACCATGGCCGTTATTACCGGAAATAATGTTTCTTTCGCCCAGAATCCGTGAACCAATAACATTATCATCACACCCCCACAGTAATGAAATCCCTTTTTGATTGGGAATGGCATAATTTGCAAAAAAATCAGCACCTACAACATTGCCGATGATTTTCGTATAGTCCGAAGCTGTGATAAAGATTCCGTATTCAGAATTGCCGGAAACAACGTTAAATTCAATTCGGGTGCTGTCTGACATGCTCACATTTATCCCGTTCTTGTAATTTGGAACTGCTTCACTACCGTTTTTATTCGTTCCAATACAATTGTTTTTGACAAGACAATGATCAGACCAATAAATATTTACACCATTTTTCGAATTTCCTGATATTATATTGCTTTCAATAAAAGTAGAATCAGAGTGCTGGATAACACGGATGCCGTTATCCAGGTTACCTATAGGTCGATTTTCATCAACCATCCCTATCAGGTTTCTGTAAATTTTGTTATTTTTGGAATTGTTGATCGATACACCGTTTTCTTCATTTCCTGCAATGATATTGGGCGGAATATTAATGTCCAAACTGCCGATTGTATTTGCCTTTGTATATTGTTCCATTAAAATTCCATTCGAGTGATTTGGTTCATTATTCGCCGCAATTTGATATAGACCAATTTGGTTATTAATAATTATATTGTCATGTCCGGAGGACAGGTAAATTCCGTTTTCTCCATTACCGCATATATAATTTTTATCTTCAGGATTTGGTCCTCCAATCGTATTATAACTGCTTCTTATATCAATACCATTTGTACCATTTGCAGTTGTTTGACCCAACATATTTACGCCCACCCAGTTGGAAACAACACGATTACTGTCCGCTCCAGTATTAAGAATAATTCCCTCATCTTCATTACCGGAAACCCAGTTATCGCGAACGAGACAACTGTCGGCATAAGACAGGTGAATGCCATAACCGTTTTGAATTGCAGATGTACCGGATTCATCAAGTCCAACCATATTATATTGTACTGTATTGTACCTTGAGTCGTAAAGACCTATGCCTGCCATGTTGTTGTCTATGCATATATTTCCTGCTCTTCGTGCAGACGTGTCGGCATCTGCACGCATTGATCCGATTTGGTTATAATTTCCATATAGGACTGAAATCCCATCAGCAAAACATCTGGATACGGTATTGCTGTATATTTTATTTCTTTGAACGCCTCTACCCTCCAGCCGAATTCCATGAGCAAAATTTGTTACAAAATTATCGTGAACAATACAATCTTTAACTGATTCTCCATACAAGAGTATACCGGCACCTCCCAGTTCTCTGCTAAGAACTGAAAATCCGGCAATTTCTGTTGAATCCCTTTGTACATAAAATGAAATATGTTCATATAATGGTTCGTCATTGACTTTATTTAATGATTCTTCAGGAGGAGGGATGACAACTGTAACATCCCGCCCATGTGTACTTTTAATCTTTAGTGATTTTGGGAGCGTGACGTTTTCTTCATATACTCCCGGACATACGCTTATATAATGCCCGTTTTGTGTGCCCGGACTGTTTATGGCAGGTTGGATAAGCGGGAACGGGAGATCCGGATTTGTGCTTTTGTTCCATACACAGGCAATTGTTGTTGTTGGTGAATAAAGTTTTTGAGGGAGTACCGGATCTTTTTGTCCCGGTGGATTGCTTTGCGGTTCAGCATTGACATAGTTGCCTGTTAAGGCGATTCCATATTCACGAATGTCTTCCAAAGGGCACGGCATAAATGACGAGTCTGATTTTGACGGGAACAGGAAAAAGTAATAAAGTACCCAGGTCATCGTTTCCCCTTCAGCAAGCGTTTCGCCAACATTGGCCTGGATTCCTGTTATATATCCTTCCGTGTCTACCTGCAAACGCCCGTTACTGTGTTTGCCACGGAATTCGAGAACAACAGAATCAACTTCGGAAGCTTTTGCGTGTCCCGTGGCTTCAAAGCGAACACTGCCAATGTCCCAATTTCCGGTGGCCGCAGCAAAACCACCGGAAGCAATGAGTATTTTTTCATCCGCTTCAGGCGGGCACATATCCTGTCCTCCCAGGGCATTTACGGATACGGTCAACACGGGTGTAGGTGTAGACGGCGGAAATTCGATCTCTAAAATATTTAATCCATATTTTCCAAGCGTTTCCGCATAATATTCATAACCTTTGATAACATATAAATACCAGGGAACATCCTCTTCTGTGTGCGGTAAAGGATTTTTCCCTCTCATGCTTCGTAAAACAGGAGACGGGTAATATGCGGCCATTTGACGCGGCGCCGGAATTTGCAGGCCCGGGCCGGGTGTAAGGTTATGGGTTTCTGAATCATAGTCAAAAGTTGCAATACCATAGGAAGGTAAACACATCACAACGCTGTTATTGATGAGCAGTATGTCTGAAATAGCAGCGCTGATATTCAGATCATACTGACTGGTAAATTGTGGTGCAGCCGGCGCTGAAACATCATAAAAATCAATCTTTGCCGGTCCGTTATCCTGGTCCTGATTATGTGTTAAAAATAGCGTATGGTTTGTCAACAAAACACTTTTGGGTAAATAATCCGTTGCTGTTTGAAATACGGATGCAGGAAGCGCGGGATTTGACACATTTATAACCTGCAATCCTTTTTGGGTTTCATCCCGGTTATAGGCAATGTAGGCATATTGCCCGTCATCCGACAAAGCCATATCCATGCCGTTTCCTTCCAACAGCAGGTTTGCTTCCTCATAAGGTGCTGCCGGATTGCTGATATTCACAATATCCAGGTAACTTTGGTCACCTCCAAAATTGTATGTTAATATATAGGCATGATCACCCCAAAAAGCCATGTCCATAACACTGGAATGACATTCATAAGTAGAAATAAAATTGATATTGGACAAATTTGATATATCATATATACTTACATTTTTGACCCAATCGGTTAGAAAAAGCATATTGTTGTGGGCAAATACTTTATTTGGATTATTGAACTGAAAGGTATCTATTAAAACAGGTTGCTGAGGAATGTTTAAATCATATATCACGACCCTGTCATCCATTTCTGCAACATATAAAACATCATTATATATAACCTGGCTGCGTATAACCGCCGGTTCCAGAATTTGTGCAGCCTTGACAGGTGTTTGCTGGTTTGTCAAATCCAGTAAATTGAGGGTTGAATTCATACGATAATAAAGATAGGTATTATTGATATAATCCATCTCAAAAACCTGATTAAAATCATAATCAGTCACATGTTGAATATTCGTGGGAACTGAAATATCTAAAAGAGTAAAATCGGTAAAAGATGTTTTTAAAATTGCATAATTTCCGCCTGTTAATATGCCTCGAATAGAATAGTTGTTCGTTCCAAATGTGGAATGGATTGTGGGTGCGGTCGGTGCGGAAATATCATATACTAAAAGTCCCCCGGTGTTTTCACAAGCGCAGTATAATAAGGTACCATCCAATGCAAGGTCCCTTGCATAAGGAACGTCCACACTGTTTTCCTGCTGAACATTTGATTTATTTGCAATGTTTAAAACCAGGAGTTTATTTAACTGGGTGTTCCCGGTGTTTTTTTCTATAACATAAGCATAATTACCAACAGGTATAAAATCGTTCAGTTCTTTTTCATAAGACCCTTTATAAACAGGAGCTTGTGTGTTTGAAATGTCAATAAAATGTACCTTTTTAATATCCTCTAATCCCGTTCCTGTCATAAAATACAAATAATCACCGTCAGCCCTGAGTTGGGTTATCGGATTTTCAATTTCATTAAAAAGAGTCCGTGAAATGTGCTGCGGATTTAAGGGATTGGACACATCCACAATTTCAAAATAATTGTTATATGTTCCGCCCCTGTAAGCAATAATAATGTAATTACCGGATAAACACAATTTATAACCCAGCGCCGGTAATGCCAGGCTGCCGACTTTGACAAGTTGGCCTGCTTGTAATTCATATACAGCTAATTGTGCGCCCTGAATGAGGAATGTATAATCACCCTGTGTAACTGTTTGCTGCACCACGCCGCCAATGTGACCAATTTCTGAAACGGATTGCGGCGGCTGGGATTGTGCGTTTAAAAATTGCATAAAAAGAACCAATAAGATAATCACGCCCTTGAATGAAAAATCTGGAGATTTTTTTCCGAGTGTCATAATTGTTTCCTTTTTTTTACACAATTACAATTCAGATGAATATTATTCATTAAAGATAATCAAAACAAAGTGGAAATCAAGTGAAATTAAGAATTTTTAAGATACATTCGATTGGCTGCAATACTTTTCACGTTGTGAAAAAGATTAAAATTTTCAATATTAAAAGTATTGAATAAAAATGGCTTGATTATTATTTATATGAACACCATTTTACGCAGTTAATATTCAGGTATCAGATAAATTTTAAGGATCTAAAAATTTGAATCTGTTTTGTAAAAAAAAGCTTTTTATACATATCATATATTTCTTTTTGTTTATTAATATATTACCGCTTTGTGCTTTTGATATTTACGTCCCGGAATTCAACGATCCCATGGAAGAAGCCTGGCGCTGGCAGGTTTTCCCGGAATTAAGCGGAAGAGGGTGCCGGTGCATGGTGGAAGATGAAAACGGATTGTTGTGGTTTGGCGTTAATGGGGGACTGTTACGTTATGATGGATTGGAATGGGATTATATTAAATTAAATAACGATTCAACTAAAACAAATGTGGTGGCTTTATGTGCTGCCGGGGATGGCTCCATTTATGTCGGAACGCCGGATGGAATTTACCGGTTTATAAACGGCACATGGAAACAGTTTGATTGTGATTTGGGTTTTGGTGATACTTTGGATTTTCCCAACAACATGTTTCCCATTGTTGAAGGTTCGGATCATTCAATTTGGGTTGGTACACACAAGGGTATGCTGCGCATTAAAAACAATTTAATGACTTTATATAATAAAGACCAGGTTTTTACGGATTTTAATGAAAAGACCGGCGTTCCTGAAGAAATACCTTCCTTTAACGTATTCAGTATTTATGAACAAACACCGGGAAAAATATGGTGCGGGTTACGCGATGGACGGATTTTTATTTATGAATTTAAAAATGATAGTATAAATATTCCGCCGGTAATAAAACAAATCGATAGGGATAAAGGATATAAACGCGCTCAATTTCCGTTTATAATCGGTGCAGGGGACGAAAATATTTATATAGCCAGCGGGCAAATAGACAGGGGCGTTAATGTCTATGAAAATTCCGAATGGAAGACAATCCGGTTCAGTCAAATGTTCGGGCTGGATGATCTGCATTCCGATGCGCTGGTTTCAAAAGACGGAACCGTTTGGGTGGCAAGTTTCGGATGTGTTTTTGCCTGTAAAAATGAAAAATGGTACATGTATAACGGGCCCGGATTACGGCTTCCGGCCAACCGGTGGAATTTGTATGAAACCACAAACAACAGTTTATGGATAATCGGTCTGGGAAATGAGGTTTGGCGGGTTGATTTATCAAATGATAAATGGAAGACTTTAAAAGGTCTGCATTTTCACACTCAAAACCGGAACGGGGATTTGTGGTTTATCGCCTGGGACGATGCGGTTGTAACATGTGATTCTTCGCTGCAAAACTGGAAACAGTATACAACCAAAGACAATGTGATCGATTGTCCGGTGTCTGTTCTTGCCTCACAGGATGGTAAAATTTGGGTAACCGGCAGCGATAATCAGACGGCAGCAATTTCCTGCTATAATGGTGAAAAATGGGTCAAATTTTTACATCCGGAAATTTCCTGGGGAATCGGTCGCCGGGCTGTTTTAGAGGCACAAGACGGGTCTCTCTGGTTTGGGACGGGTCCCGATTATAGCTTTGGCAATGGACATCTGGGGGGATTTGTGAGATATAAAAATTATCAACATATTTTTGAAACAGGTCCTGAACTGGAGTATCATCATTTTAATGACTCATTACGTCTCAGCGCAATTTATGGCATCGGCCAAAGTGCAAACGGATTGATCTGGACGGGACAGCTTGCCTGTTATAACTATGATCAAAATATAAAAAAATGGTCACGCGTATTTGAGCCCAAAGGTCTGGATGAGAGTTTTATTGACTGTATTTATACCTCACCGAATGGAAATTTATGGATTGGAACAAGGACCAGTGGGGTGTTTTGGTATCTCAGCGAATTGAATGAATGGAGACAATTCACACGAAAAGATGGTCTTTCAAGCAACTGCATCGTCAACATTTTTGCCAAATCAGATTCCAATGTGTGGGTGGCAACCGACCAAAACATTTGTCATTTTGACGGCTTTAGCTGGACGGCTGATGTGTTTCCCAGCTTTTTTCGAATAACCAAAGACGGCATTCTTATAAAATCCACTGACGACGGCGCTTTCTGGTTTAATCAAATTCCGCAGCCCTGGATTAAACGGGCCATAAATCGTAAAGCCGTGTCACAGGAACTGGCTTCCGAATATATCACCATTCGATATATGCCGGATGATGTTCCGCCTGAAACAGTCATAACATATTCACAAGACCGGATTGCACATCCGGGAAATGTGGTATTGTCCTGGACCGGTCACGATCCCTGGAGATCAACGCCTGATGAGCTGTTACAGTATAGCTCTCGATTTGACGGCAAAGACTGGTCACCTTTTAATTCGGGAAAAAGTCATATATTTTTAAACGTCAGCGACGGGAAGCATAAATTTGAGCTTCGCGCACGCGACCGGGACATGAATATTGATCCCGTCCCGGCGCAAGTTGTTTTTTACGTTAATCCGCCTTTGTGGAAACAATACTGGTTTTTGGGTTTGATATTTTTCTTTTTAGCAACAATAACCGGATTCATTATCTACCTGGTACACCGTAACAATATTATTAAAGAATTGTCGGAATCCAAGGTGCGCTTGTTTGCAAATATTTCCCATGAACTGTGTACGCCGTTAACGTTGATTGCCGGACCGGTTAAAAATGTCTTAAAGACATTAGATCACAAATCGTCTTTATATCAACAGCTTTCCATGGTCAGACGGAACTGTGATCGTTTAATAAAACTGGTCAGCCAGATTATGGATTTTCAAAAAATTGATTCCAACACATTAATGTTTCTTCCTCAAAAAAGTAATATTGTCTCTTTTATAAAAGATATATTTGATTCTTTCCAACCGTTGGCTTGTGACAAAAAGGTAAATTTTTTATTCAAATCGGAATTAGATTCGCTTGAGATGTTTTTTGATGGAGACAAGATAGAAAAAATATTTTATAACCTTTTTGCAAATGCTTTTAAATTTACACCGGAACATGGGACCATTTCTATAACCATTCAACGAATTTTGGATAATCCGAAATTAAAATTAACATCAGAAAAGGATAAACTCGTTATTACTGTTAAAGACACGGGTATGGGAATTCCGGCTGAAAAAATAGACAAAATTTTTAACCGTTTTTATCAGGTAAACGAATCGATTACCCAGGCAGGCGGTGCGGGAATCGGTTTGTCCTTGACAAAAGAACTGGTTGAGCGGCATCATGGTAAAATTGAGGTGCAGAGTTTTCCTGAACAGGGCACAGAATTCAGGGTTATCATTCCCATACTATCCGAATATAAAAAATCAGTTCCAACCCACATTATTGAACCGGACATAATGGAACATGAAACCGCAGCTTTAATGGTTGATTCAAACACATCAACGCCAAAAAATGAAAAGTTGAAAATACTTCTTGTTGAAGATAATGCAGATATGCGTGCGTTTATCAAAAGTGAGCTTGATTCCATGTATCACATTGTTGAAGCCGTTGACGGTCAGGATGGTCTGCAAAAAGCGGTTTCATATACACCGGATATTATCCTCAGCGACATTATGATGCCGAATATGAACGGCATTGAAATGTCAAAAAAATTAAAGGCCGACTATCAAACCAGTCATATACCCATTATATTATTAACGGCGCGTTCTTCTCAGGAACATAAAATAAAAGGTTTGGAAACCGGCGCTGTGGATTATGTTACAAAACCGTTCAACAGCAAAGAACTCGAACTACGCATCACCAATATAATTCAGTCACGCAAAAACCTGTGGCAGCGTTTTCACCGTGAGGATTCCGTAAAACCGGAAGAATTGAGTATCACTTCGGTGGACCAGCAATTTTTAAAACGCGCTGTCGACCTTGTTCACAAAAATATGGATGATCCGGAGTTCAATCCTCAAATCTTTGGAGAAAAAATCGGTATGAGCCGTGCCGGGTTGTATAATAAAATAAAAATGCTAACCGGTTATTCTGTCAGAGATTTTATTATCTCCATTCGTCTCAAACGGTCGGCACAATTGTTAAAAGAATCCGGTATGACCATTACACAAATTGCCTATGAAGTCGGATTTAAAGACCCGTCACATTTTACCAGGGCCTTTAAAAAACAGTTTGGTGTTCCGCCCTCCGAGTTTGCAAAAAAATCAGAATAATCCGAATTATTCCCGGGGAATTTTATAAATACGTTTTGTTTAGACGCATATACCGAAAATTTAGATGCATGTAAAAGCATTTTATTTATATTATCGTATATTTAAATTGATATGATTTGGTTTTTTATGTGCTGAAATTTTGTTATTCAGTTTTCAAACGAGTATTTAATCAATAGGAATATTGTTAACTGTAAATCGAGGTAAACATGTTTGGACTTCCGTTAATCGATTTGATTGTTATTGTCGTTTATTTTACTGTTGTCATTTTAATCGGTGTCTGGTCAATGCGCCGTATTAAAAACCAGGAAGATTATTTTCTGGCCGGCCGTCGCTCCGGGAAAATCATTCAAACTTTTGCTGCGTTCGGACAGGGGACATCGACAGACAATGCGGTTGGTGTCACCACCACAACCTATACAAACGGCGCCGGTGGCATCTGGAGTTCATTGTTGCTGCTGTTTGCCACTCCCTTGTATTGGATGACATCACCCTGGTTTCGCCGGCTGCGAGTTCAAACGATGGGTGATTTTTTTCATGATCGTTATAATTCCAAAAAAATGGCGGCATTGTATGCGGTGATCGGTTGTGTTTCCATTATGGCAACAATATCCATCGGATTTAGTGCCATGACAAAAACCATCGTTGCCATAATCCCCAAACAAGTTTATGAACTAAACGAACAGGAAAGAGCGGAATATAACAAGGCATTGGAACACGAAATGCTGAAAAAAAGCGACTATTTGCTGTTGTCTGAAGCAGAAAAAGATCGATTAACACAACTGGACGTGGAAAAACCAAAAAAGTTATTTCCGCATGTCAGCGAAACAGCCGTGGTATGGATTGTATGTTTGATTGTTATGTTATATGCTGTTGCCGGAGGGTTGGAAGCGGCTTTCCTCTCGGATACGCTGCAGGGATTTTTTATCATTATTTTATCGTTCATTCTGTTACCCTTTGCCTATGGTAAAATCAACTCAATTTACGGGGGTGACACTATGATGGATGCCTTGCGGACCATTCATCACCGCTTACCGGAAGCTTTTTTTGATTTGTTTGGTTCACCTACCTGTATCGATTTTACCTGGTATTATGTCGCGGCAATTTCATTCATGTTTACGATTAATGTTGTGATGAATCCCAATATGCTGTTAACTATTTCAGCAGCCAAAGACGAATTTACAGCACGGTTGGGATTTACCAGCGGCAATTATATGAAAAGGTTTTGTACCATTTTGTGGGGTATGCTGGGTTTGGCGGCTGTTGTTTTATACGCTGATCAGGTCCATAATCCGGACCTTGTCTGGGGATACACCACCTATGATTTATTAGGATCGTTAAATATGGGGCTTTTGGGATTGATGATTGCCTGTCTCATGGCAGCGCTCATGTCAACGGCAGATTGTTTGATGATAACCGCTTCCAGTTTAATTATTCATAATTTGTATCGTCCGTTTACCCGTGAAAGAAGTGAAGAGCATTATGTCTTTGTCGGCCGAATAGCCGGTGCAGGCGTGGTTATCGGCGGGGCTATTATCGCCACCCAGTTTGACAGCATTTTACAAATGCTGAAATTTACCTGGGAGTTTAATGTTGTTGTTGCCGCCAGTTTTTGGCTTGGCATGAAATGGCGCCGGGCCAATCGAAAAGCTGCGTGGGCATCAATATTGACGACGATGATGGTTTTTATGATTGGTTCGATTTTTACACCGGTAATTTTCCCTTCTCTTCGCACAAATCCCTATTTGCTTAAAATGACGAACCCCGAGCCTTTGGAACGAGTTTTTACCGCCCATGACCGGGACGTTGAGATGCGTGAAAAAGAGATTTTAAAATGGAATGAATTGAATGAAAAGGGCCTTGCACAAACTGCTGAACCGCAACCTTTAAAAATTGGCGAAAAATTTGTTTAAAATTGACCGTCTTCCTAAAAAAGCGATTTTTTGGACACAGGGCATAAAATACGATAAGGACGGCCAAAAATATGGCGCCGGGATGATCAGTTTGGAGCTGATTCTTGTGGACAAATTCGGATTTAAACTGGAGAAAAATCCCTATGCCTTTAATGAAACAATCCGTGTTATTATTCGAACGATTACACCCTTTTTAATTTTGATCCTGACCGCACTTTTAACACGTCCGGATGATAAAAAGTATCTGGACCGGTTTTATGTAAGAATGAAGACAAAGGTCAATTCTGATCCTGAAAAAGATAAAGAGGAAATAGCCCTGTCTTATAAAAATCCGCAACGGTTTGATCATCACAAACTTTTTCCAAATTCGAACTGGGAACTTTATAAATGGGACAAGGAAGATACCATTGGTTTTGGGGCGGCTGTTGGTGTTTTATTTTTGATAATTTTAATGCTGAAATTTTTAGTGAATTTAGGCGGATAGGAGTTATAAGAGGCCGTTTCCCGAAAAGCGGCCTCCTTGCATTTTTGTAATTTCAATTAAATTTCCTCAAATAAAACTCTGTTTCGTTATACTCGGAAACTACAAGCCGGTTCGAATGAACAAGTCCTTCCACAACTGAAAAATTTGTACCTGATTTTTCTGTTAGTTCCGGCAGGGCTGATTTCTCTATCGGGCGTACCAATGATATGTATTATGCTCTGCATGATTCAGGGGTAGAGCATAATTATAATATGTTTTTGATCCGAACATCAAAATAAAATATTGCCGTAAAAATGTTACCATTTCTTAAAATGTCCTTGACAATTTCATAAAAACAGTTAAATTAAAGTAATTATCCAAAAAATTTTAACCAGGCGGTCTTGATATTTAAAAAATATTTGTGAAAATCAGGTACGATTTTAATTCAAGTATTTAAGTTTGATTTTAACCTGTATTATGTTTTTGTAACAGGCTATTGTTTCAAAGCTTTATCAATACATTGATTTTTAGCTGATTATATTTGATAGTGTTTTACTAAAACAAAGTATAAAACTGATCCACCTTTAGTATTAAAGCCAATTATACTATTTATTAGGCTCCAGGTTAGCAACCCTAAAAAAATTAAGGAGATCAATTATGAAAAACACATTTTTCAAAATTTTAGCAATTACCATCCTTGTTTTAATCTTTTCTTTTAATAGTTCTTATTGCTACACCGGTGCATGGGTTACAGTAACACAATATACAGACGCTAAGCTGGAGGAATTCGTTTATCTTACTCCGACAGCATTAAATGTTGATTATGAACTTCACATTTCCTGGAATTATAATACCGGCAGAATTTATGCGGAAGCGACTCTTAATGATGGATATGATGATGAATGGAGTTGGGTTGAAAGTGCTCGGGCAGATTATTTTTGCAGTCCTGATCCGATATTTGGCGAAACAGGGCAAATTCTGTCAGGGGCATGGGCTTATGCTTATGCTGAACGAAAAAATTCCAATGCGACGATTTGTTCATGGGCGTTCTATTCTTATTAGTTTTTATTCTTTTTAAAAAATAATTAAATAGGTCGGTTTTAGGGTTGCTAGCTTTTATTTTTTTAATTCGATTAAAATTTAATAAAATTTTTGATCATAAGCTTTAAGAAGGGAAATATGGCATAACGATATTTTCTGTTTTGGTAGAGATGTTCCAGTTTTCATTTTTTTCAAGACATCTTTGATTCTTTTGGTTACCAAAGGAAATTGTTTTACATGTACAACAACAGGTGCATTGTTAATATAAAATTGATCCATTATAAATAAATAACAACATTTTTATTAATATTGCAAGTTAGCAACCCTCAAAAAAATAAGGAGATCAATTATGAAAAATAAATTTCCTATATTTTTTGCTATTATTATTTGTTTATTAATTTTTAGTTTTACGAATTCTTATGCCGTTACTACCGGGGCATGGGCGACTATTGGCTATGGACCTCCAACAGAAAAAGAAGATGAGGAGTATCTTACTCCTGCAACCGGCGTTGCCTGGGAACTACATATCTCCTGGAGTAATAATTCTGGATACGTGTCGGCAGAGGCGACCATTAATACCAATGGTGATGGTGTCTATAGCTGGGTTGAAACTAACAGAACCGAGGCATCATATAGTCCTGAACCGGAATGGGGTGAACCCGTTAACATTTATTCAGGCGCTACGGCCTATGCCTATGTAAAAAGTACGAGTGCGAATACTACGGGTTTGTTCCTGGGCTTTTTATACCTGGTAATTTTAATATTAAATTAAATTTAAATTTGTAGCAAAGTTAAAAGGGTTGCTAACTTTTTATAATTGTTTATGTGTAGTATTTTGCGAGGAAGTCAATATGAATGGTAGATTTTTTTCATTGATAATAGTTTTCTTTTTTGGATTTATGTTATTTTGCTCTGATCCTGATAAAAATATAAAAGAAAAAATTGTTCTCAAATTAGCTAATATTGAAATTACTCATTATGAAATGCAAAAAAAGAATTGACAGGTTCAAAAAAAAATACAAGCAAATATACCGGCAAGATGCACCAGCGGATTCTATTGAATCTTATATAAACAGTTTTGCAGATGATGTTTACATATTAGCTGAAGCCTTTAACCGGGGATATTATAACGATGCTGATATTGATTCTCTGGTAGATTTTATGACCCGAAAAATTTTAACACAGCCAAAACGTGGTCAGGTGTATGAGAGATTGATCCTGGATCGTGTTTAAAATCACGGATGATATACTTTATGATGCTTTTAATAAAAACAAAAAAGAGTTTAAATTAAAAATATTAAAATTTGCCGACCATCAGGATATGCACAAAACTCTGGGACCGGACACGCTTTTATCTTTGGAACGTTTTGAAAAAGTTGCCCATGAAAATAAAAACAGTCAATTTGTAAATATATTTGAAGCGCCTTTTATTTGGCCGTCTTATGGTATTTGGAAAGTCCAGGATAAAATATTCCAAATGAAAAAAGGTGAAATTTCACCTCCTTTACATGCTAATGATGGTATTTATATCATTTATGTTAAGGATATTAGTACAAGGAACCAAAAAACATTTGAAGAGGAACGTCCATCTCTGGAGTGGAGTTTAAAAAATATTTATGAGGAAAAATTATTTTTAGCGGTAAATGATTCGATGTTTAAAGCTTGCAATCTGGTTATTAATAATGATGCTTGTGAGGAATTTTTTAAGCTGATTCCATCTTCTTATTCTGTAATATTAGAAAAAGAAACGTTTGCAGAAATTTTGGGTGATACGATAGAAACCTATCAGTATGACAATGAAAAAAACAATGTTACGGTTGATGGATTTTTAGATTTTTATTCAAAATGTTTAATTAAAAAACCAATAATTTCAAAAGATATGTTAAAAGATTATTTAAAAGAGCTGGTTAGGGAAAAGTGCTATTATCAATATGCAAAAAATCATAACATTTTAGAACAACCCCAATTAAAACTTGATATAAAAAATTATAAAAATAAAGTTGTTTTGTCAAAATTCATTGACAATGAGTTGAAAAAAAATATTAAAGTTTCTGAAGACGAACTATTACATGAATATGAAAATAATATCAATTCTTTCAAGCAGGTGAAATCAATAATTGCTAATTTGTTTTATTTTAATTCCGATCATCATGCATATAAGAGCCTGGAGAAATTAAAAAACTGTTCTGTTGATAGTATTAAATATATTACTAAAGATGGAAATCTGAACGGCTTGTTAAAGACAGAGTTTAATAGAAAATTAGATTATAATAGTTCATTGTTTAATGAAATGATTTCAAATAGAATACAAAGACTGCGACCCGAACAATTTAGTTTTCCTCTCAGACTAGAGGACGGATCTTTTTTAATTGTACAAAAATTAAATGATCAGGGTAACGTTATTAAATCTTTCGATGAGGTACGAGACTATTTAAATAAAAAATTACTTGATCTCAAAGTAAATAATGAAAAACCGCTTTTTATTAAAAGTTTGAAAGAGAAATATACACCTGAAATTTCTGTGGATAAAAAACAGTTTTTATTGTGATGTTTTTATAATAGTTATAATCAGGAAAGCTCAAAATTTTCTCAAATAAAACTCTGTTTCGTTATACTCGGAAACTACAAGCCGGTTTGAATGAACAAGTCCTTCCACAACCGAAAAATTTGTACCCGATTTTTCTGTTAGTTCCAATAGGGCCTGTTTGGTCATCGGATGTACGGATGTTATGCTCAAAATGTCCTTTTCAATGTTTCCGGTGTATGCAAAATCATTGCCCTCGTAGCCTGTTAGATATTCTACCCGGTCAAAATTTGACTGGAAAATTTGATACAGTTCAATCAGCTTTTGTCCTTCAGGCGGCTGGGTACGTTTTTCTGCCGGGGGCCGAATGGGTATGCTGATATAGGATTTTTCCGGATTTATTCCTTTAATAAACAGAGATACATTTTTTATGTTCTCTGGCGAATCATTTAAATCTTTTACCAGCATGGTTTCGGTAACGAGCGTGCCGTTAAATTCTTGTGAAAATTGAAGGATGCCCTTGAATATATCATCGAGACTCAAATCTCTTACAGATCTGTTTATTTTTCTCCACAACGCAGAATCGGCGGCATCAACTTTAACAGAAACCCAATCAGCCTGACATAGTGCATCTCTGACATGCTGTGAATGTATAAGCGATGAATTGGTAATAACGGCGATTTTTTTCCCAAACTGTTTCAAGGTTTTTATCAGATTACCAAGATTTTCATCCAATGTCGGTTCACCGTCTGCGACAAAAGTCAGATAATCAATGGTTTCTTTGTTTTTTTTCAGCATTTATTATTTTTTCCTGTACGTCATTGATAATCATTTCAGGATCATAAAATGTCTGTCGTTTTGATGTCATTTTTCCGGCTTTACCCAGTTGACAGTAAACACAGGAATATGTACATGCCTTTGGTGGTATATTGTTAATGCCGATGCTTTTTCCCAATCGCCTTGATGGAACAGGTCCGAATGCAATCATATCAAATCCTATAATAATATTAGTTCTTAACTTTTATATATTTTGTAAACCAAATTTATAAACCATGCCGGTTTTTCAAAAAAAACATAAAGTAAAATAATAACTGTTATCGGCACGGGAATAAATACGTCGAATACCATTAAAATCAACAAAACAATTAATGTTATGGTTTTTTCTTTCATAACGATCCATGTTTTTTGTATTAAAGTTATCTTTTTTAAAGCCGTTTGAATGTAATGAAATAAAAATAAAATCCAATAAAAAAATGTCCTGTGAGTTTTATGAAAAAAGATTAAAATGATTTTGTGGTTTTTATTTATTAAGTAGTATTTTATAACAGTTTTTTTTATTTTTAACGGATTCCTTCAAATCCCTGAAAAAAGAAAATTATTTTTATTACTTGCCCGATAACTCCTTTTTGAAAATATTATATATACATTTTTTATCTGAAACTTGGGAGATATGATGAATAAATTAGGTATATTAGTTTCTATCCTTTTTTATTGTATTTTTTGTTTTAATGCAGCAGGGCAGGATTCTACCCATGTCATTGATATTTCGTCTCAAAAGCAGCTTTTTATAGATGATCTGCTGATTGAATCGTGTCGTGGAATAAGCAAAACCATGAATCTACCGCACCAATATGATGAAATTTTATTAGAATGTGATCAGCCCTGGGAAGCCGGACCGGAAAGTAAAGTTGCTGCTTATAGCAGTGTCTTGAAAGAGAAGAATAAAATTCGATTGTGGTATGATTTGTATAACAGCAAAACGAAAGAACGTTGTGTTGCTTATGCGGAATCAGATGACGGTTTGCATTTTAAAAAACCAAAGCTTGGCTTAATTAATGTTAACGGTTCACGGGAAAATAACCTGGTTATACCCGGCACAATCGGCGGGTGTTCCGTCTGGATAGATAGGCATGCTCCGGAGAATGAACGATATAAAACCCAGGCAAAAATTTATCCAAGCCAGGAATTCCAAATTCACACTTCTGCTGACGGACTCAACTGGAAGTCCTTTGCCAAGCCGAATATCGGTAACAAAGACACGCAAACAATTATATTTTGGGATAGTGCTGTATCAAGATATGTTATGTACACCAGAAAGTGGTTTAAATTCGAAAATAAAGATGATAATTTTAGATGTGTGCGTCGATTAGAGTCTGATGATTTAGTCAACTGGGACAATGAGATGATTGTTATGGAACCGGACTCTCTGGACAGGGCTTTGTATAAAACACCAACCGGTCAGTTGCCGGTTGATTATTATGGCGCGCTGGTTTTCAAATACCCGAATGATCAGGGAATGTATATGATGCTGGCGCAAACATTTTGGCACTGGTTTGGCCGACAGCCCCTAAACCGTTTGGGACCGAATGCTATTGATGTCAGACTGGCTGCAAGTCGGGATGGTAAAAAGTTTTCTTTTTCGGGCAATCGTATGCCGTTTTTAAACCTTGGACGCGAGGACAGTTTTTATTCCAAAATGGTATGGGCTTTGCCGAATCCGGTTATTATGGATGATGAAATATGGATATATTTTGCCGGAAGCAATCAGGACCATGCCGGATATTTAGATCCTACAGTAAAGAGTTTCAAGTCCGGAATAGGACGTGCTGTTTTACGGCTGGACGGATTTGTTTCAATAGACGCGGACTTTCAGGGCGGAGAGATCATTACACCGTTATTAAAGTTCATGGGCAAAAATCTTGAACTGAACATGCAAACCAGTGGCGGCGGATGTGTTCGTGTTGAAATTCTGGATGAAAAAAACCAGCCTATTGATGGCTTTCAATTGTCTGAAGCTGTTCCTCTTTGTGGAAATTCGGTACGAATGCCGGTTAAATGGGAACAAACAGATGATGTGAGCTGTTTGTCCGGAAAAACTATAAAATTACGTTTTGTTATTAAAGCCTGCAAGTTGTATGCTTTTCAGTTCAAACAATGATGATTTGTAAAAATTAATATATAGGAGCTGATTCATGAACAACACCAAATCACTGCCTGTAGAAATTGTTTTTCAACCGTCCTGGTGGTTTCATCATGAAGGATTGACTTTTGACGAGGATTTCTTTTTTCATCCGCTAAAAAGGGTGGAGGCTGAAAGAAAAATGGAAAAGGCCCTATACGATAGATGGGGACAATATGGCTTTGGCTGCGATAAAGACAAAGACCTGCCGTTAATCGGCGCCACTCATTTGGCTGCCGGATTTTTATTGTCTGAAATGCTGGGCTGTCATGTAGAATACAAACAGGATACACCTCCTCAGGTTGTTCCTGCTCATTTTGAAAAACTCTCTGTTTCGGCTGATAAAGCTTTTCAAACAAATGCTTTTAAAAAGCTTGAAAATCTTGTCGAGAGTTTAAAAAAGAGCTATGGTTATGTTACCGGTGATGTTAACTGGGGCGGTATTTTAAATCTGGCGCTTGATTTACGCGGGGATATTTTTTTTATCGATCTGTTTGATAATCCGCAGGATTCTATAAAATTCCTCTCTGAAATTAATAATGTCATCGAACAATTTACAGACTATATGTTGTATAACACAGGTTCCACATCCATAAGTGTGAATAGAAATGTACACAATTTTGACAAGCGTGTTTTTCTTCACAGCGAGTGCAGCCATACCATGATTTCAGTTGAAGATTATGAAAAATACTTGCAGCCGTTTGATATAAAGTGGAGCCAAAAATATCAACCCTATGGCATTCATTATTGCGGACCGGACCCCGACAGATATGCCGAATCCTTTGCCAAAATACCACAGTTGCATTTTCTGGATGTGGGATGGGGCGGTGATATTGCCGCCCTGCGAAAACATTTGCCCAATACATTCTTAAACATTCGGCTGAGTCCGGTTGATATTGTTAACCAATCGGAAGAGGAAATTCGGACCAGTATTATCGAACGTGTGACCGCATCCGGTAATTTAGAACTTACCGGTGTGTGCTGTATTAACATGGATGAACATATCACTGATAATAAAGTGACAACAATACTGGAAACTGTCCGGGACCTCTGGCAGGCATAACACCGCCCCTTTGCGGTGGATTGATATAAATTTTTAATTATAATTAGTGTTGTGATAAATTTAAACCATCTGTGGAGAATACTATGCGACAATTTAAAACAGCTATTGTTTCCCTCGTACTCTTGATTACCCTGAGTTCTGTTTTTGCTTTAACTGATGAGAAAACGCAGTATAAAACAACAGTTCCGACGATTCAAACCGTAGAATGGGCTGTGAAATGGTGGGGACCACGACATGAAGAAAAAGTTCAACAGGTTAAACAGGGAAATGTGGATTTGCTTTTAATCGGTAATTCCATAACTCACGGCTGGGAAAATGAAAATGGTATTAATGTGTGGAACAAATACTATAAACACCGCCATGCCGTTAATCTCGGATTCAGCGGAGACCGAACCGAACATGTTCTCTGGCGTTTACAAAACGGAGAAATTGATAATATTTCACCCAAACTCGCAGTGGTAATGATCGGAACAAACAATACCGGTCAACGCCGGGACCCGGTTGAAGAAACAGCCGCCGGCGTCAAAGCGATTCTTGATCAAGTGCAAAGTAAATTACCTGAGACGAAAATTCTGCTGCTGGCAATTTTCCCCAGATCAGAATTGCCCGGTGATTCTCTTCGTGTGATGAATGAAGAGATAAACAATATTATTTCCGGATATGCCGATAATCAGCGTATCTATTTCCTGGATATTAATGATAAATTTCTTGATGACAACGGAGTCCTCACCAAAGAGATTATGCCTGATTTTTTACATCCCAATGAAAAGGGATACCGGATTTGGGCGGAAAGTATGGAACCGATGGTGAGTGAATTGCTGGGAGACCAGGCTGTATCGAATTGTTCTGAATAAAGACGTTTGAGATAACGGTTTAAAATGTAAAATCCTCAAAGAAACTGGGAATTTTTGAGGATTTTTTATTTTTACGGATGTTAAAAGTTATTATAAAAGCTGTATTAGACTAAAGTTTATAGTGTGTCTTGAAAAATTTCTCCCTCCCATATATTCAAAGCCCCAAACACCCCAAATCCGTTTTCAACTGTTGAAATAGGGGGCTGATAGGTATTGAGTTTCAGAATAACGGGACTGGTAATATATTCCGTCATGTTGTGGTCATAGGCGATAATTTTAAGAAAGATACCCTTCTTTGGTGCAGCATCTATAGGGATACTGATTCGCTTCTGATCGCTTTCTTTAATGGTCCTTTTAAAATATTCCTTACCATCAATGCCGCAATAAATATCATACATCCCCGCAAGTGAATCCGGCATAACTTCAAAAGTCACACTGTTGTTTTCAATTTTCAGGGAATTCTCTTTTATGTGCGGTTTATAGGGTATGGTTGTTCGGGCTGTTAAAACCGGCCAACCGTTTTTATAACAATAAAGGGAAAATGTTTTGCCGGCGGTCGGAAAAAACATTTTGTTCCTGTATTCCGGTTCTATATTTTCCCCAAAGTTTGTATAATTAAACCACACCGAATCCGGTGTTGATGCATTTTGGTCTATAACGATTACGGTTGCGTCAGGTATATCCGTATCATCCGGTTCTTTTTCCTGGACCGAATAGGACCCTTCCAGGTGAATATAGGATTGTGGCAGTTCCATCAGGCTGTCAGGACGTAAAATGCCGAATACATTCAGTTTTGGAACATATCCGTGTTCGTCAATATAAATCGGCTGCGGACCGTATCCTGTTATGGGATTTTCACAGGAAAGAGATAAAAGAAACAATAAAAAGAATAATTTTTTCACGTACCAAATTCCTTTGAATTAAAATTTTATGGTATAACCCACGCCGAATTCCGGGAAATAATTCGATCCAATAGCGTAAAATTTTTGTTCTTCCATGGGCACATACATCCAGACATTACGCCGTAAGAACAGTATATTGCCAAAACGGACATTTAAAAAGGATTCGTCCGCCCCAAGAAACTCGGCCAGTTCCGCTGCAAAACCTTTACGAATTCGTTTTTGCAAACCAAGGTCCAAACGGAGATAAAATGGCAGCCGGATATTATTTTTTACATCAGCCAGATAAGTGTTTTGTGTGGCCAGTTCACCTGTTTGCGGATCGTAATAATAATAGGTATAGGACGACCGTTCCAATGTGCGGGGAACACCGGACATAATTTGCAGGGTGCCGCTGATGCCTACGTCCGGGTGTATTTGTTGTGTGCAAACCGCTTTTAAAGAATGGGTACGATCATAGTCATAGGGCCAGGATTTGCCGTTCATTATATGCGGAAAGGAACGTGTCGAACGGCTGATGCCGTAGCTGAGCCATCCAGAAAAACGGCGCCAGGTCCCTTTCCATAAAATTTCCACTCCATAGGCTTTGCCTGTTCCCTGTTTTAGATTATCGGAAAACTGTTGTGTTTCATAAACACTCAGCGTCGGATCGTATGTGTAAAGACGTGTCAGGTCTTTATAGTAAAAATCCACTGATAAATGCGAGGAAGGAGTGATCGGTTTTTCAAAACCAAGAATATAATGGGTGGATGCACTGGGTTTTGTGTTTTTTAACGGATAGTAATTTTCCAAAAACTGGCTTATTTCATATTCCTGCGAGTTGATGCTGACAATATATTGTAAATATTTTCCCCATGCTGCCTTGATTTTCAGGTCGTAGGGAAGATACAACACTCCATTAATGCGGGGTTCTGTGTACCATTTCTCACTGAATTTATATTTTGAATAACGTACTCCGGGACGAACAGACAAAAGTCCCAATTGAAATTTGTTTTCTACAAAAGCCGCTTTTATAGTTGGTTGCCTTTTTGAAGTGCCAAGATCGATATAATTGATTTTAAATCCGTTTTCAAATGAATAATTGCTAAACTCGAATCCGGTATTTAACGTGTTATATTCGTTCAGCTTTACATTTAATGTCGATTTTGTGCTGATGTCCTGTATTTTATTTTTAATAAAAGTGCTGTAATAAACTTTAATGTTGAGATCGTCCTCTTCATCCGTATATTCCAGGTCAAGTGTGGTATTGTTGCTGGAATTAAAAAAAGACCCGGAAACCTGTGTTTGAAAGTAAATTTGAGGTGTGATAACACTTTTCCAAATGGCCGTTACAGCCTGATTGGTCCAGGTGTTGTTCATAATAAGATCATAATCGTCAAATAAATCCGTTTCAAAAGTTGTGGAAAAATAGGATGAAAAACGGGCAAAACTATAGTCAAACTTGTCGCGCGCGCCAAAGTAACGAACCAAAAGTCTGTTACGGGGACTGATTTTCCAGTTGACGGCCATGTTGCCGTCAAAAAAATAACTTGGCGAACTGAACAAAAATCTGGAAACCAGATCGTAATAGGAACGACCGGAAATCATCATTGTTGCATTTTTATTCAGGGGAAAATCAACAATAAACCTGGAGTGACTTGTGGTTGTTTCCAGTTCACCATGCAGTGTTTTATTGTTGCCTTCACGGGTGGTGATATATAAAACAGAAGAATTACGTCCTCCATATTCCGCACCAAATCCGCCGACTAGTAACTCAATGTTTTTTATGGCATATAGATTGAACAAACCTGATCCGGTAATAAAATGATATGGATTGTAAATTGTAACGCCGTCCAGCAGGACCAGATTTTCTCCGGGATCACTGCCGCGTGCTGAAAACAAGGGCGAAAAAGGATCGATGCCCTGTATGCCCGGCAGGTATTTTATGGCCCGGAAAACATCTTCCCGGCTAGTCGTTATTTTTTCAATAATTCGCGGTTTCAGTTCCAGATGGCTGCTTTCGATGGAAACATCCGCGATTTCCGATTGTTGTGCTGTCACCTCAATTTCCTGCATATCTACTACAGACGGCTGCAAGCCGATGCTTTTTAAAAACAGGCTTTTTGTCTCAACATTAACAGCTATTTCTTTTGTCGTATACCCCATATAAGAAATTTTAAGAACATGTTTGCCGGGTTTTACTCCAGTAATGCGAAAAAGACCGTTGCCGTCCGTGGCAGCCCCCTGGTAGGTGCCTGTTATTTGAACATTGGCGCCGATGAGCGTTTCTCCTGTTGAGGCGTCTGTAATATATCCGGAAAGGGTAAAGGTCTGTGCAAAAACAGGGGTGCAATATAAAAGTAAAAATAGAAAGTATTTTCTCATAATTTTACCCCCGCATGAAACAATACACCGTATTCCGTTTTAATATCCATGGAATAGATGTAATAATAATTAAAAAATATCCCCATGCCGAAGGTTAATGATGACCGGTGCAGGGGATTATATAACAGACTGGTGCTCAGGGATGTGTCCAAAATAAACATGTCATAAATTTCATGCTTTTCGGTTTTATAGTCATTCCATTTGTTGAATCCGTATAATACCTGTAATTTTCGCTGTGTGAGAAATGATTTATTTATTCTGTAAAACCAGGAATCATTATAAAGACCGAATTCTATGGATTCATGATTTTTACCATCGCGATACCGCATACCATAGGCCGTGCGGAAAAATTTTTGTGCGGCTTCCCTTAGCGAAAAGGACATGTGTGCGTCTACAATACGGCTATCCCGACTGATTAAAATATCTGTTCCGCCTAAAAGATGCACCGGTTTAACCGGTCCTGGGGTTTTTTCCATATTATATAAATTTATCTTGCGGCCTTTACTAACGGATTCCGATATTTGGTTCAGGTCGTTAACAACATCAAGTTGCCATTTTTGTATCGTTTGTTCCAGGCCTTTTTCTAGTTTATCTTTTAAGAATGGTTTTTTTGTTGTCACCTCTTGTGTCAGTGTTCCCAGGTATATTTTGTCCTTTTGACGTTGATATACATGAATGATGGAAAAGACTTTATAATGCGGGTATAACAGGCTTTTTACTTTATAAAGTTTAAGTTCTGCCAGTTCAAGCGTAAACTGTAAATTTTGATCGACAGATGTTTTTAGCAATTCGTTTTTTAGGGGAGTTTGGGAGTAAATGCCGAGATCAACCGGAACAAAAAGATATTTGTTTTTTTCCATAATTCCCAAAAGACGTTCCGGTTTTTGGCGTACATCGAGCACACTGTCAATTGACGCACGCAGGGGCAACAGTTCTTTGTCTTTTAAAGAGATAATAAGACTGTCCCGAACGATGGTTTGTGATAATAGAGTGGGGGGCAAGATGAGAAAACAAATTAAAAGATTGATATTCCTTAACCAGATACTCACCGAATAATTCCCTCCGAAAACAGGCAGATGTACAATATAATTTGATACGTTTATTCTGTTTATATGGTTTCAAAAATATTGAAAAAGCTGCTGCATATACTTGTTTCGCGCCATTTATATAAAATCAGCAAGATTTGTTGAAATAATAAAAAAAATGCAGGTGTTAACATAGTAATTTTATTAGAAATAAAAAATAAAAATTCAAAGATATTTAAAAATATCAAGGTTTAGAAAATGAAAATAGCCGTATTTAAAGAAATGGAACCCGGTGAGAAAAGGGTCGCCGTAACACCGGATGTCGTGAAAAAAATGGTAAAATTAGGTTTTTCCGTGATTGTACAAACCGATGCCGGCAACTCTGCGGATTTTAGTGATGAGCAATATAAAGAGGCCGGAGCTGAAATTGAAAGTTCGGTTAACGCCTTATATGATAAAGCAGACATTATTGTCAGGGTGCAGCCGCCGGATAAATCAGAAATTAAAAAAATGAAAGCAGATTCGGTTTTAATCGGATTTTTAGAACCCTATAGAAATCCGGAGACTGTAAAATTTCTCGCTGAAAAAGCAATTACCAGTTTCAGTATGGAAACCATCCCGAGAATCAGCCGTGCTCAAAGTATGGATGCGTTATCTTCTCAGGCTTCTGCCGCCGGTTATAAAGCCGTTTTAATTGCTGCGGAGGCTTTAAAAAGATTTTTTCCCATGTTGACTACTGCTGCCGGAACCGTTGCCCCGGCCAGGGTTTTTATTATCGGGGCAGGTGTTGCCGGTTTACAGGCAATTGCCACGGCAAAAAGGCTTGGTGCGGTTGTGGAAGGATTTGATATCCGACCGGCTGCAAAAGGTGAAGTGGAAAGTTTGGGCGCACGCTTTGTTCAGGTTGAGCTTGATCAAACCGCAACGGCCGGCGGTTATGCCCGTGAAATTTCGGATGATGAGAAAAAGCATGAACACGATGTGATCCGGCAGCATGTTGCGTCAGCCGATGTTGTTATTACCACGGCCCAGGTACCGGGGAAAAAAGCGCCAATGCTGGTGACAAAAGATATGGTTGCAGAAATGAAACCCGGCAGTATCATTGTCGATTTGGCGGGTCAACAGGGTGGAAATTGTGAACTGACAGAGTATGGTAAACAAATAGTTTTTAATGGTGTTACCATTATAGGACCTGAAAACCTGCCTGCACAAATGGCTTTTCATGCCAGCCAAATGTATGCCCGAAATATATTTTCCCTGATCACACATTTGGTTAAAGACAATGCGTTGGCGCTCGATTTTAATGACCAGATAACTAGCGAAAGCTGTTTGACTCATCAGGGAAAAATATTAAATGCACGTGTTTAAGATTTATCAAAAATAAAAGAGGTTGTTATGTCTCAGGAATTACTAACAGGAATAACAATTTTTATCCTTTCTATCTTTGTCGGATTTGAGGTGATAACCAAAGTACCTCCGACACTGCATACCCCGCTCATGTCCGGGGCTAATGCTATTTCAGGAATAGCCGTAATCGGGGCCATTTTGGTTTCCGGGAGAACAGGCACCAATCTTGAAATAATATTCGGTTTTATTGCCATTGTATTTGCCACCATAAATGTTGTCGGCGGATTTTTAGTAACAGATCGAATGCTTCAAATGTTTAAAAAGAAAAAGTGAGATACATTATGGAAGCCTTGAGGACATTAATTACGTTATCCTATTTGCTAGCCGCATCATGTTTCATTCTCGGATTAAAGTTAATGAGTTCGCCGGTTTCTGCCCGCCGCGGGAATATGATTGCAGCGATAGGTATGTTAATAGCTGTTTTGGTTACATTGCTGGACAGGCAGGTACTCAGTTTTACCTGGATATTTATCGGTATTTTAGCCGGAAGCTTAATCGGCGTTCTATCGGCACGCCTGGTAAAAATGACGGCCATGCCGCAGATGGTGGGTATTTTTAACGGATTCGGTGGCGGCGCATCTGCCCTGGTAGCTATGGCGGAATTTATGCGTTTCAGCTCAAATCCTGGAACGGTTATGCCGATGGATACATCAATAACCATTATTTTAAGTATTATTATCGGTAGTGTTACATTTACCGGAAGTTTAATCGCTTTTGCGAAACTTGAGGGAATTATCCATGGTGCCCCTGTAACGTTTCCCTTTCATAAAGTTTTCAGCGGTCTAGTTTTATTGTTATCCGTTATATTAGGTGCATATATCGTGGAGTGGGGTGCGGATCCGCTTGTTTTTTATCTTATCCTGGGTTTAGCTTTGTTATATGGCATTTTGTTTGTACTGCCTATCGGCGGTGCTGATATGCCGGTGGTCATATCGTTGTTAAATTCTTTTTCCGGTTTGGCTGCCTGTACGGCCGGTTTTGTTGTGCAAAACAATATTTTGATTATTGCCGGTTCGCTTGTAGGGGCGGCAGGTTTGATTTTGACCCAGATCATGTGCAAAGCTATGAATCGATCTCTGATCAATGTATTGTTTAGTGCTTTTGGAACCGGTGACATGGCGGCAGGCAGTGCGACGGCATCCGGTGAAAAATCAGTCCATACCGTTGAAGGTGAAGAAGCCGCTATGGTATTGGGCTATGCCAAATCTGTTGTTATCGTACCCGGCTATGGAATGGCTGCTGCTCAGGCGCAGCACACTGTTCGTGAGTTTTCCGAGTTACTGATTCAGCGAGGCATTCAAATGCGCTTTGCCATTCACCCTGTTGCCGGACGTATGCCGGGTCACATGAATGTTTTGCTGGCCGAAGCAAATGTTCCCTATGATTTGTTATATGATATGGATGATATTAATCCTGAATTTTCCCACACCGATGTGGTTTTAATTATTGGCGCCAATGATGTTGTGAATCCGGCGGCCAGAACAGACACAGCCTCACCGATTTATGGAATGCCCATACTTGATGTTGATAATGCACAGCATATTATTATTATCAAACGCAGCCTTAATCCGGGATTTGCAGGAATTGATAATGAATTGTTTTACAATCCCAAAACGCTTATGTATTTTGGCGGTGCAAAGGAAAAAGTTCAGGAATTGGTTACTGAGGTGAAAAAAATGTAATTTTTTTCTTGGAAAATTTTAATGATGTTGTAAATTAAGGTTGATTTGTAATTTGTAGTATTTGCGTTTTTCATTTTAGTTGTTGAAAAACGCTTTTTTTTGTTATATTTAAAAAACCGGATATTAATTTTATTCAAGTTTAAATATGAAATCAATTCTTTTTTCTGCCCTCTTTTTCAGTACCTGTTTTTTATTTTGCTCTTCGCTTGAAATGACGCAGATTAAAGTCTGTATTGAACAGAATGATATGCCCCAGGCAGAAAAGTTGTTAACGGCTCAACTGAAAAAAAATCCTGCTGATGCTCAAGCCTGTTTCCTTTTAGGAAAAATCTATGCCGACATACAAAAATGGAGTTTGATGGACTCGTTATTTATTAAGGCAGTCTCGCTGAAAGGAACATATTATAATAAAGTTGAATCCATCCGAAATGAAAAATATAAATCACAGTTTAACGCCGGAATTTATAATTTAAACACAAATAATTTTGCTAAAGCTGATTCTCTGTTTAGAAATGCCATCATTATTCAATCCAAAAGAATGGAAGCTTTTCGTGATTTGGCAATTATTTACTCGAAAACAAACAAGCCGGATATGGCAAGAAAAATACTGGAACAAGCCATTTTAATTGATAAAAATAATTGCAATATTATTAATGATTTAGTGTGTATTTACTATGAGCAGGAGGATTATCTTTCTATTATAAAATTAAATGAATTTTTTCCTTTTTTACCGCCTCTTAACACTCCATCACTGATGTATGTGGCAGTTTCCTATGAAAAATTTGGAGACAATAAAAAAGCGATAAATTTATGTATAAAAGCTTTGAGGAAAAAACCGGACAATGTTAAAATATTATTTTACCTGGGTTATTTATATCATTTGGAAAATAATAATGAATATGCGATACAACAATATTTGAAAATCCTCGAACAGAACCCGAATAGATTGGATGTTTTATTAAATATTGCTGAAGCCTTTTTTGCCCTTGGCGATCAAGTGCTTGTTGATTTGCATAATGAAAAAAGCCAAGACAGCAAATATGATGAAAAAGGATATATACAATACTTTGAACAGGCTGTTTATTATTATAAAAAAGCTATTTGTATTGAAAATTGTAATCTTGAATTATGGCTTAAATTGTCTGATTCATATAGGAAAAGTGGAAACCTGATCCTCGCCGAACAATGTAAAAATATAACAAAAGATATTTCTTCAAGTAAAATAAATAGTGCTGTCGAATTTCTTAGAAAAGCTTGCTTTTAGCAAAATAACAGTGCCATATTTGAGGAAAAAAAACTTGATTAAATTTAATATATAGCGTATATTGGCCGATATTTAAAGATACAAAATTATCAAAGGAGTTAAGAATGAAAATACGAATTGTAATGTTGACTATTTTGTCACTGGCGCTCGCAGGAATATTGCTTACATCTTGTCAGAGTACCTATGTTACTTCAGCCAAGGTTTATATTCAACAAGATAACTGGGATAAAGCAATTGAGCAGTTGGAACTTGCAGTTCAATACACCCCGGACAATGCAGAGGCACACTATTTGTTAGGAAGCGCCTATGCTCAAAAAAACCTATGGGAAAAAATGAATGTTGAATTTGACAAATCTCTGCAGCTTAGTCCACTCTATAAAACTGAAATCACCAATACTCGTTTAAAACACTATAATACAAATTTTAATTCCGGTATTAACAGAATAAATGGTGGAGATGTTGATGGAGCGATCAAACAATTTAAAATTTGTCACGAGATCGATCCTGAACAGGAAGGCGCTTTAAAAAATCTGGCTTATTGTTATGATAAAAATAACGACCTGGAAGGTGCTGTGGAAGTTTATAAAAGCCTGGTAGAAATTGCTGAAAATAAAATTGAAGTTTATCAGTCAATAACTGGCATTTTGTTTAAATTGAAAAAATACGATCAAGTTATTGAAATGGAAAAGAAAGCCTTAGAGATTGATCCTGGTAATTCAGACGCTATTGCTAACATAGCTATGGCATATGACTTTTTGGGAGATAAAGATCAGGCTAGAGCAGAATATGAAAAAGCATTGGCTAATAATCCGAATGACAAAGATTTATTGTACAATCTGGGCCGTCTGCAATATATGAATAAAGATTATGACGCAGCAATTGCTAATTTTCAAAAAGTGATTGAAATGGATCCGAATGATTTTGACTCAAATCTTAATGTCGGTAATGCTTACCTCAGCATGGGTGATACATATCGTAAAACACTTGTTGATAAAGAAAATGATAATCAGACAGTAGAACCTGAAGAACGGGATAAGTTAAAAGATTTTTATCGTCAATCTCTACCTTATTTATTAAAAGCATTGTGTTTACAAAGTGAAGATGCCAATCTGTGGAACAATATTGCGGTAGCATACGTTAACTCTGGTGATGCCGATAAAGGCAAAGCATGTTTTGCAGTTGCCGATGCTATGAAAACCGGAAGTGATACAGAAGCAAAAGAATTCCTAAGTGCAAATTGCGAGTAAATAAAATAAATTTTACTTTTTTGCCCCGTTTTAACGGGGCTTTTTTTTGTATTGACATTTTTCTTGATTTTATAGAAATTTTCGCCTACTTTAAAATCAAACTATTGATGAGGTGAACACTAACAGTGATTGATGAAAAACGCTTAAATATATTAAAAAAGGCTGGTAACGTACCGCGTCATGTTGCAATTATAATGGATGGCAACGGACGATGGGCCAAAGCACGCGGTTTGGAACGAGTTGAAGGTCATAAAGCTGGCATCCCTTCCGTGCGTGCCGCCGTTGAAGCGGCCGGGGCATTGGGTATAAAAGCAATTACTCTATATACTTTTTCTTCTGAAAATTGGGCCCGTCCGAAAAAAGAAGTATCTGCTTTAATGTCTCTGTTGCTTACAACTATAAAAAATGAAGTTGATCAGTTAGACGAGAAAAATGTAAAACTTACCGTTATTGGCGATTTAGATTCATTACCAATCGGTCCACGAATTGGTGTAAAAAATACAATTTCCCGACTTGGAAAAAATACAGGCCTGATTGTTAATCTTGCACTGAGTTATAGTTCTCGCCTGGAAATTGTAAACGCTGTTCAGGCAATTGCCGCCAAAGTTAAAAAGGGAAAAATTGACCCTAAAAAAATTGATGAGGCAACTATCAGCCAACACCTGCAAACAGCAGAAATAGGAGATCCTGATTTACTCATTCGAACAAGTGGTGAAATGAGAATCAGTAATTTTTTGTTGTGGCAAATTGCTTATACCGAAATATACATTACAGATAAATTATGGCCGGAATTTCGTGAAAATGATTTTTTTGATGCAATTGAAATATATCAAAATCGTGAGCGACGTTTTGGTAAGGTAAGTGAACAATTATCCCTGTAATGAATTTTATAAAATAAATTTTTTTAAAATGGAACCCCGGACAGGGTTTCGACATTATAATGAGGCGGAAATATACCGCCTTTTTGTTGTTTTAGCAGTACCTATAGACGAGAAAGAACGCAATTGAAACAAAGAAATTGGGTTATTTATTTATCTTTATTCTTTATTATTTCATTTACATTATTATATAATGGCTGGAAGATTATTAATGTTAATGAACGGTTAAAATCTTTTGTATTAAAGGAACTCACACCGATTATTGGAGAGGGTTTTACTGTCGATAAAATTCGAATCGGTATAGGTAATATCCACTTCAAGGGTGTACATCTGCCCTTAAAAAATGACAGAGGAAAAATATTTGTTAAAGATCTGAGGATAGGTTATAATCCATTTCGTTTTCTGGTCAGTGGCATCAATCCACAGGCTCTCTCTCAGGATGTTTTGTTTATAAATCCTGAAATATATTTAAAATCCGATTTTTTCTCTAGTAACAATCAGAACAAACCTGATTCTTTAAATGCTAATGCGCCGTTAAATATTGAATATTTTTCCAAGATTAGCCGTGTTTCCATACAGGAAGGAAAACTAATCTATATTGACAGGGACAATAATGAAATTCCGGTTGCTCATACAGTCAACGGTTGGTTTTTTTCCAATTTTGCAGATTCTGCAAAAATCCGGCTTGCTGGTCATTTATTTCAATCTGACCAGGAAAATCTCGTTATCAATGCCCGTTTAAATTTGAAAACGGCAACGCCCAGTTTTTTTCAGGCTGATTTATCCAAATATAAATTATCCGAAGCTAACACTCCTTTTATTCCAAAAGAGTTGCACGTTTTGAATGGTTCGTTAAGTGGACAGCTAACCATGCGAACAAAACAAAATAAAACGCTTTTAGAAAATCTCTTGGGCTCCTTTACTGTACATGATTGTGATCTAAGTGCGTTTAACGATAGCCTTGCCGTTAACATCGACAAACTGGTTGCCAATATTAAAGGTACGGATGTTTTAATTTCTCCCACTGAACTCGTTGTTAATGAACAGAAAGTTAATGTATCCGGTAGAATACGCAATATTTCCGAGCCAAAATATGATATTGGTTTTCATTCAGATGAAATATCCTTGCAGAATATATCCGGGCTTTTACAGAAAAAAGTCGATTTAACAGGAAAGGTTCGACTTGATGCAAAGGTTCAGGGCACAAATAAAGATATTAAAATCACAACATCAGTATTTTCCGATTCTTTTCAATTTAATAATATCAAATTCCATAGTTTAAAACTGAACGCCAGTTTGGATAAAAAAGCCATTCGAATTAAAAAATGCACGGCCGGATATTTGAACGGAGAGTTACAGTATACCGGCACCATTTCCCGCGGAAGGAATCAGTGGCAAAACAATGGAACTTTACTTTATGACATTGATTTGTTGACTCCTTTTCAAAATTTTGCCAGTGACAGTATGAAATATTTTACAGCAACGGCAAAAGCTCAAGTTTCCGGACAACTGACAAACCCCACAGTTTTTGGGAACTGTTTGCTTCGTTTTAGTTCGGGAAAAACGATTTATACTCTTTCTCCGGCTTTTTCTCTTCATGATAAAGTATTTCAATTATTTACACCCGACGGGAATAGCGGTCCCCTTATTAGTGGCGCCATAAATCTGGCCGATCAGTCTGAATTTGAATTGAATATTTATCAGCTCAAGGATGAAATCAATACATTGTTTGATTTTCCTTTTGAAGATTATGTTAGGGATAATTTTTCTGTTACCATACATGTATCCGGAAATATTAAAGAATTTACGGCAAATTTACTTGTTCGCAAGCTTGAAGGCGGTTTTTATGAATCTGATCTGTTTCGTTTTGAAGCTTCGGTGAATCACCGGGTTTCTGACACCCGGGGTATTGGACGAATCTTTTGTTTTCCCGAAACACCGAATGAGATAAACGGCCGTATCTTTGTTATTAATAAGCCAACTGTTCTGGATATTCAGGAATTGACATTGGGAGATCACCTGGAGGCATCAGCTCGTTTTATAAAAGGAGAGCGGGGAGAACGACAGATGCAGGGATATGCAAAAATTTTAAATGCTTCACTTCAAGATTATTTTGCAGCTATGGATACTCTGCTTCAGGGTGATGTGAATATGGATGTTCAAATTTCCGGCACAACACACTTTCCGGATATTCAAGGCTCGCTATCTATTGATAATTTTATTTATGGTAATGTCGGCCCTTATTTAAGCGAAATGTCATTTCAATATAATAGAGATGATTTTTCTTTGGACAAGTTTACCTTTAGTACTGACAGTTCGACAATTTTGTATGCTCAGGGGAATTATTATTTCCAATCTGACAGCATAAAGTGTTCGTTAAAAGGCGCCGGATTTGATGCAGGTTCCTTTGCTCAACTTGTTGATTCATCAGGGCCGATTTTTGACGGAAGAACGTTGGTTGACATAAATATTGAAGGTTTGGTGTCACAACCCAATGTTACCGGTCTTATTGCAGTAAAGAACGGACATATTTATAATGTTCCTTTTGATGAAATTGAGTTAAATATAGGATCAAATCGTGGCAGCCCCGCTGAAAAAATACTTTCGCAGGGAGTTGTAATTCAAAAAATGCGACTTTTAAGGCATGACAAGTATGAAATTTCAGGAAATGGCTTTTATCCTTATTCCAGAGATGACAGTTTAAATATATCATTAACAGGTGACGGAAATTTTTTACAAATATTATCTGATCTGGTCCCTTATTTTGAAAATCCGGAATGTGAAGGTTATCTTTATATAAATATTACCGGAAGTCCTGAATCTCCTATATTACATGATGTGAAATTAGGATTTGAAAACGGCGAGATTGAATTTGATAGTATTATTCCCGCCGCTTCTGATGTTAAAGCAGAACTTGAGTTTCAACCGGATGAACAATTTTTGCATCTAAAATATCTTTCCGGGAAAATGGGAGGCAAGGATTTTAATATATATAATCAATTGGCCTATTCCGGTCTTTCAAGCAAAGCTATCGATAACATTGTTTTGGGTGGTTCCGGCTTTAATTTAGGTGTTTTTACCCTTGAAACACCCCAAAAAGGTGTTCCCCTTAATATCCGTGGATTGATGGAGGATAAAGTTTTTGGAACGCTGGAAGCTTTGGGAAGAAATGTGGATGAAAAATTTTATTTTGCTTTTTATAATGGTTATCCGACATTAAGAGGTACCATAAACTTGTATGATTGTGAAATCATGTTTCCTTTTGATGAATCAGCGGGTGAACCTTCGACGATCATTATGGATTTTTTATTTAATACCGAGTGGGACATTTTTGCTTATGCCCAAAAAGACGTACGTTTTGTCCGTTCTTTCCCCGGAGCAATTGATAAGGCCTATGTCAATTTATTGGTTGATGAAAAATACGGCGGACTGGAATTTACCGGACGAATTGAAGATGAGTCCTTTCGAATTAACGGCGAGGCAAGGGCAACGTCGGGATTGATTGAATATTTGGATATGACCTTTCGATTGGACCGTGCCGGTGTAGAGTTTGATCGCAGCACATTAATTCCGGTTATGTATGGTAAAGCGCATACAACAATTACAGATTCAACAGGTTTTTCCTCACAGGTTTTTTTAACGCTGCAAACTGTTGATAATACAGTAGATTACTCTTCGCTTGACGAAATTGATAAACAAGAGCAGCAAAAAGGACGATGGGATGAAGTTCGTTTTAAACTGACTTCCGATAACCCTAACTTTGGCACTTCGGAAGCTCAAATACTTGCCTCTTTGGGTTATTCCGTAGAAAATCTAGAAAGCACAGCTATTGATGCCGTCGGCTTTAGTACTGAAAATTTCTTGTTCCGGCCGCTTTTTCGGCCTATGGAACGCAAACTGGAACAACTATTTGGGATCGATTATATCCGATTCAGTTCCCGTTTTACCAAAAACTTTATAAATTTTAACTTGTATGAAAACCGTGATTTAAATATGCGGTTGGCATTACTGCGCAGTACAAAATTAATTTTGGGAAAATATCTAACAGACCATCTGTTTTTTCAATACACAGGTCAGGTCGAATCAAATATGGGCTATAGATATGGACAAAGGGACGTCGGCTTGCACCATACTCTTGGCCTGGAATATCGTATAAATCCGCAAATTCTTTTGGAACTTGAGTATGACTATGATAGTTTGATGTTGTACAACCGTGATGACAAACGAATTGTGCTCAGACATTGGTTTCCGTTTTAGATATTGTTGATACTCTTAATATTTTCCTTTACAAAAAGTATAGAATTTTTTAAATTTAGAGATTGATTGAAAACAAAGGAATAACTACATGCGACTTTGGTACTTGATTGTTACTGTAACTTTACTCATTTTCAGCCTATTACATGCTCAATCCCGATCCGTTAAAGTGTTGGGGGTTTCTATTGAAGGTAATCATACAACAGATGCCAGTATGATTCGTTTGGCTTCCGGCATTGAATCAGGTTCGGAAATAACAGGGGAGGGGATTCAAGAGGCTATTAAACAGCTTTGGGCGCTTTCAATATTTTCAGAGGTTGAGATTTTAGTCGATCGTGAGCTTGCTGAAGGTGTATTTTTAACCATCAAAGTCAAAGAATATCCAAAACTTGAAAAAGTTGAACTTGAAGGTAATAAAAAGCTTAAAAAAGACGATATTGACGAGTTGCTGAATTTTTATACCGGACAAACAATCAGTCCCTCGACAATAAAAAGAGCAAAAAACAAATTGCTGGAAAAGTATAAAGAAAAAGGCCATTTATTGGCAACGGTTGAGACAACTGAAGTGCCAAGTAAAATTGACAGCAATCGTGTTATTTTACGTTTTAAATTTGATGAAAAAGAAAAAGTACAAATTAAAAAAATTAACTTTTTTGGTAATGATCATTTTTCAGACGGCAAGCTGAGAAAACAGTTTAAAAAAACCAAAGAAGACAAATGGTGGCGCGGTGCAGATTTTAACCGCGAAAAATATGATGAAGATAAGGACCTGTTACTCGACTTTTATCAGAATGAAGGATTTCGTGATGCTGAAGTATTAAGGGATTCTATTTATTACGATGTTAAAAAGAAGGACATGTATATTGACATTTGGGTCAACGAAGGCCTTCAGTATTCCTTTGGGGATATTACCTGGGAAGGAAATGAATTATTTCCGGCTAAAGAATTGAATCAAAACCTCGGTTTTAGTCCCGGAGAAATCTTTAGCAAGAAAAAACTTGATGAAGCCGTATTTCAGAAAATCGGAAGTCTTTATTATGATATGGGGTACATTTACTCTTCAATCACCCCGCGCGAAACTATAAGAGACGAAAACGTTTTAGACATTCACTTTTTTGTTTCAGAAGGTAAACAAGCCAGAGTGAATGAAATTAAAATTACAGGAAACACCAAAACAAAAGAAAAAGTTATTCGCCGGGAATTGCGTGTTTTTCCGGGTGACACATTTAACAAAGCATTGTTGGAACGAAGCCAGCGTGATGTTTGGATGTTGAACTATTTTGCCAATGTAGAACCCCAGGTATTGCCGATTGACGATGAACATGTTGATCTTGGCATTAAAGTAGAAGAAAAATCAACCGATACTGCAAACATGTCCGCCGGATATAGTGAAAGAGACAAGTTGATTGGTAGTGTGGGTGTTGCCATGTCCAATTTACTGGGCGGTGGTCAGCGGTTAAGTTTTAATATGAACTTTGGACGTTATTATCGTTCTTTTAACGTTTCCTTTACGGAACCCTGGCTCTTTGATACTTCAACGCTTGCGGGATTCAGTTTTTATGATACCAAACGTGAGCCCTATTATATCGGTTACAAACAGCAGAGCAGAGGCGCTTCATTCCGAATCGGCCGTCGTTTTAAATGGCCGGATAATTTTACCCGTGGTGACTGGATTTATCGTTTTGACCAAACCGAACTTTCAGAATTTGACAGCTATTATATAGAATCTAATCCCAGCGGTATCGTAAGCATGGGATGGCCGCTGATTACAAGTAGTATTACTCAAATATTTACCAGAAACAGCCTGGACCGCCCGGAATTTCCAACAGCCGGCTCAGAATTTACTATAACGACTGAATTGGCCGGTACAGTTTTGGGTGGAAATGTTGATTATCACAAACATACATTGCGTCTCGACTGGTTTACACCATCATTTTGGAAACTTGTTCTTTATACCAGTTTTCAGGCTGGTTATATGGAAGGTATTGGTAAAGACGCCAATATTTCCTATCTTGAATACTTTTTCATGGGCGGTGATGGTCTTTCACGATCAATTCCTTTACGTGGTTATGAAGATCCATTGGGCACGTCAGGCCAAATTTATGGTGAAGGTGGTAAATCCATGTTAAAGTATACCGGTGAATTGCGAATTCCTATTGCGCCAAATCCCACAATATTTGCGCTGATATTTGCTGAAGCTGGTAATACATGGTCAAGTTTTAAACGTGCCGACCCCTTTGCCATGCGCCGTTCTGTTGGTATCGGTGCGCGAGTATTTATGCCAATGATTGGAATTATCGGTTTTGATTATGGATATGGTTTCGATCGTGTTAATAGTTATGGCGATCCGGATCCAAAATGGAAAATGCATTTTGTGTTTGGACGCAGCTTTTAAAGAATTAAATTGAATAATTAAAATAATAAATCTAAAACTGTACGAGGAGGAAGTCGTGAAAAGATTTAATTTGCTGTCTGCTATGTGTGTTGTAGCATTGTTACTTATCGCTTCTACTGGAAATGCTTTAGCACAAAAAATTGGTTTTATTAATTCACAAAAAATATTGGCAACTTATAAAGAAGCCCAGGACGCACAGGAACGCCTTGATAAAATCAATCGCGAATGGGAAGCTGAAGGCCGCGAAATGCAAAAAACTTTTCAGGAGTTAGGTGAACAGTTGGAATCTCAAAGTCTGCTTTTAAGCGAAGAACGCCAGAAAGAAAAACAACAGGAACTGCAGACACTGTATATGAAAATTCAACAGTTTCAGGCAGAAAAATGGGGACAAAGCGGTGAATATTATCGTAAACAAGATGAGATCATGCAGCCAATTATTGATAAAATTGACAGTGCCATCAAAAAAATTGGTGAAGAAGAAAAATACGATTATATCTTTGATACTGTTGCCGGAAACATTGTTTATGCAAGTGCATCTCAAAAAGATTTGACAGAGCTGGTAATTGAAGAGCTGGAAAAAGGGCTGGAATCAAGCTCTGAAACCGGCAGATAATAGAGTATTGTTTTAACAAAAGGATATTTCATGCCCGTTACTGTTCGTGAGATTGCACAATGGGTTGGCGGTAAAGTTGATGGCGATGAAACACTCGCCATTAACGGTATTGGAAAAATTGATGATGCCCAACCCGGCAATCTTTCCTTTATAGCCAATCCTAAATATGCAAAATTTATTTCCGACACAAATGCATCGGCTGTTTTGGTTGAACCGGATTTTCCACAATCCGATAAAACGTTAATACGGGTCGAAAATCCATATTTTGCCTTTTTGACCCTGACGAAAAAATTTCATCAGGCTGAACCGGAAGTTGAACCTGGTGTTCATCCGACTGCTGTCATCGGTACAGATACTCAATTTGGTGAAAATTGCCGGATCGGCGCCTGTGCTGTTATCGGAAAAAAATGCCGGATAGGTGAGAATACTATAATCTATCCGGGTGTTGTTATAAGTGATAACGTACAAATCGGTGATAATGCCATTATCTATGCAAATGTGAGTATTCGTGAAGGCTGTTCTATCGGTCATAACGTCATTATTCACATGGGCGCTGTTATCGGCTCTGACGGATTTGGTTTTGCTTTTGAAAACGGTCAATACCACAAGCTGCCCCAGGTAGGCATTGTCGTAATTGAAGACGATGTTGAAATTGGGGCCAATACGACCATTGACCGCGCCACTTTGGGAGAGACCATTGTTCGCAAAGGTGCCAAAATTGACAATTTGGTACAGATTGCTCATAACGTACAAATCGGTGAACATACAGCTATTGCTGCTCAGGCCGGAATATCCGGAAGCACCAAAGTGGGCAAATATGTTCGAATGGGTGGTCAGGTAGGTATTGTGGGCCATATTGAGATCGGTGATCAGGCAGCTATCGGTGCTCAAAGCGGTATTATGAAAGCTGTTGAACCCGGAAAAACCGTGTTCGGTTCTCCCGGACGTGATCAACGAAAGACCATGCGAATTGAAGCGAGTTTGGAACGCTTGCCGGATCTATTAAAACAGGTAAAAAAATTAGAAAACAGAATCCAGGAACTTGAGCAAAAACTCGACAAGTGATTCTGTTGACAGATTGATCAGAAATGATGGAGGTTTAATGCTGAAGAACCAGCAAACAATAAACAAGGAAGTTTCTTATTCAGGAGTGGGGCTCCACACAGGTAATAAAACATCGATCACATTCAAGCCGGCCCCGGCAAATTCAGGTATTTTATTTCGACGGGTTGATATACCGGACAGTCCGGTCGTTCCTGCTGATGTTGATCATGTTGTGGATATTTCTCGCGGTACAACCATTGGTATTGGTGAAGTTAAATTTCATACTGTCGAACATGTTTTGGCTGCCATTAGTGGTTTGGAAATTGATAACATAATCTGTGAAGTTGACGGGAACGAACCACCTGTCGGTGACGGAAGTGCCCTTCCATTTGTTGAAGTTTTACTTAAAGCTGGTTTTGTGGAACAGGACTCTCCAAGAGATTATTTGATGATTGACAAAACAGTCGCCTATTCTGATCCGTCAAAAGGCATTGATATTGTTGTCTTTCCTTCTGATGAGTTTCGTATTACATTTATGGTTGACTATCAAAATCCTGCGCTTGGCACACAATATACTTCCATGTATTCGCTGCACGAAGAATTTGCCACAGAGTTTGCCGCTGCCCGTACTTTTTGCTTTTTAAGTGAAGTTGAACAGTTATGGAATGCCGGCCTGGTTAAGGGCGGTGATATAGATAATGCTGTTGTTATCATCGACCGCAATATGGAAGATGAAGAACTGGCCCAACTGCGCAATATGTTTGGAATTGATTCCAAGGTTTCTTTGTCAACCAATGGTATTTTAAACGGTAAAGAACTGCGTTATCCCAATGAACCTGTTCGCCATAAAGCTCTGGATTTAATCGGCGACCTGGCGCTTTTGGGTGTTCCGTTAAAAGCACACATTATGGCAGCCCGGTCAGGACACGGCGCCAACGCAGAACTGGTCAAGCTTATCCGAAAAGAATATCAGAAAAAGCTGATAAAGTCCAAATACCAGACCACAGAGGGAAAAGGCGGTGTTTTTCTGGATAGTGAAGCCATTGAAAAAATATTACCGCATCGTTATCCCTTCCTGCTGGTGGACCGTATTATCGATCTTGTTCCGCAGGAGCATGTTGTTGGTATTAAAAATGTCACTAAAAATGAGCCGTTTTTTACAGGTCATTTTCCCGGAAAACCGATTATGCCCGGCGTTTTGATTATTGAGGCTATGGCGCAAACCGGAGGTATTTTACTTTTAAACACGGAAACAGACCCGACACAAAAATATGTTCTCTTTACCGGTATTGATAACGTTCGTTTTCGAAAAATGGTTACACCGGGTGATACATTACGCTTTGAAGTGGAAATGAGCGCCTATCGTCGTTCCATCGCAAAAATGTACGGACGTGCTTATGTACAGGGAGAGCTCGTTTGTGAGGCGGAATTAATGGCGGCTGTTGTTGATAATAAATAAAAGGATATTTACTTGATAGAAATTCATTCAACTGCTATTGTTGATAAAAAGGCCCAAATTGGTGAAAACGTCTCTATAGGGGCCTTTTCTGTTGTTGAGGGAGATGTTGTTATTCAGGACGAAACCCAAATCGGTCCGCACACACTCATTGCGAATGGTGCCCGAATTGGGAAAAATGTAAAAATTCATAACGGCGCTGTTGTTTCCACCGTCCCTCAGGACCTGAAATTTGGCGGAGAAAGTACAACGTTTCAAATAGGTGACAATACCACTGTCAGAGAATTTTGTACATTAAACAGAGGCACTGATGCCCATCAAACCAGCATCGTTGGTAAAGATTGTTTGGTTATGGCCTATGCTCACGTGGCGCATGACTGTATTATAGGAGATAATGTTATCCTGGCAAATGGTGTACAGCTCGGCGGTCACGTTGAAATTGAAGATTGGGCCATTATCGGTGGTATGACACCCATTCACCAGTTTTGCCATGTCGGTCAGCATTGTATGGTTGGCGGTGGTTTACGTGTCATTCAGGATATTCCTCCCTATATTCTGGTTGGTGGAGAACCGCTTCGGTTTGGCGGTTTAAATTCAATCGGTTTACAGCGCAGAGGCTTTTCCAGTGATGTCATTACTGCACTTAAAAGAGCTTATCGTTTGATATATCGTTCCAATCTTAATATTTCTCAGGCTGTTGATCGAATTAAAAACGAGTTCGAGATCACACCAGAGATAAACAATGTTCTCGATTTTATTAACCGATCTGATCGGGGCATTTTAAAAAGTAAATAATCGGGGAAGCTCTTGAATAATCCTCAAAATGTATGGCGGTTTATTAATTCCGAACCGTCCGATGGCGCTATGAATATGGCCGTTGATGTGGCCATGACCCATTCTTCAAATCAAAATATTCGGCCGACTTTACGCTTTTATCAATGGAACCCTTTTGCTATTTCACTCGGGTTCCACCAGTCTGAAAAAGACATTGATACTGATAAATGTAAAGATGCAGGTATTGATGTTGTTAAACGTCCCACAGGAGGGCGTGCCATTCTTCACGCTGTTGAGTTAACCTATTCCGTTGTTTTACCAAATACAAGCCGGTTTTACAGTCCTGAAATTTTACCTGTGTATGATTTAATCAGCAATTGTATTATGGCTGGTTTAAAAAAACTGGATATAACGGCTGATTTTGAGCGCGCAAAAAAAACACCTGAAAATTTTTCCCGTGGTGAACTTTCATCGTTATGTTATGCCTCTTCGGTCCAGTATGAAATTGCTTTAAAAGATAAAAAACTGGTCGGCAGTGCCCAACGTCGGTTTGATGATGCTGTATTACAGCATGGTTCCATCTTGATCGGAAAACGTCATTTGGACTTGCCGTTGTTTTTAACAAAGGGAGATGATAAATGGCGTTCAGCAGTGCGACGATATATGGAAAAAAATACCATCTGCCTTGAAGATATTATCGGAACCAATCTTGACTTGGAAAAGCTTGTTCAGGCGGTTAAGCAGGGATTTGCCGAAACGCTGCAGGTAGAGTTTGAACAAGAGGATTTGACAAAATTTGAACTTGAAACGGCAAAACAGATGCGTGAAAAATATCTGGTTTTTTCCGGCTAAAAATAAACGATGTGTAAAATTATGAAAAAAAGAATTATCATATTAGGCTCTACCGGTTCCATAGGGACCAATTGCCTGGATATTGTGAAACGTTTGCCTGAAAAATTTGAGGTTGTCGCCCTGACAACAAACAGCCGTGTTGATCTGTTAAAAAATCAGGTAAAAGAATTTAAACCTGCCATGGCAGCAATTACCGGCGTTGACTCTGATCCGGGAATTTCTTCCGACACCCGTTATTTTTACGGTAAAGATGCCCTGGTTCAAATTTTAGAAGAAAATGACTATGATCTGCTGATCAATGCTGTTGTCGGTGCTGCCGGTTTTTTACCGACCCTGAAAGCGTTGGAACAGGGTAAAAATGTAGCGCTGGCAAATAAAGAGACCCTGGTCGTTGGCGGTGAAATTATTACCCGAATTGCCAAAGAAAATAACTGCTCGATATGGCCTATTGACAGTGAACACAGCGCTATTTTTCAATGTTTAATGGGTGAAGAATATAGCAATATTGACAAGATTATTTTAACAGCGTCCGGTGGACCCTTTCGTGCATCGACTATGGAAGAATTGGAAAAGGTTACTGTAGAGCAGGCGCTGAAACACCCGAACTGGAATATGGGGCATAAAATAACCATCGATTCAGCCACTATGATGAATAAGGGACTGGAAGTGATTGAAGCGCGCTGGTTGTTTGATGTGACTGCTTCTCAAATTGAGGTGGTCATTCATCCGCAGTCCATTATACATTCCATGGTGGAATTTTGCGACGGTTCCATCAAAGCCCAGCTTGGTGTGCCGGATATGCGGATTCCTATACAGCTTGCCATGACATTTCCCGATCGATTTCCTTCTGATTTACCCAGACTTGATTTCAAGACCCTAAAAAATTTAACATTTGAGCAGCCGGATTTAAAAAAGTTTAAAGCTCTCAAACTTGCCTTTGAATCGCTTGAAACTCAGGGAACAGCACCGGCTGTATTGAATGCTTCCAATGAAATAGCTGTGGCGTTATTTTTGCATAAAAAAATCAAGTTTTTAGATATAGCAAATATTGTAGAAAATGTACTAAATGATCACCAGGTTGTTAAAAATCCCCAGGTTAAAGATTTATTATACGCCGACGAATGGGCCAGAAAAAAAACAAGTGAATACGGCAGCAAGGTTGATTGTTAATGATATATAAATATTGAATCGTTTTGTTTGTATCTCTATCAAATTAATGTATTTTGAATTTTGATGTATTTTAAGAGGATTATTTATGGCACATATTTTTCAAATGTTTTATTCCTACATATTACCTTTTGCCTTTGTCCTTGGACTTTTAATTGTTGTTCATGAATTGGGTCATTTTTTAATTGCCAAACTAGTTGGTATTCGTGTTGAACGTTTTTCTATTGGATTCCCTCCAAGATTGTTTGGAAAACAAATTGGTGATACGGATTATTGTGTTTCTGCTGTTCCTTTTGGCGGCTATGTCAAAATGTCCGGAATGATTGATGAAAGTATGGATACCGACGGCATTAAAGGCGAACCCTGGGAGTTTATGTCAAAACCGATCTGGATGCGTTCGCTTGTTATTTTTGCAGGACCGGCATTTAATGTTCTTTTAACGGTTATCATTTTTTCTGCCAGTGTTTATGTTACCGGTATTGCAGAAACAATCGGCCCGATTGTTGGTCAGGTAATGAAAGAGTCTCCGGCCGAATCTATCGGACTCCATGAAGGGGATATCATTAAAGCTATTGACGGTAAACCCATTGAAACGTGGAACGATATGGTAATGGTCATTCATGCTGCCTCTGATAAAGAGCTGTTGTTGGAGTGGGAACGAAATGGTGAACAGTTTTCGTCTGCTGTAACACCAAAGCTGGACAAAATCCAGGGTGTGGGATTAATCGGGATCAGTCCTGCTACTGAAATGCGTGATGCGGGTATTTTTGAATCCATTGCGGTTGGATCGCGCTCAACCTGGAATTTGATTGAATTAGTAGGCAGGTCATTTGGACTTTTATTCAGCGGTCAGGTTCCTTTTAAAGAAGGTCTTGCAGGACCGGTACGCATCGCTCAGATGGCCGGTGATTCTGCAAAAACCGGCTTTACAAATTTAATGGTATTCGCTGCGTTTTTGAGTCTTAATTTAGGAATTTTAAACCTGTTCCCGTTTCCGGTTCTGGATGGCGGACATTTGGTTTTTCTCGGAATCGAAGCGATTATTCGCCGTCCCTTGTCGGTAAAATTGAAAATGATTGTTCAACAAGTCGGTATGGCAATCCTGCTCGCTCTAATGATTTTTGTTATTTTTAACGATTTTTCACAACTATTTAAATAGTTTATATATATAACCAGCGTCTTGGACGCTGGTTTTTTTATTCACACGGGTATTGATTTTGAAATGGTCTAAAGCAATAATAGAAAAGTACATCCGGCTTATGCAGCAGCAGAAAATTCTGGTGTTGGGTGATTTAATGCTGGATGAGTTTATATGGGGTAAGGTAACCCGTATTTCACCGGAAGCGCCGGTGCCGGTGGTCCATGTCACCAAAGATTCTGCCTACCCTGGTGGTGCCGCTAATGTCGCCCGAAATTTGGCTGATTTTGGAGTAACCGCTATTGTCGGCGGTATTATAGGTCAGGATGCAAACGGTTCAAGATTGGTCGAATCGCTGAGCAATTCAAATATTTCTACGGAAGGATTGTTTCGTATCCGGGATTTTGAAACGATAGTTAAAACCCGTATTATTGCCCTGCACCAACAAGTGGTTCGGGTAGATCGTGAAAAAAAGTACCATTTAAATGATGAACAATATGAACAATTATTAAAAAAAATTGATAATTTATTACCCTCTGTTTCAGCCGTTGTTCTGGAAGATTATGGAAAAGGATTTTTTAATCAGATGTTGGCTGATCAAATTATTGCCATGTGCCGGCAGAAAAATAAAATTGTTACTGTTGATCCCAATCCTCTAAATCTTATAGACTGGTCCGGTGCTACCTTGGTAAAACCAAATCGTCAGGAAGCCTGTATGGCGGCAAATATTCCAATGGATGATGACGTTGATATGACCAGTGTCAGTAAAATTTTAATGAAAAAATGGAACGTATCCTATTTATTGATAACACTCGGAGAAAAGGGCATGGCCCTGTTTCATCCTGATGAGGAAACATACACAACCCCGACACGGGCCAAAGAAGTTTATGATGTTTCCGGTGCCGGTGATACGGTTATTGCCTGCTTTACGGCAGCGCTGGCCGCAGGAATTTCCGGCAATGGAGCGGCAGAAATTGCCAATCATGCTGCCGGTGTCGTGGTCGGCAAGTTGGGAACAGCAACACTGCAACCGCATGAATTGATGAGTAGTTTATTATATGAAAAATAAACAAGCTGTGTTTTTTGACAGGGACAATACCATTATTTTTGATGTTCCCTATTCAGGGGACCCGTCAAAAGTTGAACTGGTGCCTCATATAAAAGATGCTTTAATTATTTTAAAAGAAAACGGATTCGAGTTATTTATCATCTCCAATCAGTCCGGAGTCGGCAGGGGATTGATAACAGAAGAACAAGTGCAAGCTGTGAATGATAAAGTACAGTCCTTGCTTGGCATACAGTTCACTGCTATTTATAATTGTTTTGATGCACCGGACAATCCTGTACAAAAATGCCGAAAACCTTTCCCAAAAATGATTTTGCAAGCTTGTAAAGATTATCCGATTAATCCTAAAAAATCTTTTATGGTGGGTGATAAAAAAAGTGATATTTTGGCCGGTATTTCTGCCGGTTGTAAAACAGCGCTTTATTCTTTAAAAAGTAAACAATCAGATATTAACGATGTGGAGAACATTGTCGATTTCATTTCCGATGATATTTTGACGATAGCAAACTGGATGTGTCGTCAAAAAATCGAATAAAATGTGTCAGGGAACTGTTTTTCCTATAGAAAAATAACCTTGACACTCTATAAAATTTGTACTATTTTTATAGTCGCGGTAAAAAGTCAATTAGCCTAATAATAATATATATTTAATTAGCAATCCCCCTCAAACCCTTAAAACCCAATAGGAGGGCTAATGAACTTTAAACTTGCGGACCGAATGTCCCGCCTTGGTACTGAAACTGCTTTTGAAGTATTGGCTAAAGCAAAAGCGATGGAAGCACAAGGCAAGGAAATAATCCATCTGGAAATTGGAGAACCGGATTTTGATACACCTGTACATATTAAAAATGCTGCAATCAAAGCCCTTGAACAAGGAAAAACAGGTTATTCTCCCGCTCCAGGAATTCCCGAACTTCGCCAGGTTATAGCTAAAGATGCCGGTGAAAAACGTAACATTACGTTTGCCCCGGAAAATGTTGTTGTAACACCCGGAGCCAAACCAATAATTTATTTTGTTATCCATGCTCTGGTAAACAGCGGTGAAGAGGTCATATATCCGAATCCCGGATTTCCGATTTACGAATCTGTTATCAATTTTATTGATGCCAAAGCAGTTCCAATACCGTTACGTGAGGAAATGGATTTTCGATTTGATGTGGATGAATTCGAGTCCCTTATAACTCCAAAAACAAAACTGGTTATTCTTAATTATCCACAGAATCCCACCGGCGGGAATCTTGGAAAAGAAGACCTGAAAAAGATCGCGCAACTGGCCGTAAAACATGATTTTTATGTTCTGGCAGATGAAGTTTACCTGAACATAATTTATGATCATAAATTTGAAAGTATTATTCAATTTCCGGGAATGCCGGAAAGGACAATTATTCTTGACGGTTTTTCCAAAACCTATGCGATGACCGGCTGGCGATTGGGATATGGTATTATGCCGGTTGACCTGGCAGAACAAATGGCAAAATTGTCTATCAACAGTTTTTCCTGTACATCTCATTTCAGTCAATACGGCGGCATTGAAGCCATCCGTGGACCTCAGGATGATGTACATAAAATGGTAGCAGAATTCAAAAAAAGACGTGATTTTATTGTCGATGGATTAAACGATATCGATGGAATTTCCTGCCGCACACCACAAGGCGCGTTTTATGTTTTTCCAAACATAACGCAAACCGGACTAACGTCACGCGAAATGGAAACACTGTTGTTGGAAAAAGCCGGTGTTGCCGCTTTATCCGGAACAGCATTTGGCCAATATGGTGAAGGATATATTCGCCTTTCCTATGCCAATTCTATTGAAAATATTGACCGGGCTTTACAGAAAATGAAGGCCCTTAGCAAAATGTAACTAAAAAAGGAAAACAGAGTGCAAGTTCAAAAAACCGGATTTTACGATATCCACCAAAAACTTGGCGCTAAAATTGTCGAGTTTGCAGGATATTACATGCCCATCCAATACAAGGGCATTATACAGGAACATAAAAGAGTCCGTGAAACTGTTGGTTTGTTTGATGTTTCACACATGGGCGAGTTTGTTGTTAAAGGCGAAAACGCACTGGACTTTTTACAAAAAATTACCATCAATGATGTTTCTGCCTTACAGGTCAACCAGGTCCAATACAGCGCCATGTGTTATGAAAACGGCGGCATTGTGGACGATCTTTTGGTTTACCGTTTACCGGACCATTATCTCATGGTTGTAAATGCCTCAAATCTTGATAAAGATTTTGAATGGGCACAACAGCATCTTTTACCGAATGTTTCTTTGGAAAATATAAGTGATGAATGCAGTCTGCTGGCCCTTCAGGGACCTGACGCTGTAGCTGTTTTGCAAAAGCTTACGGATGTTGAGCTGGATAAAATCAAATTTTATTGGCTGGCAAGCGGCACTGTTGCCGGTGTTGATATGATGATTTCCCGTACCGGTTATACCGGTGAACCCGGTTTTGAATTGTGTTTCCCAAAAGAAGATTCTGAAAAAGTTTGGGAAGCAATTATGCAAGCCGGACAGGAATTTGATATTGAACCTATCGGCCTTGGTGCACGCGATACATTGAGACTGGAGATGAAATATTGTCTTTATGGCAATGATATTGATGCCACCACTAATCCCTTGGAAGCTGGTTTGGGATGGATTACCAAATTGAAGAAAGGTGATTTTATCGGCAAGGATGCCATTGTTGCTGCAAAAGAGCAAGGTCTTGGACGAAAACTTGTCGGATTTGAACTCGACGGTAAAGGTTTTCCCAGACATGGTTATACCATTGAAAAAGACGGAAAAGAAATTGGTTTTGTAACCAGCGGAACGGTTTCGCCCATGCTGAACAAAGGTATTGGTATGGCCTATGTTTCCAGTGAATTCGCTGCAGTTGGGACGACAATTGATATCAAGATACGCAATTCTAATGTCCCGGCTACGGTTGTAAAAACACCCTTTTATCAAAAAGCCTGATCTTTTGGTACCCGGTGTTTTATGACGTTAAAATGTGATGTGTTTCCCGTACCACGGGAAAATCCGGTTTTTGAGAATAATGATGTTATAGTTGTAATTGATGTTCTAAGGGCCACGACCACTATGGTCACGGCCTTTGAACATGGTTGCAAACAAATAGTGCCGGTCATGCAGGTCCAAAATGCGTTTGACCGGGCTGCTGAATTACAAAAGACAGAGTCGGTTGTTATCGGCGGAGAGCGTAAAGGAAAACGGGTAGAAGGTTTTGATTTTGGCAATTCTCCGCTGGAATATCAAGTTGACTTGTTACGCGAAAAAACGATTATTATGACAACAACCAACGGCACCCGTGCTTTGGTTTTAAATCAACAGGCTCCGCATGTTTTAATTGCCTGTTTGCGGAATATTCAGGCCGTTCTTATAAAAATTGCACAATTGAAAGGAAATGTAACAATTGTTTGCGCCGGTACAGACGGTCACGAAACCCTTGAGGACAGTGTCTGTGCAGGACTGATTGCAAAGGAATTGGCAGAACAATTTTCTTTTCAATTAACTCCGGATGCTGATAAAGTTAAACTTTTGGCAGAACAAAACCAGTATGATCTGTTAGCCATGTTGTTAAAAAGCCCTCATGGCGCTTATTTAAAAAGTATCGGATTTATGGATGATTTAAAATTTTGTTCCAAAAGAGATGTCTCTGAAATGGTACCCATGTTTAAAAATGATTGTATTATGATATAATTTGATTTTATTATGCGAAAAAAACTGACTCAAAAGAAAAGACAATCTGTAAAATCAGTACAGCTTCCTCCGGAAGTTAAGCAGCGAAAACAGGAAGAGATGTTGGGCGTGTTGCTTATTCTTCTGGGTGTTCTTGTATTGATTGCACTGTTTACGTATAATTCTCAGGAAATCCCGGAATCAGGGCAAATAGATTATCGCCAGGTTAAAAACGGACTTGGAATTGTCGGTGTTTATATTTCGCATTATCTTATACGATGGACAATAGGCTTTCCCATTGTTGTGCTGCCGTTTTTAATTATTGCCTGGGGTATAAACAGACTGTTACGAAAAAACGCGGAACAGCTTTTTCGATGGACTGTTTTATCAGCTTTGTTTGCTCTGTTTGTATCTGTGAGTTTTGCTCTGCATGAATCATTATCCGTGGCGGCAAATGCAGCGCCCTCATTTCAGTTTTCAGGACGGTTTGGAGGGTATGGCGCCAAACTGTTGTTATTGATTTTTGGGGCTTATGGGTCCATTGTTGTTCTTATCGGTCTTATTCTGATGACCTTTCTTTTTGCAACAACCATAACTATCAGCCAGGTATATGTAACCGTATCATTGTTTTTATCACGATTTTTTTCGAGTATCGTTTTAACCTGGCGAAAATCATTTCAGTTTAAAGATAAAAAACGACCTTTTCAAACTGGTCCTGTTATTCAGCAGAACAAAATCAATCGGCCTGTTTTAGAAAAACCGCCATACAAAGAAGATGAAGAGGATGATTTTTACAAAAACGATACGGAACCGCTGATCTCTCGTCGTCAGATTGAAAAACCGATGCAGCTTGACCTTCAGTTGGAGGAAGATGAGTCTGATCAATTAGAAGAGGAACAAAATGATGATCAGCTCGATGTACCGATAGAGAATGAACAAAAACCTTATGTATATCCGCCTTTGGATATTTTACATCTTGATGAATCGGACACAGAATCACTTGACGAAGATACATTACGGGAAAACGGTAATTTATTACAAGCAACACTTGGTGATTTTGGAATTCGCGCCAAGGTGATTGAAATTCACCCCGGTCCCGTTATTACACGATATGAATTAGAGTTGGCACCGGGCACCAAGGTGAGCAGAATTACCTCCTTATCGGATGATTTGGCGCTGGCGATGCGGGCCAAACGAATTCGAATTGTTGCCCCTGTTCCCGGAAAAGCAGCCGTAGGTATTGAACTGCCGAATCCTGATCCGGCCATTGTATATTTGCGTGAAATTTTAGACATCCCGGAATTTAAAGCTGCTGAATCTCCCCTGACAATTGGATTCGGTAAAACCATCTCCGGTTCACCTTATCTCGCTGATCTGTCAAAAATGCCGCATTTGCTGGTTGCCGGTTCAACAGGTTCCGGTAAAAGTGTTTGTTTGAATACAATTATAACCAGTTTTTTATACAAGGCACATCCCTCTGAAGTGCAGCTTTTAATGATCGATCCGAAAAGACTGGAGCTTTCAAATTACGCCAAACTTTATAAACATCATTTAAATTATGTTGAAGGCGAAAAACAAAAAGTTGCAACAACAGCCAAATCCGCCATATCCGTCCTGCGGGCTGCTGAACAGGAAATGGAAAAGCGTTATAATAAATTGGCAGCAGCCGGTGTTCGTAATATTCAAGAGTATAATCAGCGCATCAAAGAGGGAAGCTATGCTCCTTATGGAGAGGAAAATCCGGATCCATTGCCTTACCTGGTCGTTATTGTTGATGAATTGGCTGATCTCATGCTAAGTTCCAGTGCTTCAAAGGACGTTGAAGAACCGATTGCCCGGTTGACACAAATGTCACGCGCAGTTGGAATACACCTGATTCTGGCAACACAACGCCCGTCTGTCGATGTTATTACCGGTGTTATAAAAGCAAATTTCCCGGCACGTATTGCTTTTCAGGTGGCATCAAAAGTGGATTCCAGGACCATCCTGGATATGAACGGTGCGGAAAAATTACTGGGTCGCGGCGATATGCTTTTTCTACCGCCGGCAAGTCCCGAACCCATTCGATTACACAACGCTTATATAAGTCTGGAAGAAATTGAAGAATTAATTGAACATATACGTCATCAACCGACAATTGAGAAAAAGCCTTTGCAGGCCTTTAAGGACGAAGAAGAAACTGAAGGATACAGTTATGAAGGAGGCGGCAAACGGGACCAACTGTTTGATGAAGCCATGAAATTGGTTATCAGACACCAGCAAGGTTCTGTTTCGTTAATTCAACGCCGTCTAAAAGTCGGATACTCCCGAGCAGCCCGCATTATTGATGAACTTGAAGATGCCGGTGTTGTCGGGCCTTTTGAAGGCAGTAAAGCACGTGAAGTTCTGATCACTCCGGAAGAGTTGGAAGCCATGCAGTTTGATCAGCCGGAAGACGAAGATTTTTAAGCTATATAGGAAGTTAATTTATGAAATTAAAAAATCCACTTTATACCATTATTATTTTATTATCCTGTGCGCTGGGCCTTTTTGCCAAAGAAGACGATCCTCAAAAAATTTTGGACAAGGTTCAAAACAAATATGAAAAAAATCACAATCTTTGTATTGATTTTGTTCAAACATTTGTATGGGAAATGGCAAATGAAGAGCAAATGGTTGAAGGAAAAATTAAAGTTCAGGATGGTACTAAATTTTTAATAGAAACTCCGGACCAACGCCTTGTTTGTGATGGTAAAACACTTTGGACATTTAATTTTGTAAACAAACAGGTAATGGTTGATAACGCTTCAAAACAAAGTCAAAAAATACCGTTCATTCAGGAATATTTATCCGTATATAAAGAAAATTACAATGCCAAATTAATGAGTAATAAAGACGACTATATAATTGAACTGACTTCAAAAAATCAAGATCAATATATTGTTAAAATAATTCTTGATGTTGATGATAATTTTATTGTTAAAAATATTGAACAGATAGATACAAATAACAATAAAACAATTTACAAAATTAATGATGTATCTTTTGATTGTGTATTACAGGCGAATGATTTTAAGCCGTCTGTTGAGGGTTTTGAGCTTGTTGACCTTAGATAAACTGATAAAACTATAAAAACACCTTGATTTAAAAGAAAAAATTATTAACTTTCCTTATGTGGTTGGGCTTATTTAACTTGGGACGTGTAGCTTACAGCCTTTCAATTGGGACATCGGATTTTATTAAAAAAAACTTGTTTTTTAAAAGAATAATTGTATTTTGTAAAGAATTATTTTCGTTAAAAAAAGTACTATTTTTTATAAAAGATAATTTTTTTTCTAAAGATTTTAATCTGTTTTCAGGATTTATCTTTATTAAATCGTGGGCAATTTATTTTGGAATATAGATTATAAAAGGGAAATAAGAATTAACTATCAATTGTTGTTTAAGTGCTTACTATTGCATTTAACAACGCTCGAGACACTTTGCTAAATTTTCATTTAAAAAACTAAAAATGGGATAAGCTGAAGGGAAAAATATGGTCTCATCAAATGGTTACAGCTTTCCGCACAATGCGCTGGAACAGGCTCAAAAAACAGCAAAAGGATGGCGGGAACTCGAGCAGAGGTTGGATATTACAGTGTTGGACATTGAAGATTTTGAGCAACTTATTGAAAAGGCAACGGAACTATCAGATAAATGTAATGCACTACGCGAGGAACGGAGCAAAATTGTCGCTGAACGAAATAAAATCCTTAACGAAATGTGGGGTCATACAAAGCGGATACGGAATGCGGCAAAGTCAATACTTGGAGATGATTCACCGGATATGCGTGCGCTGGGATTGTTGCCTGTAAATGCTCGACGTAAAAAATAAATCAATGGTATTAATTTTGCCTTAGTTTATAAATTCATTTTATTTAAAGTACAAAAAACTTTAAATATGTATGTATGTGTGACTCTTAAAAAGGAATTGTTTAAAAATGAAACAGTTGTCAGGCATCGTCACTTTATTTTTAGTGTTGCTGAGTTTTGTTTTAGTACAAGCTCAAACAGCTGGTTACAATAACCAGGGTGGAGCAGCACAATATTATTTGGGTGACAAAGATCAGGTCCTCATGCCGGTAAATATCTGGGGTTTTGTTGTAAAACCCGGACAATACATGGTACCCTATGGCACCGATCTTGTTTCTCTTTTATCTTATGCTGGTGGACCTCGTGAAGAGGCAAAAATTAAAAGCATCAAAGTTGTTCGTAATGGCGGGAGCACTGAAAGCGGGCAAAAAGAGCAGGTCATTGACGTTGATGTGAAAAATTTCCTGGAAACAGGCAAATCCGAAATTATACCTGTTTTAAAACCTGGTGACACAGTTGTCGTTTCTGGAACGACGTTTCACTTTGTCAGCCGGTTTTTTGATTTTGCGTGGAAAATTGCAACGCTCGTTCAGGTATGGGCCTTTGTTCAATATTACGGTGGCAAGTAATCAGGCATCTATAAATTGTTAGGCAGCAATTGTTTTATGAACATTTAAGAGTTGGAATATATATGAATTCAAAGTCTTATTTTCAGTCAAATTTCGGGGGAAATGGTAACTCAAATCAACCGGTTTATGAGATTCAGGACCCTCAGGTTAGTTTTCGCGATTATATTCGTATTTTATACAGAAGTCGTTGGGTTATTTTTATTTCTTTTATATTGGTAATGGTGGCAACGATTTATTATACATTTACAACAGAACCCGTTTATGAAGCTGGCGCCAAGCTTATGATCAAGGAACAAGCCAGTATGGGCGAATCGTTGTTTGATATTACCAGTATGATGAAAAAAGAGACCATGATTAACAATCAGGTAGAAATATTAAAAAGTCGCACGTTGGCGGAAACAGTTATTAGTGACTTGAAAGCTTCTCCTGTGGCAGATCGATTGCGACTTTTAGGGTATCAGCCCGAAGATGTTAAACACCGTTTCAACCCGTTGGGATTTATCAAGAAATTACTACAAAGTGGCAACATGGACATGACAGAAGAATTCACCTCTGAAGAGGAATTTAATAATCAGGTTCAGTTATTACGAGAATCCATCTCTGTTGCCCCCATTCGTAATACCGACATGGTTGAAATTAAAGTCAGTGCTTTTAGTGCAATAGAAGCCGCGTATCTGGCAAATGCGGTTGCGGAGGCTTTTTCTCGGACGAATAAAGAAGAAAGTCAGGCTGAAGTTCGTGAAGTACGTAACTTTTTGGAAGAACAGCTTAAACAATATGAACGTGATCTTAGTCAGTCTGAAGAACGGTTAAAACAATATCAGGAAACTGCTAAAGTTGTCGCTCTTGATCAGGAAACTGAAGAACTGGTCCGTAAGATTGCTGAGTTTGAAACACTATTGAATTCTGCCAGAACAGATATGCAAGCAGCCCATAAACGCTTGGATTATATTGACACACAATTAGCTAAACATGGTAAACATATTGATATTGAAACCATCTCTTCCGCCCCATATTTAGCTGAATTAAAAAAGCAAATTGCAGAAAAAGAAGCCAAGTTGGCATCTTATACTGCATCGATGATTGAAATCGGCGAATCAGAAGATCTTAATCTTAAAGGAGAAAAGCAACTTCAGGAAAAACAAATTGAAGCTTTGAAAGATAAATTTCGTTCCGAAGTTAGCAAGATTGCTGCTTCTGAATTTGTTGATCCTGCCTTATTGTCGGGTTCACTGATAACCAGCAAAATTGAAGTAGAAACGGAGCTACAGGCACTGAAACCCAAGGTTGAAGCTTTTGAAAAGATTGTAAAAAAGTACAATAATGAAATTGATTTGCTACCGGAAAAAAGCTTGAAATTAGCACGCTTTAAACGTGCCGCTCAGGTTGACGAAAAAATATATATCATGCTGCAGGAAAAGTATCAGGAATCTAGAATTACCGAAGTTGGGCAACTTGGTAATGTCAGGCCGATTGATCTGGCTAAAGCCCCCAAATTTCCTGTAAAACCGAAAAAGAGACTTAATATCTTACTGGGTCTTTTAATTGGAATTGGTTTAGGTGTTGGTATTGCTTTTGTTGTTGAATATATGGACAACACCGTAAGAACAATGGAAGATGTTGAACATTTGAACCTGCCTTTAATGGCAACAATTCCATATATTAAGCCTGATCAGGCCAACGGGGTGATAAGCAGAATGACAAGAATAGATGATCCTGAGGCAGCGGATATAAATGAGCGTCTTGTCACTCATTTGAAACCCAAATCACCGATTTCTGAAGCTTATCGAACGCTTCGAACAAATATTTTATTTTCAGCTCCGGAAAATCCGAAACGTGTTATTCTGGTAACCAGTAGCGGACCTCGTGAAGGCAAGTCAACATCCATTTCAAATTTAGCAATTACTTTTGCCCAAATGGGATCAAGAACGTTATTGATTGATGCTGACTTGAGAAAACCCATGCTGCATAAATTGTTTGGTATGGAAAAGCAGGTTGGTTTAACAAATGTTCTAGTCGGCAAAGAAAAGTTGGAAAGTGCCGTTAAAAGAGTCGATGGTATGCAAAATCTCGACATTTTAACATGTGGCGTTATTCCGCCAAATCCGGCAGAGTTACTTGGTTCATTACCAATGAGAGAAATGTTGGCAGAGGCCAAGCAACAATATGATATGATTTTGATTGATACGCCACCGATTATTGCTGTAACAGACCCGTCTGTGTTGGCAGGTATTGTAGATGGACTTATTCTTTTAATCCGTTCTGCTGTTTCCAATCGTGATGCCGTTTTGCATGCTGTGGATCAACTAAAAAGAGTAAATGCTCCGCTTCTGGGTGCTATATTAAATGATATTCAGGCTTCAAACGTGTATGGTTCTTATTACTATTATTACCACTATCATTACTATTATGGCACTGATGGTGAAAAAAAGAGAAAAAAGGCAACACGACACAAAAAAAGAAAACATAGCTATTCCTGATTGTATTATTGCCAATAATGTTTGAAGATTAACTGGATAACTATATGTTGAGTAAAGATTCGGGCTTATCAATACATCGAATACCTCAATGGTATGCTTTTTTTACACGGCCAAGACATGAAAAAAAAGTTATGCAAAGTTTAAATGATGTAGGTATCAAGACCTATCTTCCTTTGCAGCGGTCATTAAACAAGTGGAAAGACCGGAGAAAATGGGTCGAAACACCCTTGTTTTCCTGTTACATCTTTTCACATATTCCTTTTATAAACAGATACGATGTGCTGAAAATCCCTAGTGTTGTTCGTATAGTGGGGGATAATCGTACACCCGCTCCGGTAAGAGATTTTGAAATCGAAGCCATCAAGATTTTTTTACAACAAAAAAAATCAGTCTGTGTACAAGACGGAATCCTTGAGGGCGACAGTGTTCGTATTAAAGCCGGGCCTTTAAGCGGCTATGAAGGCAAGTTCATTACTATGCAGGGAAAACGCTGGTTTGTTATTTATATTAGTGCCCTTGGTAAATCAATTATGGTTGATGTCCATGATAGTGCTGTAGAAAAAATTTAACATAGTTTTTACGTGATGTAAAACACAACAATTTATGTCATTTGTGTTATATTATGTAATTTGATTAAAAAATTTTATAACCTTTCTGCAGGAAATTTTTTTCTGTAAGTGACAGGGCGGAAGCGTGCCTGGGTTTATTTTGTATTCAAAAAAACTTAATGTTAGGGTAAATTTTGTCTAATTTTGCATTAATAGGAACTGCCGGTTATATTGCTCCCCGACATTTACAAGCTATTAAAGACACTGGTAACAGCCTTGTTTGTGCTCTGGATCCCAGTGATTCCGTAGGCATTTTGGACCGGTTTTTTGATAATGTTGATTTTTTTACTGAATTTGAACGTTTTGATAGACATGTCGATAAGTTAAGACGCCGTAATTCAGAACGGCAAATTCATTATGTCAGTATATGTTCACCCAATTTTTTGCACGACTCTCACATTCGTTTTGCATTGCGCAATGGTGCACATGCAATCTGTGAAAAACCACTTGTTTTAAATCCATGGAATTGTGACGGATTAATCGAGTTTGAGCAGGCAACGAATTTTCGGGTATATAATCTTTTACAGTTGAGACTGCACCCGGCTATTCAACAATTGAGAGAAAAAATTCAACAGGAGAAAAACAAACGTCACTCTGTTGATCTAACCTATATTACCTCCCGTGGTAATTGGTATTACTATTCATGGAAAGGTAATATTGCAAAAAGTGGGGAGTTGCCACCAATATCGGTATTCATTTTTTTGATATGCTGATTTGGATATTTGGTCGCCCCCAAACTTCCAAGGTGTATCATTCTGATGATAAAAAAGTCAGCGGATTTTTACAGCTTGAAAAGGCAGATGTACGCTGGTTTTTGTCGCTGGACAAACAGGACCTGCCGCAACAGGCTGTTCAGCAGGGAAATTCAACATTTCGTTCCATTCAGGTGGATGGTGACGAGCTTGAATTTTCCGGAGGTTTTACGGATTTGCATACGCGTGTTTATGAACACATTTTGGAAGGGAAAGGCTTTGGTATAACCGATGCCCAACCCAGTATTCAACTTGCCTATGATATTAGATATGCAAAAACTTTGGGTGTCACGAATCATGAATATCACCCTTTGTTAAAAAAAATTGACAAATTTAACAATATATAATCGTGTGAAATACATCCTCCGGGATACATTTCAATTTAACACGCTAAAAGGTTTTGTGTTAAATAAAAAATGTATTTAATAGACAAATTTAGTTATTGGGAATTTTATTGAAAGCATCAAATTCACATCTTTTAATGAAAAGAAAAGAGTTCTCGTTACCGGTGGCGCTGGATTTATCGGTTCAAACCTTGTCAGATTCCTTTTACAAAATACCGAATGGCAGGTATATAATATTGACAAATTGACCTATGCCGGGAATCTGTTGTCGCTTGCAGA
>CAXXFV010000008.1:0-439884 GCA_963674595.2 bacterium
AAAAAGATTTTAAATAATGAACGTTTTCAGGAAAATAAAGATTCTGCAGAATATCAAACAATTCTTGTCGACCTTGATCCTTCATTGGACGAACTGAGAAAAAGAATGAAGAAAAGCTGGCGCAGGACTTTGAAAAAGTCGGAGTCATTTGACTTTACTATTCATGAAGGGACAAAACAGGAACTTTATAAACAATTTAAAACCATTTATAATGAAATGTGGCAATTAAAGCGTTTTGAACAGAATGTAGATATTAATCAGTTTGAAATGATGCAGAATGATTTTTACGAATGTGAAAAAATGCATATTATTGTTTGCCATTACCAGGGACGTCCTGTATCGGCGTCTATTTTATCTGTTATGGGTGATACCGCAATTGGTTTGCTGGCCGCAACAGGTCATGAGGGAAGAGATTTGAATGTTTCCTATTTTATGGAGTGGCATACATTAAAATGGCTAAAGCAGCAAAATGTAAAATGGTATGATTTGCACGGTATTGATCCTGAAAAAAATATCGGTACCTATCGTTTTAAGGCTGGTTTAGGCGGCAAGGAAGTAAAATTTATTAGTCAATACGAATTTAGTAGTAAATGGCATAATCAATTTATCGTTGGGTTTGGAGAAAATGTCCATAAAGCATTGAAAAGATCAAAATTTTTATTTGCAAGTTTATTTTAACTAATAATTCCCCAGAGGAGGCATTAAATGCCCGAATTTAGCGCGTTGGTCGATTTGATCGATAAACAGGGGTGGGAAGAATTAATTAATGTCTTTAAAGATTTAACAATTTTCCAAACCTGGAGTTATGGCGCCATCCGATGGGGTGAAGAACAATTGAGCCATTTGATTTTGAAAAAAGACAATGTCATTATTGCCGCTGCCCAGTTGAGAATTATCAAATTACCGTTTTTAAACAAAGGTATTGCCTATTTGCCTTGGGGACCTTTGTGGCATACTGACAATGGCAATAACGAAGAGAATTTAAAACAAATGTTAATAGCTTTAAAACAAGAATATGTTGTAAAACGAAAACTCTATTTACGGATTTTACCTCATGATATTAAAGTTGAAAATTCAAAACTTGAGGATATTTATAAATCTGTGGGTTTTAGATGGAGCAAATCGCCCTATAACACAATTATTCTGGACTTGCGCTCTACATTGGATGAAATAAAAAACAATTTTACCCGAAGCTGGAGAAAAGCGTTAAATTCATCTTTGAAAAAAAACATAAGCTATATTCAGGGTTCATCTCAAGAGATTTTTGATCAGTTTCATGATTTGTATAATGACATGTTGTATCGGAAAAAGTTTGTTCCCGGAGTTAGCGTTCAGGATTTTATGTCGTTACAACAACAGCTACCGGAACATCTTAAAATGCAGTGTATAATTTTTAAACATGAAGGCATGCCGGTTAGTGGCATTATCGGTTCTTGTTTGGGATTTCGTGGAATGGGGTTGTTGGCGGCTGCCGGGAGTGAGGGATTAAAGTTGAGGCTGAATGCTTCAAATTTACTTCATTGGACGTGGTTGCAGTTGCTAAAGGGCAAGGGTGCTGATTTTTATGATTTAAACGGCATTGATGAGAAGAAAAATCCAAAAGGATACTTTTTTAAAAAAGGAATGGGCGGCCAGGAAGTAACTCATATTGGTCGATTTGATTTATATAATTCCTTTTCAAGTTTGTTGGTTGTTAAATGCAGCGATTGGTTAAGAGAATTATTAAAAGCATTTAACTATGTTAAAGTACACAGCACGTTTTTGTTTAAAAAAAATAGTTCTAATGAATAGACGGTTAAAATGAATTCATTTAATGCTGAAATAGACAAAATGACGCCCGAACAATGGTCAGAGGTTGTATCGTCTATGTCTGATGCATCAATTTATCAAACATGGAATTATGGTGCAGTACGTTGGGGTGATCAAAATTTAAGTCATGTTGTTTTATTGAAAAATAATAAAATTTGCTCTGCTGTACAGATTAGAATTATTCGAATTCCGTTCTTGAATAAAGGAATCGCTTATATAACACGCGGCCCGATGTGGAATCCTAAAGATTCCAGACCGAATTTTGACTATTTTAAGCAAATGATTTTAGCACTTGAAAATGAATATGTTAGCAACCGGAAAATGTGTTTATATATTAAACCAAATATATTTACAAATGATGATAAAGAGATATTTTCATTTTTTAACGACCGTAAATTTGGTTTCAAACAAGATAACTATCAAACAATTATGCTGGACCTGAAAGATGATATCAATACTATTAGAAAAAATTTTCGACAAAAATGGCGCAATCAATTAAATCGTGCTGAAAAAAATGGATTAGAGATAGTAGAAGGTACAGATGATTCGTTATTTGATATTTTTTTCAAATTATATAATGAGATGTTGGATCGGAAAGGATTTGTACCAGGTCTTGATGCAATGGAATTTGAACATATTCAGAGAGAATTACCCTCCAGCCAAAAAATGTATATTTTAGTTTGTTATTACAACGGAAAGCCAATTTCTGCCCAAATTAATTCATTAATTGGAGATACGGTCGTTTATCTTCTTGGAGCTACAGGTGATATAGGGCTGACTTTAAAAGGAGCTTATTTACTACAATGGAAAACAATACAATGGGCAAAAAATTCAGGTGCAAGGTGGTATGATTTGGGTGGTATTGACCCTGTCAACAATCCTGGTGTATATCATTTTAAAAAGGGATTCGGTGGTATGGAAAAAATGATAATAGGCCGTTTTGACCTTTCTCCTGATATTATAAGCAGATTAATGGTAACTGGTATTGATCATTCTTTTAAAACTAGATTACAGATTAATAAAAATATTGTGAAATTTATCAAGAAAAAAGCTGTATCGAGTGTAAACTAGAGTTGTTTTAATAAAAGAAAGAAGTTGATTATGTGTGGAATTGTTGGGATAATTAATCGTTCTTCTCAAAAACCGGAAATGGCGGTTTTAACTGCTATGGCAGAAAAACTCGCACATCGTGGACCTGATGATGAGGGGTATTTCCTGAACGGCTCTGTAGGATTTTACCATAAACGGCTTTCAATTATTGATTTGGAACATGGCAAACAACCCATGTATGATAACGATAATGTGATCGTTTTTAACGGTGAGATTTATAATTACATCGAATTACGATATCAACTGAAACAACGTGGTCATTCTTTTCAAACAACATCTGATACAGAAGTCATTTTAAAAATGTATCTGGAATATGGCGTGTCTTTTATTGATAAACTAAACGGCATGTTTGCTTTTTTAATTTACGATAGGAAAAAACATCAGATTATTGCCGCAAGAGACCATTTTGGTATCAAACCTTTATATTACCATTTTAATAAAGAGTGTTTTCTTTTTGCCTCAGAAATTAAAGCCTTATTGCAGCATCCATCTGTTAGTGCACAGGTTAATTATGATAGTGTGCAGGATTATATTACATTTCAATATGTGCTGGGTGAAAATACACTTTTTAAAAATATTAACAAACTCCTTCCCGGACATTATCAGGTTATTGATCTGGAATCCCAAAAGGTAGAAACGGTATGTTATTGGGAGCCGCGTTTTGGAATCGATATTTCTCACACGGAAAATTATTTTACATGTAAAATAAAAGAACTGCTGGATGATACGATAAAAATACAAATGCGCAGTGATGTGCCGGTAGGTGCCTATTTAAGCGGCGGAATTGATTCAAGTGTTGTAACAACATTGGCAAGTAAATATGGAAACGGCACATTTAAAACTTTTACAGGCGGTTTTCATGAAGGCGCTGAGTTTAACGAGGTTGAATATGCCAAACAAGTTGCTGGAACCTGTCAGGCTGAGGTTTATGAGGTTTATCCAACAGTAAAAGATTTTGTGAATTTGATGCCGAAATTGATCTATCATATGGACGAGCCGGTTGCCGGTCCCGGACTGTTTCCGCAATATATGGTATCTGAAAAAGCCTCTTCGTTGGTTAAAGTTGTTTTAGGCGGACAGGGTGGTGATGAAATTTTTGGCGGTTATGCCAGATATGTGATTGCCTATCTGGAACAGGCTATAAAAGGCGCTATTTTTGAATCCAATGAAGAAGGCGAACATATTGTTTCTTTGCAGTCTATTTTACCTAATTTGTCCTATTTAAAAAGTTATATCCCCATGATGCAATACTTTATGCAGGATAATGCGTTTGAAGCTATGGACCTTCGTTATTTTCGGCTGGTGGACCGGGGCAATTCGACAATGCATTTCTACCATCAGGATTTTATAAAAAAGTTTGACGATCAGGCGATTTTTTCCCGTTTTCAAAAGGTTTTTAATCATCCGGATACTTTATCATATTTTAATAAGATGATTCATTACGACATGGTTTGCAGTCTGCCGGCATTATTGCAGGTGGAAGACAGAGTGAGTATGGCGGTTTCTTTAGAGTCACGAGTACCATTATTGGACAGAAGAATTGTTGACCTGGTTACGTCCATGCCGCCGGGAATGAAATTTAAAGGCGCTGAAATGAAATATATTTTCAAACGGGCCATTAAAAATATAATTCCGGACACAATATTAAACAGGAAGGACAAAATGGGATTTCCCGTTCCATTACATATTTGGGCGAAAAACGGCGGCGGCAGTTTTATTCGCGACGTTTTGTTATCAAAAAAAGCCCGTGAAAGAGGTATAATAAATGGACAAGAAGTTGAAAAGCTCATAAAATCAGAACGTTCTTTTGGACGCCAGTTATGGGGTTTGCTCTGTCTGGAGTTGTGGTTTAATCAATTTATTGACGTGAATTAGGAGGGATTTTTGAATTCTGAACAGAAAAATTTTTTAGAATCGTGGAAAGTTGAAAAAATCGGTGTCATCGGACCCGGAATCGTAGGCATGCCCATGGCAGCCATGCTGGCTCATTCACAAATTAAAATCGGTACTAATGAACCGGCCAGGGTTGTTGTTGTACAGCGAAATTCCAAAACATCGGGTTGGAAAGTTGACTCGATCAATAAAGGAAAATCTGTGATTGGCGGCATTGAGCCTGAATTGGATAATATCGTTGAAAATGCTGTTAAAATGGGACTGCTTTCTGCCAGTTATAACTCTGAAGAGTTGTCGGATGCTGATGTTATTTTGGTTTGTGTGCAAACAGATAAAAAGGGAATAGGCCCGGATTATGGTCCTCTTTTTCAGGCATTGGAAAACCTGGCGCAGACTTTGACCCAAAAACCTGCTGATAAAACACCATTGGTTATTTTTGAATCTACATTGGCCCCTTCATCAATGCATACTGTTATTCGCCAACATTTTGAAAAATTCGGCCTTTATGAAGGGAAAAACATTTTGCTGGGTAACAGCCCAAACCGGGTTATGCCGGGTCGTTTGGTTGAAAGAGTTTCAACGTCCGATAAAATTGTGGCAGGTATGGATCCGCGAACTCCGCAATTGATTAAAAAATTATATGAAAATATTGTTACCAAAGGGACGCTTTATCCCACCAATAGTTTGACGGCAGAAGTAGTAAAAACCCTGGAAAATGCCTATCGTGATGTACGTATTGCTTTTTCATCGGAAATCGTACGTTATTGTGATGAACAGGACCTGGATTATTATCAACTACGTGATCAGGTCAATGAACGGTTATCGCAAAAGGATGATGCTTCTCACGATCCGAATGCCGTGCCCAGTGGTGGTTTGCTGGTGCCTACGCTTGGTGTCGGCGGTCATTGTCTTCCCAAAGACGGCATCCTTTTGTGGTGGAGAATGAAAGAACAGAATTATAATACTGCTGATAGTTTAATTTGGAAAGCCCGCGAAATTAATGATAACTCTCCGGCCGAAACGATCAAACTGGCTGAACGGCACTATGGATCATTGGACGGTTTGTCTGTAACCTTGTTTGGTGCGGCATATCGGTTCAACTCTGAAGATACCAGAAATGCTCCGACACTTGCCCTGGCAAAACGGCTGCTGGATAAGGGCTGTTCTGTGGTCATTCATGATCCCTATGTTAAGCCGGACGATCAAAATTTATTAAAATTTGGATTAACGGACTATTTTACAAATGATGTAAATCAGGCTTTGGAAAACGCACAGGTTGCCTTTTTCTGCACGGGTCATCGTGAATATTATGAATTTGCCGGAAAATTGAAAACATTAAATAATTGTTCATGTGTTGTGGATGCCTGCAATTTGTTCCGTCATGCTGATTTTGAACCTGGTTCGATAACCTATTGCGGTATCGGTCGCGGTCAAAAAGATGTTGATGCAGATTTTAGCGATTTTGTTTATAATGGTTTTCAAAACATGGAAAAAGGTTTTGCTCTGGAACTGCAGCAGCTGGTCCGGTTTTTAAATTTAAATTATGCTGAGAATGATTTTCAAAAAATTGATTTCAAGGTTGTACAGGAACTGGCAGCAAGTTGTTCAACCGGTTGTGAAATAGTTGATCCTGACCCGGTCAGTTATCTGGAAACGTTCCACGGATTCAAACCAGTGCTGGCTGTCTGTTCGGAAAAAATTGCTGAAATTAGTATGGAAACTGAAAAACAGGTGTAATGAATGACGCAACAAAATAATAAATATGCCGTTGTTGGTGGAGGAATGCTTGGTTTGACCGTTGCCTGGCGACTTGCTCAACAGGGCTGTCAGGTGACTGTTTTCGAATCGGCTGGTGATATAGGTGGTTTGGCAAGCTCCTGGCAAATAGACGATTTAACATGGGACAAGTTTTATCATGTTATTTTAATGTCCGATTCCCATTTTCGTCGCCTGTTAAAAGAAATTGACCTGGATGACAACATTAACTGGGTTGAAACCAAAACCGGTTTTTATACCAATGGTCAGTTATATTCCATGTCCAACTCGATTGAATTTTTAAAATTTCCGCCGCTAAGTTTGATTGATAAATTCAGACTTGGCGCCACAATTTTCTACGCTTCACGAATAAAAAATTGGAAAAAGTTGGAACAGCAATATGTTGCAAACTGGCTAAAAAAATGGTCCGGAAGAAATACCTTTGAAAAAATGTGGCTGCCGTTGTTACGTGCAAAGCTGGGTGAAAATTATAAAGAAACATCAGCGGCGTTTATTTGGGCGACCATTGCACGCATGTATGCGGCACGACGCTCCGGCCTGAAAAAAGAAATGTTTGGCTATGTGCCCGGCGGTTATGCCGTTATTCTCGAAATGCTTAAGAATAAACTGCAAGAAGCCGGCGTTAATATTCTTTATGATCACAAGTTGACAAATCTTCAAAAAAATGACAAAAATTTTACGTTGAGTTTTGAAAATCAAAGCGAATATATCGCTGACAAAACGATCCTGACAATACCGTCAACCCATGTGGAAAAATTGAATGTATCTTTATCACCTGACGAATTGACAAAACATAAACAAATAAAATATCTTGGTGTCGTCTGTGCTTCGTTTTTATTAAAAAAACCAATTTCACCCTATTATGTCACCAATATCACCGATGATAATACTCCCTTTACCGGTATTATTGAAATGTCCGCACTTGTAAATAAAGAACATTTAAAGGGACACAATTTGGTTTATCTGCCAAAATATGTTTCAGTTGATGATCCTGTTTGGCAGCAAAGTGATGAGTTTATTTTAGATTATTTCAAAGAGTCTTTATTAAAAATGTACCCGCATCTGAAAAATGAGGATATTTCAACGGGCAAAATTGCAAGGGCCAAGCAGGTGTTTGCATTGTCCACGATAAATTATTCTCAAAATGTACCGCCATCAGCAACGTCTGTGCCTGGTTTGTTTATTGTTAATTCGGCGCATATTGTTAATGGTACACTGAATGTAAACGAAACTGTTCATTTGGCTGAAAAAACCGTTCATAAAATTTTAGAGAGTTAAGATGGAAATATCGGCAAATAATAAACCTTTGGCCGGCTTGTCGTTAGACCTGGACAATTTATGGTCTTATATGAAAACCCACGGTGATCCCGGTTGGGAAGAACTACCGTCCTATTTTGATGTTTTGGCGCCTGTTGTTTTGGAACAACTGGAAAAACGAGAACTTTTAATTACTTTTTTTGTTGTCGGGCAGGACGCTGTTCTTGAAAAAAACAAACAAGCGTTAAAGAGTCTTTTTGAGGCCGGGCACGAATTCGGTAATCATTCTTTTTATCATGAACCGTGGCTGCATTTGTATCCGATTGACAAGATAAGGGCCGAGCTTGAAAACACGGAAAATGCGCTGACAGATATTACCGGAGTAAAACCGGTTGGCTTTCGTGGCCCGGGATTTAGCTGGAGCAATGACCTGATTCAGGTTTTGCATGAACGAAATTATTTATATGATGCCTCAAGTCTGCCGACGTTTTTAGGACCTATTGCCAGGGCTTATTATTTGAAAAAGTCCAATTTTTCAAAAGAAGAAAAGGAAAAACGGTCCAAATTGTTTGGAACGTTTAAAGACGGCTTGCGTCCGGTTTCTGCCTATTGGCTGAATTTAAACCAAACCGATAAACTGTTGGAAATACCGGTTACAACAATGCCTGTTTTTAAGGTGCCTTTTCATCTCAGTTATCTAATTTACCTGTGCAACTATTCTGAAATGCTTATGAAGCTTTATTTAAATTTTGTTTTGATGTTGTGCCGTCTTACAAAAACAAGACCAAGTTTTTTACTACACCCGCTTGATTTTTTAGGCGGAGATAAAGTGCCCCAGTTGTCCTTTTTCCCCGGAATGAATATGACGACTGAAAGGAAAATCAGTATTTTTCACAAGGTTATGGATAAATTACAAAAACAGTATTGTCTAGTAAATATGAGCACATTTGCAAACCAATATCAACCTGGTGTTTTAAACAAATCTGTGGATTTGTTTTAGGAGTTAAAAATGATAAACACAAAACAAACACATATCGCCACTGTTTTATTGCATGATTATTTTCATCGCGGTGTCTTTCATGATGTTATCAGCAACAAACAATGGAACCGTTTGGAAAGTCGTTTGGAAAAAAATGTGGATGATGTTTTGAGATTGTTTTCTCAATACCATGTCACAGCTACATTTTTCGCTCTTGGCTGGCTGGCCGAAAAAAAACCGGAGTTGATCAAACGAATTGTTGATCAGGGTCATGAAATAGCAAGCGCCGGTTATTCCGTTAAAAGTGTGCGGGATATGACCCCGGAAGAGTTTAAGGCTGATTTACGCCATGCGCAGGAAGCGCTGGAAGCAGCCGGAGCAAATCATATTTTGGGTTATCGATGTGCTTATAAATGGTTTTCTAAAAAGGACGAATGGGCGTTGGACCTCCTCGCCAAAGAGGGATATATTTATGACGCCAGCTACAGACCGCAATTATGGTCCATACGACCTAAAGATAAAGATCGCTGTTTATATCAATGCGGTGACGAACAAAAAATTTGGGAATTGCCGGTTTCCACAACCCGGCTTTTAGGTGCCAATTTACCCATTTCCGGCGGCAGTTATTTCAGGCATTTTTCACATGAATTCATGTTCCGTCAGTTTATAAAGTGGCAGGAAAAAAACGATTCACCGTTTATCCTCTATTTCCATCCATGGGAATTGGATGATGAACAACCCCGTATAAATGCTGTCAGTTCTTTGGCGCGTTTTAAACAATACCGGAATTTGGGAGAAATGGCCAATTTTCTGCCCCGATATTTTGAGTCCGGTGTATTTACCAGTGCTGCTCAATATTTTGATCATCCATTGACTTTTCCAAAAATTTTGTCGGAACAAAAAACTGAAGGAGCAAAATTACATGTTTCATCTGCCCAAAAGAAAAAAGTCTCTTTGGTTGTACCATGTTTTAATGAAGAATCTTCTTTGGTTTATTTGGCAAATTCTTTAAAGGAGTTGGAAGAGGACAAACGAAACAAGTACAAATTTCAATTTATTTTTGTTGATGATTGCAGCACAGATAATACATTGAGTTTGCTTAATAAACAATACGGTCAACGTTCAGATTGTCGGGTCATCAAACATGAAACCAATCAGGGTGTTGCCGCAGCGATACAAACGGGCATCCGTGCTGCTGATTATGATATTATTTGTTCAATTGATGCCGATTGTACTTATGATCCATTGTTATTGCTTGATATGATTCCAATGCTGGAAAGTAATGTCGATATGGTGGTTGCCTCTCCTTACCATAAGGACGGCAAGGTGCTGAATGTACCATCTTGGCGATTGTTTTTGTCCAAGTCTTTGTCCAATCTTTATCACCTTATTTTAAACAACAAACTGGCAACCTATACCGCCTGTTTCCGTGTTTACCGAAGAGAGTCTGTTATTAATATTGATATTGATCATAGTAATTTTATTGGTGTTATAGAATTGCTGGCAAAACTGGATATCAAACGTGGGCGCATTTTGGAATTTCCGACTGTTTTACAAAGCCGACTATTGGGTTATTCTAAAATGAAAGTTATAAGTACCATTTTTGGTCATTTTAAACTACTCCTGTCTATGATGAAGTATCGAAAAAAAGTACGGGGTTCATTTTTTAGTTTAAAAAGCATAAAGACAGTGTTTGCTTCTTTTAATCTCCCTGTTTCGTTCTAGTATCCTGGCAAAAGAAGTACGGATTTTGAGAATATTTATATTATCAAGGTGAGAAAATGAAAAAAACATCAGATTCAAATCGTTCTATTTTTCATTCATACAAATTGGTTTTTATCCTTATTTTTTTGGCAGGTTCCTGGTTAAGATCTATTGATGCCTGGAAACCCGTAAACGGTGAAATTCGTGAAGCGTGGCGGGAATGCGATATGGCGGCTGTAGCACGAAATTTTTATACGGAAGATATGAATGTATTTTATCCGCGAATTGACTGGCGAGGTGATGGACCCGGTTTTGCTGAAATGGAATTCCCATTAATGCCCTGGTTGACGGCTGTTTTATATAAAGCCTTTGGTTATAATGAGCTTTGGGGCCGTGGATTGGTTTTTACTATTTCGCTGTTGACCTTGATGGTTTTTATGAAATTATCCCGTAATTTACTTTCAACAAAAGCAGCCATTTTTTCGAGTTTATTTTTTGCGTTTAGTCCGTTGATCATTCGAGTATCCAATACCTTTCAGCCGGAAGGATTGATGATGTTTTTTTATATAGCCAGTGTTCTTTGTTTTTTGAATTATCTAAAGCAGGATAACTGGAAATGGTGGGCATTGACGGCGATAACCTGCATGATGGCTTTATTGTCCAAAATTAATGCGGTCCACATTGAATTATTGTTTTTGATTCTTTTGTTAAAACATAAAAAATTAAATTTTAAATCAGTCCTGCTGGGCATAACGATTCTGGTCCCTGTATTATTATGGTATGTTCATGCTCATTCCTTTTATCATGATTTCGGGAATTCTTTGGGATTTTCAAATGAAGCACATTGGATTGGGTTTGATTTGTTGAAACAACCGCTTGTTTTATTAAAAATTTTTAAGATAGACCTTTTATTTGTTTGGATGCCTCTTGGTATATTTGTGGGAATATTTATGGTGAGAAAATTTTGGAATAATCAACTTTTTATACCCGTTCTGTGGCTGGCCTGTGTGTTTGGTTATTATCTGGCAGCAGCACGAACCACAAGTGACGATTGGGCGATTTATTATCATGTTGTTTCAGTGCCGGCTGTTGCTTTGATTTTTTCGTTAGGTTTGGAAAAACTGCATCAATTGATCAGTAAAAAGGTATTGTTTGATTCATTATTTACCGGTATTCTGTTAAGTACGATATTGATTATTGTTTTCCGGCTGACCGGCAGTTTTGATCCGACACCGCAAATAGCCGTTTTTATTGTACTGGTTTCTGCTTCATTATTATCGTTTGTTTATATGTTGGCGTCTGAACCTTATATTTATTCTTCATTATATTTGCAGGCAAATCAATATAAACAACATTTATTGCATGGTTTTTTACTGGTGGCTGTTTTTTCTACCTTTTCCTTTATGGGATTTCGTATCAGCCGTGATATTCATCCAAACCATATGCAGGGTCTGTTTCGGGATTCTTTGATATTAAGAAAGTTCATACCCGATGATGCTTTGATTATTGCATCCGGTGGAAACAGTCTCGATGAAACCGGACATTTTGTTGCTTATAATGCACCCTATCTTTTTTATTGGTTGGACAAAAAAGGGTTCAGTATCAGTCAGGAAGAACAATCCATTGAAAAAATCCGGGAAATGGAACAGCGCGGTGCAAAATATTTTGTTGCTGAAAAAGAATCCGTTATGCTCAAAAATGGATTTGAAAAAGAGTTAAAACAAACATTTCATCTGATAGACGAAACCGAGCATTTATATTTGTTTGAAATTCAGTCATAATTGTAACGGTGTTTTTATGAAAATTTTTAAAATATCAATAATTCTACTTTTTGCAATTTATTCGCTAGTGTTTTCGCAGGAGCGAAAAAAATATTATCTCGCGAATGACGAACATACCGATTACATGTGGACTGCTGATGCTGAAACATATAGACAGGCTTTTTTAGAAATGATCGAATATTATATGGACCTGGCTGAATCCACGTCAACTGAAATTTCAGATCATCAAAGCCGGTTTAATTGTGACGGCAGTTTTTGGATGTGGACCTATGAAAAAAACAGAACACAAGCACAGTTTGAAAGGTTTATTCAAAAAGTAAAATCAGGTCATTTCAGTGTTCCGTTAACCGCCCTGGTTTCCTGTTATGGCGGTGTACCGGCCGAAGCTGTTATCCGGGGGATGTATTATGCCGGAAAGATTGAAAGAGAATATGATCTGCGTTTTAAAATGGCAGTATCCATGGAAAACCAGACATTACCCTATGGACTGGGTGCACTTTGGGCCGGTTCAGGCGCTGAATATTCGTGGAAAGGTATTTGTGGTTGCGCGTCACATATACCTGATGCCTGGGACCGTGAACATGATATTTATTGGTGGGTAGGTCCGGATGACAGCCGTATTCTGATGAAATGGAATTCACAAGTAACCGGTCATGCCAGCGATATCGGTGGATATGCCGAGGCAATGGGCCCGCATGACGCTATTTATTTGACAGAGAGTAACCAGGATTTTTTGAACAGGTGGCCCTATTCAATTATCGGTGCGTTTGGGCATGGCGGTGATTATTTAAAAACAACAACGGATGTGTTTGTACAAATTGCCAAGAGTTATACAAACGATAACAGACAGGTAATTGTCTCTAATGAAATTGATTTTTTTGAAGATTTTAAAAGTGTTTATGGTGAAGATCTGCCTTCTGTTTCATGTTCGTTTGGTAATGAATGGGATTTGTATTGTGCTTCGTTGGCTGAGGTTTCCGCAACAGTTAAACGGGCATTACAAAAGTTACGTATTGCCGAAAGTATGGCGGCAATTATAATAACTATTGATCCGAATTTGATCTCAATAAACACACAGGAACGTGATCAGGCCTGGATGAATTTAGGACTGTATTGGGAACACGACTGGACGGCTGATGGGCCGGTTGGCAGAGACGCCCGTGAACAGTGGCAGCGTGAATTAGCAGTTCAAATCTCCGCGTATGCAGAGTCACTATACCAGCAGGTTATGCAAAAATTTGGCGGACTAGTAAAAAACAATAGCTCCGGAAAAAGGTTTTATGTATTTAATTCGCTTGGTCGTCAGCGTACTGATTATGCGGATATTTTGTACACAGGAGCAAATGATATTCATGTTGTTGATCTGGAAACTAATTCAGATACACCTTTTCAAATCATTCAAAAGGATGGACAAACATATCTTCGCATATTGGCAACAGATATTCCATCTGTTGGATATAAAGTTTATGAAATTCAAAACGGACAAGGTGAGCAGTTTGCAAATACGGTCTCTGCTGGTTCGAATGTATTACAAAATTCCTATTATTCTGTTACGGTGAACAGTTCCGGTGCCATTACTAACTGGATAGACAAAAAGAATAATAACGCTGAACTTGTGCAACCGGGAATGACTTTGAATTCATTGGGACAAGGCAGGCGGTTCAATTACGATTGAAAATGCCGGGCCTGTTTCCGCTACGTTGCGCGTTGAAAGCGGTTCACCGCTTGTGCATACAACAAGAGTGACTTTATTTCGTGATGTCGACCGTGTCGATATTCAAAATGAAATTACTCAGAATTTTAGTGATGTAACAACATGGGATTTCAATTTTAATTTATCAAATCCGGTTTTACGTCATGAAGAAGTAGGCGCTGTCATTACCGCTAAATATAAAAGCGAAGGCGGTCAATATTCCGACAGAAATGCCCGATATGATTGGTTGACTTTGAACCATTTTGCCAACTTTTACGATGGAAACAGTGAGCGTGACGATATCAAATTCTGATGCCTACTTTATGAAGCTGGGTACGAGCACCAGTTCTTATCTGGACGCCGGAGCATCATCCATATCTGTGTTGGCAGGCGGCCAGGTTGATGGCGGTTGGTTTGGAATTATGGGGCAGGGCGGCGATTCCTATTTTTTACAGCGTTTCGCCCTGCAAAGCAGCATAATTTCTCTGGACAAAGAAAATATGAATTTTGCTCTGGAGCACCAAACACCATTGGTATGTGGCTATGTCAATAACGGAACAGATTTGCCTGAGAAAAAATATTCCTTTCTGGAGATTGATAATTCAAATGTTTTACTGTGGGCTTTAAAACCGGCAGATGATGCTGCGGATGACGGTGTTTATAGCACGGGTTTGGAATATGGATAATACACCCGGACAATTCTCTCTATATTTTCCGCAGCATTCCATTTCTACCGCCGAGCAAACAACGCATATTGAAACACCAATAAAAGAGATGGTGTCTTCCGGGCAAACATTGATATCATCAATTCAACAACAGCAGTTGAAAACCTTGTTAATAAAACTGGAAGAATCTTCGCTGCCTATTGAGTTTGGTTCTTTTCAAGCTGTTCAGGAAAATGGATTTATTTATTTAAACTGGAAAGCCCTTGATGCTGGATTGACCTATGGTTTTGCTGTTGAAAAAAGTATTAATGGTTCCTTTTTTTGAACAAATCGGCTTTGTTTATGTGGATAAAGATGAAACGCAAACCTCTGCTTTTTCTTATGTTGACAAAAATCCGGCTAGTGGTAAACAGTATTACCGAATTAAAGAGATTAATATTGATGGGACTTTTTCCTATTCAAGTGTAATTTCTATTGAAAATATGTTACCGCATACAATAGTTTTAAGACAGAATTACCCAAATCCGTTTAATCCGACAACGATCATTTCGTTTGATATTCCGGCATCTTTAGACTCGACAGAAAAAATCAACTCTTCTCTGAATATTTATAATGTTCAGGGTAGACTGGTCAAAAGTCTGGCCGATGGCTATTTACAGCCGGCAAGTTATTTCGTAGAATGGGATGGCACTAATCAAAATAATCAAACCGTATCCAGTGGCATCTATTTTTATGTACTGGTTCACGGAAATTCCAGAGTCGTCAAACAACTGTTATTCTTGCGATAATTTTATATGAAACTTTTATTAACAAAAATAACTGAAAAATTTGCTCAAAAACCGGCTTTGGCCCTGTTTATTGTGTTTTTGTTGTTTTTTACTATACAGATGCCGGTACACTCATCGAACCCGGATGCTCTTGTATATTCCGCCCGTTCAACGGCTGTTACACCGGTCCTGGATTATGCTTTTTTAAGCAACCAAACATTGCTGGGAGCCCCGGCAATATATAATTATCATTTGGCGCATACGATTATTTTATGGATGATGGATAAGATTATTCGGGCAGCGGGAATTTTATTTGGATATCCGGTTTTGTTTCGGCAATATCCGGTGCGTTAATTGTCTTATTAACATATTTAATAGGTTTGAACCTGGTTTTACCCAAAAAACATCGGTTATTTTTGCTGTTATCGCCGGACTTGTACCAAGCATCTGGTTTTACAGTTTGATCGGAGAGGTTTATACTCTTCAGCTTGTTTTTATTCTGTTGTTTTGTTTTTTCTTTTTAAAAGATAATATGTTTTTTGCCTTTATTTTCTTTTTATTGGCTGTTTTAGTTACACCCATTTCCGGGCTGGCCATCAGTTTTGGTTTGTTTGGTTATAAAAATTATAAAACGTTAATAAAACTTGCTGCTATCGGCACGTGTGCTTTAATTTGCTATCTGATAATTTTTTATTTTTTACACAGTGATATACTTGGTGCTTTTGGCGTAGTTGATGTCCATAGCCAGGCAAAATCTCTTTTATATCGCCTTTTAGTATTTTTGTTTATCATTGTTATTAATTTCAGTTTTTTTATTCCCATGCTTATAAAGGGATTTGTTTCTTTATCGAAATCTGGTAAACAGCTTTTTATACCCTGGATTCTTGTATTTATTTCACAGTTTATTTTGGTTTTGCTGGATCCACAATTTGTTGTTGAAAACGGCAGCTTTCAATTACCTGTCTTTTGGCTTTTTTCAATACCTCTTGCAGTGTATTCAAGTACTGTTAAAAATTATAAAACTGTGGTTTTTAATTCTGTCGGTGTTTTTATCATTTTTCTTTTATTGTGGATTTTGCCTGATCAGTTAACAGCACATGCCTATGAGCACGCAGTTGATAATTTGAAAGAACATCATAACAATGTAAAGATAATCGGCGACTGGGGAACAGGAGCCGGTATTGCTTGTATCCGGTCTAAAGGTGATTTATCAAAAATAAATAACAATTATTTTGAAAGACCGGCGCCTGATGATAAGGAGATTGAATTAACAGGTGAAGAAAAGCTGATTATTACGGTTCGAAAAAGAACATCCTTTCGAAAGTTTTTTTCCAAATTGCCGGTTTCCGGGTTTAAACTGCCTGAATATAACCCTGTTGATTCGATTCATATCGGGCAGGTGACGCCGATTTATCAAAATGATTATGTTGCTTTTTATTTGTGGGAGAAATATAAATAAAAAAATGAAAAAGGTATTTATTAAAACAGATTCCCGAATTATTGGACCACTTGGACGTAAGGCTTTGGAAGATTGCATTCGGCGCGGTGAAATAAAAAAATACCACCATATCTGGCATTTTTATCAGAATATTTGGGCGCCGTTTAAGTGAAGTTGAAATGTTTAAAAATCTTTTTCCTGTAGGGCAGTTGACAATGTGTCCGAAAATAATCGCTGTCGGAGGTGGGTAAAGGCGGAGTCGGTAAGACAACAATTGCTGCCGCGCTGGCAATTGAATTAAGCCGTTACGGCAAAAGAGTCATTGCTATTGATGCTGATTGGGAAGGCCCCAACCTCCATTTTTATTGGGTGAAAAAGAGCCAAAACTGAACAATTTTTTTAATTTTTCAAATGACTCTTTAATTAGTCAAGTGAAACCGACAAAGTATGATAATTTACATTACATCAGCGGAAAGTTGAATCAGACCGCCTATCAATTACCGGATTATGCAAAAAGAGCCAAGTTTTTTAATAGCCTCAGAAAGTTACCTGCCGATTTTGTAATTGTTGATATGGGACCTGGCATCAGTTATGCAAACCTTGAAATATTTTTAAACAGTGATGAAAAATTACTAGTTGCAATTCCTGAAAATACTGCCATGCTGGATGCTTTTGGTTTTTTGCGTGCCGCAATCATCCGGCAGTTATCACTATTATTAAAAATTGATAAAAATTTGCATCCGCTGGTGAATATGGATAAATCTGTTTTTAATAATCCATTCGATCCTTTGATGCATTTATATCAGAAAATTGAAATGAATAATAAAAAAGCGGGATTTTTAACGAATAGTTTTTTATCTTTATTCCGTCCGAAAATTGTTATGAACAAGGTATTGGAAAGTTATGAACGTGAAGAGACCCGCCGGTTTTCAAACTTGATAAAAAAACGATTAGGCATTGATTGTGAAATTATTGGATTCCTCGATTTTCACAAAAAATATCGTATTCCAACCGTCAAAGGTGAAGTTAAGAGTAATTCCGTTATAACGAAAAGTAACAGCATTCTAAATCAAAGCAAAAAGAATATACAACAAGCTCTGTTAGCATCAATAGATTAACGGCCAGGATTTTTTATGAAGCAAAAATTATTAACAGCATTTATTTTTATGATTTCAATGATCGTACTTCAATTACCGGTTTTGATTCTTACTTTCTTTAGTATAGAAATTTAGTGCTGAGGCTTAATAAAAGGCATTATTAAAAACCCGCAAATTTTGAGGTGCTTGTAAGGAATCATCCACAAATTCAAACACACCCAAATCAATATTCCCTCCCCACGGTACACTAACCTGACGTAAATCATATAATAAACCAATATTTGTTCCAAGATCAATACAAGGGGAACCCGGCTGTAATTGAAAATTTGCTTCTTCCGGATTTATAAATTGAGGATCATTGGTTATAGAATGGCTGTCTAATCCTGATGCCTGTTGATAATCAGAAAATTGGTTCATGGTATAATAATTACCGTTCCAGCTTATTAAATTGCCGGAAATATTTCGAAATAAATTATAATCAATATCAACGCCGTCTCTGCTGTTGGGAGCCACATGCAGTGCAAATGAATATTCGCCGACAAAAACGATATTGTTTTTAACTTCGCAATTTGTATTGGTATTATGAATGGAAATTCCGTTTCGATTATTTCCTGTTGTATAAATAGTATTGTTATAAATTTTGGTGCCGTCTATCGGTACATCTCCATCGGACTGAATAGATGGACCGCCTTCCATGTTATAAATCAAATTGTAAAAAATGTGATTATTGTTGGCATTTACGCGTACCTGAATGCCCATGCCACCCATGGAGTCGTGGAATTTATTATAACTGACCCGATTATTATCAGATCCTTCTTTAATATATAAAAGATTACCGGCCGGACCATAAATGTCGTTTTGGTAGAAAACATTGTCATCCGAGTTATATACAAAAATAACATCTGAAAGTGTGGCGTTATTACTTTCATAAATTGAGCTGTTTTGGATGGTGTTAGTGTTGCATCCGTCAAATTTCATAACAGCGCCATAGACACTATCGGTGCGGCGGTTGCCGTAAATCTGGCATTGGTCAATAAGAATATGATGCGGCGCTTCAGCATCACTGTAATAGGCGTAAAAACAGGCATAATATCCTTCATGCATTTTGCACTGGCTAAAGTTTATATGGTGGCTGTCGTAAACATGCACAACACCACCCCAGGTTGCGTTGGATTGCTGAAAATCAATATTGTGAAACGTCAGATAAGCTGCATCACCTATTACAATGGAATTATTGCGATTTGCAGTTTCCATTAAACTTGATGTTATTACGGGAGTACCGCGATTATCACGAAAGTAAAGTGTTTGGAATCCCAATCCATCATTATCTGCCCAGGACCAGCACAAATCATTCAGTGAACCGGCTTCTCCCGGCTCAAGGTTTTGACCTTCCAACCATACCAGCAGTGGCTGTGGTATTTGCGGGGCTGCCCCGTTTTTTTGTGTGATATAATATTCATTCGTTCCCGAGCTTGAGACATGCCAGCTATATTTTAAAGAATCAACAGCATCTGCGCCGGAGATGATTGGTTGCACCCCGCTACCATAGGATGAAAAAACAATTGGCGCGGATTCGGTGCCGGAAATTGTCAGCCACAGCCGGTCCCGCCATATTTGACCCTGTTTGAATAATATTGAATCACCCGGTTGGAAATGATAAGAGTTTATTTTGCTGATGTTTTGCCAGGCCAGCAAAGGTGAATTTCCGCTGTTTGAATCGCTGCCGTTTTCAATGTCCATGTAAAAAGTAGCTGTAAAACCTGGTCCCGCAAAAAAGATGGAAATAATAAATACGACATAAAACAGATTCAAAAGTGCATATTTTTTGTCACACTTTTGAAATTGATTGTGTAATAATTCATCCCGTTTCATAACGTTGCCTTTACGATGGTGCTTTTAATAAAAAAGAGTTTATGTAATTATTTAATAATAATTTGTTTATAACCCTTCAATGCCTGTGAGTGTTTGTTTTTCTGCTCCTGATTGAGTTATAAGTACAACTATTTAGTGTTTTTGCAATTTTAGTGCCATGAAGTTTGATTCAGGGATGCTTTTAGGGTGAGAGGCATGCTAGCCGGGGATTGGAAACTCATTTGAGCGGTGCATTATTCTGTTAATTTTCATCACCAGGTTATGTAAATCTCACGAGACTGTAAAATCGGAATGTATTGATTGATTGAAACATCGTCAAGTGGATTACCATTCAGGCCGACAATATCGCCTTTTCCAATGTTTGGATTATCCACAAGGGGTTTTATATTCGTAATTTGATTGTCCCAAACCCTTACATACCTCAATTTTGTTAAATTTTGCAACGGTGAAAGATTGGATATCTTGTTCTTTTCCAGAGCTAACCATTCCAGTTTCTCCATTCTGGCAAGGGGTGATATATCAATGATATTTGCAAAGGACAATTTCAGATCTACTATATTAGTTAAGCTGCTTAATGGGGAAAATGTCTTCAACACCACAATTTGAAAAACCATAATATCTGGAGTTTTGTCAAATTATTCAGCGGCGTCAAATCGGTTATTGATTGCTTTTGCCATTTTTAACTCTACCAGTTGTGTCATATTTTTTAATGCTGATATATCATTAATTTCTCCATTATATCTTAAATTCAAATATTTTAGTTTTGTTAAATTAGCTAGTGGGAGATATATCTTTAATTAAATTGCCAAATATATCCAAATATTCGAGTTTCCGTCAAGTTTGCCAAAGGTGAGATATCTTTGATGAGGCGATTTTGGTTTAAAGAAAGCTCTTTTAATTTGGTCAAGTTCACTAATGGTGATATGTCCTGATATATTTTGATCTCCCAAATAGAAAATCTGCAAATTTTTACAGTATTCCAAACCAACGAGCGAAATGACTTTATCAGGAGTAGGGAAACTGTATAAAAGGCTATCCAGCTTTTAACAATGCGTCATCGGTAAGCTCGTCCATCTGCTTTTTTAAAGCAGCTCGAATATATATTTCCAAATTAAACGTCCTCAAATCTGGAAATTAGGATTGGGCAACACTTTAACCTGAGTTTCGTCGGTATTGCTGCTTTGTTCACCGCTTTTTTACAGTTAGTCTAAATTTATACAATCCTTCCTTGTTAAAGCTAACAAATTCTTTGTCTTTATCTTCCCCGGAAAAAAGTACGACCTTTCCAGGATTACCTCCAACCTGTTCCCATTCATACCAATCAATAGCTCCGGTACTTTTGCTGACATCCAAAAAATACATAACTGCCGGCAATTGTGGTTTGATCCGGACCTGCATCTGCAACAAGTTTTACAACATCAGATGTCTCAAATATGTTCTTGCAGGGAAATAGTGACCAAAGTGATAAGTAAAGATATGAGAACAAATTGTCTGGAATTCATATTATCATTTTTTCCTTTTGTTGGACAGAAAAATCTACCTTGTTTAATATACCCCGTGCCCTAAAATAGCGTGATTAGAAAAATAATTTATAATTTCAGATGACCCCGGATATAACAATTCCGTTACATAAAACGAGATGATGATGTGCGGTTAGGTTATAAATTTGTTCATTGAAACTCCCCATAGAATCTATGTTTGATAATTGCTTGTTTAATGATATTTAAATTTTTTTATACTGTCAAGTGTTTTTTAGTGGATAATGATTCTGTTTTGTTTTTCTTGTGGTATAATATGGAATCATTTCTATAATGGGAAGATGCCTCCGGCATGACATTTTTTTTGCTTGTGACCTATTGTTGCCATTCTGTAAGAATCTTGCTGGGATGTTCCTATGCGAGCGTTAAAAAAAGACCCCGAAGGTTTGAAACTACTTTCGGGGTCATGTCGGGTTATTTTAACATCATCATTTTTTTTACGGCGACAAAGTCTTTCATGTGGATTTTATAAAAATATAAACCGGACGGCAGGTTGTGAGCATCAAAATCTATTTTATAGGAACCAGCCTGATAAACAGCATTTGTTAATTGCGCAACCTGACGTCCCAATATATCATAGACTTTTAATACGACCCGGGTTTGTTCTTTAACGTCAAAACATATCGTGGTTGTCGGATTAAATGGATTTGGATAGTTTTGGTAGAGATAACATCTTTTCGGGATAACAGGATTTTCCTCAACAAACGTATTTGATTCGATGATAACAACGGCTTTACCGGTTATATTTTTCGTCGTATCTTTAGCCGTTATCATAAAGGTTCCGGGTGTTTCATCGGCTTTATAATTTCCAAAATTATCAATTGTTCCGCCGTCTGCCGTCCATTGAACAGAGGCCGATATTTTCAGGTCATTTTGGTCATATCCCTGGGCTGTGAAAGACTGGGCAGCACCGGGGTTTATATGAACCGTGTCCGGTGTAACGATTATTTTTGTCAAAACCTGTTCCTGCGAGGAGACCAGTATCATTGCCTTGTCGAATTTGTTCGTTACTGGGTTGGTAGCTGTGATATAAACGGTTTGCTCCAGTGAATCTGCGGTAAAAAGACCTGTGCTGTCAATTGTGCCGGAGGTCGCGCTCCAGGTTTTGGAAAAAGAAAAGGGCATATCTTTCTGGTCTGTTCCGTCTGCCCTGAACCGGACGGATTGTCCCGGGCTAATGGTTATAGAATCCGGGCTAATACAAATTTTATCCAAATAGGATTGATAGACCAGGACCACCACAGAATCCATATTTGTGTTGGGCGAATTGGCGCCTGATCCGGCTGTGAAAATAAATTTGTTGCTGGTACCGTCAACAGCGCCCGGTGGTACGGTAAAACAAATTGTTGTGTCCGCGCCAAGTGTATCGCCCAGACTAAGCGTATAATCGGTCCCGCTGTTCAGCCATGACGGATCATCGGCTGAAATTGTTACATTGATAAACTCACCACCTGAATTGCTCCATCTTTGCAGGGAACAAAAAATAGAATCCCGGCTGCCCGGTGTGACAAACATGGTGTCGTTACCGGTTGTTAAAACAAAATCGACAGCCTCGGTCAGCCAATCGGAAAAATTCACGGTTCCTGAAACACCGTTACTATTGGCCGGACCGTTTGTATCTCCCCACCAATTTTTTGCTGCCGAAACAGTGATTAATGAGTCTGTATTTTTCAGACCAAATTTACTGTTATTAAAAATGTTGTTTTGATAAACAATCGGTGATGAAGCTGATTCTGTTAAAATTCCATTGCCCGCATTTTCTGAAATGTAATTTTTATTAATTGTCGGAGTTGCTCCGTTTTCACAGTGAATTCCGTCACCCTCATCTCCTTTGATTGAATTCCCGGAAATAACCGAATTGGAACCGTAGATGTGAAAACCTGTGCTTAGACAGGTATTCACCCACACTATATTATTAATAAAGGTATTGTTTTCGCTATAATACTCTTGAATGCCGGAGCAGTTGAAATTTACATAATTATTGTTGAACCGGTTATTGCTGCTTGTACGTACACAAATTCCATTTGCCCACAATTCGACCTTGTTATGGGATACTATATTATGGTTAGCGCCGTTATCCAGGTATAAACCGGCCTGACCCGCTATATCCATAAACTGCCCCTCCACATATTTATGTCCCACAATATTATGTCCAACTTTATTATAGCTGGAGGCAACAAGTGCAAAACCATACATTTCGTTGCGGTCGCTATTATTATTTTCAACTGTATTATAGTTGCTGCTTTCCAATACAATGCCGCCGCTTTTGTTGTTATAAACAGTATTCGAGTTAACTTTGTTGTCATTACTTCCGTTTAGCAGTGTGATGGCATTTTCTCCATTACCGTATATGGTATTGATGCTGATATCGTTTTCAATACAATTATCCAGCATGACACCATCCGGAGTGTTTTCATAAATTATATTTCTGCCGACTGTTGTATTTTCGCTGTTATAAATGGCAATACCGTGACCATTATTGTCCTCACCTTGATTGGAATAAATTTTATTTTCAAAAATTTTGTTATCGTTTGCGTCTGAAACAAACAGCCCGTTATCGTTTTTGTTTATGTCATTTTTTTCAATCAGGTTTTGGGTCTGCTCATCTTTTATCTCAATTCCCCGGAAATTACCAACAATAACATTTTCGGTGATTTCATTTTTGGCAGGAACTCCGCCTTCAGCACTGCCGGACATTGTAATTCCTGCGTACTTGTTATCTGCCAACATGTTTTTGGAGATTTTGTTTTCTGCTGTATTTTGCAGCACGATTCCTGTAGCTTGGTTTTGGTAAATATTATTGTCGTGGATATTGTTGTTCTTTCCCCATTGTATAGTCAGGCCGTTACCGTTCTTCAATTCTCCGGCAGAACTCGAATCGTTTTTGGCGGTTTCATTTATTTGATTTAATTCAACATGATTATTACCGGAACCGGAAATAAATATGCCGCTGCCGGTATTTGCCTGCAATTCATTTTTATAAAGATGTGTTTGTTGTGCACCATTTGTTATTGAAACACCGGGTCCGGAATTGTACAGTATCCTGTTTTGATTTACAGCATTGTTGTCCGTTCCTTCGCCTTCAATTATAATGCCTCCCTGGGAATTGTTGGCAATCAGATTTGCTTCTTCTGCCTTGATAATGACGCCGATTGTGTTGTTTTTTGCACCGGCTTTAATTCCGATGCCGTAACCGTTTGGTTTGTCCGTATGGATGTTTGTTCCGACGCCAAAATAGTTGCCCTGAATGATGTTGTTGTCGCTGCCGGCATTTTCAATTAAAATGCCGCAGTTACTATTGTTTGATATAATGTTGCGCTGTTCAGAGTTATCACCACCAATTTGGTTGTTCGACGAACCGTTTTGAATATGAATCCCATTTTGTTGCTGCGCCCAATTGTCGGAATTCAAAGTGCTGCTAAATCCTATGATATTGCCTGTTATGTTATTGTTCGAAACACCACTGCCGGATAATAAAATGGCATCCTTGTAATTGGAAAAAAACTCATTTTTATCACTGCTTGTGTTGCCGCCTATTGTATTACCGGACGAGTTGCCGGTAATTTGTATTCCCAGTTCATTCATTTGAAATTCATTATCTCTGACCAGACAATTGTCTGCACCTTCCATATACAGACCCGTTTGACCATGTGCCATTAAATTTGCATAAATCTGGGTATTCGTACCTGAGACATGTATACCTGCCGGACCGCGATGGTTCCAATAACCATAGGTAACAGTAAAACCGTGTATTTTTGAATTATCCTTTGTCATACTTACTATTACAGAGTTGGAGTCGGCTGCTGTTATTTTTGTATATTCTTTCCCTTTTGTGGAACCCACATTCAGCGATTTATTTACCACCACATTCTCTTTATACTCTCCGGGACAAACAATTATTGTATGTCCATTCTCTGTATCGTTATCATCAATTGCCGGTTGAATTAGTCCGAACGAATCTCCTGTATTAACATTTTTTACAGCCGCGACCACAAGCGGTCCACAAGCAAATTGGAGTGGGGGAAGCATAACATAATTCGTATAATTTAAAGCTGCGGCCGAAACCATATTTACACTTGTGTTTACACCATACTCTCCCACATGATCCTCTGTGCGCTCAAATGGATAATTAAACTTGTACGTCAGTTTCAAATGGATACTTTGACCCGGGTTTAGCTGTTTGTTTATGCTTAATGCCATTGTGCCGTCATCACGCATATAACTGGCGGAATCTGTCACGCTGCCATCCACATATAAAATGGCCCTTTTAACGAATTGGAATTCATCTCCGCTGCCCCAGGCCTGAAAAAGAATCGATTGGACTTGCCATTCATCGACCATATCTACAGAAATCGTGAGGTCTGCAATAGTTATTTCGGTACTGTCGCAATCAGGACAAACAGGTTCATAGAGCACTGTATTTTTTCGCAACGTAAGCGTTGGTTTCGGCACCGGTTTTTTTGTTTTAAAATTTTGAATGACAATTCCTTTGCTTCCGGAATTGGTCGTGCCCATGGTCTTATTGGGGGTGTTTTTACCTGTGTTTGTGCTCGGAAAGGACATGTAACCTGTACCTTCGGATGTATACAATGTTCCGTTGCCATTATCATTCGTAGGTGTTGTCGTGATTTGCAGACTCCCCGGCGAGTGGCATTCGGCCGTTTTGTAAAAAGTATTTTGGATGATGTTTAGCATAAAGCCGATAACACTGCCGCCTTCTACCGCTGCCATGATAAAGTCATTTTTAACTTCAATGTCCCAAATTTTCCCGGTTCCGGACGTTTCAGCTATGGAAACCGGATTTGTCGGGTTGGAGATATTGAATGCCTCAATAACATATTCACCCTGCGGATTGTTGCCGCCCACAAGTAACGTGTCATTATTCACCCATAAACAGGTGGTGGTGCTTTTAACAGAGAAATTGCCTGCCTGGGTTATATTTTCTGTTGAAGCTATATTAAATATTTCAATGTTATTCGAATTGGTACTGTAGGCTGAATAGGCATAATTATCGGTTACGATAATTCCACGCGCATCACCGGCTAATGCCGTTGTCGCCAGTTCCGTTGGATTTGTTGGATCACTGATGTCCAAAATTATTAAATTGTCATCACTTGTTTGGATATAAGCTTTGTTTTCTTTAATTGTATAATGGCTTATAAATCCTGATGATAATGTATAAGAACCGAGTTCGGAAAGGACCGTCGGATTTGTGCAGTCTATTAAAACAAGCCGGTCCCAGTTAAAACCGGCAAGTATATTATTATTGCACATCTGTAAAAAAGCCAGAGAGGAAAATTCCGGAAAATCAGCTTCATACACTGGTCGTTCCGGCGTGTTTAAATTGTAGACATACAGGCTGTTAAAAGATGTTATATATAAATATTGATTGGACACTTTGAGAGAAATAATTTCACCCGGACTCGTCATAACTTGAGTTTGACCCGGCTGTGACGGATCTGAAACATTAACAACATGAAGCGGATTTCCACCATATTTTGCAGCGATATAGAGGTTTGAACCAGTATAACCAATACACCTGGCTTCCTGGTTTGCCATAACATACTGTCCGGCCAGCTGTGGTGAGTCCTTTTGTGTGGTGTTCAGGATTTGCATTTCACCATTTAATCCTAAAAATACCTGATTATTATCGATTATGGTATTATAGGCTTTATTTTGAGTTTTATAATAACTTGTTTCAACAGGATTGCTCATATCGGATGCATTGAAAATGCGCAGTCCATTTTCTCCCCCGGTATATTCGGAACAGGAAACATAGGCATAATTATCAAGTGCATTAACCGAGACTGCATTTGGCGCTTGTACTTGTCCACGAAATACCGGATTTAAAGGATCCGTCGCATCAAATACCCGTAGCTTTGCAGGTGAAGAGCTAGTTATGGTGAGCAATTTGTTGTTTGAAAGGCAAATATCCACAGGATAAAAAAGATTGACAGTAGAGGTGATGGTAGGGTTTTCCGGACTTGAAATGTCGATAATATGAAAACCGCCTGGTCCTGCTGCCAGATAAATATAAGGATAGGACACATATAACCCTGCCGAGTTCAGTGTCTCCATCTCAAGAAAAGAAACAGAGTCCGGGGAAGAAGGATCAGAAATATCAATAGCATAAAAACCACCGCTCTGTTTCAAAATGGTATAGAGATAGTTACCATAAAGAACCATATCTGCCGGATCATCCGGAAGGCTCAAAGAACCAATCTGCGTCAAAGGTGATGTTGTTAAATCAATAATTGAAAGTCCCTGGCCCTGACTCAGATAGGCATAGTTTCCATGAGTGATGCCGGTTTCGGCGAGCCCGCCAAATTTTCCAGCCGGGGATATGGAAAGATCTCCCTCTTGTGCAAATACTGCACTTGAAATAAACAGAATAAAAATACCTAAAAGAATGATTGCTTTTGTCTGTGCCATTTTTTTGTCCTGTTTTTCATTGCTTGTTTATTTTATAATTTCCCCTTATTTAGGAATATATTATATTAAATATATACTTTTATTTTAAAAGATCAATCCGACTAAAGTAGGATTTTATTGGTTCTTTCAATATAATAAATTATATTTATTTATGATTATTGGTATGCCGACATTGTTGTTTCTACTTACCACGATATGTGGAGCCGCGACGGTTTATTTCAGTTTTATTTTGTTCCACAAATATAAACAGCCCTTTTTACTGTCTTACCTGTTATATCTCGTTTTTATTTTCATTTTCAATATTTACAGTTTTTGGGGGCAATATTTTTGGGAATCGGTTTTACAGTTTGAAACAAATGTGAATTTCCGTGTCAATCTGTGGAAAATGTTCATCCCTTTTTTGTCTTTACCGTTGCTGATGCTGTCAAGCTTTATGTATATTAAAACCTGTCGCGAAATTGTTAAAAAGAAAACAAGCCTCCGGTTTACCCTGTTTTATTTTATTGTGCAGTTTTTTTGTTTTATTATATTGGGGATTCTCTTTAACAAACAAAAAGTTTTTTCCGGTATTGTTGAGTTTGAGGCGGGTGCGTTTTTTTTCTGGCTGTTCATAGGATTTGACATGTTTTGGGGATTATTTGCCGTCTATCAGATTTTTAGATATCGAAAATCTGAACTTATGAATGAACGACATTATCGGCTTGCTACAGGCTTTGCCTGGTTGAATTTGTTTGTTTACTGTACTTTTTATCTGGTATTCTGTATTACCTTGTTTTTTCCTGAATTTGAATTGGTAGCTATTGTTTTTAGTTTTGCGGCTGATTTGCCGGTTTTGTTATTTCTTTTTGTTTTTCTGGGCCGAAATTCGTTGTTTTATAATGTTGATTTAGAAAATAACCAAAGGGAATTTGAAAAATTCCATATCTCAAAACGTGAAAGAGAAATCATTGAATTTATTTACAATGGAAAGAAAAATAAAGAAATCAGCTCTGAACTGAATATTTCATTACAAACCGTTAAAGACCATATTTATAATATTTTTCAAAAAACCGGGGTCAAGAATCGGGTGCAGTTGACCAATCTGTTCCGCGATGAACAGGAAAAGTCTGTTTTTTAATATCAACCATCTGAAAAAAATTAGAGAAATACTGTATTAAATAATCCACATGAATTTTGTATTTAATACCAGAAATAAAAACAAAACAAAGTTGACAAGAAAACCGATTCGTGCATCCGGCAAACCAATAATGCACAACAGAGATGATAAATATATGGATACCCGTAAGATTGTCATCCATTGTGGATTGCCGGAGATAAGATAAAATGAAGTTGTGAAAAATAAAAGCGTTGCTGCAAGCCATAATAAACCGGTTATGCGGACCCCTATGCTTCCGATATCATATTTTTGGTAAAATATTTTTGTTGAATAGGGCATCTCTTTTAGAGTTGCAATTTTCCAGGGAACCAGAAATCCTATCAGGTGTGCAAATCCATGAATCCCCAAAAAAATACCTAAAGCTATTTTCATTCATCTTTCTCCCATGCTATACTATAATCACGCTGTTCCGGCAACGGGTGCCCGCCGGGGCCGTATCCCTTGGCTGTTGAAAGTTTTTCCAGAGGAATAAATGTTTTTTCAATTTTATCAGGATACACATCATATTTATAAAATCCCAGTGTCGGGTCTCCGTCCGGCCATCTCTCATCCCATTGAGAAAAACAAGTTGCCGGCGCCAAATCAAATGCGATGCCCTGGGCCGTGAAATCTTTACGGCAGTGAATATGCCCGGTGATGACCCGGTTTGTATGGGTTGCCAGAAAAATATCCATCATTTTATCTTTGCTTGAATGGTCTATGGTAAAATACCACTCTAAATAGTGGTCCAGATTTGTAATGTCCCAGGCAGGCTCGTTTAAACTGTCGGCAAAAAGCGCATAATGCATTAACCAGATATGATGCTCTGTTTGCGACTGCTGCTTTTGATCTTCCAGCCATTGCCATAACTCTTTTTCCAGGGGAAGGTTGGAACCCAAAAGCATATCGCAGAAACCGGATACACGCAGATTTTTATGAACAAAGCTCCACCACAATGGACCAAAAACGGATTCAAACTGCTGCAGTTGAGCGGATGTTACATTCAGGTCTGTGTCTTTTCTGTCTTTACGGGCGCCGTCGATTTTTGTGTGTTTGTTACCCGTGTCCATATTTCCGGCAATGACATGATAGGGAAAAGGCAACCGGTCCAGATCATTTTTAATACTTTCCAGTTCCCATTTATGGATGGAACCATCACGAGAAAGATCACCACCAATTAATAGAAATTCCGGATTTGTTTCTATTATCTGTTTTTTTGCTGTTTCCCAGTTTTCGTTCCATGACGGGGCAAAGCGAAAGGAGCGTGGTGACCCGACTTGAATATCAGCAACATAGGCAAACGTCCAGGGTTTATATTGTTTTTCCGGTATTTTGTGACAGGCACCTGTTAAAGCTGTGGTGGCGGCCGTTAAAAGCGTTCCCAGTTTAATCGTTGGTATCCAGTATTTTTTCAAGTTCATTTGATCCCTCGTGTTCGGCATGTTCATCATTTGAATGGAATATCTAGTCTTTTAAAATAGCAATAGCACGGGTCGGTGACCCATCACCATTTTGGATTTTCAAAGGTAAACAAGAGAATGTGAAAATTTCCTGTTTAATATAATTCAAATTTGTTAAATTTTCTATAATTATTGTTCCTTTTTCGAGTAGTATTTTATGGACTGTAAGTGTGGTAGAATCAATTTCATCAACTGAAATGGCATCGATTCCAACACCTTTAATATTTTTCTCCACAAGCCACCCGGCAGCTTTTTCGGACAAGACAGGAAAGTTTGAAAAATAGCTGTCAGAACCCCAGTTTTTACTCCAACCGGTTTTTAATAAAACAAAATCACAATCGTTTATTCGGGATTCGTATTCTTTTAACATTTCTATCTCAATATGCCGGGAACCTGTTCTTTCCAGGTCAATGATTGTTGCCGTACCGTAAAACCGGTCCAATGGCAAGTCAGCAATAGAAGCACCGTTTTTATAAACATGCGCCGGTGCATCAATATGGGTGCCGACATGACCGGAGGATGTTATCTTGTATTCCTGGTAGCCATTTGTTTCTATTGATGACATCGGATTAAAAGCAGGCGGTTCGTCACCTGGAAAAACCGGCATTTGAGGATGTAATGTATGGGACAGGTCAATTATTTTCATATTCGTTTTTCTTTGGTCGGTCATAGGTTCGAATTAACTCTGTTTTTGCGCCAACAGGAAAAACAGAGGGTATTCTTTTGTGTTACCGTTATCATCTGTTTTTTTGTTATGGTGAAATGTTTTGAGAATAACAGTATTCAGGCCAAAAGATTTCAGTGTTTCTTTTAACTTGTCGGTTTGAAAACCCAAGTGCACATTCTTGTCATCCTTGTGAAATGTGCCGTCTTCCGGTTCCAGATCACCAATACAAAGATAACCGCCGGTTTTGAGCAGTTGACTGAATTTTTTCAGGGCGCCTTCAATGTCAGCTACATGGTGTAGAGCCATCAGAGTATAAATCAGGTCAATTTTGTTTTCACCTATTTCCAAGTAAGCTATCCCTGTTTGATAAAGAGACATGTTTGTTATATTATTTTGGTTTATTTTTTCTTTCAGGCTGCCAAGCATTCCTTTTGATGTATCAACCATATTAATGTGTTGAACAGCAGAATATAGCTGCATTCCAACCGAACCGGTACCACAGCCAAAATCCAGTAATTGCATTGTGTTGTTTAACTGTATATTATCGGTTATCTCTTTTGTGAATTTTTCTGCCATTTCCTGACGGGATTGATTTTTGTCCCAGTCTTTTGCTTCCTTGTCGAATCTGTTTATTTGTGCCAAAATAAGCTCTCATTGTTTTCGTACTTTTATTTTATAAAATATAAGATTTATTTTCAAAAATGCTTATTTTTTTTGATTAATACTGGACTATTTTAATAAAATTATCTTTTTGAATGTATTATATTGTTCTGATTTCATTTGTACAAAATAAATTCCTGTTGGTAATTCATTGGCTTCAAAGATTATTTTATGGCGTCCGTTTGAAAGGTTTTTTTCTAAAATTCGTTTTATTTGCTGTCCTCTTATATTTAATATGTTAATCTGAACATGGGCTCGTTCCGGAATTTCGAAAACAATCATTGTTCGGGAGTTAAAGGGATTGGGATAGTTTTGCAATAGTTTGTAGGATTCCGGCTGGCAGGATTCTTTTTGGTGCTCTAAACCGACATTTGGATTGTTATAAACAATTCCGGCAACAATTGTGCTGATAACATAAAGATCTTTTAAACTGTTTGGTTCGATTGAATATAAATCGTCCGACCAAACAACCATGTCGGCATATTTGCCGGGTTCAATAGAGCCTTTAATATCTTCTTCAAAGGCGGCATAAGCTGATCCCATTGTATGCGCATATAGTGCTTCCTGTACTGAAACAGCCTGGTCCGGGGCCAGGTACTGGCCCGTTTCTGACCTTCGAACACAGGCGCTCCAGAGGGTGTATTTTGGGGCGATATAGGGAATTGTCGGGTAATCCGTACCGAGTGCGACCGGAATTCCTTTGTTGAGTAAAGAATGCATAGGCATAAAACGGCTTGCCCGTTCAGCACCCCAAAAACCGGTATAAAATTGGGCGCCGGCATAAATTGCTGACGGTTGAATAGAAACGACCACCCCTAGTTCTTTCATCCTGTTCATGGCTTCTTCCGTTGGGATCATACAGTGCTCCAGTCTATGGCGGTGATCATAACGAAATGTGTCGTTTTGTGCTGCTTCAATGACATCCAGGGCAAGGTCTATGGCATGGTCGCCCATACAGTGGAAAGCAATTTGGTGACCGGCACGGTGTAGTTTTTTAACGGTGGCTTCAAGACTGTCCGGGTCCCAGGTGGGCAAGTCCCATGACGGACCGGGATGAGGCTCATAGGTGTATGAAGTCGGCGGCTGACCGTCCAGTAAAAATTTATCGCCTCCCATACTCAACCAGGGACCCTGGTATAAAAACAGATTGTTAAGGCTGGTTTCTGCGTCTTCCGGTCTTTCTATGGTAAACAGAATATATGCCCTTGCTTTTAAAGAGTCACGTGCCTGATAATAGCCTTGAACGCGTTTCATACTCCGTGTGTTGACATCCTGATAGCTGGTGATGCCGGTAACAAGACAAAGCTCCTGGGCGAATATAACGTCTGCTGCCAACTGGTTTTCATCAAAAAGGGGGAGATAATAGCGGACCACGTCCATTGCCGGATGGTTCCACAGAATACCATTTGGAATGCCTGTTGTCGAGTCTCTTTCAATAATACCGCCTACCGGATCTTGTGTGCTTGAGTCAATGCCGGCAATTTCCAACGCTTTACTGTTTGCTGTTCCATAATGCCCACCCTGGCTGTTTAGAAACACCGGGTTATCGGGCGAAACCGTATCCAGATCATATCGGGTCGGTAAACGCATATCTTCAAGTTTAAAAAAACCGTCTCCGATAATCCATTCTCCGGGAGCTGTTTCCTGAACACGTTCTGCAATGGCCGCCAGAACTTCTTCAATATTATTGACACTTGGCGGTCTCAGATTGACATAATCATTCTCGGTCTGGCCATAATACATCAGATGCAAATGTGAGTCGATCATTCCGGGCGTTACTGTTTTACCATTTAAATTTCGTACATCCGTATCAGGGCCCTTATAAGCCATTATGTCCGTGTTTGTGCCGACATCAAGGATAAGGCTGTCTTTAACGGCCACGGCCTGGGCAATGGAATTTTCCGGGTCTACTGTTATTATTTTACCATTCCAGATAATTAAATCGGCATAGGTTGTTTGAGCTTTACTTTGGTTTGAAAACAAAAACATACAGGCAAGTATCAGGATGAAAAATTTCTTCATGGCAAATCCTTTCAAAGATTAATGTTTTAATATTTAAGGATATTACAACTAGTTGAGAAATCGTATCCGTTTATTGGGTTTATTGAATGTACCGGAGCGTTCAGAGTCTGTTGGTGAGAGGTATGAAGATTTGTATGAGTGTCCTGTTCCGTCATAAAATGCTTTATATTTGAATGTAATGAATTTTGCAATTTTGTCAAATTAAAATGATATGAAACCAGTTTTTCATGCTGTTTTCCTTGTATATTATTATTTTTCACTTTTATATCATATTAAGAATGATTATAATAAATTATTCCAGGCAAATTTGATGCTGTTCTGCAAAACCTTGTATCCCTGTTCAACCTGATTCAAAAAGGAGCTTTTATGTATAAAAGAATATTTTCTTTATTCCTGCTGACATTTTTTACAGGTCAATTGACTCTTTTTTCACAAACTTTTCAGGAACATCCGCATCCTTTTTATTATACGGAAAAACGTATTGCAACCGCCAGAGAGAATATAAATAGGCATGAATGGGCTAAAACATTGTTTCAGGAAATGAAAGCTTTTGCCGATGAAGCGGCTGAAAAGAGCGATAAAGAACTGGGCAACTGGTTCTCCGAATATACGCCAATGGCCGAATGTGACTGTCCCTATTGTGGTCACGATTGGAATGATTATACATGGACATGGTCCAAAGAAGAGCCGGACCAGTTAAAGTGCAAATATTGTAAAAAAATTACTTCTTTACAACATTTCCCTGAAAATGATGTTATTTATATTTATGATTTAAAAGGGAATATTCATCCTCATCCTGTGTACCGCGACTCTACCGGGAAAAAATACCCTATTCGTGAGCTGTTATTTTATCATAAAGAACGAATGGCTTATACATGGATCGAAAATTTGGGGATTGCCTATGCGGTTACCGGTAAAAAGATTTACGCTGAAAAAGCCCTTGTTTTACTCAAGCGTATGGCCGAGGTCTATCCCGGATTTGGTGTACACGACAACTTTAGATTTGAACGATATCCCTTTGGCTGGGCCGGGAAACTAAGAAACTGGCACTATACCGATGCCTATACCTTACAGGACTGTGCGGCAACTTATGATGCTATTTACCATAGCGGTGTATTAAAAGATAATGACAAGGAATTTGTTGAAACAAATTTATTTCAAGATGGTCTGGATTTTTTAACGTCTGTGAAACCGTCTCAGGGAATTTCAAACGATATTGCATTCCGATATGCCGGTGTGGCCATGCTTGGAAGAACGTTGGAAGACCATGATGCCATAGCATGGGTTTTGGACCCTAATGAAGGTTACCTCGCGTTTATAGATAAATTATTTTATGATGATGGTACCTGGCTTGAACGGTCACTGGGGTATCATAAAATGGCTGCCAGGCCCTTACACGAAACCGTCGAGATTTTAAAAGGTTATTCGGACCCAAAATCTTATAAAAGCGCTGACCGGTTTGAAAATATCGATCTCACCGGGACCAAAAAGCTGGGAGCGATTTTCTCAATCAGTATGGAAATGCGGTATCCGGACGGTACGTTTCCGGTTATTAATGATAATAGAATGGGAGGGAAACCGGACCCTGTCCCTTTGGAAGCACTTTATAACTGGACCGGTAACATCAAGTGGCTTGAAAAAGCAAATCAGGCCTATGAAGGTGACCTTTTACAAAAGGGTGATACCTATGCCCTGTTTAACCGCGATCCTGAAATAATTGAAAAAATTAAGAATGTAACCCCGGGAACCGGTATTCCTGATGTCAGCCGGCATTATCCGGGAATGGGTTTAACGATGCTGCGCCGTGGAACAGGAAAAGACCAAGCGGTTTTTACCATGCATTGTCATAAATATACCAGTCCGCATACCCATTATGATGCATTGAGCACAACATTGTTTGCTAATGGACGGGAAATGCTTTCCGATTTCGGCTATCCTTCCTTTAACAGCGAATTTCGTATGACCTGGTATGTGAAAACTCTTTCTCATAATACACTGAGTGTGGATACCAACAATCAGTTAGCCCCCTACAGTGTACACAATTGGCTGTACCATGGAAACATGTTTTCCGCTTGTGAAGGAGAAGCCTGGGAAGCTTATCGTTTTACCTGTGAACCTTATTTTCGGCAAATAGCTCTGATTGATGCTGACGAAAAAGGACATGTTTATGCTGTTGATATTTTCAGGGCAAAAGGCGGCAGCATTCATGATTGGGCCTTGCACGGTGAAGGTGACGAGTTTGAGATAGAGTCATTAAAGTTGAAACCGGTTGACGGTCTCAATGGTTGTGAATATGCCTATAATCAATTAACAGATGTAAAAATGACACAATCCTTATCGCCCTGGAAAGCCAAATGGTCCTGGAAAGACGGCGCGGCGCTCAGTTGTTATTTCCCAAAAATTGTGGACTGTGAAATTTACCAGGCATTAACACCCGGTGAAAGACTTAAAAGTATGCATGGCAGGAAAAAATACTCTATTTTTAATCGTCGCAAAGGCCAAGATTTACGCAGTGAATTTATCAGCATTTATGAACCGCATACAGGTGAACCGCTTGTTAATAAGGTTGAAAAGATTTTTGTGTCAAAGGATAAAGATTGGGCTATTGTATTAAAAGTTTATTTTAAAGATTCCATTCATTATATATTAAATTCCTATTTGGATGTTTCACCACAACAGGAACCTTTTGTTGACGGGAATGTGGAAATAAACTGGAAAAGCCGGTTTGGTGTGGTCAAAGTTAAAAATAACAAAATTGTGAAACAGGAATGGATCAAAGGTGACATGGAAGGTTTTCGTCACTATTTTTAAGTTCGTTGTTTTGGATAATTTAAAAAAGAGTTAGTAAATAGTAATTTATGGCTAAACCAAAAATAACATGGGAAATGACAAGCTGGGGGATTTATTCGGAATGGGACTCGAAATCCAAAGACCTTCCGAAAATTAAAAGCTTTGATGATAAAATCCCGGCAAAGGTGGGTGTGGAGTTTGGATATATCGTCAACATAAAAAAGGCAAAAGGTAAAAAATTATATTATTGCATTGATCATCCCCGGGTATTGGATGAAAAGGGAATGGTCATGCCCCCATTTGAAGGCGAGGTTTATGTGAAAACCAATGACTGGGATTTTTTCCTGGGAGATACAATTTGGGAACCGGTGTATGAAAAAGTGGGTCCCTGGCGGCTGACGCTTGAACTGGAAGGAACAATCATCGCCGATAAAACATTTGAGATTATAGCGGATTTGCCGGAATAGATAAATTACAGGATTTTTGAATTGGCAAGAACAAATAAAAAACAACATACCAGGGGAAGCAGTGGGTATAATCGTAAAGTGTCGGATGATTTTTTAGAAAAAAATAAAAACAAACCCGGTGTTGAAACAACAGCATCCGGGCTGCAATATCTGGTTTTGGATGAACAGCAGGGACCTGCGCCGACGATTGAAGATACGGTTGTTGTTCAGCAACGGGTTACTTTAGTAGATGGTACTGTCCTTGATGATACCTATAAAAAACCGGACCCGGCCACATTTACAATGAAAGAGGCGATTGAAGGATATCGTGAAGGCCTTTTAATGATGTCTGTCGGTAGTCGTTACCGATTTTTTATTCCTTCTGAACTGGCCTGGGGAAAACGCGGCGCCGGAAGTAAAATCGGGCCGAACTCTGTTTTAATTATCGATGCGAGACTGGTAGAAATTGTCTGATTTCATGTTGGATAGAAAAATTAATTAAAAAAAGGAATCAATAAAATGCGTCTTTTTATTTTAAAATTGAAATTATGTTTTTTGATTTGTTTTGCAAGCAATGTTGTATTCTCTGCGGCGCCGGATACGCTAAGCGTACTGCAATTAACTGATATTCATTTTTGCAATTTGACCGGTTATGATTCTGTATTTGCTGCATCAAGAGAGCATTATGGCAATGTGACGCCATCGTTAACAACGTTTTTTAAAACAGTCCCCTGGACAACAAAGACAAATGCTGTTGTTATAACAGGTGATTTGATTGATTATTTTAGTGCTGAAACAATTCGCGGAAATATGCTGGCCACCCAAATTGAGCAATTTACGGAATTGCTTCCTTTATGTCCTGTGCCGCTTTATTTGACCCTTGGGAACCATGATATTACCTGCTATTGGGTTGATGATGAAAATGAAAAAAAATCGTTTCAAATAAATTCGGATCGATCACGGGCAACATGGAGCCGCAATGTGTCTTGTTTTGCCAACGGGACCTATTATTCAAAGACACTTGATGTTGGAAACACCAGTTATGTATTACTTTTTTTGGATAACGGATACAGTTTAAAAAACAATGCTGTTATTGAGCAAACGCAATTGGATTGGGTCAATTATCAGTTAAAAATGGCGGACGGAAAGCCGGTTGTTATTTTTATGCATAAATATTTGCCGATTCCGGATTATAACGGTGATGACCTTCGTTTTACCAAAAGACCGCGGATTATTATTGATGAGGATGTTTGTAACGAATATAATTTTATCCAAACACTAAATAATAATCCCAATATTATGGCACTCATTGTCGGGCATGGTCATAAAAATGTATGGGAATACCTGCCGTTTCCTGCCGGACATAAAATTTTACAGGTTGAAACGGCTGCCTTTGGTCAGAATGCGGACAATTGGCGATTATTATCATTTACTGAAAAGAATCTTGTCATTTCCAAAACCGGAACAACGTTACAGGAACATGTGCTGAATGTCCCTGAATAGGAAAAATCATTTTTTTAGCGTGTTTTTTTATATTTTATTGATTTTTACTTGACATCGATTTTTTTATTATTAAATTTAGTTAGGCAATATTCCATTTTTATGGAACAACAGAAAACGGGGTCCTGTTGGTATTCTCTAAAAATGACAATAATTCGTTTAACCATTTGCAAGTGGGTATTATGGAAAATGAATTTACGATTCGTAAAATGGGGCGCAAGGATCTTGATGTCGCTGTAGAATGGGCCGCCCGGGAGGGCTGGAACCCGGGGCTCTACGATGCTGATTGTTTTTATAAATGTGATCCTAATGGTTTTTTAATTGGTCTACTGTGTAACAAACCAATCGCTTGTATTTCTGTTGTAAAATATAACCAGACTTTTGGATTTTTGGGTTTTTATATTGTTCATCCCGAATATCGCGGACAGGGTTATGGTTTGAAAATTTGGAATGCCGGCCTGGAGTATCTCGGCAATGTAAATATTGGTTTGGACGGTGTAGTTGCTCAACAGGAAAATTATAAAAAATCAGGTTTTGATTTAGCATACAGAAATATAAGATACAGAGGTTTTCGTCAAAAAGAAAACGGACGATTTCATAATATCAAACTTTTATCCAAATTGGATTTTGAAAAGATTGCTGATTATGACAACCACTTTTTCCCTGCTGAAAGAGGATTGTTTTTAAAAAGCTGGATTCAACAGCCGTTAAGCACAGCATTGGGATATGTGACCCATAACAAGCTTCGGGGATACGGTGTTATACGGCGATGCCGTGAAGGGTGTAAAATAGGTCCGTTGTTTGCTGATACACCGGAAATTGCAAACGAGATTTTTTTGGATTTGGTTGGATCTTTAAAACAATGTGAATCCTATTTTCTGGATATCCCGGAAATTAATCTGTATGCACAAAATTTGGTCAAACAGTACAACATGGTCAAAGTTTTTGAAACAGCGCGAATGTATACCCGTGAAACCCCGGATATTTCGATAGAAAATGTTTATGGTGTTACAACTTTTGAATTGGGGTGAGGTAACGAGATTGGGGTACTTAAAATATTTTTCTTCTGAATTTAAACGCGTCGATAACCGTTAAATTGGCTTCTTGTGAAAATGTGTGCACACCTTTAATGGATTTTTCCCAGTCCGGATTTACTAAAGTAATAATTTTTTCAGCATATTCTGTTTCTGATAGTGTTAGAATGTGGCTGATGTTAAATCCATATCCATAACGGTAAGAACAGTTTTGCGAGGGTCTGTAGAGTTTACCGTTCATTTTAAAAATTTTACCGGCAGGCCGGGCTTTTTTTGTGTCGGATATAATTGGATTCATGGGATGGGGCGTCCAGTTTTTCGTCAACAGTGTGTCTGCGAAAAACAAAAACAATTCGCTGTTGATGGAGCCGCCTTCGTTTTCGGCCATATTAACAAAGAGCCACCATTTTTCGTTGTGAAAAAACGGTGTGGCATCTACCGCATGAATGTTTTCCATTAAATTCATTTTAAATTCCCAGTTATTGGGAAATTCTTTACACTCATAAAGTTCAATTGTTTTGTTGGCGGACGAATCCGGGATCATATAGTATGTTTCATTACTTTGAAACACAAAAGGGTAGGAGAGATGATAGTCCTTTTCAAGCACCGGAACCGGTTTTGTGTGTTTGCCTTTGCTGTCAAATTCCATTACGGAAATGTGAGCTTTATTTAATTTGTACATGTTTTCTTCAATAAAGATGTAAAAACGATCATTATGTTTAACAACGTGCGGATCTGCCCAGAACCTGTCTTTTGGCGGAATGATTTTTTTAAATTTTCTAAAATTTTTGCCATGTCCTGGTTTTGTATCATACATCAAATACCATTGTCCGATGTAAAAAATGTCCTGCCGGATTTTTTTAAAAATTTTACCAATATAAGTAAATATTAATTTAAAAGCTTTGCCGTTCAATGGCTGTTTGTAAAGCGGCTTGGAGTAAAAATCAAATTCCGGTGTATATTTTTCTTCAACCTCGTTAAAGAATGTATCTTTTCCAATGTCATAAAGTCGTTTCATCTGGCGCGGTAAAAAGGAAGCAGATGTCCAAAAATATTCGTTTTTAGTCCGGGTCGGTGAAAAGTAACAGGGCAGTGACCAGGAACGATATAAAACATATCCGCCGTCCAGTTCTTCATTTAAAATTTGTAATATGGAACCTGTTTCCGGCCAGTTTTCCAATGCTTCCCAAAAGCCCGGGGGACCGCCTCTGTTCACAAAATTATCCCCGTGATGATAAGACCATACACCGTATTTAGGGCAGCTAAGGATTTCTCCACGTAAAATTCGGAACCCCATACGGATTAAAATATCCGGGTTCTGTTTTTTTACCTGGTCAATATCTGCCGGATTAAAATAGTCGGAAAATTTTTTTTGAACAGGCTCTACCTGAATGAGTTTTACGTTTTCTAATAATTGTCTCAGGTCCATTTCCGCTACGGCACTTGGCTGTGGACGAAAAATAAATTCATCTATTCTTCGTAATAAAAAATAAACAAGATTTTTTCGTTTGTCCCATACCTTGTGAAATTTGTTTTTATAAGGCTCTTTTGCCGTATTTAAAACAATAAATGTGATGTCTGCAAAATCCGATGTGACAATCCGTTCAATCGCTCTATAAAACCAGGCTGATACCAGAAAAGAATCTAAAAGAATTCCAACAGCAAGTTTTTGTTTGTTAGCCTTTATGTCCATTTTATAAATGCCTGATAAATTATTTGAATTGGTGTGCAATTTTTGGTAACATAATAAATTACGGCATGAATGGCAATAGTTATATAGAAAGCGTTCAAGATATTTTTCGATCAAGCCCTTGAATAATAAAATAAAAGAATGTACTTTACGAAATATAATATATTTCTGAAACGGAGATCCTTTATGAATCCATTGTTTTTTAAACGCAGCTTGTCTATTGTCTGTGTTATTTATGCAATAGCCGCCACAAACCTGTTCGCTCAGAACACCTTTTATGTTGCGACGGATGGTCGCGATGAAAATCCGGGAACGCTGGATAAACCTTTTGCTACAATTGAAAAAGCACGCGATAGGGTGAGGGAATGTAAAGATAATGATGAGGATATCCTTGTATTTTTAAGAGGCGGAACATATCACCTGCAAAAGACATTGTTATTTGACCACCGGGACTCGGGACGGAACGGTCATTATGTCATTTATAAAGCTTATAAGGATGAACAACCGGTTTTAAGCGGCGGACGTTTAATTGGGGATTGGAAATCGTTCGGTGATGGCTTGTACCAGGCAACCGTTCATTCGGATTTTCGTCAATTGTATGTGAACAACAAACGGGCGGTTCGGGCACGAACTCCGAATATCGATGATTATTATCGGTTGACCCTGTGGGACGAAAAAGACCGACAGATTATTGTTAACAAAAATATGGTTCATTCCTGGAACAATTTTCAGGACGTTGAAATGATTGTTCACATGCATTGGGCTGAGGCGATTTTACCTCTGGAAGCTTATGAAACATCGGAATCCTATGCTTATATCTCGGTGCAGGAACCGGAGCGTGATCTTGTTTTTCGGCGTATGTATCCTATCAAGTCGGAAGGGGAATCTTTTCACTTTGAAAATGCTCTGGAATTTCTCGACCAACCCGGTGAATGGTATCATGACAAAAAAACGGCAACACTCTATTATTATCCGCGATCGGATGAGGACATGTCTTTGGCGAAAGTCGTTGTTCCGGAATTGCAAACGCTCGTTTCAATTCAAGGGACTTTTGATAAACCGGTTAGCCATCTCGTTTTTCAGGGCATTACCTTTAAACACAGCGGATGGAACCTGCCTGAGGAAACCGGGATGCTTAACTCACAGGCCGGACATTATACGGTCCGGGTTGAACCGAACAATGTGCAGTATTTTATAAGACCGCCAGCTGCTGTTTATGTCGCGGCTGCTCATCACTTGAATTTTGAGCGAAATGTTTTTACACAATGTAGTTCCACGGCCCTTGATTTACATTTTGGTACTTTTGATAATTTAATTCAGGGAAATATTTTTTATGAGCTTTCCGGCGGGGGAATTATGTATGCCAAGTTTTCCGGTCCGGATGTGCCGCATACCCATGTATATAACCCGGTTGATCAGCGGGAGATTTGCCGGAATGACACCATTCGCAATAACGTTGTGACTAAAATCGGACTTGACTATCCGGGTTGTTGCGGCATAGCCTGCGGCTTTCCTCAATCTATTGTCATTGAACATAATGAATTGTTTGACATGCCATATACCGGAATCAGTGTCGGCTGGAGCTGGGTAGATGCGGAAAATGTTATGCGGGACAACCAGATACGTTATAATCATATTTTTAATGTGTTACAATTGTTATGCGACGGCGGCGGGATTTATACCCTCTCCAGGCAGCCCAATAGCGTCATCAAAGAAAACTATATTCATAATATCTACCGGTTACAATGGGCTGTCGGATCAAGGAACAATGGCATATTTTTAGACCAGGGATCCAGCGGCATTACCCTGGAACGAAATGTTTTTCAATCTATTCAGCAGGAAAACATCCGGCATAATATGACAGGAACCATTCATTATATTGAGAATGAAACACATGATCCAAAAATAATTAAAAAAAGCGGGTTGACCAAAGAATATTCTGATTTAATGAAAGCATTGAAAAATAATTGAACTAAAAGTGTGAAGGAGTTGCAAAATGAAGAACTTGATCTGTATTGTTGTTATGCTGATTTTGGCGGGCGCTGTTGTCTATTTGTATCTTCAGAATCAAAAACTGGTTTGTGAGTCGAAAAAGTCTGTTAATCTAAAACAAATCGTTATGACCGTTGATCTTAAAGATGATCCGAAAATAATTGACGAATACAAAACCCATCACAGTCCACAGGGTGTATGGCCGGAAGTCACCAATGCGGCGCAAGTCAGTGGATATGAAAGCATTCAGATTTATAATTTTGACAACCGGTTGGTTATGGTGCTTCGGTATCCTGAAAATGCGGACAAGGCTAAAATAGACAGTCTTTATGCGAGTTCGAGCGAAAAAATGTCGGAATGGGCAACGATTATGAACTGTTATATGAGTACGATCAAAGGCGCACCTGAAGGTTCTCTGTGGGTAGCGATGCAGCCGATTTATAATTATGAACGGGAACATAAATAAAATTTGAATAATTTTGGCAGCAGTATGAGATTTTTTTTATCATTTATTATCGTCCTATTGGTTCAGACTGTTTCAATTGGCGATGAAGCTAACCGTGACAAACCAGTAAAAGCAGTCGAATCCGTACAGCTTGAAAACTATATCGGACTATGGTGTGAAATTGCCAAAATTCCCAACCGGTTTCAAAAAAGTTGTTATAAAAACACAACCGCTTTTTATGAGTTAAGAAAAGACGGCAGGATAAATGTTATCAACTCTTGCGTTAAAAAGGATGGATCAGTGATTCAGGCAAAGGGAATTGCCCGGATTGCAGATCCATCCAATGCCAAACTTAAAGTCAGTTTTGTTAGATTTTTGGGGTTTTCGTTATTTTGGGGCGATTACTGGATTATCGGCCTTGATGAGGATTATCGTTATGCGGTGGTTGGTGTGCCGTCCCGAAAATACGGATGGATTTTATCCAGAACGCCGGTACTTGAGGATGAGGACCTTTTACATATAAATAATTTGTTGATCAACCAGGGGTACAATCCGGATGATTTTATAAAAACGCGACATATTCAATAAATTTTGAATATTGAAAAAAAAAGTTCTTGATTATAAATGAATAATCATTTATTTTTGAGTATGAGATTAAGAGATGAAAATAAAATGGAAGCTGTTTTTAAGGCTTCCATTAAAACGATCAATGAAATTGGATTTGTTGCCAGTTCCGTGGCAAAAATTGCCAAAGAAGCCAGGGTGTCTCCGGCCACGATTTATATCTATTACAAGTGCAAAGAAGATTTGCTGGTTTCAATTTACACAACCCTCAAAAAAAAGTTGAGTCAGGCCATGCTGGTTGGTTTTGATCCGAATATGGCCATCAAAAAAGTATTACGAAAAGTATGGTTCAATGCCTTTGATTTTTTTGAAAAACATCCTGATTATTTTATGTTTATGGAGCAGTTTTCCAATTCACCCTATATCGATAAAGTGGACCATGATGAACTGGAACAAAATTTTCAGCAGATCATTCAAATAATGCAAAGGGGAATCGATCAGGAGATTATTAAAGATGTTCCATTTGAATTGTTGATGACCTTTGCTTTTTATCCTGTTTTAACACTTTCAAATACGCGATTGTGTAAGGAGATACAATTAACAGATGAAAATAAAAGTCTGGCTTTTGATTTGGCATGGGACGCCATAAAATGTTAAAAAAAATTTACCCTTTTAACTAAATGAATGTTCATTTAATGAGGCATTGTTTTGAAAAAAATATTCATACTTATTACCGCTGTTTTTTTATTGATTGGAGTTTTATTTATGACGGTTCAGCATAACATCTCTTCTGCTACCTATAGCAAAGATGATGAAAAATATATCAAAATCACTAAATCATCACATTATAAAGAGGGTCGTTTTTATAATGCTGTTAAAAGTGATGATGAATCATTTGGAAATTTTTTAGGGGTTTTAAAAGAATGGATAAAAGATAAGGGCCAAAAATCGCCAAAACAGCCCTTGCCATATCGCCAAGTTGATTTGAAGAGAATAAATTCGGCAGGGGACAATGAGTTGCTGGTGACATGGATGGGGCATTCGACTCTTTTAATCAATATCGGTGGCTACAAGATTTTAACAGATCCGGTATTTGCAGAAAAAGTGACTTTTGTCGGCCCAAAACGTTTTAATAAAGAGATGCCGGTATCAATTCCTGAACTACCCGATATTGATGTGGTGATTGTTTCTCATAACCATTACGACCACCTGAACGTTGAATCGATCCGGGCGTTAAAAGATAAAACGAAACAGTTTCTTGTGCCGTTGGGTGTTGGTGCGGAACTGGAAAAGTGTGGTGTTGAACGAACAAAAATTATTGAAATGGACTGGTGGGATGAAACAAAACTTTTTGGTGACTTGACTATTGCCGCAACACCGGCGCAGCATTTTTCTTCCCGCAGTATGTTTGATCGTGACAAAACTTTATGGGCTTCGTGGGTCATTCATACGCCTCAGCACCGTGTGTTTTTCAGTGGTGATTCCGGATATTTTGATGATTTTAAAAAAATCGGCGAGATATACGGTCCCTTTGACATGACATTCATGGAATGCGGCGCCTATAACAAACGCTGGCACCATATTCACATGTTTCCGGAAGAGACGTTACGGGCCCATTTGGATGTCCGTGGGAATGTGCTGTTACCGGTTCATTGGGGTGCTTATAAACTGGCCCTGCATGACTGGTATGAACCTGTCAACAGATTGACAACAGCAGCAAAAGTTAAAGATGTAATTGTCGCCACACCGTTGATTGGCGAAACAATTACATTCCCGGATATCCCTACAAAATTTTGGTGGAATGAAATTTTATAGACGAATTTAAAACGGAGTAATTATGAAAAAATGGAAAAGCTCAGATATAGGTGATCAAAATGGAAAAATTGTAATAGTAACCGGTGCTAACAGTGGAATCGGGTTTGAGACGGCCCGCTGTTTGGCCTTGAATAATGCTGAGGTCATTATGGCATGCCGAAATGCGGAAAAGTGCAACCTTGCTGCCAAAGCGATCAAAGAAGAATACCCACAAGCCAAACTGTGTGTGATGCCTTTGGATTTGTCTGATCTGGCTTCCGTGAAACGATTTGCACAACTGTTTCAGGAAAAGTATGATCAGTTACATATTTTAATAAACAATGCCGGTGTTATGGTACCGCCATATTCCAAAACCAAAGATGGATTTGAACTTCAATTCGGTGTTAATCATCTCGGTCATTTTGCTTTAACAGCACAGTTGTTTCAGACGATTTCAAAAACAAAATCCTCAAGAATTGTCAATGTTTCCAGTATGGCCCATAAAAACGGTGGAATCAATTTTGATGATTTGCACTGGCAAACCAGAAAGTACAATGCCTGGAAGGCCTACGGTGACAGCAAAATTTCCAATCTTTATTTTACCTATGAACTGGCACGAAAAATAAATCAATCCGGAACTGATGTGCTTTCGGTAGCCGCGCATCCGGGCTGGACGGCCACCAATTTACAAAGAAATTCAACTTTTTTTAACTTTTTAAATCCCTATTTTGCACAGAATATCCCACAGGGTGCTTTGCCGACATTGTATGCTGCAACTGTAGATAATGTAGAAAACGGTGATTTTTACGGGCCGGATGGTTTTATGGAAATGAAGGGACATCCCAAAAAGACAAAATCAAATAGATTATCTCAGGATAAAAATATTGCCAATCGTCTATGGAAAGTTTCCGAAGAGTTGACGAATATATCTTTTAAAACAGCTTAGAGGTGGCTGTTTCTTTATGGTGGGGAGTCCGGGTAATTTAAGAATTACCCGGGCTTTTTTATGTAAACATTTTTATAAATTCGGATTTTATTTGCTAAAACCTTTGTATTTAAACTCCTGCATGTCTTTCATGGCGCGTTTATAAAATTTACCCTGTGATTTGTCCTTTTTGCGTTTTTCCTCGTAACTCATTTCATAATGTTCATTTTCTTTTTTTAGCTTGAGATAGTTTTTATAATACCGCCTGGATATTTTTTCTTCTTTAACAGCTTCAATAACCGCGCATCCCGGTTCCGACGTATGGCTGCAGTCTTTAAATTTGCATTGGCGGGCATAATAGGCAATTTCCGAAAATGTTAAATCAAGACCTTCTTTAACATCAAAATTACCCAGTTCACGCATTCCCGGTGTGTCGATAATCATACCGTGTTTTTCGGTCAATATTAAGTGACGCCGGGTTGTGGTGTGTTTTCCTTTTCCGTCATCCAACCGCACTTCAGTCGTTTTATAAAAATCTCCGCCAAGGATACGGTTCAGCAGTGTTGTTTTGCCCACACCGGATGATCCGATGAAACAATAGGTTTTTTGCGGAAGCAACTGGGCCAAAACCTGGTCCATTCCCTGACCGGTCTGTGCGCTGTAATACAATATGGGAATGTTTCTAATATCAGACTTTATTTGTTCCAGTTTTTCGTTTATTTCGTTTTCTGAAAACAAATCACTTTTACTGAGTAAAATGAAGGGTTTTATACCTGCGTTTTTTATCATTACCAGGTAACGTTCGAGACGGTTTGTATTTAAATCATAATCCAATGACTGAATAATAAAAGCTGTGTCTATATTCGTCCCGATAATTTGATAGTCAACGTTATTTCCTGCTGTTTTTCTTTTAAGGCTATTCTTCCTGGGTAATAAATACTGTATAATGGCCAGGGTTTCATCGTCATACAATGATGCAAGCACCCAATCGCCGACAGCCGGAAAATCTTCTCGTTTTGTGTTTTCAAACATCATTCGTCCTATTACCTGGGCCTCAACTTCTGCCGTTTGGGTACGAATGAGATATCGCTCTTTATCTTCTGATATAACGCGAGCAATTACAAATCCCTGATTTATTTGTTCATGTTTAAAAAATGAAGGATCAAAACCAAGGGTTTCCAATGATGTTTTTGTCATGATTATTCTCGTGTTTCTATTCAATATCTATGGGGAAGACATTTAAAAAACAACCCGTGGAGGGATAAAAAGTGTTGTTATATGGTTGGAACATGATTTGTTGTTATTTTTCGGATAATTTCCAAGTTACGTTTTAATTTGGTTGCAAAGGAACATGGATCAAAAGTTCGCCATGCAATGTCGTTTACATTTTGTTGTTTTAATAGAGTTTAGGCGTTTATTAATTTACAATATTACTTGAGTACAAAAGTTATTTTCTTGAATAACTATTTCGAATTTAAATTGGTTAATGACGGCAAATGTACGAATTTTTTTTTTAAATGCAAATAATTTGAATTTAAAAGTGTAATTATATGAGATAACATGTTTTCCTATGCTGATTTGTTAAAATGAACATTTAACCGATTAAATGCAAACAAGGCCAATACCAGAAAGAAAGCGTAAAAGATACTGATTTTTGCTGGCCAAATTGAAAGAGCGCCGATAAAAGCCGTTATTGTCATCAGGTCAACCATTCGATTTGATAGCTGTCTTGATGATATCCGTTGTTTGTTTTCGGATTTTATTGTTTGATATTTTTTTAAAACAGTTGTGATTATTAAAATAATTGCCACCGGTGCGAACAGGATAATACGCGCTGCCGGCCAGGCGTATTGGTCTACGGCTTTTGCGTCATAAAGTCCAAAAACAATACCGGCCCGTTCTGAACCGCCGTGAAACAGCAAAAATACCAGTAAAAAGGCGCTGTAGATCAGTGAAATTTTCCAACGCTGCTCTTTTGATTTATTAGCGTCCAACGAGTTTTGTATTGGCGGACCCGTCACTAATATTGCAATAAAATAAAAAGCAGATAAAAAGATGACGGTCCAAATAAAGTATTCAAATCCGGCAAAAAAGATAAATACCGCACCCGCCAGCGCTGGGAAAATTGTCTCCAGCCATGATGTGTTGCTGATTATATGATCCGGTGGTGATTGTTTGGCCTTTTTTTGATCCTGCTCTTTGTCTGTTTGCCGGACCGCCCACAGCCATGCAATGGTGTATAACAGTCCCAGGTTAAATCCGGCGTTTAACTCCCACATTTTCCACCAGTCGATAAATTGGGGAGCCGTGCTGTAACCAAGGCACCATGTTGTGCTTTGCATAAATCCGATGCCGAAACCGAGTCCCAACAGCAAGCCCACGAACAATGTTTTTTGGTCTTTTTGCAAAACGGCCGTAACCAATGCCGCCAGCCACCACAATACCACGCAAAAATTTTGTGTGTTTGTATAAACCGTGCGACTGAGGTGTTTGCCAAGTTCGCCGGAATAAAGCCCCAAATCCGCATGGGGAAAGAGGAGTCCCGGACAGTATCGGGCACATTGTGTTCCCAGCCATTCAACAAAGGGCCAGGCAAACAGAAACACCAGTAACACAGCGACCAACAACGAACGGATTATCCAGTATCCTTTTGGTACTTTATCGCCCAGTACCCAGCCCAGGATAATAGCGCCGGGTGCGGCCCAACCGATGCCGCAGTAAAACAGCCATAAATAACCGTATGCCGGATTAATGCTCAAGATATCATTGCCTGCGTAAAACATGCCCCGAATCCAGGACACATACTGACCATAGCCCAATTCACCGCCAAGGGCAAGACCCAGTCCCAGCCACAGAACAATGCCCCGTGCGTCAATGCCTTTACGATAACACAGGTAATACCAGATCATGCCCCAGGTCAGTCCCGGAACTATGGTGCCGTCAACGCCACCCCAGCCGGCCGTACCGCGAATGGCCCAGGTAATGGCACCCATACTGCCGAATAATAAAATAGACAAGAGTGTTTCCCGCCAATCCAGTGAGTTCCCCTGATTTTTCATATTTCGGTATTCAAAATATCTTTTTTCATCCAAAACAGTCATCATAACAGGGCCTTTCTTTGGGTTGTTCAAGGCTGTGGGAGGGGTTTTTATGATGGTTTAGAATAACACATTGATTTTATTATAAATTTTTGTCCAAAAACCATAAAAGTGCAGGGAGGTCAATGACATGTCCTTCCCCATGCACATCCAGCATCAGGTTTTCAGGACGGTTATAGTCCCAGTAAATTGTTTGGATTTCTCTTAATGCTTCCCGTGCAATAGGAACATAAAACTGTGATAGGGGTTCTTTTTGCCCGTTTTGGCACTGCAACGGACGGGGAGCGATTAATGAATAAATATCAGCAAAATCCACCAAATGACGCAAACCGGGAAACTTCCAGCACATGCAATGGTTTTGTTCCAGGTGGCCCATTTTGGTAAGGAATCCCGCACTCACAGTGGTTTGAATTCTGGTGTCCATTGCTCCGAGCCACATGGCCATTTCACCGCCGAGTGACAATCCGGCGCAGCCTATGCGGTTTTTCTCCACCATGTCGAGTGATTCCAGATAATCCACACAACGTATCAGGTCCCACAGACGTTCTCCCATCAGCAGCATATTATTTTCGTATACCTTATGTTGGCTTACAGTTGTAGTTATCGTCACATAACCGTTGCAAGCCAGTTCGTGCGCAAATCTTTTATAGGGAGATTCGTCATCATATACACTGCCAAGTTTTCCGCCATGTCCGTGGATACAAACCACAGCCGGAAACACCTTGCCGCTTGCTTTGGGCACTGTTATGATGGTCCGGATTCGTCGCCTGGGAGTAGTGTTTATGTCAACCTGTTTTAATATATAGTCGCCTTTATCTTCAGAAAGTATCACCTTTGGATTCAGGGCTATGTCTCTTTTATCCGCAAGCAAGTCTTCAAGTTTTAATGATTTGAAAAGCTGATTCCGAACCTCTTCCTGCCAGACGATTGCCGATCCCATTGGACGGCTGATATACTGCATCACACGCAATGCATCCTCCTGCGCCGGTAAGCCGCTGATGAAACATAATAAAATTACAAATGACACCTGTATCGTTTTAATTTTATTAAAACAATTTGAATTGAGAAATTTTATAAAGTAGTTCATGAGGATATCCAATTTTAAAATCAATGACTTGGTTGTCAGGGTGTGTCTACTGGAAGTTAAGATTTTAATTTCTTTATCAAATGGTGTCGACTTGTAAGCAATCAAGTATTCATTATATCTAATAATAAATCCCGCGACTAGAAATGGAACCTCAACCGATTGTGTTTCAGAGAATGTCGTAAACTCCCAACCGTGCTGAAAAACAATCTGTTATGGCTGATAAATGAATAATACAAATTATATAAAAATCGCGCAAGTTTTTTAATGTAAAAATGAAATATTTTTTTTAGTGTATTTTTACAACCGTGCATTTAAACAATCCGATTGCCAGTTTAACGGATTGTTTTCAATGTATTCGTAAATTCGATTGAAATCCTTTTGATCGCGTATGATGTGTTCATAATAATTTCGCTGCCATAATTTTTTTTCAAACGGTATCCAGGCCGATTGGTTTACCCCGTGGACGTATTCAAGGGTGGTGATGGATTTAAATGCCTGAACAATACGACCGATTGTATTCGGTAATGTCCCGTAGGGGCGATCCTTGTGATCGCCTGTACAAGATTCGGGGTGAATATGTGATTCCGGGTGAATACAAGATTCGGGGCGAATACAAGATTCGCCCCGACCGTGTATTGAAATGATGCCGTGGACATGGTTTGGCATGACGATAAATATTTCTGTATTTATGTGATTGAATCGTTTGGGCAATTGTTGCCAAATGTTTCGAACCATCATTCCTGAATCGTTCATAATCATTTTTTCATTAACAACGTTGCCCAACAAACATTTTTTGTTTTGGATGCAAATTGTTATAAAATACGCCCCTGGCTGAGAATAATCATATCCTTTTAATCTGATGGAATGCCGGTTCTTTGTATTCATTTTTTAATTCTCAATTATTATATCGTAGATGCAATTCTGTGTGATTTTCGTGCTGCATAGAAACATACCAAGTGCGGACACGGAGATGTGTCTTTAAAGGGCAGACATAGATATCTGCCTTTAGCGGGCAGACACAGGGTCTGCCCCTACGAATTTTTTGGATTCTGATTTGAAACCAGGTTATCCAGGTGTAACTGCCGTGTGTAACAGCCATATTCTTACACCATAATAATATTAAACCGAGAGTATTTAAAATATCCGTTCGTCAGATCACAAATAGCAATATGATTTGTGAATATCAAATATGAACGCTATGGTTCCAAATTTGCGCTGGCGTAGGTATAACAACTTTTTGCGTCAATTTCTAATTTTATTCGATACGTACCACTGCTTAATTCGATACCGCTTTCGCTTGTATGGGTATTCGTATCTTCAAGGTGAAGATATGCATAGGTCCCTCCGCCGCTTTTTTGGAGCCATGCCTGACTTGTTGTTCCGTTGGCACTACTTTTCCAGAGATTCATGGTGTATTCTTTTCCATCCGGGACCGTTTCCCAACTTGAATATACCGTCACACATTCATTATCTCCACTTCCATAAACCTCTATCAAGCTTTCAGCAACAACAATAGCAGCTACTAAAAGGACCGTAAGGACTAAAATAACACCTGTTTTTTTTATGCTCATTTTAATACTCCTTGGTTTAATTTGTACTAAATTTTAGCATTCCGCATCCCTTAACAATCGGTTTAATTATTAGAAATACTCTCGGTTTTAACTGTTTAACATTTTTGGTTGTATCTTTTTCGACAAGCAGACATACCTCACCCTGTAAAACAATTTTGACAGTAAAATAACAGGAATTTGATTTTCGCCTCCACGTAATCTTTCCTTGTATACTTGCCCATGTTTAAAAGTGGAACATCAACCGATTGTGTTTCAGAAAATCCCGCAAAATGCCAACCGTACTGAAAAACAATCTGTTATGGCTGATAAATAAATAATACAAATTATATAAAAACCGTGCAAGGTTTTTTACAAGAAGGGTTGTAAATTTCAAGGTGTGTGTATTGAATACAAGTTAACAGGTGAGCGCTGGAAAGCCTGTGAGAGCGTTTTGTTGAAGGACAATATTTTATGAAATCCGTTATTTAAGCATATTATAAAACTAGTGTTAATCTGATTATCTTTCTGAAAAGATTTTTTTATACATTTTATAATGATCTGTTTCTTTGTATTCGGTTAGTTTAACCGAATTATCATCGAAACTAAAAATCCTGGCATTTTCATATGTCAACAAAATAGGAGAGTGGGTCGCAATAACAAACTGGGCATGCCCTTGCAGAGTGTTTTTTTGAATAATTTCCAGTAATGCAAGCTGACTTTTTGGTGACAACGCTGTTTCCGGTTCATCGAGAAAATATATGCCTTTTATCTTGTAACGAGACTCAAAGTATGACATCATGGATTGACCATGGGATTGTGTAATAAGGGATTTTCCTCCGAAATATTGTAGCTGCCTGGGATCAGCGGCTGCCCAACCATCGACAATTTTTCTAAAGTCATTAAAAATTTCTGAACCAAAGTATGCGCCGGGCACCTCTCCATTTACCCACTTGACGGAAATATACCTGAATAATTGTTTTTCGTAGTGATTACCCTGAAAACGGACACTTTCATCCCGGCTCCATATATGAACGTTACAGGCGAGGGCTATGGCTTCCAGTAACGTAGACTTGCCTGTTCCGTTCTCTCCTACGAAAAAAGTTACCGGTGACTCGAATGTCAATTGTTTGGTGCGATTAAAAATCGGCAAAGAAAAGGGGTAATAATTATCGCATGGGTATTTTTCATGATGCAGTGTTACACTGGAAATATGATTATTCATTTTACTTGTTAACCTTTTTAGGGTGAATATGTTTTCTTTTTGATCGCCCGGGAATTTGTTCATTCGGACGGATTAATGAGTCCAACTCTCAATTTTATAATGTTCCATTTAACGATGATGGTTTATATCTGTTAAGGCCGGACCTTTATTTTCCACCCCTGGAGGTCGGCTCCTCTGGACGATCAACCGATAGTGTTTCAGAGAATTTTCAAGTTTTTAACCGCTCTGAAAAAGTTTTAAGATAATGAATGAATAATACAAATTATATAAAAACAGCGCAAGGTTTTTATGGAAAATAATTGTATTTATTTAAGCCCGGGATGTTCGTAAAAATTATCAGATATTGCAGTAATAGTAAAAATGTTTGAATGCAAAAAAGGATGGTGGCAGACACCATCCTTTTTTGCATTATTGGTTTGAAATTATTTCACTAGCATAATTTTTTTTACATCGATAAACTCACATGCCGTTATTTTGTAAAGGTACAAACCACTTGGGCATATTGTTCCCTGTTCGGTGCGGCTGTCCCAAACTATGGAATAGGAGCCGGCCTGTTGGGTTTTACTTACCAGCGTTTTTATTTTTTGGCCTTTAAGATTAAATATTTCAAGTGTGACATCGGACTTTTTCGGAATGCTGTATTGAATTGTTGTTTCCGGATTAAAGGGATTGGGATAGTTTTGGGAAAGTTTGTATTGGGTCGGTAGTGTTTTCGGTGACTGTTTTGGGGCGACATCCGTTACGTTATAAGTATAAGAACCCACGTAAAAGTTGTCAAACTCGACCTCATTTTGCGTGTTAACTGAATTGATGACAAATACACCAACACGACCGAGATAAAGGGTTTCTGTTTTTATTTCGCCCAGATAACCACCATTGCAGTAAAATTTGACAATGCTGTCCCGTGCAGCAACCTCAAGGATATTACATTGTTCCAGTCCCTGTTTAATAAAATCTGATGAGCCGGTAAGCATGGGGTATGCCCAGCTTTGGCCATCAAACATATCAACATAAAAAGATCCGTTTGTTGAAACGTTAAAATAATAGGTCATGTCAGACTGGGGATCGTTTTTGAAGGCAATTCCGAACGGATCTGCCGTACCGTTTGTTTTTGTGCATTGAACATGCATGTTTAAGTTGAAAAAATTTTCATTAAGAAATGCATGTGATAAAAAGTCAGACTGGGGATTATAGTTCAGTTTATTATCATTTACAGACCAGGCATTTGCGTCAGCCGGTGAGGATACCCAGTTTGACGGTAGTGTTGCACTTTGCTGGTTAAAGTGATAAAAATAATCTTTTGGGCTGGTTTTAACGATTAATACATCCGTATCCTGACCGCTATGCTCATTATTTCGATCAGGGAAATTTACGTTTGCAGCGGGAGCGTCTCCAAAGATATAAATATTCATATCCTCATCGACATAAATGTCTGCAAAATGATTTCCTATAAGTGGCAGAACGCAGTCTTCTGTAATAAACCATTGATGCGTTCCCAGGTCTGCGTCAAAAAATTGTATAGCGAAAAAACTGGGTGTGCTTTTCGCAATTGTAATAATTTTACGGCACGGCAGCAATTTGGGACGGTCAACACAACCACCCCATTGATTGGAATAAGAGTTCCAGTCAATATCGCCACTGTTTTCGTCAATTTTAGTCAGGTAACCATCTCCGCCATCAAAATTGTACGGCTCAATAATATCACCTTCCATGTTTTCTGAATACGTCCAACCAGATACCCATAGGTTTCCCAGATTGTCACCGATAATGCTGTTAGCATGATCGTTGTTTGAACCGCCGATATAAAGTGACCAGATGACATGTAAATCTGAATCCATTTTACATGCAAAAGCGTCGTAATAATCACCGTTTCCACCATGCCACTGATTTACCGCATTGGGTAAATCATACGTTGTACCTGCATATTGCCAGTCAATATCTCCTGCCAGGAAAATATCCCCTTCACCATTGATAAAAATATCACTTGCCTTAACAGCTCCCTGTGATCCGCAATACCAGACAGATTTGACCACATTTCCGTCCGTTGTTAGTTTTGAAACAAAGGTATCCTGAGCGCCGGTAAATTCGTTTTCGACTTTTAAAAGTTGATAATTATAGGAATAGCCGGTAACATAAATATAACCATCATACATACGCAAAGCATTCCCCTGTGAACCGTAGGAGCCGTTGGTGAGAAAGCGTGTCCATTCAATTGAGCCGGACGTAGCGCTTAAACAGGATACATACGCTCCATAACCCCATCCTGGATTCAGTACTCCGGGAATATCATTTGCGTCGGATTTCCCGGTGACATAGATATTTTCCCCTTCAGGATCAATTGTAATACCGTTAACGGTGCTATAATTTGTTCCACCGATATAGGTAGTCCAGAGAATAGAGCCGTTTTCATCTACTTTCGCTGCGAAACCGCAGGTATTATCCCACGGATGCGAATTGGTCCTGTTTGGCAGGTTTGCTGTTCTGGTTTCCCCAACGAGATAAAAATTGCCTTCTGCATCGGTATCTGTTTGGTTAATTATATCATATCCTCCCCAAAAGACATCGCTGCCGCCAATAAATGTTGACCAGTGTAATTGTAGTGAATCAATGGCAAAAGAGGGTGTTGTGCAGAACAGAAAACAGGCAAAGGTAATAAATATTATCACCTGACTGTTGAATTTAAAAAGTTTTGAAAAATTGAGAATCAAGTTACACCTCCTCAGCTTGTTGTTACAGTATTTTTTTAATTACCGTAAAACTTTCAGCCGATTTACATATCGGAGGAAGTGGAATGATGTAAGATTAGAATAATAATACCGGATCGGCTGAATGATGTGCAGGCTTTTAAAAGATAACCTTTATTAATAATACATTAACTTGATAAAAAAGGCAAGAACTAAATTGAAATTGATGTGGGTTGTTGTTTTCGTTTTATTTTGTGGTTCAAACAATCCGAATGCCAATTTGACGGATTGTTTTAAATGAATTCATAAAATCGATTTTTATCATTTGGGTCGGGTAAGATGGTTTCATAATAATTTCGTAGATATCCAGGGCGAATACAAGATTCGCCCCTATGGGGAATTATCATATACTTATAATCTGGTGTAATATCGGTTCTATTTATTCATTTTTATAATGCTTGAATTATTATATCGTAGGTGCAATCCTGTGTGATTTCCATGCAACATAGAAACATAATAAGGGCAGACGTAAGGTCTGTTCCTACTATGGCCGCCAAGCTGGTGGTGAACCTTCCATGATAGTAGGATAGCATCCCTTACCGGCTGTGTCTGCAATTAATATTCTTTTGCGATGATTTTTTAATATGGTTTTAAAGGAAATGTACTTGCCGTCGTGGGAAATATGCGGCATCGGCACATAAACACCGTAGTTTATACTTTCACAGATTTTGATCAAGTCTGTTCCGTCTGCCGCCATGGTGTAAAATTTAAAATTACCGGGATCTACCATTAAACCCCGCATGGAAATTACTTTCATATCCGGCACACCACATAAATAGACAATCCTTTTGTCGTCATTTGCCCAATACAGTTTGTAAACAGCGTCTTTGGCTTTGTGGATATTGTTAACTTTAAAAGATTCCATGTCTAAAATAAATATATCCTTGCCTGCACTGATTGCCGCTTTTTTGGAATTTCGTGAAAGTGCAAATGCTTCAACATTTTCAAGTTTTTGGATATTTTTTGAGGAATTTTTTTCAAGAATAGCAATTTTATTATTTCCCTGTTTATCAATTAAATAAAGTTGAGAATCATCAGCATATAAAATTTGCTGTTTTGATGGCAGACAAATGAATTTTATTTTTTTCCCTTTAAGGATTTGTGTTTTGTTACCGATTATCTCGATGAGATGAACACCCTTGCGATCAGAAACGATTAGCTCTTCATTGTTTATCCATTGTGGTGCTATTATATCGTTAAAATAGTTCTCATCACTCACATATAAATTATAGTCAAACTCACCCAGTTCGATTTGTTGATTTGTCGTTATATCATAACAACATAATAAAGACGGCTTTGTTGCTGTTAAAAAGGCTATTTTCCTTCCCTCTGGTGACCACGTCGAGATCAATGGTTTATTGTTCGTGTAAAACACTTCTTTGGATGTACTGTCGGACAATGTTGTCAGATAAAAGTGATTGTCCTGAAAATTCAGCAATTCATAATCGTTGGCAAGAGCCTCTTCAAAGATTGTTTGGTTAAAATATTTACTGCTTGAAACACAAGCGGTAATTATTAAGAATATCGTAAATAGAAAGAGAAAGAGGTTTTTTGATTTTAGCATTTTACTTTCCATGTTTAATTAAAAATTTAATATTATTCAACAATCACTTCCACACTGATGATATTTTCATCAAAATCACCGAGATATTGTTTTAAGGTTCTGCCATAGTTAAAAGCCAGGAATATTGGGAGTTTTTTAGACAATTTTTGCGGGGTTTTAAAGCCCATACCATAGGTAAATCCGGTATAATTGTCTTCTTTGTTTTCCAGTTTAAAATTATAACCCATTCTGCCATACATGTATGAGAAAAATTGTAATTCAAGACCGGTGCCGAGACGGTTCCAATCGTATGAATAATATGTTTTTTCTGCTAAAGTTTTTTGATATTCAACCGTCCCCAGTAGCCCCAAATTCAGTTCACTGAAATCTTTGATATAATAAAGACCGCAACGAAAGAGTTGCATAGGTTTTGATAAAATATAGGGTCCTTTTTTTAAATCACCTCCTAAATTTGTTATCGATAAACCCAGTCCCCAAATTTCTTTTTCGGCTGTTTTGTGCCTGCATTGTATGCCGACATCAAACCATAAAATGTTTTCTTTGTTCGGATCCAGTTTTTCTTCATAGTATTTTGCATTTGTGCCTATTGACAATGAATTTTTACCTTTTACTATTAATCCGGATGCAGAAAATGAATAGATCTTAATTCCGGATTCATACTTGAATATTTTGGGACTATGTTCTGTTGTATAGCTGTGTTCTCCCAAATTCAAATAAAGATAGTTAACGGCAACAAAAAGGTTTTTATTTATTCGTAGTGCCAGTCCCAGATTTTCCTGGTTATAGCGGCCTTTTTTATCATCAATTCCGTATTTTATTTTTGGATAATGCGAATAGCTTATCATCGCTTTTTTCATAAACGACAAACCTGCCGGATTTGTGTATATGGAAAACAACCCTTCACTATAGGCCGTTCCGGTCAGGCCCAGAGCTGTTCCGCGTGCATCGCTTGGTCTGAATGTATAGGGGATTTCCAGGATGTTACTCTGTGAAAAAAGATATGATATGTTGAGCAAAGACAACAATGTCAAAATTAGCATTTTTTTATTCATGATTTACCTTTCCATGTTATAACTAAATCCATACAAGGGAAAACTGATGTTAACTGAAAACATGTCATTTTTTTGATTGATGAATCAATCATTCCAGTTTAATTTCAATACTGAATACATTTTGATTAAAAGAATGATAATTCTTGAGCCCTTTGCTATAATTTAACGCAATGTAAATAGGAATTGAGTCGGAAAGTTTTTTGGGTGTTATAAAGCCTATACCATAGGTGAAACCTTGCTGCTTATTGTCAACGTTTTCCAAATTTATATTATAACCGATTCGGCTGAATAAGTGATTAAAAAACCGCATTTCAAGTCCCGTGCCGATACGTGACCAGCGATATTGAGGAGCGTCTTCATCTCTCAGGCTTTTTTGGTATTCAACGGTCCCTAGTAGTCCAACAGGAGAGTTTTGGATTTGTTCTTTAAGGATTGAACAACCGATACGTAATAATTCCAAGGGTTCGAGAATTACGTAATCATTGTCTTTTAAATCATTTCCCAGGTTTGTTATGGATATTCCAAGTCCGAATGTTTCCTTTTTAGCTGTTTCATGTCTATACTGAATACCGATGTCAAACCAGTATACATCAACTTGATATGAATCAATTTTTTCATCATAGTATTTGGCGTTCAATCCAATGGATAACGTGTGTTTTTCGTTTTTTATCATTAAACCTGATGCCGATAGGGAATACATTTTAAAAAAGGAGTGTTCCTTTTTGGAATTGTAAGAGCTGTACTCACCATAGTTGAGGCAAAAATAGTTATAAGCGAGAAACAGCCTTTTAAAAAGTTGAAAACCGATACCTGCGTTGTCCTGATTATACCGGCCTTTGTCATTAACGTTGTATTTTGTTGAAGGGTAACGGGAATAGCAAATATTTGTTTTCCCTATAAATGATAAACCTGCCGGATTCGTATAAATAGAAAACATTCCTTCACTATAGGCTGAACCTGTTAAACCCAGAGCTGTTCCCCGAACATCATTCGGTCGGATCGTATGCGGAAAATCAAGAACAGCTCCCTGTGGAAATAAATAATTTACATTGAATAAAATCAGAGTTATAAGATACAGCATTTTTTTATTCATTGTTGTCCCTTTCCGATTCGATGTTAAAAAATATAGCCGTCCCTGGAATTGTTACACTAGAAGAAAGTTATTTATTTTTACGGTCATTTTCAGAGATAAATTTCCCTGTGAAAAAGCATCTCTTAAAAGTGGTATTTTGAAAAAAATGAAAATCCAAAAATAAAAAAAGCATATCTTTTGTGGAATAACAAATAATATGCTTTAAAAATCTATCATTTAATGAACCCTTGTTTTAAAATATGTTTATATTAATTTAAATGTTTTTATAAAAGTTGCAAGTGAAATAATTACTAGTTTGAAATGCAATATCCTTTAATAATGTTGTTTTGAAAAATTTTTTCTGAACGTTTACCAAAATAATTAAAGAATATTAAAGCAGAAATGTCTTCATTAACCCAGCTTTTCCCATCCCACGCCTGAACAATAACTTTATAAACGGAATTTCCGGCATGTTTTTCTAAAATTCTCATATTTTTGCTTAAAAGGTCTCGTAACATGCCGAAAAGGAATGTACTGTTTTCGCTGTTAAACAATAGTGATGAATGATGGTGATCTCCTGCACAGTAATATATTTCATTCTTGTTAATTCCCCAAAAGACATCGAATCCCATACTGTCTTTTTTGTAAATTTTAACGCCTAAAATTTTATTATTAGATATCCATTGATAATCCAATTGAGGATGATAATCAAGAAATTCTTTTGTCATTTGTTCAAAGATACTTGTTGTTTCCATCTTATTTAACCTTTGGTGTGGCGCTGCTGTCAAATGTTTTGAGGAAACCTTTTCCCCATGCTTATTCGTTGTTCTGTTTGATAACCGTTTGCAAGATAGAATTTTTCTACCTCTGCATTATCTTGCATGACTTGAAGGTTCACTTTCATACATCCCAGGTTTATTAGTTCCTGTTCCGCAAAAGCCAATAACTGCGAACCGATTCCCTGTTTTCGATAGGCAGGCAGGACGGCAACAGCATATATCCAGCCGCGATGTCCATCGTATCCTGCCATAATTGTCCCGATTACCTTTTGGTCGTCCACAGCGACAAAAAATAATCCGTCATTAGTTTCAAGTTTTTTGTCTATAACCAGTCCCGGTTCGTTATGACTGGTTGCATATCCAAAAATCTCTTTCCAAACTGCCATAACCTGAAACCTGTGTACTGTGTTATTAAATACTTTTATTTCATATTTCATGAGTAGATTCTCCGTCTTGCAAGTATATAAATTAATATTTTGAAACTCTGAATTATAACATCTGGTTTTGTAAAGGTGGTCCTTAAATTAATTTAATCGGTTTAATCCAAATAACAAGGATTAAAATTTGCTGCAATTAAATGAATTTAATGGGTTGAATTTGTGCCAAATTTCATATACCTTGAAGCAGGTTGTTTGACCAATTTTAAGGCATCTATGGATTTAAAAACGAATTAAAATTATTAGTCATGAAAAAGATTTGCATCTGCAAAAGCGGATCGAGAATTTATCGGTAAAATATAAAGTACGTGTTGAAACAACTTTTTCATTTAAAGAGTTTGCAGAGACAATAAATATCGGAAAATATACGGTGTTGATACTCACGAATGAAACTGTTGAGGAAAATTCTAAAAAATTATTTGGGCTGTTACAAACTATTTCACAAAAAAGTCCGAAAATTCAGATACTTTTATTTGTTAAGGAGAAAAATATTGCCATTGCCGTAGAAGCGTTTAAGGCAGGAACATTTCAATATGTAAAACTACCGGTTCGCGATGAAGAATTAAAACTGGTTATTGAAAACGGCTATAGAACGTCAGCCACAAATTGTTGAGGAAGAACTTGTCAGCACCAGGGGGAAGGTCAGGTTTGGTGATATTATCGGAAGCTCTGCTTCTATGCTGGAAGTTTATGATCACATTTCCCAGGCTGCACAGACTGATATACCCGTCCTAATATTGGGTGAAACCGGTACCGGTAAAGATTTGGTGGCTTCTACCATTCACAAAATGAGTGCCAGGGCCGGGCAGCCTTATCTTGCCGTTAACCTGGGTGCGCTTCCTTCCGAATTAGTCGGCAGTGAACTGTTTGGCCATGAAAAAGGTGCATTTACCGGTGCGGTGCAGCAACATAATGGTGTTTTTGAGCAAGGTGATAAAGGCACTGTTTTTCTTGATGAAATTGACACGATGGATGAAAAAGTCCAGGTAAGTTTGTTACGCCTCCTTGAACAAAAAAAGTTTAAAAGACTTGGCGGAACGCACAATATTAACAGCAAGGCACGGCTTGTTGCTGCAACAAATGAAAATATCGACAACCTGGTTGAATCGGGTGCTTTTCGTAATGATTTATTTTATCGGCTGGATGTATTTCGAATTGCTTTACCACCTTTGCGGGAAAGAAAAAGTGATATTCCATTGCTGGTTGATGAAATGTTGTTGAAATATTCAAAAACCTATAAAAAATCCATCTCATCGATCAGTCCGGATGCCATTGAAGCATTATTAAGCTTTGATTGGCCCGGAAATGTAAGAGAATTAAAAAATGTCATCCAGCGCGCTGTAATTTTTTGTAATGAAGAAGAGCTTCAAGTTGAACATTTACCACCACGATTTCACAATCAAGTTTATGAAACAAAATCAATATCAATTCCTCTTGGTATGTCATTGGATAATGTAGAACGGGAAATGGTTTTGCACGCTCTGGCGGCAACAAATAATAATAGGACAGAAGCTGCCAAGCTCCTGGGGATAAGTCGACGTGCTCTTTATAATAAATTAAATAAACACAATCTTTAATGTGTGATTGTTCGGTACACTTGATTTTTCATTAAAAGGTTACTTTAAGCCTAATTGTCTGTTTTTAACGGATAGTATTTTGGGAGGTCATTTGTGTGTACCAAATGTTTACAATTCCCTCATTTTTCTTCTGTTAGGTGTACTGATTTTGCACACATTCTATTTTGAAAATAATTAACGGTTTTAAGCTGATTTTTTAAATTTAATGTTATTAGTATGTTACGATTTTATGTCAATTCTGGCATTATAGTTGTATTAACAAGTAATAATAGTGTGTATGGAGATGATTGAATATATTGAGTGATGTTTTTCCCGGGTCAGGTTTTATTTAGTGATTTTTTGTTTTTGTTCAAGATAAAACTGTATAATTTGCAATTTTTTTAACGATAAAATTTTTAAGAATGCAAAATAACAAACATGTACTCATTCTTACAGATAATGAAGACAATGAAATTGTTCGATTGCTGTTAAAGTGCAGAGTAGTACCCATAACGCAAAGATCAATTTTATCTTCTTTGGATATATTGCGCCATGTCGACATTTATGCAATTATTATTGATATTGAGCTGCACAGTGTTGATGTAATAGAGTTCGTATTAAATGCCAGAGACATTACCAATGTACCAATTTTTGTATTGGACCCATATTATAAAAAAGAAAAATGGAGTGTTGTAGAAAAAATCGGGGAAATTAATTTCAGTAAAAGTATCATTTTACTTAAAACTGAGATTGAGAATTTGTTCAAGATTAATAAAAATATACAGGAGAATAAATGACGATTTATAATAACCATCAACAGGATATTGCGAAACGAATTCAAGAAAAAGTGCCCAAATCGATGTGGAAAGACTGGAAATGGCAGATGAAACATTGTGTTAAGGATATTGATAAATTTGAAAAATTACTGGGCATTAAATTTAGTGAAAAAGAAAGTCACGAACTTGATGAAACAATCAATACGTTTCCATTATCTGTAACACCTTATTATATTTCATTAATAAACAATAATGATTATAAAAATGATCCTATTTATAAACAGGCTTTTCCCTCATCTTGTGAACTAAATATATCAGAATATGATATGGCCGATCCTCTCTCTGAGGACAAGGACAGTCCGGCGCCAGGGATCACTCATCGCTACCCGGATCGGGTGCTTTTTACAGTCAGCAACATGTGTTCCATGTATTGTCGGCATTGCACACGCAAGCGCAAAGTAGGCGACGTGGACTTTATTCCCAACAAGGGAATGATTAAAGCAGGAATCAGCTATATAAAAAAAACACCGCAGGTTCGTGATGTATTATTGTCCGGTGGTGATCCGTTCATGTTGTCTGATGAATATCTTGATTGGATCCTGACCGAAATTCGCGCCATTCCGCATATTGAAGTTATTCGTATCGGAACACGAATGCCGGTTGTATTACCCTATCGTGTAACAGATGATTTGGTAAAAATGTTGAAAAAACATCATCCCGTTTGGATCAATACACATTTTAATCATCCTCGCGAAATTACAGCTTCATCAAAAGAAGCTTTGGCAAAACTTGCAGACGCCGGTATTCCGCTGGGAAACCAGACCGTTTTGCTTGCCGGTGTTAATGATTGTCCCAGAATAATGCGAGCTCTGGTACATCAACTGGTCCAAAATCGTGTCAGGCCCTATTATATGTACCAGTGTGATTTATCGGAGGGGCTTTCACATTTTCGAACACCGGTTGGAAAAGGAATTGAAATTATTGAAAGTTTAATCGGTCATACCAGTGGGTTTGCTGTTCCTACCTATGTCATTGATGCTCCCGGAGGGGGAGGGAAAATACCGATTATGCCGAATTATATTGTTTCCTGGTCTACGAATAAGGTTGTATTGCGAAATTATGAAGGTGTTATTACCACCTATAAAGAACCGGATAGTTACGAGCCTGTTTTTTGTGACCGTAATTGTGAAAGATGTGATTTGCAATTGGACCTTAGAGGTTCTGATGAATACAATGCAACCGGTATCTCTGAACTGTTGTCTGATGCTGATGATACGATTTCTCTGGTCCCTGAGAATAATGAACGAATTGAACGACGGAATACGAACGAAAACGGTAATGGTGAATACTAATGCATTTTATTGATTATCTTATTTTTTTGGTATATTTTTTATTAATATTATATATCGGTTTTTATTTTTATCGAAAAAACCAAAATAAAGAAGACTATTATGTGGGTGGACGAAATATTCCCGCGAGTCATGTGGGTTTATCTATTGTAGCGACAGATGTGGGCGGTGGTTTTTCCATAGGTCTCGGCGGACTCGGGTTTGTTATGGGACTTGCCGGTAGCTGGTTGCTTTTTACCGGACTTGTCGGCGCCTGGCTGGCTGCTGTTTTAATTATTCCACGAATAAAAAAGATAGATGCCAAACATGGCATGTTGACTTTTCCGGATTTCCTGAGACATAGTTACGGAGAAAAGGTCGCTCTTGTGGCTTCATTGATTTCCGGAATAGGATATTTGGGTTTTACCGGTGCACAAATACTGGCCGGCGCTAAATTAGCCGCCGGGACAGTATTTTCAGATATTCATTTTATGGATCCGTTGCATCTGGCATTGTTTGTTATGGCCGGTATTGTGCTGGTTTATACTGTGCTTGGCGGCATTAAAGCCGTAATTTATACCGATACGGTTCAGTGGATTGTCCTCTTGAGCGGCCTCATGTTTTTTGGTGTTCCTTATACGTTGGTCCATGTCGGCGGCTGGGGAGCATTACAAAGTAATTTGTCTGCTGAATATTTCAGCCTCGGAAATATTAAAACTGTACAATTTATCAACTGGTTTTTTACCATCGTTCCGATTTGGTTTATTGCCATGACGCTTTATCAGCGAATTTTTTCCTGTAAAAACGAAAAAGAAGCAAAAAAAGCATTCTACATTGCAGGCGTGTTCGAGTATCCGGTTATGGCGTTTTTAGGCGTTTTTCTGGGTATGGCGGCACGGGTCTTTTTCCCCGGTGCGGAACCGGAAATGGCTATGCCCATGCTGCTCAAAAATGTTTTACCGCTTGGGCTCACCGGAATTGTTATTGCCGCTTATTTTTCTGCCATCATGTCTACGGCTGATAGTTGTTTGATCGCTTCATCTGGGAATTTTGTTAATGACATTATAGAAAGGTTTATTTTTAAAAATCGCTCGGATCAGTTTATAATAAAACTTTCTCAGATAGTCACTCTCATTATTGGCGCGTTGACCCTGATTATTGCCAGTTCTTTCAGCACGGTTTTGGAGATTATCCTTCATGCCTATTCTTTTATGGTTGCCGGTTTGTTTATTCCAACACTGGGAGCCTACTTTTGGAAAAAAAGTCATCCAACAGCAGCGTTAGCGGCCATGATTATCGGCGGATCCAGTACGCTGTTTTTGATATTTGCCAAGGTTAACATTATATGGGAGCTGGATGCCAGTGTGATTGGTATCGCTGTTTCTGCTGTGATATTTACAAGTATTTCTCTTATAAAAAATAAAAGGTTGTCTAATGTGTGATGTTGTGGAGAAACTCGGAAAATCAGTTATTCAGCATGGTAAAAGTAATGATAGAATTTATTTAATGAAACTGGATAAAAGTAATTATCCGACAATTATCAAAGATATGAATGCCATAGCCGGGAAAAATGAATATACAAAAATATTTGCCAAAGTGCCTGAATGGGCTGTAGAAGGATTTTTAGAGGCAGGCTTTATAAAAGAAGCGGATATTCCCGGTTTTTATGATGGTGTAACAAATGTTTACTTTTGTTCCATGTTTATTGATTATGCGAGAGCCTTTTTAGATAGTGAGGCAAAATCCACAGTAATGCAGAACATTAAACTGGCCTTGTCTAAACAGAACAAGCCGTTGCGGATTCAGAAAAACCATTCTTTTAATATAAAAATACTGACGGAAGATGATATTGCAAATTTGACCGAGCTCTATTCCAAAGTTTTTAAATCCTATCCTTTTCCAATTTTTGATAATGATTATATTAAAAAAACGATGCAGGAAAATATAGTTTATTTTGGGTGTTTACCTGGGAAATAAATTGATTTCCGCATCATCTGCTGAAATGGATGTCTCTGCGAAAAATGCTGAAATGACGGATTTTGCTACAGACCCGGATTATGCCGGAAATAATCTTTCATTGCACCTGCTTCGTGAAATGGAAGCAGAGATGCGTAAAAGAAAAATGAAAACGCTCTATACCATTGCACGGTCTTTTTCCGCTGCGATGAATATTACATTTGCAAAACTGGATTATAAATACACCGGAACATTGGTCAACAATACTAATATTTTTGGAAAGATTGAAAGTATGAACATATGGTATAAATCTTTACAAGAGCTTTAAACTTTCAATACATTCTTTTCCGGATTTTATCATATCATGTAAATGTGTATAACGAAATTGGGCATTTCTGCCGATATGGGTGGCATTGAACGGTCTTAAAAATTCAAATATCTTTGCCAGCTTTTCCTGGTGGACTGTGGTTTAATACAGGGTAAGCATTGTAAACATACTGTGCCCGGGATTCTATAATATCTTTATCATCAATCCAGCCGATTTGTTTCAGCTTTGTGATGACGGTTTCTGTTATATCCTTTTCGTTAATGTATTTTTTGTCTCTATCAGACCAGGGGATTTCTGTTACTAGTGATGTTTTTCCCGGTGGGGACATGTATCGGCTTCTGTTTTTCGGTTCAAATACCCGTGTAAAGGGAAATTCCGGTTCCGGAAAATAAATCGTTCCATGTTTTGTTACTGAATTTTTATTAATAAAAAGAATTACCAGTGAAAGGTTTTGAAAAAATAATTCGTCAGCCGCATGGACTATTTCATCCGGTACCTGTGGAAACATTATTTTTACAAATGTGGAAATAGGGAGGGTGTTTATAACAAAATCCAGTCCAACTTTTTCTTTGTTATTTATTTCAATAGCATTGATTTTTCCATCTGTATGAAAAATTTTTGTAACTCTTGAATTGAGCCTAATATTCTCGTTACCACAAAATTCAGCTAACCTGTCTGTAATCATACCGTTTCCATATTTGGGATAATAAAAGGAACCGTCCAGGTGTTTTGTTTTGGTTTTGCCGCCGAATATGGTTTCTGTTAAAAATGCCTGTAAACTCAGGCCTTTGAGCCGTTTTCCTGAAACATCTGGTGCCAGTTGCCGGCAGGGAATTCCCCAAAGTTTTTCTGAATAATTTAATAAAAACTGTTCGGCTATCACCGGACCATATTTATAATTGGCGTATTTTTCAAAATTTTCAAAACTCTTTTTTTGAAACAGTCTTGAGAGAAAAAGTGAATATGCTGCTTTACCAATTTTTACAGGACCCAGATTTTTTAACAGGTTTAATGGGGAAAGCGGAAAGTCGATTAGCTGATTTTTTGAATAAATCTGGCTTGGAATGGTGATTTGCTGTAAATCTTTTCCCAGCAACGTTTTTATCTGATCTGTAATCGCCTTAATTTTGTCGTGAAAACGGTGTGCACCAACATCATAGAAAAATTCACCATGCTGTACGGTTTTACACATACCGCCTATTTTACCTTCAGCCTCATAAATAGTAAAAGGTATTTGATGAATTTTTGCATAATACCCTGCAGTAAGACCATGCCGGTCCCCCTCCGAGTATCGAAATGTGTTCTTGTCGGTTCAATAGTAATCCTGTGGTTGTTATTTTTTACAATCCAATATTACATTACCATCGATCTCAATTGTTTACATCATTGACCTCATTATTTTGAAAGATTCTGGGATAAGGATTTTTATTTTTTATTTTACAGTAAGCAAATTTATATTTTTTACCCGGATTCGGATAAGGTACTTCATCCACATGAAAGATTTTTATTTCAACATCCTGACCGAGTTTTTCTTTATATTTTTGAATTAATCTTTTATCGTTTTCACTATTATATTTTTCCATTGGTACAATAAATATATGTACAAGGTTTTTGTTTTTCCTGTATGAGTTGGGATTTTTTGATATCATTTGCTACTTGAATGGGAAAATGTGGTCCGGAAACCCATTTTCCATTACTTGTTAGAATAAATTCGTTAATTCGACCTGTTAGATGTTCAATAAGTGGCAGTGTCCTGCCGCAGGTGCATGTTTTATCTGAAGCTATGGCATAATCCAGCGTATCATATCGAAGTAACGGAAACGCTTTGTTATGAAGCCCTGTCGCAACGATTCGGCCTTCTTCACCTGGTTGTGCCGGTGTTCCATCTTCCTTGATGATTTCCACAATGCCGTACTCGGGAGCAATATGATAACCGCCATGTGGGCATTGACAGATGAGAGCAATATGTTCAATTGATCCATAATTATCACACAGAGGTTTACCTGTCCAGGTTTCGATAAACCGGCGTTGATAGTCCAAAATATTTACTGAAACGCTAATAACAGCTTGTGGTTTAACGTCATCAATTCCGGCATTGTTTAGGAGCCTGCATAAATAGTCAATGGATTGCGGATAGCCTCGCCAGAGTTTGATTTTGTATTTTCGTAATAAATCTGCATAATAATCTATATTTTCAGCGTTGATATAATCAGATGAAAGTTCCAAAGATTTGCATTTCCAATTCCATTTAAATTTTTTCTCATCTTGAAAAACAACGCTGCGAATATCCAATATGCCATCACCAAGTTTATACCCGCTCCAGGAAAAGTGACGGTACTGGCATAACAACTCTAAAATGTTTGAACCTTTATCCCAATATACATTCATCGGTGCGCCTGTTGTGCCTGAGGTACGTATTTTGAGTGGTTTGTATTTATTAAAATCAGTTGCCTTGAATTGCTGTGCATTCTCTAAAAGAACATACCTGTCGATAATCGGTAGACGCGTCAGATCATTTAACGACTGAAAGTCAGCTCTTTTTAATCCGATTTTATGAAAAAGTTGTTGATAATAAGGTACTTTATTAAAACAATGATCCAGGATATCGGAAAAAAGTTTCCATTGGAGTTTTTCCAGAATTTCCGGTTTTTGAAATTGAGTTTTCCAGAGAAGGTGTCGCCAGTAGAGTAAACGATGAGGATATAAAAAATCAGAAAAGTTAAATTTTATCATAATAACAATCCTGTTTTAGTAAAAATTTTTTAAGACAAAACAGAGATGATAATTATGCTTTATTGTTCGTTGACTGTTATTATCGTTATTTGCTGGAAAATTTTAGCCTGAAAATATCAACAAAATAAAAATTGTTATAAAATGAATTAAGTCAGTTTTTTTATAATGATTGCCAATTTTTTTCTTGTGGTTACGTTTTTAAAATGTTTTAAAATTAACAGGCTTGTTACAATAATTCCAATGCCGCCCAACAGACCGGGAACAAATACATAAAAAACAACCCGGTTGTTAAGATTGTTTACCGTTAGGATGATTGCAGATGTAAAAAGTATCATTCCCAACAAACTAAAAATACTCGTGTATAGAAACAAGTATTTGGGGGGCTGACTGATTCTTTCGGATTTTTTTATAAATTCCTTCAGGAATTGATTTTCATGACTTGTTAATTGATTTGCCATTTCTAATCCTCCTGATAAAATGGTTATTTATTGAGGCGATGATTTTATGTGTGACTGATACCATTCGTACCGGTCATTTCTGATCCACATTTGGTGATAATCGAAAAAGGTCAGGTGGTAGTTGGAGGTCAAAAAATTTGCCAGTTGAGAAGCTTGATCCGTGTTTATTATTTTATTTTTTTCCAATTGACAGACAATACCAATATCTTCCGGTTTGTTCATAATAATTGCCGGGTTGCCGGTAATTATTTTTTTCTACTACATTTTTACCAAGCCTGGCCCGGATTTCCGGGTAAGACAACCAGAATCGGTATTCCCAGCCGTTTGTTATGTCAAGAGCGTCAAAGTTGGTTACGGGATGCAATGCCGGATGGCATATAATCGTTTCTTTCTGAGCAATGGTTTTCAATTGTTTAATCAGGTTGTTCAATTTGATAAAGTTTTTTGACTTTAATTCAAATTGAATACGATGCAGTCCCGGCCATATCAGCAGGCCAATGATTACTAGAAGGAATATATTTTTTTTGCCGGCAAGCCATCGATTTGAAACAATAAGCAGTGCACCAGCCGCCACAACACAAGATACCAGCACAAACATTTGTTCATAATATTCGTAATGGCGTTGGGAGGGTTTTAAATAAACCAATGCTGAGACAATTAAAAATGTGCAAAGAATTCTCCCTGATTGTTTTATTTTTTGATCTGGTGATGTTATTAAAAAATAAATCCCTGTTAGTGTAAATATGAGCAGCAAAAAATTAAAATTTATACCGATTGTTTTTGGTATCAGTCCTTCTCTTAAATTGAATTGAAACACCCATTCAAAAAAGGGCTGAACTAACTGATGAGCGTTTAACCAAATCACCAAGGGTGTTAAACCTGCGAGTATTCCTGCCAGATAAATAAAATTACGGGGTAGAAAATAAAGGAATTTTTTATAATCAACCACACTCATTAAGGGTAGGGCAGCGATAAGCGGTAAATATTTGGGAGAGAAAGAAAGTGAGATGCCGAAACACAGGCCTGCTGCAAAACAGGCCCAAAATTTTTGGTGTTTTGTAAGCAAAAAATAAAATGCAGCCAGGTTAAAAATATTACAAAAAACATCCGGGCGAAAGAGGAACATTTCATGGGAAATGCAAATACTCATAACAAATATCAGCATATAAAGCACAACTTTTTTCCCCTGCCAGATATATTTTGTTATGAGTGTTAAAAAAAATATGGATACCAGCGTACATCCCGTTGCAATGATCCTTATCATAACACAAAGGTTTTCTGTAAACAGGCTGCTTTTATATAATGGCGCCAGTAAAATCCACAGGGCCGGGCTGTGGTGCTGAAAAAAATCGATAAAAAGATCAAGCCCTTTGAACATTAACCAGGTTGCATGGGCATGTTCTATTTCATCATGGTCAGGGGGCTTTACCAAATATCATTCCGATGATAAAAATTACAGCAAAAAAGCCCCATAGATGAGTTGATAACAAAGCTTAAATATTGTTTTTTACCATAACGCTGCCATAACCATCCGATGAAAAAACACAGCCCAATAAATAGAATGGTCATAAACAGGGCATTTGGAAAAGTTAACTCATAACGCAATGATAGTTTAAACATTTTTTTCTCTGAAAATAGTTTTAGCCAACACTGCTTTAGTAAAATATATATTTATTTCTGCTAATCAAAATAGTTTTTGATATTTATTTTTATTTACTTACCCGGCCTGATTAGCAAGTTCTTTGCGATGTTCCAGCTCTTCCCGAATTTTATTACATGTTTTTTTGTCCAGTTTGTACCATGCTACAACAAGAATCAGCATTAGATAGCCGATAATGGGGACCAATGTAAAAATAGTTACAATACCCTGTATGGCCCTGGGCGTTTGGCTTATTGCTTCACCCAAATAGCCATAATAGGCCAGCAACCAGCCCAAAACCGCACCGCCGACTGCCATTCCTAATTTTAGTGAAAAGAGCACACCGGAAAAAACAAGACCGGTAATTCTTCGTTCTGTTTTATACTCTCCATAATCCACTGTATCGGCCATCATAGCCCATAAAATAGGCACAGCCATTTGAGAAAAGAATTGAACAACAGAGAACAAAACAAAAATGAGTAAAATTTGGTCCTTTTCTACAAAAAAGAGGGCAGCGGAAAAAATAACGACCAGAATGTGGATTAAAATATAGGATTTTACTTTGGAAAGCCGTTTTTCCAAAGGGGTGGCAAACATGGTTCCGAGCATTGCGGCAACCATACCTGTTGTTAAAAACCAACTGGTTAAATCCGCACGTCCGGCAAACCATTTCAGGTAATAAATGGCCGTACTGATACGAATGACCTGAGCAATAAGAAGGACAAAGTTTAACAGGGCCACAATGATAAACTGGTCATTTGAAAACAGAATTTTAATATCCTCTTTTAAGGATGTTTTTTTCGCAGAAACCTGAACAACCCGTTCTTTTGAAGAATAAAATGAAATTAAAAACATAAAAATGGCCAGAGTTCCCAACACGACCATTGCCAGTTGAAAACCTTTTTGCTGGCTGCCTCCGCCAAGCCAGTCTGCCAGCTTCATTGTTGTTGAAGCGACAAGCACACCACCACCGGTCGCCAGAAAAAAACGGTAACTGTTTAACGATACTCGTTCATTCGTGTCCGGTGTAATAACCCCGCCCAGGGAACAATAGGGGATGTTGATGGCTGTATAGATTATCATTAACAGGGAATAGGTGATATAGGCATAAATTAATCTGCCCGTTGCGCCAAACGGAGGGGTGGTAAAAGTAATTACAGTTATGACTGCAAACGGAACACAAAGCCATAACAAGTAGGGTCTGAATTTGCCCCAGCGTGTATTTGTTCGGTCCGACAGGGCGCCCATCATCGGATCAGTAACGGCATCAACAATTCTTACCACCAGAAAAAGTGTTCCCATAGCAGCGGCACTGATTCCAAAAATATCTGTATAGAAAAAGGCCATAAACATCATGACGGATTGAAAAACAATATTACTGGCCGTGTCTCCGAGTCCGTAACCGATTTTTTCAAGCGCTGAAACTTTACCATAGTCGTTCTTCATTTTTTCCTCGTTCTGTGTGAAAGGTGAATTCCCGGTTTTGTGTTAGATTGAGAATTGATTATTATTTTAATTTCGGTATAGTCCGTTTGTTAGTTTTTAACTTTAAATTTATATGTACCGGATTGTATCGAAAAAATTACATAATTATTTTCAGTATTGATATACTTGATGCCATAACTGGTTTTTGCCGGTTTTCCGCTTTCGAATACCTGGTCCGGATCAGCGGCGGGTATATAAACATCGGCGGTTGCGTTTACAGGAACTGAGACATTTAATGTCAAACCGGATTCCTTTTTTTTCCAACCGGAGCTGATCGTCCCTTGAATGGTTTGGATGGAAGCCCAGGCATATTCAAGCGTTTCCGGAATGTATGGTTTGATCATCACTTTGCTAAAGCCCGGGTAAGATTCAAGCGGGACAATCCCTGTCAGTGTTTTATAAAAAAAGGCATCGATGCTGCCGGTCATAACATGGTTATGGGACTGCTTTAACGTCCAGAATTCGCACATGGTTGTGTATTTGGCTACCATATCGCTCCAACTGGGGTAACCTGTCTGCGTCGCCAATAGCCAGGCAACATCCGCCCGATTGTTTCGGCTCAGGGCGTCAATCATATATTTTGAACCCAAAACACCTGTTGTCAGGTGACCCTTGTTTGTTTCGACAATGTCCTGAACAAGGTTGTTGAGAACATTTTGTTTATGTTCTGGTGGAACAAGTTTCAGAAATAACGGAAAAGCATTTGCCATCTGGCTGCCGTCGTTATACTGATTTGATTCCTCATTAAAGAATTTTTTATTAAATGCATTTTTTATATTTTGGGCCAGTTTTTCAAACTTTTGTTGTTTATCTTTTTTATCCAGAACGGCTGCCATTTTTGACAGGATAACAGAATTCCAGTAATAAAAGGCTGTAGGAACCGATTCCGGTTCTCCTTCTTTCCAGCCATTTACCAAACTTCCCCAATCGCCAATCCATCCCGGTTTTAAAATGTAATCGGTTGCAATACTGTCAAGAAATTGCATATAACGGTCCATTGTATCAAAATGATCTGCGAGGATTTGTGTATCTCCATAGTAGATGTAATATAGCCAGGTAAGGACGATATAGGTACTGCTCCATTCAACACCTTCATCCCAGATATAAGGGCGGGGTGATATAATGGGTATATCTCCTGTTTTTTCGTCCTGGTTTTCTCTAATCCCGCTTAACCAGTTTTTGTAAAATAAAGGCATATCAAAGTTAAACATGGCTTCTTCGGCAGTCACCTGAGCGTCTCCAAACCAGCCGAGACGTTCATCACGCTGGGGGCAGTCCATGGGATAGCCGAGCATATTGCTTTTCTGTGACCAGATGGTTGCTTTATGGATTTTATTTACGGTTTCATTGCCGCATTCAAAATCCCCGGTCTGTTCACAATCAGTGTGAACGACGCACCCGGTGACGTTTTCAATTATCGGGCATTCGGGTGCACCGGTTATTTCAACATACCTGAAGCCAAAATAGGTAAACCGTGATTCATAAATTTCAGGAGCATCTCCCTTCAGGATGTATATTGCTGTTGCCTTTGCATGTTCGTTACTGGTTGTGTTTATTGTGTTGTCATCATTAATATCTTCCGCAAATCGCAATTTTACCTTTGTGCCTTTTTTCCCGTCAAAAATTACTCTAACCCAACCGGTAAAATTCTGCCCCATATCATAAACATAAACTCCCTCTGATGGTTGATGCTTTTTTACCGGTTTAATATGACCGATAACTTTAATAGCCGGCATTGTATGGGAAATCATTTTGCCGTGAGGTGCCTTTACAGTTTTAACCGGAAGCCATTCGTTATCATCGAATTCCGGTTTCGCCCAGTTTGGCTGTTCCAAATTAGCATCATAAATTTCACCATCATAAATGCAATTAAACGTGACAGGGCCATTGGAGTATTTCCACTGCTCATTAGTGGTGAAAATTTGTGTTTCCCCGTTTTGATATTCAACGTGCAGTTGCAGTATGGCTCGTTTTGAGCCGAACCATTGCATGCGATATGGCCGCCACCATTTTTTATAGGGATTAAACCAGCCATTGCCGAGATGAATCCCCAGAGCATTTGCACCATTTTTTAACTGGTGAGTCACATCATAGGTATCATAAAGGATTTGTTTATTGTAATTTGTTTTGGCCGGGGCAAGAACATGGTCTCCAATTTTTTCACCGTTAATATACAATTCATAAAATCCAAGACCGGTAACAAAAACCCGGGCCCGTTTAATATCATTAAGACAATTAATTTCACGACGTAAAAGTACTGAACCGCCGTCATAAATCACTGTGTCGGCAAACTCGTATTGCTCTTTTAAACTTTGATAAAAACCCTGATCCGATAGTGCTTCTGCTACAGGGTCAGCGGCGATCCAATTTGCTGACCAGACAGTATCTGATAAAAATGCTGTTGAAAATTCGGCAACATCGCTTTCAATTAACTGATTATCCTTGTCCCAAATTTTAACTTTCCAAAAATATTGACTGTTGTTGTTAAGCGGTTTTCCGTTATATTCAATGTGTGAAGATTGAGAGGATGATTTTTTCCCGGAATTCCATAAAATTTGATTTTCGTTATTTAAATTATTTTTTGACCGGCTGACCAATACCTGGTAAGCAGTTTGTCGTTGTCCTCTCGTATCAGATTTAGTTACCCAACTGAAATGCGGATGTTGACAGTCAATATTGACCGGGTTTTTAGAATATTCACATTTTAATAAAAGTTCGATGTTTTTATACGTATGGCAGGATAGAAGAAAAATGATAAAAATCGGCAAGAAAATTATGTTCTTCATTTTTCCCTCTTTATAAAAGAACTTGAGTGTTTGAATATTAAAACATATCGTACAAAATTGTAATGATAAAATCAAGCAAAATGAATGGATCAATGGATTAATGTTATAAAAATCAAAATTTTACATGATATGTTTTTATATCTCAATAATCAGTTCATAGTATGCTTATTTTGAAAAAAAATGAATTATTTTCAAAAAACTGATGCATTAGACAATTTTTTTTCTTATACTTAGATTGATGTACTATTTTTGGCTGATACCAGAACGTCTGATAACGGATTTAATAAGAACATTTATAATAATGTTGTATGAATTCTGAATAGAGGTTGGAGCAAATAATGACTGTACCATTTTACGGAGCAGAAGATTTGCTTGAGGAAACGCCAGGCTATCCTTATAGAATTTCACGGCATAAAACGATCATTGCGATGGCCGGAGGAAAGGGAGGGGTTGGGAAAACAGTTACGACTGCTTCGATTGGTATTGCCCTGGCAGAAGCCGGAAAAAGTACGGTTGTTGTTGATGCTGATTTTGGCGGTGCAAACTTGCACCAATCTTTGGGATTTATGAATCCGCATATTTCCGTTTTAGATTTTTTTACCCGCCAGGAAAATGATCTTAACAAGTTATTGTTAAATACTTCAATTCCTTACCTGCGTATTTTAGCCGGTGCGCCTGGTGCTGTTGGTCTTGCTAATTTACCTTTCTGGATAAAACTTAAACTCTTTAGACATATAAATCGGATTAATGCTGAATTTATCGTTTTGGATATTGGGGCTGGTGCTGCGTTTAATCAACTCGATTATTTTAATTATGCAAATTTGGGTCTGGTCGTTATCACGCCGGAACCTTTTGCCATTCAGGATGGATTTAATTTCCTTAAAGTTGCCTTGTTAAGAAAATTATATCGCAAATTTCGTAAAGTCGACGAGATCCGTGCTATATTTAAAAAACTTTTGAAAACTGATATTCGTTTATACCCGATTTCCATCAAAGCATTAACAGAAGAAATATCTCATTTAAACGGTTCCATCCTTTATGAATGGGTGAGAACAATAAAATCGTTTAAACCTGCTGTTGTAATCAATATGGTCGAAGATAAAAAAGATCAGGTTGAATGTCTTGCTTTGCAGGTTGCCGCAAAAGAAATTTTAGACATTGATTTAAATACTTTTTGTTTTGTTCATTATGACGATAACTATCGAAAAGGCGCCAAGTTAATGCGCCCGGATTTATTAATGGCAAATGACGGTTTAGCAGCCAATGATATTCGGGTGAGCGTGAAACATTATCTGGATGAGGACGTTAGTGCGCTGGAAAAGCATATCCCAAATTCATTTTGGAGTTCTTTACAGTCCCAGGATGATATGGAAAATGAAGATATTATCTGCTCCATAAAATGTACACTATGGGGCCGGTGTAGTGCACAAAACGGAGGGTATCCCTGCCGAATTAAGGTCATTGGGTTTGCCAACCAAAAAAAATAATTTAATCAGCATGAGAATAGGGGATGTTCTTACAATGCTCCTCGTAACGGGCCAATACATACAGCACGTCCGAAAGCCTGTTAATATAAGGTAAAATAATCGGATTTTTAATTTCATCGTTTTCATATAATCTGACGATGTTTCGTTCTGCTCTGCGAACAACCGCTCGGGCAACGTCAAGAATTGCTGAGACCTCATCCTGTCCGTACAATACAAATTTTTTGGGTAAATCAAGTTTTGGTTCGATTTCCTGATGATTTTGTTCCAGGATTTTTAAATGATCTTGTTTTATTTTTTCTTTTAATAAAGATAACGATTCCGGCGGGCAGGCCAGTTCAGAGTTAATTAAATAGATATGCTTTTGTATTGTTAATAGAAGGCCTTGTGTTGTTTTGATATTTGTTTTAACTCTGGCAAGACCTATAAACGCATGCGCTTCATCCAGTGTGCCGTATGCTTCCGGCCGGCTATCGGATTTTTTTATTTGCTTTTGGTCCAATAATCTTGTACGGCCGGAATCTCCGGATTTTGTTGTAATAGAATTTTTTTTATTCTGATCATTCATATCAAACTATTTCTCAATAATTAAATGGTCTGCAATATTGCCTTCATCGTTATAACTTTTGTAAATGAGTTTGTTCCCGCTGACAAGAATATCAAGAATTTGAAAGGTAGATGTATTTGTAAATCCATTTTCAATATAATCATAATCACCCTGTTTATACATTTTAGTGCCTGAAACAGATACAACATATACTGTACCTTCCTTTGTCGATTCCACTCTTTTGTTATCTTTCATCGGGTATGTTCTTAAATAAGCGTGATCGTGTCCCTGCAGGACCATGTCGACATGATGCTTGTCAAAAATTGGTAACCAGGCAGAACGATGTTCCGGGTTGTCCCGGTTGTTGCTGGAAGAATAGATTGGATGGTGAAACATGACAAATTTCCAGGTTGCTTTGCTGTCTGTTAAGGTCTGGTCCAGCCACTGGGCTTGCGAGGCGGGATCTAAATTGCTGTCCAATGAAATAAATAAGGCATTGCTATATTCAAAACTGTAAACACGTTCTTTTTCAATAGGCTTTGGCGCGTTTTCAGGCAGGTGTAATAGTTGTAAATAGAGTGACGGATGCCCGCCCTGGCATTCATGGTTTCCGATGGCCGGCATCAGGCTCGCCGATGCAAAGTTTTGGTCGGCATTTGAAAACAGTGCATCCCAATCGTCTCTTTGAGCGCCTCTGTTTACCAGGTCTCCGGCCATTAGGATAAATGAAACATCCGGCCGCATACGATAGGCTGTTTTCATCAGAGAACCCCAGCGTTCCAGACCATTTTGTGCATCGCCCATATATAAAAATGAAAAGGGTTGAGTCCGGTCCGGGGCCGTCGTAAATTCGTATAAACTGCTTTTGTAGGACCCTGTCTCGTCTGAGATGGAATAAACATAGGTGGTATTTGGTTCGAGGTTTTCAAGAGTTACAAAATGCCTGTAAATTGCCTTGTCGTTAAATACAGTATTTGTTGAAATTTTTTCTATCGTCGAATTTGCTTTTTGTGGTTTTTCCGGATTGAAATTATAAAAAAGACTTTTCTTTTGATAATACAGATATCCGGAAGTAATTGTTGTGTCCGTACGCCAGCTTACAGTTTGAGTTGTACGCGGGTCTTTAGTCCAGCTTAAAATGATATGGTCCGGTTGTTTCTGACTTGGGTACTCTGTTACCGTATAAATATTGGTTAGCCTGGCCGCATCCTTGTTTGCATATATTGTTTGAAAGATATAGCTGTCGTTTAAAATTTCAGGAAACGAATCCAGGAGAGTGGCACGGTCAACATATATACTGGTATTTTTTTCTGTTTTAGCTAGTTTATGTTGCCCGGGATAGATTTTATCAACTTTAAAAATTTTATCGGATTTAATAAATACGGCATAATGGCGGCCGCCGCCCCTGACGGAATTAATACCCAGATTTATCCGTCCTTTATTAAATTTTTTTTCCCATAAATTATACTCACCATCATTTGTTTTTATTTTTTCCCCGGTTAAGCGAAATCCTGTTTTTTGAAGCCAGAATGGAGTTTGGTTACGATAATTAACGGCAATATAAACAGTAATATTTTGATTTGCTGAAAATGTAATATATTCTGTTGATAATAGTTCTAATTCCTGATCTGTGAGGTATGTATGAATGTTATCCGAAGATAGTTTATTAATGGTTTCAATGGAAACTGTTTGGCTCAGACGTTTCAGGATATCAGCGGTTATATCATGTATCGAACCTGTATTATTTACATGTCCGTTTGCAAAAACAACATATAAAAACAGAACCAGTGGTGCTATAATAATACTTTTTTTCATTTACGCTCCTTTTAATAATTGTCTTTTCAAACAATTCCTTACCCTGTGATATTCCTCAAAAAGAGTGGTGGTTTTATTCAAGATTATTGAGGGCTTGCAGCCTTTTTTCTGCATTAGCCTTGTATTCTAATGAACCTTTATGAGAAGGGTCAATTTGCAGGGCTTTATTCCATTCATAAATTGCCAGTTCATATTTTTCTTCGGTATATAATTTTAAGCCTCTGTTAAAATAATCATCTACCTGGTCGTTTAAAAACATCCTGCACCTTTTGTCAAGAATTAATGTTTCTTCATTATGTGGGTCTATTTCAAGGGCTTTGTCAAAGTATTCCAATGCTTCGAGATACCGGCCGCTCAAAAAGTCAGATTTGCCTTTTTCAATAAATTGTTCCAGGTTATAACGTTGCGACGTTTGTTCTTTAAGAAGAATCGCTTCATTAAATTTCGGGTCCAATACAAGTGCGGAATCCAGGGCTGCCAGCGCATATTCCCACTGTTGTTGTTGAATAAATTCTTTGGCTCTGATTATATATTGATCAGTTTTCGAATTCGTTTGCTGGGTTATCTGGGAAATATATTTACCGGCTTTGGGATGGTGATGTTGAATCTTTAATACATTACGAAAGTGTTGCTCGGCTTTTACATAATCCTCATCCTTGAGAGCTTTTTCGCCTTGAGCTAAATGATAGCTGATTATTTTTGATAATCGTGCATTTATATTGTCTATTTTGTTTGAGGCAGATTCATTTTTCGGATTGAGACTGAGAATTTTTTGGTATCTTGATTTTGCTTTGATTAATGCATTTTGATTTTCATAAAATTGTGCTTCTTTTTCAAGTGTTTCTATTTGGTCATTTGTTTTTGCACTTTCATCTTGGATTTTTTTAAGGTATTCCTGCGAATCGGTATAATTAGCATCAAACTTTAATGATTGAAGAAATTCCTCTTCAGCTCTTTTATAATTTCGCTGACTGTAAAAACCAAGTCCTGTGTAAAAATGATTTTCTGCATATTTTTTGTTTATTTCGTCAATCTTTTTTAAATAGGATTTTGTTTTATAGTGGTCCGGACGAACAAGCATTATAGATTCAAATATTTCCTGTGCTTCTGCGTATGATTCTTTATTAAAGTAATCAACAGCAATATTGAACCACTTGTCGATGTGCTGTTCCAGTTTTGGACGGTTCTGAATAAATGCTTCTGTCGCTTTTTCATGATTTGGATTTATTTTTAAAATTCTGAGATAAAGAGCTGCCGCTTTAATATACCATGATTTTTCTTCATAACTTTTTGCAATTAAAAGCAAAGAGTCAATTTTATTGTTTTCATTTTTAATATATTGTGAAAGTGAATTTTCAAGGTTAGCAGCCTGCATATAGCCGGGATCATAAGCAACAGCTTTTTTGGCATTTTTTAATGCTGCCCGATGATCATTGTCTTTTAAATATTTTTTTGCTTCATTAAATTCCTTTTGTGCTAAAATATCAGGACTTGGACCGATGCGAAAAATTGTTGACACTGCTATTTTTTCTATATTTGTATCATAGCTCAAGTCAAAACCAATATTTTGCCATTTTGTTTGAATACCAAAGGTGAAATTTCGGGATTCAAAATCTTTAAAGCCTCCTGCTATTTCAAGACCTTTCAAGAGTGGAAATTCAAATCCGAGGTGGTCTGTGTCAACATTCCGATGAAAATGATGGGCGTAAAAAACTTTGGGCCCCTTGTTAAACAACGCATAGGACCCGCCGACTCTTATTTGGTGGTCGTAATCATTTACGATAAAAGGAATATTTTGTACACTCACACCAATGGTGAGTTTGTTGGCTAAAAGCGGTGAGTCGAAAATATTTTTATGATTGTTGTCAGCATCGAATAAAAATCTTTCCGGTTTGAATATGAAACCAAATCCTGCTGTTGTCCAGCTTTCGCGGTCAATTGAAAGTGCGGAAATAGAGGCCCCGAACGAGAAATACCTGTTTAGCTTTCGTCCCCATCCAATGCTGCCAAATTCAACGGCATTGTCCATTTTACTTGTTCGGGCTATATTTACGGCAAATGTACCGTGTAACGGATTAAAAAAAGCATATCCGGTATAATTTAATTGAAAAGCCTCATGGATGGCCGTAGTTATTTGATGTTGACGAATATAACCGAGAGCCGCCGGATTCCAGTAAAGAGCAGTTGGGTCATATATTTCAGTAACGCCTGATTTCCCTAAACTGGAAGATAACGCGCCGGGTGAAAAGTCAAGCAATTGCTGCTGGCTATAAAGTAAATGTTGTGTGTAAAGTATTGTGATAACTAAAAGTATGCACTTAATTCGAGCATTTTTCACGTTAATCGTTTTCCTTATCCTTACAATAAAACAGAATGATCATAATCGATACGAAAAATTTCCACAGGTTGACTTTTGCCTTTGACAGTAACCGGATTTAATGTGATTGTCGGGTACGTGCCTTCAAGGTGTTTAAACATTTCAGTTGGTGCTAAAATTTCGCCGGCCTCTGCAATGGAACAAAGGCGCGATGCCAGATTTACAACATCACCAATTACTGTGTAATCCAACCTGGACTGCGAGCCCATATTTCCCATAACAGCCGAACCAATATTCAAACCGCAGCCTACAGTAAAAACAATTTCTCCTTTTTTGAAACGTTTTTTATTCAGATCTCTAATGGCACGCTGAACTTCTATTGCCGCTTGTACGGCATTGTCCGCTTGCTTTTCACCGAGAAAAATCGCCATAACCTGATCACCCATAAATTTATCGACAATACCTTTTTTTTCTTCAATAATACGTGATTGAAGATCAAGGTATATATTCACTAATTTTACTATTTCTTCCGGTTTTGATTTTTCCGTTAACGCTGTAAAGTTTCGAACATCTGAAAATAACAGTGTAACTTGTCGCTGCTCGCCTGTCGGCGAAAGGTCCATACGGGAACGGTGACGAATCATTTCGACTGTTAATTTTGAAACAAATTTTTGCATGTGCAATTTTTCCCTCAGGTGGCCAACCATGCTGTTAAATTCGTTTGCCAACTGTCCCAATTCATCATTGGAAAGCACCGGAATTTCTGATTTTAAATTTCCCGTTGAAACTTTTTTTACGCCAATTGTCAGAACGTCAATTTGTCTTGTCATTCGTTGTGCGACATAAAATATAGCAATAATTGCTATAATAATTATTAAAAATGTTGCATAGATAATGGACTGGGTGACTCTTTGAATAGGTTTTACAATAATATCTCTAGAGAACCCAAGAGTCACAGTGCCCAAAAATATTTTCTTACCGTTTTCCCGTTTAATGATGATGGGGTGTATATACTCTATAATTTTTTCTTTACTGCGTTTCATTGTAGTTTTGAGATTGGAAAACAATACGCTGTCTTTTTCAGAAATTTTTTGATTTATCTGATCAATCGTTGTATGAGCGATGATAGTACCTTCTCTGTCTGTAACTCCCGTATATAAAAGGCCGGCAATATCTTCTTTCATTATACCAAGAACCGTTTCACGAATATGCCCCAGTGTTTGTGTGTGGCTTTTATCATTTGTCGTGCTTTGATAAAGTAAAAGGTCGTTTTTTATTGTTTCTGAAACGTGGCGTAATGAAAGATTACAGGTCTGGTCAAGCCTTTCCTGTAAAATTGTTTTTCCATTTTGAATGATGAGAAATCCAAAAACAGACATTAACAGAGTAAATAACAGCCCAATAATGATGATAAGTTTGATTCTTATTTGCAGTGAAGTGAAAAACCAGCGAAAATATTTATAAGCCCCGCGAAACCACAATAATTGATAAGCTGTCTTTTTTTGTAATAATTTTAAAAAAGATAAAATTGTATTATTTAGTCTTTGTACGATAATTTTAAAAGTCATGGATGCTTCTTTGTTGCTTTATGTTGATTATATGAATTGCTTTCAAACGATGCATTTTAAATAAAACTTTATTCTACAACGATAACCTCTTCAACGGTTATTGTCGGTTTTTTGCCGGCATTTTTTATCGTTGTGTTTCCGGCTTTTTTGTTCAGATAGTATGACATGAGTGCCAGTAGAATGACCAATATAACCAGTCGGAATGTTGAGCCTTTTTTCGTATGTTTGTTTTTTCGCAACTGTTTAAAACGAATTCGCTTTTCATCCTCGTCTTGCGGTGTGTAAAACTTGGGTCGATAATTAAATTGTCTTGGTTTATTTATATTTTTAAAAAACATGTTTTCTCCTGAAAAATGGATGAATAAATGCATTTATTAATAAAACACAAGATTCACCGTCTAAAATTCGTTAAATTTTCACAAATTTTTTCATGTAAAGATTTGGTAAAATCACCTGAACAGGAATAATTATTAGTCAATATGGAAAAAGTAAAAAGTTCATTATCTCGTGTTCTGGTATAGCCTGACAATGCTTTAACATGGCCCATAGAGCCTGTTTTGGCAATTGTTTTGTTTGCTGAATTTGTATTTTTAAAACGGGACTCCAATGTCCCGTCTGTTCCCGCAATTGGAAGACTTTTCATAAATATATCTGCATATACACTTTTTTGCATAAAAGATAATAGAGTTGTTATAGCTTTTGGTGAAACAAAATTTTTTCTGGATAAACCTGAACCGTCCACAAGAACAAGCTGGTTTTTGTCAATTCCCATTTTTTCACATTCCTGCCGGATAATTTCAATGCCTGCTTTTGCATTTCCTTGTCCATGAATAATGGCCGCCAGGTTTCGCAGTAAAAGTTCTGCATATAAATTATTACTTTTTTTGTTGATTATAAAAATGATTTCCGCCAAAGTAGGGGAGTACCATTCACCAAGTATGTTTTCATTTTCATATTTATAATTTTCAAGGCTGTCAATATCGATACAGTTTTTGTTTGTTGTAATGTTGTTTGTATTTAAAAAAGATTGAAACAGCGTTGCCGTATAAAGTGCCGGATTATCAATTGTTACGGTGTCATCATATTTTTCATCGGAAAACGGTAAACAACCGGAACATTCGATAATATTACTTTGTTCTATTCTTTCAAGATTAATATCGGTTTCAAGGCAGGTGTCTGAACGGATGATGTGATTTTTAATTGTGACATAATCTGTTTTTGGGAAAATGGAAATTTCTGTTCTCGAAGCGGATTGTAAACAGGGTGATATTAAAATTTTTACAATATTGTCAAAAGATGACAAGGCACTGATTTGGGCAGAAAAGTCATAGGATTGATCATCCCATGCCCAGGCATAACCCAGCTTATGGTCTGTATAATATCGGTCATCACCTATAATTCGGCCGTTTATCGATGTAATGCCTTTATCCCGAATTTTTGATAAAAAATACATAAAAGCCGTATCCGGATTGAGTTGGACCAATGAACTGCCAATTGTCGGGTCGCCGAATCCTTTTAATATAATATCTCCGTTTAGTGTCCCCTGCGAATCTATTTCTCCTGTATAAGATAAACGGGTTGGAAATCGATAATCGGGACCCAGTTTTTCGAGCGCTACGGCTGTTGTGAAAAGTTTTGTGTTTGAAGCGGGAATAAAATTTTTGTTTTCGTTATAGGCAAAAATAGTTTCTCCCCTATCAATAGATTTTACGGAAATGCCAAAGATTGCCGAGGATAAACCGGGATCGGAAATAATTAAATCTATTTCCTGAGACAATGCCTGTATCGGTGATTTTTTAGATGGATGAACCAGATATTGGGTGCAGGAAATAAACTGAAAAATTAATAAAGTTGTAAATAGGTATTTTTTCATAGTCGTTTTTAAATTTTAAAAAATTAATCAAAATTGCGACAATAATCAAGAGCTTTAAATCACTCGATATGCATCTTAATAATCGGTTGATTTTCATTATGATAATATCTAACTTTATTGTTGAATTTTTAATGTACAAGAAACGGAGTGATTATTTTGAATACTATTGGTGAAAAGTTTGAACGGCTTGTAGAAATTATGGCTATTTTACGAAGTGAAAACGGATGTCCGTGGGACAGGGAACAAACCCATAAATCACTGAGGCAACATTTGCTTGAAGAGGCTTATGAAGTTATCGAAACTCTTGATGAAGAGAATTGGGAAGAGTTGCCTGTTGAATTGGGTGATTTACTGCTTCAGGTTATCTTTCATGCACAAATTGCCGATGAAGTGAATTCTTTTAATATTGGTGATGTAATTGATGCCATTAATAATAAATTGGAAAGAAGGCATCCACATGTTTTTGGTGATGTTGTTATCCGAACGGCTGAGGAACAGGTCGTTCATTGGGAAAATTCCAAAATAAAAAAAGAGGGTAAAAAGTCCGCTATTGATGGTGTTCCCAAGCAGTTGCCGGCCCTGGTACGTTCCTATCGAATGCAAAATAAAGCGGCCACAGTTGGATTTGATTGGGAAAAGATCGAATCTGTTTGGGACAAAGTAGATGAAGAAATGTCTGAATTAAAACAGGCAATTGATACCGGAAATAAAAATGATATTGAAGATGAACTGGGTGATTTGTTATTTTCTCTGGTAAATGTTTCCCGGTTTTTGCATGTCAATCCGGAGGATGCTCTGCGGCATACCATTGAAAAGTTTGACAGACGCTTTCGTCAGGTAGAATACGAGTTTAAATCAAACGGCAAATCTATAACCGATGCTTCTCTGGAAGAGATGGACAACGTGTGGGAAACAATAAAGCAGCAGGAAAAAAACTATTCAGAAAAATAGGGTTTTAACAAATCCCAACTTTCATATAAACCCTGAGAGTTTACTTTTGTATGGCCGGTGACAGGCATAAAGTTTGTGTCTCCGCTCCAACGCGGAACAATATGAAAATGTAAATGATCATCAATCCCTGCGCCGGCTATTTTACCCAAATTCATACCGATATTTAATCCTTCACAATTGACAGCCTCTTTTAAAATTGCAGCACATTTGGTAACCAAATTCATCATTTCTAAACGTTCTGGATCTGTTAAAAGAGAGAGGTCAGAAAGATGTCTATAGGGAACGACCATAAGGTGACAATTGTTATAGGGATAGTAATTCATTATTACAAAATTATATTCACCTTTAAATAAAATCAGATTTTCTCTTTCTTTTTCAGAAAGGTTTGGTTTTTCGCAAAAAATACATCCCTGCTGTTTTTCTGAAAGAATGTATTCCATTCGCCAGGGAGCCCAAAGTTTTTCCATAATATTGTGTCCTGAATTAAAAAAAGCGCAATCTAAAAACAAATAGATTGCGCCCTGTTATATAAATATTTTAAAAGTTATTCTTCTTTTGATTCCGCAATGACTTTTGCTTCAGCATCTTTTGGAACAGGATCGTAATGTGATAATGTTCGTTTATGTGTAGCTCGTCCCTGTGTTATAGAGCGAAGTTGTGTTGCATAGTTGTGAAGTTCTGCCAAAGGAACCAGGGCCTTAACGACCTGAAAGCGTCCTTCTGCTTCCATACCCTGAATTTTACCTCTTCGGCTGGACAAGTCACCCATTACGTCACCCATGTACTCTTCCGGACATTTGATAGCAACTTCATAAATGGGTTCCAATAGAATTGGTTTTGCGTTTTTCATTGCCAGTTTAAACACTTCCCGTCCGGCAATTTGGAAAGCAATATCTTTAGAATCTACTGGGTGTTCTTTACCGTCATAGACAACAGCTTTAACGTCTACAATTTTATATCCTGCAATAGCACCTTCGGTTAAAATCTGCTGGATTCCTTTTTCAATTGAAGGAATAAAAACAGAAGAAATGGCGCCTCCAACAACGGCACTTTCAAATTGAAAACCGCCACCACGCGGCATGGGTTCAATTCGCATCCAAACTTCACCAAATTGACCGGCCCCACCGGACTGTTTTTTATGTCTGTATTTTTCGTCGGCTTTGCCGGTAATTGTTTCACGATATGGAATTTTGGGTTTCTTTTGTTCAACTTCAACTCCATAACGTTCTTTAAGCCTGTTAATTACGATTAACAGATGCATCTCACCTTGTCCGGAAATGATTGTCTGATGAAGTTCCGGATCAACCCTTACAAAAAAGCTGGGATCAATTTCGTGTAAGGTATGCAGACCGTTACCAATTTTATCCTCATCACCTTTTGCTTTTGGTTCTACGGCCATATCTACAACCGGTTCAGGGAATTCTATCGGAGCAAAAACAACGGGTTGTTTTTTAGATGCAAGAGTATTCGCTGTATGTGTATTTTTTAATTTTACCAAAGCGCCGATATCACCGGCTTTTAATGTGGCTATTTCAGTCCTGTTTTTACCGTTTAATACATACATCTGACCGATTTTTTCACTAGAGTCGTTTGAAGTGTTTAGTACTTCATCTCCAGGTTTAATTGAACCAGAGTTGATTCGTACAAGTGAAAGTTCACCAACGTGCATTTCAGAAATTGTTTTGAAAACAAGCGCTGAAAAGGGTTCATTCTCGTCAATTTTTACCTGAACTTGTTCATCTTTTATTGTGGCCGGGATAGTGCCAATATCTATAGGAGATGGGCCGTATTCTGCAATAAAATCCATTAATGATTGAACACCCATGTTCTTTGCCGCAGATCCGCAAAGTATTGGATAAAGTGAACGGGATAATATACCGGCTCTCAATCCTTTTACAATATCGCCTTCTGAAAGTTCACCTTCTTCAAAATATTTTTCAAGTATTTCATCATCACATTCGGCGATTTTTTCGATCAATGCATTTCTGAGTTCTTCTGCACGATCTTTAAGGTCTGCAGGAATATCTCCTTGTGTGTATGAACCGCTGCTATCACCTTTAAAGGTCAGCTTTTTCATGCGTAAAACATCAATGATGCTGTCAAATCCTTCACCTTCATTCACCGGGAATTGTACAAGAATACTGTTATTTCCAAAAGTCTCTATAATTTGCTCGGATGTCTCATTAAATTTGGAATGTTCCCTGTCAAGCAGGTTAACGTAAAACATGCGAGGTGTGCTATATTCTTCCAAAATTTCCCAGGCTATATCAGCTCCTACTTCGATACCGTGTTGAGAATTGATTAAAACAATAGCCAAATCAGTTACTTTTAATCCGCAGCGGACTTCACCAATAAAGTCAAGATAACCCGGCATGTCAATAATATTAAATTTTTTCTTATTCCATTCTAAATGTGACAATGCGGCACTGATGGAGATTTTTCGTTCAATTTCGTCTGCTCTAAAGTCTGAGGTTGTAGAGCCATCATCTATAGTACCAAGTCTATTGGTCTCACCTGCTGAAAATAACATTGCTTCAGCAAGTGTAGTTTTGCCTGTGGATTGATGTGATACGAGGCCGATATTTCGGATATCGGTAGGAGCATATTCTTTCACTTTGTTCCTCCTAAATGAACTAGAATGTTAGAGTAAAAATATCTAAAAAATTAACAATTATCCTTTATGTTTTGCTGCGTTTAATTCGGTGTTGATCTATTTTTTTCCTGTTCACGCATTCTTAATACTCTTTTTAAAACTCGTCCTGTCGGACTTTTGGGTATTTCTTTTGAAAATTCAAAGTGTTTAGGTATTTTATAAACCGGTAACCTGTTTCTGCAAAAAGTATCCAGTTCTTCACTTGTACATGATAAAGATTCTTTTAATACAACAAAGGCCTTTACTTCAGATCCCTGGATTTTGTCAGGCACTCCAATAACTGCTGTTTCATAAACACTTGTATGTTCTAACAGGATTTTTTCTATTTCTTCAGGGAATATATGAAATCCGCCTTTAACAATAATATCTTCTTTACGCTGCTGTATATGGAGATAATAATCTTCGTCCAAATATCCGATATCACCTGTAAAGAGCCAATCATTAACAAGTTTTTTTGTTGTTTCCTGCGGCTTGTTATAATATTGTTTCATAAGTCCGGGACCTTTTACCCATATTTCGCCGCTTTCAGTTTGACGAACTTCGATCCCTTCATTGTTACGAATTTCAATTTCAACTCCAATTATCGGCAGGCCGACAGAACCAAATTTGCGGTCTCTGTCGACTCGGTTACACGCCACTAACGGACCGGCTTCGGAAAGTCCATAAGCTTCTAATATGGTAGCCGGATATTTTTTTTCAAAATCTTCAATAACCTGCGGGTCCAGTTTTCCGCCGTAACTTATGCAGAATTTTAAAGAGTTGACATCATCTTGAGAAACATCGTAATCTGCCAGGTCTTTAAACATGCTGGGTGCGGCCGCAAAAAATGAAGTATTGTTTTCTTTGATTGTTTGAACAACAATGTCCGGGGAATATTTCGGCAGCAAACTAATTGATGCACCTGCCACAAAAGATGCACCCATTAACATAGTATGGCCTAACGGGTGGAACAATGGCAGTGCCGCAATTATATTTTCATTTTTAGATATTCGAAACATTTCACGGTAGGTAATAACATTGTTGGCAAGAGCAGCGTGAGTAAGCTCTGCACCTAGAGGAGCATCTGATATGCCTGATGTATAATTGATTACAGCCAGGTCGTCATCAGATATTTCAATTTGATGTTGCAGCGGTTGAGATTGGGCGATAAGTTGAGTGAGAGCTATACTATCTTTTGGAATATTATTCCCAAGAAAAACGAGTTTTGGCTTGGATTCCATACTTTCCAGTGCGGATAGTATTTGTGTCTGAAATCCAATCCAGGATATTAAAACTTTTGCACCGCTATCGATAAGGTGATGTTTGATTTCATCCGGTTCAAACATTATATTGATAGGGACTACGACAGCACCTATTTCCAGAATGCCATAATACACAATGCAAAAATGAGGAACATTGGGCAGCATTAAAGCCACCCGGTCTCCTTTCTCGATTCCAAGGTTTTGAAGACCTTTGGCTAATCTTTTTACGGCTTCATAAAGCCGTCCATATTCAATCTTGGTCTCATTAAATACAATTGCGATATGGTCTGTATATTGTTCTGCCGTCTTATTCAGATATGATACCAGTGTCGGCAATATTTATTCCTTTAATAATTGTCAGAATTTACCAATTCTTGCAACTAACTTTAATAGACGGTTTTTCAAAAAAGTAAATTAAGATACCGCTAAACAAGGAAAATGTCAAGAATATTTTAAAATCAGTGCTTTAGTTAGCTTACAAGCCTTCTTTGTGTTTATATTAATTACTTGAATTTCATTCCTTAAAGTGTTATTATATCCCTGTATATTGTTGGTTTATATTCTATTTTGGCTTGTTTTATATGAAAAAAATTTTTACTAAAAAGTATATCATTTATGCTTCTGTTTTCATTTTAGTTTGTTTTTTGTTTCTAGCCCGAAAGGCTTTTCTCAACGCCGCGCAGGTTTCCTATAATAAATGGATGGTGTTGACAATGGTTATTGACAAAATACAACGATATTATGTTGATGAAAAAAATCCTGACAGTCTGTTTGATAATGCTATACAGGGAATTTTGGCAGGTCTGGATCCCCATTCCGTTTATTTGTCTCCGGAAAAGTACAAGGAGTGGGTGAAAAAATATGAAGGGTATGTTGGAATTGGGGTGAAATATAATATTTTAGATGGCAAACCTGTGGTGGTTTCTGTTTTTGATGATGGTCCGGCAGATATTGCCGGTATTCGGGTTGGTGACAATATAGTAACGATTCAGGGTGTAAAAACAGAGAATAAAAAAAGTGAACAGATAAAAGATTTGCTGCTTGGACCTGTTAAATCTTCTGTATTTATACAGGTTAAGAGGCACAATAATGAAGGTTTATTGGAATTTAATGTTCCACGAGAAAATATTACGGTTAGCAGTATTCCCTGTGCATTTTTACTTGATGCCGGGACCGGTTATATTAAAATAGACCATTTCAGCCATGCAACCCCTACTGAACTTGATGTGGCTGTTGCCGGACTTGCAGAGCAGGGTATGAAACAATTAATGCTGGACCTTCGGGATAATTCCGGAGGTGTGTTCTCTGCCGGTATTGAAGTAGCCGACCGTTTTTTACAAGGCGGAAAGATCATTGTGTTTACCAAAGGCCGTGATGTCAAAAGTAATGAGCAATTTATATCTACTTTTGAAAAAACATTACCACAATTTCCGCTTGTTATTTTAGTAAATGAGGCCACAGCAAGTGATGCGGAAATTGTTGCCGGAGCTATTCAAGACTGGGACCGCGGTATCATTGCAGGGCAACAAACTTTTGGCAAGGCGCTTGTACAATCTGAATATGCTTTTCAGGATGGCTCTGCTTTATTGCTTACTACAGCCAGATATTATACGCCGCTTGGACGTCTTATACAACGGGAATATTATAATGATAAATCAGCCTCTAAAAATGATAAATTAAAAAAAGCTGAATTTATAACGCCAAAAGGCCGGGTTTTAAAAAGTAATGGCGGGATTAAACCTGATTATCTGTTACCTTTAGCTGATTTTGAAATGTCGCATTCTCTTGCCTCTCTATTAATTAATGATGAAAACTCTATTAAGGGATTTATTGATAAAGTTGTCGAAAGTAATCGTATTCAACCTGATGAAAGTGTGGCAGATTTTATCTCTCGTTTTCAAGTTTCGGATTCACTTTTTAACGAGTTTATAAATTTAAAAGAAAACAAGTCAAGCGTTATATCAGCTAAAGATCTGGATAAAAATAAAGATTTTTTAAAATTTTCAATTAAACGCCATGTTGTAACAAGAATTTGCGGAGAAGAAGGCCGATATATTTTTAATGCTTTAAATGATGATCAAATCAAAAAGGCTGTAAAATATTTTAATAATGCACAACAGTTGTTAAATTAAATATCCAATAATTATAATGATGAAAAATAACTTGATTCTCAAGTCCCGAAATTGTAATTTTTGTGATTCTAAAAAACATTGATTTGGAGAATATAAATTGGAAAAATTACTATTTGAACAAAGTTCCCAGGGTCGTAGTGGAACTTCCCTTCCTGGAATAGATGTTCCTCAGAAAAATATTAATGAACTGATTCCGGAAAAATACCAAAGAAGTTGTATGGCGGATTTGCCTGAAATAAGTGAACCCGAGGTCGTTCGACATTTTGTCAATCTGTCTTCCCTGAACCATCATGTGGATAAAGGATTTTATCCCCTTGGTTCCTGCACAATGAAATATAATCCAAAAATAAATGAGGAAACAGCCTCACTTGCCGGTTTTCAAAATATTCATCCGATGCAGTCACCAAAAAGTGCACAGGGTGCCCTCAAATTATTATTTGAACTGGGTCAATATTTGTGTGAAATAGCCGGTTTGGCCGGTGTTACGTTACAACCGGCTGCCGGTGCTCATGGTGAACTAACCGGATTAATGGTGGCCCGGGCTTATCACCAGGCAAAAGGACGTCCGCGAAAATATATCCTTTTCCCGGATTCTGCACACGGCACAAACCCTGCCAGCGCTTCAATTGCCGGTTTTGAATGCAAACAGATAAAGTCTGATGAGCGCGGACTTGTTGATATTGAACAGCTTCGCCAGGCGTTAAACGAAGATACGGCTGCTTTTATGCTCACCAACCCAAATACGTTGGGAATTTTTGAAAAACAGGTTGCTGAAATTGCTAAAATGGTACATGATGCCGGTGCTTTACTGTATATGGATGGCGCCAATATGAATGCCTTGCTCGGTATAGTAAGACCCGGTGATTTGGGTTTTGATATTGTTCATTATAATTTACATAAGACTTTTTCTACGCCGCACGGAGGCGGAGGACCCGGTTCCGGGCCTATCGGCGTTTCTGAAAAGCTCGTTGACTTTTTACCTCGTCCCAAAGTTCTAAGTGGAGACCAGGAATATAGCTGGAACAAATCTGATGAACAATCCATAGGTAAAATAAGTACTTTTTATGGTAATTTTGGCGTTATGGTTAAAGCCTACACCTATATTCGCATGCTTGGTGCCAAGGGTTTGCGAAATGTTAGTGAGGGCGCAATAATGAATGCAAATTATTTGCTGAGTCTGTTAAAAGAGTATTATGATTTACCCTATCAATGCCGCCCCATGCATGAATTTGTCCTTTCAGGTGACCGCCAGAAAAAGTATGGTGTAAAAACCTTGGATATTGCAAAACGTTTGCTGGATTTTGGCGTTCACGCGCCAACTGTATATTTCCCGCTTATCGTGTCAGAGGCGCTTATGATAGAGCCGACTGAAACAGAGTCTATTGAAACGCTGGAAAGTTTTGCAAAAGTTATGATTCAAATTGCAAAAGAAGCGGAATCCAATCCGGATATTTTAAAAAGTGCACCAACAACCACCCCGGTTACCCGGCTTGAGGAAGCGTTGGCTGCAAGAGAGTTAAATATTCGTTTTCACACTGAAAAAGAATAGAATTATTACTATTCTTTTAAACCTTTTTCGTGGAGTGTGAATTTGGAGAAATTGTTAAATAAAATCAGTACAAACCAAAAGGCAAAAATATTAGTAGTTGATGACATTCCTGTTAATATTCAATTATTAAAATCTTATTTGAATATTGCAGGTTATGAAATCTTTGATGCAAACAACGGGCATGATGCCATAAAAATGGTTGAAAAGATTGAACCGGATTTGGTACTGTTGGATGTTATGATGCCAAAATTAAACGGTTTTGAGACATGCCGGTTATTAAAAAAGAGTGAAAAAACACGTCCCATTCCAATTATTATCGTGACAGCCTTGAATGAACTGGAGGATAAAATTAAAGGAATTGAGGCAGGTGCGGATGATTTTATTACCAAACCGTTTAACAAGCTGGAACTATTGGCCCGTGTAAAATCACTCTTACGAATAAAAAATTTATACGATCAGTTACAGGATAAAGTAAAACAGTTGGAACAAGCCAAGGAACGTTTACGGGAACTTGCTGTTACTGACGGACTTACCGGCTTGTACAACTATCGATATTTTAAAGAATATTTTACCCAGGAAATTCGGCGTGTTCTCAGACATAAAAAAATCGTATCGTTAATGATGCTCGATATTGATTTTTTTAAACAATATAATGACACACACGGCCATTTAGCCGGTGATGAGGTATTACGAACATTGGCAAAATTAATGATCGACAATCTTCGCAGTATTGATGTTGCGGCCAGGTACGGAGGTGAAGAGTTTGCACTTGTTTTGCCGGAAACTGATAAAAAAGCTGCGCGGATCGTAGCCGATAAAATTAAAAGACTTGTACAAGAGTATAAATTCCAAAATGAAGAAACACAACCTAACGGATCGATTACCGTAAGTATTGGTGTTGCATCATTTCCTGAAGATGGTGAGAAAATGGATAATCTCATTAATATTGCCGACCAGCGTCTTTATCGTGCAAAGGCTGATGGCCGCAATAGAGTTGTGGACGAAGGGTAATTGTATTTATGACCGAATGGATAAAACAACAAGTTAATAGCAGATTATTTCGAAAATTGTTTTTTGCTACATTGGCTGCGACAATGATTCCAATGTTTATTATGATTCTTCTTGGTATTCAAAGCGGCTATATGTTTGCAGAAAATAATCCGATTATCATTTTGGCCCAAATTGTTAGCATTGTTTTACTTGCTTTAATCCTAACGGTTATTGTTTCTTTTTATATTTCAAGATATGTTACGACGCCAATTTCCGAATTTACCAAAAGTGCAACAGAAATTGCCCGGGGCAATTTTTCTCACAAGGTTAAGATAAATTCTAATGATGAAATCGGTAAACTGGCACGTTTATTTAATTACATGACAACGGAATTGCGAAGATTAAATGAAATGAATCTCGCAAATATCATTGCCGAAAGAAATAAAACCCAGACAATTATCCGTAATATTGCCGACGGAGTGATCGTTACTGATCATAATGCACGTGTTTTAATAGTAAACTCGGCTGCCGAACACTGGTTCGGTCTTAATCAAAACCATGTGTTGGAGAAACCAATTTCACAGGTTGTAAATGAGCCGCGATTGATTCAGCTTGTTGATGAAGCAATTGAAAAGAAAAAGTCGGTTCTCCCTAATATCGAATTGTCTATAAAAATTAAGGGAGAATGGAAGCCAAGAATTTTACAGGTGATTGCTGCACGTGTATTACAGGAAGATAATACACTTATCGGAGTTGTCAGTATTCTCAGAGATGTTACCCAACAAAAAGAAATTGACAAAATGAAAACCGAACTGGTTTCCATGGTAGCGCACGAGCTTCGCTCTCCGTTAACAAGTATATCCGGTTTTAGTGAATTGTTATTGGATACGGATGTTAACCAGGAACAATCGGAAGAGTATGCGGGGATTATTTTAAAAGAAGCGAATCGCTTGAGTGATTTGATTAATAAGTTTTTAGATATATCCAGAATTGAATCCGGAAGAATTCAACCTAAAAAATCTAATGTTAATTTGGTAGAAATTGTTCAAATGGTTATCGGAAATAATTCCTACCTGGCAGGTCGAAAGAGAATTGAAGTTGAAGTGCACACACCGGATTCAGTTGATAAAATTTGGGCTGATAGCGGAATGATGGAACAGGTTTTAATTAATCTTTTCTCAAACGCCGTCAAATATAGTCCGCAAAAAACAAGAATTGACATTATTGTTAAAAACTTGCAAGATCATATAAGCGTTGAAGTACATGATCAGGGATTTGGAATCCCTAAAAAGTCAATACCAAAAATATTTGATAAATTTTTCCGTGTTACCGAAGATGAGCAAGTTCGGAATGTAACGGGCACAGGTCTTGGACTTGCATTGGTTAAACAGATTGTTGACATGCATAACGGACGGATGGAAGTGGAAAGCAAAGTCGGTGTCGGTTCTGTTTTTACCCTTATCTTTCCAACGATCACCAGCAGACAGCAATCCGAACTTGCCAGTGAAGACTCGGAAAATATTATACATTAATTTCTATATAAATATGTGGCCTCGTTGGAGTTTGTGATGTCAAAATATAAAGTTATATTAGTAGATGATAACTTGGACATGCTTTTAATCGGGCAGCGTATTTTTGAACGTGCCGATTTTCTTTTTTTCTCTGCTCATACAGCCAATGAAGGATTGAATCTTGCCCTTAAAGAACATCCCGATATCATCATTCTTGATTATATGATGCCGGATATGAGTGGAACGCAATTTATTAAAACAATTGCGACCAACTCACTTTACAAAACGCTACGAAACATACCGATTATATTGTTAACAGCAAGACCGAATTATATTGAAGATTTGGAAAACTGTTATCGAATGGGATTAAAGGCATTTCTTAAAAAGCCTTTTGGGCATCGTGAGCTTGTTAATGTTGCTGAAAATATAATTAAATTATCAAAATTTGAAAAAATACAAGAAACAGGAAATTCCCCAAAACTTTCTTCATCCGGTAAAAACGGTGATTGGCTGGAGGATATGCGTATAGCGGCGGGCACGATAACCAGTCTGTGCAAAGAACTCGCTCAAACAGACAAGGGAAAACTTTCTGAGCAGCAGCGAATGGAAATTGAAGCAATTTATACGAGTAGCCGTCGTTTGTCAAAATTAATATTTCAAAAAAGCAGTAAAAACACTGTAACTGAATAGTTACGTTATTCCAATAAGAAACGCCCCTTTTCTAATATCTTTTTTCCATCTATCTCTACACTGGCTTTATATACTATCCCATCAAGATGAATAGGTACATTATTTTCTCCGCCAAATGAAACACTGTTTCCGATAGCAATGTGAATTGTCCCCAGCACCTTTTCATCTTCAAGTGAATACCCGCTGATTCGTGCCCATTGATTTGTGCCTATTCCAAATTCGGCAACCATTCTGCTCTGGGGGCCGTATTTTGTTAATTGACTTCTCAGTCTTTTCGCTGCAATATCACCTTTAATTCGAACAGCTTTGCCTTCTTTTATTTTTAAAACCAGTGGTTCCTGTTCATCTTTGGAAACATACATGCCGCTGTCTACAACAAGATCTCCTTCAGTTGAATAATCATCGGGACAAATACATGCTTCACCTGCCGGCAAATTTGAAAAGGCTCCGGGTTTATCGAGTATACCAAAGTCGGCGTAACCTTGTCGCTTTTTAATTGAAAGTGTCAGGTCTGTTCCGCTGGGAGAAGTGATTTTTACATTTTGTGCAAATGTTAAAATTTCTTTTAGTTTATTGCTAAGGTTTGACATCCGTTTAAAGTCAATATCAGCAATTCGCAAAAAGGTCTGTTTGGTTATGTGCGGCATGCTGATAATTCGTGCCCCGTTACGACAGGCAGACCGCCTGGCATCTGTGTGTGAAATGGAAGGACTGGTTGCGGCAATTATAACGTTCATGCTTTGCATGAGTTGTGCCACTGAATCGGGCAGTTCGTTGTATAATAATACCGAGTTGAGTTCAAGAATTGATGTGTTTACGGATCGTTTCCTTGCTGCTGTAAATAAAAGACGTGCTATATCCAGTTGCGGTTCATTGGTGATAATGAGAACAGATTCATCCTTTTTAATGTCAAGGCATTTATGAATAACTGTTTTTGCTGCTGATTCAAGTTTTGTCATAGGAACGTCCTGTAAGTAAAAATCCTCCCGTTGAATAAAATTACGGGAGGATTTTTTATATTATTGTTGGTCCGATGTCAGGGTAATGAAATTACGCTGTGCTAATAAATTTATAAACAGCCCCAGCCTTTCATAAACCGGCTCAACATCCTGGCCATAGTCTTCTTTTAAATGATTGCCAATTTGCATTACAGAATTTTTTCCGTCAATATACTGCCAAACACGAGTGCCGAATTTGTCCAGTTTTATTTTTAAATTTGGATTTTTCATTTTTGGCACCAAGTATTTAACAAGAAATTTATTCTTGAATTTTGGAACAAGTAATGCAATGTTCTGATCTTCTAATGTTTCCCATATCACGTTTTGTGTCGGATACATTTCCAGAACATTGGCTGGTTTTACTTCATTGTTGTTTTTGTCTGTTTTGGTCATTGTTCTATTTTGATTTTAATGCTTTAAGGTTTTTAAGCGGTGTTTTAATAAGCACATAGCCTAAAACTAAAAAGACAACAATGCCCAGCCACCAAAATCCTGAAAAAGAGCTTGGTATACCAATTAATGATTTTAGATCTATTTTTGAAACAACCAGACCGGCCAAAACAATTCCCATTAGCGCTTCGCCTGCAACCAGCCCGGATGCGAGTAAAAGACCTGTGTTTTCTACCGTTTCCTTGTCCTTTTCCTCGGTAATGTGTTTTTCTGCAGATTTGTCCAGCAAATATTTTATGACTCCACCGACAAAAATTGCAAAAGTGGTGTTAAAAGGCAGGTACATTCCAACAGAGATTAACATAGGAGAAGGTGAACCGATGAGAATCAATGCAATGGCAAACAACATGCCTGCAATAACCAGCGGCCATGCCATTTCACCACCGACAATACCTTTACTCATCATCGCCATAAGTCCGGCTTGTGGTGCCGGCAGAGCATCACTGCCGATTCCGTTTGCCTGGTGTAAAAGCATAATAGGCAGAACCAAAACCAACGAAGCTGCAATAACACCAACCATACCACCAATCTGCATTCTCCAGGGAGTTCCACCGAGAATATAACCGACTTTCCAGTCCTGCATCATGTCTCCGGCAACACCGGCTACACAGCAAACAACGGAAGCAACAGCAAGTACGGCGGCAACACCCGGATCACCTTTCATTCCAACCAGCACCATCAGTAAAGCTGCAATGAGGAGCGTGGAAAGCGTTAGACCGGATATTGGGTTGGAGGAACTACCGATAATACCAACAAGGTATCCGGCAACAGCCGCGAAAATAAAGCCGGCAAATGCCATGACAACGGCTGCTAATAATGCTGAGCCCCAGTTATGGCTGAATGTCTGGTATAAAATAACCATACAGATAACAAGTACAACAATAGAAATTAAAACAAGGCCAAATGGAGCGTCTTTGTCTACCCGGCTTGTTTTAGAGCTGCCTGAACCGGCTGCTTTAATGTCCTGAATACCTCTGGAAATGCCGCCGATGAGATTGCTGCGCATTTTAAAAAGAGTATAAAAAGCGCCGACAAGCATTCCGCCAACTGCAATTGGTTTAACGGTTGAACTATAGGTTGCTTTTGCCATGGCAATCCAGCCCTGGGAAGCGGCAAAACCGTCAAGTTGATTGCCAAACAAAAACATAACAATCGGCATTAAAAATAGCCAGCCAAATACACCGCCACTAAAGGTGATGGCTGCCAGTTTAAAACCTATAATATATCCTACGCCTAAAAAAGCGGGAGAAGAAGCCGGGCTTTGCAAATACATTCCACCTTTAAAGCTGAATTCTGCTTTCATCTTTTCACCGGCGTCTGTAACGGTTTCATATACCTTGCTGTCCGGATTTAATAATGATATTTTTGAAGCAGCAAACTGGAAAAAGCCGGAAACCGAATCTTTGATGATTTGGATTCCGTTGGCATTTTTTAAAAATTCAATTAATGCGGCCAAACCCATGGAGCCGAAAACATATTTTGCACCGGACTGACCACCCTGACCTGCCTTTACGATTTCTGCACAGGCCTTGCTTTCGGGATAGGGAAGAGTTTGATCTTCAATAAGTGTTTTTCTAAGGATGATAACAAAAAGAACACCTAAAATACCACCAACAAGCATCAATAATGTGCTTTTCAGGTAATTAAAATCATCCCAAACTCCGGCCATTACAAATGCCGGGATTGTGAAAATAGCACCGGCAGCTAATGCCTCTCCAACCGCGCCGGTTGTTCTGGCAAGGTTTTCTTCCAAAATAGTTCCCTTAAAAGGCCGTAATACAGCCATTGCAATAACAGCAGCCGGAAAAGTGGCAGCAACGGTCATTCCTGCCTTCAATCCCAGATAGGCATTGGCAGCCCCTAAAATGATTGATAGAATTACACCCAGAAATAATGCTCTAAAGGTTAATTCTTTCATCGTTGTGTTAATGGGAACATAGGGTGTAAATTTTTCAGAGTTTGAGCGTCCATTGGTCTCTTGCATTGATGAACTCCTCTAAATGTTATGAAAATATATGTTGTTTGAATTTATTTTTATTGGGAATGTGCCGCAAGATGCTTGTGGGGAAATAGTGAAGCATTTTTTTCTCATCCTATTTTTTAAGTAAAGGCAAAATAGTAAATCGTGGTTTAAAGATCAAGAGAAAAAGTAAGAACCATAAACAGAGTTTTTGGTTGTTTTTTCTGGTATTTTTGGTTATATTTTCAAAATTTGTGAGAACTTTTTATGCCCTTATTTACTGATATAAGTCTTGGTCATTATTACTCTTGTGATTCTTTTATACATAAACTTGATCCTCGGACCAAAATAATTTCTATTCTTGTTCTTATGATTGGTCTGTTGTTTTCTTTTCAGCCTGTTGTGTTAATAGGATATGGTTTATTTTTTACGTTTGTTATTTATTTGTCAAAGTTGCCCTGGAGCCTGGTTTTAAAAAATTTACGGCCATTTATATGGTTGTTTATTTTAACGTTGTTGATCCATGTTTTATGGACATCCGGTGATAAAATTATAACAATTCCATACCTGAATATTGGAATATCACATGAGGGATTACTGCTTGGCATTGTTTATTCGTTACGTCTGCTGCTGCTTATTATCATTGCAGCCGTTCTAACTTTAACAACGTCGCCTATTGAGCTTACGGATGCTTTGGAAAAACTATTTTATCCGCTCAAGCGCTTTCGTATCCCAACACATGAAATTGTAATGATGCTGACACTTTCCTTACGGTTTATACCAACTTTGATGGAAGAAGCTCAGCGTATAAAAAATGCTCAAATTTCACGAGGTGTTAGTTTTGAAGGCAATATTGTGAATAGAATGAAAAATATAATTCCATTAATTTTGCCTTTGTTTATATCTGCATTTAAACGAGCCGACGATTTGGCCCTGGCCATGGATTCCCGATGTTATACGGGCGGCAACAACAGGACGTGTTTTAAAAAACTGCAATTTGAAAAACCGGATTTTATTTCGTTCTTTATAATTATTTTGGTTTTTTGCTCTGCTCTGTTTTTTTCATCTGGAGCTTGATTTTATTTGACTATGCGTAATATTAAACTTGTGTTGGAATACGATGGTACCGATTTTCATGGCTGGCAGTCACAGCCGAATGTCAGAAATGTTCAGGATGAATTAGAGCGTTCTTTGTCGACCATTTCTCAGGAGGATATTCGCGTTACTGTTGCCGGCAGGACCGATACAGGAGTTCACGCATTAGGTCAGGTTGTAAATTTTAAAACTAAAAGTCTTTTGCCTTTGGAAACCTTTCAAAGAGGCGGAAATGCTCTTTTGCCAAGAGATGTGAGGATTTTATCTGCGGAACCTGTTGAAGAAGATTTTAGTGCCCGGTTTTCTGCCCGGTTTCGGTCTTATCGGTATGTAATTTCACAGCGTCCTTCTGCTATTGACAGAAATTTTACATGGTATTTTCCCCTGCATTTGGATATTAGTGAAATGGACAATGCCTGTTCCTGCTTGTATGGAGAAAATGATTTTAAATCCTTTTGTCAGGCCGGCTCACAGGTTAATCATTATCGTTGTTTTGTGCACCATGCTTCCTGGAGCAAAACGGATGATAAAATAATTTTTAATGTTATTGCAAATCGTTTTTTGCACAATATGGTTCGTTCACTGGTGGGAACATTGCTTGAGGTTGGTCAAAAGAAAATCAGCAGTGATGAAATGATACACATATTAAAGGCCCAAAACCGATGTGCAGCAGGACCTACTGCTCCTCCGCAGGGGCTGTTTTTGGTCCAGGTCGGTTATAATAGTTTTTCTTTATCCGAAAATTATAACAGGAATCAATCGTAATTTATTATGTTTAAGATAATGAAAAGATATATAACTATAGTATATAGTTTAGTTATTTTAGCGGTTTTTGTACCGTTGGTAAATGCTAATCCTTCTTCCGATGTTTCGCAGTCTCGTCAAAATGCTCTTACAAGAGCTATTTCCAAGGTAAGTCCTGCGGTTGTGGGCATAAATGTAACACAAGTAAAAAGATATATACGTAGTAATCCTTTTGCTGATGATCCTTTTTTTAAACATTTGTTGCCGTCTATTCCAATTGAAAAACGGGTCAAAAGTCTTGGTTCCGGTTTTATCTTTTCCAAAGAAGGATATATTTTAACAAACCATCATGTTGTTGAAGATGCCAGTGAAATTATTGTTACAAAAACCGGCGGTAAACAGTTTGTTGCTAAAATTGTAGGTGTTGATTTTACAACGGATGTGGCAGTTTTAAAAATTGAGGGAGACGATTTTCCAATACTAAAGTTTGGTGATTCGGACCAAACAATTATTGGTGAATGGGCCATTGCGCTTGGAAATCCATTCGGTTTGTTTGATTTGTCTTCAAAGCCGACTGTTACAGTGGGTGTGATAAGCGCCAAAGATCAGGATTTTGGCCGGCAAAGTAATGATCGTATATTTCAGGATATGCTGCAAACAGACGCTGCGATCAATGCCGGTAACAGCGGTGGTCCCCTGGTAAATTGTAACGGCGAAGTTATCGGAATTAATACCTGGATAATTTCAGGCAGTGAAACACGGTCAGCAAATATCGGTTTGGGTTTTGCCATACCCATTAATCGTGTAAAAAGAGTTTTGGATGACCTGTTAAATTACGGTCGTGTTGATAGAAGTTTTTGGACAGGAATAAATTACGATGTAGTTAGTCCTTCTATAGCCCGTTATTTGGGAATGACATTGCCGCATGGTGTTATCATTTCGGATATTGATCGGGGAAGCCCGGCAGAAAGAGCAGGACTTGAAATTGGTGATATAATTATTTCCATAAATGGAAATGAAATAAACGTATTTGATGATGTAAAAAAAACTATAGATAATCTGGATTTGAAAAAAGGAGATGTTTTAAACATCCGGATTTTTCGTAACAAAAGTTACAAATACTTTAAACTAAAATTGGAAGCACACCCTGATTCAAACAAGAGGCGATATAAATGATAAAAAGATATACCCGTCCGGAAATGGGCGACATTTGGAGTGATGAAAATAAATATCGGAAATGGCTGGAAGTTGAAGTTGCTGTTTGTAAAGTTCAGGCCGAATTTGGCAGAATTCCCGAATCCGCTATTAAAAATATCGTTGAAAAAGCTGATTTTAATGTAGAAAAAATAGAAGAAATTGAAGCAAGTGTCAAACACGATGTTATCGCTTTTTTAACCTGTGTTGCTGAATATGTCGGACCGGATTCCCGGTTTATTCACGCCGGCATGACTTCATCTGATTTGCTGGATACCTCGCTGGCTCTGCAAATTAAACAGGCTGCGGCTATTCTTATTAAAGATGTTAAAAATCTTTGTGATGTTTTAAAGAAAAAGCATTGCAATATAAAGATACCATTTGTATTGGCAGAAGTCATGGTATCCATGCGGAGCCGACTTCGTTTGGGTTGAAATTTGCTTTATGGTATGATGAAATGATGCGTAATCTGCAGCGTCTTGAAAATGCAACAGAGGCTATCCGCGTTGGTATGATTTCAGGTGCTGTTGGTACCTATGCTTTTATTGATCCGAGCGTAGAACGTAACGTCTGTGATATGCTCGGTTTAAAACCGGCCAATATTTCCACCCAGGTTATTCAGCGAGATTTACATGCCGAATTTATGTCTGCTTTGGCCCTTATCGGATGCACCATGGAAAAAATAGCTGTTGAGATTCGTCATTTACAGCGTACGGAAGTTTTGGAAGCAGAAGAACCTTTTACAAAAGGTCAAAAAGGATCGTCTGCTATGCCGCATAAACGAAATCCTATCGGCAGTGAAAATATAACCGGTCTTATTCGTTTATTACGAACCAATGCCCTGGCTGCCTATGAAAATGTAGCGCTTTGGCACGAAAGAGACATCAGTCACTCTTCTGTTGAGCGTGTCATTTTCCCGGACAGTTGTATAATTGCTGATTATCTTTTGGCCAGACTAACACGTATATTAAGCAATCTTGTTGTTTATCCCGATAATATGATTAAAAATTTAAATTTAACAAACGGATTGATTTTTTCACAACCGGTTTTGTTAAAGTTGACGGAAAAAGGCATCACACGAGAGGATGCTTACAAATATGTCCAGGAAAATGCCATGAAATGCTGGCAGTCGGGAGTTAGTTTTAAAGAAGCATTGCTCGCTGATGAAAGAATTATGTCAAAGTTAAACGCTAAAGATGTAGATGAATGTTTTAACGAAAAAGCAGCTCTAAAAAATGTTGATTATATAATGAAAAATGTTGGTATTCTATAAAATTTAGATTACTTTATATGGTGGGAAATAATTGCTGCATTGTGTCATTGGAATAAGAATATGCTGAGGAACATTTTGTTGCAGAGTTCCTTTCGATAAACAGAGAAATTTTGAGAAAGGAGAAGTAAATTGAAGAGGCAAAAAATCTATGAGGGGCGCACCAAGAGAGTGTATAATGGTGATAATGAAAATGAGCTGCTTCTCGAATTTAAAGACACAGTAGATGAATTAGCAAGTTCTGGTAAAAAGGTTAAACTAAACGGAAAGGGAGGTATTAATTCCCAAATATCTTCACTTCTTTTTCGCTTTTTGTCAAGTTACAATATTCCAAATCATTTTATTGATCAGGCTGCTGCTCGTGAAATACGCGTTAAAAAACTGGAAATGATACCTCTGGAAATCGTTGTCCGTAACATTGCTGCCGGCAGTTTGGTTAAGCGATACAAAATAGAAGAAGGTAAAGTGCTGGAATGTCCGGTTATCGAATTCTATCTTAAAAGTGAAGAAGATACACCTTTAATTAATGAAGACCACATTGTAGCTTTTGGACATGCCTTGACGGATGAATTAAAAGAAATTCATCGGTTAATTTCGAAAACAAATGTCATTCTCAAAGATTTTTTTAGAAGACGTTCAATAAGTCTTGTTGATTTTAATTTAGAGTTTGGTAGACGTGAAGGTGAAATTACGCTTGGTGACGAAATTAGTTTGGATACCTGTCGATTATGGGATTTACAGACAGATGTTAAGATGTCAAAGGGTCAGCCAATACAAACTCTGGAAGAACTTGAAGAAAACTATAAAATAATTAAAGATCGAATTTTAACTTAGCAGGGTTTATAAATTGAGTAAAGAAGGTATTCCAACTATAATAATAGTTCTATGTTTTGCAGCCATTCTTGTTGGTTTTGGGAACAGTTACGAGAATAGTGTCGTAATAATATTTGGCGGGTTATTTTTAGCTTTCGGTTTGTTTTCGGTATATTTTTTTCGGGACCCAAAACGAACAGCTCCAGATGATCCAAATTGTATCGTTTCACCCGCTGATGGTCGTGTTCTTGATGTCACAGAAGTAGACGAACCGTTATTTATAAATGGAAAAGCCATGCGTGTGGCTATATTTATGTCAGTATTTGATGTTCATGTCAATTATACACCTTTTCAGGGAACAGTTGAATATATCAAATACAATCGTGGAAAATTTTTACCTGCAAATTTACCTGAGGCTTCAATAAAAAATGTCAGTACTTTAGTTGGACTGGAAACGCCTTATGGAAAACTTGCGTTTAAACAGTCAACAGGTTTGATAGCTCGTAGAATCGTGTGCCGGTTAATGCCGGGACAAATGGTAAAAACTGGGGAAAAGTTTGGAATTATTAAATTTGGCTCAAGGATGGAAGTTTATCTTGAAGACTGGGCAACAATTACTGTAAAAAAAGGAGACCGATTGCACGCCGGGGAAAGCGTCATCGCAAAAATTAATGAAAAAGAAACAATATCTTAATGTGCCTAACCTGTTTACGTCGTTAAATTTGTTTTGCGGGTTTATGGCGGTTATTTTGGCTACATCCGGAAAGTTTTCCAATGCAGCCTGGTTTATATTTATTTCTGCAATATTTGATGGGCTTGATGGGCGTATAGCACGTGCTTCCGGTTTAAGCAGTGATTTCGGCCTGCAAATGGATTCTCTTAGTGATGTTGTAGCTGCGGGTATTGCCCCGTCAATGCTCGTTTATGAAGTGCACTTTAAAACAATGGGGCATGTTGGGATTTTATTGTCCTTTTTGCCGTTATTGTTTGCTGCATTCAGACTTGCCCGCTTTAATTTGGACACACTAAGATCAGGAAAAAGTAATGATTTTAACGGTATGCCGGCACCAATGGCGGCGGTTACTCTTGGCAGTGTGGTCATAATTTTTAGTGCGACAAACTGGAGTTTTTTACTACGCTTATTGGTCGTTCTTGTTCCTCTTGTAAGTTTACTTATGGCAAGTACTGTACGATACGATGGAATGCCCAGATTTTCTTTAAAAGTTCCCGGCAGTAACAGAATAAAACTTTTAGCCATGTTTGTTACTATTGTTTTAATGCCGATCTTTCCAGAGTATATATTATTTATTTTTATGATGGTATATCTTATTTCCGGGCCTGCTAATTTTGTTATCGACCTTGTAAGAAACAGAGAAGCTGATATTGATATAATCCCGGAGACTATGGAAGAACCCTATTCTGAAAATGAATAGCTAGCGGTTTATTTTTTAAGGATGCATTTTTAATGAGGTTAAAAATTTCATTTGCCTGGCTTGTAACCATTATTATTATAGGTGCTGTTATAGGTTCTGTGCTGGGACAAGTATTGGGTTTGGTGCTGCCGGCAGGTGTTGTAAAACAGTTTTTTTTAAGGTCTGTCGGTTTTGGTTTTAGCCCGGTTACCCTGGACCTTGCATTAATATCCTTTACGATCGGCCTGTCTCTTAAAATTAATGTCATCGGCGTAATCGGCATATTCCTGGCCACTTATATTTTCAGATGGTATCGATAAATATTCAGTATTTAAAAGTCTGTACTTTTTATTATAAACATAGTTCTTGCAATTAATACAATTCTGCAATATATTTATCGGTTAAAAATAAATTGATAATTGTCCACAATTTTTTTATGTGGAGGAGGTTTATATGTTTCCTGCAATTGGAATGCCGGAAATGTTGGTTATTATGGTTGTCATTTTACTCGTGTTTGGATCCAAACGTTTACCGGACCTTGCAAAAGGGTTGGGAAAGAGTTTACGCGAATTTAAAAAAGCAGCAGAAGATGTTAAAAAAGAAATAGATATCTGAGATGATTTCTAATTATATGTAACTGTGTTATTGGAGGCTATCATGTTAATGATGTTTACACCCAGCGGCCCAGAGCTTTTAATTGTTTTATTTATTATTGTTTTATTATTTGGTGCTAAAAAATTGCCTGAACTGGCCAAAGGGTTGGGAAAAGGAATTCGTGAATTTAAAAAAGCGACGAATGAAGACGACGATGAAGTAAATACAAAAAACACATCATCCAAATCTGAAGAGTAATCAGTATCAGTTCATTTTTTATTTCACGAGGATTATATTGAGTTTGACTAAAACAGACTATTTTTCGTTACAGCCGCAAATTATTAATGGTAATACAAGTTGTGAAAGTATTACACAAGAATATTTAAAGAACGTCTCTCAAAACCAGGATTTGAACGCCTTTATATCTGTTTTTAATGAAAGCGCACTTGAACGCGCCAGGGAAATAGACCAGAAAATTGCTGCCGGCAAAGCCGGGCGTCTTGCCGGACTTGTTTTAGCGGTTAAAGATTTATTGAATGTTGAAGGTGAAAAAACAACCTGCGGTTCTAAAATATTATCGTCTTTTATCTCACCATATTCAGCCACTGCTATTGAAAAATTAAAAGCCGAGGATGTTATATTTATCGGCAAAACGAATATGGATGAATTTGCAATGGGCTCTTCTAATGAAAATTCCGGCTTTGGGCCTGTAAAAAATCCATGCGATACAAGCCGGGTCCCCGGCGGATCTTCCGGCGGATCGGCTGCTGCTGTTGCCGGAAATTTGTGCATGGCATCGCTTGGAACGGATACCGGCGGTTCAATTCGACAGCCGGCTTCATTTTGTGGTGTTATAGGTCTTAAACCGACCTACGGACGTATTTCACGTTACGGTTTGGTTGCTTATGCTTCTTCTCTCGATCAGATCGGACCGATAACAAAATCTTTAAAAGATTCGGCCTTGTTGTTACAGACTATGGCAGGACATGATCCTCATGATAGCACGTCAGCACCGGTACCGGTTGATAACTATGCTGAATTTTTAGGAAGAGATGTTGCCGGATTAAAAATCGGGTTACCAAAAGAATACTATGCACAAGGGCTTGCCCCCAGTGTCAATTCTGCAATTCAGACCCAATTAGACGTATTGAAAAAAGCTGGTGCAGAAATTATTAATATTTCTCTTCCTCATACGGAATATGCAATCGCTGCTTATTATATTATTGCTACAGCAGAAGCTTCTTCAAACCTGGCCCGATATGACGGGGCACGCTATGGCGTAAGAAGTGAAAATTCTGCCGGCCTGGAAGAAATGTATGTTAACAGCCGAAGTGAGGGATTTGGAGCGGAAGTTAAAAGACGAATTATGCTTGGAACCTATGTGCTGTCTTCAGGTTATTATGATGCTTATTACAAAAAAGCACAACAAGCCCGAACTTTGATAAAAAATGACTTTCAAAATGCTTTGAATACTGTTGATTGTATAATTACACCAACAGCACCAACCACAGCATTTTCTATCGGCGAAAAAAGTGACGATCCTTTAACGATGTATCTTTCGGATATTTATACGGTTTCTTTAAACCTTGCCGGTTTGCCGGGAATATCGATCCCTGTAGGTAAGGATGCTGATAATTTACCCATTGGTATGCAGTTAATTGGAAATCACTTTGCGGAAGGGACGTTATATCAAATTGCAGATGTTGTCCTGAATAATAGTAAGGAATTATAATTTAAAATGAGTGAAAAATACGAACCGGTTATAGGTCTTGAAGTACATATTCAGCTTTTAACAAAATCCAAAATTTTTTGTAATTGCAGTGCAGCCTTTGGTGCGGATCAAAACAGTCAGGTTTGCCCTGTGTGTTTGGGTTTACCAGGCGTTTTGCCTGTTTTAAATGAAAAGGTTGTAGAGTTTGCTACGCGATTGGCGTTGGCAACCAACAGTCGTATAAACAAACGTTCCATCTTTGCACGGAAAAATTATTTTTATCCGGATTTGCCCAAAGGCTACCAGATTTCGCAATTTGAAGAACCCTTTTGTGAACATGGCTTTGTAAAAATAAACGTGGGTGATGAAACACGTAAAATTGGGCTTACACGAATCCATCTTGAAGAAGATGCCGGCAAGTCCATGCATTCGGAATCTTATGTTGCCAAAAATGAAACATTGGTTGATATTAATCGTTGTGGTGTTCCTTTGCTGGAAATTGTAAGTGAACCTGAAATAAAAACTCCGGCAGAAGCTTATGCTTATTTGAACAGTTTACGGCAAATTGTCAGATACTTGGGAATTTGTGACGGCAATATGGAAGAAGGAAGTTTACGTTGTGACGCCAATATTTCCGTACGCCCGGTTGGTGCAACAACGCTGGGTACCAAAACTGAATTGAAAAACATGAATTCGTTTAGTGCTGTTGAAAAAGCACTCGAATATGAAATAAATCGACAGACGCAAATTGTTGAAAATGGCGGGAAAATTTTACAGGAAACATTGTTATGGGATGCAGATAACAATGTGGCTGAATCGATGCGAAGTAAAGAGTTTTCTCATGATTATCGCTATTTCCCCGATCCTGATCTCGTGCCTGTAGTCATTAAGCAGGAATATATTGAGAACATACAAGCCCAAATGCCGGAGCTTCCGGCTGCAAAAAAACAACGTTATGTTGAGGAAATGAACATACCGGATTATGATGCCGGTGTTTTGACTGATGATCCCGAATTGGCCCAATATTTTGAAAATGTTGCTCAGCATGTTAATGATAAAAAGTCTGCCAGCAACTGGGTGATGGGTGAGGTGTTACGCACCCTGAAAGAAGAGCAGTGCACAATAAGTGAAATGAATGTTACTCCCGAATATCTGGCGGAAATATTAACATCTGTGGATGAAGGTGTTATTACACGGAAAATGGGGCAAAAGGTTTTTAACCTTGTTCAGGAAACCGGTAAAACACCAAAAGTAATTATTAAAGAACAGGGGTTGGAACAAATTTCAGATACGTCTGAAATAGAATCAATTATTGAAAATATTCTCAATCAAAATGTTAAAGATGTTCAGGCTTATCAGGCCGGTAATAACAAAGTGTTTGGATTTTTTATGGGACAAGTTATGCGGGCTACCGGCGGCAAGGCTAATCCCAAAACAATTACAGAAATTTTAAAGAAAAAATTGGAATCAAAGTAAAAAATAGAGGAAAAATATATGGCTTCAACATCCGATTTTCGGACAGGACTGATATTAATTATTGATAATGACCTTTTTTCAATTGTTGAATTTCAACATGTAAAAATGGGACGGGGCGGCGCTTTTGTTCGTACCAAATTGAAAAATGTAAAAACCGGGCGAGTGGTTGAAAAGACATTTCGTGGTGGCGAAAAAGTCCAGGACGCACGTGTGGAACGTCGTCCGATGCAATTTCTTTATAAAGAAGGTGAATATTTTGTTTTAATGGATAGTGAATCCTATGAACAAATGTCAATTCCTCAGGATTTGATACAATCCGGTTCCGAATTTTTAAAAGAGAGCGAAATAGTTGGTGTGCTCATGCATGGTGATACACCTATTGGTGTTGAAATGCCGAATTTTGTTAATTTACAAATTACTTCAACCGAACCAGGGTTAAAGGGTGATACGGTTTCCGGTTCTACAAAACCTGCTGTATTGGAAACCGGTGGTGTTGTCCAGGTCCCACTTTTCATCGAAGAAGGAGAGATTATTCGTGTTGACACAAGGACTTCTACATATATAGAACGTGTCAAAGAATAAGTGATTGGATTTTTCTAAACCAACAGCCCTTTATTTATGAACTGATAAGGAGAAAGTATGCGGGCAAAAAAAATTCAGGAACTCGTTAAAATTGTCGAAGAAAGTAATATCGGCGAATTGGAAATTACAAAATGGTGGGGACGTAAAATCAGGATCAGTAAAAGTTCATCGCCATCTCATGCTTCTTCACATATTATGGTGCAAGCTCCACACGCGACTGAACAACAGGCTCAAAAACCCGCAGAGGTTGCTCCTGTTGCCAAACCAGAAGAAGCACCAAAAAATAATTATGTTGAGATAAAATCACCAATGGTCGGCACATTTTACCGAGCCCCTGCTCCGGATGCAGAACCTTATGTAAAAGAAGGTGACAAGATTTCTCCCGGAAAAGTAATGTGTATTATTGAAGCTATGAAACTGATGAATGAAATTGAAGCTGAAGTGAACGGCAAGATTGTTAAAATCGTTGCTGAAAATGCACAACCGGTAGAATTTAATCAAACACTTTTCTTGGTCGAACCTGCATAAAAAGGACTGATTTAATATATATGAAATTATTTAAAAAGATATTGATTGCCAATCGAGGTGAAATCGCTTTAAGAATAATTCGTGCCTGTAAAGAACTTGATATTGAAACAGTTGCCGTCTATAGTGAACCGGATGCTGACAGTTTACATGTGCGTTTTGCCGACGAAGCTGTTTGTATTGGTCCGGGACCCAGTCATCAAAGTTATTTGAATATTCCGCATTTGATAAGCGCTGCTGAAATTACAAATGCCGACGCTATCCATCCCGGCTATGGTTTTTTAGCTGAAAGCGCTCATTTTGCTGAAATATGTCATTCTTGTCATATACACTTTATCGGCCCCTCTGCCGAAGTCATTACACGTATGGGTGATAAAGCTTATGCCAAAGATACAATGAAAAAAGCCGGTGTTCCGGTTATTCCCGGTTCCGAGGGCATTCTTAAAGATGCAGAGCAGGCTGTTTTGTTGGCCGAAGAAATAGGATATCCCGTTATTATTAAGGCCTCTGCCGGTGGCGGCGGAAGAGGAATGCGGGTTGTGCGCAGCAAGGAGAATATGGAAAATGCTTTTAAAACAGCCAGTGCAGAATCTCAGGCTGCCTTTAATAATCCGGCTCTTTATATGGAAAAGTTCTTTGAAAGTCCGCGCCATATTGAACTTCAGCTCCTTGGTGATGATCATGGGAATGTTGTTTCTTTGGGAGAAAGAGAATGTTCAATCCAGAGGAAACATCAAAAATTAATCGAAGAATCGCCATCACCGGTGATAACCGACAAGATTCGTGAAGAAATGAATGCTGTTGCCGTAAAAGGCGCTAAGCAAGTAAATTATAACAGTGCCGGTACCATCGAGTTTTTATTTGATAAGGGACAATTTTATTTTATGGAAATGAATACCCGAATTCAGGTAGAACACCCGGTGACAGAATCTGTTATTGGAATTGATCTGATCAAGGAACAGATACTTGTTGCTTGTGGTCATAAAATTTCTGAAAAAATTAAAGATTTTAAGTTACGCGGTCATTCTATCGAGTGCCGTATTAACGCAGAAGATCCGTTTAAGGATTTTCGTCCGTCACCCGGGAAAATTGTAAATTTTCATACTCCGGGCGGCCTGGGAGTACGTGTTGACACCCATGCGTATGACCAATACCAAATACCGCCGTACTATGACTCTCTCATTGCTAAATTGATTACACATGGAAGAGATCGGGAAGAAGCAATTCGGAGAATGTTAAGATCATTGGATGAATTTGTTATCGAAGGTATTGCTACAACAATTCCTTTGCATAAAAAGATTTTAAACCATGAAAAATTTAGAAGCGGTGATTTTAATACCAAATTTTTAGAAGATTTTGACTTTTCAAAAATGGGAGAATAATTATGCAAATTCCAGCCAATCTAAAGTATACAAAAGAACACGAATGGATTTCAGTTGAAGATGAAATTGCCACAGTCGGCATAACCGATTATGCCCAGGGAGAACTGGGTGATTTGGTTTTTGTTGAATTACCGGAAACCGGTTCAACTGTTACCCAAATGGAAGCCTTTGGAACCATTGAAGCTGTTAAAGCTGTTTCTGATCTTTTTGCTCCTGTTTCCGGCGAGGTCGTGGAAGTTAATGAACAACTAAACGATACACCGGAAATTGTTAACAAAGACCCTTATGGTGAGGGTTGGATGATCAAGATAAAACTTGATAATCCGGATGAACTTGCAGAACTTTTGGATTCTGAAAGTTATAAAAAATTAATTTCCTAGAGTTGGAGACATAATAATGACCTTTGTCCCACATACCGAAGCAGATAAAAACAAAATGCTTCAAAAAATCGGTGTAGAAAAGTTCGAAGACCTGTTGGAAAATATTTCTTCTGAATTATTGTACAATGGAGAATTGAACCTGCCGCCGGCAATGTCTGAAATGGAAGTGATGTCACATCTGAGAGAACTCGCTGCTGAAAATCAAAATTGTGCTGATAATATTTGTTTTCTCGGCGGTGGTGCCTATGATCATTTTATTCCAGCGGCTGTAAAGCATATAACATCCAGATCAGAATTTTACACTGCTTATACACCTTATCAACCCGAGGTAAGTCAGGGAACCTTACAAGCTATTTATGAATACCAAACAATGATTTGCGAATTGACCGGTATGGACGCTGCCAACGCCTCCATGTATGATGGTGGGTCTGCTTTAGCTGAAGCCGCCTTATTGGCTTGCGGACATACAAGAAGGCAGGAAATCATTGTTTCTTCTACTGTCCATCCTAATTACCGGGACATCATCCGAACATATTGTGTCGGTCGTAATATTGTTATTCATGAAATACCATTTGATAATGGTACAACAGATTTGAACAAGCTCAAAGAGATGGTTTCGGAAAAAACGGCTGCTGTCATCATTCAACACCCCAACTTTTTAGGCTGTCTTGAAGAAATGGATGATATTTCAGAATTAGTGCATCAATATGGTGCATTGCTGATTACATCGAACGACCCTATTTCTTTAGCACTGTTAAAAAGTCCGGGAGAGTATAATGCGGATATTGTAACAGCCGAGGGCCAGGGTTTGGGTAATCCTATGAATTTCGGTGGCCCCTACCTTGGAATTTTTGCTGTAAAAAAGGAATTAATCCGCAAAATGCCCGGCCGTATTGTGGGTCAAACCAAAGACCTTAATGGCAAACGTGGTTTTGTATTGACGTTGCAAACACGTGAACAGCATATTCGCCGGGACAAAGCAACATCAAATATCTGTACAAATCAGGGACTTATGGCCCTGGCAGCTACTGTATATTTGTCCTTAATAGGTAAAAATGGATTGAAACATATTGCTGAAATGTGTTTACAGAAAAGTCATTATTTGGCTGAAAATATTAACAAAATTGATGGCTTTGGCATAAAATTTGAAAAACCTTTCTTTAAAGAGTTCGTAATACAAACGAGCGACCCGACAGATGACATAATTACAAACCTGGAAAAACGTAAAATTTTTGCAGGAATACCTTTGGAAAAGTATTATAAAGGTTTAAAAAACAACTTTCTGTGTGCCGTTACAGAAAAACGCACAAAGAAGGAACTTGACTTTTTTATACAATCATTAAAGGAACTTATTAACTAAAAAGATAGTTATATTATAGTCCACAATCCAAAGGTTGTGACTCATTTTTTAATAGGTGTGTCATTTTTGTCACATGTATGAAAAAGCGCTTGATTATTGTAAAATGAATTGGTACTTTAGCAAGGTTTAACAGAAAATATTACACAGGAGTAAGCTTATAAAAGTTCGTTAAAGATTTAAAGCCGAATAGTACTTTTAACTGGTAATCGTAAAAATTATATTTTGAAATTTCTTTTTTCGAACTTTATTAAGGACTCCTCAGATGATAACCCGAATGTCTGTGAGTCGCAATTTTAGTGATTTTGATTCAACATTCGGATTTTTTTTTCTGTAAGGAGTTGCCTGAAGAGTTTGGCAATTATACAGGAGGTATACAATGAAAAAATTATTAATTTCTGTTATAATGATAACAATGATGCTTGTTTCATTTACGCAGGTTTATGCAGTCAGTAATGCTGCGGTGCTCTTTTTAATGATTTCACCAGGAGCCCGAGCTGCAGGTATGGGTGAAGCATTTGTCGCGCTCGCCGATGATGCAACTGCAGTTTACTGGAACCCGGCAGGATTGGCGTTTCAGGACCAGAGAGAAATATCATTGATGCATGCAAACTGGTTACCTCAGTTTGGTGCTGATTTGTTTTATGATTTTGGGTCCTATATTCATCCTGTTGAGGGTTTGGGAACTTTTGGTTTTAATGTTACCTATTTAAACCTTGGGGAACAGACAATCACAGATGAAACAGGCCCGGAAGCACTCGGTACGTTTAAAAGTTATGAATATGCCCTATCTGCCACATATGGAACATTACTAGCTGAAAACTGGGGTGTTGGCCTTGGATTGAGATATATTCGTTCAAATTTGTCAAGTGTTGGTATCGGTACTGCTCAGGGTGACGGAAAAGCAAATGCCTTTGCATTTGATCTTTCCACATTGTACAAAACACCGTTTCTGCCTAATCTGAGTTTGGGCCTTAACTTGTCAAATATGGGTCCCAAGATTACATATATCGATGCTGCACAAGCTGATCCTTTACCGACAAATTTAAAAGTAGGTTTTGCTTATAAAATTGTAAATTCAAAATATAACAAACTTACTGTTACCGGCGATATGAACAAATTAATGGTAACACCGCATAAAGATGGACAGTCCGACCCATTTTATAAGGCACTTTTTACTTCGCCTTGGACGACTCCAGATTCTGAATTATCAACAGAAACAGATGAAGATGGTAATCAAATTAACAAACCCGGGAAAAAGATTTTTAACGGAACGTTGAGTGGAGGAGCTGAATATTGGTATAGCGATATGTTTGCTCTTCGTATTGGATACTATTGGGATAAACCAGGTAAAGTAAAATATACTTCTTTTGGTGCCGGTATCCAATATAGTCTCTATCGTTTTGATTTTGGCTATGTTTCAGCCGGAGAGGGACATCCCTTACAAGATACCATGCGTTTTTCTTTGACAATTGGGTTATAAAAACCAAATTTTAACAGGCAATAAAATTGATTTTTTATTGCCTGTTACATTTTAATTCATCTGTTGGATTCATGTGTTCATTTTGGATTGATACATGCGAAAATTAGTATTACTAAGAATTTATGCTGTCCTGTTTGTATGTTTTGTACTAAAAGTTCAGATCAGCTATTCCAAACCGACTATTCTGCCAAAAATGACAACGATTGATCCTTTAAATGTTGTCAGTACCTTTTCAGAAGGCGGATTCAAAGATATTTCAACTCCCGATACTCTTAAAATTATGGCTTTGAGAGCAGAGTTTGTTCAGGATGAATTAGCCACAACAACAGGTGATGGCAAGTTTGATTATTCTTCAGACAGTGATTATATTATAGATCGTCCTCCTCACAATAAAGTTTATTTTCAAGATCAATTACTGGCTCTTTCTAATTATTTTAAGCATATTTCAAACGGAAAACTTGTTTTACAGGCTGATGTTTTTCCTGAAGCATCGGAGCAGGCTTATTTGTTAAATCAAAATATGGTCTATTATTCCGGTGAGGAAGATGAAGAACTTAAAAATACTAGATGGTCTGAACTTGTGAGGGATGTTTGCGAAATTGCCAAAGAACAGGATGATCTTGATTTTGCGAAATATGATGTTTTTGTTGTTTTTCACGCCGGTATAGGAAGCGATTTTGCTTTTGACTTTGATCCCACTCCCTATGACATCCAGTCTGTTTTTCTCGATTTTCAAACTTTAAAAGAAACTTTGGGCCAAAATCAGAATGATTACAATGGCATTGACCTTGGCTCCGGAGTCTTTGTCCGCGAGGCAATAATTCTTCCTGAAATGCAAAATCAGGAAGAATATGATCTTGGATTGCTGGGCACAATGACACTGTTAATGGGAAGTCAGCTTGGCATGCCCAATCTTTTTAATACTGAAAACGGACGTGCCGGTATCGGCCGGTGGGGACTTATGGACCAGGGTTCCTATAATTTTCAGGGACTTGTTCCGGCAGAACCCTGCGCCTGGATGAAGCTGTATATGGGATGGGATACAGCCGTAACTGTTAGCAATGGTGAATTGAGTGTCGGCAGCAATGTCACAACATCTGCACCGCACATTTTGAAAATACCCATAACATCTGATGAATATTTTTTAATTGAAAACAGACAAAAAGACAGTAATGGTGATGGCGTTGCTTTTGGCCGTGACCAGGCCGGAAATCGTGCACAGTTTGATACGACGGGAAATATTTTAATTGAACCAAACCTAGGTGTTATTACGTCAGTCGATGAGTATGATTTTGGTTTGCCGGGTTCAGGTATTCTTATTTGGCATATTGATGAATCTGTTATCCGGCAGAATCTTGAAGCAAATACGATAAATAATGATATTAATCACCGCGGTGTTGACCTGGTTGAATGTGATGGCGCCCAGGACATCGGGTATTATTACTCTATGCTGGACGCTGCCTATGGCACTGAAAGCGGAGATTATTTTGATCCATATTGGTCAGGGAATTTTTTCTCATACAATCGTTAACGAATCTGAAACGGTGGCGTTTTCTTCCCAGACAATACCCAATAGCCGCGCTTATAACGGTTCAGATACCCATATTCGTATTGAAAATTTTAGCGCCAGGGATTCGGTGATGAGTTTTTCACTTTCATCGGATTGGGCACAAAATGGGTTCCCGCAATACGCAGGAAAAAAGATTTGTCAGGGCGGTTTAAAAATTGCTAAAATGGGCCAGGAATCGGTTATAATTGCCGTTACTGTTGATGGAAATATACTCGGCTGGACAGCTACCGGTGAAAAGATCATTCCCAATGATTCTCAAATTTCAGTTGATAATATCAACAATCAATCAGAAAATTATGACTGGGCTTTATTAAATACCTGTTCCGATTCCATTCTCGTTGCTCCTGTTATTGTCGATTTGGATAGTGATGGGACCGATGAAGTTATTGTTGTTACAAAATCCGGAACCTTGACAGCATTTCAACTTTTAGACGCAGATAGTGACGGGCGTGCTGATATTGTTTTTGAAAAGGCCCTGGAAATAAACCCGTCTGTTCATCCAATGGTTTTACAATCTAATGAGAATACTAACGTTGTAATCGGTGCCAATGACGGTTCTGTACACGTTGTTTCCATAAATTTAGACCTTGAACCTGTTGTTAATAGTTTTTCTGTTGCACAAACAAACATTTCCGGACTGGCTGCAACGGTTGATGAATCCGCTTTTGTTACGGCTTCAGCTTCGGGTGATATTTCAAGTTATTTATTGGACGGTACTTTATTATGGAATCGTCAAGTATTGGGCAATGGTTCGGATTTTAATATTTGTTCTGTTCAGCTTTATTCAAAAAATCAGGTGTACTATATTTTCTCCAATACGGGTGAATTTTACATATTAAACTCTTTTGGTGAAATAATTCAAAACAAGGCAAATTTAAATATTGAAGCCGGAATTCCTGCTCTTGGTGATGTTAATAAGGACGGGTATCCTGAGGTTTTGTTTAATACTAAAGGCCAACTTTGGGCCGTGTCAAATACCGGGATAACGTCTGCAAATTTCCCTGTCGATATTGATGAAGCGGTGGAACAATTTGCGGTACCGCCCTTGTTTATGCATGGTAAAAATAAAATTGCTTCAATTTGTTTTGCCGCCAACAGCAGCGGTCAAATAACCGCTGTTGATCAGGACGCCCGAAAATGTGATGGGTTCCCGTTAAGTGTTGGGCAGCAAATAAACGCCTCTCCATTGGTTGCGGATATTGATAAAGACGGAGATGTTGAGCTGGTTGCCATATCACAGGACGGATTTTTGTATTTATGGGACCTGGATTATTCAGCAGATGATTACGACATGATCTGGCCGCAATTTGGCGGGCGAACAGGACGTAATTTGTTCAACTATAAAAGCGATCTTGAACCTGTTGGTCAGGATAAAACAGGTGGTTTGCTGCCGTCTGAAAGTACGTTTTGCTACCCCAATCCTGCGGAAAACAATCGTACAAATATTCGTTATCTTTTAACATCCGATGCTGTTCGGGTGACTATAAAAATTTACGATCTTGCCGGTGATCTGGTTAAAGAAATTGAGGCATCCGGAATAACTGCCGGAGAGCACGATGTTACATGGGATGTATCAGACATTCAAAGTGGTGCTTATATCGCCAAAGTTGAAGCAGAAAATGAATCTGAAAAAAGTTATAAAATTATAAAAATCGCGGTGGTCAAGTAACAATATATGAAAAAGTTAAAACTTATATTAATTTTTGGGATTATATTTAATTTTAATCAGGTTTTTTCACAAATTTTACCAGAATATACACATCCTGAACTGGACTGGTATACAATTCAAACCGAACATTTCAAGGTGCATTACCATAATGGAGCAGAACGCACAGCCAGGATTGTCGCCAAAATAGCTGAAGACATTTATGCTCCCGTTACCACGATGTATGACTGGGAACCGGATGGTATTGTTCATTTTATTATCAAAGATTATGAAGATAATTCCAACGGCGGCGCTTTTTATTATGATAATAAAGTTGAAATCTGGGCGCCGCAAATGACTTTTATTTTACGCGGAACCAATGATTGGCTGCGCAACGTAGTAACACATGAATTTTCACATATGATATCTCTGGGAGCTGCCCGTAAACTGCCGCGTAAAATTCCGGCTTTTTATATGCAAATGATCGGCTATGAGGAAGAAAAACGTCCGGATGTTTTATACGGATATCCGAACATTATCGCTTCCTATCCTTTACCCATGACCGTTATACCTATGTGGCTTGCCGAAGGAATGGCCCAGTTTCAGGTGCCGGGACTTGATTATGATCGTTGGGACAGTCACCGTGATATGCTTATGCGAACGGCTGTGTTAAACAAAGAACTACACAGTTTTACCGAAATGGGTGTTTTTGGTAAAAACAGTCTTGGTAATGAGAGAACCTATAATTCCGGATATGCATTTGTGCGGTATATCGCCCATAATTATGGTGCTGAATCGATTCCGGCTTTTTCAAAAGAATTAAGTAAATTTTTTCATTTCGGCATCAATGGTGCCTTAAAAAATGTAACAGGTTTTAGTGGAACCGAGCTTTACGGACAGTGGTGCAAACAGATTACGGAATATTATACAAAACGAGTTGAAAAAATTCGTGAACATGAAATAAGCGGAGAAAACATTACACCCAAAGGCATTGGAAATGTTTATCCTAAATGGTCACCTGATGGGAAAACACTGGCTTTTTGCGGCAGTGAGTCACAACAATATTTAAGCTTTACGAATTTAAAATTATACAACCTTGAAAAAAAGAAATTTGATAAAATTAAAATCGGTGTAAACAGTCAGCTTGCCTGGGATGCTAAAGGCAATCAACTTTATTATGTTAAAAGAAAAGAAAACAAAAACCACTCTAATTTTTTTGATCTCTATAAATATGATTTGACTGGGAAAAAAGAGAAAAAGTTGACATCCTCGTTGCGGAGTGTGGACCCGGATTGGTCTGCTGAACTGCGGCAATTTGTTTGTGTTGTGCAAAAAGATGGAACAGATAATCTGGTTGTTTTGGATGAAAACGGTGATAAAGTAAAAAATCTGACAAATTATAAAAACAGCCAGGGTGTTTATTCTCCGCGATGGTCTAAAGACGGACAGTTTATTGTATTTTCCCAATCAAGAAAACATGGCCGGGACATAAAAAAAATAAATGTCGAAACCGGAGAAATTTTTAATCTTATCAATGATCAAAATGATGCACGTGATCCGGTGATCAGCCCGGATGGAAAACGCATATATTTCTCCTGGGACCGTACAGGTATTTTCAATATCTATAGTATGGATATGAATGGGCAGGACATAAAATTGTGGACAAATGTCACCGGCGGCGCCTTTATGCCGGATGTATCTGTTGACGGAACATTAGCCTATTCCAATTTTAAACATGACGGTTATAAAGTTAATATTCTTGAAAATCCTGTTGAAATTGATCAACGTTTGGCTGAATATGTGAATGCCTCGGATATCGCACCTGAACTGCAAAATATAAAATTGGCCGAATTACCGGAGAACCTGAAATCAGTAACGAATTATAATGATTTTACGACACCATCTTATGATACCACAAAATATGGTATGGAATACAGTCAGGTCAGTTTTTATCCGCGAGTTATGGTTGATTCAAATCAGGTAAAACTTGGGTCCTATTTTTTTATGGGTGATATCCTCGATAAATACAATGTGTTTGGTGGTGCGGCTGTTAATTCCCGTAAAGATATTGATGTATTTACTTCATTTCGTTATAATAAACTGGGTCCGTCGTTATTTTTGGAGCTATACGGGTTTACCAGAAATATTGAACAAAGTATTGAAGTGATTGAAAATTATAAAAAAGCACCCGTTGATATTCGGTTTTCAATTTTAGAAGCCTATTTGGGTTCGGATTTTTATATTAATAAATCCAACGGTCTTAAAATTTCATTGTCCCACCATCGTTCCACCAGTAAAATTAAAGACTTTTTCTTTCAAGGCGTGACATGGCGTTCGCCTTCAAATACTTATTTTGTCGGCAACCATGTTTCATTCCAGTATACCCTGGATCAATTACCGGGCTTACCTTATCCTGTAACGAACAGAACAGCAGGACGTTATTTAACCTTTACATATACCCGTGAATTTAACAAGTTTTTTGAGGACTTTGCCACCGATAATGAATATAATTCCCCACAGGAAGTATATACGGATTATAATTATAACAGGTTTGAACTGGAATGGCGGGAATATTTACCGGTTCCCTGGCATCATCACCATTCGTTTGCCATGAACCTTCACGCCGGAGTTGTTGACCGTTCCGTAGACAGTTTTTTTAACTTTTTTGCCGGTGGAATGCCGGGACTTCGCGGGTATCCGTTTTACAGTATTGAAGGACGGAAAATGCTGGTAGGAAGATTTACCTATCGTTTTCCGATTTTCGATCAAATGCAAAAATCTTTTTTACAATTTACAACAGACAAACTTTATCTCGGTGCTTTTTTCGATTATGGTAATGCGTTTGATAAAGATTTTTCTTTTTCGGATTTTAAAAAGGATGCCGGTCTCAGTTTGCGTTTTTCAGCATTTTCATTTTTTGGAATGCCGACAGCATTCCAGTTTGAGTCGGCTTACGGATTTGACAAAGTTACCAATGAGGGCCAAATTTATGGTGAAGAATGGCGACATTATGTAACGTTGTTGTTTGATTTTATTGATTAACGTTGATAGATGGGAGTAAACTGTGCGTTATTTAACTTTTATTTTTATTCTGGTTTTTTCTCTGGCCAATAAACCGTTTGCACAAGATAACAAGTGGCAGGAATTTATGTTGGCAGGGGCAAAGTATGATGTTAACAGTATGTCCACGAATGAATCGCAAAATTTGTCCGGAATGGAGAAAAAATCAATTAAAAAACCTGCACTAATGTCAGTTGTTGTTCCGGGTGCCGGGCAAGTTTATAACGGATCTTATTATAAAGGCCTGGGTTTTCTTGCTATTGAAGCCGTATCGTGGACGATGTATATCACCTACAATAATGAGGGAAATGATATAGAAGACGAGTTCCATGGTTATGCCAATACCCATTGGAGTGAACAAGATTACTGGAAATATGTTGCCCATCATAGCGGTATTGAATATACCGGTACCACTGAAAATATTGAAGCTTTGCGTGTTGAAGAAGGCAAATTATTCAGTCATGGTTTGCATCGGGAGAAAGACCAGCAATATTACGAAATGATCGGCAAGTATGATCAGTTTAACTATGGATGGGATGATTATGATAAGGATTTAATTGGTAAAACAGTTAAAGAAATGCAATCACTACGCTCATCAAAACGGTTATATTATGAAGGACGGCGGGATGACAGTAACCAGGCTTTTAAAAAAGCGACAACAGGTGCCACAATAGCCCTGTTTAATCACATTTTCAGTGCCCTGGAAGCTGCCTGGAGTGTTAATAAATATAACAAAACGATAACTGCTCAAATGAATATGGAACCATTACATTTTAATAATCAATATTGTTCGGCCTTAACATTACGAATGACATGGTAACTTTTATGAAAGCTTTACAGTTTATTACTCTTTTGATCTTTGTCAATGTATGTTTGCTTTTCGCAGCAAGTCCGCAAAAGGTAAAATTGTCTTATCTGCCTAAAACAATATATACATCGGGATTTTCTTTAAATAATTCTCAACCTAAAAATATAGAGATAAATAAACCACTTACAAAATCCAAGGGTAAAGCCTTTCTGCTTTCTTTAGTCGTTCCGGGTTTGGGTGAACATTATGCACAGGCATCTCATAAAACAAAATATTTTTTAGCTTCTGAAGCATTATTATGGTTGTCCTATGGGGGATTTGTGACATATAAGGATTGGAAAGAGGAAGATTATAGGACCTATGCCGCTTCTCATGCTCAGGTTGATTTGGATGGAAAATCAAGCTCATATTTTATTGATGTGGGCAATTATGATAATATTGATGATTATAATGCGGAACAATTGAGGAACCGAAATTTACCAAAATATTATTATGATACGGAAACCTATTACTGGAACTGGGAAAATGAAGCGCATCGCCAAAAATTTGATGATTTACGCATAGCCGCCGACACGGCACACAACCGGTCTCAATTTGTAATCGGCGCTATTATTGCCAATCATTTAATTAGTGCTATTGACGCTGTATGGTCTGTTTATAAATTTAACAAAACAAGTCAGGCAAATATTGATTGTGATATAAAATTCGGTGATGGGATCATACAACCACATTTGAATATTCAGCTAACAGCCCATTTTTAAAGAATAAGCTCATCTGTCATGTTTTAAAACTTTACTGTTAACGACAATTCCCCAATAATATTTTCATCATGTCGTCTCAAACCCTCGGTGTATAAAATTCTTCGTTCAATACTATCGTATAATAAAGTCCGTTTTTGCTTTCATAATTTAGGGTGCCGTGTAATTGATATTCTACAAGATCGAAAATTGTACGAATACCAATACCCTTTTGAGTGGCAAAATCAAAATCGTCCGGCAAGCCAACGCCGTTATCTGAAATGTTTAAAATTATTTCATTTTTGGGAGAGCGAATTAGTTTTATATCAATTTTTGCATCATATCCTGGTGGGAATGCATATTTGACGGAATTGGTTATAATCTCATTTATTAAAATGCCAACCGGCATTGCCGTATCAAGCAATACGTTGATATCTTGTCCCTCAAAATTAATTGCGATTCTGGAAGAATCAATAATATTGCTTTCTTGTAATAATTCTACAAGGCCTCTGATATACTCTTTTAAATTCAGATGTGACAAGTCCTTTGTTTCATAAAGTTTCTGATGAACAAGGGCCATTGCAAGAATTTTATTTTCAATTTCTTTAAACTTTATCTTAAATTTTTCATCATCAATCGTACGGGATTGTAGCCGAAGCATGGACGAAATAACCTGCATATTATTTTTTGTTCGATGATAAAGTTCACGAATTAGTACTTCTTTTTCTTTCAAATCATGCTGTATTTGTTTTTCAGCAATTTTAATTTCACTTATATCATGAAAAGTACCTTGTACGCGTGTATAAATTCCATTTTCCTTAATAGGATTTCCTTGAATTCTACACCATATTAAATTATTTTTTGCGGTTCTAAATTCAAGTTCAAGATCAAATGGTACACCAACTTTGGATGCGAATTTATGTGCCTGCTCTAATTGTTTATTGTAGGGCTCGGGAAAATGTGATAAATATTGGTCAACGGTAGGTGGTTCCTGATCAAATCCGATTTCAAATATTTCATAGAGTGCCCGGGTCCATATAGCTTTACCTGTCTCAAAATTATACTCCCACCCGCCTATTTTTGCAATAGAACCTGTTCTGTTTAATATTTCTTCACTTTTTCTCAATGCCTCTTGTGTCCGTTTCTGGCTTACAATCTCCCATGTTAAATCAATATATTTTGAAACCAATTCTGCTTCTTTATCCGAGTAATTTTCCTTTCCATTACCAATATGGACAATTGCTACGACATTATTTTTTCTTATAATCGGTACAACCAACTCACGATGAATATCAAAATCGTCTTTGCAAAACGGAATATTTTCAGACTTGTTTGGTTGTGAGTTTTGAATGATTGGTTTTTGCTGATTCACACATGCTTGCCATGTTGATTTATCTTCAAGTTTGAAGACATGGGATTGATCACAAAACCTAATAGATTGTGAGGGAATTTTGCTGTAATATTGTTCCAGAGTCATCGATATTTGATCTGAATTTATAAAACAATAAAAGCCAATGGAACTTTTTGTAAGCAAACTGATTTCTCGAAGGACCTTGAGCAACACGTTTTGAAGTGTATGTTCAACGGCATAAGATGCCAGGGCTAATCTTTCATCCGTTAACCATCGTTCTTTATATTCTTCACTTTGGTCTCTAAATACCAGCACAACACCAATTATTTCATTTTTTTCATTTCTAATCGGAGCACCGCTGTCCGCTATGGGTATTTCTTGATTATCTTTTGTAACAAGCAGTGTATGATTCCCAAGTCCGACAACAATTCCGTTATTAATTACTTTTGTTACAGGAGATTCAATAGGCTTTCTGGTTTTTGCACTAATGATATGAAATACATAATCTAATGGTTTACCGATAGCTTTGTATTCTTTCCAACCTGTCAATTCTTCAGCAACAGGATTCATTAATTCAATATTACCTTTGGCATCGGTTGAAATAACGGCATCACCAATCGAATGCAGGGTAACTGAATGTTTTTCCATATTTTCCCTGAGGGCTGTTTCTGACCGATAAAGTTCCTGATAATATGTGCTTAAATTGCGTTGTTGAAGTACTTTAGCGACGACCATAATAAAACCGACAGCTACGAACATTATAACTAGTATCAGGACAGAGATAAAATGCCAATTTGCAAGTGCTTCTTTTTCATCAATTTTGACTATGAGGTACCACGGTGTATGTGAAACCGGTTGAATAGCTGCGATGACTTTTTCTTCCCGATAGTCCAAACCGGAAATGACGCCGGTTGCACCATGAATTGCTTTTACAGCCAAATGATTGGTCTGATTAACAGGAATTCTTAAACGCATCGCCGTGTTTTTTATGTGCCGCAATTCATTTAAAAACAGAACATCATTACCCTCTTTTTTTATTAAAATTGTTTCCGCCGATTTGTTGGGTGTCGGCCAGAACTTGAGAATCGGGTCGAGATATTCAGAGGCGTCATTAATTAGTATTACCAAGCCAATTACATTTTGTTTTTCATTAACTATTGGTGCAATGGCGCCTACAAATGTTTTCCCCGGAAATTTATCAAGCAGAAAAAAGTCTATAAAAATTGATGTACCATTTAACAGGGCAAACCTTATTGTATCTTCGAATGCCTGATATACCTGATCAACCTCACCAATATTTAATTCAAGATTGCCGTTTTTATTGATGAGACCTATACTAAAATAGTCATGTTGTTGCTTAATTGAATGAAAAAGCGAAGACAGTTCTTGATCAGGCTGCAATCGAGGATTGGCGTTAATATGCTGTATTTTATTTGTTAAAAATTTGATTTTGCTAATCAGTTCTGCATCAATTTCCTGATCTTTTTTCCAGGAAGAGATTTGGCTTTCTTTTATTTGAGCGATATCCAGACAGCGTAATCCGACACCACGTCGTTGTTCACTGTTTTCAGCTTTTAAAAACCAGATTCCTACCAGTAAAAGTATAAGGATTGTAATGGCAAATACGATTTGAACCCATCTGGGAAATGTTTTTTGTTTTTCCTGGCCCAATTTATTTCCTTTAATAATAGATAAGACTTTTCTCTAACATTATATTCATTTTATGAGATCAAAAAGATTTATTTGCAGGCCGTGATTTTTTAGAAAGCAAGTAATTATTAAAAATATAATATCCAAAGTAAGTGCTGGATGAGAATTATAGATAATAAAACGATCAGTTAAATGGTATTTTTTTTACAGCTTGCTTTTTCCAATGAAATTGGTGGGAATATTAGAAACAGGAGATCATCTGACTGCTTACAAGTCGATCTTGTCTGAAAGGCTTTGTTCAACAACCAGGATCTTCAAGCTAACTTTTATCAAACAACTTTAGGAAGAGTATTCGAGAACTATTTTTTTTGTTCTACCAATGTATTGTCTAAGTTTTAAGAATGCAAGCACAAAATCAATATTATTTAGAAATAATCCTCATATATCGAGAGTGGTATTTGACCAAAGGTCAGATAAAAAAAAGTTATTATTATAATTTTCCTTTATACAAAAATTGTACTGAAAAAATTTCAATTTAAATCCAGGATTTTTCGAGTATATCAGATTCCATTTGCATTTCATAATAATTTTTCATACTTATAAAATCACCCCAAATCCCTAACTGTTATGCACTGGAAAAGGAGATTGCGCAATGCATTGGTTGGATACGATTGTTCTTTTTAGTTACTTTATCGGTATAACGATTTTTGGCTTATGGTTGTCCCGACGTATAAAAACAAGTGATGGTTATTTCCGCGGCGAGAGAAAGTTTTCATGGTGGATTATGATGGGCCAGGCGTTTGGTACGGGAACCCACGCGGAAAATTTTGTGGCTCAAACAGGAGCTACTTTTGGTGGTGGTTTCGCAACAATCTGGTATCAATGGAAAAATATGCTCATTACGCCATTTTATTGGCTTTTAGCCCCCTGGTACCGACGCAGTGAAAGAACAACTGTTGGCGAAATGATTGAAGATCGTTACGGCCGCAAGATGGCTTTTGTTTATTCGATTTTTGCTATCAGTTTTTTTGTTTTTTCCCAGGGTGTCATGCTTCAGGGTGCAGCCAAGGTCATTTCTGTTGCAACCGGAAACCTGATATCACCAACCGGTGTTGTTGTTGCCATGACCATTGCCTTTATTCTTTACAGCTTTTTCGGAGGCCTCGTTGCTTCGGCTTATGCTGATTTTATTCAGGCATTTATGATTATCATTCTTTCTCTCATGTTAATTCCGTCCGGACTATATGCTGTCGGCGGGTTTTCCGGAATGCGGGCCAGTTTACCGCCGGAATTTTTCAAACTTTACAGCGAAGCAAGCGGCATGGGAGCCTTTACAATAGCCATGCTTGCCGTCAACGGAATTGTTGGAATTACGGCCCAACCGCACATGCTGTCCATGTGTGCCACCGGTAGAACCGAACGGGCCGGTCGTGTAGGGCAAACCTATGGTTCGCTTGTCAAACGTGTTTGTACCGTCGGATGGGCTTTAACCGGTATTATCGTCGCTGCTTTGGTCGTTCAACGGGGTGTACAGTTGTCTGATCCGGAAGCGGCATTTGGGTTTGCCAGCAGAGAACTGTTGCTGCCGGGTCTTACCGGACTTATGATTGCTTCTGTTTTGGCAGCCAATATGTCCTCCTGTTCAAACTTTATGGTAAATACAGGCGCACTTTTTACTCAAAACTTTTATAAAGAATATATAAAGCCAAATGCAGATGATAAAAACCTGCTTTGGGTTGGTCGTTTTTCCGGATTCGGTTTAACCATTCTTGGTGTTTTGTTTGCATTAACTGTTAAAAACGTTCTTCATGGTTTTCTTTTTACGGAAACAATAGCTGCCTTTATGGGTATTATTGTTTTTGGCGGCATTTTATGGAAACGCGCCAACCGATACGGCGCTTATGCCGCTGTTATTACATCTTTTGGTTTGTATTACTTTTTAAACTATAGGATTACCGGTGAATTTATGGTTGTTTATAAATGGCAGCCCGAGCCTTTTGGCTGGACCATGCTCGCCGGATTTTTAGCATTGATTATTTTTAGTCTAATATCAAAACCGGAAGATAAAGAAAGAATTGACAAATTTTTTGACAATATGAATCGTCTTTCTGATGAAGATTTTAAAGTCGATGGTGAAAAACCTTTGGCAAAGGACCATGGACAGGATTTATTATTTCTTGATATCGGCGGATGGTTTACAGCCGACCGTTGGAAAGGATTTTTTAACCGATACAAAGAGGATTTTTGGGGCTTTATTTTAGCGTGGGGATTAGTAGGCGTTTTAATTTTAATCGCCTGGAGTATTATGCAAATTCATTAAGAGAGAAATATGAATAAAATTATTATTAAAAACGCAAAGGTCGTTTTTCCCGAAGTTGTCAAGAACCGGCATATCATTATCCAGGATGGGATTATTACCTATGTCGGTGATTTCCCGGATATTGGCGATGACGATACCGTTATAGATGCCCGCGATAAATATATTTTACCCGGATTTATTGATATACATTCTCACGGCGCTGTTGGCTTTGATGCAACAATTGGATTGTATAACAAAAGTACGGGTGAGTTTTTACTGGACCCCGAGCACTATCAATTCGGTTTGCAAAAGGCTGTTGATTTTTTTGTGAAAACAGGAACGACCAAAAAAATATTCACCACCATGGCAAGTCCGATAGAATCTCTTGAAATGGCCTTTGAGCAGATGAATGACTTTGTTCTGGATGCGAAATCGTCTTTTACAGATATTTTTGCCGGAATTAATGTCGAAGGAACCTTTACAAAAATGGAGCAGTATAGAGGCGCTCAAAACGCGGATTATTTTTATCCGCCGACAGTAGAGCTGTTCAAGCGTTTACAAAAAACAGCAAAGGGGAAAATTAAAATTGTAAATGTTCCTCCCGAACATGGAGAGGCGGGTTTTGAATTAATTGACTATCTTAATAATAACGATATTATTGCTGCTGCCGGACACACCGGTGCCACGGCCCAGCAATATGAAAAAGCTGTGGAACATGGATTATCGCTGGCCGTACATTTTTTAAACGGACCGACCGGCAGTTCCACCAAACCTTTCTTTGGAGGCGGAGCTGTTGAAGCGGTTTTACGCAATGCCAATGTTTTCGTCGAACTGATTGCCGATGGTTATCACGTCAGTCCGTCCTATGTTCTCGACACAATCCGGCGTAAAGGATTTCGGAACACCATTCTTATTACAGACAGTATGTTTGTTGCCGGTATGACGGACGTGGATACTTTTCAGGTTTGCGGTATTAACGGGAAAGTGAGTGCCAATAAAGAATATCTTCAGGTTGTTGAAAGTGAAAATACACTGTTTGGTAGTATTTTAACAATGGATAAAGCTTTTTCCAATATTTTAAATTGGCTGACCCAGCCTGTTGATGGCATCTGGCAGCCAATGCATATTCCGCATGATTTTGAATCGGCGCTGATAAATACCTCCCGGATGTGCAGTCAAATTCCTGCCAGGCTGCTGGGTATTTACCGGCCAGAGGAAAGAATAATAAATCAGGATTTGAGTGATTATACTGGAAGTATTGAAGTCGGAAAAAAGGCTGATATTATTATTGCTTCTATTACCCAAAAAGATACCGGATATAATCTGGAAATAGATTCTGTCTTTTTAAAAGGAGAAAAAGTGGACATGAATTAAAAATTCTTAAAGGGATTTGGAATGAAAATTTTTTATACTCTATTTTTTATTTTCTATATATTTGTTTTACCGGGAAAAAGTTTTGCTGATGAGCGTAAATTATTATCAAATGAATATAGTTTAAATGATGTTCAAAATATATTGCTGGGTGTTGACGAATGGCACCCCTATCCAAAATACGGGGAAAACAATGGCTGGGACCGGTTCCCAGAGGATTTGCGAAAAACACACATCTCTCTGGGTGAACAGCAACTTGGAAAACCGTGGACCTTTTTACCGGCAACTGTTTTTCTTGAATTTCAGAGAACCGGAAACAGATCTAATTATGAAAGTTTGGCTTCCAGTCGCCGGGGACAACTGTCCAAACTGGTTTTAGCGGAAATTTTTGAACAAAAGCAGCGTTTTATTGATGATATTGTTAACGGTGTTTGGGCCATTTGTGAAGAAACATACTGGGGACTTCCTGCTCATTTGAGCCTGCAAAAAGCCGGTTTTGGTTTGCCGGACGTTATAGAACCAACAGTCGACCTTGTCGCAGCAGAAACGGCCAACTTGCTTGCCTGGACCTATTATTTTTTAGGTGAAGAACTGGACAAGGTTTCACCGCTTGTATCACAACGAATAGAGTATGAAATAGACCGCCGCATTTTAACACCAAATTTTACGCGTGATGATTTTTGGTGGATGGGATTTGAAGGTAATCATATCAACAACTGGAATCCATGGGTTAATTCCAACTGGTTGACATGTGTTTTATTGATTGAAAAAGATAAAGACAGGCGAGATAGGGCTGTTTACAAAATTATGAAAAGTCTGGATAAATTTATCGGGATTTATCCGCAAGATGGCGGTTGTGATGAAGGACCGGCATACTGGCCAAGGGCCGGGGGTTCACTTTTTGACTGTCTGGATTTGCTGGCATCTGCTTCAAATAATAAAATAAATATTTTTGATGATCCTTTAATTAAAAATATTGCCGCCTTTATCTATCGGGCGTATATAAACAAAAGTTATTTTATTAATTTTGCCGATGCTCCGCCGAGAGTTTCGGTTGAACCTGCCCATATATATCGTTTTGGTAAAAGCATCAACGACAGCACCATGATGCGATTTGCGGGCTTTTGTGCAAACTATCAAAGCAATGGAAAGGGATATTCCCCCCGCAGTTATGGGCGTTTGAACAGGCATTTACCGGCTCTTTTTGTGACGCAGGAAGTAAATGCAATACAGCCCCGGGAACCGAATATTAAAGATTTTTGGCTTTCCGATATACAGGTTATGGGCGCCCGTTCAAAAGATAATTCTAATAAAGGATTTTATTTGGCAGCCAAAGGTGGGCATAATGCCGAAAGTCACAACCACAACGATGTTGGGAACTTTATAGTATATTATGATGGTGAACCTCTTTTGATTGATGCCGGATCTGCGGTTTATACTAAAACAACATTCAGTGACCAGCGATATACTTTATGGTTTACCCAGTCCGGGTATCATAATTTACCTCTGTTAAATGGGGTTATGCAAAAGAACGGGCGTGAATTCGCCGTTGCAAATGCCCGGTACCATGCCGATGATGATAAGGCCTGGTTTTTTGCAGATATTGCCGGCGCCTATCCGGATTCGGCACAAATTAAAAAATGGGAACGTAAAATTATACTGGTCCGTGATAAGCAAATACGTCTTGAAGAAGAATATGAATTTCAGCAGGTATTACAACCTGTTGTGTTGAATTTTATGACGGCAAATAAACCTTTTGTTTCTGAAACTGATAAAGGAAAAATCAGTATTGCCGCAAAGGATAATCAGAATTCCGGAAAAGGTTTTACATTACATTATGATCATAAAAAGTTTGATGTTAATATTGAGCCAAAAAAATTAACTGACTCCCGGATGCGCAATAGCTGGGGGGAGACTCTTTACAGGATCCGGCTTGTTGCAAAAGATAAAAACACCACAGGAAAACATATCATTACCATTACTCATTAAAATTTATGGCAACCAATAGACACAAATTATCCTGAAAAATATAAATGACAATTAAATTAGTTTTTTAAAAATAACCGAAAATTGAATGTAAAATTCGAGGATCATACATGAAGCAATTCCAGATTGTTGTCCTGTTTTTTCTTTTGTTTTCTTTCATTGGAAAAAGCGAGGCAACCGACCGTAAGCTGTTGTCCAAAGAATACCTGATTGATGATATTCAAAACGCTCTTTCAGATGTTGATACATGGCATCCTTTTCCCAAATATGGTGAACCCGGCGGCTGGGACCAATTCCCTGAAGATGTTCGCAAAACCCATATAGCCTTGGGTGATTCCTTACTTGGAAAACCATGGACTTTTTTACCGGCGTCTGTTTTTTTAGAATTTTATAGAAACGGGAATCGATCAAATTTTCAGAAATTAACATTTGCAAGAAGAGGTCAATTGGCAAAACTGGTTTTTGCTGAAATGTTTGAACAGAAACAACGGTTTATTGACGACATTGTCAATGGTATATGGGCGATATGTGAGGAAACATATTGGGGTATACCTGCTCATCTGGATATTCAAACAGCCGGTTACGGCCTTCCTGATGTTGAAGAGCCAACGGTTGACCTGTTTGTCTCTGAAACGGCCACACTATTGGCATGGACCTATTATTTATTAGGATCGGAATTGGAAAAGGTCTCACCGCTTGTTACACGCCGGATCGAATATGAAATGAACAGACGTGTGTTAACACCCTGTTTTAATCGTCCTGATTTTTGGTGGATGGGATTTAATGGGGATGTTATCAATAACTGGAATCCCTGGGTCAATTCAAGCTGGTTGACCTGTATTTTGTTGTTTGAAAAAGATCCTAACCGACGCAGTCAGGCTGTTTATCGGGTTTTGCAAAGTCTGGATAAATTTATCGAATTTTACCCGGACGATGGCGGTTGTGATGAAGGACCGGGATACTGGAAAAGGGCAGGGGGTTCTCTGTTTGATTGTCTGGAGCTTTTGGCTTTATCTTCCAATAATAAAATTAATTTTTTTAGTGAACCGCTGGTCGCTAATATCGGTGCGTTTATTTACAAGACACATATTGATAAAAATTACTTTACAAATTTTGCTGATGCAACTCCGAAAGTAGCTGTGGAGCCTGCTCATGTTTACCGCTTTGGTAAGTGTATACATGACAGCACGATGATGAAATTCGCTGCTTACTGTGGACAGGAGCAGAGTGAGGGAAAAGGTTACCGTCCCCGTGATTATATCCATTTTAACAGACATTTGTCTGCTCTTTTTACAATGCAGGAACTATCACAAATTCAGCCTGAAGAGCCTTTCCTGAAAGATATGTGGCTTCCTGATATTCAGTTAATGACGGCGCGATCTAGAGCTCACTCCGGCGATGGCTTTTTTATGGCAGCAAAAGGAGGGCATAACGCCGAAAATCATAATCACAATGATGTCGGAAGTTTTATTATTTATTATGATGGGGATCCCCTTTTTATAGACGTTGGTGCTGAAGTTTATACGAGAAAAACGTTCAATAATCAACGATACACATTGTGGTTTACCCAATCCGGAAACCACAATGTTCCGGTTTTAAACGGGGAAATGCAAAAAGATGGACGTATGTATGCAGCAAAAGATATTCATTATTATGCCGACGATAAGGAAGCGTGGCTGCAGTCGGATATTGCCGGCGCTTATCCTGAGCAAGCACGTATTAAAAGCTGGATTCGCAAAATCACCCTTGTCCGCAATCAGGAAATTCGGCTGGAAGAAAGGTACGAGTTTGATGATATTGATAAACCCGTCATACTCACTTTTATGACCTTAAATAAGCCTCAAAAAATGAGTGATGGAAAAATTTCTATTGTTGCAAAAGAAAACCAAAATGACGGCAAGGATTTTTATTTAAATTATGATAAAAATGTGTTTGATGTAAAAATTGAGCCTGAAAATTTAACAGACGTAAAAATGTTACATAGCTGGGGCAAAATAGTTTATAAAATACAACTTGTTGCGAAAGATATGCAGAAGGCAGGAAAATACATTGTGACAATAGATCGGTAAAGGAGAGACTGTGAAATTAAATAAAATATTGGGGATTTATAACCGTTTGTTTGTTTTGTGGGTTATATTGGGAGGTGCTGCTGCTTTTTGGTTTCCCGGATTTTTTATCCCGCTAAAAGGGGGGATGGAGTGGTTTTTTGCTGTGACCATGTTGGGTGTCGGCATGGTGTTGGACCCGGTGGATTTTAAAAATATTTTCCGTAATTATAAAGTTGTTATTGTTGGTGTTGTTGCCCAGTTTACCATTATGCCTGTTTCAGCTTATTTAGTAGCAAAACTTTTTTCTTTTTCAAAAGAATTTTCACTGGGTCTTATTCTTGCCGGTTCTGCTCCCGGGGCCATGGCCAGTAATGTGCTGAGTTATTTGGCCGGGGCTGATGTTGCCTATTCTGTTTCATTAACCACAGCCTCAACATTATTGGCGCCGGTGTTAACGCCGTTATTAACGTTATCTCTGGCTCATACAATTTTGGAAATCCCTTTTTGGGCCATGTTCCTCAGTGTAACAAAAATGGTGCTGCTGCCTCTTCTCATTGGACTGGGATTGAAAGCCTGGCTGAATGAGAGAGTAGAGCCGATTACCAAAGTTTTCCCGGCTGTTTCAACAACCTTTATTGCTTTTATTTGTGCTTTGGTCATTGCGCTGAATAAAGCTTTTATATTACAAATAAATTTATGGATATTTATTGCAGCTATTGTTTTAAACCTTATGGGATTAACCTTGGGCTATCTCACCGGAAGATTTTTCAAATTTGATTTGTTAAAAAAGAGAGCATTGGCGATAGAAATTGGTATGCAAAATGCCGGTTTGGGAAGTGTGCTGGCATTAAAACATTTTAATGAACGAACCGCCTTACCGGCTGTTATATTTGTTTTTGTATGTATCTTTAGCGCCTCGATTTTGGTGCAAATTTGGTCCAAAGACCGAAAAGAAAACCAGGTTTAACAGAAAGGCATATTTTTATGAAAGCAATGGTTCTTGAAAAAATTGTTGATTTGTCTGAAAATCATGAGCCATTAAAACTTGTAGAGTTTGAAACGCCCAGGCCGCGTGAAAATGAAATTCTGATAAAAATCAGCGCCAGTGGTGTCTGTCATACGGAACTGGATGAAATTGAAGGACGAACAGCCCCTCCTGAATTTCCGGTTATTCCGGGGCATCAGGTCGTTGGTCGTGTTGTTGAATGTGGGCACAATGTTACAAAATGGCAAGTGGGTGATCGGGTTGGTGTCGCGTGGATATTTTCTGCTTGCGGTGTTTGTGAATATTGCCGGTCAGGAAACGAAAACCTTTGTCCGGATTTTATCGCAACGGGAAGAGATGTGAACGGCGGATATTCAGAGCTTATGACTGTTGGTGAAAACTTTGCCTACCGCATTCCGGATGCTTTTTCAGATGTAATGGCGGCGCCCTTGTTATGTGCCGGGGCTATCGGCTATCGGTCGTTACGTTTGGCCGAATTAAAAAACGGTCAGAATTTAGGTTTGACGGGATTTGGGGCATCCGCACATCTTGTACTTAAACTTGTTCGATATAAATACCCCGATGCTAACGTTTTTGTCTTTGCCCGAAGTCCGCAGGAGCGGGAATTCGCCAGGGAGTTGGGAGCTGTTTGGGCCGGTGATACCCTGGAACATTCACCTGAATTGTTGAACAGTATTATTGATACAACACCTGTCTGGTCCCCTGTTGTAGAGGGTATGAAAAATCTAAAACCGGGTGGTCGGATGGTTATTAATGCTATTCGTAAAGAATCTGTTGATATTGAAAAATTGTTACAGCTTGATTACCCGACACATTTGTGGATGGAAAAAGAGATAAAAAGTGTAGCAAATGTGGCTGGAAAAGATGTATCGGAATTTTTGGAAATTGCCGCTAAAATTCCTATTCAGCCTGAAGTGCAAACTTTTTCACTTGAGGAAGCAAATAAAGCGTTGCTGGAACTTAAACAACGTAAAATTCGAGGTGCTAAAGTTCTGGTTATTGATCCGGATTAAATTTCAGGAGGTTTTATGATTGTTAAACAGTTTTCAACCGGTGGTGATCGTAATTTTGGTTATTTAATTGCCGATGACAAGACCCGACAGGCTGTGGTTGTCGATCCTTCTTATTCACCGGATAAAATCGTAAAATATGCCGATGAAAATAATTTTAAAATTGTTTATGTATTCTATACTCATGATCATTTCGATCATACAAACGGCAATGAAACAATAAAACGATTGACCGGTTGTGAACCTTTGGGATATGGCTCTGTTGAACCGACAACCGGCATAAAAATAGTTGAGATGGCCAGATTGTCCCTGGGAGAGTTATCTATTAAAGTTTTCCATACGCCCGGCCACACGCAGGATTCGATTTGTATTTTAATTGATGATGCCGTGTTTACCGGTGACACGTTGTTTGTCGGCAAAGTGGGTGGGACTGATTATGGTGAACAGGCCTGGCAAGAGTATAATTCACTACATAAAAAACTAATGTCGCTGCCTGATGAGACCAAAGTGTATCCCGGACATGATTACGGAACTGCACCCGAATCAACCATTAAGCATGAAAAAGAAACAAATCCTTTTATTATTCAAAAAGATTTTGATGCTTTTGTCAATTTAAAAAAGAACTGGCTTGATTATAAAAGGGAGCATGGTATAAAATAAGTTGATTTTTACCACATAACTCTTTTTATAACCTTACATCAACTTATGGCCGGATTTCCAGTTCAAAAATTTCCTGTTTTTCTTTCAGGTCTATATTAAAATCATCTGCTTTTAAAAATGATCCGTTTGCGATCAGGAGGCTTTTTAAGCCTTTTTCGTCTTTGCGCAGCCAGCATAATTCAGCGTCTGTTTCCAGGCCAAGTTCTTTCAGGAACACATAATTCTGCTGATTAAAATCCGGAAGCTCATGTTTCGGATTTTCAACATCCATAGCAATAATGTAATCCGTTAAATTGTTTTTTAATTCAATTTTAACGGCAACATTCATATCATTATATAATTTGTTCTTTTTTGTTCCAATGGGCAACCTTGAAATGGTTTTTATGTTTGAAACTGTGTTTAAGGGTTCCATTACGCTTACAAAACAGGATGACAGAGGTTGGGAACTGCTTTTTCGGCGTATCATAAGACTTTTAATCCAGTCTTCTTTACCATCAAAACCAAACGCAATCCATGTGTTTGCTGTTGAGGCGCTTGCGTTATGGGTGAGGTCGGTGTATTGTAAACGGATGTCCGCATCGTTTTTTAAGTAATGATAATAATCATCAAATTTCCATGTGGCCTGCCAGGCTGCAGGAGGAGTTGGATCTATTTTAAAATCCTTCATAAGGGTTTGCTCGTTATATATTTCACAAGGCTGTAATTTGAGTCTGGGTGTTTCAAGTTCGCCAAGAAAACCATGAACAAATTTTGCATGGTCAGTGCCGCCAACAACACGAAAAGTATCAAAAACATAAGAGTCTTTGTCTGAAATATCCACCAGCATGACGGTCCGCTCATATTGTTGAGTATTTTCTTCTTCTGAAATATTTTTTCCGGTTGCACGAACTGCCTGGGCTGTTTTACCAATGGCCCATAGTGTTGATTTCCCGGCTCTATGTCGTTTTAAGGGATTTAACAATACGCTCATGGGGTCTGTTTCATCCCCACCAATATCTATCATCTGATCTTTCTGGTCCACAACAACGGTGTTATGCGATGCTGTCTTGCGATACCACTTTGCTTCCGGTGTGTGCCAGCCGCCAAACTGAACCGGCGGGTAGCCAAACCCTGGCATAATATCCAAACCTTTGGCAATCAAACCGATATTCATGGCATCTGCATGACAATGATTACCTCCATTATCATAATCCAGCCAAACAGCGCGTGTATCATCACCAATACCGGATTTTAAAATAGCCAGGCACCATTCCTGCATATTGATCGATTTTGTGTTGACTTTCGTCCCATATTTCATAACAGCTTTTGTGACAGCCTGTTGAAAGGCGGTCGTGTCTGTTGCAAAAACATCATAGGGGAGTCCTTTTACGCTGAAATTATTTGCTTTATATATTAGCTGCATGTAAACCGGGTCTTTGGTGATTTCGTATAATTTTTTAAATAATGTAAAGTCAGAAGTAAAATAAAAATCGCGAAAATTATTTACAGAGATTTTGTTAAATGCCGCCCCCATATATGTTTCCGTCTTTTGACCAAAACGTCCGGTGTCACCGACTCGGGGATAGTATTCTTCATTGACCCATGTGTCCACGTGAAAGCGAAATGTTTTATATAGATTAGGATGTCTTTTTAACAATGTTTCCAGCAATGTAGAATCTAAACGACTAAATATTGACAACGCACCGGCTATCGTTCTGGGAGCAATTGTCGCATATCCGGCCAGCCCTTTTTCCCCGCTAACGCCATCCACAGCAGAAACTTTATTAAACATGTTATCCAGGACTTGCATCACCTGGTCCTTATTTTGCGGCCATTCCATAATTGTTGTCAAGGTAACAAGTGTTAAATCTGTTTGTGGAAAGTTACTTTCGATTTTATATCGGTGGTTAATAACGTCTTTAAAAAGCCGGGTTTCTATATTTTTTTGAACGAGTTCGAAAGATGTTTTTGGATTATCCAGTTTATAGGTTTTTGCCTTTTGGGATAAAAAAGCAACCAATTCGGCATCATCTTTAATGGCATCAAATATCTGGTCATACGCTAAAGCCAGTGCTCTGGTTTCCATGCAGGCATCGTGCCATACGGACACATAACCAGCCTGTTTCAAAGAGTCTTGTTTTTCATAGCTGAAACCCTGAGTGCCAAAGCTAAAATCCGGGTACAAATCAGCAATTCTGTCTAACAAAATGGCTGCTTTATGAGCATATTGCCGGTCACCTGTTACCGCATATGCTTGTGCTAAATTATACACACCTTGTACTATTAATTTTTTCCATTGCCCGTAGATTAAATAGGCACCGATAAACCGCCAACGTTTGCCTCCCATAACAAAACCTTCTCCATCATCTACGCCAAATTTATAAAGGCTGTCTGAAGGAGTCGGATGTTCTTCATTAAAAAGTAATGAGCGGTCTGCCAGTGAAGGATCAAAAATGCCGTGCTCATTCATTCCCGATGTGTAATAGGAGTAAAAATCATTTTTTGGGAAAAATTCCTTACAATGTGGACATTCTACTTTCCAGGGGTGTTGAAAAGGATCGATAATCCATGCATACATTTTTACAGGTTCATGGCATGCCGGACACCAACCGTCCGACCAGACCATCCAGGAACGTGAAATATCGGGACCAAAGCCGGCGTTCCAAAGTTCATCATCCGACAGGGGCATCCACGGACCAGCCGCTTCCACGCATTTGTTTTTAAACTCGTTAACCCAGGGATTGTTTTGAATGTTTTTTTGCAGCAATTTTGAATATTGCGGAGGGAAAAAAACAGATGAATTTTTCATGGGTTCGCTTTTAACTTGCCCACTTGAAAGTAAAATTATACTGCATAAAATTACCAGAGTATGATGAAATATACCAGACAAACCCATTGCAACTCCCTTGTCTAAGATGTTACGCTCCAGTGATTTGACAGGATATTTTACGTAAATTTTCAATAAAAGACAAGGTTTTGAATAAACCGATCAAAATTTATTGTGTTTGCCTGGGAACACTATGGTAAATTTGGCGCCATTTTCCGACTCTACCGTTAATTCACCCTCAAGCTGAATGGCTAACTGCGATACCAATTTCATGCCGAGTGTGTTTAAATTATTCATATCAAATTCTTTAGGTAATCCTTTTCCGTTGTCGGCAACAGATAGGCTTATCTGTTTATCATCTGTTTTTTCAAACTTGATTTCAATTGTTCCTTTTTGTTCTTCGCCAAATGCATATTTAAATGCGTTGGAAACAAGTTCATTGATAACCAGTCCGCATGGCACGGCTAAATCGGTTGGCAAGTGAATATCATCTATATACATATCAATATTTATTTTTTGAAGATCAGCTTTATAAATATTAAGCAAGCTTTGTATCAGGTTTATCATATATTCCCGGATGCCAAAATCCGTTAAATTTTTTGATTGATACAATTTTTCATGAACCAGGGCCATAGATTGAATGCGAGCCTGACTTTCCTTGAACACATTTTTTATTTCCTGGTTTTTTATAGTTTTTGATTGCAGTTCAAGTAAACTTGACACAACCATAAAGTTGTTTTTGACCCGATGATGAATCTCCTTGTTCAGCATTTCCTTTTCCTGCAATAACAAATTGTTTTCATCCAAAGTTGCTTTTAATCTTTTTTCAATACTTTTACGGATTTTAATTTCATGCAAAAGTTCATTGTTGAGTTTGGTCAGCTCTTTAATATCTTTATTTCTGGCTATGGCAATAGTTATCGCCTTTTCGATTTCACCCGGTTTTGGGGGTTTTGTTAAATAAGCACCGACGCCATTTCTACCCGCTTTTTCAACAAGTTCAGAGGATTCATGCGCCGTTAGGACAACAATTGGGGTTGCACTTTTTTCATAAATAATTTTAGAGGCTTCCAAACCATCTAATACAGGCATGTGAATATCCATTAATACAACATCAGGCTTAAATTTTTCAACCATATCAATTGCTTCCGCCCCATCTACTGCTTCTCCGACAATTTCAAAACCTATAATTTTTAGAGCTCTTTTAATCTCTTCTGCAACCAGATAATCATCTTCTGCAATTAATACTTTATATTTATTTTGGGCTGACATGAATTTTCCTTAAATACTTTGATAGGGAAATGTGATTTTAACAGATGCACCTTTTCTATTGGATATTTTAACCTGGCCTCTCATGTTTTTGGTTATAATCCCTCTTATCAGTTCAAATCCAATGTTGTCATATTCAGTTTCTAAAGAAAGCATTTTAACTGGGAAGCCGGGACCGTCATCTTTATAGCTCAGAACAAGTTTATCTTTCGAGTTTTTAATATCAACTTTAATTTCAAGCTGGTCTTTTTCTTGTATGGCATGTTTAATTGTATTGGTTGTGAGTTCATTTAAAACAAGAGTTAAATTATGCGCCTGATCACTGGTTACTTTAACATTCGATGGGGTGACATTTACGTAGACGGATTTTGTCAACGGCAATCCCTGCAGGGCTCCTTTAATAATTTGTTCGCATAAATGATCCAATTTCAGAGGATGCCATTTCATAGACGATAATAAACTATGTACAGTGGCCAAACCCTGAATTCGGCCGATTAATCCTTCCAGCATTGGTAAATTTTTTATATAGTCTTTGTCATGCATTTTTTCTTGTTCTTTGTGAAGCATGCTGATAATAGCAGACAAGTTGTTTTTAACTCTGTGGTTGACTTCTTTTAATAATACGGATTGTGTTTCAACCAACTCTTTCATTTTCTGTTCATTATTTTTTCTTTCCGTAATATCTCTTACATTTGCCAGTACAACATCCTTTTCATTAAATGAAATTTTTCTGAGAAAAACTTCAACATCAAACAGGTGTTGATCATGAGGTCGTTTTGCTTTCCATTCAAAAAAATGTGGTTTACCATTAACAACTTGTTTCCATATAGTCGGTAATGTCTTTAAAGGATTATCTTTACTGGAATAATCTTCAATTGAATACTTGATCGCTTCATCACGATTTACTTTATATAGTTTTAACATTGATTCATTGACATCCAGAACGTTTCCCTGCATGTCATGTATAAATATGGCATCATATACACTGTTGACAATTCTTTTAAAACGTTCCTCAGAATTTTTTAACGCTATCTCTGCACGAATTTTTTCTGTGATGTCGCGAAAAAACCAGACTCGATTTTCGTTGTTTTTTAAAGGAAGATAGGTGGTTTTTCGTTCAACAAGGCGTCCATCTGTAAATTTTAATAAATCATCATAGTTTTTGGTTGTACTATAAATTTCATTTATTTTTTGACGAAAATTTTTGGAATCTATTATATTTTTATCAGCATAGTCCAATAAATTTATGTCATTATTTGTTGCGAGGATATCTTCAGGGATACCCCAGATTTCTGCAAAGCGACGGTTATAATGGGAGATTTGTCTGTTTTTTCCAATTACCAAAACGCCGTCTTCTGTTGATTCCAGTGCTGCCTTTAAAATTGCCTGATTTTCTTCAAGTTGTGCTTTCATTTTATTACGTTCGGAGATATCACGAACAATCGCCAAAATATATTGTTGTTCCCAAAAGTTTATAATGTTCAAGCTTACTTCTGTTTGAAACTCACAACCATCAGATTTGATATGGGTCCATTCAAATATTTTTGATTGTTCATTTAAAACATCGTTTATATAATTTTTTGTTTTCTGTTTTGATTTTAGTCCATCTGGTTGTAGCGTGGGGGAGATATTGTCTACTAACTTTCCAACAAGTTTATTTTTAGGCAGATCGAACATATGGCATGTCTGGTCGTTACAGTCGATAATTCTTGTCTGAGTGTCAATAATGAATATAGCATCATTGGCTGATTCAAACAGCACGCGGTACTGCTGTTCACTTTTTATCAGGGCTTTTTCTGCTTTGATCCTATCTGTTATATTTAAATGCATTAACACAATACTTCTCGCCTTGCCCTCATAATCCATTAAAGGATACACAAACGTATTTAATGTTCTGGGTTCTCCCGGATTATTGGATTTTTGTGGATCATAGTAAAGCTCGGAAAATTGTGTCGCCTTGCCATTTTGTGCGTTTTTAAAAGCATCGTGCAAACCGAGTTGTTTTGCCTGGGGATCTTTAAATATATTATATTTTCCAATCAATTCCATACGGTTGTCAATTCCCCAAAGTTCTCCCCAGGCTTTATTATTTTGAATCATTGTTCCATCGAGAGCATGAATGTCAATTGCAAGAGGTGATTGGTCCATCAGCATTTTTAAATTTTGTTCATTCTCTCTAATTTTATTTTCAATATTTTTTTGTTCTGTAATGTCATGTGCAATTGCATAGAGAAGTCCTTTTTTAACAACTGGAAAAGTGTTCCATGAAATCCATCGGTATGTGCCGTCTTTACATAGATATCGGTTGACAAATTTTATAACATTTTGTCCTTTTGTTAATTGTTTACCGGCATTTATTGTATCTTGTTTATCATCCTCATGGACAAAATCTATCCAGGGTTTTGATAAAAGTGTTTCTTTATCCCAACCTAATATCTTTGTCCATGTCTCATTTATTTGTAAAAAATAACCTTCAAAATTTGCAATACATAACATATCGATAGACAGTTCAAAAAAGAGGTTTCGTTCCTCTTTGATTTGTTCATAAGCTTCTTTGGTATTTTTCTTTTCTGTAATATCACGGGTGACGCCTAAAAATCCGATTAATTCACCATTTGTATTTTTCAAAAAATTAATTTTGGTCTCAGTCCAAATAGTTGATCCGTTTTTACAGGGTTGTTCGAGCTCCAATAATACATAGGGTGGTAAAGTAGTATTTGATTGTTGTAAATTATAAATTTTTGCTAGTGTGTCTTTTACCTTGTTGTAAGAGTCGGGGGTGAGTTTCTGTTCCAGTTTGTGAGATAATATTTCTTCCGGTTTATATCCTCGTTGCTTTTCTATAGATGGGCTTACATAGGTAACTTTACCATTGAGATCAGTGGTCCAAATTACATCAGAAACGTTTTCGGCCAGTAAACGGTATTTTGTTTCCTGTTCAATCAAGTTCTTTTTTTGAATATTTAATTCTTTAATCGTTTTTTCAAGCTCTTTGGTTCTTGTTTTTATTTGTTTTTCTAAACTAGTCGTCAGTTGTTTGACTTTTTTTTCAGCTTTGACTTGCTCTGTAATATCGACCGTATTTATATAAATATATGGTTTATTATTTGTATGTATGCGGCAAATAGCTGAAGATTGAATATAGACGATGCCTTTGATTTTGTGTAAAAATCGAACTCTTATTGTTTTAAGGACATTGGGATTGTTCAAAAGAGTTTGAAGAAATTCATGAGCGAGTTTTTGATCGTTTGAGTGTAGAAAATTTACCACACATTTATTTATAATTTCCTTATCACTATAACCAAATGTGTCTTTAAATGAAGGGCTGTGGTATATAGAGTTTTCATTTTCATCGATGATTGTAAGAATATGGGTTGAATTTTTTACGATAGATTGATAATCTGGTTGATCGACATTTGGAACAGATATAGCTGTTGGATTTTCTTTTGGGGTTGCCGAATCGATATTATTTAAATCATTCGATTCCTGCCATTGTGAAGTGAGTCCCATTTCAATTCGGTCAAAGCACCAATTCAGTATTGCGTAATACTTGCTATTTATTTCTTCTAATTCCGAGTTAATTAGATTCAGAATTATTTGTTTGAAACATTTAAGTACACGAAATTGATTTGTTTTTGTCATCTGCCTGACAAATGGCTGCTGTAAATATGTTTTACCAAAATCAACCAATGGATCTTGATAGATTTGGACCGCTGGAATCAGCTTGTGATATCCCTTATTTTGTTTAATGCTTATTATTAATGCCTGGAAAAGTTTGTCGGATATTGAGTTCCATGCGGAGTCAATTGTTTCATAGACAGGAATACATCCGTGTTGTTGAGCAAAATCAAGGGTGTTTTTACTTGTTGTTTTTTGGTTTTTTTTTAATAAAGTGACAAGACTTTCCATCTTGGATGACTCCGAGAACTTTGAACAATCGTTTGCCTTTAAGTGATTAAAAAAATGCTCCTTCTGCAGAATATATTATATACCTCATATTAATTAAACATAAATATAGCACACATTAAAACCAAGCCTGCAAAAGGAGCAATATATATTTAAAAATGTTTCAAGATATCATCCTCTGATGATGCTGTAAGAGAATCTCCTTTACTAAATGGAATTATCTTTTCCGGATCAGTATCTTTAGAATTTCCGTTTTTTGTAAGGTTTATGGGTTTACGTTCCTGATGACTAACAGTGTTGTGGTATTTCGGACCTTTGTCATTATAAGAAAAATTTTCTCTACTTAATTGGTAAACGGCAACAAGGCTGCGCATTTCTTCAGCCTGACTGGATAACTCTTGTGCGGCGCTTGCTGATTGTTCAGAATTAGCTGCATTTTGCTGAGTGACCTGATTCATCTGGTCAACGGCGGTATTGATCTGATCAATACCTTCGCTTTGCTGTTCAGAAGCAGTTGCAATTTCAGCCATCATTTCGCCGACTTTGTTCACATTTTCGGTTGTTTTGTTTAATATTTTTGTGACTTCAACATTAAGGTTAACACCGTTATCCGCGTTTTTAACAGCTTCCTGAATCATCGATGCCGTGTCTTTCGCCGCCTCTGCACTGCGCATTGCCAAATTACGAACTTCTTCGGCCACAACGGCAAATCCTTTGCCTGCTTCACCGGCTCTTGCGGCTTCAACGGCTGCATTAAGGGCCAGCAGATTGGTTTGAAAAGCGATCTCGTCGATTGTTTTAATGATTTTTGCTGTTTCATCTGAAGAGTTTTTAATTTGACTGATGGCATCAGAAAGATTGTTCATGCTTTCGCTTCCCTGCGCTGCAAATTCACGTGCTCTTTCGGAAGTTGTTTTCGCTTCTTTAGCTGTTGAAGCATTTTGTTTTGTCATGGCAGACATTTCCTGCAGGTTGCTGGAAACTTCTTCCAACGAGCTGGCTTGTTCCGAAGCTCCCTGGGCAACAGCCTGGCTGCCGGTTCCGATTTGGTCTGAAGCTGAAGCAACCTGGTCCGAAGCTACGGCTACCTGTTGCATGCCATCATCCAGGTTGGCGACAGCCATATTGAGTGCATTTTTAATTTTTAAAAAAGAACCTTCATAATCACCTGTCATTCTTGGCGTCAGGTCTTTATTGGCTAACTTTTCCAACACCGCTAACACTTGTTTTACCGGTGCGGCTACACTGTCTAACGTACCGTTTATACCTTTGATGATTTTTTGAAAATCTCCGCTAAATTGACTTTCATTTGCACGTTTTTCCAGCTCTCCATGAATAGCGGACTCTGCCAATTCGTCAACAGAAGTTATCATTGCTTTAATTCTGTCAGTCATTTGAAGCATGGCATTACCCAAAATATCCCGGTCTGATTGAATATTTAAGGTGAATTCCAAATTTCCATCAGCAATATTTTTAGCTGCCAAAGTTTTTTCATTTAAAGAATTGCTTAATTCATGGAAAGAGTTGGCCAAATCTCCTATTTCGTCTTTTTGGGTAATATTGGTTTCCTGGGCTATGTCTCCCTTACTCAAAGCATGGGCTGTTTTGGTTATTTTGAAAAGCGGACGATTTATCAGAATGGTAATGGTTGTAATAATTCCAATTGCCAAAACGAAACTAATAATAATAACCAAAATTATCCCAAAGGATGCCCCTTTTGTAATTTCAATAGAATTTTTATAGTCTTTATCCGTTAGGTTGAGGTTGATTTCGGTTAATTTATCCAAATTATCACGCATAATTTCAAATTTTACTGCCGCATCATGTGTGCTTAATTCCAATGCCAACTGCTTACCGGCCTCGGTGCCGTTCATACAATTATCAACCACTCTTTGAGAAATAACTTGCCACGCTTTATAGTCCTGATAAAATTTTTCTGCTAAAACTTTTTCTTGTTTTGTTGTAGACAAATTTTCATATTTTTTAAATCTTTCAAGGGCCTGATCACGATTTGTTTGATACGCTTCTAAAAGAGCATTAAAATCATTTGATTGTGGGTCGGTTACTATCATGCTTCTTTCAGCTATTAATAATTGATGAAGGTCCCTGTCTGCTTCCAATAAAAAGTCCATACTTGGTATGCGCTGATAAAAAATGTTATTAACAAGTTCGTGTATCTTGTTTACGCTTTTAAGGCCAACAACACCAATAATTAGCATTAGAAACAGAATTATAGAAAAACCGACTGCCAGTTTGTATTTTACTTTTAGATTCTTTAGCCAGTTGAACATAATTCTTCCTTTCTGGTATTTCGTTCTGTTAAATTTATTAAAAAATTATTTTTTGTTATTTAAAATGCTCCTTGAAACAGGGCTAAAAATGCACTGCTGCCGTCAGTATCTGAAATGATATAGTTGAGCTGTATTTTAGACTCGTTGTGTTTTTTAGGATTCAGGAAAAAGTTACAGCCAAGGGTTATATCCTGTCTATCGGCATCGTCATTGGTTACATCTCTATTTTCTAATTTTATAATAGGTTCCATCGTTGGAGTAACCAAATAACCGCCTTGAAGGTAATACGAGCTGCCATCGGAGGATTCATTCTGTTTATCAGATCGGGATAAATATTCTGCTTTACAGCACAGTTTGGAGGTTAAATTATATTGTAGACCAAGACCTAAAACATTGATCCTTTCCTGGTTTTCCACACTGGTTAAAGCGGAACCAAAAGAAACTTCTGTATAAATATTGTCAATTGGGTTACAATGGAGCCGGCTTGCCAGTGTATAATCTGCACCTTTTGTGGGATCTCCAACGTCGTTTGCTTTATTGGGGCCGGCATTAAATGCACCCAGAGCAATGCCCATTTTCATTGATCCAATATTGTTTTTGTGTATCATTGCACCTGTATCAAAATGAAATACAAAAGATTGTCCCAGGCCGCGTTTTACAAAATCAAGTTTTGATGCTGCCGTATTCCATTCCATTCCAAACGGTACTTTAAATTTTCCAACTGTAAAATTTATGTCTGCAACTGTTTTGAATGTAAGCTGGGCAAATTTAATAATACCCGGAGTATCTCCATCATTTCCAATTTCATCATTTGTGTCTGTAAAGTCAACAAGAAGTTTATAATCGGCATATTCATTTAAGGAGCCTTTGGCACCCAAACGTACACGTTCAAAACCAAATACAAAAGCTTTATTACCTTCATTTAATGATGCAGTTGTTTGAATATAGCCGTTTAGTTTGATGTTGGGTTGGGAGAGTAGCGTAGAGCAGAAGAGAATGAGTACGATAAATATTGTAAATAGTGTGTAAGATTTTAGGTTTAGCATTATTACGGTGCTCCTAACTTTTACCTGATCTATTTAGCTGCTTTATGTTGTAACCGAGATTGATTTATAAGATCTGTTTATATTTTGTTTTTTAATTATTGCATCAGTCATACTTTGCCTAAAAATGTATGACTGATGCGTAATTAATCAACGGCTAAAAATGTTTTAAAATATCATCATCTGCTGATGCTGGAAGAGCATTTCCATTGCTAAATGGAATGACTTTTTCCGGATCACTATCTTTAGAATTTCCGTTTTTTGCCAGGTTTATAGGTTTAGGTTCCTGATGTCTAACAGTGTTTTGGAATTTCGATCCTCTGTTATTATAGGAAAAACTTTCTTTGCTTAATTTGTAGGCTGCAACCAGGCTGCGCATCTCTTCTGCCTGACTGGATAGTTCTTCGGCGGCGCTTGCTGATTCTTCAGAGTTTGCAGCGTTTTGCTGTGTGACCTGATTCATCTGGTCTACGGCGGTATTAATCTGGTCAATACCTTCGCTTTGCTGTTCAGAAGCGGCGGCAATTTCAGCCATCATTTCGCCGACTTTGTTTACGTTTTCGGTTGTTTCATTTAATATTTTAGTAACTTCAACGTTAAGATTAACGCCGTTATCCGCGTTTTTAACAGCTTCCTGAATCATCGATGCCGTGTCTTTTGCCGCTTCTGCACTGCGCATCGCCAAATTACGAACTTCTTCAGCCACAACGGCAAATCCTTTGCCTGCTTCGCCGGCTCTTGCTGCTTCTACGGCTGCGTTAAGGGCCAGCAGATTGGTTTGAAAAGCGATCTCGTCGATTGTTTTAACGATTTTTGCTGTTTCATCTGAAGAGTTTTTGATTTGACTGATGGCATCAGAAAGATTGTTCATGCTTTCGCTTCCCTGCGCTGCAACTTCACGTGCTCTTTCGGAAGTGGTTTTCGCTTCTTTGGCTGTTGAAGCATTTTGTTTTGTCATGGCAGACATTTCCTGCAGGTTACTGGAAACTTCTTCCAAAGAACTGGCTTGTTCGGATGCTCCCTGGGCAACAGCCTGGCTGCCTGTTCCGATTTGGTCTGATGCTGATGCGACCTGATCAGAAGCTATGGAAACTTGCTGCATACCTTCATCGAGGTTTGAAACGGCTGTATTGACGGCATTTTTAATTCGGGCATAGTCACCTTTATAATCGCCTAAAATTCTTGCTGATAAATCACGATTCGCTACACGGTCTAATACATCGGCAGCCTCATTTATCGGGCCTACAACGGCATCCAGCGTGTTGTTGATGCCGTTAACGATATTGCCATATTCACCAGCATGTTTGCTTTGATCGGCGCGTATTGAAAGTTGACCTTCAACCGCAGCATCTGCCAGCATATTAACATCCTCCACCATGTGGCCTACACTTTGTTTCATGGTAATCATTGCATTACCAAGAACATCGTCACTGGAAGCGGCTTCGACGTTGACGGAAAAATCACCGGCGGCGATGCTTTCTGCTGCCTGTACTTTTTCACGCAAAGAGCCGATCATTTTGTTAAAAGATGAGATCAACTGGCCTATTTCATCATCACGTTTGGCTTTAATGTCTACGTTTATATCACCAAGAGCCAGTTTGTCGGCAACAGTAACGGCATCCTGTAATGGTTGTAATCGTTTAATGAGGAATATTGCGATAAATCCACCGATAAGTATAAGCAATAAAACACCAATTGTTGCGGTTGTTTTTGCCATTTTTGTAGCTTCTGCTGAAATGTCTGATACATAAATTGTTGCAGCAACATAATGACCGAATTCTTTATTTTCAATAGCTGTTAAAATTTTATTTTTGCCTTCCCAGGTGTATCGAACCAAAGTTTCACCTTTAGAATTCAGCATTTGTTTACCCCAGTCATATTGATTTACATCTAAAGTAAAAATCTGTTTTTTATCAGGGTGTGCGAATGTCTTTCCTTCCTGATTTGTTACAAAGGCATAACCGGTTACACCCATGGTTAATTCGCTAACCAGCCTATAGGAAAAGCTCCCAACATCAACCGGCAAGCCAAGTATACCAATAACTTCGTTATTGTCCATAACAGGAGCTGTTACCACCTTAACGATCATTCCGTTTACAGGTGATTTGTTGATATCACTTACATGGACCTTACCAGCCAAAGAGGAAGTAATATTATCATTAAAGCCGGTATTACGCCATTTTAGACCTTTGGAGCCGATTCCCGGATCCGCGACAATTTCAGTGTTCTCTTCGGCGGTTGAGAGGAATACGTTTTCATAAATTCCCTTTTCATTATAAAAGGTTTTTAATAATGACGAAGCATCATCATAGTTACCGGTTTTCATTGCATCGATGATGGTTTTGTTTTTTGCTAAAAAGAGAGCGTTGTGTTTTTGGTCTTCTATAAAGTTAACGAGCTGACGATCAATATCTTTATTAAAATTTAACAACTGGTTAATAAATGCTTCTTCGACAGCGTGGTATGCCGACCTGTAGGAAATGATCCCACTAACGGCTATTAAAACGATAAAGCTGAATACAACTATAATCGTTAATAGGTTTTTTAAACTTTTAAAAATGTTTTTCATTTTTTTCTCCTTGGCCTCTATGCTAAATATTTATTTTTTAAGCTACTGCTTGTTCCTGTTTTGTGTTTTGTGCCATTTTTTCTACTGATTTTAATTCTTCTTTGGTTAATACTTTATCTATATTTAACAGAATTTTCACATTTTTTTCTGTTTTACCAATTCCAAGAATAAAGTCCGTAGTGATGTTGGTTCCAAAATCCGGAGCTTCTTCTATTGAATCTCCAGGAATATCTAATACTTCAGATACTTTGTCCACAACAATTCCCATCTCCACTCCGCGTACCTGCACATCAATAATAACTGTTTCTTCGTTCTGTTCCTGATTTGTCATATTGAATTTGGACCGCAAATCCATAATCGGTAAAATTTTCCCTCTCAGGTTAATCAAACCTAATATGAAATCCGGAGTTTGTGGGATGGGCGTTGGTGGGATGAACCCGACAATTTCCACAACTTTAAGAATTTCCAATGCATATTCTTCTGTTCCGAGGAAAAATGTTAGATATTTACCGCCAAGATCAAATGTGCGGTTAACAACCGCTTCATTTTTTGTACTAGCCATATTTAACTCCTTTTCCATGTCTTTTTTTTATTTTAAACTTAAATTATACTAAAATGTGTATACAGGTTTCAGATTGTTTTTCTATTGTCATTGTCCCTTCAAGTTGTGTCTGAACAATGAGTGAAACCATATTTAGACCCAATGTGTGTATGTTCCCAATATCAAAAGAGTCCGGAAATCCGACTCCGTTATCGTAAACAGATAATTCTATACGATTTGATTTGTTTCTGTGGAGGTTGATGGTGATAGTATTATCTTTATTTTTTCTATTTTCAAATGCATGTAGCACTGCATTATTAATCAGTTCATATATAACAATTCCCCAGGGAACCGCATCGTTGATACTGACATAAATTGGATTCAAGTTGAATTTAGTTTTTATTTTAATATTATCCGGTGCACTAAACAACAAGTCTTTTGTTTGTTGTTTTATATATTTTTCAAGGTTTAAACCAACAAAGTTTTCAGAGCTGTAGAGTTTTTCATGAACCATTGCAATGGCTTGAATTCTTTGATATGTTTTACTGAGAATATCTTTTGCTTCCTGGTTGCTTATATGGTATTGCTGTAGTTTAATCAGGCTGTTGATAAGCTGAAGGTTGTTTTTAATGCGATGATGGATCTCTTTGACTAAAATTTGATTTTCTTTTGAAAGTTTGTTGTATTTTGTTTTTACATTTGGATGGCGATAGAATTTTGTTTCTATATCTTCCAAAGTATTTAAAAATGTTTTCAGATCTATTGGCTTTCTCATGAAAGCATAAGCACCATGATTAACTGCTTCAATTGCGTTATCCGTATCGGCAAAACCCGTCAGAATAATAACCGGTAATCCTGGTTTTTGTTGCTGGGCTTCTTTTAAAACGTCTATACCATTCATGCCGGGCATTTTATAATCTGTAATGATGGCATCAAAATTATCCTGCTTAAACTTTTCAATCGCTTTTCGGGGATTGCTATACATTACACATTCGTGCCCCCCCGGTTCAATAGCTTCTTTTAAACTGAGAGTTACATCTTTTTGATCGTCTATTAACAATAATTTCATTGGGCATCCTGTAAAACGTTATTTTTTTCTCAGCAGATTAGTGCTTATGTTTAGACTTTAGCAGGATTTGTGCCAGTTTTTAAATTTTGGTTGTTTCTTTTGTGTAATATGTTGTAAATTTTGAAAATAGGTGGGCATGTTTTTGAATGGATGTTCAAAATAATAAAAGCTAAAAATTTAAAATCCGTTGATTTTGTATACCAAATGGTATATCTGTTTTATATTATTTTTTTCAGGTAGGTATGTAATGTTCTTACTGAAATTCCCAGGTATTGAGCAGTTTTGGTTTGGTTTTTTTCAAATTTTTCATAGGCGCTTTTAACAATTGACAGCGTCAGGTCTACAATATTAATACCTTCTTCCGGCAATCGATATGAATCGGGACCGAGAGTTAAATTTTCTTCAGAATTACCGGATTTTTTATTAATACCCATTAATACGGCATTAATATGATGTTCTGTAATTATTTCATCGTCCCACAAAAGAGTGATTCGCTCAATTGCATTTTTTAATTCACGGACATTTCCCGGCCAATTGTATTCTTTAAAAGTATTTTGAGCCTGCTCGCTAATACTATAAAATTGTGTTTTCTTTTCAGAATAAAGTTTTTCTAAAAACATAAGCGCCAATGGTATAATTTCCTCTTTTCGTTCCCGTAATGGCGGAATTCGAATATAACCGACGCTTAGACGGAAATACAAATCTTCCCGAAATGTACCCTCCTGTACTTGTTGTTTCACATCTCTGTTTGTTGAGCAAACAAAACGTGCTGTTGATTTTATTTTTTTCAAACCTCCTACGCGAAAAAATTCATTTTCCTGTAAAATGCGTAGCAGCTTGGCCTGGTGCTCTATCGGCATTTCTGTTATTTCATCTAAAAAAATAGTTCCGGTTGCTGCAATTTCGATTTTTCCTTTTTGACCTTTCGGATTACCGCCCGTAAATGAACCGGCTTCATAACCAAAAAGTTCACTTTCAAATAAATTTGATGTGATTGCAGCGCAATTTACCCCTATAAAGGGAGTGGTAATATCGCCATCACCAAAGTGAATGTATCGGGCAACCAGTTCTTTTCCTGTACCTGTTTCACCTTCTATAAACACGGGTATTTGTGGATTTTTGTGTAAACGTTTGGCCGTGTCAAAAACACTAATCAGCGCTTTGGAAAAAATTCCTATCTGGGCCGTTCCCACTTCTCTCAAGTAAGCTTGACGTATCGTTTTTAATTCGTCCTGTGTACGTTTATTGCTTTTTTCGAGTTTTTTCAAGTCTTTTGAAAGTTTAATATTTTCAGATTTTAATTTATTAAATTCTTCAAGCCGGTTTATAATTTCTGCAAGTTCTCTTACATCAATTGGTTTTAACAGATAATCATAAGCTCCGTCCCGCATGGCTTGTACGGCTTTTTTAATATCTCCATGTCCTGTAAAGAGGAGAACCTCAATATGTGCCAGTTCCTTTTGTGATTTTATCTCCTTTAGTAAATTATAGCCATCCATTATGGGCATTTTAATATCAGACAAAACCAGGTCTAATTTTTCTTGGCTTAATGTTTTTAGGGCTTCTTCACCGTTTTCATTTTGAATGATTATATGCCCGATACTTGTAAGAAATTCACTCAAGCTGGAACGAATGCTTTCATTATCTTCAACGAGTAAGATTTTCATCTGATATTTCCTTTGTTTTCAATGGGTAGGACGACTGTAAATCTGGCTCCGCCGTTTTTATTGTTACTAACTTTAATTTTCCCATCAAGGTTTGTTAAAATGTTTTGCACAATTGCCAAACCAAGCCCCATGCCTTCTTCTTGTATTTTTGTTGTAAAGAAGGGATCAAATATTTGCTCAAGCCGCTCTTCATCTATCCCGGGCCCGTTATCAATAACTTCCATTGTACATTGTTCCGTATCAGAATGAGTTTGTATTATAATCTGTTTCTTTGGCATGGAAACTGTATCCAGAGCGTGCAGTGAATTTGTGATTAAATTAATGACGACCTGCTCAAGAGGTGTATCACTCCCCAACACCGGTTTTAATTCTGTTTCTAATTTTAAAATCAGATCGACATTATGAGATTTTAATCGCTGGCTGACAAGAGTGCTGGCTCGTTTAATAATTTCGTTCAGGTCAACAGCAGTTGGTACCATTTTTTCCTGTCTTGTTAAGGAACGCATATGTTTTATAATTTGGTCAATTTTTCCTGCCTGTTCCGAAATAAATTCCAGATTTTTTAAAATATTCTTTTGTAACGTTTGTGGGTCTTTTTCTCCCCAATATATTAGTCCATCCACTTTGACTTTAAGAGCGGTTAACGGCTGATTAATTTCGTGAGAAACACCCGCTGTTAGTGTTACCAGTGAACCAAATCTTTGCGCCCGTTCTGCCAATCGTTGTGCTTCGAGTGCTTTTTTTCGTTCTGTAATATCTCGAATAAAAACAAAAGAAGATGGCTTGCCATAATAGAGGACTTTGCCGGCATTTAGTTCTGCATCAAAAATTTTTCCATTTTTATGTTTTACCTTAATTTCGTAAATCATTGGGGGCGATTGATTGGAAATTCTATCATTATAATGGCTTTTTAGTATTTTAAAACTTTCCGGCGCCACTAATATTTCATAAGGTTTATCTATTATTTCCTCTTTTTGATAGCCAAACATTCTGCAAAATGCCGCATTAACAAATTTTATTTTATTATTTTGTACTATAACAATACTATCGTATGCACGCTCAACCAGGTATCTGTATTTTTCCTCATTTTCGATCAGGGCTTTTTCGGTTTTTTTCATTTCCGTAATATCACGGGCTGAAGTTATAACAGCTTTTACATCACCGTCTTCAGAGAATTCAGGAATAAGCTGCCAATCAATCCATGTGTTGTTTGGCAGTTGAAATTCGATACGGTGTGGTTTTCTTCTAAGAAAAACATTTCTGATCGAGTTGTCCCATAAATGGACAAGATGTGAAGGAAATCCCATCTCTGTATGTGTTTTGCCGATAAATTTTTCCCATGAAATACCTGTTTGATATTCAACAATTGGATTTACATAAAGGTGGCGTCCTTTGGAATCGAACCGCATAATGGTGTCTAATGAATTTTCGGCCAGAGCACGAAATTTTTCTTCACTTTCTCTTAAATTTTTTAGAGTTATCAGGTTACTCAAAACATCGGATATTCTTCTGCTTATTTCAATGAAAAGTTGTTTTTCCTCATTGACCCATTCATGTTCTTTTTTATAATGTTGAATGACAAATAGCCACGGTTTGTCTGTTTTAGGGTGTAACGACATCATTAATTGAGCTTTAACAGGCTTTGTTCCTATAAATTGTGCGAGCTCTGTTTTTGTAGTTTGGGCAATTAATTCATGCCTTTCCAGGGATAGTTTAAAGGTATTTGCTACTTTTGGGTCAACAGTAATTAATTTATCTATATCTTTTTCAATATTATCCGTAGTATATATAAACTCTATATTTGAAGTATTAATCGATGGTAAACAAGGATTTATTAGAAAAGCACATTCACATGCAAATATTTTTGTAACTGTTTTCAAGATATTGTCAAATATAGTGTCCATATCAGAAGTTTTGCTGATAGCCTTTTCTATATCTTCCATACTTTCCAAAAAGTGAAGGTGCCGTAAGCGTTCATTTTCTATTTGCTTTCGTGTTGAAATATCTCGAATAACTGCTTGAAGGACCATCTCTCCGGCAAGCTCTATTCGTTTAAGGGACACTTCTGTATCAACTGTTTTCCCACTGAGTGTAAGATGCTGCCATTCGAAATGTTGAGGATGACCGTTCAATACATTTTGTATTATTTCTTTGGCCAGTGTTTCTGAATTCTTTTTATTTTGCTGAAATGCAGGAGATAGTTCGTACACGGGAATGTTTAATATATCTTTTTTATCTCCTTCGAAAAGTTTTAAAGCTGCCTGGTTACAGTCAAATGGTTTGCTCCCCCTTAAAAGAAAGATAGCATCTTCTGCCGCTTCAAATAATGTATGGTATTGATTTTCACTTTGTTTTAAAGCCTCTTCTGCATTTTTACGTTCTGTTAAATCCGTACAGAACAGGTAGTAAAAATATCCGCCACGGTTGTTTGGTATAATCGTGTATTTGTTTTGAATATAACGTTTGGTTCCATTTTTATGGGAGATCCAAAATTCGGATTTTTTCGGTAACAATTCTGAAAGATCGCTATTCTTTTTCTCCTGAACCAGCTTGCGGTCTTGAGGAGATAAAAATTCATTTATAGAAAATTTGCCTATGGTATCGCTTGCAAGACCCCATATTTCAGAAATTCTATTATTTAAATAGACTATTTTATTGTTTTCAAAGATAATTACACCATCTTGAGTATTATCTGCCATACTTCGGAATCTGTTTTCACTATATCTCAATGCAGTTTCTGATTGTTGTTGAAGAAGAGCGTTTCCGATAACCTGAGAAAACATTTTTAATAGTTTATGATCAAATCCTTGCAGAGCATAAGATCGATTAATATTATCAAATCCGATATAACCGCTTAGCCTTTTCCCTGAATAAACCGGAAATACAATAAGTGATTTTATTTCCTGAGTTTGCAGGATTTTTTTCTCTTCATTTGCTTCTTTTGGTAATTTTGATACATCTTTAACATCTATTATTTCATTGTTTTCTAATTTTGTCATCCACCAGGGGAACAAATTACAGGGAATATTTTGCAGGTTTTGTATTTGAGGTTCAACTCCTTTATTACACCATTCATGTGTATTATCCATATATTTTTTATCATGTTGAAATTGAAATAAATAACCCCGATCAGCCTGTATAAATGTTGTCATATCACGTAAAGATTGGCTAATCGCTTTATCTATGTTAAATACACCAACAAATCGGGTTGATGTTTTAGATAAAACAGCTTCTATTTCCAGTCTGTGTTGCAGCGTTTTTTCGTTTTGAATGCGTTCGGTAATGTCTCTTCCGACAGATTGAAATTCCAACAACTGTCCATTTTTATCAAGGATAGGCGAATCTATCCAGCTATGCCATCGGGTATTCCCTCGGGAATCAATTATTTGGTGTTCATATTTATTAAGTGCCGGGTTTTGTGTGAGTTTTTTATAAATTTTAGTTAATGATTTTTTTTTCATTATCGGGAATGAATTGCAGCCATTTTTGCCCTATAATATCTTGTGCTTTTACTCCAAACATTTCACAATAAGCGTCGTTAACGAATGTCAATGTTGTGTCGGGTAACCACCGGCACACTGCTTCCGGCAGAGAGTCAACCATTGTTCGATAGCGTCTTTCACTCTGGCGTAATTCATCTTCTGCCTGAGCCCTGGAAATAATGTTACCCAATTGTGATGCCGTAATCTCTAATATTTCACGAGTCTCCTTTGGTATTTCTTGTATTGTATAAGAACCCAGGTTAACACTGGCAATCAAATCATTATGATAAAAAATCGGGAATAATACAGCAGCGGATAATTCCATCAACGATTTAATTTTTGTTTTTTGTAATTCTTTATTGTTCAGATAAAATGGTTTTCCCTTTTCTAATTTGTTTACATGAGCTATTTTATTGTCAAAGTGTATAATATTTGAAAGAAATTGTTCCGTACAATTTATTGATCTTTCTAATGACATTCTCTTTGACATCTTATCATAGAGATATACTGCTCCGTTATCCATTTGTCCGATTATTAATAATTGATTCAAACAATAATCAAGCGTGTCGTTTAACCCGTGAATACGAGTCAATCCTGCCATAAATTCATGTTGAGCAAGTAATAACTCCTCTGCCTGTTTTTGTAAGGTAATATCATTTAGGATCAGTAATTGAGATTTTATATTATTTATCGTTACGGCAATTGCATTTATTTGCACATCTATTATTTTTTTGTCAGGTTTTATAATTTTTAGTAAAAGGTTTTTAGGTTTTTTATTTAGTTGAAAAGATTTATCAAATTTGGCTGTAAACAGTTTTTCATAATCCGGATGAATAAATTTTTCAAATTTTTGATTTACGGCCTGTTCTGCATTTTTTGTTCCAAGTAATTCTACAGCAGTATGATTTAAATAGCTGATAACATTTTTCGTTACGACAACTATAGGAACAATTGCATTTTCAACCAAAGCTTTATAGCGTTTTTCACTTTCATACAGTTCATTTTCAATTTTTTTTCTGTCAGTAATATCACGGGCAACACCGATAATACCTGTGATTGTACCATCTTCTATAACCGGTGAAGCTTTTACTTCCCCTATTTTTATTGATCCGTCTTTGGCTTTAAAATGTATTTCCGAAAGGACGTCTCCTTGTCCTGAAAAAATTGCCCGAAGGTCTGTCAGGGCTTTGAATAAAGATTGTTTTGATAATAGATCCATTTTTGTGAATGGCTTCCCTATCAATTCTTTCGGTTTATAATCTAATATTTTTTCAACAGAAGGAGAAACACTGGTAATTTGTAATTTACGATTAAACGTATAAATTACATCCTGCACATTGGCAAAATGTTGTTGAAATTTTTCTTCAGATTTTTTGTATTTTTCTTCGGATTGTTTTTGAGTTGTGATGTCCCTCATAGTAAGAATGATTCCGTTTATTTCGGGTTCGTTTAGTTTATCATCACATAATGTTTCAACCTCAATCCAATGACCTTTCTTATGCTGTAAGGAAAATACAACAGGGCTTGATGAGTTGGCCCCGTTAGATGTTTTTTTAATTTCTTTAATTATCGAATTTCTTTTTTCGCGATTTACCAATTCTGTGAAATTTTTTCCAATCAAGTCATTTTCAGAATATCCCAAAATATTTTCACAGGAAGGTGATACAAATAAAATATTCAAATCCAAATCAATGACACATACTATTTCTGCAAGATGTTGTAATATAGAATGATATTTTTTTTCACTGTCTTGCAGTTTTTGACTGTTTGTTTTTTTTGCAAGTGCGTTGGAAAAGATTTGACACGCTAATTGTAATAATAATTCATCGTTATTAGACCAGTTGTGGTTTTTTTCTTTTGAAATAAATCCTGCTACGCCCAAAATTTTCTTTTGATCTAACAATGCAATGCCCGACATTGCGCCAATATTTAATTTAGATAAATACTTTTTGTCCGGCAGTGAAGAAATATCTTCCACCGAATTGAATTTGATATTATTTTTATTAAAAATTTGATCCATAAACCAGGGCAAATTTTGCGGAGAAAAGTTCAGGTTTTCTCTTATTAAATTGTTTTTAGAGTCATACTTGTATAATCGTAGTGTGAATTGATCATTCGAATCATTAAACAATGCTAAAAATCCAAAATCAGTTTTTGCAAATTTTGCTATATGCCCCAGACTGGATTCAATCATATTATCAATTGATTCTACCGGTAGTTTGATAAATTGGGTGGAAATTGTAGAAATAATATCTCGAAGTTTATCCCTCTCTTCAATTTCTTGCAGGTATCTTTTTCTTTCTGTAATATCATGATAGATGATCATGGCACAGTTTTCGTTTTCAAAGACAACCTCTGTCATGGATATCAATAAGGTTCTTGTGTCTGTATTATTTAAAGAACAGTTTAATTCAAAGTTGTGTAATTCGCCTGCTTTTTCATAGTTTTTAAAAATTTTTGTACATTCATTTTCTGAACATAAAAGACCATGTAATGATTTACCGATCAGTTCATCGCTAGAGTAGCCCGAAAGCTTTTCAAATCCTTTGTTTATTTCCAGAATTGTTAAATCTTTAGGTCTGCATATCGCAATGGCATCAGGAGAATTTTGAAATACGTGTGAAAATTTTTTTTCTGATTTGGATAATTCGTTATTCGTTTTTTCTTGTAGTATGGTCAGGTATGCCCTTTGCGTTAACCTTTGGACCATTTGGTCTAAAGAATTTGCAATGATTTTAAACTTATCTGTAGAAATTACCGGGATTTCACCCCACATTTGTTCATATTTGTTTGAAGGTTGGCTAAAATGCTTTAAATTTGAAAACTGTTCCAACGTAAGCTGCGGACTTTTTACCGGTCCCAGATACCAGGCAGCCACACATTTTCCAAGAATATTAAAACAAGAGTAGGAATAGTATAAAGAATCGTTTTCTATTATTTTTATACCTGTCTCGGTTGGTAAATTTTTAGAGTCTGCTTGTGAATGAATGAAATTAATAAAAGCATCCAGAACATCAGAGTTATTATTGTTTTTTTTGTCGATATCTCCCGATGCTTTAAAAACATCCTCCTCTTGAGTCAGGATAAACGAAGGGATTCCTGTTGATGTGGCAAACGCTTGCAGGAAATTTTGGGCTTCAGAAACATGGAAAAATGTTTTAAAGGATATATCTTTTTCTGAAAATAGATGCTTTCCAAAATCGGTATTTGAATGAATTTTATTTTTTTCTGAATGGCTCAGATGTTTGTTTGAAATATGATTGTTGTTCATAAAAGCCTTTATATTTCAACAGGTATTTTAATTATAAACTCTAATATATGATGAATTTATTTCCAAAATTTTCTAATTACTTGTTTGATAATGAATTGTAGTGTTTTATGAGAACTTTGGCATATCGTTCTCCTAATGTCCTGGCTGATTTATTATTAAAATGAATGCCGTCGCTCATTGCTGTCAGGCTGTCTGTTTCAACAATTAGTATATTGTCCAACTGTTCCGGAATTTCCCGGATAGATTTATTTATTGTATCGGCATAAGTCCGTTTTTCTATAAAAAATTCCGGTAAGGTGTGCCCATTATAAAGGGTACATTATCAGCATTTAGATCCTGACGTATGGTTTTTATTAATGTGATTAGCTTCTCTTTATAGTATGGCGCTTTCTCTTCATGGCTGTCTGATTCTCCCTGATGCCAGAGAATGGCTTGCAATTTTCCTGATTTTTGGGCGATGCGGGCCCTTTTTATGGCATTATCATAGGGATGGCTGTTTGTCTGATCATGAAATTCACCTTGTTTCCACCGGTCTATGGATGAACCACCTGCGGCGCAAGGCACCAGGCCAATTTTTGAATGTTGATTTTGTGCGGCCATTATTTTGGCAAATGTTAATCCCGGCCCTACACCGGCAATCGGTTTGTCAAAATGTAATGGGTCTTTTGCCGGTACCCATTGGTTTTCTTTATTTAGCATAACTATTCCGGGGATGGCTGTTGTATCCTGTTGTTCAATATGTCCTCGCCCTGCCATATTGGATTGACCAATAAGAAGATAGATGTCAAATTGTTCTTTTGTTTGTTGTGAGCAGAAAACAAAAATCAATAACAAAGAAAGAACAACAAACTGTTTGACTTTTAGTTGTCGCAAAATAGCCTCCGTGTTTTTGAAAAATGTTCGGATGAATCTAATTATTTAAGTTCAAGAATAATTAAATTCCTAAACGTATCAACATTTAAGAGGTTTGCGTTGTTTTTTGTTTATTCCTGTGAGTGCCGTTTTTAATCCGTCAAATTGCGAGGCCGTGTGAGGGGGCCTTACTTGCAGATATTTGAGGAAATGCTGAAGATTCTCAAGATGCTTTTAATGAATTGTGTTTCAATTGTCTAATTATAATTAATGTATTTTAGAAAGGCAAGAAAAACGTTTAGAAAATGTGATTAAAATTAAATTTTATGTCTTAATTTACGTATTTAACCCTAAATTTTTACTTTATATATTGCGAAATTGACGATATGAAATTAATTTACAATTGAGACCATTACTGCGGTTCCCATCTTTACCCTCTCCTGCTATCTCCTTTCTTATGGACCCAATAATTAACCGGGATTTTAACAAAGGAGGCGTGTCATGGAAAATCTTTTTACTGTTTTAAAAAATCTTCAATTTTTTCAGAGCCTGAAATATGAATATATTGAGCTGCTGGTAAGCTGTGCAAAGAATGTCCGCTTTCGAGAAAATGAATTTATATTTCATCACGGTGAGAGTGCAGACTCTTTTTATATTATTCGTGAAGGCATTGTTGCTTTGTGTTTACCGGATTCCGGCGAGATTCCCCTTACAATTCAGACTTTGGATGACGGTGATGTTCTTGGATGGTCTTGGTTGTTTCCACCATACTTTTGGCATTTTGATGCTTATGCAGAAGTAGACACACGGGCCATTAGCCTGGATGGTAAATGTCTGCGACAAAAGTGTGAAGAGAACCATGAACTCGGTTATGAGTTGATGAAACGTTTTTCTCTCATTGTCGATCACAGACTTGAAGCTACCCGTCTGCAATTGGCTGATGTTTATAAATAGGTCTGAAAAAAATAGTATAAACAGGTAGTATAGAAAATTATTACAACTCTGTATTGTTTGCGCTTTGCTCTGTAATGAATTTTTCTATGTCCGTATAATACGGTGCTGAAGGTTGTGCTCCGGCTTTAGTAACGGACAATGCTGCAGCGGCATTGGCAAACCGGATAGATGATAATAGATTTTTATCTTTAACCAATGCAACTGCCAACGCGCCGTTAAATACATCTCCGGCGGCTGTGGTGTCTATTGCTTTAACTTTGTACGCCGGAATTTTTATTATTTCCTTATTTATTTCGACCCATGCGCCGTTTGCTCCGTGGGTTATAATGGAATTTGCGACTCCTTTGTCTTTGAGTGCCTTTAGCATGTTCTTTGGAGAATCATGGATATCCAAATCCGTTAATTGTGCGGCTTCAATGTGGTTTGGCGTCAAATAGGTTATTTTTTGTAACAAGCTGTCCGGTAATTTTTGGTATGGGGCCGGATTAAGTATTACAGGAATTTTTTCCGAAAAAGCAATATCAACGGCCGCCTGAACTGTTTCCAGCGGTATTTCGAGCTGTAACAGAATGATGTCTGCCTGCGTAATTATTTCTTTGTTTTTATAAATGTCATCCGGTGCAAGTTTAAAATTTGCACCGGAGGCAACACCAATAGAGTTTTCAGCATTTGCATCGACAAAAATAAATGCAATCCCCGAAGCTGATTCGTTTTCAATTTTAATATATCGGGTTTCAATGCCTTCCTTCCTGTAATGTTCAAGCGCCTGATGTCCAAATGAATCATTACCAACACAGGTGAAAAAAGTTACATGCCCACCGGCCCGGGCTGCTGCCACAGCCTGGTTTGCGCCTTTACCGCCATGTGCCTGTGAAAATTTGCCACCGGTAACTGTTTCTCCGGGTTGTGGAATATGGGTCAGATTGAGGACCATATCCGTATTGGAACTGCCGATGACTGTTATTTGAGAGGGCATTGAATCTCCTTGTTTTTGAGAATATTTTAAAAGCGTGTTTGAAATCCGGTTCCGCCGTCATGAATCAAAATGGAAATAAATGAAGCTATGCCAAGTATGATAATAAAAATTATTAAAAGTATACTCCATTTTTTCCAATTATCCGGATGACCGATAAAAAAAGGTCCTGATTTTTTCTGTCTTGAGAAAAAATACAGTAAAAAACTGATAAAAACAACAAACCAGTAAAAATAATGTTCAATTTGTATCCTTTGTGAGGGAAGGAAAAATCCCTTTTTAATATGACCGAACATGAGATAGGTGAATGTGCAGGCAGATAACATAAAGACTGCAATGCTGTTTTTTGTGTTTTCTATTTTAAAATTTGATTTTGTCCAAATAATTAAAACAATCATAGTTATTAATATTACCAGCATCCAGCTAACGGCTGTTATAAAATCGGCATAAATTTGCGGTTCATCAAGCCCGGCTTTTTGTGCCATTTGCAAAAACTCTTTATAATGGAATGCATGCAAAATATTAACAATTGGAATGACTAAAAATATAAACACAAGGGCAAATTTATTTGCCTGTTGTGAGGGCTGTCTGCTTTCCGGCCATTCTCTGGAGAAAACTCCATAAGCAAGGCCGATGCCTCCAAAAAATCCCACACTGAACTCCATAACATTCCACCAATTGATTAAAGAGCCGCCCGTATAACCAAGGGTTTGTAAAAAGTTACCAAATCCAAAGCCGAATCCGGCACCGAGGGCCGAATAACCGGCTGTTGCCAGAGAGCGTGTATATCCATTTCGTTTTAGAAACCATGTCAGAGCAGCCGCCGCGCCAACACATGCCGCCCATAATTCGGAGCGGGGTGGTGTCATTTTCCATTCAAATTGATAGATTAAAATTCCCCATGCCAAAACACCGCCTGCAATCATCTCCGTCAATAATTTAGGCCAGTCAGGTTTATATTCTTCAGTGGATTCCAATGTTAAACCGAGAAGCCCGCCGCCGATAAAACCATATAATCCTCCGATAACAGCCAACATGGACAAGCCGTAAAGAACATTACCAAAATCCGGTGCGCGCCCCATTCCCACGATTAAACCATAACTCATCATGCCACCGACACCCCAGCCGATTGCGGTCATTGCAGTAATTGTCGGCAGACGTTTTAACCAGTCTATACGACCGGCTGCCACAAGAACGGCCAATCCGGCCATTGCTCCGGCCCAGGAAGCTCCCCATTCATGTCCAAAATGCCCCCGAATGGCCCAGCCAAGGCCGAGTATCAGCGCAACAAATAATATTGCAGTTGTTTTTTTCATGGTCTCCCTCACATGCATAGTTTTTAAAAACGCACGCTGTTTATTTTATAAGCGTAAGAATAACTGTTTGAAAAATCAAGGCAAATTGTGAAAAAAATATAAATGTGTATCAAAATGGAATAGAGTTTTATTTTTGGTGGTTGTTAAGTGAAATATTTTGGGAGTAAACATGAAAAACGATTATATAACTGTACGAATTGCCGGTGAGTCCGGGGAAGGTATTGTCTCTTTAGGTGAAATATTAAGCCGTTTGTTTCAACAAAAGGGAAAAACCGTTATGACATTTCGGACCTATCCGGCTGAGATAAAAGGAGGGGCCTGTCAGTTTCAATTGCGACTGGCAAATCGTTCTTTATTTACTCCCGGTGAAGACCCGGATGTATTGGTCTGTTTTGATGAAAAAAGTTATTTTAAATATGCTATGAAAAAAAAACAAGGGGATCCTTTTATATAATTCAGATGATACATCCCCAGAAGATAATAATTATAACGCGGTAATAGGAATTCCGTTTAAACAATTGACCGGACCTTCCCGTTTCGATTTTCCGCTTAAAAATATGGTCGCCCTGGGTGTGCTTGGTTGTCTTTTTAAACTGGAGGAAAAACAACTAACAGACTTTGTTTCAAGCTGGTTTGCGAAAAAGGACAGGGAAACGGTCCTGAGAAATATTGAGGCTGTAAAAGCCGGATTTGTTTATTGTAAAAGTTATTATGATACTGTTTTTTCAACTTTAGAAACAAAACCGGAAAAAGACACCGTCTTTTTATCCGGGAACCAGATGCTGGCGCTGGGAGCAATACATGCCGGGGTGCCGGTTTTTTAACCGGGTATCCTATTACACCGGCATCAAATATTTTGCAGTATATGTTAAAGGAACTGCCTAAATTTGGCGGTAAGGCCCTGCAAACAGAGGATGAAATTTCTGCCGTTGGCGCGGCTATTGGTGCGTCATATGCGGGGGTTAAAGCTATGACAGCGACGTCCGGTCCCGGATTTTCATTAATGCAGGAAATGCTTGGACTGGCAGCTATGGCCGAAATACCTCTGGTTGTGGTGGACGCACAGCGTGCAGGGCCCAGTACGGGAATGCCGACCAAGATGGAACAGGGGGACCTGTTGACCGCTGTTTACGGCTCTCACGGTGAAGGGCCAAGAGTTGTTTTTGCGCCCGCCACTGTGCAGGATAGTTTTACTTTAATCGTTAGCGCTTTTAATATTTCCGAAGCATTACGGCTGCCGGTTGTGGTTTTAACGGATTTAATTCTGGCGCAGCGGACGGAAAGTGTTGATGTTTCGTTATTTAAAAATGAAAAAGTGATAAATCGGGCACAATATACTTTATCAGATGGTGATTTTTCTCCCTTTCCTTTTGAATATAAAAACCGGCAGTATATTCCACTGCCCGGCCGGGAAACTGATATTTATACGGCAACAGGACTTGAACACGACGAGAACGGGTATCCGAGTTATGAACCGGATGTTCATTTAAAAATGGCAACCAAACGGCATAAAAAATTAGATTTGGCATTTGAATATGAAACGGGGTACGACAACTATAATGCCGGTGTAAAAAATAAAATCGGCATTATCAGTTGGGGTTCGACACATGGACCTGTTATGGAAGCATTACAGCATTTTGAAAACAGCATTCCATACATGTCCATTAAAATGCTGAATCCGCTTCCGGTTACAGCCATTCAACAATTTTGTGATAAAGTGGATATTGTGGTTGTGCCGGAACATAACTATTCCGGACAGTTGGCTTTATTGTTAAAAAGTATTGTGAAAAACAGGATTGTTCGGATCAATAAATTACAGGGATTGCCTTTTTATAAAAATGAATTAATTGAAAAATTAAACCTTTTACTGGAACAAAAAAGTGGACCAATTGAAAAAATACAATTCTGATAAAAAACCGATTTGGTGCCCCCGCTGCGGGGATTATGGTTTTTTATCTGCTTTAATAAAAACTTTTGAAGAATTGAATATACCGCCCCATGAAACAGTTCTTGTTTCCGGCATTGGTTGTTCCGGTCGTACGCCTGCCTTTATCCGTACCTTTGGCTTTCATACGGCTCATGGGCGTGTGCTTCCCGTTGCCACCGGCGTAAAACTGGCAAACCCAAAACTTAATGTTATCGGCATCAGCGGTGATGGTGACGGCCTGGCAATCGGTATGGGACATTTTCCACATGCTGTTCGCCGTAATGTGAATATGGTATATTTTATCTTGGATAATTCAATTTACGGCCTGACAAAAGGACAATCTTCGCCTACAACATTTCCCGGACAGATCACCAAAACCAATCCCTATGATACGGATGGCGGTGTTATTGACCCTGTCACTATTGCATTGGCATCCGGAGCTGGTTTTGTCGCCCGGTTGTACAGCGCAAAAATAAAACAGATGCTGGAAATTATACCAAAAGCCCTTAATTACAATGGATTTGCCCTTGTACATGTTATCAGTCCGTGCAGCGTTTTTAATGATACCTATTCTCATTTTAACAATCTGGTGAAAGCTGTCCCTGATGACTATGAGCCGGTTGACAAATTTGAAGCCATGAAACTGGCTGCGTCAACAGATCCGGTTTATACCGGCATTTTTTATCAGGAAGAAAAATCAACGTTGGATGACAGGATGGAAAAAGTGATACAAGAAAAATTTGATGAAAAGCTGGATATTATTGATTTGGCGCGGCAATGGAGCAGGCAATAAAACTATTCTTCTTTTTTAGAGAAAAAGTCGTTATTAATTTGGATAAAATGTTGCCATTTTTCAGGGACTTCCCGGTCCAGAAAAATAGCATCAACCGGACAGACATAAACACAGGCAACACAATCAATACATTCGTCCGGATCGATGTATAATTGTTTACCTTCAAGGTCTGTCATGCCCTCCAATTCTTTTGCCTTACCTTTTGGATCAATCGGTCCATGAATACATTCAACCGGACAGACTGGTATACAGGCTCCGTCACAAACACCGATGCAAGGTTCAGCAATAATATAGGGCATTGATTTTTCTCCTTATTTCATTTTGAATAGTTGCTGTTTTAATCGATTCCTTTTTTAATCTGTTCCATACGGCCCATGGGCACAGAAATGCGTTCCCGCCATTCCTGAAATAATGGAATATCTTTTGTTATAAATCCGGTTTGTTCTTTACGTTTGTTTGTAAGAGTATAAATTATAAATTTGAAACCGGCGGTAATTGATCGCCAGCCTTCTTTAGGAGAACGGAAAGCCTGGGCCAGTTTATAAAAAATGTATCTGGGCCTGAAATGGAATTTTTTAAATGCCTGTTCGCAGAATAATTCGATCTGGTCGGGAGACAAACCAGGCAGGTTAATGACACAGCGGTGCCCGCCTTCATCGTTTAACCATTCATCAAAATTTTCTGTTGCCAGATAACCGTTGGTTTTATAATAGGCAAAAGCCCCGGTGCCGGGGTAGGGCATAACCGGATAAAACTGTGCGCTGTCCGGCTTTATTTTTTTTGCCAGTGCCAGGGTTTTTTGCATGGTTTCTTTGGTTTCTCCGGGAAAACCTACCATAAAACATCCGTGCACCAAAAGTCCGAGTTGGTGAGCATTTTGAACAAATTTTGCCTGTATGGCCGTGTTTTGTCCTTTTCGCATGTTGCGTAAAATGATGTCATCACCGGATTCAAATCCGACGGCACAATTTCTTAATCCGGCCTCTTTGAGAGCCTTTAATGTTTCAAAATCAACAGTGGTCCTTAGATTGGCAAAAAAGGGCAGCTTTACATTTTTTTGTTTTACCAACTCTGCAAAATCCCTGGCAAACTGACGGTCGGCAGCAAAATTGTCATCTTCAAAAGTAATCTCTTTTATTTCCGGCATGTTTTGCTGGACCCATAACATTTCGTCAACAATATTTTCCGCACTGCGATGACGATAGGCATGTCCGTGAACAACCTGCGGGTAGACACAGTAAAAGCAAACAGAGTTGCAGCCTCGTCCGCCAATGAGCATAACCATCGGCTGATAAGAGAGGTTGAAATAATAATCTTCGGGATTTAAAAAGCGTTTGTATATCGGTGAAATCCAGGGGAGTTCGTCGAGGTTTTCTATTAAAGGACGATTGGGTGTACGCAAAATTTGGTCATTTGTACGATAAGCAAGACCCTGAACGTTTTCAAGATTTTTGCTGTTTTGCAATGCATCCGCGAGTTCGGCAATCGTATAGTCATATTCACCAATGGCAACAAAATCAATTTCCGGCTGCCGTTCCAGTGTTTCCTGCCACATGGCGGTCACATGCGTTCCAACCATACAAATGTGGGAGATGTTTGCCGTGTTTTTCAGTTCGGCCGCGATACGGCAGTCCGAATACCAGCTCGCAGTTACAGATTCAATGATAACAAGGTCCGGATTGAATTTTTTAACAGCCTCTTTCAAATCATCCAAATTTTTACCGCTTGCCGGGCAGTCGACCAGATCAATGGCATGCCCATGTTTTTCCGCAAGCGCAGCGGCCTGGGCCAGCCAGTATGGATAATACATGGTACCTGATTTAATAATTCCCGGACTGCGCTGGGCCCGACTAAACCGTCCTAAATAGGGGGGATTTATAAACTGAATCCGCACATCGTTCTCCTACATGAATTTCACGTCTGATAAAAACAAATCACAGCATCTGTAACAACTGGGGAGGAGCTTTCTTTTCTTTAATTCCAGACGGAATTTTCTGTACCGTTCTCCGTTCCAGATATCCATTAGATTGGTGTCGTTTATATTTCCGGCAATATAATCCGGAAAGTCCGGGCACGGCGTTACATCGCCGTTCGGCAGAATATAGGTTTTAACATATATGGAATAACAGGTATCGTGCCCGAATGTTTCATAAATGTTTTCATAATAAGTTGATACCTGTTCCGGTTTGATATAGGGTGACATGGAAACCGGCAAATCACCCGGATTATTTTGAAATTTTATCAGTTCGTTTTTAATACCTTCAAACTTGCTTCGTTTTTCCGGGTCCAGAATAACATCTGTTTCATAGGGAATCCATGACAGTGCTTCCGTATCAAACACATTTTTCATAAGTTTTTGATAGGCTGTTCCGGTTTGTTTGGTGGTAAACCAGGTCCAGTTAAAATTCAAACTGTCTGCGCCAAGCTCTTTGGCAATGTCTGTGAGACTGTAAATATATTCAAAATTATAAGGACTGATTGTTCCCCGAACACGAATGATGGGGAATTTGCGGCCTTTTTGTTTTTTTTCAGTATCAATTGCCACAATACCTTTTTTGATCAGATCGAATGTTCCTTTTAAACCACGGACCTGATCATGCACGTGCGGTGGACCGTCAATTGAAATAATTAAATCATCGAGGCCGGATTCAACAATTTCTTTGGCATATTTTTTCAGATAAAGTCCGTTGGTATTTACCTGACAAGTGATTTTTCTGCTTTTGGCGTGCTCAATTAACTCATGAATCGGTTGATACATAAACGGTTCGCCGCCCCATAAATACAAATTGGGCCGATAGTGGCTGATCTGGTTTATGGTTTCTTTGTATCGATCAACAGAAACAGTCTGTTTGAAAAACGATGGCGGTGCATATTTCGCATCACCTTCTTTATGACCTTCGCGGGGTTGACCGCACATTTTACAGCGAAGGTTACAGGCATTTGTCAATTTTATACCAACCGTACTGGGTGGACTGGCATAGCCGTTTTTGAAACGGAAATCCCATTTAGCTGTAACCTGATTACGTAGAGTAATTTTTGCTTTATTTATCGCCAGTCTTGGATTTTTAAGTGATAACCTGGCGAGTTTTTTTACAGTTCTCATACTTGTCCTCTGGGTCAAATATCAAAAAACGAATCTGCATTTTGATAAATATCAGTCAAAGATTTTGTTTAATTTATTAGAATGTGTATTTTTAGCACCCGCAGGAAGAGCCACATCCACATCCGCAACTATCCTGGACATTTGGATTTTCAAAGGTAAATCCACCTTCGTTTTCGCCCTGATAAAAATCCATTGATGCCCCGGTTAAAAAAGGTACGGATGCATTGTCCACGACGACGGAAATACCATCGATTTCATAATTATGGTCAGAATCGTTTTTGTTATTATCAAATGACAACATATATTGAAAGCCTGAGCAACCACCAGGAACCGCGCCGATTCTCAAATAAACCGGTTTGTTCTCTTCCTGGTCTAACAATTTTTTAATTTCCACAATTGCTTTGGGCTTTATTGCTATTACCTGTTCCGGGACCTGTGAATTTTCAGACATATTGACCTCTGGTTTTCTATTTAGTCGTTAAATTTTTGAAATTGCAGTTTAGAAATATAATGTAAACATATTCAACAAATAAGACAAATTATTATTCCTGCCGGGGTATAGAATTTACTAAATTATCGTACAGCTTGATTTTCGTTTGAGAATTGTTTAACTTTATTGTTTGAAAAATTATAGGTTAATATGACAAATTCTATTGATACTGAATTAGAAAATTATTTATCTGATTTTTTTAAAGGCGATGTGCAGGCCTTTTATGATTCCTCTCTTGAGGCCACGGCTGTTCGCGTTAATACTCTAAAAATTTCAAAACCGGATTTTATTAAAAAACTGGAAGGCTGGAACACTCTATTTTATTCTCATCCTTTTAATCCGACCGGTTTAATTTTGGACGATGAGCCGGTTCCCTTGAGTCATACTTTATCGTTTTTTACAGGTGAATTTACCTATCAGGGTATATCTTCGCAATTACCGGTATTGGCCCTGGACCCGCAGCCGGGTGAAACAGTGCTGGATTTGGCGGCATCGCCTGGGTCCAAATCCACCCAAATAGCGGCCCACATGCAGAATAAAGGCAGGCTGGTCCTTGTTGATCCTTCGCTAAAACGTCAGCAATCTTTATTGGCGAATTTGGCGCGAATGGGCACTTTGAATGACATTGTTTTAAAAATGCCCGGTCAACAAATTGGCCGAAGGTATTTCGAGTTTTTTGACAGAGCGCTGGTCGATGCTCCCTGCTCTGCATTAAGCAAACTTCCCGGACAAATGGACCGGGGAAAAAAGTGGTCTTTTAATAATGTTAAAAAACTGATCAATATTCAATATCCGCTTTTGGTCTCTGCCATTAAAGCTGTAAAACCGGGAGGGACGCTTGTTTATTCTACCTGCACACTTACCGTTGAGGAAAATGAGCAGCTTGTGGATTATGTATTAAAAAAGTATCCGGTGGAGGTTGTTGATATACAAAAGTGGGACCATCCTAATATTTCAGATGGATTTGTTCAGTATTATACAAAAAACTTTGATCCGTCATTGGCAAAAGCAAAACGAATCCTGCCGGGTAAATACCCGATGGACGCTTTTTTTATCGTTAAACTGAGAAAAACTGATTCCATACCGGCACCGAAATACCCGCCTGTTGTAAATAAAATCCCATTAAAAAGGTATGATGATCCCGAAATACGACCGGTTTTACAATATATTTGTGATCGCTGGGGCATTGATTTGTCTGTTTTGAAACCTTATCATTACAATCTCACCCAGAAAAAACTTTGGTTGGTGCAAAACAGTTGGGAGTCTATTCCCATGGATGATTTGGTTAAAGCCGGATTAAATTTAGCCTACAAACGCGGTATAAGCTGGAAGTTGTCTAATTCCAGTGTACAGTTTTTAAAAAACAGCATTACAAAAAATATCATTTCATTGGATGATAAGCAAATGACCGAGCTTTTCTTTGCCGGCAAAATCAAATACCAGGTACCCAACGAGGGATATTATGTTCTTAATTATGATAATGAAAATATTGCATCAATTTCTGTGGTTAACGGTATATTAAAAACGGATCGTCCTCATGTTTTTAAATTGACCCTTACAGGATGATATTTAAGGAAATAACTGTTTTATTTTAATATTAAATTTTTGTATCTTTTATTTTATAGGAAATCAAGTATAGAGGATATTTATAATGATACAGGCAGATTCTGTAAAAAGTATGTATGACAAGATGAAGGAAAAACTGGCCAAGTTTGTTCCTGAAGCGGAAATGAAAATAAAAGCGGAAATTGCTTTTGAAATAAATCAGCTAAAAAAGGAAAAAAATGCTGTAATTTTGGGACATAATTATATGGAACCGGCGCTTTACCATACGGTGCCTGATTATGTTGGTGATTCTTTGGAGCTTTCACGTAAAGCCGCAACAACCGATAAAGATATTATTGTTTTTTGTGGTGTACGTTTTATGGGTGAAACAGCGAAAATCCTGAGTCCTGAAAAGACGGTTTTGGTCCCGTCACCAAAAGCCGGTTGCTCTTTAGCGGAAAGCATTACGGCTGAAGACGTACGGCAGTTAAAACAACAGTTCCCCGGTGTGCCTGTTGTTACCTATATTAATACCTATGCCGATGTTAAGGCCGAAACAGATATATGCTGTACGTCGGGAAATGCCGTAAAAGTCGTTGAATCATTGGACGCGGATGCGATTATTTTTTTACCGGATGAATTTTTAGCCGGCAACGTCGCTCAGGAAACCGGTAAGAAAATTATCTTCCCGACAAAAAATCCGGCCAAAGTTAAAGAACAAACACCTGGCGTGGATTATCAGCTTATCGGATGGAAGGGCCGTTGTGAAGTACATGAACAGTTTACCGTACAGGATATTGAGAATGTTCGGAAACAATTCCCGGACACAGTTGTTTTAGCCCATCCGGAATGTCCGCCGGATGTTACTGCCGCAGCAGATTATTCCGGCAGTACATCTGCAATGATAAAATATGTGCAAGACTCAAATGCCCCGCGTTATCTTTTATTAACGGAATGTGCTATGGGCGATAATATAGCTGCTGAAAATAAAGACAAAGAAATGCTGCGTTTATGCAGTATTCGATGTCCGCACATGAATGAAATTACGTTGGAAATGACGTTGGATGCATTAAAAAAGAACCAATATATTATTGAAGTACCGGAAGAGATTAGAATACGTGCATTAAAATCAGTTAATCGTATGCTGGAGATTGGCTAAAAAAGATTGCCAAAACTGGTATAAATGCCGAAATCTCTGTAGCGTGAACGCCCGATATCCAGAGAAGCGACAAAATCTTTTTTCCATTTTATGTGAAAACCCAAACCTTGAGTAAAGGTGAGGTTTTTAAGTGATTTGGATTGATCTTTTGTCCAGACCCGTCCTGCATCAACAAAACCGTGCAGGTAGAATGTCAGATTCTGTTTCAATATGACCGTTTTTTTGACTTTAAATCGAAGTTCCATGTTGGCAATGAATTTATCCGGTCCTACAAATAAAAAGCGTGGAACGCCGCGCAAACTATAAGCGCCTCCTAATCCTTCACGCCGCATATAAGACCCGCTAATAACAGTCATCTCGTAAAATGGCGGGTTTCCAGGCATGGTTTCATATATTAACCGTTGTGCATAGACAAGACGTGGATGTAGTGCAAAGTACCGCCGGTAAGTGAGTGTTAAACGACTGTAATTAAAATCGCTGCCAAACAATGGTGCTGCCCGTTCAAAGATAATTTCACTCCAGTAACCGGATGTGGTAATAGCTTCATTGTCACGTCTGTCCAAAACCAGTCCCATTCGAGCATAGCCCGTATAACCGCCGTCAAGGCCGAACGGTAATATTTCCTTAAATCGGGACGGACTGTCATGCTGTGCGATGGTGGTGTAATATAATCCATAGCCGGTTAATGCTTTAAGGCCTTTTTTTAGACGCAACGGATATTGAAAATTAGCCATGATGGCTTTCCATTTGTGCTGGTAGGTATAATAATATTCATCAATATAATCCGGACTGTCAGGTTCTTTTAGTCCCCGATTGTAAACAATATCGTTGCCAATACCGTAAAAATCGTCATAAACGAGTTTTCGATATTCCATATAGAGGTCAAAACGAGTATCCGGGCCTAAAATATGAGGAACATCCAGGAAAAGAAATAAATCAACACGGTTTTTTGTGGATTGTGTCAGGTTGAAAGAAACGGTGTATTCATAAGGATTTTTATCACCTTTGCCATATTGATACATAAAAAGCCGACCGCCATAGCTCAGCCCCTCACCGGAACTGTAAGACATGGTGGGTAACCCGGCAAATGTTATTCCTGTTGGCGGCTCCTGGGCAAATAGTGAAAAAGGAAGGATTAGTAATAAAAAATATTTCAAATGTTACCTCATAATTTTTGTGAAAAAAAATACGGATTATTTTTTTAAAATCGTAACAAAAAGTTTATTATTTTTATTAAATATAGAAATTTGTTATTAAAATGAAAATTTAGTAATCATCATTTGAATTGTGAACATAATTACAATTACATGAGACCATACTACCAGTCTACTGATTTATTCGATATACCTTTGCTTGCGACGAAAAATTCAAGTAATTTTAATTATTAAATAGACAATTAGGGATTATCGTGTCAATGTTACCGGCTTTTTACAATGAAAGGCACATATCACTATTAAACCAAATAATGACAACGATAATTTTTAATAAATAAAAGATTAACCATTTTTGATCTATAGAAAAGAGTCAGCGTTATGAAACCTTTAGAACGACAAAAGAGCATTTTAAATTTGTTGAGAATTTTACATCGTGAATGGACCGTTGCAGAACTTGCACAAGAGTTTGATATATCGGAATTGACAATCCGTAGAGATTTAACAGAATTAGCCGAAAGAGGGGATATTATTCGGACCCACGGAGGTTGTGTTGCTTTTGGTGACGGAGCCCTGAGTACTGTTTTTTACAAACAGTTTGAACAGTCGTTTGAGGAAAAAAGAGAAATCGGCAAAGAGGCAACGCGGTTGATTAAACCTGGTGATACTATTCTTCTCGGTGATGGATCCACTACATTTCAATTCGCTTCGCAATTGGAAAAATGTCCTCCAATTACAGTTTATACAAATAATATAGCAGCCATACAGCAATTGAAAATGGTACCAAATATACGACTTTATCTTTTAGGCGGAGAATATGGTCATCAGTATAATATGCTGTATCTGAAAGGCAGCCTTTCTGATCGTATTTTAGAGACACTTCATTTTAATCTTATCATTATCGGCACTGATGCTATAAATGATCAGGGCGAATGTTTGTCCTATAATGAAGAAGTGGCGCGTACCAATCAGCTCCTTTTGCGTCGCGGCGATAGAAAAATATTGTTGGCCGATCATGGAAAAATAAAAATTTCTGCGAATGTTATCTATGGAAAACTTGATGATTTCGATTTGTGGATTACTTCGCCCGGTATAGACCAGGAGCGATTAAATGTTTTTAAAAAACAGACAAAAATATCCGTTGTTAATGTTGAGAAGAAAAAGAATGAAAAGTTTCACCATCTTTTTGCCTAAATTATATCAGATTGACAATGGGACAAACGGAGATAAAATTAAAAAAACTATTTTGTCCTGAACGGTCTCTCAGAAAATACACTTGATTTGATCACTGAAATTAGTTACAATTATACAGTCGTGTGTACTGTGATTTGTACAAATAGAATTCAGTGACAATAGAGGTCGGAATGGGTAGAATTTCTGTGTTTTTTATTCTTGTTCAAGTTGTTTTTTTGGGTAATGTGGCCGGAAAAAACATTGATGAAACGAATAAAGCAAAAGGACTTATTTTTTATCAATCCGGAAATTATGATAAAGCAATTGAATTTCTTGAAAAGGCATATAAAGAAAACATAGCAGACGTATCGGTCATTCAGTTTCTTGGTGATATTTATTATGAACTGGATGATGAGGAAAAGGCAACATATTGGATGGAACGTGCCCTGGATGTTCAGGAAGGAAATCTTCCTGCCCAGTTTGTTTTGGCCAAGATTTACAGGGAAAAAGGATGGCACAGTTCTTTCCCGATTCGGGCTTTACAATGGAAAAAATCAGAACGATATTTTAAAGGGGTGATGTCGGCAGACTCTACCTATCGTAGTGTGTTGTATGAATATGCTTTGTTGAAGAAATATAAAGAAGACTATTCCGCAGCTATCCATCTGCTCTATAAACAACTTGCACAAAATCCAAATGATATAAAAGCAGAACATCAGTTAGATATATGTTTTGATGAATTGCTTGCTTTTGCCGGCAAAGATGAAATTGAACGTCATTTTAACACCGACACGACCGTGACGGCTGAACATTATTTTGGTGAATATTTACGTTTACAAAAAAAGTTTAGTCAGGCAGATTCTGTTTTTCAAGACTTGTTGACCAATCGTCAGATATCTGTTGTTCCTGTTTATTACGCTTTGTCTCGTCTCCGTTATCAACAACAGGATTATGATGCCGCTATGGATTTTTATACCCAGGCAATTGATAGTATTTCCAATGAGGCGGAAGCTGATTTTATGTTCCACGACATTAAATATATTTTTGCGGACATTGAACTGGATTTTTATAAACATATAGACAACATCGGGCATATAAAAAACTTTTTTCAAAAAACCTGGCTTCGCCGAAATCCCCTGCCTGCGCTGGAATATAATTCAAGGATTTTGGAACATATTCGCCGGATTCTTTATGCGGAAAAATATTATCGTTTTAACGGCTTGCGTACGGTGGCCAATGATCCGGACATGTTCCGTAATGATGCGGTGATCAAGTATCCACGGGTGTTTTTTGAAAATGAAAAATTTAACGATAAGGGATTGGTCTATATCCGTTATGGCGCTCCCGATGAAACGACATCCGGCATATACTCTATGCCACGCAAGGTCGGTAATGCTGCTTTTGACGGAAAAACTTCACACGAGTCCTGGTATTATTATGCAACAAATCTTTTTCCTAAACTTTTTTTCCATTTTCGAACGTCAGAAACAGGCCAACCCGATGCCTGGCGGTTAACGAGTCATTTGGACTATCAACTGCTTGAAGATTGTTATCATTGGGATTCACATTATGATGAATTGTTTACCGCCAGTTCAGGATTCGAATATCAGAAACGCGTCGGTTTTGCTCTGAAAAACGACAAGAATAGCTGGGGAACTGAGGAAAAGATCCCTTTGTCTGTTCCATATTATCTGGCTGTGTTTAAGGGAAAAAAGAAAACAAACCGGATAGAACTTTATTACGGATTAACTGCCAGAGATATTTGGAAAAACGACAAAGCAGAGTCTGATGATTCCATAAAGGTCGGTTTTTCCGCGTATGATAAAAACTGGATTGAACTGTACAGGTCCTCCAAAATTGTATCTGCTGCGGAAATAACCACTGCCAGTGATTCCTTTGGAATTTGGCCGGACCAGTTTTCTTTTGAGCTACAGGAAGAATCCTGTTTTATTAATTTTTATGCGATTCTGGATAATAAGCTGGGAGGACACAAGTTTAAGTGGCAGGGAGAGCCCTGGGATGATAATAGGGTACAAATGAGTGATTTGGAATTGGCTTCCAATATTGGTACCACGAAAAAGAGAAACGAATTTGTTAAAAACGATCTTGTTGTACAGCCAAAACCTGACCTGGTTTTTGATAAAAGCAAACCTGTATATGTGTATTTTGAATTGTATAATTTGCCGCTGGATACTCAAAAACATATTAAATATGTGGTCCGATACAGTGTAACGCTTTTAAAGGGTAAACATAAGAGCATTTTGAACCGTTTAACCGGCGTGTTTTCATCAGGAAAAACAGAGCAAACGGCTGCTTTGGAACGATTTGCCGGTTCAAGATTTTCAGCAGAGTCCATCGGGCTGGACCTAAACGCATTGGAAGCCGGTCAATATGAAATTCGTGTTCAGATCGAATTGCCGGGAGATTCCAATAGTGCACAAAAAGTTCAAAAATTTGTTCTTGATTTATTTTGAATTAACCTGTTAAAAAATATAATTTTATTGTGCTAATTAGAAAAGGGGACATTATGTCTGGGAATAAGTTGTATGAGGTTTTGGCTTTCACCATTTTGCTCTTTGCTGCTTGTTCAAAAGATTCAACAGATTTTCATGATGCTTATGTGTTTGACAAAAAGGTTAACAGCGGGCTATCTCTAAACAATGAAAAAGTCATAATCTGTGAAAACTCAATCGGTAGTGTTAATATAGAAGGAAGAGTGCAGGAAGACACAATTTTGGTCTATATGTACAAAAGTGTTCTCACTGAATCACAGGAATATGCTGATAGTTTTTTTCCAAAAATGCAGCTCGTCTCTTCAAGCAATAAAGATACATTATCTCTCTCTGTAAATTATGACTATGACAAAAACATTCAAAACCTGAATTGTGCTGTTTATTTAACTGTTCCTTATCAGATGGCCTGTAAGGTTTTGAATGTAAAAAAGAAAGTAACAGCATCCTATTTGGATGATGACCTGCATGTTGTTGATGCTCTTGATGATATTGAGGTGATCGGCCACACCAGTTCCTGCAATTTGATTACATCAAACGGCGACATAACAATGCAGGTAGATTTACCCGACAGTGGTTATTGTATTGCTGAAACCCAGGAAGGCGATATTTTGTTAAATCTGCCAAAAACAGCCTCGGCTGATGTATACGTGTCTGCACCCTCCGGTACAATTGAGGTTTCGGAATTAAGTTTAACCAACGTTGTACAAACCCAGGATTCTTTGACGGCCGTTCTAAATAACGGTCATGGGACAATTCGCTTGATGACAAACAAGGGAAACGTCATGCTAAAGGGGATTTAAGGGGATTTATCATATTAAGAATTTGACATAACAGGGAATAAAGATGTATAAACTATATTCATATATAATAATCACATTTATTGTTTTTATGGTCTATTGTGGAAAGTCAGATCATATTGTCAACCATCCGAATGATGTTGAGACAGAACCACCGCCAAGTGGTATTACCGCAACGGTTGCCGATTCGGCTGATACGTTGTATGCATGTGGTTATACAGTTATTAAATATTCTGTTGATTTTAACAACCATTGTTTTGACTCTTGCAAAATTTATTTGGATTCAACATTGTTATATAACCAAAATAGAATGGATGCACTTTATTTCAATTCAACGCAATACAATGATGGTTGGTATAAGCTAAAATTATATTTTTTTTCACATACTTTACGGGATAATATTAATGATTATACCTTTCATGCATTTATTGACTCCCTTATCATCCCACTTTTTATAAAAAATGGTCCGCCTGAGCCGATTCAAATTATAAGTGCGGCAATTATTGACGGCAAGCTGCAAATCGAATGGCCGAAATATAATTATTTTGATTTTGAAGAATATCAGGTTTTTGAGGATGACTCAAAGGTTGATGTTATTACAGATCCCAATATAACTTACTGGAGACATCCATTTTTTATTGGATTATGGGAAGACATGAAAATAAAAATTAAAACCAGAGGACACTTGGTGGATGGAATCCCGAAAAGATGCAAGTTTGACTCTCCTCAAATTACTGAATTGACGTTTTTAAATAATAAAAACATTGAATTAAAATGGAAAAAATGTCTGTTTGACTCTGCTTTTAAAAGTTATCTCGTGGAATGGAAATATGGCGATCCTGCAGATTATAATATTGAATGGAAATCACTAAAACTAATTGAGGATATAAATACCACATCCTTTGCTGATTCTTTTTTTATATTTGGTGATCTTGTGTCGATGAGAGTGCTAACTCGCTCAAAAAATGACTCTTATCGTATTGCAAGTAAAGCTGCTACAGGATATTTTGGTAAAGAGATGCCAATTTTTGAAAATATTGAATATGATCCTATCGATAAAAGGTATTTCCTGTTGGGAAAATATTATGCTGTGCTTGATGCTGATAATATGCAGGTTTTATTTTCACATCCAACATCGCCTGTTTTAAGTAAGGATTGTCAAAGTGCTTATGTACGGAAAGATAATACCAAAATAGTTGTCGTTAATCCTTTGGATTTATCGCCCATCAAAGAATATAATGTCCAGGACATTGTCGGCTCGCATATTCGTCGGATCGTCGGTATCGTTGGTGCTAATAATGGCAGATTTATTTTTCAAGGTTATACCTATCGTAATCCAACATATTATTACGAAAAGACATATTATGTCGATTTGGAAAAGAACAAAATATTAGATGAAATGGGAAATATTCCTCATATGTGGGAAATTTCTTCGGATGGTGAATATGTACTCATCTCTGATTCGTCTATCAGGTTGGTTAAGTATCTTCCTGAATGGGGATTAGTGTATTGGCAAAATCTTACTTCAATTAAAAATTTTAGTTTATACCATACAGAGAATGCTTTCATTTTTACAAATAATAAAAGAATCCGTGTTTTTGATTTGGAAACAAAACAAAGGATTAAAGAGTTTGTAATAGAAGATGATTTAGTGTATCCGGACGTTGATTTGGAGACGAATTGTCTTGGTGGTTTTGTGATAATCAATAACGAAAATCAAGATTGTAAATATAGGATTTATGATTTAAATAGCGGACAAAAAGTTTATGAGGCCAAAGTGTTGCGGGGCAGTGGTGGTCAAAATTACTGGCTGCAGAATAACAAGATTTTAACCAAGAATGGTTTTTATCTTCCAATTGATATTAATTAAGTTGTGAGAAAAATTACTCAACCCTGCAAAATTTTCACATAACGAAATAAATGCAGACTGTTCTTACGAATTGACTGATTATTAATAAAATTTCAGGCACTAATCCGGCACGCCGTATGCATATAGAAAGTTATCGTGTATTTGTGTAATGGTCTTATATAAGAAGGAATAACAGTCCTGGTTTTGGTATGAAAGGTTGATTATGAAAAAAGTGCTTCTGATGTTTATTGCCATATATTTTATCATGTCCTTTTTTTCATTAGCTCAGGCAGACGATAAAAGCGCTTACTTTCCTTTACAGGTTGGAAATATATGGCAATATAAAATTGACCATAGAAATACTGATTTCGACGACAGGTGGACCACATATCAGACGGTGGAGGTATTAAAGGACACCGTACTTGCCAACGGTAAAACATATTATTATGTTACCGGATTTGGTAAACCATATTATCCTGCAATACCAAGTTTAGTACGATATGACTCTCTTAGCCAATGTTTATTCTATGCCCGTAATTTATTTTCTTATTGGCCATATTGTAATGAATGTGACGAATATCCATTATTTGACTTGAATTTACCCGATTCTGTGTATCATTATTTCTATTGTGCAAATTATGCCGAATGTGAAGCAGATTATAAAACCGGATTTGGCCAGGTTGGCAATTTGCCGGATTCTTCTCAGTATAAATCATTTACCTTTTATGATTACTGGACAATGATTAAAAAAAGAGAATACCGTATTTATTTTAAAAATTATGGTATTTCAATTTGGAAGGTTTTAAATTTTCACCAATGGGCTGATGCAAAACTGATTTATGCCAAAATCAATGGCCAAGAGTTTGGAGATTATTATGAAACACGTGTGGAAAGTAAACCGGTAGTAACGAATACCGATTTTCAATTGGACCAAAATTATCCCAATCCGTTTAACAGTTCGACGACGATTTATTATACCATAAACAAGCCCGGCAAGGTGTGTCTGCAAGTTTACAATTCAGCCGGTCAGGTCGTAAAAACCTTGTTTGATGAATACAGAAACAGCGGACGCTATTCGGTAAATTTTAATGCACAAAACCTGCCGTCCGGTGTGTATTTTTATCAGTTAAAGTCAGATACCCGGCAAAGTCTGGTTAAAGAGTTTGTTTATTTGAAATAACCGTAAACTTGTATATCAAAGAATATGTGAATTAGCTAGTTGGTTTATATTTAATTTTTTGGCGGGTGGTATCGGTTCCAGAATTTATATTTACTTAACGAGGTATAGGCTATTATTTTGTTAAAAAATCTATATCGCATTAAATAGTGCAGAATGTGATAATTGATAAACACAAAGGCCAGGAAAATAAATGCATTGACAAGGGCCCATGTTTTCTGAGTAAACCAGGAACGTTGAATCTGTTCATAAAAATCGAGATTTTTTAACAATAAAATCAACAGGGGAGAGATGACTGCTAAAGACATAAAGATTAAATAGGCGGCAAATCCCTGCATGGTTTCAATGGCCCGTGTGTGGCAGGCATTAACACAACGCATACAGCTTTCGCATTTAAAGGACCAATAGGGCCGGCCATTTACAAGACTTATGGCCTTTACCGGACATTGAAGAATGCACTTCATGCAGGTATCACAGGCGTCTGTTGCAATCAGTGTTTTTGCCAGAAAAAATCGTCCGATAATATAATAGAGTACGGTAATCGGCAGCAAAATGATGTCAAGCGGCAGGGTGAAAAGTGCGTTGTAATTTTTTTTACCGCTAAGCATTTTTTGTGTGAAATTTTTAACAATACCCCGGCATCTGTTGTAGATGGCGTCAACTGTTTTTTTATTTAAACTCGGGTGAAGGATCAGCCAGTTTGACGGCAGGTCCAGCGGCTGCATAGCAACAATTCTATATCCTTTTAAACATAACATGATTGCCGGTAGCAGTTGGGCCATGCCGCTGATGCCGGGCAGGAACAGCTTGAAGAGTTTTAATCCGCCGCGTGTGTTCAGAATAAATGCATCTATTTTTTTTGTTTTCGGAAATTTCTGGATGAATTTTAACGCTAATGGCGGCAGATTAAATCCGTGAGTTGGTGAACAAAAACCGATCAATGTTTTTTCCGTAAGGGCCGGCGGTTGGATGCTTTCGAACCTGTCGATATTGATCAACTGCGTTTCCAGTCCGTTTTCCTCTGCTGTTTTTTGGATCCACTTTGCAGCATTTTTAGCATTGCCCGTCCCTGAAAAATAATAGATAATCACTTTATCATATTTCATGGCGTTTTCTTTTCTTTTACGGTTTAATATCAACTGTTTTTGTTTTTTGATTTTCGCATATATAGCGCAAGTGCTCCACGCCTGTGCCGCAGCAGCCGCCAAGTATCTTAATCCCGTAATCGCTGTTCAGTTCCAGCATTTTATCACCCCAATCAGAGATGCTGTCTACCTGTAAGGTTTCAGCCCCTTCCAGATCACAATGGTTCAGGGAGGATGCATTTCCCATATATCCCACCAGTCTGTCAAATACTACTTTTGGCTGTTTTCCCGGACATAAAAAGGAGGGATGGGCGCAATTGACCATATAACCGGCAGGACGTCTTTTTGTATTTTGGTCCACTTTTTCTATGGCGTTCGATAGAGGAGTGCCGTCTAAAACGTTACCGTCCCTGGAAATGACAAAACTGATAAAATAAATCAGGTCTGTTTGCGCCATTGCCCGGGCAATACCAATAGATTCATCGACCTGCGGCAGCGTTTCCGCAATTAAAAAATCAACACCTGCATTGGTCAAATGATTAATCTGCCACGTATGAAACTCTGTTGCCTGTTGGATGGAAAGGGCCTGGTGTGGTTTGTAGCAGTCGTTTTTACAGCCGACCAGACCGCTTATTTTAATCCTTTTTGCCAAGTCTGTTCTTTTCTGTCTCAGCTCTTTCAGAAATTCGACCGCATCATAAATTATTTGGTGCCCGTATTCAGAGTCGTTCACTCTGGTGTAATTCGTTCGCCAGGTTGGTGTGCACAGGAAAATATCAGTATCGTATTGTTGGGCGATATCGATATAACTGTCGTATATTTGCGCCATCAGAACACGCCCCGCTTTGTCATAGATCAATGGTGCATTGACCAATGTCGGGTGCAGCTCGATCTCTTTTGACCGGCGCAGTCGTTCAATGATGGAACCTTCCATGAGAATAAAATCGTTTTGATCGATTATATTTTGTAAATGAATGTTTTTGTCGGATGTGCTCATGGTATTCCAAATCGGGAATTCAAATCCATTGTAAAAATTGAGATGTTGTATTGATTTTATTTTATCATGTCAGTCAAATTTTGTCTTTAATTAAATCATATAGTATCATTATGGCAAACATTAAAATCGTTATCCCGGAAATCAGGTTTATTCGTTTTATAATTCCATTGCCAATCTTATTTTTCAATTTGTAGGTTAAACTGCTTAAAAACAGCCACCAAATTCCTGAACCGACAAACACCCCTGTTACTAACAAAATTGGAGCGAGTTTTATATTTTCAGCATTCGACAAACCTAATCCTGCAAAAACAGCGAGAAAAAATAAAACAGTCATGGGATTTGTAATTGTCAGCAAAAAGGTGGTAATATAATCTTTAATCAACCCTACATTACCGACCTTATTTAATTTGAATTGTGGTTTTTGGAATAAAGTTTTGATACCCACATAAAACAAAAATAACAGGCCGAATATCTGCATCCATAATTTTTGAGCAATTAAAAAATTGGATATAATCGTCAGGCCAAAACCTGCGATTAATCCGTAAATTAAATCTGCTGTTGCTGCTCCCAGACCGCTGACAAGTCCGGAAAAATAGCTTTTATCAATTGTTCTGTTAATACAAAGTACCCCGATCGGGCCAACAGGCGCAGCAACAGAGAAGCCGAGTATTAATCCTTTGAATAAAAAAGTGAGTTCCATTTTGGTTTGTTGTCCGCTATGATTAAGGTTTCCCTTGAATCCAGATCGGGCTGGACCAGGCCATGCTGCCGTTGCTTTGGATTACGCGAACATAATACCAGTCCTGTTTGTCTGAACCGTCTGTGTCTGTAAATTGAAACGTCTTTTTATATTGATCACTAAAAGCCAGCCGATGGATCATAACCGATTCGGATGTAAACGGACCGGTAAAAAATATGTCATTGGATTTGGCCAGTTCTGCCAGGGTTTTGGTTATTTCCATTTCCGCAGGTTCTTTGAGTTTGATTTTTACAACAGATTCCGGTTTTCCCTGAATAGCCAAAACAACACTGTTGGCCGCATGTTCTTCAAATGCCTGCTTTCGAGATGTGTAGGATTGCACATGATACTTGTTTTTATCGATCTGTAAAAGTTTATTGCGCCGGTTTTCATCAAAAGGTCCCGATTGCCAGCAGGGGGTTGCATCAACAATGTCTGCATTGTTCGTGAGGACATCAAAATCCCAGTCACATATACGTGCCATAGACAGATCGCCCCAGGGGCCCCAGCCAAATTCGATGCGCAGCAGCACAGGTTCGTCCCAGCATTGCGGTTCCTGAATGTTGCTATCGATAGGGTGTTCGCGGTGAATGACCTGGTTGTTACGAAGCACTTCAATGCGGTCGATGACGCCTTTACCTTCAACGTTTACATAAAGATCACGGGAATTTGTATAGTCCAGAATTTCACCCATATAATGACCGTTGAGTTGAAAATCCAGTAAAATACGGTCAGCGCTTACACCATAGGTCCTGCGGGCTTTGATGGCCTCGATAATACCTTCACGCGTGAGTGTGTCCGCCCAAACTGCGGCCAGACCTTCACCATAGGCGCCCGGAAATCCGAGATGGTCATCCGTACTGCCGATGACACCGGCAACATGGCCTGTAGACCAAAATGCCTGTAAAGTATTGGGATAATATCTGCCGCTCATACTGTGACGGATATATCGACCAGGCGATAGTATGGATTCCGCGTTTCCATGTTCTGAAAAAATTTCCACAACCGGCGAAAGAGACGTATCAACCGACGCCCAGTTTTGCCCCCGCCAGTCTTGTTTATACCCAGGGTGGTGCGGAATGACTAGCGCTCCGGTTTCTCTGGCATATTTGTGCAGTTCATCAATTGTTTTAAAACTGATCAGTTTGGCATCTGAACCCGGAAAGACAAGGTGAGAATCGCCCCATTCGCTGGAATGGAATTCGTAACCAATAAACGGCACAAATTTACCGGGCTTGTAGGTGCTGTTTGCCATTTCTTTGATATTGTCCCAATTTTTTCTTGTGACCTCAAAACCGTTAACCCATTTCATATGTTTGTTTTGCGGCATAATGGGCATATCCGGCCACATGGAATGGGGAGTAAAACAATAAAAATCCAAATGGCTTTGAGCAATATCATAACTGCGTTCCAAAGAACCTTTTGCATAACCCACAGCGTTATGGTTATGCAGGTCTCCCCAGTAAAGTTTTTTTGTTGTCGGCTTCATGTTTATTCCGGTTTTTGTTTGACAATTTGAAATTATCAGGCACATAAGGCACAGTGCCATGCAGGTTAATTTAAATTTTTTCATAACTTCTCCATGGCGAAAATTTTTCGTTAATTGATTTTTACGGGACAGCCGTTTTCAGCTTTACTTTTGTCGGCGGCGTCCATAAACTCAAATATATTTATTGTTTCCTGTTGTGAAACAGGCGCTTTTTTTGTTTTAAAAAATGTGATGATTTGTTGTAATAAAGGCGTATAAAGAGAACCATTACCCGGTGTTACATATTTCGTACCCTTTTCAAAAAATATTGTAGCGCCGTATCCATGCCCGCCATCTCGTGTTCCGCGAAAAGTCCCGATCCTGCCGTCTTCCCAGATTCCGGTGACGACATCGGTGTCTTTTGTGGTGGTGCGAGACACGGTTTTACATCCGGCACCCATCACTGTAAATAAAGTTTCAACACCGTGTATACCATACCAGAACAGATCAGGATGGTGTGGTTCAAATTTACAGGGACTAAAGGCATCGCACCCTAAAATTTTACCAAGTGATTTATCATTTAATACATCCTGCAGCTCTTTAAAATAGCGCAAACTGGAAGAACTAAAACACGGTACACCGTCCTCTTTGGCCAGTTTAAATATTTCTTTAACATCTGCCAGAGACCCTCCCATCGGTTTATCGATAAAAACCGGTTTTTTCGCTTTAATGACCGGCTTAACCTGCTCCAAATGGACACGGCCATCCACACTGGTTAAAATTACAGCATCTACTTTGGTCAGTAAGGTTTCAATGTCATTTACAATTTCAACCTTAAGCTCATCTCGGATTTGGGCTGTAAATTTGTCCACACGACTAAAACTGGCCTCAACATCCGGGCTGCCCCCCGGGTAGGCACAAACAATCTTTCCCCCTGGGACATAATTTTCATCTGTTGTAAAATTTAATGCTTTAACAAAGGCGGGTGCGTGCGATGTATCGAGTCCGATAAGGCCTATTTTTATAGGCTCATCGGCTGCCTTGAGATTTTGAACAATAACAGCGCATGAAATGATGCAGGTTAACAGGCAGAAAAACTCTTTCATTTTTTTCCCTTTCAAATAGCTGTGAATTCTTTATTAAATTTAAAAAAAATGAAAGAGGAATCAATGCCTTTTTTAGAAAATTGTAAAAATTTTCTCCCGTGGATAAATTTTAATCACCATAAAAGAAAAGGTCGCTCATTTTACTGCCGATAAGTTCATAGCTTAATGCTTCGAGATAATCTTTAAGCAAACGGGTAATGAGGAAATTATTACGAATATGTTCTTTACCATTTTTTGCCAGATCTTTACTCAAGCTTGGGTGTTTTATAATCTCAATAACACGGTCCGCATAACCCTGAAAATCATGTGGGTCCAGCAGATAGCCGCTTTTTTCATCTTCTATTTGAAGCGGGATACCGCCGACATTTGATGCCACAACCGGTGTTTCTTTCCATAAAGCTTCGGCAACAGTTAAACCGAAACCTTCCCGGATTGATTTTTGAATAATAACAGCAGAGATACGTTGAAGTGCATTGACCAGAATAGTATTCTCATAAGTAATAAGAATTATATCTTTTGTTTCGAGCATATCATTTGCTTTTTGTTTAACTTTTTCATAAATCTGTACCCCTTCGGGATCATCCGGCGCCATGCTGCCGGCCAGTACAAGACGGCAGTCAACTTTACGTTTTACCTTTTTAAATACTTCAATAACACCTGCGGGATCTTTCCATTTATCAAATCTTGATATTTGAGTAATAATGGGTTTGTCTGTGGGAATATCTGCTTTTTTTAGCGCCTTGGCAATTTCCCGTTCCTTGAGGTCCATGTTTTTTGGAGTGAGCGGATCGATAACCGGATGAATTATTCGCTGTTTTATGGGCAAGTCAGCTTTTTTATAGTCCTGATGCGAAACAACCGCCAGATCATATTTTAAAATAAACCGTTTTAAAAAATCCCAAAGTTCGGTGTTTGGATGGGAGAGGTCAACATGACAGCGCCAGAACCAGGGTTGATTTTTTTTATAAAAATCGATTAATGGCAAAGGCTGAGGATCATGAATAATAATGGCATCATAATAGGATAATGATGCATAGGCTGAAAAGGTTTCACTTGCCTGAATATACAATTTCTTTTTAATGGATGTAAGGTGAATAGGATCACCCTGCAATGCATTGTGAAATTTTTTCGTTATATTAAACAAATCCGGTGTGCCGTGTAATATTCTCCAGTCAGCTTCCAAACCGGCGCTGTTCATGAGCGGTGTAAGACTGTTAAGCATTTCCGCAACACCGCCACCTAAAAAGGTAGAGTTGATATGCAGAATTCGTTTGTTATATAGTTTACGTGCTTTTCTGTATATCTCGGCAATAACAGCGTCACCTACAAATTCACGATAATCTCTTACACTTTTCATTTTAACCTTCCTTACAAAATTCGCTTAACAATTTACGTACGTCTAGATATGAAGTCAAATTAAATCGGGCAGCAGAAGACGTGATTCCTACCTTAATCGAATAGCTGTCTTTGGGCATTACATAAAACATATCTTCATCGGTCCGGTCATCACCCATTCCGAGGATAAAGTCCCACTCTTTTTTGTTCAGCCAGTGTTGTGCTGCACGTCCTTTATTGATTTCCACATTTTTGATTTCGATGACTTTACTTCCTTCAATAACCTGTATATCCGAGTTTTTTGTATATGTAGTCAACGTTTCTGCTAATTCCCGTGCTCTGATTTCCCCCAAACCGATATCTGCTTTTCGATAATGCCATACAAGAGAATGGTTTTTTTGTTCTACAAGTGCACCGGGTGTCCGTTCAACATATAGTTTAAGGATCGGTAATATCTCTTCTATCCATTCCTGGTTTACACTAATATGTGAAATCCATTCCTGATTTTTTTCTTTTATTTGTGCACCGTGTTCGGAAACAATGTTTAGATTTAACTCTCCAAACCATTCCTGTAAATCTTTTTGATTACGACCGCTGATAATTACAACCTCATTTTTAGGATTTTCGGAAAGAGCCTTTATCAGTTCATAAACCTCTTCATCGGGTTTTGCTTTTTCAGGTATATTATGAAATGGAACCAGTGTGCCGTCGTAATCAATCAACAAAAGTCTCTTTTGAGCACGGTAATAGTGTTGAATAATCTGGTTTTGGTCTTGTTTACTCAGACGATTGTTAAAAAGGTGTTTTTGATGTTCTTTTGTATGTAATAACCGATCCATAAAATCCATTACCCATCTGATAATATCATAATGTTTTATCTTTAAATACATTTCCTGGTTTCGTTTTACTTGTTCTTCCGGAGGCATCTCCAGGGCTTGCTTAATGGCATCGGAAATCTCTTCAGTATTATTCGGATTGATAACAAGGGCTTCTCCCAGCTCAACGGCTGCACCGGCAATTTCACTGAGAACAAGTACACCTTTTTGTCTGTTTTTTACAGCAATAAATTCTTTGGCAATTAAATTCATTCCATCCCGAAAGGGCGTTACCAAGGCAACATCTGATATATGGTAGAGAGCGGTTAACCTGTTAAATGAAAAAGCTTTATAAATATACCAGATAGGTGTCCAGCCGATTTTCCCGTGTTCGCCGTTAATTCGGCCTACCATTTCATCAAGTTGTTGCTTTAATTGTTTATAACTTTCCACCTTTGACCGGGACGGTACGGCAATCAAAATGAGTCTGACTTTTTCAACATATTCAGGATTTTTGTGCAGGAACTGATGAAATGCTTCCAATCGTTGTAATATTCCTTTGGTATAGTCCAGCCGGTCAATGGAAAGAATTATTTTTTCTTTACCGAGTTGTTTGGATAATTTTTTAATTTCTCTTTTTACTTCAGGTCTTTTCGGCGCTTCCGCATACCTTTTATAATCAATACCCATTGGAAAACAGTCCATGCGGGTAATTCGATTGTTGTGATGAATTCGGTTGAGCGATATTTCGTGCCCAAAAAGTCGAGAAACAGCACTCATACAGTGACGTGTATAATCAAATGTATGGAATCCGACAAGGTCCGCACCTAAAAGTCCGTTAAGCAATTGTTTTCGCCAGGGTAAACTGCGAAAAATTTCAAAAGATGGAAACGGGATATGCAGAAAAAATCCGATAGAAACGTCCGGCGCATGTTGGCGTAACATGTGAGGAAGCAGCATCAGGTGGTAATCATGAATCCATATAATATCATCAGGCCTTAAATGTTTTAAAATTATATTACAAAATTGTTTATTGACCTTTTGATAAGCTTGCCAATAAGTTTTATTGTATTCGGTATATTCTGTAAAATAATGAAACAGAGGCCAGATTGTTTTATTGCTGAATCCTTCATAGTATTTTTCAATTTCTTCCTTACCAAGAAAAACAGGGTGCATGTTTTTAGTAGCAAGTATGTCGTTTATCTCTTTTTTGTCTTTTTCAAGGGTAGTACGATATCCGGGCCAGCCGATCCATAGTGTATCCAGTGTTTTGTATAAAGATGACAAACCGGTTGCCAGCCCGCCGGTACTGATATTATAAAATAATTTTTCTCCTCTTTTATGAAAACTAACAGGTAATCGATTTGATACGATGAGTAAACGTTGCATAAATATCCTTTTACATATTATTTTTATAATACTTAACAAGATAATGAGCAATAAATTCCATGTTTATGTAATGGCAGGACAATTTGGGGAAAAAGCGGCAAAAAAAAAGCCCGCATAAAAGCGGGCTTGTATTTTAAGCAGATGCTATGACAAGGGGTGAGAAATAAATGAGGATAAGAGCTATGATAATAATAACAATGATCGACAAGATAGCATCTTTATAGTTCCAACTGGCACGTGAGGCTGCTTTATCTTCTGCCATTGTTGTTGAATAGGTTAGTCCTTTTAATTGTTCCAGAGACGGCATTTTTGTCAACATACTTACGATAATCATAAGTGCAATACAGACCAGGAACAAGTATACACAAAAGTATAAAAAGTTTACATCAGCAAAGGTAAGCAGCCAGCCGCTAAGGTGTTCTTTGTTTAACTCTAAAATAAGCCTGGCCTGGCCGATAATAAATCCACCGACAAGCGCTGTAAGCGCTCCTGCTGAAATTAATTCTTTTCCAGAATAAACCAAGAAGGAATACGGCCGCAATCGGAGGGGCAATATAGGCCTGTACACTTTGCAGATAATGATACAATTCACCGGAGATAAATTTCATTAACGGAATCCATGCGATACCGAGAATAACAACAATACCGGTGGCAACCCGTCCGACGTTTACAAGTTTTTTCTCAGGTGTATCCGGACGTAATTTTTTGTAAATGTCTATTGTAAAAAGCGTTGAACATGAATTAAAAACGGCCGCTAATGAGCTCATAAGAGCTGCTAATAGTCCGCCTGTTACCAAACCACGAATACCTGTGGGAAGCAGTGCTTTTACCATAGCGGGAAAAGCCATGTCCGGTTTGTCGAGTTGTAATTGACCTGTTTTTGCCAATGCATAAGCTATGATGCCGGGTATAATAAAAATGAAAAAAGGTAACAGTTTTAAATAACCGGCAAAAATAGTACCTCTGCGGGCCTGCTGTTCATCGCGGCCTGCCAGGGCACGTTGAACAATATACTGGTCCGTACACCAATACCAGATACCAACAATGGGTGGCGCCAGTACCATGCCCAACCATGGAAAGTCAGGATGGTCCATGGGTAAAAATAAATTCATTCTTTCTGCCCCTGCAACAGCTACGAGATTGTCCCATCCTCCGATTTTTATCAATCCCATTACCGTGATCGTAACGGAGCCGATAATTAAGATTATAGCCTGCAAACTTTCCGTATAAACCACGGCTCGCAATCCTCCAAGCACGGTATAGATACCTGTAAGGACAACGATGATGAGCGCGCCTGTCCAAAATTCAATTCCCATTAATGTTTGAAAAACAACAGCCCCGGCATATACAGTAACGGAAACTTTGGTTAAAATATAGCCAACCAGGGAGATTAAGGATAAAAACCAGCGGGCGGCCGGAGAGTAACGCAGTTCCAAAAATTCCGGCATGGTAAAGACTTTGGACCGCATATAAAACGGAACAAAAACCCAGCCCAGTAACAAAACGCACCATGCATGTAATTCATAATGCGACATAGCCACGCCGCTTTTGGCTGCCGTGCCGGCGAGGCCGACAATGTGTTCCGAACCGATGTTGGATGCAAAAATAGAAGCACCGATTACAAACCATCCGACATGTCTGCCTGCTAAAAAATAATCCGCTGAGGTATCTTGTCTTTGTCGAATGACCCACCATGCAATTCCAAGAATCACCGTGAAATACAACGCAACGACGATCCAGTCGATTGATGTAAATAACGCCATTTTTAATTTCCTTCTCTCATGAGTTAAGTATTTATGTGATCTTCAATTTTTGCGGAATTTTTCTTATGTCAAAATTGGGAGAGGTTCTAAATAAAAATGTTTTTTCTATTTTGCAAATATAAAAATTTTGATTTAATAACGCAAAATGTATTTAAAATTTCTTGACATTAAAATAAATCTTTATAACTTAAATAGATTTAATTTTTTTAAAAAATTTACCTTCCGGTTTTTAATATGAATTTTCAGACTTTCCGCTTGCCTTGCCGAGATATTATCTGTTTTTTAGATATTTTTGATAGAATTATGATTTATATCGATTTTTTATTTTAAAAATAAAAGGGATAATTGAACATTATGAGGTGTGGACAATATGACTTTTACAGGTTTTAATTTTTTAAATCGGATTTGGTGGGTCTTTTTTTTAGTGATAATTAGTACATTTATGTTCTGCACAGATAAAAAACAAACACAGGAACCATTTAAATTGGGGGCACAAAGCTATTCTTTACGGGCTTTTTCTGTCCAGGAAGCTATTGTTGATTTGGATAGTTTGGGGTTTAAGTATGTCGAAATTTATCCGGGTCATTTCCCTGTTGAAAGCGCTCCGGAAGAAAAAGCAGCCCTGAAGAAACTTTTAGCAGAACATGATATTAAATTTACTGCCTATGGTGTGGTTGATTTTAAGGAAAGCGAACAAGTCGCCCGAACTTATTTCGAGTTTGCTAAAGAAATGGGGATAGAGGTCCTGTCGGTAAATCCAACAGCTAAAGAACTCGACTTTTTGGAAAGTTTGGTTAAAGAGTTTGATATTAAAGTCGCCATTCATAACCACGGGCCAAATTCACGCTATGATACTTTGCAAAGTGTTTTGGATGCTGTTAAAAATCGGGATATGCGGATCGGCGCCTGTATAGACACCGGGCATTTTATGCGATCTGATGAAGACCCTGTAAATTGTGCCATACAACTTGCCGATCGGACCCATCTAGTACATTTAAAAGATATTAAAATATTTCCGGACAAAAAGGTTTTTACCATACAGGGAGAAGGTGATATGGATATGCCTTCTTTTTTCAAGGCCCTTGAAAAAATTGGTTATAACGGCCCGTTATCTCTTGAATACGAAGAAAACAAGGAAAACCCTGTTCCGGATATGGAAATTTGTGTAAAAAATATAAAAGCAGCTATCAGTCAAATTGGTGTATAAATATTAATTATAAAATCACTAATAAAGGAGGCTTGACATGGTAGGGAAAAATTTGCAGGATATGGATTCAAAAAGCATTTCCTGGCTTTTTTGGACATGCTTTATTGCACTGGTTGCAACGTCCTTTGGTTTTATTATTCGGGCGCAAATAATTGGTGATTTGCAGGTACATTTTAATTTGAGCGAAACACAAAAGGGAGAGATACTTGGTGTGGGACTTTGGCCTTTTTCATTGAGTATTGTACTTTTCAGCCTCGTAATTGATAAAATCGGTTACGGACGTGCTCTTATTTTTGCTTTTATCTGCCATTTTGTGTCGGCAATTATTACCATTTTTGCAAGCGGATATACCATGCTTTATGTCGGTACATTTATTCTGGCATTGGGCAATGGTACTGTTGAAGCCGTTATTAATCCTGTTGTTGCCACTGTTTTTTCCAAGGATAAAACCAAGTGGCTGAACATTTTACACGCCGGTTGGCCGGGCGGTATGGTGTTGGGAGGATTATTGATTTTGATTTTAATTCCCAATTTAGCCTGGCAGTGGAAAGTCGGTTTGATTTTAATTCCAACACTTGTATACGGATTGATGATGCTTCGTGCGCAATTCCCGGTACACGAACGTGTTAAAGCCGGAATTCCCTATAAAGTCATGCTTCAGGAAGCCGGTATTGTTGGTGCTGTTATTGTTGTCTCTATTATGATTGCAGAAATAGGCCGAATTTTTCAATGGTCTTTAACCGCAGAAATTATTGTTGCGGCTCTGTTAATCATTTCTTACGGACTTTATGTTCGTTCACTGGGACAACCGTTATTTATCTTTTTATTATTGGTCATGATTCCTCTTGCCACAACAGAATTGGGTACGGACAGTTGGATCACTGATTTGGTTAATCCGGTTATGAGCAAAATTGGAATTCAGGCCGGCTGGGTTTTGGTTTATACGGCCTTTTTGATGATGATATTAAGATTTTCAGCAGGTCCTATCATTCATCGTTTAAAACCCCTGGGTTTGTTGGCAATGAGCAGTATTATCGCAATTATAGGACTGATCTTTTTATCAAAGACAGCCGGAATTTTAATTTTTGTTGCCGCTACGGTTTATGCTTTGGGAAAGACATTTTTCTGGCCCACCATGCTCGGTGTTGTAGCGGAACGTTTTCCAAAAGGCGGTGCTTTGACATTAAATACCATTGCCGGTGTCGGTATGTTAAGCGTTGGCGTTATTGGTGCAGCTTTTCTGGGAAATATTCAGGATAAACATATCGACAAACAATTGAGCGAGCAGCATCCGGCAATTTACCAGCAGATAGTCGGCGAAGAAAAAACCAGTGTTTTTGGCCATTATAATTCAATAAATCAGGATAAAATCGCACAGCTTGATGATGCCGGGAAAAATATTATTGCTGATGCAAGCTCTTCGGCAAAAAAGAATGCTTTAATGACGGTGGCGATTTTTCCGGCAATTATGTTGTTTTGTTATATAATACTAATACTTTATTTCCGCTCAAAGGGCGGGTATAAAGCCGTTCATCTTGAGCAGAACGAATAATATAAATAAATAATTACAGATAATGGATTACTAAGGAGTTGAGATGAAAAAAGCCCAGTTTTCGGTGATGATGTTTATTGAGTTTTTTATCTGGGGTGCCTGGTATGTTACCGTTGCCAATTTTATGGGTGAAATTGGTATGACGGAGTACATTTATTGGGCATTTACAGTTGGTCCTATAGCAGCAATTATTTCTCCGTTTTTCCTCGGTATGATTGCTGACAGGTATTTTGCGACAGAAAAGGTTTTGGGTGTGTTGCATATTCTTGGCGGTATCGCCATGTTTTGCGCACCGTTTGTATCCAATTCTCCTGTTTTGTTTATTGTTGCTCTTGGTTTGCACATGCTTTGTTATCAACCGACCATTGGTCTGGTAAATACGTTAACTTTTCATAATATTGAAAACCAGGAAAAAGAGTTTCCGTTTATCCGCATGTTTGGAACCATCGGTTGGATTGTTGCCGGTATTTTTGTTAGCGGTATTTTAGGTGCCGACAAAACAGCACTCCCACTCAAGGTTGCCGGAATTGCCGGTATTGTAATGGGTGTTTTCAGTTTTACTCTACCGCATACACCACCGCCTGCTGCCGGTAAAAAAGCCACTTTTCGTGAAATTATGGGTGTTGATGCCTTGAAACAACTCAGCAGCCGTCCTTTTAATGTTTTTATGATTAGTTCTTTGCTGATTTGTATCCCATTGGCAGCTTATTATTCCTATGCGCAAACATACCTGACATCAGCAGGATTCGAAAAACCGGGATTCAGCCTGTCGTTCGGACAAATGTCTGAAGCAATATTTATCGTTATGCTGCCGTTCTTTTTCAAACGTCTTGGCATTAAATGGACATTGTTTGTTGGAATGTTGGCCTGGGTATTAAGATATGCTCTTTTCTCTTTGGGCGCTGCCGACAGCGTCTTTTGGATGATTATGTTCGGCGTTGTTTTGCATGGTATCTGTTATGACTTTTTCTTTGTTACCGGACAAATTTATGTCGATGAAAAAGCCACACCTGCTATTCGCGGTCAGGCTCAGGGTTTTGTGGTATTGGTAACCTATGGTATTGGAATGCTTATCGGTGCCCAGGTGACAGGATGGCTGTTTAACGGCATCGTAACCAATTCCGGTGCTGCGGCCTTGCCTCAATACAAAGTTTTCTGGATGATCCCCGCCGTTTTTGCTGCTGTTGTTATGCTGATTTTTGGTATATTTTTTAATGAAAAAAGAAAAACACAAGCTTGATGTGTTTAAAATCATAAATTCAAGTGGGTTCGCATTGGTGGACCCACTTTTTTTGTTTATACACTTTATTGTTCTAAAAAATGATCGAAAAAATTGATAAATCCGTGCTTTTTAATGCCAAATCCTTTTTATGCTGGGATATTGACCAGCATTTAGCAATACAGCTTGTCCCTCTGCAAAAAAGTGTTGCCTACTTTTATCCCAAAGAAAATCAATACCACACGATTGTTGTTTTTTATGATGACACGTTGAATGACTTATGGGAGCCATTGTATTACTTGTTCCATGAAGCCGGTCATTTATGTCAATATGACTATTATTCAAACTCGGGAAAAAAAGAAGAATTTGACGCTGATTTAAATTCAAAAAGTCAAACAAAGGTTGATTTTGAACGTAAAGCATGGGAACATGGCGGTAGATTACTATCGGATTTTATTTTTAAATATTCTTACCAGGAATTAATTCATCTTGACGATTATTTCAAGTTTTCCGAAAAATGCATCGCATCCTATGCTGATAAAGAAAAATAATAACGGTTTTTTGTGAAAATTGCAGCAAAATCCATATAGATAAAAAAAATAATGAGATTAACAAAATTATTTGGTAAATTATTTGCTTATAAAAATAAAATAAAATTTTGATAGATCACTAACAATTCAAAGGAATAATAGTTTATATATGAAGGCATTTATCACGGAAAGAAATATAATTCAGATAAAAGATTTATCTGTACCCTCAAATGTTTCTAAAACGGATTTCCAAATTTCTAATAATAAAGTTCATAGTATAAACCTTTTTCAGGGTAATATTCAATTGGAAACGGATGAAATTGATTTGTCTCAAGAATATGAGGTTTTTTATAACAATCAATCCTGCATTGTCGATGTTGATCCGTATTTGGATAATTTATACTCTGATAAACCGCTAGGTTGTCATTGGGATGACGAAAAAACAGTCTTTCGGGTTTTTGCTCCCCGTGCCTCTCAAATTACATTAGTCCTTTATGATGATCACAAAACAACCAGTGGTGACGAACATAGTATGACAATGGATGGTGACGGTGTTTGGGAATGTGAGGTGCCGGGTCAGTATATTGGAAAATATTATTCCTATCGGGTTGCCGGTCCCGAATATGATGCTGAAAAATTTGGACCCAATGCTGAAATTGCGGATCCCTATGCCCGTGCGGTTGTTACGAAAAATAATTATATGCACCCCGCACGTTCGGTCATTATCGACACCGGCAAGTACGACTGGCAGGGGGATACCTGGTTGAATTATCTGAAAAAAGATTTAATTATATATGAATGTCATTTACGTGATATGACCGCGCATCCGAGTTCAGGAAGTGATAAAAATATTGCCGGCACCTACAAAGGATTTATTCAGCCGAATATAAAAGGCGGGTTAGAGTATATTAAATCCTTGGGTGTGAATGCTGTTGAATTTTTACCTATACAGGAATTTGGAGATATTGAAATTCCTTTTAGCAAACTGGTAAATGGTATGAAAAATACCTGGAATCCCTATGAAAAAAATCATTGGGGTTATATGACATCCTACTATTTTGCACCCGAGTCTTCCTTTTCAGCAAACCATGATGATGAATATCGGGGTATTCACGGAAACCAGGTTGACGAGTTTAAAGATATTGTCAAAATGTTGCATAAACAGGGGATTGCCGTCATTCTGGATGTTGTATTCAACCATGTTTCTCAATATGATTTGAATTGTTTTAAAATTTTGGATAAAAAATATTATTTCCGTCTGGATGAAAACGGGAACTATATAGATACAAGCGGCTGCGGCAATGATTTTAAAACAGAGCGCCCCATGTCGCGACGGATGATTGTGGACAGTATAAAATATTGGATGACGGAATATCATATCGATGGTTTTCGTTTTGATCTGGCAGCCATGATTGACTGGGACACGGTAAACGAAATTCGCAGACAAGCGCTTGAGGTAAACCCGGGTGTGATATTAATTGCCGAACCCTGGGGCGGCGGACATTATACTCCTTTTGAATTTTCTCAATATGGATGGGCTGCCTGGAATGATCAGATTCGCAACGGGGTTAAAGGTGCGCATCCGGAATATGGACAAAGTTTTATTTTTGGCAAGTGGTTTGAGTTTAATAATCTGGATACCATTCAAAGATATTATAACGGCAACCTGGCAAAGGACGGCGGTTTATTCATTCAAAAAGAACATGCTGTTAATTATCTCGAATCTCATGACAATCATACGCTGGGAGATTTTATTCGAATTGGATTGGGAGAGGTTGCTGCAAATGAGAAAATAAAAGATAGAAATAAACATGCCCTGGTATCGGAGAACCAGTTAAAACTGAACAAGCTGGCTGCCCTGATTTTATTCACCTGTCAGGGAGGCGTTATGATCCATGAAGGGCAGGAGTTTGCCCGCAGTAAAGTCATCGCGCCTACAGACGTTCCGGATGAAAATGTCGGCAAAATCGATCACAATAGCTATAATAAAGATAATGAAACCAACTGGATTAATTATGAACATGCCGAGTTAAATAACGGGTTGGTGGACTATTATCGGGGACTCGTTCTTTTACGAAAAACATATCCGGCATTTCGGGATACAATGAAATCGGATATAGAGTTTATCCGCACAAATAACCCTTTTTCTCTGGGTGTTTATATTAATAGATATAAAAACAGCGATAAAAGCGATTTTCTTGTATTGCTTAATACCAATCCAAACGAAGAAGCTGTGTTTGAATTGCCGGCCGGAAAATGGACGGTTCTTGCCGACCATCAAGCCGCCGGTATTGTTCCCATCAGGATTGTCAATAAAGGGCCGATCAAAGTGGGTGCTTCATCCGGTATGATCCTTAAAAAATAAACATTTTGTCAAGCCTGTTTTCAGGCTTTTTTTATTGCTTTCCTGCTTATGATTTATTAGCTTTTTACTCAATAATTTTGATTTTTTAAGAATGGAATGTCAATGGATTTTTCTTTTTATTCTGCCGGTGAAATTATTTTTGGCAGCGGCCGCATCCAGGACCTGGAAAGTTTGATACGACGTTTTGGCTCCAGGGCGCTTATTGTAACAAGAGGAAAAAGCCTGGATCAGTCGGGGACATTGAAAAATATTTCAACACAGTTGGAAAATGCCGGGATAACTTTTGAAATAATAAATTTTAAAAGTGGCGAGCCGGTCGTTTCTGATATTGATAAGGGTGCTGATGCAGCCGGAAGACAGAAACCGGACGTTGTTATCGGTATTGGTGGCGGAAGTGCGTTGGACACCGGCAAAGCCATTTCCGGAATGGCCACAAATCCGGGCTCTGTCATGGATTACCTGGAAGGAGTCGGCAAAGGCCTTACGCTGAAAGAAAAATCCATTCCCTATATTGCCGTACCAACGACCGCCGGTACAGGAACCGAGGTGACTAAAAACGCTGTTATATCGTCAGTAGAAGGGCGTTATAAAAAAAGTATTCGCAGTCCATTGTTGATTCCTGATATTGCTTTGTTGGACCCGGATTTGACGCTATCTCTGCCGTCTCAGGTTACGGCAGAAACCGGTATGGATGCACTGACGCAACTTGTTGAGGCCTATGTTTCGCGTAAAGCACAGCCCATTCCCCAGGCTTTGTCGATTTATGGAATCGGACTGGTTGGAAAATTTTTAAAACAATCTGTGTTTTCCGGCTCCGATGTTAAAGCCCGTGAAGGTATGTTATTGGCAAGTCTTTTAAGTGGTCTTGCTCTTGCAAATTCCGGTTTGGGCGGGGTTCACGGTATTGCCGCTGCTTTGGGTGCTGTTTGTCAGGTCTCGCATGGACGCGCATGTGCCATGCTGCTGCCCTGGGTGATGAAAGAAAATTTGTCCTCTTGTCAAAAAGGATATGCTGAAATCGGAAGCGCTCTGTTTGGGATCACTGATAATGATGAAAAACTAGCTGCTGACATGACTGTTGATAAAGTAAAAGAACTTGTTCATTCTATCGGAATCCCCGAAAAGTTTGGTCCCGGTGAAATAGACGAAAATGATATTCCTGAACTTGTTAAAGGTTCGCAGGGTTCAAGTATGAAAGGGAATCCTGTTGATTTATCGGACGCAACAATTGAAAAAATTTTAAGGCAGTTGATATAATGATTTTATACTCAAAAGAAAGTAAACGACTATTATGAACGTAGTAGAATTAACACAGAGCCTGATAAAAATAAATTCAATTAATCCAAAATCATCATCGTTAACAATAGCCGCTGATGGTGAAAAGAATATAGCTGAATTTATTGAATCCTATTTAAAACCTCATGGATTTGAAACAGAATTTTTATATGTCGAAAAAGACCGGCCTAATATCATTATACGGCATAAATCTTTTGATGAAAAATTGCCGACTGTCGCTTTGGAAGCGCATTTGGACACCGTTGATGTGGATTCCATGACCATAGAACCCTTTGAGGGTTTTATTAAACAAGGCAAGTTATGGGGACGTGGCGCTTGTGATGTCAAGGGAACAATGGCGGCAATGCTTACGAGTTTATTGAATTGGTATAAAAGTGAAACAAACAACGTGTTTAATGTTATCTTTATCGGCACAATGGGTGAAGAGGCCGGCACCCTTGGTTCTATGAAAATTGCCCATTCTAATCTCCCGCTCAATATGGTGTTAGTGGGAGAACCCACCTCATTGCGACCGGTTATCGGGCACAAGGGATTATGGCGGTTCGCACTTGAAGCGATTGGCAAAGCTTGCCATTCATCAAGACCGGAACAGGGCATTAATGCCATAGACATTATGATGGATATTTATAATCTGCTAAAATCGCAGACCATACCGGATTTTGAAAAAAAACATGGTAATACGATGAATATTACCAATATTCAGGGTGGTTCCACCATAAATATAATACCCGATTTGTGTCGTTTACAAGTTGATTCCCGCTATGTGCCCGACACGGATATTGTCGCTCATCGTGAAAAACTTGTACATTCGCTTGAATTTATGTCCGGCGGCATAAAGAGAAATATCCAGTTTCAAGAGTTGGAAAATCATCCTGCTTTTCATGCACGAAAAGAATCTCATTTATTAAACCTTTTGGAAAATTCTTTATTTGTGTTGATGGTCGATGCCAAACCAAAATTTGAAACATGGTATTCCGATGCCGGACATTTTTCCTCTGCAAATTATGATACAATAGTTTGGGGAGCGGGCAGTATCACTCAGGCACATACGGCTGATGAATTTATTGCTGTTGATCAACTGGATAGAGCTGTTTTGGTATTGGACGAATTTTTAAAAAATTGTCACCGTTTTTATTCGAAATGATTTTTAAAGGAGATAGGAGTGACTGTTAAACCTCTTAGTTCCATTCTTATAAAACCTGCCGGTCCTGACTGTAATTTGGCATGTCGTTATTGTTTTTATTTAAAAAAGTCAGAAATGTTTTCGGAATTGAAAACGCATCGGATGAGTGATGATGTTTTAAAAGAAACTGTAAAACAAATGATGCGGGACGGTGAACAGCAGGTTGCCTTTGGCTGGCAGGGTGGAGAACCGACATTGATGGGACGAAAATTTTTTGAAAGCGCCGTACAGTATCAGCAAAAATTCGGAAGGCCGGGCCAGTCGGTTGGTAATGGTTTGCAGACAAACGGAATTCTCATTGATCAGGACTGGGCGCTTTTTTTAAGAGATACCAATTTTCTGGTTGGTCTGTCATTGGACGGCCCGCAGCACATTCACGACAAATACCGTAATTTCCCAAGCGGAAAATCAAGCTGGGAACGTGTTGCAAAAGCCAGGGACATTATGCTGGACCACGATGTTCAGGTCAATGCTCTGGTTGTTGTTAACGACTATTCTGTTAATTATGCGCGGGAAATATATCAATATCACAAAAATAGCGGGCTTGTCTTTATGCAGTTTATTCCGTGCGTTGAGCCGGATATGGATGATCCATCACAAGCAATGGATTTTTCTGTTTCTGCAGAGGGCTTTGGCCGGTTTTTATGTGAATTGTTTGATCTTTGGTTGGCTGATTTTCGCTATGGACAGCCAACCACTTCCATACGCTGGTTTGATTCTGTTTTTTATTCCTATGTGGACATGGCTGCCCCGGAATGTACCCTGACACAAGAGTGCGGGATTTATGTGGTGGTAGAACATAATGGTGATGTTTATTCCTGTGATTTTTTTGTTGATCCCAAATGGCATTTGGGAAATGTGATGGATAGTTCTTTAACAGATATGCTGAACTCACCCCTGCAAACAACTTTTGGGCAGGTTAAATCAAGCCTTCCCAATGAATGTGTTGAATGCAAATGGTTGAAACACTGTCGCGGAGGGTGCCCAAAGGACAGGCTGGCCGATCAACGTGACAAGGGTTCCAATCATTTTTGCCAATCCTATAAAATGTTTTTTGAACACGCAGATGAACGGCTGAAAAGAATAGCCGAAAACTGGAAGAAAGAACATGGGATAATACCTAAACAGGAAGAAAAGGATAAGGAAGGTGATAGTACTGTTTACCACAATGTCGACCGCAATGATCCCTGTCCGTGCGGGAGTGGAAAAAAATATAAAAAATGCTGCGGTCGAAATAGTTGATTAAGAACAGGAAAAAATGACGATAAAGAATAAGATCACCTCTTTACAGGGCCTTGATTATAATAACGGAAAATCCATCCATCTTCAAATTGAAGGTGCTTATATATCTGAAATCAGGGAATGCAATAGCGATGATAACCGAAATATCTATATTGCTCCCGGCCTTTATGATAATCAGGTGAATGGATTTTATAATGTAGATTTTTCCGGCGAAGGATTGTCTGTTGAGAAAGTTATGGCCGCAACAGAAGCCTTGTGGCGTGTTGGTGTGACCAGCTATTTGCCGACGTTGGTAACTTCTCCAATGTATTTATTACATGAAAATTTGACCTGTTTGGCAAAGGCCCTGGAATATAAAGAATTTGCATGGAGTATACCCGGATTCCATCTTGAAGGGCCTTATATTTCACCGGAATATGGTTGTCGCGGTGCGCACCCGCCCCAATTTATCCAAAAACCGAATGTGGATGAGTTTGTCTCTTTGAACAAGTCTTCCAATCAGAATATAATTCAACTGTCGTTGGCGCCTGAATGCGACGGTTCTTTTGAGTTGATAAATTATGCTTTTGAAAACAATATTGTCGTCGGTCTGGCCCATCATAATGCTTCTTTAGAAACGATACAAAATGCGGTTAAAGCCGGTGTGCTCATTTCCATTCATCTGGGAAATGGGAGCCCTAAAGCAGATAACATGCATCATCATGTAATATGGCCTCAACTGGCCGATGATAACCTGTGGGCAAGCGTTATTGCTGACGGGATCCATTTAAGTAAGGAAGAGCTGAACGTTTTTTTTCGGACAAAGGGGCCGCAACGTTTAATACTAACTTCTGATGTGACGCGTTTGGCCGGTATGCCGCCCGGGGAGTATGATAAAAACGGTGCCCGGATCGTTTTGGATGAGCATGGTGTAATTTACATGCCAGGCCAAAACAAGCTTGCCGGGGCTGCCATTCCTTTAATAAAAGGGGTGGAAAATATAATGGATTATACCGGGTGTTCTTTAAAAACTGCTTTTCAAATGTCAAGTTTGAATCCTGCCATGTTATATGGCTGTAACGATCGTGGAGAGATTGCACCAAACAAACGGGCCGATTTGATTGTTTTTACATTTGAAAATGGTAAAATTGATATTTTACAGACTATAGTAGCCGGCTCTGTCGTGTATGAAAAATAAATTATCTGATATGAAATTTTTAATCCTTCAGCAACAGCCGTTTGTAACACCCGGTGGCATAAGCAAATGGCTGCAGAGTCATTCCCATGAATATTTTATAACTCATTTGTATCAGGATATGGACCTTCCGGCTTTGGATTCATTTGATGTTCTTTTGGTTTTAGGCGGGACCATGAATGTTTACGAAGAACAAAAATACCCTTGGCTTGTTTCTGAGAAAATGTTCATTGAAAAGGCCGTTAAAAAAGAAAAGTGTGTTTTGGGAATTTGTCTCGGTGCTCAGATTTTAGCTGATGTGCTTGGCGCCAGGGTACGGCAAAATGAACACTTGGAAATCGGTTGGCATACACTTGCTCTGGAACCTGATGTTAAAGAACAAAAACACTGGCAGGATTTTCCAAATGAGTTTGAAACGTTTCTGTGGCACCAGGATACGTTTGATCTGCCGGAAAACAGTATCCGGTTTGCTAAAAGTATGGGTTGTGAAAATCAGGGATTTATATTTGACCAGCGAGTTGTCGGATTGCAATTCCATCCGGAAGAAACTTTGGAAGGTTATTTGGGGCTATTGAAAAGATATCCGTTTGTTGAAAATCCCCCTTTTGTTCAATCTCCTAAAAGTATATCAGAAAATCGAAAAAAGTTTGAAACGAATTATACCCTGTTATCAAAAATATTAGATAATATAACCAACATTGCCATTAATAGGCAGGTTAAATAAAGGTATAGTTTAATATGTTTTTATAAAGAATTTGTCTTTATCAAAATAACAGACTAGATTCTTTTATTTGCCTGGGATATTATATTGTCAACCAACTCTGCCTGTTCTGAAGATAATTTATTTTCTTGCAGTTGTTCCGCATATTGCGCAACCAATGCCAGAGCTTCACGCTGTTCAACCAGCAATTGTTCACTCTCTTTTTCAAATTGTAACAAATAATCGATTTGCTGATCAATAATACGAATTCGTTCCTCAAATTGGGCATCGTTTTTCAAATCGGCCAGTTGTAATATTTGATTTTGAATTGTTTTATAGGCCTGGATTATTTTTTGTGGATTGATAAACGCGCGATATTCGATGAGCCGCTTGACCTTTTCGATCAGATATTCAACTGAAAATGGTTTTAATAAATAATCAAATGCTCCCAGTTTCAGGGCTTCAATAGCGGATTCAACAGTAGCAAATCCTGTCATTACCATCATTTCCGTACTGGGAGAGTTTTCCTTAATATGTTTCAAGATCGCCATACCGCCTTCTTTTTCATTATCTTGATGCGGCATGTTTTTATCGGTAATAACAAGATCGAATTCTTTGTTTTCTATCGCTTCAATCGCAGTTAATACACTGTTAGCTGTACTTATTTCGCAGGGTAATTGATCCAGTGATGCAACAATAACATCACGGATAGAATCATCATCATCAACAACCAAAATTTTAAAGTCCACTTTAAGCTCCTTTTTAAATCGAAATGATGTGACCGGATGATTTGCTTATATTGAAAATAATGAAGCAAATGTTACAAGTCAATTTATTTTTTACATATTTTTGATTTTAAAGAAAATCCTAAGAAATTTTTTTTAAAACTGGTTGAAAAAGTAAAATCCAAACTACAGAACCGGAAAAAGAAACAAGCGTTCCGGGAAAAATATTCATTTTAGGATAGGTTAATAATATTAACATACTAAAGATAACAATACTTCCCGAAGAAATTATCATGATCTTTCCAACAGCCTGAGCAAAGGAGGGACCCTGGCTGGTACTTAGAATTAACATTGTTGACAGCATAACAGCCGGAAAAGTGGAAAAGATACCGGTCCAAAACGGACTGCAAAAAAAAGATAACGTAACTGTTCCGGCAACAATACTTCCGGCAAAAATTGCTCTGTAAATAATTTGAATATAGTTGAAAGGTTTTTTTTTGTTTTTGGATGGATGGTATTTTGATGATTTTTTCCAAAACATAAAAAATCAAGATTGTAAAGACAATATAAGTTATAATTCCCAAACCGATCGGTGTTGACTGCAAATATTTTATTGTTAAGGTGGCTAATACCAGCCAGCTTAAAAGTGATAAAAATAATCCGGTGATAATATTTTTATATAATCCCAGAATATAGGCAAACAGAAAAAAAGCGTCGATAGTCATTCCCAGGGGTACAGAAAGAGCGGCTTTTATCGTATATTGTTTACCCTGTGTCAGGGCAACAAAAATAAATGCTATCAGAATATTTGATGGTAAATTTGCAATTAATCCGCCTATTTTACTGCCGAATTTTTCTGCTAAAAGTGTTGCAAATGAAATCCAAAGACCGGCTATAAAAAACGATAAAATAATTTTTATAATAAAAGGATCCATTAATTTTGATCTTTATTTTCCGGCGGCTGATAGTCAAACGGTAAAAGGTCGGCAATCCGGGCTTCTGTCCAGTAGCCGTATTTTGTGAAAGCAGAAGGGGTGTGCAGGTACCCCAAAGAATCAAAAAGTGCATATTCTGCGTTAAGTCGTAACCACGAAGAATCTTTAACCCGTTTTTTATAAACAACTCTTATATAATGAGGAAATTGTAATTTTTTTAATCCATTTGGTGCATCTTTAACAAATTTAAAAATATCGAATAAAAATACATTCTTTATTGAACTTTCCGTGTTTTTTTCCATATAGGTTTGGAAAAATTCCGTATTTAGTTTATTTTGGGCCAGAGCTGAAAGATAATGGCGTAAAGAACCTTGATATGTTTCAAGTCGCCTTTGTTCCCATGTGTTTGCTTCGGATGGTGATTGTGGCGTCAACTTTTCAAATCGTGGTATAATTAAATATTGTCCTGTTGAATATTGCGTCCATTCAAAAAATTCCAGGATAATATGCAAACGATAACCGAGTGCATAATTTTCAATAATGAGTACGCTGTCGGTTGTCGCTTTGAATTTTTTAGTCTCTTCATCAGTCGTAAAATCGAGCACTTCAGGATTTTTAATAATACATAAATTACTGTTGGGTGTTTTTCCCAAAAATTCAAGTTTGAACCGTTCCAGGTCTTTACGCCATTCTGTCGGTTCTTTGGCTTCTACTTGTATTGTTTCGCCTTTAAGCACAATTGGTTTAAGCGGAATTTTTAAATCTTTTACGCTTGAATTTTCGATTTTAATATGACCATTATAAATTTCATAGCCTATATGATGTGCAATTAATTGATAGCTGCCGGGTGGGACTTTTTCCATTATAAAATAGCCGTCCATACCGGATGCCGCCCCTATTGTTGTGTTTGCTAAAAATACATTTACATTAAAGACAGGTTCTTTGGTCTTCTGATCATAAACATGGCCTGAAATGGTTTTATTATTTTGAGCCCCGACAAGTGAATAAGATAGTAGTAGAAAAAGAACGAAACAGACTTTCGTTTTCATGAAAAGCTCCCTGGTTTATTGTAGTTCAATCGACTGTCATTAATTAAGACGTATGAGTGAACGAATTCCCTACAGAACGCTGCAGATTATCAGATAAAATGGTAAAATATATGAGCCTGGGAATCTTTGTATAGTAATTTTTTTATTACGGTAATAACATAAAGATTTTTAAAGACTTTTTCAAATTCTAATTATTCCCATTAGTTTTTGAAGGAGATAACAGATGATAAAAAAATAATTCCATTTTTACAAGCAAAAAGAGATTTTTTTTCTTATCTTATACCTGATCATTTAATGAACCTGAAAGGAATAAATACCATGAAAAATTACTTTTTCCATCTGTTAATCGTCCTTTTTGCTATCTTTTCTTTTACCTGTACTAAAAATCAAAAACCTCAGCAGACATTGATCATCACGAGTGATTTTGGCAGTGTCAGACGGTGTTCAACATTAAAAGAGTTACAAAATGTTATTAATACAATGTCCTCGGCAAAACCGGATATTATGACCCTGGATGCGGCTGCACCTGATCTTGTTAATTTTCATAATTCAGTTGGATTGTTTATTAAGGGAAGCCCGTTTGATGCGCTATTCGAACAAGGTTATGATCCCTATGGTATTATGGTTGATTCCCTGCGCAAACGGGATATTAAAGTGTTGGCTAATATCCGCATGAATGATCATCATGGCAAGGTGGTTTATTGGACACCCTGGGAACGTGAACATGTTCAATGGTCCCTGGGTAAAGATACAGGAGCAAGAGACTGGAAGGCGATTGGCCGGCTCAGACACATGGATTATGCTATTCAGGGTGTTCGGGATTACCGGTTTTCAATTTTAAAAGAAATCGTTGGACGATATAATGTTGACGGATTGCAGCTCGATTTTGGCAGAACAGTTCCTTTCCTGTCGGAACCGAAAAAAGAAAATGCCAAATTTTTAACGGCTTATCTTGAGAGAATTCGCACGTTGTTGGACGATACGGCACAAAAGAACAACAGCACCAGAAAACTTTTAGGTGTTCTCGTTCCATGGGATTATCAATTTTGTGCAAATGAAGGCCTGGATGTTAAAACATGGGTTGATCAGGGACTCGTTGACTATATTTCTCCCGGTGAGTGGTATTATGCAGATTGGAACATTCCTTTAAAAGAGTGGAAAAATTTGACGGACGGAACAAACTGTGCGTTATATCCTTTTACACCGGGAAATGTTTCACCTCAATGGGATTTTGAATGTGGTGAACCATCGTTATTAGGCAATAATTATGTTTTAACTCCGGAAAAAATCAGGGCCATAGCTGATAATTTTATGAACCAGCAGCCGGATGGTTTTGCTTTTTATAATTTTTATACATTTGATTATGGTGAGTATTATCCACATCTGCGCGAATGGACAAACCCTCAAAAGAATTCATCGTTGAAAAAACATTATTTTAATTGTCGAAAAATGATGTATCACGCTAATGAACGGCAAGCTTTTGATGAAGGTATCGCTTTTGAGAGAGAAAAATTGCATAATGCCGGAGATTCGGCAAGATTTATTTTCAGGTATGCCTCCCCAATAGGCAAAAATAAAATTGAATTGAAGATGATTTTTAAAAATATGAAAAGTAGTGATAAAATGGACATTCGTTTAAATAATAACGAACTTGTAAACGGAAAGTGGCAGGAACAACAGGTTCTTTATAAAGACAATGAAATAACTGCCATGTTGTTTCAGTGTGAATTGACGGAAAAAGAGTTGTCTTTTGGAGAAAACAATATTGTTGTCACACTTCAGTCCGAACCTGACAACACGATTGAAGCTGGTGAATTTGAAATTTGGGTTACCCCTGAATCCTGATCTGATTTGAATAAAAAAGCCTGTATGAAAAACATACAGGCTTTTTTTATAATGATATTATCTATCGATCAACACGGGCTCCGCCGCCGCCCATGATTTTTTCTACTTCTTTAACAGTTGCCATGGATGTGTCTCCCGGCGTTGTCATGGCCAGCGCACCGTGTGCCGCACCATAGTTAACGGCCCGTTCCGGATCACCGGTTGTCATGAATCCGTAAATTAAACCGGATGCAAAACTATCTCCGCCGCCGACGCGGTCGTAAATTTCCAGTGCCGGTCTATGAATCGCTTCATAAAATTTTCCGTCAGCCCAGCAAATAGCACCCCAGTCATTGACGGTTGCTGTTTTTACACCGCGAAGGGTGGTTGCTGTGGCTTTAAAATTTGGATAGGATTTTACGGCTTTTTCAATCATTTTTTGAAATTTACCGACATCAAGTGATGAAAGGTTTTCATCAACACCTTCGACCTCGAATCCCAAACATGCTGTAAAATCTTCTTCATTGCCGATCATTACATCAACATATTGCGCCAGACGTTTATTAACTTCCTGGGCTTTTTCCTGTCCGCCGATTGATTTCCATAAGGATGGACGGTAGTTTAGATCATAGGAAATAATGGTGCCGTGTTTTTTAGCTGCTGCCATGGCTTCTTCAATAACACCGGTTGTTGTTTCGGATAATGCGGCATATATTCCACCGGTATGGAACCAGCGAACGCCCAGTTCACCGAAAATATATTCCCAATCAATATCGCCTTTTTTAAGCTGGGATGCTGCCGTATTACCACGGTCGGAAACGCCCAATGCACCGCGAATGCCAAAACCTTTTTCCGTAAAATTGAAACCGTTTCTAACGGTTCTGCCGATACCATCATAGGGCATCCATTTAATCAGGGAAACATCAACACCGCCCTGTAAAATAAAATCTTCAACAAGGCGACCAATATCATTATCGGCAAAAGCGGTTACAACGGCGGCTCGCATACCAAAACACTTGCGTAATCCACGTGCAACATTATATTCACCACCGCCTTCCCAAACACGGAACTGGCGGGTTGTACGGATTCTGCCGTCACCGGGATCAAAACGAAGCATGATTTCTCCCAGGGATAGGATATCATATTTGCATGTTTCGGCAGGTTTTATATTTAAAACTGACATCTTCTTTGCTCCTGTTATTCTTAAATTTGTTTACTCAATTCTACTGCTTGTTTTGTCAAATCTTTAATTTCATCAAATTTTCCTTCGGAAATCAAATCGGATTTTACCATCCAGCTTCCGCCGCAGGCCAGGACTTTGGGGAATCTTAGATAATCGAGCAGGTTTGCTGCTGAAATACCGCCTGTTGGAATGAATTTTATCATTCCATAGGGTGCGCTCATTGCTTTTAATGTTTCAAGTCCGCCAAATGCTTCGGCCGGAAAAAATTTAACGACCTGCAAATCAAAATCAAGCGCCATTTCTATGTCTGTCGGATTGCTTATACCCGGTGTAATCGGAATATTATTTTCAACACAATATTGGACAACATTGGGATTAAAACCGGGCGAAACGATAAATTGGGCGCCGGCTTCCACGGCTTGTTTTGCCTGGTCTATTTTTAATACGGTTCCGGCACCAACCAAAACGTCGCCACGTTTGGCTGTGGTTTTTATGGCCTGATATGCAGCAGATGTACGGAAGGTGATTTCGGCACAGGGGAGGCCGCCTTCTACCAGCGCTTCGGCCAGAGGAGCGGCGTCTTTTGCATCATTTATGGCAACGACCGGAATAATTCGAAGGTTGTTAAGCTGTTGCAAAACAGAATTCATGAAAATTCTCCTTTATATGGTAAATTATAATTCAATCAGGTTTTGTGTATCGGTGTAAATCCTGATGATCAAATGTAGAATAGTTTGGGAAATAAACAAATAATTTTTTTTACAAGAAAAGGCACATCTATTTCCAAAATGATGTGCCTTTTCGTTTTGATTTTTATTTTAAGCTGGTATTACATATCAAAAACAACGTTTCGTGCTGTACCAATTTCTTTTAATGTATCATAAACTTTTTCCTGCAGAGGTACACCATTTTGAAGATGTTGTTCGTATTTTTCATACTCTTTTTCACCGTGAATATAAATACGCTCTTTACCTTCTGCTTTTGAAGAATTTTTCAGTCTGTTGATCAGGTCATCCATTTTGTCTTTAAAAATATTGATGTCAACAAAGTTTTCAATTTTTAAAGCCATGAAAAAGTGGCTGACATTTGCCGGGGCCGGTTTGCCGTCTACTTTGCTGTTGACGATATTGGCATAAGCGCCTCCGGACAATACTCCACAAAGAATATCTACAAGAACAGCCATTCCATAACCCTTGTAACCGCTGAACAATTCACCTTCACCGCCAAGTGTCAGAATACCACCGCCTGCGCGTGATAGCATGTTTTGCAAAACTTCGCTGGCGCTTGTGGTTACCTTGCCTTCGGCATTAACGGCCCAACCTTCGGGCATGGCTTTATCTTCACGATTATAAACTTCCAGTTTTCCTCTTGGAACAACCGATGTTGCCATATCCATGAAAAAGGGTTTGTTGCTGTTTGTCGGCGCTGTTAAACTGATCGGATTTGTGCCGATGATCATCTCTTTTCCAAAGGTTGGTACTACCAACGGGGCAGAGTTGGTCATGGAAATTCCCAACATGCCTTCTTTCAAGATCATTTCAGCATAGTAACCGGCAATTCCATAATGATTGCTGTTTCTGACTGTTACAACACCAACACCTGTATTTTTTGCTTTTTCAATTGCTTTGAGCGTGGAAAAATGAGCAACAACCTGTCCCAGACCGGCATTGCCGTCTACCGTAGCTGTTGAAGGTGAATCCATCACGATAGTCGGTTTTTTGTCAGGGAAAATAACTCCCGTATCCATTCCATCAACGTAGCGTTTCAGTCTTGCAACACCATGAGAAGGAATGCCGCGCATATCGGCTGCCAGCAGATTGTCAGCACAAATGTGAGCATCTTTATCTTCAAGTCCATAACTTTTAAAGACTTTTTCCGTAAAGGAAAGTAATTTTTGATGGTTTACAATAATAGCCATTTTATCCTCATTATTTTGTTTTCAAGAGGTCCCGCAAAACCGTTTGCAGAATGCCTCCATTTCTGTAATATTGAATTTCAATTGGTGTGTCGATTCGTGCGATAACAGAAAATGTTTGTGCTTTACCTGTTTCTGTTTGATATGTAACAGTAAGTTCCTGTCCTGGTTCAACATTATCCTGTATATCAATTGTAAAAATTTCCTTTCCCGTCAATCCAAGAGACTGTGCTGATTGCCCTGGTTTGAACTGAAGGGGAAGGACGCCCATTCCGATAAGATTGGAGCGGTGAATACGTTCAAAACTTTCAGCTATAACAGCGTTTACACCTAAAAGGTTTGTACCTTTTGCCGCCCAGTCCCGTGAACTGCCGGTGCCATACTCTTTTCCTGCAAGAACAATCAACGGTGTTTTGTCGGCCTGGTATTTTTGAGCGGCATCATAAATCCACATTTGTTTGTTTTCCGGTAGAAAAGTAGTTACACCGCCTTCGGTTCCCGGAGCAAGCAGGTTTTTCAAACGAATGTTGCCGAATGTTCCGCGCACCATTATCTGGTCATTTCCACGCCGTGAGCCAAAGGTGTTAAAATCTTTTTCTGCAATACCTTTTGATCTCAGGTAGGTTGCGGCCGGACTTTCAAGTGGAATAGCGCCGGCAGGAGAAATGTGATCGGTTGTTACTGAATCACCCAACAGGGCCAAAACCCGTGCGTTTTCAATCGGCTGAATGGGGTCTGTTTCCATTTTTAAATCCGTAAAAAATGGGGGTTCCTGAATATAGGTAGAGTCTTCTTTCCAGTCGTACATGTCGCTTTCCACAACAGGAATTTTGTTCCATTCAGGATTAAAAGAGTTGACGTCCTGATACATCTTTTTATAGGTTTCCGGATCAGAAGCTGTTGACAAGAGTTGTTTAATTTCTTTCTGACTTGGCCAAATGTCGTTTAAAAATATTTTTTGACCGTCTTTGTTTACACCCAAAGGTTCGCTTTCCAAATTGATGTCGATTCTGCCTGCCAGGGCATAGGCAACAACGAGCTGGGGCGAGGCCAGGTAATTTGCCTTGGTCAATGGATTAACGCGTCCTTCAAAGTTTCGGTTTCCGCTGAGGATGGAAGCGGCGATAATATTACTTTCCTTAATGGCTTGGGAAACCGGTTCCGGAAGAGGACCGCTGTTTCCTATACATGTGGCACATCCGTAGCCGACAGTATGAAATCCAAGCTGGTCGAGATAGTCTGAAAGACCTGATTTGTTTAAATATTCGGTAACAACACGCGAACCCGGGGCCAAACTTGTTTTAACAAATGCCGGTACTTTAAGCCCTTTTTCAACAGCTTTTTTTGCCAAAAGTCCTGCACCAATCAATACGGAGGGATTGCTTGTATTGGTACAACTGGTTATGGAAGCAATGACAAGTGAACCATTGTGCATCTCATTGGTTTCGTCATTCATGGTAACCGTTACGGTTTTGTCCAATTCGGAACCACTTAATTCAAAACCCCGTTGGGCTGCTGGTTCTGTTAGTGCTTTTTCAAACGTTTGTTTCATGTCCGGTAGCAGAATACGGTCCTGAGGACGTTTGGGACCTGCCAGGCTTGGCACCACGGTTGACATGTCCAGTTCAAGCGTATCGGTAAATTCCGGTTCTTGTGAATCATCGGTTCGGAACAAACCCTGTTCTTTGGTGTATTGTTCTACCAGTTGAACGGATTCGTTACTGCGTCCGGTTTGCCGCAGATAATTGAGAGATTCGCCATCGATCGGGAAAAATCCCATGGTCGCGCCGTATTCCGGTGACATGTTTGAAAGGGTGGCACGGTCCGGAAGGGTCAATTGACTGAGACCCGGACCGTAAAATTCAACAAATTTTCCGACAACGCCTTTTTGGCGAAGCATTTGTGTTACCGTTAGAACCAAATCGGTTGCTGTAGCGCCTTCGGGTAATTCGCCGGTCAGTCTAAATCCGATGACCTGCGGCATAAGCATATAAATCGGCTGACCCAGCATAACCGCTTCTGCTTCAATACCACCAACTCCCCAGCCTACAATACCCAAACCATTGATCATGGTTGTGTGAGAATCTGTACCAACCAGACTGTCCGGATAGGCGATTGTGCTGCCGTTTTGTTCTGATAGAAAAACACCGCGTGCAAAATATTCCAGGTTAACCTGGTGAATGATTCCCACTCCCGGCGGAATGACAGAGAATTTTTTAAATGCGTTTTGTCCCCATTTAAGAAATTCGTACCGTTCCCGGTTGCGGTAAAATTCAAATTCCATATTGCGAAAGACGGCATCGTGCTGACCATAAACATCGATTTGTACGGAATGGTCAATAACCAGGTCTGAAGGAATGAGTGGTTCAATTTTTTTCGGATCTCCACCAAGTCTTTTCATTGCCGAGCGCATAGCTGCCAAATCGACCAGGGCCGGTACACCGGTAAAATCCTGCAACAGTACACGTGCCGGATGAAAAGGGATTTCCACTGCTTTTTTTGCTGAGGGACTCCAGTTGGCTATATTATGTACATCTTTTTCCGTCACATCAAAGCCGTTACAGTTTCTGAGTACCGATTCCAGCAATACTTTGATGCTGAAAGGGAGCTTTGAGAGACTGGGAATTATATTATCTTTTTCCAGTTTTTCCAATTTATAATAATTTACTTTCCCTGAACTTGTATTCATAGTTGACAAAGCGCCAAAGGGATTTGTCTCACGTTTTGACATTTTCTTTCCTCTTGTGATTGAATGAGAGAATTGTGTTATTTTTCTTCTAAAATATAAACGATCAATCTGCGTGGACCGTGCGCGCCCAGAATGAGTATTTTTTCAATGTCTGCGGTTCGGCTTGGTCCGGTAACAAGTACCATGTTTTTTGCTTTTTCTTTAGGAATCTTTTCAAAAAGCTCAAACAGGTTTGCTGTTATTTGGTCCGGTGTCAGCACAGCAAAAATAAAATCCGGTAAAAAATGGGGTAAAGAGCTTGGTGTGTCGTCAAAAATAACAGCTAATGAACTGATATCCGCAACAGCATAGGAAACATCAACAAGTCCCGCAGGAGTTTTTGCAATAGTTTGAATTTTTTCAGAATCTAATTTTGATGCATCTTTTATTTCAATATCAGATGTTTGGGCTTTTATCATCTGTGCAATTTCATTGGGCAGTTGTGAACCCGGAACGGCAATAGATGTGAAATTATTCTCTTTTAAAACAGAGTTAATCTGTTCAGTAATTTCATTTTTAGAATGACACACCATACATTCACCGGAAACGGTTTCGAGTTCTTTTTTAAACTGGTCCCGTAATTCCTGGTAATTAGCCGGTGTTATGTCGTGCAAAGCTAAAGCTATGTTTTGTTCTATACCGTCCGGTGTGTCCGGTAAATCGGATGGTGTTTTATGTGCCTTGCGTATTTGTTCTAAAATTGTCGTACGACTGTTCATTGCCGCTCCACAAATTATAAGAATAATTTACTATTTTTTTATTTGTTTTTCCCACGCTTTAAAACGGTTGCGAAATCCTTTCGAATCAAACCGTCCCAAAGCACGTTCTTTTGTATACCCCGGTGCCGGAAATGATGTGCCTTTTGGCAGCAGCTTTTGAAACTTTCCGGGAAACCAGGTGGCAAATCGGTATAATTTTGGATGATTTGCCAGAAAAGCAAAACCGGCCATGCCTGCTTTTTCAACCTTCATTGATTGTCCAGCTTCGACGACCGTATTCCTCAGTTTCAACAAATGTTTTGGAATATTAATACGAACCGGGCATATTTCATAACAGGCGCCGCATAAACTGGAAACAAATGGAGCATATTTCCCTTCCACTGTTCCCAAATATTGCGGAATAAGTGTAATACCGATCGGGCCCATATAAACCCAGCCATAAGCATGCCCGCCGATTTGTTGATATATCGGACATGTGTTAAGACAGGCACCGCAACGAATGCAAAAAAGCGTTTCACGAAGCTGCGGATTAGCCAATATTTTTGACCGACCATTGTCCAGCAGAACAATGTGTACCTGTTCCGGTCCTTCCTTATATTTCTCCGCTCCGTTACCGCCGATGAAATCAACATAAACCGATGCTTTTTGTCCCGTTGCACTGGGGCCCAGTAATTTTAAAAAATAGGCCAAATCGTTCATGGTCGGCAAAACTTTTTCAATTCCCATCACGGCAACATGCAGTTTTGGCAAACCGACTGTTAACCGGGCGTTTGCTTCGTTTTCCACAATGCAAAAGGAACCTGTTTCAGCAATACCAAAATTAACACCCGAAATGCCCATTTCTGCTGTCAGGAATTTTTCCCTAAGCCTTTCACGGGCAATTGTCAGTAACTCTGTCGGTTCTTCGGTATATTCGACGCCCAGCTTTTCCTGAAACAGTTTGGCGATATCCTGCCGGGTAAGGTGCAGGGCCGGTGCCGTTAAATGTGATGGAATCTGGTCCATGAGCTGAACGATGTATTCGCCCAAATCGGTTTCCAGGGTTTCCAGGCCATTATCAATGAGAAAATGGTTTAAACCAATTTCTTCAGTTGTTAAAGATTTGGATTTTACAACCGTTTTGACATTGTTTTCCTGAGCCAGATTGGCGATAATGTTTCTGGCTTCCTCTGCGTCTTTGGCCCAATGCACTGTAATCCCGTTTTTTTGACAATTTTGTTCAAATTCTTCGAGATACGTGTCCAGGTTTTCAATAACCTGTCTTTTTATAGAATGGGCCTTGTATCGTAATTCTTCCCAGTAGGGAATTTGGTCTTTTTTATTTTTACGTTTAACCAGCGCTGTTTGTGTTGCCTTGTCAACGGCTGCCTTTAAACGCTCATCCAATAAAGCTTTTTTAATATATTTTTTTGTACGTGTTGGTGAAAGCTCCATGCGATTTCCTCATGAATATATTAATGTTTATAAATTCAAACTGGCGGCTAAAAGGTCAGCAATATGCATAGCACGTGCTTTAAAATTGTGTTTTTCCAGATAGCCGTTTATATTCATCAGACAACTTGAATCCGCGCCGACCACATAGTCGGCCCCGCTCTCATTGATATATTTACATTTTCTGGCAACCATTGCCGTAGACATTTCTTTGAATTTATAGGAAAAAGTCCCGCCAAATCCACAGCAGGTGTCTGATTTTTCCATTTCAATAAAATTTATGTCTTTAATTTGGCGAATTAGTTTACGCGGCTGTTCCCGCACACCCAGTTCCCGCAGATGATGGCATGAATCGTGATAAGTTACACTATGCGGAAAACTGCCGCCCAGGTTTTCGACCTTGGCGACATCAACAAGAAACTCTGTAAATTCAAAGATTTTTTTGCTCAACTCATCTCTTGCCTGTTTGAGTTCATCCCGAATATCAAGCTCGTGATAAAAAATCCGCACCATTGCCGTGCAGGACCCTGACGGAGAAACAATATAGTCTTTATCTTTAAACAGCTCAATAAATCTTTCCGCTAACGGAACAATTTCTTTTCTATAGCCCGAGTTGAATGCCGGCTGACCGCAACACGTTTGATCATCCACATATTCGATTTCTGCGCCGATATGGTGTAAGATTTTGACCATGGACATGGCAGATTCGGGGTACAGATGTTCCGATAAACATGGTATAAATAGTGCCACTTTCATTTTAGTTACCACCATCGATTCCAGGTTTTAGTCTTTCAAGTAATTATTGTATTTTTCTTGCAACTGCGGGTCCTGAACTGTTTCCATAATATAATCACAGAATTCACGTCCGGTTGCACCATTATCACGACCCGTTATGGTGATTTTACGCTCATATTGCTGGCATATCTCTAATGCCATTGTTAATTTATCAGCTTTTTGCTGATAGCCGATATGTTCAAGCAACATGGCTCCTGCTCTGATTAAGCTTGACGGATCAGCATATTGACCACGGCCTTCATCAATCATTCTGGGGGCTGAACCATGAATAGCTTCAAACATGGCATATTGTTTTCCAATGTTTGCACTGCCGGCCGTACCAACACCGCCCTGAAACTCGGCCGCTTCATCGGTCAAAATGTCACCGTAAAGATTCGGCAGTACAAGGACTTTGAATTGTGTACGTCGTTTGGGATCGACCAATTTGGCCGTCATGATATCTATATACCAGCCTTCCCATTTTACTTCGGGATACTCTTTTCCAATGCGTTCGGCTGTTTCCAGAAACAGACCATCTGTAGTTTTAATAACATTGGCTTTTGTTACAACGGTGACGTTATTTTTACCGGTTTTTTTTGCAAAATCAAAAGCCATACGAATAATTCTTTCCGCGCCCTGTTTGGTAATCACTTTAAAATCAAAGGCAATGTCTTCAGTAACCTGAATGCCCTTGCTGCCCAGAATGTAGGCGCCTTCTGTGTTTTCACGGAAAAATGTCCAGTCCAGACCCTCTTTGGGTACTTTGACGGGGCGGACGTTGGCAAACAAATCCAGTTCCCGACGCATGGCAACATTTGCGCTTTCAATATTTGGGTAGGGACCGCCTTTTTCAGGAGTGGTGGTCGGAGCTTTAAGGATAACATGGCAAGCTTTAAGTTCTTCCAGAACATCATCCGGAATGGCTTTCAGGTGTTTTACACGGTTTTCAATTGTCAAACCTTCAATGGTACGAAATTCTACTTTTTTTTCTTTTAATTCATCTGCCAGCATATATTCCATAACTCTTTGTGTTTCCTGGGAGATAATCGGGCCTATGCCGTCTCCCCAGCACATACCAATGATCATCGGTTTTAGTGTCGAATAGTCTATCCAGTCTTGAGCTGCTTTCATTCTTTCAACACGTTCAGCCTGCTCTATCAATATATCTTCAAAATGCTTTTTCGCTTTTTCAATATATTCGCTCATTTTAACTCCTTAGTCTTTTATATAAATTAATTTCAGTTTTTATCCGCTTAATAGTGATCATCTTTTTTAGAGTCTCTCTTATCATGCCGGTACACATAAAATCGTTCACTGAGATTGTCCAGCTCTTTTTGTGTATCTATGGTCTTTTTTAAATAAATTTGTGCTACATGGTCTTTTGCATTTGTGAAAAGCTGGTGACACAGTGTAAGCATTTGTATAAGTTCAGAATCTACTTTATGGTTGGAAATAATCGTGTTCCACAATTCTTCTTCAAAAATGTTAAAAGCCTGTTGAAGTTCATCAAGCTTGTAACCTTCCCGAGATCGTTTTATGGATAAATTTTCTACATGTACTAGAAAGTTTTTTAAATTATTGGCTTCAACACCTTCCAAAAGTGCGTTTAAAAAATCTTCTTCGCGTTCCTGGTGTCGTTCAAAATCTATAATTTCGTAATGCGATTGTGGAAGTTTCTGCAATCTATTACAAATGTTATTAATTAAATCTTCCTGATGAGTTCTAATAACGTTGATCAGGCTGTTTTTTTGCATTGGTTAGGTAATCCTTAATACGTTTATTTCTACGTCCTAATTGTTCTTCAATTCGACCCAATATACGCTGGGAATATCTTGCATATTCCGGGTCAAGGGTTTTAGCTTCCCTGTCCAAACCTTTTTCAACAATTTGTAAAAATTTATTAATTGTTGGTTTAGATATGGGGGTTGGAAATGCGGCCCATTGAAGCAGCGCAGCTTCCATTTCTTCATGGTATTCTTTAAAAGGGTTTTCATTACAGTTTTTAAAGGGGTAAGGGTTTGCTTCTGATTGAAATCCTTTTAGCGCCATTATTAGGGGTTGATAATCATAATCATAAGATAATCTTGGAAACTGATATTCTACAACAAAATTCCATCTTTTATCCTGGGTGTTTTTTTGGTGCCTGTTTAACCGTGAAATAAAAACACCAATATCCGGGTGCAAAATTTCGCCGCGAAAAATTCTCATTTCGCGCAGTTTGCCGTGAGAATCTTCACGAAGATCTCCACCCAAAAGTAAAAGACATAAATAGTATTCCGGATTTTCAAGCTTTTTAAAATCTTGTTTTTGTGATGTTTGTATGCTTAAGTGCAAGCTATGGGGCTTAACTTCAATAAAACGAACAGCAAGATCGATCAATTGAGATAGCACCCACGGGTCCTGCGTTGCCGGTTTTGAAACATCGCCCAGTAGTTTATAACGTCCAAAGGCCAGTTCCAAAAAACCACGGGTCCGGATATCCGTTGTGGTTAAAAATCCGTGGTCATCAACATGGGCGCCCAGTTTCCATCCTCTTCGCATGAGGTCAAAATCGTAAAAGTAATGAAAGCTGTCATATACTGAATCCGCACCTTCTTCTGCGGTAATTGCATTAACTCCCAGGTTTGAAAATTCCAGTTCTGCACCCAGCGGTGACCTGGAAACATGCCGATTCTCATTAACCCATTCGACAAGCCCGTCGGTCAGGTTTTTTTGAAAAAGCTGATCCGCGATAAAAATTGCGGCAACAGCATAATCCGGGTAGGAAAAGGAGGGATCGAACCTGTCAATACCCAAATGACGCATGGCGATTCTTACCTGCTCATTTTGTTCTACAATGAGTTTAAGACTCAGCAAAGCAGAAATACTGTGAAGGTAATAAGTGTCTGCTACATTCACATGGTATCTATATTGATTTCGGAATTTATCTTCCAACTGGTTGAAAATCATAAATTTTACAGCCAATGCAATATAATTATCCGCATATTTTAAAGCTTTTTTATCGGATTTTATCCACGAAAGATCGGGAATACTTGCTTTTTCAAGTTCGTGCCTTATAATAAACGGCGGCAAACCAATGTCTTCAAAGTACTGACGCATTAAGCCATGCACTTCTTCAGACAATAATTCACGCGTCACCTTAAAAGGTAGGGCTTCCCTGTCCAAAACCATGTGACGGTCAGCACGTTCATTGAGATATTTTTCAACACTTTTTTCGATAAATTCATCTATGCGGTCTCTTTCTTTAAAGCCTTTTTTAAAATAGGGCTTTAAAGATTTTGGCCGGCCTATATATACATAGGCGTCTTTAAATTCATCTTGTATTTTAACTTTAACAATTTTTCTTTTAAATAATTTTCCAACGGCTTCATATTCATCCAGCTTGACCATTATTGAAGGCGTGACATCGTATAAAAGACGACCTTCTATTTTTGATCCGCGCCATTGCACCGCAAAAGGGAAACCCATTCGAGGTTGAATAAGCCGGTGATTATATAAAATAGCCGATTCTGCCTTTAAAATTTGACCTGTAATAAGCTGAAAATTATTATCGTTGGTTAATGAACCATACACAAATAGAGCATTGACTTTAAGGGTATTGTTTTCAGATAAAGTTTCTTCCTTTGTCGGTTCAGTAATCGGATTTGAGCTGGTTATTGTCACGTATTAATCTCTGGAAAATGATTGATAAATTGACCCATCATTTCTTCCGGAGAAATTGATGTAACACGGCCATGTTCGTATTGTTCTTCAATCCATTCAAATATTTTTGCAACACGGGGGTCGCGTTTGTCTACAAGCGGCAGCCCTTTTTTTTGCATCTGTTGATTTACCCAGAAACCAACACCTGCAACTCCGGACCTGTCTGTCAGGTTTACACCGAGGGGTCTGTCCAATACTTTATTTGTATCAAATATATTGTAAATCTCTTCGTTTTTAATAACGCCGTCTGCATGAATGCCGGCCATTGTAACATTAAAACGTTCGCCGACAAAGGGATAATTATGCGGTATTTGCGTACCAATTTCACGTAAATAGTTGCCTATTTCAGTAATGGCGGTTAAATCCATACCATTGCTGGTACCGGTTAAGGATGCATATTCAACGGCCAGGGCTTCAATGGGTGAATTTCCTGTCCGTTCGCCGAAACCAAGCACCGTGCCATTAACAGCCGATACACCGGACAGCCATGCAGTGACAGAATTGATATGGACCTTGTGAAAATCATTGTGACCATGCCACTCAAGCAATTCAGACGGAATGCCCACGTCGCGTTGCAGATAATACACGATTTTTCGAATTGAGCGCGGCAATGAAACGCCGTGGTAAGGCAATCCATAACCCATTGTATCGCAGAGCCTGATTTTGATTTTGAGTCCGGTTTTGGCAGAAAAATTCATAAGCTGTTCGGCAAATGGAACAACCGTTCCCCAATAGTCCGCCCGCGTAATATCCTCAAAATGACAACGAATTGCCTCCAGCCCAGCATCAGCCGCAGCCTGAACAACATTCATAAAAGCTTCCAGTACCTGCTGTCGTGTCTTTTTAAATTTCATAAAAATATGGTAATCTGATATCGATGTCAGCATACCGGTTTCTTTGATACCTACTTTTTTAACCAATTCAAAATCAGCCGGATTAGCACGAATCCAGGAAGTGACTTCAGGGAATTTATATCCTTTGTTTCTTACTTCTTCCAATGCTTCACGGTCTTTTTCCGAATAGATAAAGAATTCCGATTGACGTATTATGCCGTTAGGACCGGAAAGTTTGTGAATCAGGTCAAAAAGTTTTGAAATTTGTTCAACTGTATAGGGAGGCCGGGCCTGCTGACCATCACGAAAGGTTGTGTCTGTTATCCATATTTCAGAAGCAGGTTTAGCATCTACATATTCACCGTCAAATACTGTTTTTGGTATTTCGGAATATGGAAACATTTCACGTTCCAGGTTTGGTTCTTCAGTATCTATAAGAGGGTATTTTAATTTTTTTCCTATTTGCCAAGGAGCATTATTAATAGACATTCCTAGATCTCCCTTTGTTGAGTTTATCATCTAAATATTCTTATCCCTTATGCTGAATAAAAGTCAGTATAAGGTACAAGATCGTTTTTTAACCGTTGTTTTAATTAATCAGGGTTCCTGAACCTCAGTCAAGTATCGCAAGGCTTCGGAAAGTTGTGGATTATTGGGACTTAATTCAAGACCACACTTGTATGCATTAATCGCATCTTCTATTCTATTCAGGCGAAAGTATACATTGCCGAGATGGTAAAAAACTCGGGAATCATTTTTTGTTATGCCGGCTAACGTTTCAAGATGTTTCAACGCTTCCTGGTAACATTGTTCCTGAATACATGCCAAAGCAGCATGATAGTGTGCTACGGGGGATTCATTATTCTTTTCAAGCAGTGTTTCAAAAGCTGTTTTGGCTTTTTGATACATTCCTTTATGCCAGTAAGACAATCCAAGCCAATAATAGGCCATTAGAATTTCAGAGGATAAATTAACGACTTTGTTAAGAGCTGAGATAGCATCATCAAGATTGGCTTGTCGGTAATAAGATATGCCCAGGTAATAATAAGCATAAGGTAAATTGGGATTGACGTCAATTGCCTTTTTAAACACATTTATTGCTGAACTGATTTTACCTCTTAGATAATATCCGTTACCAAGCATTAACAACGAGCGTAAATCTTTGGGCGACTTTTGAATGGTGTTTTCAAGTTGACGCATTAATTCGTCAAGCTGACTGCCATCCATCAGTTCCATTGTTTCAACAAGATTTATGTTGTTTTTAACAGTCGACATGCAATACTCCATTTGTGGAAGGATTTTCGTTTCTCAAACAACGGTTCATTAATTTATATAATGCTTTTAACGAGTTAATAATTCCCGATTTGAATGATGAGTGAGAAAAGAAAAAGCCTGTATATTATATAACCTTTGCAGATTAAAATCAAGAATTATTTATTTAATATAGCAGATGATAAGGATAATTTTTTATTGCATTTAAAATTCCGTTTCCATACTTTAGTTGAAAATTAAATATTTATCAATTTCAGGTTTGTGTAAATGAAAGTTTTTATTCGTATTGCAATTTTGTTGTTATCGTTTTTATTTCTTTGGTGTTCAGCACAGCAAACTTCATTACAACCGGCTATGGATGAAACTCAAAGTAAAACCAATAAATACGATGAATCTTTTGATCCAATGACTTTGGAAGATTATGACCTGGATGTTTCATCTTCCCAAAACAAGCTGGAACCTGCAAATATAAACAGTTTGTTAAAAAACAATATCATTAGTGATTCCAGTGGTGCAAACCAAACTGTAATGGGTTTTAGGGTGCAAATTGCATCAACACGTGATGAACAGGAAGCGCGTATTATAAAAAGAAATGCCATATTATTATTTCAAGAAAATGTCTATATGTCATTTGATGATCCTTATTATAAAGTAAGAGTAGGGGATTTTATTTCCCGGTATGATGCAAATCGAGTGCATGAAAAGGTCATTGAAAAAGGTTTTCCTGATTCCTGGGTTGTACGATCCGAGATTAAATTGAATTCTTTAGACAATGAAGACTGAAAATTGTACCAGAGTTTAAAAAAGGCCTGATTTTTTATTTGGAATCAGGCCTTTTTTTTATTATATTTAGATTCGGTTAAAATGTGAATTTACTAATAATGTTTTTTATATGGTATTGTTTTTAAATAAATAAAGGCATGCTAAGTATTTATAAATCCCGTACACCTGTTCGTGTGGCGGGTTTGTTTTTAGGAGGATAGATGTCAGGGCATTCTAAATGGAGTACAATCAAGCGTAAAAAAGGCAAAGCAGATGCTGAACGGGGGAAACTGTTTACAAGGCTAATAAAAGAAATTGCTGTGGCCGCAAAACATGGTGGTGGAGATGAAACCTCTAACCCGAGATTAAGAACGGCCGTTCAAGCAGCAAAAGCAGCTAATATGCCGGCAGCAAATATTGATAAAGCCATCAAGCGCGGTACCGGCGAATTACCGGGTGTTATATATGAAGAAATTGTTTATGAAGGCTACGGACCAAGCGGCGTGGCTATTTATGTTGAAACCTTGACGGACAATAAAAACAGAACTGTTGCTGAAATTCGTCATTTACTGTCAAAATACGGCGGCAGTCTGGGTGAAAACGGAAGTGTTGCCTGGATGTTTAACAAGCTCGGCGTTATTACTATTGCAGAAGATCAAACCACAGAAGATGATTTGATGATGATTGCCGTAGACGCCGGCGCTGAAGATATAGAATTTGAAGACCAGGTTTTTCGTTTAAAAATGCAGCCGACAAACCTGGAAGCTGTTAAAAAAGCACTGGAAGAAAATAATATTCAATATGAATCAGCAGAGCTTTCTATGGAACCGACGACTACTGTTAAGGTAGAGGGTAAAGCTGCTGAATCTTTGCTAAAATTAATGGATGCGCTTGAAGATCAGGATGACGTCCAAAATATCTTTTCAAATTTTGATATTGATGACAGCGTTATTGAAGCCTTGAGCCTTTAACTTAATGCTGATTTTAGGAATAGATCCTGGCAGTGTTTTAACGGGTTACGGTGTTATTAAAAGCGATAATACGAATGGTTATCTATGTTTGGACTATGGCTGTATCCGTTCAAGCTCGAAACAGGATTTTTTCGAAAGATTAAAAAAAATATACGATCAAGTTTCTGCTCTTTGTCTAAAATATAAACCTGATTATGTTGCTCTGGAAGATGTTTTTTATGGAAAAAACATAAAATCAACACTGCAACTCGGACAGGCCCGTGGTTCTGTTGTTATTGCTGCTTTGAATCATAATGTAAAAATTAAAGCTTATTCTCCAAGAGAAGTGAAACAATCTCTAACAGGAAACGGATCTGCTTCAAAAGAACAAGTGCAAAAAATGGTAGTCGGCCTCTTGGGGTTGACTCAAACAAAAATCCCATTAGACGCTTCAGATGCATTGGCAATTGCCATATGTCATTCAAATCGCTTCTGGACCAATGAAAAATTGACATCACAATTATGATATCTTTTGTCCGCGGCATATTGACTGAAAAAACTCCAACCGCTGTTGTTGTAGAAATGAACGGATTTGGACTGTCTGTTTATATTTCTTTATCTACATTTGAAAAATTGTCTGAAATTGGCGATCAAGTCTATCTGCATACTCATTTTCATGTACGTGAGGATGCGATGGCATTATACGGATTTTCTTCACTGGAGGAACGTGAGCTTTTTCTTTTCTTATTATCTGTTTCAGGAATTGGCCCAAAACTGGCAATGGGAATTTTATCCGGAAGCAAGGTAAGTGAGCTATATCAAGCCATTGCCGATGGCAATGAAACCCGTTTGACAAAGATTAAAGGACTGGGAAAAAAGACAGCACAGCGTTTAATTATAGAATTAAAGGACAAAGCTGAAAAAAGAGTTGGTGAAACTGATATTACTGCTCCCGCACATTCAATATCCGTCGGGATGTTTGATGAGGTCCTTATGGCTATGATGTCGTTGGGTTATTCAAAGGCAGAAGCGGAAAAGTCTATAGCAAAAGCAACCCAAACGCTGGGAAAAGTTGAATCTATTGAAGATTTGTTACGCACAGCGTTAAATAGTTGAGGCATATTTTTTAGTGGAATTTACAGAAAGAGCAACATATCCTGAACCTTTGAATGGTGAAAACGAGTTTGAACTAAAACTGCGTCCCTCAAAATTAAATGAATTTATTGGGCAGCAGAAATTAAAGGACAATTTGTCCGTTTTCATTCAGGCCGCAAAGGAAAGGGAAGAGGCTCTTGATCATGTTATTTTTCATGGACCTCCGGGTCTTGGCAAAACAACGCTTGCTCATATTATATCTCAGGAACTTGGCTCAAACCTGAAAATAACCTCCGGCCCTGCTTTAGAGCGCCCGGCAGATTTAGCCGGAATATTAACAAATTTGAATGAGCGAGATGTTCTTTTTATAGATGAGATTCACCGTTTAAATCGTGTCATTGAAGAGTACCTGTATCCGGCAATGGAAGATTATTGTCTCGATATTATTATCGACAAAGGTGCAAATGCACGCACAATACAGCTCAAATTGCCCAATTTTACCCTTGTAGGCGCAACAACGCGAGCTGGTTTAATTACATCACCGTTACGCGCACGTTTTGGTGTTTCTTTTCGTTTGGATTTTTATGAACCCGAGCATCTTCAGCTTATTATAGAACGTTCTGCGAAAATCCTTAATGTAGAAATTGGTCCCGAGGCAGCGTTTGAAATTGGAAAACGCTCCAGAGGAACTCCAAGAATCGCCAATCGCCTGCTGCGTCGGGTTAGAGATTTCGCGCAAATAGCCGGAAAAAGCCATATTTCAGTTTCTATGGCCCAAACTGCGTTAAACAAAATGGATGTTGACCATCGCGGTCTGGACGAAATGGATAAAAGAATTATGACGGCGATTATCGAAAAGTTTTCCGGTGGACCGGTTGGTTTAAACACGCTTGCGGTATCGATTGGTGAAGAAAGCGATACTATTGAAGAACTTTATGAGCCATATTTAATTCAAATAGGATTTGTTAATCGAACGCCTCGTGGACGTATTGCCACAGCATTGGCTTTTGAACATTTTAATTTTAAAAAAAGCAAAACACTGCAAAAAGGATTGTTCGATTAAAACAACTATATTTTGACACTGAATTCACTTAAATGGAGGTGACTGTGCGATGAAACTTTCCGATTTCAAATTCAATTTACCGGAAAAACTAATTGCTCAGTATCCCAGCGACAAACGAGATGAAAGCCGTTTGATGATATTAAAGCGGGAAAATGAGTCTATTGAACAAGGTGTATTTAAAGATGTTTTAGATTACATGGATGAAGGAGATTGCCTGGTTGTTAATGAAACCAAGGTGTTTCCTGCACGTCTTGAAGGCACAAAAGATAAAACAGATGCAAAAGTTGAAATTTTTCTTTTGCGTGAACTGGAACAAGGACTTTGGGAAGTTTTGGTCAAACCGGCCCGTAAAGTTCGTGTCGGTAACCGTTTAACAGTAGGCCAAAAACTGTTTTGTGATGTTATTGACAACACTGTTTCCGGCGGTCGTGTTGTTCGTTTCAACTTTGATGGAGATTTTTATTCAATTGTCGAACAAATTGGTAAATCTCCGTTACCACCATACATTAAAAGAGAACCCGAACCCATTGATAAAGACCGTTATCAAACTGTTTACGCCAAGGTACGTGGTGCCGTAGCCGCACCAACAGCGGGTTTACATTTTTCTCAGGAATTATTGGAAAAAGTCGTTGACAAAGGCATCCAAATTGTTCCCCTGGTTTTACATCTTGGCCTGGGAAGTTTCCGACCTGTTGTTGTCGAAGACCTTGGCCGTCATAAAATGGATTCCGAGTTTTTTGAAATTACAGAAGAATCCGCCGAAAAGGTAAACCAGACCAAGAAAAACGGTAAAAAAGTTATTGCTGTTGGTACCAGTGTTGTAAGAGCATTGGAAACCTGCGTAACATCTGAAGGTTGGGCCAAAGCAGGAAAAGGGTGGACGGATAAATTTATCTATCCTCCTTATGATTTTAAGATCGTTGACAGGATGATTACAAATTTTCATCTTCCAAGTTCAACCCTTTTAATGCTGGTTTCTGCTTTTGCCGATAGAGATTATGTCTTTAAAGCCTATCGTAAAGCCATTCGCGAAAAATATAACTTTTTCAGTTATGGCGATTCCATGATTATTATTTAATATATTTTTTGCTTTGAATAAACAGCAAATTGTAACAGCTATAATTGTTGCCGCCGGTTCCGGAAAAAGAATCGGCGGTCCAATTCCTAAACAATTTATCTCAATTAATGGACATCCTGTCCTTTACTGGACATGTCAAAAATTTGAGAACAGTAAGATTGTTAGAGACATTGTTTTGGTTTTGGCGGAATCCGATATTGCTGAATACCTGGATATGATACAAAAATGGCCTTTTGTTAAAATTTCTGCCATTGTTAAAGGAGGGAAAGAACGGCACCATTCTGTTAAAAATGCTCTTGAGCATTTGGCCGCAGATACGGAATATGTCGCTATTCATGATGGCGTGAGGCCGTTTGTTTCCATTAACAGCATTTCCCGGGTTATTCAGGATGCTTTTGTACATAGGGCTGCTTTGTTAGGAGTGGTCCCTAAAGATACGATCAAGATGACCGCTGATGACAAAATTTCAAAAACCCTGGATCGACAACACCTCGTTGCTGTTCAAACGCCCCAGGTTTTTCAGCGTTCACTGATTCAAGAGGCCTATAATAAAGCATTTGCTGAAAATAATTTCAGCACTGACGATGCTGCCCTGGTAGAACGATTGGGTGTTCCGGTTCATGTTAGTTTGGGTGAATATACCAATATTAAAATAACCGCGCCCGACGATATTTTAATTGCTCATACCTTTTTGAAAGCAGGAAAATAATATGCGTATTGGACATGGTTTCGACGTTCATCAACTGGTACTTGGCAGAAAACTTTTATTGGGTGGTGTTGAAATTGATCATGAGTATGGTTTGCTTGGGCATTCTGACGCAGATGTGCTTTCTCACGCCATAAGTGATGCTCTACTGGGCGCTGCCGCACTCGGAGATATTGGACATTATTTTCCTGATACGGATCCTCAATACAAAGGGATTTCGAGTATTTTGTTGTTAGAAAAAGTAGTGCAATTGTTAAAGCAAAAGCACTTTACTGTGCATAACATTGATACGACTATTGTTGCTCAAAAACCAAAATTGGCCGCATATATACCTGAAATTCGGATAAATTTAGCAAAAGTATTAAATGTTTCTAAAGATTTGGTTTCGGTCAAAGCTACCACAACTGAACAACTGGGCTTTACCGGCCGTTGCGAAGGAATAGCCGTTCATGCTGTTTGTCTTTTGAATGAAATTGATTGAATTTTCAATAAAATCGAATATAAATATGGGTTCTGATGGATGTGCTGAGAGTATTTTTATAAAATCTATTTATCAGCAATAATACAGATAAAATGAGTGTTAATGCTCTTAAAAAAATAATGTAATAAAATATGGAACAATGATATGGGATTAGTAGTATATAACAGCCTTTTAAGGAAAAAAGAAGAATTTGTCCCTGTTCAAAATGACAGAGTGAATATGTATGTGTGCGGACCAACGGTTTATGATTATCCGCACATAGGACATGCAAAAAGTTATATTTCGTTTGATATTATTGTACGATATTTGAGATATTTAAAATATAATGTGAAATATGTTCAAAATATAACCGACGTAGGGCATTTGCTTGACGATGGTGAAGACCGCATTCTTAAAGGTGCCCAGCGTGAACGTGTGGAACCTATGGAATTGGTAGAACGATATACAAGGGCCTATTTTGAAGCTATGGATGCCCTGAATGTATTGCGGCCGGACATTTCGCCTCATGCGGCTGCTCATATTCCCGAACAGATTGAACTGGTTGAAAAGTTGATAGAAAAAGGATATGGTTACGAATCCAATGGTTCCGTATATTTTGATATTACAAAATGGCCGAATTACGGGCAACTGTCCGGAAGAAAAATACAGGACCAGCAGGCAGGAGCACGTATTGAAGTAAATCCAGAAAAAAGAAACGCAGCAGATTTTGCACTGTGGAAAAAAGCTGATCCGGAACATGTCATGCAATGGAATAGTCCCTGGGGAAAAGGCTATCCCGGATGGCATGCGGAATGTTCAGCAATGTCTATGAAATATTTAGGTGAAACATTAGACATTCATGGCGGCGGTATGGAAAATCAATTCCCCCACCATGAGTGTGAAATAGCACAAAGTGAAGCTGTGACGGGTAAAACATTTGCCAAATATTGGATTCATAACAATATGGTTCTAGTTGATGGCGTGAAAATGAGCAAATCTTTGGGAAATTTTACAACAATTTCTCAGGCATTGGAAAAATTCCCCGGCGAACAAATTCGGTTTTTCATTTTACAAACACACTACCGAAGTCCGGTTGATTTTAGTGATGAGGCAATTCAGGCATCGGGTCAAGGTTTGTCGCGCCTTATTTCAACATATCGATTTTTGCAGCAGAAAACATCCGGTGCACCGGAAGGAGAGGTTGCTCCTGAAATAGAATCGATTTGTTCAGAAACCGAGAATAACTTTGTAAAAGCCATGAACGACGACTTTAACACGCCCTCTGCAATTGCTGTTCTTTTTGATTTTAGTCGTGAAATTAATAAAAACATTGCCGATGGTGTTGAAACCTCAAAACCATCTCTACAAAAAATGTGCGAACTGTTTCAAACTCTCGCCGGACAAGTATTGGGAATTTTACCCAAAGAGAAGGAAGAAAAATTATCTGCCGGACCTTTTATAGAGCTTCTCATAGAATTCAGAAACGAATTCCGTAAAAATAAACAATGGGAAATGGCTGACAAGGTTCGGGACAAGTTTGACGAGTTGGGTGTGCTCCTGGAGGACAGTAAAGGAGAGACCCGTTGGCGCGTAAAAAGTTAAAAAAAAATAGAATCGTTAAAAAAAATACTTGATTTTTGATCTGATTCTTTATATATTGACGGGCTTATTTGCATTGCAATATATTAAGCCACCATAGCTCAGCAGGTAGAGCACCTCACTTGTAATGAGGCTGTCACGGGTTCGATTCCTGTTGGTGGCTCGATAACATTGAGTTATCGGGGAGGTTCCCGAGCGGTCAAAGGGAACAGACTGTAAATCTGTCGGCGAAGCCTTCGGAGGTTCGAATCCTCCCCTCCCCACTTTCGCCTAGAAAAGTTATCGGTTTTTTCTCAAAGGAGTTACGAGACCGATATTTTTTTGTCCTCGACTCGTGAATTGGAGATAGACTGAAGAAGTTTGGCGATATAATTCAAATAAGCGGGAGTAACTCAGTCGGCTAGAGTCACAGCCTTCCAAGCTGTTGGTCGCGGGTTCGAATCCCGTCTCCCGCTCGCATCATATTTTGTCTCACTTGAATAAGGTGAGGCAATAGTTGGTGAACATCGCCCACGTAGCTCAGTCGGTAGAGCACATCCTTGGTAAGGATGAGGTCACCGGTTCAATCCCGGTCGTGGGCTCGCAATTTAAATATTGTGTAATTGCTCATATTTATCTGGAGGAAAAGTCATGGCAAAGGCAAAGTTTGAGCGAACTAAGCCTCATGTGAACATAGGAACAATAGGTCACGTTGATCACGGCAAAACGACCTTGACAGCTGCAATGACAATGTTTTTGTCAAGCAAAGGTCAGGCGTCAGTAAAAAAGTATGATGAAATCGACAATGCGCCTGAAGAAAAGGCCCGAGGCATAACGATAAATACGGCACACGTGGAATATGAAACAGATGCACGCCACTATGCGCACGTAGACTGTCCGGGACATGCTGATTATATTAAAAACATGATCACTGGAGCTGCGCAGATGGATGGAGCTGTATTGGTAGTATCTGCAGCAGACGGTCCGATGCCACAGACCCGTGAGCACATATTGCTGGCCCGTCAGGTGAATGTACCTTCTATTGTTGTGTTTATGAACAAAACAGACCAGGTAGATGATCCTGAATTGTTGGAATTGGTAGAGTTGGAAGTTCGTGAACTGTTGAGTCAGTATGAATTTCCTGGTGATGAGATTCCAATCGTTAAAGGTAGTGCTTTGGTAGCAATGGAAAAAGGTTTAGCCGGCTCATTGGAAGGTGAAGAATGGACTCCGATCAAGGAGTTGTTGGATGCGATTGATTCTTATATCCCGACACCAACCCGTGACACAGACAAGCCGTTTTTAATGCCTGTTGAAGATGTTTTCTCGATTACCGGTCGTGGAACAGTAGGAACCGGAAGAATTGAAAGAGGTATGGTCCATACTGGTGATGAAGTTGAGATCGTAGGACTTGGAGTACACCGTAAATCAGTTTGTACCGGCGTAGAGATGTTCCGCAAGATATTGGACGAAGGTCAGGCCGGAGACAATGTAGGTTTGTTGTTACGAGGTGTAGACAAGACAGAGTTGGAGCGTGGACAGGTTATATCCAAACCAGGCTCAATTACACCGCACACCAAGTTTGAAGGTGAAGTATACGTCCTGAGTAAAGAAGAAGGTGGTCGACACACCCCGTTTTTTAATGGCTATCGTCCACAGTTTTACTTTAGAACAACGGATGTAACAGGTAAAGTAGATTTACCTGAAGGAATAGAGATGGTAATGCCCGGCGACAATGTAACGGTTACCGGCGAATTGATAACCCCGATAGCAATGGAAGAGGGACTACGATTCGCAATTCGAGAAGGTGGCCGAACAGTTGGTGCTGGTGTTGTAACTAAAGTTATTGAATAGTAATTTTTCATAAATTGGAAATAAAATGAGAGATCTTATCATATTAGAGTGTACAGAGTGCAAGCGCAGGAACTATACTGGAACCAAGAACAAACGCCTGCATTCCGGACGCGTCGAATTTAAAAAATATTGTCGCTGGTGCGATAAACGAACCTCTCATAAGGAAACTAGGTAAGCTAGCGTAGGCCTGTAGCACAATTTGGCTAGTGCGCCGGACTCCAAATCCGGAGGTTGGGGGTTCGAGTCCCTCCAGGCCTGCAAAATTAAAAACAGCAGAAAATATTTAATTCGTCATTTTCTGCTGTTTATTATTGTTAGCAAATCAACAACGAGCGGGAAAATATGTTAAAAAAATTAACCAATTTTTTACGCGATGTTAAACAGGAAATGTCCAAAGTAAGCTGGCCGGGCCGTCATGAATTAAAAGGTCAGACAATTATCGTGATAGTTGTTTCGTTGTTTTTTGCGGTATTTATTTTTGTAGTGGATCACTTATTATCAAGAATCCTTAGCTTAATTTATTAGTAAAAGCTAATAAGAATAAATAGCAAGGCTAAAACTAAAGGCGAAGGCTATTGGAACAGACAGAAATAAAATGGTATGCAATTCATGTTCTTTCAGGACATGAAAACAAAGTAAAGGCATACCTTGAAAACGAAATCAAGCATTCCGGCCTCGAAGAGAAAATTGATAATATCCTCGTTCCATCTGAGGAAATTACCGAGATGAAGGAAGGCAAGAAAAGAGTTCGTACTAAAATAATGTTTCCTGGCTACATGCTCATTCGGATGGCTTATGATAAGGAGACCCGGCATCTTGTTTTAAATACGCCAGGTGTAACCAATTTTGTAGGAAGAAAGAATGAACCTGTGCCTTTACAGCCCGATGAAGCAACGCGTATATTAGGTAAAGCTGAAGGCGGCGGTAAAGACCGTTCTCAAGTACCTTTTCACGTTGGTGATCCTATTAAAGTTACTGATGGTCCATTTACAGATTTTACCGGCTTTGTTGAAGAAGTCAACGAAGAAAAAAGCAAAGTTAAAGTTATGGTCAGCATTTTTGGCCGTTCCACTCCGGTAGAATTGGATTTCCTGCAAATCGAACTGGAATCTTAAGGTATTGACTTATGGCAAAAAAAGTAATAGGTACAATAAAATTACAAATCCCTGCTGGTGCTGCAAATCCGTCTCCTCCTGTTGGCCCTGCCTTAGGTCAGCATGGTGTGAACATTATGGAGTTTTGTAAAGCATATAATGCAAGAACGCAAGATAAGCAGGGTCTGATTATTCCCGTAATTATCACGGTTTATCAGGATCACTCTTTTACATTTATCACCAAAACTCCACCTGCTGCTGTTTTATTGAAAAAAGCTGCCGGAATTGATAAAGGATCTGGTGAACCGAATCGTAATAAAGTTGCAACAGTAAAGCGTGACCAGGTTAGAGAAATTGCTGAAACAAAAATGGCTGACCTAAACGCGTTTGATATTGAGATGGCCATGCGTATGGTTGAGGGAACTGCCAGGAGCATGGGAATCATTGTTGAGGATTAGTTATAGAATCTAATTCTCTCAACAATAATCAGTTCGGAGTTAAAATGAAACATAGTAAAAGATTTAATGAAGTATCAGCAAAAGTGGATGGCAGTCAGATATATGCGCTCAGCGATGCTGTAAAGCTGGTTCAGGAAACTGCTACAGCCAAATTCAACGAATCCGTTGATTTGAATGTGCGTCTTGGCGTTGATCCACGTAAAGCCGATCAAATGGTTCGTGGAACCGTAATTTTACCGCATGGAACCGGTAAAGAAGTGCGAGTCCTAGTCTTGGCCAAAGGAGATAAAGAAAAGGAAGCTCAAGAAGCAGGTGCTGACTTTGTAGGCTCTGACGACCTGGTAAAGAAAATTCAGGATGGTTGGCTCGACTTTGATGTTGTTATCGCAACTCCAGATATTATGGCGCAAGTTGGTAAATTAGGACGAGTTTTGGGCCCGCGTGGTTTAATGCCAAATCCTAAAACCGGCACCGTCACTTTCGAGGTTGGTCAGGCTGTTAAAGATTCAAAAGCTGGTAAAATTGATTTTCGAGTAGACAAGTACGGTATTGTTCATTCTGCTATCGGAAAATGTTCTTTTTCTGCTGAACAGTTGGTAGATAATATCCGTGCATTTATGGATGTCATACAACGTCTAAAGCCTGCTACTTCTAAAGGTGTATATATTAAAAATATATCTCTTGTATCAACAATGGGTCCTGGTGTCAAAGTTGACAAAAATGCCATAAATGAAGCAGCCTAGTTGTTGACAGCAATTTGAGATTGTGAATTGAGGAAAATACAATGCCACAACCAGAAAAAATAAAAAAAGTTGAGCAGATTTCGGAAAGATTGGAAAAAGCCAAAAGCATCTTTATGGCTGACTTTTCCGGTTTAACCGTTGAAGAAATGACTGAACTTCGAACAGAGTTTAGAAAAAATGATGTCGAATTTCTTGTTGTTAAGAATACTCTTGCAAAACTTTCGGCTAAAAAAGTTGGTTTTGACAATATTGATGAATATTTGAGCGGCCCTACAGGTCTTGCTTTAGGTTTTGGTGATCCTGTTGCACCAGTCCGGGTAATTGCTGAGTATAATAAAAGCAAAAAGAAAGAAAAGCCCGTTGTCAAAGCTGCTATCCTTGAGGGGCAGGTATTAAACAAAGAAAATGCTGAGGAACTGAAAAATATCCCGCCACGCGAAGTATTGCTTGGCCAGGTTGTTTCCGGTATTGCCTCGCCATTAACAGGATTGGTTGGCGGTTTAAAAGCTGTACTCAGCCAACTTGTTTACACATTAGATGCAATTAAAGAGAAAAAAGAAGATTAAGCCTTTATCATAATGTAACTCAAACGGGAGGATGAAATGCCCGAAGAAAAAGATGTCGCCGTTGAAAAAGAAACAACTGCAGAAATTAACGATCCTAAAGTTGAAGAAATTTTAAAAACAATTGAAGAAATGACAGTTCTGCAATTGTCAAAATTAGTAAAAGCTTTAGAAGATAGATTTGGTGTAACTGCTGCTGCTCCTGTTGCCGTTGCTGCTGCCCCTGGTGCTGCTGCTCCTGCTGAAGCAGAAGAAGAAAAAACCGAATTTGATGTTGTATTAAAATCTGCTGGTTCACAAAAAATTCAGGTAATCAAGGTTGTACGTGCTTTAACAAGCCTTGGACTTAAAGAAGCAAAAGACGTCGTTGACGGTGCACCCAGTACTATCAAAGAAGCTGTAACAAAAGAAGAGGCTGCCGATATGAAAGCCAAACTTGAAGAAGCTGGTGCAGAAGTCGAAATAAAATAAATATTTTAAAAAATTGCCTGATACATCTGGAAGCCGGGCTATTATAGCTCGGTTTTTTTAAGTTTTTATAATATGAAGAAAGGAAGTGAATCCTTTGGCAGTTGGTCAAGAAAGAGAAAGAACAACTTTTTCAAAGATTCCGGCTGCGGCAGAATTGCCCGATTTACTAGATATACAGCTTAAATCCTTTGAAGAATTTTTGCAGCATAATATTCCGCCCAGTGAGCGGAGTAATCAAGGATTACAAGCTGTTTTTACTAGTATATTTCCTATTGTCGATAGTCGAGAAAACTTTGAACTATCTTTTATAGAATATTATGTCGACTCACCAAAATATTCCGTAGAAGAATGTCAAGAAAGAGGAACAACTTATTCTGTTGCATTAAAGGCAAAACTCAGATTATCCATCAAAGATGAATTTGACCCAAATGATCCGCTCTCTAATTCAATTGAGCAGATTGTTTATTTGGGTAATTTGCCGTCTATGACGCACAGGGGAACTTTTATTATTAATGGCGCTGAACGTATTATTGTCAGCCAGCTGCATAGATCTCCTGGTGTATTCTTTGATGAAGTAATTCACCCCAATGGTTCAAAACTTTATTCTGCACGAATAATACCTCTTCGAGGAAGTTGGGTTGAGTTTACAACAGATATTTATGATTTGATGAATGTCTATATTGACAGACGCAAAAAATTTCTTGCTACAACACTGCTGCGAGCCATTGGTTATTCTTCTGATAGAGAAATTCTTGAAGCTTTCAACCTCATAGAAGAAGTTAAAATAACCGATGGTAAATACGACGAATTATTGGGCCGCAAAGTTGTTGACGATATTATTGATGTTAACACTGGTGAAGTGGTTGTTGATAAATTTACTGAAATAAGTGCTGAAAGGATTGAACGTGTTGTCGATCTGGCACTTTCGTCATTTGAATTAATAACATCTGATAAAATTCTTGGTCAGGAAATTATTAGCAATACCATTCTCAAAGATCCAACACACTCGCAAGAAGAAGCCCTTGAAATTATTTACCGCCAATTACGTTCAGGTGAACCACCTGATATTGATACTGCCCGTCAACTTATTGAAAGATTATTCTTTAATCCCAAAAGATATGAACTAGGTGATGTTGGACGACATCGGTTAAATCGTAAATTGAATATCGATACCGATTCCAGTGTAACTTCTCTAACAAAAGAAGATATTATTGGTATTATTAATCATCTGCTGGACTTACGTACCGGAAGAGAATCTGCTGATGATATCGATCACCTTGGCAACCGTCGTGTTAGAACTGTTGGTGAACAGCTGTCCGCTCAAATGAGTTTGGGACTGTCTCGTATGGCGAGAACCATAAAAGAAAGAATGAACCTGCGTGAAAGTGAAAATCCAACTCCACAGGATTTGGTCAATGCCAGAACAATTCTTTCAGTTATTAATACCTTTTTTGGGACAAGCCAATTATCTCAGTTTATGGATCAAACCAATCCTCTGGCAGAACTAACTCATAAACGACGTTTATCTGCTTTGGGACCCGGAGGTTTGACTCGCGAAAGAGCTGGATTTGAGGTTCGTGACGTTCATTATACACACTATGGACGATTATGTCCTATCGAAACGCCTGAAGGACCCAATATCGGTCTTATCTCTTCTCTTACGACATATGCCAGAATTAACAGCTTTGGGTTTATTGAAGCGCCTTATCGCACTGTTAAGGATGGTGTTGCTACCACAGAAATTAGATATTTGTCTGCCGATGATGAAGAACAAAAAATTATCGCCCAGGCCAATGCTATATTAGATGACGATGGTAATTTTGTCAATGATAAAATAAAGTGCAGATACCGGGGTGAATTCCCACTGGTTGATCCTGAAGAAATTGCTTTTATGGACGTTTCTCCAAACCAGATCGTTTCTGCTGCTGCTGCACTGATTCCATTTTTAGAACATGATGATGCTAACAGAGCTCTTATGGGATCAAACATGCAGCGTCAGGCCGTGCCATTGCTTGTGCCGGAATCTCCTTTTGTTGGTACAGGTATGGAAGGTAAAGTGGCGTGCGATTCACGTTCTGTAACTGTTAGCGATTTTGATGGTGTTATTGAACAAGTAGACTCTCGTCAAATAGTTATTAGAAAACAGATTGATGAAAGTAATTATGATGAATTTGCTGATTTACTTGATTTTGATCAATCTGATATTAAAGTATACAACCTGACAAAATTTAAACGTACGAATCAGGATACATGCATCAATCAACGTCCGATCGTTCATATTGGGCAACGTGTTAAAAAAGGCCAGGTTATTGCCGATGGCGCTTCCACCGATAATGGTGAGCTTGCATTAGGACGTAACGTGCTTGTAGCCTTTATGCCCTGGCGCGGATATAACTTTGAAGATGCTATTGTAATCTCTGAACGTGTTGTGCAGGAAGATATATATACATCGATTCACATTGAAGAATTTGAACTTCAGGTTCGAGATACAAAACGAGGTGAAGAAGAACTCACTCGTGAAATCCCTAATGTCAGTGAAGAAGCAACAAAAGACCTAGATGAAAATGGAATCATTCGGGTTGGTGCTAATGTTACGGCCGGAGATATTCTTGTTGGTAAAGTTACACCAAAAGGTGAAACAGATCCAACACCTGAAGAAAAACTCCTTAAAGCCATTTTTGGTGAAAAAGCCGGTGACGTAAAAGATGCTTCTTTAAAAGGTTCTCCTGGATTGAAGGGAATTGTTATCGATACAAAACTTTTCTCTCGTAAGAAAAAAGATTCTACAACAAAGAAAAAAGAGAAAAAGTTTTTAGAAGAACTTGATCAGTGGCGTGAAAAAGCAAAAATTCAAGCACATGAGTTGCGTGACAGCAAACTCAACAAAGTACTTGAAGGAAAAGTTTCTGCCGGTATCAGAGACATTGCCACAGGAAAAATAATAGTTAAAGAGAATACGGCTATTAATGCCGCTGTATTAAATAAACTGGATTATAATACTGTTGATTGGTCTGTTCAAATAGTTGAAGATACTGCAACAAACACATTAATCAAACAGATTGTTAACCGTTATAATAAAAAAATGTATGATATCGACGACGAATACGAACTTCAAAAATTTAAGGTCGTTGTCGGTGATGAATTACCACCGGGAATCACACAACTTGCCAAAGTATATGTTGCCAAAAAACGTAAACTATCCGTTGGCGACAAAATGGCTGGTAGGCACGGTAACAAGGGTGTTGTTGCTAAAATAGTACCCATTGAAGATATGCCTTATATGCCCGATGGCACACCTGTTGATATCGTACTCAATCCTCTTGGCGTGCCCTCACGTATGAATTTAGGACAGATACTGGAAACCAACCTGGGTTGGGCTGCCAAAGAGCTGGATAAAAATTACGCAACACCTGTGTTTGATGGTGCAACCATAACCGAAATAAGCGAAGAAATGGAAAAGGCCGGGTTGCCGCTGTCCGGAAAGTCAGTTTTATTTGATGGAAAAACAGGTGAAAAATTTGATGAAGAGGTCACTGTTGGCTGGATATATATATTAAAGCTATCACACCTTGTAGAAGATAAAATTCATGCTCGTTCAATAGGACCTTACTCATTGATTACACAACAACCATTGGGTGGTAAAGCTCAATTTGGTGGTCAGAGATTTGGTGAAATGGAAGTTTGGGCATTGGAAGCTTATGGCGCTGCTTATACATTACAGGAAATTTTAACTGTAAAAAGTGATGATGTACGCGGGCGTTCAAAGACTTATGAAGCGATTGTTAAAGGTGAAAATATACCGGAGCCTGGTATTCCTGAATCTTTTAACGTACTTATTCGGGAATTACAGGGACTTGGTTTAGATGTTCAACTTATTATTGACAATCGCAAAAAGAATAACTAGTCTAAAGCAATGATTTATTTTAATGACCAGGCTCAAATTACGAGTTTGGAGGTGAAATTTGAATTTTATGACGTCACAAAGTTCGGCTTCTCAAAATACAAGATTTAGTTCGATTTATATTGGGTTGTCTTCTCCAGACAAAATTTTAGAAATGTCGCATGGCGAAGTAACCAAACCGGAAACCATCAACTATCGATCTTTCAAGCCGGAAAAAGATGGTCTTTTTTGTGAAAAAATATTTGGTCCGGTAAGGGACTGGGAATGTCACTGTGGTAAATACAAACGAATACGTTATAAAGGTATTGTTTGTGACCGCTGTGGTGTTGAAGTGACAATGAAAAGTGTGCGTCGTGAACGTATGGGACACATTACCCTGGCCGTTCCTGTCGTACATATTTGGTACTGGAAATCACTCCCTTCCAAAACCGGTTATATTCTTGGTATGAGTATGAAGGATTTGGAGCGTATTATCTACTACGAATCCTATGTTGTGCTCAGACCGGGTAAAAGTGGATATTTATATCAAGACCTGATAAGTGAAGACGAATATCTTGATATAACCATGCAAATGGAAGAACTTGAAGCAGATGTTCCTGAAGAAGAACGTTTTAAAGCTGATATCGGTGGACGAGCTATTCTGGAACTTTTGAAAAATATTGATATTATCAGAATATCAAAAGAACTGCGTCAGGTGGTTAATAATGAAACTTCAGTACAACGAAAAACAGAAGCTTTAAAACGTCTTAAAGTTATTGAAGCTTTTCGTCGTGCGAATGAACTAAAAGAAAACAGACCCGAATGGATGGTTATGTCTGTTATTCCTGTTATACCACCTGAACTCCGACCTCTAGTACCTCTTGAAGGTGGTCGGTTTGCAACTTCAGATTTAAATGATTTATACAGACGTGTTATTATTCGTAATAATCGTTTGAAAAAACTGATGGAAATTAAAGCTCCTGAAGTTATTCTTCGCAATGAAAAAAGAATGTTGCAGGAAGCTGTGGATTCTCTCTTCGATAACGGTCGAAAATCTTCCGCTGTCAGAAGCGACGGTAACAGAGCTTTAAAAAGTTTGTCAGACATGTTACGAGGAAAACAAGGTCGTTTTCGCCAAAACTTGTTAGGTAAGAGAATTGACTATTCCGGTCGTTCTGTTATTGTGGTTGGTCCTGAATTAAGACTTTTCGAGTGTGGACTGCCTAAAGAAATGGCTTTGGAATTATTCAAACCGTTTGTAATTAGGAAACTCGTAGAACGAGGATTGGTTAAGACAGTAAAAAGTGCCAAAAAACAGGTTGAGAGAAGAGGCGCTGAAGTTTGGGACATACTCGAGGAGATCATTGAAGATCATCCTGTAATGTTAAACCGTGCTCCTACGCTTCACAGGCTTGGTATTCAGGCTTTTCAACCGGTTTTAGTGGAAGGTAAAGCTATTCAAATCCACCCGCTTGTTTGTGCTGCATTTAATGCAGACTTTGATGGTGATCAGATGGCTGTTCATGTTCCGCTTTCTTTTTATGCCAGGATCGAAACCAAAGTTCTTATGCTTTCGAGCCATAATATCCTGTCACCGGCTCATGGCCGTCCATTAGCCATACCAAGTCAGGATATTGTTCTTGGTGTTTATTATCTTACAAAGAGAAGAACCGGCGCTCTTGGCGATGGTATGATGTTCTCTTCAAGCGATGAAGTAAACATCGCTTATAACGATAATCGTGTTGAATTACATGCGCCCATCCAGGTTCGTATTGATGGCAAAATGATCAGTACAACTGTTGGACGTGTTATATTTAATAAAATTCTGCCAAAAGAAATTGGTTATGTTAATGAACTTTTGACAAAAAAAGCAATAGAAGAACTTATCTCTAATGCTTATGTAAAAATTGGCAACTATCGTACTTCAATCATGCTGGACAGTCTAAAAGAGCTGGGATTTTATTTTGCGATGAAATCCGGTGCGACTGTTGGAATTAATGATGTGATAGTACCTGATGAGAAAAATAAATTACTTGATGTTGCCTATAAAAATGTAGATGGCATTCAAAAACGGTATGAACGTGGAATTATAACAGACGGTGAACGTTATAACCAGATTATCGATATCTGGACACACACCACCAGTAATGTCGCAGAACGAATGTTTGAGCGTTTGAAACAGGACCGCCAGGGATTTAATCCAATTTTTATGATGGCCGATTCCGGCGCACGAGGTTCTAAAGAACAGATCAGACAGTTAGCAGGTATGCGTGGTTTGATGGCTAAACCACAGAAAAAAATGACCGGTTCCATGGGTGAAATTATTGAAAACCCAATTACCGCCAACTTTCGTGAGGGTTTAACGGTGTTGGAATACTTTATTTCCACACACGGTGCCCGTAAAGGTTTGGCTGATACCGCATTAAAAACTGCTGATGCCGGGTATCTGACACGAAGACTTGTTGATGTTGCTCAGGATGTTATCATTACAGATCACGACTGTGGCACCATTTTAGGTTTACGGGTTGGTGACCTTAAAGAAGGTGAAGAAATTATCGAATCTATGCAGGACCGAATTATTGGTCGTGTTTCTGCTGAAGATGTTTTTGATCCTGAAAGCGGTGATGTTATCATTGAAGCCGGTATGCTTATCGATGAAAAAATCGCTGAGACAATTTCACATGCCGGTATAGAAAATGTTATGATTCGCAGTGTTCTAACCTGTGAAGCATCTCGCGGAGTTTGTGGCTTGTGTTATGGACGTAACCTGGCAACCGGTAAAATGGTTGTTGAAGGTGAAGCTGTGGGTGTTATGGCTGCACAATCAATCGGTGAGCCTGGTACCCAGTTGACATTACGTACATTCCACATTGGTGGTACAGCATCTCGTATTGCCGCTCAATCTCAGGTTGCTATTAAACATGACGGAAAACTTGAATGGGACAACCTTAAAGTCGTTGAACGAGAGGACGAAACTATAACCCTCGGTCGAAATGGACGTATTAAGGTCCTTGATGAAGATAACCGAATTATTGAACGACTAACAGTTCCCTATGGAGCCAATGTATTGGTTAAATCGGATGAACATGTAAAAGCCGGAACTGTTATTTTTAAATGGGATCCTTATTCAGCCAGTATTATTACTGACAAGGCAGGATCCATTCAATTTAACGATATTATTGAAAATACAACATACAGAGAAGAACTTGACGAAACCACTGGATTAAAACAGCGTGTGCTTATTGAAACCAGAAGCAGAAATCTAAGTCCTTCAATTAGTGTTATGGATGAAAATGGTAATGTGGCGTCGAATTATGTTATACCTGTTGGTGCTCACCTTCAAGTAGCTAATGGCGCTAAAGTTGTAGCCGGTGATTCTCTGGTCAAGATTCCCAGAGAAATTGCCAAAACCAGAGATATTACAGGTGGTTTACCGCGAGTTGCCGAACTCTTTGAAGCACGACGACCAAAAGAACCGGCTGTTGTTAGTGAAATTGATGGTATTGTACACTTTGGTGAAATTAAAAGAGGTGTACGTAAAATTTCTGTTACCTCTGAAGACGGACATGATGAAAAGAGTTATTTGATACCTTATGGTAAGCATGTTCTTGTTCATGACGGAGATTTCGTACATGCCGGTGAAAAATTATCCGAAGGTGCTGTTGCACCACATGATATATTGGCTATTATGGGTGCCAACAAAGTCCAGGAATATCTTGTAAATGAAATACAAGAAGTTTACCGACTTCAGGGTGTGCGAATTAATGACAAGCACATCGAAGTTATTGTACGACAAATGTTGCAAAAGGTAAAAATTGAAAATGCAGGTGACACCATCTATCTGGAAGGTGACCAGGTTGACAGACTTCAGTTTTTACAGGAAAATGAAAAAATAAGAAACTGTGTGGTTATAACTGAAAAAGGTGCTTCGAAATATCGTGAAGCCCAGCTAGTAGAATCAGATGAATTTAGAGAAACAGTTGCAAAACTAGAATCTAAAGAAAAAGATGTTCCACAAGCCAGACCTGCACAGCCGGCAACATTTCAGCCGTTATTGTTAGGAATTACAAAAGCTTCTCTTACAACTGAAAGCTTCATTTCTGCCGCATCCTTCCAGGAGACAACACGAGTTCTGACAGATGCATCGGTTGAAGGTAAAATCGATTATCTGCACGGACTTAAAGAAAATGTTGTTATGGGAAATCTAATTCCTGCCGGAACCGGATTAACTAAATTTAAAGAAATGCGTGTTACCGGACCTGAACTGGAAGCAGAACTGGACCTGATTGAAGATGAAATTGAAGAAGAAGATTTTGATTTAGATGATATTTAATAAAAAAAGACTTGATATTTTAAAAAATATTTTTTATCTTTATAAGCTTTGGAATTAAGGAGGAATTTGTGCCCACATTAAACCAATTAGTTAGACATGGCCGGAAAAAAGTTACAAAAAAAGGTACTGCTCCGGCGTTGGCCGGGTCGCCGCAAAGACGAGGCGTTTGTACCCGTGTCTATACAACAACACCAAAAAAACCAAACTCTGCGCTCCGTAAAGTAGCTCGTGTGCGTTTGACTAATGGTTTTGAGGTAACGGCTTATATACCTGGTGAAGGGCATAATTTACAAGAGCACTCTATTGTTTTGATTAGAGGTGGTCGTGTTAAAGATCTTCCTGGTGTTCGTTATCACATCGTACGTGGTGTGTTGGATACCAGTGGTGTTCAGGATCGTAAACGCGGTCGATCAAAATATGGTGCAAAAAACAAGTAAACTGTGAATATTTATTAAGTTATTGAGATTATAAATGCCAAGAAGAAAACGTCCTGCAAAAAGAAAAGTTTTACCTGATCCAAAATACCATAGTGTTTTGGCGACAAAATTTATTAATGGATTGCTTGAAGGTGGTAAGAGAAGCGTTGCTGAAAAGATTTTTTACGGCGCTATGGATATTATTTCTGAGAAAAGCGGAACTGAAGGAATTGACGTTTTTAATAAGGCTATAGAAAATGTAAAGCCGATTCTTGAAGTACGTTCTCGGCGTGTTGGTGGTGCGACCTATCAAGTTCCGGTAGAGATTCGTAGTGACCGTCAGCAGGCTTTGGCTATTCGCTGGGTAATCAGCTATGCAAGAGGGCGTTCTGAGAAAACGATGGCCGAAAAGTTGGCAACAGAGTTAACAATGGCCTCTAAAAAAGAAGGCGCCTCTATTAAGAAACGTGAGGATACGCATAAAATGGCAGAAGCAAACAAAGCTTTTGCTCATTTTAAATGGTAAATAAAGATTTTTATATTGCCGGTCTTGCAGTCTAACTCCAATCAAATGAAGCTTAAAGACAGCTTGGCTGGAAAGTAGATGTTAAGAACTGGCACAATGAAAACTGATAGATTACAAGTAGAAGCTACTTGGTAGAGTCGGTTGAGTGTTGTGTCAAATTCTTAAACTTTCAATCGATTTTAACAAGTGGCTTTTTTTATGTCTAAACCAGTAGAACTGGAAAAAACGCGAAATATCGGCATTATGGCTCACATAGATGCCGGCAAGACTACGACAACAGAGCGTATTCTGTTCTATACTGGTATAGTGCATCGTATTGGCGAGGTGGATGAAGGTGCTGCAACTATGGATTGGATGCAGCAGGAAAAAGAGCGTGGAATTACTATTACGTCTGCCGCCATTACAGCCTCTTGGAAGAAATATCGAATTAATATTATTGATACACCCGGACATGTTGATTTTACGGCAGAAGTTGAAAGGTCTCTTAGAGTTCTTGATGGTGCTGTAGCAATTTTTTGTGCAGTAGGAGGTGTTGAGCCTCAATCAGAAACTGTTTGGAGGCAAGCTGATAAATACCATGTGCCCAGAATTGCAATCATTAACAAGATGGATCGAATTGGTGCTGATTTTTATGCAGCGGTTGAGTCTATTCGTAAGAAGCTGGGCGCCAGGCCTGTTCCTATACAACTGCCTGTTGGAGCATCTGACACTTTTTCAGGAATTATTGATTTAATAAAAATGAAAATGTTGGTGTTTAATGATGCTGAGTTGGGAGCAACGTGGGAAGAAGTTGATATCCCTGGTAATATGGCCGAACAAGCGGATTTATATAGAAATAAACTTGTTGAGCAAGTTTCCGATTTTGATGATATAGTTTTAGAAAAATTTATCGGCGGTGAGCCGGTAACTGAGGAAGATATTCACCGTGGTCTCAGGGCGGGTACATTAAAGAATGAAATTGTCCCGATTCTGTGTGGTTCGGCTGTCAAGAATAAAGGTGTACAGCAACTGTTAGATGCTATCATCAATTATTTGCCCAGTCCAACAGACGTACCGGCTATAGAAGGACAAAATCCTTATACCGAAAAGACTGAAAAAAGAGAAGCCAAGCCGGATGAGCCCTTTGCAGCGCTTGCTTTTAAAATTGCAAGCGATGTTTATGTTGGCAAGTTGACATATATCAGAGTATACTCTGGCACACTGGAAGCTGGTGAAACAGCACTTAATATGACGTCTGGCAAGAGAGAGAGATTCGGAAGAATTTTGCAGATGTCATCAAATAAAAAGCAGGATATACCGAAAATTTCTGCTGGAGATATTGTCGCCGTTGTAGGCCTTCGAGAAACCAAAACAGGCGATACTTTATGCGATCCAAAACATCAAATTGTTTTGGAAGATATGGAGTTTCCTGTACCGGTTATATCTGTTGCCATTGAAGCAAAATCAAAAGCAGATGAAGACAGATTAGTAAATTCTCTTGAAATGCTTGCCAGTGAAGATCCTACGTTTCAGTTTTCTACAGACCCTGAAACAGGTCAAATGATTATTTCCGGTATGGGTGAGCTTCATTTGGATATTCTCGTTGACAGGTTGATGAGAGAGTTTAAAGTAAAGGCAAATGTTGGTCAACAACAGGTTGCCTATCGTGAAACGATAACAGAATCATCTGTAAGTGAGATTAAATTTGTTCGCCAAACAGGCGGTAAAGGGCAATATGCTCATATAATAGTAGAATTTGAACCAACTGAACCTGGAAAAATTTTCGAATTTGAGAGTAAAATTAAAAACGGATCCATTCCACGAGAATTTATTAAACCTGTTCAGGATGGTATTAAAGAAGGAATGGTTAGCGGTTCAATTGCAGGATTTCCGGTTATTGATATTAAAGCTACATTAATTGATGGCTCATATCATGACGTTGATTCAACAGAATTGAGTTTTAAAATTGCCGGTTCAATGGCTATTCAGGATATTCTTCGTAAAGCAAAACCTATCTTGATGGAACCGATGATGGATTTGGAAGTTTTGACCCCTGAAGAGTATTTTGGTGCCATTTTAACCGACTTGGCCGCTCGAAGGGCCAAAGTTGAAGGACATGAAAAGAAAAAAGATACCCAGCTAATTAAAGCGACAGTACCATTATCCGAGATGTTCGGATATGCAACCGGCCTTCGTAACACTTCTCAAGGCAGAGCAGTATTTTCAATGCAGTTTCAAAAATATACCAGAGTCAGTGAAGATATTGCTAAAAAGTTGCTCGAGAAAATGGGCTTAGCAGCATAGTAAGGTTATAAGTTTAGTGTTTATTAAGTAAGGAGAAAAATCATGGCAAAGGCAAAGTTTGAGCGAACTAAGCCTCATGTGAACATAGGAACAATAGGTCACGTTGATCACGGCAAAACGACCTTGACAGCTGCAATGACAATGTTTTTGTCAAGCAAGGGTCAGGCGTCAGTAAAAAAGTATGATGAAATCGACAATGCGCCTGAAGAAAAGGCCCGAGGCATAACGATAAATACGGCACACGTGGAATATGAAACAGATGCACGCCACTATGCGCACGTAGACTGTCCGGGACATGCTGATTATATTAAAAACATGATCACTGGAGCTGCGCAGATGGATGGAGCTGTATTGGTAGTATCTGCAGCAGACGGTCCGATGCCACAGACCCGTGAGCACATATTGCTGGCCCGTCAGGTGAATGTACCTTCTATTGTTGTGTTTATGAACAAAACAGACCAGGTAGATGATCCTGAATTGTTGGAATTGGTAGAGTTGGAAGTTCGTGAACTGTTGAGTCAGTATGAATTTCCTGGTGATGAGATTCCAATCGTTAAAGGTAGTGCTTTGGTAGCAATGGAAAAAGGTTTAGCCGGCTCATTGGAAGGTGAAGAATGGACTCCGATCAAGGAGTTGTTGGATGCGATTGATTCTTATATCCCGACACCAACCCGTGACACAGACAAGCCGTTTTTAATGCCTGTTGAAGATGTTTTCTCGATTACCGGTCGTGGAACAGTAGGAACCGGAAGAATTGAAAGAGGTATGGTCCATACTGGTGATGAAGTTGAGATCGTAGGACTTGGAGTACACCGTAAATCAGTTTGTACCGGCGTAGAGATGTTCCGCAAGATATTGGACGAAGGTCAGGCCGGAGACAATGTAGGTTTATTGTTACGAGGTGTAGACAAGACAGAGTTGGAGCGTGGACAGGTTATATCTAAGCCAGGCTCAATTACACCGCACACCAAGTTTGAAGGTGAAGTATACGTCCTGAGTAAAGAAGAAGGTGGTCGACACACCCCGTTTTTTAATGGCTATCGTCCACAGTTTTACTTTAGAACGACGGATGTAACAGGTAAAGTAGATTTACCTGAAGGAATAGAGATGGTAATGCCCGGCGACAATGTAACGGTTACCGGCGAATTGATAACCCCGATAGCAATGGAAGAGGGATTACGATTCGCAATTCGAGAAGGTGGCCGAACAGTTGGTGCTGGTGTTGTAACTAAAGTTATCGAATAGTATTTTTTGAATAAATAGAATAACGACATTTGGAGTATATTAATGGCGGGCCAAAAAATTAGAATCAAATTAAAGGCTTACGATCATCGGCTGATTGACAAATCTACTGAAAAGATTATTAAAACAGCAAAGCAGACTGGTGCTATGATTTCCGGACCCATTCCGCTACCGACTAGACGGTCTGTTTACACTGTTCTCAAATCTCCGCATGTAGATAAAAAGTCCAGAGAGCAGTTTGAAACACGAATTCACAAAAGACTAGTTGATATTCTCAACTCTTCTCCTAAAACGGTTGATGCATTAATGAAGCTTGAATTGCCTGCTGGTGTTGATGTTGAAATCAAAGTCTGATAATCAATTCAACATTATCAAAATGGTATAATATAATTTTCTGGAAAAACAATGCTCGGTATAATTGGAAAAAAAATTGGTATGACTCGAATATTCGATGAAAGCGGAAATTCAATTCCCGTTACAGCCATCGAAGCGGGTCCCTGTTATATAACACAGGTTAAAACCACAGAGACTGACGGTTATGAGTCTGTTCAAATGGGATTTGGTGACAAAAAAGAAAAACTGGCTACCAAAGCCCAGATAGGACATGCTGCAAAAGCAGGACTAAAACCCTTTAGAGTTTTAAAAGAATTTAAAAGTTTTGAGAGTAACCAAGAAATTAAAATTGGTTCAGAAATCAAAGCCGACATTTTTAAAATTGGTGATGTTGTCAGCGTTTCAGGCATCACAAAGGGTAAAGGTTTTGCCGGAGTTGTAAAAAGATACAACTTTGGTGGCGGACCCAAAACACACGGACAAAGTGACCGATTAAGAGCACCAGGTTCTATTGGTCAATCATCCTGGCCTTCTAAAGTTTTTAAAGGCTTAAAGATGGCTGGTAGAATGGGTGGTAAGAAAAATACAACTCGTGGTTTAAAAATTGTTAGTGTAGATGCTGAGAACAATATTCTGTTAATAAAAGGCGCTGTCCCTGGAGCTAAAAACGGGACAATTATCATAAGAAAGTAGATTGTTATGGAATTTGAAGTCTATACAAAAGAAGGCGTTACCTCCGGAAGAAAGATAAATGTTTCTGATGCAATTTTCGGAGCAGACGTAAACGAACATGCAGTCTATTTAGCCGTGCAGGCACAGCGAACAAACTCGCGTCAAGGAACAGCGGCTACAAAGACTCGCAGTTTTGTTTCCGGTGGTGGAAAAAAACCTTGGAAACAAAAGGGTCGTGGTACAGCGAGATCAGGATCCTCCAGATCACCCGTATGGGTTGGTGGAGGAACAGCACATGGTCCGCAGCCTCGCTCATACAATTTTAAATTACCTAGAAAGGTGAAAAAACTTGCTCGAATTTCTGTGTTATCTTCAAAAACAAAAGATGAGCAGGTAAGAATAGTTGAAGATTTTTCATTGGAAAATGCTAAAACAAAAGAAGTATTTAATGTTTTGAAAAGTTTTGGTGTTGATAACGAAAAATCATTAATACTAATATCCGAATACAATCAGAATATCTTGTTGGCGAGTCGAAATATTAAAAATCTCAAAATCGCGATAGCACAAGACGCTTCAACTTATGATTTGTTGGATTGCAAATCCATAATCATTTTTGAGGGTGCTGTTAAAAAGTTAGAAGGTATATTGGTATCATGAAAAAAGAACGTGAAATATTAATAAGACCCATACTGACAGAAAAAATGTTAAAAATGCAGGAAAGTGAAGCTTGCTACGCATTTGTTGTCAATAAAGAAGCAAATAAAATTGAGATTAAATCTGCTGTAGAAAAAAAGTTTGACGTCTCTGTAGACAGTGTTCGCACAGTATTTGTTAAAGGTAAAACCAAACGCATGAACACAAAGCGAGGATTAACCCGTGGTAAAAGAGCCGATTGGAAAAAAGCAATTATAACTCTGCGAAGCGGTGATACTATTGACTTTTTCTCAGAATCATCTGGCTCATAAAACGGGTACGAGGAGAATAAACGATGGCGTTAAAAACATTTAAACCTACCACTCCCGGACAGCGGTTCAAAACGGTTAACTCGTTTGCAGAGATAACTGATAACAATGTTGTTTCGTCCCTGGTTGTATCATCTTCAAAATCCGGCGGTCGTAACAACGTAGGACGAGTAACCGCACGGCGTAGAGGTGGTGGTCATAAAAGACTTTATCGGATTATCGATTTTAAAAGAAATAAATTGGAAGTTCCAGCCAAGGTTGCGTCCATACAATATGATCCTAACAGAAGTGCCTTCATTGCATTGTTAAACTATGTTGATGGAGAAAAACGATACATACTTGCACCTTTGGGATTAAAAGTTGGCGATCAGGTTTTATCTGGTGAAGCACCGGATATTCGAGTTGGAAATGCAATGCCATTAGCAAAAATACCTCTTGGTACTGTTATCCATAACATCGAACTTAAAGTCGGTAAAGGTGGCCAAATTGCAAGAGGCGCTGGTTCTTATGCACAATTAATGGCTAAAGAAGGTAATTATGCACAAATAAAACTACCTTCCGGTGAAGTAAGAATGGTAAGAATTGAATGTCGTGCTACAATCGGTCAAGTAGGTAATACTGATCATGAAAACATCAGTATAGGAAAAGCAGGCCGTGCACGATGGCTGGGCCGCCGACCCAAAGTCCGCGGTGTTGCAATGAACCCGGTCGATCACCCAATGGGTGGTGGTGAAGGAAAAAGTTCTGGTGGAAGACACCCCTGTACACCATGGGGTAAACCGACAAAAGGTTACAAGACCAGAAAAGCTAAACCATCAGATAAATTTATTGTTAAACGTAGAAACAAGTAGGAATATTAAATTATGGCACGCTCTGTAAAAAAAGGTCCATATATAGATGAAAAACTTTTTAACAAGGTTGAAGAGCTAAACAAAGGTAACCAAAAAAAGGTTGTCAAAACGTGGGCTCGTCGATCGACTATTCCACCGGAATTTATTGGACACACACTAGCTGTACATAATGGGAACAAATTTATTCCTGTTTTTATTAATGAAAACATGGTTGGGCACAAGCTCGGTGAATTTGCACCAACGCGTACCTATCGTGGCCATGTAAATAAAAAGTAGTTTTTAAAAGATGAAACGTGCAAGTTACAAAATTTTGAATTTGGAGAAATTCTAAATGGAAGCAAAGGCGATCGCAAAATGGGTGAGAGTTTCCCCTTTTAAAGTTAGAAGAGTCGCTAATTTGGTTCGAGGTAAAGTCGTAAGCGATGCCTTAAACATCCTGCACTTTAATACGGCACTTGCTTCGGAACCAATAGAAAAAGCACTTAGATCGGCTGTAGCGAATATGATGAATAGCGATGAAGCATCCAAAGTTACGCCGGAAGATCTCTTCGTTAAAGAGTTAAAAGTTGATGGTGGTTTTATGTTAAAACGATTTCGAGCCGCCTCAATGGGAAGAGCTTCGCGTATTCGTAAAAGAACTTGTCATATCACAATTACAGTTGCTGAGAATAAAGATTAAGCATTTAGTATAGGAGATTAGTTTGGGACAAAAAACAAATCCTACTGGTTTTCGTGTTGGAGTTATAAAAAGTTGGGACTCCAAGTGGTTTGATGAAAAAGATTTTAGCAAAAAACTTGAAGAAGATATCATGTTAAGACGATATGTTCATAACAGGTTACAGCGAGCCAGTATTTCTAAAGTTGAAATTGAACGAACTCCCAAAAAGATAACTCTGACCATTCATACTGCAAGGCCTGGAATCGTTATTGGACGTAAGGGTTCTGAAGTTGACAAGTTGAGAGAAGAGTTGCAGAGAGTCACCGGGCAAGATGTTCAATTGAATATTAATGAAATAAAGCGCCCGGAACTAGATGCTTATCTTGTTGCTTCAAACGTTGCAAGTCAACTAGAAGGAAAAGTTTCATTTCGAAGAGCTATGAAAAAAGCCATCATGTCTGCAATGCGTATGGGTGCAGAAGGTATTCGTATCACCTGCTCCGGTAGACTCGGCGGCGCTGAAATGGCTCGACGTGAGCAATATAAAGATGGTAGAATTCCACTTCACACACTTCGTGCTGATATTGATTATGCCACGGCAATTTCAAAAACAACATATGGTACAATTGGTGTTAAAGTGTGGATTTGTAAAGGTGAAGTAATTGGCGAAATGGCCGATTAAAGAATAATTAAATGGAGAATGTGATTCATGTTAATGCCCAAACGTGTAAAATATAGAAAACAACAACGCGGACGAATGACTGGAAAAGCGATTCGTGGCGCACGTCTATCGTTTGGTCAATTTGGGCTCAAGGCACTTGAACCTCATTGGATTACAGCCAGACAAATAGAAGCTGCTCGTATTGCCATGACTCGATATGTTAAACGTAGTGGTAAAGTATGGATTCGGATATTCCCGGATAAGCCTTGTACTAAAAAACCTGCTGAAACACGTATGGGAAAAGGTAAGGGAGCACCAGAATACTGGGTGGCTGTTGTTAAACCTGGACGAATACTTTTTGAAATTGATGGTATCCCTGAAGATGTTGCAAAGGAAGCCTTGAGACTGGCTGCTCATAAACTACCGTGTAAAACAAAATTTGTAACGTCCACAGATGTTGGAGAATAATTCAATGAAAATTGATGAACTTAAAGAACTTTCCCTTGAGGATTTGAAATATAAACTTGAAGATACTCTTGTAGAATATGGAAATCTCAAGTTTCAACATTCAACACATCAACTTGATAATCCTCTAAGAATTAGACAAGTTCGAAAAGATATTGCCCGAATTAAAACAGTCATAAACGAATACGAGCTAGGTATTCGAAAGTAATTAATCAAGTAAACTTTCGTTGATTTGGAGAACAATCACGTGGAAAGAGGACATAGAAAAGTAATAACTGGTACTGTCGCCAGTGATCAGATGGATAAAAGTCGTACTATTGTTGTACAACGATACATCAAACATCCTCTGTATAAAAAATATGTCAAAAAAACATCAAAATTTATGGCTCATGATGAAAACAATGAAAGCCATACCGGAGATGTCGTAAAAATAATGGAAACACGACCATTAAGTCGACGAAAACGTTGGAGACTGGTCGAAATTCTCGAACGGGCAAAGTAACTTGAACTTTTTTTGTTCAATCGTGAATAAGAAGGAATAATCAATGATACAGGAAAATAGTCGATTAAATGTTGCAGATAACACCGGAGCCAAAAAAGTCATGTGCATCCGTGTACTGGGAGGTAGTAGAAAAAAATACGCCTCCATCGGTGATATCATTGTTGTATCTGTCAAGCAAGCTCTGCCCAATGGTACCGTAAAAAAAGGTGATAAGAGTAAAGCGGTTATCGTCAGAACAAAAAAAGAAAAACGAAGAAAAGATGGTTCATATATTCGTTTCGATGAAAATGCTGCTGTACTTATAAATGAAGCATTGGAACCGAAGGGTACACGTATATTCGGACCTGTTGCTCGTGAATTACGTGAAAAGCAATTTATGAAAATTCTTTCGTTAGCTCCGGAAGTATTATAATAATTGAACATATAGCCAATAGGGCATAAAAGATGCGTGTAAGAAAAAATGATCAGGTCATAGTTACCGCCGGAGAAAATAGAGGAAGCAAAGGAAAAGTTCTCAAAGTTTTTCCAGAAACCAACAGAGTTATTGTTGAAGGCGTTAACTTTATTAAGAAACACAGTAGACCAACACAGCAGAATCCACAAGGTGGTATAATTGAAAAAGAAGCCCCTGTGAATGTTTCCAATGTAATGGTTATCTGTCCGAAATGTAATACTCCATCAAGAATGGGGTCTACATCGAATTTTGATGAAGCGCGTAATCGTAAGATCAAAGTACGCGTATGTAAAAATTGCAATGAAATGCTAGTTTCAACATCTTAATTATACGAATGGATCTGTAAAGATGGCAGAAAAAAAATACAAACCACGATTCATCGACGTCTATAAAAATGAAGTTGTCAAAAGTTTACAAGACAAATTCAAATATAAGAATATTTTTCAAATACCAAAGTTGGAAAAAATAGTATTAAACATTGGCGTTGGTGAAGCAACAGAGAATTCCAAAAATTTGGACGGCGCTCTGGAAGACCTTACGAAAATTGCCGGGCAAAAGCCTGTCGTTCGTCGAGCAAAAAAGGCAATTTCAAACTTTAAATTAAGAGCAGGAATGCCCATTGGTTGCAGCGTCACCCTTCGGGGAGAGCGAATGTTTGAATTTTTTGATCGACTCGTATCAATAGCTATACCACGAGTTAGAGACTTTCGAGGCGTACCCATCAAATTTGATGGACGTGGTAACTATAATATGTCTATTCGGGAACAAATTGTATTTCCTGAAATAGATTATGACAAAGTAGATAAAGTCCGCGGTATGAATATCACTTTTGTGACTTCTGCAAAAACCGATGAAGAGGCTTACGAAATGTTAAAAGCTTTCGGAATGCCTTTTATTAAGAAATAAATGTTTGGTCAAAAATTAAGCACATGGAGTGATCTTGGCAAAAACAGCATTAATCGTTAAGGCAAAAAAAGATCCGAAATTTAAGGTAAGAAAATATAATCGATGTTCACGTTGTGGACGTCCCAGAGCTTATTACAGGAAATTTGGAGTTTGCCGTATCTGCTTGAGAGAACTTGCTCTTGAGGGTAAAGTACCCGGAGTTACAAAAGCAAGCTGGTAATAAATCTCTTAAAATTGTTTATTTAATTAGTGCACCCGACTTAGGATTGTTAGGGAGAAAATAAATGTCGAAAACTGATCCCATCGCCGATTATCTGACTTGCATCAGAAACGCGACAAGGGCCAAGCATAAAAAAGTTGACGTACCTGCATCTGGCTTGAAACGTGAAATAACACGAATTCTGCAGGAAGAAGCGTATATTAAAGACCATGTCATCATTAATGATGGTAAACAAGGTATTATTCGTATTTACTTGAAATACGAAGATAGTGGAAAATGCGTTATTGAAGGTATCAAACGTGTTAGTACTCCTGGTTACCGTCGATATGCCGGCAAGGTTAATATACCACGCGTTTATAATAATCTCGGAATTTCAATACTGACAACATCTAAAGGCGTTATGACCGGGCAAAAAGCCCGTAAATTAGGTGTTGGTGGTGAAATATTATGTTATGTTTGGTAATTTATAAGACTGATTAGGAGTTAATTGTGTCAAGAGTTGGAAAAGCGCCTATACCTATTCCTCAAGGTGTCGAGATAAATATTAATGACGGAGTCATTTCGGCCAAAGGCCCGAAAGGCGAGCTGTTTGTTAATGTTTCTACCGAACTTGAATATTCGTTGGAAAACAGCGAAATTACAGTAACTCGACCCAGTGATAGTAAAGAACATCGTTCAATACACGGTTTGTTCCGCTCGCTCGTTGCAAACATCGTTGACGGAGTGAGTAAAGGCTTTGAAAAGAAACTCGAGATCGTAGGAGTTGGTTACCGTGCTGAAATGAAAGGTAATAAACTACTATTGAACGTTGGATTTTCTCATCCGATCATTGTTCTTCCTCCTGAAGGAATTGAATTTAGCGTCGAGGGAAATAATCAATTTACCGTAAAAGGTATTGATAAACAACTTGTCGGACAAATGTCCGCAAAAATTAGATCATTACGTCCACCAGAACCGTACAAAGGAAAAGGTATCCGATACGCTGGTGAACAGGTAAGACGTAAAGCAGGTAAAACAGCTGCATAAAAATTATGTGGTTATAATAAGACTAAAATTTTGTAATGAGATACGATTATGCCTGATATAACTATAAAAAAGCGCGTATTACGCAATAAAAGACGTAAACACATTCGTAAAACCATTATTGGTAGCAGTGAACGTCCGCGTTTGGTTGTTTTTAAAAGCAACAAGCACATTTATGCTCAGTTGATTGATGATGTCTCTCAAACAACGATTACCGCCGCATCAACATTAACCAAAGAGATCGCTGCACAGTTGACTGATACAAAGTCCAAAATTGGAAAGGCTACTGTCGTAGGCGAACATGTGGCGAAACTTGCTACTGATAAAAAAATTAGTAAAATAGTTTTTGATCGTGCCGGTTATCTTTATCATGGTAGAGTAAAAGCATTAGCTGACGGTGCACGAAAAGGCGGTTTAGAGTTTTAACTAGAAACGGCGATAAAAGGAATTTCAATATGAAAAACAAGGGTTTTGCTAGAATAAATCCTAACGAATTAGACCTCAACGAAAAAGTTATCCATGTAAACCGTGTTGCTAAAGTGGTTAAAGGTGGTAGACGGTTTAGTTTCAATGCTATTGTCGTTGTTGGTGACGGCAAAGGTGTTGTCGGCATCGGTCTTGGAAAAGCCAACGAAGTTGTTGACTGTATTTCCAAAGGTGCTGAGGCTGCAAAAAAGAATCTGATTCGTGTTCCATTAGTAAATGGTACAATCCCTCACGAAATTGAGGGAAAATTTGGTGCCGGACGCGTCTTTTTAAAACCAGCTTCGCCTGGTACCGGTGTTATTGCAGGTGGTCCTGTCCGTGCTATTATGGAAGCTGTTGGAGTAACCGACGTTTTAACAAAAAGCCGTGGTTCTGCCAATCCTCATAATGTAGTAAAAGCGACCATGTTTGCACTGGAAAATATGCTTAATGTACAGGAAATTGCTCGTAAACGAGGTATGTCCGTTTTGCGGGTTTTTGATACAGAACCAAAACAACAAAGAGTTGAAGATTAATTTTTACACGAGCTGGGAAATTAATAATGGCCAAGAAAAAAGTAAATCAAATAAAAATAACCTTAAAGCGCAGTACAATTGGACGCGGCGCAAAACAAAAGGCTACTGCCAGAGCGCTGGGATTTCGAAAGCTCAATCAGACAGTTGTACACGCTGATACTCCTGTAATTCGGGGTATGGTCAATAAAATAATTCACCTAGTGCACGTAGAAAATGCCTAGAGTATAAGAATTTTAGAGCTTTATTTAAGATATATTTGAGGCTGGAATGGATTTATCTACTTTAAAATATGCAGAAGGTTCACGGAAGAATCGTAAACGAATTGGACGCGGTGGCGCGCATGGTAAAACAGCCACTCGTGGACATAAAGGTCAACGATCCCGGTCTGGATCCAAAAAACGGTTATGGTTTGAAGGTGGGCAAATGCCGATCATGAGACGACTGCCCAAACGTGGATTCACAAATTTTAACAGAACTGTTTTTCAAATCGTTAATGTTAGCGAATTGAATAAATTAAACGACGTCGAAGAAGTTAATCCTATTACTCTTTTTGAACACGGATTAATTAATAAAACCAAATTGCCCGTTAAAATTTTAGGTAACGGAACTCTGGAAAAGAAATTTATCGTCGCTGCCGATGCATTCAGCAAATCTGCAATTGAAAAAATCGAAGCAGCCGGCGGGAGGGCTTCTACATTATGATGAGTAGTGTGCAGAGCATTTTCAAAATTCCTGAACTCAAACGACGAATTCTGTTTACAGCACTTATACTTATTGTTTACCGAATCGGTGGACACGTACCGATTCCAGGTGTTAATGCTCAGGCATTACTTGAGTATTTTGAAACGGCCCAACGAGGTTTACTGGGATTGTATGATCTCTTTGCCGGTGGTGCTTTTTCACGTGCAACCGTATTTGCGCTTGGAATTATGCCCTATATCTCGGCTTCAATTATCATACAGTTGCTGGGTGCAGTCGTTCCCTACTTTCAGAAATTGCAGAAAGAGGGTGAACAGGGACGTAAGAAAATTACACAACTTACTCGTTATGGAACCGTCGCCATCTCTGCTTTGCAGGGTTATGGCGTTAGTGTGTTTTTAGAACGTATTGGAACATCAGCCTCCGGTCAATTGGTTGTACCGTTTCCAGGATTTGGATTCCGTATTTTAACGGTTTTAACGCTGGCCTGTGGAACTGTTCTTATCATGTGGCTTGGTGAAATGATAACTGAAAAAGGAATTGGCAACGGAATTTCTCTTATTATCTTTATAGGTATTATTGCCAGATTTCCAAATTCAATATTCAGCGAACTTCAACAAGTTGTAGCCGGAACACGAAAACCCATCGTAGAAATTTCGTTATGGGTAATATTTGTGGCAACAATTGTGGTTACCATCCTGTTAACGCAAGGGACTCGTAAAATTCCGGTACAATATGCAAAACGTGTTGTTGGAAGAAAAATTTACGGCGGACAAAGTACACATATTCCGCTTCGTGTTAATACGGCCGGTGTTATGCCGATTATCTTTGCCCAGTCCATACTTTTTGTGCCTCAAACAATTGTACAGTTTTTTCCAAACAGTGACTTTGTGGCATCCATTAACATGTTGTTTGATTATCAATCCTGGACTTATTGGATAATCTATGGTATTATGATTGTGTTCTTTACATACTTTTACACAGCTATAGCCTTTAATCCGGTTGATGTTGCTGATAATATGAAAAAACAAGGTGGATTTATACCAGGCGTAAGACCCGGTAAAAAAACTGCCGAGTTTATTGATAATATTTTGACAAGAATTACATTGCCAGGATCTGTTATACTTGCCTTAATTGCGATATTTCCATCGATTTTGGCTAAATATACAAATGTTTCATATGACTTTGCCAGCTTTTATGGCGGCACTTCACTGCTGATCGTTGTTGGTGTTGCTCTGGATACACTGCAGCAAGTTGAATCTCACCTGTTGATGAGACATTATGATGGTTTTATGAAAAGTGGTAAAATTCGCGGACGAAAACGATTTTAAGGTAACGATTCAGGAAGGTGTTTATATATGCGCATGATTTTTTTAGGCGCTCCAGGTTGCGGCAAAGGTACACAGGCATCAGTTTTATCTGAGAAAAAAAATATACCCCAAATATCCACTGGTGATATTTTGAGAAAAGCTGTTGCAGATGGAACGGAACTCGGTAAAAAAGCAAAAACAATTATGGAATCAGGTGATTTGGTTCCGGATGATATAATTTTAGGACTAATCAAAGAACGATTAGAGCAAAAAGACTGCGACAATGGATACATACTCGACGGTTTTCCCAGAACTCTCGTACAGGCAGAAAGCCTTGACGACATGTTGGGACAAGAAAAGCCGATAGATTGTGCTGTTTATTTTGAGGTTGATGAAAAGGAAATTATAAAAAGATTAACCAGTCGACGTACTTGCAGTCAATGTGGAAAAATATACAACATTTTAACAGACGATCTATCAGAAGATACGGCATGTAACGTCTGCGGTGGAAAAATTATTCAACGCGATGATGATTCTGAAGAAACCGTTAAAAATCGTCTTGTTGTTTATAATGAAAAAACATTACCTTTGAAAGCTTTTTATGAAAAGCAAGGTAAGTTAAAGAATATTGATGGCTCTCAAACAATAGAAAATGTAAGAGCTGATTTGGAATCGCTGTTTTAGGTTTAGATTGATTTGATGGCAATTAGTATAAAGAATTCGAGTGAAATAGAGATTATAAGAAAAAGTTGCGCCCTTGTTAAAGGTGCACTGGATTTAGCAGAAACTCGAATTAAAGCTGGTGTGTCGACGAAAGAAATTGATCTGGAAATTGGCGATTTTATAAGAAAGAATGATGCCAAAGCTGCTTTTCTTGGATTTCATGGATACCCTGCAAATACCTGCATTTCGATTGACGAACAAGTAGTGCATGGTATACCAGGAAACAGAATCTTAAAAGACGGCGAAATAGTCAGCGTTGATATTGGTGTTGAGTATAAAGGATACTTTGGAGACGCAGCGAGAACTTTTTCAGTTGGAAACGTTTCTGAAGAAAAGCAAAGACTTTTAAAAATTACCAAAGAAGCTCTTTATTGTGGAATTGAACAGGCCAGAGAAGGTAACAGATTATACGATATTAGTGCTGCTATTCAGCAGCATGTAGAATCTGCCGGTTTTTCCGTAGTACGAGATCTTGTAGGACACGGTATAGGAAAGTCCTTGCATGAAGCGCCACAAATTCCTAACTTTGGAAGGCCAAATCACGGACCGAGATTAAAGTCAGGAATGGTGTTTGCCATTGAACCAATGGTAAATATTGGTACTTTTGACGTAATGACACTGGATGATAATTGGACTGTTGTAACTCTTGATGGGTTACCTTCTGCACATTTCGAGCACGATATTTTGATAAGAGATGGTAAGGCCGAGATTTTAACTGAATAATAATAGTTAAAGAAAAAGATATGGCAAAAGAAGATTCAATAAAAATTGACGGAACTATTTTAGAAACTTTACCAAATGCAACATTTATGGTAGAGTTGGAAAACGGACACAAAGTGCTATCGCATATTTCAGGTAAGATGAGAATGCACTTTATTAAAATTTTGCCCGGAGACAAAGTGACGGTAGAGTTGTCACCTTATGATCTGTCACGTGGTAGAATTATATACAGATATAAATAGTAAGTAATCAAGACATAACGATATAACTAGAAATAGGAGCTTATCATGAAGGTTCGAGCTTCAGTTAAGCAGATATGTGAACATTGCAAAGTAATCCGCCGTAAAGGCAAAGTTCGTATTATATGTAAACGAAATCCACGCCATAAACAGCGTCAAGGTTAATTTTAAGATAAAAGGAGATCATCTTGGCTCGTATTGCTGGTATAGATTTACCTCGAGAAAAGAGAATTGAAATTGCTCTGACCTATATCATGGGAATTGGATTATCCGCTTCTCAAAAGATTTTGGAAACAACCGGAATAGATTGTAATACACGTGTTAAAGATATGACACCTGATCAAGTGGCGCTTATCCGTGATGAGATTTCCAATTCCTACAAAGTAGAAGGTGCATTGCGTAGTGAAGTACACATGAACATCAAAAGATTGATGGACATTGGTTGTTACCGTGGACTACGGCACCGAAGAAATTTGCCTTGTAGAGGTCAAAGAACACACACAAATGCTCGAACCCGTAGAGGGAAACGAAGCACAAGCATTAAAAAGAAAAAATAAGTTTGTCTTAACCATAGAATCGTAAGAGGTGTTAATTGGCTGGTCCAAGAAGAAAAAGCACAAAGAAAAAAGAAAAAGTGGAAGCTAATGGTGTTGCCCACATCAAAGTCACTTTTAACAACACCAACGTCACATTAACAGACATATATGGTAATGTTATATCATGGGCTACATCCGGCCGGGTAGGATTTAAAGGATCACGTAAAAGTACGCCTTTTGCCGCCCAGTTAGCTGCTGAAACTGCCGCTAAAGAAGCCATGGATTTAGGACTCAAACGTATTGAAGTTTTGGTTAAAGGACCTGGCGCAGGACGTGAAGCTGCAGTTCGTTCTTTACAAGCTGCAGGACTTGAAGTAACGGCAATTAAAGACGTTTCTTCTATTCCGCATAATGGTTGTCGTCCACCAAAAAGACGTCGTGTGTAAAACATTTAGTTTTCAAATTAAAACAAATTAGTTTATTCAGCTTTATGCTGTACCAATAGGAGGTTTGTTTAATGGCAAAATATAATGGTGCTGATTGCAAATTGTGTCGAAGGGAAGGAATGAAACTCTTCTTAAAAGGCACTAAATGCGGTACCAACAAATGCCCTTTTGAGAAAAAAGGCTATGCGCCAGGACAACATGGACAAAAGAGAAGATTCAAACAATCTGAATACTCAATACAGTTACGTGAAAAGCAAAAAGTGAAAAGAATGTATGGAATTTTGGAAAAACAGTTCCGACTTTACTTTTCTAAAGCTGACCGTTCCAAAGGTATTACAGGTGAAAATCTTTTGAAAATGTTGGAATGTCGTTTGGATAACGTAATTTATCGACTCGGAATGGCGCCATCACGCGCTGGTGCAAGACAACTTATTCGACATAGACATTTCCTGGTAAATGGTCAATTGGTTGATATTCCGTCGGCCCAGGTTCAATCAGGCGATGAAATTATGGTTGTTAATAAAAGCCGACAAATGGATGTTATTCATAGCTCTATGAAAAAAGTCCGTGACGGAAAACTGGTAAACTGGCTGGCATTAGACAAAGCCGCTATGAAGGGTACACTCTTGGAGATACCCGATCGTGAAAATATTCCGGTTAATGTCAACGAACAATTAATTGTAGAGTTGTACTCAAAATAATTAGATTATTTAAGGCATTAAAGTCTAATTTTTTAATTAAATACAAATGGAGTTTATATATGGCTTTGCCAAGTTTTCAGATGCCCGAAAGCATTGAGCTGGATGAGTCGACTTATAGCAATACATATGGAAAGTTCATTGTTCAACCACTGGAAAGAGGTTTCGGTACTACAATTGGTAATTCATTAAGACGTGTTCTTTTATCTTCTATTCCTGGTGCAGCAATTACATCATTTCGGATAGATAACATCTTGCATGAATTTAGTACTATTGATGGTGTTACCGAAGATGTTTCCGAATTTGTGCTAAACTTGAAACAGGTCAAAATTAAGTTAATAGACAAAAGACCTGATAAAGTTATGGTTGATGTTAAAGGTCCTGGTGCACTTACAGCAGGTGACATCGGACTTAATAGCAATGATTTTGAAATTTTAAATCCAGATTTACACATTGCCACATTAAACGACTCTGCCGATTTCAAACTGGAATTAAGGCTCGGACGTGGTCGTGGCTATGTTCCATCTGAAGAGAATAAATTTCCTGACATGCCTATTGGAACTGTACCAATCGATGCTATTTTTACGCCGGTCACCAATGTTACATATCGGGTTGAAAATACTCGTGTAGGACAACGTACCGATTTTGAACGACTTGTCCTCGAAATCACTACTGACGGTAGTATTACACCGGATGATGCATTAAGCTATGCTGGTAAAATTCTTAAAGACCATATACAATTATTTATTACGTTCGATATCGAACCCGAAGAAGAAGAAGTTCCTGAAATTGATGAAGAAATTATTCGTATTCGAAAGTTATTAAAAATGAGTGTTGATGAATTGGAACTTTCGGTACGTTCTCATAATTGTCTTACTGCTGCAAACATAAGAACAATTGGCGATCTTGTAGGTCGTGATGAACAGGAAATGTTAAAATTCAGGAATTTTGGTCGAAAATCTTTAACCGAATTAAACAAAATCCTCGAAGAAAAGGGTATTTATTTCGGAATGGATGTCGATAAATATTTAAAGGATGAAGATTAACGATTATTGTTCCTCATGACAAAGATTAAGAGTTGAAGGAATTTTTATATGCGACATTTAAAATCTGGACGAAAATTAGGCCGCACAACAAGTCATAGAAAAGCATTGTTGTCAAACATTGCTGCGGCCCTGATTGAACATAAAAGTATTGTAACAACCAAAGCAAAAGCTAAAGAAGCACGTTCTACTGTTGAACGACTGATAACCTTTGCAAAAAAAGGTGACCTTGCTTCACGCCGTCAAGTTTTGAAAACAATTCGAAACAAAGATCTTGTTAAACAATTGTTTGACGATATCGCACCCAAGTATGAAGATCGTTCGGGAGGCTATACCCGCGTTATAAAACTTGGATTGAGAAAAGGCGATAACGCACCAATGGCAATTCTTGAAATGGTTGGATACGAAAACATCCAATCCCAAAAGATTGAAAAGCAACGCAAAAAACGCGAAGCAAAAGAAAAACAAGAAGAAGCTGAAGCAACCCAGGAAGATAATTCCAGCAAAGACGAATAATCTTTTTGATGATGAAAATTTACAAGGGCAATCACATGGATTGCCCTTTTTTTTTCTTCATAGGATGTATGAGCCTGCTGGAAAATTTCATTTGTTTTTAATTATTTATTCATTACTTTAATGAAATATTAATAATTAGTTGAGCACAATATGAGTCTAGATCGTTTGCATATTAAAGCCCCTGTTGGAAACACCCTCTCATGCAAAGGTTGGATACAGGAAGCTGCAATGCGTATGCTTATGAACAACCTTGATGCTAATGTTGCGGAGAACCCTCAGGAACTTGTAGTTTACGGCGGTTCCGGCAAAGCAGCGCGAAACTGGGCGTGTTATGATGCAATTATTAAACATTTAAAGCTGCTTGAAGATGATGAAACCTTACTTGTTCAATCCGGCAAGCCTGTCGGTATTTTTCAAACACACACCAATGCGCCGCGTGTTTTAATTGCCAATTCTCTTCTTGTTCCTCATTGGGCCAATTGGGAAAATTTTAGAAAATATGAAAAAGCCGGTCTTACAATGTATGGTCAGATGACGGCCGGAAGCTGGATATATATTGGCTCTCAGGGGATTTTACAGGGGACCTATGAAACATTTGCCCAGGCAGGCAAACAGCATTTTGATGGAAATTTTTCAAATAAATTGATTGTCACGGCAGGACTGGGAGGTATGGGAGGGGCCCAGCCTTTAGCCGCTACTATGAATTCTGCCACAATTTTAGCTGCTGAAGTTGATAAAAGCCGTATTGTTAAAAGAATTGAAACCGGTTATTTGAATTTTTATTCAGATGATTTGGATCAGGCCATAAAAATGGCTTTATACGCCAGAGATAATGGCAAACCTTATTCTGTTGGCTGGCTTGGTAATGCTGCGGATTTACTTGAGCGATTAATCAAGATGGACCTTATTCCGGATATGCTGACAGATCAAACTTCTGCTCATGATGAATTAAACGGTTATGTACCTGCCGGCATGAGCTTTGAACAAGCCGTCCAGTTAAGAAAATCAAATCCCGGTGAATATATAAATAAATCATACGAAACCATGGCCCGGCATGTTCGTGCGATGCTTGAGCTGCAAAAAAGAGGTGCCATTACTTTTGACTATGGAAATAACATACGTGCGCAAGCCCTCAAAGCAGGTGTAGAAAACGCCTTTGACTTTAAGGGATTTGTTCCTTTATATATTCGTCCTCTGTTTTGCGAGGGTAAAGGTCCTTTTCGTTGGGTAGCTTTATCCGGTGATCCACAGGATATTGCCCGAACAGATGAAATTGTTGTCGACCTGTTTCCTGAAGACAAAGCATTGGTTCAATGGATTAAAATGGCTTCTGAAAAAATAAAGTTTCAAGGACTTCCATCGCGAATCTGCTGGTTAGGGTATGGTGACAGAGAAAAACTGGGACTTGCGATAAACAAGGCCGTTGCGGACGGCATTATCAGCGCCCCGATTGTAATAGGAAGAGATCATTTGGATGCGGGCTCAGTCGCATCACCAAATCGTGAAACAGAATTAATGAAAGACGGGTCTGATGCTATTGCAGATTGGCCTATTTTAAATGCGTTATTAAACACAGCATCCGGTGCATCATGGGTTTCTGTGCATCATGGCGGTGGCGTTGGTATTGGCTATTCTTTGCATGCCGGACAGGTGATTGTTGCAGATGGAACCAAAGAAGCGGCATTTCGTTTAAAAAGGGTGTTAACAAATGATCCCGGAAGTGGTGTTATGAGGCATGTGGATGCAGGATATGAAAAAGCTATTGAAACGGCTAAAAATAAAAACATTAAAATTCCTGTCATAAATTAAGATAATAAAATTTAAGATTTTTTTGAAAAAAGCAAATCTAGTTATAAAAAATGCTCAACAACTGATCCAGCCGTTTTTTGATATATCTACAAAAAAAGCTGGTGTAACATACCTGGAAAATGCTTATATTGCCTGTGATGAAGAATGTATTGTTTTTACAGGTACAGAGGAAGAATTTAACCGCTCGATAAATTCTTTTGATGCTACTATTATAGATGCTTCCGGTAAAATTGTTTTACCGGGTTTTATCGATGCTCATACACACCCTGTTTTTGCTGAAACGCGTGAACGCGAATTTGAAATGCGAGCTATGGGAATGACTTATGAGCAAATTGCATCTGCCGGTGGTGGAATAAGATCGAGCGTTCGTGCTTTACGAAATTCGAGTTTTGAACAATTGGTTGAGCTCGGTTTAAAACGTTTAGACCGGTTTTTAGCCTGCGGCACAACAACGATAGAAGCAAAAAGTGGTTATGGTTTGTCCTTAAAGGACGAGATTAAGATACTTGAAGTAATACGGGAACTTGATAAATTACATCCCGTTGACCTGGTTCCCACATTTTTGGGAGCACATGAAATTCCGGACGAGTATCGAAATAAACGAGATCACTATATAGATATTGTTATAAACGAGATGATCCCTGCGGTTGCGGAACAAAAACTTGCTGTTTTTTGTGACGTATTTTACGAACACCATGTGTTTAACAGGGCTGAAACAGAAAGAATAATTCAGGCCGGGATCGATTATGGACTTTATCCCAAACTCCATGTTGATCAATTATCAGATGGTCACGGTGCCGAACTTGCTGCAGATTTAAATACCGTTTCAGCGGATCATTTAGACTATATTAATGAACAGGGTATATATTCACTTGCTGAAAAAGATACCGTACCTGTTCTTTTGCCCGGTGCTGTTTTCTTTTTAGGATTGACGAAATATGCTCCGGCCCGAAAAATGATTGATGCAGGTTTACCAGTGGCTTTGGCCACGGATTTTAATCCGGGATCCTGTCCGTGTCAGTCAATACCAATGATGATGTCTATTGCCTGTACTCACATGCAAATGAAAATTGATGAAGCTGTTTGTGCTGTAACTGTGCATGCCGCTTCAAGTATTCATAAACAAAATTCATTGGGTACAATAAAAAACGGCATGCAGGCCGACCTGATTGTTTTAGATATTCCAAATTATAAATTAATCCCATATTATTTCGGAATGTCGTTTGTTGAGACAGTAATTAAAAATGGAAAATTAGTTGCAGAATTTAAGGTAAAATCTATATGAAACAAAAATTCCCTTTTCTAATTAAACCGGTGAAAATGATTATATTATTAGGAATCGTTATTTTAGGCTTTTCATTTTGTACAAATGATAAACCCTTGCCAAGCGGTTTTGAAATTTTACCAAGAGATTATAAAGGCGATTTAAAGGAAATTGTGCTCAAAGCAAAAAAAGTTGCTTCTTTTTGGAGTATTCCTCTTGCCGGACAACGGTCCTCTCTTTTGGTTGGTGAACATAATAACATTAAATCTTCCTGTGTTTTGGCTTTAACAACTTCCGCAGAATTATCGGATGTAACCATTGATAAAGCTACACTTTCACTCTATCAAACATTTCATTCCGGAGAAGGTGATTCCTTTCGTGTTGTTATTTATCCAATAATAGAACAATGGATTAACTCTGGTGACAGTGCTTTTTGGAATGATATACAGAATATGTACGATGAGAATACCGTTGTTGGTGAATTTAAAGTCGGAATGGCCGATAGTGCACAGATCATTGACATTGACCTTGACCCACAAATCGTAGATGGCTGGTTTAGTGATACTGACTCCAACTATGGTATTTTACTTAAAAGTGAACAGCCGAATTTTATGGTTCATTTCGATTCTTATGAGGGTCTTGTTACTCCTGCCAACCTTAATGTCATCTATCACAATACCAGTAACGAATCCGACACATCGAATTTTTCATTTATATATGATACCAGCCTGTTAACAGCAGAGTTGACAGAACCTGAAGATCAACTCCTTGAAGATATTGATTATTTGCAAATTGGTAATGGTAATGGTTTTGCCTCGTTTGTCAAGTTTGATTTGGATTCTATTCCAAGTGAAATATCCATCGTTCAGGCACATCTGGAATTTCAGGTAAATACAGATTTGACAATTATGAACGAAACAGGTATCGGGCTTGTTGCCGTACCTATTGGTCCTGCAGCAAGTTGGGACCCGGATTCTGTAAATACAGCCAGTTCCTATATGTCGACTTGTGTGGTTGAACAAGGTGAATCGGTAGCCGCTTTTAATACTACTACTGCATATTCAAACATGACTACAGTTGTCCAATCATGGGTATATAATTATATTTCAAACTATGGACTGATGATTCGTTCTTCAGAATATGGACTGAATGCAAATGAGATTTTCCTGCATACAGGAAAGACCGATTCATCCAAAATACCTATTTTGAGAATATTATATTCTGTACCTCCTTCAAATCGTTTTATTGAATAATTGATAGTCTATCTTAACTACGAAATTAAACTATAGAGACATATTGTGATGAATAGATTTTTAAAAAAATATCTACAAAAAGGTTTGACACTGCTTATCCTGGCTTTTGTTTGTCTGCCTCCTACTCAGTTATTTGCTGATTCGATTTATTCAGCTTTGGGGTTAGGCCTGCCTTCATATTTTGTTTCACCCAAAGCCGTCGGTATGGGTGGTGCAGGACTTGCTGTAATTGATTTTTATGCGCTAAATTCAATGAATATGGCAGCTGTTGATATTCGTGGTATTACGTCAGTTGCAGTTGATTATGTTTATGAATCTGTTGATAATCGGTTTGATGGTAATAAAATTAATACCCGTCAGGGAAGAGCAGCCGGTTTTCGCCTTATCTTACCTTTAAAACGTCATATTAATCTGATTGTTGCCTTTAAACCGTTGGTCAGTTCTAAATATGTGTTGTCTACCAACAGTGTTTCCAGCCAAGATGTTCCATATTATAGATTAATAAGAGGAAATGGCGGTTTAAGCTCGGGAATTCTGGGTGTTCAATATATTTTTAATAAATATTTATCAGTAGGAGCCGGTGCTCATATAAACTTTGGAAGTTATGAGGAAGACTGGCATTTAAAATTTGGAAATTCAAGCTATAATGACCTGACGGATGAAACCCGAAACCATTTAAATGGACCCGGATTTGAAATCGGACTTTTAACCAGACCAACAAATTCCTTATCTTTTGGTTTGGTTTATATTAGTAAAAGTACATTGGATTTGGAATCCAAAAAAGTTATCGGTGGAACACTAACAACAGAAGCTGTAGATGCAGATATAAAATATCCATCTTGCGTTGGTATTGGATCGTCGTATAAATTGAAAAAGTTATTGTTTGCCTTTGATTATTATACACAATTCTGGAGTAACTATTCAATAAATGGTATAAAAAAAGATAATTTTAATGATTACCAGCGGATTGGTGGCGGTATTGAATATGTTGATTCAAATGATGTATTTGTCAAGTATTTAAGACGCATCCCGATTCGTGTTGGAGCGTATTATGCAAAATTACCATTTATTGATGAACAAAATAGTGCAGTTACAGAAAAATTTATCACTTTTGGGCTAGGTCTTCCATACCATAAACATCTTGGACGTGTTGATCTGTCTTTTGAATACGGAAAGCGTGGAGACTCTGGCAAAAACCAATATGAAGATAAAATTATGAGGTTTTCTGTCAGCATAACAGGCAGCGAACTTTGGTTCCAGAGACGTCATAATTGATATAAAAGAAAAATTTGCTTGATTTTTAGGCAACTTTTGGCTAAAATAACTTTTAACTCTATGTAAACAATTTTATATGCTTACTTTTTAAGCCTAGTTAATTATAACTTTCGAAGGAGGATGCTTCGGTGTTGTCAAAAAGGACATGGTATAATGTAATAAGTAGTGCTATTATTGTGGTGATGATAGCTATTTTAACAACCTCATTAATGACCAGTTGTGCAAGTTCCGGTGGTGCAAGTAAAGTTGCCGTTAGCCCGGAACGCCAAAAAGCCGTTCAAGATTCTCTCAATAAAATTTGGGAGCGTAAGCTTTTAATCGCCTGGAGTACCGCTTACGAGCATCATAAAAACAAACTGTATAAAGAAGCAATTCCAAGTTTTTGGAAAGTGTTTAAAATGGATACTGTTAAAAAGTTTCCTGATCTTTATACATTTCTTGGTGATTGTTATGTCAAGCTAAATAATCCTGATAGTGCGGAAGTTGTCTATCGTTTGGGAACTGAACGGTTTCCTGAAAAAAGCCATTACCATCGTAGTTTAGCGTGGTTACTTTCAGCAAAGGGAGAAAATTCTGAAGCTATCGAACAATATCAGGAGACAATCGAGCTAGCCCAGGATAATGCAAGTGACTTTAAAGAATTAGCAAATTTATTGGTAAAAGAGGACCGTATTGAAGAGGCCATTGATGCTTATAATAAATACCTCGAATTAAATCCGAATGATTTGGAAGTTAAAGAAATTGTCGGTACCCTTTTCCGGACTACGGGTAATGAAGATGCTTACATTGAATCATTAATTGAAACCGTAAAGAATGATCCTGAAAATACCAAAGCAATGTTTACGTTGGGTGAAATTTATTTTAAAAGGGCAAACTATACCCAGGCTATTGAATATTTGAATAAATATTTAGCCATTAAACCTGACGATGTAATCGCTTTAGAGTATGTGGGTAATGCCCAACAAAATTTGGGTCAGTTTAATAAAGCTATAGCCACTTATGATAAAATTTTGGCAGTAGATGCAACCCACAAAAAAGTATTATGTGAAATGGCAACTTGTTATCGCGAATTGGGTCAGTTGTCCAAAGCCCGTAGTACAGCTAACAGGGCCCTTAAAATTGATTCTGAATATGGTTTAGCCTATATCGTTCGTGGTGAAGTTTACGAGGACGCTGTTGATGGTTGTCTCAGTAAAAGAGACAAAAGAATTGTAAAATTTGACGACAAGTTAATATACAAAATGGCTTATGATGAATACGCCAAAGCTCTAAAATCTTTTGAAACTGCTGACATTGCAAAAAAGAGAATGAGCTACATCCAACCTGATATTCCGACTACAGAAGATTACTTTATGCATCCCGATCAGAAAAAAGCCAGACTCGACTGTTACAAGTGGATTTATTAATCTTATAAATTAAAATACAATTTTTCAATAGAGAGGATTTTCTAAAATCCTTTCTATTGATTTATTTGTAACAACGGTATCCTGAGGAGTATTTATGTCTATTGCTATCGGTTCTGATCACGCCGGATACCCACTTAAAAAGTTTGTTATAGATTTTTTTGAAAAAAATAAAATAGACTATTGTGATTTGGGTGCGTTTAGTGAAGAGCAAGTTGATTATCCGGATTTTGCACACAAAGTTGCTCAAGCTGTTTCAGAAGGAAAACATGAAAGTGGAATTGTAATTTGTGGTACTGGAATAGGTGTTTCCATTGTTGCAAACAAGCATAAAAATATTCGGGCGGCATTGTGCTGTTCTGTTTTTATGGCTGAAATGGCCAGAAAACATAACAATGCCAATATTTTAGCGTTAGGTGCCCGTACGACTGAAGAAAATGATGCTATCAACATTGTAAAAACTTTTTTAAATACTGATTTTGAAGGCGGCAGGCATGCTATCCGCGTTAATAAAATATCAGCTTTTTCTGAAAAATAAATAGGAATTTTATGTCTTTACAAAAAACAGATCCTGTTGTTTTTGATGCAATACAAAGTGAATTGTCCCGTCAGAATGATAAACTGGAACTTATTGCTTCTGAAAATTTTGTAAGTCAGGCCGTATTGGATGCAATGGGCCAGGTGATGACCAACAAGTATGCTGAAGGTTATCCTGCTAAACGATATTATGGCGGTTGTGAATACGTAGATGTTGTGGAAAACCTGGCGAGGGAGAGGGCACAGCAACTTTTTAAGGCAGATCATGCAAATGTTCAGCCCCATTCCGGTTCTCAGGCAAACATGGCAGCTTATTTTAGCCTGATAAACTATGGTGATAAAGTCATGGGCATGGATTTATCGCACGGCGGGCATTTGACACATGGAAGTCCTGTTAATTTTTCAGGACGTTTTTTCGATATGGTCCATTATGGTGTTGACAAGACCGGTTATATTGATATGAACCAGGTTGAAGAACTGGCCTTGAAAGAAAAACCAAAATTGATTATAACCGGCGCAAGTGCCTATGCCAGAGAGATTGATTACAAGACATTTCGGCAAATTGCAGATAAAATTAATGCAAAATTAATTTCAGATATTGCCCATCCTGCGGGTCTTATTGCGGCTGGAATTATAAAAAGCCCTATCGAATATTGTCATATTGTTACGACTACAACCCACAAAACATTACGCGGCCCCAGAGGCGGAATGATTTTGGTGGGCAAAAATGCTGAAAACGACCTGGGAATAAAAACCCCAAAAGGAAATCTTAAAACATGGTCTCAAATTGTTGATTCAAATGTTTTCCCGGGATTCCAGGGTGGTCCTTTAATGCATGTAATTGCGGCAAAGGCTGTTGCGTTTCAGGAAGCTTTGCAGCCGGAATTTGTAGAATATCAAAAACAAGTTGTTAAAAATGCAAAGGCATTAGCTGCCGCGCTTGTTGAAAAAGGTTATCATATCGTATCCGGCGGTACGGATACACATGTTATGCTGGTTGACGTTAGAAATCATAATATTAACGGTAAAGAATCAGAAAAAGCCCTGGACAATGCCGGTATAACAGTGAACAAAAATATGGTTCCATTTGATGATGCCAGTCCATTTATTACCAGTGGAATTCGGCTCGGAACACCGGCCATGACAACCCGCGGTATGAAACAAGATGAAATGCAAATTATTGCAAATTTGATTGATAAAGTATTATGTAATATTTCTGATGAAACAGTTCAGAGCAATGTCAAAAACGAAGTATTAGACTTGTGTAAACAGTTTCCATTATACTAAAGATTTGTTTTTATGAAGTGTCCTTTTTGTACCTACCATGATACCAAAGTTATCGACTCCCGTACACGTGACGGTGGACGTGCCATCCGACGCAGACGTGAATGTTTAAAATGCCAACGAAGATTTACAACACGTGAACAAGTTGACGAAATTGCGCTTATGGTAATAAAACAGGATGGGGGAAGGGAAGAGTTTGATCGTAATAAACTAACCAAAGGAATACAGTTTGCCTGTATAAAACGGCCTGTTTCTATGGCGGCTATTGAACAGCTCGTCTCTAAAATTGAATATGAATTACGTGACCAACGGGAAGAAGTTGAATCCAGAATTGTTGGCGAAATGGTCATGGATGAGTTGAAAGAATTAGATGAAATTGCCTACGTTAGATTTGCATCTGTTTACAGAAATTTTCAAGCCAAAGAAGAATTTTTAAGCGAGTTAAAACATTTAAAATGATACGAATCTCTCATCCTTCAAGTCAGCTTCTTTTCATTCAATCCATTATTTATGCTTCATCTCTATATAAAAATTTGATAAACAAACTTGTTAGAAGGAGATTGATCTAACTTTTTGCTATGGAGAAAGTTTTGGGAATTTTCAATTCAAAAGGTTTTACCGGCGGAATTCACCCACCGGAAAACAAATTAACGGAAAAAACAGGCCATTGAAATTTGTCCTGTTCCAGATACAGTTATAATACCTGTTCAACAACATATTGGCGCACCTTCTAAGCCGATAGTTGAAAAAGGTGACACTGTTAAAATTGGTGATTTAGTTAGTGAAAGTACGGGATTTGTTTCCGTACCATCGCATGCCAGTATATCAGGTACTGTACAGGCGGTCGAAGAACGGGTCCAATCCTCTTGGCACTAAAGTGCTCTCAATTGTCATTGAAAATGATGGTGAGGATGCCTGGAACACAGATATTAAAAAAGATGATAATTATCTGGATTTGGATAAAAAGGAAATTTTAAGCCGAATTCAGAAGGCTGGTATTGCAGGAATGGGCGGAGCGGCATTTCCGGCCCATGTAAAGCAAAGTCCGCCGGCGGATAAACCTATTGATACCTTGTTGCTGAATGGCGCAGAATGTGAACCTTACCTCACTTCAGACCACAGGGTTATGTTGGAGCAAGCTGAAAAGGTCCTTTTAGGGATGCAGATCATCATCAAGGTCCTGGGAGCCAAAAAAGGTGTCATTGGTATTGAAAATAATAAAATGGATGCGGTGCGGGTATTACGGGATACCGCTCAAAAATTAAATCTTCCTTATGAAATCATCCCCCTTCATGTAAAATATCCACAGGGTGCAGAAAAACAACTTATTAAAGCTATTACAAAGCGAAAAGTACCTTGTGGCGGATTGCCGATGGATGTAGGCTGTGTTGTACAAAACGTTGGAACGGCCGCTGCAATTTACGATGCCGTTGCTTTAAATCGTCCTATGATTGATCGTGTTGTGACTGTTACCGGTGCCGGCGTCCAAAATCCAAAGAATCTGCTGGTAAGAATTGGAACACCCTATTCATTTCTGTTTGAACAATGCGGTGGATTAAAAGACAATGCCGGAAAGATTATTAATGGCGGCCCAATGATGGGATTGGCCCAATATTCATTAGATACACCTGTTATTAAAGGAACATCCGGATTACTGGTTTTGGATGAAAAACAGGGAAAACAGAGACCCGAGTCGGTTTGTATTTCCTGTGCTCGTTGTATCGACGTGTGCCCGATGGGGCTTTTACCTAAAATGCTGGGCGCTTATGTTAAACACGGAATGTTTGACAAGGCCCATGAAAACAATGTATTGGATTGTATTGAATGCGGCTCTTGTGCCTATGTTTGTCCGGCCCATATCAATCTTGTTCATCTTGTTAAATTTGGTAAGAGCCAGGTAATTAAAAGTTTAAAAAAATAGAATTAATCGTTATCGAATATGAAAATTGAGTAAAAGACCTGATGGAAAAAAAACTTTTTGTATCAAGTTCGCCCCATATTGTTGACCAGGAATCTGTTTCGAAAATTATGTATACTGTAACGGCCACATTGGTCCCCGCAGGATTTGGAGCAGTTTATTTCTTTGGTATAAGGGCGTTGTGGGTAATTTTAATAAGCATAATTTCTGCTGTTGTTACAGAGGCAGGACTGCAAAAACTGATGAAAAAACCGATAACCGTGCATGACGGCAGCGCCATTTTAACAGGATTACTGCTGGCTTATAATGTTTCAGCCCAGGTTCCTTTGTGGATGCCGGCAATCGGCTCTTTTTTTCGCTATTGCTGTTGGTAAAATGGTATTTGGCGGTTTGGGATATAATCCCATGAACCCGGCCCTGTTAGGACGAGCTTTTTTGTTAGCCTCCTGGCCGACACATATGACGATTTTTAGTGATGCCCCACCTGTTGGCGGTACTGTTTCCGGTATTGATGTTTTTACAAGTGCCACACCTCTTAATATACTAAAACAATCAAAAGATATTTTAGCTAACGCTTCTGAATTTCCTATTGAAAAAGTAACCCATGCACACGAAGCAATAGGTAAATTGTACGATTCAATAGATACCTTGTTCTGGGGACGTGTTGGCGGTTGTCTTGGTGAAACGTCGGCATTTTTGCTTTTAATAGGTGCCGCTTTTTTAATGTATAAACGATATATCGGTTGGAAAATTCCTTTCAGTTATATTGGTACAGTTGCATTGCTCAGTTGGATTTTTGGCGGGACTGACGGTTTGTTTAGCGGAAATGTATTGTTTCACATCTTTTCCGGCGGTCTTATTTTAGGCGCGTTTTATATGGCAACAGACATGGTTACATCTCCTGTAACCTTTAAAGGAAGAATTTATTTTGGTATTGGCTGCGGTGTGATAACTTTTGTGATCCGGCAAGTTGGCGGATACCCCGAAGGAGTTTCATACTCGATTTTGTTGATGAACCTTGTTGTGCCGATTCTTGACAGATTGACAAAACCCAAAGTTTTTGGAGGTAAAAAAGCATCATGAAAGATATATTAAAACTTGGTTTTATTCTAATGCTTATCACCGCTATTGCTGCATCCGGTTTGTCTGCTGTCTATTCGGTAACTAAACCAAGGATCCTGGAACAAAAAAGAATGGCATTGGAAAATGCTCTAACCGTTGCTTTGCCTTCCGCAGATAAAGAAGCCATTATTCCGGTGATTAAAGATGAAAACGTTTTATATTACAAAGGTTATACGGATGCAGATACCACTCAGTTTGTTGGTTATGCTTTTGTTGCTTATGGTCCGGCCTATTCCAGTACGATTGAAACGATGGTAGGTGTTGATTCTGTTGGTAAAATAATAGGCCTAAAGGTTATGTCGCAAACAGAAACCCCCGGTTTGGGCACCAAAATTGAAGAAGTAAAATACGGTGAAAGCGAACCCTGGTTTCAAAAACAATTTTTTACCAAACTTGCAGAAAAGGTCAAAGTTGATAAAGACGGCGGTGACATCCAAAGTATAACAGGTGCAACAATTTCATCAAGAGCCGTTACCAAATCAATTGTTAACGGATATGAAAAGTTAAAAGAGCAAATTTCAAATAATTAAAGTTGATTAAAAGAATTATATGAATATAGAGGATAGAATAGTATGTCGGCCTTTAAAGAATTAACAAAAGGTTTTTATTCGCAGAATCCGGTATTTAAACAGGCGTTAGGATTATGTCCAACCCTGGCAGTCAGTAATTCCGTTTCTAATGGATTGGGAATGGGACTTGCCGCTACGTTTGTTCTTATTTGTTCAAACATGCTAATTTCAACGATTCGAAAAGGTGTCCCTGCAAAAATTCGTATACCTATTTATATTGTTATTATTGCATCCTTTGTGACCATTGTTGATTTGGCTATGGCAGGTTTTTTACCGGCATTACATAAATCTTTGGGTATTTTTGTGCCTTTGATTGTTGTAAATTGTATTATCCTGGGCCGGGCAGAAGCCTATGCCGGTAAAAATAATGTATGGCGTTCTCTTTTGGATGGTATAGGAATGGGCCTCGGTTTTACACTTGCCCTTGTACTATTGGGAGCTATTCGCGAGTTATTGGGAAACGGCAGTTTGATGGGTGTTCCTGTTCCCATGTTAGGTTCATCCTTTGAACCGGTGTTGATTATGATTTTGCCTCCCGGCGCTTTTTTAACAATCGGTTTTGTTTTGGCCTTTTTTAACTGGCTTGAATTAAAAACAAAAAAATAATATTAAACTAATTATTTTGAGGCAACTATAATGGATGTAAAAATGTTATTGATCATCGCCATGAGTGCGATTTTTATTAATAATTTTGTATTTTCTCGATTTTTGGGTATATGTCCCTATATCGGTGTTTCCAAGCAGCTTGATTCTGCCATTGGTATGGGCGCTGCTGTAATCTTTGTGATGACACTTGCCTCAATGGCAACATGGTTGATATATAATTATCTTTTGGCGCCGGTGCAAGCCAATATATTCTATCATATTTTCTCTTTGGAAGAGCCCCCGGATTTGACTTTTTTAAAGACAATCGCGTTTATTCTTGTTATCGCATCTTTGGTGCAATTTGTAGAAATGGTCGTTCAAAAAAGCAGCCCATCTTTATACAAGTCATTGGGAATCTTTTTGCCGCTCATTACAACAAACTGTGCTATTTTGGGTGTGGCTATTTTAAATATTGATGAAATGTATACCTTCATTCAAAGTATTGTTCATGGGTTTGCCGCTGGTGTTGGATTTACACTCGCACTTATTTTAATGGCCGGCATTCGTGAAAAATTGGAACTCGCTGATATTCCCAAACCATTGCAGGGAATACCAATTGCTTTTATTATGGCTGGTTTGATGGCTATAGCTTTTTTAGGATTTTCGGGATTAAAACTTGGAATGTAGTGTGTTTATACTTTTTATTAATTTAATTTCTTGATTTTAAATATGAGTTTTGGTAATTTTACCCCTTATCCAGTCAATATGGATAAGGGGTTATTTATTATGGTTATTAATTAAGAGTAAAGCTTTATCATGACTGATGATAGTAAAAAAGACAGACCCGAAGGAGATGATTTTTCTCCTGAAAAGAATAATTCTGATGAAAATTCTGAAGGCTATGAAGAGGAACAGACTGTAAACGATTCCGGGCCTTCTGCAGACGATGTGCCGGATAATGATTCCGGGCAGGATGATATTGATAATATTTCGGAACATCAAGATGATTATGATCCGAATGAGTCTGCCGACGTATCCCCTGAACAGGAAAATAGGGATACAACTGAAAAGAAAAAAACACCGAATAAGGAAAAAAAGATGTCGTTTTTAGAACATCTTGAAGAGCTGCGTTGGACGATTTTAAAAAGTCTTGCCGCCATTGTTATCGGTGCTATTGTTTGCTTTTTCTTTTCAGAACAAATTATACATTTTTTAAGAAAACCCGGTCCCGAAGACTTGAAGCTCATATTTTTAGCCCCGGCTGAAGGTTTTATGATCAATATCAAGGTTGCCATGTATGCCGGTCTTGTTTTGTCTTTGCCCTATGTAGCCTGGCAGTTTTGGCTTTTTGTCGTACCCGGATTGTTTGAAAAAGAGAAAAAACTCGTTGCACCGATTGTCTTTTTCACTGTTTTTTGTTTTGCCGTTGGTGCTGCTTTTGCTTATTTGATAATAATACCATTTGGATTGAAATTTTTACTTGGTTTCCAATCGGAATATTTGGCCGCTACCATAACTATTGGAAAATATCTCGGTTTCGTTATTACAATATTACTTGTTTTTGGGGTGGTTTTTGAGTTGCCGATACTTTCCTTCTTTTTGACAAAAGTGGGCCTTTTAACTCCTGAATTTTTACGTTCCAAAAGGTCTTATGGCATTGTTATTATTTTTATTGTTGCCGCCGTACTGACACCTCCGGATATTTTCACGCAACTTATGCTGGCAGGTCCGTTTGATTCTTTTATATGAAATTAGTATTTGGGTATCATCAATGGTTAGAAAAAAAACAAAAACAAGCGAATGATGAATAAAAATTGGAGTATTATTGATTCAGACAAATTTAATAGATTTACATATACATACAAATCATTCAGATGGTTTATTCAGCCCTGAAAAAGTTGTTGAGGTTGCTAATAGGTTAAAACTGAAAGCTATTGCAATTACAGACCATGATACGACTTCTGCTGTGGTGGAAACAATCCATTGTGCTAAAAAGTATGGAATTGAAGTTGTTCCTGGTATTGAAATAAGTTCAACATGGAACAAAAGGGAATTACATATTTTAGGTTATTTTGTTGATCCTTATAACTCTGAAATAAACGAGTATTCAAAGCTTTTTCTAGCTGAACGTAAAATAAGGGCACAAAAAAATTGTACAAAGACTTAATGAATTGGGAATTAACATAACCTATGATGTGGTTAAGAAAAAAGCCGGTGATGGCGCTGTTGGACGTCCTCATGTCGCAGAAACAATGATAGAAGAGGGCTATGTTTACTCTTACCATGAAGCTTTTGAAAAATATCTTGGATTCGAAAAAGCCGCCTATGTCCCTAAAATTAAAATTTCTCCTGAAAGAGCCATCAATATGATAAAGAATGCCGGTGGTATTCCGTTTCTGGCCATCCCGGTGTTGGAATTGAAGAAGAAATTATTTTTAAGCTTTTAACAGCCGGCCTTTGTGGCCTGGAAACCATCCATCCGAACCATTCTCCCGCTCAAACAGATTATTATAATCAATTTGTGGAAAAACATAATATCTTGCGAAGCGGTGGTTCTGATTGCCACGGTGCAAGGCAGGGTGATATTATGATGGGTGTGCTGGCCATACCTTATGATTATTTGGAAAAGATAAAAGAATACAGAACAAAACAGAACGCTACTGTCCGGTTTAGCGTATAAAGGATTTTCGTAAATATGCCAAAACAATATAAAGTTACTTTTTATCCAAATGAAAAATCCGGTCATTTTAACCCAGACCAAACTCTATTGGAAGCTGCACGTGAACTTGGGATCCATATTTCTGCTGATTGCGGCGGTGCGGGGATCTGCGCCAAGTGTAAAGTGAAAATTCAATCAGGTGATGCACCTGCAACAAAGTTTGATGATGAATTTTTAAAACCGGAAGAAATTAAAAGCGGAATACGCCTTGCCTGTAAATCTTTAATACAGTCAGATATGCAGGTTTTTACATTTAATTCCAGTTTAAATGAAGACCAGCATATTTTAAGCGAAGGAATTAAAAATGGAAAGCACTTGGCTCCGTCCATTCAAAAAAAATATATTAATTTGGAAACACCTTCGCTCGAAACGAATCCATTTGATTATGACGATGTGCTTAATTCCGTTTCTTTGAATTGCCATACAAGTCCGTCTTTTGATTTTCTAAAAAGCTTGCCTGAAAAACTCAGGCAGAACAATTTTAGCGGCACCGTTGTTTTTGACGATAATCACATTTTAGACTTGGAAAAGGGTGATACAACCAGTGAAAATTATGGTATTGCTGTTGATTTGGGCACAACCACAGTTGTCGGTAAATTATATAACCTGCAATCCGGCGCTCACCTGACCACTGTTTCCAAAATGAATACGCAACGGGCCTTTGGCAGTGATGTTATTTCGCGTATTTCCTATGCGAATGATAATTCGGTCAATGATTTGCAGAATATGGTTATCCAGCTTTTTAATGATATTATAGATACCTGTCTGCATAAAACCGGAATTAAAAGAGAAAATATTTATGAGATAACAGTTGCCGGTAATACGGTTATGGAACATTTTTTTATAGGAATAAATCCGAAATATCTCGCCGAATATCCCTTTGTTCCTGTTTTTAGAGGGCCGTTTACTTTCAGGGCATCTGAACTGGGAATTAATATTCATCCTCAGGCTAATATATTTTTATTACCAATAATCGGACGATATGTCGGCGGAGATACAACCGCTGTTTTACTTGCCTTGCAGGATATTCAGGAAACAACCTGGGTGGCTGTTGATATCGGTACAAACGGTGAAATTGTGCTGCACCATAAAGGAAATTTGATTTCAACCTCCACAGCCGCCGGACCTGCTTTTGAGGGAGCGCACATAAGCAGCGGTATGCGGGCCATTGACGGTGCGATTGACCGCGTTTTTGTTAAAGACAATGATCTGCAAATTCATGTTATCGGCGATGTAAAAGCAGAGGGCATTTGTGGTTCCGGTTTGATTGATGCTATCGGTTGTTTGAGGATTTTGGATGTTATCGATGAAACCGGACGTTTAAGAGATAAAAATGAAATCGACCAAAAACTGCAGGACCGCTTGATAGAAAATGAGGGAAAAGAGTTTATCCTCGTATATAACAGTGATGGCTCAAAAGTTTCTATAAATCAAAAAGACATTCGTGAAATTCAGCTTGCAAAAGGCGCTATTGCTTCGGGTATTGATATTTTATTACAAAAACAAAATATTTCCTATTCGGAGATCGATGCCATATATCTTGCAGGCGCTTTTGGTCAATATATTAGAAAAGATATGGCACTTGCAATCGGCTTGTTACCGGAAATAGATGAGGAGAAAATTCATTTCATCGGTAATGCGGCCAGCACAGGCGCTGAAATTGCACTGTTTTCAAAAGAGCAAAAGGAAAAATCTAAAGAGTTGGCCATGTCTTCACAGTTTATTGAAATATCAACGGATATAAATTTTCAAAATTTATTTGCAGAAAAGATGTTTTTTCCTTACATTCAAGTGTAAAGGGAAATTATCTGTCGAAATGACGTGTTAAATATTTAGAGTTCAAGAATACCCTTGATTCAGGTGGTCGTACTTGTAGCCTCCCTCCTGCAGCGACCTCCGAGAAATGGCGAGTTTATCTCGCCATTTCTGTTTATACTCGATAAAAAATTTCCAACAGGACACCCTTTTTATTTATTAAGGAGTTTAGCATGGTAAATGAAAAAATTCAGCAGGCTTTTCAAATTCTCAAAGAAAAAAATATAGATATGTGGTTAACCTTTGCCAGAGAAACATCATCCACTCCTGACCCTGTGTTAGAGTTGATTTTAGGGGCTCATTGTGTATGGCCTTCTGCTTTTATTCTCACAAAAACCGGAAAAGCAATTGCCATTGTCGGCAGCCTGGATGTTCAGAATATTAAAGATCATGCAAATTATGATGTAATAGGCTATGTTGATTCAATAAAAAAAGATCTGCTTAAAACTTTCAAGATATATAATCCCGAATCTATCGCTATAAATTATTCTACAAATGATGTACAGGCTGATGGTTTAACACATGGCATGTATTTGATGTTGCGTGAATATTTGGTAGAGACACCTTTTGCTGAAAGACTGGTATCGAGTGAAGAAATTATCGCTGCTTTAAGGGGACGTAAATCGGATGAAGAAAAAAAACGCATCAAAGCAGCCATTGATGAAACATTGGATATTTTTAACAAAGTGACGGATTATTTTAAAGTCGGTTTATCCGAAAAAAATGTAGCAGCGTTTATTACCTCTTTAATGAATAAAAAAGGACTTGAACCTGCCTGGGATGCGGATCATTGTCCGGCTGTTTTTACCGGCCCGGATACCGCCGGGGCCCATGCCGGTCCAACAGATCGTAAAATTGAGCCGGGTCATATCCTTAATATTGATTTTGGTATGAAAAAAGATGATTATGTTTCGGACCTGCAACGCACCTGGTATTTTTTAAAACCCGGTGAAACAGAAGCGCCTGAGCAAGTTCAAAAGGGTTTTGAGGTCATTCGCGATGCCATACAAAAAGCGGCACAGGCATTGCGCCCCGGTGTTGAAGGCTGGCAAATTGATGCTGTTGCCCGAGATTATATTACATCTTTTGGTTATGCTGAATATCCCCACGCTTTGGGCCACCAGGTCGGCCGAAAGGCACATGACGGCTCTGCTTTACTTTGTCCTAAATGGGACCGTTATAAAAATTTACCCTTTATGAAAATTGAAGAGGGACAGGTTTTTACACTGGAACCGCGTTTAACTGTTGAAGGGCATGGTGTTGCAACGATTGAAGAGATTGTTGTTGTAACAAAAACCGGATGTGAATTTTTATCTACACCACAAGAAAAATTAATATGTATTAAATAATTTTCGAACCAACCGGTACTGGCAGTCTTAAAAATACACGACTGATATTTTTGCGACTGTGGTGATTTCCTGAGAAGCGAATATGCCACAGCTCGCAATTTTTTTGTAATGAAACTAACTTGTAAATTAACACTGGTAAATGATCATAGAAGCGGGGGTATATTTATTGTGAAAGGTAAACATGATTTTTGAAACTATTATCGTCGGTCCATTTATGATGAATTGTTATATTCTGGGATGTGAAAAATCGCACAAAGCTGTTGTTATCGATCCGGGAGATGAACCTGACAATATTTTGGAAAAATTGAAAGAACTTGGCTTGTCATTAGAATATATTTTATTGACCCATGCTCATATTGATCACATTGGTGCTGTGGCAGAACTTGTTCAGCAAACCGGAGCAAAGGTTTTAATGCACAAGAATGATGATTTTTTACGTCTCAATGCCGGTGCCCAGGCTAAAATGTTTAATCTGCCTGTACCCGGGAAATTTACTGTGGATCAATATATTACAGATGATCAAATCATTGACCTGGGTCCGTATCAGATTAAAGTCATCCATACACCCGGGCATTCTCCGGGGTGTGTTTGTTATTTGGTTGAAAATCTCCTTATTTCCGGTGATACATTATTTTATGAAAGTATTGGACGTACTGATTTATTTAGCGGGTCGTTTTCTGATATCAGTTTGTTTATTCAAAACAAATTATTTGTTCTTGATAAAAACATTAAAGTTTATCCCGGACATGGTCCGTCCACATCAATAGAACATGAAATGAATAACAATCCCTATGTAAAGTAAGACAGGCAGTCTAAAATTTCCTTGCTAATTATTCTTTAATTGTTTATAATGAACTGCTAATTTAAAATTTACAGGTATGAGTCTAGTTATGCCATGATGTGATAAGACATGAAGGAGGCTGTATGGCTGAAACTTTAGGCCTGAAACAAGCCAAGGTTGTGGTTCGTGTAGACGAGTGCAAAGGCTGCGGTCTTTGTATAGCAACCTGTCCCGAAGGTGTTTTATATGAACAACATACCTTCAACCGATTGGGGTACCATCCGGCCGGATATAAAGGAAGCGGGTGCACGGGGTGTGGAACCTGTTTTTATCAATGTCCGGAACCAGGGGCGATTACAGTATATAAAAAAGGTTATATTGAAGAGGAGGTGGTTTGATTTATGGCCAAACAACTTATTAAAGGGAACGAAGCGATAGTTAAGGGTGCGATATTAGCAGGATGTCGCTATTTTTTTGGTTATCCAATTACTCCAGCCTCCGAAATTGCAGAAGCAGCCGCGTTTTATATGCCTCTCGTCGGAGGCACTTTTTTGCAGGCTGAAAGTGAAGTTGCTTCCATAAACATGTTGTATGGCGCTGCTTCCGGTGGTATCCGTGCTATGACAGCGTCTTCCAGTCCCGGTATGAGCCTGAAAATGGAAGGCATTTCCTATTGTGCCGGAGCAGAGTTGCCGATTGTTGTTGTTGATATTATGCGCGGCGGTCCCGGACTTGGAAATATTGCACCGGAACAATCCGATTATAATCAAATGGTAAAAGGCGGCGGGCACGGTAATTATAAATTGATTGTCCTTGCACCAAATTGTGCACAGGAAATGTGTGATTTGACAATGCTGGCATTTGAACTGGCTGATAAATATAGAAACCCGGCTGTTATATTGGCGGACGGATTTATTGGTCAAATGATGGAACCTGTTGTTTTTCCTGATCCTGTTACAAAACTTGAGAAAAAAGAGTGGGCCATAAATGCCGAACCTGAGGATGCTGAAAAACTTGTCTGTTCCATTCAGCTTGAACCGGAAATATTGGAACAGCACAATATAAAACTTCAACAAAAATATGATAAAGTAACACAGAATGAAATCCGTTATGAAGATTATATGGTTGACGATGCAGAAATTGTTATTGTCGGCTATGGCGTTGTTTCGCGGATTATTCAGTCTTCTATTGATATGTTGCGTAAAAAGGGACTCAAAGTAGGAATGGTTCGTCCTATTTCCCTTTGGCCATTTCCTTCCGACCACCTTGCCGAAATAGCTGATAAAGCATCAAAATTTTTAGTTATTGAACTTTCCAATGGACAAATGGTAGATGACGTCAGATTGGCTGTAAACGGCAAGCTTCCTGTTCATTTTTATAATCGTATGGGTGGAATTGTTCCAACACCTGAAGAACTGGCTGAGCAAATTGAAAAAATTGTAGAGGCGTGATTATGGCAAAAGTTTTAAAAAAACCAAACAGCTTTTATGATACTTATGAACGAAAAGCCGGCGCCAAGGATGTTACTCATTATTGTCCGGGCTGCGGGCATGGAGTGCTTCATAAACTTATAGCCGAAGCGATAGATGAATTGGGGGCTGAAGGACGTACTATTTTTATCAGTCCGGTTGGATGCAGTGTTTTTGCCTATTATTATTTTAAGGCGGGAAATATTCAGGTAGCTCACGGACGGGCGCCTGCTGCTGCAACAGGAATTAAACGAGTGCATCCCGATAGCCTGGTAATCAGTTACCAGGGTGACGGCGATTTAGCCGCTATTGGTGGTAATAACATTTTGCAGGCAGCAAACCGGGGAGAAAATATTACCGTCTTTTTTGTAAATAATGCAATATATGGTATGACCGGCGGGCAGATGGCGCCGACAACACTTGTTGGGCAGAAAACAACCACCTCCCCGAGAGGCAGAAATATTTCCAATGAAGGTTTTCCGATGCGGATTTGTGAAATGATAGCTACCCTCGAAGCGCCTGTATATATTGAACGGGTCGCGTTAAGCGACGCCAAACACACGAATAAAGTAAAACGTGCGGTTCGCAAAGCATTGCGAAACCAGATAGAGAATAAGGGGTTTTCTTTGGTTGAGGTTTTGTCTGTTTGCCCTTCAGGATGGAAAATGACACCTGTCCAGGCAAAACAATGGCTGCAAGATTATATGGTGAAACAATTCCCGTTGGGTGTTTTTAAAGATGAAACTGAGAATATAGAAGCAGCCACAGCGAGCCCTAATCATTTTGATGCTGACAATGTTTTTGAAAAATTAAACATTCCTGTTAAAGACGATAAAGTTTTTAAAAGCCCTTTACCGGAACAAAAATTTCAAAATCCACGTTTAATTATGGCCGGTTTTGGCGGTCAGGGAATTTTGATGCTTGGACTGGCAGTCGCCCAGGCTGGAATGTTGGCCGGCTATCACGTATCCTGGATTCCTTCCTACGGACCTGAAATGCGTGGCGGAACAGCAAATTGTCATGTGAATTTATCATCGGAACGGATTGGTTCTCCTCTTGTTTCAAAACCATCGGTACTCATTGCCATGAACCAGCCCTCCCTGGAAAAATTTGAAAAAGAAGTAATGCCTGGCGGACTTTTAATTTATGATAGTTCTCTAATTAATCAAAAACCAACTCGGGACGATATTACCGTTTTAGCTATTCCGGCAACCGAAATAGCAGACAATCTTGGTAATACCCGTACGGCAAATATGGTTGTTTTTGGAGCTTATCTTGCTTATACATCAATTTTAACCAAAGATGTTGCTGTTCAGGCCTTGCCTCAAATAATAAAGCGAAAAAATTTAATTGAACTGAATGAAACTGCCCTTGAACGCGGTATAGAATATATAAAGAACAAGTATTAGAATAATCGTAGCATTTTATGTTTTTTCTTATTAAATTACTAGCCTAAAATAACGATTGTATCCCCGTCAATTGTTAAGCTGACGGGGTTTTTAATTATTATAAAGTTGTTAAATTGGATCAGACAGAAGAAAAAAACTCCTTTAGAGATACAATTTTTAATATTTTACCTTTTGTTAGTAAACCGGGAAGGTATATTGGCAATGAAGTCAATATGATTCGTAAGGATTTGTCCGCCATAGATACCCGAATGGCGTTGGCATTTCCTGATGTTTATGAAATCGGTATGTCATATATGGGTTTTCCGATTTTATATAATATATTGAATAAATTGCCGGGTGTTTATGTGGAACGTGCTTTTGCTCCCTGGGTGGATATGGAGGCAAAAATGCGTAACAAAAATATTCCTCTTTTTTCGTTAGAGACATTTACACCTTTAAAAGATTTTGATGTACTGGGATTTACAATACAATATGAAATGCATTTTACCAGTATACTCAATTTGCTTGATTTGTCTCATATTGAATTAGAGTCAAAAAAGAGGACAACTTTTCCGCTCGTAATCGGCGGCGGACCGTCTGCATTTAATACTGAACCTGTTGCGGATTTTTTTGATGCCATTATAATTGGGGATGGAGAGCAAGTCTCTCAGGAAATTATATTACTTGTACAGGAAAGTAAAAAGAAAAACATTCCTCGTCAGAAGGTCCTGGAAAAAATGGCCGGTTTGGAAGGAGTATATATCCCGCAGTTTTACAAAGCGGTATATTCTGTGAACGGGAATTTTGAAAAAATTGAAACAACTCATCCAAAAGCACCGGAATCAATTAACGCCAGGATTATGGATGAATTGGCTTTAGAGAATTACCCGGATAAACCTCTTGTGCCGAATATTCAAACCACACATGACAGAGTGTCTTTGGAAATTGCCAGAGGATGTTCGCAGGGATGCCGTTTTTGTAATGCCGGTTTTATATACCGACCCGTTCGGGAACGCTCTCCGAATGATTTGGTTCAGCAAGCCAGGGAAAATATAGCCGCAACAGGATATGATGAAATTTCCCTTGTTTCATTATCAACTTCGGACTATTCTAATCTGTTTGAATTGTTAAAGGGATTAAAAGATAATCTCGATGGCAAGATGGTAAATCTGTCGTTTCCGTCACTAAGGCCACAAAGTTTTACTCCTGAGGTTGCAGCTTTTGCAAAAGGAGTTCGTAAATCCGGTCTTACCTTTGCCCCGGAAGCAGGTACAGATCGGTTACGACAAATAATTAATAAAGACACAACAGCAGAAGATCTGCTGGGCGCAATTGATTTGGCATTTCGAGAGGGATGGAACCTTGTCAAATTATATTTTATGATTGGGCAGCCATTTGAAACCGATGAAGATTTATACGGCATCGTAAATTTGACGGACCAGGCTGCTGAATTGGCGCGACTTTATAAAGGGAAAAGGATAAATATTTCTGTTTCGCCGTTTGTACCAAAATCATTTACTCCATTTCAGTGGAGTACCCAGGACCCGATGGAGGAAACGAGGCGAAAAATAGATTTTATTCAATCCAAAGTACGGCGGAAAAATGTTAAGATAAGTTGGCGGTTTGCTGACCTGGCAGTTGTGGAAGGCGTTTTAGCTCGTGGAGACCGCCGTCTTGCAGCCGTTTTAAAACGGGCCTGGGAATTGGGTTCTCGGCTTGATGGGTGGACCGAGTTATATAGTTTTGACAGATGGACCCAGGCTTTGGATGAATGTGGTTTTCAAGCAGACCAATTTACAAATGGTTTCTCTATGGATGCCGCTTTGCCCTGGGACCACATTCATAAAGGCGTGAAAAAGAAATTTTTAGTAAATGAATTTAAAAATGCTGAAAAGTCAATAACTACATTAGATTGCCGGGAATCTGAATGTAATGGTTGTGGTTTGATGCAACATAAAGCCTGTCAGGATATCATAAATAAAAATACTGATAAATCAAAAATATCCGTTGCAGCAACACCTGAAACCGAAAAAATAGAACGAAAAGAAAATCTCGACACTGACAGTCCGGTTCGGATTGCTCGAATCAAGTATTCATGTAGTGAACAGATTCGGTTTCTGTCACATCTTGACATGACAAGATTGTTTGAACGAGCTCTCAGACGTGCCCAAATACCATTGGTATATACGGAAGGTTACAATCCTCATCCAAAAGTATCATACGGTCCGGCTTTAGCCACGGGCTATTTAAGTGAAGCAGAGTACTTTGATATTTATTATTATAATGAAAAAAATACAGATCTGTTTCAGCGACTGTCGGAACAATTACCGGAAGGCGTTAAAATTTTACAGATTAAAACCCTTTTTGGTAAACCAAAAGCATTAACATCTATTGTTAATCGAATTGATTATCGAATTTTGTTTCAACAAAAAATTGAAAATGGATTTTTACAAGAAAAAATCCATGAAATAATTAACAAAGAGAATATTTTCGTTGAGCGAAAAACAAAAAGTAATAAGGTACGTAAAGTAAATATACGGCCGTATATTTCAGAAATGAAACCCATTGATGATGGGTTCTGTCTTATTACAGAAATAATTGAAGGAAAGACTGTCCGCATTGACGAGTTGTTGTCACTATTTTATGCGGATGAAGAAATAACTAAAACAGCCCATGTAACGCGTACGGGGGTCTATGTCCAGTATGGAGATATGATCAATACGCCAATGGATTTTTAGTTAATCTTTCAATTCTACCTTACTTTTTATTCACTCAACAGCAATTAAAAGAATTTGAGGTATAATGAAAAAGGATATTATTATTAATGTTTCTATTGGTGAAACACGTATAGCTATTTTAGAAAATGATGAGTTGGCAGAGCTTTATTTTGAACTGCCTGAAAATGAAAGAATGGTTGGGGATATTTATTTTGGCAGGGTTGCCAAAGTCATAAAGGGGATTCAAGCCGCTTTTGTGGATATCGGAATGAAACAGGATGCGTTTTTGCATTTTTCAGATATTGGCAACAGTTTACCATTAATGGAAAACAATCCTGTACCCCGCAGAGGAAATCAGAGAAGACGAAAGGGGTTTGTTGACCTGCCGATAAAAAAAGGTCAGCCTATTTTAGTACAAATTACTAAAGAACCGATAGCTAACAAGGGTGCACGAATTACATCCAATATTTCCCTGCCTGGCCGGTTTCTCGTTTTAATTCCAAACGAAACAATGGTGGGGGTTTCCCGGAAAATTAACAACCGACAGGAAAAGTTTCGGTTAAAAAAGTTAGCTCGCCGCATACGTCCTGAGGGATATGGAATGGTTGTGCGAACTGTTTCCGAAGGAAAGGATGAGGAATCTCTCAAATCAGATATGGACAATCTGGTCCGAACCTGGAACAAGATTAAAAAAAGTGTTTCCAAAGGCAATCCTCCCATGTTGTTGCATAAAGATATGGGCATGTTGTCAAGCGTTATTCGTGATCTGTTTACATCGGATGTTACAAGCCTGGTTGTCGATTCCAAAAAGATGTACAAACAAATTCTTAAATATCTTAAAGATGTTTCGCCGCAGCTTATGGAAAATGTTCAATTATATCAGAAAAAAGAACCAATTTTTGATGAATTTGGCATTGAAACACAGTTAATTAAAAGTCTGTCCCGTAAAGTCTGGTTGAAAAAGGGAGGGTATATTTTTATCGACCATACGGAGGCATTGACCGCCATAGATGTTAACAGCGGTCGGTTTGCCGGTTCGGACAATCATGATATGAACAGCTTAAAGACCAATCTGGAAGCTGGAAGAGAAATTGCCAAGCAGCTTCGTTTAAGAGATATCGGCGGTATTATTATTATCGATTTTATAGACATGGTTGAAGAGGCTAATAAGAAAAAACTCTATGATTCGTTCCTGAAAGAGCTGCGTAAAGACCGTGCACAGGTCAATATTACCCAGCTTTCCGAGTTTGGTATTATTGAAATGACAAGAGAACGTGTACGTCCTGCTTTGTTGTTCTCTATCAGTGAACCTTGTCTTGCCTGCATGGGAACCGGACGAATCATGAATAAAACAACAATGGTTTCCAGAATTGAAAGATGGATCAAACGTTATCGAACAGAAGGCGGAGACCGTAGTTTGCAGCTCATTGTTCACCCGGAGTTGGCTAAATTTTTGTCTGATGGGTATCGCAGTCCGTTACGAAGAATAAGCTGGAAATATTGGACACGGATTAAAGTAATAAAAGACGAAAATATAAGCATGGATGAGTTCCGATTTTTTGATAAAATGGGTGAAGATGACCTAACTTTGAAATTTATGGCTTGACTCTTAAATATTATTTTTTTAAATTTATAAGCTTTGTAAATGATAAAATTGTAGTTTTTATATAAAATGGAGAAGACGGCTCATGTATGCCATAGTTGACATCGCTGGTGAGCAGATAAAGCTTGAAAAAAATCAAAAAGTAGTCACTGCACGTCTGGATGGCGATGTGGGTTCCAAAGTAGAATTTGAAAAAGTACTTTTTATTTCCAATGATGACGATGTTAAAGTTGGAACACCCTATGTAGAAGGTGCTAAAGTTCAGGCAACTATTTTAGAACATGAAAAATCAGACAAGACGATTGTCTTTAAGAAAAAACGTCGTAAAACTTATAGAGTTTTGAATGGGCATCGTCAACCGTTAACCCGTATTCAGATTGATGGAATCAGCGCTTAATATATTTGCGTTTTAGTAATAGGAGACGTTGTAATGGCTCATAAGAAAGGTGTTGGAAGTTCCAGAAATGGACGCGACAGTAATCCTAAAATGCTTGGAGTTAAACGATTTGATGGACAATTCGTAACTGCCGGCAGTATACTCGTACGTCAACGCGGAACGAAAATTCATCCGGGACAAAATACCGGTCTCGGTAATGATGATACAATTTTTGCAAAAACAGACGGACATGTCAAGTTTGAAACTCGCGGCAAAGCGAAAAAGTTTGTAAACGTTCTTCCGTCCTAGTATTTGCAGCTAAATTTTAAAAGCGCGGTTATTTTTAATAATCGCGCTTTTTTTTTGTATGTTAAAAAATGAGTGATCTACTTTACAAAAATTATGCCACTGTAGTTAAAATTGACTTGACTCTTTTTTACCTATGTTTTATATTAGCGCAACGTTTATTTTAATTTAATGGAGACGTATATGTCTGTAACGATTGATCAGGTAGAAAAAATTGCATCTTTGGCTAAATTATCTTTTTCCAGTGAAGAAAAAGAAAAGTTTGTTACACAGTTTAATCAAATTTTAGAGTATATTGATAAATTAAACGAGTTGGATACAAAAGATATTGAACCGACTTATCATGTATTGGAATTGGAGAATGTTTTCCGTGAGGATAAAGTTGTGGAAAACTTTGATCAGGAACGGGTTTTACAAAATGCTCCCAAGAAAAATAACGGTTATTTTAGTGTACCTAAAGTAATTGGATAAATTTTAAATTAAAACCAGTAGGACCAAAAAATTGAAAACAAAACAGACAAAATATATCTTTGTTACCGGTGGCGTTGTTTCCGGCCTGGGAAAGGGAATTGCTGCTGCCTCTATCGGGCGATTGCTAAAAGCGCGTGGTTTGAATGTGACCATAATGAAAATGGACCCATATATTAATGTTGACCCGGGTACTTTGAGTCCATTTCAACACGGTGAAGTTTATGTAACGGATGATGGCGCCGAAACCGATTTGGATCTTGGCCATTATGAGCGATTTATTCATACGGATATGACCAAGCGGAATAATGCCACAACAGGACAAATTTATTATAAAGTGATAACAAAAGAAAGACGTGGCGATTATTTAGGCAAAACCGTACAGGTTATCCCCCATATTACAGATGAAATTAAACGACGCGTTCTGGATGTTGGTGAAGGCGAAGAAAATTATGATATAGTATTTATTGAAGTAGGTGGAACTGTTGGTGATATTGAAAGTTTGCCGTTTCTGGAAGCATTTCGTCAATTTATGCAGGAAAAAGGGCGTCAGCATGTTATGAATATTCATCTTACCCTTATTCCTTATATTCATGCTTCCGGTGAATTAAAAACCAAACCAACCCAACACTCTGTTATGAAAATGCGTGAAATCGGTTTACAACCGGATATGCTGCTTTGTCGCAGCCAGGTGCCATTGGGAAAAGAAGAACGTGATAAAATTGCACTGTTTTGTTCTTTACCGACGGAAATGGTTATAGAAGCACGTGATGTTGATTGTATTTATGAAGTGCCGTTGTCATTTGAGCAGTTCGGAGTCGGATCCAAGGTTTTAAATCACCTGGGATTGAAAAACAGCGAACCGGATTTAACAGGTTGGAAAGAGTTTGTCCGTAAAACTAAAAATCCATCCGGTTATGTAAGAATAGCAATATGCGGCAAGTATACTGATTTGCATGATTCCTATAAATCAATTATTGAAGCATTTGTTCATGCCGGTGTTGAAAACGATGCCCGTGTAGAGTTAAAATGGCTGGATTCTGAAGAAATTGAGAAAAAAGGTATTGATGGTTATTTAAATGATGTGTCCGGCCTTCTTATTCCCGGTGGCTTTGGTGAAAGAGGAATTGAAGGTAAAATTCAAGCCATTCAATATGCCCGTGAAAATAAAATTCCGTTTTTTGGAATCTGTTTGGGATTACAATGTGCGATAATTGAATTTTCGCGCAATGTCTGTGGTTTACAGGGAGCAAACAGCCGGGAGTTTGATAATAACACCAAACATCCGGTTATCGATTTAATGGAGACTCAAATTAAAGTTTCAGAAAAAGGCGGTACCATGCGCCTGGGTGCTTATCAATGTATGCTTGACAAAGAAAGTAAAGCTGCTGAAGCTTATAAACGAACAGATATCAGCGAACGACATAGACACCGCTATGAAGTTAATAATGAATATGTGGAACAGCTTGTCTCCACGGGAATGAAAGTTGTGGGACGTAATCCGGAAACAAACCTGGTTGAAGTTATTGAACTTGCTGATCATCCCTGGTTTGTGGGTGTGCAATTTCACCCGGAACTAAAATCTCGGGTTTTAAAGGCCCATCCGCTATTCCGTGAATTTGTAAGACATGCCATTGATTATAAAATTTCTGTTCAGGAAAATGGTAAAAGTGAAAATAATGAAAACGATTAAAATTAATGAGCATATTTCCGTAGGACCAAAAGCCCCTTTTACTTTAATTGCCGGTCCATGTGTAATAGAGAGTAAAGAACTTGTTCTTGAAACCGGGGAAAAAATTAAAGCCATTACCGAACGTCTCGGAATGAACTATATATTAAAATCTTCCTACACAAAAGATAACCGGTCAAAGGTGGACAGCTTTCGGGGACCCGGACTTGAAAAGGGATTGGAGATTTTAGCTGAGGTTAAATCCCGGTTGAACGTACCGGTATTGTCGGATATTCATAGTGAACAGGAAGCAAAGGTTGCTTCGCAGGTTTTGGATGTTTTACAAATACCGGCGTATTTATGTATGCAAACATCTCTGTTGCAGGCAGCCGGAAAAACTGGTAAAGCTATTAATGTAAAAAAAGGACAGTTTGTTGCTCCTTATAATATGCAAAATGTCGTAAAAAAAATTGAAACCACTGGTAATGAAAATATTTTAGTAACCGAGCGCGGTACTTTTTTTGGTTACAACAATCTGGTTGTAGACATGACAGCGCTGCCGGTTATGGCCCGAACCGGTTATCCGGTAGTTATTGACCCGACACATGCTATTCGCGAATATGGGCAGACGGCGGACAATCCGTCTCTCGGGCGTCCTGAAATGGTGCCGGTAATTGCCCGGTCTGCTGTGGCTGCCGGTTGTCAGGCAATTTTTATTGAAACACACCCGGATTGCTCCAAAGCCCTCTGCGATGCCGCAACCATGTGGCCTTTGGATAAACTGGAAACTTTGTTAATTCATGTAAAAAGAATCCATGATTTAAAATGTGAACTGGATGAGAAATACGCCCTATAAAATTTTTCGTTTTTCAGACCTGGTTTTTGCGGTTTTGGTATTTACAATGATTTCCGTTAACATTGTTGATATTTCGGCCCAAACTGATAAAGTTATTGTCGCTGTTTCCGAGTTTACAGCCGGTTCTGAACAGATAGACGATGAAACCTTTGGCGAAAATATTGTTGAAATGCTTAAAACAGAGCTGTCCGGCTATGATGATTTGATTGTTGTGGAACGCACAAAAATAGAGGCAATATATCAGGAACTTGCTCTCAGCCAAACCGGAATATTGAATGATAATAAAGCCCTGGAAGCCGGGAAATTGTTAGGAGCGGACTTTGTTATAACCGGTGAATTGAATTTTTCAAAAAATCGTTTTCGAATCGATTCACATATAGCCAATGTAAAATCCGGCCAGGTTGTGGGAGAGAAGGTGACCGGGCCAAATAAACAGGCTGTTGAAAAAATGGTCCAGGTATTGGCTAACAACATACACTTGAAATTAACGGATAATGGAAACTATATTTCCGCCCAAAAGGTAACCCATTATCCTTCAAAATGGTTTTTGGCTGCCGGAGCAGGCTCAACACTTGTAGCTGCTCTGTTTCATAACTCTTACAATGATAAATATGATGCTTATAAAAGTTCATCTTTATTAGGTGAGATCGAGCAAAATTATGATAAGGCCAATAAAGCCTATCGAATGAGAAATGTATTCATCGGAACATCTGTAGCTTTGCTAGGAACAGGTATGATTTTGTGGTTTGCGGATAAAAGTCAGGGGAATACCATTCTGGCTGGAATTCCGGTTTCCGACAGTGGTCGTTTGTTTGTTACGCCCTGTTATGCTTCGGAAACGAACACGATTGGTTTGAATTTGACGTTGCATTATTGATGAAAAGTTTAAAATACATATTGTTTTTTATTTGTGCTCTGTATATACACAGTTGCAATCTGGACCGAAGCAATCCGCTTGACCCAAAAAATGAAAACAGTCGGATTGAAAAGACGGTGTTGGTTGAGGCTTTTATTAATAGCAGTGTAGATGGCTATGTAACCTGGGCCAAAGAAGGATTGGAAAAATTAAATGAACATTTTAATTCATCAAATCTTTTAATCCTGGAACATCATGTTGAGCGGACCCAGGGAACAGACCCTGATGCCTGTTCGGCAAGTTTATCGCGATATCTTGCATTCGTTCCGGATTCCGACCAGCAGGGCATTCCGGATGTTTTTATTGACGGTGTCGGACGCAGGGTTCAGGGCGCATCTGACTCTGAGACAGCTTTTCAACGTTACCTGCAACCGACTGAACAACGCTTTTTAGGCACCGGACAATTTTATATCGAATGTCAGGCGTCTCTTAACAATTCAAAACTGGAACTTGACGGAAAACTGGCCTGTCTGGGAAAGCAAAGTGCCGAAAATATAGCGGTTTATGCTGTTGTTGTTGAAGAATTGTCCGCAAGCGCGGATTTGATTGTCAGAGATATTGTGCTTGTGCATTCAATAGATAAAATTGATGACGGTAATGTGGTTGATATTAATAAAAGTATTTCTTTTTTTTCTGAATGGGACGAATTGAAAACATCGTTGGTTGTTTTTGTTCAGAACCGAAATACTTTAGAAGTTTATCAAAGTACAAGATTATTTTTTTAGTATGAAAAACGGCTATAAATATATATTTGTATTATATTTTATAATACTTTCCTGTGGTGTTGTGGAAAAATTGACAAACCGTGCTCCAATTATCACTTCTATTAGCGCCACGCCGGATTCTTTGTTGATCGGAGAAACCTCTGTTCTGGCAGTTGAAGCAACTGATCCTGACAATGATGAATTGTCATATCAATGGAACTGCAACCACGGTTTATTATCATCATCTCAAGGCTCAACAGTCCAATGGACTGCACCGCAATATGAAGGATCGTTTGTAGTTGAGGCAACGGTTAAAGATGTGAACGGTGAAAAAGTTAGCGATAACATTACGCTTATAGTTACATCGGAAAATGCACCTTCCATAAAAATATTATCACCAAAAAACGGTGAAGAAATTGTCGCTTTAAACAGTATTCCCATAACGGTCCAGGTTTCACCGGTCCAGTTTATAAACCGTGTGGAATTTTTTATAGACGATGTTCTGGTTGCAACTGATAAACAATCTCCTTTTCAATATGACTGGGTTCTAAGCGGGCTATCCGGTTTAAAAGAGCTCAAGTGTGCTGCCTATCGTTCGGGACAAGTTTCAGTTCCCGGTGTTGATTCAATTTTTGTACATTTATATGGAGTTGTAACTTTACCAAAATAGATATGGAAAATAATAATAGAAAAAAAGATATATCCATTAATGATTCTTTAATTGTTGAAATTGCTCAAAAAGTCCTGAGTGTCGAGAGTTTGGCTGTTCAGGAACTGATTGGAAGAATTGGGACTGAATTTATTAAAGCTGTTGATACTCTTTATGACTGTAAGGGCCGGGTTATTGTTACCGGTATCGGCAAATCAGGAATCATTGCAAAAAAAATTGCCGCCACGCTGGCAAGTACCGGTACGCCTGCGATTTTTTTACACCCTGTTGAAGCGGTCCATGGTGATTTGGGAATCGTACTTAAAAATGATATTGTTATCTGTATTTCAAAAAGCGGAACAACAGATGAAATTACTCGCTTGTTTCCGGTGTTTATACAACTGGGAGTTAAGACAATTGCAATGACCGGTAATTTACGTTCTGCATTGGCAGACCGGTGTGATATTGTTCTGGACGTTAGTGTTAAAGAAGAAGCTTGTACAAACAATCTGGCACCAACTGCCAGCACAACGGCTACTCTTGCTATGGGAGATGCTTTGGCTGTTGCATTATTAGAAAAACGCCAGTTTAATTCAAAGGATTTTGCTTTTTTACATCCTGCCGGTTCTTTGGGTAAAAAATTAACCCAAATCGATGAAATTATGTTTTCAGGTGATAAAGTGCCCCGCGTTTCATTGAACGCTTCGTTACAGGATGTTATTGTTGAAATAACACGTAAACGATTTGGGAGCACCTGTGTTTTGGATGAAAACGGCATGCTGGCCGGTATTATAACCGATGGTGATATCCGGAGATTGTTTCAAACCCGAAAAGAATTTTCCAATATTATTGCCGGCGATATAATGAATGCAACTCCTAAAATTATTTATGCAGGTTCTTTTGCTTCTCAGGCCATGCAATTGATGCAAGAGTTTAATATTAATCAAATCATTGTTGTGGATACCGAACATTTCCCTAAGGGAATTATTCATATACATGATTTATTGGAAGCGGGTATAACCGTTTAATATCGATAATTATGAATACACTTTTTCGTTATATAAATATTTTTTTGGTTTTATTTTTATCAGGCTATGTTGCCTGTCATCAGCAGCAAAGCGATTCGGTATCTGTAGACAAGGAAATAGAATTACCGGACCAGGAACTGTGGGACCTGGACTTAACAGCCACAAAAAAAGGTAATGTTGAGGCCAAAATAAAAGCCGGACACGGATCACGATTTTTAAAAAAAGCGATTGTAAAAATGGACCAGGGAGTTGTGGTTGATTTTTATGATGCTGACGGAAAACATAAATCCAAATTGACGGCTGAAAGAGGCGAATTGGATGAAAAGTCCAACGATGTAAGAGCAATGGACAATGTGGTGGTTGTTTCAGACAGTGGCTTGACCCTGTTTACTGAAGAACTGGCCTATGATCAACGGATGGGTAAAATTATATCAAATGTGGATGTTATGATTACCACAACCGAAAGTGATACTTTTTATGGTGTCGGATTTGAATCTGAACCCGACCTTAGCGCCTGGCAGATGTTTGATTTTTCCGGAAAAACCCACAAGGGCCTGGATCTGTCAACGGACCGGTTTAAAAAAGACAAGAAAAAAGATATAGATAGTTTGGATGTAAATACACCACCATCAGATAGTTTAACTGTTTCAAAGGAAGAATGAGAAACCCTGTTTTTAAAATTATTTTTTTCTGTATGTGTTGGGCATTATTTGTAACACATAATTTACCTGCAAATGATGTCAAGAGTAAAGAACGTTTATATCTCAAACATGCTGATCGTGTTATTGGTGAAACCGTCAATAATGAATCTATAATGCGTTTGATTGGTAATGTGCATTTTTATCAGGAAAAAACGCAAATGTTTTGCGAAGAGGCTATACAGTATCAAAATTTAGGACGCACCGATTTTATCGGCAATGTTAAAATTTTTGACGAACAAAAGACTTTAAAGGCCCGGTTTATTACATATTTTGAAGACACAAAAATCGCGGTTGCCAGAAATCATGTGATATTTTTTGATTCTTCAAAAACGATTTTAGCGGACAGTTTAACTTATCATGAAGTGAATAGTCAGGTTATTGCAGATGGCAATGTTTTTTTAGCTGACTCTAGCGAGAATTCTTTTTTATCCGGTCAACATATAGACTATTTTATGGAAACAGGGTATGCGCTGGCAACTGAAGAACCTGTTTTTACACAACAAGATACGCTGCCGGAAAATGTAATGGAAATTACAGGTAATAAAATTGAAATGTTTGATGATGGTGAAAAGTTTAAAGTTACACACAACGTCGTTGTAACTCGAGGAGAAGTTACTGCCCATTGCGGAGAATTATTACTGTTGAAAGATAATAACCGGATTATTTTAACAATTTCTCCTGATGCTTTTCAGGGTGAAGATTTTTTAACCGGAGAAACAATAGAACTGGAAATGAACAAATCCGAAATTGATGCTATTCATCTTATCGGTGATGCACTTGTCAGCTCAAAGGTTGACACTCTGGCAGAAAAGAAAAAATATGCCTATGATTTTCTTATAGGTGAAGATATTTACGTAAAGCTTGATCAAAATAAAATTAAAAAAGTAAATGTAAAAGGAAGGGCCACCAGTTATTATCATGCCCTTGAAAAAGGAGAGGAAAAAGGTTTAAACAAAGTTCAGGGTGATGAATTAATGATAACCTTTAACGATAATAAAATGGAGAGTGTACAAATTAACAGCGCTCCAAGTTCTTCCAATGGTGTTTTTTATCCGCCTAAAAACCAATATATGTTGGAAAGTGAATTGGCAGAACTTTTAAATCGCCTAAAAACTCCGGCAGTTTATGACAGCAGTACGGAGGTAAACAACACAATTCATAAAATGGAAAAGATTCATGGATTCTGATTTACCGGTATTACGGTCTGAAAAACTGGTTAAAATTTATGGAAAACGCCGCGTAGTTAATGATGTTAGCATCGAAATTCGGCAGGGTGAAATCGTCGGATTACTTGGACCAAACGGCGCCGGTAAAACAACAACTTTTTATATGATTGTTGGTATGATAAAACCCAATTCCGGTCGTATTTTTTTAAATCAAAATAATATTACCGGAAAACCAATGTACCAAAGGGCCCGGCAGGGTATTTCATATTTACCCCAGGAAGCATCGGTGTTTCGTCAGTTAACGGTTGAACAAAATTTATTATCAATTTTGGAGACTTTAAAAATTTCCAAAAAACAAAGACGAGAAAGAGCTGACCAGTTAATGGATGACCTGAGAGTCAGGCATTTGGCGAAAAATAAAGCCGTAACTCTTTCCGGTGGTGAACGGAGACGTGTTGAAATTTGCCGAGCTTTGGTAACAAATCCAAAGTTTATTTTGCTGGATGAACCTTTTGCCGGTGTTGACCCTATTGCCGTTGAAGATATTCAGCAAATAGTTGCTGATTTAAAAACCAAAGGTATTGGCGTTTTAATTACAGACCATAATGTTCACGAAACATTATCTATTACAGACCGTGCTTATTTACTTTATGACGGGACTGTATTAAAGTCCGGTACTGCAGAATTTTTAGCTAATGACCCAGAAGCCAGAAAGAGATATCTTGGTGACAAGTTCAAGTTGGATCGCTAAGCACTTAAAAGGCTATATAAACTCAAGAATATGAAAAAAATGTCGATAAATATATAAGGATTAGTGATGGGCATGTTGGTGTTACAATGGGAAGAAGGGAGAATGAATGGTTAGATTAGCACAAAGTCTTAATCTGCAAATGAAGCAGTCACCGCAACAGGTGCTGTTATCTTCTTTACTTCAGTTACCTGTTCTTAATTTGGAACAGAGAATAAGAATGGAAGTCGAAATAAATCCATTACTTGAGCTTGATATGGAAGAAGAGATGGAACAGGAAATGGAAGAAATGGACCAAAATCTTGAGCTCAAGGAAGAAAAAGATGAAGACGACGATGAGCAAATTGAAGCTGAAAAAGATGAAATAGATTGGGATGAAATATTAAACGATGAAGATAATTACGAAATTCGTATCCCTAAAGAAAAAGACGCTGAAGTTTTTGAACGACCTGAAGTTTCTAAAGAAACATTAACTGACCACCTTTTAAGTCAGTTAAATATGTCAGAGTTGAGTGAAAAAGATATTATTATTGGTGAGCATCTTATTTGGAATATTGACAGCGGCGGATACCTTGCAAGTGACGTTGAGACAATCTCGGAAAACCTTGAGGCTGATGCTGATGATGTTGAACGAGTGTTGGCAATTATTCAACAATTTGATCCGCCCGGCATTGGGGCAAGAAATCTGCAGGAATGTTTGCTGATTCAACTTTTAGAACAAAAACCCATTAATGAGTTGGCAATTATTATTATTCGTGATCATTTTGATGATTTTAAAAACAAACGATTTGAGCGTCTCGCCAAGGACCTGGACATTACGCTGGACGATATCCGTGATATTATGGACCTGATCGTTAAATTAAATCCAAAACCCGGAGAAGGTTATGTTTCCTTTGAAAATAACTATATCGTTCCGGATTTGGAAGTTCGTCACGAAGATGGTGAATACAAAATTTTTATGAACGATTGGAACGTTCCGCAGCTTCGGATAAATAATGAATATCGAAAGATGATGCTTGATCGTAAAAAAACCAGCAAGGAAACCCGGGATTTTATTCGTCAAAGACTGGAATCAGCACGTTGGCTGATAAATTCCATTCACCAGCGCCGGGCTACCATTCTCAGGGCTATGGAAGCAATTATTGATAAACAGCGTGATTTTTTTGATAAGGGCCCGGAACATTTGAAGCCAATGATTCTTAAAGATATTGCTGAAGAAATTTATATGGACATTTCCACTATCAGCCGTGTGACCAATGGAAAATACGTTCAGACTGAATGGGGTATTTTTGAACTAAAATACTTTTTCAGTGAAAAGATCAAGGCCGATGAAGGTGAAGATGTTTCCAATAAAAAAATTAAAGCGATTATCAAGGAAATAATTGACTCTGAACCGCCTAAAAAACCGTTTAACGATCAAAAACTTTCCACAATGTTGAAAGAAAAAGGGTATAATGTAGCCCGTCGAACCGTAGCAAAATACCGGGAACAGATGTCTATTCCAGTATCACGTTTACGTCGAAAAATTTAACAATCATGATTGTAATGGAAAGGACAAACATGAATTCTCGCAATGAATTTCGTGCGACAACCGTTCTTGGACTCCGTCATAAAGGCATGGTTGTGCTGGCCGGTGATGGACAAGTTACCTACGGTGATACTATCTTAAAAAGCAAAGCCAAAAAAGTTCGCAAATTATATAATGATAAAGTACTGGCCGGGTTTGCCGGTGCAGCGGCTGATGCATTCAGCCTTTTTGAACGCTTTGAAGAAAAATTGGAAGAATTTAATGGAAACATGAGCCGTTCTGTTGTGGAACTGGCCAAAGACTGGCGTACCGACAGATACCTGAGACGCCTGGATGCACAACTGGCAGTGTTGGACGAAAAGCATATCTTTTTGATTTCCGGTACAGGTGATCTTATCGAACCGGATGATAATGTTGTGGCAATCGGCTCAGGAGCCCCTTTTGCACTCATTGCAGCCAGGGCTTTAATGAAACATTCCAAACTTGATGCCGTTAAAATAGCAAAAGAGGCCATGGAAATGGCCGCATCATTGTGTATTTTTACCAATGATAATATTACAATTCAGACATTAGAATAATTTAGCCTTTAGACAAGAGGTATACTATAAATGGAAATGGTTCCAAAGGAAATTGTTGCAGAATTAGATAAATATATAATCGGGCAGGACAAGGCCAAACGGTCTGTTGCCATTGCACTTCGTAATCGCTGGCGCCGGCAGCAGGTACCTTATGAGTTGCGTGAAGAAATTGTTCCTAACAATATTATTTTAATTGGCTCTACAGGTGTTGGTAAAACAGAACTGGCACGTCGTTTGGCCAAACTGGGAAATGCGCCTTTTATTAAAGTTGAAGCCTCCAAGTTTACCGAGGTTGGATATGTCGGCCGCGATGTAGAGACTATTATTCGTGATCTTGTTGATCTATCTGTTAATATTGTTCGCAGTGAAGTCATCGAGTCTGTTCAGGACCAGGCTGAAGAAGCAGCCGTTGAAACGCTGCTGAACCTTTTATTGCCGCCCACGCCTTTTTCTTCCAATGAAGACGCGGAAGAAGATGAAATTAAAAAACGCAAAGCCTATGAAGAAAAGAGAAAAAGAAGCAGAGAAAAAATTCTAAAACAATTGGACGAAGGCAAACTTGACAACCGCACGGTTGAACTTGAGGTCCCGGCTGATGTAACACCGTTGATGCAGATTATTTCCCCAATCGGTATTGAGGAAATGGGCCTGAATATACAGGACCTGCTTGGACCAATAATGCCGACGAAATCCAAAAAACGCCGTATGACGGTGCCTGAGGCTTTGGTCTATTTGCACCAGGAAGAAACACATAAACTGATTGATATGGAAGAGGTCGTCCGTGAGGCTATTAATCGAGTTGAAGAGTCCGGCATTGTTTTTTTGGATGAAATTGATAAAGTGGCTGGTGAAAACGGCGGCGCCGGACCGGATATTTCCCGTGAAGGTGTGCAGCGGGATTTATTACCTGTTATTGAAGGGACGAATGTTGTTACAAAATATGGAATGGTAAGAACAGATCATGTTTTGTTTATTGCTTCCGGTGCTTTTCATGTATCCAAACCGTCGGATTTGATACCGGAATTGCAGGGTCGTTTTCCTATTCGCGTTGAATTACAGACATTAACAGCCGAAGATTTTGAACGTATTTTAGTAGAACCAAAAAATGCTTTGATAAAGCAATATATTGCACTTGTGGAAACTGAAAATGTTAAAATGAAATTTACCAACGGTGCGGTTAAAGAAATTGCCAAATTGGCTTATGAGGTGAACCAAAAAGCAGAAGACATTGGTGCACGCCGGCTGCATACGGTTATGAGTATTCTTTTGGAAAGTGTGCTGTTTGATTTACCAAACAAAGAAACCAGTTCCATAACCGTAACAAAAAATATGGTTCGTGAAAATTTAAAAGATGTTATACAGGATGAAGACCTGGGACGATATATTTTGTGATCTGTAGGAGGATAAAATTGTGAAAAAAGATTTTCTTGTTATAACGGATTTTTCAGCAGATGAAATTAAAAATGTTTTCAAGCTGGCTGCTGATTTGAAAGATAAAACAAAGAAAAAAATTGAACATCATGTTTTAAAAGGCCAAACATTGGCCATGCTCTTTCAAAAGCCTTCCACACGTACCCGGGTATCTTTTGAAGTCGGCATGTATCAACTCGGCGGGCATGCTTTATACCTGAGCCCGAATGAAGTCGGATTGGGAAAGAGGGAATCTGCAGCCGATGTGGCGCGTGTTCTGGCCCGGTTTTGTGACGGCATTATGGCACGTGTTTTTGGACATAACATTGTCACAGAATTAGGCGAGTTTGCCCCTGTCCCTGTTATTAACGGGCTTTCCGATCTGGCGCATCCATGTCAAATTATGGGTGATTATTTAACGCTTATAGAGCATAAAGGTCATTCGGATGAGTTTAAAATTGCCTATATCGGAGATGGAAATAATGTAGCGAATTCATGGATAAATTTGGCAAGCAGAATTCCTATGTCGTTGAGAATAGGGTGCCCGCAAGGGTATGAACCGGATTCGCAAATTTTGAAAAATGCTGATAAAGATGGCGTTAGTGAAGTTATTGTTACAGATGATCCTTTTGAGGCGGTTAAAGGAGCGGATGTCGTTTATACTGATGTTTGGGCAAGCATGGGTCAGGAAGAAGAAGCTGCCTCACGCAATAAATTATTCCGGCCTTATCAGGTAAATTCAAAGCTTATGTCACACGCAGATGCAGATGCAATCGTCATGCATTGTTTACCGGCACATCGCGGTGACGAAATTACCGATGAGGTTATGGATAGTCCGCAATCCGTTGTATTTGATGAAGCTGAAAACAGACTTCATATTCAAAAAGCAATTATGGTAACGTTGATGCAGTAAGGATAGAAATTGAGGATGGTTCTTTGACTATGGAAATCAAATTATATAATGATGATTTGAAGAAAGAATGGGAAGATTTTGTGTGGTCTGCCAATAACGGCACTATATTTCATACTCGTAAATTTTTGTCCTATCACCCCAAAGACCGCTTTATAGACCATTCGCTTATGTTTTTTAAAAAAGGCAAGTGCATTGCCCTGTTGCCGGCTGTTGATTTTTCAAATAATGGTGAGCGAACGTTGATTTCCCATCGCGGCGCATCTTATGGCAGTTTTGTTGTTAATGATACTCTTCCCATTAAGGACGCCTTTGAAATTGTTGATGCTTTTTTGAAATATGTAAAGTCTGTCGGATTTGATGCGGTTGATATAACACCTCCTCCTCAAATATATATGCGGCGACCGTGTAATTATATTGATTTTGCGTTGGTGCAAAACGGTTTTACCTACCGCAAACGTGAAATTTCAAGTGTTGTTCCGCTGGATTTTACTCAGGACGAGATTCTTTCGACGTTTAATGAAGGTTCCAGGCGGGCCGTAAGACGGGCGCAAAAACTTGGCGTTGTTGTTCGCGAATCGGATGACTATGAACGTTTTTTCCAGATTTTGAAAAAGAACCTTAAATTACGACATAATGTATCGCCGACACACACGCTGGAAGAAATGAGGCTTTTGCAGTCACTCTTTCCGGACCGGATTAAACTTTTTGCCGCCTATCATGATGATATTATGGTGTCCGGTGTTGTTATGTTTATTTGTAATCCGCGTGTTGTGCTGGCATTTTATATAAGCCACGATGATGATTATCAACAATATCGGGGTGTCAATTTTCTGTTTCATGAAATTATTAAATGGGGTATCTCCTCAGGCTATGGATTTCTTGATTTTGGGATTTTTACCGTTAATGAAGATCCGAACTGGGGATTGGCCCGGTTTAAAGAAAGTTTTGGGGCCCAGGGCGTTTTTCGTGACAGCCTCAAGCTGGTATTATCAACCTAAAGGCTGGTATATTGAAACGCCCCCGAATATTGCATATTGCCCCAACAAATATTTCAGGTGTACCCGGGCAATTGGTCCAAACAGAAAAACAACTTGGCTTTGACAGCCGGCTTGTGACACTGTTTCGTGATAAACGCAATTATTTTGAAGATATTTGCCTGAACCTGCCCTTTATTGATTTTTTCGGTACAAAGTTGATTAAAAAGTTTGTTTCTTCTCCGGAAAAGTGCCGGGTTACAAATACAATCAAAGTGCCGGAAAAAATCCCTGTTGAATGGCGGCCTCATAATATTTTTGAACATTACCTGGTAAATTTTCGGGATTTTATTTGGAAAGATAAAATTGAAAACGCCATTCAAAAATATCATCTCAAGGAATATGACGTGCTGCAGCTTGATGGCGGATTGGGTTTTTATCGGAATTCCGGATTTGTTATAGAGCAGAAAAAAGACGGAAAGAAAATAATTTGCTGTTATACAGGTAGTGATCTGCGAACACGCGGTGTCATACCATCCATTGATAAAAATAGCGATTTGAATGTATCCGTTGAATTTGACCATTTAAAACTGCATCCAAATATCCATCATGTTTTTTTCCCTTTTGATTGCGGACCGATAAAAAAGCAAGAGCAAACTGATCATTCCAGGATACGCATCGGCCATGCACCGACCAACCGGCAGGCTAAAGGAAGTGACGTTATTTTACAGGTTTTAAATGAACTTGGTTCTTATAATATTGAAATAGTCCTGATTGAAAATTTGCCCTATGAAAAAGCGCTTGAACTAAAAAGAACATGTGATATTTTTATCGATCAAATTGGTGATTTGGGGTATGGAATAAATTCCCTGGAATCTTTGGCAATGGGAATTCCAACATGTTCCTGTTTGGCCCCCGGTTTTGAAGCGCATTATCCGGACCACCCGTTTGTTGTTATTAACGCTGAAAATTTGAAAGAGCAAGTCACCGAATTAATTTTAAATAAAGACCTGCGTCGTGAATTATCGGCAAAAGGACGGGAGTGGGTTGAACATAATCATAGTGCTGTTCGAACTGTTGAAAAAATACATCGTTTAGCCGGTATAGTCTGAAAAATTTTATAATGGCAGATCAAAAACGAAAACTTGAATTATTATTTTTAAACTCTATTCAGATGTGGGGCGGCGCTGAAGTCTGGTTAATGGATGTGATGCATGGACTGGAACAGCGCGGACACTCTGTTTCACTTGTATGCCGTCCAAATACCCTTCTGGAAAAGAATGCCAAAGCGCAGGGATTTCGGGTTTTTCCTGTTAAAATGAAAGGTGATTTTGATCCGGTTACCATTTTTCAAATATATGAAATAATAAAAAAGAACCGAATTCAGGTTTTAAGTACAAATATGGATAAAGAGCTTCGGTTGGCAGGGATTGCCGCTAAATTAGCCGGCAATGTTAAAGTTGTTCCTTCCAGGGAAGTGGATTATCCGTTAAAAAACAAGTTGAGGGTACCGGTTTACTTATAATTTTCTTGCTGATTATGTTTTGGCAAATTCCAATTCAACAAAACAAACATTGCTTAAAGAGGCACCCTGGCTGGACTCAAACCGTATTGAGGTTGTTTATAAGGGAGTGGACCCCGGACCTTATCTTGAAAATGCAGATAAAGGATTGCGCTTTCGTGAATCATTAGGTATTTCCAAGGAATCACCTGTCATTGGTTTTGTCGGACAAATTATCGAACGAAAAGGAATTCCGGATATTATTAAATCTATTCCTCTTGTTCTTGAAAAATTGCCAAATGCCAGGTTTTTATTTGCCGGTGAAGGCATTTTAGCTGATTTTTTAAATTCGGAAATCAAAAAAAACGGCTGGGAAAATTCTGTTACCAATCTTGGCTTTTGTAAAGAAATTCCGGCATTAATGAAGGCGTTGGATGTTTTATTGTTGCCGTCAATCGTTGAAGGATTTGGCTATGTTTTGGTTGAGGCTATGCTTGCCGCAAAACCGGTTGTTGCTACAAACGTCAGCAGTATCCCGGAAATTGTGGAGGATAATAAAACCGGCATCCTGATACCGGTTCATGCACCTCAGCAGTTGGCGGATTCGATTGTTAAAATTCTCTCTGATGATAAAGTATTAAAAAATATGGGAGAAAATGGCAAACAAAGAGCGTTACACAATTTTACATTAAAGTCTATGTTGGACCATATCGAGTCTGTGTTTTTATCCATAACCGGAAATTGTAAATGAGCGATAATTCTCAAAATAAACTTTCCGTGATTATGATCGTTAAAAACGAGGCGCACCAGATTGAAAGGACACTAAAAAGTGTTGCATGGGCTGATGAAATAGTTGTTGTTGATGCTTTTAGTGATGACAATACCATATCGATTTGTAAAAAATATACGGATAAAGTTTTTCAATACGAATGGATTAATTTTAGTGTCCAACGACAGCGTTCATTACGTCATGCAACCCATTCATGGGTTTTAAGTATTGATGCAGATGAAGTTGTTTCTGAAGCGCTGGCTCAGGAGATTCAACATCTTTTAGAAAATAAACCGAAAGCCAATGGATACCGAGTCCCCAGGAAAACCTGGTATATGGACCGTTGGTTGGAATACACCTGGTTTCCTGATTATCAATTGCGATTGTTTCACAAAGATGATGCATTTATTGAAAATAAAGATGTTCATGAAGGATTTTCCGTAAAAGGAAACGTTGATAAACTGGAAGGTATTTTATATCATTATTCATATCAATCCGTTGAGAACCATGTTGAAAAAATAAATCAATATACCACATTAGAGGTTGTTGCCAAGCTTGAAAGATTAAACGGAAGAAAACCGAAATGGTATCATTTGGTATTTAATCCATTATCTACTTTTATTAAACTCTTCTGGTTTAAAAAAGGTTATAAAGATGGTCTGCCTGGTTTTATTCTGGCTTTAATGTCAGCTTTTTATACTCAATTGTTATATGCAAAGACAATAGAAAAAAGTCGAATGAAAGACTCGGTGTAAATAGCATTCATTTTACGGAATTGATTTTTTAAAAAATCTGTTTGGCTAATAAAGGCAATTTTACGTAACATCATGTTAAATAAATGCACTTTTTATTAAAAAAAATGCATCGAATTAAAATTATTGTTTGCATGTTTTTATTTTTCGATTATATTCTTACAAACAGGGATTTAATAGGATGAAACAAGAGAAATTATCAAGTAAAAAAAATGTTGCATATTTTAAATCCATTTAATATTTTACGCCGCAAAAAAGCATATGAACTATAAAAATTCAGAGAGGGAAAGATGATTAACGAATCTTTCATTGAAGAAGAAAAAATTGATCCTGCCACTTTTCAGGAAGATGTGGAAGAACCCGAGTTTGAAGAAGAACCTGAAGAACCTGATGAAGATTGGGAGGATGATGTGGATGAAGAATGGAAGCCTGATTCTGAAACTCCTGATACGGAAGAGGTGGAAGAAGAGGATGAAGATTGGGATGAAGAATATTGGGACGATGACGATGATGTAGAAGAATGGGAAGAATCTGAAGAAGATTGGTTGGAAGGATCTCCCGAATGGGAAGGTGATAATGATTGGGAATAGAACCAATTTAAATATTTATTAAGACGATTAACGTATTGTCAGTAAAAAGATTATATCCTGATACTCCACTTGTCGCAGTTGGTGCGCTTGTTTATAGAGATAATAAAATATTATTAGTAAAAAGAGGACAGGAACCGAATAAAGAAAAATGGTCTATTCCTGGGGGGCTCGTTGAAACCGGTGAAACTTTAACAGAGGCTGTTCACCGGGAGATTTTTCAGGAATGTAATATTAAAATTGAGCTAAAGCAAAAGCTTGATATATTTGAATACATTCAAAAAAATCCAAGAGGTAAGGTTCAATACCATTATGTGATAATAGACTTTATAGCAGAGTATTTAAGCGGAGAACTGAAACCTCAAAGTGATATTCTTGCTGCTTCGTGGGTTACAAAAAAAGAGTGTAAAAGTATGAACATTACAGAAGGCTTGTTAACACTGGTAAATAAAGCTAAAGAATATTTTTAACGAATATCAAATTTTACTATCTGTGAAAATAATTTTGCCCAGACCCTGCATTTTAATTCTGGGCTTTTTCATAATGTAGAAGGTCAAAATGAAAAGTGTTGAAAAAATACTAGTGATTAAATTACGAGCGATTGGTGATGTTGTTTTATCGACAATTGTGCTTGAAAATCTGAGAGAAGCATTTCCCGTAGCACGCATTGATTTTTTAACGGAAAAGGCATCCAAAGAAGTTGTATTTGGAAATCCTGTGTTAAATAATGTGTTGATTTATGATAAACGTGCTATATCAAAGATGTCATTTTTTCGGAGAATAGTCGAAAATATTCGATTTATAAAAACAATCCGAAATTTAAATTATGATTTGGTATTTGATTTTTTTGGAAATCCCCGAAGTGCTTTTTTTACTTATGCTTCCGGAGCAAGGGTGCGTATTGGTTATGATTATAACATCAGAAAATGGTGTTATACGAATATTGTCAAATCTCGCGCTAATGAAATTCATGAGGCCGACTGGCATCTGGACGCTTTAGATGCTCTTGATATCCCCATTCTAACCCGGAGATTGAATTTTGAAGTCGGTATTGGCAGCCAAAATTTTGCTGATAATTTCTGGACGCAATCCGGTTTAGATGATAAACGTGTTATTGCCATTCATTTTGCCGGAAGTTGGCCGGCCAAACGATGGGCATTGGACCGTTTTTCTCACCTTATTGATCTTTTGGGTGCGCGTTATAAAGCAAAAATTTTAATCAGTTGGGGGCCTGGTGAATTTGATGATGCAAAACGTATTCAGGAAAACGCTGTTTATCCCAGCACTCTTTTACCGCAGACAGGTTTAAAACAACTTGCTGCAATTTTAAAAAAGGTAGACTTGTTTATTACGTCAGATTCCGGCCCGATGCATATTGCCGCAGCAATGGAAACGCCTTGTGTCGCACTGTTTGGACCAACCAATCCAAAACTACAGGGACCTTATGGAGAAATCCATCAGGTCGTAACTAAACCTGGTTTGAATTGTCTTGGCTGCAATAAACTGGAATGCGATCATTTATCATGTATGAAACTCTTAACGGTAAAGGATGTTATTTCCGGAGTTGAACGATGTGTCCGTAAAAACCATCTTTTTGAAGACCCTGTTTAAGCCATGTCTAAAATTACTGCATGTATTATTACACAGAATAATGAACAGACAATTATTCCTTGTTTAGAATCTTTTGCTTGGGCTGATGAAATTGTTGTGATTGATTTAAAAAGTCATGATCAGACAATAGAACTTTGTTCCCGCTTTACAGATAAAATCCATGTTTTTGAACTTGCACCAGATTTGGATTTGGGCCAAACTGTCCTGAAAACATGCCGGTCGGAATGGATTATATTTATTGATCCGTCTGAGCTATGTTCAGATCAGTGGGTTAATGAAATAAAAGACATTCTGAAAAAGAATGATTCCGTTGCTTACTGTCGAGAAAAAGAATATTACCTGAAAAATGTTTTATTTCCGGATCACGAACTTTTTCCCAGAAATAAACTGACATTATTTAAATTGGAGTGGATTAAAGGTTTTAAAAACTCTGAATTTTTATTAAAAGAAAATATTAGGTGTGAAAAATTTTCTTATTATCCCAATGTTCAGGATCAGCTTTCATTAACGGAAATTTTGGAAAGAATAAATAAACTTTCGGCTGTTAAAGCTGTTAAAGATATTTCGGTGAAAAAGATTAATTTTTCAGCGTTTCTTTTTCCTCCAACCGGTGTTTTTTTCAATTATTATATATGGAAAAAGTATTTTTTAAAAGGTTTAAGCGGATTGTTGATTAGCTGGTTAATGGCTTTTTATAAAATGCTTTATGTGATGAAAATTTGGTATCTGCAGAGAAAGGAGCTGAGTTGAAAAGTTCTGTCTCTGTCATCGTTATTACGTATAATGAAGAAAAGAATATATACGATTGTCTGAATTCCGTTAAATGGGCAGATGAAATTGTTGTTGTGGATTCAAAAAGCACGGATAAAACCGTAGATATTGCCAAAAGTTTTACAGATAAAGTATATGAAAAAGAGTGGGAAGGATACGCAGAAAATAAAAATTTTGCTCTTTCCAAAACAACATCCGAATGGATTTTATGGTTGGATGCTGATGAACGAGTTACAAATGACCTGGCTCAGGAAATTAAAAAAACAATAAATACTGATTCTGACATTGATGGATATGAAATAGCCCGAAAAGCTTTCTTTCTTGGCCGGTGGATAAAACATTGTGGCTGGTATCCCGGATATGTTTTAAGGGTGTTTAAGCGTGAAAATGCCCGTTTTAGTGATTCCCGCGTCCACGAGGGAGTTGTTCTGAAAGGAACAACTGCGAGATTGAATCATGATCTGTTGCATTTTACAGATGATTCTTTAGAACATTACATGTGGAAATTTAACCGTTACACATCTTTGGCTGCCGATGAACTGGCATCAAGGAACAAATCGGCTGGTATAGGTGCGATAATCGGCCGCCCGATTTTTACATTTTTTAAAATGTATTTTTTAAAAAAAGGATTTTTAGACCGGATTGAGGGTTTAATGCTTTGTCTGTTGTCTGCCGGATATGTTGCCATAAAATATGCCAAGTTGTGGGAAAAATCCAAAAAAAATTAAAATACTGTTTTAATTTTCCCCAAAAAATATTACTTTGTATAGAATTTATACCAGGAGTGAAAAATGAACTTTTTGCTTGAAGAAATAGATAACGTTAAAATACTTAGATTACGTGAAGAACGTTTGGACTCAAACATTGCACCTGATCTTAAAACACAACTTCTTGTCCTGTTGAATAGTGAATCTTCCAAAGTTTTGTTGGATTTGTCCAGCACAACCTATGCCGATAGTTCAGGCCTTGGTGCTATTTTATTGGGACTTCGTCATTCCAGAGATATTGGGGCCCAATTTGCACTTTTTGGTGCACAAAAACGTGTTAAAAGTTTGCTGCAAATTGCTCATCTGGAAGACGTAATGATGAATTATAATGATGAATATGAGGCTCTGGAAAAACTAAAAGATTAAAGTTTGCCGGGCATTTCAATAATACTCCCTGTAATATCATTGGCGGCCGGAGATGCTAAAAATAAAATCATATCTGCTATTTGTTCCGGCCGGGTCCATTTTGTATCATCCGCATCAGGCATTTCTTTTTTATTTTTCTCTGATAATATAATACCCGGCGCAATTGTATTAGCCTGAATATTATATTTTTTACCCTCTTCAGCCAATGCTTTCGTTAAAGATATAACCCCCGCTTTAGATACCTGGTAGGCTGCCCGTTTGGCTTTTGGGGCCAGAGCAGCCATAGCCGTAATGGTGATGATTTTACCGCTTTTAGCGGCCATCATCATTGGTAATATCGCACGACTGCATAGAAATAATGACCTCAGGTTCAACGTGATCATTTTATCCCATTCCTGTGCACTCGTTTCCGCAATCAAGTGCCCGCCGGAAAATCCCCCGACAGCGTGCACAAAAATTGAAACTGTATTAAATTTTTCTTTAATATAATTTATTTTGTCTGAAATATTATTTTCATCCGTAACATCTGCTGATAATGTTACCAGGTTTTGCAGAGGTGAATTGGAGCCGGACAACACGTCGAGTTTTTTCTCATCACGAGCCATGGCTATTACCCGATAGCCTTTTTCGAGAAATTTTTTAACTAGTATTTGTCCAAGTGTACCTGTGGCACCTGTGATTAAAACTGTTTTCTCCAACAACTCCTCCGGTTAATTAAAAAGAAAATGTTTTTAATTTTCGCTTTTGTTGATTTTAAAACTTTTGCTTTGCAAAACGTTATTCTGGTTGTCTAAAATATCAACACGCCAATCTCCAAGCCAATAATCGGTCATTCTTTTGGAACTCCAGGTTCGCCATTCACTGGCTTTTACATTTAATTTGATCCGAGCTTTTTCTTCTCCGTCATAATACCATACATGGGAGATCACTGTTGGTTCTTCAGATCCGGAGAGTTTTGTGTAACAATATATCCGTTCCGCGTCTACAGAAAAGACCGAGTCAATACCTGCGGGTGTCCTTTCTTCGATTGATGTACAAAAGACCATTTCATCTACTTTTAATTGCTGTGAATATAAAAGAGTTGTAACAAGTAAAGCCGCTAAAATTATTATTCTTACTTTCATGACTTTTCTCCTTTAGATGAATTGACCATTTTTAACGGTTGCTTAACTTTTCTCCAATTTTTATGGATTTATTAAGATTGGTTTTGCATAGTTTTGGTCCATTTTATAAGGCAATTGCCAGACCGAGTCACCTTTAATATTTGTAAAATAAAGAAATGATTTTGAAAATTCATCTGCATTACCGTCTGCCCAAAAAGCATAAAAATCCGGGTGTGCATGTAACGGTCGCCTGACATAGGAATTATTTTGTGTGCTGTTTTGGGTAACATCCCGAATTTTTTTCCATTGTTTGCCTTTATCCGTACTTTGCCACAAAGCGATTTCTCCACCAGTTCCCCAAAATTGAGGACCGGGTTCGGTCGGCGCTAATATTTGCCAGACGTCCTTTTCCAGGTAAATCGATCCCATGTCGTAATTATGCGTTGAGGTGGTAATTTCATGAATGTCCCAAGAGTTCCCGTTCCATCGTACCAGGTTCCAAACTCTGGGAGTACCCTTTGGACCCGGTTCAAAATGTGAACTTGCAATATAAACAAGCACCGGCGAACCTTCATCATCAATTGCTATGTCTTTGAGATAAACAAGTTTATTTTCAGATTTATAGTCATAAACAAGCGCCGGATTATCAAAGGATTCCATTGGAAGGGTTAGTTGTTCTCCTTTAATGGTTTGCCATGTTTTACCAAAATCATATGATTGCATAAAATACAGATTGGTTCGCCCATCGACAAAAGTAAAATCAGGATGCGAGTTAAATGCCGTAATAATGCGGTCTCCTTTCATACAGCTCATTTGATAATGCCCGCCTTTAACAAGTAATTGAGCAGGAGACCATTCCCTGCCGTCTGCACTTGTCGAACAGTAAAGTTCTCTTCCGCCGTTTATTTCTTTTGTTGGTTTTGCGTTCGGATCTCTTCCGGTATAGCGAGTAAACAACAGACAAAAGCCGTTTTCATCTGACCATATCGGTTGAGGATAGGTAAATTCCCATTCTTTTACTTGTTCAAAAGAATCGATATTATAGGGCTTGCGGCTTTTGAAAATAATGCCGGTTCTGTTCTTTCCCCGTCCGCTTTTAAAAATCCAGATATATCCATTTTTGTCAATACTTATTGATGGATTATCGTGGGGATCATTGACACTTTGTTTTTCATAGACCAGCGTTGGCTTCGGAACAACTTTTTTGTTGTGATCATAATAGGAAACCATAGCACACAGATGACGCTCGTTTTCATACATGGTACCGCCGTACACGAAAAATGTTTTATTGACTTTGGGCGCATAAACAGCCAAAGGATGGTGCTTTGCAGTATATGTTCCCAGCCCGCCTGAATATTTGTCGCCATATTCAAGTCTTTGTGTCAGCTCAAACCAGATTCCTTTATATCCATTTATTTTATTATTCGGAGTATATTGATGACATCCTGAAAAGATTATCAGATTTATAAAAATTAAGCCGTATAGATAAATTCTAAGCACATTTTGCCTTTCTATTTGTTTATATACCATTTTTCTAGTTTTGATCTGCATCTGTTTCTTTTTTCAAATAGTTTATAACTTTTATTTCACCGTGCATATTATAAATCGAATTGCCCTGCGCTGTCCATTCTTTAAATCCGCCGGTTAGATTTTTAACATTATTATAGCCAATTTCTTTTAAAGAATTAGCCGCCAAAGAAGCACGCCCTCCTGAACGGCAATAGAGGATAATATTTTCATCCGGATTGTCCGTTTTTAACGGCAGTTTAAATTCAATCATACCGCGTGGTATCCACAAAGCACCGGCAATATGTCCTGCATCATACTCTTCTTTTGTTCGGACATCGATGAGGAGGTAATCGTTTTTATTCATTTTTTTAAATTCATCAATACTGATATGAGTTGCTTTGGATTTTGCCTCTTTTACAATTTCATTTTTGGTTTTTATTTGTCCAAATAGCAGGGATGAAAAGAACAACAGCAGGAGAAAGGATTTGAATAGTTTCATAAGGGTTTCCTTGTTGAAAACATAAGTGTTATGATTATTTAGACTCTAATTAAAAGATAATGTTAAATTGATTTTGATGTGGGAAAAACTGTTTGAATTTTTTTCTGCCATGCATAATCCGGCATTTTATTATAAAGAAAATAACAAAATATAATCTCTGTTTAAAGTAATTTTTATGATATTTTTTTTAAAAATTGTTTGAGTGAAAGTGAACCGGCTGGAGTTTTGAGTGAATACCTGAATTTTTATCGTCAAGCAATTTGTATATATTTGTTATTTTGGTTTTTAGATTTAATTCCTGTAACCAGATAATATATCGCATAAAGTTCCAAAGAAAACGGTAAATAACCGAGGTACCCCAAAAGCGGCATTTCAAAAACATGTAATACGTCTACAAAGGGAACGATGTAAATCCATTTGGGATAGGAATAATAATTCCACATCTCCCAAAAATAACCACAAATCAGGCATCCTGTCCATAATGCTATTACCGGTTTCCAATTGCCGTTGGCAGCCTCTCTAATCAGAGAGGGATTGCCAAGCCATGCATTAACCGGATCAAGAATAAAATAGACTGAAAGCCATAAAAATACGAAAAAATATTTCGGCCACATAAACAGCAAAATCAGCATAAGCCATCCGGAGAGAAAAAACAAAACCAATTTTGTGTTTGTCAGTGCAAAGCCCGGTCGTTTACGAATTTTTGAAAACCACTTGAATGTACTGACCAGTTCTGCCGTACCAAATACGGCCGGGATGACAATTGAAAAATTTAAAGATGCATATAAAAAATATTGTAAGTCTTTAAACAGGTGACGTCCCTCATAGAACCAGTTTTGACTGCGCCAATTAAGCAGCTCAAACAGCCACCAGACCGGCATTGAAAGGAAAAACAAACCGATAAATATTTTAAAATTCCGTGTTAACATGGAACTGCCCTTGCGCATCAATACAAGCGCATCAATGACAAAGCAATATCCCAGCCACAGGGGAAAAAATGCCCAATGCGTACGCAGACCGTCAAGGGACCAGTTTAATGTCCAAAAAATTGTTATTAACACCAATCCGATCCATCCGTATACCGGGAATTGTTTTGCCAACAGTTTTAGTTTGTTATGTGGGGGCATTTATTTGTTTTTTTCCAGTAAGGTTTTAATGTTTATCAAAGTATCCCGTATTTCCACAAGAACATTAGGCGATGGTTCGTTGTTTTCAAGATTTTGGTTAGAGTGTGCTTTGTTTTCCGGTGAAATTAATACATCCCGCTGAGATAAAACACGATCACGGAATTCTTTTGCTTCTATAACACCAATTATTTTTGCATCACTGGTGCCTTGCGGATTGCTTTGTCCGGCTGTTTCGATTTCCAGCTTGCAAATATTTAACGCTCTTAATAGAGGACCGTCTCTTAATGTTAAATCCTGTATTTTATCAAGCGGTATTGTTTTTTCGACCCGAAATAAATATCCTTTTTTTAACTCGAGTGTTTTGGGCGTGAGGATACATTCCAGGTTTTTGAAATATTTATTACAAAAGTAATTACCTATTATTAACCAGATCGGGATAAGCGGGATGCCTATTGCCGAAATAAATAAAAGCCCTGTTACATAAAGATAAAGATAGGTTTTTAGTACAGGATGATAAACTGCATGGTGTGTGGTGCCTGAATTATTCGTCATTATGTTTTCCTATGTTAAATTATGTCAAGTAAATTCCAATAAATTCCCTTGCTACATTAACCAGCGTATGTGTCAGCGCGGCGTAAAAAACATTTTTTGTTTTAATATATACATATCCATAAAACCAACCGGCGAGTGAGGCCAGGCCGATATATATGATTGAACCGGAATGGTAATGTACCAGTCCAAAAAAAACGCTGGTAATAGCCAGAGCCGTATACACACCGAGGTCGGATTTTTTATTTTTTTCCAGCAGATATGCAATAATAAACAGGACCAAGGTCATCAGGGCAATAAACCATTGAAAACCATCTTTAATCGAATATCCGGCCCATAAAGAGCAGAAGAGTAAAATTATTATTCCGTATGTCCAATATTTCTGCCAGCGAGTGCTCTGAAATATTTTCTTTTGTAACAAATTTTGAAACAGTCCTCTGAAAAATAGTTCTTCAAACAGGGCCGTATGAAAAAACATGGTGAGAAATCTGTATAACGCCGGGATTGTTAATGCTTTTGGTTTGCCGAATTCAAGTGTTTGAGTAAAATATCCGGGTAAAATGATAATGCCGTAAAAAATCAGCCATGAGAGAACAGCGATGATTAAATATCTCCATTTAAAGGCTAATTCAAAACCGATGTTTTCCAAACCTCGCAAGACGACAAATGCGTACACAATACTCAGCATCATCACGATTCGGTAAACAGAGTCCAGCGTACCGCCGTGGACCGGTAAATCCGCTTTTGCAGGGAAATGGACTAAAGTTAGGGGAACCAGATAAAAGATAAGGACTGTAAAGTCCAGCCAGGTTATGTTGTTATTTTTGCTTTGAGGATGAACGAACACCAACGTTGGAATTAACAACAGCGACGGCAATAGTAATATCGATTCTTTAAAAGGATTTCCCCCGTTTAATAGTATATAGCTGTACAACAATAATATTAATAAAGCAGGGAAAACCAGCGCTCTGCTGAACTGATTATCTATCTTTTGCTGTATTTTTTGCGTGAAACTGCTGTCGCCAACGGTGAAAAAGAAAAAATACAATACCAGGAAAAACGGGACTGAAATTATCAGGTCAATCATATTCAAACCGTTCCAGGTTTTCATAAAAACAAAAATACCCAAAACCAGCACGGCAAGAATACATTTTTTCAAGTGTGGAAATAGTTTCATAATATTGCTTTATTTAAATCCGGTTATTTTAGACAGGCGCCAAAGTCAAGCTCTACATAGTCCCGATATTTAGCTTCCTGCATATTTTCAGCATAAGCGACCCACAATTTAAGGGCTGTTGCGTCATACACGATATTTTCCAGATTACCGCCATCATCACCAAGTATGCGTGATAATTCAATCATTTTTTGTGCATTGTACGTGCCGGTATTTTCTTGCAAATGCGAGTAACAGGTATCATTGTTCATGGTATAATAAATGGTGTTTTCAACCATGTTCGGCGCCATTTCATCATTGGGATCGTTACCTTTCCAAACGTGGAGTTTGACCGAATCAGGAGTGGAAACCAATATTTTAGCCGCGCCCATTGTTTGTTCCTGACCATCACCGATGTAAAACCGGTAGCGTTTGATCAGTTTTGTAGTTTCCACAATTTCGAGCGCTTCATCCAGGTTGTCGGCATCATATAGAATATCTCTGAACAAAGTTGAAAAATGAGTCCCATCCAGATCAAACGGATAATCTTTTTTCGGTGAAGCACCTTTTTCACTAAGGACGATACCATGATCATTCATACCACTGTGAGCGGCAATATAACCTGCAAATGTCGGCAGTACATGGGCATGACCCTCATCCGGTAAATAAACGACAATAACAGGATTTTTTTGCAGACGGGCATGCATTGTAAAATCCAGATTTCTTATTTGATAAAGATGACCATCTTCCGATGCGTTACCCCAAACCGCAACACCGCTGCAGGCATAGTCACCCAAAACCGGAATCATGTGCGCCCGTTGCAGGGTTTTTAAAGAAACGCCTGATCCGTCTGCCACGCCTTTTAATTCTTCCTTAAAACGGTCTTTAATGTATGGTGAAACGGATTCCCAGGCCTTATCCAAATTTTCGTTATTAAACCTGTCCGACATGGCTACTTGGGCAATTTTTAAATAGGGATATATGGTCCTTTTTATCATACCGGGAATGGTTGAGCCAAGTTGGTATCCCATTTCATAAGGGCTTCCTTTTACTGTTACTACGGCAACTTTATCATCACCTTGACCGATAAATTTAATATTATCCGAATCTACATAGCCTTTGCCGCAGGATGAAATCAGGATAAAAACAAGAAAAAGAAGGGAAAAAAGATAAATTATTCTTGTTACAGGGCGTTTAATATTTTTCATTTTTACCGTTCCTTGTAAAAAACGTTTCAAGATTTTTTTTGTGTTTAAGAAATCCGAAATGAGCATCTTATTTAAGTTAAATAACCTCTCAGGTTTTAAAACCTGAGAGGTTTTATGTTTTGATCAGTGAAAAATAAAGATCTGTTTTAATTGTATAATGTTACATAAATTGATTTTATTTCATAAGAATCATCTTTTTTGTGGCAGAAAAACCATCATCACTGGTTAGTTTATAGAAATATATTCCGGAAACAGCCTGGTTGCCTGCATCATCAAAACCATCCCACATTTCAGTATGTGTTCCGGCATTAATTTGAGAATTAACCAGGGTTCTTACTTTTTGACCCAGTGAGTTATAAATTGTAAGATTCATTTTGGCCTTGTATGGCGCCGTAAAAGTGATTGATGTTGCCGGGTTGAACGGATTGGGATAATTGTTTTCAAGTGCGAATTGGGTCGGCAATGTGTTTTCATCGCCATCAACTGCGGTGGAACCGACTTGTTTAAAAATTACGTCATCCAGTTCAATTTGACAATCAACCTGTCCTAACAGAGAAAAGAACATGTGAGTGCCTTGTACCCATGGGTCCGGGTCTGTTGTTTCAATAAGCCAGTCTACCTCATCTCCGGCTTCCAGATCATCCGTTCCATCCCAAACTTTAACCTTCACATCACCTTCAAAGAGATAAAATTTTACCCAATACCATACACCCAAATCATAATCAAAATCTCCAGTTGGATCACTGACACTTATCCATGCGGCTGGTTGGATAAGGCCATATTGTTGGTTGACTTTAATTATTTGTGTTCCATCATTTATTGGATCAATGTTTAAAGAATAATAGGATTCTTCTGTTGGATCCGGAAAGGCCCTGGTTGTGTCATCTGTAAAGAGTCGTGTTGAGACACTAAACCACGCGCCATCTTGCATGCCGGCATCAAATTTTACCCGAAAGTTTATTTCATGGTTTGCAGGTATAAGTTTGGATTGTTCTCTGATTCTTTCTTCCGTGCCATCCATATCTGTTGGATCAACATAAGAAACACCGTTTGAAAGGATCAGTGCTGCACCGATCATTGAAGCATAGTTGCCGGCTTTTAGGTAAGCGGTTCCATCTTCCGATTGCATGGTTACCTGTCCTGCCAGACCATCATCTTCACCAAAGTACAGCCAGCCCACATTGTTTAGCAGATAATCTTGTGCCGGGTCATCAAAATGATCTTCCCATATTATTTCTCCCACTTCCTGAGCTTGTAAGTTGATGGTAAAAAATAATACTAGTGCACATATAATTGTTGCGCCGAGTTTTTGTAGACGATTTTCCATAATTCCTCCTTTTTGGCTAATCGCATCATTAATTGGTTTGTTTAAAATATGGGTTTTTAATTATAGGGCCCAAATTTTTCTATTTTATTTATTAAGTTAAAAACCAATGCCCAGACTAAATCTGTTTACACCTCCAAAGTACTCTGCATTTGTATATGCATAATCCAAACGAGCTTCATAACTGGAATAATCGAATAATAATCCTAATCCAAAGCTGAAATTTTCCACATCATAATTAAATTTATAACCTGTCCGTAGAGCAATTTTTTCTTTATAAATCAACTCAGATCCAAGGTGCACTCTGTTGGTATAATCAATTGGAGAAACAGCATCAATGGATGTGTTGATTACAATTTCTTTTTGATCCGGTATTAATGCTTTAGCAATGTCCATTGCCAATCCCATTCGAATGGTTAGGGGCATTTGAAATACTTCGCTATAGTATTTCATGTCTGTTGAATAGTTGCAAAAAGCCACCGCAAACGCCATGTCTTTATAACCAATATCATAGGATGCGCCAAAATCAAAACCCAAATGGCCCAGGTCCCAGTTTTGCTCCTTAAAAAGTAAAACATCATCCTTTACTTCCGGATCATATACGGTGGTATATGCATAGCTTGCGCGCCCCAAATCTTCATAAGCATACTTGACTTTGCCGCCAAAAGAAAAACGGTCGTTTACCTGGTAAGCATATGAAAGCCCTATGGCATAATCCTGAATTGAAAGATTGCCGGTCAGTTTAAAGCCCAGTGGATTGGTATCATCACGAACCGTTCCCATAATGTCACCATAATCCATATATATGACATCCAATCCTATGGCTCCATACATGCCCATATTGTAAACCATTCCTATCCCGTAAATTTTTGTCTCTGCCAGCCAGTTAACCTGGTTAAAAATGGCGTTAAAACCTTCCACTTTGGTAATTCTGCCGGGATTGTAGAACAATGCCTGTGCACCTTTAACAGATGCTGTTGCAGCATTGCCGATGCCGCTTTCTCTTGCGCCAAGGCTTATAGACAAATATGTCATCCCGCTTTGTGCCACTTTTTTCATTTGAGCAAAAGCGGATTCTGAAAACAAAACAGATAGGGCCAGGCATAACAGGATGTATTTATTTTTTTTCATATCATGACTCCTTATCTGATTACAACAAATTTACCTGTCATAGAACCCAGCGCGTTGCCGGATTCATCCCAACCTTCGACATAATAGATATAAACGCCGCTTTTGATAATTTGCCACGAGTCGGTAATATTGTAAAATTCTTCGTTGGCTGAACCAGGCAGCGATAATGTATTCTGAGGATTTGGATGTTCGAGTGTCGTTACCAAATCGCCGTGCATTGTAAAAATTCTTATTGTTGCTTTTGCCGGTAGTCCGACAAACATTATTTTATCTTCCAATATTCGTGGAGCTTCATAATAATCATTATATGAGGTCCCATGACCAAATGCTTTACCCTGAACATGAAATGGATTGGGAACAACATATACGGAATCCAACGCTTTGGTCGCCGCTCTGTTCGGTATACAGGGATTAGAGTAATTCCGGTTTGAAAACGGACTTGATTCCAGCCGTTGTCCCGGTGAAACACCGCTTGTATTTTGCGATCCGTCATCATAGGCAGTTACATAATAATAATAGTTCTTTCCTCTTACCACATCTTTGTCAACATACTCGTGTTGGGTGGTGTCCAGATCAGCAATCAGGTTATACAGTTTTGTATAATGCCCGTCTGCTCTGTAAACCCTATAGCCGGCAATATCAACAACGCCGGTTTGCCAGTCTTCTATATAGTAATCTTTTTCAAATGTCCATTTTAGAATATTTTCACCGAAACCGGAAGTAAGTGAAAGATTTGGCGACGGTGGGGGAGAAGCTACGGTCTCCAAACCGTTTTTCCAGGCCCATTCTGCACGTGAAGCATATAATGTCAATGAATCGAGACCTGTTGCCAAAAGAGCATTTTTTGCCTGATCACCGGTTTTTCCGTCAAATTCCAGTGTACCCTGAATCCATTTGCTGCCCTCGGATATGGCCAGACGTTGTGATATTGAACCCACTACCTGATACAATACAATGGTTATACTTTCATTTGCCGGAATGTCATAGGGGCCAAATGACAGCAACCCAACCGGTTCAATGACTTCCGGATCATAGGGATGAATGGCTTTGCCAACAGTACCGGTTGACTGCACGCCGGTACTGAGAACCGAATAGAGGTCTATTTCACCATGCCCTTTTGTATGTGACGGCATAATGTCACGGGGCCTTATTTCCACAGTGGATGGCTGTAAACGGTCGTCCGTATCATCATTATAAGCGGCATCTGCATGAATGACACCAAAGCCCGGATATTGAGGCGATAAAAATTCTCCGGTAGATTCGTCCGGATCACCGGTGTCGTCACCTGTATAGTGGTCATCAGAGGCGACACCATCATAGACATAATAGAGGCCGCGAAGTGTATCACCGGGTTGGCTGCCATAATAAACCGCCCAGTCATCATTTTGGTTTACCAACTGATGTCCCCGGTCTCCGCCGGGAATCAAATGATAAATAAAACCAAAATAAACCCCTGTCAGGTTTTGACCGCTTAATTCTGTGCCGGTGCCGGTTGCTGCATTTCCATTATTTTTAAATGTATATTCTCGGATAATATAACTGTTGTGATTTTGGTTGGCAAAAGCATAACTGGTCATTTCAACTTGAACGCCGACATCCGTACCCCAGGATGTTTGTATCCTTTCATCCGCGATAAGACTTTTTACCGGTAAACCGCTTGCTTCTCTGCTGTCCAATACACGAATATCTTCAATTTCATTAACCATAACGGTCGGTAAATAATAACGTACCTTTTTTTTGTTTTGCAGAAAAAAAGTGTAACCAGGAGCTTCATAATTTTCAAATCCGCCTTCGGAAACATAATGACTATGATGGGTTCCTTGTTTATCCGTCCAATCGGTTACGCCAATCCATAAGCCAAGGCCGCTCAGGTTTTTTCTTGTCATACGACCAAAGTCACCACCGGGATAAGTCATTTGGTTTTGCAACGGCGCATAGCTGTCAATAGATCCGGTTGCGGGCATTGTTTCCCATAACAAGCCAATTTCATGGCTGCGAATGACCTGGGAATAAGAGTTTGAAATAAAAATGATAAAAATACATACAATACTATTAAATAAAAAAGATTTTATACCGCTGCCTCTTGTTGTGAGCTTTTTGTGGAGCGGTCTATTTATATTATATAAATTAAAAATCATTTATTTTCCTCCGAGATAAAACTACAAGCTTACACGTACGCCCAATATATATGTTCTGTGCTGGCCTTTGTATAAAACATCACTTTCGGTACGTAAGATTAATGGATTGCTGACCTCTTCACTTCCATATTTTTTTGTTTTGCCATTAGCATACAGATCATTAAAATATTCTTCTCTTTCCGGTATAGCTGTTCTGTACTTTGTGACAAAAAGGTTGCTGACGTCAATATAAGCTTCCATCTTTAATTTATCCGTAATCGTAATTTTTCGTGTAAGACGTAAATTTGAGTTAAAATAGGGGATTGTATAAAATTTTACATCAGGATGTTTAATTCGCCAGGCCTCGTTGGGGTGTTTTATTTCTTCAGCACCCGTATAATAAAGCCCAAAACTGGCGCTTGTTTTATGAAAAATCGGATAGCCGCCAACAGCCGGACCCCAGTTTTCAGGAGTGTGAAATGTTATAACACCCCGGCCATAGGGGGTAACATGTTTTTGGTTCGGACGGGGAATGCCTTTGAACACACCGTCTATTCCGATTGATGGATTATCGGTAATCACCGGTGCATCACTGCCGACTTCAGGAACTTCCAAATCATTGTCGCTCCGTTGGGTCAGGTTATAATTAAAAAATCCTGTAACAAAGGTTCCTATCGATTTTCGGAGTTCTATATCAAGCCCTCTGATTTCGCTGTAACCCTGTTGTCCCGGTGTTTGTATAATTAAAGTTTGGTCTGAATGTGCATAAACAAGCCCGCTATATTTATCAGAATAATCTTTATAAAAAGCTCCCACATGTAACTGGAACATGTCAAAAACATTCTGGTCCCAGCCAAGTTCATAGTTAATGTTATACTGAAAATCAAGATCAGCATTGCCCAGGTTAACAATCCTTTGATCGCCGTCAAGATCGTAGAGCCGTGTAAAAAGAGGCTCGGCAGCCGGCATTTGCAAAAAATAACCGAAATTGAAATATACTTTGCTGTTTTCTGAAATGGGAAAGGACACACCCAAACGAGGACTCCATCCCTGCTTTGCTTTTGGCGTAATGGAATAAAAATTACCGGCTAAAAGCGAGTCCAATGCTTCCTGATTGTTGGCATATTCCAGCACTCTGGATGGTTCTGCGAACGTACCGTTTGGATTAAAATAGTCCCAGCGAAGTCCAATATTGGCAACCATGCCTTTAAATTCAATTTGGTCTTGTACAAATGCACTCAGTTCGATTGGCCGAACATCATAGTACCAAAAATATTTTCTGGCTGAATCAGCATCGTGATAATGTAATCTGTCTTCGACCAAATGAGTATTTTTATATTCGAACCCTGTTTTAAGCTCATTCACATTATTAATTTGATTTGTATAAGTAACTCTTCCTTTAATTGTTTCACTAAAAGAATCATCTGTTGATGTTGCACCACCGGAAAATGTTGTATTTGTCGCATAATCAGGAAATCCCTTGTCTAAGGGAATATATCCGGCGTGCGGGTCCAGGTAGGTCCTTCCTCCGATCTCTCTGGCAGCGGAAAGAGGCGATTCATCATAAGCGTCGCAATCCCAATAGGAGCCAAAAAACGAAAGCTCTGATTGGAAATAGCTGGTTGGAGAAATGACATGCAGCAGCTTTAAACCGACAAGTGTGGATTTTGTGTTTAAATAGGGTTTTATATACGGATAATACATGTTCAAATCACCGCCATCGTATGACAAACTTACATCCGGTCCCCAACGGCTGTCGGCTTTATTGCTGCTGACCGTATTTACGTCAGAATGAAGAAAGGTAATATCCAGATTTGTATTTGCGGACAGTTTGTTTAATAATTTTACAGTATATGCTCTTTCTTTATAATAATCCTGAGGCTGGGGATAGGTATAGGGCCTGTTTTCAAACCGAAGACCGGTCAACACTTTTAAATCCCAGGGTAATCCCTTTACACCACCGCTAATTGTCAGATCAATATTTTGTCCTGCTAAATCTCCGTATGTAATGGGTCTGTGTCGCCATTTCCATAATTCTTTGGCGTCTTCAACGGTCATGTCATTGTTTGGATTTGAATCGTTATTAAGCTCTTGAACTACTTTAGTCCATCCTCGGAAACCTACCGAATCGGGAGTTATACCTTCATATTTCCAGTAATAACCTGGTGAATCGGAATTGGGCCCGGTCAAAAGCTCCCAGTATCTTTCTTTATCTTTTGTGTTATAAATAGGATCACCATCATGCCTGTATCCCGAAGGTTCAAGTTGATAATCCAGAAAAATATGCAATTCATCATCCGGATTTTTAGTGACAATATTAATAACACCGGATCTCGCATCACCATATTCAGCAGAAAAACCACCCCGCATGACCTGGACTTCTTCAATACTTTGTTGGTTAACAGGAAATTTAACCATCCCGAATTTTGCATCGACAGTTGAAAGTCCATCCACCATAACATTTACTTCATCTGTAGCACCTTCCCGGATACGCAATTCGCCTTCAACCATGTTTCCTGTAATTCCGGCCTGTATTCCAATCATGTCTTCCACACGGGCCGCGAACGGCATTTCTTTTATTTCAGCCCCATCCATATTGGTTTCCGAAGCTGAAACATCCAGTTTTATTTTGTCTCTCTCTGCCGTCACATAAACAACTTCTGTCTCCAGAGCCGTCGTTTCCAAAGCAAAATTAACCGTAATACTGCGGTTTGATTCTACTTTAACTTGTTGTTTTACTTTTGTCTGATACCCCATCATACTTGCTTCCACATCATAAACGCCTGGTGGAACAAGTAATTGTATATATGTTCCCTGCATATCAGTTGCCGCACCGAGCAAAGTGCCCTTTAATATGACATTTGCTCCGACAAGTGATTCGCCTGTTTCAGCATCAACGACCGTTCCTCTTATTTTTCCGGTTATTCCTGCCATGAGAAATTCAACGGAAAATATAAACAGGACTATGAATAGCGTGAAGACAAGAAATTTAATTTGGTTTTTCATGGACGACCTTCATGTTAATTCTCAAGTTCTGTTTTTATGTTGATAAATTAATACAAAAATAGTTGTAACGTGATTGATTCAGGTGGTTGTTACATAATTACTTAAATATCTTAATCGTATCAGTTTTTATTTTACAGGCATTAAAATGAGAAAATAGTAAGGTAACCTTTACTTTTACTGAATAACCAATTGATAATTTTTATGGTGTTAATGAAAAGAGAAATTTATTAAAAATTTTTAATGTGCTGAATGTGGAAATATTTTTTAATTTTACTAGTGATACATAACCGTTCCGGTTATTGATGCTGTCCCTAATTTGATTTTTTGTAAAAATGTTTTTGTCAGGCGTTAATAATAAATTTGGGTATGCTGCCCTTTTAATAATTTTTTTTATGTCAGATAAAAATTTTATTTGAACCAAATTTTTAAAAATAAATCCATAGAAATCCGTTAAGGTATTTACAATGGAATAAAATTTTTTTCTCAACAATAGAGCCATTTTAAAAATCAGTCTTGAATGTAACGATCCGTATCTGTTGTTTCAATTTGAATGAACAACAGAATTTAACCATATCCTAAAATTACCTTTTCATTCAACAGCTTTGTTTTTTACTAACGATTGTTTGAATGAATTTTTTACAACTTTTTCGATAATTACTGTTTTATAAAAAAAACAGATTAATAAAACGCGATGCGTGTTGGAGATATGTTATTTTAACAATCTATCAGATATTCAATTAAATTATTTAACTCGTTCAACTAATAAAAATTGGCCCTGATATGTTTTGATAGTAATCTTTTGAAATACAGTGAATGAATAATTTTTACTATTTTTAAATAATTAGGCGTACTGTTTGATTTTAATGTAAATTGATTTTTTTTATTGGAAAAGTATATTTTGGTTTTAAAGATATTTGATTCATTTACAGAATAATCTAATGAAAATGAATTATTCCCGAGATTGTGTTGAACTGCACAAATTTTTTTGTATGGTAACATGAAAAATAATAAATGAATTACACTTTTCACGTTGCTTCACCTTTTTATAATGCAATCGTTTGCTTGATTATATGCAATATTCGTCATAAAATCAAGCGATTTTTAGGAAAAAACAAGTCAGGATTTTATGACTAAACAATTAACTCCTAAAGTTTATATTATGCTGGTATTTTTATCGCCCTGATTTATCACCGAATACTCAAAAAGCACAATAGTTGATTATGAAGGGTCAGTACTAATTTGGTTTGGTTAATCGATGTTTTTTATTCATTGGTTTTAAAATTTGTCTTTTTGTTTCAAGACTGTCTTTATAACCAAAGGGTATGGATTCTGTCCCGTCAATGGTTATGTTTGGGTCCTTTGAATTATCTGCTTTAAGGATTGTTATGTCCGGATCCATAAAATTTACCGCATCACCAACGCTAATATCAGGGTCAACGTTTTTCGGAAAATCCTTGCTGGTATTTTTGTTGTGAATGGAAATTGTGCTGTCCTGAATATTTTCCCCTGGCCTTAACGTCAGCATTTTATTGTTTTTTGTGCTGTCTTTAGAAACTAATGATTTTTCGCCGGCAGTGCAGATTTGTTCTTGTTTTAAATTTTCTTTTGTTTTTCCATTATTAATGGTACCTGATATTTTTTCGGATTCTATGGCTGATACACTTGCAAAATATGCCAAGGTTAAAATTACTGTTTTTTGAAAATCAATTCTATTCATCGTAATTCTCCCAAATTACTTTATAAAACAGATAGTTTTTTTATAAAAGAATGAGAATTTTTTTGAAAATCATTTTAGCCGAGGGATTCCTTTAATATGTCAGGTATACTATTTTTACTTTTGATAATTATTTATGTTCCTTAAATAATAACATTTTCCCCTTGTTGTCATCAAGGCTTGATTTTTTATAAAATAAAATATTAAGAGCATCAACCTTTATTTTGACTGTTTTTTCCTTATCACTGCTATTTCTTCGTCTTCCAATCCCAAAGAGACCAAAAAGTCATGATGAGATTGGGGCGACTGTTTTTCAAATTCTTCGTGCCATTTATCCATGTCTTTTTCATCCATTCCGGAAGCTTTTAAAATTGAAATCCAGGTTTGTTTGTCCATAACACCCGAATGTTCTGTCAGTCTTTTTTCCTTTAACAGGTTTACAATCGTATGCTGCTGTTTTCGTATCGTGTGAATTCTGTCGGACAATACGGATAAATGGTTTTCAAGGATTCTGATAAATGATTTTTCAGAAACCGATAGCAGCATTTGGATCTCTTTTAACGGCAGGCCCATGTCCCGATAAATACAAATATGTTGTAATCGTTCCCGGTCGGATTCCGTGTAGATACGATAATTTTTTTCCGAACGGATCGACGGTGAAAGCAAGCCGATAGAATCATAATACAGCAATGTACTGCGTGACAGCCCAAACTGCCGGCCCAGTTTGTTTATGGAATATGTTTTCATACTATTCTTTTCGTTTGGTTGTAAATATCCTTTTTAAATCAAAATTTATAATTATTATCGACATGATTAGTAATACAAAAATACCATTGAAAATAAAGATGACACTGGTAGAACAGAGTTATAATAGTCATTCGATTCTCCACCTGCATTATACTTTTTATAGCAATGGCTTAGTTGACTTTTCCGAATTTTGCGAAGTAAATAATGTTCGGATTTTAAAACGATCGATATAGTACCAAATAACTCATTAAAATTTAGCCGCTCAGATCAAATTAAGTCAAATTCATTTTTAAAATTATTTAAAACAGATTGATAGATTTTTAAATATCTCTTCTATGTTAAAATTAATGACAATTTCCTTTTTTAATTTGTTAATAATATCATAATCTTCCTTTTTTAAATTAGTTAATTCAAAGTCACCAACCTTATTATCTTTATAGCTTAGTCCTTTTAATCTATCAACAAAAAGGTAATAATCACCATTTGTTAAAATGATATACCTTGTCCCTGTTTCTAAAGCATAGTTGTATGCTTGTTGAAGTTCTTTTGTTTGATTCTTTGTTCTTAAATTCCAATCTCTTTTAACTTCAATTACAATCATTGATTTATCATTACTCACAATACTAATATCAATTCTTCCCTTTCGATATTGAATTTCTTTATGTTTTAAATAGCCTAAATTAATAAAAAAAGTCTCAACAAGCGATTCATGTGCTCTTTCTTTATGCTCACGATCAGATTTTAGGGCAAGTATATCCTGAATTAAATTTTTATAATTTGGAAATGGTTCAATTAATTTTTTTTCTTCTATAATGTTATCAATTGTATCTATTTTTTTATCAGCAGTTTCATCATTTGTTTTAATATCTTTTAAATAATGATCCCATTTAGGATTGTTATAGGATGATAAAATTAAATCAATTTCTTGAGGGTGAAGGTTGAGAGTATTTTTAAAAGTATTTATGAATGTGTTATATTTAATGTAAAAATTATATTCATTAGAAAAATTGTGTTCATTTTTTAATACTTTCTTTGCAAATCTTTCTGTCATAATATTATAGTTGTTACCATCTTTCAAATATAAAATTAATGTAGGCATGAATGCTTTAATACCTTTTATAGTTAATAGATCTGAATAATATTTTTCAATATAATTGACATTTTGTGAATTCATAATTCCATCAAAACTGTTTTTAAATTTTTGAAAATTAGCAATATGAAATTGAAGTTTTGTATCTTTTCTATTAAATAGATATTTTGTATTACTTGGAATTAATTGACAGAACCTTGCTTTTATTATTTTTCCATTATTCAGGATTGCATCTATATCTAGTAAGTTAAAAGCACCAATTTTATCAATATCATTTTCATTGTTAACAAAAAAATCGTAAGGTCTAAGCATTTCCGATGGTTTAGATAGAATTTCGATTGCTATTTTTTCATATTTTTTTCGGATTTGCATCCTTTTTTCCCAGTCTCCCCTGGATTTAACTTGATTTTCCTTTATTGAATTTAACCTATCGATGCTCAAGTCGATTTTAAAAATGTCATTTTCAAGCATAATTATATTCACATTATTTTTTGAAATATTCTACTAATTTTTAGAATTTAACATTTGTTTAACTTTCACTACATTAAGTTGGTGTGAAGGCTGTGATACTTTGCTCGAAAGTAAGTTGGATGTCAATATCAATGCCAGGTTTAAATAGTTATTAGATTTTTTTTGTTTTATTTAAATATTGGTAAATGAGGCTTGAATTATATCCATTTTTTTTTACAAAATTTTTATATTTTTGTATAGATTTCTTCTTGTTTTTAACACTTTCATTATGAATTTTTTTTATTTTTTGCTTATTGCCTCCAATTGTTAAATAATTACTACCATCAATTACTCTACAATGAGCAATATCATATATTTCTTTCATTTGTTTGTATGATGAAAACCACCTTTTATTATTATGATCAACAGCCACAAAATATTTTATTTTCCACAATTCTCCTAAATTGTATTTCTCCGTTAGTATAACAGACTCTGCTTCATTAATTATTTTATTTACATCTTTATTTGTTGAAAATATGCAAGACCCCATTGTCCAATCATAGATTCCAAAACTTTTTATATAAATGGGCCTTCTTCCTGTATTAAAGATTGATACGTCAACCGATTCTCCCTTTATTGAGCTAGAAAACTGTAATTTGGGATTATCCTTTTTAAATTTAAAATAGTTTGAAATTGCAATAAAAAAATGGACACCTAGTTAAGTTTAAGCTGCTTTATTAAATTTTAAGAATTGTACTGGTGACATATTGCCCAAAAAGGAATGAATTCTTTTTCGGTTGTAAAATATTTCAATATATTCAAATATTGATTGCTTCGCAATTAATCGTGTTTCATAAGTATGATGATAAATCAGTTCTTTTTTCAAAGTACCAAAAAAGCTTTCAGCAACAGCGTTGTCGTAGCAGTTTGCTTTTCCGGACATACTTTGGATCATTTGAAAAAGAGCTAACATTTTTCTGAATTCTTTACACGCATATTGGACACCCCGGTCCGAATGAAAAATCAAATCTGTTGAAGGACAAAAACGATGATATGCATGTTTCAGGGCCGGAATTGTTGTTGAAGAAGCATGCAGGTTGTTACTCATAGCCCAGCCGACAACCTGGCGATTGTATAAATCAATGATCACTGTCAGATACAACCATCCTTTATGAGTCGGGATGTATGTAATATCAGAAACCCAGACTTTATTAGATTGATTGACTGTAAAATTCTGTTGTAAAAGATTTGGTGATATTGGCAGTCTATGATCACTATTTGTGGTTACTTTGAATTTACGCTTTGTTTTTGCACAAATTCTGTTCTTTCTCATTAAACGAGCAACACGCGGACGGCTGACAATCAAGTTTTCCTTATGTAACTCTTGTGTTATTCTGGGACTGCCATAGCTTCCTCTGGATTCCTTGTGGATATGTTTGATCCGTTCAAGTATCTTTTTGTTTTCCAGTTCTCGTTGACTCATTGGTCGCTTGCTCCAGGTATAAAACCCGCCCCGGCTGACATTGAGAACCTGGCACATTTTCACTATTGGGAATTCCTGTTGATGCTTTTGGATAAACCCAAACTTTAATGGGACGGTTTTGAGAAAATGGCCACAGCTTTTTTTAATATATCCCGCTCCAGTTTTACGTCTGCAAGTTCTTTACGCAGTTTCTGTATTTCATCACTTTCTTTGCTGTTCCCTAGTCCTGGAAAGGAATGTTCTTTATCAATTTTGTATTCTCGAACCCACTTGGAGAGAAGGTTAGGCTCAATACCAAGATTTCTGGCAACTTCTGAAGCATTACCATTGCTTTTAGAAAGTACAAGCTGAACAGCTTCTATTTTGAATTCTTTTGTGTAACGTCGTCTTCTGTTTGTCATGTGGACACCTCCTTTGGTTTATAATATAAAAAGTGCTTAACTTTGTGTCCACTAAAATATAGCAAGTTTAGTTTATTACTAAAGCTATTATTGCTAATACTAGACTAATAATTGAAAGAATCATTTTATTAACCTGTAATTAATCAAATCAATAGTACCGAAGGTGTCAGTCTAAATTATTTAATGAGTCTTATAATTAATGCAAATTCATTTTATCAACAATATGTATATAGTTTAACTTGGAAAATTATGTTTATAAATTTGCTTTATAAAAGTTTCCAGATTGTATACATTATAATATACCCAATCCACCAACTCTGCCTGTGATTATTTATTAAATCCAATCTTTTTCTCGTGTATACTGCAAAAATCCGTATTCAAAGATGGAAAACCAGCCAAATACCCATTCGAATTTTTTAAATGTCGAATTTCCTGTTGCACTGACAAAAGAATAATATACATTCTGAAAAATTATCGCAAGCGGTTTTTTAAAAACTGGGAAATATTGGGCCGGCAGATTTATCCGGGGGGCAAAATTTAAAATCCCGGCGTAATGGTCGTTTTGGTTTCTGTTTTTGTTTTAACAAAATACAAGTTTTTGTAATGTATAAATCCATTTAAATCGTGTAATAAACCGGCTCCGAGTATTCCTTAATAAATACATCGGCAGGCAGATCAATTAGTCGAACGATTTCTATCATATCGTAATGACCTTTACTTATTGTTTCATACCTGTCAAACTGATCCCTTGAATGAAAAAACGTTGTGCCAGAAAAAACAAAATAACAATCGGTGTAATGACTACAATACTGGCAGCCATCAAATAGTTCCACTGAATGCCAAATGCGCTACCCATAGAACCTTTTACAAATTGCTGCAAAGACAGAGCAAGGGTATATTTATTCACATCCTCAAGGTAGAGTAATGGTGTAAAAAAATCGTTCCATGTCCAGATAAAAGTAAACACACCCACAACCATAATTGCCGGTTTACTGAGAGGCATTACAATTTTAAAGAAAATACCGATTTCACTGCATCCATCGATCCGTGCCGCTTCTATTAAGCTTTTAGGTATTCCCTTAAAAAATTCATGCAGTAAAAAAATGAAAAATGAACAGAATCCAAAAAAACTGGGTACCCATAACGGATACAGTGTATCGTACCAGCCCAGATATTTAACAAACAAAACAAACGTCGGGATGGAAAGTACTATTGGCGGCATCATCATAACGGATAGCATGAGAATAAATAGTGGCCGGTTCCAGCGGCATTGAAAGTGCGCAAAGCCGTATGCAACAATAGAACAGGAAAGGATGTTGCCGATAATATTCAAAAGAGTGATAACGATAGAATTTTTTAATGATGGAAGAAAGTTAAACGGTCGGAAGCTGACTGAATCATCGAATAGCGCTTTCCAAAAATTTTCAAAATGGTATTCCCGTGGAATAAGTGATGGATTTGACGTAAACACTTCAATAGTGCTTTTTAATGCTGTCGTAAACATGGTGACTATTGGTAAAAACATCAAAATACATCCAACTATTAATAAAAAGTAGGTGAATAATCGAATTGTTTGAATTCTATTCATTGTAAAATACCCATTTTTTCTTCAAGTAGAATTGAATCAATGTCATAATGAGAATGACGACTAAAAGAATCCATGCCAGCGCACATGCCAGTCCAAATCGGCCGTTTTCAAATGCCTGCTGATATATATTTAACACATAAAAAAGAACGGCCTTGTCGTTGACAGAGACAGTCGTGCCATTAAATTCCGTAAATATAAATGCTTGTGTGAACACCTGGAAGGCGCCGATAATGCCAATAATCACATTAAAAAATATAACTGGTGAGATATAAGGAACTGTGACATTGCGAAATCGTTGCCAACCGGAAGCGCCATCGATTGTGGCTGCATCCAGCAGTCCTTTTGGAACACCCTGTAGGCCTGCTAAAAAAATCATCATCGTATTGCCGAACGTCCAAATTGTGATGACAACGATACAGCCCAACACCAACTGTGGATTCTGCAACCAGTTCGGTCCCTGCACGCCAAACAGTTTCAAGTATAGCAGGTTGAGCACTCCGTATTTGGGATGAAATATCCACGCCCAGATAATCGTTGTTGCTACAACGGGTATCAGGGCCGGCAGAAAAAAGACCGTCCGGAAAATGGTGATCCCCCGGATGTTTTTTACGTTGAGCAACAATGCGGCAGCCAATGCAATGATAATATTGAGTGGTACAGCCAGTATAGTAAAGAGTGCTGTGACTTTTACAGAGTTTATAAAGTTGGGTTCAAATCCTTTTAAGATTGCCTTGTAATTCAGTAGGCCCACCCAACGCGGTGCTTCGATGATTGAATATTTTGTGAATGATAAATAGAGCGATGATAAAACAGGCCCCAGCGTAAACACTATGAAACCGATTAACCAGGGAGAGATGAACAGGAAAAAATATTTTGTAGTAGCGTTTTTTTTTGTCATTCGTCAGATACTTTCAGGCAATTTTTTTCATAATCATATAATGGGTTTTTACGGTCGATCATTTGCAAAAAGTTAGTGACAGTTTTGCTGATAATTTTTCCACATTGCTCAGGAGTGATTTCCTGGCGCAGCATACTGCGAATATAGGGTAAAGCTTGTGCCTGGGCCATTTGTTGAAATTCAGGAATTTGACATTGTTCGCGGCATTGTTCGAGTGCTTCATAAATAATATGCTTGTTTTGGGGATCTAGGATATAGCGTCCATCAGGGCCGCGTTTGTAAAAAACATCACGTGCAACAGATTGCCGAACCGGGGGCATTCCGGCATTGACGAATTTTACACGGTTTTCATAGTTGGTTAAATATTTTATAAACTCCCAGGCTAATTCTTTATGTTTGCTTTTTTTATTGATTCCCAAACCAACTGATACTCGTTCACCACCTGGTTTATTGGCCGGACTTTTAGGTAACAGCGTCACATCCCAGTTAAATGTTGCTGAAGAACGCAACCCGATCCAGTTATCAATATGGCCGGTGAATTCCATTGCGGTTTGTTCGTTCAGGAATGGGTAATTATCCAAATCACGAGGTTGTGGGGATACCTTGTATTTGTTCACAATATCATTGAAAAATGTAAGGCCATTGATTGCTTCCTGGCTGTCCATTGGAGAATGTCGCCAATCGTCCGAGATAAAACGGCCCCCGGCTTTATGCACATGACTTAACCATTCAATCCACCATTGCGAAACAATGGATGTACCCCATTGAATTTGCTGACCCTGGTCATTATATCGGGCAAGTTTTTGGGCTGCCGTGATATAATCATCATATGTCCAGTTTTTTGTAGGAAGCGGCACACCCGCTCTGTTGAACATATCAATATTATAGTAAAGAAGGGATGTATTGAACCGATAAGGAATTGTCATCTGCCTGTTATCGTACCTGCCTGTTTTTAATAGTCGTTCAATAAAATCGTCCGGCTGAATTTCATTGCGATCCCGTTCTATTAAAGAGTCTAGTGGCATAAGGCAGTTACGATAACGATAGAGAAAAAACGTATTGGGAGACATAATGTCCGGCAACATATTCGCGGCTTCAAGAATGGAAAGTTTTTTTCTAATATCATCCACCCAGATAATGAGAACATCGGGGTGTTCTTTTTCAAAATTTGCCTTTACTTCGTCCCAGGCTTGTCCCACTTCGGGCAAGCGCATTTCAAATGCAACTCGAATAATTTTTTTTTCGGGGTATTTTTTTTCGAGTGATTTGGAATGCGTCAATGAAATGAGAATTATGGTTGAAATTGTGAGTCCCAGCCATGCTAATGTATAACGATCGAAACAGATTTTATTAAAAAATGTTCTCATACCCGGGCTCCAGTCGCCTCAAATACCAATACCCAATCGTTAAATGTTGGCTGAAGCGGGACCTGCCAACAGTAATTGGTGTCTGGTTCAATTTTACCAATAGGGTGTTCATCACCGGTTCGTGGATCCCAGAAAAAAGCTGAATAGATAACATCAGGTTCTATTGCCAGAATTGATATCCGCTTATCAAGCCAGGGAAAAGTTGGTTCGTAGAAATAAATAATCCGTACCTGTCCCGGAATTCCTGCTGCGAACAGAGCCCTGACATTTTTCGGGTTTCCAGCGGGATCGACCCATTCCTGATGCGGTTCAAATTCCCACCAACGATATCGTTCCAAAAATTGTCGCGCAAGACCGAGTTGCTGTGAACCGGCAAGTTGGCAGGCGTCCTGCCAGGGAGTGTTTCCCCAATTCCCGCCGTGAGGTGAAGGCCCATATGGCTTTTCTTTTGTATTGAGCTGCCAAATCCCGTTTGCACCATATGTGTGTCCGGCTGTACCTGAAAGAATAGATGACCAAAAGGTAAGCCGCTGTACTTCATCCTGTGTACCGTGGATAATGCCTTCATAATTCACTTCCCCAACCAACACTGGCATGGTTGGTATACGTTGGTACTCACGACAAATACAATCAACTGTATTTTGCACAGATTCGTAGCCGCCGTGACCGGTTTGCAGCATATCAAAATCAATAACAGAATCATCTTTTACCTGGTCACGCCCAATCTGATTTGGGTGGATTGTGATGAGGCGGGAATAGGGATCAATTTCCCGTACAAACCTGCCGATTTCTGTCCAGCCGGTTAGCTGTATTTTTTTATCAGCTTCTTTATCATTACTTAAATAGTAAGGCATTGAAGCTTCACCCGCAAGGCACCAGACAATCGGATAGGCCCCCCAACGGGCAATTAGATTTCGCCAATGCTGTTTCATTTTGTTTATGCCAAGAAGCGGTAGATAATAACCCCAGGAACCAATAATACACGGCACCAGACCGTTTTGCACGAGCCAACAAATACGCAAGTCTGCTGCGTCGAAATAGGCCGGATTGATTCGTGAATAATCACGTTCCCATGGGAAGCCGGCTTCATTAGCGCCACGTTCGTCAAATCCCGGCATGTCAGGATAGAGCCCGGCGATAATCTGGATAACGGTGAAGCCTTTAGCTGCCCGATCAGCAATAAGCAGTTGGTAATCATCGGGCCAGGACATCCGTTTACACAGCCCCATCCACAACGTGTCACCAAGCCAAAAGAAGGGTGTTCCATCGGCATGTTCGAATGTGCGTTTTGAACCAGCAATGCGCAATGGACCATGAATAAATAGTGGATTATTGCCTTGATACGGTGTGGCTTCCAGGGAGTGTTTAACACCATGCAATTTGAAATCAGATGTATCAGTACAAATTGTTGTAATGTGATATTTCCCGGAGTGGGGAGGAGAAAACCGCACCCGCCATTCCTGATCGCCTGCCCAAAATGCAGGTATACGCCAGGAGCTACCACCACCATGTGTGATAATAACATCAAGTTCTATTGTATTGAACGGGTCATCATGTTGTTGTGTCGAAAGATAGCTCCACTCGGTTACTTGTTTTTCAATAGCAAAATGGCATTTCATATCAACTCTCAAATTTCGAATATTTATGAACGTTTAATAAATATTTTGCTTATAAATCTATGTCGTATATGCTTGTAGGTACCTGTTATACAACAAAAGATTTGTTTTGAACATAAATTACTAGTTTACTTTTTCAACCATTTCCCTTCTTGTGGGTTTTACCGGCATTTTGTTATGATGGTGTAAGTCGTTGAAATAAAATGCTTTGAATGTTTTTACAAGCTTTGAAGTACATTTTTAGAAAATTGAGTATAGTTATTTTCGGCTTTTAGAGTAATTCTTATTATGCTTAATGTTTCTACCCCACTTAATTCCATAAATCTGATTTGGACAATAGAATGAAATTTTCAATCAAATTCAATCTTTTCTTTATATATGCTTAAAAAATATGTGGTTAAAATTGGAAAATCAGCTAAAGGCCTATTCGAATTTTTTAAATGTCGAATTATCCTGTTGCACTGGTAAAAGAATAATATACATTCTGCAAAATTATCGCAAGCGGTTTTTTAAAAACTGGGAAATATTGCGTCGGTAGATTTATCCGGGATCGAAATATTAAATGATAGAATACGGGTGGGTTTCGTTCCTGTTATGTTGTATCATATTTTGTTGTTTATAAATTTCTCATTGAGGGTATATCTTGACTTAGATTTGCGAATCGAATTTATTAAAATAGAACTTGTTTTTTGTGCAAATTTCTTATACTTTTATAATCTATCACAGCTATCATATTTAAAGACAGCCCTTGGAGCTGATAAGAATAAGCACCCAACAAAGATTTATGCTTTCTCTATGAATATCCCCATATTTATTATTAATTTACGCAGATGTCCCGATAGAAAATTGCAAATCACCCGCCAACTGCAGCGTATGAATCTCGCCTATGAAATCGTTGAGGCAATAGATGGCAATGATATATCGGACAATGAGATGGCCGTTACATATAAAGATGTCATCTTTTACCGGGGATTTTTGCATTCCAGATACCTTGAGAAAGGTGAGATCGGCTGCCTTTTAAGCCATTTAAAAGTTTTTCGAAAAATAGTTGAGAATGATATTGCTTTTGCCTGTATCCTTGAGGATGATGTTATTTTGGAAAAAGATTTTCCAGGTATTCTTGATCTCAATGTACACTCAGATAAGAATTGGGATATTTTATTAATTGGGCATCTGCCAAAGTATGAAAACAAAAAAACCTGTTATGTTGATTGTGTAATAGATGAATTTTCATATTATGAGAACTATTTTATGGGGATTCCTATTGAACATCCCAAGGGTACTCATGCATATATTATTAAAAAGGAAACCGCAAAAAAAATTTTAGATTATGCCTATCCAATACGAATGCCGGCTGACTTTCTTTGGGTTGATAATCATAAAATTGGGGTTAAGCTGTCTTTGTTAACGCCTCCATTAGCTTTTCAGGACCGTGAACACTTTCCTTCAACAATATATAATCGGGAAAAGCCGCAATATATAAATCCAATTATGAGTTATTATCGTATCACTAAATTGTATGTTAAGAAAAAATTTCCAACCTTATTCCCTGTATTAAAAACAGGTCGTTTATGTTTTGACCGAATAACAAAAGCACCTGTTGTATTTTATCGAAAATCTAAAATCATAAAAATACCAAAATTATAATTCAAATATGAAAAAGCAGGTTGATGAACATAAAATAGTGCCCATAAAACGGCCGAAAATGAATTTTGCCGAGTTGTGGCGATATAGAGAATTATTGTATTTTTTTGCCTGGCGTGATATAAAAGTAAAATATAAACAGACGTTGTTGGGTGTATTTTGGGCCCTTTTACAGCCATTGGGATTAATGATATTGTTTAGTGTTATCTGGGCAAAAGCACTAAAACTTGGCACAACAGAACTGCCCTACCCGGTATTTGCCTATTCAGGTCTTCTTTACTGGGGATTGTTTTCCTTTGCAATTTCCAGCGCCGGAAATAGTATGATCTCGAATGCAAATATCATAAAAAAAATTTATTTTCCCAGAACGATCATTCCTATTGCTTCTGTTCTGGTTGCCGGATTCGATTTTGCAATAACATTTCTTTTGTTTATTGTGCTGCTTTTTATTTACAATACTCCATTAAGCATTTTGCGCTGTATTTATCTTTTTCCGATGAGTATTTTTATTACCGTTGTGTCTGCTTTGGGACTGAGTTTTATAACGGCAGCAGCCAATATTACTTATAGAGATTTTAGATATGTACTTCCCTTTATATTGAGAATTGTTTTTTTCCTGTCTCCAATTGTCATTCCCTTTTCGTCTATTGATTCGAATACCATTCAAACATTTTTATCATTTAATCCGTTGACGGGGGCCATTGCTCTGACACGCGCTGCTATTAGCGGAAATGAAATAAATGTAATGCTGACTGTTAAAAGTATTACCGTTTCCATTATGTTATTATTAACAGGATTTGTTGTTTTTAAAAAATCAGAATTATACATTGCAGATCGACTATGAGTTCGATAATAAAAGTTCATTCCATATCCAAAAGTTTTGTCAGGCGTTTAAACCGGCAACGTTATTTGACATTAAGAGAAATGTTGTCCGGATTTTATAGGAAAAACTCGAAAGAAACGTTCTGGGCCCTAAAAAACATTTCTTTTCACGTTGAGGCGGGTGAAACCGTGGGTATTATCGGTGAAAACGGTGCCGGTAAAACAACATTGTTAAAGCTCCTTGCCAGGATTACACCGCCCAATGAGGGCGAGATTGTCATTCGGGGACGAGTGGCAAGTCTGCTTGAAGTCGGAACAGGCTTTCATCCTGAATTAACCGGACGGGAAAATATATTATTTAACGGGGCCATTCTGGGCCTGACCCGAAAACAAATATTAAAAAAGTTCGATGAAATCGTAGCTTTTTCAGAAACAGGCCGATTTCTGGACACACCACTCAAACATTATTCAACCGGTATGTCCGCGCGTTTGGCATTTTCAGTTGCCGCTCATTTGGACCCTGATATTTTATTCATTGACGAGGTTTTATCTGTCGGAGATACGGCGTTTCAGGAACGATGTTTGACAAAGATGAATGACCTGTCAAAATCGGGAAGGACGGTTTTATTCGTCAGCCATAATCTTGCTGCCATCAGGCAGTTGTGCAATCGGTGTTTGTATATTTCCAACGGGGTCCTTGTCCAGGACGGACCGGTTGATGAAATTATAGACACTTATCTTTCACATAATCTAATCCGTCAAAACGGGGTTGTTGATTTTACTCAAAAAGGTGCACCGTCTGATTCGAAACCGATAAAATTCACAAAAATAGAATTTCGAAATCAGGCAGATGTTTTGACCAACCAATTTTATCTACACGACGATTTGTATATTCATTTGTTTCTCGAATCTTTTGAAAAAATTCAAACCGTTAAAATCATCTTTAATATCGCGGACATGAACGGGAAAAAAATATGTACTGTTTATGATTCGGACTCCGGATTTACCCTGACTAATGTGTCGGGAGAGAGACATCTCTCTATTTGTATGAAAGACCTCAGGTTTTATCCCGGAGATTATACGCTTGATATAGAATTACGCAGCGAGACTTATAAATACCAATTTGACTCTTATGATACAGTAACGGGAATTACCTTAAAAATTTTAAATACAACAGTTGTGAATCGTACACTAAAGCATGATGCCGGGGTGATTTATGTTACCCCTGAATGGAAAGAATATAATACCTGATGTGTCCGTTACCTGAAATATCGGTTATTACAGCTTGTTATAATCATGGCCGGTTTATCGGCGACATGATTGATTCTATTTTGGAACAAACTTTACAAAAATTTGAACTGATCATCGTCAATGATGGCTCTACAGACACGACTACAGCAGAATTGGATAAATGGGACCATCCTCAAATAAAAGTGCTTCATACTGAAAACCAGGGGCCATCTGCCGCAAGGAATTTGGCAATTCGGCATGCCCGCTCAGAAATTATTTTTAATATTGATGCAGATGACAAAGCCGCCCCTGAATTGCTTGAAAAAGTATATGGTTTTACAGTATCTCATCCCGATTGGAGCATTATCTATACCGATTTGGAGTATTTTGGTGCAAAAAAAGCCCCTTATGTTCTTGAAGATTATTCGCTAAATACGATACTTTATAAAAATGTGATAGGATCTCAATCGTTTTTTAGAAAATCTGACTGGCAACGTGTCGGAGGATATTCTGAAAATTTAGTTCATGGCCTTGAAGATTGGGATTTTTGGCTGTCGATTATTGAATTGGGGGGACAGGTTTACAAAATCCCTGAACCACTCGTCTATTATCGTCAATATAAAAATCCTTCTGATTGTCGGTCCGGGCGGTTGCGTCTCAAACCCCGAAAATCGCGAAAGACGATACTGGCAATATTTCATCGCCATATTGATTTATACCAACGAGAACCGGATGCTTTTGAATATTATTTAAATCTGGAAAAAAAGTGGGCTGGTCAGAATAAAATAATTCAACGTTTGAAGGACATTTATATATCAGTTGAAATCAGAAAGAATTACAATGACTGATCCCATCTTTTCCATTATTATTCCAACCTATAAACGTCCCCGTTTGTTGGAAAGGGCTGTCAGGAGTGTTTTGGATCAGACGTTTAAAAATTTTGATTTGATTGTGATTGATGATGGAAATGATCCAGATACGGTTCATGTCATAAACCAAATGAACGACAGCCGCATTATTCTTGTCCAGCACAATAAAACAAGCGGCGCTGCTGCGGCATACAATACCGGAATAAAAGCCTCAAAAGGAACTTTAATAACTTTTCTTGGTGATGATGATGAATATTTACCGCTGTTTTTAGAATATGTTTATAAAACATTTCAAAATACAGACCCGGCTGTTGGTTTTTTGTGGACGGCTATTGCCAATGTAAGGGATGAGGACGATGCAGAGATTGCGTTGAATACCAGAAAATGGCCTGATCATTTCGAGGATAAAGAGAAAGGATTGATCGAGGCGACAACAATAGGCAATGGTTTTGGATTCTGTATGAAAAAAAGTTGTGTTGAAAGAATCGGATATTTTGATGAAACGTTGCCTGTTTGTGTTGATACGGAATATTTATTTCGTCTTGTCAAACATTTTGATTTTGTTACAATTCCTCAGGTTTTGACTAAAATTCATTATCATAAGAATGGACAGTTAACAGACATTCGATTTTATCAAGACCGCCTGAAAATTCATGAGAAAATTTTAAATGAGAATAGCCTGTTTTTAAAGCAATATCCAAAAGTCAAATATGTACACTATCAGCGTTTGATTCAGATGAGTTATGAACATAATTTAAAAAACAATGGCCGCAGATTATTAATAAAACAGCTAAAAAGCCAACCAGCCCGATACCGGTTATATTGGGATTTTATATGTTTTGGAATCCTTGGCAAGCCTTTCCGAACTTATCTGAGACAGCTTTTACATAAATTACACAATACGAGATAATCTCATGATACTCTTATAAATGAGAGTTGTTTGATTTTAGAATAATTTTTATGAAAAGACCAAAATCACCAAAATGTTTTAAAATTTTCTTTCGTCCGATTTTTTATATTTTCAAAAAGTTTAAGCTGTGGATGGTGCCTGTTTATGTCATTAAAGGATTTGCAGGTCCTGAACGATATCCATTGACCATGGTTTATTTGGGATATAATAAAATTAACAGAGTTTACTGGTATGAATTGGTTTTTAATGGTGATGCAAAAACTGTTTTTAAGGGATATTGCTTTTTACCTGTTGCTGTTGTTTTAATAAATTTGTTATATAAGGAATGCGGATTTATCGTTTGTGACTCTGATAGAGGATTAGGGAAAAATATAAAAGAGCATAAATTATTCAAAATCCCTCATTGGATGAGAATGCAAATGGACCTTTCACAGCCAATTTCCAGTATGAAAAAATATAATTGGTCTTCCTATAGACATATTGAACGTTATATTAGAAAATATGGTTATCATTATAAAATATCCACACAGGAAAAAGATTTCCAATACTTTTATCACCACATGTACAAGCCCTATGCTCAAAAGCGATTTGGTCAGGGTGCTGAAATCCATACCTATTCGCAGGTGTTTAAGAAAGAGAGACCAACACAACTTTATTTAATCTATAATGATTCACAATTGGTTGGGGGTGGGACAGTTGAATTTAAAAAAAATAAAACATTATTAGGCGGATATGGTGTTTTGGCTGGAAGTCAGGAATATATTGGTAAGGGTTTTTATGGGGCGTTTTATTATCTTATTATTAATGACCTCCAGAAAAAAGGATATAAAAACCTCCAGGTAGGAGGGACGCGTCCCTTTCTGAATGATGGTGTAACAAGATTTAAAATACACCTGTTAAGCACGGTTGATCATACATACCAATATAAAAGCAATGAATATGCTTACTTTATCCCAGGGAAATTGTCTCCCGGTTTAAAATGGTTTTTAACAGAGAATCCGTTTATCTGTTTGGATTCTGACGACACACTAACCGCTGTAATTTGGTTGGATGCCGGATCGTTGTCATCTGAAGAGCGTTTTAAAAAAATATGCACCAGAATAAATCGTTTGAATTTAAAGAATTGTCAGGTTAATTTACTAAATGAGCAAAAAGTTGTTTTTGATTTTCAACAATATATTGATTGTGAAAATGTTATGATTCAACCTGCAAGAAATTCATCTGACTTGTAAATTACATGGATTTCAAGTGAAAATTATATCCAAAATGATTAAACTATCTGCTCCGTTTTTTCCCCTGGGCTGGTTATGTTCCGGTAAAAATTTACCTGTATTGCTGCCGTTTTATCATTTTGTGAGCGATGAAAAAAATCCGTTTATTAATAATTTCTACTATCCGTCCGTTAAACAGTTTGAAAAACAACTGGACCTTTTGCTTCGATATTTTCGGCCTGTTAGTCTGAATGAGTTATATGAAAATAAAAACCACCATCCTTCATTCCACTTGTCATTTGATGACGGCTTGCGCTCTTGTTTTGATATTGTAGCGCCTATATTGAAAAAAAAAGAAATACCCGCCACATTTTTTGTGAATCCGGATTTTGTTGGCAACCGTGGTCTTTCTCACCGGTTTAAAGAATCGATTCTTAACGATTTTGTTACCGGGGAAAAAGGCGCCAAGACAGGGTTGGTTTCGAACTATTCGGACGGACCTTTGCTGGACCAAAGAGCCAGGGACGCCGGACTTGACTGGAAGACATATCTTGAAACCGAAAAACCATATATGACACTGGAACAGTTGCAGCAATTAAAAAAGGATGGTTTTTCTATCGGGGCGCACAGTAACAGTCATGCCGAATTCTGGTTGTTGAATAAAGAACAACAACTGGATGAAATTAAGACGAGCATGGAGTGGATTAATCGATATTTTTCACCGGACATTAAAGCGTTTGCTTTTCCCTTTTCAGACTATGGTGTTTCCGAACAAGTTTTTCAGACAGTCAGAGAACAGCATATATGCGACCTTACATTTGGTACGGCAGGAATTGCAAGGCATTTGAAATTCGGACATTTTCAACGTTTGCCTATGGATAATGTACCTGACATCAATGTTTTGCCCAGAATTAAAAAATTATTTTTTCCCTGTATGCTTGATTCGTTGAAACAAAAGCTAACGAGAAATAAAAGGGGCTAGCATGGAATTAATCAAGATACCTATCCATGAATTGGAGGCCTTTACTGCCAGTGAGTGGTTCCGGGCCTTGCCGGACAAACCAATCAGTTACTTGAGGGTAACATCTTATTTAAACAATCCCCATGCTCTTCCTGAGGATATTGTACTTTATTGTCTTTATGAAAAGGATCGTGTGCTCGCCTACCGGACCGTGTTTCCTGCGAGGCTTTCATCAGGTGAACGGTTTGCGTGGTTAAGCGGAAACTGGGTCCATCCGGAATATAGACGTCAGGGACTTTCTAAAAGACTGCTTGCCGAAATCGACATCGACTGGAACCGGAAGCTCATGTTTACTAATTATGCTCCTGCTTCTCTTAATTTATATTTACAGACCGGTCTGTTTCACAAGGTGTATAGTGAAGGGGGTTTTCAATTTTACCAGTTTCTTTCCACCAGAAATTTTTTAAATAAACGATTTCCCAAAATGTCATTTTTATGGCCTTTTGCTGATATCGTTTTGAAATGGATGATATTGACTCGTTTGTTTTTTACCAAAGTTTATATTGGTCGGGAATTTACCGTTAAAAAAAGCCAATTCCCGGATGAGGCGTGTTACCAGCTTGCAGAAGAGCAAAAAACAGAGTATCTGTTTTTGCGGGGAAAGAGTGAGCTCAAGTGGATTTTGGATTATCCCTGGGTTTCATCTGCTAATAAACAAAATATCAGGGACTATAATTTTTCATCCTGGGCAAAACAGTTCGAATATCGTACTGTGAAATTTTACAAAGACAGTATATTGGCCGGATTTCTGTTATATTCCATTCGCGACGGGCATTTAAAAACGTTGCATCAGCATTTTTCTGTTGATTGCTATCAGGTTGCTGCCCGTTTTCTGATTCGTGAAATGGTTCAGGGCCGATTTGAATTTATGACGGTGTTGCAACCGCAACTGGCTAAAGCCATTGATGAACAAAAAAATACCTTTCTCGCAAGGGGTAAACGGACACATGATACGTACGCTTCATTCCCAGTAGATACTATCGGTAAAAAAATACAGGATGGCGACGGAGATTATATTTTTACGTGACGCAAACTTAAGATTTTCATAACCCCTCAATCTATGGGTTTAATGTTTTTCCGCAGCTACAAGTACCGGTTCATTTTTTTCATTTTATGGTAGACTGAACATTGAGTGCAGGGAATATCCTCCCGCTCTTTGGCAATGCCCAGTAACATTTTTTTTGCATATTGAAATCGTTCATTTTTACGGAGATTAAGCCCTGTTTCAAATGCATTGCCATAATCGTCCCATTTATTAATACAACACCCCAATATTTTGCCGTCCCAGTTGATTTGCGGTGACAGCCAGAGTTGTCTGCATATACCTGTCGGCAGGTTGTTTTCTGCATTGGGCCGGGTATTTTGTTTTAGCGGCGAATAGGTTTCACTCCAGTTATTCTTAACTTCAAATTCCATTCCCAGAGCATCAGCCATTTCCCGTGCAACAGGCAATTCTTTTTCGTTATGTCCAAACAGAATGAATTGCCAGCGTAACCTTGGGAACGCACTGCCATAGTGTTGTTTATATCCATTGATTTTTTTGATATTATTAATGACCGTGTCAAAATTGCCGCCAATTCGGTAGATCGAATAGGTTTTATTATTGGTCCCATCCAGTGCTATATTGATGTGACGAAATTGACAGGTGACCAGCATTTCAAGCACCTCATCATCAACGGTATTGAGATTTACGCCATTGTATGCAGTCAATTCAATTTGTTTTTTATAAGCATATTGAAGAATGTCTTTAAAATGCGGATTCAGAAAAATTTCTCCAAAGTTTGAAACTTCAATTCGTCTGATATGGGGGAACCTGTCGAGCAATGTACGAAAATCCTCAAATCGCAAATAACCCTTTCCAATAATGCCGGTTTTACCCTGTGCCTGAGAGCAGACAGGGCATTTTAATTGGCAGCATGAACAGAGTTCCAGTTGAATCTTGTCAGCCAAACCGTAACGGATATAATTAATTAACGCATCTCTAATATGCATCTCCCGCAGGAGCCTGATGCGGTTCCGAACAGACCTGGCAATTGCTTTAAGTTGATTTTTTATGATTAATAATCTTTTAAATGCAGGGTTCATAAAATTTTTATTATGTCATTAAAGCTGAACCGGCTATCAGCTAGTAATTATTTTAATGTTTTTTTAAAATTAGTTTTATAATCGCTTTGAAATGCGACAAAATTTGTGATAAATGATAGCGCAGATTGTTTTTAATATTTTCATTATAAATTTCAAAATAGGGAGTGAGGGATCCTCCAAAACCCCGAAAATGACGTTCTATCCGTTCAATATTTGATCCCCCGAAATTAAAATACCCTGTTTTACCTTTGAAAAACTGAATGGCTTGCCATAAAACAAGAGTATGCCCGCCAAGTTTTCTGTATTTGGGGTCACTGCCGGAAAGTAATAAATATGCAGATTTTTTATTAAAAGAAATATAAACCATAGCATGGACCTGATTATTCGTGTCAACAGCCTTGAACATGATACGGTTTCCGTTTTTTCTGACAGCTTTATCAAGGGCTTTTATCCTTTCAAAGGGGATGATATATTCCCGACCCTGCCTTTGATAAGTCAAACTTAGAAATTGATACAACAGTTCGAGATTGTTGTCCTGTTCAATCCTGATTCCCTTTGCCTGCGCTTTTTTTATGATCCGTTGTGTCATGTTATTCAAATTTTTCCACAAATTGTCAGCAGGTTGAGGATATTTTATAATATAGGTGTACTTTGTCGTCTGTTTGAACCCTTTCCAGCGCAGGGGGAGCCAATCGGTAAAATTGGGGTGGAAACTCATCCTGACAAAATTATCCAGGGGTAGTCCTGCCAGCAGAGCATTTATCCATCGTCGCTGATTGGACGTCTGCTTATATTCTGATATGCCTTTTTGATGTTTGTAAAGTACACCAAGGGTCCGCACTAAAAGAGGTTCGTTTATTTTGCCAAGCTCATCAAAGGCAATCGGCATACCGGCAACGATTTCATTATTCTCTATTGCTGCGATAATTTTGAATCTGGATTGGGTCATTGCTTCCAGCCACCAGGAATAACAAAACATATCTCCCTGTGGTGACTGATCAACAAAAAGATTCCATTCATGGAACCTTTCTTTTTCCAAGGTTATTATATTCGTTTCTTTCATCGGTTAACAATATATTTGTCGGCATTATGAATAGCAAGCGGTGTTACAACTGTATTAAATATGTCATTTTTGAGTTGTTGTTCTGATTTACCAAAACAATTTACCTCACAATGTTTAACACCAAATCGTTTCATTCGATTATAGTTTTTTAAAAAATCAGTTTTTTCTTTATTATGGTCAGACAGCCACAATGCCCCTTGTAATTGTTCATTTTCAGCAAGATATATAAAGGGATTGTTGACAAGAGTATCTCTGAGTCCAGCCGTATCACGGTGTATTAACATGGAAATATATTTGTTGTTTTTATATTTAATGTCTTGTGTCAATTGAGCCATCATGTGTATTTTATAGCGCGTTACACTGTCATTAATGAACGCATGAGAAACACCAATAAAAACTTTATGGCACCCTCTGTTTTGCAGAGTTTGTACGGTAAAATAGTACAATGCTCCCAAAAGCCCTTCATGAAGATTTTTCAAATATTTTTTTTTAATTCCTAAAAAAGAAATTTTGGCATCATTGTTTTTATATTTCATCAGAAATCCCCCTAATATTTCTGATTGTTTTTTCAACAGAATTAATTCGTGCTGAGACTCTGTATCAAATATTTCGTGATATTTCCACAAAGTTGCTGAATCGCCGAATCTGTAGCGGACAAACGGAGTATACATATTGTGATAAAAATCGGCAAAAACATCAGGTTCATTTGAAAATTCACAGGTATACCCGTACTTGCGAATAAGACGGGCACTATCACGGTATCCGGATTTGCTTTTTCTTTCCATTTTTTTAATCGGCTGTGAGATGTCTATTTCGCTTTCTATCCAAAAAGGTATAATAAATTTTTGTTTTTTTTGTAAATACCATTTCATTGGCCGATTAAGTTCCCAGAGTGTTATTGCGCAGTCATGGTGTTTTTTCTCAAGAAGGAACATTATAAAATATAACAACCTGTTCCCCAGAAAAGTAACTTTAAAATCAGGATTAAATAAAAGAGAAAGATAATAACGCTGAAAAGTACAAGTCTTGCCGATATAGGCAACACAGAGAGGAAAATTGTTATGTTTGCTTGTTCCGTTCCATATATATACGGGAGGGTATATGGACGTCATCCCTTTGTAAAGAAATAGTAAAGGGCGCAACAGTATGCGTATGCGATTGGGTATCTTTAAATAAATTATTTTTAAAAGAGATATTATACGCATTATTTGAAATACAGTCTTGTTATTCAAGTTCGTAAATGTTTATATATAATGAAGAATTATACAAGTGTTGGCATACTGTGTTCGGCTATGTTTTTTAAAATAGACAATTTAAACAAACCAATCAAGAACGTTGTTATAAATAACATTGTTAGTCTTTTAATCAGCTATGATTAATCTCATTTTTAATTTGAGTTTTTGTGGATTTTGCCTTATTTTTTGAGTTGTGAATAAGTTATTTGGTTTATTACTATTTAAAATGTTTTAATTGAGACACCAGGTGGTGCTCTTTTAAGGATTGACTTGAGTACAAACAAATTGATACATAATCCTCTGGTTTCTGTTATTGTTCCGAATTTTAATCATGCCCAATATTTACCCCAACGATTGGATTCGATTTTAAACCAAACCTACTCTGAATATGAGCTGATCATTTTGGATGATTGTTCTTCAGATGAGAGCCGGCAAGTTATTAGTCAGTATCAAAAAAAGTATCCGCAAATATCTACCTGTTTTAATAAAGAAAACAGCGGAACGCCTTTTAAACAATGGAATTTGGGTGTTGGTCTGGCAAAAGGCGATTTTATCTGGATTGCTGAATCTGATGACTTTGCAGATGTTAACTTTTTAAGTTCGGTTGTGCCAGTTCTTGAAAAGAATCCCAATGTAGCGATTGTACACTGTTTAACACAGCGGGTTGATGAAAATGGTGACATTTTACAAACAAAAAAAAATCATTTTCCCATGGGATGCCATCCCCGATGGGAAAATGATTTTATTAATAGCGGTGATAAACAAGTCTCTCATTTTTTAGCAAAATCGAACACAATTATCAATGTTAGTGGTTGTTTGTTGCGGAAAACATGTTACATGGAATCGGGTTGGGCGGATGAAACCATGAAATATTGTGCGGACTGGTATCTCTATATACGAATGTTGAAAAAGTATGATATTGCTTTTGTTGCCGGGCCCCTTAATTTTTTTCGGCGTCATAATACGTCATCTTATAATCAATATTTTATTGATAACGCTTATATAAAAGAACTGGTCAAAGTCTATAATTTTACTGTAAATAATTTCATATTACCTGTAAAAGTCAGGGTAAGAATTATAAGGATATTGACAAAGTTACTTTTTAAAAAGTTATTCAAGGGAACCGCCCCTTCACTTGAGAATATTTTTTCTGTATTAAAATTGTTTTGTAGATTTTTACGTTAGTGCCGGATGACTTGTCGAATGTCATCTTTATTCCAGGCAGGGAAAAGAGATGATCTATGACCATCCTTTCCCTGTTTTGGTTCAATTTATCCTGTTTGAGTCGTCTCAGGCAATCAGCTTTTTAATACCATCTGCAAAAGATTCTAAAATTAAACAACTGGAGGCAGCCCCGGCATCAATAAAACCTCTTGAGCGTTCACCCAAACGGCTGGCACGGCCTACGCGCGCCACTAAATCCTTTGTCGAATCTCTTCCTTTAATCGCTGCCTCTTTCATCGAATCTAATAATTCGTCAAAAGGTTTGCCTTCGTTTAATCCGGCATGATATGCTTTTATCGCCGGAACGATGGTGTCGAGCATGGTTTTATCACCGACTTCTGCTACGCCAATCTCACGTACGCTGTTTTCTCCTGCAACCAGCATTTCGCCGAAAATGTGCTTGTCGATAGTTTCTTTGTTGTCGCAGGTATCTGCCAGGGCCATAAAAAACATACCGTATAAAGGCCCCATCGATCCCCCGATATCCTGCACAAGGATTTGTGAGAGCGTGTTCAGACTATGAGCAAGATCACCGGGAGTTTTGTCCAGTTCCTGCTCACATAGTGTAAAACCCTTGTTCATATTAATGCCATGATCACCATCGCCGATTGCACCATCTATATCACTCAGGTATTGTTTATTATTCTGGATGACTTTGATCAAATCTTTGACGAGAATGCCGCCATCGCTGTTTGAAAATGATTCCTTCACCTATTACCTCCTTGAAAACTGGGTTAATCCCATTGATTCCGCTTCATAATCTATACATTCTTTCAATTCGTCATCCAGTTTCATGATGGTAAGTGTGGCTCCGGTCATTTCCAGTGATGTGAAATAATTGCCGACATAAGACGCGTGTATTGTCAGGCCTTTTTCTGCACAAATATCAAATACCTTGTTGTACAGGATATAAAGTTCCGACGGAGGTGTAGCGCCCAACCCGGATAATAGCACGACAACCTGATCTCCGTTAACAAACGGAAGATCCGGCAGAATAATATTCATCATTCGTTCTGATATTTCATTTGCCGTTTCGAGTTTAACAACTTCCAGACCCGGCTCGCCATGATGACCGATACCAACTTCCATCGTGCCGTCTTCAATCGTAAAGTTGGGATGACCTACTTCGGGAATGGTGCAGGGACTCAGTCCGATGCCCATACTTCGTGTATTATCAATGGCTTTTTGCGCCGCAGCAATTACCTGATCCAGATTGGCGCCCATGGCGGCCTTTGCTCCCCCTACTTTCCACATCAATATTTCACCGGCTACGCCTCTTCTTTTATTTAATTGATCATTGGGAGCGGAAGGGACATCATCATTGGCAACGACTGTTTTTACCTGAATTCCCACTTTTTCAGCCATTTTTATTGCCATTTTAACATTCATATTATCACCGGCATAATTCCCGTAAAGGCAGGCAACGCCATTACCGGAATCCGCAGCTTTGAAAGCATCTAAAAACATTTGTGCGGGTGGAGATGAAAACAATTCTCCTACTGCCACGGCATCCACCATATTTTTACCAATGTAACCGATGAATGCGGGTTTATGACCTGATCCGCCGCCGGTTACAATGCCTACCTTGCCGTCGATGGGAGCGTCTTTGTATTTTACAACCCGGCGGTTCTCTGTTTTGGACACGACATGAGACATTGCCTTCAGATAACCTTCGAGCATTTCGTCAACTACATCTTTAGGATCATTAATAAATTTTTGCATGTTACTATATCTCCTTCTGAAATGATTTCTTTTCAAGCTCATAAATCTTTTCAACCTTGGGTAAAGAACCCTGACCTTGAAATTCCGAATTGATCCATGCATCAACAAGCATCTTGGCAAGCTCTGGTCCGACCACTCGTGAACCCATGGTTATGACCTGGGCATTATTACTTTTAACCAGGCGCTCTGCAGAATAAACATCATGGCATACGCCGGCATAAACGCCTTCAACCTTGTTTGCAACCATGGCCATTCCCAGTCCGGTACCGCAGATAAGAATACCTCGATCAAATTCTTTGTTTTTAATTTTCTGCGCAAGATGAAAGGCAACAGCCGGATAGGCGGCGCCCTTGTTGTCTCCATTATAGTTCAAGTCGACAATATCGGCTCCGTTTGATTTCATATAGTCATAAATCACTTTTTTAAGATCAATAGCAATATCATCACAATCAATAGCAATTCTGTGTGCGGGTTTTGCAGCCTGTTCAACTTCCTGAGAAATCCTTTTCAGATTAGCCAGTCCTTCAACTGCCAATGCTTCGCCCGAATCAGCCAGTTTACGCCAGATGGCACATAATCCACTCAACTCTTCAAAACTGGGATCAAAAGATTCAATTACCAGTGGGCCATCATAACCCACATTTTTAACAGCGGTAAAAAGTTCTTTCCATGGCACCAGTCCGGTTCCGGGGATTCCCCGATTATTTTCATTTACATGAAAATAGCCCAGATATTCCTTGCCGCAGGTTTCAATAGCGCCTTTAATGCTTTGTTCTTCCATCATCATGTGGAAGCAGTCCAGATGGACTTTGACATTCCCGGTACCAACGTCTTTACAATATTGAACAGCGTCTTCAGCAACATTAAGAAAATGAGTTTCAAAACGGTTTATACATTCAACCGCAATAATCATATCGGATTTCTCTTTGGCATATTTTGCCGCTTGTTTCATCACATTTACCGACCATTCCCACTCTTGTTCGGTCCTGGGTTGTTTGGTCAGATAGCCCCAGGCAGCATAGTTAACACCGCCAAGGATTTTTGAATCAAGTTCTATGTTGATATCAACTAATAATTTTAGTGCGTTAACTGCATTTTCCCTGATTTTAGGATCGGGCGATATAGGATTTGTTTGTGGATTCAACGTTGTAGTGGTAACGATTTCAATACCGACTTGTCGCGCTTTTTCTTTGACAAGCTGTGTGGGGAATTTTTCCGGGTGTGCAATTGCAATATCCAAGGTTTCAAATCCCAGTTCTTTCGCTTTTGGGATAATCCATAGGTCTTTTTCGGTAAAAACTTCTGCCCAGATAAATGAATCGACGCCAAATTTAAACATTGATACCTCCTAATGAAATGAATGTTAGTAACCAGAATATAACTTTTGGCATAACCTGTAAAAGGGCCTGGATTCACAAATTTTAGAAATTACAAGTATAAACTAATTTGAATGACTGTCTTTTTGTCAATTTTAATGTCATCAGGTCTAACTATCTACATACGGTCTACAATAACACCGTTTAAATATTTGCAGGTTTCTTCAAGAATGTCGGCAAATTGGCCGTGGACGGCGGCACAATGATGGATATAGGGCCCCTCTACCAGGGTGCGTTCCCATTTTGCCCAATCATCAACTTCCAGCCAGAAATAGGTGCCTTTGGTCCGGGGGCCGTCTGTCCCGCGTCCTTCGCCGATAAACATGCGGTACTCGCCATGATCGCCGTCAAACCGGCAGACCGTGACTTCGCCGTCGCGAATTTTCCATTCACCTGTGCCTGTTTTATAGGCCGGGAATATAAAATGGTGCCCCAGCTCTTTGGTGCTGTTCTCATCTGCAAGTGAGGGCGGAAAATTACCGCAATGCCACAGCAGTTCGGCATTGTCGTTATTCGGGTGACGGACCGTGAGGTCGGCAAAAAAGACAGGAGAACTTTCCAGGGATGCCGCCTGCATTAAAATAGCTGTTATGGCGCCGTGGATATCCGTCTCACAGGTTACGGGAATACCTTCTTCGGCCAGCAGACCGTTTACCAGACAGGGCATAACACCGATTCCTTTTTGCAGTGCGTGCCAGCACTGGATGGCAACACAGGTGCAGCCATTTTGTTCGCAAAGATTGCGGATCGCCAGTTTTAAGGCTGCAATTTTTTCCAGGTCCGCTTCGTCATTGGGATTCACCTTGATCGATTTGCGGATTTTTTCCATCGTGTCTGTAAATTTTGTGTCTTTTTTGGCGAGAATGGCTTTTGACTCTTCAACAAGATCAATAAGAGATAACGGGAATGTCTGTACACCGAAACGTTCCAAAAGTTCGCCTTCATTGCAGATAACCGACCAGAACGGATCGGGCCGGGTACCGAGCTGCAGAATACGCAGATTGCGAAATGCTTTAACAGCCGCGCACACGCTGACAAATTTCCGGTAGCCCTGTTCAAACACCGGCGCATCCGGCCATGAATTTTCGATATAGGTAAAGGGTATATTGAACCTTCTCAATACCTTGCCGGTGGCAAACAGACCGCATTGTGTGTCGCGTGTTCGCAGGCCGTCTTCCAGCGGAGCGTCGTCTCTGGGACCCCAGAGAAGTACCGGCTTGTTTAGGGCTTTGGCGAGTTTTGCTACAAGGTCTTCGGTCCCGAAATTACAGTGCGGGAAAAACAGTCCGTCAACATGAGCCATTTTTTTGATAATGGCCGGCAGGTCTTTTTCCTGGAAAAGCAGTCCCTCGGAATTGATATCATCTATATCGACAATATCGGCTCCCCAGTTTGATATTTTGTTGAGAACAAGTGTATGATAACGAAGGGCTTCTTCTTTGCTGAATACGTCCCTTCGGGTCGGGACATAGCCAATTGTAATTGTTGCCATAACACAAACTCCTTGTTAATAAAATATATTGAGAATAATAATTTCGAACTCTTTAATTTGTTTGGAGCTGCCTGATGCCGCTAATATTTTTTATTACTTTTTTCTACCAACCTCGTTATGGTGTCGCATGTAAAGCACTTTTTATTGTGAACGGACATCAGTCCGCCGCATTTTGAACATTGGTATTTTTCGTTTTGCTCTTTTGCAAATTGTTCAACTCCGATCTTGCCGATATTTGCCAGATTGTCCTTGACGCTCATATCATAATTGTTTTTATACCTGGCGTCCATGCGGTTGATTTGTTTGCAGGGATACTGGTCGCATTCAAAACAAAACCGGGCCGCTGCATTTCCATTTAACGTGCTGTTAATACCGGAGCATTTTGCAAATAAATATAAACACTTATTATTTCCGGGTCGGCAGCCGGAACATTGACTCTGCTTTTTCCTGTTAACATGAGAAAGATAGCGGCTGCACACGGCACAATTCATTCCGCAGGGCGCAATGAGTTCTGCCTGATGGGAATAAGGTTTTTTCATTTTCCGTCAAATGTTCAAGATGAAATTTTAGTATATAAAATATTTATAACAAAACAAAATACAAACAACTAAAAATACAATTTAAATAGCGCTGTTTCGCTGTAATTATGTGGTAATTTTTAATATCCGGGCCTTTTCCCGTTTTGGCGCTGACGGCTCAATGGCCGGGTACCCGATGATGATCGGGGCGACGATGGTATGATTTTCCGGGATACCGATTTCCGATAAAATGTCCGGATCGCCTATTTCTTTGGCGAAATTTATCCAGCATGTTCCCAATCCTCTGGAAACGGCCGACATCATTAAATAACTTGCCGCCAATGTGCAATCCAGTTGTAAATTTTTAACATCACTTTCACCCAATATCATAATCAGGGCCGGTGCATTGTAAAAAATATTCAACGTTTCACTGCTCAACATGTTGAAATATTTTTTTGCATAATCGTTCGGATTGTTTTTAATGCGGGTCAACAGCGTTTTTTTACAATTGTCCGATATTTTTTGCAGCAGCTCTTTGTTATTGACAATAATATACTTCCACGGTTGTTCATTGCCCGCGCTTGGCGCTAAAATGCTGTCATCAATGACCTCTTTTAACACATCAATAGATACCGGTTTATCCGTATATTTTCGAATCGATCGTCTTTTTAATAATAATTCTGAAAACTGCATATTTATATTCCTTTTAACATTGATTCCAATAATTCTGCTGAGGTTTTGATAAAGTTGGGACACAGTGTGTGAAACAGGTTTTGTTCCGTTGCTTCCTGTTTGCCTTTTTCCGTGCTGATATCCACCGACAGCAACTCTTTACATTCTGTGGAGCCGTGTTTCTGAATAAACTTTTCCGTAAATTCACAAACAGCGGTATAGACCTCTTCCCGGTCTTCCATTTGTTCCGAATGTGGACCGCTGAATGCCAGTCCCAAAATCATAATAGCGCCGGACACTGCTCCACAGGTTTTGCCCATGCGCATGCCGGCAGCAAATCCGCAGGAAAGATTTAATGCGGACCTGACATCTATATTAAACTGTTCACAATAGGTTGAAAATATTGCCTGGGAACAGGTATAACCGTCAAGGAATTTGGTTTCTGCTTGTTGTATTTTGGGCATTTGGGGGTCTTTTAAAAATGTACAAACGTTTTTAATAAGTTCACCATCTAGTAGTTATGCCTTGTTTTGTGGTTTATTCCATATATGGTTCAAAAAAAGATTTATCAACTTCATATACTGTTTGTGGTATCATGCCAAGCTCAAGTTGTTCAAACATTTCTACTAACTTTTCTCCATCGACTAGTTCTATTGGTTGCGCACCATCTCTAGTTGCTTCACGTCTTGCATCTGCCGTAAAACGTCCTGTTGATAAAATAATACCTTTTTCGGCACGACCCATCATGGCACCACGAAAGTCTCTAACTTGAGATGCAGACACATTACCATCATAACGCTTGCATTGAAAGAGTACTTGAAAACTTACAAATGAATTTAGTTGTAACACACCGTTGCCATCAATTCCTCCATCTCCAGATCTACCAGTGACTTCAACTTTTTCAAAACCAGATTCTCTTAATAGTCTTTGACAAATTCTTTCAAAACCGGATGGAGAAAGAGACTTTAGTATTTGAAGTAATTGTTCACGAGAACCAATAGAAGATGAATTTGGAAGGGGGGCAATGTTGTCATCGTCAATTTCCTTTGAGATAATAGAATTCTCATTAATCTTTTGCTTAGTTGTTTTATTTTGGACTTCCTGTATTATATCACGTAATTTCTTCTCAGTTAATTCAGGAGTCGTCTGACCTTTTTCTGTTAATGTCCAAACACCCCGTTTTGATGAATCAAGGAAACCTGTCGTAGCTAAGTAGAATCTTGCCCAATGAACTTGATTCTTAAACCTTGATTCACCATTTTTAAGTTGCCTATCTAAAATATCGTCTGAAAGATTAAGAGATTCAGCAATAGAATTACATACTTCATCTGCGCGAGCTGACCCACCTAGTTTCCGTAATTCCATAATAAGTGGATTCATATAAGTAGCAAATTCAGAGATTGCCATTTTTCTCTCTCCCTTATGAATACTGTTAAAACCCGTTTTATGGTGGAAAATCAGTTTTTTATAACCGACAAAACAATAATACACATTCTGGTAAATTCTCGCAAGGGATTTTTATTAAAATGTTACGCATACCCAGGGAACGAGTTTCATTTTTTAATAGGTTGGCGGAATATTAGTCCGGCTTGTCGGGTTAAGTATATAAAAAGGAATTGTTTATGATACGCGGAGAAGGTATGATAAAGCACGCTGGTTTATGGGTGTTATATATTGTAATTGCTATATCAAGCAAAGGATATACAGTCGAGTTTGAATCGGACCGCCCGGATTTTTCCGAGAGTCCGGTTGTTGTCCCGGCGCGCGCGGTGCAGATTGAAAGCGGTATTGACTTGACTAAAATGAATAGCGTTAAGGAATTTACCTTTCCGGAGGCCATGTTGCGCTTTGGTTTGGGACACCGCAGCGAACTCCGGGTCGGATTTTCAGGCTGGACGCGCCTGTCCGTTGATGATGTTGCAAATACGTTTATAAACGATTTGGATTTGGAGATCAAATACCAGTTGACCAAACCGGGCGCAGAGGTGCCTCTGGGTGTGTTGCTGGTATCCACACTGCCCACCGGCGATGACGAAATATCGGTCGGTCGTGCCGAATACGGCGTTATCCTGGCCGGCGGATATGACCTGAACGAATTCATGGGACTGGGGATGAATATCGGCGCTGTTGCTGAAAACGATGAAGATGAGCGGGAGCTCGTCTATTCAACCGCACTGGCTATGGAAGTTGAACTGAATGACCGGCTCGCCGCATTTGTCGAGTTCTATGCGGACATTCCGCAGCATGAAACCTGGCAGCCGCTTATGGACGGCGGGCTTACCTGTATGGTGAATCCGGTCACGCAGATTGACTTTTATATCGGCAAAGGATTAAACGATTATGCTCCGGATTTTATCATCGGTGCTGGTTTTTCTTTCCGATTTGATTATTGATTTTTGTAAACACTCAGCAAAAAAATATACATCGGGGTGTTCACGGGATTGAAAATTCAATAAAAAAGCGTGGAATTATGAAAATATTTTTCATATTATGTATACGTTGCAGGAAAAAAGTTTGTAATCAAAAAGGGGATGTTGTATTATTAAAAACGCTGCAATTTAATAAACTTTCAACGAGAGTTTTTGGGAGAAGCAATGAACATACGACTTTTTGAACCCGGTGATGCTGAATTTTGTTTCAAGGTAAGGGCTGCGGCTTTTATTCAGGAATTTTATAATGAGATCGGGGCTGCGGCAGTAACGGCCGGCGTGAACAGGTTTATGCCGAATGACTATATTAAAATGGCAGAAAACGCGCCGTTTTTTGTTATTGAACGGGACGTAAAAAGACTCGGGTTTTTTACCATTAAAAAGTATTCCGAGCAAAAAGCTGAAATTCCCCTGATTTATATTGATCTGAATGAGGTGAAAAGCGGGCTCGGTTCTTCCGCCATTCGGTTTGTGGAAATCTGGGTGATGAAACACTGGCCCGATGTGACCCGTTTAATTGTTAATACCATTGTTCCCCAATACAACGGCGGTTTTTACGAAAAAGCGGGTTTTATCCCCCGCGGCGAGTCTGTCTGCCGTTTATCGGACATGGATGTAAAAGCCATGTGTTTTGAAAAAAAGCTGGTAAAAAAAGCAGAGTAAATAGCTTTGAGCCGGAAAACATTGTATTCACTCCTGGGTGTTTTGGCAATTTTGTGCTGGAGTTCTACCTTTGCCTTTAGTCGTCCCCTGGCGGAAAAACTTGGAATTGTGCGAATGGTGGCCTATATTTTTACTATTGGCGGCCTTTTTGGTGTGTTTTCGGTTTTGGTGCAGCCGGTAAAAAGAAGCGGACTGGTACATTTAAACAAAAGATATTTAATTGTTTGCGGTTTGATATTTTTTGTGCATATTTCATGCATGTATACGGCCATCGGCCTGGCCCAAACACGGCAGCAAATTATCGCGGTCGGATTGATCAATTACCTGTGGCCGGGATTGACGATTCTTTTTTCAATCCCCATATTAAAACAACGCGCCAAACCTGTACTCGTTATCGGACTCTTGACCGCAACCATTGGTGTGTTTCTGTCCGGTATTCAGGGCGATACAGAAACCTGGCGACAACTGTTTTTAACCGGATGGCAGCAAAACTGGCCGGCTTTTTCGTTTTCTTTTGCAGGCGCTGTTTTATGGGCATTGTTTACAAACTTTTCCCGTAAACTGGGAGGCGCATCCGGCAGTGAGGCCATGGCTTTTTTTATTTTGATTGTCGGACTGGTGTTTTTAATAATCAGTCTGTTTATATCGGATGTCCCGGATTTAAACGGAAGAACGATTTTCGAGTTACTTTATATGGCTGTTGTCGCTACCTTTTTGGGTTATCTGTTTTGGGACATTGCCGTTAAAAAAGGTGATGTTGTTTTTGTGGCTTCCATTTCTTATATAACACCGCTTTTGGCTACGCTTTGGTCCTGTTTATATTTGGAGATTACGTGCGGCTGGGTGTTATGGCTGGCGGCATTTCTGGTTATCATTGGTTCTGTTATCTGTAAATTATCATTATATCCGCAAGAATATAAGTTAAACTAAAATTGGGAACAGTAGAATGGGTTTTAAGGTAAAATTTACGACAAAGAAACTTTTATTACAGCACACCTGGACAATTTCCCGTGAAAGCACGAATGAAAAAAATAATGTATTTGTGGCCTTGGAACAGGACGGGATAACCGGCTGGGGCGAGGCAGCCCCGAACATTCGTTATAATGAAAACTCGGTCAAAGTAAGTGAAACTCTTGAAAAAATGAGTCAGATCCTGGAAAATTGTGATCCGATGTGTTTTTTTGATGTTATGACTGATTTGAACAAACATTTTACAGGGGATTTTTCCGCCAAATCGGCTGTGGACATTGCCTTGCTTGATTGGGTGTGCAAATCTTTAAATATACCGTTGTACCGACTATGGGGACTGGACCCGTTAAAAACGCCGAAAACCAGTTTTTCCATAGGCATTGACAGTTTGGAAAGTATCAAACAAAAAGTAAAAGAAGCGGAAGAATATCCGATTTTAAAAATTAAATTGGGCAAAGACAATGACCGGGAAATCATTCAAACCATCCGGCAGGTAACGGACAGGGTGGTTCGCGTTGACGTGAATGAAGCCTGGACCGATAAAGAAAAAGCGTTGCGGGAAATAGAGTGGCTGGCTGAGAATAATGTAGAATTTGTGGAACAGCCCATGCCGGCTGCCATGAAAGACGAAGCCGCGTGGCTGTGTGCCCGTTCTCCTTTGCCGTTAATTGCCGATGAAGCTGTGAAAACGACCGCCGATATTCTTGATCTGCCCGGGCACTATCATGGCATTAATATAAAAATAGACAAATCCGGAGGTCTTCAGGAAGCCCTTAAAATGATAACATTGGCCAGAACCGTGGGATTAAAAGTGATGCTGGGATGTATGGTGTCCAGTTCAGTTACCATAACAGCCGCAGCCCATTTGACTCCTTTGGTGGATTATGCCGACCTGGACGGCAATCTGTTGATCTCAAACGATCCTTTTAGCGGTGTAACTGTGGACGATGGAAAGCTGATTTTACCCGAGCGGCCCGGAATCGGTGTTGTTGAAACCGAACAATTGTTTTAACCAACCAGACTTTTTTTAATAATTAAAAAGAGGAAAGACCATGATTCCAAATAAATTCCGCAGACAATATATCCATTATGAAATGGATAGGGAGGCGATTTTTAATCATGATGTTTGGGAATTTGAATACATTACATCTGCCAAAGAGTGGCAGTTTGACAATAATGTTTTGTATGTGCGGTTGTCTGACCTCTCTGAATAAAAATGCGTTTATGTCGGTAAGTTTTTTAAATCATGACTTGTTACAGGTCAGATTTTACCGTAATAAATTTATAAAAAATCCTTTTAACATTGTGAACGAACCGGAACCATGTGACCATCGTTTTGCCGCTGCAGAAAAAGAGGGCATTATCTATATTCAAACCAATGCTCTTATTTTCAAATTTCATTTGCAAACGTGTGTTATTGAAATTTTGGACCACCAGTTAAAACTGATTTCGCAATATGCGTTGACGGAAAAAGAGCAATTGTTTTTTCCCGAATATACATTGGGCCGGCAGGAAAATTCGGATAAAGAGACCCGTTGTTTTATAAATTTGCAATTACAGCCGGAAGAAGCCATCTATGGACTGGGTGAAAAATTTACACCGATTAATCAGCGTGGGTATAAGGATACCGGCTGGAATTCCGATACGACCGGCTGTCGTTGGGACCGGGCTTATAAAAATGTTCCGTTTTTTATGTCCAGTCGGGGCTATGGTGTTTTTGTACACCAGACAGAGCGTATCGATTATGAAATCGGCAGCCGTAATTTTAATGTCTGTTCCATTGCTGTTGAAAGCGACCAGTTAGAGTATTTTTTCTTTTACGGTCCGGGTTTGAAAAAAGTAATCAGTACCTATACAAAGTTGACCGGCCGGGCGCCGAACCTGCCGAAATGGTCTTTTGGTTTTTGGATGTCGCGTTTTTCCTATATGAACTGGGACCAGGTTTTTGAGGCTGTTGAAGGACTGCGCACCAGAAACATCCCGGTAGACGTTGTTCATATTGATCCTTTCTGGATGCGTGAGGACTGTTACTGTGACCTGGTGTGGGACCCTGACACATTCCCGGAGCCGGAAGAGAATTTGAAAAAATTAAAGGACATGGGCGTAAGAGTTTGTTTGTGGGAACAGCCCTATATCCCGGTGCAAACAGAGCGTTTTAGAGAAGCCGAACAAAACGGTTATCTGGTAAAAAATATATCCGGCAAAACCTATATCATCACCGACTTTGAAGACCGGCCTGTTCGGTATTGTTGATTTTACCAATCCCAATGCTGTGCGCTGGTATAAAGACCTGCATATCAAATTATTGATTCAGGGTGTGTCTGTCTTTAAAACAGATATGGGAGAGGCTCTGCCCAAAGATGCGGTTTTAGCCAACGGCAAAACCGGCAAGGAAATACACAATATTTATTCCCAGCTTTATAACAAGGCCGTTTATGAGGCCTGTTCTGAATATTCCGAACAGGATGCCCTGGTCTGGGGACGTTCCGGATTTGCCGGCTCGCAAAAATATCCGTTAAACTGGTCCGGTGATCCGCATAGCACTTTTCAGGATATGGCCAATGTTTTAAGAAGCGGACTCAGTTATGGACTTGCGGGCGTGCCCTTCTGGAGTCATGACATTGGCGGATTTCAGGGAGAAAAACCATCTCCGGAACTTTACATCCGCTGGGCGCAGTTTGGCTTATTGTGTTCTCATGCACGGGCGCACGGTTGTCAGCCCCGTGAGCCCCTGGGAATACGGTGAGGAAGCTGTTCAGATTTTTAACAAATTTTGTCAGCTTCGTTATCGGCTGCTGCCTTATATCTGGTCTGTTGCCAACGAAGCCTGTAACACTGGTTTGCCGGTTATCCGGCCGATGATGCTGGAATTTCAGAAAGATGTGAATACCAAAAATCTGGACCTGCAATATATGCTGGGTCCGTCTGTTCTTGTTGCCCCGGTATTTAATGAATCGGGCTGGGTACAGGTTTATCTGCCGGAAGGCGAGTGGCTTGACTTTTGGACCAATCAAATTGTCAACGGTTCGCAATGGCTGGAACTCAAAGTACCCCTGGATAGAATACCGATTTATATCCGTCAAAATTCCGTGATACCTACCGGTCCGGAAATGAATTTTGTCGGTGAAAAACGCATCAGTCCGTTGTCGCTGGACCTGTTCCGGATTGATAATTTTGACTGGATTATTGATGCCGATAATAAGAGCCACCTTCATATAGAGAGAGACGAAAAAAGTATGCTGCTTCAACTTGCTGATTTTGAAGGTGATCTTGTCTGCCGGTTTCATTATCTTGATAAACCCAAGGATGTTCGCATCACTCCTGTTGATCATTTTGAGGCGGCATCTGTTGCCAAAAGTCATTGGGAATATAATGTAAACAAAAAATTGCTGGCTGTCAAGGCATCGGGAGTTCAGTTAGGCGTGTATATTGAGATCAGGTTTTAATTTTGAATTTTATTTCCAGCCGGAATAGAGGTTATGTATGTTAAAAGGAAAAAAAGAAAAACAGGTGCAGCAGCTTGTGGGCGAACACTTTGAGATTGTAGAACAATGTGTTAAAGCTGCCGTGGATACGGTTGAATGTTATTTGAATGAAGATATGGACGGCACAACAGCTATGGGGCTTGAAACCGACAGGCTTGAACGCGAAGCCGACCAAATGCGCCGTAAAATTTATAATATTATGGGAACAGGCGCGTTTATGCCGATTTTACGTGGTGATATTCATTGTCTGGTTGAGGAGATCGACGATTTGGCGGACTGTGCCGAAGATGTCGGTGACGTGATTAGCGGTGAACGACCGGATATCCCCCGGGAGTTTCATGAAACGATTCGAAAAATCATGGACAGTACTTTTAAACAATGCCAATTGGCGCAAAAGATTATTGGTGGTTTTTTTGGATTAAACGATAATATGCAAGTTCAGAGTGGTATTGATGAAATTACCAAAATTGAACGGGAAATTGATGCTTTGGAATGGGACGTTACACGCCAAATTTTCAGTTCTGAATTACCCTTGGCAAATAAATTACATTTGAAACAGTTTTTGCATCATTTGTCATCTATTTCAGATAAAGCCGAAGATGTAATGGATGTACTGAGTGAATTAATGATTAAAATGAAAGCCTGAAAAATAACGATTAATATATGTGGAATTTTATAAGTGGTGCATTTTTAGGGTGGAGCCTCGGCAGTAACGATGCCGCTAATGTATTTGGGACCGGTGTAGCAACAAATATGATCAAATACCGAACAGCTATTATACTGATTGCTATTTTCGTCATGCTTGGCGCGGTGGTTGATGGGCCTAAAACAATCCAAACCATCGGCAAGTTGTCTGAGCTTGAGCCGAACCAAACTTTTTTTGTTACATTTGCTGCTGCTTTTGTATTGTTTATCATGTCAAAACTGGCCCTTCCGACATCGTCCTCTCAGGCCATTGTCGGGGCGGTTATTGCATTTGGATTGGTTAATAATTCAGCGGATTGGAGCATGTTGTCAAAAATTGTGATTTGCTGGATATTAACGCCTGTGGGTGCGGCTGTTATCAGTTTGATTCTATACCCGATTATTGCCTTTTTATTACGTCCTATTTTTAAAAATGTATTTCTTTACACAACCGTTATCCGAATCGGTATCATTTTTTCAGGGTGCTACGGCGCTTATGCGTTGGGCGGGAATAATGTAGCCAATGTTTCCGGCGTATATGTGGGCACCGGTGAAATGACGCCTGTTACGGCCTCGGTTTTTGGCGGATTTTTTATCGCACTGGGTGTGCTCACATTCAGCAAAAATGTTATGATGGCCGTAGGTAAAGATATTTTTCCGCTGGATGCCTTTACTGCATTTATAGCCGTTTTGGCCCATGCGTTAACGATTCATGTTTTTACATTTATTGGTGTACCTGTATCCGGTTCTCAGGCCATTGTCGGCGCTGTTTTGGGTATCGGTCTTTTAAAAAATTTCAAAGCAATCAGTTTGAAAAAAGTTACCGGCATTGTTAGTGGCTGGCTGGCCACACCTGTGATTACCGGTGTGATTTGTTATTTATTTTATTTAACTTTTAGTGTTGTGAAAAATTGGATATAAACAGAAAGTTATTTGGATTAATATGAAGGTTTTACTTTTTGATATTGACGGCACTCTTGTTCTGTCCGGGGGTGCCGGTGTTAAAGCGTTGGATCAGGCATTTTATGACATGTTTCATGTTAAAAATGTCCTGGCCCATGTGAACCTGGCAGGTCGAACAGATACGTCAATCCTTATTGACGCGTTGGAAGAGAATCAAATTAACGTGAATGGTTCCACAATTGAAGAATTTAAGGAATTATATTATAATCTTTTAATAGATGAAATTAAAGTCCCGTCGGATAAAAAATTTGTAATGCCAGGAATTATGCCGTTGCTGCAGGAATTGCATCAGCGACCGTCTGTATTTCTCGGATTGTTGACCGGAAACTGGGAAACAAGCGGGAGAATTAAGCTCAAACATTTTGGGCTGGACCATTATTTCAGTTTTGGCGCCTTTGCAGATGATTCCGGCGTTCGGGATGAACTGCTGCCTTTTGCAGTTGAACGGTACAGCAAAAAATTCAACCAAATTCCGCAGCCGCACCAGGTTTATGTTATCGGCGACACGCCGGCAGATATTCAGTGTGCAAGGCCGCACGGTGCTGTTTCTGTTGCTGTCGGCGCTGCACACTATACCGTCGAACAGCTCGAAAAATATAATCCGGACTATTTGTTTTCCGATTTTAGTGATACCGAAGAAATTTTGTCTGTTTTAGGTTAGTTTTATCATTTTTAAAAAATAAGAAAGTTATTTTATGGCAGCTTCACTAGTCATTGTCGAATCACCGGCAAAAGCAAAAACAATCAACAAGTATCTTGGTAGTAAATTTATTGTTCGTTCCAGTATGGGGCATATTCGGGATTTGCCGGTAAGCGCTTCTTCAGACGGCAAGAAAAAAGCTGAACCGATTTCAAAAGATTTGTCTCCGCAGGAAAAAGAAAAAGAAAAAGAACGACGCGCTTATAATGCCCTGGTGCGAAATATGGCGATTGATCCAGATGACGGTTGGAAAGCCCGGTATGAAATTTTACCGGGAAAACACAAAGTACTGTCTGAGTTGAAAAAATATGCCAAGCAGGCAGATACCATCTATCTCGCCACGGACCTTGACCGTGAAGGCGAGGCGATTGCCTGGCATTTGCAGGAAGCCATTGGTGGTGACCGGTCACGGTACAAACGGGTTACGTTTAGCGAAATTACCAAATCCGCTATTCAAAAGGCATTTGAGAACCCCGGTGAGCTGAACATGCAGCGTGTTAATGCCCAGCAAACACGACGGTTTTTAGACCGTGTTGTCGGGTTTATGCTTTCTCCTCTTTTATGGAAAAAAGTAGCCAGAGGACTTTCTGCCGGACGTGTGCAGTCTGTGGCTGTGAAATTAATTGTAGAACGTGAGCGCGAAATTCGTGCTTTTGTACCTGAAGAGTATTGGGAGATTTTTGCCGATCTGCTGCATAAAAAACATCCCTTTCAGGCCAAAGTTGTTAAATATTTGAACAAACCGTTTCGACCGGTTAATAAAGAACAAGCGGATAAAGCTGTCGATACGTTGTCAAATTCTGCTTATACAGTCCTCGACAGTAAACTCAAGCCGACCAAACAAAGACCGCCTGCACCTTTTATTACAACCACCTTGACCCAGGCCGCCAGTACGCGCCTTGGCTTTAGTATAAAAAAGACCATGCTGCTTGCCCAGCGGTTGTATGAAGCGGGGCACATTACCTATATGCGAACGGATTCCCGGCAATTGAGTCCGGTTGCTGTTAATGCCTGTCGTGATTTTATTAATGATGCTTTTGGGCCGAAATACGTACCGGGCAAACCGCAATTTTATGCCAGCGGCAAAGGCGCTCAGGAAGCGCATGAAGCCATTCGGCCGACTCAGGTAAACCTTGTGCCCGGCTCTATTGATAATATAGAGGCAGACCAGCAGCGGTTATATGATTTAATTTGGCGCCAATTTGTGGCCTGCCAGATGACGGCTGCTGAATTTGACAGTTCAACTATTATTATTAAAGCCGATGACTATGAACTGCGTGCAAACGGCCGGGTGATGCGGTTTGACGGCTGGATGCGGGTATTGCCGCCGGCAAAACAAAACGAAGATGAACGGGAACTCCCTGTCGTTAAAACCGGTGATCCTCTGGACCTGGAAAAACTGCATCCCAGTCAGCATTTTACAAAACCGCCGGCCCGATATACGGAAGCGAGTCTGGTAAAAGAACTTGAGAGGCTTGGTATTGGCCGTCCGTCAACCTATGCACCGATTATCTCCACGATTCAGGACAGAGGTTACGTGCAGCTCATCAAGCGGCGGTTTTATGCACAAAAAATCGGGGATATTGTTACAGAACGTTTGGATGAAAACTTTGACGATCTTATGGACTATGGTTTTACCGCATCTGTTGAAGAAAAACTGGATCTGATTTCAGTCGGCGAGCAGGATTGGCGTAAAACTCTGGATATGTTTTATCAGCATTTTTGTGAACAGCTAAAAGAGGCTGATTCCGTTATGCGTTTAAATGAACCCGTACCTGTCGACTATAAATGTTCCGAATGCGGAAGACAGATGGTGGTGCGGACTGCCAAAACCGGTGTTTTTCTTAGTTGTACCGGTTATGAATTACCGCCCAAAGAAAGATGCAAAGCAACGGTTAATTTGGTCCCCGGAGATGAAAGTGAAGCCGTGAATGCGGATGACGGAGAAACAGAAACCGCAGAATTAATGGCAAAAAAACGATGCCCAAAATGCGGTACGGCAATGGATAGCTGGCTTGTTGATGACCAGCACCGGCTGCACATTTGCGGCAACAGTCCCGATTGTGATGGTACGGTCATTGAAAAAGGTGAGTACAAGATCAAAGGGTATGAGGGCCCTGTTATCGAGTGTGAAAAATGTGGTGGGGAAATGCAGCTTCGTACCGGGCGATTTGGAAAGTTTTTTGCCTGTATACGTTATCCCGAATGTAAGAACACACGCAAACTGATGCGTAACGGCCAGCCTGCCCCGCCTATGATGGACCCTGTCCCTATGCCGGAACTGAAATGTGAAAAATCTGACGCCTATTTTTTATTACGTGACAGTTTGGCCGGAATGTTTTTGGCGGCCCATACTTTTCCCAAATCACGGGAAACCCGCAGTCCATTGGTAGAAGAGGTGGCCAAACATCGACAAGAACTGCCGGAAAAACATCATTACCTGGCTGATGCACCCCAGGAAGATCCGGACGGAAATAAAGCCGTGATTAAATGGAAACGAAAAGAAAAGATACAATATCTCGGATCTGTTAAAGACGGCAAACCAACAAAATGGGCAGCCTTTTATCAGAATAATAACTGGAAGTGGGAGAAAAAATAATATTAATTTTATTAAGTTTGGTTTGACCAATTTACTTGATAAAATGTACTGAAAATAATATATTACTCCACTTAAATATTTACGAATTTTCTTCGTATCCCCTGCCTGAAATCCCTGATTTGTAAGGAGTTTAATGTGAAAAAAAAACTGTCTTCCAAAGAAAGAGTGTTGACCACTTTCCATTTACAGGAACCGGACCGGGTGCCTGTTGATTATTTATATAACGCTGCTATTGATCGGCGTCTTAAAGAATATTACAAACTATCACAGAATGACAATGAAGGATTACGCCAAATTCTGGGTGTTGATTTCAGGACGATTGAAGCCCCTTACGTGGGGCCAAAATTGTATAAAGATGAAAAAGATATACAAATTGATAACTGGGGGAGAAGACGCCGCTGGGTTGAGCATGAGTGGGGTGGTTATTGGGATTGGTGTAACTGGCCTTTAACCAATGCCACAGAACAGGAAATTGACGCGTGGCTCATGCCGTCGCCGGATGATTTTGATTATACGATTATAGAAAGTTTATGTGAACATTATAAAGATTATTGTGTTGTTATCGGGCATCCGGGTGTGGCGGATATTATCAATACAGCCGGTATGCTGAGAACAATGGAACAGGTTTTGGTTGACCTAATTACAGATGACCCGGCCGGGTTAAAATTGATTGATAAAAATGACAATGTTTGGCTTGAAATTATAGCCCGCACTTTGGAAGCCGGTAAGGGCAAGATCGATATGCTTTGGCTTGGCGAAGATTTGGGGACGCAGCGCGGTCCGACGATCAGTCTTGATCTTTACCGTAAACATATAAGGCCACGGCATCAAAAATTTGTTGATTTAGCCAAAACATTTAATATTCCCGTCATGATTCATTCCTGTGGGTCCAGCAGTTGGGCATTTGACGATTTTATAGAAATGGGAATTCAGGTCGTGGATACGTTGCAGCCTGAAGCCAAGGATATGGAACCGGCAGATTTAAAAAACCGTTATGGAAATAAATTAGCGTTTCATGGTATGATCTCTACGGCCGGACCGCTTGCTTATGGCACCCGGAAAGACGTTGAAAAAAATGTTCAGGAAATATTGGAAATAATGAAGCCGGGTGGTGGTTTTGCCCTGGCACCGACGCATGAAATTCAGGACAATTCGCCTACTGAAAATGTGGTTGCCATGTATGAAACGGCTAAAAAATATGGTACATACTAATTTTTTTCGGGGCGTATGATCAGTAAAATTATTTTAAGTAGTTACGACATATATTTACATCCATCTGGTGAGGAGAACGTTTATGCTGGAGTTTATTGATTGGTTGATAATTGCCGTATTTTTTGTGATTGTTTTGTCGATTGGATTGATAGCGTCAAAACGGGCCGGTAAAAATACATCAGAATTTTTTCTGTCGGGCCGAAATATGCCCTGGTGGTTACTCGGCGTTTCCATGGTCGCCTGTACCTTTTCCGCCGACACGCCGAATCTTGTAACGGACATTGTCCGAAACAGCGGTGTTGCCGGAAACTGGGCCTGGTGGGCGTTTTTATTAACCGGTATGTTGACAGTTTTTGTTTATGCAAAATTATGGCGTCGCTCCGGTGTAATGACTGATCTGGAAATTTATGAAATACGCTACAGCGGCAAAGTTGCCTCTTTTTTACGCGGCTTTCGTGCCATCTATTTAGGACTGTTTTTTAATGTTATGATCATGGGTACGGTTTCCCTGGCTGCCATTAAAATTGGGGCTGTTATGTTTGGTCTGGACAAGTATACGACCATCATACTTGCGTCCTTTGCCGTTGTTATCTATGCCACCCTGGGCGGGTTACGCGGTGTTATCTGGGCTGATTTTTTTCAGTTTGGTATTGCTATGTTGGGGTCCATTGCTGCTGCTGTCGTTGCTTTAAAACAGCCGCAAATTGGCGGATTAAGCGGTTTGTTTACGAATGAAGCTTTGGCTGGTAAGCTCAATTTGCTGCCGGATTTTACAGATACGAAAGTACTGTTACCTCTTTTTGTTATTCCCATAGCTGTTCAGTGGTGGAATGTATGGTACCCGGGCGCTGAACCCGGTGGCGGTGGCTATATTGCCCAGCGAATGCTGTCGGCAAAAAATGAAAAGAATGCCATCGGTGCGACTCTTTTGTTCAATATTGCGCATTATGCCTTTCGTCCCTGGCCGTGGATTATAGTTGCACTGTCATCAATAATTTTGTTTCCTCAACTTTCTGATATACACGCACAATTCCCCAATATTCCGGCACAATATCTAAAACATGATATTGCCTATCCGGTTATGATGACCATTTTACCCAAAGGTCTGTTCGGACTTGTTGTTGCTTCATTAATCGCTGCATACATGTCAACAATCGGAACCCATCTGAACTGGGGTTCGTCCTATGTTGTTAACGATTTTTATAAAAGATTTATAAAGCCGGATGCAACAGAGAAAGAACTTGTTGGTGTGGGTCGAATTTGTACGATTTTGCTTATGATTTTGGCGGCCATCGTTGCATTATGGCTGCAAAACGCCAAGCAGGCTTTTGATATTTTACTTCAAATAGGCGCCGGTACCGGTCTGATATTTATCCTGCGCTGGTTCTGGTGGCGAATTAATGGTTTTACGGAAATTTCAGCCATGATTGTTTCTTTTGTCATAGCATGTGTTTTTCAGTTTGCTGTTCCCGGTGTTAAGGAAGGGGCTGAACCGTTGTGGTGGCAGCAGTCTTATTGGCAGTTGTGTATAGGCATCGCCGGAACAACTTTGACCTGGCTGATATTTACCTTTTTAACACGCCCGACAGATGAAAAGACACTGATCAAGTTTTTCAAGTTAACACGACCAGGCGGTCCGGGATGGAAAAAAATTAATGAAAAAATTGTAGAACAGGGAGAACAGTCTGTTTCGCATCAATTACCGCTGGAAATTTTATGTATGGTCATTGGATGTTTTACTGTTTATGGAGCCCTGTTTGCCACCGGATTCTGGATTTATGCCAATTATCCGAGTGCCATCGTAGCATCGGTTATCGCTGCTTTGGGTGCTTTGTTCCTGTTTAAAGCGTGGGGTCATTTAAAGACCCAGTAAATATTGTTTTTAATTTATATTATATGTAAATTAAATTAGAGTTGTTTACAGTTTTCTCATGAATTGAATCCGTTCCTTATAAAGAGATAGGATTCAATTCATGAGAAGCAAATTTAATGTTGTTTGCAATTTCGGGATTTCCTAATTTTTAATAAAAGGAGATCCTATGGTAATTCATAAAAAGACCAGATTAACGCCGATTCAACGGGAAAAAGTTTGCACATTATATTTTTCCGAAAAAAGACGTGTTTGTGATTTAGCACGAGAGTTTCATGTCAGTCGACCTACAATTTATAAAATAATCCATAATGGCCGACAAAAAGATTATTCAATTCACAAGAGTGTAAACAAGCGTTTTCGCTGTTTAAAATACGGCATTAAACGTTTGGCTAAAATCGAAAAAAAACTTGAGGACAAGCTAAAACGTCAGGCCAAACGATATAATAAAGACTATCCAGGACAAATGATACATGGTGACACTAAAAAACTTCCCTTAATTAAGGGGGGGAATCTCCTTTTGAACGAACGGAATACCTGTTTGTGGCCATTGATGACTTTTCCAGAGAACTGTATGCTGCTATTTTACCTGATAAAACCCAATATTCAGCTAAAAAGTTTTTGGAGCAAGTCGTGGATGAATGTCCATATACAATAGAACAATTTTATACTGATAATGGCCGAGAGTACCGAGGTGATCCGAATAATCATAAGTTTATGAAGTTGTGCAAAGAACATGGTATTGAACAAAAATTTACCAAAGTTAAAAGGCCACAAACAAATGGCAAAGCTGAAAGAGTTATACGAACTCTTGTCGAGCTTTGGCATAATAAAACTGTTTTTAAATCATCAGCCCATCGTAAAAATGAGCTAAAAAGATTTGTCAATTATTACAACGGAGTAAGACCTCATAAAGGCATTGATGGACTAACTCCTGAAGAAAAACTAATTCAATATTTTTATCCCGATATTTTGTAAACAACGCTTGCTTTTCTTACATATTATACAATAAAAATCCTGTAATTTCGTTTTATTTAATAGAGAGGAATTAAATCAATGAAATAAATCTGACCAATTTTAGGAATGAAAAAATGCCAAAAAGAATACCCCATAGTGATAATAAAGTAATATCCGGTGAAAAAACAACCCGGAATTACCTGGAAATGCAGAAAAAATTCGGCAAGTTTTATTTTAAGGATTTTTTGGCAAAATTTGATAAACTTTCTAAAGGCGGCAGATTTTTAGAGATTGGACCCGGTCCCGGGTATCAAACTGCTGTGATAGCAGAAAGATACAAACCTGATGAAATTACAGGATTGGAATATTCAACGGACATGATAAATGTTGCAGAAGAGTATATCCTTAAAAAAGGAATGTATAATAAAGTTAAATTTATAAACGGAGCGGTTGAAAACACCCAACTTATAAAAAGACTCGGTAAATTTGATGTTGTATATTCAACATTTTCATTACATCATTGGACTGATCCTTTATTAGGCATTCAAAATCTTTTCAATTGTTTGAATGAAAAAGGTGTGTTATACCTTTATGATTTTCACAGAGGTGGAATTTTTTATTATTTAAAGATCAAACGGGGTGTTTGGGAGTCGATAAGAGCATCATATACAATTGAAGAAATTGAAAATATATTAAAAAAATTGAATATTCAGTCTTATGAATTGGAAAGAAAAGGTTTGTATAAAAGTTGTATCGTAAAAAGATCATGATTTAGGCTTACAGATATTAAAGCCGGACTTTTTCATTTCACTCATTATATAAAAATTAAAAGCGACGGGTATTGGTTTAAGAAAAGTTGTTGATATAAATTTGAATTATAATAATCCGATTTTTTTGAACCGGTTTAATTATTGTTAGGAGTTTATTATGCGAAAATATCTTTTATTGATAATGTTTCTATTCTCTTCGGGTGTATTTGCCGAATCATTTGTAGAATATGTTGATCCGTTTATTGCAACGGCCGGTGATCATGGTCAATTGGACCCCTCGGCAAATGTGCCTTTTGGTTATGTCAAACTCGGACCGGATACGGACCCGATAAACCATAGCGGCTATGATTATAATGCGAAAAAGATATGGGGTTTTTCCATTAACAGAACAATAGGGACCGGTTGTGCAGGTGCCGGCGGTAACATACGCTTAAAACCATTTGTCGGTTCACCGTCTATAAAAAGTGAAGGATTTATAAAGAACAGTGAAAAGGCCGCACCGGGGTATTATCGTGTGACCATGGATTCTCAAATTGATGTGGAATTAACAACAACAAACCAGGTCGGATGGCATCGCTATACCTATCCGGTAAAGACGGATGCCGGGGTGTTGATCGATCTGACCGCCTCATTTGAGGAATTGCTTTCCTATGAATATCATATTGTAAACGCAAACGAAATTAACGGTAAAATTCAGGCTGAAAACGTTTGCAGTAAAGGAATTTATACGATTTATTTTAATATTTATTGCGACCATGAGTTTAATAATTTAAAAAATAAAGACGGCAAACTGATTTCATTCTTTCAAATGGATGATAATCCGGTAGTCAACATTCAGGTAACAGTCTCTTCAATTAGTCCGGAACAGGCAGCAAAGGACCGGAATAGGGAAATTGCTGCAAAAACCTTTAAGCAGGTAAAAACGGATGCTGAAAAAGCCTGGGATAAAATACTGGGCCGGGTTAAGGTTTTTGGTAATAAAGAGTATAAAAAACTATTTTATACTTGTTTGTTTCGCATTTATCAAACACCGGTTAACACAACAAGTCCTTTCGGAAAATACCGTGGAACAGACGGAGAAATATACGATGCAGAGGGCTATGTCCATTATGACTCCTGGTCAATTTGGGATACTTTTCGTACGAAATTTCCGCTTATTTCATTGCTGGAACCGGAGTACATGAGGGATTTTTTGTTTATCTCTGCTGGATTTGTATCGTACCGGTAAATATGCCTGGGCCGGGCCCTTTGAAACGGCTCCTACCGTCAGGACCGAGCATGCTGAAATAGTTCTGCTGGATGCTTATCAAAAAGGCATACCGTTTGATCTTGATAAGGTTTATGACTATGCTGTTCTGGAATCCGACAATCTGCCCTGGGTATCACCGGATAACAAGCTGGAAAGCGCCTATGATTACTGGGCCTTATCGCAAATGGCTGAAATTTTGGGCAGAAAGGATGATGCTGATTATTATACCAGTCGTGCTCAGGAATATCGAAAAATATGGAATGAAAAATTTAAAACAATGGGCGAAAAATCCGATATTATGCATGGTGACGGATTGTATGAAGGGACCCTGTGGCAATACCGGTGGTTTGTTCCCTATGACGTTCCCGGCATCATCTCTCTGGTTGGGGGAAAACAACAATTTTTAACAGAGCTGGAATATTTTTTTGATAACCATTTATATAATCACGGCAATCAACCTGATATTCAGGCGCCATACATGTTTAATGCCGCCGGTGCACCCTGGTTGACACAAAAATGGGTAAATGCTATTTTAACAAAAGAGATGCCCAATTATTATGGTACCCATGAAAAATGGGAAAAGCCCTATGTAAACCGCATTTATAAAGCCGAACCTGCCGGTTTTATACCGGAAATGGATGATGATGATGGCACCATGTCCGCCTGGTATGTTTGCAGCGCCATGGGTTTGTACCCATTATGTGTGGGAAAACCTGAATATCAAATATCAACACCGATTTTTGAAAAAATAGAGATCAATTTAGCGAATGGTAACACTTTTGTGATTGAGAGCAAGAACTTTTCAGATAAAAATATTTATATTCAAAAAGCTTTATTAAATGATAAAGAATATAATAACTCTGCTCTTTTACATAAAGATATTTTAAAAGGTGGTAAGTTATTGCTTGAATGTAGTGAAACGCCAAACAAAGCATGGGGAACCGGCAAGTAATACTTTCCATTAAATGAATTTTATAGTGCCTGGTTTTAGAACATTAGGCACTATTAAATTTGTTCTTTATATATAATTCATTTGCATTTTTTAGAATTATTTTCTATTATTCTATGTTAATGCAATGTAATAATAGCATAACGACTTGGGATAAGCCTGTTAATTGGGCGTTCAAGCCGTGTGGATGTGGTAGTGGAGTTGACGTGGCCCGGCAGTGATTATAGCATTTGATTTTTGCAGCAGTCTGGGGATGATGACTAGAATCTTCTAAAGGAAATAACAAAGGTATTGATTATGTTTATGTCATCAGTAGAAGGAGGTGCTTGGAATCCAATTTATAAAATGACTATAGTCTTAATTTTAAAAACATTTTATTACCAAAGACGGGAGCAAGTATGAAAAAAATACTTTATATATTATTCGCATTGTTTTCGATTGTATCTTTTGTTTATGCTGCGGGAGATGCAGGAAATGCCGTTGAATTTAATCCGGCTGAAAACGATGTTATTAGGGTTGCAGGCCACAGTGAATTTAACAATTTGAATGATCAATATACTATAGAATTTTGGGTAAAATGCAGCGATTTCAGCATTGACCGACGAATTATATACAGCGAAAATGCTTTGGATATTTTTGTTCAAACAACCGGTCAAATACAGTTTGCATCTAAAAGCGGTACAGGCGTATCCGTATCAAGTGATTCATCTCTGGTCGCCGACAGGTGGTACCATGTCGCTATTGTATGCGATGATGAAGATGTCACCATTTATCTTGACGGTGTAGCCAATGGAACCGATACCAGTGCAGATTATGAATTACCTGATTTTGATACATTTTATATCGGGAACAATTCTGTAGGAGACAGCGGTCTTGACGGTAGTTTGGATGACATAAGATTTTGGACAGTTAACCGAACCGCACAGCAAATTAGTGACAGCCTTGGTATGCCGCTGCCGGTACCGAATACCGACTTGTTATGTTACTATGAATTTGAGGGTTTAACACAAGCGGTTGTTGATTCCAGTGGAAATGATTTGCATGGCGTTTTGGGAACCGATGCCACCGTCCAGGTTGTGGACCCGACACGTGTTGAATCTTTTGCCAAAATAGGGTGGCAGCTTGTTACACCAAATTTGGGACCGTTAAATGCAGGTGATCCATTAATTGTAACCTGGGTTGCCGACGGGAAACTGCCGAATGTGCATTTGTTAATGTCTTTTGATGCGGGTGTAACATGGGATTATTTGGCCTTTAATACACCAAACATTGGAATATACTCGACCTTTGTTCCGGGTATCGCGACCAATCAAGCGTTATTTAAAGTAATGGACCCGGCTGATGACACTATGTTTGATGTCAGTGACAATTTGATTACGATAAACATACCTGTAACAGCCTGGAACCATGAATTAATTGTTGAGGCAGAAGATGGTGATATACATTATCACATGAAAAAAGGTGTTGAAGGTTTGGCCTTTAACAGCGGTTTTATTTATACAAATGCTAATGATGCCGGATATGCAGATATTGAAGTTGATGTTCCCGCTCCCGGAGGTCTTTATGTTATATGGGGACGTGTCTATTCCGAAGGTGGAACACAAAACTCTTTCTTTGTCTCGGTTGATGGTAGCCCTGATTATATATGGGACCTGAATAAAAATTCGCAGTGGAACGGAGAATATCTAACCCACAGAGGGAACGCCTTACCTCCGTTTAATGCCGATATTGATCCGCTCTATTTTACTTTTACTCCCGGAATTCATACCATACGGGTAAAAGGACGTGAAAATTTTGCCAAGCTGGACAGATTCATTATTACAAATGATTTGTCTAAAACATACTATCGGACTGCCCCGGCAAAATGGATCAATTTGACATCACCGGCTGATCGTGATAGTGTTATAAAAGGTGAACCCTGGGAAATAACCTGGGAAACAAGCAGTGCAACCGGTAATGTTGTTCTGTTACTTTCCTATGACAAGGGAGTAACCTTTCCGGTAACGATTAGTGCAGAGACCCCTAACGACGGATCATATATCTGGGATGTCCCTTTTGTCGATCCCTCTGAAGCCACCGTTCGAATTTATAAAAAGAACGGCGATTCAAAACCTGCGGACCAAAATTTTAGAAAATTTTTCTTAATTGATCCTCCTGAAAGAGTTATTGTTGAATCTCCAAACGGCGGTGAACAGTGGCAGGCCCTGTCTCAGCAAACCGTTGCCTGGGATTCAAAGACTTTTACCGGATTGGTCAATGTAGAATTTTCACCGGATAGCGGCGCCACCTGGCAAACCATTGCCACCAACCAACCTGATTCCGGTTCGTTTAGCTGGCTGGTTCCTGATACACCGACAGAACTTGGCTTGATTCGTGTTGCTGATGTTACTGATGGTAATCCGGTAGACGTGAGTGACAGCCTTTTTACCATTTTAGCTGTTCCTGAAGTGGAAGATTATGCTTTGCAGTTTGACGGACTGAATGATTTTGCAGAAGTGTTGAACCATCCGAGTTTAGTGCTTGTGGATTCCTTTGCCATTGAGTTTTGGTTTAAAACACCTTCACCAATCCAGGGCTGGACGCGTATTATGGAAAAGGGCGCCTGGGATGAGTATTATATCGGTTTTTATGGCACTTTACCCAAAGTTTACGGTGGTTTGCGTGTCTTTGAAAACAATGCGAACCGTATCTCAACAAAGATCGGTCCGTCTTTGACACAAATTGCAGCATCCGAATGGTATCATATGGCCGTGACCTATAACGGCACGACAGTATGTACCTATATTAACGGTCTTTTAGAAACAGAAAAAGATGCTGTTGTTGAGCCGAGAAAAACAACAGGTGATCTGGTTATCGGCGCTGTAAAGCAGGCCGGTGTTTACGGCAGTTTTTTTCAACGGAACCCTGGACGAGTTGAAAATCTGGAATTGTAACCGCAGTTCAGCGCAGGTTGCAGCCGATATGTATACCGTGTTAACCGGAGCTGAGGCAAACCTGGCAGCTTATTATAATTTCAACGAAGGTGCGGGTCAGGTAGCTGCTGATTTATCACCAAACAGCAATCACATGAGGTTAGGTTTAACAAACGCTGCGGAAGATTCAGACCCGACGTGGGTAGAATGTGATCACCCAACAGCACCGGCTGCTCCTGCCGCTCCTGCTGTATTAGCTAAAGATTCGCCGGACTTGACAGCGGTTCCTATGGAATTCAATTTGGAACAAAATTATCCGAACCCGTTTAATCCGACAACAACGATTTCTTATACATTGGAAGAAGAAAACTATACAAGTCTTGTTGTTTTTGATATTCAAGGCCGACAAATAGCAACCCTGGTAAATGATATACGCGCTGCGGGCAGCCATTCCGTCGTATGGAATGCGGCAAATACAGCCAGTGGTGTATATTTTTATAAACTACAGGCCGGTAATAAAACCCAAATCCGCCGAATGCTTCTTTTGAAATAGTTATACTTATATGTTTTAATAAAGCCGTGCACAATTCTGTGTATGGCTTTTTTTATTTACGGTTTGTATTTAATCTGTGTATCCTTAAAAATTTGATTCATATTTTTAATTCTTAAACACAGTGAAAGCACATCTTGCTATTGGGGTAACATATCTTAACATGATAAGTTGTCAGGATTTTACTGACAAATTTTCCATTTTTGTATTGCTATTTCAAAATTACGTTCATATCTTAATAATATATATTTCGCAAAAATAGTCATTTTGAACGCAATATTTTTTCCAATTTAGACAAATTATCTGTTTAGGTTTTTTTAAAATAGTTGGGAGATGAAATGAAAAAAGCACAACTGACTATCCTCATCCTTTTTTTTGCTACAACCATTGTTTTTGGTTATGGTGATGCAGGAAAAGCACTCGATTTTCGCAGACTTCAAAAAAAATGTTGTAACAATAGCCGGGCATACTGAGTTTAATGATTTGAACAATCATTACACAATTGAATTTTGGGTAAGACGGTCCTTACTAGCCTTTCAAAGTCGTGTTTTGTTCAGTGACAGCGCCCTGGATATTTATTTTTTGGCAAACGGGCATTTGGTTTTTGCTTCAAATACCGGGGCCGGTGCTTCCCTAACCAGTAACTCTGTTTTGACGATTGATTCCTGGCACCATGTCGCGATTGTTTGTGACGGCTCTAATGTTACCATCTATCTGGATGGGGCGGTTGACGGAACAGATTCTGATCCTAATTATGAATTGCCGGATTTTGATACGTTTTATATTGGTAACAATTCTGCCGGAAATGCAGGATTCGCCGGTGAATTGGATGAGGTGAGAATTTGGACAACAAGCCGAAGTGCCGCACAAATAGCTGATAATCTGGACACTCCCGTTCCAGTCCCTGCCACTGGTTTACTGGGGCATTACAAGTTTGACGGGATTGGACAGACTGTAACCGATTCAAGCGGTAATGGGTTGAACGGTGTGTTGGGTACCACGGCATTTGTACAAATTAAGGATCCCACACGGATTGATTCCTTTGCAAAAATGGGTTGGGAACTGGTTAGCCCTAATGGAGGATTTTTAAAAATAGGTTTACCGTTTACTATAACCTGGGTCGCCAGCGGAAAATTAACAAAAGTAAATTTGTTAATGTCTTTTGACGGTGGCACAACCTGGAAAATTCTTGCCTATAAAAATACCCAATGATGGTCTCTATTTAACCTATGTTCCGGGTTTTGTAACAAACCAGGCATTGTTTAAGGTGATGGACCCGGATGACGATACCGCTTTCGATGCCAGTGATAATTTTATTGATATAAGTGGTTTGGCCTGGGATTGGGCCAAAGAACTGATTTATGAAGCGGAAGACGGTGATATTCAATACCACATGAAAGCAGGTGTAGAAGGAACGGCCTTTAATAGTGGTTTTATTTATTCGAATAAAGATAATGACGGCTATGCGGATTATCGGGTATGGATTCCGAGTATTGGTGGTCTTTATGTCATTTGGGGCCGTGTTTATTCTGAAGGCAAAAGACAAAATTCATTTTATGTTTCTGTCGACGGCAGCCAGGATTATCTCATGGATTTGAATAAAAATTCGCAGTGGAACGGGGAGTACGTTACCAACAGAGGGAATGCTCTGCCCCCATACCAGGCGGAACTTGATCCCATATTTTTTCGTCTCACACCGGGATGCCATAATATACGCGTGAAAGCTCGGGAACATTTTGCCAAGTTGGACAGACTCATTTTGACAAATGATTTATCTCAAACATATTACGAAACAGCCCCTGAAAAATGGATCAATTTGACATCACCGGCTGACCGTGACAGCGTTATAAAAGGTGAGCCATGGGAGATAACCTGGGAAACAAGCAGCGCTACCGGTCATGTTGTTATCCAGCTTTCCTATGATAAGGGAGAAACCTTTCCGGTAACAATTACGGATGAAACCGAAAATGACGGTTCTTTTATGTGGGATGTACCATACGTCGATGCTGAAGAGGGAATAATCCGAATTATTAAAAAGAACAGCGATTCAAAACCCATGGACCAGAATTTCCGCTCTTTTCTTTTTATTGATCCGCCTGAAAGGATTATTGTTGAATCTCCCAACGGCGGTGAAGAGTGGCAGGCCCTTACACAGCAAACCGTTGCCTGGGATTCAAAGACTTTTACCGGATTGGTCAATGTAGAATTTTCTCCGGACAGCGGCGCCACATGGGAAACCATTGCCACCGACCAACCGGATTCCGGCTCGTTTAACTGGCTGGTTCCTGATAACCCGACAGACCGTGCTTTGGTTCGCATTGCTGATGCTGCTGATGGTGTTCCCGTGGACTTGAGTGACAGTTTGTTTACCATTTTTCCGGTGCCGGAAGTACAGGATTATGCCCCTGCAGTTTGACGGACTGAATGATTTTGCAAAAGTGCTGAATCATCCGAGTTTGGTGCTTGTGGATTCCTTTGCCATTGAGTTTTGGTTTAACACACCTTCACCAATCCAGGGATGGACACGTATTTTGGAAAAGGGCGCCTGGGACGAGTATTATCTCGGTTTTTATGGCTCTTTGCCCAAAGTTTACGGCGGTCTTCGTGTTTTGGACGAAAACGATGTGAACCGTATTTCAACAAAGATCGGCCCGTCTTTAACAGATATTACGGCATCCGAATGGTATCACATGGCCGTGACCTACGACGGTACGACTGTACGGACTTTTATAAACGGAATTTTAGAAACTGCAAATGACGCCAACGTTGATCCCAGAAAGACAACCGGGGACCTGGTTATCGGCGCTGTAAAACAGTCCGGTGTTTACGGCAGTTTTTTCAACGGAACTCTGGATGAGTTGAAAATCTGGAATTGTAATCGCAGTTCAGCGCAGGTTGCAGTGGATATGTATGCGCTGTTAACAGGAGCGGAGGCAAACCTGGCTGCTTATTATAATTTTAACGAAGGTGCGGGTCAGGTAGCTGCTGATTTATCACCAAATGGTAATGACATGCGATTAGGTTTAACGGACGGTGTAGAAGATTCGGACCCGACCTGGGTTGAATGTGACCACCCAACAGCGCCGGCTGCTCCTGCCGCTCCTGCTTTTTTGGCAAAAGATTCGCCGGATATATTAGCCGCTCCTATGGAATTTAGTTTGGCACAAAACTATCCGAACCCGTTTAATCCGTCAACAACAATTTCTTTTACTCTGGAAGAAGAAAACTATACAAGTCTTGTTATCTTTGATATCCAAGGAAGACAGGTAGCAACTTTAGTGAATGAAATACGCTCTGCGGGCAGCCATTCCGTTATCTGGAATGCGGCGAATATAACCAGTGGTGTTTATTTTTATAAACTTGAGGCAGGACCTGACATACAGATTCGCCGAATGCTTCTTTTGAAATAGTTGTATTTGAATATTTTATAAAAGCCGTATACAAAACTGTGTACGGCTTTTTTTTATGTGACAAGATTGGTAGGCATTAAAATATCTGTAAATTAGTCTTTATTTAACCGGACTTGGATTTCAGGTATAACGTTCCTCAAAGAAAGGTAATGGCGAAAAAAACATTTTTATTTTATTAAAATTGTGTTTAAATTTACCCTTTATATTCGGCCGTAATTAGGGGCTATATCGGCTCTTCAATCAGCAACCCCACCAAAAATTTACATATCATCCAATATTATCATAAAAGTGGTAGTTTAGATGTCCATTACAAGGAAAATAAGGAAATGGTTCAGGAAAAATTTGAACCCAAATTGTATACTGCTTTAAAGGGAGGATATTCTCTTTCGCTATTTTACAGTGATCTTGCGGCAGGAACAATAGTTGGTATTGTCGCATTACCCCTGGCCCTGGCTTTTGCCATTGCCTCCGGAGTAAAACCGGAACAGGGTTTATATACGGCTATTATTGCCGGTTTTTTAATTTCGTTTTTAAGCGGCAGCCGGGTGCAAATCGGCGGGCCGACCGGAGCGTTTATTGTTATTGTTTATAATATTGTGCAACGTTTTGGTTATGAAGGACTGGCCATTGCAACGGTTATGGCCGGTTTTCTGCTGGTTTTAATGGGAATTTCGCGGCTCGGTTCCATTATTAAATATATTCCCTATCCGGTCACAGTTGGATTTACAGCGGGAATTGCCCTTATCATTTTTGCCGGGCAATTGCGAGATTTTATCGGTTTAAATATGTCGGATGTTCCGGCCGAATTTGTTGAAAAATGGATTGCTTATGCAAAACATTTTCACACTATAAATTATTATGCTTTATTTGTCGGTATAATTACGTTATTGATTGTCATTTTCTGGCCGAGGATTACCCATCGTGTTCCCGGATCACTTGTCGCTATTCTGTTAACTACAGCCATTGTGCATGTTTTTCACTTTCCTGTAGAAACCATAAACAGTCGTTTCGGACAGGTGTCGGCCCAGTTTCCCAAATTCCAGATACCTCAATGGGACTGGGTGTTGTTAAAAAGTTTGTTTTCTCCGGCAATATCAATTGCATTGCTGGCAGGTATCGAGTCACTGCTTTCGGCCGTTGTTGCTGACGGAATGACAGGTAGAAAACACCGGTCCAACATGGAACTGGTGGCGCAGGGCGTTGCCAATATTTTTTCACCGTTATTCGGTGGCATCCCGGCAACCGGAGCAATTGCCAGAACTGCTACCAATATTAAAAACGGGGGGAAAACACCAATAGCCGGTATTGTTCATGCCGTTATTTTGTTACTTGTATTGTTGTTTTTTGGAAAATGGGCTTCGTTGATTCCCATGGCGACGCTTGCCGGTATTCTTATTATTGTCGCTTATAATATGAGCGAATGGCATTTGTTTATCAAACTGTTCAAAAGTCCCAAAAGCGATGTGTTGGTTTTGCTTATTACATTTTTGCTTACCGTATTCCTGGATTTGATCATTGCCATTCAGGCAGGTGTTGTTTTGGCGGCACTTTTGTTTATGCGCAGAATGACCCTTGTTACCCAAACCGGTTATATAAACGGAATTGTTCAGGATGAAGAAGAACAGGAAGATATAAATAGTTTGTCGCGAAGGATTATCCCTGATAATGTCGAAGTATTTGAGATTAACGGTCCGTTTTTCTTTGGCGCTGCTGATAAATTTAAAAATGCATTGTCCCAGGTTCGTAAAAATCCAACGGTTTTGATCCTGCGATTACGTAAAGTTTTGTCGATTGATGCAACCGGATTACGTGCTTTGGAAGATGTTCTCAGTTCTACCAAAAAGGAGGGAACGACCCTCATTTTATCCGGTGTTCATGCTCAACCGTTATTCGCTTTGGAGCGGGCCGGACTGTTGGACAAAATTGGTGAAGATAATTTATTCGGAAATATTGATGATGCCTTAAACCGGGCCCGAAACCTGCTTGGACTGCCGGAAGTTGAACGTCCCACGCCCTTTGTACCGGTCGTTAAACGGGAAATGGACCAGATTGAATAGAAAAATATTGAGTTGAGGCTTTTTACAGAATTTTAATATCCGTTTCCCACTGATCGGATTCGAAAAAACGGTATTTGTTCTTTTTCATTATATTCAATCACCAGAAACAGATTATCCTTTTTTAGCAGATTTGCTTCCAGCCGTTCTGTTAATATTTTTTTTATAGAATGCTGTTGATTCTCTCCGGTGCATATCAGCGGAAGGATACCATAGTGGCCTGCCAACAGGCGGGCCTGTTGTGCCGTTTTACACAGTTTAAACAGGGGAACATGCCCGCGCAAAGCAGATAGTTTTTGAGAAAAGGATATTTCATCAGAAATATCAAAAATAATTTTTACCGGCAATTCAATGGAAGCGTCGATAGCCTTTTTTAAAATAAAATCGGTGACTGTTTTTGTACCTGCTGCTATGTTGCCGTTACTCCCTTTTTGTGATGTAATATGCCGGGCAATCCGGGCCATTTGTTGAACCGCCTGAACAGGATATTTTCCATAGGCTGTTTCGCCGCTCAGGGTCAATGCATCGGCACCGTCGAGAATGGCGTTGGCAATATCACTGATTTCAGCACGGGTTGCACGGGGATGGTTTATCATGCTTTCCAGCATGTGCGTGGCAATGATAACCGGTTTATTCAACTTGCGACAGGTTTGAATTATTTCCTTTTGTACAAGGGGCACATGTTCAACCGGAATTTCCACACCGAGATCACCCCTGGCGACAATAACACCAAAAGAGTGTTCGATGATGTCCTGCAGGTTTGCAATGCTTTCCTTGCTTTCAATTTTGGCAATGATTTTAATGGGACTGTCGTGTTGATCCAGGATTTCCTGGACCGCTAAAATGTCTTCCTTGTTACGCACAAAAGAGTGGGCAATAAAGTCGAGATTGTTGTCAATGGCAAATTTGATATAGTCCGGGTCCATCGGCGCCAGACTGGGGACGTTCAGATGCACTCCGGGAACATTGACTGTTTTTTTGTCTTTTAAAACACCGTTATTTTCTGCTTTACAGACCAGGTGGTTCTGATCTTTTTGAATAACCGTAAATTCCAGAATACCGTCATCCATCAGGATTTTACAGCCTTCCGGGACATATTTTGCAAATTCTTTATAATTGACAGCAATTGTTTGGTTATCCTCAGGCTGACCACTGATTTTGACGATTTGACCTGTTGAAACAGGAATGTCTTTTGTTATTTGTGTGGTCCGAACTTCGGGTCCTTTGGTGTCCAATAGAATGGCAATGTCATCTGAAACCTGCCGGATATTTTTTATAGTGTGCGAGGTAGAATCCAGGGTTTGGTGGGCGGTATTGAGCCGGACAATGTTCATACCATTTTCATAAAGGGATTTCAGCAATGTTACATCACAATTCGCATCGGAAATAGTGCACATAATTTTAGTCAGTTTGTCGGCAAGCATTCGAGGAAAAGTCCTTTCTCAGGTTTTTGGGATTCTGTTTTTATAAACCGCCGCCAGACCGCCGATGCTGGTTTCGCGGTAGACAGATGGCAAATCGTGTCCGGTTGTTTTCATAACATTAATAACTTCATCAAAAGAAATCAGATGAAATCCGCCGCTAAAGATGGAATAGTCCGCACAATCCAAAGCAGTTTTGGCGGCAAAGGCATTTCTTTCAATACAGGGTATTTGCACCAGGCCGTTAACCGGATCGCAGGTAAGGCCAAGATGATGCTCCATGCCCATTTCAGCGGCATATTCTATTTGCCGTATATTACCACCCAATAACTGTGTTACGGCTGCGGCTGCCATGGAACAGGCACTGCCGATTTCACCCTGGCAGCCGACTTCGGCCCCGGATATGGAGGCATTGTGTTTTATCAACGTGCCCACAAGTCCGGCAGTCGCCAAAGCACGTAGAATTGCCTGGTCCGAACACTGGGTTGTTTCCTGGGTAAAAAGTAATACTGCCGGTAAAACCCCGCAGGAACCGCAGGTCGGGGCCGTTACAATTTCGCCGCCGGCTGCATTTTCTTCTGCTACGGCCAACGCATAGGAGGAAACAGTCCCTCTTTTTCGTAAATAGTCGCCGGACAAAATAGCTTTTCTGTGAAACACCCAGGCCTTGCGCGCCAGTCCCAAATCACCGGGAAGAACACCTTCCTGGTTTAAACCGCGTGTGATAGCGGATTTCATGGTGTGCCAGACCAGATTTAAATAATCCCATATTTCAGGCCCTTCCGTATGCTCAACAAGTTCCCAAAGAGCCTGACCGGTGCGTTCGCTGTGCAGCAGAATTTCATTAAATGAATTATATTTATATAAATGATGTTCGGATGATTCTTGATCCCCCTCAGAGAGCGCACCTCCGCCTATGCTGAACACCTGCCAGGTCCCGAGAATGTTTTGTGATCCATCCAAAGCTTCAAACAACATACCGTTCGGATGAAAAGGGAGTATGGTGTCCGGCTGCCAGATGATTTCCAGGTTTTTCGAGCCAAAGCACTCTTTTAAGGCCACATCCGTCAAGTGTCCTTTTCCGGTAGAAGCTAGACTGCCGTAAAGGGTAACACGGTAGCTGTCTGCCTGCGGGTATTTATTCAGAAATTTTGTGGCGGCACTGCGGGGCCCCATTGTATGACTCGAAGACGGTCCATGACCAATTCGATATAGTTCTTTAATTGATTCCATAGAATCTCTCGTTTTTTGTTAAATTTATTTTGCGGAATAATGTAAGCAACTCTGATAAAAAAAGCAAAAGAAGAGATGAGGACGATGTGTTCCCGGTGGTTTTTAGCCTGATGATGCTTATAAAAAATCAGCCTGCATATAAACAGGCTGATTATCGTTTCTATTTAATCTATAACAATATTTGTGTCCCCATATTTTTCCTGCAAGGCCTTTAATTGTTTTGTTAAAGACACAACCACATCTTTATAGGCAGGATCATTATAAAGATTGTTAACCTCGTTCGGGTCTTTTTTCAGATCATACAGTTCCCACGCGTCAATGTCATGATAAAAGTGGATCAGTTTATATTGTTCGGTACGAATGCCGTAATGTCGTTTTACATCGTGCCAGCCGTGTGGAAATTCGTAATAGTGGTAATACATTTCTTTTCGCCAGTCTGCCGGTGATTGTCCCTCAAGGATTGGCCTTAGGGATTTACCCTGCATTTCATTGGGTGCGGCAACGCCGGCAAAGTCGAGAAAGGTGGGTGCAAAATCAAGGTTAAGGACCATGTTATTGACGACCTGCCCTGGTTTTATATCAGCCGGATAGCGCATTAACAGCGGCATACTCAGAGATTCTTCGTACATAAACCGTTTATCAAACCAGCCGTGTTCACCGAGATAAAATCCCTGGTCCGAAGTGTACACGACCAGTGTGTTATCTGCCAGATTTTCTTTGTCCAGATAATCGAGCAGGCGGCCGACACTTTCATCAACAGAAAGAATACAGGAAAGGTAATCCTGCATATAGCGCCGGTATTTCCACTTTAACAGTTCCTTGCCCTTTAAATTTGCCTTTTTAAAATCCCGGCTCACTTTATCATAATAATCTCTCCAGGCCTGGCTTTGTTCGGCAACTTTTTTCTCTTCACTGTTGAACCAACCCTCTACGACTTTGGGGGCGGATTTTTTACTGCCGCCTGTACCGGTATCTTTAACAAAAGCGTCTCTATTCAATTTCAGATCATAGGATAAAAACATATCATCAATACGCATATCTGCTGTTTTTGCCGCATCTGTTCGGGTATCATAATCATCAAACAGCGTTTCCGGTATTGGAAGCTCTTTGTCGTCAAAAGCACCCAAATACTTGGAGTTTGGCATCCAGTTTCGGTGCGGAGCTTTATGATGCATCAACATGCAGAAAGGTTTGCTTTTGTCCCGGTTTTCCAGAATATCCAGGGCTTTGTCCGTCAACAAGTCCGTGGTATAACCGGTAAGCTGTTTTTCCTCGCCGTTTTCGATTAATACTGGATTATAATATACACCCTGTCCTTTTAAAATTTTCCATTCATCGAAACCGGTCGGTTCGGATTTTAAATGCCATTTTCCCACAACAAAAGTCTGATAACCGGTTTTTTGCAGTAACTTGGGAAAAGTAACCTGGTTGCCGTCAAACACATCACGATTGTCGCGAAGTCCGTTAATGTGACTATATTTCCCGGTCAGTAAAACAGCCCGGCTTGGTGCACAAATGGAATTGGTGACAAAGCTGTTATCAAAACGAACACCCTGGTCGGCAATTCGATCTATATTGGGTGTTTGTATAAGTTTGCTGCCATAGCAGCTAATGGCCTGTTCAGCATGGTCGTCGCTCATGATATAAAGAATGTTGGGCGGAGACGATTTTTTGCTGCATGATGAAAAAAATGTGGGTGCTGTAAGAGCAGCAGCACCAAGACCTGTGGTTTTTAAAAAAGATCGGCGTGTTTGTTTCATATTGACCTCTTTTTTATTAATATTTTTCCGGAATAAACGTCTGATCTGAAATTGGCGGCCGGATATAACCATTGTCGGGCTGCCTGGGCGGCAGAACGATGGGGGCCGGTGTCAGGTCTTCATAGTGAATTAAACTCAGCAAGTGGCTGATACAGTTTAATCGCGCCCGTTTTTTATTGTCAGCGTTAACAACATACCAGGGCACTTGTTTAATATCTGTGTATTTAAACATTTCATCTTTGGCTTTGGAATATTCAACCCAACGCCTGCGTGACTCCAGGTCCATTTCGCTCAGTTTCCAGCGTTTGGTCGGGTCATTAATGCGCGCCTGAAACCGTCGTTCCTGTTCTTCATCGGAAACTGAAAACCAATATTTAATAAGGATGATGCCGGACCGAACGAGCATACGTTCAAATTCCGGACAAGACCGCATAAACTCATCGTATTCTTTATTCGTACAAAATCCCATCACATGTTCTACTCCGGCACGATTATACCAGCTTCGGTCAAATAAAACCATTTCACCGGCGGCCGGCAGATGTGCCGCATATCGTTGAAAATACCATTGTGATTTTTCACGTTCCGTTGGTGTTGCCAATGCTGCAACACGACAGATACGTGGATTCAACCGTTGGGTAATACGTTTGATAACTCCGCCCTTACCGGCGGCGTCGCGTCCCTCAAACAACACAACAACCTGAAGTCCTTTAAACTTTATCCATTCCTGAAGCTTGACCAGTTCCGACTGCAAGTTAGCCAGCTCGCGGAAATACAGTTTGTTTTTTATTTTTTTGCTGTCTTTGGTGACCGGCTCTATCAACCGTTTTGTTTTTAAATCCGGTTTTTTCTCTTTGGGATGATTTGACATGATAACTCCATGAGCGCTTTGATGTTAACAATCAATAGAGTTTATAATTGTCATAATACAACAATACACTGGAAATGGCAAGTGAAAAGTGGAAATTAAAAAATAAAACCGCGAATGCCCCGGAATAAATTTTATTATTTTCAAAAAATATACTTGATACCTATTTGTTTTGACATTACATTTAAACAATAATATTAAATAAACATGGGGTTTCGAACATGGGAACTCTGCTTATGGTTAAAAGGGTATTGATCTCTTCTACTCTTTACATTAAAGTATTATTCAAATTGTTCTTTCACACATACATTTCGGGCCGGTTTTAATAAAGTTGTTTACAATATTTTTTTTGATGAAATATTAAAAGCAACGAAATCTAAAGTGTATTGCCTTTAACAGGAGGTAAATTATGAAATACATGTATAAACTATTCCTGTGTTTGTTGTCATTAGTCGCATTGAATTGTAAAGAAGACAAGGAAATTTTTTCCGAATCTGTAACTAAAGATATTGTCGGTACAATGTGGCGTTTGAAGGCTTTTGTGCCAGAAAATATATTTAAAATAATACCACCGGAAGGGCAAGTTTACACTATAAAATTTTTAAATGATAGCACATATACTGGTAAAAGTGATTGTAATCAAATAATGGGAAGGTACATACTTGACCCGCCTCAAATAATAAAAATACTAAATACTGGCACCACCTACGCCTTATGTCCTGACAATTCATTGTATAAACAATACTTGCTGGCGCTTCGGCACGTAAATTCTTACAAGATTGAAAAAGATGAACTCTATCTTTTTTGTGATGATAACTCAAAGCTTCATTTTGTTTGTGAAGAATAAACGGTATGGATTTTGTCCGTGTTTAAAATTTAATGTCGGAATTTGAAAATGAAAAAAACAAGTCTTGTTGCTATTTTTATCATAATTTTTTCAATTAATGCAAACAGTGCGTCCAACACAAACATAGAAATTGGAGTGAATTATTCGTCTCTCAGAACAGAGGGGGGAACGAGTAAACCAGGACTTTGTTTTGGAGTCGGCAGGGATATTTATCCATTCCGTTCATTTAACGGTTATATCGGCTTTGGATTGTCCTATGTCCGAAGAACGGTAAGACTGGAAAATAAAACATGGCCTTCAGGATTTTATACAGACGATTCTGACATTGTTTATGGAGATATCATTATAGATGAATCCTACCTGGATTTACCTGTAAAACTGGGGTATCATTTTAATAAAAGCAAAAGTATTTCAATTAATATTTACACGTCTTTGACATTATCAATACCCATTAAAAATCATACTATTTATCAAACAAATAAAATAGTTTATTTAACACCTGATGAAAAAGGTACATTTTATTTTGATTATTACAAAACAGACGAAACTTATCTTGACAAATTCACTAATGCTCAGATTGGGTTTATTTTGTTTTTTAAAAAAGTTGGTTTGGGATGTCGATATGAAAAAGCATTAACCGAAACAGACTGCACAGGTTTTGTTCTTATAAAGGATAAGATCGATTCTTTTCAGATCATGGTTCATGTATATTTTTAAAATACTGATACATTTCGGGCCAGTTATAGAATGATTTCTAAATTTCGATTTTCAGGCTGATATGAAAAGTTTTTTGTTTATCATTCAATGAAATCGGGTGTTATTCAATATTTTTAAGAGAAAAAATATTTATAAAATACTTGCACTGTGCAATTAAATTTTGTATAATCATTTGTCATTCAAGGAATATTTTATTAAACGGTGGGTTTTGTTTAGGGTTTTTTAATCTATATTTCTTTTTGATTTTCCTTTTTTTAAAAATATGGGCCATTGTATATTATATTGATATAAATCTACTGTTATTTAATTTCCATTTTTATGGAATGGGTGAGGTATGTTCTTTTTATATTAATTATAAAGAATATATAAAATATCAAAACAGCAATAAATAATTCTAATCTATTACCTAATTAAAGGGAGTGTCTTATGAAGTATGTTGTAAACATTTTAATGCTTTGTCTGTTTTTAACATTTGCAAATTCCTATTCTAATGAAAAAATCCAAAATGAACTAGACAGCCTGGCTTCAAAACTGGCAAAATTTGAACAATCAAATGAGAAACAATCTTTAAATAAAAGTTCGGCAATACTAAGCGGCCGCAGAGCACCCTATGCAATGATTTATGAACATACTGGTTTATTTGAATGGCAAATTCTTTCAGAGTGTTTTTATGATTTTGAAGTTGACACAACCTCAACTGTTAATGTCGATGTTGATTACAAACCTAATGATGATCTTTTTCCGACAATTCCTGCTTATTTTTATTTTTGTTCCAAAAGGCCCTATGACTCTTTGGATGAATATAAAAACTTGATGGTTTATGTTTTCCAGGCTTTGGGAACAGATGTGAATGTTTTAGTTAATGAACAAGATTCCAAATATGGGCATACGGGTTATCATTATTGCCAGTCATTTTCTTATAATGGGACAAAGTATGCAATCGATTCTTATTTTGTCTATGTCGATGATGTCGCATGTGTCGTATATTATATGACCGGCTATTCATTTTATCAGAATTTTTTGTACAAAATATTTTTTGATATAGTGATGGATGTTCTTGATTTTAAAGATGCTCCAAACGCTGTAGCTGGTTATGATCAAAGACCTGTATCGTTTGATCTGGCACAAAATTATCCAAATCCGTTTAATTCTGAAACTAAAATAACCTATTCCGTGTCAACGCCCTCGAATGTTAAATTAGAATTATTTAACCTGCAGGGGCAACTGGTTAAAACACTTGTAAATTCATTTCATAACACAGGAGATTATCAAATTAACTGTAATGCAAATGACCTGGCAAGTGGAATTTATATCTATCGAATTTCAAGTCCGAATGATTATAAATCTCATCGTATGATTCTCATAAAATAATGGTAAATTGTTTATGTGCGCCGGGACATTTATCCCGGCGCTGTTTAATTTGTTATATTGAAATATTTTAATTTCTTTGGGGAATCCTTTTTTAAATTTAAAAAATGAAAAAACTTGCGCTGCTTTTTTATTATTCGTATAATCATCTATCTGTTTTAAAATAACCAGTCCAATATGGGTAAATAATTTTATCTGATATACTTTTACATGGATTTTTTATGGGTATGTTTAAAGTTATTACAAAAATTGCAGTAACAGGTTTTATAATATCCATTATCTTTTCCTGTACCGTGGCCCCAAAATATCCTGCCAAAATAGAAAAACCGGAATTTGTAGCACAAAATTATACATTGGATGAAATTAAAAAAGAGTATCCGGAATACGGTCTTGTTTTGGACAAGGCCATAGAATTATATGAAAAATTTGCACTGTCCGGTAAAAATCAATTTGTAAATATTGAAGAATTGTTTGTTGAAAATAACCAGGGTGATGGTGAAAAACTGCAGCAAATAGCTGCAAATGCTCACAGTGGTTATTTCGGATTGGAACGTATCGAAATTGATTCATCTTATTTTGATTTTCCTAATTCGTTGAAAAAAAATTATCCCTATTATAAAATTTTAAATTATACCATTCCCATGTTTGATTTGGAGAATGTTGTGTATGTGCCAAAGGGGCCTGTTGAAAATTATTTGATATTAAATTGCCTGTATTACACGGCATTTAAAACACGTTCAGAGTTAAATGTATCGTGTTACAGGCTCTATCTGCAAACGCAACGGAATGGTGAAAATCTACTAATAAGCAAAATGGATATTGTCGATGAACGTGGAGTCGATTTAAAAGTACCATTTTTGTTAAAACCGTTTATGTGGTTTCGGGAGTGAAAATTTTGTATTAACAGAATGCTAAATGTTTCAGCTCAATTGGATAACGATTATTGTGAAAAGTTAAATCTTAAAAGGACCAAAAAGGAACCCCTGATGAAAAGAGTTTTTGTTGTTTTTGTATTGATCTTTGCGCTGCAATGTCAAAAGAGTAAAGATGTTTATCTGTTTTCATATTTTACAGGCAATGGTGAGGATGGACTGCATTTGGCCTATAGTTATGACGGATTCAAATGGACGGCTTTGAAAAACGGTCACTCTTTTTTACAGCCGCAGGCTGGTGACGACAAATTGATGCGCGATCCCTGTATTATTACCGGGCCTGACGGCACTTTTCATATGGTCTGGACGGTCAGTTGGAAGGAAAAGGGCATCGGCTATGCGAGTTCAAAAGACCTGATTCACTGGTCGGAACAAAAATATATCCCGGTAATGGAACATGAACCGGACGCAGAAAACTGCTGGGCGCCTGAAATATTTTATGATGATGTAAAGGACCGGTTTTTAATTTTCTGGGCAACTACTATAACGGGGCGTTTCCCGCAAACGGATTTTCAACATGATAAGGGAATAAAAGGCAAAGGCAACAATCATCGTATGTATTATGTAACCACCAGAGATTTTGTGGATTTTTCCGAAACCAAAATATTTTATAATTATGATTTTAATGTTATTGACGCTACGGTTATCAAAGTCGATTCGGAATATATCATGTTTATAAAAGACGAAACCACCAAACCCTTTGTCCCGCAAAAGAATATTAGAATTGCCAAAAGCACGTCTGCTGAGGGGCCTTATAGTAAGGCTTCGGACCCGATTACCGGAGATTACTGGGCCGAGGGTCCGACGGTGATCAAAATAGGGGACTCTTGGCATTTGTATTTTGACAAATACAGGCTGCACAAATACGGACTGCTGATATCAAACGATTTGATCCATTGGACCGACAAATCCGATGAATTTGAATATCCGCAGGGCCTGCGTCATGGGACCGCTTTCAAGGTTACGGAAAAGGTGTTGGATAGGTTGTTAAAAGAATAGTAGAGATATTTATTTATGCTTAATATTATTATATGGTTATTTGAGCTAGATAGAATTGAAAGACAATAATGAAGATTTTTAAAAAATGGGAGGAACGGTATGAGCTTTACATCTTATTTAGAAGACATCTTGGATAGGCTTAATTCAGACATTCATCTACTTGAAAATGAGTGTAAAGAGCATTATAGTCAAGACCAAAATGCAGAAAAGACATTAGCTCATATCAATAGAACTCTTGATGTTTTGAAACAGTTTTCTTTTAATGTTACAGAAATTGTTGAAATGATTTTGCTGCCCGAATATAAACAATCGATAAAGTGTGTTGAGTTAAATAAAGTTATTAAAGAAAATAAACTCGAAATAGACCATTTGAAAACTGAACTTGACTATTATGTAAAACAAAATAAAAAATTACAAAGATATTACAATAGAAAAGAGTTAGAGGTTTTACAAAAAGAAAGGACAAAAGAAAGAGGTCGAATATCAAATATAGTAGATAATAAGGGTTATGGATTTATAAAGCGAAAAAGTTCTGATGATATTTTTTTTCATAGAACTGATATGATTAATGAAGATGAATTTATAGAATTAAAATATGGTGATTTAGTGGAATTCGATATAGAAATTGATAAACGTGGAGATCGGGAAAAAGCTATTTTTGTAAAGCTATATTCTGTAATATAAATTGTCTATATTATTATTACTTTATTGATTTTTTAAGATAATTTGCTGTTTTGGGAGAACCTATATGTCTTTTTTTAAAAATTTTAAAAATATGCTGGGTGTGGGACCGCACTTGCTGGTTATATGTTTTATTATTGAAGCGGCGGCTGTTTTTATAAACCAATGGATAAAAATGCCGATAGAGCTGACCTATCCTTTTCAAATAACTGTTACGGTTATTTTACTGGTTCTGCTGGTTGCCGGCATGGCCTGGTTTAATTTTTCATTAAATCTGATTAATGTAAATTTTCTTTCCGGCAAAAAAGAGCTGGTAATTCATGGATCGTTTAAATATGTCAGGCATCCGTTGTACTCAACCATTCTGCTGACGCTGCCGGAACTGGCAATTGTGTGGTATATGGATTTGTTTTTTATCATCCCGTGGATTGTTATGTTTTGTGCGGCCCGTTTTGTTGTTGCTATGGAAGAACGTGAACTGGTTGAGCAATTTGGCGATACCTATAAAAGATACCAAAAATATGTCCCCGCGCTGCTGCCCTGCAAAGGGCCGGCCGGGAAACGGTATTTTGCGGAGATTATGAATAATGAATCCGGGCAATAAAATATGTTAAAAACTATTTTTATGAATCCGAACCGGAAATTACTGTTACTCTCTTCAGTTTGTGTTTTTCCTGTTATGCTTGTTGTTTTCCCGGTAGCCACAAGAGTATTTGGGAGCAAATGGGGTTATTTACTTGGTTTGGCCGTGTACTGGACATATTTAATCTCTGTCATGATATGTTTTTATAAAAGTGATAAAGTTTTTTTGAAAAATATTTTGTCAAATCCCAAATTGAACTATTGGATTTTGTATAGTTTTGCTGCTTTTATCCCTGTTTTGGGTGTATTTTTTGTATCATTTTTACCGGATGCCGGCCGTTTGTCATTGTCAACGGCACTGTTGGTCCTGGTGTCTGCCGTGCTGAACGGTACTTTTGAAGAGGTTTACTGGCGTGGTCTATATCTTGAAGAATTCCGCAACAGTGTTTCAGTCGGTTTGTGGGTATCCACCATGTTGTTTACGCTCTGGCATTTTTCATTATGGTTTGCAAAGGGTGTTGTATACCAGGGCGGACTTTTAGCCCTGGTTAGCGGCGCGTTTGTTATGGGACTTTTATGGAGTTTTGTTTCCAGAAAGCTGCAAAATATAACAATGTGCATTATCGCCCATGTTTTCGTAAATGTTTTTGCCTTTACCGGTTTATATGTGCAAAACGGGTTTTGATGCAATTCCCTGAAGGGAAAGCTGATTTTTAAAACTAATAATTCAATTGAGGCGGCTTTGAAGAGTATTTTTCTTTTTGTATTGTTTTCATTTACTTTGCTGTTTGCTGAAAAAGTAAAGTGCGCCGAGTTCTTTAAGCATCAGTGGGTTTCAGTCAATGTGGGAAGAACAAATGATATTTTTAAAAAGGGTAATCAAGATAAAAAGGAATTTGGATTGCTTTACGGTATTGATGTGTCCTGTTCTATTTATAAAAATGGTTTTGTGAATTTTCAAAGAGCCAGAGCGTGTGAGTTCCTTTCACCTTTGTTGCAACTCCATAAGCCAGCAGAAAGTTTTAAACAATCATCTGTTTATGTAGGTTGTATTTTAACAAAAAAGAATTTTTGCTATATAATGGCAGTAGGTTATTGTCGGATAAAGGGAGTCAATCGCGGTAAATGGCTGGGTGTTCCGGGAATTGAAACCTATGATTATGAGAGCCTGCCCTATACCAGCAAAGGATTCCCCTGGTATTTTCAGATTAATAACAATTCAGACGACTGGATTGGAGCAGGGTTACGGTTTTCAGGAACATTACAATCGGAAAAAGATTATTTTGGTGTGTCGTTATTACTCAAGCTGGGGAGGTAGTCGAATCAATCGGAATAATCAACGGCCTTTTCCAGTTGCTTAAATAAAAGACAAAGTTTGACCTTTATTTATACTTTGATTGAATGGAACTAAACAGAGAGGTTTGGCATGAAATCAGGTAAAAAAAATACCGGTTCTCCTGTAAAGTCGGTTCCGCAATTAAAATGGGTTACAACAAAAATTCTGGATGATGTTTTTACCGATGAGGTGAGTTTATTCAAACCCCATTTTGATGTAAATTATGAAGCTTATTTGCAAAGACTATGGGAATCAAATCCGGATATTTATGAACAGTTAAAAAATTCATCAGACCTGGAAAGCGCCCGGGATGCGCTGTATGCTTATTTGGAAAAGGCAGAGCGAAAAATTTTCACAGTTGAGAACGATTTGCATATCCTGGAAAAATCAACAGTACGCGAAAGTATCAGGGTGTTTAAAAGTATTATCGGTCCGATAAATGAGTTCCGCACCGAGTTTTCCGCTCTTGACAGTTTATGGAAACTGGCCCAGGACAAAAAACAGGAATTGAAAAGTAAAATTTCTGTGGGATTCATTCTCGAATTTATTAACCTGTTTCGGGGTGTGACCGGAAAGTCCAATATTTATCTTGAAAATACCCAGGTTAAAAAAGGTATTCCTGAATTTCTTAAATTAAAGGGCAGGGAAGCGGCTGAATTGCGCATGGATATTTTGGATGACTTTGGCGCTAATATTCAAAAATATTTTAAAAAGTATCCCTCGGGATTGGAAGAAGAGGTGGTGAATTGGCGCAGCCAGAATAAAACAAAAATTTTACGCTATTTTAACGCAACAGAAGATGACTGGAATAATTACCGTTGGCACCTGAAAAACGTATTAAAAGATTCTCACCCGCTTGTAGACCTGATTGAGTTAACCAATGAACAAAAAGAAGCTGTTGAAAAGGCCGTTAAGAACAAAATTGCCTTTGGCATTACTCCCTATTACCTTAGTTTGATGGATTCCAAACTATCCATCGGTTATGACCATGCTGTCAGGGCACAGGTCATTCCTCCAAAAGATTATGTTGATAAAATGGTTGAGCATCAATCGGATCGCAATATCACTTTTGATTTTATGGGTGAACATGATACCTCGCCGGTTGAGCTTGTTACCCGTCGATACCCGATGATTTCCATTCTAAAACCCTTTAATTCCTGTGCACAGATATGTGTCTATTGTCAACGCAACTGGGAAATAGAAAGGGTATTGGAACCGAAAGCACTGGCGCCCCAGGAAAAGATAGACCGTGCTTTGGAATGGCTGGATGAACACAAAAGCGTGGGGGACGTGTTGATTACCGGCGGTGATCCGTTGATTATGAGTGATTCCCCGGTTGGAAAAACTGTTGGAGAGTTTGTCTGCCAAAAAACAAATATACAGAATTAGAATCGGGACCAGAACACCGGTGGTGTTGCCGATGCGTTTTACGGATGAATTTATTAAAATGCTTGCCGGATTTCATCGTCCGCCTGATTTAGAAATTGCCATAGTGACTCATTTTGAACACTCTTATGAAATTACCCCGGAATCCATGAAAGCCGTGCAGAAATTACGGCAAGTCGGGATCAGTGTATATAATCAGCAGGTTTATACGGTTGAAAATTCCAGGAGATTTGAGGCGGCAAAGCTGCGCAAAGATTTAAAATCCATTGGTGTTGACCCGTATTATACGTTTAATATGAAAGGCAAGGAAGAGACCAGTCGATATATGGTGCCGATTGCCAGAATTTTACAGGAACGTAAAGAAGAGGCCCGGTTGTTACCCGGTTTGGACTGAACCGACGAGCCGGTGTTTAATGTTCCGCGGCTTGGTAAAAACCAGTTGTATGCGGGACAAGACCACCGGCTGGTTATGATTTTACCTGATGGTTCGCGTGTTTATGAATTTCATCCGTGGGAAAAGAACATAACCGCCATTCCGCCGTATAATTATGTTGATGTTCCGATATATGATTATCTTGAAGAACTGGCCGCACGCGGTGAAAACATTCGGATTACCGAACGATATGGTTTTATTATTAAATCGTGTTTTTTGCACAGTATATTACCACTTTTGAAACACTGTTAAATGTTGGTACACTTGTTGTATACTGTTAAAAGTATGGAAAATTTGAAAAAAGACTGATTTAAAAAAATATTTTTTTTCATCCTGAACAAGAGTGTTTTTTTTATTGTTTAATGCCTTGTTTTTAAGTTTGTTATGGTGGTGTCGGCGAAGGGCTGTGTTTAAATAATAAGACTATCTGGAAAAAACAAACTTTTATTTTAATCAAAATTTATGTAAAATTAGGGTCTGTTTTTTGCATGACAAAGCAATATTTTCTGTGAAAAACGAAATAGTAAAAAGGATTGATTGTTGAAATGCCTCATGTATAATAATAAAAACTTGAGGGACCAAAGCTGATTAAATGTTAGTGTACGAATCTTTTAGCTAATCAAAATTTTACTTGTGGGTTATGTTAATATTAGGAGCATACTATGAAGTTGTGTTTGAGGGTTAAAATAACAAAAAATCTTTTGGGATGGATAGGGACAGCCCTGCTTTTTTTTATTTGTGAATTCTGTGTCTGCCCAGGGATACCCGACTCATACTAAATTGTTATATTCATCCGACCTGAATCAAGCTGGTGAAACCAGTATAGGTACGGTTAATAATTATGCCGGAAGTTTTGTGTCCGGTGGCTGGAAAGCGACTTCAGAAACAAGTATGTTGCGTATAGCCTTGCCGCAGGGATTACCCGCTGAAGGGACTATGGTTGTAAATGTGACTAATTTTAATCCGGTTACGCAAAATTCGCAGGAAAAACATAATATCATCAATTTATATTCACAGGGAGAAGGCAGTAAGGATATATTTGAAACCGATGGCTCCTGGGTTGATATTCGGACGGGTACGAATTATACTGATGGCCCTAATGTAGCCGGATTTAAAATGCTGGCAGCTTCCAGAGGAATAGATACTCGTGAAGAAGTCCGCGCTATGCAATCTGCGACCTGGAGTTTATCGAGAACGTATGAGTTTAGAATAATTTGGACGGAATCAAAAATTTACACACTTGTTAACGGAGATTTAAAAGCGACATTAGATTTTACGAATCAATATGAAGCGTTTAGATATATCTTTTTAGGAAGAGACAATATATATAAAGCCATGGCAGGCCCTGTTTATAAAAATGTAGAAATTTATACAAAGGATGATGGTAGTTCACCATCTTATCAAGTTTCTTTTAGTGATATAACAGGTTCGTCGGATACGGAAGGATATTCTGCATCCGGTTATAGTCATGGCGCTGCATTTGCCGATGTCAACCAGGACGGATTTTATGATCTTTTTGTCAGCAATGCAGTGTGGGATGAAGCCGTGCCTGATATGTTGTATATCAATCAGGGTGACAGAAGTTTTGATCAGGAGAACAATGCACGCGGTACATCTGATGCAGGAATGACCCATTCTGTTGTAAATGCGGATTTTGATAATGATGGTGATTTGGATGTCTATTTTGCCAATATGCCGGAAAATGACAATAGTCCCAGAGGACGCGATGCACTTTATCGTAATGATGGAAACGGCTATTATACCAACATAACAGACTGGGCTGGTATAGCGACCGATCAGAATCGTGCCAAAGGCGCGGTTGCTGCGGATTTTAATAACGATGGTTTTTTAGATATTTATATTAACAATGCCGGCCATAATAATATTATGTATTTTAATGACGGCACTGGTAAAATGCAAAGAGTTGACAGGGGGGCAAATGGTCCATCAGGTGACACTTCCACAAAGCAGGGTACAACCGTCGCTGATATTGATAATGACGGCGATGTTGATATTTACGCCTGCCGGCGTGATGCAGCAAATTGGCTGTTTATCAACGATGGAAATGGTAACTTTACGGAAGAAGCAGCAGCACGGGGTGTAAACTTGGGCGGTCGTTCAAAGGGATCTGCGTTTTCCGATATTGATAACGATGGTGACCTTGATCTTATTGTTATGAATGAAGCCGAAAATACAAATGTTTTGCCCTATGTTCGTTTTTACATTAACCAGGGTAACGGACATTTTGTAGACAATTCTCTTCAATATAATATTAAAGCCAGCGGATATTCCACTGTTTTAACCGACGTGGATAACGATGCTGATATAGATATGGTGGTTTTGCGGAATGATGAAAAAGATACCAACGCAAAACCCGAGTTATACTTGAATGATGGTGCAGGAAATTTTTCCATACAATCCCTTACAGGTGTGGATGTCAGTACAAAGGACCCTCGTGCCGGTGTTTTTGGTGATATTGATAACGACGGTGATATGGACCTTTATTTTACCTCTGCCAATGGTGAAGGTTTTATGCTGAGAAACGTCACAAACTCTGGCTACAATTATCTGGATGTATTATGTATAGGCCCTGGTGGGGATTATGGCGGTTTTGGTACCAAAGTTTATGTGTATGAACAAGGATTTGTTAATGATGCAAGTAAATTAATAGGTTTTCAACAATCTGTTTCAAATACAGCCTATTTAAGCCAAAATCAAACAGCCCTGCATTTCGGCCTTGGTGAAAATTCGTTTGTTGATGTTGTTGTTGAATTTCAAAATGGCAAAAAATCGATACATTATAATGTACCAGCCAATCAGAAAATTGAAGTATCGCCGGATGATGTTGTGCCGACACTGATGACAATTACAGGTAATGATCAAACCGGTGTTGCCGGGGCTGTGTTAGGGGATTCCATCAAAGTCCTTGTAACGGATATAGACAGTGATATTGTGCCGGGTTATCCTGTTAAATTTGTTGTTAAAACTGGTGGCGGTTCTTTAAACGGAACATCCGATACAACTGTAACAGTAAATACGAACCTTCAGGGTTATGCCATAGTTACCTGGAAAATGGGAACTGTAGCCGGTGTGGAAAATTCCATGGAAATCTCTGTTCTTAATGGGGAAGATCATATCAGCAACTCGCCGCAAACAATTCGTATAACTCCCGGACCGGCTGATCCTGCTATTTTATACCGTATTGCCGGAGATGGTCAGTCTGCTTATTTTGATCAATTTCTGGAAAATGAATTTAAAGTAAAAATTACAGATGCCTTTGATAATATCATTCAAGGTTTTGCTGTTTCTTTTAGTATCATCTCGGGAGAAGGAAAGCTTGGTGATGCCCTTGTTACGCAAACGGATGTTTTAACCGATGCGTTAGGTATGGCTGCGGTTAAATGGCAGGTGGGACCTGTTGCCGGTAACCAGATTATGCAGGCAGCCGCCATGTTTAATGGCGTTCAAATACAAAACAGTCCCTGCCAGTTTACCGCCGTAGGTATTGAACCTGAAAAACAGTTGGTTGCTCTTTCAGAGAGACTCAGCACCGGAACTGTTAATCAGGCTTTGGCCGAGCCAATTAAAGTAAAATTAGAAACCTATTCTCATGAACCGGTAACGGATTTTCCTGTTAGTTTTATCGCTTTAAATGGAAATAGCAACTTTGCCGGAAATGATACACTTGTGGTGTTGACAAATTCAGAAGGTATGGCTCAGGCAATAGCCACTTTGGATACTGTTGCCGGTGACACAAACAATGTATTTCATGTCCAGGCAGAAGGTGCTGTTGATTCTCCACAAATTTTTAAAGCATCCGGTTTGACCGATAATCCGGCTGTGCTTGAAAAAATCTCCGGTGACGGACAAAGTGATGGACAAGTGGGAAAGAATATAAATGAACCTTATATTGTCAGGGTTTCAGACCAATTTAAGAATGTTATCGTTGGTGCCGATGTTGTATATAAAGTCAAAGTTGGTGATGGTAACTTTGCGGGTTTGGACTCAACCGTCGTTAAAACGGACCAAAACGGAAATGCTTCAGCAATTTTAACGCTTGGTTCGGAAGTAAGGACAAATACTGTTCAGGTAACTGTTGATGGCCTGGCAACTGAATTTAGTACCTATGCAAATCCGGGCGATCCTTACTATCTCCGGACTGTTTCCGGTTCTCCTCAACAAGGTCTGGCGGGTAAACGTTTACCGGAACCGTTTGTGGTTTCTGTAACCGATTCTTTTCTCAATCCAATATCAAGTCAACAGGTTGAATTTGAAGTGACTTTGGGAGGTGGTAATATTGATGGTGTTCAAACTGTTAATAAATCAACGGATGAACAGGGTCGTACATTTGTATATTTAACATTAGGTACAAGCGGGTATGATCACCAGGTAACGGCATCGAGCCTGTTTGACGGCGCCCATTTATCCGGCAGCCCTGTTGTTTTTAAAGCTACGACAGGTCCGGGAGATGCGGATTCATTATTATATGTAAATGGCGATAACCAAATTGCCGGAATAAACGGACCGCTACCTCAACCACTTCAGGTCAAAGTCGCTGATGAAAACGGCATTCCTGTCCCCGGACATTTGGTCAAGTTTTATGCTATACGCTATCCGGATGGCGGATTTAACGGTCAAGCTTCGGTTGAGAAATATACCAATGCTGAAGGTATTGCCAGTGCCACACCGACAATTGGTTCCAGAATTGATAATGGATATTATCAGTTCCAGGCCTCTTCCAAGCTGGATAATTTTCACTTAAAGAACTCTCCGATTAATTTTAGTATAAAAAGCCGTACAACCACAGCAGCAAAAATGGTTTACATGTCTGGTGACGGAGAAACATGTATTGTAAGACAAAATGCCGGTGATTCGATGCGGGTTAAAATTTTTGATGCGGATGATCAAATCGTTACCGGACACCCTGTCGAGTTTGAAATAGTTACGGGTGACTCTATTTTAAATGGAATATCAAGACGTATTACCGTTAATTCTGATAAACGGGGGATTTGCGCCGTTACGCTAAAGGCCGGTTCCAAACCTGGCGCTGTGGCTGTAAAAGCGAGCTCCGATGATGGGATGGTAAGCCTGGAAAATTCACCAATTGATTTTAGTTTGTCGGTTTTGCCGGGTCCTGTTTCCTCTTTAACCTCATTAATTGCCGCACGCGACACAGTTGTTGCTGACGGGCAGGATTCTTCACGTGTAACAATCACAGTCAAAGATATTGCCGGTAATTTGTTGTCCGGTAAAAATGTGACTTTATTGTCTTCCGGAATTGACGTAAATATTATTCAACCAACTGATACGACAGATAGTAACGGGCAGGTAACCGGTGAAATCAGGTCATTTAACGTTGGTGAAGCTGTTATTTGGGCCAGGTGTGATGGACAAGATTTTAACCCGGTTTCTGTTTATTTTATTGCCGGTCCTCCTGATATTGTGATTCCCATAAATGATGTTCAACTGGGTTTGGTTGATAAAGTATTATCTGACTCTATTGGAGTTCAAGTTTATGATAATCTGGGGCATCCGGTTATTCATAATAGAGTAGAATTTTCGGTTACTGAAGGCGGAGGCGAAATTGTAGAGACTCAACCTGTTTTTACAAATGACCAGGGTATCGCTTCAGTGCATTGGAAGCTTGGTTCGCCGGTTGGCCAGCAAAAAGCATCTGCCGCTATTGAGGGTTACGATCAAACCGTTGTTTTTCAGGCAATAGCTAATCCGCCGTCTTCAATTTCGGTGACTGTTTTATCAGGTCACCGACAAATCGGTTACATAAACCAAACTTTACCGGAACCATTTTCTGTCTTAATCAGTGATTCTACAGACAAGCCTGTTCAGGGAATTAATGTTAATTTTGAATTAACTCTTGGTATGGGGCTCGGTCAAGGCAGCTTTTTAACGTCTTTACCAGCGGCAACCAATAGTGAGGGTATTGCAACCGTAGAGTTTAAAGCAGGTACGGTAACAGGCCTCCACAGAATTCGAGTCAGTCCCCAGGGATTTACTATTAGCCAGGATATAGATTTTTATGTTTTAGCAGAAGAAACGTTGTTTCTTGAAAAAATCCCGCTGTCGGCACAGCCTGTTAGACCACAAACGGTTGTGCCCTGTACGCTTAAAGTTAAAGATGCGTTTGGTCGATTGCTTGAAAATGAAAAGGTTAATTTTAGTGTTCAAAGCGGTGGCGGACAGGTACAACAAGCTCAGCCGCTCACTTCAAATGAAAATGGTCAGGTTACGGTAACATGGATTGTTGGAAATAGTGGCGAGCAAAAGTTATCTGCCGAACCTTTTGAAAAAGCCGGTGATGCTGTCGAGTTTTCAGTGGGCATTAAAAATTCAGTGCCTGTTATTACCACCGACATTCCCGGAACCCTGACTGTAGATGCCGGAGATTTGGTAACCTATAAAATTGAAGCAACTGATGGTGATAACGATCCTGTAACGTTTGGAATACGCGGATTACCGGCAAAGGCAACGTTTGATTCAACCGGTTCTCAAATTTTTTCATGGATACCGACTAATGAAGATGCCGGCAATTATCAGATTACCTTTATTGCCAAAGATATATTCGGAGCTGCCGACAGCGCAAAATTAAAACTTACAGTCAATCCGGTTATTATAAATCATCGTCCGGTTATCACTGCCTATGGACCGCAGGACACGGTTGATGTCAGTGTAAATTATGATGCAATGCAGCTTTTTTATGTGACGGCAACTGATGAGGACGAAGATGCCCTCAGTTATACCTGGACGGTAAATGGGCAAGTCGCTCCACATTATGAAAGTTCATGGAATACACAGTTCCCGTCAGCCATGAATTATCCGGAAAATACGATAGTCAAGGTCGTTGTGTCGGATGGACAACTCAGCACATCCATGAGATGGAACTTGAATTTAATTCAAACATCTGTCGAACTGTCGCTTTTCCAGGCTGACTTTTCTGCAAATGGTGATGTGGAAATTCAATGGCAAACCAACAGCGAAGAATCAAATGCAGGTTTTTATATTTTGCGGAGTGAAAGAAAAGACGGTATCTATGAAGAGATAACAGATCAGTTGATCTCGCCGAATACCAGCCGCAAATATAACTATGTCGATGAGGATGTTAAAGCCGGACAGAAATATTTTTACAAACTGGTTGATATTAATAAATATGGTTTTGAAACGGAACATGGTCCTGTTTCGCTTGATATACCGGTCCCTGAGCGGGTGATGTTGGCCCAAAATTATCCGAATCCGTTTAATCCGGTGACGACCATATACTTTGAACTGCCAAAAAATCAGCATATTGAATTAATGATATTTAACATTAACGGCCAGATTGTAAAGGAACTGGTAAATTACGTCTATGAGGCCGGCATTCACGAATTGGTTTGGGATGCAACAGATATGAACAATATGCATGTTCCTTCCGGGGTTTACTACTATCGTCTAAAAACACAGGACAAAGTTTTAACTAAAAAGCTTTTATTATTAAAATAAAATTTTTATATTGAACAACGGACAAAGGATTAATTTTTAATCCTTTGTCCATTGTTGTCCTGTATGGTTTTGAAAGAATAAATGATAATCATTCAAGAGGGGCCTATGCTCTCGCTTTTAAGTTCATTACGCCCAAAACAATGGGTTAAAAACGTTGTTGTTTTCGCCGGATTGTTTTTTGCCGAGGATATATTTAACAAAGAAAAAATGATAGCCTCTGCAATTGCCTTTGTATTGTTTTGTTTTATATCCAGCTCCGGCTATTTAATTAATGACATTTTTGATAAGCAAAAAGACGCGTTACATCCCAGAAAAAAACGCCGACCCATTGCATCCGGCAAGGTATCTGTTTCAACTGCAATGTTTACGGCAATGGTTATTTTATTTGTCGTGTTATATTTTGCCTATCGTTTGAATTACTTTTTTGGTATTATTATATCCGGTTACTTTTTATTGACAGTTTGGTATTCGCTTTATCTAAAACGGGTTGTTATAGTCGATGTTATGATTATCGCTTCCGGTTTTATTTTCAGGGCCGTTGGTGGAGCAATTGCTATCGATGAAAGGGTTTCCTCCTGGTTAATTTTATGTACTTTATTTCTCTCATTGTTTCTTGCTTTAGCAAAGCGAAGGGCCGAAATGGTAACCTTGGGACGACAAGCCGGTAATGTGAGAATAACCTTGACACAATATACACCACAATTTTTAGATCAGATGATCAATACGGTTACGGCAGCCTGCCTGATGGCGTATGCTTTGTACACATTAGATTCAACAACTGTAGAAAAATTCAATACCCGTTTGTTGATTCTTACATTACCGTTTGTGATTTATGGACTTTTTCGGTACCTATACCTTGTTTATACAAAGAATTCCGGTGAAGCGCCGGAAACGGCCATTTTAAAAGACTGGCCGATATTAATTTGCGTTCTTTTATACGCTGTTACAGTTGTTTTAATCATTTATTTTTAATTTAGGAGAAAGAATGGCAAAATCGGTTGTTGCTGTTATTAAATCCTCACCGGAACAGATTAAAGAGGATATTGATAAATTATTTGATCTTTCGAAAGCGAATGATTTTATAGATAAAGAAAAGACTACCATATTAAAGGATAATATTTCCTGGCATTTTCCATACCTGAGTGCAAACACAACACCCTGGCAGTTAGAAGGCACTATATTGGCGTTGCAAAACAGAGGATATTCGGATATTTCTTCTGTTCATAACAAAACTGTTGTTACCAACGCCGAAAAAGGCCAAAATATGAACAAGCTGGCGCCTCTTTATAAAAAATATGGTGTGAAAGAACTCGAAAATTTTAATCCTAATCATATTAAATGGGTCAAGTATGAACCAAAAGCAGAAATGCTGACGTTGAATAAAATTTATCCGGAAGGGATACATATACCGGACTATTTTTTCGATAAAAATATTATTCATTTGCCGACTGTAAAAACACATATTTATACAACAACAACAGGCGCTATGAAAAATGCCTTTGGTGGATTGTTAAACTCTAAGCGGCATTATACACATTCCGTTATTCATGAAACCCTTGTTGACCTTTTGGCTATCCAAAAAGAGATACACAGCGGTTTATTTGCCGTAATGGACGGCACCGTTTCGGGATCCGGACCCGGACCAAGAACGATGACCCCGCATGATAAGCATTATATGCTGGCCAGTGCAGACCAGGTTGCTATTGATGCTGTTGCTGCCAAGATGATGGGTTTTGATCCCATGAGTATAAAATATATACGCATGGCCCATGAGCGTGGATTAGGGACCGGCGTAATTGATGAAATTGAAATTCAGGGCGAAGATATTTCCAATGTGAATTTTAATTACTCTGTTGGTGACAATATGGCCAGCCATGTTGGTGATTTGTTATGGTTTAGTCCGTTAAAAGTATTTCAAAAATTGTTTTTTCACACACCTCTTGTTTATATGTTTGTTATGGGTTCTTTTGTATATCATGATTATATCTGGTGGCCGTTTTTGGGAAAGAAACGTCAGGATGAATTTCGCAAAAACAGCCCGTGGGGTCAACTGTTTGATAAATATTAGATTCAGGGTAAGGGACATTGACACAACTCAATTTTGACCAATACTTCCTGGTTGATGTTCAGGCCCTGATATTTGATATGGATGGCGTTGTTATCGACAGCGAGCCGATTCATTTTTTATCAATGCGAAATGTTCTTCAACCGCTGGGGATTGAACTATCTGAACCCTATTTTGCCGGGTTGGTCGGAGACCATATATACAAAAATTTAAGTGATATTGAACATGATTTTGACTGTACTTTGGATTCAAAGCATATCGCTTCGCTTATTGAAGATGAGTATATCCGTTTAATAACATCATCTGAAATTTCCGTCAATCCGGGAATTTGTGAATTAGTTTCGTGTGCAAAAAAGAAGCAGTTAAAACTGGGTTTGTGTACTTCCTCGCCAAAATCACATGTGTCTATAATTTTACCAAAGGTATTTAAGGGGTGTAATGATTTTAATTCGAAAAATATTTTCGATACTATTGTTACTGTTGATGATGTAGAACATAAAAAACCTCATCCCGAACCCTATTTAAAAGTATGCCGGCAGTTGGGTGTTGAACCGGTAAAGGCTTTGGTTATTGAAGATTCCGTGTCCGGTTTGCAGTCCTGCAAAACTGCTGGATGTAAATGTATTGTTCTCAAAAGATTTTATAATCAGGGGAAAAATCTGAAAGAAGCTGATTTGGTGATAGATGATTTAAACCGGATAAAATGTAAAAGTTGGTAAAATTTTGAAACATATCTTGATTAGCTCCCTGAAATTTTGTAATATATGACAGTTAAGTGTTTGTAAAAATATTGCGTTATCTTGATTTGAAGTTGAGGGATTTTTTTTATGTCTCGTTTTTTCAGATATTTTTTTGCGGTCATTTTGGTTTTATCCTGCGCTTCGAGTCAGCAGAAAAAAGAACACCTTCAACACGTTCTTGAAAGTTCGGTCAACTATCACATTGAAAAAGGTATGGCAGCGGCTGATAGTAACCGTATGGATATTGCAATGGAGCACTTGCAAAAAGCGGCTGAAATCGTTCCATACGATCCGGTGATTTACAATAATCTCGGTGTTGCTTATTTACGTTTGGGACTTGTCGATTCTGCCATAACCGCCTACCAATCTGCCATCCGTATGCGACCTACTTATGCACATGCTTATAGCAATTTGGCGCAGGCCTATTTGATAAAAGAAGATTATTCACTGGCAATTGTATCGATTGAAACAGCGTTCAAATATGATGATCAAATTCCTGAAGCTTATATAATTTTAGCAATGATCTATGGAAAGTTGGGAGAAAACGAAAAGTCTATTTCAGCCTATGAAAAAGCGGTTGAAATTCAACCCGAAAACAAAATGGCACGTATCAATTTGGGTGCTCTGTATTATTCAAAAGGATTAATTAATGAGTCAATTGAGCAATTTTCGGCTGCCATTGAAATTGCACCTGAAAGTAATGTAGCTCATTTCAATCTGGGGAATGCCTATGCCCGAAAATGTCAATTAGATGATGCCATTACTCAATATACGTTTGCGCTGGACTTGAAAAATGATATGTATACGGCGCGAAACAACCGTGGTTTGGTATATATGTATCTGGAATCCTACAATGAAGCGATTCTGGATTTTAAAGCCGTTTTAAAAGACCGCCCTAACGAGGTGTCTGCCCTGTTTAATTTGTCTGTTGCTATGGAACGTCTGGACTCACTTGAGTGTGGTTTACAATACATTGATCAGGCTTTATCTGTTGATCAGCAAGTAGCCCTGCTTTACTTTCAGAAAGGTAATTTACTGATGAAGCTGGAACAACCTGAGCAGGCGCTGGTTAACTTTCAACATGCCATTAATTTGGATTCTTCCTTTGCTTTTAGTTATAACAATCTGGGTAATGCCTTGTTAAAAACGTCAAATGTTCAGGAAGCTAAAAAGGCCTATACAAAAGCAGTTGAATTATATCCTGATTATTTGGAACAGCGATATTTTACTCATGGGAAAAGTATAAAACAAGGATTGGCCAATTTACTTGGCGGTTGTGATGAATCATCTGATATTGCATACGACTTTGCAATGGTCTACAGTAATCTTGGTCAATCGCTCTATAAATTAGGGCAATTGGACCATGCACATGACGCTTTCAAAAAAGCTGTTAAGCTCGCTCCTGAAAATACAGCCATATACCTGCATTTGAGCCGTGTTTTAGATCAAAAAGGTGAAAGGGAAAAAGCAAAAACTGCTTTGGCAACCTCTCTTTTAAACCAGGCAAAAATTTATTTCGACAAAGATTCTCTTACCAAAGCAGAAGATTTGTGTAATAAATCCTTAAAAGTTAAATCGGATTTTCCCGAAGCATTTGTATTAATGGCTTCTATTGCCGTAAAATATGGCAATAGTACCAGGGCCAAGTCATCATTTGAAAAGGCCATGAAATATGGTGCGGAAAGTGGTTCATTTCATGTTGCTTATGGAGATTTTTTACAATCACAAAATCAAAACCAGCAAGCTTTATTCCACTACCAAAAAGCTGTGGACAAACAGCCATCAGACTATTCTACCCGCGAAAAATTAGCAAATCTTTTAACAAAATTGAACATGACGGCCGAAGCAAATAAGCAGCGTGCAATTTTACATTATTTCAGGGGCAAAAATCTGGAATATTTGGGACAATGGGACAAAGCCCTGGATGAATTTACCCAGGCAAGTGAAATTGAATCGGAAAATTCTAACTATATTGCCAGTCAGGGACTAATATATGTTCGCAAACATTTAAATAAAGAGGCGCAGGTATTTTTAGATAAATCCCTCCAACTGGATAAGGAAAATATCCTGGCATTATATGGAAAAGCTCTGATTCTGGGAGATGAACAGGAACATCAAAAAGCAATAGAGTTGTTGACATTTATACTTGATAAAGATCCATCATTTAGTGAAGCACATTATGCAATTTCCGTAAATTATTTCTTTTTAGGTCAATATGAAAAGGCATGGACGCATGTTCAGCAAGCCCAGCAGTTAGGTATGATAATTAATTCAACGTTTATTCAGGAATTAGAAGAAAGTCAAAATTAAAAAATATATAATTGACAGGTAATGTTGATGATAAAAAAAGTTTTATCCATAATTTTATTGTTTGTTATTTCTGGTTGTGCAGAAAAACAATATCCGTTAAACTTGTTGGGTGAGAATTTTAGTTGTACAATTATGCTGGACTTGAAAGAGTATCAGAGTCCTCAGGATGTGATTAAAAATACGGATTGGGGCAATAATCCTGATACACTTCTCTACTTTAATTCCCTGGCAGCTTTAGAGCTGCAAAAATATATGTCAAAACTTGTTGATTCCGACAGCTCTTGTATAAGTATAGTTGATGACGATAGTGTGAAACAAGGCACTATAATTCATATCGGGATCCCTGAAAAGAAAAAGCTTTCCAAAATTTCAAAAAAAGTAAAAAAGCACTGGAAAAAGGTTCCTGTATTTAACGGTGCTTTTCGTATTGATACCTTTCATGGAGAGAATTTTCAACTTCTTGTGCTATCCGCACAAAAACCAATAGGGCATTTATATGCCGTATATGATTTGCTGGACCGTTTTGGTGTGCGCTGGATAAGCTTTGAAGATCAGGATGAGTTTATACCTGTTCAAAGAGCTCTCGCCCTCGCTTCGATTTCGGAATTGATTCATCCTGAGTTCAAAATTCGGGGTATCGAATCCAACTCTCTCGCTGTTGAACTTTCATCACAAGAAATGTTGGATTTTGTCACATGGATGCGGCGAATGCGCTTGAACTTTTTAGTGTCAAAAAACTGTGACCCTGTGCTTTTGGCTAAAAATGGTGTTTTATACGGCTCTCCGGATGGATATTCTTTGTCTTATTTTTTAAATCCGGATGATATGTACCCTTATGATCACGCCGATTTTTCAGGGCATGAAGGCCGGGATCCGGATCCTTACCAAAAGAGTGAATCATATCAGGGTGATGTAAACAATGATAATAAGCTTTCCTACATTGAAGCCCATCCGGAGTGGTTTGGCGCATCAAAGGATAGTTCTAAAAGTCAATCCGAAACACCCTATTGTTTGTCTGTAGCATCGCTGCAGGACGAACTTTTAAAAAATATAATTAATTTTATTAACAACACTGAAAAGTTTGATGTTTTCCGTCTTTTGTTTTCAAAACATGAATATTCGTGTGACTGTACCGGTTGCCGGGATAATACACCTGCTGAAGAAAAATATTTTACATTTTTAAACAAGTTGAACTTATCCCTTAACCAGGCTTATCATAAGAATATTATAACGAAACCTGTTGTTTTTCAGGCTTATTTTGAGAATAACCTGGGTTCAATACCTTTAAAATCATCTCCAACTGTTGTTGCGCTTATAAATGACAGATGCTATAATCATCCAATATTTTTTGAACAATGTACCGAAATTAATGCAAACGATTATAATATTTTAAAAGAATCACTTAAAAGTGATTTTTTAAGCACATCGGATTTTATTTTAATTGATAGTTTTAATAAAGAACCGTTTAAAGACCTGCCGTCAGTTTTTGCGACAGTTATAGGCTATGATTTCCCGGAGTATAAAAAGCTGGGTATACAAGGTGTTGTACTAAAGAATCCAAAAATTATATCAAGTGGTGTTTTTAGGCTCATGAATTATCAATTTTCCCGGCAATCCTGGAACCCGAACGAAAATTTACAAATTTTATTTAGTGATTATTTTTCGATTCGATACGCCGGTGTTGAAAAAATTATGCAAGAGTATTATAACAAGCTTGAAGAAGCAACCGGAAATATTCAGGCATGGCGTTTGGAACTTTGTCCTAAAATTAATTCAATTTTATCTCAAGAGTCTGATACACCTCTATTCCCCCTAGAACGTTTTCGAAATCATCTTCATATAGAAGAGTTTTTCCCCCTGGAAAATGATGGTGTAGATTGGGAAAAAACATATCAGATAATTCATGATGCGCGCCATGTTATTGATTATGCCCTTGAACAGGAAGTATCGGACAAGGTCCTTAACGTATTGCTGGAAGATGAAAATCAATTACGTTATATTGAAATGATGATAAACTTGTATGATAATGTTATTCGGCTGCTGACACTGGATGAAGATGAGCCTGAAATGAGAGAAGAGGCGATTATCCGCCTTCGTGATGCACGGACAAGACTTGAAAGTTATTCTCTGGTTATTTCCGGGAAAAAACAAAATGCATTTCACGCTTCAGGTATAGAAGAATCTGTAAACCAACTGTTACAAAAGTTTGATAAAAGAAAACTATTCTATAAACGTGTTTATCAATAGAGAGATTATCGGCCATGTTTACTAAAAAATGGTTTATTTTCGCATTTGTATTTCTTGCGGGTTGCTCTACAAGTCAGGAAACTAACTTGGAAGCACTGCTTGCCGGGAATGATAAAGTTAGTAAAGTATCTGTTGGGCAGTCATTTAAATTTTTAGAAGGTCCGGCATGGCAAAAAAACGGTATTTTGTTTTTTTCTGATGTCAGAGATAATAAGATTTGGATGTATGATGAGAATTCAGATCGTTTTACAATATTTCGGGACAGTTCAAATGCCGCCAATGGGCTGATGTTTGATAAACAAAAGCGTTTAATTATCTGCGAAAGCGGCGCCGGGCGGATTACATCCATTGACTCTTTAGGAAAATATGAAATTATTGCGGAAAAGTATAACGGCGTTGCATTTAACAGTCCTAATGATTTGGTAATAGACCGTAAAGGCGGAATATATTTTACCGATCCCAGGTTTGGAAGTATGGAAAATTTGCCGCAGGATAAAATGGCTGTTTATTATTGTGATCCTGAAGGTGGAATTCATCGGCTTGTTGAAGATATGGTCCGTCCTAATGGGATTATTCTTTCACCTGACGGATCAACGTTATATATTCTTGATTCTAGTAGTCCTTATGTCCGTTCCTGGAAAGTGCAGCAGGACGGCTTGATCTCGGAAGAAAAAAAGTTTGCTGAACTAAAACTTGGCGAAAATAAAGATCATGTTTCCGGTGCAGACGGGCTGGCTATGGATGTTAAGGGTAATTTGTTTATCACCACACGGGTTGGAATCCAGGTTTTTAATAATATGGGTAAATTTCTCGGAATAATTACAGTTCCTGAAATTCCATCCAATTGTACTTTTGGTGGTCCTGATCTTGAAACATTGTATATCACTGCTCGTACAAGTTTATATAAAATCAAACTGGTAAATCCAGGGATATTATTTCCTTTGAAATGATTGTTTAAGGATTTATAAATGTTTAGGCGGGTTTTTATTATTTTAAATTTTGTTGCTGTTTTATATTGTGCTTGCTCTCAGCTTCATTATATTTCATTCACTTGTATCTCTGATATTAATGATTTCCCCGGGGAAATTTTAAACAAAAATTATCTTTTTACTGATGAATCCGGTAGAAAGTGGTTTGTTTTTGCCTCCGATTATTTGGGTTTTTCAGAGTTTTGGCTTTCTTATACATATGATGAAAAAAACTGGTTTCCGCCAATTTATACCGGCGTACCTGCCTATATCGGCTATTGTGATCTTGGTTTTTGTGAACCATTCAGTATCTCTTTTAATATTAATGCTTATTCTCATCCTTCAAATTTGAAATATATTCGTGTGGCTCCTCACATGGATGCGGATAGCCTTTGCTTTCCAATTGATTATCTTTGCCGCGATACGGATATGGACGGTTTGACGGATCTTGCTGAAAAAGTTCTTTGCACAAATCCAGCATGCAACGACACGGATAATGATGGTATGGCTGACGGGTATGATCAAAATCCATTGGCAGCCCCGGTGGAAAAACTTTTAGTACATGAAAAATTACATAAATATGTTGTTCAGCAGGCATTAGACCATTTTCAATCCAGTCAGCTTGTTCTTGTTCAGCAACTTGATGATCGCCCCATGGATTACCAAAGAAAAAGCGGTTATGTACTCAGTTTGCCCAGTTCAGAGATTGATCTTTATATAGAACGGCAAGGATACGGTGTTCCAATTATTTCTGCTGCAGTTACAGATACTTTAAAAAAATATAAAATTAATTTCGAGTTTTATATTTCACCTGATGAAGCATGTGGCTATGAAGCGTTATTTGATTATAATAAAAATAAAAAGGGGTGGGTGATAGAAAAAATCTATCAAAAATGGTCTGCTGTAGCGGAAGAAAAGTTTTTCAAAGGTGAGCGGCCTTTCCCGACTATTGAGGATTTTTATTTAGAGTAAAAATATTTTCAAAATATTTGTCATACCGGTTGGATAGATTGTTCCAGTCATATTTTAAAACGCTGTTTTTTAAATCAGGAGAGGGAGAAAAATTAGTAGCCAAAATTTTTTCCAATTTTGTATATAATTCCTCGGTGTTTTGGTAGAAATAGTGGGGAAACTTTTTATAAGGGATGATTTCCGGGTAACTTAATCTTTTTGGGAGAACAGGATAACAACCACAGAAGACGGCCTCGACAATGCCGGCCCCAAAAAAATCATGAAAAGAAGTCACCGGTAGAATATCAGCTTTCCAAAGCCATTGTGCATACTCTTTAAAGCTTTTTGCATAACCGATATGAAGAATATGTTCTTTTAATTGTTTTTCTGCATGCTTGAAAATTTCAGGATTTTGTTTGAAATTTTCTCCGAGAATAACAACTTTGAAGGCATATTTTTTTTCTGCAAAGTGAAAAAGAATGTTAAAAAAATCCTGTGGATTTTTATCATATTCCCACCTGTGGTTCCATAGGATAATCGGTTCCCTGTTTTTTATATCATCCGGTTTGTGGTTGTCAAAACGGTGTAAATCGAGTCCCAGATGTAATACCTCGCTATTATCTGCAATGGTTTGTACGGACTCCAATTCCTTATAATCGGGATAGTGGTTTAATAGTTTTGGCAGTTCTTTTAAAAAACTTGATAAATGAAAGTGAGAATTAAAACAACACGCTGTTGCTGATAATGCAGATGTAAAATTTATAAATCCGTAATGTTTGTCCCGCTTTTGCTGTCTATCACGATCTTTTTTTGCCCACGGATAGCACAATTGATTTTCATGGAAATACATAACAACGGGTATATGACCGGTTTTATGACGTGTTAACGCTAAAAATGTTGTTAAATCCAGCATATCTGTTGCTAAAATCAGGTCCGGATTTAAATCTTTTTGTAAATACTTGCGCGCCAGGGTCACGGCGCCCCCGTGCATACGCCATTTCCAAAATTGTCCCTCTAAAGATAAAATATCAACCTGGTGTTGACTGTGTTGCTGGTAGCCCTTTACCCAATCGGCATGTGAACCGGTAAAATAGGGCTCGACAAGTAAAATATTCATAGAAATATTTAGTTTGTTCTAGTAAAAATTTATGTTCTGTTCAAATCATCTGCAAATTGAAGCTGGTAAAGACGATAATAGATACCCCGTTTTTTTAACAGATCATTATGCGTCCCCATCTCTCTTAATTCCCCTTTGTGAATTACCAGGATACGGTCAACGTTTTGAATTGTCGATAACCGGTGTGCAATAATTAACGACGTCCGTTGCGCCATCAGCTTGGAAATGGCATCCCGGATCAAAAGTTCTGTCTCAGTATCCACGCTTGAGGTTGCTTCATCAAGAATTAGAATATCCGGATTAAAGGCCAAGGCCCTTGCAAAAGATACAAGCTGCTTTTGGCCGACAGATATATTTCCACCTCTTTCCATTAACATGAAATCGTATTTGTTTGCAAGTTTTTCGATAAATGAATGGGCGTTGACATTTTTGGCGGCATTTATCATCTGATCGTCGGTTATTTTGTTGTTACCGAGTTTTATATTATCGCGAATTGTGCCGGAAAAGATAAAAACATCCTGCAAAACCATACTGATTCGTTTTCTCAGGTCTTTTAATTTTAGAGTGGAAATATCCACATTGTCTAAAAGTATCTGTCCTGATTGTGGTTCATACATACGTGTAATAAGGTTGATGAGCGTTGTCTTTCCCGAACCTGTTGCACCAACAACAGCGATTTTTTCGCCCGGTTTAATGGAGAATGAAATGTTTTTTAAAACCGGTTCATCCGGGTTATAACTGAATGTAACGTTTTTGAATTCGATGCTTCCTTTGGAAACCGGGATTGTGTTTAATTCAACGGGGTCGTCATTTTGTTCCGGTGCATCCAATAATTTGAAAATTCGTTCGCTGGACGCCATGGCTGCCTGCATTATGTTGTACTTGTCGGATAAATCCCGGATCGGGTGAAAAAATCTTTCAGCGTATTGAATAAATGCTACGACAACACCCAGTGTAACAGATGAAGCAAAAACCTGTTTTCCGCCTTTCCAGATAATTAATGCTAATGCAATGGAACTTATTAGTTCGATTGCCGGGAAAAAGACAGCATAATAACCGATAGTTTGCAGGTGTGCGTCAAGATGTTTTTTATTTAAAATATCAAAGTGTTCCAGGTTTTTCTTTTCACGGTTAAAAATTTGTACCGTAGACATGCCCGATATGTTTTCCTGTAGAAATGTATTTATTCGGGCAATCCTTACCCGTACTTTGCGATATGCTTCCCGGACTTTGATGCGAAATATAGATGAAGCATAGATGATTAACGGCAATACGGAAAACGTTACCAGGGCGAGCTGCCAGTTGATTTTCAGCATCACGATGATGATGCCCAGCAGAACAAAAATGTCGCCGAATATTGCAACAATCCCGCTGGATAACATTTCATTTAGTGTTTCAACATCGTTTGTTGTTCTTGTTACCATTCGTCCAACAGGGTTTTTGTCGAAAAAGGAGAGAGGCAGTTTTTGAATGTGAGAAAATATTTTCATGCGAATATCCAGCATGACATTCTGCCCTATCCATTGGGTCAGGTAGCTTTGGTAATAAACGACTATAGCCTGTAAAAATAAAATGCCCAAATATATAATTGAAACAATTGCCAGTCCGTTCATGTCTTTGTTGGCAATTTTATCATCGATTGCTATTTTAATAAGATAGGGACCGATTAATTCCCCGGCCGCAAACATGAGCAATAAAATAACGGAAAAGGTAACAAACATTTTGTACGGTTTTAAAAAGTTCAATAACCGCTTCATTAGTTTGTTGTCATAAGCTTTTCCTAATATTTCTTCTTCGTGGTAATTCAAAATTTTCCTTTATAATTCAGCCAATGACTGTTCCAACTGTTGTCGCTGGTAGAGTTTATAATAATGGCCTTTTAGTTTTAATAGCTGCTCATGTGTTCCCTGTTCAATAATCTGACCGTCTGCCAGAAAAATAATTTGGTCGGCATCGCGGACTGTGGAAATTCTGTGAGCAACAATAATACTCGTACAATTTTGCATCACTTTTTTCAAACGGATTAATATCTCTTTTTCCGTATAGGTGTCTACGGCTGAAAGCGCATCATCAAGGATTAAAATTTTCGGTTGGCGAATCACGGCTCGTGAAATAGCTGTTCGTTGTTTTTGTCCGCCGGACAATGTTATACCTCTTTCTCCGACCATTGTTTCAAATCCTTCCGGAAATTGGTCAAAATCAAGTTTTATTTGAGATATTTCGGCAGCTTGTTCAATTTCTTTGGATGCTTCATAATCCACTCCGAATGCAATGTTTTCCGCTATTGTTTCTGAAAATAAAAAACTCTCCTGGGGAACATAGCCAATATTTTGTCTCAGCACGCTAAGCGGTAATTTTTGAATATCATGTCCGTCAATTAAAAGGTGGCCGCCTTGCGCTTCAGTAAGCCGGGGAAGAAGGTTGACAAGTGTAGATTTACCGGAGCCGGTCGGGCCGATAATTGCCAAGGTCGAACCTTTGGGTACTGTCAAGTTTATGTTGTTTAACACAGGGGGCTGGTCTTTATCATAAAAGAAAACCAGGTCTTTAAACTCTATATGACCTTCTATTCCTGTAATGGAATGGTCCGTTTGTGAATCGTCTTTAATGTCCGGTTTTTCCTGCCAGATACTTATCATACGTTTTAAAGACGCCAAACCCTGCTGCCACAGGTTTAATACCCATCCGATGGCAATCATCGGCCAGGCCAGCATGCTTAAATAGGCAAAAAACGCAACCAGACCACCAAGTGTCAGGTTCCCTTTAATGGCAAATCGCCCGCCGACCCATAAAATCAAAATAATTCCCAAACCCAGGAAAAAGTGGATTTGTGCCCGTAATAATGACCGTACTTTGGCAAGTTCCAGATTTCGGGTGATATATTCGTGGTTTTGATTTTTAAAGTTTTCTATTTCAGGTTCTTCCTGGACATAAGATTTTATAACCCGGATGCCTGTTATATTTTCTTCGACGTTAGAGGTTATTGTAGAGAACTGGGCCTGAATTCTTTCAAACATCACATGAATTTTTGCCAGCAACCCGTGCACGGAAAAAACAACAAGAGGCAGGGGAATAATGGCCCAAAGCGTTAATTTGAAATTTATTTGTATCATAAATGTCAGGGTGGCGAAAAAAACAAAAAAAGTGCTGACAAGATGCATAATACCGGGGCCAAGCATGGAACGTACGGCATTTAAATCGTTTGTAGCACGGGCCATCAAATCGCCTGTTTTTTGTCGAAAATAAAAAGTCTGGGATAGTTTTTGTAAATGCGCAATATAGTCGTTTCGCATGTCATATTCGATTTTTCGTGACACGCCGATCATTGTTTTACGCATGAGATAACGAAAAATACCCTGAATAAAAACGATGAAAACCATTAATATAACAAGTATTGAAAGCGTGTGCGCTGGTTTTAATTCCGGGAAAAGAGAAATAAATTTAGATAAAATCGGAGCAAGCTGAACATTGTTCTTGTTATGGGAAAATGAAATATAGTCGATGGTATATCTTAAAAGCCAGGGCGCCAGGATCTGAAATATCGTCATAAACATGATATAAATTACCCCGGCAATCATTGGGAGCTTGTAACGGACCAGATATTTTTTTATTAAAGAAAAAGGATTCATTATCATTTCTAATTATTGGTTAACATAGTTTTTTTTAAAACCGGGATCAATATATTGAAAATTCCCATTATTCTCAAGTATGAAAAATTTTATCGTATGGGGTAAAAAAAAGGCGATACAAAATTGCATCGCCTTTCGGTAGGGTTGAAAATGGTTATTTTAACAAAAGCATGCGGTGTGTTTTGCTAAAATTACCCGCATCCATGCGGTAAAAATAGAGTCCTGAAGAGACAGCTCTACCTGCTTCATCCCTGGAGTTCCAAATAATCGTATGATGACCAGCATTTAACTGTTGGTTGACCAACGTTTTAACCAATTCACCATTAATATTATAAATAGATATCGTTACATATTCTGTTTTTGGTACATTAAAATTGATTGTTGTTGACGGGTTAAAAGGATTCGGATAATTCTGATTCAGTCCGAATTCTGTTGGAATTGTTTCCGTTGATTTTTCCACACCAGCGGCATAATCTATTGTAAAAACAGCATCACTGTTATCGGAAGCTGATGTTTCATTATCTGATACCCGTATCAGACATTTGGTACCTGGTTCTGCGGTTACTTTCCATTCAAATGTTCCGTCATTTTCTGTGGATTCGGACAACACTTCCCATGAAGCACCCCAGTCGCGGGAAAGCTCTATCTTAACTGTTTCACCAGTAAAGGCGGAAGTCCATACAATGTTCTTCGTTTCGTGGATCATCCAGGTTTCTCCGCCGTTCGGCGCAGATACTGTTATGACAGGAGCATTGGATATTGTAAAAACAGCATCGCTGACATCTTTTACTTTTCCATCAGCTGTGGAAACACGGACCAAACAATCTGCAGAGGAAGGTCCGGTTACATTCCAATTCAGAGACCCAGTATTTTCAGTGTTTGTCAAAATAGTTTCCCACGTTGTGATATTGTCTCTGGTGATAGAAATTTTTACATCACCCGTTATACCCACAGAAGTCCATTGAATGGTTTGTTGTGATCCGATTTGCCAATCTTCTCCGCCATTCGGTGCAACAACCGTGATTGACGACTGAGGAGTAATTGTAAAAACAGCGTCGCTTTGATCGAATATGGTTGCATCCGCTACGTCGCTTACTTTAACCAGACATTCGGTTGAGGTGATCTCTGGTGTGTTCCATTCGTAATCACCGTCATTAGGAGTGCTTTCGGCAATTGTCTGCCAGGTAGCACCATTATCAGTTGATAATTCAATTTTTACATTTGCCACATCACCCTGGCTGGTCCAGGTAATATTTTGTGATGTGTTTTGAAACCATACTTGACCACCGTTTGGAGATGTAACTGTAACGGAAGGTGTGATAATGCTAAAAACCGCGTTACTCTGATCGGTTAAAAGTGTATTGTTTTGTGTGATTTTAACCAAACATTGGTCGGATGTGGGGCCTGTTACCGTCCAGTTTATTGATCCGTTATCAGGAGTTACCGTAACATCTTCCCAGGTTGTTCCGCCGTCGCGTGAAAGTTCAACGGAAACATCACCTTGTGGATCACCGGAAACCCATTCTATAGCATAACTTTTTCCAACCTGCCATACTTCACCACCGTTTGGTGTTGTGAGGCTGAATTCGGTTTTGGGAGTCAGGAAAAGGTAAACTTTACCGGCATTTTCTCCATTATCGTCATTGTTGACTGCTGAAATAAGAATATCATTAAAACCGTCCATATTGACGTCACCATTACCGCCAACGGCCCAGCCGCCGAAATCTTCAGCATTTTCACCTATAAAGGCAGCGTTTGCATTGCTCAACGCCAACTCTGCGGGCCATGTTTGTCTTCCATAGATTATATAGGCTTTTCCGGCACTATTACCGGCTTCATCGTTGCCATAAGCTCCAATGATAACATCGTCATATCCATCCTGATTAACATCACCCAATGAGCACATATTATTACCGGCATAGTCTTTATGGTGTTCGCCGATAAATGTAGTGGCCGCTTCATTTTCCAATGGTGTGTCAAGCGCCCAACCATCTGTTTTTCCTTGTATTAAATAGATACGGGATTTTCCGGCACCACCAATAAGGAAATCGTCCAAATCATCATTGTTGACATCACCGGCACGGGCGACATTCCAACCGGTTTCAATTTTAGCAATGTCCGGGCCTAAAAAGGAAGCATCAGCGTTTGCAAAACTTACATCCTGTGCCCATCCGTCTGCTTTACCTAATACGAGATAGGTTATACCGCGGTCTTCTGTTTCTCCAATATCTCTTCTATTGCCGCCGGCAATAAAGTCGTTATATCCGTCACCATTTACATCACCAACACCGGCAACACGGTGACCTGTCCAGTCATCTGCAAGTTCGCCCAGATAGGAAGCATCTGCATTTGCCATGCTCACATCCGTACCCCATAATCCAGTTTCTTTACCAAAAATGATGTAAACTTTGCCGGCATTGTTGTCAATCTGGTCGTTAAATCCGGAACCTATAATTATATCATCGTAATTATCGCCATTAACGTCTCCCAGCCAGTTAACATGGGCAGCTTCTGATGTATCACCTTCGCCGAGAAAAGACGCATCGGCTGCAGCCAGATTAGTGTTTAATGCATAGGGTGTTTCTTTGCCGAAAAAGATATAAACCTTACCGGCCCTTAATCCGCTTTGATTTATAAACTTGACACCAATGGCAAAATCATTATATCCATCATTGTTAACATCACCAATGCCACATACATCGTGACTGGCCTGGTTATTTGCCTCTTCACCGACAAAAGACGCGTCGGCATTTGCTAAATTTATTGCCCCGGTCCATCCATCAGCTTTTCCATAAAAAAGATAAGTTATACCATTTTTTTGAATTTCTTCCGAACTGCTAAAACTAGGTGCAGTGATTAGAATTTCGTCAAAAGTATCATTATTAATATCTTTAATAATTGCTACCTGATAACCGGCATTATCGCCTGCGTTTTCTCCGAGGAATGTAACGTCTGAAGTTCCAAGACTTACGGTGCCTGTGTATTGTCCAAAAACGGCTACTGAAGAAAGAAGCACAATTAGAACCTGCCAAGCTGCTTTTTTCATAGAATCAAACTCCTTTGGTTAGGTTTTTGTGAAATGTAAATAGTTTTGTATGGAACAGTCTAGTTTTATTACCCTGTTTACATATCATTTACATAAAAACATTGATTTTGCGGACAAATTATTTTGAAATCCTGATCAAAAATTTAATCAAATTTTAATATTGAATGCCGTGATTTATAAAGAAAATTAAATTAATGTATTTTTTCTTGACTTTTATGATGGTATCTATTATCTTTAAGGTGATGTATGGTGTTATCAGGTGATCTCAGGTTAAAATAGGTGAAAAAAGTGGACGGACTTTCCGGAAAATATGAAAAACCTCTTGATTCGACAGGACGATTAGCAGTACCGCTAAAATTACGTTCTGCTATTCCCGAGAGTCAGCAAGATCGCATATATATTACTCGTGGCGTGGAGGCGTGTGTTGTCGGGTATTGCGAGGAAGAGTGGAAGAGGTTTAAGCAAAAAATCGACAATATGAAGCTGAGCTACAAAGAAAAAGCTGCTTTGCGTCGTGAGTTTATTGGCCGGGCCGTAGAAGTGTCCTTTGATAAGCAGGGACGTATTACGTTGCCGGTTGATTTGTTAAAATATGCCCATCTCAAAGACGTTTCTGAAGTTGTTGTTATGGGTTGTGATAATACCATAGAATTTTGGAACCCTGAACTCTATGAATCGAATCAGGCTGAGGCCGAAGAAATTGTTCAGAGAGTTATGGGTGAAAATTATTTCGACTAGTATATGATTTTACATGACAGCCGTATAGAATATCACAAGCCTGTTCTTGTTGATCAGGTGTTAAATGCTCTCAATGTCAGTGGTTCTTTGTCAATTGTGGATGCTACAGCCGGTGACGGTGGCCATGTAAAGGCGTTTTTGCAAAATATGCCTCAAGATGGCATTGTTGTCACAATTGACCGTGACAAAGATGCTATTCAAAGAGCGAAACAACGGCTGCAGGATTTTCAGGATAAATGTCGTTTTGTGTGTGCTAATTACAGTGAGATTGATCGTGTTTTGTATGATCTTGAAATTCCTCAGGTCGATGGTGTTTTAGGTGATTTAGGTGTTTCCCGTTTGCAGATCAGCAATCCTGAAAAGGGATTTATGTATATGACGGACGGGCCTTTGTCTATGAAGATGACTTTGGATTCCGGTCCCGATGCTTCGGATGTGGTTAATAATTACTCTCAGGAAGAAATTGCTGATATTATTTACAAGTTTGGTGAAGAGCGGGATTCGCGTAAAATTGCCAGAGCTATTGTGAAAAGCAGAGAACAAAAAAAAATTAAAACAACCGGAGACCTTGTAGCTGTTGTGAAAAAAGTTGTTTCCGGCAAGTATGAAATTAAAACATTGGCCCGGGTTTTTCAGGCGTTGAGAATATATGTAAACAATGAGCTTGAACACCTGACCAGGTTTTTACCGAATGCGGTTGCCGCGCTTAAGCCGGGCGGCCGGTTGGCTGTAATTTCCTATCATAGTTTGGAAGACCGCATTGTAAAAAACTTTATACGTGAACAAGCTAATCCCTGTATCTGCCCAAAAGATTTACCTGTTTGCGTATGTGGAAAAAAGCCGGTCCTGAGAGCTGTTGGTAAACTGATAGTTCCGGAAAAAAATGAAATAGCCGATAACTCCAGCGCAAGATCAGCCCGAATGCGCGTAGCTGAAAAGATTTAAAGAATATGAATTTTAAATCAAAAACAAATAATAAAGAAAACAGATCCAAAATGGTTCAGCTTACCGTTATTGGACTTGCTATTTTTTCTATTTTTTGTTTTGTACGCGTTTGGCAAAAAGTAACGAGCGATATGATTGCACGTCAAAATCAAAAAATGCGCAAAGAGTTAAAAGAGATACAAGAAAAAAATGCATTATTAATAGCTGATGTTGAAAGTTTAAAAAATCCGGTTCGAATAAACAAGATAGCTGAGCAGCAATTGGGAATGGTCTCAGTCGAGAAATTAAATGTTTATCTTGAACAAGGCAAGTAAAAGGTATGGAGTTGACAGTTTAATATGAGCGCTTTAAGTTTTGAATCGGATGAGAACGAGTTTTTACAATCTGAAGATGAGCGTAAGATTTTGTTTTTGAATGTTTTGGTTGATCAACTAATTGACCAGGAGCCTTTGAGACCGGATATTAATTATGATTTGGCCAAACAGTTGTTAGGAATCAAGTTTTTTTGTATGAAAAGATTGTCTGGGGGAAGCGATGAAGAGAAAGACTCTGCTCATTTAAATGTTGTAGATATTTATAGCTATCAGGAATAAAGAGAGTTTAAATTGATAGTTTTGATCATAAATTTTTGGAATTTCCGGCTATTTTATGAAAAAGAATGAAAGGAATGTATCTTGGCGGCTGTCGGCTTTTTATGTAGCCGCATTTCTTTTTATAGTCATTTTAATTGTACGATTAGTAGGAATACAACTTGTTGATCGGGAGAAGTTTGAAATGAAGGCCCACAAACAATATAAATATGAAGTAAAATTAGCCCCGGAACGGGGAAAGATTCTCGATCGGAAACGGGAGTTGCTGGCCTTTAATGTTCCAACGATTTCAGTAACGGCAAACCCCAAAGAGGTGGAGAATCCGTACAAAGCAGCCGTGCGGTTGGCAAGTGTATTAAACATGAGTATTGATAATATTTACAAGAAATTGCGATCCCGAAATGATTTTGTCTTTATTGCTCGACGTCAGCCTGCAGAGCTGGCGTCCGAGCTGGACAAATTGGATATTAAAGGCATTAACTATAGTAAAACACTATCAAGAAAGTATCCTAAAAATCGTTCTGCCTGTCAGCTTGTTGGATATACGGATATAGACGGCAACGGCCTGAGTGGTATTGAGCTGGCTTTTGAAAAGGTGTTGACCGGTGTTCCGGGCAGGGCAATTATGCAAAAAACCGGAAAATCAATGGTTTTTACCAGCACAGAGTATCCTCTGGTTTTACCGGCAAATGGACAAGACATAACATTAACAATTGATTATCGTTATCAATATATTGCCGAACAGCAGCTTCGGAACACGATTCTGGATTCAAAAGCTGAAAGCGGCATTGCAATTGTGATGGACCCCAGAACGTCCGAGGTCCTTGCTATGGCTTCCGAGCCTTCATTTGATCCGAACCGTCCCGGTGAATTTTCCCCGGAAAGCTGGCGCTTGAGACCGATTACCGACCAGTTTGAACCGGGCTCTACATTTAAAGTTGCCGTTATGGCGGCTTTGCTGGATGAGGGTTTGAAAAAACCGATTGATATAGTTTATTGTGAAAATGGTAAATATAAAATTCATGATGAAACGATTCATGATACGTCACCACACGGTTGGTTGACTTTGAGAGAAGTTTTATATCTTTCGTCAAACATTGGCATGTCCAAATTGGCAATGGATGTAGACAAAAATGTTATTTACCGCTATGCACGTGACTTTGGATTTGGTGTCCGCACCGGCATTGAATTAAAAGGAGAGATAGACGGGGTTTTGAAACATCCGAAAGATTGGTCCGGTGTTACACCAGCCGCCATGTCCATAGGGCATGAAGTGGCAGTTACACCTCTGCAATTATGTAATTTATATTGCACCATCGCTAACGGTGGTTACCTGAATCGTCCGACGATTATTAAAGAGTTTAATGAAAATGGCCGTCGGGTTATGAGCGGAGATAACCGGTTTATTCGTCGTGCTATTAAAAAAACAACATCAGACACCTTGAAAAGTATGATGTTTGATGTTGTCGATAAAGGGACTGGAAAAAAAGCCGCCATTCCGGGTATGCAGGTATGCGGTAAAACCGGTACGGCGAGAATGGTCCTTTCCGGCGGACGAGGTTATGTAAAGGGAAAATATTTTGCCAGTTTTGGTGGTTTTTTTCCAAAAGACGATCCGAAGCTTTGTATTTTTGTTATGGTCAAGAACCCGCGCGGACTTTATTATGGTGGCGATGTTGCCGCACCTTGTTTTAAACGTATTGCCGAAGAAATTATTTCCTATGAAGGATTGGATTATTTTCAGAGTGATGAATCTATACCAAACAAACTTGTATATCAGACTGCGTCTCATAAAGTACCAAATTTAATTGGTTTTGATCGAGAAACTGCTTTTTCCATCCTTCAGGCTAAAGGTTGTGCCTATAAATCTGAGGGACGGGGTGAAGTTGTTTTAGGTCAGGACCCAAGTCCCGGTTCTTTATTAAGCGAAAATACGGTCATTAAAATCAAAACAGGTAAATCCGTAGAAACTGAAAAAACCGCCCCGCGAGTTGTTGGTTTACCTGTTCGCAATGCTTTAAATTTGTTGGCGGCAAGCGGTATGCGTGCCCATGTTGAAGGTAACGGAGTTGTTGTACGGCAAACCCCTGCGCCGGGCATGGAGCTTGATGGTGACACGTTGAAACTTGAATGTGAATCCAAGTTTGAACCTTTTGAGATTTTATCATATTAGAGGTGTTTTTTTGAGCCCTTTGGAATTGACAATTCCTGAAATACTGGATATTAAAAATATTAAGGCTGAATGGTCGAGTCCTGTTCAGCCGCCGTCACAAAAAATTTCTCATATTTCCACAGACAGCAGAACGATTAAAAAAGGACAAATTTTTACGGCCATCTGTGGAGAACAGTTTGACGGCCATGACTTTATTCAAAAGGCTGTAGACGCCAATGCAATGGCTGTCATTGCTGAAAAGTCCTGGTATGAAAAAAATAAGAAAAAATTTAAAAATTCATCGTTTATCGTTGTTCCTGATACATTACAGACCTATCAGGAGATTGCAAAAAATTATCGTAAAAAATTCATTGTACCTTTAATTGCTCTTTCCGGAAGTGCCGGAAAAACCACAACCAAAGAGTTGTTGTTTGCCGTTATGTCACAGAAATATAACACGTTGAGGAATGACAAGTCTTTTAATAATCATATCGGCGTACCGGCAACATTGTTAAATATTCGTGCGGAACATGAAATTGTTTTAACGGAGCTTGGCACCAACCATTTTGGAGAATTAACGCGGCTTTCCAGTTTGGTGTCGCCGAATTTATGTCTGTTGTTGAATATCGGCCATGCTCATTTGGAGTTTTTTAAAAATTTGGCTGGTGTGACCCGTGCCAAAATGGAAATATTTGATCATGTCAGCAATGATGGAACCGGTGTTTATAATGCAGATGATCCGAATCTGGCCAAGCAGTATTATCCGGTTTCAACACTCGTTTCCTATGGCGTTAAAAACAGCGCTGATGTCACAGCAAAAATTTTGCATAGTGATGATCAGGGCTGTTATTCTTTTGAATTTATGGACCAGGTTATAAAATTACAAATACCAGGCCGCCATAATGTCTCGAACGCCTTGGCAGCGGCAACAGTGGGACTGCAATTTGGTGTGTCTCCTGTCGAAATTAAAAACGCTCTTGAAAATGTCCCGGCTTTTGAAAAACGTATGCAGGTTTCTCAGGTCCGTGATTTTACTGTTTTAAACGATTCGTATAATAGTAACCCGAGCAGTTGTTATGCTGCGTTGGAGACCGTCAACGATATGTCTCAGTCTAAAAAAGGCAGAAAAATAGCAGTTTTAGGTGATATGCTGGAATTGGGTGAGTTTTCTGCTGAAGAACATGAAAAACTGGCTGAACATATTGTCGAATTCAAGTTTGATATGGTGTTTCTATATGGCAATGAAATATCTTTTACCTATGAAAAATTGATCAATAAAATTCCTTATGCTGAACATTTTGAAAACAAAGAAATGTTGTCCAAAGCACTTTTACAAACGATTAAACCACAGGATATTGTTCTGGTTAAAGGCTCGCGTGGAATGCGAATGGAATCTGTCGTTCAAGACCTTATAAATTCTTAAAATAAATAGACCAGACAGGAAGAACCATGCTTTATTATTTACTTGTACCTTTTAAAGACGATTTTATAGCGTTTAACCTCTTTCGCTATATTTCTTTTCGGGCTTCTGCCAGTGCTGTTTTGGCACTGCTGATCAGCCTGATGATCGGCCCCGCTATTATTCGTAAATTAAAGGCTTTACAGGTTGGTGAAGAAATTCGGGATGATGGACCGCAATCGCACCTGAGCAAACGCGGTACGCCAAGTATGGGTGGATTTATTGTTTTAATCAGTGTTCTTGTTCCCACACTTTTGTTTGCAAAAATTGCCGAAACCTATGTCTGGCTGGTTATTGTTGTCACCATCTTTTTGTCTCTTTTAGGCTGGCTTGATGACTATTTGAAAATTATAAAAAAATATCCAAAGGGCCTTATTGCCCGTTACAAATTAGCGGGCCAAATTGCTATTGGCTTATTTGCCGGGTGTATCGTTTACTTTTTTCCGGATGTTGAAGCTGCGAGATCTTCAACGACTTTGCCGTTTTTTAAAAATTATGAGCTTGAATTCGGAATTTTGTACATAGCTGTGGTAGCTTTTGTTATTACGGCAACTTCAAACGGATCTAATTTAACGGACGGCCTGGATGGCTTGTTGATCGGTTTGAGCGCTATCTCAGCGGTTGCGTTTGGTGCTATCGCCTATGTCAGCGGCCGAGTCGATTTTAGTGATTATTTGAATATTATTTATTTACCCGGTGCTGCTGAACTGACCGTCTATTGTGCTGCTTTGTTTGGCGCCTCTCTGGGATTTTTGTGGTATAATTGTTATCCGGCACAGGTATTTTTAGGCGATACCGGCGCTTTAGCGCTTGGCGGCGCTTTGGGTACCATTGCTGTTTTGGTTAAAAAAGAGTTGTTGCTGGTTTTGATTTGCGGCATTTTTGTTATTGAAAGTCTATCCGTTATTTTGCAGGTATCTTATTACAAACGTACCGGAAAAAGAATTTTTCGCATGGCGCCGATTCATCACCATTTTGAATTAAAAGGCTGGTCGGAACCCAAAGTTGTAGTGCGATTTTGGATTATGGGTATTTTATTAGCTTTATTAACCCTGGCAACATTTAAAATCAGATAAATATGAAAAACGACCTTTACAAAAATTTAAACCGTGTTGATTATCTGCTTCTTGTCAGTGTTTTGTTCCTTGTCATACTTGGAACGGCCATTGTCTATTCTTCCAGTTCTTATCTGGCGGAACAGATGACACATGACAGTGCTTATTTTTTCAAAAAGCAAATGGGCCGTGTTATTATCGGTTTGATATTTTTAATTATTTTTGCGCTGGTTGATTACCGGGTTTGGCTGGGTTTGTCACCCTTGGCGTTGTTTTTAGCCCTTGGCTTATTACTTTTATTGTTTACCGGTTTGCCCTTTGTCGTTAAAATTAAAGAAGCAGCACGCTGGTTACGTATAGGAGGGTTCCAGTTTCAACCGTCGGATTTTGCGCGTTATGCGCTGATTCTCTTTCTGGCCCGAACACTGCATCAAAAGCGCGATCAGCTTGATGATTTGAAAAAAGGTTACTTGAAACATGTTTTTCTGGTTATGCTTATTGTGCTGCCGATCGCTTTTGAAAAAGATTTAAGCACAGCCGCTGTTGTGGCGTTTATTGCGTTTTTAATGTTCTTTTTTGCTGATGTGAAATTGAGTTATTTAATTGCAACATTTATGACTTTTTTTACAGGCGGCTTGGCCTATATATTAAAAAATCCCTATCAGTTGGCGCGTATTCATTCTTTTATTAAACAGATGATTGATAAAAACATGATGGATTGGCAGTTACAGCAATCCATGATAAGTTTGGCCCTCGGTGGATTTTGGGGGCAGGGTATAGGCAACAGCCGTCAAAAGTATGCATTTTTACCGGAAGCGCATTCGGATTTTATTTATTCCGTTATCGGAGAAGAGGTTGGCTTGATCGGTACGGTAGGTGTCTTGATATTATTTTTTATTATCATCTACCGGGGAATGAAAATAGCTCAATCTGCTCCGGATGGATACGGACGATTACTGGCAAGCGGAATTACAGCTTGTATCGGCAGTTATGCTTTAATAAATGCTGCGGTTGCTCTTGCAATTTTACCGACTACCGGTTTACCGATGCCGTTTGTCAGTTATGGCGGTTCGGCATTGATTTCTCATTTTGCTGCTGTAGGAATTTTAATCAATATTTCTTCACAATGTGATGAATCATATATGAATTATTCCAGTTGGAAAACTTATAAAAAACGTCTCAATCGATCCGCATTTACAGATGCCGGACAAAGAACGAAAAAATCAACCCGCACTGCACCTGTTTATACAAGGAGCCGTTAAACAATGTCTCAGAGAAGAAAGAAAATTTTTCTTTTTGCAGGCGGCGGAACAGGCGGTCATCTTTATCCTGCTATTGCGTTGGGTGAAGCTCTAAAGAACAAAGTGCCTGATAGTGAATTGCATTTTACCGGTACCAAACGCGGCTTGGAAGCACGGGTTATACCTCAATTAGGCTATAATCTGCACCTTATTTCTATTCGAGGTGTTGCACGAAAGCTTACTTTAAAGAACCTGGTTGTGCCTTTTCAGGTTCTGCTGAGTTTTGTTCAATGCAGTTGTATTATATTAAAAATCAAACCGGATGTTGTCATCGGCACCGGCGGTTATGTAAGCGGACCTATGCTTTTTATGGCTCTGTTATTACGGCGCTATACCGTTATTCAGGAACAAAACAGTTATCCCGGTGTAACAACACGTATTTTAGCCCGATGGGTTAAGCAGGTTCACTTGAGTTTTAAAGATTCAGTTAAATATTTTAAAAATAAAGACAATATTATCATTTCCGGAAATCCGGTACGTCAGTTTGATCTGACAGCCGCACGTAAAAAAGCGGAAAAAGTATTTCAATTTGATCTGCAAAAACCGGTTCTGTTGGTTTTTGGCGGCAGTCAGGGTGCTGCGGCCATTAACGAAATGCTTTTAAAAAATATCGAACGTTTGATGCAGCAAACCGAACTGAATATTATATGGAGTACCGGTAAAACCGGTTATTCTGCAGTAAAGGAAAAAACTGAAAAATTTAAATCCCGTATTTGGGTGTCGGAATTTATTGACGATATGGCAATGGCTTATTCTGTTTCAAATTTAGCTGTTACCCGTGCCGGGGCAATGACCCTGGCCGAGTTGACTGTTGCCGGGCTGCCGTCAATCCTGATTCCCTATCCCTATGCTGCGGCCGGTCACCAGGAAGCCAATGCGCGTTCTCTTGAAAAACAGGGAGCCGCCCATGTTTTGTTGCAGTCCGAGCCGGATGCTGATAACAAATTATTTGATTTGATTTGTTCTGTTCTTAATGAAACGGATACACTGAACCAAATGAGTAAAGCGTCAAAAAACGCCTCTTTTCCAAAAGCAACAGAGACAATTGTTAACAATATTACACGTTGTTTTGATGAAAAAGGTGGAAATTATGAAAATTGATTTTAACACTTTGGGAAAGAGACTTCTTTCCTACAGTTTTGCCATATTGTTTGGCGTGTTGATTTGGCAGGCCATTCTGGAAGCGCATGCACCGTCGCTAAAAAAAGATAAATCTGTTCAAGGTCCTTATGAAATTACATTTAACGAACCGGATTCTTTAAACACGTTTAAATTGATTGACCGGTTAAAAAGTTTGACATCCAAAGATTCACAGATTTTTTTATTAGCTTCGGATAAAGCAAAAACAGAATTAGACAAAATTATCTCGGATTCAAAACCGTTTTGTTACGTTACGTCAGGAAAAACAATGTATGCAATTGATGATAATGGATATGTGCTTTTTCCGGCTGATTCTTTAGAGTATTATAACGTTCCTGTTTTAAGCGGGAAAAAATTAACTGTTGATTTGTCTGAAAAACGGTTAGGCGCCGGTGTTTTTCCTGCGTTAGAGTTTTATAAAATATTGTTGGCCGAGGATAAAGTCCTGGCATCTCAACTTGTTGAAATAAATATGGATGATAAAGCGGGTTTGATTGCAAATTTTTACTGGAATCGAACTGTACCTGTAATAATTGGAAAGGGAAAATTAAAATATAAATCAGAATGTATCAATTCGCTATACAGACAATATGGTTATAGCGACTATTTTGAAAATGTAAAAAGTTTAGATTTACGAATTGATGGTCGAGCCATCTTGAAAAAAAACAGTTAGCCATAATCAGGCTGGTCATTAATCGGGAAAATTTTATGGAAAATATTGAAATTATTACTGGTTTGGATATTGGGACAACCAAAATTGGTTGTTTAATCGCTGAAGTTTCAGAAACTGGTGAAATAAAAATGATAGGTGTTGGTACAGCGCCTTCGGATGGGTTGCGGTATGGTGTAGTCGTGGATGTGGATCGAACGGTTCGTTCAATCAAAACAGCGATAGAACGGGCTGAAGAGATGGCAGGCGTGGATGTGGATGTGGTTTTCGCCGGCATTGCAGGCGACCACATCCGTAGTATCAACGGACGCGGGGTTGTGGCAATTTCCGGAGAAAATGAAGAGGTAAGCTCTGACGATGTACGTCGGGTCATCGACGCTGCAAAAGCAGTAGCGCTTCCCATTGACCGGGAAATTATTCATATTTTGCCGCAAGAATTTATCGTTGATGATCAACGAGGAATTCGG
>CAXXFV010000009.1:0-218174 GCA_963674595.2 bacterium
ATAGTAGCTGTAATTCCTGCATTCAATGAGGAGATAGCCATTGGTAGTGTAATCGCCAGGGCCAAGCAGCACGTGGACGAGGTTCTTGTCGTCGATGACGGCAGTTCCGACAAAACGGTTCAGGTAGCTGAGCTCATGGGAGCCACGGTCATCCGCCACGAGCAGAACTCCGGCAAAGGTGTAGCCCTTCGCACAGCCTTCCGCTGGGCTCAGCACAAACAGATAGACATCCTCGTAACCCTTGATGCCGACGGCCAGCACAACCCCGACGAGATCCCGCAGATAGTAGAACCGATCCTCTGGAAACAAGCCGACATAGTAAACGGCGCCAGATTCCTCGAAGGCTGCTGTGTGGATGTCCCTAAGTATCGCCGACTCGGTCAGGAAGTATTGACCTTTGCCACCAACATGACAGCCGATGCCAAACTAAACGATTCCCAAAGCGGTTTCAGAGCCTTTTCCAAAGAAACGTTTGGTATTTTCAAATTCAACAATGCAGGCATGGGTGTAGAATCAGAGATGATCCACGATGCAACTGCAGCTGGATTTGCTATTACAGAAGTTCCTATTACTTGTAGGTATGATGTTGAGGGGTCGACTTTCAATCCGGTGAAGCATGGAATAACAGTGTTGAATTCTATTGTGAATCAATTTCAGAGGAAACATCCTTTGTTGTACTTTGGGGTGCCTGGATTTTTGTGTTTGCTTGCTGGATTGACCTTTGGATTCTGGACGATATATGGTTATAATTCTGGAGATGGATTCTGGATCGGCAAAGCTTTGCTTGCAATGACATTCGTTATTCTGGGCACGTTCGGTTTATTCAGTGGATTAATACTAAATTCCCTGGCAGTACATTTTGCAGCAAATAAAAGTACTGATACAAATTAAAAATATTTACTTATTAAAAACGATTATCATGAAAATACTTGCTTTCACATCCACAATAGACCTGAAATATCGCCTAGGTTGCACGCCTTCGTGGTGGCAGTTACTGAAAGCCTTTCACGAGACAGGCAACGAAGTGATAGTCCTTCCATACCTAGGTGGACCTGTGGAAAGTCTCTGGTGGAGAACATATGACAATCCCTGTAAATACGAGAGCCTGCTTTTCAATACTTTCCTAAATAATCAGAAAAAGGTAGTTGATCCGGCAAAGACACAGGGCTTATTATCCCCAATTACCAGTAACCTGATAAAATACGATGTGAGACCAAAAATCAGGAACCAGTTACACAAGATCATCGAAAAGGAAAAAGATATTGACCTGATCTTCTTCATGAATATTCCCCTTAATCATATAACAGGCATAGCTTCCGAGATCAAATCAGAGTTTAGTATTCCATGTATCTACTACGATGGAGATATGCCAACCATCCTGCCAAAGTATGCCAATGAAAGAGGCTTTAAATTTGATTATTATGTAGGTGCAGACCTTTCCGAGTACGATGCTTTCTTCGTAAACTCAAAAGGCGTCATAGACGATCTCAAGGAAGCGGGGGCAAAGAACGTCCAGCCCCTCTACTACGCAGCCGATCCGGATCTCTTCGCACCAGTGAACGTTGAAAAGACCAGAGACATCTCTTTCTTCGGCTACGGTAGCGAACTCCGAGAAGAGTGGATGACAAATATGATCACCGGGCCCAGCAAGAAAATGAACAGCACCAAATTCATAGTAGGTGGTGCTCATTTTGGGATAGACATGGGTAATTCCAATCTGGTAGGCGACATCTCATACAGCGCATTCCGTGAGTTCTGCTGTGGCAGCAAGATCAACCTCAACATAACCCGATGGTCTCACACTAACATCTATGCATCAGCCACTGCCAGACCCTTCGAGCTGGCAGCCTACGGTGCATGCATAGTTTCCCAGCCCTACAACGGAATCAACGAATGGTTCGATATTGGAAAAGAGATTATCGTGGTCAACAGTGAAAAAGAAGCCATAGAGACATATGAATGGCTGCTGTCGGATGATGAAGAGAGAGAGAAGATTGGTGAGAAGGCAAGGGAGAGGGTGCTGAAAGATCATACTTACAGGAACAGGGCTGAAACGATAACGAGTATATCCTTAAATTAGTCTTAATGGGGTTTTAAAAATGAGTAAAGATGTAACGGTTCTCGGCATTCATGATGGACATGATTCGGGTGCAGCATTAATAAGAAATGGAAGGGTGCTTGCTGCCATTCCTGAAGAAAGATTGTTGAAGATCAAGCACTATAGTGGTACGCCTGAAAATGCAATAAGAAAGGTCTTTGAAATTGCAAAGATACATCCAAGTGAAGTAGATATTATTTCCATAGCATCACTAAATCGTGCTTATGCACCGAATGCTGAGGAACCTCTCAGATTAAAAGCCTTTGAACTAGTGTCACCATTCCTTGCATCCCATTCATTTTCAAAATTCTATGTTGGCATTTTGTCAAATCAAAGAAATGCCAAACATTTAGGAAAGGTATTTGCTGAGCTTGGATTGAGTCATGTTGATGTTGAGTTTGTTGAACATCATGAAGCTCATGCCTGGACTGCATATCAATCATGCCCGTGGGATGAAGCATTAGTTATGACTTGTGATGGTGCAGGAGACGGCCTGAGCTCAACTGTAAATATTGGAAGGAACGGTGAGATCGAGCGCATAGATTCATCTACTTATTATGATAGTATTGGTAATGCATTCTATAGTGAAATTACAGCCTATCTTGGAATGAAAAGATGGGACCATGAATTTAAAACAATGGGAATTGCACCTTATGGTAAGCCAGAATATTGTAAGGATGCAATGGAACAGATTATAAGGATAAATCCAAAGAATGGTCTTCAGTTCCAGAACACTTCAGGTGCATGCAATCGGAGAGTTCAAAAGAAACTTCGAAAATCGCTTGAAGGACATCGTTTTGACAATATTGCTGCTGCAGCACAACTACATCTTGAGGAATTGTTATGCCAATGGGTAGCTAACTCCATAGAAGCTACAGGTATTAACAGAGTTTCTTTTGCGGGTGGAGTTATGCTAAATGTTAAAGCTACTAAAGCAATCTATGAAATGCCTGAAGTTGAAGATGTTTTCGTATATCCCGCAGCAGATGATTCAGGAATGCCTGTTGGAGCTGCACTCAAAACATACCATGACCATTGCAGACAAAATGGAATAAAGCCAAGAAAGGTACCAATCGAAGATGTGTACTACGGGCCAGACATCTATAATGAAGATGTGGAAACGGCACTAAAGAATTCCAGCTGGAAGGCTGAATATTACGATGATATCTCAGGTGCAGTTGGAGAACAGCTCGCAAAAGGCAAGGTCATTGCCTGGTGTAACGGCAAAATGGAATACGGACCTAGAGCACTTGGATGTCGCAGTATTATTGCCGATGCCCGTGACCCAGATGTAAGACGCAAACTCAATTCCCAGGTCAAAATGCGAGACTGGTTCATGCCCTTTGCACCATCCATCCTGGATGAGAGAAAAGATGATTACCTCATCAATCCAAGAAAATCACCCTACATGACAATGGGCTTTGACACAACAGACAAACGCAGGGAAATTGATGCAGGCACCCATCCACAAGACCTCACCGCAAGACCGCATACAGTTGACAAAGAATGGAATCCTGGATACTGGAAAGTGATCAAGTCCTTTGAGGAGATTACGGGTGTCGGTGGCATATTGAATACATCATTTAACTTACATGGATATCCGAATGTGTGCACTCCAGAACAAGCCATATGGACACTGGATAATTCTGGATTGGATGGCTTGGCTGTTGGGAATTATTTGATATTAAGGTAAGAGTATGAAAATACTACAGGTTACTAATTTCTTTAAACCAGCGTGGGAATCTGGCGGGGTTACAAGAGTATGTTATGAGCTCGCTAAAAACTTGTCTTTAACAAAAAATGATGTAACTGTTTATACTACCGACGGCTTTCACTCACGTTTAAATGTGAAAACAAATGTACCAGTTGATGTTGATGGAATTCGAGTTTACTATTTTTATAATCTTCTTATTCCTTTAGTCAAAAAAATGAATTTAACAACTCCCTATTACATGCCCTTTATCTTGAGGAAGCAAATTAAAGAATATGATATCATTCACATTCATGAACATAGGACTTTAATGGCTGCTTTTGTTCATCACTATGCGAAAAAATATCAAATTCCTTATGTTTTGGAGCCACAAGGTACTATTTTGAGAATGGGAAGAATGCAATATTTAAAAAAAATATTTGATTCACTAGTTGGCTATGATATTATTAAAGATTCATCCAAAGTGATAGCTGGAACTGAACTTGAGTCACATGAAGAAGAAAGTATGGGTGTTTCTCCTGATAGAATTGCATTGATTTTACCGGGTTATGATATTGATTCATACCAAAAGTTACCTAAAATAAATACTTTCAGAAATAAGTATGACATAACTGAAAAAAATATAATATTATTTTTAGGAAGAATAAATGAAATAAAGGGACTTGATTACTTAGTAAAATCATTTTATGAGCTACTTAAACTTGACAATGATTCAATACTCGTACTAGTTGGGCAAAATGATGGATTTAAACCAAATATAGAAAAACTCGTTGCCGATTTAAAGATAGCTGATAAAGTTTTGTTTACGGGTTTATTGACTGGAACCGATAAATTAGCTGCATATGTCGACGCAGATATTTTTGTTCAACCATCCAAATATGAACGCTTTTGCGGCTCTCCTTTTGAAGCAATACTTTGCAATACTCCTATAATTGTTACAAAAAATACAGGATGCGGAAATTTTGTTGAACAAATGAATTTTGGATACACTGTTGACTATGATGATGTCGATAGTTTGCAAAAGATCATGATGACTGTCTTGCTTGATTCTTCTGAAGCAGCGAAGAAAACGAAAAATGCAAAAAGCTACATAACTAAGAATTTGGGCTGGAAAGAAAGGTCTAAAAAATATATTGAGCTTTACAATGATGTAGTAAATGGTGAGGATAATGGAATGGAAAATACCCTTGTTTAAAATGTACTCTGATTCTAATAGCATCAAATATCTAGAAAATGTAATCAACAGAGGTTCTTATTGGTCATCTGGTCCAGAAGTGCAGCAATTTGAAGATCAAATTGCAACATACATTGGGACAAAGTATGCAGTTACATTTAACTCTGGAACTTCTGCCACACATGCTCTTCTTTTAGCATACGGAATTGGGCAAGGAGATGAAGTAATTGTTCCTTCTTTTTCATTCATTTCAACTGCTAATTCTCCCCAATTTACTGAAGCAAAACCTGTATTTGCAGAAATTGAAGAAAACACATTTGGTTTAGATCCGGAGGATATTTTGGAAAGAATTACTTCAAAGACTAAAGCAATAATGCCAATTCATTATGGGGGCTCTCCATGTCTTATCCGTGAAATTAGAGAAATAGCAAATGATCATAATTTGTTATTAATAGAAGATGCTGCAGAATCTTTTGGAGCAAAAGTAAAAGAAAAAAATGTAGGAACATTTGGTGATTCCTCAATGTTTAGTTTTTGTCAAAATAAAATCATAACTACGGGCGAAGGAGGGGCAATCACAACAGATTCAAAGGAACTTTTTGAAAAATTGAAACTAATTCGATCGCATGGGAGATTGGAAACAACCGATTATTTCTCAACAACCGATTATTTGGATTATGTAGAATTGGGATACAATTTCAGGATGCCTACACTAAATGCAGCATTGGGATTGTCACAACTCGAAAAAGTAGATACTATCATTGAGAAAAGAAGAAAGGTAGCTAAGTATCTGATAGATGGATTGTCCAAAATAAAAGAAATAAGATTGTTAAATCCTCAACCTGATTATTATCATGTTTATCAAATGTTTACCATACTGATCGAAGAAAATGCAAGAGATAATTTAATGAATTATCTCTCTACCAAAGGAATTATGACGAAAGTATATTTCTATCCAATTCATTTAACCAAGTTCTACAAAACTAAATTTGGTTATGACAATGGTGATTTCCCTATTACTGAAATGATATCTAATAGAGTATTATCTCTGCCGATTTATCCTACACTAACAATAAAAGAAATTGAATATATCGTAAATACTGTTAATGATTTTTTTTTGGAGAGAGTACTATGATAGAAGCATTAAAGAATAAAACAGTTCTAGTAACTGGTGGAACAGGGTCAATTGGCAGCGAAATTGTCAAACAACTTCTAAGTTTTGAAGTCAATAAAGTTGTAGTTTTTAGCCGAGATGAAATTAAACAATTTTTATTTAAAAGTAAAATCAGTGACTCTAGGCTTGAAACTATTATAGGAGATGTTAGAGATTATAAAAGCATTGAACGTGTATTTGATAAGTTTGATATAGATATAATATTCCATGCTGCTGCTATGAAACATGTAGTTGTATGCGAAAAATACCCTATTGAAAGTGTAAACACAAATATAATTGGAACTCAAAATCTTGTTGACTTAGCAACAAAGCACAAAATTCAGAAAATGATAACAATAAGCACAGATAAATCTGCTGAACCCGTAAATGCAATGGGTGCAAGCAAATTTATTGCTGAAATAATCACACTTAATGCTAATTTTTCCTGTGTCAGATTTGGAAATGTTGCAAATTCTCGTGGTTCAGTTATCCCCATTTTTATCGACAATTTAAAAGCAGGTAAATCTCTGATGATTTCTAATCCAAATGCAACACGTTTTATAATTAGGATTCCTGATGCTGTTAAACTTGTGTTGAATGCCTCAAAGTACTCAAAGGGAGGGGATGTGTTTATTTTGAAAATGAATGCATTTAGATTGGGTGATCTTTTAGATGTGGTTACGGAAAGAATTGCTCCTAAATTGGGAATAAAGGAAGCGATTGAAGTAAATGTAGAAGGGCTGGTACCTGGCGAAAAACTTCATGAAGATTTAATAAATAGTACAGAAATTAATCGCTTGTATGAATTAGATGATATGTATGTAGTTTTAAAAGACACTCAAAATATTGTAGAGTATCAAAATCTTAAGAAAAGTAATTTGCAACACTATGCTTCTGATAACGCAAATTTATTGTCAAACGAGGATATTGAAGATATTGCTGAAGAATATGTTCAACTCATCGGCAAATAAACTAAAGCTAAAACTTGACGAGTTAACGAAAGGAGATACCAAGTATGGATACCTCAGCATATCTTCAGAGCAATGATATGGGTGAAAGTGTTAAGCAAAAATTAAAGCAATGCGGGAAAGATGTAAAAATATATCCCCTTGCCAAAATTATTAATGCTAAAAATATGGAAATCGGAGATTTCTCGATGATCGATGATTTCACTTTCATATATTGTGGGAGTGGAATTAAAGTTGGAAGATATGTACATGTTGCATCATTTGTTAGCATAATAGGTGGTGGAGAACTAATACTTGGAGACTATAGTGTGCTAGCCTGTGGTGTAAGAGTATTAACTGGAACTGATACTTACTATAACGGTAAACGGATGTCTACTGCATTACCTCTAGAGCAAAGAAATTTAATCAGAGGAAAAATTGTGGTAGAGAAAGATGCTTTTATTGGAACAAATGCAGTAATCCACCCTAACGTTACAATTGGCGAAGGCGCTATTGTTGGTAGTAACAGCCTTGTCTTGAAAGATGTAGAACCTTGGAGTATTAATGTTGGAAGTCCGTGTAAAAAAGTAGGAAAACGACCCAAAATTGCGATGTGTGACATATGATGCAGAGCAATAAATGTGAAATCAGGGATAAATCATGTTTTGGTAATTCAAACAAAATACCTAAAAATAGAATATGTATTCTTACTCAACCATTGCCAAACATAAAAGGAATAGATGTTCATATATCCAATTTTATTAAAATGATTGAGCCACTTTCATCCAAACTTATCTTAATTACGAGTAACTTTCCAAGAGATATTCATTTTAAAAACAATGTACTTATCGAGAATTTGAGTTATACTCACAAAAAAAATACAATCACTAAAATATTTATGTATGTTTTAGTACAGTTACGCATGGCATACACGTTAACCAAAGTACAAAAAGATATAGACATTATCATTTTCTATCTGGGCGGCATGTCACTTGTGTTACCAATGATACAAGCAAAAATACTAAAAAAAGACATTGTACTCGTAGTAACTGGCTCTGGCTCGAAGACTGCAAAAAAGACATATGGTAAAAGAATATTTGGAATTGGAATAATACTCTCATACATCATTGAATCTTTAGAAAGAATCAATTTTCATCTCGCTGATCGAATAGTTGTTTTGTCAAATAATCTTGTTAATGACTTAGGTTTATCAAGATATTTACACAAAATTGATTTTAATTGTGCTATATCTGTAGATACATCGAACTTCATTATGAAACATGATGTAAATCAAAGAGAAAACAAAATAGGTTATATTGGAAGAATAAGTGTAGAAAAAGGCATTCTTAATTTTGCCAAATCAATCCCATTGATTCCAAAAAAATATGATCAAAACGATCAAAAAGTGAATGTTTTATGAAGCCTTTCGAACGTAAAAAGAATATTTTAAATTTGTTACGGGTCTTGCAAAGAGAGTGGCGAGTTTCAGAGCTGGCAAACGAGCTGAGTGTATCAGAGCTTACGATCCGTAGAGATTTGAATGACCTCGTTAAAAGCGGTGATATAATTCGAACGCACGGTGGTTGTATCGCTTTTGGCGATGGTGCATTAAGCACCGTTTTTTATAAACAGTTTGAACAATATTTGGAATTAAAAAGAGAGATCGGTAGAGAAGCAACTCGGCTCATAAAACCCGGTGATACCATACTCCTTGGGGATGGATCAACCACCTTCCAGTTTGCAGCGCATTTAGATAATTGCCCACCCATCACCATATACACAAATAATATTGCTGCAATCCAATTATTAAAAATGTGCCCTAATATACGTTTTATACCTATTAGGAGGGGAATATGACTATCAGTTCAATATGCTGTTCCTTAAAGGAGTCTTTCTGATCGCATATTAGAAACCCTACACTTTAATCTGATTATTATTGGAACAGATTGCCATTAGTAATCAGGGAGAATGTTTATCATACAATGAAGAGGTTGCAAGAACAAATCAAATCATACTTAGGCGTGGTGATCGTAAAATTTTACTTGCCGATCATGCAAAAGCAGCGCAATCAGCTAATGTGATTTATGGACGTTTAAGTGACTTTGATTTGTGGATTACTTCTGCAGGCATTGATGAAGAACAAATGTTGGTTTTTAAAAAACAAACGTCTGTTAGTATTGTTGGTAATAATATTAATACAATATAGTTAAATTGTCAGGAATAATGAAGGTATAAGTTAAATTGGCGTTGTTTATAACTTTATTATGAATTAATTCGATTCCTAATAAAGACAAGACCGCAAACGAATGATTATTATGAAAGTTATACAAACTCTCATTGAACTTTGGCATTATGAAATTGTTTTAAATCATCAGTTTATCGTGAGAATGAACTAAAAGTATATTAATTCTTGTAATGGTGCAATATCTGATAAAGGTATTGACGGAATGATGAAAGAAAATCTATCCCGATATTTTAAAAAACAGCACTTGCTTTAATTATATATTTGGTGGATATATTTTCTCAATTAGCATATCTTGATTTTTAAGCGCCTCCTTATTTTTAGTACAATAAAGATATTTTATGTAAAATTGATTTTTTCTTAACGAAAAATTCACAACATGTTGGTATCTTTATAAACACAATTTTTAAAAGAGGCTAATATTTAAGAGTTGTTTATTTATCAATAAAAAAGTACAAGATAAAAGACCAAATCGGATTAAGTATAATAAATAATGTTTATGGTAACAATGATTAATAGTCACAAAAAATTTATTAGCTGGATATCGAAATTACAAAAATTTAAATAAGGTTTTTTATAATATCCTGTCGTTTGGTTAGAGCAGTTTTTTTAGATTTATTTGTATATTACAATTGTACTTATATACATAATAATTTGGACATAAAAATATTTGTTTAAATTTTACATTGCTGCATTTTAAGATTTGGTTTAGTTGTTAAAAAAAAATAAAATGATCGTTGAAGAAGTGATACTATAAAATAAACAAATTATAGAGGAGTTATCTTATGCAGAGAGTTTTAAAAGTCCATTTGTTTGTAATCTCCTTAATCTGTTTTTTATGCATTTCTATTACAGGATATGCTGCAACGACCGGTAAAATTGCTGGTACTGTGAAGGATTGCAAAAACTGGCGAGGCGTTACCAGGTGTAAATGTTGTTTTGGAAGGAACACAGTTAGGAGCCGCCACTAATATAGACGGTTACTATATGATACTGAACGTTCCACCCTCAACATATAGTATTAAGTTTATGTCAATGGGTTACACGCCAAAAAGGATTGATGGGGTTCGCGTTTCTGTTGGTCTCACAGCTAAAATTAATATGACGTTGGATCAATCAGTGATTGAAATGGGTGAAGTTGTTGTCGCCGCTTCCAGGCCTGTTATCGAAGTGGACAGAACAAATACAGCCGCTTACATGTCTACTGATGAAATTTCTGAACTACCGGTTACTGAAGTTGATCAAATCATTCAATTGCAGGCAGGTGTAACACAGGATGCAAATGGTGAATTACACTTTCGTGGTGGTCGTTCCGGTGAAGTCGCTTATTTAGTTGACGGTGTGCCGGTTACAAACCGATTTGACGGAGGTAGTTCTATCGAAATCGAAAATGAAGTCATTCAGGAACTTCAGGTTATTAGTGGAACTTTTAATGCAGAATACGGCCAGGCCCAATCTGGTATTATTAATGTTATTTCAAAAAAACGCCGGGTCAAAAATACTCTGGAAGAATCAGTATGTATGCCGGTGGTCACCTCAGTAACAATACTGATACTTTTTTGGGGATTGATGATCCCACAAACAATCCCGAGTACGATATTCAGGCAAACATTAGCGGTCCGGTTCCATTCTTTAAAAAGATTCCTATTATGGCTTTCTCCGTTATAATAAAAATGACGGTTGGTTGAATGGTGAAAGAAGATATAACACCAGTGATGCCTGGAAAGTTATAGCATTTGGCCAGTGGTATAACCTCAACTATCCTGAAAGAGAATTTGGACAGGAATTACCCTACAATACCTTTAAGGATAGCTTGAACCTTTTTACCGGTGATGGTGCTGTTGTGCCTATGAATCCATCAGATAAACTGGCCGGGAACCTAAAATTTTATTTTCAACCAACAGCAAGTATTCAGGCTTTTTATAATTTTTTCCTGGGACAATACTGAAGCGGCTGTTTATAATAACCGGTACAGATATACTCCTGACGGTGTACTAACCACCCATAAAAATGCCTTTAATCATACCTTGAATATAACACACACACTAAGCGCAAATGCATTTTACCAGTTAAATTTATCCTACTTTGGCGAAGATCGTGAAACCTACGTGTTTGAAGATCCTGCCTAATCTGGGTTATGAAACAATGATAGAGGATTTGTTTGATTATAATTGTTGGCGGAACAATTAATACTCATGAAGAACGGTCAAATTTAAAAATTTTCTAGGAAAGTGGGACATGACCTGGCAAATGGATAGAATTAACCTGGTAAAAATTCGGTGCTGAAGTTAAAAAATTTGATTTAACTTATAAAGACATTACAACATCCGCTGTTGCAAACAGTTACAAGTTACCAACCACCCCGTTGGACTTCATTTGAAGACTATTATGCAAGTTCAATAAGACCAACTTTTGTATGTCCCCGGAACTAATACACTGTTAAACAATCAATATACACATAATCCTCTCGAGTTTGCTGTTTATGCTCAGGATAAATTGGAACTGGGAGAGCTTATGGCCAATGTTGGTGCAAGATTCGATTATTTTGACCCGGATGGGATCGTCCCGGTAAATCCAAGAGCAAACTATAATGCTGTAACAGGCGAATTAGAAACAGACTTTGTAAAAGCTGACAAAAAATATCAGGGTCAGTCCACGTTTCGGTCTTGCTTTCTCCCATTTCAGACCAGGGTGTAATTCACGTATCCTATGGTCATTTTCTGCAGATACCACAATTCCAGTATCTTTATTATAATTCGGAATTTGAAATTTCCTCCGGACAAAAAGAAACCAGAATGGGAAATGCTGATCTCGAACAGCGGAACGAACAGTTGCCTATGAAATTGGTTTACAGCAGCAATTAACACCTGATTTTGGTATGGAATTAACATTATACTCAAAAGATATTCGAAACTTGTTAGGACAGGAAATCCTGGATACTGTTGATGAACGAGTTTACTTTCGATATACAAATCGTGATTATGGTAACGTAAAAGGAATCATGTTGTCTGTTGAAAAACGACCAACCGGATTTTTATCAGGACGCCTGGATTATACCTATCAAGTTGCCAGAGGTAATGCTTCTGGATCCGAATTCTGTGTTCTTAAACAATCAGAGTACAGAACCGGCAGAAACTGAAAAACAGGGTTATTCCTCTGAATTGGGATGAAACCCATACAATTAACGGTTCTATTCGTTTTGGAAAACCAAGCGACTGGACAGTTAGTTTTAATCGGACGTCTTGGAACAGGTCTACCATACACGGCAGTAACTCCGCAAGAACAGCAAATTGAAACACAGTTTGAAAATAATGAAAGAAAACCAATGCGAACCAATGTAGATATTTTTACTCAAAAATATCTAAATATCGGGGAAATTGGATTTTTGTATTATTTTGTCGAGTTTTTAATATTTTTGATCACGGCAAATCATATTGATGTATACCCAAGCACAGGACGAGCGGATCGAACATACAGAACCCCTGATGAAGTTATCATCGATTCTGCTAATGGTGTTTATTCTTTAAATGAAATAGACAACCGACCTCACTGGTATTCTGAGCCTCGTCGTGTTCAAATTGGTTTTGCTTTTGAATTCTAGATATTTTAGCCTGTTGTTTATGAACAAAAATGAATAACTATTTTATTGCACTTTGTTAACTGGAGGATATGAACATTATGGTACGATGGTTCAATTATACGTCAAGTGTATTTTGGGTACTATTCCTGTTTTTGGTTTTACAGTTGCCAAAAGGAATTGTAGCTGAAGAAAATATCATGATTGATGATAAATCTATCGTTTATCCTGATCCAACTGAATTATACAAATCAAGTATAAGCTTATACATCCTATCGCCGAAACTGGTCTTCATGATGGGAATTTAATTAAAACAGCTTATTCAAATTTTGGAAATATTGGTTCACGTCCTTTGGATATTCGGTTGGAATGGCCAAAGGGTAGTGGAACAAATTACGGCTACGAATTCATATTTTATGTTGCCGCTGAAGTTATTGACGAGTTTATGGCGACACCATCCATGTAATATCTGAAAACTATACAGGCGGTCCGCGAGATATTGCTCCCGATGCCAGTCATACATACGGTTGGGAAACCTCTCCCCGGCTATTTTAATGATGGTAGTTATATAGGGCGGTATTTCTGAGGACTTGAATAATAATGGTGAGCTTGATTTAGGCGAAGATGTTGATGGCAATGGTAAACTAACTTTAGATTTATATAATGAGCTTGAATATCCGGCAATGAGTCATCTTTTGCAAACATGGCCTACGGATTGGCCGGAAGGAAGTTATCCCGGAACGATAGGCAGTCGTAAAAGTTTGTGGAATGGTGAATATGGTACTTATGTTCGGGCCGACCAGGAAAGTTATTATGTAATGGATGACAGGAGTAATGACGAATTTTTTATATTATCCCTTTATCAGTAATCCTGAGGATACGTTATCCTGGCCAGATGGTCGAAGAGGTTTGGGCTGCTGAAGTTGAAACCCGAAACTATATGTGGGCCGACGTCATGGCAGAGGACATCATGATCTCCATTTATCAGGTGAAAAATATTAGTGAAAAAGACCTGCCGACGTGTATCGTGGGTATGTATGTTGATGCAGGACGTAGGTACTTCCGGTTCATAGCGGAGAGTGCAACAGACGATGATTCATATTTTGATACGTTGGACGACATTACCTATCAATGGGACCTTGATGGCCTTTCAGCTAGAGGAAAGTTAACAGGGTACTTTGGATTTGCCTTTTTGCAGAGTCCGGGTCTTGCTAGCGATGGAATTGATAATTGATGAAGATGGACTTACGGATGAAAGCCAGGAAAACTGGATTGATGATGATCACGACTGGCGATCCTTTGACGATGAAAATGGAAACGGCGTTTGGGATTGGGAAGATCTTAACAATAATGGCAAGCTTGACGAAGGCGAAGATTTAAATGGTGATGGAGTACTGGATATTGAAGACCTTCGTGATGATGTAGGTGTTGATGGTCTTGGACCGTTGGACCAGGATTGGCCGGGGCTCGGTGTTGATCCACTGGAAGGAAACGGACAGGCCGAGACGTACCAGAACCGAATTTCGAATATACGGATAATACTGAAATTGATCAGATTGGTTTAACCAGTTTTTTTGGAACAAGAGCTTCTGTTGTACTTTCAGATGATGAAAGTTCATGGTACACAAAAATATTCCCTGGCGTTTTTACACCTCCTACAGGTGGAATTGATGTTGTCTTTTCATTATGGTTGTGGTTTTTTTCATTTAAATCGTATGTCTACGGAACGATTTGCCATCGCCTGTATACTGGGTAATGATTTTGATGATCTGCTGCGTAACAAAAGAACCATGCAGGAAATTTACGATCATGATTATAACTTTAAAAAGCCACCTCTTGAACCAACTATCGTTTCTGCTATTCCCGGCGACCAGCGTGTTACATTAATTTGGGATGACACGCGCTGAAAAATCCCGTGATGATCCTGTATATCAACAAGATTTTGGATTATATAAAGTTTATCGTTCCACTGATCCTGCATTTAGTGATATTAAAACAATTACTGATGCTTTTGGAAACGCCTTATTATGGGAACCAATCGTACAATTTGATTACGCAGATGGATTAACAGGTGCACATCCGATTGCTATTGGTGAAACCGGTGCTCATTACGATATGGGTTCGGATACCGGACTTCGGCACAGTTATATCGATACTACGTGTAGAAAACGGAAGAACTTATTTTTATGCCGTTGCCTCTGTGGATAAAGGGTATGATACAAATTTTTATGAAGATGGAATAAGTCCATATCCCGACCTGTTGCCTACCTGGCCAAGTGTATGTAATAAAAATATTCAGACTGATGTTGCTGGAAATGTTGTCGCACTTCGGACGTAATTGTGCAGTAGTTGTTCCAAAGGCCCCTGCTGCCGGTCATGATTATCCATCAATTGACTGGTGGTGTTGAGATGCGATTCTGCCGGGTATTGGAAGCGGTACTGTTAAAGTTTCCGTTTTAGTACCGGATAATATTAAAGATGACCATGATTATAAAATTACTTTTACGGATACAACAGAAGAAAGAAGAACTAATTCATATACTGTTACTGATGTAACAGATGCAGGTAATCCTCAGGTTCTTTATGCCGGTCCTCCGGATTTTAACCCGGCAGCAATGGATAGAATAATTCTAGATGGATTTATTGTTGATATTACTAACGACAGCATTGCAGAACCGGCTGAATGGGGATGGAAACGTGGAAAAAGCACATTGGTTGGTTACGTCGATCCTGATCCCGGAAAACACTTTCTGGCATTGCCTAATGATTTTGAGATTAGAATTATAGGGGCAAACGCTGATACGTCTTTTTCTCCCGTACCTTCATGGAGAGTACCTGTTGATTTTCAGGTGTGGAATACAACAACAAACGAAAAAGCTCAATTTATTTTGACAGAGTTTGGTGTGAAAGATAGTTCTCTTACTCATAAAGATTTTATAACCATTATTACTAATGTAAAAGGTCCTTTATACTCACCAACCTGGAAAGTAACTTTTAAATTCCCTGCACTGGCAGGTGAGGTGCTGCCGGAACCTGGCGATGTTTTTTATTTTACAACCTATAAACCATTCACATCTGACGATGTTTTTGAGTTTTCCACGTCAGGATGGGGATATACTGTTGACAAAGCTAAAAATGATTTGGAAGATGTATGTGTTGTTCCGGATCCCTATGTGTCGGTTAATTCTGTGGAAAAGCCGTCTTATAACATAAGAGGTCGTGGAGAACGTCGCGTTGACTTTATTCATTTACCAATGGTGTGTACCATTAAAATTTATACAATTAATGGAAAACTTGTAGATACTATCGAACATAACTCACCACACGATGATGGTGCAGAGCCCTGGCTCCTAACAACAAAAGACGGACTTGATGTGGCGTGGGGGGACTTATTTCTTTCATGTCGAAGCACCAGGTGTTGGTCAAAAAGTTGGCAAGTTTGCCATAATCAGGTAAACGTGAATTGACGAAACCTTGAGTGTTTTAATTCTTAAATGGAGGTTAATATGCGTTATTTAGTCTTGATCATAACGATTTTAGTAACAAGTTTTGGTGCTTTTGCACAGGAACCACCAGTATTTGAATTAGCTGATAATGCCTCTCTTACCATTCCACTAGTATTGATGGACAGGTGGGGATGTTCTTCTTCTGATATCGATCGAAACGGATGGCCGGATATTTATAATAACAAGTGGCGCGGTAATCTCAAAAGCCAAATCTATATGAATTATGACGGCAAATTTACAGATATTTATGACAATTCGCCGGATCTACTATCTGTAGATTTTGATGGCAACGCCACCCGTACACCTGTATTGATTGATTATGACAATGATGGTGATCGTGATTTAATGATAGGAACAGACTACAAGTTATATATGTTTAGAAATGACAATAATGTTTTTGTAGATGTTACTGACGATTTAGGTATTGTAAGCAGTATACCGGGATTTGTCTCTGATTATAGTTATGAAATGAGCGCCTGGATTGATTGGGACAATGATGGGGACCTCGATGCTCTTGTCGCTCAAACAAATAATCCGGATTTTATTTTTTACCGTAACGATGGTAACCAATTTGTAGATATTGCCGATGAAGTTGGATTGACTGGTAAAAACGATGTGGGAATCGATGGTGATCGAGGTTATTATACGAGTCGTATTCAATGGATTGATTGGGACAATGACGGTGATCCTGATTTAAATGCAGGTTACAAATTATTTCGTAATGACGATGGTTTTTTAAACGAGGTTTCTGAAGAGGTTGGTTTTTTACCTTATTATAAAAACAGGTTTTGTGACTGGTTTGATTATGATTTGGATGGAGATTTTGATTATTTCCTTCAAGGATATGATAATCGTGATGAATTATGGGAAAATCAAAACGGTACCTTTGTCGACGTAACAAATATAACAGGTTTGGAACTGTTTACCGATAATGGGCAGGCTTCTTTAAATATAGGCGATTTTGATAATGATGGTGATGAAGATATCTTCTTTTCTATTAACGACCACGATGATATTGAAGCCTTTTTATTAAACTGGGGTGACGCTACAGGACGTTTTCTTATTGAAGTTGCTGCCTATGCCGGATTTAACCTGGTTGGAGATCGAAAAGGTGCTTCTATTCTCGATTATGATTTGGACGGACTATTGGATATATTTTGCCCTTCTTTGGAATACAGCGCTCTTATCTATCATAACACGGGTTTGACTAGCATAACCAACAACTGGATCGCATTTGACTTGTGGGGTACAAATTCTAATAGAGACGCTCTCGGTGCCCTGGTTACGTTGTATGCCGGAGATATGAAACTCGTTCGTTACAACAGGGCCGCAAGATCATGGAAAATCCAGGATAATACTTATATCCATTTTGGAATTGCACAGGAAACAACGGTAGACTCTGTCGTTATTCGTTGGCCGTTGGGCAACACTCAGGTTATTACTAACCCTGCTATTAACACCTATCATAAGGTCGAAGAATCAGGTTCTGCAGTAGATAATTCTCAAACAACTGATGGTCTACCGACAAGTTTTGCTCTTCAGCAAAATTATCCAAATCCATTCAATCCAACAACTCGTATAGATTATTCAATCCCTGTATCAGGTCAGGTAAATTTGACGGTATTTGATATTAACGGACGTCAGGTTTTATCACTTGTTGATGGCTATCAAACAGCAGGAACTTTTTCCACATTGTGGAACGGTTGTGATCGAAATGGGAACCTTGTTCCAAGCGGTGTTTATGTTTACCGTATTACTACCGATAATTTTACTCAATCACGAAAGATGTTGTTTGTAAAATAATAATTTTAAAACTAACACTTGAAAATTGGCGGATATTGATTGTGATTTCAGGCATAACTTTCTCCTTCATATATAAAGTTTACATAATCAATATCCTGCCACCTATTTTTAAAAAAAATGTTGTACATAAATGTTTTTGGAGGACCTAATGTCAAGATTTATAAATACAATCATACTATTGATGGTCATACTCTCCTGTCCTTCATTGTTTTCTCAGGGGATATCAGTATTTGAACATATTGAAGATAATGCCAGTGTCGGACTAACTGCAGATCCTTTTGAAAGATGGGGTATGGCAGTTTCCGATATAGATCGTAATGGTTATCCGGATATTTTTGTTAACCGTTGGAGTTCTCCGGGCTTTAGTCGTATTTATATAAATGAAGGTGGTACTTTTCAGGATATTACCAGTCAATCACCTATCGAACAAATTGAAATCGATACTGAAGAAACCGCAACACGTACAACAGTTTGGGTTGATTACGATAATGATGGTGACCGTGATTTAGCCATGTCAACTAACAAACAAATCCATTTGCTGAGAAATGATAATAATGTTTTTACAGATGTATCTGAGGAAACAGGATTTGTTGGAATTATTCCTCCCGGATTTATAACCGAATGGGATTTAACCATTGGTGGCTGGGCTGATTACGATTTGGATGGAGATTTGGACTGTGTCATTAGCCAGGTTAATAACGATAATCTTTATTTATTTCGCAATGATGATGGCCATTTTACCAACGTAGCAACAGAAGCCGGTTTGGATAATGCCCCCTCAGTAGATGAGTCCCGTCACAATTGGATGGATATAGACCTGGATGGCGATCCGGATTTATTTAGCCAATATCATTTTTACCGTAATGACAATGGTGTTTTTACAGAAATAACTGATGAATTGGGATTTTCTGAACTTGAAGATTGCAACTATAGAAGATTTTTTGATTATGATAATGATGGAGATTTAGACTTTTTCAAATCTGTAAGCTCTGCAACTGCCGCTTCAACCTCACAGGTTTTTGAGAACCAGGACGGCGTTTTTGTCGACGTTTCTGAAAGTTTGGGTTTAACGATTACAAGAGACAGGTATCGTAATATGGCTATCGGAGATATCGATAATGATGGTGATCAGGATGTTTTTTTACATATTAATATCACGAATACCCCGGATGTTGTCCTGTTAAATGATGAATATGAGCCTGGTGTCAGAGGTTTTATTGATGTTGCAGAATTTATTGGTGTAACTGTAATGGGTGACAGAAAGGGATGTGCATTTTTAGATTATGATAAAGATGGATTTTTAGATATCTATGTGCCATCTGCTGAATTCTACCACATATTATATCATAATACGGCAAGTAATGGAGCAAATTGGGTTAGCTTCATTTTAGAGGGAACTATCTCAAATCGAGATGCAGTAGGTAGTTTGGTTACTATTTATACCGGAGATAAAAAACAAATCTGGTATACAACCTGTGGTGATGGATTTGTTAACCAAAGTAATCCATACGTCCATTTTGGCCTGGGAACTGAAACAGCAGTAGATTCTGTTGTTATTCGCTGGCCTCTTGGTTATAAACAGGTTTTAACGGATGTTGCTATAAATCAATATCATAATATTAAAGAACCGGATTATATGACAAAAGTTGATGATACGCCTACGGCCCCGACTTCATTTGCCCTGGCACAAAATTATCCAAATCCTTTTAACCCGGAAACAACAATAGAGTTTTATTTGCCCAAAGCAAACAAAGTATCCTTATATGTTTATAATTTACAAGGTGAAATTGTAAATACACTTATTTCAGATGAAAACAGATCTTTAGGACAGCAACAGGTTCGATGGAATGGGTTGGACTCAAATAATCAACCTGTAGCTGCTGGTGTATATTTTTATAAACTGTGTGCCGGTAACAATATCGCAGTTAAAAAGATGACCCTCGTAAAATAAGAAATGAATTTATTGGAGTATTTTGTGAAATTAAATTTCAAAGTGAACTTTATATTAATTTTTTTACTAGTCTTTGTAAACGGAGCTATTTTAAATGCCCAGGATTTACCGTCTGTAAAGGTTATTTCCGTTGAGCGGATTTTTCATAACGGAGAACATAATAGCTTTACAGATATGTGTAAATTCAATGACACATACTATGTCGCTTTTAGAAGTTGTCCTGAAGGACACATGATTTTTCCCAGTTCCTCAATTATTATTCTTTCAAGTAAGGACGGTAAAGATTGGAAACAGGTTCACAAATTTAATATCCTGATGCGAGATACACGTGACCCTCATTTTCTTATTTTTAAGGATAAATTATTTGTCTATACCGGGACTTGGTACTGCAAGGAACGGTATTGCAACTCTAAAGAACGTTCCACAAACCAGCAGCTTGGATATTGTGTATGGACAACTGATGGGACGAATTGGAGTGAACCGGAAATGAATGAAGGGACTTATGGTCATTATACCTGGAGAGCTGCTGCTTTTAATGACAAAGCTTATCTCTGTGCCCGTCGTATGCACGAATTCGCCCAAGTTCTTCCTGATGATGAAAGTAGATACTATATTGAATCTGCTATGCTGGAAAGTGATGATGGTATTATATGGAAGAAAAAGGCTCTATTTCAAAAATTTCGTGGTGATGAAACGGCTTTCCTCTTTGAAGATGATGGCTCTTTATTAGCAATTGCCCGAAGAGATTCAAATGCCCAGGTATTACGCTCCAAGCCTCCATACCAGGAGTGGACACGGACCGATCTTGGTTGCTATTTAGGTGGTCCTCTGGTGGTTAAATGGAACGACTATTACCTCGTTGGCGGTCGCAAAAAAGAGAATGATGTGAAAAAAACAGCATTATTCTGGCTGAAAGATGACAAGTTAGTCGAGTGTGCAGAATTACCTAGCGAAGGAGATAATTCTTATCCTGGTTTCGTGCAAATATCAGAAACCAGGGCTCTTGTTTCCTATTATTCATCACATGAAAAAGATGACGCCGGCGAGCCTATTACAGCAATTTATTTAGCAACAATAGAAATAACTAAATAATTTAACATGAGAATAAAATAAAACAAACCCTAGGAGCTATTATGAAAAATTGTTACAAACTATTCATAGGGGCCTTTATTTACCTTTTACTTATCACTGCTTCAGGTTTATTTTCTCAAGATTTATCAGCGTTCGAATTAATCGACAATAATAGCGTTGGATTACAGCCTGCCCCATTCGCCAAACGGGGTGAATGTCTTACAGATATTGACAACAACGGCTGGATAGATATTTATACGCTAAAATACAATGCTAACGGCTATAGTCGTATCCATATAAATAATAACGGTACCTTTACGGATATTACTGATCAAACACCATTACAGGAAATTGAAGACCACAGTGATGTTAGGACTTTTAATGTTGTATGGGCTGATTATGATAATGATGGTGATAAGGATTGTAGTTTCGGTACCAATACAAACCTGTTTCTTCTCAGAAATGATAATAATCATTTAACAGATGTATCTCAGGAAATGGGATTTGTCGGTTATGGAAATCCGGGATTCTTTTCGGAATGGCACTACAATGTATGTGGCTGGGCTGATTATGATCTTGATGGAGATTTGGATTGTGTGGTTTATCAATACCATTATGACAATCTATACCTGTTTAGAAATGACGGTGACCATTTTACTAATGTTGCTACTGAGGTCGGTTTGGATGGAACAAGTTTGAGTATTGATTCCTTTATTAATCCTCTTGTATGGACTGATTTTGACCTGGATGGTGACCCTGACTTGGTTGGCAGATTTAACTTTTTTGCAAATGAAGATGGACATTTTCGTGAAGTAACTGAAGAAATTGGTTTGGGCGGGCTTTCCTGGGTTAACCATAAAGAGTTTTTTGATTATGATAATGACGGCGACCTTGATTATTTTAAAGTAACCGGCTCTACAACCGAAGAAGGCACAAATGAAATGTGGGAAAACCGGGACGGATATTTTTATAATGTTTCTCCTGAAGTTGGTTTTGGTATTATGAGAGACCGGTTTCGTGGTACAACTATGGGTGATTTTGACAACGATGGTGACCAGGATATTTTTCTTCAGTTGAATATTGATAGCAGCCCTGACTACTTTTTGTTAAATGAAGAGTTAGAGGGCGGCGGCCGAGCTTTTGTTGATATAGCCGAATTTGTTGGAATAACTGTGATGGATGATCGTATTGGTGGCGGATTTTTTGATTATGATAAGGATGGATATTTAGATATTTATATTCCTTCTGTTACATATAGCCATATTCTGTACCATAATTTAGCCTTAAATAATAAAAATTGGGTTGGTTTCATTTTAGAAGGTACAATTTCCAATAGAGATGCCTTCGGCGCTATTGTAGACCTTTATTATGCCGGTAAACAGCAACTACGATATTTGAATAGCTCTCGTGATTTCCTTCGTCAGGATAATCCCTGGATACATTTCGGACTGGGAACAGAAACAGTTGTTGATTCGGTCGTTATCCGCTGGCCGCTTGGTTACAAACAGGTTTTAACCAATATTGAAATAAATCAATATCATAATATTAAAGAGCCGGACTATACTTCAGTTGCCGATAATGCTCCCGAAGCTGTACCAACTACATTTGAGTTGAAACAAAACTATCCTAATCCTTTTAATCCGCAAACACGGATAAGTTATTCTCTTAACCAACCTTCTCAGGTAAAACTTGAAGTTTATGCCGTTACCGGTCAATGCATTTCCGTATTAAAAGATGGTTATCAGCAAGCCGGAACATACTATGTTGATTTTGATGCCCAAAATTTACCGGCAGGCCTTTATCTTTACCAAATCAAGGCAGGAAATGTAAAACAGCAAAAAAAGATGCTTTTGATCAAATAAGTTTTTCCAAGGAGTCTAATAATGATGAGAATGTTAAAAATTTCAGTGTTAATGCTGTTCTGTTTCTGTCAGTTCTTATTTTCTCAGGTTACCTTTGTTAATGTCCAAAAAGAAATCGGTGAAAAATTTCGTGTCTATCCTAATGCTACGGCATGGGGTGATATTGATAACGATGGTGATCTTGATGCCTATTTAACTATGGGTTCAAAATATGGCAACGACTTGATGATTAATGATCTTTCTAATTCCGGTGTTTTTCTATGGGCTGATAGTACGATGGCACATGCCGCAAAATCATCCGGTCCTCGTTGCGGCCTCTTGGCTGATATTGAAAATGATGGTGATCTTGATATTTTTACAATTGGTCAGGATTATCAAAATTGGTTAATTATTAACAAACTGGTTGAAACAGACTCCTTATGGTTTGAGGACATCAGTGAACAAACAGGAGTCATCCATCTAGAAGAGGCATATTATAACGCTTCAATGGCTGATTATAACAACGATGGCCTGCTGGATATTTTTGTTTGTGGGTTGACATCCAATGCTTGGACCCCCTCACTTCTTTTTAAAAATACTTCTACTCAGGAAGGTGTCTCTTTTGAGGAAGTTGCCTATGATGTCGGCATTTATTCCCTCCTTGGCTTGGATATGGTTGGCGCAATGTGGGCGGATTACGATGATGACGGCGATCAGGATGTTTTTATTATATCAAGTCAAAATATGCCGGTATTTTTATACCGTAATGAAGGAAATGATACCTTTACTGATGTAACCGCTGACGCTGGTTTGGGAAATTCTATTGGTGATGAACGTTCAGCAATATGGGCTGATTTTGATAATGATAGCGATTTGGACCTCTTTATCGGCCGCCGTACTAATGAAGATTTCCCGAATGCGGACATTTGCCAATTTTTCAGTAATGATGGCGACGGTACTTTTACCGAAGTTGTAAATGCAAGAATAACCGGAAAGGTTTTCTATGGCAGCGCTGCCGGTGATTATGACAATGACGGCGATATTGATTTACACCTGCTGAACTCTAGTGGTGATGATTATATGTTACGCAATGATGGTAATTATGCTTTTACCGATGTTGCAGCAGATATTGGTTTAACAAAAGTTGAATCTGCCGGCGGATGGGGTCCGATCGATATAGATGACAGAGGTGGTCAAACCTGGGCAGATTGGGATGCTGATGGTGATCTTGATCTTTTGTTACCAGGTGGTAATGGCTCTCAAATATCCTATTTAATGCAAAATGATGGTGGAAATAGCAACAATTGGCTTGAGATTAAATTAACCGGTGTCACCAGTAACCGGTCCGCTGTAGGAACCCGTGTTATTGTCCGTTCAGGTTATTTACGGCAAATCAGAGAAGTTTGTATGGGATCCGGGTATCTTGCCGGACCGACAACCGATGTACATGTGGGACTTGCACAACAGTCAACTGTTGATAGTATTATTATAAAGTGGCCCAGTGGTACGATAGATGAATTAATAAATGTTTCTGCAAACCAGATATTATCAATAACCGAAGGTAGTTCTCCAAGTGGTGTAGCTTCCGATAAACCTGCAATTGCTTCCGATTTTACATTATATCAAAACTATCCTAATCCTTTTAATCCGCAAACACGGATAAGTTATTCTCTTAACCAACCTTCCCAGGTAAAACTTGAAGTTTATGCAATTACTGGTCAATGTATTTCCGTATTAAAAGATGGTTATCAGCAAGCCGGAACACACTATGTTGATTTTGATGCACAAAATTTACCGGCAGGCCTTTATCTTTACCAAATCAAAGCAGGAAATGTAAAGCAGCAAAAAAAGATGCTTTTGATTAAATAAGTTTTTCCAAGGAGTTTAATAATGACGAGAATATTTAAAATTTCAATGTTAGTGCTGCTGTGTTTTTGTCAGTTTTTATTTTCTCAGGTTGCATTTGTTAATGTTCAACATGAAATTGGTGACCAATTTCGTGTTTATCCTAATGCCACATCTTGGGGTGATATTGACAACGATGGTGATCTTGATGTCTATTTGACAATGGGTTCAAAATATGGCAACGATCTGATGATTAATGATCTTTCTAATTCCGGTGTTTTTATATGGGCTGATACTTCGATGGCACATGCCATCAAAACATCCGGCCCTCGTTGCGGCCTTTTAGCTGACATTGAAAATGACGGTGATCTGGATATTTTTGCGATTGGTCAGGATTATCAAAATTGGTTACTTGTTAACAAATTGGTTGAAACAGACTCCTTATGGTTTGAGGACATCAGCGAACAAACAGGAGTCATCCATTTTGAAGAAGCATATTATAACGCTTCAATGGCTGATTATAACAATGATGGTCTGCTGGATATTTTTGTATGCGGTCTTTCATCTGATGGCTGGAATCCATCACTCTTATTCAAAAACACCTCAACTGTAGATGAGATTTCTTTTGAAGAAGTGGCAATGGATGTAGGTCTTTATTCTTTACTTGGTGTGAGTATGACAGCCGCTTCATGGGCTGATTATGATAATGATGGTGACCAGGATGTTCTTCTTATCACGAGTTCAGTTAATCCTTTCTTTTTATACCGTAATGAAGGAAATGATACCTTTACTGAGGTAACTGCTGATGCTGGATTGGGTACTTCTTTTGGTAATGAACGTTCAGCGCTTTGGGCTGATTATGATAATGACGGCGATTTGGACCTCTTTATAGGTAGAAAATGGGAAAGTGAATTAGATCCTGATATGGATATATGTCAATTTTTTAGTAATGATGGAGACGGCACTTTTACCGAAGCTGCCAACGCAAGGATCTCTGGCAAAGTCTTTTGGGGCAGTGCTAATGGTGATTATGACAACGATGGAGACATTGATTTACACCTGCTGAACTCTGAGGGTGATGATTATATGTTAAGGAACGATGGGAATTTTGTTTTTACCGATGTTGCAGCAGATATTGGTTTAACAAAAGTTGAATCTGCCGGCGGCTGGGGTCTGATCGATATAGAAGACAGAGGTGGTCAAACCTGGGCAGATTGGGATGCTGATGGCGATCTTGATCTTTTGTTACCAGGAGGTAATGGATCTCAAGTGCCCTATTTAATGCAAAATGATGGCGGAAATAGCAACAATTGGCTTGAGATTAAATTAACTGGTGTCACCAGTAACCGGTCCGCTGTAGGAACCCGTGTTATTGTCCGCTCAGGTGATTCACGTCAAATAAGAGAAGTTTGTATGGGATCCGGGTATCTTGCCGGACCGACAACCGATGTACATGTTGGGCTTGCACAACAAGCAATCGTTGATAGTTTAATTATAAAGTGGCCCAGTGGCACGATCGATGAATTAATAAATGTTTCTGCAAACCAGATATTATCAATAACCGAAGGTAGTTCCCCAAGTGGTGTAACTTGCGATAAACCTGCAATTGCTTCCGATTTTGCTTTATATCAAAATTTTCCTAATCCTTTTAATCCTAGTACGAGAATATCCTATCAATTAAAAAAATCTGCTCATGTTCGTTTAACTATTTATGACATTTCCGGACGTGAGATTAAAACACTTGTTAATAATAATTGTCCTGAAGGAAATGCAAGTATTCTTTGGGATGGCACAAATAATACGGGTAATATTGTAGCAACTGGAATCTATATTTACAAGCTACAAGTAGGTGCTTTTAATGAATCCCGAAAAATGGTATTTATTCATTAGTTTTTAGCATGGAGGTAACTAAAATGCATACAAATAAGATATTTCTAATATTTTTATCTTGTATGATTATTTTTTCGGTTTTGAATGTTTTTGCAGTGGATTTGACTCCTTTTGAAGTAATTGAAAATGCAAGTGTTGGTCTTACGCCTATTCCTTGTGCAAAATGGGGTCAGGCAATTGCTGATATAGATCGTAATGGCTATCCGGATATATTTATTCCAAGATATAATACTCCTGGTTTTAGTCATATTTTCACTAATACAAATGGCCAATTTACGGATATTACCAGTCAAAGTCCTATTGAAGAACTTGAGACCCAGGGTGATGAACTTCGCTCTTTTGGCGCTGTTTGGGTTGATTTTGATAATGACGGTGATAAAGACCTTTGCTATGGCACCCCTTTAGCTATTCATCTTTTCGAAAATGATGGAAATAATAATTTTACAGAAGTTTCTGAAGAGTGGGGCTTTGTCGGACAAAAACCACCTGGTTTTATCACCGAATGGTATTTTTATATTGGCGGTTGGGCAGATTATGATCTGGATGGAGACCTTGATTGTATTGTCATGCAGCAAAATAATGATAATATGTACCTTTTTAGAAATGACGGTGATCATTTTACTGATGCGGCTGCAGAAGCAGGCCTTGCACCTTCGGTTTTATCCGAATCAAATAGAACAACATGGTTTGACTGGGATTTAGACGGTGACCCTGATTTATTTTCTGATACACATTTTTTAAGAAATGATAATGGCGTCTTTACAGAAGTAACAGATGAAATAGGTTTTTCCGAATTGGAAGAGGTTTCATATAGAAGATTTTTTGATTATGATAATGATGGTGATTTTGATTTTTTCAAATCTATAAGCTCTCCGACTGCTGCCGGAACCAATGAAATATGGGAAAACCAGGATGGAGTTTTTACAAATGTGTCAGAACAAGTGGGATTGATCATTAATAGAGACCGTTTCAGAGGTATGGCTGTTGGTGATTTTGATAATGATGGTGATGTTGATGTGTTTTTACATATTAATATTGAAACTACTCCTGATATGTTATTGCTTAATGACGAATATGAGGGAGGCCGTCTTTTCTTTGATGTTGCCGAGTTTGCTCAAGTTAAGAAAATGGGCGACCGTAAGGGTGGAGCCTTCTTTGATTATGATTCTGACGGATTTTTAGATATTTATTTACCTTCAGCAGAATATGATCATCTATTATACCATAATTTAGCAACAAATGGAGCAAACTGGGTTGGGTTTACTCTGGAAGGAACAGTTTCCAATCGTGATGCTGTTGGCAGTATCGTTACTCTTTATGCTGACGGCAAAAAGCAAATACGTTATCATCAATGTGGTACTGGAATGTACAGCCAGGATAGTCCCAGAATTCATTTTGGACTTGGAACAGCAACCACTATAGATTCAGTTGTTATAAATTGGCCGCTTGGAATTAGACAAGTACTGACAGACGTAGCTATTAATCAATATCATGATGTTGTTGAATCAGATGATACTAAAGTTGATGATAGTGATAAAAACCTGGTTCCAAGTGCATTTAAACTCGAACAAAATTATCCTAATCCTTTTAATCCAATAACAAACATCGAGTTCGATATTCCAATGGATGGAAAGATTAAATTGGTTGTTATGGATATAACCGGTCGTGAAATAATTACGTTAATTGATAATTACTATACTCGCGGACATCATTCTTGTGAATGGGATGGCAAAGGTATGAATGGAAATTATGCCTCTTCAGGCGTTTATTTTTATACTCTTTATACAGATACTTATACACAAACTCGCAAGATGGTTTTTATCAAATAGACCGGATTTTTAAGGTACGGAATTTATAAAAAGAGATAATAATAGAAACGATATTACAAATAATTCCAGGAGAAAACGAATGAACATCGGACGATTTAATTTATTGTTTGTGTGCGTATGCGTCATATTTTTTTCTACTTTGCTATACGCACAGGATGGAAAATCTACATCGACGAGCAGCGGCTCAACTGACGTTTCCAATACCGGAACTTCAGTTGGCGGATTTTTAGAAATTGGCGCCGGGGCAAGAGCACAAGCTATGGGTGGTGCTTTTACATCTGTAGCAGATGATGCTACTGCAATGTATTGGAACCCGGCTGGTATTTCACGGTTAGGTAGTATGGAAGCAACTTTTAACTATACTAATTGGCTTGTGGATACTCAATATGCCTATGCCGGTATTGTTGCTCCTTTGGGTACATGGGGAGCTGTCGGTGCGAATGTAACACATTTTGATTTCGGAGAACAACCCGTTCGTACCATAGCAAGACCAGATGGAACAGGCGAAGTATATGGCGCCAGCGATATTGCACTTGGTCTGGCATTTGGAATGAATTTGACTGACCGGTTTTCTTTTGGATTTAACTTTAAATATGTTAATCAAAGAATTTGGCATGAAACCGCAAGTGGTTACGCTATGGATTTGGGTGCACTCTATGATACACCTTTGGATGGATTGCGCCTGGGATTTACAGTACAGAATTTTGGAACCGACATGAAGCTTTCTGGTCGTGACCTTAGACGAGCTTATGATCCAGACCCAATTAATTATGGAAACGACGCGATTAATGTATTATATGAAACCGATACCTTTTCTTTACCTCTTAAATTTCGTTTTGGAGCATCCTACAAAATTAATTTTTCTGAAACGCAATCCCTTTTGTTAGTGTCCGATGTACTTCACCCAAGTAACAATTCAGAATCTTTGAATCTTGGAATGGAATATTCTGCTTTTAATACGATACAGCTTCGCGGTGGCTATGAATCTATTTTTGAACGTGATAGTATTAGTGGACTTAGCCTCGGTGTTGGAATTCATCAAAGAATTCAAAATACAATGATGATTTATTTTGATTATGGCTGGGTGGATTGGGGAGCCTTTTCCAGTGTAAATAGATTTTCTCTTGGAATAGGTTTCTGATATCTAAATTTCATCTAATATAATAAAGCAAACAAAATCATACCTAAATTTAGATGAAAATAAGATTGAAAGGAGGTGAATTCAGGAAAGCTGAGTAATGTTTCTAATTCGTCGCTATTAAAAGCGAGACAAATTGTTAACATGGAGGATCGGAAATGCACAAATTTTTTTCAGTACTGATTTGCACATTGTTGGTTTGCCTGGTGTCATTTCCTGCTCTGGGCCAGGAAGCAGAACCAAACAACACAATTGCTACAGCCAATGATTTAAATCTTAATGAATTATTAAATGCCCAATTTTCTCAAGATGACACATTGGATGTTTTTAAAATTTCAGTGGATGATACCAAGATGTATACCATTGCCACTGTAACAGATCCAAATGTATTCAGCGCAAAAACCACCATTAAAATGGATGTTGTAGACGTCAATGATATATCTATCCTGACAGCAGATCCATCAAGTCGATATGATGCGATGGGTGCCCGTTTAACAGGGTGGGTTCCGCCTGCAACAGGTGAATATTATGTCAAAGTATGGGCATCACCTGACAAAATTGCCGAAGCAACAGATCCAAGTTACGGCATGCGTTTATGGTACGGTACACCGGTAGCAGATGCATTGATACCGCATGAACCGGATGATACGGTAGCAGAAGCCGCCTTATTACCTGCAACGCCGACAGATGGTACCATGATCCGTGGTTATCTGTACAACAATTATGTTGAAGGTGACAGCATTGATACCAACTGGAATGACTTTGACTTGTACAAAGTTGAAGTACCTGAAGCCGGTATGGTTATGATAGCTGAAACTTTTACCTCAGCCCGTTTATATGGCCATCCGGAATGGATTCGTGATCTTGATACGGAAATTCGTTTACTGCTTGAAGACGGTACCGAAACAGACATCAAGAACGATGATAAAGATGCCTGGGCCGGAGATCACTGGGAAGATGATTTACCAGGATGCAGCAACACATATTCACGTTTTGTATCTCCTGGATTCCCTGCAGCCGGAACTTATTATGTACGAGTAAACTCTTATTACAACAGCATTATTCGCGAAAAGAATCCTGCAAACACGGATAGAGATCCGGGTGGCGGCGAATATATGTTCTCTGTAAAATTATTAGCAGCCGATGATCCGAGTTTGACTGCCCAGGCATTACCGCTGAACGAACTTAAGAACAGTTCATTTACGGCAGCAGATACTTTGGATATTTGGTCAATTTATGCAGAAAATGACAAGATGTATACTTTAGCCACTGTAACAGATCCGAATGTATTCAGCGCAAAAACCACAATTCATATGGATGTTATGGATGAAGATGGTGTATCTATCCTGACAGCAGATCCATCAAGTCGATATGATGCGATGGGCGCTCGTTTAACTGGATGGGTCCCGCCCGAAACAGGTGTATATTATGTTAAAGTATGGGCATCACCTGACAAGATTGCCGAAGCCACAGATCCAAGTTACGGTATGCGTTTCTGGTACGGCACACCGGTAGCAGATGCATTGATACCGCATGAACCGGATGATACCGTAGCAGAAGCCGCCTTATTACCACCAACGCCGACAGACGGTACCATGATCCGTGGTTATCTCTACAATCACTATGTTGAAGGTGACAGCATTGATACCAACTGGAACGACTTTGACTTGTACAAAGTTGAAGTACCTGAAGCCGGTATGGTTATGATAGCTGAAACATTTACTTCAGCACGTTTGTATGACCATCCGGAATGGATTCGTGATCTCGATACGGAAATTCGTTTGCTGCTTGAAGACGGCACAGAAACAGACATCAAGAACGATGATAAAGATGCCTGGGCCGGAGACCATTGGGAAGATGTATTACCAGGATGCAGCAACACATATTCACGATTTGTATCTCCTGGTTTCCCTGCAGCTGGAACTTATTATGTACGAGTAAACTCTTATTACAACAGCATTATTCGCGAAAAGAATCCTGCAAACACGGATAGAGATCCGGGTGGCGGCGAATATATGTTCTCTGTAAAATTATTAGCTGCTGATGATCCGAGTTTGACTGCTCAAGCATTACCGTTGAACGAGCTTAAGAACAGTGCATTCTCATCATCAGATACTTTGGATGTATGGTCTATATTTGCAGAAAATGACAAAATGTACACCATATCCACTGTAACAGACCCGAATGTTTTCAGCGCAAAAACCACAATTCATATGGATGTTACGGATGCAAATGGCGTATCTATCCTGACAGCAGATCCATCAAGTCGATATGATGCGATGGGCGCTCGTTTAACTGGATGGGTCCCACCAGAAACAGGTGTATATTATGTTAAAGTGTGGGCATCACCTGACAAGATTGCCGAAGCCACAGATCCAAGTTACGGTATGCGTTTCTGGTACGGCACACCGGTAGCCGAAGCTGCTGTTGTTCATGAACCGGATGATACGGTAGAAGAAGCCGCCTTATTGCCTGCAACGCCGACAGATGGTACCATGATTCGTGGTTATCTGTACAACAATTATGTTGAAGGTGACAGCATTGATACCAACTGGAATGACTTTGACTTGTACAAAGTTGAAGTACCTGAAGCCGGTATGGTTATGATAGCTGAAACATATACTTCAGCCCGTTTATATGATCATCCTGAATGGATTCGTGATCTTGATACGGAAATTCGTTTGCTGCTTGAAGACGGCACTGAAACAGACATCAAGAACGATGATAAAGATGCCTGGGCCGGAGATCACTGGGAAGATGATTTACCAGGATGCAGCAATACCTATTCACGATTTGTATCACCTGGATTCCCTGCAGCCGGAACTTATTATGTACGAGTAAACTCTTATTACAATAGCATTATTCGCGAAAAGAATCCTGCAAACACGGATAGAGATCCGGGTGGCGGCGAATATATGTTCAATGTACGGGTTGTCCCGGCAGATCATCCAATGTTGGCTGCTCAATCATTACCGCTTAATGAACTCAAGAACAGTTCATTTACGGCAGCAGATACTTTGGATATTTGGTCAATTTATGCAGAAAATGACAAGATGTATACTTTAGCCACTGTAACAGATCCGAATGTATTCAGTGCTAAAACTACGATTAAAATGGATGTTACGGATGAAGATGGTGTCTCTATACTGACATCTGATCCATCAAGTCGATATGATGCGATGGGCGCCCGTTTAACAGGGTGGGTACCACCTGAAACAGGTGTCTATTATGTTAAAGTATGGGCCTCACCGGAAAAGCTTGCAGAGGTTGAAGACCCAAGTTACGGTATGCGTTTCTGGTACGGAACTCCTGTCTCTGTTGCAGCAGTACCACATGAACCGGATGATACGGTTGAAGAAGCCGCCTTATTGGATCCAACTCCGACAGATGGTACCATGATTCGTGGTTATCTCTACAATCACTATGTTGAAGGTGACAGTATTGATACCAACTGGAATGACTTTGACTTGTATAAAGTTGTAGTACCTCAAGCCGGTATGATAATGACGGCTGAAACATTTACGTCAGCACGTTTGTATGATCATCCGGAATGGATTCGTGATCTTGATACGGAAATTCGTTTGCTGCTTGAAGACGGTACCGAAACAGACATCAAGAACGATGATAAAGATGCCTGGGCCGGTGATCATTGGGAAAATGATTTACCAGGATGCAGCAATACCTATTCACGTTTTGTATCTCCTCCGTTCCCTGCAGCCGGAACATATTATGTACGAGTAAATTCATATTACAATAGCATTATTCGTGAAAAGAATCCTGCAAACACCGATAAAGATCCGGGTGGCGGTGAATATATGTTCTCCGTAACACTTACTCTCCCAGCGGAACAGGAACCGAATAATGATATAGCAGATGCAAACTTGATTCTGCTTGACACAGTTACCGATGCCGCATTGGCCCCGGAAGATTCTGTTGATTACTTTAAATTTATGGCAGATACCACACGAATGTATACATTAAATACAATCGGCGTTCGTGGTGTTAGTGCAAAATCCATCCTCAAAATGGACGTTCTGGATGAAACCGGAACCAGCATCTTAAATGCTGACCCTTCCAGTCGATACGATGGTTGGGGCGCCAGATTAACAGGATGGGTGCCGCCGGCTAATGGTGTGTATTATTGCAAGATCTCTGCAGATGTTTCAGCATTTACTGAAGAATTCCCATATCAGGTCAGATTATGGTATGGAACTCCTGTTTCTGTTGCAGCGGAAGTTCATGAACCGGATGATTCTGTAGCTGTTGCGCAGAATTTTGAAACAATTGATCTTACCGCAGAACCTTTTGAACTTCGTTCTTATCTCTATGCCCCGATGTGGGACAGCCTTGGTAACCGTCATAACTGGAACGATTTCGATCTTTACAAAATCCAGTTGACCGCCGGTGATACACTTGTAGCTGAAGTTTTCACACCAGGTCCTGACAGTTGTATCCGTGATTTGGATACTGAAATTTACCTGCTGTTGGAAGACGGTACCATTACAGATATCAAGAACGATGATAAGGATGCCTGGGAAGGTGATCCCTGGGAAGACTATTTAACAGGTGTAAGCAACACTTATTCACGGTTCGTTACTCCGCCTGTTCCTGCTGATGGTATCTACTATGTGCAGGTTAACTCTTTCTACAACAGTCGTATTCGTGAAAGAAATCCATTGACAGATCATAAAGATCCAGGTGGTGGCGAGTATCTGATTAGATTGAACCTGCAAGATGGAGTTGGTGTTAACGGAAATTCTAATGTTCTACCAACTAAATTTGCACTTAACCAGAATTACCCGAATCCATTTAATCCGACAACAACAATCAGTTATGCATTGCCCAAGCAAGAACATGTTAAATTGTATATTTATAACATGTTAGGTCAAAAGGTAACGGAACTGGTTAATAAATCACAGGTTGCTGGTAATTATTCAGTCGTCTGGGATGCTCGTGATATCAATGGATTGGCTGTTTCTTCTGGTGTTTACTTTTTCAGAATTGAAGCTGGTACATTTACAAGAACAAACAAGATGATTTTACTAAAATAATTATCTAGTTTGCATTAACTTTACTTTGGAAGGGATTTGAAAATTTTTCAAATCCCTTCCTTTAATATATCAACTAAAATTTGATTTTATAAACAATGCAGTACGAATATTTAAAACTCGAAATTTGATTTTATAAATTTCCAATTTTAAATATTCGGTCCCTATACAATCCAATTATTTTACTCCTTTTCCCTTAACTGATTTATTAAATACACGAGCGGAGATAAAGATGAAACAGGTTATCGGTTTGATATTATTATGTGCTACTGTTTGTTTTGGACAAGAGTTTGCTGTTTATGAGAGTGTTGAGTATAGTCAGGTTGGTTTTAATCCTGCTCCGTTTGAAAAATGGGGAGCTGCTTTTGGTGATCTGGATAAAAACGGCTGGCCCGATATTTTTATTCTACGTTGGAAATCTCCTGGCCATAGCCAGGTTTACCTGAATCAAGATGGCGTGTTTACAGAAATTACAGATAATACACCTCTTGAAGAAATTGAAACAGAAGAATTACAAACAGCTTCAGTAACATGTGTTGATTATGATAATGATGGTGATCAGGATATTTATTTTGGAACAGATCTACACATGCATTTATTACGCAACGACGGCAATTCTTTTGTTGATGTTGCAGCCGATGTCGGCCTAACGGCTGGTATGCCGGGTTTTGTTACAGAATATAAATTTCGTATCGGTATTTGGGCTGATTATGACCTGGATGGTGATCTTGATCTTGTTGTTGGACAACAGAACAATAAAAATGTGTTATTTTACAAAAATGAACAAGGTCAATTTACTGATGTGGCTGACCAGGTAGGTGTTGCAAATGCCGCTTATCAGCCAGGTGAATATGATTATCCTGAAGGAACCCGTGGTACCCGACATATGCAATGGGTTGATTACGACCTGGATGGTGATCCTGATTTAAATGTGGGCGGTTATCTCTATCGTAATGATGACGGATATTTTACAAATGTATCAGAACAATTAGGCTTTTCCCCTACACAAATTCAAAATGCAGACTGGTTTGATTATGATAACGACGGCGATTTGGATTATTATAAAAATGTTGTCAGTCCCACTGCTGCTTCGACAAATGAATTGTGGGAAAATCGGGATGGGTCTTTTGTTGATGTTTCTCTGGAAACAGGAGTCGGTCTGAGAGACCGTTACCAGGGATTAAGTATTGGTGATTATGAAAATGATGGTGATCAGGACATTTTTATTCAGCTAAATACCTATACTGCTAAAGAGTTGTTGCTGCTAAATGATGAAACAAGTCCTGGAGTACGGGCTTTTGCTGATATTGCCGAATTTATCGGCCTGGAGGTTACAGGCGACCGAAAGGGCGGTGGATTTTTAGATTATAACATGGATGGATTTTTGGATATTTATATTCCATCAGCGGGACAATCTCATATACTTTATAAAAATTTAACCACAAGCAATAACTGGGTTGGTTGTATTCTGGAAGGAACAGAATCAAATAAAGATGCCATTGGAACATTGGTGAAAATTGTAACAGGTACAAAAACTCAAATTAGATATACAAAATCGCCAACTGGTTGGCTGTCCCAGGATAACCCGTTTGTTCACTTTGGTGTTGGTACCGCAACTGTCATAGATTCTTTAATTATTCGATGGCCATTGGGTAAAACTGAAGTTTATACCAATGTGGATATTAATCAATATCACAAGTTTAAAGAAGGAACAAATGTTGCCGTCGAATCCGATGATTCAAAAACTGTTATTCCGGAAAAGTTTAAATTATCTCAAAATTATCCAAACCCTTTTAACCCCACTACAACATTAACTTATTCTCTGCCTGAAACTGAATATGTAAAATTGAATATTTATAATATGAACGGTCAAATTATATCTGAATTGGTTAATGAAATTCAAACACCCGGAACATATTTTCTAAATTGGGATGCAACTGACAAACAAGGGAAAAGTGTTTCTGCAGGTGTTTATTTTTATAAAATTGAAACAGAAACTTTTTCTGATGTTAAGAAAATGGTACTCGTCAAATAATGTTAACAAATGCTGCGGCGTTATTAATTATATAAAATATATCCAGCATCAAAAATCAATTGTGATAAATGAAAAACAGATAAATTTTGTAATATTAAGCGCATTCCTGACAGGGGGGAAGATTTTTTTGATCGCCAAAGGGTACATTCTTATATCGGAATCACAAATTATACAAAGCCGGAAAATTCTGTACATATCGCCCGTATTTTTTCAACTTTGTGATATGTATCTACAAAACAGGATTATAATGTCTTGAACTGTTTTTGGTTTTACCAATTTTGTTTTTATTATTTATTAAAAATCCATAAAAAGGAGAAAATTGTTTATGCACATTTTGGGTCTTCACATTCTTGATGCTATTTTAATAATAGTATATTTTGTTGCATTAATATTAATAGGTCTGGTCGTTTCAAGACGTATTAAAAATCAGGAAGATTTTTTAATGGGTGGACGAAAAATCGGCACACTGCTCCAGACATTTATGAATTTTGGAATGGCGACAGGATCTGATGTTCCTGTGGGGGCCTCCCGTGAGACATTTCGTCAGGGTATGGCTGGTATCTGGGTGCACTTGTTTTCTCTTTTTGCCACACCGTTTTATTGGATTACAACTGTATGGCAACGGAGACTTCGAATTAGTTCTATGGCGGAGGTGTTTAGACTGCGTTACGAAAGCCGCCCAATGGAAACATTATACGCTGTAATCGGTATTTTTTATTTGATTGCAAATATGAGCCTGGCTATGGTAACGTTGCAAAAAACAGTGCAAATTGTTATGCCAAAAGAAGAGGCTCATCTTACAACGGAAGAGCGGCAATATATTCAAAATTTTGAAAGAATGGAAGAATTGAAATCCGTTTTGCAGGATAGAGATTTTACAGATGTTGAAAAATTAGAATATGAAAAACTGGTTGCTCAAAAAAGTGAGGGAAAAGTACAATCAAGTGTTTCGGTTATTAATCCAACCATCTTTTTACTTGTATTGTCTGTTATTTTATTGTTTTATACGGTAGCCGGAGGAATTATTGCTGCTGCAATTACCGATGCTTTTCAGGGAATTCTCCTAATTGTTTTATCTATATTACTTTTACCGTTCGGGTTAATTAAGATAGGGGGATTTTCCGGTCTGCATGAGATTGTCCCTGCGTCATTTTTTAATCTGTTTGGAACACTTGCAACCAGCGAATACCCCTGGTATTATGTCGCTGCACTTGTCTGTGTTGGATTAATTGTTTACGAGTCTGCACCCCAAAATCCTCAGGTAATGGGAAGCGGCAAAGATGAAGAAGCCTCGCGGCTGGGCCGTATCAACGGTAATATGATAAAAAGACTTACCGTAATTTTATGGGGTTTTACCGGTGTTATGGGCTATGCTTTATATCGTAACCATATTTCTGATCCGGATATGTTGTGGGGATATATGTCAAGACAACTTTTAGGACCGGGATTGATCGGATTAATGGTTATTTGTTTGTTGGCCGCTTTGCAGTCTACAGCCTCTGCTCTTTTGGTTTCTGCCAGTGCTATTTTTACCACAAACATTTATCAACCCCTGTTTCCAAATAGAACTGAAAAAGAATATATTCTGGTTAGCCGAATTACCACTGTTGTTGTGCTTTTGGCCGGTGTTTTTATTACGCTGTATTTTCAGGATTTTTTAAGGGTCTTTAAATTGATGTTGTCTATCGGTCTTGTTTTTGGTCCCCCGTTTTGGATTGCTATAATGTGGCGTAAAGCAACTCCAAAAGCTATTTGGGTTGCCATTATTTACAGCGCACTGTTTACTGTTTTGTTGGGTAATTTTGGGCCGGATATTAAACCTATTGCCGGGTCCCAATATTTTTGCCAGACAACTTATGAAAAAAATATTACTGTTACAGCAGGAGCAACGCAGGAAGATGTCGATAAAGGACGGGCTGATGAGGTCGGTCAGGTTATTCAAAAGGAGACAAGAGTACAACCCCGTGGCGTTTATTTTGAGCATATTGTAAGGGAATATGCCAGTGATCCGAATTCACCTCTTGTCGGTAAAGGCCGTTTTCGGGCCAGTTTGATGTTGCCGAGCCTGTTGGGAATTGATTTGAAAAATATGGGAATAGGTGATTTAAATGCACTCGGTTTTTATCTGGATATACTTATTCCTTTTCTTATTATTATTTTGATTTCATTTTTTACCCGTAGAAATAACAAAGCTGTTCTGGACCAGTTTTATGGCCGCTTGCATACACCTGTTATTGGAACACCCGAAGACGATGCACGGGAAATGGAATTGACCCGCAAAAATCCAACACGTTTTAAAGATCAAAAGTTGTTTCCAAACAGTGATTTTGAGCTTTTAAAACCGACAAAACGGGATATTTCAGGATTCATTGCCATCTGGGGAATTGTATTATTGGTTATTGTATTTTTATATCTTTTAACAAAAATTGGCGCTTAGAAGGAGATTTTTATAATGAACTGTGAACCACTGCTTATCATTAACGTAGATAACAGAAAAACAAAAAGTTTGAATGGAAAATGGCAGACTATAATAGATTTATATGATACGGGTTACTTTGATTCACATATGGCGATTGAAGAAAATGGGTTTTTTAAAAACGAAAAACCAACAAGCAAAAGCGACCGTATAGAATACGAGTTTTTACCCGCCAACAATCTGCTTGTGCCCGGTGACTGGAACACACAGCAGGAAAAATTATACTATTATGAAAGTACAATCTGGTATAAAAAAGATTTCGACTATGATTTACCAAAGGATAAAAGGCTGTTTGTTTATATTGGCGCAGCCAACTATATAACCAATGTATATTGTAACGGTGTTAAACTGGGTGACCATGAGGGTGGTTTTACTCCTTTTAATTTTGAAATAACTGATCTTGTTAAAAAAGGCGAAAACAATATCATTACCAGGGTAAATGCTGCCCGAAGCAATGATGCCGTTCCAATGGGTATGACGGATTGGTTTAATTATGGCGGTATGACGCGTCGGGTTATGCTCGTTGAAGTGCCCACCACATTTATAAGCGACTATTTTATCCAGCTTGAAAAAGGCTCCCTGAATAAAATTGCCGGATGGATACAGCTTGACGGCAAACAAACTCAACAAAAAGTGACGGTCACCATTCCGGAAGCCGGTATTGAACAAACCGTAACAACAAATGCAGATGGTTTTGCAAAAATAGAATTTGATGCTGATTTGGAGTTATGGAGTCCTGAAAATCCAAAATTATACACGGTTGTTATAACGTCAGAAACCGATAAAGTTGAAGACCAGATCGGGTTCCGTTCTATTGAAACAAGAGGACAGGATATTTTATTAAACGGCAAATCCATATTCTTGAGAGGCATTTGTCTGCATGAAGAAAGTCCTTTTCCAAACATGGGACGTGCCAGCCGCAAGGATGAAGCTGAAATAATGTTGGGATGGGCCAAAGAACTCAATTGTAATTACGTTCGTCTGGCGCATTATACCCATAATGAATACATGACCCGCACCGCCGACAAGCTTGGTTTAATGGTATGGGCGGAAATCCCTGTTTACTGGAACATGAATTGGAAAAACCAGCATACACGGGATGTTGCAAAAACCCAGTTGTATGAAATGATCCAGCGTGATAAAAATAAATCATCGGTCGTTTTATGGTCCATTTCCAATGAAACACCACTAAGTCTGAAAGAGCGGGATGATTTTCTTTTGGAACTGTTGCAGATTGGTCGAAAACTGGACCCGACGCGGTTGTTTACGGCTGCCTTGCATACGGCACATCCCACGGTTTTTACCACAACCCAGAAATATTTTAAAATGGAAGACACCATGGGTGAACATTTGGATGTTGTGGCCTTTAACCGATATATCGGCTGGTATGATTCATTACCCGATTTTTGTGATGAAATTACATGGGACACAGTTTACAAAGATAAACCTCATATTGTCAGCGAGTTCGGCGCAGGCGGTCTGGCTGGTCATTACGGTGATAAACTGACTCGCTGGACAGAAGATTTTCAAGAGTATTCCTATGAAAAACAGCTTGCCATGTATAAAAAAGTGCCGTTTTTAAGAGGTCTTTCTCCCTGGATTTTAAAAGATTTTCGTACACCGAAAAGGTTGCTGCCGGGTATTCAGGACGACTGGAACCTGAAAGGCGTGGTTTCTTATCACGGTGAAAAGAAAAAATCTTTTTATGTGTTGCAGCGCTTTTATAAAGAGCTGATGCAGGAAAGGTAATGACCTTTACATATTATAAAAGTATTTGTTGAATAAAAAAGATAATTATCTATGTCAGATCAAATGAAAATTGTGTTTTTCTTTACTGTATACAACCTTTTCACGCTTTTAAATGTTGTAACAGCAAAGGAAAGATTAATTTACTGGACAGACACACAGGATAAAAAGATATATTGCGGAGATGCTGACGGCGGTCAATATGAAAAAGTGCTTTCTTCCCGTGATGTAACGTTGTTAACCGCAGCCCAGGGATATATTTATTATTATGAAGAGAACGCCATCCGGCGTGAGAATATGGAGACACGAAAGGTTGAAACGTTGATTTCCGAAACAAGCCGGGCAAGCAGTATGGTTATTGACACGCTTCACAGCACAATGTATTGGAGCGCTGATAGCGGCAAGATTTGGCGGGCTGATATAACCGGTTCAAACAAACAGGAGTTTATTTGTGGACTGACCCGGCCCAACAATCTGGCCTTGGATCTGGTTTATGAAAATCTCTATTGGATGAATGACACGCGTGATACACTCTTTTGCGCTGGTCTGGATGGGGAAAAAATAAAATCAGTCATAGAACATACTGAAAAGATAATTGATTATGTTGTAGATGGAAGAGATCGTCGAATTTATTTTTTAGATGATAACGGTCGTGTTCTCAAGAGTGTAAATCTGGACGGGAATGAAGAAGAGATTGTGTATGTCTTTGATAATATAAATCCTCAAATGGAGATTCAATTAGATCATAATAACCAAAAGATTTATTTAACCGATTGGTGTGGGATATGGAGCATGAACACCGATGGAACTGAATTTATAGAACTGGTTAGCGGTTTTATTTATGGTGTTCAAAATCTAAGTCTGGATTTGTCAAAGGGAGAGATGTACTGGTTTTATCTTTATTGGTCTATGACGATTTATCGTTCCCATTTGGATGGTCGAAATGTCGAACCACTGATTGTTAATTATGAATATCCTGTTTGTATTGCTCTTGACCCTGAAAGTGAAAAGATATACTGGGCAAATTCTTATGCCAATATTTACAAATGTAATACAGACGGTTCCAATGTTGAGTTTCTTACAAACGAGATTTATCCGAATGCTTCATTAAATGATATTGCTTTGGATGTTGTAAATGAAAAGATGTATTGGGCTAGGCAATCAGAGGGCATAACTGTTGGTTTTGCTAATCTAGATGGCAGCCGGGTTGAATACCCTTATTACATACATGGATTTGCGTATGGAGTTGCAGTTGACCCTTTTGATGGAACATTATATTGGAGTAATTCACTTAATACGGTTCTAGGTGCCAATTTGAATAACAGCAGTAATGATGTTGAAAAAATTATAAAGTCTTCAGGACAACCGGACGATATTGCTCTTGATTTAAAACATAAAAAGATATATTGGACTGAAAGGGCTGTAGATTTTAGAGGTGTTAAACGCGCCAATTTAGACGGCAGTGATATTCAGGATGTTGTTACCAGTCTTGAATGGCCCTCCGGTATTGCCCTGGATGTTGACGGCGGTAAAGTATACTGGATTGAACATCAAGCCGGTAAAATCAATCGGGCAAACCTTGACGGAACAGACATAGAAGAACTGTATACCGGTTTGTCTTATCCCTATCGACTGGCCTTGTCCTTTGAAAATAACGGTTCGACCGGTGTTGAGAAAAAAGACGATGATCCGAATTTAATACCGCAGGAATTTGAACTTTCTCAAAATTACCCCAATCCCTTTAATTCGCAAACCGTGCTAAAATATGCCTTACCGGAAGCCTGTCACGTAAGCTTAAAAATATACAACATGCTGGGAGAAGAGGTGCGTGTTTTGGCGAACGGAACGCAGGGAGAAGGTTATAAATCAGTTGTATGGGATGGCCGGGACAAAAGCGGCGAACTGGTATCCAGCGGCGCTTATATTTGCAAACTCATCGCAGGCACGTTTACCCGGTCCAGTACAATGATGTTTATCAAGTAAGTTGTTAGTGATATAAAAGTAGAAGTATTTTGAATTAAAAGTTAATCAAACCTGTCATCATTCGGTTATAACTGTTTGATGACAGGATATTATAATGTTATATGAGAATTGTGATAAATGAAAAGGATACAGCCATGTTAAAAAGAGCAGCATTTGTGTTTTTCTTTACTGTATACAACCTTTTCGCGCTTTTAAATGTTGTTACAGCCAAAGAAAGATATATTTACTGGATCGATAGAGTTGACGACAAAATATATTGCGGAGATGCTGACGGCGGTCATTATGAAAAAGTACTTTCTTCCCGTTATGTAAGGTTGTTAACTGCAGCCCAGGGATATATTTATTATTATGAAGAGGATGCTATCCGGCGTGAGAATATGGAGACAAGAACGGTTGAAACCCTGATTTCCGAAACGGGCCGGGTTAGCAGTATGGTTATTGACACGCTTAACAGCACAATTTATTGGAGCGTATCAGACAGCGGCAAGATTTGGCAGGCTGATATAACCGGTTCAAACCAGCAAGAGTTTCTTTGTGGTTTGGTTCTGCCCAATAATCTGGCCCTGGATCTGGTCTATGAAAATCTCTATTGGATGAATGATACCCGTGATACCGTTTATTGTGCTGGTCTGGATGGTGAAAAAATAAGATCGGTTATAGAACACAATGAAAAGATAAGTGATTATGTTGTAGATGGAAAAGCACATCGAATTTATTTTACTGATGATAATGGTCGCGTACTCAAGAGTGTGAACCTGGACGGCAACGAAGAAGAGATTGTTTATACCTTTGAAATTGAGAGTTTTCATAGAGATCTTCAACTTGATTCCAGGAACAAAAAGCTTTATCTGACACATCATTCCCAGATATTGAGAATCAATACCGATGGAACTGAATTAAAGGAACTGGTTAATAATTATGATTTAGGTAGTCAATATCTAAGTCTTGACCTGTCAAGGGGGGAAATGTACTGGTATACTCCTCTATGGACTTATACGATTTATCGTTCCCGTTTGGATGGGCGAAATATTGAACCAGTGATTGTTAATTATAAAAATTTGACTTGCCTTGCTCTTGATCTTGAGGGAGAAAAGATGTATTGGTCAGGTAATTTTTATAATATTTATCGTTCTAATATTGACGGTTCTGAAGTAGAGTTCCTTATATATGATTTTATTGCAAATGCTGAGTTATTGGATATTGACCTGGATATGGTAAACCAAAAGCTATATTTTGCAAGTGCAGCAGAAGGTCAAGCTCTTGGCCGAGCAAATCTTGACGGCACTGATGTAGAATTTCCCTATAATGTTTTTTGGCATTGGACATTCGGTATCACCGTTGATCCATCTCAGGAAAAGGTCTACTGGAGTCAACTTGGGTCAACAAGGACCACTTCAATTTGTTGTGCTGATTTGAACGGTCAAAACATTGAAATGCCCGTTGATAGTCTTGAATTTCCTGACGATATTGCTCTCAACCTGAGAGATAATAAAATCTTTTGGACCGAACATTTAAAAGTTGGTCGAATCTGTTGCGCTAGTTTAGATGGCAGTGATATTCATGATGTTGTTACCGGTCTTAAATGGCCCTGTGGTCTTGCCCTGGATGTTGAAGGTGATAAAATATACTGGATTGAAAGAGAACCCGGTAAAATAAAACGGGCGAATCTGGACGGAACAGATATTGAAGAACTGTATAGCGGTTTTACCTGGCCCTATCGCCTGGCCTTGTCCTTTGAAAACAACGGTTCGACCGGTGTTGAGAAAAAAGACGATGGACCCAATTTAATTCCGCAGGAATTTGAACTGGCTCAAAATTATCCCAATCCATTTAATCCGGAAACGACAATAGAATATAACTTGCCAAAATCATCACACATTGTTTTAACTGTTTATGATATCCTCGGACATGAGATTATTACACTGGTCGATGAAAAGCAGCAGGCAGGATTACATCAGCAAAACTGGAATGCTTGTGATTGTTTCGGCAACCAGGTCTCTTCAGGTATTTATGTATATAAAATCAAAACCGATGATGCTGTTTGTTCTAAAAAGATGCTTTATATAAAGTAGAGGTACTCGTTAACTTTTGTAAAAAATAGATTAACAATACTGGAATTGAGTTTATAAACAAATATGAAGACGGAAATTAAAAATAGTTTTCTTTTTATATTGCTTACAGCCTTAAATCTGACTGCGCAAGAACCGCTTGTTGGCCGTTGGACGTTTGAGGATACGGATAATCTTGTCAAAGCAACAGTCGGTAACGATCTGGTATTAGTTGGCAGTCACTCATCTGTCAGTGGTCCGGATGCTGAAAATCGTGCTATAAATATCGGCATAGGTAGTTATTATATCTGTCAACACAATATTCCGCCAAACGGCAATGGTGAAAAGGTCAATGAATTTACAATCGTAATGGATGTCAAGTTTAATCAGACAAGTGTCTGGTACACATTATATCAAACAGATGTTTTAAATCAAACGGACGGCGAGTGGTTTGTTGATCGTTCCGGTAAAATGGGTGTTCATGCAACAGGCTATTCCAGTCCGGTTATCACAGCGAACAAGTGGTATCGGTTGGCCATCGCTGTTAAAAATGGTGAACGATATGACTATTATGTTAACGGCAATCCGGTGCTCAGGGGACAGCCCGGTGTTATTGATGACCGGTTTTCTCTGGAACCCACTGTTTTGTTATTTGCGGATGACAATCAGGAAGATAATTCTGTCGATGTCTCTGAAATACGGATATACTCGCAGGCACTGTTTGACGATGAAATTGATGAACTGGGAGGTTTTGATCAATCCGGGACTACTGATGAGTCTGATCCATTTTTAACGGTTGATTATCTCTCAGAGCATGAGCTTAGGTTGGTTCTTGATAATGAAATTCATGATAATTATGGATTTGTCTATCCAGTAACTTATAAAATAGATATTCATGCAAACAGTTCAGATTTAATCACCTATATACGATATTCAACGTCAGAGTCATGGCAGCAGGTTGAGGAAAAACAATCAAGTGACTTTTTTAATGGTATAGAAGCGGTACGGTTTGATTATTCTGCGGGTTTGGCTTTTGTCTCCGCAGCGTTTAGTAGCGCGTCCGATTCTTTGTTTATAAAAATTTCAGATGGTATTCAAGAAATTCCAATATCTTTTTTAGACATCTGCAAGTATTATGATGACCGTAAGGCTGTTGTAACCGCTTCTGCTGATGATTGGGCAGACAGTGGAGACCAAACCTGGTATCAGTCTGATGAAGCATTTCAAATAACATGCAGACAATTTAGAAAACACAAATTGTGGCTGACCTGTGGAATTATTACCCAATATTGCGGCAGTGAAACATGGCAGCATATTCAAACCCAGCTTGATTCCGGCTATGTTGAAGCCTGTTCTCATTCCCGGACACATTCCTATGGTCCCTATGAAGATCCGGAGGGCGAAATAGCCGGCAGTAAACAGGATATTTTTGATAATTTGGATTTACCATTGTTATTCAAAAAGCATGATTTAGAGTACGTGTACACATGGCTCGCACCGGCGCATTATTATGATGAAATTGTAAACACACTTGTCGGCGCTGAAAAATACCTGGTGAACCGGCTTTACAATTGGCCCTATGATATATTTTCTGACTGGAATCCGGCTGCGGGATATTATTTCCCAATTGGCATGTCCCGTGAAGTTTCACCTATTTGGGAAGGCACAACCGATCTTGATGATTTAAACTCGTATTTTGATATAGTTGTGGATAAAGGCGGAATATACCATGTTATGACGCACCCGTATTTTTTACTTGAGAATGGTTTCAATGCCGCACAATATGCCTGGGATCATCTCGACTATATTAGTCAGAAAAATGATATTTGGTATGTTTGTCTGGGTCATTTGTATTTATACCATTATCTAAAGGAAAATGTTGCAGTTGCAACCTCAGTTACTAAATCTGAAGATAAGATAACACCTGAGTTGATGCTTTTACAAAATTATCCCAATCCTTTTAACTCACAGACCGTGATAAAATATGCCTTACCAAAAGCTTGTCATGTTAGCCTTAAAATTTACAATATGCTGGGAAAAGAGGTACGGGTATTAGTAAATGATCCTCAAGCAGATGGAAATAAATCTGTTGTCTGGGACGGCAAGGACAACAGCGGTGAAATGGTAACGAGTGGTGCTTATATTTACAAGATCGAGGCTGGAAAATTTAACCAGTCAAATATTATGATGTTTATAAAGTAAGAGAGTTATGTTTATGAATTTCAAATTTTTAAAAATGTATAAAATATTAGGATTTTCATTTCCTCATTTTTTACTATTCTTTATGTTATTTTTTGGTTTTTCCAGTGCTCAAATTTTGGCATTACCTGTCGATGAACAAAACATATTGGATAAATCCAAATCCGGAAATCAATTAAACGGGAATGACAATAAAGTTCAGGTTTTAACGAACAACCAAGCGCTTTCGGTTAAAGTGCTCACCTTGAACATTTGGGTGAATGGAAAAATTTGTACCCCTCAACAAGTTGCTGATTTGATTTTGTCCCTGGATGTGGATTTTGTGGGCCTTCAGGAATGTAATAGCACCTTTGGTAATCAGGTCGCCTCATTAACCAATATGTATTTGGCTTCATACTCTGACTGTTTTTTATTTTCAAGAACGCCATATACGAAAATAAATCAAATGTTTGTTAAGGGTATTAACGCATGGACAAATTTAAACGGTCAAACCGTATCAGTATATAATTTTCACATACGCTGGGATGAGGAAGGCGACCGCAATGCACGAACGATGGTGAATACGTTTGCTCTTGATCCAACCTCGATCCAAATTGCAATTGGTGATTTTAATGATGAACATTATAGCACCCAAATAACCATCATCGAAGAGCACATGCGTTATTGCCTGATGGATTTAGGCTGGGCACCCAGTCAGCGGGTTACATGGCCGGCCTTTGGTTTTTATGGCGGTGAAGGCGCTCAAACTATCGATTTGATTTTTTGTAATAAAAAAAGTAAAGGCCGCGTTGTTGATGGTGAGATTATGAATTTATCTCCTGTAATATCAGATCATAAACCGGTGTGGGCAGAAATTGATTTTCCGGCTGATCCGAATCTGATAGGCCCTGAAATTTCTAAAATCGTACCCTGTTTTGATAATTCAACGATTGAAATCTGGTTTGATCAGGATTTGGACCAAGAATCTGCCCAACAAATTTCAAATTATCAAATTGTCCCGGTTGATAATGGTGCATCCGTTTCTGTTAATGATGCCGTTATTCTCAAAGATCCCAGACGGGTCCGGTTATTAACATCTCCTCATGATTTTGATAAAAAATATAAATTGGTTTTATCCGGTATAACGGATGAATTTGGGATTGCGATAAATCCCGGCTCCGAGATGGAATATATCATCCGGGAAAATCTTGTAAAAAATTCAGGTGCTGAGCTTGGTACGGAGAATTGGGATACATCCGGTGGGATAGAAATTGTTTCCGATCGTGAAAATCAATATCCATACCTTGGTGATTACTTTTTTACCGGTGCAAATTTACAGGATTTATCAACTGCATCTCAAAGCATTGATTTAGTAAATTGGGAACAGGAAATTGATGCCGGTTTGCTTGCTGCTGAATGGAATTGCTACTTTGCAACAGGATATGAATTATTGGGAGATATTCAGGCAAGCCGTTGTGAACCCTATGACGAAGGTGAATTTTACATCGAATTTGTTGATCAGGATGATCATGTTTTGATGCAGGCCACCAGTAAGCGTTGGGATACATTGTACTGGCATCCCTATGGAGAGACAACCAATATTCCACCCGGAACCAGAAAAGCGATATTATATTTAAAATCATATCGAAAAACAGCAAATGGTTTGTCAAATGATGCCGCATTTGACCAGGTGTTCTTTTCTCTAAAGCATTTACAGGGACCTCATGGCTTTGAAAGTAATTTACTTGTTAACCCATCCGCAGAGACTGCCGATACCCAGGGTTGGAATATCAACGGTTCAATAAAAGCCCGTGCGCATGAGGAAGATAAAGGCCGTCCTGTTTCCGGTTATTATATGTTTGCAAATGATGGTATTTCAACAGCCCGGGCTTTTCAGAGATTAGACTTTAGCAGCTATTCAGATCAGATTGATGCACAGTCAATGGCTGTTCGATGGGGCGGATACATGAGAGATTACCGTGGCGATAGTGGTGGTGAAATTAGTATCGAATTTCTTGATCAGAATAAAGAAAGAATTGATTATGCGACTACCGGAGATCAGAGAATTGCCGAATGGTCCTTTTACGATAATACCACTATAATTCCTGTCGGGACCCGATCAATAGATTTTATTCTTAGTCTTGATGCTGTTGCAGATGAGGGAGTTTATTTTGATCTGCTTCACATAATTCCGGTTTCAATTGCAACTACAGGTATTTCTGACAAGATTGTAACGAATGTTGACTATAACCTTTATCAAAATTATCCCAATCCGTTTAATTCTCAAACAGTGATAAAATATGCACTGGCAAAAGACAGCTTTGTTGAACTTATAATATATAATATCCTTGGTAAACAAGTGCGAACGCTTGTAAATAATCGTCAGTCAGGCGGTTATAAATCTGTTGTATGGGATGGTAAAGACAGTCAGGGCAGGCTATTGCCAAGCGGTGTGTATTTTTATACATTATCAACAACAGATTTTACACAAACACATAAACTATTGATGATAAAATAAATTGATATATTACTAAAATAAATATTCAGGCTGTAATATGATTATTGTAAAAAGAAAAGTGGTTTATAAATTTATCGTACTTTTAATTTTGGCGAGTGCTTTAACTGTCTTCTGCCAGGATGATCCGGAGAATTTAAATGTGCTGGATGACTGGCTGGAATGGAGCAACGGTCCTAATTTGCTGGAACTCCATCTATATAATCAGGCGTGTAATTATCTTGATACAAGAGATAGTGAGATCGCCGGATTGGAAACCAAATCGGACTGGATAAAACGTCAACAGCACGTTAAAAAGTTATTAAATGAAATCGTCGGCCCGTTCCCTGAAAAGACACCTTTGAATCCGCAAATTACCGGCATCGTGCAGAAGGATGGCTATCATTATGAAAAGATTATTTTTGAATCTATGCCCGGCTACTATGTAACGGGCTGCTTGTTCGTTCCTGATGGCATCCGTGAAAAAAGACCGGCCATACTTTATGTAATAGGCCATTCCCTTCCCGCGTTTCGCAGACCATACTATCAAATATTGCTGCTTAAACTGGTGAAACAGGGCTTTGTTGTTTTTACCTTTGATCCCATGGGGCAGGGTGAACGTATACAATATACTGATGAGGAGAAAAAAGGGGTTGGTGTTAAGGTTACAAGTTCAACCCATGAACACTCTTATGCCAATAATCAATGTTTTCTGTCCGGCAAGTGTGCGGCCAGATATTACACCTGGGACGGCATTCGTGCGCTCGATTATCTCATGTCCCGCAGTGAAGTGGATACAAGTAAAGTCGGCGTCACCGGTCTATCCGGCGGAGGGACCCAAACTGCTTATATTTCAGCATTTGATGAACGTGTCAAAGCCTCGGCATCGGCCGGATATATAACCAGTATGCGTAAACTATTGGGAACGATTGGTCCCCAGGATGGTGAGCAGATATTTATCGGAGGCGTTGCCAGGGGATTGGACCATGGCGATCTGGTTGAAGTGTGTGCCCCCAAACCATACCTGATCGTTGCCACGACCCGGGATTTCTTTAATATTGTCGGTACCAGAGAGACCTATGCTGAAGCTAAAAAGGCCTATTGCGCTTTCGGTAACCCGGAAAATCTGGGTATGGTGGAAGACGATTTTAAACATGGCTATACGGCAAAGAACAGAAATGCCATCTGTCATTTTTTTGGTGATGTATTTGATATGCCGGCAAATGTTGATGATTTTGAACCTGAAACAATGGAAATAGATGAATTGCTTGTTACACCGACCGGACAGTTGGCAACTTTTCTCAACGGCGAAACAATGTCCAGTGTTAACAAAGGTGAAACAGCGGAGTTGATAACCAGACTGGAGCAGAACCGTAAAAACGGCCAGGCCCATCTGCAAAATGTGAAAGTAAAAGCAAAAGAACTTTCCGGATTTGAAACACCCTGTGAATTTAAAGATGTCATGTTTAAAGGCCGGTATCATCGGGATGGGTATAATGTTGAGCTTTATGCGGTTCGCGGTGAAGGCGAGTATGTGGTTCCGATTTTATTAATGGTTCCGGCTGACGGTGAAAAACACCCGGCAATGATATATCTGAATCCGGATGGCAAAATACAAGATGCTGCACCCGGAGGTGAGATCGAAAAATGGGTGAAGCAAGGGTTTATTGTTGCCGCAACAGATGTTATCGGAATTGGTGAAACCAGGGGTGCATACAAATATCCCGGAAGACCAGGTTATGGTGCCGTTTTGCTCAACCGCAATATCGTTGGCATTCAGGCAGGTGATATTATCCGTGTTGTCGAGTTGTTAAAAACCCGTCAGGACGTTGATGCAAACCAGATCGGAGCAGTTGCTTTTGATGAATTATGCCCGGCGTTGCTGCATGCATCTGTGTTTGAACCAACTATCAGTCAAACGGTTTTGATCAATGCACCGGTTTCTTACAAAGAGATTGTCAATCACATGCTTTATAAATACAGTATAACTTTTATTTGGGGCGTTGCCGGTGCCTTGACAGAATACGATTTGCCTGATCTCGCGGCATGTATCGCTCCAAGAAAGCTATTGATGGTTGATCCAGTGGATTGTATGAAAAATACAGCTTCAAAGCAGCTCATTGATCAGGAGTTTGGTTTTCCCCGTAAGGTTTATTCGGAAAAAAAAGCAGCAAAGAATTTTAAAGTCTGTGATTGGTCTACGGATAAAAATATTGATGAAATAATTGATTTATTAGCAAAATGATTTTTAGAGTTTAATATTTTAAGGACTTTATTCGTGAAATATTTCATGTTCATAGTTTTGATATTATTTGGAAACAGCGCTATTTGCAGTGAATTGACTGATTCTCTTACAATAGCCGGCCTTTCTTTCATCCCGGAAAAATGGGACAAACCGGCAAATGTGAAAAAGATTGAATCGATGACACGACAAGCCGTTGATCGTGGGGCCAAACTGGTGGTGATGCCGGAAGGCGCTTTGGAAGGTTATGTTGTTAACGATGTCATTAACGAAAAAGATGCCGTTAAAAAAGCAGCTCTTGAAAAACAGTTTGCAGCATTAGCAGAACCGATTGATGGCGAAAATATATCAAAGCTTTATAACCTGGCTGATGAATTGGATATTTATTTTGTTATCTGTTTTTTAGAAGCAAAAGGAACGGATATTTACAATAGTGCGGTATTTGTAGGTCCCGATGGCAAGCAGATCGGTTGTTATCATAAAACACATTTTTGGCAGGGATATGAGGTAAACCCGCCGGGCTACACAACAGGCGATTCATTTCCCGTATTTTCATTGAGAAATATGAACCTCGGTATTATGATTTGTGCGGACCGCCGTTTCCCGGAAGTAGCCAGAAGTTTAATGCTCAACGGCGCCGATTTAATTGTTAATCCTGCCTATGGAAATCACGGTGAATTGAATACCGCCCTTATGCGTACGCGTGCGTTTGAAAATCAGACCTTTATTGTATTTTCACATCCCATGCATAGTTTGATAATTGATAATGATGGTAATATTTTAAATGAATGCGGTACCGATTCTCTTGTTCTTGCAAACATTCCCTGGCGAAAAGTAGAGAAAAAACGTCCGACTGTTCGGTTTCGCCGTCCGGAATTGTACAAGGTTTTAACGCAATAAGTAACTTTTTTTTATTAAAGTATTAAAACGAGAAAGTATTATGAAAGTTAAAAGTCTATATATAATACTGCTGGTTGTTATGGCGGTTGCGCCTTTTAGCCTGTCGCAGACATCTGCGGATGGCCCGGACTTGCCGCCGATTCTTGATACCTGGCTGGAATATACGGATGCTCAAAACTTTTTTTATCATTATATCAGCCATCAGGCACAGCACTTATTGCAGCAGCGCAGGGAGATGGTTTCGCAAATAAAAACAAAAGAACAATGGCAAGCGCGTCAGCAGGAAATCAGAAAGACCATAATTAAACTTGTGGGGCCGTTTCCCGAACGTACACCGTTAAATGCCCGAATTACAGGCAGAGTTGATAGTGCAAATTACTATATCGAACATATTCTATTGGAACCACAACCTGAAAATTATATGTCAGCCTGCATGTTCATTCCCAAAGGTTTGACCGGTAAATTGCCGACAGTTATTTATTGCAGCGGCCATTCTCCGATTGGCTTTCGAAATCCGAAATATCAACATATTATTATGAACCTGGTGAAAAAGGGATTTATCGTCTTTGCTTTTGATCCCATGGGACAGGGGGAGAGGTTGATGTATGTCGATCCGGAGACCGGAGAATCCCTGGTTGGTCGCCCAACCCGGGAACATTCCTATCCCGGTGCACAGTGCTTTTTAATCGGCAGCTCTGCTGCCCGTTATTATATCTGGGACGCCTTGCGGGCCATTGATTATGTCTATACAAGACCGGAAGTCGATACGACAAGAGTCGGTATGGCGGGTCGTTCCGGCGGCGGTACACAATCTGCTTATATCGCAGCGTTGGATAACCGGGTTGATGCTATTGCTACCGAGTGCTATATCACCAATTTTACACGCTTGTTTCAAACCCGCGGACCGCAGGATGCGGAGCAAAACTTTTTTCATGGAATTTTATCCGGGATCGATCATCCGGATTTGTTGACGGTCTGGGCGCCAAAACCATTGCTGATGATCTCTGCAACACGTGATTTTTTCAGCATTGAGGGTGTTCGCGAAACAGCACAGGATTTAACAAAGGTCTACCAGGCATTTGATGCTGAAGAAAGTTTTAGCAAAGTAGAGGATGATGCGGAACATGCGTCTACCAAAGCGAATCGTGAAGCATTGTATGCGTTTTTCCAAAAATACTTGGATAATCCCGGCGATTGTACGGATACGGTAATTGACACCTTAACTCATGGAGAATTGCAGGTCACTCAAACCGGACAAATTCAGACATCAATGGGTGGTCGCACTGTTTTTGATATTAATCGTAAAGAGGCAAAGCAGGTTTTTGCGAAACGATCAAAAGAAATTGACGTTGCCAAAATTCGGCAAGCGGCAGCCTACTGGAATGGGTATCAGCCGCCGCCATCAGAACCAAATGTCGTTTATTGTGGTGCTTATAATCAGAGTGACATGCGCCTGGAGCGTTATTTTATGCATGGTGATGGAGAGTATGTCATTCCGTTTTACATTATAAAACCGCTCACACGTGGACCCTATCCGGCAGCGCTTTACCTGCACCCGGACGGCAAGTCTGCTGCAGCCCGTCAATCGGTTGTAAAAAAACTTGTTGAGAATGGATTTGCTGTTGTTCTTCCCGATTTGTTGGGACGTGGTGAAGTCGGACCCGGTGTTCATCGTGGCGATGCCTATGAATACAAACAGGGAAATGCCAATTATAATCTTTGGTTTGGCGCCATTCAGATCGGTCGCAGTTTGGTGGGAATTCATGCCGGCGATATTAACAGCCTGATGCTGCACTTGCAGGCACGTGATGATATTCAGGATGATGCGGTTCGTGCAATTGGCGAAGAAACAATGGCGCCTGTCTTGTTACATGCGGCGGTTTTATCAAATAAATTTTGTGCTATAGATTTAATAAAACCACTTGGTTCCTATGAATCGCTGGTTATGAATAAATATTATATACCCAAATTCATGTTGGCCGCTGTACCCGGCGGTTTAAAAGATTATGATCTTCCCGAATTATGTGCCGTACTAGCGCCGACACCCTTACGAATAATTAATCCGGTTAATAATAATGATAAATACCTTTCAACCAAAGAAACAGAAAAACAGTATACAATTGTTAAAAAACACTATATGGAGAAAGGAGTTGCCTCAAATTTACAATTAAAAACAGAATTAACGGATCAGGATATAGCTGATTTATTAGCCCATTGAATTTTATCTTCAATTAAAAGGTGAATTCATAATTAACCCAAACACTGAAATATAAATATTAAAATTTAACTTAAAGTAATGATTATGTCCAAATTATTTGTCAAGATATTCATCGCAGGAATTGTTTGTTTTTCATGCAATTATTCCAATAGTCGGGTTGACAGAAAAGCAACACCGATTAATATAATTCCGACTCCAACAGAGTTGAATGCTGCAAAAGGTACTTTCAAGTTAACTCCTGCTTCAGTTATTGTCGCAGAAGACAGTATAAAATACATTGCTGAATTTTTACAGGAAAAGCTCAAAGGCACCGGTTATAATATTCGTATTGTAAATGAAAATAAGGATTTTAAGAATGTTATTTATTTCAAACCCAAAAATCCTTTTGATGAAAAGAACGGTCTGTCCTATCAATTAAATGTATCTTTAAAAAAGATTGTTATTTCAGCGGATGAGCCTTCCGGTTATTTTTATGCTGTTCAAACGTTGCTGCAACTATTTCCTCCTGAAATTTTAAGTAAAGATTCACACACAAGAAAAGAATGGTCCGTACCCTGTGTTGATATCAAGGATGCAGCGAAATATAATTGGCGCAGTTTTATGCTCGATTCCGGCAGACAGTTTCAAACGGTAGACTTTATAAAGCGTTACCTTGACATTCTTGCAATGTTGAAAATTAATGTTTTTCACTGGCATTTAACAGAAGGTCAGGGATGGCGTATTGAAATAAAAAAATATCCAAAATTAACGGAAATAGGTTCCAAAGTAGCTGACGGTGAGGAACAACAGGGTTATTATACCTATGAGGACATTCGGGAGATCGTTGAATACGCAAAAAAACGATTTATTACAGTTGTTCCTGAAATTGACATTCCAGGCCATTCCGATGCTGCTTTAATCGCCTATCCGGAATTGACGTGTCAGAAACAGGCGCCAAAAGCAACTATGGGTGTTTCACCTGTTTTATTTTGTGCCGGTAATGAAAAAACATATGAATTTTTACAAAACGTTTTAGATACGGTATGCGAACTTTTTCCCGGTGAATATATTCATCTCGGCGGAGATGAAGCGCCCAAGGCTATTTGGGACCAGTGCCCGGTTTGCCAAAATAAAATCAAACAATTGCATTTAAAAAATTCTGATGATTTGCAAAGATATTTTTCAAAACGTCTTGCCGATTATCTTGGCAAAAAAGGGAAAAAAGTTATTTTTTGGGGTGATGTTGTCTATGATGATGGAGAAACCCTGCCTGATAATGTTATTGTATACTGGTGGAATTCACGCGGTCATGGAGATTTGGCCTATAAAAATGCCATAAAACGCGGACATTCTGTGATATGCGGAACCAATGCATACTGTTATTTAAACTATCCGGTTGTACCCTGGTCTAAGTATGATTCAACCCGAACATTTGATTTTAAAACGGTTTATGAAAAAAATCCTTCTGATATTTTAGTACCTAATGATCTTGTCATGGGCATGGGGTGTTGCCTGTGGACGGATTGGTATGTAAAAATGGATATGATCGATCAGCGTGTTTTTCCGCGTATCTATGCCCTTGCTGAACAAATGTGGCACGTTGGTGAGCGTCTTACCTTGGATGAATTTTATATGCAGGTTAAAAGCACCTATGATCGTTTGAAAATACTTGGCATTGATTATGGCCCGGCTTTCGCCAATGAAGTTCCGGACGGTTACAAGTGGGATTGATTCAATTTATATAAGGAAATGAATTTAAATCAAGTTAAACATTGATAATAAATATTAACTATTATGGAGATGAAATATGACGGATTTAGTTCAAAGAAAATGCAATATTGGTAATGGACAAGAATTTCTGGTTGATATCAATAATCCTGTTGTCAGGTTTCCCGGAAATCCCGTTATAAAAGCTTCGGATATAAACAACTCATGGCCAAATCCTGCCCATAAAGTAATGACGACGCATAATGCCGGTGCAACAATTTATAATGGTGAAACTATATTGCTTTATCGTTCACACTTGCGTTGTGGTATGAGCATTCTTGGAATGGGTAAAAGTAAAAATGGTCTTACTGACTGGAATTTATATGACGGACCGGTTTTAACACCCTGTTCAAAGGACAGTGATTTTGCCCCGGGTGTAGATATTGATACCCTGATCGAAAATGAAGAAGGCGGCCTCGAAGATCCCCGTATTACAAAGTTTGGTGATGAATATGCGATCACCTACAGTGCCTATCATGCAATGGTCGAAGACCGGGTTCGGGTTTCTTTAATAACTACCAAAGATTTCAAGTCTTTTAAACGATTTGGACCGGTGATGAATTTAGATATGCGAAACGTAGTCCTTTTCCCGGAAAAGATTAACAATAAATATGTTGCATTGTTTCGCCCTAATGACGTTTCTGAGAATGAAACAGGTGGTAAATACACACAAATAAGAATTGGTTATTCTGACGATTGGAAATCAAACGAATGGGAAATGGAAGAGACACCCGTTATGCAAACCGGTTTTGGACCAAGCGCTTTTTCCAACAAAATTGGTCCGTGCGCTCCACCAATCAAAACAGAAAAGGGATGGTTGAATATTTTTCATGGCGTGCGTACTACCATGGACGGCAATCCTTATGTTTTAGCAGTGGCATTGCACGATTTGAATGAACCCAGTAAAGTTAAAATGTGCAGTATACCGATTCTTTTTCCGACTCATGCGGATTGTAATGTTAATCAGGATGAATATATACACGTACCCCATGCTGTTTTCTGTTGTGGCGCTGTTCCTAAAGATGATGGTTCAATATTCATTTATTATGGTGGTAACGATACGGTCATGAATGTTGGTATAACGCATGTGGATGTTCTGTGTGAAATGTGTGAACGTTTCCCTCAGGATGCCCACAACGGACGTTTATTATATGAAATTTAGTTGTGATACAATATTATACTATTTAGAAAGGTAAATATTATGAAGAAAAAACATATTATGTTGGCCGTATTGGTTTTTGGTTTAATCATGTTGTTTGGATGTGCTGAAAAAGTTGAACAAACACCCTTCCGTGTTATGACTTTTAACGTTCGTTTGAATACGCCAAACGATGGTGACAATGCATGGCCGAACCGCAAAGATATTGCTACAAGTATGGTTCGTTTTTATGATGCGGATATTTTCGGTGTTCAGGAAGCACTTAAAGATCAGATGGATGATTTGACCGAACGACTACCCGATTATGGCTGGTATGGTGTTGGCCGTGATGACGGTAAAGATGCCGGTGAGTTTATGTCCGTATTTTATAAAAAAGACCGATTTGAAGCTATAAAGGACTCTACCTTTTGGTTGTCCGAAACACCGGATAGTGTATCAAAAGGATGGGATGCCAGGTGCTTTCGCGTTGTGACCGTGATGGAATTTAAAGATAAAATGACAGGCAAGATATTTTATCTGTTCAATACTCATTTTGATCATATGGGCCAGGTTGCGCGAAGAGAAAGTGCAAATTTACTTTTAAAAAGCGTGAAACAAATTGCCGGAGACTTGCCGGTTATTATAACGGGTGATTTTAATTCGAGTCCTGAATCCGAACCATACAAGATATTGACTCAAGGCTTACCGGATGATTCGGCGAGTAAAGTTATAGATTCAAAACTGGTTTCAAAATATCCGCATCATGGACCGAGTGGTACGATAACTCGTTTTGAGTCGGCAAATTTGCCGGATAATTGGGCTATCGATCACATTTTTATTAAAAACAATGTATCCGTCATTCGACACGGTACATTATCAGATACATTTGACGGACGTTTCCCGAGCGACCACATGCTGGTATTGGCAGAGGTGCTGGTTTTTTAAAATACTTTTTAAACCTGTTAATTTAACAGGACAATTAGTTCATTACCATTTTTAGTATTTTTCTGTTTACAAATAAATAATTAACCAATGATTTTTTACGAATGTTTTGAATTTATTATGAATGATACAAGCTTCCAAACCATAAAAATAAAAAAGAAAGGGTGCGATTATGAAAACATTCAAAAAAGCATTATTTGTCGGCATATTATTATTATTGGTTATTTCTACATTTGCCTTAGCAGAAACTAGTCCTTCCATAACCATAATGACGGATTCAATTTATGGAACGGAAGATTTTTCTTCTACCGTAGAATTGGATGCAGGTACATATAACTTTAATGCGTCTATTTCCGATTGGGTAGAAGATTGGGCGTGGGCTGAATTGTGGAATGCGGATACGAATACTATGGTGGAATCCCTGTTTATCTGGGCCGCTAATTGTTATGAGGATTCGGATTTATATTTAGCTGCAGGCCATTACTATATCAGGCTGGAAGCTGTATCCGGTAAAGGTCAGATGATATGGTGCAGTGCCGGAGTAAGTTGGTAATGTATTAATAAATTAAAATAATAAATGGTTTGGAAGGTCGGCCGGGGGGGGATAATCCCCCGGCTATTTGTTTTATTTTGTAAAAAAAGAGTGTTTTATTTGTTTAAAATCAGTATTTATAAGAAAGCTAAGTATCTTAAATAAAAAGATGTTGTCCATGTTTATTTCACTGTATTATGGAGGGTTTTAGTGATGAACATTAAAAGAACTTTATTCGCTTTGTTGTTTGCTGTTTGTGTAATAGCAAGTTGTAAAAATGATTCTAATGAACTTGTCGGTGTTGTTAACAAACCTCCGGAAATTAAAAGCATCAATGCAGAGCCTGCTCAGATTGGTATAAACCAATCATCAACGCTCTCTGTAAATGCAACGGATGATAATAAAGATGAATTGACCTATTTGTGGACTACAAATGGCGGCTGCTTTTTACAAGGAAGTGACAGAAAATATGCCATGTGGAAAGCTCCAACTGAATTGGGCCGTTATGAATGTCTGGTTACAGTGAGTGACGGCGCTGAGCAAGTTCAAAAGAGCATCTCAGTCGATGTCATTGATGTTCCAGTTTTAAAAGTGTCGCATACAGTAATAGACTTTAGTTACAATCTTTTAACGCAGACTTTTGAGATTGAAAATAACGGCAATGTTGAATTAGACTGGACGGTTCAAACAAAATCAAACTGGATAACAATAACCCCTGCGAACGGAACAACGACGGATGAATCGGACAAGATAACCGTAACAATTGATAAGACCAATCTTATGGCCGGAGAGTTTATAGGAGTCATTGGCGTCAAATCAAATGGTGGAAATCGCGATATTCTTCTCTCCGGTTCCAAGTTTATTAAACCGGAAATGGTGTATGTCCCTGCTGGTGAATATACGATTGGAAGTGACGATGGCGACGAGGCTGATGGACCGGTCCATACAGTCTCTCTTGAGGGGTTTTGGATCGATAAATACGAAGTAACATATTTGGAATATGTAGAGTTTTTGAATGACCTTTTTAGAAAAGGAGAGTTAGAGGTTGGAGACTGTCTGAATGGAAAGGGTGTTAAACGCGATGATAAGTGGTTGTTAAGTTATTATAATGTATTTTTCGAACCTGTAGGTGTTGACAGTCCTATTGATTTTGAGGATTTAACTTTTACTGTTGAGCGTGGTTATGAAAATCACCCGGTTCAATTCGTAACCTGGTATGGAGCCCAGGCCTTTGCAGAGTATCATAACAAACGTTTACCGACTGAGGCTGAATGGGAAGTAGCTGCCAGGGGCAGGGATGCTTTCATTTATCCCTGGGGTGAAACTGATCCGAACCATTATATTTGTAATGCTAACGACAAAATTAAAGCACCGACAATGGTCGGCAGTTATAGCCCTTCGGGTGACAGTCCCTTTGGATGTTGTGATATGGCCGGAAATGTATTTGAATGGTGCAGCAGTCTTTTTATAAGTTATCCCTATGATGCTTCGGACGGCCGGGAAGATTTATCGAGCACTGATTATCGTTGTATAAGAGGCGGTTCTTTTGACGCGCCTTATATGGCAGTCAAGTGCTCTGCACGTTCATATAATGCACCTGATTTTTTTCACATTAGTTATGGTTTTAGGTGTGCAAAATAAACTAGTAATTAGAAACTAACTGTATAATTATATTTAAAATGAATTCGATTATGGAAAGGAAAGGAAACAATGCATGGAGTTGATCTGTTTATTGTTATTGCGTATCTAACGGCTATACCTGCTTTTGGTTTTTATTTTCGAAAGTTTATAAAAACAGATCAGGATTATTTTTTAGCCGGCAGAATGCTGCCCTGGTGGGTTATCAGTATGTCTATTATCGGCACTCAAGTTGGCGCCACAGATTATGTGGGTGCGGCCGGTGGTGCTTACCGGTTTGGTATTGCTCAGGCACACTATGAATGGATCGGTGCGCTTCCGGCAATGGTAATTTCTGCATTACTATTTATACCATATTACTGGAAAGCCGGTGTCTATACCGTACCCGAATTTTTAGGTAGACGTTACAACTCTACTGTTCGGCTTGTTCAGGCGGTATTGTGGGCATCCTGGTTGATCTTTTTTTTAGGTGTTTTATTCTGGACCAGCGGGTTAATGCTGAATGAATATCTGGGGCTTCCCTTATGGTTGGGTTTATTGATAACGGCAACCATTGTAGGTGCTTATACCATTACAGGGGGGTTGGCGGCAGTAGCAATGACGGACGTCATTCAAACAGTTATTATGTATATTGGTGGAATTGCTTTATCAGCCTTGGGTTTGTGGGTTATCGGAGGATGGTCCGGGCTTGTCAGCAAAGTAACACCAACACATCCAAATCACCTGAAACTGTTTTTGCCGCTCGACCATTCAACCTATCCCTGGTTGGGAGTACTGTTAGGTTTGGCCTTTGTCATGGCGCCTGCATGGTGGTGTTGTAACCAGGCAATGATTCAACGAACCCTGGGTGCCAGATCAGAATGGGACGCTAAAGCAGGGATGATCTTTGCAATGTTTCCTAAAATGCTTATCCCCTTCATTACTGTTTTACCAGGACTTATTGCTCTGTCTTTAAATCCGGAACTTGTCGGTGTAGATATGGATAAAGCCTATCCCTGGCTGATTAAAACACTATTGCCGACCGGACTTGCCGGATTGGTTTTTGCCTCATTTATGGCAGCACTCATTTCAAGTGTCGATTCAATTATCAATTCTGCAGCAACAATAATAACCTGGGATATTTATAAACGATATTTTGTTCAGGATGGCAGCAGTAAACATTACCTGAATGTCGGCCGAATAATGACACTGGCATTTATTATTCTAGCCATAATTTTAGCGCCATTAACAAAATTATTCCCCGGTATTTTTGTCGCTGGTGCCACCATGTTGTCAATATTTCAGGGACCAACTTTTGGCATTACGTTGATAGGAATTTACTGGCGTCGATCAACACAATGGGGAGGCCTGGCCGGCTTAATCGGTGGTGTAATAGTTTCCAGTATTTTATTTTTTGGTATTCATTGGAAATTTTTGTATATCGCCTGGTGGTCATTTGTAGCTTCCGTTATTATCAACTTTATAGTAAGCTGGTTGACAAAACCTGATCCTGTTGAAAAATTATACGGATTGGTTTATGGCCTGGTTATGCAAGATGATGATATTCAAAATGTTTTAAACGATCGACTTGAAGGAGATAAATAAATGAAAGAATGGTTGAATAATATTCCATTGTTTTGGGCCCAGGTAATTGCTGTTATTACTTTTATTAGTGTCATTATCTGGACCTGGTTCAGACCAAAAAAATATATTTATAAAGATGCTCCAAGTCAAAAAACTTTGGAGAGATTTAAGAGTTTGGGTTACAATATTTATGTTTTTTCAAATAGTTGCTTATTTGTATTTTGGTTGAGTTTAGGTTAAATATATTTTATTAAGATTGAGGAAAATTATGAGTGAAACAAGTGAAAATAAAAACCAATTTAACCCGTTAACCGTTATGGGAGTGTTTTGGTTTTCTTTCGGGGTTATTGTTTTGTTTGCTACAATTTTTATTAAGGAAACCCCTTATGTACCTATGATAGCCAGCGTTATTACAAATTTACTGGCTGGTTCAATTTTATTTGGTGCCGGATTGTTATGTTTGTGGAAAGCTAAAAAACAATAGTGATTCATCGATTTGATAATATAATTTAAGGAGTAATAATGGCTATTTCTCGCTCACCATATAATCCGATTATTTCACCCGAGGATGTTAAACCATCCCGGGAAGATTTTCAGGTTGTATGTGTTTTTAATGCCGGGGTAATCCGTTATAAAGAAAAAATATTGCTGTTAATGCGTGTTGCTGAAAAACCAAAAAATACGGATACATCGGTTGAGCTGGTTCCTGTTTTTGAACCTGGTGAAGGGAAAATTATTATAAAGTCTTTTCCAAAAAGTGATACGACAATTGATTTTTCTGATTCACGTTTTGTAAGAACTCCGACCGAACAATACCTGAGTTCCATTTCTCATATTCGTATAGCTGAAAGTACGGACGGTATTCATTTTGATATTCATGAACACCCTGCAATGGAACCGGCTGATAAATATGAAATGTTTGGTATAGAAGATCCACGGATCGTTGAAATTGACGATACTTTTTATATTAACTATAGTGCGGTTTCTCCATTAGGAGCACAAATTGCACTTGCTTCAACCAAAGATTTTATCACATTTCAGCGGCATGGTATTATGTTTTGTCCGGATAACAGAGATGTTGAAATTTTCCCTGAAAAAATTAATGGTAAATATTATGCATTACACAGACCAAATTCCGGTGAATATAAAAAACGTGATGTCTGGATTGCCGAATCGAATGATTTGATATCATGGGGAAATCATAGACACGTAATGACTCCCCGGGCTCACAGTTGGGACAACGGCAGAGTCGGCGGCAGTGCGATTCCTATCCGGGTAAAAGACGGTTGGCTGGAAATTTATCACGGCGCTGATGTTGATGATCGTTACTGCCTCGGAGCTGTTTTGCTGGATGAACATGAACCGTGGAAAGTATTAGCAAGATCAAAATTGCCTTTTATAGAACCTCAGGAAAATTATGAGATGGAAGGTTTTTTTGGCAACGCTATTTTTAATTGTGGTGTGCTTTTTGAAAATGATATCATCAAAATTTATTATGGCGCAGCAGATACACATATATGCTATGCTGAAATTTTTCTTGATGATGTTTTAAAAGGTCTGGAACCCTGTTAATCCGCTGATATTTATATTAAAAATAAATCCGGGTATGTTTGTAATTTACAAATGTCCCGGATTTTTTATTTCCACTAATTTTTTTATCTGTTCACGTTCAGTACACTTGATACCGGCTGAACAGATAAATATTCATTTCTAATAAAGTATAAAGGGGAGACATGTTTGCCATCGATTTTTCTGCAGGACGAAAATAAAAGTGCCGGTAATCATAGAGGAGGGTGACTACCGGCTTGAGGGATACTGGAAACAAAGCATGTCAAAAGTTGGAAATTTTTATTGTAATGACTGATTTGATACTTGGATTTTATTATTTCAATATGTTCATCAACAATTATCAGGCCACTTTTTATGGTTTTGTAAAATATTGTTTTTGTGTTATTTGTATATTTCACGTAATTCAAAAGTTAGTAATAGTTTTTAATAATTATTATTAATAATGATATTTTAATTTAAAACCTGAATTTTCTGATATATTGTCAGAGATTGCTTGAATTTTGTACAAGACTTTATTACTATGGGAGCATAAAAAATAACAGATACTTTACAAAGCAGGTTTTATATTTTGGATATTCATACTAAAAAGGCAATGCGAAATATCATTGTCGCCCAATGTGCCGGTGTACCGGCATCAATATTTTATTCAAATGGGGTCATGCTGGCTTTTTTATCCTCTTTGGGTTTTTCCAGTGCTGTGATTTTGCAATTACTTGCCCTTCCGAATTTTATTGCGTTGTTTGTGATGATTCCTGCGGCGTTACTTTCAGACCGTTATGGAAAAAAAATATGGGGTAATATTGGTTTGCTGGGAACGGTGGTCGGCTTTGCCTGTGTTGCCTTTGCCGGAAATGGTAACGTCCATTATGGTAAATTTTTAGCAATATTGGGAAATATTATATTTGGCATTGGATTGGCCATGTTCAATTCAAACTGGTTTGCTCTGTTAAGCCCGATTATTCCCGAAAATATTATCGGACGTTTTTTTGGTAAATTACGTTTCTCCTGGCAATTTGTATCGATTGTGCTGACGTTGGTTACGACGGTTTTATTGAACAAATTTCACAATGAAAAATTGTTTCAATATATTTTTATTTTTATTGTGGTTACATTGTTTGTGAGGTTCTTGTTTTATCTCAAAATTCCTGAACTTGAAAAGCCTACCATGTCAAAACTGGCTCTTGTTTATCCTCTAAAACAAATTATAAAAAGTCCCGGTTTTATGCCGTTTTGTTCCTATACCTTTTTGCTGACATTGTGTACGGGAGCTTGTCCCTGGCTTTTCGGACTTTTGGAAAAGGATGTTTTACATTTTACAAATACCAATATCGTGTTGATGGGAACATTGCTTTTAACCGGGTCTTTGATCGGTTTCATTCTGGGAGGGAGAATGGTTGACAAACGGGGAACACGATATGTATTTTTAAACAGTCATTTATCCTATGGACTTGTTTTATTAATGTTTCTTTTTAGAGATTTTATACCGGTTTCAGAATTATTCTACATTGGATTATTAACCATGTTTTTTGGTTTTATACAGGCAGCATCCGGTATTGCCATTACTTCCGAATTGCTCAGTGTTATACCTGTTGAATATAAATCTCTTTCAACGGCATTTGCAACCACCTTAACAAGCAGTGCGTTGGCATTGTCCAGCCTTGCGTTTTCACAAATGTTAAATTCCGGGATGCTGACAAAAGAGTGGTATTTTTTCAGTCTCCCCATGAGTCAATATGATTCTATATTTTTAATATGCAGTTTGTTGATTATCCTGTTTATTGTCACTTTAGGGCTAATCCCTTCAGTGATTAAATCCGCTCAATGGATTCCAAGAAGCGGAATGCTGGATAGTTGATTTTTTCAAGTTGATTAATTTTCGGAAAATTTGTTGTTATATAATCGATTTCGTAATTGAATAAAAATTTTTAATTTTGCGTTATATTTGTATATAGGTGCTGTTTTTGAATCTTAAATATGATTTATGAATCTAATAAGAAAATAAAAATTTTACTCTGGAGATTTAATATGAAGTCCCGACTTTTTTACACGTTTTTGTTAATTGTTTTAGTACCTGTTCTGGCTGCTGCTGCCGGAAAGGGAACATGGCACAGTTTTGATGAAGGCATTAGTCTGGCCGCCAAACAAGACAAAACAATTCTAGTCGATTTTTATACAAATTGGTGCCACTGGTGCAAAGTTATGGATGAGAAAACTTTTCAAAACGAAACTATTGCTAAAAAATTAAAAGATCGTTTTGTAACAGTTCGCCTGAATGCGGAAGATTCACAAAGTTATTCAAACTATCAGGGCGTCACTTATAGTAATGTTGAGTTAACCCGGGCTTTTGGAATTACCGGTTATCCTTCATTAGCTTTTCTGGATTCGAGCGGAAAACCAATAACTATTATCCCTGGTTTTGTACCACCGGAACAGTTTGTTGACATTTTGGATTATATCGATAAAAAATGTTATGCTAAAGATGTATCTTTTGAAGATTTTTTAAAAACAAAAGACTGTGGTGACAAGGCTGACTAGTTGATTTTAGTGGATGCAGATTTTTATTGAATATTAAAATCTGCATCTTTATCTTGAGCATATTCTTCCTTTTAATTATTAAATATTTCCCAAATTAAGAGTTTGTATGACTATGAATAACCGGATTAAGCCACTATTGTTTATCGGATGTGGAGTATTAATCGTTATATCGGCGTTTTTATGGCATGTTCCGGTTCAGGTTGTTGATTCTCTCACAAAAGAACCTGTTTCAGATATTTCCGTTCATATTTCATGGATTAGAATTGTTTTTGAACCTTTTTTTGGTCCCTGGTTTTATCTTTTGCGGGCAGACCAGCCCTTGTTACAGGCTGTTGTTGTATTTTGGTGGGGTGTCATTTTTCTTTTATTTTTTTATTTTTACAAAGCCGTCAAAAGTTACAAATCTTTAAAAACGGCAATTTACATTTCGTTTTTAAAATGGATTAAAGTTTTTCCGCTTGTGCTTGTAGTTTGGATGTTTATTGTTTTTGCCCTCGTATTTCTACCATTACCGACAAATAGCATAAAAAATTTCAATCCTGAATGGGTATTGGTTAATGCCCATAGTCATTCTCATTACAGCCATGACGGTGTTATCTCTCAAAAAAGGCTGATGAAATGGCACGAGAAAAACGGTTTTGATGCTTTTTTTCTCACGGAACATAATAATCACTTGAAAACACTTGAATTAATAGGCGCACAAAAAAGCGGTGAAATACCTGAAACCCCTTTGGTTTTATGCGGTCAGGAATATTCCGGCAGTATCCATATTTTGTTACTGGGATTAACACAGGATTTTCTAACAAAGGACATACCGGACTCTACAGCCATTAACACAGCCCATTCTCAAAATGGAATCAGTATCATTCCTCACTGGTTTGACAAATGTAAAAATACTGTAGACTATTACATACAACAGGGTACTGACGGGTATGAAATTGCCAATCAGGGAGAAGGCATTCAATATGATCCAAAGGTTATTAAAGAAATCGTAGAGAAATGCCGGGAACATGGATTGATTTTATTGGGAAATTGTGATTACCACGGATATGGAAACGCCGCTTTTGTTTGGAATGCACTGTATATTCCAAATTGGAAACAGCTTGATCAGGATGGAAAACGAAATGAGATTATGGAAATTTTCAGAAACCGGGAAAATGACCGTATTCGTACCTTTAATTATTCTGACAGGACTGTTTTTTCTCTCAAGTACTTACCGATTAGTCCTGTTTATAATTTAAGCTATTTTCGAACACTCGATATTTTTCAAGTCTTGTCATGGTTGGTTTGGCTTGGATTTGGATATATTCTTTTTATTAAAACCAATTTTTTCCAAACAAGAATTTTGCCGTTTATTTCCCTGGCAAGTTCTGTTTTTATCGTTGTCCTGGGAATTGTTTTTTTGAGGCAGGGTGTTAAGTTGGGCGACTATAATCATATCTATACTGATTATGGAAATTATTTTCTTTGGGGCGGTCTTTTTTTTCTAATATACTCTCTTTTGGCATTAAAATTTTTTAAAAAAAATTAGAAAAATTTTTTCGCAAAAAAACAGTTCTGCTTGTAAATAATAATTGCATAGTAAGAACCTATGTGATATAGTACAAACAGTTTAGATTGTTTTGACCCCTGCCAATTTTATATCCTGGGCAAGGTATAGAGTTCAAAAGTCAAAACAGAAAAGGTTCAATGCAACAGAGGAAAGTAAATCGTGTGCAGCATGGCCATGTGTGGTGGTTTTGTATGCATGAGGGTCAACCTATGAATGCAACAAGGAAGTGGTGAGGGGTTGTATGGAAATTACTGAAATCAGTATCAGGCTGCGAAACGAACCAAAATTAAAAGCGTTCGTAAACGTTACTTTTGATAATGTTTTTGCTATCAAAGGTCTAAAAATCATCCATAGTAAAAAAGGTTTTCTATTGTGTATGCCGTCAAGAAGAGCTGAAGACGGCACACAGCGAGATATCGCGCATCCGATTTCCCGCACTTTTCGCGAAAAACTCGAACACGAAGTTTTGGACGAATACAAAAGAGCGGTCAAGAGAGCCGAACGTGGTGATTTTAAAGTCCTTGATGAAGAAATGGACTCTTGGACATTAACTTCAGATCGGAATTAACATCAATCAAAAGAATTTGATCAATGATCCTTTGAGATCATTTTACAATTCTGGTTATAAAAAGGCTAAATATTTAGCCTTTTTTCTTTTTATCTCCAATTTACTGTATTAGAGCCAATATGAAAATAGCATCAATTGTCAAGCCTAAACAGGAGCCTCATTAGAATGTATGTGAGAAATACTGTAATATTTTTAATCAATTTATTTATAGGTGTTCATTTATTATCAGCCGCTGAGATAATGTATGAAAAGGATTGGGATAGACTTGTTTCCGGGGGACAAGCTGCACGATTGACCCGGGGTATTACAGAAGACCCTGTTTCAACAAATTTGTCTGAAAAAACAATAGAGACAATATTTGAATCCTTGAGGTTGCCTGTTCCCGAACAGAATCTGTTAACAATTTGGATCAACACCATTAAAAGCTACGGATGGGCACAATTTGAAACAGAGCCTGAATATCAGGATTATGCGGCCGTTCAAATTTTGGTTTTAAATCATTTTGGTGAACGCGTTGTCGCGCGTCAGTTTGATGAGCAGGGGAAAATTGCCGAAATTAGATGTGACCTTGACGGAAACGGACTCTCTTTAAAACGTTTACAACAGCCTCAAGACAATGACCGGACTGTTTTTAGTACTGTTAAATCGCCCATTACATTTGTTTTAAATCAGGAACATTTTGAAAAATTTTTCTTTGAATCTCTCATAAATCTGGAATATCCGGGGTTTGAAAAAATAAAAAAAGCCTATAGTGAGAAAAAAACATTACTGGCTGTTTATGAACTGGCAGAATATTTTCGAAACAAACAAAGCAATATTTGGCCTGTTATTGAGCCGTCACATGATAACTTGATAAACGATGCTGCAGAAATGGTATTAAATCATCAGTTTGAATATAATGATCAACTTGTAACCTATGGTGACCATATCAACTGGTTTGATAACCCGATAGATGATTCAGAATGGCTGTGGACGCTTAACCGCATGCCTCACTGGAAAACGCTTTTGCAGGGATATATTGAAACGACAAATGAATCCTATGCTCAAGAGTATAACGACGAGGTTTTGGATTGGATCATTCGAAATCCGGCGCCTGCTTTTCGACTTACCAGGGTCCCGGCATGGCGTAATTTGGAAGCGGGTATTCGCTGTTCGTCTGTCTGGCCGGAAACTTTATATGGATTTTTAGCATCACCGTCTTTTCAAGCTCACACAATTCAATTGATGCTTGCTTCATTATGGAGCCATGCTGAACATATTTATAAATTTCCTTCAGGCATGCGTTTTGTAAATAATTGGGTCATCATTGAATCTAGCGGACTTGCTGTTGTGGGAATGGGGTTTCCGGAATTTATAAATTCCGAAAAGTGGTCTGCTGAAGGACTTTCAAGGTTATCCGAGCAATTGGCAAAACAGGTTTACCCGGATGGTGTACAGCATGAGTTAGCCTCAGGGTATCATCTTTCCTGCCTGAGCAGTTTTTGCACGGCCTATGAAATCGCCAAAAAGAACAATGTGCAGATACCGGATAGTTACAGCACTACCTTGGAAAAAATGTTTGATTATTTACTTTATGCAGCAACACCTTCCAGGGAATTGCCGCCTACTAATGACTCTTTTCGCAGTAATATTGTTACGTGGTTAAAAAAGGGTGCCGCACTTTTTAACAGACCGGATATGTTGTTTGTCGCTGAAAACGGACAGGAAGGCACCATGCCGGAAAAAACTTCCTATCATTTCCCGCATGCCGGACAAAGCATTATGCGCAGTAACTGGTCTAAAAACGCCCTTTATTTGTTTTTTGATGCCGGTCCCTACGGTGTCAGCCATCAGCATGAAGATAAACTGCATATCGATGTATCCGCCTATGGCCGTGATTTTATTACAGACGCAGGAAAAGGGTCCTATGTTCCGGATAAATGGCGGTCCTATTTTACATCAACGGCGGCACACAATACCATTCTGATTGACGGCCTGGGACAAAATCGCAATGATAAAAAGGAAACTCACCGGTATAATACAAATGATAACTATTGGTTTACCGGAGATTCTGTTGATTTTGCCTATGGTTTTTATAACGATGGATATGGGCCCCAAAAGATAAATGTTGAACATAAAAGATTTATATTTTTCAAAAAAAATGAATATTGGCTTGTTTTGGACCTTTTGGATGGTTTACAATCTCAAAAGTTCGATGTTTTATACCATTTTCTGCCATGTGATTTTGATATTGATCCTGATAACAAGATGATCAGTACAACATTTTCCGACGGCAAGAATATTCTTTTATGTTCGCAAGGAACTGTTCCTCTTGAAACAAGTATCATTAAAGGACAGGAGGGACCGGAGCAGGGTTGGATATCAACAGCAACTGAAAAACGCCTTGAAGCGCCCACAGTTGTTTTTAGCGGTGAAAGTCAATTACCTGTCCTTGTAGCAACGCTGATAAAACCGTTCCAGGGAAATATGGATGCGAACGTAAATATCACCATTTCCCGGTCACCAGAGTACCAGGCCGCCGTTATTATTCATGCCGATTGGGGTGAAGATTGGTGGGTCGTTAATCTTAAAAATGAAAACAAAATTACAATCGGTGTTGTGGATGAAAAAGCCAAATTCGGTTTTTGGCGAATTGTTAATGAGAATATTGTTCAGGAAATTCTCAAGGATTTTTAGAATTATTAAAAACATTACGTTTTGTTTTTTAAGTAAAAATTTTTATCTTTTATTCGAATGTTTTTAGTGATTCTCAAAAAATATTGATTGTGGGAGGATATAGAATAATGCTTCCAATTCTTTTAACTAAAAAGAATAAGCTGTTTTTTTCATGTTTAATATTTTGCCTTGTCGTTTTTCAATGCTTTTTAGTTTATGCGGAAAATGCGCCTAAAATGATTATTGAAAATGACGACATTGATATTGGCTTTGTCAATCCCGGTGAGGATGCTGTTGCCGAATTTTTGGTTATTAATAAAGGTGATGCTGACCTGGTGTTGGATAAAGTAAAACCTACGTGAGGCTGCACAGTGGCCAAATATGATTCGGTCATCCCGCCTGGTCAGACGGGAAAAATAATTGCAAAATTAAAAACAAAAACATATCGTGGAAAAGTTCGAAAAAGTATTCGTGTGGTTTCCAATGATCCAAAGGAGCCGTCCCGATTTTTATCGTTAAATTGTGTCATTCGTGGCATCAAAATGTTTCCATCGTCCCGTCTTTATTTTACCGTGTTTGAAGGACAACCGCAAGCCCGTGAAATAACATTGGCAACAGTAGGAGAGGATGAAATTAAGGTTAAAATTGACAAAGGTGATTTTGACGGAGAAATTTCGCTGGTTAAACTGGACCAACCAAAACCGGATGATGATAATGATTATTGGAACCAATATAAAATGACCTTTACATTGCCTGTTGACGAAAAAGAGGGCCGTTTTAATGGTAAAATAAAATTAAGCACAAACAGTAAATATGATCCTGAAACAGAACTTTATTATTTAGTAACAGTCAACTCTTCCATTAATATTAATCCTCAAAATTTGAACTTTGACGATAATAATATTCAGCATTCTGTTTTTGTAAATAATAAGTTCGGTGATGATCTGAAAATTTTGGATGTTAAAGTTGAGCCGAATGTTATTGCTGTAGAGATTGAACAATTGGAACCGGGCCTGCAATATGTGTTAAAATGTAAAAAACAAAATGGTTCGGAGGACGCTCCTGTTAAAGGTAAAATTCAGATAAAAACAAACAATCATTTTCACTCTAAAATAGTCATTCCATTTACAATTACCGGTTCGTAATAATATGCAAAGGTAACGAAATGAAGATAAAGCTGATGGTTTTGGCGCTTTTGTTTGCGGGAACATCACATGCCGGGGACAAATGGGTATGTAAAATTTTACCATCAGAACATAATGTTAGCTGAAACTCTGACAGACACAGCATGGAATATACTTGAAAAAAATGGCAATCCGGATGTTTGTATTGCCGGAATAATAAATGACTGGTAAAAAATGCACGGTAATTCTCTACAGGTTTTCAGCAACCAAACGGACATTCATCCAAACCTTGAAAAAACAATTGCCCATCACAAAACATCTGCTTATAAACGTCCCTATTCTGACCACACAGTAAAGGCCTTTCAAGAAATCATATCTATCTGGGAACAACATAGCGGTATTGTTATTCTGGATTCCTGTTGTGGTACAGGTTCCAGTTCAGTTTATTTTGCAAATAAAAATCCTGAAAGCCTTGTTATAGGTATAGACAAGTCACCGGTTCGCCTGAAGAGAGGGTTGCATCACCCTGCGGTCATTCCGGATAATTTAATTCTTGTTCAGGCAAATGTTATTGATTTTTGGCGTCTTGCTCTTGAAAACCAAATGAGAGTCGATTACCATTATTTATTATACCCGAATCCCTGGCCGAAAAAGAAACACTTTAAACGAAGGTTTCACGCTCATCCGGTTTTCCCGGATTTTATTAAGCTGTGCCGAAATATTGAAATACGAAGTAATTGGGAAATCTATATCAGAGAATTTTCCCTGGCCATTGAGATAATAACGGGCGAAAAATATACTTTTGAATCCTTTATACCGGAAAATTACATCAGTGATTTTGAAAAAAAGTATAAAAATAGCGGACATTTGCTTTATAAATTATTTTACAAAAATAATGAAAAAATTATATAAATAACTTGCATTCTTTTATAGATATTGTTAGATTTAGGTTGTGGCACATAATTTGATCTCATAAAAATGAGATGAAAAGGCTGTTTTTTTTAAGCTTAAATGTGCAATGTAATGTGGCATCAAATGGCAAATGGGACGATGATGGGACGTGTGTGTGTGAAATTTGCTCCTCTTTATATCTTCATTCTCTTGTTTGTCCAAGATTATTTCAAATTTATGCATCATAGGAACGCATCCGCATTTATCATCTTGAAATTTTAAAACGATAAAGGTTAATACTTTATTGGATCAAGACGTATTGTTAAATGTCGAGAATTTGTCCGTTCAGTATCATAATAACGGGCGAGTTCATCATGCTGTTAAACACGTTTCATTTTCTGTTTGCAAAGGGCAGCATACAGCCATTATCGGCGAGTCCGGTTGCGGCAAAAGCTCTTTGGCAACGGCACTTTTGCGATTACACCGTTATCTGGATGGCGCACATGTTTCCGGCCATATTTTTTTGAACGGAAATAATATCATGAAAATGAATGACTGTGAGATGAATAATATTCTCAGTAAAGATATTAGTCTGATTTTTCAGGATTTGTCGCTGTCTCTGGACCCGGTTATGACGGTGGGTAAACAAATAGAAAACGTGCTTAAAATTGCCAACAGTAATTCAGGCCCATTCTGTCGGAATGAAACATTTTCTTTGTTGAAAAATGTCGGCCTGACACCGGAAAATGAAATATACAAAAAATATCCGCATCAGCTAAGCGGTGGAATGCGGCAGCGTGTTTTGCTGGCAATTGCTCTAGCCAATAATCCGGATGTGATAATAGCAGACGAACCGACGTCATCTTTGGATATGGTCCTCCAGGACGAGATCATGCGGCTTTTGTTTTCCTTTTGTCAGGAAAAACAGGCTACATTGTTATTTATAACACACGATCTTTCTTTGGCTTTTCAATATTTTTCCCGTTTTATCATTATGTATAACGGGCAAATTGTTGAAATAGGTACCAGTGCTGATATACTGAAACAGGCTAAACATCCTTATACAAAATTATTGTTGAATGCTTTTTATAGTGATTGTGGTCAATCGGATACAAGTTTTACTTCCAGAAACGGACAGGACTCTGGTTGTATTTTTTACGCATTTTGTAACCAAAGAAAAACAAAATGTTTGCAAAATCCGCCGCTGATTTCTGTAAGTCACGAACATAAAGCAAGATGTTGGTTTATTGATGAAGAAACGAATTGATGAACAAGATTTTGTTAAAAATTGAACATTTGGCTAAAACCTATCATGGGCAAACTTTGTTTAAAGTGACTATGGATAAGAATGTTTTGTCGGATGTTTCTTTTTCTATTCAACAAAATGAATTTTTTGCACTGATCGGATTGTCCGGAAAAGGCAAGTCCACTATTGCCTCAATCATCACAGGCTTGGAATCCTTTGACAACGGACATATTTATTTAGATGACGTGCCATTAAAACAATTGTCGCAAGACGGAAAAGTTTCTTCATTTTGTCAAATGATTTTTCAGGACCCAATGGCGTCCTTGAATCCTTATAAAAAGATTCAGTTTTTGTTGACTGAAGTTTTGCAGCTTGAGAATAAAAATCAGGATTTTTATCAGCAAGCAACGATTTGTCTGGAGCAGGTTGGTCTGGATAAATCTTTTTTATTAAAATATCCGCATCAACTAAGCGGAGGAGAAGCGCAGCGTGTTTGTATAGCACGGGCACTCATTAGAAAACCAAGGCTTTTGATCTGTGATGAAATTACGTCCAACCTGGACCGTGTGACGGAAAATGAGATAATGAATTTGGTAAATGGCCTGAAGGAAAATAAAAACATGTCGGTTTTATTTATAACCCATTCAATGGCCCTGGTTGAAAAATATGCAGATCGTATTGGAGTATTGCATAACGGACATATTGTGGAACAAGGTCCATCGGATAAAATTTGCCGATATCCGCAGCATAAAATAACGCAGAAACTGGTTGAAATTACGCGATCCAGGCAGATAAATACATCAAACATGTGTTTGAGCGAGTGTTAAATGTCTAAATATATTTTTAAAAAAATATATTCGGCCGGATTCCTGCTAATTGGAATTATTGTTTTTACTTTCTTTTTGTCCTCCATCGCACCGGGAAGTCCTGCTGCAAGATTGTTCAATCCGGCAGCCGGTGTAAAGGTAATGAAGGATATGGAGAAAAATATAGGATTTGACTTGCCGGTTTATAAACAGATGTTTAACTGGTTTAAAAATATACTAAAAGGTAATTTTGGACGTTCTTTCTCAAAAAATGAATCGGTGAACCATATGCTGGCGGAAGCAGTACCCAACACACTGCTGCTTACTGTTCCGGCTCTGGTTTTTCAGATTATATTTGGTATGACTATCGGTGTTGTTCAGGTTTTACATCGCGGACAGAGCATAGACCGATTTTTAAGCATCATGGTACTGTTCATAATTGCTGTTCCAACATTTTGGCTGGCCTTGATGTTGGTTATGTTGTTTTCGCAAAAATTAGGACTGTTACCGTCGTCGCACATGTTTACGTTTTCTTTTCAGCAAATGAATATTGCCGAAAAATTTTTAGACCGCTTATATCATTTGGTTTTACCTGTTCTTTCTCTCGGACTGGTATCCGGTGCTTCCCTAGGCAGGTATGTGCGTAATTGTTTACTGGATGTAATGAGCAAACCTTTTGTTCGAACATTAAGATCAAAGGGTTTTTCAGATAGATATATTGTTTTAAAACACGCTTTGAGAAATGCAATGGTACCGATTGTAACTGTTATCGGACAATATTTCCCGGCGCTTATCGGCAGCTCTATTGTTATAGAGCTGATCTTTTCATGGCCGGGCATGGGACGAATGATGATTTTTGCATGTTATGCCAGGGATTTTCCGGTAATTCTGGCCTGTACGCTTGTCATTTCTGCGTTTGTTGTTACAGGAAACCTGTTAGCCGATTTGCTCTGTGCATGGCTTGATCCGCGTATTCGATTTCAAAGGTATTAAATGTTGAAACGAATTAAAAATAACAGACTATTTATCGTTTTAATATCATGTTTTGTCCTGATATTATTATTTGTTGCTTTAGGACCATTCATGATAAGCGCGGATGCTGTATCGCACCATTTAGATCAAAGCTATAAAGCACCGACTCTAAACAATTGGTTTGGGACCGACAAATTTGGTCGTGATGTTTTTAGCCGTGTTATGTATGGCGGCAGAATATCTTTTACTGTTGCTCTACTATCTGTTGTTTTGGCAGTTATAATAGGCATACCCTATGGTTTGCTGGCAGGCTATACCGGTGGAAAAGTGGACGAGATTTTAAGCTGGTTTATTAATTTGTTTATGTCGATACCACAGTTTTTGCTGATCCTAACGGTTGTAGCCCTGTTTGAACCCAATTCTATTTCATGGATTGTTGTTGTTATCGGATTGTTAAGCTGGATGGATATTGCACGGTTGGTTAGAAATCAAACATATTCAATTAAGGAACAAACCTTTATTAAAGCGTCCGTAACATTGGGCCTTTCAAAAAAGAGAATTTTATATCATCATATTTTACCCAACATGATGCCTTCGCTGATAGTGGCCTCGGCTTTGATGTTGGGAAATGTAATACTTTTAGAAGCAGCATTAAGTTTTATAGGTCTGGGTGTTCAGGCGCCCATTCCAAGCTGGGGAAATATAATTAATGACGGCAGACAAGTCCTTTTGGATGGATGGTGGATCAGTTTTTTCCCTGGCGTGGCTATTTTAATTACAGTGACATGTTTAAATTTATTAGGAGAACAATTACAAAATATACTCGATATCAGAACAATATAACTAAAATTTTTGTGTGAATATTTTAACTTCAAGGGCGTAATAAATTTGGAGGATGATGGGATGAAGGATGTGGATGACAGATATTATTCGCGTAAGGAACAAGAAAACAATAACACGGATTCGGATTTATTGGATGTTTTTGACGAGCTCGATCAGGAGTTGCTGACTCTGGATCAGGAAATTTCCGATAAATCTGAAGATGAAAAAATTGGAGACTGGAAATTCATTGCTGAGGTTTTGGAAACCTTCAGACTGATGAACAGTTCTCTTGATTTAAAGTCTGTGCTGGAACATGTGATGGATTCTGCTGTTTCTGTTATCAGAGCAGAGAGAGGTTTTCTTGTTCTTAAAGATTCCAATGGAAATTTGGAGTATAGAATTGCACGGGATTCTGACCGGAATTCGTTAACAGAAGGGGAGTTCAAAGTCAGTCAAAGCTTTTTAAAGGAAACTATACGAACAAAACAGTTTGTTTATGTAGAAGATGTATTGACGGAACAGGAATATTCTCCCAGTTTGAGTATTCAGCAGTTGAAATTGAGAAGCATTGTATGTTGTCCTATGATCATTAACGAGGACCTGGTTGGTGTTATCTATGCTGACAGCTCAAAGCCTTTGATCGGAAAATCAAAAACAAAAAAACAGCTTTTCCAGCTATTTGCTGATCAGGCTGCCGATGCCATTCGTAATGCGCAATATTATGAAAGATTGAAAAAATCCTACGAACAACTTCAAAACGCCCAGGAAAGTTTGTTATATGCGGAAAAAATGGCAGCCCGCGGTAAAGTTGCCGCAAAAATCGGACATGAGTTGAATAATCTTTTGTCAGGTATTTATGGTAATCTGGAAATCGGTATCCTTTATGTTCAACGAGAAGAAAGTAAAGAAAAAGTATTAAATCACCTGAACAAGGTTGCTGAAATGCTGACAAGCATGACCCGATTTTCACAGGGTTTAATGGACAACACTCAAATGGACACCAAACTTTGCGAAAGTAATTTAAATGATGTTGTTCATAGCTTTATAGAATTTGTAAAACCGGTATATCGCCGAACCAAGGCGACATTTGAAGAAAAGTATGATAATGATATACCACTTATCTATTTGGATCGCGGCCAAATTCAGCAAATTTTATATAATTTAACCAAAAATGCTATTGAAGTTGAGCCGCAATCTCATATTACAATTGAAACCAGGTTTAAAAGGGAAGAAGGTAATATCGAATTACTTTTATCTGATAACGGCCCGGGTATGAAAAAAGAAAAAATTGATAAATTGTTTACACCTTTATTTACTGATAAATCCGACGGGCATGGATATGGTTTGAGTATTTGCCAGGCTATTGTCAAAAACCATAGCGGTTCTATTAAAGTGGAAAGTGAATTTGGAGAAGGAACTACCTTTATCATAACGATACCGATATTGCAGGAAGAAATAAAAAATTCTCCTGATATTCAGTTAGCTGAAAATATTGACGAATTTATATATTGAGAGTAGATTATGAATAGAAAAACTTTATCTAAAGTTATTATTCTGCTGCTGCTGGTTTTCTCTTTTCATTGTGGAAAACAATCATCACAATCTGATTCATTGATTGTTGGAGTCAGCGGGGATACGGATTCTTTAAATCCATTGTTTTCCGTCTCTCGTTTGGGAAAAGAAATTTCACAAATGTTGTTTCTTAATCTTTTGGAAGAACAGCCTGACTTTTCGGAATTTAAGCCTGAACTTGCAGATTCATGGGAAACACTGAACAATGGTGAAATTGTCAGGTTCCATTTAAACACCAGGGCCTTATGGACAGATGGCGTACCCGTAACGGCAAACGATGTGGAATTTACTTTTGGTTTGCAAACAAACGAAAAAATTGGCTGGTCCGGGGCATCTGTTAAAGACCGTATTTCAAAGGTTGTTGCAGTTGATGATTCAACAGTAGAGTTTCATATATCAGAACCCTATCTGGACCAGTTAATGGATATTAATGACGGCGTTATTCTTCCAAAACACCAGCTTGAGGGTTTATCCGTTGAAGAGCTTAAAGATTTTTCATTTTCCAAAATGATTGTTGGTTCCGGGCCCTATAAAATAAAATCCTATGTTTCAAATCAGTATATTGAATTTATCAATAATCCGGACTGCTTTAGAATTCAGCCTAAAATTAAACACATTGTATTTAAAATTATTCCGGATCAGAACCAAATGTTTACCCAATTGCAAACAGGTGAAATTCAGGTTCTGGATGGTTTGACACCTCAAAATGCCGCTGGTATCAAAGACAAAAAGTTAAATATAAATGTTCAATCTTTCCCCTATGTTCAGTATGTTGAAATTGCCTGGAATTTGAATAATCCTTTATTTGATAGTAAGGAAATAAGGACCGCCCTAACACAAGCGATAGATCGGGATGCTCTTGTAAATCATTTGTTGATCGGATATGGCAGCAAAGCAAACAGTCCGATTCATCCGATGTTATGGGCCTATAAACAAGACCTGCCTGAACTCGCGTTTGATCCGCAGGCCGCAAAAAATATATTAAAGGCAAATGGGTGGATTGATTCTGATGGTGATGGTGTTATATCTAAAAATGGCAAACCTTTTGAGTTTAAGCTGGTTACCAATATTGGCAGCCAGGTTAGAGAGGATGCCATTATCATGGTCCAGGAAATGTTGGGAAAAGTAGGTATTAAGGTGGTTCCTCAAAAACTGGAATGGTCTGTTTATGTGGAAAAACTGTTGGGTAAACAATACGATGCCGTCTTGTTGGGTATGATGTCTCCGACCAAAGTTGATGTATACCCCGCGTGGCATTCATCAATGGCCGGACCGGATGGTTTTAATTTCTCATGTTATCAAAACAGCACTGTTGATAAATTAATTGAAAATGCACGTAATTTAAAGGACAGAAAAGACGCCTTACCACTCTGGTACGAATTTCAGGAAATCATTGTATCTGACCAGCCTGCATCCTTTTTGTGGATTCCGGACAGAATTGTTGCTCTTGATCCTTCAATTAAAGGATTTAAATTCTCTCCTGTTTCAACGTTTTTTAATATATCAGAATGGTATTTTGATTAAATTTGATGAAAGATAATTTGACACAACCTGAAAATTTTCAAAATACGGATGAGTTAATCAATAACAGATACCGTGTTTTGAAAGAGTTAGGGCGGGGTGCAACGGGAATCGTATATCTTGTTCAGGATATGATTCGCGAACAAAAGGAATGTGTCCTCAAAATTTTAAACAATTCAGTAAACAAAGATGATTTGATTATAGCGCAATTGCGTCAGGAGTTTAGCATTCTCTCCGCTATACATCACCCCAATTTAGTTAATGTTTACGATTTAAATCGGATAGCCGGTACACAAAAGTACTTTTTCACAATGGAGTTTGTAGCCGGTAAACCTTATCTGGAAAAAGCATCTGAATATGATGTTCAACAGCATTTACAGTTGTTTGTGCAGATTATTTTAGCGCTTGACTATATACATGCCAAGGGATTATATCACGGGGATCTGAAAAGTGATAATTTGTTTATTATTCAGGATACCTGGGGTAAAGACCAGGTTAAAATTATGGATTTTGGCATGTCCGGTCAAAGAGGCAGCAAAGCAAAGGAAAATATCGGCGGCACATTGGAATATGCTGCACCGGAATTGTTTCGCGGCAGCGGACATTCCATCCAATCCGATATTTATGCCCTTGGTATTTTATTTTATTGGGCCCTGGCAGGGAAACCTCCGTTTAAAGGTTCGCCTGACGCTCTTAAAAAGGGCCATCTAAGTGCTTCTCCACCGGCTCTTCAGGGCCAAGTTCCCTATGATCTTGAACGTATTATTATGCGAATGCTGGCAAAAGAACCGGACGAACGTTATAAATCCTGTGAGGATATTCTTGTCGATCTGGAAAATTCACTGGATTTGGATATTAATTCGCAATCTATTCTGGAATCATTGTTTTGGGATGGATTTGTTCAACATAATAAAAATATTTTAGAAAAGGTTATAAACAGGCATAATAGCAGTCCTTCTGACAGGGATGGACAAATAATCACGTTGTCCGGTTCGGAAGGGTCGGGAATAGATCGTGTTTTAGATGAGATTAAAAATAACCTCCAAATGCAGGAAGTGAACGCTTATGAAATTTGGTGTCAACATACACACTTGTCACCCTTTCAACCATTGGCAAATACCTTTAGAAATTTGGACGGGTTTGGCAAAATAGAAGAAAATTTTAAAGAATTTTTTGACAAACATTTTAACGCTGATTTTTTCAAAAAAGACAATCAAAAACACCGCCAGATAAACTTGACGACATTTATGGATGAGTGGGTTTCCTTTTTTTCCGAGTTGGGCCAAAAAAATCCTGTTTATATTATTCTCAGAAATGCCGAACAGGCTGCTGACTTGTTAATTAAGCTCTTTTACTATATTGCCCGTGCTTTGGACGGTCAAAATGTATTTATCTGTCTTACTTTTTCACCTGAAAAAAGTCAGGCCCAGGCCCTTATTCATCACGAAAATGCATCGTTGGAAAAGGTAAGTGAATTATCACTTGAACCTTTTTCTTTAAATGAAATGGAAGAGTTTCTTAAACTTGCTTTTTATGATATTTCCATACCAGCCCGATTTATTAATGATTTAATAAAACATAGCGGCGGGCATCCGTCTGCCGTTGTTTCCATATTAATTGAATTATATAATAAAAATTATTTTATTCGGTCAGAAGGCCGGTGGATTTTAAATGATGATTATCATTTAACCGATCTGGACCTGAGTAATTTTAACAAAATCTATTTATCTCTATACAGTTCTCTTACTGAAAATGAAAAAAAACTGGCCCAATATATTGCTGTTTGGGGTGCGGCTGTTACCAAACCGATTATCAAAAGTTTAAATATTGCTGTTGATGATGTTGAGGATTTATTTCAACCTCTTGTTACGAAACGGCTTTTGAGGATTTTTACAATAAAAGATGAAGAGTTTTTTGATTTTGTTTCAGACTCTTTACGTCAGTTTGTTTACAATTCAATCTCCGCTACTCTGGTAAAAACTTTACATAAAGAAATTGTTGAATATCTTAAAAGCTATCCGGATAGTTTTCTTTCGCTGCATCTCAAAGCATTGCACTATTTAAAGAGCGGTGATTTTGAAAACGGATTTAAATTTTCAACAAGATCCATAAAACAGCTAAGCTTTTCTCAGGAAAATCGAAATGCTTTAATATTAGCGCGTTTTACCAGTTCATTGGCAAAAAAACAAAAAAAACGCATAAGAATGACTCTTTTACGGCGTATTGCAGAACTGGAACAGAATCTTGGAGAGACTGTTGATGCCATTAAACACTTTATCCAACTCGTGGTCATGTATAGAAAAGGTGTCGCCAAATCTGCTGTATACCGGCGAATCTCTACACTGTATCAAAAAATGGGTGATATTGATAAAGCCACAGAGGCGTTAAATTCCGCCTTGAAACAAATCGGTAAACAAGCTTTTATTGAACAGGCGCTTGTTTTGCGTGAATTGGCATGGATTGCCCTGATAAAAGGAGAAAATAAAAAATCCCTGGAATTGGGTCATCAGGCCCTTCAATCTCTTGATAATCAGACACCTTCCAAAGCGCTTGGACTGGCTTTGAACAGTATGGGGTCTGCATATTATTTTAATGGTGAAATAGATAAGGCAATCGAATATTTGCATAAAAGCATAGATATTCGGAAAAAATTGCATGATGATTGGGGTACGGCCGCCACGTTGAATAATTTGGGTGTTTTTTACAATGTAGCCGGCAAACAAGAACAGGCAATAAGTGTTTGGACCCAGGGTTTGGAATTACGTGAAAAAATTGGTGATATTTCCGGTATTGCCCAAATTTTGATGAATATGGGTGTGCTGTTGCTGGAGAGAGGGCAGTTTTCCCGTGCCTATTTAAATTATAATAAATGTAAAATAATTAGGAAACGGACCGGTGATATACGCGGCCTTGTTGAAGTTTTGGGTAATTTGGGTGAATTGGAACGACTTCGGGAAGATTTTGATTCCGCTTTAAGCGCGCTTGAAGAAGGAATTAGCTATGCAAATAAACTACAGGATTTTCCAAATCAGGCTGAAATGTTGTATCAGGAAGCTTTTGTCTATTTGGAACTAAACCAGGTTTTATTGGCAAACAAGAGTATTGATTTTTGTCTCAATATCGCCGAAGCTCACAGTCCTAAAGTAAGGTTGGCACAATATAATGTTTTAAAAAGTCGTATTTGTTTACGATTAAATGATAACAATGCAGAATTGCACCTGAATAATGCCAGGGAGCTATCACATCAATATCAGGATGAAACGTTAAAGCTGGAAATTTTGTTTCTGGAACTTGAAATGTATATTCTTTTGCAAAAAGACAAACAGGTTTTAGTAAAGGTCAGACCCTATTTACAAAATTTCAATGATATAAAATTCAAATGGCAGCAGGTTGAACTTTTAAAATTGCTATCATTTGCATTAATTGCCGACAAAAATGATCCGAACAGGATTAAAAAATTCTTAATAAATGGTTTGAATATTGCCGATTCTCTTAACCGAACGCTAGACCAAAAAAACATCCATCAATTATTGGGTGATATTGATTATAAAAATGGTAATCTTGTTGATGCCTTTCAACATTATAAAACTGCCTACCAATGTCTGCGAATTTGTATAACATCTCTTCGTACGCCTGGATTTAAAAAGTCACTTTTATCCCTGCCGGAGAATGTTGAATTGATTAAAAAGATTAAGTTGATTAAAGAGTCTATAAAAAACCAAATGTCGCCCGCTAAAACCGATCCCTAATATATTAAATTTTAATAAATAAAGGTTACTATCCCAGGGTTATCCCCGTTTTATCTTTGTCTATTCTTTAAAAAGCAATCGGACAAATAAAACTAAAGACAATACCCAGTATTAAAATTAAACCCATGAAAAACATGGAAAGAGAATTTTTAATTTTGTTGAAAATTCGATTATTTTTGATCACTATACTTGTCATATTCTGCCATCTTTCGTAATAAATCTGTTGTATTTTGGACACCAGAATACATACAAAATAAATGCCAAAAAGTGGTGATGCGATTTGAAATTTTAATTTTATAAGTGTAATAAAAATAAGGTGTGTTTGCAGCCTTCTGTCGAATGGACAAATAAACGAATAAATATGTGTCTAATATTTGTCCCAGGTGTCCTTTTTTTAGGACAGTTGTTGATGTTTCCGAATAATAATGACATCATTCCCATGGAATTCAATACCCGCCTGCCAATGTTCTGCTAGCCACTGAAAGGCTGTTTTTGAATAAAAGCAAATATGTGTCGGGTCATTTTTATAGTGCCAGGTTTTAAAAGCCTCCTTGTTTGTCAAAAGTTTTGTCATTATTCCCAAAACACCTCCGGATTTCAGACATGATAGCAGACGTTCGAGTTCATATTTTGCATCACTTAAATGTTCCAGCACTTCTGTTGCCGTTATAAAAGTGTAATTTTGCTGCAATAGCCCGGGGTGATCTGCATAAAATTTATCATAAATATTCATATCGCAGCCGATTTCCTGAAACATAACCGAAAGGGTGGGGCCGGGGCCGCAGCCAAAGTCCAAACCTTTGTCACCTTTTATAATATATTTTTGCATAGGCTGAAAAAGCCGGTTCAGGAATTTTCGATAATTCATGTCGTTTGGACTGTTTTGATGAAAATCATATTGCTTTTTTTCTTCTTCAGCAGATAAATGGTATTGCGGAGGCACAAAGACAAGCGAGCATTCTTTACATTCAAGATAGACACGATATTTGTCCTGCCAATAGTCAGAAACCTTTTGTCCGTAACACAACGGACATTTGTAATGTTCTTTTTTATTTTGTGTCATTGCCAAATATTGATTGATGATTGAATTCAATTGGTTGGAATGTAAAAAGAATTGCTGAAAAAGAAAACTTTTTTACAACATCTGTTGGGTTCTCTGATTATTTAAATCAACAGGAAGAACGACTGTAAAAGTTGAGCCTTTTCCCGGTTCACTTGCAACCTTAATTTCACCATGATGCTCCTGAACAATTTGGTAGGATATGGATAATCCCAAACGGGCCCTGACAATCGGTCCTTTTGTTGTAAATCCAGGGTCAAAAATTGAATCCAGCTCTGTTTGTGCGATGCCCTTGCCGGTATCTCTAATAACGATGTGAACTTTATCGCCTTGCTGACTGGTGGTAATGGTGATTTGTCCCTCATCCTCAATCGCCTGTCCGGCATTTTTTATCAAGTTTAAAAACACCTGGTTCATTTTTCGCGGTTGAAAAATAAATTCCGGTATATCTCCATACTCTTTTACAACCGTGATATTTGAAAGATACTCGTGCTTTATGAGTGCTAAAACACTGTCAAGCCCTTCATGGATGTTTGCTTTTACTGTTTCGGCTTCATCAAGCCTTGTAAAATTTTTCAAATTTTTGATAATTTCGTTCAGCCGTTCTGTTCCCTGTGAAATTGAGCCCTCTGCATTCAGGATGATTTGCATGAGTTTTGTTATTTCCTGATCTTTACGGTCTGTTTCAGGGACAATGTTTTTCATGATTGTTTCAAGTTTTTTAATGGCTTTGGATATTGTATCATTCATACTGCGTACAGCGCCTATCGGTGTGTTGAATTCGTGTGTTAATCCTGCCACCAATTGCCCGAGTGAGGCCATCTTTTCCTGAACAATAACCTGTTTCTGCATTTGTTGCAGTTTTAAAAGTGTGTCTTTCAGTTCGATGTTTTTTTGTAACAGTTCCTGAGTTCGGTCTTTTACCTTTTGTTCAAGACCAATATTCAGTTCGTTAACCTTGTCGAATTGATAATTAAGAATTGCCACAAAATAAAAAACAGCCATTAAAAATGTGCCGATATAATTGATAAGCTGCCACTTTTCATTTGATGTAGGAAAAATAATTGCTCCTCCGTATCCAACAAAAAGCCATATCAATGTCCCAATTGATAGTAAAAGTATGAATCGTTTTTGAGGTTCTGCTGCTGTTTTAAAACTTTTATATGCCATTGTAAACAAGTAGAAAAATACAACCAGAAACAAAGGAAATAGAAAACTTCCAATAGCACCAAATTCCACGTCCCAGATATGTTTGGGATTGTCGGATATTTTGATAATAAGGTCGGTAAACTGGGAAAATATAATACACATGAGAATGCCAAAAAGCGATGCGATTTTAAAGTTTTTTACTTTGATTTTCAGGACTTTGGCATCCGGTTTTTTATCATATCCGGTAAAGGCAAAAAAGAAGTATAACAGTGTTATGGGCACAAAAAATCCTGCTGTAAATGTAATCCGCATCCAGGTATTGATATGTTCCGTCCTTCCAAATTGGAACCAGGCAAAAAAAGCAAAACTGTCAATTGCCAGAGCAAGCGTAAATAAAGAAAACATTTTGTTGATTGTATCACGATTGCGAAATAGCCAGGTAATAATCGAAAGCAGTATGCAGAAAATACCTGAAATAAGCATGGGGAGGAATAAAATGTTCATAAGAAAAGGTCCGGATTTTTAAGGAATTTTTTCAAAATTTACTTTTAGATTATATTTTAACAAATCGGAGCTGGTTTTTTACAACTATGATTTTGATGATTTGAGAATATTTTATAATCAATTCCTGTTTTAAAATACCATTAAAAGTTTTCTAAACTATCTCCAAATGAAATTACCAAACAAACCCAGATCGATACTAAAAGTGTAATAGTAGAAACAACTATGGTTGTCTTTTTTTTATTAATTTCTATTTTATTCATAGTTTTTATCTGGTTGAATGGCAGTTTTATTTCATATTCTGTATTATTGTACTTATGGGGTACCACGATAATCAAAGTATCTCCTGAAATGGAATACTGTTCGAACTCGAAAGATTCATGTTCAAATGTTGTTATTCTGTAAACCGAATTTCTTGTCTTATTATTCTCTTTAAATTCAGCAGGTGATGTTCTTATAGCTCTGGTACAGGATAAAAAAATCAAAATACAGCAGAACGAAAAGATGATGAGCAGATTTTTCATATTGATCCCCGTTTTACAAGGCCGACAGGTTTAAAAATAATACAAAATAAAAACCATGACAGTAGAACTAATATCTCCAAAGGATGCTTTTTTACCTGGGAAGCAGGAAATTAAATAATATTAAAGCTTGAGACAAATTGTAATATTTCTTTATTAATATAGGGAAAAATTTCTTTTGTGGAATCAACTAATATCAATACACCGATTTGATCTTTTTTCATTAAAGTGAAATAATAGCAGTCATGGGGTTCATTGAAATTGTCTGTGTATTCACTTACAAAACCATAAAATGGTTTGTAATTTGATTGGTATTTAATTGGTGGTTTTAATTTACTTAACTGGTATTCTTTTAGGACAACCGGCGGTGCATAATTTAATAGTACGACCAAAGTCATCATATCAAAAGGATCACTATCGTCTTTTTCTTCGACATTTTTATGGTTGATTATTTTAAACACCAATATTTGAATATTTGGTATCACATCAATATTATTACTGTCTCTTATTGGATTGCGTTTGTATAAAAGTCTTTTTATCCCTTCAGTAGAATCTCTTACCGCTATATTCCAGGAATTGTTTAACTTGTATTCAAAGCTGTTGCTGCCCAATGTTATTACTTGCGATGATGATATTGGAGGAAAACAAAATAACAAAATCATCATAAACTTTTTCATTAAATCACCATTATTTATTTCGTTATCATTCTCTCATTGCCATGTTAAAAAAAAATACAAAATATAGCATCACAGTACAAGGCTTTTCTGAAAATTATAAAACATCGTGAATATTTAATACTTTTTTAATTCAGTGATAGTTTGTTAAAGTCTGTCATTGATTTTCATATACGGATTTTGTAATGGAATACAAAATTAATAGAATAATTGTTATGCCAAGCCCTAAAGAGACTGATGCTAAAATGGAAGATATTCCCTGGTGAATAATTGATGGTAACAAATCATTCACTTTCGCAATTGTGCCAAATGCCTGGGAAACCGCTGTTAATGCTTTTGCGATGATTAACATAAAGGGAAGAAATACGGACACTTTGCAGGCAGTTATCAGCTTTACTTTTTTACGAAAAACTATTTGATAAATACAAAGTATTATTGAAATCGCTGAAAAAATAACAACTATGACTGAAATTCCGGAAGGTAAATTTGCATTCATTTTTTCTTCTTCCATTTCTATGGAGATGTTCGTTTAATAATATCCTGTGATTAGTAATAGCCGGTTTTTTTTTAATTATTGGGTAATTTATTTGAGGTTGCGCTCGTTATTTTCGAGAGAAAACGGTCTCGCATTGGTAACCATTCATCAATTGAATGAATTTGGCTTGTTTTAGTGAAAATAATTGTTGTACCTGTTCTCAGTGTATCATTAAATAGTAGATAATAACCTATCAGTTCATCATTTTTTATTTTTTTAATATCGGCGCTGTGGTCCCCGATACAATGATATTCACCATATTCTTTAGTGAAATTTTCCAGTTCTTTGTTATTTTGTATGGCCCATTCTCTTTGATATAAAAATCCCTGTTCTATAATTTCTTTGCTTTGCGGATAAAGTTCGGAAACGTATTCTTCTGTTGCAAGGATGGCAAAGATATTATCTTTTTGATAAAATTCTATTGTAAATCCGATTAAAAACGAAATATTTGCTATTCCGTCACTCGTCTCGACTTGTTTTGTATACGGCTTATTGGATGGTTTGGTTATGGTAAATTTTTTGGAATAAACACCGTCGTCAAACTCTAATGTGGGATAGTATTCAAATAAAGATACCATATTTCTTGTTTTATATGGGTATTGATGCGCACATGACAGACAAAACGTTAGGCTAAATATTATTAGTGTGAGCTTTTTCATTTTAGTCCCTTTTGTTAAAAGTGAGTGTGTAATGTTGCCGGTTTGTGCTAGTAATTATCGATCGACGTGATTGAAATTTATTTCAATAGATATTTATTTTTTTTGTAGTCTAATCGTGGTCATCTTGTTTTGATTCAAATTTTAAAATAATAAATGCAGCATCTGCTGTATCATAAAGAATATGCACTGCAAAGCAAAAAATAGATAAAATTAAAACATCAAAAATAAAATTATAATATGGTACATTTTCTTGAACAACAATACTATGTTTCAATATAAATAATAAAAAACTCGTTATTAATAACCAGACTTGTTCGCAGACAGATTTTCGCATTTCATGCATTGTAGTATTAAAATCATTCCCATATTGTTCAGCTATTTCTCTAAGTTTCGTCATAATAATACTTGTCGTAGTTGTGTTAATTGCCATAAGGGCAATTATTATTAATACTAAATTTGTATCAAGAAAAGATGAAATATATGAACTTTTTAGTAATATTGATAATAAGGTGAGAATAATGCTTATAGTTATATACATAGAAATATTTTTTAGTTGGTCAATCATGAGACAATTTCCTTTAAAATTGGTATCGCCTTATCTATATCTGATATAGATAGTTCTATTTCATCAATTTCCGTTTCTTGAACACTTTCTGACATTGTAATATTTTTCCTGATACCTTTAACTTTCATCGTAACTTCACCCCCTCCCTCGGAAGAGTAGTCAAGCAAGCTTTCGATCATTTCATTCTCTGGTTTAATTGTTAAGTATGAAGTTTTAGGGCTATTTAACTCTAGTTTTGTTTTATTTGTATTTGTTTCTTCATTTAATTTTGGTAAGTCGAGTTTTAGTGCTCCTGAAATATTCGCTAAATTCGGTGATACCAAATTGAATGTTAGGCGGGTTAATGATTTCGGATACCTATTGATAATTTCCCAAAAGTCCTCTTTACCAAACATCGGCTCAATAAATATACCAAGGTGAAATTTTTTAAGGAAGTGGGACAAATTGCGTTCTAAAAAACTGGCAACTGTGTTCGTATTTGCAAATACTTTTGTATTTTTTTCAATAAATATTTTTTGGATTTCAGGTTTATTGTTGATTAATACACTGATTGGTGTCCAATCGTCAACTGGTTTTTGATCAAAATTTTTATCTGTTATTTTTAAAATTTTTTGATGTCCGATTTTTAGTATTGAAAAATCTGATGAATGGTAAATTACTTTATGAGCAATTTCAGAACGACTATATTCAAATTTTTTAAGAGACCCAAGTGCTTCGGCAAAATAATTATTTTTTTGTTTCTTTAAATCCTCCAATGAAATGTTATCAGAAAATAATGATAACTGAGGGGATTGCTCAAGTGGTAAAATTTGATATCTAAAGATATTAAAAATGTGTGTTGAATCATCGTTCATATCAAGGCTCCTTTTTATCTAAATAGATGTAGAGAATAGTATAAATTAGCTAAAAAACTATCCATAGTGTGATAGCTTATTCAAACTCTATCCAGTTTAGTTAAATTTGGCTATTGGTAGTTTATTCATTGGTTCCTATATTAAATTTATTTTTACAGAATTTATCTCTTAATTGGTGATTCTAAATAGCTGCCCATCCCCACCCAACCCAATTATTCTGACACTGAAATAAAGGAATATGATCTTGAATCCGACACAATCTCTCCTCGTGTGTGCTGCTGAAACCCATATTTGAAAAAATGATTATCAGGTAAAAGACATCAGGAACGCCCATGATCGACCAATCGTCCTGAAAAATAGTCCTTAATATCTGATAAGAGAATAATACGTAATATTTAAAAACAGCGCAAGGGAATTTTATTTAAGCGTGAGAAATTAAAATGGCGGATTTTGATGGAATTATAATAATTGGCCTGATTTATATTAATATGTCATTCCTTTGGGATTTTATTCGGGTCTATTGAAAAATGGCATCAGCCCCGACATTCGTAAACCGTATTCTTTTCGTACTTTTTTTATTTCCCCCAACATATTCTATATGAGCTGTGTGCAGATTGATGATTTCAATCTGCACATTTTGGCAGCCTATTTATCTCAATCCATCAATTTCGCGGCACAATAAGGGCAAACCTTCCAGTCACTTTCGACCTTTTTCTCACAAGCAGGACATGTCATTTTTAACGATGTGCCGCAATGGGGACAGACATTAAAATCGTTTCTAACCGGTTTTGAACAAGCCGGGCAGGTTTGTGGTGAATTTGCCGTTACCTGAGGAGTAATCGAAACAACCGGTGTACTACCGGTACGGACCAGCAGATAAATTATCAGACCGATCACGTTACCGACAAACACAAGCGATCCCCATAAAAAGCCGTTCAACTTTCTTCGTTCCGCATCAATATAAACCCAGATTGTCACTATTAACCAGAATATAAAGAGCACTGAAGGAAATAAAAACATATGGTAGGCTTCAATGGGCTGAATTCCGTTGTGGGGGGAGATCATTTTGGGAAATATACCATGAAAAAAAGAATGTGAGAATGGATTAACAACAATAAATACAAATACAATAAGAAAAATAAGCAGTAACAGTCCGAGAGTTTTTCCGGTTGAAGTTGCCATAATAATTCTCCTAAAAATAATTCGGGTTTTGATTGCTGCCGGTTTTATCATTAAACGGCGAATAAAACAGTGGGATAAAGATTGCCATGATCATATTTTGAATTAAAATTGTCAGCACCAAAGAGATATTAAAATCAAATACCTCTCCATTGTCCTTTTGTATGATGAGGCCAATTATCAATAATAACAACGTTGCCAGAAACAAAATTGAAAAACCGATGCCAAGTTTTGGGGATTGCCATAATAAGTGCAGCTTTTGTTTTAAAGAGAGCTTTATTTTCTGTTTTTCTATAATAGTTTTGCACCATACCAATGTAGCCTGACTTAATTCTTCCGGTACTTTAATTTTTGTCTGGTTGAATGTTCGCTTAATTTCAATCATCTCTTGCTGAAACGCATTGCATTTTTCACAGGAAGTTATATGGCCCTGTTCTTTTTCATCAAGGTTTTGCTGCAACAAGAGTTTTTTTTGAATTGATTTACAGCGCATTTTAGAACTCACACTGATTGATTAACATATTTTTTAATTTTTTGCACAGCCTGGAAAAGAGTGGCCTTGACTGTACCTTGTTTTCTTTTTACTATTACAGTGATTTCCTGAATCGATAAATCCTGAATATAAAACAGACTGAATACGGCTCGTTGCCGTGGCGTTAAGGACTTGAGGGCCGCTTGAATATCCTGCCATTGCTCAATATTTTGAAAGCTTGTAAGAGAATTCGAAACCGTATTTTCAGCATAAAGATAGCCATCTTTATCCGGATCAGCTTCTTCACCAAGAAAGAACCGTCGCACTCTTAGTTTACGCAATTCGTCCCGATACAGATTGGTGGCGATAGTAAATATATAATGTTTAAAATTTTTTATTTTGGATTTTCCCGGAAGGGCCCTGACGGCACGCAGCCATGTTTCCTGAAACAGGTCTTGCACAAGCCATGACTCTGAGCATAAATAGCAGAGATAGCGATAGACGTCCGCTTGGTATGTTTTATATAGTTGTGTAAAAGCGTCCTCATCTCCACAAGCAGCAGATTCGATCAGCTCCGCATCCTTTTGCGGCATCGTTTCCTCCGGAAAATCATTTGTCATAATAATAGACGTTTGAGAAGGAAAAAGGTTTAGTGAGATATATAAATGACGGACATAATTTTAAGCCGGATTCGGTATTTTGAATCCGGCTTGCTTTTTAAATTTTTTTCAATATCCCAATCAAGCAATCACTGTTTTATATTGCTTGTTTGTTATGTCATAAATAGAAATTCGCCAAACTTTTGACGATGAATAAAATTGAAAGTTTTCTGAATTTAGACACTTGTAAATACAAGTGATTATATATTATTTTTGATTTTTATATTTTCTAATAATTTTTCAAACTCTTCTTTATATTTCAATTTTGGATTTTTACTATATCTTTGGTTTGGACCAGTTTCAGCATGATGAGCAATAAATATAAAATTTTTATTATTGGGAATATGGATATATAAATTACCATAGTTTAAAATTTGTTCTGTAAAGGTTGCATATCTCATTGTATAAAATGTTTTGTTTTGTATTACACAATTACCAGAATTAATATCTTTGGATAAATTATATTTTCCCTTATTTACTCCCAGCTCAATCATTCCATTAATTTCATTTTGTCTGTATATATCTGCAATTTCTGAAATCGATTTTTGTTTTAAATTTTCATCTAATATTTGAAATATTTGAAATGATAGTTCGAATCCAAATAATTCGTTTTTTTTATTAATATTTACGATTTCCGACTCGCCGCCAATTCTATTTATATACCATCCTTTTAAAAGGTTTCCTTGTTTTTTATTCCTCAAGCTGAGAGAATAATGGGCCATATCAACAGTTAAATAATTATTGTCAAGCTTTATCCCTTGACCTGAATAACAGGTAATAATAAAAATTATTGGAATTAAAATGGCATTTAATTTTAATACAGCCCTCATAGTATCGTCTCCAGAAATAGTTGTTGTCAAAAATCGGATTCCAAAAAGAATTATCCAGCCTTTAGCTTAAATTTTATAAAACAATATCGGGTGCCTAAAAAGCCCCATTATACATTTTATTCAATAAACAACTTGTCCGGCGGCAGTTGCTGCTTTTCGATCCCCGGTCCTTTGTAATATACCTCTAAACCATTATCGCCACCGGCGTCAAAAAAATCGAGGTGTAACGGATATTTGCCTGGTTTTAAATATACAGTGCCCTGGCGTTCCACCATGCCGTGCCTTCCACCGTTTTCCACGACAAGCTTGCCGTTCAGGTAGGTCATACTGCCGTCGTTAGAGTTTACAAAAAACGTATAGTCGCCTTCCGTATCTATTTGCAGAATTGTGTCAAATTGAAAGGCAAATTTTTCTCTTCTTTGTTTGAGTTTTTGAGAGTCAAACGTGTATGATTGGCCGGAACTTTTAACTTTTATGGCATTAAAATCCGGCATGTCTTCATCAACTGTTTCATAATATTTGTAGGTAATACCATTCTTTGCGCTGTTTACAACGTATATGCCATTTGTCACCAGGTCGCTTTCAATCATATCATCTTTAAAGGCGCGTACTTTAACAATGGCACTCTTTTTTAAAGTAATTGGCGCTGTATATAACACCGATGTCTTTGTCGGTTCACTGCCGTCCAATGTATAGCGTATTTCCGCACCCTGTGAGGTACAGGCTAACTGAATGTTGGCGGGTGAATCCTCGTAAATGGACTGAAAATTTTTAAACTCAGGTTTGGCTGTTTTATAGTCCCGCCAGTAAACACGCTGTGCCGGTCCGGTACTTTCAATGACGCTAAAGTCCCTGAATAGGCCATAATCAATAAAATCATAATCGCTGCCTGCCGGTATATGGTCCGGTGCTGTTTGAAATGAATTCGGCCATGCGGAACCTCTAACACTTCCCATGTGGTGTGGTCCCAGCAGATTTTTTAAGGTACCATAAACCGTAACAGAGATTTTATTTTCGCCTTTATGGACCAAATCTGTAATATCCAGCTCATAGGGAGCGGAAATAATCAGCCCGGCTTCTTTATCATTAACTTTAACCTGGGCAACACTTCCCAGCCAATCGGTGAGTTTAACGATGTGGCGTTTGTCTTTCGTATCAAGTTTAAAACTTGTAGCGTATTCCACACCGTCCGAATAAAAGGGCAGTCCCTGTTTTTTCCAACTCTCCAATACGAGTTTTTCTGACGGAACGAGTTTCCAACCCTTGGTTTGTGATTCAAGTTGAAAATCACCCAGCAGATAAATCGGTTCCAGTTCCGAATGAATTGTCATGGGCGAAGCTTTTAGGGTGATTTTATTTGTACCAACCTTTATATATTTGCCGATATCATACACGCCAATGGCCCTGTCCAGCCAGGTTTCTCCATTGGGAGCGATACTTTTACCGTTAATAGATACCTTCCAGCATTCCGGACGTTCTACAGCGGCTTTTATTGTGCCTGTATCCAGGCCTTCGGCTGTATCAAAATAAAAATCTGCCTGAAAACCGGAATCCTGAGCAAAGTTATCACGGTCAAGAATAGATGTTTTATACTGAACTGATCTGCTCCAGGGATCACCTTCGAATCCGAAATGAGTGAATATTTTATCAGACGCCTTAAAAAAAGTAAATGTCCTTTTCTATCTTTCCGTCCAATGTCAAATCGCAATAATCCAGTGTAAGCGTATTGGGCGTTAAACGGTTGATTTGCAGATCTGATACTGATTTCAAAACTTTAATTTCAGCGGCTTTTTGTGGTAACGGTGTGTTTGCCCCTGAATTACCAACAAACAGTAAAAGACTTCCGGCAGGGGGAATGTCAAACGCAATATCCAGTTTGCCGTTTTTTTGTTGTGCCGGATAACCGGACAAACAGCCGCAATCAGGATTGAGCTCTTTAACAGACTGCCCGTTGATGGTAAAAGAACCTGTTGACCAGTCCTCAGAACTTGAGTTGACAAGGAACACAATCTGTCCGTCGTCCAATACCCGGCGATGATGAAACAGTTTGCCGCCGGCTTTTTCCGGATTTTTGAATTGGATGACCGGCGATTCCAGTTGAGCGAGCACATCAGCATCAAGTGATTGGGCAAGTTTCCATTGACTCGCATATTGATTTGCCAGCTCAATTAATTCATTAGATTCCGCACCATCCACATATTTTGGCGGTTCAGTAAAGGATAAAATCTGGCCTCCATTAGCCAGATATTTTTTCAGCAGGGCCACCACTTCACTATCCATGTTTTCAATAGCAGGAGGGAGGACAACTAATTTATAGGTCCGTTCACCAACAACAAATTTTTGACCATCAAGTTTACCCCAGGTTTTTATTGTGTTTTCCGAACCCAAATCATATTCTACCTGTAAAAACTCGAGGTCTGTGATAAATTTTTGAAAAATCGGTCCCATTTTGTTAAAGGCCGGATTGGCGTCTATGGTGGAATAATACATCCAGGCTGTGGTCGTCGGCTCCAATACTAAAGTATCATACAGTTGTTCCCCTGAAGAAAGCGCCAAGGATAATCTGGCAAAATAATCACCGGATGCTTTGTAAAATTTCCACCAGGGTTCATGATATGAAAAAGACTGTGGATGATCACGCTTGCGCGCGCCTTTTATAGTAATATAAGATAGATGCTGGTTAAGGAAATTTACACCCAGCACATATTCCCAATCACCAATGCGCTTCATGTCCTCAAACCGCAAGTCCCAACCGCCGGCTCCGTATGTTTCGCTCAATGTTCTTGTACGTCCCATTTGATTGGCGACACTTCTCAACTCTTTAACATTTCTGACATTGCCGAACTGGGCATTTACATCTTCGTTATATTGGTTCATCAATATATCAATGGCCGGCATTTGGTGCCAGGCATACATTGCCATATTATCAGACCCTTCCTTTGGATTGGGCCAGCCGTGTTCCCAATAGTGACCGGTCCAGATCAAATTGTTTTTTTCACAATATTCAAACCAGGGCTTGCTCCAACGGTCAATAAACAGATCAAGTAATAAAGAGTAATAATTGTGTCGGATTTTTTTCCAGTCACCAATTTCTTCAAATAATGACGGCAGATTTGTTTTCAGGTCATATCCCCATTTTTTTTCAAAGTCATCAAACAACGAAGGTGTATACTTGATGCCGCCCGGCGGATTGATATTGGGCTCATCTGTAAAAATTCCAGGGACCTCTTTACCGAAATCTTGCCCGATTGACTTTTCATAGCCGTTCATTGTAATATCAATAAACTTTTCTGTTACACCGGGAATCAGTAAATCAACATATGAATAACCCCCGAACCACGGAGATTTTTTATAATATTTTTTTTTCAAACAGATAATAGTCTCCACCGGTATTTTTTTTCTGGTCCAACTGAGTGGTTATATCGATAAATTTATCGTTTGCTTTTTCAAGTACAATAAAATATTTATCTTTTACATTGTCCGGCAATTGCTGAACATATTCCATTTCCAGGCCCTGTCCCTGGTTATAGGATTCAGGCATTTGTGCCGGTACGTTCCCGCCGGCAAATCCACTGGGATAGGAATTTTCGTCGTACAACCAAACTTTCATTCCCATTTCCTTTGCTTTTGCAACCGTATATTTGCATAATTCAAACCATCGGTCGGAGAGATAAGGTGTAATGAGCCCCGGTCTGGGATGGATAAAAACGCCGCCGATGCCGCCTTGCTTCATTTCCTGTAATTGCTGGTCGATTTCCTGCTCATCAGAGTCTTCATTCCATACCCACAACGGTGCGCTTTGGTATTCAACCGGTGGACTTTTAAACATGGATTCCATTTGTGAAAAGGAATTTATTGTTTGAGTTTCTGCCATACTGCTTTTTATGGAAAGGAAAATTGTTGCACAAATAATAAGAACGGTGAAAATCAGCGGTTTTTTAATTCTGGATCGGTGTGTTGCCGTCAATTTTTTTAAACTACAAAACTTGGAAACAGTTACAAAAGGAGCCCCAAAATTTAATATGCGGTTTTTTAATAAAGAACTCAAAATTCACCTCCGAATAATAGATGTATAAATTTTTAAATATCTATAAAAGTGAATGATAAAAAGTATAAAACCAGTGTTTTACTGTTTTATATGTTTTTAAAAAGAAACTGAAAAGATGATTTTTTTTGTGCTTCAATATTCTCAAATTCCAATGTATTTAATGGTTTAATCGTAACGCCGGATGAGGTTCTATATTTGCCCGGATCATTTGTAGCCTCGAATTTTATATGAGGAGAAAAATTAATTGTTTGGTTACTATTGCACCCTAATAAAACAGGACCATGAAAATATTTTGTATAACGTGTTTGAATGTTCTCCTGATGGGGGGGCTTTGTATAAAACAAAATATCAAACGTAATGGAAATCGGGTCTGAGATGTTGGGTCCCAGCAAAAATGATAAAAAACCGTTTTTTTGTTTGTAATCAAGTTGTCCAACCCGGCTATTAACTTTAATACTATGGCGATCTATCCATTCCGGTATAAAAAGGTAGACTGTTTTTGTTTTAGCTAATGTGGATTTGATAACTGAAATACGGACATCACCTTTTTCCGGATAGCTGCTTTTTAGGCCCAAATGCAGGTCGCCATCCTGGAATTTTAATACAGCGGTGCTGTTGTGATAAAAAGGAATGTAAATATTGTCCTGATCATAAAAGTAACCATACTGGCCTGCTTTGGCTAAACCCTCACTGCCCCGCATGGTGCAACACCATGTAGCTTCAACTTTGTGAGTAAGGCGTGCATTTTCTTTAGTACCCAGGCAATTGTTGACACCAAAACCGCCGTTTGTCCATTGATTATGCCGCACACCGTTATAATAAATTAAATGAGCGTCATGTAAATAATTTTGCTGTCCGGTTGCTTTCCATAGTTCAACCGCAAGAAGAAATGAATCTATAACAGCACATCCTTCTGTGTGTGCCGGTCTTCCGAACCAGTTATAGTTTTCATAATTTTCTGTCATTGCATATTTCTTATAGTCGGCATATATGCGTTCTACAAAATTCAGATATTTCTTTTTGTTTAAAAGTTCGTAAAATCTTAAAATTCCTCTCAACGCAGACAGTGTTGAGTGCGTTTGTGCTTTTATTTGCAGCAGATCAATTTGACAATAAAAATTAAAAATTTGTTCTATCGCTGTTTTTAATTCGTTTGACGGAAATATCTGATATACCTGTGTCAAGCCGTCAAGGACCATAAATAATTGGCAAGTATCGGTAGAAAGCTGCCAGTTTTCTACCAATCCAGCGTCCATAGCTATTGTACCGCCCTTTTTCAGGCTTTTACGTTTGTTCTCAAGAGGATAACTTTTGATGTCGTTGGCAAGGGGAATCATCATATTTTGAACAGTGGATTGGATGATGTCCCTTATAGTGTCATCCTTCTGCCAGAGGTACAATTCGCATAAACCACGAAGAAAAAACTGATGGCCGGTTATTTGAATTTCATCATAAAAACCGTTTTCAAGAATTTTGCCGGTATACCCTTTATCATTAACAAGCTCTTTGGGAAATTTTTCCACAATTTCTGCCAGAAATTGTGGTTCCTGGTTTAGAACCTGGGCCAATTGTACCAGTCCCAAAATAGTGCGACCAATAAAGTCACCCGGATAAGGATCTTCAAGTGTGTGTTTGGCAATATTTTTATACTGAAAAAGGGGATCATGTAAACGATCAAAATTTCGTTGTGCGCGTTGAAGCAGATCTCCATCGATGGTAATATCATAAAACTGTGGATTCAAAAGATTGTTTGTCTCGGGCTGTTTTTCTTTTTTTGTGCAAGATATCACCAAGCCAAGGCTTGATATGACTGTAGTTATATAATAAACATTATCTAAAAAGTCACGTCGAGTTATCATAAATATCCTATTTTTAAAAGCTATATAGATGAAGCTGTTTGCAAAATTTTTCATTTTTTGAGTAAATCAGATTTACAATAATGTGCTCTTTTCTTTTTTAAAAGTAAATTAAAAAAATTTCCTGTTAAAACAATTTTTAACAAAAAGAATTGTTTTATTATCAATTTTATTATCAGAAAATATTTTTCGATATTGGAATTTAGTCCTGCAAATGTAAATGATAAAAGATGCCCTTGAAAAAATGATATTAGAAGAGCAGGGGATTATGTTTATCAAAAAGTTTAGTTGCATGAATATAATAACTAACTTGTAAAATAATTTCAAGTAGTATTATTGAAACAATAATTATAAAGTAGAATTTCAGACTTTGTTGATAAAAGAAATTTTTTAGCCCGGGCTGAATGTCATTTCTCATATTTAAAAATTGTAAAGGTGCTTAAAACATTTAGGTATGTTTACTATTTAATAATTACAAATTATACAAAAACGAAACTAAAAAAATATTTTGTACTTGCATTTCAAAATAAGAATCTTTAAATTACCCAGCTTTTAATGTCAGTGAAATCAGAACGATAAGCAAAGGTAAATTATGCTCAAGCCAAGAAAACGAATCACTAAAAAGGAACTTAAAGAAGACAAGCTTGTAACATTTTATTTTGAGGCAAGCTCGTGGGTTGAAAAAAATCTTCGCTATGTTATAGGTGGTGCAACTGCTCTAGTTGTAATTATTGTAGCAATATTTTTGTATTCGCAATCCCAGAATAAAGCTAATCAAGATGCTGCCGTTGATTATGCACGTGCAATAAAAGCCTATGAAAGTTCCGATTATCAGGGCGCTTTAACACTTTTCAGTAATGTTGTTGATAATTATGGCGGTACGAAAAGTGGAAAAACAAGTCGTTTTTATTTGGCCAATTGTTTTTTCTTTACAAATGATTATGACAATGCAGAAAAATTTTATAATAAATATTTATCAAGAGGTAACGATAAACTTTTGACTCCGGCAGCAATGGCGGGAATAGCCGCTTGTTACGAACAGCGTAAAGAATATGAAAAAGCGGCCAAGCAGTATGAAAAAACCGTTTCAAAACATTCGGATTATGTTCTCGTTTCCGAGTATCTGTTAAATGCTGCTGCCTGTTACCAGAGTGCCGGCAAAGCCGATCAGGCTGTTAAAGTGCTGGACCAAATTATTGATGATTATTCTGATTCACAGGAGAAAGATCAGGCTGTTATACTAAAAGCAATGATTGAAAGTGCCCCTGCTATGTAAGGCTGTAAATGTAAAAAAATCTTGCATTATCTTGTTTTTTTTTATATATTCCATGTCAAGTGGGCCAAAAGGCCCACTTTTTTATTGCTTGTAATTGAGGTTCGGCATGTATGAAGATACAAATTTGAATAATATTATCGCTCCGGTTTTAGAAGAAATGGGTATAGAGTTAGTCGAACTCAAGTTACTTGGTTCCGGTCCACGGAGAATTTTAAGAATATATGTGGATCAAGCTGGTGGTATCAGTTTGGAACGATGTGCCGAAGCAAGTAGACAAATATCTGATATATTGGATCGAAAAGACCCGATTCCTTCTAGATTTGTTTTAGAAGTATCATCTCCGGGCGCCGATCGTCCACTTGTTTCTGAAAAAGATTTTTCTAAAAATATAGGTCGAAAAGTAAAAATTCGGTACAAGGCAGAAGATGAGAAAACAGATAAAATTATAGGAAAGATTTTGTCTGTAGATCAGGAAGCTGTCATTGTAGCTGTTGAAAATACGGAACATTCAATTAAATTTAATGATATTTTAAAAGCAAAAATAGTTTTTGAAATTTAATTGAAAAAACAATACGTGTAGAGTTTATCACAGGATTGAACCATGAAAAGTGACATTGTTGAGGCATTTGCCCTCCTTACAAAAGAAAAAAGCATCGATAAAGAAGTACTTTCCCGGATTATTGAAGATATTTTTCTTTCGCTGATTAAAAAGAAATATGGTACATCTGATAATTTTGATGTTTTTGTGAACATGGAAAAAGGTGAAATTGAAATTTATCAAAGCAAGACAATCGTTGAAGACGTTCAGGATGAAGTTTTGGAAATTTCTTTGGAGGCTGCACGTAAAGCTGAACCGGACCTTGAGCTTGGCGATGAATATCTTGAAATTATTGATCCGACCACATTTGGACGAAGATTGGTTATCTCTGCTAAGCAAAATTTGAATCAACGCATTAAAGAAGTTGAAAAAGAACTTGTTTTTGAAGAGTTTAAGGATCGAATTGGTGAGATTATCAGTGGTGAAGTTCGGCAAATTAATCGTGATGAAATTTTTCTAAATGCCGAAAATACCGAAGTTTTATTGTCGAAAAACGAGCAGATACCAAACGAAAAATATCGTCGTGGTGATAATTTACGGGCTGTAATTAAGGATGTTCAATGGACCTCCAGAGGACCGGAAATTATCGTATCTCGGTCTGCTCCGATGTTTTTGACCCGATTATTTGAATTGGAAGTACCTGAGATTTATGAAGGTATTATTGAAATTAAAGGTATTGCCCGTGAAGCTGGTGAACGTACAAAAATTGCCGTTTATTCGAACGATAAACGCATTGATGCTGTTGGAGCGTGTGTTGGAATGAAAGGTATGAGGATTCAGGCTATTGTCCAGGAATTGAATAACGAAAAAATCGATATTATTAACTGGAGTGCTGAACCTGAAATTTTTATTACACGTGCACTTAGCCCGGCAAAACCTAAGCGAATTGCAATTGATGAAGAAGCCCATAAAGTTTATGCCATATTGGATGATACGCAAATATCCCTGGCAATTGGAAAAGGTGGGCAAAACCGTCGTTTGGCATCTAAATTAACCGGATATGATCTGCAGACAATGCGTGAAAAAGACTATAAGAAAATGACAACCACGGAAAGCGGATTAGACCTGCCGTTGTCAGAGATTGAAGATTTGTCTGAAAAGATTGCACATACCCTTATTATGGGCGGCTTTGAAACTATTCGGGACGTTTTGGATGCAGACCTTGAAGAACTGACCAGTTTACCTGGTATTGGTGAGAAAACAGCAGAAAAAATTAAAAGCATGTTGACACCTGCTGTTGACGAATTAAATGACGACGATGATGATATAGATGATGAAGAGTATTAGTAAATACTCCTATATTGATAATGTTAAATTTTAGTTGACTTGAGTGAATGTGAAATTCTTGGGAGTTAGAAACTTTTGGCTGTTAAAAAAAGAGTATTTCAAGTAGCCCGTGAGTTTAATATCGCAAACGAAGCGCTTATTGAATTCCTTAAAAAATTAGACTATGATATTCGAAACCATATGAGTCCTGTCGATGACGATGCTTATGCACTCGTACAGGAAAAATTTGGTGAAAAGCCTGCTCAGGTAGATGAGGAATATGAGTTTCGTAAAAGATTACGCGATAGAAAAGCTCAGGAAGAGGCAAGTAAAGAAAAAGCCAAAGAAGATTTGGAACGACGGATACGTGTGTCTCAGGAACTAGCTCAAGAGATACCAAAGTTAAAACGACAACGTGGTCAGGAAAAAGAAATTGTCGATGTTCCTGAACAACCTGATCTTGTAACTGAACCTGTTGCCGAAGAGTCGCAGGTAGATGAGGCTAGAGCTGAAGTTACTGAAGCAGTTGGTGAGAAACCTGAAAAAATTATAGAAAAAACTCAAGTACCTTCTGTTGAAGAGCTTGATGAAGAAGCGCCGGCAAAGAAAAAGAGTGCACGTAAGAAATTACGAATCGTAGAGATACCATCCGAAGATTCCGGACGTAAATTAAAAGAAGATCATAAAAAAGTACCTCCTGCACAAGAAAAGGGCGAAGAAACTAAGGAAACGGAAAAGACTGCTCCTGTTAAAAAAGAAGAAAAAGAAGAATCCAGGTCCAAGAGGAAAAGAAAACGTAAACGTCCTGCTGCTGAAGAGGATGATTCTGAAGCTGAAGAATTACTGGTTCCTTCTAAAAAACATAAAAAGAAGAAAAAGAAAAAGAAAAAACCACAGTTTGATGAAGAGGAAATTAAAGAAACCATTCGTCAAACATTGGCTTCAATTGATGATTCCGGAAAAACGAAAAAACGTAAACGACGAACTCAAGTTGAAGAAACTGATGAAGAAGAACAATCCATCATACGCGTTAGTGAGTTTATGTCATTGTCTGAGCTTGCCAAGCTGATGGAAGTGGAATCATCAGAACTTATTAAAAAATGTATGGAACTGGGCATGATGGTATCCATTAATCAACGAATAGATATGGATACGATTACATTGCTGGCTTCTGAATACGAATTCCAGGTTGAAGCACTGGAAGAATTCGGTGAAGAACTTGTAGAAGAACTTGAAGAAGATGATGAGGGAACCAAACTTCCCCGTCCACCTGTTGTTACGATAATGGGACATGTTGATCACGGTAAAACATCGTTGCTGGATTATATTAGAAGCAGTAACATTATTGCAGGTGAAGCAGGTGGTATTACACAGCACATAGGTGCTTATGAAGTAGAAGTAAACGGCAAAAGTATTTGCTTTTTAGATACTCCAGGTCACGAGGCTTTTACAGCCATGCGTGCCCGTGGTGCTCAAGTGACGGATATTGTCGTTTTAATTGTTGCAGCAGACGATAGTGTGATGCCGCAAACAATTGAAGCTATCAGCCATGCCAAAGCCGCCAATGTTCCGATTGTCGTTGCAATTAATAAAATCGATAAACCCAGTGCAAATTCAGATATGATACGAAAACAACTTGCTGAGCACGATGTGTTGGTTGAACAGTGGGGCGGAAAGTATCAATCCGTTGAAGTTTCTGCAAAAACCGGACAAGGTATGGAACAATTGCTGGAATTGATTTTACTGGAAGCCGAACTTTTGGACCTGAGAGCAAATCCGGACCGCAATGCTCGTGGTGTTGTTATAGAGTCCCGTCTGGATAGAGGCAAAGGTGTTGTTTCAACAGTTTTAGTACAAGCTGGTACATTAAGGGTTGGGCAACCATTTGTTGCAGGTGCTACTTTTGGTAAAGTCCGTTCAATGCTTGATGAAAGAAGTCATAGCATTAAACTAGCCGGGCCTTCTGTTCCTGTTCAGGTACTTGGTTTCGATTCATTACCACAATCCGGTGATTCATTTGTTGTCCTAGATTCAGAACGTGATACAAAAGAAATAAGCCAAAAACGCCAACAACTTCAACGTGAACACGAACACTGGCAAAGCAGACCCAGAACATTGGATCAGATTTCTAAACAGATCCAAAAAGGAAAGATCAAACAATTGTCCGTCGTGCTTAAAGCCGATGTGGACGGGTCTATAGAAGCCATTACAGATTCACTGCAAAAATTAGCTACGGATGAAGTTGCTGTAAACGTCATTTTAAGAGGTGTCGGCGCTATTTCTGAAACAGATGTTATTTTGGCAGCCGCATCAAGTGCTATTATTATCGGTTTTCATGTCAGACCCGCAACCAAAGCCCGTGAATTGGCGGCCAAAGAACAGGTTGATATTCGGCTTTATGACGTTATTTATGATATTATTTCAGATGTAAAATCTGCTCTTGAAGGATTTTTATCTCCTACATTGCATGAAGAAATTGTCGGTACTATTGAAGTTCGTGAAACATTCAAGGTGCCGAAAATAGGAACCATTGCCGGTTGTTATGTGTTATCCGGAAAAATTAATAGAAATGACAAGATTAAACTATACAGAGATGACCGTCTTGTTCATGATGGCAAAATATCTTCTCTTAAACGATTTAAAGATGATGCTAAAGAAGTAGCTGCCGGATTTGAATGTGGTATCGGTATTGATCGATATGATGATATTAAAGTTAATGATGTCATTGAAGTATATAATATCATTGAAACAAAACGTTCTTTATAGTAAAAAATTATTGTGCTGGTAGGAATTTATCAAATAGAGTTGTTTATCCCGGCGAGTCATTCGCTAAAAGAAAAACGTTTTGTTTTGTCCAGCATTAAAGCAAAACTTCAAAATAAATACAATATTTCAATTGCTGAAGTCGATGGACTGGACAAGTGGCAGCGGGCTGTTCTTGGAATTGCCATGGTTGCAAACGAACGGCTCATTTTAGAGCAAACAAAAACCAAAATATTGAATTTTATTGATACACAAGATCAGGTCGAATTACTTGATCAACAATTTGAAATTATTTAGCAGAGATAATATAAATATGCAGTATAAACGTGCTGATCGTGTAGCTGTTTTAATAAAAGAAGAAATTAGCAAAATACTTTTAAAGGATGCCAAAGATCCTCAAATTGGTTTTGTGACCATAACCAAAGTTAAACTGAGTAGCGATTTAAAACATGCAAAAATATACTATAGCGTGCTCGGTGACGAACAAAAAAAAGAGCAAGCCGGCGAGGCTTTAAACAGATTAACATCCTTTGTGAGAAGTGAAATTGCTCATCGTGTTCGCTTGAGATTTGTGCCGACGATCCAGTTTTTTTTCGATGATTCGTTGGAATATGCCGATCGTATTAACAAAATTATTAATAAATTGCATGATGAAGACAATATCAAGTCCTGATGATTTTTGGTGAGTTTTAATATTATTATTGACAATAATTTCGGAAAAATATTTAATATTAATAAACCAATAGGTTGGACATCTAATGATGTTATCCGTTGGTTTAAAGGCAGGTTGCCAAAAATTAAAATTGGACACGCCGGAACTCTTGATCCTTTTGCAAACGGAATTTTACTTGTTTGTGTGGGCAAGGCCACAAAACAAGTTCCGTTTTTGATGGATGACGAGAAAGAATATATCGGCACTTTATGCTTTGGTTATGAAACAGATACACTGGATATAAGCGGTAAAATTATTAAAAAAAGTCGTGTTCCTGAAATAAGCTGTAAAAGTTTTGTGGAGAATACGTTACAACTTTTAGGTGAAATTGAGCAGGTTCCTCCGAGGTTTTCTGCTTTAAGAGTAAACGGACAACGGTCCTATGATCTTGTTCGAAAAGGACAGGAAGTAACTTTAAAAAAACGCCGTGTATATATACATAAATTGGAACCCATAAAGGCTTTTCATCAAATGATACAATTTCGTGTTGTCTGTTCGAAAGGGACTTATATCCGGTCTTTGGCCCGTGATATTGCCCATGCCATGAACACTGTTGGATATTTAAAGACCTTGACACGTACCCGGAATGGATCATTTTATATTAAAGATGCTCTTTATTTGGATCAAATAATAGAATCATCATTATTTTAAGTTAAAAAAAATTAATGCAAGTTTTTTGGGATTTAAATCATATATACCCAAAGAAAGACTGTATAGTCTCAGTCGGTACATATGATGGAATACATTTGGGACATCAAAAAATAGTAAACGAGCTGATAGAGAAATCCAAACAAAAGCAGCTTGTTTCAACATTGGTTACTTTTGAACCTCATCCTCAACTTATATTAAAAAGAGCCGACAAGCCTGAAATAAAACTGTTGACAACGATTGAGGAAAAAATTGATGTTCTTGAAGCATTAGGACTTGATCGATTAGTGATCGCCAGTTTTTCCAGTGCTTTTTCAAATATTTCGCCTGATATATTTGTCGAGTCAATATTAGTTCAAAAACTTGGCATGAAGCACATTATCATCGGCTATGATCATTCATTTGGAAAACGACGCGCCGGAAATATAGAATTATTAAGGAATTTGGGTAAAGTTCACAATTTTGATGTGGATGTTACAAAACAAATTCAATTAAAAAATGAAACCGTAAGCAGCACTCTTGTAAGAAGGCTGTTGCTTGAGGGAAATGTAAAACAGGCCAATATCTTTTTAGGCCGACTCTATAGCCTCAGAGGGCAGGTTATTCCGGGGCATGGAAGAGGCCGGGAATTTGGATTTCCAACAGCGAATATAAAAACCTATTCGCAGTACAAACTTGTTCCAAAATCCGGCATCTATGCAACACGTTTAAAATTAAATGAAACTTTATACAATTCTGTTACATATATAGGAAACCGGCCTACTTTAGGCCTGAAAGAAAATGTGATTGAAACACATATTTTTGACTTTGACCAGGAATTGTATAATTCAGAGATAGATTTGGAATTTGTAGATTTTATTCGAGACGATGAAACATTTCAAACAACTGATGAACTTGTTCATCAAATAAAAGCTGATAAAAAAAAATCAATGGAACTTTTAACAATATTCTCAAGTTAATATCTGGAGGATTTTAATGCCTATTACAAAAGAACAAAAGGTTGATTTAGTAAAAACCTATGGAAAAAACGAGCATGATTCTGGAAACGCTGAAGCTCAGGTAGCTATTTTGACTGCTCGTATTAACGATTTAACAAAACACTTTAAAACCAATCCTAAAGATCATCACTCCCGTCGTGGACTTTTAAAGTTAGTTGGCCGACGTCGCAGACTCTTGGATTATATTAAAGCAAGAGACATCGAACTTTATCGATCTTTAATTGGTAAATTAGGTATAAGAAGGTAAGCGATAATACCCTCTATTGTGTTTTTATATCGATAATAGCCGGGCATGCAGTGTTTCTGTGAAGAAAGGAGGAATGATTAATGATTGATGTGCAACATGTCAGTCGATTCTTTGGCGATGTCATGGCCGTTGATGATGTATCTTTTCAGGTTGAAAAAGGCGAAATCGTTGGTTTTTTAGGACCAAACGCTGCCGGAAAAACTACGACGATGCGTGTATTAACGACTTATTTACCTGCAACATCAGGTACGGCCAAAGTTGCAGGTTTCGATGTACATGACCAATCTATGGAAGTCCGAAAAAGAATAGGCTATCTGCCCGAACAACCTCCGCTTTATCTGGAGATGCGGGTAAAAGATTATCTTGATTTTGTTGCAAAAATTAAAGGCGTAGACACAAAGCAAAGAAAAAGTGCTGTGGATGCTGCCATGTCAAAAGCTGCTGTACAAAATGTTCAAGATCGTGTAATTAAAAACCTTTCTAAAGGATATAAACAACGTGTTGGGCTGGCTCAGGCAATTGTACATAATCCTGATGTTCTGATCTTAGATGAACCAACCGTGGGATTGGATCCAAAACAAATTATTGAAGTACGTGAGTTGATTAAAAGTCTTGCCGGAGAGCATACTATTATTCTCAGTACACATATTTTACCGGAAGTTAGTATGACATGTGAACGTGTTGTTATTATTAACAAAGGTAAAATTGTAGCTGAAGATAAACCGACAAATTTAACCAAAAATCTGACAGGCACAAAAAGATATATGATGTCTGTTGGCGGGCCCGTAACTGAGATTACTCAGGTACTTGGAAATATTCAAGGTGTACAAAAAATAGAAAATGATAATAAAGCAAATACGGACGAACCCGGCACATTCTTTATAGAATCAAATGCTGACACTGAAATTCGTCCTATATTAGCAAAAAATATTATTGATAATGGGTGGTCCTTGTTTGAGTTAAAATCTGAGGATATCAGTCTGGAAGATGTCTTTCTGCAATTAACGACAAAAGAGGAGGGAACCGCCTGATGAAAAATTACTTGGCTATTTTTCAAAGAGAGACGAAATCTTATTTTTCATCTCCAATCGCTTATGTAGTCATCGGTCTCTTTGTATTATTATCCGGTGTCTTTTTTTACTTGATTCTTTCGAATTTTGTAGAAATGTGCATGCGTGCTGATATGCAGGCACAATATTATAGAATGGCTCCACCGAAAATGAATGTAAATATGATGGCTATTCGCCCGGTTTTACATAATATGAGCCTGTTTGCATTGTTTTTTATTCCATTAATTACAATGCGTTTGTATACGGATGAAAAACGGACCGGTACATTAGAACTGTTATCCACGTCTCCGGTTACTAATTTACAGGCTATTTTGGGTAAATTTTCAGCCGGTGCATTATTGTTTTTGGTTATGCTGGCGTCCAGTTTTCTATTCATCATTGTAACATTTATCTTTGGTAAACCTGAAATTGGACCTGTATTAACCGGATATTTGGGACTGTTTTTGTTAGGGCTTTCTTATATTTCATTCGGCCTGTTTTTTTCAACATTAACAGATAACCAAATTATTGCTGCCGTTAGTACCGTTACTTTTATTTTATTCTTTTGGGCAATAGGATGGTTTGCCAATTATCTTGGTCCACAGATTGGGCAAGCTTTATCCGGTTTTTCTCTAATTGATCACTTTGACGATTTTTCTAAAGGTGTTCTTGATACAAAACATATTGTCTTTTATCTAAGTTTTATTTCGATGGGTTTGTTCCTTTCATATATATCTATTGAATCCGCAAGATGGAGGGGCAGATGATAAACAAATACGCACATTTAGGTGGTCTTGCCGGACTTGCTCTTGTCCTGCTCGGCCTGATAATATATTCTATCAATTCAGTTTTTACTGTTGTTACCAATGTTTTAATTATTGTTGGTGCAATATTATTAATCGCATTTATCGTTTTAAAATTTAAAACCATAAAACAAGGAATGACAAGTCGATCCGCAAAGTTTGGAAGTAATGCGGCTTTGTTAATTATTTTCGTTTTTGGTATTATTATTATTGTTAATGTTTTACTCAGTCGATTCTCTTATCGTGTCGATACAACTTCTGCAAAAATTTACAGCCTTGCAGAACAAACAACAAAAGTTTTAAGAAATTTGGATAATGATGTTAAAGTTATCGGGTTTTTTAAAACAGGTTCTGCCCAGCAAATAGAAGAATTATTGTTGGAATATTCCAATGTTTCTTCACGCTTTAAATACGAACTTGTCGATCCGGATAAAAAACCTGGGCTGGCAAAGCGTTATGGTATAAAAGCCTATGGAACGCTTGTTGTCGAAAGTAACGGCAAAGAAGAGAAAATTGAAAAATCCTCTGAGGAAGAAATAACAAATGCCTTAATTTCTGTAACCAGAGATGGTATTAAAAAAGTATATTTTACAACTGGTCACGGAGAAAAAGATCTTGAAAATGAAGACAAGGCAGGTTTTAGTGCGGCAAAAGCGGCTGCAGAAGATGAAAACTATGTTATAGAAACAATATTGTTGGCCGAACAGGATTCCATTCCATCAGACTGCTCTGTTTTGGTCATCGCAGGCCCGCAAAGCGACTTTTTTCAAAAAGAGCTGGACATGGTTGACAGTTATTTGGAAAAAGGCGGAAAACTTTTGTTAATGCTTGATCCGGGTGCTGCTAATGGATTTGTAAAATTTTTGACGTTCTGGGGTCTTGATGTTGGAAACGACATTGTTGTTGATGCATCCGGTGTTGGTCAGTTGTTTGGTGCCGGTCCAACAATTCCCATTGTTTCGCAATATGAAGATCATGTGCTGACTAAAGATTTTAATGTTATGACATTTTATCCTGAAGCACGTTCCATTTCAAAAGCAGAATATGCTCCCAAGGGTGTTACCGCAACAGAACTGGCAAAAACCAGTCCAAGAAGCTGGGGTGAAACATCATCCCTAACTTCCGGTAAAATAGCCTTTGATGAGGGAAAGGACCTGCAAGGACCGGTCAATATTTTAGCTGTTGTTGAAAAGGATGCGGCAAAGGCTGCTAAAAAAGAAGACAAGTATAACCTTGGAACTTCAACAACCAAAGCACGACTCATTGTTTTTGGTGATTCTGATTTTGCAAGCAATTCCTATTTCAGCGTCCAGGGAAATGGTAATATGTTTATGAATTCAATTAGCTGGTTGGCGGAAAATGAAGACTTGATTGCTATCCGTCCGCGTGACCCTGAGGACAGGCGGCTTAACCTGACTAAAAAACAATCAAAAATGATCCTTTATTTTGGTGTTATTTTACTTCCCTTGGTTGTTTTTGTAATCGGAATTGTTGTATATCGTAAAAGAAAATAGTAACTTTACAAGGCTTCTTTTTAGAAGCCTTGTTTTAATATAAGCATATGATTATTCATTTGTATTTTGTAAATTATCCTTTAGTCTTGAGTTAATAAAACTGGGAGAATCGGAAAAATGAATTTTAAAAAAACACTCTTAATCGGCGTTATTTTTGGGCTCAGCGTCTTGGGAGTCGTTTTATTAAATAAACAAGATAAAAAGAATAAAGAAATTGAAGAGAGTGAAGCCAAACTTTTAAATGTTGAAAAAGAAAAATTTACTAGTGTAGCTTTATATCCATTGGGCATCCATGCTGTTAAAACAGGAGAAGAGTGGAAATTAATTGAACCTTTTGAAACAGATGCTGATAAGAGCGCTATTGAAGCTATCCTGAATATTTTTAGTTGGGCAAAACTTGAACGTACTGTTTCTTCTGATCAAACGGAATATACGGATTTTGGTTTAAACCCTGAATACGGGAAAATGGTCCTAACTTATGAAGGCGGTGCCGATACACTTTACATTGGTGATTCCAATCCAACCGGTTCGTTTCTTTTTGCACGCCGTGGTGGTTCTGATGTGGTTTTTTTAACTACAACAAGTTTACGAACTCAGTTGGAAAAATCGTTGTTTGATTATCGTGATAAACGAGCGCTTGTTTTTAATAAAGACCAGGTAACAGCTTTTGATATTAAAACATCAAAAAATACCTATTCTCTTGCAAAAAACGGAGCACAATGGGACCTTTTATCACCACTTGAGGATAAAGCCGATGATGGTAAAGTACAGGGTGTTATAAACCGGATTGCAAATACACGTATCAAAGAATTTGTTGATGAAAATCCAAAATCATTAGCAACCTACGGCCTTTTAAAGCCAAACTATACAATTGATGTTTTTATTGGTAGCGAAAAAGCAAAAAAAACTTTATATATAGGCAATGCAAAGGCGAAACAGTTTTATGCAAAGGATGAAACCAGAAAACCTGTTTTTCTTTTAGATTCGTCATTTGTAAATATTTTTAAAGCCCCGGTTTCTGATTATAGAAATAAAAAGATAACTGACTTTAAAGAAGCAGATATTGCAAGATTTGAATTAAATTATTCTGATACGACAATTGTTTGTACAAAAGATTCTAACGGAAAGTGGGTGCTGGTTGAACCGGTAAAAAATAAGACAAAAAGCTGGAAGATTTCAGCTATTACATCAGCCGTGGCAAATTTAAGAGTTGAAAAGTTTGTTGACAAAAAAGGTTCTTTACGACAATTTGGTTTGTCTAAACCTTCTGTTATTGGGACTTTTTATGACAATTTTGGAAATATTCTTTTAAAATTAGAGCTTGGCAAAATAAATAAAGATAATGTATACGCTAAAAAAGCGGATTTAAACGAAATATATTTAGTTAATAAAGGCGTTATGACCAAATTGACGTCAAAAATTGATGAAATATCTGAAATTCAAAAAGATAGTTCATCAGAGGCAACTAATTAGGTTGTAATTATCAACCCGATTGTTATTCGGCATAATAGTTTAGACTGTCAAATGAGTCGGGATTACTAAATATTCTCTGAATATTGGAGGATGAATGATTTGTAAAAAAGAAATAGAATTCGGTGGAAGCAAGTTTATCATTGAAACTGGTCGAATTGCAAAACAGGCACATGGTGCCGCCTGGGTACAAATGGGTGATACCGTTGTCCTGGCTGCAGTTTGTAGATCCAGATCTGAGCTGGAAGGTGTAGATTTTTTCCCACTTCAAGTGGAATATCGTGAAAAAACCTATGCCGTTGGAAAAATTCCAGGTGGATTTATCAAGCGTGAAGGCCGACCCAGTGAAACCGAAATTCTTAGCGCCCGACTTATTGATAGACCCATCAGGCCCCTTTTCCCTGATGGATTTACCTATGAAATTCAGATTATTGTCAATGTGCTTTCTTCTGATCGGCAAAATGATGCAGATGTGCTGGGAATAACAGCCGCTTCTGCTGCCTTGTCTCTATCAGAAATTCCTTTTGAAGGCCCTATTGCCGGTGCACGTGTTGGACGTATTAATGGTGAATTTGTAATAAACCCAACATATGAGCAACGTGCAGAAAGTGACCTCGATTTGGTCATAGCTGGTTCAAAAGATTCCATTTCAATGGTTGAAGGTGAGGCTTTGGAACTTTCTGAAGAGGAAATGTTAGCTGCCCTGGAATTTGGACACAAAGAAATCCAAAAATTAATTGAATTACAGGAGAGTATGCTGCCTGAGGCCGGTAAACCAAAAATGGAACTGGCTGAAAAGGAAGATTTTACACCACTGGCTGATAAAGTTAAAGAACTTTGTTACAGCAAGTTACAGGAAAGTTTAAGAATCGCTGATAAAGAAACGCGAAATACTTCTCTTTCCGAAATTCAAGATCAGGTTATTCAGGCTTTGGAAGAAGAATTCCCGGAACATGAAAAAAAGATCGGTGGAATTATTCACGATTTTGAAAAGGAAATTATCCGGCAGATGCTTGTGAATGATAATATCCGGCTTGATGGAAGAACACCTGACGAGATTAGAAATATTGACATTGAAGTTGGTGTTTTGCCCCGTGCTCATGGTTCTGCCTTGTTTACTCGTGGGCAGACGCAGTCATTAGCTGCAACCACACTTGGAACAAAAGTTGACGAACAGCGTATTGAAGGGCTGGAAGGTGAATTTTGGAAAAACTATATGCTTCATTATAATTTTCCGCCATTCAGCACTGGTGAGACAAAACCATTACGTGGAACCAGTCGTCGTGAAATCGGTCATGGAAATTTGGCAGAAAGAGCGATAAAACCTACCATACCGACGGATAAAGTTTTTCCATATACCATCCGAATTGTTTCCGATATTATGGAATCTAATGGTTCTTCATCTATGGCTTCTGTCTGTGCTGGTTCTCTTTCTTTAATGGATGCCGGTGTACCGGTTAAAAGTCCTGTAGCCGGAATTGCTATGGGCCTGGTTAAAGAGGATGATAAAGTTGTTGTTCTTACTGATATTCTTGGTGACGAAGATCATTTCGGTGATATGGATTTTAAAGTTGCCGGAAATGCGGAAGGTATAACTGCTTTTCAAATGGATATTAAAATTAAGGGCATTTCAACAGAAATTATGAAAGAAGCTTTGGAAAAAGCTAAAAAAGCTCGTCTTTTTATCCTTGATAAAATGAACAAGGTTATTTCTGTTCCACGCGACCAACTCTCTACATACGCACCGAGAATGTTAACACTTAAAATAAATCCGGATGCTATCGGAAGCGTTATAGGACCGGGAGGTAAAACGATCCGTGAAATAACTGAACGGACCGGAGCAACGGTTGACATTGATGATGATGGAACCGTTACGATAGCTTCTGTTTCCTCTGAGGCCGGCGAAGAAGCTTACAAAATCATAAAGTCAATCACCGCTCAACCGGAAGTCGATGAAATTTATACAGGCAAAGTCAAACGAATTATGAACTTTGGCGCTTTTGTGGAAATTCTTCCTGGTAAAGAAGGCCTTGTTCATATTTCACAAATTGACCACACCCGTGTAAATAAGGTCGAAGATGTTTTGAAAATCGGAGACGAAGTTACGGTCAAGGTTATCAAGATTGATGGAGAGGGCCGAATCGATCTAAGTCGTAAAGCACTCTTGCCACAAGAAGAAAAATAGTATATACTAATATGAAAAATCCTCATATAAAAAGAACAGTTTTAGAAAATGGCATTCGAATAATTACCGAACGGATGCCATTTGTTCGTTCTGTTGCTATTGGGGCCTGGATTAAGACTGGTTCCGGTGATGAAACAGAACAAAACAATGGAATTTCTCATTTTCTGGAACATATGCTCTTTAAAGGAACCGAAAAAAGATCTGCTTTTGAGATTGCTGAAGGTTTGGAATCCCTGGGTGGAAGTATTAACGGTTCCACAGGTAAAGAATTAAGTTTGTATAATGTTCATGTGTTGGATGAAAACACGGAAACGGCTGTTGATATTTTAACAGACTTGATTCAAAACCCAAAAATTACTGAAAAAGACCTGGAGCTTGAAAGAAACGTTATCCTTTCGGAAATTAGCCATTCCATGGAAGATCCCGAAGAGTTTTTACTCGATCACTTTTACTACAATATCTATTCTCCGCACCCGCTTGGTTTTTTTATTTATGGAAAACCAGAAAATGTCGCCCGTTTTTCAAGCCGTGAAATATACGAATATTTTGAATCAAAATATATTCCTCAAAACATTGTCTTTTCCGCATCCGGTAATATTGAACATGATCGTTTTGTTGATCTGGTCCAAAAATATTATATCAAAAATAAAAATGCAAATTTGCAATCAAATGCTTGTAGTCTTGCGGAAAATTATGTAAATTATTGCGAACTTGAAGTACAGTCATTACAACAGGCCCATATTTGTATCGGGACGAGAACCTGTGGAGTTAATGACGAAAAAAAATATGCAACAATCTTATTGGAACTAATCCTTGGCGGTGGAATGAGCTCAAGACTTTTTCAAAATATTCGGGAAAAGTATGGATTTGCCTATAATGTCTATAGCTTTACGGACATTATGGCAGGGACTGGTGTTTTGGGCGCCTACATGGCCTGCAAAGAGTCCAAGGTTGTACAGTCAATTAGACTTTTGCGTGAAGAATTTAACAAAATGATTGAAGAACCGATTCCGGAAGAAGAGCTGGAACGCGGTAAATCACATATTAAAGGTAATATCATTCTTGGCTTGGAAAGCAGCAGCCGACGCATGAGAAAAAACGGTGAAACCGAAATTTATAATGGAATGCACCTGACGCTTGAAGAGACACTTGATAAAATTGACAACATCACGTCTGCAGATATTCAAAATATAGCTTCGGATGTTTTTATGAATAATAAATTAAATATAACAGTTCTCTTACCAAAATAATTTTACGGAGGTTTCCATGTTAATTGGTGTCCCTACTGAAATTAAAACAAATGAAAACAGAATTGCTTTGGTGCCGGCCGGCGCTGAAATTTTAAAACGAAACGGGCATTCTGTAATGGTTCAAAAAGATGGTGGTTTTGGCAGTGGCTTTACAAATGAAGATTATGAAGCTGCTGGTGCAGAGATTGTAAATACGGCTGAGGAAATATTTGATCGTGCTGATATGATCATGAAGGTTAAAGAACCTTTGCCGCAAGAATATGCTTTAATTAAAGAAAATCAAATAGTTTTTACTTATTTCCATTTTGCCGCTGCTGAAGATCTCACAATGGCAATGATTAAAAGCAAAGCCAAATGTATTGCTTATGAAACTGTTGAAACAGCCGATGGCAGTTTACCGTTACTCATCCCTATGAGTGAAGTTGCCGGTAGAATGGCTGTTCAGGAAGGCGCCAAATATTTGGAAAAGTTTTTTGGTGGGAGAGGTTTGTTGTTAGGTGGTATCCCCGGTGTTAGACCAGCTTCTGTTGTTATTTTAGGTGGTGGTATTGTTGGTACAAATGCTGCAAAAATGGCTGCCGGTATGGGAGCAAATGTTTCAATTTTAGACCTTGATTTGAATCGTCTCAGATACCTGGATGACGTAATGCCAAAAAATGTAGCAACAATTAAATCAAATCCTTATACAATTCGGGAAGCAATATCTACAGCAGATTTGGTTGTCGGTGCTGTTTTAATAGCCGGTGCTAAAGCTCCTCATTTAATTACACGTGACATGCTCAAATTTATGCCAAAAGGTTCAGTTATCGTTGATGTTGCTGTTGATCAGGGCGGATGTGTTGAAACAATTCGTGCCACAACCCATCAGGACCCAACCTATGTTGTTGACGGCGTCATTCATTATGGTGTTGCCAATATGCCGGGTGCCGTACCAATGACATCTACTATCGGTCTGACAAATGCAACATTACCCTATGCCGTACAGATTGCCAATATGGGCTATGTTGAGGCATGCAAGGCTAATGACGAAATTGCAAAAGGTGTAAATATTATAGATGGTAAAGTTACCTATAAAGGTGTTTCAGATGCATTTGGACTGGAATACACACCATTGTCTCAGGTGATATAATTTATTGAGTATTCTAGCCTATCATATGGTTGATGATCGATTTGACTGGGGTGTTACCAAGGTAACACCCCGTCAATTCGAAAAGCAAATAAAAACCGCTCTGGAAGCGGGGTTCAGGTTCTTTAATCTTGAAGATTATTTTAAAGAAAATGGACCCAAAAAAGTGGCCATCACATTTGATGATGGTTACGAATCTGTTTATCAATATGCTTTTCCAATTTTGAAAAAGTATGGGGTGACGGCGACGGTGTTTGTAATACCCGGCTATTGCGGGCAATTTAACACCTGGGATGTTAATATTGGCGGTATCAGGTTTAAACACCTCTCCTGGCAGCAGATAAAAGATTTAAAATCAGCAGGGTGGGAGATTGGTTCGCATTCGTTTTTACACCGGGATTTGTCAGTTCTAAGTACGGATCAGTTATTTAAAGACTTGCTTTCGGCAGAAAAAATTCTTAAATATCATATTAGTGATTTTAGTTCAGTTATTTCTTATCCATTTGGAAATACAAACGAAAAAGTGATTCAGGTTTGTAAACAACTGGGTTTTAAAAATGGTGTTGTTATGGGCAGGGTATCCAAAAATTGGGACCCGTGCTTTTCACAAACCCGTTTAGGCGTTTATTTGCTTGATACCGAGTTCACTTTTTTGAATAAACTTAATCACCATAATTGGCTTTTTCATAATATGCAAAAAGTTATGGACTTTTGTTCTGATGGTTCTGTTATTGTGAAAAAACGATCCTGGTACTAAAAAATAATACTTGATTCTTGCAACAATTATCTTTATTTTATAATCTTGATAAAGCGGAGAAGACTCCACCTAGGAAACGGATGGAAGATAACTCTATTAAACGGCTTTATTATTCCATTGCTCAAGTTAGTAAAATTACCGGATTAAAACAGTATGTTTTAAGATACTGGGAAACAGAGTTTACAGAGCTCAAACCGGCAAAAAACAGAGCAGGAAAACGCATTTATAAAGAAAAAGATATCAAAATCATTTTTCTTATAAAGCGGCTACTTTATCAGGAAAAATATACCATTGAAGGTGCGCGTAAAAGATTACGTAATATAAAACGTAATAAAGACACTCACCAACAGCTTTCATTGCTGGAATTGGAAAAAATTGATGTTTTGGAGCAGGTTAAAAATGAGTTAAAAGAGCTCCTTGACATTTTAGACAATAAAAAATAGTTCGGGGCGTAGCGCAGCCCGGTTAGCGCACTTGACTGGGGGTCAAGGGGTCGGAAGTTCAAATCTTCTCGCCCCGACTGTTTTATAAGCACTTAGACTGAGTGCTTGACCTTTGCCCAACGTTTGACCAAATATTGACCAAGTGTTGGGCATTTTTTTTGTTTTTATCATTTTTCTTCTATAAATCCAATTTCATTCATCAACTTTAAGTTGGTAATTTCCGTATAATGGGTTTCAGTGGTTTCCACGGATGAATGTCCCAAGGATTTTTGGACTGATTCAAGGGTTGCCCCACCTTCTAATAAATACGATCCGTATGATTTTCTATTATTATGAAACTTGCTTTCAATCCCCAATTTTTTTAATGTTTTTTTAAATGATTTGCTTATAGAGTCATCTCTATTTATCTCAAAAAATAAATATCCATTCTCTGCTCTCTTGTAATAGTATGGAAAGCAACTATGATTTCCTAATCTGACGAGTTCTCTAATTTTGTCGGCATCAGAAAGTATTTTTATTCTTTCATTTATCAGATCAAAAGCTTTAGGTCCCAGGGGAATGTTTCTAATATTGCTACCTTTTCCATGTAATTGTAAAAAGGGAAATGATTGGGATTGCACTTTAATAAAGACCAAGTCCTCTTTTTTTAATTTGAAAAGCTCGCCTCTTCTTGCACCTGTCCACAACGATAAATTAAACGTGTCTAATTTCCAACGTTGTAACTGATTGCTTAATTCATCTCTGATTAGGTTAATCTCCTCATCGGTATGAATTCGTTTTACAATTTTTGTTTGAAGTATTGATACCTTTTTAAAGTAATTTGCTTGAATGTAATTTTTTTCGAGGGCATAAGAAAAAGCTGACTTTAGATGTTTATGGTATGTATTAACTGTAAATTCCTTTTTTCCGTCTTCTTTTAAAAGATGTTTCTGATATTCCTTTATCAGATTATCATCGATTCTATCAATAAAAAATTTTTTTCCGACAAATTTGAGAAAAGAAAGTAAAGCATAATAATCTGTTTCAAGGGTAGCTTTTGACAAGTTACCAAGCTCGACTTCTCTTTCTCGATAAGTGAGATAATCTTGGGCAAATTTTTCCAGTTTAATTCGTTTTCGTACTATCTTTGAAAAATCGGCTAAATCAAATGTTCCTAGCGCGATTCTGTCATTAATTTTTTCAACAAGGTCTTTTGCAGCTTCTGGAGAGCATCTTTTTGTTATAGTTTTACAAGAATTGTCTTCATAATAAATTCTAATAACAGGATATTTTCGATCAAGTCGCAATGTTGCTCTTGTCGGTTTATTTTCTTTTTCTAATTCTTTTTTCGTCATATTAGTAAAATCTATTTTTCTGTTCTTTTAAATTACTAGTTTCTTTGTAATAATAAATTCCGATTAGATATTCTGGTAAGTGCAGCTAAAAGTGAATTAAATTGTTTCTTATTGAGCATTATCAATAAAATGGATTCTGCACAAATATAGATGTACATGAAAAGTAATTAACTTTTTCATGCCCGCCCTCGCGAATTTGTTTTAATTTAATATGTGTTTATTGATTGAACTACCCTGAAGATAGCAACCTCCGGGTCCTTGGGGATTAAAAGTGGGGGTGTTTTACCTATTCCATGCAATATAATCATGTCATTTTGTTCGTGATAATAACCTACATAGTTTTTATCATTATATTTTACTGCTGATATATCCCCTTCCTTTAACGTCTGATCCGGGTCTGCAACTACAGATGAACCCTTTTTAACAACATCTCCCATTGAATCGTCCTGCATTTCTACTGCAAACAACATTTCGTTTTCTCCAGTGTAAGTCGTCATTACCGTCCCAATTCGTAAATTAACAAATTGTTGTTTCAGGTTTTGCCTTGTGGTTGGCACTTCCCTAAGTAATGGGATATATTGCAAACGACGTACCATATCCGGAGTTAATCCCAACATCTTGATTACAGCTTCATCTTTCTCTGTTAGAGGTATCGGCTTATACAAATTTGAAGAAGGTGTTTCGTTTTTGAAAAAAGTTACTTTATCACCTTCAAAAGTAGTTTTTCTATTTGCACCTTCAGCAATTTTTCTAGCAATAGCTCTCTGTGATGTAGGTCTATCTAATGACAAAATTCTATAAATAGTCCCAACAGCGACACCAGCTTTATTTGCTAATTCCTCAGGAGATAAACCATCTTCATTAAGAATTTTCTCTATTTCAGTTTTTAATATTTTAGTATTTATTTTCATAACTTTTTAAATTAGTATAAATATTTTGAATAAAAATATCCATAAATTGCTATTTGTTGTATTTTTGTAAAAATATTCTTGACAAAGTTCTCAAAAATTATTATAATTGAAAAGATTTTATAAGAAATAATAACTTATGAGAATGAGGTGGTTAAGTGGAAACAAAAACAATGAAAATTAACCGTAAAAATCATCAAGAACTTAAAATTCGTTCTGCAATTGGCAATGTTGGAATTAATAGTCTTGTGAATGAATATCTCGAAAGAGTCTTGTTCGGTTATGAACCTAGAGAATCAACAAATTCTGAGTTTAGTTCAAAAAGTAGTGAATATTCTCAATAGCTAATTAATGGATTTCAATATGTCAATAATTAACATTAGACGCGATCCAGACCAAACTGCCCTTTTAAACGCAATAAATGAGCTTGGTCAAGCCGGGATAAATGATTTGCAATCATACGTCAAACGACCTTTAAGTTATTTGAAAATCCGACTAAATGAACTGGTTAACCAGGGCGAAATCCAAACCAAAGAACAGAATAGCATATTATACTTTTGTTCCATTTGTGCCGAGGAAACAGTATGAAAACTTTGAAGACATGGCAACAAGTTTCTAAACAGGACCTTTTGACGTTTACTGATTTAGCTGTTTATATACGCGGGATAAGCGCCCGTAAATTGCAGGATATGAGAAATGCCGGGCGGTTGCCTTCTCAGATATTACCTGGATTATGGTCAAAATACCATATAGATCGATGGCTTGCAAAACCGGAATATCCCTACGATGAAGAGGTAACTGATCTCCCGGAAATGGGAAAAACAGCTCTCAGATTGGAAAGGGCTTTAAGTGTATAATGCCAAAGAACATTTTATTTTAACGGAATTACGGTGCTCCTGCCTGAAAATCCGTGATCCCTGTTAAAATAGTATTTTCAGGTCAATTCAAATAAAAACCCCCTGGTCTGATGAGTCGCCAAACTATGCAAACCAGAGGGTGAAGGCAAAGAACTGCAAAGAGCCTGTTGAATATCAACATAAACACCAGAGCAGCCTTTGTAATTTAAGGTAGTGAAATTCTTATTTTTTAACAATGAAGAAATAAAGGCTTTCTCTAAAACATCTGCAGTCTCGAATATTATTAATAGATCGAAATTGATTTCAGAGATTGAGTTCTGAGTGTATTCAACGGGTTCTTTCCTATTTATTTTCATGATTGACCTCATTTTTAAGAATTGACAATTAAATATACTATGGGAGAATGATTTTTACAATGGGCAGTACAATTAATTTTTACAAGAATTTGCAAAAATTAACGGTCAAGCTAAAAAACAATTGAAAGAGCGGGTAGAGAAATGAAAGAACAACAATTTGAAAATATAGACACAATCTCAACCGTGGAGGAGAAATTGTTCCGATTTATTGCATCAGAAATTGATAACGCTATTGAAGATTGCATCTCACAGAACAGACAATTGACCAGGGAATGGTTCGCTCAGGAGGCAAAGATGACGATTGGGCGGTTGAACAATTTATGTAAAGGCGGACGGACGCCGATAGACGCCGGTGACTTTCGGATTATTTCAAATTTGATCAGACAAGCTAATCGTTTAAGATGGCTTCGTATGGCCAGAAACATTATGGGTTGTGAAGATTTGTACCTGTATGATCATACCAGTAAACGCCGCAGAGACGGAAATCCTGATGATGTATCATGATGACATGTACACAAATCCGTTATTTGTAGCGCCTTTTGATGTTCCTGAAGAGGAAAAAATCGACACAAAAGCTTTTACTATTATTTGTCCTCATTGTGGTACTGTTGTGGACGGATATTTGGATTCTGAAATCGTGGAAAAAGTTCAATCCGGAGAAACAGACTCTATAACATGTCCTATCGGCTATTGTAAGAGGATGTTTGATATAGAGTATGACCCGGCATCAGGACTCTTTGAGACATGGATGTAAAGTTTGGTACGGCCATGAAAAATGACATAAATATAATTGGAGATGAGAAATGATAAAAGAAGTTCCTTCAAAAGAGAGGCAAGTCTCAGCAGCAAAAATGCTGATAGAGAATTTAAACATCGACATCACCATTGATCATGATATTGTGTCTCTGGCACAGATCATTCTTGGTGGGAACAGTTCTATTGGAATGGTGGCATTACAAGGTGCTGTCAAAATAGCCTATTCCAATATGATAGTAAAAGAAGTACTTACGAATCAAATTATTGAGAATATGCAAATAGGATTTACAGATCAGGATAAATTAAATTTTTGAGGTGAATCATGAATGGAAATGGAAATCAATCTCAAGTTGCTTTGGCAATAAAGTCAGACCAAAATAAAGAAGTGACTGTTCAGGAAAATTGTGAAATCGATCTGTATAATAACATTGCTGAGAATCCTGTTACAGATCAGGTTCAACGAAAGTTGTCTGCTGAAATAGATAAAAACGATGTTGCCATCCGGCCAGACGGCATTATTTATTTGCCGGGTGTTTTTTACCGTAAAAGATTAATTGAAGCTTTTCATGCCGGTGGATGGGCTTTGTATAGCCGAAATATTTTTTATGACAAAAACATCAATCTTGTCTGTTATCACGGGGTCTTGTTTGTTCTCGGACAGTTTATATCTGAAGCTGTCGGAGAACAGAAATACCATCCGAACAACAAGTCCATGACCTATGCCAGTGCTGTTGAAGGAGCCAAAACAGATTGTCTGACCCGATGTTGTAAAGATTTGGGAATCGCTACAGAACTGTGGTCTCCCAATTTTATCATGGAATGGAAGAATGAATTTGCTATCAGTGAATGGTATACAGATAAAAGAGATAATAATAAGGTTTTATTGTGGCGACGCAAAGACTATCCTCAATATGGCTGGCCCTATGAGATTTCAAACAATAACACGCACGGTGAATCTGATAATAACAATCAACTTGATCAAAAATTAAAAACTGAACCATCCTTTGAGGACAAATGTAAAAATGCCAAAGAGTGGCTTTTTAAACAGACCGGCACGCATACCATTTATTTAAAAATGCTTGAGGACATGGGTGTGACCACAGCCCAAAAAATAGACAAGAAAAAACAAAACTTTTTTCTGCAAAAGTTAAAAGAGAGAATGCAACAGGTTCAACAAGAAAAAAAGGAGAGTGATCATGGAAAATGATTTTTTCGACAGCATTTTGAATGGTGGCCCTGATGTGATGGAAGCAGAAGCTTTACCGGAGTTGGCAGAGATTAATGATGCCATGATCATCTCAACATATAAAGACATTCGATTAACAGTTGTGGATATAACCGTTGATGATGCTACTATTTTTGAGGTGACAGATTATACCGGGAAAATATCAAAGTTTATAAAATACCTTGAAACAGCTAAAAAAGAATCGGTAAAAGAATTAAAAGAACAGATAAAAACAAAAGAGCAGCCATTTAAGAACCTGATAGGCGAAGTTGATAAACTGAACAGCATGCTGCGTTCTAAACTTTTGGAATATCAAAAGGGGAAAAAACGCAAAGAAGAGGAACGATTAAAAGCAGAACGAGCACAGCAAATCAAAGAGCTTGAACAAGCCAAAGAAGCGACGGGTGATGAAGAAACAAAACAGGCACTGGATAAAGCTGTCAAACATGTTGCCAGTCAGGAAATCGTCGCCAAATCATCCGTTCAATCCATTCAAGCGACATCAAGTGTTGTGACCTATTGGAAATACGACATAACAGATCCGGACCTGGTGTGCCAACATCACCCGGAATTGTGTGAACCGTCCCGTTCAAAAATTAACGCTCAAGTGCAAAAACTAAAAAAAGATGCTGTTGAGAAATTCAAAGGCATTAAGGTTTATTCAAAAGATGATATAAGAGTGAGGTAATAAAAATGGCATACAATAGTAAAGCAACATTAAACAAAGTCATGCTCATCGGTCGATTAGGTAAAGACCCGGAGATAAAATACACTCCTTCCGAGGTCGCTGTTATGACATTAAACATGGCAACCAATACATCCTATAAATCCCAGGACGGAGAAATTGTCGAAAAAACAGAATGGCATCGTGTCGTTGTTTGGCGTAAAACAGCAGAAATGATTTCTCAATATGCTAAAAAGGGTGATCTGGTTTATATCGAAGGCAAATTGGCCACTCGTTCCTGGGATGATAAAGATGGAAACAAGCAATATATGACTGAAATACAAGCAGAACAGGTACAGATTTTACAATTCAGTCAAACCTATGAACAGGAACAGCAAACAAATTTTCCTGATGAACCGGCAGATGATTTACCGTTTTAGGATTTTTGGTTTGTTGCCATAGATGTAAAATCGGATACTGGTGAAATTAATAAAAAGAAAAAATCTTAATGTCTTATCATAGAGGTTGATATATGACTGAAAAAGATAGAGAATGTTTTTCAAAACTCATGTGGCAAATGGAAACGGTTGCTGTGAATAATAAACAACCATTGACAGTAGAGAAGATAGATTTTTATTTCAAGGTATTACAGGACCTGAGTTTTAAGGAAATTGAAAAGAATGCTGTTTACTATTTTAGAAATAAAAATGCTCTTTTCCCATCACCGGCAGATTTACGGGGACAGGATCCTCTTCAACAGCAAGCTCAGGTAGCCTGGAACCGGATTAAAATGTATCTTGACCATTTTTATGATCCATCCATTGGTTCCTGTATGATGACGGTAATAGAAAAACGAATGCAGAAAAACGGTGAAGGGCATTTATATCCACTTCTTGTGCAATGGGGACCTGAAATACGATCTACCACTGCCATAGCTGCCACACGTAAGCATTTTTTGGATGCTTATAAAAATAACAGCAAGGTGGAAGAGAAAAAGCAGTTTGCGACAGATACAATGTCCAGAGAATTAAAATGGAAAAAAATTGAATTATCTAGTATCAATGAGAAATAGAAAAGGAGTTTGACATGATTCGACTACAGAATAATATGATTACAGCTTTGGTAGAATCTCGAAAGACAGAAACCATGTCGAATTTAAACAGATTTTGGGGTGCGGTTGATCCGGGTAATCCGGGTGGGATCAGTGTGTTTAACAGTATGGGATCAAAGGTTTGTTCAAAGAATTTACCTTTTAAAGACACACAACAATACAGACTGTTACTGGAACAAATTAAAAAAGAGTACAACCTTGAATTTATCCTTCTGGAAGATTATAAACCGTTTATCGGCATAAAAAGAAAAAATTCTTATAAAGTATCAATTCAAATCCAGGTCTGTAAAGAAGTGTTCCCGGATCACATCCTGATCTTTCACACGCAGTGGAACCGGAATAAATGTAAAGATAAATTTAAACGACAATGGGCAAGGGATCTATTCGGAGAACAATTGCCAAATTCTCATCAGACGGATTCTGCGCTTATGGGAAAACTGACTTTTGAAATTATTGATTCTGACACAAATGGTGGTGGATTTGTTGCCATGAAGCAGATGGCTTTTGAACAACTGCCATATCCGACTGTCAATCAATTAAAACCATGGCTTGAACATTAAAATAAAAGGTGTGATTATGAATAAGGTGACTTTTGTGAGTATTTCCCCTGGTAGTTTTACCGGGTTGACCATCTGGGACCAGTATGGTAAATATATAAACACCGGAACGATAAAATATTTTAAACATCTTGATTACAGTGAAAGATTATACAAAACCAGGCAACATCATAATATTGCTTTTGCAGTGATTGAGGACCATGAACAGCACATAAACGGGAACATGACATGGGAAGTAAATGCCCATTTCACTCAAACTCAATTGACGATCTGTAAAGAGATATTTGATTCTCATATTCTCATTAGCCCGGCACAATGGAACCGGTCCGGGCACCAGGATTATATGAAGCGTCAAATGACGTTACAGACTCTGCAGTTGAATTTAAGAAATATGCCAGAGATTGACAGTGCCTTAATTGGACGATATGTGTTTCAATTTGCTAATCGGTATGTTGGGCACAAGACATTTGAAGCATTGCATCAACTGGCAACCACGAGTCATAAATGGCCTTTATTATCTCAAAAACAGCCCTGGAATGATTTAATAAAAGTTTATTCGGAACAACTAAGTATTAACATTTAGTACAAGAATTATAATGTATTCCTGACTGATAAAATCAATTATTAGACCGGAAGGTCGTTCAAGTGATAGGTGACCAGGGCTGTGTCGCCCGGATTCGGATTGATGTAAGATGATGGAAATAGTTATCGAATTATAAAGAAGGAGGTGGTGATTATCGAGCACTGAACATTAATAATATTGGAATTCGAGCGTTTACTAAGCCCTGCAGGAATGTGGGGCTTTTATTTTATATTAAATTTAAAAATTCATGTGCATTTCAAGCAGAAAAATATTGTAAATTCTTTAAAAACCACTTGCAGTGGTTTGAGAAAATTTGTATAATTATTTTATCAGTAATAAAGGACTCTTTTTCAGGACAATATGGTCGGATATGGGTGTCTCTGATGCCCTTTAGCTACTTTACCATCTATAAAAATGGGATTCATACGCACGTACGAGGAATAGATTGAGTCAATCACAAAATCACATTCCTGTTATTGTTATGACACTATTATTTGCAGGAAGACTTGAAAAATAATTTCCATGATTTTATTGATTCTTGTAATAATCATCGTTATCATAAATCATTGGGCAATGTTACGCCGACTGATGTCTATTTTGGTAGGTAAGAAAAAAAATCAGAGCGAGATACTAATAAACAATAAAACAGGCAGGATTATATATTTTGAATATCCTTGAGTGCAGTAACAAATTAAAAAAGTATCCTTTAAAAAGTGTCATTTATTTAATTTAAAAATCTGTCTATTTTATTCTGCGGGATACTACTAAATAAAAGAGATAAGCTACTATGCCACACCCCCTATTTTCAACAAACCAGCAGGTAAGAAAAAAATCAAATCGTGATAATATTGGGGTAGTTATTAAGCATACAGGTATACGTCAGCAAATTCATTGGTACAAAGTAAATTTTAATGGACGTATAATTGTATGTCCCGAACATGATTTAGAATTGTTTGTTGGTGACTTAGACGTTGAATCTGAATTTGTTAGTGGGAATTTTGGAAGCAAAAAGGGATTTTCAAAATTATTGACATATAAGAAACTTATTTCATCTATCCGAAATAATATTTACGCACTATATGCATCAAAAACAGAATTTCATGCCTATCAATATAAACCATTGTTGAAGTTTTTAGAATCTCCCGATCAACGTCTTTTAATTGCAGATGAAGTTGGATTAGGAAAGACTATAGAATCTGGATTAATACTTATTGAACAACGTGCCCGAAATCCAATTAGCAGGATTTTGATTGTATGTCCTTCTTCACTTACGAGAAAGTGGCGCGATGAAATGAGAATTCGATTCGATGAAGAATTCGAAATCATGAATAAATTTCGGTTGGAAGAATTTCTCGAAGATTTCTATCGAGATGGAAATAGTATAAAACTGAGAGGAATATGTAGTCTTCAATTATTGAGAAATAAGGAAATTCTTGCACAAATAGATGAGACAAATCCATCATTTGATTTAGTTGTAATAGATGAAGCTCATCACCTTAGAAACTATTCCACCTTATCAAATAGAATGGGCAGATTGCTTGCCACTTTGACAGATGGAATGATATTGCTTACTGCTACACCAATTCATCTTGGTAGTGAAGATTTGTTTAATCTTTTTAAAATTTTAAGACCGGGAGAATATGAGAATTTTTTCCTGTTTCAAAGGCGTTTAAATTTGAACAAATACATAATTGATGCAGAACGGGCAATTTTAAGCAGTCCCCCCAATATTCAATCTTGTCTTTCGAGTTTAAAAGAACTAAGAAATACCGAAGAAAATGAACGGTTTGAAAATGATCCGGTTTATTGTAGAACTATCTCGCATTTAGAGGATGATCAACACTTATCGAGTAGACGTAAAATTATAGAACTACACCGTGACATTAATAGCTTGAGTATGACAAGCAATATACTAACAAGAACTAGGAAACGGGAATTTCAAAAGCTCTCTAAAAGAACAGCACAAACTTTATCTCATAATTTCACTCCCGAAGAAAAGCGATTCTACGATGCTGTTACATCATACGTGCGATCTCAATATGAACACTATGGATATTTCGGTATTGGTGTATTCGTCGCAATGAACTATCAACGTCAAGTTGCAAGCTGTATTCCAGCTATGGTTAAACATTATCAAGAACAGCTTCAAATAAATGGAAATGATTCTGAAGTTACTGATTTAGAAATTGAAGATTGGATCTCGAATAATAACTATGATGAGGATTATCAGGATAATCATAAAGAATTACTTGAGTTAATAGAATCATGTCAAATCACTGATGGGATCGATAGTAAATATGATAATTTTGTAGAACAAATAAAAAAGTTGGAACATGCCGAAACCGGAAGGAAGATATTAATATTTTCGTATTACAAGAAAACACTTAACTATCTTTCTGATAGGTTGTCAATGGATGGATTGAGAAATGTTGTTATTCATGGTGATGTGGAGCCGCAAGATAGATACGATTTAATTGACAAATTTAGAGAAGACTCGGATATAAAAATTCTGCTATCTTCTGAAGTTGGAAGTGAAGGCTTGGATTTCCAATTTTGTCATATTATGGTCAATTATGATTTACCATGGAATCCAATGAAAGTTGAACAGAGGATTGGAAGGTTAGATCGTTTTGGTCAAAAATCTGATAGAATTATTATCCTCAATATTGTTACGAGTGACACTATCGAAGAAAGAATCTTGAATAGATTGTATAATAGAATTAATATTTTTACTGAATCAATAGGTGATTTAGAGCCAATATTAGGGGAGAAATTACATAACCTTCATTTAGAACTATTAAAAAGCCACCTTGATGAAGGCGAAGAAAGCGAAAGAATTAAGCAGGTTGCTGACGCGATTGAAAGAGAAAGGCAACAAACGGAGAAGCTTGAGAAGGAAAGTACTAAATTAATAGGATTTGATGACTATTTCAACCAAGAACTTGGTAGATTGACCAAATATAAAAATTTTATTTCTGATGATGAATTAAAGGTGTTTTTAGAAGAGTATTTAATCGTAGAATATCCAAATGTAAAATTATATCCTCAAAAAAATCCAAAATTATTCAAAATACGGATTCCATTAGAACTTCTTAACCAAATAAAAGAAAGTACGCTTCCTAACAATCAATTATTAAGAAAGTTCTTGAATGAATACTACAAACAAAATAGAAATGTTTTAATTACTTTTAATTCTGAGGAAGCTAACAAAAATAAGACTATTGAATTTATTAATTCAAACCATCCCTTAATCCAAATGATTGTTAAGCACTATGAATTCAAAAAGACAGAGCTGCATCCTGTTTCAAAGATTAAGGTCAAATTTGATAAATTGCCATCTGGATATTATTTTTATTTTGTTTATTTAATTGAATTTTCTGGCGCAAGAGAGGAAAAACGTCTGGAAAATATTGTAGTAAATTCAAAATCTTGTCAAGCTCTCACGGATGAATTGGCAGATGAATTAATTGGTGTTGCTAAGGTGCAAGGATCAGATATTGATCTTCTCCCTAGTCATTTCGATATGAATCTAAGAAAGTCTTTCGATATCGCTTATGAAACAGCGCACAACATGCGTGAAGAAAGAGGAAATGAGTTAAGAACCATCAATGACAGCCTGATAGCTGAGCGGATCGGAAGCTTGCAAAAGTCTTTTAACTACAAAATAGGAAAAGCGAAATTGAGGTTGGAAACGGCAAGGGAGAAGAAATCAGATCATAGAATAATTCGAATGACTGAAAGCCAAATTAGAAATCTTGAGGACGAAAAAGAGCGTAAAATTAATGAAATGGAGATGAAGAGAACAGTTAGCAGTTCTCTAGAAGTAGTAGCCGCTGGTGTTATTGTGATATAAAAACGATAATTAGTATCCTTGTACATTGAAGATTATTAAATTTTTTTATAGAAAACGATGAAAAATATTGAAAAAGAAATACGAACTATCAATGTTGGCATAGATTTAGGCACTAGCAGTACTAAGGTCATTTATCAAATTGTGGAATTGGCCGGAGCAGGCCAGCAGAATGCGTTTATCTTTGATTTTGGAGATAATCCGGAAATTTATCCGCCATTAACATTACCATCCTATGTTATTGTGCATGATGAGAAATATTATTTTGGTTTAGAAGCTTATTTAAAAATGGAAATATCTGAAGCAGAATTTACTTCTTTTAAGATGTGTGTTGCTTGTTTAATGGGGATCACCAAGTGCAAAAAATGTAATCAATATCAGACAAATTCATTTGATAGGGGAATATTTTCTTATAAAGAGATCGAAATTAATGCATATGACATAATGCTCTTTTATTTGGCATATGTTATGGGAATTGTATGTGAAAGCTTAAATAAAAAATATGGAGATCATTTCAGGCTTATTTACTCTTACAACGTTTCTTTTCCATTAAATTACCTGCAAAAAAAGGAAAATAATAAATTATTGGAAAAACTCGTGTTTTGGGCTGAAGATTTAAAAGATATTGTACATCAGGGAATCCCAGTAAAGATGGCAGCAGATGCATTGATAAAAACTTATAATAGAAAAAGCTATTTGCCAAAGATAGAAGAAAAATGCACCTTCGTCTTTTCAGAAACAATTGTCACAATGCATTCATTTAGAGTCAGCGCCACTCATGATGATGGCTTGTATGCAATAATTGATATTGGTGCTGGGACAACTGACATTTCGTTTTTTCGGCTTGGAGAATCCAAAGGAGTTGATCCTCTCTTTTCAATTTATTTTGATCAAAGTCATAATATTGGCGGAGATAATTTTGACCAGACTCTTCTTGACTATCTTATGATTAAATTTAAGAACGAAATTTTAAATTTTTCAAATTTTCTTGAAGTAATTAAATCTGCTAAACAAAAAATGTCAGACCAAAATTTATTTATCATTACTAACTTTTCATTAGAGTGGGGATTAAGAAAATTTCAAGACATTTGCAGTGAAAACTATGTCCAACTAAGGAATGCATTTAGAGAAACAAGGTGTTGTGCATTTAAAAAAGAGCAAGATTGGAAACGTTGGGAAAATATCAATATTTTAATTATTGGAGGTGGATCGAAATTACCTTATATCAAGGACCCTATTTATAATACTGATATACCACATTTTGACTGGAAGCCTACTTTTCCTGATCTGCAATTACCTGACAATTTAGATATAGTAGGATCGAATATATCTAAAAACAAATTAAAAGATATATTTTACTACTTCTATACTGCTCATGGTTTATCTTACCATTTTGATGAATATGAAAGGTCACATTATCCAGATACAGTTAGTAATTTTAGGCCAAAGAAAATTTATCGAAATTTTGTAGATATTGATGATCAATACTCAGGAATGCCTGATACAACAAGGCTTGAATAGAATTCACATGCACTTGAATTCCTTTCGGGTGCGTAATTGAGCTGGGTATCTGCTCCAGAATATTTTAATCATCCCAAGGTTTTGAACTATAGGTATAGAAAAATAAACTTTTGGCCTTCACAGATATAGATGGTCGTCGTTTACAATATAGTTCGTTCTCAAGCTCGATTATTACTATGTTAAATTGTAAAAAATTAATCATTATACCAAAGGTGGTAAAATGACTTCATTTGGTAAAATTAAAAAACTTAAATTAAGAGATATTTGGCAAAAGGAAGCACATGATTTCACACCATGGTTAGCCAAAAATATTACAGGATTAGGTGAATCGATTGGTATGGAATTAGAGTTAAATACTATTGAAGCAAATGTTGGTGATTTTTCTTTAGATTTATTAGCAAATGATTTAGGAACAGGTAGTAGTGTTGTAATTGAAAATCAATTAACTCCTACAGATCATGACCATCTTGGTAAATTACTTACTTATGCAGCGGGATTTGATGCTAAAACAGTTGTATGGGTTGCAGAATCTATTCGAGATGAACATCGTCAAACATTAGAATGGTTAAACCAACGTACAGGCTCTGACACACAATTTTTTGCTGTAATAATTGAGGTTATACAAATTGATGACTCAAAACCAGCTTATAATTTTCGGCCAGTTGTTTTTCCTAATGAATGGCAAAAATCAAGTAGACGTAAAGCAGATAGCAATATATCTACAAAGGGTGATGCATACAAATCGTTTTTCCAAAACTTGATTGATGATTTAAGAGAAAAACATAAATTTACAGGTGCTCGAATTGGTCAACCACAAAATTGGTATGCCTTTTCAGCAGGAATAAGTGGAATTCAATTTTGTGCTGTCTTTAGTCAAGGTGGCAAAGTAAGAGTTGAAGCATATATTGATTTAGGAGATTATGATAAAAATAAAAAAGTTTTCGATAATTTATATGCCCAAAGAGAAAATATCGAACAAGAAATCGGTTTAAACTTAACATGGGAAAAACTCGAAGAAAAAAGAGCATCTAGGATATCAATCTATCAAGATGGTTCAATTGAATCAAATGAAGAAGAATTGATCCAAATACATAATTGGATGATTGATAAATTATTAAAATTTAAAAAGGTATTTAAACCAAAATTTAATGTGATAATTAAAAAAATTGCCACCTAACACAGGTTTAATCACTGACAAATAGTTGCACATTTTTAGGAATTAAGGAGATTTTTTTCTCGCCCTTGGGAAGATTCTCTGGATGTCATTAAATGGGGTATTTGCCCCTAAATATTTTGCACACCCGGCGGTTTCGTGTCACCCTTGGTGTTGTTGGCGGGTGTCACCCTGAGCGGAGTCGAAGGGTGGGTAGGGCATAATTCCGATTTTTATTGACGCCCTGGAGTGGCATTTTAGGTGAGCTGGAGAGTTTTAGCAAATAACAAAGAGATGAAATGATAATGAATTCGCTAATTAAAATATTTTTATCTATTTTTCTTTTAGCATTATTAAATACTATATTATGGTAATAAACTTGCGAGATACCCTATGAATGAAAAATGTTTTGTAATAATGCCATTTACTACTCGAAAAGAGGATGAAATAAAATATAATGATAATAATCACTGGACAGAAGTATATGAAGGCTTGATTAAAAAGGTCTGTGAAGATATGTCAATTATATGCGAAAGAGATGACGTTGATAAATCACCAAGACATATTTTAAATGGTATCCTAAATAAGATTGAAAAATATGATTTCGTGTTATGTGATCTATCCAGTTCAAATCCTAATGTACTATTCGAATTAGGGTGGGCAATGCGAGCAGACAGACCTATTGTTTTAATAAATGATGATAGAACTGATTTTCTTTTTGATTTGAATCAATTTTATACATGTATATATGATAATAGGTTAAAGCCATCAACATTAGAAAAAAATAAAAAAGAATTGAGCGATACAATCCAAAGTCTCCTAAAAGGCAGTGAAGAACATCCATCTTTTGTAAAGCAATTAGCTTTGGAAGTTAATTCGCTTCAAAATGTATCAGATGTCAACCCTCAAGAATATCTATTAAAAAAGATTTATGAATCAGTTCAAGACTTTAAGCAAGGTTCAAAAAGCCAGGGGAAAAGCTCATTTGGGACTTGGACTTTTTACATTAATACTGCTATTGGCCATTTTAGTAGATTAAACACAATTTTAAATAATTGTAACAATTTAATAGATGCTGAAAGACAAATATTAGACTTCGTAAATTTAAATAATTTATTCAGAAACCAAGCATATCAATTTTCTCTGATTGATATGAATCGAAGATTCATCTACCATGACTGGAAGAATACTATTAATCCGATTGCAACCAAGATTTCTTTGGATTCGTTTAATATTTATGATATAATAATTGAAAATAAAACAGGTATTGTTGCCTGGCAAGATAACGGTAACAACGCTTTACAGAACTCTGTAGAAAGAAGAGAAAATATTGCTGTATATGCCTATATTAAAAATATTGAGGCTATACTTATTTTCGAAATTCATAATAATCTATAAGTATTTCATAACAAAAAGCTCAACCTGACATCCAGGGCAAGCGCTTTTGGGATTGTTATCAGATGCTTTAATGGGTTGGATTATTTCTGCAAGGTCATACCGGTTCGGCCTAAGTGCAAGTTAACTAAATGTTATAATAAAAAAATAATAAACTGTACAAAAGCGCAAGTTAATGTAGAGAATTATTGGAATGACAGAGACTCAAAGACAAATAGATATAGCACGAAAAAGTTTACTTGATTTGACAAATCGAAATAGACTAATCAATTTTAAATTAACCAAAAATACATCGCTGAAAGTAGTTGATGAATTACCAACGGAAATTTACAATCTTTTGGTAATTCAAGAAAAAAGCATGGCATTTAAAGCGACAATTGAAAACTTAGATGATACGAAGAGCTTGGATTTATTTACTAATGTAGGTAATAAAAAAAATGATAATAGCTTTGCCAGAATTGATGATAGTGAATTACCTAAGAATTATACTGATTTGTTTCTTCAAACTGACCAGGTAAAGGAAAAGCTTTCTATTAAATTAAGAAAAATCTCGCAGGATGCGAGAGCAATATTAGAGGAACAAGGTTATAACATTTTATATTTAGCGCTTGGTTTCTTAGAGTATGAAGATGTTGAGCATGAAAGAACAAGACGTAAAGCTCCGCTCATATTAGTCCCGATTGAACTTTATAGAACTAAAGTAAAAAGTGATTTTAAGATAAAATGGACAGGTGAAGAAATATTGCACAACTTTGCTTTAAAGGAAAAATTAATAGAGCAAGGCATTATTTTACCAGATTTTGAGATGCCGGACGAAAAGTCTGAATTAGATAGATATTTTAATCGTGTTGAAAAGGAAATAAACACTCATGAAAATTGGCAGGTAAACAAAGACATTTACTTATCATTCTTTAGTTTTGCCAAATTTGTAATGTATAAAGATCTTGATGCCGATAGTTGGTCTGATATACATTTGTCTGAAAACAAACTGCTTGAAGGATTGTTTGAAAAAAATGAAGAGATTTTAACTGCAAATGATTTTAATGAAGATGATATTGATAAAAAGCTTGAAACAAAAAAGTTATTTCATATTTTAGACGCTGATCCATCACAGATATGTGTAATTGAAAATGCGAAAGCTGGTAAGAACTTAGTCGTAGAGGGGCCACCAGGAACAGGTAAATCACAAACCATAGCCAATATTATTGCTGAGTTACTTGCTAATGAAAAAACAGTATTGTTCGTTTGTGAAAAAATGGCAGCTCTTGAAGTGGTGAAAAAAAGATTGGACCAAACAGGTATTGGACAATTTTGTCTAGAACTACATAGTAAAAAAACAAACAAAAATGAGTTTTTGAAAGAGCTCGAAAAGTGTGCATTTACAACTAGTGAAACAATACCAACATTTGACACTAAATTCAGCAATTTTGAAATATTAAAGAATGAGCTCAACGATTATGCGAAAACTTTAAGGACGAGGGTGGGAAATTTAGAATTTAATGTATATGAATTACTGATGCTAAAAGAGAAAAGTTTGTTGCATTTCGAAAGGGTGAAGAGAAATGAACTCGATTTATCGATTGGAGATTGGATTAATATAACTTCTGAGGATTATACCGAGGCAATAAAATCGCTTAATGACCTATCACAAACAATACAGCTTGTACAACCTATAAATAAAAATCCATGGAAATGGTGTGCCCCAAATCAGATTATACTACCAAGTGATGTGAAAATTATCAAGGAGAAACTTAATTATGCCATTAGAAACCTAACTTTGTATGCAAATAGCTTAAAATTTTTATCAACCTTGAGTGGTATCAGAATTCCAAGAACCATGAGTAATCTTAAAGAAGCTGTTAATGCAGCTGTAATGATTTCAAAAGCAGGAAAAGTTGATGAAAACGTACTTCTAAACGAAGAATGGAACACCCCTTCAAACATTGCAAGTAAGATTGTTGAAACGATTCGTAAAATAAAGAACCTTAAGCCTATATACTCACAAAAGTTTAGAAACAATGCATCCGGTTGCGATATTGTATTCTTATTGAAGGAATATAAAGAAACCTATAACAAAATATTTAAAATTTTCTACCCACGCTACTATAAAACGAAGAAAATGCTAAAAAGTATTTATCTTAATTCAATCCAAAGAAACAAATATCTGATACTTGAAGATCTTTTAATGTTGAAAGAATACATTAATGCTAAGAACTACATAAAAAATATCGAAACCAAGGGGCTTGCTCTCTTTGGAACACATTGGAATGGAGAAAATAGTAATCCTGAAATGCTAGAGTATTTGTCGGGATGGCTTGTTTCATTCAGAAAGGAATTGGTCGCACAAACTTTAAGTAATAATTCACTTAAATTAGTCTCAAACGGGATTTCGAAGGAGAATATAGTAAAAACTTTGAAAAAACTAAAAACAGAGTATATTAATTTTGCACAATCTATTAAAACGTTAGATAGAATTTTAAAGCCAAATTATGATAAATATTTTGAAATGAAGTTTGAGAATGCAGATATTAATAAAATTTATAATTTACTAAAAATGTGGGAAAAGCATACTGACAGAATTCAAAAATGGACACAATTTTTACCATATATTGAACGATGTAGAAAAACAATAGCATGGCCTATTGCTGATTATTTATTTATGAATAATTTATATTCAGAAGATATCGTCCCTAGTTTTCAAAGTTGCTTTGCTGACTTTTTTATCCGACATGCATTTGAAACGATGCCAACACTAAATAATTTTGTTGCAAATTTTCATCAGAAGAGAATAAATTCCTTTATTGAAATTGACCAAGAATTAATTAAGTTAAATAGAGTGAGGTTATATAACAAATTAAGTGCTGCGAAACCCAAAATATTCTATGGCATATCACCTGATTCTGAAGTGGGCCTTTTAGTGGGCGAGTTTAATAAAAAAAGGCGGCATATGCCAATAAGAAGACTCCTATCTGCAATACCTAAATTAGTACAGAAAATAAAGCCGTGTTTTATGATGAGTCCAATCTCAATAGCACAATATTTAAAGCCAGGAAATGTTAAATTTGATGTGATTATATTCGATGAAGCGAGCCAAATCAAGCCACAAGATTCTTTAGGTGCATTTTTACGTGCAAAACAAGCTATTGTTATTGGGGACACAAGGCAATTACCACCAACAAGTTTCTTTGATTTTATAGTGGACTCTGAAGATGATGGAAATTTTATATCTTCTATTTCAGATCTGGATAGTATACTACACTTATGCAAACAAAGATACCCAACACTGATGCTCAAGTGGCACTATAGAAGTAAACATGAGTCATTAATTGCTGTGTCCAATAACCAGTTTTATGAAAACAAACTTTTAGTCTACCCTTCAGCGACCTCACAATCAGAAAAATTAGGGCTCCATTTAAAATATTATAGTGACACAGTTTATGATAGAGGTAAGAGTCAGAAAAATTTAAAAGAGGCACAGATTGTTGCAAAAGCTGCATTTGATCATTTTAAAAGGTCCCCGGACAAGAGTTTAGGAATAGGGACTTTTAGTATAAAACAGCAAGAAGCAATATTGGACTACATCGAATTAATGTTACAGAAGAATCCCGAAATGGAAAACCATTTTTCTTCGCAGAAAGAAGAAAATTTTTTTGTAAAGAATTTGGAGACAATACAGGGTGACGAGCGAGATGTTATATTTATTAGTATTGGGTACGGAAAAGATGTAAACGGTCGAATTACCAATAATTTTGGCCCACTAAACCATGATGGGGGGGAACGAAGATTAAATGTATTAATTACTAGAGCAAGAGAGAAAACCGTAGTTTTCTCAAATTTTAGAGCAATAGACATGCAGTATAGTAATGGCTTTTCGAAGGGAGTTAAGTCATTAAAACTATTTATGCAATATGCTGAAAGTAAAGAGATGCCTTATGAGGAGCAGTTTTTAGAAGACGCGGATTCACCGTTTGAGGAGGCAGTTTGTGATTTTCTAGTTGACAATGGATTTGAAGTTAGGAAACAAGTTGGATGTACCGGTTTTCGTGTTGATTTAGCAATAGTTGACGCAAAAGCCCCTGGAAAGTACTTACTAGGGATTGAATGCGACGGGGCAAAATATCACAGTTCTCCTGTTGCTAGGGATAGGGATAGACTACGACAACAGATACTTGAACAAATGGGCTGGGTCATATATAGAATTTGGTCAACAGATTGGTATCGGAATAGAAACGAAGCACAAAAAGAGCTATTAGCATTCATACAAAGTTTAAATGATAGAGAAGACGTGGGAAATGACAAGGATGTTAATATTGAAAAAAATGGAAAGGAAGAAGAGGAAAAAAGTAAAATAAATAATTGTATTACCACTTATAAGCCAACAAATTTTATCAAAAAAACTAAAAAATACAAGATGGCTACACAAAAGGATACTATTGGATTTAAAAGTTTTGATTTATGTGAGGAGTTTGATATAGCAAAAATAATAACTCAAATAGTAAAAATTGAAAGTCCAATCCATAATGATTATTTGATAAATAGATTGCGAATAATTTATGAACTAAAGAGGATTGGAGAAAGAATAATGGATAAGTTAGAATCAGCAATCTCTTTCGCTGTTAGATCGAAGATGATCAAACGTGATGGTGACTTTTATTTAGAAAAATATAATAAAAAGATAACACCCCGATATCGGCAGGAAAAAAAAGAATTAGATTTATCGAAAATATATACAAAAGAAATAGAACAGGCGATTAAGTTTGTTTTGAAACACCAGCTTTCAACCTCACTTGAGGATTTGCTATATCAGGCTGCTAAAGTGATAGGTTTTAAGACTGTAAATCTGCAAACAAAAGAGAAAATTAAAAGAATCACTCTTGAAATGCTAACAAATTATGAATTAGAGTTTGATAGTAATGATTTTATTAAAATAGCCAAAAATGATAGCGACGAATAGACTTGATATTAGTTGTAGTTTAACTACAGTACAAGAGCTTGTTGTAAAAATAACTATTTGTGGCTGATTTCCCGTGGTGATCAGTCTTTGTTTAAAAAGGATAAAGTTGTAATATTTCTGTGGACAAAGTTAGGCTTTTTATATTATAATCCATAGTAGGTACCATACTTCTAAGTAACCCTCAACATCCATCTCACCAAAACAATCCAATCTAAAACCATCATCAGAACATTTCAAACGCATGTCATTTATCAATCGGGACTGGCTGCAGGATTTATATGCTCCGCCTGGCTTTTTTAATGACATTGCCAAAGGTATAAAACCTCAAACCGAAATGCCGCAGTTTATCGTGTTCATCAAGCCGGTTCAGGTCGGAATAACCGAGCGCCTTTTAGTTGAACTCTTGCATTATGTTTCCAGTGGATTACGTGGTTTGTATGTCATGCCGAACCAAACCCTGAGATCGAACTTTGTACATGACCGAATTGATAAACTTCTCAGTTATGTTCCCTTGTACAAAAGTCATTTGGATGAAGGAGGTGAAAGTGACAGTGTTTTACAGAAACATTATGGTAAAGGGACCATGCGATTTGTAGGATCGAATTCAAGGACAGAGTTTGTTGAAAATCCGGTTGATATCGCTTTTGTTGATGAATATGATGAATCAGACATGGACAACCTGGACCAGTTAAAAGACAGGTTAAAAGCATCTGAATATAAAATGCTTAGATATTCGTCACGACCCACTGTTGAAAATTGTGGTGTGGATGGTTTATACCGGTCTACGAATCAATCCCGATACCTGACCCGGTGTCAGCATTGCAACAAATACATTGAACTTGACTGGTTTAAACATGTTGTTCGGCAGGTTGATTCTGAGGGTTTGATTTATAAAGTCATTAAAGAAGAAAATGGCAAACCTCAAATTATATGTGATAAATGTGAAAAGATTATATATGAACCATGGGTCGGTGAATGGATTGCCAAATACCCGGATAAACCGAGAGTCGGTTACCGGTTTTCAAGGTTGATCAGTTTTGATACTGATCTTTTGGAATTGTGGAATGAATTTCAGGAAGCTCTTGGAGATACGACCAAGACACAATTGTTTCACAATTCAAATCTGGGCCGTGCTTTTGCTCCAAAGGGAAGTAAAATAACTGAAGCTTTGATGGAAAAGTGTAAAGATGATTATCTCATGCCGTCTACGGGAAATAATACTTTTATGGGAGTTGATCCAGGTGGACGGCATCATTATTTCATCTGGGAACGATATAATGGAAGAAAACGACTTGTTGCTTGTGGTGCGGCGTATGATTGGGATACACTGGATTTTCTGATTGATCAGTATAATGTTGAAGTATGTACAATTGATGGTGAATATGATACTACGAAAGCAAAAGAGTTACAGTTAATGAGACCTGGTAAGGTATGGTTGTGTTGGTATAAAAAAGGGGGGAGCTTACAGGATCAGACAGTTGACATTGATAATAAAATTATTGCTCTTGACCGGACACAAGCTCTTGATCGTGTTTTAAAGAATATTTTAAAAAGTGAACAGGATGGATTTATCCTTCCGAGAAACTGGAGAAAGGTATCTGATGGTGAGTTGTTGGACCATTTTACATTACCAGTCAGGTATTTTGACCCAAATACAAATCGTCAGGTTTGGAGTAAGCCCATTAGTGGAGACCATTTATTACATGCCGCAGCTTATTCTTTAATCAGTGAAGAAATTGGTGGAACCATAGGGGGATCAATGGTGTGGAGCAGAGCTGGAAAGGCTAGATAAATTTTAATAGAAAGGAATGATATGCCAGTACAAATAAATCCTAAATTAGAATCGACAAAGAAGCGTTTGACAATATTAAGAAATCATATATATGATATGAGTAAATATTTTGAAAAGAGTGGTTCAAAAAGTCCGGCAAGTGATGCGATCCGGGAGGTATCTAAAAAGACCGGATTTTCTGTGAGTTATTTACGTGATGTTTATTACAAGTATTGAGGAAAAAGTTGAGAATTTAATCGGTTGTCGAGCCCTGCAGAAGTGTGGGGCTTTTTTTGTTATATATGGGGTAGATAAATTTTTTAAAAACAACTTGCGCCAATGTTACAAAATTTGTAATATAATTATATCAGCTGTAAAGGTCTGTTTTCAGAACAATCCGGTCGAGCATGGGAGTCTCTGAAAACCTTTAGCTGATTTACCACCTTTTTAACAAACAGGATTTAAAAGCACACACGAGGAAGAGGTTGCATCGGTCACAAAATCAGATCCCTGTTATTTCGCGGTTACAATTATTGGGTTGGGTGGAGTCGGTCTATGTAAACCGGAAAACTCATTACAAGGAAATCAATTGGTTATTCGTTTTTTTAATTGATTTTATACAAGCTGTATAACATATATTTGAAAATATGATTTTAATAAAAATAACATGTTGTATTTATGGTTGTTACGGCATATTATTTATATTATATGACATGGTTTTTCAGTCTATAGTTAGTTATCAAAATCGTTCAATACTATGTTCAGTGTATAGAAATATAAAGTCTATTAAATAAATGTTTTAGTTAAGCTAAAAAAAATTAGCCCTTTTTATGAATGGAAACCAGTTTTTTCGCTGGAGAGAGAAATGAAATATGAATACTGAAGAAAAAACCATTTTACTTGTTGAGGATCAAGCAGTCATTTGTCAGGATCAAGCTGCTATCTTGAGTAGCGAAGGTTACAATGTCATTACTGCTCTAAATGGAAAAGCAGCTCTGGATAAATTTAAAAATGGGCATAAAATTGATCTCATTTTAATGGATCTTGATCTTGGTAAAGGAATGGATGGAACTCAAGTTGCAGAAATCATTTTACGTGATCATAATATTCCTATTATTTTTCTATCGGGTCACACTGAAACGGAAATGATTAAAAAAACAGAAAAGATTACGTCCTATGGTTTTGTGGTAAAAGGTTGCGGAGAGAATGTACTTTCCACGGCCATTAAAATGGCTTTCAGGTTACATTGTTCATACATGGAAAATTTTAGACAAGCAGAAGCATTAAAAGATTCTGAACTTCGTTACAGACGTCTTTTTGAATCCGCCCAGGACGGTATATTAATTTTAGATTCAGATCAGGGCGTAATAATAGATATTAATCCATATTTAATGGAATTGATCGGTTATAGTTTCAATGAAGTTTTGGGAAAGTCTCTTTGGGAAATCAGCCCTTTTCTGGACATTGCGGCGAATAAGGACAAATTTCTTGAGCTTCAAAAAACTGGGTATGCTCATTATGATCATCTCCCGCTTATAAATAAAAATGGAATGGTTAAGAATGTTGAATTTGTAAGTAATGTATATCTAGTAAACGATAATAAAATTATTCAATGTAATATCCGTGATATAGAAAAACGAAAAAAATATGAAAATGGAAGAGAAGCAATATTGACAGGAAAAACAACAATGCTTCGGGAGCTCCAGCACAGAATCAAGAACAGTATGTCCATTATTGTCAGTCTTATTAGCCTTGAATCAAATCGATCACATGATTCCGAGACAAAAGAAGCTTTTCTCAGAATCCGTGATAGAATAAACTCAATGGCAAACCTTTATAATATGCTCGATAGCTTCAAGAATATGAATGAAGTTCAATTTGATAAATATCTTAAAAAAACACTTGATGAACTGTTTAAAGTTTATGTGAATTCTCATGGACAAATAACTCTGGATACAGATCTGGAAAAAATAATGCTTGATGTAGATCTAGCACTACCCATTGGACTTGTTCTAAATGAATTGGTTACGAATTCTCTCAAATATGCATTCCCTGATTCTCACAGTGGGAACATTAAAATTACCCTCAAACGTATAAATGACGATGTAACCATTGATGTTTCAGATGACGGGATTGGATTTCCTGTAGAATCTACTATCAATAATTCTGTAGGTCTGGGTATGTCGCTTGTACAAATGTTAATAGATCAAATTGACGGCAGTATTAAACATGTTCCTGTTGAATCTGGAACCATGTTCAGTATTAAATTCCCTTTACAAAATAAGATTGAATAACATGAAAATTTATGTATTGTATTATCAGAAGAAAAGCGCATAACCCAATTTTACATGCGGATCGAACCACGCCCCCTTTTTTCTAATCTGGGAAGTAGCTGGAATCACTTGTTTTTTTATAATAACATTTGGTGGTTCGACCGGTGAAAATCACGTTAAATATCTTATCAATTGCTTCAAGGATTCATCGAAAAATCTGAAAGACTGAAATAGTAAAATAGGAAAACACATCTAATTGATCATAGCTAAAAGAAAACTTGTACTGAAAAGCAAACGAAATATTTTTTCACCAAATCTGAAATATAAATATTTTGAAAATTGCAAGAAACATCCATTTAGAGCAAATGAAAAAGATTTCAGTTTAGTAAATGCTTGGTGGCTTTCAGAATGTTCTTTTTTATCATATACTCCTCAGGATTTCATAAAATCTCAAATTAATCAAGCAGGAATTAAATCTTTTCGATTTTTTGAAAGTTTTAAGTGTAAGTGTTTCGTTGCCAATACATCTGATTTTGCTATTGTCACTTTTCGAGGAACTGCGACTACAAGCACTGATTTATTTATCGATTTAATTGATAATCTAAGTTTTAAGCTAACCGATTTTAGAGAAGGAGAGAAAGTTCATTACGGTTTTTATAGTGCATTTAAAGATATTTGGAATGGTAACACTGGCTTCAAGGAGTATCTTTATTATTTACAGAAAGATAATCCTGATATAACTTTTTGGTTTACAGGACATAGTCTTGGAGCAGCTGTTGCGAGTTTGGTAGCTGCTTCTTTTGAGAGTTATCATGCTCTTTATACTTTCGGGGCGCCAATGGTGGGAAATTTAGATTTTGCAAATAGTCTTAAGCAAAAAACATATCGCATAGTAAATTATGGTGATCTAATTACACTGCTTCCCCCTTCGTTTAGTAATAAAATAGAAAAGGAATATGTACATCATGGAATAACGAAATTCATTGATAAACATAAATCATTAGCTACTGAAATAACATTTCCTGACAATCAGTTTACAGGTTCAATAGAGATAACCTCCAAGATTATAGATATAATTTTTGATAAAGATAAAAGCGTATTATTAAAAATTATTGATCTTTCGGATTTAAATAATAAAACTTCTTTATCACCAGTTTCATTGTTAATTAGACTATTAAAAAAAATAAAAAGAACCATTTCAAGAACAAAAGTGATAAAAATATCAAATCATGCTCCAATATGCTATGCAGTTTATTTATGGAATATTTATATAAAAGACTAAATACCAATATTTAACAAAGTATTCCAGCGGAACACAGGGCGTTTTTTCAATTTGAGTTTGGTTCATTAATTTCTTAAAAGTTCAGATAAAATCTGAAATATCGTGCATGTAAGCCCTGTGTCCCCTGAATACTCTAGTTAGCCACTTTAAAAAGATATTATCGTCTCGAAAGCGATTAACTTTTGGGACATTAATCGACCATTTAGATTTTTTTCATAATACCCAACAATTTTTTCCAAGCTATGGGTGAATTACCATAAAATATGCTTAAATAGTGCCTTTAAGATAAAAAAAGTAATGCTAACAATCTGTAGAAATTTTAATAAACCTAAAAAACAGTTGTATTAGTCATAAATAACTTGTATTTTTACACATACTGTTATTAATGGTTTCTTTTAGAACGTTTGGTAATTGTAGATAATCATACTCGGCCCTTATCCCTCTTTCTAAAATAATACTAAATATAAAGTTTAATCCTAGAGTTTACAACAAGCTCAATGCAAAGAAGCAGTGGATCTGCCGCATTTCATCAATTTTAACTTAAAAAGATTGGTCTAAAACCGAATAATCGGACAAGAACTATTAACTCGCAACCATTGATGAAGACGCTAGCTGCATAATTATCCACAAACTATCTTACTTCCTACATCTGTATTTAACTATCGAATATTTTAATGTGGTAGTCCTCATGCCCCATCAAACGAAGAAAACGAACAACCGATGCAAAATAAAACTATCTGAAGAGATTAAAGATTCAATTCTCAATCTATCACCGGATTTAGTCTGTGTTATCGGTATGGACGGATATTTCAAATATGTAAACCCTGCCTGGGAAAAATTACTTGGATATACCGAAAAAGAATTACTCTCAAAACCCATCCTGGAATTAATACATCCTGATGACCATACTAAAAATAATGAACAACTTGCTCGTTTATCAAAGGGAGAAATTACTAAAAACTTTGAAATTCGAATCATCTGTAAGGACAGTACAATTAAGTATATTCAGTGGACTGCAACACCTGATATTAAAGAAAAGACAGTTTATTGTACTGGCAGAGATATTACCGAACGCAAAAAGGCTGAAAAAATATTCCAGGATTCAGATATAAGGAACAAAATATATGTTAAAAACGCACCACTTGGAATATTTGTCGTTAATAGCAAAGGTAAATATATTGATGTTAATCCGAAAGCATGTAAGTTATTGGGTTATACACGGAATGAATTATTACAACTATCCATTTCAGATGTTTCAAATTCTAAAGAAACTATCGAAATTTTCCAGCGATTAAAGGAAGCAGGGCTCGTTGATTGTGAAATTGAACTAAAGAAAAAAGATGGTTCAATTGTCAATGTTTTATTAGATGCTGTCTCTTTGCCTAAAGATCAGTTTATGGCTTTTTGTACTGACATTACCGAGAGAAAATTGACGCAGGAGGCTTTGAAAGAAAGTGAAAGACAATTTAGAAGAGCAATTACTGATTCGCCTGTGCCTATTATGATCTATAACGAGGATGGTAATGTTCTACAATTAAGTAAAGGTTGGACAGATTATTCGGGTTATACCATTGAAGATATTCCAACTGTATCTGCCTGGACCCAAAAAGCCTATGGATCAGCTTCGGGTAGTAAAAAAAAGTATATTGATAAACTCTTTGAGATTGATAAAACAGTATATAATTGCGAATTGAATATTACGGCAAAGAATGGTTCAAAAAGAATCTGGGAATTCAGAACGACGCCCATAGGAAAAAACTCCAGTGGAAAAAGATTGCTGCATAGTATGGCTGTGGATATCACCAAACGTAAGCAAATGGAAGAAGCCCTCCTGAAAAATCAAAAACGTTACAAAAAAGCTCAGGCCATGGGCCATGTCGGCAACTGGGAATATGACCCTGTCACAACAAAATTTTGGGGTTCGGATGAAGCCAAAAGGATCTATGGTTTTGAATTGGAGAGCCCGGATTTTACAACAGAGAATGTGGAAAGCTGCATTCCGGAAAGAGAACGGGTGCATCAGGCGTTAATCGATCTGTTAGAACACAATAAAAAATACGATCTGGTCTTTGATATCATAACGGCTGATAAGGGAATTCGTAAAACGATTCATTCAATAGCCGAGGTAGAAAGCGATGCTCAGGGCAACGTTAAAAAGGTTACCGGTGTTATCAGTGATATTACCGAACATAAAATAAATGAAGACAAAATTAAAGCTTCACTTGAAGAAAAAGAAATTCTATTGCGCGAACTCTCTCACAGAACGAAAAACAATATGCAAGTCGTTTCATCCATGCTTAGACTATACGCAAAACGGGAATCTAATGAAAAAATTGACCTCATATTTACGGAGATTGAAGGAAAAATCCTATCAATGGCACTTGTACATCAATTGTTATATGAATCCAAAGACTTGTCACATTTAAATTTAAATGATTATATAACAAAGTTGATACCTTTGATAAAATCGAGTTACCTTATTTCAAACCATATCCGGTTTTTTTGTGAATGCGAGGACATTAATATACTCATCGATACGGCTGCCCCCCTAGGATTGGTTATAAATGAATTGATATCAAATAGTATTAAACATGCCTTTCCCGATAACCGGGAGGGAATGATAAAAATTAACATATCAACATCCAGGGAAAATGAACTTGTTATTATTATTAGTGATGATGGTATTGGTTTTAAGGACGGATTTGATATAAAAAAAGATATTAATTTAGGGCTTAAAACAGTATTTAATCTGGTTAAAAACCAGCTTGATGGGCGGATTCAGGTTGACAGTAATAATGGCTTAAGATGGGAGATTGAGCTAAAAGAGGAACAATATATGCCAAGGCTCTGAAAGTGTTTAGTTTAAAATTTATTTGTTAAAAACAGTGAGCAAGCAGGCTGGGGCTGTATTTGAGATTTGGCAACTAACAAAAATATAGTGATTAACTGTTGGGTCCAAAATGATGAAGTCAACCTGTGATTGAGGAATATGACTGTTTTCGTAAGCTCTATTTTTGGAGCTTTTTTATTTTTATTATGGGTGAATTACCCACAAAATATGATCCTCGGATATTTGATATATTTTTAAAATTTGCTTGCTCAGGTTTAATAAAATTTGTATTATTTAATTGACTTGATCAACACAGAGGGATTAAAATATAACGGACTACATGACTGCATTGTACTAACCGAAGACTAGGGAGTATCCCGAACCTACCTTCCATAGTGCATTGTCTCTCATGGGTCCGTTTTTTTATTGCAATTCCATCCAAGAGAAACTGCCTTATCTCAAGCTATGGGTGTATTACCCACAAAATATTGATTAATTACCCCTATTCTGCTATATATAGAATGTGTTGTTTAAATATATTCTATATATGGGCAGTTAATGAACCTTCCAAAATTCAATCTTAATAAATATTTCCCACCAAAACAATCCAACAATGTTATTGTTAAATCCCAACTTTATTCTGCAAGTGACAGCCCGTTTCAGACCTATTTAAACGGATATGAGCCGTTACGGTACAATTTAAAGATTTACAATATTCTCCGCGAAGCCATCCCTATTTTAGATGTTGCTGTGTTAAAGCTTCGGAGATTGATCGGGGATTTTGAATATCGTTGTGATAATCCGAACGTTTTAAAAGCTTTGAACAACTTTAAAAAAGAAATCAAGGTCGGATATTTTCACAAAGGACTACACGGGTGTTTACAACAAGTCTATGATTCAGCTCTGGCAAATGGTTATGGTGTCTTTGAGACAGTTCCTTTTGCCGGGTTAAATGGTGTTGACCGGTTAAAAGTCGGTGATGCTTCAAAGGTCCGTTTTATCCGGAAAGACGGCAGACTGTGGTTGGCTTCCATATCTCATGATGCTGCAAAACCTGTTATTTTAGAACACCCGGAATTTGTTCAGTATTTGACATTTGATTTAAGAGACGGCCATCCCCAGGGTGTGAGTCTGTTTAATTCCATGCCTTTTGTTGCTGAGATATTATTAAGAATTCAGCAATCGATAAAGAATGCTGTTGTCAGGATCGGTGATCCGACATTTGTGTTACTGATTGAAGGAGGGGTCTCAATCGTTCCGTGGTAATTAGGCCTTTTCATGTTTTCACTGTCTCAATCTCAGCGGAGCGTAGCGACGCAAGGCCGCCCTCCATAGATTATTGATTTTGAAACATTGCAAAGCAAGCCATAGAGAACAATCCTTTCGAACTCGCCACAAACGGCCCCTCCGTGGTGATTAGGTCTATTTCTACTTAATTCGAGTGATTTCTCGTTTTTTATTGTTACATTAATTCATAGTAACTAAAATCATTAAAACCATTTAATGGAATTGTGTTTAATGCCTCTTTTGGACTAGACCAGGTTCACATTATTTTTTTTAAATGAGGTTTGAAAAAACTCTTGAAATTAAAATCTATTAGTATTTTTATTGCAGATGATAATTGTCTGCTCCTTGAAGGTCTCGTCTCCATGTTAAAAGAACAGAGGGATTTTACTGTTTTAGGCACCGCATCCTGCGGTCAGAATGCTATTGAACAAATAATTGAATTACAACCCGATGTAGCACTTATAGACATTGGCATGCCTGACAAAGACGGGCTGGAAGTGACACAAATTTTGCATCAGAAATTACCCAAAATAAAAGTGATTATTCTTGGTTTGGTAGATTTGACTGATGAAATTATGGCCTGTATCGAAGCCGGGGCAACAGGATATGTATTAAAAGAAGACTCTTTTGAGCACCTGGTTGACACGATTCGAGCTGTTTACCAAAATGAAACATTCTGTTCACCCCGCATGGCGGCTTCGCTTTTCTCACGGATTGTCGAGTTGACAAAAGAAACCAGGGGACAAATACCAACAAATTCTGTAAACCTTACAGGGCGGGAGCTGGATGTAATAAATCTGATTGCAGAAGGCCTGCCGAATAAAGAAATTGCCAAACGGCTTTTTATAGAAACACAGACAGTAAAAAATCATATCCATAACATTCTTGACAAGCTGCAATTGCATAACCGCTTTGAAGCTGTAAACTATGCCCGTGAACGCAGTCTGTTAAAAAAATAAATATGGGTCTCCCTTTTAAAGTACTGGTACTTTTTGCATAAACTTCAAATCCGGTCTATCTCAAGTCTGGTCCCTTTCATAGTTCCATATTGAACCCTGGGGTCTATTGTTTCTCAACACTAAAATGCTGATATTATCAGGTATTTTATTTAAAAGAATGTCGTACCGAAAACTAATGTAATGTTTAAGTCGCCGATCTTGTATAACTTATTTTCGCCCCCAGAGAAATATCTATAAATATAGTCATCATTATACCACTAAAAGTAAACGGCGATCCTAAAATTTGCAGCCAATTACTTAAAGAACATCCACAATTAAAAATTTTATACTAACAGTTGAGTACCAAGCTGTCTATATTTATTAAACAGGTTCATCAAGAAAATGCTTCAATTAACCTTCAGGGCAAACAATAGTAGATGTTATCCGAGAATTGTTACAATTGTAACCGAAAAAATAAACTATTATCAATTGCGAGTGTTGGGATTAACTTTTAATACTTAGTTGCCAATAAGAAAGGAGTAAAAAATGGACAACAAGGGCAAGAAAAATCAAAATAAAAGAATAAAACAAAAGTCAAAGCAAAAGGAAACCAAAGTTAAAAAGAAGGTGGTAAGAAATCAGACGGCAGTGTTAGGGGACGACAAAAAATAATTCCTTCTACGGATGAAAATCCTGTTCAAAATCATTCTTTTAAATAAAGGTAAATGTATCAATCAACACGTAACATTTATACAAAAACAATAGGTCCGAAAAGATTAAGTCTGGAAAAAGAGTATGGTGGTAAAAATGCAGAACGAAGGCAATATTATATTTGTAGGAATAAAAACAGTAAAAATCTGCACGATTAGCTTAATTCCAGTAAAGTATCTAAGAGACCTTTTTTCAGGAACAATGATCCCGAATTTCTCCAAGTGTTGTAAATTGATTTCAAAGATTATATCATTAAAATTAGTAAAAGCTGGTCTTCTTTCGAAAATTTAAACAACTTGCTTCTGAATTTAAAAACCATGCTTAAAATGATAACGTAATCAAAATATATGCACATACATCATTGCCGAATAGAACCTATAATTAGGGAATATTTCCATTATAATTCGGCTCAAAAATATTTATCGAGAATCAGCAGCGATACTTGGGAACTTTAATTAAATGAAATTCGATTATAAACGTTTAAATCAAAACGGAGAATATGATGAATATTTATGTTGGCAACCTATCACATAATGTCAGTGAAGAGGATTTAAAACAATCGTTTGGAACCTTTGGGCAGATAGAATCAGTATCTATTGTCAAGGACAAATACAGCGGCGAATCACGAGGCTTTGGATTCGTAAAAATGCCGGTTAAAAATGAAGCACAATTGGCCATCGACGGCTTAAATGGCAAGGACTTGAAAGGAAAAAGTCTTAATGTCAATGAGGCCCGTTCTCGATCGGACAACAGCCGTAGTGAAGGGCAACGCTACTAAAAATTAGCGTTTTTTCATAGGATGTAAACGCTTTGTAGGTGTACAATACCTTATCGCTACTTAAACTCAATCGTCCGGATTTTTAGAATCATTCAAGTCAAAGCTTGATAATGACTGAGTGTAAAAACTGACGCAGAGCCTTCTGCGTATTCCGGAAGTCTGCAACTAGTTCCGGCTGAAAGTTTACCACTGGACAATCCAAACCTTTAGACAATTTTTATTTATAGAGGTGGCAGTTTTCAGCCGGATTGGGTGGCAACTTTCACCGGAATGGGTGGCAATTTTACTCCGGAATATGCAACTTCTTATCCAACAGGGACTTGGCCGCTGCCCATAGAATTATTTGGTTATCCACAACAGAAAGGAGAGAAATAATGACTCGACAAAACATATCGCTCGGAAAGGTCATGGGAATTCCTATTAGCCTGGATTATTCCTGGTTTCTGATTTTTGCACTACTGACGTGGACACTGGGGACCAGTTACTATCCCGCCGAGTTTAAGAACTGGTCACCGCTGCTATATTGGTTCATGGGATCGGTAACGGCCATTATGCTCTTTATAAGCGTGCTGCTTCATGAGTTGGGACACTCTGCGATCGCTCTGCGGTACAAGATTCCTGTACGCAGCATCACGCTTTTCCTTTTTGGAGGAGTCGCACACATTGGGGCTGAACCGCCCAGTGCCGTTGCCGAGTTTCGTATCGCGATCGCGGGTCCCCTCGTGAGTTTAATTCTGGCAGTCTGTTTCTACGTGGTGCAGCCAGTGGTGGCAGGTATAGAACCTCTCATGGGTCTGGTAAAGTATCTGGCCTATATTAACCTGGCGTTGGTGATTTTCAATCTAATCCCTGGTTACCCACTGGATGGCGGCCGTGTGTTTCGTGCGATTGTCTGGGCTGTTACGAAGAATATGCGTCGCGCCACTCTTGTTGCTGCCAATGTAGGCCGGTTCTTTGGTTTCCTGTTCATTTTTATTGGGGTCTGGCAGATGTTCACAGGAAACTTTAGCGGCGGACTTTGGATCGCTTTTATAGGTTGGTTTCTCGACCATGCCGCCTCGGCGCAAGTACATCAAGTTTCGTCTCAGAGTTTATTAGCGGGCCATACCGTATCGCAAGCGATGAGCAGTCACTGTGCCGCTGTTCCTGAAGACCTGACGCTGCAAAAATTGGTGGACGATCATATCCTCGGTAGTGCACAGCGCTGTTTCCTTGTCAACCGAGGAGAAAAATCCGTCGGTATGATGACACTGCACCGGATAAAGGAAGTGTCGCGGCCTGACTGGGCCACGACGCGAGCGGGCCAGGTCATGCTTCCTTTAGAACAGCTAAAATGTACCAGTCCTGATGCTGAACTTTGGGCTGCTCTTCAACAGATGGATCGCGATGGGGTCAACCAGTTGCCTGTCACGCGGGATAGCCGCATCATTGGTATGCTAAGCCGGGAAGATGTTATTACCTTCCTGCGCACGTTGCAGGAACTCGGTAACTGACCGGCAACGCACGTGAATAATTGGTTATTGAACAGTAGTGCAAATAAATATATATCAAAATATTGTGAGAATAATTAACTTTTTATAAGTTGATTAACCGAATAATTTTTAAAAATTTATAGTTTCTCTTATAAAATTAGTTTCGTTGACACAACGAATCTGCAACACTAAAAGAAAGCAATTTCAGTTGACACAAGGGCTGTATTTAATTTTAAAGAAAATTGAAAAAATCGCCATTATACATGTTGCTTGCCTGAATTTTGCGGCACAGCATCCAGGTTATATTCATTATTATTAAAACACCAATTCTATAGGACAAAACATGTCTGATAAAATTTTTAGATGTAGAATGGATTTTTTACCAGAAATAATTTCAATTGATGATGAATCTAATTCCTTAACGGTACTACTAAAACCCGACCCTATGAGATATGAGTGGCGAAAAGCAGAACAAAAAAAATATTTATATGACAAACTTGATAATATTCTATGCCCTGAACAAGTCTTTTATGATTTATCCAGACAAATAGTAAATCATCGCATCTCTTTGCAATCTCAAGAAATTGATGACATACCAATATGTACAGATTTCAGTAAACCTTTTATCGAAAAGGTTCTTAAAGGACAACAAATAGCACCCAGGTTGGAGGATAAATCAGAGGAATTTTTACAGTCTCTTGAAAGTGATAAATTGACTTTTGCTATCATTTCATTAGATGTTGTTGGTTCAACATCTCTATCTATTTCTCTGAATCCCAGTACTTATGCAAATTTAATCTCTGTTGTTTTATGGAAATTAAGTGCAATTATCCCAAAATTTCATGGGCATGTTTTAAAATATACCGGTGATGGTCTTATTGCATACTTTCCAGAGCCAGGTTTTATTACAAAAAACGATCTAGCCGTTGATTGTGCCGTGGCATTGAGACGAGTGATATATAAAGGATTGGATACAATATTTAAAGAGTTTGGTTGCCCTCCGATTGAAGTAAGAATCGGTATTGATACCGGTGAAGCATTTATTAAAATCATTGGCGATCCTAGTACCAAACAACACAAAGATATAATCGGTGCTGTCGTCAGCCTGGCTGCAAAAATACAGGCTGTTACCAAACCAGGTGAAATATACATGGGAGAAACGACCTGTAGAAATTTACACAATATGTGGAAAGAGAATATTGAGCTTGTTGAATTGAGTGATTACTGGAATTATAAAGGTAAAGACGGAAATATGTATAAGGTATATAAAATTAAATTTATAGAGTAGTTTTAATAATGTTGGTAAACATTTAAAAACGATATTTTGTAAATGAAAGACCGGCACAAAATAAATTAGCATACTATTTGGCTATTTTAAAAAATGTGTAGCAAATTTGTAGTACCTGAAAATAGTAAATATTTGCTTTTTACTGTTGAATTAAGGTTAAAATCGTTTGTGATTTTAATTTATAATTTTTATAATTAATTGTACAGGTTAAATAGGCGAGGAATTGACTGATCCTGTCATTGGGAATTGAAACAGCCTTTGGCGCAAATCTATAGATGATGTAATAAATAGTTTTTTTTAATGGATTTCGGCTTTGATTACTGATAGATACTTGAAAAACAAGAACCGATATTAATAAAATATTCATTTTTGGTCAGGATAATAATTGTGTCAAAAATACAGATTTTGTTAATCGAAGACAACAACCTTCTGAGAGAAGGTATCGCTGCCATGCTCAACGATCATAGTGAATTCAAAGTCATCGCAAAATCTGAAGATGGTGATGCGTTGCTTCAGGTAAAGAGCCTGAGGCAGCCCCCCGATGTTGTCCTTTTGGATCTGGGTCTGGAAAAAGTTAATAGTTTAAAGTTGATGGTCGTTCTTAAGAAAGAATTACCCACGACAAAGGTCATCGCAATGGACATTCTCCCCGATCACGTCGATATTATTGAGTTTGTGAAAGCCGGGGGATCCGGATTCATTCTTAAAAATGCCCCTTTAATGGATTGGATCGAAACCATCAAGATTGTCGCAACAGGTGAAAAAGTATTGCCCCCGGTTTTGACCCAATCACTCTTTACACAGATCGTCGATTTAGCCCTCAAAAAGAACCAGGGCATACCCACCGACTCTTACCAATTTACGAGTCGAGAACATCAAGTCGTCGATCTGATTGCGAAAGGCCTGAGCAACAAAGAAATTGCTGAATCACTCCACATCGCCACCTATACTGTCAAGAGCCATGTGCACAATATCCTGGAAAAGCTGGAACTCAGCACACGTCTGCAGATAGCGGCCTTTGTTCGCAAGGGAGAATCCGAATGATCGGGTTCACATACTTATAATCATTCACTTTTTAAAAAACATTACATCACCCCCTCCTGCTTTATCTCCTGAATAACGCATTTTTAAATTTCCTGAATATTATCTCATGTTTTTCCCTACAAGGAATTAGTTCTTTATAGTACTAAAGAACGAGTTCCTTTTTCATCCTTTTGGGCGATTGACTTTAGGGTTGAATTTGATTAACTACTATTATCAACAAAATTATACAATGAAACATATAGTGATGACATAGATATTTAAAATCAAGTCAAAAAAAATAAGAGACCAAACAATGCAACTGAGCATTCATTATTATGTCCTGTTATTGAGCGAACAAATGAGCAGGCTTTACGAGGGATTTCGAGACAAACTCATTGATATTCAAAACACGCATTTTCCGTTTGAAACTACAATTGATGTTGGTAATCCTGCCTCCAAAGACATACAATTGAAAAAATTTTATCACCAAACAGACCAGCACTTTGCCCATTATTATAAACAAGATCCACTTGCATTAGTGGTAGTCGGCGAAGAGAGAAGCCAGGCCATTTTTAAAACTTTGACGAAGCATAGGGATGAATATATCGGCGTGGTTGAAGGCGATTATACCACCACTTCTCTGCACGATTTGGGCAAGATTATATGGCCCGTCGTCAAGGAGGCCATCGCGGGTGTAAATAAAAATGCCATGCGTGATCTGGAAATAGCGGTCGAGAGGCATAAAGTCGTTTTCGGAATTGACTTGGTGGGCATATTGTGGACAGAGTCTTCTTTCACATATAATGTGGAAGAAGACTATCATCTAAAAGGTAGTACACGCAAAACGGATCAAGGCTTGTTAATATCAAAGTAAGTGGATATTAACAAGGTTCTTGATGATGTGGTGGATATAATCATAATAATAATTCTTATTAATTATTAAAAGTATGGTGAAAAATATGAAAAAAAGAGTCGAGAAAAAAGTTATTGTCGTAACTGGTGGTGCATTGGGAATAGGACGAGAAACATGCATTTTATTAGCAAAAGAAGGTGCAAGCGTTGCCGTAACAGATATACTTGAAAAAGAAGGTCAAGAATTAGTTGGAGAAATTAACAATATAGGTGGAACTGCAAAATTCTGGCATCTTGATGTATCTCACGAAAAAGAAGTGGAAAAGGTTTATGCCAAAGTAGTTAAAGAATTTGGGAGACTTGATGCAACTGTGAACAACGCAGGAATAGCAGGTGCAGACAAGCCAACTCATGAATTAACTGAACATGAATGGGATGCCGTGATGAATATAAATGTTAAAGGAGTTTTCTTTTGCACTAAACATGCGGTTCTACACATGAAGAAATCAGGCGGTGGAAGTATAATAAATTTGTCCTCGATTTATGGTTTAGTTGGGGCCGGAGATATACCTCATTATCATGCTTCAAAAGGTGCTGTTAGGTTAATGACCAAAAATGATGCGTTGATCTATGCAAAAGATAATATAAGAGTAAATTCTGTACATCCCGGATTTATTTGGACGCCATTAGTTGAAGAATTAGGTAAAAATACCCCTGGATTTAAAGATAAACTTGACAGGTTACATCCTATAGGACATATTGGAGAATCCATAGATATAGCATATGGAATTCTTTATCTTGTATCTGACGAATCAAAATTTGTTACTGGAAGTGAGTTAGTTATTGATGGTGGTTATACCTGTAAGTGATGAGTTTAAAAACGTGAGCGAACAAATGTCATTTATTATAGAGGATGAAATGAAATATCAGACGTTTAGGTTTAAGTTAATTGATGTTCAAACTTTTGTATCCTCTTTCGGCTTAATATAATGGAGATCAAACTTGAAATGATATACACTAATTCCTCCTCATTGAAAGGCTCAGGAAAATTATTTTCATATATCCCATGTCTGGTTGAAACCTGTTACTATGGGACAAAATGTTTATGATCCACCTCAAAGACTTTTATCGTAAGCTGGGAGCACTGCTTGAAAATATAGATGAAGGATGGACAAAAGAAGACTTTTTATTTTCTGTCATTTCCAAGTTGAAAAGCTCTTTCGGACAAGATTTGCATATTGGCAACGGTCGTCTTTACGTTGAGGAGTTCGATCAGTATCTTTTAGTAAGACATTCTGAACGGAATGAGACCGCAGATCAGGGAGGTTTAACAGCACTATATCTAGATATAGTACGTCTGGTGATTGGACATAGGAGTTACATTTTTGACGATCAGTCCTTGGGCATCAATAGTAAAAGCGATCAGACTAGAGACTATACCATTCCTGCTGTGTTTTTGGTTCATAATCCCGACAAGAGATGGAAATTCGTTTTTACTCTTGAAAGAGAGTGGATACGGGAAGAAATTGAATTTTGTTTAAATGCTGTACGACCATTACTGAATTATCGCCTCCACGCAACAGCAATGAAAAATAATATGCAACAAGCAACACTTGTACGACAGAGCCTTTTGCCAAGCAGCCTGCCACAAATTGGCGGGTACGAAATAGCAGCTCAATCATATCCAGCAGAAGTCGTTGGTGGTGATTTTTATGATTTTAAAGTTTTTGATAATCAAGTGTTTAGCGTAGCGGTTGGCGATGCTAGTGGCCACGGGGTACCAGCAGCGATTATGGTCCGAGATATTGTAACAGGTTTACACATGGGAGTAGAAAAAGAGATGAAAATGGCCGAGTCGCTGCAAAAACTAAATAATGTTTTACACCGCAGCCGTGCTCTGTCGTCAAGTTTTGTCTCACTGTTTTATGGTGAAATAGAATGTAATGGAAATATTTTTTACGTGAATGCCAGCCACATCCTCTACCACTTTTGGTTTATAATTCAAAAGTTAGTCAACTCAATTCGACTAGGGTTATTCTCGGTGCAGTTTCTGATAACACATTACATCGTGACGCCTCAACCATTGAACCAGGTGCTGTTTTAGTTTTGGCGATGGTTTGTTTGAAAGATTCGGTCCTGATTAGGAAGATTTTGGTCTCGCTCAATTAGAAAGAATAGTTGTTCAAAATCAAAAAAAAGTGCTCAAGAGAATCTTGAAGTTATTTATTAGTCCGTTTATGCGTTCGGAAAAGATTTTAAATGGTAGGATGATGTTACTATTGTAATTATAAAAAGATTGAGTACATGAAGGTTGCATATGATAATATTACGTGACTGTTGCATGGATTTATAAACAACCAACTTGGTTAATTTCTGATAGTAAGGAGAAGTTGATATTGGAAAAATTTGTTGATCATGTGATGAAATATTTGGTCGATAGACTGACGTTGAAGTGTTAGAAAGAATTATCGAAAAGCCTGGTGGTTTGAATGCTGAATCTTCCACTAAATTGAAAACTTAATTCAGCGAATAAAAATAAGGAGATGTATCATGGCACTAGCAAGATGGCAAGAGATTGAGAACATGTTTGATCGCTACACGAGAGCGATGGGGCTACCTCGATCTGGAAATCAAGAGGTTATTGCAACAGGTGACTGGGCCCCTAGGGTAGACATTGCTGAAACCGACAAAGCATTCGAGATAAAAGCGGAGATTCCTGAAGTCAACAAGGAGGATGTTAAAGTTACTATTGACAATGGCGTCCTGACGATTCGGGGAGAGAGAAAACAGGAAAAAGAAGAGGAAGGAAAAAAGTTTCACCGAATTGAACGATACTATGGGAGTTTCACCCGTAGCTTTACATTGCCTGACAATGTCGATGAAAATAAAATAAAGGCTTCTTTCAAAGATGGAATGCTGAATCTCCAGATTCTAAAGACTGAAGTGGCTAAACCAAAAGCCATTGAGGTCAAAGTGGAATAAAGGAGAGCAACTCTAAGCATTGGCGGAACACTGGTTGGGAAACGCAACTATTCTCCCAACCAGTTGGTCGTATAAGTGAAAATTCCAAAAACTAAAAAAGGATGTTGCTAATGAAAGAGTTTATTGAATATGTGATTAAACATTTGGTTGACAACCCTGACAAAGTTCATGTTGCAGAAACTATTGGCGAACATACTGCCTTATACGAACTTTGGGTGAACGACAGGGATATGGGAAAAGTGATCGGTAAAAGAGGACAAACAGCAGACTCTCTCCGAACTATACTGGCAGCAGCCGTATCAAAAAGCGGAAAACGATACGTTTTGGAAATAGTGGATAGGAATTACTCAAGAGAAAACTAATCACAATACAAAAATTCAGACAGGGCTATATTGGCTCTTAATTCTGTTTTGCATTATGAATTGAACGAAGAAATACGTTGGCATGATGATGGTGGCAATAATCTATGAGGTATTATTAAAAAGTGAAAATATTTGATATAAAGTGGGGAAATATCTAATGCACATGGATCCCGTAATGGTTATGCTGACTATTGCTGTCCTGGCAATTTTAATTGTAGGTTTTTTCATACATTGGGTAAAGCAGCCGTATGTTGTCGCCTATATGATCGTAGGTGTGATAATTGGGCCTCATGGGCTTGCCCTCGTCAGCGATCAATTAGATTTGTCGAAAATTGGCTCTATTGGTGTTCTGTTGCTATTGTTTTTTACAGGAATGGAAATATCATTGCCTCGTCTCATTTCCCATTGGCGTGTAGCCGTCATTGGAACACTACTTCAGATTTTAATTAGTGTGGGCATCCTTTGCGGATTGGGTTATTGGTTTAATTGGCCCCTGGCACAAAGTGTACTGCTGGGATTTGTGATTAGCTTGAGCAGCACTGCTGTGATAATTAAAATTCTTCAGGAATGGAAAGAATTAGACACAGATGTAGGCAAGGATGTGATTGGTATATTGCTAATTCAGGACCTGGCAATAGTTCCTATGATTATATCCATCAATTTTCTTGGTGGGGCTGCTTTCAATCTTGCGGAAATTATACTACAGATTATAGGAGGTCTTGTTATTATTGCTTTGCTCATCTGGATCCTTATCAAACGAGAGTTCAAAATGCCCTTTGGACATCTTCTTAGAAAGGATAATGAACTTCAGGTATTTTCCGCTTTTACACTCTGTTTTGGCCTGGCTTTCATCACCGGGGTATTTAACTTATCAGCAGCATTAGGCGCATTTATAGCTGGTATTTTAATCTCTGTTGCAAAAGAAACTGCCTGGGTGTATAAACGATTGGAACCATTTCATGTGGTTTTCGTTGCGTTCTTTTTTGTGAGTATTGGAATGCTGGTTGATTTGAATTTTGTACGAGATAACTTGATACTTGCTTTAAGCTTAGTAATATTATCAGTTTTGATCAACACAGTAGTGAATGCAATTATTATGCGCTTTTTAGGAGAAAGTTGGAGAAGCAGTTTATATGGTGGAGCATTGCTTTCACAGATTGGTGAATTCAGTTTTGTATTGGCCGCTATAGGAATTGAAACGGCTATTATAACCACATTTAGCTATCAGATGACGATCATCGTTATTGCATTAACGCTTTTGCTCTGTCCGCTATGGATATTATCAATGAAGCGTTTTACAAAAAGATAGATAGTTTAGATAAAAGTGAACATAAAAAGGAGACTAGCATGATTTTCATTTTAGTAGTAATTATCACCGTTGTAGCCTTTTTTGTATGGCGAGTTTTTAAGAGTAAGGTAAAGCAAAACCAGGTTCAATTTCGATCTGTTAGTAGAGTCAGCCTCCTTGCTGTTGGCATATTTGGAATTCTTGCTTTCATTCAGTGTTTTACACAGGTTCCCGCTGGGCATGTTGGTGTAGTTGATTTCTTTGGCATTGTGTCAGGGAAAACACTCCCTGCCGGAATTAATTTTGTTAATCCATTTGCACGTGTTATTAAATTCTCAATTCAGACCAAAGAACATAAAGAAACCATGGAAGTGCTCAGCCGAGAAGGGTTGACAATTGGCCTGGAGATCAGTGTGCTTTATAGGCTCAATCCTGATTCTGCTGCACGCGTCTACAAAACCGTTGCCGGTGGTGACTATGAAACCATTATTCTTATTCCTCAATTTCGGTCTATCAGTCGTGCTGTTACTGCAAGTTTTCAGGCCAGTGCGCTTTATTCAGCCGAACGAGACCAGCTCGGATTGGCCATTCAGGAAGAACTTGCCAGGATTGTTGCCCCACGAGGAGTAACTATTGAAACAACCCCGCTGCGAAATGTTGCATTGCCGGTTCAATTAACCGAAGCGATTGAGCAAAAACAGAAAGCAGACCAGGAAAGCCAACGGATGGAATTCATCTTAACCAAGGAAAAGCAAGAAGCTGACCGGAAACGAATTGAAGCAAAAGGCATTGCTGATTTCCAAACTATCGTTGCTGCTGGAATTAGCGAACAATTGCTACGTTGGAAGGGTATTGAGGCGACAGAGAAACTTGCAAGTTCGCCAAACACCAAAGTGATCATCGTCGGCGGTGGGAAAGACGGTTTGCCGGTGATACTGGATACAAAGTAACTGCTTGCCATAGAGGACATTACAGAACGAACGCAACTGGAAGAAAAATTAGCCAAGTCTGCAATCACCGATGATCTAACTGGTCTCTACAATAGACGGGGTCTTTTTGTTCTGGCGGATAAGATGTTAAAGTTATCCAAGAGGCAAGGGAAGGGAATTTTTATGCTTTATATAGACTTGGATAATTTAAAGAATATCAATGATTCATTCGGACATTCTGAAGGAGACAAAGTCTTAATTAATAGTGCAAATATACTGAGAGAAGTTTATCGGGAATCCGACATTATAGCTCGTATTGGAGGGGATGAGTTTGTCGTTCTACCCGTCGGAACTGATGGTGACAGTTCTGATAAAATCATCTCTCGCCTGAGAGGCAGATTGGACGCATTTAATTTAAAAAATGATCCCGGATACAAGTTGTCATTAAGCACTGGTATTGCATACTATGGCCCTAAATCCAATTTATCTATGAATGAACTAATAGTACGTGGCGAAAAATCTATGTACGAGTATAAAAAATTGAAAAATAGAACTTGAAACTTTGGCCCTTTTAAAAAAGACTATGCCAATATAAAGGTTTAATATGAAAAATAAAGAAACTGCTTCAACCGTTAATCGTATCGCTTTCATTGGCAATTACTCGCCACGTCAGTGCGGCATAGCCACATTTACCACTGATTTGTGTGAGGCCATTGCTACTGAATATAAGGATTTAACATGCATTGCACTGCCTGTGAATGACATTGCAGCGGGTTATGCTTATCCGCCAAGAGTTCGTTTTGAATTGACGGAAAAGGACATTAAATCATATCATCGTGCTGCTGATTTTATGAATATCAACAAAGTTGATATAGCATGTTTGCAATTTGAATATGGCATTTTTGGTGGTCGGACAGGAAGTCATATTCTGGCACTCTTACGTGAATTGCGAATGCCTACTGTTACGACACTGCATACCATTCTTCAAAAACCTCATCCCGATCAACACCGAGTACTGAAACAAGTTGCAGCATTATCCGATCGTCTGGTAGTGATGAGTGAGAGAGGAAAAGAATTTTTGCAGGAGATCTATCACGTAAGGCCGGAAAAGATTGATTTTATTCCGCACGGAATTCCCGACGTACCTTTTGAAGATCCAAGTTACCACAAAGACCTTTTTGGAATGGAAGGAAAAACTGTTTTACTGAGTTTTGGTTTGCTTTCTGCTAATAAAGGTATCGAAACTGTTATTGCAGCCCTGCCCGAAATTGTCACTCGATATCCTGAAATAATGTATATTATTCTTGGAGCCACCCATCCACATGTTCTTGAACATGAAGGTGAAAAATATCGTTTATCCTTGCAATGGTTAGCACATGAAAAAGGAGTGGAAAGCAATGTTGTCTTTTACAACCAATTTGTTAGTCTAGAAGAACTTGTACAGTTCATTAGTGCCGCAGACATTTATATAACACCCTATCTCGATGCAGCACAAATCACTTCAGGTACATTGGCTTATACTATTGGAGCAGGTAAAGCTGTTATTTCGACCCCTTATTGGTATGCAGAGGAGATGTTGGCAGAGGAACGGGGAATTTTAGTGCCGTTCAGTGATTCAACAGCATTGGCCAAACAAGTGATACATCTGTTGGAGAATGAGCCCAAGCGCCATGCCATGCGTAAACGTGCCTATCTCTATGGCAGGAGCATGATTTGGCCTGAGGTTGCACATCGTTATATGGAGAGTTTCAATCGAGCTCGTGAAGAAAAACGGAATTATGTTCACCTTGGTTTCGCAGCTTGGTCACTCGACAAACATCATGGTGAACTGCCACGCCTGAAACTCGATCATTTACGTCATATGACAGATGAAACCGGCATGATGCAGCATGCAATTTTCACAATTCCGAATTATAGTGAAGGCTACACCACTGATGATAACGCACGAGCCCTTTTGGTTAGTGCTTTGTTGCAAGAATTGGGTGAAGGCGAAGTTTTGGCACTCAGTATGCGATATATGGCTTTTATCTGGTATGCTTTCAATGCAAAAAAACGGACGTTTTTGCAATTTTATGGATTATCGACGAAATTGGTTGGAAGATTGGGGCTCAAACGACAGTCACGGACGAGTGTTGTGGGCTTTGGGGATAGTACTAGGCAGATCAAATGTAACAGCGCTGCAAAGCATGGCTGGACACATATTTGAACAAGCCATACCTGCAATCCTTGATACCACCAGCCCACGGGCATGGGCCTTTGCACTTTTAGGCATTGACGAATACCTTTATCGCTTTGAGGGTGACCGGAAAGTAGAACACGTACAGCAGGAATTGGCTGGGCGGTTACTTGGTTTGTATCAACGAAATCGTACGGATGACTGGCGTTGGTTCGAAACAAAGCTTACCTATTGCAATGCGTCTTTGCCACATGCATTAATTATTTGCGGTAAATCAATCCAGAATGATTTAATGACCGATGCTGGAATGGAATCTCTTAAATGGTTTGCCTCAATACAACAAGGAAAAGGGGGCCATTTTGTACCCATTGGTTCCAATGGCTTTTATGAGCGGGGGAGCGAACAAGCCCGCTTTGATCAACTACCGGTGGAAGCACAAACGATGGTTTCGGCATGCCTTGAGGCTTATCGGTTTTCTGGCGATAAAGAATGGCGAACAGAGGCACGCCGTGCCTTTGATTGGTTTCTGGGTAGAAATGATCTAAATCTGCCTGTCTATGACCCAACTACAGGTGGCTGTCGAGACGGATTACATTCGGATCGTGCTAACGAAAATCAAGGTGCAGAATCAACTCTGGCCTTTCTCCAGGCATTGCTGGAACTACGTCTGGCTGAAAATTTAATAAATACAATGGAGAACCAAACGCAATGAAACAACAACGTATCGAACTTTTTCACCGTCACAAGGCAAATCCTATTCTGACTGCCGCTGATTGGCCCTATCCTGTCCATACAGTGCTGAATGCTGCGGCCACCTTGTTGTATGATGGTACGACTTTGCTACTGTGCCGTGTTGAGGACTACAGAGGGCATTCTCATTTATGTGCTGCCCGTTCCGCAAATGGTGTGGATGATTGGAAGATAGACTCAAAACCCACTCTCATGGCCGATCCTGAAAAATTTCCAGAGGAATTGTGGGGGATTGAAGATCCACGTATCACCTACGTTCCCGAATTAGAACAATATGCCGTTGTTTATACAGCATTCACACAAGAAGGTCCCGGAGTGTCGCTGGCTTTAACAAAGGATTTCCGCAGCTTTGAACGCTGTGCTTTGATCATGTCCCCAGATGATAAAGATGCGGCCCTGCTTCCTCATAGAATTGATGGTCATTGGGTATTAATCCATCGCCCCGTCAGTACTATCCATGCTCATATATGGATGTCCTATTCGACCGACCTGCGTTACTGGGGCAACAGCAAGTTGATGCTGGAAGCCAGGCAGGGAGCGTGGTGGGATGCTGATAAAATTGGATTGTCCCCACCACTTATAGAAACAGATAAGGGATGGCTCATGATCTATCACGGTGTGAAACGAAACGCAGCCGGTTCTATCTACAGACTTGGTCTAGCATTGTTTGATTTGAAAAAACCAGGGGAATGTCTTAAACGTGGTGACGAGTGGATATTTGCCCCGGAAGAGACATATGAGCGCCATGGCGATGTGGATAATGTGGTATTTCCATGCGGCTATACTATTGCCGCAGATGGCGACACAATTAACTTGTATTATGGTGCAGCAGATACGAGTATTGCATTGGCCACTGGAAGTATTCGCTCCTTGCTGGATTGGCTTGGTTGAGAAAGATTAAAGCAAAGTTCGAGATTATAGATGTTTCTATTTAAAAATCCTCGATCCTATACAAACGAAAGTCATTTTATGAAAAAGGCTGCAAGCATATACTTTTATATATAGGAAATGAATAAATGAAGCAAAGCACTTTATTAAATGTTTGTATTATTGTTGCCCATCCTGACGATGAAACTTTGTGGGCTGGCGGTATCGTTCTTATGCAACCCCGGTGGCGCTGTTTTGTTATGTCACTATGTCGTGCTAACGATCCTGACCGCGCACCGAAATTTAAACAGGCGTTATCGACCTTGGGCGCTATAGGAACCGTGGCTGACATGGATGATAGCCCGGAACAGCATCCACTTTCTCTGCGTAAAATAAAGAAAAACATAATGGCAGGAATTGGGCCACCTTTATACGATTTAATTTTGACCCATGGCCCCAACGGCGAATACACACGACATCGAAGACATGAAGAAGTCAGCCGGGCAGTGCTTGAACTTGTCCAAAGTGGTAAAATACGTTGCAGGGAATTGTGGCAGTTTGCCTACGAAGATGGTGGAGGTCACTATCTACCCAGGGCTGATGAACAAGCTACCTATTCTGTATTTTTGCCGAAAAATATTTGGAAACGAAAACACAAGATTATTACCAAAATTTATGGTTTTGCACCAAGCAGCTGGGAGTCCCGTACTACTCCCCGAATGGAAGCTTTTTACAGAATTGATATCTGAAAAGTAGATTCACTCATTTTATACTTATTGGAGCTAAATATGAAAGTTTTAGTGCTTTATGACTATCCGCCGTCACCCGGAGGTTTGGCAACGCAAGGTGATTTGCTATACAAAGGTCTTCTTTCATTAGGTGTAGACGCACATGCCGTCCACTTTGAATCGGCCCAGGAAAAAGAATGGTATTACCGCTGGTTTGAGCCGGATATAGTAGTCGGTGTCGGTTACTGGGGGCATGCGCCACATTTGATATTACACCCCCAGAGATATGGAGTGCAGCCGGTTCCTTGGCTCGTGGCTGATGGATATATAGCCAATTATGTTAATGTGCTGAACAAGCTGCCATTAATTCTGGTAACATCTAGCTGGGTAAAAGAAACTTATGTGCGGGACGGTATAAAACCTGATAATATCCATGTACTGCCTGTGGGTTGCGATACCGATTCTTTTATCCCACGAGAGCTGTCAGATATCAAAATTGCGACAGTTCGTGAAACCTTGGGTATTGCCGCTGATCAATTAATGATTTTAACAGTAGGTGGTGATGCGGCATCCAAAGGTGCACAAGAAGTAATGCAAGCTCTTGCTCTGGTCGATAATCAGCTACCAGACTGGAAATACGTTTGCAAGGTCTGGCCGCAAGACAGGACCAGTATGCAGAACCTTGTAGATTTCCAATTGGCTACCAGTCTGGGCATCGAAAAAAACGTTGTATTTACAACCAATAAAATATCACGCAATTTTATGCCCTATTTAATAGGTGCCTGTGATATTTATGCGGCACCTTCCCGGTTGGAAGGATTTGGAATGCCTCAGGTAGAAGCAGGTGCCTGTGGTAAACCGGTTATTAGTATTAGCGCCATGGCTATGCTGGACACACTGGTCCATGGGGAAACAGCCCTCCTTGCGGGAATTGCTCAGGAAATCCTCCTATCAGAGACTATCGTGGGTGAGGAGTCCGGATACAAACCTGGCCATCGGGTTGTTTTTAACAAACCACGTACCGCTGATTACAGGGCCAGTATTTATGATATTGCTGATCACCTGCTCAATTTGATGACCCACCCTGAATTACGAACAAGTATGGGCAAAGCCGGTAGGAAACGTGTTGTGGAAAGGTTTGATTATCGGATAGTTGCCCAAAAATTTATTGATATTGTAAACCAGGTTTTTGGAGTAAATTGAATGAAAATGATTGACAACGTTCCTTTCGAAGAATCAAAAAATGCAGCACTCCACGTGTTGCTTCATAACAGAAAAGGCCCATATCACGATCTACCACGTACCGCAGGATGGGGTTATCCCGAACCTTACACTCGGGATCTGCTTATTGCTTCTTTAGGTATTCTGGTTTCAGGTAATGAAAAACTCATAAACTCCCTGAAACAAGTCCTGCAAACTCTGGCCGGGAATCAAACCTTCCATGGTCATATACCGTCACTGGTCCATGATTCAGAAGACCGGGGTGCGAGCGACACAACGCCGCTTTTTCTTCTGGCCCTGGGTCTTTATCGTAAAGTAACTGGTGAAAATACTTTTCTTGAGGATGCTACTGAAAAGGCTCTGGTGTGGATGGACTATCAAAGTCCCGATGACCGGGTGATGGTAGGCCAGTTACCAACTAGTGACTGGCGTGATGAACAATGGGTATTAGGTTATGGTCTTTTCGTGAATACAATTGTGTTTGCCTATTTACCCCTATACGGCCAGTTTGAGAAGGCGAAAAAACTTCATGATCTGATGGAGCGTTTTATTGTGCGTGGTGAGGCCCAGCACAAGCATGTGCATGAAGGTCTTGTTCTCCCACATTTACCTTATTATGCGATGTCCTCTTACAAAATGTACCGCAGTAGTCGATTTGATCTATTGGGTAACAGCCTGGCCATGCTGAGTGGTTTGACAGCCCCTTCCCGAGCAGATGCGATGATTTTATGGATTGAAAAAGAGTGCAAGAACTTGAGTTCCAGGGGAGAGCTAGTAGTCGATTTGCCTCCTGTGCTTTTTCCGTACATCCAACCTACAGACTCGGACTGGCGGCCTCGTTATGACAAGTATAACCGTCCTGGTCAATATCATAATGGCGGTGTATGGCCGTATATATGCGGTTTTTATGTGGCTGCACTGGTTAAAGCAGGGCACATGAAATTGGCAAAAGAAAAGCTTGCTGCTTTAACACATTTATGTCGTCTTTCAGTGGATACTGATCTTGATTTTGGCTTTAATGAATGGATTAATGCTCATAAAGGCGTGCCGGCAGGGCAGGATTGGCAGACATGGTCTGCTGCCATGTATTTGTATGCAGCGGAATGTGTTGAAAAGGGGAAAGCTGTTCTTTTTGAATGAAAGCTGTTTTGTATTTTTTATTTTTCGAAAACGCAAATTGAACAACACCAAGCGTACTTTTTCTCTGAACAGGTCCTGAATGCTATTAGTCACTTTTATCGTCAGATGTAATTTGACCGAAACAATTTTTTTGGGGATCCCAAATAAAACTTGCATTTTAGGCTATTTATTATATATGCATATACTTATAAATAATCTTACGTATTGAAACTGAATAATTGTACAATATACGATGTTCGTAAAGTTGGTCGAATAAATGTGAGAAAATGTTTCTGCACTGTTTATTTTAACAAAATACTAAAAGACAGAGATATTATTCACTTTCTGGCGATGCCTTGGAGATTTTGTACGTATAATTTGAGTTGCATTATTGTTATCCATCTTGAAATGAAAAGTTAATATATTTCAAAAAAAGGTAAAATTTTGGCAAAAATACAAATCTTGTTGATCGAAGACAACAAGATTCTGAGGGAAGGTATCGCTGCCATGCTCAACGATCATAGTGAATTCAAAGTCATCGCAAAATCTGAAGATGGTGATGCGTTGCTTCAGGTAAAGAGCCTGAGGCAGCCCCCCGATGTTGTCCTTTTGGATCTGGGTCTGGAAAAAGTTAATAGTTTAAAGTTGATGGTCGTTCTTAAGAAAGAATTACCCACGACAAAGGTCATCGCAATGGACATTCTCCCCGATCACGTCGATATTATTGAGTTTGTGAAAGCCGGGGGATCTGGATTCATTCTTAAAAATGCCCCTTTAATGGATTGGATCGAAACCATCAAGATTGTCGCAACAGGTGAAAAAGTATTGCCCCCGGTTTTGACCCAATCACTCTTTACACAGATCGTCGATTTAGCCCTCAAAAAGAACCAGGGCATACCCACCGACTCTTACCAATTTACGAGTCGAGAACATCAAGTCGTCGATCTGATTGCGAAAGGCCTGAGCAACAAAGAAATTGCTGAATCACTCCACATCGCCACCTATACTGTCAAGAGCCATGTGCACAATATCCTGGAAAAGCTGGAGCTCAGCACACGTCTGCAGATAGCGGCCTTTGTTCGCAAGGGAGAATCCGAATGATCGGATTCACATACTTATAATCATTCACTTTTTAAAAAACATTACATCACACCCTCCTGCTTTATCTCCTGCATAACGCATTTTTAAATTTCCTGAATATTATCTCATGTTTTTCCCTACAAGGAATTAGTTCTTTATAGTACTAAAGAACGAGTTCCTTTTTCATCCTTTTGGGCGATTGACTTTAGGGTTGAATTTGATTAACTACTATTATCAACAAAATTATACAATGAAACATATAGTGATGACATAGATATTTAAAATCAAGTCAAAAAAAATAAGAGACCAAACAATGCAACTGAGCATTCATTATTATGTCCTGTTATTGAGCGAACAAATGAGCAGGCTTTACGAGGGATTTCGAGACAAACTCATTGATATTCAAAACACGCATTTTCCGTTTGAAATTACAATTGATGTTGGTAATCCTGCCTCCAAAGACATACAATTGAAAAAATTTTATCACCAAACAGACCAGCACTTTGCCCATTATTATAAACAAGATCCACTTGCATTAGTGGTAGTCGGCGAAGAGAGAAGCCAGGCCATTTTTAAAACTTTGACGAAGCATAGGGATGAATATATCGGCGTGGTTGAAGGCGATTATACCACCACTTCTCTGCACGATTTGGGCAAGATTATATGGCCCGTCGTCAAGGAGGCCATCGCGGGTGTAAATAAAAATGCCATGCGTGATCTGGAAATAGCGGTCGAGAGGCATAAAGTCGTTTTCGGAATTGACTTGGTGGGACAGTCTGTGAAAACTAAGACAGGCTCCATTTTGTACGTTGAAGAAGATTATCATGTGAAGGGTAGCATTCGTGAATTGAACAATACGCTAACATTCTCAAAACATGTGGATCTACGGGAAGTGTTCGACGACGTCGTAGATATCATCATCGAAAAGGTGTTGAAAATGGGAGGAACGGTGATCTTTCTGGATAGAGGTTCGTTGATGAAATTTGAGAAAATCGCTTTGATTCTGTGTGATTGATTGCCACATAGCGACTGGTGTATTAAAAAGGAAAAGTGAAAAATGTTTGAAAATGATAATCAACTTTTTGAGGACTTGGCCATTGAGTACATGGACAATTTGTACAGCAATGCGATTAGATTGGTGAAAAGCGCAAAAACAGCAGAAGATATGGTACAGCAAACCTATGCAGTGGCTTTTTGTGTTTTTGAGCAGTTCGACAAAAAAAGTGATTTCAATAAATGGCTGAACGAGATTTTGATGCTTGTGTATAAGAATAGTCAATTTTGCCATTATGAGCCCACCGTCAATTGTTTGGGTAAAGCTGTACAAGTTGAACAATAACAAAAAAAGGAATGAAAATTACGATGATATGGACTATCGCTACTGTACTGATCATTTTGTGGCTATTGGGGTTAATCACTTCCACTATGGGTGGTTTAATACATGTTTTTCTGATAACCGCTGTCATGCTCATCCTGATCAACGTCATTGGCAAAAGAAAAGCCTTGTGACAATTTAGTACTTCGACGTCGGGCTCATTTAGAAGAAAAAGAGATATTAAAAAAAGATTAGTAATCATTCGATGAAACATTGGTACGCTAGATGACACCCGGCAATTGTGCTTTGAATTTTTCAACAATGCTTATGTTTGTATAGTGCAGAAAAAGCGGGCCTTCGGTCAACTAATCGGCTTGCCCTCACTCTAATCAATATTTAGTCCACATTTTTAAAAGAGGTTTATTATGAAATCAAAAATGAACGTTATCATCGCAACTGTACTCTGTGCTTCGATTATAATATTGATGGGATGCGGAGCCAGTAACGCGTTGAAAGGTGGTGGGATTGGCGCAGGAGTCGGAGGCGTTGCTGGCGGTGTTATCGGAAAGCAATTAGGAAATACGGCTGTTGGCGCCATCATTGGTGCGGCAGTCGGTGGAACGACCGGAGCACTCATCGGCCGGCACATGGACAGGCAAGCAGAAGAGATGAGACAGGACGTCAAAAACGCAAAAATCGAACGAATTGGAGAAGGTATTAAAATCACGTTCGACTCTGGAATTCTGTTCGAAACAAATTCATCTCAGTTACAGCCTGTGGCAAAAACAAACATTGAGAGTCTGGTGAAGGTCCTTCAGAAATATCCTGATACCAACATTCTAATCGAAGGAGATACCGATAACACAGGCACTGACGAATACAACCAAAAGTTGTCAGAACGTCGTGCCAAGGCGGTCGCCGATTATCAAATGGGTCAGGGTATTACTGGTTCAAGGATTTCCACGGTAGGACTCGGCGAGTTGAATCCTATCGCTTCAAACGATACAGACTATGGTCGTCAGCAGAACCGACGGGTAGAGGTCGCCATTTTTGCAAACGACAAGTTGAAAAAAGCCGCCGAGAACGGCAAACTTGACTAACTCAACTAAGTACCCATAAAGCCGATGGCAATGGTTAAGCAGATACTGTTCCATGAAAAACTAAAATTTTTATCATTAACAAGGAGACCAAAATGCCTTTAATCAATGTCGTAATAGTGCTGATCGTGGCTGGTGTCATCCTCTGATTAATTAATCAGTATATACCAATGGATCGTAAGATTAAATCGATCTTGAATGTGGTCGTGATTATTGTGGTGGTTTTGTGGTTGTTGAGCGCTTTTGGAGTGATCGGTTCTATGTCCACCATCCGCATTGGCCGGAAAGAATCACAACAATCGGAAATGGTAGAACAAAACCGGCAGTATATAAAGTGGCACCGGGTGACATTCACTCAAAGGAAGCAATGGCTAACATGCGAGTTCTTTTTGAAATTGTCGTCAAGTAAAAAAATAATGTATTATATTTGGAATTTATTTGAGAAGAAGAGGTGATTTTATGTGGAGTAAACGTTTATTGATACTGGGGGTAATCACAGTGTTGGTTGCGCCGGTGAATGCAAAGAGTGTAAGTCTGGGCCCGCAGGTTGGTTATTATAAAGTCCAGGATGCCGATCAGGGTGATTTTATGGGTGGTGTGGCCTGGCGATTCAGGCTCACGCCGATGCTAGGTCTTGAAGCATCCATCAACTATCGTCAGGAAAAATATGCGGATGACGTTTTGACGGTCCGGAGCTGGCCAATAATGGTAACCGGTTTAATTTATCCGTTCCCCCGAGTTTATGGAGCCATTGGCGCTGGTTGGTATAGCACGACTTTCGATTATGATCAGAACAAGTTCTCGTTACTTGAAGACGAAACGACGCTGGAATTTGGCTGGCATTTTGGCGGTGGCGTGGAACTACCTGTCGGTTCAAATTTCAAATTAACGACAGATTTACGTTATGTCTTCCTGAATTACGATTTTAATACAATCATGAATAATAGTGACCTGAACAGTAACTTTTATATTATCACCGCAGGATTCCTGCTCGGTCTATAATTACTTAAAGTTGAATGGATATGAAAGTGTTTAGCTTTGTTTTCATTACTCAATAGATAGGTAATTATTTTTCACTGAGGAGTAAACACAAATGTCATCAAATTGGAAGCATTTCAAGAATAGTGTAAAAGGTGAACTTTCTGACGCGTTAACCATGACTAAGAAATACTTAAAAATCGGAAAGGGTAAGTTTCATCTGATGAAAATTAATAAATCTCTGAACGACACGTTTCTGAAGCTGGGCATCAAAGTCTATAATGAAATCAGTGAAGAGATAAAAGGCGATACCTTGTATAGCCCGGAAGTGAAAAGCTTAATCGAAAAGGTGAACCAGCTCAAACAATTCAAAAAAGATAAGGAACTGGATATCGATGGGCTCAAGAAAGAACCCGTTCAGCAAACCAAAACAGTTGAGGATAAAGACAATTCCCCTAATGTCAAGGTCAAGGAAATGGTTTAACTCAACACAAAGGATAGTTAATCCTATAAGGCCAAGTCTACACGGCCAAGGTTGGTGTTGTTTTGCCTATCATTTATAAACATCGGGCGACGTCGTCGCCGGAAAGGAGTCAAACATGCTTTGGACCATTTTTGTGATTCTTTTGGCTGTATGGTTGCTAGCAGTATTCAGTGGCCACGTACTGGGTGGATTCATTCATACCCTGCTGGTGATCGCCATCATTATTATGCTGGTCAGAGTCTTTAAAGGACGCAAATCTATGTGAATATGTCGTGAAGCCAACTATGGAAAAATACTGTGCATTAGTGCGAAAAAGGAACGGTAATGGACAAAATCCAGCTTCACACAAAATAATCAGATCGCCGGATGTTGAGCCCTCTAACAGCAAGGGAAAGGAAAAGCACAGAATGTTGCGCCCCCATTTCGAATAGCAGAGCACAGCCTTTGCGATCTAGGAACTAACCAGAATGAAAGGAAAAAAAGGAAACAGGATTTTTGAAAAAGAAAACTTTGACAATATTTACGCAGGCCAGTTTAACCATCTTTATTAATAAACTTTTTAATCAATCAAAAAAGGAGAACACCGTGAAAAACAATTTTTTTGTCTACATTATCATCACAGCGTTTATGGCAGGAGCTGTCTTGATGAGCTGTGGAAAAACATCAGAACAAAAAGTTAAAAATGCTAAAGAGGATATTGGAAAAGCTGAACAAGAATTAAAAGAAACTCAAGCTGGATATCTTGCAGAATGGCAAACATTCAAGAGCGAGTACGATTCAACAATTGAAGCTAATATAAAGAGAATTGATGCATTCAAAGAAAAAATGGATAATGCCGGCCCCGAGGTCAAAGCAAAGCACAACAAGGAAGTTGCGGTGCTGGAACAGAAAAATAACGACCTAAAGATGAAGCTTGCTGAATATAAGGATGATGGACAAATTAAATGGGAAGAGTTTAAGACGAACTTTAAGAAGGATATTGATGGAATTGGAAAGACCATGGATGATTTGTTTAAAGATAATACCTAGCAGTGATTAAGAATCACAATGTATCACTCCTGCTTCTCGTTACCAATCAGGACGAAAAGGAATAATGGTAACGGGAAGTAGAAAATAGTTTATCCAAGGAAATCTTGATAGTTTAATTTTTCATATATACACATTATCTGTAACAATAGCTTGAAAGAAGGTAAATATGCTCTGGACAATTTTTGTGGTACTTTTGGTTTTGTGGCTGATTGCAATGTATAGTGGCTACTTCATCGGCGGATTTATACATGTTCTTTTGGTGATCGCAATCGTTGTTATGGTGATCAGGGTCATTCAGGGACGAAAAGCCATGTAAGTAGAATTTTTTCTCATAAAACTTTACTAAATGTTGAGATCAAACATAGGAAGATAATCACGCTCATCAGACAGATTCGTATTCATCGTGTTAGGCATCAGGGCATTAGAGATCGTGGTTCGGTTTGTCGACTCCTCAAAATCAAGAGATCGGAAAGGAGGTGTGTTGAAATCATTACATAAATAAATAGCATTGCACTTTAAGGGTTGCAATAAAGTAATTTTTTTTCGTGACCCGGAAACAACGTAATAAATCATACTTTTACTAAACAGGAGACAATTATGTTTCAGACAAAAAGATATCTAAATATAGGTTTATTCATCGTATTCACTTGCATAGCCACTTTTGTACTAAATGTAGCGGGACAAAATCTGGTTAAAGCTGACGATGTAAAAACCTTGCTTTTCAAAGAAGCTGATGCTGCGATGCAGGCCGCCAAAAAAGTAAATGCAAATGTTCTCGCACCGGATAATTATAGCGAAGCGATGAAACGATATCAAGAGGCGGATACTGATCTTAAAAAAGGGAAAAAGCTTGAGGATATTAAAGAAAAACTTGGCGAATCTACTACTTTTTTTCAAAAAGCAATAGAAGCTACAAAGCTGGCCGAAGTTACATTTCCAAATTTGATGAAAGCACGGATGGATGCGCATAAAACTGAATCTGCCAAATATTCATCAAAACTTTGGAAACAAGCAGAGGAAAAATTCAACGATGCGGCGGGTGAACTTGAAGGTGGAGACGTTAATGCTGCAAGGAAAAAAGCAAGCGAGGCAGAGAAAATATATCGAAAGGCCGAACTTGAAGCTATAAAAGCTAATTATCTTGACGGAACACGGGCACTACTAAAACAGGCAAAAGAGCAAAAAGTCAAAGACCGTGCACCTAAAACCTTGTTAAATGCTCAGCAGCTCGTCAAACAAGCTGAAAAAGAGTTGAATGAGAACCGTTATGATACCGATGTCGCACGCAGTCTTGCTCAGCAAGCTAATTACCAGGCTAAACATGCTATCTACCTGTCAAACGCTATAAAAAAAATGAAAGATAATGACCAAACCTGGGAAGACCTCATGTTGGTCTCAGAAATTCCATTGCAACAAATTGCCGAAAATACAGACCGAACTGCTATTTTCGACGCAGGATTTGGCAAAACTACTGGTGAGATCATCACCTATATTAAATCCTACCAAGACAGTGTTTTTGGTTTAAGTCAGGATTTGAAAAGTTACAAACAGAAATCTGATTTGCAGGGAGCTCGAATTGCTGAAATGGAGCAGAAGTTTGGTGTTCAGGCCATGGAAAAATCAGTACTGGCACAGCAAATTGCTAATCAAGATGAAACACGTAAGCATTTTACCAAAGTGGAACGCTCGTTTAGTAGTGAAGAAGCCAGGGTACTGCGCGAAGGCGATGATATCATTATCCGCCTGATTGGACTAAATTTCCCCAGTGCAGCAGCGACTATCGAGCAAAAATCTTTTGGCTTATTAACCAAAGTACGCGATGCTATTAACTCTTTCCCGGAATCTACTGTATCCGTTCAAGGCTATACTGATTCGTATGGTAGTGATGAAAAAAATCTGCAATTGTCAAAGGAACGTGCCGAAGCAGTAAAACAATATCTTTTAGCTGACACAAAACTTCATACTTTTCAAATTGAAGCGAGCGGTTATGGCGAAAGTAAACCAATTGGCAACAATGAGACAGCAAAAGGACGTGCAGCCAATCGTCGTGTTGAGGTTGTAATCCATCCGGGACATTACAAAATATCACAAGTCATTAGATAGAGACAGCAGTGTGATTATATTTGATTTGTTTTAAAATAAGGTCTGGACAAAATCTATATCAAGAATCGTGACTCCGAGTTTTTGTAACGACAGAAATTTTTACATATCGTGGCACGATTCTTTATCTTCTTTCGCTTACAGCTTATTATACATTATCCATTATTCTGTGTCGTTACAGCATGCATAATACGGCTATAATTAATTATTTTGTGTTAATATACTATTTTGGACGGGATTAACACGGCTGGAGGTTAAAAACAAGCCTCTACCTTACAGAGGGGCATAAATTAAGGAGTGCTGATCGTGCCAAAAGAAAATACAGAATTCATAAACACCATAATAGAACGGTCTCCTGTTGCCATTATGGTTATGAGTTCCGATGGTCGGATTTTAAAAGAGAATAAAGCCAATGAAAAACTCTGGAAAATATCAAAAAAAAATTTAGGTGAATACAATGTTTTTCGTGACAAACAAATAAAAACTCTGGGCCTTTTGCCATACATCGAAAAGAGTTTGGAAGGCGAAACACTTTCCTTGCCGCCTTTTGAATTTGAACCATTAAGAACAAGACATGTAACGAAAGGGAGAAAATGCTGGATCCAATCAAATATATTTCCGATTAAGGATGAGGATGGTAATATTCGGACAATCATTATGATGCACAATGACATTACAGAACAAAAACAATTGGAACAACGTCATGAGCACCTAAACAAAGTAATGCGGAGCGTCAGTAATGTAAAACAACTCATCTTTAAAGAAAGAAATCGGATAACCTTTATTCAAAAAGTGTGTAAAATTTTGATTAGTAATCATGGTTATTATCAGGCATGGATTGTACTCTTGGATAAACAGGGGAAATACTTGCAGTCTGCCAAAGCTGGCATGGGAAAAAACTTTGCGACAATGATTCAATCCTTTGAAAAAGGTGAATTTGGGAATTGTGGAAATAAAGCATTGAAACAAAAAAAAATAATCATTGTACAGGAAACCAAAAAAGAATGTAAAGATTGTCTGCATTCTACTTATTTTTCAAAACATGGTGTTTATACGAGTCGAATAATACATGATGGTATAGTTTATGGACTGATTTCTGTTTCCGCTCCTAAATCATTTATAAAGGACAAAGAAGAACAGCACCTTTTTCAGGAACTTGTTGGAGATATTGCCTTTGCTCTTTATGAGATCGCCTTTGAAGAAGAACAAAAACGGGCGGAGAATAAAGTAAAAATTTCAGAACTGCGTTATCGTCGTCTCTTCGAATCAGCCAAGGACGGTATTCTCATCCTTGATGCCGTTACCGGGGTGGTCGTTGACGTGAATCCATTTTTAACAGAGTTATTGGGTTATTCCAGTGATCAGTTGATCGGAAAGGCAATTTGGGAGTTAGGATTTTTTAGCGATACTGCTATAAATAGGGAAAACTTTATAGAATTAAAACTGAAAGGATACATCCGATATGAAGACCTGCCGTTGAAAACCGTTGATGGTCGAAGAATCGAAGTAGAGTTTGTCAGTAATGTTTATCAGGTGGATAATAAAGATGTGATTCAGTGTAACATTAGAGACATTACCGAACGAAAGCGCACTGAGGAAGCACTTGATAAAGAACGAAATCTGCTTAAGACCCTTATGAACTGCATTCCGGACCATATCTATTTTAAAGACAAAGAAAGCCGGTTTATTATGATTAACAAGGCATTATCTGAAAGCTTTAACCTTAATACAGTTGAGCAAGCTATTGGTAAGACGGACTTTGATTTTTTTACTGAAGAATATGGATGGAGAACATTTGTGATTGAACAGGAAATTATTCGAACAGGACAGTTTATTATAGGCATCGAAGAAAAGGAAGCATGGTCTCAACACTCTGAGACATGGGTTTCGACAACCAAAATGCCTCTAGTCGACGAAAAAGGAAATATCATTGGTACATTTGGCATCTCACGTGATATCACTGAGCGTAAGCGAAAAGATGAACGCATTTATAATAACCTGAAAGAAAAGGAACTACTTTTAAGAGAGCTTAATCACAGAACAAAAAACAATATGCAAGTGATTTGTTCTTTACTCAGACTACAAGCTTCAAAGCTGCAAGACCATAGGGTAAAAGAACTTTTTAAAGAGATAGAAACCAAAATCTATTCCATGTCCCTTGTTCATCAGGAATTAATAATGTCTGAGGATCTGTCTCATATAAATTTGAAGGATTATTTCGGTAAACTTAATATCTACCTTGAACAAAGTTATGGTGAATACATGAAGAATGTTTCCATCCATTCAGATATGGCGGATATAGTCGTACTTATAGATACAGCAGTTCCCTTGGGGCTTGTTTTTAATGAGTTGATTTCTAATGTTGTTAAACATGCTTTCCCTGAAAATACAAAGGGTGAAATTAATGTACATCTTTATTCGAGCCCTCAAAATGAAATTATTCTGGAAATATCTGATAATGGAATCGGCTTTCCGAAGGGCTTTAATATTCAAAAAGATATATCTTTGGGATTAAAAACAGTGATAAGCCTTGTAGAAGATCAAATTCAGGGCCAAATTCAATTTATTAATAAACATGGTTTACTATGCCGAATTCTAATAAAAAAAGAGCAGTATAAGCCCAGGATATAATTATGACAAATAAATTTAGAGTTCTTGGTGTCGATGATAAGATAATAATCGAGAGATGTTTATGAAAGGATTTGAAAAACCGGTGTCTATAAATAAAATAAAGGAACTATTAGATGATATTAAAACAACCCGGCAGAATATTGGACTGGATTAACACGGCTGGAGGTTAAAAACAAGCCTCTACCTTACAGAGGGGCATAAATTAAGGAGTGCTGATCATGCAAAAAGAAAAATTGCGTGAATTAGCCGTTGTTTTAACAGAAACCATTCGACAAAACGCATCAATTGACTGGACGATTAAGGAAAGTGTAAAAGCCAAACTTAAAGTTTCCGTAAAGCGATTATTGCGTAAATACGGTTACCCACCTGACATGCAAATTCTAGCTACTGAAACTGTATTAAAACAAGCGGAAATGATTGCTAATGATTTGACGATGAATAAATAATGTCGATCAAATTTGTATACACATTAATCAAGCCCGCCAACTAGCACAAATCTAAAATCTTTCACTGTGTTTTATCGCATACAATTTTTATAATTTATTTTCTGCCCCAAAATTGACCAAATATAATGTTGGGCAATATTTGGGCAATTGCCAATTTTTGCTTGTTTTACAATTTTTAAAGAAAGTTGGTTTTAGTAAAAACAATAATTTATAAAAAATACAGCGCTTGACTGGGGGTCAAGGGGTCGGAAGTTCAAATCTTCTCGCCCCGACTGTTTAATAAGCACTTATAATGAGTGCTTGTCTTTTGCCCAACGTTTGTTCAAACGTTGGGCATTTTTTTAACTTTTCCATATTATTAAAAAAATAAATCCACCTCAAAACACCATACTTCTTTTATATATAAACAGCTTTATAAAATTTTTCTTGATTATTTTTGTTATTATCTGTTTCTTTTACAGATACTTTCAATATGACAGGAATGTTGGGTATGTAAAAAGGCAATATAAAAATTAATTAAAGTTAGTTTCTGTATTGCCATTTTTATTTTCGGGACAAATTTAAAGCAGTTTTATAATTAATTATTTATCTTTCGTGTGAGTACAACGAGGGATCTTTTTTAAGATAAAAAATCGTCTTTCAAGAAACGTAATAAATTCAAAACAGCGAGTGACATGGCTTTGAATCTGATTTTTTCGTAATGGGAGGTAATGTTAAAATGAACAGGTTTTCTTGGTCTCTACTCCTTTTGTTATTTCTTTTTTCAGCACTATTATCGCAAAGCAAAAAATTGTCAATAGCTGTTTTGAAGTTGGATGCTTACAGTATAACCGACTATGAAGCGGCGACATTAACAGATCGATTGAGAAATGAACTTTTTAAAACTCGTGTGTTTCGCGTTATGGAGCGTGAACAAATGGAAGAGATATTAAAAGAACAAGGATTTCAGCAGACCGGATGTACTTCAAGCGAGTGCCTTGTTCAAGTCGGTCAACTTATCGGGGTGAACAGAATGGTCGGCGGAAGTATAGGTAAAGTAGGACAGACGTATACTGTTTCATTAAGGCTTATTGATGTCGAAACAGGAGAAATTATTAAAATAGCTACCAAAGATGTTTTTGGAAAAGTTGATGTTCTTTTAACGGCTTCAATTCCTCAAATTGCAAAAGATATTGCAAGTCCATCGCCTGGCACTCAAAACGTTTTAGAGGTTGAAAAAGAGGCAGGATTTTCACCTAATTCTCAGTCTTATGATCCAATTATGAAAACGCTAACAGACATCGACGGTAATGTTTACGAAACTGTAAAAATCGGTAATCAAATTTGGATGGCTGAGAATTTAAAAGTAACCCATTACCGTGATGGGACACCCATCGCTCATGTGACCGACAACAATGAATGGACCGGATTAACATGTGGTGCTTATTGTGCTTATAGTAATGAGCAAAACAATGTTGCTATTTATGGTCTGTTATATAACTGGTATGCTGTAGATGACAAACGCAGTATTGCCCCAATAGGCTGGCATGTGCCCACGGATGAAGAGTGGAAGAAGTTGGAGATGTACCTGGGTTTGAATCGATCTAAAGTAAATAATATCTCTTTTCGTGGTACAAATGAAGGCAGTAAACTTGCAGGCAATGTTGCTTTTTGGGATAATGGCAACCTTAAATATAATGCCGTATTTGGTGATTATAGTTTTTGCGCGTTGCCCGGCGGTTTTCGCTACAGCTACGACGGTACCTTTTACTGTTTGCGTCACTGTGCTTACTTTTGGTCTTCTGAGGAGACCAATGGTAATCATGTGTGGTACCGGAAACTTGAGTATGAGCATTCGGGTGTAGAACGGGACTTTGGTGTTAAGCAAGAGGGTTTTTCTGTTCGTTGTGTCATGAACTAGACTATTTGTTGATATGACTATTTTACCTGGCTAAGCGGATTCGAAAAATAATTTTTTAGTAGATGTTGATTTTGTTCAATATATCTGAATTAACTGTCAATGACGTCACTATGTACAAATCGGGACGCTTTACTCAAATACTACAAGCTATTAGTAGAGAGGATAAAAAATCGATTTTATTATAAAGGAGAAATTTTGCCAACATTAACACAAAGATTGCAAAATATATTATGTGATAGAATAACAAAGGCACTTTCTCTGGGGAAATTGTCAGCTAAAATAAATTTCGATTACGCATGGATCTTTTTGTCATTCATTGTGTTGTTCCTGTTTACATCCACAAGCTATTCTTCCACCACAGGTCTCCAAATCGGAGACACTGCCCCGGGTATTTTTCTCAAGGATTTAAATGACAACGTTTTCTTTTTATCCGACTATTGCGGTACGCCACGGCAGCCGTGGAAAAAGTCTGAGAGGAATGTTGTAGTGATCAGTTTTTTTTCGACGTACTGTGTGCCCTGTTTAAAAGAGATTCTCGAATTACATCAGCTTGCAAAAAAATACCCGGTTATAAAATTTTTTCTTGTCAATTTTAAAGAAGACAAATCAAAAATTGAACCCTATGTACGTAAATACAATGTTACACTCCCCGTACTAGTAGATAAATACGGTATTATCGCGAAAAAATATAGTGTCGAGGCTTTGCCAAAACTGTTGGTTATTAATAAAAAGGGAAAAATTATTTATATTCAAAATGGATATGATGATAATTTGGTTAAAAGTCTAGCCCACCTTTTTGATGAACAATAATATAATATAATTTTGATGTTGCTTTATTGCTAAAATTAAACTATTTTGAATAACACGATTTTAAATTTCGTAACACCTGTTTTAAAATTATTATCTTTTATCTAAAACGTTTTGAGGAAAAAGAGGTAATATCATAACGTTTACGGAATTTCAGCAACAGCTAACTGGTTAATGGTAACAATAAATTTCTTTCGATGAATAATTCATCATATAAAACCAGTTTATCCCTGGCAAATGCCAAAAGTGGGGTCATTTTTAGATATTATACATGTAACTAACATAGACTAATTTACAGGAGAAACTAAATGTCACAATCATGCCTTATCACCGGAGGAGCCGGTTTTCTGGGAATTAATCTTACACGCTATCTTCTTGCCAAAGGTTATAACGTGACGTCATTTGATATTGCTCCATTTCGTTATCCTGATGTTAAAGATCATATAAATATCATTACGGGTGATATTCGCGATGAGGATGCGCTAAGTAAAGCCATGGAAGGAATCGATATTGTTATTCATGCTGCTGCCGCGTTACCTTTGTATCCTGTTGATGATATCTATTCAACGAATATTGAAGGCACCCGAAAGGTGATGCATCAAGCCTATCTCAAAAAAATACCTCGTGTTATTCATATTTCAACGACAGCAGTTTATGGAATTCCCGATCATCATCCTTTGTATGAGCACGATCAGTTAAACGGTGTAGGTCCCTATGGACACACAAAAATTGAAGCTGAAAAAGTCTGTCAGGATTATCGTCAAAAAGGGATGTGTATTCCCATCCTCAGGCCAAAATCATTTATCGGGCCGGAGAGATTAGGTGTATTTGCTTTGTTTTACGAATGGGCAAATGATGGGAAGAATTTTCCGATATTAGGCAAGGGGAATAATAAATATCAATATCTCGATGTTGAAGATCTATGTTCAGCCATTTGGCAATGTATGACCTTACCAGAGACGCAGATCAATGACACCTTTAATATCGGGGCAAAGGAGTTTGGAACTCCCAAATCAGATTTTCAGGTTGTACTTGACTATGCCGGACATGGAAAACGAATTATTTCCTTACCTGAAACTCCGATTATCTGGTCATTGCGTATTTTAGAGCGTTTAAAAATTTCACCGCTTTATCAATGGATTTACGAAACGATCGGAAAAGAATCATTTGTTTCCATTGAAAAAGCTGAAAAGGTACTTGGATATTCCCCGAAATACTCAAATCGTGATGCCCTGCTGCGGAATTATAAATGGTATCTTGAGCAAGTTGATAATTTTCAAAATTCGTCAGGTATTACACATCGGGTCCCCTGGCACCAGGGTGCATTAAAATTGGCCAAGATATTTTTCTAGGTATGTAAAAATCAGAAAAAGATATGTCCGCTTAGAGATAAATTAAAGTCACAATACATTTTTTGCAACAGAAATGAAATATAAACTCATATTTCATTTCTATTGTTTATAAATATGTTCATGTCTTTTACAATATTCTACCATCCTCATCAAGACTTTTATTTCGGCTTACAACACGGATCAGATCAATAATACGGCAGTTGTTCGTCAAAGCAGGTGCCGTTGTTGCGATACCAGGAGACGACATGTTTTATCGCTTCCAGGGCTTTTGTTTTTGCCGCAATATCTGAATTAAATGCCTGATGAGGCTGAACGTAAATGTTGGCATCACGGTCCAGTGATTTTTTTACCAAAATACGGGCCGCAGCATGATCAGCCCCGGCATCCTCGTTATTATTTACCAGGGCTGCAAATTTGGATTCGTCCGAAAAGACGTCGAGACCCAGCCCCATGATTTTTCCGGATTGGTACAAGTCCCATAATCCCGCTTCCGGTGCAATTTCGCCCCTTGTTACATTTATGAATAAAAGTCCTTCTTTTGCCTGGGAAAGGTATTCCTTTGAAAAATAACCGACGTTGTAAAATTCGCTATTTTTGTTCTTTGTAAGATTCATTGCATTGATGATCATATCACTTGATGTAATTGCTTCTTCCTTTGAGACAAACTTGACCGAATCTCCATAGGAGCCTTTCAAAAAGTCCTGTCTTATATCAACGCCCTGAACTGACAGGCCATTCGCTTCCGCAAGCTCATATATCCTTTTACCAATCTTGCCGACTCCGTAAACCGTCAGTGTTTTATGAGGTCCCAGTTCTAAAAAGGCACGTGATTTTTTTCTTTCAAAGGTTATTGTATTCTTTGCATAGTGATGCAGTTCTCCTGCCGCCGCATATAGGAATTTTATTGCTGTTTGGGCAACTGCATTGACACAATACTCCCGAAGAGAAGTGACATTCACTGTTTCAGCTAAATGTTCAAGATGATCATACCCCGCACTTCGTGTAATAACGCTTTTTTTATTACCCGCCAGATAAGAATCCGGCAGCACAGAGTGGGTTTTAATGGTTATTATATCTGAAAGCTGTGCATCAGGATTATCTTTAAGATATTGTTGTACATTACTTGCTGTAATTAAATAACTGTGATTACCCGGCAGTTCTCCCCGTTTAATAGCCATTTTAGTTTCGTCTTGCAAATACTCTGCCTCGGGACCCAGAGCTTCGAAATGCATAATATCATATTGCGCTGTTTGTGAGCTATTTTTCTGTAACGAACTCATTGTCACCTCATGAAAATATATTGAATTTTATGTTTAATAAAAAGTATTTCCATACTTTATTTTTCTAAGTAATTAATAAACATGCCAAACCCTCACAACACCATAAATCGGTATTGTCATATCATTGCACACATTTGGAATTTCATTCTGAATAGCTTTTGCTATATAAAAGCTGACCAGATCGATTCCAGCAGAACCGAAACCAAAATCATTAGGGCAGGTAATAATGAAGTGTTTCAAAAATCTGCTCTTTTTAAAACAACGAATTCATCAGTATTTAAAGGGTAATTCAGGTAGGCAAGTAAATATTCGTTAGCTATTTTAGTATAAAAAAGTGTCAGGTTTTGTGTGTTTCTAAAAATTGCCTTTTTAAAAATTTTAGGGTATTTAATGTTTTGGGGGTGGTTTTTGTAACGAACAGGCTAATTCATATTAAAACTGGAATATTTAATTTTATTATTTACAAACATCTTAACCTGTTTAAGATATGCATTTAATAAAATTAGGTCATTGGAAAAAAATGTAACATAAATACGATTAAAAAACAAGATTTTTATTATTCTTGTTACCGTAATTTTTATTTCCTTTGCTGAATATTGTGAACGCACTGAGATAGTTTGTAATTTTATGGACATGGTTAAAAATTGAATCATTAATAAAATTTTATTACAAAACTCGACGCCTGGAATTTATTTGTTTGTGATGAGTTCTCATTTATATGGTACTTTATAAGCCTTAAAATTTTATCCCGGTTAAAGCATTGGCTTTTGTCAAGAACTATTTTTTACATCGAATTGTTATAGAATATTTCCCCTTATAATCCTGGGGATTTTTTGAAAATCCGATTTTTCTTTTGTTTAGATATAACCTGATGTTTTTATTTTTAGGAATATAAAAAGTCATGCCCTTTAAATCCTTTATCGTTGGGATAAAAGTTCCTTCAACTTTGTTTGTTATATTTTCAATATGTATATTAACAGTATCCCCACTTGTTGTATATTTCCAGTTTAAATATTTACGATGAATATAATAGTTTAACAGCTTTGATGTTGACGCCACCCACAGGTCACCAACAGTGTTTTTGTGTGAAATATATTTTAAAACTTTTAAAGTAGAGTCGCAAATATAGGGAGCACCATTATTATCTCCTAGATGTGTATATTGAATCATATAGCCCTGATTGCCGATTAATTCGTCAATGACTGCTTGGCACAATTGAAAACAAATAAATGGCTCATCTGCAATTGAATGTTTGCCCCATCGATTTATATATCTTACAAAATCAAATATTTTTTGACCATCATCAAGTGTAATAACATGGACCAGGTTATTATCATGATTCCGGATAATTTTATGATGAGCTTTAAAATCCTGTAAAAATTCTATTAATTGTTTTATTAAATTCTCTGCGGTTGGCTTGCCATCCTGACCGATGCAGTGAGTGATATGCCCTGACCAAAGAAATTTTACTCCGTAATTTAATAACAAATCCGAATGATATTCTTTACTGGCGGGATTATCTCCCAGTTGTGAGGGTAATAAACCAATGTTGTTTGTATTTTCCAAGCCGCCGTGATTTATAAATACATCAATGAATAGTTTTTCCTTTTCTAGTTTATTTATGGCCCGGATTGCATAATTTCTATCAAAAGAACTGTCTGAAAAATTTCCAAACGAATGCAGACAGTCAATTATCCCTTTTTTTATATAATAACTTATTACTTTGGCAGCAGTTGATAACGAATCGGATAATCCGTTATAATAGCTTATTCCATGATCGGGTTTGCTGGATGAAAAATAATCTGTTTTTTGGGATGAATCAAAATCCCCGGACCTGTTCAACTCTTGCTGTTCATTATAAAACCAAAACGAATCACCAATATCCAGTCCCAGGCAACTGTCTGTATCTGTTCTGTTGATGATATTATGGATTTTTATAAATTCTTCCACCGTCTCTGTGTTATCAATATCAGAACATATTGTAAAGGCAGCTTTATAGGGATAAGGAAATTTCCGTAGTTCAACTTGTTTTTCACAACTTGTTAAAAGTAATGCAAAAGATATGATAGCCTTCAGGTGTCGCATATTATTTCCTTTATAGTGAAATTTTATGGATTTGTCACCTTGCAAGTTTCGGCTTATTTTTACAATGAGCAGCTTTTTAAAAAATGCGCTCGTTTGTAAATCTTTTGGTAATCGTTGGAAAAGTCGATTATGGTGGTTTAGTAATTGGTTAATATGGCATAAATAACTTGCTTGTTTTTTTTACGAAAATTTTTAATACAGAAAATAAATATTATGTGTTTTATAAAATGTATAAAGCACAGTTTTTCTACCTTTAAGTACAAGTTTGATATAACTTGATTCTGTAAACCGGCCCGAAATGTTTTGTTTGAAAGAACAGTTAGCATATATTAACATGGGAAAGAAGCTGGCTGCAAACAATAGCTCCTTATATATCTTTTCCAGAGTTCCCATATTCGAAAACCCCATGTTTTAGTTTATATAAATGAAATATATAAACTAAAACGTCCCATGTCAAATGCTTTTTAATAAAGTACGACGATTGTAATTCAATGACCATTTTTAGTTCTCCGGCTGATATGTATTTAATATCTTGAATCGGGAAATTTTATTACCAGTCAGGTGGAAGCCTTGATTTAGTGATCTGAGGAATAGATACAAATATGAGAGGAATATCGTTATAATATTTCAAAAAACAACTTGAAGCAAAATGAGAAAATGTGTATTATTTGTTTATCTGTTGAGTTTATTTTTCAATGTAATCAAAAATTCGGGGGAGACTCTGAATGTTGGCATATCACTTATTTATTTTAGTCCGGCCTTAATCCAGTCTTAAAATTGGATGATTTGATAGAATGGTGATGATGTGATTAATAGAAGATAATTAATGTGAAACATGGGGCTTTTATGCGATATAGAATGAGTGAATGGCTGATCATCATATCCGGAGTTGTTTTTCTTTGCTCATGCAGCGGTACCTTGAAAAAACAATACTATTTATACGATGAAGAGGGCTTTACGCCTGTACATAAGGACAGTGTGTGCTTGTCTGAAGAAGAAATTCAACAAGAAATAAAATTTACAACGGCTGAAAAGACAGCAAGCCTGTTGGGAGGCGTTTATGTAGGGTTCCCTGCCGGTGGTATGTTAGGTGTTCTTGCAGCCGGAACTGTTTTTAAGTTTAAATGTGATGATTCGTCAATGAATTTAATCCAATTTTTCTTTGCCGGTGCGGCGATTGGTACTGTTGCCGGACCCTGGCTTTTTTACAGGATAAATAAAAATACCGCCAGGGACCAGGCAATAGAAAGATTGTTAAAACAGCGGCAGTTGAAACAAAAAAAAGTTGAAATATCAGAGGACCGTCATGGAAAATGATCCTTCTAATCCCGCTTGTTATGGCTTTGGTGGTATCTGTTTATATTTGAAAAAACTGTAATTGATTATTAGTTCAATTCTGTTAGTTTTATTTCAGTTTATTAGCAAGTTTTTCTATGGCAGAAACAATGATAATTTCAGCCTGGGCATAAGGCTGTTTTGCTTTTTCAATCCTGCTTTGCCATTCCTTGATGATCGATGGTTTTTCTGCCGGTTTTTGTTGTTTCACATATTCCAGGATGTGCAGACCTGTTTTAGCAATTTCAGACAGGTTTTTCGACAGGGGCTCAATTTCTTTTAAAATTGGAGAAACCGCGATGATGGGGGATAGCTTGGTGTGGTTCTCCGCCCATTGGATAAGCAAGTCTTCAATGTCCCCGGTTTGCTGGTTTGGCATTGACAAATAATCATCCACCATTTTTTTGAATTTTCGGGCCGTTGTTGAATCGGGTTCTGTCGCATAAACGGTTCTCGTCATGGGGGATTGTTGTGTGAGATGGTCCGGGCGATATTCTAGATAGTCTTTAACCGGTTCCAAAACATCAACCAATACTTTCAGCAGGGTAATGTCCCTGTTGTTTACAAGCCGTTTGAGCATCATGAACTGATTTTTTTTGTGCAAGAGTCCCAATTCTTCAAGCTGAAAACTCATTTTTTCCAGGCGCCGGTACATATCATCCACGTCGCGAATCGTTGCCTGTGACCATAACCTCTCTGCAATGGCCGCATTTCTTGGCCAGATTCTGGAATCTATGATCTCCGCCGTAACGACTTCACCCCACATAGCCGCTTCGCCACCCAAAATATATTTTTGCTCCTCAGGTGTTAATGACGAGTCAGCGGGGACCGGATCATTCAAATAGTGAAATTCCGTAGAGTGGTTCAAATCCAGATAATAGCCGTTAGATAAAATCGTATAATAACCTTTTTGTGCCGATTCTGTTAAAAAGTCGTGACCTCTCCAGGATTGGATAACAACACTTTTCGGCAGTCCGGGTTGCAATATTTCGTCCCATCCCATTAATTTTTTGTTGTATGACGAGGTGATTTCCAATATTCTTTTATTAAAATAATTTTGCAGTTCCAGGATACTTGTCATTCCGTTTTTGCTCATAAAATCTGTTATTTCATCATTGCTGTTCCAGTGAACGCCGTTGTTTTCATCACCACCGATGTGCATATATTCATCCTGAAAAAGGCCGGCCATTTCCTCAAAAAATCGTGAAAAGAATTGATAGGTTTTTTCCGTAACCGGATTAAAAACCGGATTTTTAATTCCCCATGTTCTTTCAATCTGATAAGGACCGGGCGCCGAGGCCAATTCCGGCAAAGCGACCAGCCAGCTTGTGGCATGTCCGGGAATGTCAAATTCAGGAACAACGCGAATCCCTCGGTTATCAGCATATTTTATAATTTCTTTGATCTGTTCCTGGGTGTAATAATATCCGTCGGAGCCCAATTCATGGAGTTTTGGAAAGGTTTTACATTCAATGCGAAAACCCTGATCGTCTGTTAAGTGCAGGTGCATAATATTCATTTTAACGGCCGCCATGCCGTCGAGATTGCGTTTGATGACATCGACCGGCATAAAATGCCGGCAGACATCGATCATCAGGCCCCTCCAGGGAAAACGCGGCTCGTCTTTAACACAAATGGCAGGGAAAAAATATCCCGTATCGTCGGAAGAAAATAATTGTAACAGCGTTTCCATACCTCTTAAAACACCAATGTCTGTTTGGGCCTTTAAAAGAATGTTTTTAGTGGAAATGTTTAGGTGATATGATTCGTCTTCGAAAAGCCGTAGGCAGCCGATTCTATCATATTCGAGTATCAATCCGGGTAAAGTCACATCGTTTTCGAACGACAAATAATTTTGTTTAAAGGTCATCCCGGTCCGACCTGAAAGCCTCTCCATTAAGCGCGCTGCATTTGAAAGAATACGATCAGAAGTTTCTCCTCTGATCTGTATTGAAAAATTTTCATCTATTTTATATGTGCCGTCTGATAATTTAATTTGTGCAGGAACCGGCATCAGGTTCAATTTCATAAAAGTCCTTTTTTGTGTGAGCGTAAAAAAGTATCAGGCTTTTGCAAACAGGTTGTTTTCAAAATAAAACAATCTTCCGGTTTCGTTGCCGGAAATAATTTCCAGCTTTCCGTCGCCGTTCACGTCTGCGGCGGTCGGTGAACAACTATGTGTACCGAGGTTGACCATTGAACCATCCGTATAGCAAAGCGGTTTTAACATAAAGACCGGGTTCTTTACATCACCAATATTTTTTAAAATCAGAAAGGTCGATTTGCCTTTGGGAATACCTTCGTTTGCATGGTGGGGGAGAGGCGTGGAACTGCTGGTGCCAACCAAAATATCTGTTGTGCCGTTTTCCGTCCAGTCACAAGCATCAAGTTTTACCCGGCCCTGCCCGCCGCTGATTGTGTCGAGACGAATCCATCTGCCCAAATTATCAACAAGACGAATGCCCGGTACAAGTTCCGTATCATTCCTGCCGGGAGCTTTGGGAAACCGTGTAATCATACCCTGCCTGTCCAGAAAAATCAGTTCCGGTACCCCGTCTCCATCCAGGTCTGCTACGGCAGGCCGAACTCTCCATTCTCCCCTGAAAGGTTTGCCATCGACGGTAAATGTTTCCGGTGCGGCAAAACGGGGTTGTACTTTGGAACCAATGTTGCGCAACAATAAAAAATAGCCTGTTATATTACCGAGGATCAAATCCAGCAGTCCGTTTCCTGTCCAGTCATAAAGAACGGGACAGGTGTAACCGTGAATGCGTTCATCCGGTCCCTGCATATTTCCCGTCTCTCCTGATAGGAATCTAAACGTTTCACCTTCAACATGCAGCAATTCAGGATTGCCCCATTTTGGAATTGTTTTTGTTCCTTTATTTTCAATCATATAAAGGTATCCGTCTTCCACGCCTGTTATCATATCCGGAATGCCGTCGCCGTTCCAGTCGCCGATTTCCGGAACAAGAAACGAACCGATACGGATTTCCGTGTCCTTGCAATAGAGCATCGAAGGCTTGGCAAAGCTCCCATCTTTTTCATAATTGTTTTTTGCAAAATAGATTTGACCGCTATAACATCCCATAACAAGATGCGGATGTGCATCACCGGGAAGATGTACAGATGACGGCCAGGGGTATTGAAAATCTGTTTGTAAAACGGCGGTTTGCGTGTCACCGGCTTTGGGACGCAGGACCGTGTCTCCGGGAGTATCTGAAAGCGCATACATTTTCAGTTTCCAGTCGTCCAAGAGAACTGCTTCGAGGTGTCCGTCTAAATCAAAATCATCCACAACCAGTCCGCCGCCGCTGTCCTTCAATCTAAAGGGGCCGTTCTCTGTTCTGACAGTCCCGGTAAATTCGGCTTTTGGCACGGGTCCGGCAAAATCCAGTAAAAATAAATACAAATCCGCATCCGGTGTGCCTCCCAGCCAGTTTCCCTGGTTGTCGTATCCAATATCGATACCGTCCTGGTTGATGCCGATTGACCGTCCGCCGTAAACACCTTTTTCGCCGGGATAATAATCATAGGCATCCGAAACAGCGATCATCATTTCAAACGGAGCATCGGAAGAACGCTGGAAAATGGAAACAGCCGACATGGAACGTCCATAGCGGTCAAGATTCAGATGTTTTTTTATATCCAGATCAACCGGATTTTCAAACGTTAAAAAATCGCTGTCTGTTTTCCACACCGTGGCGCCGCTTTCGCTGAACAAAAACCACTCTTTTGTTTCCGGGTGCCGGATCGGGAAAATATCCGCCGCCCATTCACCCAGCTCTTTGATCATTCGGCCTTTTTCATATCTCGGAACACCGTTATCATCCAGATTACAAAATTTAAAATAATAAACACCTTCACGAATACCGGATACAAGCAGGTCCGGATTTTCTTTTGAGGGGACAGACTTGACATGCGAGGCCAAACCGGAGTTTATCTGTGTCCATTGTACAGACTGTTTATCGTGATGTAAAATAGTATATTTCTGACTCATTTTTGCCTGCCGTTGTTAAGAAAATATATTTGTTTATTTAGAACCTGAACATCCTGCATGATAGTTGCTGATTGCCTGTGAAACCGTCAAAGCGCAACTGTAAATTCGTAGTGATTCTATTCTTCCGTGAAAAGACGGTGCAATTGCAAGATCAACACCTGTTACGTTCTCCAAATCCGGGTGAAGCCGGCCCCAGCCAAATTGCCGGTTTTCGTCGCCGGTTAATAATTGTCCGTTTACCACATAAAGTATCAGTTTGGGGCCGCCATCCACAATAATGACAACGTGATTTAATTTATCCTTTTCAAACACCTGACCACATGTGAACCATTGGCTGCTGATGGGACCGTTGTTTAAAACAATCTGCATGTTTTTATCCGAATCAATACCCACATAAAAGCCCTGTTGTTTGTTTAACCGGTTATCAAACAAAATATCATTGGCAGCGATTTCATCAAACCCGACCCAAAAATCAATAGAAAAACCATGCCGGTAATCGCGTTTTCCAAAATCCGTTCTTTTGGGATTGCGCCAGCAAAACTCGGGCAGGCCCTGTATATCTGCTTTTTTCGGCATTTTTTTATTTCCCTGTGGAAGCTGGCAGATTAACTGGTCTGTTTGAACAGTGTTCGCCTTGTCCTGGTTCCATAAACCCTGGAGAAGATTTTTATCCAAATGGTGGATGCGGGCCACATCTTTTTGCGTTTCGGTAATGTAAAAATCAGAATCCGTTTCAATCAAATCCGGATAGCTCATTCGTATAAGCGGATCATCATCATAGATAATGATTTCCGGCTGAGAGAATACAATAGTGCGGCCCTGATCGGTTTCTTTTTCCTGACCGCCGCAAAGCCAAACCGGATTCCTGTAATGGTAAGAAAATGTCGCATTGTCCTGGCGATTTCCCAATGCGGGGCCGCCATTGTTGTGGAACCAATACAAATAGTTGCCGTTATGGCATTTCCATACAAAGTTGGCAGCGCGGGGATGATGGATCAGGCGTCCATCGGCATATCGCAAGTACTCTGATTTTGTCCAGGAATGGCCTTTGTCAAAACTCCTGGCACATGCCGGATATCCGTCAATAGTGCGAAATACCGTATAAAACGTTCCGTCGCTTAACACACAAAAGCTGTGTTCTTCCGCAACCGGACCGCCACCCTGGGGAGCCCCAATACCTGTTTCGCCGTCCGGTAATGTTTCCCAGGTTGCCTTTTCAGGGTTTTCCTCGTCAAGCAGATTTTTGCTGCAAAGTAAAACACCTTCCGAACTTGTGTGTCCGCCCCAGCCAAATGCCCCAATTTTACACAAGGGCACATAAACCGCTCCGTTGTCAATAAAAGGTCTGCCGACGTTCCAGAAAAATCGCACTTTGCCTTTATAAGGATTTTGGCGGTCCATGGTAAATTCGCGGACCGGAATTTGTATTCGCTTCGGTGACCATGAACGTCCGTGATCGTCACTGATTTTCATTACAAACGCACCGAGCAAATCGACACGCCGGCTAAAGCCGCCTTTAAAAGGCGGATCATCTGCTATGACCTGGCGAATATTGTCGATATTATAGTTATAAAAACAGAATATCCTGCCGGAAGGTGCTTTAAGTAACACGGCATAAGAAGATTCGGGATCGTCCATATTTTCAAGCGCTGCAGAAGAGTTCCAGGAACGACCCTGGTCGGTTGAACGCTGTGTGAAAACATGCTGGCCTTTATGACCTTCACTGCCGGGGCCGGTCGTCAGGACGCACAACCATGCATGATCATCAGTCTGTATAATATAGGGCTGATCGCTATAGCTGAGGGATGGAATTTCCTTGCCGTGGCTGATGTGCCGGGGATCCGGAATTTCAGATGTGGTGTCGTTTTCAGATTTTAAAGACATAAAACTCTCACAATTTTAGTTTATGTGTTTATTAAATATCGTGGAAAATTACTCATTGACGGATATATCCTCGCGCGCCAATCCTTTGAATAAATTAGCAATCGCACCCTTTGCCATCTCTTCCCGTGTTTCAAAAGTTGATGAGGCGGCATGGGGGCTTAACAATACTTTATCACCTAATTCACATAAGGGACCGGAATAGGGTTCTTGTTCAAAAACATCAAGCGCTGCGCCGGCGATTTCATCGTTATTTAACGCTTTTAAAAGTGCGTCTTCGTCAATGACCGGACCCCGTGATGTGTTTATCAGCAAAGCGGTCTTTTTCATTAAACGAAAACTGTCGGCATTAATGATATGGTGTGTCTGTTCTGTTAGGGCAACATGTAAACTGACAATATCACTCACCTTTAACAAGTTTTCCAGAGAGACCATTTGACAATGGGGATGGTTCTTTAAAGACCGGGTAAACCCCAATACATTACAATGAAAAGCACTTAATATTTCAGCAACGCGTCCGCCGATTTGTCCGCATCCAACCAGTCCGACGGTTTTGCCGTTCAACAGAGTGCCGACTGTTTTTTCCCATTTTTTAAATGCCATTTTTTGGTTTTGAGTGTGAATATGTCGCATCAGGGTTAACATCATACCTACGGTAAATTCAGCAACAGCTTCAACAGGAGCGGTTGGTGTATTAAAAATTTTGATTCCAAACTCTTTGGCGGCATCCAAATCGACCGAGTCAAGGCCTGCGCCGAAACGCGAAACAACGCGCAAATTTTTTGCCTGTTTCAAAACATTTCGGGTCATGGGTTCGAGTCCGGCAATAATGCCAATGGGATTATATTTTTCAATCATTTCCAATAACATTGATTCCGTCATACGGCGTCCATAGGGATTTTTTACCCAGTTTAACTGTCCCGAAAGGGAAGGTAGATCTATATTATCAACATTGCATAAAAGATTCATAAGGATTATTCTTTCAATTTTTGATTAACAGTTTTTATAACATCCCTGGCGCCCTGATGAATGAAAACATCATCCATGCCCAAAACCAGAAAATTGAATCCACTTGCCATCGCATGGTCTATGGCTTCACTGTGAGTATTGACTACATGCAGACCAACCGCTTTTTTCAGTCTGTGGGCCGCAGAAATGATACGCTCAATGGCCTGTGTTACGGTCGGATGTTGCAATTGTCCGACAACGCCGTATGATCCGCTTAAATCATAGGGGCCGATCAAAACGCCGTCCAGTCCCTCTACAGCCAATATTTCATCAATATTTTCAACACCTTGTTTACTCTCAATCATTACCAAAACGGCAATATCCTGGTTCGCTTTCGCAACGGATGCGTCAAAATTTATACCCCATTCATTACTGCGGCAAAAGGCAAAACCCCTTTTACCAGCGGGAGGATACAGGGCCGAAGCAACAGCCTGTCGTGCCTGGTCTGCCGTGTTAACAAGCGGAACAATGACACCACGCGCTCCCATATCCAGAACCTGGCGAATGGCAAGACAATCGTTTTCCCGGACACGGGCCAGAGGAACACAGGATTGTTTGTCCATTGCTCTAAAAATGTTCGTCATTGTTGACAGACCAATATCACTGTGTTCAATATCAACGACAATCCATTTAAATCCTGATCCTGCCAAAACTTCTGCAACAGCAGGATGCCCGATCTGCATCCAGCCTCCAAAGGTAAATTGAAGTTCCTTTAAAGACTTTATAAAATTATTCGAATTCACTTTTTCACCATATAAATAAAATTACAAGACATTATTTTAATATATCTGAAATTTCTTTTACATCATATCATGCTGGTTTAAAGCGGCCGCTTCATCTTGATAACCTCGACGAACATGCCTACGCATCTCTGACTCTGCAAAGTCCGGATCGCCGTTTATAATGGCTGTTACCAATTTTTGGTGCCAGTTTTTTTCATCACTTGTCCAGTCGATGTGAAAAGCATTTGATAAAAGTACGGAATACAGGCTGATCTTTTTTACCAGGTCTATCAATTCATCACAGCGGGAGAGGGCCACAATTTTTTCATGCAATTTGTAATGCAATTTTGCCTTTTCCGCTTTGGTCAGCTCATTTCCCAGTAGCTTCACATCACACTGTTTTGCCAGTTCAAGCAATTCATTTTTTTCCATATCATTCGCCTGACGCGCTACAATTCTCGCAGCCATTCCTTCCAGGGCTTCCCGAACAACATAACGGCCATATAATTTTTTCGGCGATATATCCTCAACCATCGCACCCCATTTTGGCTCTATACATACCAGCCCTTCATTTTCCAATATTCGTAACGCTTCCCGGACGACAATGGTTGTCGATTGGTATTTTTCTGCCAGTTTACGCTGAGGCAGCCTCTCACCCGGTTTAAATTCACCGCTTAATATCTCTTTTTTTATTATTTCGCTGATTTTTTGATTTTCAGTTTTTAACATTGACATATTCTATCCTTCCTGATTAATACCTTTCAGTGAAAGCGAGTCCGCAAAATGACACTGAACAGTACATCTATTATCTAATTCACGAATTTCAGGTCGTATTTCATAACACATCTTTTCAGCATACTGACAACATTTCGCATATTTACAACCTTTGTTATTCTGTGATTTTTTATTTTTAATTTTTGCATGTTCCCAATCTGTTAAATTTGCCGCTTTAAGTAAGGCCTCGGTATACGGATGCCTTGGATGAGAGTAGAGGGAGGAGGCTGGACCGGTCTCTATAAATGATCCGCGATACATAACCGCAATGTGGTCGGCGATATGTTCAACAACACGCAGATCGTGGGAAATGAATAAATAACCCGTACCATATCGTTTTTGTATGTCCTGGAACAATTTTAAAATCTGTGCCTGTACGGAAACATCCAATGCCGATACCGGTTCGTCGCAAATAATGAGTTCAGGATTCAGGGCCAGTGCTCTGGCAATACTGACGCGCTGACGCTGACCTCCGCTTAATGCGTGAGGAAAACGATTCATCAAATGACAGTCCAATCCCACAGAGTCCAACAATTCGGCAACACGATTGTTAATAGTCGATTTTGTTCCAGTCTTGTGAAGCAGCAACGGTTCTGAAACAATATCCCGGACCCGCATTCTCGGATTTAAACTATTGTATGGGTCCTGAAAAACCATTTGTAAATGCCTTCTCAAAGGACGCAATGATTTTTGGCTCATTTTTGAAATATTTAAAGAACGCTCGTTAATATTCAGGATGATCTCGCCGCTGTCCACATCAAGCGCTCTGACCAGACATTTTGATACAGTCGATTTTCCGGAACCCGACTCTCCAACCAGTCCGAATGTCGTTGAACGTGGAATTGCAAAGCTGACATTATCAACAGCGGCGATAAATTCTTTGCTTTTGCTGAATAAATTCTGATGGACCGGAAAATATTTTAAAAGCTTACGGACCTCTAACAAATTTTTGTCGTTATGATTAATATTTTGTTCTCTCACATTCATTAACGTTCCACGTTTAATCATATAACCGGCAACGGACAAAATGTCCGGATTCAATTTCTGTTTCTTTGGGTATATTTTCGTCGCATCGGCCTTTGATAAAAGCCGGACAACGATCAGAAAATGCACATGCCTGCGGCAGATTGATCGGGACCGGAATATGTCCTGCCATTGCCTTTAGTGTTTTTTTACCAAATCTCGGAATAGAATCAATTAAACCCTGCGTGTAAGGGTGTCCCGGATTTGAAAATATCTGGCTGGCTGTGCCTCGTTCAACGATCCTGCCTAAATACATGACAAATACAATGTCTGAAATGGCTGTTATGACATCAAGATTATGACTGATGTATAAAACAGACATGTCCATTTCTTCGTATAAGGATTTTAAAAGCTGTAAAATTTGTGTTTGGGTCGTTACATCAAGCGCTGTTGTCGGTTCATCCGCCAACAAAATCCCTGGTTTGTGAAGCAGGGCCATTGCAATGATAACCCGTTGTAATAGTCCGCCGGACATTTGATGCGGATATTGATTGAACTGGTGCTGCGGCCTGGGCATGCCGACCATGTCGAGCATGTCGAGACAATTCAATTTAGCCTGTTTATAGGATATTTTTTTATGTGCCCGCAGGGCTTCTACCATTTGTTTGCCGATACGATAAACAGGAGACAGGGCAGCAAACGGTTCCTGGAAAATCATGGCAATTTCCCGTCCACGTATTTGTCTTAATTGTTTGCTATTCGGTAAAAGTTGAACAAGGTCGGTTTTGTGATCATTTTGATAATAATCGATCTTGCCGTTTACCGTACAGATGTCAGGCAACAGTCCCAGTATGGCGCGGCATGTGATGCTTTTACCGCTTCCGGATTCACCAACCAGACCGATAATTTGTTTTTTATGCAGCGTTAAAGATAAATCGGAAACAGCCTGCAGTCTGCCGATATGCAGAGCAAATTCAACGGATACATTTTTAATATTTAGAATTACATCCGACATATCAGGTTATACCTTGTAAGGATCGACGGCATCTCTCAAGCCGTCACCAATAAAATTAAACAACAACACCGTAAAAATTACAAAGACACCGGGTATCAGCCGCCAGGGATACATGGCAATGCTGACGATATTTTGTGAATCCTGCATCAGGGAACCCCAGCTTACCGCCGGTGAACGAATGCCCAGTCCGAGAAAACTCAGGGCCGTTTCCGCCAGGATCATATTGGGAACGGCCAGGGTTAAATGAACGATTAAATAACTTGAAACGCCGGGCAGCAGGTGTTTGAGAATGATATGTGTGTTGCCCGCTCCTGATAATCGTGAGGCTGTAACAAAATCGTGTTCTTTTAACTCTAAAAATTTTCCGCGTACCACACGCGCCAGGGAAGGCCAGCTCATAAAGGATAATATCAACGTTATTGCCAGATATACTTTTATCGGCGACCAGTCCCGGGGAACGGCTGCGCTAAGTCCCATCCACAACGGAATGGTCGGTATGGATAGAAAAATTTCAATTAATCTCTGGAACAATGCATCGATCTTTCCGCCAATGTAACCTGAAATACCGCCGAGAATGATGCCTAAAATCATGCTGATTATCACACCCCCAAATCCGATTGTTAAACTAACCAAACTGCCGGATAAAATTCTTGAAAATAAATCTCTTCCCAAACGGTCCGAACCGAATAAAAACAGTTTTCCTTCTCCTGCGCCAAAAAAATGACGATTGCACTCTAAACCGAAAATTTTATATGTAAATCCTTTGGTAAAAAAGTCCAGCTTGTACAGTATTGTTGTGTCGTCCTTAAAAACACGTTTGTATGTCGTTTGGTCGATAATGCCGGTTTGTTTATAAACAAAAGGTCCTTTGAAATGTCCCTTATGATCAAACAGGTGTATTTTTGTCGGAGGCGCATCAATGTGTGAAATGTTTTGTTCTCCGGGATCATAGGGAATCCAGAATTTATGGGTAAAAGCGGACACATACAGCATTAGCAATAAAACAAGACAAACACGTGCTACACGGTGTTTTTTAAATTTGATCCACATAAGCTGACGGGGTGATAACCAGTCATATAAATTTGTATTCCGGTTTTTCATCTTACTTTTCCTGCCAGACGAATGCGCGGATCAACAGCCGCCAGTAATAAATCAGAGACGAGCGTACCGATCAATGTCATCATGACCAGGATCATAATGATACTGCCGGCAAGATACATATCCTGACTGAGCAAAGCATTTAATAACAAGGGGCCTAATGTCGGGAGAGCGAGAACAATTGCTGTCACCGTCTCTCCGGATATGGCACGGGGCAATTGCCAGCCAATTGTGCTGACAATCGGGTTTATGGCCACGCGCACCGGATGGCGAAAAAGTGTTTGATTTTCTGTGAGGCCTTTGGCTCGTGCGGTGATAACATATTGCTTTTCAAGTTCATCCAAAAGCGTCCCGCGCATAATGCGCATAACACTCGCTGTTCCGGCTGTTCCGATCACAAAAATGGGTACAAATAAATGTTTTAACAAATCCCATGTTTTTGCCAGGCTCATCGGCTCCATGACAAACTCGGGTGAATAAAGTCCGCCGATGCCCACACCAAAAAAATGATAGAGAAAATACATTAACACCAGTGCCAGCATAAAATTCGGCGTGGACAAGCCAAATAATCCCAATACCGACAAGATATAATCAATCGGTTTATACTGATTTTTCGCAGCGAGCGTGCCTAAAAAGATGGCAACCGGATACATGATCAACAGCGAACCCACAGCAAGCAAGATTGAAAAGGGCAGACGATCCTTAATTAAATCAGAGACCGGTTTTCGGTACTCAAATGATTGTCCCATGTCTCCCTTTAAAAAACGAAATATCCAGTGTGTATATTGCGACACAAAACTTTTATCCAGACCATAATAAACGCGAAGGGCTTGAGCTTCTTCCATACTGACAACATCGCCTTGAGAAGCCAGGGTTTCGATATAGGATGTTAAAAAATCACCAGGTGGAAGTTGTATGATTGCAAAGACGATGACACTCAGAATGAAAAATGTCACAATCATGTATAAAACGCGGTTTATTAAAAATTTTAACATAACAGATCCTGTAAATCCGGATTTAATGGTCTGGATTTTTAAAGTAAAATGTTTGAACATTATACGGTGATGTGAAACCAATATCATCACCCCAATAGAGCGGTCCGGTCGGGATATTTCCGAGTTCAGAATTGACCAGCATGGGAACGGGTGCCATGCCCACCGTTCCGATAAACAGCAACTCGTCTGCAAAAAATTTGTAATATTCTTTACCCAGATTGTTATAGACCGCACTTCCGGCTTGAGCTTTTACAAACTGATCAAACAGCTTTTTATGTTTTTTTATAGCGTTTGGCGGCTCAACTCCTTCTTTGCCCTGTGTTTGGAACCATCGTACATAACCGCCGCCCCATAAATTCCAAAGGTCATCATAACCGAACCACATGGGCTGGGACCGCCCGTAGGGCAAAACCGCTCTGCCCACATGCCATGTTGTCACTTCAAGCTGGTTCCACGAGTTACGTCGTTCGGAAAAAAGATCGCGGGAAACGATTTGGATTCGCGCATCAATACCTATGTCAAGCCAGTTAGCTGCGACAATCTCTGCAATATCTGATTTGGATCCGGTTTGATCACCGATTTCAATGTTTATACTAATCCGGCCTTTTCCGCCAGAGCGCAGCCTGAAACCCTGGGAATCACGTTGTAATCCAAGCGAATCCAAAATTACGTTAGCACGTTCAGGATTATATTCACAATACTTTTTATTCCATTCCTGCTGATAAAAATCGGTCAGGGGATAAATGGTAGCCTGTCCCGGTTCGGCCATGCCGTAAAAGACAGCCTGATTGATGGCGTTACGGTCAATAGCATAGGACAATGCAATACGAAAACGTTTATTTTGAAAGAGTTTTTTCAGTACCGGATCATTAATCGTCTGGTTCGGAAACAGGGCAAGTTCTGAAGTTCGTAAACTTTTGAGAAACAATAACCGGAATTTCCCCTTTTTGGTAACGTTCTTTAAAATCGGCAGGTCTTTTAAATCAAGATAATAAACAGCAAGATCAATCTCTCCGGACATAATTTTCAAAAGCTGTACCTGTCTGTCGCCGGTCAGATCTCCGTACACATAATCAATAAAGGGAAGTTGCCGCCCTGTTGAATCCGTTGCATGATAATAGGGATTGCGTTCATAAATAACACGCAGTGTATTTTGTTTTTTTTTGATCCAGGGATCGAGTGACGGAACACTGTCACCTGTTTGTTCATCTCTGCCGTTCATTAAAATATTTGAGAACCTTTGCGCCCAGTCCCGGAAACCGAGTTCTTTTGCCTCCTGGTCCGCTTTGGGATTATAGCGTATATGATATTTTTTAAAAAAATGTTTGGGCAGCATGAGCCCGTCGCCGCTTGCCCGTGAATGCCAGGCCCGACCAAAGCGGTCCATGATTACCGGATTAGGCAATGCAAAAGTAATTTGAATTTCTGTTTCACTGATTGCTTTAAACACAGGCGGTTGATTGTCCGCCAGCCACCAGCCCGGTAATATGGGTTTGAGTTGTTCGCAGCAATACCAGTCATTCCAGCAAAACATCATATCTTCAGTTGTAAAGGGACGGCCGTCGGACCATTTGTGGCCGGGGCGCAGTTCGATGGTCAGTGTTTTCAGGTCATTTGACCAGGAAAAAGATTTGGCGATATCCGGGATAATTTGTGATGCGTCCATTGAATAAGTAAAAAGACCCGCATGAACAATTGTTTCCAGCCATTTGAGACGGTCTGTCTGTACTTCACCGGCTGTTAACGCCCCTCCATAAATACCGGTTTTATCCGGGGTATTTATAATACGCGGGGTCAATGGCAGTCGTTGGGACAGTGGCGGTAATTCATTTTTAGCTACCTGCTGTGCCAGCATGGGGGCTTGCAATCCGTTTTGAAAAACCTTTTTTACCGGACTTTTTTTTTCTTTTTGGTCCTGGCAGCCTATGACAAGCAGCGCTGCAATTAATATTGTTATTAAGAAATTGACCACGGTCCTGAATTGGATTATTAAATTATTTACCATAACTGCCATGATTTATTTTTAATTACCCGTTTTTTCGAGGGATAAAACAGTTGTCTGGAATTCATCCAGTATTAAAAATTTATCGTCATAATTTCTATTATTGTTGTCGCTGGTATAGGTTTTTGTTATTTTCCACCCGTTTTTTATCATCATCGGTGTCTGGATTTTTTTGTTCGAATAGTTGATGCAAACAATCCAAACAAAATTTTCATCTTTTCGATGTTCTGTAACACCTATGTATGGTTCATTAATTGTGATTAATTTTTCTAAAAGTATGTTTTTCAACCAAATGCGATAAAAGTTGTGAACAGATGTCTCGTTATTAAAAATAAAAGGCTGATTAGCACAAGCCTTTTCCAACGGAACACCCAGAAAATAAACGCTGCCCTTGCCACAGGATGTTTCTGTAAAAACAGGATTTTCGTCTTCTTCAGCAGCAATGACATGCGCAGACGTGGATTCAATATTTAATTTGTGCACCGCTTCACCTTGCCAGGTCCCGCTCGTGTCGGCTGTATTTAAATGAATTGAAACCGGTCCGGTGCGTTTTTCTTTGGAATGGACCTCAACACTGCATATATCATTAAACGAACTCAGAAAACCGCCGTCATAAGAGATATACAGCGTGGCGCCTCCTTTGACGCGTTTTAACAGTTCAGACATGTTGTCTTTCCAGATAACATCGGTTCCTGTGATACATGGGAGCAAGTAGGCTAAAGCCGGTTTTAAAGGCTGATCATGGTATTGAAATTCAATTTCCAGTCCGGCTTGTTTGGCCAGTACAAATGCACTAAAGGCCACAGCCCAGTGGTCCTGGTCCTTGCTCAGAATACAAACTGCATCAGTTGAACGGGCGGGAAGATTAATGTTATTCTTTAAAAAATTGTTAAACTCTTTTATTTCAAAAACGAGCGGTTTGGGTGTTCCATTGTTTTTTACAAGTCCGAGCTCCCGTTCTATGGCTTTCCATTGATAGGGTGTCGAATCAAGATGGTCCTGATCAAAAGCACACCACCATAAAAGCGCACGGCAATCGTGTGCCCACAATGAATACAGATTAGTCCGTAAAAATTCAGCGGTTTTTTTTTCTCCGGCAACCATGGGCCCGAGTGTCCCCATTTCCTCTGCAAAACACTTTTTACCGCTGATGTTGTTGTAAAAAATCGATTCGGCCGTCGCATGTAATAAAGGTCTCATGGTATTTGCCGGTTCCTGGTCACAGTAAGGCGTAAAAAGGGGGTAGGGATGTGTTGTCAGTATATCGGTAAGCTCACCCTGGTCCTGTATCCTCCAGACTCCGTCCAGAGTAAGGCCATGCATCCCGGATATAACCGGTCTTTTGGGGTCAATTGATCGAATGGCGTTGGAAATGGCGCTGGTCCATAACCAGCTTTTGGATTGCTCGTCGATCTTTTCCATAACATTGCATTCATTGCCCAGGTCCCAGCCGACAATAGCCGGTTCATTACAAAATGTTTTAACAAAGGTTTTTACAAAACGAGTTTGCCACATCAGTGAGTCAGGGTCTGTTAAAATATTTTTATTATATAATACCGGTGGAATGAAAAGTCGTCCGCTCATCCAGCCGTTTATCAGGGACACCACAAGCTGAATGCCATTATTCTCAGCGGTTTTTACAAGAAAGGAGAACCGTTGCATCATGGTTTCGTCTATACCGGCAAGCGCATATTCTTCATGCGTGAAACTATTCTCTCCATGACGTACCTGTACCAGACCCTCCGCGTCATAATGGGGCGTTATGGGTTGAAAATCAGGCCAAAGCGGAAAAACGCGTAAAACCGTTAATCCCGCATCAGACAAAAGTTTCAAATCTTTTTCAACGACCTCAGGCTGCCAGTTTTTCCACATGGCTGTACCGGCATGAGATGCCCAGTAATTACATCCGGTTGAAAATTCACCTTCCTGCAGAAAATTTGTCATCATTATTCTTCAAATTAAGTTTAAATTTTATTATGAATAAATGCCGTATTCATGACACGCTTTAATCATGGTAATTAAATTTTCCGCCTTGCAACTGGAATGGATGCTGTTGGAAGACGTTAAAATATAGCCGCCGCCTTTACCCGCGTCAACAATTGCCTGTCTGACGGCATCACGAACCTGCATCTCATTTCCAAAAGGCAGTAGTTGAGCACAATCGATATTTCCCGTTACACAAACTTTATCGCCGATCAGTTGTTTTACCTTTTTTAATTCCATTCCGGCAACTGGCTCAAAGGGATTTAAACCATCGGCACCGCTTTCCACCAGATCGTCCAATAGTTCATAAACATTTCCGTCCGAATGTTTAATACAATAGGCGCCTTCTTCATGGATCATATCTATCATTTTTTTTAAACGAGGCAAGATAAAATATTTAAAATGTTTGGGACTCATAATCGGACCGGTATTATGGGCGTAATCATCCCCCAGGATGATAATTTCTGCACCGGCACGAATGGCATTTCGCACAATTTGCATGTTACATTCCAGGACCTTGTCCATAATGATTTCAACCGCATCCGGCATTGTGTGCATGAAGATTAAAAGATTTTCAATGTCCATAATATATGCAGACCACATAAAAGCGGCCCTGTGATGGAAACAAATGGCTCTTTTGCCTTTATACCTTTTTACAATATCTTTTAGTTGTGTTAATCGGCATGATTTGTTCGGATCAGGAGGGGTATATGCTTTAGCCTCGGCCAGTGTATGCACCGGTCCGCGAAAAGGGTGGGGTATGGCTTCTTTATTTGTTTTATATTCAACGCCCCATTCATCGACAAATATTCCGGCTTGCGACAAGTCCTTTTTTTCAAAATAAGCACCGCAGCCGACACCGTCCATGTTTAACTGGTCCATACAATCCGCTACATCCAAACAGCCTGGGACGGCGGCTTTTGCAACACTTGAATCTATGACAAATTCCAGAACCGGCACTCGGTCTGGCTGCTCACATCGAAGAGCGGTGAAAACACGTTCACGGGAGGTCATGGTAATATTCCTGTGTTGGAATAAATATTAGTATATATGATATATTTGGTATACCATATATACTAAAATTCGATTTTAATGTCAAGTCATATTTAAAAAATATTTTCTAATTGTTTTTAGGATTTTAAGGTTGAAAATAGAAGATTAATAAAGAGTGTCTTTTTTGCAGATTATAACAACGACCTGATCCCTGTTTCCGGCACATCTGTTTTTTCGCTTAAAATTAATCGGATATCACAGTGGTTTTTCAGCAAACTAAAATCGCCGGCATCGACCAGGGACAAACATTTTTGAAATACACCATAATCCGGAATATCATACAACATAAATATCAGCCAATCGTTTTCGTTACCGGAGGACAGTGCCTGGTTCATTGATGAAAAACCGCTTGAATACACACCATATTCCTGCCAGTCTTTGTTCAGTTCCTGCCATTGTTGTGAAAGCTTTTTTTGATAATCGGCTTGTTGTTTTGCATCCAGAGCGTGGTATCTTTCCATACCGGACAAACGTCGCCGGACTGCAACCAGCATTCTATAGGGATATTCCGGCGTTATTTTAGGGCCGTGTAATTTTTTTAAAAAGAAATATCCGGCTGTTGAGAATGCTGCCAGTAAAATAATAAAAACAACAAGGGACATGGTGCCTCCGCAATGTGTATATCCAGTTCAAAAATAATATTTACAAAATTGTTGAAAATTCAGTTTAGTAAAATTTTGCAAATAGAACAACTATTTTATAAAAAAAATCGGGTCCCTGAAGAACCAACATTTTCAAAGACCCGTTATTATCGTTTATATCTTGTACTATTTTATCAGCAGCATCTTTTTTACAAGCGTTTGGTTTTGTGCCGTCAGTTTATAATAATACAAACCGGCGGGTAAATGGTCTGCATTAAATGTCACCTTATGGATACCGGCCCCTTTGTTCGCATTTACAAGCACATCAACAAGCTGGCCTTTCAGGTTATAAACTTGTAATTTTACAAAGGAGGCTTTTTGTAGTTCAAATTCAATTGATGTTGATGGATTAAACGGATTCGGGTAATTTTGTCCGAGCTTTAATTCGGTCGGTATTTTCAAGTTATTTTTATCGACGGCTGTGTCTGATTTTTTAATGGTGATCGAATCGATTACTTTTTCAAATTTATCAATGGCTTGCAGGTGCAGTTCGTTTCCCTGAATATCGACCCTGGTAAAATGGTCTTTAAAAAGCGTGATGTCTATATGGTCATAGCTTCGTCCCCAGGTATCCAGGGTTGCTCCACCGCCGCCGGTAATGATATAATAAATACCGTTCAGCAGACCACGTTCATAATCATGGGTGTGCCCGTTAAAAACCAGGTCCACATTATATTGTTCAAATACCGGCAGTAAATAGTTTTGAACGTTGACGTCACCGGCCCATGTGTCCCAGCCCTGACAATAGGGAGGATGGTGAAAATACATAATCGTCCATGTTGTTTTTGCACGCATTTCCGAGTTTAAATCATCCACCAGCCACTGATATTGCGGACTGTTCGGTGAATAATCAATATTTGTATCCAGGGCGATACAGTGTACATTTCCCCAGTTAAAAGAGTAATACCGTTCGGTACTGTCCGGATTGTTATGGGGTAAATAAAAGTCATCGAGATAAGTTTGCGCATAATCGGCATTAGTATCGTGATTACCGATACATGTAAAGATACATCGTGACTTTACAATGTTTGTATAGGGTTTGAAAAATATATTGTCATATTCACTTCCGTTGGACTGGCTGACATCACCCACATGCAGACAAAAGTCAACTTTATGCTGCTGCATGATCTCTGCAATGTCATACTGAATTTGCCATCCGGTACCGCTGTCGCCCCATATTAAAAAACTGACGGAATCGATAGATTCGCTTTTTGCTGTGCGAAAACTGTCGCCTTGGGTTAAAACCACACCGTCGTTTAATACCCGGTAATAATAAGTTGTGTTTTGTTTTAATTGACTTAACGTAACCAAATGTTTGTTGGTTGATGAATCTTCAACAACTGTGTTGCCGTATTCCAGGGTTTCACCAAATTCAACCTGACCGTTTTTTTTTAGCTTCGTGCGCCAGGCTATTTGCACCGAATGCTGTTGAGGATTTTGAATATAGGGGAGTCTGTCTACCTGCACGGTGTGTTGTTCAGGTTTTTCGTATACCAGTTTTTCTGAGGTGACGGAAACATCATCGATAAAAGTACCGTTATGAGCATAGCACATAAACCCGATTTTTCCGGTGTTAAACGTCTGATCTATGGTCTGAAATAATAATTCGTGGTTCAGGTATATAGTAATTGTATCTCCCCGAACATCGGCTGTAATAGAAAACCAGCCTGACGGTATTGCCTGGTCCGGTGTATCCTCTGCAATTGTGGTAAACGATCCGTTGACTCTTTTTTGCAATCTTTGAAAAGGACCGCGGTTCCCGGCATCCTGTAATAAAATCAGCCGGTAATAATTATTATAATCCTGATAGCGGAATAAAATACCAATACCATCATCGTCTGTAGATTTTATATTGGCATTAAAAGAATAGTTTTGCCAATTTGCGTCACCTGTATAAATATGTGTGCCTAAAAACACCTCATATTCGTTTTGCGTTACATAAATATTGGAAGTTTGTGTCAAAACGCGGTCCTCGACTTGCCAGCTTCCCGGTCCGCTGGTGTTTGGCTGGTCATCAACTATTGTCCAGCCAACAAAGTCTCCGTCACTAAAATCATCCTGCCAGGGGAGTTCTGTTGCAGTGAGGTTAATTGTAAAGATTATTAAAGTTAAAACAAGCGCTCGAATTTTCATAATAGTAGTTCTCCTGTCACAGTTATGATATAATAAAGTGAAATAAGGTTATCCCTTGATTAAATATGATGAAAAATATTGTGCAAACGGATTGTTTTGTATATAACAATATAACAATCCATTTTTAATAATCAATTTTTAAATGGGGGAATAAAAAGAGTTGATTCAAGAAATATCGGCAGATTTATAAATCTAATTTTAAATTTTTATTGCGCCGGGAATATAATTTGAAAACATGTTCCGTTATTCCTGTCAATTTCAATCTGTCCGCCAATTTGTTTTGTAAGGAGGTTAACTATTAGCAATCCAAATGATTCAGTTTCTTCAAGATCATACTGCTCAGGTAAACCTTTTCCTCTATCCTGGACTGTTAATGTATATGTATTGTCCTTGTTTTTAATAAAACTAATTTTTAGAGTGCCGTCTTTATGGTCTCCGTAAGCGTGCTTTATAGCATTGGTAACCAATTCATTTAGTATCAAACCGCACGGTATCGCCAGATTCATTGATAAAAATATATTTTCTATATTTACTTCAGGTTTAATTGTTTTATCAAAGGAATAGGCTATTAAAAGTTGTTGGCACATTGATTTTGTATATAAACTCATGTCTACCTGGGCAAATTCGTGCGATCGATACATGCTTTCATGGACCAGGGCCATTGCCTGTATTCTGTCGACACTATCCTTAAAAGCTTCCTCTGCTTGTTTTTTGTTGGAAATTTTTGCCAGTTGAAGTTTTAAAAGACTGGACATAATTTGCATGTTATTTTTAACCCGATGGTGTATTTCTTTTAAAAGAGCGTCTTTTTCTTTCAGGTTTTTTTCCAATTCTTCTTCAGCCAGTTTTCGGTCTGTTATATCTTCACATACAATGAGTATGATCGTTTTTCCATCCGGTGCTGCAACAGCCCGCGCAGATTCTCTGACCCATAATATGTGGCCGTCTTTATGGACTTTGCGAAGTTCCCAATGCAATAATTTTCCCGGATTTTTTGAACAAATGCTAATGTGTTCTTGTAGTTTTTTTAAGTCTTTATGGTAAAAAATAGCATTGACCGGCTTTCCGATTAATTCTTTGACCGAATAACCGAGTTGTTCCGCACCAAAGGGATTTACAGACAGGATGTTTCCGGCTGTGTCTACGGTAAAATACATTGAAGGATTATTATCGTAAAGAGCACGATAACGTGTTTCACTGGAACGCAGCGCCTTTTCAATTTTTTTTCTTTCTTTAATTTCATTATTTAGTTTTTCATTTGTAGAAGTTATTTTTTCAGTCCGTTCTTTTACCATATCTTCCAGGTTTTCAGTCAACTCTTTCAGGTTTAAATGTGTTTTTACTCTTGCCAGAACTTCTTCCGGTTCAAACGGTTTTGTAATATAATCGATTGCTCCGGCCTGGAAGCCTTTGATTTTTTCAGTGGTATCGTCAAGTGCGCTGATAAATATAATAGGGATGTTTTCAAATTTTTTGTTGGCTTTTAGACGGCTGCAGATTTCGTATCCGTTAATATCCGGCAGTTTTATATCCAAAAGAATTAAATCAGGTGGTTTTGCCTCAATGGACCTTAGAGCTATCGTACCATTTGAAGCCGGACGAACACGAAAACCCTGGTCGGTAAGAATTTTCGCTAATAACTGCAAGCTGGCAGGAGTATCATCGACGATGAGAATTTCCTGATGGTTTAGTTTTGTTTTTTCAGCAGGTGTCATAATTGGCTCCTATCCGTAATAAACTGAAACTCAACAGGTTGATTTTGGTGTGCATTTTATATGGTACAATATACTGTTACATAAAATATAAGAATTTTTAAGTTAAATCAAGTGTAGAATTGTGTTTTTATGATAATACATATTTATCAAGATGGCGCCGTGTTTTCAGCATCGTCTTTTTCCAGTAAATTTAATAACCGATCAAAATCATAGTTATGTGCTAACAACCGGCATACTTTACCAACTTGGGGATGTTCTCCTGAGAGTTGGTCAATAAGTTCCATTGTACGATCCGTATCGAGTTCCAATACAGCTTTATGTAGTTTTTTTCGCAAGCTTGATGATATCAATTCAAGTTGTTTTTTATCAATTTCCGGAATGTCATAACCGTTATTTTGTTTTTCATCATTGTATTCATAGGTTAAATGGAGATGCTTTTTCATAACCAGGAAAATATCGTTTTCGCGATATGGTTTCCTGACAAAATCATCAAATCCCGCTTTAATGATTTGTTCCCGTTCTTCCTCCAACGCATGTGCCGTAAGTGCTGCAATAATGATTGACTTGCCTTCTTTCATATTTTTAATAGTCCGGGTGGCTTGCAGACCATCCATAACAGGCATGCGAATATCCATCCATATAAAATCCGGTTTCCAGGTTTTTATCATTTCAATGGCTCTTTTACCGTCACTGGCTTCACGGACTGAAAATCCCACAGTTTGCAATAATTTGACCAATAGTTCACGGCTCGGTTTTTTATCTTCAACTACCAGTATTCTCGGAATTTTTTGTTCTGATTTTAAGCCGATAACCTGCCTTTGATCTTGTTTTTTGTCTTTTAGGTGTTTCAAGTTTCCTTTTTCTATTTTAATATAAAAACTAAAGGTACTGCCTTGACCTGACTGGCTTGTAACGGTGATATCTCCACCCAGTAATCGTATATATTCACGGCTGATAGCCAAACCAAGTCCGGTACCACCATCGGCCATTCTGCTGCTTGATGTTTGTTCAAAATACTGAAAAAGTTTGTGCTGTTCATCGCTGGCTATTCCTATACCCGTATCTATGACATTGATGAATAAAAACATTTCTTGTTGATTGTTTTCTTTGACCTCTGCTTTTATAGTTATTGAGCCTTTGGGTGTAAATTTAACAGCATTAGATAAAAGATTGAGGATTATTTGACGCAGTTTATTTTCATCTGTTTTTATAAATTGTGGTAATTTTTCAAAACCAATAGTTTTAAGCGTTAATTTACTTTTATCCATACGAACTTTGATAATTTCTACCAAATCATTTAATAAAACGGGCAGGTTAAAAGTATTTGTATTTATTGAAACTTGTTTAGCTTCAATTTTGGAAATTTCCAATACGTCATTGATGAGTGCTAATAAATGTTCACCACTTTTATTAATAATTATTAAATGTTCACGATGTTCTTCCGGCAATGATTGATCTCTGCGCATAAGCTGAGAATAACCTAAAATAGCATTCATTGGCGTGCGCAATTCATGACTCATATTTGCCAGGAAAAAACTTTTAGCCCGGTTTGTTTTTTCAGCTTGCTCTTTTGCTTTGGCCAGTTCAAAAGTACGTTCTTTAATCAGTTCTTCCAGATGGTTTCGATGCTTGTATAATTCTATTTCTGCAAGTTTACGGTCTGTAATATCTTTTACAAAGCCTTCAATAAGTAAAGGATTACCTTTTTCATCTTTTACCAGTCGTGCACTCAAAGAGCCCCATATAACATGCTTATCCCGGTGTGATAATTGCAATTCAAAGTTTTTTACAGAGTTTTGAGCAATAAGTTGAGATTTAAGAGTGTCCCGGTCATTTAGATTGTAGTAAAGTTCTTTTTGTACATCTTTAACGTTTTCAATCAGTTCTTCAGGAGAATTAAAACCTAAACTGACAGCCAAAGCCGCATTTGCACTTAAAAGTTTGCCGTCTAATGTTGTTTGAAAAAAGCCTTCTATGGCGTTTTCAAGAATACTTTTGTATTTTTCTTCACTTTTTTTCAAACCTTCCAGAGTTTGTTGCAGTCTGACTGTCATTAGATTGAAATTGTTTGCTAAAAGACCTATTTCATCTTTTGAATCAATTTCTACAACCTGGTTCAGATCACCTTGTCTGATTTTTTCAACAATCGTGGTCATTTGGCGTATGGGGCGGGTGATGGTAAGCGCCATTATTGTACTTACCAGGCTTATTAACAAGATGATAACAACACCTGCCAATATCATAAAGCGTGTCATTTTCACCCGACCGCCATACAATATTGCCTGATAGGTTTGTAATTCATCTTCATAAACACTGGTGCCTATGACCCAGTCCCAGGGTTCATAATATACAAGACGTGCTATTTTCCATCTTGGTTCCCTTTCTCCTAAATTTTGCCAGCGATACCTTTCAGTGCCAAGCTGTCCGGGATTCAACTGAATAGCCTTGTTGATTATATTTTGAATAACAAATTTTCCATCACTGTCCTGATTTTCCCAAACATATTCACCATCACGTTCCCCTTTATATGACATAATATAATGACCACGTTCTTTACCTTTCCCACCGAGAACGTAAACATAACCTGTTTTACCTACTTTTGTTTGTAAAATAGCATGGCGGATTCTGGCTTCAACCTCTTTTTGCTTTGTGCCGACATATAAAACACCAACAATATATCCGTTTTGATCTTTGATTGGTTCATAAGCTGTGAGATACCAGGCATTGACAACGTAAGCCCTTCCACGATATGACTGTCCCTTTAGAATTGTGGATATTACTATATTTGGTGTTCCGTCGGGGTTAATAGCTGGAATGTATGTGCTGATAGCGCGTTTATCATCTTTAGTCATTACTGTTGTTGCAACTCTCAGCATGTCTCCCTTTTCGTTTATTCGTTGAAATATTGTACAGGTTTCGCCGGTAAGCTCTGTAACCTCATCAACAATCCTTGTTGGTGTTTGTGGATTTCTGGTTTTGCCAAGCCAAAGACCGCCAACCAAAAAACGGGGGAGAGTTAGTTCTGTTATTTCCTGTGTGTATTGATTAACAGCCTGCCAGTAAACCATGCTGTTTGATAAAGATACTTGTCCGGCACTTGCTAAAACATGCCGGGCAACATTAAGGTTATAATTAACCTGTTTCTGAACGGCGTCATTTTCAGTTTGAACCAGATTATAAACACCTAGAGTAATATTGTCTAAATTAGAGTTGATTAATGCATCAACTTCTCTTTGTGAAAGTGTATTATATTGCCCGCTTTGCCATACAACAAGAAAGACCATTGACAGAACAGTAATTAACACGCTGCTTGCACCTAATAGTGCAACTTTAAAACTTAACGGTTTGTTATTAAAAAAGTTGTTTATTTTCATACAAAAGCCGGATATACTGTTTTATAGAAATTTAATAGATTTCATACTAGATAAATTAAATCATGTCGATTAAATGTCGTCCTTTTGTTTTATTATATCGGTTTCCAATATTTTTAAAATTTGGTCATAATTTAGTTCATGTGCAAGTCTTTTTAACATTTTTGCTGACTTTGGTGATATTTGTGAGATTTTTTCAATAAAAAATAATGTGCGGTCAGTGTCCAATTCGAGGACGGATTGATAAAAGTCAGCCAATAAATCAGGAGGCAAAACGGACATTTGTTCTTTATCGATCAATGGTAAAATATCACTATCATTTTCTTTGGTTTTAGTAATTATAAATTTAATATCCAGGAATTTTTTCATGGTATCCATTATATCTCGTTCATGAAAAGGCTTCCTTACAAAATCATCAAATCCTGCTTTTATTATTTCAACACGTTCTTCCTCGAGAGCATGGGCTGTTAAAGCTACTATTATGATTTCTTTTTCTGTTTTTATTTTTTTAATTTCTTGTGTCGCCTCATATCCGTCCATTACAGGCATTCTTATATCCATCCATATAAAATCAGGATGCCATTTTTTAACCATGTCAAGCGCCTCTTTACCATTAACGGCTTCTTTTACATGAAATCCTGTGTTTTTAAGCATTTTTACAAGAAGTAATCGGTTATCTATATTGTCTTCAACAACTAAAATACGGGGCGGTGCTATTGAAGGATCCAGTTTATATATATGTTTTTCCAAATATTGAGGACTTTTATGTTTATCATCAGTTTTTTTACATTTGATATTAAATTCAAATGTACTCCCTTTACCAGGCTGGCTTGTAACTTTAATATCACCTCCCATTAATCGAACATATTCTCTGCTTATTGCCAGCCCCAAACCCGTACCGCTTTTACTTTTAATGCCGCTTTCTGTTTGTTCAAAATATTTAAATAGTTTTCCCATTTCTTTTTTAGCGATACCTAATCCTGTATCTTTAACTTGAACAACAAGATTGTCGGACATATTGCTGTTATTTTTTTTGTCAATAAATAACTGTAATGTTACTTTGCCGTTTTGTGTAAATTTAACAGCATTTGAAATTAGATTAATAAAAACTTGTCTCAATTTGTTTTCATCGGTATTGATATATTGTGGAACATCATTTAGACCGATTGTGCAATATTCTATTTTGTTTTTATGAATTCGGTCAATAAACATAAGGTTAATATTAGTGACGAGTTTGTGCAAATCAAAGGTGTGTATGTTTAACTTTATTTGTTTGATTTCTATTTTTGATATTTCTAACACGTCGTTAATTAGTGAAAGTAAATGTTCTCCGCTTTGTGTTATTGTGTTAAGATAACCGCTTTGTTCTTTATTCAGAGAAAGGTCCTGCTGCAGTAATTGAGAAAAGCCAAGAATAGCATTTAGGGGCGTTCGCAGTTCATGGCTCATATTTGCCAGAAACAAACTCTTGGCCTGATTTGCCGATTCTGCTTTTTCTTTTTCTTTCTCCAGCTCCTTTGTCCGTTCTTTAACAAGTTTTTGTAGATTATTTCGATGCTGTTCCAGTTCTTTATTTAATTCAGTCTGTTTCTTTTGTGTAATTCCCATTTCGGCAAGTGTGTTGGCAATGGTTTTATAATAGGCGATAATATTTTGCACTCGTTCCCTTGATATGACAGCTACTTTATTTATAGCTTCTATGTATTGTTTCTCGTCAAATCCAAGTTCCTGAGCTTGTTTACGGAAAAAGTCCATATCAGGCGGTTCATTGTCATAAAAGCATTGCCCAAAAAAGAAAGTGGCAAGGTGTTCACCATCGACAATAATCGGGAAAGCAACATCACGAAGACCATTTTTACATCTATATTCGGCAAAATCACCTTCAAATAAATGGTCTTTAATAAAAGCATCGCTCTCTTTACATCGCGCCAGAGTCATTGGGTGACAACGATGGAATTTGTCACAAAGCTCTGTCCAACCCGCAGCTACAAGGACATTTTCTTCAGGATCTAGAACAGCGTTTGCCAGACCGCTTGATTTGGCAAAGTATTCCATAGAATTTTGTAGTCTTGGAATATTTATCAAATCTTTAAATTTATATTTTTTCATTCAAGTTGCCTGTGTTATTTGAAATGAAAATTTATGTAAATTAAAAGTTTTTATATTTTGGGCGTTTATTCTTTTTTGACTAGTTCAGGAGAATGATGACGCTGCAAGAAAATAGTGGATAGTTAATGTGATAGTATTGGATTCTATTCATGTTTATTTTTTATAAATTTAAGAATCAAAAGAAAAAGAACAAATGAAAAATTAGAATGATGTAAAATTTTTTTGGATTTACGACAATGATATTGTGGTGTTTATATTCATATATATGTAGAGGAAAAGCAGATACAATGAAGAATAAAGTGGTGGAATTGAAACTATTCCACCACTTGACGTTATCTCAGTTTTGAAAATGTTTCAGGTAAACAATCCCCGGTTGAACCATTTCCGACAAGACCAAACCGGCAAAACCGCTTGCCGTCATAGAGCAGGCTGACCATGTTTGCAATCTTTTGGATGCCCAGGGAAGTTTTGCATCTTCAAGCATGATCCCGATTCGCCCGGCATATTCTTGCGTACATAAAAAGCGTTTTACAATTGTTAAGGTTTTATCTACAGTATAATCATCCCTCATTTGTTGATAACCGGTTAATGCAAGGGATATGCCGGCCGTTTTCGAATTGTCCCAGGCATCTGCCAGCGGCCACCAGGAATTGGTTCCCATTGTTGCCAATAATCCTTTTTCTCCTTTAACATACCAGCATAAAACTTTTTCTATTTTGTTTTTGATCTCCTGGTTTTCTGTAATAAAATAAACCGTCAACAGACCATCTATATAATAAAAGGATGCACCAAAGTGAGTAATCGGTTGATCGTAAATCGGTTCAATCTGTTCCGTATGGTGGGCATGGCAAATAGGTCGTCCGTCCTCATTCCAGTTTCGTAAGAGAAAATCGGCTGCTCTGTTTGCAACATCTATATATTTTTTGTCTTTGGTAACAGAGTATAAAAAGGCAAATGTTCCCGCTTCAATGCCCGTTGCCGAGCTGTATTCTCTTGTCCTGGGAACGCCATCTTCCATACCGTTTGTAAAGCCGCCGGACGGTTTTTGCCATTGCATGGCCCAGTCATCACAAAAATGGCGCAGGGCATTAATATATTTTGTTTTTCGCGGTTCGGAAACATAATGGCAGGCCACGCCCAATGCTCCTGCTATACTGCCGATGTCGGCCATATTCATCCAATGGTTCTTTTTTATACTGTCAATTTCTGCCTGGGTCAACCGGCTTGTTGGTTTGTTGCGAAAAGTTTGGTGCCAGGCTCCGTTTGGTAATTGCTCTGAAACAAGTTTGTCCAAAACATCGGTCGTTGCATCCATATAGCGGGTGTCACCAAAAAGATCATAAGCCGCCAGAAACGTACGAATGGGAAAAGCTGTTGTATACCACCAGTACATTTGTTTGTCATTAAAAGGTTCAAAATCTCCTATAAATCCATTTTCCAGGCGATGCGACATGTACCATTCGCATAATTCTTTTAATCTATTTTCAACATCGGTATTACCATTTTTAAGCACCTCGTCAACAGTAGGCAATTCATCCGGCGGGGCATTTTTAAACATTGATTTTGCCGCTCTTCCTGATTGCCCTTTCACAATCAAGCCGTTGATGGCAAATGTTTCCCCTGATTTGGCTTTTAATTTTATTTTCAGAATTTCATCCTTGACAACAGCGTTAAAAGAGAGTTGTTGTT
>CAXXFV010000010.1:0-77776 GCA_963674595.2 bacterium
TCAATCGATACGGGTTCCGGCATTAAAGAGGTAAATGCCCAATTACTGGCAATTTGTAAATTTGGAACAGATTTGTGTAATTCAGTAACATAATGCCGTACATAATCCCGAAAACCATCCCGGCAAAATTGATTAAACTCGAACCAATAAGGGTCATCCGGAGACCTTGGAACCGATGTAATACCGGTTTTTTCATGAAAAGCTTGAAGTGCTTTTTCAGAATAGTCCCGTTCAACAGCCCAGCACTCGCCGTCTATCCATACACCGTCAACACCATAATCGACAGCCAGTTCCTCGATTTGAGGAATGAGTAACTCATCGACATAAGGGCTAAACACGGAAATTTTCCGCTTACTTTTTTCACCTTTTTCATTTATACAAGCCCATTCCGGATGAACCTCGCAGGACTTGTCGTCCCATACGCCGGAATGATGCACATACAAAGCAACGCCTCTTTCAGCCGTTACCTCACGCCATATTTTTAAGGGATCACCGACAAAACCGGGAGCCCGATTGCCGACCTTTGTTAAATAACTGGATTGACCAGGATGCCCCTTTGAATCACACTGAACATAATCGGGATGTACCTTATCAATAATATATTCTACCATTTCACGATCAACGTTTTTACCTATTTCTTTACAATCGTTTCCCGCATGAAAGTCAAAATGAATCCCCAGAAAACTTTCAGAACGTTTTAACCGCTTGACGTTTGAATTATCCTGTGAGAAAAGATTGCCGTAAAGAAAAACCATCATCATAACAATCACGTGAAACAAAACCTTTTTCATTTTAAATATCCTTTCGATATAAATAAAGTAAAAGTAAACAATAGTTCTAACGTACATATCCTATTCCCATTTGAATGCCTTTAAAACCGTTTTCAAGATTAACGGTGCCTCGCATGGCAACATAAAATTTGTATAACATCTTGAAATTCATTTCACAACCAATACCCGTATATTCTGACCCCCGAAACGCACATATCATTATTTTTGAAACGTCGTCACTGAACAGATAATTTATATTCATACAAAGTAATCCAAAAGATATTTCATGTAAAAAATCTAATGACAAAAACATCTTTTTCATTTTTCCGGCTCGAATGCTGATTGTCGGTAAAACAAGGTTTTCAGGTCCTTCACAGTCAATGGGTTTTATAAAGATTATGCCCGGAACAACTCCAAAATATTTACCCTGATAATAAATCTGTGGATGAATATAATAAAACTGCTCCTCGCTGGTGTCTGCATATAATCCATTTGAACTTTCACGAACAAAACCGACTCTTACGCCTGGGAAACCATTCAGCTTATGAGGTTGAATGATAATAGAATGATAAAATACTTTTTCAGAGGTCGATTCATTAAGGACGGTTCTGTTATATCCTGAGTAAAATTGAAAATTATATCTGGTTTTAATGCTTTCCTGGGCATGCAAAGTACAATTACAAAAAACAAATATTATAACTATATCTAGCTTGAAATTTTTGATCATCATTCCAACTCCTCCCTTTACTTAATCCTTAACATCCTCTTTTTCCGTTTCATTAATTCTTTTATATTCTTTTTGCTTCTACTTTGCAAGTTAAAAAGCCGGATAAGGATCAACAAATAATATCAATGATTTAAATATAAAACAAATCTTTTCCTTATTTTGATAATACAAAATATAGACCCTGTGTGCAAGTGTTTTTCAAAAATTATCCATGTAAAAATTGACGATTATCAAATTAGAAATAAAACCAGAGAATAATTTTCAGGGAATTTTCTTATATAGTGGTTTATTTTAAAATTACATGGATATGGATTTTACCTGCAAACCAGGAAATAATACCAATTATGTACAAAATGTTTTTGTATATTAAAAACGATATTCCTCAATCTTAATCAAATAAAGAAAGGTTCATTATGAAAAAACTTTTTCTCCTTTTACTCTTTCCTGCATTTTTGTTTGCCTCTGATATTTCTGATTTTACCGGAAAATGGGAAATTATCCCGGGTAAAAGCATTGATCTGGGTAGACGCGGTGGATTCAAACTTGAGTTAAACACCAGCAACAAAAATGTAACGATTATCAAAACAATGGGACGCAGGTACTCTTACGCCGATACACTGGAATTAGTACCGGGCAAAACAATTAATAAAGAAATAACATCCTATCGGTTCCAGGGAGCTTATTATCTTGGAGTACGAATGAAAAAGGGCGATAAGCAAAAATTTACGACTCAGTATAGCCCGGAAACAAAAACATTGACTATTATCGAAGAAATACCGGTGTTAATTTCACAGGGTTCCAGTTCAATAACCAACACACACGCCTATACGCTAAATAACGATAATACGCTGACCTATAAAATAAACAGATCAAGCCGAACCGGTGGAGATGAAATTGTTTACACCTTTAAACCGGAAGGAACAAAAAATTCCTGGTATATGGAACTTGAAAATGACTGGACCATCGACGGAAAACTTGATCAAAATGCTTTATTAATAAGCCTGCAGGGTGTGACCAACATGAGCAATCCCAATCTCTATTTCATCTATCCGGAAAAATGGGATTACAATTTTACACCAAATGTTCTCGATTATCTGAAAAACCAGCACAATTATACGTTTACACAACTAAAAACAGTTGATCAGGCGGTAAAAACATTCAAAGATGATATAAAAGGTTATATCATTTGGGACAAAGACGTCAGAACATCTTTAATAGTCGCATTTACACTAGCAGGTCTGGAAAACAGTATTGTTGTATCTGAAGCTCAGATCCCGTTAATGGAAAAATACAACATCCCCATGATTAAAGATTTTCGGGGTCAGTTTACCGGCCAGGATGATCTTCAAATTTACACATGGGCCAAAGAACAATATTGGGACCGATGTTCTAAAGAATGTATCGTTTGGCTTGGCGGAGAACATGGTCAAACCATGAAACCGGGTGTTGTTGATTGGGGAATGCATAACAAAGCCTTTTTTCAGGACCTTTCGTGTAAAAAAACAGATACGGAAGAATATACGATGGCAAACGAATTATTGGCTGACCTGAAACCCATGTCAATGGTTTACGGATGGCATTCCTATAAAAAAGACAGCGAAGGTGATTTTACCACTCTTTGTTCCAGTTATGGTCATCGTGTTAGTGGATTACATACTCTTCCCAACGTGTCCTTTTTGTGTCAGGAACCAGTCACTCCGGGATTTGAATTCAAGAATCAGCACAACATAGAACCTGGTAAAGAATATATACCGGAGAAAAAAGTTTATATCGCTTGTATTCAAACAGACTGTCTCGGACTCGGTGCCTGGACCCAGCCCGGACGCGGCGACATTCCCTACGCATGGGAAGTGACCATGAACTGGAAATGGATGGCACCGGCAATGCTGGAGTTTTTCTACAGCCAGGCAACACCAAACGATTATTTTATCGGTTCACTGGGTGGTCCCGGATATATGTATCCCCGGGCAATACCAAAAGAAAAATTGCCGGAACTGGTTAAAAAAGCCGCCTCTATGATGAAAGACCTCGATCTTAACTATTTTGAAATTATGGACCACGCCCGACTGGGTCAAAAAGAATTTAGCAACGATATTACTCTTGATATTATCAAAACCTATTTTAAATATATGCCGGATGTAATTGGATTTGGAAATGGTTACGGTCCTTCACACACATTTTATAGCGACGGCGAACGGACCCTTGTTTCGTTTGATTATTATTTATCACAGGACAGGGCTGAAAAAGATGCTGTTGCCGACCTTCAGGAACTCATAACATTAAATAAAGAAAAACCCTACTTTTTACTGTTACATGTTAGACAATGGAGCAACATTGACAGAGTAAAAAACATTCTCAACCAGCTCGGTCCGGATGTGGAAATCGTTCCCCTGGACATTTTTACAAAAATGGCAAACAACAATCCGACGTTTAAAAACTGGTATCTGAATAGTATTGATGATTAACATAAAGGCCTCTTCTTTTTAAGAAGAGGCCTTTTTTTATATACAATAATAAATTCTAACAACCGGGGATGTACCTGTAAAAACGTTTTCACCGGTAACGTCAAACAAGTAACTTGCATCTATTTTTAAATCTTTGATAAATAATGGAAAAACAATTCCCGGGGCAAGAGTCAATTTTTGTTGTCCCTCATTTGTGGCTAGTATATCAGGTGTTGTATCAAAGACATAATAATAATTCGTTTCAAATTTGGCGGTAAACATTTTTATTTCTTTTGTCAAAACAGCATCAAAGAAAATTTCATTACCATTTTCAATTTTCTCTATGTTATTGAAAAAGGGGAAAATATTATCACTTTTGCCTGTAAAAATGTACCCGGTATCAAAGAAAAAACAAAAATCCTTAAAATGAACATCAGAATAAAGTATTATAGGGACATCATAACTTCCTGTACCAAGCGTTATTTTTTGCTTACCAAACTTGTAATATCCAACCGGTAGTTTGAGGCCGCTCGAAATTGATAACGTATAACAGTTCGAAGTAAATATCTGCAGAACCCCGCTTACAAGGAAATCACTTATCCCCCATTCGGTTTTGTCCCGCATCGGCATCGTTATACCAACATAAGGCATTCGCAGACTAAGCATAAACTTTTCAGAAGGCATATAGCCTATAGAAACAATATTTATAAAACGGGAATAAGTCGGGTACTCTTTCAATCCACCTGTAATATCACGATAGTGTTTAAAACGATAATATCGGAAATCATTATTTATTACAATGTCCCCTTTAGATTGTTTTATCGGATTAAAAAACAAGCGTTCCCCGGTGGTACCACGGAAATAATCACCAGCCGGCAAATATGGCCAGAAAATAATATTGGCGTATAAACCAGAGTAAAATAAAAAACAAATCGCACAAACAAATGCCCGTTTCAATTCATTCTCCCTTTTTTAAGAAATGTATAAATCTAAAACATTTTCTTAAACAAAAAGTTCCAATAAAATGATATTGTCAAAATCAATTTTTTAAGAGGAGAGAAATAAAAGTCTTTCAATTTTATTCCTGTGGCCGCCCTATAAAATCAAGGACCAAACTATTAAACTCGTCCGGTTTTTCAGCGCTTAATAAATGGCCGGTTTCAAGGACGTTGACCCGAATATCTTTGATATTTTTACCAAGTTTTTTCGTGTTCTCCGGATTCCCAACCAAACCATCTTTTGTTCCGAGAAGCAGTAAAACCGGCATAGACAGAGATTGTAACTGCTCTTGTGTAAAAGGCTGTGGACGAGCCTGTCTGGAAATGACGCCTTCCAGAATAAGCCGAAACCAATCGTTTACCTGGCTGATAATATAAGGATCATCACCAAAGGCCCAGCGTGTGGCACTCTGCTGAATGGGTTTGACCGGAAACATGGTCGTAAAAACAATTCTTAATACCGATGAATTGGTACCGGTATATCCCATCGGACCGCATAACACCAGTTTTTTAACACGTTCCGGGGCATATAAAGCCAGATTTGTCGAAATAAAACCACCCTGCGAGGCGCCGATAAAAACGGCCTGGGAGACTCCAAGCTGGTCCATAATATTTTTATAAAATTCGGACAGTGTTTTGCCGTCCTTTGGAAAAACATTGGCATCAGCCAGCACGCTTTTTCCGGCATCTCCGATAGTATCAACCGCATAGATGCGATAGTAACGGCTGAGTTCCTGCATATTATACAACCATGACCAGCTCGCCATAGCCGAGGCATGCAATAGAAACACTGGTTCAGCATCTGCCGCTCCGCAGATAATCACATGGACGTTGCCATATTGTGTTTGCAAATCCCTGGTTTCATAGGGCACCGGCCATTGTGTCATTTTTTGATCATAAATTGACATGAGGCCATTTTCAATTTTCACTGTTTTTATAAATGGAATAATTATTTCCCATGCCTTTAAAAATGAGGAATACAAACAGAAAAAACAATATGGGGACCAGTAAAACCACACAGCCATCCCGGCAAAGGAATATGAACAGTATCACCAAGCCAGTGCCGAACAGGAGGAATAAGTAAAAGCGAAATAATTAAAACAAAAATCGAAGGCACGTAATGCTTTGCATACAAACTGAGTAAAAATAAAAACAAGAAAAAGATCCCAAAAATCCAGCTTAATATGGTAAATAAATATTTCAATTCTTACCTCCTGTTGTTCTATACTGTTCTGATCTCATTTTCATTTTTATTCAGAAAAATCTATTGTTGTACCTTCTTAACAGCCTTTAGCACATCAAGCAGATTTACAGAACCATCGCGGTTTATATCTGCGGCTTTACGCTGTTCTTCGGAATAATCGTTATCATCCATTGCAATTTCAGCAACAGACCAAACATCATTTATGGTTATTTCATCATCGCCGTTGATGTCACCCCGGTTGTAAATAATGCAGCGCCGCATAGGCATCGACAATTCCCCATCCATATAAATTGTCCGGATTATCAGCCCGGTCCGCTGTTTCCATTAGTGCTTCCCGCAATTGTACAGGCGTCCCATTTGGGATGCGCTTCCAGCAACAGGGCGGCAGCACCAGCGACAAGAGGCGCTGAATAGGACGTTCCGCTAACAGATTGATATTCACCCACTCCAGTCGGGTCCACAGCGCGCACACCCAATCCTCTGGCCATTACTTCAGGTTTTATACGTCCGTCAGATGTAGGCCCGGCAGAACTAAAAGAAGCAACAGTCCCCTTGGAATCTACTGCGCCCACAGCCACAACACTATCGGCATCGGCAGGCGGATCTATGTAATACCAGGAATTTATACGATCATTTCCGGCGGAAATGCACACAAAAACCCCGAGCCTTACCGCCATATCTGCGGCCCGGGTCGTTACAGCGGTGTTACCATCTAAATCGGAAGGATTATACCAATCCGTGTACCCAACAGAACTGCTGATAATATCTGTTCCCAAAGCTTCCGCCCATTCTGCAGCAGCAACCCCAATAGTCCTCTTCAATTGGGATCTTCATTCAGGACGACTTCTGTTTTTCCCCAAAATAAAATCCGCACCAAAAGCCGGTCCGATTAACTGATCGTCAGCTTTTCCGGCCAGAACAGACAACACCTCAGTTCCATGATTATGCTGGGTTGGGCCAGTCAGCAGGTAAATTGTTTACTGTGCTCTCATCATTATGTATAAAATCATATTCGGCAACAACGTTTATATGCTGCAAAGCGACATGGTCCCGTCTAAAGCCCGTATCAAGTACAGTTACCAGCACACCTCTACCGGTATAACCATATTCATGCACAACCGGAATATTCAATTGCTCCAATTGTGGAGCCGAAGGACCATATAAATAAACATTGTCAGTCTTTAAGCTTTCAACCTGTTTTCCCGGATTCAGCGGAACGACTTTTTTTCCTGAACGCAGCAAATCAATTTTTTGCACAAAAGCCAATTGTGCTACAGTGTGTAATTGGTCCCTGGGTAAAAATCCACTGACGGCATTCAACCACCGGCTGGATTTTCTAATTTTAAAACCATAATCCGACAGTTCATTTTGATAAGGTCCATATACGCGGAGATCGAAAAAACCGGTCCTTTTTCCGGTTTTTTGACGTCGCTTCAAGGTCCGTTCGGATATATTTATATTTTGTATTTGATAAACATAGTCCTTTTGGCTAAACAAACCCTTATCTGTAAAATATATCCAAACCGGAATATTCGCCGAATCGGTTTGTGAAATATAATCAAAAACAGATGTTTGAATAACAGGCTCTGATTTCTGTTTTACAAATTTATCATTTGCAAAACATACGAAACCGTCATCACAAAAAAGCAATATTAAACCAATAAAAATCAATACTTGCAACATAAAAGGAAACCTCAACAACAACCTAAAATACCTCCATTTTTCACCATTTTTGGTTTATTTATCGTAAAAAAATCGTAAAAAAATATTGCCCAACATTTTATTTAGGCAGTTTTGGGTAGAAATATTTTTTCTGCATAGCAGAAATTTATTTCAAAGCATGTCCGGAAAAGAAACCTATTATGATAATACTATTGTTAAAAGTTTTTTAGTCCTTTGAAATAGAACTATTGTATCATGATACTTATAAATTACGATCAATCGCTAAACGATCAATATTTAAATATATTGAAATATTTTATAACGAAAAAAAATTCATTTCTTTTTGGGTAATATGTCTCCAATACAATTTTTAAAATTTAACAAAGCAGCTTAAACATGTTCGTTTTTTTATTGTAATTCCTAATTGGTAATTGTTGTACTTGCAAAGTTTTAGACCAATTATAAATTACAAGTTGTAATCATTATAGAAGTTTTCTTTTTTAAACAAATCGTTTTCGTAATGAAGTGAAGAAAACACCTTATTTTACTTTTTCCCCTCATAGGAATTAAGAAAAAATTTGTTTTAATTCCTTATTTTTAAAGTGTAACAAAAACTTCCTTTAAAAATGGTAAAAAATGTATATCGGACAACGAACTTACTATGAGCAATAGCGTTTTTTGCTATTGCTCATAGCTTTTGTTATTCGCTGTATCCTTTTTTCATTTTATTTTCAATTGCGATTATTATATCATCTTCACTATTTTTCACTCTTCTAAGAATTATTTCTAAGTAATCACTGCCGATTCTTCTTCGCAAATTTTCTATATTTTGGATTAGTTCATCGTATGGCTTTTTGATAGACTTATCCGGTAAAACAAGTTTTCGTAATGTATTTGTTGATAGTGTTTTGTAACGTTTTATATCTTTTAGCAGAGTATCAATAAAGGAAATATGCGTTTGATTTAATTCGTCTCTCTTTTGCTTCAATAATGATTTTAAACTATTTGATGCTTTTTTTTCTATAGTAAGATCAGAACTGCCCGATTTATATTGCGGTTTATATACTTTTATTTTTTCATAAGATTTCCAAAATTGTTTACTTAATGAAAGTCTTCTTTCATCAAAAGAACACTTTACAAAATTAAATAATTCTTGAAAGTTTTTTTCGGAAATTTTAATTTCCCCTCCTTCATAATTTGCAATTAGCGAAAATAACGCCATTCCTTTTTTCCTAAAAACTACAGTATTATTTTCTAAATAGAGTTTTGCTGTTTTTGTTCTGTTTGGTAATTCTTTTACTCTTTTTATAATTTCGGGATGAACTTCGTTTATCTTGTTAAACTCGTTTCTTACAATAGTTACAATATTCAAATCTTCATCTACTTCGGGGTTAGAATTGATTTTTTGAAACAAACCGCTTGCTGTTGGCTCTTCATCGGAGTCAAATATTTTGGCATCTTCGCCAAGTGCATTATGAATTAAAAACATTTTTTGCTGTGCAATTTCTCTTATTTTAACTTGGTTTGCACCTTGCTCGGTGGGGAAAAGATTATAAATAAAAAGTTTATCAAATACTTTTGTTCCAATTCTGTTTATACGACCTACACGCTGAATAACTCTAGTAGGATTCCAAGGAATATCATAATTTATTATTAATCCTGCACGATTTAGATTTACACCTTCGGAAAGTTTATCACTCGTTATTAAAACATCGAATTCGTTTTTCTGCTTTACATATTTTGCATTAAAATTAGCGTCCAACTCAATTGCAAATTTTTTAGTAATACTGCCGTCACAAAATAAAACTCTTCCGAGATTTTTTTGAAAATATTCTCTTAAATGAGAAACGGTATCTGTATATTCAGTAAATATTACTATTTTTCTCATTGGTTTTTTTTCTTTGCATAAGATTTCTTTTACATTTTTTAAAACTTCTTTTCGCTTAGGGTCTTCATTTACTAAATTTAATGTTTCAATTTCTTTTTGTATTTGCTCGAACAGCTTAATATCATTATCAATATCTTTTAAAAACTTGTCTTTATACTCAAACGAATCTATTTCATAAATTGTTGTGTGCTTTGGTGATGTTTTATTTTTGGCATTCCTTTTAAATTCATCCAATGCGTTTTCAATTGCTTCCAGTGTAAAATTATCAGCTTTATCTTCTTCGTTGTAAATAGAATCAATCACTTTTCTGTCTAAAATATATTTTCCAGAACTTTCTATAAATGATTTAACCATTTTATGAGTTCGTAAAAAGCGTTTAATACTTTTATCAAAAGCACCAAAAGAGCTTTCAAATCGTTTTACTAACAATCTCCGCATAAAATCGTACAAGTTACGCTGCTGTTGGAAAGTTCTGTTTGCCTCTTCATCCTTTTCCTTCTTCGGTTTTGTTTCATATTCAAAAGGACGATAAATAGCACCGTTAAATATACCTTCTTCGCTAAAATATATTTCTATTATTCTGTCGTAAAATTCTGATTGCTCCTTATTCAATTTATAAAATAATTCTACCGGGTCTTTAATTTCCGAAAGGTTTTGTATCTCTTTTTTATATTCAAAATCAGTTTTAAGGTCTAACCTGTTTCGTCTTATAATTACTGGTGTAATAACATTCTTAATATCGTCAGCCATTTCACTGACATTTTCTTTTGCAAGGGTAATATCAATTGGTAGTTTTAGTCCAAACATTTTGGTATAAAGTCTCTCTGCTTTTGTTCTTTTTTCACGATTTGCCGAACTATGATTCTTTAGAATATAGGAGAGATTTTTAAAACGATAGTTATAAGAATGAAAACGTCCTTCCAAATCGGGCTCAATAGTGATGCCCGATTGACCGGGAATAATAAATAGTTTAAGGAGCGAAAAAATATCAGCCGGCGAGTTATTAAAAGGTGTTGCTGTTAATAGAATTACAATTTTCCCCCTGCAAATATCTGCAAGGGCTTCATAGGCTGAGGTATCCTGGTTACGGAATCGATGTGCTTCATCAACAATTACAACTTCATATTCTAAGTTGTTTTTTCTAATTGATTCTGATAAATTCTCAATATTACCTGTGCTTTCAATATCCCAGTTATAGAGCTTAAATTTATTCCAATACTCATACCATCCTGAATTTTCTTTTCTATCCCCAATCAATCCGGGTGGACAGAGAATTAAACCTCTTTTGCCGAGTTGGTTTGCAATTAAAGAAGCAATAACCGATTTCCCCAAACCTACTACGTCGGCTATTATAACACCATTATAGGTTTCAATAACATTTAATGCTTGATTTACTGCGTCTATTTGATAAGCGTATTTTTCAAAACCGTTTTCTTTAAGAATACGGCCGAGGTAAGGGTTTACTTTTTTATTTTCATACAATTCAATATAAGTTTTTAAGATATATGCATACGCTTCGTATGGCGTTATTAATGATGTTTGTGTTTTATTTTGTAAAAAATCAAGGATGATTTTCTTACCATTGGGGGCTTCACTTATTGGGATTGCTTTGTTCCATAATTCATCAAAATAATTTTCTGCGGTTTCAAAACCATAATCTCTAATTTCAACATTAAACTCTTCCTGCCTATGTAAACCTGCTTTAGTAAGATTACTACTTCCTGTTATAAATTGTCCTTCAATATTAAATAAACTTTGAAATTGGCTATCTAATTTAAAGAGATAAACCTTTGCGTGATTTGGATTAAGTGTTTTCTTAATTGTTAAGCGCCCATCTTCAAGAAGTTTAATAAAAAACTCTATCTGATTATAAAAAATCTTCATTATCCATTTCAGCATTGTTTATTGCATAGTTAAGTGATTTTATGAACTGCGTAAAGTGTTCTTCTCTGCTTAAACTATCATCTTTGTTTTCAATCTCAACAATTCTGGATAGATATTTATCGACCTGAAGACCAACAAGAATATTAAGTTTTACTTTATTATTTTCCTGTAATTTTTGATAAATTTCTTGCCAGCCGGAAAAATAAAAGAATCCTACTAAAAATTTTAGTTCACTGCTTGCACTTATAAGTTTTTGCAAACGGTCTTTTAGGGATATTGTTTTTTCTGTGTTTGTAATAAAATTATTTATCATATTTTTATAGGTTTTTATTCAAAAATTCTGTTAATCCGTTAATGACATCATCCACATTGGGTAGATCTTCTTTAGGAATTTGATGTTTTAAACTACTCTCCCAAGCAGTTTTAATTATCTTTATTGATCCGGTATTTATTAACTGCTCAACATTTTTGTATTCTAATCCTTTAAATTCCATCTTTGATAAAAAAGCTGATTTTATTTCTTTGCAATCCTCCTCCTTAAATGAACTTTTCAAGTTGTAAATATCATAATAATCACGCGGAGCAGTATATGAACGCTGAACCAATGATCTAATTTTTTCAGCAACAACTTCTTTCAAATTGTAACAATATATTTTACCCACTTCCATTTAATAGCGAATCTGAATAAGGATGAGTTATTTCTCTTAACTCAGGTTTAGAATACCATTTTTTCGTATAAAGTAATTTCTCACTTTAATATTTGTCATCCATCTTTGCGGACTTGGCGGGCTCTTGATTTTTAGAATGATTTGCTCCCCAATATGCTAACTTTGCCTGGTATCCGGTTAATTTGTCTTTATACCTAAGTTCAGAAATTTCTTGAATATGAAAGAGAATTCCAGAACTATGTTTAACTGTTTTAATTACATCATTCAATATTTTACGAGTTAATTTGTAATCAGTAGTTCGTGAAGTAAAATCTAAATCTTCTGAAAAACGATAATTTGGTAAGTAACATTTGCGAAGTGCTGTTCCGCCTTTAAAGACTAATTTTTCTTTATTTTCATCTAGTGAATAAAATGCCGAAAGGAAATGCCCCAACACCCAATCTTTATCAACCGTATCGGGCGGAACTTTCCACTCAATAGATTTATCGGTTATTTCCTTTTTTAGAATCATTTTAATAAAACTCTTTATACAAATTCATAATTTCATCCCTACTTACATTTAATCTTAGCCGCCAACTCGAAATAAATTCACCACTATCTTCGCCTGCTGAATCTATTAAAGTATATTTTTTATTTACCTTAAGTTTTGCAAACTTAATAAATTTTTGCAATCCCTTTTTATTCAATAACTCTGCTAAAAAACCAAGTCTTTTCGTTACTGAAATATTATTAACTGCTTCGGCATATTCAATCATTTTTTTTGCTGTTAAGTTTTGCTTGTGAAAATGCTGATACTACCAAATCGAAACCGCCAGAATATATTGGCAAATCGAAGCAATCAATAATTGTTTTTTCAATATCAGTTATTGCATATCTGTAGTTTCCGTAACCAAGTGTTGTTATACCAACTCTTTTTCTTTCTGGAATTGTTACAAACTTGTAATTCACTCCGAGAATTGCCTTATCTCTTTTTCGATTTGTGGTTTGAATAAAAACTTTGTTGGGAAATCGTGATGTTAAGCCGTGTATGTTTAAAGCCGACCAATATGCAACAGCACTGTTTTGTGAAATAAATGTGCCTATTACATTTTGGTCATTGAAATTAATATTAGAATATTTTGCTCTTTCTAAACGATTCAGAATTTTCTTATCAGCAAGATTTTCAACTACTTCGCCGATATTTTTAAATTTTTGATTTACTGATTTTTCAATTTCATTTAAATTAAAGTATTCTATTTCAAATTCATTTAGCAAGCGTACTAATTTTAGTTGCTCACTCGTTAAATTTTCCGATTTGTAACTACTTCTTGCCATTACTTTTTATGTTGTTTAAACACTCAATAATTGGGGTTTTTTGTTACGTAATTAGTAACACCAATATAAACATAATTTGTTGCAAATGCACGTATTTTTATCTAATTCACCATTCATAACTTATAATTTATAACTCGTATCTTATAACTCATTTTAATGCGTCCTTAATTATCCTCACTTCCTCAATACTATCCAGAGTTTCCAGGTTGTTACGCAGCAGGTGATTTGAGTCGTACAAGCGTTGAAATTCACTTTGGATAATAGCCAGTTTTTTTTCCGAGCTCATCTCATCAGTTATCGGTTTTAAATTGCCCAAATTTTTTAAGATTTGTTTGTTGGCGGCTTTGAGTTCTTCGGGGAAAACAATTTCATAAACAAGCCCATCAACAACAGATTCAAAGTAATTTGATAATGGCTGTTCTTTTGATTTATCCCTGTACTCTCCCTTATAAAAACTTATGTAGTCAACAAGTTTCTCAATTTGTGAGTTAAAAAATTCTATCGGTTCAGGAATTGGTAAATGTTCCAAAAAGGATTTCTTGTATCGATACTTGCCAACCAATTCTCCTCCAGCATAAAAAATTCGGAACAAAACCGTTATAAGTTCAGAGTTCAACAATGCTGTAAGCCATTTCAAGTTTTCACCGGTAATTAAGAAAGCTGTTGCTTCCGGATAATATCTTTGAGTGTCGTAATAGAATTGGGGTTCGGAAACTATTTCTGAAAAAACAATTTTCTCCTTCTCTACCTCTTCAAGAAACGCACAGTTTCTTAAATTAGTCCAATGGTCGCCTTTATCTGCTCTAGTTCTAATATTTTTGGGGAAATTTTCTAAATACGAATACAATTCTGGAAATTCATATTGAACATCAATTCGCTTGATACCTCTTTTTTTATCACCATTATGCGTATTGACCAAATAAAGATTGTGATAATTGCAATAATAACGCCTAGTATCCCTTCCTCTTAGTATTGGTTTTATAATAGTTCTAATTTTTTGATTTAATAATACAAGTTCCTTTTTCTTATCTTCATTTATAATAAAAGCGTCATTGTAACCTGTTAAAATGCCTCTGTAAAAGCTTAAGTTCCATTTTTTAAGCTTGACACCCACTTTTTCTAATTTCAACTTAATTTCAATCATTTCAGGACATGATATTGCCCATACTTCTTCATTAAAATAATCTAAATCAATAGAATTATCTCTAAAATATTTAACCATTGAATTTAGTTTGGACTTGGAAAGTTGACATCCTCTGAATTCATTTTTAAAATTATCTCTTTGAAACAAAAGAATGCTGGAGTGAACAATAGCTGATGAAAAAACCATTTCTTGGCCAAAATCAAAAAGTAGCTTAGGATTAGTTTTAGCTAAGAAGTACTTACGTGTTGAAGTCCCGTAATTTGCTCTAAGCCATTTATTTGATGTAATGTAACATAAGTGTCCTCCTTTAGCTAATATTTTATTTCCAGTCTCATAAAACAATTCATAAATATCTCCGGATGAAGAAAATGTTTCAAAATTAATTTTAGATAAATTTTTCTTCAATTTTTCATCAAGCTTTGAAATTTGAATATATGGCGGATTTCCAATCACGATATCAAAACCTTCCCTTCGAGTCCGCTCAGGGTGGGCCTTCTGCGAAAAGACCTCCGCAAAGTAAACATTCCACAAAAAGAAATCTTTTGGCTTTCTGCCTTCGGTGTAGGCAGTTAAATCTTTTTCAATTTGTTCAATATCAAAGCCAAGTTTTTTAGTAAGATTTTGTTTCTCTTCGGCAATATATTTTTCGCGTTGTTCTTCTTTTGGAAATTGTTTGGCCTTTTCTTCAATATTTTTTACCTGCTGAATATTGTCACTTATTTTTTCTTCAAATATTTTAATAATTGCTTTATCAATTTTATCTCGCAGTACTTTTTTAGTTTCGTTATCCGGCTCGTTTTGGTATTGGTGTTTCAACTCTTCAAATTCTTGAATCAATTTTTTGTGCTCTTCACTAACAGCACTATCTTTATTATTTTGTATTTTTTTTAATTCGTTCTCTAATTTATTTATTGTTTTAGACAGTTTCTCTAACTCTTTTTTTAATTTTTGATCTTGTCTGTTTTCTGCATTTAATATTTTTATAAATTCAGATTGAACTTCTTTTTGTTTAATTTTTATATCATTTAGTTGTTCTTTTATTTCTTCTCTTTGAGACTTTATAGCCTCATTCTCATTCTTTTTATCATTAAAATCAATTCCGGCATAAGTAGAAATTAAGCTGTTGCCCTGCATCAGTTTAAAATCGAGATTGGGAAGCGGTTCAATTCCATAATTGCTATCCGGCTTATCCCAGTCAATTTTTTCATCCACAAGTAGCGAAATAAAGAAACGGAGTTTTGCAATTTCAACTGCAATCTGCTGAATATCTACGCCGTAAATACATTTTTCAATTAAGTATAGTTTTCTGCCGTAGTCGGCATTTTTTTCTTTAAACTGCCTCTTAATCTGTTCAACAAGTTTACGCTGCACAACAGAATCGCTGACAGATTTTTTAACTCCCTCAATTTGCGATTGCTTCCAGTATTCGTTTTTGAGATCGAGTTTACCCAAAATAAAAACAAGTTTATTCAGCATAGCCATCGGGAAAGCGCCCGAGCCGACTGCGGGATCAACAACTCTTAAATTGTTTATTAAATCGATTATTTTTTTTGTTGTTCCTTCATCAAACGGATTTTCAGAGTTGCCAGCATTTATTAGGGATTCTAAATTTTCATCAATATTAGAACTGGTTTCCAAGTTTGTTTTAAAATATTGTTTCAGACTTTCATTAGTCATATAATTAACAATTTCGCGGGGAGTATAAAAACTGCCGGTAGCTTTTCGTGCGGTGGTGGAAGTCTCTGGGTTGTAGCTTGCAAGTAGATTTTCAAAAATAGAACCGAGCAGTTCGGGGTCAAGGGCAACTTCAACATCATCTGGTTCATTTTCATCAATCGTAAAGTTGTAACCGTTAAGTAAATTTATTAAACCTTCTACTTCATAAGTTTTGTTCTCATTCCCAAAGAAACTGCTGATGTCAACTTTTTCCGTTTCTGAAAAGAAAAGGAAATTTGGAACTTTTGGTTGTTGCTCTTTTGTTGCAGTAAAACCGTCAATATATTTTCTTTCATTTTTATCTTTGGTTTTATAATCCAAACATTCGAATAACCCACCGTTTAGAAATGGAATATTTCCAAACAACTTTTCAAGTATTGCCGAATCACTAAATAAATTTTGATAACGAAATACATTATGGTTACCATAATCCGGGTTGTAGCCTTTTGCTCCTCTATCTTCGCTTCGGAATTTTCTCTCTTTTTGCTCTGTGTTCAGTGTTGCAAAAAAGAGATTTTGCAACACTGCTTTATAATATGTCGATTCTTCTTTTGAAAAATCTTTTAGCATTTTACTGATATTTTTTTCATCAAAAAGATCGGTTGGAATAAGATTACGTACTTTCATAAACCAGATAAACATAAGCCTGGTGATAAGCCTTATAATTGCAACTTCTCGGCCATTGGTTTCTTGTTCGGCATCTCTGGGAAATTCCACATTTTTAATAGCCCAAAAATACCAGCGCTGAAGTTTCTCGTAGAATTGTTTAGTAATTGGCTCAACACTAAAAGCCTCTTGTATACTATCTAAGCTATTAAAATCACATTTGGAAATTTGGTTAATGAAAGTTTTGTTTGTCTGCTTTGAGCTTACAAAATAGGTGTATCTTTTAAAATCTGTAAAATCTCTTTTTGCACCAAGAAAATTAACCCGAATTAAACTAAATCGGAAGTTTCCTCCATCATCATAAAATATAAAAAAGGCAGCGTCTTTATTTTCTTTTTTAAGAATTTTCTTTGCAATTTCATACTGTCCTTTTTTCCCGGTTTTCCCGGTTAGCGGCGTTAAAGTTTTTGCAGTAAAAACAAGAATGTCGTCTGTATTAGTTAAATCAGCTTCACCAATTTTTACAATGTCTTTGTAATTATCAGTTATATACTCATTTTCATCAAACAGATATTCATAATTTTCCACATCCAGTTTGAAAGTCTTAATTTCTTCTCGGAAAAAATATTTTAGATTGGTTACAGAAAAATTTTCAATTAAGGTACTTATTGTCATGAGTAATTTCCAAATATGTTAGTTTTAATACAATTTTTGATATTACGTTTTTTTCTTTTAATATTGTGCATAACGGTTCGGCTATGGCAAGTCGCGATTTACAGAGCACGTTCTTGTCGGCCGAGACAAGAACGCCTACGAGAACCGGAACGCCCAAAACCCAACTTCACCCGCCATTGGCTATAGCTTTGTTACCAGCCGTATTTATTCTTTATTTGAATCTGACTTCCATTTTTCAAGTGATTTAATAAACCTTTTTGTCAATAGATCATTTGAGTCAGAAAGTGCTTTAATTATATCGTCAAATGAAATTATTGATTTTTTATTTTCCTTATTCAATGGTTGTATGTAAATTATTGTTGGCTCAGTCTCTATGTCTAGATTCTTAATAATTTCTTTGTCCCTTTCAATCCAACCAATTTTTTCAATCTTGTCAAGTAAGTTATTGTATTTAACTTTATGATTTGTTGCGCTATAAATTTTCAGTAGTCCGCTTACAAGTCCTTTTACTTTAATTTTTGAAGCACTTTCTAAATACCAGTCTTGTTTTTCTCTACGTGACCTTTGGTCCGTTTTAAGTTCAATTAAATATACTTTGTTCTCGTTTTTTGAATAAGTCAGATAGTCAATTTTGAATGACTTATTCAATTCAGGATGTGTTGCAGAAATTTCTCCAACCCTTACCGAAAATTCAGGTATTATAAAATCAATTTTTACCTTGATTACTTTTTCAATGATTTTGTCAAGATGAATTGCGAAAAAGATGTCTGCTCTTCTTTCTAGTTGATACGCTGGTAAATTTCTCCAATCGTCAAGTAAGTCAAAAAGTCTATTTATGGTCATTTTCTCTTTTTTTATATGGCTGGTAACGGTTGTGTATAATCATTGTTCTTATTCCTCCGATTCAGGAGCATAAAGACAATTGTTTATGTCTATTTCTTAAAATTAATTATAGTACCTTTCACTCCCACCACTAAAAAATCCTCAAATTTTCAAATAAGTATTTTTTATTGTAATGGATAATTTTAAAAAAGTCAAGTGTCGATTAAAAAATTTTTAAAACATTGATTTATTCAATAAATAATACAACGGTTATTTTATTTATGCTTTTCAAGTTCACTAATTATTTCTGAACAATCAATTTTGCTCTTCTCCATTTTCTTTACAATTTCCCACGCTTCGTCATATTTTTTTTGTTCTAAATAAACAAGTGCAAGATTATAATTAGCTTCTTTCGAATCTTTATTTCTTAGTAAAGCAATTTTAAACTTTTCTTCAGCTTCATCGAATTTTTTTTGTTCATATAATTCTACACCTTTATTAAGCAAGTCATTAACACGAACAAGCGGATCAAAACCATATTTATTTAAACCGTTTGTACCTTTTTTAAAAAGTAATAAAAGTTGCAAATAGAAATTATAAATAGGTATAAAAAGTAACCAAAATTGTCTCCCTGGTCGTTCAATATCATGGAGTCGTTTAATTACAGTAATTGATTGTAGAAACAACATTATAATAAAACTAGTTATATAAATAGGTAATAATATAATATTATCCAAGTCTCCTATTAACCACATAGATATAAAAATTACAATGAACAATGCAATCCCAATAATTGCGTTCAACATATAATATTCTGACCGGCTAATTCGGCCGTTAAACAATGATTTCTTTTTATTATTTAGTATATCATCAAGGCTATAGGGAATTTGTACGTTCTCATCTACTTCATTATTTGAGAGTTCAGTAACTGTTTCATTTTTTTCCTTTTTCTGTATATCTTCTTCAAAGAATTTACCATTACATTTTTTTGTAAACACTTTTGGATTACTTGGAATGTTTTCATGAATTTCACTGCAAACACCAAGTGTTGAGTTATAGTTGATACATAGAGGACAAAAATCACTAAAAGATTTCATTTCTTCACTCATTTTACCTCTCCTATTCGATGTTAATTATCGTTGACATAGTTTATCTTCCATATTACCGCGCATTCCTTTGTCCATATATAGAAAAAACGGCTGCATTTATAACCTTGCTTGTTTTCCTATATCTGGGCATTTTTTAATTCCCTTCCAAATCAGATAAACAAATCCGAATTTACGATAAACCAGTGCACCCAACCCAAAAATTTTGACTGTGAAATAACAGGAATGTGATTTTGTGAGCAACTCAATCTCTTCCTCGTGTGTTTTTTTTTGAATTCCATTTATATGTGTAGAAAATCAGCTAAAGGGCATCAGGAGTTCCCATGCTCGACCAAATCATCCTAAAAAACAGTCCTTTATGACTAATAAAATTATTATACAAATTTTGTTGACCCCGTGCAAGTGGTTTCTAAAGAATTTCACAATTTTTTCTCGCACGAAATGTGCTGTTTATAGTTATGAAGCTAAAAATTATAGATAAAAAAACTCAGTTTCCTCTTGCGTTTTTTCCGTTTTTAGCATATAATTAATAAACATATCTATCGGAGGGAATTCAATGTTGAAAGCATTTTAGAAAAGGCGTTTTTACTGCAAGTCAGGTGAATGCCTTTTTGCGTTTTGGGTGGGATAAATTTATAAATAATTGCATTAATAAGGTAATTAGGTCGAAAAATAATAGGTAGATTGCCACTTTAGAAAAAGGTAAAATGTAATGAAAGATGAAGAGTTTAAGAAAAAATTAAATGAAGAAACAAGAAAACTTTCTAAAATGCAAACGACGGATTTCGCATGGCGTTGTGCTGTGCGTGCTTTGCCATTTCTCGCGATTAATGGTAATTTCAACTTTTGGGATGAACAAAATAGAAAAAATCATATCTATAGTATATTCTATGCATTAGATATAAGTGTCTCCAGTGTCGCCGCCAACACCGCCTATGACGCTGCTAACGCCGCTAACGCCGCCGCCCACGACGTCGTCCATTTTGTCGACTACAATGCCGCCAACGACGCCACCTACGTCGTCGCCTACGCCGTCGCCAACGCCGCCAACGTCGCCGCCAACACCGCCAACACCGCCGACTTCGCCGCCGCCAACGCCGCCTACGCCGCCGCCAATGCCGCCAACCACACCACCAACGCCGCCAACATCGCCGACTTGGTCATCGGCAAAGCCTCTGACTACGCCCCAAAAAGAATAAAAATAGAATCAATAATTTTACAGGATTTGAAATACTTGCAGGGTGGAAAAGAACAATTCACATCAATAGAATGGTATGGCGTTATATGGTATAATTTTCAAAAAGCTCTTGAAGCCGAAGGATGTGCATATTGGGGTAAATTATATAAAAATATTTTCGACAATCAATTTATAATGGACAAAGAAGCCCTTAAAAGGCGTCTGAGCGTCCCTAAAGAAATACAAGCACAGGGCGCTGCAGCGGTCGCTAGTTATTTAGAAGAAATCGAAAAAAAAGGTGCCGAACAACTTAACGAGGCCCGTATTATCATACTCGGAGATAAAGGGTCCGGTAAGACCTGCATAGCGCGAAGATTAGTTAATCCTAATGCTCCAATGACGAAAGAAAATGAAAGTACACCTGGTGTTGAAACTACTTTCTGGAAATTGGAAAAAGATAATATAAATGTACGTATCTGGGATTTTGCCGGGCATGTTGTTACTCACGCTGTTCATCAATTTTTTCTTTCAGAACGCTGTTTATATATTATTGTTTACAACGGGCGTACCGACAATCAAAACCAGAATGGAAATGAATTGCAATATTGGTTAGATCACATGAAAAACTATGGCGGAGATTCTAAAGCAATAATTCTTGTTAATAAACGAGACCAACATCGTGTTGAAATTCCAATTAATTTTCTCAAGGAACAATATCCTATCATAAATCATTATACATTTTCTATTAAAAAAGATAAAAAGGAATTAGAAACTTTTCGAACAGATGTTGCTCAATATATAAAAAACAATCTTTCCTGGGAAAATCAAATAATACCGAAAAGCTATTTTGAAGTCAAAGAGAGATTAGAAGAACTTTTTAAAGGTATAAACAGAGAATCAACAGATTTTATTACCAAAGAAAAATTCATAAAGATAGCAGAAAATATTGATAAAAGTAAACAAGATGAATTATTAAAAGACCTGCATTTTCTGGGCGTTGGATTATGGTATGAAAACATGGAGGATTATAATACTCTGGTACTTAATCCGGAATGGATCAGTCACGGTGTTTATAAAATCATCAATTGGGTACATAATGAAAAACAACATTCTCTGGGTTTGGCTGATTTTGAACAGGTCTTTAAGAATGAAGCCAACCGCTATCCCAAAGACAAACATGAATTTCTATACAAGTTGATGATACACTATGAACTTGCCTATGAAACAGACGGCAAAGACTGTTTAATCATTCCCCATTTGTTAAAAGAAGACCGTCCTGAAAATCTGCCTGATTTCCCTGTTGGTGAAAGTTTAATGTTACGCTATAAAGCGGACCAACCTTTGCCCCCGAATACCATTTCCCGTTTTATTGTTCGTCATAATCATGAGATCAAAAAAGAAAAATCCTGCTATTGTGTTTGGCGATATGGAGTTGTACTAGAAGATAGTAAAGGAACAACTGCATTAGTACGGGAAGAAGATCGAACTATTAACGTTTCCGTAAAAGGTAAGAACAAGACAAACTATATCAGCACATTAAGAGATACTTTGAATGACATTTTTAAAAGTTATAAGAGTAAAATACCTGACCTTCAATATCGCATAGTACGTTTTGGGGAAATTCCGAAAGAAATAGAGAAAGAGAATCCTTTATGGTTATCAGAAAAAAACATTTTTTATCATTTTCTCAGAAGAACCCCTTTTTATGATGCCGTAACAGGACAATATATTGATCTAAAATCCATAATTGATAAATTAGAAATCAACATTAAAAATTTGACTTTAGGGAGTGGCGATATTATAGATAATTCAATACATAATACTTTTAATTTTCAAAATTGCAATATCAACTTACAGAGTAATTTAAATGAATTAGCCCGATTATTTAAAAAAACGGGTAATTTGGAAGAAGCGGAAGAACTCGAATATACTGCAGAAGTATTAGATGAGGCTAAACAACTTCAAAAAGATGAAATCAAGAAAAAAGGTGTTTTTAATAACGTGAGACGCTTTTTAGAAGATTTAGGCGACGATAAATCCAAACTGCATAAAACAGTTAAAGGACTAAAGCGAGGAATTAGTATTGCCCAAGATATAGCAAAAACATATAACGATATTGCACAATGGGCTGGGTTACCTCAAGTACCAAAACCATTTTTAAAGAAGGAAGATAAATAACAACATCTTATTATATAAAAAATGAATTATAACCATTTGATTTATTTAAATATATGGCAAATCAAAAGCCCCATTTTCACAGGGCTTTTTTTATAAAAGATTTTATTCGGCCAGTACATCTTCAACAGTTTCAACCGCTTCCTCAACAGGCCGCTCCCAATCCGCTAATTCAGGCAATGGCCAACCGCCTTCCTGCGCTGTATCTTCACACAACGCCATAAAGGTTTTGTAGCCTTTGTCATCTGTGGTTGTTTTACTCTGCTCGACCAAATCCTTAAGCCAAATCCTGGCCGAGATATAACCTTCCTGAACGATTTTGATCTCACGATCATTCAACTTTTCACCTTTGACATATTTATCAAGAATGGTTTGAGCAATATCAATAGAATAGTTGATTAGCCACTCTGTTGGTAGGGCCGATACTGCTGATGTTAAAATAGACATGTAATTGATCCTTTCTGTGTTTGTTTATTGTGAATTAATAAAGAGATAATGTTTATTTTTTCTTTAACGAATTGACAACACTGATCTCATTTTTAAATAATGTTTCCGGTTTGACAGATTTTTCCTTTACAATCCTTGCTCCTTTGGCCACTCCCCCGGCAACGGCAATAGCTGAACCCACTTTGCAAATCCATGGACTTGCTACAGGTCCAATACCGGGAATGAGTGAAACAGCGCCTCCAAGTAAAATCACACCCAATCCGGTTAATGTTTTAGGTATTTTTGGAATTTTCATATTTAAAATTTCCTTTCTAGTTTAATCAACTTTCTCAAAATGAACCAAATCCTGAAAATCCTGGTCCGTCATAACCTCCGCATCCATATCCCAGTTGCCTCCCCATCTTAGCCTGACACCTTCCAGTTCGGCAACAGCCATCACGACACCCGCAAAATATATACAGTGTGGAATTTGATAAGAAGCCTTTCCGTTTACCCAGGGTGCAACATCAACAGCCTTGCTTGGTTTTCCGTTGTGTTTACCTTTAGGATATTGTACACGGGATTTGTTTTCTTTATAATATTGATTCTGTTTGTTTTCGTCTCTGTAGCCCTCTAAAACAGCGTGGTCAACTATTTGTAGTACTTTTCTAAAGACCCTTTGTAAATCCGGATCTGCTGTCGATAAACGTTGTTCCGATATAGGTGAATAAAAATACATTAAGCCTCCATTTTACCAGGTGTTTTTTTCAAAAATAATGGAATCGATATCCTCGTCATCCGGTGTTGAAACCGGTTCTGTTTCATCCTTTAATTTGATTTTAGCTTCTTCATATTGTGAGAGCATTTTATCACAAAAATCTCTCATCCTCCTGATGGCTGTATAACCTTTTATATCAATCGTCCGGGTCGGATCGTCTTTGATGCCCTCTTTGGTATCGATTTTAATTCCGATCTGGATTCTTAAATCATCGGGATTATTCGTGACAATACCGGTAACAACCGGGTAGACATAATACCCATCAAGCTTTAAACCGAGTTTTTTATAATCCATTATCTTCCCTTTTCAGATAACACTTAATACATTCTCCCGGAGGTCATAATCCGGTTATTAGAGCCTGAAGTCGCCGCAGCAACAAAAATCCCATTACCATAAGCAACGGCCCGCCAGGCGTTATCGGCGGCACTGGCGCGGGACGTCCATGTGATACCATCCGTGGAAGTCATAACGCGGTCACCCGTGCCGCTATTGGCAACGGCAACGAACAGCCCGTTTCCATAGGTAACGGCCCGCCAGGCATTATCGGAAGCACTGGCGCGATATGTCCAGTAAAGACCCTCCGGGGACGTCATAACACGGTCACCGGTGCCGGAAGCGGCAACAGCAACAAACATCCCATTACCATAGGTAACAGCGTACCACTGGTTATCAGAAGCACCCATGCGGGAGGTCCAGGTAATACCGTCCGTAGAAGTCATAACACAGTAAACAGTACCATTGGAAGCAACGGCAACAAACCGCCCGTTACCATAGGCAACAGAACTCCAGTACTCATTATCGGCAGCACTGGCGCGGGACGTCCAGGTAATACCATCCGGCGATGTCATAATTTGGTGGCCTGTACCGGTAGTACTCGCAACAGCAACAAACAACCCATTACCGTAGGTAACAGAATTCCAGGAAATATCTGCGGCGCTGGTACGGGACGTCCAAGTAATGCCATCGGGGGACGTCATAACACGGTTACCGGTACCACTAGCCGCAACAGCAACAAACAGCCCGTTCCCGTAAGCCACAGAGGTCCAGGAATTATCGGCAGCGCTGGTGCGGGACGTCCAGTAAACACCATCCGTAGATGTCATGACGCGGTTACCAATCCCGGAAGCAGAAACAGCAACAAATATTCCGTTGCCATAGGCTACAGACCGCCAGGTATTATTCTCCGGGTTATTACGTGATTCCCATATAATACCCCGGTCAATGAGATAGCCGGTGAGTTCTAAATTTCCTTGCGGGTCTAAATAAAACGTTTGTGCGCCGGTCGAGTTGTAGACCATAATGGCCCAAACACCATCCATATTTTTTAATACGATCGAACTTGTATCATAGTCTGCGATAGTCGAATGACTTTTTTCATAATTAGAATCAAACCACACCTGACCGTATATTCCCCGGTTATGGGTATAGGTAATCTGGCAAAAAGCCGAAACGCTCATCATGACCAAAATCAACAACATTAACCATTTTTTCATACTGTATTCCTTCCTGTTAAATAAAAAAGTTATGCTCCAACAAAACCAATTAAATCCGGTCCCTGTATTCGACCGATTTTTATTCCATCTTTATATATATCATAAGCCAGTTCGGTATCACCATCCGAGTCCGGTTTATATTCCGACAGGCTGGCCAACTGATTGGCATTTATAGCTCCGGTCGGATAAGCCTGATCTGCCGGCTGATATTGTATTGTGTGAGTTGTGGTGTCCGGTTTCCCGGTTGTTCCGTGTTTCATGCTTATTATCATGTATTCAGCAGCCCATGTGCTCATTTTTAAAATCTCCCTAACGGCATAAAATCAAATGTAAATGTGGCCTGGTCCCCGATTGTTTCGTAAAAAGTGACAATAACCGGTTCTACGGCATTGTATTTCCCCTCTATCATCGGGATTTTAATATTCGGGTCAACCCGGACAATAACGGATTCCTTTGGACGGTCCTTATAGTCCCGGAACAGATTGATGTAATCCGTGACGCCTCGTAAGGTTTCAGCGCTCTGGATATAGGAGGAATCATCCGGGTTGAAAAGATACAACGTGTATTTTTTCCACATGGTCCCGGTCAGATAGATTATTGGCCGTCTGTTTTGTAGTATCTGAATATCATAGGCCTGGTTCTTTTCAATTTCTAATCTCATGGCCGTCTGATCATCGAATAAAAGCGTACCGCCCGGCCAGGTTAATTTCATCACGTCATAAATCATTTAATCAAATATCCCGTTTTTAACATATCCCAATAATTCGACGTTAAAACCGTCTGACAATTTAAATCCGGATAGTCCGATCAGCTCGACATCAAGTTCAAAACCCGGCTGGTCACTGACCACATGTTGCCGGTCACCCAGTCTGGCCAGAGCACCCAAAAGCGTCAGGTTGTAACGGACCAGTTTTACTCCCCCTTCCCAAAACCTGTATTTGTTTTGAGCGATAAATTGGGCCGGAGTAGATGAATAGAATCCGGGTAAATAAAGTTCTTTGGTGCGTTTATAACCGTTGCGGATAAATGACGTGTTCTCAGCATTGGTAGCCGGATAGGTCAAGGTGTATAAAAAAGACTCCTTCGCATAATCAAAGCCATAATAGACAATGATCTCATTAACAAAATCCAGCTCCTCAATCTGCGGGTCCGGTATTTTTAAGGCATTGTTTGAATTGATTTCCGGCAAGGTTTCTCCGGCAGGTGAGGCTTTAAAAATGTGGATATGATGAACGCCCCAGTTATCCTGAAACTCAAACCCGTCAAAATGGGCCGAAATCACTTCAAGGGCCTGTAACACGTTCATGGCCGTATCAAGCGTCAGGGAAATATTCAAATTGTTGTCATCACAATAGGAGAACTCGTTATCAAAAGTATATTCGAGTTCATTCCCGGTATCAACGGCAGCACTTTGTTTGAGCTCAACCTGCGCGGCCATGGAATAAGAGTTTGTCAGGGCTGATACACCGATCTGAACATACGGCGGGTAGCTGCTCAGGGTATCATTGCCCGTACTGATGACAAGGTCCTCTGTTGTAGTCCCTTCGGTAATAGTAAGAGTCGCTCCGGTCTTTAGCAATGTGGGAACATTAACTTTGATCTTGATGGCCGTAGCCCCGGAACCGGCCTTCTCATATAAGGTGCCAACGGCTTTATTTCCGAAATAAGAAGATGACCCGATTAAACCGGTTCCTATCTGATTGGCTGTTAATAAATCATAAATGGCCTGTACCGGATTTTCATCAACCCATGAAATCCCGGTTAAAAAGGACAGCTTGTAGCCTTCCAGAATCAAACCGCCCCAGGCAGAAGATGGTATCTGAATAAATCCGGGTAATGTTAAATTTGAGCCTATATTTCCTGTCGAGCTGATACCCGGACCGGAAATGGTATAATCCGTATCACTGGTAAATTCGATATTCCATCTTCCGACTTTGCAGCCGTCATAAACCGTTACCAAAGTTCGATCCAGTTCACCGGCTCCGAGAACATTAAACGCCTGTGAATAGGAACCGTTCTCAACAGCCACGGCAGCCACATTGGGAAGAACACTAATATCACTGGATTGAAAGCTCAATACCTGAAACTCAAAACTCTGTGAGGCTGTGTCACTGTTCGAGTCCGTCACCTGTACGGTAAAATTAAAGGTCCCTGCCTGTGTCGGTGTGCCGGATAAAATGCCGGCAGTGCTCAATGTCAAACCGTCCGGCAGAATACCACTGATCACCTGAAAGGTGTAACCGCCCTGACCGCCGGATGCTTTTATGGTTGCCGAATAAGCAGCCCCTTTAACGCCGTTGGTGACAACGCTTGTGGCAATATCCAGAGCGCCTTCATAAAATCTCATGTAATCGAATTTGCATTGAAAATTGGTAATATTCACGGTACAGGCAAAGATACCGACATAATCAATGGTCCCGCTTTGCGTTGAGTTACCCATGTGTATCCATGCGTCACCCTCATTGGCCTTGTAATTAAAAGAGAATGTGCCGGAGCTGTACCTGATCTTTAAATAAACTGTGTTGCCGCCCGCATAAGTGGTGATATAATCCAAATTTCCGACAGTCGTTCTTTTGGCAAAAATCCGGGTGCTTAAATTATCAAAACCAAAAAGCACATAATCTTTTGATGTTGAAAATTTAACCGCAAGCCCGGCCATGATGCCGGTCCAGTCCGTGTAGGAAATCAAATCCACTCTACATTCAAGCACCCAATTTGATGTTGTAATCGGGTCGGCAGGTTCGGTAAAATAGACTCTCGGCCCCTGTTCATAACTGGAATCCAGTTTAAAACTGCCGTCCAACTCAAAGGTCAAATAACCGTCATTCTCACTAAAAGAAACGTCTGCGCTGTTCGGATTAACAAGGTCCAGACCGGTATACCCCTGACTCTCAACCAGTTCCGTGTTGGCCGGTTCCGGTTCGACCTCAAGGGTGATGAGCTGGTTTTTTGATTCACCATCATCATTGGTCACTTTTAACGTAAACTCGAATGTCCCGTCCTCAAGCGGTGTGCCGGATATGATCCCGGTTGCTGTGTTTAAGGTGATACCGGAAGGCAATGCACCGGATTCAATCTCCCATTCGTATGGTGGTAAGCCCCAGCCACCTTCCCATTCAACAGAGTTTTCCAGGGTGCCGTTTGCGCCGACCCGCATGAGTTTTTTATCGGAATCCCTGTCGGCCCCGGCCACATCCACATCAAGGGCCAGTTTGTTTGTATTTGCCAAAATAAGCGTTGTTCTGCCGTCCTGACAAACCGGCGGCGCGATGATCCGGCCACGGTAACAGGAAATCCATGTTTCACAACCCACAAACTGCAGTTTGATCAAAAAGTCTTTTTTGGAATAACTCTGCGTATAAACCGGCGTTCCGGCATCATAGGAGTTTACTAAAGTATCGATGGGAAGGATTGTCCGGGATAAGGCCGTTCCACTGAAATCATTGACAATGACAACCTCTTGATTTGTGCCGTCATTTATGATTAAAGTTTCTCTCACCTGCGGGCTGAATCCTTTTTTAGATGTTACGGTAAAAGAAGACGCCCCGGAACTTACGCCACTGCCCAGCTCACCATATCCCTGGTAAAACAAACCGTTCGGGTTCAACGGATTTAAAAATCCGTCCGGATCATTTAAAACCATCGTGATCTCCTGTATCATGGTCTGGTCCGAATAGGCGATATCCAGCTCCCGTTCATTAGAGATCGGCGTAACAGACACCACATCATAACGCCCGGACAACTCGACGGCATAACCGTCAGGATCGTATATGACCTTGACACGGGGTTTGGCGCCAGTCTTTTTTTCAAGAACAGTCTGCAGTTCGGTCGGAAGTTTGGTATACCAGGGCATTACTTGCTGCTCTCCAGAAAAGTCAATACATGCCGGTTTTTAGCTTCCCGGTCCCCGTAAAATCTGACCTCTTTAATGCCGCTTGGAATTAATATGACGTTTAGAGATTTTTCCACACCGGCAGAAGCATAGGCATAATAAAGCGTCATTTCATCTTCTTCATCAATCAGCCGTTGTATTTTGTCCCGTGTAGAGGCCCACTCTTCAATAAAGATTATCGGCATGACGTTCCAGGATTGCCCTTTGAAAAACAAAACAGGTCCGCCCTGCTGGTTTCTCTGTATCTCAATTTCCTGTTGCGGCTGGTCATCGTGGTTCAGGATTTCTTCTTTGTAAAAATCAACATCACCGGATGTTAAGGTAAATTTTATGGCTGTTTCGCTCATCGTTTATACGGACTGCTCCCTGCTTTAAAATTTCTGTCTCGTGTTTGAATTCTCGGGTGAATGTATTTATCCGTTATTTCAACATAGGTCTGCGGTCCGGCCTCATGGACGATGACATTAACCGGATCGGATTGCCCGATATATTGTACAGGGTCGTTTTGTTTTTTATCATTAAAAACATCAGGATCAAGAGATGCATTAAACGTTTTTAAACGTTCCGGCCCGAACCGGTCGGTCACTTCCGGCCTTAATACAAACTCTCTTTTATCTATTTTAGCAAGGGTCTCATTGGGGAACAACAATCCGGTATGTGCGGTCGGATACCCGCCGACATGCAACGTATCACCGCCGCCGCCTTTTTTATCTCCTCCTATTTGAAGTTGCGGATTTTGTAAATCTTTCAACTGCCTTTTTAAAATTTCTATCTGATCAAGCGCCGCCTGAATGTCAATATCAAGCTGGAGGTTGATGGCATTCAGATCATTAATATCCTGATTTAAAACGTCAATCTGGTCTTTTGCATCCTGAATATCAGTCGTTATTTTTAAATGTTCCTCTGCATATTTCGAATAGAGTTCCTGAATTTTTAAATTAACCGCTTCGACATTGTCCATGGCCGCCTGAACATCAATATTAAATTGCAGGTCATTTTGGGTTATCTGGTCATATAAATCCTGAATTTCCTGATCTATATTATCAATCCCGTCACCAGCCAGGTCAATATTTAAATCAAGTGCCTTTTCCCTGTCAAGTTCGCCGCCCATGCTCTCAAACTTTTTAATCAGTTCATCAAGCCCTTTTTTCGCTTCCCTGTAGGCGTCAGAATCCGGATTTAATGTTTTCAAATAATCCTGCATTCTGAAAATAGCCGCGTTTATCTGCTCGTCCGCCTCTGTGGTATCCAAATCCAGATTAAAATAAAGAATCTGGTCAATGGCTTCGGTTGCCGTTTTTAAATCGTTTTCAAAGCCTGAATACTCTGAAAACATTTCGTCAACCATTTCACCCCAGGCAATCGTCAACTCGGTTGTTTTTCCGGTCAAATTTTCAATAGCTTTGGAAATCTCGTAAAAATCCATTTCTTCCATAGCTTTTTTAAATCCGCCCTTGCCGTAATCCATATTTAAGGCAGATTTATACTTTTCTAACTGACCTATTATATCAGACAGACTTTTTTTATCGGCTTCTTTAAGCTGAATATCAAGCGTCAATGCAGAATTTTTGTCATTATGCTCCTGTGATATTCTCGCGACCTCGTTTTGTGCGTCCTGTAATTCCTGCCGCAGACTTATCAGGTCAGCACTAAACTTGATCGGCAAATCAGCCAACTCTTTTGCTTTTTCTAAAATAAAAGCATTCAAACCCTTGACCGCATCTTTTTTAGCGGTTATCTGAACTTCAATTTCAGTTTTTTGCTGCTGCATGGCGGCAACAGCCCCGGTATAAGATGCGATCTTTATATTTATGGCATCAATTGTCGCTTTCAAATCATCAGCGGTATTGTTCACCGATGTACTGAGCTGATCCGTTCCATAGGTCATATCATAGATACGCAGTGTCAAATCATCGATGATTTTTTTCAAATCAGCCCATGCCTGGCTGTTCGGGTCCAGCTCAGACAACTGTTGATTCAATTCACCCATGAACTTTGAAATATCGTCCTGGTAATCTGAGCCGATTAAATCGATATTAAAATATTCAAGCTGGTCTAACAGTTTGTTGACTGAATTGGCATCTTTGGTCCATTGGTTAAAATCACCGTTTAATCCGTCAATTGCTTCGGTCCATATTTCCGACCAGGTTTTAACCTTGTCAATATTCTCTTCGAGTTCGTCATTATTCTGGTTTAACTGGTCATTGACCCCGGCAATCACGATTCCATGCTGCTCATAATATTGTGTTGCCGTCTCCACTTCGCCACGCATAACCGCCATGGCCGCCTCAGCTTTCCAGATGGATTCCTGCATGTCAATATAGGCCTGTGTAGTCGGGTCAAGTGTCGCTAAAATCTCTTTGTTTGCCGTTATCGATTCATTTAATAATTCCTGCAATCCGGCGTTATCAAAAGCGCTGCCAAAATAATCGGTCATTTCCAAAGCTTTTGAACTCAAATAATCAAGCCCCTCTTTGGCGTTTGAAAAATCAGTATCAAACTGAAAAGCTTTTGTCAGCCGTTCAATATCTTCAAGCAACTTGTTTATAGCGACGTTCGTTTCATAATACCATTTATTTATCTGGTCTTTTTGTCCTTGAGTAACGGCATGGTCATACATCGTAGTTAATTCAGCCGCATGTTCCATTAACCCTTTTAAAGCCTTTTGTTTGCCTTCAATCAAAGAGCTTTCAAATTCATTTCCAAAATTATCAAGGGCTGCTTGCGCTTCTGTAATTCTGTCTCCGAGTTCCCCCATACGTTCCTTTAATTCATCTGTCGAAATTACTGCAACTTTAGTGGTATTATTAAACGCTCCCATTATAAAAGAAAAGGCAGTTGTCGCAATAGTCAATGGGTCAAATCCGGATGTAACAACATTGACCAGGCTTGTAGTAAATTTTTTCAATCCGTCATCAACACCAGGGATTTCATTTATAATATCACCTATAAATTTTGCGTAATCAGCAAAGTCTTTACCGCCTTTGTCAGTTTCTTCACTTAATTTTTTTATGGCTTTTTCTATTTTTGCAGCCTGTGCAGGTGTATGTTCATAATTCATTAAAACAAGTTCAAGCTGTTCGATTTGTTTTTCCCGGGGATCTTCTAAAAGTTTTTCAGCCGCGGCAACAGCTTCATTCGCATCTCTGTATCCAATAACGGCAAAAGTGGCGTCGTTTGTTGAAAGAGTTATCTTTTTATTACCTTCATCTATTGTATCCTGATAACCACGAACATCAAACATCATTCCCATTACCGTACTTAATTCAGAACCATAAGCAAAAGTTGAATCTTTTAACGGTATATTTGAAGCGGTAACTTTATCCGTTGATGGTGACAAAACATCCATCTGCCCTTTTAATGCACTTATTTTATCCAACAAATCTGCATGTGCAAAATAATTATCCTTCGTACCTGGCAGTAAAGCAGCATATTTATCTATCTGAGCCTGAATTGACCCGACAGTTGCCTGGGTTGAGGTATTTAAACTGTTTGTTGCCGGTATATTTTTTTGCTCAAGCTGTGTTTGTAATTTAACTAGTTGCGTTTCATAGGCCCCAACTTCGCCGTTAAGCGTTTTACTCTCCTCGTGCAGTGTTTTCGTTACGGAAGCATACATGCCGTATTCGGCAAACAAACTTTTAGAGTTGGCATCTGTTATCGCTATGGATGTTGCATTATGATCAACGGTTGTGTTTAACTCTGAAATTTTTCCATTTACTTCTTCAATCCGTTTATTAATAACCTCTCCGCCCAAATTACCCATCTTAGTTGCGGCATCGCCTGCATTAATACCCACGTCGGCATATAATAATTTTAACCCCTCCGTGATGGTGGATAATGTTTTTTCCTGTTCAGCTGTTTTATTTTCTTGTTCTGCAAGCGTTCTGTATTGCTCTTCCAGTTTTAATAAATTACCCGTCTGAACGGAAATATTGTCAATATCAGATAATCTTTTGCTTTCCAAATAATCATTTACCGTATTAAGAGCCACGATGGCAGTGACAACAGAACCTATGGCAATAGCAAAAACACCTAATGGCGTGGCAATTAAAGTTGAAAGCGCACCGGACACTTTGGTTATGGCTAAATAAGTGCCGCCAAGCGTTCCCAAAGATAAAGCTAAATTGGAAATTCCTGTTACCGTTGCTGTTACAGCCTCTTTATGCTCATTCAGCCCTTTTAAAAAATCCGTTAAAATCGGCAAAAAGGATGATTCACCCATATCAATAAAAGCAACCTGAACGGTATTTTTAAACAGTTCAGCCTGACTCAAAAATGTATTCATCTGAATATCAAAAGCGGCTTTAGCGGCTCCGGCAGCATTGTACATGGCTTCCGTTTTTGTTCTAAAATCCTCAGCCTGCTGCCCGGTCAATGCAAAATAAGCAAGCAGCCCCTCTTTTCTGCCAAGCAAATCACCAATGGCGACGTTGTATTTTTCCGTATATCCCTTGATTGCTTCCAAAGCCCCTGAAAGCCCGCCCATAGACTCGATCAATTCTTTGCCGGAGGCAACCTTTAGAGCTTCAAAAAGCCCCTGCATTTGTTCGGTCGGTTTAATCAAGGCCGTCAACAGCGATTCGATTTGTGTGGTGACTTCCGACGTATTACCGGTCACACCGGTTAAAGTCGCCACGGCCCCGGACAGTTCTTCAAGCGGGACTTTCATTTCAGCGGTAAGCGGAATAGCGCCCTGTAATGATGAGGCTAACTGCTGAATAGTCGTAACACCCAAAGCTACGGTCTGAAAAGCAATATCTGAAACCCTGTCAACTTCCGTCCATTCAAGCCCGTACCCCTTAATCGTCGCGCTGAACAAATCAAAGGTATCTGCCGTGTTGGCAACTCCGCCGATGGCTGCTTGCGCTGAGGTTCCCAAAACGTTCATGGCATCTTTGGCCGGAACAGTGGCAGAAATAACCTGGTATAATGCATCGCTCAAAGCTCCGGGTCCCTGCGGTATTCTGGTTGACATTTCCAGAATATCCGCGTTCATATTATCAAAAGCTTTTGACGCCTCGGATGATGGACCTAATAATGTATGGACATTCGCCATTTTTGATTCAAACAGCGCCGATGCCGTGACAGCCGTACCAAATGCGGCAGTGGCAGCGCCGACAGCAACTACAAGAGACTGGTTGATCAATTTTGTCGTATCATCAACCTGCCCGTTTGCTGTTTTAAGGGCATTTGCAAATTCTGTCGTGCCTGCTATTCCAAGATAGGCGACAATGTCGCCGCTTCCGAACGACCCGGAGAATAAAGACATTTATACCTTTATGTTTTATTTAAAAACTTGCTCACCATACTTTTGACCTTCTTTTTTTCATTTTCACTTTTCACGTCCCGAAAGACACTTTTTATATTTTTCTCTTTTGTGAAAATCCGTATGATGACAACGATCAACGCATCAAACAGATTTTCCAATATTCCCGGTAACTGCCTGGTTAAAAACTCTAAAATTACATCTGATGAGGTTTTAAAGTTTAAGGATTCAATCAGTAATAGACGCCGGTCAGTGTGGTTCAAATCTTTCAAAAGCTCAGGATCAAAGGGTCCTCTGTATCCGAACTTTTCGGCAAGAGCTACCTGGAGTCTGTACTCTGTCCACTCTCCGACGTCCCTGAGTTTTTTTCCGTACCGCCGGTCTCATCAGGTTTGATTAATTTTGACAACTTTATCCAGTTTTCGGTAATTAACGTTATAAGCTTGGTATTGCTTTTCATAATCTGTTTGAGGTATTCTATATCAGCGGTGTTTTTACAAAAGAGCTCACCGGTATCCGCCTCTTTTAACATTTTCGGGATTAATTCAAATATGGTCCGGGTCCGGCTGGAATCATTGGCAAGATAATGCGCCAGAGTTTCCGGTTTTGCCTTATCAAATTCCGCCAGTAATGCTTTCTGAATGTCTTCCGGGTTATTCGCAATTGCTTTTAAATAATCAGCCCTGTCTTTTTGCCATTCATTTTCATCAACCGGAAATTTGTCCAGACCTTCCAGTTTTAATTCGGCAAGACGCGTTTTATAAATTTTGTTTTGTTCATCCCGGATCGACCAGGCGTCAGGGGCCGATAACAACACCTGAATACCGTCGCTGCCGTTTACCGGTATGGTAAATTCAACGGTATGAATTTTATACTCGTTGGCATTTTTTAATAGTTCAATGGCTCCCATGGTGTCAATTCTCCTTTTCATATTTTTGTAATACCGGAAAAATCATTTTTTTCAACTTTAATATCGTTTGTTTGAATTTAAGGGGGTCCACTTTGAGGCGGCCCCCTTCAAGGTCTTTAATCACATTGTAATCAACGTTTTTAAAGTGAACGGTGGCCCGTGGACCGTATTCTGTTGTCATGGGTTCGATTTTTTCAGGTTCCAAACCGGTGACAATCATAAGGGCGCTGGCCCGATAAAAACAATCTGTTGTATAGTTTTTCATTTTTTTCTCACATTTTAAATAATAGGACAAGCCGCCTGGGTAAAATATTAAGCGGCGGCTTTTGCATATAAAACTTCGATAACAGTGCCGTTGGCCGGAGGGGTTGCAAATACAATTTTACCTGTGGAAAAAGAAACGCCTGACTTTTGCCGCGCACCCTGGGCCGTCGCCGATGACCGGACCTTGACATAAACGATATTATCAAGCAGCCAGTCTTCACGACCTCTGTCCGTGACCGTGACCAGGTTCAATGGTGTGCCGGACAGGGTAAATTCCGTAGCCGCCCCGGTGCCGGTGAATTTGTCAAGACAGAGCATAGCCCCGGATGCCAGCAAAAACCAGTCATGACGGCCATAAAAATTTAAGGTCGCTTCGGCATTGAGCATGGGCTGGTTCCAGTTAAAGGGTTTTATGATCACATCCTGTAAACAAACACTGGCAATATGGGTATTGTCCGGTGTTCTTAAAACAGCTTCAAAAGCGGCAATCGGGGTCTGGGGAATGCGGCTCGGCAGGGCATACTCGCCGGTCGCACCCCATGTTTTACCGAGTAATCCGGCGATAACCTGGCCGAGATAACCGGCTTTGATTTTCATATTCCCGGTAAATCTAAAATTTCTCTCGGATATTAAAGAGTCTTCACCGGCTCCCTGGTGAAAAACTTCATTGGATTGCTGGGGGGCCATTTCTCCTATTGAAGCATCCTGAATACCGGAAATGTTTACCGGCTGAATATCCGTGGCAACAGCCGCCCCGATATTAAACATTCTCGTTAATGCATATTGACCGTCAACCATCAGGTCATCATTCAACGCCTCTAAAATTTCATAGATTGAGGCCATAGTTACTCCTTTGTTAAATTAAATGTCACGTTTTGATATATAAATCGAATTCATACCGAAATTCGTCTTTGTCCTTTGTAAATACCTCTCGCGGGCCTTGAAGTTCAAGCAGCTTGATACCCATATCAGACATTTTTTTGCCTGTATAGTTTGTAAGCCCAAGCGTGATATTAAAAGCCACGTCGTTGATTTCTTCTTTTTTCTCCACGATCTTGAATAGCTGGGAGGAAATAATATTGATCTCCTCAGTCCCGCCGGTTTTACGGTCATCCCAGGCACCGATGGTACAGCGCCAGATTCTATTGGCCCTGCCGCCCTGGTGCGCGATCTTATCAACAAGCACCGGCTTTTCAAAATAAATCACCGGTTTTTCAAATTGATCAAGGACCTCCTGCAGGGGATAGGCTTCTACATATTCCCAGGCATCCCAGGGTGAAGCATCTGACAATTTCCGAAAAAACGTCAAAAGCGTTTTTTGGATATCGTCCAGTAAATGGGTTTCACGTATCAGGCTCATTGTCCCGCGTTCCTTATTTCGCTCATAACTTCATTCTCAAAATAGTTTCTAATTTCTTTCGATTTGCTGTCAACAGCGTCCTTGATAAAACGCCTCGGCTTTTGAGAGTTTGCTCCGTCATGCACAAACACATTATGCGGCGCTTTTTTGTTTGAGCTGTAAATGGCTCCCATTTCCGGGTTCCGCTTGTCATAAGACATTTGAACGGAACCGGCCAGATCAGCCGTAACTCTCGGCACCGGCATTTCTCCTGTGCCCGGCCCACGCGTACCCGGTTTGTAATGCGGACCGGATACGTTTTGAATGACTTCCTGATGCAGCACATCCAGACCGTATTCCACAACCCTGGGAACGACTTTTAACAGTACGGCATTTACATCGTTTGATTTTTTAAACCAGCCGCTTGTATCGACATATCTCTCAGGCATTATTCGGATCTCCGTAAAAAAGCCAGTTGCCCGATGAGTCCGTCGGTCGTTAAATCATAAAAGTGTTTGATATAACAGGCATAGTTGTAAACGGACGGGGTCACTTTAAAAAGCTCAAGGTTGATAATGTTTAAGTTAAAAAATGAACAATCAGCCAGGTTCACCGCTCCGATCATGGCCAGGTCATCTTTTTTAATGTCACCGATGATACTTTTCAGGTCTTTGGATTCCAGCAATGTGTTGACAGCCGCCTTTAAAGGCATAAACCGGGCTTTAATATGAAAAGTGACGGGTGTTGTATTTATCAATTTTGTCCCGTTACAGTTTGCAGCAGACGGATACAACCGGTGCCATTCCGCACTGTAGGTGCCGCGTTCAACGGTACAGGGGCATGTTGTCCCTGTTGTGCCGGTAACGACTGCAGCCTGGCCGCTCATAAAAAGATCACTGATAAAAACATCCTGGTCCGTCATTGTTACAACTCGAAAACTGTTTTGTTATTGGTTAAAACCTGACCTGTTAAACTGTAATCATCCCCGCCCGCAGATGTAAAATACATCTGTTGCAACGGGATACCCAGCTCGGACAGACAGTCTTTCCACTCCTGTTCCAAAAGCAATGCAATCCGTTCCAAATCAGAAGCTTTGACATTTTTGATCTTGATGGGTCCGGTCTCAGAGTCCCCTCTTGGAGGAGCGGCGACAATCTTTTGAGCGACAAAAGCAATCTCTGCCGTTTTGGCAATGATTTGATCGCCTGCGTTTAATCCGCTGAATGTCTGTGATTTTCTGCCCAGCATCTTGTCGATCCACTGATCGGCAAAGGGAATAAAAGCAACCGAATTCAGCAAAGCGTCTGAAACCTCAATAACGGCCATTGTCCGCAACCGGAACCGAACTTCATCGGGAGTTATGTTATAACTGTCAGCCATTGTTATTTTTTAGTGTTTGCCGTTGGTGTGGTTTTTGGCTGATTAGAATTTGCGTTTGGACCGGGCGCTGTCTTTGGCTGATTAGAATTCGCATTTGGACCGGGTGCTGTCTTTGGCTGAACAGGATTTTCAACCTTATCTTTTTCCGGGTCACCGGCAGCCGTCAGCTTGCCGTCAATAATCAGTTTCATCCAGAACCCGGTCTCCGGGACTTTGTAAACCTTGTCAGGCTCTTTTTTAAAAGCGGTCCTGGAAACATCGAGCGTAAAACCGTTCTCATCTGTTCGCCAGATAGGTTCCTTCACTCTGACAGGTATCATTTTATTTGCCATGTTTTATTACTCCAATTAAGCAGTTACTTACTCGTAAAAAGTTTCACCCGCTTCATGAGAAGCGGGGTTTATAAATTAATGTTCAATATCAAGACAGCCGATTCCGTCGGAATCGTTGATATTAAAATGAGATCGTTTCGAGACTGTAGACAAAACTTTTTGTTTGGTGATGATCTTGTCCATTTCGGTCATGTTCATGGTATCATTGGTGATATAGGAAACAGTAGATGAGGAATCCACACCGATAAAACGGTCTGCGGTCACAACATCTTCATCCCAGTCCTTACCAACCGGCAGTTTCATTCCGGTCATGCCCCATTGAGCAGACGGGTTCTGCATATTTGAAAGGGTGTCCCAAAATTCCTGCATATAGGCTTTACGGCCTACAAAGACATCGAGTTCATATCCGGATGGCAGCACAGATGCCAGTTTGATAATATCTTTCTTTTCAATCGAACCGGATGTTACAGTCGTGTCGGTATTTGCCGCTTTTAATCCGTTTCCGTTGCCGTCACCATTCTGTAAGATGTAAATGAGGTCGTTGGTCTCATCGACGCCGATCTGTCGGCCAATCCGGTCCAGAGTCATTCCATACAAATTCAAAGGACTCAGGTAATAGACTTCATAGTCAAACTCGATACCGATGGCATATTTGTCCAGGGAAACGTTTTGTTTACCGGCTTTAACACGTTTGATCGGAATGTCCTCATCCCGGTTGACTCTTGATGTCCGGCGGTCCCCTTCGGTATCTTCAAGGTAAATGGACTTGTAATCCAACGCATCAATGGATACCATATTGGCGACAAAATCCGGATAAAGAGCATTTCGGATGGACCCGGCAAAGATGGTATTGGCAACAAATTCCAGAAACAGAATACTGTTGCTGCTTACTTCAAAAAACTTGCCGACCAGGTCTGTTTTATCACCATAGGCCCGAATACCCGACATCTCAAGCGCCATTTCAAAAGCATTTTTTGGAATCGGCTGGTTGCTTTTTACAAGCTGCCGTCTGTATTTGATCATCTCAAACTTTGACATGCCCTTGTAAATGGTTGGTTCAATGCCCTTTTCTTCAAAATAATCTTCAAGCCAGGCTGTAAAGGATTTTCCTTTATTAGCGGCTTCATCAAACATCCCTTTCTCAAATTTTAGTTTGACATCAGGAAGTTTTTGTTTTTGTGTATTTATAAAAATCATTGTGTCCTCATGTTAATGAATGAATTGTGTACATGTATTTATCACACAGAGCGATCAAAGTAAAATGTCGGCGTACCCTGAAGCCGGTACATCAACAGCCAGCACTTTACCGAATCCGCCAGTTGTGCCGTCATCAACCGCTTTCGCTGTTGAACCGTTGATAATGACCGTGTCACCAAGAGCAATGGTGCCGCTATAGGGTTTGTTTCGGATGCGTGTGGCCGGGTAACGGTTGCCGTTCTGATCGGCAAAGGTCTCCAGGTCAATGGTTAAATGATAGGTGTTGTAATTATCATTCTCATAGGCTACGATCTGACCGTCCGGTATAGCATCATTGGCTGCCAGTCCGACCGTGTAAGCGGCTGAGGTGTCTATGCTGACATGAGTGCCCTCAACCTTTGAACCTGCATTGATCAGAGAAGTAATATGTGTAATCAAAGCGGAGTTTGGTTTAAAACCGATTCGCAACGAGTGTCCCCGGTCACCACCTCCGTAACTTCTGCGTCCCATTTAAATATCTCCTAAAAAATTAATCGTTAATAAATTCTCACTTGGTCCGGTTATATGACCGGGGCCATATATCTGTCTATGGCTTCTTTTTTCGGCTCTTTTTCATCACCGTTCTTAGTATCGGTATTGTCCGGCAATTGACCCGAGTTCGGATGTTTTTCGTTAAAGACCTTTAAATAGTCGGTAATCCGGTCGTTCAGCTCATCGATGCTGAATTTCTGGAACATGGCTTTCCGCTCTTCCAGTTTATCATCCTCGATCATCCCGGACAACTTGCCGATCTTTAAAGCATCCTGTACTTTTTCAGCATGGTAATCTTCAGCTTGCTTTTTTAAAGTTTTAGTTTGTTCAACTGATATATTTTCATTGCCCAAAGCTTCTTTAAAAGCTTTCAGGTTATTTTCAACGGTTTCTTTGGCTGTTGCGGCATCTGATACATCTTGAGAAAGATCAGATATTTTCTTCTCAACAGCCGTCTCAATTTCTTTTATTACACTTTCTATGTTTTCCTCGGACACTTGTTTTGCAAGGCCCAGTGATTTGATTTGAATCAGTGCCATTCTGGTCTCCTGTTTTATGTGTGAATCATGTCTGACATCCTGTATATCTTTCATAAAGGGCGAGTCGAAAATCTCTTTTCGTTTATCTTCAGGTAACTGCCCTACAAATTTTAAAAATGAGGGGTCTGTCTTTTTAACGGCTTCAGCTCCATATTGTGCACCCAGGAATACAAAAGACCCCTCTAACGCTTCTGCTTCCCATTCGTCCGTATTTTGATATTCGGCCCAGAGAAGCTTTTCGTTCATGTCGCGTATTGCCATGCGTGCCGGAGCATTAAAGCCGATGGAAACGTGTTTAATAATGCCTGCATCTATCTTGTCAATGTCCTCATGACTGGAAAGGAAATAACAGGTCGGTACGAGAAAATATAAACCGCCATCCATTTCCTGAACTTTTTCCAGCATTTGTTTGAATTTCCTGTATGGAACATTGCCGACTAACGCCAGTACCTCGTCGACGGTCAATTTTTCCAAACGGGATTTATAAAAAGTACCTTCACCCGGAGGTCCCCACCAGTGGCCATAAAGAACCGATTTGCCGGAGATGGTATTGTTAAAACTCTTTAAAACCGGAAGTGAAAACCGCTCACCATCCCGGTCACGAAAGTTATTGGCCAGCCACAGGTCATAGGTTTTAAAATTCTCTTTTTGCCACCGATCAGGATTGGGCATGCCTTTTTTCATCAAATCAAAATCATTGTCAATCAACTCAACGGATTTGATGGATATGTCCCGCAGGACCTTTTCCAGTTTTTCACCTTCTTTAAAATGTGTATCTTGCATAATGCCCTCAATACCTGATGAATTATTTACCAAAAATGCTGTCAACAAAAGCATTCAACCGGCGCACCCATTTGACACGGGAATAGACCAGACCATAAAGCCGGTGTAACGGACTCTTGTAATCGGGATGTGATCTGCCTTTGATGTGCTGGTAAAAATCATCGGCAAAAATAAACAAGCCGGCAGTTCCGATCAAAACCGGACAAAACCAGTGATCAGCAAACCAGATCATGACAAAACCGATATAAAGAATCAAAAGGCCCAAATACCCGTGATGAAAACCTTTCATGGAATGATTGTAATGGTCTTTATCTGTCATTTACTTTTTTCCCTGATATTTTTGGCCCTTAAAATGGGAATCCTGCGATTCACTTTCCCTGACATCTCCAATATTCCCGGTGAACTTGCCGCCAGCCGCTTTTGATTCTGGCCAGATATGCGTTTTTTGGCCAGATTCTTTATTTACTGATTTTTCAGTGTTTAAATCGTTCTCTGCTTTTTTTCTTTGCTTTTGAAGCTGTTTGAAAATCTTTTGCGGATCATCACGTCTCCCGTATACAAAAGAGATCCCGGTTTCTTTATCGTAATATGTCGGCATATCTAAACTCCATATTTAAATTATTTCTATTTGGCCAGTTCCGCCTTGATCTCATCCAAAGCTTTAAAAATACTTTCCAGTTGATTGTTAATGACCGGTATGGACTCGATCACGGTATCATGTTTTTCAAGCTCTTTCATCAAACTCTGAAAACGGTTGTCCGTGATCTTTTGCCTCAATTCAAGCTTGGTTGACTTTATGTGTAAATTCTGAATCTTATCCTTGTTCTCATCAACGTCTTTTCTCAATGAAGCCTGGTCGGCAACGATGGTGTTGTGAAGTGTGCATGGATCACCTGGTTTTTGCCCTTTTTGATTGAGAAAAATATCTGAAAAAACCTTGATCGCATACAAAACCACAAGCGCTCCAATCAAAAAGCCATTACCACCGGAAGCAATTTTCAACAGTTCATCCATCAGGCAGCCCGCCTCAGGTTTTCCCGGATTCGTAAAACATCATCAGCCGTATATCGTTGTTCATAGGGGCTCGGTTCTGCCCAGGCTGGTTGAACAGGTTTTTCCGTATTGAATTTCGGTACCCTGACACACAGACAATGAGGGTGTGTACTGGAAACCGGTTGTGGTCCTTCACCCAGTATCCACACATGACCATTTAAAGCGGAACATATCGGACAGGCATTCGCCGCAGAACTCCATTGTTCATATCGAACACCCGATGCTCTGCTCTGAATATCAAAAGCTGAATTCATGGACAAGACACTCTCGGACCGGGAGAACCTGAGCCAGTACCAGGATTGCCCTTCACCGACAGCCTTATGTAAAAACCGACCGGCCCTTAGGGAACTGACGCCCTCTTTTGTCATGGTGCGCAGTTCTTTTAAAACCTCATCAAGATAAGGCCCGCTTAAACGGTCAAAAACTCGTTTTTCCAGTCGTTTGTAAAATCCCTGGGAATACATATCATCAAAAGAGGGTACGATTTTATATTTTGCAAAATCCTCAGGATCAACAGCATCCGGCAGTTCATCCAGAATATCAGACCAGGTTTTGTCCATGCCGATGTTAAAAGACTGGTAAGCAAAGGTTGAACAGATCGCTACATCTTCCGGACTGGCCTCTTTGATGGAAGCTTCACCACCGATCAGGTCTTTTTTCCATTCGCCTAAAATTCTTTTATATCCCTTAACCTTTGCCGGGGTCAGTTCAAAGGGTCTGCCCGCAATAACCTCTTCACCCTGCAAAGACCGTCGAATTTCTTCTATATCCGGTAATCCGAACAGTTCAATTATATCTTTTTCGTATTCAGTCGTTTTATGAATCAGGTTGGTGAAAAAGTCTTTCTGGACCGTCCGCATGGATCGCAAGCGATGTTCACGGGCAGAAAGATCAAGTTCAATCAGGGATGGTGTTTCAACTTTTACAGCCGGATAATAGCCGAAACAACTGGAACACTCTTTTTCAGGGGGAACGGTACCAAGTAATAAGGAACGGGCGTGGTAATCGCTTTCGATTTTAAAATCTTTTAAAGAGATAATATTACTGACACCGGAATAGGCCATCTATAAACCCCTCGTATCTATATCAGCATAAGAAACAGATACTTTTTCACCCAACAGGAAATCGATGGATTGTTTGGCCAGATGTCGCTTTTTCCGGTTGACGAAATTTTGAGCTACCCGTTTAATAGAGGCATCTTTATTGATCTTGGATACAAATCCCAAACCAGCCACATATTCAACAGCTTCCTGTTCTTCCATCAGTTCATGGTCCAGTAGCCATTCCAGGGCCTTTAATTCCTTTTCCAATGCAGAAGCATTTAAGTGTCTGGCTCGTGCCATTTCGGTCTCATCAAACAGTCCCACCGGGTTCCATTCATGGTACCATTTTGCACCGGTATACCCCTCAAACATTAAAAAGGTGTTGGTGACTTTTTCTATGACAGAATCAACAGAATCCCGTCTCTCTTCAATACTGGAAATCAAAAGGTCTTTCTGGTCTTCACTCATTTTGAAATTAGAGTTCCAGTTGTACAATCCGAAACTAAAAGGAGGTAATTCTGTCCGGGCGATGATCTGCTCTATAATGATCCTGGAAGGGATTTCCATATCCATTAATTGAGCACCTTCACCCAAAACTTTAACACTCACTTTGGATTCACTGGGAACAGCTCCGCCAATATCCCGGACCTGACCGCGTTTGCGGTCTTTGTTCACATCTTCCAATTGGGTCAACAGCTTATCAGCAGAATCTTTCAGGTCAGTATAATTTGTACCTCTCCCTCCTTCAATCAGTAATACAAAAGTCGGATCACCGATCCTGACAACAGCGTTCTTGATGGATTGCTGTATTCTTAACAGTATCTCGGCAACAAAAGGCATGGAATTAAACAGACTCACACCCTGAGGATGGCCGTCTCTTAAATCAAATGTCAAATACTGAACAAATTCCGGGTGTTCTAATATAACAGGTTTTGCAGCATCATGAGGTAAGGAAGCCAGCCATAGTCTACCGTCTTTCCGGATAAAACGAACCTTGGAAGCATCACCGACTTTTAACCGGTCCACACCATTCAAACCGGCAAAAGGAACGGTCTCAAAGACACCATAACCATTGGCCAGAGCAGAATCATAGACTTGTTGTAAACACCCATGTAATCCCTTGTGAAAATATCCGACCCTGATCTCTTTTTTGAAGTTGTTCAAGGCTTTTAAGACATTCGGATTATCGCAACGGTATTCAAAATCACCGATCAGTCTCCGGAGCTTTAATACAGCTACATCTAAAATCGGGATGGCTTCACGAAGAATATTATAAATCTTTAGATTGTACCTTAACGGCTCATATCCGTTTAAATATGTCTGAAATGGGCTGTCACTTGCAGAATAAAGCTGGGATTTAACAATAACGTTGTTGGATTGTTTCGGTGGGAAATATTTATTAAGATTGAATTTTGGAAGGTTCATTAACTGCCCATATATAGAACGTACTCAAACAACACGTTCTATATATAGCAGAATAGGGGTAATTAATCAATATTTTGTGGGTAATTAACCCATAGCTAGTGATAAGGCAGTTTCTCTTGGATGGAATTGCAATAAAAAAACGGACCCATGAGAGACAATGCACTATGGAAGGTAGGTTCGGGATACTCCCTAGTCTTCGGTTAGTACAATGCAGTCATGTAGTCCGTTAATTCATAATCCCTCTCTGGTGATTAAGTTAATTAAATAATACAAACTTTATTAAACCCGTGCAAGCAGATTTTAAAGAATTTATCAAAGTATATTCGATTCAGACTATTATAAATGTATCACCTTTATAAAAATTCTTAATATCCTGGTATGTGAATTGTTTATACAACAAAATATTAAGTTATCATTAATGATTTATCATCAATAATTAATTTACCATTTTTACATGCTGGACAATTAAATTTTTCAATGTATCCCGGATAATAAATCATTTCATTCTTGCAGGTTGGACATTTGATAGCAGAGAAACTAAAACATTCAGTAGGTAATTTTGTCTTTTCAGGATTATCTTTTTTATAATCTTTGTAATTTTCTCGATATTCTTTTTTAATATTTTCCAAATTCATTTCCCATGGATTATAATTCGCTTCAATAAACTCGACAATTATCAACTTTTTGTATTCAACACAATGCGGACAATAAGCATTTATATACAATCCATCTGCTTTCTGATTACCAACCGGATGTGGTAAAGCTATCATATTACCAAATTGGAATTTGAATTCATGGGGACCAGAGACGGAAATTTTAAAATTGCAGTCGACACAGATGAAGCTTATGTAAGTTGCCATATTTTATCCTATCTTTTCAAATGTTTTCATTGACAGTATAAAAAGGTTAATTGAAAGGAGGATAAATAAATACCCAAATATAAATAAAAAAATCTTCTCAATTTATAACGAGGTGCATAATGCTTTTCACCAAATAGACACAATGCCATTCCAGTTAACTTGAATGTTTTCTTAAACCAATTCCAACAATTAGGAGTATTGCACCTAATAAAATTTTTAACACGTTAATTAGTACTTCCATTACTTTATAATTCCAAATCTAAATAATTTTATTTACTATACAAATTCTGCAATATTGATTAAGGTCAAAAGTAGTGTAAAAATCTAAAGTCTTAAAACACAATAAGGTTTTACGAATATGAATTAACATGCATGAAATGGTATTTTGCTTCATTAACTTTAATCATTGTTTTCTTCATCTTCATCCAGTACATGCCTTCTAAAAATGCTAACAGAATCTTGAGAATCTATATTGGGATCATTAACTAATTTATCAATTTCTGAATCAGAAGCTTTTAAACCTACCTTGAAAGAAATAGTAGACCAAATTAATAATAAAACACATATTGTCTTTGCAACAATATTGTCAAATATTAATAAAATTTAAGTAGCAATTAAAACTTTAATTATTCCTACAGCTATTGGCACATATCTTGGTTTCATTTTATATACAATCCTTTGGTTAAAGATAAATTATCTTGAGAAATCAAGTTTTATTGATTCCTATATTATTTTACATAAAGCCATATAATAACAAGCTATTTCATCAAATGATTCGAATAATAATAATTTCATAAAATATATTACGTGGAGAATTGTGTTGCAATTTCAGAAGAATAGCTAGCTATCTTAGTCCAGTAAACAATCCAGCAGATTAATCCAATTATAAATATAACAGTACCAATTGTTGGGATAATACTGCACAAACCTAAAACACACCACGCTATGCCAAGTGATTTTCCTGGATTTGGTTCTTTTATAATGTTTCTACGCTTAAATTCGTTATCTAAGGAAGTAGCAATTCTTGAGACAACTATAAACTGCCAGATAAGATTGAAAAACGGAATCAACATTAACCATACCTGGCTTGGATTCATAGCTCGACTCAATGGATCACATCTCTCGAGGCATTTCTGCAAAGTTAGTAGAAAAAAAATTAATGGTATTAAACTAATTAGTAGAAAAAATATAATAATTAATTCAGGTCCACTTGGGGACATCATTGCGAAGATAGATGCTATCATTTATATTCTCCTTTTTTTGAAAATTATAATTGCCAATTAATTTCATTTCCAGCGAATTTCTATATTTTTTGATTTAGTAAATCACTTTGCTAAGCGGTCAAAAAAAACATAACGTTTCATTGCTTTTTCCTTATTGATCATACAAAGGTGCAGTAGAACCGCACCGTACAACTTGAGAAGTAAGCAAAATTAGATGCTGACATTAAAATTTCTTGATTTCATCGTCCGCCCTGCGGTCAGCTGCATTAAAAGTTAGCACAATATACTATAGTTAATGTTTTATTATTATATTAAAAAACTATATATTAAACAGGATCTTGCTTTTCCCAATACTTGCAGGATTGAGGAAACAAAGACCGCTTAATAATTTGAGTTGAAAATTGTTTTTCCCAAACGGCTTTAGTTTTTTTATGAATTTTGCAAGGGATATATTCAATAAAAAGCATGACTGGGTACATCCATAATTCACTTTCATACTTTTCAATTTTACGATAATGTTTGCAAGTCTTACACCACATTAACTTGTCTAAATCCGTTTGATGTGCAAGGCCGGGATTATAGTCAGCTCCAATAATATTACCAAGCTTTTGCATCGATTTAATATACTCTTTTGCATCATTAAATTTTTGATTTATCTCGATTGAACTGTAAGTCTCTTCAGTGTTTACTCTACTAACACTATTCTCATTTTTTATTTTCAACAAAAAATAAGCGGCTAATATCAATCCAATTACAATGAATATGCTTAATATTGCTGCTCTAAAATTATATTTGCTTGCCGAATTATTTATTTGATTTAATTCATTCTTTGCTTCTTTTAATAGTTTTCGATGATTTGCTAAGCTTTGCGAGTACAAATTCAAAACATCTTTTTCAGCTTGTTTTTCAGCTTCGCAAATTTCAAAAGCTAATTTTCTTGATGAGTCCGGTGAAATTCCTTGCTTCGAAAATTCAAAAGTCATTTCCTTTATTTTTCTATTATAATCTTTTGTTGCTATCTTCATATTAAAATCGTCTATAGATTTTTCGAAATAATTAATATTTTTACTCAATGCTTCAACTCTTTCAGACCAATATTTTTTGGGATTAATTGATTTTTTTATAAAATCATCAGGGACAAATAAATTATACACAATAATTAATATTATTGAACTTATAATTATATGTTTTAACGATATTTTTATTTTCATATTAATTCCGTGCTAACATAGTTTTAATATATTCAGACAGTCATATTTACAGTGAAAACATTTAGTTTCATGGTGTAGTTTTACTGCATTTTTTAATTGTATTTTTATTTAGATTTAAGAATGGGGCGGTAGAACTGGCACCCTATTTCTGAGCAAAAAATATTATTCATTTCAATGAACTTCTTGATGAAATTACCTCAATACGTTTATAATATTCTTCTTCTGTCTTTAATGATAGCAACAGAAATACAAAGAAACCTAAAAAATTAATAGCAAAAACAATAACAACCTGATAACAACATTTGTTAAATATCAAATAAATCAAATTAATTAAAAACATTAAAAAATTTGCACCGCTTAAATTCCATCGCATATGATTTAAAATATTATAGCGTTCAATATACTCGTAATATGCATTCGTATTTTCATTAAATATAGCAACTTCTTTATTTAAAATATCTTCTATTTTATTATCAATTGAATATTTCAGTATTTTTTTAATTTTGCTTTCAACTTTTGTTTTTTCAAAAACAACATACATTAATGCGTATGTCAAATGACCAAATGTATATGAAAATAGTAAAAGTATAATAAAAAGATATGGAAATTCTTTCCAATAATTAAATATAGATTGTTCATAGTAAAAATAATCGATGAAAAATAACTCAAACAGGATAAGGGAGCCGCTTAAAATATAAACTTGTATTTCACGAGCTATATGTTTGAATGCCTTTATTAGTTGTTCCGTGATATTTGTCATTGCTTCTTCCAATTCACTCTAGGTTGATTTATATTTTTGAACCCAACATTGTCACCAGGGTTTTGTTAAATGGTGGTTTATAAACACATATCAAGCCTACTATTTACCTACTTTTATCTTTTAAAATTACGACCAATCCAATTGTAATAAGGCATATTGAAATAAGTTGAGCATAAAAAGTTGGAGTATGCAAAAAAACAATATTTGTAACTCCACTTGCTGTGCTTTTAACTTTGAAGATAGCAAATGGTTTGTACCCCATAGGTACATTTTTATCACCATAATCTACATAACATGGTGGCACCAAAAATGAGAGTATAATCAGTAGTATGCCCATGAGAATTACTATCTTCTGTTTGGAATTCAAATTCATATGTTTCACCTTTTTAAATACCTGCTTACATAGTTCATTATATTTATATATCCGTATTTACTGTGGCGAGATATTGTCATTTGTTCCAAAAGTAAATCGCTTCCACCTCAATTATATCTTATTGAAGTGGTCTAACATTTGGCATAATCGGTCGCTAACAAACCGATATTTTATTTGTATTTTGTTTTTTACCAACTTTTAAACTGCTCAAAATGGACCGCTGAAGCGGTCCGCGTTCAGCCCGTTGTTAGCCACTATTACTCACCAATTATCGTTTCGAAAGGTAATGTAGCTCTTATAGTTGCCTTTAACTCATTTAATGCTAAATAAATATTATCGAGATCCCAAATAATAGTTGTATGGTGATTTGTATCAAAATGTGGTTTTGTTTTAATATCATCAAAAGCTTTCTTTTCACATAAATATATTACTGGTTTTCCAAGACCCTCAGCATATCCTGCTTCCCAATATGCACCATTATTATTATGGGAAAGGTCTGCAAGTAAAATTCTTGATTTCCTGATTTCTACTCTTAACTGATTATCAATTAATCCTGCTTGTAACACATCTTTTAGTATTCGTAATTCAAAGCCTGTTTCTTCAACTGCTGGGACGAAATATTCTCTAAATATTTTTATCATCTTCTCATCATATTGCATTGCCATAAAGGATATTTTACTATCAGACCCTTTTATTAATATTTCATGATACTTTTCCCAACCATTAAAAGTCAGACCAAACTTGCATATAGGACCATCCTCACGTGCATCACCACATTTTTTGAAATATATTAACCCTCTATTTGAGAGTTCTGAAGAAATATAATCTACATCTGAAGGAAACTTAGCACCAATTATTGAGGTAACATGTCTACCAATCCTTTCAATGTTTTCAGCATAATGTGTTAATGTCGAACCTAAAAATAAAATCAGATTTTCTGATTGCTCATGTAATGTAGGTAAATTAATCTCATATGGTATTTTACTGAAAATATTAACAGTAACTTTTACAGGTTTATTTTCTGATTGATTATTCCTTATCCAATAACTTAATACCCACCTCCAGTCTTCGTGTGGATCATCAGGATCTATCATTGCTTTAATTTTTTTTTCTAATTGAAATTTCCCGCATCTTGGGCAATCGATGGACAAAACATTATTTACAATATCATCGTAAATTTTATTAAGAAGTGTTGATTTACATATAAGGCATTTCTGCATTCAACTTCTCCTATTATAACAATGTTAATTAATTATATGAACCAATTGCCCCTATAATGCTAATTACCAGACATACAGAATTGGTATTGAATTATCATAACAGCTAAGCCAGAATTTGATCGCTTATGAGCTATGCCATATTTTGCGGTACAACGGCAAGCAAAAATAGCATTAAGAAATAAAACACTTAAATATTTATGAACAAGCTCGAATAATCAATATTACAATAAGTATTGTAAATGCAAATTTTGCGAAACTCCAAATTCCCATTAACAAATTTAGACCTGCTGCCATTATTGCACCAACTAATCCATCTTCTTGATATGATTCTAAAACCATCATAATTGCAATAAATATACGCCATAATACTACAATACCAATGTAAACAAGAGCTAACCAAAATAATATTTGACCGATCATTTTAGATTCCTTTTTAAATCAGTAAATAAGGATAGTTATTGAAATAAATATTAGTGCAATAACACATAGTCAAGCTACCTTTATCAAGCAGCAAGTATTTTCTAATATTGGAAGATTTTGTTTATATGTGCTTTCCACAGATTTATAAAGAAACAATTTCAAATACATACATTTTGCTAGGAAAATATCTTGATTAATATTGAACATAAACTGAACCAACCCAATAATTTTGACCGGGAAATAACAGGAATATGACTATCTAACCGACGCAATTCTTTCCTCGTAACTGTTTTTACTTCCCATATATTAATTTTATGTGGTAATTCAGTTAAAGGCTTTCAGGACTCCCATTTCCGACCATATTGTCCTAAAAAATCTTCCTTTTACCTGACAAAATAATGATACAAATTTATAATTTTTCCCGCAAGTTGTTTTTAAAGAATTTAATTTTTTTTTCTCTTCAAAAATATAAAAGCCCCGCATCACTACGAGGCTTGACAAACGATTAAGTCCCCCCTTCTAAACCCTCAATACTTGTAATAAACATCTCTTAAATAACTCACAGAAAACCCGCTCTTTCTAGAGACCTCCCGGATTGCATCACTTGCCGGACTTTTAGAGCCACTCTTTTCAAATACTTTACTCATTTCGTAAATATGGTTTTTTAATATCGTCAATCGTTTCTTTGTCGACTTTAACTTTGGATTTATTTGTACTGGCATATTATTCCTTTCTATTAAAATTTATCTGGCCTTTCCAGCTCTGCTCCACACCATCGATCCCCCGATAGTTCCACCAATTTCTTCACTGATTAAAGAATATGCTGCTGCATGAAGTAAGTGGTCTCCACTGATGGGCTTGCTCCAAACCTGACGATTTGTGTTTGGGTCAAAATACCTAACTGGTAATGTAAAATGGTCCAATAACTCACCGTCAGATACTTTTCTCCAGTTTCTCGGAAAGATAAATCCATCCTGTTCACTTTTTAAAATATTCTTTAAAACACGATCAAGCGCTTGTGTCCGGTCAAGAGCGATAATTTTATTATCAATGTCAACTGTCTGATCTTGCAAGCTCCCCCCTTTTTTATACCAACACAGCCATACTTTACCAGGTCGGGATGCTTGCAGTTCTTTGGCTTTTGTGGTATCATATTCACCATCGATTGTACATACTTCGACATTATATTGATCAATTAAAAAATCCAGTGTGTCCCAATCATAAGCTGCGCCACAAGCAACCAGTCGTTTTCTTCCATTATATCGTTCCCAAATGAAATAGTGATGCCGTCCACCCGGATCAACTCCCATAAAAGTATTGTTTCCTGTCGATGGCATGAGATAATCATCTTTACATTTTTCCATCAAAGCTTCAGTTATTTTACTTCCCTTTGGAGCAAAAGCACGGCCCAGGTTTGAGTTGTGAAACAATTGTGTCTTTGTGGTATCTCCCAGTGCTTCCTGAAATTCATTCCACAATTCCAAAAGATCAGTATCAAAACTGATCAACCTTGAAAATCGGTAACCGACTCTTGGTTTATCCGGATATTTAGCAACCCATTCACCGACCCAGGGTTCATATATAATCTTTTCACATTTATCACAGATGATTTGAGGCTTTCCCTTTTCTTCTTTAATGACTTTATAAATCAAACCTTCAGAATCAACCTGACGAACAACATGTTTAAACCAATCCAGTTCAATGTATTTATTACAATGCTGACACCGGGTCAGGTATCGGGATTGATTTGTAGACCGGTATAAACCATCCACACCACAATTTTCAACAGTGGGTCGTGATGAATAGCGGAGCATTTTATATTCAGATGCTTTCAACCTGTCTTTTAACTGGTCCAGGTTGTCCATGTCTGATTCATCATATTCATCAACAAAAGCGATATCTACAGGATTTTCTACAAACTCTGTCCTTGAATTCGATCCCACAAACCGCATGGTCCCTTTACCATAATGTTTCTGTAAAACACTGTCACTTTCACCGCCTTCATCCAAATGACTTTTGTACAGGGGAACATAACTAAGAAGTTTGTCAATCCGGTCATGTACAAAGTTTGATCTCAGGGTTTGGTTCGGCATGACATACAGACCACGTAATCCACTGGAAACATAGTGGAGCAATTCAACTAAAAGACGCTCCGTAATTCCGACCTGTACCGGCTTGATAAACACCATAAACTGAGGCATTTCTGTTTTGGGTTTTATTCCTTTGGCGATGTCATTGAAAAAGCCTGGCGGAGCATATAAATCCTGCAGCCAGTCCCGATTGATAAAAGACATGCGCTTGAAATGCCGGTTTAAATGATGTTCTCTGGCCAACCCGAACACCGGAGCCAGGGTATTAATACTCTCTCTGAATTTTACTAACTGAGTTAATGTCAATGATGTTAAATACTCAGGAGTGACCATTTTCACCCCTGTTTTTAAAAATAGCCAGCTCCTCAGTAAGAATATCAAGAGCCTTGTCTTTGGTCATCTCTTTCGTTTCTACAGGACCACCATCAGCACCGGTAATTTCCTGTCTCCGGGAATATCCCCGGTCCTTACCCTTTGTCGACAGGATAAACTTAATGGCCCACGGCTGAGCATTCAGAGCAGCATCTTCAAGTTTCAATTCAACTTTGTCAAGGGTTCGTTCTTTTTCTTCCTCGAAGACAGCTTTTACTGTTGCATACTTTTGTATATAGTTATATATAGTTTTACGTTCACAACCTAAGGCCATAGCTGCATAAGTAGCGTTGCCCCGCGTTTTCCTTAAAGCTTCAATAACCTGTTTTGTCGTAAAAATATTTTCTGCCATAAAAAAAAGCCTACCAGTGTGTAAAATGTGTAAAATGTTTAAAGCACAACTTTTAATAACTATTCTTTGAGGTTACATATTGAAAGCCATCTCCCCCGCTTCCGATCATTGTCAAATCCGGTCTAAACAGCGGAGGCCTCTCGATCGACGGTTCCCAGGTTGACAACTCTTGCTCCTGCGGAATCATTACAATCTTTCCGTTTTGAATATCAGATAAAACTTTTCTAAATAACCTGACACCCATAGGTTGTAATTCACGCCGCCATAGTGAAGAAGCCGTATCATCTGACCTTATAAAACAAAAGTCATGTGCCGCAATTGGTCCGGCATCGACATTATCTGTTAACCAATACACTGTGCCACCCGTTACTTTTTCATTCATCCTGATGGACCAATATATAGCATCACGACCTCTATGAAGCGGCAGCAATGAAGGGTGGAAACCGATCGCTCCAAATTTTGTTTTCAACCTGGTCTTTTTACTTATGAAATCATGAGAATGGGCAGCAATAATCAAATCCACATTTTCCGGTAATGATTCAGCATTTAACTTTCCAGCTTCAACAAGAATGACTTTATCCCTGAGTGCAGTATGATAGAGCCTGTCATATTTTCCCGTGTAATTCGACGGGGCACTGACACCGACAATATTATATCCCTGTTCTTTGACCATGTCATAGACCAGTTTTCCAAAATACTTTTGACCTGTAATAAATATATTAATATCCTGTGGATTCAATTTTCACCTCGGGTTGATGTTTTTGTTTGATTGCCAATGTATTTAAAACTTTGAACCGCACGAAAATGCCCACCATATCCGGCACCACGTATGTTCCCTTTCCCGGTTCGTAAAATACTTTTGATTGAAGAAAGTTTGTTATCACCATATAAGGATGCTTTTTTATGAATCCATAACGGAGATCTTCTTAAATAACCACACAGTTGCGGGTGACTGGTATGAAAAAAAGTTGAATACTTTTTGAAACATCTGCCAAAGCCTTCCAGGTGATATTGTGCAATCCAATTTAAAAAGGTTGTTCCGACACCAGCCCCTTGCCATTCCGGCATAACGACCAACCGGGTTGCCCGATAAGCATGAGCAGTAAAAAGCGGACTGACCATGACATGTGAAACAAGCTCACCATCGACAGTGCCCACAAAAGCTTCTGCAGCCGGGGGAATCGGTAAATCTAAATAATAATGCGGTTTAAAATATTTCCAGTAACTATAGTCTGTCTTCCTGATTTCGAGTTCAAATTTGGGACGTCGCCGAAGACGCCCCCGTTCAAAATTTTTACTTTTCGTATCAAATACCCAATCAGGCTCGAGCCAATCCAAAACATCATAATGCGGTGTTAATAAGACACATTTGCCATTCGGATTTGAGCGACGCCAGGACTTTTGAAAAGCTTGAGCACCTATTTTAGCGATTTGTCTGTCAACCACACTGGTGAACTCATCAATAACGACTTGTTCAGGTTTTTCACAAATAATTCGGGCCAAACCAGCCCGGAATTTTTCACCATTACTCAAAACATGAAAAGGTCTTAACCATGAAGGCACATCTCCAAGTCCAACTGCCGCCAAAGCACCCGTGACATTATCAAATGAACCATCAGGGATGATACAATCGATAATCGGTTTATCTGCCGGCCAACCTTCTTCATAATTATGTATCAAATTTTCTTTAAAAATCAATTTACCGATGGAGGTTTTGCCGCTTCCGGACGGACCGACTACAACTCCTATATTCCAACTGTCTTCAATATCAATATCAGCAATCAAATCAAAGTTACAACCACTCTCAGCATTAAATAGACTCTTAACACGAGCAGCCCTGTAACTGGTAAAATCAGAACATTTATTATGTACTTTTATTTTCATACAGTCACCACCTTACAGGTATATCCTTGTTCCATTAATTCATCATAGACTTGCTTTTGTTGCTCTTCACTGTCACACATCACAATGACGCCAAACTGCTGTTTGTAGTGAATGCCTTCCTCACTGTTTGAATCCGGGGCATCATCTGAAATTTCTTCCTGATTATTAGACAGTTCTTTTAAAAGTTTATTGATATCTTCATCCTCAGACTGAACTTTATCCAACAAATCAGTTAAAAGTTTTTCATCTGTTTCCGCTAAAGCAGATATCGGGTCAAAAACTGAAAGAGCAAGCATTTCCTCCTCTTGAGTAAGGTCTACATATTTTACTGGAACCTGTGTCTCTTTGTTTTTCATAGCAAGTGTGACTCGCAAATGACCATCTATTAAATGTCCTGTTTGTTTATTTATAATAACGTCCTGAATCCAACCTATCTCTTTTAATAAACCCTGTAAAACATCCTGTTGAAACTTGGGATGAATACGATAATTAAAAGGATTTGATAAAATGTTAATCGGGTTTTCCTCTCCGCTTCCGATTATTCTGTTCTGCCACTTCATAGCACCTCCAGGCTTTCAGAGATTTAGTAATATTGTTAGTTATCGTCTATCTCTGCGCCCTCCCGATCCATTGGTTTATTTTCTCCGTCAGTAATGCATGTCCGTTTTCCTCATTAAAGATTAATGGTTAATTGCTCAGAATACGATTTTATCAAATCATACCAGGGCTGTTTTTGAGACAACAAAGGCCATTTATGAATTGTGGCCGCCAACTGATGCAACGCTTCAAATGTCAAATTCCCGACAAAACGATTGGCAAATTGAAAAACATACCGTCCGATCAAGGCACTGTTGATCTCCGGGATATTTCTCAAATTCAACCGGAGAGTTTGTAAAACGACCTGACGTTTCATATAGTCCTGATGCCTGACCCGGTTCCATTGTGACGGGCTGATAAGGATATGAGAATCAAATATCTCTTTACAGATCGTCAGTTGTGTTTGAACGGCATGGGCATTCACCGCCCATGTCATTCTCCCGTTTGTTTGCCGGTCATGGTCCTCAATGACAGCAAAAGCAATATTGTGATGTTGTTTTGTTTTCTGTAACCTTTCACTAAAATCAAGATGTCTAAAATATTTTATCGTCCCGGTATTTATATGTTTGCCATACTGGTCCCAGACGGTTAACCCGGTAAAACTACCAGGGGAAATACTCACAAAAGTCACATTCTTCATAATCACACCTTAATTGTTTTGGTTGGCAAGCCATGGTTTTAATTGATTGACGGTCGGATATTGCAGTTGTTTGGAAGCCATCCACTTCATAGCTGTAAACCCGCCACCATTTGTGTCGAAATCTATAATTCCAAAAATCAGTTTACCCATCAGCGCCGAATCGGTTTGATGAGGATTTGGCAGTTGTTCACCAAACATACTCCTGGCCCATTGTCGTTTAAAAGTATCATTTTTCCCTTGCCGGTTCCATTGGATGTGAAGGATTAAGATGTGGTCCGAAAACACTTCTTTACATATCTGGATTTGGACAGAGACTTTATAAGCGTTTTTTCTTTTCATACCGATAAATGGCTTATAGTCTTCAAGAAGAATAAATTCAATTTTATATTCTTTTTTAATCTGTTCCAGTAAAAGCTTGTATTGCTGAGTATCCTTAAAAGGTAAATTTTTTGAACAAACCTTTGATCCGATACCGTCAAAAATACTGATACCGCCGGGATTGCCCGGATCAATAGCTCCCCAAAATCTGTTTAAATTCGACATCGCCTTTTGTTTTTGAGGCTCCAACAAAGCTGCTATAGAACTATTCTGCAATCGAATCATGTCATACTCCTGTTTTCTTTCCCAAATCATCACCTTTGAGATTCGCCTTGAATCTCTACATATTTAAACAACTTTTTATCCGACCAGCGGTCAACTACACGGGTGTATATTTCTATCTCTCTCAGTTGTTTACTGTCAAGATTTGTAGTGATGATAGTCGGTAATAAATTCGCGTACCGGTACTCCACAAAATCCTCAAACGAGGATACCGGAAATTCATGTTGATATTCTCTGCCAAAATCATCAAGCAATAACAGCCTGCATTTTTTAAATTCATCAACCACCCTGTTTTTTTCAAAAAATAGACTGAAAATATGGTTGATAGATGCAAACTTGACAGTACAAAACGGCTTGTATTTAACGGGATACCAGCCATCATTAAACTCGGATTTTGTAATTTCACCCAAACCAAAAACAGATTTGGCGATATAACACAGGGCCGTTGTTTTACCGACTCCGACACTTCCACTAAAAACGATCCCTTGACCGGTACGAATATTTTCTGCTAAATTTTTAACATAATTGAAAACAACAGAACTACCGGCAAGCCTTTTTTTGTCAGTGTCCCAATACATTCGACCGATACCAATTTCCAGCAAAAACGCTCGCAATTTTTCAGAGCGAAATGACTCGAACCGTTTGTTCTCCAAATCCTCGCGTTGCTGTCGGTCGAGTTGTTTGTTTCTTATAATTTCCGGTATTGCCATTTTTTAATTTCCTCATGTATTTAGCAATGTTTGTTTTTGCAAAACCGATTGGTTTTGAAGGATTTATCAACATGAATAATCCTCCATTATTGACAAACCAGTCTTCTGCCTTGATGTTATCCACAGCAGTTTTCAATGCCTGAAAACCTGTCACGCCCCCTATCATATCCCCTGTACAAATAAGCTTTAACATTTTGTAAAGCAAATAGTATGGGTCATCTTCTGTAAACTGATTTTTTTCAAGCATTGCTTTGTATTCAGGGTGAACATTTAAAAAAGATTCGATAATTTGGAAATCCTGAAGAGGAATCGTATTATAATTTCCTTTACTTTCCTTTTCTTTTCTTTCCTTTCCTTTCCTTTGTGAATTAATGTTTACATTTTCGCGATTAATGTTGACATCAATTCTATTTATGTTGACATTTTGATCACCTAGTAAATAGTAATCTTCTTTCATATCAACATCCTTTCGTCTCTTTGTCGCTTCGATATATCTTTTTTGGATCCCCCGACTTGTAAGAATCTGGAACCTATCAAAAATAGTTTTATCAAAAAAACCACGTCGGATCAATTCACTAACCACGCTACTCACTAACGCATCTGTGACTCCATCACCCACACGTTTCGCAAATAACAAGCTTTCATCTTTTCCCCATTTAATATAGTATCCATTTCTATATATACGACAAAGCAACTTTACAGCTATAATTTCACCCTTAATACCAAACTTTGCACTTATAAACTCTATCTTTTCATCGTCGAAAAAATCAACATCAAATGAAAAATAATCTAATCCAGACTTTAGAACGTTCGCCATTCAGATATTCCTTTTCCATTTGTTTGTGTCTGTCAGACGGATCATTAATTATTGTCCTCGTCCGCTTCGATCTGCTCGACCGGTTCCTCCGGCACGTCCAATTCATCCTGGTCGGTAAAATCATTAACGCCAATATCTATAGTTTCATTGTCGTTTTCCTGATCATCATCAACTATGTAAAAATCCGGATCGTCGTTTTCTTCATTTACTTCACTGAATTCAGCATCCTCAATTTCGCCGTTGTTTTCGGAAAGCATCAAAGGTTCCTGAGGTTCCGGCTCCGGCTCGGCTTCGGGCTGTTCAGAATCAAAATCAAACTCTGTTTGTTCTTTGTCTTTGTATTGTTTAAATAAATCCAACTGAGGGTCTTGAATAAGAACTTCGACAGTAACATTTTGCATTTCCGATAGCTGTGAAAACTTTTCAAAGTCTCTTACGGTCCATTTGATAACCAACTTTCCTTCTATACCTTCACCTTTTCTGGCACTAATGACCTGCTCGATGGTCCCTTTTAATTTTACTTCGCCTTGCATTTTTTCCTCACTTTCGTATTATTACATTTTTTCTTCAAACTATTCTTTTACGAGCGAACGGCCCGCCGCGTCTTGGTAACGGTTTCCAACCGGCAGCACGATCACTTTTAATCATCCTCACAACATCATCAATGTGTTTCTTTTTCAAAGCAAGAAAAGCTGTAACGGAATCCCTGCCGATGAACCACCAGCCTTCACCTTTCTCCGGAGGATTATACTCCCAGGTTTTCAGCTTTTTAACTTCCCGGTGTAATCCGTTAGTATCACCTTGCCAGTCACCAACCTGACCGCGTTTTGCTTTTTCCAATTTCCAGAAAATACCGCCGCATGGAGCTTTTTCTATAATCATCACGATTCCTTCATTTTAATCCGGGCCGCCGTAGTTAAACAACGACCCGGGCGGGTGAAAACCTACAATAACGATCCCTGTTTGCTCCACTCTTCACGGACCTTTGTGAAAACAAGAATGGTATTTTGTTTGACTTGATCGTTCATCTGAGTACTAAGAAGCTCATCGATTGATGAGTAACCAAGAGTACCAATTGTGTCACTAATGACATTGGCCGGTAATCCCCTTACTAATTCTCTAACTTTGTCAGAAAAGGTAACTTTTTTATCAGGCTGACTCGGTTTTTCTTCCTGAGTATTTTGGCTGCCGGCAGGTTCGGATGGTTGTTGAGTCTTGCCGTTCTGTTTTTTCTGTTCCTCGACAACTTCTTCATAGTCGGCATCTTCAACCTGGTCAGCTTCCTTATTATCCCAATCAAATTCTATTTTATTGAGATCGACTTCTTTGGTTTGTTTATCAAAACTATCAGGAGTGATCACAGCCTCATCAGCAGCGACTTTACGATAATCATCAACCTGTAAAGGCTGTCGTTTTAAAAGTCTCTTTAACACTGTTTTTCGCCACATTTCCGGCTCATCCGTGTTCCAGGGTGAATAAGTTGAATCTTTTGCCTGGGATTTGGCTTTTACATGCAGAATATCTTCACGATTCATCACCTCAAAATCATAAGCCTGATCTTTATATTTGATAATCGCATAAGCATACTTTAAATCCCCCCGGTTTTCCAACGTCGGTTTATGTTGGACATCCGGATAAAGTCCGTATTGAAAAGCGAACTTGTCACTCTCATAGACAACATGGGCATATATCGAAGCGACATCCCCGGTACGTCGGATCAGTTGAATAAGGCCCTTGTAACCTATTTGAAATTGAACTTCTTTAGATTTTATGTTCTTATTATAATAAGGAACGAAATAGCATTGCCCCAAATGCGGCGTAGGGTCTAAATTAAGAATGGATGATTGAAGGACAGCACCGATAATACTTTGAGCGGTGCAATTTTTAATATCAAGATTTGCACTGATAACCGTCGTACAAACCTGCAAAATACGCTCAGGAGTAACATGATTCGGAAGAACCTGGGCAATCTGTAATTTATAAGAATCTAGAATATCTCTTATATTGTTTGCTTTAAGCCCGGACATCGTTCTGGGGACCGGTTTATCGTTTCCATTTTCACCGTTCGCATTATTACCATTCGTTTTTAAAACATTTTTAGCTTTATCAGCAACAGCCATATTCATAACCATGTCCCTCCTATCTTAAGCACAGTCTAAAAGTTCTATACCCGTCTTTGGGCTCAACATACTGATTATAGATATCCGGGTTCTCTGACTGGAATTTGTCTTTATTAAATTGGTTACCGTCTTTATTCTTTTTAAAAGTCGCTACTTTTTGACCATGAAATACGATGGTCTCGGCATCAGCCATCATGATCTTGAAAGATTCTTTTAATTTGCTTTCACGGTCATCAAGTAATTTCTTTGCGGCCTGGATACGTTTTAACTTGAGTGCCAAATTGAATGTATTTTCTGTTGCTTCGATAATTTTCCCGGCTTCTTCTTTCGGATAAAGATATTTGATATCGCTTTCATTTCTCGGTTCCGGGGGATTTTGTTTGACAATATGATCTTTCCAAAAACCTACAAGCTGGTCGGTCATCAAATCAACAAACTCTTTATCATATTCAACAGGGATAACCTGAAAGTCACGACCGTCAACAAGGACGGCAAACTCGCCCCATTTATGACCGGTAACACTGAAATAATGCTGTATCTGTGAATAATATTGTAATGGGAGTCCGTCATCTGCCCAGCTTTTAAATGCCCAGCCCGAAGCGGTTTTAACTTCCAAAACGCCGGTCCCTTTGCCATTGCCGTTGGCCGTAATCAACCGGTCAATGTTTGCAATTAAAAATTCATGTTTTGAATGGATTCGGATTTTATTGTCCTTTTGGATTTTATGACCGGTCTCCTCGGAATACCATCGGGCGACCGTATCTTCCAACATGCGCCCGGCTTTCATCGCGTCATTATCCTCAACTCTCTGGCCTTCAATCTTTTCACGATAAACATCAAGGGGCGTTTTCCAGGGATTTAATCCGAGAACAGCGCCAACATCTGATCCGCCTAATCCTTTACGGTGCAGGTCCTGCCAATCTTCATAGCTCATTGCTCTTTTATCTATACTTTTCATCTTGTCACCTTTTCAGTTAAATTCTGTCGCATCTTAAAAATTTGTTTCAAAAAGACCGGTTTCCTGATCATACTCTACATCAAACCTTCTTTTGCAGCAGCCGACAGGACACTTTATGGATTTCGTTTTTCCGGATTTAACACGGTCCTCAATTCCCGAATCCAAAAAACCATCCACAACAGCGCCGCAATGCGGACAAATGATATTATAAGCCTTTGTGTCGATTTCTTCTACTTCAGGAACATCAAACGGCGCGACGAATAAAGGATTTGTCCAACCGCCATCATAATTATTATACATCTTTAGATCCTCCATCCTGTTCACGTTCTCCGGTACGATCATACAGGTACAAATCTTCACAACCCATAATGTTTCTGGCCATGCGAAGCCACCTTAACCGATTAGCACGTCTGATCAAATTTGAAATAATCCGAAAGTCACCGGCGTCTATCGGCGTCCGTCCGCCTTTACATAAATTGTTCAACCGCCCAATCGTCATCTTTGCCTCCTGAGCGAACCATTCCCTGGTCAATTGTCTGTTCTGTGAGATGCAATCTTCAATAGCGTTATCAATTTCTGATGCAATAAATCGGAACAATTTCTCCTCCACGGTTGAGATTGTGTCTATATTTTCAAATTGTTGTTCTTTCATTTCTCTACCCGCTCTTTCAATTGGTTTTTATGCTTGACCGTTAATTTTTGCAAATTCTTGTAAAAATTAATTGCACTGCCCATTGTAAAAACCATTCACCCGTTGTATATTTAATTGTTTATTTTAAAAATTGAGGTCAATTATGAATGCAAATAGAAAAGAACCCGTTAAATACAATCAGAACTTGTCCTGTGAAATCAATTTCGATTTATTGGAAATTTTAGAGACGGCAAGTATTTTAGAGAAAGCTTATATTTCTTCATTGTTAAAAAATGAGAATTTTACTACTTTAAAATACAAAGGCTGCTCTGGTGTTTATGTTGATGTTCAACAGGCTCTTTGCAGTTCTTTGTTATCATCGCCCTCTGGTCTCGATAGTCGCCAAACTTTGCAGACCAGGGGGTTTTTATTTTAATTGACCTGAAAATACTATTTTAACAGGGATCACGGATTTTCAGGCATGAGCACCGTAATTCCATTAAAATGAAATGTTCTTTGGCATTATACACTTAAAGCCCTTTCCAATCTACGGCAGTTTAAATTAAGGTTCCAGACTAGCGTAGGTCATAATATCCGATCTGCTAATACGCATGGAACCGTCTTTCATGGTTGATATATTTAACAGCCCTTCGTCAACTTTACGCAAAAGGGTTGTCCTGCTCATTGACAATAATTTCATGGCATCGGGTAATGTGATGTAAAAACATCTGGCTCCGAACTCTCTTTTCCATTCATCAATAAACTGGTTTCGGCTCATTACATTGCACCCTCAATACACAGTGAGCAATAGGTTGTTTCGCCGTCAGGACCTTCTTCAATGCCGATTAAACCGGCGTTTTTAAGCTCATTTAAATGACGATCGATATAAGACTCTGTCCGTCTAACAACAAGCGTAAAGTCGTAAATTTTAACCGATCCGTATTCATTGATCAGTTTTAAAATTTTTTCATGGTCTTCATTAAGATGCATGGTTCAACTCCTCAAGCTGCTCGATCATTTTAATTACTCTTTCATCACGAGTAAAAAGACCATTTAAAACACCGGAAACATAACCGCGCGTAAATCCTAATTCGTCTGCAATTTGTCGTTGATTAATATTTCTATTGAAAAGGATTGCTTTTAATCGTGCGGACTCTTGAACAGATAATACATTGTTTCTTTTCATGATCTCAGCCTTTAACTATGATTTATATTGATTTTAAAAATTTTTTTCATTACAATAAAAAACGGGCATAGCCATTAAAAAATGGTCTTGCTTTGTCTGTTTGTTCCCGGTCCTGCGGGTCGCCAAACTTTTAGGACCGGGAAACTGTTTTGAAATGAAAACACTGCTTTTTTTAATTGCTAACCACAATTAGTATAAAGATAAAAAATTAAAATGTCAAGTGAAAAATACAATTATAAGATTTTTTTTAAAAATATTACAAAGCTTCGTGATGAAAAAGGCTGGTCACAAAACAGGCTTGCCATGAAATGCGAAGTGTCGTCTCCGTATATGACACAAATTAAAAACGGGGCATATCCATCGACCAAGTTTTTAATTAATTTGTTTGATATTTTTTCTGACGAAAACAAAACTTTAAATTTCCATTGGCTTTTTCACAATGAAGGACCACAGTATTTATATTTAACAAAAGAAAACATTTTAAAAGATGATCTGTTTCAAAACGAGCCAGAAAAAATAATGCAGACCGTGAAAAATATTCGAGCTATACCTAAAGACAAACAAGACGCTTTTTTGGATTTAGTTAATGCTATTTTAAAATTTAACATATAATGTTTTATATAATAAACATCCGAAATGTGGAGATTTTATTACAAATAAAAAAAACTGTACCAAACTATCACCAAGGCTTGTTTGTAATATATTCAAAGTTTATTCAATAGAGGAAAAATTTTAAATCCCCTCAAGCGGTTCTCAGATATAAACCACAGATATATATACCTCAAAAAAAAAATTCTAAAAAATGATCAGGTCGGTTATGGGGAAAAAGAAGTCCGGTATAAAAGGTAACGGCACGGATTGAAGATTTGGAACAAAAAAGGCAGTAAAACATTTTATCTGTTAAAAATGGTCTACTGCCTATTTATACGGATTAATAGAATTTTTTCAATTTGCTTCTGATTTTCTTACACTTGCCATACATACAATCTTCGTAATCCAAATTTGAAAAGTATTTCAATTTTGCACAAAGCCCCAGGCACATTAATTCCAAATGTTCCAGCTCCGTAATAATCGACTCGCATATCATAGCACGCTCGGACTTACTCATACAAATATTCCCTTCTTTTATTATTTGAATAATTTAAATAGACTTCAAAAAATACAAAAAATATGCCAAAACTACAGGGGTAGATACGGATAAGTTATTTATCTAACTTTTGTAGTTCACATCACTATTTGCACAAAATTTTAAAATCCATTTTATTGATTTATGCGGGGAGATGATATTTTAATTCAAAATGAAAATAATGCTTTTGTAAAGGGGCGAGAGACAGACACAAAAACAAACAGTTATGGTTACAAAGATGAAATTGTCCCAGGTGAAATAGAATACAAAATTGTACAAATCGAACATGATAACGCTACAACCGAGTATGGCACAGTCGTTGTTGCAAACGAATATAAACTTAAACATTAACTTAAAAAATAATCTAGGTAAAATAATGGCATTTATAAGACAGCGAAAAGGTAAAAAAGGAACGTCATATTACATAGAATATTACATTGACGGCAAAAAGTACACCCATACTATAAGCTATAAAGAAAATAAAACACTAAAAGAAGTTAAACGAATAGCTGCGGAACTGGAACTAAAAGCCCAACCGCCGGATTTTGATAATTTGACCATAAAACAGTTTTTTGATATTTGCCTTCAAAACATGGAAAGTAATATTGATGAAAATACTTCAAAAAATTTGAAAAAAATAATACAAATGTTTCTATTATTTTCAGGGGAATCAATTAAAGTAAATTTAATTAATCATAATTATATAGATGAATATAAAGACTGGCTTTATAAAAAAAGAAAAGAAAACTCTATTGATATTGAAAAAACAAAAAGAGGTATCAATACAGACCTTTCTTTTATTAGATGGATTTTTAATTACGGATACAGAAAAGATTTTATCAAAAACAAAATATTTGAAAAAGTTGATTTTTTTAAAACGCAAGAATATGTCCCCGATTTTTTAACAAAAAATGAATCAAGGAAACTTTACAAAAATTTACCAAAAACGAAAATCAGACTTTATTTTATCATATTAAAATATACCGGAATGCGTAGAATCGAAGTTTTGAGGCTTCAAGGAAAAAATATTGATTTAGAAAATGGTTTGATCCTTTTGGAAAAACATAAAAATAGACGACCCACAATGAAGCCGATACACCCGACATTAAAAAGAATATTTATATCATGGAAAGTTTTATCTGGCGATCAAGAACAAAAACTATTTGATTATCATAAAAATACTATTACTTTGATGTTCAGAAGGGCACTAGTAAAAGCAGGACTGGGACATAAAAAAGCGTCCGTCCACATAATGAGACACACATACGCAACAAGAATTATAGAGCACCACCAAGATGATTTTGATAAAGGGGAAAGACTGGCCCAGGAATTACTTGACCATACAAACAGAAAATCAACAAAAATATATACGCATATTGTAAAAAAAGTTTTGCAGCAACAGCAAAGCAAAGTTAAATTTTAATCGTAAAAAAATCGTAATGTTAAAAAAAATCTGTAATAAAAACATATAATTAAGGCGGTTATTTTCCAAATTTATCATTTGCAAAACCGGATGTAAAGAGAAAAAAAATACTATAAAGAATGATATATCGGAGAAAGTTCATCTATATCCTGAAAGTTATTTCACGTTTTTTTAACCTGGATCAAACTCATAATTTCAGAGGCAATTTCTTCTATGGGTTTGTTGGTTACAATAACCTTTTGCCAGTTTGGTTGTCTGCTGTAAATATTTTTTGCGTACTGGAGTTCCCGTTTAACATGATTTAAATCCGCATAATGTCCGGTTGATTGTTTTAAATATTTTTCACGAGCCTTGCGAAGTTCGGCCAGATGTATATAATTTGTAACAAGTGCAATGACCCGGCCTTTTGGAACAGAAAACAGTGAATCAGGCGGATCAATATCCAAAACAATCGGGACATTGGCGACAAACCAACCTTTAAAAGCCAGGTAAATACTTAGCGGTGTTTTAAAAGTACGGGAGACTCCTACCAGCACAATTTCAGCACGGTCCAGTTCTTCGGCGCGCTGTCCGTCATCATGCCGGAAAGCAAACTCCATGGTTTCAATTCTGCGAAAATAGGTATCATCCAGACGATGAAAGAGGCCGGGTTTTTCGGACGGCATATTGGAAAACTTTTCAGATAATTGCTGTAAAAGGGGCCCCAATAAATCTATTGTTTCCACATTTTGCAGTTTTCCCATACGTGTAATCAACGTCCGCAGCTCACGGGAAACAAGTGTGTGCACAATCAGACCATTCTGCTGCGCCGCTTCATGAATAACCGTTAATATATGTTGTTCGTTTCGAATCTCTCCCCGGATGATAATGTTGGTTTCAACATTGGAAAACTGTGTCATTGCCGCCCGTAATGTTTGTTCGGCCAGCATACCGGTACCATCAGATACAACAAAAACTGAACTCATAATATCAATCCTTAAAATTGAATTTAAAAAATTCAGTATAACAAAATTAAATCATTTTAATAAAACAAAATATTCATCCGTGCTGAAAGAGAAATAACAATAACAGCAAAAAACATGACAAAAAACATCACGGCATAGTTTTTTATGCTTACCTCTTTTTTCAACAAGGACGGTAACAACTGAAAGGCAAATAACACCACAACCGGAATCAAACTGGCATAATGATGCAAGTTTTCTACGGACAAACGTGCATTCATGCTCATCAGTAATCCGGTAAGATAAACGAGCCAAAAGGGTATTCGGATAAACTGTGCAACCGTCAATTCCAATGCATCAACGTTGCCGTTACGCTTGCGATAAAATTGTATTCCCAGATACAGATACAAAAGTAATAAAATTACAGCTAAAATAGGATGGGCTTTGGCGGCAATTTCAAACATAATTATACCTTATTTTATTTTTTAATACTTTTTTCAAAATCCAGTATGGCTTCAACCAACGGTTCCGGCCCAACGGATATTACATCGGTTACAGGCAATCCAAACTCTTTTTCATAACTTTTAATTTGAGACTGAATCTGGTCTTTGGGTAAACCATGTAAATTGAGAGAAATGCCGATAACTTTGGTCGGGAAATAGTGCTGCGTAACCTTTTCATACAAATCAATTAAAACCGGTATTGAAACAACCGGCACGTCCGGAGTACCCCGCATAATGCTCCTGCTGACCTGGTGGCACAATATAAGTCCATGCGGTGCAAAACCGTGCAGCATACTTAAGGTAACACCCGAATATAATGGATGTGTTATGGCGCCCTGACCTTCTATCATCAAATAATCATAATCCTGGTTTTCAAGCACCAGTCTATCTGCGGCACCGGAGACAAAATCAGAAATCACCCGGTCCATGGCAATTCCCGCTCCTGATATTAAAATACCGCTTTGTCCGGATGCAACAAACCGGCTGTTTTTGCCCATTTTTTGCAAAGCTCTGTCCAGTTCCACAGCGGTCACTTTTTTACCGCAATTGCAATCCGTACCCACGGTATGAATTCTAAAACTTTTAACATTTCTACTCTTACATGTATTAACGGAAATATCTTTTGGCGGACATCTTAGATCAACAAGCTGCACCTGATATTGTTGCGCTAAAGCCACCAATTCGGGGTCGTCATTTAAAAAAGTATGCATCCCGCTATATATATCAAGACCGTTCTTTATTGCCGTAACAAGAATGCCCTTCCATTCAGCAGGAAGTGCACCACCCGGCGGTGTTATTCCAACAAGCAGGGTATCCGGTTTAAACCGGAGTGCTGTTTCCACAGAATCAACAATAGGAATACCCCGACCAATTTCCATAAGCTCTGAAACGTCACGACCGGAGTTTTCAGAGTCAATTAAAGCAAGAACTTTATCCGGGTGATATCGTAATAATGCAGCAGCCATTTTTGCGGGTGTGGGATGCGTGTTTCCTTCTGTAAGTATAATAAATTTCTTTTCCATTTCAGCTCCGTTAATCGATTTTATACTCATCTAATGACTGTTAAAAGCTATAACTAAATCTCGACCTTGAGCGGTCCTTTGAGTGCAAATGCAAACACTAATGAAAGAACAAAAAAAGCAATCAGCCAGTGCATCTTGATACCAAGGATAGAATTTTCTTTTGCCGGATAGGTAATTTCCAGACTTTTTATAGGAGAACCTGCTGGCAATGGTTTTTCTGCCGGATTCATTAAAACCGTCATAAAATCATCACCGGATCGTATGGTGGACAATAGTTCGTTTGTAGGCTTGGCAATAACCGTTTTTTGAAATGCTCTGTCCAAAAATCGAAATGTTATAGTATATTCGCCCGGTTTTTTTACTCTGGCCTTCCAATTGATCTCATTTTCCGTAATCATATGGACGGCAGGTGTTAAAATTTCAATTTCATCCGGTACTTCTATTTCCAGAGAACGTAAATCCACATCCGGCACCACGTTCGCTTTGATAAGAAACGGTTCGTTTGCCGATAACGCACGATAATTGTAACGTGCATTCAAATTAAACAAAACAAGAATAACCGGAATAAAAACAAACAACAAGGGAACAATAGCGTAGCGCATGTATATTGCATTTTTTATCAGAATTTGACGAAACGCCTTCATGATAATCCAAGGGCTGTCTTTGTACAAACGAATTTCCAGAATATAGGCTTTGATAATATCCTTAACGGATTTTATTTTCTGCTGGTTTGAGGTATACCGAAAAATAATCAGCATGATAATTCCGGTTACGGCAGAACTGATAAACAAACCCCAGCTCGCGCTGATGTAATTCAGAGGGGAAAACAGAAAATTAAAAAAAAGATTTATAATATGTGCAGCATGGACCATTTTTTACTCCAAAACGCTCAGGCAATATAACCGAGTCCCTTTAATTTTTCTTTCAAATCTTCAGAATCTGACGCTTCTTCCAATTGTAAAATAGCAGATTCCAACGTATGGGAAATAAACTCTTCCACAGAAGAATAACCAGCCACTTGAGCATAATGTTTTGCCCGTTCTACCAGGTCTTTATCAAGTTTTACTTTTGATGTTGCCATTATTTCTCCTTCAAGGTTACGGATAAAACTTTACCGTCCATGTATGCTGGAGGTTTCAACCCAAACATGTCCAACACAGTCGGAGCGATATCCATAATTGATAAATATTCATCACTAACTTTTTTATTGCTAAAGAATACACCCGGTACGGTCCGCGGATCCATACAATGGTCGCCGCTCCAGGCTTTTGTATTGTCTGTAAAAATATCTTCCATAACCGTTCCGGTCACCGATGCCCAGGAAGCCCGGTATCCGGGTTTATAGCCAACGATAAGGTCCGGCGCGTTTTTCAAGTAAGGCCCGGACATAACCTGCCCGGAATCAAACACCTGGTTGATTGCAATTTCATTGCGCTCCGGATCACGATATTCATGTAATTTTTCAATAATTTCGGCTTTGATTTGTAACGCTTCAGCAGAACCGACAGTTCCTTTGCCCTCACGGCCTTTACGGTTCAAATATATACCGGCCAAACCCAAAGCATAGGCTTTTGTTTTTTCCCAGTCAACACCGTCAAACCATTCACCACCTTTTCCATCCTCTTTTAAAACCAGGTAACCGTTATCATAAAGCCATCGGTTTATGTTAATACCTCGTTTAAAAGGTTTAAATCCGTGGTCGGACATAACAATAAAAAGCGTATCGTCATCCAGTTTATTTGTAATTTTTTCAATCAACTTGTCACACTCTGTATATAAATGCTCAATGGCATTTTTGTGTATTTCGCGGTCTCTTCCTTCGTTTGCCGGATGGTCGTCGTGCAGGTAGCGCATAAAAGTATGTTGAATTCGGTCGGTCGAATCAAACACCAGGGCCAGCACACCTCTGTCCAGATTTTCCAGTGCGTCAAAAAACATACGTTCACGTTCGTCATGTATGTCCCAGGCCTGTTTTAAAAACTGCTCTTCGTTGATAACATTTTCATTCAAGGCCCAGGTATCTTCCGCAAGCCCCAATGTGGCAAAAGGACCGAGCTTTTTCGCCAGATAGGTTGAATAAACAGCCGGTGAAGATATTGGCAAGGCCGGTTTATCCGGATCAATATTAATAGGTGTTATATACAGCTCCACATAGGGTTCCCAGCTTTTTAAAAGGAATCGGCAGATTCCGTTAATGTTAATACCCGTTCCGGTTTTAAAAACGAGACGCACCCAATCCGTATATTCACCCACTTGCAAATCGATTTTTTTGCCGTTCAAATTCATAACCACACCTTTGGAATTTTTGCTCAATTCAAAAGGCAGGTCAATGGTTTTGTGGACTTTTTTAACCGGATTCGGAGGGCCCCGGAATGTGAGATGTGTATTTGCCGTTATTGTTTTCAAAAACCAGCCGGGTACCGCCGGTGTAATTTTTTTGTTCTTTCTGAGAAGTGTAAAAAGTAAAGGAACCCTGGGTCCCGCGAATATCGGGAATACACATGGCGCCAAGCAGCAACCCACTGCCTTTTTCAGGCGGAAAGGTTATGGGTACACGAATAATATTGGTAAAAATTCCTTTATCTCCCAAAATATTCCAAAAAGGAACACTTTTTCGTAAAAGCCTTAAAACAGGTTTTCCCAGAGGAATCTGAAAACCTGCTATATTCAGGTTTTTTTTCACATTTCCAATTAATGTAGATGACAATACCGGCAAATAGGATTTCCAGTCAGGAGAAAGAAAATCGAAAATATTATGTTTTGCCGGGTTGACTCCCGTTTGGAAAGAAGACCAGGCAACCGGCGATATGGATGGAAACGTGGTTTGTAAAGGTGCAAACCGTCCCTCTTGCTCAAGTTTTTTAAAAGAAGGAAGCTTGCCCTGTTTTATAAATTTGTCCGTTAATTCCCAATCCAATCCGTCCAAGCCTAAAACAACAACCTTTTTAACTTTGGCGGTTTTGTATGCATTTTTACCGCGAATTTGTTTCCACACATAGCGTAAAGGCCAGGAAATCAAATTGACCGCTGCGAGGAAAAAAGCGATAAAAATCATAAAAAATGAACTGAGTACGGCGAATCCGGCTCCGGGACCGATATAGGCAAATGCCGCATCACTAATTGGGAAATATAAAAGGGAAAAGAAAAAAACTAAAATTAAATATCTGGTCATTCTGTTTGATCTAATCATAAATATCCGACATTCTTAATTTTTCACCTGATTCTGGAATAATAACAGAATATTTTTCAGGTTTTTTGCTTGTTATATTTATAAAATTTAAAAGATAAACAATAATACAATTATGTTTATTCACAATTTTTATACTTTTTTAAATACGTGGCCTGAATCCTTCTCCAAGGACTTCATGAACATTATTGACAATGACAAAGGCCTTGGGATCAATTTCTTTAACCATCGTCACAAGTTTACTTATTTCTTTACGACTGAGAACCGTATATAATACCTCTCTTCGACGATCCGTATAGAGACCACGCGCCTCAAGCGCTGTAGCGCCACGGCTCAGATCCACAGTTATCAGCTTGGCGACTTTTTCTGTTTCATCCGTAATAATAAGGGCAGAACGGGCATAGTCAAATCCATCAAGGATTACATCAATAATTCTGCTGGAAACAAACAACAATAAAAAGGCATATAATGTCAGCGTCAGCACGGGTCTGTCAAAAGATAAATTTTTAAAATGAATAATAAAACCAGCCAACGATATAACAAAAAAATCAACCACCATAAACGCTACTCCGGGTTTTACTCCCCAGCGTTTTTGAGCAATGGCAGCCAAAATATCCGAACCGGCTGTTGAGCCGCGAAACTTGAAGATTATACCCAATCCAATTCCCAGTAAAACACCACCAGTCAATACCATCAACAAAAAATCACGTTGATACAAATCGAGAATGGCGCTATGTTGATTCAGTTGCATAAAAGACAAACCCGGGATCCGGCCTCTTAACATATCTATAAAAAAGGCATTTGAAAAAAAGCCGATAAAAGTCCGCATTCCAAACTGGCTGCCCAATACTTTGACTCCCCAAATAAAAAGCGGGATATTAAACACCAGCATCATAAACCCAACAGGAATTTTACCACCGGATAAATAGTGAATAGCCATAGACAAACCACTCACACCTCCTGGAACAACTTTGGCATCTACCAGGAAAACACCAATTCCGACAGACATGATAAAGGAACCGATAAGAATGATAAAAATGTCTTTTAAAATCCCTTTTTCATCCAATCCCAATTTTCGTTTTAATCCTGCCGAGTTCATAAATCCTTCATTATAAAAATAATCTCATAATCTTTTTGGCCCATATTTTACGAAAATTCAACTCTAATTGCAAGTAAATCATCAAACAAGAACAAATTTAAAACCAACAAATAGTGACATTTCTAACAAAATTAAGAACATCTTGATGAAAATCTCCTTGAAACTCCGATATACATGTTTTATATTTTAAAAAACCCGAATACTGATTGTATATGGAGCACGAATGAAACGCTATCTCAGAACACTGCACCTCTTATTATGGCTTCTCCCCTGTTCATCAACATTTGCTTTATCCGAAAACAGTATGATAAGTGAATGGTTGATATTAGGCTCTTTTCAAAGCGACACCATCCACACAGCGCTGGATACGCCATACCTGAGTGACGAAATCAGCATTATGCCGGAAAAAGGAATGTCTTCGGGGCCTTACACATGGCAGTCTGCTGAAACCAACAAGAACGGAGAACTTAATTTTATTCAACAAAACCTGCCCTACACGGCCTATTGTGTGGCCTATGCGGCTGCCTATATCTTTTCACCTGAGGAAAGAAATGTTCTATTGTTAACAGGCAGCAATGATGCCGTTGCTCTGTGGTTGAACGACAAACAGGTGCACCATAACCTTACCTATCGATTGTTAAAAAGAGGTGAAGATAAAGTACCGGTTCGGTTGGCAAAAGGCTGGAACCGGCTGCTGGCCAAAGTAGTCAACACAGAGGGAGGGTTTGGCCTCAGTGTCGACATTGTTGATATGGATAAAAACGAACTTGATGATATTATCACCTCGGTCCGCAAACCGGAAGAGATGGTTATAACATCATCCTCTCCCTATGCCTATATTGATAAAATTTATCTTGCTCCCGGAAAAGCAAAAGGTTCTCAAAGGATCTATCCCCTTGTCATTTCTGTTAAAAATCTCGGCAAAAAAGGAAAATACGATACAAAAGCCCTTTTAGACATTCGTGGACTCGCAACCCGCACAGAACGTTTTAACCTTGACCAAACCGGCAAAGCTGTATTTTCATTGGCATCTCACAATGTGGAAAGATTATTAAATCGCGGCGGCGGTGTTCGTATTCTTTTAAATGGCCGGATGCATGATTTCCAAATTATTAATTTATCACCGGAAATGGTTTTAAAAAGTATCTTTGAATCAGATCAGCTTCCAACCGAAGCTAAAGTTGTGCATAAAATGTATATGGACCTGAATGAAAACATGTACTGGTATCAAAAATTTACCGATAAAACCCTGGACACAAAGGATAAAACACTTTCCCAAATTGTTCAATACGGCTTACGGAATGAATGGGATAATTTTTTCAAAGCTCTGGAAACATCGTTTATTGAATTGAAAGAATTTTCCACAATCATAAAACAAGACACACTCCACATGATCGGACAGTCACACATCGACATGGCCTGGCTGTGGCCCTGGAAAGAAACAATTGATGTGTGCCGCCGCACCTTTCAATCCGCTATCAACTTTTTTGAAACAGAACCGGATTTTAAATATATTCAAAGTCAGGCCGCCGCTTTTGAGTGGATGGAACAATATGAACCTGAGCTGTTCAAAGCCATTCAAAAAGCTGTTCAGGACAAAAGATTTTTTCTTGTCGGCGGCATGTGGGTGGAACCGGACCTTAATCTTATCGGCGGCGAAGCGCTGATAAGACAATTTCTGTATGGGAAACGTTATTTTAAAGAAAAATTTGGTGTAGACTGTATTACCGGCTATACACCGGACACATTCGGTTATGCCTGGTCATTGCCGCAAATTTTAAAAAAATCGGGATTCAAATATTTTGTAACTACCAAAATTCGCTGGAACGACACCACTGATTTCCCCTACAGTTTATTTCATTGGGTATCACCGGATGGTTCGGATATTCTCACCTGTTTTCCCATGGCCCTCAATTCCAAATGCGAACTGGATAACATTGCCAATCATATAAAAACTTTTAAAAAGGAAAAACTTGTTGATTTGCCTGTTTTATACGGCGTTGGTGATCATGGCGGCGGCCCGACCCGGGAACATTTTAAAAATATAAAAAAAATGCAATCCCTGGCAGCTTATCCGACTGCATACTATGACGACCTGGACAGTTATATGAATCGCGTGGCGGTTAAATATCCGGACGTTCCAACATACAAGGACGAACTTTACCTGGAATTCCATCGAGGTACATTAACGACTCAAGGTAAAGTCAAAAAACAAAACCGGCAAAGTGAAATTGCATTGGAAACAGCGGAAAAGTTTACAGTTTTTTCCGACATGGAATATCCCAAAGCCAAGCTGGACAGCGCCTGGAAACTGACACTTTTCAACCAGTTCCATGATATTTTGCCCGGGTCCAGTATTCCGAGGGTATATCTGGATGCGGACAAGGATTACGCAAAAATTTCTGAATTAACACAATATATAACCTCATCAGCCCTGCAAAAAATAGCCTCGGAAATAAATTTAAAAGATAAAGACATTCCGGTTGTTGTGTTTAACACGCTAAGCTGGGAACGTTCAGGTATCGTGAACGTCAAATTAAAAAACACGAACATCAAAGAAATTAAAGACTGTAACGGCGAAAAAACAGACTTTCAGCAGCAGGACTCTGTTTTATGTTTTTATGCATCAGACATTCCGGCATGCGGATACAAAACCTTCTGGCTGAAAACCGGTAAAACCAAAGAACAAAAAAATTCTCTGCAAGTTACAGAAACAGCCTTAGAAAACTCTTTTTACAAAATTGAAATAAATCCCGGCAATGGCAACATTCGTCATTTCTACGATAAAATAAACAAACGCGATGTTCTCGAGGCCGGCAAAGAAGGTAATGTTCTTGAATTTTTGCAGGACATACCGGATAAATATGATGCCTGGAACATTGGGTACACCGGCAAAAGCTGGATCTGCGAACAGGTAGAACGCGTTGAAATTGTTGAACAGGGCCCGGTTAAAGCGGTTCTGCGATATGTACGTTTATTTGGAAAATCCAAATTTACCCAGGATTATATTTTATACGCAGACATCCCAAGACTTGATATTCGTACCACTGCCGACTGGCATGAAGAACATATTTTACTCAAAGCTTCTTTTCCTGTAAATGTGAATGCGGATTATGCAACCTATGATATGGCCTATGGGAGTATTCAACGTACGACCCATCCTCAAACACCGGCGGAAAAAGCAAAATTTGAAGTCCCGGCCCATAAATATGCAGACCTTTCTGAAGAACAATACGGCGTCACGTTGATGAATGACTGTAAATATGGACATGATGTGAATGACAATGTTATGCGTCTGACATTATTACGGTCACCACAAACACCCATGCCGCACAAACGTCCTGACAATTATGTTGCCCCTTTTGCCGACCAGGGAAAACATGAATTCAACTATTCGATATATCCTCATGCCGGAGATATGAAAAAAGCGGCCTCAATTCGCCAAAGCTTTCAGTTTAACTATCCACTATTAAGCGTAGCAACCGACCGACACAAAGGAGAGCGAAAACAAAGCAATTCTTTTCTTAAAGTTTCAGCCGAAAATGTTGTCGTAACGGCGGTTAAAAAAGCGGAAGATTCGCAAGCATCCATCGTCAGACTTTACGAAACCTTTGGTGACTCTTCACAGGTAACACTTGAGTGGATGCAGCCGGTCAAACAAGCCTGGTTAACAGACATGCAGGAAAACCGGATCAGCGAAATCCAAACAAAAGGTAAAAACCTGACGTTTGCTATAAAACCCAATGAAATCATCACGTTAATGATCGAATAAAGTGTAAAACCATAGTGTTTAAAAATCCCAAAGGTAAAATTGCCT
>CAXXFV010000011.1:0-48484 GCA_963674595.2 bacterium
TCGATGTTATCAATTGGTTTACCGGCCAGCATCCCACAAAGGCAGTCGGTTTTGGCGCACGTCAGCGACGTGTTACCGGTGATCAGTATGATATGTTTAGTGTCGATTTTGAATACGAAAACGGTATGCATGTTCATAGTATGTGCCGCCAAATTAATGGTTGTAAAAACAACGTTTCTGAATTTGTAATGGGAACAAAAGGTTCCTCTAACTGTAAAAATGAAATTAAAAAACATGACGGCAGTGTGTTGTGGCAATATGAATATCCGGTTAATGAAGAGGGCGAACAGACAAAGAGTGTCAAGATTTCACCCTATGTTCAGGAACATATTGATATGGTCACAGCCATTCGCACCAATAAACCCGTCGTTGAAGCTGAAAATACAGCAATTTCCACGCTGGCTGCCATTATGGGCCGGATTTCCGCCTATACCGGCAAAGAAGTCACCTGGGATGAAATGATGCAGTCTGATTTTAAACTTGGCCCGGCAGAATATAAAATGGGCCCGGTTGATATAAAAGCCGTTATTCCTGTCCCCGCAGTGATAATAAATAATTATAAGGGCTCTTTAAGGGCCCTTTTTTTATTTCTAAAACAACCAGAGATTCCCGCCTTTACTAATAATTTTTAAAATATAATGTTACTTGTTACAAATTTATGAGTATAATAGTATTGAAAATATATCAGCATTTGTAAATTTTTATGCTATATAATAATATACTTTCTAAACAAGAGCGCCGCATGATTGATATACAAAATTTATCAAAATACTATGTTAAAGGGCAGTACAAAATAACCGCCTTAAACAACCTTTCCCTGAATATTAAAAAAGGCGAGTTTATTTCCATTGTCGGGCGGTCAGGTTCCGGCAAGTCAACGCTGCTGAACCTGTTGGGAGGACTGGATACGGCTGATACCGGTTCCATCTATTTTAACAGCAAAAATCTGTTAAATATGTCCCGGACTGAATTGTCATTACATCGTAAAAAATCAGTGGGAATGATCTTTCAATCATTTAATCTGATCTCTTCCAAAACAGCTATGGATAATGTCATTCTCGCGCTTATTTTCGGAGGGGTGGCACGAAATAAAAGGACTGAAAAAGCAAAGAGTATTTTAAAAATTGTCGGTTTGCAAGACCGGATAGACCATAAACCAGCCGAACTGTCCGGCGGTGAAGCCCAGCGTGTGGCTATTGCGCGGGCATTGGCAAACCAGCCCGATATGTTATTGGCCGACGAACCAACCGGAAACCTTGATTCTCAAACCGCCCAGACCATCTTGTCGCTATTGTTGAAATTAAACAAAGAGCGCCACGTAACAGTCCTCATGGTAACCCATGATCAGGAAATGGCTAATAAAGTTTCCGACAGGGTATTCGTGTTGTCTGATGGACAAGTTGTAAATTGTTATGAGAGGGGGAACCAATGAATTTTTTGGATATGCTTGCTCTTGGTTTTGAGAATTTATGGAAATCAAAACTTCGTACCTTTTTAACAACCCTCGGCGTGGTGATCGGTATCGGGGCTTTAACTTCCATGGTCTCTTTTGGGACCGGTATGCAGAAAAACGTAACAGAATCTTTTAAAGAAAACGACCTGTTTACAACAATTATGGTCACACCACCCAACATTGATTTACAAACGTTATCCGGTGGGTCTGTTGATATTGAAAAATTAACCCAAAAATCAGACATTACCTTAAATGATTCCATTCTGGCTAAAATCAAAGAAATTGATAATGTAGAATGTGCTTATCCGGAAATTAATTTTCCTGTTAAAGTGCGGTTATTGAACAAAGAATATAAAACCTCTTTACGGGCTTTACCGGCAGAAATGGGAAATTTAAGGCCCTTTAATAAACTTGAATACGGTGCTTTTTTCGACACTGATTCGGCAGAACAGTGTGTAATTACCTGGCATCTTTTGGAAAAAATGGAGTTTACAGTCCTTCAAGATGCTAAAAAATCTGAAAAACCGGATTCCGTAAGTGAGGCGAATATCATTTATGCCGATTCGTTGATTGGCAAAGATATTACAGTTCTTGGTACAACAGTTGACTATTCCAATCTGTTTCAGCTATTCCCGTTTGTTCATGCTCAATCCGGTAATATACCTGTAAAAACAGTAGAGAAAACACTAAAAATTACAGGTATTGTAAAAAACAAAAACTCTTTTTCAAATTTTCGCTTTGGACGAGGTATTCTTGTTCCATTAAAAACAGGACAAAAAATTCCGCATCTCGGCCTGACCTCTTTAACGGATGTAATGAATACAAATCAGTCCTATACGTCTGTTTGGGTGCGTGTCAGAGATATGAAAAAAATTGATGAGGTGAATGATAAAATTAAAAATATGGGATTAAATACCTTTGCAATCTCTGATCAACTCGATGAAATTAAAAAAAGTTTTATGATTATGGATGGTCTGCTGGGCGCTGTGGGAACAATTGCCCTGTTAATATCTGCTTTGGGAATTATCAATACAATGGTCATGTCTATTATGGAACGCACCAGAGAAATAGGCATTATGAAAGCAATAGGGGGGAGCGACAAAGAAATAAAGCTGTTGTTTTTTTAGAGGCAGGAGCCATCGGTACAATAGGCGCTATTTTCGGTCTTCTTTTGGGGTGGATTTTTACCAGAATTGCCAACCTGGTCCTTAACAGTTATTTTATTCCCAAAGAAGTTGAGCATGTGGAACTTTTTTATTTTCCATTGTGGCTTGTTTTAGGGGCCGTTTGTTTTTCAATTATTATCAGTTTGCTGGCAGGAATGTATCCGGCAATGAGGGCCGCCAAAGTAGACCCCGTTGTCGCACTCCGTCATGATTAGTCTGTCATAATTAATGATTTTTTATAAATACTCTGTCATTATGTCTGTTGTCTGCCAATTTATTATATTGGAGTGAAATGTGCAAGTTGTTAAAAATCATATAATTAATTTGTTTTATGCTTTTTGGCACCAACTTTGTTATAGGAATGCAAAAAGAAGCTTGTAAAAACAGACTAAATTATATATGGAGGATATTATGTATCTCGTAAAATCTTGCAAACCATGTCATGAAACAATGCAGCACAATAATGATGATTCTGTTGTCTGGCAGCCTCATGTTGATGTTATAGACACTCAAGATGCGTTTGAAATGCTGGCCGACTTGCCCGGATTAAGCAAGGAAAATATTAAAATACATATTAAGGACCAGGTCCTGATTATTGAAGGTGAGAAAAAAGATATATTGGGTGAGGATGAAAAATTAACAGGTATTCGTGAGAGACTTTTTGGCAAATTTAAACGTTCTTTTAAACTTTCCAATGGAATTGAAGCTGATAAAATAGATGCCTCTTATAACAACGGCGTTTTGCGTGTTAAACTGCCCAAAGCAGAACAGGTTAAACCAAGAGAAATTGAAATTCAATAAAAAAAAGCCCTCTAAAAAGAGGGCTTTTTTTTTACTTCTTTTTAATCCCTTCGAAAAACAACTCTATTTTAACATCATCACTAACCACAAGCCCGCCGTTGTCCATCGTTTTGCTCCAGGCTACGCCAAAATCTTTTCGGTTGATTTTAAACTCGGCTTCAATGCCCACACGGTCATTTCCCCAGGATCTGTCAAAACGCCGGTTACATTAAAAGGTATTTCAACACTTTTGGTAACGTCCCGGATGGTCAGATCACCTGTCATAATATACTGATCATCTTTTTGAGTCACTTTAGTGCTGACAAATTTAATAACAGGATAGTTTTCAACATCAAAAAAATCAGCGTTTTTTAAATGATTGTCTCTTTGCTCATTGTCGGTGTTAATACTTGCAACCTGAACGGTTCCTTCAACCTTGGATTTTGAAACATCATTTTCATCAAAAAGAACGATACCGGAATATTCGTTAAAATCGCCCCTCACTGTAGAAATAACCATGTGTTTTACTGAAAAGCCGACCCTGCTATGAGATTTGTCAATATCATACTCGGCGGCTGTTAAAGTAAAAGCTGTAAAAAGAATTGATAAAATAGTCAGATTTTTCATAATTTCTCCATGTTTTTTTATATTTTTTACTCTTATAAAACATGAAGAATTAAAATATTATTCCTGTGTTGGAATTTAAAGAATATAGGTGAAATTTTTATTCTTGTTCATCCAGTGCGGATAACATATAATTTGCAATTTCTAACAATGTTTCGTCGCCCAAATGTTTAAAAGGCGGCATAACCGGTCCGCCGCGCTTAACTTCCGGCGCTTTACTCCATTCTACAATGCCTTCAGGGTAATCCTGGTAAATTTCATTTATTTCTACGAGCGAAGGCCCTACCAGCACGCTCTCTTTTGCATGGCAAACGCTGCAATTGGTTTCAAATGCCGCTTCTCCCGGAGATTTTTTCGGGGCCGTGGAAATTCCAAGACGTTCCCGGGTTTGTGCCGCCTCAGCCTGCCAGTAAAAATTTTGTGTTTTTTGTTCAACAAGCATCCTGTGTGGAGTTACCGCTCTTTCGCGATATTCATGCCGTCCAAATCCCATACATATTACGGTTACCGTCAAAAGTATAATGATTCCCCAGAAATGTTTACCTAATAATGCTTTTTCTGATCTCAATTCCCGCCAGACCAAAATCATAAATAAAATTGCAAATAACAAACCAAATATAAAGAACAGATAAACGTTTAAAGAAATACCGTGCACCGGTAATGTTAAAAGTGTCAACGGACCAATAAAGAATTGAAAGCATGTTGTTATGAATGCAATTGAATAAAACAGTTTTTTTATTTCAGCTTTTGTAAAACCGGCAAGGTTCTCTTTTAAATTATATTTTTTTCTGCCAAACCAGCCGACTGCAAATAAAGAGGTAACTGCCATTGTTGCCGTCATAAAATGAAAATAACGCGGAATAACATTGGGAATTAACAGCGATGATAAAAATCCGCTAACCTTTGGCCATTGTGACGGAAACAACATGAGGTTGACATTTGCTAAAAAGATAAAGGGGATGAGCCAGAAAAGAACCGTAGACGTGAAACCTATTGCTATGCTAAACAATTTATGATTTTCCAGTTTTTCCCAGGTATATTTGTGGAGATAGGTTAATAAAAAAGCCAGCGTTACTAACGGAATGACCATTAGCCAGGCAATTCCGGTAAGCGCCGTTGAAGAATAAAAATACAGTGTATAACCCAGGTTTATAGCCAGTAACGGACCTACTCCGAGAACAATGGCTAAACTTTTGTTAACTGTTACGGTAGATGATATTTCATAGGCCAGCTTGTCATATTTTTTTTTGAATAAACCAATGACCTGAAAGATAAATGCAAAAGTGGTTCCCGCAACCATAAAGTTAACAAATAATATATGTAACAGAAATACAAATACGAGGACGATATGTAAAAAAGTAACGTTTATTGGTAACTGTAAGCCAATATCATGTGGTATAGGAGTCTGATTCATTTTTTTCCTCAGAGGTTAGATTATAATAAATAGTATCCTATTGTGTTTTACCAAAATTTAATCCTGCTGATTGCGCTCCTTCAAATCGGTGTTGTGTATTTTGATAATGACAGATAAAAAAGGCCAGAGCATCCAGCTCTTCTTTATTGCCTGGAAATGGCGGCATAAAGGTACGAATGTTATGCATGCCGGCAATAAAATTTGATATTTGATCAATCTGCCATTGCCCATTCGGAAAGAGTTTTTGAAATTTTTTATTTACTCCGTTTATTCCATTCATGGTGTGGCACCGGCTGCACGTGAGTATAAATAACTCGCTTCCAGCATCGAGCTTGTTTTCGGGGGTTATGGTTTTATATTTGGCATAGGTTGCATGTGCGAGAATACCGCTTTCTTTATAAAGCGGATAGTTTTGCACAAGCAGACCGTTTGCATACATATAATCGCTTATTACATAGGGTTTTCTTACAAATTCTCGGATACGTTCAAAATAACCCAACAGCATAATCCCGACAATGAACGGTACCAGTAATAATAATCTTGGTAAAATTTTTGGTTTTATTATTCCCAGCAGCGCTGTTAGAATTGTTATAATTAACAAAATGACTAAAAGCAGTAAAATGGTTTGATACCATGAGGTATAATTTTGCGTTGTTATGGCAATGGGTGCATTGTCCTGCATAAACTGGGGTACACGTTTCCAGTACCAATAACCGGCAATGATGGTAAAGGGGAGAAAAAACAGCGACCAAATAGAGATTGTCCGCACGATGGATTGATAGGTTTTATTCTTTTCTTTTGTGAAAAAATGAACCAGGAACAGAAAGAATAGACCGGCTGTCATTAATGCAAAGGGTGTTCGGAATGCCAGTTGGGGGATGTATAAAGGATTGAAAAAGGCCGTCCACATACCGGAATTTTCAGTCCATTCACGGATATAGGGCACCCATTTCCCGGAATTCATCATAAAAGCAAGAATACCGGTGATAATTGCCATGGTTATCCAGGAAAAAATACTGAGAAAAATACCGATTTTTATGTGTTTTGATTTTGCTTTGCCCTGCATTTTTTTTCCAGCTCAGGAAATAAAACATAATCAAACACACTTCGATAACAAAAACAATCCATTCGGAAAACCAGCCCCAGAAAAAGATATGTATTAAACTGCCGATGGCGTCCGGATTTACCAGGGATGTTGTAAACCAAATTCCCACACCTGTTAATGCACCCAGCGAAGTTGTAATAATAAAGAAAACAAAGGTAAAGTTGTAGGCAAACTTGTCCAGTTCAGGATTTTTTCTTTTGTGGCCAAGCCATTCGACAAATGTCGCCAGGGGGATAGCGCCCACAGCCATCGGGTGGTTTACAATAACGTGTACAATAGCAGTAATAGCTATCAACATTCTGTTGCCGATAAAATCAAGATGAAAAACAGGAAAATCCATTCAGAAGCTCCTTATGTACTGTTAATGTATCAGTTTTCCTCTTAAAGATAATATATAATTCATCTTTATGCAATGTTATTGCTTGAATTTTTCAAGTAATGAACAGAAACAATACAATAGCTGCCAAAAGAATATTGTATTGCTCCTGCTCTGATATAATGTATAAAGATAATTTCTCAAGAGTGTTATTAGGAGATGAGGCTCTTTAATCGATGACTGTATTTAATCCCGTTTTCAAATATTATGAGAAAAGATAACAGCCGTTTATTCCAAATATTTTTGATCTATCGGTTTAATAACCCGAAGCACGGGATATTGGTCCTGTTGTTTGTCCCAGTAGGGCGAACGTTCATAAAAGAAATTCAATCGGGCTTTGGGATTTGCCGCAAATTCAGGATCGTTTTTCAATCGTTCTTCAAATTCCTTTTTTAAACTTTCGTCTTCGTTTAACATTTTTTGGGCCAATGGTTCCATGGCATATTTTTCATAATATTCTTTTTGTTCAAATATCGTGTTTACAAACCCCCATTTTACAATACTATCTTCAGCTAATGGTTCAAGGAGTTGTAGTACAAGCCTGGACTCTTCTGATGAAACCGGTACATATACGTCACCCGGTCTGATCGTTTTTTTAACTGAAATTTTGTCGGCATTATAATAGGGAATTTGCACGCCTTCATAAGGGACAGGTCGAAAAGAGACATCCTTAAACATATATGTCTCAAAAACATCGGTTACATCATGTTTGATTTTTTTATAATGAATTCCATGAGTATCCAATATTTCTATTATTTTATACCATCCTGAGGGAATGATGTAAGCAACAGGGGGGCTTGTGGTTTCTACAGATTCCACCCGGTTGTATAATATGGTTGAATATGTCTTTTTTTTATCTGTGTATTTTAAATATTCTGAACCAGAAATTTTACTTTTTAATGTTTTTATTTCAAAAGCATCATACAACATGCTGTCTCCAACATCTTTTCTGGTTTTATATTTAATTGTAAAAGTGTTGTTTGGATCATATTCTTTGCCTATTTCAAGCGCACTTTTCTTTTGGGACTCTATTGCCTGGAACAGGTCGTTCGAATGGGTGCTGATATAGCCGAGCCCTGAACGTAAAAAATGATATGTTCCATCTGTGCGTTGTGCATAAGTTTTCAGGCTGTGTGTTTCGATCAAAATGCTTAAACAGTTTCGCAGCATTAGATAAGCATTGGAAAGTTTTGGTGGCCAGATTCCACCGGAAACACCCAGTTCCGGATTTTTATTGTCAAGCAGGCCATAAAAAAGCCCGCATTTTACACCCTTTGCCAGGCAATCTTTTAACACATAGGGCATAAACTGATTGGTGGCAAAGTTTGCAATTTCTCCGCTGTTTTCAACATGGTCATTTACCTTATAGGTGATGGCGTATTGGTGGTCTCTTCCATCTGTTGTGTGACAATCATAAATAACATGGGGTTTCCATTGATTGAACATCTTCATCCAGTGTTGCATTTCAGGAGTTTGCACCTTCATATAATCGCGATTCAAATTAAGCCGGTCCGCTGTTACCCGCCAGCCCATTTCTTTCGGCCCAACCTGATTGATTCGGTTATATGGGCTAAAGTGTTCATGGCCGTCCACATTAAATATAGGAATGATGACCAGGATAACATTATCTAGAATTGATTGATATTTATTATAAACCAAAATGTCACGGGCCAGCATCATTGAAGCATCTTTACCGGAAGATTCTCCCGGATGTATGCAGTTTTGAATCAAAACAATCGGTTTGCCTGTTTTACGGGCCTGTTGCGCTGTTAATGCTTTATCGGATGATATTACAAAAATATTAATATCTCTGCCTTCAGGACTTTTACCAATAGAATACATATCTGCAAACGGGGAATAGGAGGCAAGTTTTTGAAAATAGTCCATAGTTTCATTATAACGCGGGGTTTCCAGTTTATTTGATTTTTCGTATAAAGTTACCCAGTCGGTTTGGGAAAAAGCGAATGAATAAATGGTGAGCCATAAAAGAGGCACAAGTCTTTTGATAAAAAGCATAAATTAACCTTTATTTTAAGTGAGTGAGGATGAACTTAATAAATATTTTTATAAAATCAAAATAAATGAAAAATTTTCTGGTCAATATTAATTAATTTTTATATATTAAAATTGTATATACGAATAGTCAATTAAAATTAATTTGCATCGCCCACATCCCGGAGGTTTATCGTGAAAGCGCTAAGGGCCATATTAATTGTTATATCAAGTGTAATTATTTCCTGCTCTCATTCTCATCACATTTTAATAAAAACCCAAACTGTCCGTCCTTTAAAAAATGCTCACTCTCACAACGATTATGACCGTAAAAACCCGTTAACAGATGCATTAAAATTTGGTTTTATGAGTATTGAAGCCGACATTCATTTAAAAAATAATACCTTATGCGTATCACATGATAAAGAAGATGTTGATGTTAATAAAACGCTTGAAAGTATGTATTTAATTCCGTTATATAATATTTGGCGGGAAAATGGAAAAAAAATCTATACCAATGCAGAGGAACCGGTTTTTCTTTTTATTGATATAAAAACAGACAGTCTTGAAACGTATATTTTTCTGCACAAGGTACTTGAAAAATATAAAGACATGTTGACACAGTTTGAAAACGGAAAAATTAAAGAAAAAGCCATTACGGTTATCGTCTCCGGTAACAGACCGATTTTATATATGAAAAATCAGCAAGTTCGACTTGCCGGGTGTGACGGACGTATTAGCGATTTAGGACATACGACACGTTATTATTACCCTGTTATAAGTGATAAATGGGCAACATATTTTATATGGCAGGGGAATGGAAGGATGCCCGTTGTTGAGCAGCAAAAATTGAAAACATTCGTAGAACAAGCCCATTCTCATAACCAGGCAATACGCTTTTGGGCAACAGATACAGATACGCTCGAGTATAATCACAACATGTGGAATGAATTAATAAATGCCAACGTCGATTTGATTAACACGGATTATTTAAGTGATTTGAGTAAATTTTTGGTCAAAGATGAGGATTAGACATGTTTAAATTTTTTCTCGCAGGTTCTGACGCCCCAAAGATAACGGACAAAAGCAAAATCGCCCGGCTTTTTAAAAGTCATCGTTTGCGTATTATGCTGGCAATAACCGGTGGTTATGGGTTTTACTATACCTGTCGATTACCTCTGTCTGTTGTTAAAAAACCGTTACTGGACAGTGGAATTTTTACGGCAAACGAATTAGGCATGATCGGTTCTGCTTTTTTTTACGCCTATGCTTTTGGCAAGCTAGTAAACGGTTTTCTGGCCGATCATGGCAATATGAAAAGGGTCCTGCCGATGGGTTTGTTGTTAACCGCATTGGTAAATCTTGTCATGGGCAATGTATTATTACTGGCATTGTGGATCGTTCTGTGGGGTATTAACGGCTGGGTTCAGGGTTTTGGTGCACCAGGAAGCGTTGTAACGCTTTCACAGTGGTTCAGTAACCGTGAAAGAGGAAGATATTATGGTATCTGGTCCACGGCCCATTCCATAGGTGAGGGATTAACGTTTGTTGGAACAGCAGCACTTGTTTCATTATTGGGATGGCATTCCGGATTTTGGGGACCCGGTATTCTTTGTGTTATTGTCAGCGTTGTTATGTATATAATGATGGAAGACCGTCCGCAAACATTGGGACTACCATCCATTGCAGAATTCAATAATGATATGCCGAATGCAGAGGAACAGGAACAAATTGATAAAACTTCTACTCTGGAGTTACAAAAATTGGTTTTTAAACGACCGGCCATCTGGATTCTTGGATTGTCCTCAGCAATGATGTATGTCACCCGTTATGCTGTTAACAGTTGGGGTATTTTGTATTTACAGGAAGCCAGGGGTTTTTCACTTATTGAAGCCGGGAGCATTTTGGGATTAAATACAGTTGCCGGAATTCTTGGCTGCGTTGCTTATGGCTTTATTTCAGATAAACTTTTCGATGCAAAAAGACCGCCTGTAACACTTATTTTTGGTCTGCTGGAAGTTATTTCGCTATTTTTCATTTTTGTTATACCTTTTGATAATATTATTATATTAACAGCAGCATTTACACTATACGGATTTACGTTGAGCGGAATTTTGGCCGCTTTGGGCGGTTTGTTTGCTACGGATATTACACCGAAAAAAGTAACCGGCGCTGTAATGGGACTTATTGGGGTTTTTAGTTATTTGGGGGCAGCTATTCAGGAACAAGTAAGCGGGTTTTTAATAGAAAAAAATATGAACATAGTTGATGGTGTAAGACATTATGATTTTTCATCTGTAATTGTTTTTTGGGTGGGAGCATCGGTCATATCACTTATTCTTGCAACGTCATTATGGCGTGTAAAACCCAAAGCATAAAACTGTAATATATGGAGAAATAAATGGATTTAGCAGCATGTATTGAAATGTTGTATACGGAACTGACCTTTGAAGAACGATTTGAAGCTGCAAAAAAAGATGGTTTTCAAGCCGTCGAGTTTTGGGACTGGCGTGATAAAGACCTGTTTAATATTAAAAATATTTGTGATAACATTGGTATTAAAGTATCAAATTTTAGCGGAAACCGTGAAACCAGTATGATCGACCCTGAAATGGAAGATCCTTTTTTAATCGAAGTTGAAAATGCGGTCCATGCTGCAAAAAAAATTGACTGTTCAACACTTATGCTGCTTGTACAGCCTCTGTTGCCGAATGACGCTGCTTTGCTTCCTGCCGGCAAACTTTCGGATAAGGAAAAACAAGACCAAATTATCCGTGTGGGAAAAAAAGTCGGTAAAATTGCCCAGGATTATGACATGGAGTTTGTCATAGAACCGTTAAATACTGTCCTTGATCACCCGGATTATTTTTTAAATCGATCACAGCTTTCTTTTGATATAATGCGGGCCATTGACAATCCACGGGTAAAAGTGCTTTACGATGTCTATCACATGGCTATGGAAGACCAGGATGTTTTTACCGATCTTGAGAAAAATATGGACATCATCGGGTATGTCCATATCGCTGATAAACCCGGTAGAAATGAACCAGGGTCCGGTACTCTTGATTATCAACGTGTTTTCACATTGCTGATACAGCTTGGCTATAATGGAACGCTGGGCTTTGAATTTAATCCCAGTGGTATTGATTCTCGATCTGTTTTAAAAACGGTATTTGAAAAATATCCAAATCTGGTTCAGGGTTAATTGTAAAATGATGACCAGGTTATCAAATATTTCCAAATCTTTTTCCGGAAATAAAGTTCTGGACAACGTTGATATGGAGATATTACCTGGTCAAATTCATGCCTTGGTCGGCGAAAACGGTGCCGGCAAATCTACATTAATGAAAATTTTACTGGGTGTGGAACAGGCGGATGAAGGTGAAATAATTGTTGACGATCAGGTCAAAAAGTGGAACTCACCCATTGAGGCCAGAAACGCCGGTATTTCAATGGTTTATCAGGAACTTTCCCTTGTACCCACATTAAGTGTTGTGGAAAATGTTTTTCTCGGAACTTTGGCAAAAAACAAAGCCGGACTGATCGACTGGAATTTGATGAACGACAGGGTAGAGCAGGTTTTTCACGACCTGGATGTTCACCTCGATTTAAAAAGGCTGGTTTCGGAACTTTCTATCGCCGAAAAACAGATTGTTGAAATTACACGTTCGCTGGTGCAAAATTCACAACTGATTATTTTAGATGAACCGACTTCGCCGTTAACGGAACATGATGCCGCCAAGTTATTTCACCGGCTAAAAAAACTCAAAACACAGGGCATGAGTATTGTTTATATAACCCATCGGCTTGAAGAGGTTAAAGAAATTGCGGATGTTGTAACAATTCTGCGCGATGGACAAAAAGTGGCGAGTTGTAATGTTTCCGACGTCAATACAGGTGAGATCATTCATTTTATGGTTGGTCGTGAATTAAATGAACAGTTTCCGCCCAAAAATACAAATTTTGATAAATCTGAAAAAGCCGTATTAACGGTCAATAATGCAAGCCTAAATAACGAATTTAAAGACATTTCCTTTACTTTACGTCGCGGAGAAATTTTAGGGATTTCCGGGCTGGTAGGGTCCGGGCGGACAGAGTTGGTGGAATGTATTTGCGGGGTAAAACCCTTTGACAGTGGTTCCGTAGAAAAATACGGACATTCTATCAAAGTCATGTCACCGGTATCCAGTGTGAAAAACGGCTTTGGTCTTGTTCCCGATGATCGAAAAGACAAAGGATTGATTACAGATGCGTCTGTGCTTTTTAATCTGAATCTGGCAAAAGGCTCAACCACCCGAAAGTTTTTGGGCTGGCGCTCAACAAAAGACGAATTCAATTGTGCCAAGTCCTTTGTACAACAGCTTAAAATCAAAGTCCATTCTTATGAACAGTCTGTTTCCAGTCTGAGCGGCGGTAATCAACAAAAAATTGTTATCGGCAAAGCCCTGGCAACGGAATGTTCTATTATCATATTTGATGAACCCACACGCGGTATTGATGTTGGTGCAAAAAGGGATATTTACTTTTTAATTCGCGAACTGGCAAGCCGGGGTTCTGCTATCATTGTTGTTTCTTCCGAGTTGGAAGAAATATTGGGATTATGCGATAACATTCTCGTTATGCACGAAGGAAGAATAGTCGGCTTGGTTGACGGAGAGAATGCTACTCAGGAACAAATAATGGCGCTGGCCGTTGGAGAGTGATTTTTTAGATGATGAAAATTATAAGACAGCTTGGTCCGCTTTTAGCGTTGGTTGTGATGATTATTTTACTGGCACTCACATCACCCTATTTTTTTACAGTTGATAATCTGCTGAATATTTTTCGTCAATCCTCTGTAAACGCCTTGCTGGCGCTTGGGCAATTACTGGTTATTATAACAGCCGGTATTGATCTGTCTGTCGGGTCCATGCTTGGTCTGTGTGCTGTGGTTGTTGCCATGCTTCTCAAGGCCGGATGGCCGGTTTATCTTAGCCTTGTCGGCTGTTTGGCCGTGGGATTGTTTATCGGTTGGATTAACGGCATTATGCTGACAAAGTTAAAATTGCCGCATCCGTTTATATCCACACTGGGAACGATGAACGTTGCCAGAGGGCTTGCTTTAATCATTTCAGGTGGTTTTCCCATATCGGATTTACCCGGTTCTTTTCGAATTTGGGGTGCATCATCTCTTGGTATTTTTCCTGTTCCGGTAATAATTGTTTTGGTTATTTATATTATTTTTCATTTATTCTTATCAAAAACAATCTCAGGCAGAGATATTTACGCCATAGGCGGCAACAAGACCGCTGCTTATTATTCCGGCATCCCGGTAAATAAAAGACTGGTCCTGGTATATTCCCTGAGTGGTTTAATGGCCGGTATTGCCGCCATTATTCTAGCCGGACGTATGAACTCCGGATTTCCGCTTGCCGGTGTCGGCGCTGAGTTGGATGCCATTGCGGCCGTTATTATTGGCGGCGCCAGCTTTTTTGGCGGTGTTGGTACTGTCTGGGGAACATTGATCGGTGCTTTAATTATGGGCGTTTTGCGTAACGGCCTGAATTTGCTGAACGTCTCTTCCTATTGGCAGACTGTTGTCATCGGTCTGGTCATTGTATGGGCTGTGTGGATTGATGTTTTACGTCAAAAAATGACAAAACGACAATAACAGATAAAGGATTTGTTATGAAAAAGATATTGTTTTTATTTTTAATAACGGCTCTTTTTGCAAATTGCAACCATCAAAAAGCTGAATTTCGGATTACAATTGTGACAAAAGCAATGGACAGTGAGTTCTGGCAAAAGATAAAACAAGGCGCTGTTGAAACAGCTAAAGATTATCCGAATGTAGAGTTGAATGTGCTGGCACCTTTACGGGAGATTAATATTGATCAGCAGGTCAATATTCTTGAAGATCAGATATTAAAAAATGTATCGGCCATTGCCGTTGCCCCGTGCGGCGTTTCGGAGATTCTTCCGGCACTTGACAAAGCCAATGAAAAAGGTATTCCGGTTATTACTGTTGACACGGATATCGACTGGCCCCATAAAAAGAGCTATGTCGGAACAGACAACAAACTGGGCGGAGAACTGGCCGGTGAATTTTTAGCAAAAAAATTAAACGGCAAGGGTAACATTGCGCTCATTCGGGGCATCCCCGGTATTCAAACGCATGAAGACCGTGTTGCCGGTTTTATGCAAGTTATAAAAGAATATCCTGATTTGAAATTGGTTGCTTCACAGCCTGCAAACAGTGAACGCGACCTGGCCCTGACTGTTATGGAAAATATTTTAACATCTAATCCGAATTTGGATGGTGTTTTTATGACCAGTGATCAAATGGCTTTGGGTGCGTTAGAGGCAATTGCCGCCCGTAACAGTCTGGATAAAATAGTTTCAGTAGGATTCGATGCAGGACACGAAGCGGTTATGGCCGTTAAAGAAAAAAAATTAACAGCCGTTGTCGCCCAAAGTCCCTATAACATGGGGAAAATGGCCTTTTTAACAGCTTTAAAAATTGCCCAAAAACAGCCTGTTGATCCCCGAATAGACACCGGGACAGAGTTGATTACTATAGACAATGTGGAAAAGTTTCTAACCGAATGAAAGAATATATGAATGAAAACTAATTATGATATTTTAATGATTGGTCATTTTGCCAAAGATATTATTAATTATATGGGAAACAGTGAAACATCAAAGGGCGGCGCGGTTTATTACGGCGGCATGGCGCTGGCCAATTTGGGCTATAAAATTGGCATAGCAACCCGGCTGGCAAAAGCGGACGAAGGTTTGTTGGATGAAATGAAACAGGCAGGTATCGATCTTTTTCCTGTATTCGGTGACGCAACATCCGGTATTGAGAATATTTATAAAAACGTGGATATGAACCATAGGGATTGCTATCCATTGGCCTTTGCCGGTGCCTTTTCAGAATCAGATATTCCGGATATTGACGTAAAAATGATCCTTATTTGCCCGATTATTGCCGGTGAAGTAGATCTCGGATTATTAAAATCATTGAGCAAACGTAATGTGCCGATTGCTATGGACATTCAGGGCTTTGTGCGCGTTAATGAAGATAATGAACTTGTTTTTAAAGATTGGCCGGATAAACTTGAAGGTTTGAAATATATACATTCTTTAAAAATGGATGATAAAGAGGCTGAAATTTTAACCGGAACAAATGATTTAAAAAAAGCGTGTCAAATCGTTTCAGGATGGGGACCGCGTGAAATTGCTGCAACAAGCAGTGAAGGTTTGCTGGTTTATTCTGATAAACAATTTCATTTTGCACGTTATACTCCGAAAAAAATCATCGGGCGTACCGGGCGCGGAGATACGACATTTTCCTCCTACCTGGCAAAACGTTTGGATTCACCACCGGAAATTGCCTGTAAATTTGCCGCCGCTGTTGCTTCCATAAAAATGGAAGCCAAACAGCCCTTTTCCGGTTCTTTAACGCAAGTTGCCGAATATATGGAGAGTAACTAGTTTTTTGCAGGGGCAAAGATATTTTGAATTGTGTCCAATAATTCTGTTCTTTTTACGGGTTTGTCTAAAAATAACAGAGCACCGGCCGTAATACATTCTTTTCTCATGGCATCATCGCCATAAGCGCTCATAACAATACTGTGGATTTGCGGGTGGGTTTGTTTGAGTTGTTTTAAAAGTAATACACCTGAATAGCGGGGCATGCAATAATCAACGATTAAAAGATCAATGTCTTTTCTCTGTATTACCAATAACGCATCCGGTACATTTTTGGCTGTTACGGCATTATAACCTGACTTTACAAGGATTTTTTGCAGCGAAATCCGAAAAGCTTCATCGTCATCCACTATGAGAATGGTCTTGCAACTATTTATTGTCTGTTTATTCAGGCACATGTTATTGAAAAGACAAAAATAATGCCATTTTTCTATTTTTTTTAATACCGGTTTTCTAAATTTTTACAAGGAATAAGTGGAGAATTGATAGAGAGTTGAAAAAGATTTGTCATATTTACTATCATAAACAAGCAATTTTTACGTATATACATTTCCGCTTAAATTCTTAAAATTAGGAACGATGAAGATTTGATTCCCATAATTAAGAATGGGGCAAGTGTGTTGGAATTCCGAGTTCAGACAACTTTCTGTAAAGTGACGACTGGCTTAGTCCCAGAAATTTTGCAGTTTGTTCTTTATCGTTGGATGTTCTGTTCAGTATTTCCAGAATATAATCATGTTCAAATTTATGGGTTGCTGATTTTAAACTTTGCGGCTGAATATCCTGACAAATAGTATTTTTAAGCGAATGGGGCAAATGGTTTCTTGTCAGTATCGATTGATCACATAATATAATGGCCCGCTCGATGACATTGTCCAGCTCTCTTACATTGCCTTTCCAGGGGGCCTGGATTAATATTTCCATGGTTTCGTTATCAATGCCTTTAATATTTTTCCCCAACTCATGATTGTGCTTTTCTATAAAAAAATGGACCAACTCCGGAATGTCGGCTTTGCGTTCATTGAGGGGAGGGATCGTTATGCCCACTACATTTAATCGATAGTATAAATCTTCACGAAACAATCCTTTTTCTATTTCTTTATTCAAATCCTTATTGGTTGCTGCAATAATACGAACATCAACAGAAAACGGGGTCGTGGAACCGACCGGTTGTATTTCCCGCTCTTCAAGAACTCTTAAAAGTTTTATTTGCAGCGAAACAGGTATGTTGGCGATCTCGTCTAAAAAAAGAGTGCTTTCATGCGCGGTTTTAAACAAGCCCTCCTTGTCGCGAATGGCGCCGGTAAAGGCACCGCGAACATGACCAAAAAGTTCACTTTCAATTAAATTTTCATGAATGGCTCCGCAATTAATTGCTACAAATGGTTTTGCATGTCTCTGGCTGGATTTATGAATGGCCCTGGCAACAAGTTCTTTACCTGTGCCGCTTTCGCCGGTTATTAATACCGTGCTGTTTATGGGGGCAACGCGTTTAATCCACTGGTGCACCTGTTTAATGCCGTCACTTTTCCCGATTAATATGCGATGTTTTTCTTTGGCGTCAAGCTGCGTTTTCAAAAACAGGTTTTCCCGTTCCAGGTTCTGTTTTTCAACGGCTTTTACCAGGGTGTTAATGATGGTCATTTTTTTAAAAGGTTTTGTTATAAAATCATAGGCATTTTCTTTTATTGCCTCAACGGCTTTTTCTATTGTTCCGTGAGCAGAAATGATAATGACTTCAATTCCCGGATAGTTTTTTTTGATATGTTTTAAAAAGTCAATACCGCTTGTTTTGGGTAAAACCAGATCGCATATAATAATATCAATAGGGCCGTGTGAAATTATTTTTTGCGCTTCTCCGCAATCCGGGGCTGTAAATACGTTTATTCCCTCTTTTACCAGCAGCTTGCGAAGCGAATTTCGTAATTCCTCTTCATCATCAATAACGAGCACGTTTTTACCGTTTAACATGGGACCTCTCCGGTTAGAGTGGCAGTAATATTGTAAAAGTCGTTCCGCCACTGGGGCTACTTTTACAATATAAATTTCCATTATGTTCTTCTACTATTTGTTTGGCAATTGATAATCCGAGGCCTGTACCATTGGCTTTTGTACTAAAAAAAGGACTGAAAATTTTGGCCGCATTTTCAGGTGTAATCCCCTCACCATCATCTTTGATTAATATTTCCGCATGGGAATTGACTCTTTCGGTTTTAAGCAAAAGTTGTCCGCCTTCAGGCATTGCTTCCATACTGTTTCGAATCAAATTATAAAGAACACGGCGGATCTGGTCGTTATCAAATTTTAAAAAAGGAATTTTTTTATCACAAACAACAGTCATTCTTATTTTTTGTTTTTTAATCTCTTTTCTCATAAAATGACAAATATCGCCGAGTAATGAATTTATATTTGAACAATTTAATTTCGGACTTGGAAGCCGGGTAAAGCTTAAATACTCTTCGGTCAGTTTTACAAGTCTGTCAATTTCATTAGCAATAGAATTGATGAGGTCTTTGGCTTCATCTGTCTGCTGGTTTTCAAAAGCCTCAATTTCATCCAAAAGCAGTTCACTGTTTAAACTGATAGACGAAAGGGGATTGCGAATTTCATGAGCAATCTTTGCCGCCATTTGCCCGACCATGGCCATTCGTTCGGCCTGGATTATTTTGGATTCGAGGTTACGTTTTTCGCTGATATCGCGTATCAATAAAGATACACCTTTATCCCCATAGATGGCATCCGATATTTGAGACTTGTGTACTTCAATTAAAATCTCTTTTCCGTCTTTATTTAAACACTTGATTTCGTGTGCATCCAGACTTTGATCGAGACCCGGGTCATTCAGAGATATCGTTATATCAGGCAAAATTTCATAAATCCGATTACCCAGCGCCTGGGTTTTTGAATAACCGAATATATTTTCTGCTGCCAGGTTCCAGGAGGTAATAATACCTTCGTCGCTTATACCGATAATCGCCTCGGAAATACTGTCAAAAATAATACTGTTTATTTTATCCTGCTGGGCAACAAGTTTTTCAAGATTAGATAATTCGGTTATTTCCGTAACAATTTCCATTACATGCGTGGTTTTTTCACCTTTGGGAGAAAACGGTATGGTTCGGATTTGAAAGGTCCTTTTACCGTTATCATTTGTCGGGATTTCTGCCAAACCCCATTCCATTTTGTTGGATGCAAAACTTTTTTTTGCCGGGCAGCTTTCACAGCCTTCATGCTCATGCCAATCCAAAACATCACAGGAATGCCCGACCCTGTCGTTTCTTAAGAGTTTGCCTCCGTTTATATAACTGTAGGACCATTCGATCATCATGTCTTTATTAAGCAAAGCTACGTCAATCCCAAGAGAAACGATGATATGTTCCAGCTTTTCTTTTTCAGCTTCAAGTTCTTTAATCAGTTTGTTTTCATTTAGATTGTTTGTGGAAGCATAATTATTAGCAGATAACGACTGTTGATGATGTGAAAAATAGTCCAGGTGTCCCTTTAGCATATTGGAGAAAAATTGATCAATATGATAATAAATTGATGAAAAATGTTCATTAGAAAATGATAATTGAGAATTGATCTGATTCAAAATAATATCCTTGCCGCAGAATAATATCTTTTGAATCTCAGATAATTTGAGGTTTTTGGTGAGACCTGTTAATTTAAGCCGACTAATAAAATGATAATTATAATAATTATCATAATCATGATTTAAAGAATCAAAAAAGGTGTTGATATATATTCGAATGTCCTGTTCAAGTTCATCTGCAAAATGGACATGCAAATAAGCTGACTCTTTTTGTAAAGTGTTGTACCACCTTTGTTGAATTTCTGTTACATGATCATTAAGAAAGGAAATGAGCCGGCTTTTTATTTCATTCTGAGCGGGCATCGAAACATTTCCTGGCGTTAATATGTCAAGCAGTACTTTTTAACTTTTTAAAGGATGTAACAGCCATTACAATGGCCACAATGATTAACAGAATGCCGGCAATCGACAGGGGATAATTACCCTTGCCGAGATTTTGAACAACCAATGTTACAAGTGCCGTCAGGGTCACAAAATACATAAATATCATAGGAATTTTGGTGAACCAGCTTGGCTTTTTCAGATGGTTCAGCCATACGGTAACAGCCAACAAAGCCAGGGCTGCAAGCAACTGGTTTGCTGAACCGAAAATTGGCCAGATGGCTTTTGATGAGCCGGAAAAAATAACAAGGGCACTCAGGATAATTGTTACCAGCGTACCAATATAACGGTTTGTAACAAGTACTGATTTTTTTTCTTTCTTTTTATTATCAAAAAATTCCTGAAAGGCAAAACGGGCTAGACGGGTGCAGGTGTCCAGTGTTGTTAATGCAAAAGCTGAAACGGCCAAACCAGAGAACGTAACAGCCGCGTGATGATCCACTCCAATTAACGGAATTTTTGACATAAACCAACCGATTCCCTGTGAAAAGATGGTTATAAAATCACCGTTTTGATAATATGTAGTAAACGTTCCTTTCAGCATGGTGGCAGCAGCCAGAAGGGCCAGAATCGCAAGAACCGATTCAATCAGCATACCGCCGTATCCGATAATTTTTGCATCCGGTTCCCGGTTGATTTGTTTGGCGGTTGTTCCGCTGGCAACCAGTGAATGAAAACCGGATATCGCTCCGCAAGCTACCGTAACAAATAAAACCGGAAAAAGATAACCGAGATTAGTTTTAAAATGAGTTACTTCGGCTAACTGTAAAGCCGGTTTGGCAAAGAATATTCCTATGGTGCCACCAAGAAGAAGGGCATATAATAAAAACGAATTCAAATAATCACGGGGTTGTAATAAAATCCACACGGGTGTTGTGGCTGCAATAAGCACATATAAAAGTAAAATAAAAATCCATAATGTATTTGTTGTTTTTTCTGCTTTTTTTACATCAGTTGCCAGATCATCAAATCCGGCTTCCTGTAATGCTTTTGCCATGATAGCCGGGCTGTTTGTTTTTTCAATTTGGCCGGATGTAACCAACTCGGTTATTTTTGTTGTCGTTTGTTCTGATTGAAATTGTGTATATAAAACCAGCGGGAATTTTGTTCCGATAAAGATACAGGTGAATAACAAAACAACACCGATAATGGAGGTAGGCGCCAACGGCAAATTTCTTCGGTAGATTCCAAAGCCGAATATAACAGCAACAAGTATAAATAATATGGAAGAGGATGCCACGGCCGGGACTGAAACAAATGTGGTTGCTACTATTTTACAAAATACCGCTATAACCAAAAGCATTGTCAGATATGCGAATGAGATAAATAAAATTTTACCTTTTCGTCCCAGATAATTTTCGATAAGCTCACCAATTGATTTACCCTGATGCCTCATAGAAGCAACCAACGCTGTAAAATCGTGAACACCACCTAAAAAGATTCCACCAATAATAATCCACAAATAGACAGGGACCCATCCGAAAGTGGATGCGATAATGGGGCCCAGAATAGGGCCGGCACCGGCAATGGACGCAAAATGGTGCCCCAACAGCACCGGAGATTTTGCCGGAACATAATCGACTCCGTCGTTAATCTCGTGGGCCGGAGTTTTGCGGTTTATATCAATCCCGAGTTTTTTGGCTATAAAAGCGCCGTAACTCATATATGCTAATATAAAGAGAATAATTCCGATGACGATAAGCAGAATGGAACCCATAGATCATTCCTTATTTTAGGAGTGGAATAATTGTTTTTGACCTGATCAAATATAAATTTTATTGTGGGAAAATGCAACGAAAACATGATAAAAATATTTGTTTATTTCTGTATCTTTTTAAACTCCCAGCCGAAAATTTTTGATGTCAACTTTCTGAGCCATCGATGGTGTGAAACAAAATATCTTATTTTATGATGTTTTTTAAGGGGTGATGCGTGGTTATTATATGTTGAGTTTGGTCTGATTTTACGTTCTTCTTTTAATATCTCATCTGTCGTCAAAATACCTTTCGATACTAAAAGTCGAACAAGAGTTGCCGTTGAAACCTTGTTGGCAAAAGAAAAATCAGGAACTGCCGGTTTATTTTGGTCGGTTTGGTTTTGCATAAAATTTATTATCGCAGTAATTTAGCTAATATAATTCCCAATATTAACCAGAGCGGAATTGATACGATTAACGCCCAGTTTAGGCCTCTTAACAAGGGAATGGATTTTATATGTTCTTTTCTTTCCAGTCCTCGTTCAATTCGCAGTTTTAGTTCGTCTAAATTTACCGGTTTTACAAGGTAATCATAAGCTCCGGCCTGAAATGCTGTGACGGCCGAATCAAGGGACGGATACCCTGTCAGAAAAATAACCATACAATTATTATCAATGTTTTGAATTTGTTTTAATAATTCCATGCCGTCCATTTTTGGCATTTTAATATCAGAAACCACAAAATCGATTGGATTATATTGAAATACATTTAAAGCTTCTACGCCATCCTGGGCGATAAAGGGGGTATGGCCCCATTTTTTTAAAACTTCCGGTAGTGTTTCTAAAATATCTTGTTCATCATCAACAATTAAAATATTTGCCATAATAAACTCCGATATAAATGAAAAGTGAGTTTTTGAATATCTTGTTTTTTATCAGTTTGTTTTTTGATCCCAGGTACAAAGGTCTTTAATCGGACAATTTGTACATTTTGGTGATCTTGAATGGCATATATAACGTCCCAGTAATACTGCCAGATTTGTAAAAAGAACCCATTTATCCTGATCAATCAGTTTCATCAGCTTTTTTTCAATTTCTTCTGATTTGGCAGAACCAGACAAACCAATTCGGTTTGAAACGCGTTTAACATGAGTATCCACTGCTATAGTCGGTTTGTCAAATGCGTGGCTCAGAACAATATTTGCTGTTTTACGGCCAACACCCGGCAGTTTTTCCAAATCTTCCAGATTGTCCGGCACTTTACCTTTATGGTCGTTAACCAGACGCTGACAACACGCTACAATACTCATGGCTTTATTTCTGTAAAATCCTGTTGATTTAATCATCTGGGCAATAACATCAATTTTTTCCTGCGCTATTTTTTCAGGTTTCGGATAGGCTTTAAAAAAGGTTTTTGTAACGGCATTAACTCGTGCATCTGAACATTGAGCAGCTAAAATAGTTGCCACTAATAACTGGAAAGAGTTCTTGTATTCAAGCTCAAGTTTCGGATTGGGCCATTTTTTGTGTAATTTTTCTATTATTAAATTTACATTGTCAACTGTCATAAATTTTTATATTTCCTGATTCAATAAAATTTGGATTGATTTCTATGGAAGGTAATATTTAAATATAAAAAAAATTGTATTTTATGCAACATTAAAATTTTCAAAACAGGATAGCCTATTCCCCAAATATATATTTTTGATTATATATATTAATTTTTTCGTTATCTATTGCGCCAAAGTTGTCCCAGGTTTTTATAATTTCCAATATACCGTTTTCGAAATTTTGATGACACAGGGTAGAGGAGGTAATAGCCACATCATGCACTTTACCCGAAGGATGAATATAAATTTTTACAACCATGGTACCTTTTAGTTCGGGCTCTTTTTTAAGGTATTTGTGATAATATTTTTGAATACATTCGTTATGTTCATTAATGAGTTGAGATACATAAAAAGTATCTCTCATTTGAAAAACAGACGAACTGTCTTGCTGTTTTTCAGTTTGTAACTTACTGAGCCAGTTCGGCAAATTTATTGCTTGGCGAAGACCAGATGAATCACAATCAGCCTTTATTGTATTTTGTTTTTTTGGGGAAATTAATTTATAGGATTTTTCTGCTGAAAAAACCGTATTTGAAAAGATCAGAAAAGCGAGAATTAAATAAAGTTTCAAGAATATCCTCCGCATCACACATCCAACACAAAACTACACATCACAAATATAAGGGAAATTCCCAAAATGTCAAGAAATAAATAAAAGGGACGATAGTTTTTTTAAGGCTGTATCAAGAAATTGCGACCCGACAGACGAAACATCTTGAAATCTTCAACCTAATTGATGCCTGACTTATGCTGCCTACCATGTTTTTACTACCGTCCCGTTTTTAAAAAGTACCCCTGAGGTTTTTTTCAAATGTATGCGATGTAGTGTTATTTTTACAAATTCTTGGTCATAAAGGAAAAATCTGTTTTCTTTGCTGTTACAGTTTTATCTTTATGAGGTTCATTAACATCAACATTTGTTATAAACTTTTGAAGGTTTCCAATTTTTTTCGAGTTTAATGGTTTTAATACAATATCAACCGCTTTGAGTTTAATGACTTTGATTGCTCTGGCAACAGAAATCCCTTCGGTCAGTACAAAAACCGGAATCTCAGAATGTATTGTTGCCAGCGTTTCTAAAAGTTTCATCCCGGAATCATTCGGGAGATTTATTTCAACCAAAGCAATATCATACTTGTTAACGTCAGCTTTTAATATTGCTGCGTCTGATGATGTTACATCATCGACTGTGTGTCCATATACTTGTAACAAGTCCCGATTAACAATTAAATCCGTCTTATTATTATCAACAAGAAGAATATTCATTAAGGGCTCTCCTAATGCTGCAGGCGCCTTGCTGCTATACGATTCAGTTGCAAATTCACAATCCTTATATCAAGTTTTGTGCCAAAAATTTGAATTTCTGTAAGTGGTTGTTTTTTAAAGTTTGATTGATTTTGTTGATTATTGTTAATAAGGATGGATTGCCGTATTTTGCGGTACTCTTTTTGATGAAAAAGAAAACAGCGTGTCTTAATTTGTTAAAAAATAATGAGTTATTTTTTGAAAGTCGGCAATGATGCATTTTTCGGAGGTGCAGTAAAATGCGGAAAGGTAATGTCCCCCTTTTTTATTTTTAATCGTCATCTGTACTGCTTATTTCATATTTTTTTAGCTTACGTAACAGGGTATCTCTGTGAATGCCCAGCATATTAGCGGCAAGACTTTTATTTCCACCTGTTAATTCAAGGACTTTTAAAATATGTTCTTTTTCTATGTCTGATAATAGCAATGATCTTTTTGGAGAAGCTGCTTCTGTTTTTGTTTGTTTTTCAAGGGTTGTTATGTGCAGTGGAAGGTCGTATAATTTTATTTCATCCTTGTCACATAATGCCACGGCCCTTCGAATGGCATTTGCCAGTTCCCGGATGTTTCCAGGCCAATGATATGCCTGCAGAGCGTCATTCGCTTCTTCTGATATTTTAACAGGTTTTTGGTTAAACTTTTGGGCAAAGTCCTGTGCAAAATGGTTGGCCAACAGCGGAATGTCTTCTTTAATTTCAGCCAGCGTCGGCATTGCTACGGTTACGGCATTTAGCCGGTAGTAAAGGTCCGGTCGGAACAAGCCTTCTTCCATACCCTGACGCAAATCTCTGTTTGTGGCCGAAACAATCCGGATATCAACTTTTTGAGACTTGTTGGAGCCGAGTCTTTGAAATTCATGTTCTTCAAGTACACGCAGCAGTTTTGCCTGCATTTGGGGTTTCATTTCTCCGATTTCATCGAGAAATAATGTGCCGCCGTTTGCTTCTTCTATTTTTCCCGGCTTGGAATTTTTGGCGTCGGTAAACGCTCCTTTTTCATATCCAAATAGTTCACTCTCTAAAAGAGTGTCCGGAAAGGCAGCGCAATTTAAAGCAATAAACGGTTTTTCCGCACGATCACTTGAATAATGAATGGCTGTTGCGGCGAGTTCTTTACCGGTTCCGCTTTCTCCCAAAACAAGTACCGGTAAATCTGTTTGTGCAATTTTGCTTATTAATTTTGCAATATTTCTAATTCGTTGTGAATTCCCTAATATGGTTTTACCTTTCGGTAATTGCTGTGCAATATCCATAAAAGGTGTTGTTTGAGAATCTTGATTAATTTTGGCTAACAGTTCTTTAATCTGTGGAATGAGGTCTTCCATGATGACCGGTTTCAAGATGTATTGATAGGCGCCCTTTTTTACCGATTCAACAGCATCTTCAATAGAGCCATAGCCTGTTAACATGAATACATACAGGTCCGGTTTTTGTTTTTTCATTTCGCTGAGCAGTTCCATACCTGTCATGCCCGGCATTTTTACATCACTTATAACAATTTCTATATCATTGTGTTCCAGCAATTCTAAAGCTTTCATACCGTTTCGGGCCGTCAGACAGTCGATTCCCTCCAGGTCAAAAACGTCCTTGATGGCTCGTAAACAATTTTCCTCATCGTCAACAATTAGTACTTGTGGTCTTTCTTCAATCATTTCACCCTCGGTATATTGTTTTAAAAATTAATTGTCTCCGGTTCTTCCATTTCTGAAGGGGGGAGGTGCAATACAAATGTTGCTCCCTTTCCTTCATCTGAATAGACATGAATTGTACCTTTATTTCTTTTAACAGCAGAATGCACAATAGCAAGCCCAATTCCTACACCTTGTCCGGTTTTTTTTGTTGTGAAAAATGGATCAAAAATTTTGTTTATTAAATAGTTTGGAATTCCATAGCCAGTGTCTGAAAATTCCAATTGAATAAATCCATCAGAATCCATTGTCGTCCTTACCTGTAATGTCCCGCCGTCCGGCATTGCATCTTTAGCGTTTAGTATGAGATTTAGGAAAATTTGCTTCATGTCATCCGGGTTGACAAGACACTTTTTCACAGGATTAAATTCTTTTTTAAAACAATATCATTAACAAATAATTCCTTTTTTACTAATGTTAATGTTTGATCGAGAATTGGAATAATATCAATCTCTGTACGGTCGTTTGTGGATTTTCTGGCAAAATCCAGCAGGTTACTGATAACTCCTTGTGCTCTTTGAATTTCATCCAAAATAATTTTCAGGTGATCATCCACCTTGGCATTTTGGGACTTTAGTACTTTTTGTAAAAAATATATCGATGTGCTTATTGTATTTAACGGATTTCGAAGTTCATGGGCAACACCCGCTGCCAACTCTCCCATAACAGCCAGCTTTTCCGACATGATCAGTTTTTCCTGAACTTCATCAAGTCTGGCACTTTTATACTCTACTTCTTTTTTTAACTCCAGGGTTTTCTTTTCATAAATTTCAAAAGCTTTTTCCCGCTGTGTAGAGTCTCGAAGTATACAACCTATACCAATAATTCTTTCACCTTGATGAAGGGGAACAAGTTTAACGTCAACTGTTTTCAGATTGTTAAAATTTTCTTTCAGCTTCCAGCTTGTGCCGGTTACCTCGTTGCCTTCACGAACTCTTTTCAGCATATTTTCTATAGTAGCAGCAAAATTACTTTCAAAAAGTTCCGGTAAAAAGACATTATTTTTTTTGATTTGGTCTGTTAAAAAATAATTTTCAGATTTTTTATTAAAATGTTCTATGGTTCCATATTCATCCAGGAACAATACAATATCGTCTGTGTTCTCTAATAACTCTTTATAGCGGTCATTAAATTCCAGTTTCTTTTTGCGGCGTAATGTCGTATCAATTCTGGCTAACAATTCGTCACGATTAAAAGGTTTGGTCAGGTAATCATCTGCACCCAAACGTAATCCGTTTACCCGGTCCTGACTTTTACTGCGTGCTGTAAGCATTATAATGGGTATGTCCTGAGTAAGCGGATTTGATTTGAATTCCTGGCAAAGATCAAAGCCGTCTTTACTTGCGTTTAAATTAACATCAAGTAATATAAGCTCGTAATTTTCACGCATGGCTGTTTGCAGGGCAGATCTGGGCGAATTACACCAGTCAACATTAAAATCGTTTTGTTTTAAAAAATAAGTTACAACAAAAGCCTGGTCTTTACTGTCTTCAACGAGTAATATTTTGGGCTTTTCCTGAACCTGAGTTTCCGGCATGTAAATGATACCTCAATTAAATTCTGTCACTATTTGTAATATTAAAATGCTGCTATTAAAATAATTCGTAAAAATTTTCGAATATAGCGACCTACAAAATTATACATAATTTAAAATTAATTGTCAATGATTTAAATGCAATTAATGTATGTAAAAAAGGCCCCTGAAAAAGGAGCCTTTTTTATAATTTTATATTACCTTAACAAGCCGTAATTCACAATAAGATATTGGAAAGGCCATTCCAAAATTATTTAAAATTTGGGGATGTATTTCTCCCAACCGGGCCCAGGCTCCGTTGTCACCAGACAATTCGGCACAGCGCCCCTGACAATAGGAGGGATGTTCAATTGCCTGAAAAGTACCGTCAATTTTTAGCTCATGCAATATGGCATCCAAATACATTCTTATTTCGGCATACCCTGTTTCCGGACCGATGATGCCGAATGCCAAATGCCGGTATTCATTTGTGCCGGTTTCCATTTCCGGATTAAGGTGTATAACGTTTCCCAGTTCAAATATTTTTTGAGGAACCGCTTTACGTTTGTTTTTTTGAAAGGTTTCCAAAATTCCGGTCATTAAATGGTTTCGAATGACTTTTTGCTCAATGGTTTTCGGATTTTCAACAATAACGTGATTGTCATCCGGTTCCATATTTAGTTTGGTAAAACATCGCTCAACAGATTGCAAATGCAAAGACATAATCTCGCTAAATCCCAAACCTATCATGGCATCACGAACGATTTGACTAATTTCTTCTTCTGGCCGTGCCTGACCGATTGTTAACGTAGGGATGAGTTTTGGTTCTATATTGTCATATCCATAACTGATGGCAAGATCTTCAAATATATCAACCTGGTGTCTTATATCTGTTCGAAACGCAGGATAGCTTACTTTATATTCATCCTCACTGACCGGTTCTGCATTGAGACGCATTTTTTCAAGATAAGCGACAAACTCGTCTTTTTTAATATCCAGTCCAAGCCAGTTGATGGCATCATTATATTTTATGGTTATTTCACGAGTACCCAATTGCGGTGAAATCGACGTCTGTTCCGGAAAGTTCATTTTAACGGTTTCAATTTTACCGCCAAGTTCCGTTAGTGCACTTACCAATGTGTTCATGGAATTTGTAACAGCGTCTTTACTTAATCCCGTAACATCTATAAATAACCGTGTAGAGCCGATTTTACATTTGGTTTCGTTGCTGTTGATAATCGGCGGCATGGAAAGCACTAATCATTTGAATCCATCAGGATTGGATATTTTTTATAGGATGTCATTAAATGCGCATAGGCTTTACCTTTTGGATGTTCTTCCAAAATTTGCCGTGGCGTCATTTGTACATTAACCATTCCCAAAGGACAAAATTTAAATTTATCCGGATCGACAACTGAAAAACGGATTGGGGGTTTGATAACGGCCATATCATAAACGCCGATTGACGCCAGTTTACGGTCCCCTGCCGATTCCCCAATGTAAGTTTTCCTGAAGCCGCATAATTTCGCGCAGACTGCTTTGGTCCAGTGCCGGCATTGTTACAATGGCGCATTGAATATAAGGCCTGTAGGTATCCGGTTCAAAAACAACAGGATCAACATTGACCTCCACGTAACCGTTACTGATTTCCAGTTCGGATAAACCTTTTTCAATACCCAGATAGCCTTTAAGCGCACGTGATAAACCGCCCGGGTCAAACAAATCCGGTCTGTCTGCCAAAAGATCAATCCTGATCACCCGGTCAGTGGCAAACTGTTCAAAAGGTGTTTCCGATTCATGTCCGCAAAAGTCGCAGCGTTTTGGTGCATCTTCATGCTCCAGCTTATCATTAGGCGTTTCACAAACCGACATTTGTATAATGAAAGATTGGCTGTATCTTCAACATCACACCCTAGCTGTTTCAGGGTTGAAACAAGGGTATCCATTTTATATTCTTTTGCCAGTAAATTATTTAACTGGGCAACACTTATCGCAACTATTGGCAAAGTGGCACCTCCTTAATACGATCAAGATCACTCCAGTAGAGTTCACGAATATCATTAATACCATAACGCAGCATGGCAAGTCTGTCCAAACCCAGGCCCCAGGCCAAAACAGGAACATTGCAGCCCATTGGTCTGGTAACTTCCGGGCGATAAATACCGAACCGCCCAATTCAATCCAGTTTTGTTTGCTTTCCATAAATACAGTAATTTCAGCGCTGGGTTCGGTATATGGAAAAAAGTCGGGTTTAAAACGTACCTTGTCAAATCCCATTTTACGGTAAAACTCTTTTATGGTTCCGAGCAGTGTGGCTAAATTGGCTTTTTCATCAATTATAATACCATCAACCTGAAAAAATTCCGGTAAATGTTTATAACTGATGGCTTCATTTCTATAAACCTTGCCGACACAAAATACTTTTCTCGGGGGATTGGGATTTTGGGACAGGAGCACGAATGGTTGAAGCTGTGGTGTGAGTTCGAAGCACTGTTTGTCGTGATCTTTTGAACATCCCATTTATAGCCCCCAGCCTGTTGAACCGGTTTCCCAGCCGTCTTCATGGGTTTGTTTTACATGTTCAACAATTTTGTCATCCGGCAGTTTTGCAGAATTAGGGACGTTGAAGGTAAAACGTATCCTGCATATCTCTTGCCGGGTGGTCCTGTGGTTGAAACAATGCATCAAAATCCCCAAAAAGCAGACTCTACCTGCGGGGAAACGATTTCCGTAAATCCCATTTCCAAAAACGCACGGCGTGTCTTGCTGAATTATTTTCTGCATAGGATGAATTTTTGCCGGCCGCTATTTTTTCTGAAGCAAAGCGTTACATCATATTGTCTGAGAGTAACGTTCTTCCATTCACCGCTGGTTATGTCATCTGAACTGAGTATGTTACGTTCCTTGACGATTTTTATCGAATCGCCGGATATAATATTTTTCCCTTCATCAGTCAATTGGGCATAACGAATGGTACGTTGTTTGACCTTGGCAACATTATTTACGATTGGCAAGATACTTTTGTACTTTATCTATGTCAATTCCCTGGGAAACGAGTTCGTCCAAATAAAAAGCACCAGCAGTTAATGCATGTTCAAGCGCTTTTTCCGTCATCATCTTTTTGAGAAATGGCGTTGCTGCCTGTTTCTGTTAAAACAAGTTCACCTTTGGTCTTTTTCAAACCAGCCGCGCATGGTGCCCCATTTAATAACTTCATGGACCGGAATATCCAGTTCTTTGGCTTTTTCAGCCAGGTCTTTCATGGCAATTCGGCCATCAGTTTTTAAAATGGCCAATGCCTGACGTTCGGGTAGTCCGTTAGTTAGAATTTTTTCCAACTCTTCAGACGGTATCAGTTCCGCTTTCGGCTGTTCTTCTATAGATACCCAGTTTTGCTCTTGACCGTATTGAAGTGTTGCAGAAGTTTTAGGATGGTCAACCTGCGCTTTGGCGGCAATATCTTGAACAGAAAGTGAAGTATTTACATTCTGTAATACTTTGAAAACGTTCCACTGATCTTCGAGTAGGTGTTATTTTCATTTAATCTCTCTTGTCTTATTTATCTGAATTCTATTTTTTACTGAGAAAATATCGTTTAACATATTGATTTTTAACCAAAAATTCAAGTTTTTTATCACTTCAATATGGTTTTGAATAATAAAAAATGATCGTTTTTTCAAACTTTTGTGGGAATTAATAATTTGCTTTTTAGTATTAAAAATAACGATATTATTTTTCACTTGAAAATATTTTTTGCTTAAAAATATTAACTGTTGAATATACAGGGCCGGTTAATATTTTTCTCTTACCAAGTTTTTCTGATTCTTGGAAATGAAAAAAATGACCCACATCACTGAAACAAAGTGTTACTGCTTCGATGGATGCAGATGATATTGGAATTATTTCCTTTCTTACCCTTATATTTTGCAGGATGTTTGGGAGATTGGTTCTTACCCGGAAATAATTATTCAACTGATTAAAAAACATACATCAGCAAGTCCAAACCTCAAAGTTCTTGATTTGGGATGCGGTAAAGGACCCGTTTCAGTTAATATTGCAAAGGAATTCGGTTGTCAGTGTTACGGAATTGAGCGGGATTACAGATTTCGTTAAAGAGGCAAAGCATAAAGCAAAAGAGTTTGGTGTAGATAAATTCTGCCAATTTGAGTTTGCAGATGTCAGGACAAAAATTTCAACATTAAATAGCTATGATATTATTGTTCTTGGGTCCATAGGTCCGGTATTTGGTGATTATTTTACCATGTTAACAATCCTTGAAAAGCATCTTTTACCGAATGGAATTATTATCATTGATGATGGTTACATTGAGGATAGTGCCTCCTTTTTTCATTCTGTTGTACAAAAGAAATCTGATATTTTAAAACAAATAAGTCAAGCCGGTATGCATCTGATAGATGAGACCATTTCTCAATCCGAAAAAAATTCAAAGAAACAAATTGAGTTTATTTTTCAAAATTAGAAAAAAGATGCCTGGAATTGATTGAAACAAATCCGACTCAAATGCATCTATTTAAAAATTATATTGCAAAAACAAATAAATGAAAACAAGGCTCTTGAAGAACAAATCAAATGTTCGACAATGGTAATTGCAAACTGTCTTGAATTTTTTTTTAACGGAAAAATTTAACTATTTTGACCAGTTGGAGGTTTTTAATTAATGCAAGCTTTTCCCGAAAAAATTGAAAATGTAACTGTCCTTGAGGAATTACTTTCCCGCCCGGAACCCGATGTTGTTGAAATGATGAAAAAATCTTGATGGGGATTTTATTTTCCTCGGTGTAGGTGGCAAAATCGGCCCGTCTCTGGCGCAAATGGCGAAACGTGCCTGTGAACAAGCAGGCGTCTCAAAAAAGATTTATGGTGTTTCTTTATTCGTTTCTGAAGAGGAACGGCAAGCTGTTGAAGCTAAAGGTATGAAACGATTCATGGAGATTTGCTGGATACATCTTTTCTGGCAAGCCTGCCGGAAGCAAAAATGTTGTTTACATGGCTGGAATGAAGTTCGGTTCTACTGAAAATATCGGCTTGACCTGGGCTATTAACACATACTTGCCGGGTTTGGTAGCTGAAAGATTTAAAAACTCACGTATTGTTGCCTATTCAACCGGCTGTGTTTATCCGTTGGTTGATATTAAAACAGGAGGTTGTACCGAGCAGGACCCGCCGGTTGCCTATGGCGAATATGCCCAATCCAGTCTCGGTCGTGAGAGAATGTTCCAGTTCGGCAGTCAAAAATATAACACGCCGGTTACAATTATCCGCTTAAATTACGCCATTGATATGCGTTACGGCGTTCTCAGTGATATTGCACTCAAAGTAAAAAATAATCAACCCGTCGATTTGGAAATGGGCCATGTAAACGTAATTTGGCAGGGCGATGCCAACCACGTTGTGTTACGTGCTTTTGATATCGCTGCATCTCCGGCAAAAATCCTCAATATCACCGGTCCGGAAATTTTATCCGTTCGCCGGCTGGTTGAAGAATTTGCCGTGCTATTTAATACAGAGCCCATATTTACCGGCAAGGAAGCAGATTCGGCCCTGCTTTCAAATTCATCAGAAGCGCACAGGCTGTTTGGTTATCCGCAAGTAACCAGTAAACAATTAGTTGAATGGCTGGCTGACTGGATTAATAATAACCGAACAATGCTCGGTAAACCCACTCATTTTGAAGTAAGAGACGGTAAATATTAACTGGAGGATTTATGGATTCCATGCAAAAAGACAATCTTAAAGTAGAAATTTATGATACAGATACGGAAATGGGTCAGGCTGCCGCTGTATTTGCTGCTTCAAAACTGATTAAGGCCATTAAAGAAAACGGCAAGGCCAACCTTATTCTGGCCACCGGCGCTTCTCAGTTTAAATTTTACAGGCTTTTAAAGAAAATAAAGAATTGACTGGTCCAAAGTAACGGTTTTTCATTTGGATGAATACAAAGGTATGTCCATTGAACATCCGGCCAGTTTTCGAAAATATTTAAAAGAACGAATTTTGGATGATGTTAAACCGGCAAAGGTATATTATCTGGAAGGTGATTCCGACGATATTGAAAAGACAGTTGAGGAATATCAGGAATTACTGAAAACACATCCGGTTGATGTTGCCTGTATCGGTATTGGTGAAAACGGACACATTGCATTTAATGATCCGCCTGTTGCAGATTTTAATGATCCGAAACTTGTCAAGGTAGTGGAACTGGACGAAGCGTGCCGTAAACAACAGCTTGGTGAAGGCTGGTTTCCTACATTTGATGATGTGCCGACTCATGCGTTAAGCTTAACAATCACGGCTATTATGAATTGCACAAACAATCAGTTGCGTTGTTCCTGACGAACGTAAATCCGAAGGCTGTTTACAATACGATATACAGTCCGATTGAGACCAGTTGTCCGGCAACGATTTTAAGAAAACACCCGGATACGGTTTTGTTTCTGGATAAATTTTCCGCAAGTAAAATTGAACTATAAAAATAGTTCGGATTTTTAAAATATAACATGGCATTTTTTTTATTTATTATAATAAGAAAAATGCCTTTTTTATTTGCAAAACGAGAGAGGACTAAATATGCCGGTTTATTCAAATTCAGACAAGCAAAAGCTGCAGCCTGCAACTTTGTTGTGGGAGCTTTACCAGCCTGATAAAGCTCCTCATGCCTTTTACAGCAACAGATATTTCTCAAGCCATTGAATGGCAGAAAAATACAAGAAAAAAGACTGGCAAGAAACAATCGGACTTGCCAAACTAGCCTCTTCGCCGTTAAATCCCCGAATCGTTGAACAGGCAGAAAAACCGGATTATATTCGTCAGAAATTGCTTATCGAAACCGGACCTTATACACTCATGCCGGTTTATATGTTACTGCCAAAGAATGTGCCACAACCTTTGCCGGTAATTATGGCTTTTCATGGGCATGGATATGGGGTTAAAGACATTGTAGGACTCTGGGAAGAGGGCCAGGAACGCGACACACCCGAAGGATATCAAAGTGATTTTGCAGTTGCTCTCTGTTGAGCCGGGTTTGCTGTTGCTGCCCCGGAAATTTCATGCTTTGGTGAAAGACAAACCGACTTTTCCTATATAAATGAAAAGATCGGTCAATCTGTTCCATCTACCTGTACACATTCAGCAATGCTGGCTTTTCATCTTGGTATTTCTGTTGCCGGGCTCCGGGTTCATGACGGATTACGGCTTGTTGATTATCTTGAAACCAGAGAGGATTTGGATACAACCCGTTTGGGAACAATGGTATTTCAGGGGGAGGGATGCATACTTTTTTCTCAACCTGCCTTGATGAACGGATTCGTGCTTGTGCCATCAGCGGTTATTTTTCAACTTTTCGCAACAGCATTCTTGCCATGTCGCATTGTGCCTGTAATTTTGTACCCGGATTAGCAGAGTTTGGGGAAATGTATGATTTAGCCTGTTTAATTGCTCCGCGCCCCGTATTTATCGAATCCGGCAATTATGATCCTATCTTTCGGTCCAGGCCGTTAAATCAAGTGTCGAAAAATTACGCAGCAGATACAATGTTTTTAATGCCGGGGATAAGGTTTTTAATGATATTTTCGAGGGCAAACACCGTATTAATGGTCATAAGGCATACGCCTTTTTTTAATCGTATTTTCAACAATAGTTAATTGCTAAATATCAACCGTTTTAAGCAAAATATTTCTTTATGCTTTGGTAAAATATCTATAGCCAATATAATCACATTTTTTACACAAACCGATTCTTTTCGGCTTTGTCAGTTTGTTGCGAAATTTTTCATATTTTTTATTTTTCCAAACAGACATGACAGATTCTTCTTTAACATCTCCCATAATTTCCGCAAAACTCCAGTCTTGGCAGCATAAAACCGCCTTGCCGTTATAGGCAATGTACATACAAATAAAAGGTCGCTCACAAAATAGCTCAAGCGGTTCGGTCAGTGGTGCGTTTAGATTGTTGTTATTATTCCCGGCCCTGTTGGTTAATTTTTCTTTATAATTATAATCGATAATTTTTATGCCGCTTTTGGCCTTTTCCGACAGCTTTGCAGGATCAAACCGTTTTATGTTTTTACCAACCGGATAATTATTCAAAATTAATTGATCGGTAAATTGCATGATATCGTTAATAAAGGGTTCATCAAGCAACTCGCCATTTGAAAGTATACGAATAACAGCATTTGGCAATTTCTTTTTGGTATAAGCTAAAAGGTCTAATAATCTTTTATCCAGGGTCGGTTCATTCATCAGGAATGGTTCAATCACACCTGAATAATTCAGTTCTGCCAGTTCATCAATGATTTTTTCATAAAGCCGGGTTGGCATCAGTTCTCCGTTTTTTGCCCCGCCATAATTCATCTGTTTTGGTTTATTGGCCGGACAAAATGGACAGGAGTAGTTACATCCTGTGATTGTTTGAATTTGAATATTTTGGAAAAGTTCTTTTTCCGGATCAAAGTTTTTATATTTTTGAGCAAGTGATTTTGAATATAAACTAATAACAGGTGTGGCTTTTTCAATCGATTGACATGGCAAAACCCATCTTGAAACAGTTACTTTAAGAATATGGTTTATAATCCATGATAGATTGTTTTTTCGTGCTTTAAGGTAAAATCTCGCTACTCTGTTCCTTGTCATTTTTGAGCTCCGAAAATTGTAGAGTAAAAATCCTTTTTATTAATCATGTCCGTCGTAAATCTATTATAATTAATAAAACACCTGGACATAATGATGTATTATATCATATTAAAAAAATGAACAAACATTCATTAATATAAAAACGTCCTGGCATTTTTACCTAAACGAACAACTTTTCAAAATTGTTTTAGATAAATATTAACCTTATAAAAGATAGAATTATCTTTAAAAGGTTATCTATCCATCGCCCCAAAAAAAGTGATATTGGGATAATTATCCTGGCAGTTTATTCAGACATGTTTACGTACGGTTTTCTGTAAATATATACATGTCATAATTGGTCACACTATCCGGAATTTTTAATAAAAATTACAAAAGGACAGTGCTGCCAACAATCAGCGAGTTAATCTGTAAACTTTGATATAAACGTTTCTGTAATTCTTGTTTTTCGACGGTAGTAATTAACACGTTGATATTACAAAAGTTTATTTAATATAATGACCGCCAGAGGCTGGTCTCTTCCCTAAAGTTGAAAATTGTGATAAATCCGAATAAATTATACAAAAAATTACAATTTTATGCAAGGTATTTTACAAATTTTAAATTGGCTGTTTTAATATATATAAAAAAAACCGGTGTTTGGAAACACCGGTTTTTATTTTTTTGTTGTTATAATTCAAATTTTATAAAGTCCAACCTTCACGATAAACCCGTTTTACGTAATCATTCGCTGCAACATTGTTGGTAACCTGCATATTTTCACCATCCCACAGCAATCTTTGATAAGGAAAACGAACAGCCAGATTTCCCATCAAAACCATTTCCGAAAGTGGGCCGGAATAATCAAAATTCGAACTGGCCGGGGTGCCGCCTTTACAGGCTTTGACCCAATCCTGTTCATGTCCGTCTCTGCCTTCTGGAATGCGAGGTATTGTTTTTTCAGGTTTTTTATATTCTTTCATTTTCGTTTCAGGAATAAGGCGTGGGTTTTTTCCATAACATCCGCACATGAGTTTGCCTTTATCACCAATGAAAATAACACCGCCGTCACTATCTCCCATTTGTCGGCCTTCTTCAAGTTCTTCAGGACGGGGCGGCATCATTCCGCCGTCATACCAGTTTAGCTCAACAGGAGGATGGTTTTTACGGGCCGGGAATTTAAAACGTACAATGGTGGAACGTGGAAAGGTTTCATTTTTGGGTTCGGTTTTTTCCCAGAATTCATACCAATAAGCAGAAGTACATCCTTCGACATGTTCCGGATAGCCCAGGTCAAGCGCCCAGAAAACCGGATCAAGAATATGACAACCCAGGTCACCGAGTGAACCTGTTCCAAAATCACACCAGGCCCGCCATTTTCCCGGATGGTATGTCGGATGATAAGGACGATAAGCCGCTGGTCCAATCCATTTGTCCCAATCCAACGTTTCGGGAATGGGTGGCGTTTCCGCAGGACGGTCAACTTCCACACCTTGGGGCCATACCGGGCGATTGGTCCAGGATTCTACTTTGTAAACCTTGCCGATTGCACCGTCTGCTATCCATTCTTTTATTAATCGAATTCCTTCCCCGGAATGCCCCTGGTTTCCCATTTGGGTTGCAACGTTGTATTTTCTGGCTGTTTCGGTGAGAACACGCGCTTCATAAACGGAATGCGTTAAAGGTTTTTGTACATAAACATGTTTCCCCAATTCCATAGCTGCTTTGGCTATGATGGCGTGATTGTGGTCGGGTGTTGCAACAATTACAGCATCAATATCTTTTTGCTTTTCCAGCATAACCCGAAAATCTTTATAAACTTTAGCATTAGGATACAATTCAAATGTAGGGGCGGCAAATACTTGGTCAATATCGCACAATGCAACAATATTTTCTGTTGTTGCGCATCTTGATAAATTACCTTTTCCCATGCCCCCGACACCCACACCGGCTATGTTGAGCTTGTCACTGGGCGCTGTTTGATTTTGTCTGCCCAAAACATGACCTGGTATTATTGTAAACAACGACGTCGCTGCTACAGTGCCGATAAATTCTCTTCGGCTGGATTTTTTTGATTCAGACATTTTTCCTCCTGCATGATTTGTTGGATCAATCGATCTTTTTTTATATTATAACGGAATCATTATTTGAAATATACTCCCTTGATTGTTATGATATTCAATTGTTCCATCTATTTGTTCTGTTAAAATCTGAACGAGTTTCATACCGAGTGAAGAAGAATTGAAAATAATATCTTTGTCTTTAATTCCTTTACCATCATCCTGAATGGATAACAGATATTTGTTATTGAGCTGGTTTTTGAGAATGATTTTAATAGCGCCTTTAGAACGTCCGATAAAGGCATGTTTTAACGCATTTGATAACAATTCATTAAGTATCAACCCACAGGGAATTGCCGTATTTATTTCGAAATTAGCCGGCTCTAATTGATATTCGATGGAGATCTTTTTATCAATGTTATAAGAATTTATCAGCTCGTTTGACAGTATTTTTATATATTCGTGAAATTGAATTTTTGAAAAATCTTCCGATTGATACAATTTTTGATGGACCAGGGCAATGGAATGGACTCTGTTAATACTTTCTTCAAAAGCAGTTATAGCGTTTTGTTTTGTTGAAATGGTCCTTGCCTGCAGGCTGAGTAAACTGGATATAACATTCAGGTTGTTTTTTACCCGATGATGGATCTCTTTGAGCAGAATTTCTTTTTCCTCTATGTTCTTGTGCAGGGTTTTTTCAAAATTCTTTCTATCCGTAATGTCCTTTACAAATTCTAAAATTTGTTCATTGTTAAGATTAACAGCCGTAACAGCCCAGTATCTTTGCGATCCGTCTTTTTTTTGAACCAACAAGTCATCGTTAAAGTGTTTTACTTTTTTGATTTTGGCCAAATGTGTGCATATTTCTTTTTTATCTTCATGTACGATAAGGTCACAAACATTCATTTTCATTAATTCATATTTTGAATAACCTGATAACTCGCAGGCGGCTGGATTGACATCCGCATAATTACCACTTAAATCCATTACAAAAACGCCATCCGGGGCATTGTTAATATAATGACGGAATTTTTTATCGATATCAATTAAATCCTGTTCTGCTTTTAAGCGTCTTTTCCCCTCTCTGAGATGTAGGTATGATTTTAAAATATAGGCAAGTAAGAATATACTGGTGATAAATAAAAACAACAAGAGCATGACAAGTTTGTTTTTAAATGCACTCATTGTATTTAAAATTTCTTTTTCCGGGGTGGCAATAATTATGGACCAGAATGTATTTTGTAACTCTATTGGATAATAAACGGCATGTTTTTTTATACGGTTAACTTTTTGTTCTTTTATGCTGTCGAAATAATATATTCCGGCACCCTGCTGATGGTGCAGCATTTTATCAACAAGTTCGAGAACTGTCGGGAAATCCCCGCACGTTTCATACACACTTCTTCCTGTGTGTCCGGGTACGGGGCAATATAGTTCTATAGCATTTTCACTGATGACCCATGCATATCCGTTTTTCAGGATTTTTATGTTTTCAAAAAATTGTTTGGCAATCTTTTTAAAGTCAAAGGTTAAGGCCAGCGATCCGGTAAACGTTTTACCGTCAAAAACCGGAACATGATAAGCCACTGTTTGATAGCCCTGGACCGACATAAAAACATCACTAATAATCGGTTTTCTATTCTTTAAAATCGTTACAACATGCTTTTGATAGGAAATATCTTTATTGACGGCATTTTTATTATAAGGTGCTGTGAATATAATTCGTCCGGTACTGTCAACGCGTGTAACAGACTTTATGTTAATATTATGATTATTATAATAGGTAGCCAGTTTTTCTCTGCCGGCTCTATCCATACGGCTAACGGATTTTAATCCCGCCAGATAATTCAATTCGTTTATATAGTGTTCAAAAAACGACTGGATGCCCTTGGCAGATTGTTGGGCCACTAACATTTGTTGTCTGTTAAAATCTGAAATAACTTTGTTTTTGACCTCTGTATAAGTAGCATAAGATAATATTAAAAAAACCAGAATAAACAAGGGAGGTAATATATAGTAATAATGTTTTTTCAAATTTTCCTCTGATAATAGGGGCTTAAATATTAAATTTTGTAAAAGATAAAAATTATATTTTCAATAAGCAAATTGTTAAAAATTAAAAAAAGAAATTTTCATGTTTGTCAATAGCATATTAGTATGAAGCGCCGTTTTATTTCATTAATTGCTTTACTATTTATTATTTTGTACATTAAAAATTAATTCACCATTTTATATTATGAGGTAGATCTAATGAAACAAAAAATTTCTGTTTTCTTCCTGCTCTTTGCATTTCAGGTTTTTGCACAGAGTCTTCAACCTTTATATGTTGTTTGTGTTGATAATTCAGGAGGAGCCGGTGGTTTATATCAATATAAGAATGACACCACCTGGGTCCAGTCTGCATGGAAAAATGGCCGCTTTAACGGGATTTCTGTTAATACACAAAATTCATCCGAAATTTTTTTAGCAGCCGGTCATGGCGCTATGAGGTCATTGGATGGCGGCAAACACTGGAAAGTAACAACCGATTGGCACGTTACCGAAGTTCAGGACGTTGCCATTCATCCTCTCAATCCTTCTCATGTGTTGATTTCAACCGCCTACGGGATCTGGCAGTCTTTGGACAAAGGTGACACCTGGAAAGCTGTTAATCAGGATTTTCCTTTTCCGCCCTATAGTTACAGAGTTGAAGCTGACCGTGATGTTAACGATCGTTTTATTGCCGCAAATGAAAAAGGTTTGTTTATTACCGAAAATGCCGGAAACACATGGAAACAAGTCCCAACCATCGATTATCCTGTGACAAATGTAAAACAAAATGTTAAACATAAAAACATCTGGATTGCCAGTACCCTGGGAAAAAGTTTGCTATATACTGAAAATAACGGTAAAACCTGGAGCACATTAAACGGTCTTGAGGATATTTCGCTTTTTACGGCTGATGTTTGTTATTATAATCCGGATATCCTGGTAGCCACCGGTTATAAAACCGGATTGTATGTCTCTGTAGACAAAGGTAAAACATGGGCGCAAAAAACAGAGGGCCTGCCTACCGGAACGATTCAGGCACTGGCATTCGATCTTGATAAAAAGGGCCGTATATGGGTTGGAACAATCGGTTACGGCGTTTACTATACCGATGATTTGGGTGATAATTGGACCTATGCGGGTCTTGCTCCTGCAAAAATTGGTGACTTATGTTTTTGGGAGGGTTTATTATGAAATATATTGCAAACATTTTAATGCTTTTGTTTGTTGTCCTTTCCTGTACCTCCCCAAAGAATACGGATAAAGCTCAGCAAACAACAGAAAACGTTCAGCAGCAAAAATTACTGACTTCTGATTATTATAAAGGTTATCAATCACGTTGTGACGAACTGATTAATCTTTATGCTTTTGAAAGAAAGGGATTTTTCTCAATTGCCGCTCGTTTTTATACCGGTAAAGATGTCAAACAGGCATTAAAAGATTTGGAACAGTTGATTGAGAATCCAAGCGGTGATATGTTTTGGGTACATCAGTTTATAATTGTGCAGTATTTTGGTAAAGACTATATACCAAAAGATTTGCAAAAAAAGTTGCGTGATGTATGGCGCACTTATACACCGAATCGTGGAGATACTGAAAACCACTGGGCCATGACGTATATGAGTTATTATCTCATCACCCAATTGTATCCTGATGACCCGGGTGAAACCTGGTTTAATGGTCGTTCTTCCCAGGAAATTCATAATGAAGCAAAAGAATACCTGTATGATTGGATGCGCATTACCACATCTATCGGACAAGGTGAGTTTGATTCTCCCAATTATATCGGCTGTTTTGTTTCGCCGATGGCCATGCTTTATGCTTTTGCTGAAGACGAAGAAATGAAACAAAAAGCCGGTATGATGCTTGATTATCTTTTAGCGGATTTTGCCGCCGAGTCACTTGATGGATTTTATGGCGGTGCCCACAGCCGCATTTATCCTCCCCAGGCATTTAATGGCTGGCTCAGCGATTCTGCCGGATTTTCCTGGCTGCTGTTTGGTAATACGGAAAAGAGACTGGTGCACTGGGCCTGTACGCTGGCTATGAGCGGGTACCGTCCACCTGAAATTCTTTATCACATTGCAACAGACCGTTCCCAGCCCTATGTTCACAAAGAATACAAAAGAACACGTCACCGCATTCGCAACAGCGATGTAAAAAATGCCCCGGTTTATAAATATACTTATATGCGCAATGAATATGTTCTTGGTTCGCTTCAGGGTGGATTGTTGCAGCCTATTCAACAGCATTCCTGGGACATTACCTGGGCCATTGATAAACCCAGCGACGGCAAGAATACGATCTTTTGTAATCATCCCTATGTTGCCGGGTTTGAGCTGTCCATGTATTTTCCGGAACATAAAGATTTGCTGGTGGAATATATCATTTCCGGTCCGGTTGCCAAAAAATCATATAATCAACCCGCCAAAAGGACCGGCGCCTCTCCATTTGAACAAATTGTTCAGCACAAGGATGCTTTGATTGCGTTATATGATATACCGGAAGGAACGCATTACGAACATATCAATGCTTTCTTTCCCAAAAATCTGGAAACAAGGGAAATCGATGAATCAGGCTGGATCTTTTGTCGCGGTGGCGATGCCTGGATGGCTTATTATCCGTTACAAAAATATGAATGGTTTGATGATGATGGTTTTTGGCGTATGGAAAGTCATTACCGCCAAAACGGCGCTGTTTTTCAGGCAGCACCGGCTTCAAGCTATGCTTCAATGGATGAGTTTAAAAAAGCAGTTTTGGCTTGTGCGCTTGAAACAAAAGTCGATCCCAAGCCAGGTGTTAATTTTACATCCCTGGATGGAACGGAAATGTCCTTTACCTATGATCAGGTTCCATTAATCAACAACAAACCTGTTGATTATGAACATTGGAAACTGTATGAAGGACCATTTTTAAACGCAGATCGTAACAGTCATCTGTTGAATATGAGTTATGGTAATATGCACCGTAAACTTGATTTTAACACGAATACGGTTACCAACTGGATTGATTAAAATTGAGGCTGCCTGTTTTCAGGCAGCCTTTGTTTTTTTATAAAAAGATGATTGTAAAAATCGATATTTTTTCATTTTTTGATATTATATAAATTTTGTGATAATTCGTTAATCAATATATATTTTAAAATGTTGAGGGAGACATGAAAAATAATATTGTTACACTCGTTTTGCTTTTAGCAGGAATTGTCTATGCTCAAAATGCAATCCAAATCGACGGCCAGTTTACAGACTGGGAAAATCTGCCGGTCCTGATGACAGACCCCGCCAATGATGTTCATGATACCGAATCACGCCTGAACGGAATTCCCGCACCTGAACCCTTGAATTACAGCGACGTGGATATTCTGGAAGTAAAATTTACCCACGATGCTGAAAATTTGTATGCCTATGTTAAAGCAACCGGCATTGTCGGACGAACGTCCAGTGAAGCGGACGGTTATAAGGCCGGGCGTTATTATTATATCATCACCATTGATGTTGATAATAATGATGTCACCGGGTATCCTCTGGAAGAAGGCGGTTACTGGCCGAACAGTATCGGTTACGATATGAACATGGAAATTGAGTTTTATAACGGCACTTTTAATACCGGTCATTATTTGCATCACGGTTACATGAGTGAACAGGAACTACCCGCCGGTTTGGCGGATTTGGAAAATCATATCATCCGTCTTGCGCCTGCAAATTACGATGATTACCTGCAATGGGTCCTTTTCCCGGATTCCAGTTATGTACTTGTCAGCGACAAGGGTCCGGTGTATCAGGGTATTATAACAGTTGCCGTATCTGAAGATGGTCATGAAGCCGAGATGATGGCGCCCATGTGGGGATTTTTTAACGATGAAAACGGGGACCCGATTATTGCCCTGGGTGATACGCTGGATATTTCCTTTTCTCTTGAAGGAAGCGGAGAATTGTCCGAGTCGGCACAGGCTTTGGGCTATAACGGACTAAAGTCTTTGTGGGGTTCGGATACGGCCGATCCTATAGTGGGTTATGTTTTAACAAATCCGGAAACCCGTGTTTTGGCTGATAATTTAAAACCTGCCGCAACATTTCAACTGAATAATAATTATCCCAATCCTTTCAACTCACAGACGGTTATTTCCTATTCGATTTTTTCAGATTCACAGGTAAAACTGGCTGTTTTTGATATTCAGGGACGTTTGGTAAAGAGTGTAAAAAATGAGTTTCACTCTCCGGGCGCTTATACAGCCCTATGGGATGGTTTGAATGAACAAAATTATTCTGTTTCCAGCGGTGTGTATATGGCTGTTTTAACAACCGAAAACAACAGGGCTGTAAAACGAATGATCATGTTAAAATAAGCAGTTTCGTAATTTAACCTTGTATTTCATCTGCTATCTGGTTTTTCAGGATGTTATACATTTGTGAATACAACTTGTTGTTTGCGAGCTGTTTTCGGGTACCCTGTTCTGCAATGGTTCCGTTATACAAAACATAGATCTCAGAATTTGACGGCAAAAGCCATAGTTGATGTGTGATAACAATTATGGCTTTTTCTTTTGCCAGTTGTTCAATGTTTTTAAAAAAAGTTTCGGCTGTTTTATTGTCCAGATTCGCGGTTGGTTCATCAAACACAATAACGGGTGTATTTTTAAGAATAGCCCGTGCCAGCACCAGTCTTTGTTTTTCGCCGCCGCTTAAGCGATAACCCTTCTCACCCAGCCAGGTATCATATCCTTGCGGCAGATTCATAATTGTGTTATGAATACAGGCGGCTATACAGGCTTTAATAATTTCCTGCTGTGTCGCTTCCGGCATGATGATTTTAAAATTATCATTTACTGTCCCGTTAAAGAGGACGGTTTGTTGTGAGGCAAACGAAATTTTTTCTGCCAGTTGTTTACGGGAAATGCTATTTATAGAATTTTCTCCGATCTTAATCTCACCGCTGTCGGCTTTATAAAGATGCAGTAACAGGTTTGTCAATGTTGTTTTCCCGGACCCGCTGGGACCGATAATGGCGCACAGTCCTTTTTCCGGAAATTGCAAATTGATGTTTTTCAGGACCGGTTCATTTTCATGATAGGAAAATGTTACGCTTTCAAAAGAAACCGGACCGGATATGTCTTTTAAGGTTTTTAAAGATTCGGTGACCGGCGGCTTTTGATCCGTAATTTCGGTTATTCGCTGCATGGCCGTTTTCGAACTTTGCAGGTATTGGGCCGCCTGAGGGAGAGGGGCAATCGCTTCAAACGCGGCCATGGTTCCCATAACCAAAACGGTGAGACTGACGCCGTCCAGTAGGGTAGCATGGACCTGCGGAATGGCAACGTATAGAACAGTAAAAACCGCACCGTTCATGAGAAAAGTTAATAGACTGTCATTTAACGCTGTTATGGAATTCATTTTTCGTTTCAGAAGAACAAGCTGCCGGTTTTGTTCCGTCACCTTTGTAAAATATTCTTCAGCCCTGTTAAAAACGGCCAGATCCGCGAATCCATGCAAAACATCCAGTGTCTGTTCAGACAAACGACTGTTAACTTTGATGATTTTGTCTCCTGTTTTCTGACTAGTATAATGAGAAAACAAAGGCAGACCAATTCCTCCGGCGATGAAAAAAAGCGTCAAAATAAGCGGAAAAATCCAGTTAAAAATACCAAACAAAAACCACATTAAAAGGGTAATGAAAACAGCCGTCATCGGTGGTGATATGGCTTTAATGTAAAACTGTTCCAGATGTTCAATGTCCCCGATAACCCGGGCCAGCAAATCCCCGCTTTTTTTATTTTTAAAATGTTCCGGCGCCAGGGGTTCGATTTGTTGATAAAACCACGTCCGCCAGGATGCAAGAATATGAAAGGTCGCTTCATGGGAAACGAGCCGTTCAACATAACGCAGCAATCCGCGGGCAATCCCGAAAAAACGCACACCGACAATGGCAACAGACAATTCGGCGATAAAAGGGTGCAGCGCTGCTTTGGCAATAATATATCCGGACGCCATAAGCAAACCGATGCTGCCGGCAATTGTAAGAAATCCTGCCAGGGAGGCAAGTAGAAACCATTTTTTATAGGGTAATATTTTTTCGAAATTTTTAAACATCCCGTCCCTTTTGCAAATTTACCATATCATATAAAAAATGTCCGGATTGGTTCAAGGCAGACGGCTGTCCTGCTTCCGTTAAAAATCCGTTTTCAAGCACCAATACCTGATCCGCCTGAAACACCGTACTGAATCTGTGTGCTGTTACAAGAGCAGTTTTGTCCTGTGTTAAGCGTTTTAACGAGTCGGTTAATTTTTCATCAAGCACGGGGTCCAGGTGTGCTGTCGGCTCATCGAGAATCAGCAACGGTGCATCTTTCAGAAACGCACGCGCCAAAGCAAGCCGCTGGGCCTGGCCGCCGCTCAGTCTTTCGCCGCGCTCGCCGATAATTGTGTTATAGCCATCAGCCAGTGTTGAAACAAATTCCGTCAAATGTGCATGTTCAATGGCCTGTTCCACCTGTTCTTGAGATGCTTTGGAATTGGCGATTCGTATATTATTCATCAGACTTGAGTGAAACAGGTAGGGATGCTGCGACACCCAGGCAATCTGGTTTCTCCAATTTTCACTATTTAATTGTTCAAGTAACTTTTTGTCAATAAATATATCGCCGGTTGTTGGGGGCATAAATTTTAACAATAATGACATCAGCGTTGATTTGCCCGCACCACTCGGTCCGATGAGAACAGTCGTTGAGCCGGAATGCATTTGAAAAGTTATATCAGAAAGTGCGGGTTTGTCGGTATTCGGGTATTGAAAGGTTACATTATTGAATTGTATCTTTTTAAAAGATTCCAACGTATGGTTTTGTGATATTGTTATATTAACCGGGGCATCCAGTATTTCATAAATATCCAGAGCGGCTGTCGTACCTGTGATTCCGCTATGAAAGCGTGCGCCCAATTGCCGTAACGGTAAATAGAATTCCGGGGCCAACAACAAAATAAACAAAGCAGACTGGAAATCCATTTTGTGATACAAAAGCCGTAAACCGATTTCAACGGCAATAATGGCCGTACTGATGGTTGCCAGCCATTCCAGCGTCAGCGCCGATAAAAACGCCACGCGCAATACGTTCATGGTTGATTTGCGAAATCTTTGAGCAATTTGGGATATCTTTTGTATCTGTTCATGACTTTTGCCGAATATTTTTAACGTAGTGAGGCCCTGTAAAACATCCAGATAATATTCGCTCATCCGGTTCAGGTGAGACCACTGCTTTTTTGTCAGCGACTGCGCAATGGAACCTATTAGCTTCATAAAAAAGGGAATAAGGGGCGCGGTTAGTAAAAGCTACAATGCCGGATAATAAATCCACCGGAAAAATAAAAAAGAGTATTAATATCGGAATCAGCACCGCCTGCAACAGTCCCGGAAGGTATTGGCTGAAATAGGTATCCAGCGCGTCAATGCCGGATAACAGGGTATTGTATAATTTCCCGGATAGTTTGGAAGATGTAAAAGTCGGCCCGGATTGCTGGATTTTTACGAGCAACTGGTTATGAAAAAAGATTTTGATTTTAGCCGCAACAACACCGGCAAAATGTTGACTGCCCCATTGAAATCCGCTGCGGGC
>CAXXFV010000012.1:0-11475 GCA_963674595.2 bacterium
AATCAAATAAAAATGGAATTTTCAAATGAAATCGATCAAGATGAAAAACATATTGTTACTGGTTTTTGTTTTTTGCATGGTATCCGCTTGTGGACGTAAAGCATCAAATTTTACCGTCTGGCAGTTACCTTTGCATACAGATTGGGTTGGTAACTCTTATGTGTTTCTTATGGACAATGGGCAAGTTGTAGTGATGGATGGAGGCCTTAGGGATGAAGCTCCTTATTTAAAGGGATTTCTCGCAGCTCTGGGCAATGAGGTGGAAGCCTGGTTTATCAGTCATCCGCACCATGATCACATGGGGGCATTTAATGAGATTCTGATGGATCCGGGAGATATCCGGATCAAAACAGTCTATCATTCGGAACTTCCGGAATGGTACTATCGCAAATACGATGACCATTTTGACAGCCTCACCAGCGTTTATTACCATAACCTGAATAGTTCGGATATACAAGTTGTAAATTATACAGAACCTGGTGCCGTGATCAAGATTGATCAGACTAATTTCAAGATTCTAAGCACGGTTGATACAACGATTACTTTTAACATCTATAACAATTCATCTATGGTCATTAAGGTATGGGATGACAAAAAATCCATACTGTTCCTGGGCGACCTGGCAAAGGAAGGTGGAAACCTGTTCCTGAAAGGCTCTTTTACGGATGATCTGGATTGTGACTATGTGCAAATGGCACATCATGGCCAAAAAGGCGTAAGTAAAGAGTTTTACCGAAGCTTTAAATTCAGAGCCTGTTTATGGCCGACACCACTATGGTTGTATGATAATGATCGTGGTGAAGGATTCAACACAGCTAATTTTAAAACAGTTGAAATCAGAGACCTTGTGGATTCTCTCGGCATAACGGAACAATATTTTCAGTTTAATGGGCTTGTCAAGATCACGGATTAAAAAGTAATATTTTATCTTTTAATAAGGATCATAAGAGCCTGTTACAACTTTTTTCACTTTATCCAAATATTCAAATCCATACTTTCTGTCAGGCAACAAATAACCTCCTTCAATCCATTCATTCCATGAAAAGATTGTAATCAGTTTTGTTTGTTCCGGATGGTTATCGCAATACTCTTTTGCTTCCTGTAGAAACGCTGCAAAACTTTCCGGTGACTTGTTGTAACACACGATGTCATCTTTGCCTTTATCCGGAAATCTGGGAGTATCATCCCAACCAATTGAAGCGTTTGTAAAAACAGGTATTGAAACAAGATCATCCCACTGGTTTCTTATGTCTATGGCTTTGGTTGCCCATTTAATATAATCCTGCTCTTTCATCCATCCCCAGTTATACTGAGTCAAACTATTAATCTGCAATGTTTCCAGTGTTAAAAGTCTGTCTTGGTTTGGCAGACCATATATGATTAACTGAAGATGCAGGCCCGGAAAACCGGCCTTTATCGTCATTTCCCTGAAATAATCAAGTGCCTCTTTGGTTTGTTCCAAGCCACCCAGTCCGCTCATTAATTCATCAAGACTGAATATGGAAAATACCGGCATACCGTCAATTTTAAAATAATTGGGTTGTTTAAAATAATTATTTATTACCCGGTCAACAATTATTTTAAAATTTTTCATATCAACATCGCCATCCATAGCAAGCTGTCAATATCTTTGTATTTGTGAACGTTCCAATAATTTTGCTTCACTTCATGATTGGGCCCACATAAGGTAAAAATTCATTTTCTCACGGTTGGCTGCTTTTAAAAAACCATTATTTAATGTGCTTTCAAGAAATGGCCCATCATCAAACCAATACCAGTCGAAAATAAAGGTGTTTATTCCATGATCTGTTGCTGCGTCAATCCACTTTTCCATTACCTTGGGATCATCATCCATTTCATAACCCCACAGCGGCACCTTTGGTTGATAATGCCCTTCAAAACGGGAGGTCCCCTTTTTTATTATTTCCCATTCACCGGTTTTTTCAGGCCAAAGCATATCACCAAAACGTTCGTCATGATGACATGAGGGCCAGATATAAGCTGCAACATTATACTCTAGATTTTTTTTAAAAAGGTTCACATTGTTTCCTTTTGGTTCTTTTTCGTTTCCTGTACAGGAAAATTGTATTAAACAAAGAGAAATAACAAAAAATGAAAAAAGCTTATTATAAGATATTTTGAACATTTGATTCATCCCTTTCTTTTTGTTTAAACTTATCTTTGCAGCTCGTACTTGGGTTTAAGAATTGCTATGTTAATTGCGGAATAGAGAACAGTATTATTTCCTGCAAAATAACACAAAATCAAACGTAATAGTCGATTCTTCTCAATTACAATTATTGATTTTTTAATATTTTGTAAGAATATATGAATCCGATAGTTCCTTCAAAGGCCTTTCTTAATTAAATCGTATAAAATAATCCATCCCTGGATTCAAGTACTTTTTACTAATTTAAAAGCCGGAATTATCTTGGACACACCATGTGGAATAAGCCCTCAAAAAGACGTATATCTATTGTTATAGCATAAACCATTCGGTTATCAATGAAAACGTATTTCATCAATTGATCCGATGTTTTGTATAAAATCGCCCGCTGATTAAAGCAAGGATTGGTATTTTAAGAAACTGGTTTAGGCAATTGAACCATGTTTAACAGATAACATTAGCCGACAAAAGATGGTGAAACTAGACTCTGATTACTATTCGATCAACTGTTATAATCCGCAATTAAAAAAGTTTTTTTAATTTACTCCGAATGATTGTTAACTGATGATAGGTGCAAATGTTGTAATCCATGTCCGAATAAAGTTTCAATTTTGTACACAAGCTGAAACTGATCAACTCTAACGTCATTAAATCATGCTCAATAGATTCAATAATTTCATTACGTTGCGCGGAATTCATGATCCAACCCTTTCATATTATTCCAGGAAAATTTGACTGCTTACTATTGTACAATTTGTATGCCACTATTTAAAGGCTGGTATTCTTAAAAAAACCGAATAATTTTATGCTTGGATACGGGAACTTAATTAATACTTGGATATTATATAATTATCTGTTATAATTTACTAAATTTAGTGACATGTATAATTATGGATTTTTTAGCAAGTCGTAACGGGTCATCCGGGATGGATGGAGATAGGTGTGTAACAAGTTGTAATTTTTTTAAAAGGAATTATATGAAAAAATATCTTTGGATTGGTATATTTGTTTTCGTCTTTGTGTGGTCAGCAATATCACCCTATGATCTTTATACCTGGTTTCTTGAGGTATTTCCGGCAATTATTGGATTTACTGTTATTGCCTATACCTATAAAAAGTTTCCCCTTACTCCCCTGGCCTATGTATTGATTTTAATTCATTGTATCATTTTAATGGTAGGAGGGCATTATACCTATGCAGAGGTTCCCCTGTTTAATGAGATAAAAGAGCTGTTTAACAGCAGCCGAAATAATTATGACAAGGTCGGGCATTTTGCCCAGGGATTTATTCCTGCCATAATAGCCAGGGAAATCATGATAAGAAAAAAAGTGATAAACGGCAAATTTTGGCGAGCATTTTTAATTGTTTGCTTTTGTTTGGCATTTAGCGCTTTTTATGAGTTAATTGAATGGTGGGTCGCTTTGCTTTCAGGAAAAAGTGCCGAGGCGTTTCTGGGTACGCAAGGTTATGTTTGGGACACACAGTCTGATATGGGTTTTGCATTACTTGGTGCTGTTTTGAGTTTGTTGTTGCTGAGTAAACTACATGATAAACAATTGGCAACGTTTAGTAAAACCGACATTTAGATTTTGGTGGTTAAATAATTCTTTATCTGAAATGAATTTCATTTGGTAAGAGTAATAAATTAAATTTCCGGGAGATTATATGCGTTGGTTACTTTTAGCAATAGCCATTTTATCAGAGCTTGGCGGTTCAACTTGCATGAAACTATCAGAGGGTTTTTCAAATCTTTATGCATCCATTGCCACTTTTATTTTTTGGGGAATCTCTTTTAGCATTTTTATTTTTGCTTTAAAGCATTTTGACTTGAGTTTTATTTATGCAATTTGGGCCGGTATAGGAATACTTTTGGTCTCGCTTATCGGTATGACCTATTTTAAAGAACCTGTTAATACTCTAAAAATTCTATCAATTCTGATAATTGTTGTCGGAGTTATTTTACTTAATTTAAGTGAGTTTATTGTTAACAAACATTAGTTATTCTTTAACTCGGAAGCAAGGTGTTGATTTAAATTTTTTTGCTGAATTCAGATCGATATTTAAAATAATATTTTTTCACCTTTTCGGGTAAAATTAATCAGACAACATTGATTGTTAGAGTACAATTAATCGGAGGTGTTGCAATGAATGTCAAATATGCGACCGTTGCCTTAATTGCGGTACTTTTTTATGAAATATTGCTAAAAACAATTCATTTTTTAATACCATCTGTGTTTACGGTTTCATTTTTCTCTTCAATAACTTCGGTCCTTGCCGTTCTTTCCAGAATAATAATTCTACTGTTTCTTTATTATTTTTATCAGGAAGAAAAGTCTAACCGTAAAATTGCCCTGATTCTCAAGATTTTGCTTTTTAGTTTTGTTTGCGTTTATATACTAAAGTTGTCTGTTTTATCAAAAATTATCGATTATCATGTTATTGTTCTTTCAAGGCATCTTTTCAGTTTTTTGAATGCTGTTCTGTTTTTTATATTTATCATTATTTATAAAAGGGAATGTATCTCTGAATATAAATTGCTGACTCGCGCCTCAGTGTTTGTTGCGATTATGTTTGGGATTGGTATTATCAAAAGTCTCCTTGCTTTAGCAAGCTATTTGCGTTTTGTCTTTTCAGGCTATATGACCAGTTTTTCACCTGAATTTTATCATGTTGTGTTTTTGATTTTCATTTTAACTCATTTGGCCCTGTTGTATTTTTTGTTTCAGTATTACAAATTGAAAGGTCCCCGGTAATTCGGGTGTTGTTACTATTAATTTTTAAACCTTGAGCCGAAATAAGACTGTTATTTATTTTAGAGGTGTGTTTTGAAAATTGTAAACATGAGTTTTTGTTTCCTTATTTGCTGTTTATTGCTTTTTTCCTGTCAAAAGGAATGTGGTTTTAATTATGAAACAGAAAAGCAGCAGGTTGAACAAGCCATTCATAATAGTATCGGTTGGGCAAAGGACAAAGATCTTGACTTGCTGTACAGCACCATCGCACCGGATTCAAACTATATCGAAGTTGATCCGCATAAACGCGTGATCAAAGGAATTGCCGATTTTAAAACCAATGAAAAATTCTGGATGAGTCCGGATTTTAAAGCTGTTCGTTATGAAATAAAAGACCTGAATATTAATTTTTCTGAATGCGGTCATGTTGCCTGGTTTTATTGCAGACTTGATGATATTAATGAATGGAAAGGGCAGCCTGCCAATTGGGAAAATACCCGCTGGACCGGCGTGCTGGAAAAACGCAGCGACAAGTGGGTCATTGTTCAAATGCATTTTTCTTTTGCCAATGAATAAAATTTTCATATTTCTATAGAAGGAAAGGATTATGGTTCCATATACGTTAACACCTGCGGCCGGTAAAAGACTGATTGCCAAAGCCGTTGTCGAACTTGCCTCAATAAAATCTGCGTTACAATCCGGGACGATTGTCGTTATTGCCGGAACAACAAACGGTTACGTTGCTCAGGAACTTTTACAGCAGCTTTCATCGCCTGAAGACTTGATCACACATCATTTTTTTCGCGGTATTGTTTTACCTCCAAACTATAAAACCAAAGAGTCCGGAAGACTGACAGACGAGTCTCTATTCCCGGGTGATGTTGTTATTGAAAAGGGTGTATGGCAAAAGGGCAAAACAATTTTTGACACGGTTGATGATTTGAAAAAAGGCGATCTTATTCTCAAGGGCGCCAACTGTATTAACATGAATACCAATAAAGCCGGTATATTGATCGGTCACCCAAAAGGAGGGACGATTGTCGCTGCTTTACAGGCCGTTGTCGGCAGACGCGTTGAACTGCTTCTGCCGGTGGGATTGGAAAAACGCGTACACGACGATATTGATGTTCTTGCCGAACGATTAAATGCTGCCGGTTCCAAAGGACCGCGTTTGCTGCCTGTCAGTGGAAAAATAATATCCGAAATTCAGGCCGTCAACATATTGTCAGGGGCACATGCTCATCTCGTTGCCGCCGGAGGTGTATGCGGGGCAGAAGGGGCTGTGTGGCTTGGCATTGACGGGGAGGAAGAGGCTGTTGAAAAAGCAAAAAATATCCTGGATACTGTTTCCGAAGAGCCTCCGTTTTTAATTTAGGAATAATTCATATCGTGGAATAGCAGGATTTCCTGTATCGTTATTTTATTAAGGGCTATTTTTAAACAAGATATTTTTAGAGAAATTTTCATGGAACAACACAGTCATCATGCACACGACCATCATACCAATTCTAATCTGACCTTGGCATTTGTATTAAATTTAAGCTTTGCCGTGGTTGAGATTGTCGGCGGACTGCTGACAAACAGTATTGCCATTCTTTCCGACGCCGTACACGATCTGGGTGATACGGCTACCATCGGCTTTTCCTGGCTGATGGAACGTTATTCGAAAAAGAAACGCACCGATGAATTGACCTTCGGATATCGAAGGTTCTCATTGCTTGGGGCCATTACAAGTTCGTTTGTGCTGCTGGCAGGTTCGGTTTTTATTCTCACCCAGTCCATTCCCAGGCTCTTTCATCCTGAGGCTGTGCATCCCAAGGGTATGATCGGCATGGCAGTAGCCGGTGTTTTAATTAACGGGTTCGCGGTTTTACGCCTTAGAAAAGGCGACAAGTTAAATGAACGGGTCATTTTGCTGCATCTGCTGGAAGATGTATTGGGCTGGATTGCTGTTCTCATCGTCAGTATTTTGCTATTGTTTTACGACCTGCCGATATTGGATCCGTTATTGTCCATCGTTATTACCATCTTTATCGTTTCCAAAATTCTGCCGAATATAAAAAGCATTTTAAAAATATTTTTACAATATTCCCCGGATGATGTGGATGTGCAAAAAATAAAACAATTGATCCTCAAAAGGGACGCCATCGATAGTGTGCATGACGTGCATCTCTGGTCTCTGGACGGCCGGTTTACGGTCTTTTCATGCCATCTATCTTCCAATAAAAATATGTCTCTGACGGAAATTGAATCGGAAAAGACAGAAATAAAAAGAGACCTGCACCAACTGGGTATAGAACACATTACCCTGGAATTTGAACCAAACTCGAAAATATGCAGTGAATGTGATTGTGATTTGTAGATGATAAGCTAATTATACTGATATAAAGAATTAACGAAAACCATGAGCTATTTCGAATATAAAGATAAAAAAGTATATTTCAGAACCACCGGAAAAGGGGTTCCTTTAATTTTAATTCATGGCAACACATCATCTTCAAAGATGTTTTTTGGAGTAGAAAAAAAGCTTTCCAGTAACTATAAAACAATTGTAATTGATTTACCGGGTCATGGTAAATCAGATCGGCTTTCAAAATTTCCAACTGATTGGTGGTTCGAAAACTCTCTTGTTGTTAAAGAGCTTGTTAAACATTTACAGCTTTCCAAAGTTAATATTGTTGGAAGTAGCGGTGGTGCATTAATTGGATTGAATCTCGCAATTGAATCCCCAGGTTATATTAATAAGATCATAGCTGACAGTTTTATTGGTGAACATTCAGAAAGTAATTTCATCAGCTTACTTGAAAAGGACCGTCTCAAAGCGATGAAAAATCCATTAGCCATTTTTTTTTGGTTTTGGAACCATGGATGCGATTGGAAAAAGATTATCAATTTAGATAGCTCGATGCAAATTGCATTTCATGAAAAATATGGAAATTTTTTTCACAAATCGCTATCAGAAATTACTGCACCAACCCTTTTAACCGGCAACAGAACAGATAAATTTATACCTGATATTGAAAGAAAGTATAATAATATTTCAAATATAATTCCTAATTCAAAGGTTCATATATTTGCCAAAGGGAGCCACCCGGCTATTATGAGCAATTCCAATGAATTTGTATCTATTGTCAACAAATTCTTGAGTGCAGACTTACTTTAAAGGTCATTCAATATGAAATTTATCCTTCTGGTCATTCTCAAAAGTTTTTTCTGGGTGTTTATTATATATTTGACCAGCTATGCTTATGAATCGTTTACTTTAAAGAATTTGTTAATTTATAATTTTACATGGAAAAAAAATCCCATTCGTGCACAAGGCGCTGCTGTGTTTAATGCATTTATCATTTTTTTTCCGACACATTTGATAAATTTGATTATCAGTATTTCAAAAACAGAAAACACGCCTGCCGGGTATTGGTATGTGATCTGGTTTATCATTGTTGCTTTTTTAACGCATTTGTTTAAAAAACTCTATCTCAAATATACAGCCATAGATCCAAATAAATCCTATCATGATTTCAGTTAACAATAAGATCAGGCAATGCCGGTAAAGTCATAGCTCAGCTTTTTTTGAAATCCGCTGATTTGTGAAAATATTTTTTTCAACATATGCTGTTCTATTTGTGTCAGTCTTTTGGGATTGATGAAATTGTCCGGTATTTTATTTTCCTCCAAATCCTGCACCTGGTGCTGAAACCGCAGCATCATTAAATAGTTATAACACTCTACCATTTCATCATGTAATGATTTTGTGATAATATTTTTTTCATAAAGTTTTTCCAGGCGCTGCAGGGTATTGCGTTCGGATATTTGATGTCGCAGCGTATAAATGCGGGCAAAATCAACAACCGGCATGAGAGCAAATTTAATGTCAAATGCCTGCTGATGTTCCCCGGATGATTTTTTAATGCTTCCCGTAAATGTGATCGGCGGTTTGACCAAAAGAGAGTTCTTTGCCAGATGGTTGAAAAAAGCCGCTTTGTCCTGTGCGATTTGTTGTACATACAAATTAAGGTCCTGTACAAGGGTCAAATCACCGTAAAGATGACGAAAATCGAAAAAGATGTTGATGTCCACCAAATCCTGGGGTTCGGCTTCATTGATCCAATGATGAAAATGCTTTTTCCATTCACTCAAACTGACGCACCACTTTGGATTTTTAGCCATAACATCCCCGTTACAAAACCGATAACCGGCCTGGTCCAATAATCCGTTAACAATTTCCGCCAGTTTAAGAAAATAATTCTGAACATTTTTCTCCGTATCTTCATAGATCAAAACATTATCCTGGTCTGTCACAAGGGTTTGTTCTTCCCGGCCCTGGCTTCCCAGCACCATAAAAGCAAAACGCACCGGCGGTTCACCCATTTCCTGCAAAGCAAATTTAAGAAATTTGTTCGCAACCGAATCTCCAATAGAACTGATAATACGCGTTACATTGGGCGCAAGAAAACCACTTTCAACCAGATATTTTACCATTTGCGGCAGTGTTTTGCATCGTGTTATAATTTCTTCAATTGACTCGGCCCGATTAATTTCATGAACCAGTAATCCCGCAGAATATTGTGAAAGCTGAATAATCTCCTTGTCTGAAATAATCTTGTTGATATTTCCATGTACATCAGCCAATGGCAAATGCCGGATAAATCGTTCCTGCATTAAAATTAAAGCCTCAAAAACCAGTGCATTTTCAGATAAAGAAATGACCGGAGCGGTCATTATTTCGTAAACAGGGTGTGATAATGTTTTTTCATCACACATGACCCGTTTCCACAAATCTTCCGCCGTGATAATGCCGATTGTTTCACCCGAATCGGTCACAATCAGGGCGGCGTTTTGGTTTTGTTGCTTTAAATTTTTTGCCGCTGTTTTTATCGGTGTATTCATTGGAATACAGAGACATTTTTGCGCAAAATGTTTTACAGGCTGGTTCAAGTATACCAGTGATGTTTGCAGTTCAATAATAATTTCTTCACGGGCTTGTTCGGATTTTTTCTGTTCAGAAATATCTTCAATAATACCATCAATAAATATTTCTTTTTTATCATCACTTTTAATAACAATAGCGGAAATCGATACAATCGAGTTTGTTCCGTTTTGACGTTTTAGCTGAATAATACGTTTGTTGGCAGAACCCTCATTTAACAGGTGATCCATAAAATTCTGGGCTTCATCTTTATCCCTGAAAAAATCAGTAATTGTAAAATTTTCAAAAACTGTGTTATCCATCCCAAATATTTTTTGTGCAGCCTGGTTTACCTCAATAAATTTAGGATTCTTTTCAACCTGAATACGAAAAACGCCGATATTGATATTGTCCGTCAACATTTGAAATTTTAATTTACTCTCTCCCAGCTCTTCCCTGATTTTTTTTAAACCGCCCACATCTTTAATAATCAGAATGAATCCGTTCTTGCCAAACAATTGAATTTGTGATATCGAAATTAAAGCATTTATTTTAGTCTTGTTTTTATGAAGCAAATTTACTTCGATTTGATCCGGTAACGCATCAGATTGCAGAATTTCAATAAAATTTGTGTTCTTTATATTTTCCGTATCAAACAAATCATTTAAATTTAACCTGGTAAGCTCTTTTTCTGAAAATCCCAATATATTTTGAATAATTTGATTAGCATAAATAATTTTAAAATCCATGATCATAAGCGTGCCTTCGGTTGAGGCTTCTACCAGGGACTTGTATTTTTCCCTGGAATCAGCAAGCTCTTTTTCAGCCAGTTGTTTTTTTTGTTCAATTTGAAAAGTCTGTCTTGCTATGTAAAATAATATCAAAGCAAGCATAAATATAATTGCCACAGAAATGTTGATCAACCGGCGGGTAATTCGGCCAATTTCATGCCGAACGTCTTCGATATAAATACCGGTCCCTATGACCCATTGCCATGGTGCAAATTCACGTACATAAGACAACTTGGGAACAATACGTAAAGAATCGTCTTTCCATTGCCAATAATAATCAACATATCCTGCGCCATTACTTTTAACTGTTTTTACAAACTCTACAAAAAGTTTCTTTCCGTGAGAATCCGTAAAATCAGACAAATCTTCTCCGTCAAGGTCGCTTCGATAGGGATGAACGATCATACGTGGCTGCATGTCGGTTATCCAAAAGTAGTCTTTGTTTTCATCTCCGTATCGTAATGAACTGATATTCGAGATTGCTTCCTGCTGAGCTTCGGCTAATGTTAACTCACCTGCGGAAACTTTTTGATGATAACTGTCTAATAAATTCCATGTAGAGTTTGTCAACTCTCGAATCATTTCACGTTTTCGATCCAACAAATTTTTTCTGGAGGAGGGGATGATTATAAAAAAAATGGCAATTATAAAAAGTAAAATAGTTAAAAGTGTCGGAAGGATTATATTAACAAAAAAAGATCTTACAAACGAGGTTTTCATGGTTTGCTCTTTTTAAAATTGCTTTATCGTAAAATAGATTTTTATTAAAAACAGCGTTATTTAGAAAATTCAAGGTCTCAAAAAAAAGTTATTTCTGCTTTGGAAATTATTTTTTTAATTTACCGGCAATCCACAACAAAATTAAAGCACCAATGA
>CAXXFV010000013.1:0-85260 GCA_963674595.2 bacterium
GGATTGGGATAATTCTGCAGCAACCGGAAACCATTGGGTTTTTGCAGAGAATTATTTTCAACGCCTGCTGCACTTATTTGGATAGAATATTGGCCCAGTTCATCTGTATAAGCGCTAAAGAAAACGATGGGATTAGGCTGATATATCAATCTGACAAACGCGTTCGCTACCGGTTCTGCTCCGTTACCCAAATATTTTGCGCCGTTATCTGTCACGGTCCCATGAATTACGATTTGGGCAAAAACAGCTTGAACCAATACCATAAACAAGCTGAAAAACGTGAGAAAATTTCGTTTAAACATGTTTTCTCTCCTCATAAAAACCGGTGATTATTGATTACTGCCATCACTCCGCTCAGCGTCCGCCTTGAACCCGGGCCTTGAGCAAAGCCGAAAGACCACTCAAGGTGACATGCTTCAAAATCGTCTTCCTGTCATCCCGAGCGGAGTCGAGGGATGCTGCAGAACCAATGAAATAGGGATTTTATCCCCAATATAAACAAATTCCTTCCTTCATCACAATTCAGGATGATGACACTCAACGACGCTCCCGCTTCAGACTCGGTCCTTGAGCGAAGCCGAAAGGCGCTCAACATCCTCCTGGAACCCGGGCCTTGAGCGGACCCGAAAGGCTGCTCAGAGACTTGTCTCCCCATAATCCCGAGTGAAAACGAGGGCCGTTCAGGGATACACAAAACCTTTGAACGAAAAAATCTAATATAACTTATTGAATATGTCCAAGCTGAATACATAACAAAATACCCCAATAAGAACGTTCATTATTAATATTGGCATTAAGGTTAATTCCAAATCCTAAAATGGGTGTAATAATAAATGTATTGGTATCGATTGAAAAGCCCAATGTATTAAATGGCAAACTTTGATAACTATAGGATTCTTCTCCCGGTGTACCATACCATTTGCCACGGTCCACGCCTTTCACGAACCCAGGCCCAACAGCTACAGAAACATTATATACATCACCTTTAATACACTTACCGTAAAGCAAACTAATATCCGTAATATATTGTGCAGGTCTCGGTCCCTCCATAATAAACTCAATTAATCCAAGACACCTTAATGAAAATATGTTATTATTAAATTGCAATGTCGGTATAATAGCAGCAGAAATTGTTGAATATTTTGGATACAAATCAGGATTCCTTCCCACCCCCAACGTTACCCAAAAATACTTTTCATGTGGCTGATGCAAAGGCGTTTCTGCTAGTGCAGGCAACACAAACACAGCCAGCAGGCAAAAGACAATTATCATACTTGTTTTTCTCATTCATATCCCAATTTTTTTAGGCCAATCTTGCCCCGAAATTCCACTCCAGGGCGATTAAAATTTAATGCAACATCACCGCATTTCAACGGATTATCTTATTTTACCGAATTGAAGACAAAGTAAAAAGCCGTAAACATTCCATTCAGTATTAAAATTTGCAAACAAATATGTCCCCAATCCAAAACGCCGGGCCGTAAGAAATGCCTGCGCTTCAAGGGACAAACCCAGAGCATTGAATAGTATGTCTTCAAAAAGACAGCAGCCTAAAGGCTTGCCATGACGATGTCCTGTAATAAATCCGGGGCCAAAACCTGCACTGACAAGAGCGGCCTGGTCGGTAAAAAATTTTTTCCTGCCATATAATATTGAAAAATCCATTATATTTTCACTATTATATTCCATATCAAATTCATAAAGATTTATAAACCTGTATGAAAAAATATTATTTTGACGGTAAAATGAGAAAATAATACCAATGTCAACAGGAAGTCCACCGTAAAGACCGAATATTTCGGGACTGGTTCCCAATCCCAACGTTAGCCATGAATGTTTATCATTTGGTTTATTCAAAGGTATTTCTGCATGTGTGGATGAAACAAACACAGCCAACAGGCAAAAGCCGATTATCGCACTTTTTCTTTTCATTTAAACCCGATTGTTTTATAAAATTCTTATATTCGAGCAACTCTACCCTGCAAAAAATTCGCAGGGTGAAAAAATTGCAGGGTTTAACAACGATCATCACTGTAAGAGGTCGCCTCTACGCTTTAATTTACGCTCCCGTCATCCCGAACCTTAACAATGTCTGTGATTGTATATATCTACAAAAAACATGCCCTGTTTACTCTCTCCGCTCGACAACGTTCCCGCTTCGACTCGGTCCTTGAGCGGAGCCGAAAGGCCCATAAAAAACCTGCTCTCCCGGGGGTTCCGCCCCCCTGGGAGCAAAATAAATCAGGGCTTCTGCCCGGATCCGTTCTCAAATAACGGGCCCATATTAATATTTACATCATTAACCCTTTGCTTTACCGGGATAAATACCCCGCCAAATCGCGCCTTGAAATTTCCAGAGTCGGCAAAACCACCCTCTGCGGCTCTGCGTTTAAACAAATGCACAACATCCCAAAAAACGTTACTCGTCTTGTCATTCATTTCTAAAGCGAACAAATTTAATTTGAACACTGCCCATTTCTATTTATTGCAAAAACTATTACTGAATTTGGCAGTATAGTTAATTTACTTTCCTTTTTTTTCAGCTCTTCAATACATCTATTATTCTCATCAGTGTTACGTAAAAGATACTGCCAATTGGATAAATCAATTGGTTCATTAATTTTTAAAATCAGGTATTCATACTCTTTTTCGGCAATATAATAATAATCCAAACCTTCAATGACCCGAAAACAGCCGCCATCAAGATTTGATTTAGAGTATTCAACATTATCTAGTGTGATGGTAATTTCATTAGCCCATGCATAGGTTGAATAGGTTAATTTCGTTTTACCTCTTGTCGTAACTCCGCCGTATCTCTTCCAACTAATATCATACACTTTATCTTCATCAGGTATTATATTTAAATCTGCCTTGCTACCCTGAAAATCAAGGAGGACAGTGTTATTATCTGCTGTCTTAATTATTATAATACCATTAATTGTTCCCATAAAGTTGCCTGTTTCCATATCTTTAAAAACAGTATCAAATTCTTTAGACTCGTTATATATCTCGCCCAGGGCAAAAATCCTAACAATGTCAGTGAATAGTAAAATAAGCGATAACAACAGTATTCGTTTCATAATGATGTGCTCACAAATTATATCTTAAAAAATTCCCAATAATCATCAGCAGTAATATTTTTAATTAATTGATGGACCCGAATCACGAATCCAATCTACCACGGTAACACAAACAACAATATTAGTCCTCTTGTTCAATCTAATCCTCTAAAAGATTTTTGATAACTAGAAATTCTTTTAATTCTTTATATCTACTGCATAGATCATTATCTATTATAAACTTTTTTTTCAGTGTACTAAATCTGAACACCAGCCTATAATCGGATTTTGTCAGGAGATTCGGTACGGCTTTTTCTTTTACTGACAAATCATATATATTAAATTCATTTTTTCTTAAAATCTGATATATAATAATTTTTTCATCCTTAATTTCAATTTTGATAATATATTGAATAATATATGATATAGTATAAAAAACAGACAATAGAAAACACCCTAAATAGACTATTAAAGAATGACTATTAGTAGCTAAAAAATTAGTTAGAATTACAACGAAATTATAAAAAATAATAGATAAAAAAATAGCAATCCAGTTAATATCCTTAAAATAAAATACTTTTTTCATTTTGCTAATACTTTCTTTTGTAATGCTTATCTTTGAACTTGAGAAAAGGGCCCAAAATACACTCCGGCCAACAGGGATTTCATCCCAAACGGTTTAAACCCGCCACTATTGATTAATAGTAAAACTCCAAATTAATTACTTTAATAGCAAAATAATCGATTTAAAATAAAAATTTATCGTTTTACAATAAATTTTTATTGCATTATGATATTTTTCTTTGTATGTTAGTCTTACAAATGGATTTCAAAATCATAAATAAATTGGGAGAAATAATATGATTGAAAATGAAAAATCAATGTCCACTTTAATCAAAACAGTATTATTCATTCTGTTTTATTCCTTTATAATTTTAATAGTTGGAAGTTTTTTATATAATTCATTCCTGTTAATTTCTCCAAAAGATTACAGAATTGAATTAAGAATCAAAGACAATAAAATTATTAAACCGGACATTAATATCACAATCGATAAATGGAATAAAATACCTGGTTATCTTCAAAGAACAATAATTATGAGAACAAACCTTCCAGCGTTACTTTCTTTTATTGCAGGTCTCTTTGTAATATTCTTCTTGAGAAAGTTATATAAAGAAATATTATCAACAAAGAATTTTAGCATTATAAATGCAAAATACTTGAACAGAATTGGATTGGCAGCGCTGTTATATACGGTAATTAATTTTACAATAAATTTGATATTAAACCTGATTATCTCATTTAACAGCTATACACCCGCATCAGACAATATTCATGTGTCATCACGCCTTTTTCCTAAATTCAATTTTCAGCTTTTAATTTTCGGGCTAATTATCGTTGTTATATCAGATGTCTATTTAAAAGTAACTGAAATTCAGGATGACTTGAAATTAACTATATAAAGAATATTAATATGAGTATAGATATACGTTTAGATGTTGTCATGGCCAAAAAGCGAATAAAGTTAAATGAACTCGCACCAAAAGTGGGAATTACGGAAGCTAATTTATCAATATTGAAAAACAACAAGGCAAAAGCTATTCGATTAACGACTTTAAACGCTTTATGTAGAGAATTGGAATGTAAACCAGGCGATTTAATTGAATATGTTCCAGATAATATAGAATAAATTTAATTTCCGTTGACAGTCCAAGGATTCTCCGCTCAACTTAACTTTCGCTTCGACTCCGCTCAGCGTCCGCGTATGATCCGTGCCTTGAGCGGAGCCGAAAGGCCCGTGAAAAACCTGCCCCGCTCGCAGTGGATTTGCAATCCCCTGCGGAACCAATGAGCCGATCGTCCAAGGGTTCATACCCTTGGACGGATTAACAAAAGGGCTTTGCCCTTCTGTGCAAACAGTCTCTATGTATAGTTATAATGTGCAAAGGCCAAGCCTTTACTTTTTTACGCCCAGAGGTAGGAACCTCTGGGCGATCATAATTTCTCACAATGTTCACAAAGCTCACAAAGGATGATTTTAACTATGATTTCTTTGTGTGCCTTGTGTGCTTTGTGAGGGCTTAAATAAACCTGCGGAACCAATGAAATCGGGAATTTATCCCTATTTTAAACAAACTCCATCCTTCGCCTGCGCTCAGGATGAGGACACGCTTCCACTCCGCTCAGCGTACACTTATGGTCCAGGCCTTGAACCAAGCTGAAAGGCCCATACAAAACCTTAAAACTGTCAGGCCGTCTTAATTTTTTTCAATTCTATATACTCTTCGAGTCTCTGTTTAAACTCTTGATGTTCTTTATACAGCAAATCGCCCAGTTCCATTTCCTGGGTATTTCCATTTTTTAACTTAAACCGGACTTTTAACGCGCTAACGGTTACGGATTCTATATCGCCCCATTTAATTTCCAATTCTTTATATTTGGGAAATGTGCTAAACTTGTCGGCAACCCTGGATGCAACGCCGGTGTCATCCAAAGAGATGTAACGACGCTTTATTACTTTTCTATAAATTATGGCGTATCCCAATGTAATAACGCCGCCCAATATGTAAAAAATGCTGGGACCACTGAATGGTTTTAAAATAATGATTAATCCGATTGCCAAATAAACAGCACCCGTTATACCAAAAAACAATTGCCTTTTTGTATCGCTTTTTGGGTTGGTTTCATTCAGGTAAAATTTTAAACTTTCCATATCTCCACCTCCATTACTTGTAACAATTCTTTAGCATTTAATTCAGCGTTCACACACGCAATTTACCGCATCGTTATATAATATTTTGTCATTATTCTTTTATACCTTGGGTACAATGGCCCCGAACTTCCGGAGCGTTTCCCGAATGTCTTTTAACGGCACATCAATCGGCGTGGTGCCTGTTGCCGCAGCCAGCGCAGCAGCCGCACCTGCGGCTTGTCCCATGGCCATGCAGGACGCCTGTACACGAAGCCCCGAGTTTGCCAAACGATCGCTGGAAACACACCGGCCTGCTACTAAAATATCGCTACTACCCTTGGGCACCAGCGCACTCAAGGGAACAGTCGGCACTGTGCCCCGGCTCAATGGTTTGGGTTTAACACCGTCTCTGGTGTGCAGGTCCACCGGATAAAAGGCGTAACACACCGCATCTTCAAACACGCGCCCCGACGTATAATCATCAACGGTTATGATGGTTTCACCCTCAATACGAAAGCTTTCGCGAAAACCGGCCTCGGGCTGCAAATGCATCAATCTTTTATTTGAAGAGCGGATTTTGGCCAAAAGGTCCCTGCGGCCTTTTAAATTTGCCGCCGTTACGGTGCGGGCGTTCGACGAGTCTGCCCCATGAATATACAGAGAATCAATCACACCGGCCCGGCCGACTTGATAGGGACTGCCCAAACAAAAAAGCAAAGAGCCGGGCTGGGTTTCATCTCCACGAAACCGGGGCAAATTCAGCATACCCGCCACTTCAGCGCCGCCGGTGCAGTCAATGATCTGTTTGCACAAAACCCGGCGCCGGGTTCCAAATCCTGCACAATCCACCTGCCGGCCATCGGATTTTTTAAGGATAGAGATCGGGGACTCGTAATAAGCAATCTCAACGCCGGCCTGCCCGCACTTTTCTTCTGCAAGCAGAGGGTAAAGAAACTGGTTAATTTTAACCTGGTTCATCCAGTGCCGTTCCGGCACCCTGGAAAAATCGGGCAGCGTTCCGCCATCCAGTTCTACGCACTCTTTAACCAGCTCCCAGCCAATGCCTGCAATAATCTGTTTGCCCCAGGCATCAAAAAGACCGGGAAAAGCAACGCCGCCGGTTGTTGCGGTGCCGCCCAGTTGCGTACCGCGCTCCACAATCAGCGTTTTCGCGCCCGCTCTGGCGGATTGAATAGCGGCAATGGTCCCGGCGGTACCGCCGCCGACAACAAGCACGTCCACCTGGTTCGTTATACTTTCCTTCTCCCTCTCCGGTTGGGACATGGAAACCGATTCAGCGCTCACACCGGCCGCAGACGATCCGGCCAGGGCCATACCCGCAGCAGAATAGTTTATAAACTCTCGTCTTCCCATGCGGCTGTTTTTCATATTGTCTTGCTCCATATTCTCATTGATAATATATTTTTACCCGACCTGTGAATGTTCCCTGAACCAGCATTTTCCCAAGATACGCAACTCTACCCTTTACGTCAACTGAATGTTTATTTAAGCAGGAATCCAGTTTCCTTGCTTTTTCCTTATTATATTTCTTAAAAAATATCTAAAAAACGCAGATATACAGGCGGCCACCTTTTTGATTTAAATACTTTTTTTCGCATTGTGACGTTTAAAGAATCTGGTTTTGGTGAATATTCGCGAAATCGATACTCTTCGATTTCTCCTTTAACTAATCCTTTTTTAATTATAAAAGTAGAATCGTTTTTAATAATGCCTGTTTTCTCTACTAATGTCCTATAAACAGGATCGCCGCCGCCACTAAAGTCAAAATACACAATTTTTATAGTATCCTGGTTAATAGAATATCGTCCCCAACCAACTAAATCTTTTCCAGTTTTTCCAGAAAATTCATGCATAACTTTATAAAGTGCTTTATGCGCATGTTCATATGTATTATATTCTAAAGTTAATTTTTTTTCATTATCCTTATGGGGATTTATTTCATCTTGCCTGTAACTACTTGGCCCGGAAATACTCCAACCGAAAGTATTAACAGTACCATCTTGATAAAACATAATCGGTTTTATGACCCTCTCATTATTACAAATACCAGAGTTTGCTGTATACTTATAATAATAATAGCCATTAATACGGATAGATTTATATGCCATCTGTTTATTATTGCTAAAATCGACAAATTTGTTTCTATTAACAATAATGGCACAGGAATTAACAACCAGCATTATAAAAACAAGTAACAAAACTCTTACTGCATTGGCTTTCATTTTAAACTCTAATAATATAAAAAACTTGGCATCTGACTACTATGGTGACAATATGTTCGGCTTTTTATTGGCTTATCAGCAATGATGAGAGGAGGACCAAAAATTTCATGCTCGCCCCGGAAATGTTTTCCGGGGGGTTAAATAAACCAAGGCATCTTGCCCGGATCTGTTCTAAATAAACAGTTAGATATTAAAATTCACATCATTGAACATCAAGCTCGCTCGCAGGGGATTTGCAATCCCCTGCGGAACCAATGAAACAGGGATTATATCCCCAATGTACACAAACTCTCTCCCTTGGCTCCGCTCAGGATGACACCGCTCACCTTAATCTCTCACAATGTTCACAAAGGATGATTTTAACTATGATTTCTTTGTGTGCTTTGTGAGGGTTTAAATAAACCAGGGTATTTTGTCCTGATCAATTTTCAAACGATGGGCCCATATTGATCAGCAAACCTTGGTTTATCGGGGTAAATACCCGCCTGATTTACGCCCTGAGAAAGGTTAAGGCGAGCTGAACATCTGAACCATCACTTATTATGGCCCCATTGAATAAACCCATCCTTTAGATCGGATAAAGTTAACATGAGGAAAATAAATCTTTTCATTTTCAATTTCAATTCCATCAATATATAAAACAAATGATCGAATCATCTCGGTTTTAAAATTAAATTGCGCAACAACACTTTTATTAGACGAATCGCTAATTGTAATTTCAGAACTCTTTTGAAGATTATGCCTATAAAACGTTGAAATTGAATCACAGAAAATAGGATTTTTCATGTCATCCAATTTTATATATAGTTTGCTCGTATTCCATTTTATTTCTTTCCCATTTGGTTTAAATTCAAAATGAACTTTAATTTTACCATCACCGAAATTAATATCGTTGAACCATCCTAACGGCAAAGGAATTATTGGAAAGAATGCTGGTCCTATTGAAACAAGTTTACTTTTATATTGATATACAAAAAGTTCAATTTCAATATTTTCACGAGTAATATTGATATGATCAGCCGGACCTGAAATAGGCTTTGGGAATTCAGGAATAAAGCCCTGACGTGATTCTTTTAAACCCTCTCCTGATGGTGAAAAGTAATATTCAATTCCGGTCACAGAACATTCCAAAGATAATATAAATATTAATAATAAAGATAAATAAAATGAATATTTCACCTGTTATCCTTCTGTATGTTGATATTATCTCAGCCCTAACGCCAAGTTGCATGGTACAGTTTTACAGCACCGTTTAATTACTTTTTCATTCTTAATCATGCAATGGTGCGGTAGAACCGGCACCCTGCTGCTGATAGCACTATACCTCTAACGCTTGGTTTAACCTGCAAGATGGAACGCCTTGTCGGAGCTGAAACTTTTGTCAAGTGTCTTTTGGGCTATTTACTTCCCAAAAGCACAAATATTCAGGGTCAACAACAACTTCTCCAGTAGATTTTAACTCATAATCCCCTGGATCAGCTTTTTCAAATGCCGATAAATCCGGCGGTAATGTAAAATCATAGCTGTCATTCTTTAGCCGGATATGTACTACATCGTCCATAGATTCAAAATATCCATGGAATTGTTTTTGTTCTTCTATATTGCCATCAGCATCCAGATAAGTAATGCCGATTAGAACATATTTACCAATTAATTCTTCAAGAGTTGGAGTAGTATCTTCATTCATTATTTTTCACACCTAACATAGTTTTAATACACTTCTATATCCGTATTTACAGCGGCTGTATTTAGCCACTATTATATTGTTTTATCAGCCACGATTTTGCCCTGATCAATGTTTTACGAGTACGACTAACAGGAATATGACTAACCAACCCAATCTCTTCCTCGTAAGTACTGTAACTTCCCATATATAATTTTAGAAATGGTAAATCAGCCAAAGGTATCAGGCTCTCCCGTGCGCGACCAAATTGTCCTGAAAAATCAGTCCTTTTGTCTGACAGATAATTATACAAATTAAACAAAATCAAGGCAAGATAATTTTTAAGAATGTAGAAAATAATTGCAGGGGTACATATCCTGTAGGGACAATTCATGAATTGCCCACCCTTCGACTTTGCTCAGGATGACACCGCTCACCTTAATCTCTCACAATGTTCACAAAGGATGATTTTAACTATGATTTCTTTGTGTGCTTTGTGAGGATTTACATAAAACAGGGCATTTGCCCGGATCAGTTCATTGTCTGGGCCAAATCACGAACCCACTCTGCTACTTGATATATATATTATTGACTCTGCTTTAAAGTTAAACCATCTATCCAAACTTCTTCTATTGGCAGGTATATTAATATTTCAACAGAACCGGTGTTTGAAGTAAAAAATGTCGTTTCTTTATAGGTCCAATCAACATCAATTGAATCAGCACTCCAATCAGGATTAAACATTAAATGAGCTAATCCAGTTTGATTTTGATTAACATCTACAAAAACACTACCAATATCTGTAAATTTACCCCGGGCTTTAAACCAGCCTGAAAGTTTGTATGTTATTTGCGGAACTAAATTAACAGGCTTGTTTAATGTTAACATTGTATATGTATTAATAGCTCCATCCGTATATGCTTTTGGATTACGATTATATAGAGCAGAATAACCTTCCATTTTTATGTTATCATCCAAAGTTGTAATATAGTTAGAACCTGAACCACGGCTAATATTCCAGTTTTGAATCAGGCTGTTCAAATCCTCAAATTCACCATCCGGTATTAAATTACCAACGATGGTTTGTGCATTAACAATATTGCTTCCGCCCAACCTGCCATATTGATTCATTAAATAAACTCTATAATAATATGTTTGTTGAGATAATAAATTTTTATCAGTAAATGTTGTGTCATTACGATTCGTTGAAACGTATATTAATTCTCCGGTAGTTTCATCCAGACCAGGTGTGTCCCGTCTAAATAATTTATATTCATAAAAATCATCTGCATCTGTTGCATCCCAGGTTAATTTAATGGTTGACATTGATATATCTAAAGGGTCATACAGCAAAACAGGACGGGGTAATAGCAATGCATCTAAATTAATATCAGAATATACGGATATATTGGTGCTTTTTTCAACAAAACTTTCATTTTCATTTATTTGTTCTATATATAAATCATGTTTACCTTCACTCACATTTTGTATCTGAAACTCACCAGTTGGTGATGTCGTTACAGTCCAATTCAAAGCATTATCCACACTTACTTTAACATTATTTACAGGTCCCTGAGAATTTAGTACGCTACCAGAAACGGTAAATAATTTTGTTTCAGGTTCGTTAGGAGATTTTCCACAACCGGCATACACAATTAGAAGGAATAAAATTAATATGGAGGAAGCTGTTTTTTTCATGATAGACACCTTTATTCAAGGCTAACATAATATTGACAAAATTTATTAACCAATTAAAAATTACCAACCACACACCACCGCATCCAAGAGTTGTTGGCCGTGTTTTGATCGTACAAGGGTTCATACCCTTGGATGGATTAACAAAAGGGCTTTGCCCTTCTTTGCAAACAGTCTCTATGTATAGTTATAATGTGCAAAGGCCAAGCCTTTACTTTATTACGCCCAGAGGTAGGAACCTCTGGGCGATCATACCTCCCGTCATCCCGAGCGGAGTCGAGGGATTCTCCCGCTCGCAGGGAATTTGCAATCCCCTGCGGAATCAATGGAACAGGGATTTTATCCCCAATGTAAACAAACTCCCTCCTTCACCTGCGCTCAGGGTGACGCCGGTCAACAACCCGGTCACTTATTTTCTCTTCGTTCCCGCCTGTCCTCACGGCGTTCTCTTCGGTCTTCTCTTTGCTCTACTTTATCCTCAGTCAATTCAGCCTCAGTCGCAGCGATATCCGCTTCCATTGTCTGCTGAAATTCTTTCATCAACGTTATATTGGCAATTGCTTTTTCGCGCAGTGTCGGGTTATCGGAAAAAGTGAACGCTTCCAGGGTACTCAAAATATGTTTCTGACGGGCAGTACGGGCAACCTGATCATCAACATCTGCTTTGTCGTCTCTGGCATCTCTCCTGTCATCCCGCTTATCCCGACGGTCATCTCTCAGGTCTCTTCCCTCTCCCACATCGCCGTCGCCGTTTACCCGGTCTCTGCGGGATCGCCGGACTTCTCTTCTTGACGAGTTAACTTCAGAAACACTTTGAACCAATTCCTTTTCGTCCTGCGTAATTTTTCGCTCACTCTGTTCAATTTCCCGCCGCATATCGGTCATAATGTCTTGTTTCAATGATTTGACTTTAGCCATTTTTTTATCGGCAAAGGCCTCTTCAATGGCTGCAATCTTTTCTTTAAACGCTGCAAGTTGAGCCATATCTTTTTCCAATTGTGCCCTGTCAACTTTAATGGCTTTTTTATCATCGGTTGCCTCTTTCACATTTCTGAGGACCTGAGCATGGCTGTTATGAACCAGCACCATCACTAAAAATATCATCAATCCAATGATTTTTTTCATGATCTACTCCTTTTTAAAATTTTAATGTCAATTTTTACATGACTTTTGCTTTACAATCTAAAATCAGGCTGCAGAGTACGGTCCTGTCGCAATAGTTATATAGTATAAACGTTCCGGTTTATAAAAGACATACCCCACTCACTCCAACCCAAATATTTAAACCATGAAATAACAGGAATATGATATTGCAACCTACGCAATCTCTTCCTCGCGTGTATGTTGGAATCCCATTTATATGTTTAGTAAATCAGCCAAAAATCTTCAGGCACTCCCGCGCGCCACCAAATCGTCCTGAAAAATCTCCATTATTGCTGATAAATCAATTATACAAATTAAATAAAAACAAGGCAAGGGATTTTTAAAAAATGTTAATTATTCATTAACTTTTGGTATCCAGTTTTATAAGAACATTTTCAGACAGTTGCAGTTCAAGCAGGGACTGAAGAAAAGCCAGTGTAGACTCTGCACCCTGGTTTTCGTTAATGCGGTCAGGATGTAAACCGTCCTGGCAGCCTCCGGTAATGGGATCGTATAAAGAGAGATTCAAGTCGTTACGCCCAAGAAACCATTCAAAGGCACGGCGGGCTTCCTTGCGCCACTTTTTGTCAAGCGTAATCCGATACGCTTCAAGACATGCTGAAACCATCGTTTGTGCTTCCACAGGTTGTTGATCAAATCGTGCACGAGGACTCCCCTTCACATAAAAACCATTGGAGCCTATAGGAACAAAATATCCGGAACCCGAACGCTGTAATTCCTTCAACCAATTCAACGATTCCAGACCGGCTTCGGTTAAAAGGGTATTTGACATAACTCGACCGGAAACAAGTAATGCATGGGGCAATACTGCGTTACAATAAGTCAACCTGTTTTCATACCATCTCCATTCAGCTGAATAATTGTTTTGATATAACTTGAAAAGTCGATTTGCAAGTTCCTCAAGGACCAGGTTGGCACGGCGATCACCTTCAAAGCGCTGCAAATATTCATGAATTCCAATAATGGAAAAAGACCAGGCCCGGGGACTGGTTGTATCAATAATGGCAGGCAGGGCCTTTTCAAAAATATGGCTCGCCATACTTTGTAAAGCCGGTATGTTAGAACGTCCCAGCAGAGTTCCCAATGCCCACAATGTTCGTCCATGACTGTCCTGAGAGCCGCTTTCTTCCAACCAGTTACGCTGATAGTCCATAAAATTACGAAAGCGCCCTGTTTTATCATTAAATGCATACCAGATAAAGGCGAGATATCGGGAAGCGAATTTTAACGCATCTTTATTGCCGATTGCTTCTAAAAAAGCACTCACTATGAGCGCACGTGCATTGTCGTCAATAGAATATCCTTCCTGATAATTTGGAATTGTGAAAACAGCATGTTGTATCATGCCTGTTTCATCTGTCATATTCCGTAAATGATCCAGTTTTAGGTTTGGTAATTCACCCGGTCTTTTATCTAAAGGTTTAACAGCAAAATCCGGATTAGCGAAATGACGTCGTTCAGTCCGTGCACGTTCAAAGCTTTTTATATATAATTTGGCCACCTGTGGCCAAATCATCTCTCGCCCAAAAACATAGGCACGTTTGCGCATTGCATGACGTTCCGATTCGTTATTTAAAAGTTCAATTACCTGGTCTGCAAGGGCAGCAGGATCTTTAAAAGGGACTAAAACGCCGCGTCCATCAGCCAGCATTTCTTCCGCATACCAATACGGTGTAGAAATAACCGCTTTGCCTGCTCCCAGTGTGTAAGCAAGTGTTCCAGAAGTTATTTGTGCGGCATTTAGATAGGGCGTAATATAAATATCTGCCGCACTGATGAATTGAACGAGTTCTTCCAGGCTCACATAACGATTATAAAAAATAACCTGACTTTCAACACCTAACTCTTGGGCCAGCCATTGTAAGGACAACCGGTATTTTTCACCTTCATTTCGCAGCACCTGAGGGTGTGTGGCTCCAAGGATAATGTATACAATATTCGGGTGTTTTTTTGATATTGCAGGAAGGGCTGAAATGACATTTTCTATGCCTTTACTCGCGGAAAGAAGTCCAAAACTTAGTAAAACGGTTTTACCTTCAACTCCAAACAAGTCTTTGTGAAAACTCGGATCAACAAAAGAGACATCCGGAATTCCATGATGTATCATATCAATCTTTTCCGGCTGTATACCATAAATGTTTTGCAAAAATTCCGCCCCGCGTTTGCTCATAACAATTATCCGGTCAGACAATGAAGCAACTTCCATCAACACTTTTTTCTGCTCGGGAGTGGGTTCACGCAAAATTGTGTGTAATGTTGTAACAATGGGCATCCGCAGTTCATGTAAAAGCTCAAGAATATGGCTTCCGGCACGTCCGCCAAAAATGCCGTATTCATGCTGCAGGGAGACAATGTCTACATTATTGATATTTAAAAACTCGGCAGCGCGCCGATAAGAATCGATGTTTTTCTCCACAAGTTCAAATCTGACACTGGACGGATAGGTGTAACCCTCTTCAATATCATTAACCGGTACAGCTATACAGGCTGTTTTATTATATTGATCGGCAATTGCTTTACACAAGTCGGTAGTAAATGTAGCGATACCACATTGACGCGGCATAAAAGTACCAATAAACGCAATGCGTTTTAATATTGATTGGTTTGTATCGGGTTCCATAATAAACATCTCTTTTCCGGAAAATTTTCCTTTTTGTTACCTCTTGGTTAATACATAAAAATGGATGGTTTCATTATTTAATGTTTTAACGGATTGTCCATATTTTGGGTTAGCGCAAATATTTTTAGTGAGGAAGGTGAGCCGCAGTTATCCATCTGATTAAAAGAATCAGACCAGGGATATTCGTCTTACTTTTCCCTGGTCAAATTGTTCTAATAATATGCTAAAGTATTTGTAAGATAATCTTTTATGTGTTGATTTATTTATTTAGCGGAACAACACCAGCCATCTCGCCAATAACATTAACCAATTCAGACCCAACAGGAACAACTATTTTTGTATTATTCTCAAGGGCTGCTTCAACAGTCTGCAGCTTTCTTAATAATTGTGCATTTCCAATAAAATATTTATTTGCCGCCTCGTTCACTAATCTAATAGCCTCTGCATCGCCTTCTGCATGCAAAATGCTGGCCTGCTTTACGCCTTCAGCTTCTTTGATTTTTGATCGTTTTTCACCGTCTGCTCTTGTTTCAGTCGCTGTAGCAAAATCTATGGATGATATTTTTTCATTTTCAGCTTTTACGACTTTGTTCATTGTTTCCTGAACATCTGCCGGAGGGTCTATTTCTTTTAGCTCGGTTCGCACAATTTCAATTCCCCAACTTTTGGTTTCTTCATGTAATGTTTTGTGCAGCTCGGAATTGATTTTTCCCCGCTCACTATTAGCAGATTTTAGTGTAAGTGTTCCGATTATATTCCTTAACGTGGTCCGGGCAAGGTTTACTATCTGCCATTGATAATTATTCACATTATATTGCGAGCTTTTAACACTTTCTTCATCAAGTTTTACTTTAAAATAAACTTGTGCATCAACTCGTGCGTTTAAATTGTCGTTGGTAATTATTTCCTGCGGTTCTGCGTCTATCATTTGTTCCGTTGTATTTACCTTGAACATTTTTTCTATTCCAGGGATTACCCAATGAAAACCCGGATTGGAAAAACGATTATATTTTCCGAATCGCTCTACTAAACCCCTATGTGTCGGCCTTACAATTTTTATCCCGATTATAAAAATCAGGAAAAGAACTGCTATGATAAAAGTTATAGTATTCATTTTGTCTGCCTTTTTTTGTAAGTTAGAACAATCTTTTTTCTGAATTATAATTTAAACTTTGGATATTGTTTTGTTTCACTTTGTATCCAAAATTATCGGCAAACCGTCTTTGCCGGCGCCGACAATAATTACTTTTGTATTGGGTGAGCTTGCAAGCTTTTCTGTTGCTTCAATGCCTTTCCAACGAAGTAATTGTTCGCTGATACCTGCAGCAACAATAGACTGAAAATCTGCAATACCTTTTGCTTCTATCCGCTTCCTGTCTGCTTCCTGCTTTTCTTTTGTAAGGATAAATTCCATCCGCTGACTTTCCTGATCAGCTTTTTGCTTTTGCTCAATTGCTTCAGTAAGCTGGACCGGCAGTGCAACATTACGTAAAGGTGTGGTTTCTATAGTGACTCCACGCGGGGCAACTATCCTGGCTAGTTCTTCCTGAATAGCCATACCCAGCTGGTCCCTTTCGGTTGAATAAAGCGCACTCGCTTGAAAACTTGCAGTAACGGCACGGCTGATAGAACGAAATTGGGGAATGAGGATAATGGTCTCATAATCGCCTCCGGCTACAGTTTTGTAAACACGAGCTGCAGAGTCTGGGTTAAGTCTGTAAAGAGCGCTTATCTCTAAACCAATAGTCAGACCTTCACGTGAGAGCACCTCCATTGTTTCCTTATGTTCCTTGGTTTGTATTGAAAATTTAATAATACGTGCAAATGGATTAACGATATTTATACCAGCTGGCAGTGTTCTTGCTGATACAATACCAAAGGTATCTATTACGCCAACATGTCCGGCAGGCACTTGTGTGAAAAACTGAATCAATGCAAGAATGCCAGCAGCAACCATTGTAAAAAGACTTATATTACTGCCTGATCGATATATAGTATTGTTTTGTTTCACCTGTCTTGCGGTATATCGCCAGGAAAAAAATGCGGTTATAGTAATGAGTACTGATAATATAAAAATCATGATATTCTCCGGTTATTTTTAGTTTATGTTTTTATCAATTCCAAATATAATTCGGCTTTCTGGCTATATTGTTCTGTTAAAGACATATCCTGTTTTTCTTTAAAGTCACGGGCCTCAATAGCTTTAATCTCTTGAGTGATATGTTTAATTGTAAAGTTTGACTGTTTTTGAAAATGGATAAACATAGCAGAAAGGCTGACAGCCGCTTCTATGTTTTTAGGGTTCTTGAACAAAACCTCTAAAAGCATTTTAAAATAAGGCCGTGCGATTGACTTGTCTTTTCCAAGTTGACGGCTAATCTTTATTAAGACCAAACTTGATTTTAAACTTTTAAACCACCCCTGTTTATACCTGGGAACTCTCTTCAAATCAAGCGCAACACCTGTCACTCTTTTAAAATAGTTAACCGGATCATAGACGGCACGTTCTATCCGTACAAAATCTTTCAAAATATCAATCCTCGGCCTGTTGGTGATAAAGTTTAAACCGCTTGTTGTCTGGTCGACCATGGTCTGATTATTATCAAGTTTCGAACTATTATCAAACAACCTTTTTTCTTTTCTCAAACGTTTTGACAATTTGGTATTGGGTAATGCGTATAGCATGCCAATCATAGCCATGCAAATGTTTGAATCCTGGATACACCGGACCATGTTGTCAGCGATTTGATGGCTCTCATGATCAAAACCAATAATAAAACCGGCATTAACAATCATCCCGTATGAGTGTATCTTTCTGGTTGTCATCTCAACAGATTTGTTTATATTCGCTGTTTTGTTTGTCATAATCAGCGCTAAATCTTCCGGGGTTTCTATACCTATAAAGACATATCGAAAATCAACCTCTTTCATCATTTGCATCAATTCTTCATCGTCTGCCAGATTGATAGAGCATTCTGTTGATAAAAAAAATGGATAATTGTACCATTCCAGCCATCTTTTTATGGCAGGTAATAATCTTTTTACCTTTCTCTTGTTTCCGATAAAATTGTCATCCACAATATCAATATGTCCCCGGTAACCCAAATCATAAAGGGTTTGAAGTTCCCGAATAATCTGTTCAGGATTTTTAGTACGCGGTGAACTGCCAAATAGTTCAACAATATCGCAAAACTCACATTGGAACGGGCAGCCCCGTGAATATTGAATGCCGATTTGTAAATAATCCTCAAACCGGATTAAATCAAACCTCGGAACAACGGCCTGCATCATGTCCGCTTTTTCTTTAGATTGATACAAACCTCTTGTATAACCTTTTTCCCAATCGGCCAGAAAACAAGGTATCGTCACTTCACCTTCACCAAGGACCAAAAAGTCAGCAGATTGATACAACTCGGGCTGGGATGTTGGATCAGGCCCGCCCACGACAACCGGCAGATTAAACTGATGTGCCCTGTCAATAATGGAAAGCATATTAGCTTGTTGAGGCAGCATACCTCCAATGCATACAATATCCGCCCATTCAAAATGTTCATCAAGGACCTCTTTAACATTTTGATCTAAAAGTTTGAACGTCCATTGCTGGGGGAGTAAAGCGGCAACCGTCAGCAGTCCCAAAGGTGCAGCCGGGTATTTCGCACCGACCAATTCACAGACATCCGTATAATTCCAGTAACTAAAAGCAGAAAACTTTGGCTGTACCATTAAACACCTGGTATTGGGTTGTGGTAATGTTTTCATATTAAATCTTTCATAATATTCAAGTTTCGTTTAAACTTTTACGAATCGTTTCCGGCTTGCACAACAACATTATTATTTTTCAATAATAACCGCTGGCACTAAGATGTATATGCATAAATTTTGATTGCATCATCACTAATAATATATTCAGGACAGATCATTTTAAGCATGGTTTTAAAATTCAGAAACAAGTTGCTTAAAATTTCATAAGAAACCCCGCTATTGGCAATTTTTACAATATAATCATCGGAATCAATTTGCAACACTTGAAGGTATTCGGGATCATTGTTCATAAAATAAGGTTTAACTGAAGTTTTGCTGGAATCAAGATTGTCCTGTAGTTTATCATTTATTTTTATACCTACAATGATCTTGTTATTATTATGTTGCATAGGAAACTCCAAATTCTTTTGGCTTGCTTTCTTCAAGTTCTACAATTCCATCGTTATTCCCGGTCGTTTTGAATTTTTATCCGTTAAAAAAATGAATTAAAGCAAGATATAGAATAGATATTATTTTTTATTTTCATCAAAAATTGCTGCCGGATTATTTTTCTCTTTATTTTTAATTTTTTTTTCTTCCTGTTTTACTTTTTGTTTTTTTTCTTTTATCCATATCTTTTTTTCCTTTATCACCCATTTTTTACTCCTTTTTTGATAGAAAATTAGCTTTTAAGGGCCTATACACATAACTGACAATAATTTATTAATTACTGTTGTAATGATTCACGAATAACATCTATTATGCTTTGTCCTGAAGGTTTATTGTAGCATTTTCTTGGCAAGCCGGATTGATAGATATATACAGCTTTGCTTTCAACGGTCAGTGTTAAAATCTTTAAATCAGGATTTTCTTTGAGTAATTGGCTGCAAATTTTAGGGTCACCGTTTACTTCAAGTGGTGTAATGATGACCACATCAGCTTTTATCTCCCTGAGTGCAAAAATAAGTTCTATCGGGTCAACAACTTGACCAACTACTTCCATATCCGGTTGATGTTCAATCAGATTTCGAATGACTTCAGATAACAATTTTGGTCGGCTTGAAAACATTACACTAATTTTTGGCATGACATTCCTATAATTAAAATACCGGATAATATCAGCATTTTAGTGTTGAGAAACAATAGACCCCAGGGTTCAATATGGAACTATGAAAGGGACCATACTAAAGATAGACCGGATTTGAAGTTTATGAAAAAAGTACTGGTACTTTAGAAGGGAGACCCATATTTATTTTTTTAACAGACTGCGTTCACGGGCATAGTTTACAGCTTCAAAGCGGTTATGCAATTGCAGCTTGTCAAGAATGTTATGGATATGATTTTTTACTGTCTGCGTTTCTATAAAAAGCTGTTTGGCAATTTCTTTATTCGATAGGCCTTCTGCAATCAAATTTATTACATCCAGCTCCCGCTCTGTAAGGTTTACAGAATTTGTTGGTATTTGTCCCCTGGTTTCTTTTGTCAACTCGGCAATCCGCGAGAAAAGTGAAGCCGCCATGCGGGGTGAACAGAATGTTTCATTTTGGTAAACAGCTCGAATCGTGTCAACCAGGTGCTCAAAAGAGTCCTCTTTTAATACATATCCTGTGGCCCCGGCTTCGATACAGGCCATAATTTCATCAGTCAAATCTACTAAACCAAGAATAATCACCTTAACTTTGGGTAATTTCTGATGCAAAATTTGTGTCACTTCCAGCCCGTCTTTGTCAGGCATGCCAATGTCTATAAGTGCTACATCGGGTTGTAATTCAATTATTTGTTCAATAGCATTCTGACCGCAGGACGCGGTGCCTAAAACACTAAAATCCCTCTGTTCTTTTAACATAGAGACGAGTCCTTCAAGGAGCAGGCAATTATCATCTGCAATAAAAATACTAATAGATTTTAATTTCAAGAGTTTCCTCAAATCTCATTTTTTTAAAAAAATAATGCAAACCTGTAATAATCGAAAAGAGGCATTAAACACAATTCCATCAAATAGTTTTTAAGGTTTTTAGTAATTATTAGGTAATATAACAATTAATAACGAGAAATCACAGTTACATAATCAAGTTTGATCATTGACCGTAAATTTTCCAGGATTGTCAATTGATTTTACTTTTCTTTTGAGGGAAAAAATCACCCTTTCTGCGCCAAACTTTATATTCAATATCATCCTTTTTATCCTTTTTTACACTATACATTAAATCATCCGCAATTTTAACGGCCGAATGAATATCCTCAGGTGGAGATTCAAACGTAACAACGCCTACACTAAAACTGACGTGCCATTTACCCACGGCCATTTTTTTGGATAATTTATTTGAAACTTTTGCAAATGTTTTTTTTGCATCTTCAGAGTTTGTTTCCGGCAGCAAACTTAAAAATTCATCTCCACCAAGCCGCGCAACCTTGTCCGTTGCACGCAAAGATGTTTTCAGGCTTTTGGCAACTTCTATGAGCAGCTTGTCACCCATTTCATGTCCCAAAGTATCATTAATTTCTTTAAAATTATCAATGTCAATATATGCCAGCGAGAATATGTTGCCATATCTTTGAGATCGATGCACTTCATTTGTGAGTTCTACATAGAAACTCCTCGGACTCAGTACCCCTGTTAAATTATCTGTATCAGCGGCAATTACTTCTACTCTATGAACACTCCGAAAATTGGTTATGATGATTGCCAGCAGTGAATAAGCACACAAATGAGATAATACACTGAAAATATAAGGCCAAACATCCATATTATATGTGGTTATAAATTTTATTGAAAACGCCCAGGCTATCGTCGAAATGAACGCCAAAAATACGCCAGCTTTTTTAGAACCGTACCAGCTAATCAAAACAATAGGAAGAAAAAGAAACGAATTCATATAAAGACCACCTGCAATGATATCAATGCATAAAATAGATGACAATAAAAACATTGATAACGACCAAATAAGCAGTGATGATCGTTTATCCAGAATATTAAATATGGTTTTCATCTTGTTCTGCAAGTTTTTTTTGATATGGATAGATTAATTTTTTATGAGTTGACTAATTTTAACACCTATTATCTTAAATAAACAGTCTATATAAAAATATAAAACCTGGTTAAAATTTGTTTAGATTGTAAATGAAGTAAAAAATGTTTTATCGGAAGTGTCTTTACTATAAAAGTAAAAAAGTGTGTATTTATTAGAAAAGAAAAAATACCGGCCCTTTATCAATTTAATTGACAATTCTATAAGATCATTGCCGAAAACAGTTATTATAATATATTCAATTTATTTAATAAATAACAGCTAAAAGTGCAGTGTTTTTTTTGAGTTTAAGAAAAGGCCGAAAATCCCCTGCGAAACCAATGAAACCGGGATTATATCCCCAAGGTAATTGATCGTCCAAGGATTCTACCCTTGCACGGAATAAAAAAAGGGCTTGGCCCTTCTATTGCAAACATTCCTTATTTATGTGCAATGGTGCGGTAAACCTCACCCAACGACGTTGGGATTAAATCCCTTTACAAAAAGCCAGATGGGCAATAAAAACAGTTCAAATAAAGCGCCAGGTACATATAAAATACCTCCTGCCCCGGTTGTATTAATTATCCCAAGAATATCCAAAGGAGCACTCACTAATAACAATGCATATCCAATAAGGCCTGCCACCGAAATGAATCGTGGAATTAAACGTGTTTTGTAAAGTAAATAACACAGCATGATACTGGCAATACCCAGAATAATCATTGCTGTTTGATAACCACTATATCTGGCTTTTACAGCCAAATTTGCCAGGGTTTGAAAATAGGATACCTCCGGAGAGCCTGCCTTTATATATTCCTGACTCAGAACTAAAAGAAGAAAATAAACAATGACACCAATGATAAGGAGTAAACACTCCATCACTCTCGAGCATACATATGTAATGGCTATTATTTTATTGTGCTTTTCCAAAATCGGGTAAAACAAAATTGCAATTCCTGCAACCCCAAGGGACATGAATAAAATTGAGAATGCTCCGATATAAAATTTAAATTCATTAACATAATAGCCGGCAAGTGGTCCGTGGAGAAGTGGCGCCACAGCATAAGCATCAATCATCCCCAGAATCATCGTAATAATAAACAGAGCACCCACAGCTTTTGCCAGTTTGTTTTCTGTATCCATACTTTTCTCATTTTGTTAAAATTTAGCCTTTATATATTTCCAAAGCCATATCTACAACGGCGGCATCCTGGCTTTTCCCTAAATATAGTTATTTTTTATACAAAATGGTTAAATATAAGAACTTTTTATTCGTCCAAAACGTTCACACACCATTTACCGCTCGCCGGGGATTTGCAATCCCATGCGGAACCAATAAAATCGGGATTTTTTCCTCCAATGCCAAAAAGCGCCCTCCCTTCAACTTCACTCAGGGTGACACGGTTTAAAATTATCCTTCCCCGTCATCCCGAGCGGAGTCGAGGGATGCTCAGAGCCCAGTCTCCTTTCCACCCTTCGACTACGCTCAGGGTGACGCCTGTTAAAAAAAACAATCTAAAACATGTATACCATTTGGTATACAAAATCGTGAAATTTTAAATTTTAAATTCTACTTTATTGAATATTCATTCAAAACGATTTCAGCCTATTTATAAAATTTACAACACATTACATAAAAAATCAGCAAAATCCCAAAACTGGCACAAATCCTGCATTAGTCCGGATATAAATACGCATCTGTAGAGGAATGAACAATATAGAGAAGGAAACAGATTGAAATTATTACTCATAGACGACCAAAAAGATGTAACACTCAGTCTAAAAGAAGCAATTGAACCAGGGGGCCATGAATGTGTGATGTATAACAATCCCCGAAAAGCGATTGAAAAGTTTAGACAGGATAATTTTGATGCCATCATAACAGATTATAAAATGCCCGGGATGAATGGTATAGACATTTTAAAAGAAGCCCAGCAGCAAAAACCAGGGTTACCGGTTATTATATTAACGGGTTTTGCCAATGCAGATAATGCAATTGAAGCCGTTAATCATGGTGCTTATGCCTTTATGAAAAAACCATTGGACTTTAAGACATTTTTAAATACCCTGAAAGATATTGAAACAAAATTCTATCGCCATCCAAATGTAAAAACAAAATGCAACAAACTTTTAAAAGAAAATCAAATACTAGTTAAAGAAATTCATCATCGAATCAAAAACAACCTTCAGCTTATCAACAGCCTGATAAAATTGCAGCAACAGCATATAAGCAACCAGGAAGCAAAAGATATTCTCAGTAAAACATATCAAAGAATTCAAGCCATTTCAATGGTTCACGAAAAACTCTACAGCTCTGAAAACTTGAATTTAAACCTTGAAAAATATATAAAACAACAAACAAAAGACATGTTATCTTGTGCGCCGGATAGTATTAAAATAAAAACTAAATTCAACTTGAATCCAATTTATGTCAGTATCAACAATGCGGTTCCCTGGGGAATTGTTATATACGAACTGACTAATAATGCTATTCTACACGCTTTTCAACATCAAAAAAATATAGATAATACTATCACCATCAGCCTTCATAAAAACAAGGCAAATCGAATAGAATTATCAATTTCCGACAATGGTGTCGGGTTTCCCGACTCTTTTGATATTGGTAATATACACACGTTGGGTCTAAATATGGTTTCACTCATTGTTCAAACACAGCTTGAAGGAACAATGACAATAGAAAGACAGCCTGAAAACTGTATACACATTTTAGTTTAACCTAAAATTAATTTAATACAATTAAAAAATGGACATGGAAAAGGAGTTAAATATGGCTAACACAAAAAATGAAACGGTTGTTAACCGTGCATTTGATCTTGGCGGTAAATATCTGACATTTTTCCTCGGCTCAGAAGAATATGCATTGGAAATTCTTAAAGTCGTGGAAATTGTTGGGTTCATTCCACCTACGCCCATTCCACAAACTCCGAATTTCATATTAGGCCTGATTAACCTGAGAGGGAAAATTTTGCCTATTATGGATCTGCGGTCCAAATTCAATATGACAAACCAGGAACAAAACGAAGAAACAGTTATTATTGATGTGCAGGTACGCGGAGTGGAGATGGGAATTGTGGTGGACAAAGTATCTGAAGTATTAGATATTCCAACAGAGTCGATAGAAGAAGCGCCGGATTTTGGAACAAACATCACTACGGACTTTATTCTTGGAATTGGTAAAACAGAAAAAAATGTGAAAATTCTGTTAAACATAGATAAAGTATTAACCAGAGAAGAATTAAAATCAGTAGAAAAAATGGCGCAAAACACAAAACAGGAACAAGCTGCTGCTTAACAAATTGACAATACGGAATAGAGTTTTAGGAGAAAAAAAATGAAAAACAAATTAAAAAGTTTAAAATACCTGTTAACGATCATTGTTGTATTTGGCTTTATCGTTTTAATAGCCGTTAGTGGAATCATTTCCTACAGGTCGGCATACCACGCTGTTGAAGAATCGTTCGTCAACCAATTGTTAAATTTTAATAAAGATATTGATCGTCAGCTCGTTAACTTTATAGAAGACCAAAAAAACAACGCTCTCTTTTTAGCGAAAAACAGAACTGTCGTCAATGCAATGAAAACCGGTAATTATGATGAAGCGTCAGAATTATTAAAAACCTTTTATAATCAAAAGGGAATTTATGAAAACACATTCCTCTCAACCGCGCAAGAGAACTCGGAAATTGTCGCGGATCCGGGAATCGGCTCCGTAGGTCTAAAATGGCGCAACACCGGTTTTAATGATAATATTACAGCCACACTGGCAGGTAAAGTTCATGTTAGCGACATCAACAAATCACCTGTAAACGGAATGATCGTCAAAGTGATAACAGCACCCATTATGGACAATGGTGAGGTTATTGGTATCCTTGGTTTACCGGTTGATGTTGGAACCTATTCTTATAAACTGGTTAGTGAATTAACGATGGGTGTGACAGGTTATGCATTCGTAATAAACGATGAAGGAAAGACATTTGCCCATCCGGACAAGAAACAAATTTATAATCTTAATGTTTCTGATTTTGACTGGGGAAGACAAATTCTGGATTCTAAAGGAGAAACATTAATTCGCTATGAATGGGAAGGCAAAAAGAAGATTTTAACAGCGGTTTATAACAAAGAATATAACCATTACGTTGCTGCAACAATTTATGTCTCAGACATTTCAGCAGAAGCAACCACAATGGCAAAAACAACCGCAACAATTGGTATTTTACTGCTTGTTCTTATCGGTGGATTTATTGCAATATTCCTTATTAAAAGATTACAGCCATTGCAGGATGCTGTTACTGTTGCCGACAAACTGGCCCTTGGTGATATAAATGTAGACATTCATGCAAAACGTGATGATGAAATAGGTCAATTGATCTCATCCTTTAACAAAATGATCGGCTCTTTACGTGAAAAAGTCCGGGCAGCAGAAAGCATCGCGGCCGGAGATTTTTCAGTCAACGTCGAAGCCGCATCCAGAGCCGATGTACTTGGTAATGCAATGATTACCATGAAACAAAGTGTAGGTCATATGGTAACGGACGTCAACATGCTGGCAAAAGCTGCGGTTGAAGGCCAGCTTTCTGTTCGTGCAGATCAAAGCAAACATGCCGGCGAATATGGCAATATCGTTAACGGCATCAACAACACGCTGGATGCCGTTGTAGGCCCGATAAATGAGGCTGCCGATGTATTAGACCGTGTAGCGAATCGTGATCTATCAGCAAGAATTTTAGGCGATTATAAAGGTGACTATGCCCGAATCAAAAATGCCGTCAATACAGCCGTTTCAAACCTCGATGAAGGTATGCAGCAGGTTTCCATAGCCTCGGAACAGGTTGCCTCCGCATCTGATCAAATCGGAACAGGCAGCCAGGTTGTTGCCCAGGGAGCATCCGAACAAGCCAGTTCTTTGGAAGAAGTTTCCAGTAACCTGCAGGAAATGTCTGCCATGACAAAACAAAACACTGCAACCGCCAAAGAAGCAAAAACCACTTCCGAAAGAGCACGTGAATTTGCAGCGCAGGGAAGCGACAGCATGAACAATCTTTCTGATGCAATCAGTCAAATTAAAAACTCTTCAGATGAAACTGCAAAAATCGTTAAAACCATTGATGAAATTGCATTTCAAACAAACTTGCTGGCCCTTAACGCAGCCGTAGAAGCAGCCAGAGCCGGCGAAGCAGGCAAAGGATTTGCCGTTGTGGCCGAAGAAGTTCGTAACCTGGCAATGCGCAGTGCAAAAGCCGCTAAAGACACGGCAGCTATGATCCAGGAAGCTGTTAAAAACGCGGATAACGGTGTTAATTTAAACGTTGAAGTAACAAAAATATTAAAAGAAACAACCGAAAACGTAAACAAAGTCGGCGAAATGATGGCTGAAATTGCCGCCGCTTCTGAACAGCAAAGCGAAGGTATTGACCAGATTAATAGCGCTGTTGACCAGATGAATCAGGTCACCCAGCAAAACGCTGCAAACTCTGAAGAATCAGCAAGCGCCGCACAAGAACTCTCCAGTCAGGCAGAAGAAATGCGCAGCCTGGTGGCAGCTTATAAATTAAGCAAAGAGACAAGTTCCTATAGCAGTAAAGGTTCGATGAATTTTAATACTGTTCAACGGCCTGCACCTGCGCCTGTTAACATTGCTAAAAACGGAAACTCTAAAGATAGTGATCCGGAAACAGTCATTCCATTTAGTAACGGAAATGCTTTTTCATCATCATCAGATGGTGATATTTTAAAACATTTTTAAATATATATTCCGTTTCTTTTGCAGATTTGGTTTTAATGTGTGTTATGTTTATGTATAATTAATATGAGGTAAATAACATCTGCAAAAGAAGCCTTTATAGCTGTAATACGCAAATGAATGGCTCTCAACACATTGTTGGAGCCATTTTTGATTTGCCCTTATGTCATCCCGAGCGGAGTCGAGGGATTCTCAGAGATACTCGCCCCGGAAACATTCCCAAAACGAACAAAAGATTTTCAATTCAACGGCAGATTTTACTTGAATTCCTCGCGGTCATCAGAATGTTTTGCAAACCGGCCTTTATCTTTCGGGTGCACATTATCGTGCCGTGGCCACGGCCATCCCCCGAATTGGGTCGTTTGATAATCATAAAAAGCCTGTTGTATCTCTTGCCGGGTATTCATAACAAACGGACCGTGCTGCACAACCGGTTCGTTAATCGGACGTCCCTGCAACAACAACAGAGAGGCCGGCTCATTTCCATTTTCAAGAATAACAGAATTTTCAGGCAGCAGATCCACAGAATTATACGAGTCAATTTCAATACCTGCAAGCCTGATCTTGTCGCCCCTGTAAAAATATAGAGAACGGTTGATCTCAGGTGATGCTGTTGGAATGGTCCATTGGGCATTTGCCTCTAATTGAACAAGCCAGATAGCCACCTCATTGCTTGCATCATGTGCCCAGGAGTCCGGCGCAGGTTCCGGGGCCGTGGTGTCACTGATTCTTCCGGCAATGATGGTTATTTCAATTGCCCTGCCGGACGGGTCCTTTGTTGTCAGTGTGGGGATGTCCTCAGCCCACAACATATTATAATACGGATTCGCAAACTTTTTTTCCTTTGGTAGGTTTAGCCAGATTTGAAAAAGTTCAAGCGGATTCTCTTTATCCTGGTTGATGAGCGGAAACATTTCACAGTGCTGAAGTCCCGCACCTGCCGTCATCCATTGAACGTCGCCATCGCCATATCGGCCCGACGCTCCATGCGAATCGGAATGATCGACAAATCCCTTTAAAGCGACGGTAACAGTTTCAAACCCTCTATGAGGATGGGCCGGAAAACCGGGAATCCTTTCTCCATGATACATTCGCCAGCCATCCTTTATCGTAAAATCCTGTCCCAGATTACGTCCTGCCAGCGACGCATTGGGTCCCAATTCGGCGTTGCCTGCCGGATAGTTGTCCTGGTGATGCACACAAAAAAGAAACGGATTGGGAGTTTCCCAGGTAAAACCAAGAGGTTTAATATTTGAAATGAGTTTATTATACATGTTCTCACCTCATCTTGAATAAAAATTATGTTATGGATCAATTTGATCTTCAAGGGGTTCTCTACCCTTGTAAAGAATAACAAAAGGGTTTTGCCCTTCTATTCCAATCATTCCCTATGTATGGTTATAATGTGCATACGTTGTAGGGGCAATTCATGAATTGCCCTTCCTGTCATCCCGAGCGGAGTCGAGGGATGATTATCGACCTGTCTCCTGTCCACCCTTCGACTTCGCTCAGGGTGACACCCATCAACAACACGAGAGGTGACATGATTTAGTCCGTCTACACGTCATCCCGAGCAGAGTTAAGGGATGATTATAGACCTGTCTCCTGTCCACCCTTCGACTACGCTCAGGGTAACACCCATTTTAAATTCGTCTTCCCCTCATCCCAAACAAATTCAAGAGCGGCATATAAAAAAAAGGGAACTCAGCGTTCCCTTTTCACATCAATACTCTTTTATTTAACCAGCATCACCTTTTGCGTTTTCTGCACGTTCCCGGTCTGCATGCGGATGATATAGGTTCCTGTGGGCACATGGCTTCCGGCATGGTCTGTGGCGTTCCAGCAGACGTGATAACGTCCGGCAGTCTGGTTACCGGCATGCAGCACCTTGAGCCGGCGGCCCAGCATGTCAAAAACAGCAATTTCAACATCCGAATCGTCTGCCAGGTTATAGCCGATGTATGTTTCCGGGTTAAAAGGATTGGGGTATGCCTTGTCCATGTCTGTGGTTTCAGGCAAAGCATCCACGGTTATGTTTACAGAAGCGATCATGCTCACCCGTCCGTCAACATTTACATCCGAAAGCCGGTAAAAATAGGCGGTCCCGGGATGAACGTTGGAATCGGTAAAGGTGTAATTCGCAACAGAAGAACTGGTACCCTGGCCGTTTAAAGCGCTGTGTGTTTTATAAGAAGCAACAGGTGCCCAGGAAGTTTGGTCCTGCGAACGTTCAAGAACAAATCCCAAATTATTGGTTTCACTTTCGGTGGTCCATTTTAGAATGACAGAAGCGCCTTGCTGCGTTGCCGAAAAACCGGACAATTGAACGGGCAAAGAAACGTCGCCGCTGGAAAGCGGATCATTGTTAATAGTCCCTGCAAGTGAACCGGTAACCAGCGTTAAACCGGCATTTTCAACAATCACGCCCTGCACCACACCGGTGGCGTCCCCGGCCACATCACAGGTAAGAAAATACCAGGCATCGCCGACACCAATGGCATTGGAGAATCCCGAAAAAGACACACTGCTGCCTTCACCCGGGTCGGCGGCAACAGTAGAGCCGAGCTGTGTGTCTGAACCGAATGAATTATTTGATGATTTCCACAATTTAAAATTGGTGGCCCCCGTACGCGCTCCGTTCAGTTTGATGGAAACACCGGTCAGCGACGCGCCTGCCGTGGCAGCCGTCAACTGAAAACGGCCGATGGGCTGGTCCGTGTCACCTCTCGTTACACTGGGCGAAAAAGCGCTGCCGTTGGTAAAGGTCACGGATTCCGTTTCAAAACTTTGCACGGCCCCGTAACCCGTGCCGGCCGAATTGGTGGCATAGGCCCGGTAATAATACGTGGTGTTTGAGGACAAAGAGCCGATTGCCTCACTAAAACTGCCTGTCCCGGACCCGTTTCCGTCCTTGGTGATGCCGCTCTCCCACACCTCGGGATCGGTGCTGTCGGTGGTGGAATAGACCACGCCCCGGTCCAAAACGGTCAAGTTCCCGGCGGACGTCACATTTCCGCCAAGAGTGGCGGCCGTATACCCTATGGACGAAGCCGCCGTGGTGGTTACGGTGGGGACCGATACGGTGTTTTTGACGGTCAGCGTCGCCCACTCTTCAACGCCGTCCCAGGGGCGGTTGTCGTTCAAATATCCACCATTCGGCTTGATGATGAAATAATATTCCGTGTTAAGGCTGGCATTGGCCGTGGCAACGATAGAGTATTCTAATTCATGGGAGCTGTTTCCGCTAAACTCAAAGCTCCTGTTGGGATTGGCCTCAATGAACGTGCCGCCGGCAAAGGGATTTTCATTGGGAAAATTCGGTTCATTGTTCATCACGTCCGCTTCTGTAAAATAATCGGTAAGTGCGATATTAAAATGCGCCGATGCATTATTGTTCACCGCTGTCCAAACAGCGTCATTCGTATCTTTAACCGTAGAATAATACAAATCAATGTAATAACCGCCCGAAAAGGATTCTTCGTTTTCAATGCCGAGTCTCAACCTTATTTGCTGGCCCGGGGTAATGGTAATGGCCGTGTTGGTGGCGCCGGCCCAGTTTTCGTTACCGGGCTCGGCGTTGTCAAGACGCCACCGGTAGTTGGCCTGGCGAAGGTCCGCAAAAGCATGCGATGCCAAAAGGAAAACAAATAACAAAATTACAACTTTTTTCATTACTCAAACCTCCTGTTGGAGTGATATGAATGGATTATCCACGTCAAAAACAACCGATTATTTTCTCCATGGAACTGTTAGTTACCGTGTTTCATTTTTCTATTAAACAAAAAAGCTGAAATCAAAATAAAAATACCCGCCCAAATCATCCAGTCGCCCAGGGTTTGATACAATGTCGTCCGGGTCCCGGGCGTCAGCTCAACATCAATACATGAAGGAAGAGTTGAAACATGGCGTTTTATTATTTTACCATTTCCTTCTATCAGCCCGGCAATCCCCCGGTTGCTGTTTACAACCACGTTTTTACCTGTTTCCACGGCCCGCATTCGTGCATAGTAAAAATGGTGTTTAACCAGGTGGGTACCTTCAAACCAGGCGTCGTTACTCATATTTACCAAAAAATCGGCTCCCATTTTTACCGCCTTATGGGACTGGTAAGGCAGCAAAGACTCGTTGCAAATCAGCACGCCGATTTTGCCGAAAGACGTATTTAGCAGCCGGATGTCTGACCCGGCCAAAACATTGTTGTGAACACCTTGCGACAGAAAAGGCACTCTCAGCGATGGACTGAGCAAAGGTTTTTCTATAAACGAAAGCAGGTCCACCTTGTCATACCTTGATGTGACCCTGCCATCCGGTTCAATATAATAAGCGGAATTATAAACCTTGCCGGGGTCCCCTTCAGCCTCACTCAAAGAACCAAGGATGTGTCCCGCTTTCGATTCATAGGTAATTTGCAAAATCATATGTAAAAGATCGTCGTCCGTTCGAAAGGTCCAGGGCAGGGCCGTCTCCGACCACAGGATAATATCGGGATGTTTCTTTACAGCCTGGCGGTTGAGATTAAAATAAATGGCTGCCAGCGAGTCACCGGTGGATGCCTGCCATTTTGTTTCGGCTTTCATATTTTCCTGAAGAATGGCTATTTTTACGGGCTTGCTTTTCTCATTTGACGGATTGGACGCAATAAACCCGAATCCATAAAAAAGCAAAACCAGTCCCGCCCCGATAACAGCAACGGAACACTGCTTTTTCACGATAGCATAAACAAAAAGATAATTGACCGCCATAATAACAGCCGATATCCCCCACTGTCCCGTAACCGCAGCCAGTTGAATGCCGTTAAGGTTTGATGCCTGTGTGAACCCGAGAGAGTATTTCAGCCAGGGCATTCCGGGCAGCAGATTCATACGCAGCCATTCGCACAGAATCCAGATGGCGCCCGCCAATATTATTTGAAGGACCAGGGAAGATTTTATATGCTCTTTTTTACCAAAAAACCAGGTAAAAACAACGGCAAATAGCGCCGGAAAAAACGCGTAATAGAGCACCGCCGCCATCCAGATAGGCACGCCCAAAAGGGTCTGGCTGCCGCTGTAGCGTTGGGTGCTTGCTGTAATCCAGAACAATAGCACACTTGCTTCGGTAATCCCGAACAACCACCCGTAAAAAAAGGCCTTTTTGGGAGGCTGTGAAAGCAATACGGACAAAAGCGGGACCAGGGCGATCCAGATCAGCCAAAACCACACATGATAAATGGAAATGCTAACCATAATACCGGACAGGATGACCATGAAAATATTATGGTATTTTTGCGGAACAAAAGGCATGAACGATCTCCCTCGCAGCATTTTGTTTGGAATTTAATAACACTGGTCAAGTCACAGTATGGACCCTTGATCCGTCATTTAATTGATATAAAAGTATATGGCGTTTGCAGAAATATCTTATTACCAGGTGCTGAACATAAACACAATATTCCACTTGAAACAATCAGGAATATGATGACAGCCAAACGTAATCACTTCCTTGTGTATGCTTTTGAAACCCGTACTTGTAAAAGGTGGTAAATCAGTCAGGGACCTCAAAAAATTAATGCTCGACCAGGTTGTATAAAAAACAGTCCCTTAAAACTGACAGACAATAATACAAACTTTCTTAAACTGCTGCAAGCTGTTTTTAAAAAATTTTTAGCCGGCAGTTGTAAATATTGCGCTTAGTGTGGGTGTTGGGTAATTTCCAGGTCAGCAAAATGTCCGGGCGATCAATTGATATATGCAGGGGTTAAAAATTTAAAATCCCCATGGTTTACTTTATTCAGAACACAGGCATCGTAGAGACGCACGGCCGTGCGTCTCTACAACTTTGCTTAAGGTCCGGGCCTTGATCGGAACCGAAACACAAATCAAAACACGTCATTCCTGCGAAACAGGAATCCAGAAATTTTACGGAACGTCTTTGTGACCTCTGCAGCTCTAAAACTAATTTTTTGCTCGCAATTGGAACACTCTAGGCGGGTAAAAAGTCAGTTTACTTAAGCAGGATCATTTTTTTAATCACACTCGTACCGCCACCGTCCAGACGATAGAAATATGTTCCTGAAGATAAATTCCGAGCATCAAACAACACCTGATGTGTACCGGCCTGACAGTGACCGTCCAACAATACCGCAACCTTTTGTCCACTCATGTTGTAAACCTGGAGGCTGTAATGATCGTTTTTTGCCGCCTGGAAGGTGATTTTTGTGGCCGGATTAAATGGATTTGGATAATTTTGTTGTAAAACAAAATCCGTAAAAAGTTCACTATCGATTTGTTCAATTCCTGCCGTGCTTCCTGAATAAGTATACGCGGATAGTAATCCACCACCATTAGTGGTAAAAATAGTACCGCTAGATGAAACAGCAACGCTTATGGGATAACCATCCTCAATGTTTGCAGTATTGGTAAAACCGGAACCATCAAAAGTATAAGCACGCAGGCCATTATTACTATTAGCAAGAAAAATTGTACCATCTGATGAAATTGCGGCATCAATTGTACGGCCAATATCAGTCTGAGTGATTTGAGTAAAAGAAACACCATCATACGTGTACGCACACAAACCTCCGGCGTCACCATTTGAAAGAAATACAGTACCATCTGATGAAACTATCACACTATGGGCGTCACTTTCTCCGTCACCAATATTTGCTGTTTTAGAAAACGTAGAACCATCAAATGAGAATGCAATTAAACCATTCGATTCTATAGCAATAAAAACTGTATTGTCAGAAGAAACAGTTAATCCAGTAGCATAAATATCATAATTTAATATTTCAGTTATTTTATTAAAAGAGGAGCCATTATAACTAAATGCATATAATCTTGAAGACTCACCGGCAGTAAATACTGTGCCGTCAGCCGATACAGCTATATCTTTGGCATGAAAACCTTGCGCGGATGCTGTGTTGGTAAAAGAATTTCCATTATATGTAAAGGCATGAATGCCCCCATCACCGCTTGCAGTAAAAACCGAACCGTCAAAAGAAACAGTGACTGCCAAAATTTCTATTCCATCCAAATTAATATGGGCGGTATTGGTAAAGGTCGTTCCATCAAACGTATAGGCACGCAGACCATCATAACCGTTAGCAATAAAAACAGTACCGTCCGAAGAAACAGCTACATCATATGCCTGACCATCGACATTGATAGCAGCGGTATTGGTAAAGGTGTGAGGTAGCTGACAATAAACCAGGTTGTACCCCAAAAAAACAAACAATAATAGTAAAGCGCTTTTTTTCATTTTACCTCCTTTTTAAATTGAAAAGATTTATCAGGATTATTTTAATTTATATATAATTTGCCGTTGCCATTATATCCTGGTCATATAACAAAATCGGGTAATCTCTTCCTTACAAGTATTTTAAATCCCGATATTTTAAAAAAAGTGGTAAATCAGTCAAGGTTGTCAGGAGGCCCCGTGCGTGACCAAATTGTCCTGAAAATCGTCCTTTTGTCTGATAAAATAATTATACAAATTAAATAAAATCAAGGCAAGATATTTTTGAAAAATTTTGAAAATAATATTTACCCATCCTCAAATTCTTTATCTTCTCACAATGTTCACAAAGCTCACAAAGGATGATTTAAATTGTTATTTCTTTGTGTACCTTGTGTACTTTGTGAGGGTTTATATTAACCAGGACATTTGGCCCTGTTGAAAATGTAAAGTTACCTTTTTTGAATATTGTCGTTTAATCTCGATTTTGTAAAAAATTCAGGACAGACTAATTCTCCGCTCGCAGGGGACATACATTCCCCTGCGGAACCAATGAAACCGGGATTTTATCCCAAATGGAAACAAATTCTCCTGCTTGAAACCCGGGCCTTGAGCGGAGTCGAAAGGCCGCTCAGGGTAGCACCCGATTGAAACCCGTCTACACGTCATCCCGGGCGGTGTCGAGGGAACACTCAGCAGCTCTCCCCCACTCTGCATTTGCCTTTTGTTTAAAAATTACGTATCTTTTATTCAGATACTCGCCCCCTATTCATTCATGTTCATACCAGGTGTACACGTTCAATGCACCCGGTTGATATATGGATAAAAGTGTACAATAATTTAAATTTTTATTATTCCAGATCAAACAAAATGTTGATTGTCCCTCGCCAGGCGATCGTTTCATTGGTTAACGAATGTAAAAATAAGGATAAACATAATTTGCCGGTACTCATAACGACAAGAATTATCCTGATATCATTATCATGTTCGCTTATTCGATGGAGGTGTTAATGAAAACGATAATCCTCAGGTTGTGCATCATCATAATAATGGCGAATGTAATAGTATTTGCAGATACCGGTTCAGGAGCATCTGATTCCGGCTTTTTAACGTCCTTGCCGCCGGCACCGCCGAATTTGAAACAGCCTTTTAACAGTCAGCAATCGGTCCAGGCTCCTGTAAACTTTTTATGGGACCGCCTTTTACATGCTGCCTCCTACAATATTCAGGTTTCACTCTCTGACAGCCTTGATGATCCTATTGTAAACCAGGACGCCCTTTCCGATACGTTTTATACTCTCACTGATCTTGATCGTAATTCAAAATATTACTGGCACGTGTGCGCCGTAAATGTGGCCGGTACAGGAAATTTTTCACCAACCTGGGATTTTACGACCATCGGAGATGAACCCGGTATACCGGAATTATCCTCACCGGAAAACGCGGCACAGGGGATTTCAATCAGTACCGATTTAATATGGAACTCTGTGCCTGGCGCCGAAACCTATACGTTGCAGGTTTCCACACTTCCCGATTTTTCTTCTCTTACCATTGAAAAAACTGAAACCAATGATACCCTGTGCACGGCTGAAAATCTTGTCATCAATACGCTTTATTTTTGGCGTGTTAATGCAAAAAATTCGGTTGGAACAAGCGCCTGGTCATCCGTTTGGATGTTTACTACAGGCGCAACATCGGTTGACAATTCAAAAACCGGTCAGCTCCCGGAGAATTTTGCACTGTTACCGATCTATCCCAATCCTTTTAATGGCAGGACCTCGATAACGTTTGAGCTTCCCCGGGCTGCCAATGTATCCATCATCATTTATAACAGCATCGGTCAGGTTTTTTACAAGGCGGCAGCAGGATATTATCCGGCAGGGCGCCATACAATCCACTGGAACGGATACAGCAGTTCCGGAGAGAGTGCCACCAGCGGCCAATATATATGCCGTTTTCAGGCACAAAATCACATCATGATACAGAAAATGCTGCTAGTTCGATAAATGAAATAAAAATGCTGCATTAACATCAAAACAATCAATTCAAAAAAGGCAGATATGAAAACATTCATAAAATGCTTCTTTGTTTTAATAACCTGGGGGACATTGTTTTCTCAAACAAATAATGTACCTGTGATTGAAAATGTACGATTCATACAGCACACTGACGGAACATTGCTGGTGGACATATATTACGATGTTTTGGACGCTGATGGGAACACGCTTGAAATTAAAGTTGAGGCTTCTAACGATAACGGCGCCAGTTGGACATTGCCGTGCAGCACATTAAGCGGTGATGTTGGCTCCGGCATAAGTTCCGGCCAGAATAAACATGTGTTGTGGGATTTTTACGCAGACAATCCTCTTATCAGCGGCTATAGTTTTCGTATTCGCATCACGGCAGATGACAATAAACATACGCTCTTTACCAGCATCAGTCCTGCCGGTTCAGGCAGCATAAGCCGCAATCCCGATCAATATGTCTTTGATCACAACGAAACCGTCACCTTAACGGCAACGGCAAATGCCGGATATCTGTTTGATTACTGGGTAGGAGATGTGGCCGACAGCACCAATCCGAAAACATTAATCATGGACAGCACGAAAAGTGTCACCGCTCATTTTACACAATCCGGCGCCCATGTCATAGTTACCTCTCCCAACGGCGGTGAAAATTATGACACCAATGACACCATGCCGGTGCGGTGGGATTATTCGCCGGATTCGGGCGACAGTGTATGGATTGATTTATATAAAGGCGGACAGTTTTACAAACGCCTCAATGACGGGCAGGATGTCGGCAATGACGGTGATCACGACGAGCATATAGCCGATGACATTGAATCAGGGTTCGATTACCGCGTACGCATCACCAGTACAGCCGATTCAAGCATCAACGATGAAAGTGATGATAATTTCACCATCACTCAGCCAACTCCCGCCTATATAACCGTCACCTCTCCCAACGGCGGGGAAACCTTTAATATCGATGACACCATGCCGGTGCGATGGAATTATTCGCCGGATTCGGGCACAAGAGTGTGGATTGATTTATATAAAGGCAGTCAGTTTTACAAACGATTTAAAGGCGGGCAGGATGTCGCTAATGACGGCAATCACGACGAAATTATAACCGATGATATTCAATCAGGGTCCGATTTCCGTGTACGCGTCACCAGTACATCCAATTCAAGCATCAACGATGAAAGTGATAATAATTTCATCATCACCCAGACCGCTGCCGCCTATATAACCGTTGCCTCGCCCAACGGCGGGGAAACCTTTAAAGTCGGTGACACTATGCCGATACGATGGAATCATTCGCCGGATTCAGGCGACAGAGTATGGATTGATTTATATAAAGACGGACAGTTTTATAAACGCCTCAAAAACGGTCAGGATGTCGATAATGACGGCAGCCACGACGAAATTCTGACCAGTGAATTTCAACTGGATGAAAATTATCGTGTCCGTATTACGAGCACCTCGAATTACAGCATCCGGGATGAGAGCAACCAGGATTTTACAATTGCACAGGGACCGCCATACGAAATCGGCTCAGTCACCGACATCGATGGCAATATCTATAAAACCGTAAAAATCGGCACCCAATGGTGGATGATGGAGAACCTGAAAGCAGAGCACTATCGTAATGGCGAATCCATACCTAACATTACGAACGCTGGTGAATGGAAAAGCCTGAATAACGGCGCCTGGTGTGTTTATGATAATGATGAGACCTATGCAGACACCTATGGCTATTTATACAATTGGTATGCGGCGATAGATATCCGTAACCTTGCGCCGACGGGCTGGCATGTGCCGACAGATGACGAATGGCAAATTTTGACAGATTACCTGGGCGGCAGTGCCACCGCAGGCGGGATGATTAAGATGACCGGTACTGTTGGAGACGGCACCGGACTGTGGCTTTCGCCAAACCTTGGAGCAACAAATGAAAGCGGCTTTTCCGCGTTGCCTGGCGGGCATCGTACCAGCAATGGAGACTTTAACAATATAAAAAGTTATGCGATCTTTTGGACCTCTACTGAATACACTAACTATGCGTGGCGGCGGGTCCTGTATTATAATGATGCCACTATCAGCCGTACCTACATTTATAAGGGAATGGGATTTTCAGTTCGCTGCGTCAAGGATTAGGCTTTAAATCAAGCTGACACCCTTTGACAATAACATATGACGCTGTTGGTGGGGCAATTCATGAATTATCCTTACGTCATCCCGAGCGGAGTCGAGGGATGTTCAGCGACATCTCGCCCCATGATCCCGAGTGTTAACGAGGGATGTTCAGCGACATCTCGCCCCATGATCCCGAGTGTTAACGAGGGATGCCTGCTCACAGAGGATTTGCAATCCCCTGCGCAACCAATGAAACCGGGATTTTATCCCCAATGCCAAAAATTCAATTTCTGCGAAAACCCGCCATCGTACATCTAAAACAAAAAAACCAAATGTCATGCTGGAAGCATCTTCCCGACTTTTAATCTACTCTTAATTCCGGCAAGATTCTTCCGGAATGACAGAGTGAAAAATTCGTTAAACAAACCAGGGCATCTGCCCTGATCCATTCTCAAAAAACGGGACCATATTAATATTTACATTACAAAACCTCAAGTTAATTTGCGCCCTGGGAAATTTCAAGAATCAGCAGAATCATTGGACGATCAATTAATATGTGTAGGGGTTAAAAATTTTTAACCCCTACATGGTTTGACCGTCTTAAAATTTCACTTTGGTAAGTTCAATAAATTTGACATACCCCTTGTTCACCCTCTGAAAACGTTCCCGAATCAGACCCGGTCCGTGAGCGGAGCCGAAAGGCCGCTCCAGGTGACACCACACAACATCGCCCCCTACTGACCGGTGCCGCTCCATTTCCAGTTACGGATTTCCGGCATGTCTTCTCCGTGTATCCGGATATACTTTTTATGGTCCAGCAGCTTATCGCGGAGAAACTGTTTGGCATAGGCCGCACGTGAACTCAACTTGGGCACGCGGTCAATAACATCACCCACCAGATGGAACCGGTCAAGATCGTTCAGCACCATCATATCAAAAGGCGTGGTTGTGGTTCCTTCTTCTTTATATCCACGCACATGAAGGTTTTTGTGATTGGTCCGGCGATAGGTGAGCCGATGAATGAGCAGAGGATATCCGTGAAAAGCGAAAATAATGGGTTTGTCTTTGGTAAAAAGCACATCAAAATCCTTGTCGCTCAATCCGTGCGGATGTTCACTCTGCGGCTGCAGCGTCATTAAATCTACCACATTGACAAAACGAACCTTCAGGTCCGGAAAGTGCTGCCACAAAATATCAACCGCAGCCAATGTTTCCATGGTCGGGCCATCACCGGCACAGGCCATCACCACATCAGGTTCTCCGCCCTTGTCATTGCTGGCCCATTCCCAGATGCCCAACCCTGCCGTGCAGTGTTTAACGGCAGAATCCATGTCCAGCCATTGCAGTGACGGCTGTTTTCCTGCGATGATGACATTGACATAATCACGGCTCCGTAAACAATGGTCGGTCACCGAAAGCAGAGTATTGGTATCCGGCGGCAAATACACACGAATGATTTCCGCTTTTTTATTCACAACATGGTCGATAAAACCAGGGTCCTGATGGCTGAACCCATTGTGGTCCTGCCGCCATACAAGTGACGAGAGCAGATAGTTCATGGAAGCAATCGACCGCCGCCACGGGATGTTCTTGGTCACTTTGAGCCATTTTGCGTGCTGGTTAAACATCGAATCAATAATATGAATGAACGCCTCGTAGCAAGAGAAAAAGCCGTGTCGGCCTGTTAAAAGATAACCTTCAAGCCAGCCTTCACACTGATGCTCGCTTAACATTTCCATCACCCGGCCCTCGGGCGAAACGTTTTCGTCACCGGGAACGATCTCTGCGGTAGAACAGCGGTCCGTCACCTCAAACACGGCCTTCCAGCGGTTTGACGCTGTTTCATCCGGACTAAAGACACGAAAGTTAGTAGGGTTATATTTTATCACATCGCGGATAAACTCGCCCTGAACACGTGTGGCTTCTCCATACACCGTGCCGGGATTCGGCAATTGAATGGCATAATTACGGAAATCCGGTAAACGAAGATCATGCAGTAAAAGCCCGCCATTGGCATGCGGATTGGCGCTCATGCGGCGTTCCCCTTTCGGGGCCAGCTCTGCAAATTCAGCATGCAATTTACCGTTTTCATCAAACAACTCTTGCGGCTGATAGCTCCGCATCCATTTTTCCAAAAGCTTTACATGCCCCTCATGGCTCATATCGCCCATGGGCACTTGATGCGAACGGAACGTACCTTCGGTTGGTTTGCCGTCCACTTCCTTGGGACCGGTCCATCCCTTTGGCGACCGCAGGATAATCATCGGCCATTTGGGACGCGTTGTAAATCCATTCTTACGGGCATCCTTTTGAATTTTGCGGATATCAGTTATCACAGTATCAAGGGTGGCAGCAAAAAGTTGATGCATCTCTGCCGGATCATCTCCCTCCACAAAATAGGGCGAGTAACCATAACCGGAAAAGAGCGCTTTCAGTTCGTCATGCGGAATGCGGGCCAAAACAGTAGGACCGGCAATTTTATAGCCGTTTAAATGCAGGATAGGCAGCACAGCGCCGTCATGGACCGGATTGAGAAATTTGTTCGAATGCCAGCTTGTAGCAAGCGGACCTGTCTCGGCTTCGCCGTCACCAACTATACACGCAACCAGCAAATCGGGATTATCAAATGCAGCCCCATAAGCGTGAGACAACGAATACCCCAGTTCACCGCCTTCGTGAATGGAGCCCGGTGTTTCGGGCGCCACATGGCTTGGAATACCCCCCGGAAAAGAGAATTGTTTGAACAACTGCTTCATCCCGTCCTGGTCTTGCGAAATGTTGGGATAAACCTCGCTATAGGTTCCTTCAAGATAAGCGTTTGCCACCAATCCCGGACCTCCGTGACCCGGTCCGGTGATATAGATCATGTTCAGATCAAATTCCTTGATCAACCGGTTAAGGTGAACATAGATAAAATTCAGGCCCGGTGTAGTGCCCCAGTGACCAAGAAGCCTCGGCTTGATGTCCTCCAGCTTGAGCGGTCTTTTTAAAAGTGGATTGTCATAAAGATAAATTTGGCCGACGGATAAATAATTCGCGGCACGCCAATAAGCATTCATTTTCGAGACAAGCTCGGGAGATAAGGACTTGTCTACTCTATTTATATTATTTGCATTCATAATGTTAGTCCCTTCTATAATTTTGATTGTTCCCATTGTCTGATAACAAAAGGTATTATCAAATTACAAAAGAAAACCTGCATTCCCAAGATAAAAAAGTGAATATGGAAAAAGTGTGCGTTTCTACCGCACTTTTTTCGCCCGTTCCGGTATTCATTTTACAGGGCGCTAAAAAGTTGTAAAAGCAATTCATGAATTGTCCTCTGGTCATCCCGGGCGGAGCCGAGGGATACCCATAAAAGCCAGGCCTTTTTTTCCATTCCTCGACCTCAAAGGCAGAATTTCGCCGAGGTTAAAAATTTCCCTCCGCGACCTCTGCGGCTCTGCGTTAAAACAAACAAGCTCGCCCCGGAATTCCTTTTCCAGGGCGTTAAATAAAACAGGGCATTTTGCCCTGATTATTTCTAAAACATCGGAATAAACACCCCGCCTTATTTGCGCCTTGTGAAACATTCCCAAAGGAAGCAAAAAAAATATTTTTTTCTACCAGCAATGCAAAGTTAAACCTAAATAAACTTTTAAAAAGAAATTCGGATCAAATTCCGGTACATCTGCCATGTGATATGATGGTGGATGCTGTTTTGTATTATTAACGTTCCAGTATTCTTTATTAAATGATATTGTGCCACCAATTTCGCAACCCAAAATATACAAACCTGGAAGTTTTTTTATTTTGAAATATTTATTAAATACAGCACCGTAAATCAAACCCGTATTATATGTTGAATAACGTTTGTCAGTAGTAAAAAAACAATTTAAATGTCTTATTCTATAACTCATTTCCGGATGTATCCATAAATACTCAAAACATATACCCAGGTAGGGGTAAACAATTAAATTTGAATTCAGAAACGGACGAAAGCCTATTTTTATATCGGTATTCAGGTTGTAAAATAATATTTTACGATTAAAAGGAACAGTAATATCCAAAATAGTTTTCATTTCATTCTTTTCCAATTTATTAAATCCACCTGAAATACACGTGTTTAGAACAAGGTGTTTTTTTAAAAACGTTCCGTGAATATCAATTGGTAGAAAGTAGTCAACACCGTCAAGCTCATGGTATCTTTTCAACTGTGCATTAATGGCATTATATTCGACTTTTTCATATCCGAATGAAATACCCGTTATAATACTATTTTGAGAAATATCATTATTCTGTTTTCCAAAAATTATCGTTGAATTGAGGACAAACACAACTATAAGCAAAAAATTTAATTTCATTTTAACCCCTGCTGTATAATAAACCGTATTTAACAGTAACTTTTTTACAAATGAGAAAGTTATATGAATTGATTTAAGAATTATAACGAGTGATGCATAGAAAGAGATGTTGGTCTTTTTCATTGTTTTTCCTTTTGCTGACCGTTATATTTCATTCCCTGTGTTTAAACATCTTGTTCTCTTTGTTCTTATTCCCGGGGCACACATAACGCTTTTAATATCCGCCGACGTCAACCATGCACCATTCATAATTACCTCTTATAGAGCCGGTTTTCGCATCAATTTCAATTCCATGTCCGCCCAATTTTTCCGTTTGATTTTTAATATACCAACAATAGCGTTTTACGGTTGGATTAACCCGGAAAACGACATGCCATGGAAAATAGCCTGGTGCAAATCCATTTACTTTTGCAATTTCAACCGCTTGTCTATCGTTTATATTAAAAGGCATTTTCAATGTATTACCAGGGTCTCCATCCGTTACCGCCACATCTTCCACGATATGCCCCAAAGAATTGTGATAGGTTGAAACTACCAGGTTTGTTCTATAGTCATTGATCGTTATTTGATGGAAATATGATACCAGGTATTTACTACAAATGTCATCGGTTTCACAATAGTCAGAAAGGACCATAGATGAACGAAATTTCAAGTATTTATTAAAATAATCCAGACCAAAATGGTCTATTAAATATCCCCTTGAAACGGCAATAATCGAATCCGGTACCTGTGCAAGATTAGTATTGTAACGATCATTATTTTCACTGAAAAGCAGGTATGGTTGACCATTTGATACTTTTAAAATACTATTACCCGGTGAGCGTAAAAAGTCCTCAACATTTTCTAAATTTTCAACGAAAACCAGCGATTTGTCCCGTTGACAGTTGACAAACAACAAACCTGTTATGATGACTAAAAAAACGGTCCTTGTTGTTTTCATTTACCCCTCCATAAGTGATGATGACATTGCATTACGCATGAACAGTCATTGGATTTTTTCCCATGACATGACAATTGCGAGATATAACAGAACTGAAATTTCTTGATAGATTTTTCACTGTCTGAAACATTCATATAATTTTAATTGTCTAGGTTAAAAATTATCAAAAAGCAATTGATGTGCCATACCCTTAAATTATTGTAATTTATTGAATTAAATTATTTTAACAGGAAAGATTTATATTATTAGTTTACAGTTTTTTGAAAAAACCATCAAAAAACTGAGGTCGCTATCCTTAAAAACAGATATATTTCCGAAAAAAAATGTGATCGTCCAGGGGTTTCTTTGAACAGATTAACAAAAGGTCTTGGCCTTTTATATAAAACATTCATTATTTATGGTCATAACGTGTAAAAGCCAAGCCTTTACTTTATTACGTTTTTACTTCTTAATCATGCAATGATGCGGTAGAACCGCACCCTGCTGACTTTTACAAACAACAAAACCTTTTATTTCTGCTATTCAAAACTTTTCCTGTTTGCCATCATTTCAAGTTTTTCAATCCGGTCTTGAACAGGCGGATGTGTTGAAAAAAGTTTTTGCAGCCCGCCCAAAAACGGGTTCACAATAAACATATGAGCATGGGCCGGGTTACCGCGTGTCATAGACCTCTGCTGAATTCCGTTACTGATTTTAACCAAAGCATTGGCAAGGCCCAGGGGTTTATTTGATATTTCAGCGCCGCCGGCATCTGCCGCATATTCACGGGTCCGGGAAATCATTGAACGGATTAACATTCCTGCCAGAGGTGCGCCGACAAGCACAAAAATAAGCGCTAAAGGATTTTGGCGCTGCTGAGAGTTCCTCATGGACCCGCTAAACCTCGCAAACTGACCCAGCATGGCCAACGCGCCTGCCATGGTGGCGGCTATTGTTCCTGTTAAAATATCACGATGCCGAACATGGGCCAGCTCATGGGCCATTACCCCCTCTAATTCGTCATCATTTAAAATATTCAAAATCCCCTCAGTTGCCGCCACAGCCGCATGCTGCGGATTCCTTCCGGTGGCAAAGGCATTCGGGGTTTGTTCCGGCACAACATAAACTTTTGGCATGGGAAGGTCGGCCTTTTGCGACAGGTCCCGGACAATGCGGTAAAGCCGTGATTCAGGTCCGGCTTCCTGGACCCGGTATTGTTTCAATACCATTTTGTCACTAAACCAGTAAGCATAAAAATTCATGGCGCCTGCTGCCAGGAAAGCAATAAAAGCGCCCTGACTGCCGGCCACGGCTCCGCCAATATAGACAAAAAGTACTGTTAGAACCGTCATTAACAAAAAAGTACGAACATTGTTGCCCATTTTATTACCTCACAGATCAGAACCGTCTCACGGTCCGTTCATTTTTAATTTTTTCGTCTATCCGGATACAGTGGTATCACACGGACTTGTAATCCGGGTAAAAACAGACGTATCCTGTTCCGATCCAATCAACTGATGGACCAGCCCGTCTCTTATAATTTTAATCCGGGTTTTCTGAGAATCCCGGTGGTGGAATTGATGCAATTCCATCGTCAATTCATACACCAAATTCCCGCAAAACCGCTTGCCTAGTCTTTTAAAACAAACGTAACTTTCATCACAACACGATATTCCTTTATCTCGCCGTCCACAACCTCCACATGTTGATCTTTAATCCAGGCTCCCTTGACATTATCAAGAGTTTTATTGGCCCTTTTGATTCCCCTTTTAATAGCATCGTCAAAACTTTCTTTGGAAGATGATATAATTTCAGTGACCTTTGCTACACTCATGGTTATCTCCTTTTAAATCAAAAATGATTGATTTGAATGATAATTACAACTTGACACCTGCATAACATATCACAAGCAGGATAATATTTCCAAATTTATTATTTAGCCGCGATGTAACAATATTTAAATTGAATCAATAAAAATATAATGGTTATGCCACACGTTCGCCTTTCAATTTATCTTTCAACGCTTGTTGATCGTACAAGGGTACGGAATAACAAAGGGGCTTTGCCCTTTTATGAAAAACATTCCTACCCGCTCGCAGGGGATTTGCAATCCCCTGCGGAACCAATGAAACCGGGATTTTATCCCCAATGGAAACCGCATTCCACAACTTTGAATTGCATATTATAAAATAAATAGATATAATTTATTATTGTTTAGACAAAGACATCAATTACAATGCGGAGAAGACTATGAATCATGACTATTTAAAGATAAGTTTGGAATCAAACCTGAAAGATGAACTCTATGATCTGCTGGAAGGAGACATTATTGAAGAGATTATACAACAGGGACAAGTTGGTAAAGAAATGAACTTTTGGAAGATGATTCATGAAGGTCACAGCTTCAAGATTACAAAAAACCTGGCGCCAAGAATATTTAAATTGTGCACCGAAGCAAAAGATGCCTTGAGCTTTGACGAGGATATTGACTTTTTCATAGCCAATTCACCGGAAACAAATGCGGTTGCCGTGCCCAAATTTGGAGAGGAGAGCAAACACCTTGTCATATTAAACTCTGAGATTATAGAAAAATTTGATGACGATGAACTCAAATTTATCATCGGACATGAAATCGGCCATTTGATCAGTGATTACGGCACATTTTCAAGAATTTTAAACTTTGTTTTTCCTGAATTCAAACAAATACCCATTGTTTTTAAAAATAAAATCATACTCTGGCAAAAGTTATCAGAACTGACGGCCGATCGTTATGGATTTATCGCTTCACCAAACCTGGAAAAATGTTTATCCAATTTTTTCAAACTGGCATCGGGATTGGACACGACCAAAATATCCTTTAATGCAGACGCCTATTTGACGGAAACAAATCAGCTCATTGACAAATTTAAAAAAGAGCCCTATTCCATGATTTCATCCCACCCGGTTAATCCAGTCAGGATAAAAGCAATACAGTACTTTAGTGAATCTGATCTATTCAAAAAAATTAAAAATCATAAAGCGATAAAAAAAGATGATGCACTTGACAAAAATATAAGTGAGCTCAGCAGCCTGTTGATGGTCCTTTCCAATTCGGAACTGGATGCTCACCGGACCTATTTTATAGCATCGGCCGGTATTTTGTCGGCTTCAATTGATAAAAAAATAGGTATTGAAGAACTGGACCATATTATAGATGTGTTGGGCAATTTTACAATGTTCCCCAAGGCTTTCATAGATAATCTTGCACAAGCGGGTGATGTTCAAAACGTCTTCCTGCAATCAACGGGCGCCATATTGAAAATAAATCCGGGGGAACGATTCAACATGTTTGCTTTTTTAATAGAAATGGTCCTTGCAGATAAAAAAATCGCCAAAGAAGAGATAGAATTTCTTTATACCACCGGAAAAGGGGTATTCGGATTTCAAAAAAAGGAAACAGCGCAGATGATTGGGGAGGCAATCCGCAACAAGTTTATGCCAAGGTCTTATAATTGAAATGCTTAAATCTTGATCGTCCGGGAATTCATACCCTTCGACGACGCTCAGGGTGACACTCGCCAACAGCGAAGGGTAATGCCGCTCGGTTTCGACTCTCACAAAGCTCACAAAGGATGATTTAAATTGTTATTTCTTTGTGTGCCTTGTGTACTTTGTGAGGATTTAAATTAACCAGGACATTTGGCCCTGTTGAAAATGACAAGTTACCTTTTTTGAATATTCTCGTTTAATCTCGATTTTGTAAAAAATTCAGGACAGACTAATTCTCCACTCGCAGGGGATTCGCAATCCCCTATGGAGCCAATAAAACCAGAATTTTATCCCCAATGCCAAAAACCTGATCGTACAAGGGTTCTACCCTTGTACGCAATAACAAAAGGGCTTTGCCCTTATCCGTTCTCAAATAACGGGTCCATATTAATATTCACATCATTTAGCCTCAATTTAATTTGCGCCCTGGGAAATTTCCTGCAAAAGCAGTGTGGATGAAATTTTTCGTTTGATCAACTATTTTTTTCAAAAATCCGAAAATTATGTTTGACATTTATCATAAAATTGTTTTATTATACGGTATGCGTTATATCTTTATGTTTTGTTGAATGTTTAGCGATAACTTTTTTGGAATAACTCTGGCTCTTTTTCTCAAAATTATTCTTTTAAAGGGACAGTGTATTTATTTATGAAAAAAATCTTTTTGATTAAAGTGTTTTTATTTATAATATTGTTCACAAACGTGTTTGCTCTGTTTGCTGCTGATTCTATCAACGTTAAAAATGCCGGCATGGATGCTGTCAATGGAAATTATGAATTAAAAGGGACTTTTAACAATCACCCGTTATATGTCAAGGGCGATTGCCAGATCCGTTACAAGGGATGCAAAAGCAAATGGGTCATTCTTTATAAAAATATATCATATTATAAAAACTATAACGATAGTGACATTTGTCCAATACTGGATTGGCAAATGACCTGTGCAGCAAAAAAAGACTCTCTCCAGGCGCCGGTTTTAACTGTTATTGATGATAAATAGATTGCAAATACCTGTTATGGCGAAAGAATAAAAAGCAGTAGAAAGGAAGAAGACCATGGGTTTATTCAAAAGAGTTGTTGTGATAGCTTGCCTGATAACATCAATTCGGCTTTATGCCGATGACCCGCCCTCTTGTTACATTGTCAGCAATGCTGAGAACAGTAGCTATAACGGCACCTATCTATTGTTAAACAGAACATGTGATAATCGCCCACTATACGCGATGGCTGTGGGATCTGATAGCATTTTTTTAGGAAACAAAGGTTGTACTACTAAATGGGCATTAGCATTAAATGATATTACATATGAATGCCCGACATATACAATAGATAGTGATGGCGATTTGCCGCCCTCCTCGGGATATTATCAAGGATCAATTGGCGCTAATCCTGGTGGTGTTACACCATCGAACCTCGTTATAACCAACGGTGACGGATCTTTACCGGTTGAACTGTCTGCTTTTTCAGCCTGTGAAGAAAACGGAGTGGTTGTTATTTCATGGACAACCCAGAGTGAAATTGATCATTTGGGTTTTATCTTACAACGTGCCATAAAAGCTGATGAGGATGCAAACTGGCAGACGGTTGCCAGCTATAAAACCAATTCTCATTTAAAAGCAAGCGGCGACAGCCGAAACGCCAAAACTTATGAGTTGCGCGATAAAACGGTTGAAAACGAAACCGTATATTATTACCGATTGAAAAGTGTGAATATTGACGGTTCAGTTGAATACTCTTATGCTATTTCGGTTGAAACCAGTGTTGCAGCGCCTGTTGAATTTGCTTTGCATCACGCTTTTCCCAATCCCTTTAATCCTGAAACAACACTCACATTTGATCTTGCCCGGGCTTGTAATGTTTCTTTGATTGTTTCAGATATTACCGGAAAACAAATCAGGGCATTATTGTATAATTACATGTCTGAGGGAAACCATACAGTGAAATGGGATGGATTGGACCACCAGGGTAATCGTGCCGTCAGTGGAGTTTATTTTATTACACTAGAGACAAATATGGGGCACCGGTTTACAGAAAAAGTTTTAATGTTGAAATAGATCAAAAGCGGCATATTTTGCCGCTTTTTTTTTACTCTCCCCGAAATTTCCGCTCGCAGGGGATTTGCAATCCCATGCGGAACCAATAAAACCGGGATTTTATCCCCGATGGAATTAAATTCTCCCGCCTCGACTCTGGCCTTGAACGAAGCCGAAAAGCCGCTCATGAAAGAGTCCCTGAAAAATCAAAATAATTATACCCTTGGTTTATATTGTTCTTCCTTTATGACAATTTTCCATGTTAAACCATTTACATTATCAACTTTAATCCGGCCGTCAAGCTGGTTTTCAACCAGGCTGAATACTGTTTTAAGGCCTAAATTAATATCCCTTTCTATATCAAATCCATCCTCAAAACCAATACCATTATCACTTAAAATAATATAAAGTTCACCTTGCCGCGATGTTGATATATTTATTTTTATCATTCCCTCCCGGTTTTCGGGAAAAGCATGTTTAATACTATTTGATATCAATTCATTCAAAACCAATCCCAGGGGTGCAGCCGTATCAATGAGTATATTAATGTCCTCGCATTCACAAAAAAACCGGACATTGTTTGAAACAAGGTAACTCGATTTTATCAAAGGTAACAACTTTGTTATATAATCATTTAAATTTAAATGTGACAGGTCTTTGGACTCATATAACATTTGATGAACAAGTGACATTGATATAATTTTTCCTTCAATCTCTTTAAATATGAGGTTGATTTTTTCATTAGATTCCCGTGTTGCGTACAGTCTAAGCATGGATGAAATAATTTGCATATTGTTTTTCGTTCTGTGATAGAGTTCACGCAATAGAATTTCTTTTTCTTCAAGTGAAGCTTTAATTTTGTCTTCATATATTTTACGTTCGGTAATATCACTGACAACACCGGTAACCTTTTTAACGTTACCCTGAACATCTCTTTCTACCTCGGCTATTGAATGAATTGTTTTCCGAATTCCCTTATCAGCCGTTAAGATATCAAAGACCAGATCGTATTTTTTCTCATATTCTATCAGATCAATTAAGGCCTGATGCACCCGGTCTCTTTCCGGAATGCAGCTTTCCACATTCTCTGTAGTAAAATCCGGGCTCTCCAGTTCAAAACCATAGATCCTTTTGGCTTCATCCGAACCCCAAAATTTTGTCGTTACAGGGTCATATTCCCAATTACCTACATGCCCCATGGCCTGAGCTTTTTTATAGCGATTTTGATTAATCAGGAGGTCTTTTTCCATTTGCTTACGTTCTGTGATATCTGTTACAACCGCTTCAATAGCAATCGGATTTCCTGTTTCATCTTTTCGCAATGTATTACGCTGGTTCAACCATTTTTCTTTGCCGTCCTTGCAGATGATCTGATATTCGCAGGATGGTGGTAATTTACCATCAATCATTTTGTGACATTCATTTTTGAAATATTCTTCCCAATCCGGATGAATCATTTTCCTGAACAATAAAGGATCTTTATAAAACTCATTTGGTGAATATCCCGTAATATCTAAAGACGCTGGACTGATATACTCGTAAATTGCATCCGGAATGGACATACGATAAATCATATCTTTGGCATTTTCAGCCAATAAGCGGAAGAGCCGCTCACTTTCTTTTAGTTTTACTTGTGCCTGTCTTTTATCGGTTATGTCACGAGTTACTCCTGCAATACCAACAATAGTACCATCAGCATCATGGAGAGGATTTAAAATTACATCATAGTGTCTGATCTCACCAGTGCGGTCGGGAGTTGATGTTTCGGAAATGACCGTCGAATTCGTCTCATACACCATTCTATGGAGTTCGTCCCATTCCTGACACATCTCCTCAGGGAAATTCAGCTCTCTGTGAGTTTTTCCCAGAATTTGGTCCACAGGCAGCCCAAAAAACTTGACCAGACTGGGACTGGCATGAGTGAATCTGCTGTCACGGTCGTAACTGTGGATATAATCAACTGAAGCGTTATCTATCAAACGGTATTTTTCTTCGCTGGTTTTTAAAGCTATTTCGGCCTGTTTTTCTTTCGTTACATCCTGTAATGTTCCATAGATTTTTATGCATATATCATTTTCCATTATCCTGCGGCCATGAGCCCTAAACCACCTTATATTTCCCTTTGCCGTTTTCGCCCTGGCCTCAAAATCCAGTTCAATTCCATGCTCTATCAGATCTGTCATTTTTTTTGAAATCATTTCCCGATATTCAGGCAGGTAAAATTCCACATGTTCATCAGGTCCGGGAACTGGATGGTTATAATCGATTTCTACAACATCATAGGTCCCTTTTGTCCAAAGTGCCGTTCGATGAATTAAATCCATTTCCCAGCCACCGATATTGGCAATATTGCCGACTTCTGTGAGCAGAGCGTCGTTTTTTAACAACTTTTCTTCTGCTTGTTTTTTTTCTGTAATATCTTGTGCAGCGCCCCATAAAGCTGTGGTTTTTCCCTCTGCATTTTGAATGGCTTCACCACGCACCCACATCCAACCTTTGCTTCCGTCTTTTTTTACCGTTACCAGTTCGAGTTCATATGCAATCCCTGTTTTTCTCGTCTTTTCCAAAGCAGATGACAGAACATCCCAACTTTCAGGTGTAAACAACTTCATATGTTCGGTATAGGGCGGCACTGGAAGTGCAGGATCAAAACCATACATTCTATACAGTTCTTCTGACCATGTAACCTGATTTGTTGCTACATCCAGATACCAACTTCCTATATGCGCTAATGCCTGCGCTTTTTTAAGCTCTTTTTCGTTATTTTCTGCTCGTTCTTTGGCTTTTATTAACTCCTCTTCTGCTTTTTTTTGTTCGGTAATATCATCAAAAATCACACAAAAACGATCCTTAGTATCCCAGGGGCGATATGCCCGACAGTGATAGAGTTTTTGGGTCGGCCCATGATAATTATCGAAAATCAGGGTTTCACCTGTAACAGCAGCATGTCCATATTTTTCAATCCAACTTTGTTCTGTTCCGGGCCACACTTGATGAACTGTTTTTCCTTTTACTTTATCATCTTTCACACCGGTAATTTTTTCAAAAACTTCATTGATATACACAAACCTGTAACTGACAAATTTACCATTTTTATCAAACACAGAATCGAATATCACAAAGGCATTCAGCATACTATCCAAAACCGATTGCAGCTCTTTTGATTGTTCTATAATGTCTTCTTCTGCTTTTTTGCGTTCGGTAATATCCACAGCCATACTATGCAGTATTCTTTTTCCTTTGGCGTTTTTTCCTATAGGCGTCGTTTTAAATTCCCAGATTCTTTTTGAACCATTCTTGGCCCGAACATTCCATTCGCAATTATTTACAGTTTTATCGATTTCAAAGAGTTTATCAATATAATTTTTTTTAGTACCTGAAGCTGATCCGTAGGCTTGTTTGGTCCAGGCAGATATAGTTGGAATGTCTTCAATGGTATAACCCGAATAATCTGTCCAACCTTTACTTATTTGTAAAACATTACCATCCTCGTCATAGATCATAATAGGCACAGGCGAATCAGTAATAGCTCTTTTAAATTGTCTTTCACTTTCTTTCAAAGCCTCCTGGGCCAATTTTCTCTCGGTCGTGTCCGTTAACAGGTTGATGGTTGCCGGCTTGCCCTCCCATTGAATTTTTGCTGACGTAATGAAAACCCACTTTATAATACCTCCTGCGCTCATAATCCTGAAATCATATGAATCAGGAAATTTTTCACCAGCGATGCGGCGCTGATAGTTCGAAAATACAAATTCACGGTCTTCAGGCCATATATAATCAATAAAAGGTTTCCCCAAAAGTTCTTCAGCAGGAGCGCCTAAAAGCTCTGACATCTTTTTGTTTACAAATTTCAAGACTCCTTCCTGTGCAACAATAATTGCTTCATTTGCCGTATTGATAAGAGTACGGTACTTTTCTTCACTTTCTTCCAAAGTTTTTTCAGCCTGTTTGCGTTCTGTGATGTCTTCACCAGAACTTAATAAACCGGTTATATTGCCAAAATCATCAGTAACCAGAGTATTGAACCATTTTACAATTCTCTTTTGGCCATCTTTTCTTACAATTTCATTTTCATGCGTCTCCTGACCCTCTGCTTTCCCATGAATTAATTTTTTAAAATACTCTTTTAACTCATGTCTATTTTCTTCCGGTAAACATACCGAGAACCAATCCTTCCCATATAGCTCACCTTCTTTATAACCCAAAATATCGTGACCTTTTTTATTCAGTAACGTTATTTCGCCATTCCGGTTTAAAGCAAGAATCATACTTGCGACAATGTTTAAATAGTTATTAGCCACATTTTGTTGTTTAATAAGTGCTTCTTTAGCCAGTTTGTGTTTGGTAATATCTCTGCCGATACAATATATCGTCTTTTCTTTAATATCAGGTGTTGCAGTCCACTGAATATGCTTGATTGTACTGTCCTTACAAACGATTCGAATTTCAAAATTTTTAGTAATTTCTCCCTTAATTAAACGAGCAACATGTTCTTCATTTTTGGTATGATCATCAGGATGTATAAATTCCTGAAAAGGTTTTGAGAGTAATTCTTTTTCAGTATATCCAAATAATTTTATACAGGCAGGATTTATGTATTTATAATGTCCATCCATTTCGGCAATGCAGATTAAATCCGGTGATAGATCAAAAAATGAATCTTTCATTTCTTCAGATAGGTTTATGTTGCATCGATTTTTCGTTTTTTTCGTGTGATGCGGCATGAGAACGACCTCATTAAAATATTTTTAGTTAAATATAGATGTATAATATAAGATAGTTTGTGGATAATTATGAAGCGAGCGTCTACATCAGTGGTGGTGAATAAATATATCTTGCCAGATTATTCGGTTTTAAATCAATCTCCAGGTTTAAATTGATAATATATATATAATCCACTGCATATTTATATTGAGCATATTGTAAACATTACAATTAAACTTAATATGTATCAAGATGTTAAAAAGGGGGATAAAGGCTGAGTATAATTAACTGCAATTACCAATCGTCCTAAAAAAAACATGAATGACCGTCTATCAAAAATACAAATTATTCATGGCTAGTGCAACTGGTATTTAGGTTTATTCAAGTTTTTAGAGATTATTAGCATTATTTTCAAGTACTATTTGAACAGTTTAACTCTAATATGATAGTTTATATTAGAAATGTATTCCCCGGCGGAACCCATAAAACCGGGATTATATCCCCAATGGAAATTAATTCTCCCGCTTCCACTCGGGCCTTGAAAACAGCCGAAAGGCCGCTCCGGGTGTTACTCCCCGCTCGCAGGGGATTTGCAATCCACTGCGGAACCAATGAATTCGGGATTTTATCCCCGATGTAAGCAAATTTCCCCCTTTGGCTTTGTTCTGGGTAACACCGATTTAACTCCATCTACACTTCATCCCAGAGTCCGGAGATGCAGATATTTGCCATGAAAAAATCACCAAAACGAGCAGAGAATGAAAAAACTCTATTTTTGTAAAATTAATTTCCTGGTCTCAATATAATTATCAGCTTTTAACCTGTACAAATAAATTCCATTTGCCAGGCCGCCAGGTTGCCATTTTACATTGTATTCTCCTGCTGTATGATAACCATCAACTAATGTCTCTATGAGTTGACCGGAAAGATTATAAATAGCAAGCTTGACATATGATGATGTTGGTAACTGAAAACTAATCGTTGTTTCAGGATTAAAGGGATTCGGGTAATTCTGTTTCAATCTAAAAGACTTTATGTTTTCAATATCATTAGATTCACACGTTACATCCGAACTGGATGTAAAATAAGCCGTAACATCTTTATCCTGCGTCATCGTTATATTTTTAGGATTTACGCTTCCGCTTATTCCACCCCAATAATCAAATGTAAAGCCTGAATTTGCGACTGCTTCTAATTGTACTGTTTCGTTATAACTAAAATTAGTCTTGTTTGGAGTTTTATTCACACTACCAGAACCTGATGGACTGGAAGAAAGTACAAGATTACAATAAGAAAGAGCAACAGATTTTGTGCCTGACCAGCCGGAAACGATACCTGTGTGTGTTTGACATCGGGCGCGTGCTTTAACATATTTAGTGCCGGAGCTGCTAAAAGCGTGGCTTTTTGTTAAAGCGCCCCAGCTTGATTGCGATCCGTCACCCCAATCAAACTGATATTCAACCGTATGTCCCAAATTGCTGCTTGAGCCTCCGGTAGTGAATGCTAAACTTTGCCCAACCTTGCCGCTAGAAGGACCGCTTGGTTTATTTGGTGTGGAGACAGTCTCCTGACTCTGGTTTTGAGTAAAATTAGCCGTAACACTTTTATCACCGCTCATTGTCAACGTTTGTGGATTGGCACTGCCGCTTAACGCACCATCCCAAGTATTAAAGTAATAACCTGAAATCGGATTAGCAGTTAACTGAACTGTTTCATTATAAGTAAAATTGGTCTTGTCCGGATTTTTATTAACACTCCCTTTACCGGCAGGATTTATTGTAATTGAAAGAACACAGTAAGAGATGGCAACAGATTTTGTGCTTGACCAACCGGATACTATACTTGTGTGTGTTTGACATCGGGCGCGTGCTTTAACATATTTAGTGCCTGTGCTACTAAATGTGTGGCTTTTTGTTGAAGCGCCCCAACTTGATTGTGATCCATCACCCCAATCAAACTGGTATTCAACATTGTGTCCTAAATTACTGTTTGAGCCTCCAGTACTGAATGATAAACTTTGCCCAACCTTGCCGCTAGAAGGACCGCTGGGCTGATTAGGTGTGGAGATGGTCTCCTGACTTTGGCTTTGAGTGAAATTGACCGTAACACTTTTATCACCGCTCATTGTCAATGTTTGTGGATTGGAACTACCACTTAACGCACCATCCCAACTATTAAAGTAATAACCTGAAATTGCGCTGGCTGTTAACTGAACTGTTTCGTTATAAGTAAAATTGGTCTTGTCTGGATTTTTATTAACACTTCCTTTGCCGGCAGGATTTATTGTAATTGAAAGAATACAGTAAGAGATGGCAACAGATTTTGTGCTTGACCAACTGGAAACAATACTCGTATGTGTTTGACATCGGGCGCGTGCTTTAACATATTTAGTGCCTGTGCTGCTAAAAGTGTGGCTTTTTGTTAAAGCGCCCCAACTTGATTGTGATCCATCACCCCAATCAAACTGGTATTCAACATTGTGACCTAAATTACTGTTTGAGCCTCCGGTAGTAAAAGATAAACTTTGTCCTGCTTTACCGCTTGAAGGACCGCTGGGTTGATTGGGTGTGGATACTGTCTCTTCTGTTTGAGGTTCTGTTACAGTTATATAATTTGTTTTTGTTACTTCATCTCTTTGACTCACAGAAATTGCATTCAAAGTAACATTATAAGTACCTGGTGTACTATAAGTATGTAAGGGATTTTGTGTACTGCTGGTTGCTCCATCTCCGAACGACCAGTTCCAATCTCTTGGATCACCCACAGTTAAATCTGTAAAATTTACAGATAAAGGGGCAGAACCTGTCCTTGGAGATGCTGAAAAATCGATATTATGCGTTATAGGACCTTCAAAACTACCGGAACTTGGAAAAAATAAATCATGCCATGTACCATCATTATAAGTACATTGAAAACGAAATGTGTTGGTGCCAAACATGAGATAGCTGCCATTAACTGTTTGATAATACTCTTTTCCTGTTCGAATATCACCAGATCCTTCATTCATTATCATAGTGTTTGATCTACTGGTACCAGAGTTTATACACACATAAACACTAGAGGGTTCGTCTCCTTCAGTGTCGGTGCAAATAACACTATATCTATAGGTATCCTCATTAAGCTTTCCCCCGGATTGAGGCGTCACCTGACCATTTGACAAAGCCGGAGGTTGATTTTCAGGTTCTTCAGATGCAATTATTACAATATCAAAAACTTTTTCTATTTTTAGTTCGTGATCAGAATTATAAAACCGATAAGTAACAGTCCCGGTAAACGTTGTACCATTAGCGACAGAACCGGCAACCGATATGTCAAATCGGGCATATACAGCATAACCATTACTTATAAGATCATCATGAGTGACATTAATAGTGCCTGGAAACGAATCATTTATTTCATAAAATGGATAAGCGAGAACAGAGGTCGATCCTACATTTTTATTTAAACTCTTCGTTTCTCCAGGTGGGATATAAATCGTTGTTTGCGCCAGCACCAGTTCTGACATCAAAATCAAACCCGAAACCAAATAAAACAACATGCTTTTACAATTCATTTCTAGTCCTCTTGGATTTAATTATTAACCTATGTTAATATGAAAAAACAAATAAATAGTTATAATAAAAAATTAATTTAAAATTTAATTCAATATAAAAAAAGGGACATACAAATCAATTATGTTTTCTATAATAAAAACCGGCTAATTGTTTCACACAAAATGTTTGATTTTTCAAAAAAATAGTTTAGTACTTTGCTTTTGGAATTTTTTTTTAAGGTGGTAAATCAGCTAAAGGTTGTCAGGAGTTCCCAAACTTATTCCTAATAACAAACTTAAAGTCTGACAAAGTAATATAACAAATTTAATAAAAGCAAGGCAAGGGATTTATATAAAATATTGAAAATAAAAAAACAGCCGATATAAACAGGGGTTTATTTTCCCGCTCGCAGGTGCTTAAAAATCCCCCTGCGCAACCAATGAATTCGGGATTTTATCCCCAATGGGAACAAATCCCCCCTTGGCTCCGCTCCGAGTGACACGGCTCGTTTTAACCTCTCACAATGTTCACAAAGCTCACAAAGAAACAGTTGTAGGCTGGGCCAAAATGGCCCGGCATTGAATTGATACTTTTATTAATTTTGTAATATTTGTATAAATATTTTCTTTCCGTTTATCTTATTGCCGGGTTCCACAAGGGAACCCGGCCTACAACTCAGGGCAACACCCGTTTTAATTTCGTTTCCCTGTCATCCCGAACGGAGTCGAGGACTCTAAGAGACCTGTCTCCGTATCTTCCTTCGATTTACTCAGGGAAAACGAAAGGTTGTGTTCGTCATTTTGAATCCAGCATTTTCACTAAAAAATTCCCTTTGTATGAAGCGCATTAATCACCATAAACAAAGCTGCCAACCAATTCGTATAAGCAAATAGTTTTTTAAGATGTTTAGGCTTTGTTATCAACGCAAATTTTCCGCCCAACAATCCACCCATAACTGTAACAAATGCTAACGGAACAGCCCATAAAGGGTTAAAATCTCCCTGGATAGCATGCCCCGCAAAACCCATAAACGCAGTTGCCGCTATAAGTGTTGATGCTGTTCCGACGGCTGTGTGCATCGGCACCCCACAAGCCAAAACCATTAACGGAACCAGGAAAGAACCTCCTGAAACGCCAACCATCCCGGAACCAAAACCTGTTAAAACAGTGACCGGTAAAGCGATCCATAAATTTACATTATAAATTTCATTGCCGGATTTTATACTTATAATTCCTAAATGTTTATTTTTTGAGATGGTCTGATTCTCTGAAACAGGAACCAGCATTACTATTCCGGCTATTAACAACATTACGGCAAAAATCAGCTTTAATGAAAATCCGCTGAACAAATGAGAAAAATATCCTCCCCCAAGTGCTGACAAGGCCGTAAATGTGCCGATCAGCACAGCCAACACCCATGATACGGACTTGTTTTTTTGAAAAACAATCATGGCTGCCACAGAAGCCGAAAAAAGAATAAACTGACCGGTTGTCGCTGCTTCGTGCATTGGAATATTGGCAATTGCCAAAATTACAACATAAAAATTCCCTCCGCCCTTACCAACCATTGTCATGGCAACAGCAACAATAAAAATGAGAAAGCTAACTATAACAAGATTTATCATCAAATAATCCCTCTTTAGTTTTTGCCTTTAATGACATTGAGAACCTTTCCCGGCTTTAAAGCTTCTGTCAGAGCAGAATATCCGCCGTCAACAATGCGTATTTCCGGGAATCCTAATGATAGCAAATAGGCATAGACAATGGATGATCTGACATTAGAGGGACAAAATACACCTATAAATTTTGTTTTTGATATCTCATCAATTCTGTCAGGAATTTCGTTGATCGGTATATTCAAAGATTCCACATGAGCGTGATGCTCCAATTTTATAGAGATGGAATCGGATTCTTCTTTTGATCGAACATCCAATAAAAGACATTTCTCCATATCAAAAAACTTTTCCGGTGATATTTTATGTTTTCCGTTTCCAAAATAATCTAATGTAAAACTTTTAAGAACATTTTCCATTTCACTCTCCTTTATAATATGGGTATAACGTTATTTCAATACATTTCTTTACCCATATTCGCAGTGGACATATATAGTTTTAGAGTGCCGTCTTTCGGCATCGTTTAGATGATTTTTTCTTAATCCTCATGCAATGGTGCGGTAGAACCGCTCCCCACAGATGAAAACAATTCTCAATATCTTGTAAAATAATGATACAGATTAAATAAAATCAAGGCAAGGAATTTATAAAAACACTGGAAATATTTTCGAGGGCGTAAAAAAAAACAGGACATCTGCCCTGCTATAATAATTATCCCCAATGGAAATAAATTCTTCCCCATCAGCTTTGCTCAGGGTGGCACCCGTTCGAAATCGCGGACGCTGAGCAAAGTCGAAGCGGGAGCGTTGTCAAGCTGTGATCGTCCAGGGGTTCTCTACCCCTGGACGCATTAACAAAAGGGCTTGGCCCTTTTATATAAAACATTCTTTATTTATTGTTGTAATGTGCCGCTCGCAGGAGATATACATTCCCCTGCGGAACCAATGAAATCAGGATTTCATCCCCAGCAAAACATCCGCACGATCAATTGATATGTGCAGGGATTAAATTTTTAATCCCTGCATGGTTTGATCGTTATAATAAATCACTCTATTTTATTTCAAGAGAGCCTTCCATGCCCTCCACTTGCTCCAAATCGTCCTTGTCGATTTTATCCATATATTTTTTCAATGGACTGCCGTTATCAATCTGTTTGGCGACCCACAGAAAAGAATTGGCGTTTTCTTTACCCAAACTTTTATAAACCAGATAAGCCTGAACATATCCCTCGCCAATGTCCTGCAAATCATTCGAACTCAGGCTACCGGGCCTGCCGTCCAGACCGGGAATTTGAATATCAGTTCCGGTAACCATTTCATCCGGATTGCCGATATTCTCATTGTTCGCACGATAAATATTGGGCCACAAGTTGCCCGCAGCGTAATACTCTTCCGACAACAGCCACAAACTCTGTCCGGGGGCAATGCTATGCTGTGCAGCAGGAATTCCCTTGCTGGCAGCCGGCGCTTTTTTGACAACAGGTGTGGCCGGCTGTTGTGGGGTCTCCCCGGCAGCCTGTTGTTCGGCAGCCTGCGGGGTGGTAACAGGTTCTTCCTCGGCAGCTTGTTGTTCATCAGCCTGCGGGGTGACAACAGGTTCTGACGCTGCAGCCGGTTCCTGCTGACCGGCAGTTTGCGGGGGCGTAAGGGATTCATCCTGAGCGATATTTGATCCGGAAGACGGCCACAAAAAATAGATGAGCAGCACAACAATTAAAAGTAAAGCCAAAATCCACAGCCAGCCAAGGTTACGCTTTTTTTCTTTGGGAGCAGCCTGAAACGCCGGTTCTGTTTCCGCTTTAAAAATTGGGGCAGGTTCGGGTGCAGGGGCTGTATCAGGTTCTGTTTCTTTTACCGGTTCAACCGGGGCTGCCGGTTTTTCTTTAAGGAGTGTTGCCTTTAGGTGCGCATATTTGCGGTTTATAAATGTTCGCAAATCCAGCTCAGGTTTATAATGCACGGCGCTATGGGCGGCAACGACTATCTCTTCACCGGTCTGCGGATTACGTCCGTTTCGGGCCTCGTGCCATTTTAAATGAAAACGCCCCAATCCTTTATAAATCATCAATCCATCTCTGTCCAGTCCTTCTTTAGCCAGTTGGGCAGATTCAAGCAAAAGGTCGTGAACCAGTTGCCTGGAAGCGCCTGTTTCCGCTGCAACTTTATCAACCAGTTCGGTGAAATTAAGTTTATTTTCCATGTTATAACCTCCTGTTCTTCAAGGCTTCCTTGAGGGAGGCGCTTGCACGGAACTTGACAACCCGTTTTAGCGGCAGCAGCATAAAACATTTTTGCTGTGGATTATAGGATTTGCGTTTTTTCTTCAAAACCACTCTGAATAAACCCAGTCCCGGAATTGTAATAATCATATCTTTATCAAGATATTCCATTATAATCCGGGCGCTGCTTTCCAAAATGTGTTTTATTTCAGTCTGTGGTATTCCAAGTCGTGTGGATAGACTCTTTTGCAGCTCAGAATTGGTCATTACAGCCTCCTTGTATTTTTGGTCGTCCCTCCTGTATCAAATAGTCCTTAATTATGGTTACATTTTTCAACGCACACCGGCCGGAACCGCTGAGCAATCAAGAATTTCATCAATCTACCATTTTGGAGCCGATGAAAGCGAAAACCAGGATTCCTTATATTTATAAAGTTTTTCCATTGTAACAGGATGTTTTTTTGCCTGTCTTTTAACGAAATATAAATAATTCTCTTCTTTATCTATGATGATTGAATCACCATATGCAATTCCATATTCTTCCAGAATTGGTCTTCCTGTATTTACAGGGTAAAATATTTCGGTAGTAAGAACGCTGTCATTATCAAGTTTATAATAACCAATTAAACCACCATCTGTATAATTTAAATCCTCATTTGTTAATGAATCACTAAATAGATCACTACGGTAAACTCGTCCATTTCCCCAAAATCTATAAAAATAAAATTGAGTAGTATCAGTACCATATAATTTAGACATGTAGACAGCATTTGTATCAATATATGTCGTCGTAGATAACTGGAATGGATAATTTATAAGTTCAAATTCCGGTTTAATTGGTCGATAACCGCCACCCGGCGTTTGATAAGCAATAGGTGAACATGATATAAATAATAATGCTATAAATACTAATTTTAAAAATAGTGATTTCATCTTTATTCGACCTGGTTATAATTTAACGGCGCCATCCATTATATATTTTAAATGGTAATCATAGCGGTACTCCCGAACCGGCACCATATTAATATAAACAAACCACACCCCATCCAATAATAATGACCGTGAAATAACAGGAATGTGATTTTGTGAGCAACGCAATCTCTTCCTCGTGTAAGTATTTGAATTTCGTATTTATATAAAGGTAGTAAATCAGCCGATAACTTGAATAGTTCCCGTGCGCGACCAAATCGTCCTAAAAAGTCGTTCGTTATGACTGACAAGATAATAATACAAATTAAATAAAAACAAGGCAAGTGGTTTTTAAAAAAAGTTGAAAATAGTGCGGGGATTTAAAATTTTAAATCCTTACATGGATTACTTTACAGAACACTGACTTGATAGAGACGTACGGCCGTGCGTCTACAACTATGCTGCGGAACCAATGAATTCGGGATTATATCCCCAATCCAAAAGTGATTCCCTTCGAGTCTGCCCAGGGTGACACGACTCGCCTTCATCTCTCATAAAGCTCACCAAGAAGCAGAACTGTGATCATCCAGGGGTTCCTGGCCCTTGTATATAAAACATACCTTATTTATAGTCGATGCTCGCCCCGCAACTCTTTTCCGGGGCGTTAAATAAACCAGGGCATCTGCCCGGCCCCGTTCTCAAATAACGGGCCCATATAAATCATTACACCTCGGTTTATCGGGGTAAATACCCCGCCTGATGTGCGCCTTGAGAAATTTCCAAGGCGTCCAAGTAAACAAAACAAAGCGTCATTATTCCGCTATTTCCAACTTGTAATAAGATTCGTTAACATATGGATTTGGATCATAGCCCGGGTCCTGGCTTACCTTATAATCTCCCGAACCGTTTGTCCAGACACTTTGAATGGTGTTATCAAATTCCAGTAAATCATTTTTATAGGTATCAGCATACGCATTTACACTAAAATTGTATTCGTGATAATTTTGAAACACTTGATCCTGTATGTTACTGCGATACCAATAACCATCGTTGACAATATCTGCGGTTTCGGCCAGTGTTCTTTGAAATTGACTCTGGGATGAAGCAATGGACACCTGCCTTTGCGAATTAGCCGCCATAATAGCCTGTTGGTTATACCATGCAGCAAATCGAGCATAGGCCTCTTTCCACGCGTTATTCCATTTAAAAGAATTGATCATCATTTGCAAAAGTGGTTGATACTCATCTTCAAAATGTTCCGGTACCTGTATCAACATAAAAGTCGCTGACCACATTTGAGTTTGAACCGCAAAATTCTGATGTATCATACCTTCGGTAAGCAGGCCAATATCGGTGAAATAAGATTTTCCATTTAAACTATTACGAATGCGAAACGTATTAGCAAAAACAAAAGCATTTGGTGCATTGTTATAATTCTGTGCTTTAATTTGATCCTGAACTTTTGTGTTCACTTTTTCTTCAAGCAATTCATATTCATCAATATAAGTCAAAAAATCAGGTAGTATAATTTGTGTTAAATAACTCTGTAACGGCATCCATTCCATTATTTTATAGCCACGGGCGGAACCATAAACAAGGTTGTGCATATTATCGTTGGACGAAAAGTAAAATTGCCTTGGAAAAATACAAAACTGCAGCTCCTCATCAGGGCTTTCGATGGCAATAGCGGGAAATGCCACAGGTGGTGTTTTGTTCCAATCCCATATAATATCTTCATACAATCCCCAGCCTTCCGGTATTAAACAGCGGGCCACTTCCATATTAAATTGCGGATCATATATTACATGCCTTTTCAATGAAAGCTTTTGCAGTTGGGCCGGCCCCTGCTGATTTTCGATCCTATTCCGGTTTTCGTCATACCCCGTCATTTGTGTTGTCTGGGGATATTCATCATCATCATCGCCGGACTGTTGCGCCACATGGTTATTATCACGTGTTCGGGGATCTTGCCATCCCTGCATTTTAAAACTGTTCACAATACTCATCAGTCGAAACTTTTCAAGCATAAACTCATCTTTAGTGAATGCAATTCCGAAAAACAAACCGAATTCATTGTCTTTATGATATTCGAGCTGTAATTGTAACAACTGTTTTTGGTGTTCGAATTCCAATGACAGAGATACCATTTCCACACCTTTATCATTCTTGTCAGCGATAAAAGATCTATCATCCTTAGCTTGGCCAAGATCAAAAAACGGGTGTTTTCCATCAAGAAAATCGTTGATCAACTCAATACCCGTTACACCGTCTTCAACAAAACGCGGTTGAATAATCGCAAAAACATCTTTGGATTCGGACTGGACGCATATATATTCTGAATCCACAAGGTCAACCGTCCAGTCTTTGGGGATTTCCACTGAATATCCCAGGTCCTGGTCGGTATGAGTAACCCATTGAAAGTTTTTATATTCTGCATATCCCTTTTCAGGCTCCTTGAGCATATCGGATAGATCTATGACTTGCGAGTGAGCATCAGGCATTACAGAAATCAAACCGATAAAAATTAATATTGAAAGTAAATTATATTTCATAATTCCTCCTATATTAATTGTAAAAAAATAGCAATTGGTATTTAAAAATCAATTTACTCGTTCTTTTTTTCACTCCAGGAATTTCATCTCCAAAGCATTAAATATAAAGCTGTAAAGTCAATTCATGAATTGGCCTACGACCCACCCTTAGACACTGCTCCCGCTTCGACCCGGTCCTTGAGCGGAGCCGAAAGGCCGCTCAGGGTAACACTCCCGCTCGCAGGGGATTTGCAATCCCCTGTGGAACCAATGAAATTGGGATTATATCCCCAATCCAAAAGTGATTCCCTTCGAGTCTGCTCAGGGTGAAACGGCTCGTCTTAACCTCTCACAATGTTCACAAAGCTCACAAAGAAGCAGAAATGTGATCGTCCAGGGGTTCATAGCCTTTCTCTATAAATCATTCCTTATTTATATCCGATGCTCGCCCCGGAACTCTTTTCCGGGGCGTTAAATAAACCAGGGCATCTTGCCCGGATCAATTCTCAAATAACGGGCCCATATAAATCATTACACCTCGGTTTATCGGGGTAAATACCCCGCCTGATGTGCGCCCTGGGAAAACGGTAGGTTGGGTTCATCTTTTTGAACCCAACATTTTCATCAGGGTTTTGTTAATTGGCGGGTCCGTGATCCGGACCCGCGCTACTACTTCTAATGAATCTCATATTTTCAAGATATTTGATAACTTCAAGTGATATTCTGCACTTAAGATTAGAGCAATCATTTATCCAAAAAACATCCTGTTCTGAAGTTTTCTTTAAATAAAGTATACCACTCAGATTCTTAAAATATGAATTGAAATCTTCAATATCTTTAAATCCTTTTGTAATAAAAAAGTCTTTGTTATTACGAATGATGTTTGTGAAAATACAATGAATTGTTTTACTTAGATCGAAATCTTCATGAGTCTCGCTTGCAGAAGTAATTATAAGTAAATTTGTTTTATTGGGAATTAATTGTCTTATTTTATCAAAAATATCATCTGTAAATTTATAATATTCTTTTTGTGAGTAAAATACAGGCCTTGAAGTCAAACCATAATAGCATATAAAGCTATTGTTTGCTTTTCTAGTAGGACTTGTAACTTCCATAAAAAAGTTATTATCAAATCCAGGAACTACAAATTCTTTAATGTCATCAGAAGATAGCTTTTGATCAAAGTTATCAACTTTTTTTTTTATAAATTTAACAATATTTGGTATTTCATTGTGAAGTTTTGTAAAAATAGAATCATTTTTTACAGTGCAATCTATCCAGAATGAAAATGCAAGAGAAGACTTTAGATGAGATATTTGATTTTTTATTTTTTCGTCAAACTCTTTTACCAAATCATCGTGCTGTGCACCAATAATTCTCTTCACCTCGATAATAAATTCAGTTTCATTTTTATATTGAACTAGAAAGTCAGGTTTTTTATTATATTTTTTAAATTCTTTTTCATACGTTACTGTGAAAAGTTCGTTCCTGAGTAACAAGTATGCTACTTCCATTTCGAATATCAAATCTGACATTTCGTTTTTTTTATTGTTACAGTTTTTAATTTTTTTTCTGATTTTATCTTTATTGTACAATACAAAATTATAAAATCTATTTGATGAGATTAACCAATTTTCTACAATAGAAGTGAAATCCTTATCTCCGTTTCTGAATATGTATTTTATCAGACTGTTTTTATCCATTATATTTCCTGTTTAGGAACCTCTGTGCGATCATAACCTGCAATGGTGCGGTAGAACCGCAACCTACAGACTGATCCGTTCTCAAATAACGGGCCCATATTAATCATTAAACCTTAAACTTATCGGGATAGATACCTCGCTTGATTTACGCCTTGGGAAACATTCCCAAGGCGAGCAGAAACAAATTTAAGTATAATTAATCTTCTCTAATTCTAAGATTAAACCAATGTTTTTAAATGAAATGTTTGCAATCTTAGAAAAATCAAAAAAGGCCTCACCAGTCGAATTTCCTCCACTAGTAATTATAACTTCTTCTCTTAATGGCTCTGTCCTTTTACAATTATAACCAGTTAAATTCCAAACTTGTTCTTTTGTAATTACTTGAAAATTATTACTATTATTTTCAAAGGGAAAGGCAATTTCAATTATTGGAATATTAGCAAGATGGTAATTATCCAGCATTAGTTCAATTTTATTAAGAGAAAAGATTGAATCAGTATTATTTTCAATTTTAAAACTAGTTAATACACATTCATACTCTTTGCTTATTTTGTAATAAAACACAGAAAAATTAAAATTAATTTCATCAATTTCTAGTGTAAGTCCATTATTTTCTAACACATAGAAAGCTTTATATAAAATATCTTTTATACACAACTCTCTATCAAAAGATCTATATTCCTTAAATAAATTGATTTTATTTTGAATATGCCCACAGTGTGGACAGTAATTAAAAACATTCATTGCTTTTTCATTACAATTTCTACAAATTATATAATCCATTTTTACTCCTTGTAAAATAAATACAAAAAATATTTCAGAATGTAATATATATGTCTTCATAACCTTTTAGAAAGATTTATAAGTTGTAGGCCGGATTTTCTTGTTGAACCCGGCAATAGAAATAACCGGAAGGAAAATATTTATACAAGTATTACAAAATTAATAAAAATAAGTATCAAATAAATGATGGGCCAAAATGGCCCATCCTACACCATTTCAAATTGAAAATTAATTTATTTTCCAATTAATGCTTGCAAATTTATGGAGAAACCTGCTTCTACAAGTTCTTGTGCAAGTTTTGTTTTCCATGCACCTGATTTATCAATTTCAGTATATACAACGCCCTGATAGTCTGATGGTATTTCAACTCCTGCCTTATATAATGCGCACACTCTTTGTCTTCCTAATTTCCCTAAGAAATAACCTAATTCCATTATAACGTTTTGGCGAGCTCGATCATTTATTGAATTTGAATTATCTTTTGAACCACCAACATCGTCAGGTGTTAAAAGCACAACTGCAAATCCTACATCTGAGAAGACTTCAAATTTTTCAATTATTGTTTTTCCACTATTGGCTTGTTCATGGAGAATAATAGGCGCTAATTTTAATTTCTCTATAAATCTAGCCACGGACTCTTTTGTTTCTGCATCATGCCCATGAACAATAAACACTTTATTCGTTTTTGTAAGTGCTGCTTGATTACTCGACGAATCTTGAGTATCCATTGTTTTGCTTCTTATAATATTAGACTCTGCTTTCAATACAAGTCCTTCAAGGTAACCTATTTGACTTGGAAGGGAACTTTCCCATGATGAGAATCTATCAGGGCCCAATGATAAAAACTTTTCTGCCACTTCAGAACTGATTGCAATTTTTAAAAACATATTTACACGTGAGAGCCAATTCTGATATTGACTGCTAACTTGACAAGACCAGCCAGACTCTATTATGTCATTAATCTTTCCTACAAGTTTCTCCATAAAATTCCTTTCAACCTGCCATGTATTACTTTTCCAGTGCGTTAGATAAATATGGGGCTTTGTTTTGTTCAATTCTGATGGTATTTTATACCTACAAATGCTAAGCCTTTACTTTATTTACTCCCAGCAGATTTCAACCTCCTGGCGTGTTGCTCTTAGTTATAAAACCATTTCTTTGTATTCAGATGAGTCTCTATGTTTTTCTTCACTAAAAATCAAGTGTAGGCTATAGTACTTATAAACTTCTACGGCTAGTTTATCTGCTTGTGAACTTCCTAATAATCCTTTGTAAAAAATCTTCACTCTATTATTTTCAATAGGTCCTAATTCAAAATAGCCATCAATCCTATCGCCAATAAAATTATATAGTTGTTGTAGCATATCCGACGAATTCCACTTTAAAGAACTTTTCGATATAGTCTTTTTGTCTATTTCACCAATTTTGTCTTTGAGTGAATCGATTTGGAGGCTAAGGTAGTCTAATTTAGCATCAGTTCCTGTCTCTCCCTCATAGGGTCGAGCTGATGATCTTAACCCGAAGTAACGCCAAAGTGTATTTACACCTTTGCTCCTCACTTCTGTTACGCGGATGTGTTCAGCTAGCTTTTTGATTTCATTTTCCAGTTCCCACGGTTCGATGGAACTCTTGTATTCTTGATAATTAAGAATTCCAGTATCGAAAGGTATCTTTTGCGTGTGCTCATCTTTAACAACACAGACAGATTTGTTCAAAGAAGTCCTTATTCCAAATTCAAAGAATACATTTGGATTTAGGCAAGACATGTCACAAAGGACAAGATCAGCCATTTCCAGGTTGCGAATAATTTCTGCGTGAATAAGATCTGAACCCTTTGCAATAGGTGTTATTGGCTCATATCCCGCAGCTAAAACAGATGGCGTAAAAAGGCATTGCAAAACATGCATAAAGTGATCTGAACCATCCCTATACTTTTCAAGCTGTGTATCAGGTGTAGTTATAGGCATAATAATAAAGCAAGTTTTATCGTTCTTGGGCATCCTGGAATCTCCATCCTTATTTTGCTGAGTAACAATATATTATTGTACAACTCTATCAACTAAACATACTACACTTCACCACACCCAAAATATCTAACCGTAAACCAACAGGAATATGACTCTCTAACCGACTCAATCTCTTCCTCGTAAGTACTAAAACTTCCCATATATAAATTTAAAATGAGGTAAATCAGTTTAAGGTTTTCAGGCTCTCCCATGCGCGACCAAATCGTCCTGAAAAATCGTCCTTTTGTCTGATAAAAGAATGTTACAAATTTTGTGTTATTAGTGCAAGCGGTTTTTAAATATGTTTAAAATAAGTGTAGGGGTAGAATATCCTTTAGGGTAAATAACCTGCCTTCTGCTCCCGCTTCAAGTCCGGTCCTTGAGCGGAGATGAAAGGCCGCTCAGCGTGACACATGCTCACCTTACCCTCTCACAATGTTCACAAAGCTCACAAAGGTTGATTAAAATTGTTATTTCTCTGTGTGCCTTGTGTGCTTTGTGTGCTTTGTGAGGGTTTGAATAAAACAGGGCAGGATATTCATCGTATCGTACGGTTAATTTAAAAAAATCAAGTGTCTTTCATTGGATTTTCATGAGGATAACAGCAAAGAACATTATCCATGTATTCAATTCCACAAAAATATTTACAGATTGATATATTTTTTACAGCACATTTATGAGTATCTGTTTTTTCATATTTATTCCACGGACAAACATCTTGCTCCCAGGATATATCAGCTTTATTGGAACAAATATCTATGTCCATATTTGCACCATCAAGTTTTTTTATTTCAATACCTTTTTTTTCATTTAATAATTTTAAATACCTTTCCATGTTAAATATACATTATGTTTGGTGATTCTCTTAGTTGCAGGTGCAGTTTTGCGGCACCGTTTAGATAATTTTTTATTAATCCTCATACAATGCTACAGCAGAACCTCATCCTACTGACTAGAAAATAGAATTCTCACGATTAATTAAAATCCAACAATGGAATATAAACCGGGGGCCACCATTTTGATTTAAAAACCCGAGAACGAATTGTTGGATTAAGTGAATCTGGTTTTTGAGCATATTGACGGAATTGATATACGTCGTTCTCTTGACCAGTTAAACCTTTTAAAAGAATAAATGTAGAGTCATTTTTAATAATACCAATTGTTTTCTTTAACTCGTAAGGCACAATAGGAAGAATATTACCAGAGGAAGCTAATTTGTAATGATACAAAATTAGAGTATCACCGACTATATGATAAACGCCCCAATCCTGAACATCCTTTTTATATTTTTTTGAATGTTTTTTCAATACTTTATAAAATGTTTCATGAGCACATTCAAATGTATTATATTCTTGGATATCATTTGAACTATGCTTTTGTTTAAATGAATCCCAACCAAGTCCAGATATACTGCCTGTCATTACATAAGCTGTACCATTTTTATATAGGATAATTGGTTTGATGGATTTTTTATTTTCACAAGTACTTGAATTATAGGTGTATTCATAGTAATAGTACCCATTACATTTTAGTCTATTTATTATCTTTTCATTATCGTTTTTATAATCAACGAATTTATTCTTTTTATAAACAATACTACACGAATTTAAAAATAATAGAATAATACATAAAACATATATGTATAGCTTCCTATTATTCATTGCACCTCCTAATAATATAATGAATTTGCATTACCACGACTTCCTCCGCTCACAGGAGATTTCATCCCCAATGTAAATAAAATTCCCCCGCAAACAGCACTCAAGGTGGAAATGGTACAGCAGCACCGCACCCTGCTGAACGGGAAACATTCCCATGGCGGGCAGAAAAATTTAGTACTAAATAATTTTTATCGTTCATTTATTTAAATTAATTAAAAATCTATCACCTGAATTGTCCGCACATATAATATTAGTGATGCAGCCATTCTCACGGGCAGCATCAGCATATTCTTTGTATACATATTCCAGGTCTTCTAATTCCAATGCCTGCATTGGAAAAATTACTTTTGGTTTCAGTTTATTTATACTGTAAATAAATCCTTTTTCTATTGGTTTTCTGTCTCGAATTCGGAAGGACCTTATTGGAATAAAAGCAACATCAATATCTTTATGGTGTTGCATAAAGTTATCGATTTCATCTTTAAATTCGAAAAATGATTCATCTTTTCGAATCACATGATTACCCAAATGAAAAAATGAAATCCCGTCAACTTTAACAAGATAACCGACACCACCTTCAATTGCTTTGGTTCCGAGGATTTCGATTGAATCCACATTTTTAGATTGCCCCGGACCTATATATTCATAAGCAGGACCATTGTATTTATTTTCCCGATGAATCCTTGTTTTATTGGGATCAAATCCAAATACATAGGTAATGTTTTTATTTTGCTTTTGCCACTCTAATATTTTTGTATCATATCTGTCGTACCGTCCATTTGTCACAAAGACATATACATTCTGACCAACCAATTCTTCAGCAGGAATATAACCATTTGATAATGACGGAACATCCGGCCCCCGGTCATTTTTCGAATAATCGAAAATTAGTAAATGGTTGGTTGTTTTTATCGCCCATCCACTTCTTCCTAAATACCAGATAATAGCTTCTTTTAGTGATAATTTTTTATTCAACCAATATAAAGCGTTACTATTATCATCATTTTTTTCAGCATACGCTTCTTTTTCCTGCAAAAATTTTTGAACATTTTTATGGTCATATTTATTTGCATAATATAAAGGTGTTTTTTTATCACTATCCAATACGTTAACATCAGCTCCTGCATTAATTAACAGTTGAACAATATCACCATATCCCAATATAGAAGCCTTATGCAAGGCTGTTCTGCCATAATGCTTGTCTTTTATTTCTATTTTGGCGCCATGCTTTAAAAGCAATTCAGTACTTTCTTTGCATTTAATCATAACCGCTTGAATGAGCGGTGTTATATTTGCTTCATTAACAATATTTATATCAGCATCATTTTCCAACAGCAATTCTATTACGTCAAGTGCCCCCACTTGACTCGCTCTATGAAGAGCAGATGCACCGTAATTAGTAAAAAGATCTAATTTAGCACCATTTTCAATAAGCAATTTTGCATTTTCATACTTTGTAAAAGCGGCGGCATGCATTAATGGCGAATACAATTGCTCATCCCTTGTATTCACATCAGCACCTTTGGAAATTAAATATTCAACGATTTCCGGATCAGATCGAAATGCAGCAAAATGTAAAGGGGTTACCTGACTGCGGGATTTGATTTCAATATCGGCACCATTTTCAACCAATACTTTAACAACATTTAAATTATTTCTCATAACCGCACAATGTAAAGTGCTATAAGAGCCTATATTCTGACTATTGATATCTGAACCGCTGTCGACAAGTAATTGCGCCATCTCTTTTTGATTATGAAATACAGTTAATTGCAGCGGAATATTTAAATCATTCATAACAGCATTTACATCTGCATGATAACCAATTAGTATTTTTGTAATTTCCAGATTGTTTAATTCAGATGCAATATGCAAGGGCGTATAACCTTTTTCGTCTTTTATATTTACCAATGTAGAGTCATTGATCAAAAGACCCTTAACCTTTTCAAGATTACCATCCCGAACGGCTATATGAATTTCGTCAGCATGAACTAAAAATGGCAGATTTAATAAAACAAAAAGTAAAGGAACAATAAAAAAATGATACATTTTTCTTTCTCCCTTAAAATTTCTAATAAATCGATTTCTCGCCCAAGATCGTTTTAATACAGTTCCATATCTATATTTACAGTTGTATGGTGCAGTTTTACCGCATCCCTGCGACTGGTTAGGCTATTTTATATTTAATATTGGAACAATGTTCTCTTCTTTCGTTGATTTTTTTCCTATTCCTTTAAAAATTTTAAAATGATGTGTATGTTTCCTGCCATCATAGTGGAACACTGTCTTTAGTTTTGTACCTTTGCTATTAAAATAGTGTATCTCTTTCCAACCCTTGTTGAGCGGTATTTGTAAAAATTGGTCAATTTCTTTGATATTTTCATCTGAATAATGATAGTTGAAATATTCTGCTACGTAAGAGTTACTTTGGCCGCTATAAAATTGAATTTCATAAATTATGTCATTACTGATATCAATAATAATCGAGAGACTAGTTTTAACTTTACCTTGTGCAGAGCCGACTGTGATTATTAAATCTTTGCCGGATTCCACTGTGCTTAGAGTGTATGTATTCTTGTCAGCAAATTTTCTGTTAATGTGTTTTTGCCATTCACTCATTTTAATAAAGGCCTGGTATAGTTTTAATACAGTTCCATATCTGTATTTACAGTTATATGATGCAATTTTGCGGCACCCTGCCACTTTTAAGAATAGTACAAATTTAGTCAATCCCCTGCAAGCGGTTTTTGAAAAATGTTGAAAACAAGTATAGGGACATAAATTGCCCTTTCCGTCATCCCGAGCGGAGTCGAAAGGCCGTTCAGAGTGACATCCGTTCGACGACGCTCCCTCTTCGACTCGGTCCTTGAGCGGAGCCGAAAGGTCGTTCAGGGTGACACCTGCCGGCGATAAACATCCGGAAAATGGTGCGGTAGAACCACACCCTGCTGACTGTAATCCGGATTTTTAATAATATTTGTAATGAATTTCATGGTCTATATGAGAACTATAACGAGGCACATATACTTTTTCAATGACTAATTCATATCTCTTGTTATATTTATAAAATATTTGGTCACTTACATCACTAAAATTTGCCCCATAACCTTTAACATTTACAAGCAGTCCATCATTATAATAATATACATATCTATGTTCAAGTAAACCGGCAGCGGTATAAACAAACTTTTCAGTCATAATTTCATTAAAATATTTGTATACGATAGAATTTATCAAGTCACCCCCCATAATAATACTCTGCTTTCATTAACAGCCCGTTTAAATATTCAAATTTATCTCTGTAAGATTTTGCATATTCTTTATGAGGGTCCCTTCTTATTGATTCAACAAGATTTCCCTCAATATCATATTTATAAAAAACCGTATCCCGCAGAGTAAAATTTGGAGTTGAATGGAGTGTTTCTTTTTGCACAAGCCTGTTTAAAGAATCGTATCGATATTCAATGGTATCTGTAAAAGTGTTTCCATCAAAAACCACTTCTTTTATCAAATTGGACAGACTATCATAATAATAATGGGTGGTAGAGTAAATTTCCAGATCCGAGGATGCTTTTGTTTTAGTTTTGAGCAATCCGTTACCATAATATTCGTAATTTGTTCTTTCAAGAATATTATTTGAATCAAGCGGATAGTACGTCTCAGATTTTACCTTAGAGTTAGAAACTCGAAGCGGTCCTGCCGGCCGGGATTCTCCACTGAAATCAGATTCTATCTGGTTTGTTAAATCCTTTGAACAGGAGAGTGTAAAACAGATTACAAAGAACAATACAAAATACCGGGTTTTAGATTTCATAATTAAACCTCCGTTTATCCGGGGCTTCACCCCAATTGTGTAGTTTTGCCTTTGGCTCCGGTCAACTCGACACGAAACCACCGGAGATTAACATCCGGGAAATGGTGCGGTAGGACCACACCCTGCCGGCTGATTCAATCTCTTCCTCGTAAGTACTAAAACTTCCCATATATAAATTTAAAATGAGGTAAATCAGTTTAAGGTTTTCAGGCTCTCCCATGCGCGACCAAATCGTCCTGAAAAATCGTTCATTTGTCTGATTAAATAATGATACAAACTTTGTGTTATTAGTGCAAGTAGTTTTTAATTATGTTTAAAATAAGTGTAGGGGTAGAATATCCTTTAGGGTAAATAACCTGCCTTCTGCTCCCGCTTCAAGTCCGGGCCTTGAGCGGAGATGAAAGGCCGCGCAAGGTGACACCGCTCGGTTTCGACTCTCACAATGTTCTCAAAGCTCACAAAGTATGATTTAAATTGTTATTCCCTTGTGCACGGAGTGTGCCTTGTGCGCTTTGTGAGGACTTGAATAAACCAGGCCATCTTGCCCTGATCCGTTCTCAAATAACAGGCCCATATGAATTATTAAACCCTTGCTTTATCGGGGTAAACACCCCGCCTAATTTACACCCTGGGAAAGGTTTTCAGGGCGAACAATGCAACTGCCTATTTTGCCCATTCTTTAACATTTTCATCAATTTCTATTTCTTTAACAAATCCATCTTCAATTATCAAATTTATCCATATTGTATTGATACAATTATCTTTTTCAAACACATTATCAGGACCGTAAATATTATTCATAATTGCTAACGCAGAATCTTTTGAAACTCTTTGAATATAAAAATTTCCAAACATTGCATTTGCTTTTATTTTATTGGCAAATTCCCAGGTCACATGATTATGATAAGATTGTGTCACACTATTATCAATATTAGAATATATCCAATATCCATTAGACAGAATTAAAAGCAAAAGCAATAATATTATTAATATCTTTGTTTTCATAAATTATAATTTTCGTTCCTCTCTGGAATTCCACTCCAATACGTTAATTAAAAATTTGTAAGGGTACATATCCTGTAGGGACACTTTATAAATTGCCCTTATGTCATCCCGAGTGATTACAAGGAATGTTCTGCTCGGGGCTGTATCAAAAGTTCTTTATAATAAGATAAAAAATAAGTATAATTTTAAAAAAAGGAAAGTAATACGAGTAGGAGCGGATGAAAAAGTTTAGAGAAGTCCATCAGAACCAAATAATGTTATTGCCACCGAGCCTGGATGAATTTATAGACAAAAACCATCTGGTCCGGGTATTGGATTCTGTAATAGATCGAATTTCTTCAAAATCCATAGAAGATCGTTTTAGCGGAGGCGGCACACCGTCCTATCATCCGCGAATGATGCTCAAAGTTATTTTATATGCTTATATTTGCCATATTTATAGTTGTCGTAAAATCGCCAAAGCACTGCGTGAAGATTTACCCTTTATGTGGCTTTCCGGTATGAGCCGTCCTGATTTTAATACAGTAAATCGTTTTCGCAGTGAGTACTTTCGCAACACGATGGAAGATATTTTTAGCCAGGTATTGCTGTTTTTAGAAGCAGAAGGCTATATTGATTTAAAAGATTATTTTGTTGATGGCAGTAAATTTGAGGCAAACGCAGGTAAATACACCTACGTGTGGAGAAAAAATACCGAACGTTATAAAGCCGCTGTAAAGCAACGGGTCCAATCCCTATTTCACGAGATTGATGAGCTTAATGCTGAAGAGGACTTGAAATATGGGGAAAGCGATCTACCGGAGCGGGGAGAGCATTCGGACATCACGGCTGAGAACATTGAAAAGGTTGCAGAAGAAATCAACGAACGACTGGAAAAAGAAGGGAATAAGAAAAAGGCCCGCTCTTTAAAAAGCCGGGCCAACAAGCTGAAGAAGGAATCGGAAAAATTGGCCAAATATGAGGACCAGGAAAATAAACTTGCCGGCCGCAACTCTTATTCCAAAACAGACACCGACTCAACCTTTATGCGAATGAAAGATGAAACGCTTCGGCCTGCCTATAATGTGCAAATCAGTACCAACCACCAATTTCTTGTCAATTATTCTGTTGGTCAAAATGCATCGGACTCAGCCAGCTTTCCAGCCCATCTTTTCAAGATCGTCAAGCGGAATGAAAAATTTATTCCAGAGACCTATACCGGAGACTGTGGCTATGGCAATCATGAAAACTATTTACTTTTGTCTGAATATAAAATAGAAAACTTTTTGAAATATGGTTCGTTCCATCGAGAACAAAGCCGTAGTTTTCGTCAAAATATCTTTCATCGAGATAATATGAGATATGATAAGCAGCAGGATTGCTTCTATTGTCCGGCAGACAGAGCGCTCTGGTTCCGGGATATAAGGACCAGGAAAACAGCAACAGGGTTCCTCAATCAACAACGTGTTTATGAATGTGAAGATTGTGGCGGTTGTTCACATGCCGAAAAATGTAAAAGAGGTGCTGGCCATCGAACAGTGCAGATAAATCGTGAATTGGAAAAATTCAAGGCAAAAGCCCGCGAGAATTTGAATTCTGAAAAAGGTATAAAACTCCGTAAAAAAAGAGGCAATGAAGTTGAAACCCCATTTGCTGATTTCAAGAAAAACCAAAAATTCAGTAAATTTAGTTTAAGGGGAATTGAAAAAGTAAACCATGAATTTGGGTTGCTATGCTTGGCATTTAATATCCGAAAATACTATAAAAAATCAGGAAATTAAAAAAATATAAAGCCCGCTTCTCTTAAAGCAGGCTTCATTTCTAAATAATACTAAAATTACTTTATTGAATTGCAGTTTTTTGGGCTTTTGATACAGCCCCGGAACCAATGAATTCGGGATTTTATCCCCAAATCCAAAAGTGCCTCCCTTCGACTACGCTCAGGGTGACACCGCCAACAGCAAAGGGTGAAAAGCCTGCCTTCATCTCTCACAATGTTCACAAAGCTCACAAAGATTGATTTGAATTGTTATTACTTTGTGTGCTTTGTGCGCTTTGTGAGGGCGTTAAATAAAACAGGGCATCTTGCCCTGATCCGTTCTCAAATAACGGACCCATATGAATCATTAAACCCTTGCTTTATCGGGGTAAACACCCCTCCTAATTTGCGCCTTGGGAAACATTCCCATGGCGAGTAGAAGGCTAATTATATTAAAATGATAGCCATACTATTTTTTTAATCTTAGAACGACTGTTCCGGCAATTAAATCATGTAATGCTCTCCTCTTATCACTAAATAACATTGTTATTATATCGAGTATTGACCATATAGACATTAATACTCCGAGAAACAATAAGAAATAGTTAAATAGAGTGATATTTTTATTAATACCGGATACAAATATTACATATAAAACGATGCTGCTAAATAATGGGACAATATCTCTCATAAGAGCCTGTTTATACGTAATTTCTTTTTTTTCACTCTTGTCAAATATCTTTACATCCATTAGCATCTTACCAAATGTTTGCCCAAATTTTCCATGTAACACTATATAATAAATATGTGGTAGAAACGTTGATAACACAGTACCAAATGTAATAAAAACATCCAATGAAAATTCCAACAAAAATTTTATTAAATAACCAACGATGCCAATAAATATACCGTCAATAAACAACGAAAAATATCTAGGCCAAAATGTCTTATATTTTTCAGTAGCATTTATCCCCTTTGTTTTTCTCTCTTCCTCTAAAATATTTTTTTTTATATTCAATAAATTTTCGTCTGCTTCATTTCTTTCAGATAAGATATCAATTGCCAAAGTTATCATTTCATTATTCGATTCCGGATTGTTTATTATTAACCTCAGAATATCAGATGATTTTCTCCGATACATTTTTAAATAGATATTATTACTTTCCATAATAATCTTTCGTTTTATTTTAAATAATATTTACAGGTATAACGGGGAACTCAGCTGACCTGGGCAAACATTCAATATCTCTGCTCGCAGGGGATTTGCAATCCCCTGTGGAACCAATAAATTCGGGATTTTATCCCCAAATCCAAAAGTGCCTCCCTTCGACTCAGTCCTTGAGCAGAATCCGGGCGGTCCTTGAGCGGAGCCGAAAGGCCGCCCAAGGTGACACCGCTCGGTTTCGACTCTCACAATGTTCACAAAGCTCACAAAGATTGATTTGAATTGTTATTCCCTTGTGCGCTTTGTGAGGGCTTGAATAAACCAGGGCATCTTTCCCTGATCCGTTCTCAAATAACAGGCCTATATTAATCATTAAACCGTTGGTTTATCGGGGTAAATACCCCGCCTGATTTGCACCTTGGGAAACATTCCCATGGCGAGCAGTAAAAACAAAAAATTTTTTTAATTTCATTTTTTAGTTCCTTTAGTAATAATAATTAAGCATGAAACAAGAGGTTATATATTTTGCATCGACACCTAATATTCCAGATAAGGTGTCAACACTTCCATAAAGATCAATCCGGGTTTGCCATTCAATGGAAAACCTGTCGAACTTTTTCCCGAAACCGATGCGGACATCAATAGTAGAGTTCTCGATTGCAGGTATAAATTTATCATATGCAGGGGAGTAGTCTGCATTTTCTTTTGGAAAATCTCCAGGATCATCTCGAAAAATAATAGAAATTTTCGATTTATCAATGATTGCCAAACATGGCGCCAAAGCGGCTGTAAAATAAATTTTTTTCTGTCCCGCAAACATATAATTATACTTGATTGGAAAGGTCAGGTACGCTACCTGCCAGTCAGCATTAAGCTTTGTCAACCATTCTTCACCGTAAACATACTTGTTTTCTACCCGTGCGCCTCTGTGTAAATATTCAATTCCGAATGAAAAATAGCTCCTTTCACTTTTTCTCCACTCCTTACCCAATTCTATCGAAAAACCGGGCAATATTTTGGAATCGTTATTATAAAATGTAGACAAATTAAATCCTGCACTAATGTATTTTTTAGATGCATAGCTTTGTATTGGTAAGAAGACCAATAAAATAAAAAGGATTAACTTTTTAATTTTCAAACTCCTTTAAGTTAAAGATAATTATTCAAAACCAATTTAGGGCGGCACACCGCTAAATATACCATCAAAAAGAAATATGTTAACACATTGTTTAATTATAAATAAATCGATGAATTTTCTTTGTAACACAAACTTATCGATTATAAAAGTCATTAAATAAAACAGGGCATCTTTCCCTGATCCGTTCTCAAATAACGGACCCATATGAATCATTAAACCCTTGCTTTATCGGGGTAAACACCCCTCCTAATTTGCGCCTTGGGAAACATTCCCATGGCGAGCAGTGACTAATTAGATTTTAATTTATTAATCTCTAATAATCTCTGATTCACTATTTCTGTATCTTCAAGTTTTTTTCTAATATCAATTTCCTTGTTAAAATAGAATATAGCTGAATCAGCAAGATTTTGCTGTAGATAGTTATTTCCAATCCACATCAATGCATCTGCGGTTCTATCACTCTTGTCTCCAAAAGATTTACTGGAGAGTCTATAGTATTCTTGTCGATATTTTAATGCATCACGATTCTGACTGTTTTGTTCAAGACATTCTGCTAATTGAAAGAGAGTTTCTCTAAAAGTTTTAGTATCTTGAAGATTATTAATTACTCCAATTTGGTACGCTCGCTGGTATAAATCAATAATTTTTTCTTTGTTATAAGAATCTTTAGTATTTGCGTAATCCATATTGGTCACACGAAAACAAAGAGCAACAAAGTTTATAATTTTCGCATGTTGAGGTTCTTTACTTTTTAATAAACCAAAAACCTTGTCAGCTTGTAGTTTTAAGCTATCAAAATTAATTATATTATCACAATTATAAATCATTCTCAGCTTTGAATATTCAATTCCCAATTCTGATTTCTCAAATTCTTTAGGAAATTTAATATCATACAACCGATTTCTTTCTTCATTTGCCGAACATGATATTAAAATAAATATGATTAATATGAATAGTATATTTTTCATAACATTAAAATCAAGATGGTACTTGATCGCCCAATGGTTTATAGCCCTTCTTTATCAAACATTCCTTATTTACAGCCATTATATGTAAAGGCCAAGCCTTTACTTTGTTACGTCAAGAGGCAGGAACCTCTTGCCGATCATATCGATTACCCTCCCGCTTCGACTCGGTCCTTGAGCGGAGCCGAAAGGCCGCCCAGCGTGACACATGCTCACCTTACCCTCTCACAATGTTCACAAAGCTCACAAAGGATGATTAAAATTGTTATTTCTTTGTGTACCTTGTGTACTTTGTGAGGGCTTGAATAAAACAGGACATGTGCCCCGCTCTGTTCATTATTGTCCGAATCACGAACCCATACTATCGCGCAAATTAAATAATGCTGAGGAAAAGGATCCCCAGGCATTGGACGTTCTGCAAGTTAATCGTTAATACTGTTTATACACAAAATTAATAACAATAATAATACCATTGATCGTCAATTTTTTTTAGTTTTTTAGTAGAATGAAAATATCCATTTTTAAATCTTTTGGCAAACAATTCTATATATTTCTCCGGGACATAAATTAAACCCGACGAATGATCTCTCTTTCGATCAATCTCAAAATAAACAGATTCTTTTTCCGTTCTCATGTAATCAATTTCATTTTCATATAAAAACGACAACCATTTATATAATTCATCCACACTCAAGTTATGCTGCTTCTCAAACCAGGATAAATCTGAACGAACAGGCGGGCGATGATTTCCGTTCATCCAAATATTAAACTCTATATTATCTGAATGTTTTAACATGTCCATTAAATTAATATTTATACTCGTACATTTATAACCTTCTATAAAAAAAGTCTTTTTATTTTTATCAAGCAGGCTAATACAATAAATTTTACGTTGATTACAATAATCATCTGCTGTTGCTTCCAAAACAACTCTGTTCTTATCTATCTTTTCTTTAAATATTTGATACTCGTAATCCTTTTCAAAATATTTACAACAACATATCGGAACAATTATTAACAAAATCCTGACAATGTTTCTATTTTGCATTTTTAAAATCTCCCAATACCCTGGTTGCAGATCAGATTAATCTTTTGAACCCAGCATGTTCACCAGGATTGTGTTGATGGGTGTGGCCGTATCACGGACCTAAGCGATCCATAACATTAATGATTTTGCAATTTTCCATCCGCTGCTGTCTTTTTTAAGCATGATAAGCTGGCCGGCTGCACTTAAAGGGGCTGAAAAATCTGTAAAATAAACCAGTCCCTGATCCCTCAGGATATTAAAACCAACCTGTGAAAAATGAATCAGCGCATAAGCATTTGGATGTAATTCTTTCCATTGGTTTGCATTTTCTTCATCAATTAAATAACATGTAACTTCCAGGTTTGGTATACCCATTAATTCAATTTTATTTTGATTTTTGGCAAGATAATCTTGTATAGTACTATTCTGCAAATCAGGAAAATGTTCTTTGATATAATCAATTTCATCTGAAATATCATAGAATAACGTAGAATCACCTAAAACAAACACAGGATTAGCACTATCTTTGTGTAAATTTAAAGCGGCGGTGTAAACAAAATAATCCAGAGTATTGCCGGTCTCTTTGGTTTCTATAATTCCGGTAATATCGTCCTTATCCCGTTCGCAATTAAACAACATTGTTAAACTGACGATCAATAATAATGTTAACAAAAATAATCGTTTTAACATGACTGTTCCCTCCATTATCTATGATATAAAATAATTTTAACAGATTTCTATATCCACAACACAAACCGCCGGGTGTGCAGCATATTTCGGGGTAAATACCCCGGTGAATTGGCGGGGCCGGATTATGGACCTAGCCTGCTAATTTCATTTTTTATCAACCCAATAACACTTGTATTTTGTAAATGTACTATTCTCTTTTTTAAAATGAAATTCAAATTTCCATTCTCCGCGTTTCCCATCAATAAAACTGTTAAAACCATACGGATAATCAACAAATCCGTCTTTTTGGATCAGTTGATGAAATAAAAACCTGGATTTGTATAAAGAAGGATGTATGACAATGATTGAATCCAGCATAATTTCATCATATAAAAAATGGCTCTGAAAATGCAAGGCAACGCTGTCAACATCATAATAATGAATTCGATATCCCATAAGAATTTTCGAGCTGATCAAGGTAATATCAAGTTCTTTAGTTTGATTTTTACCCAGAACAACGTTAACAAGCGTGTCTTCATAACTTGCATGAAATAGTTTAATATCATAATTACCATCAGGCATATTCTCAATTACAAATGGTGTTTTTTTATCAATATATTTGTTATTTAAAATAATACCTGCTCCTTCAGGAGTCGACGTTATTGAAATTTTGCCTTGATTTTCATTTTCACTGTCTGCCGGATTTTTAGAACAGGAAAAACAAATAAACATGACAAGCAAACAGACAACATTTTTTTTCATACTGGCCCCATAATTTTAGTTATTTTTGGTCTTCCAGGGATTTCTACCCCCCGGACGAATTAACGAAAGTGCCTGGCCCTCCTATATAAAACATTTCTTATTTATGGTTGTAATGTATAAAAACGTTTCTACGCCCACTCTTCAACTCCGCTTGGCGTCCGCTTCAAGTCCGGTCCTTGAGCAAAACCCGGGCGGTCCTTGAGCGGAGTCGAAAGGCCGCTCAGGGTGACACCCGCCAACAGCGAAGGGTGACACCCGCTCGCCTTACCCTCTCACAATGTTCACAAAGCTCACAAAGGATGATTTAAATTGTTATTTCCTTGTGCACGGAGTGTGCTTTGTGTGCCTTGTGAGCTTTGTGAGGGTTTGAATAAGCCAGGGCATCTTGCCCTGATCCGTTCTCAAATAACAGGCGCATATTAATAATTAAACCTCGGTTTATCGGGTTAGGTTCCCCGCCTGATTCGCGCGTTGGGAAACATTTTCAGGGGCGTGAATAATTAAAAAGTTCGTTTACATGCAGCAGTACAATCAAGTCCCTCTGGACATTTTTCATACTCCCAAATAACATCAAATAAACGCGTTAGGGCGTTATACATATCATCATTTGTACCATATTTAAAAATCCGACTTTCTAACCCATCTTTATTTGTTTCATACGGTGTAAAATATGCAACTCGTTCAGTTATTACAATCCTACCAATATGCGGTGTGTTAAAACATTTTATTTTGATTTTTTTGGATGTATCATGATTTATAATAGAATTTTGCGTCTCTAAAATGTCGTTTTTTAAATTACCTCTATATGCTTTACTGGCAGTTTCTAATTCAGATTGCCTGTGGGCAGTCCAATCAGTTTCATCTGAAGTAAAGATTGTTCTAGGCAATAGAATACGAATTGAGTCTTTGTTCTTGCTGTTTTCATAAATTTCTTGAAATTTGGGACCTTTTCTCAAGTCTAATCCTCTTCCGGTTAGTATAGCAATATTTTTTGCTTTTTTTAATTCTATTTGCAAGTCTTCTACAACATCTTCCGAATTTTTAAATATATTTTTTATCTCAATGCCAAGGACTTTTCCTAAAATGTTAGAAACTATTTTTTTTCCTGATTTTTTTACAAACAAATCTGAAATAGCCTTTATAATAAAATATGCAATTAAGGAAGCTAATATTCCCATGATGAGTGCCATCTGCCATTTTTCCATTTTCACTCCAAATTTATTATAGTATTTTTATTTTAATTTTTAAAAATTTACATGAATAGGTTAAGGCTAATCCTAAAATTACTTTTCCAAGGCGTTAAATAAAAAGTTGAATTGGCAATTCATGAATTGCCCTTCCTGTCATCCCGAGCGGAGTCGAAAGGCCGCTCAGGGTGCCACCACCAACAGCGAAGGGCAAAAGGCTCGCCTTCATCTCTCACAATGTTCACAAAGCTCACAAAGGATGATTAAAATTGTTATTTCTTTGTGTGCCTTGTGAGCTTTGTG
>CAXXFV010000014.1:0-171501 GCA_963674595.2 bacterium
GAATAAAGTGTAAAACCATAGTGTTTAAAAATCCCAAAGGTAAAATTGCCTTTGGGATTTTTTGTTTAATAAAGCAATACATTTTACTTGATGCGGGGAACCAATTCAGTCATTGTTCGTTTCAACTCTAATCACCAGGATGAATATTAATTGCGGCAATTAAACAAGCGAATCCACCGACTGGTTTTGTTCGAAAGAGGAAAATATGCAGAAAAATTATATCCACGGTTATTCACAAAAGGAAAATACCCGTCTGGAAGACCAGGCGTCTACACTTACAGAGCTATTACACGCGGACACTCTTTTTTCAAATGGCGGGCATGTTCTGGAAGCCGGTTGCGGTGTCGGTTCGCAAACAGTCACAATTGCTTCCAAGAATCCGCATGCCCGGATTACATCGATTGATATTTCAGAAACATCCATTAAACAGGCACAGGAAAAAACCAGGGCAGAAGGAATCACAAACGTTCAGTTTCGTCAGGCCGATATCATGGACCTGCCGTTTCCGGATGAAACGTTTGATCATATCTTTGTTTGTTTTGTGCTGGAACATCTGCCTGATCCGGTAAAAGCATTAAATTGTCTGTATAAAAAATTAAAATCCGGCGGCAGGATAATGGTTATCGAAGGAGACCACGGTTCTACTTATTTTTATCCCCACAGTGAACCGGCTCATAAAGCCATTCAATGCCAGGTAGAACTTCAGGCCCGTTCCGGAGGCAATGCATTAATCGGTCGTGAACTCTATCCCCTGTTACAAAAATCCGGATGGCAAGATATTCATGTATCGCCGCGTATGGTCTATGTGGATGCCGGACATCCGAAACTGGTGGATGGTTTTACAAAAAAAACATTTACAGCTATGATCGAACAGGTTAGAGATCAGGCCCTGCAGCATAAACTGATTGAACCGGACGTTTTTGACCAGGGGATCAAAGACCTGTACCGAACGACCCAACCGGATGGTGTATTTTGTTATACGTTTTTCAAGGCCTTTGCCGTGAAGAAAAATTTATAAAATTTTAATTCTTGACAGGTTTTATCACACAAAAACATTAGTTGGGTTGCGGCTGAACTATTTTCTGAAATTCAGCCAATTGAGAAGCATCACCCAAAACTGCGACCAGATCACCGAGAGCAAAACGTTCATCTACCTCGGGATTTGGGCGTAACAGACCATCGCGAATAACACCAACCACGGACGCACCGGTATGGGTACGAATAGCCAATTCACCGATGGTCTTGCCGATAAAAGGACTGTCTGCACAAATACCGACCCACGTTAATTCCAAAATATGTTTAGCACCCTGTAAAGCAGCCAGGGTTTCGTAACGTTTGTGTTGTTCATACAGCGGTGCATACAGCTCTTTACGTATCTTGTCCGTAAACTGCTGTATCTCACTCATGGCAATCCCCAGGTGCATCAACACCTGACGGGTAATTTCCAAACCTGCCTCAAATTCCGGCTGAACGACATGATACAAACCATGTTCATGCAGCGTTTTCAACTGCTGAATACCTTCTGCTCTTGCTACAATATGGACCGTAGGTTTTATCCTTCTTACCTGGTCGACAATTGTTTGGGTAACAACAATAGAGGGGATTACCACAAGAATAAGACGTGCCTGTTCAATTTTAGCGGCCTTTAAAACAACCTCCTGACCGGCATCGCCATAAATAACGGGAAATTTTTCATTTTTCGCCTGTTCAACACGATGAGAGTTTAGTTCGATCATGACAAACTCTAAATTCAAACGTTGCAGCACTTGAGCGACATAGGAACCGACTCTGCCGCCTCCTGCTATAATAACATGATCCTGCAATCCGGACTTGGGAAGATTGATGGTTTGAATGGGCTCATGCCGGAACCATCGTTTTCTTAGCGCATAAATCGGCGTTGTTAATCCGGAAACCAACGGTGTGAGCACCATTGTAATAATGGCGGTATTGAGTACCAGCGAATATAAATCCTTGCTGATCGATTCAGTAGCCAGCCCGATACGAGCGAGGACAAAAGAAAATTCACCCACCTGAAACAGCCCCAAACCAACAGCCAACGGCACAACATTTCGATAACGAAAAACCGGCGCCAGCACACCAAAAATTGCAGCCTTGCCAACGGAAATGAGCAGTACAGTCAAAAGGACCGTTTGCCAGTGGGAAAACAAAAATACAGGATCAAATAACATACCGACTGAAACGAAAAATAAAAGAGCAAACATATCACGAAGTGGGATAATTTCACTCAGGGCCTGGTGTCCGTACTCTGATTCATTCAACACCAAACCGGCAACAAACGCTCCAAACGCATACGAAAGACCAACCAGATAAGTGGCATACCCCACACCCAGACCGATTGCCGTTACCGCTAAAAGGAACAGCTCCCGTGAATTCCAGCCGGCAATATAGGTCATAAGACGAGGAATGACACGTGTTCCTAAAAAAATCATGATAACAAGAAAAACAGCCGCTCGCAGAAAAGCCATTCCCAAAAGCGGCAAGCCGGTTTGCGGATTATTTAGCTGGGGCAATATCACCATCATCGGCACAATAGCCAGGTCCTGAACAATAAGCATACCGATCATCACCCGGCTGGAAAGCGTGCCCAATCTGCCCTGGCTCATCAGTGTTTTTAAAAGCACCATCGTGCTGGAGAGCGATACCAGCGCACCAAGCCACAAAGAATGGATCGGACTGAAGCATAAATATCGACCGATAACATACCCATAAGTAATGGTCAATAAAAGTTGTATCGGTGTGCCGATAAGCGCTATTTTTCGTACCGGTTTTAAATCTTTGAGAGAAAATTCAAGTCCCAGTGCAAACAATAACAGAGCTACACCTATTTCTGCCAGTAATTCTATATCATGGACTTTGGTTATGGTAATAACACCCGTATAAGGTCCAACTGCAATGCCGGCCAGAATATAACCTAAAATCAGGGGTTGTTTCAACTGTTGTGCAATCAAACCGCCAATCAATCCGGCAACAACAATAATTGAAATATCAGCAGCTATGCCCATAATTTTCTTTCAATCTCTTGACAAAAACCAAAAATATTTTATTTAGGAAACCGGCTGACAATATTTCTTAATGAAACAGTTGGTGAATGCGAATTGCCGGTAATAAGATCATTTTCCATAAACGTTTGCCATTAAAATCTCCCTGGCATCGGTCCTGGAATGATCATAAATAATATGAATCTTGCCATCCGGCGTTTGCTGGCCATCCGGATAGGAAACGCCGGTCCGCTCATCTAAAAGCAAGCCATCGGACCAGGTTTGACCATCATCTTTGGAAATATAAGCCGTCAAAAAGGAGCGATCTATCCTTTCTGCAATCGGTCCGTGTTTAACCAAAAGTAAATTCCCGGAATTGAGACGCCGGATAAAAAAACGTGCAGACGGATGTTGAATGGATGAAGAGTCTAACGCACTCCAGGTTTCACCACGGTCCGTTGAAAAACTTGTACCGATACCATAAGCTGTACGCACCAGCATCCAAAGAGAATTGTCACTTTTTTCAACAATCATGTGTTCGTCATAATTTCTATCATTTACAGGAATATGGCATGCTCCCCGCAGGATCAGCGTTTTGCCCTTATCCTCAGATACCATAACTTTAGCGCTGTTGTCTGTCTTTCTCCAGGTAGAGACAGGGAAAATCCACTCGCCTGAAGATAAAACCGTTGGTTTGCACATCATAACTCCATCGCACAAACGTCTTGGCTGCGACCAACCGGAGCCGTCCTTGTCCGGTTCATCATTCGTCATGGTCCAAACACCGGCTATTGTACCATCATGCCCGATTGATTGTGCCCAAAATGCCCAAAGTGTCCCTTGAGGATCAAGCCACAATTCCGGGTCAAAAGCCCGAACAGGGCCGCCGGCATCGGGATCAACAACCAAAGTTTCCTTCCAGGTTTTGCCGTCATCTCCGCTTGTGGATATAACAACATAATTATTTTGGTCTTCTTTTGGTGTAATTCCGGCATACCAGATTGCCCATAGGCGCCCTCCCGGACTGACAGCTAAACTGGGAATACCCTGAAATTGCCGGTCTTTTAAAGCATGAGTTGCATCAGCTTTTCCTGCAAACCGGGGTGGCTTTAAAAAAGCTTTTTCATCTACAGAGCTGCACATAATAAAAGCTAAAGTTAAAAGAGGCATTAAAAACTTGAAACAGCTTATTAATCGAACCATTATTCTCTCCATATTATAAATGCTGTAAACCATAAATATTAAAAATTGTTATACAGACCTTTTTTGAATATTTGTTCATGTTTTCAAAAAAACTTTTCTTGTATTTAAAACAAAGGATGAGTAATTTCCGCAACGCAAAAATTTATATTATGATTGTTTATCTTTATTAAAATACAAATAAATTAAAATCATTACCAATATTTTATACAACACGGAACCAGACAGAAACAAAGTAAAATATCACCAAGATTTCAAGTTATATTTGACACGAATGCGAACACCTCCCCGGCGCTCCCAGCTTTGTATTAAAAACCAAAAAAGTATCAAATTTTTCCGATAACACACCTGGCAAACAAAATGAAAAGATCACTCATGATTTTCGAATATTTAAAAAATAAAAATTTGAATAGTATTTCATTTAGTTGGGAACAAACAAGGCAAATTTCGTATATAATATTATTATTAGCAACTATTTTATACAGCCGGCCGCCCTATAATCATTACAGGTTTGAACGCATTTCCGAAAAACCTGTACTGGATTTGTCCCCGGCACATGTCCGAATGACCGCCTGTTACCAGGACCGAAAAGGCAATTACCATCTTTTCGTGGATTACATCCCAGCCGTGCAAAATACAATACATTCCTGGTCAGCGGAAATTCTCTATTTTGTGAGTTCGGATTTAAAATCCTGGGATTTGGTTGAAACAGTCGTTAAACGTGGAGATAAAGACAGTTCTTTTTGTGATTCCTATGGAGCCGCCAGTCCCGGCATTTTGGTGACACATAATAAGGTTTTATTGTTTTATGCCGGAAGGCAATGCGGGCGCGCTGTAAATCAGGGTAATCCTTTGGTTTGTGAGGATGTCCCGGAAAAAATAAGCAGCCGGATATGCCTGGCAACAGCAGATACGGATTCCAATGGTGTTCCTGTTTCTTCTTTTCAAAAAAAAGGACAAATTCTATTCTCAGAAGAAAACGATTGGGACGCCTGCCGTCAGGATGATCCGTCACCCATTATTAAAGGCAATGAAATATGGTTATATTTTAAAGGTTTTAATGTCCGACAGGGTGATTCCATTCGTGTTGGACTTGCCAAAGCCGATTTGCAGGATATGATATTTCACAAAGCATTACGACCCGTTATTAATATACCGGGTGGAGTGGAGATGCCTCGTGTTTTTTGGACTGAGAACTCTGAATCTTTTGGCATGTTTATACGATATTTTCAGCCTAAAGAAAATTCCATCTGGCAGTCACTTATTTCCCAGGACGGAACAAGCTGGGTGTCAGACCAAACTGATCTTTTTAACACCATAACACCGGGAAAAGGTGCTGCCGATATGGCCCCTGTTTACACAATGGATGGCAAGCTCGCACAACCTTATCGCGCTTTGGCAACCGGTGGAGAGAATGGTGTTTTAAAAATATGGGCTTTAAGAATGATTCCGGAAGAATCATTACAGGAGTAGAAAACAGAAAGCTAAAATATATCCCGGTAATCAAGTTACATAAATAATACCTTTTCAATCCTTTTATATCCTAATTTTTATATCACCGGTGTCACAAATCTAAACAGGTAATAACCAACAGGGATTATTATATATATTTAAAATTCATTATCTAACCATAGGAAATTAAAATACTTGAAAAAATACAGCCATCTCTTAACTTATATTATCACTATACTGATTACGTTATCAAATAATATTCAAGCGAAAGAAAATTTCTTTTATCACGGATATAATTATGGTAGTGAAGCCATTGTCAATCCAATACGGCTTATATTAAATGGCGGTTATGGAATTATGCAAATGGACAACCGGGACAATGATCCGACAAATGTCCATTACAAAACAGGGGTAAAAAATGTATGGCGGAATCTCAGCAATCCTTTTAAGGCAATTGATCAGGAAGGTTGGGAAGAATTCCTTATGACCCAGGTTGTACCGATCAGCATCAACCGGCATAAAGCCTATTACTGGCCCAACTATACCCAACATTTGGTAGGCGGTGGCATGAGCTATCGTATGATGATTGAGTGGTTTGATTATTATAATTTTAGATTTCCAAAAGTCAGAGCGTTTTTTACGTTAACCTATTACCATCTTTTAAATGAAGTTGTTGAAAATAGTAATTATGAAGGTTATAATACGGATCCGATTGCGGATATTTACATTTTTAATCCCCTGGGAATGATTCTATTCAGCAACGATGCAATAGCCCGATTTTTCAGTCATACGTTAAATATGCGGGACTGGTCCTACCAAATATCTTATGATCCGGAAAACCGGCTTATTGAAAATAACGGCCAGAATTTTGTTATGAAATATTTTTTTACAAAAAAGAAAAATATTGCTCTTTTTTATCATTACGGTACACACGGCGAATTTGGTTTGTCCTTTAAACGACCGGACGGGACGTGCTGGTCTTTTGGGGGTGGATTTGTAGCAAAAAAACTGGTTGATATGAGTACGCGTAACGATGTTCGTGAATTAACAGCCGATTTGGTACCCACGGCAGGAATTTTTTATGACAAAAATAATTCCTTACTTACATCTTTGATTTACTCAAACACGCAGGATTATCTGTTACGTTTGAATATATATCCCGGTTTGGTTAACTTTTGGAAATTATCACCGGGATTCTATATGACTTTAAATCAAGAAAAGAAACCAAGCTTTGGTATCAATTTTGTCTTTTTACCAATCGGATTCGGCAGAGTATTATAAACCAAACAGACGAGTTTTCTGTAAAAACAACACTTGTCTGTTTGGTTATGTAAATATAAAATCAAAATTACAGACAGATAAAATTCGTTCATCCAATATTATCAGGCGGTTTATTCAACACCTGATTTTTTGACCCAAATTTCTTCCAAATAAAGATCATCAACCTTGGTTTTTATGATCCACTGGTTGCCGTCAAATTCGGATTGGAATTCCAGATTCTGACCAATTTTTGAAGGAATGTTTGATGCCTCATAATGTTCCGTGTAAACAGAATCATTTAAACTATAAGTTCCCACAGTCGCAAAAAACAGAGAATCAGGATTTTGTTTACACATTTCAATAACGGCAAAATGGTCCTGACTGATGAGTTTGTAACAAATTTTATTTTTATCATCACAACGGGTGGAAAAATCCGGACCATTATATAACCCTAATTGCATTTTCCACGTACCACACAATGCCGGCGCCTTTTCCCTTTGACACTGTACAAAGGTCAATAAAGCCAGACAAATAAGAATAAATATTAATTTTGAAATATTCATAGCGCTCTCCTTATAAATAGTTCAATATCAGATAAAGCGCCATTCCAAACCGGTGAGGAACATAAATCCAGTAGAGTTCAGAGGAAGGTCTAATATATTCTATGGAAAATAGTGACAGATGTCAAGTACAATTTAATATTTTTAACGGTATATCTATATTTTAAGTAACAACGGAGTAATATCGGTTAAAGAATTTAATAACGGAATGATTTGTTGTGAATTTTTCCCAAATATCAATGTCATGGCCGGATTTCTGGTATGTCCCTTGACTGAAAGGTCTTCGATATTACCGTGATCGGAAGTAACAAGAACAAGTGTTTTATTCAAATCAACCGTTTTTAAAACGGATTTTAAAAATCTTTCAAGCTTAATTAATTGTCCGACGGCTCTCTCCATATTACGGGCATGTCCGGCCTTATCAGTTTGAAAATATTCAAACAAACTAAAGCGATACTGCTGAGATTGTTTTCCAATTATTTCACCTGCTTTTTCAGGGGTAAATAGCGGCGCATCAAAACCTTTTTCCAGCAGGGCCTGGTTGGTAATATCCTGGTAAACGGCTTTTTCCTCCCAAATATCTTTTACATCAAAAAAAGAGAGTCCCGCATACAAGTTGGAAACTGTTGTCACAGAGAGATGTCGAATAATTTCAAACGGATCATAGTCAAAAAACGGCGGGCGAAAACTATTTAAAAAAACCGCCTTTTCCCCTTTCTCAACAAACTTTTTAAAAATCGAGTGTTCAGCTATAATTTCCCGTAGTTTGGCGTTAGGAAACCCGTTTAAATGCCGTCCCAGTTTCTGAGATGCATTTATGCCTGTCAATAAAGCAGTCTGGCCGGTCGCACTTTGAGGTAATCCTGCCATCCCAAGACAAGCATCAATTCCCCAGGCCTTGCCGTCAAAAGGGACGGAAACAGGAAAATTCTGTTTCAAATCAAGATTAAAAAATTCCAGCTCTGGATGTACACACGGATTTATTTCACAATCCGCATGGCCAATGCCCAAACCATCAATAAATAATAACAGGATATGTTTTATCCAGGGTAGTTTATGTTTTGCTGAATTTTGCAATTTCGGGGACAAGGCATTTAAAAGCTGATCATTTTCAATATATAGAGTGGATTTTCGCGCCACGATAATAATGCTCCAAAATCTCTGTAAAAGATGCTCCCTGCTGAGCCATCATGCCTGCTCCAATCTGGCACATGCCGACGCCATGCCCCCATCCGGCTCCATAAATAAAATATACATCTCCAAAATCTATGGTGCTCTTTTGTTTTTCGATGAAAAAACAGGCGCTATACAATGTTGACTCGGATAATGTTTGCCTGATTTTTAATTCTTTTTTAACAGTTATGGCCTGCTGAGTGCCTTTTATTAAAATTTCCTGTAAACGACCGGAGCAGCCCCGCTTTACCGGAACAATATCGATTAATTTTCCGATATTTTTTCCGGTCTTTTTTATGATTATATTTTGCAGCTCTTGCTGCGTATATTTTACCTGCCACCGAAAGTATTTTTGACTGTATGCGGCAAAGTCGGGTACCGGATTTGAAACATGACAATAAACATTCGGATAACTTTTAATCCAGGCCTTTACATTTTCTTCTCGTGTCAGGTCATAAGCCTCTGAAGTAATATCAAATTTTGTATCAAAAACACCTTTTAAATAGGACTCTGGTACGCCATCCCAGACGTTTTCAACATTCTCAGTATGTCCTCCGCAAACAGCGGAATATGGTGTGGAACAGAGGGTTCCCTCCGCAGACATGAGTACAAGTCCATCAGTTTCATTAACAGCTTTTTTTATCTTATCCGTCACATTGGCAACACCCTTAAAAACCTGACAATGAACATCATCACAAACATCAAAGGGATCCTTTTTGTGAACAGATTCGATTTTCGACAACAAAAAAGTCCTGGCCGCCACAGCCTGGGCTTTAAGGGCTTCGAGGGGAAACGATGACGACATTTCACCGGGCAGCACGCCCTGTAAATATTCATTTATAGTAATTTCATTAACAACAATCAATCCATTATTGGATGAAAGCAAAAATTCCAGTTCACCGGAATAGGAACGGTTTTCCTGTCGGGAATAATGAAATCCCTGCCCAACCTGAATACCCTTAACATGAACAACAGAACCGGCCAGACGAAATCCATCAGCAATGACATATTCTTTTCCGGATTCCGATTTAAGAAGCATCATTTTTTGAACTTTTGTACCACTGCCATAGCGGGAAATTTCATTCTGATCAGGTACCTTTGGAGAAACATGGTACAATTGTCCTCCTTTAATCTGAAAAGAACGGCCCTTGTTCGGATAAACCCGAACATCATTCTCTATGGAAAATTTAAGCGCTGATTCGCCGTTGACAATGCCGACACGTACAAAAAAACCTTTTTTCTCCGGCGCTCTATGAGGAACTCCGGCACAGGACATAAAAAGCACCAACAAAACAACCGATAAACCGGCACGTGTAAACCGACACATTTTGATATAAAAAAACGCGAATAATTTCGCGTTAGTATTTTCATGTTGAATTTGCATTTTACTCGTAACCAAACTCTTTTAAAAAAATGTCCTTTTTTCGCCATTTATCCCTTACAGCAACCCACAATTCCAGAAAAACGGGCCGATCCAGAAAATTTTCAATATCCTGACGGGCCAGTTGTCCGATATTTTTCAGGGCCTTACCTCCCTTGCCGATGATAATTCCTTTTTGGGACTGGCGTTCTACAACGATTCGGGCCTTAATAACGTCCTTGCGCCCTTTTTTTTCAATAAACTCGTCTATAACAACCGCAGTTGAATAGGGTATTTCATCACCATAATTTTGAAATATTTTTTCCCGAATGATTTCACTGACAAAAAACCGTTCCGGGTGCTCGGTAACCAGGTCATGCGGATAAAAAGGCATGCCAGCCGGCAACGTATTTACAATTACTTTTTTCAGTTCCTGTACATTTTCGCCGTCAAGTGCTGAGACAGGTATAATGTCAACAAAATTATAACTTTTATGGTACAAATCAATAAGAGGTAACAGCTTTTCTTTTGATAGCAGATCAATCTTGTTAAGAACAAGTATGACAGGTTTATTAATTTGTTCTAAAATTTTCAATATTTCATAATCTTTATCGCCCGGCTTTTTAGTAGCATCGACAAGAAAAAGATTAACATCCGCATCATTACCTGCTGAAACAGCGGTTTTAACCATTATTTGCTGAAGTTTATAGGCCGGGTCCATTATTCCCGGGGTGTCCAGAAAAATTATTTGAAAATTTTCTTCCGAAAGGATGCCCAAAATTCGGTGCCGTGTTGTTTGTGGTTTTGGCGTGGTAATGGACAGTTGGAAATCCAACATGTTATTAGTCAGGGTTGATTTTCCGACATTTGGCTGTCCGATAACCGCGACGTATCCTGCTTTATAAACTGCGGGATTTGTCATATATAAATAATCTCCTAAAGAAAAGCGTCAAGCGAATGATCGTCGTAAAGACGTTTCAACAGCTCTTCACCGTCAACAAATTTTAAATTATGAAACTGGCATCCGTCCCGCAAACAGCCTTCCACAATACCACCATGAGGCAAATATATAGCGAACATGGGGGCTGAACAGACATTGCACGTCTGCCCTTCATCTGTAAGAGAAACATGGCAATGAGGGCAAAAAAACTGAACCACAACACCGTTCGGCAATTGAATTTCCGGATGGTTTTTATAACTTCCGTAAATCGGGTCCAGGTGGATGGGTCCCTCATAATCTTCATATTTTGCCAAAACAGTAATAGAGGGGTATCCGTTGATTTTATTTTCCGGGTCCATCAAACTGTGGCCGTTTGGGCAGTTTGCATGTTGAATTCGGAGGGCCTTGCTGGGCACTTCAATCTCAACAACCTCTTTCTTTTTGTTTTTCATATTCTCACCTCTTTTGAAAATATTTATTCGTTTCAAAAACAACAATACTGCTTAATGCCAAAAGTCCGATTAAATTCGGTATAGCCATTAACCCATTCATAATATCGGCAAAAGTCCACACTAAATCAACTTCACTAATCACAGCACCAACAAAAACCATAACACAAAAAACAAAACGATAAGGCTTAACAGAACGTTCACCGATTAAATATTCAATGGATTTTTCACCATAGTAACTCCACCCTAAAAGGGTTGAATAGGCAAAAAACACAAGACTAATCGCAACGATAATTCCACCCCATTGCCCGGGCAGGGCCATACTAAAGGCTTTTGCCGTCAGTTCAGCGCCGTTTAATCCACTTTGCCAGGAACCGGTTACAAGAATAGCAAAACCCGTCAATGAACAAACAACAATCGTATCGATAAATGTTTGAGTCATTGAAACAAGCGCCTGGCTGACAGGAGTTTTGGTTTGAGCGGCGGCTGCTGCGATAGGTGCGCTTCCCAGACCGGATTCGTTGGAAAAAACGCCCCTGGCAACGCCATAGCGTACCGCGTCTTTAATCAAAGCACCGGCAAATCCACCGGCTGCGGCTGTTGGTGAAAAGGCCTGTGTTATAACCAACATAAAAACATGGGGAATTGTTTCAAAATTTAAAATAACGACAAATAAAGCTGCCGACATATAAAAAACTATCATAATAGGAACAAGAACCGAGGTTGTCTTTCCGATGCTTTTAATACCGCCCAAAAGAACCAGGGCTGTTGCAGAGAACAACACCAGACCAACCATCCACGGCTTTATAACGGGAAAATTGGCAGAAACAGCATCAGCCACAGAGTTGGACTGTACAATGTTGCCGATTCCAAAAGCAGATATGGATGCAAAAACAGCAAACAGCACACCCAGCCATTTCCAACCGAGTCCGTTGGCAATATAATACATGGGACCACCGCTCATCGTACCATCGGAATCGACCTTACGAAAACGGACAGCCAAAACAGCTTCGGAATATTTTGTTGCCATTCCAAAAAGTCCGGTGATCCACATCCAAAACAAGGCGCCCGGTCCACCGGCAGCAATGGCCGTAGCAACACCGGCAATATTACCGGTCCCTACCGTTGCAGCCAGGGCCGTCATTAAAGCCTGAAAATGACTGATATCACCTTCTACATCACCGTCTTCTTTACGTTTAATCAACGCCAGGTACAAAGAATGCCCCAACGCTCGAAACTGCAAACCTTTTAACCTTATGGTATAAAACACACCGGTCCCAACCAATAATATCAACATGGGCGGGCCCCATACAAGATTGTTTACGCTTTTTAAGGCGTCTAAAATATGTGCCTGCAGTTGTTCCATTTAAATTATTCTTTCAAATTTTTAATAAGATTTGGCAACCAACACACGTTGTTTTGATGTTGCGCCACAAACGATACACTTTCCGTCTTCCATCTTGTCTTTAAATGGAATCAGACGGATGGTCGCTTTTGATTTTTCCTGAAACTGCGCTTCGCACGCTTCCTGACCACACCAATGGACCCAGTAAAAACCACCCGGTTCTTCGATTTTTTTCTGAAAGGCGTCAAAATCATCTTCTTCGTACGTGTTTTCATCGCGAAATGCTTTAGCGCGGTTATACATATCTGTTTGTATTTGTTCCAAAAGAGTTTCAATTCGTTCCAGCAAACCGTCATGGGGGACAAATGTTTTTTCGCCGGTGTCACGACGGACCATTACAACCTGATTTTTTTCCAGGTCCTTGGGACCGATCTCAATTCGCAGCGGCACACCTCTTTTTTCCCATTCGTTAAACTTGTATCCGGGACGGTATTGATCACGGTCATCGATCTTAAAATCAATTCGACCTTTCCACGTGGCGGTTAACTCGGCAACTTTATTTTTAAGCAATTCCATTTCTTCATCAGATCGCCAGATAGGAATTACAACAACTTTAATCGGGGCCAAGCGCGGCGGGACGACCAGTCCGTTGTCATCACTATGCGTCATAATAAGCGCACCGATCAACCGTGTGGATACCCCCCAACTGGTGGCCCATACATGCTGCAATTCACTGTTTTCATCCTGAAAAGTAACATCAAAAGCTTTGGCAAAATTTTGACCAAGGTTATGAGACGTTCCGGCCTGCAGGGCTTTTTTATCCTGCATCATAGCTTCGATACAATAGGTGCGAACCGCGCCTGCAAATTTTTCACTTTCGGTTTTAATACCGGTAAATACAGGAGCAGCCAAATAGTCTTCGGCGAATTGCCGGTAAACATCCAGCATTTTCAATGTTTCTTCTTCAGCCTGTTCTGCGGTAGCATGGGCGGTATGACCTTCCTGCCATAAAAATTCCGTTGTGCGCAAAAACAACCGGGTGCGCATTTCCCAGCGTACCACGTTTGCCCATTGATTAATCAGAATAGGTAAATCACGATAGGACTGGATCCATTTTTTATAGGTTGACCAAATAATGGTTTCAGAAGTCGGTCTTACAACAAGAGGTTCTTCAAGTTTTTTGCCGCCGCCATGTGTAACAACAGCCGTTTCCGGCGCAAATCCTTCAACATGTTCTGCTTCTTTTTTCAGAAAACTTTCCGGTATAAACAATGGAAAATATGCATTAACGTGCCCTGTTTCCTTGAACATTTTATCCAGTTGTGCCTGGATTTTTTCCCAAATAGCATAACCGTTGGGCTTTATAACCATACATCCCTTAACGGATGAATGCTCCGCCAATTGAGCTGTTTCAACGACGTCCAAATACCAACGTGAATAATCTTCTGATCTTTTCGTAATTCCTTTAGCCATATAATTTTCCTATTCTTTTCCTTTTCCTTAATTTTTCAGGAACACATATTAATTCTATCCAAAGCAGAAATATAACAATTTTCCGGTGTTTCCATGCCTTTCAGGCAATACAGTTCTCTTTTTTTGTTTATATGATTATTTTGATTCATAACAACGTCCACCAAAGCACCATGCGGACAATGAATACAATGTTCAGGTTGATTTGGAAATTGCGTAGCGTTCAACCGTGTTACCAGTGCTTCAGAGTTTGTCCATGTTTGTGCTTTGGAACGATATTCAAATTCCATAGCCCGAACTTTTTCCACAACAAGCCTGCCACGATGCATATAAAGGTAGCCTCGGGCTTCAAATTGATCTCCGGCACTTAATTTCAAACGATCTTGTTGATGAGGAGAAATCATTACATAAAACCGGTCTTCAAATGTTTCGTAACCAATAAATCCGTTTTTAACGATCAACAAATACCCGTTTAAACGTAACTGTCCTTTCTTTCCGAAAACCTTTTTTTCAAAACCAGGTTTCACAGAATCGACGGTTCCACCAAAAACGACTTCTCTTTGCCGTTTTTCCTCAAACCAATCGTCAAAATCTTCCAATTCCTGTAAAAAATGCTCATATTCCATCTCAGAAACAAGGAGCTCAGGCTGGTATTGGATTTTTTCATCATGATAATAAGTGCATCCTTCGCAGAGCCGCCCGACGTATTTAAGCTTTCGTATACAACGTTTGCCTTTGTTCTTTAAGCGGCAATCCCATTTGAATATAATACAACCCTGGGGATAGCACTCTTTTTCCTTTAAAACATGATAAGCAGAAACACGATTGGAAAATTTCTGGTGTCCTTCAAATCGACATTGAAAAACATCGGTTCTTTTATAAGGATTTCTCATATAGATACAATTATTAAAATAAACATAAATATAACCACATTGAAGTATACAATCAAGCAGTTTCTTGTTATATAAAAATAACAACTTAGTTCTGTTTGGAAATTTCTGGATTTTTTTCTACCTTTCTCTAACTAAAATTTCGGAAATTGCAATGACTGGAATAGACCTTTTTATCCTGATAGTCTTTCTATCTATCTCCATACTGTTTGGAATTTTTGCAGGTCGGCACACTAAATCAGAAAAAGATTTTTTTTGCGGTGGACGGCAATTACCCTGGGGAGCTGTTAGTCTTTCCATTGTGGCAACTGAAACCAGTACATTGACTTTTATAAGTATACCGGGGATCGCCTATGTCGGCAATCTAAACTTTTTACAATTGGCCTTTGGCTATGTCATCGGACGTATTATTGTATCCTTTTTTCTGCTGCCGGCATATTTTGAAGGAAATTTTATAACAGTTTATGAATTTTTAAATAAAAGATTTGGTATACTATCACAGCGATTTGTGGCAATTGTTTTTCAATTAACCCGGTTACTGGCCGATGGTGTTCGTTTATTTGCCACGGCTATTCCCCTTTCATTAATAACCGGCTGGAGTTACACGACCAGCATTAGTATAATAGCAGTTTGCACCATCATTTATACCTATAGCGGAGGTATCCGTGCCGTCGTTTGGATGGATGTTTTTCAGGGAATGGTATATTTTTCAGGAGCAATAATTACCATTTTTATTATTATAAACAAACTGGGAACAGGATCATCAGCCTCTTTATCAAGTCTAGTACCTGCTGAAAAATGGCAGATATTTTACAGCGGTTTTGATAAATCCATACCCGATTTTTTTAAACTCAACTATACGTTTTTAACCAGCATCATCGGCGGTGCGTTTTTATCACTGGCTTCACACGGAACAGACCAGCTTATTGTTCAACGGTTACTGTCCTGCAAAACACTCAAAGACAGCCAAAAAGCCCTGATCACCAGCGGATTTTTGGTAGTGCTTCAATTTGCTTTATTTTTGTTTCTGGGACTTTTGTTATATGCCTTTTATCAGGGCGCAGAAATAAAGCCGGATACAATTTTTCCGATATTTATAATTAATGAATTACCGGCTGGTTTATCCGGAATTATCATTGCCGCGATATTTGCAGCGGCAATGTCAACACTGAGCAGTTCTTTAAATTCATTGGCCTCCTCTACAGTATTTGATATTTTAAATTTTTCAAAACGAAATTTATCCGCATCAAACAAGATAATGTGGTCCCGCCTTATAACATTGATTTGGGGCGTTATCTTTATAGGGGCAGCGCTGATATTTAAAGGCAAGAACAATCCGGTTGTGGAACTTGGCTTAACCATCGCTTCTTTTACCTACGGTGGAATGCTGGGAATATTTTTGCTGGGAAGGATTAATAAAAACATCCGGGAGATAAATGCATTATCTTCACTCTGGTGTACGTTAATATTTATGACATGGTTAATAGGACTGGGTGGGTTTGGTCAGTGGTTAATGGTTGTTATACTTTTTGGGGTAGGAATTTGGTTGTTTTACAAATCAGAAAACATTCATTGTAAAATATTTTTGTTATTATGGGGTTTATTTCTTTTCACCTTGTTCATAAAGGTTCCGACACCCGATGTTGCCTGGCCTTTGTTTGTGCCGATTGGAACCTTTATTACACTATTATGTGGAAAGATATTAACATTGATTGGGGAAACCAGTCATCAATCCTCATAAAAATTTAAAACTTTGGCAATGTCGACAGGGGTACGTGTCGGCACATCCCGTCCTTCAAGTTCAATTCCTTTTTCGTAAAGAATTCGGAATTGGTCGATATCATCCTGATCAACAAAAATAAATAACGATATTTGATTTTTGCCGGGTCGAAAATGCATTCCGCCGACATTGACCTGATTGATGCCAACCCCGTTTTCAACCAACTGAACAATTGTTTTAGGAGTATCGACAAGAAGCAATATCCGTTCCTGACCGAACTTTTTTTGCAATAAAGCCTCAACAGTATCTTCCAGCGTTAAAACAGAAGCCTGGATTTCTTCCGGAACCGCTGACAGATATATAGTCCGCTGCCAGTCAGAGTTGGCAACTTCATCACTGCATAACAATATACGTTCCGGTTTAAGCACGCTTCTCCACCCGACAACTACCTGGCCATGAATTAAACGATCATCAATTCGGACCTGAACCAAAGGCATATTAGTATTTCTCCATAAATTTAATAATTATTTTTTCATGAATTGTGTTACACCGGCTTTAGCTTCTGTTTCTAAAATATCTACCAATTCATCAATGGAATAATCTTCCCTCTTGGTAACAAAAGAAAGAACCATTGGCAAATTCAATCCTGACAACACACGGACACAAGGATAGTCTTTTGCAATTGCAGCAGCAACGTTCCAGCAACTGCCTCCCTTTAAACTTGCCATAATAATAAGACCATCTGATTCACAATCCGGTGCATCGACAATAGATAAAAGTCGTTGAGTTATTTCCGTAACAGACATATTTGTAACAGTTAGGGCAAATAAATTATCAACCATTCCGATAATATTATCAACGGCTTCAATCATTGCATCACCAATCGGTCCATGAGTTATTAGAATGGCTTTTTTCATAAAAAACTCCGTTTTGTTCAGGTTTTTGGGTTGTTCATTTTGTTTTGCATGCTGGCAATAAGTTGATCATTAAACTCTTTTGCCGGATTCTCCCCCTGCTGTTTCAGCTTGTGGTTCATGGCAATGACTTCAGCAATAACGGTTATGTTTTTTCCTCCAAATATGGGCAATTCAACCAACGGAACATTAACTCCCAGAATATTTGTTGTTTTATCGTCAACACCGATTCGTTCATACTCTCTTTGATCGTCCCACAGCTCCAGATTTACAACAACATCAATTTTCTTTTTGCCCCGAACTCCTCTTACTCCAAACATTCGGCGAACGTCAATAATTCCAACTCCCCGAATTTCCATATGATAGGAAAGAATGTTATTAGAAGCACCTTCTAATTCATTCGTACCAATTTTTGTTATACACACAGCATCGTCTGCCACCATTTGATGGCCACGTTCAATCAAATCAAGCGTTAATTCACTTTTTCCGATAGCACTTGGCCCGGTAATTAACATGCCGACACTGTAAATATCAACCAATGAACCGTGGACAATTGTATAGGGGGCAAATATGGTGTCAAGATATTCACTCAAATGCTGAACAGCACTTGTTGTACTCATTGGAGTAGATAGAATGGTAATGGCATTTTTGTTGGCAATATCAATCAACTCCTGGGTCGGTAGATTATCGTTCGTAATAATCATGCAGGGTAAATCAAATCCCAATACAATAGATATGGCGTTAATTCGGTCTTGTCCGTGCAGCGTATTTAAAAAGCCTATTTCCGTATTTCCCAATATCTGCACACGCCAATAGGTAAATACTTCAATAAATCCACTCAAAGCCAATCCCGGACGATGAATTTCTTTTTCTTTAATTTTTCTGCCAAAACTAATATCACTGTTGACAATTTTTAATTCGAGTCTTTCGAGATTATCTTCATATAATTGTTTAACAGTAATAAACGGTCTGACTTTGGGATTATTGGCCTGGTTTAACTCCATCAACCATATCTCCTTTGAGTTAAGCGGGGAAAATTTGAACGCCCATAACAAAAAAGGGGCTCAAAATTTGAGCCCCTCAATATCGTTAAAATTGAAAATTAATTCAAGGTATATTTTTATTCAATATTTTCAACAATACGCTCTTTTTCAAAATGACGACTTTTTTCTTTATGTTTAATTATCTTTCTTTCCAATTTGTCCACAGCCAGGACAATCGATTTATACATATCTTCACTTTTTTCAACAACAGCAAATTTTGTCCCAAATACTTTGGTAACTATTTCAGCAACCTGCTGTTGTTTTACATAATCCAAAATTATTTCAACTTCAAAAATCCCATCATAATATTTTTCAAGTCTTTGCACCTCATTTTCTGCATGATCACGAAGCCTGTCAGATGTTTTAAAATGTCTTGCCGTGAATGTTACTCTCATCGGAACCTCCTTTTAATACAAAGTAGGTTAATGGTTCAAGTTAATTAAATATAATATAAAAGTAAAAAATTCATCATCCTCTTTTGTCCGATGCTTTATCATCAGCACGAGGATGCGCCTGTTTATAGACACGTTTTAAATGTTCTGCAGATACATGTGTATAAATTTGTGTTGTAGTTAAATTCGAATGCCCCAACAGCTCTTTTACAGACATCAAATCTGCGCCTTCGTCCAACAAATGAGTAGCAAACGTATGTCTTAGCGTATGAGGATGGGCTTTTTCTTTTCCGGCAATCTTTTCTATATATTGTTTAACTAAAACGGCTATCTGCTGTCGTGTAAACGGCCTGTTATCTTTTTTAACAAATAAAAAATCGTCTTGTTCCGTTTTTTTTCGTTCAGCAATTTGTTTGGCAATAATATACTTTTTTAAATCATTTAGTACTCTAGTCCCGACAGGCACAATACGCTGCTTATTCCCCTTTCCCAAAATGCGTAACGTTCCTGCCTCAAAATTAATATTTTTGAGACGTATACCGGACAATTCCGAAACACGAATCCCGGTTGCATAGAATAACTCTAGTATAATCAAATCGCGTAAACCTTCATATTTTTCTATATCAGGAAGCAGCAAAATATGTTCCACTTGTTCCTTGGCTAAAAAGTGTGGTAATTTACGCTCCAGCCTGGGACTGGCTATATTTAATACAGGATTATTATCAATAACCTGCTCACGTAATAAAAAACGGGAAAAGGAACGCAGGCTTGCCAATTTCCGTGCAATACTTTTGGAGGATACTTTATTCTTAACCAAAAGCGCCAGCCAGCCTCTGACGGTTGGTTTGTTGAAAAGATCAAATCCCGGTGATTCCAGTTTAAAACGTTCGGCAAGATAATCAGCAAACTGCATCAGGTCATTCTCATAGGCAGCAACAGTGTGAGTTGAACTTTTTTTAATCACCTGCAAATATCGTATAAACCTGGGGATCCAGGAATGAATATTATTTTCCGATCTATCCATATTCTCCTTAAAAGTGATGTTTATACTTGAGCGCCTGCAAATTCTCATCAAATTTAATATGACATTTATCACACAAAAATCCGTCGCGCATATCAGGCAAGGTAATTCGCAATAAATAAGAATTATCACATTTTGGGCAGGTAATATTTACAGGCCTTTTCCAAACAGAAAAATCACATTGCGGATAGGCGCTGCACCCGTAAAAAACCTTACCCTTTTTGGAAATTCTTTCTATAACCTGTCCGGAACAGTTGTCTCTCGGGCATTTCATTCCAATACTCAACGGCATTGAAAAACGGCAGGAGGGATACCCGGAACAGGCCCAAAATCGACCATACGGTCCTTTACGTACAATCATCGGCCTGTTACACTTGGGGCATGTTTGTTCCTGTTCCTTGAAATTATCTTCGGCTGAAAGGGTAAAAGAACAGGAAGCAGGATAATTTTCACAAGCCCAATATTGACCGTTAGGACCGCTCTTTAACACCATCTTACCCTGGCATAAAACACAAATACGTGGTCTGCCTGCGGCATCGCCAAAGGTCTCCGGGCTATCCCAAAATTCTAAAAACCTGGTCCATACATTTGAAAAGCGTTTTTCAGTTGTGCATTTTTCAAACAACTCTTCAAACTCGACAAACTTTTCAAAATTGAAAAAACGGGGAAAATTTTTCTGTAAATGATTATATGTTTTTCGTGCCAAATCCGTAGGTAATACTTTATTATCAATAAACTCGAAAAAATCTGTTTGATGACACATAACTGAAACAGAATAAGGATCCAACATGGAATTTAACGGACTTGCAGCGAGTTCGCCAAAAAGTTTTTCACAGGAATAATAAGAATCCTTGTCAACTTGTTCACTATGGGTATCGATGTTACTAATTTTAAAAACCTGGCCTTCTCTCACGGTTTCCGGTATTGCGGCATTTTTCCTTTTCTTTTTTATTAGAGTATCGTAAACCTGGCAGAATCCTCTAAATAATTCCTTTTCTTCAAATGCTGAAAAAGTATATTTTTCGTCTTCACTTTGTAATTCTATTTCAATTTGTTCCTTAACAGCATCCTTCATTTGTGAAGCGATTGTGCGGTTCCAGATGAGTGTATAGATACAATGCTGTTCCGGTGTTAAATGTTTACGTAATTTCTTTGGTGTAAGTTTGATATTGGCAGGATAAATAAACAACTGTAAACTTTTTTCACCATATTCTCTTTTTTGTTTTGGCAGATAGTCATTACCATAATCCTGAAAAATCAATTCCCGAATTTTCACGGCAATATCTTCAGAATCAAAAGTACCTGACACAATGTTCAAAAGACTCTGTTTGCGCCCGGAAATGTCCACTCCGTCAAGTTCATGAACAAGGCATATAATTCTTGCCGGAGAAAACTTGTAAAGACGGCAGGCGTCAGAAACAAGTGATACCATCGTATAGGGAGGAAACGGGTGTGTGATCAGTTTTTTATTTTTAATTTTTGCTACTTTAAATTCCTGTTGTTTTAGGTCAATTACCACCGCTTTTATATAATTAACATCAAAAATATTGGGCTTTCTTCCCTTTATTTTTGATAATCCCGCAAAAATTTTAGTTTTTTGTTGTGTTTTCAAATCCCCGGTTAACTGCCATTTTTTACTATTCTTAACGGAATTGTTTTGTTCAAATTCACACAACTTGTACAAAACATGACTACATAATCTGTTCCACGAATAATTCTTTGTAATATTATCTTTTAAAACTTTATTAAATGTTTCGGACAAATAATAATCAACAGCTCCGCTTATTATCGCCGCATTAAAAGGTTTTATCTTTATGGCTCTTTCAACGGATTGGGAAAATCCTTCACGAGTTACGGCATTCAAATATAACCGCTTTATTCTGCTGGATGGGCAGTTCTGTTCAATCAACTGATGATATAAAGATAAAGTCAACAGTTCGCCCTGAAATGTATGCGGAAACGCAAGATAGATTTGTTTGTATAATTTTGGGACCAGATCGGGGTATGTATCTGATAAATTAAAACTAACTTTCAGCTTTGGCAGAAAATGATCAGACGACCGAACAAAATCATAGTTCTCCCCCAAATTATGACAAGAGATAACAGTGTACAATTCGCCAAAAAAAGTTTCGAGATTCATTTTCTCAGCATCATTGTTAATGAAAATAAGAATTTGTCTTTTTTGCAATAGGCGACCCAAACGAAAAAATTAATGTTGGAATCGATTCGAGGAAGTAAACTGAAAATAACCGGTAGATGCACTGTCTTCAAACTCTAACATAACTGCAGCAATTAAATCCTGCATTTCTTCAACATTCATTTCTTGTATTTGCAGATATTGTGCTCGTTCAATAATCCGCTCCATATCACTATCACTTAAAATCTCAAGTTCTCTCAGGTGAAACAAATAGCTAAAAGCTGTTGGTGAGATAACAGTTTGTTCTGTTTCATTTAATTGACGCCAAATTGGCTTTGGTATATTACTCAACGGGCTTTGTAATAACCTGTCAACACTTTCGCCATGGTCCATAAGCCATGACATTGCAGTTGATATTTCCTCGTCACTAAAACCTTGTTCACTTAATATATCAAATAATAATTGCAAATCTAAATTCTCCAAAGAGCTGTCACGAATTTCACGCATAACATTTGATAAAATTTCTAGAATGCGTTTATTCATTTAAATATAATCTCCGTTCAATAGTCGACTCTTAATTCTTGTCGCTTTTCCAATTTATGAAAATAACAATCAAATGCAAGATAAACTTCCCAATGATTCTCGGAAAGTAATTTTTGATGGAGCGCTTCCCCTGATCAGTTAGCGCGTCCGCAACAGTTTTTATATTTTTTACCGCTTCCGCAAGGGCAAGGATCGTTTCGTCCGACTTTTTTAGTCTTGACAATAGGAGCTGTTTTTCGCGGTTGAGTTCCTGCCTGAACCGGCGAAGCTTTACTTTGTTTTGCCCCCATAACCTGTTTAAAAACCTCAACCTGCGAGTGAGTCATATTGTATTGTTGCGGTTCAACACGCCTTAATTGCTGCTCTTCTATTTCCCCACCGACATCAAACACTTTAAAGAGGGTACTAACAACATCCCTGTTAATGCTATCAATGGTTTTGACAAACATTTTATAGGCTTCACTTTTATATTCAAGCAACGGATCTTTTTGTCCGTAACCTCGTAATCCGATACCTTCACGCAGTTCATCAACACCACTCAAATGCTGACGCCAATTTTCATCAATTTTTTCCAGCACATAATAACGTTCATATCGGGTTGCAAGAGCAGAACCTATTTCATTTACCCGGTTTATATAAAGTTTTTTGGCCCATTCGCTTACCTCATCCAGGACAAGATTTGGGTCCAAGGCCTCATCACTTTCATCTCTGAGACGCGGGGCCTGACGAAAAACGAGCCGGCAATCTGTTTCCAGACGATTTGCCATGTCAGGATCTAAAATTTTATCACTGTTCAAAACACTGCTTATAATGTTATAAATCGTTTCGTCAATCATCATAAGAACAGAATCTCTAACAATTTCACTGCTTATTCGTTCCTGACGGAACCGTTCAACCCGGTCGGCATATACTTTATATAAATTGAGTCCCCAGGCTACCATTTGTTCGCGAAAGACAGCATAATCCTCATCTTTAGATCCACTTGGCAGGGCCTTGTCAGGTTTACTCAAAAACATAAAATCAAGCTGCTGGGAAAATAGTTTCTTTGTCTTTTCATCTGCCTTTGCATCTGTACTTTTGTTAACCAGTGCAATAATCGAAGCTTCTATCAATTCTTCAATTGTTGCATTCGCCAGCATAATATCGTTATAAACTTGAGAATATTTAGAAAACGTCTCAGAATAGGTCAAGCGGACCTGTTTCATTGTCTGGTTCTTTAAAGAATTTTCTGCTTCTGCTTCATCAATTGTGATATTAAACGGCTGTCCGAATACTTTTTCAAGGAAATCTTGCTGCTCTTTTATAAGTTGGTTGTTTTCTTGTTCATTAGGAGATCCCAATTCCTGAAAACAATGGTCAACAATAATATGAGCAAAGTTTATATTTGAAAAATATCCTAAAATCCGGTGCCTTATTTGATTTCCCTGTTCAATATTTAAATGATCATTCATCCACTCCAAAACACGTTCACGAATGACCTCCCGTCGAATACTCTTTAATTCATTGCTGCCCAATGAAGGGACATCAAAAAATATTCTTTCAATATCCTTTAAAAATTCATCGGTAGTCCAGGTAGCCGGCGAGCCTTTAGCATTCAAATGACGGTCCATTATTCCAGTCAGATAAATCCGGATCATCTCTTTTATGTCCAGAGATTCAAATATAATTTTAGCTACAGAGTCAGTGCCATTTTCAACTTTATCAGAATAAACTTTTCTGCCCCAGGAGACAATTTTTTCTTCCAAAGCATCAGCATCCGGAAGGTCTGTTTGGTTCATCAACCATTCCGGCCCAACACCTAAAATACGCTCAAATTCAAAAACAATACCTTCCAAATTCCATTTTGAGGTATCCCGGGAGCCGGCATTATGCAGTTTTATCTTTAATTTAATTAAAACGTCTAAAATATCATCAAGAGAGCAATAACCATATATACGATGCCGTTCCTGCATTTGATGCTGGTCTTTTTCCTGCTCAAGTTTACTTAAAACCCAATCCTGAATTTTTTCTTTAATTTCGCTCTGCTTTAAAGTTTGTAAATCTTCTAAAGTAAAATCAGGCTCAGCCCCAAAGAACTCTTTTAAATTTTCAATCAGTTCATCAAGTTTCCAATCGGTATGATCGTCCTCTTCTCCGAAAAATCGTTTTGTTTTTGATTCTACAAAATCTTCGGCCTGTGCGAACCCAAGCAGGTTCTGACGTCGTTTGTAAATAATTTTTCTCTGGTCATTTAAAACATTGTCATATTCCAGCAGATTTTTACGAATTTCAAAGTTACGTTCTTCAACCTTTTTTTGTGCTCGTTCAATAGACCGGGTAATCAGCGGATGTTCAATTCTTTCACCTTCTTGCATATCTCCAAGCCGGCTCATAACATTTGTAATACGGTCGGAACCAAACAGTCGCATTAAATCATCTTCTAATGACAAATAAAAACGTGAAGCACCCGGGTCACCCTGACGTCCGGCACGACCGCGAAGCTGACGGTCAATTCTTCGGGCCTCATGTTTTTCAGAACCTAATATTTGTAAACCACCGTGTTTTATCACATCCGGAGTCAGTTTAATATCCGTACCACGACCGGCCATATTTGTAGCAATTGTAATTGAACCCGGCAAACCGGCTTTGGCTACAATTTCAGCTTCGCTTTTATGATATTTGGCATTTAACACGGTGTGAAAACGACCGGATTCCAGTTCTTTGGTAACGTCACCTTTTTTCAACCAATTTGCCACCGGTATACCACGATGCGTAAATAAAGTACTTAGATGCTGAGAAACATCAACGGAAACCGTACCTATTAAAATGGGTAGCCCTTTTTCATGTAATTCCAATGCCTCATCAATAATAGCATCGTACTTTTCTTTTTTAGTACGATAGATAACATCATTATTGTCCTTACGGATAACAGGTTTGTTCGTTGGAATAACAATTACTTCAAGTTCATATGTACTAAAAAACTCCTGCGATTCGGTTTCGGCAGTACCGGTCATACCGGCGAGTTTGTGATAAATTCGGAAAAAATTCTGCAGGGTAATGGTCGCCAGAGTCTGACTTTCAGACTGAACCTCAACTCCTTCTTTTGCTTCCAAAGCCTCATGTAAACCGTCGCTAAACCGGCGTCCCGGCATTAATCGACCGGTAAACTGATCAACAATCATAACGGCTTTGCGTCCGCGTGCCGTACCGGCGCGTCGCATTTCGCCTTCTTCTACTGCTTTAACAACATAATCCACGTCGTTTTTATATAATGTATAGGCGCGAAGTAATTGACTTATATTTTGTACACGGTCTTCAACCTGCGAATAATCCTGCCAGAGTTTGTTACGCCGACTTTCTAAAATAGCTCTGGGCTTTCTTTCAAAATGAATCCTGAACCAGTGCTCGATTTCTTCAGATGTCATTACAAAATTTTGAGCATGAGCATTGGCCAAAAGTTCATTCATTTCGCGTTCTTCAAGCATAATCCGTTTTGCACGGAGCTGTGCTTTGTCTTTCGGTAAAAGGGCATCAAGCTCCGAACGTGTGGACACCTTTTTACTGGAAAAATGCAAAATATCATCGCGAAACGCTTTTAGTTCTTCATCATAACTGAAAAACGGAAGTCCATCAACCAGATACTGCCTGGCAGAGCTTAACAAACGTTTGGGAATTTGCTGTTCATCCAGTTCAAAAACAGAATCCGCATCAATATTAATATCATCCAAAAGTTTTACGAGTTGTTCCGTAACCTGAAAACGTTCATTTGCTGAACTGGTCAAACTTTTTATACCATTATTAGACAGTCCTTTAAATCTCAAATCACTGGAAGATTTCGCAGCCTGTCCGTTGCTGTCAAAATCTAAATAACGGCGTAAAAATCGTTGTTTCTCCTGGTCTGAAAATTCACTTCTTTTTATAGTTGAGAACAAACTCTTAAATACATTTTGTAAACGTTCAACATCTTCAAAACGTCGGGATAAACTTGGTATATTATCATTATTAAAAGATGTTGCCAGATATTCATCCAGTTCGATTCTTAACTGGACTGAATTTGCGTTCTCGTCAGCTTTATGGGTTTGCTGCCATTTCAGGATTTTTTCAGCCACACTCTTCAAGTTAAATCCCAAAAGTCTTTCTATTTCAGTATCAGCCAAACCAAGAATATTACCGTTTTCATCTAAATCAAATATTTGTTCAATTTCATTCGAATAACGTCCAAGGTCTTTATCAAGCAAAAGAACAATATCATTTACCTGCTGAGCAAAGTCCGACAAGAAATTATAACCCAGCTTTGAAAAGTCGAGCCGGTCTAAAGAGCCAACCTTTTCACGTTTGTAAAACAAAGGTTCCAGTTTTGATACATCTGTTTGTACATATTGATATATCTGAGAAATCTCTAATTGTAATTTTTCAGCAGCCTGAACACGGGCGGCATAATCAAAAGCAGATTGATTCAGGGTCCTGTCAAGTATCTGCTTTACTTGCCTATCCTGTTCTTCAACAAGGCTGCGGTCAGGTAAAATATAAATATCCGGATTTCCACCAAGTAAAGCAATTCTACCTTTTTCAGATATATGTTTTAAAACGGTGCCATTATCTGAAAATTCAAAGTATTCCTGGCGGCGGTCTTCTGTTATACTTTCAGATTGGGTTGTTTTCTTGTCATCAACAGACGAGCTGCCGGCTGTATCCAGCATGGATGCAATTTTTGAGATATAGGGAACAAGAAAGGGATCGCCCTTGCAAACCATTGCAAACAAGGCAAGCTTGCCGCTTTCCGTCAAACCCGTTATAGCGCCTAATTGTTTTTCAACCTGGAAAAAAGTTTGAATAATTTCACGACGACGGTCCTGTTGCCCACGAGAAATCTGGCCTCCGGCATCAACATCGGCTATATTTTGGATGAGTTTTAATAAATTTTGCAGCTCACCGACAAATTGAGAAAAATCCTCAGATCCATCACTTTGTAAATATTTAGCACCACTCTCTGTCAGGTTGTTGACCATTCGGTCCATTCGTTTGGAAAAATTAAAATTTTCACGCCAGATTGAATTTTTATCCGTCCTTTTTTCCTGAACATCCTGAGAGATTTTAGTTTCCAAATTAGCAAAATGCTCAACAAATTTTTCAAGCTTTTCATAATCGTCTTTACCCGGGCGTTTAGTAATTTGACAAAGCAGTAATTGCCCTTCAAAGGTAATGCCGTTACATAAACCCGATATGGGGTCAAGAGTAAAATATTGGGCCGGCTTTTTCTGTTCGCTTAAATCGTACAAGGCCTGATCAAGCTCATCCAGTTTTTGAATTTTTTCTGCAATATCCTGGTCACGTCCGCCTGATAAAAAGATACGTCCTTTTTCAGTAATATCTAAAACATGGCTTTTTTCATCAATCGTATAATACAGTTCACCATCAACCTGACCCATGGTTTTATTGATTTCATGCTGCCCCAGAATTTTTTCAATCAGCTTTTTAACCCAAAACTCTGACGTTTGCAAGTCCAAAAGTTCCTGGTTTTTCGGATCACCACGTTGTGCCCGTAAAAGCATAAGACCGGCAAGTTCTTCGTCCTTTTCAAGTAAATCCTTACCTTCGCGGACAAATTGTTCCACAAGCTCTTTTTGTTTCGTGTAAAGATTGGAAACAATGGGTTTAAGTTCATAATAAATATTTCGTGGCGCACCAACAGCACCGGATATGATCAAAGGTGTTCGGGCTTCGTCGATAAGGACACTGTCTACTTCATCAACAATTGCATAATGCAAAGGACGCTGAACAACAGACCATACATCTGTTGTCATATTGTCACGAAGATAGTCAAAACCAAACTCATTATTGGTCCCATAGGTAATATCAGCCATATAGGCATGTTTTTTTTGTTCAGGGTCCAAATCACCGTAAAGTGCGGCGACTTTTAGGCCCAAAAACTCGTAAATTTTTCCCATCCACTCACAGTCACGTTGTGCCAAATAGTCATTCACGGTAATAAGGTGAACGCCTTTTCCTTCAAGTGCATTTAAATATAACGGCATTGTAGCGACCAGTGTTTTTCCTTCACCCGTTGCCATTTCTGCAATTTTTCCCTCATGCAAAACAATACCGCCGATAAGCTGGACATCATAAGGAATCATATTCCATTCAATTTCTTGTCCGCGTACCAACCATTTTTTGCCTAAAAGACGACGGCAGGTATCCTTAACAGCCGCAAAAGCCTCAGGTAATATATCGTCAAGCGTTTCGCCCATATTTAAACGATAGCGAAATTCATGGGTTTTGGCTTTTAATTCATCGTCAGTCAAGGATTTATATTTTTCAGCTATCTGATTAATATCTTCAACGATAGGACGAATACGTTTCAACTCACGTTCTGTGCTTGTCCCACCCATTATTTTGGAAAAAAACTGTTCTACTTTTTCTAACATCTATTAAAACCTTTTTTTTGTTCAAATTCTCATAATTTGCCGTTAACATTGACATAAAAATTAACTTAAACCGTAAAACGGCACACTTACCTTATTTAAAAAGTATAACAAACAAGGTAAAGCTTTATTCAGGTTCAACTTTGGAATCAGAGCTGTTGCTCTTTAATCCTCTTCCAACTTTAACAATTTGATTAGACTTTTTCAAGTTCAAGAGTACGGCATCAAGCACGCCATTTATAAAACCAGCGCTTTTTTCCGTGCTATAGCGTTTGGATAATTCTATAGCTTCGTCAATTGAAACCTTTGGCGGGATATCAAAAAACTCGAGCATTTCACAAATTGCCAAACATAATATAAGCTTATCCAGTATAGCAATTCTTCCATATTCCCAATTAGCGGAATATTTTGAAATTATTTCATTATACTCTTCTCGCTTATTATAGGTTCTCTCAACAAGTTCTTTGGCAAAAGCAAGTGCAGGTGTTTCCGATTCGTAACAACCAAAGTGTTCCTGAACTACATAACGTAAAGATCCCTCTGTAAGTTCCAAAGAATATAAAGCGCGCAAGGCAATTTCTCTGGCTTTTCTTCTTGAAGTCGGCGGGACTGTTGAAGCAAATAATGTATCGTCGTTATATTTCATTTTATCTTAAAAATTGGTGCCATTTATAAATATTATTACATTTATCATTTTTATATTAAAATTTATTTTTTAAACTCTTGTAACAGGACTCGGAACCGGATCCATATACTGTAACAATTGGTTCCTTAAAAAATTCTGATTCTAAACTGAACAACACAAGTCATGTAGAATTTTTTACATCACTCTGGTCAACAAACTATTCATTCATCCAAATTTTGCCCTGTTCATCTCCGAATGCCCACAAAAAATCCTTTAAACTAAATTAACATCATCGTAAATCTTTGGCCCGAAGCTGAATTGTTTTTCGGCCCATATATTCATTTTCATCAATAACATATGCCAGGTCCAAGTGGGTATCACCGGTATTTACACGATAATAATAATCACCCATATTAAAGCCGATAACATCAAACACAGCGCCATTTTGCCGGATTTTGAAACGAAGATGATTTTTTCCTACAATCGAAGGAGTTCCAATAACTTGAATATTTTTTGAAACAAAAACAGGGCGCATATTATGCGGCCCAAAAGGTGCAAATAATTTTAAAAACTTTAAAAACTGAGAATCGACGTCACCTAAATGCAACTCGGCGTCAATTAAAAGTTTTGGAGTTAAAAGGTCCTCTGTTAACTTTTTCTGTGCTATTTCTTCAAAACGAATTCGAAATTCTGGAATATTTCCTTCTTTAATCGTTAGTCCGGCAGCGTATTTATGACCGCCATAAGCAACCAACAAATCTTCACACTCTCTTAAAGATTCATACAAATCAAAGCCCTGAACACTGCGAGCAGATCCCTTGCCGATACCGTCCTCAATCGAAAGCAATATTGTGGGGCGGTAATATTTTTCAACAACACGCGAAGCAACAATACCAATAACTCCTGTATGCCACCCTTCCTGCGCCAAAACAATAGAATGGGTTTTTGTCAATTCATATTGTTTTTCTGCAAGTTGTTGTGCCTGAATAAAGGTTTCTTCATCAACATTTTTCCGATTGCGATTTTCCTGTTCAAGAACAGTGGCAATTTGTTTTGCCTCTAAAGAATCTTCAGTCGTTAAAAGCCTTACGGCACGCTCAGCATTACCCATTCGCCCGACAGCATTTATTCGTGGGGCTATGATAAATACAATTTGACCGGTTCCAATTTCTTTTCCGGTCAATCCTGCGGCTTGTATAAGGGCGGTTAATCCAATATTATCACTGTCATTGAGCCGACGCAATCCGTTTTTAACAAAAATCCTGTTTTCATCTACCAAAGGTACAATATCAGCAGCGGTCCCTATGGCAACCAGTTCAATATACTTTTCCAGAATAGACACATCAATATTCATGCGTAAAAGCAAACCCTGGGCTAATTTATAAGCCACTCCAACACCGGCCAGTTGTTTAAAGGGATATTGGCAATCAGTACGTTTTGGATCGATAACCGCAACAGCCGGCGGCATGTTATCACTTGGCTCATGATGATCACTTACAATAACATCAATATTCAAGCTGTTAGCAAGAATAATTTCATTATGGCCTGTAATCCCGCAATCTGTTGTAACAATAAGATTTACGTTGTTTTTCCTTGCTTCTTCAATGCCGGCTTCGGATAATCCATAACCCTCAATTTGGCGATCAGGAATATAATAAGTGACGTTGGCACCCAATTCCTTTAACAACAAATACAGAAAAGAAACTGAAGTAATTCCGTCAACATCATAATCGCCATAAATCAAAATTTTCTCATCACTCAACAGAGCCTTTCGAAGTCTTTCACAGGCTTTAGCCATATCAGCCATAAGGAAAGGATCATAAAGCTCATCAATTGAGGCGCGAAAAAATCGTCTGGCTTCTTCGGTTGTGTTTACGCCTCTCCGTAACAAAATTTGAGTAATGATAGGGGGTATTTTTAAATTATTTGATAATTCTGTGGCATCACCTTTTGAAAGGTCCTCCAAAAACTCCCACTGCAAATTCATATAAAAAATACTCCAAATTGCATCAAGTCCAAAGTAGTTCGATAAGCCGAATTCTGTAATTCAGGAAACCTGAATTGGTGATTATCTATCTGGGATGCCAGTCGCCTGGCACCTCGAGCGACCTACCCGAGGGTCAAACAAAGCGGGCCGCTTTTTCCCTCCTATTTGGTCTTGCTCCGGGTGGGGTTTACCATGCCCTTAATGTCACCATTAAGGCGGTGAGCTCTTACCTCACCCTTTCACCCTTACCTCAGGAAAACCTGAGGCGGTTTACTTTCTGTGGCACTTTCCTCGCTTCACAACGAGTTCCCGTTAGGAACCACCCTGCCCTACGGAGTTCGGACTTTCCTCATCTCATAAATAATGAAACGCAATCACCTAAACTACTTTGGATTTATATCAAACGTTAATTATCAACTCTGATAAAAATATAACAATTTTTTAATAATTTTCAACCAATCATATTTATAATCAAGATACGTCTGCTTCTTTTTGCGTTGGCTGTTTTTCTTCTTTCCAAACCAAAATTCGGCCGCAAACTTCACACAAATGCAGCGAATCCATCATCCTAATTTCCAGCCCACGCTGCGGGGGAACTCGGGATGAACACGCGCTGCAGGCGCCGGCCTCTAAAAAGCTTACAGCCAGGCCGCTTCTTCCGTTACGTATTCTTTCATAAGTTGAAAGCATCTGCTTGGTAAGTCCACTCGATACTTTCTCACGCTCTTTTGTCAAACCGCCTTCTTCTTCTCTGGTTGCCGCTAGTTTTTCATCCAGCTCTTTCTTGAAAACCAATAATTCCTTTTCAAGCTTTTCCACTTCTTCCTGTTTCTCTGCAACTTGCTGTTCAATTTTCTTTTCAAGGTCTTCAAGCTCTAAAAACTCTATTTCCAGCTTGTCGATTAATTCCTGTGTATTTTCAATTTCAACGGTTATAGCATCATATTCTTTATTTGTTTTTACCTGATAAAGTTGTGCCTGGTATTTTTTTAATTTTTCACCAAGCAAAGACAGTTCATTATCTACATTAAATTTTCGGGTCTTTTTTTCTTCATACTCTGTTTTTGTATTTTCCAGGTCTTTTTGCATATCACTAACCTGGTTTTCATAGACCTTAACCTTCTGAGGAAGATCTCCTTTTTCTTCTTCCAAATGCATTAATTGAGTATCAATTATCTGTAATTGAATTAAAGTTTCCAAAGCCTTGCGCAAAACTATTTCTCCTTATAACTTCAAAATATTCGATCGACTCATATATACAAAAAAAGTGCATCCAAAATGGATGCACTTTATATTCCAATAAAACTCAAATCACTTGTTGAAGATTGAGACGATTTATTTATTTTATCACTTTTTATTCGCTTTTTCATAAAGTCAAAAAACCTAAAGAACAAATTAAAAAATTCCAGATCATATTATAACAAATTAATTTATCCATTTGAGTATTAAAATGCAAGGGAAAAAATTAAAAACAAATTATCATATATTTACAACATAAAAAAACAATTATTTATCACAATTATTCCATAAAAAAAAGTATATAACCTTAAATATTAGTTCCACCGTTTTTTAAGGCAATAAACATTTCAATTTCATAGTTTTGAATTTTTCCCGGCAAAATATCCCGAATGGAACGAAATTTTAAAGTGCCTGTATAATTCAGTGCTGATTGCATTTGTTTAATGTGTTTCTGTGGTACAAACCTATCTATTTGTAAATTACCTTGTCCTATGGCATGAGTAATATCTTTATAAATTTCTGACAATGGTAAATTTGTGTGCGTGGCAACGGCTTCCGGACTTTTTCCTTCCTGAACTAATTCCAGAATTGTTTGATAATGGTCGCTCGCAACGGATGCCTTTTTAACAGAATTTTTATTTTGTATGGTCTTAAACACATCCATTCCGTCCGGTGTCAATGCGATTACAGGAAAATCGTTCAAATAATCACGTTCCAATAGTCCCAAGGTCATCAGGTCATTAACGGTTTGCTCTATATCAGCCCTGCCGACATCACGCAAAAGGCCATAATATTCACTTTCATGGTGTCCTGATTTAGTTATAGCAAGGTCTTTTGAGCCGGTTAATACCTGTGCTATTTTTTTCACACCCAATCCACACCAGTGATGAGCAACAAAATTTATAATTGCCTGTTCAATCCGGTCTGCCTGGTAATTTGACCTGCTGCTGGTTTTGCGGATTACCGTTTGCTTTTTTCTGTCACAATTATCACAACAGTTTTCAACCGGTGCATCCAAATCAGCACCAAAATACCCCAACAGCAATTTACGCCTGCACCGAAAACTACCGGCGTACTCTATCATTTGTTTCAACTGTTTATACTTGTGGTCGGCATGAATCGTAATTGAACCGGCAACTTTTTTAACTTTATTCAAATCCAGCTTGAACATATTCAACCGAATATTATTAAAATCGCTGTCTATTATTTTAATAACACCGGCATTTTCCAAATGACGAATTCCCACACGACCTTTTACTTCATTCATATCCGGAGAATCTAAAGCAAGTGTTTCCAAATTTATAGCTGTAACGCCCTTTTCCGACTTTTTTAAAAAATAATTATACAGAAACAACAATTCCGTATAAGAGACACGGGAATTTTCAATAAACCATTCCTGCAGATTATAATCGCTGGGGTCATAAAACAGAACACATTTAGCATCTTTACCATCACGACCGGCCCGACCTGTCTCCTGATAATAAGCTTCAACAGAGCCGGGGATTTGGTAATGACAAACAAGCCTGATATCCGGTTTATCAACACCCATACCAAATGCATTGGTAGCAACGATAACCTGCAATTTTGATTTCATAAAATCATTTTGAATAGCTGAACGTTCTTCTGCGGACAAACCGGCGTGGTAAAATCCGGCTTTTATACCCAAAACAGCCGTTAAAAAATGAGTAATTTCTTCACACTTTTTTCGGGTGCCGGCATAAATCACAATACTGCCGTGGCAAGAAGTAACCTGTTCTTCTAAAAATTGAAATTTTTGCGCGTCGCCAAAAACTTTGATTACAGAAAACTTTAAATTCGGACGATTGAATCCTGTAACAAAAGACTTTGCACGTTCAATATCTAATCGCTCTAAAATATCTTTTTGCACCTGCCGTGTAGCTGTTGCGGTCAGGGCAACGACTGAAGGACTATCCAGCTCTTTAATAATTTCATGCAGCAGCATATAATCGGGACGAAAATCATGTCCCCAATGCGAGATACAATGGGCCTCATCAACGGCAAAAATTTTTATATTCATTTTCTTTAAAAAAGGACGAAACGAAGCAACACGAAATCGTTCCGGGGCAATATATAAAATTTTGATTTCACCATTTAAAACCTGTTTCAACCGCAGGTTCTGCTGGTCCGATGAAATGGAACTGTTTATAAAAGTGGCGGGAATGCCTTTTTTCTGCAAGTCGTCAACCTGGTCTTTCATCAATGCAATAAGTGGGCTGACGACCATCGTCAATCCCGAAGATAAAAGTGCCGGCAGTTGATAACAAAGGGATTTACCGGAGCCTGTGGGCATAACAACAAGAGCGTTCTCCCCCTTGATAATATGGTCTATTATTTCCGACTGGCCGTCTCGAAAGGAAGTAAAACCGAAATACTGCTCCAGGGCCGGGATATATTGATTCTTTTTCATTTACTCTCAAATAACCTGAATTGGTGTTATAATTAAAAAGAAAAAATATATCCATCTTTTTAATTGATCACAAGCATTTTTCTGTTTTGAACATACTCTCCGGCTTTAATTCTGTAAAAATAGATACCACTAGGGACATATTGTCCCAAAAATGAACGCCCGTCCCAAACAGCCTGATAATAGCCTGCCTGTTTTTTTTCGTTAATAATTGTTTTTACTTTTTGCCCCAATATATTATAAATACTAATGTCAACATTTTGAGCAGCAGGTAGTTGATATTTAATGGTGGTTGAAAAACTTGCATTTGATTTCAGTGATAACGGATTTGGATAGTTTTGTGCCAATCCATATTTCTGAGGAATAATATCAGACAAATTACCATCAACACCGGAAGTTCCAACATTTAATTTAATCAATAATGTTTGAACGGGTTTTTGAGGATCATTACTTTCAAAAACTAAAAGGTTCTGATACCCTCCCAAACTTAACCAATATGTATCAAAATAAAGGCGCAGAACAGTTGAATCATTTTCACCAATTATACCGGAATATGTATCGGATTCATACCATGACGCATTATATGGCGCATAGGTAATATAATACAACCCATCAGAAGGTGTAAATTCTATATATTCCCCATTTGGTGAAAAGGCCACTAAAAATTTCATTTTACTATCGACAGCAATTTGCGAATGGGTTACGACAGATTCAAAATGATAATTAGCCCTGGTAACAGATACTGGCGATGAATAGGGTAATACAGGTGTAAATGCTCCTATCCCTTCGTCTTCAAGCCAATACATAACCTGACTTGTTTCCCACGTTAGCCTAATAATTCGGTCAATACCCAAATCACGAAAAGGCATTCCGGTTAGTGAATCACAATCCGCATCAATCCAAATATCATAATTCATGTGCTGATAAATAGCAGCATTAACATTAAACTCTTGCCAAAAAGAAATGGTAGTGGCGTCATGTCGCATTAATACATCACCCAAAAGTTTCTCATCTGAACTTTTTGGGACAGTATAAACTCTCCGCCAATTCATTACACTTGATTCATTACTAATTGGCTCAAAAGCACTTTCTTTTCCGTTATCTTTATTCTTAATGGCTCCATTTAAAGGATATTTGTTTTCAAAAGCTGTAAAAACAAGTGACCCGGTGCCGTTATTTTTTAAAATGACAGAGTCGCGGCGTATCCCATTTTGCTGCATAGACACAACAATCGTGTCACATACAATGGACAATTGAGGTTTATATAAAATACATTCAAATGTCGTATCATTTTGAACAATAACATTTTCATAAATATGTTTAGCATAACCTTGTGCTTTGACGGTTATTTGATAGGGTTCTTTCGGTAAATGAAACACAAAAGAGCCATCCGCTTGCGTAAAAATTTTTCTTTCATTGTTCACAGCTAAATCGACAGGTAACTTTTCAACGATTAGCTGGGCACCTGGAATCATGTTAGAAGATCGGGAGTCTGTTACATTGATATTAACCAAACTGGTTTTTCTAACAACCAACGGTATATCAAAATCCCAGGTAAATCCATGCTGGTCTTTAAAAACAGCATGTAAAGACGCGTCATAATAATCCGGGCAATTATCTGCAATCCTGACAACAAAATTATCTTCTGCTTCTTTTTGCCCCTTTCCGGGAATCGTTCCCCACACTGCGGTAGAATCTATAACAGTTACATTTTCATCATCAGAATACAATATAGCAGAAACAACAGTTGCCGGAAATGAACTTGTATTTTTAATAACAGGACAAAATTCTATTAATTCACCAGGATTTACATAGCCATCATTATTACCAATTCCCGGGCCATCATTAATATTAATGGGAAAAACAGAAATTTTCGGTCGTTGGTCCAATGCGGCTCCCCTAAACCAATCAAACACATCACCGATAAACTGACTTTTTGATTGCAGGGAAATAATGTTTTCAATTCCAAAGACACAATAGACAAGTTTATATGTCCCGTCATCAACAGCTAACGCTGCCGTACCGGAAGACTGGACAATACCTTCTCCGTAGCGTGGTTTGTATAAAAGTATTGGAAAGGCAGGTTCTATCGGATCAATTTCAACCGGCCAACTATTATTTTCCTCCTCAAGGCTCAGAGTATCCAATGTTACAACGCCATTTCCGGGAACGTTTTCAATATGAAAAATTCTTGCAGATTCATTAATAAATTCGGAATGTAAAACCTCAGTATAAAACGGTTTATCATACAAACGATATCCGACAAGTGGACCGGACAATAAAAGCCGGCCACCATTTTTTAAAAATCGTTCCAAATTTACCTGGTCATCGTCTGTTAATGTCTCAACCGGTTCTTTGCCGGTGAACCAGACAACATTTTCATACCCTGAAAGTTTTGAATAAGGAACTGTACCGCTACGATTGACAAAAAATAAATCGACGGACAAACCTATTTCAGAAAAAGCATAAAGATATGGCCAATAATTCTGCGCATCACCATCATCAATAACCAGTAATGTCTTTGGTTGATTTATCAAAACACATACGAGAAAGTCACCCAAAAAAGTGCCGTCCTCTTCATACAATTTTAAACCAAATTCCAAATGATGCGGAGGTGCGTTTTCATCAATTCTAACCTGAAAAGGAGATTGAGTATTTCTAAAATCATTTATTATAGTACTTGAAAAAACACTTTCATTTTGCAGTATTTCAACATAAGGATCATTGCTTTCAAGTAATCCTTTCAATCCATTGACATTCCGAAATCCTGTGTTTTTTAATAACAGGTAAAGATTACAGGTTTCACCCGCCTCGGGTATTTCATCATCATCACCGTTCGTTTCCTGCGTTGAAAAACTGATATACTTCATGTCAGGTTGTCGGACCCGAATAATAAAACTGTTTACCCACGTTTGACCTTCAGAAGATTGTAACATTAAATAAAAATTAACAGGATGGTTATTTGGGACATCAGACGAAATTGAAAAAACAAAATTATCAAAACCGAACGATTGTACATTAGAGACCAGGTCACCATATAAAGCACTTGAATCAATAATTGTTATAAAGGGGTCACTGGTAACCAACTCAGCCCGGACATCTGGCGCAGTTGTATTACCAATATTTTCGACTTGTATTGCCAGTTCAACTGTCTCTCCGGGTTCCAGATAGTTATTACCATTACCCTTACTTGAACCCAGGTTATCATCATCAATAATTTCGGAAACATAGGAAACATAAGCATCGTTAATATCTGTCGGCGGCCCGGCGACTGTTGCAATTGTCGCAACACCGGCCTTGACGACATCCGAAAAAAAGTCCATGTTTATATTTCCTAAAACATCCTGAACACTATGATAATAAGGAGAAAAATCAGTTTCAATAGCAAAAACCGTATGATAACCATGGGAATAAAACGGATAATGATCACTACCGCCTCCCACATAGGGATATTTCACAGGCTCAATATTCGTGTACTGTGATAACATATCAATAAACAGGTCTGCAAATCCATTAGATGTCTCATCTGCCTCAACATCTAACTGACAAACGGGATTATTGCCGCCGCAGTTTCCAATCATGTCAAAATTCAGATAAAAGCCTATATTAAGCCCATTCTGCCAGGCCCTGCTGACCCAATTCTGGCTGCCGATCAACCCCTGTTCTTCGGCTGCCCAGCAGGCAAACATTACAGTTGTTTCCAGGTCAATATCTCTCAATACCTTGGCTGTTTCCAAGGCAGCTATGGTGCCGGTGCCATTATCATCAACACCAGGCGCCAAAATCATTGGATTGCTGCCGTCACCTACAATTGAATCATAATGCCCGCCGATCATAATAATGCTGTCCGGATAAACCGTCCCCCTTTTTATTGCTATAACATTTCGTTGAATTTTATGTAAAACAGGAACTGACAATGTGTCAAAATAAACTTCATAGCCCAAGTTCTCAAATTGTTCATATAACCATTGTCCGGCAGAATAAACAGAGTCTGAACCTGAATAGCGTGTTTTAAAAGCTTCCAGCCGTGACAAACCATTGTATAAACTTGTTTGCGAAACCCGATTTACGAGAAAAGAAACAACAGAGTTATCCAGAGTAGAATTAAAGGCTCCGGCTTTTATTTTAGCGGGCTCAACAAACGGCAACGACTGCTTTTGCAATTTGTATAAAGAGTAACCCTGGGCTTTTGATATGGATAATTGTTGATCTGTTTTAGCAAGTTGCAAGTCATCATCTTTATAAATAATATTATCCGATTCAATTTCCTGAAAAACTTGGCCGTTCTTTGTCAATACATAATAGGATTGATCCCAGGCTTGTTCGTCAATAATGGTAAAATCATACCCGCGTTCGGTTAAACTATTCAGTTTTTGTTTTTCAATTGTCCCCAGCAGAAACAAAGGAGAACGATAATTTAAATCCAAAATATCAGCAAGATCGGCAAGTTGGTGATGAGGGGAACGTTCGATTTTAACAAGACATGTATTTTGCGGCTCTCCGGCAAAAGCGGATAATACAATAAACAAGCCCAAATAAATTGAAAATAATTTTGTTCTCATGTTTTATTCCTTCCCAATAAAGCCTGTTAACAAAATACGAAATTTTTAAACCGAATCAACAGAAAATTATATCAAAAACTTGATTTTATAAAATGGTTTGCTTAAAATAAAGCAAAAAGGAAAAAAATGCTGGGATTTATCATTTTACTCATCATTGCTTCTATTTGCGGTTCAATAGGAGCGCGTATAGCCGGATACTCTTCCACAGGTTGCCTTACCAGTATCATATTGGGTTTTATTGGGGCATTAATCGGCACCTATTTAAGCAGAGAACTGGGCATTAAAGACTTTATCTATTTTCATAACATTCCCATATTCTGGTCAATTATCGGCTCGGCAATTTTTATTGCGATAATCGGTTTTTTGAGCGGACATAAAAAACAAAAATAATGACTATGAACGAAAAGACTTTTTTCTACAAAAAATCTCTTACTGAACTCAATCGTGAAGAATTATTTAAAATAGTTGAAAACAGAAAAAGTGTGCGAAGATTCAGTAACACAAAAGTAAATCCTCAAATTTTAGATGACATTCTAAATACAGCATCTGAAATAACTCCGTTGCTTAATGATTCAGTCCGTTTCATTCTACTGGACAAAGATTTAATGAAACTATATGCCGGTCGTCTGTATAACACATTCATCTCTGCCCCGCATCATCTTGTTTGTATTGCTAAAACAGGAAACGATAATTTTTGTAACGCCGGATATATAAAAGAAGCGCTGGTATTAAAAGCAACTTTACATCAAATAGCAACCTGCTGGGTGGGTGGGTTTGTTGATGAAGATAAATTAGCCACGTACCTGCAAATCGGAAAAGACGAACGAGTTATCTCACTTTGTCCTCTTGGTTATCCGTCTGAACAATTTTGGAACGGTCAGGTCAACAAAGTCTTCAATAGTGTAAGCCATTCCAAAGATATTAAAAAACGCCTCCCCTTGAATAAAATTGTTTTTTATAAAAAACCAGGCCGGAATGTTGATGAATTTCTTGAAACAAATCCGGTTTTAAAAACAGCCTTTGATGCCGCCCGGCTGGCGCCGTCCTGGAGGAATAATCAACCCTGGCGATTTTTAATTCAGGATAAAACAATCTGGGCTTACTTGGATGACGACCAAAATGGTGGTTCAGGAGAACGGGACGGAATCAATTATGCTTATGTTGACGTGGGAATTGCCATGTTTCACGTTTTTATACTTTTACACTCGCAAAAGATCATGGGAAACTGGAGGTTATGTGATAACAGCGAAAAGCCCCAAAATATTTTTTCAGAAAAACAAAACCCGATAGCTTTATATAATTTTGCCTGAAATAAAAAAGGCCTGCTAAACCAAACAGGCCTTTCTTTAGGATAGGAGAGGAACCTAATTATGCAATAAGCTTTTTATATCTCTGGTTTATTCGTTCCCAGTTTAAATTATTAACAAAATTATCGATATAAACCGCACGCCCGGCACCGTCTTTGTGATAATAAGCGTGCTCAAAAACATCACAAGTTATAAGAGGAATACCTCCCCAAATAGCTCCATAGTGATGTTCATCTACCAGAACATTAATCAACCGTTTTGAGTATAGTGCATCATAAACCAATATTCCCCAACCGCTTAACTTGGCAGAAAAAGCAGTTGCCTTGAAATCTTCTTTCCAGTTTTCAAAAGAGCCAAACTCTTTTTCAATAGCTTCAAAAATTTCAGGACCTTTTTTAGGGTCGCCGTCTCCACCTAATACGTCCCAATAAACATCATGTAAAAGTGCACCGGAATGATTCCAGGTGAAACGTCGTTTTAACTCGCCAAACTCACTATAGTTACCATTTGCTTTACTTGAATCAGAATTTACCAAACTATTTTCAATTGTATTTAAAGCTGCGACATAACCTTTATGGTGTTTATTATAATGCCAATCGGATGTTTCCGGGCTCATAACGTCTGACAAAACGGTTTTCGCTTCTTCATCACTATAGGGTCTCTTTCCAATTTTCCATTCGTAAGACATATCTACTCCTGTAAAAACTATATTATTTGTAAATTTGATCATTGTAACATATTGTCATCAAGCATTATTCCCGGTGCAAAAAAATTTTTCTTTCTTGCAATTTATATGAGAAAATTGTAACGTTGCTTATAAAAATAATAATTTATTAAAGACAATATGGAACCAGAGAGATCATTCTACGTCTTATTTAATATCTATTCCTTTCATCTTAAAAAAACGCCTATAAAAGGAAACAGATCAAAAATGAAAATAAAACTAATTATATTGTCATTTATATTAATGCCGCTTTTGGGGTTTTCAGCCCAAAATTCAAACGAAGAACAGGACTTTTTTATTGCCAAAGGAATGTTCAGCGACCAATTGTATGATCTGGCGGCTACCCAATTCAGTGATTATTTAAAAAAACACCCGTCAAGTCCTCACGCTGAAGAAGCACATTTTCTATTATCCGAATGCTATTTCCAATCGCAAAACTATGCCAAGGCTGTTTCTTCCTATAGAGAACTATTGGTTAATTATCCGGCCGTAGGTTTAAGAGACAAAAGCCAGTTTCGTATCGGAGAAACATTGATACACCTGGGAAAATACCGCGAGGCGGTGTCTGAATTTGAAACGTTTTTTAAATTATATGATGATAGTCCGTTAAATACAGACGCCCATTATTGGTATGCCGAAGCCCTCTATCACCTGGGTGAGAATGATAAAGCGCTTGAGAATTATACACTGGTTTATAAAAACGCACCAAATAGTGCCCTGGCAGACTATGCCTATTATTCATCGGCCTATTTATATGAAAAAGCAAAAAAGTGGGACAAAGCCCTTTCAATATACAAAGAATTATTAAAAACCAAACCAAACAGTCCGCTTGTTGCACAGGCTTCCTACCGGATTGGTTTTACAAGTTTTGGACAAGGAAATTATCAAAAGGCAACTCAATTATTATCAAAAGCAATTCAACAATATCCAAAAAGCGACCTGCGTGGTGAAGCACAATATTTTATCGGCGAATGTTTTTTTAAAGAAAATAATCTTGATAAAGCTATTCAAGCCTATCAAATTATTGCCAATATGGCCGGGCATGAATATGCTGATGACGCGCAATACAGCACCGGCTGGGTGTTATACAAACAGCAAAAATATCTTCAAGCCGCTGATGCTTTTAAAAAAGTACTGACACTCAGTTCGGACGAAAATCTACTGGCATCATCATGTTTTCAAACCGGACGAAACCTGGTTCTCGCTAATAAAATTGACGAGGCAGCCCGCTATTTTAAAACAGTCATAGAAAAATATCCGGATTCTCAGGACACACCAAATGCGTTATTTGAATATGCTTCTTTGCTGTTTCGTTTAAAAAATTATGCAGAATCCCGAACATATTTTATGACAATTGTAGATAAATATAATAATGCGGCTGTTGCAGCCGAGGCATCCCTGATGGTGGGTGAATGTTTTTTGGCTGAAAATAATTTAAAAGACGCGGAACTGGCTTTTGAATACACAAAAGAAAATTTTAAAAAACCAAAAATAACAGCAAACAGTGTTTACAAGCTTGGCTGGCTGCAATTCAAAAAAGCAGACTATGGCGTTGCATTAACAAATTTTAAAACTGTTATAAATACAACATCGGAACACAATGATGATGCTTTGTTTTGGTCTGCTGAAACATATTACAGAACAGAAAACTATAAAAAAGCGTATGATCTTTATCTGGAATATACCCAAAAATACCCGGATTCCACACGAATTACCGAAGCCTATTATGGTTTGGGTTATGCCGCGTTAAAAATAAATGATTTTACACAGTCTGCCCTTGCATTCGGTAAAACGGCTGAACGAACGTCTGATGCCGAAGTTAAGGCCGATGCTGTAATTCGTGAAGGTGATGCCTGGTTTAATGCCAAAGAATATACCAAAGCGATTCAGGCATATTCCACGCTTACATCCATAACAAATGACGTTAACTTGCTGGCAGAATCTCACTTTCAGATGGGCCAATGTTATTCCCGGACTGGTGAATTGTCAAAAGCACGGTCTTTTTATGAAAAAGTTCTGCTTGATTTTCGAACATCTCCGCTTGCCCCGGAAGCATTATTTCAAAGCGGACGCACAGCTTTTAAAATGAATGATTACCAGGCCGCTATTGTGGACTTTGACGAATTATTACAACGATTTCCTGAAAATGAATTTGTTGATGATGCTATATATGCAACCGGCGACTGCTATTACAATCAGGGAAAATATAATGAGGCGGTTGCCCAATATCAAAAGCTCATAAACGAACATCCAAACAGTGAGCTTGTAGACGAGGCTGTCACCGGCATGCAATGGGCCATGATGCAGGCAGGAGATTCGGACCAGGCGTTAAATGTTGTCGATTCCTATGTTAGTAAACTGGATGATAAAGATAAAGCTGCACAGCTTATTGTCCGCAAAGCAGAATTTGCAAAAAATCTTGAGCAGTATAACCAGGCCATTGAACAATATAATACGGTTCTTTTAAAATATGCCGGCACAAAAGCCGCTAAAAATGCTTGTTTCGAAATCGGAAATTGTTATACAAGTCTGGGTGATTCAACGGCCGCCATCGGATCCTATAACAGGCAATATCAAAATTTCCCAAAAGCAGAACGGACACCGGATGCTTTATTAAAGGCAGGAGATATTTATTTAAATCGTAAAGAGTATGACAAAGCATTAGAAACCTTGAAAAAACTCACTAACGAATACCCAACACATGAGCTTGCCGGTACTGCTTTTGTTAAAATCGGACAGATTTATCACATCCAAAAAAATCCGGAACAAGCCCAATCCAGTTTTCAAAAAGTTATTCATGATTATCCAAAGAGTTTGGATGTCTATTCGGCAAAAATTGGTCTTGCCCGTGTTTATATCGAACTGAAACGTTTTCCAAACGCACAGGAAATGCTGGAAAATGTTCTGGATAATGCTCCGAAAGAAACAGCGGCCGAAGCACAATTTCTTATGGGCGAAATGTATCAGGGTCAGGATTCCTTGCAGGACGCTGTTGTCGCATATTTAAAAACAAAATATCTTTATAGCGATCAAACAAAATGGGTTGTTAACAGCATTTTTAAAGCTGCTGAATGTAATGAAAAACAGGGCAGACTCGCCGACGCACGCAGACTGTACCAATCCATATTAAAAGAATACCCGGCAGAAACAACCTTTGTTAATCTGTCAAAAAAACGACTTGAAGAACTGGTTGGACAATAAAAATTAGGTAAAAATGGATATACAGATAAAAATGAAAAATACAATCATTTCCAGCATAATTTTATTTATGGCCGTATCAAACGTACCGGCCCAACAAAAAGCAACACCGCCGCCGACAAAAATTATTCTGCCATCGGATACGACAAAAGTTGCACCTGTGAAAAAAAAGCAAGCCAAGCAAGACCCTCAGCTTGAACTTCCTGATGTATTGATTCTTGGTAAAGACAAAACAGCCCGGGTTATCGACAGCAAGGGTGATCTGAAACCGGATTCACCAACGCTTATAACACCAGGATCACCTTACGAACCCCTGTCACAATGGTTTGACCAGGAAGCTGAAAAACCGGAATTAACACCCAAATCTGCTCAAGTATTCAGAACAAGCTGGCTGTCACTTCAGGGTGGAGGTTATTCCACTGTTCTGGCTGATGCCGGTCACTGGCAAAACCTGAAAACCGGTGATATTCGTTTCCGGGGCTGGTTTGACCGAAGCAGCGGACAACACACCAATTCTCAATACAGTAAAGGTGGAATGAATTTTAAAGCAAACCAAACCCTAAGTCCGGATTTGACCGGACGTATTTTTGCCGGTGTTGATTTGTTTTCATACGGATTATATCAAAATTTGAATTTTAAAAAAGCAGAGCGTAACGGTCACTTTTGGAACGTTGGCGGAGAATTGGAATATGGTGCTGATAAATTATCGAACGGTTTACTAAGTTTTCAACTTGGAAGCACCACCCTTGAAACAGACACCCTGCAAAACACCATAAAAAGTAATGACTTTTGGTACACGTTTACCGGCAACTATTCATTCTATACATCAGCAATCAAGTGGGACCTTGGCGGGAAATATCTCAGAGAATCATTCGACATGGAAACAGATTCAACAGAAACCAAAAACGCGTCCGGCGAAATTTCTGTTGAAACACTTTTTCCTTTTTCCCGGTCAATAACAGGTATTGTCGGCGTCACCTATCAAAATGTGGACTCGGATTCTATTAATAAAAAATCACGCATTTCACCCAATGCACGGCTGAATTTTGTTTTGGGAAAGAACATCGGATTAACGACCTCTTTATTTACCGGATATAAAGTTGAAACATTTTCCCAATATTTACAAAAAAATCCATTTATGGAACACCACATTCCATTTGTTCCGGATGAGACAAAATTGGGATTAAAATTTGAAACGACGTTTCAAATCAGCCCGGAATTAAAAGTGATCGGCAGTTTATCCAGATCATGGATGGAACAAATAAATTATTGGCAATACAATTCTCAAACAGGTTTACTGGCATTGAATCAGATCAATGATGTTGTTTTAACAGAGATATTGGTGGGCGGTGTATATAATCTTTCAAACAAAACAAGACTTGAAGCAAGCTTGATAAATTATACAGACAAACTTACAAATTCCGATTTTATGCCGAATTTTGAACGGCTTCCCTACTATCCGCAATATCGCATCCCTGTCAGGGCCTCTATAGAACTTTTACCCGATTTTAATATTTCAGTAGAAGCGGACATAAACGGTGAACGCAAAAGCCGAATTAATTCACAGGATACATTACCGGCTTATGCTTTACTGAATATTTCTGTAAGCAAAACATTTGAAAAACGTTTTACGGCCCTTTTTACAGCCCGAAATTTATTTGATGCTGATTATGTTTTATGGGAAAATTATCCGGAAACAGGAGTTCATGTTTTAGCAGGATTACGAGTAAAATTTTAGCATAAAAATAATTTAAATTATTCAGGAGAAAATACATGTCGCTACCTCAGATTATTGTCAAAGGCGGAATTATGATGATTCCGATTGCTTTATGCTCTATTATCGCTTTGGCTATTCTCATTGAAAGACTTATTTCATTACGAAAAATTCAAATCAACGCCAGGACATTCGTGCTTCAGGTAAAAAATCTGCTACTGCGTGGAAAAATACAGGAAGCTATTTTATTATGTAAAGAAACACCCGGACCCATTGCCGGAATTACAAAGGCAGGTTTATTAAAACACAACCGTTCACGTGAAGAGATTAAAGACGCTATTGAAGGCGCTGCAAAATCTGAAGTATTTTATCTGGAAAGATACCTCGGTATATTGGGAACAATTGCGGCGATTACCCCGCTGGTCGGATTTTTAGGAACGGTTACAGGAATGATAAAGGCTTTTATGCAGGTACAGTCCCTGGGCGGCAATGTTGATGCATCCGTACTTGCCGGAGGTATATGGGAAGCGCTCATCACAACCGCCGCAGGTTTGAGCGTCGGTATTCCGGCGTTGATTATTTATAACTGGTTGCAGGCAAAGGTCGAACATCATGTTTTCCAAATGCAGGAAAGTTCAAACGATTTAATGGATATGTTGCTGGAGAAGGAGAGCAGTAATGAAAATTGAAACAACCCGTAAACGTATGGTTGCTTTTTCTGCAATATCGCTGACCGATATTGTGCTGCTTCTTTTGATATTTTTTCTTTTGACATCATCGTTTGTTGTACAACCCGGCATAAAAATTAAGTTACCCAAAGCCGCTTCAGGGCAACAGGATGATTCGGACAAAATATTTCTGACGGTAAATCAGCATGAACAGATATTTTTAAACCAAAAACGAATCAGCCGGTCAGAGTTGAGCAGTGCTTTACGGCAATTGCTAAAGGAAAAACCGGATCGCCTGGTTGTGATACGTGCCGATAAAGATTTATCATTAGAATCGACCATACGAATAATCGATACAGCCAAATTGGCAGGTGCAGAACGTTTCATGATAGCTACCGAGTCCGAAATATAGGAGAGTATCATGGAAAAATTTTATGACATGTTTTCTGATATTCGGAAAACAATCCTGCTGTCAACAATCATTCATATTCTGATATTACTGTTTTTCCTGCTCTTTCATGTTGGAATAAATTTTGAAACGTCGGAATTTTCTGAAATCAGTTTTGTCGCCTCAACATCAACCCAGGTAACAGCTTCAAAACCGGAGATAGAAAAAACAAGCGCAGTTCAGCAAGAACCTGTTGCCGCCACACCGGCGCCTGAAAAGCCCGTACATGAATCCAAAGCAGAACCGGTAAACCTGCCGAAACGCAGGATGCTGGAAGATGATAAACCGGAAATAATCAACAGAACAACCGGTAAACTGACACCACAGGTACAAAACGAACGAATACATACTCCGTCACAGGAATATGGTACGGATCGGGTCGTACAGCATCCGGGAGCATCTACCAGCGGAGAAAAATTATCAACAGGACCGTCAGACACACCACTACCGGGAACATCTTCCGGACCGGTTAGCGACATTGGCACTATTAACCAGGGCCAGCCCTTTACCATTGAAGGTGACGCAGCAAAACGTTCAATTCTCAAGCAGGTCATTCCCAAATATCCTGTGGGACTGCAAAAAGAAGCTGTCGTTAAAATTCGATTTACCGTATTGCCTGACGGTCGTGTAGGACAAATGATTCCGGTACAAAAAGGCGACAGTGTATTGGATGAAATCACCATGAAATCTTTACAACAATGGCGGTTTAATCCCCTGTCCCCTTCTGCCGAACAAAAGAATGTGCAGGGAATTATTACATTTCGTTATGAGCTGGAATGATAGATATATTATTAACGGGGGATTTCTTTTTTGTTTTTCAATGAAAATTTGATAACCTGGGGTTTATGATCGGAAGCATCACTGTTTATGATTTGTGCATCGAGCACTTTAAAATCTTCCGAACTAAACACATGATCTATTCTTAAAAAGTCTATAACAAAAGGCTTTAAATAACGGTGGACGCTGTTTCTAATATTTTGCTCTCCAAATGTCGTCCCAAGTCCCCAACCGGCCTTCGCATAGGCATTTTGCATAAATGATGAAAAAAAATGGTAAACCTCACTGTTCGGAGTATCATTAAAATCACCACACAAAATAACCGGTTCCTTTAAATCATATATATATGCCCGGATTCTGGCCGCTTCTGCCAGGTGACGTAAATAACTGCGATGTATTTTAGACTTTAAATTTTTATCAGCCACCCCTTTGCGTACAAACTGAATCACATTATAGGCCCCATGAAAAAGATGGCAGTTTAAAACATGTACTTTTTTACCGTTTAATTCCAGCACAACATGATTAACGTTTGTATGCCCGCGCATATAATCTGTCTTAATATCAAAATTGTTCTTTTCCACGAATGGAAACCGTGATAAAATCACACCTCCCAGGTAATTTTCATATCGTTCCGACCATAATTGATAGGGATAAATGTCCGAAAGTTTTTCCCTTAACAGCTTTCGGTCACCGGTGTTTACCTCCTGAATACATACAATATCCGTCAATTGTTGACGCACCAGTTCAACGGCCTTTAAACGTTCTTCCGTTGACTGATCCACGCGTATATTATAACTCATAACCGTTAAACAATAATCGGTATTTTTGTGAAATTTTGGAAATATCTGAGCTCCATAATTTATCGTAAAAAACAATAATGCTCCGGTAAATAACAGCACATGCAGCCGTGCCTTGTGCAGTTGAATAATATGAAAAATTAAAAACGCCAAATATGGAATAACCAGATAAAACAGATATTTGAAATAAAAAACTAGATTCATACAACCAAAAACACAAATCAAAGCAGCAAAAAGAAACAGTCCGATTTTCAAAATTAAATATTTCGTAATGCGGCGTGCTAATCCAGCCAAATAAAAAGGCAGGAAAATACCAATTGGCAGCCAAATTATATCCTGAAATAAATTCGCAAAAATTTCAACAATCGGTTCTGCCGGAAAAAATATTTGACGAATATCGATATCCCACACCAATACTGCAAACACCAGCCATAACGACCAGCCTACAGAAGCGATGATACGAAATATTTTTAAAAATTTTCTATAATAATCCTTCAATCCGATTCACCAAAATAATTTATCCACATTAATCTAGAGTGTAACAAGCCGTAAAAGTTGTGAGGCTGTTTGTTCAACCAGACTAAAACTGTTTTTCATTGCCCTGTCCAAATCCATTGGACCGGGACATATTGATAAACAAGCATGCAACCCAATTTTATTCATTTCATTCAAAGAAATATCCACAGAACCGGCCAAGGCAACAACAGGCACACCCTGTTTTCCGGCCCGTTCACACACACCTGCGATTGTTTTTCCAAAAACGGTTTGCGAATCGATCTTTCCTTCTCCGGTGACAATTAAATCACAATCCTTAATTCGCTTATCAAAATGACAGGTATCCAAAACAATTTGAACGCCGGGTAAAAGTTGTGCGTTAAAAAAGGCCAATAACCCGCCTCCCAGTCCACCGGCAGCACCGGCACCGGGTATATCCTTGACCGGTCGTGTGTTTTGTGCCAGCTTGTCATGTATATGCTGCATATTTTTTTCCAACGTATCACAAATTTCCGGTGAGGCGCCTTTTTGAGGAGAATAGGTATAAACCGCACCTTTGGGCCCCAATAACGGATTATCAACATCGCAGGCAACCAGTATTTCACAACCTCGAAGTAATGGATGCACATCATCAAGGGAAACCGAATCAATCCGTCCCATTAATTCACCATTCATAAAATCTGTAATTTGTTTACCTGACTCGGTAAAAAACCGAACACCCAATGCTTGTGCCAAACCCGTCCCAAAATCGGTAGTAGCAGATCCGCCGATACCTAAAATTATTTTATTACATCCGCGCTCCAAAGCATCAACTATCAACTGGCCCGTACCATAGGTTGTCGTTTTCAAGGGGTTCCGTTGGCTCGTTGCAACCAATGCCAATCCGGACGCCTCAGCCATTTCAATAACGGCCGTTTTCCCGGTATCAATAAGGCCATATTCGGCGGTAACGGTTTTTCCCAACGGTCCGTAAACATCAATAGAAACCAGCTCACCGTTATCCGCAGCCACCATCGCTTTTACTGTCCCTTCTCCTCCATCGGCCAAAGGCAACTTTTCAAAAATCAGGTTGTCATTTACCTTTTGCATTCCTTTTTCGATTGCATCACAAACCTGAATGGCGGACAAGCTTTCTTTAAAAGAATCCGGTGCAATTAAAATTTTATTCACATTTATCATAAAACCTCAAAAATACGCATAAATCTACAAATTTTTAAAACAATTTAAAAGAAGATAAGTTTATGTTTAATAAATTATTTTTCAAATATAATATTACAAACCGACTTTAGGTTTTAAGTAGTTACAAATTTTTATTTGCATGAATTTAAAAAAATATGTATTTTGAGTGCTTTTTTTTATAAATTAAAAACGACACATAAATTCAATGTGTACGTACTTTCCTTATTCATCATTAATATCTGGAGATAATGTATTGAACAAGTTAGTACCAAAAAGAATGTTCTTTACAAAGGGGGTTGGGTATCATCGAAACAAGCTGCAAAGTTTTGAGCTTGCTTTACGAAGTGCCGGAGTAGAAAAATGCAATCTGGTAACCGTGTCAAGTATTTTTCCACCGGACTGCAAAATTATTTCCAAAGAACAAGGTTTTGAAGAGCTCAATGCCGGACAAATAACCTTTGTTGTTATGGCAAGAGAGTGTACAAATGAACCAAATCGTTTAGCTGTAGCTTCCATCGGTTTGGCCCAACCTAAAAATTCAAAACAGTATGGTTATATCAGTGAACATCATGGTTTTGGTGAAACAATGAAAAAAGCCGGTGACTTTGCTGAAGACCTTGCTGCCACCATGCTGGCTTCAACAATGGGTATTGAACTTGATGCTGATGTTGCCTGGGATGAACGTAAAAAGTTATACCAGGTTGACGCGAAAAACCAGTTCGTCAGCAGAAGTATTACCCAATCAGCAGAAGGACATAAAGACGGTCTTTGGACCACAGTTATTGCTCTGGCTGTCATGTTATTGGATTAGTTAAGAAAGTTGTATATGAATTCAGAATCGCTTTTTAATGGCTATCCTGACATAAATCCGCCTCTATTAACAAAGGGATTAGACATCCCTTCTTTAATAGAGCTGATGAGCAGGACGTGCTTTGAAGCCAGGAATGTAGCCAGAGGCGCATCCTTGTTTAAACAAATGGTCGACGATAATGACACCATCTGGCTTGGTATAGCAGGTGCGGGAATAGCCGGAGGAATGGGGGGAATGATTATTTCCCTGTTAGAGGCCGGTTTTATTGACGTCATTTGTTCAACAGGCGCTCAGGTTTATCATGACTTGCATTTTGCTTTTAATCTTCCGGTAAAAGCAATTAATCCGAATATGGACGATGATATATTACGTCAACACGGTGATACACGAATTTTTGACATTGGAATTCGTGAAAAGGAAACACTCGAAGCTCAAGATGAAATCATCAGAAAGTTTGTTAAGGAACGATTTGATGTGCTTTCTACCGGTCATTTGGCAAGCTGGGAATTTAATTACCAGCTTGGTCAATGGACGCTTGAAAATGCACCGTATCCGGAAAAAAGTTTTGTGGCAACAGCAGCAAAACTTAAAGTACCGATATTCTGGGATTCCCAATCCAATCATTCGATTGCCATGAATTTGGCTCGAACAGAAAAAGAAGGTTATCCCGTTTTTGTTTCCGGTCAAAAAGACATTATCGATTCAGCAGCAATATCTTTTAATGCCAGGCACACAGGATTTGTTGAACTCGGCGGCGGCGGACCAAAAAATTTCATTCAACAAACCGGTCCGACAATCAGCCAGATACTCGGTATAGACTTTGAAGGAGCAGACCGAGGGCTGCAGATAGGTACGGCAGTTGAACGGGAAGGAAGTCTTTCAAGTTGTACATTCGGAGAAGCCGTTACCTGGGGGAAATACAAATGCGCTGCTCACGAAAAGCTGGTACAAATTTGGGGAGAATATAGCATCATTTTCCCGTTACTGGCGGCCTATGTTTTTGATAAATGTTCTGAGAGAAAACAAAAATCGGTTATTCAAAAAATGCCTGAATGGTTAAAAAATCTGGACCAGGCCAAATGAAATTATACAAAAGCCAATTTCTTAATCCGGAACCAGAATACACAAACATTGAAACAGCAAAAGTTGCTATAATCCCCTATCCTTATGAAGGGGGTGTTTCTTACGGGAAAGGTACGGAACAGGCACCGGATGCTGTTATTGAGGCATCACATTACCTGGAATTATACGATGAAGTACTGGATGCAGAACCATACAAAGTTGGGATTGCCACGATTGATCCTCAGGAAATTCCTGATAAATCGGAAGAAATGATCACTCATCTGTACCGTCTTACAAAAACGTTGATCCAACAAAATAAATTTATAGCCGTTATCGGAGGTGATCATTCCATCTCCAGCGGCTGTTTTAAAGCTTTCTTTGAAAAACACAAAACGATTTCAGTTATTCAGTTTGATGCTCATTCTGATTTGCGCGATGCTTATGAGGGCAGCAAGCTCAGCCATGCCAGTGTTATGGCACGTATTCGGGAAATGACACCTCATACGCTTCAACTGGGTATTCGCAGTATGAGTATCGAAGAAGCAGAGGTTGTTAAAAAAGAAAATATCCAACTCTATACAATGCACAAGCTGCGTAAGGGTAATATTAACATAAAACAGCTTCTCGACAATCTACCGGACCCGGTTTTTATTACATTTGATGTCGATGCCCTGGATTGGAGCATTGTATCAAGTACCGGAACGCCGGAACCGGGAGGTTTTTATTGGGATGAAGTTTTGGAAATTCTTGAATTAATATTTTCCACAAAAAATGTGATCGGATTTGACATTGTTGAATTGTCAGCCAACGATCCCAATTCTCCTTTTGCCGTGGCAAAACTATTATATAAAATGCTGGGATTCAAGTTCTCATTAAAATAATCCGATTATTTTTTGCTTGCTTAAAACAACTGGAAATTGTAATATATTACTTAACAAGTTCTGATCACTAAACTCAAGACGAATATGAAAAAATCTCTGGACATCAAGATCGAGCGAATTCACGCTGACCATAGTTGTAAAGATTTTATGCTGGCAGACGCCAAAGATGCGGATATGGCATTTGGCATTGCGGCTCCGGGTAAAAGCCCCGAACATCATGCACAGGAAGGGAAATTTCGCACATTAGCAGAATACCGCGATATTATCCGACAGGTTATTAATCAGGCCCAGGTTGATATTGTTCTCATGTCTGCAAGCACAAGTGAAATATTGACCATTGAAGAAGGTCTGTTTACAAACAGTCCGGTTACACCGGCGGCTCGCGCCAATGATACCACTGACGTTCATGTCATTACCGGCGGTAAATACATCAGCCAACCAACCCAACCCTTTCGTTCGGCAACCATCGACCACATGCAGTGCGGCAAATACGAATGTACGCCGGAAGAACGTAAACTGGGCGCCAACCTCGGACTTTATTCGGTAACCTATAACAACAACCTGGAACTCGACCTTTTAACATTAGAAAGATTCCACGAGTTTCGCCTTGAAGCAGAAAAAAAAGGCTTTCGTTATTTTCTTGAAGTTTTTAACCCAAATGTGCCTGAAGCAGTTGACCCGGAAAAACTGGGACAATTTATAAATGATCATATTGTAAGGGATTTAGCCGGTGTTACCAAAGCCGGGCGTCCTCTCTTTCTCAAAGTTGTTTACCAGGGACCAAAATTTATGGAACAACTGGCAACCTATGATCCGGATTTGATCCCGGGAATCCTGGGCGGTTCCTCAGGAACGACCTATGATGCATTTAAAATGCTTCAAGATGCTAAAAAATACGGAGCGCGTATCGCCCTTTACGGACGCAAGATCAACCATTCCGAGCATCAGTTGGCGTTTATTTCATTTTTACGTTTAATAGCAGATGGTGATATAGCAGCCGAAGAAGCGGTGAAAGCCTATCACAGCGTTCTGGAAAAACTTGGAATCCGTCCCTATCGAACACTGGAAGAGGACATGCAGGTTACAAATCAGGCTGTTTCCTATGGCGGCAGCGGCGGTACGGTTTCCGTTCCGGCAGCTATCAGCAAAAAGCCAAGCACCAACGGCCTTCCTCAAACACAATCGTCCGAACCTGATTTCAGCAAGATGACCCCAAAAGAAAAAATCGAATATAACCGAAAAAAATGGTCAAATATTTTAGGATAGAAAAAAAGGCGTTTTAAAAACGCCTTTTTTGTTATTCAGCAAATTTTAAATATCCAAACCGCCAGGGTAAATGAAAAGCAATCCGTTCGGTTTTGTGCCAGGCATAGTGGTCACGTTGTCCTTTAACCGGCGTATCAATTCTGTAAAAATTTGCCCGCCAAACATCTCCCGGCAATGGCGGCGTATTCGGAGCGCCATATAACTGATCAAAGGGAATTGCATATTCCACAGTATATCCTTTTGCCCCGCCCTTAACATCCGGTTGTCCGTCAATATATACTTTTGTTTGCAATCCTTCTACCTGATAATCCGTGAGACCGGTAAAGGCATCATTAGGTCTTTCCGGCGTTCGGTTATTCAAAATAGAAGCCGTAAAACGTACGTTTTTCGGACTGACATTTATCTCATAATATTGATGGGCACAACTTGCCGGGTTCAGGAACACTTCAACACACTCTTCATCCCAAATCGGCCCGTCTTCTTCTGTTACCGTTCCCCATACATAATCGTCTTCACATTGAAAAGCGACAAATAAATATTTATCATTATACAATGCCTTTACGGACGTGTTGAATGTTCCCGGTTTACCGGTGACGGCATCCTCAAGTATCATTGTCTCTGCTTTTTCCCAAAGCGGATCGTCCATTTTCCCGGAAAGAACAACATCACGGTCTACTTTTTGACAAATATATTCCGGAATTAATAATGCTTTTTCTTCTGTACTCATATCCAACACCAATCCTTTATCTTTATACTGAATAAATAATTTCTGACTGTTTATTTCTGATTTTAAAAAGGGTCCGTTAAACAATTTATAATCTGCAAAATTGATATTTTTGCCATTCAGCTTGCGGACGCCATCCACTGAAAACACCATCACATTACCGGAAGAAGTCGTATAGGCAACCATACCGGTTTGATCATAGGTATCAATTGCCAGACTGTTTTTACGAACCTGCTTTTTAAATGTTTCAAAGGACTGATAGTCGCTTTGGTTCGCGACTTCAACAATACAACCATTACGGCCATCCGAACTTTGAAGACGATAATGATCGTTTTCATCAATCCATTGATAGGGTTTTAACGGATAATAGGCAATAAAGATTTTTTCGACCTGACAAAAAATCCAACCCGACTCGTCCACTTGTCTTTTATCCATCTCCTTGGTAAAAAATCCGTCGATATGCTGAAATTTAACACCTTTAGGAATGTCATAAAGTACGATAATTGCATTTTCATGCTGAAAGGTTTGTTCATAAGGGGAACTGGAACTCCATTTTTTCTCACTTCCATAATAGGTATGAAATCGGGCAACCATATTGGTTGAGTATTTCATTTCTTCAGGGAAAAACATTCCCAGGTCTTTCTCGCCAATAAAAGGATGCACAGTAAACAAAACCGACTGGCTGTCCTTTGTAACCCAACTGACGTCCCATGTATGCTGCTGAATGGGCTGCAAAATACCGCCGCCCATCATAGAGCCTAATGCGTAATCCTCTGTCATATATGTATACTTGTAAACCGGGGGATTTTTTTCACTTCCAAGTCTGATAACATTTCGTACGCGTTTGGTTTCAGTGTGAACATAGGGTTTCGATCTGTCTGTGCCGATATAATACAAAATTTCCGGAATGACAAAGTCGCTCAACGCTGCGGATACCAATGTGGCATTGAACAGGGGTTCTGTCTGTCCGAAAAAGAGCCAACCCCATCCTGACATCAAAGATTCCGGCTCCAGCCGGTTGGTCAAGCGGTCCGGATATTCACGGCTATGCGCACCTACATATTGACCCTTGAGGTGCTCCACAGCATAATCGGCAATCAACCAGTGCAGCATTAATCCGGCCTTCTCTTTCATAACCGGGTCTTTAGCATGTTGATAAAGACCAAACAAGGGTGACAACATAACGGCTGTATAGGTCGGCGAATCAAACTCACCTTGTCCGATGGAGGTTGTTATGTCCATCCATTCAAGCAGCCACTGTTCTGCTTCTTTTTGATTTTCAGCAGAAGACTTGCCGGTGTACCATTTTTCAGGACCAAGATCGGGAAAGGTTTGTGCGGCCAGGTACAATCCAATGTAATACATACAAAAATGGTTTTCAGTATCACCACGGAAAAAATCTGCCCGCGCCATATAGTCCTGTATTTGTTTTTTAAATTTAGCAGGCAGTTCGTTTTCAACAGCCAGATAGGATGTCATAAGAGAATATATAGTAAACATACCGGCTGGTGCGGTATCATAACGATTAAAAACCCTGGTAAAATGCTGCAAGCCCTGTTTTTTATGACCACTTTTAATTTTCGCCGCCGCCATAAAAAAATCCAAACTTGAAGAAGAATCCGCCCAGGCCAAAACCTGTTTTACACGGTTTTTATAATCCTGTTCAATGGATTGTGCCGGTAGATTTTGAACAGAAAAAAGCAACAAGCCACAAAATATAATAATCTTTTTCATTATAATCTTTCCTTGATATCTATTCATAAACAATGTCCCATACTTCACAGGTCTCAAGCCCGATAAAACGCCAGGATTTTCCGGCATTCTGTGTCATCCAAACTCCATCCCCAAGGGTCCCGGCATAGATTGTATTTTTATCGGACGGGTCCACAAGCAATGAATGAATTTCCAAATTAGTCAAACCGTTATTCACAGGCATCCATTCCTGCCCACAATTCAAACTTGCATAAACTCCGCCTTCATAGGTACCGGCATAGATAATATTTTCATCCTGCGGTGAAAAAGCAAGGGCGTAAACAGTCTTGTGTTTCAATCCATTATTTCTCTTTTCCCATGTTTTTCCGTGATTTTGAGAAATAAACACGCCATCATCTTCGGTTGCCGCCGCAAATAAATCGGTTTTAACAGGATGCTGAATTAAACGACGGATGCCGAGTCCAAGAAGTGCGATGGGTTCCCACAGGTCTCCCCCATTGTTACTTTTATGAATACCGGATTCTGTCGCGCAGAATAAAACATCTGGATCGGACTTGTCAAAAAAAACAACCGGTGTAAACGTAGATGTCAATCCCTTGTTTTTCTCTTTCCAATCTTTGCCGCCGTTAACAGTTTTAAAAATCCCATAAGATATGGCGGCATAAACCGTATTTACATCTCGCGGATCAATGGCCGTGTACAGACACTCGGTCATGTCCGAACCTGTGGAAATGATCCAATCTTTACCGCTATTTTCAGATTTTAAAATACCGTTCCCGGCAGACAGGTAAAAAATTCGATCAGAATTAACCTTGACTGTAGAGACTGAAAAACCCTTGGTAAACAACCAGCCGTAATGGTTCCAGTTTTTTCCGCGATCATTCGTGGAAAACAAACCCAACTGTAGAAAATTTATGGTTGCCGATTTTATAATTTTTTGAGGCTCTGACAACAGCATATATATTTTTTTCACCGGCATGGCCAGGATGATTCATTATAAAAAGCAACATTATAGGGAAGATTATTTTATTAATTCGAAACACATGAAACTCCCGTTGTTTAAGTTAAGCTTAATTATTACTCTCTTTAAAACATATCTGTAATTCTTTTAATTTAGCAAGAACAGGTATAAAAATCACATCAAGAATAGGAATGTGTACACCGGTGATGGAGATTGCTTTCTGCGCAATTAAATGAACGGCCGTAGCTGCGGGTAGTCCGACCGTACGCGCCATGGCCGAGTCTCCTCCTGGTTCACCATATTCAACTAGACAGGAACAAATGTGTTGTTGCCGGTTATTGTCCCATTTTACGGTGAACTCGTGTTGTAGTACAATCATGTCCTGTTCGTTTGGCTCATACTTCATGATAGATTGCATCTGTTCAACAAGCGCATCCAAAGGTGAAGAAACAGGGGTCTTTTATGGCGTTATTTGATAAAAGTCCCAGCCATTCCATTCGTTTGATGACATCAGATTCCGGCTCAAGTTTAAGAAAATCCGCCAATAAATCAACATTAAACTTTTCAACATCAACATTCATTAATACGGCTGTCAATTCCAAAAATGTTGCCGGGTGTTGATGAGGAAAATTTTCTTTTAAATAACCGAGAGCAGCTAAAGCATCAATCGTATCACACCAGCCCGGATAACGAAAGGTACCGCGGAAAAAAGTACGGGTATCTTTTAATCCGTACAAATCACGATATTTGAGGGAATCACGATTGGGATAAACCTCCAGATCACCAATGGTGTCAACATTTTTCATCCAATAATGTTTAAACAATTGCTCACCGTGAACATGTTTTTCCCCTCCGTCTTTGAGATATACAGCCGGCTGCCGTGCCGCTAACAAGACTCCTCTCGGACTCCAGGAAAATTTATATCCCATCGGATTGTTATTGTCTTTTGGGCTTGGCAGGCCACCGCAACTGCTTTCAAATCCGATGATGGTGCCGCCTTTGGCGTGAACATCGGAAATAATTTTCATTGCGGACATGTGGTCCAAACCGGGATCAAGCCCAACTTCATTCAAAAACAAAACACCGGCATTTTTGGCCTCAGCATCAAGCGCCTTCATTTCAGGACTCACATAAGAGGTCGTAACAAGATGGACTTTGAATTTTAAACACACCCTGGCAATTACCACATGAAATGATGCCGGCAACAAACTGACGGCTATATCCGCATTTTTTACGGCTGCTTCCAGTTCACTTGTGTTATTCACATTCAGCCCGGCAGACGAACAATTCTGCAATCCCCGAATAACGGTGTTCGCCTTAACTAAATCCTGATCATATACTAATAGCTCATATTCATTTTGTTGTGCCAGATATTTCACCAAAGGACGGGAAACAAATCCGGCCCCGAAAACCGCAATTTTTTTCATAACAAATTCCGATTATTCCAAATATTTTGACATGTATTGATAATCCGGTGTTAATTGACCGTTTTTTACAATCATGGCCTTTTTAATTTCCTGTGAAAGTTTTAATTTTTCCATTGGCTGTGAAAAATCCGCTTCCACAAGTTCAGGAACATACTGCCATAAAGTTTCACTAAAAGTACGCGAGGCGTCGCGCGGCAACTCTGCCGGCAGATTATCGACGGCCATAATCACAACACCTTCTCCCTGCACACCATCAATAATTTTGTTTTTCAATGCATTGTAAACAAAAGCAGGTTTATCAGGTGTCGTAACTTTTTCCGTACATTCGATGGCGCCGTTAATATCACAGCTTATATCACCTATCACCAGCAATTTCAATTTTTCAGCAGACTGTTGTTTTTTTAAAAAAGATTTTGTAACCAATCGGGGATACTTTTCCTCCCAGTAAATCCCATTTATTAAAATAGTAAGATAAGGAAGAAACTCTGTAAAACGCGGTTGATATGCTTCCGGATAGGTATAATATTCATCTAAATCAAAAGCATGGCCCCGATGTTTCGGTTTGACCATATGTTCTTCTTTAAAAATAACTTTATAAAAATGGTTTTCATAACTGCTTTCCAAATCAGGTAATTCTTCAGGGCTGATGTGAATATGCGGTAAAAGATTAAAAATCTCCTGAGAGCCGGTGGAAACACGACCATAACCGGTAAAACCAAAAACATAGGGAGCAAATCGTTTGGGCAAGCCATACTGCAATACTTTTTTACCCACAGCATGAATGTGTTCCATAGCATCATCAAGACAACGGTATTGATAGGCCGAACGCAGGGCCGATAACGAGTGAGTCAAATCCCATAACCTTCATACGCTGCCCCAGTAGCGCCAGCGTATCAATCATTCCGGCCAAACCGGCATATCTTCCAAAAAACACAAGTCTGGCACCCAAAGAATTTTTTATACACTCATAATCGACAAGCGTACAATTTAAAGCCAGTATCTTTTTCAATAACGGCATGTTATAAGCCTGACCCTTAATTGTGTGCGAGAAAAATAAATATGTTTTTTGAGGAAATAATAAATCAACTGGTATTTCTTTAACGGCGAGTATTACCGGGCATTCATTTAAATTTTCACTGATTTTTGCACCGGCTTCCAGATATTCCTGGTCTGTATAGGCCCTGTTGGGAAACGGCTGCACAATGGTCTCAATTCCGTATTCGGATTTTAAATATTCGACATGTTTCGGAATAATGGGGACTCGGCGCTCCCATTCATTTTTATCTTCACGCCGGATACCAATCAACTTTGCCATATCACTTCCTCGGAATAAACACAGTTGAATTTCTGGGTTAAAAAACCGGATTGTAACCTAAATAAAAATCGCTATAAAGTCAATTGAAAATTAATTCACACATTATTGTCCCATTAAAAAAATTTTGACTGTCATGGGGTTAAAATTTGCTTAATAATTTTTATACACTCTGCCGGACTGTCGGTATATTTTAGCAGCCCGTTTTCCACATATTCCTGAAATACCGGTCGAAGATCAAAATTAAGCAGCACAACCGGCTTGTTATTTTTCAAGGCCATGGCGACTTCGGTGATTGTGCCGGCTGATCCGGGACAGGCAATAACAACATCGCTGCTTAAAACATTAACAAGATTCCGGGCGTCTGACAAGTTGGTCACAATGGGTATATCAATAAACGGATTAGTGTCCTTTTTATTGCCTGTTGGTAAAATCCCAATGGTCAAACCGCCTTTTGATTTAGCGCCTTTTGCCGAGGCCCGCATCACACCGGCGTTTCGTCCGCCGTTTAACAGGGTCCAGCCGTTTTCAGCAATCAGAGCCCCTAATTCAAAGGCAAGCTGTTCGGTTTCGACAGAAACGTCAGCGCCGCCCATAACCCCGATGATAATTCGACGATTTTCCATTATTTACCCCGTAATACTTTTGTTAGCATGTTTTGCGGCCAGTTGCCCGCAGGCAGCATCAATGTCGTCACCTTTGCTCCAGCGCACTGATACCGGCGCTTTTAATTCGTCACGGATCCATTGGGCAAATCGTTCAACACTTTCGGTATCCGGTCGTTTAAACGCATCTATAGATTCATTATAAGGGATGACATTTATTTTGCAGGGAATGTTTTTTCATTAAACGAATTATTTCCCGGGCTTCTTTATGGGTATCATTAATTCCGGCCAAAAGTACATATTCAAATGTTGGACGTAATTTTGATTTTTGCACATATCGTTTTACTGCCTTTAGTAAAACATCAAGGTCCCACTTTTTCGTTATCGGCATAATTTTGCAGCGCTGTTCCTCAAAGGGAGAATTCAGTGAAATTGCTAATTTAAATTTGTGCTTCTCATCAGTGTATTGCAGCAGTCTGTCAACAACGCCGGCCGTAGATATAACAATATGCCGCGAACTGATCGCCAGACCGTCCATGTGGTTTATCAGATATGCCGCTTTTATGACATTATCATAATTCATAAAAGGTTCGCCCATCCCCATAAAGACCACATTTGTCAAATCCTGCCCGGTATCTCTTGAAACAGCAGCAACCTGCTCAACAATTTCAGCAGGGCTCAAATTTCGCTTGAATCCCAACCGGGCTGTTGCACAAAAACGGCAGTTGAGAGCGCAACCCACTTGAGAAGAAATACACAAGGTCCTTCTGTCGTTTTCAGGGATAAATACGCTTTCGATTTTGTGCCCATCAGCCCAGTTCAAACAAGTATTTTATGGCCCCTGAAACCGGGGATTCTTTCCGGTCAGCCATGTGTAAACAACTTATTTGTGCTGATTGAACAAGTTTTTCACGAAGCGATTTTGACAAACTGGTCATTTCTTCGAATGAAGCAGCCTTACGAACATATAACCAGTTAAAAAGCTGTCGGCCCCGAAACGGTTTTTCGCCAATATCCTGAAAAAAATCTTCCAGTTCCTTGACTGTAAGTCCTGTTAAAATTTTCTTTTCCATAATGGACAATGTAGGTATTTTTCACATGTTCGGCAAGCAGGAAAATCTTGAGCCAATGAAACAATACTTTTTTCACAAAAACAGAAAATATTGATCTAAATCAAAATTTGTGAAAGTAAAAATCCATATACTTAACTTACTGTATTATATTCAATCTAAAATCAACCAGGCTCTTTTTATTTGATAATTGGCCCAAAATCATTAAATTCTATTAACTTTTGAATCTTGCCAAAATATCAGATATGATATTTTTATCCATTATATTTACTATGAGAGGCATAACCATGAAAATTATGAAAACAAGCTTTATCATACTGTTTATTGTTTTCGGATACAGTTTGTCATTTGCTGCTCCTGAAAACAAAAAAACAGAATCTTTTGAAAACCATCAAATATCTTATAAAAAAATAGAGAATATTGTTTCTGCGACAAATCAAAAAATTATGACCCCCCAAACCATACATATCGTCTTTCCGGACACATCTCTGGAAAAAGTCGTCAGACAGGTCTTAGGAAAGCCAACCGGAGATATTCTTGAAACAGATATGGAATCTATCATTTCTTTAAATGCTGAAGGTAAAGGCATTTATGATTTAACAGGGCTGGAGTACGCCGTTAATATGTCCGAGCTGAATCTTTCGAATAACCAAATAAGCGACATCTCCTCTTTACAATACATGCCCGGTTTGACACAACTCTATATTTATAACAATAAAATTGCCGATATATCACCTATTGCCAATCTAACAAACCTGGTCACGGTTTCATTTTACACAAACCAAATCAGCGATATTTCAGCACTAGGAAACTTGACAAACCTGAAATCACTCTATCTGGGATGGAATTATATCAGCGATATTGATGTGTTGGCTAGCCTTACAGAATTACTGGATCTGGATTTCACAGCAAATCTTATATCAGATATAAGTGCAGTTGCCAATCTTACCAATTTAAACACACTTTTTCTATCGACAAATAATATTAATGATATTTCAGAGTTACAGAGTTTAACCGCGCCTGTCATTAATAGACCTCTCATGGAACAAAATTTCTGATATTACTCCTTTACAAAATTTGACGAATTTAATCAACCTGTATCTTTCCGGGAATAAAATAAACGACATAAATATTTTACAAAATTTTTCAGCCATTGAATTACTCTTTCTTAAATCAAATCAACTGGACAATAGTGACTTGTTACAACTTTACAATCTAAATAACATGTACATTCTTAATTTACAGGATAATCCCGGAATCATCAGCGGGAGTGCTGTGCAGACATTGGCAGACAATCTTGCCGCTATGAATTGTGAAGATATTACCTGGGACGGCACCTGCGGAGTTGATTCCAACAAAGCTGTGATCTGTTGGGTATCTGCCGATACAACAGAATCCGGAGAAACCGTCACGGTCCAGGCAACAGCGACTAATTCTTCTCAATCACAGCTAAAAATGCAAATCAACTGGGGTGACGGGAATATATCCGAATATTCCTCTTTACAGGACAATGCTTCGACTTTTGAATTTCAACATATTTATTCTACAGCCGGAAACATTTGATATTACAGTAACAGCGCAAAACAACCAGAACCAGGAAATCGGTGTTTCAAAATCGGTTGCCATTATAATTACCCGGTTCAAGTTTGGTTGAAAAAAATGATAATGCTTTGCCGGAAATTTTATTATGGCAAAATTATCCGAATCCATTTAATCCGTCCACAACAATCCGTTATGAGTTAGCCAAAGCCGAACATGTTACTTTGTCTGTTTACAATTTGACCGGACAAAACATTGCCACATTAACAAACGAATTTCAATCAGCCGGTACGCATGAGATAAAATGGACCCCTGACAATCTGCCCACCCGGAATTTATTTCTATAAATTATATGTAGGAAATGTGGTTAAAACCCGAAAATTTATCTTACAAAAATAAGTAAATCATTAACCAAACGCGAATAAAAATGTGAACAGTTATAAAAGATATACAGCCCTGTTATCCGGTAAGCCCGCAGATATTCTCCCCTGCATTCCCTATTGTAATGCATTTTGCTGCAGAATATATCAACAAAACCTATGCGGATTTCGCCTCTGATTATAATGTACTGGTCGAAGCAAACAGCGCCTGCGCCAGAGATTTTTCATTTGATCAATTAAGCGTCATTTCAGATCCGTATCGGGAAACGCATGGTTTCGGCGCGGAAATTAAATATCATGCCAACAGGGTACCGGAATGTATTTGTCCGCCGTTATTTGATTCCAAAGATTTATCATTATTAAAAGCACCAAATCCGTTAACCTCCGAAAGAATGCTGGACCGCGTCAACGGGGTTAAACTTTTTCATGAAAAATATGTCAAACAATATTCCATTTTAGGCTGGGTGGAAGGCCCGGCTGCATCGGCGGCAACGTTACGTTCGGTCGGTAATTTTCTCATCGACATTATTGATGATATTCCATTTACCGAAAAACTGATGGATGTTTGTACACAAACGGCTATTGACTTCGCCAAGGCACAAATTACCAACGGTGCGGACACCATTGGTATCGGTGACGCCATTGCCAGTCAGGTTTCACCGGATATTTATGAAAAAATAATCCTGCCCCGAGAAAAACAACTTGTTGATGCCATTCACGATGCCGGAGCGTATGTAAGACTGCATATCTGCGGCAACATAACACACCTGCTGCCGGGAATTGCTGAACTGGACGTCGATATTCTGGATGTCGATTCCATGGTGGATTTAAAAATCACCCGAAACAACGTGGGAACAAAGGTTGTCATTGCCGGTAATATTGATCCGGTACGGAACATAAAGATGGGCACCCCAATTGATATTCAGGATCATGTGCTGAAAAATTATAATGATGCGGGTAATCCGTTCATGATCAACGCAGGATGTGAAATCCCTGCAGCAACGCCCCATGAGAACCTGAAAGCGTTATGCAAACCAATTGCTTATAAAGCCTATTGATTTGTTAATAATATAATAAAAATGCCGGATTGTAAAACATGTAACAATCCGGCGTTTTTATCTAAATTCTACAAATAATCCTAGGGAATCAGCACACCTTTTTAATGCTTTTAAATTTTCAATATCATCAAAAACCTGTTCCCAATCTTCCAACGGTTTTTTATGGGTGATTACTTTTTCCGGGATTATTTGTCCGTTGTGAATGAGATGAATGGACCTGTCCCAGGACTCGTAGCATGTTGAAAGATTAAAATTAACATCCACCACCTTGAAAGCAAATTTATCCCAGGGTACAACAACGTCCTTGTTTCCGGTTAATCCGATGACACAAATCTTGCCCATTTTGCGGACAAGGTCTACCGTCATGGGGATGGCTTTTGGTGAACCACTGCATTCCACCACAATGTCCGCACCGAGGCCGTTTGTCATTTCCAGAACAGCTTCAACCGGATCGGTTTCACCGATATTGATAATATTATCAAATCCCAATTCTTTCGCAGTCCTTAAAACGAAGATCAACATCTCCCGGTGTTCCGACAAGCACAACCTCTCTGGCACCGGCAGCCCGTGCCACCATAGCGCCGATGAGTCCGATCGGGCCGGGACCCTGGATAACCACAAAATCACCGGCCGTGACTTTGGTGTGAAGAATAAGGTCTGTTACAATATTGGCTGTGGGTTCCACAATCACAGCCTGGTCCCATGACATGGTCTCCGGGATTTTGTGTAACAATTTTTCAGGGTAACAGATATATTTGGTCATGCCGCCGTGAATGCCCCATCCGGGTGAGCGTTTTTGCGGACATATTTGTATATTGCCGGTGCGGCACAAATAGCAGGAACCGCAGGCCAGGGTATGCGGTTCTGCCACAATTTTATCACCGATTTTTAAATTTTTACACTCTTTACCAAGTTCAATAACCGTTCCGGTAAACTCGTGTCCAAGAATAACCGGCGGCCAATAGGGAAATTTATCATGACGTATATGTATATCCGAGCCGCAAATACCGCAAGCGGCAATTTCTATCTTAACCTCATCAGGTTTGGGTTGAGGTTCGGGCATGTCCACAATTTCTATATGACCGACTCCTCGCTGGGTCTTAACTAATGATTTCATAAAATTCCTTTATAATTCGGCAATCATTATTCTTTTAAAACTTTCGTTTTTAAAAAATATTCAGGAAACAACTCCTGGACTTGGTCCGGCATCCGGTTTCAAGCCCCACATCTTGCAGTAAAGTGTTCTATGTCAATCCAATTTTGCAATATAATTAGCAATTACACCGGCGGTCCGTTCTATATCCGACATTTTAATCTGTTCGTCCTTTGAATGCGCTACAGTCAAAGTTCCCGGACCGTAAACAACCGTTGGTATGTTGAGAATATTATTGTAAAACCATGCATCACAGGAAGCGGTCATAGCATCTATTTTCAAATCAGCTTTCACATCCTTTGCGGCTCCCAGTAACCTTTGCGGCAATTCATGGTCCTGATTGACAACACTGCAATCGTGTCGATAGGTAAATCTCAGATCAAATTCACCATTAATATTATCCTTTAAACACGCCAGCATTTCTGTGCAAATGTCTTCTTTTGTTTTGTTGGGTAAAAATCCAAGTACACCTTCCAGAATAGCTTTATTGGGCGGTGATGCCGGCCAGTTTCCGGCTTCCAGTTTACCAAAGGTTAAAGGCATGGGATTTGGATAATCATCAAAAAGAGCAAGACCTTTTGATGATTGCAATAATTCTTTGTGATAATTTATTAGACATGTCATGGCCTCGTGGGCAAGCAGAAGCGCGCTTTTTGTATTGGCAACGGTACCACTGTGACCGGCAATGCCTTTAAATTCAATACGAAACCAGACAGCACCGCGAATGGACGTTAAAATTTTATTGTCACTCGGTTCCAGAACAATGCAGGCATCAGCCTGCGGATTATGGTTACGGACCATTGCCAGCGACCCGTTACCGCCGTTTTCTTCTTCAACAACAATATGGGCTTCGACACTATTATTCAATTCAGCCTGGCAGTCTTTTAAGGCCTTCATAATTAAATAAATCGCCGCCACCTGTCCCTTTGCATCACAGGCGCCTCGTGCAAAAATGGTATCATCTTTCATGGTCGGTTCATAAGGGCCGACCATTCCGACTGACGGCGGAACGACATCCACATGACTGTTGAGCAGCACTTTTTTACCGTTTTTATTTCCCTTCAGCTTTACGCGGACATTAAAACGACCATCGTATTCAATATCTTCAATAGGACCGGCATAGTCCGGATCATTACGTAAACTGTTTGACAAGGGCACTTTTTCAACATCAAGACCTATTTTTTCAAACTCGGCCGCAATAAACTCCATTGCCTGGTGTTCCTGTCCCGATGTTGACGGGAACTTTAACAGCTCGCATAAAAAATTTTGACAGTCATCCAAGTGTTTGTTGACTGTTTTTTCTATATCAATCATTTATATTTCCAGTTTAATCAATTACAAACTTTTTAAAACATTTTTCATAATGTTGACACTTTCATCCGCTTCTTCCTGCGTAATAACAAGCGGCGGGGCGACACGGATCACATTACCAAACGCACCGACACTGCCGACCAAAAGTCCGTTTTCGGCACATTTTGTAATAATGGTTTTTATTAGATCGGACGCCGGTTCCTTGGTTTGTTTGTCTTTAACAAATTCCATTCCCATAACCAGTCCCATTCCGCGAACATCGCCGAGGTATTTACACTCGTCTTTAAGGCCGGATAATTTTTCCAGCATATAAGCGCCCATCTTGGCGGAATTGTCTACCAGGTTTTCATTTTCAAAAATATCAAGTACAGCCATAACAGCCGCAGAAGAAACAGGGTTACCACCCAGGGTACTGGACATTTCACCTTTGCTTAAACAGGAAAAAACCTCAGTCGTTGAAGCAATGGCAGATACCGGAATACCACAACCAATGGCTTTTCCAATGGTTACAACATCAGGCTTGACATCTTCATGTTCCATGGCCCACATTTTTCCGGTGCGTCCGTAGGAAGCCTGGACCTCGTCCAAAACAAACAACAGTCCATTGTTATGGGCCCAGAGTTCCAGTTTTTTCAACCAGCCCTTTGGCGGAAAAATAAATCCGGCCGCGCCCTGATAGGGTTCCACAAAAACCCCGGCAAGACTACCAGTCGAATTAGCCCGAATGACACCTTCCATATAATCAAAAAATCGACCATAATCCGGTCCGTCATTACACCAGCCGAACGGATCACGATAGGGATTAGGATAGGGTACACGAATAATACCCGGTACAGACGGGCCGTAACCTTTTTTCGGACCAGCCATTCCGCCTATAGAAGCCGACGTACCTGTCCGGCCATGGAATCCGCCTTCAAAGGAGATAATTTCATATTTTCCGGTTTTTCGTTTAATCAACCGGCTGGCTGCTTCAATGGCCTCACTTCCGGTACTGAGGAAAAAACATTTATCCAAATGATCGGGCAAGGCTTTAACAAATCGTTCAGAAGCTTCAATTCGATAGGTGTTGGCACATTCATAATTGTTGAGCAGGTCTTCCATTGCTTTTTGCGACTCTTTAACAAGATGCGGGTGGCAATGCCCCACATTGGTCACCAGCACACCGGAGGTCCAGTCAATAAAAGTATTACCGTCCACGTCCTCGACCTGACATCCTTTTGCCTTTTTCCAGACAACAGGGGCCTGAAACCCGGTTACATCAGCTTCATATTGATACCATTTTTTTAACAGCTCTGCACTCTTTGGACCGGGAATCGGGGTTTTTATATTGGTAATTGCCATAGCAAACTTCCTTTATTTTTACAATCTCTAGAAAAAATCAATTCAATATCTTTTATTTCAACGTCTCTTTATTAATAACACATCTGGCGTTTCCACCTTCAGCGCTGGAGATAATATCATTTAAAATACTCTTTCGGATTTCCCATCCGGCTTCAACCGACGCCCAGGCAATATGCGGTGTTAATATAACATTCTCGAATCCAAATAACGGGTAATCGGGTGAAGGCGGTTCCTTGTCATAAACATCAATCGCGGCACCGGCAATGGTTTTGTTGGCAATAGCTTCTGCCAGATCGTTAACATCGACCATGGGTCCGCGGGACGTGTTTACCAGATAAGCGGTTGGTTTCATTTTCGCCAAGGCTTCTTTATTGATTAAATGAAAGGTTTCTTCCGTCAAAGGCGTATGGACCGTGATATAATCCGATTCCCGCAGCACCTGGTCTCTGGGAACAATATCAATACCCAGTTCTTTAATTTGTTCTTCAGACAGATAGGGATCACAGCCAAGAATGCGAAAACCAAAATGTTTTAATTTGCGGTAAACCCTGCTGCCGATTCGTCCCACACCGATAATTCCCAGTGTTTTTCCGTGCAGGCGGTACATGGGGAACAAACCGGAAAAATCCCATTGGCCTGCCTGACTCGATTTGTCTAAAATTTTCCGGCTGGAAACCACTTTACGGGCACAGGCAAAAACCAGGGCAATGGCATGTTCCGCCACATCCTCTTTACAGTAATCCGGTTGAAAGGCGAACTGTATGCCGTAACGCGTACAGGCATTGACATCCACGTTATCATAACCGATACCATGACGGATTATAAGACGGCAGTTTTTTAATTTTGATAAAATTGAATCCGTCATAGGGACCATATTGACGACAATAATATCAGCATCTATAATTTTTTCCAAAACTTTTTCTTCAGGCTGAAATTTTAACTGATAAGCTTCAAAATGAATGCCTTTCTTTTTCAGCTCTTCAGCTTCCCAATCCTGGTTATCATGAATGTAATCCGTAACAACAACTTTAATTTGGCTCATATTTAGTCCACCTTTTCCCATTTTTTTGATTGTGCCGATTTGTAAACAGCTTCAACAATTTTTAAAGCTGCCAGTCCGTCTTCACCGGTGATGGGAAGCGGCGTATTTTTCAACACGGCATCGGCAAATGCCTGAACATAGGCGAGTCCCATATACCCCGAATAACCTTTTACCGGTTCCAGTTCTAACTGAATTTCACGGCGGGGAGAGCCTTTATACTCCGGCATATCACTGCAGATATTAAGCACGTCGTTATCACCTTCATAAGCCGGGGCCCAGGAAATGACACCTTTTGTGCCGCGAACAGACAGATACAAATCCCGGCCATGCGGAAAAGATTCCGGGACCGTATAACTGATATCCAGTGAAACAATGGTCCCTTTTTTAAACCGCAAGTGAGCAAAGGAATTATCTTCAATATCATACTCGGTGTTGATTTTAACATTTTGACCGCTCACCTCAGATACTTCATCCTCCAATATCCAGCGGAAAAGATCAATCCAGTGTACACCCAAATTATACATGGGACCACCGCCGGACCGTTCTTTTTGCAGCATCCAGGGAGAATGTCCGATAATATATCGTTCCAGTTTGCCGGCTGCACATCGGCCTTCGGCGCCGACCAATTTACCGATAATTCCGGACTGTACAATTTTTTTAAACTCAACCGAAGCCGGATGCAGACGCCAGCAATATCCGGTTGACAATTTTACATTGTTATCTGCTGCGGCTTTGATGATTTTTGCCGTATCGGAAGCAACAGCCGTCATTGGTTTTTCCACCATAAGATGAATGCCTTTTTGAGCACAGGCTATGGCCGCTGGGGCACAATCCGCATGGGGCAAAAAGATGGCCGCCACATCCAATTGTTCTGCATTCAGCATTTTATTGAGATCGTCATATCCCTTGACGTTAAAATCATTACAAAACGCATTTCTCAAATTTTCATTCGGTTCATAAACCGACGTCACCTCGGTTTCCTTGACCATTTCAAACAAAGGCATATACAATCGCGGATGAAGGTGGCCGAGTCCTATAATTCCAACTTTTAACGGTGATTTCATTTTTTATATATATCTCCTATAATTCCCAAATACTTTCATCATCAACGACCGGCAATTCAATTTTACAGTTTTTAGCAGCAGAATGATACATGGCCAGCACGGCTTCCAGAGTCGGCCGGACAGATGAAACAGGGATGATCACCTCATGATCATTCAAAATAGCGTCGATCATGTCCTGCACAACCACCTGATGATCTGCGAATCCAAATGCAGCCGGACCGGAAGCACCGGTCGCCTGCGCGGCATTACCTAAATTACGAATTTCTTCATCTTCCGGTAATTCGTCCTTAAAGCTCCATTTATCAATTTTCTCACCCAAAACAATAGCGGTCCCGTTTTCACCATTAATTTCAATACGAATATCCGTTCCCGGCCAAAAAGCAGTAGAAGCCTGAACCACACCCTGAGCGCCGTTTTTAAACTCAATAAAAGAAAGTAGTGTATCTTCCAGCTTGACGGACGGATGGGCCAAATTTTTCATCTGTGCCTGAACATTGGCCAGCGGTCCAACCAGGTAAACCAGCAAATCAATATAATGAAAAGCATGCTGGACCGTTACACCGGCACCGGATTTTCGTGAACTGCGCCAGCCATCGCTGTGATAATATTCCGAGGAACGGTACCATTTCATATATGCATCTGCATTTAAAATTTTTCCAAATCGCCCCGAATCAATGGCCTTTTTCACGGCCTGAATGGATTTACGGACCCGGCTCTGCACAGTACACCCGAATCGCAAATTTGCAGCTTTGCAGGCCTCAATCATCTCATCGGTTTCTTTTAAAGTCATTGCCGGTGGTTTTTCCACGATAATATGCTTGCCTGCCCGGCAACAAGCCATAACAGCGTCATAATGCAAATGGTTAGGTGTTGCGATATTTACAACATTAATACGATCATCTTTAAGCATCTCATCCAGGGATGTATAAACAGCAGCATCATGTTCCGATGCAAATTTTCCAGCGCGTTCTTTATCAACATCGCATACACCAATTAATTGACCATTTGTTGATGCTTTAATGGCATTTGCATGAAAGGGAGCCACCAGACCGGTCCCCAATATAGCGAATCCAATATTATCTTTCATTATTTTCCTCCTTCAAATTAAAATCTCTCCACGAGAACATGGTAAACATCTGAACGCCCGTCCGGTTTATCGTGTCAGGAATAGTCAGTTATCTGTTTTTTTTAAGACTGTTCCTTTGGTTGCTTCAATCTTAAAACGATGGTAATATTTATAAACTTTTAAATAAAAAAGCCATAACCTTATCTAAACGGCAATGGCTTTGCTAAATTTCAGACAGTATATTTTAAATTGAAAAATAATAGTAATTAAATTCACGCGGCCGTACATATTAAAAAGGACTTTCAAAATTTATTACCGGTAAAACAGTCAGGAAGAACGTTATTTTTCAAACATTCTTTAAGGAATAAAGTTTAAAAACTTAATAAAAATCGTCTTTATTTTCAAGATATTTCTCCCGCAATGAAATATTCATATAGAAATAATAATATCAAGAATTCGAAAATTTATATTTACTTTTGCATAATAATTCATACATTTTATAAAAACCACATTCACACAATATTTTTAGAGGAATTGAGTGAATACGATATCATATAAATTTATGTATCTTATCACCCTTTTACTGGTCTTTTTCATTATCACAACGAGCTTAAGCGGACTGCTCATTCCGGCCACCTATTCACAGGAAACTGTTAACTGGAACGTCCAGGCCATCGGTCAGGATATTATAAACCTTTTTCTTATTCTCCCCTTTCTTCTGGCAAGTGCATTTTATACAGGTCGTGGAAATAAAAAAGCGCTGTTTGTATGGAGCGGCTGTTTGCTTTATCTGATCTATACATTTGTCATTTATTGTTTCTCCCTTCATTTTAACCGGCTTTTTTTAATTTATTGTTTTACCTTCGGCTCAGCTTTTTACGGCCTTGCCTATGTATTTTATATCCTCCCCAAAAATCCAATTATTGAATGGTATAAAAAAAGCAAAATCCCGTTTAAAACAACAGGTATTTACTTCATCACACTGGGATGTTTGTTTTACTTTCTCTGGCTGGCCACAATAATACCGGCGGTTATAAACGGAACAACACCACGGGAAATTATTGATATCGGTGCCTTGACAAACCCGGTCCATGTTTTGGATATATCGATTGTTCTACCGGGTTTCCTGTTGACGGGTGTATTGTTGATAAAAAAGAAACAAATCGGGCTGTTACTAGCCCCGATGTTTCTTGTTTTCTGTCTTTTAATGGACATAACAATAGCTGTTTTAAATATTATTATGTTTATAAAAGATATATCACCAAATTTAATCGTAACAGCCATTATGGGTCTTTTTACCCTGGTTACGTTGATCATAATTATACACTATTTTCGTGCCATTAAAAATGAAACCTGATAGACGAGACGACAATGAATGAAATGACTAAAGCCCGTCACATCGAATTGACAGGAATTGAACGGGATAAAGCCCTGGAAAAATTCCGGCAACAAATAAAAAAATGGGACCTGGCGCTCCCTCCTGTCCAACCTTTGGTTCTTGACTTTGGACTGGGGCAGTTTTATACCACGGGATTAATTGAACTCTGGATTGCCAATGAAATAGAGGCCGGTTATTGCGGCAAGTATCTTTTTGTTTTTGACGGACAAACCTGTCCCATGCATCGTCACAAAGAAAAACACGAAACCTTTTTTATTGTGGAGGGAAGTGTAGCCGTAAACTATGATGGTAAAGAAATGCTCCTAAATAAGGGCGATGTTCTTCCAGTAAAAGAAAATAAAAAACACAGTTTCACAGGACAAGGCCCGGCTTTGCTGCTGGAACTATCCAAACCCTGTATTGTAGACGACAATTATTTTGAAAACAAACATATACCAATCGGCGGCAATTTTAACAACTAGTATATTTTAAGAGTGTTGAATGAAACAAGGGTCCACCAAATTATTCAATCGAATGATTTTAAAATGCTGGTGATTGTCAAAAAACAACTAAAAATTATTATTCTTTTCATAAACAATGAGGGAAAATTATGAAAACAAGGTCACTAAACAAATTATTTTCTGCCGTTATTTTATTAATTGTATTCACAACACCGGTTGTCTTTTCTCAGGGCATTATCATCGATCATACCTGCACGGACATAACACAAATCCCGGATGAATGGATAAATCAAGCCAAAAGCCTTCTCAAAGTACATTATGCGCACACCTCACACGGGGAACAAATTTATATCGGACTGGACCGGTTGGATGACGAAAATACGCTTTATAATTTTTATCCTGACAACTGTAACATGCCGGACACCCCGGACTATCTGTCGTTAATGGAAGGTCAGTTTATGAACGGCTATTGTGAAACATACATCACACCGGACCTTTACTGGCAGGGTAATAATGCGCTCAACATCACCCGGTCCAACCTGAGTTCCCATGACATTAATGTGTCTGTTTGGGCCTGGTGCACGCAACAGAATTATTTTAGCCAGGCTGAAACGCAACAATATCTGGACGCTATACAACAGTTGGAGAGTGAATTTCCGAATGTAACATTTGTATATATGACAGGAAACGCCCAAGACCAAAACCATAACCGACTTGACCGAAACAATCAGGTACGGGAATTTTGCCGTAACAACAACAAATATTTATTCGACTTTGCCGACCTGGACTGTTGGTATAATGGTGAGCAATATTTGGAATCCAATATTCCTGTAGAACATCCGCAATATAACGGAGACGAAGGCGGTCACACAACGTTGGAAAGCTGCGATGTTAAAGGCCGGGCTTTCTGGTGGCTGCTGGCGCGCATTGCCGGTTGGGACGGCAGTGGAGGCAGCATCATACCCGAGCCGATGATAGCGCTGGACCAACCGAGTCTCCAGTTTACCTGTGAAGAAAACGGCATTGCACCACTGGAACAAGCCCTGACAATACGTAATACAGGGACGGGTGTTTTGCAATGGAGCATTGAAAACCAATCTGCATGGCTGGATTATACCCCGAAATCCGGAACAGATTCGACAATTATCACCGTGTTCGCCGATCCGACCGATTTAACAGCCGGAGATTATTCAGACACACTTGTGGTCACAGCAAACGGGGCTGCAAACTCACCGCAAAAAATACCGGTACAACTTGTCATCCAGGAAGCAACCGGTGTTAATGATTTGGGACAAATTAATAAAACAAACGAAATCGAAACTTACAACCTGCCAAATCCTTTTCAAACCAGCACAAACATCACATTTCGCGTTCCATCAACTGCGCCTGTGCAGATTACCATCTATAACATCCTTGGTCAAAAAATTAAAACGCTGGTGCAGGAAACAAAACAGGCAGGCCTTTACATAACCACATGGAACGGAACAGACCTTTATAATCAGCCTGTAAAAAGCGGGACCTATTTTTACAGGATACATTGCAACGGTAATATAAAAACCGGAAAGATGTTTCTTGTACGGTGATTTTTTGTCCGTTTAATAGCATATTATTCTATTCCTATTTTACAAAAAAATACCGTCTTTTGAGTTTATATCATCAAGGGACGGTATTTTTTAATGACAGTAAAGACTTTAATCTGCCATACTCAGGCCCTCAAATGTGTGAGGGCCAATATCTTTCTGGTTCAACCAACCGTTTTTAATTTTACTATTTTCGGAATATTTAATATGTGCGGAACCAGATCCTTCCGCACGATAGAATTCTGTAAAAACCACCATACTCCCTTTTGGTAAAGTAGTGACAATCGCCGATTTTTCACAATTTGTGGCTGACCAGGCATCATAATATACAGACAAATCCCGGCGACTTTTATAACGATGACTATCTTTTGATTCTATCAGTAATTCCGGAACAGTATAGAGTGTTTTGTCCAAAGTATCAAACAAATATTCCTGCGGATAAAAACATGTTCCAAGAAAGCCCTTACGAACTGTAGCCGTAATCAAAATTTTACGATTGTTTATTTTTTCCTGATGCATAACATACGAGGGAATTGAAAATAATATGTTAAACTTTTTGTATTTATCAAATCCGACAAATACAAATTCCCTATCATCGCTTGGTCCAAATATATTTATCTTGAGCTCCAAACCCAGATTGTTATCAAAACCCTGGTCTATATCTGTAAACTCGATCTGTGCTTTTTTTAATGCCCGCTGATCGTAAAGGACAATTTCAGACAACTTGTTGTCTTGCAGATACTCCACAGGAACAGAAGAACAATCAAGCAACCATTTATAACCTTTATCCAGTAAAATAAATTTTCCATAGGGCCGTCTGTTGTACCTCATTTCATTTTCATCTCCATATCCTAAATAGAAAAGAGGATAATCATTAAAATCATATTTATACAGAATTTCACAGAACTCAAATTTCGAAATCGCTTCCAGTGATTTGAAAAGTGAAACATTTTTATCCTCAATTTCAGTCAACTCGACACTTGTCTTTTCAACAGGCTGATACCAGGATTGATGTTTAAAAAATAATGCCAATTCCGAATCTTTAAATATATACCCCTTTCGGGCAAAAATTTCATTTCTGGCATACCGATAAAACGATTTGGATTTACCTTCAAGAGTATCAGCCTGAATTATCATTATATCAGAGTCTTTAATAAGATACTCTCCGGCATAACCTGCAGCAGACCATAGAAATATAAAGCTAATGTTCAGAAAAAAATATCTCATAGGAACCCCTCTCATAAAAAATTTTTGGTATGAATCTACTTTTTAAAAAATATTATTCCAGATAATAGAAAACTTGATTACCCTGAACGGACTAGATTTAAATTAATGTTATTCTATTAATAATCAATTAAAAATTTTACTTGTATTTTTTCAAAAAATATTCTAAAATAAAAAAAGTAACTAAACGAGGGAGATATGTTGAAATCATTTTAAAAAGGTGATCTTTTTTTGCATTAAAAAAGACACCTTTTTGTGTTTTGAAAAAGTCGGTTTTTAATTTTAAAATTCATCAATTCATTTTATAAGGGTACTATTCAAACTGAATTTTAAAACTATTTTTAGGAGGATTTATGAAAAAAATTTGGTTGGTGTGTATCATTTTGATTCCATTGCTTGGCTGCGACAAAACCGTAACAAATTCAGATGCGGTTAAAGGAAATTGGAACATCGTCCACCATTTTCAGGAAAATATTGGGTATCGTTCATTGTTTTTTGTAGACCAGCAAACCGGTTGGGTGCTGGCAGGAAACGGTATGATATTTTCCACAACAAACGGCGGTACAATTTGGAGGTCCCAAAACAGCGGCACATCAAACTGTTTACACGACATTCACTTTTATGACACGAAAAACGGCTGGGCCGTCGGCTCAAACAATACCATTCTTTATACCAACAATGGCGGTACAGCCTGGCATCGAATCACTCTGGATGGGGACAGTTCTCAAACCCTATATGGCGTATATTTCTCGGACGCCGACAACGGCTGGATAGTTTCAAATCACGGTAAAATATACAAGACAGAAAATTCCGGCAAGACCTGGGCCATCCAACTGACATGGGAATACCAATGCGGAGGAAGATTTAATTTTGTAAATGGCGAAACAGGTTATGTTATACCGGTCATTGGGAAAAAGCTGTATCAAACAAATAATGGCGGACAAAGTTGGACGAAAACGTCATTATCAAATATTTTGTCATGGGAAAGTGACATTTTTTTTGTAGACAATAGTTATGGCTGGATATGTAATATGAGAGGCCCAAGTTCGGTCGCTTATGACTATGCATCAGTATTCCAAACCACAGACGGTGGCAAAAATTGGAAAAAAATCCACACATTTGACGAAAGGGACCTGATAAAAGTATACTTTATAGACAAAAATAACGGCTGGGTCGCCGGTAGTAAAATATATTATACTTCAGATGGTGGTAAAAACTGGACAGCCCAAATAAAAAGCCCAACAATGTCTTTGGTCGACCTGCAATTCGTCGATTATTCCACAGGCTATGCTATGGATTATGTCGGTGCTTTTTATAAATTCCAGTCAAATTAAAAATCCTTTTTTCATATCAATTATCAAAAAATACAAATGTCACAACCAATGTCTTTAATATAATGGTACATTGTGTTAAGACTTGATTTCCGATGCACAGTCAACAGAAAATTATCAGGTCCGACAGAACAGTACTTGTAAAAACGGCTTTACAGTTCCTTCAGGGACTTGGCATTTTTATTCAACCATAAAACGAAACATTCATCCCAAAACTATCGTTTATGATATAATAGTAACTCTATCACCAAAAAAAATAAAAACAACTTGACATAGACTAAAAAAATCTGTAGATATTTAAGTTAGAATTAAAATAATTTTTATTCCAATCAGGGAGGAAATACGTGAAAAACTCAACTTTTAAAAAAGAGGACCTTGAAAAAAAGATTGCCGCGTATTCAACAATGGCCGGAGCCATACTGCTTTCAACTTCTCCACTCCAAAGTGCCGTACATAAAACAGTTGTCAATCAAAACAATCTATCTTTATATTATTTTGATGTTAATAATGATGATACTCCTGATTTCAGATTACGTCAAAATTCAACTATTAATAGTGCTTACTATTTAAGCAATTGGAAAGGTCGTGGGGTAATGGGCGCAACAGTTGGTTATAGTAAAGTAATGGACTATGGTTCGATAATAGGCCCTTCACGAACATTTACTAACGGAAACTTGTTTAAAGTAAGCAAAGGTTCCTGGGCCGGCGTGACTGATAAATATCTGGGTGTACGGGTTGATGTAATAGCTACCGGAGAAGAGTATCATTATGTATGGGTCAAGTTGTCTGTTCATGCCAATGGCACATTTGATTTAAAAGAATATGCCTGGGAAGATATAGAAGATCAAGCCATCGCTGCCGGTTCGGATGTAAGCCTTCCTGTAGAGTTGTCCGCCTTTTCCGCCGCTGGTAAAGGACAAACTGTCGTACTGGAATGGACCACCGAAAGTGAAAGCGATAACCTGGGCTACATTCTAGAACGCCGATTAAAAGATGAAACCAATTGGACCACTGTTGCCGATTATAAATCTCATTCAGCTTTAGCAGGACAGGGAACCACCTCAAACCAAACAAAATATACCTTTACAGACAAAAATATTGTTACAGGTAACAGCGATGTTTATCGTCTTTCCGATGTCAACATACAAGGCGAGGTAAACGTCTGTGCCTCCACGTCCGTTCAACTGACGACCTTGCCGCAGCAGACAACATTGCTTAATTCCTATCCAAACCCTTTTAATCCGGAGACGACAATCAATTACCAATTATCCGATGACGTCGATGTTACACTGAGCGTTATCGACATAACAGGCCGCACCATCACTACAATTGTGCAAAACGAACACCAATCTGCCGGTATCTATGATGTCGCCTGGAACGGCAATACTCACAATGGTCAACCGGCACCCAGCGGCATGTATTTGTTAATGCTAAAAGCCGGAAATACAATTAAAACCCAAAAGGTCACTCTGTTACGATAAAAATTAATATCTCACAAATTAACAATATTCCCCCTGTGTAAATATATTTGCGATAAACCGGCAGGTGCATAACCTGTCGGTTTTCTACAATAAACAAAATTCTTTTCTGTTTGCACACTCTGCAAATCAAAGCATATACTATAATAAGCGCCTGATATTGGAATAAAAATCTATCTTTTTTGTTTCATTTTTTAACCGTTTAAAATATTTTTTTACTGGAGGTTAAAAATGAAATTCAAAACACTCTTGACAATTGCATTATTCTTTACAAGCCTTTCCTCTTCTTTGGTGTATGCCCATTGTGAAATACCGTGCGGTATTTATGGCGACGAGATTCGATTTCAATTATTGAAAGAACAGATTACTACGGTTGAAAAATCCATGAACGAAATCAACAAACTTTCCGATGCAGCAAAACCGAATTACAATCAAATAGTACGATGGGTCACCAATAAGGACAAACATGCTGATGACATACGTGAAATCGTTACCCAATATTTTCTGGCACAGCGAATAAAACCGGTAGACGGTACTGACAAACAGGCTTTGGAAACCTATCAAAAAAAACTGGAAACCCTGCACCTTATTATCGTGCACGCCATGAAAGCCAAACAAACCACAGACCTGAAGCATGTGGAAACATTGCGACAGCTTGTGGATAAATTTTATAATCTCTATTTCGATCAGGAAATGCAGCAACATTTAAATGAACATAAACATAATTAACAGCCATTTTTAGCTGCTGTTGCTGTAATAAACCATCATTTATCCAATATTAAAACTAGTTATTTTATCCTAAAAACACTTGTGTTTTTTAATAAACACAAGTGTTTTGAAAGATAACTCTCACAAATTAAACAAAATTTATCTTTGCGATCTCGGCGTGCACTGCGTTATTTATATGTCCTAGATACGAAGGTAAACTTTGCTTGCTTTTTACCCACATATTTATATCTTTAAACCTCAACAATTTTGAACTGTTTTAAAAGCAGTCAACAAAATCCACATTCCCACCAGATTATTTTACAGGAAAAGTCTGTTGAATAAATACTTAACAGAAAGGATATATAAAATCTATGCCGGACTTGATCATCAACGAAACAAAAGGCCATGAAATTGAAAAAGCTTTCCGAATCGCCATGGGAGATTTGTTTACAAATATTCAATATTATAAATCCGGCATGCTGGAACAGGAAAAATCCTGTTTACTGGCTGGTTTTTTTTACGATCGTCCCTGGACCAGAGACGCTGCCATGAACACATGGAACGGATTCGGTCTGTTGTTTCCTCAGGAAGCAAAAAACACCCTGCTGGCCCAGGCCGGTAAAAATGAAAATAGTGAGCCTGTTATCATCGGCCAATATTGGGACCGGATAATATGGATTATCGGTGCCTGGTATTATTATTTGTATACCGGTGATAAAGAATTTTTAAGTATGGCTTATCAAACAACTGTGAATACGTTAAAAATTCTGGAGGATGAAGAATTTACCAGCGAAATGAACCTGTTTCGCGGAGCAGCCGTTTACGGAGACGGTATATCCGCCTATCCTCTGGTTTACGCGCAGCACGACGATAATGTACCACAGGAACCTTACAGTTGTATTCTGGACTGGGTGCATGCAAATCCCACCAAAAAAGCCGACAAAGGTTATGGTTTGCCGATGCATGCCCTGTCGACAAACTGTGTTTATTTTCAGGCTTATAAATTATTAGCGGATATTGAAAAAGAACTAGAGCTGACAGTTAATTCACAATGGCTTGAAAAAGCAAATAAAATTAAACAGGCAATCAACAAACATTTTTGGGACAGCGCACGCGGGACCTATAACTATCTGGTCGATCCTTTTGGTAATTGCAATAGCCAGGAAGGTATGGGCCTTGCCTATGCGATTTTGTTCGGAGTAGCGGACTCTGATCAAATCCAATCCATTTTTAAAAACGCGGTTATAGAACCGGCAGGCATTCCCTGTGTGTACCCGTCTTTCGAACGTTACCGAAACGAGGACATTGACAGTTACGGTCGCCATTCAGGAACAATCTGGCCGCATATTCAGGGTTTCTGGGCCGATGCCGCAAAAAAACATCATCACTATGATGCTTTTTTACATGAGTTTATAAATCTGTACACCCATGCATTGCGAGATAATCAATTTGTTGAAATATACCATCCCAAAACAGGCAAACCCTACGGTGGTTTACAGGAACCGACCCATGAACAGTTTGAAGAATATTTTATCAGCGATCGTCAGGCCTGGAGCGCAACAGCCTATGTCAGCATGATAATTAAGGACATTATGGGAATGAACTTTGATTCACAAGGGATCAGCTTTGACCCGTTTTTACCACAAGAAATATCAGAAATCGGTTTAAGGAACCTGACCTATCGTGATGCTGTTTTGGATATTTACATTCATGGAAACGGGACAAAAATCAGCACATTTCAAATTGATGGTCAGGACGCAAAACCATTTATTAATGCGGATATACAGGGGCATCATACAATTCAAATAACTGTCGTAAAATAGTTTTATATATCATCCGGCACTCTAAAAGAGTGCCGGACTTGCCACTTTTTATAACTTGTTTGAACAATTCAAAAATTTACTTATGTTATTAAAATTGCCCTATAAATAATATCATACCAATTGCAAAAATTGGAAGGCAGAAAATGCGGATATTATCAATTTTTCTATTTGCCATTGTTATTTTCAGTGATGATAATAACACAGATTTGACCAAACCATCTACTAAATCTCTGGCCGGCTGGAATCTGGTATGGCAGGACGAATTTAACGGTACAGAAATCAATAAATTGCTATGGGAACATGAAGTCAATGCCTGGGGCGGCGGAAATAATGAATTACAATATTATACAGACCGGCCTGAAAATTCTTTTATTCAGGATGGTAAGCTAGTCATTCGTGCTATAAAAGAAAATTATACAGGACCGGAGGGAACCAGAGAATATACATCCGCCCGTCTGAGGACAAAAAACAAAGGCGACTGGAAATATGGTCGTTTTGAAATACGCGCTAAACTACCACAGGGACAAGGTCTTTGGCCGGCCATCTGGATGCTGCCTACAGACAATGTTTACGGTGGATGGGCCGCCAGTGGTGAAATAGACATTATGGAACTGCTGGGACATCAACCCAATATTGTTTATGGCACATTACATTATGGCGGTCAATGGCCGGAAAACAAACACACCGGCATTTCTTATAAAATTGCTGTCAATGATTTTTCAACGGATTTTTATACTTTTGCACTGGAATGGGAAGAGAAAGAGTTCCGTTGGTATGTGGATGATGTTCTTTACCAGACTCAAAATACGTGGGACACCAAAAACCAACCCTATCCAGCTCCGTTTGATCAAAAATTTCACTTGCTGCTGAATGTTGCGGTGGGCGGCAACTGGCCCGGTAACCCGGATGAAACAACCGTCTTTCCCCAGGAAATGATGGTAGATTATGTAAGGGTTTATGAGAGAAAATAAACAGATAGAATTTAACAATCTTATAATATTACTGAAGGTTGATAACGAATTATAAGCTCCCTTGAAATACCAAGCTCTTTATGTGTAAATCCTTTAGAAACCAACCATCTCAGTTTAAATAAACCTTCTTTTTGTGTAAAATAATTAAATACAACCTGAACAGTATCTTTTCTCATAATCACATGAGGCTTTAAATCGTATTTATTCAGATTATTTTTAAACTTTGTAAACTTAGTCGCAAATGTAGAATCGACCATACTTTCTAATTCCATGTTTCCGGAATCCAATAACCCATCAAACTGGCGGGAATCACTCAACATCGTCTCATCACGATAATTTGCATGCCAGTACAAAAAAAAGTGATCACAATAAAAAGCTAACAGGCTTAACTGAAAATAACTTTGAGGTGACTGGTCGAGTTCAATGTGTTCCAGGAATGGCCGGTCCATTGAGTTTTTAATATTATGTTTGTAAAGGTACTTTTCCCAATTTTCAATGTCGTTCATTTTATTCAAGGGAGGTTCATCAACTTTTCTGGCATATACAAAAGGTATTCCGGTGCTCATATCAAAATAATACAGATAATCCAGTATATAAAATTTTTCGAGTTTAATATATTCCAATGCGTCAAAAATCGGACTAAAATCTTTTACCGGCAGTTTGGCAATTTTACGAAAATCAGTCTCAGCAGCAATCCTTTTCTGTTCATCAAGCATTATTTGATATCTATCTTGAATATCAATATTACCCATGTTTTTAATTTTATCAGTTACAAAACATTTCCGAGTGATTCCTTCAATTCTGTCAAAAACTCTTCTCTGACCTTGACTCAATTCATTAAAAATTTTTTCAACATCTGATATATATTTTTCAGCATTTTCGATATAAAAGACATCAGGAGGTATTTTTTCATCGTTCAAAGAAACATTAACTGTCACATTTTTTTCAATTTTATTTTCAAGGACTAATGTCCTGCCATTTTTTAAAACACCAAAACCAAAAAATCGATAACAACATATCGCACAAAAAACCAGGACAAGGCAACCAATTATTGCTAATTCAATTTTTCTTTTCACAAACTATCCCCCTTTTCAGAGCATAAATACTGCTTTATTTTTAAAACAATCAGCTTGAATATACTATCTTTATATTCCACCACTAACCTGGCCACCTGGTCTATTTCAGTCCTTTTTCATTAAAAAATTGGGAATACTTTTTGTCCGTCACCTTTATATGATTTTTAAGCCAACTGCTTAAAAAACTCATCACCTCAATTGATATACCCAAACTTCCTTTTTCAAATCCCTGCCTAAACTCTGTAACCTTTTCAACAAAATCAGCATGTTCTTTTTTATGGGCTTCTGTTTCAGGATATCCAAACTGGTCAAAGTACTTTTCTTCTGTTTTGAAATGTATTGATGTATAGCTAATCAAGCTATTTACAATTTTCCCCAAAACATCTTTGGCTTTCCCCTGTCTCATGGCATCATGCAGCTCATTAATAAGAGACACAAGCCTTTTGTGCTGCTGGTCAATTTCAGCCACGTTTACACTTAAACTATCATTCCAGTTAATCAAAGCCATCTCTACCTCCAAATTATTTATCACACGACAATACTAAAAAAAACAAACCGCAGAAGCAAAACACCTCCTGCGGTTTAAAAATTTCGAATATTATTTTATATTATTCTTTTTTTGTTTTATTTATTACAGACATTGCCGCAGCAACCATTGATGCCATGTCTCCTAAATTATTGGGAATAATCATTGTATTATTCTCTTTGGCCAATTTACCAAACTCTGCTACGTATTTCTCGGCGACTCTTAAATTGGCTGCTGTCTCACCACCATCAAGGCTTAAAGACTCGGCGATTTTGCGAATTCCCTCGGCGGTAGCAACGGCAACCAGTTCAATCTCCTTTGCCTGGCCTTCTGCTTCGTTAATTCGTCTCTGTTTTTCACCTTCTGAAACTTCAATGGCTTCCTTTTTCAAACCTTCGGCACGATTGATTCGGGACTGTCGATCACCTTCTGATGTGGCAATAGCGGCACGTTTTTCTCTTTCAGCTCTCATTTGTTTTTCCATGGCGTCCATAACACTCTGCGGTGGGGTGATATCCTTAATCTCATAACGTAAAACTTTAACACCCCAGTTCTGTGCCGCTTCATCAATGGCGGCCACCACTCGCTGATTTAGACTTTCCCGTTCTTCAAAGGTCCTGTCCAGTTCAATTTTACCGATTACAGACCGAAGCGAAGTCTGCGCAAGCTGACTGGCAGCCAATCGATAATTATCAATACCATAAGCCGACAGTTTGCTGTCAATAACTTGCAGATAAAGAACACCATCAACTGAAACAGAGACATTATCGGTTGTTATACAGTCCTGGGAAGGAATATCCATAACCTCTTCCTTTAAGGACCGTTTATAGGCGACTTTATCAAGAAACGGTATCAAAATGTGAAATCCAGCACCCAGGGTTTTACTGTATTTTCCAAGACGTTCAATGATAAATTCTGATCTTTGTGGTACAACAACGGCTGTTTTTACCAGCAAAATAATTACGATAACAGCTATAATACCAACAACAAACAATGATTCACCCATTTCTCTCTCCTATAATAATTTTACTTTAAAAGTTAAACCATCTTCCGAATTTTGACTCTCGATGACAACAGCCCGGCCTTCCTCAATCTCAGAGTCGGCAACGGCCCTCCAAAAACTTCCCATTACTTTAATTTCACCGGGAAGCCCGGGAGAAATAGTTTTGGTTACTATAGCATTTTTACCGATTTTTGATTCAGCATAGGCATCATCAATCTGATCTCGTGTTGTGCCTTTAAATGTTTTGATGCCATATTTTCTCAATGTAAAAAGAAGGACCAAAGATGATATGATAAAAATCGATACCTGAGCTGTTAAATTGATATCGAACAGCAAATCTAAAATTGCAACAATCCAGCAACCACCGGTAAAAAATATTAAAATTAATCCCGGTAAAAACAACTCGGCAACTAAAAAAACAACACCTATGAGAAACCATATTAACGGGGGCGACAGACTCATTATTTCCTCCTCTTATATTTTAGTATGTAACATAAAAAAAATAAGCTAACACATCCCAACTAACACTTGTTCTAATATCCAGTAGATTAACCAAAATTATTTTCTACTCGCGAATCCAAACACAATCACTAATTAATTATGCCAAGTGCAACCTCCCCTTTTTTTACGGATTTAATAATTTTTTGACAGGAATGTACAACCTCTGCCTCCTATAGCAAAAAAGCATGACTTTTTTTATAACCGAAAAAACTAAGTCCTAAAAAGTTTAAGATAATACAAAATATAAAAAAACAGCGCAAGGATTATTTACTATAAATGTTTCCCCCCTGTTGTCTAATCATTTTATAAAAATTTTGACAAAATAAAAAAAACATTGGTAACAATGAGTATTTGAATTTTCTGCTACATAAATCGAATTAATATGGGTATAATGATCGAATTTACCACAAGGCAAGCGATAACAACCGTTAAGAAAAAATACCGCTTGTTATAATTCGTCATTAATGATGAATCATAATATTTTTCCACTTGGTTTTCCTTGTACATTAAAATAAGACCGTGCAGCAGTTTATTACGGGTGTTTTTTCCGGTATGCAAGGCTGCAATTGCTACAACGTTTACGATGATAGAAACAAAAATAAAAACGACAAGCACAAAATCATCACTCGAATTTGCATTTTTAGAAGAAGCATTATTAGCGACAGAAGAATTAATAGCCAGTATGATGAGGTTGAACAAGACAGCCGTCACAGTAAATATTGTATCTGTCCGCGAACTTTGCTGCAGTTCATTTACAATGTGCTCATGGACTTTTTCAATCATAACATCCTCCTGATTAAATTAAAAACAGACCATATAAAAAGTCTATTCTTGACTAAAAAGGCCTTGAAAAATATGAAAAAAAGCGTGAAATCTTGTCTGGTGGATCAAACAATATTTGACCGGGAATTGCAAAAGCCTTTGAAAAATTCGGATCCAATGCCGTTGCCTCTTTTTGCAATTCATCACCTTTCTCTTTATCTCCCTGAAATAAATAGATTTTGGCCAACATACCGATGACATAAGCCTTTACAGGCTTGATTGGTGCCGGTTTTGATTTTAGAAAAGTTTCAAACTCTTTAATTATGAGAGGAGCCAGGGAATCAAGATTTTCACGATTCTGCATAAACTGCATCATGTAATACCTTCCCAGGTCCACATAAAGCGTATTTTTCTCAGCATTTAACTGAATGGCTTTATCAAAACATTTTCCGGCCTGTTCAATATCACCTTTTTGTAAATAAGCTCTTCCCAATGCTTCATAAACATCCGCATTGTCTTGATGATTTTTTTCTATATTTTGCCAAAACTTGATATAATCAGCATCCCGAGGCATAACAAGCTCACGTGCCTTGGCACCGAATACAACATCTGCTTTTTCCAAATCCCGAGTGTACTTTTCAGCTTTAGCACTATCCCCTCCAACATTTGATGGAAGCATTTTTAAAAGCTCAACAAGGAATAACTTTGCTTCGTAATAGTTCGGTTCCAAACGCAGAACAGATTCAAAAGTTGAAACCGTTTCCTTGGCAACTTTTTCAACTTGAATTTTACTTAATCCCTGATAAGTAGCGTAAATTCTTGTATAGCAAACATAACCTTTAAAAAACAAATATATTACATTATTCGAATCAATCTCAACGGCTTTATTTATAGTATGTTGCATATCATCCAATCCGGCAATAAGCTTGTGGGGGTCTCCCAATCCAATGTTAAGTTTTGTTCGCGCCAGTTCAAACCAAGCGGCAGCATCTGCAGAATCTTTTTTTATAGCCTGTTCCAATAGAACTTGCGCAGCATCTGCCTTACCATCCATCCTTAATTCATAAGCCCTATGTACCAAATCATCAGCTAGTTTCTCAGAGCAGGAGAAAATGAATAGCATAAAAATAACAGTAATGCTTGCTATTTTAAAAAAATTTTCTTTCATGATTTATGCTCCTTATATATGGAATATATATCTATTCTAAAAAGTTAATAAAACCAGGAATAGTAATGAATAACAGCACAAAGAGAACAACAGGAAATGACCAAAAAATATGAATGATATCAGGCGAGTTATGTATTCGTTCATTCCTGAAAACGAAGTAAAGCTACAGAATAATCCAATTTTTTAATTAACAAAAATGTTGAAGTCCTATATCATTTCTTGTTAAATGCCGGTATTGATTTGAGATTCTGAATACGTATAATACAATCAGGATTACCTTTCATCCGCTCCGAGCCGACATCTTTCAGTTCATCTCTATTATGCTGTTCAAATCTTTCCTTTCAACCATTTAAGAATTTTTCAATCCTGTAAACAGTGGTTTTATAAATGCTGAGAATTCAATTAACTAAAATCTTAATTCACATCCAAAAACAGGATAAAATCCGGTATAGGCTATTCCTGTTGTATACCCGCCACCCAATTTTAGAAAAGTTACTTTTTTTATCTTTATCTGATAGGCCACAGAGCCATAAAAGACAGACCCGATACCCAGGCCAACAGTACTGTTAAATCCATTTTCAAAATAATTCGAATAGTAATTAATTCCTGTTGCAGCTATTGAAGGAAACCCGAAAGTATAAAAATGATAAAAATTCCGGCTTTTCTTAATTTCTACCGTATAACCAACCACATCCACACCGTTTGGATGTAAAAAACCAAAATGAAATGATTTTGCTGTTTCTGCGTTACCAAAGTCAGCAACAGACAAAATAAAGATAACCAAACCACAAATAAAAATTTTCATATAATGCCTTCTACCTGACTTTTAACATAGATTACATTTGTACGGCTTTTCACTACCTGTAAACAATCAAGTGTGCATTAAAAGACATGATATATGAACCGATAATACAAAATATATTATTTCAACGCAAGTTTTAAGTTAATTGAAAAAATCTTAAATGCCTTCGATCGATTATAAATTTTATTGAAAAATTTAACAAAAATTTCGGAAAATATTTATACAACCAATTTTACCATTGCCAACTCTCGACTGCGATTATAAAATTTAAGGCGGCAGAAGAAACTCTTTTGCTTTCATGAAAAGACACCCCAATACCGACACCGAAAAGATGCGACGGATGAAACAATGTTTGGGCCTTAACTACATAACCAAGACTCACAGAAGAATGAATCGTTCCCAGGTCACTTTCGGTATTATATTCCCATTGAGAACAACCCAATCCCCCGCTTATAACAACATCCATCCAGCGGGAATTCAGTGAATGGCCGATTGTACTCCATAAAGTACTTGTCCCCCAGCATTCCGAGCCGGATGCGTCAACGCCTATCGAAAAGACCTTATTTTTACGGCGATAATGCAGTCCCATTTGAGCATAAAGAGAATTTGACTTGTGGTTAAAATAATCGACCGCCACAGTAGACCCACCCATTCCCAATTGCAGCCAAAGTGCGTTGCTTTTTTTTGACCTGTTTTGGTTTTTTCATTATGACAATCACTTTGTTTATTTTGTAAAAATAAATTTGAATCAAGAGGCGATTCTTTAAAAGGATAAATGATCTCCCCATTTTCATTTAATAATTTTTCAATCTGTTTAAATTTATAAATAGAGGGCACCGGATCGTAGAGCAGACTTTTTCTACCCGGATCAAAACAGATACCGTTATTATAAATACCCAAAAGGGTCCCCTTTATTGTTATCTGTTCAAATGATGTTTCTTCTTGAACCAGAATGAGAATACAGTTGGAGTTGGAGTTGGAATTGGCATGCACTGTATCGGAAGTGGCTGAATATATACTGCAGATTTTTACAAAAACCAAAAAAGCCAAAACAAAAATTTTTAAATTCATTATATCCCCTAAAATTGAACAAGTTATATACCTGTGCTCCTTTGTCCGAAAATACCATAACGTAGGGGCACTCCCCTGTGATTGCCCGTAATCAGTACAGACACGGGGGTCTGTCCCTATGTTTTTGATAATATTAAAAGCATCAATATATTTTGCAACAGCCTACCCAATAATCCATTACCTATATTAAAATAATACAAAATATACATAACCGACACAAGTGGTATTTGTGATAGTTTTGAGATACATCTTAAATTATTAAACTTGACTTTTAAATGGTATAAATGTAATTTAAAATAGTAATTTTATAAAATATTTGTTTTGCTTAGATAATAAATGGAGCACTAAAATGAAAACCATCAGATATACATATTGGCAGGATGAAGAGTATTATATCGGTTTTCTCAATGATTATCCGGATTATCATACACAGGGACTCTCAAAAGAAGAGTTGGTTTCCAGTTTAAAATCCATCCTTGATGATATTGGATCTGGTGAAATCCCCTATATTCGTAAAGTTGAAGAACTGGTTTTACCTTGAAAAGGCGAATATTAATAAAAAAACTTCATGATTTGGGGTGTATACTTGTACGACATGGTAGTGCACATGATTGGTATACAAATCCTCATACAAAACAATCCCAACCCGTTCCACGCCATTCTGAAATCAACGAAAACCTGGCTAAATCCATACTCAATAAACTAAAAAATGATTAAAATATTCATTGGGGCATTTTCATAAATAATTTTCCATTTTTATTAAAACTATCGATAATCAAAAAAATCTCCAACTTTTGAACTAGCCAGTTTGTATACCCATCTTAAAAAAAACAATTAATCTATCCTCAAAGACACAATTTAAAAATAAGATTTAAAACATTTACCTGCTAAAACCTGAAAAAATCCTTGACAATGTCGTTTTATTGTTTATATTTAATACAGCTACTACAAATTAGTAGATAACCTACATTATAAAAAGGAACTCAAAATGAGCAAAAATATTTTGCCGGAACTTTCAAAACCCGAATATAATATCCTGAGAATTTTATGGAAAAATGGACGCTCAAGTGTACGCGAGGTTCATGACCAGCTTAAAGATTCTCTGGGATGGGCTTATACAACCACCAAAACCATGATGGACCGCATGGTTGGAAAAGAATTGCTGGTGCGTGAAAATTTTCATGGAGTAAATCTATACAAAGCCCACATCAGCAGACCCGCCGGTTTGGCCAGAATGGTACAATTTTTTGCTGACCGTGTACTGGAGGTAGACGCCGGCACTGTGTTGTCGCTCTTTTCCGACAGTAATGCCATTTCACAGGAGGAAATCGAGGAACTGGAAAAATTACTTGATGATGAAAAAGAGGGGAAATAAATAGTGATGGTTGAAACACTGATAAATAAAAGTCAAATCGTTCTGCATTTTTTATTGCAGGAGATGATTTATTCCGGATTTATATTTCTGATCATTGCCGGTTTAGCTTTTCTACTGAGACATAAATCAGCAGTCTGGCAAATGGCCTTGTGGTCACTGGTACTGGTGCGGCTGGTGCTGCCCGTTAACTGGCATTTTCGTTTCAGTGTGTGGAATTTATTTAACCAGTTACTTTCCGGTCCGTCAAAAGAAAACTTGAGCGGCAATGTTTATTTTGGATTTCCTGAAGAAATGATGACGGAAACCAGCACAATGGCAGTAAATCAAGAGACCTTATTTTCTTGGCAAAATTTTCTTCCCCTCCTGCTGATATGCATCTGGATAACCGGCGTTCTGGTTTTGTTGACAATTTTCATAAAAAGATATTTAAAATATAAAAAACTTGTAAACAAATCCAGTGTGGTTGAGGATAAACATATCCGGGATATTTTATTTACTTGGAAAAAACACTTTAATATAAAACGCACAGTTATAATTATTACAGAGGATTTTGATATTATTCCATTTACAATGGGGACCTTGAGACCGGTGATTTTTTTACCCCAAAATATTGTACGGCAGAATCAAAAACATATTCTCGAACCGGTCATCGCCCATGAACTGGCGCATATTAAAAGACTGGATGACCTGTTTATCCGTTTGCAAAGTTTTATTCAAATTATCTATTTTTTCAATCCTGTTGTTTGGATCACCACCAGTCGTATCAACCTGGCCAGGGAATGCGTGTGCGACAGCATGGTGCTTTTCAAAGGTGCAATGACCTTAACTAATTATGCACAAGGAATTTTAAATGTACTGAAAAACAGTACGTTTGAAAACAACCACCTGATTCCTATGCCGGCATTTGGAAATCAGAAACAAAAACTAAAAACCAGAATACTCAAAATGAAAGGAACAAACCAAATGCAAAAAAATCACCTTCTGCTGGTCGGCATGGCTGTCATGTTACTTGGCTTTACTATTTTACCAATGGCCAAAGAGTCGTCCGATTTGATTTTAAAAACAGATGCTGAACAAAACATAAATTCAACAGATGTGACAGAAAAAGTAAAACCCGAAAAAACAGAAAAATTTATTTGTCCTGTAAAATTTGAACAAATTACATTAAAATTTGGAATTTCAAAAGACCCGTTTAATCCTAAAATGTATTATAAACATATGGGTATTGATCTGAGAGCAAAAAAGGGAGAACCTGTCGCAGCGGTTGCCGACGGAACGGTTCTAAAAGCAGAAACAAAATACAAAATCAACAAAGGTTATGGCAAGTTTATATTGATACAACATAACGATGGTGTTATCAGCCGCTATGCGCATCTCGATGCTGTTGATGTTGAAATCGGACAAATAGTGAAATCCGGGCAGGAAATCGGCAAGGTGGGCACGACCGGTAGATCAACAGGTCCGCATTTACATTTTGAATTAAAGATTGATGACGAAAATGTTGATCCGGAAGATTATATCGATTTTAAAAACAATTAATAAAAATTACTCAATTTCACAAAAAAAAGCAGGAGAACATCCTGCTTTTTTTATGTAAACAAATCTCTATTAAAAAATAATCAGCATCAGTGATAAAAATCATCAAAATACAAAAAGCCCTTATCAAATTAGATGATTAAATCACTGAATGCTGATATTACTAAATCCCTATTTCAAATATAAAAGTTTTTTTACAAAAGACTGATTTTCAGTTGTAAATCTGCAAAAGTAAACATTGCTTGTTAATTCGTTAGTCGAAAAGCTCAGTCTGTATCTGCCGGCCTGTTGATACTGATTATCCACGAGTGTTTTCACCTTTCTCCCCAAAACATCGTAGATATGAACATTTACAACACCGTTGTTTGCCAGATGATATTCGATTTGTGTTGAAGGATTAAAGGGATTGGGATAGGCGTTCATCAGTTCTGTTTTTTCAGGGACAATCAGGTCATCCTCAACTTTGGTGATGATAGTGTTGATAATTTTAACGGATCGCGCACCAATTTTTTTGTTGGTATTGCCGGCATTATCAAGGACCATCAGATTGAGGGTATACACACCATCCGAATAAGTGGTTGTATCCAGATAAAAGCTAAAACCCGCACCCGCTGCGTTTGCATAACCGGGATATTTTGAAGCAGCGCCTTCATGATAAATGTTATATACAGGCTTGCCGATAAACTCTCCGTTCAGGTAGACAAATATTGTCGAACCATCCGTGGCGATTTGATTTGGCAGCTCAGTCAATACCCAACCGGTAACTTCAGCATTGTCGCCGGATATTATCTGCCCTTCAGTTGGAGAGTCTATATCTCCAAATGGAAGTAAAGCAAGGCTGTTATCTATTTTAAAGGATTCTCCATCAAGCTGTGTCACGTTGCCTTCATAATCGGTCACCTCGGCAAAGAACGTATATTCTCCGTTTTCAAAATCGTGTGTGTCCAGCGTATAACTCCAACCGGCACGGTCGGCAAAGGGATAATGTGAATAAAATGCCTGTACATCAGCTCTGGCCCCTTCAACCGTAACAGCGTCTCCCACCAACACATTTTCATCGCCGTTCTTTCTAAAAATTTTAATAGAACTGATGCCGATGTCATCGATCGCCCATCCGGAAAAATTGACAGTTCCACTTACAACATTGTCCAACGCCGGATAAACAAATTCCCCAAAAGGCGGTTCAGTAACATCAAGAACAGATAATTCAACTGTTACATATTCCGGGGGGCTGGCCTGGTTAATTTCTGAAATTTTAATAAAGCCGGAATGGACACCTGCAACCATTCCTGAAGGATCAATCATAACCTGCACCCATCCCGGACCTGTGCCGGATGTGGGCTCCAACTTAATCCACTCGTTTTCGGTTTCCACCTGCCATTCCAAAACTCCGGCGCCTTTATTGGTTATATGAAAATACTGATTGTATGGGCCTACGGCTTTTGTATCATTAGTTGTATATATCTGTGATGGTTTTAATTCAGCCCCATTGGCCGGTGCCCCTACTTTGATTTCATTCGTAGATGGATTTGCTGCCGGACTATTCGTATTTTCTATGGTAAAAAATCTTGAACCAATTCCATCCGTATTACCGGCATTGTCTGTTGCTACCCACTGTATGGTATGAACGCCATTAGAGAAAGATTTCGTATCAAACTCACAAAACGCACCGGCTCCGTTGGCATTTTGATATTCGGGAAAGTATGAAGCGATATCAGAACGGTATCCGTTATAAGTGACATTACCAATATTCATCCCGTCAATGAAGACATTAATTTCACTGCCGCATTCATACATCATATTGGGCGGTGGTGTCAACACCCAACCGGAACATCTGTAGCTTGAACCGGAAGCAGAACCTCCCATAGCAGGTGTATCGATAGCGCCGAATGGTTTTACGGCATTAGCATTATCTACAGTAACAGTTTTAGATCCCAGGGTTGTCTGATTTCCTTCTACATCATGAGCAATTGCCGTTAGTTTATAATTTCCATCACCACTCGGTAAAAAATTAGTTAACAGCATATATCCCCAGCCGGCTCTGCTATTATTCGGATAGTTAGGATATTGAGTTTCAATGTCCGGTCTTGCCCCTTCTAGAAGAGAAGCGTCGCCAATATAAACATTCTCCCCATTTTCTTGATTATAAATTTTTACAGACTCGACACCAATATCATCCAAAACCCAACCTGTTACCGGAATACTACTACGTACTGTTGAGCCGGATTCAGGCGTATCAAAGGAACCAAATGGCGGAGACGTATCATCGCCTTCCCGGTAAAGATTTATATTAACTTCAGTCTCATCACCGATAACCGTTGTATCCTTTGGTGAAGAAATTGTGATTACACCAAATTCAGTCTCAGCATATACTATACCGTCATAAAAATCATCTGTTTTGGGAATAATTTCAAAATATCCTTCTCCTTTACCAGCATTCGGAATCATCTCCAGCCAATCTTTGTTTGACCGAATCTTCCATTCAATATTCGGATCTTTTTGAGTATCAACATAAACCCGGGTTCTATTTTTCATTTTTTCAATTTCTCTGTCAAAATACGCCATATTCACACGTTCTTTGGACAAAGTTATCTTTTTCTGCGAATCTTCTTGTGCGTTTACCTGCAATTGAAAAAACATAATTATGGCCAAAATTAGCAGGTAAAGGGTCCCGGTCCGTTTCATAATTTCCTTCCTGTTTTAATCGTACAATTTGTCCGGTTGATGGGACAAATTTACTTTACAAATAGAATTAATTATTGTTTATCAATATCAGAACAACAGAATTAACAAAGAGTTAGAAAAATGTTAGTTTTTGGATATATGAGATGATTCAAGAACTATGCCACTATCTGTAAATAAATAGCATATATACAAAAAAAGGCAATCCTGAATAAAGATTGCCTTTTGTATAACTCAAAATATTTTCCTTATTTTACCAGCAACACTTTTTGAGTCTGTGTTACTTTGTCTGTCTGCATGCGGATCAGATAAGCCCCGGAAGGCACTTTGCTTCCGTTTTCATTCGTTGCATCCCAAGACACCTGATAACTGCCTGCTGGTTGATTGCTGCTGTAAAGTGTCTTGATAAAAGAACCAAGGGTATTGTAAACGGATATTTCTACACGTTCCTCTTTGGCTAATTGATAGGCAACTGTCGTTGTGGGATTAAAGGGATTCGGATAAGCCGCAAACAACTGCGTGGTCACAGGCAATGCATCAATATTAACGGACGTAGAAGCAATAACATTCCGTTCACCTTCAATATTAACCTCGGAAAGGCGGTACGTATAATCTGCTTCTGCTGCAACTGTTTTATCTGTAAAAGTGTATTCCGTTCGGCTTGAGGTGTTTCCCTGGCCCCAAAGGGCTGTGTGTGTTTTGTAAGATGAAATTGTCATCCATGTTTGATTATCCAATGAACGTTCTAGAATAAATCCCAAATTATCAGTTTCACTTTCGGTGACCCATTCCAAAACAATAGTCTTTCCTTCTGATTGAGCAGAAAAAGAAGAGAGTTCTACAGGAAGAGATCCGTCATTAGTGGTAACGTTGGCAGGATTTTCCGTTCCCGAAGCGATGAGATAAAGCTCCTGACCAGTGTTTCCGTTGTATTCGCAGACATGCACACGGTAAGTGGTTGACGCACTCAATCCGCTGACGGATACGCTGGTTCCGGTTCCATTGTAAACACAGTACCATCCACTGGAGGCGATTTGGTCGCCGGAACCAAATATAGTATTGGCGGAATAAGTGGTTGCATCTACCGGGCCTGCTGTGCCGGAGGAAGCAACCGCTATGAAAACAGCACAATATTCACCGTCACCACGTGTCCAATCCACGGTTGTTGATGTGTTTGAAGTATTGGAAAAGGTAGTAGATACAGCCTGAGTGACCGGAGCAATATCTTCGGAAAGTGTCCACAAGGAGAATCCATCGATTCCCGATAATGTCACGGTGTTGGCGCCCGTATCCACTTTACCATGCTGGTTGGTCCAGTTCGTTCCGCTATCAATGGATTTGAACAATCTAAGGATGGACTCGTCAAGGCTGTTCAGTTCGGTGCTGAAATAATTAAAGGCTAAAGTGGCATTCAATCCAGTATTCATGCCGGGCGAAATATTATATTGCCGTAAAATGCTTCCCGCAACAATATTGTTGGCTTGCGCATGGTGTCGGGTGATACTTGTTTCTCCCATATTAGCAGACGTAGTGATTACCGCCCCCAGGCCACCGACATCTTGCGAAGAGATATTACTTAAAGAACGGGTCGTTGTAATAGAGCCGCTGGTTCCGTAAAAGACACCGTTATATTCTCTTAATGTGCCGTTGCTGCCAATCGTTACAGTCTGGCCGTTCAAGTCCATGTCGCTATTAAGGATGAGGTTGCCGCTGACCATGATGCCCGATTCAAGTGTTGGAGATGAAGACGACGAAATCACCAGGTTTTTTACGTTTGGATCTCCGGAAATGCTCACTTCCGAATTTCCGTCCCATTTAAAGATGCCAACATTATCCCCTGAGCCGGGAATACCATCACTCCAGTTTGCCTCAGTACTCCAGTCACTGCTGGACGTGCCAAGCCACGTAATAAAAGCCTCAGAATCGGTCCAATTCCCATCATCCATATTGTTTAAAGTACCGTTGTGTCCATTTCCTGAAGCATCCGTAAGAGTCGTGCCGCTGCTTTGATCAAATTTATAATAAGCAAGCAAGCCGCTTTCACTGCCTGAAAGGGCTCTATACATATTATCTCTTATCTGTTGGGCACTACGGGCTGTATTCCAAATTCGCACCTCATCCATCCCTCCGTGAAAATATGTATTATTATAACGACCCTGCCACCCAAGATAAAGGTCATTATCACTTGAAACTATACTGCTGAAAGAGTAAATGGAACCATCCAGAACACCGTTAAAATAAAAACGCAGAGTTGAGCCATTCCAAACCATGGCGACATGGGTCCATTCTCCGACCGAAATGGCACTACTGGTTGATTGTAATGAGCCAGAAAGTCGAGAATAAACTTCACCAGTGGTTAATATATTCAACCAGCCTAAACCGGTATCTTCTGAGCTTATATAATCCTGGGAGATGACACGGTTATACGAAGCTCCAGATAGACTTGATATGTTAACCCAAACTTCAACAGTCAGGGCGCTTAAGGTGCCCGGATCGACTACAAATCCACAGTCAACATATTCAGTAGTCGCGTCTCCGCCAAAGTAGAGACAATTTCCAGGTCCATTCACTGCACTTTCGGCAAAAATATTGTTTGATATAAGCAGGATGCTTAAAAATACCCAAATCTTTTTCATAATATCTCCTTTCCAGTAAGAATTTCCAGTTTTCAGCATACCGCATGTTCAAAATTAGAAGATCATGAGCTCTTATTGCTTAAAAAATGTGTACTATTTACACAAAATTAGACTTGAAAAAACTACAATAGTAAAGTTTCTTTAAAATAATATAGAAAAAAAGCACTTTATAGTTTTCGTCCATTATATTTCAATAATCCTGATGCCCACCGACATGTAACATTTATTGAGTATTTTCCAAAAGAATAAGATGAATTATAAACGTATATTTCCATTATGAATCTCTTGGATTTTTATCTGAAATTGAAAAATAAAAATCAATAATTTAAAGATAAATTATTTTGCAGTCCGTTTCATCACAAGCGTTCCAAATTATCATTCATTTTTTCCGATAGATAGGAAAATTCTTCCTAATAAATAGAACCAATTTCTATTTATCAATTTCTATAAAAACTTTATTAACAAAAATTTGTCAAAAATGTTACGTTTAGGATATTTAAAAAACTTCAAGAATTATGCCATTATCTACAAATAAATAACATAACAAAAAAAGGGAATCTGTTTAAACAGGTTCCCTTTAATAAATCATTTAAATCTCTTAATTTTATTTTACCAGCAACACTTTATGAGTCTGTGTTACTTTGTCTGTCTGCATGCGGATCAGATAGGCCCCGGAAGGCACCTTGCTTCCGTTTTCATCCGTACCATTCCAGTTAACCTGATAACTACCGGCTGGTTGATTGCTGCTGTAAAGTGTCTTGATAAAAGAACCAAGGGTATTGTAAACGGATATTTCTACACGTTCCTCTTTGGCTAATTGATAGGCAACTGTCGTTGTGGGATTAAAGGGATTCGGATAAGCCGCAAACAACTGCGTGATCATGGGCAAAGCATCAATATGAACAGATGTGGAAGCAATCACATTCCGTTCCCCTTCAATACTAACCTCGGACAGACGGTAGGTATAATCCGCCTCTACTTCAACGGTTTTATCGATAAAAGCGTATTCGGTCCGGTTTGATGTACTGCCCTGGCCTTGAAGATCAACATGCGTTTTGTATGAAGCAATGGTTTTCCAAACCACATTATCAGTAGATTTTTCGAGAATAAATCCCAAATTATCAGTTTCGCTTTCGGTTGCCCATTTTATTTCAACGTTTTGATTTATTTGTTGAGCAGTAAAAGAAGATAATTCGACTGGAAGAGATGATTCTGATGTCGTAATAGTCTCATAATTCCAATTATTATGTTGACCTGTTGAAGTATAAAAGTCAAGTATTATTTCGGCAACATTGGCAATAGGAGTTGCCGTACCATTATCGAAAAAACTTGTAAATGTTGTTGTCGTGCCATTACCGATCCATTTGTTTGCACTAAGCGTCATCGTTTGGATTGTCGCACCATTTTTGTCTTTAAAAGTGATAGATGATCCATCATCTGCTGTATTATTACCATACGAAGTAAAAGACATGTTTTCAAAAGTAAAATCATCTACTCCATAAGCAAGAATGGTATGGCTGCTATTATTACCGGCAAACATAGCAGTACCATCGTTTGTCATTTGATTACTGACGACGATAATAGAGTTATTTTGTACTGTTTTATAACCACTTCCACCAGAATCAGAATTACCTAAATTAGCAAAATTGGTTTGTGCAATAGTCGTTTGTAAAGCACCCCAAGCCAAGACCAAAAAGAAAATTTTGACTGAATAGTTAATGCCTCCTGATAAAAATCCTTGCTTTAAATACAATAATAGTTTTTGTAACAATTTCATCCATGAACCTCCTCTAAATGATAAAAATAAGAACACCTTATTAACAATTATAAACAAGCTTTTTAATCATGCTTTAATTCTAATACATGATTCTATTACATAAAAAAGGCATTCCTGAGATAGAAATTAAGAATAATTCTTTCACAAAGTGGAATTGAATGGTACTGTTTAAAAATTAAACAAATTATCTGTAAGAAAAGCAAGCGTTGTTTACAAAATATCGGGATAAAAATATTGAATTAGTTTTTCTTCAGGAGTTAGTCCATCAATGCCTTTATGAGGTCTTACTCCGTTGTAATAATTGACAAATCTTTTTAGCTCATTTTTACGATGGGCTGATGATTTAAAAACAGTTTTATTATGCCAAAGCTCGATAAGAGTTCGTATAACTCTTTCAGCTTTGCCATTTGTTTGCGGCCTTTTAACTTTGGTAAATTTTTGTTCAATACCATGTTCTTTGCACAACTTCATAAACTCATGATTATTCGGATCACCTCGGTACTCTCGACCATTATCAGTATAAAATTGTTCTATTGTATATGGACATTCATCCACGACTTGCTCCAAAAACTTTTTAGCTGAATATTGGGTTTTATCAGGTAAAATAGTAGCATACAGTTCTCTGGAAAAGTCATCAATGGCCACAAACAGGTATTCCGTTCGTTCAAAAGGAGATTCCCCCTTAATTAAGGGAAGTTTTTTAGTGTCACCATGTATCATTTGTCCTGGATAGTCTTTATTATATCGCTTGGCCTGACGTTTTAGCTTGTCCTCAAGTTTTTTTTCGATTTTAGCCAAACGTTTAATGCCGTATTTTAAACAGCGAAAACGCTTGTTTACACTCTTGTGAATTGAATAATCTTTTTGTCGGCCATTATGGATTATTTTATAAATTGTAGGTCGACTGACATGAAACTCTCGTGCTAAATCACAAACACGTCTTTTTTCGGAAAAATACAATGTGCAAACTTTTTCCCGTTGAATCGGCGTTAATCTGGTCTTTTTATGAATTACCATAGGATCTCCTTTTATTAAAATTTAGGAAATCCCGAAATTGCAAACAACGTTAAATTTGCTTCTCATGAATTGAATCCTATCTCTTTATAAGGAACGGATTCAATTCATGAGAAAACTGTAAACAACTCTAATTTAATTTACAAATTATCTTAAAAAATCAACCTTAAACAACTACTTTAAAAAATGTTCCTTTTTCAACATTCGGATATTACTTGACCAATAATACCTTTTGCGTTTGTGTTCCCTGCCCTGTCTGCATCCGAATTAAATAAGTTCCTGTAGGAATATTATTGCCTGCCTCATCCGTACCGTTCCAGTCAACCTGATAACTACCTGCCGACTGGTGACTGCAATAAAGTGTTTTTATGTGTGAACCAAGAGTGTTATAAACGGATATTTCCACATCAGTCTCTTTTGACAGTTGGTATCTGACCGTTGTTGAAGGATTAAAAGGATTCGGATAAGCGGCAAACAACTGCGTGGTTGTTGGCAATGCTTCAACCTGAACAGATGTGGAAGCAACAACATTTTTTTTACCTTCAATACTAACATCGGAAAGACGATAAGTATAATTCGCTTCACTTGCAATAGTCTTGTCTGTAAAAGAGTATTCTGTTCGGCTTGAGGTGTCGCCCTGGCCTTGAAGATCAACATGCGTTTTGTATGAAGCAATGGTCGTCCAGAACGTTTTGTCCTGCGAACGCTCCAAAACAAACCCAAGGTTATCTTTTTCACTTTCGGTGACCCATTCCAAAACAATAGTCTTTCCTTCAGATTGAGCAGAAAAAGAAGAGAGTTCTACAGGTAGAGAAACGTCTGTTCCCGAGACCCGTATATTATCAAACCCGAATTCTTCATTTGCCTGATCTGCACTTCCCATAATTCTTATTTGCAGACTTGAACCTGACGAAGGAATGTTATATGTGAATTCGGCAAAAGCAGGACTTAAGGCCGGTCCCTCGGCCGTACCATCAGCATCTGCATCTTCTGACATATAATCATCATTTACATTGGCTGCTATAAATTGTGCCAAAGTAGTAAAACTGCCGCCATCATAAGCATATTGTATTCTAAGGTACTCTTCCTGTTCATAAGCAGAGCCACTATTATTATTTCCGGCAACAAGTATTTTAATCTGAAGATTGGTATAAGACGAAACATCAATTGAATTTAGTGTACAATAACAAGGTTCATCAGTAGCGCGTCCATTATCTGTATCCTCCGCATAGAAGAAATAGCTTCCCTGATACACGGTAAATGGATCTGTCGGTGTTACCTGTGCAGCCGTTGCTCTTTCCCACCAGTCATCTGAAGTAGTAGTTTGCCCGCCAGTAACCGTATAACCAGATGTTGTTTCAAAATCAACAGTTTGAAGGGTGGTTTGCCCAAATAAATTCACAGGAAATATACCCAAAAGACATGTCATGAATATTTTTAAAACTCTAGATGTACACCTAGCAATACCAATTTTCATAGCTTTGTTCCTTTCGGTTTTAAGAGAATACTAATAAGGTTATTTTCATAAATTATTCAAAATTTCAATACCAGTGCATTCATCAACATGGCAAAGTTCTTTTAAAAATATTCTGTTCTCACACGGTTGAAACTGGTTCCTGAAAAAATATGCTTCCGTTTTAATCTGTTTCATTTCAATAATCATAATAAATATATGCAAACAGATAGATGTTATCAAGTGTTTTTATATGAAAACAAGTATGAATGATATTTTCACAAGGATATTTTGGACTTTTGAAAAATAAAAATTATTATAAAGTAAAAATTTGGTATCGGTCTGTTTCATCATAAACTTGCCAAATTTATGGTTCCTTTTGTCCGGTATATAGGACAATTTTTCCCAAAAAAATAAAACTAATTTCCATCCATCAACCCCCTAACAACCTTATTAACAAAAATTTGCGATAAATGTTACATTTGGGATATATAAAAAACTTCAAGAATTGTGCCGTTATCTGCAAATAAATAGCACATATACAAAAAAAGGAACCTTTTAAGAGGTTCCCTTTTGGATACAATTTCTTTTAGAATATTAGATGTTAAAAATTCACCCGGGTATTATTTTATCAATAGTACTTTCTCAGTCTGTGTTACTTTGTCTGTCTGCATGCGGATCAGATAGGCCCCGGAAGGCACCTTGCTTCCGTTTTCATTCGTTGCATCCCAAGACACCTGATAACTGCCTGCTGGTTGATTGCTGCTGTAAAGTGTCTTGATAAAAGAACCAAGGGTATTGTAAACGGATATTTCTACACGTTCCTCTTTGGCTAATTGATAGGCAACTGTCGTTGTGGGATTAAAGGGATTCGGATAAGCCGCAAACAACTGCGTGATCATGGGCAAAGCATCAATATGAACAGATGTGGAAGCAATCACATTCCGTTCCCCTTCAATACTAACCTCGGACAGACGGTAGGTATAATCCGCCTCTGCTTCAACGGTTTTATCGATAAAAGCGTATTCGGTCCGGTTTGATGTACTGCCCTGGCCTTCAAGTACGCTGTGGGTCTGGTACGAAGCAATTGTCGTCCAGGACAACTCGTCCAAAGAACGCTCCAGAACAAATCCCAAATTATCGGTTTCGCTTTCGGTGGCCCATTCCAAAATCACAGCTTGTTCTTCACATTTAGCAAAAAAAGAGGACAGCTCAACCGGCAAGGAAGCATCTCCGTTGGAAAGCGGCTCATTACTGAGGCTGCCCGAGACGGTCCCTTTGTCCAGAGTCAAACCGGCGTTTTCCACAATCACTCCCTGGACAACACCTGTCGCATCCGAAGCAACATCACCTGTTAAAAAGTACCATGTACCACCTATGCCGATTGAGCTGGAAAAACTTGAAAATGTTGCCGAATTTCCATCACCAGGGTCGCTTCCTACCGTAGAGCCGATTTGAGAATCTGATCCGAATGTTGCATCAGCAGATGCCCATAGTTTGAGATTAGAGAGTCCGGTACGTGTGCCGTTCAGTTTAATGGCGGCATCTGTCAGGGAAGCGCCCGCCACATCGCCGGTTAATTGAAAACGTCCGATCACCTGGTCTGTACTTCCTCGTGTGACGTCAGGCGTAAAGCTGCTGCCGTTGGTAAAAGTCACATTTACGTTATCTGTGGTAAACGTTTCTATACCGCCATAAGCCGTACCCTGCGCGTTGATGGCGTAAGCCTGATAGTAATAGGTCGTTCCCGGTGCAAGTGATCCGATGGATTCGCTGAATTCGCTGGTTTCAGCACCGTTTACATCCTGGGTGACACCTGCATCACCGATATAAGGTTTTGTATCGGTTGAAGAATACACCACGCCGCGTTCCGTGATGGCATTACCACCGTCACTCGTAATATTACCACCCAAAGTGGCCGATGTTTGGGAAACCGATGCTGCCGCCAAAGTTGTTAAAGCTGCTTCAGTCGGAGGTGTTGTACTTGCTTCATAATAAATATTAATATCATCCACAGCAAAATCATTACCTATGGCAGCAGACTGAGCATTGGTCAATGTAAGAGTTGGACGTGTGGAGGTTGCTGTAAACGAACCGTAAAGACGGGTCCAGATATGATAAGAAGTGCAGGTCAGGGTACCGATGACTTCCGCATCAGCCTTGAATGTCAGAGAAGCATGGGCATTAGCATCGGTAACATCCATAATCCAGGCAGACAAATCATATTTTTGTCCGACAATCAAATCCTGACTGGGTGTTCCCTGCCAAACGATCGCTGAAGTATTGGTAGCCCCATTCGCAATGAACATGAGGCCGTCTCCGGTAGTGTGATCTGTTCCATCAACCCAACCCCAATGAAAATCATAGGCGCTATAGCCGACACTATAAAATCCCTCAGATTCCAGTTCATTATTAACACCGGGTACATCAGCGACATAGCCATAATCACTCGAAAACGCGGTATTACCGGATGAAAAATCGCCATTATTAACAACGATCCTTTCGAGAGCAATCGCGGGCATATTGGAACCGACAAACAATATAACTATTGCTACAATCGCACTGAATAAAATTCTAAATTGGTTTCTATCCATATTTTTTAACTCCTGAAAAATTCTTCCCTATTTTTTTTGGATTAATGTTAAAAAATTCTTACATTATATCAATTAAAGTATGTTAAGATTGGTAAAACTTGACATTTTAACAAATCAGAGATAGAGGGCATTTGCACTGCCGTTTCCTGATTTCTCTCCAATATTCAAAGTTATACACTTTTATGATAAAAAATTCGATTACGAGATGCATTCTAAGCATCATACTGTTTTTAGCTACAACGGTCCTATCAGCACATTCAAAACCTTTTGATTTCAAGTCAGAGATAGGCCGTCTGGACTCACTTGGAACTCGTGAATTTCGTTTGGCGGTTGATTCGCTTTATTTTCAACTGGACCGTATCAATGATCCGGTGCAAAAAAAAGCATTAACAGAAAAAGTGTTTTCCATTACCGCCGCCAGGGATGAGATGGCCCATATACGATCACTGGCCTATCCGGTTATCTATCCAGATTCCATACGAGTCCGCTATCTGAATAAAGCATTCAAACTTGCTAAAAAATTAAAATCGAAAAAAGAAATGGCCTGGCTGGAAGAACGACGCTGCCGTTACTATATGGAAAAGGCACGTTATGATTCTGCAATGATCAGCATATTAAAAATAAGGGATGATTACAGACCTGTTCCGGGCAGTGATGAATATATAAACATTGAAAATCTTTTAGGGGACATATACTATAAAGCAGGCTTGTACGAACAGGCCCAAAAAGTATATCTGGGCATTCTAGATGAATATAAAAAGAGCAATCAGTGGAACTTTTGGCGCCCTTTTGTCATCATGAACAACATAGGCCTCGTAGGAATCAAAACAAAAAATTATCAGCTGGCTATTAACTGGTTCAATGAAACGTTACGAATGGCTGATATCCACCTGACGATTCCGGAAAAAAATAACATAGTAGCATTCACATTGGTAAAATTAATGGAATGTTATATAAAAATCGGTCGTAATGCGGAGGCCCGAAAATATTTAAAAAAGGTGGAATCAATCCCACAAGATGAGATATATGCTGATGTTCAGCAGGAACTGATGTTTTGGAAAAGCAACCTCTTGTTAAAGGAAGGAAATCCTAAAGGTGCACTTGTTCAGGTGCAATCGCTTTTAACCTATGCAGATGAAAGACCGGCATTTGTAAGGTTTAATGCCGAAATTGATTTGTTGCTGTCTCACATCTATAAAGCCTTGAATAATCCTGACAAGTCGTTACATTACCTGGAGAACTATACAGTCGTTCATGATTCTCTGAAAAACAAAAGTCACTCTGTTCATTCATTAATGCTTCTTGCCAATAAGGACCTTCAGCTTGCTAAAGAAAAATTGCGGGCATCACATCGGGAAAAGATGTATATGATCTCCATACTTTTATTTATGGTGATCGTTTTACTGGTTGTTTCACTGCTCTACTGGCGCCTCTATTTATCAAAATTACAACTTGTTAATAAAACTGTTGAAAAAGAAATTCAAAGGGAAAAACAAACCATACAAAAATATCAGGAGGATGTTGCCGGTCTTTCAACTGAAAAGTACCATAGTGAACTTGATGATTTGATCGACCAATTACAAAAACTGGTTGCTGAAGAAAAAATTTATCTTGATCCGGAACTAAATATTCAAAAAACAGCTCAGTATTTATCAACAAACCGTACCTATCTATCGACTGCCATAAATAGTTTTTATGATATGAATTTCCCTTCCTATATCAACCAACTAAGGATACAGGAATCCATAGACCTGATTTCAAAGGGTTATACTTCAAAGCTCACATTAGAAGCTTTGGCAATGCAATCCGGGTTTTCCAGCCGGACTGTATTCATCACGGCCTTTAAAAAATATACCGGTGTCCCCCCTTCGTTTTTTATCAAAAATTATAAAAGTTACTTAAACAAACCGGTGCTGCAATAACTTAATCTTTGCCTATTAACCATTCCTGCCAAAAAATCACAACCTCATTTTATCAACAAAACTTTCTCAGTCTGTGTCACTTTTTCAGTCTGCATGCGAATAAAAAAAGTTCCGGAAGGCACCTTGCTGCCGTTTTCATCTGTGGCGTTCCAGTTAACCCGATAACGACCTGCCGGCTGAGTGCTGTAATTAAGTATTTTTATATGTGAACCAAGAGTGTTGTATACGGATATTTGCACATGCGTCTCTTTGGCCAGTTGATATGTAACTGTTGTCAAGGGGTTAAAGGGATTTGGATAAGCAGCAAATAACTGCATAGTCTCAGGCAAAGCTTCAATATGAACAGATGTTGAAGCAATGACTTTCTGTTGTCCTTCAATATTAACCTCGGAAAGTCGATAAGTATAATCAGCTTCATTTGTAACGGCTTTATCGGTAAAAGTATATTCGGTCCGGCTTGATGTGGTTCCCTGTCCCTCAAGAGTATTGTGCGTCAGGTACGATGCAATTGTAACCCAGGACAGTTTATCCTGCGAACGCTCTAAAACAAAACCAAGATTATCTCTTTCACTTTCGGTCACCCACTCCAAAACCACAAATTGACCTTCAGACCGGGCGGTAAAAGAAGATAGTTCTACGGGAAGAGATACATCCTCTCCGTTTAGCCATGAGAGAAAAGGATAGCCGTTGTTAATGGAACAACTGCAATCCATGTCCCAGTAATCATTATTGCCGTTCGCCGTTTCTGCTTCAAAATCCCAGTCAGAATCCGTAAAAGTAGCAAGCGTTTTCATTTCTGCTGTGATTTTAGGTGTACCTTTGCCGGTATCGTTTTGATCTGTGGTTTCCGAATCGTAAAAACAATCGGTCACACTGGCCGAATTAGAACCTACCAGCCCGCCTGTGGCAGAAGAACCGGAAACACTGCCCTTGGCATAACTTTTATTCAGCGTTGCGCCTGAGATATTTGAACCTGCCAAACCGCCCACATCTGATGTGCCGAAAACACTGCCGTTGGCATAACAGTTATTCACTTCAGAGCTAAACTGGTTGCTTCCCACCAGTCCACCCACATCCGTTGAGCCCGACACACTGGTATTGGCATAACACTGGCCAAGCAGTGCATTATAATTACTTCCGGCCAGGCCCCCCACATTGACATTCCCTGTTACACTGCCGGTCGTATAACACTTTTTCACGGTGCTGGATGTATGTATATGACCTATCAAACCTCCAACATTATTGACGCCGGTAATATTGACATTAATCAACCCCAAATTTTTTATTACAGCTCCATTTATATAACCAAACAATCCGATATAACTGGGTGCCGCTCTGTTGATGGTCAGGCTGTTGATGGTAAAAGATTGACCGTCGTAAGAGCCGGTAAAATCGTCCGAGCCGTTTCCAATGGTCAAAAATCCGGTACCGCCATTCCAGGTACTGGTTGCAGACGCATCAATGTCTGCGGTTTGTTTATAATACTTGTTCCAATAATTGATACTCAGGGACAGCCAGCCAAGGTTTTCCAAATTGGCAATCTGGTAAGGATCGCCGCTTGATCCGTCACCGTTTGCAGGCTGTGTAGCTATCCAGTTAAGTGACTCATCGCTGCCGTCCTGCCAACTCAGATAGGGATAACCGATGTTGATTGCCTGGTTATAATCCATATCCCAGACATCGTCGCTGCCGTTGGCGGTCTCTGTTGCAAAGTCCCAATTGGCATCGGTAAAGGTCAGATGAATTTTCATAAAAGTTGTTGTTGTGGGCTCTCCTTTACCGGTGTCGTTTTGCCCGGAGATCCATTGGTCATAAAAGCTCTCACTAACCGTGGAAACGTTATCGCCTACGAGACCGCCTGTCTCGGATGAGCCAGAGACATTACCGGCTGCATAACATCTGTTGACTGTTCCTCCTGCATTCCGACCAATCAATCCGCCAACGTCTGATGTGCCGGAGACATTGCCCCGCGCATAACATTTTTGTACTGTGGCGGAAATATAATTATAGCCCACCAGTCCACCTACAACCGAGGCGCCGTTAACGCCGGCCATAGAATAACACTGCTCAAGGGCAGCATTATAGCTCATGCCCGCAATACCCCCAACATTATTGTTACCGCTGACATTACCGGTAGAGTAACACTTTCTTACTGTCGAGCCGGCTCTATTGTTACCCACCAGACAACCCACATCATAATTGCCGGTAATATCAACATTGAGCAATGCAATATTTTCCAGGGTGGCACTGTTTGTATAGCCAAACAATCCGACATCACTTGTTGATGACCGGTCAATGGTCAATCCGGAAATGGTATATAACTGGCCGTTATAAGATCCGCTAAATTCGGTGGTACTGTTACCAACGGGCGAAAATCCGGCGCCGTTGAACCAGGTGCCGGTTGTTGAAGCATCGATATTTTCAGTTTGAATATAGTGTTGGTCCCATTTATTTGCGAACATATTGAGCCAGGCCAGCTCACTCAGGGATGCGATCTGGTAAGGATTGCTGCTGGAACCGGTACCCGCTGCCGGTTTGGCCGGAATAGATACATCTGAACCATCCTGCCAACTGAGATAGGGGTAACAGCCACCAATGCTGCCGGTATAGTCCATGTCCCAGATGTTATTGCTGCCATTGTTTATCTCCACTTCCAGGTCCCACCCGGCATTGAAAAAGGTACTGAATGTCTGCATGGCCTGTGTGGTTTTGGGGACGCCCTTGCCGCTATTGTCACTTCGTCCGGTAGTTTCGCCGTCAAAAAAGCTGCTGGTCACGGTGGCAGAATTGGCCCCGACCAAACCGCCAACATCGGATGTACCGGTGACGCTGCCCCGGGCATAACATTTATCTATAGTTGCGGAGTTGGTGTTTGCACCCGTCAGACCGCCAATATCGGAAGTGCCGGAAATTTCAGCTGCGGAATAACAGTTGCGTACCATACAATTATTATTGCTGCCGGTCACACCGCCCACATCAGACGTGCCGGAGACACTGCCGGTAGTGTAACACTGGACAATAGTGGCTGAAGAGTTTACCCCGGCTATTCCGCCCACATACTGGCCGCCGGTTATATCCGCACCGGTCAAAGCAATGTTTTTGATCTCGGCGCCATTCAAAAAGCCAAAAAGCCCAATAAAATTTTCAGACGCCCGGCTTATTTGCAGGTTATCAATGGCATAGCCCTGGCCGTCATAAAATCCGCTAAAATCGTTTGCCAGGGCGCCAATGGGGGGAAATCCGGCCCCATCATCCAGAGCACTGCTTTCCGAGGCATCAATGTCAGCAATTTGAATAAAATATTTACCCCATTCCGTCGAATTCTGGCTGACCCAATACAGATTTTCAAATGTGGCAATCTGGTAGGGAGCACCGCTGGAACCATCACCACTTGTCGGGGCCACCGGCAACATATCCAGTGAAATGGCAGCACCGTCCTGCCAGCTCAGGTAAGGATAGCCGCTGTTGATGGCCTCCGAATAATCCAAATCCCAGCGATCAGCCGTGCCGTTGTCGGTTTCCCGTTCAAAATCCCAGCCGGCATCAGTAAAAGTAGCGAGTGTTTTCATCTCGGCAGTGGATTTTGGTAGTCCTCTGTCTGAATCAATTAAACCGCAGAGTTCACTATCATAAAAACTGTTTTCCGCAGTGTTGCTGCCATCGCCTATCAAACCGCCAAAATCAAAGGAAGCGGAGACAGTGCCTGCTGCGTAACAATGGGCAACCGTTCCGGCATTGAGTCCAACCAGACCTCCGGTGTGATTATTCCCGTTTACAGTGACTCTTGCATAGCAATATCTCACTGTATTTGTCGAATATCCCACCAGCCCGCCGATGGCGAAATGTCCTTCAACACTGCCGTTTGCATAACTGTTAGAGACAATACCCTTGCTATTACCTAAAAGTCCGCCGACCTGGTTATTATTACTACTGACATCGGCGTTTGCATAACATTTGTTGATGGTAGAATAATAATTCATGTTTCCCACCAATCCGCCTACATTATTTGCGCCGGTTACGGAACCCGTAGAATAACACTTGGAAATTGAAGAGTAGCCGTCACAGTTGCCAACAAGGGCGCCAACCTGATTATCACCGGAAACCGTTGCGTTTTTTATCCCCATATTTTGAATCTCTGCCCCGTTTGTATTACCAAAAAGTCCCACATTATTTTGAAACGAATAATTAAGTGAGGCATTGGAAATTCGATAGTTCTGGCCATTATAGGTGCCGGAAAAAGAATTATTCGGGTTGCCGATGACAGGTAAACCTGCCTGACCATTGAATGTGTTTGCAGACGAGGCGTCAATGTTGGTAGTTTGAATGTAAAATTTGTTCCATTTATCACGATTCAAACCGATCCACGCCAGATCTTCTATGCTTGTAATTTGGTAGGGATTGCCCTCGGTTCCGTCACCGGCAGGTGTGGCGGGAAACAGTGGCAGCGATGTGGCTGCTTCGTCCTGCCAGCTCAGGTAAGGATAGCCATTGTTGGTTGCTCCTGAAAAGTCCATATCCCAAAGATCGCCTGTACCATTGTGTGTTTCCCATTCAAAATCCCAATCAAAATTGAGAAACGTCGACAATGTTTTCATTTCAACAGTTGATCTGGGCGTTCCTTTACCTGTATCGTTACAGCCGGAGGTTTGAGCGTCATAAAAGCTGTCACTCACGCTGCCGGTGTTTTCACCCACTAATCCGCCAAAGTCAAAATTTGCTGAAACACTGCCGGTAGAATAACAATGAGTAACTGTTACCCCGTTGTTAAAGCCCACCAGGCCGCCAGTATGGTTATTGCCCGAGACATCTCCGGCAGCATAGCAGTTGTTTATTTCTCGTTGTTGTGAGTAGCCTGCCAGACCACCTACGGCATAAACACCATGGACATTACCCTTGGCAAATGATCTTTTAATAATTCCTCTACAATTACCTATAAGTCCACCAACTTGATTTTGGTTACCTGTGACATCCGCGTTTGAATAACTGCTGACAATGGTTGCATAATATTCTAAATAACCCGCCAATCCACCAACATTGGAATGCCCGTTTACGGTTCCGGTAGAATGACACCCTCTTATTATAGAATAGCCGTGAACATTACCGACAATAGCGCCAACCTGATCATAACCGCAAATATTAACGTTTCTCATGTCCAGGTATTGGATGGTTGCATCATTGACAGCGCCGAATAGTCCACAGTTGTTATTATCAGAACGATTGATATATAAATCAGTAATACGATAGTTCTGGCCGTTATATGAACCGGAAAATTTATGTGTTAGATTACCTATGGGCAAGAAGCCATCATATGTAAGATTGTCGTTTACATTCCAGGCATGGGTCTCAGAGGCGTCAATATTGGCGGTTTGCTCGAAATTGGAGTCCCATGAAGCCGAATTGGTGCTGATCCAGAGGAGGTGATCCAAAGTGGAAACCTCATAAGGAACATCCGATGTGCCGGAACCCGGCGGTTGGGTGCCGTCGGCAAACAAATTATTAATCCCCAATATTAACAATACCACTATGAATCGCAATGTTTTCATATTCATGTTCCTTAACCCGGTTTTTTCTAATAATTATAAAAATCAGTGTAATGGACTGTAATTATAAAAAAGATAAAAGTTCCAGCAGGTTGTCTTTGGGAACCAAACCATCGGCACCAGCCCGAAGGGCTTTATCACGGTATTTTCCACCGGTATAATCTGAAATGGCGATAATCCTTGATTCAGGAAAATATTGTTTTATCTGTTCAATAATTTTAAAACATAGGGCTTTATTCATGTCCATCAATACAAAATCCGGTTTGAATTGACTGTATGCAAAAATTATATCCCGACCTTCATCAAGCTCTAAAAACCCGTCTTTATCTGTGGTAATAAAATGACGTAAAAAAGTCCTGAATCTTTTGTTATCGCTGATTAATAGATATTTCATTATTTAAATTTTATAAATTGTAAAAATAGTTCGGTTTAATGTAATTATTTTTACAAATAAATAAATGAGGGAGAGCGCACTATTTTCTATGCGTTAACGCACAAAAGAGGGGAAATTTAACAGGCAGGTATAAACGTTCAGAATAATAAATCTTTATTTTGGAGAGAAAATTTTAATAAATTCCTTGAGCTGTTTAAATTCAACTTTGATGTAATATTGACCTTGTGATTTTCAACAGTTCGCTTTGAAATAAACATAGTCTGAGCTATTTCCTGATTTGACTTTAATTCAGCAACCAGAGATAGTACTTTTTTCTCTGTTACAGTAAGGCTGCTAATCAGCTCAATGATTTTCTGATTCTCTGTTTTTACTTTAGCTTTATCAATCAAAAACTCATATAGATCATCACTTATATAATGTTTCCCTGCTATTACATTATCAATCGCTTTGATAATATTAATAACAGCATCATCTTTTAGTACATAGCCGCGAATTCCAGAGTCCAACGCTTTATAAAATATTTTTTTATCACGATGCATTGTTAATAGTATAATTCCAGTATCACAATTTTTCTCAACCAATTTAGACGCAATGTCAAGTCCGTTTAATCCGGGCATTTCAAAATCAAGGATCGCTATATCCGGATTATAATCATTGATCAGTTGTAAAGCCTCTGTTCCATCACCCGTTTCTGCTAAAATTTTATAAGAAGCGATCGATTCAAGTTCACGGCGCACACCGGAAAGGAATAACGGATGGTCATCTGCAATAATAATTGTAGTTTCACTCATTTTCGATATTCTTTTTTAATTTATAATCTAATTTAATAAATGTTCCACCCTCATTATAGGGCTCTATATTTAAATCAGCGTTAATCATTCGTGCTCGTTCATACATCCCGACAAGTCCCAATCCGCTTGATTTTATATTGCCGGTTGTTATATCTCTAGAGATACCAACTCCATTATCTCTTATTTCCATAGAAATAATTTGATCTGATTTTTTTATAAATACAGACGCCTCAGTTGCTTTGGAATGCCTGACAATATTATTCAAACTTTCCTGAATAATTCTGTAAAAATTAATTTCATCATGCTTTGGTATCAGCTCATCAATATCATCAATTTCATAATAAAAATTAATATCGGATGTTTCGGACAAATTTTCAACTATAGTTTCAATGGCCGTTGTTAAACCAAGCTGGTCCAAATGCTGCGGTCTCAGGTTATAAATAATATTTCTGACATCCTGAATGGTTTCCCCGGATAAATCACTAACCTGCGTTAAGGAATGTTGAATGTTTTTATCAGTTGATTTTCGAATTTCTGTCAAAAGCATATTTTTAATAATTAACAATTTTTGACCGATGCTGTCATGCAACTCTAGCGCAATCCGGTTCCGTTCACTCTCTTGCGACTCTATTAATTTCATGGTAAACTGTTCTTTTATTTTGCTTCCCCTCTTCACAGCTTCCAGTTCTTTCTGCTGTGCCAGTTCTTTCTGCCTGTAAGTATAGGTATAATGATAAACGGCAATCCATATCAGGGATATAACAAAAAACAATGCACCAAAATGTAAAACTGTAACACTGTAACTAAAAGCAGAATCCGAAAACTTTGAATAAAATAAGGTAATTTCTAAAATTGCAAACATGAGAAAAACAGACATACCAGCAAATAATAATTTTGCCGTATATTCTCCGGTTTTTACACTTTTAACCATAACGAAAATGCAGATAATCATGTTAAGCGTAAGGGAAATTAAAAAATAGTTTACAATATCAGGAAAAGTAATAGTCGTAAAATTTATAAGGACGATGCTCATTAACAGCACGAAAAAATGAAAAAGCCAGATGCTTTTTAAAATTTTTCTGTATTCCTGCCCTAATATTTGCTCAATAGCGAAAAAGGCGCTTATGACAGCACACATGAGTGAAATATAATCCAGGTGATAATATAAATTTGGAAAAGGTAAAAGGATGTGCAAAAACGGATTGTTACTGGAAATAAAAACTGCCAATGATAGCAAAAAAACACCTATACCTATTAATAATGCAGATTGATCATAGGTCACGTAAAACAGCAAAATAATTATACCTGTTATTAAAAAAATGACGGCAAAAGAAAAATCATCTATATTGCGAACAAAAAATTCTTTACAAATTTTATCAAAAGAAACGATTAAAACATTCCATTTAAATACGGTTAATTTTTTTCCGGGAAAAATTTTGACGCTTATAATATCCCCTTTGTTGTAATCAGGAAGAGAAATTAAAAGATCATCCCAGCGAAAAAAGGCATCATTTTTTTCAGATACACCTGCCCCAACTTTTTGAATCAAGCGTCCATTGATATAAACCATCATTGGATTGTTTACACGTTTAAAATAAAGGGCCGGATGCCTTTCTCTAAATTCCGGTAATTCTGTACTAAACCAAACAATGCTTGATTCAGTCCTTTCAATATCTTTTAAATTAGTCAAGTTTTTCCAGGATGCCGAATCAGATACAGAATCATCGAGCCGGTATTGCCAACCTGTTAACATAATACTGTTTTCATCCAAGGCTTTAACGCTCCTGACAAACGGACTGGAAAGCATTAACAACAAGGCTAACGAATTTATGAGATATTTTACCTTAAAACCCATCATATACAACTTAAGTTATGTTTACACCAATACATTACCAAATGTATAATAAATATCTTATTTAAAATATCAATTACTAAAATAGTATTTACAGCCGAAAAAAGTTGTTAACATTTCAACTGTTTTAATTACTTGTCTGGTATTAATAACAAAATAGCCCCAAATCACCAATTCGGCTTCTTATTAATAAACATTGTAAGCGTCGGCTATGACGCCAATCGGATCAGCAGTCATGGTGATCTATATCTTTAATTTCCGCTTGCTTTTTAAGGCTTTTATTATATAATTTAAAGAGTTATCATTGTTGCTCCGGCAAGAATAAAAACGGATGTAATAAATCAACTGTAAAAAAAATAACAGTGTAAAAAGTAAAACAAATTAATTTTTATGCTTTCAATTCTAATTTTTACCTTATAAATAATTTTATAAAATTACAAGGGGTTAATTTATGAAAAAATATAAAAAAGCAAAAAAACTAATTTTACTTTTTTTATTGATTATCGGTTTCGGATGCAAAACCAGGTTAACAGAACCGGAAACAGAAGACAAATATCTCAGTATTTCAGATATTACTAATATCTTGTGGACCCTGGAAGCATGTGATTCAGTAGATCAGCAGCTTAATATCGATTCTTATCTAACGTTCCATCTTGTTTATGATACAACTGAATTTTGGGGTGATGATGGATGTAATAAATACACCGGCATATATTACATACAAAATGATAGTATTTTACTAAATGATTTTTCTATAACTTGTATGGGGTGTTGGCCTACAACATCATTTCCGATTAATTTTTTTTTCAATCCTCATAAACTTTTCATATTTAAAGATAGCCTGCAAATTATCTCTGACAATTGGGTATACCACTTAAAAAGTGACTTTACAAAAAGTATTGAAAAAAGTGGGCTTGTAAACACCTGGCAGTTAATATTTTCAAGTGACCCTGATTATGAAATTATATCATACTACCAATATGTTACCAATCTGATACTTGATAATAACAGATGTTTTAATTTAAATTTTGTTTCCACATTTGAGAATGATTCCACTTATAATTATACTACCGGCATTTACGGAATTAAAAATGATGACTCATTTATGTTTTATCATCGATATGGTGGTTCAAGAAGATTTAAAGCACGGAGGTTTCGATCTAAAATTTTAAATTCAACAATTTACAACGTAGAAAACGACACACTTACCTTATCAAATCTTTCTGATAATACAATATTTAGATTTGAAAAACTTGAGTATGATTAAATTGAGGATACAATCTTCATCCAAATCACAAAAGCATCAAGCTTCTTATATCAATCCTTTACCCATTCCCGTGACCGTTCAACGGCCTGATGCCACTTTTGTGTCATCTGTTTGACTTTATCTTTTTCCATTTCAGGTTTAAAGGATTTATCAACCTGCCACAACTTTTGAATATCAACGACATCTTTCCAATATCCGGTTGCAAGGCCGGCCAGATAGGCTGCTCCCAAAGCGGTAGTTTCAGCAATTTTAGGCCGTATAAGCGGAATTCCCAAAACATCGGATTGGAACTGCATCAGCATATTATTAGCGGTTGCTCCCCCATCGACACGCAGTTCATTAATTTTAATTCCCGAATCGGCTTCCATGGCTTCAATCACGTCCAACGTTTGAAAAGCAATGGCTTCCAGCGCTGCACGGGCAATATGTCCGGCCGTGGTTCCCCGTGTCATTCCCACAATCGTACCCCGGGCAAACTGGTCCCAGTATGGCGCACCAAGTCCGGCAAAAGCAGGCACAAAATAAACGTCTCCATTGTCATCAACACTCCCGGCCAGTTTTTCAACATCTGCGGATGAAGAAATAATTCCCAGACCGTCCCGTAACCACTGCACAACAGCGCCGGCAATAAAAATACTGCCTTCAAGAGCATAAACAGTTTCGCCATTTATTTGCCAGGCAATTGTAGTGAGCAAATTATTTTTAGATTTGATTGGTTTATTCCCGGTATTGACAACCAAAAACGAGCCTGTTCCATAGGTATTTTTTACCATTCCGGACTGCGTACACATTTGTCCAAAAAGTGCAGCCTGCTGGTCACCGGCCATACCGGCAACAGGAATAGATGCACTGAACAGAGGTCCTTTAGTTTGACCATATATTTCACTGCAAGAACAGACTTTTGGCAAAATGCTCGCAGGAATATCCAACAAATCAAGAATCTCCTGGTCCCACTCTAATGTATGAATATTGTACAAAAGCGTTCGGCTGGCATTGGTTACATCGGTAACATGTTTTTGCCCGCCGGTTAAATTCCACACAAGCCAACTGTCAACCGTGCCGAAAGCCAGCTTGCCCTGTTCAGCCAGGTCACGTGCTCCCTTAACATTTTCTAGCAGCCATTTGACTTTGGTACCGGAAAAATACGCATCAATAAGCAAGCCTGTTTTCTTTTTAATCATTTCAGCATGACCTGCCGCTGCCAATTCACGACAATACTCGGCGGTTCGTCTGTCCTGCCAAACAATGGCATTGTGAATGGGCTCACCGGTTTCCCGGTTCCACAAGATTGTTGTTTCACGCTGATTGGTAATGCCGATGGCCTGAATATCATCAGCACATAAACCGGTATTTGACAAGGCCTCAACCGCCACTTGTGACTGGGTCTGCCAAATTTCCTGAGCATTGTGTTCCACCCAGCCTGGTTTTGGAAATATTTGTTGAAACTCTTGCTGCGCTTTTCCCTTTATATTTCCCTGGTAATCAAAAATAATAGCTCTGGAACTAGTCGTGCCCTGGTCAAGTGCTAAAATATATTTTGCCATCAACGTCTCCCATTTGCTCATAAAAAACCACAGTTACACATCATGTTATTAATAATAAAAATATGATTTTTATAAGCAACAAAAATTTTATTCTATTTGTTCTTTTCCTTGAGGGTCCCCAGGCATTCTTCGGCATGTTTGCACCATTTAGCACAGCCGGTATCTATTTTTGGATTTCGCACATCTTTATGGCATTTAGGACAGGGCCGAACCGGTTCGTCCTTCCAAAACTCTATTTCTTCACCACAAAAAGGGCACAAAACATCATAAATATCTTCCGGTTTCCAGAACCTGAGGTCCTGTCCCGGACAGCGGTGCTTTTCCATAACCACCTCTTATAATAATCCCAAACAAACCCTTCCGGCCAAAACAGCCGCATCTTCGGTTGACAAGACATGTTTTATCGAGGCATCAAAAAGGAGTTCCGCGTCAGGCGGAAACTCTTCATCACCCAACCGGTATAAAAGCGTTACATACAATTTGCCAAACACATGAATACGGGCGCCAAAATCGCCTACGTCAATCGGCTGCCAGTTATACCGGTTCAGATTTTTTTTTAATAAATCGATATCATTACCAAATCGATTCACCATCGGGCGTATGGAACGCGCTAAAAACGGTTCATAATAAAAAATCCCGCCTGGAAGCTGTCTAAAGGAAATCAATTCACTTGTTTCGTTTATTTTAAGGTCATTAAGTAGATAGTGCAACAGCAATATACGGTCACCCGGCTTGGCGGGCTCATTTTGTTCTCGAAACAACTGAAAATCAGGCATGCGCAGGGTCATATCAGCGCCAAGGAATTTTAAGGAAAGGGTATTGTTTAAAGGTATCGGCAGTCCCAGACGGGAACATCTTTTATTCAAATCAACATCTGCCAGTTTTTCTATCGCCAGTTTTACAGCCTCTTTATGTCCGTTTTCCTTAGACATTAAAAGTCCGTTTTATATGATGAATAGAAAAAATCTGAAACGGAACTGTGTTATCCTTAATATTTTGATGCAACTCTTTAAACAAAAAAAAACTCACCTTTATTTCAAATTATGGTTTCTTGTATAATTTTTCAACAGACGGAAAAAATTTTAATTCGGTATGCGGTAAAAACAGGGCACCGGTATATTGGTTCATATATCCCGGGTCCGTACTCAATTCAATATAAGTCATTCGTCTTGCCAGGTCTGTTTGCCGTTGCCGGTAATCCTGAGACACCAGGACCATATATGCCCCCATTAAGGAAGAATTTCCAATATAATGATATTTTTCCCGAGGAACATCCGGCACGAGACCAAGGACAATTGCTTTTTCAATATCAAGAAAACGCCCAAATCCACCGGCGATATAAATATTGGCAACATCATCAAAACCAATTCCCACCTGTTCAAGCATTAAAGAACAGGCGGAATAGATAGCTGCTTTGGCCCGGATAATATTTTCAATATCCAGCTCACTGATTGTAATGTCCTTATCCAGACCACTTTTTTCTTTGGGTACAATAATATAACGGCTTATTCGGCCATCAGATATGATGACATCAGAGGAGCGGGAACGGTTTAATTTGCCGGCAGCATCAATCCATCCGGTCAGAAATAGATTAGCCAGTAAGGAAATCATCCCTGTTCCACAAATACCTTTTGGAGGCACATCACCGATGGTTTGATATGAAGCAATACCGGTTTCCGGATCGACATCAACCCGCTCAATAGCTCCAATAGCAGCCCGCATACCATATTCTATCCCCCCTCCTTCAAAAGCAGGACCGGCTGAGCAGGCACAGGTCATTAAAAAATCGCGATTACCAACGACCAGTTCACCATTTGTACCGACATCAATAAAAAGATGAATATCCTCCGTGTTTGCGGCAATGTCCGTACAAAGTAATCCGGAGGTAATATCTCCGCCGACATAACTGCCGACGCTCGGAGATAAATATACCCAGGATTGAGGACTGATTTGCAGTCCGACCTGTTCGGCTGTTAAATAGGGGGCTTCCAGGATGGTCGGTGTATAAGGTTCCAACCGGATATATTCCGGTTTCAGCCCCAACAACAAATGGACCATTGTTGTATTTCCGGCAATCACAGCGTTACAAACCTGAACAGGATTAACGTGATGCCCTTTGCAAACCTGAACAACAAGTTTGTTGATTGTTTTTAAAATCCGGGATCGCAGTTCAGCAAGCCGCTCCGGTTTTTGTGCATAATTAATACGACTGATAACATCCAAACCACAATGGATCTGGTCATTATACGCCGTTCGCGTTGCAATTGCTTTAGCTAATGGCAAAAATACGAGCTGAACAGCAACCGTTGTTGTTCCAATATCGATGGCAATACCATAATGCTGTGTAGATTCATCACCGGCTTCCAATTCGATAACATGATATCGGTCCGATTCACGAATCAGCGTTACCGTTACTTTACCATCCTGCTCGCGCAGTGTATCGGCAACCTTTTGAAGCACGGGTAAAGGATATTGTACATGTTTTTTGCCCCAATCCGCCTGAATGGCCCGGGTCAATCGGTCCAGGTCCGACAAACCATCCTCATACTGGGGTTTTGGAACATTCACGACCCATTTTAAAGCAAGCGGATCAAACTGCCAGTCGGCCGGCAGCAGGTCATGCCGGATAAGGCAGGTGTCATCTGTTTCATCAACAAATTTCCCAACCTGACTGCCGCTCTGTTCAAGAATTTCGACAACAATGTCAAAATTTAAAACTTTGGTTTTACAGGCAAGAACAAATCCTTCGGACATTGTCGAAGGTAATAAAACACCGAGACTGTCGGAATCTACATCGCCCTTTAAAATACGCACTATACATTTTCCGCAAGTGCCCTTTCCGCCGCACGGAAGATCAATATCAATCTCTGCATATCGCGCGGCCATGATTAATGGCGTACCTTCAGCAACCTCAACAGTCTTTCCAAAAGGTTGAAATGTTACTCGCGGCATTTTATAAACCTGCTTTCATAATAATCTAGTTCAACCTTGTTTTAATATAACTTTCCAGATCAGCCGCCTCCTGGGGACCAACAAGAACCTTCCACCCGGACAGGCTTTCCTCGAGTTCACCACTGATTTGGGCAACATATCCGGGTATAATAATATCACGGCCTTTTACCAGCGAATCCAAATCTATTTCTTTGGCAAATTTCCCGATATACCCCCCGGAAAATTTACCGGCAGCCCAGGCCGTTAAAACACTCATGCCTTCGCATTCAGGCACCAGCAGCCAGGCACTGGTTCCGCTGTTTTCAATTTCTCCGGAAACAATAAAATAGGTCAATGAAAAATTAGTGGTGACAAAGACCGGAGATTCCGGGGTTGGTTCACCGACGGCATAGAGTTTGGGTTCAACCTGAATCGGTTTTTGCGGGTCCGTGTAAATATTGAGCCGCAACGTCATTAACGTAGCCAACTGTGCCGCATCAAAAGCGGGAAGCACACAAATTCCGCCATATTTGCTGATTTCCGTAACAGCGAGCGCGGTCTCTTCATATAAATCATTCGTGTTTAAAACCGTCAAACTGGGGTAGCCCAAAGGTTTAAAATTATCTTTCAATGCCATACGACGTGCGATTGAATTGGTTTGAAAACGTTCGGCCAGAGAGCAAGTATTAAAATTAAGAATAAGGTTATTGAAACCACTTTCCTTAATTTCGCTCGTTAAAGAAACAAGCTCATTCAAATCCGGACCGGTAACAGCCAATGCATGTTCGTTTTTCTGAGCAGCGTCAACCAGTTCTTTGTAATTTTCTTTGGTTGCACAGGCGATAACACTGTGTGAGCCTTTAACAGCTTCTGCGGCGGCTACCAGCGCACTCGCACTAGCGCTGTTCAGCACCAGAGGACGTTTGACGGTTTCCCATGCTTTTTTTGCCACGGAAGCAAACTTTTCATTGTCTGTTCCCTTTTGGGTTACAGAAACCATATCGATGATCAATGTCTCTCCGACCCGTTCCAGAACGTAATCGGAAATTTGTTTTAGTGTTTTATCAATGGTGCCTTCATCATCCGTATCGTTTATATTAATCGCCAGCGCAGTTTGATTGACAAATGTTTTTTCATGGCGATATAAAACCGTTTCATCGCCAAGTTTTAATTTTTTATCCGGTCCCAGCTCAATAACTTTAACCGGCGGTTCACTGGCCGCACCCAACACTTGTTTTGCTTCATCGGAAGCATAGGGGCATTCTGATAAATCCGCTTTTTTTGCGGCAAGTTTCATTGCAAAAGCCAGACAAGTGTTGGAACCACATTCTTTACAATTGGTTTTGGGAAGCAATTTTTGAATTTGCAAACCTGTTAATGCCATTTTGAATATTCCTCCGTTATTGGTTCTTCTTGTCCATTAATTTTGCAATAGTACGTTTAACAGCTTTAACAGCGTCCGGGTTATACATGATCATAATATCCGCACCTGCATACAATAGATTTATAGCCGTAGCGGTTTCCCACATGGCGGCACGTTTTGCCAGTTCTCCCCAGGCAGGAAAATCAGATTCCGGCGCTTTAACTTCTTTAATTTTGGCACACTCCTGGCCGGGTGCAACGATCATCGGGCCTGCCAGCATTTTATCGCCATTTAATCCTGTGAGACGGATTCTTTCGATAACAGAGTAGGTGTATTCAATCCCATACCCGGCGGCACCGGTCATGGGGTCCATGATAATCTGTTCCGGTTTTATGTCCATATTTGTCAGGAGAATATTCATCTGCTTGGCGATGTTGACATCAATCGGACTCTGGGATACAAGTGAATGTCCATAGGCCATAGCGGCACCGGCAATTGTTCGGTAATTATCCTGTTCTACCCAGTTTAACAAGAGATTTTCACCGGCACATGCCTGGGCGACGGCTTTAAGCACTTCATTATTTCGGTCAAAATTACTGTGACCGGTAATGATCAACGGAACATCGACAGCCGCTAGTACCTCTTTAACCACCTGCACAGCCTGCTCCGGGGTTCTGTTTCCTTTTTCAGGATGGGTTCCTTCAAGCCGAACACTGATCAAATCAGCGCCGAATTTTTCCACACAAAGTTTCGCCATTTCCGCAGGATTTTTCAACGTGTCACCATAGTAACCGGCCAAAACAGGCGGGAATTTTTCACTGACCAGATCAAAAACTTCCATAGCAACAAGAGGAGCATTAGGCATTTCACCTTCCCATAAATGAAAAGGCATACAGGTCTGTCCGCCTACCTGATATGTTTTTCCGCGTGTACCGCCTTCTGCTTTAGTCGCTCCAAGTTTTACCTTCCAAACAGGTACTTCACAACTTTCTTTGGGAACAGTAAAAGCGGTTACAGCACTTAGACGCTCTTTAGCGGTCGGACCGGCAGGCAGTTCCGGTTCTTTGACAATTTCTACCTTTTCTTCCGATTTTACAGGTTCCTTAAAAGTAATCGATCTTTCTTCTCCGAGAAATTTTTCGCCAAGAGTTGAAATAATTTCCCGTACAATTTCCTTAGCCATAACGGATTTGAGTTCATCAGAAACTTCTTTTTTCAACTCTTGTTTTAATTGAGCCAATTGTTCGGGTGTCATGGGTTCATCCTCTTTTTCAGAAACATCTTTTGTTTCCGTAATTATTATTGATTCGACAGGTTCCTTTTTATCCGTTTCAACAGGTGATTCTGATGAAGAAATTTGCGACAAGTCTGACATTGTTAATGCCGGATGGTTCACTTTTTCCATATACTGTCTGACAGCATCAGCTTCAGTAGAAATAGTTTCGTCGGCAATTTTTTCCATCAGATCCGCTGCATCCTGTTCCTGAAATCGCTTTTGCAGATCATCAGCCAGTAGATCTTTTAACTCTTTTGTCATCCAGACAAGACGTTTATGCCCGCCTTCTGCAAAAAGGAATTTTTTCGAAGTTAAAAAGACCTTTCCGCATCCCATAAAACCGGGTGTCTGCTGGCCGCCGCCGACACTTCCGGCTAAAGACGAAAAAGTCATTCCAACCGGGGTGTTGCCCTGATACTCGCGATTAACAGCCATAATTCCATTACATTCCGGGATGTAAGCACAAATAACTTCAAAACATCCACAGCTTGTCATTGGCCGGTCCATAATGGAATAGGCACAAAAACTGGACACGGATTTATGGCTGTTGGTGTAGACATATTCGTCAACACCTTTCCAAATACCTTTTACAGGGTCAACTAAATCACCTTTTTTAACCGGCTGATTGGGACCGGTTTCGTCGATTTCAAAAGCGGCTTTACCGTCAAGCCAGTTATAGGCGCCGCAAAGTCCGAGTCGTTCCGGGGTAATAATACATACATGGTCCGGGGCAAAAGATTGACACAACAAACAGGAATAAAAAGTATCTACAGAATCATCCGTCATGGCTTCCAACCGGCGGTTGCGTTCATCATAAACCTTACGGGCAATAGCAATACGTTCTTCAACAACTTTTTGGTCGGTAATCAATGTGACCTTAACTTTATCAACAATGGCCGGGTAATCGGATAAAAACTTGGCGTGAATAATTTCGCCATAATCTTTCAGTCGCACGCCTTTTGCAAAAGCATCTCTGGAAACACGCGTCCAGACAATATCCCGCTGTCCCATGTGCCAGATACCTTCCGCACCATTGACAAGATGGTGAATTTGGCGTTCGAGGATCGGTTCAAAATCAGACTGCATTTTGCGGCCCGCCACCTGGACCCAAATGCCCAGGGGAAGCACTGTTCCCGGTTCTATGGTATCAATATCCGGACCGATAATATCGATTTCGCCGTCATTAATTTCATCCAGTTCTACCGAGGTTACAAATTCAAAAGCCTGTGATTTATTACCACCAAATTCAGCGTGGACATCGTTTTTGCGAATTCTTTCGCCTTCAAACGCCGGGCCGTATGAAACAGGAATCGGTACTTTGGTAATTTTAATTTTGCATCCGCGAACTTCAAGCGCCTTTTCCACAATGATATCATGAGGGACCTGCGAAACGACATGTTCATAAGTACATACACCTGTCGGTAAAATTTGCGGTATATCCGTATCTGCAATAACCGGGAAACCATAATTAATGGCCCCTGCTGCGAGAGCATATTTATCAGGAGTTACCGTACCGAAAGCCAGAACAAAGGCAAAAATTCTGTTTTTATTATATTTTAAATTTTTCTCAAAATCACCGGGTTTAACACCGCCAAAAGAAAGGGCGGCCCGGTTAGCAAATCCAAGTGCATAAATTAATGCGGAAACATCATTACCAAAAGGTACAAGCCGTGTTTCCCATCCAAGCTGAATTCCCTCTTCAGCCAATTGTTTGGAAAAATGGTTTCCGTTTAGCCCGCCTCCCATAAAAACATACAGATTTTTTTCCTGCAATTCTCTGGCTATTTTAACGGCAATTTCATTTGTCGGCGCTGCTCCGGTAATAGCGGCAAATCCGGGCGCTGTTCCATCGACAAATTCGATGCCTCTTTCACGCATAATCAAATCGCTTGCGGCACCCAGCCAAATATCATCAACCGGATGCGGACCGGTAATATACTTGCAGGCTTCAATAATTTCACAGGCAAACAAAGCCGCAACACCGGCATCCAGGGTACTTCCTAAATATGGCAGCCAGACTTTTTCAGATGGTCGTTCCGGCAATAGCTCTTTTGCACGTTTTAATATATCTCTCAGGTCCGCCAATGTTTCTGCTTTTTTACCGATAAATGAATAAATGACCGGCAAAAAATAAGCTGTATCCGGGAACCCGACTGCCTGGGATTCTCCTTTTATCTTAATCGCCTCATCAAGTTTCGATTCAGCGCGAGCAACCCATTCTACAGCACCGTCAATGGCGCTGCTGCATATCAGTTTAGACATCCAGTTCTCTCCTATCTTTCATATCATACAGCTTGCGTTCCATCTTTTTGTTGATGCCCAGTTTTTCTCTGGCATTGTCAAGTAAGGTCATTATTTTATCAAAGGCAGCATCTGCTTCTTCACAAACATGGAATGATCCGCCAAACAAATCTTTAGCATCTTGGTGTAAAAATTTGTCAACATTTTCCGATCCGGAAACATAAAAGGGATGCCCTAAAATAACGTCCACACCGGAGGCGACAAAATAACAACCAATGGAAATTGCCTTTTCGCTCATCCATTCCGGAGCGACACCCACGGCCGGAATTAAGGAAAGATCATCTCCCAAACCGCCTTCAAGAACAATTTCCGTACCCGCTTCCAGAATTCTTGAATTATCAACGCAGCTCCCCATATGCAGGACAGGCGGAATTCCGACGGCTTCACAAACTTCACGCAATCCGCTACCAGCCTGTTCCAACGCCGTTTCAGGGGTCAATCTCCCCTGTTTTGCCGAAGCAATAGCAGCACAACCGGTTTTAAGGACCAGTACATTTTCTTTAATCAGTTTTTGAGTCAGAGTGTTAATGTAATCGTCCAGTTTTTCTTTCGGATTGTTACAACCGACAATTCCAACAACACCCTTTATTCGGCCCTGAATAATAGCATCATTCAAAGGTCTAAAAGAGGCGCGGTAGCTGCCGCCCAGCATATATTTGATCGCATCAACACTAAATCCGGCAATAAGCGGTTTTGTTTCGGATGGTATGGCAACCTTTTTGGAATCACGATTTTTATAATTATCAATAGCGCGTTTTATCAGTTCTTTTGCGGATGATAATGCATCATCTTCGTCAAAAACGTGATGGAACGCACCGGCGGTTTTGGCAATGGCCGATGTTGAAACAATTTGCGTATGATAAGCAGCGGCAACTTCCGGCAGACTGGGCATACAACATTGCACATCGATTACCATAACTTCAACAGCACCGGTAATAACAGCAAGCTCCTGCTGTAGAAAATTTCCGGCAACCGGAATACCATGCCGCATCAATATTTCATTGGCGGTACAGCATATACCGGCCAGGGTTATACCTTTTGCACCGGCTTTTTTAGCATAATCCACAATATCCGGCGCACAGACAGCAACAGCCAGCATTTCGGACAATTCCGGTTCGTGGCCGTGCACCACAATATTAACAGTATCTTCTTTTAAAACACCAAGGTTTGACTGGCTTTTAACCGGGGCCGGTGTTCCAAAAAGGATATCGGAAGCCATGGTGGCAATTCGTGAACCGCCCCATCCGTCAGCTAAAGAAGTGCGAAAAGCCTGGCGTAATATGCTCTGGTAGTCGTGATCAACACCCATGTGTGTACGGTGCATGGATTCGACAGCCATTCGGTCGATTCCCTGAGGAGCAACATCCTGATTTTTCCAAATACTTGACTGTTTTTCCGGCGCCAGGTTAAGAGTTTTTAACAGTTCTTCCTGTGATGTGAATTCCTGCAAAAATATATTGGCCAAATCAAGCGCAATTTCTGAATCACTGCGGTCGTCGGTTTCTATTTGATAGGCTTTGGCCGCTCTGTACAAGGCTTTTTTATCCTTAATTTCATAGCCGTTACCGTTTCCTTCGGCAACTTTTTTCAGGCGTAAAACAAGATGACGGCCATGGTCGGAATGGGCAGCGGCGCCGCCGACAACCTGACGTAAAAAATTTCGGGCAACGATTGTATCTGCATTGGCTCCACAGATACCGAGGGGCGACCTTGGTGTAATTCGGCAGGGTCCCATGTGACAAATTCGGCAGCAAACACCGGTCGTACCGAATTTGCAGGAATTTCGCTGAGTTTCAACCCGGGTAAAACAGGTTTCAATACAGTCGGTAGCAGCTTTTAATAACATTTCACTTGAGGCAGCATCGGAAACGCGTTCCTCAATTTTAATTGGTTCCTTTGGCATATAGATTATTCTCCCATTGTTCAGGTGGAAAGCCGCAAGGTATATTTTTATATTCTATTTCTGTTTTCGATTATTTTCAAATTCCAATATCCGCAATCATTTTTTTCAAAATTACTACAACGTCATTATTGTCAGGTAATGAAATAAAACTTTTTCCGTCTTCAGCATAATCAGCCAATTCAGAATTTTCCGGCAGGGCAACAATAAAATCAGCATTGGTGATATTTTGTAAATCATTAATAAAACGTGGTTCTCTATCACTCCTCAACCGGTTGATAATAATAGCGAGCTTGTCGTATTCAACACCCATTTCATGGGTCAAATCAAACAAACGTTTTATCGTATCGACTCCCCTGGCAGACGGATCTGTAACCATCACCATCAAATTCACTTTTTGCACAATACGTCTGGATAAATTTTCCAAACCAGCCTCATTGTCCAACACAACATAAGGATAGTTTGATGCAATTTCACCCAGCGCTGCTTTTAACACATTATTGGCATAACAATAACAACCCGGTCCTTCGGGGCGCCCCATGGTTATCAGATCAAAATCATCAGCCTCAACCAGGCTTTCGGATATTTTCAATTCCAGCAACTGCTGTTTGGAAATTCCGCTGGCCATTCCTTTACCGGCAATTTGCCGGGCTTCTTCACGGACTCCGCCAATTGTCACATCAGTATGGACACCAAGTGCGGCATCCAGACAATTATTGGGATCAGCATCAACAGCAAGGACAGGTCTTTTATTGTTTCGTATCAACTGGGTCACCAATAAAGCAGCACAGGTTGTTTTTCCCACACCACCTTTACCGGTAACGGCTATAATATAACTCATTCTTCTCTTTTATTTTAAAATCAAAACATCAAAATTTATATAAAGGACTATCTTGCTATCCTTTATAACACATAAAAATTAATTTGTTAATATTTTTTCATAAAGTTCCTGAAAAACAGATTGCATTTCAGCATCGACATACTCTAACGCAGACAATCCATCCCGGTCAGCTTTACGGATAGATTCAGAATAGGGTATAAAACCAAGGAATTCATGATTCGGCAGTGATTCTATAAGATAGTTTTTATCTTCCTCGCTGGTTACTTTATTGGCAACAAAGCGGATATTTTTCAGGCCGATTTCCTGCGCCATACGCTGTACACGGAAAGCGCTGTCGATTGAACGTTTTCCCGGTTCAACCACAACAATCATGGTATCCACTCCGCGGGCTGTTGCCCGTCCCAAATGTTCAACACCAGCCTCCATGTCCAGCACCAGCGCGTCGTCTTTAAACAAAACAAGGTCGGTGACAAGCGCACGTAACAACACACTTTCAGGACAAGCGCATCCGCTTCCCCCCTGTTCAATAGCGCCGAGTACGAGCAAAGCAATTCCGTTATGCATGGTGGCATAGTTTTCAGCAATATCCGAAACTTCCGGATTTATCTTAAACATCTGCCCATACTGCTTTACTTTGGCGCCGGTCCGCTCTTCTATTAAGGCAATCTGCTCAGAGATAGGAATAATTTCTTTTTGTTTCTCTTCGGGAATTCCAAGAGCGGCGGCAAGGTTCGCATCCGGGTCTGCATCAACAGCTAACACCCGTTTACCTTGTTTGGCCATCATAAGCGTTAAAGCGGCGGCAAGAGTAGACTTGCCGACACCGCCTTTACCGGAAATAGCAATTTTCATAATATCTTTCGTTTAAAAACCGTATTTTTGTTTCATGGCAGCAGACAATTGCTGCGTCATCTCAAATACCTTTTCAGCATCATCCGGTTCCATTGATCCGGTACCGCAGGATGGTGTTACAAGGGCCTGCTCAATAATAAGCTGTTTATCAATACCCTTGGAAGCCAGGTGATCTATCATTTTTTCAAAATGATTGACCATACTATCCAAAGTTTGTTCGCGGATGGCTGTAGAAGTCGGCACAACACCCCAGGCCAGGGCTCCGCCCCGTTCCAGGTGGGCTTTAACGGAATCTGCGTACATGGCAATGGTTTCGCCGTATTCAAAGGCATCAAAATTAACAATATCAACACCGGCATCGATCAGGATGCTCCATTCCGTATTACCGCAACAGTGAATAGCAGCCAACGCATTATCAGCGTGAACAGCTTCAATAACCTCAGCTAAATGGGCGACAACATCTTCCCGTTTTACGGAAACATAGGTAGAGCTGCCGAAAGCAGAAAGTATCGGTTCGTCTATGAAACAGATAATTTTTTCAGCAAAAGGTTGGAATTTCTGGATCTGCCAGCGGCATTTCATAGCCAGTGCTTTAATCACAACATCACGAAACTCTTCATTATAATAGATAGCCCGTTTATTTTCGTCAACAATCGTCAAAGCAAAACTACAGGGGCCGGTTGTTTGTACTTTAACAAATGGTAATTTTGTTCCCATTGATTGCAGTTTTTGCTCCAAAGCATAAACACCTTTGGAAAATTCATTACTGATCTGCATGGCAGAACAATCACCTGTCCCGTCATCAGGGTCCATGGCAAGCATATAAGCTTCGTAAAACTCGGCAAAAGCTTCGGAATAATCGCCGGAGGTATCGAAAAACATACGACCTTTTTCACGGTCAATCTGAGCACAGGGCAATCCTTCGGAATATTGAATTTCCATTTGTTCATTCAAACCCAATTTGGGAAGCTGCGGCCAAAAAGGAGCCTGTGTTAACTTGGAAACCGAAACATCGACGGCATGGTTAATATCTGTAAACGGCATACTGCCGATTCCGGTTGCTAAAAATTTTGGTTTAAAGGACATAACAGAATTCTCCACATTATTTTTGTATAAAAATATTAAACATTATTAACGGCATCTTTAATTGCTCTGATATGAGCAGGTGTTGTTCCACAGCAGCCGCCAATAATTTTGGCACCGGCTTTAATAATTGCAGGTGTTAAAGCTGCCATTTGTTCAGGGCTGTCAGGGAAAACATCTTTTCCGCCTATATTTTGCGGTAAACCGGCATTTGCGTGAACAAGAATGGGAATGTCACCGATAACTGTTTTCATTTCAGTAACAATATCAATCATTCGTTCCAATCCGTTTCCACAGTTTGTACCAATAATATGTGCGCCGGCTTCAATGGCGGCTTTAGCCGCATCTATTGGTGCAACACCCATCATTGACCGATATTCACCGGATACTGTTTTTTCAAGCGTAAACGTGCAAATAACTTCACAGTTTGTATTTTCACGCGCCGCACGGATGGCTAAACAGGCTTCATCAATGGCACTCATCGTTTCCACACAAATAGCATCTGCGCCGCCTTCTTCCAGGGCTATAACCTGCTCCTTAAAAGCGTTATACAAATCGTCTTCCGTTACATCACCCATAACCAGCATTTTACCGGTAGGGCCGACAGATGCAATAACCCAGTTTACCTCACCAGCCGCTTTTCTGGAAATTTCAGCAGCAGCACGATTCAGTTCACTAACCCGGTCTGCTAATCCATAGTGTTCAAGTTTATAACTTGTGCCGCCAAAACTGTTTGTTTCAATCATGTCACTACCGGCTGCTATATAACTTTTGGCAATATCCAATACATCATCCGGTCTGTCAATACACCATAACTCGGGGCAATCACCCGGCTGCAAACCTTTGGCTTGAAGAAATGTACCCCATGCACCATCAGATATAAGAATTCTCCCCTCATTAATTGCGTCTACAATTCGACCTCTGGTCATTTTAATCTCCTCCAATTTAGAATTCATGTTATGTATTTCGTATAACAAGTTCCGGCTGCAAAACATGCTGATTAAGAGTTATATCATCTCCTTTTAAATGTCGATGAATAATTTCTGATGACAATGCAGCCATTTCACTGTAATGCGGATCAATTGATGTAATAGCAGGGGTAAAAAAACGGGCCACATCCGTATTCCCATAACTAACGAGTGAAATCTGGTCCTGCATTTTAAAACCCCATTCACCGAGTCTTCCTACGAGACGAACGGCGTCTATGTCATCACAACAAAAAATACCTGATATCTGTTTTTCCTGAATAAACTCTTTGGTAACCAAACTTATATCTTTAATAAAATGACATTCGCGATTGTTGCCGTCCCGTTGAATAAAATTTTTAAAAGTCTCCTGCATAACTTCCTGAATCATATTTCTGCCAAGCCAGATATTATTTTTAATATAGGCAAGAGCCTTATTTGTTCCTTCCAATAAATATTGTACGGCACGACGGACACCCAAATCATAACTTTGAATCACATAGGGGAAATAAGAACCCACCATTGTATGATTTAAAAGAGTTACCAATGTTTTACCGGTTTGCAGCCGTTTATAAAATAATGCGGTTTTGGATTCGTCAAAGGTGGGTACCATAATAACCGCTTCATATCGCGAATTAATCAAGGTACCCACCAGACGAATTTCCTCCTCGTAATTGTTATAGTCTATAAATATTTCAACCTGACGACCAAGGGAATCGGCTTTTTGCCGTAAATAATGAATTAACTGTTCAGTCTGTGAAGAGAAAAATGGGACGATAACACCCCATATCTTTTTACAGGGGCCAAGATCAGCAATAAATGATCCCATACCGGGTTTTTGAACAATAAAACCTTCATCAGATAAAATTTTCAATACGGTTTTTGCCGTTTCTCGGGAAACTTTATGTTTGCTTTGAATTTCGTTAATGGAATCAATACGTGTTCCGGGAGGGATTTTCTGTGTCAGGATGGTGTTTTTATACTGCTCTACCAATTTCTGGTAGATAGGGACAAATTGAGATTTTTCGTTATCCCTTTTCATAGTTGAATATAATAATAAATGAAAAACAAAAAAGCAAGAAATAATCACATCACATCACATTAAATACAACCTTTCTATATGTTTGACTAATCACCCCGATAATAATAATACCTACCTTTTTTAACATATTGAACTCGACAGCTTGCTTAATAAAAGTCAATTCCATAAATTTGGCTATAAAAAAATGTTATTTTAATACGGAATTGCCATGGAATATATTAACTATTTTATCCTGATCCCGCTTGTAATATTAACAGCCATTCTAATTATTCAAAACCACAGGCTGACAAAATACATCAAACAACCAAAAGATACAAACTGGGATGTGTTATTAAACAGCCAGCAAAACCTGGAACAAAATATTCAAAACATCTCCCTTAACCTGCAAAATCAAATGCAACATACACAGCAGACGATTAATACAAGACTCGACAAGTCAACTGATTTGATGAGGCTTTTAAACCAGGACCTCGGCCATATTCATGAAATTGGCGAACAAATTCGTGACTTTCACAATATATTACATGCTCCCAAATTAAGAGGCATCATGGGAGAAAAAATATTACAGGATATGCTTTATCAAGTTCTTCCAAGAGAACAATTAAAGTTTCAGTACCGGTTTTCTAACGGCCAAAGAGTAGATGTGCTGATATTAACAGATAAAGGCGGTATTCCCGTTGATGCCAAATTCCCCATTGAAAATTTTAAAAAAGCAGAAAGTGCCGACTCGAAAGAGCATGAGTTAATTTTTCAAAAAAGATTTATTCGTGATGTTAAAACGCATATCGAAACAGTCAGCAGAAAATACATCCTGCCGGAAGAAAACACAACAGACTTTGCCGTTATATACATCCCTGCCGAAGCAATATACCTTCATGTTCAAAAATATCAGTCAGTTTTTAAATTTGCACAAGCCAAAAATGTATTTATTACATCGCCAAATACATTTTATTTTTTCCTTCAGACTTTGTTGTTCGGCATGGAGAGCCTGAAAGTAGAAAAAAATTCTCAAAAAATTATTCAAACTTTAAAAACACTGACCCACGATTTTCAGTTCCTGGTAAAAGATTTAAATACATTTTTAAATCATCTTACCAATACAAAAAACGCGGCAGACCGCTTTCAAACATCGTTTTATGATTTTCATAAAAAATTGGGGAATATTAATAAGGAAGGATTTTAAATCAAATTTACCGAAACATGGCTTTTATACTGCCCCATGTATGGCGGGTGCTGGATATCTGGGGAGAAACCGTCAAAATATTATCATAAGGAATTGCCTGGTCTGTTGTTGTAATAATATCCAGTTTATAATAATAAGACCGGCCATTGGACTTGAAAACCGTATCATCAATAAACTTGTAGGTTTTTTCAAAAGATTGAGCAGCATCAACCTCGATAAATTTTACTTCGGTATAATTTATATTATCGAAACTTCGGTATAATTTATAACCTTTAACATCAGACTCGGCACTGACATACCATTTTAATTCAACCTTATCGACACCGGTTTCAGCATTAAATCGGGTAATAACAGCTCCGGCATGCGACTGTGAATAAATAAAAATAATTGCAAAAATTGTAATAATTGATTTAATTTTCATAAGTTTCCTATTTAACCATTGTACTAAATTTACTAATTATATTAAAAAAGTCAAGTATTTTTATAAGTTAAGATGTTAAAAAATTTCAAAATTCCTTGTTGACATTTGCATTTTTTTTTCTAAATTTTAGAAAAACAATTTGTAGTTTGCCAAGACAATTTGTCTTGAATATCACGGAGAGTAAATCTTGGCAAGGAAAGGGTCATACCCGGCAGGCACTAACAACGAAGATTCTCTTGATCGTTACTTGCGGGAAATTAGCGAAGTTGAGCTTTTAAAACCCGAAGAAGAGATAGAGTATGCAAAGAGAATCAGACTCGGTGACCAGGAAGCACTGGAAAAACTCACCAAAGCCAATCTTCGCTTTGTTGTAAGTGTGGCCAAGCAATATCAAAACCAAGGACTTTCGCTTGGCGACCTGATAAATGCCGGAAATTTGGGCCTCATTAAAGCAGCAACACGGTTTGATGAAACAAGAGGATTTAAATTTATTTCCTATGCCGTGTGGTGGATTAGACAGTCTATTCTTCAAGCTTTGGCTGAACAGTCGAGAATTGTAAGGCTGCCCCTAAACAGAATAGGTGCGCTTAATAAAATTGAAAAAATTTTTACAGCGCTAGAACAAAAGTACGAGAGAGAACCTTCAGCGAGCGAAATCGCTAAAGTCCTAAAAGTATCAACGGCCGAAGTTAACGATGCTTTGAACACTCCTGCTACACATCTTTCATTAGATGCACCTTTCAGTCAAGAAGAAGAAAACAGTCTGTTAGACATTATAGAAAACAGTGAACAACCACCACCGGACGACAATCTGCTTGATGAATCTCTACACATAGAGATAGAAAGAGCCTTATCGACCCTGGATAACAGAGAGGCAGAAGTTGTAAGACTTTATTTTGGTCTTGGAATAGAGCATTCTTATACTCTTGAAGAAATTGGTGAAAAGTTTAATTTAACGCGTGAAAGAGTTCGCCAAATTAAAGAAAAAGCACTAAGGCGATTGCAGCACAATTATAGAAGTAAAATTCTGAGAAAATACCTCGGATAATTACTTGAACCAGAAACAATTAGACTCTTGACCATTTTTTTCTTGACAAAGCGCAAATAAGTTATTATATTCCTATCGGCTTATGCGCCTACCTCTCAAATTTAAAAAGTACCTCCAAGATTAATGATGATGTATATTGTCCAAAATGAAACCAACAAATGATCGGCTGCATTAACAAAATCGCAAAGGAAAGAGATGTTCGGTAAACATATTAAACTCATCTATTTTTCTTTGGGGGATTCGGAGGCGAAGCAAATTAGTTTGGGATGGAAGAAGATTGTTGGGTATTGTGTACTAATTTTTGCCGTTTTACTTGTCACCACATTCCTCACACTTGAATTTTTTACCGATGTGTACCATGATTGGAAAGTGGCTCATCTTTCAAAAGCAAACTACCAACTGGAAGAAATGCTTAACGAGATGGGCAAAAAAGTCCAAATCATTGAAGGTAAAGTTCAACTCTTGGAAAAAGAGGACGATGATTTAAGAGTTTTTGTAGACTTGCCGTCCATTAACAAAGACGTTAGGAAACTCGGTGTTGGTGGACATGCACCGGAAACCTATGCAAGCTATTCTATATTGAATGAAAACTCTGCAAACGAAGCTGTTCAGATAAAACGCCTTATTGATAATCTCGATCAGCGGATTGACCTCGCTTCTAAAAGCTATGGGGAAATTATCACCCAGCACAATAAAAACCTAAGGACTCTAAAACAGACTCCTTCTATTCGCCCATTACTTGGTGGTCGTATAAGCGACAAATTCGGCATACGTCTTGACCCTTTTGTCGACCAATTTAGAAAACACGACGGTGTCGATATTTCAGCGCCACGAGGAACAGACGTTTACGCAACAGCAGACGGCAAGGTTATTGAAGTTGTCACAAAATACCGTCCAAATCATGGTTACGGAAAACAAGTTAGAATAGACCATGGTAACGGGCTGATAACACGATATGCTCACCTGCAAAAAGTTCTTGTTAAACCCGGTGAACGTATTACAAGACATACTGTTATCGGCAAAGTTGGTGACACCGGACGTTCAACCGGACCCCATTTACATTACGAAGTGATCAATAATGGTACACCGGTTGATCCGGCAACATATATGATAGATTAAAAAATTTTAAAATAAATTAATAAAGCCTGCCACTTTTGTCAGGCTTTTTTTTTATCTAAACTAAAAGAAAATAATGAAAAATATTATCTATATATATCTGTTTTTATATTCAAGTATCGGTACAGCTTTTTCCCAGCCAATTCTTACACCACAGTATTTACAAAAAGGTATTGAATCCGGTATTTCAGAAGACTATCAACAAGCATTGGAATTTTTTGAACAGGTAAAAAAAGAATACCCGGATCATCCGGCTGGATATTTTTTTAGTGCCGCTATTATACAATCGCAAATGATGGACTTTGAAACCAAACAATGGGAAAAACAATTCTATAAGGAAATAAACAACGCCATAAAAATTGCTTCCAAAGCAATCCACAATGAGCCTGAAAATCCACACATGCTTTTTTTTCATGGCGCTGCCATGTCCTATAAAAGTTTTCAATTAGCACGGGATGGTAAATATATTAAAGCAATCAAAATAGCCCTCGTTGCTATTGATGAACTTGAAAAAGTAACAGAAATAGACACCCTTTTTTGTGATGCCTACCTTGGTGTGGGAAGCTATAATTATTGGCGCAGCCAGATAACAGAAAAACTATCCTGGCTGCCATTTTTCCCAAATAACAAAAATGCCGGAATAGAATTAATAAAAAAAGCCGTTGACTGCAGCTATTATTCAAAATGGGCAGCGCTTTCAAACTTGAGCTGGATATATATTCAGGAAGAAAATTATACACAAGCAATTTATTGTGCAAAGGAAGGACTGCAACAATTTCCTGAAAGCCGGTTTTTCTTATGGCCCTTGGGTGACGCTTTTTACAAAAATAAAGAATATGAAAAATCAATTGAAATTTATCAAAAACTGTTGCTTTCCGTTAAAAGCGAAACAATAAATAATCATTATAATGAAATTTTACTGCATGTAAAACTGGCTGAATGCTTTTTTAATTTAAAAAATTCTGAATTTTCTAAAATGCATTGTGAAAAGGCATTATCCCTTACACCGGATAAAGAGGTAAAAAAACGGGCTAATTCTAAAAAAGATAGAGCAAAAGAACTGCTTAAAGAAATATCCGCTAACAACTTGTAAATTGACGGCAAAATATACATTTTTTTACTTGTAATTCATTTAGAGTATATGTATAATTATGCCGAATAATGCAAGCTGCATCTCATAACTTAACCAAAAAGTAATAAATTCGGGTCAGGTTTACAATTTCAAGGCGTGAATAGCTCCCACTCCTGAATATGGGATTTTTCGAATATTAAAATCCATACCTTAATACGAACCGTCTGTTTAAATTAGCCAAAGGGAGAAAATGAATGATACACAATCCTTTTCTTGAAAAAATTGCAAAAGCCCAAAAAGAAAAAAGACGTCTGGTGGCCCCACTTGTCGGATTTCCCGGAGTAAATATAACGGGCAATACCATAAAATTAGCCCAACAAAATTTTGGACAGCATTATAAAATAGTAAAAGAAATTGCCAGAGTCTTTGAACCGGATATTATTTTTCCTTTAATGGACCTTGCTGTGGAAGCAAACGCCCTGGGACAATATACCGTATTTCCACAACAGGAATCTGCTACAGTCGTAAAATCCGATTTTTCAATTGATGATCTTGCTGCTAAAGAAAATGTAAACATTGCCTTTGATACGCGCCTTATCGGTTATCTTGAAACAATGAAATTAATGAGCATTGGACTTTCAGACTCTATTCTAAGAGGCGCCTATGTAACTGGTCCCTATTCTCTGGCTGCACTAATTATGGGAGCAGATCAGGCAGCGATGGCAACTGTTTTACAGCCGGATGATTTACATACTCTTTGTCAATTCACAACGGAAAAAATTTTAGAGTATGTGAGATTGCTAATTGCCTCAGGTGCTCAAACAATTTGTATTCTAGAACCCAGCGCCGTAATGCTTGGTCCAAATGAGTTTGCCGCGTTTTCAGGTTCTTATGTACAATATATTATTGAAAGCTGCAAGTATACCGGAATAGCAACAATTTATCATACATGTGGCAACACCATGCATCTTATTAATAAAATGGTGGAAACAGGTGTCAGTGCGCTTAGTCTTGATTCACAGGAAGTTGGTGTTGACCTGCCGTCAGTTGCCAAGCAAGTTCCCCCGGAAGTTATTATTATGGGCAACATTAATCCAACAGGAAGTTTACTAAACGGAACACCTGAACAGGTTGAAAAAGAGGTAACCGAACTTTTGCAACAAATGGCCCCATTTCCTAATTTTGTTTTAAGCACCGGATGCGACTTGCCTCAGGAAACCCCTATTGAAAACATACATGCTTTTATGAGTACCGGTAAAAAATATCGGTTATAAAAATGTATCCTTTGGTCCACTTGTTAAAAGTGGACCTTTCAATTAATCCGTCTTTTAGAATACAATCGCCATTCACAAAATATAATAAATAGTATCCAAAGGGGAGACAATAAAAGCGGGATTTCCGGCCAAAACAAACCGATCTCTAATGATTTCCATGAAAAGGGAAAAAACCAGTAATAACCGTTTGCCAGGTGCTTTTGAAAAAAATCCAGCAACAAATGAAGGAATACACCGAAAAAGGTATTAGAATAAAACGTGTAACGAACAGACGGTCGGAAAAACTCTCCTGCCAACAGCACAACAAAAACAAGAAAAACCGGTGTATGCATGGCAACCGTATATTTGTATAAAGAAGGCCATATAATATAAATCGGGCGGGTAATAATATCAGGTAAAATAATGCCAAGGTAAAAAAATATCCTATAGGCATCATTTTTACGAAAAGATGAGATAAAATAGGTCGAGGCAGTATGAGTAATCAGATCAGGCATCAGATTTTTTCAAAATAGAATTTTACAAAATGAAAACGATAGGCCCGTAAGAATAACAATAAAATGACAATAACCGGTAAAACTGAAGCAAGGATTTTGATACGTCTGTATTTGGCAGGCCGTAAATCCACGAGTTCCAAGCGGTCCGGACTGGTAAATTTTGCCCGCAACGTTACAAACTCATTGACATGCAAATTATCTGCTAAACCCTGCACGTAGAAAAATTTACCCAAATATTTTATATAAAATCCACGAGATGTAATTTTATTAACAGTTGTTTCAGTTCCGATTGTAATAGTATAACCGTTATATTTTTGTGGTTCCCGAAGGCAGTCTTTTAAAGTCACATAGGGGAAATTAATCTTACCCCAGATCATGAAAAATATTAGAAACAATAACCAAATAAAAATACGTGTCACACGTAAAAATGGTTTATCATTTATCAATATGCCCTTTAAAAACTTCATTAACCACCTGAAAAATTGTATCATGCAATAAACCATTGGAAGCAATGACATTACCGGTCCACATAGGGTCATCTTCATTGGCAAAATCTGTAATTAATCCACCGGCCTCTTTAATAATCAGGGAGCCGGCAGCAATATCCCAGGGTCCAAGTTTAATTTCCCAAAAACCATCACACCGTCCGCAGGCCAAATGGCAAAAATCAAGTGCAACAGATCCGGCCCTGCGAATGCCGCTGACTTGCTTAAAAAGCTGTTGAAAAGATTTTAAATATAAATCAAGATATTCCTTTGAACGGAAAGGAAATCCGGTAGCCAGCAAAGCAACTCCAGGATCGGCTATAGCGGAAACATGTATTGGAGTATTATCCAAAAATGCGCCTTTTCCCTTTTCAGCATGAAACAACTCATCGCGTAAAGGATCATAAACAACACCCAGAATTATTTCATTGTCCTTTTCCAATGCTATGGATACCGCAAAAGCCGGATAATTATGAATAAAGTTTGTCGTACCGTCTAAAGGATCGATAATCCAGCGAAAACCACCGCTTTCTTGACGCAAGGATTCTTCTGCCAGAATTTTATGGTCTGGAAATTCTTTTTTAATAATATCAATTATAATCTCTTCTGACTCTTTATCAATATCAGTAACAAAATCAAATGCAAGCTTTCTATCAGCGTTTTTGCTTTGAATTGTTCCTGCATTTTGTTTAATAAATTTGCCAGCTTCCTTCGCAGCCTTAATCGCTGTTTTTATCATTATTGGCCCTTTTTCATTTACGCAATCGAACAACAGTTACCCCGGAATCCCCTTCATTCCAATATCCTAATCTGAATTTGCTCACCTGCGGATGATTTTGTAAAAACTGGCCAATCCCCTGCCGCAGTTTTCCTGTCCCCTTGCCGTGAACAATTCGTATCTCTTCTAATCCGGTTAACAGTGTTTCATCAATAAACCGGTCAACAGCCTCCCTCGCATCCTCTTCTGTCATGCCCCGCAAATCAATTTCATTTAATAAAGATTCATCTGAAGATAAATTAATATTTACAAGTGACTTTTTTTGCTTTTGGCGTTTGGTTTTAATTAAATCCGTTACCAGCAATTTCATTTTAACACCTTCAACCTGAACCAAAACACGATTTTGTTTATCTTTTTCGGACAGCACTTTACCGACGGTCCCCATTGTTTTCCACTTTACAAAGTCACCAATTTGTATGGGTTCCTGCTCAGAAATATTCGGTGTTTCTTCTTTAACGTCTTTTTTAATTTTTTCAATTTTTTTTGCTTCATCTTTTAACAAGCTTTTAGTATCACGGATACTGTTTTTATCGGCATTTTTTTCTTTAATTTCCTTAACCGCCAATTCAACAGCTACATTAGCCTGCCGGATTATTTCTTCAGCCTCTTCAACAGCTCTTCTTTTAATTAGTTTTTCTTCCCGTTTAATTTTGCTTGTTTTTTCCCCATATAGTTCAAGCAAACCATCCAATTCAGACTGTTTGATGGAATTTTTGGAAACCATATCTTTATTTTGCTGGCGCAACTGCTCCAGTTCCAGTAATAAACTTTCCATCTTGCCTTTGTGCCCGCCTATAATACTCCTTGCACGATTCAGGATTTCATTAGAGATTCCCATTCGTTTGGCAATTTCAAAAGCATAGCTTGAGCCGGGCAAACCGGGCATAAAACGATAGGTCGGTTCCAGCGTTTCGATTTTAAATTCCATGGATCCGTTTTCCACGTCCGGTGTTTCATGGGCAAAGACTTTTAAAGCGCCATGATGAGTTGTTACAACAGACAGACATTTTCGGGCTGTTAACCGTTCCAGTAAGGACATTGCCAAAGCAGTCCCTTCTTCCGGGTCTGTTCCGGAACCGATTTCATCAATTAAAACCAGGCTATTTAGATCTGCATTTTCAGAAATCACGTGCAGATTTTGTAAATGGGCTGAAAAAGTTGACAGATCATTTTCAATGGACTGCTGATCGCCAATGCAGGAAAAAATACTTTCAAAACAACCGATTTTGGAATGCGGTAAAGCGGGAATATGTAATCCGCATAGAGTCATCAATGTTAATAGACCTATAGTTTTCAAGGTAACGGTTTTACCGCCTGCATTTGGACCACTGATAATGAGCGTATGAAATTTTTCACCCAGTATAATGTCAAGTGGAACCGTCGCCTTTTCTCCCAGTCTTTGTACCAGCAGAGGGTGCCGTGCTGAAGCCAGGTGTAAAAATGGTCGATCCACGAGTTCAACCTGTTGTGCATTTAAAACACGCGAATAATCTGCTTTTGCGTAGAGCAAATCAAATTTGGCAAGAATTTTCAAATTGTGGCTTAGAGTTACAACATCATTATGGACAAGATTTGAAAGCTCGAATAAAATACGTTCAATCTCTTTGGTCTCTTCTGTTTGCAGTTCCCTGACACGATTATTGTCGTCAAGTGTTTCCAAAGGTTCAACAAAATAACTGGCGCCACTGGCTGATTGGCCGTGGACAAGGCCCTTAATCTTTCTTTTATATTCATCTTTAACAACCAGCACCAAACGCCCCTCGCGAACCGAGATAACATTTTCCTGCAAAAACCCTTGTGAGCCAAGGTTCTTTTGTAACGATTCGATTTTCCGGCGTACAGCCTCTTGCGCCCTTTTAATGTCCCGGCGAATTTGCGCCAGTTTTGGACTTGCCGAATCTTTTACTTCAAAGGTATCTACATCAATACATCGAATGATCTCTTTTTCAAGAGAATCGATAATTACCAGTGGTTTGATCAATTTTTTTAAAAAGGGATTTTTTCTTCACGAGACTTGAAATAGGATACCAACCGTCTCACTAAAATCAACATTTTGGCAAGATCTGCAAATTCCTCCTGCCGCAGTATAGTGCCGACAAGTTTGGCTCTTTTTAAAACAGTACGAATATCTGAAAGCCCTTCTAATGGAACAGCCTGATCATAGGATATCAGGTCCCGAAGTTCGGTCACTTGCGACAAAATTAAATATCGAAATTTAGTATCGGTAATCGGTGTTAGTTCGAGGGCTAATTCTTTTCCCAAAGGGGATATTGCATATTGTGATAAATTTTCACAAACTTTATCAAATTCTAAAACCTTAAAAAGTGATTCCAACTGGGGTTATCTCCGTAATTTTTTCGCCAATTCCTGAGCTCTTTTTTTCTCATTATCAATTATGCGGTCCTTTTCCTTGTCACTAATAGAGTTCAAGTGGTCAACGGACGTATCTATGGCTTTTTCAAGGTTTTCTTTGCCGGATTTTGGCATATCTTTAAGAATGTCCTGAGATTCATTGGTTTTATCCAGCACACTTTGTACAGCTTTACCAGCTTGTGGTACAAAATAACTTATGGAATCAACAATTAATGAAGCAAATTTTTTCAAGTGAGGAGCCAGGTATGATTGTTCTTCAACATTTTTAATGTTTGACTTTGGAAAAAAGGAAATACTTAATATTAAAATACTCGTTAAAAACGCCCCCTGAAAAAAACCAAATAACGCACCAACAAACTGGTTTAAAAGTTTATTCGTTTTCGGCTTGAATAGTCCTGCATATAATTTTACGAAAAACCAGATACCTATTTTTGCAAGTATAAGTACTATTATTATACTGATATAAGCACTAATTTTACTAATATTCTGAAACTTTGACAGGATATAGGGATTTACTAAAACATAAAATTTAAGGGCAATTAACAATGAAATAAACCACCCTGTAAACCCAAGCAGTTCGTTAACCATCCCCCTTTTCGTTCCAAAAAACACAAAAGTTGTAATAATAATTATTATTATAATATCCGGATAAGACATTTCGTCACCTAAAATTAAAAATCAATACGCATAAAAAAAGTGAATAAAGTCGATATTATCATTCCTTTATTCACTTTTAAAATACCTATGTCAAAAATATTAATTTAACTTTTGGCGAACAAGCTCATTAATTGTTTTACCGTCAGCACGTCCTTTAACCTGAGCCATAATCACAGGCATTACCTTTCCCAAATCTTTAATAGAAATCGCATCAACTTGCTGTATGGCACTGTCTACAATTTTTTCAATCTCTTCAGAACTTAACGGCTTTGGTAAATAAGCTTGAATAATATCGAGTTCAAATTTTTCTTTTTTAGCAAGATCATGGCGTCCAGCTTCTTCATAAGCCGTAATCGCTTCACGCCGTTTCTTTGCAGCACTCGTTAAAACTGATAGTTCTTCATCCGAGGTAAGATCTGCTCTTTTATCAATAGCCGCATCTTTAAGATTACCTCGAAGCAGGCGAATTGTTGTTAACTTTTCTTTTTCGCCCGATTTCATTGCGGCTTTCATATCATCAGTAAGTTTCTTAAATACGCTCATTTGAACTCCAGAGGTTAAAAAGATAATAGAAATTATCTTTCCATCATTTGCAATTTACGCATTTTGCGTCGAGCGGTATTAAGCTTTCTCTTTTTTCTTTCACTGGGCTTTTCATACTGCTGATGCTTTTTAATATCAGACATCAATCCAGATTTTTCACAAGCTTTAGTGAAACGTTTCAGAGCTCTTTCAAAAGCTTCGCCCTCACGTACCCTTATTCCAGGCATGAACTATTCAACCTCCTTTCCATATTAAGATATCGTTTTTCTCTTGACAGAAAATATAGGCATTCCCACTTTCAAAATCAAGGTATTTTTCATTTAAAGCATTAAAACAAGACAAAGTAACTTTTTAAATTTCAATCAGGTAACTATGCCTTATTTTTCTATCATCCCGGAGGCCACTGCATGGAACGACCGCCAAGCAAATGTAGATGAATATGAAAAACAGTCTGGCCACCGTCTTCATTACAATTCAAAACGATTCTATAACCACCTTTAGCGATTCCTGCCTCATCTGCCAATTTTTGAGCCGCCAGAATCATTTTTCCGATGAGTTGTTCATCCTCAACCCCGGCCTCATTTATTGAGGCAATGTGTTTTTTGGGAATGACCAATAAATGAACTGGAGCCTGCGGAGAAATATCTTTAAAGGCCAAAACATTTTGGTCTTCATAAACGATTTGAGCAGGTATTTCCTTGTTTATAATTTTACAAAATAAACATGACATAACGATTACCTCACAGTCAAAAGGTTAAATATCTTTTACCTGATTTAAAATTTTTACGATGCCCGTAATGGCCGCCGTTTCGCTTTTTAACCTTCTCGGACCAAGACTTGTCAGCATTACATGATGATCTAAAGCTGATTTTATTTCATTTTCACTAAAGCCGCCTTCAGGCCCGATAAACAAAACAGCGCTATCATTATTCTGAAAATCATTTTCACAATCTACAGCTTTTTCATGAGCAATGTAACATGGTATATCTTTATATTTTTTAAAAGCCTCGTCCAAAGACAACAAATCGAATATTTCCGGACAACGGGTTCTGCCGCATTGTTTCATGGCGGAAAGCGCTTTTGAATGCCATCTTTCCATTCGGACCTTATCAACAATGGTATGTTCCGTTATAATTGGCTGAAAAGCCGTCACGCCAATTTCCGTCCCCTTTTCAATAATCAGGTCCCAATTTCCACTTTTTAGTAAAGCCTGAGCTAAAATTAATTTAAATCGCGGTTCAGAATAATTGTTAACAACACTTTTGATTTTAACCACAAGCTTAAAATTTTCAATTTTGGTAATGGTCCCTTTATAAAGGTGTCCCTTTCCGTCGGTTGCATTTATGTTTTCACCGACAGTTTTGCGTAAAACTTTGGCAGCATGACGAAATTCGTCATCCGTTAAAACAAATGAATCATTATGAACATTTTCAGGTAGCACATAAAAAAAACTGTCATGAGACATTTAAAACCAAACTCCCAAATCAATAATAAATTCAGTTTCATTGTTATCATTCATAGCACATTCCAGACGGAAAATATCAACATAAGGCAAATGAATATGAATGCCCAGTCCAAAACCGGAATATAAATCTTTTACAGATAAATTGTAATCCTTTTTCCAGACAGTTCCCGTATCATAAAAAACAGCGCCGCTTATGCCAAAGGGTAAATTGCTGCTATAGGCGCCAAGCAAATCACTATTTGTATCCAAATCTATATACTGTATTGGTAAAAGAGGAAAACGCATTTCAGCGCTTGCTAAAAAGCGGTTATCCCCTTCCATACGCGTATTGAAATATCCCCGTATCCTTTCCGTGTAACCGAGAAATTTACGACTGTAAACAGGAATACCTCCGCCGGCCAAATCCACTGCCGCACGGACACCTATGGACACCTCTTTGATAACGGGTTGGTATCTGCGAAAATCAAACCCGTATCGAATAAAATCAATTGATTCCAAATCTGTTGTTTTAACGGCATAGGATTGCAGATACCAGCCTTTTTTCGGGTATTGATGTAAATCACGCGTATCATAACGAAAATCGAAACCCAGGCTGGGCAACCGATCAACAGTTGTTTTTGACGCCGTTACAGCAGTATATTCGGAAGGAACCTTTAAACTCTGATAACCGCATAATAATGAAAAAAAAGTATGGTATCCCCAGCGTTTACCGATTGATACACTTATACCGCGCTGAACCTCATAAAACCGTTCAAACTCTAAACTTTGGCTGCGCATTTTTCTGGCATAAATTTTAATATCTGAAAATAATTTAGCACGTCCGCCAAACCAGGGGTTAGAGTAATAAAACTTGACACCGGGATTATAACCAAACCATACAGAACCATCAACAACAGTATTTCGCCCGCGAAAATTCTGATGTAAAAGCCCGGCACCATAGGACAGCTTTTTCCAGTCCCGTTCATTTCGATAAACAAAAGGATAAGGAAAAAGATACCATCTTTCGGCAACAATAACGATCAAAACCGTTCCGTTTTCACTGGGAACAGGTTGTATTTCCACACGGGTAAATAATTGGGTATTTAACAATCTTTTTTGGTCTTCAAACAAGAGCTTTGCATTTAAAGTATCCCCTATTTTTGATTTCATTTCCCGCAAGATAACATCACGCTTTGTATGATTATTTCCCACCAGAATAATTTCTATTATCTTGGTCGAATCAAAAACATCTTCGAATTCCTGACCATACAAAACACCGACCAATAGAATAAAAATAAAAATGCGTTGTAAAAGCTTCATTATAATTTATTAAAAATCCTAAAAGTTATACGCCAATCATCAATGGAGGTATTTAAGGGTCGGGCAATATCTATTCGTACCAGTCCGTCAATTAACTGAAGAGAAACGCCTGCATCGTACATCCAGTCAACAGAATTCAGATCATCGAATAGTGAACTTTTTTGTTTCAAACACCAGGCATCACCACCTTCAATGAAAAGACCCATCATGGTTGATTCTATGGAAGGGACCCAACCCAAAGGTAAGGCCTGAATGATCTGACCCCCAAAATCATAGTAAATTTTCCAGTACAATAAATTTTGACCCTGACTGTAATGGTCCGGGAACCCGACTAATCCGCCGATGCCTCCCAATTTGCTGATGTGCTGAGGAGCCAAACTTCCCTTTCCAACACCAAATAATGTTCTAAAGATAATTTTTTGTTCGTAAAAGGTTGGTAAATAATAACGGGTGTCAAAAAACATTCCATGTGTTTTAAAATCACCAAATGTTTTCTCAAATATTCCTTCAAGATAAAATCCCTTATGCGGGAAATAGACGTTATCACGCCAATCCAATAAAACCGATAATTTGAATTTCTGTTCATCCCCTTCAACGATGCCGGGATTCGGACGATAGGTTTTACTATTTCCTAAAATAGACGAAGCATAATCGCCGGATTTTTCCATATCCAGATATTTATAATTTTCGTATGTTAACCTGACAAAATGTTGAAATTTAACTTGTTTATCAAAAACAATCCGAAACCCTTCTTTACCAAAATAATCCCTAAAGTCCTCATGAAGAAATAACCCAGCCAAAGAATTTTCCAACTGACCAATCATCCAGTTTTCATTTGTCGCTGTTTCCCTGAAAATACCCGCACGAAACAGCAATCGATTTTGTGCAAAAAATTGTTTTTCTAATTCACCTGAATATTGCCACTTTTCACTTTCAATACCATAAGCACATCCACCTAACAACTTTAACGATTTGTTTAATGTTGGTTGATAGGCAATTCCCACATGCGGGACAATTCCTTCAACACGGTTAAAATAACTTTGTGACCAAAATTCAAAATGTTTCGCTTGAGGGTCATCATCATATTTATCATAACCGAATTGAGCAAAAGCAACAGAACCATACAATAATAAAATTAAAAATATATTTCTCATAAAAAGCCTTAAATATCACACACAAAACATCTGAAAGATCAGTAAACGATCAAATAAAAAAATGTTTTTATAAATAATTTGATTCAAACAAGATAGATTATTTTATTTCTTTAAATTTTTAGTCATCTCAACCCGGGTCCCTCTTTCACCAAAATAATATTGTACGTCATCCATCAAAGTTCGTACGATAAAAACGCCTCGGCCACTATCTTTGTAGAGGTTTTCAGGAGCTAACGGATCAGCTATACCATGAGGATCAAAACCTCTGCCCTCATCCTCAATTGAAATAAACAATTTGGATTTTGAAATTCTGAATTCCAAGTTCACCTGTTTTTTAATATCTTTTTTATTCCCATGAATAATTGCATTGGCAACAACTTCTGTTATTGCTATTGACAAACTCTCCTGTTCATCTTCGGATAAACCAGCGAGTTTTGCAATTTTTTCGGCTTCAGCTTCTACAATTCGAATCTGGTCAGGATCGCTCGGAATAGCCATTTTTAAAATTCGGTCTTTTGCCAAAAGCACCTCAAACCATTTTAAATTTTCCACAGACTAGCTAATTTTTGCGTTCAATTCAACATCAGGAATCAGAATATATACAAAATATTTATAAAGTCCAATTCAATATCAACTCGATATTATTAAAATAATACTTTTTCTGATTTACAGGCTCTACAACATAACGAACAGCATCAAAAAATAAACGGCTCTTTTTTGAAATATTATAATTAAGCCTAAGTACGGGTCCGTAACTATTGTATTGCCCCTGTTTTTCTTTAATATTTTCACCATAAATGTTTGTTGAATGCCGCCATTCTGTTCTTTTATGATATCGAAATCCGGCGTAAAGATTAAAATACAAACTAAACTGGTAATTAAGATATGAATTAATCCAGAGACTATTTCGGGTCAACAGTATTTTTTCTGCCCACTGCTCCCATGATAATTGTCCGTTTTCTTCAAGCTGAAGGCGGAAATCACTTAACAACCGGGTCCTCGGCATGAGCTTTATAGCCACAGAATCTTCCATGGCAAACTTGCGGAATACAAAACTTTTTATAGTAACTGCAGGCTCCTCAAAATCATAATCAACATAATTTGCCAGTACTTCAAATGTTTGCTTTAATTTAAAAGATGATGACGGTTGATAATATAACGAAGGTCTTAGTCGAAATATTCTGTTCCAGTTATTATCCGCACTTCGCTCACCGAATATATAAACCATGTGGTACAGGTTTACACCAAGCTGCATTTCAAAAAGAAAATCATCCCGAAATTTATGAAAATAAGTTATGTTTGAATTTATTCGCAATTCATCCCTGTCATCAAAATTATTTGTATCCGGTGTATCATATTGAAATTTTGACGCTGACATATATGTAGACAAGGAATCTTTTGATGTCAAATGAACATAATTGACCCAGGACAAGGTAGTCCGTTTGCTTTCATTGTTTGGCGTTACAAATGCTGTGCGCCTGGAAAAAGGAGTAGAGACATTGCCAACATCAATGTCATAGGTTTGTTCCTGTGACCAATATGAAATGTTCATTTTACTCAGTAAATCATTTTTTCTATAAACCAAAGCAACAGAGTTTGAAACCTGCTGATCATTCCTTTTTCTCTTTTTTTCATCCGTTGTCGGGCCAAAAGAACTTACCTGAACATCTTTAAACAAAATCCGACTTGACAAATTTATATCTAAAAACGACGCTGCACGATAGATTAAATTATTTTCAATTCCACGATTGTTCTCAGACAAACTCTCCACATCGCCGTATATTGAAGAATAATTATCGCGCTGTTGATTTTGCCAAAAAATCCTGAGAGAATCCGACGTACCAGGATTAAAAGTCCGGCTTACATGGTACACGGCGAGATGATTGTTGTTGTTCCTGTTTTTATATTTATCATCATCCAGCAACAAACTCAGGCTGTGACGATAATCTTCATATTCAATATTTTTTGTTTTAAACTCTAAATTGTAATTAATCCCATTATCGGTTTGTTCAAAACGGGATTCTCTTTTAGGGCCGGCCTTTCCTGCCAAATAATATTTTACACCGGGATTAAATTGAAAACCCAAATAACCTGAATAAATTCGGCTGTCATTATTATAACCCGATTGCCGGTCCACAAAAATTATGGATTGTCCACCGGCTAACAACTGTAAACCGGACAATGGAGAATAGCCAATTTTGAACAATGCATTTTGATCATCCTTCCATTTGTCCTCTTCGGTGCTAAGCTTTAGCATGGAACTCTTGAAATTCTCAGCCACCAGAAAATATAACTTGGGAGAAAGATTAAAAGATTTGTTTAAATTATAATTCCAGACATACGTATTAAATTCCTGACGAAACCCAATTTCACTATTAGGGGCCTGAATACTATTGACTAAAAAAGGAGGTGTTTGTGCAAAAAGAAACCTGCCTAAAATAATATCAGACAATATAATAATGACAACCCCCACAAATAACAAACGGAATTTTTGTGCAAACAAGTCTATAATAGGTCGTCACCTGTATAAAATTCAGATACCAGTTACTAATATGTAAAGTAATTTAAGACAGGGGTGTTTTGGGCTTTGAATCTTTAAAATATTCATTGGGCACTTTTGTTGGAACAATGGCCCCACCGGATATGACAAGCTTTAAAGCTTCTTCAACGGATATTGGTAAAAGTTGCACGTCCTCTTTAGGAACAAACAGTAAAAATCCGGAAGTAGGATTCGGGGTTGTGGGTAAAAAGATACTGTAAACATCATCCGCTAAACGTTCCTGGACCAGACCGCGGGTATCCTGAGTAATAAAACCAATCGAGTAAATACCTTTTCGTGGATATTCTATTAAAGCTGCACGTTTAAATACTTCACTGTGATCAGATAAAAAAGCCTGACTGATTTGTTGAAAGGTAGAATAAATATGCCGAACAACCGGAATACGATGTAATAACAGTTCGCTCCATGAAAACAATTTTTTGCCAAAATAATTTTTGGCAATAAAACCGACAACTAAGATTAACAAAATTAAGGCCAGTATACCCAAACCAGGTATTGTACCAAACTCATTTACTATTCCCAGGCTTTTAAATATGGCCGAAGTCACATACTCGCTCAACAATCCGTCAATTATAACAAATAATTGAAAAACAACATAAATAGTTAAAGCCAGCGGTGCAAGCACCAACAAACCTGTAAAAAAATAGCCTTTAATACGGCTATTTAAAAATCTTTTCACTTGTTTTGGAGACATATATTTTCAAAATTCTCAATTATTAACGGAATAAAATAATTATCTCGTCCTCTTTTCCATATCCATTTTTATAAGCTTCTTTTTTCAATCGGGCCATATCGTTTTTTAAACTGTCTAATTCATTTTCAAGCCACTTTTGTTTTGCCTTTTCAATAGCAATGTCCCTTTGAAGTTTTTTGTTTTCTGAATAAAGTTTGAATTGTCTGATAAAACCTGATTTCCCGGATAGAAAGGAAAATAAAAGTAATAAAATACCAATTCCCCAAAAATATTTTGGTACGAGGAATTTCGTAAAAAAAGTCGAGAGTGTATTTTTCATGATGCTAAAACCAGATAAAAAGCCCCAAGGTTAAAAACCTTGAGGCAATAAAAAAAACTATCTGCCTTTAATGGCGCTTAATCCTGCGAAAACAGCCGTTTCACCAAGCTGTTCTTCAATTCGTAACAATTGATTATATTTACAGATACGATCTGTCCGGCATGCAGAACCGGTTTTGATCTGTCCGGCATTTGTTGCAACAACAATATCAGCAATGGTATTGTCTTCAGTTTCACCGGAACGATGTGAAACAACAGCGGTATAGGAAGCACGTTTTGCCATTTCAATAGCATCCAGTGTTTCTGTCAAAGTACCAATCTGGTTTACTTTGATTAAAATGGAATTGGCAACGCCTTTTTCAATTCCCATGGCCAAACGTTTGGTATTTGTTACAAACAAATCATCACCAACCAACTGAATTTTATCACCAACCATATCGGTCAATGCTTTCCATCCTTCCCAGTCATCTTCTGCCATACCATCTTCAATAGAAGCGATAGGATATTTTGCAACCAACTGAGCATAGTATTCAGCCATTTCTGTCGGGGTCAACTCTCTGTTTTCACCGGCAAGTTCGTATTTGTTTGTTTCCTTGTTAAAAAATTCACTGGATGCAGGATCCAGGGCAATAAAAACCTGCTCACCGGCTTTATATCCGGCTTTATCAATGGCTTCCATAATAACCTGCAAAGCTTCTTCATTTGATTTCAAATCCGGCGCAAAACCACCTTCATCACCAACAGCGGTGTTATAACCTTTTCCTTTTAACACAGCTTTTAAATTATGGAAAATTTCTGTTCCCATTCTCAAAGCTTCAGCAAAACTTGATGCTCCGGCCGGCATAACCATAAATTCCTGCAAATCAACATTATTGTCGGCATGGCTTCCACCGTTTAAAATGTTCATCATTGGAACAGGTAATGTTTTGGCATTTGTTCCACCAATGTACTGGTACAATGGTAAACCCAGAACATCGGCAGCGGCTTTACAAACAGCCAGGGAAACACCCAAAATAGCGTTTGCGCCAAGATTGGCTTTATTTGGTGTTCCGTCCAATTCAATCATAATTTTATCGATTAAAACCTGGTCTATAGCATCTTCACCGATAATTTCCGGAGCGATTTTTTCATTTACATTTTCAACAGCTTGTTGAACGCCTTTACCCATATAGCGGCTTTTATCACCATCACGCAGCTCAACAGCTTCATGTTCACCGGTAGATGCACCGGATGGTACGGCGGCACGTCCAACAACACCGGATTCCAATTCTACTTCAACTTCAATTGTCGGATTCCCACGAGAATCCAATATTTCTCTTGCATATACGTCAACGATGGTTGTCATCGTTCCTCCTTTAATTATTTTTCTATGTTAATTAATATTTTCCTTCAGATTTATTATCTGAAACTAATAAAAAATGTGATCTGTAATATAAAACAAGCAAGGCAAAAATGAAATAATTTTCTTTTGTAATAATAAAGTAAATAATAATTACAGCAATAAATAAGCTATAAAAGCACCGCTAACAGCACATAAAACATTAACAACATCATTCGTCATCCATGGAAGACCACGTGCGTGACGTGTTTCCTGCCCATTACAGTGAATTGTTTTTTCCGTGTTTTTATTACAAACAGGACAGACATTTATCGCTTGTACTGTGGCACCAAGAATACTGTCCAAAAAACAAGCCGCTATTCCAGCCGTTAAAAGTGCAACACTTTCTTTGAGTCCTAAAATTCCGGGAGAATGATGCGGACCAGATAAACTGCTCAAGCCAATCAACACCAACGCCCCTAAAACGGCACCCAGGGTACCAAGCAGCGTAATGCCACCTGAGGTACCGGCTGGAACATGTCTAAAGGTAATCACAGACCTTGGTGTGCTTTTGGAAAATACACCGATTTCTGTTGCCCAGGTATCTGCCATAACAGATGCCAGAGAAGCGACAAAGAGTAAATAAAATATATCGTTTTCAGTAAAAAACCAAACCAGAAGCAAAAGACCGGCAACTCCGCCATTAGCAAAAACCTGACAGATATCACGACATCCGCCCTTTTCAACGATATCAGAGGTGTTTTGTTTCAAATTTTTTCCGACTTTGGAAAGTAAACTGGATAAAATAAAAAAAGCCAATATCGGTATGGTAAAAGCGATCCTGCCGATGCCGAATACCAGTGTTCCCAGACAAAAAGTTGCAACAGCACCGGTCGGACTTAGAAATCCGGCCTTAACAGAAATAACAGCAACCAGTAACGCAAGAATGGCTCCGACAGAAAAACAAAGAATATCACCTGACGAATGAGACACCAGGTAATATAGAGTAAAGGCCGAACCCAGAGGAACTGTTAAATTATCACTGCCTTTATAAGAAACAAGCTCACAGGCAGTTGCGATAACACCAACGAGAACAGCAATCCATAATCTTGACAAATAGGTAGTTGTTAATTCCTGCTGCAGGGGATACCAGTTTAGACAGGCAAATACAATTACAACCGTAGAAATAAACATGGTTATCGAACCTTGGATTGATTTTTCATCAGAGCCGAATTTTAACATTTTTGGTGCTTTGATATTTTGACCGACTATAGCGGCTAGTGCGTCCGCAAGCGCGAGAATGAGCATGGCGGTAATAAGGACAAGCTTGAAATGATCCCAAAGGAAATAGACCAATATAATAAAAGATGCCGGATAAAACACAGTCCCCCAGGATAATCGGGCAGTCCCATGTATCTCAGGCAACCATTGTTTATAAACAGCAAAAGTAACAGCTAAAAGAAAAACACCGGCAATTGCCAGCAGCGTCCATTTTGACTGAAAAAAAAACGGTGTTATAGCTATTAAAAGTCCGGTCGTAATATGAACAATTTTGCGTATTGTTTCCGGGGAGCAGTTGGAAACTCTTTTAATTATTTTGGCAAAAACCAAAACAAAGATTAAAGCCGCAACAAAACAACCTGAAATATACCAGTCACTCATTCTCATTTAAAAAGTATTGTATTCTATATTTTGTTAATATTTATTCCAGATAACCTAATGTTAACATATCCCCAAGTTATCCACAAATTCAAAAAATAATTAAATTGTAAAAATCAATCACAAAATTATTTTTTAATAGATGAACTCAATTATTATACTTAGATCGATTCTTTACGCAACAACAAGGCAAAATTTTAGCAATAAATATGCTATTGTTTTATATAGAGATAAGAAACAGCCAACCTCTTAACTCCATATTTTTCAACAATCATTTTTATAAAAAAAAGTCCCCGCAAAAACAAAAATTCCGGCCTTATTCGTATATTAGAAAAGTTAGACTAATAACAAAAAGTTATTCACATTTTATCAATATTCTTCAATTTCAATATTGAAATTAAATCAGCATCTGCTATCAGTTTATATTCAACTTTGTACGGAAATGCTGAATAACATGAGTTAATATTTCGTCCAGTTGTACTTTAGGATCATATCCGATGGTTTTACGTGCTTTTGAAAGATCGGGAATTCGAATCCGCATGTCTTCAAATCCCTCTTCATAAGCCTGGTCGTAAGGTATATAAACAATTTCGGATTTAGAGTTGGTCATTTTCACAATCTTTTCAGCCAGTTCTGAAATTGAAATCCCTTTGTCATTACCGATATTAAATACCTGGCCGACGGTTTCCGGGGTTTCCATTAGTCTAATAGAAGCGGCAACAACGTCCTGAACATAGGTAAAACAACGGACCTGCTTCCCATCACCATGAACAGTAATGGGTTCATTTTTTAGGGCCTGTGTTACGAATCGTGGGATGACCATTCCATATTGGCCTGTTTGCCGCGGACCGACTGTATTAAACAAGCGCATAATCACAGTTTCCAGGTTCTTTTCTTTATAATAGGCAAGCGCCAAAAACTCATCAATTGCCTTGGAACAGGAATAACTCCACCTGCTTTTTGTGGTCGGGCCCAACACACGATCAGCCTCTTCATGAAAAGGGACATCTTCGCTTTTGCCGTATATTTCCGATGTTGATGTAATGAGCACTTTACGAAGGTATCGGCTAGCCAATCGTAATACCACATCCGTACCTAATATATTTCGTTCTATAGTTTCTACCGGACTCTTGACGATCAATTCCACACCGACCGCAGCCGCCAGATGGTAAATAACATCACATTCACTCACCAACCGGTCCATAACTGTTTCATTTAAAATATTTTCCACAGTAAGGTAAAAGTTGGGATTGCTTCTAAGATGATTGATATTTTCCAGACTGCCTGTCGAGAGATCATCAATAACACATACTTTATAACCTTTTTCCAGCAATCTCTCAGCAAGATGAGAACCGATAAAACCGGCCCCACCCGTTATTAAAACCTGCATTTAATTGTACCTTCTTTTATGTTAAATAATAAATTCAAATTGACACACAAGGTAAAAAATCAACTCCACATTTCCAAACAAGAAATTCAGATCGTTTTAAGGTTATAAAAAAAAAGCTTTTCCTTATACAAAGGAAAAGCTTTATCAGAAAAAGCAGAGATTACCGGAAATTTATTCCAGCTCCCAGATTAAATCCTTTAAACTCACCCAACGTATAATCAGCATTAACATGCAATAACGGCAGATTGATAACTAATCCGGCTGTTCCATGAAAAGTGGTGCTGCTGTAAGATTCTTTAGTAGAACCGAGTTCGAGATCAAGGTTCGTTCTATCAACACCCGCGCCAATGTAAACTTCAAATAAAGATAATAAATCCTGACTGACAATCCCCTTCAGACTCATTGAATTTACAGCTCCAAAGGCATAGTCATCAGGTACATAAAATCCATTATAAATGGCCATAACAGCAACTTTTGGCAAAGCCGGCAATTGTAATAATCCTTTTTTAAGCCCAACACCAAAAAGAGTAACGGCATCATCTGTTTCGCCTCCGCCTATCGGGTAACGAAAAACACGACCGGTTACTTCAAAACCAAGCGGTAAACCCAGGCTGCCGTGCAGAAAAGGCATTGCAACGAAATCGACATTTTCAAAAGGGTGACCAACCATATCTTTATATTTACTGGGGATAAATACGGCTACACCACGCAAGCCAACATCAAAACCGCCAATCGAATGCACATCAGCCGTATGAAAATAACCACCGGCAGAAAAAGCACTAAACATATCCAAAACCTGTTCTACTTCTTTTTCATCAATTTGAATAAAAACAGGGCTTTTGGCTGAAACAGGAAAGGCAATAGCTAAAATTAATACAAAAATAACTGGTAACAAAATTTTCTTCATAACCACCTCCAAGCTAAGGTGTACTATAGAAACATGAATTTAGGTAAATATATTAATTATCTGGTATTATGTCAACATCAAACTCAATTTATTTTCCTAGTTTTGTTTATTTTTTGTACCAACATACATTAAAATTGTGATAATTACATATAATAACACGGTTTGTATTAAAATAGTGATGCTGCCGGCTACATTAAGATAAGGTAAAAGAGAAGCTGCCAAACCAAAGGTAAAACAAAGAGCATATATAAAAATAACAGCCTGTATTTTAGTCATGCCAAGATTAACAAGCCTGTGTGAAAAATGACTGTGGTCACCAACATATACAGGACGTTTTTCACGGATTCGGATAATTATAACCGATATAAGATCATAAATCGGAACACTTAGAACAATGACAGGCAACACAACCGGCAGTAATGACGAACTGGTTTTTACAACATAGGAACTGGTCAACGAAAGTGATCCCAGCATAAAACCGATAAACAGGCTTCCCGTATCTCCCATAAACACTTTGGCAGGAGCAAAATTGTATTTTAAAAACCCGACGATTGATCCCAATAAAGCGGCAAAAAGTAATGCGGAGAAAAACTGTGATTGGCTGGCTGTAACCCATAGAAACACGGCACTAAAAATCGCGGCAATTCCGGCAGAAAGGCCGTCCATATTGTCTAAAAAATTAAAGGCATTACAAATTGCAACAATCCAAATTACAGAAACCAGAATATTTAAAAATTCAAAGGGCATAAAATCTGTTGAGGCCCCGTTCATTGCGGCAATCACCGCTGCGACAATTTGGACGATAAATTTGATTTTTGGGGAAAAATCCAATCCTTTGACATCATCCACCAAACCAATGGCTACCAACAGTGTTCCGCCTGTCAAAATAAACAATAATTTGGGAAGTGCTTTATGGAAAAGAGGTAACTGGTCCGGCAGAAAAGGAAAAAACTCCTGAACCTTGCCGATATGCGGCACAGCTTTTAATAAAATAATTCCAATGACGACCGTTACAATAAAACCCAGATAAATTCCCATGCCGCCTAACAATGGCGTCGCTTTGCCATGGTCTTTTCTTCCTATTGGATGATCTTGAATGTCATACTTGACAGCAGCTTTGATGGCGATAGACACAAAAACAAGCGAAGCCAACAAAGCTGAAATAAATACAGAAAAGTATATTAATATCCTCATAAAATACCTTTATCCTTTAACAAACTTTGGTATAATAATTTAATGTCCTTAACAAGACGTTCCGTACAATAAAAGTCTCGTACTCTGTTTCTTCCATGTTCTCCAAACTCTTTTCGTAATTTATCATCCTCGATTAATAATGTTAATTTTAAAGCAAATTCATCACAATCATTGGATGGAACAACAAAACCATTTTCACCATTTTGAATGACATCAGACACCCCGCCGACATCGGTGGAAATAACCGGTTTACCTGCGGCCATGGCTTCTATAATCGATACCGGGGTGCCTTCATTTAATGACGTCAAAGCGACGATGTCACTAATTTTGTATATTTCATCGACGTCCTTTTCCCAACCGGTAAAAATTATAAAATTTTCAAGCCCAAGTTCCTTAACTCTATTTTGTAACGGTTCAAACAATTCTCCATCACCGACAACAAGAAACTTGACAGGTATTGATTTTGTTTTAACAATTTTCGCAACAACATTAATAAACAAATCGTGGTTTTTTATTGGTACCAATCGACCGACAATACTTACAACAATTTCATCGTGTTCGAGCCCGTATTTAACTCTTAAAGATTTATCTGTTTTCACCTCTAAAAACTTGTTCAAATCCAGTCCCAACGGAACGACAACAAATTTATTAAATGGTGCGATGCGATATTTTTCCGACAAATCCTTTCTTTGGCTCTTGCTTATGGAAATAATCCGTGTGCTTGACCGGGCTAAAATACGTTCAATAAAAATAAAAATATTAGTAACCAAAGGTGAAAAATATCCATCAAAAACATGTCCATGAAATGTATGAATACGAACCGGCACCGCACACAAAAATGCAGCTATTCGCCCCAAGGTTCCTGCCTTTGCCGTATGCGTGTGAACAATATCAGGATTAAAATCTTTAATTATTTTAATTAATTTATACAGTGCAATAAAATCATCCCACCAATGGATTTCTCTTCCCATTTCCGTAACAATGGTCGGCGTTACCTTCCACTTTTCAGCTAAATAGGACATATCGCCTTCATTTTTTCCAACTTGCCCAACAACCAACTTTGATTGAAATTCATCAGAATTGAGTTCAGAAGTGAGTCTAATGGCCTGGATCGCAGGACCGCCGATATTTAATCGCGCTATAATCCTGAGGATTTTAACAGGCCGGGAATTTATTTCAGTTTTAGGACACAAGGCCGTATAAATTTCAGTCGTACTTTTAACCATTTTAGGTAAAGTGAAATTTTCAAATACTTTATTTTTTGCATTACTACCAAGAAAAGCCCGTTTTTCCGGATCATTCATCAGGTCAATTATAGAATCAGCAATACTCTGCGGCGATTTTGGCTTTATCAAAACTCCGCTTACTCCGTTTTCAATTAACTCAGGAATACCACCTACATCTGAAGCAACAATCGCCAAACCATTTGCCATGGCCTCCATAACTGAACCAGGTAAACCTTCCCATTCGGAGGGAAATAAAAATAAATCAGCTTTTTGGTAAAAAGAAACCAAATCTTTTCTAAAACCACAAAAATCTATATAATCTCGTACATTTTGCTCACAGGCAAGCGCTTCAATAGCACCATTTGATCTGTCTTGTCCCACAAAAACAAACCGTATATTATCGATACCTTTTTGTTTTAGAATCGATGCAGCTTTAATGATCTCTTTATGCCCCTTCATAGACCTCAGGTTTGCCACTGTGAGCACCGAAAATTCCTGGGTATTTTTTTCATAGTGTTGTTCATTTTCCTGCGGAATATATTGTGAAAAGTCCATTCCATTGTGTATGACGGTTATTTTATCAGCCGGAATTCCATCACGGTGAATAGCCGCCTCTTTACCGGCATAGGAATTGGATATCCATAAATCAGCTTGAGACATAGCAAACCGCCTAAAAAATATTCGCATTTTTGAACTGGGGCCTCCAACACTATGTACTACGGAGACAAATCTTTTTGCACCGCACAATTTTGCAAGCGGACGGATAACAACATCGGCTGTCAGGCCGAAAACATGTACAATATCAATTTCATATTTTTTTATCAATCGTTTTAATCTAAAAGGTAAACCCCAAAATCGTTTTAAGCCAAGATCAAAAAAAGCAGTATCCAGTTCCTCCACTTTATTCTGCAGTTCCCCTCCGGAATACAAACAGGCGACGTAAACGTTAAATTTACTTCGATCATAGGCAGATAAAAAGTTAAGAAGCATTGTTTCAGTTCCACCGATATCACTGACTGTAACCACTTTAAGAATATTAATTTTTTTCTTTTTTACCATCATTTTCACCAATACATCTGTTTTAAATATTTATCCTGATTTGTTATTCAATAACTGTTTTTATCCATTTTTCAGCATACGCTTCCAAAACATATTGCTGTAAAACATTATCACGTCCGGCTGCGGCAATAATTTTTCGTTCATGAGGATGAGTTAATAGAAATTCAAGCTTTTCAACCCATTCCTGCTCGTTTGCAGCCAGCATACCGTTAATACCATCCTGAATAATTTCGGTATTTATACCAACCGGAGACGCTACGCAAGCAACATGAGCCCCCATATATTGCAATAGTTTAAATCCGGCCTTACCACGCGTCCAGGGATCATCCGTCAACGGCATAATACCAATATCAAAAGAAACCAGGTCGATTAATTGCTGTTCTTTTCTCCATTGTTTGCATTCAACAGTTACACCCACTATTGATATATTTTCAGCACCGACTATTCGAAAGATAAAATCATATTTTTGTGCCAAATTTTTCAAAGCATTTTCAACAATTTTTAAATATTTTGCAGTCGAACAACTTCCCATCCAGCCAATTACTGGTAATGTGTTGTCAGTTGCTCTTTGTGCTAATTCGGCAAAATCCGCCCTTAAAATAGTTGTCGGTATTATAAATACGTTATTATTATATTTTTTAGCATACTCTGCAAGGTATGAATTACTGACAATTACTTTATCACATAATTTTAAAATTCCGGCAATATTATTTTTATCATGAAAAAAAGATTTAATTCTATTTTCAGGCGTTGCCCTCATATATATAGCATCATCAAAATCGAATATGACCTTTTTGGAAAAAGCACATATCAAAAGATCAATTAAAGGAAAAAGATACGGTAGTGTTTCTCTTTGTAGAAACACAACATCATAAAACGGTGCACAAAAAGCAGCCCTGGTACGATTTGCAGCCAAAGATAAAAACCACAAAACTTTAATAAAAATTGAAGGTGATTTACTCATTTTTTTATCAAGAGATAAAGATACACCCGGAATTGTACGATATAAAATGTCTTGATCTTTTAAAAACGGCAAATAGGTATAAAGACGTACTCGGCTGGAAGCACCATGATCAGACTGTTGGGGTAAAAAAAGTATCCTTTTCTTTTTCATTTATTTACATACTCGTGCTTGAACAATTATACTTCCGCTGGTACGAAAAATGGCTTCCATAAAAGAAAAAGGGAAAAAGAGAATAAAACTCGATTTTCGGCCTTTGTCTAAAAAAGCCTCAATTCTCTTGACAAACCTGTTATTTAAATTTCTACTTTTTATATAATTTTGTGTACTCTTAATATTGATTGATGGTACTTTTTGATAATATACTTTTTCCATTTTAAAGCCGGCTTTTGCTAAAATTTTATCCAAAATATTCGCGTCAAAATGATAAAAATGTCTTGGAATATCATAAGCGGTCCAATGCCTGCCGAATAACCTCCGGCCCAAACTGTTATGGTTTGGAATATTAAAAATAAACTGTCCTCCTGGTTTTAAAATTTTATTCACTTTTAAAAGTGCTTGTTGTGTATCTGATAAATGTTCCAAAACCATCATTGCCAGTACAAGATCATATGAATTTTCAGAAATATCGGCCGTATAAAAATCACCCTGCATAACGTCCAGATTCATCTGCTGACGAGCAAATTCAGCCGCCTTGGGATTTATTTCCAGGCCACTCACCTGCCATCCCAATTGCTGCAATTCCTTCAGCATCACACCTTTATGGCAACCGATTTCAAAAACTTTTTGGCCCTTTTGAAAAGGCGGAAAGATATAATGATACCTGTCACCAACTATTTTTCTCAATAATGCACCGGGGCCATTTTTCGGTAGCTGAAAGGCAACCTGGTCATAGGAAAAATAGGTGTCTGGATAAAACCGGGGGTAATCTTCCACATCAATCAATGGAAAAGTGATATGGAGCCCGCATTTCCGGCATTGGAGAATGGAAAACAGGTCCGGTTCTTGGGTATGAGAATCGGTCGTAGTAAACAATTCCTTCCAATCATCACTCCCGCAAAAATTACACGTGTGTTGATAGACCATTCTGTCTCCTGTTAAATAATCGACTCCAAGGTAAAAAATAAACAACATCCAGCTTGAATAAAAAACTCATTCCTATAAAAACACCCACAGTTAATATAATTTTCACAAAAAACACAACCAAATTTCCAGAAAACATATTAAATATATGTCCTATGATAATACTAACTACGGCCACAACAAGAATTCGACCGTACTCTCGCAGCAACGGCTTGTACTCAATAAAAGGAATTGCCTGGCGTTTTAAAAATATAAACATGATGATAACATTAAGTCCATAATAGAGTGTTGAGGCCAGTGCTATACCTTTATAAGACAAAACCGAACTGAGAACAATTTTTAAAACGACTCCAATCAAAAACCCGATAACGCCGATAATGGTCGGCGTTTTTGTATCAGGAACAGCGTAAAACAAATTCGCCAGAAAAGTACCCAATGCGCCAAAAATAAAAAATCCGCCAAGGTATCTGAGGACATCGGCTACATTTTGACTGTCCTGTGCAGTAAAAGAACCGTATTGAAATACCACTTTTAAAAACTGTTCACCGAATGAAAATATTAAAATATAGATAAAAACCGTCATAAAAAAAATACTGCTCAGCATTCGGGTAATTTAACTGCCTTAAACGCAGCCAATCTTTTTTTGCTATAATTGATGAAACAAGCGGAAAAGAGGCCAGAGACAATCCGCCAATACCAACAAGAAGCATAACATTCATTACTTTGGTTGCATAGCCTAATGCAGGAAATGGCGCCTGTTCCCAATGTTGAAGCAATATTACGATCAACCAAAAAGACCGATTTGGTAATCAATCCACCAATTAATAGTGGAATCATCAATTTTAAATGTTTCTTAAAAAGTTCATGCCTGAGAAATATATTAAATTTATAATGATTTTCTTTAACATAAACGCCAAATAAAACAGAAAACTGTAATAAAGTGTTCAGCGCTAATGAAAGTGGTATGGCAAAAACTCCAAGTGCAGATTGCATACTGAGGAAAAAACCGACACTCAGAACAGCCCCGGCAACAGGTAAAGCAGGCGCTAATAAAAAACGGTTTCGTGCAAAATAAATACTGTTTAACAGGCTGGTTAAACTTTTAAATATCATCACCGGAAAATACAGCAGTAAAATTTTAGCTGTCAATGTGATCTGCGGGGCAGAAAAGCCGGGAAAAAACAAACTTTACAATCGGTTTTGCTGCGAAACCAATAAATACAGCCAGCCCCAAAAAAATGATAAAAAATCAAATTAAGCCATGTATTCATGAGGCGGAAAGCTTCATTCGGATTATCACTTTCAAGTTGGGCGACAAGTGATGGAATCAAATGCAAAATTAAATCCACCCATAATCACCGCCACTATTAATTCAGGAAATGTAATAGCAGCCAGGTAACAATCCATTTCAACGTTCGTGCCGAAACGACGTGCTAAAAGCATTTCAAACACAAACATTAAAATAATGTTGAAAAACATAAAAAAACTGACAATCAGAGAAGATTTAAGTAAGCGTGACAAAATACTCCTTGAAACTGTTTTTAAACCATATTGGTAATTTTTTCACGATCAAAGATATTTTGCATAGCTAACGAAAGGCCGATAATAAACCACATCAGAGTGACAGGTTCTGCGTCGCCAAAAGTCCAGTCAAAAAATCCGTTCACCCAAAAAGCGACAAGCGCAGCAAATATACCGGCATTTAGCGGCAGAAAACCAATACTCATTCTTGGGAATAAATCGAAAAGTATGATAAATAGATTGAAAAATTCTAAAAACCATATACATTGTAACTAAAAATCCAACAATACCAAAACAAACGAGGAACATGATATAGTTGTTATGAAAATGACCGATGGTATAAACATCATAGGTCAAATCGGCGCCTTCGGGAGCATATTGTCTGTTAATTTCTCCGAGGTCAACCCAGCCGACGCCCAAAACAGGATAATCTTTAAAAATTTTAACAGCGTTTTTCCATTGTTCAATCCGCACCTGGGTTGTTTGCAACCTTCAAGTCAGTAATACTGGTAATCCGTTTTTTAATAGAACTCGGTGAAAATATAAAAACAAGGACCATAACAACAAGGAACCCGAAAAAAAGTTTTTTACTTTTAATCAATGCCAACACAACAACACCGGCAAAAAAACCGACCCATGATCCGCGAACATAGGAAAAAAGCATCCCCAGAAACTGCAGGGAAAAAGCGCCCAAATATAGCCATCGTTTCATACCGCTTTTGGCAAACATAAAAAGTCCGAGTGTAATAACGCTGAAAACAGCGGACATGGCACCCCAGGTCATTGTAATTCCCTGCAAGCCCTTGGTCCTCTCTCCGGTCCAAATTTCTGTGGTCAGCAGGCCAACGAGTGCGATGACGGATGAAACAATGACAAACAGATCAACAATATTATTAACATGCTTTTTATCATTTACAAAAGTAACAATAAAATATACGACCATAATCAACATCAGGTTCTTCATGTTGATAAAACTTTTTCCCGGATCAATAGAAAAAGCCGTTGTTAACAAACACATTAAAACAAAAAGCAAAAAGGGTATATCCAAAGGGGTACGACGGATATTCCATTTACGCTCCATAACAATTTTTAATATCCACACAAATGCTGCAATACCAAGTGTAATATGCGTTCCGGCAATGGTCCACAGCGAAAAAAACACAAACAAAAAAGTTAAATAATATAAAATTCTATCAATTTTGATTTTATTCAAAACTCCTCCGCTTTCATTTTATCAAACTGAAAAATAGAGAATTATGGGCAAAAAAACAATTCAAATATTCAATGGCATTGAAATACATTGTTCGCCTAAACTGATTTTAAACATTTTTTTAAATTCACTATAAACCTGTTCAACGGTGACAGAACCGGTTATATGATCCTCAGCCCGAACGGCAATAAATTGTTCACCTAAAGGTTTCCAAAATTTGGGATTTGTCGGGCCAAAAATCGCAATCAAAGGCGTACCAACAGCAGCACAAAGATGCATGACCCCCGTATCATTACATAGAACGAAATCGCATAAAGAAAAGTGCATGGCCTGACGATAAAGAGAAGACGGCGGAACAAGTTTGCAGGACTTTAGATTATATTTTTCAAATGCTTCTTTTAACTCCCATTCTTTGGGGCCCCAAAACACCATTATCTGAGCCTTATATTCACGGGATAGTTTTTCCGCCAGGTCAGCAAATTTTTCAATTTGCCATCGGTTTTCAAATTTATTGGCCCCAATATGCATTCCTACGGTTAACTTTTCATTTTGATAAATTCCGGAAAATTCCTGTCGTAATGCTGCAAGGTGTTCACAATTTAAATGCATTATCTCATTAACAGATTTAGATGAAATGCCTATGTATTCCAAAATAGCCAAATTTTTATAGGTGATATGAACATCAAGATGGGCTGTCGGTGCAATCAGATTATAGAAAAAATTTCGTGTCGTTCCGGTGAACGGACAGACATCGGAACCGAGAATATATTTTGCACCTGACAAAACAGCAACCAGGTCACTTGTAAACGAATGGCTGGCAGTATTAAAAACGATCGCCAGGTCATATCCTTTTCTTAGTTGTTTCCAAAAAGCGAGAGCACGTTTTACATTCCAGTTTTTTAATTTCTGATAAAAAACCAAAACTTGCAGATCGGGATTTTCTTTAACAACATCAACAAAATATTCCTTAACCACAATGGTGACTTTAGCTTTTGGGAAAGCATCTATAACAGCCTGAATAGCAGGGGTTGACAATACAAAGTCCCCTAGTTGATCATGGGGACGTACGATTAAAATTTGTCGAATTTTCTCTCTATCAAAATTTTCAGGGGAAATTTCTTTTTTGCTCCACAAAGCTTCCAATATTTTATAACTGACATTTTTTAACTGACTTTCAATTCTTTTAAGTAACTCTTTCATATTCCTTTTATTTCAAATTTAATAATTATTTTGCAGGTAAACTGTTAACAAAATCTTTGGCCTTTTCCAGCCAAATCCGTAATTCATTTTCATTCCCAATAGCTGATTGTTCCAACATAACCCATCCCTTCATTGGACGTCCGGTGATGTCAAATTCCCGAACACCCTTTTGCTTCAAAGCGGTTTGGGCTAGAGGTTCTCCCAATCGAAGTATTAAAAAATCTTTATAAACACCACAAAACATGTTGCCATTGAGCAAATGGCAAATCCCGCCAAACATCTTTTTTTTGTTTCTGTTTTGCCAGGAAAAAATTATTTCTTCGACTCTGGTGTCAATTTCATTGTTATATGGCATATTAGACGACCCTTGTATTTTAAAATATAAAATAATATATATCTATTCACAATGCAATGCTTATTTGTTAACAAAGGCGATACAACCGGACAACGATTAAATTACTTTCCCACAAAAATCTCACTGCTATAATTCAGGAATATTACAAATTAATTTAAAACAAATTCTGATTTTGAACGGTTATTTCTACCAAAAAAGATAAAAAACGCCCTATTTTGCACTATTTTAACATAAAAAAGCACATTTAATGACATTAATTTTAAAAAAAGTTCAGTAAAAACTTGCGTTTATTATTATAAATTATTAAATTACAAAATAGCGTTATAGTACACCGTTGTTTTGCTTTTTCAAATCCAAATGGATAGAGTATTCTGGAAAAAATAAAACAGAAACAAATTTAAAATGCAACTATAATGCAAAATAGCATGGTTGCATTTTTTTAGCGGCAAACCAAGTAGGATGTACAACAATTATCCGTCTAAGACGGAAGGATTCAAATTATGGAAAGGGAAAATTCCATGACAGAAGGAACAGTTAAATGGTTCAACAAAGTTAAAGGTTTTGGTTTTATTGAACGACCAGATGGTGATGACGTTTTTGTACATTATAAAGCAATCGTACAAGACGGTTACAAAGAGCTCAACGACGGTGATAAAGTACAATTCGAAGTACAAGAAACCCCAAAAGGGTTATCAGCTGTTAACGTAAGCCGAATCTAAGTACAACTTGATCCCGATCTTTTAGATCGGGATTTTTTTTATATAAAGAATCTCCCCCCTACAATAAAAAACCCGGAAAAAATCATTTCCGGGTCGTATCAAATTTAAATACTACTCTTTATTCTGCTAGTTTAATCGATAACTCAACGAACACATCAAACGAACGTCACGCGTTTTCTGCTCACCATCATCTTTATTCTCAAGTTGATTTGATAATCCATATAAATAGGCAGCAGAAATACCTGCATTAACTCTGCTATTTAATGGATACATAACCCCAAGCCCACCTTCCAAATCCATCTGTACAGATTTCATTTTATCTTTAATATTTTGGCTCCATTGTTGTCCATCATAATCAGCATCCATACGTTCATCTGCATCCAATAAAAAGCGAATATTAGGCCCTCCGAAAGCATAAGGGACTAACTTTTCAAGCTTGACACGATATGACAACAATAGCGGCACCTCAAGGTAAGACAATTCCTGTTCAATCCAAAATTTACCGTTTACTTGTCCGGTTTCTGATGTCCCGACCATATTTTCTGTTTTACCTCCTGATCGGGCATAACGAATCCCTGTTTGAAATCCCCAATTATCAGCACGCAAGTAGGCCAAAGACAGCCCGGTGTATATTTCGTTAACGGTTTATCATAAGGCCCAGAAATTGGAAATGTTGTTATCTGTTTGTAATCTGTCCGTAATTAAGGCCACCGGTTAATCCGGCATAAAAGACAGAACCGTTTTCATTAAAATCCATCTGTGCAAAAAGGACATTATAAATGCCAAACAAACAAAAAATGAAAAAGTATTTTTTCATAACTGACCCTCTTGAATAAAATTTGAAAATTAGCGAATGATTTCAAATACAATCAATTATTTGAAATCCTGTTGTTTCTCTAAGTTTGGTGTTATTTTAAAACCTGAATAGAGAGCTACCCTAAAAAACACCAATATTTTTACAAAAACATTGTTGATCAACAATGTTATATAACGAACAGGATTCAGACAGGTTCCGAAAAAACTTTTTTTGAGCATATTATTTCCCCGGGAAGTTTGATTACCGCATCACAACCAGTTTATTTCGTTTCCTCTGCTTTTTCATTTTCATTTTTAGCAAAAACTTTATACAAATAAACACCGTTGGCAATACGGTCACCGTCATTGTCAAGCCCATCCAGAAAAAGCTGTTGAAAACCGGCAGAAGCCCACCCGGGTTCAACGGTTTTTATCAAACGACCGGCAATGGTATAAATTTTAATTCTAACCTCGGCAGGTTGTGTTAAATGAAAAGAAAAACTTGTTTGTTCAGCGAAAGGATTCGGATAATTTAACACATCAATTAATTTTAAAGTGCTCTCAACACGAAAAGAACCATGAAATGTGCCGTAATTTCTGCTGGCATCAGCAACAATAATATCAAGTGTGTGATCACCGTCGTCCAGGTTTGGGGTAATAGAGATACGGCCCTGATCTTCATCAGTGTTGGATTGTAAAATCCTGACAGTTTGGTCGCTAAAAGAAAGCTGTCCCCATTCAATAATACGGTAACAGCGGATGTGTCGGTGATGCGTTGCGGACTGTTGTCTTTAACTAAGGCAATAATAACCGGTGTGCTGGCGACCAAGTCCCCGTCGAAAATTTCTTTACCGTCAAAGTGACGGTTAAACTTGGGTTACCGGTATCGGCCAAAACGGTAACAGGTGCAGACAGGCTATTGTTCGATGTCAGGATTTCAGGTATTTTGTCATCAGGATCAAGTGTTATATAAACCTGTCGTTCTCCGGTTTTATTATCAGCCGTCCATGATTGATTCACGGTATAAAAACTGTCAACCGGTATGTTTTGATGTATGACCTGTTGTGCAAATGTTTTTCTGCCTGTTGCCGGATCATCCGCCTCAAACAATACATCGACGTTTTGCACCGCCGTTTGTCCCAGATTATACATATTAAAAGAAAATTTAACATTTTCGCCGACAATAACTGAATCACTGTCCTGTTGAAATTCCTGAAGACCAAGTACCAGTTCCGGAACCGGATCAAAAGTAACCTGCCACCACTTTATAAGCGGACTCGTTCGGCCATCAGTAGTTGACATTTTGCATAAAGCTTTAAACTGGGGTATGTCTCTGACGAAATACCGGACAGGTCAATGTATTAAATGGCGCGGTTTGACTGGCAAGAGTATCTGTGTTGCCTGTTTGTTTATTAATTCCCAAAATATCCAGTTGGATATGACCGGTTTCCGGCAAATCATATTCCCAGGAAAATGCATCCCAGGCAGTTGTCGGACCTACTTGCATACTTGAGCATGTCCCGTTCAAATTATAAAATTCCAGGGTATCTGCAACAGCGGCCGAACCTTCTCCTGCGTTAGTTTTTATTTCCGGAACACTTCCAATCGGAGCGCCTTTTCGTCCGATAATAGCCCAGGAATCACGCAAACCGACCTCCCGGCAAAGAGCACTGCCGATAGATTCTAAGCCGTATAAGCGGCCTCATTCATACGATTTGCGCCTTCATCCTTTATAGCGGCAAAAACAAAATTTCCATATTCCACATTATTAATAAACTGGGCTAACTGATTAGCAGCCGTCGAGTCCCCCCAGGTATCAAACACATCTGTTTTTATAACTTTTCCGGTTGACCGGTCCAAAACAACAATGTTATGCCCGCGATAAGGAACGATTGTTGGCGTTTCATCTACAATAATACGCGCAAAATCTCCGTCCAGGTAACCGGCAGATCAACATAAACAGCAATTTTACGCCC
>CAXXFV010000015.1:0-380691 GCA_963674595.2 bacterium
GGAAGGCAGATATCGCCCTGAATGAGCCTCGACTGGATTGGGATGAAAACCCGTTTTTTCGTTTTTTAATTCCTTCTTTTAATATGCAAAATATTCGTTATGCTGCTCCCGTAACTTCGGCAGCAAATGATTATATGCAGCCATATTATGGAAAAAACAATCGTATTTATTTTGCCTCTTCAAAGAGTAAAAATTTGGATATTTGGTCCGTTCCGTTGGACGGGCCTGTTTCAATTTTGCAAGATGCGGAACAACAGTTGGAACAGGCAGATGTATTATTTCCTCTTTCCGGTCAATTGACCGCGCAGAATATCGGACCATTATTTTTACACTGGAATGCGGAAATGGTGACTGATAAAGATGTTGCTGTTTTGTGGGACCGTATTCTCGCTTTTCAAAGAATTATTGATAATCCTGAAGCGGATAAAAAGGTTACGGCACAAGCGCTTTATCAAATGGGGCGCTGTTACTTTATGTTAAATTATCCCAAAATTGCCGGCCGACTGTTTAAAATAATTATCGGTATGTATCCGAAGCAACGAAATGTTGTGGCTTTTGCTGAAATGGCTTTGTTGGGTTTGGATTTAAAAGATGAACCCGGTTCCGATGAGACCGTTATTGAAAAGCTGAATGTGATTGTAACCCGGTATGAAGACCAACCCGATGCGGCGGCTCAGGCCCAACTTTCCATTGGCGATTTAGATTTTTCTCGTAGAAATTTTCCGGAAGCATTTAATGCCTATTCTCAGGTACTTGAGTTGTTTCCGGATGTCCGGTCTGCCTGTGCTGAAAGCCAGTTGAAATTGGGCGATGTATATCAAAATTTCGGAAGCCGCGATGAGGTTATATCTGCTTATTTGTCTGTAGTTGAAGAATACCCGGAACAGCGGCAATGGATGATTCCGGCCAGAAATAGAATTTTAAATCTTGTTTATACGGATAATGACGCATATATGATTTCACGATTAAGAGAGCTTATCGGACAATATGCCGGATTTCCCTTACTTTGTGCGGCTGCGCAACTGCAAATCGCTGAAATATTATACAAGCGCCAAGATTACCGTGCCGCAATTCAAGAGTATGATCTAATAGGATCTTATTATCCCGATTTAAACGATGAAGTATTTTCTGCGCAAATGGGCAAAGTACGATCACTGCTTAAAATCGGCGAAAATCTGCGCGCTTTTACCATTTTGGAACAATTGATAGAAAAAGATAAAAATGTACATCCGCAAAATGCTGAAAAAGCGAGAGTATTTTATCTTGAAGCGCTGCTGCAATCGGCCGATGAACTCAAGGCGGTAAAAGATTTTCGGCTGGCATTGTCCCGTTATAATTTTGTTATCCAACTTGATCCTGAAAATGTCAGTGCCCACAGGGGTTATGTAGAGTGTAAATATTATCTAAAATCCATTGATCAGGTCATTGAAGAGTATAAAATCAAGTGTGAAGAACAACCTGAAAATAATATTCTTTTATACATGCTGGGGTTGGCCTATTCCTTTAAAGGGACCGAGCAATATGAACTATATGATAAAAGTAAAGATTTTGATACCAATGCATTAAAACTATCCAGCAAATATATTTTGGAATCGCTCTCCTATGACTATACATTAATTGAAGCCTATCATACCCTGGGATTTAATTATGAAATGCTGGAAACGGATGAAGAACGGCAACTGGCTAAAACGTCTTCCTTTTATAAAAGACTGATCAAGAGCCTGGCTGCTCCGGTTACCTGGGCTGTTCAAAAAATAACTTTTTATCATATGAAAAAACCTCAACGCTATTATGAACAGGCCATTCACGAGTTGTCAAAGGCCCTGGCGTTAAATGATGAAAATGAAAATCCGAATGTTGAAGCCAATCTTGCTTTGAACCTTGCCAATAATTATTACAAGCTGGGAGAATATGGCTTTTCAAAGGCTTATGAATTTTATCATTTAAAATCACAGTACGATACAACATTTACCAATGTTCAACAAAAAGCGTTGATTTTTCATCGAATGGCTCATTGTGCTTATGTTATTGAAGATATAAATACCGGTCCCCAATACTTTTTAAAGGCTATTGAATTATATAAAGAACTGGGCGATGAAAAAACTGTTTTACTGGATACAAAGCGCCTGGCTTTATTGTATCAAATCGGCAATCAAAATGATTTGGCTGTTGAATATTTTCAGTCGGCAGCGGAAATTGAAAACCGGCAAAAGTTATACACGGATTTAATGCGAAGTTACCGGAGTATTGCCCATAATTTTTTAATGCTCGATGAGCCCTATGATGCTATTATCTATGCCCGTAAAGCATTGGATTTGATTCAATCCGGTAAAACTGAAGAGATTAAAACAGAGTCCAGCCGTATCAAGATCGGATTTTTAGGTTTTACACTACCTGTCCCGTTTTTTGATTTAAATAAAATGGGATTATCTGCTTCGTCAAAATTTACTACACAAGACGAACTGGCCTTGATATATACCATATTGGGTGAGAGTTATACATCACAAAAGGATTTTACGCAGGCTATAAATGTTTTTGAAGAAAAATTAAAGGCATACCAAAAAAGTAATGATAAATTGGCCGAGGCCACTTTTTTAAATAATATAGGCTATCTTTATTATGTAAAAGGTGAGCTGCAAAAGGCCTGGGATTATTTTGTGCAGTCTCATGAGATTTGTGATCAAAAAAACAATGTATCCGGAATTTTGAACAATACCTATAACATGGGGCGGATTGCCCTTGATTTAAAAAAGTCACCGACAGAAAACAACAGCGCTTTTGCAAAAAACTGTCTGAACAAGTCTGTGGAATCGATAAACAAAGCACTGGATTTGACGTCACGAGAAAATTTGCTTTATCCTAAAATGAGGTGTCGTTTACTGCTTTTAATGTCGGAAATGACCTGGACAAATGAAAATCAGCAGAACCTGAATGCCGTTGATCAAGCCTTAGTTACTTTAAATTCTTTGGACCAGGTTTATTATGCAAAAACCTATCTGGATGAAGCCCTGAGGATTTGTAAAACCTATAGTTTGTCTGTTGAAGAGTGTATAGCAAATTTTTCATTGGGTGAACTTTATGCTTTTCTTAAAGAAGATGTTGAGGCCTATCAGTATTTTACTCAGTGCCGTAAAATTGCATTACGAAATAAATATTATAGCCTGTTATGGCGGGTGAACACAGCCATCGGGGATTTGGTCACGGTTATGCCGCTTGATGCAAAACGTGAATTAAAACTGAAAAAAGATGCCTTTGAATATTATTCTGAGGCAATTGATGTTCTGCAAACTCAACCGGTTCTGGGACGTATCATTACACCTGATGAACGTAAAGACCACCAAAGACCTTACCGCCAGGCTATTGCCTATTTGGAAAAGATAGGAGATACAAACGGGGCGCTTTTGTTTACAGAACAGATGCGGTCCAAAATTTTTTATGATTTGATTGGTTCTGAAAATGTGGTTTTGGACAAAGAACGGCACAAAATCTATTATGGCAATGCCCGGTTTATTCAACAAAAAATGAATGAACTGGAAGTTCGGATCATACGGGCAAAATCACAAACTACTATAACACCGGCGCAAATTGCACAACTAAAAAATGAGTTGGAAGAGTACCAGATCGAATATAAAGAGTTGCTGCAAAAGATACATGATGAAGTGCCTGAAATGGAAACGTTGGTCCGTGTTCGGACTATATCACTACCGGAAATTCAGAATATTTGTCAGGATGATCAGGCTTTTGTCACATTTATGACTTTTGAAAATGAAACATTTCTGTGGATTATTACTCCATTTGATGTTTTTTCTTGTTCTGTTAACGTTACTAATGACCAGTTGAAACAGTCGTTGAAAAACTATGATTCAACAGCCGGTGAGGAAATTTTAAAAAAGTTATTCATTCCGTTGACCGAGCAAGCTCCGGAAGTTCGTCGAGTCGTTCTGGTCCCGGATGAAGAATTTTTATTGTATCCCTGGAGTTATATCGGCGGCAAGACTTTAAACGATATTTCATCGCTTTCTGTTGTGCCGAGTCTTGCTTTGTATACGGCCAATTTTATGCACCGAAAACTCGGTAATAAAACTGTTTATTATAGCGGTTCGGAGCCGGTTTTTAATGTTTTGAAAAATTTAAATTATGAAACATTAACACCTGTTACCAGTCCGGACCCGGCAAAAAGTTTCTCTTTGCAAAAAGATGGTTTAAGCTCATCAGATATTTTACATCTTGATGTTATGTGTGATTGGAACAGGCTTTACCCTGCCCTGTCACGGTTTGGTTTTTCGGTAAAACGTTCTGCTCCGGCACGCTTTAATACGTTGCAGCTTTATCAAATATCGGTTAAAGCTAAACTTTTGAATTTAAACTTTTCCGAAAAGTTGACGACTCATAATGAATCCGTATTTCTGGCCTGGGAATATGCGTTTTCCTACGCCGGTGTGCCGTCATTATTGACCTCTTTATGGCCGTCAAGTTCTGAATCAGACAGTTTGTTTTTTAGTCATTTTTATAAAAATCTTGATCAATACCCGCCTGCTCAAGCTCTGGCCGTAACTCAGAAAGAACTGGTAAATTTAGGTGAGCCTGCACAGGAATGTGGACGTTTTCAGTTATTTGGTTTTGGCGGGATGACGGATGAAGAAGAAGAGTTGTTTGCTGTTCAGGGATTTGAGGGGCATGTACGAAAAGGGCACAGCGCCTTTGATATGGGTGAGTGGGCAGATGCTATCAAAAATTATGAACAGGCGTGGCAAATGGCGCTGATGCGGAATGATATGGAAAGTATCCCTCTTATTATTCAGCGAATTTTAGAAAGCGCCGTGAATGGCGGATTGTGGTCCAAGGCCATTGAAGTACAGCAAAAACTGAATATCGAGGCTGAGCAAAATCAGGATATATCATCTTTAGCGAACGGACTCAGCAATATTGCATTTTTCTATACACAAAACAAAGAATATGAAAAAGGTGTTCAGGCTAAAAAGCGATATGCCGGACTGACGGAGCAATATGGTTTGTATGAGGAAGAAGCCAACTCGATACGGGATATTGGTTTGATTTATGAACATGGCGGCAATTACACAAAAGCATTGGAATTTTACCAAACGGCCCTTGCAAAATATGAGGATCTGAATTTGCTTGGCGGGGAGCGCCCAGTGCCTGAAAGATATCGGCAGAATTGAATTTTTATATCAGGATAATTATACCGAAGCACTAAAGGTACAGCAACGCGCTTTGTCAATGTTTCGCGAATTGGATGATGAGGTCGCTCTTGTTGATGCTTTACATAATTTGGGCCTGACCTGTGAAAAAATGACAAATTATAAACAGGCAATGATCTACCAAAAAGAGGCTTTGCAAATTTCCAAAAGTATAGAGCAGGTAAAATTGATCGGCTTGTCTTTTCAATACCTGGCAAATGTTTATTGGAAAACAGGCGAATTTCAACAAGCTTTGGAACATCAAACCAAGTCCCTGGAGATTTTTGAAAAACTGGGGGATGAAAAGCTGTTGCAGGTCGGATATTCTACCAAAGGGTTGATATTATTCAGTATCGGACAAATACGTCAGGCCCTTAATCTGGAAGATGATGCTTATCAACTGGCAAAAAGACGAGACGATTTTGTTGACCAGGCAACCATTTTAAAAAACATCGGCATGATTCATCAGGCCGAAGGAGATGATGAAACGGCCCTTGGCTTTTTTGAACAGGCAATGAATATTGACTCTGTCCTTTCTTCAAAAAGAGGTTTGGCCTACGATTATAGAAATTTGGGTTCCATTAATTTACGTTTAAAAAATCTCCAAACTGCTGAAAACTATATAAAAAAAGCAATGATATTGAGCCGGGAAATTGAAGACCAGCGTAATTTGGCCCAGTCTTTACTGGTTCTGGCGGAACTTGACTTTACAAACGGTAAAAACGATTCTGCTCAGTATTACGCGCGTTTATCGGCTGACATAGCGGCGCAATTATTTATTCCGGAAATAGAGTGGCGGGCCAAAAGAAAACAGGCCCAAATTTTGGTTAAACTTGGTAAAGGACAGGAAGCGTTGAACGCTTATGATGCCACGCTGGATGTTATTGAAAAAATGCGTTCCAATATCAAGGTTGAAGAGTATGCTTCCGGGTTTATTGATGATAAAATACAGGTATATGCCGAAACGATTGAACTGCTGGTACAAATGAAAAACACAAATTTATCATTTGACGTGGCAGAGCGGGCAAAGAGCCGAAGTTTTTTAGATATGTTGGGAAGCAGAACAATAGATTTTGGAGAACAAAACCAGCAGATCATTGCTCAAAAGGACAGTTTACAGACTTTAATAACGGAAGCGCAAAATAAAATTGTCTATTACCGGCTTGAAACCCAGGTCAAAGATTCATTAGATTTTTGGGAAAACAAGTTACAAGATTATCAAAATCAATATGATGATTTTTTGGAGAAAATGCGCCGGGAAAATGCAGAACTGGCCGAAATGATTTCTGTTGACCCCATGTCGGTTGATCAGATTCAATCGTTGATTCCACAGGAAACAGCCATTATTGAATATTTTCTATTTGGCAATAAACTTTTTAGCTGGTTTATAACAGCGAACGATATCAGGGTCCATCAAGCGGACGTTCACGTAGAAAAGATAGCGGAAAACATTCAACAACTTCGAAAAGCCCTAAGTCAACAACTATCCATTCAGATATGGTCAAAAGCGCTGTATAATGATTTGATAAAATACTGGCAAGGTGATCTTGAAAATATAAAACATATCGTTTGTGTTCCCTATGGTCCTTTGCATTATCTGCCTTTTGCGGTTTTACAGGATGAACAGGACCAATATTTAGCCATGAAACACACGTTGTCCATAACACCCAGCGCAACCGTGCTTGGATTTTGTTTAAAAAAAGCAAACACTTTTAAACATCCGGTAAACGATTCATATTCTGTACTTGCTTTCGGAAATCCTTCTTTAAACGATCCCTCTTTGGACCTTCCCTTTGCTGCCCGTGAAGTAAAAAGTTTGAATCGTTATTATGATAATATTGAGGTGTTTACCGGAAAAGAAGCAACGTTGTCAAATTTTTATACAAATCTTGACGACCAACAACTTTTACTTTTTAGCTGTCATGGTATTTTTGATCCGGTAAATCCTTTGTCATCTGCTTTGTTATTAGCTGCTGATGAGAATTATTCCGGCTGGCTTGAAGCTAAAGATATTTTTAATTTAAACTTGAACTCTTTTCTTGTGGGAATGAGTGCCTGTGAAACCGGCTTGTCAATTATTCGCGGCGGTGATGAAGTTGTTGGGCTTTCGCGTGCTTTTATATATGCGGGAACGTTATCATTATTATCTAGTCTTTGGAAGGTTGATGATTTGGCAACCGCAGTTTTAATAAAACGTTTTTACCGGTATTTATCCGAAGGAGATTCCAGAGCAGATGCTTTACAAAAAGCACAAAAAGTAGTGATGAAGGAAATTAATCCTTATCCGTCTTATTGGGCGGCATTTAATATTACCGGGGATTTTCGCTAATTATTGAGAGAAAATAGAGGAGAGAGTGGGACATTATAAATTTTGATGTAGCTTAAATGTCTCAATTACGCGTGAGTTTCATTGAGGTAATTGTTGAATAATCTTTTTCTTTTGCGATCAGCCATGCTTCCAATGACGACCAGGCTAAGTATCTCTATTGTAAACAAGGATATAAGGATTGTTGCAATTATCATTTTATACAGCCGTTTTTTAAGTTTTAATTATTGTTTTATTAGCTGTATATTAGCAAGCAATAGGTGTGCCACTAATTTTTAGAAATAAATATTATTCTTTCATATACTCAAAGAAAGGGGTGAAAAGATAACGTAACTGTTCCAGAGAATCTTTAATGGCCCTGGGAATTGTTTTTGTATAAGTATCCAGTAAAACCAGGGCGTTGATTGTGGAATCAGTTTCACTTATTGCCCGAAGCCGCTCAGCCATAGTAATGTTTACCAGTTCCATGTTTTTGTAAATTTGAACAAGACCTTTTAATTCAATATCGATCGGTTTATTGTCTTTATTTAGAAAATACTGCGCCAGTAAATACATTGATGTTGCGCGATATATTGTCTCCTCCCGGTTTGCAAGCGGTAAATGATAACGCGCCATGGGTCTGAAAAAGGTCGTGTGTGGGCAGCCGCTGCTTGGAATAATTAATCCCATGAGTGCGCTAATGCCTTTTTGAGCCGTGGTCATTTGAGATATTTTTCGTTCAGTTGTAATCACATCGAGTCTTATATTATCGCATGATAATATTTCTTCAAAAGGTTGAACAATATTGACAAGATTAATGGCTAATGGGCATTGTGGAAACTCTGAAGGATTCAAGGGACAATGCATGCATTGATGAAACTCCAATTTTGTCCATGCAGGAATTTGCGATGGTTTGTTTCCCGCTAGTTCCAAACTTTGCGGATCAAGATTTAAGATAAAGGTTTCTTTTTTTCCGTCAGGTAAGGTAAAAACATATTTAATTTCAATACTCGCCATAAATCGTTCCTATCAATGGATTGGAGTTGATTAATTAAATAGATTTGGTTATAATAGAACGTCTTTGAAAATGTATCAAAAAAAGTTAAGAAAAGAAATAAAATTTTTGACTAAATATTGAAATGAAATAGGAAAGGATGTTGTTAATAGATTGTGTGGAATGTTGTGAAGAAGGATTGAGTGAGGGTGGCGGGAATCGAACCCACGACCGACGGCTTAAAAGGCCGCTGCTCTACCAGCTGAGCTACACCCTCAACCACAACAGGAAACAAATTACGAGTTTTTTTTGAAATATGCAATTATTTTTTTTTGAAAAACCTGTTTTTTTTGATATTTTTTTGCTGTAAAATTGTGGAGGTTCCTGATGACAAATGTTTTGGACGTGCTAATTGTCGGTGGCGGTCCGGTTGGGCTATATGCAAATCAATTAGCCTTAAAAAATAATCTCAAAACACTTCTTGTGGAAAAGCTTCCTGCTCTTGGCGGTCAGCTTAAAAGTTTGTATCCAAAAAATATTCTCTATGAGGTTCCGGGATTTGAGCAATGGGAAGCAGGGAGATTTATTGATAATTTAGTTTCACAAACAGAAAAATATAATCCGCTTTATTCATTAAATGAATCGGTGATGAAAATTGAAAATAATGATCATACTTTATTAATCAAATCTGACAAAAACGAATATAAAGCCAGAACTGTTTTATTAGCTACCGGAAGAGGTGTATTCTTTTCAAAACAAATGGCCGCTCTTTCGTCCCAAAAATTAAAAACGGCCGGTATAATTTATGACCAGTTTGATGAAGAAACAGTTATCGGTAAAAATGTGATTGTTATTGGTGGTTCTCAGGAAACCGTCGGATGGGCCTTACAAGCTGCCTATTATGCACGATCCGTCAAAGTTGTTAATTGGCGATTTATGCAGTCCTATGGCTGGCTTGAAGGAAACCTGGCGATTCCGGCAAATGTGGAAATTGTAGAACCTTATGGGATTTTGGAAATTGAGGGAACCACTCATGTTACGGGGATCAAGGTCTTCCATATCCATAGCGGTGAAGAATCCCGGATTCCTGCTGACATGGTATTATTGGCCCGTGGTTCTATTGGTAATTTGGATGATTTGATGCCTTTTAATGTGGCATTACTGAAAAATGGTATCAAGGTTACAAATGCAATGTTGACATCGAAACCCGGTGTTTTTGCTGCGGGTGATGTTGTTTATTATTCGGATAAGGAGAAAACTATTGCCAGCGGAACAAAGGAGGCTGCTGCTGCTATAAATAGTATAAAGAATTATTTACAAGCTGTTTGGGGTAATTAAATTGGATATTTTAATCCGTATTAATTTGTAATACCGGATTTTAGAATTAAATGACCCTGTTCTCCTTCATTAAAAAGCAGATCGAGCGATGACATTGACGGTATAAATTCACCAAATTGTTGAAAATAAGCGTTATTTTTATATGAAAACGTTTTAACCTCGTATCCTGCCTTATTAATTTTGGGTATATCAATCAGATTTTGTTCTGTCGAGTCAATCAGGTATGTTCGGCAGTTACACTGTTTTAACCATTCGATCACTCTTTCGGTTCTGTCGGTTCTTTCCGGCAAATTCACACTAGAAATAATTTTTTTTTTTAATAACAACTTTTCAAATGTAAAAAGAGTTGTTTTGTAAAAAAGTGTATTTGCGTTATTTTCTTTTCCCAGTAATATGGATTTTAATTCATCAATGTAATAGAGAAAATAGGGGCTGTTTTGATAATTGATTTGAATGGAGCGAAGGTGTTCTTTATTCCAGGCTTGATGATTATCGATTTTTAATTTATTTATTGATATCGTTCCCTTTCCTTTGGTGGAAACAGGGACAGAAAGCCATTTGGCTCCGGCAAAGGTTTTAATTGGCGTTCGGTTATAAAGCCTTGTTTTCTAAATTGAAAAGAGTCTCCCCAAATAACAAGATCCGCACACATTGCACGTGCACAATATTCTGTTGTCGGGAAATATGAGGGATGTAAAACTGTTAAAATCATATTTAAAAAAAAGCGGAAAGTATTCTTTCCGCTTTGTAATTAATCATCCAAAACCATGCTAAGGCCGATACGACCTCTTTGTTTATCAATGTTTGTAATTTTTACTTCTACAACATCCCCTACGGATACAATATCAAGAGGGTTTTTTACGTATTTTTTAGCCATTTTGCTTAAATGTACAAGGCCATCCTGTTTAACCCCAATGTCAACAAATGCTCCAAAGTCAACCACGTTTCGGACCGTTCCTTTTAAAATCATTCCTTCCGAAAGATCATCAATACTCAGGACATCGTTTCTTAAAATGGGTTTTGGCATTTCATCGCGCGGATCCCGGTTTGGTTTTTCAATGGATTCAATAATATCCGAAAGTGTTTCAACACCACATTGGCAGTATTCCGCCAGTTCTTTAATGGATTTGTTCCCGGTTTTTATCTTGAGTTCAACAAGTTTTCCATTGGTTTTTATATCATTTACTTTTAACGCCAATGCTTCCAATAATTGATTCGCGGATGTATAGGATTCCGGGTGAACGGCTGTTGAATCAAAGAATATATCACTGTCGGTAATTCTTAAAAATCCGGCTGACTGAACAAAGGCATTTTCTCCCAAACCTTTTACATTTTTAAGTTCTTCTCTGCTTTTAAATTTGCCGTGTTCTTCCCGATATTTAACAATGTTTTCAGCAACACGACTGTTGATGCCGGCAATATATTTTAAAAGTGAAGATGAGGCCGTGTTTAAATCGACACCAACAAGGTTTACCGCCGATTCAACAACATTATCAAGCGCATCAGCTAATTTAATTTGATTGACATCATGTTGATATAAACCAACGCCGATGGATTTGGGGTCGATTTTTACCAATTCTGAAAGCGGGTCTAACAGGCGACGGGCGATTGAAATATTGCCGCGCATGGAGGCTTCCAATTCCGGGAATTCTTTTTTTGCGACAGGAGAAGCAGAATAAACAGAGGCGCCTGCTTCGCTGACAATTGTATAAAACAGCTCTGAACTGGTTTCGTTGATAGTCTCTGCTACCAGTTGTTCGGTTTCCCGGCTTGCTGTTCCGTTTCCGATTGCTATAACGTCTATATTAAATTTATCAATAAAGTATTTAATCTTTTCTTTAGAGTTGTCCCATTGTTTTTGCGGCGGATGCGGGTATATTGTTTCACCTTCTATGTATTTACCCGTTGTATCAATTGCCGCTATTTTACAACCTGTTCTATAACCAGGATCGATGCCCAGTATATTTTTGTTTTTCAAAGGTGGAATTAACAGTAGCGCTTTCAGGTTTGAAGCAAAAACAGTAATGGCGTGTTCATCTGCTATTTCCGTATATTTGTTGCGAATTTCTCTTTCAATAGCCGGGGCAATAAGCCGGTGATAAGAATCGGCTATTGCTGTTTGCAGTTCTTCCGTAAATATACTTTTTTTGTTGGTAACATAAACACTTTCGATTTTAGCTACCATTTCATCTTCCGGCACATCAAGTCCGACACGCAAATAATTTTTCTCTTTCACCGCGGTTAATAGCTAAAACGCGATAAGGGGGAATAGTTTTCAGTGATTCGGAAAATTCTTTATATATATCATATTCGGCACAATTTCAGGGTCCCGTGCTTCTGATGTTAAAATGCCTTTTTCGAGTGTATGTTCACGAATAATTTTACGAATGTCAGCATCATCTGAAACGATTTCTGCAACGATATCTCTGGCACCGGCAAAAGCGGCATCAATCGTGGGGACCTCTTTTTCTTCATCGACAAATTCAAGAGCAAAATCTTCCGGATTGCCTTCAATAATTTCTTGTTTAAGTACCAGTTCTGCAAGAGGTTCGAGGCCCTTTGCCTTTGCGATTGTTGCCCGTGTTTTACGTTTTGGTTTGTATGGTAAATAAAGATCTTCAACGTCCTGAAGTTTGGTGGCTGAATTTATTTTTTCTGCCAGTTCTTCAGTTAATTTACCCTGTTCTTCAATACTTTTTAAAACAGTTTGTTTTCTTTCTTCCAGGTTTCGTAAATAGCGAATTCTGTCCCAAATATCCCGTATAGCCACTTCATCCAAACTGCCTGTCACTTCTTTTCGGTATCGGGCAATAAATGGAACCGTGTTGTCCTGGTCTAAAAGTTCAACGGTGCTTTTTACCTGGTTCCAGCGCAGATTCAATTCTTCTGCAATAATCGTATACATTTGATGTTCGTCCAATGGTCCTCCTAATACATTGAAATCATGACATGTTCAATGTCTGTATTTGTGAAAGCAATAAATATAAAATGCATTGACATGAAATGCAAGAAAATAAAAAAAGCCTCCGAGTTATTTTCAGAGGCTGTATATGTTATTTTTCAGGTGTAATTTTTTTATAGTCTGAGGGGGGTGTGAAAATGGAATCTGGAATGGATGTTTTTTCAATTTTTAGTAAATCATCTGTTTGAGAAATTTCGTCAACTCGCTCAATTATTTGTACAGGAAAGCCGTCAAGATTTTCAATTTCTTTGGCATGTGTTGAATAAATATCGCCATTTAACAAGTCTGTAATTTGAAGATACTTGACATACAGATTTTTTATAGACATCAGGTCTTTATTTTGAGTTATCCAATACTCTTTTTCATAACCTTCTTCTTCAGTACGATATTTTACACAATTAAAATTGTTGTGTTTAACTTTAATGTTTTGGTTGACCGGAACAGGAAATGCCTGAGCTTTAGTGCCTTGTAATATCGTTTCAAGATTTTTTTTCATTTGTTCAAGATCAATTTCCAGATAGGATTTTTTAAAAGATAAGATATTATATGCTTTATTTTGATCGATATCGATAATCATTTCAGCAACACTATTATTTGTGCTGACACTGTCCTTTATTCTTAGTTTATTACCTTTAATATACATAGTTTGCCAGGAATATTGGGAAAGATTTTCTTCCGGCACGCCAATCAAAAGTTTCTTTTTTGCGTTGAAAAGTCTTTTTTCGTATTCCTCTTTGGAAATATCCATATTATCTAATGATTCCCGGATGGCCGTCATAATATGTTCTAATTCACGGGGTGTATGCGTGAAGGCTTTATATATGATACCTTCAAAATAAACATTCTGAGGTTGAGGTTTGTTACAATTTGTGAACAAGATGGTGATGGAGAAAAGTAGTAGAAATTTTTTCATAAAGTTACTCCTTTTGGCATTCTATTTTTATGATTTTAGCTGCTCTCGTAACATTTTTTTCAACATTTCACGGGCCCTGAATATCCGGACTTTAACAGTACCAAGAGGTATGTCCAAATGTTCCGCAATTTCTTCATAGGATTTATCGTTAATATGTCGTAGTAAAATTGCTTCTCGATACTTTTTGGGTAATTTTTCAATGGCCGATTTAATTTGGTTCGTCTGTTCTTTGGAAATTAAACCGGATTCCGGTTCCTGGGTTGAATCCGGAAAATCTCTCTGTATGTCCCCATCTTTGGCCTTTATAGGAGAATTGAGAGAATAGGTTTGTAATTTTTTTTTTCGAAAAAAGTCGATACAATTATTAGCAGCAATTTTATATAACCAGGTAGAAAAAGCATATTCAGAGTTAAAAGAAGCAAGCGCGTTAAATGCTTTTATAAATGTTTCTTGTGTTAAATCATCTGCCTGAGCATTATCTTTTACCATTCGGAAAATGAGATGGTAAATTTGATCTTTATATCTGTTAACAATTTCTGCATAAGCCTGCTGATTACCGGCAAGTGCATCTTGTATCAAGTTTGCAGTAGAATTCTGAGACATTAATATTTATTCCAATTTTGACAAATTGCTAAAAAGTACAGTAAAATTCAGAAACAAGCAAGTAAAAGTTATTGCAAAAGAGTATTATAAATATTACTTTAGAAATTAATTATAATCTGAAAAGAATTTTAAAATGATCAATTCAATTGGTGTGGATATTGTTGATATTTCGCGGTTTGGAAGCATTGTGGAAAAACGAGGCAATGCTTTTATAAATAAGATTTTAACCGTCCGTGAGATAGATTACTGTAAAGACAAAAGTTCATACATTTCTTCTATGGCTGCCCGGTTTGCGGCAAAGGAAGCATTTATTAAATGTATCCCTCCGGATGCTGGTGTTGCATTTCGCTGGAAAGAAATTGAGATAATAAATTTGCCGAACGGGCGACCTCAAGTAATATTAAATGGTGGATTAAAAGAATTTTTTAAAGATAATTCTATATTATTATCTTTATCACACAGCCGATCTTCAGCGGTTGCAATGGTCGTCATTCAGTGAAAGGAATTTTTCATGAAAACTATTGTTACATCTACACAAATGGCTCAAATGGATGCTTTTTCTATAGAGGAAATGCAAATACCGGGACTTGTGTTGATGGAAAATGCCGGCAGGGGAACTGTTGATATTGCAAAGGCTTTATTATCAAAAATTAACGGTACCAAAGTGGTCATTTTTTGTGGTCCTGGTAATAATGGCGGTGACGGATATGTAGTTGCCAGACATTTATTGAATGCCGGTTTTGATGTTAAGACGATTGTTTTGGCGAATAGAGAAAAAATTAAAGGTGACGCGCTTGTTAATTTTTTAATATTGGAAAACATGGGTCATCCGTTGCATTTTATAAAAGAGTCTTTTTTCTCTTTAGATGAAAAAGCCGACCTTATCATTGATGCCATGCTTGGAACCGGGGTCAAAGGAGAGCTTTCAAGTCCCTATGACAAAGCTGTTGAGTGGATAAATGCTCAAAAAACCCTTGTTCTTGCTGTGGATATACCAACCGGAGTGAATGCTGATAACGGCGCTGTTGGTAATCACGTGATCAAAGCAGATGCCACTGCAACGATGGCTCTACACAAAAGAGGATTATTGTTTTCTCCGGGTAGAGAATATGCCGGTGATATTTCTATTGTTGATATCAGTATGCCGAAAATTGTTGAGGATAAACTGTCTCCAAAAATTTGGCAGATTGAAGGATTAGATGTTCAGCGTCTTTTACCGAATCACCCGGCTGATGCTCATAAAAACAAGTGTGGAACCGTAGCTGTTCTTGCCGGTTCAAAAGGGTTTACGGGCGCAGCCATGCTCACGAGTCAGGCCGTGCTTAAAAGCGGTGCTGGTTTATGTTATCTTGCATCACCAGATAGTTTGGATATAATTTATGAATCAAAATTGACTGAAGTTATTACCTGGTCTTTAGAGGATGATGGATTAGGATATTTTAAGGAAAGTAATTTCCATAATATTAAGGAAAAAGCTGTTCAACAAAATGCAATGGCAATAGGGCCCGGTATTGGGACACAGGATGAAACGGCCAGATTGTTGTTCAACCTGATGAATAATTTGCAGCTACCACTTGTTTTAGATGCTGATGGTTTAAACCTTTGTGCGTCAAAAATTAATTTGATTAAAAATTACCCCGGAGAAATGGTGTTAACGCCTCATCCGGGTGAATTATCCAGGCTGACAGGTTATAAAACGGTGGAAATTTTAAATAATAAAATAGACATTGTTAAAGAATGCGCTAAAAACTGGAACAAGGTATTGGTTTTGAAGGGCGGACCATCGCTGATTGGTTGTCCGGATGGACGAGTTTTTATTAATTCTTCCGGGAACGCTGGAATGGCGACGGCAGGATCAGGTGATGTTTTAACGGGGATTATAACAGGTTTTATGGCCCAGGGTCTATCTGCGGAACATGCAGCAATTTCAGGCGTTTTTATACATGGTATGTCCGGAGATATTGTCAAAAAGGAAATTGGAACGATGGGTATGGTTGCATCCAACATTTTAAATGCTCTGCCCCTGGCAATACATAAAATTCAGAAAGGTGATTTTGAAATCTAGTTTTATACGTTGGAATTTACCCCCTATTATTTGGGGAATAATAATATTCAGTTTAACCTCCTATCCAAAATTAAAAATACCGGATATTGGTTTTAATGGAACCGATAAACTGGCCCATTTTGGTGTTTATTTTATCTTTGGTTTTCTGGTTATCAGGGCTTATGTAAAAGGTGTTGATATTCGTTTATCTTTTTTGATAAAATCAATTATTTTAACTGTGTTTTTAGCATTTATTGATGAACTGCATCAATTATTCATCCCTGGAAGACATGGCGATATTTCCGATTTTTTAGCAGATTTATTTGGTATTTTGCTGGCTCAGGTTATTTTTATGATTCTTTTCAAAAAATTTAATTTTGAAAAAGCTATTCAAGAATCAAGATGAGGATGGTGTGATGAAAATTTTGTTAAAATCAGTTGTATTTACTTTTATTTTAGGTATTTTTTCTGTTGCAAATGGACAAATTTATGCATACTCACAGCCAAGAGTCGCTTTTGGTGCTAGTACGGCAATGTTTCGTATTTCACTGGATGATTTTGAAAATGTCTATTCAAATCGCTGGGGACCGAGTTACGGTGCTTTTTTTGCCGTACGGGCATTTGGCGGAAATTATGTTCTTTTGAAATATAATAATTTTAAAAGATCCGGTAAAGATGGTATACATCCTGTTAGTAATGCCAATTTGGCCAATGCCAGGTGGAATGAAAATTGGTATGCAATTGGGTTGAGATTGCATCCCCCAATTGAGAGGAAATTTGGGTCTTATTATGGTTTTGGGATTGTTTTTTTTGATGTAAATGAAGAAAAGGATTTAACAATCTTTGAAACCAGTCCTAATGATGAGGTGGGAAACGGATTCTTTTTAGAGTTGGGAATTGAATATTTTCCTGTTAGCAAAATGGCACTGTTTTTTGAAACGGAAATTAGTTCGGGAGGGATTCATGGCAAAACCGGTTTTGAATCCATGAGCATTGGTGGATTTCGGATTGCAGCCGGTATAAATTTTTGGCCATTTTAGTTTAATTTTTTCGATAAACTAATTGACTTTGTTTTTTGGAAATCTTATCTTTCGGTAGTTAGGTAATTTAAATATACCGAACGATTTTTTAAGCAACATAAGGAGACATTAAAATGGCAGAAACAGCTTATTGTGTCAAATGTAAGGCAAAAGTTGAAGTTAAAGATGGTCAAGAAGTTAAAATGAAAAACGGACGTCCGGCATTAAAGGGAACATGTGCCGTATGCGGGACTGGCGTTTATAAAATTTTGCCTACAAAAAAATAACCTAATTTTTCCATCATGTCTCCTGCATTGTATTATTCTTGGGGAGTGGAGGATGATTTTTTAGGTGTCTGTACAAGAGTTTGAGGCGGATAATGTCCGCCTTTTTTTTTCTCTATTTCAGAATAATTTAGGTATTCATTTGTAAATATTTCACGGGGAATTTGATTATTACAAATTTTTATTATTATATTATTAATATGTATAATGTATTTTATTAAGAGAAGGTTCTTGTTGGTTTTAATAAGGATGCTTATATTTGACTGCCTGTATTCATTCAATAGTTAATTTAGATGCATAAAAGGGTTTATTTTTACAAGAGTTATATTATGCGATTTTTTGTGGATTTACATATCCATTCCTATTATTCCAGGGCAACAAGTAAAAAGCTAAACCTGGAACATTTAAACAAATGGGCTCAAATAAAGGGTTTATCGGTTGTTGCAACCGGGGATATTACCCATCCGAAATGGCTGGAAGAAATGAAGGAAAAATTAGAGCCTGCAGAACAGGGATTGTACCGGTTAAAAAAAGAATATGCTGCGATAACCCAGGCTGAGGTACCTGCTTCCTGTAGAAAAGATATTTATTTTATTTTATCAGGTGAAATCAGCAATATTTATAAAAAGGATTCCAGGGTACGTAAGAACCATAATGTCGTTTTTATGCCGTCTCTGCAGGCGGTTGAAAAATTTCAGGAAAAACTGGACAGGATTGGAAACATTCGTTCAGACGGCAGGCCGATTTTGGGACTTGATTCCCGTGATTTGCTGGAAATAGCTCTTGAAACGGATTCTAACGCACATCTTGTCCCTGCCCATATCTGGACCCCCTGGTTTTCGCTGTTAGGTTCAAAATCCGGATTTGATACTGTAGAGGAATGTTTTCAGGATTTAACACCGTATATTTTTGCCCTTGAAACCGGTCTATCATCTGATCCGCCAATGAATTGGCGGCTTTCCATGCTGGACAGATACAATCTGGTTTCCAATTCCGACGCCCATTCGCCGGAAAAACTCGCCAGAGAAGCGAATGTATTTGAATGTCCTCTGAACTATGATGCCATGTTTAGTGCCTTGAAAAATAAAGATGATGACAGATTTTGGGGAACTATAGAGTTTTTCCCGGAAGAGGGCAAGTATCACATGGATGGACATCGAAAATGCAGTAAAATGATGTTTCCAAAAGAAACCATTCAAAATAAAGGCCTGTGCCCGGTTTGTGGAAAACCGGCCGTTTTAGGTGTAAGCTATCGGGTGGAAGAACTTGCGGACCGTGATGAAGGAATAAAGCCTAAAGATGCGAAAAATTTTAAAAGCCTGGTTCCTTTAAAAGAAGTAATTTCCGAAGTTTTTGGCGTTGGGCCCGCCAGTAAAAAGGTACAGATACTTTACGAATCCATGTACCGTGAGCTGGGTTCAGAGTTGGATATTTTGATGAATTTATCTTTGCAGGATATTAAAGCCCATTCCGGTTCAATTGTTGCCGAAGCAATTCACCGGATGCGTGAAGGGCGGATTCATCCCGAACCCGGTTATGACGGGGAATATGGCGTGATTCGTATTTTTTCAGATGCTGAAAAAGATGAAATCACACAACAAAAAACTTTATTTAATTTACCGGGCGTTGTGGCGAATAAAAAGCCTGAACAAAAAGTTTTAGATGCTCCTGCTGAAATTAAAAAACAAGACAAAGTTCGTGAAATAAAAGATGAATATGGCTTGAATGTTGAACAGAGAAAAGCTGTAAAACATCGGGGTGGGCCGCTTGTTATAATCGCCGGTCCCGGAACCGGGAAAACCCGTACATTGACCTACAGGATTCATGATCTCATAAGTTCAGATAATGTGCCGCTGGAATCTATTCTAGCTGTTACATTTACAAACAAAGCTGCATTGGAAATGCGTGAACGGTTGAATACATTACTGGCATCGAAAATAGAGTTTTTGACCATTGAAACGTTTCATGCTTTTTGTTTAAATATTTTGCGAAATGAAAAAACATTTTTGGGGCGTTCCAACAAATTTTCAATTGTTGATGTAAGAAATGATGCCGGTTTAAAAAAATTGCTCAAGGCACGTTGTGGTTTTGAAATTACAAACAGCCTGGTTGATAAAGTTTCTTTTCTCAAGGGTCAATTTTATGGCCCCGATGACCTGCCTAAAGAGATTGAAGAACAGTTATCCCCGAAAATTATAACATTTTATAAAGAATATGATAAATTTTTTCTAGAGAACAATCTGCTCGACTATGATGATTTGATCATGCTCACAGTAAAATTATTGAGAAGCAATCCGGATGTGCGACGAAAGATATTACAAAAGTATCAGTATATTTCGGTAGATGAATTTCAGGACATTAATCCTTCGCAATATGAATTGTTTAAACTGTTGGCAATTTCCGCCAAAGATGTTTGTGTTATTGGTGACCCGAATCAGGCTATTTATGGATTTCGGGGTGCCGACCGCAAGTTTTTTGTGAATTTTCGTAAAGATTTTCCCAATAGCAAACAAATTAAACTTGTTCAAAATTACCGTTCTTCTCAAAATATTTTAAAAGCGTCTACTCAGCTTATCGGTAGATCAGAAATGAAAACTGATGAAAATCTTTGGTCGAACATTGTTAGCGATGTTAAAGTTCAAATTCATGAAAATTCAACAGACCGTGCGGAAGCTGAATATATTGTTCATCAGATTGAAAAGTTTATTGGCGGAACAAGCCACTTTTCTATTGATACAGAAAGAGTTGAAAATTTTGAATTGCAAAATGGTGAATATGGGTTTTCAGATATTGCTGTGTTGTTTAGAAACAGAAGTCTATTGCCGCCTTTGGTTGAGGCTTTAACAAGGTCCGGAATACCCTATCAAAATATAAATAAAGATCAATTTATTCAGCAGCCCCAGGCTGCATTGATTTTAGCTGCATTAAAAATTATTAATGCACCGATGGAACGGTTATTATGGACCAATTTTTTAGAGCTCCTGGATATTGATCTGTCAATAAAAAATGAAATTCAGGAAAAATTTAATTTTAGCTCTTTGGAATCTTTATTAACAGGTAATTTGAATCTTGAGTCGAATTCTCCTGTTATTCAATTTTTACAGTTTGTTAAGGATTACCACTCACATACACCAAAAAACGTTTGTGATGTGTTGGAAAAAATATTAGTTACATTTGAAATAGAATTGGATGTCCCTGTAAGGAAAAAATTGTTTGATTTGGCCCGTCCTTATGACTTGAATTTGGTTTCATTTTTAGATACATTATTATTACAAAAAGAGCAGGACGAAATAGATTCACGTGCAGATCATGTTCGGCTTTTAACCTTGCACGCTTCCAAAGGTCTCGAATTCCCGATTGTTTTTATTGCCGGATGTGAAGATGGAATAATACCGCAATCATCAAATTACAGCAATACGGATTATGATGAAGAAAGACGATTGTTGTATGTTGGAATGACGCGAGCACAATCGTTTCTTTTTTTAACCAGTGCAAAAACAAGAGTTCTTTATAATCAAAAACATACACAAAAACCGTCTGTCTTTTTAAAATCTATTTCCAATAGTTTGATTAAAAAGGAAATTTCAGAGAAAAAGGTGTCGCTAAAAAAGAACAATCAGTTAAATCTTTTTTAAATAACACAGGAAATTTTTATGAGTGAACCACATGTTGTTGATTTAAGAAGTGATACATTAACACAACCTGGAGTTGAAATGAGGCAGGTTATTGCTCAGGCCGTCGTCGGTGATGATGTGTTTGGCGAGGACCCTACTATAAATGGGCTTCAGGAATATATCGCTGGTTTATTTCATAAAGAAGCCGCCCTCTTTGTTCCCAGTGGTACCATGGGAAACCAAATTTCGATTAAATGCCATACTCAACCTGGCGATGAAGTTATCTGTGAGGAAAACAGTCATTGTTATAATTATGAAGCCGGTACTCCTGCATTTTTTTCCGGTGTCCAAATGCGACCGGTCGCCGGTAAAGATGCCGTTATTACAGCCGATCAAATTAAAGAACGGATTAGACCGACAGATCATCATTTTCCTCAAACGCGGTTGGTTGTTTTGGAAAACACCCACAACAGGGCCGGCGGAATGATTTTACCGTTGGAAAATATTCAAAGCATCTACCATGTTTGCAAACAGTATAATCTAAGCCTGCATCTGGATGGTGCAAGAATTTGGAACGCCCACATAGCAACCGGAATTCCGCTTGAGGAATACGGCAAATATTTTGACTCAATGTCCGTATGTTTATCAAAAGGATTGGGTGCGCCGGTTGGATCACTTGTTCTTGGTTCTGCGGATTTTATAAACAAGGCCCACCGGTTTCGTAAAATATTGGGTGGCGGAATGCGGCAGGCGGGCGTTTTGGCCGCAGCCGGTTTGTATGCCGTTAAAAACAATCTTTCAAGGCTTGCTATTGATCATGAACATGCCGGAGAATTAGCCCAAAGTTTGGCACGTTTTGATTCAGTTTATATTGACCCAAAGTCGGTAAAAACAAATATTGTGATTGTTGAATGTCATAAAAATGTTGATAAAGTTGTTAGCGAGTTAAAAACCAAAGGCGTTTTAGCTGCCCCATTTGGAGGCAATAAAATACGGTTTGTAACTCATTTAAATCTAAGTAAAAAAGACATAGAAAAAGCAATTGACATTTTTAAACAGGTATTTTAAGAGGTTTGGATGAAAATAATCATTGTTGGGGCCGGTCGTGTCGGTTCTCATCTTGGTAAAATATTAGCCAATGAAAATCATGACGTAACCATAATTGAACCTGATGATAATGCCCGGCGTCGGGCTATGGAGATGTTGGACGTAATGGTCATTGATGGCAATGGTGCCAGTCCCAAGGTGTTGATGCAGGCCGGAATAAGTGATTGTGATATGTTGATTGCCGTTTCTGCGATTGATGAGATCAACATCCTGGCGTGTATGATAGCTGCCCGTGTTGGTGTCCCCAAAAAAATTGCCAGGCTTCGAAATGCAGAATTTAGTGATCCCAACTCGTTATTAACAAAACAGGACCTTGGCATAGATTTTATCATTCACCCTGAAGTTGAAACCGCGAGAGAATTGGTGTTGTTGATTCGCCGTTCTTCTGCTACGGATGTTGTAGAGTTTGCTGATGGAAAAGTCCAGCTTGTTGGAATCCGTATTGATAAAACGGCCCCAATCGTAAACAAAACTCTGCAGCAAATAGACAAAGAAAACCCGGATGTGCTATTTCGTGTTGTCGCTATTTTTAGAGGGAATCGTACCATCGTTCCTACAGGAGATTGTATTGTTAACAAGGGTGACCAGCTTTTTTTTATAACAAAAACTGAACTTGTTCAGAATATTTTACAATTAGCCGGCAAAAGTGAAGAAAAGATGGAAAAATTAATGATTTTGGGTGGTGGCAAAGTCGGTCGTCTTGTGGCTACAGAATTGGAAAAAGATAAGGCGCTTAATGTTAAACTTATCGAGTCCAGTAAAGAAAAGACAATGAAAATTGCAAACCAGTTAAGGCGCACTCTTATTATCGTTGGTGATGGAACTGATCTTGATTTACTGGCTACCGAAGGAATTATGGATATGGACGGGTATATAGCTGTTACGTCGGATGAAGAAACAAATATCATATCCAGTTTAATGGCAAAACATTTAGGCGTTCGTCGTTCTTTAACCCTGGTTAATCGGTCCGATTATTTACCTGTCATGTCTTCTATTGGTTTGGACGCTGCTGTCGATCAGCAGATGATTACAGCTAATACTATCCTTCGTTTCATCAGGCGTGGTAATATAGTATCTTATGCAACGCTTCGGGGGATAGAAGCCGAAGTGCTTGAAGTTGAAGTCGGAGAAAAAGCTAAAATAGCAAATATGCTTTTGAAAAAAGTCAAATTTCCGGCAAATGCCATTATTGGTTTGGTTACCAGAAATGATAAAGTATTTGTACCTACGGGCGAAACCAATATTACACCAGGTGATAAATTAATCGTATTTACATTACCGGATGCAATTTCCGCAATTGAAAGAATGATATAATTTTATGAATTTTCGTGCGATTATAAATGTTTTGGGAGCTTTGATTATTTTTGAAAGTCTCTCAATGATATTTCCCCTGCTTTTTTCATTATACTATCATGAAAGTGATACATCGGCTTTTTTGATTTCAATGGCTATTGGAAGCAGTATTGGTGGATTTTTAATATTTTTAACACGGGCAAAAAATGAGCTGAAAATAAGAGAGGGATTTGCTATTGTAGGGCTTGGGTGGACTGTTATGGCTGCTTTTGGCGCTTTACCTTTTACCATATCAGGAGCAATTCCATCTTTTACAAACGCTTTTTTTGAGACAATGTCGGGCTTTACAACCACCGGCGCCAGTATTTTGACGAATATAGAGACTTTACCACACGGTATATTATTCTGGAGAAGCCAAACACATTGGATCGGTGGTATGGGGATTATTGTGTTATCTCTTGCTATTTTACCGCTTTTGGGTGTTGGCGGTATGCAGTTGTTCAAAGCAGAAGTTCCCGGCCCGGTACCGGATAAATTGAGCCCGCGAATAAAGGAAACGGCCAAAATACTCTGGGGAGTATATATGCTGGTTACGGTTGTTGAAACCATTTTTTTGTTGCTGGGTAATATGTCTCTTTTTGATGCCTTGTGCCATACATTTGGGACTGTTGCAACAGGAGGTTTTTCTACCAAAAATGCCAGTGTTGCGCATTATGACAGTTTGTATATTGAAATTATAATTATTTTATTTATGTTTATTGCCGGCACTAATTTTAGTTTACATTATAAATTTTTAACGGGGAAATTGAGTTCCTATCGATTTGATCGCGAATTTTTATTTTATTTTAAATTTGTGCTCATCATGATTGGCTCTGTCACTGCACTTGTTTACTTTTTTAAATATCAGCATTGGGGACAGTCACTGCGAACGGCCTCTTTTCAGGTCGTTTCCATCATTACAACAACTGGTTATGCAACAGATGATTTTGAAGTTTGGTCCGGCGCCGGACAGTTGATCATGCTATTGTTAATGTTTATTGGCGGTTGTGCCGGTTCTACAGGTGGATCAATAAAAATTATCAGAATAATGATTGTTTTAAAACAGGGTGTGGCAGAAATGAAAAAATTACTACATCCTAATGCATACATTCCTGTAAGGCTTGGCGGGCGTGTGGTGCAGCCGGAAGTTGTTACGAATATATTGGGTTTTTTCCTTATTTATATCATTATTTTTACCGTAGGATCAGTGTTAATGGCTGCTATGGGATTGGATTTTATTTCTGCATTATCAAGTGTTGCTGCGACATTGGGAAATATCGGACCAGGTTTAGGATCTGTAGGTCCAACAGATAATTATGCCCATATACCAATAGCAGGAAAATGGTTGTTGTCATTTTTTATGCTTTTAGGCCGGCTGGAGCTTTATACCATTTTAATATTGTTTATTCCAGAGTTTTGGAAAAAATAACAATGAATCAAATGAAATTTTTCTTGACATTAGGGTGTTTTATTGTTAAGTTATTTGATGTTGTACACTATTATTACGCCAAATTTTATTTTTAAAACCGGGACATTTTTTTAATTATTTATAAATGATCAAAACTAACCCTTATTTTTTATTGATTAACTGAAGGGAAGTGATAAGCTTAGCTAATGACAACAAAAGTAAAAAAAACAAAACAAAAAGAAGTCGTACGCACCAAAGAATCCATTGAAAAATATTTGGAAGAAATTGGTGGTTTTTCTCCACTTGCTCCTGAAAAGGAGATAGAGTTAGCTCGAAAGATCCATAGTGGTGATGAAATTGCTCTTGATAATTTAGTTAAAGCAAACCTTCGTTTTGTAATCAGCGTTGCAAAAGAATATCAGGGACAGGGACTGCCTTTACAGGATTTGATAAGTGAAGGTAACCTGGGCCTTATTAAAGCGGCACAAAGATTTGATGAAACGAGAGGTTTTAAGTTTATTTCATACGCTGTCTGGTGGATTCGTCAGTCCATATTACAAGCTTTAGCCGAACAATCACGTGTTGTAAGATTACCATTAAATAGAGTTGGGGCTATCAATAAAGTTGGCCGCGCCCTGGAACAATTGGAAAAAGAGTTTAGTCGCGAACCCAGTATGGGTGAAATCGCAGATAAAATGGAAATGTCTTCCTATGAAGTTGCGGACGTTTTAAAAACCTCAGCCCGTCATTTGTCTCTTGATGAACCTTTTAAAGAAGATGAAGGAAACAGTCTACTCGATGTATTACAAAGTGATCGTTATCAACCACCGGATGGTGAATTGATGCGTGATTCGCTTCGGGAAGAGATTGATAAAGTTTTATCTACATTAAAAGAAAGAGAAGCTGAAATAGTTAAATTGTATTTCGGCCTTGATGGTGATCGTCCTCTAACTCTTGAAGAAATTGGAGAATATTTTGAACTCACGCGCGAACGTGTGAGACAGATTAAAGAAAAAGCTTTACGACGGTTGAGACATCGTTCTCGGCTCGACCCGTTAAGAAAATATTTAGGATAAATAAGACAAGCCCTCAAAAGAGGGCTTTTTTCTTAAAATAGCAGAAAAGTAAAAACCGAATAAAGCACCAATAAAATCCCACCTTCCCATCGATTAATTATAAAACCGGTTCTCATCATTGGCAGGAAAATAATTGTAAAAAACAGCATGGCAGGATATTCAAAGTAGAGTAAATTTTTATCCACAGGAATTGGATAAAGCATCGCCACAAGCGCTAAAATTAATAGTGTATTGAAAATATTGCTGCCGACAGCGTTTCCAACTGCAAGGTCGACATGTCCTCTATAAGCACTCACAGAAGAAATTGCCAATTCCGGCAAAGATGTTCCAACAGCAATCATTGTAATGGCAATGACAATGGGACTGATGTGTAGTATTTCTGCAATTTTTTCAGCAGAAATAACAATGATGTATGAACCTGCCAACAAGATTACAAGTCCAATAAGCGTTAAAAAAATATTAAATCCGATGGAATGTTTTTGTTTTTCAGAATTTTGTTCGAGTTCGGCTTTACGGTCTTTTTTTGCCAATATGATCACATAGGTTATAAAACCAATAAATCCGATAAAAAGGACCAATCCGTCAATAAAGCCTAAAACACCATCCAGGCTAAATACGTATAATAAAATTGTTGCGGTAATAAGAAAAGGCATTTCGCGGCGAATTGTTTCAGCCTGTATTTTAAGCGGATTAATAACAGCAGCTAAACCGACAACAAGCCCAATGTTTGCAATATTACTTCCAATAATATTTCCCAAAGCAAAATCTTTTGTGCCTTTGACAGCCGCTAATAAACTGACGGCCAATTCCGGCGACGATGTTCCCATTGCGACAATGGTAAGCCCTACAATGATCGGACGAATTCCCAGCCCGATAGCCAATCTGCTGGAACCTTTAACCAGGAATTCGGCACCACCATATAAAAACAGGATTCCTAGGAGGAATAATAAAATGGGTATGAGGAGCATAATTTTTTCCGGAAATGACTAAATTTTACGACTGCCGGGTTTGACAACCGGTATGTCTTTTTTACACAGTGGGCATTCATCCGGATTATAAACAATGACATCCATTTGCATAACTGAAAAGTGAGGAACATCAAAGGTTGTTTTGCCGGCACTTCTGTCGACAATAAATCCTGCTCCTATTACAATTGCGTCGTTATTCTGCGCTAATTTGATGACTTCTTTAATGGAACCGCCGGTTGTAACAACATCTTCTACAGCCAGTATTCGTTCACCCTTTTTAAACTCGAATCCTCTGCGAAGAGTCATTTCATTATTTTCACGTTCTGCAAATATATGCCGGCAACCTAACAGGCGGGCGACTTCTTGTCCTATAACAATTCCACCAACAGCCGGTGAAATGACACATTCAATATTCTGGTTTTGATAGTAATCGACAATCACTTTGGCCAATTGCTCTGTATATTCCGGGTATTGCAAAACTTTGGCGCATTGGAAATATTGAGGGCTGTGCAGACCGCTTGTTAAACGAAAATGTCCGTCAAGCAGAGCATTTGATTCTTTAAAAATTTTTATGGCTTGTTCTTTTTCCATTTATTTATCCTGATAATTTTAGTTACAAAATAGTATTATAATAGGGAATTTATAAATTTTAATAAATATGCCTGTTACCTCAAATTTTAGCATTATTTAAATCATCCCTGGTTTGTTTGGCTTTAGCTTTGGCTGTTTGGGCAAAATCTTTTTCTAAAGATGCATAGATAATAGCACGGCTGGAGTTATAGAGTGCATTTGATCCGTTTAAGTCTGTTCCAAACTGAACGGATTTTTGCAGATCGCCTCCCTGAGCGCCGATTCCCGGAATAAGGAACGGAAGCTGCGGTGTTAAGGACCTGATTTTTTCCAACTCTTCCGGATGGGTTGCACCAACAACAAGTCCGCAGTTATTGTTCGAGTTCCAGGAATTTACAGATACGGCAATTTTTTCGTATAATTTTTGTTCCCCGTTACTAAAATGTTGAAAGTCCTGTGAACCGGGATTAGATGTCAGGCACAGGAAAAATACGCCTTTTGACGGATCGCCTAAAAATGGCTGAGCGGAATCATGTCCCATTAACGGATTGACTGTAATGGCATCGGCTCCAAGATCATCAAAAAGGGCTTGAGCGTACATTTTAGCCGTGTTTCCAATATCACCGCGTTTCGCATCGGCAATTTTTATAACATCAGATGGTAAATAGTCAAACGTTTTTTTCAGGGCCTGCCAACCTTCAATTCCATAAGCTTCGTAAAAGGCAAGGTTAATTTTAAAGGCCGCTGCATAGTTTTGCGTGGCATCAATAATTTGTTTGTTAAACTCGAAAATAGGATCAGATTCTTGTAAAAGATGGGGAGGGATTTTATCTTTGGCCGTGTCGAGCCCGACACACAGTAAAGAATTTTTCTTTTCTATAGTTTCCAGTACTTTATTTATAAAGTTCATAAATTTCCTTTTTACAAATAAATTATTTCAGCTTTTGCATTGTTTTCTGAAAGATGCAACATGGCAACACTTGCTTTTTTATTTCGGATTGTTATAACGGCTGCACCCGGATTGATATATGAGGTGCTATCAAATTGTTTAATTAATGCGACATGAGTGTGGCCGTTAATAAAAATTTGCCGCTCTTGGGAATTAATCAGATTGTTGGCAACGGGATTTGTACCAATATGCCGGATACAAAAGTGATATCCAAGCAGTGTAAGTGTTTCATTCTCTTTTAATAATGAACGCACAGAAAAATCGTCAGAGTTTCCATATACAGCCGTAACAGGCGCTAAAAGTTGTAATGAAAAGAGAATATCCTTATTTCCTATATCACCGGCATGAATAATATGATCAACGCTGCTAAATATGTCACTTATTTTTTTGTGCAGATGTCCGTGTGTGTCTGAGATAATTCCTATTTGTAAATTATTTGATGACATCTGTCCCCAAATATTTTCTCAGGACCTGAGGTACAATAATTTGTCCATCATCGGTTTGGTAATTTTCCAAAATGGCAATGACGGTTCTCGGAAGCGCCAGTCCTGATCCGTTTAATGTGTGAACATATTCCGGTTTGTCGCCTCGTTTTTTACGAAACCGTATATTTGCGCGTCTGGCCTGAAAATCTTCAAAATTACTGCAGGATGAGACTTCCAGCCATTTTTCAATCCCTGCGGCCCAAACTTCAATATCATAACATTTGGCTGCTGAAAAACTGAGATCTCCGGATGCTAAAGTTAAAACACGATAGGGAAGGTTTAAAAGTTGTAAAACTTCTTCAGCGTTTGCCAACAGTTTTTCCAGCTCATCATAGGATTTTTCCGGTTCAACAAATTTTACCATTTCAACTTTGTCAAATTGGTGAATTCGCATCAATCCACGGGTATCTTTGCCATAGGCACCGGCTTCACGTCTGAAACAGGGGGTATAGGCAGTATAATAAATTGGTAAATCATCACCATTAATAAGCTCTTCTCGATGCAGGTTGGTTACCGGAACTTCGGCTGTGGGAATGAGATAAAGATCGTCGATGGGAATATAATACATATCGTCTTTTAATTTCGGTAATTGACCCGTACCAAACATAGCCTCCGGTTTGGTGACAAAGGGCGGCAACACTTCGGTATAGCCGTGTTTTTCCACATGAAGGTCTATCATGAAACTGATCAACGCACGCTGCAGTTTGGCGCCCAATCCGCGATATCCGACAAAAAAGGAGCCGGACATTCTGGAAGCGCGGTTAAAATCGATTATATCCAGTTTTTCTGCAATTTCATAATGAGGCAAAGGTTTGAAATCTTTTTTTTCAATTTCACCCCATGTTTTGATTTGCAGATTATTTTCTTCTCCGCCAATAGGAACACTTTTATGGGGAATATTGGGGATAAAAATTAGTATATCATTTATTTGATTTTCTATTTGACGCAATGCTTCAGTTTTTGCTTTAATCGTATCAGACAGATTGCGCATCTCAGCAATGACATCTGATGCGTCTTGTTTATTCCGTTTCAGTTCGGCAATCTGATTTGTAACTTTGTTTTGTTCGGCCCGTGCATTTTCTGTTTCGCCAATAAGTTCACGACGTTTTACATCAAGTTTTAAAAGTGCGTCAACATCAGCTTTTTCTCGTTTGTTGATAACAGCTTGTTTAACGATTTCCGGGTTTTCTCGTATAAATTTTAAATCCAGCATTTTAATCCTCAAGTGCGTTTATATTTTTTAAGGACCTAATGTTATTGGCCCTTAAATCTTAACATGACATGTATTGTAAAAAAGATTATTCTGAAATCCAAGCGTAAAGATATATTATCGATATAATAAAGATCATATTCCAGCTTTTCTTTAACTTCGTCAAAAGTTGTGTCGTATTTCCCTTTTACCTGTGCCCATCCGGTTATGCCGGGTTTTACTTTGAGGCGGCGTGTATAAAAGGGATATTCTCTTTTTAATCGATCGACAAAATAAGGTCTTTCCGGCCTCGGCCCAACGATACTCATATCGCCGTAAAGAACGTTAATTAATTGTGGAAATTCGTCGAGGCGTAATTTTCGGATAATTCGTCCGGTGCGTGTAATTCGCGGGTCTTTTTTACCGGCCCAAACAGGTCCGGTCATACGTTCGGCATCCATAACCATGGAACGAAATTTATAAATAGTAAAAATTTTTCCGTTTTTACCCACTCTTTTTTGTTTAAAAAATACCGGACCTGGCGAATCCAGCTTTATTAAAATAGCAAGCAGGATGAAAACAGGTGAAAAAATAAACAATGCAATAAGGGAAAAACTTACATCAATAAATCGTTTCATTTGTTTTTCCCAATTTGGCATTAGCTGCGGGTGAACTTCAATCAACGGAAAACCATAAATCTGGTGCGTTCGTGCCTGGCCCATAATTATATGATAGAGTTCAGGTTCAATTTTTATATTTATCGGCAAATCTTCACATTGTGAAATAACGTTTAGCACCGTTTTTTGAGGTACTTTTCCAAGTGAAAGGATCACCTCTTCAACCTGATTTTCTTTTACAATTGCAGCCAGTTTTCGAATGTTTCCCAAAACGTTGAGGCATTCAAATTTTTCATCAACATCCTTGTTGTTTAGGCTGACAAAGCCGACAAGTTTATAACCTAAGGCAGGATATTGTTTGATTTTTTTTGCCAGTTTTTTTGCCTCATCATTCCAACCGATGATGATCGTATTACGTTGACCGATACCGGCTTGCAGTAATTTTCGCTGAATGGTGTGTAAAAACAAACGCCCTGTACCGACCGATAAAACCAAAAGTCCCCAATAGCTTAACAACATCATCCGACCGAGTGTCGGCGGTTGTGAAAGGTCTTTTTCCGGTTCAAATGTAAAAACAAAAATTAGAATGATTCCGATACTGACAGCTTTAACAACAGCTATAATTTCATCAAACCTGGATTTGGTGTACCACGATTGATATAAACCATAGAATAGAAACAGCAGTATCCAAAAGCATGTAACAAAAATCGATATTTTTAACAAAAACAAAAATTGCTGTTCGACAAACAGGTTCGCTGTTGATCGAATTGTTACAAGTCCCCAAAAAGCAATTGTTATTGTTAAAAAATCTATAACAAGTAACAGAATTTTTTCAATTGGTTTTGGCATAAGAGAAAATTATTATTTATATGTTTTAAACAATCCAACTATAAAACCGCTTCCCCAGCACAGATGCAGAATTGCAAAGATAAAGGGATAGATAAACAAAGCTCCCGGATTTCTTTTTTTAAACGAGGTAATTACTGAAGCCGTAAAAAGCACCATCAAATAAAAAAGCCATATACCGGCAAACAATTTTAAAAATATCGGATAAAAAATACCGAAAATTAAGGATAACAGTGAAACGAGTATAAATGCCGGCGGTGTTAAATGAATGATTTTTGAGGCATCAAAATGTTTTTTAATAACATTGGCCCTTAAAATTCCATAATTTAAAAATTGTTTGGCCAGGCTTTTTAAACAAGGCCGTGGATAGTAATAAGATACAATTTCGGGTGTAAAATATATTTTATGCCCTGCTTTACGAATTCTCCAGTTTAACTCAGCGTCTTCTGAAATATGCAGTTCTTCGTCAAAATAGCCGATTTCATCAAATAACTTTTTATTATAAGCGGCATAAACTACCGTATCAACAAATCTGGCTTTGTTCGCAAAACGATATGGTGCGCTGGGAATGCCAAAGATGGAGCCCATAGCATCTCCAATTGCCTGCTGAATAAACGTTTCACCAATGTTAACCTGAGTACCGCCGGTACATAGAACATCCATTTTTTGCATATAAAGGATGTTTAATTTAATAAAGTCAGATTTTATTTTTGTATGTGCACCTAAAATTATAACGACAGATCCTGTAGATTTTTTAATGCCGATGTTTAATGCGGCAGGTGTTCGTTTAATCGGATTGTCTTCCAATTTAACATTTGAACTGTTCTTTGAAAAGTTTTGAACAATTTCCCTGGATCCGTCAGTTGAAAAGCCATCGACAACAACTATTTCGATTTTATCCGTTGGATAGTCCTGTGATAAAATTGAAGTAATACATCGTTCGATGGCTTTTACTTCATTCAACATGGGAATGACAATAGATACAAGTGGTAGATTATTTTCTCTTTGTTCGGTCAAGAGTTCTCCGTTCATAAATCTATTGATATTATGTTATATTAATAACTTTACTGCCCTGTCGTAAAGAGGATTCGGCTGCTTCAAGAGTTTTGACGACTCGAAGTCCGTTATAACCATCTGTAACAGGTTTTTTACCATTTGTGCAGCAATCTACAAATGTTGTCATTTCACGGTTGAGCGGTTCAAACGTATCAAGTCTTGGACTGACAACATCACCGGCCCTGTAACTGAGTTGATATTCTCCAAAAGTTTCCGGGTCTTTATAATCGACACCTTTGTCATAAATTTTTACTTTTTCAAAAACTTCCGTGTCATCATAAACAAGCATCTTTTCGCTGCCGATAATAGTTGTTCGTCTTAATTTGCTGGGTGAAAGCCAACTTACCTGAACATGGGCAACCACACCGGATTTAAATTCCATATTTATAAATGCAACGTCCGGAATATTTTTCTGTACATAATCTTTTCCCATTGCAGAAACTTTGATAGGTTGTTCGTCCAGCCAATGAAAAAGAATTGAAAAATCGTGTGGTGCCAGGTCCCAAATGACGCTGATGTCTTTTTGATGCAGGCCTAAATTTACTCGGGATGAACTAATATAATAAATTTCTCCCAATTCACCACTATTAATAATTTCTTTTATTTTTAAAACCGGAGGACTGAATTCAAAGGTGTGCCCGACCATGATAACTTTGTTTTTAGCTTCAGCGAGTTTGATCAAACTTTCAGCTTCCTGAGGAGAGGTTGTAAAAGGTTTTTCTACAAAAATGTGTTTACCTTCTTTGAGAGCTGCTTCAGCTAACGGATAATGTGATGATACATGTGTAGCGATTACCACACCGTCAATCGAACCATTAGATAAAATATTCTTGTAATCCTTTTCAGTTGTTATAGTAGGGTAACGGTTTTTGATCTTGTCCAGTTTTTTTCCGTCCAGGTCACAACAGTAAAGTTGGTCGCATAGACGTGCTTCATAAAGGTTCCGAACCAAATTTGGACCCCAGTAACCTAAGCCAACAACAGCGATGTTCATAAGCCCTCCGAAGTTAAATTGTATTGTAAAGACGAATTAATTCTTTTGAACTATTTTGCCAGTTATATTGTTCCTTAACGGCTTTTTTTCCGTTTTCTTTATAATTCGTGTTTAATGCTTTTATTTTGTAAACAGCATCTATAAAACTTTTTGTTGAATTCGATGTAAACGTCTCTCCGCACTCACATTCTTCTACAATGCGCTTTAATGGTTTTGCGTCGGAGGTTATAATTGGTTTTCCTAATGCCATATATTGAAAAAGTTTATGCGGAATTGTCGTATCATTTGCAGGATTAGATGGCTGCGGAATAATACATATTGAACTGGCTTGCATATATGAGGGTACATCCTCAAAATCTACCCACCCCGTAAACCGGACCAGGTCTTCAACGCCATTTTCGATAGCAAGTTGTTTCAGGTCTGTTGCATTCTTGCCGTCTCCAACAAATAATAAACAGATATTTGGTATTTGTTCTTTTAATAATTTAAGACTTTTAATTGGGGTTTCCAAACCTCGTTCACTACTAAAAGAACCTAAATATAAAATAGAAAAATAATTTTTCCAGGATTCAATAATAGCATTTTTTATTTCTATTTTACAGAAATTTTCCAGGTCAACAGTATTACTGACAATAACAATTTTATCCTCCGGCAATCCCTGGTTCATTAAATTTTCTTTTTGTTCTTCAACCACAACAATCACTTTTGATGCGAATTTTAAACATAGATTATTTAATACACGAGCAAATGCCGGATTTTTTATAGTATACCTTACTAGTTTATTTTGTTTCCATTCTTGCATTGCAGCCGGATAGTTTTCATGCATATCATAAACAACAGGTTTCGAAAATATTTTTCCTATAAATACGGCCAATGGTGCAAGGGGTAAATCATGTACATGAATACTATCAATCTTGTACTGAATAATTATTTTTATTATTTTATAAATCCATATAGGATTAAAAAACAGGGGTAAACGAATTAATTTTTGAATTTTTGCAGGTAAAAAGGAAAATTTGTATAATCTTATTATGTTAGCGCCATCAACAAAGTCTTTTTTGTGTCTACTTTTGTTGTTATTGCAAAGAAGATATATGTTGTGATTTTGCGATGTCAGAGCTTTAATTTCCTTTGTAAGTCGAATGTCCGGCGGATATTCACTTTGAAGGACCATGAGAATGTTCAAATTATCTTCCTTTTTAATTATAAGCAAATAATTTATATTTTTGGTTAGGGATTATATTTATTGTTATATAATCATTGTCCCTTTTAATTTTACTTTTTGTATTTTCATAGTTTAATAAATAGATGTCTTTATCTTGCCAGCTATCTGGCAGATTAAAAATAACAGTTAAAGGTACTAATTTAAAATTACAGTTACAATCAAGATATAATGTGATAATGTTTTCATCAATCGTACTAATTATTGTCGTATTCGTACGTTGGTGAATATATCTGGTGACATTACCTAAAGGTGCAATCCATAAGCTATCGCTTAACCCTGAAACGTAATCAATATGGTTGCGAAACAGTTCTAATGACAGAGAATAGGCATCATTAAAATTTATATTGTTTACGGAATGGAAACTGTATACAATCCATCCTTTGTCCTTTATAGCCTTGTGTAAGAGTTGATTTTTTTCATCAATAAACGCAGGCCAACCTACCCCAATATTTTTCAGGCAGTAAAAATCATCAGAGGTCGGATTATAGGGATTTATTCCCCATGCACCGCGAGCAACCAGATGATATTTACTAACAACTTTTTGAACACTTTTGTCAGAAAGACCATAAGGATATGCAAAACTAAAAACATCACGACAGAAGAAAATATGAGTTTTTATATCATGAATAGCTTTAGAAATTTCATTTGTCAATTCCGCCGTTGATATCTCGGTGCATTTTGGGTGTGACCATGTATGAGAACCAATTTCATGGCCGTCCAGGAACAATTTAAGCCAGGGAGACCAATTTGTTATTACCTTTGTATTAAGAAAAAAGGTCCCCCGTATGTTTCTTTTCTCAAGTTCAGGTGCTGTTGTCGTATAATGACTTTCTCTTACATCATCAAATGTTATAGAATAAGCAGCAGTTTTATTTCCAGCCCATAGTGCTATTTCAAAAGAGGGGCTATAGATTGTTGGTACAATTGCCAGTTTTTCTATTTCTATTTGTATCTGGTTTACATCTGTAATTTGTTTATCACATCCAAAAATAGAAAAAAGAATAATTGTTATTATTAACAAAGATGATGTTAAAGTTTTTTCCATATTTTTAGATTATTTAATTATAATACTCTAAAATTTTTCCTGAAACATAGTTTATTTGTTCTTCTGTTAGTTGTTCTGACATTGGTAAAGATAGAATTTGGTCTGCATATTTTTCTGCAACAGGAAAACTGTCTTTTGGGTAATTTAAAAATTTATAAGCTTTTTGTAAATGACAAGGAATTGGATAATGTATTCCGGTAAAAATACCATTATCCTTTAAGAAATTTATTAAATCTTCTCTGTCTTGACAACGAATGACATATACGTGATAAACGTGTTCTGCTCCATTAATAACTTTAGGGGTTACGATCTTTTCGCATTGGCTTAACAATTTATTATAAAGCTGAGCGTTCTTTTGGCGGGTTTTTGTCCATCCACTCAAGTATTTAAGTTTAACATCTAGTATCGCTCCCTGTAACCCCTCCAGACGATAATTATGACCGATTATATCATGATGATATTTTTCCGGCATTCCATGATCACGAATCATCATGATTTTTGTGTATAAATCTTTATTGTTTGTGATAACAGCCCCACCTTCTCCATAGGCCCCAAGATTTTTCCCGGGATAAAAACTAAAGCAACCGCAATCCCCAAAGGTACCGATTTTTTGACCTTTATATTCGGCGATATGTGCCTGAGCACAGTCTTCAATAAGAAGTAAATTATGTTTTTTGCAAATAGCCTGAATTTTGTCCATTTGTGCTGGCTGTCCGTATAAATGAACTGCTAAAACCGCTTTTGTTTTTGGTGTGATTTTTTCTTCAATTTTTTCAGGGTCTATATTATAATAGTCAGGTTCACAATCGACAAATACCGGAACAGCGCCGGCCAAGCTAACAGACTCTGGAGATGCAAAAAATGTATTTGCAGGAACAATTACTTCATCACCTGTTTTAATATCCAGTGCCATCATTGCGGCATGCAAAGCGGCTGTACCGGAATTAACACCAACACAAAAATCGGCATTATGACTTTTGGCAAAATTTTCCTCAAAAGACTTGACAAAGGGACCGGCAGCAAAAGCGCTTGACATAAGAACATTTTGGATTGCCTCATCTATTTCTTCCTTAATAGAGAGATATTGAGCTTTTAGATCTAAAAAATTTACTTTCATAATGGCCTCCAAAAGTTAAATAGCCTTAGTATTGTTTGGTTTAATTTCTGAAATAAAATATCGTAATTTTCCCGATTTTTCAAGCGGGATATGGTCTACAAATGTAAAATGGACCTTAGTTTTTTCTCCTAGTAACTGTTTTATTTTTGATTCAATAAACTGAAATCCATTTTTTGTAATATTAGTATTTTGGACAATTTTAAATTCAAAATCAAATTTTGATTTTTGAGTTACCTGGAAATGATCTATTTTCCCTTCATTTATTTTTTTAAAATCACGTGCTAAATAGTCAAATATTTCTGCATGAAAAAGAGAACCATTGTTGCTGACAACAGTATCACAAGAACGCCCTTGAATTTTATCGATTAATTTTAATGTGCGTCCACATTTGCATGGTTCGGATAAAGGAGATACGTAATCTCCAACATCATAGCGTATAAATGGCATTGCGTAATTATTCAAATTAGTAATGATGATTTTTTTAAGGTTCTCGTCAGAACTAGAATTCTCATATTCAATGTATAAATTTTCTTCCATCAGGTGCATATTCCCTTCAGGACATTGATATGCGATAATGCCACATTCACCAGCGCCATATTCATTAATTACCGGACAATTAAATGCTTTTTCAATTATTTCTTTTTGATATGGATATAAAATCTCGGATGTTGTTACAATACCCTTTAGTTTTAATTTCGAAACATCTGTTTTTTTATCGAGTATATGTTGGGCGATATTATAAACACCAGACACATAACCGTAAAAAAACACAGGTTTGTAAAATAAAATTTTTTTTAAATATTTATCAATAACTTGAGGAGATAAATTGAAAACATTAATCCATAATTTGTTTGTTATAAAATAATCGTGGAATTTAACAATGCTATGTTTTAAGCTAAATTTTAATGGTTCTCCCCAAATACGAGCTTGTTTATCTAATGGTAAAATATCCCACCATAATAATCCCCTGTATTGTGTAGCATAAGAGAATGATTGACTTGTTTTGTCCATATAAAAATTTAATTGTCGCCCTGTTGAACCGCTTGTAACGTTATATATAGCTGTTTTGTCATAGGGTTGGTTTTTTAGTTCATTAAAAAGAACATTAATTTCTGATTTTGATAAAACAGGTAATTGTTCAAGATCATTAAGAGACGAAAATTTTGTAGGATTAATATTTAATTCATCCCACAATTTTTTATAATAGGATATATTTTTATAAGCATGTGTTAATAGTTTTTTTGCTTTAATCCATTGAAATTCTGATAATTTTGACTTTTCATAATATTGAGTTTCTTCAAGCAATTTTATCAATGGGACTGTCTGCCTGTTACGCATTTTTTCATGTAATGAGAAAGGAATATTGTCTTGGAGTTTAAATTTCATGATACCTTGTATCTATCTAATTATTTTGAAGCATTATCTTTATGCCTTTTAAAAACATTATGTTATTTTTATAATGTTTCGATCTGAAAAAAGTTGAACGTATTATATATCTTGACACCATTCCCAAAATATATATAGAGGTGATTATAATATAAGAAAAATAGCGAAAATGTTTTTTGAATAATATTTTTCTGCTTTTTACTAAATTTAAATATGATGTAACAGGTATTTCTTTACTGCTGGCCCCACCATAATGAATAATCTGGAATTTTGGAACAAAGTAAACCTTAAGACCATGGTCTCTGATTCGAAGACACCAGTCGACTTCTTCTCCATAAAAGAAAAAGTTTTCGTCTAATAAACCTACCTGATCTATAACTTTTTTACTCAAAAGCATAAAAGCACCTAAAACAGTGGGCACAGATCGCGTTTTATTATGAGCCCAATTTCGCAGGTAATTATAAGAAAAAAGATTTAATTTTTGTAGTAATAAATAAAGTCCAAAATTTTCTATAATTGCGTTAATTATAGAAGGTTTGTTCCTGCATGAGGATTGAAGAGATTTATCCGGATTTAAAATTTTACAGCTTACTAATCCTGCGTCGGGAGTATCCTTAAAAAAAGTTAAACAACCATTGATTGTATTATCAAAAACTATTGTATCCGGATTTAAAAAAAGTAAATATTCTCCACAGCATATTTTTATTGCCTGGTTGTTTGCTGCCGCAAAACCTACATTTTTATTATTTGAAATAATCTTTAAATCATTAAATACTGATTTTAATGCTTGAACACTATCATCCGAAGAATTATTGTCAACAACTATTATTTCGTATGTTGTGTTTAGGATTGTTTTTTTAATTGATTTTATACAGTTAATTAATAAATCTTTAACATTATAGCTAACAATTATTATTGACAAGGTTACTTGATGAGACATTAACCGGAAAACCTGTGCTTAAAATTTTTTATTGTTTGATTGATTAGATTATATTCGCGCTTATTATAAAGTTTTGTAACAGGGATTAATAATATAAATAAAAAAGGTGACATAATTAAAGTAAAAATTAGGTTTAGTGGCTTAAAATAATAAATAAATAATGAACATACAACACCAATTATTGTTAATTTGACCATGATTTTGTTTAAATTAAGATTTATTGTTTTATGAATAGAAAACGTCAGTATAAGAAAGCCGGAAAAAGATGTTACAAATTTTGCAAGGCCTGCGCCAATAATTCCATATTTGGGAATGAGTATAATACTTGTTAGAATATTCGAAATAATCATAATCAGGGCTGCTAATGTGTTTAGTTTTTGTCGGTCAATTGCTGTATGAAGGTCTACAAGGAAAAAATTCAAAAAAACAAATAATTCAGCCCAGGATAGTATCATTAATGGGATTGCTGCCGGTGCATAATTCGCAGTATATAAAAGAGTAATAATTTCTTTGTTAAAAAAAGTTAAAATTATGGCAAATGCAAGACCAATTAATCCTAATAATTTTATGCAAAAATATGAAGAGAAATTTAATCGATCTTTATCATTTGTGAAATAGACAGAAATTAGAGGAAACGTGGACATTACGATAGCATTTGGAATAAAATTCATAGGATATATTAAGCGAAATGCTGCTGAATAGTATCCAACAGATGCATTATTTGTATAAAATTTAAGAAAAAAGACGTCGGCAAAAGAATACAAGTTGGAAAATAAAATATACACAGCTAATGGCCACGCTTCGCTTATAAGCATTTTAATGATTTTTGTATCAATTTTTAAAGCCAGTGGCGCTTTTTTATGGGACAGATAAGCAGTAAGTATAAAACCGGGAATAGAGCTTACTGTATAAATGATAAGAATGGTATGGAAACCAGACTTGAAAAAGAAAGCAATATTAAGAAAAACTAATAATAAAACGGCATCTAATAGTTTAAAAAGTATCGGAAAAAACATTTCCAGTCTTGATTCGAAAATATGTTCGAAAGAATTTCGAAGAGCAATTGTCTTTGACGACCATAGCAAGTTGAAAGAAAGTATAATGATTGCAAAAATTTGTTTTGAGTCAAAACTCATTTTTGCAAAAAAACAGCCAATTATAATAGCCATAATGGTCAAAACGGTGCGTAAAATAACACTATTGCCTAAAAGAATAAAGGCTTTTTCTTTATTTCGAGATATCTCTCTAACAATTATTGGTTTTAAGCCCATATTGGGTAAAATTGAAAGATAATTCAGCACTACAAGTGAAAATGAAAAAATACCAAAATTTTCTTCCAGTAAATATCTTGAAATTTGTATTGTAGCAACCAGGTTCAGCAAAAGACCTGCAATTTGCCCCAGGAGGATTATTCCAGAGTTTTTAAAGATTTTATTAATTGAGGGCATATATTTATTTTTGTTCTAAATTTCTTTGATAAAAGAATTCGATGATTGCGGCGAAAAGGGTGATGATTAACATTGAATCTTTTTGAATAAATTGTGGAGAGGTAATTGATACAAGTAACATGGATATTAGGCAGGCATTCATTGAATTTATGATTATTGTAAAATTATTTGTTTTATTTTTTATGGATAAATGAAATCCATGTATTAAAATTGTAAAATAAAATATTAAAAAACTTGCAAGACCCAAAAATCCCAGTTTGAACCACAAGAATAAATAAGCATTATGAACATACCATGTGGGCATTTCCCGTGGGATAATAGGATTAAAAATATATGTTTTCCCGAGACCATATCCCATAATTGGATTGTTTTTAACCAATTCCAAAACGGCTTTTGATTCAACAATACGATTTTGGAAAGAAACATCCGTTAGCGCCGTTCCAACGGATGTAAACCGGCTTACAATTGTTTCAACTAAAATTTCTCCAATGTTACTAAAAAAGAATTGTAGCGAGAAAACTGCAATAAAGCCAATTATAGCAAATTGTAAAAGCAGCTTTTTTTTAATGTTTTTATTGGATAGAATATAAATCACAGATAATGCCAAAATTGTAGCAATCCAGTAACCTCTGGTAAATGTTAAAAATAATGAAATTCCAAATAATAATATCGATGCGATTGATAGAATTTTTAAGCTCTTTTTATTAAAATAATTAAAAAAACCAACCGATAAGATGACGGAAACAAATAAAAGAGGTTCATTTGCCGTTTCCCTGCTGGATAAAACTTCCCATGCAAATTTAATGTCAGACATTGCTGTTTTATATAAATAGATATTTTGTATCGAAACAACAAAGCTGATAATAAACAATGGTATTAGCAGGAATTGGATGTGTTTTGGTTTGCTGTATGCTTGTAATGGAAAAAATAAAAATAACGTTAGAAATGGGATTAATTCTCTGGTCCATTTTAAGAGACTTGATGAATAAATAACGGCTGGAATCACGGAAAAGAAACATGTTGATAAAAAAAACATTAACCAAAATTCTGTTTTGGTCTTGAATAAAATTTTATTGTCGGCAAATTTTGTTTGATAAATCCAATTTACTATAATATATATTAAAAGCAGGCCTGTAAAAACTTCAAAAACACTTAATTCTTTTGTTGATTTTATAATAAAAACATGACATAAAATTAACAAGTTTATTGCATATAGGATGTTATTTTTAAGAAAAATAAACGTGAGTATGAAAATGGCAAATGCAATTATTAAAAAGGGAATTTTGTGTGTTATTACAACAAGTAGTATGTCCAGGAACAGAATTAGTAAAATTTTGTACGCGTTTGTTTTTGTTTCCAATAGAGCGCTCTAATGTTTTTTAATTATGGTGAGGTCTTTTAATTTCTCTTAAAATTTTATCAAGTTTAATTTTATAAGAGTTGTTTGTGTTATAGTTGACAAGATATTCGTAAAAAAGTGCTATTACAAAAAATACTAATAAATATGACATCATACATACAATTACAAATATAGAACGCCTTGGTTTTGATTTTTTAAGAGGTACTTTAGCTTCATCCAAAATTTGCACTGTTGGGCTGTCTTTTGCTTCCTGAAGTTTAGCTTGTTCAAATTGCGGCAGGATGAACTCCATGATTTTTTCCTGGATTTTAACTTCTCTATAGAGCCGCAGGTAATTTAATCCCAAATCCGGTAAATCATTTAAAGGCAAGAGAAGTTGTTCTTTATCGGATGATTTTTCGCTTCCTGATTTGAGCATAGTCAGTTTGTTTTTCAGTTCTTTAATTTCATAATCAAGTTTTTTTACTTCGTTGTGGGTACGGTCTGTATAGTTTAACAAAACACCGAGTTCGATTTCTTTGGCAATAATTTGTGCTTTTAATTCGGATATGACTTCAATTGTCGCTTGTGTTTGTTCCGGTACGGCGATAACACTATGCTCTTGTTGATATTGTTTAAGTTTATCTTCAGCATCTTTTAAAGATGCCAGGTTTTCATTATATCTTTTTTCAATAAAAATTCGTGTATTTTTTGCTTTGCTTGTTTTAATGCTTTTATGTGTTTCATCCAACTGCAAGAGTACATAGTCACAAATTTCTTTTGAGAGCAATTTGGTGCTGTTTTTTTCTTCTTTTGAAGGCAGGAATTTTGTTTTAACGTCAATAGTAATGGTCAAGGTTCCTTCTTCATTTACAATCACATTAATACGTTTTGCTAAAATTGCAATTGTAGATTCTATGTCGCCTGTTTGGTATCTTTCCTGCAAGTTAAATTTTATTGCTACCTTTTCAAGCAGGTTTCTGCTTTTTAAAATGGCAAGAAAAAGGTTTGCTTCCTCGGAAATGTCGGATGATATTAATCCACCAACATTCAAATCACTTAAAAATGATGATAGACCTAATCCACCTTCCTCTTTTGGAGATAATATAGTTGCTTTTGAAGTATACCAAACCGGAATTATCAGAGAAAAGGCTGCGGATAATAACATAATAATAATGAGATTTATTATTAAAAGTTTACGCCATTTTACTATTCTGTAAATAATATCCAAAAAATCCATTTTACTTGTTTGCATGATTTACCTGTAAATTTTTATTTATTTTTTTGTCATTTTAACTAAATAGTAACCCAAGCCTGCGAAAACAGCAAGTGATAAAAGCTGGTCGGCAGGGTGCGGCAGGTGAAAGCCAATGCCTTCAGGTAACCGACCTGCTATAAATGCAAATCCGGCGATTAATACGCCCATCAGGCCTTCTCCGGCAATCAGGCCGGAACCAAGCAGCATGCCCTGTTCTTTGCGCTTTTCAAGTTGTTCTGTATTATTTTTAGCGCCTTTTTCTACAAAATATCGAATACAACCGCCGACAAAGACGGGAGTCATTGTAGAAAGGGGCAGATAAATTCCTACGGCAAATGGAAGCGATGGTGTTCCGAGCAGTTCGGCAACTCCGGCAAATGCAGCACCAATGAGTACGAGGCCCCACGGCAGATCAGCCTGTAAAACACCTTCTATAACTGTTTTCATCAATGTTGCCTGCGGTGCTGCCAGATTGGCTGAGCCAAAGGTAAAGGCTTTTCCCAATAACAGCACAGCCGCTGCGATAAAAAAGGATGATGTTACGGCGCCTATAATTTCAGCGATTTGTTGTTTTCTGGGCGTTGTTCCAATAATATATCCGGATTTAAGATCCTGGGAAATATCGCCGGCAATTGAGGCCGCAACACAAACAACAGTTCCTACCGTCAAAGCTGCTGCTTTGCCGAAATCATCTGTCCAGCCGAGTGCATAAAAAACAAGACTGGTACCGATTAGTGTAACGATTGTCATACCCGATGTCGGGTTAGATGAAACACCAACCATACCAACGATTCGTGAAGAAACAGTAACAAACATAAAAGCAAAAATTGTTATACAAACAGCCCCGATCAGGCGTGTTAGAAAACCTGATGATACTCCTAAAACGTGGGGTGTTAAAATGATAATCAGAGAAACAAGCAGAACACCGGCAAAAACGATAGACATTGGCAAGTCTCTGTCTGTCCGAATATCCTCTTTAACAGCCGTACTTGACTTTGCACGTAGTTCCTGTAAACCGATTTTAAGTGAATTGTACATGGTTGGAATGGATTTTATAACGGTAATAATACCGGCAAAAGCAACCGCACCAGCTCCAATAAATTTGACATATTGTCTCCATATTTCATGGGCTGTCATTTCGGAAATTGGAATGGTGGTTTCGGGTAATAACGGCATTGTTAAACCTCTGCCGAACAGATCAATAAGAGGAATGATTCCCAACCAGGATAGTATTCCTCCGGCAACCATTATTGCTGATATTCGATAACCCAAAATATATCCGACACCCAACAGTGCCGGGCCGGCTTCCAGGCCGACTTCTGCTTTTCGTAAAACCGGAATTTTAAGGCTGATGTTTTCCGGCCACAGATGTAAAAAACCGGTCATGGCTTTATAGGCTGCGCCTATACCCAGTCCCAGAAATACGTTTTTTGCCTTGCTGCCTCCTGCGTCTGATGCAATGAGTACCTGGGCGGCGGCAGTCCCTTCCGGATATGGAAGTGTTTGATGCTCTTTTACAATTAAAAAACGCCTTAATGGGATCATAAACAAAACACCCAAAACACCGCCAAGCATGGCAAGAACACCTATTTGTATAAGAGAAGGGCTGTAACCCCATAAAAATAAGGCGGGAATTGTGAATATTATACCGGATGCCAATGAGGAACTGGCGGAGCCGGTTGTTTGAGCTATGTTGTGTTCCACAATGGTTGAATGACCTAATAATGGCTTTAATAGTTTGAAAAAGGCGACGGAAACAACAGCTAATGGGATGGCCGTGCTTATGGTGAGCCCAACACGTAAGCCGAGGTATGCATTGGCAGAGCCAAAAATAATTCCGAATAAAATACCGGCCAAAACGGCTTTTAAAGTAAAATCATTTAAATTTTTTTCTGCAGGAATGTAAGGTTTATGTACAGACATATAAAACTGCCTTTCATTTTTTCCCGTGTGTCTTTTTATACAAAAGCGGATCAATTTAAGGATTTTAGGTGCACTAATCAAGTAACTTTTATACGTTTGGCGGTGAATTGGAATTGGATATTTTAATTGCTTTTTATAGAATTTAAGGCTATATTTTATGTTCAAAATATTCAAGATATGCATATAAAAGATAATTTAAAATATTTGCAGGATCGGATTGAAACCACCTGTCACAAAACCGGGCGAAACAGTTCGGATGTTGAGATAGTTGCTGTAACAAAAACTGTTGGATATGATCTTGTTCAGGAAACAATATCTTCCGGTATAAAAATTATCGGCGAAAACCGTGTTCAGGAAGCCTGGGATAAATACCAAAAAGTCGAATTGCCTGCTTCCTGGCATTTGATCGGTCATTTACAAAAGAATAAAGTGAAACGGGCTTTGGAATTTTTTAATGTTATCCAGTCTGTTGATTCTTTGGAACTTGCTCTTGAAATAAATCGGCGTGCTGAACAAAAAGGGCAAATTGTGGAGGTATTTGTTCAGGTCAATACTTCGGATGAGGACTCAAAATTTGGAGTTACACCGGAAATTGCTGTTGATTTTTGTTGTCAGGTTGCTGAATTAAAGCAGATCAATGTAACCGGATTAATGACCATCGGTGCATTTTTACCTGACCCTGAAGATGTTCGTCCCTGTTTTAAAAAATTATATGGAATTTTTGAAAAGGTAAATGCATTAAAACAAGAATCTTTGCACCTTGATCATTTATCTATGGGAATGACAAATGATTATCAGACAGCTATTGAGGAAGGTGCTACGCTGGTTCGAATTGGACGCGCGATTTATGGTGAACGTTTATAAATTAGAGTTGAATTATGTTTGTTTTTAAAAATTTATTTCTTGCTTTGGCTAATGTGTTGCATATTGGTTTAACACTTTATATGTATATAGTTATTGCTCGTGCTGTCGTATCATGGTTTAATCCAAATCCTTATGGAGCGCTGATGCAGCTTCTAATTCGGGTAACTGAACCGCCATTGGCTTTTATCCGGCGCTTTATCCCTAATTTTGCTGGATTAGACTTGTCACCGGTTATTCTCATTTTTGCTATCATTTTTGTTGATAACTTTATCGTTGCAACACTGCGTCAATTGGCACTAAGTTAAATGTAATATGAGAAGTTAAACTTGGAGTGATATAGTGAAATTAACACCTTTAGACATACGGAAACAGGAATTTAAAAAAGCAATGCGCGGGTACGATCCTGATGAGGTAGAGGCTTTTTTAGGCATGATTGCCGATGAAATGGAAATGTTGATTCGGGAAAAAACGCATTTGAATGATGAAGGCATCAAACTTCGCACTCAGTTAAAGGACTATCAACAGGTTGAGCAGACATTAAGAGAAACGTTGATGAGTGCTCAGAACACGGTTGAGGAATCTCGCGTTAATTCCCGAAGAGAAGCTGAAATAATCATTCATGAAGCTGAATTACAAGCTGAAAACATTATCAAAGAAGCCCGTGAAGAACTGCTGGCGTTGAGGCATGAAGTTAGTTTGGTAAAAGCGCAAAAAGTATCTTTTGCAAAGAGATTACGGCATCTGTTACAGTCTCAAATTGATTTGTTGCAGGTTCTGGAGGAAGATGATAATTATCCGGCGCAGGGTAATTCAAAAAATCGTCAGGCCGTTTCATCTGATGCTAAAAAATCAAGTTCGCAAATGTCAATAGAAGACCAGTTTCAATATTCCGATTCTGAGCCGAAAATAATTCGTGGTCAGCAAACATTTGACGAACCGGCATCTCCAAATCAAAACAAGCCAAAACCTGAAACCAATCAGGAAGGTGAGGATGAAAATTTGGATGACCAGTTTATTTTTTAATTAGTTTAAACATCACGTTGCTCAGAGCGATGTAATCAGAAAATTACCGAGTTATGGTGGTGAGGAAGTTGTGATTATGAAAAAAATTTACGTTTTATTATTGTTCTTTGTTGGTTTTGGTTGCAGTAGTCATCAGGTTGTTTTAAATAGGGATACTCTTGTTAAGGGACAAAAAGTACAGATTACTTTAAATAACGGTAATAAAGTAAACGGTACGGTAAGAAAGATTGATGATGAGAATTTGTATATTACCGACAAGACAGATAAAACCTGGAAAGCTAATAAATCAGGTATTTCTTTGGTTAAAGGTCCCGAACCTGTTTTCGATAATCAAAAAAGGCTTGTTACTGAAGATGAAATTTCAGAAGCAAAAAAGAGCTCAAATACCAAACTCTATCTGATTAGCGGCAGTGCATTATCTTTGGGCGCTTCTTTTTTTCTAAGCAGTATGGTTTCCCGTAACGTGGATGAAGATTCAAAAGATGCTATTATATATTCCGGATCTGCAATTGGTACCCTTTTTGGAGGTTATTTTTTCACAAAAATGGGTATGAAAAAAGACCGGGAAAAAGCAATAAATGATATTATCTCTGCCAGAGCATCGGATCCTTCACACGGACTCAGTGAAGAAAAGCTGAAAAGACTGGAAGTGGATGAAGAGATTAAGCGACTCAAGGAAGAGAGAATGCGACAAAACGCTGAACTTGAGGCGCTTAAAAAGCAAATTGAAGCAAAGAAAAAAAAGGAAAAACCTGAATAATAAGGATAACATGACCCTTAAAGATTGTGTCGTACAATCTGCTGATTTTATTAAGGAGAATACTCCACAGTCCGGTGATGTTGGCATTATTTTGGGAACCGGCTTGGGCTCTTTGGCCGACGATGTGGATGAACGTCATGTGCTGTCCTATGAAAATATACCGCATTTCCCCAAATCTACGGTCCGGTTTCATGCCGGTCAACTGGTTACGGGAAAATTGAGTTCGCGGCAGGTAATGGTCATGCAGGGACGGTTTCACTATTATGAAGGTTATCCAATGCAGGATATTACCTTACCTGTTCGTGTTATGTATCAGTTAGGTATTCGAACACTCGTTATCACAAATGCAGCCGGTAGTATTCGTGAAAAATATCCGCCGGGTACATTGGCGTTAATTATGGACCACATAAATTTAATGGGAGGTAACCCGTTAATCGGTACATACGACGAGTTTTTGGGCGAACGTTTTCCGGATATGACGGAACCTTATGATAATGGCTTGAGAGCTTTGGCGAAAAAATCAGCAAAATCTTTAAATCTCGAATTGGAAGAGACGGTTTATGCTGCCATTAGTGGTCCCTCTTTTGAAACCAATGCCGAGGTGAAAATGCTGCGAATGTTTGATGTTGATACTGTTGGTATGTCTGTTGTCCCTGAAGTTTTGGTAGCACGTCAACTCGGTATGCGTGTATTGGCGTTATCTGTTATTACAGACCAATCGATTCCCGGACAAATGGAAGCCATTAGTCATATACAAGTCGCTCAGGTTGCAAATGAAAAGAGTGATGATTTTAAAAATTTGATCAAGGCTGTAATAAAACAAATGAATTGAGAGGTATATTGGTTATGTCGCGTATTGGAGTGATTGGCGGAACCGGACTTTATCAAATTGATGGAATGACAAATATTAAGGAAATTTCAGTTGAAACACCTTTTGGCCAACCATCAGATGTTTTTATGTCTGGTGAACTGGATGGTAGAGAAATCGTATTTTTGGCACGGCATGGTCGTGGTCACAAAATATCGCCGACCGAACTGAATCATCGTGCAAATATTTATGCGATGAAAACCTTGGGTGTTAACTGGATTATTTCAATTTCTGCCGTTGGCTCTTTACGCCCTGATTTTGAACCACTTGACATTATTTTAGTGGACCAGTTTTTTGACCGTACGAATCAGGCCCGTCCTAATACCTTTTTTGGAAATGGTATTGTTGCCCATTTAGCCTTTGCCGAACCGCTTTGTCCGAATGTGCGAAAAATTATTTTTGATGCCGGAAAAGAGATGGGACTCAAAGTAAAATGGAACGGAACTTATCTGAATATGGAAGGCCCCCAGTTTTCTACATTGGCTGAATCTCAAACATATCGTAAATGGGGTATGGATGTGGTTGGAATGACACAGATGAGTGAGGCCCGGTTGGCGCGTGAGGCGGAAATTTGTTACGCAACTGTTGCCATGGTTACAGACTATGATTGCTGGTATGAAGCAGAAACCGGATCAACAGTTTCTGTTGAAATGATTATTGAGAATTTGCATAAAAATACAGACAATGCCCGGAAATTAATTCAGGAAACCATTAAAAGATTACCGGAAAAACAAAGCTGCCAATGTGAAAATGCTTTGGCCGGCGCAATTGTTACAGACAGGTCCGCTTGGCCAAATGAAACAATTGAAAAGTTGAAACCTATTATTGAAAAGTATGTGTAAAACAGGATAGAAAGAGTTATGTATAAGGAATTGTCAGGAAATATAAACTTACCTGCTGTTGAAAAGCAAATATTAGAATTTTGGGAAAAACACGACATTTTTCAGAAAAGCATTGATGAACGTGATGAAAATAAACCGTTTGTATTTTTTGAAGGCCCCCCTACGGCCAATGGAAGACCGGGCATTCATCATGTTATCAGCCGAACGGTTAAAGATGCTGTCTGTAGGCTTAAAACCATGCAGGGATACCGTGTTGAACGTAAAGCCGGTTGGGATACACATGGATTGCCTGTAGAAATTGAAGTTGAAAAAATGCTCGGTCTTGATGGCAAAGACCAGGTTATTGATTATGGTGTTTCCGGATTTAATGAAAAATGCCGCCACAGTGTTTGGAATTACAAGCAGGAATGGGACGAGTTAACAAAACGTATCGCGTTTTGGGTTGATCTGGAACATCCTTATATTACTTATACAAATGATTATATAGAATCTGTCTGGTGGATTTTAAAAGAATTTTGGAAAAAGGGATTAATCTATCAGGGATTCAAAATTTTACCCTATTGCCCGCATTGCGAAACACCTTTGTCGAGTCACGAGGTTTCACAGGGTTACGAAGAAGTAAAAGACCCATCTGTTTATGTTAAAGCCAAAATTAAAAATAAAGAGAATACTTTTTTTCTGGTTTGGACAACAACACCCTGGACCTTGATTTCAAACGTGGCTTTGGCCGTCCATCCGGATGTGGATTATGTTACCGTACTTTATAACGGTGAAAATCTCATTCTCGCCCGTGAACGGCTTTTGGTGCTGGACGGTGAATATGAGATTTTAGAGGAACACAAAGGTTCCGACCTCGTCAATATAGACTATGAACCTTTTTTCTCATTCATTACTCCGGACAAAAAAGCTCATTTTACTGTTCCGGCTGATTTTGTTACCACAACAGATGGTTCCGGTATTGTTCACATAGCCCCTGCTTTTGGCGAAGACGATTACCAGCTTGGATTAAAGAACAATCTGCCTGTTGTCCATCCTGTGGATAAAAGCGGTAAATTTATCGATGCCGTAACACAGTGGGCCGGCGTATTTGTTAAAGATGCCGATAAAAGCATTATCATTGATCTTAAAGAGCGAAATATTTTATATAAAAGTGAAAAAATAGAGCACAGTTATCCACATTGCTGGCGCTGTAAATCTCCGTTGCTCTATTATGCCCGTAAATCCTGGTATATAAAAACCACTGCCATAAAAGAAAAATTAATAGAAAATAATAAAAAGATAAACTGGTTTCCCAAAGAGGTCGGGCTTGGCCGTTTTGGTGAATGGTTGGAAAACAATATCGATTGGGCTTTATCACGTGATCGATTTTGGGGAACACCCTTACCTGTTTGGTTGTGTGAATCCTGTGAACATCAGGAATGCATAGGCAGTGTGGAAGAATTGGGAGAAAAATCCGGTCAGGATGTAAGCGAACTCGATTTGCATAAACCACATATAGATGATATTCACTTAACATGTGAAAAGTGCGGCCAAAAAATGGTTCGTGTGCCTGAAGTGATTGACTGCTGGTTTGATTCAGGAAGTATGCCATATGCACAATGGCACTATCCTTTTGAAAATAAAGAAAAATTTGATAAAAGTTTCCCGGCTGATTTTATCTCTGAAGGTGTGGATCAGACACGTGGCTGGTTTTATTCCTTGCTGGTTATTGGTGCTTTTCTGTTTGATAAACCGGCCTATAAAACCTGTGTGTCCCTGGAACTGATTTTGGATAAAGACGGTCAAAAAATGTCCAAAACACGCGGCAATACGGTGGACCCCTTTGAGTTTTTAAATACACTGGGTGCGGATGCACTTCGCTGGTATTTATTAACGGTAAGTCCTCCCTGGCTGCCGACACGATTTGACTCGGAAGGTGTTAAGGAAGTGAACCGTAAATTCCTTGGTACGTTGCTAAACACCTATTCATTTTTTACCATGTATGCCAACATTGACAAGTTTAAATATAATTCTGATGAACGTATCCCTGTTAAGGACCGTTCCGAACTGGACCGATGGATATGTTCAACACTGACTACATTAACAAAAACTGTTACAGAAAATCTTGAAAAGTTTGATCTGACAAAAGCAGCACGCAGTATCGTCTCTTTTGTTAATGATGATTTGTCAAATTGGTATGTTCGCCGGTCTCGCCGACGATTTTGGAAATCGGAAATGGGACAGGATAAATTATCTGCTTTCCAAACTATTTATGAATGTATGATAACTGTTGCAAAACTGATGGCCCCAATGGCGCCATTTCTTTCGGAAGAGATCTATCGTAATTTGATTATGGCGGATAGTAAAAATCCGGCGAGTGTTCATCTGTGTTTTTATCCAAAAACAGGTGAAGGACTGGTAGATTTCAGTGATGAAAAACTTGAAGATCGAATGGACCTAGTAAGACGAATCGTTTTTATGGGTCGTTCCTTAAGAAATGAAACACAACTCAAAGTACGACAACCTTTAGCCAATATTATCATTGTTGCAAAAGATGAAAGACGTAAAGAATTGTTAAAAGGTATGGAAAACCTTATTAAAGAAGAATTGAATGTTAAAGGTATAAAATTTGTCGATAATGAGAGCGAATTATTAGTAAAACGTACGGAACCTGTTTTTAAAAATCTCGGACCAAAGTTCGGTAAATCTGTAAAAAATGCGGCCGAGGCTATACGTTCATTTTCTGAAAAAGAAATTGAACGACTTTTAGATAACGGCAGTGAACATCTTGTAGTTGAAGGGCATGAAGCCCAAATTACTTTAGAAGATGTAAAAATAGTAACAGAAAATAAACCCGGACTGGTGGCTTCAACCGAGGGTGATCTTACTGTTGCCCTGGAAACCGAAATTTCCAAAGAACTGTTGTCCGAAGGACTGGCCAGAGAGTTTGTTAATCGTGTACAAAATATGCGTAAAGATGCCGGTTATGAGGTAACTGATCGAATTTTTATTACAACGCAAGCGTCCACGAGTATGGCAGAAGCTATAGAAAGTTTAACTGAATATATCAAAAATGAAACACTGTGTGAAAAATTAACTGTTGGTAAAGTAGAAGGAGATTATAAAAAAGACTGGAAAATTGGGGATGAAATTGCAACTATTGGAATATCTAAAATAGACTGATTGTTGTTGATTAACTAATAAAGTACAGGCAGTTATACGTAACTGGAATTGGTTTTATCCGCCTTTTACTTTTGGAGGTCTTGATGACAAAAAAAGAGCTTGAACATTATAAACAAATTATCCTTAAAAAACGTGAAGAACTTTTAAAAGAGTTGGATCATTTAAAGGATAGCGGCCTTAATACTTCCGTTAAGGATGTTTCCGGTGATCATGGAGCATACGCTTTTCATATGGCAGATCAGGGTACCGACACAATGGACCGTGAACAACAGTATATGTTTGCTTCCAGGGAAGGTAATTACCTTTATCATCTTGAAAGAGCACTGGAACGTATTGAAGGCGGTGAATATGGTGTTTGCGTAACGTGTGGTAATGAAATTAATCCCGAGAGATTGGAAGCTGTACCACATGCTCGTTTGTGTATTAGTTGTAAATCTAAAGAGGAACTGACAAAAAGATAATTATTAAAATTTTGTGATTAGAGTTTTATATGAAACATGTTCGTATTTTGTGGGTTTCATTTTTCGTGCTGTTACTTGATCAAGTTACCAAGTATGCTATTAAGACCAATATGGCCTTACATGAATCAATTCCTGTTATTGGTGATTTTTTAAGATTAACATATGTAGAAAACTATGGTATGGCATTTGGTATCAGTTTTGGTGAAAACAAGTTTTTTACCGTGTTTGCTGTTATTGCAAGCGTTGCCATACTTGTTTATTTGTTTAAAATGAAATCTGAATTTTATCTGGCCCGTTTTTCCATGGCGCTGATTTTTGGTGGTGCGTTGGGTAATTTAATGGATCGTATTCTACGTGGAAGAGTTGTCGATTTTATTGATGGTGAATTTTTTAATATCCGAATACCATCTTTTCAATTTTTATTTTTAGATTTCCCCGGTTACAGAATGGATCGATGGCCTGTATATAATGTTGCAGATATTGCTGTTACGGTCGGTATGGTTTTATTGATGATATTTATGTTTTTATTTGATAATTATGAACAAGAAACCGAATTAACCGAAGAGACAGAAATGATACGATAAAAAAGGCCGGAGTTTTTCCGGCCTTTTTTTTATTTAACTTCAAGATAATCACTATCTGGTAAATCAGGGAATTTTGCATGAGGTTCTTTTTGGTACCAAAATGCAACAGAAGAAATGTCATCCTGCAATGGTAAATACCGTCCTTCAGAACGCCAGCCAAGAGCCTGCATCGTCACTTTGATGTCCTTTTCAAACCGGATCGGGTCCATAACGTGCCATCGATAAAGCCCAAAACGTTGTTGTGAGTTATAAACACCATCAGGTTTAATGACCTGCGGCATACCGGCATAGAGGGTTGTATAGTCCTGGTATTGGTTGGTTTCACTGTTGATAAATCCATAGGAACCACAAAAATAATCTTCAGTTCCTGTACCGCATATTGTAGGAAATTTTTTATCTCCATCCATAAAAAATTTGATTTCACCTTCGCCCCACCATCCGGTGTTGTTTACTCCCCATGCCATATAGGTTCCCACATATTGGCCCCAGCCTTTTACACCATCCAGAATTGTATAGACTGATTTATAAGGTAATGGATTTTGTCGTCTGAACTGTGCATGAAAATAAGCGGCATCATCAGGAATGTCTGTTAGAGTATAATTAATTTGGTAATAGAGCCTCATCTCTTTTTCACCGATATTTTCCATGGTGATTTTACATGATTTTTTAAAGGGCATGACCCAATAACAGTTGAAAGCACTGCCTGGATTTACACATACGGTAGCTGAAGAAACCTGGCAATATTTATTCCAACCACAAGCGAAAAAATCTCCTACAGGAACTTCAACAGAGGGGTTTTCCTCTCCGTCCCAATAGAATCGTAATATGGAATATCTCCAATGTCCGGTTGGCGTCATCCAAATTTGTTGAATAGCGCCGGAACCTTCAATTTCTGCAAGTACAAAAGTTTGGTGTGATTCTATTTTTACGGAAGGTGATACTTTCCAGCCCTGCCCCAGTTCCCGGGCGGCGTGGGCACCGGTACCCTCTGTTGCCATTCCGGCTTTGCCTTTTTCACCGGTAAAGTTTTCAGGACTTATGGAGCGTGTTTTAGCATGGGATAACCTTGATAAATTTCCAAGGTTTAAATAGAGCCCATTAAAATCTGCTTGTTGTGAAAATGCGAGTGTTGACACAAAAAGAATAATTGAACATATAACTTTCATGCTGGCTTCCTCCGATTTAAATTATATTTAATTAGTGATTAAATATGATTATTTTGAGGAATTAGTGCAAGCAGTTTTTAAAAAAAGATTAACGCGCTATAACAAGTTTTCCTGTGGCTGATGTAGACTTGCCATTCATTAATGACTTGGCATGTACTTTATAGAGGTAAACACCGTTAGACAGTTGATCTCCATCCTGATCTGTTCCATACCATGTTTCCGGTATTGAATTGTAACCGGTTTCTGCTATAAAGGAATCGAATTGTTTAATTAAACGACCTGCAATTGAATAGAGTTTTAGTGTTATTTCTGCCGGTTGGCTCACTTGAAAACTAAACAAGGTCGATTTTTGCATTGGATTGGGATAATTAAGGACATTAGACAATTCTATATCTTTATCGGATACAACTGTAAAATCACTTTCTATTGTGGAAGAATTGTTTGAATTGTCCCATGCTTTAATTTGAATTTTGTGTGATCCCTCTTCAAGGTTATAGAAAGGATATTTAACTGTTCCGGCCGTATAACTTCCTTCATGATATTCAAAATAATCTGTAATATCTTTTTGGTTTGAGGTATTATCATCAAGAGTCATAGTAATTTGATGCCCAATATCTCCGGCTGTATTGATGCCGCTTGATGAGTCAGCCAGTTCGACATATAATGTTGCGTTTGGCGAAATATAATCTCCCGGATTAAAGTTTTCGCCAAAATTTATTTGCATCGACGGACCTTCATGGTCTACAAGGTTTACGGCTGTTCCGCCGACACTTAGGCTTTTTCTCAGGCCGCTTCCGTCTTGTGAGTCGCCCCAAAAGTAGAGGCTTATTCTGCCGTCATCGCCGCCATAGGAGATGTCTTTGGGAACAATAAAACTTAGATTAAACCAGCCGCCATTAATTTGAGTTTTGCCTTTAAAAACAGTATTTCCCGGCAAATAATAACTGATTTGCGAATTATTGGCAAGTTTGTATAGAGTCTTTTTTCTTGAATCGTAAACGCGAACCAAAACATCCCCTGAAAGGTCCTGCCATAATTGATTATTTTTTTCAATATGGCCTTTAATTGTCATTTTACTCAATGCCTGAAGGCTGTCAGGAGAAATTTCATCGATAAACGCTTTGTAATGCGGCGCGCCTAAACGCATGGCCGGATCACCAATCACGATATATTTTTCATTATTTGTTCTACTGTTAAGATATTTTTTAGTCAGCATGACCGCGTTACCGATTCGTAAAGTGGTACCTGTAGTTGAAAAATTTATAAACAGGTTGTCATACAATTTATTGTTAAATTGAGCATTGGGGCTTGAATAGGCAATCCGCGAAGAAGAAATCATACCTACAGCAGCCCGATTGGCTGTTGCCATAATCCGTTCGGCAAGGCTCTGTCTATCAGGTTGGTCCCAAAATGCAAATTCACAGGTCGCAGCAATCCACAGGGGCAGTTTGTTTTGGTTTTGTATTCTGTCAACATCGGGATCACCGTCTAAAACACGTTCATGGGACCAAAGTTCATCATTTCCATGTCCAATATAATTAATAACAAGTGTACCTTTGTTTAGCCGGTCGATAATAGCATCTGTTGCTAGGGGTTTGGTAACGCCTGATACGCTGGCTGTTCGAACAGCCGGATATTCAACCAAATATATTTTATCAACATTTAACAAACCCGGCACATGATTTTCTGCCAAAGTTTCTGCCTGCGTTGTGTGATAGGTTTCTGAGCCGACACCACCTTCAGCCAATTCATCATCTGCAACGATGGTTATTGTTTTTCGCCAGTCCCCATAATCCGGATTCGTTTCATACTCTTTAATTTTTTTTATCATATTATGAGCTTGCTCAACGTTTTGGGCTGTTATTCGGCCAATGCTCATTTGCATTCCACTGGCAGTTCCTTTGGTGTATGTATACCAGTCGTCGGTCGTTCGGGAACCGTCTAAAGTACGAGAGTCTACTTCATATGGAATGATAAAATTTGGGGTATTATGGCCCAGGATATTTTTGTAATCATAATGACCATCACCCAGTAACAAAACATATTGAGGATTTCCCCAATTGTCTTCTGCGTAGCATAAAAAGTCACGGATTCCGGATGGGTCGCTTATTCCCCAGGAAAACTGGTTGATGACATCAGAAATTTTAACGGTTTCGGTTTCCAGTCTGTCACTCATGTCCCAGTTTTCACGAAGGCTTTCCAGTTCTTTTGCCGATTCGTAAAAATCATCATAGGTAATTATAATATAATCAACGTTTTTAGTTTGACGCAGATTTGTAATATCAACGGCGGTAATTTCATCAACACTTTTGTATGCAGCCGGTGTTACGGCTATATATTGTTTATATTGGTTGCCGGAAACAGCGTCTGCAAAGCGTATTTTTGAGTTTTGAATTTCCGCATCTGTAATCAGCATAATATTATATATATCTGTTATATCATAAGCGGTAATATCGTTACTGTTTAAGTTTGTCACTTCGTATAAAGCCGTTCCACTCCACGATGGTGACGTGAAAATAAGCTGATCGTTGACAGCTTTGAATGCCCGTTCGTATTCCACTTCGAGCCAGTTTATATAGGCGAATTGTATTTCACTGGAAGTATTATACTTGACTTCAATGGTATTAATACCGTCAACCAGAACACCTGCTGTGGTAAAGTCTGTTTCCTTAAGCAAATAACTCTTAGTGGCCCCGTCCTGGCTAATTTCTCCGATAAAGTTACCATTAACTGAACATGAGAACTTTTGCGCACCTGCTGAAGCCGATGCCATAGAAAAACGAAACGTTGTTGTTTCTGCAGGAATAGCACCGTTTAAATTAAATGTTTGGGTAAATGTGTTTTTATCTACTGCCAGCTCATATCCAAGCCATTCAATACCTGATTTGAAAAAATTATGTTTTTCTTCTTCTACAAACGCCATATCTTTAAAATGTGTTTCAGGCAGCAATCCGGCTGTTGATTGTGAAGATTTATTACTAATACGTTTTCCGGTTTGTTTGCCAAAGGTAAGCCAATAAACATTTTCATAACTATAGTGGTGTATATAGTGATGGATTTCACGGGTTGAGTTATTTAGTTCTTTCCCTTCCAAAGAACGACCGTAGAATAATATATAATCATTTGCATCCAGTTTATTATCATCACCGCCAAAAACTGAAATCGCGTTTTCGATAAGAGTGTCTGATCTAAAAGTATATGGGTTTTGCGGTAATTCTCTTCCACCATTATTAAAAATTTGTATTGTAGATGGATTTACAGATGCTATCGGAACACCGGCATCTGAAAGTGCTTGTCCGGTAATTTTATAAATTCCTTCTTTGCCGCCTTGTCCGTCTCCACGAATGATAATTTTGTACCAGTTTTCTCCTGCAAAGGTTTGAACAGATGGTTTGCGCAGCACAGATTTTCGTGAAGGAATACGCCATTGTTTTGCCTGTTCATAGTTTAAAAGCATATATTGGTACAACTCTTCATCTTTGGCGGGTTTGTAATTATTTTCGGATTTTACAGAGCTGCTAAAGGTAATTTGCACGGTCATGCTTGTATATTTTCGCAGGGTTTTAGTCTCTGAATTATATTCCAAAGGCTGAAATAACAGGGATATTGTTTGTTGAGAACGGAAAAACTGTGGTTCACTTGCTTCTACAATATCATGGTTTGTAGTTATAGGCACGTTTTGTGTAGAATATTGTTCAACATACATATTTTCATTTTTGACCATTTCCGGCTGGACCGCCAGATTGATGTTTTTTAATATTTCCACTTTACTATCGACCAGTTGGGTTGAAATTGTGGCACCTTGCGGAATTCCTATTGTCACCTGGCGTTGTGGAATATCATATTGCCCGGCAATCCCTGATGAGGACGAGTGTAAAAAAGCAAACCGCTGCATTGTTGTATTATTTGTTTGAATTGAATCAATTTTCCAATTTGTTGGTTCAAAGGAAATGGTTAATTGATTGTCGGAACTGGAGAGAATTTTAAAATTTTTAAAAGCGTCCTGACTAAATGCCGGTAATGAAATAAGTAGAACTGAAAAAATTAGAAAGGAATTAAATTTTTTCCAAATCATAGCGAATCCATTTTTTATAGTTTTCAAGCCTGGTCTTCAATATTTATAATTTCTGCAAGATATCTATGTTTTTTATTCCAATATGTATCATAAGTTTTTATAATGATAAAGGACAAGCCTAATCCTATTAGGCCGCCTATAATCCCGGGGCCCTCACTTTCCGGTTTTGTTGGTAAAAGATGGTTTCCCAGAATATAACCGATGATTAATGCTATTAAGGGAAAAATAAATATTAAAAACGAATGGCCCATTATTTTTGATGGTTTGATTTCAATATTTACATGATCACCAATTTGCGCATCTTTGTCGTTAAAAGCGTCGATCTCCATAACACCACCTTCAGCCATTCGGCAGGCGGTACAACCGTCACATTTTGCACCCCGTTGCATTTTAATAACAGCAATATCACCCTCTATTGATTTCACAATACCTGCTTCTTGCATCATTACTCCTTTAAAAAGAAAAAGATACATTATTCAGGAAAAAGAAGCAATTGAATTATTATCAATACTCTGTTAACATTAAAAGAGACTCGTTTGTTCCATTCCGGGATTTTGTATTGTGTTGATTGTTAGAAATATGAGTTAATTCGCCATTTTTTGCAGCCGGTCCAAACGAAGTCGTTGACGTTCATCAAAAAGACGTTTGGAACCGATCCATACGGCTGTTATTGTGCCGAAACCGGTCCCTGCCGCAATCATAAACATGATTAGTATTTGATATTTTACAGCTTCCATTGGAGGATTTCCGGCAAGAATTTGTCCGGTCATCATACCCGGTAAACTGACAAGACCGGCAATTGCCATCGTGTTGATTATTGGTATCAAACCGCTCCGAATGCTGTCGTTACGTATATCATAGATGGCTTCGTTCCAGTCACTTCCCAGCAAAAGTTTGCCTTCAATGATGGATTTTTGTTGCCAGGCGCCTGAGGTTAATCTGTCTAAACCCAGGGCAATGCCGTTCATTGTATTTCCCAACATCATTCCCAAAAGAGGAATGGCATATTGGGGCAAATACCAGGGTGAATTGTTTATGATGACAAAAAGTGCAAAAATTGTGATGGAAAATGAAGATAAAAACATGGATGCTGTTCCCAGTCCAAATCCCCACAATCCACGAAACCGGAGTTTCTGGCGCCGGGTTGTTTCACGACCGGCTGCCAGCAACATAATAAGTGCCATTACTACAAGCCACACAGGCTGTATGTTTTCAAATATAACTTTAAGAATAATTCCGATTAATGTCAGTTGCAGTGCTGTTCGTGCGGCGGCAATTAAAAGCTGTTTACCGATTTTTAAGTGTAAAAGGAAAGATAAAATCCCTAATAAAATGACCAGGACAGAGGCAATAGCCAGGTCCCATATTGATAATGTAATGATTGTCATGAGACGTGCTCAAGTGTATTGTTTTGTAGCCTGAATAATTTAGTTGCTATTCGATCCAGTTGATTGTGGTCATGACTTGTCCAGACAAGAATTGTTTTGTTTTTGTTTTGATAATCTAGAATAAATTTTTCAAAATTTATTTTGCTGTTTGGATCAAGGTTCGCTGTCGGTTCGTCGAGTAAAATGACCTGAGGTTTATTTTTTAATAATCTTAATAAACCAAGGCGTTGTTTTTCTCCGCTTGAAAGGTGGGATGTTTGCTTTTCAGGAATTGTATTGTCGAGCCCCAGAGCTTCGAATGTTACTTTGTCATATTTTATGTGGTCTTTAACAAGGTCATGCCACCATGCTGTTTCCGTTGGTAACAGTGCAACCAAACTTCGCCATTTTACGGGATGTATCTCTTTTTGTTCCGTGCCCGTAAATTTAACAGAGCCTGTATGTGGAATGAGGTCGGCAATGGCCCGAAGCAGGAGACTTTTCCCGGAACCGGAAGCACCTGTTATGCCAATGCATTGGGACTGTTTGGCGCTAAATGAAAATGGGCCAAAATGAAGAAAGCTCAGGTTTTCTATAATCAAAGACATTTGCATTAAAAGTCAATCTCAAATACACATTCTGCAACTGTATTATCTGATAATTTATTGTCATTATCTTTTAAAACATCTATATCAATTATGATTTTGCTGCCGTTAACGAGATGTCGGGCAATACCTAAAATCAGCCTTTTTGTATTATTTGTTTGAAAATTCTGTTTAAAATAGTCATATCGTGCGATAATGCTGTACTGCCGGTTGAATAGCCTGTAATCACCAAAAAGTGAATAACCGTTGTGAGAAAAGGCATGTTTATAATTATCCAGCATTTTTCCTGAAAAGTCACCTTTACCAAAGTAATAAAGGGCTGTTAATACGGCTCTATAATTTTCCCAGGATAAAAAGAAACTATTTATTTTCCATTCCGGTTCAGATTCTATGTTTCCTTTTCCTATGACACCATTATAACTAATTTGTAGACCGGGAATTATGTATGGTAACGGACGAATTGTTAAACGTCCTTCAACGGATTTGTTTAAATTTTCTTCCACTGCGTGATAACCGCCGCCATTATATACACCAACAGCCAGGCTGCCATATTTTCCCGCATAGTTTTTATTAATCTGTTTTTTGTAAGAGTCATCCATTTCTCCTCCCAGAAGAGTCATGAATGTGACGCCAAAGTCGGCAGAATTAATCAGATCAATTTTTTCCAGGAAAAGTTTGTCCTGCGCCCGGTATAAATTTATATGCTGTTCAAAGTCAAGCCAGGGACGGTGGGCCAGACCTATTTCGAAAAACGGCTTGGTGAAAAAGGAACTGTTTTTTAAATTATATTTTACATAACAATATTTTAGCCGTAATTCAATGTCCCCGTAACCATCTCCTTCATGATCTACAGATATATCCGGGGTGATTCTTCCTGCAAAGCTTTCTGAAAACTGGTGTTTAAAGTTGATGTAACCACGTTTTATTAAAAAGTAATTAAAAGCTTTTCCTGATTTGTTTCCGTTTTGGTAGGATAAAAACCATTGACCTGAAATGGACGTTTTTTCGGAAAATTCTTTTAAAGAGTTGTTATTAGTTTGGGGACTGGTATTTATGTTCTGCCCCAAAGCAAATGTTGATATTAAGAGTAGTGTAAAGTGAAAAACGTATGTTGCTTTGATTAAATGAAATTGCATGTAATAGTCCGGCTTTTAATTTGTAAAAAATTAAATGTACAAATTATTTCCATAAAATTAAAGGATAATAAGAAATGGGTTTATATTTAGGAGAGTTTTTTTCTTTGCATTTAGTTGGAAAAAGAATTATATTATAATCTTACATATTGCGCTCGTAGCTCAATTGGATAGAGCTTCTGACTTCGGATCAGAAGGTTGGGGATTCGAGTTCCTCCGGGCGCGCAATAAAAAAAGCCTGCAGAAAATATCTGCAGGCTTTTTTTTATACTCTGTGGTTTGCTATCAGCATTGTTTTGGGATCGAGTTTTAACCTCAATTTTTCAAGGTCGGTATCGTTGTGGGCTTTAAGCAGGTGAAAATCAACGTGATTAGGTTGTGGGACCAGCATAATAATTACCGAAAATAAATCGGGAAATTTATTAACCGGTGCCGGAATACCATTTTCATCTAATTGAAGATTTTCCCGGTGTAATGTTGAAGAAAACCAAATTTCCTGATTTTTTTCATTTGCCAGTTCTTTCCAGTTTTCCACATCACTTTTATTTGCATCTTCAAGTGAATATCCATCAACGATTATTGTATCGGCATGAAAAGGAACATTTTTTGAAATTTGGTTAATGTCTTCTTTAATTTGAGAAAACTCTATTTCTTTTTGTTTGAAATGAAGAATAAGTCTTTGTTGAAGTAATTGCTCATAAATTTCATGAGCGTTTTCCAGCTTGAAAAACGATGCAACTTCATTAAAAACCTGTTTATACCAACTTTCAATATGATTTGGATCATCTGCATAGGAAATGTGCAGAACTTTTTCACCGCGCAACATTTTATCTGTTGCTACATGAACAAGACTGGCAGTTTTGCCTACACCTTTGCGAGCTGTAAAGGCTCCAAGGTTTCCGGCACCCAGCCCTCCGTGAATTGTTTTATCCAGGACGCGAATAGGGCTTTTTTTTATGAGTTGAGATTTTAGCATAATGGCGGCCTCTTTTTATACTCTATTATTCAAAAATTCATTTATAACTTGAAAAACACATGTGTGTTTGATTTTATGACTTTTTTTGCTTTTCTGCGAATTCTTTTTTAAGTTTTTCTGAAATTGATTCCGGTACTTTGGCATAACGTGCAAATTCCATAGTAAATTCAGCTTTGCCCTGAGTGCCGGACCGTAATACTGTTGAATAGCCAAACATTTCACTTAATGGAACTTCTGCGTCAACGACCGTAAAATTTCCATCTTCTGTTGCGCTGTGAATAATGCCTCGCCTTTGGTTTAATGTAGCTAAAACAGCACCCTGATATTCAGAAGGAGATTCAACAGAAACTTTCATAATAGGCTCTAAAATGACAGGTTTACATCTGTTATATGTTTCTCTAAAAGCACCCATTGCTGCCTGTTGAAACGCATTGTCGGATGAATCAACGGCATGGTAGTTACCATCGTTCAAAGTTACTTTAACACCAACAATCGGAAATCCTGTTAAAGTACCTTTTTCCAGACATAATTCAAATCCTTTTTTACATGAAGGTATATATTCAGTTGGAATGACACCACCTTTTATTTCATCAATAAATTCAAAATTTCCTTCATAGTAAGGTTCTATTTTACCGGCTACGCGTCCGAATTGTCCGGCGCCACCGGTTTGTTTCTTGTGGGTGTAATTATAATCTGATGCTATTGAAATACTTTCACGATAAGCAACTTGCGGTGCTCCGGTTGTGAGGTTTACATTGTACTCTCGTCTCATTCTTTCAATATAAACATCAAGGTGTAATTCACCCATTCCTTTTATGATTGTTTCATTGGTTTCTGCATCGATGTATGTTTGAAAAGTGGGATCTTCTTTACAAAAACGATTCAGTGCTTTGGCCATATTTTCACCGGATTTATTATCATCTGGTGTGATAGATAATGAAATAACCGGATTTGGTACGAACATGGAGGACATGGAATAGTTGACACGTCCGTTTGTAAAGGTGTCTCCGGAAGCACAATCAACACCGAATAATGCTACAATATCACCAGGATTGGCAGATGAAATGTCTTCCATTTCATCTGCATGCATTCGAATGAGTCTTCCTACACGTACTTTTTTACCGCTTCGAATGTTATATATTTCGTCGCCCTTGTTTAGTTTACCTTGGTAAATACGTACATAGGTCAACTGACCGTATTTTGTGTCGTCTAATTTAAAAGCCAATAAAACCAATGGGCTGTCTTCCGATGCTGTCAGCGGAACTTCTTGTTCATTGTTGTCCAGATCCAGTGCTGAATTATTAACATCAATCGGTGCAGGCAGGTAATTAATTACACCATCCAATAAAAGTTGAACGCCTTTGTTTTTAAATGCAGAGCCGATAAACACCGGTGTTAGTTCCAGAGACAAGGTGCCTTTGCGGACAGCGTTGTAAATCATTTCTTCACTGACATTATCTTCAAGATATGCTTCCATAAGTTCATCGCTGAACATGGAAACTGCATCCAGCAGGATGTCACGTTTCTCCCGTGCTTTTTCAATCAAATTTGCAGGGATTTCTTCTTCACGGATTTTTTCACCGCTTGGGCCGTCAAAATAAACAGCTTTCATTTTAATTAGGTCAATAACACCTTCAAAATTCGCTTCCAGGCCGATTGGCAGGTGAAGTAAAACAGCATTGTGATTTAATTTATCACGCAATTGTTCAGCTACTTTTTCCGGATTGGCTCCCATTCTGTCGCATTTGTTTATAAAGGCGATTCGAGGGACTTTATATCTTGTCATCTGTCGGTCTACAGTAATGGATTGCGATTGAACGCCACCGACAGAACAAAGCACTAAAACGGCTCCATCTAAAACTCTTAAAGCCCTTTCTACTTCAACAGTAAAATCGACGTGGCCTGGAGTGTCGATAATGTTAATGGAATGTTTTTTCCACTCAACATTTGTAGAAGCAGATGAAATTGTAATTCCACGTTCTCTTTCAAGTTCCATCGAATCCATTTTTGCGCCAACACCATCTTTGCCTCTTACTTCGTGAATGGCGTGAATTCGATTCGTATAAAAAAGCATACGTTCGGTCAGGGTTGTTTTTCCTGAATCAATATGCGCACTGATACCAATGTTACGCATTTGTTTAATATTTGCACTCATTTGTTCTCTCAATTTATTTATGTTATAAAGTGTTGCAAAACAGCCTTAAATATACAAATATATTTTGTGAAAAGCAAATTGAAAATATGTCCTTTTTGTGCCACATTCCTTTTTCTATATATAGTTAATTTCCGTGAAAAAGTAAATACAAATATTTATTTAAAAAGACAAGTTGTTGTATTATAATACGATATGGCAAAAATTTTTGATGACAATTCGGTTAAGCTATGCTGTTGTTCATTAAAATAATGGCATGTTTTATGCTATTTGGGCGATGAGCGTCTAATTTTTTATTGTATTGAATGTTATGATTAGGAGGAATCATTTGCATATGACCAGGGTATGATTTTGGAATATTGATTATATGAAATACAAATACAGCTATTTATTGATTTTTATATTATTATTTCAGTTTTTTGATACACAAAAAAGTTTTTCTATTGAAGAATATACTCCTCAATTTTCAGATCCTTTATTTGAAAAATGGCGTTGGCGTTCTTATCCTTTTTTAACAGGAAAAGGATTAAAAGATTTGGCCGAAACCGGGGATGGCAGGATATGGTTTGCGGTTAATGATGGAATATATGCTTATAACGGTTACGACTGGACTTTGTTTACAACGGATAATGGTCTGGTTGACGGAAGTGTTTCATGTTTATATTCTTCCAGGAATTTTGGGCTTTTTGTTGGAACTGATAGAGGTGTAAGTCGATTTTTTAATGAAAAATGGGAAAAGGTTTTTAATCCTCAGTTAGAAGCTGAATGGGACGTCTATGATATAACGGTAGACGAAACTGGCGCAATATGGCTTGCAACGCGATATGGACTCGTACGTATTAATGGGCAAAAAATACATTTTTTCAGCAATGAAAGACGAATCAGAATAATTCTCGATAAAGTAAATCGTTTTTATGGGCAAAATATGTCAAAGGCAAAAAAAATAGAATACAGGAGTGCCCCTTTTAAAATTCCTGTAAATTTGTCAGGTGACTCGTTAACGGTTACAACCATTTCTCAACCAGATTTAGATAATTTGAATTTTGATGTATATAATATTTTATTGGACTATTCAAACTATTTATGGTTTGGTTTAAAAGATGGTGCAATTTTAAGGGGAGATTTTCGATCTTTTAATGAAGATAGTTTATATTCGATACGAGTTTATGGCCAAAAAGACGGTCTTTCAACAGGCAACAAACCCAGAATATATGTAACTTCTGACAGCACAATATGGACTGTTTCTGAAGGTCTTGAAGGTGGTGTTAATAAATTTATTGATAACAAATGGATCAGCTTTTTTTTATCAAATAATGGCGGATCAAACAGGAATTTAAAAGTAGCTGAAACTGATGACGGTGTTGTTTGGATATCCGGGAGCTATGCTTTACAACGTTATAAGGATAACCATTGGAGTGTTTATACCTATGCCAGTCGTGAATTACCGATTCCTTCACAAAGGACTCGTATGCATATATCATCAGATGGTGCTATTTGGTTTTGGGGGTTTGCCCAGGAGCCTGTTCGGTTTGAATATAATTTAGATCAATGGAAAACACTTTTAAATCTCAATTATCAATGTGATACCTCGGATGGAACGCAATGGTTTTTATCCTTTGACGGAAAAGCCATCCGTAAAAGCGGCAATGAATGGAAGGCTTTTGGTGTTGAAGATGGTTTGATTAAAGATCCTGTGGCACTTTATAGTACAAAAAAAGGGGTAATATGGGCTATAGGAAGCCATAAAAATGTTGCTGCCACAGCGTATTTTAAAGACGGAAAGTGGAAAAGAGAAAAACATCCCACTTTAAGCTGGGGAATTGACCGCAGAGCATTCCTTGAAGACAATCAAGGCCGATTATGGTTTGGAGCGGCTGCGGATACGATAACGAAAACGGGGCAAATGGGCGGATTGCTTGTTTATGAAAAAAATAAATGGCACCACTATTTTAGTAGTGAAATTCCCAGTGCTATATACGGTTTCGTTCAGACACATGATGGAAATATTTGGGCATGTGGTTATTTTGGACTGATGGTATTTGACGGGAAGGTATGGAAAAAACAGAAATTTGAGGGGATAAGCAAATATCGAAGTGATGTTATAACGACCGATTCAGACGGATTTCTTTGGGCCGGTACAAGGGGTTATGGCGTTTTTCATTATAATGGTCATAAATGGATAAATTATCAAATTAAAGATGGATTGGATGATACACGTATTATTGATCTTTTCCATAGTTCGGATGATAATTTTTGGGCTGTCAGTTCTACTGGATTTAACAGGCATGATAATTCTATTAATGAACTGCCTTTTTGGAAAAGTGATGCCCTTCCGGTAGCAATTCATAATCCGGATTGGACAAAAATAAACGAATCTTCTGATGGTGTTTTATGGATAAATTCTTTTTCTGATGCCTGGTGTCAGCGGACAAAAAGCCAACTTGATTTTGAAATGGCAAAAGAAACAAAGTTTATGACAACGACCTTTAAACCGGATAAATTTGCCCCGAAAACAAAAATTTCTATATACTTGGATAAAGTTCCTCAACCTGGCAATGCCATTATTTCCTGGGAATCTGTTGACAAGTGGAACAGGACAAGTCAAGATGATTTGGAATATTCATACCGGCTCGATGGGGGAATATGGTCGCATTATTCAAAAGTAAACGAAAAAGTGTTTTTTGATTTAAAAGATGGAGCTCACAAGTTTGAGGTAAAGGCCAGGGATCAGGATTTTAATGTTGAAGCTCAACCTGCTGTTTTAACTTTTAAAGTTCTCCCTCCGGTTTGGAAAGAGTCCTGGTTTCTTTATCTTGTTTCCGTATTTACATTTATTGTTCTTTATCAATCAATACACATTATTAAAAAGAACAAAGAACTTTTAAATTCAAACAGTTCTTTAAAAGAAGCGAATAAAGATATAAAACTGAGTCAGCAAAAACTTGAAAAGGTTAACTATCAATTGGAACTAGAACTTGCTCAGCGTAAAAAAACAGAACTGGCTTTACAACAGTCAGAATTACAATATAGTGTAACGATAAATTCGTTAAGTGAAGCCATTCATGTTATTGATAAAGACTTTAATCTGATTCTTTATAATAAAAAGTTTAAAGATCAAGTAAAAGAGGTGGGCGTTGAGGTTAACGCGACTCATGTAAATTTATTTACTCTTTTACCATTTTTAACAAAAGAACATAAAAACGAATACGAACAAGTTTTTAAAGATAAAAAGCCTGTTGTTACAATTGAAGATATGAGAACAGTTGATAATAAAATTATAGTTGGTGAAACTTTCAAGATCCCGGTTTTAAAGGATGATATTGTTGAGCAGGTTATAACCGTTGTACGTGATATTACAGCTCAAAAACGACATGAACTGGAAATAAAAAATTCTTTGGAAGAAAAAAAATTATTATTAAAAGAGATTCATCATCGTGTAAAAAATAACTTACAGATTATTTCCAGTTTGCTTTATTTACAATCCAAAAATTTGGAAAGTGAACAGGACGCCCGCTATTTTGAAGAGAGCCGAAATCGTGTTCAATCCATGGCTATCATCCATGAAAAATTGTATCAATCTGCTGACTTTTTAAAGATTAATTTTTCAGATTATCTAAAACAGTTGACGCAAACAGTTTTACAAACCTATAGTCAAGATGATAAGAATATTAAGATAAATATAAATGTGGAAGATGTTTTTCTAAAAATTGACCAGGCCATACCATGCGGACTTTTAGTCAATGAGTTGATTTCTAATGCACTAAAACATGCGTTTAGTGATGTGGATAAAGGTGAAATAACCGTTTATTTGGGTAAAAAAATGACAGATGAATCCGGAATGGTTTATATTTTACAAGTCCAGGATAATGGAAAAGGCGGGAATTTTGAAAATAAAATTAAAGAAAGCAAATCGTTAGGACTACAGCTAGTTCAAAGTCTCACAAGACAGCTTGATGGTGAATTGAATTTTTATCACGATCATGGTACGAATGTGCAAATTATTTTTCCATTTGAGTAAATAATAATTAAATAGTGGAAGGAAAATGGCAGTTATTCAATTAGAATATATCAAAACGGGAATGGTCCTCAAACAAGATGTTAAAAATACCAATGGAGTTGTTCTATTGGGAGCGGGTGGAGTTATTAGCGAGAAAACAATACGTTTTTTTAAAATGTGGGGAATAGCAGAGATAGATATTGTTGACGATAATAAAAAGGATAAAATTATTGTCAGTGAACCATTTTTAAAAAAAGCTGAAAAAAAATGCAAAATTTTATTTCAACATACCAATACTTCTCATCCGGTTATGAAGAGAATTTATAAATATTGTGCTGTTCGTTTTGCGGAAAAAATGGCACAGGAGAAACAATGATTGCTATTGATATTAAAAGTGAAATCTCTGAAAAAATAAATCTTCCATCTTTACCTGTTGTTTATGTTAGATTAAGTGAAGCCATTCAGAGCCCCAACACTTCTGTTTCAGATATATGCAAAATAATAAATACGGATGCTGGTTTGGCAACACGGTTGTTAAAGATAGCAAACAGCACAATGTATTCTTTTACTTCAAAAGTAGAAACCGTAAAAAAAGCTGTACTCGTTGTTGGAACACGTGAACTACATGATCTGGCACTTGCCTTATATGTTTTGAAAATGTTTAAAAATATATCACCAAATTTAATTGATATAAAAGAATTTTGGAAACATAATATTGCCTGTGGATTGGCAGCGCGTGCCATTGCATCGTTAAGAAAAGAAGTCAATGTGGAACGTTTTTTTGTAGCCGGTCTTTTACATGATTTAGGAAGGATTTTTTTATATATTGCTTTCCCGGAAGAAAGTTATGAAACGTTAACTATTGCAAAAAGGGAAAATAGAATATTATTCAAGGTAGAAGAACAGTTTTTTGGATATGATCACGCACAGATTGGTGGTTTTTTATTAGATAACTGGGCCATACCTCAAAATTTGGTGGAAATGATTGCCTGGCACCATGCTCCCAGAAAAGCTCCAAAAAAGTATTTTTTGGATGCTGCAACCATTCATTTGGCCGACATTTTAGCTCATGCTTTATGTTATGGGTATTCGGGCGAACAATTTGTACCACCGTTAGATGAAAAAACATGGCAACAAATAGGAATTGAACCATCTGAAATAATAAATGTGATGAAAAAAGTTGATGAACAATTCCCAATTGTTGCATCTTCTGTTCTTTAAAGGTAATATAAATGACAAATAATATTGAATATTTAATAAACAGAGTCCGTTATTTAGAAAAAGAAAACTATGCAACCTTATACATTTTAGATGTATTATCCAAATTTAATTTGACTATATTGAGTTTGGAAGCAAGTAAGGGCCCTGATGATATTTTTGCTATTATGCGAAAATCTCTTGGTGATTTAAATATTTTTAAACTTTTTGCGTTTATGTTGCCAGGTAAAAAAGAGTATGATTTTGATTATATTTTATGTGAACCGGAGCAAGAAAAAAGTTATTTAAAGAAGGAAGTGGAATGGGCAATAAAAGAAGATTTTTTTGCCTGGGCATTAAAGCAAAATTGTCCCTCTTTTCGAAAAGCAAAAAAGATTAAAGATCAGTTGTTTATGCAGCCACTGATAGTTGAAGAAAAAGTTTTTGGAATGTTTGTCTGTATTGTAGATGATTTGAGCTTTAGTAAAAATGAAATTTTAATTACGGATGTTGTTTCCAATATTACCAACACTTGTTCGCGGGCTGTTGAAAGATACAGGCTTGAAGGCAAAATAATAGCAAGGACAAAAGAACTTGAAAAGGTAAATGAAGATTTAAAAAATGAAATAAAAGAAAAGGAAAAAATTTCCTCACTCCTTGATGCTGAAAGAATAAATATTGAAAATACCATAGAATCAAAAACAGAATATTTACAGGAAATGAATGCTCAACTTGAGTTTAAAGTAAAATCCAGTAAAAAAACCGAAATAAAGCTTAAAGAATCTTTATCTGAAAAAGATTTATTATTAAGAGAAATTCATCATCGCGTAAAAAATAATTTACAGATAATTTCGAGCCTTTTATACCTTCAATCCAATAAAGTAAGGCAATCGGAATGTGTAAAGTTGTTTCATGAAAGTCAAAATCGTATTCGATCTATGGCTTTAATACATGAGAAATTGTACCAATCCAAAGACATTTCAAGAATTAATTTACGCGATTACCTGAATAGTTTAACGGCAGAATTGGTTCAATCTTGTCAATCCGGTAATTTAATATCTCTCGAGTTGGACCTTGAAAATTTATTGTTATCTGTTGAAAAAGCTTTACCGATAGGCCTTATTGTAAATGAATTGTTTTCCAATTCGTTAAAATATGCATTTCCTGAATTTAAAAAAGGAATTATTTCTATTAGTATGAAAAGGTTTGACACCGATAAATATATATTAAATTATAATGATAACGGAATTGGATTGCCGGACGGATTTGATTTAAACATGCACAGCTCGTTAGGATTAAGATTGGTTAGTAATTTGGTCAAACAATTGGATGGAGAGCTCGAAATATCAAGTAATAATGGGGCACACTTTGGCATTCTGTTTTGAGAGAGGGAAATGTTATGGCGCGTGTATGGGTGTGCGTAATTTTTTTTATCGGGGGAGTTTGTAATGTTGTATATGGGCAAAGTTATTTTGTGCAAAAATATACTGAAAATGACGGATTGGCAAATACCACAGTTTCTGATATAGCTCAGGATAGCACAGGTAGAATGTGGTTTGCAACGAGAAGTGGTATTTCCGTGTATAACGGTTATACCTGGAAGCATCCTGCAATAGAAAAAGATCTTCCCAAAGTTGCCTTTTCCAAGCTTTACATTGATGAAAAAGGTATAGTTTGGGCTTTGTCATCATTGGGAATGACAATTTACTATTTTAAAGATAATCATTGGTATATTCTGCCTAAAACAAATACCAATGTTAGTGGTTACGAAGTGTCTTCTTTTATTGTTGATTATATGTCAGATTCTCCAATAGTATATGTTGCAGCAAAAGAGGATGGAATATTTCAATTTTATGAAAATAGCTGGATTCATATTACCACTGATGATGGACTTTTAAGTAATGATGTAAAAAATCTGTGCAAGTTTCAGGGTGATATCCTGGTCACTTTATCGAATGGAATATGTATTATTAAAAACCACAAAGATGTAAGGGATATTACAGGCAGTTTACCTTTACCGGATTTGCCTTTAATGGGTTTCGGCACAAGTTATAATAACAACAATGAAGATGAACCTATTTTTTATGTTGCCGGTGAAAATTGGTTGGGTATGATCAAAGATAGTACTTTTTCTTTTTTAACAAGAGATTTGGCGTTTGTAAATAAGAGTGTTAGTTATTACTGGATCGTGAAACCGGACGAATTTGGCGGTGTTATATTGGCTAATCAGACTCAGATAAATTATATAAATAAGCAACAGCATATTATGAAACGTCTCAATGCAAAGAATGGTTTGCTTTCTACTGGGGCAACATCGGTTTTTGTGGATCGAGAAAAAAATATTTGGATTTCCAGTCCTCGTGGCGTTAGCAAAATTGTCAGTATGCGGTTTTCTAATTACACAAAGGTTATTGGAGCCTTGGCAGATGAGGTTAGTGCTATTGCGCAAATTTCTCCGAATAAATATATATGGGGGCATAATGAAGGTTTGTCATTGTTTGATGGGACTTTTTTTCAGTTGGTTCCTTTTAAGAAAAAACTGATGGATAAATACCCTGATATTCGGGTGATGGATATTAAAGTGGATAAGAATAAAACAGTTTGGTTTGCAGGATCGAGAATTGGTGTTGGATATTTAGACAAAAAAAATGAAATAAAATTGTTGAATACCACTACTGGTTCGGTATTTTCACTTAATTTTAATGAAAACAATAATTTATATATTGCTGCAACCGAAGGATTATATATCTATAAAGATAAAAGTTTTCACTTTTTGGGCCCAAAAGGAATTAAAAACAATATTTTACGTAAAATCACGGTTGATAAAAATGGTGTTTTGTATATTGCATCTGATCTTTATGGCGTTTGTAAATATGCTGATAAAAAATGGACTTTTTTCAAAAGTGACAATAATTCATTAATGGATAATGTATATACGGTATATATTGATAGTAAAAACAGAATATTTGCCGGAACATTGGGAGGTCTTTGTTATGTGAATAATAATCGTTTGGAAAAATTTCAGGAAAAATCGTTTAAAATAAATCGGCCCGTTTATTTGATTTTTGAGGATGACAAAAATCGATTATGGTGTGGGACAGATAACGGTATTGTTCGCTGGGACGGTAATGAAGTGAAAGCGTTTACACAAGAAAATGGTTTTGTCGGGAGAGAGACCAATAGAAGTGCCGGGTTGGTTGATTCGGATGGAAAAGTTTGGATAGGCAGTGATTTGGGAGTTTCCTGTTACAACGAGCATTTTGATCTTGATGCTTCAGATATTGTCGCTCCTTTAACAGAAATACTTTCAATTAATGTAGATGATGATACACTTGATCCGAATATTGTCAATAAGCTGAATTATAATCAGAACAATTTAATGTTTAGTTTTAGTTGCCTCTCTTTTATTGATGAAAAGGCTGTCCGGTTTAAAATCAAGCTGGAGGGATTTGATCCTGACTGGTATGATCTTCATACTTATTTTGAACATCATGTTCGTTACACAAATTTACCGCCGGGCCAATATCAGTTTAAGGTAAAAGCATGTAATGCTTTGGGACGCTGGAGCGATGTGAAAAAATCTGAAATTATTATTATTCAAATGCCCTTTTGGCAGCAATGGTGGTTTTATTTAATAAATTTTTGTCTGCTTTTTGGAGCTTTTTATTTGGTTTATGACCTTTTAACTAAAAATAAATATGCAACATATCTTGAGCTCGAGATTAAAAAAAGGACGCATCAGCTTCAGGTTTCGGAAAAAAAATACCGACAATTGTTTGAGGAAAATCAGGCTATTATGCTTTTTGTTGATCCCAAAAACGAACGCATTATAGATGCGAATCCTGCTGCTTGTCAATATTACGGCTATTCAATTTTTACAATACGGTTATTAAGGTTTAGTGATTTTTTAGTTGAGCCAAAAGACTTTAATACATTGAAAAATTTTAATTCACCATCATACTTTGTTATAAAACAGCAAAAGGCAACAAAAGATATTCGGGATGTTGAGGTTTATAGTTGTCCTATAATTGATGATGAAAAAACAATACTATTTTTAATAATTTATGATACAACCGAACGAACAAGCGCAGAAAATATGCTGCGATCATCTGAAGCCAGATATCGATCCGTTATTGAATATTCTCATGAAGGACACATGATTTTCAACGAACAGTTGTGTTTTGTTTTTTTAAATACTAAAGCATGTCAGATTTTGGGTTATCATCTTGAAGAGTTAATGGGGAGAGATTTTCGCAGTTATTTAAATCCAAAAAGTCAAAAAATAATTTCTAATTATTTTTCAAAAGATGATAAAGATTTGTTTTTTAATAAAGTCCATGAAATTGAAATAACAAGGAAAAATGGTGAAAAACGAATTCTGGAGTTACGTTCTTCATATTATGATGATTTGAAAGGTAAAATGCAGATTGCTGCTCAGATACTCGATATTACAGAACGCAAGGAAGCGGAAGACAAAATTCGATCTTCTTTAAAGGAAAAAGAAGTTTTATTAAAAGAAATTCATCATCGTGTTAAAAATAATTTACAAATTGTCTCCAGTTTGTTATACCTTCAGTCTAAAGGCGTTAAGAATGATGAAGCTTTAAACTTGCTGAGAGACAGTCAGAACCGGATAAAGTCAATGGCTATGATTCATGAACGTCTTTATCAAACAAACAATTTATCATCAATACAGGTAGAAAAATATATTCATAGCTTGATGGATAACCTTTTTCATACATTTAATGCAGAAAGTAAAAATATTCGTTTAAAGATGGATGTGCAAAATACATTTTTATCTATTGAAAGGGCAATCCCTTGTGGTTTGATAATAAATGAATTGGTCTCTAATTCTTTAAAATATGCCTTTCCTGATAAAAATAATGGTTTAATTACCATAACATTGCATGTTGTTGGAACTGATAATAGTTATATTAAACTCCAGGTATCAGATAATGGTATTGGAATGCCTGAAAGTATCGACCATGAAAAAATATCTTCAATTGGACTTCAACTTGTTCATAATTTGATTATGCAGCTGGATGGTAAAATAGAACGCTTGCCTGATGATGGAACTTGTTTTGAAATAATTTTTAAGGCCTGAAAAATTTAATACGGTTGATATAGCATAATGTGCTGAGGAAATAGAATGGATTATATCACTGGCGAAGATCGCTTGTCAGATAAACAAAAATATTTTAATAAATTTATTGAAAATTGGACAAAGACAGATAAAGTTAATTTGTTAAAATCAATTTGGCCGGGATGTGCTATTACAACATTAATTTTTGGGCTTGCGGCATTTATTATAGCAACTTTTAGCTTTCCGATTTGGCAATTATACACTGTTGCATGTTTGTTTGTGGGAGAATCCGTTCTTTTTATTATTTCATACCCTTTTATATCACCATCCAGAGTTACTTTTTGGAGTTGGTTGATTATCGTATTGATGTTTTTACCGACTTTACTCGTTTCAATTTTATTGGAAGAGTTAATTGTCATAGCGATGATAATGGGGCTTTTTGTTTCTCTTTTAACAAGTATCCTCTTTACTGTTAAAAAAGGTTTTCGTGTTGCTTTTTATTTATTATGTCTGGGATTGTTGGTTTTTTTACTTCAGGAAGCCAACATATATAATTTTTATTACTGCTTACCTGCATTATATATTCAATTGACGGATATTATAGTTTTTATATTAACAATTTTTGGAGGTATTTATCTTCTTTCTTTTTATCAAAAAGCAATTAATCGATCCTTACATTCTTTACTAGTAAAAACAGATGAAATTTATAAACTAAAGTTAAATTTGGATGAGGAAATTGAAGAACGTAAAAAAATTGAAATAGAAAAAAAGGCAATTCATCATTTTTCTGAAGATAATCCTCATCCGGTATTTTCTATTTCATATTTTGGCGAAATATTATATGCAAACAGTGCTGCCGAAAGGATGTTAAAGTTATTAAAAAGATCTGTGGGGCAAATTATTCCGCTGGAATGGATTGAGGTATTAAAAAAAGTAAAAGCAACAGCAAGCCCTCAAAAAAGTAAAATTACTTTTAATGGAAAACACTATGTAATTTACTGGACACCCATCCATAATATTGAAAAAGTATATCTTTACGTTTTTGATATTTCTGACAGAATAAAAATTAAAAAAGAACTTTTAAATACACTTAATGAAACAAAGCTGAGGTCGAGAGAGCTCGATTTCATCAAAAGTGCTTCTGATGATTTGATTGCATGGCAATGGCAAAATGTAGATCAATTATACCATCAAATACTGGTACGTGCAAATGATTTTGTTGAAGGTATTGGTGGTGTTTTATATATATATGACCCGGAACATGATTATTTGACTTTTAATGTTGCTGTCGGTTCAGGATATGAAAACTCGAAGGTTATTTTACGTCGGGGAATTGAAGCTCCCGGGCGTGCCTGGGAATGTGGAGATGCAATTATTTCAACGAAAGAAGATGACGAGAAAAAGTATCAACTTACAATACCAATAAAGTGGCGGGAAGAACTGTTAGGCGTTTTTTCTTTAAATAGAGAAAAGGTGTTTGTTGAAAGAGATAGAGAGCTAATGGTTAAATTTGTTTCGCATGCTGCGCAGGCAATTCAAAATGCCCGTCTTGTACAAATCACTCAGGATGAAATTAATTATCGTAAAACAACTGAATTAGCCATGTTGGAAAGTGAAAGACGGTTTAAAAGTTTATTTGATAATGCTCCGGTTGGTATTTATCGCGTTAATTCAGATGGTTTTTTTCAGCAGGCAAATACAAAGTTTGCAGAAATTTTGGAACTGAATGCGCCATTGGATTTAATAGAGAAAAATATTTCTATTAAAGATTTAATGACTCCTGCCGATTTTGAGGCCAGAAATAAACAACTGAAAACCTATGGCGAAGTAAAAAAGATGCAATCCGTGTGGGTAACCAATAAGAATAAAAAAATATGGGTTGAAGAAAATATTGTTACTATAAAAAAGGCTGATGACACTATTATAAGTTATGAAGGTACTGTTGAAAATATTGATGAAAGAAAAAAAGCCGAAGAAAAATTGAATTTGGCTGATCAAATTTTATCGCATATTGGTAATATTGTTTTGGTAGTAGATAAAAAAGCACATGTTATTTATGGAACCCTGGCTATTGAAAAAACATTGGGTTTCCCGTTATTGGAAATTTTTAAAGACGGTTGGTATAATTTTATTTACGATAATCAAAATGATATTGTAAACGAAAAACTATATTTAAAAAATGCAGCACTTGGAAAAACCGCTTTAAAGGAAAAACCCTACGAACAGTATATTGTCGACCAGTCCGGCAAAGGTCATTGGATTTTATGGCAAGACACTTTTGGCCCCCGTGGTTTTATTGTTAGAATTGGTTCGGAAATAACAGATCGGAAAATTGCTGAACAACAAATTTTTGATTCGCTAAAAGAAAAAGAAGAGTTGTTAAAAGAGATACACCATCGTGTTAAAAACAATATGCAAATTATTTCAAGCCTTTTATACTTGCAGTCAAAAGATATAAAAGACGAAAAGATAAACGAAATGTTGTTAAACAGCCAAAATCGAATTAAAACAATGGCTTTAATTCATGAAAAGCTATATCAATCAAAAGATCTTACAAATATTGATTTTGCAGATTACATAAAATCTCTTTTAATATCTTTTATAAAATATCCAAATATAAAGATAACTTCACAGGTTGATTCAATAAGGCTGCCCATAACCAAAGCAATTCCATGTGGTTTGATTGTGAATGAGCTTGTTACCAATGCTATTAAATACGCTTTCCCTGATGATAAGAAGGGAAATATTATAATCTCTTTAATTGAAGGTGAAGAACATTTTACTTTAACCGTCCGGGATGATGGTATAGGAATGTCAAAAATTGACTTTTCTAACATTAAAACTTTGGGCCTGACTCTTGTGGATAGTTTGACAAAGCAATTAAATGGTCATATTGAAACGAATAGTGAGAATGGAACCAGTTTTCAAATTAATTTTAATTGATAATAGCAGATGATTTGTTATATTGTGCCGATATCGTTAACTATAGAGGTTTTGTTAAATTATGCAGGAAAAGATCAACGTACTCGTTGTTGAAGATGAAATGATCGTTTCATTGGAATTGCAGGATCGATTAAAATCTTTAGGATATAATGTTTGCGGAGATGCTTCTTCAGGTGAAGATGCTCTTTTACGTATAGAAAAGTTTCGTCCGGATGTGGTATTGATGGATATTATGCTAAAGGGACCCATTGATGGTGTAATGGCGGCGGAAAAAATTAAATTAAAATATACCATTCCGGTTATTTTTCTGACGGCCTATTCAGACAATGCAACACTTGAACGTGCAAAAATTACGGAACCTTATGGTTATCTGTTGAAACCATTTGATGAGCGAATGTTAAGCACAACTATTGAAATGGCTTTGCTGCGTCACAAGCTCGAAATTAAATTGAAATCCAGTGAGAGTTGGCTGACAACTATATTAAAAAGTATTGGTGATGCTGTTATTGCCACTGATGCAAATGGTGTCATAAAATTTATGAATCCTATTGCTGAAAAATTAACAGGATGGTCTGAAGAAGAGGCCCTTAATCACACTTTAAATCAGGTATATCGTTTGGTTATTCCCGGGCAAAATGGTGATAAGGTTAAAGATTCTAACCTTCAAAAAGATGGGAATATTCAATATCGAATTTTGCTTTCAAAGAATAACAGGCAAATTTTTATTGAAGAGACATATTCCTTTATAAAAACGGACCAAAAGAAGGTGATTGGTTCTGTTTTAGCATTTCGTGATGTTTCCGAACGAATACAGGCTCAGGAACGTAAAAATATACTTGTAAATGAGCTTGAGAATATCAATAAAGAACTTCAGGACTTTGCTTATATCGTTTCACACGATTTAAAAGCGCCATTGCGCGCTGTGGGTTCCCTTGCTGAATGGATTTTAACCGACTATGTTGGGAATTTTGATGACAAAGGCAAGGAGATGATGAATTTGTTGATGGGGCGTGTAAACAGAATGCATGAATTGATTGAAGGTGTATTACAGTATTCTCGTCTTGGGCGTTTTCGTGAAGACAAGATGCCGGTAGATTTGAATAGTATATTGAAAAAAGTAATTGAAAATAGTGATGTAACGAAAAATATTGTAATAAAAGTTGAAAATGAATTACCTGAAATAGAAATTGAGCCTGTGCGAATTGAACAGGTATTTCAAAATTTAATTGGAAATGCAATTAAATATAATGACAAACAAGAAGGTTTGGTAAAAATCGGTTGTTTGGAATTAGAAAATAGCTGGAAATTTTGGGTAGCAGATAACGGCCCCGGAATTGATAAAAAGTATTTTGATAAAATATTTCAAATATTTCAAACATTAAATGCCCGCGATGATGTTGAAAGTACGGGCATAGGGCTGACACTTGTTAAAAAGATTGTGGAAATGTATCAGGGAAAAGTTTGGCTGGAATCTGAAATTGGAAAAGGGTGTACCTTTTATTTTACTTTACCAAAGCTGATTGGCGAATAGTAAGCCGGAGTGAAAAATGAAAACTCTACGATCAATACTTTTAATTGAAGATGATCAGGTAGATGCTTTAACTGTTAAGCGGGCATTTAAAGAATTAAATATAGAGAACAACTTGGTGGTTGTTTCAAATGGTGAACAAGCATTTGACTATTTAAAAAGTAATAAAAACAATCCGGGATATATTTTACTGGATCTAAATATGCCGCGACAAAATGGAATAGAGTTTTTAAAACTTATAAAAAAGGACATTCGGTTAAAAAAAATACCAATTATTGTTTTAACAACTTCCACAGAGGAAAGTGACTTGATGGAATGCTATAATCTGAGTGTAGCAGGATATATGATTAAACCGGTAAATTACAAAAAATTTGTTGAAATAATTAATGCAATAAATACTTATTGGAATTTGAGTGAATTGCCTGCATAAATTTAAAAACGATTAGGTTGACTATGAAAAAGGCTAAATGTAAATTATTACTTGTTGAAGATGACTTTATAGATCAATTGGCGTTCAAACGCATTGTTGATCAACAAATGATTGATTATGAATATGTGATTGCTGATTCAGTAAGCTCTGCAAAAAATATATTCCAAAATCATAAATTTGATATTGTCATTACAGATTATCAGCTCGGAGATGGAACAGCTTTTGATATTTTCAAGTTTGTAGAGAAAACACCTGTCATTTTTACAACAGGTGCCGGTAATGAAGAGATTGCCATAAAAGCAATGAAGGCAGGAGCCTATGATTATTTGATAAAGGATAAAGAGCGGAATTATTTGAAAATTTTACCATTAACAGTGGAAAACACCATAAAATATCATAGTGCCGAAATACAATCTCAAATGCTGTCTCAGGCAATTACAAGTACACGTGACAGTGTCTTTATTACAAATCTTGAGAATGACATTATTTTTGTGAATCGTGCCTTTTGTGAAACCTATCAATATACTGAAGAAGAAATAATTGGTAAAAGTGCCTCTCAGATTTCAAATGATGAGAATTTTGAATCAGTGTTTCATGATAAAAATTTGCAGAATCAGAAAGAAACTTATCATGTTAGAAAAAGTGGTACCAAATTTCCGGTTTCTGTTACAGAATCTCTAATTAAAGATGAGAATGGAAAAAATATATCTGTTGTAAGGGCTGTTCGTGATATTACGGAGAGGAAAAAAGCGGAAAATGAGCGCGAAAAATTAATAACAAAATTAAAAAAGGCATTAGAAGAAGTCAATACTTTGAGCGGCCTTTTGCCGATGTGTGCTTCCTGTAAAAAAATTAGAGATGATGACGGTTATTGGAAGCAAGTGGAAGCATATATTCAGGATCATGTTGATGTGGAAATTAGCCACGGAATTTGTCCTGATTGTATGAAAAAACTTTACCCATCTGTTATTGAAAAGCTTAAAAAATAATGCTGGTACATTTGGTTTTTTTGCTTAAATTTTAAATATTTTAGAGTTATTTCTTGATTTTTAATTGTGTAAATCTTTATATTAAATAAATGTTTTTTCTTAAAATATTCTTATACAACTTTGACTATTAATAATATAGCTTGATGATAAAACAAAAAATAAAAATACTTGTTGCAGAATATGAAGCCATTGTTGGTATGGAAATTGAATATCGGTTACGGCAATTGGGTTTAGACGTTGCCGCTATAGTGCCCACCGGTGAAAAAGCTATTCAATTTGTAGAAAAAAATGCACCTGATCTGGCGTTATTAAGTGTTATTTTGCGTGGTAATCTGGACGGAGTGGATACCGCACTACAATTGAAAAATTTTAAAGACATGCCAATTATCTTTTTAACTTCTGTAACGGATAAAAAAAGCCTCAAGCGAATGCGAGATTTAGAACCGTTTGATATAATAAAAATTCCTTTTGAAGGATTTGAACTTGATCAAGCTGTAGAAAATGCTGTCAAATTTTTGGAAGAAAAAAATAGCTTACCATTATCGTAAAGTAATTCAAATTTTTTAAAATATTCTTAAGGTATAACTACTAGATGGCCAATAAATATAAAATTCTAGTTGTTGAAGATGAAACAATCGTATCCATGGAAATTCAGGATCGATTGAAAGAAATGAACTATCTTGTTTGCGGTGCTGCTTCATCCGGAGAGGAAGCTATACGCAAAAGTGCTGAATCGGAACCTGATCTTGTCCTGATGGATATCATGTTAAAAGGAAAAATGGACGGTATTGAGGCGGCTGATGTAGTAATTAAAGAACATGGTATACCGGTAATATTTTTAACAGCTCATTCAGATGAAGCAACTTTACAACGTGCAAAATTAACCGCCCCGTTTGGTTATTTATTAAAACCATTTAATGATCGTGCATTACATACGACTATTGAAATGGCTTTATACCGGCACGAGATGGAGAAAAAAGTACGAGACAGTGAAAAATGGCTCAGTACCACCCTGACAAGCCTGAACGAAGGTGTCATTACTACGGATAAAAGCGGCAAAATAAAATTTATAAATCCGATAGCTGAAAAAATGACCGGGTGGTCTGCTACAGACGCTGTTTCTTTAAAGGTTTCAGAGGTTTTCAAGATTTTTTCTGAAAAAGACCATGAAAAACTGGATTGCCCTGTACACTCTATTCTTAATGATTCTCAAAATAACAAAAGTAACTATTCATCTTTATTGACCAACAAAAACGGCAAAGAATTTTTAATTGATCATTTTGAATCATTGATAAAAAACCATAAAGATAAAACGATTGGTGCTATTCTTGTTTTTAGAGATATTTCTGAACGAAGGCGTTTGGAAGACCAGTTTCATCAGGCCCAAAAGATGGAAAGTATTGGGCTGCTGGCAGGTGGTGTTGCCCATGATTTTAATAATATTTTGAGCGCTATACTCGGCTATGCTTCTTTTATGAAGATGAAAATGAACGAGGATCATCCGTTTTTTAATTATGTGGATACAATTGAAAAAAGTGCCATTCGTGGTGCGGATTTAACAGCACAATTGTTGTCTTTTGCCCGTAAGGGGCAGTTAAACATTAAATCTCTTGATCTTAATGCGGTTGTTTCAGAGGCATTAAAAGTTGTCAAGAGCACTTTTGATCGGTCCATCGAGATAGAAACAACTTTTTTCCCTGCATTACCGACTATAGATATCGATGAGATAAAAATGCAGCAAATTTTAATGAATTTGTTCGTTAACGCGCGCGATGCTATGCCAAAGGGGGGAAAATTAACAATTGAAACAAATATTGCACGTTTTACGGGAAAACGAAATGATTTGACACTGGACCTTGAACCCGGCGTGTATGCTGTGCTTTCCGTCGCTGATACAGGAACAGGTATTGACGAAAAAATATTAAAAAGTATTTTTGAGCCGTTCTTTACTACCAAGGAAAAAGGAAAAGGCACAGGACTTGGATTATCTATGGTATATGGCGTTGTTAAAAATTTAAAAGGAGATATCCAGGTTGACAGTAAAATAGGAAAAGGAACTCGTTTTAATATTTATCTGCCTATTAGTGGAAAACCGGAACAAAAAGATCATCTGGAATTGGATGCACCACTGGGAAAAGGCGAAACTATCCTTGTTGTTGATGACGAAGAAACGATACGAGATTTTGTTGATCTTTCTTTTAAGAAAAACGGATATAAAGTTATTTTAGCAGAAAATGGTTTGGAAGGGGTCAAGGTATTTAAAAAGAACAAGGATAATATTGACCTGGTGATTCTTGACCTGGTTATGCCGAAAATGGGCGGATTTGAGGCCTATGAAGAGATGCGTAAAATTTCACCCAAAACGAAATTTATTTATACGACAGGCTATACGGAAGATATCAAGATGAAGGAAATTACAAAAAGCGGTATAGATGGATTTTTACGAAAGCCTTGTCAGATAAAGGAACTGTTGTCGGAAACCCGACGTGTTTTAGATATGAAAAAACCTGAGAAATAATCCTCAGGTTTTTTTGTTAGTGGAGACGGTGGGAGTCGAACCCACGTCCGAAAAACCGGTTGTAGCAGCGTCTACATGTTTAGTCCTCTGCTTAAATCTCGATCACTCCTGCTGCAGTAGACCCGGCCAGAATGATCCAACCTTGTAAAGTTTCATTCACATTGCCAAGGTATCAATGTAAACTATTTCACAGTAATCGGCGTCCTTTTCTCATCCCTGCGAACACAAATCAGAAAGGACGTAGCAAGCTTATTAAGCTGCTAATGCATACGCATAATTGTCTGCGTTTAATTTTTGTCCCAGTTGTTTAACGAGGAGACCAGGAACCTCGACATGCAACCACTACGGCCACGAATCCCGTCGAAACCAAATTCGTCCCCGTACACCTTAAGATATTAATTTCCTGCACCAAAAGTCAAGAGTTTTGTTTGTTGGTGTATTAATGTACACGTAAATTGCTATTTGATGTTTAAAAGCAATTTAATTTCGGGATTGCTTAAATCCTCTTTCATAACAACCTTAACGCCTGTATCAATCCTTTTTTCAACGGGTTCGCCTTTAAGGGCCGCTACGGCTGCTTTTACACCTTCATATCCCATTTTAAACGGATTTTGTACGACAAGTGCGTGGATAGTTCCATCCTCAAGTGCCTGTATTTCATTGGGAGCTGCGTCAAAAGCCACCAGTTTAACTTTTCCTTTCAAGCCTCGGCCAATTAATGCCTGAGCACATCCGATAGCACCGGCTTCATTTGCGGCAAAAATACCTTTCAGATTTGGATGGGCTGTTAGAATATTTTCGGTTACAGCCATTCCGGTTGCAACATCACTTTGAGAATATTGGACCGCAACCAGATTGAGTCCCGGGTGGTTTTCCAAACCTTTTTTAAAGCCATCTTCGCGCATAATAGATGTTGCTGCTCCGGGAACAAAAGGTATACAGGCCACCTCTCCTTCAGAACCTAACAATTCGGCAAGAACATCTGCTGCTTTGGCTGCTGCTGCCATGTTGTCTGTTGCAACAAAGGAAACAGGAATATCAGAATTTACACCGGAATCTATGGTGATGACCGGAATGCCGGCAGCCTGGGCTTTTTTTATTGTTGAGACCAACCCCGTGGCGTCGCAGGCGGCCAAAACTATGGCATCCACTTTTTTATTTATATAGTCTTCGATGATGGATATTTGTCCGGCTATATCTGTTTCAAGTGACGGACCTTTCCAAATAATGTCCACGCCATTCTCACTCCCGGCTTTTTCAGCGCCGGCTTTTACCGATAACCAAAAATTATGAACCAATCCTTTTGGTGAAACCAGAATTTGAAGATTGTCGGATTTGGGTTTTGCACAGAACAAAAAACAGGTGCTTAGTAATAAAAGTACAAGTTTTTTCATGGCTGGTTCCTTTTTGTTAAAATAAGAATTTTTTCAAGGTAGTAGATTTTTTAATTTTTGTCAAATTATTTGTTGGAAATTACTTGAAGAGAATAAAAATTTTGCATCTATGCATGGATTTTTTTATAATAGGTTATATGAATGATGGTAAAATTAGGATTTATGTTTAAAAAATAACTTTGGATTTCACAATAAATAATATAATATTATACGCTTTGAATTTTGTACATAATTATTAAACCTAATCACGAGGGATTTATGGCAAATGTCGAAAAAATTAAAATGAATGAACCAGTAAAAAGATTACGAGGTTCTCTCCCCAAAATTGGTATCCGGCCTGTTATTGACGGGCGCCGTAAAGGTGTGCGTGAGTCTATAGAAGATCAAACTATGAACATGGCAAAATCTGCGGCTGCTTTTTTAACAGAAAATCTATGTCACCCAAATGGTTTGCCGGTAGAATGTGTTATATCCGATACCTGCATTGGCGGTGTAGCCGAAGCTGCTGATTGTGCTGAAAAGTTTTCCCGCGAAGGCGTTGGTGTCTCTCTCACGGTAACGCCATGCTGGTGTTATGGGACCGAGGTTATGGATACGGACCCGTTAATCCCGAAAGCGATTTGGGGATTTAATGGTACGGAAAGACCGGGCGCTGTGTATCTGGCTGCTGCGGCTGCCGGTTATGATCAAAAAGGATTACCGGTTTTTAAGATTTATGGCAAGGACGTTCAGGATGCCGCCGATACAACGATTCCTGATGATGTGAAAGAAAAGCTCTTGCTGTTTGCAAAAGCAGGACTGGTTGTTGCCGAGATTAAAGGCAAGTCGTACCTGGCTTTGGGCGGCGTGTCTATGGGTATTGCCGGTTCCATTGTTGATCAGGATTTTTTACAGGATTTTTTGGGAATGCGTACGGAAACGGTTGATATGGTTGAATTTGTCCGCCGCATAAACGAAGAGATTTATGATAAAGACGAGTATGAATTGGCAATGCAGTGGGTTAAAGAAAATTGTCAAGAGGGCAAAGATCTGAACTCTGCTGATATGCAGTTGTCACGCGAGAAAAAAGATGCCGACTGGGAAACCGTTGTAAAAATGACATTAATTGCCCGTGATTTGATGATCGGAAATCCGCGTTTGGATGAGATAGGTTTTGGCGAGGAAGCCTTGGGGCATAATGCCATTGTCTCCGGTTTTCAGGGACAACGTCAGTGGACAGATCATTTGCCGAATGGTGATTTTTTAGAAGCAGTTTTGAATTCCTCATTTGACTGGAACGGAATTCGTGAAGCCTTTGTCGTTGCAACGGAAAATGATTGTCTTAACGGCATCGCCATGCTGTTCGGACATTTGTTGACGGATACGGCCCAGATTTTTTCTGATGTCAGGACCTTTTGGAGCCCTGAAGCTGTAAAACGTGTTACAGGCAAAGAGTTGACCGGTATGGCAAAAAGCGGTATTATTCACCTTATTAATTCCGGTTCAACAACACTGGATGCAACCGGGCAACAAAGTGAAAATGGTCAGGCTGTTATGAAACCGTTTTGGAACATTACACCGGAAGAAGCGGGAAAATGTCTGGATGCGACAAAATGGTGCCCGGCAAGTCTGGGATATTTTCGTGGAGGCGGTTATTCTTCACAATTTATTACCGACGCAGAAATGCCGGTGACCATGTCACGTGTTAATCTGATAAAAGGTTTGGGCCCGGTTTTGCAAATTGCAGAAGGTTATACTATAAAATTGCCCAAAGACATTCATACGGTTTTGGACAAACGTACGGACCCGACCTGGCCGACCACATGGTTTGTGCCTAATTTGAACGACATTGCCGCGTTTAGCGATGTCTATTCTGTTATGAACAATTGGGGCGCAAATCATGGCGCCATCAGTTATGGTCATATTGGAGACAAACTGATTACACTGGCGGCTATGCTGCGAATTCCGGTCAGTATGCACAATGTTGCAGATGAACGAATTTTCCGTCCAAGTGCATGGACTGCTTTTGGCGCTATGGATATGCAGGGAGCTGATTACAGGGCCTGTGAGAATTTTGGTCCTCTTTATCGTTAGTTATAGGAGTTATTTTTGAAAAAAATACGTGTTGGAGTTGTATTCGGCGGTAGATCGACTGAACATGAAGTGTCATTGGTGTCAGCCGGGTCGGTAATGAAAGCCCTGGATCCATCGAAATATGATATTATTCCCATTGGAATCGGGAAAACAGGCCAATGGATTACCGGGCATAAGGCATTAAAGATGTTGCAGGAAAATTTGAGTGATAAAGAGAACCGGGTTTGTTTACTGCCGGACCCAACCGTTCAGCATTTGGTACGTATGGAATCCTTGCCGGAACTTTCAGGCTCTGATCAATTTACAGCAAGTCTGGATGTAATTTTCCCGGTATTACATGGAACTTATGGTGAGGATGGTATTATTCAGGGTGTTTTTGAATGTGCCGGTTTACCCTATGTCGGCGCCGGAGTTTTAGGCTCTGCTGTCAGTATGGACAAGATTATCCAAAAACTGGTGTGCAAACAACTTGGCATTCCGGTTCCCAAATTTTTATGGTTTAAAAGTATAGACTGGTCAAACCCTTCTCTTATCTCTTCCGGTTTTGAGCTGGAATATCAATTGGCAAATAAAACCAAAATTCAGATAATGGATGAAATTGAAGAGAAAATCGGGTATCCGTTGTTTATTAAACCACCGAATCTCGGTTCCAGCGTTGGTATTTCCAAGGCCCATAACCGTAAAGAACTTGAACAAGGTATTGATCTGGCCATTCAATATGACAGAAAAGTGTTGATTGAAGATGCCGTGGATAACGTCCGTGAAATAGAAGTGAGTGTTTTGGGAAATGACAAACCCCGTGCATCTGTTGTTGGGGAAATTTTCCCTTCAAACGAATTTTATGATTATGATGCAAAATATATAGATGGAATGAGCGGTTTAAAAATACCGGCGGATTTACCTGAAACGTTGGCCGCTGAAATTCGTCAAACAGCAATTAAAAGTGTACTGGCTGTTGAAGCGGAAGGTATGGCCAGAGTTGATTTTCTGTTAAACGGTAAAACCAATGAATTTTTTCTTAATGAAGTGAATACGTTGCCCGGTTTTACGAGCATCAGTATGTACCCGAAATTATGGGAAGCATCCGGAATATCCTATTCCCAATTGTGCGATGAATTGATTAAACTGGCTATTGACCGGTATGAACAACGCCGTAAATTGGCCACAACATATCAACCAAAAAATGACTGGTATCGATAAGTGAAAAGTAAAATTGAGTTTTGGAAAATATCTGCAACCGGAAATGATTTTATTGTTATTGATAATCGTGATGGTTTGTTGAATGCTGAAACTGATAAAAATTTTATTCGGACAATTTGTGAGCGCCGAACATCGATCGGTGCCGATGGCGTTATTTTACTTGAAAACAGCGAACAGGCGGATTACAGGTATGTTCATATAAACGCTGACGGCAGTATTGCAGAAATGTGCGGGAACGGATCGCGGGCTATTGCTTACTTTGCGGTTGAAAATAAAATATCGGGTAATACGGCCGATTTTGAAATCAATAATAAAATGTATAAAGTAAATGTCCGGGAAAAGTTTGTCCAGACGGATTTTTCCCCGCCGGATTCTCCTCAATTCAACTTGAATATTGTTGAGGACAGTGAACTTGAAGAAGGCGGATTTATTGATACCGGTGTGCCTCATTTTGTCCTTTTTGTTAAGGATGTATCAACTGTCAACGTTGCTGAACTGGGCAAAAAATATCGACACCACTCTTTTTTTGAAAAGGGAAGTAATGTCAATTTTGTAGAGATTGTTGATCAGGACATCATTAAGATGAGGACCTTTGAAAGAGGTGTGGAAGGTGAAACCCTGGCCTGTGGGACGGGTGCTGTGGCATCTGCAATTATCAGTCATTTAAAAAAAGCGACAAGCTCACCCACAAAAGTTCATTTTCCCGGAGGTGAACTTTTCATTCGGTTTGATGCGGGACTGAAAAACGTTTCACTTGCCGGACCAGTATCCCCAATCTATAAAGGAATATTATTATAAATCGGGACCGATATACATGTCAATCTCAATTCTTTCCCCTTATACTGAACTAATCGTTTCATGGCAAAGGAATTAGGATGAATAAGACATTAAGGTTAAAATTTTTAACCGGTATTCTGCTGGCTGTTGCTGCTGTTGTTATGGTTGTGATTTTTACAATGTTATTGCTCCCGGACCTGTTTCAGGTTTTTGAAGCCAAAACTTTGGATTGGCGTTATGTTGAGCGTCTGGAAAAATTATATTCAGACAGGCAGGGCGCTCAAATCGAGGATATCATTATTATCGATATTGATAATCGGAGCCTTGATAAACTTGGGCCTTTTCAGCAATGGCCGCGTTCTTACCATGCTCAAATTGTCGATTTTATATCTTCCGGCGGGGCCTTGGCCGTTGGTTTTGATGTTCTTTTTATGGAACCGGACAAAAAATCTGAAATTGATGAGGATTTTGTTCGTGCAACATCGAATGCGAGTATTGTTTATCATGCTATGGCCTTTTCATCAGCCAATCCGGATGCGTTTTTATATCCAATGACCGAACCGCCTGAAGGTTTTAAAGTTGAAAAGTTTACACTGAACCATCCGCAATTAAACCAAAATTTTAATACTGTTGACCGAATGGACGGCAAAATTGTAGATTTATATAATGCATCGGCCGGTATCGGGTTTGCTAATTTTTCGCCTGACAATGACAGTGTTATTCGAACCATGCCGTTATTTTTAAATTTTGCCGACAGGCAGTACATGTCTCTATCATTGGCTATGGTTTTGGGGATTTTGGGTGTTAATCCTCAGGATGTTGAGATAATTCCGGGAGATAAAATAAATATTTACTCTCCGGACAATCAAAATGAAGCGTTGGTCCAAATTCCAATAGATGAAAACGGACGAATGCTGATCAATTATCAGGGTACGTTTCAAACATTTCGATATATTTCCTATTATGATGTTTTGATGCAGCGGGTTCCGGCCGAGTTTTTTGAAAACCGGATTGTTCTTGTAGGAACATCCGCCGCCGGTTTATCGGACATTCGTCCTGTACCTTTTCAGGATGTTTTCCCCGGAGTGGAAATTCACGCAAACATTATTTATAATATGCTGATGCAGGAATATGTCCGTCGTCAAAATCAGACTTTTCTGTTCATTAATTTGATATTATTGGCGCTGGCAACAGCCTTGGTAGCTATTGTTTTAAAACCCTGGTTAAGCGCTCTTTGTTCTATTTTAATTGCTGCCGGATATTCTTTCAGTACCGCCTGGATTTTTGCTCATGATGCCTATTGGCTTGAGATGGTTCGTCCGGTTTTAACGGTATTTTTTGCTTATTTATTTGTATTCATTTACAGATATATAGATGAAGAAAAAAATAAACGTTATATAAAAAATATTTTTCAATATTATTCTTCTGCCACGGTTGTTAATGAAATATTAAAAAGACCTGAAATGTTAAAACTTGGGGGTGAGCGTCGAATAGCTACGGCCTTTTTTTCGGACATAAAAAGTTTTACAACTGTTTCGGAAATGCTGTCGCCGGAAGATTTGGTGGCGCAATTAAATGAATATTTGTCGGCCATGACCAAAGTTGTTTTAAAATACAACGGTTATTTGGACAAATATGAAGGTGACGCTATAATGGCCATCTTTGGTATTCCGGTGCACCAGGATGATCACGCGGAAAGAGCGTGTTTGGCGGCGTTGGAAATGCAGGAGATACTGGTTGAGTTGCGTAAAAAATGGGATCGTGAAAACAAACCTCAGTTTTATGTGCGAATCGGTATCAATTCCGGGCCGATGATTGCCGGAAATATCGGCGGTGATGAACGTGGTGATTATACCGTTATTGGTGATTCCGTAAATCTGGCGTCCCGACTGGAAGGCGCGAATAAATCATATTATACCGATATCATGATCAGTGAGTTTACCAGAGAGCTGCTGCCGGAAAAAATAATTGTACGGGAGCTCGACTATATTCGTGTAAAGGGTAAAACAAAACCTGTACAAATTTTTGAACTAATTGACAAAGACAGAAAAAGTCTTTCCACTCAGGAACTGGTCATGTTGGATGAGTTTGCCAAAGGGCTTGCCGCCTATCGTAAAAAAAACTGGGATAACGCGATGTCTTTTTTTCAAAAAGCACAATTGGGTGACAAAGAGGACGGGCCGTCCAAAGTGTTTGCAGAACGTTGTTCTTATTATAAAAACAATCCGGTTCCATTTGATTGGGAAGGTGTATTTGAAATGAAAACAAAGTGATATGAAAGAAATTATATACGGAAAAAATCCGGTCTCTGAATGGCTGGAAGCGGGACTTGAAATATCCCGGATTTTTTTAATGAAGGGAAATATTCATAATTCTGTTGTGCCGTTTGTAAAAAAGGCCGAGCAGCAGAAAATTATGATTAAATATGTCAGTCGTCAGGAACTGGCGCGATTAGCCGGAACCGAAAATCATCAGCAAATTGCTGCTGAAGTGAATGTGCCTGATTATTGGCACTTGGATGGATTACTGGCAAAGCTGAAAGATGAAAAACAAGCACCATTATTAGCTTTATTGGATGGTGTTCAGGACCCCCATAATTTGGGAGCTATTTTAAGATCTGCCGATGGTGCCGGTGTGCAGGGAATTATCATTCCCAAAGACAAAGCTGTTGGCCTGAAACCTTCGGTTGTCAAAGCTTCTGCCGGGGCAGCCGCTTATGTACCTGTTGTACAGGTCGTCAACCTTTCCAGAACAATCGATGATCTGAAAAAAGAGGGTTTTTGGTTTTTCGGCACAGACCAGGACGCAGAAATGGATTATACAACTGCTGATTATAAAGGTAAAAGTGTGATTGTTCTCGGAAGTGAAGGGAAAGGCATGCGGCGAATCGTTCGGGAAAAGTGTGATTTTTTGGTCTCCATTCCCATGGCCGGAAAAGTAAATTCGTTGAATGTTTCTGTTTCTGCCGCTCTTTTGTTTTTTGAAGCAAAAAAACAACGTTAATTTAATTAGAGATGATAACTAGTTTGAAAATTTTGAACAGGATAATATAAATATGTTGGACCCCAAAGTTTTTTATCGTGAGCTGGATTCTTTTTTAGCAGCTATACGTATAGAAGAGTCGGACCAGGATTTTTTACTAAGAATGTTGTGTGAATTGGAAGTTAAATTTGGACCCAGGCTGAATTTTGGCAACAGCCGGATATATGAACAAAGAGGTGATTTTTTTGCTTTAATTCATAATGTAGATCCAAAAGATACTCCCAAAATACCGGATAAAATTTCCACTAATTCGGACGTGGTCCAATTGGTTTATAAAAATCGAAGTTATATTTTTGACACTCTGGAGTTATGTTCTCCGTTTTTTAAGAAAGAACCTTCTGAATATACACGGATTGCTTCAATTTGGGTGCATAACCCGGAATTGCAGTGGCTCTTTGTTTTTGAGCTTAAAAGCGGATGGATACGGGAAGAGACAAGTTTGTTTTTAAACTCTGTAAGGACTTCATTGAACTATCGCCTCTTTTCGGATTTTATGGGTGTCCGTTTGGAGCAGGCAGCTCTGATTCAAAAAAGTTTGCTGCCTCAAAAACCACCGGATATAGAAGGATATGATATTGCCGGCCGATCTTCTCCTGCCGAACTTGTCGGTGGTGATTTGTATGATTATTTTATGTTGGATGAAGGAAGTTTTGGCGTTTGTCTTGGTGATGCCAGCGGACATGGATTACCGGCTGCCCTTTTAGTAAGGGACGTTGTTATTGGTTTGCGAATGGGTTTTGCAAATGATATGCGTTTGTTACATACGGTTAAAAAATTAAATCAGGTTATACAAAAAAGTACCTATTCAACGAATTTTGTTTCTTTGTTTATTGGTGAAATTGAAAGTGATGGTCATTTGTTTTATGCCAACGCCGGGCATCCTGCTCCTTTTATTGTTAAAGGCAAAAATATTGTAGAGTTGGAAGCCACCGGCATCACTCTCGGTTTTATTCCAAACATTGACATTCACCGTTCACACGCTCATTTGGAACATGGCAGTGTGTTGGTTATGTATAGTGACGGAATTATTGAACGGACTAATAAAAAAGATGAGCAGTATGAATTGGAAAGATTGCATAAACTGGTTGTCGACAATCAGCAATTAAGCGCAAAAGAGATTAACCAGTTGATTTTTAAGCAAGTTTTTGAATATGGCGGCGCAACAGCCTGGGAAGATGATGCTTCTGTTGTGGTGATAAAACGGCTCTAGTTCTTATTTTTCGGTGATATGGTAATAACCGAAATTTCAGGGGGACATAAAAATCTTAACGGAAATAAAACAGTACCGATACCGCGTGTTATATATAATGCTGTGTTATTAAAATAGTGCAGGCCCTGCGTATATTTTCGGCCTATTGCTATACGCACTAAAATGGGGCCGATTATTGGAAGGTTTATTTGCCCGCCGTGTGTATGACCGCTTAAAACAATATCGATATTATGTTTTTCCGCTTCTATTACAATGTCCGGGGAATGGCCCAGCAAAATTGAGAGTTTATTGTCATCAACCTGTTCTGCAAAAAGTGCAAAGGAATGATGGCTATAATTATAATCCAGCCAGTTTTCAGGATCGGCACCATTTGGCGTATTTTCAAAATTTTCAAACGCCAGCGTGTCGCCGGTTTCAGATACAACTACAAGATCGTCAAAACAGTGGTCGCTTTCTTTTGAAGACCATAGGCCAACCGTTCCGGATTGCAACCGGTCAGGCGAGTCATCATAGGCTTTTACCATCCATGTTGCAGGTTCCGGGGTGTTTGATTCCCATATTTTTGCTTTCATAACAGTTTTGTTTATAAGGGAGTTTACGTCAATTTTAAACGAATACCATTTTTGCGGATCAAGCTGAATTGCTATTGTCTCGCTGTTGTCATTTACCGTTGTACCATGTGGTGAGAAATAAAAATCCGAGTTTTTGGTCCGTCTTAGACGATAATATTTATCCAGTCCGTTTAAAAATTGCGAATAAAAGGTAAAACCGATGCCGCCTTTTTGCGGCTGTGATAGCCGAAATTTTCCGAAATAGGTATAATTTTTCCAGTTTTGTAGTGTATAATAATGTGAATAGGAATTTTTTAACGAGTTTCCGGATTCAAAAAATTTGTTCCCTTTGTCATGTACAAAAAAATCGACGACATCTGTTTTTTCAAATTCGGAAAAATCTGTTCCAAGGATATAGATTTCCTGGTCCGCTACTTTGATTTTTTGTACCTGATTGGTTAAAACATGAGCACCGATGGCCCGCATTTTTTCCACAAAATAATCACTATTTTCCTTGTCGTTACTAAAGTCGTTATTTCCCCGGCAAATGAAAATCCCGTATTTGCTTTTCATTGTTGCTACAATTTCAGCCAAATCATTCAGTATCTTTTGAAATTTTTCCGCTTCCGGATTTTCAAAAAGTTCCGATTGTCTAAAAAAATCCCCTGTGATGGCTATGATATCCGGTTTCTGATCATTGACCATTTGTACCACTTTTTTCTCATAGTCGCTGAGTGCGGCAAGATGAATGTCGGAAATTTGCACTATTTTTATTTCAGAACTGATTTTTTTTGATGGAATGGTAATCCGCTCTATTACGATATGATGACGTTCAATATAATAGGAATATAAAAAAATGCAAAAAATTAATATCGGTATCAAGACTAAAACATAAAGTATCCGCCAGTTCAATTCAGTCCCTTTATAAAACTTGCTGTTATTTTTGTTATTTTATTTTGAGTACGTTCCCTGATGTTCGTTTTTTTTAATTTCTCTGACCAGGTCACTTGTCAAATTTTTATGTGTTCCATTGTGGAAAATATAAAGATTTTCATTCAAAACATAAAGGCCAAAAATTTTTCGATCTTTGTTTAAATAAAAGTCTGAATAGTTTTTTGCGGGTATATATTTATCCTTGAAAATTTCAGAAACGACCTGTTTTTTTTGTAGAGCAATTTCAGGATTTTCATATTTTATAATAAGCAGATGGACCTGTTCTTCTTCATTTCCATATTCGGCAAAAACCCCCTGAACGTTTTTATTATTAATGTCTAATACATCCTGATGTGCAAGATAGAGCACTTTATTAAGCGCCAGGACCCCATTTATAATGCCGATGCTGTTTGCTCTACAATATTTTTGCGGTAACAGAGAAAGCTGAGATGGCTTTTCAGAGCTTGGTGGGATTTTATTTGAAACAGATTCTGCCAATAATTTTAGAGCATTTTGTGTTTTTTCTTCTTTGTCATATCCTGTAAGGACCACAAAATAGCAATCCTGCCGGAAGGTGACCTGATAATCGGTTAAAATCCCTTCTGCGCCGATAGCAAGCTGCTGATCGTCTTTGTTGCGAATGGAGGAGTAAATCCCATAGGCGGCTTCAGCACTCTTCATTTGAAAAATATCTATAGTTACCACGGAATTGTCCTTTTGATATTCCTGAGTTGTGGCCTGAATAAAACCATATTCCAGATAAATGTCTGCGCCGCCGTTAATAAAATCATACAGATTTGCAGCATTATATGTTTCTGCTTCACCGTCCTTTTGCCACCCGTTGCATACTTTGGAATCAGGTAAAAGTTTATTTATATCTGATTGGGCAAAGACGTTCAGATATAAAATAAAGATCAGAAACAATAGCACTGTTTTTTTCAATTCATAATCTCCGTAATATTTGCATGTTGTTGGGATTTGGTTGCTTTTAAAAGTTCGAGAGTGAGTGAACCAAACTCGGTTTTGGTTAAAATTTTTACAGGCACTTTTAGATCATTATCTGAAAACCATACATATAGTTTTCCCTTTGGTTCATGTTTGTATCCTTCTCTCAAACGCGGGACTAGAAAATAACAGTCATATTTCCCAGCCGGAACTTTAATATTTTGGTTTTTATATACATGAAAGTTGATCGGAAAGTTCCTTTTATCTGTAAAATTATCAACCGGTACAATTTCTCCGGGAGCCAATTCCTGTGTTCTTAAATAATAGATAATGGACAAAATATCCTGAGAGAACGAAGGAACTTGCAGTGTGTCTCCGTTTTCAATTGCCAGGCCCTGTTCAGGTAAAAAAGTTTCTATCCTTTCAGATCGATAGTTACCTTCCTGCTGGTGTTTTTCAAAACGCCAGGGGAAAATTCCATGAATATCGAGCAGTGATTCGACATGGTCTTCCACTTTGTAAAATTTTGAAAAGAAATTGTTTGAATGGATTTCCATCACAATCCGGTAACATTGTTTGTCATTATATGTTACAATTTCCGGAATATAAAGGTCGGCTTTTCCGGCTGTAAGCGGTCCAAAACGGACCGAATATTCAAAATGTTCTCCAATACCAAAAATGTTATTTTCGATTTTTCGGTTGTAAAAGTGGTTTGGCTTTTCAGCTGATTCCAGCGTATCAGATACGCTAAACAGCAAAAGCAAGAGATAAAGTTTTTTCATTATGTCGAGCTTTCAATTTTTGACACAACCAAATTATATACCTGGTTTACGTCAATAAGCTCCATACAGTTCCCATGTTTACATGAATTTTGATCGCACTTGTGACATACGTCAATATTCGGCGGCATAATGACAGAGTTAAATTGATGATAAGGTCCCCATCGTTCCGGCAGACACGGCTGTAACGGACAATATAAACCGATAACCGGAGTATTTACGGCAACGGCCAAGTGAAGCGGACCGGTGCTGTTGGCGATAACAAGCGAGGCCATTTTTAAAAGGGCGGCCAGTTCTTTGATGGCCAGTTCGCCGTCTAATCTGATGGCGCTGTTATCCGACGCTGCTATGACGGTGTCCACCAGTTGTTTTTCGGATTTTGTTCCTGTAATAACAACATCAAGCTTAAGGTTTGCAGAGATTTGTTTGGCTAATTGGCCAAAGTTTTTCAGGGGCCAATCCATCGCAGAACCGCCGGAACCCGGATGAATAACCACAAAGGGTTGTTTATTTTTTTTTTGCTGTAATAATTGTTTTACTGTTTGTTCGTTTTTATCCGGAATGTGAATTTTAAATAAAACGGGCTCCACATTGGCACCAAGAGCTTGTGCAAAATCAAGGTTCAGGTCAACTTCGTGGCGTCCGCTTTTTTTGCGGTGTTCATAAATTTTTTGATTAAAAAGGAACGAGTAGAGCCTGTAGGCAGTGCCTATCCTTTTTGGGATAGAGGCAAGCCGGCATAATAATGATATATAAAATGTAGGATAAAGAATGAGCGCCGTATCAAAATTTTTGTGTTTTAAAAGACGAACATTTTTTAAAAATGTTTTAAAATCAAAACGATGTTTCGGCGTTTCAAGCACGATAATTTCGTTTACGTCCGGATGTCCGGAAACAATATCTTGTGTATAGGATTTTATTAAGACTGAAATAAAGGCATTGGGATATTTTTGTTTTAATGCAGAAAAAACCGGAGTAGATAATAAAACATCCCCCATTCTGTCTGTTCGTATAATCAGTATTCGATTTGGTTTATTATCAAACTTCAATATTCAAATCCGATATTTTTATCTCTTGATATGGCATATAATCAATTAATTTCCAGAACTGTATTAATTTCCAGGGCCGAGATGCTTCCCTCACGTACAATTTTGGCAGGTGATTTTGTAATATCAACAACTGTGGAAGGTGTGTTTGAGGGTGCCTTGCCGCCGTCAATAATCAGGTCCAATTGGGAACCAAACGACCTAACCACTTCATCTGCGGTCAGGGCTTCTTTTTCTCCGCTTCTGTTGGCGCTGGTTGATACAATTGGAAATCCACATGCTTTAAGCAGTGATAGACATATTTGACTGTCCGGAATGCGAATGGCAACAGTTTTAGACTTTCCAAAAGCAAATTCTTTAATTCTGGCAGAGGATTCGAAAACAATTGTTAACGGGCCCGGCCAAAAATTATCAAAAAGTCTTTCGGCTGATTCAGGAATTTCTTTTACCAAATCACTGATTTGCATAACATCGGCCGCAATCAGGATAAGCGCTTTACTGCGGTCACGATGTTTTAATTCATATATTCTGTTAACTGCTTCCGCATCAAAGGCACTGCAGCCGATACCATAAACAGTTTCTGTCGGATAACCAACAATGCCGCCTTGCTCCAGAACCCGGGCGGCTTTACCAATTCTTTCAGGTTCGGGATGAATTGGATTGATTTTTAATATATTTTTATTCATAAATTTTAATTTTGTACCTCGTTCTTTAAAATCCCGTAAACCTCTTCCGGCGTTATCTTGATCATACAATCGTGTGTTTTAATAGGACAACTGGGCCCGCCATGAATACCGCAGGGGCGGCATTCAAGTTTATGTTCAATAATGACGTGGTTTTCTCCATAAGGATAAAAACCAAATGCTGGTACAGTTGGTCCAAAAATAGCATACACAGGAATTTTTGCCGCTACCCCCAAATGAAGAGGTGCGCTATCATTGGTAACAATAAATTTGCATTTTTTTAAAAGTGCTGTTGTTTGTTTTAATGTAAACAAACCCGCTGTATTATAAACATTTTTTTGTGATAAACTTATTTCCTGACATAGTTTTTGGTCTTCAATTCCTCCAATTAAAAAGATTGAATTATTTTTTGTACTCAATAATTTTATCAGTTTTTGAAAATATTGTTTTGGCCATCTTTTCGTTGCCCATACCGATCCGGGGGCTAATGCAATAAAATTTGATCCTGAAACAAATGCTTCCGATAAATATGAATTTATCTGTTTTTCATCGTTATCATTTGTAAAAATTTCGGGTATAAAAGTTTTTTTGTTTTCGCCTTTATTTTGTAATAATTCAAGATTACGTTCAATTTCATGCAGATTTTTATGATAAATTACTTTATGCGTGTATAGATATGGTGCGGCGCTGGTATTAAATCCGATTCGTTGCGGCGCACCGGAAACCCATGCGATCAGTGCACTGCGAAGTGACCGATGCGGTGATATAACCAGGTCATAGTGGTTCTGTTTAACGGTTTTAACCAATTTAATAAAGTCATTAATTCCTGATTTTTTGTTCTTTTTGTCATATTGTATGATATTCCGTATAAACGGATTGTTTTCCAAAATATCAGCCGAAACCGGTGTAACAATGATATCAATTTTGGCATTTTTATACTGTAAAGCTGTAGCCCGAATTAAAGGTGTTGTTAGAACGACATCACCGATGAATGCTGTTTGTATGATAAGAATTTTTTTTTCTGACATTTTATCTGTATAATTTTCCGGACGGATCGGGTTTGAATTAATCGTTTTGAGGTTTTGTTTTCCATCTTTTATGCATCCAGAACCAGTGGTCCGGCCATTTTGTTACAAATTCTTCCAGAGCCTTGGCGTGCCTTTGGGTGAGTATATGAATATTTTCCGGAGTTGGTCCGTCCAGGTCTGAATGATCAATTTGTTTCAAGTAAACAGTATGTTTTCCTTTTTCACCTCGTACAACGCAACCAAATATAATCGGCGCTTTTGTTTTTAATGCAAACATGGCCGGCCCTTGCGCCGTGGAAGACGGCCGTCCTAAAAAGTCAACAAAAATACCTTCACGCCCTGCATCCTGGTCCGCTAAAATTGCAACGCCTTTATTCGCTCTCAGCGATTTCATAACGCCTCTTAAAGCAATCCCAAGCGTCATTGTTGCAATGCCCTGGCTTGCTCTGTGCAAAGAAATCAGCCGGTCGACAAGTTTGTTACGTTGTTCCTTGGCAATTGCAACCATCGGAAAACCGAGTTGACTGATGGCCGCAGCCATGAGTTCCCAGTTACCAAAATGACCGCTCAAGCATATAACACCATTTTTTTGACTATACGCTTGTTTAATAAGCTCCGGGTTGTCAAATATCACTTTATTTTCCAGATAGTTTTTATCCATATTTGGAAAACGTATGAACTCTATAATCATTTGTCCAAAATTGAGAAAAGTGGACCTTACAATTTTTTTTATTTCTTTTTCTGTTTTTTCAGGAAAACTGTTTTGCAGGTTTAATATGGATACTTTTTTGCGTATCGGTATAAAATAATAAAAAAGATAGCCTAAACATTTTCCGTATGCCAAAGCAATTGGAAAGGGTAATATTTTTATAAAAGCTGCAAGAGCTTTAACAAGCGCATATTCGATATAATTTTGATATTTTTTCATCCGGGAATTTAATAAATTGCGAGCAATTTTTCAACAAGAGTTTATTCCGTTTCCGACAATATGTCCCATTCCTGCAGTTTTTGACTGTTTTTTCTTTTTATTTTGAATAAAGAAATTGCCAGTAACAGTATAATAAATATCCAGAGATAGTTGTCAAAGTCTGATAACCAATCCCATTTATATGTTTTTTTTGCATAGGCAATCCATTCCTTTTCAAATTTGTCAAAAGAACTACCGGTTGCGGATATAAAAATATCGTCTATGGACTTGTTGGTTATTATGCCGTTGATAATCGTCTGTATGGCGTCTATATCATAGGTTGTCAGCAGATATTTTGTTGCTGAATAACTTTGCTGATAGGCAAGGTCAGCTTTTGCTGTGTGAAAATTTAAAACATAGTCAATTTGTTCCAGTGGAATTAATGAGTTTGTAACCATGGCTTTGGAAAGGACGGAGCCGCGTTCTCTGTTTGGGTCTCTGGAATAAAAAATTGCCATTCCTTCATCCAGCCATCTGGGGAATTTTTTATAAGCAATTTTTTGATAAAGCAAAATATGCCACAGTTCATGAATGACGGAATATTTAAAGGATTGGGACTTGTCCCATCGAGGAGATTTTAAAAATATTGAATTTTCAAAAGGTTCTGCAAACGCTCCGGTCCAGTTCGGCAATTTGCCCCGGCTAAATTTTCTAAATTCCTGACGGTTTGCGGCAATAAAGACATTGATTGTTTTTCCTCCTTTAATTTTCAAATCGAATGTAATTTCCTGCCAGGCCGGAATTAATATGTTTAAAGCTTGCTGCGCATATATCGAATCGGTTGTTGCGGAATAAACATGTATGGCATCATGGTAAGCATAGTACTTTTGTTCGGCATATAAAAATTTACCGTGTGACAGGATGTATAGGAGAGAAAGCGATATAATCGCTTTTAGCATTGCCTTCCCGTAAGATGTTTTGTTTTGTTGTTTTGTCAATCTGTTGTGTTGTTTTCAGAGGAATCAAAATCTTTTAAATACGTTTTTATAATATCGCTCATGGCATTTATTTGCAGTTCAATTTTTTCCATAGCACATGCTTTATTTGAATACAGGCAATCAAATCCATCACATTTTGATAATGGCTCTTTACATTGTTTTTCTTTATGAAACTCTTTATTGGATTTTATATCTTTCAGGATTTCTTCTTTGGAAAAGTCGTCTCTTTTGATCCGTATGCCGAATTCAAGGGTTTTTTCCCAGATAAAATTTTGAGCTTCAATGATTTCCTGTTCATTCAGCTCGTCCAGCGAATAAACAAACGGTTCATTATCCAATAATAATTGCAGTATTTCTAATTTTTTATAAAGATTTAATTTAGGTTTTTTTTGAATTAACATACATTTACCGTTTTTATGGTATGTGTTCGATAGCCGTGTCAATCAAATCTACCAGGATTTTTTTTACGGATTTGGAATCCTGATTTGAATGAAAAGTAAATTTGGCCATTAGTGTCATATTAATGCTTGGTCTGTATAGTATTTTGGGTACGGGGTAACTGTTTTCGTCGACGTTAGCAGAGATGATGATTGGTGAGTCAAATTGCTCGTTTATAAACTCTATGCTTTTACGAATGTTTGAAAATGATTCCTTGTCGTACCAATCATATATAATTATAAATCCCAGCACTTTTTGTCCGACCAGGTCCCAGGCAAAAGTATGGCCCTGTTCATCTGTTCCAATGCCATATAAAAATAATGACAAGTCATCACTTATTGACAAACGTCCAAAAATCACATCCTGGTTTGTCGTTATCGTGTCATTACATACGGCGCCTATAAATTTTTCCCGATTTTGAAATGATGAACTAATGACGGCAATTTCACCAATTTTTTGTTTTTGTTGTGTTGTTGTTAAATCAATCATAAGATGCTTTTCTATTGACTCAGTTTTTGCCGGATTAACAAAAGATCTCCTTTTGACAGAGATACTTTATAAGGTGTTTTTGTTGATAGTTTTTTTTGTGAATTGTCTGCTACCAGTGAACTAAAGTTTTTTCCATTTGTAAAGTCTGTTGTGTTTTTTTTACGTTTGAAAAAGGAAGCAATACGCGAATATCCGTTTTTGTTCTTTTCATGTTCCTGTTTTACCCAGGTTTCTATATTTTGGGTTACAGAGTCTTTGGATGGATGGTTTGTATTAACTTTAATCAGATAACCATTATCATATAATTTTTTTATAATTTCTAATGTTTGAAAATCATCAACTAAAGAAGATTCTATACCCTGAATGATAGTAAGCGACGATGAAAAAAGTTCATAGATTTTTTTTTCAGTTTTTGAAAGCCCGTTTCGTGTCGATTGTGCCGACATGAGATAGGTTCGTAAAGGAGGTAGTTGTGTTGTCAACTGCCGCCACTGATGAATGAGCTGGTTGCCTTTAAGCAGAATCTCTTTATTGTTATCATGGATCATTCGAATACGGTCTACTTTTTGTAGGTTTACCCAAAAAGTTCCGTCCAGCCAGGTAAGCATTTGTGTAAGAGATTCTTCAGGGGGATTGCCTTCAATAAATGCATCGACAACTTGGCCCTTGTCAATAAATATTTGGCCCTCTCTATGTTCACGGGTCATGTAAATAATACCTGATTTACCCCCCAATTCCAAAGTATGGATCAGATCAACAAGGTTCATTTCTTCCAGGTTGCCGGTAAAGCCCTGTTGCAGGTTTTTACGGCTCTCTTCAATGACTTCCAATTCCTGAACAATTGATTCAATTCTTGAAACAACCTCTTCCGGATAGTATGGTTTTTGTAAATAGTCATCTATTTCCAGTTCCATACTTTTTAAACGTGCGTTTAATTCAATTTCACGTGTTGTAATAATTATGGGGATGGATTTGGTTGAAAATGATTCTTTAATTTTTTTAAAGAATTGAAAACCATTGTTTTGTGAAATATGCCATTCCACAATAACAAGATTAACAGGGTTGGCGAGACAATAATTGTAGGCTTGTTTTGTATCCTGAAATATTTTTGATTCAAAATGACAATCAACCAACAATTTTATTAGCTGGTCGAGTTCGGATGAAGGATTGTCGATAATTACAATTGTTTTTTGTTGATGCTTGTTAATATTCATATTGGTGCCTTGCTTAAAAAACAACATTATCTGAGATTACAAAGTTGAATGATTTATTGCCTCCTTTAAAACAGGTGTTTTTGGGGGGGTGTAAAATGGCTTAAATAATGAAAAGATTAACCGTTTTGCTGATTTATATTCCAATGTATTAACAATTTGAAGTGTTGTATTTGGTTTTAATTCCAGCTTTTGTTTGATTTTTTCTTCCGTTATATCAGTATTACCATGTGTTTGTATAACTATAGTCGAAGGAAGTTTTAATTTGTCATTTAGTACTTTTAACAGGTAATTGTAGTACCTCCAATTGATTTTATTGGTATCTACCAGTAATAAATATCCCAAAGAGTTTTTGGAAAAGAATTCCATTAATGGGCCAAATTCTTTTTCCAAAGAAAAACTGATAATGTTTAAAAGTTTGTTGCTTTTAAATTCTATTGTACCATAATCTATATCAGCGAATTCGGAGTTTTGACTTTTAGAAGTAATGGTTTTGTTTTTCGTTAATACATTTACTAAATTTTTTCGGAATACATCTTCTATACTGAGTATTAAAATATTGCCTTTTGCTTTTGCAAATAGGGTCTTTAATTCAGATTCTTTTTTTACAGGATCGTTCTGTACGTTTTCTTGAAAAACAGGCTCCGGTGAAGGTGTGTTAATAAATGAAGGATGCTCTTCATCGATTTTAAATAACGCATCAGCCGGATGAGCTAAGGGCATGTTGTTTTTAACTTGTTTTTCCATGTCCAGTTTTAGTGAACTGTAAGTGAGATCCTGAGGTTCCTCTTCCAAGGTCATTTCATCTGATTCATCCCGTATATCATAGAATGGATCATTTTTAAGTGAAAAGAAAGGCCGGTGCTCACCTAATTCCGGTTCAGACTGGTGGATAAAATCCGGTGTGGAAATTTCCTCCTCTTCTTCCGGCAAGCTAAAATTTTTCGGTGAGTCAAATTTGTTATTATTGGATTCGGAAAAAGCAGATCTGGATTCGTGACTTAATGTTTTTGCCGATTCCTGCAGCTCTGTTTCTTCCTCTTCAAATCCAAAATTTTTCAGAGTATTTAAAAAGCCTAGTCGATATAGCTTTAAAATTCGTTTTAAAGTTGTTATCTCGTCATATTTACTTTCGTCAATAATTCGGCCAAGAGCGCGCTGGCCGTTAAACAGCTCGAGAAAGTATTTTAAATCTGTATTTAATTCCTTCTGCGTTATCAGTTTTTTAAAATTTGATGTTGTTATGACGACTGTTTCCAGAGAAGGGAGCTGTTTTAAAATTTCTTCTCTCTGTTCCATTCTCTTTGCTCCTTCCAATAAAATACCCATGTTGCTAATACTTATATTATCGGTTGCATCGATTTCACAAAAGAGCATGGAGAATCTACCTTTTGTCCATGAAAACATTTTATAAACAGCTTCTTCATTGTCCAAACTGTTACAGGAAGCGTTTATAACATGTCCGTCTTTAAAAAAGACCTGCCCCGATAAATTGTTTTCATTAAAAAGGCTTAACACACCTGTTTTTTTCTCGATACCAAAAACCTGAATTAAATCGACAAGTGATATGTCTTCAAGTCTTCCAACAAATTTTTTTCGTGCCAGTGTTTTCTCATGGCTCCTGCGATAAATTCTGGAAATAATCAAATTTACTCTGGAAATTACTTCCTGAACATGCATGGGCTTTACGATAAAGTCTTTGGCGCCAAGTTTTAAGCTTTTAACACGATTCCATACATCGCTTTGTTGGGTGAGAAAAATAACAGGTATTGTTGATTCATCCATTTCTCTCTGAATGTTTTCCAGCAAACGATAACCATTGATGCCTGGCCCTGATAATTCGGATAATACCAGATCAAATGCATTTGATTTTATTTTTTCAAATGCATCCGCGTCATTTGTGGATGTGTCCACATTAAACTGTGCTTCCTCAAAATTGGACTTGAGAATTTGCAGGTTCTTTGTATCTTTGTCGATAATGAGGATATTTTTTTTACTGCTGTTCATGGTATTTTTTAACTATTCCGAATTCGGGTAAAAAGAGAAATAATGACAATTTTTTGTCATTTATAGAAAATATTCTATGACGTTAAAAAATTTATCCAAAATTACCAATAAAGTCAAGGTTTTTCTAAGATTAAATAAAAAAGCCGGTTATTAACCGGCTTTTTTATTAATATAATATTGCCTCTTTAAGGCGATCTATTTTTGTTTTATTTTCTGAGGCTTTATTAAATTCGATCTGAAGGGTTTTGTCGTTAAAATCGTCGATTAATTTTAGAGGAATTTGTACGGCACCCATTGAGTTTGGTGTATACTTTTCATTTAAATGATTAAAATGTAAAACCCAATTGTTGAAATTATTATTTTGATGGTCCCAAAGAAAAAGAGAACATGAATTTTTTCCAGGATTGGTCATTATCCGAATGGCGATTTGATCTTTTGGAAGTGATAAAAGATCAAAATCCTTCAAGGATGTTTTTCCCGGTACCCCGTTGGCTTGAAAAAGGACCTTGGTTTTATAGGTTCCAGGTTCACTTTTATTTAAATCAGCGGGTTCACAAATTATCAAACCGTATCTGATTTCCGGGTGGTTGGATAATTTTTTGGAAAAATCGATGACCTTGTTTGAAACAGGCCTGGAAAGTTCATGAATTAATAACTTGTAATAGGATTCGATTTTTTCCAGAGTTTCTCTGCATGAAGAACATTGTTGGAGATGTAGTTGGATTCTCTTCCTAGACTCTTCATTTAATCCTTCTTCCAGGAACAAATATTCAAGGTCGATAGCAGAAGGACAATGCTTGCTTGTTTTGCTCGTATTTTTCATGATGTTTTTCAGTGATTTTTGGTGTAAAGTTTGGTTGAATTGTTTTGTTACATTGTATCACTATAATACAAGCAAGCATCAAATTTTACGGAAAAAATTATAATAATTCTTTTAATTGTTTGCGAAAGTTTCTTTTGGCAACTTTGGCAAGGTATTCAAAAACGGAACGTTCGTTATTTCGATATTCCTTTTGTGATAGTTCGGGCAGGTAATGTTTCAAATTCCTGTAATAGGAAGATGTATCCTTTTTTTGTATTAAATCATATAATACATCTTTTAAAGCTTTTGTGTATGTTGTTGATTTTTCTTCAGATAGTTTACCGCTGTCGACGTATTGTTTTTGGATTTTTTCAGAAATTTCATCCATAACAATTTCTATATATCCTTCAATTTCTTTGTTTTCCAAATTGTCAATAGGTGTTGAAACATGTCCTTCAGAATTTAATTTTTCTTTATAGGATTCAAATTTTAAACTTCTCAAAAGTTTAACTATTTTATCAATAGCTAAATAATTTTGAGATTCGGTATTGTTGTATACAAGCTCAAGTATTTTTTTGATGGAATTTGATATCGAGTCACCTGGATTGTATATCTGAAGAAATTGGCTGTGTAAAATTTCTTCTGTGATCGGTGGTTTTGTTTTACGAAGATACTGCAAGAGTTCTTTGTTCTGAATGTTTTCTTCGGGATTGTAGTGAAAACCATTTTTGTAAAAGACGAATTCACGTCCCATTTCCTGAAAAAATGACAGTTTTTCAGAACTTCTAATGGCGACTTTGATGTTTCTTACAATCTTGGCGCCTTCAGGGTCTCTTTCTCTGAAAATGCGTGATAATTCTTGTTTGGTTTTTCTTACAATTAAACGGCGAGTTAAAATGAGTACGTCCGAGTCTGTAATGTTTTCAAGCTCGGCGAATTTTGTTTCATAGTACTTTTTAAGTTGAGGGAAGGAACCATTTTCATCGCGGCTAAAAAGTTCAGCGATGCAGTCTATGGCTAAATCTCCCAGTTCGATTTCGGTGTTTAGCCTTTCACCCGAAATTCTTTTGCCTGTTACTTCTTGATATTTTAGATATCCTAATGAAATTTTTTGTGCCCAATTTATATATTGGACAAGCTGTGCCTGGCTGTAATCGCCGGAGCAAATGCTTTTGACGAGATCAATAAAATTTTCTTTCATTCCGCAAATATCTCTTTTTTGTTTAACGGCCATCTTGTAATTTCACCGCACTCCCATCACCAATAGTATAAATCCTATTATGAACCCATTAGATGGCTAAAAACGATGCGGTTGGCACCTGACTAGGGCGGCATAATTCTTACCTATTTTAAAATTTGCTGCGCCAATTAAAGGTTTAGGTGCGTCTGAGTATTTTTCTTTACGCAAATCATGTACCATGTTTGTAAAAGTTATGGTGCCTGTAATAAGCTGTTTTTGTTAATCTGTAAACAGCAGAAAGCTTAATGTTGTATTTATTTTTGTTGTGTGGTGAAACACTGTATCGTTGTGATACAAAATTTGCTTTTTTGATGATTTTAGCATAAATGTTTCAATTATAGCTGTCGTTTAAAAGTATTGCTAAAAAAGTTGACTTTTAATTTTCTGATTTGTATATTAATAGGCTTTATATTTGGCGCGTTCGTCTAGGGGTCTAGGACGCTGGCCTCTCACGCCGGTAACACGGGTTCGAATCCCGTACGCGCTACGTAAAAAGTTTGATTAAAAATGCGCTCGTAGCTCAATTGGATAGAGCATCTGGCTACGGACCAGAAGGTTGGGGATTCGAGCTCCTCCGAGCGCGCTTTTTAAAGAACGGTTCTCATTATGGACGACCATAGTAAATGGATGCAGGAAGCCTTGAAGGAAGCTGAAAAGGCTTTAGCAAAAAATGAAGTGCCGGTTGGCGCTGTTGTTGTTTGTGATGAAAAGATAGTCGGTCGCGGGCATAATTTGATTGAAACGCTTCAGGACCCGGCGGCACATGCGGAGATGCTTGCCATTACCGCCGCTTCTAATACGTTGGCATCCTGGCGACTTGACGATTGCGTTTTATATGCAACATTAGAGCCTTGTTTAATGTGTGCAGGTGCAATTCTTTTATCACGAATACCGCTTGTCGTTTTTGCTGCTGAGGATCCCAGACTAGGCGCCTGTGGAAGTGTTGTCAATGTTTTGGAAAACGAAAAAATTGATTTGCAGGCAAAAATGATCAAGGGCGTTCTTGAGGAACCGTGTAGTAAAATTTTAAAGGATTTTTTTAAAAAATTGCGCCAATAGGCGTTTTATTGTTTTGGGAGAGGTGCGAGAGTGGTTGAATCGGGCGGTCTCGAAAACCGTTGTGCCTTCGGGTACCCAGGGTTCGAATCCCTGTCTCTCCGCAAAGAGTGAGTCGTGGCGCTAAAAATATGGGGGATTGGAAAAAAGTTTTTTTAAGGAGAGGTGTCCGAGAGGCTGAAGGAGCACGCTTGGAAAGCGTGTGTAGGCAACCCCTACCGCGGGTTCGAATCCCGCCCTCTCCGCTCTTTTTTTTGGGGCCGTAGCTCAGTTGGGAGAGCGGTACGTTCGCAACGTACAGGTCGTGGGTTCAACTCCCATCGGCTCCACTTGGCTGTGCTAGATGGGGAGCTAGCGGTGCCCTGTAACCTGCAATCCGCTATAGCAGGATCGAATTCCCATTCTGAGGTTTGCTCGTTATGGTATGATGATGGAAAGCGATGTTGATGGTCCAAGCCCTGCGCAATGAAGGAGTACCCAACCCCGTCAGGATCGGAAGATAGCAGCGGTAAGTATTGAATTCATGTGCCGCAGGAATTTTTGGCTGGAGTTGGCTATCATTTTCTTGTCATAAAAGAGGAATCGAGGATGGGTGCACAGCCTTTATGAATCCTCAAAATCATTCTGGAATTACAAAACGAGAGTATCTTCATGTCCTACCTGGTTTTAGCGAGAAAATATCGCCCCATGTTTTTTGAGGACGTTGTGGGGCAGCAGCATGTTTGTGTTACTCTACAAAATGCTATTGAAAAAAAACGTATTGCTAATGCATATATTTTTTCCGGTCCCCGGGGTGTCGGAAAAACCACGGTTGCCCGATTATTATCCAAAGCTTTAAATTGTGAACATGGACCAACAACGAAACCATGTAATAAATGCTCGTCTTGTCTGGAGATTAACGAAAGCCGAAGTCTCGATGTTTTTGAAATAGACGGCGCGTCCAATCGTGGTATTGATGAAGTACGAAATCTTCGTGATGGTTTGAAATATTCATCAACTCCGGGTAAATACAGAATCTATATTATCGACGAAGTTCACATGCTCACCAACGAAGCATTTAACGCTTTGTTAAAAACGTTGGAAGAGCCGCCGGCGAATGTATTGTTTGTTTTTGCAACAACCGAATCCCATAAAATTCCTGCTACCATTCTTTCCAGATGTCAGCGTTTTGAGTTTAAACGCATGTCTACACAAAACATTATAAAACAATTGCAGGAACTTTGCGTTAAAGAAGAAATTGAAATTGACAATGAATCGTTACGTCTTGTTGCCAGTAAAGCCGATGGCAGTATGCGGGACTCGGAAAGTATTTTAGACCAGGTCATAGCATTCTGTGGGAAAACGATCCAGGCTAAAGATGTTTCGAATTTGCTGGGAATTATTGATACCAATCTGTTTTTTCAGGTTACCGATTTTATTAAAGAAGGCAATGTTGAAGGTGGAATAGAGCTGTCGTCAAAGATTTTTGTGGAAGGATATGAATTTAACGAATTTTTGGCCGGGTTAGCTGAACACTTGCGAAATTTTCTCATTGTTTGTACAACCGGTAAAACTGAAGAGCTTAATGTGTCAGAGGAACATGCACAACGTTATTTAAGCGAAAAAGAACATTTTCAGGTTGAAGACCTTTTAAGATTATTGCAGGTTGCTACGGATGCCATGACGATTATTCGGAAAAGCACCAACGCCAGATTGCACCTGGAAATATCGCTCGTAAAAATGATAAAAATGAGCAAAAGCCTTCAACTTTCACAAATTTTAACTTCTATCGAAGAGTTAAAAAAAAAGCCCCTGCCGACCGTAGCTAGTCCTTCTCATGGTGATAAACCTGTACAAAAATCTGTAACGATACCAAAGGTCAAGTCGTCGGGAGTTTTGAGCTTTATGCCGGACAAATCTACCGTCGCGCAAAGCCCGGATATTCCCCCGGAAGAAAATGGTTCTAGTGAACAATTATCGGCTGATATTTCTTTGGCTGATCTTGAAAAGAAATGGGACTCTATAGTTGATTTTGTTAAAAAGAGCAAAATTGCGTTGGGTACATTTTTAGGAGAGGGCTGGCCGGTTTCATTAACAGACAACAAGTTGATAATCGCTTTGGATGAGAATAATGGATTTCATATCAGTACATTAAAAAAGAACAATGCTGCTGTTGAAGAATTGCTGAAGGAATATTTGGGTGTTCAATTAAGTATAGAGTATATAAAGGACAGCCAGGGAATGCTGGAATCGGTAAACAGAAAACCGCAGCAAGTTGACAAGGCTTCCGAGTTTGACAAGCTTAAGGAAGAAAATCCATTGGTGCAAAAAATTGTCGATACATTTGATGCAAAATTTGTAAAATAGGAAGGATATTTTATGATGAATAAAGCTGCTATGGGAGGGTTGCTAAAGCAAGCCCAAAAAATGCAACAAGAAATGGAAAAAGCACAGCAAAATTTGGTTAATATACAGGTAGAAGGTACAGCCGGTGGTGGAATGGTGAAAGTAACGGCAAATGCTGCTCAGGAAATTCTTGAAGTAAAAATTGATCCTGAAGTTGTAGATCCTGAGGATGTTGAGATGCTGGAAGACCTGGTCCTGGCTGCAATTAATCAGGCCCTGGAAAATGCAAAAAGCACGGCAGAACAGGAAATGGGCAAAATTACCGGAGGCATGTTGCCGGGTGGTATGGGCGGATTGAAATTGCCTGGTTTTTAAAAAGTATATGTATATAAATTTTTTCGAGTTATTATGATAAAATATTCATCTGATGCAGTGGAAAAAGCAATCCATGAGTTGTCAAAATTGCCTGGAATCGGACGAAAAACAGCTCAACGCCATGTATTCCATTTGTTAAGACTGTCTAAAGATGAAGTGGAACATCTGGCCCATGCCATTATTGATTTGAAGGACAAAGTTAAACATTGCTCTATATGTTTTAATATTTCAGAAAATAATATATGTAAAATCTGTTCGAGTGAAAAGCGGGACAAGAAAATTATTTGTGTTGTTGAAGAAGCCAATGATATTATAGCTTTGGAAAAGACAGGGGAGTTTAAAGGATTTTATCATGTTCTGGGTGGTGTCCTTTCGCCATTGGACGGAATCGGTCCCGATGACTTGAGAATCAAGGCGTTGCTAAGTCGATTGACGCAGGACGTAGAAGAGGTTATTGTCGCCACAAATCCTAATACGGAAGGAGAAGCCACAGCGCTGTATTTATCAAAATTGATTAAACCAATGGGGATCAAGGTTACACGAATTGCCAGGGGAATTCCGGTTGGCGCTGATTTGGAATATGCGGACGAAGTCACTTTATCTAGAGCTCTTGAGGGGAGAATAGAATTTTAGATCAAATTTTTGAATTGATAATACCACTTGCCTTTATCACTTAATTTTTTTAATATAACTAAATTATTTTGTAGAATATATGTGTAATTTGTCGGGAATGTTCGGGCTTTATTATGAAAATAGAAAAGCAAGATTTTAGTGCATTAGCTATTGCCAGTACGTTGGGATCAGGTTTTTTCCCTATTGCTCCGGGTACTGTCGGCGCTGCTGTTGCCGCGTTTGTTATGTGGTTTGTGCCTTATACTGATTTGGGACTTTTGGTTTACATCGTTTTATTTTTTCTAGTCGGCGTATATGCTTCTACTGTTGCAGAGAAATATTGGGGACATGATGCCGGAAAAATCAACTGGGATGAAGTTGTGGGCATGATGATTACCGTATGGTTATTGCCGAAAAATATTATTGTATTTATTGCAGCATTTTTTGTCTGCCGTATTCTGGATATTATTAAACCCTATCCCGCTAATAAATCTCAAGAGTTGCCGAAAGGATGGGGCGTCATGGTGGATGATGTTATTGCCGGAATTTATGGAAATATCTTGCTGCAAATAGTATTTCGTTTTTTAATAAAAGTTAATTAACTTTATGAATATAGAAATTATAAGTATTGGTGATGAACTGCTTATAGGACAAACCATCAATACAAATGCAAGTTGGATGGGGGAAAAGCTCTTTGAAATAGGTACCACCGTCAACTGGGTAACAACAGTTGGCGATGACCATGATCTTCTCATCAAAACGTTGGAGATTGCGGAACAGCGAGCAGACGTTATTTTGCTGACAGGCGGTTTGGGACCAACCCATGACGATGTAACGAAAAAGGCTGTTTGCTCTTTTCTGAAATCAGAGTTGGTTGTTGACCAGGTTGTTCTGGAACATGTGAAAAAAATGTTTCGGGAACGTGGGATAAAAATGGTCAAAGTGAATGAAGAACAGGCTATGGTGCCGGATAAAGCCAAGGTTATTAATAATCCTGTCGGCACAGCGCCTGCCATGTTTTTTGAGAAGGATGGTAAAAAATTTTTTGTAATGCCTGGTGTACCTTTTGAAATGAAGGGCATTATGCAGGAATCTGTTTTACCTGCTGTTAAAGAATTGTTGAATGGAAAAGTAGCAAAAAAGAAGTTTATTGCTACTATTGGTATTGGCGAAAGCACGCTTTTTGAAAAAATCGGCAACATTGAAGAGGTTGAAAAATATGCCCGTGTTGCATTTTTACCCGGTTTTTCAGGTGTAAAAATCAGGTTGATTGCTGATGGTAAAAATAGTACAGAAGCTGATGAAAAACTAAAGCAGGCTGATACTCTTATTCAAAGAAACATTAAAGAATTTATTTACGCCGAAAAAGATATACCCCTGGAAGAGGCTATTGTTCATCTATTAACTGAAAAAAATAATACCCTGGCTGTAGCCGAGTCCTGTACCGGCGGACTTTTAGCCAGTAAAATTACAAATGTCTCTGGCAGTTCACAGGTTTTTCTTGAAGGCGTTGTTGTTTATAGTAATCAGGCCAAAGTCAACAGACTTGGTGTTCCGGAAAATTTGATCAATGAACACGGGGCTGTCAGCCCCCAGGTTGCTGAAAAGCTTGCGGAACAGGTGAGAAAGTTGTCCGGTGCGGATTTTGGTTTGGCAACAACAGGTATTGCCGGGCCGACCGGAGGAACTCCGGAAAAGCCCGTTGGTCTTGTTTATTTAGGCTATGCCGATAAAAATGGCGCCTTTGCAAAAAAATACATGTCCAAGCTTAATCGGCTTGAAAACAAGGAACGGTTTTCTTATGCCGCTCTTGATTTGCTTCGGGTTAATTTAAAAAAGGTTTGATTTTTTTATGGCAATGGTTCGGGCGTTTATTTGTATTGAACTTGCTGAAAAATCCCGGAAAATTCTTGAGGATTTTCAGACGGAATTAAAGCAGATAAATGCAGATGTAAGGTGGGTCCGCCCTGCCGGCATACATTTAACATTGAAATTTTTAGGCGATGTGGATGTTGAACGAATTGACCAAATAGAAGAGGCTATTAAAAAATCTGTTACTGATCTTGTTCCATTTAAACTTGAATTGTCCGGTACCGGCACGTTTCCAAATTTTAAACATCCCCGAGTGTTTTGGGTTGGTGTAGCCGGTCAGGTTGACGTGCTAAGTGCCCTTGCACAACAAATAGACAATAATTTAAATGCAATTGGCTTTGATAAAGAAGAAAGGGAGTTTTCTCCGCATTTAACTTTGGGACGTGTTAAATCAACTTTTGGAATAAAGTCAGTTACAAACGTGGTAAGTAATAAAATTTTAGAAAAAAATGAATTTTTAGTCAAAGAAATTGTTTTAATGCAAAGTGAGTTAAAAGCTACCGGCGCTGAATATTCATCGTTGCGAAAAATTCAATTATAAATTTAGGTGATTTTTATGAGTGAAGTAAATGAACGTAAAAAAGTACTAGACCTGGCCATGACCCAGATTGACCGACAATTTGGTAAGGGATCAATCATGTGGTTGGGTGAAAATAAAAAAATAGATATGGACTTTATTCCCACAGGCTCAATTTCCCTGGATGTTGCCCTGGGTATTGGTGGTGTTCCGCGCGGACGAATTATTGAAATTTTCGGCCCGGAATCATCAGGAAAAACAACACTTGCCCTGCATATTGTTGCTGAAGCCCAAAAAAGAAGCGGACTGGCCGGTTTTATCGATGCCGAACACGCTATGGATGCCAAATATGCAAAATTATTGGGAGTGGATACCGATAACCTGTTGATCTCTCAGCCGGATACCGGTGAACAAGCTCTTGAAATCGCCGAAACACTTGTTCGGAGTGGTGCGCTGGATTGTATTGTCATCGATTCCGTTGCCGCTTTGGTCCCTCGTGCAGAAATTGAAGGTGACATGGGCGACGCCCAGATGGGATTACAGGCTCGTTTAATGTCTCAGGCTATGAGAAAACTTACGGCTGCTATCAGCAAATCAAAAACAACGGTGATCTTTATTAACCAGATTCGAGAAAAGATCGGCGTTATGTTTGGCAGTCCGGAAACAACAACCGGTGGACGCGCCTTAAAGTTTTATTCATCTGTTCGGCTAGACATTCGGCGCATTGCCGCCATCAAGGATGGTGAAAATGTTATAGGTAACAGGACCCGGGTCAAAGTTGTTAAAAATAAAGTTGCCCCGCCTTTCCGTGAAGCTGAATTTGATATTATCTATGGAAAGGGAATTTCAAAAATCGGTGATCTATTGGATATTGCTGTAAAGCAAAATATCGTTGATAAAGCCGGTACCTGGTTTTCCTATGGCGACGAACGACTGGGACAGGGACGTGAAAACGTACGAAAATACCTTGAAGAAAATAGTGATCTGTTGAAAGAGATTGAGAATAAAGTTCGGGCTACTCTTAGCATGGGTGATGAAACAAAAGAAAAAGACCAGGAAAAAACGAACGAGAGTACAAAAAAGTAAGTATAAATGTGTGAAGCAAAAAAGATCACGTCCATTGAGCGACAGGCAAAAAGATCGGACCGCTATTCTGTCTTTTTAGATGGCGAATTTGCATTTGGTATTCATGAAGATGTATTAATAAAATCCGGTATTGCCAAAGGTGATCTTTTAAATGAAACACAAATTGAACAGATTATTGAAAAGGAAACACGGCGTAAAGCAAAAGAAAAATCATTTCGCCTGTTATCCGTTCGTGCAAGAAGCCGTAAAGAACTTGTTGATCGTTTAAAAATGGCAAAATTTTCGCAGCCGGTCATTGATTCCGTCCTTGAAGACCTTGAAAAATTAAATTTGATCAATGATTCGGATTTTGCCAAAATTTATGCCCGTTCAAGAATGGTCACCCGGCCTGCCGGAGAGTTTTTATTACGACAGGAATTGAAACAAAAAGGTGTTTCCGAAAAGGATGTTGAAAGCGGCGTTGAAGAAGCTTACCGTGAAAAAAGTGAACAAACGCTTGCCCGGGAACTGGCGGTAAAACGAAAAAAAAGATTGGCAAGTGTTGAGGAAACAAAAGCAAAAAAAAGAATGAGTGATTTTTTGTTAAGGCGTGGTTTTAGCTGGGACATTGTTAAAGATATTATTGAGAATTGGGATAATTTGAGTATTGAAACAGAGTGATTTTAAAAAATTCAAAATTGGCACACGAATTATTCGTGCCACATCCCATGTCGATTTTAATGTAAAATCTCATGTTCCGCCTATTTTTCAGACGGTTAACTATGAGTATGAAAATGCCGAAGACGGCTTTGCCGTATTTAACGGTGCAAAACAGGGGTATGTCTATACCCGTGATGGAAATCCGAATACCGACCACCTTGCCGAACTTGTTGCATTACTTGAAGAGGGTGAAATGGCGGCCACCACGGCATCCGGTATGGCGGCAATCAGCAGTGCTATCCTGTCTCTGGTGAAACCGGGAGATCATATTGTCTCCTCAAAATTTATCTATGGTGGAACCCGGGCATGGCTGGAAGGTCCGCTGAATGACCAAAACATTTCATCCAGTTTTGTCAACATTTTGGACGAGCAAGAGATTATATCTGCCATAACACCTGCAACAAAAATTCTATATGCGGAAGTTTTGGCAAATCCAAATTTAATTGTTGCTGATTTGGACTTGTTATCGAAAATTGCTAAAAAGAACAATCTTGTTTTAATAATTGATAATACCTTTACACCTCCGCCGATTATTCAACCGTTAAAATATGGCGCTGACCTGGTCATTCACAGTGCCACAAAATATTTAGGCGGTCATGGCGATATTATAGGTGGTGTCATTGTCGGTTCAGCCGGCCGTATTCAAAATATTAACAAAATTATCAAACTTTATGGCGGTGTTTCAAGTCCTTTTAATGCATGGCTCGCGATGCGCGGCCTCAAAACCTTGGCTGTTCGCCTGGATAACCATTGCCGAAATGCTTTAAAAGTTGCCGAATTTCTTGATAAACACTCCAAAGTAAATCAAGTCTATTATCCCGGATTAGCTTCTCATCCGCAGCACAAACTTGCCGCCAGCCAGCTAAACGGGTTCGGCGGAATGCTGGCCTTTGAAATAAAGGGCGATTTTAGTGCTGTTAAAAGGATAATGGATGCTGTAAAGGTGTTTAATTTTACAGTAAGTCTAGGTGAAATTGATTCGTTAATTATGCATCCGGCTTCAACGTCTCATGTTTCACTTTCTGATAAAGATAAAAAAGCCCTGGGTATTACGGATAGTTTGATTCGTTTATCCATTGGGATCGAAGACAGTGATGATTTGATTTATGATTTAGAACAAGCGCTGGAATTAATATAACATAGTGCAGAATAACAGGAAATAGTATATGACATCAAACGAACTAAGACAATCATTTCTCGATTTTTTTAAATCCAAGGAACATCATATCGTATCAAGTGCGCCGGTCGTACCACAGGATGATCCGACCCTGTTGTTTACCAATGCAGGGATGAACCAGTTTAAAGATATTTTCCTTGGGACCCGAAAACGTCAGTATAACCGAATTGCCGATTCACAAAAATGTATTCGTGTATCCGGAAAGCATAATGATCTTGAAGAGGTGGGTCGCGATACCTATCATCATACTTTTTTTGAAATGTTGGGGAATTGGTCCTTTGGTGATTATTTTAAAGCCGAAGCCATTGAATGGGCCTGGGAATTGTTGACAAAGGTTTGGGGTTTGCCCAAGGATAAACTATATGCCACGGTCTTTGCCGGTGATGACAAAGACGGCGTTGAACCGGATATTGAAGCAGAAGACGAATGGAAAAATCAAACCGATATTGACCATTCTCATATTTTACGATTTGGTAAAAAAGATAATTTTTGGGAAATGGGTGAAACCGGCCCCTGCGGCCCCTGTTCCGAAATTCATATAGATCGCGGTCCCGAATATTGCGACAGCAAAGACCCGAACCACGTTTGTGAAGTGAATAGCGGATGCGCCCGTTATATAGAATTGTGGAACCTGGTTTTTATCCAGTATAATCGTGATGAAACCGGAGAATTGCATTTGCTGCCATCCAAGCATGTGGATACCGGCGCCGGATTTGAACGTCTGGCTGCTGTCATGCAGAAAAAGAATTCAAATTACGATACGGACCTTTTTACTCCTATTATAAAAGCAATCGGCGAAATTGTGGAAAAAGCGGATGCCGATGGAGAAATCGGAGTCGCTTATCGGGTTATTTGTGATCATATCCGGGCATTGACGTTTGCCATCGCTGACGGCGCAATTCCCGGTAACGACGGCCGCGGTTATGTTTTACGACGTATCCTGAGACGGGCCGCCCGATTTGGCCGGGTATTGGGAATGCATGAACCCTTTATTTATAAACTTGTTGCCACCCTGGCCAAAGAAATGGGTCACGCCTATCCTGAAATTAAAGAACGACAGTCATATATTGAAAAAGTTATAAAAGCCGAAGAAGAAAGTTTCGGCCGTACACTTGATCGCGGAATTGAAATTTTTGAACAAAAGGTAAAACAGGTCCAAAAAGCAGGTGAAACTGTTTTCCCCGGAAAAGACGCATTTGTGCTGCATGACACCTATGGTTTTCCGCTTGACTTGACACAGCTTATGGCTGAAGAAAAGAACTTGACGGTTGATGAAAAAGCCTTTGATAAAGAGATGGCCCTTCAGCGTGAAAGATCATCCAAGGATAGAAATGCTGTTTATGAAACCATTCATGTTTCGGATGATCAGGGCGCCTCGGAATTTGTGGGTTATGATCAGGATGCCTTTAAGACAAGTGTTGTTCATTATGAAGACGGTAAAATTATTATAAAAAACACACCGTTTTATGCCGAATCCGGTGGACAGGTTGGAGACAGTGGCATAATTAAAAATGATCATTTTACATTTTCCGTTGAAGAAACGCGAAATGTTGGTGAACATATTGTTCACATCGGTACATTGACAAGCGGTACCGCACCTAAAGCCGGAGATATGGTATCGGCCCAGGTAGATATTGAAAAAAGACGTGCTACGGAAAGAAACCATACGGTAACACATCTTTTACATAAAGCATTACGAACAATTCTCGGCGACCACGTTCATCAGGCCGGTTCACTTGTTCATCCGGACCAAATGCGGTTTGACTTTACACATTTTGAAAAAGTAAGTGATGCTGATCTGGAAAAAATTGAAAATATTGTAAATGATAAAATTCTGGAAAATCGTTTCACAACCTGGCAGGTTTTACCCATTGATGAGGCAAAATCAAGAGGCGCTATGGCCCTTTTTGGTGAAAAATACGGTGAAAATGTTCGTATGGTTGAAATTGACGAGTATTCACGGGAACTGTGCGGCGGAACGCATGTGCGTTCAACCGGAGAGATTGGAGAGTTTATTATAACCTCGGAATCTGCGGTTGCAGCCGGAATTCGACGAATTGAATCGCTAACCGGTAAAAAGGCTGTTGCTTTTCGCAGAGCAAAACAACTTCAGGTCCATCAGATAGCCGAACGTCTCAATTGTCCTGCTGAAGAAATTGAACAACGTTTGGAACATATTTTACAGGAACAAAAAGAGCTTGAACATGAACTCAAATCTTTACGACAAAAGAGTTCTAAAAATCAAATTGATGATTTGTTGAGTAAAGCTATAATGGTTAAGGATGTTAAAGTCATTGCGGCAAAAATCAACGTAACCAATCCGGATGAATTAAGGAATGCCGGTGATTTGCTTAGAAACGGCATGGGATCTGGTGTTGGTGTTTTGGCTGCTGTAATAAATGATAAAGTAAATTTTGCTTGTATTGTTACAAAAGATTTGATTGACTCTAAAAAACTAAAAGCAGGTGATATAGTTAAAGATGTAGCTGCAATTGCCGGTGGCGGCGGCGGCGGAAGTCCGCATATGGCGCTTGCAGGCGCCAAAGACGTCTCTAAAGTTGATACGGCGTTGGCTAAGGTAACCGAGATTATAGAAAGCAAATTAGCATAGCTGCATCATTATAATTTAACTGCGAAAGGATTTGGCAGCCAAGTGAAAGTTATTGATAAACTTTACAAGATTCAAAAACAGCGTGGAGCAGGTTATTTTGTACTTATTGATCCGGATAAACAGGAAATAAAAGAGGCTGTCCGGTTAGCGGAAATATGTGCAAAAGCCGAAATCGATGCGTTTTTAGTTGGTGGAAGTTTGTTGTTTTCTCATATTTTTGATGAACTGGTGAAAAGTATTAAAGAGGTATGTGATATACCTGTTATCATTTTTCCCGGAAGTACAAAACAGCTCTCTCCCTATGCAGATGCCATTTTGTTTTTATCGTTGATAAGCGGAAGAAATCCGAACACACTTATTGGCGAACAGGTGGCTGCAGCCCCGATCATAAAGTCCATGGGACTTGAACCTATATCGACAGCTTATATGTTTATTGAATCCGGTAATATCACTTCTGCTCAGTTTATCAGTGATACACGTCCCATTCCACGGGAAAAGCCGGATATTGCCATGGCACATGCCTTGGCGGCTGAATACTTTGGAATGAAGCTGGCTTATTTGGAAGCCGGCAGCGGCGCCAAATACTCTGTGCCCGATTCCCTGATTCAAGCTCTAAAAAAATATGTCAATATTCCGATGATCGTTGGTGGCGGAATTTGTACACCCGAAGAAGCCAGAAAAAAAGTAGAAGCTGGCGCCGGTTTTTTAGTTACCGGAAACGTACTTGAAAAAAATCCCGACGCAGGCCTGGTTAAGGCATTTTCTCAGGCCGTTCATATATTGGAAAAATAGATATTAACTGAAAAGAATAATATTCAAGTGGTATAAATGGATTTTATTGATATACATTCACATGTAATTGCATATTGGGATGATGGGGCGGAATCGTGGGATGATTCTTTGGAAATGTTAAAAATGGCAGAACAGGATGGAATTTCTCAAATTATCTGTACGCCGCACATCCTGGCGACAAATGACCTTGAACGGGAAGATGAAATTATCAACCTGTGGAATGAATTGAAAAACAAGGCCGAGCAAGCCAATATAGGTATTAAAATTCATCTGGGTTGCGAATTATATGTTCAACCTGATATCAACTTTGAAAGAAAAATCAGCACACTAGCTGGAAATGGGACCTATTTTCTTGTGGAATTTCCTATGGGAATGATTCCCGATTTTGTTGCAAACAAGTTTTTCGATTTACTTTTGGATAATAAAGTTCCAATTATTGCACACCCGGAAAGAAACGGCGGTATTCTCAATCAACCACAACGTGCTGTAGAATTTGTTGAAAGGGGTGCGTTGATGCAAATGAATGCCGGAAGTATTTTGGGAGATTTTGGCACACGTATTAAAGCATTGGCAACACAACTTTTGGATGCTAATTTAATACATATTATTGCAACCGACGCTCACGATACAACCTATAGGCCCCTGATTTTGTCAAAAGCCTTCAAGTTTGTAAAAGAAAACTGGGGAAAAGAAAGGGCAGAGACCTTATTCATCAATAATCCACACAAAATTTTAACGGCAAAAAAAATTACGACCGGGCCTATTCAGCCGATTCAAAATAATGGTAAAAATATATTCTGGAGAAAATTTACATCTTTTTTTCAGAAATAGATTGAATAGATCAAAATCCAACATATTGTATTTTATCGGAGGAAGTTGATTTGGACTCTTTGAGAAAAGAAATAGAACAACAATTAATTGATAGTGCAAAAATTAAAGATATTATCAGAGAAAAATATACGGATAAAATTCTGGAAACAGCCCAGCTTATGATAAATGCATTAAAAGCGGGCGGCAAGTTGTTACTGTGCGGGAACGGCGGAAGCGCAGCCGACTCTCAGCATTTTGCGGCAGAGATGGTTGGGCGTTTAAAAAAGAACCGTGGCGCCATTGCCGCCATTGCCATGACAACCGATACATCCATCATTACGGCTATCGGTAATGATTATTCTTATGATGAAATATTCAGTCGTCAGGTTGAGGCTTTGGGTGCACCTCAGGATGTTTTTGTTGGGATGAGTACCAGCGGAAATTCTGAAAATGTCAGTTTGGCAATTAAAGCGGCCAAGGCGAAGGGTATTCCGACAGTTGCCTTACTCGGTAAAACAGGTGGAAAGCTGGCAAACGAAGCAGACCACGTCATTGTTGTTCCTTCCATGATATCCCAACGAATTCAGGAAGGGCATATTACCATCATTCATATATGGTGTGATCTGATTGAAGAAGCACTTTTTCCAAATGACTGAAACATTTTTAAATAAAATTGTGTTCAATTGATGATTAGTCCTGATTATTCCTACTAAAATAAATTGTTAAAACGTTGAGTTTTTTAAATCTTTCCATATTGTTCGGTTTGCTCGCTGTAGCTGTTCCTCTTTTAATACATTTACTGTCGAGGTCTAAAAACCGGGTTATTCCCTTCAGTTCATTAACTTTTTTACTAGAGCTGCAGCAGCATAAAGTCCGTCGAATTAAATTAAAACAATTGCTTATTTTAATTCTTCGCATGTTGATTGTCATTTTGCTTGTTTTGGCTTTTGCACGTCCTATTTTTAAAAGCCGCTCTGCAAATCCTGCCGATGTAAACGCCGGTACGACAGCCGTAATTGTGCTTGACAATTCATTCAGTATGACGGTCCCGCAAAACAACTCGTCGTTGTTTCAAACCGCTAAAGCTAAAATAAATGAAATCATTCAGATAATGCGTCAGGGGGATGAGGTTTATTTATTATTTTCCACGGATTCAAGTTATTTAAATACACAGGCTTTTTTAAATTTTGAAAATTTACAAAACAGCCTCAAAAACAAAATGACAAGTTTTGTTGTTTCCGACTTGAATAAAGCGATAGATGCATCACAGGAAATTTTTCATAATACGGTGAACATAAATAAAGAACTTTATGTTATATCTGATTTTCAAAAATCAACACTGCCGGATTCCTTTTCATTAACTGAGCAGGATGTCCGTATCTTTGCTTTACCGGTCCGACCGGAATTTATTTCAAATGTTTCTGTTGATAAGGTTTTGCTGGTTAATACGATACTGGAAAAAAATAAAGTCCTGGAACTGGAAGCAGTTGTTGCAAATTATGGTACCCAGCCGGTTCAAAATAAATTGGCCCAGCTATTTATAAACGATGAGCGGGTTGCCCAGACGACGTTTAGTTTGGAACCTGATCAATCCAAAACACTTTTTTTTAAATTTGTCCCTGATCAAAGCGGCCTGTTTAGCGGCTATATCGTTCTGGAAGATGATGACGTATTAAAAGATAACAAACATTATTTTTCATTTACCATTCCGGATAAGATCCCGGTGGGTTTGATTGGCCAGAGAAATGCCGATACCCAATTCATCAACCTTGCGCTGCTGCCGGATGATAATTCCAATTTTGATGTTACAACAATAAAGTCAGGTAATTTTGAAAATGTTTCTTTGGGACAGTTTCAGGTTGTCGCTTGTCGGATTTGTCAATTTCAGCCGAAAAAAATTACAGGATATATGGGCTTTTGTCGAAAATGGTGGTGGATTGTTTTAGCGCTTGGAGATTTTGATTTAGAGGATTTTAATTCGACCATTGCACAACAGTTCCATCTGCCGAAATTAACCGGTGTTTATGAAAATAAACTTGCAAGTGATGACCAATTTTTATCCTTTGGGAATATTGATTTTACTCACCCGGTTTTTAAAGGTATTTTTAAAGAACCGCAAACAAAAATAAAAAATCCACATATTTTCAAGGCTTTTCAAACTGAAAAATCCGGGGACATTGACGTTATTATACCCCTAAGTAATGGTTTCCCGTTTTTATATGAAAAAAACGCCGGACAGGGCAAAATTATTGTTATGACATCCGGATTGGGTGATGAATATTCTGATTTTACATATCAAACAATTTTTGCTCCACTAATGTCACGAATGTTTTCCTATCTTGCTGTTCATCAGCAAACACAGGCAAGCGAATATAATATCCTTGATGAATTGAGGTTATCTGTCGATGCAAGGTTGGTTGACCAAGATCTGGAAATTATTCGTCCTGATAATCAGGCTGAAAAAGTAACTCCAACTATTTTATCCGGTGGTTTGTATTTAAAATATGCACAGACCAATATTCCCGGTAATTACAAACTTAATTCCGGGCAGACACAAATTGCTCAATGGTCTGTTAATATTTCTCCGGAAGAATCAGTTTTTAAATATTATGATAATAAAGAGTTGGAAAAATTTCATTTTAATGTTTTAAAAGAATCCAATATTGAGCAGTCTGTGAAAAACCAGCGATTTGGTAAAGAACTGTGGAAATATTTTGTCCTGGCGGCATTGATTTTGTTGATTTTAGAGATGCTTCTTTTTCGGGAAAAAGGTGATTCTGCATCTGCTGAATAAAGATATATTTTGAGGTTATATTGATAAAAATAGAAGAAGAACAAAAAGAACGTGCTATTGTTGTCGGCGTCATTCGTCCCGACCAAAACCGGTTTATGGTTTCCGATTATCTCGATGAACTGGAACTTTTGGCAGATACTGCCGGCGCTGAAATTGTCGAGCGTATGGTGCAGGAACGTGACCGTTTTGATCCGGCCTTTATGATTGGTCGCGGAAAGGTGCAGGAGCTTTCGGCAATGACAAAATATTTGGATGCCGACCTTGTAATTTTTGATGATGATTTAACACCTGCCCAGGTTAAAAATATTGAAGAAGTTTGTAAGGTTAAAATTTTGGACCGAAGCGGTTTGATTTGGATATTTTTGCCAAACATGCCAGAACACGCGAAGCCAGAACACAGGTCGAACTGGCACAGTTAAAATATTTACTGCCGCGTTTGACACGTCAATGGACGCACCTGTCGCGTCAGGTTGGTGGTATTGGTGTTCGCGGACCGGGTGAAACACAGCTCGAAGTGGACAGGCGTATGCTGAGAAAACGCATCGGGGTTTTGGAAGCTGAACTGGAAAAAAATTGCCCGGCAGCGATCCATCAGGCGCAAAAATCGCAAAACCGTATTTAAACTTGGGCTTATTGGCTATACAAATGTGGGTAAATCCACAATTTTAAACGCATTAACCGAAGCTGATGTTTTGGTGGAAGACCGTTTATTTGCTACCCTGGATTCCACCATTCGTTCCTTTAAACTTTCAGAACATCAGGCGGTTTTGTTGATCGATACGGTGGGTTTTATTCGCAAACTGCCCCATCATTTGGTCGCTTCTTTTAAAAGCACATTGGAAGAAGTTTCCAACGCCGATTGTTTGTTACACGTTATAGATATGACCCATCCGCAGTTTCGTGAGCAAATTTATGCTGTGGAACGTGTTTTGTCAGAGTTAAAAATGGACAAAAAACCTCTGTTAAAAGTTTTTAACAAAATTGACAAGCTGGAAGATTCGACACTTATAGCAAAATTAAAACAAACCGACCAGCCCTGTGTGTTTGTTTCGGCAAGTCAGGGTATCTTTTTAAACGATTTGAAAGAACAGGTTAAAACCTTTGTTGAACATGCATCGAAAAACCTGCAGCTTGTTTTAGCTATTCAGGATGTTAAAGTTTTACCGCTGTTAAATCAGTTTGCAGAAGTCGCGAATATCACTTATGAGGATGACAGGGCAATTATTGATTTGCGTGCTACAGAAGAGAATGTGGGACGAATTAATCGTTTGCTTGAAAAGGAAAATATTTCTGTATTAGAGGTGCAGGATTAAAATGAGATTTCTCGTTGTAGATGATGATACCAATGTGTGCTCGTCGCTAAAATGGCTGTTGACCCAGGAAGGGCATAAAGTTCAGACAGGTTCAAACGGAAATGCAGCCGTAAAACTGGTTCAGGAAAACGAGTTTGATGCGGCTTTTATGGATGTTATGATGCCGGAACTGAATGGTTTGGATGCCCTGAAAAAGATCCTTGAAATTGCACCTCAGTTAAAAGTTTTTATGATATCCGGACAGGCTGATATTGAAATGGCCGTCAAGGCGACAAAATATGGGGCTTATGATTTTTTGGAAAAACCGCTCAATCCTGAACGAACCCTGCTTGAAGTTCGTAAACTGGTTGAGCAAACAAAGGCCCAAAAGGAAATTAATTCTTTAAAAAAACTGGCCGATGTTGATTATCGAATAGTTGGTGATTCTCTGGTTATAAAAAATTTGCTGGAAATTGTTCACCGGGCCGCTCCCAGTGAGGGCAGGATTTTAATATTTGGCGAAAACGGCACGGGCAAAGAGCTTGTTGCCCGTGAAATCCACAAAACAAGTGCCAGAGCAGATGCCCCTTTTGTGCAGTTGAATTGTGCCGCCATTCCGGGTGAATTGATCGAAAGTGAATTGTTTGGTTATGAAAAAGGGGCTTTTACAGGCGCCATCCGGCGCAAACCGGGGCTCATTGAACAGGCTGAAGGCGGGACTCTGTTTTTGGATGAAGTTGGTGATATGGCCCTGGAAACGCAGGCAAAACTTTTACGGGTCCTCCAGGAAAATGAATTTTTCAGGGTCGGTTCTACAAAACCGATAAAATTTAATGTGCGGATTTTAGCCGCAACCAACAAAGATTTGAGTGCTGAAATAAAACAGGGACGTTTTCGTGAAGATTTGTATTTTCGCTTGAATGTGATACCTGTGAATGTACCGCCTTTACGTGAAAGACTGGAAGATATTCCGGACCTGGTGTCCCATTTTTTACAACGGTATTCCATTAAAAACGGGAAAAAATTAAAAAAATTATCCGATAAATCAATTCAAATGCTGCAAAATTACCATTGGCCGGGAAATGTCCGGGAACTTGGAAATATAATTGAACGTTTAGCCATTATGACTATTGGTGATAATATTATGGAACAGGATGTGAGTCTTGTTTTGGGAGGAACCGGTGACAATAATGAAAATGCTTTCACTTCCAATTCCTCTTTTACATCGCTCAAAGACCAAATGGACCAGGTTGAAAAAGCCATTCTGTTAAAAGCTTTAAAAGACTGCGAAGGGAATATTTCTAAAGTGTCTTCTATGCTTCAAACCGATAGAGCGAATTTGTACAAAAAGTTTAAAAAATATGGAATATAGGTCTGGTTCGAAAGAGACGAATCTACATTACAAGAGGAACAAAGGAATGAATTTAAAAAGCAGATGGATCAGTGTTTTAGCGGTTATCCTGTTCAGCTTTTCCTCCCTTTTTGCTGATGTTAAAATAAGGGGAACGAATCGGAATTATCAACAAGGGGAATGGATCACATACGGAACGACCCGTTTTATAAGGTATATATCGCTGGGGAATGAATTTGTTTACTTTGCAACAACCGGGGGTATTACTCGTTTTAATTATTACAGCAACAGGTGGGATTTCCCGTGGACGATCAGCAATGGTTTGGCTGATAATAATATTTTTTTGGTGGCCCAAGATTCGGGCACAGGATATTTATGGTGTGTTACTGAAAAAAGCCTGAGTTGTTTGGAACCGGCAACAAAGTATTGGAACAACTATTTTTTCGATGAAATGAACCTGGGAAATGTTTATAATGGTGAAGCAATCTTGTCCCTAGGGTTGGGACGTTCCGGAGAATTGTACGTTTATACCAAATATAAAGAGATATACAAAACCGACTATTTATTTGTAAATTTTGACCGGGTAGAAGAAAGCATTAATAATCTAACACAGCAAAATCAAATAAAATGGTTTGGTGGAGCTTTGGAACCACAACGAGGAGAAATGCCTTTTTTCTTTTTACCCCAGGGATATTTATTGGATAAAGATAATCTTTTTATCAGTGATTTGAATTTTAGAGATGTTGATATTACCTATTGGATAAGAGATTCGTGGCAAAATTTATGGGTTGCCACGTGGGGACTTGGTGCGGCAAGGGGCGATATGAATGTTATGCGTATGGAACTATTACCCTATGGTTTGTGGGATGAAACAGTGGACGCTGTCATCAAAGATGAAGATGCCTTATGGGTTGGAGGTATACAACAACATGATGACATTGCCGGAATAACCGAATTTTATGAAAATGATGAACCGGTATATTATGAACCCCATTTTATTACCGGTTTTGATAACGATCGGATTTCTTCAATTGCCTCTAACGGAAAGGCTATTTGGTTTGGTACTGATGATGGTATTACAAAATTCAATAAACACAACAATAAATGGACAACCTTGAAAGAGATTGATAATTTAATCGATAATAAAGTAACCGATATTGTTGTTTATGGAGACAATTTGTTTGTTTCTACGTTACGAGGTGTGTCTCATGTTTATACCGCAGCCGCAAATAAAGACTCTGCTTATATTAATGATATTTTATACAAAAGTCTGGGCGAAATTAAAGTTTATGATCTTGAATTGCAGAAAAATTTACTGTGGATGGCAACGGAATTTGGTATTTTTATATATGATATAGAAACAGAAAAAGGCGGTTATTATAAAGGGGCGATTGGGCCGTCAGACCGGCAAACTTTTGCCGTTTCTCATTATCAAGATGAAGTTTGGTTTGGCACTGAAGACGGCGTTGCTGCTTTTAATGTGGAAACAAAAACATGGCTGAAACCACCGGCAAAGTTGTATGAAACCGATGCCGAAATTTATAAAATTTTAGCTGATAAAGATGCCGTATGGGTAGCTACGAATCAGGGTGTATTGAAATACAACCGGTTTATGGGACGATGGACCCAGTTTACGGTTGAAGACGGCTTACCTTCACAAAATGTATATTCTCTTATGCTGGACGGAGATTATATCTGGTTTGGAACGGACCAGGGTTTGACAAAGTTTTATTGGAATTCACCTTATCGGACTGACTGATTTTATGATTGACGACACTGAAGAGCAATTTCAAAATGCCGTCCGGTATCTTTATGATCTTGAGGTTTTTGGGATAAATTTGGGCCTTGATCGGATGAAGGCCCTGTTAAATGCATTTGGAAATCCTCACCAGAACATGAAATTCATTCACATCGCCGGAACGAATGGCAAGGGTTCTGTTGCCGCGATGCTTGATTCGGTTTTACGGGAACACGGTTATAATACCGGACTCTATACATCACCTCATCTTGTTGATGTTCGTGAACGAATTCGGTTTAATGGTGATTTTATTTCAAAACAGGATTTTATTACTTTTGTTCGCAAACTCGAACCTGCTATAAAACAGTATCAATGTACATTTTTCGAAGCAATGACCGCTTTGGCCCTGTTATATTTTTCCAGTAAAAATATTGATTATGCTATATTGGAAGTCGGGTTAGGCGGAAGGCTCGATGCCACAAATGTGGTAACTCCCGTATGTTCGGTTATTACATCTGTGCAATTCGACCATACAAGTCATTTGGGAAAAACACTCAAAGATATTGCTGTTGAAAAGGCCGGAATTATTAAAGAAAACATTCCCAGTGTTGTCGGAGATTTGCCATTAGAAGCAAAAAGTGAGATTGTCAAGATCGCCCAATCTAGAAAGAGCATGTTAACAGATGCATCAGTAAAATATCGATTAACACATGTCGATGTTTCAAAAGACAAATCTTTCTTTCAAGTTGAAACGCCCTTGTGGGGAGACAAACCGTTTGAAATACCTTTTATTGGTGAGTTTCAGGTAAAGAATACATTAATTGTTTTGGCAGCTCTGTTTCAATTAACCGATCATAATTTGGCCTTGAGTTACAACCATATTAATAATGGGTTGCGTAAAGCTGTCTGGCAGGGACGGTTTCAAAAAATACAAGAGAACCCAACCGTTATTGCAGATGTGGCCCATAATCCGGCTTCTATGCAGCAACTGGTGAAAAATTTTGAAAAATTGTATCAGGATTCCAAAATAGTTATTCTGCTTGGATTGCTTGATGATAAAGATTATAAACAAATTATTGAAATTTTAAAACCTGTAGTAAAAATAATAGTTCCTTTGGAGATTGATGCAAAACGAGCGCTGAATCCGTCCGTGTTACAACGTGAAATATGTAAATCAGGGATCGAATCGGGTCCTGTTTCAACTGTAACAGAAGGATTGGATTACGCATTAAAACATTATAAGAATTATATAATTTGTGCAACCGGCTCTCATTTTGTTATTGGTGAGGTTTTTAAGAAAATAAAAGCTTGACAAAAAGGATATTTTTTTTTAATTTTTTCTGTTAAAACCTGAGTTACCTCTATTTTTATACACACCAAAAGATCTTCAAAATTATTACAAGGTGATAGTATTGACTGTTAAGGCAGAGATGCTTTTTATATTCAGGAAAAGGTGAAATCGCGTGGCCCGTGTTGAGCTAAAGAACGTATCAAAGGTTTATGATAAAAACATAAAAGCTGTTGATTCTATTGATTTAGATATCCCTGATAAGGAATTTGTTGTGCTTGTTGGACCTTCCGGATGTGGTAAATCAACAACATTACGTATGATTGCCGGTTTGGAAGAAGTTACCTTGGGAGATATTTGGATTGGTGATACCCGAGTTAATGACATTGCCCCAAAGGATAGAGATATTGCAATGGTTTTTCAAAACTATGCGCTTTATCCTCACATGACAGTCTATCAAAATATGTCATTTGGTTTGAAATTGAGAAAATTTTCTAAAAAAGAAATTGATGACAGGGTCCGGGAAGCAGCAGAAATTCTCGGCATTACAGATTTACTCGACCGAAAACCCAAAGCTCTTTCCGGCGGCCAGAGACAGCGTGTTGCTGTTGGTCGTGCCATTGTGCGAAAACCTAAAGTATTTTTATTTGATGAACCATTATCCAATTTAGATGCCAAATTGCGTGTGCAAATGCGTACTGAAATTTCCCGGCTACATACAAAAATCGGAACAACCATGGTTTATGTAACACATGATCAGGTTGAGGCCATGACGATGGGAGATCGTATTGTTGTAATGCGTGATGGCGTGATCCAACAAAATGATGCTCCATTAAATTTATATGAACATCCAAAGAATAAATTTGTTGCCGGGTTTATTGGAAGTCCCGGTATGAATTTTATGCCCGGTGTTTTGGAGAAAAATGGTTCCTTAGAATTTAAAAATAATAACATTAAGCTTACTATTCCCGAAAAACGAAATAAAGTCTTGGAGCCTTATTTTGGAAAAGATGTGATTTTTGGAATTCGGCCTGAAGACGTAAACATTGTAAACGACAGTTCTCCAGGGGTTTCCACTGCTGCATTTTCTGTCGATGTTGTTGAGCAGATGGGAAATGAAATATTTATACACCTAAGTTCTAACGATATATCTCTCGTAGGTCGAATAAATCCCGAAACAAATGTTAAAGTTAATTCTATTGTAAAAATAGGTTTTGATATGAATAAAGCACATTTTTTTAACATAAAAAATGAGGAGGCTATTTTTTAAGATTGTTTCTAATTAAAAGTAGGTCTTTGGCTTTTAATCGGGGAGATTCTTGTCAAATTACAAGTGTTTAAAAACAGGATTATATACTACCTAAAACTAATATTTTAACCCAAATAACAGCAAATTAGAAAATTGAATAAAAGATGCAAAAGGATCAATACAACTTGTTATCTTTTGTCTATTTTAAGAGAATGTAAGATATTTTTGCATGCTTTGACTAAAATAAAAGAGGAAATTCATGGATATTACTGAACTTAAGAATTTAAAAATTGCGGAATTAACGCAAATGGGCCAGGAGTTGGGCATTTCAAAGGTAACTGGCTTGAGAAAATCCGAACTTATTTTTAAAATTCTTGAAGAACAAACAAAAAGAGAAGGTTTCATCTTTGCCGAAGGCGTTTTAGAGGTCTTACCGGACGGTTATGGTTTTTTAAGATCAACTGATTTTAATTATCTTCCAGGCCCAGATGATATTTATGTATCACCTTCTCAGATTAAACGTTTTGGTATGCGTACAGGTGATACTGTCTCCGGGCAGATCCGGCCGCCAAAGGAAAATGAAAGGTTTTTTGCCCTGCTTAAAGTAGAGGCGATTAATTATGAAAATCCGGATGAAGCCAAGCTCAAAATTCTTTTTGATAATCTGACACCTTTATACCCTGATGAGCGCATTAATCTGGAAACAAAATCCAAAGATTATTCCATGCGTATTATGAACCTGTTAACGCCTATTGGTAAAGGTCAGAGAGGATTGATCGTTGCGCAGCCGAAAACAGGTAAAACTACACTGCTGCAACAAATTGCAAACAGCATAACGGCAAATCATCCCGAAGTTAATATGATTGTACTGTTGATTGATGAACGCCCAGAGGAAGTAACCGATATGCAGCGATCTGTAAAAGCAGAGGTTGTCAGTTCTACTTTTGACGAGCCGGCCGAAAGACACGTTCAGGTAGCCGATATGGTACTGGAAAAATCAAAAAGACTTGTTGAATATGGCCAGGACGTGGTTATTCTGTTGGATAGTATTACGCGATTGGCCCGTGCTCACAATGCTGTTGTCCCTCACAGTGGAAAAATCCTTTCCGGTGGTGTGGATGCAAACGCATTACACCGTCCAAAACGCTTTTTCGGAGCGGCCAGAAATATTGAAGAAGGCGGCAGTTTAACAATAATTGCAACCGCATTAATCGATACCGGAAGCCGAATGGATGATGTTATTTTTGAAGAGTTTAAAGGGACCGGTAATATGGAGCTTGTACTCGACCGCCGTCTTTCGGATCGTCGTGTATTTCCTGCTATCGATGTTAACCGTTCAGGAACGCGTAAAGAAGAATTGCTGATGAACCCGATGGCCTTAAACAGAATCTGGATTTTGCGAAAATTACTGGCCGAATTGACAACAGTAGAGGCGATGGAATTTTTATTATCAAAAATTCAGGGTACAAAATCCAACAAGGCATTTTTGGAATCCATGAGCATGTAAAACAATAAAAATAAGAGTGATTATAAATGTTTTACTTGCATTCAGTTGAAAATTTTGTTATCTTATTTCCTGTGTAAAAATGTAAAAAGTTGTATTATTCTATATATATAAGGAGAGATTTCCTTGAAGAAGGACATACATCCAGAATATAAAATTGGAACGATTACGTGTGCTTGTGGAAATACCTTTCAGGTAAAATCCACAATTGGCGATTTGGATTTGGAAATTTGTTCCGAATGTCATCCATTTTTTACCGGTAAACAAAAATTCATTGACACCGCAGGTCGTGTTGATAAATTTCGTAAAAAATATGGAAATTATAACAAATCTGCTGCACAAAACTCTTAGTTTTTTTAAGAAAAATTTGAACGGAATATTAGACCTCTGTTTCAGGGGGCCATTATTCCGTTTTTTTTGTTTATAGATGCCGGAGACGGAATACCTATGGAAAAGATGAAAAAAGTAGCTGTGGGCGGACAGGCTGTTATGGAAGGCGTTATGATGCGTGGGCCGGAACATGTAGCCGTTGCTGTAAGAAAGCCGGATGGTGGAATTGTTGTTAAAAAGGAACCTTTTCAATCCATCACAAAGCGATTAAAAATACTTGGCTGGCCTGTTTTAAGAGGTGCTGTTGTGCTTGTGGAATCTCTTATTATCGGTGTGAAGGCTTTGACCTTTTCCGGCGATATTGCTATCCAGGAAGAGGAACAAAACACTAAAAGTAGCAATGATTTTTGGAATAAACTTTGGATGGGTTTATCGATTGTTTTTGCCTTTGCTATGGGAATGGGATTGTTTTTTTATGTTCCGTTGATTCTTACGGAATTGTTTAAATTCGAATCCACAATTTTGTTCAATCTGGTTGACGGTGTTTTTCGTTTGGCTATATTTTTACTTTATCTTTATATTATTACACTGTGGAAAGACATTCAAAGAGTTTTTGAATATCATGGTGCTGAACATAAAAGCATATTTGCCTATGAAGATCAAAAAGAGTTGGTCGTCGATTCGGCCCGTGATTATACAACTCTACATCCGCGTTGCGGGACCAGCTTTTTACTGATTGTTATGATTGTTAGTATTTTTGTTTTTATGTTTTTAGGCAAACCGTCAACGATAGCTGAGCGTTTTTTGCGAATTGCATGCGTTCCGTTAATCGGTGGATTATCCTATGAGTTTATAAAACTTTCGGATAAAGGTTTTAAAAATAAATTTTTTCGCATTTTTATCATACCAGGGCTGTGGCTGCAAAAGTTAACAACCAGAGAACCTGACGATAGTCAACTGGAAGTAGCTATGGTTGCCTTAAAAAGTGCGCTTGGTCATGATCCGGTTGCAGGACCGTCTCCTGTTGAAGTTTTATCTTAATTTTTTTGAGGCATTTTTGTGATTGATAAACTTGATAATGTATTAGACAGATATACTGAATTAGAGAAAAAACTTGGTGATCCCCAAATTATCTCCAACCCCAATGTTTATAAGGAAGTAGCAAGAGAAGAAAAAGAACTTGCTCCCATTGTTCAGGCTATTCGAAAATATAAAAAATTGATAAATAATATTGAGGGTAATAAAGAGATTATAAAATCCGGTGAAGACCAAGAACTTGCTGAACTGGCGGAACTGGAACTTGAGGAAATGGAAGAACGATGTGTTGAGATGGAAGATGAGCTAAAGATTTTATTGATTCCTAAAGATCCGCAGGATTTTCGCAACGCTGTTGTGGAAATACGTGCCGGTACCGGTGGTGATGAAGCCGGATTGTTTGCCGGGGATTTGTATAGAATGTATCAACGATTCGCTGAAAATAACCGCTGGAAAATTGAAGTGTTGAGTTTAAACACTCAGGGTATCGGTGGATTTCGAGAAGTTATATTTTTAATGTCAGGTGATGAAGTATATGGTCAAATGAAATTTGAAGCGGGCGTTCATCGCGTTCAGCGTGTTCCGCAAACAGAAACCAGCGGACGAATACATACCTCCGCCGCTTCTGTGGCCGTGTTACCGGAAGCTGAAGATATTGATGTGGACATTGCCCCGAATGATTTACGTATTGATGTATACAGGTCCAGCGGACCTGGCGGACAAAGTGTTAATACAACAGATTCTGCTGTCCGTGTAACCCATATTCCAACCGGTTTGGTTGTTACCTGTCAGGATGAAAAATCGCAGCACAAAAACCGTGCAAAAGCGCTCAAAGTTTTGAGAGCGCGTTTATACGATAAAGCGATGGAAGAGGAACAAGCCAAATTAACTGCCGAAAGAAGGTCTATGGTAAGTACAGGTGACCGCAGCGCAAAAATACGAACTTATAATTTTCCACAAGGCCGGGTTACCGACCATCGAATCAATTTAACTTTATATCGGTTGGATGAGATATTGCAAGGTGACCTTGTCGAAATAATTGAAAATTTAAAAATCGCCGATCGTGCCGAAAAGCTTAAATATTTGGAATAAAAATATTGTCAACTCAGCAGAATATTCAAAAAAAGTGGAAATTAATAGAACTTTTGAATTGGTCTTCAGATTACCTTTCAACTAAAGGATTTGAAAACAGCCGTCTGAATGCTGAGTGTTTGCTGGCCCATTCGCTTAATTTAAAGCGAATGGAGATTTATTTAAATTTTGACAGACCGTTGAATCCCGAAGAGCTAGCCGAATATAAAATTTTATTAAAACGGCGACTGGCCCATGAACCTCTTCAGTATATCCTTGGTTCAACTGAATTTTATTCTTTACCTTTTATTGTTGAACTTGGAGTACTCATTCCCAGACCGGAAACAGAAATTTTAGTTGATAACGTTCTTTCGTTGTGTCAAAAAAACTTTGCAACTCAACCTGAAATTCAAATCCTTGATGTCGGATGTGGGTCCGGAAATATTTCCGTTTCTCTTGCAAAAAACCTTGCTAATGCTAAAGTGGTTTCTGTCGATAAATCTGACAAGGCGCTTGAAATCGCTCAAAAAAACGCTGAGATTAATGGTGTTCAAAATCAGGTACGTTTTTTTAAGCAAGATGCTCTTGGCATTTGGCCTGAAACATTGAAGAATTTTTTTGACATTGTTGTTTCCAATCCACCTTATGTCAGTGAACCGGATTATTCAAATTTAGCTGATGAAATTAAAATTTATGAACCAAAATTGGCTTTAACAGCCGGACAAGATGGTCTTGACTTTTACCGTTCTTTTTCTGAAATTCTAAAAGGTTTGTTAAAAAATAATAGTTTTGCTTTTTTTGAAATGGGCGATGGTCAAGCCCGGTCTGTAGGTAATATTTTTACTCAAAAAGCATTTCAGGAGCTTGAAATATTTAAAGATTTAACCGGTCGTGACCGTATTATTTCTATACTGAAAACTGCTAAAGGAGAAGAGTAATGAATGCAAGCATTTTTCGTGAATATGATATTCGTGGTATCGTTGAAACTGATTTTTCTGATGAGGTTGTAAGAAACCTTGGCAAGGCATTTGGTACAGTTATGCGGCAGCGTAATTACAGCACAATTGCCGTAGGCTATGATCTTCGGTTGTCTTCACCTCATTTACAAAAAATATACGTGGAAGGGCTTGTTTCCACAGGTTTGAATGTGGTTAATATCGGACAAGTTACCACCCCTGCCCTTTATTTTTCAATATTACACCTTGAGATGGATGGTGGTGTTATGATTACCGGAAGCCATAATCCCATAGAATTTAATGGTTTTAAAATGTGTGAAGGTGTCGGATCATTTTATGGTAAAGATATTCAATTGCTGAAACAAATGATTCTGGAAAATAAATTGAAATCTGATACACCCGGTATGGTTAAAAATGTAGATATTATGCCGGATTACCTGAATATGCTCAAAACAAAATTTAATTTTCCTAAAAAGTTAAAAGTGGTTATTGATGCGGGAAATGCAACAGCCGGACCTATAGCTCCGTCCTTATGGCAGGACCTTGGAATGGAAGTTATTCCTTTATATTGTGAGCCGGATGGCAGTTTTCCAAACCATTTGCCTGACCCATCTGTTCCGAAATATATGGCTGATTTAATGGCTAAAGTTTTGGAAGAGGGTGCAGACCTTGGAATCGGTTATGACGGTGACTCCGACCGTGTCGGTACCATTGATGATAAAGGACGAATGGTCTTTGCAGATACCCTGCTTTCCTTGTTTAGTGGTGATGTGTTGAAGCGAAAGCCAGGCGCACAGATTATTTTTGATGTGAAATGCTCGCAAGCTGTGCCTGAGGTTATCCAACAACTTGGTGGAAAACCTGTCATGTGGAAAACCGGGCATTCAATAATAAAAGCAAAAATGAAAGAAATAAAATCACCTTTTGCCGGAGAAATGTCGGGCCACATGTTTTTTGCGGATGATTATTATGGCTTTGATGATGGTATTTATGCATCAGGCCGAATATTGGAAATTATTTCAAATAGCGACAAGAAATTTTCAGAACTTGTTGATGAAATTCCTAAATTCGTATCAACCCCTGAAATTCGTGTAAAATGTGCAGATGAGTACAAGTTTGATGTCGTTGCTAAACTGGTTAAAGATTTTTCAGCCTCCTATGAGACCATAGATATCGACGGTGCACGGGTACAGTTTGGTGACGGGTGGGGCCTTGTAAGAGCTTCCAATACGGAACCAACGCTTGTATTACGCTTTGAAGCGAAAACAAAAGAAAGATTGGAAGAAATTGTAGAAATATTTAAAAACAAACTCGGACAGTTTTCCACTGTAAAAATGAATGAAACTGATTTTAAAATCTAATTCATCTTATTAAAACAACGCCTGAAAGGAGCAAGAAATGAAAAAAATCGCCTTATCCATTTTAGCCGTCGGTATTATTTTACTATCAAGTTGTGCTTCCGGTGTTAAAAGTTTTAAAGAGCCAACAACTGGTGATACAATGCTGGTGGTTGGTCGTGTTTTGGTTGAGGATAATTATTTTTCTCAGGAAATTGGTGTTTATAAAGCCAGTATTGAAGTTGCCGTTTTGGGTAAAACCGATGCGGGAAAAGAAGTGGGTTTCTGGACGATAACCGATAAAGAAGGTTATTTTGCATTAGGCGACGTTCCCAAAGGTGAATATGTCATCAAGGGTATTCGTGCCATGGTAGGGAGAGGATCCCAGGTTACGATTACAAATCGTTTGAGGCTGTCGACCGATCCTTATTCAATTACAAAAAAGGCATCCATTCTTTTTGACGGCAACTATTTCCCTTATGAAGCGAATGGCCGAATTTTAAGCTTGCAGCAAAATATTTTTCGGTTGGACCAAATGAGCAACCAGACCAACCAGGTTAATTATCAGGTCCGTTTTAAACTGGAAGATTTTGAGCTTGTTGATGGTACAACATTAAATGACGACTCGGTAGAAAATTATTATTTACAAAAATATCCTGATACCTCCTGGAAGTCGGAACTTGAAGCAAGTGCTAAAATCCAAAAATTTCGTCGATAATCCATACGAATCTTGATATGAATTCTTTAAATAAAAGGGTTTCCGAACTTTTTGTTTCGGAACCCTTTCATGCTTTTAAAGCAAAAGAAGTTGCGAAAAGATTAAAAATCCCTCAACACCAATACAAAGAGTTACGAACGCTGTTGAAAGAGTTGGTGCGGCAGGGAAATATCATTCGCATTAAAAAAAATCGCTACACAGCCGGTAAAAGCTCCTCAGAAGTGACAGGACAATTACAGGTGAGTTCGCAGGGATACGGATTTGTCCTTCAGGACGGTGATGATATATTTATCAGTCAAAAAAACATGGGGAAGGCTTTTCATAAGGACACGGTTTGTGTTCGTTTGTTTGCCGGTTCGGCTGGTAAAAAACCTGAAGGGATCGTTGTTGATGTGTTGCAACGTTACAGAACAAAAATTGTCGGCACCTTGCGTCAGGGCCGAAAACAGAGTTACGTTATTCCTGACGATTTAAAGATCCACAAGGATATTGTCGTAACCAATGATTATGATTTACATGCTTTTGACGGCCAAAAAGTGGTGTGTCAAATAGACGAATGGGAGCACCAGCAACTGAGCCCTGTCGGCCATATTCTTGAGGTGCTGGGGTATCCTGAGGAAAAGGATGTGGACATTCAATCTATTATTCATGGATTTGACTTGTCGTCTGATTTTCCATCCAAGCTTTCTCGTGAAATTAAAAATATTCCAAAATCAATTCCGGATAAAGAAGTAGATGGTCGTCTTGATTTAACAGAAAAGATCATTTTTACCATCGACCCGGAAGATGCCAAAGATTTTGATGATGCAGTTTCGCTGGAAAAACTGCCCAATGAAAATTATCTATTAGGGGTGCATATTGCGGATGTAAGTTATTATGTTTCTGAAAACAGCCCTGTTGATAAGGAAGCAGAAGATCGGGGAACATCTGTCTACCTGGTCGACCGCGTTATACCTATGCTGCCGGAAGAGCTGTCCAACGATTTATGCAGTTTGGTAGAAGCACAAAAAAAATTATGCTTTAGTGTTTTGATGGAATTAAATTCCGAAGCTGATGTTGTATCTTACACGTTTAAAGAAACCGTTATTAAAAGCAAAAAACGATTTACCTATGAACAGGTACAGGATATTATTACCGGGAAATCTGAAAGTGAATTTTCTTCGGTCATTTCAAGCATGTATCGGTTGTCGCAGATGTTGATTAATAAACGCAGGAAAAGGGGTTGTATTGACTTTGAATCACTTGAAGTCAAAGTCGAACTTGATGATGAAGGCAATCCCATTGCTTTAAAACGCAGAGAACGGCTCGATTCTCATCGTTTGGTTGAAGAATTTATGCTGCTTGCCAATGAAACTGTGGCCGGTTTTATCGGTCAAAAATTGGCGGCTGAATTAAATCAAACACTTCCATTTGTATACCGAATTCATGATAAACCTGACCAGGTTTCTGTAGATGAAATGCTGAAATTAGGACAGGCTTTTGGTATAACTATTCAACAACAAAAACGCCTGACGCCCAGGTTTTTCCAGCAATTATCCGAGCGGTTTCAAACACACCCGGCTTCAAATGTGCTGGAATCCCAACTTTTGCGAACCATGAGGAAGGCACAATACAGCACAGAAAATATCGGACATTTTGGTTTGGCGTTAAAATACTATACCCACTTTACGTCTCCTATTCGCCGATATCCGGATTTGATGGTACACAGGCTGCTTAAAAAATATTTATCTGATAATCCTGTTGCGAATATAACCCCTGTTAATATTTTGTCTCAAAAGTGCAAAAAATCAACAGACATGGAAATAAAAGCCCAGGAAGCTGAAAGAGCATCAATAAAACTGAAACAAGTAGAGTATTTGGAACGTCATTTAGGTGATGTTTTTGAGGGCGTAATTGCCAGAATTGTTAATTTTGGTCTTTTTGTCACCATCCCGGAATTTTTAATTGACGGTCTTTTGCATGTGAGTGCTCTGGATGATGATTATTATGTATATGATGAATTTACATTCTCGCTGATTGGCACCTATACAAAAAAGAAATATCGTCTTGGTGATAAAATAACGGTGCGTGTCAGCCGCGTTGATCGAAACGAAAAACTGGTGGATTTTGATTTGGTATATGAAAAAGAATAAGGATAGATTCTAGTGAAAAATTTAGAGGTTGAATTATTAGAGAAAAAATCAATAGGTAAAGATATAATAGAGTTTGTTTTTGAACGCCCGGCCGATTTTTTGTTTCAATCCGGGCAGCATATCGTTTTACGCTTGCCGGAATTACAATTCCCTGACAAAAAAGGATCGACACGTATTTTTACGATTGCTTCGTCAGAATCTGAAAAAGAATTGAAAATTACAACCAGACAGACCAATAGCGGGTTTAAAAAAACATTGTCTCAAATGCGCGAAAAAAAAGTTGTAATAATGGGGCCAAAAGGGAAAATGGTTTTAAATGGTTCTGAGCCGGTTGTTTTTATTGCCGGCGGGATTGGGATTACACCATTTATCAGTATGGTTAAAACGGCTGTAGAAAAAAATGCTGATCAAAAAATGGTTTTGTTTTACTCCAACAAAACCAAACAAAACATTGCCTACCATGATTTTTTCACCCAATGTTCGGAAACAAAAAATGTTAATTTAGTTTATGTTCCTACAATTACCGGTGAGGCTGATTCGGACTGGACTGGTGAGTATGGTAGAATTAATTCCGGATTTTTTGAGAAATATATTACCAAATTGGATGATTATAAATTTTATGTATGTGGATCACCATCCATGGTGGACCAGATGAAAAAAGAACTTGAGGAATATGGTGTTGATTCCGGTTGTATTTTCTCAGAGTCATTTTTTGGTTATTAGAACACGTTGTCTCGAATAAATTAAAATTAAAAATAAATACTTGAATGGAGGAAAGTGAAATGAAAAATTACTGGGCAAAGTTCGGGCTATTAATGTTTGTCGTTGCTTATATTATTGGCTGCGGACCAAATGCGGAGGAGAAAAAAGTGCAAGAGTTTATTACCAAACATGTTGATAAAATAGCTCCTAAAATGAAAGAAGCAAATCTTGCTTATTGGAGCGCCGCTAACGGAAAGCCTGAAGATTTTAAAAAATATGCTGAATTGGACCTTGAAATTCGAAAAATCCAAAGTAATCCGCAGGAATTTGCCTTGTTGAAAGAATTCAAGTCAAATGAACAGATTAAAGATCCGGTTTTAAAACGACAGGTTGATCTTTTGTATAATCAATATCTGGAAAACCAGATTGATTCCGTATTGATGAAAAAAATTGTGGATCTCGGTACAAAAGTCGAGACGGATTTTACCGGCTTTCGTGGTGAAATTAAGGGTAAAAAAATCACTTCAAATGAAATTGAAGAAATTCTAAAAGAAGAAACCGATTCCCGAAAAAGAAGAGATACCTGGTATGCAAGCAAGCAGGTCGGTGAAAAAGTGTCCGATGATATTATAAAGCTGGTTAAACTTCGAAATGAAGCTGCCAAATTATTAGGTTTTGATAATTACCATACAATGTATCTTTCCATGAATGAGCAGAACGTAAGTGAATTAGACCAAATATTTGATGAACTTTACGAATTGACGAATGAACCCTTTAAACAGATAAAAGCTGAGCTTGACAGTATATTGGCTGACATGTATGGTGTTGGTATTGAAGGTTTGATGCCCTGGCATTATCATGATCCGTTTTTTCAGGAAACACCATTGGTTTACGAACTTGATCTTGACATATACTATAAGGACAAAGATGTTAAGGAATTAGCTGTCCAATTTTATGATGGAATTAATATGCCGGTTGAATCCATTATTAATAACAGCGATTTATATGAACGGGAAGGCAAAAATCCACATGCATTTTGCGCGGATATCGACCGCGAAGGCGATGTCAGAATTCTTTGTAACCTGAAAAACAATGAACGCTGGATGGAAACCATGCTGCATGAGTTGGGTCATGCTGTTTACGACAAGTATCAGGATAGTAAGGCACCATTCCTGTTAAGACAACCTGCTCATATTTTTACAACAGAAGCCATTGCCATGTTTTTCGGCCGTTTGAGCCGTAATGCGAATTGGATGCAGGACATGCTCGGATTGACAGATGAAGAGAAAAATGAAATTGAAAATATGAGTAATAAATACGCCCAACTGAAACAATTGATTTTTGCACGGTGGGCTATGGTTATGTATAGTTTTGAAAAAGAGCTGTATGCGAATCCGGACCAGGATTTGAATCAACTATGGTGGGACTTGGTTGAAAAATACCAGTTTGTAAACAAACCGGCTAATAGAGATAAACCGGACTGGGCCGCTAAAATTCATTTTACCATTGCGCCGTGCTATTATCACAATTATTTATTGGGTGAATTGCTGGCCTCTCAATTACATCATTATATTACCACCAATGTGTTAAAACTTGAAAATGATAAAGATGTCAGTTATGTTGGTGAAAAAGCAATGGGAGATTATTTAAAGAAAAATGTATTTAATGTCGGAGCCGTATATCAGTGGAACACAATGATAGTAAATGCAACAGGTGAACCATTGACATCAAAATATTTTGTTGAACAATTTGTAAAATAGAACGATTGCGCTGGAAGGAAAACAAAATATTTAAAATATATCCGGATGGAACTCAAAAACAGCTAAATCCGTTTACCGGTTCTAAAGTATGGTATATTCCCGGCCGGTATAATCGTCCGAATTATACTTTAGAAGCTAAACAGGAAAATAAACTCGTTTCAAGGTCTCCTGAAGATTATTGCGATTTTTGTCCGGCAAATTATCATCGCACAACACCGGAGAAATCACGCTTGGTTATTGAAAAAAGTGGTTTCTCCATTTCTGACCGTTGTTCTGCTAAAACTGTTTTTTCACAGACAGCGGATTTTAGACGAATAGCAAATCTGTTTGAAATCGTACAACTGTCCTATTGGCAAAAAAATTATGGATATACATTATCATCAAAAAATATTGCCTGGAAAGAACAGTATATAAGCGAAAAACAAGGCCTCGATCATGTTATTAATCTGATAGATCTGAAATTAGAGTATAGCGGTCTGTCGGTTGATGAAATTAAAGATTTTCCTCATGATGAAAAACTAAAAATGGCTGACGCCTTTTTTTGCGGAGCGCATGAGTTGATCGTTCCAAAACGACATTATTCTTTTAAAGCAAAAACAGATCATGATTTATGTTCATCCGGCACGTTATCACCGGATGAACATTTTTATTTTATGCAGTTCACAATTCACGCGCTTTTAGATATTTATGAAAATAATGAAAATGTACGTTACACAAGTGTGTTTCAAAACTGGCTGCGATCTGCCGGGGCGTCCTTTGGTCATCTTCACAAACAGCTTGTGGCCCTGGATGAATGGGGTATCATTCTTCGTCGTATGGCCGGTATGGTTTCCAAATCACCGAATATCTTTAATGATTTATTGATAAATTTTGCGGTCAAGAATCACTTGTTGATTTGTGAAAACGATTATGCGCTGGCTGTGGTGGAAATTGGTCATCGCCACCCAACTGTTGCTGTTTATTCCAAAAGCCGAAATTGTCGCCCTGAAGAGCATACTGTTCAGGAATTGCAAGGTTTTAGTGATATCGTTCATGCTATCCACGCTGCTATGGGTGATCGGCTGCCATGTAATGAAGAGTGGTATTACCAACCCCGCGACTGCCATTTACCCATTCCCTGGCATGTGCTGCTGAAATGGCGGATTAATGTTCCTGCCGGATTTGAAGGCGGCACCGAGATTTTTATTAATCCATTATCACCAACAGAAATAAGGGACCAATTAATACCCAGATTGCTGCATCTTGAATCACAAAAAATGATAAGGGTTGATCGCATTGGTGAGAATTGTAACCCGGATTTACAACCTTTACAATATTCCAAATTTTAATTGTTTTATTCGAACAGGATATATTTTCCATTTAAAAAGAACTTGATAGTCCGTATGTTTTAGGATATATTAAAGGATCAGAAATATAAAGGACAATGTGAAAAAAAATATCCTAAAAATAGCCGGTCTGTGTTTGTTGTGTGCTATAATTTATTGCACCTCTATATTTGATACGCGTGAGCCGGAAACTCCTGTTACGAATCAATCCAGTTGGATACAACCGACATCGCCAAATAGTGTTATGATAAATTTACGTAATGCTATTGCTGAAAAAAATATAACAAATTACCTGAGGTGTTTGGCAGATACAAGTTTGTCTGAAAAGTTTTTTATTTTTATTCCCGAACCGGCCGTTGCCAATGCTAATCCGGGTCTTTTTGACAGATGGAGCAAAGATAAAGAGGAAGCATATTTTTATCAAATGCTGTTGTTTTTACCGACGGATTCCACAAGCAAGTTGTCGTTGGAACTTTTGCGTGAAGATGCTCCCGGCGATTCTGTTATCCTGTTACACAAATATGAATTGACCATTCATCAAAAATGCCAGGATGAAAATTCATCCTGTCCGCGTTCTATGGAAGGACAGGTCGAGTTTCGTCTTGTCCGAACAGATGAGGATTTTTGGTATATTTACCAATGGAAAGATTTTTCCATTAGTAACACACCAGCATGGAGTGATTTAAAAGCCCAGTTTGGAAAATTATAATTTAAAAATATGAATTGTTGATGAAACGTAAAATTAATAAAAATTATAACCTTAAAAAATTATCACTAAACTACAAGTTTTCCCGTTTGGAAAAATACCTTGCCATATCGGCGGTTGTACTGGCTGTTATTCGGTTTCTTATATTACCGTTGGTTTTAAGTGATGGGGTTTATGTGCCGGTTTCATCCAATAAAACGGAACAAATCAGGACCGTTGTTAAGACCCTTTGTGATGATTTTTATATAAACAATACACTCCATTCTTTTCAGGGCAAAGAATGGAGCGTAAAAGTTCCGGTCAAGTTTCGTTTAATTCCTTTTTATGCATCTCTTCAGTCTGAGTTAATAAAGATTGATACGGATATTATCAACTGTACGGAAAAGTCCAATAAAAACGTTGTATTGACGCTGGGGGATGATAAAGGTAAAATTGTCAGGCTGTCATTAATAAAAAATGAAAAATTACATGACGTTGTAGGTCGTGTTGCTATCATTATTGATGATTTTGGATATAATTATAATGATGTGACGAAAAGTTTCCTCTTTTTCGAGGTTCCTTTAACTATTGCAATATTACCCGGATTATCGCATTCCCAGGTTATTGCACGGGATGCCGGATTGGCAAACAAAGATGTGCTGGTCCACATGCCGATGGAACCTCTGGAGGCAGAGATCCATGATGACGGTTTTACGCTTTTAACGACACAGGAATCCGGGATTATTCGTTTAAGGATCAAAAAAGCTATGGCCGCTATTCCAAATGCTGTGGGTATGAATAATCATCAGGGATCAAAAGCAACAACAGACGCCCGGTTGTTAAATACGTTATTTATAGAGTTGCACAGTCAAAACAAATTTTTCATCGATAGCCGGACAAATTCAAAAAGTATCGCTTTAACTGTCGCCCGGCAAAATAATGTACCGGCAAGGGCCAACCAATTGTTTTTAGATGCTAAAGATGACGATGAATTTATAAAAAGTCAAATCGTCCGAATGGCAGATTTGGCCCGAAAAAACGGGTCTGTTATCGCAATAGGCCATGACCGTGAAAAAACATATAAAATACTTGAAGAGATGCTTCCGCCGCTGCAGGCCAGGGGCATTGAATTTGTCGGTGTTTCCGAACTGTTAAAATGATTTATAAATATAGACTTGAAAGGTATATTTTATGGCACGTTTATGTTTATGTATTAACCAGGTGGCTAAATTTCGCAACAGTCTTAAAAAAATGGAACCAGACCCTGTTGCCGTTGCGATTGCCGCCGAAATTGCCGGTATCGACGGCATTGTGGCACATTTAAAAGAAGACAGGTCTGATATTACCGATCGGGATGTTTCTGTCCTCAAGGAGGTCGTCAGGTCTCATTTTAATCTGGCCATTCCCATGAATGACGATATGGTTAAAAAAGCGTTACATTGGCTGCCGGATATGGTTACCCTGGTTCCGGCAACCCGTGAAGAAAATCAGGCGGAATCTCTCGATGTTACGTCCAACCTGGAGTATATTGAAGATGTTGTTACCGCTTTGCGTGCAAACAATATCGTTGTTAATGTTTTAATAGAACCGGATATCCAACAATTACGTGCCGCTGCCCGTGTTCGGGTTGATTATGTACAATTAAATTGTACGCCCTTAAAAAACATTGAAGATTTGGGCTCAATGAACGATTTTATTGAAAATTTGAAATCAGTTGCTATAGCCGCAAATAAGCTGGGACTTGGTGTGTCGCTTGGAAGAGGAATTGACTTTCAGAATTTAAAAGAAATGAATGATGTCCCCTATTTTGAAGAGTTTAATATTGGTAAAGCTATTATTGCCCGTTCTGTTGTTGTTGGTGTTGAGCGTGCCATACAGGCAACCCGAAATATTTTAAAATCATAGGAAAAATTATGCTGGACCAGATAATTGAACTGTTCCCAGAGTTTTCCGGAATTTATAATAATTCCTTGCGTACCAAAACATTAAATTGCTGGCATGACGCCATGAAACTTGGTAAATGGCAGCCTGCTGATTTGGATGACATTCCTTTTACACTTTTAATACCAAATTGTAAAACAAGTTTTCGGACCCATGTAAGGGCTGTTACCCGTACTGCTCTGGAATCGGCCAAAGTGTTGACAGAATATTATTCTGATGAATATTCTTTAAATATGGATATTCTCTGTGCCGGTGGTTTATTGCATGATATTGGAAAATTGCTGGAATATGAAAAAGTTGATGGGCAGTATGTAAAAAGCCGTACGGGAACGCTGTTACGTCATCCTTTTTCCGGGGCCGGTTTGGCTTTAAAGCATGGGTTACCTGACGAAATAATTCACATCATTGCAACACATGCCAAGGAAGGTGACGGAGGTTACCGCTGTCCCGAAGCTATTATTATTCACCATGCGGATTTTATGAATTTTGAACCCCTAAAGTTGTAAGTTTCTGATATCTATGAGGTGATGCCATGTTGTTCCCTGCCGAACCCTTTCGTATTAAAGTTGTGGAACCGTTAAAAAAGACTACACGTCAGCAGCGCGATGAGCTCATTCGCAAAGCCGGATATAACGTTTTTTCACTCCCGGCTGATAGTATTTATGTGGATTTGTTGACCGATAGCGGTACATCGGCAATGAGTGATTATCAATGGGCCGGAATGATGATGGGAGACGAATCCTATGCCGGCAGTAAGAATTATTATCATTTCGAAAAAACGGTCCGGAATATTTTTGGCTTTAAGCATATTATTCCGACGCACCAGGGGCGTTCTGCTGAAAATTTACTTTTTTCAGTTATTTTAAAAAAGGGAAATATCGTTCCCAATAATATTCATTTTGACACAACCCGTGCAAACATTCAATATAACGGCGGTAAACCTTACGATCTGGTAATTGATGCCGGTTTAGACCCGAATAGTGAATTCCCCTTTAAAGGCAACATGGATCCTTCCAAACTGAGAAAATTAATTGAACAGGAAGGACCGGAGAACATCCCGATTATTATGATGACCGTTACAAACAACAGCGGCGGCGGTCAGCCTGTTTCTATGGAAAATATTCGCCAGGTTTCGGCAATTGCCAAAGAGTACAAATTACCGTTTTTTTTGGATGCCTGCCGTTTTGCAGAGAATTGCTATTTCATAAAAGAACGGGAACCGGAATTTAAAAACACGGAAATTATTGACATTGCTCGTGAAATGTTTTCCTATGCAGACGGATGCACCATGAGCGCAAAAAAAGACGGTCTGGTCAACATTGGCGGGTTTCTGGGTATGCATGACGATTCCCTGGCAGAAAAGGCATCAAACTTGTTAATTTTGGTGGAAGGTTTCCCGACCTATGGCGGCTTGGCAGGAAGGGACCTGGAAGCGATTGCCAGAGGTTTGCAGGAAGTTGTTAATGAAGATTATCTTGCCTTTCGAATCGGGCAGGTGCGTTACCTTGGTGAATTATTACAAAATGCCGGCGTTCCCATCGTTCAACCTGTGGGTGGTCATGCTGTGTATTTAAATGCCAAAGAATTTTTACCCAATATTCCTCAAAAACACTTTCCGGGACAGGCATTAACTGTTGCACTCTATCGTGATGCGGGTATTCGTGCTGTTGAAATCGGCAGTTTAATGTTTGGTGAAAAAGACCCGGAAACCGGAATTGAAAAATACCCGGAGCTTGAACTGGTCCGGTTGGCCATTCCGCGACGGGTTTATACGTCCATGCACATGAACTATGTCGCTGAATCCATTATAGAAATTTTTAAAAATCGTGACAAAATTAAGGGAATGAAAATTATACACCAGGCCCCTATATTACGTCACTTTACAGCGCGACTGGAGGAGCTTGTTTGATCAGAGGTGTGCTTTTTGATTTTGATGGCGTGTTGGCAGAAACTTTGCCGTTTCATTTAAAGGCGTGGAAAGTTGTTTTTAATGAGTTAAACATTCAACCTGATGAATTGTCTATTTTATTGAATGAGGGGCAGCCTGCCTGGAAAATTGCACAGGCAATGGCAAAAAAATACAGTTTGGATTTGGATGAAAACAAGGCTAAACATTACGCTCATCTCAAAAATACTATATTCCGAAAAAATAAAATAAATATATATCCGGAAATTCCTGACATATTAAATTTTTGCAAACAAAAAGACCTGAAAACAGGCCTGGTTACCGGGGCTGTTTATGAAAATGTTAAAGCTGTGGTCCCTGAAAATCTTTTATCTCTTTTTGATGTTAAAATTTGTGAGGGAGATTGTTTATCCGGCAAACCGTCACCTGATCCCTACATTTCCGGAGCAGGAAAGCTTGATTTGTTTCCCCGTGATTGTCTTGTTGTGGAAAATGCACCACTCGGCATTCAATCGGCAAAAAGCGCCGGATGTTTTTGTATCGCCATAATGACGACCCTTCATCGGGAACATTTGGCCGGTGCCGACGTTATATTAGAGGACCATAAATCACTTTTCCACTATCTTGACAATTTAGTAAAATGAAATACTTAAAAAGTTCTTGATATTTGCAGCATTGTTTGATAAATTCAATTTTTATAATACGAGGAGGTGCGCTTCGTTTTATTTGATACAATTATTTAAATTATTTTGATTTTAAACAGGTTTTAATTGTTAATGTTATAATGTACGATTGATATGATTTTTTTAGTTGTATCTGCAAACAGTGCAAGACTTGAATTTTTGACCGGGTTCTGCATAGCTTCAGGCTCGGTTTTTTATTGAACAGGAAAAGTGTATGCGTAAAATTTTAATGTTATTGTTGGTCATTTTTTCCATTTCATGTTCAAAACGGGATTTACCCGTTGTGCAGGAAAAGATTTTAAATCCCTCCTTTGAAGTTATTAAAGCCCCGGAAATTCTCAATCCTAATAATACTTATAATATTTCAATTCGGGTTAAAGATAATGAAGGCATCGATTCTTTGAGCCTTGTTATATCAGACAAAGTTAACCAGGAAACCATATTGAGTGCCACATTGTACGACGATGGTGCTGCTGTTTACCCGAATGATGGTGATGTCATAGCGTTTGACGGTATTTTTTCCCAGAATATTTTGTGGAACCCGTCTGATGAATCCCGTCAAAATTTTGTTTTTTCAATTAATGTTATTTCCAGTGAAGCGATTGATGTTGAACCATTGGAACTGGAAATCCTTTCTCTTGGAAATATTGCTCCGCAAATATCAAATATCCAGTTTCCTGATGTCCTGGAAAACGGCTTTGAGTTGCTTGATATTGCAGCTACTGTGACTGATTCCAATGGTGTTGACGATATTAAGAGAGTTGAATACGTTGGTAAAAGAGGCGGAATTGCTCATTTTGAAGGTGTGATTGAATCTGTTACTGAAACAAACAGTGAGCAGAACAGAGTTGTATTTAAAAAATCCATAGGCAGTACATTTAGTATCGGTCTTGTGGGTGAATATGAACTGGAGTTTGTTGGCGTTGACCAATCCGGTTTAAAGAGTGCGCCCATATCCAAAACAGTAAATATTGAAAACAGCGCCCCTGTTTTATCCAATGTTTTAACACCGGTACAGGTGGAACGACCGGTTGAGGGGGGTGTCAAGTTTTTAATTACTGTTGATGTTGCAGATAAACAATCTATTGGTGATATAAAACATGTCAGACTCAAATGGCGCAAACCGGATGGTACCTTTTCTGCAAACAGTCCGTTTGATTTATACGATAACGGGTTGCCTTTCAACGATGACCTGACAGGCTGGAATGAGGGTTATCGCGGTGACCTTGAGGCAAATGATGGTGTTTATTCAATTACCGGTATTTTTGATTACCAGAATGATTTGGGGAATTATTTTCTGACCTTTTATGCTGAAGATTTTGCCGGAAATGAAAGTGACCAGATTGTCAAGGTAATAACGCTTACCCAAGCAGAGAGTGGATCGGTTGTAAAAGTTAAAAGTCCTTATTAGAGTGGTGAATATGCTGAATAGAATTTTTTATACTTTCGGATGTGTGTTGTTTCTTATTCAATTTTTATTCGGGCAACATATCGAATCATACGAGTTGAACTCACTTCCAGAACCATCTTCCCGGTTGGAAGCAAACGGCGTTGTTGATATTAAAGGTAATAAAAACACAATATGGTTTGCAACCGGTCACGGTTTGTCCATGACATCTGACAATGGTTCAAGCTTTATTACATTTGACGAGTCCTATGGAATCGGCCGGGGAAGTATCAGTGCTTTGGCTGTCAGGGGAGACACCATTATTGTGGCAACAGCGTCTGATACGTTAACATCTGTTTCTGATGATTATCTGCAAATGGGAACCGGCATAAGTGTTTCCTTAAATGGCGGTAATGACTGGGTCCATTACCCGCAGCCCATCCAACCACCGGTTTTAAAAACAGCAATTCAAAATGTAACCTGGGACATTGCTTTTTCCGATTCAACAATTTGGATCACCAGTTGGGGCGGTGGTATTATGAAATCAGAAGATTGGGGAGCAACGTGGGAATTTGCGCTTCCGGATACCTTGTTATTTGATCCGGCAAATCATCTCAATCATTCCGGTTTTTCAACAATTGTCACCGATAATGAAGTTTGGGTTGGCACAGCCGGAGGCCTTAACAAATCAACTAACAACGGAGATAGCTGGACCCATTTTACACATACAAATCAAATTTCTCCGATTTCCGGAAACTGGATTCGGGCTATGGCATATCAGAAAACCGCTGAAAAAGAAATTATTTGGGCGGTTTCTTTAAAAACAACTGATGAAGATGAGTTTGATGCTGTTTCAAAAAGTGAAAACGGTGGTATTTCCTGGGAAACTGTTTTAGAAGGTGAACGTGGATATAATATAAGTGTTGACGGCGAAACAGTCTATGTCGCTGGTGAAGGCGGTTTGTTCAAATCTACGGATTATGGCAAAACATGGTATCGTTTTCCTGAAATTCAGGATTCTGAAACAGATGTTGTCATCTTTAGTCCCGAGGCGTATTCTGTTTATGCTTATAACGGCACTGTTTGGGTTGGAACCGCAGATGGACTGGCCGTAACCAGTGATAACGGTTATACGTGGCGTGTTTTTCGTGCTTATCAGCCTACAGGCAAAGAAGGAAACCCACGGACCTATTCCTATCCAAATCCTTTTTCCTATTCCAGGTATAACCAGAATAATAATGACGGGTACGTCCGTTTGCAATATAATACCCTTGATGATACATATATTACAATAAAAATATATGATTTTGCTATGGATTTGGTAAAAACAGTTGTTGATGGAAAATTTCGTCCCGGTCCCGGAGACTATGCTGAAATGTGGGATTGTCGAAATGAATTTCATGATTTGGTAGCCAATGGTGTTTATTTTTATAATGTGCAGATAGACGGCGATGGCGATTATTGGGGCAAGATTATGGTTATTGAGTAGCGGTAAGGGCAGGTCATAATGAAGAAAATTTTAATTTTATTTTGTATTACATTTTTTGCAGGCCAACTCCTAGCAAAAGACGGTGATGGCGGTTATGCCGGTGCTTTTTTAAGAATGGGCATGGGCGCTCGTGCCAAAGCAATGGGCGATGCATATACGGCTGTTCCGGAAGGCGCTGTTGCCGGTTTTTATAACCCGGCGCTGTTGCCTCATCTTAAAAATCGGCAGCTATCCTTATCTTTTGCTTTTTTACCGTTGGACCGTAAGCTGGACTATGTTGGTTATGCTCAATCCCTACAGCCCGGCAAGGATGAGGATGAACAGCCATTTAAAGCCGGTTTTGCCGCTGCATGGGTCCACGCCGGAACAGACAACATTGATGGTCGTGATTCTAATGGAAACCATACAACCTATTTTTCAAATTCTGAAAATGCTTTTTACCTTTCCTTTGCCATCAGTCCTTCGTCAATATTATCATTTGGCGTAAGCGGCAAGGTTTTATATAACCGTTTCCCTAATGTGGAAAATGATGATGGCGCACTGACATCAACAGGCTTTGGAATGGATTTTGGCGCTTTTTTAACGCCGATACCAAATGTTATGTGTGGACTGGTCATTAAAGACCACATGTCAAAATATTCATGGAACACGGACAATGTTTGGGACAGGGGAACCAGTACGGTCAACAATTTTCCCAAAACAACACGGTTTGGTGTTGCCTGCCGTATTCCGCAACAGTGGCTGTTAATTTCTGCAGATGTTGAGAATAGTAAAGAGCAAAATCCGTGTTATCATGTTGGTTGTGAGCTAAGTTATTTGGATATTGGCGCTATTCGAATAGGTTTTGATGAAAATTATCCGACATTCGGAATTGGATTATCCGGTAATATTCTAGGTGTTCGTGCAAATGTTAATTATGCATTCGTCGATACTGGTGATGCACCGGGACAAGATCATATTTTTTCATGGACATTTGATTTGTAGATTTATATTAAGAGAGTTCAAAAATGCAAAAATTTTTATGTTTAGTTTTATCAGTTTTTACCATGTATATTCCGGCTTTTGCCGGTGCAGGCAGCACCGGATTTGCATTTTTAAAAACCGGTGCCGGTGCAAGAGCCTCAGCGCTGGGTAGTGCTTATTCTGCCGTTTCTGATGATGTTACCGGAATTTATTGGAATCCTGCCGGAACAGCTTCTGTTAACACCCGTCAGGTTCATCTCAGTCATCACAAATGGATAGAAGGTGTTAATAGCCAGGTTGCTGCTTTTATTTTGCCTACATCAAAAGGAAGTATCGGACTGGGATTAATGCTGAATAATGTTAATGGTTTTGAAAGAAGGACCATTGCCAGCACAAAACCTTTGGGTGAATTTTCAGCGCATGATTTTGTATTTTTGGTCTCTTATGCCAGGAATATGAGTGAACGATTTTCCGTTGGAATGAATATAAAATATTTACATGAGAAAATTTATGTTGAAACGGCAAGCGGCCTTGTTGTTGATATTGGGACAAAATTCCTTTTGTTAAAATCAGGTTTATATCTTTCTGCTGTTATACAAAATTTAGGCAGCACCTCTGAATTATATAATGAAAAGATTGAATTGCCAAAAACAATTCGTGTGGGCTCCTGCTACGATCTTCCCTTTGATTTTTTAAATGGTACCTGGCTTTTTACTGCTGATTACGTTCAATATTTAAAAGATACCGGCTATTATCATTTTGGTGGTGAATATGCTACCTATAACTTTTTGGCCTTACGCCTGGGATATCAGGCCGGATATGATGTAAAAGGCGCGACCTTTGGTTTTGGATTGTTTTTGAAAAATTTCAATCTCGATTATGCCTATGTACCTTTTGACGATGACCTTGGAAATTCCCAAAGATTTTCATTAACCGCTAATTTTTAAAAATTAGTACTTTTAACCGGAGAACCATTATGGCTAACAGATACAAGATTGCCTGGTTGCCTGGAGACGGTATTGGTAACGATGTAATGGACGCAGCCCGGATTGTTTTGAAAAAATTACAACTTGACGCCGAATATATACATGGTGATATTGGCTGGGAATTTTGGCGTCAGGAGGGAAATCCTCTTCCTGATAGAACAATTGATTTACTAAAATCAACTGACTGTTGTTTGTTTGGTGCAATCACCTCAAAACCAAAAGAAGAAGCTGAACAGGAACTTGCGCCCGGTTTGCGGGGAAAAGGTTTGGTTTATTCCAGTCCTATTGTACGGTTACGGCAGGAATTTAATTTAAGAACAAATCTGAGGCCTTGTAAAGCCTACGCCGGAAATCCGTTAAATTTTAAAGATGATATTGATATTGTTGTTTTTCGTGAAAATACGGAAGACCTTTATAGTGGTGTGGAATTTCATCCCATGCCGGAAAAGGTTATGGATGTGCTTGTCTCTAACCACCCCAAAATGAAACGGTTCGCCAATGTGCCTTTGGATGATATTGCCGTTTCCCTGCGTATTATTACCAGACAGGCTGCACAAAATATCATTCGTGATGCTTTTAAATATGCTCAACAGTTTGGTTATAAAACGGTTACTATTGTTGAAAAACCAAATGTCATTCGTGAAACCAGTGGATTAATGGTCCGTGAAGCAAGAAAAATTGCCAAAGAGTTTCCCGGTATTGATTTATGGGAAACCAATATTGACGCTATGTGTATGTGGCTGGTTAAAAATCCGAATGATTATGGTGTTATTGTTACCAGCAACATGTTTGGTGATATAGTATCCGACCTGTGTGCCCAGCTTGTAGGTGGTCTCGGCTTTGCTGCCAGTGGGAATATTGGTGATAACTATGCTGTTTTTGAACCCACACATGGCTCGGCGCCAAAATATGCGGGCCAGTATAAAGTTAATCCCATGGCTATGCTTATAACAACACGTTTGATGCTGGATTATTTGGGCGAAACCAATCGTGCGGATATGCTGGATAATGCCATTGCTCAGGTGTTGCAACAAGGTAACGTTCGAACATATGACATGGGCGGTTCAGCCGGCACCCTGGATATTGCAAACGCTGTTGCAGATAAAATAGATATTTAAGGAGATACCTTGAAAAAAATCAATTTTGTGATGGGGATACATAACCATCAGCCTGTCGGAAATTTTGATTTTGTATTTGAGGATGCTTATCAAAAATCATATTTGCCGTTTTTAGAAATTTTGGAAAAACATCCGAAAATTAAAATGGCCCAGCATTATACCGGTATTCTTTTTCAATGGATTGAAAATAATCATCCCGAATTTTTTCCGCGTTTGCGTAAAATGGTCCAAAACGGCCAGATTGAAATGATGACGGGCGGTTTTTATGAACCCATCCTGCCGATCATTCCTGAGCAGGATAGAATTGAACAGATACAAAAGCTTTCCAAATTTGTTAAAAAACAGACAGGTTATAACCCGATCGGAATGTGGCTGGCAGAGCGCGTTTGGGAACCGGATTTGCCTGGTTCTCTTTATAAAGCAGGTATAAAATATACAGTGCTTGACGATTCGCATTTTAAATATTCCGGCTTGCAGGACCCGGACTTGTACGGATATTATGTTACCGAACATAATGGTTCTCCTTTAAACCTTTTCCCGATATGTGAAAAATTAAGATATACAATGCCGTTTCAACCTCCGGAAGAGACCCTGGAATTTTTACGCTCTATTGCCGCAACAGACGGACAGAATTTGGTGGTCTTTGCTGACGATGGTGAAAAATTTGGTGTTTGGCCGGAAACGTTTGAACATTGTTATGAAAACGGCTGGCTGAATGATTTTTTTACATTAATTGAAGATAATCTGGACTGGATCAATTTAATCACATTTGAACAGGCACTAGAGCAAATAAACCCCTTTGGTAAAGTCTATTTGCAAACAGCTTCCTACAGGGAGATGATGGAATGGGCCTTGCCTTCTCATGTGATTCATGATTATGAAGATTTTGAAAAATGGCTTGAAGAGAAGGCTCAATCCTTTAATTACAAACATTTTGTCCGGGGCGGATTTTGGCGGAATTTTTTAGCCAAATATCCGGAATCCAACAATCTTCATAAACGTATGTTGTGGCAGAAAATGCGTTTTGATGCGGAGCTGTCAGACTCTAAAAGCCGCAAGGCGGGAAAAATTAAAGATCACATTTTTGCCGGGCAATGCAACTGTGCTTACTGGCATGGTGTTTTCGGAGGTCTTTATCTGCCTCATTTACGGTCTGCTATTTACGAAAATTTAATTCAGGCTGATAATGACAATGATGCACTGGTAAAAACGTCTGAAGAGAAAAAGCAGGGCTGGGTTAAAGTTCAATCCATGGATTTCGATGTTGACGGCAATGATGAAGTTATTGTCAGTACCGATCGTATGAACTTGTTTTTTAAACCAAATGCCGGAGCAAGTTTGTTTGAGCTGGACGTAAAAGCTAAAAATTTTAACCTGATTGATACAATGACGCGACGGGAAGAGGGGTATCATCGTAAATTATTTCAAATAATGGAAAAGTCTGCAAAGCAGGATGTAAGCAGCATACATGATATTGTTAAAGTAAAAGAAGAGGGTCTGGACAAATATCTCAATTATGACTGGTACCGACGATCTTCACTTTTGGACCATTTTTTACACCCGCAAACAACTCTGGAAAGGTTTTCCGGAGCCCATTATGGTGAACAGGGTGATTTTGTTAACCAGCCTTACTCATTTCGTGACACTGTCAAAAAAAATGTACACTATCTTAATTTTCAAAGAGATGGGCATGTTTGGTGTGGTGATGATTTTGTACCTGTCTCTTTAAGTAAAGATATTATTATCAGTCCCTTAAGCGATGAATTGGAGATAAATTATATAATTCAAAACTCTGGAAACATAGATATTGAATTATGGTTCGGTACTGAATTTGCATACTCATTACTGGCTGGTAATGCACCGGACCGATTTTACCAAATTGATAACATGTGTTTACAGGAACGAAATTTAGCCAGTCTCGGCAGTATTCCAAATATAAATAATATAAATTTGTTGGATGAATGGCTGGGTCTGCACATTCGTCTTGAATTTGATCAGGAGACAACTGTATGGCGGTTTCCAATTGAAACTATATCCATGTCTGAAGCAGGATTTGAAAGAATTTACCAATGTTCTGTTGTTTTCCCAAATTGGAAATTCAAGCTTGATGCCGGTAAAAGTTGGAAAACATCCATAAAGCATAAAATAATACTTTGATAAAAATAGTATTAATCAAATGAGGAATTTAATGTTAGAGAAAAATTATATTAAAAAAGCGTTTTTAGTAATAATGGTAGTTTTGTTAGGTGTTCTCGTAGTTGGAAACATGGGGAGTCAGAAGATTTATTCATCTGATACCACTTTTGCACAATTAGAACGCTTTAACGAAGTTTTCTATTATGTAAACAGATATTATGTTGAGGCGCCTGATAAAGAAAAGTTGATCACCGGAGCAGTAAACGGCATGTTGAGTGAATTGGATCCTCACTCCGTTTATATTCCAAAAAAAGAGTTGGAACGTGTAAACGAACAATTTGAAGGCAGCTTTGAAGGTATTGGAATAGAATTTATTGTTTTAAATAAAGTCCTTACTGTTGTATCTCCAATTGTAGGCGGACCTTCAGAAGCGGTAGGTTTATTACCGGGTGATCAAATTGTTAGAATTGAAGACGAGTCCGCCTATGGAATAACAGAAAATGAAGTACAAAAAAAACTACGGGGGCCAAAAGGAAGCAAGGTAAAGTTGACGATTCGCAGACCGAGTATGTCTGAAAATTTTGAAGTTGTAATAACACGTGATACGATTCCAATTTATAGTGTCATTTCTTCTTTTATTATGGATGATGGAGAAACCGGATATGTATTGATCGGTCGTTTTGCACGAACCACTTCAGAAGAGCTGGATAAAGCGCTTGATGATCTTCAACAACAGGGTATGAAAAAACTGGTATTGGATTTAAGAGGAAATTCCGGTGGTTATCTGGAGCAGGCCTTTGAAGTTGCTGATAAATTTCTTCCCGGCGGATATAAAATCGTATATACACGCGGACGTAAAAAATCAATGGGAAGTGATCTGATTTCTACTGACCGGTCGACTCGTCCTCTCAATCCGTTAATTGTTATGATTGATCATGGTTCTGCCAGTGCTTCTGAAATTGTTGCCGGTGCAATCCAGGATTTGGACCGGGGCCTTGTTGTCGGACAGACAAGTTTTGGAAAAGGTTTGGTTCAAAATCAAATACCGCTTAAAGACGGCTCTGCGCTTCGGTTAACAATTGCAAGATACTATACACCCAGCGGTCGTCTTATTCAAAGAGATTATGATGGCGGGCTGATGGATTATTATCAGGAAGCTTATGAAGATGAATCTTCAAAACACCCTGATTCAACCAAAGTTTATAAAACACTTAGCGGCCGTACGGTATATGGTGGCGGCGGCATCACCCCTGATTCCATCTTGTCGGATATTCGTATAACCCGTTTAACAAATCGTATGATTTCCAAACGAATATTTTTTGAATATGGTTCCAATTATGCAAGTGCTCATAAAAATGAAAAATTGGATTTTAACATGTATCGTGCAAATTTTCAGGTAACGGAACCAATGCTTGAAGACTTTAAAGAAATTATAAAAAAGCACAATATAGAATTTAGTCAGGAGGCATTTGATAAAGACATCGATTTTGTAAAAATGCTTATAAAGGCCGAAATAGCCCGAAATCTTTATAGCAGTAATCATTATTATCAAATTCGTATCTCTGCCGATTCTGAAGTTAAGCAGGCACTTGGTTTATTCCCAAAAGCAACAGAGATTTGTAAATTGCATGCGTGGGATGGATATTCCGAGAACTCGCAGCAAAAAAGATATTGACTTTTAGTTCAAAAAATACTAAGTTTATTTGTTAAGCCAGAATTTAATCAACAAACTAATATATTTAATTGATTTGGAGGAAAGTACAGAATGGTTGAAAAGTTCGTACAAGGTGGCGCTTTTATGTGGCCGATTCTATTTCTTTTGGTTTTCGGTTTTGCTATCAGTCTAGAGCGCCTATGGACGCTAACCCGCGCTTCAGTAAACACCCGTAAGTTTTTGGCTAAAGTTAAAGAAGCCTTGACAAACGGTGGTGTTACTGAGGCTTTAGAAGTTTGCCAAAACACCCGTGGTCCTGTTGCTTCAATTTTCCATGCCGGTTTAATGAGAGCGGATCGAGGAATTGAACACGTAGAAAAATCAATTACCAGTGCCGGTTCAATTGAAATGGCCTTTTTGGAACGAGGATTGATCTGGCTGGCTACAGTTATCAGTGTTGCCCCTATGCTTGGGTTTATCGGTACAGTTCAGGGTATGATCGGTGCTTTTGATGCTATTGCAGCAGCAAATGACATCTCTCCGACCATCGTAGCAAGTGGTATCTCTGTCGCTCTTTTAACCACTATGTTTGGTTTGATCGTAGCTGCAATTATTCAGATTCTTCATAATTTTTTCGTTTCAAGAATTGATAAGTTAATCATCGATATGGAAGAAAGCTCAAATGAACTCGTCGATGCTTTGATCGCGGTGGAAAAAAAGTAATCGAAACGGAGTGCTTTTAAATGTTTGTAGACAAAAAGAAAAAAGATTCTGTTGAAATTCCAACTTCTTCGTTAGCAGATATTGCTTTTTTGCTATTGGTTTTTTTCCTGGTAACAACAACAATTGCTACCGATAAAGGAATTTCTTTGGCCTTGCCGCCAAAAAGCGATACCCAACTTGAAGTTAACAAAGATATTTTAACAAATATCTCGATCAATGCAAGTGGTATGGTTATGATGGATGAAGAAGTAATCGATGTCAATTTGATTGCTGAAAGAGTTCGTCAAATGTTACAACAGAAACCGAATATGATTTTTTCTGTTAAAACATTACGCGATACCAAATACGATGTATATATCGACGTGCTTGATCAATTAAAACAGGCAAATGCAAAGAAAATATCTATTGCTGAACCTGAATATTAATCAAATAAAATAGTTAAACTAATTATTAGGAGTAAGGACTTTGAAATTTCAAACAAAGTCTAAGGTTGCTAGCGGCATCCCAACTGCTTCTCTTCCAGATATCGTTTTTATGTTACTCATTTTCTTTATGGTAACCACTGTTTTTAAGCAATCGGATGGTCTTACTATTATACTTCCTGACGCAAAAAAAATAGAAAAGCTACCGACAAAACGTGACGTAGCTGTTATATGGGCAGATCGTGAAGGTCAAATAAGTATTGATGATAGAATGCTGAATGTCAGTGACATTAGAAATGTTGTCTATCAAAAAGCTATTGATCCACTTGTTCCGATCCGATTGGTATCTTTAAGAATCGATAAAGATGTTGAAATGGGTAGAGTAACCGAAATACACGAAGAGTTGCGTTCAGTTGGTGAAGCTGCACTTAATGTAAATTATTCTTCACGAACACAAGCAGATTGAGGTGATGAACATGTTGAGAAAAAATCCAAAAATCAGCCTCAAACTAAAATATAAAAAAAATATCGAACTTGCTCTTGTTCTAACCTTGGCATTATCTGTTTTTATTTTCCAAGCATGGAAAAGAGTTGAAAAACAGCAAGTTGCGGAACAAAAAGTAGAATTCAAGTTCGAGATTGACGAAATTCCACAAACAGAACAAACTAAACGCCCTCCTGCACCCTCAAGACCTTCTATTCCAATTGAGAGTGAAGATGAGGATATACCTGATGATGTTACAATTGATGATACTGAAATAGATTTTTCGGAATTACCGCCACCTCCACCACCACCGGAGGAAGAGGTTGATGAATCTGCAACAATTTTTGTTGCTTATGATGAACCGCCTCAGCCTATTGGTGGATTTGCTTCTATCCAAAAGAATCTGGTTTACCCGGAAATTGCGAGAAAAGCAGGTGTTGAAGGGCGCGTATTTGTAAACGTCCTTATCGATCAAAAGGGTAATGTAGTTGACACAAAAATCGTTAAATCGCTAGGTAATAACGGTTGTGATGAGGCTGCCGTTGCTGCTATTAAAGCGGTTAAATGGAAACCTGCTAAACAACGAGATAAACCCGTTAAGGTATGGGTTGCCATCCCGGTTGTTTTCAAATTGAGATAATTTTTAAAGCGGTGTTTTCACCGCTTTTTTTTTATTCCAAGGATCGAGGTTCTCCTTGAAAAAGTTTTTTTATTTTTCATTAATTTTTGTGGGTTGTTTTAATCCCTTTGCACCTAAAATAGAAGACATAGGTGAGAGCTCTCTGGTCATTACCGATCAACAATCCCCTGAACAGGTCCTGGAAAATTTTTTATATGCCTATACATTTAAAGATTCTCTTGTTTATGCTGAATTATTAGATAGTTCTTTTGTTTTTGTTTATTTTGATCCAAACCTGGGAAGCTCAGGAAGGTTTGTTTCCTGGGGACGTGATATTGACCTGAAAACAACCGGACGACTTTTTAGAAGTTTTGATACAATTACATTAACCTGGAACTCGACAATTTACGAAGAAATTGATGATAATATAGGAGAAATGTCAAAAACCCTCAGACTTAATCTTTTTGGTTCTGCAGGAGATTTTAGTTTGTCCGGCAATGCTATTTTTAATTTTAAAAAATGTTCCTATGATAAAAAATGGCGAATTACTCGCTGGAAAGACGAATCCCAGATGTAATTTCTTGCAATCCTTGGAAATATATATTATTTTAAATTATAGATAATAGTATGAATTAAAAATTGTGTGTGAAATCGTGAATAGTCCTGAAAAGAAAAAACTGTTTGAAGATATTGCCTTTGAGTATATGGATTCGCTTTATAGTACGGCCTTGAGATTAACAAGGAATACGGAGGAAGCTGAAGACCTGATTCAGGATACCTATTTACGTGCCTATCGCTTTTTTGATAAATTTGAAGAAGGTACTAATTTTAAGGCCTGGATTTTCAAGATATTAACCAATACGTTTATTAACAAATACAGGAAAAAGGTTCGTACTCCTCAACAGGTTCAGCTTGAAAAAGTTGAATTTGGCCTGGAAAATAAGGATGATTATCAGGAAGAAACCGAATGGGAAGGATTTGAGGAGGAAAAATATAATGAACTTTTTGACGATGATATAAAGAGCGCTTTAGCACAATTATCCACAGAATTTCGGATGGTTATTTTGTTGGCTGATGTTGAACAATTTTCATACAAGGAAATTGCTCAAATGATTGACAGACCGATTGGAACGGTCATGTCACGACTCTTTCGGGGGAGAAGAATGCTGCAAAAAATTTTAGAAAACTATGCTAAAGATGAGGGATATATTAAAGAATAAATTTTGAGACAAAATCAAACTTGATGCATCTAAACATTATTAAATTGAAAGAATTTCAAAAAGAAATTCTTTTTTCTTTAATGGTTATATTCACAAAGATGAGGTTAATGATGAGACGAGTAATCGTTATTTTATTTGTATCAGTTTTATTGATTACAAACCTGTTTGCACAATTCCAGTCGCCTAATGTACTAGATGCAGAAATTTTTTCGTCGCAGGACAAATTGGCCCGTGGTAAAGTTTTAAAAATTGCTGTTGTTTTAGATATTACGGATGGGTTGCATATAAATTCCAACGCTCCCAGGAGTGAATTTGCAATTCCTACAGTTATTAAACTCACCCCCATTGAACATATCACTTTTTCTGAATTTGACTATCCGGAACCCCTTTTAAAATCTTTTTCTTTTTCAGAAGAAAAACTATCTGTATTTGAAGGCAAAGTTATTGCCTATGCAAATATTCATGCTTTACCTGAATTGACTCCGGGTAATCTCAAAATTAAAGCAACTGTTTCATATCAGGGGTGCGATGATCAGGTCTGTTTTGCTCCTGAAGAGAAAAATTTAGAGTTATTAATAACCGTTGTTGACAGTACCTCTGAGATTAAAGAAATAAATCAAGGTATCTTTGCCTCTCTTGATGTTCCTAATAAGCAAGCAGGTGCTGATGATTCAATTTTTACGTCCGATGAGTTAAAGGCCAAACAAATAATTGATAAAGGATTTCTTTACGCTGTTTTTGCGTTTTTTATTGTCGGCCTGGCTTTAAATTTGACTCCCTGCGTTTATCCGGTTATTCCTTTAACCGTGACCTATTTTGGCGGACAAAGTGCTACTAGTAAAAGTTCAGCCTTTTTTAAAGCGCTTTTTTACGTGGTTGGTATTGCCATCGCTTTTGCTGTTTTGGGGCTTTTGTCCGGGCTTGCGGGAAAGCAATGGGGATTTTTATTTCAAAGTCCGTGGTTTATTGTTTTTATAACGTTAATAATTTTGTCAATGGCGGCCAGTCTTTTTGGTGTTTTTGAAATAACAGTGCCACAGGCTTTGATGTCTAAAATCGGCAGCGGACGTGAAGGTGTTGCAGGCTCTTTAATTATGGGATTAACTGTTGGGGTTGTAATCGCTCCATGTGCTGCCGGAATAATTATCGGCTTGGTTGGTCTTGTTGCAAAACTGGGACTTGTGGTTAAAGGTACCTTTTTGTTTTTTCTCATGGGTTTAGGTCTCGGACTTCCTTATTTGTTCCTGGCCATGTTTTCCGGCCTGCTTGAAAAATTACCGCAATCCGGCATGTGGATGGTTTGGATTAGAAAATTTTTTGGTATGATTTTAATCGGCGTTGCCGTCTATTTCTTTTTACCGCAGCTTGAGCGTGTTTATGATAAATTAGGTTTTCTGTTGGGTTTAATTACTGTTTTTAGCGGTTTGTTATTAGGTTTTCTCGATCACGAAGCCGGATATACAAAAGCCTTTAAAATTGGCAAAAGTGTTTTTGGTATTTTGCTAATTGTTTTTGGAATTTTCCTTGTCAATAATGCAATCCATGCCAAAGGCTCTGATATCGACTGGAACCATTATAACGGACAACGTATCGAACAGTTGGTTGAAAATGACAAGCCGGTATTTATCGATTTTTATGCTGACTGGTGTGCGCCGTGTAAACAGTTGGACCGTGAAACTTTTACGGATAAAAATGTTGTGGAAATTTCCAAAAATTTTAATATGATTAAAGTAGACTGTACGGCGCCCGATGCCATCACCAAATCTTTTATGGATAAATTTAAGGTGAGTGGTATGCCGACACTGGTTTTTTTTATCAAAAGATGGTAAAGAAGACCCGGCATTACGTGAGATAGGATTTGTCGGGCCGGAAGAATTTGTAAAAAGTATGAACAAGGTTTTAGACAGCCAATAGATAATTTGTACAGGAGAAAAAATGTTTTTCCCGGAATCTCTGGATAACAAATCATTTCGCTTGTTTGTTCAACGGACTGTTTTGCTTTACAGAGAAAAGAAATCTCTTTCAAAAACCGAACAGGACATTGCTTATCTAATTGCAGAGCACCCAAATATCGGCAGATATTTTAATCAAAAATTTGATGTTTATGAAAATTTTAAAGATGATAATAATCCCTATAAAATATTGGGTGCTCTTTATCAGATTTATAAACAGATGTCGGATGATAAGCCACAAGGTCTTCGCCTGCTGGTTAAAGAAAATTTTCCCTCCACCTATCCGGAAAAACAAATTCGTCAACTACTTGCCGATGGTTACCTGGAATTGTTAAAAAAAGAAAAATTAGGTAAACACTTTAACAATGAAATTTATTTACAGGAGATGAATTTTTACATAAAGGAAAATTTTGCACAGTCAAAAGAAGATTTGAAAGGAAAAAGGAGCCAGTCCGAACTTGCTGAAACCGATAGTTATTATAACAGATCTGCTATAAATAATTCATTTAACTCTTTAAACCGTTCATTTTATAAACAAATGAATGAAAAAGATATTGTCCTGCCTTTAAGCCTTGTTGCCGCTTTTAAGAATCTGTCTTCTGAGTGGATTGAAGCAATTTCAAATTTTTGGAAAAGGCCATCCTTCCCGGCAAAATACGACCGGATTATGGACCTGGAAAAAGTTTTTAAAAGTCCGGAATTTATTAATAACGTAACAAAATGTTTGACCTCAAAAGAAAAGCAAGCCCTGCAAATGCTGCTTGATAATGAGGGGTATATAAAATATGGTAAAATGATTAAGGTTTTTGGTGATGAAGAATCTGATAATTACTGGTGGACACAACAGGCCCCCAAATCTATCCTGGGTCAGCTAAGATATAAAGGCCTTGTATTCGCGGGCAGAGCAAAGTTAACAACTAATAAATACAAGATAATACTCATACCCTACGATTTAATTCCGATAATAAAAAACACTCTAGTTTAAAAAGGTTATTAAAAATGCGTTTTTTTCTATTTTTTGCAGCATTTTTTTATGCCGGATTTTCTTATTCAACACCCACAGATTCACTATGGATTAATGTTACTTTTCCTGCGACGGGGGATACATTTGCTGTAGATTATTTACGAGTTTCCGGAAACACAAATCCGTTGGCCCGTGTTTTTGTCAATGATTCTAGCGTAAAGGTTTATCCTCACGGCGCTTTTGTGAGCAGAGTAAAGTTAAAACCCTTTATGAACAAGGTCGATGTTCGTGTCGAAAAAGATGGAATTGTTAAAGACAATAATATATTTGTTTTTCGAGATCCCCCTTTGGAATCCTATCCAAAAGTGCCGACCCGTTTTGATTTTAGAATGATGCAGCCTGAGAATGATGTTTGGATTATGCCGGGCGATTATTTAACCTGCCGGGTTAAGGCAAGTCCACAGGCTGATGTCTTTTTTTCCATAAACCAGGTTATTAAAAGAGCACAAATGGTTGAAATTAAAGAAAACAACCTTGAAGGTATTTATGTTGGACAGATTAAAATACCGAATGGAGATTATGATCAGCCATTAAAAATTTTATATGAAATGCGGGGAATAGACGGACGTAAAGTGAAAGCTGAAAATTCAGGCAAAATTTATATTATGCAGCAAAAAATACCTGTTATCGGCATGACGAATTCTGAAACAATGTTGCATAGTATCAGCGAGGGATATGATCCTGTCGGCAGAATTCCCGATTCCGTCAAAGTCCATATTGTCGGTAAATCGTCGGAGCGTATCAAAATAAAGCTGGGTGAAAATACCGTCTTTGTCGATGTGAATGATATATCGCTTTTACCTCTTGGAACGCCTCTGCCGGAAACGAATGTTTCTGCTCCGTATATACAGGTAAAGCCGCGCGAATATCAGCTAATTATGAACGTTGACGAATACGTCCCCTTTCTATTGGATAAAAAAGATAATACAGTTGTATTGACCCTGTTTGGCGGAAAAGTCGCCTCGCATTGGATTACTTATCCAAATTATGATACCGGTATAGAACATATCTCTATTTCGAACAAAAGTCCGGATATAACGGTGGTTAAAGTAACGCTGCCGCAGGAACCGGCCTGGGGCTACAGCGCTCAATATGATAATGGCAAGCTGGTGCTGAAAATTCGGCGTCCTTTCCAGGGTACAAGTCAGGATATTAATTCGTTAAAAGGGCTTACAATTGCTATCGATCCCGGACATGGCGGAGAATATACAGGAGCAATAAGCCCGACAGGATTACTGGAAAAAAATGTAAACCTGGACTGGGCAAAGTATCTGGAGCTTTTTTGTGAAAATGCCGGCGCCAGGGTTATTTTAACCCGCTATTCGGATGAGCATGTTTCCTTGTTGGATCGTATGAATATTGCCCGAAATGAAAGCGCAGATATATTTATCTCTCTGCATAATAATGCCACAAGTCCGGGTGGAAATCCGTTAAGGGCCCGTGGGACAAGCGTGTATTTTAGCTTGCCTCAAAATATGGATTTGGCTTGGAACGTTTATCCTTATTTGGTTAAATTGGGGCTTATACCCTATGGCCGCGTGCAAAACAGTTACTTTTTAACGACTTTTCCGGATATGCCGGTTTTGTTGGTTGAGGGCGCTTTTTTAACAAGCCCGGATGACGAACAATTATTTCTAAATGAACGGTTTTTATATAATCTTGCCCAGGCGGTTTTTAATGGTATAATGGATTTTGTTTTTTCTCAAGCCGCCAAAAAATAACCTAGTCTGGAGGTTTTATGCGTGTTTTATTATTGAGCTTACTGGTTGTCTTTTTTGCATGCATGAAAGTTGATAATGGCTTTTATGATACGCAAAAGGAAATTAACATATTTCAATCAGATAACCATGTTGCGTTTCCGAGTATTGAAAAGTTGAATGAACGTGAATTTGTGTGTGTTTTCCGTACCGGTAGTGGTCATGCTTCTCCTGATGGGAAAATTTTATTGGCCCGTTCTTTAAACAAGGGTCAATCCTGGGCGGCTCCGGACACTATTATTACAACAAAGCTGGATTGCCGTGATCCTTCTATTGCCATGCTTGAAGACGGTTCGTTGATTCTTAATTTTTTTCAGACAAAGTACGATAATAAAGGAAAATTATTACACGTTGTTGGTGTTTTTGTGTCAAAGTCTTTTGACGATGGGCAAACTTGGACTAGTCCAAGAATGGTTTTGACCGAAGACTATGAATGGATGGCCTGTTCATCAAAGATTTTAGAGGATGATGACGGACGGTTATTGTTGCCGCTGTATGGCAAAAAAATCGGAGAGAGCGAACAGGCAGTGTTATATTTTTCGGAAAACAGCGGAAAGACCTGGAATTTTCTATCAACCATTGCTTATGATTCAACCCATCAGTTAAGCTATCAGGAACCGGTTTTGCTTAAAATGTCTGATGACCGTCTTTTGTGTGTTTTGCGGACAACGGACGAAAACCATTTTCAGTATCAATGTATTTCCGGGGATGGAGGAAAAACGTGGAGTTTACCGCAGAATACACACCTTCAGGGGCAGGCTGCCGGGCTTTTAATGACCTCCGGCAACTTGTTGTATTGCGCCTACCGGGATTTTTCTCCCAACGGTACAAGTATGGCTGTTAGTTATAATAACGGACTTTTCTATGAAAATGAGGTTATCATAAAAACCGGTACCAAAGATCGAGGTTACCCGGAGCTCATAAAAGTGGATGAGAATTATATTTACTGCTGTTACTATAATACTACGGGAAAATACGGTATTTATGGACGGTTTTTCAGGATATGCAGCCCGGAGGCACCTGATGGTTTTAGTGCTTCCATACAAAAGGATTCGACCATATTAATGCGTTGGAACAGGGTCGAGAACGCCCATTATTATAATGTATATCGAACGGAACGTGTTGGTAATAGTGAAGGCCCAGAAAAAGATTGGAATTTAATAGCATCGGTTGCCGAGAATTTTTATTTGGATAACAGGGTAGAGAAAGGAAAAGAATACAAATATGCTGTTAAAAGTGTGGCAAGCAGTGCCGAACTTTTACAGGATAGCGGTGCAGTGAGCGAGTTTTCTAAAAGAGTGACTGTAAATTAACGAGTCATTTTTATAAAAAGAAAGGGCTTGAGTATGAATGCCATAGCACCTCAAATTATTGATCTTGAAGAAGCACAGGTGACTGCTTTTAACAATGATCATATCGAAGAGATTATAACTTTTTTCCATCCGGAATTTGTTGGATTTTCATCAACCAAACATGAGCGTATTGCCGGGTTGCAGGCTTTGTATGAAACTTTTGAGTTTTATAGCAATGAAGCTGATAAAATAGAGTATGAAATCGATCAACCCACTGTTCAGGTTGCGGGCGATTCAGCGGTTATTACTTTTTATTGGGCCGTTACAATTCATAAGAATCAAAAAACACAGACAGTTAAAGGCCGTGGAAGCCATGTGTATATACAAACAGATGGTGACTGGAAAATTATTCACGAACACTTTTCACGCGCCCATCATCACATTGACAATTAAACGATTAAACCTGTAAAATTTTTTCCGTATATGTGTTGAGGGTTTCTGAAATCGGCTTTTCAAGTTTCTCATCCAGAGCTGCGATAATTGTTTTTGCCGTTTTATATGGTGTGGTTTCACTGGAGTTGATAACCATATCATAATTCAGTGGATCATTGGGATCTTTACGGAAAAAGCGTTTAATATAATCCATTCGTTCCTTATCAACACGCATTACCAATTTTTTTGCCTCTTTAAGCGAGAGCTTTTTTGTCAATGCAATTTTGTCTATGCGACATTCCAATGGCGCTGTAATAAATACACGCATACTGAAATCGTTATGCAAAACAAAATTAGCTCCCCGGCCAAAAATAATGGCCTGACCATGTTCTGCAATAGCGACTAAAACAGCTATCAAGTGTTGAAAATATTTATCGTTTCCCAGGGCCTCTCTGTCTAAAATTGTCTGCATCCAGTTCGACATATCGTTTTGCCGTTTTTCGTCCAGTGATTCAACGATTCTGCTGCGTACATTGGTTGTTTCGGCGATGTATTGGACCAGTTCACGATCATAAACCTGCCAATTTAAAATATTTCCCAGCTCGTTTGCGGTATCAATACCACCTGCCCCAAATGTACGGGAAATTGTTATAAATGCCTGCTGCCAGGGATTGTCAGATTTGTGAGTTTGGTTTTCCAGGGCCAGCTTTTTTTTAACTTCCCACAAAGCTATTTGACTTGAAACCAATTTTTCCCATTTTAATTGGTCTCCTTTTTCCATTTTCATTTTACTCTCCTTTCAATTGGATAAAAATCAAAGAGAGGTCAGAATAACGGTCCAAGTTATGAATAGCGGAGTAGAATAAGCCTCTATTTCAGTATATGAAAAGTATTTTGAAATGTCAATAGCGCCGCAATATTTGTAAAGGGGTGTGTTGAATATTCTACTCTTTTGCCTGAAATTTAGTCACGTTCGAGTAAAAAGGATTTCGCTGCTTTTCTTTCGCCGTTTACGATAACTGCAAGAGAATGTTCTCCCGGATAATGTTTGCGTGTTGTCATATTTTGAAATGAGTGTTTACGGGCATATTTATAGTTTCCCGGATTGAATTCTTTTTCGATGATCTGGAATACTTTGCTTGATTTTTTACCTGTAGATGTTAAAAATGTGATTTCGTATTCCAGTCGAATTTTTTGGGATTCTTTTTTGAGTTCCATATTGAAAGAGAAATTCAGGTTCTGACCAATTTTAATATCAGAATTTAATTGTATATCGTTTATGTTAATATTTTCAGGATCTGCAAAACCAAATAATTGTAACGCTTTTGGGTGCCCTGATTTTAAAAGTGTTCGACAGGCATGTTTAACAAGACTGTCTGTTTCTGAATTTTTTCCGTACCACGCTGTACATATTTCCAAAGCTATTTCCGGATGGTCTTTGGAAATATCATTCAAGTTATTGGCAACACTTCTTCTTACATCTTCGGAACTGTCGTTTTTTAATTTTTCTAAAATCGGAATAACAAGCTGAGGAGTCTGTTTTAGTACCGGAACCCCGGCAGCCCAGGGCAGCCTGGGGCGGCATCCTTCACTGGCCAGCCTGCGCACTCGAGCATCCGGATCATCAGCCCATGTTTCCATGGTTTTTAATGTTTTAATATGGTCAATCCGTAAAAATTCACGTATGGCGAATTCTCCGCTGGCATAAACAGTAAAATACTTTAGTGCTTCAAGAGAGGTTTCCCAATTGTCAAGCCCGTAGAGCTGCACATAATCGGGCATTGACATGGCCTCAAAACCTTTAATATTCGGAGCGGCCTGTTTTAAAAGATTCAATGCGTTATGATAATCCCTGGGCAGGAATTCATAAAAACATTCCGTCAGGTGCCGCATTTTCTGTTTTAATTCAAGTGAAGGGGATTTTTCGAAAAAGAGATCGTAAAATTTTTGTGCCTCAAAGTCCGGATAGATTTTTAAAAAAGTTTCAGCAATAGATTTAATAGAACTGCTGCTGTAAAACATATCTTTAAGACGTTCCGCCATGACAGGTTCCCATTGAGTTTTTAGTTGTATGATTATGATAAAATATAATCATTACTAATGTATTAAATCAAACAAAATAATTTTTTAGTATAGTTGAAATTTAAGATTTATTTAAATTAATATAAATAAAAAATCGTCAATCAGAGTTTGAGAATAAAAGCGATTACTCTGATTGACGAATTAATATGGAAGGGATAAATTAAAATTTATATAGCGATTCCGCCGCTTTCTTCTGTACGAATTCGGATACATTTTTCTAATGGCGTTACAAAAATTTTTCCATCACCCACCTTGCCACCGTTATCAGATTTTGCCGCCTTGATAATTGTGTTGACAGTAATATCCACAAATTCTTCATTAACAGCGATATCCAGTTTTATTTTGGGAATTAAATTAGGGATAATTTTTTTCCCTCGGTAAACTTCAATTGCTTCCTGGCGCCCATGTCCTGAAACTCTGCTAACAGTGATTCGAGTGATTTCTGCCTCAATCAAGGCTTCACGAACCTCATCGAGTTTTTCTTCCCGAATAATTGCTGTAATTAATCTCATAACAAATCTCCTGCTAGTTTGCGTTTAACATTCCATAACCATGTTCACCATGATAACTACTATCAAGACCGGCCATTTCTTGAGCTTCAGAGGATTTTAGTCCAATAAATTTTTCAACAAATAATATTATTAGCAATGTTAATAAAGATGCATAAACAATTGCTATCAATACGGCTAAAACCTGTACTCCAAGCTGCTGGAAAACGGTCCAGGTACCGCCGGCAGATGATGCTGCGTCCAGCATCCAACTTTTTCTGATGAAAAAACTGAGAAAAATAGCTCCTACGATTCCTCCAACACCATGGACTCCAAATGCATCAAGACTGTCATCATAACCTAATTTGTTTTTTAATAATAGTGCACAATAACACAGAATAGCTGCCAGTATTCCCAATACCATTGCTCCGGCGGGTTGCACAACTCCTGCTGCCGGTGTGACGGCAACCAGACCTGCCAGAATACCACTGGCAAAACCGAGTGCTGTCGCTTTCTTTTGATGAATGTTTTCTATTATCATCCACGTTAGCGCCCCGGCAGCCGCAGCCGTTTGGGTTGCTGTAAGTGCCTGGGCCGTACTAAGGCCGGATGAAATAGAACTGCCGGCATTAAATCCGAACCAGCCAACCCATAAAAGTCCTGCTCCAATCATCGTCATTGTCAGATTGCTGGGCGGCATGGCCGTTTTGGGATATCCTCTTCGGGCACCCAGGTAAAGAGCGGCGACAAGCCCGCTTACACCGGCAGATATATGTACAACCGTTCCTCCGGCAAAATCAATAGCGCCATTGGCTCCCATATTATAAAGGAAGCCATCTGCTGCCCATACCCAATGGCATAATGGATTATAAACTAAAATTCCCCAAAGTGCAATAAAAATTGTATACCCTTTAAACGTGACTCGTTCTGCAAACGCTCCGGCAATGAGTGCAGGCGTAATGATGGCAAACTTGCCCTGAAACATTGTAAAGACATATTCCGGAATTCCGGCGCTTAGTATCGATTCGTCAATACCTTTTAAAAAAAAGTATTTCGGATCCCAGCCAAACCAACCTCCCAGCACATTCGGTCCGAATGACATGCTGTATCCCAAAATAACCCATAATACGGTCATAATTCCCATTGCTGCAAAACTATGCATCATGGTGCCTAGTACATTTTTAGTTCGAACCAGACCTCCGTAAAACATTGCCAGACCGGGGATCATTAAAAGTACCAGGGCCGTAGATGTCAGCATCCATGCTGTCGCTCCGGTATCTATACCATTCCCGTCTGACGCCAACAAGTTATTATTGGATATTATTAATAAAACCGAGAACAAAACAAAAAGCATCCATTTTTTCTTCACGTTAATTTCCTTGTTTTATAATAGATTTGATTTTTTGGTTAATGAAAGGTATTGGGTATTTTCCGGTCAAATAATATGCCAATCTGAACCAATACATTTTTAAGGAGTGGATAGTTTGTTATTTTATTGTTTGTTCGAAGGTTAAGTGATTTTTTCGGTAAGTAATTTAGAAGGAGGGTGGGGGTATTTCTTTCAATTTTGTAGGAAGTTCAATAATAACCTACAAATATGTTGTTTTTGTTCGTTTTGAGCCTTTTTTATTTCATGTTTTAACCGAAATTTGGTCATTTACCTTGGCCCGGTTCGACCTGTTTATAATTTTTTTTGTAAAACAGCTCTGTTTTTGCCAAAAATAGGAATGATTTTAGATGAAAAAGTTGGTTAAAAGTAATTTGGTGCCAATAATAATACGATTTTGTCGTTTTTTGAATTGAATTTTACAATAATGTAGCTTATTTAATGATTTGGCTCTACTTGACAGGTAGAGCCAATCATTCTTTTCGAGTGGAGATGTGTGAAAAAAATCAGTAGCTTAAAAACCATAGCTTGCTGAGAGGAAAAAACCATTGTCCATGCCATCACTCAGGCCGGCTATCCAATTCCAACTGACGTCTACATTGTCAGAGACGGATTTTCCGGCTGATAGTAAAAGAGTTGCTACTTTATCGTCTTCCGGAGACGTAAACGCTGAATAGGAACCGTATCCAAGAGTGGCGCTCAGGTCTGCACCGTATTTCGTTGTTCCAAGGCCAAGTTCAAGCCAATATACACTTTCAATGTCACCATCCTGTTGTTCAGGTGTGTAATAAAAGCTCGCACTTGCCGGACCGAAAGCTGCTGAACCAAAGATTTCATATACTGTATATTCTTCTTTGGCGAAAAAATCATAAGTATAAATTGTACCACCAATTGAACTTTCTACAGAGCCGGTTGGTAATGAAATGCTAAAATATGGATCTGTTTCCACGGCAATACCGTCTGCCATACTGGAGACCCAAAAACCAACTGCAACTGATGATTTTGAAAATTCTGCTGTTCCCTGCATTGCTGATCCGTCAAACTGTTTTACGCCGCGCCAAAAGTATGTTGAAACAACTGTAGCGTCACCTGAAAAACCGATTTCGGCATAGGCGCTTGAAAATAGTGTAAGAGAAAGAAAAATTATTGCCAGACCTGTAGTAAACTTTTTCATCAAATATTTCTCCTGATAATCAATTTTATTAAGGACGGCGTTAAATTTTATGAGCTTTAACGCCGTATATTTTGTACTATTTATTAATTAATTACTGTGTAACAAAGATTTGAAATCCACTATAAGCTTCCATACCATGTTCGCCGATGTCCAAGCCTTGCAGTTCTTCTTCTTCCGTAACACGCAGGCCAACAGTCTTTTTAATTATGTAGAACAAGATCAAACCAAGGCCGAATGCCCAAACAAAAGCTGTGACTACGCCAAGTGCCTGAATGCCAAGGAGTTTAAATCCGCCGCCATAAAAGAGGCCGCCGTCTACGTTAAATAGGCCAACTGCTAAAGTACCAAAAGCACCGTTAACACCATGAACGCTGACTGCACCAACCGGATCGTCAATTTTAAGTACGCGATCGATAAAAAGAACACTAAAAACAACGAGAACGCCGGCAATCAAGCCAATAATAAGTGAACCAAAAGGTGATACTGTTGCGCATGGAGCTGTGATTGCTACCAGTCCTGCCAAGGCACCGTTTAATGCCATTGAACCGTCCGGTTTTTTTAGGATAATCCAGGCTGCGAACATTGCGGAAATAGCACCTGCGGCAGCAGCCATGTTTGTTGTTACGGCAATTCTTCCAATGTTTCCATCGCCAAATGTTGTTGATCCTGGGTTGAATCCAAACCAACCAAACCAAAGAATGAATACACCAAGTGCGGCAATTGCAATATTATGGCCCGGAATAGCTTTGGGTTTACCGTCTGGTGAGTATTTACCAATACGTGGTCCAAGAATTAAGGCACCGGCCAATGCAAGCCATCCGCCTATAGAGTGAACAACTGTTGAGCCTGCAAAATCCTGGAAACCAAGCCCTTCCAGCCAACCGCCTCCGTCGAGCAATCCACCCCATGCCCATGAACCAAAAACAGGATAAATAATAGCACAGATAAAGACACTATAAGTAAGATATCCTACGAATTTTGTACGTTCTGCCATGGCACCGGATACGATTGTAGCGGCTGTACCGGCAAAAACAGTCTGGAAAATGAGAAATGTCCAGTTCCAGTCGGCGCCCATTACATCGGTTCCAATCAGTGCAAAATGTGTTGTGCCAAAGAGACCGTTAGACGCGCCGAACATAAGTCCAAAACCAATTAGAAAAAATGAAACGGTGCCTACTGAAAAGTCCATTAAATTTTTCATCATTATATTTACTGTGTTTTTTGCACGTGTAAAACCTGCTTCAACCATTGCAAAGCCCGCCTGCATAAAAAATACTAAAAAGGCGGCAACGCATGTCCAAACGATATTGATATTATCCTGCAATGTTTCCAGGGCTTTTGTTGTATCTGTAGCTTCTTGCGCTAATGACAAACCGTTAAAAAGCAATATTAAGAAAATAGCGCCAATAATTATTTTTTTAACCTTAAACATTCATAACTCCTGAAATTATATTAAATTAATTTTATTATCAACCAATTGCATCACTGCCGGTCTCACCGGTTCGAATTCTAATACATTCCGTCAAGTCCTGGACAAAAATCTTTCCATCTCCGATTTTTCCGCTTCTTGCACCCGCGATAATACCATCAATTGTTGGCTGGACATATTCTGCATTAACGGCGATTTCCAGGCGAATTTTTTTGAGTAAATTCACTTCAATGTCGGCACCACGATATGTTTCATGGTATCCCATTTGCTGTCCACATCCCAGAGCATTTGTTATTGAGAGTTTATAAATTTCTCTTTCAAATAATGCCTGTTTAACGGCGTTTAGTTTTTCTGGTTGGATATAAGCGATTACGAGTTTCATGCAATTTTCTCCTTTTTTTGCTAAATTGAATTTTTTTTGTTTTAAGCAATTCACGGGCCACTTTTTATTTTTCAGTAAGTTGTTGTTTTTATTGATCCGATCTATGATCTACATACAATCCTATAGATTCATTTTTGTAGGTTTAAATTATCAGACGACAAAAATGTAGGATTTTGTGTGATAGAGTTGTGTGTATGCCTGTTTGCTTGTTTTTGCTGTTGCAAAATGCATTATATGGCAATTTTAGGTCTTGCTATATTTCCGACATTTTTGTACCTTAATTTTTCCATATAACGAAATTGTAGTTTTAATGAAAGAATTAAATTATGGCAGCCCCCAAACAATCAAAAAACAAGTCAGAAAATATGCCTTTAATGAAAAAATTATCAATTTTAATTGAAATTAATCAGGCTGTCAGCAGGGGTTTAAATTTACAAGAGTCTTTAAATGCGGCACTTAAAATTTTGGCAAAGTCATATAATATAAAATCAGGCGCTATTTTTTTAACCAATGAAAATGAAAATACTCTTACAATGATGACTTCAATTGGTTATCGTTCAGAAATTGCAAAAACAACCTATGAAATGGGTGAAGGTCTAACAGGAAAAATTGCAGAAACGGGTAAACCCATTATATCTCCCCAAGTCAGCAAAGAACCACTGTTTTTAAATCGTATGAGTTCTTTTGACCCGCAAAGTGACCGGGAGCAATCTTTTATTGGCGTTCCAATTATTTTTGATTATAAAACAATAGGGGTTTTGATTGGTAATTTACCTTTTAATTCAAGACGAGATTATGATGGCGCTTTGAAATTTTTGACTCTTGTGGCTTCTGCATTGGTCCAACCAATTCGTTTACAACATGTGATTCAAATGGAACGGCAACGCCTTTTGGATGAGAATGTTATGTTAAAGCAGAAACTTCAGGATGAATATCGGTTTCATAACATTATCGGAAACAGCCATGAAATGCGTGATGTATATGAAAAAGTAACACAGGTGGCCAGGGCAAATACTAACGTATTGATAAGGGGAGAGTCGGGAACCGGAAAAGAGCTGATTGCCCAGGCAATCCATTATAACTCTTTACGTCAGGACAAACCCTATATAAGAGTCAATTGTGCCGCTATTCCGGAAAATTTAATAGAGTCAGAATTTTTTGGCTATGAAAAAGGTGCTTTTACAGGGGCTGTTGCACGTCGAAAAGGTCGGTTTGAACTGGCAAATAGTGGAACCATTTTTCTTGATGAAATTGGTGATTTGAGTCCTATGACGCAGGTGAAATTACTTAGAGTCATTCAGGAGCAGGAATTTGAACGAATCGGTGGCACTGAAACACTTCAAGTTGATGTGCGTATTGTAGCGGCGACAAATGCCGAACTGGAATATAAAATTGAAGATGGTACTTTTAGAGAAGATTTATATTATCGGTTAAATGTTTTTTCCATATACCTGCCTCCTTTACGCGAAAGAAAGTCTGATATTCTTTTACTGGCAGACCATTTTATGTTAAAATATGGAAGAAAACATGGCAAGGCTATTAAAAGAATTTCCACCCCGGCTATTGATATGCTCATGAGATACCATTGGCCGGGTAATGTCCGTGAGCTGGAAAACTGTATAGAGCGCGCTGTGCTTGTTTGTGAAGATCAGGTTATACATAGTTACCATTTACCACCTACTTTACAAACAGCAGAGAGCAGCAATACCTTGCCTCAAAAATCTTTAGTTAAGGCTGTTGCTTCTTATGAACGGGACATGATTCAGGATGCACTCAAGTCAACGAACGGAAGTAAGGCCAAAGCTGCACGGTTGTTAAATGTTACGGAACGAATTATTGGATATAAAATTGATAAATATAATATTGATGTAAAACGGTTTAAAAGCTAAATTATTTTAAAATAGAATTATTATTTGTTTTGTTATAGATTTAAAAGATTATGAATCTGATTTAAAATCATCTATTCTTTAGTTAATATTTATGTGTATATTTGTATGAAAAGATTAAGTGTTAAAATCGACAAATTTGTTGCATCACAGACAACTTTTTTTTATCTTGAGATAGATGTTTGTTTAAATAAATGGCAATGTTAAAGAAACCAGGTTAAATTCCTGGATGGGATCAACTCAAATAAAGGTATCCAAAAATGAAACGACTTTATTTTATTTTTACTTGTGTCATTTCATTGACCTGTTGGATTTCGTTGAGTCATGCAATTGAGTTTGGATTGGGAACTTTGCATGTCGGCTCTGCAGCAACAATTGCTAAAAAGGGATTGAATATCGGAACACATTCTCATGCATTTTTTAAAGATGAGATGAATCAACTTTCAGACGGCACCTCTAAAGGTGAAACCTACTGGGATGTTCAAGGGCGATTGGGGTTAGTCTATGGCTTTACGGAAAAACTGGAACTAGGATTGTCCTACATTATGTATCAGGACAACCATAAGGGCGGTGACGGATATAACTTTCCGGATAATTTATTATTACGTGTGAAACTGGGGTCCCTGGGACCGCAAACAAGTTCCATGCGTTTTGGTTTGCAGGGTAATTTTCGGTTTCCAACGACAAACAAGTACAATTTACCGCTGGAACCCTATTCTGCTGATCGAATTGGCGTTGGTCTGACGGGTTTGTTTTCCATTTTATCTGATCCGTTATACCCGGAATATGGATTTAATTTACACGCTAATTTGGGATTTTTTAATCATAATGATTTTGGACTCACCATGACCGATGTTCCAACTGATACGATAACGGCAACTGAAAATACCAAAGAACTTTTATATGGTATTTCTGCGGCCAAAAAAATTCAACATTTTAATCTTTATGCAGAAATTTATGGAAGCACATTTCTGACAGAACCTCCTATAACAGCCTATACCAGGGAAAGCAGTTTGTATTTTTCTCCCGGCATCACCTATCAATCCAGCCGGACGATGAGTTTTAATGTTGCCCTGGATTTGCGACTTATTGGAAATGATGATAAAACTGTCTACTCTGGCTCCCAGGGAAGTATTTTTGAAAAAACCCTGGAAAGATGTACCCAATTTACCAAGTTGGCGTATTAATATAGGTGCAACGTTTGCGATACGAAGAGGGCTGGATAATAAATATTCGATAAATGAATACCAGCAAAATATTCCGCAAGCCGAATCTTCCCAGGTAGATCAGGATATTTATATGAACCTGGCAAAGGAGCGTGAAAAAACTGAAAATGCCGAAGCAGAGTTGGAACGAATTCGTTCCGAACGGCAGAGGATGGAAGATTTATTAAAGCGTTTACGTGGTTTGCTGGATCCTGAAAAAACAGCTCCCCAAAGCAAGAAAATAATCAAGAATAAAATATAAAAAAGGAGACACTAGTCTCCTTTTTCTATTTTCTGAAATAAAAAGTTTTGAATTTCATCGATTTTAATTCGGCTCTGTTGCATTGTGTCGCGATCTCGAACTGTCACAGTGTTGTTTTCGAGGGTTTCTGTGTCAACTGTAAAGCAGAAGGGCGTACCTGCTTCGTCCATTCTTCGATAACGACGACCAACCGCACCGCTTTCATCATAAAATACATTGTAATATACTTTGAGATCATTATAGATTTTTTTAGCAACTTCCGGCATATTGTCTCTTTTGACAAGCGGGAAAATAGCTGCTTTGATCGGTGCCACAGCCGGTGAAAAATGTAATACTGTTCGGGTGTCTTTTTCCAATTGTTGTTCTTCAAATGCGTCAGCAAGAACTGTCAGCAATGTTCGATCACAACCGGCGGAAGTTTCAACTATGTAAGGTATATATCGTTCACGAGTCAGGTCGTCAAAATAGGTCATGTCCTTACCGGAAAATTCCTGATGGCGATTTAAATCATAATCGGTTCGGTTGTGTATACCTTCAAGTTCTTTCCAGCCAAAAGGAAATTCATATTGAATGTCATAGGCATCAGATGCATAATGTGCCAGTTCATCAGGGCCGTGTTGGTGGTAGCGCAATTTTTCCGGTGTTAATCCCAGGGCCTTGTAATACTCCATACGGTCGGCTTTCCAGGTGTTAAACCATTCCACATCACTACCGGGTTTGACAAAAAACTGCATTTCCATTTGTTCAAATTCGCGGGTACGGAAAATAAAGTTTTCTGTTGTAATTTCATTTCGAAAGGCCTTGCCGATTTGTGCTATTCCAAAAGGAACTCTTTGACGTGAGGATTGATGTACGTTAAAGAAATTAACATAAATTCCCTGGGCTGTTTCCGGTCTAAGGTAAACTACATTAGCCTCTTCTTCTACCGGTCCCATGTATGTTTTAAACATGAGATTGAACTGTCTGGATTCGGTTAGTTCTCCGCCACAATCCGGGCATTTACTTGTATCTTCCAGTAAATCTTCACGAAATCTGTGTTTACATTTTTTACAATCAACTAATGGGTCCGTAAAACTTTCAACATGGCCGGAGGCAATCCAGACACGCGGGGCCATGAGTATGGATGCATCAAGTCCCACGATATTATCATGCTTTTGGACCATCCATTTCCACCAAAAATTTTTAATATTTTTTTTCAGCTCTGCACCAAGCGGACCATAGTCATAACAACTGGCTAAGCCGCCATAGATTTCGCTGGATTGAAATATAAATCCACGCCGTTTACATAACGAAACAATCTTGTCCATTGTTGTTTCAACTTTTTTTGCCATGATATTCCTTTCTATGTATCGCTTTGTTTATTTTTTTCAAAATCATTTGATAACTGGTTTAAATATTTTATTGATTTTAAATCGTTTAAATTATCTATATGAACGTTTAAATAGTTTGACAGGAACATATCCATTTCCTTACCAATTGCAGATGTTACTTTAATTTTATCAGACCTGGAGACAGCGTTTTTCTGAAGCCAGCGAAGAAATTCCAATGCTTTAAATGATAAAGCAAATTCTCGTTGGCTGCTGCAGTTTTCACAGCAGTAATTTCCATTTTCCATGTTAATAAATATAGGACCCTGATGGGTCTGTTCCGAACATATTGAGCAACTGTTTAATTTTGGTTCAAATCCGGAAATTGATAAAAAAGTCAGGTAAAAATTTCGCAAGATATTTTTCTGGCCTTTTTGTGATTTTTCCAGAGTATTTAAAAATTCAATCAATAAATTAAACACTGCTGTATTACAATGATCATCTTCTTCTGTTTTATCAATCAGCTCACAGGGAATAGCAGCCAGGGCCATTTTCCCCAATTGGGCGTGAATGTCAGGAAAAGAATGAATAATATCCGCTTCACGCAGATACTGCAGGCTGCGTTGTTCTTTTCGGTATATTATAATTGAAATATAATTTAAAGTCTCTAATGCACCAAGATATTTTGATTTAATACTTCTGGCGCCTTTGGCAATAACACTTATTTTACCAAAGTTTTTTGTATATAACGACAGTATTTTACTTGTTTCGCCCTGTTTCCGGGTTCGAAGAACAACAGCTTCTGTCTTAATTATGGCCATTTTATGTTTATTTTATCCAATTTATATATGTGGTAACGGAAATCAGATAAATGAACAAACCTAAAACATCATTACAGGTTGTTATAAACGGACCTGTAGCAATTGCAGGATCGATATTGATTTTATTGAGTAAAAAAGGTGCTGTTGCGCCGACAGTAGCGGCTATTAATATAACAAGCATCATGGCTACGGCAATAGCCAAACCAAAATCGGGTTGTTGGAACATAACCCACACAACAATAAAAATCATAGAACTCAGGACAAAACTGTTGAGAAAAGCGACCTTGATCTCCCGGAAAAAACGTTCCCAAATTCTGGACGTACCGCCTTCTGACAGGGCAATGCTTCGGACGACAATTGTGCTGGATTGAATTCCGGCATTTCCGGCCATGGCCATTATTACCGGAATAAAAAAGGAAATAGAAATAATTTGCTGGATGGAAGCTTTAAAGTGGTTTAAAACGGATATACCGCCAATTTCTCCGATAAACGCAATAATAAGCCAGGGAAGTCTGAAACGTGCGATACGAAAAGTTGATGTTTCCTGAAGGACTTCTTCTTCCGAAATACCTGCCATACGTTGCATATCTTCAGTTGCTTCTTCCTGTAAAACATCGACAATATCATCGATGGTAATACGGCCGACAAGGCGGTTATAAGCATCGACAACAGGAACAGCAACAAGGTCGTATTTACGTACCAGGTTTGCCACTTCTTCCTGGTCTTTTTCGACTGTTACGGAAATAACATCCAGGTCCATAATCTCGCGGATGAGGGTTTTGGCTTTACTGAGGATAATTTGTTGAAGCGAAACAATACCTACCAGGCGTCCGCCCCGGTCGATAGCATAAATATAGTAAATATCTTCAATTTCATCTGCTTTTTCACGGATTTGCTGAATGGCGTCGTCAACGGTTTCATCATCATAAACGGTAACAATTTCCAGCGCCATGATACCACCGGCTGATTCCTCATCGTGCAATAACAATTTTTGCACTTCAGCGCGGTCCTGAGTGTCAACAAGGGCCAATACTTCTTTTGCCCGTTGTTCCGGAAGTTCAGACACAACATCTGTGGCATCATCAGAGTCCATTTCATCGACAATGGCTGACAGTCGTTCCGTTTCAACAGAGGTAACAATCAGCTCACGCGTAACTTCATCAAGTTCTAAAACAACATCTGATGCAATTTCTGGTTTAATAAGGCTGAACAGAAATATTTTTTCATCATCATCCAGGTCTTGAATAATGTCTGCCAGGTCCGCCGGATGTGTATCAATAATGATGTTTTTAAGCTTTGGTTCATCTCTGACATCTAAAAGATATCGGATGTTTTCCACGATTTCTTTTCGATCGTTTGTTTCCATAATGACGTCCTATTTTGCAAAAGAATTTGCAAAATCAATCCATTCATCCGTAGTCAATTGTTCGGGGCGACGTGATAAATCAAAGTGAGCCTGATTATCATCAATGAGAAAGTCTTTAAGAGATTTTCTAAGCATTTTACGTCGTTGTCCAAACGCTGTTTTAAGAATTGTTTTAAAAATTTGCAGATCATGAATTTTATTTATTCTCTTGTCGGTAAATTTCCAGGTAACCAGAGAAGAATCCACTTTAGGCTTTGGATAAAAAACCGTATTTGGAACGTGAAAATGAATGTCGACATCTGCAAATATTTGGCTAATGATGGCCAAAATTCCATAATCTTTTGTATTCGGTTTTGCTACAGTACGAAGAGCAACCTCCTTTTGAATAAGCATTGTCAGGTCTATCGTTTTTCGGGTACGTTCAAAAACTTTGAACATGATTTGGCTGGTAATATGATAGGGAATATTACCATAAATACGAATTGTGCTGTCGGGCGCAATTTCTTCAAGATTTATTTTAAGAAAATCATCATGAATGATGATAAATTTTTCTAAAGAATCAAATTTAATTTTCAGTTGTTCATAAAGACGTTTGTCTATTTCAACTGCGTATAACTGTTTAACCAGAGGTAATACATGTTCCGTCAATACGCCGTATCCCGGCCCGATTTCCAGCACAATGTCTGATGATGTAAAATTCAGTGCTTTAACAATATTTCGGGTTGTATTCTGGTCTTTTAAAAAATTTTGTCCTAAACTTTGTTTAGGCGCATAGGATACGGGTGTATTCATTCTTCATTAACAAGTTCAATGTTAAAAAGGTCAAGCGCGTTTGCTGTTGTTATTTTTTGGACCTCGGAAATCGGTATATTTTTTTCATGGGCAATTTTTTGCGCAATATAATTTACAAAAGCCGGCTCATTACGTTTTCCGCGTTGGGGAACAGGCGCCATAAAAGGACAATCTGTTTCTACAAGCAAACGTTCCAACGGAATGTTTTTCATAACCTGGGTTGAACGCGAATTTTTAAATGTAATAGTGCCTGTGAATGAAATATAAAATCCTAACTCCATGACTTTATCAGCCATTTTTTCATCACCGGAAAAGCAATGAAAGACGCCGCGCCAGCCGGATTTCTGACGTTCTTTTAACAGAGTTATAATGTCATCGTCCGCATCACGTGTATGAATGATTAAAGGCTTTTCTGTTTCCAAAGACCAATTGAGAAATTTGCGCAACAGCTTTCGTTGAGTTTCTATTGGTGACAGATATCTGTAATAATCCAAACCAACTTCACCGATAGCCACCACTTTGGGGTGGTTTATAAGTTCTTTCAACTCTTCCAGGTCCTGCTGCTCTGCTTTTCCCACGTCATGCGGGTGAACTCCAGCCGTTGCAAAAACATTGGTAAATTGTTCAGCAATTTGAATAGATTTTTGCGTAGTAGGTAAATCTATACCTACGTTTATAATGCCTGCTACTCCGGATTCTTTGGCGCGGTAAACAACATCCTGTCGGTCCGCATCATATTGCTGAAAATCAATGTGTGCATGTGTATCAATTAACACATTTGTCATCGAATACCGGCTCCGGAGTCGATATCTCTGTCTACAGAAATAACACTGAATTTACCATTTTCATCTTCTGCTGCCAATAACATACCGTTTGATTCAACACCTCTGATAACGGCAGGTTCTAGGTTGGCAACTATGACTATTTTTTTACCGATAAGTTCTTCCGGTGGATAGAATTTGGCAATTCCGGCAACGATCTGTCTTTTTTCACTACCTATTTCTATTTCCAAACGCAGCAGTTTATCTGCTTTTTCAATTTTTTCAGCCAAAAGTACTCGTGCAACTACAAGTTTTACTTTTTTAAAATCATCAAAACTTATTTTAGGTGTTTCGTCGGTCACAACAGGAGTCTCCGTTGTTTTATTGTTAGATATATTTTGTAAACGTTCAATTTCTGGTTGTATACGTTCATCCATAATTTTTTCAAATAAAATTTCCACTTTACCAAATGGTTGCCCTTGCGGAACATCCAAGTTACAATCATCCCATAATTGCTGCTGGATTTGCCCTGTAAACCCAAGCATTTTCCAGATTTTTTCTGCTGAAAAGGGCATAAACGGTTGCATCAATACAGCAATTGTTTTGGCGGCCTGGATACACAAGTTTATTGTCGTTGCGCATTTGTCCGGGTTTTCTTTAATTGTTCGCCAGGGTTCCTGATCGTTAAAATATTTGTTGGCCGCTCTTCCAATGTCCATAAATGCGGCGGTTGCTTTACGAAATTCAAATTTTTCGATAAAATCACCGATTGTTTCCGGTGCTTTGGATAATGTTTCCAGCAAACCTTTATCGAGGTCATCCAGTTCACCACGAGCCGGTATTTTACCATCAAATCGTTTACCCGCAAACGTTAACGTTCGATTCACAAAATTACCCAAAATGTCCGCTAATTCACTGTTGTGCCTTTGCTGAAATTCCTGCCATGTGAAATCAGCGTCTTTGGTCTCCGGTGCATTGATCGACAGGTAATAACGTAAAGAGTCTGCGTCAAATTTTTCCATATAGTCATCCAGCCATACAGCATAGTTTTTGCTGGTGCTGAGTTTATTACCTTCCAGGTTCAGAAATTCATTGGCCGGCACGTTTTCCGGTAAAACGTAATTTTTGTGGGCCATAAGCATGGCCGGGAACATGATACAATGAAAGACAATATTATCTTTGCCGATAAAATGCACAAGTTTTGTATCACTGCTTTGCCAGTAGTATTTCCAGCGGTCTTTGTCTCCTTTTAGTTCGGCCCATTCTTTTGTTGCGGAAATATAACCAATAGGCGCATCAAACCAGACATATAAAACCTTACCTTCGGCATTTTCTAGGGGGACCGGAACACCCCAACTTAAATCACGAGTAACCGCCCGATCGGAAAGACCTTCGTTAAGCCAGCTATTGATTTGGCCGATGACGTTTGTTTTCCAATGTTTTTTGTCTTTCAGCCATATGGTTAATTGTTTTTGAAATTCACCCAGGGGTAAAAACCAATGTTCCGTTTCTTTATAAATTGGTGTTTCACCGCTTAACGTACTTTTAGGATTGAGCAATTCTGCGGGAGAAAGCGTTGAACCACATTTTTCGCATTGGTCGCCATACGCTTCTTCATAGGAGCAACTCGGGCATGTTCCCTTGACATATCTGTCCGGCAGGAACATTTTTATTTTTGGATCGTAAAGTTGTTTTTCTTTTCTTTTTTTAAAAATGCCTTGTTTATATAGTTCAAGAAAAAATTCTTTAGATGTTTCGTGGTGTGTTTTAGAGCTTGTTCTGCCATAATAATCAAACGACATTCCAAATTTTTCAAAGGCTTTTTTATTTCGAAAGTGAAATTCATCAACAATTTTTTGCGGGGAGATGCCTTTTTTTTCTGCTGCAATGGTTATGGGAACGCCGTGTTCATCGGATCCGCAAATATAAATAACATCTCTGTTTTTAAGCCGCTGAAAGCGAACATATATATCTGCCGGCAGATAAGCCCCGGCCAAATGCCCGAGATGAATCGGACCGTTAGCATAGGGCAAGGCGCTGGTCACTAAAATTTGCTTGAATTGGTTGTTATCTTTATACATAAATAGCCTTTTACTTTTCCTGATTTTCGGACCTATCGTTTTTCTCAGAGTTTTCTGCTTGTTCCGGGATTTCTGTTTTTTCTGTGACTTCTGTTTCTATCATTTCAAAATCAGTCAACTCTTCCAATGTATATTCAACTCTTTTTTCGTTGTTTATTAAAAGCGTTACAGTTTCATTAAATACGTTCGTTTCTATAACTTTTCCAAGGCCGTCCTGTGTTTTAAATTGGGTTTCAAACTCGGGCATTTTTTCGTTTTGAGTTTTATAAAAATCTCTTTCATACATGAGACAGCATAAAAGGCGGCCACATAAACCCGAAAGCTTTTGCGGATTTAAAGGTAAATTTTGTTCTTTGGCGCATTGGGTTGTAATCGGCTCGAATTCTTTCAAGAATGTGGTGCAACAGAGTTTACGACCACAACTGCCAAAACCACCGATTCTTTTAGCTTCATCGCGAACACCAATCTGCCTGAGTTCGATACGAACTTTATAAACGCTTGCCAGTTCCTTAACCAGTTCACGAAAATCAACGCGTTTTTCTGCCGTAAAATAGAATGTAATTTTATTGCCGTCAAACTGGTATTCGACATCTACCAGTTTCATTGTTAACTGGTGTTCAATTATTTTTTTTCGGCAAAACTGATAAGCGTCAAATTCTTTTTTCCTGTTGGCAAAATATTTTTCCAGGTCCTGGGATGTGGGCTTTCGAATAATATTTCGTATAACCTGGTCACTGTCCTTTTTTTCCAGTACTTCGGCGATCTGGTTTACAACTCCCAAATCTTCGCCTTTTTCAGCTTCGGTAATGGCGTAACTGCCGATTTTAAACGGAAATTGCTGCGGATTATGATATATTTCCTTACGTTCACCTTTAAATAAAATTTCTATCATCATGCTGCTGCACCTTTAACTTTTAAGGCCTGTTTGATTTTTGCCATCAAAACGATTAATACAAGATTAACCTGGACATTGTAATTTATTAATTCAATTGCACGTTCTATTTCATTAAAAATAAGATTAAATTCTATGTGTGAAAATGCATTAGTAAATTTACGTAATACATCGAATTTATCACGATTTATAATTTTATTATCCAAACTATTAGTATAGGAATTTTCATGAAATAAAACAAGCGAATCTCTAAACCATAATAAAATCAGGTTTAGAATGTCTTTAATTTCTGCTTTATCATATTTATCCAGTATTTTTTCAACCATTTCATGTCTGGAATAGTCATTTTTTAAACATGTTCTTAGAAATTCAACGGCATCATCCCGTCGTGTCGTTAAATCATTTTCAAGCCATTCAATAGCTCTGCGAAAATTTCCCTGGCAGATTTTAGAAACAAGCCGGGCCTGTTCTGTTTCAACCTGATATTGATCGACCAGGGCTTGTTCAACTAGTTCATCGGATAAAATCCCAAACCGCAGTTCCTGGCACCGTGAAATGATAGTCGGCAATAACGAATTGTATTGAGAAGATGTTAAAATGATGTGAGTTGATTTTGGCGGTTCTTCCAAAATTTTTAACAAAGAGTTTGCCGCTTCTATCGTCATTTTATCCGCTTCTGCAATGATGATGATTCGTTTGCCCTCCATCGGTTTTATCGTACAAGTCTTACGCAACTCACGAATACGGTCAATGCTGATAACCGGATTTGCCCAGGGTTTTAACCGTGCATAGGGTTGTTTGCTACAGCTATCTAAAATTTTCCGTTCTTCTTCAACAGTGGCTGCTTTTGGCGCCGGGAATATAAAAATAATATCCGGATGGTTGAATTGGGAAATTCTTTTACAGGATGAACAGGTGCCGCAGGGATTTTCAAATGGGTCCGTACAATAAAGCACCTTGGCGAATTCAAAAGCCATAGCCTCTTTGCCGATACCTTCAGGCCCGGAAAACAGATAGGCGTGAGAAATACGGTTGTTTTCGATGGCTTTAATGAGTATGGATTTTGAACGCTGTTGTCCTAAAATTTTTTTAAATTGTATATTATTCAATCAAGTGATCCAGTCTTCAGGATTGAGGTTTTTTGTGTTTTTCCAAATTTGAAAATTAAGTATCGGGCCTTCCAGTGAACCCGAGTCGCCTACTGTTCCAATTATTTGATTTCTCTGAACATATTGTGATAGTTCAACATTTATTTCCGACAGATGTGTATAGACGGTATAATAGCCATTATCATGGCTTATAATTATAATATTGCCGCGTCCTCGCTGCCAAGTAATGGTTTGCACTTGCCCGTCATCAACCGATACAACCGGGGAGCCCAAGGGCGCTTTAATTTCAATACCAAGATTCTCTGTTATAGTGTTTAGCACAGGATGCTTTTGGCGGCCAAATCGGGTTACAATTTGTCCTTTGGTCGGCCATTCCAGACGGCCCTTTAATTGGGCAAATGTGTGGTCTCGCCTGACAATTGTATCGTCAGTTTTTTTGTCCGGCAGCCGTGATGGCTTTGTAAGCCGGTCCTGTTCATTTTGAACAATAAACTCCCGAATTTTGTTCTGGGTTTCCCGGACTTGCTCCAGATGCTGTTCCAAAAGTTTGGTGTTTTTTATAATTTTTTTTAGATTATTTTGTCTTTTGGTTCTACTGGCCTGTAAATTATTATTTTCTCGTTTCGTAGCGATTAAATTTTGTTCTTTTTTCAGGGTTTCGGAATGAAGCCTGTTTCGATGTTGTGTTAAAAGCTGGTGTTTGTTTTTAAGAGATTCGTAATTCCGACGATCATTTTCAGTGGCAAGCTTTTGGTATTTTAACCATACTTTAAATTTTTTTAGTGAGCCGTCGTTAAATAATAACTGATAGTCGTGTAAACGCGTATGCTTGTAATAACTGGTCAACCTTTTGGATATGATTTTTTTCAGGGATTCCAGTTCCTGTGAAATTTGCGAAATCTCTTTTTGGTGATTTGATATTTTGGATTGACGGGTTTGCAGGTCCTTTTCAAGTTTGTTTAAATAGGACCGAGTAATATCAATTTCTTTATCAAGATCATTTATCAAATCAAGAGTTTTTGCTTCATTTTTTTTCGACTTTAAAAGTTCGGTTTCATATTTTGTGATCTCCTGGCGCAGAGATTCCAGGTCCTGCTTTTGCTGCTCTACTTTGGCGCTTTCTTTACCCTGCACTAAACAAGTAATAAAAAAAATGATATAAAGTATTTTATGTAAATGATGTATCATTGCAATTTCTTGGTTATCCTTAGTTAAAGATTATAAATATATTAGTTTGTGCCGACAAAAGCAATAGAATTAAACCTTGAAAATGCACAATGTCATTATAATATTTCTTGATTGTGCCAACCTGTTTTCTTAAATTGAATTCAAATTGATTTTAATAAAGCGGGTTTGATTGTGAAAGTTAATTTAATTGACAATATTATTGTTTTTAATAAATTCAGCAAAAAAGATAAAACAATATTACAAAAATTTGTCTTTGCCCGTTCTTTTAAAACGGATGAAATTATTTACAAGATCGGAACACCGCCTGTAGCTATGTATTTTTTAACATCCGGTTCTGTTGGCCTTTATATGAAGGATGAAAAACAGACGGATCACCGGGTACAGTATATCCCCCCTTATCAATTTTTTGGATATTCCGCACTGATTTCTGATGATTTACGTCGGGTGACGGCCAGGGCTTTGGAACCCTGTGAAACGATTTTGTTGTTACGTTCCGATTATTTACAAATAGTCAACGAATACCCCAAACTTGCTTTCAAGTTGTTACCGGAAATAACGGCATTTATACATCAACATTTGGTGTCAAGTCAATCTGATTATATGAATTTGACAAACCAATTAGCACAATCCAATATATTGTTTTAGATCAACGCTATGATTTGGAAAAACAAAAACAGCCTGCTCATTGCTTTGGTCATTTCGACAATTCTACTCACCTTGACATTTTTCTTTTTTCCAATAATTAAAGTGCTGCTTTTTTGTGCTGTTGCATTGTCCGTCTTTTCTCCCTTGTACACAATTTTAAAACGAATTCGTTTGGAGTTGGTTTTTCCGGTAATTATTGTAAGCAGTATTATTGGATTGGTATTATTTGTTGATCCGTCTTTTTCATTAAAAAGTTTATTGAGAGATGTTACCCCGGATGCAGCATTCATAGACGGAAATTCAAATATTTTAATTTTATACGGCTATAATATTCAAAATGCCTTTTTAAATTTTTGGAAAATAGCAGCGATAAAACTCATGCCGGATTATATTGATGTGTTGCTGGTATCCATTGTTTTGCTTTTACTGGTTGTTAAAAGAGGGATTAAAAAACTGGTTTTGATTTATTTACCTAATAAATGGTTTGAATGTTGTGCCCATCTTTTATATAAACTTGGTTATCAAGTTGGTTTTTTAATTCGATTTCAACTTTTAAAATCTGTTATTATTACAGGCTGCCTTGCCATTGCCTTGTATTTGTTACATATTAACCATCCTGTTGTCGTATTATGTTTGATTTTTTTAGCTGCGCTTTCACCTGTATGGGGTTTGTGGCTGGCATTTATTGTTCCTTTATTTTTTATATTGCCTTCTGATAATTATTATTTTCAAATTGTCGGTTTAATTATCAGTTATGCTTCCATTTGGCTTGTTCAGCATGTTTTGTTTTATATGGTGCTGGAAGAAAAAATTCCAGGTGTTTGCCCGGTTTCCCTTTTGCTCCTTATTCCTGTTTTTGTTTTATTATTTGGCGCCTCAGGATATTTTATTGCCTTACCTTTACTTGTTTTCTTTTTATTGACATTGAAAACTCTCGCCGAATCATTTCCTTTGATACACAAAACATCCATAGATTCATAATATTAAAACAGACATTTCTTGATTATTTTATAATTTTTATTTAACTTATACTTTTTAATTTTAACAGAGAAATGTGATTATAAATGATAAATAAACCAAAGAATCCAACGGTTGCTTTTCAGGGTGCCCGATATGCATTTAGTGAAATTGCTTCCAAGCAGTTTTTTGGAAACGATGTTTCCAGCATTCCCTGCCGAACTTTTGAAGATGTTTTTGAACAAGTGGAAAGTAAAAATGTAAATTACGGGGTTGTCCCTGTTGAAAATTCATTAACAGGCAGTATTCATCGTAATATTGATTTGATGCTGGAACATGATTTGAAAATTGTCGGAGAAGTGTTTTTACGTGTTGAGCAACAACTTATTGTCAATCCGGGAGTAACTCTGGAACAAATCGAGGAGGTCTATTCTCATCCGCAGGCCCTTGAACAGTGCCGCAAGTTTTTATCCTCTTTAAATGCAAAGGCTGTTGCCAGTTATGATACGGCCGGCAGTGTAATGATGATTAAAGAGAAAAAACTTGTCAACGCTGCCGCAATAGCCAGTAAAAAAGCAGCAGATGATTATGGAATGGTGGTATTAAAAGACACTATTGAAGATATTCCTGAAAATTATACACGTTTCCAGGTTTTATCTTGTCAGGATGAATATTTAGGTGAACCTACAAAAACCTCTGTGGTTTTTGCGATGAAAAATATTCCCGGCGCTTTATTTAAAGGTTTGAGTGTGTTTGCGCTTCGTGATATTGATTTGTTAAAAATTGAATCACGACCCCTCAGAGGTAAGCCCTGGGCTTATATATTTTATCTGGATTTTGCTGGACACATGGGAGAAGAGCGATGTGTAAACGCAATTCGTCATTTACAGGAAATTACTTCCATGTTAAAAGTTTTAGGATCATACCCTGCCGGTATGATGAACAATAATAAAAAGTGAATAAATGATACAAAAAAAAGTTGAAACTGAAGGAGTTAAAATGAGTAATCAGAATCAGTATAATGGAAATATTGGAATTTTGGTCGGTGGTGGTCCGGCACCGGGTTTGAATGGTGTTATTGCTGCCGTTACAATTGCCGCACGTAGTCATAATATTAAAGTGTATGGTATATATGATGGTTATAAATGGCTTGTGCAGGATGACGAAGAAAAACTGTTGCAGCATGTTAAAGAACTAAACATTTCTGATGTATCCAGAATTCATTTCAATGGCGGGTCCATTTTAAGGACCTCTCGAACAAATCCGGCTACCATTGAAAACGGTGTAAAGAACAGTGTTGCTAATTTGAGAAAATTGGGTATTAAATATATGGTCACCATTGGTGGTGATGATACATCCTATGGGGCCAGTGAGATTGCTAAAGGCGCTGGTGGAGAAATCAAGTTTGCCCATGTTCCCAAAACAATTGATAATGATTTACCGCTGCCAAATAATCTGCCGACATTTGGTTATCAAACGGCACGGGACCTGGGTTCAATGCTGGTCAAAAATTTGATGGAAGACGCAAAAACAACCGGAAGATGGTATACAACCGTCGCCATGGGCCGTCATGCCGGTCATTTAGCTCTGGGAATTGCAAAATCATCAGGTGCAACATTAAGCATTATTGGTGAAGAGTTTGGTCAAAAGGGCCATATTAACCTGGAAAATGTGATTGACATTTTTGAAACATCTATCATTAAACGCCGTGCAATGGGCAATGATCATGGTGTCCTCGTTATTGCTGAAGGTGTTGCCGAACGTTTACGTCCGCAGGAATTGGAGAAAATTCCTGGTGTTCATATCGAATATGACGGTTTTGGTCATTTGCGTTTGGCTGAAGTTGATTTGGGAAAAATTATTTCTCAAAAAATCCGGGAACGTTTTTCCGAACGCAACGGTAAAGTTACTCTTGTTGATATCAATTTGGGATACGTTTTGCGATGTACCGACCCGATTCCTTTTGATCAGGAATATACGAGAGATTTGGGTTATAACGCTGTTCAATATTTGTTAAGCAACAAGCCTGAAAACCAGAGAAACGCAATGATTTGCGTTGTTAACGGATCGTTAAAACCCCTCTATTTTGAAGATATGATAGATCCTGAAACCAAAAAGACAGCTGTTCGATTTGTCGATACCAGCAGTGATAACTATAAAGTTGCACGCAGCTATATGGTTCGTTTGGAAGCACGGGATTTTGAAAACAAGGAACTTTTGTCAAAAATGGCAAAAATCGCCAAAATGACAGAAGAAGAGTTTGTTAAACGTTTTGAATATTTGACAAAGTAATTCAATGGCCCGCTGATGCGGGCTTTTTTTTTGCCCTGCCTGAAATATTTTTCCCCCTGATTATGTTACAACTGTTAACAATTTATCATAAACTTTGAGTTTGTTATGGTTTTATTTTTAGTACTTTTTTTAAATGTAATAACTATGGAAGCACAGAATATGGCTCCTGAAAAGACATCGGTTTTATCATTTTCAGTGAATAATATCGAAAATGAACCTATAGATTTAAATATATATAATGGTAAAGTATTACTGGTTGTGAATGTGGCTAGTAAATGCGGTTTTACACCGCAATATAAAGCACTGGAGGACATATATAAAAAATACAATTCCCAGGGTTTTGAAATTTTGGCCTTTCCGGCCAATAATTTTTTAAACCAGGAACCCGGCACAAACGAGGAAATAAAATCGTTTTGTTCAATGGAATATGGTGTTACCTTTCCTCTTTTTGCAAAAATATCTGTTAAAGGTGATGACATTCATCCCTTGTATCAATATCTCACGGAAGAACAAACAAATCCGGATTTTGCCGGTAAAATAAAATGGAATTTTACAAAGTTTCTTGTTGACCGGAACGGCTTTGTTGTAAATCGTTTTGGATCTCGAACCAAACCTGATGATCCTCAGGTTATAAAAGCAATAGAATTTGAATTAAAAAAATAACCCAATCCCTTGGTTTCCACCAAACTCCTCCGACCAAGACAAGGGCTTTTAGTTAATGACTAAAAGCCCTTTGTTTTTATATATGTTTCTCTTGTGTTTTAAAAAAGAGATTTTTATGTTCATATAAATAATTTAATGGAAGCAGGGATTTTATATGCGATACTTTATTATCATTTTATGTAGTCCGGTTATTTTGTTCTGTCAGGCATCACTTGAACAAAAGTTATATCAGGATATATCGGATTATCGTTTACATGATTTTGAAAAGATCGAGGCAGCTTTTATCCTTTCCGGTGATACTACAAAAGCCGATTTGGAGGAGCACATCCGTTGGTTTAATGACCTGGTGGCCACGTTGCAGAATTATCAGTTTGACACGTTTGATCGTGTTGGTTCTGCGGCCAAGGTTTTTTCTTATATCCACACACATTGGTTGATAACTTATCGGGAAAAAGCAACGACATTGGTAGATGTTGTTAATTCAAAAGAATTTAACTGTGTTGCCGGGACAATTTTATATAATTTGATCTGCGAAGAAATGGGGTGGGAGACAGAGGCTTTTGAAACACCAACCCATACCTATACAATATTTACTGATTTTAATACCCGGGTTACTGTGGAAAATACAACGTCCTCCGGATTTAATATTATGAAAAACCTGAGGGCCTATTCACAATATTTATTACAATTTTATCCGGAACAAATGGCTGCGCAGATAGGTTTGGACCGTATTTATGCTCATGAAAACTCGAAAGGACGGCAAATTACCAACACCGAATTGCTTGGATTGCTGGCTTATAACAGGGCTTATTTTGCCAGGGAAAAACAAAATTTTGAACGTGCCTACCATTACGTACAGTTTGCCCAGTTATTTAACCATGATTCCCGTTCTAATGTAAATTTTGAAATTGATTTGTATTTTAAATGGGGCAAACAACTTTTTGATAAACAAAAATTTAATGACGCATTTGAACTTTATGCGGATGCGTGCGACAGATATTGGGATATTGGTGAGTTTAAAAAAAATTGCAAGGCGGCATTTTTTAATGAATTAAAAATGGAATGGAACACAAAAAGATGGTCTTCTGTTGAAAAGATGATCCGGGAGATACTTGATTTACAAATACTGGAAACGAATGATTATGCGTATCTCGAACGGATTTTATATCAATGGGGGCGTTTATTTTCCCGGGAGCAGGACAAGGAAAAGTTAAACAAGGTTTTAATTTTATTAAAAGAAATTAATCCCGATGCCCCTCAGATAGAATCTCTAAAAAAATCAGAATAGTTTTAAACTCAATTTTTCCTCATCCAGAATCCGGAACCAAACTCGGGTTCTTTAATGTCCATTTCTATTTGAACCAGATTTTTTCCTTCTTTTAAGGGCAATGTTGTTTGAAACAGATCCGGAAGCAACCGGCCGAATCCTTCCTGAAAATTTCTTCCCGGATCGTTCCAGCCGCGTGACGGCCCGTCAAATATAAGCTTTTCATTACAGAACAGTTTTAATTTATCCGTATAGGATAGAAATATTTTTTGTTTAACTGCAGAATCTGATAAAATAGTTGTCTGGCCGATAATTTTTCCTTTTATTAAACCGGGGAATTGTGCTGATAAATTAATCCGCCCCTGTTTATCAGGCTGAACCGCCTGCCATTTAATTTATATATCATTTTTCGGTGAAAAAGTGAAATCAGGGTCGGTAATAACGGAACTGATGTTCCATTGTTTTATGGATTTTTGCGGATCAATTTTTGACCATGTGTCTTTGAGAACAGGTTCAACACTGTGCTCAAGTTTTGTGATTTTTAAATTTTTTATATATGCTGCACCGTAATATTGCCAAAAGCGGATGCCGCCCGAAGAATAGGGAAGATTATAGCTGGTATAAACAGGAGTCGAGTCGTTATTAACGAACACATTTATAACATCAGTTCCAATATCCAATCGCCATTTCATCCAATTATTATTGATCATAGAAATTGGCTTTTGAGAAAGGGGCCACAATTTCCAGCACGTGTTTGTTTTTCCAAAATGTGCGGATGTTTCAAAATGACGGACTGTTGTTGAATCTCCTCCAACAAACAAACCCAGGTTACAACTGCTTATGCCGTCAGGCTGAATGTAATAATCAATTCCGACAAATCCGCTACGAATGCTGTCCGGATAAAGCATTTCCACCTCTATGCGGTAATTAGACCATGTAGAGTCGGCAACCCAGGGGAGTATAAAATTAGAATCCGGCTGCATTGGTTTTAGGCTGTATACGGTACTGCTGTCCTGCAGCATGGTAAAATTGTTTGGCTTTGTTCGCCAGTTGTCATTTATTGATTTATCGTCCAAAGCGTCAGAGAACAAGGTGTGTGGGGCTTGTAAACGACAGGAAAAAAATATTATTAGCCAAAATAAAAGAAAATATCTTTTTTTGTTCATTATATTTCCAGTTTTTTTTACCAAAAGATAATATAAAGCAAGGCTGTTAAGGCTATAACCGTTCCGCCCATCCAGTAAACTTTGGGTTCGGGTGTTGTATCAATTTTATGCGCTTCGGGCATTACTACGGGTTTTGCTAATGGTTCACGTTTGTTTATATAAAGCATATATAAAACGACCAGAATAAATACAATAGCGACATGATGTAACAATGACCATGAGTTAAAAGAGGCAATGGTGTTTCGAATTCCTCGCGGAAGCAAATTTAAAAGCGGCAGATCAAACAAAAACCGTCCAAAACGACAAAATGCATAAAGCGGTAAAGAATAAATCATGGCTCCTTTGGCTGCTTTTGGAGGTACGGTTTTTATTAAAAGTCCGACCAGAAACGAAGCGACAATACCGGAGGAGATAAAACCCCAAAATTCCTGCATATACATAAAAACGCCCTGAAAATTGGAAATAATCGGTGCCCAGATACATGCCAATACAACGAAAATGGCTGTTCCCAGTCGTCCGACAAACACAAGGTGTTTTTGTGATGCTTGTGGTTTTATAAATTTTTGATAAATATCAATTGTGAAAATCGTGGAAGCTGAATTTAAACCGGAATTAAACGTACTCATAACCGCACCACATAGCGCTGCAAACATAACTCCCCTTAAATGGGCTGGTAAAATTTTGCTGATGAGATATGGATAGGCTTTATCTGCGGATGTGATTTCATTACCAAACATTTGAAAAGCCATAATTCCGGGAATGACAATGATGAATGGGATAAACAGTTTTATAAGAGCGGCAAACATAATTCCACGCTGACCTTCGGCAAGACTTTTAGCGCCAAGGGTCCGTTGTGTTATAAATTGGTTGCAGCCCCAGTAATAAATATGACCGATCCACATACCACCGACAAAAACAGCCAGACTGGGGACATCCGGGTCGTTCCAGGGAAGAACTACGTGCAGTTTTTCTGTGTTTTCCATATAAAAAGATTGAACACCTGATAAAAGGTTCCCGTCACCCAGCAATTTGAAACCAAGAAAAGTTACAATAGCTCCGCCGATAATCAGAGCTGCTCCCTGAATTAAATCCGACCATACAACTGCCTTAAGACCGCCATATATGGTATAAACACCGGCAATAATTCCGATTGACCAAATACCGATCATATTTGCCCAGAACTCGGCATCCTGTGGTGACATGCTCCATTTTCGCATTATAATACCGGGCAGATCAAAGATGGCATTGATGGCGATTGCACCGCTGTATAAAACTGTTGCCAGTAATGTAAATACATAGGCTATCATAACCAGAACGGACATAATCGTTCGTGTTGTGGCATCGTATCGAAATTCCAGATATTCAGGCATGGTATAAATACCGGCACGCAAAAACCGGGGCAAAAGCACCCAGGCCACAAAAACCAGCGTAATAGCGGCTGTCCATTCAAAACTTGCAATTGCCAATCCAATGCGTCCAAAAGCGGAACCGGTCATACCGACAAAATGTTCAGTGGAAATATTGGAAGCTATAAGAGATAAACCGATAAGATACCAGCTTAATTTTCGGCCGGCTAAAAAATAGTCTTCTGAGGTTTGTTCTTTACGTCCGGCATAAAGGGAAACGATAACAACAATTAACATGAAGCCAAGGAATACGGTCAAATCTATCCATGTGAGGTCCATTTGTTTGTCTCCGGTTGGGTGTTCTGAGGATAGTTTTCAGATTGTTAATAATTATTATAAGCTAGAAAAAAAATACTAGTACGCAAGCAGAATTTTATTAAGAGGATAGATGGATAGAAAAAAATCCCACAGAGAAAGAAATCTCTGTGGGATTTTTGGGTTTTACCGTAATAATAACATTTTTTTCAAATCCGTAAAAGACCCGGTTTTGAGTTGATAAAAATACATACCGCTTGACATGTTGCCGGCATCAAAAGAAATTTGATACTGTCCGGCTGATTGTTGTTTGCTGACCAGTGTTTTGACTTGTTCACCCAATGGATTATAAATTGTCAGTGTGACCCATCCGTCTTTGGCCAGACTATAGTTGATTGTTGTTGTCGGGTTAAAGGGATTGGGATAATTCTGACAAAGTTCAAATTTTTTCGGAACGTTATTTTCAATCGAAACGATTTGCGAATAGGTACAGGAACCATCAAAATCGATTTGTTTAAGCCGATATTCCAGGTTTGGGGTGCTTGAGTTTATGTGGCAGTCAAATTGATAATGATGCGTTGAGGTGGTTGTGCTGTTACCCTCTACAAAGCCGATTTTTTGCCAGATGTCATCAATTTTTTGTTCAATATCAAATCCATAGTTGTTTGTTTCTGTTACAGTAGCCCAGGAGAGTTGTACCTGGCCTTTGACGAATTTCGCCTGAAAGTCGGTCAGTTCGACAGGCACTACCGAGTTGATGATAAAGGATTGTTCCGGGGCAAATTTAGAACCGGCATAAGCCGCGTCAACAGCCTGCACACTCCAGTAATAGGTGCCCGGGTCCAGATTGTGAATGGGCCATTGTATGTTATGGTTGACATTACCCATTTTGACTTTCCGTCGATAGCCGGTCACCATGTCTGATTCCGGAGCAACAATATTGCATGTTCCGGGTTTTGTGCCGACGTAAATGTTATAGGTCAATCCGGCAGCAGGTGTTTTATCGTCTGCTGCTCTGTTCCACGAAAGCGTCACGGTGCTGTTTTTAGCATTTGCCGAAAGATTTGTCGGCGCTGAAGGTTTTTCATTGATGACCATACAGTTGTTTCTGTATATAAGGAATGGGTATGTATCATATTCAGTTGGCAGGATATCCAACACACCGTTGTTATCAAAATCACCCCATGTCGCCTGGTAAATATGATAATGGGATGAAAAGAGTTTGAAAGAGTCATTTCCCAGATTTTGAAAGATGTTTTCATGTGTTAAAATATCCAAATCACCGTCATTATCAGCGTCTCCCCAGCAGACCGATCCTGTTTTGTATGTTTTAAATAGTTGTAAATTTATAGGATAGAATGTGCCGTTTGTTTGGTTTTTAAGGATTTTGGAATTATTAGTCTCTGGTCCTGATATTAGTAAATCGAGGTATCCGTCAGAGTTATAGTCACCCCAACATGCCCGATTGGCTTCCGTAAGGTCTATGTTTGTTTTCGTAAATAGATCGTTACCATCATTTCTATAGACAGCGTCATTTAACATGGCATAATCCATATCTCCATCATTATCATAATCCCCCCATACTTTAAGGTTATTCTTCTCTGGATAATCTGGGTCTTTAAAACAGGTGAACGTACCATCTCCATTGTTTAAATAGATAAGTGATGGTACATAATTATTATAATTTATAGCGATTAAATCCAGAAGACCATCTTTATTATCATCAGCCCATGTTAGTCGATCACAATAACGATATCCCTCAAATGAGACATAATAGTCAGATCTTTTGAAAAAAATGTCATTAATATATAATGTATTAGAAGGTTCTCTTGCAGGCACATAAGTACCATTGTATTGTGTATAATCATTTGTAAAATTATCCAAATCACCATCGTTATCATAATCTCCCCATATACTATTAGAATGTACCCATGTGATATTATAATCTTCGGTGTTTGATTCACTAAATAGTTTATTTTCAAAGGCAATCAGGTACATACCATAGATATTATAGGCCCCTGGTGCTCTGGGTCCTCCTAAGGTCTGAAACCCCTTTTCGTAATATTTCTCATATATAGTGTAGGTGCCTTTATTGTTATTTAATCCGATATCCTGTATTGTGAGATAGGTTTTATTAAAAGACAGCCTTAACCAGTCCGGAACCTGGCCCGTGCCTTCCTGAAAGGCAATATAAACTTTTTGGCCCTGTTCCAGATAAAATTTTATACAGTCGTTACTGGTGTTTGTTTTATAATCCATGGCTGTTTTAATCCAGATCAGGTTTTCTAGTTCACTTGGCAGGTCTGATATGTAATACTCTCTGTCTATGAAATGGTGGTCTTTTTCATCCAGCTTGTAAAGGACAAAATCCGTTGGTTTTTCAATAACAATACCCGGATATTCCATGGTTGTGAATTGCTGTGGAGCAGACCATTCACTGGTATATGAGCTGTTCTTTGCTCGTACTCTCCAGTTGTAGGTATTATTTTCTTTTGTCAATTGGACCAAAAGCCTGTTACTGGTAATACCGGAACGGTCCAAAAGTGGACTGGAAAAATCCGCATCACTGTCCACCTGAAGCTGATAGGAGTCGGCGCCGTCAACTGCCTTCCAGTGTAACCACGTTCTCATTCCGGTCCCGATTTTATTGGGAACAGGTTCTATCGGCTCAGGGGCAGATAGTTTTCCATCGATCAATGAGAATTTTACCAGCCATGCTTCTTCATCATTTATTGAACCGCAGGCAACGAACAGGTTGTCTTGTAAGGGTATTACATTATATATATTAGAACCTGAAAAATAATCAAAATGACACTCCCATACCATATTCCAGTTTTTATCAACCTTGGCAAACCAGCCGCAAAAAGTCCCGTTAATCGTTTCAGCATTTCCATAAAGATACCAGCTTTGGTCCTCCAACTGAATCATGTCATTAATGTTATTAATATCAAAATTAAACATTTTTGTATATTCGAGTTGGTCTTGTTTGTCATATTTTTTTGCAAAATGGAGACCGGTTGCGTCAACTGTGCCCAATACAAGATAACCCTGATCAGTTGTTTTTTTTATGTAATAGAGCGTACTTTTATTTGCATCTTGTATTAATTCTTTTTTCCATATAGTACTCCCATCAGGGGCTATTTTAAACAGGTAATTATAACTGGTTGTTATATAATTGTTCTCAACTTCACATGCACGACTAGGATGAAAATTAGTATAAGAATCATCAATAGTAATACATTTATTACATTTCATTTCAATATTAAATTCTGAAGATATTTTTATTACATCATTACTGTAGATCGTCATCCAATCGTCGCAATCGTGATAACTTGTATGTGAAGAGACCAAATATCCATTATCTTTGGTTTTAACGATTGAATTTGTCCATCCATACGGATTAAAATAATCGACATTTTTTGTGCAGGTCAGGTCATTATTATTAAACGATGCTTTAAAGGCTTTTTCCAGGTCAAATATAGCATATTCATCTGTACTGTGTTTTATGATTTTATTTATTCCTTTTAGATCAGTCCACTTATCATTGGTTTCGTTATAAATTTTAGAATAGGTCTTTAGCACATTTCCATTTAGGTCATACTTTTTTACTAATCCTTTGCTGTACTGGTCTTTTCCGTCCTGAAAACCGACAAGTATATTCTCCCCATCCAGTAAAATCGTATTGAATTTTACATTGTTGTTTTGATCACCGATATCAATGTTCTGCCATTTAATTTGAACATCTTTGGCGAATGTCGTTGATACGATTAAAGATAGAAAAATGATAATCTGCGGGAGTCGGATCATTTTCATTTTTAACCCCTTTTTTTTGAGTTTGTTTTTTATAAAATAATGGAGCCAGATTTTTCCTGGGAGAATTTTTAGGTGAATTTTTTTCTGCAAACAAGTTTGTGCGCTCTAAAATACAGTCGTTATTAATGGCTTTAAACACAACTAACGTTGAGAGGAATAAAGTCAATGAAACATATTCCACTGGGTACCCTGTTTTGAAATGTAATATTAAAAGTTAATTTATTTAATTATAAATATTAAGCTTTTAGTATTTATAAATTACCCTGTTCAATTTAATCTGGAATTGATATTTTTAAACCCGTGAGCACATTTCTGTGCCGATGCCTGTCCCAATTAAGATGCCCAGTTCAAGTATGTTAATTTTTTTTAAAAAAAGCAAGTGAAAAGTAGGTTTTGTGAGTTTTTTAATTTTTGATTATAAAAATGTTGTTAAATTGTTAAAAATGATATTGTATTCTCAAATAATTTTAGTAAATTAATATTATATCAAGCAAAAGTGACCATATTTCTACAATGTTATTGGTTTACAAAACCCTCCTATAAAAACTTGGTTTGATATATATTTTTTTATTAAAGTAAAACATACTGTTTCCTGCAAGTATATATTCCGATTTATTATAACTCGGAACACCTGTTCCCGGCCTGTTTTATATTTACTTGAAATTTTTTACGGATACAATTAATTTCAATTTTGGTTTTACAAAAGATTCAAAGCTGAAATGAAAAAACGTAACTTAATTATTGATGTGGCAAAAGGGATTAGCATCATTCTGGTTGCTTTTAATCATACGTAACTGGCATATCTGCTACCCGGTGTCAGCTCTAAAATGGGTTTGTTTAGAATGCCGTTGTTTTTTTTCCTGTCTGGTGTTTTTTTTAATGCTTCCTTAAAACCTGGTAAATTCATCTTAAAAAAGACGGACCAATTATTAAAACCTTATTTTGTTACATTATTTTTGCTTTTATTTTTATCCATATTGGCCGGAGAGAGTAATATAAATCAACAGGCAATCGGTATATTATATGGAACCGGTCATACTATTCGGTGGACGCCCATGTGGTTTTTACCCCATTTGTGGTGTCTTTTTATTTTTTCTTATATTTTATACCATACTTTAAAAACAGATGATTGGCCTGTTTTTTTTAAAATTATACTTGTTTTATTGCTTCTATTGGCAGGCTCTCTTTTTATAATCAAATTTTGGCATTATCAGGGGGATATTGGCGGGAACAAATTTCGATTACATGGTTTACCGTTTAGTGTTGATTTCTTATTATTAAGTGCGGCTTATTTTTTAAGCGGTCATTTTCTTAAAATGAGAATTATTTCCTTTAAACCCCAATTTGTGATTTTATTATTATCTCTTTTAATATTTTTCCCCATAGCCTTGCTGACAGATACCAGAATAGATTTGAATTCAAGATTGTATGCTGGCCCTGTATTGGCGACATGTGCAGCGATTTGTGGTATTTATATTATCTTGTCGTTATCTTTTTTTATATGCAAATATGAATTGTTAAAAAAGGTGTTTGTTGCATTTGGCTCGGCGAGTTTGTTTATATTGATTTTTCATTATTATATCAGTGGAAAAGCGGATGACTTTTTTCGTCTGCTAATGCATGGCAGATACCCATTTTTATCTGCTGCCATTGAGTTTATTGCCTGCATTACGCTTCCGTTACTGGTAAGAAAGATTATATTAACAAATGAATTTTTTAAACTTTTTTATTTCCCACTAAAGGATAATAAACTCATCCTTCGGATTCGTAAGGCAGGCAGCAAATAGTTTTTAAATGATCGGAAGATTAGTTTTTAGGTCTTACGCGCCATGTAAACGCCAGTAAAATAATTGACATGAGCGTGCAACCCAAAATTGCAAATATCACCAAATTCCAGCTTGTTTCTTTTCCGTAGGTTTGTCCGTAATGTTCAGCTATCCATCCGAAACCTTTGGCCTGAACAGTACGTCCCATATATCCAAATAAACCGATAAAGCCTGCTGCTGTACCGACAGCTTTTTTGGAGGTCAAATCCAGACCCGACACACCGAGCAGCATAACCGGCGGGTAAACAAAAAAACCGACAATCGCTAAAAAAGTCATATCCAGCCAAAGACGTCCTGGAGGATTTATATAAATTCCGAAAAAAGCGGCGAAAATCGGCAGCATACACAACAAACTGACCATCCCACGGCGGCCGCCGAATTTATCTGAAATCCAGCCCATCAGTATTGTGGATGGAATTCCGCCAAATTCTATCATTAGAATAGCAATACCGCCGCCGGTTAAAGTGGCGCCTTTCATTTCACGTAAATAGGTCGGGCCCCAGTCCAGCATGCTGTAACGAACAATATAAACAAAAAAGTTTGCTATGGCAAAAATCCATAAATATTTGTTTTTAAAAATATACTCGACAAAAAGTTCCCGGGTGGACAGCTCTTTTTCAGGTTCTTCGATAGAAGAGTTTGCCGGATAGTCATTTTTATATTTTTCAATGGGCGGCAGACCAACCGATTGGGGTGTATCTTTTAATCTCAGGAACAGGTAAACCGAACCGATTAAGGCAATAGTCCCGGGAAAATAAAATGCAGCCTGCCATCCAAAATGAGACGCTGCATAGGCTGCTAAAATACCGGCAATGCCTCCGCCAATGTTATGCGCCACGTTCCATATTGCAAAAATAGAACCTCGTTCCTTGAGGCTGAACCAGTGACCGATGGACCTGCCGCATGGAGGCCAACCCATACCTTGAATAAAACCGTTTAATGCCCATAGAAAAAAGTGAATATTGTAATCAGCAACACCACCAAAAGCAAAGTTACAAAAAGCAGTCAGCGCCAGGCCGATAGCCATGAATTTTTTCGGATTACTTCGATCCGATAAGGAACCCATTAAAAATTTACCCAAACCATAAGAGATGGCCGAAACAGCGAGAATGCTTCCGATCATGTTATGGTCATAGTGCAAGGCGCCTTCAATGTCTTTGGCTACGGTGGACAGATTGTTGCGAACCAGGTAAAAGGTTGCATAACCAATAAAAGTAGATTCCAGCGTACTCCACCGATATTTTTTGTAAAGTTTGTTTACTTTTGCTTCCGGGACCGGTTCAATCGCCGGTGCCGGTTTGAAAAAATTGATAATTTTACGAAATACCACGGACCAATTCCTCTAAATGTGTCATTTTATTTTTTATTTATCAAATACCATATTTAAAAATATAATATATATTTTACATAAACCCAAAATATTAAATGATTTTTAATAACAGAATGTGAATGGTGAGTTAGGATTGATAAGGGTATTATAACGGGATGGGCAAAACCAAATTATATAGTTTGTACGCCGCTATCTGTTTCTCACAAACCAGATAAAAATCAAATACAAAAACCAGACAATGACAAAAAGTTTCATGCCGGACCAGATTGTTTTTCCACTTTGCTGCATGGATTCTTTAAAAGCACCTTCTTTGAACAACTCACCTTGCATCAACAAAGACACAAGTTTAGATACTATAATCAGGAAAAATAATAGAAAAAGCAGAAGAAAAAAAACGCGCATTATCTTGATTTCATTTTTATAACAAAATGCTGGAAAACAATTAATATTAATACAAGAACCAGAGCATAAATATAGGAAAATTTCATATTATCCGCAAGAAAAGTAAGGTTGACGAGTTGCGGTCCTAGTAAAAACCCCGTACCAATGGCAGCTTCGTTGACGGCAATGTTCCTAACTGATTGTGAAGGATGTGACAAGCTGTGGAAAATAGAGCAAAAGAAAAAATAAGAACTATACAAACCCAGAAAAACGGCAGCGATAAAAAGCCATGCCGGGCTAGACGCATAAAAAAGTAATAACAAACCGATGATTGCGGTTACATTTGATAACGGTAAAAGATAGGGATGATACATCCAGTTTTTACTTTTTTTCAGAAATAGTACAAAGAATGCCTGCACCGTACTGTGAGTAAAGATAACCATGCCTTTTAAGGCCGGCCGCATGGCAAATAATTCTGACTGTTTGGGGTAAACGGTAAAAAACAGTGCCAGTACAATGCCTCCGAACAGGTTGCTTGCCCATCCGGCCAGTGCAAGGTCGGGTTTGTTTTCAAAATGTGTATCGGCTTTTGCTGTGGATTTTTCATCAGATTGGTGTAAGATAAAAATGGCTGCAATTGAGACCATAACAGAGAGTATTGCGGCACATAAATAGGCGTTGTCCCATGTCAAATATTCCCGAATCCAACCGCTGACAAAGGGACCTAATGCAAATCCTATACTCCAGGAAAAAATATAGTAACTAACAGATGTTGTCAGGGGCTTGTTGCTGTTTTTATCCATGTTTTTCATAAATGCCTGAAAGGCGTTAAAAAACATGGATGTCCCCAAAGGAAAAATACAATAAATAAAAACACTCAGGTAGATATTGTTGTTTAGTGCCAAAATTGTACACAAAATAGCTAAATAAAATCCGGATAAAATTATTTCAAGTTTGGCAAGGTGGATTTTTACAATTTTTCCCATTAAAAATGAAAAAATAATATATCCGAAACCATAAGCAGTGATAAGAAGGGATATTGTTTTAACACTTGCATTGTTTTCAACTGCCCGCATCGGTCCGATGAAAAGGGCCATTCCGAGAATAAGGTCAACGACTAATGGAAAAGAGTAAGCAAAGATTTGTCTCAAGATTTTACCTGGTATAGTATGGAAATAATTTCAGTTGTTAGTATTCCCCTGATCGATCTAAATTTATGAATTTCGGTTTTGAATTGTAGTTAACAGATATTTTAAATAGTGGGATGATTCATTTTCCGGCAACTGATTTACCATCTCTTCTGCTTCTTTTAATGATATATTTATTTCATCTTTTGCTTTGACAATGGTGCCGTTTTGTTGAAAGAGATCAATAACAGTCTTTATATCATCTGTTGTTATGCCATCTTTAGTTAAAATATCAGACAAAATTTTTCTTGTCGGTTTGTCGGCTGTTTCCATAGCATGAACAACCATAAATGTTTTTTTGTTTTCTTCCAGATCACTGCCGATATCTTTACCTAAAATGTTTTCATCGGCAATAATGTCCAGTAAATCATCCTGAATTTGAAACGCCCGTCCTAATTTAAGGCCATAATTTTGCATAGCATTTATATGTTCCGGAGTACCGCCGCCGAGTCGTGCGCCCACTTCACAGGCAATGGAAAACAAACAAGCGGTTTTTTTATCAATCATATCAAAGTATTCCTGTAAAGAAACCGAACCTCTCGTTTCAAACTCTTTGTCCAGTGTTTGGCCTTCACAAACTTTGAGAATGCTGTAAGAAAAGTCCTGAATTACTCTTGAAAGGTCATTCGTTGCAATTTTTGCCAATGAGGCATACGCAATAACCAACAAAGCATCGCCGGCTAAAATGGCTACGTTTTCATCCCAATGTTTATACACTGTTTCTTTGCCTCTGCGTAACTCGTCGTGATCCATAATGTCGTCGTGAACGAGGGTAAAATTGTGGACGATTTCGAGAGCGACCGCCGCATCCAACGCATCCTGAGGATTACCGCCGACTGCTTCGCAGGTAAGGAGCATCAAACAAGGCCTGATTTGTTTTCCACCGGCTGTAACGGCATAACGCATCGGTTCATATAATGTTTGCGGGTCTTTTTGGTTTAAAAGCCCCAGCATTTTTTCTGTGACCATTTGGCGATATGATGCCAGTCTTTTTTCAAATTCTGCTTTCAAATAACTAGGTCCTTTACCAGATATTTTTATATAGATTGATAAAGTTTTGTAAAAAAATGTTTTGCGAAAAATACAATAATAGGGGGAGAGAAGCAAGATAAAAAAAGCCTTTATAATATTTTATAAAGGCCTTTTTGTGGTAATTAATCAGGTAAGCCCACCGTACCTTCTGTGATTATATTCTCAAATTCTGTTTTATAAATAATAGCGTTTCGAAAAACAGCTTCTGTTAGGTTTGCATTTTTAAAAATAGCACCGGTCAGGTCACTTCGTTCCAGGTGAGCACTTTCCAGGTTGGTGTTGTTAAAGAGAGCCCCTTTTAGATTGGCGCGTTTTAAACGGCCCCGGATAATTTCGGAATGGCTCAGGTCACAATTTTCCATACTCGAACCTAATAATGCGATATGATACATGTCGGCATTTTTAATACTGCAATTATCCAGATTACTGTCCTGAAGATTCGTTTCTTTCAATATGGCATGGTCCAGATTGGCATTGCTTAGGTTGCTGCCGAATAAAAAGGCAGATTCCAGATTCGTGTGTGAAAGGTTAGCGTTTTGCAGGTTGGCGTTTTGCAGGTGAGCATTTTGCATGTTTGATCCGGAAAAGTTGACCCCTCTCAGGTCTTCGTAGGATAAATCAATTTCTGAAAGATCAAATCCTTCTAATGATTTCCCTTCATTGATTTTAGATAATACCTCGGCTCGTGATAATTGGGACATAATTACTCCTTCTCGTCCGGCGGTTGAGATTATTCTAAAAAATCAAACTTTTTTTATATAAAGAATTTTTCAGGTAAAAACAAGATTAATTTGAAAAATTTTTTTCAAATTGAATTTTTTATACTGTATAACTTTTTATTGCCTCTTCAAGTGTATCAAAATCCTGAAAGACGGAATCCAGTTTTGTTATTTTAATCGGGCGACGCAGTCGTTCGGACAGGTTTGCCAAACGGAGGTCTCCGTCACTGCTTCGCAGTGTTGTTAAAGCACTGATCAGCATGCCAAGACCGGAACTGTTCATCCAGTTAACTTGTGTCATGTCTACAATTACATTAACCATTTGTTTATGGATCGCCTGATCAATGACTTTGCGAAACTCTTCTGCTGCTGTTCCCCCCATTAAATCTCCTTCAAGTTCCAGCACAAGAGTGTTTTCTATGGGTTTTTCAGTTATTTGCATGTTTCCTCCGATACTATTCATATCTCAGTGCAACGATAGGATCAAGTTTAGCCGCTTTTGTTGCCGGGTAAACACCAAAAATAAGGCCGACGGCTGAGCAAAAAATAAGGCCTAAAAAGACTGTCCAGACGGGTACGGCGGCTGGTATGGGCGTAACTAAATCGACAAGCTTGCCTATACCAAGCCCCAAAAGAATACCAATAACGCCTCCAAACTCACTTAACACAATAGCCTCGATAAGAAATTGCCATAAAATATCTCTTCTTTTGGCCCCGATTGATTTGCGGATGCCGATTTCTCTGGTACGTTCCGTAACGGAAACGAGCATAATATTCATAATTCCAACACCGGCAACAACCAGCGCAATGGACGCAATAGCAATGGCAACAATACGTACATATTTTGTCATGTTGTCAAAGAAATCCATAAATTGGTCGTTTGTACGGATTTCAAAGTCGTTTTCTTTGCCGGGCGCAACCTTTCGCACAGCCCTTAATATACCGATCACCTGGTCCATCGCTGCCTGGTATTGTTCGGTGCTTGCGGCCCTTACGGTAATGTTAACGGACCGATGTTTTCCGTATAGTTTTTCAAATCGTGAAATGGGAATAACAACCCGGTTGTCACGGGTGTTTCCAAAAATACTGCCTGTTTTTGCTAAAATACCGACAACTTCAAAGCGTTCACCTTCAATTTTAATATCTTTGCCTATTGGATCTTCATAAGGAAAAAGTCGTTCGACTATTTCCAAACCAATGACGGCTATTCGTCGGCTGAAATCAACGTCCTGATTTGTTATAAAACGCCCCTCGCCAATTTCATAACTATTATGTTGTAAAAATTCCGGTGTGCCGCCTGCAACGGGAATAGTCGGCATAGTTTTTTTATCTTTATAACGAATTTCCTGTCCAAAAGTCCACACTTCAGCACCAACCTCTGATGTTGCTGTTGCATTTTTTCTTACAGCGGAAGCTTCTTCAACAGTGAGGTCTTTTCGATTTCTGTATTTTGACCAGTCCCCTCCACCTACGGATGGGAATTTTTGTACCTGAAAAACATTGGCGGCCAGGATGTTGGATTGTTCTTTAATACTGTTTCGTAATCCGGTAATGAGGGATTGCATAGCGATGATTGTCATGACGCCAATGATTATACCCAGCAGTGTCAATGCAGAACGCATTTTGTTGGTACGAATAGCATTTAAAGCAATGTCAAAACTTTCTATAATATACACTATTTATATCCTTTTGTTATTCATATCTTAAGGATTCAATGGGACTTAACCGCGCGGCTTTGCTTGCCGGGTAAATACCAAAAAACAAACCAATTGTTACAACAAATGCCAGACCGAGAAAAGCTACCCAGGCTGTTATAGCCGCAGGAATGGGAGTGCTGGTCTTGATAAAATATGCCAGTCCAACGGCAAGGCCTATTCCAATGGCAACACCAACAGCGCATATCATCATGGATTCAATTAAAAATTGAAAAAGAATATCTGCTTTTTTGGCGCCTATAGCTTTTCGGATGCCTATTTCTCGGGTCCTTTCTGTAACAGAAACAAGCAATATGTTCATAATACCGATACCGCCTACAAGCAGAGAGATGGCGCCAACGCCGATGGCAACAGCCCATAAAACGCGTGTCAGGTTTTTATAGGTATCCATCAACATACTTTGTTTGTTGATGGCAAAATCGTTTTCTTTATCCGGTGTCAATCCTCTGATGCGGCGCATAACACCGACAAGTTCAATTTCAGCATCTTCCATAAGTTCCGGGGAAGCCACTTTAACTTCAATGTCTACTGAACGCCATCTGGCACCAAAGTATGATTGAAAAACATCAATGGGGAGGTAGAGTCGTTGGTCCATATTCATGTCAAACATGGAGCCTTTTTTTTCAACAACGCCAATGACCTTTAATTTATGGCCTTCTATTTTTACCCGTTTGCCGATTGGATCTGTGTTGGGAAACAGGGATTCGGCTACTTCTGATCCCAGAACACAAACAGCCCTTCGATGTTTCACATCCGTAGTATTCAGAAAACGGCCATATTCAGGAAAAGCATTGGACGTGATAAGGTATTGGTCGTTTGTTCCAACAATAACAACCCGTTCCACATCTTTTTCCTGATATTTTACCGTGCGGCGTGTATATAATGTCGGTGCAACGGCTTTGGCGAGTGTGGCCATGGATTTAATTTTTTCAGCATCATCTTCTGTCAGGTTTCGCCTGTTTCGATAGGTAAACCATTCCGTATCGCTGCTCATGATCCAGGGGTATTTTTCGACATATATTGTATCTGTTCCAATAGCTGAAATTTGATTTTCAAAAGCTTTATTAAGGCCCTGAACAAGAGAAACGATCGTGATAACGGTTGTTACTCCGATAACAATTCCAAGGGTTGTTAAAATCGACCGCATCTTGTATGAACGAAGCGCTTCAAAGGCAATTTTAACGCCTTCTCCAATGTAAATAAAAAATCTCATTTTTCATTAACCAGGTTAATTTATAGCCTCATCCCGTTCAACCAGTCCGTCTCGTAAACGTATAATACGGTCTGAATGTTCGGCAATATATTCTTCATGGGTTACCAATACAATAGTATTGCCGGCGTCGTGTAGTGTTTCAAATATTTCCATAATTTCTTCGCCGGTTTTACTGTCCAGGTTTCCGGTTGGTTCATCCGCCAAAATAATGGACGGATTGTTAACAAGGGCTCGTGCAATAGCGACTCGCTGACGTTGCCCACCGGAAAGTTCGTTTGGTTTGTGATGCATTCTGTCTGCCAGTCCAACTTTTTCCAGTGCTTCGGTGGCCATTTTTTTACGTTGAGAGGCCGGTGAACCGTTATAAATCAGAGGAAGTTCCACGTTGTGAAGACTGTTTGCTCTGGGCAGCAGGTTAAATGTTTGAAAAACAAAACCAATTTCCCGGTTGCGAATTTCCGCCAGTTGGTCGTCTGTCATATCGCTTACATTATTGTTGTTTAATGTATAGGTTCCGCCGCTTGGTGTATCTAAACAACCGACAATATTCATCAATGTTGATTTACCCGATCCGGAAGGACCCATAATAGCAACATATTCGTTTTTTTCTATAGATACATTTATTTTTTTTAATGCAGGGACTTTGACGGTCCCTATTTCATAAATTTTTTCAATGTTTTCAAGATTAATCAGCATCAGAGGCCCTCATTTCTAATCTTTCTTTTTATCGTTTTTTATATGTTCTTTGCCTTTTTTTTCCTCAACTTTGGAGCCGTCCTTTAATAATCGTGATAAGGCTTTATAACTACCGGATACAACCTTGTCACCTTCTTCCACTCCGGACAAGATTTCTATGTTTGTATCATCAGAAATACCTGTTTTTACAGGTGTTATTTTTGCGATGCCGTCTTTAACAACAAAGACAACTTCCTGCAATTCTTTTTCCGAAGGATTGTCGGTCTTTTCTTCTTTTGTCGCTGTTGTATCTGGATTTTCTTCTTTATTTATTTGATCTTTTAACTCGTCGGCTGAACGCGCTGTTACGCATTGAATGGGTACAAAAAGAATGTTTTCATGAGTTTCGGTTTTAATATCAACGGTTGCAGACATACCGGGCCGTAATTTTTCAACCTTTGAGGTTACAGCTATTTTAACTTCAAAATTTGTCACTTGTTCCTGCGTACCGCGTCCGCGGGTTGTGGCTGTATGAGCAATTTCAGATACTCTACCTTCAAATGTTGTATCCGGAATGGCATCGATTTCGATACTTGTTTCATCATTCAAATTTACCAAAACAACATCGTTTTCGTCAATTTCAGACAAAACTTCCATACGTGACAGATCGGACACTGTCATAATTGGGTCTGCCTGAAATTGGGAACCAACCGCCATTTCACCTTCTTCTTTTAACAGTTTTGTTACTGTTCCTGCAATCGGTGCTGTTAGGAGGGTTTTTGATAAATCATCATTGGTCTGTTTTAAATAGGCATTAGCCTGCTGGACCTGGCTTTGTGCTGAAAGTTTGGTTGCTTCAACAGCGTCGAGGTCTGCTTTTGTGGTCAGGTTTTTTGCAAACAGATCATTGGTTCTGGCAAAATCAGCTTCAGCTTTTTTAAGACCGGCTTTGGCTGACATAAGCCGTGATTCGGCTTCCTCAACCAGGGCTTCGTAACGTTGTTTGTCAAGTTCTGCCAGGACCTGTCCTTTTTGAACATATTCACCTTCAATGACGTGAATTTTCATAATTTCTGAGGAAATACGGGCAGCAATATCAACATCCACTTCCGGTTGTATATAACCACTTCCGGAAACGGTTTTTGTAATGTCACCTTTTTCAATAGTTGTTACAGATACTTCTATGGATGGACCGCTGCTCTTTTTTAAGATGTAAAATACATAGGCAGCAATACTGACTAAAATGATAACAAGAATCGCAATTTTTGCTTTTTTTGACATTTATATTCTCCAAATATATGTTATATAAATAGTTGCGATTTATAACTCTGTTTATTGAATTATTCCCATTGCCACATCAAGATAGCTTTTGGCGATTTTGGCATCAAATTCGACATTAACCAGATCTTTTTGTGCAGTGATAAGCTGTACCTGTGCGTTTGTCACTTCCAATTCCGTTCCTGACCCTACACGTCGTTTTTCCTGCTGCAAACGCAGGTTTTCTTGAGCTGATTCGATATTTTCCTGGTTAATTTTTATTATATCTTTATATGCTTCCAATTCCAGATAATATTGTTTTACAGATGCAATAACCGTACGTTTTTTATCTGTCAGGTTTTCTTGGGCAATTTTATAACTCAGTGTTTTTTGTTGAATATTGGCTTTGTCTGCAAATCCGTTGAATATATTTAAATCAAGAGAAGCACCGATGCTGACGGTATAATCCTGGTCTAGTTTGTTGGTATAAACCCGTCCGACATCTTGATTATTTCGACTATACGAAGCACTAGCACCGATAGAGGGAAGATATTGTGCCTTGGCAGCACGAATGTTGAAAAGAGCGGTTTTAACTTCCATTTCATAGGATTTTATTTGCTGGTTATTTTCCAAAGCAATTTGCGCTGCTTCCTGAAAAGTGATCTCTGAAAACACAGGCTGCCCGTCATCTTCTCTAATCAAAACAGGTGTTTCGGGATTACGTCCCAGGGCATTGTTTAAATCAGCTTTGGAAATTTCAACAACATTCTGCTGAGTTATCAATTGTTTTTGGTATGTACCCATACTTACCTTTTGTTGAAAAACATCAGCCTGGGATGCTAATCCTATTTCCATTTCGGTTTGAACTCTGTCGAGTTCACCCTGAGCTTGTTTTAATGCCTGTTCATAAACACTTTGTAATCGCATATCCTTTAATAATTGAAAATAGGCTTCTTTTACACTTAAAATAACCTGCTGTTTGGTGCTGAGTTTGAGGTATTCGTATGATTTTTGGCTGCTTTTGGCTGCTTTGTAATTATTGGTACTGCGACCAAAATCGTAAATTTGTTGTTGAAGGGATATACTCGCGCTGTGTCGGTTTGTTTCAATTTTATCATTATATAAAACTAGTTTTTCGGTATAGAGTGGTTGTTTTGTGATAGGATCTTCACCAATTTTTTCTGGTTCAGAGACTAACCGAGGTCCTTGAATCGATTTACCGGAACTAAACGATGTAGATACCGTCGGTAAAAAAGCTGACCGCGCAGAAGTGACGGTGGTTGCCGCTATTTGTTCGCGATAGGCGGCGTTTCGCAATGTAGAATTGTTTTCTAACGCTATTTTAATACATTCTTCCAAACTCAGTGGAGTGTTTTCCTGGCTAAAAACATTATTTATTGAAAAAATCATGAGTAAAAGAAAAAGTACCATATATTTATTTAGTCGTGTCATGTTGTTATACTCCGATTGTGTCATGAAAATTATTTAGCCAAAAAGTTTACCAATCCCTGCTGTGATCAGAAACCAAATTAAATATAATGCGGTAACCCAAGGCCATACACTTTTTACTTTTTTATTTGTAACAACGGCAATACCGATCGTTAAAACGGTGATTGACCAGATGTTGAACATTTCAATGTTTGCTAAAAAACGATATAAAAACGTATCTTTAAGAGCATCAGACATAAAAGTAGCAATGGAAAAATGGACGTTTAATGTTTCACGGGCCAATATAATGGGAAGTTTGATAAGCCCGCCAAGCGTTGGAATGAGCATTCGGAAAGCATGAATACTTGCAAGCTGGGTGAATTTTGCCTGTCCTCCAAGTAAGACATTGCTGACAAATAACCAAAATGCGCCGCCAAGAAGGATGCTGACGATTGTTGCAACAACGACGGAAGGATACATTACATATTTTGTGATTTTTGCACCCTTTGTTAAAGCCTCGTCGATCTGTTCTTCTGACATGCCTCGCTTTTTAAATGCTTCAACCTGTTTTTGAGATTGTTCTTTCATAATGATCGGTTTTAAAAAAACTGTCATACCCAATGAAAACAGAATGATGATAAGTGTCGGTTGGAACCATTTGGGGTGAACGATTATTTTGGAAAAAGTTATTCCCGGAGCAGTAAAAACTCCATAAATTCTTTTCCATAAATTCAAATCTTTTTGTTGTTCATCTTCATGGGAGGTATAGCTTAAATCTGTCATTATTTGGTCCTCCTGCGTAAATGACGTGAAACTAAAAAAAAGACGTATTTATCCCTGAAAAGTTTCGTTTAAATATTGATCTTTTATATCAAGTAAAAATTGGTAAGCAGATTCGTGGTCGTTGGAGATTTCTCCGTTTAAAATAGCCTCTTCAATAGCTGTTTTGATTTTTCCGACAAGTGGTCCGGGTTTAATACCGCATATTTTTATTATTTCATCACCACGGACAGGTGGTTGAAACTGGCGTAAGCGGTCTTTTTCTTCAACTTCTTGTACCCGCTGAACGACATGATCAAAATTTGCCAGATGTTGTGCAACCCGTTTTGGATTACCGGATGTAATGTCGGCACGGCATAATGTTATCAAATCGTCGATGTCATCTCCGGCATTAAATATCAGGCGGCGAATAGCCGAGTCGGTAACGCCCTCTTCTGCCAGATGAATGGGGCGTAGGTGCAGGTAAATCAGTTTTTTTATGTATCGAATTGTCTCATTGGAAAGACGTAAATGTTTGCCGATTCGATTCATCATCCTGGCACCCAGGTCTTCATGTCCATGAAATGACCAGCCGGTATCCGGATTGAATTGTTTTGTTAACGGTTTAGCTACATCATGAAAAAGCGCGGCCAAACGCAGGTCGAGTTTTGTCGACACATCGGAAATGTTGTTTAAAACTTGTAACGTATGTATAAACACATCTTTATGTTTAAAATGACCTCTTTCATCAACCCCTTTTAGATCGGAAATTTCAGGCAATACCAATTCCAGCACGCCGGTTTGTTCCATTATATTAAGGCCGATGGAAGGCTTTTGCGAGGCTATTATTTTTAACAACTCTTCAGTAATACGTTCCTGTGAAATTATTTTTAAACGCTCTTTCTCATTAAACAACGCTTCTTTCGTTTTTCTTGCGATTTGAAAATTAAGTTGAGTCGCAAATCTTATGGCGCGCATTATTCGAAGTGGGTCATCAAAAAAAGTTTTCATCGGTTCCAATGGTGTACGTATTATCTTTTTCTTTAGGTCTTTTTGACCGTTAAAAGGATCAATTACGTTTCCATAGGTATTTTTATTTAATGAAACGGCCATAGCATTAATGGTAAAATCTCTTCGTGATAAATCAGTCAAGAGGTCTGCCTGCTCTACTTCAGGATTCCTGGATTCTCCCCGATAGCTTTCTTTTCGGGCACCGACAAATTCCAGAATATTTTTTTCATGCTTTACCATGGCCGTTCCAAACTTTCGGTATGTCGTAATTTGGGTAGAATTTAGGGCCCTGGCGACTTTTTCTGCAAATTGCGGTCCGTCTCCAATGACGACAAAATCAATATCTTTAACATCTTTCCCCAATAAATGGTCTCTTACATAACCACCGACCGTATAAACTTCAATATTGAAATTATCAGCTACATTTCCGATAGTCTTTAAAATTGGATTTTCAAACGATATATTATTCAGATACATTTGTTTTGTTTTATTGTTAAAAAGAAATTATTTAATTGAATATAGTGAATTGATTTATAAAAATAAAGTGCTCCATTTTGTCTTTTGGGCAAAATTTTTAAAATTTATGTATAAATATTGCCTAAAATTCAAAAAAAAACCATATTTTTAAAAATTTTACTTGCTATTTATTATCTGTATATTTATAATATACTGATTTTTAGTTTTCTTATTAATCCATATTGGATTAAAAGTTAGGCATCTTTGTTAGGCAGCAAAATAAGAAAAGCATTTCATGGGAAAATTTAACAAAACTACATCCTTACATTATTGTATTTGCTTTGTTTCAGCAATATACATTGTTTCACACTTACACGAATTATATTCCCCCTTTTTTTTAAATTTTAAAGGATTAAATGCTTTCATCTTGGCTGGCCGAAAAGCTGTCTTTGTCTTATGTTGAATAATTTTAGTTGGTTATGTCTTGTTGTTTTAATTGTAAGTAAATTGTGATGTTCGTAACATCATTTTATTTACAAAATTAATAACATGGCATCTTATTTGCCAAAAGTCAACTGACAAATTCAGACAAGAGTTCTATTAATTTAGAATTTTACTTTTCCTTTTTTATAGGAGGTGAGATTGGTTTATATGGCTATTATGAATAGAATGAAACGTAATTTTTCTTTTATAATTAATTGTAAAAGGGAGGAAAGAATGAAAAACAGTAGCAAGCAAATGGTAATGTTTCTTGTTGCCTTTATGCTGATTTTGAGTTTTTCCCAAATTGTTATGGCTCAAAACGGTACAATTGCCAACAGGGAAACTGCAGACCCGCAACAAACCGGTTATGCAAAGTGGATTAAAATAACGGTGAAAGGTGGTCCGGGTGGAAACGACAACCTGGATGACAATTTTTTGGGTATGAAATTTCTTGTCGATTTAAATGTCGATTTGGATAACAACGAAAATACCCATACCGGAGACGTGTATGAATTACGCGGAAATATTGCGGGTGAAATTGTCTCTACACCAACTGGAACCAATGATTACGATTCCTATTTTTACCTGCCGGTAAAACAGGGTACGGATACACCCTATCCCGTAGGTGAAACGGGTTATCCAACATCATTACAGCCAAGGGTTTGGTTACAAACCTCCGGTCAGTTGCGTGTTGGTACCGCTCCGTTTTCATTTCCAATTGGGATTGACGCCCAATTTGAAATTTGTGATGACGGTATAAAACCTGTTATTCGAAAAGCATATTATTATGATGACGGAACCGGAAACACAATAGCTGTTGCTAATGTTCACAGTGGTAATATCACACCGTTTGACGGCAGAATAGACCGTGTGGACCTGATCTGGAGTGAACCGATGCAAACTCCGGCCACCCCTGCTGTGGTCAACGGCATGTTTACCAATCTGGGATCAACGATTTATGGTATTGAACCTGTCGGTGAATGGAACGTGACACCTGCTGTTATTGCCAATCCGGAAACATATCTGGACCCGGCAGCAGTACAACAGGAACTCGGTCAATTCCGTTTTACTTTTTATCCTTTTTCATCACAGCCCAATTCCGGTATTCAACCGATTTTAAACTATAATCCTCCGGCATCACCTGATGATCGTTTTCGTGAATTAAGAGATTCCGCGAATCCTTATGCTTATGCTCAAACAAGGGCATTAACGGATAAAGCAGGTCCTGCTATTGTCAGTGCAAAAACAAAAAGAGCCAACAGAAGACAGCCTTTGGCCAATGCGTTGACAAGCCGAAGAATTGAGGTTACATTTAGTGAACCTGTTTTATTGTCTACCGTTACAGGATCAGATTTTGAAGTTTTTACAAATGGTACATTGAATCCTATTACTGGGATTATCTCTCCTGTCGCACCTACAACCAGCAGTTCAGTTTACGAGTTTCAATTAACAAACAATTTTGCAACTGAAAATGAAACCGGAACGATACAATATACAGACGTTGAAACGAATGAAGTACGTGACATTCTTGGAAATGTAAACGGTCATTCAACTGCGCAAGAACCGCCTGTTCGTCCGGCAAATTCACGTGGATTAGTAATACCGATAACAGATGGTATTTTCCCAAATATTATTCAGGTAACCACAGTCGATGCTGACCCTGCCACACAAATGGCAACCGGTGGCACCTGGGGTTGGGGTTATTTGGATTATGTTGATGTTTTGTTTGATCATGCCATGAATATTACCAGAACAAGCGTATCGGGATTTTCTGTTTCCGGTATGGGTATTCAGACAGTTGGCGGAACAGGTGTATGGCTTGAAGACGGCAGAACATTTCGCGTTCCTCTTGTTGCCACAGATCCCAAGTTACCAAACACCGGTATTATTCCGACTGTGACATATACAAATCCGGCTGATCCTTATGGCTGTGAAGCAACAAATGGCGGAAACGCAGAAAATCTGTTATCAACAGATACTTATGTCTCTTCGAACAATTATTTAGCTGTTCAAATTTTGGATGGCGCCGGTCCTGCCATTATTAAAGCTTACACAGCCGGTAGAAAACGAATTCGTGTATCTTTTAGTGAAAAAGTTAACACGAATGGTTGGCCGACATCTTTGGCCACTTCTCAGGCACCTACACGTTTTAAATGGTACGTTGGCGCGACACTTTCTGATCCTATTACAACCACGATTTTCTTTACCGGATTGTCTGGCGGTCGTCAGGACAGTGTTGTTTATTTAAATCATAATAGTTCTGAATGGGCTAAAACAGACAGCGGCGGCATCAACTTTTTTGCTCAAGGCGCTGTTTTCGATCTCAATGGCATTCAAAATATGCAATGGGATAATGACAATAGTCTGCTCATTAGAAATTTAACAAATCCGGACGTTAAAGTACGTCGCGATAATATCGCACCTATTTTACTTGTTTTGGAAACAGTAGATATTGATTTGGATGGTAAACTGGATCACTATCGCTTTTCATTTGATGACTTGTCACCGATCTTTCCAAGAAGCTCTTTTAATGTTGCAAATTGGTCGATCACAGGTTATGACGGTGTGAAAAATAATTTACAGGTTGATTTAAATGTCTATAATCCTTTCCATTCATTTTTTCAACCAACAGCAATAAATACTTTTGGTGATACTGTTGAAGTATTTGTCAAATTTGACGAAACAACCGGAGCAGGACCTGAAGTTACACCTTATGGTGGAGATACGGGTGATGTCCCGGATGTGGTTGTCGATGCAAATAACGGTTTTGCAGACTGGGCTGATAATGTGATGGCAGCACTTCCTGTCGGTTTAACCGTTGAAGCAGATAAAGCAGGCCCTGCAATTATGAGTGCACGGACTGTTAATACTTATCAGGTTGAAACATTCATTAGTGAAAATTTAAAAAGTTCTACAATCAATAAAGAAGACTTTGTTCTTGATATGGGTTTAAATGTGGGCATTGGCTGGTCATTTGACAATGTAACTCAGGTAAGCCCTGGAAAAGTTGTTATTACAGTCTATCAAAATCCGACATTGTTCTGGTCTCCAACACAAAACGGAACCGTACAATTTTCTGAAGTTGGTGTTGTAACAGATAATATATCCGGTACGGATAATGGAAATATGCAGGTTGCCGAGATCAATGTAAACGATCATGCTGCCAGTAAATTTTTGATTGCTCCGGCATTGGATGATCCTGAAATACCAATGGATGATGCTCAAATTGTTGGTGTTCAGTTCTTTGTTGAAATTATCGCTCTTGACAGTCATGATAGTTTGGATACTAACTTTCCTTATTTAATTGAATTGTCCAGTAATCTTACCCAGGATGAAATTGATCTTCCGGACGGACCGTCTCGTTTAACCAATGGTGTAGGTTATTTTCCGGTAACATGTTGGAAAGAAACAGACAATCTGTTAATTACCGTTTCAGTTCCTAATGTAGATCAATACACTCTCGTTTATAATACATCCGATCCGATTACTGTTGTTCCTCCGGTTATAGATACTCCGGACACTTTAATCGTCCGTGATTATCGAGGCGCCGATGGATTGGGTGATCAGGGTGGTTATGTCCAGTTTGTTTTTGATTATTCCGCCAATCATCCGGGTATCGGTATCGATAATATCATCAGCTATTATCAGATATACCGAAAAACATTTAATGAAGGCATCCCTGAAATATCTCATTGGTGTACAATACCGGCAACAGATCCTGGTGACACCGGTGCAGATTCGCTTATTACCGGGCCTGTTTATACCGGTGACAATGTATTGTCTCAATGGATGGTACGTGCCGTATATACAAAAGCTCTAAATTCTAAAAATGCCACGATTACAACGGATCAAGCCGGCACAGAACCGCGGTTAATCCGCCGTGCGGGACGTGTTGTTCTGAGAACTGAAGACAACGGCATTTCAACGACGTATGCTGATCAAATTCAGTATGTATCCGGTTATGCCATGGCAAATGGTCGTGCAATTGATAATATAGCACCAAAATCACCTGAATATCTGCTGGCAGATAAAGAAGGTGTTACTGTTAATTTGCATTGGCAAAAAGTAACAGTCGGTATTAACGGTATGCCTGAAATTACCCCGGTTAAATATGAATTATTCTCTAACAATTCCAAAGCATATTTTAATCCGGCAACCGAAGGAACGCTCATTGCCACATTATCTGACACAACCTATATGGTCAACAGTGAAGATTTGAGAGCTTTCTTCTGTGTACGTGCTATAGACAGCGATAATCAATCAGAACTTTCTGATCGTGTTGGAAAATATGGTTTCCATTTGGATCGTGGAGAGAATTCTGTTTATAATTATATTTCATTTCCATTGCACAATTCTTTTGAAAATGCAAAAGGATTGGCAAATAAATTTAAAGGTATTGAAGTTGCCTTGCAGCTTGAAGAACGAACCAACGGATTCAGTAAATATTATTTGCCTGATTTAAATTTTGGTCAAAATTTTGAGTTGCATGTTGGTATGCCTTTGTTGTTATCCTTGAAAAAATCAGCAGAAGCCTCCTGGTTCTATTCCGGCCGTGTACCTGCTGCAGAATCTGTACAGTTTGCATTGAATAGAAGTGCGGCTGGTTCCTACAATGAAATCACAGTACCTCTTGATAAAACGAATATCAAGACAGCCGATGATTTGGCCAAAGATATTGGCGGTGTTGAAGTTGTTTTGAAACTGAATCCGGAAACAAATGGTTTCAGTCAATTCTGGATTCCGTCTATAAAATACGGTACTAATTTTGAAATTGCTCCAGGTGAGGCAGTTTTAATTAACGTCAATAATTCAGCACCTGCTGTATGGCCGACATATTCTACTTCTGTCGTTCAGGTAACTAACGTAGCGGAAGAATAAATTAAAAGTTTTTTACTGTTGCAGGAATTTTCCTGCAACAGTAAAATTAAGATAAAGATTTTTTGATGAACTGGAGGTTAAAATGAAAATTAGAGCTCTGAACATGCTGATGATTGGGCTGCTGTGCATGGCCACATTAGCTCAAGCTCAGTTGCTGCCTCATATAATTTCGGGAAAGGTTAAAAATCCCGATGGCAGTTATCCAAGTGAAAATGAAATAAAATTTCAGGGGTATTTAACAGAGTCCCCTGGTGATACCACAACAACCGAAGCCTGTGCCGACAGTGGTGGTTGGGCTATTGAAGTTGTTTTTGGTGTACCAAACAGTAACTGGCAAGCAGGCGACACACTTGTTGTTGTTTTTGAAAACATCGGTGGCGGTGAGTTCCACGGTGCAAAACAAACACTTGTTTACGAAACAACCGGAATTGGGCTGAAAGAAGTAGTGCCTGATTTTGAATTACCTGTAGAGTTGACAATGTTTACAGCAAGCGTTGAATATGGTACTTTTGCTGAAGAAGTTAAACTGGAATGGCGTACTGTTGGTGAAACCAATAATCATGGCTTTGAGGTACAAAAAAGTCTTGATAACAAAAGCTATGAAAAAATCGGATTTATTAACGGCGCCGGTTCAACAAATAACGCACAATCATATCAATTTTTTGATGAAAATGTTAAAACCGGAACATATTTTTATCGTTTAAGACAAATTGATTACGATGGTACGAGCACCACATCTGATGCTCAAAAAGTTAATGTTGCTCCTCCGCAAACATATGAATTGAGCCAGAATTTCCCAAATCCCTTTAATCCGACTACCGAAATTATTTTCCGGGTTAAAGAAGAGAACAAAGTTACCATCGCCGTATATGATATTTTAGGACGCGAAGTTGCCATGCTTGTTAATAAAAATATGGAAGCCGGAACGCACCGGATTACTTTTGACGGTCGGAATTTAGCTTCCGGAATGTATTTGTATCGTATGAAATCAGGCGATTATAGTGCTGTTAAAAAGATGGCATTGATTAAGTAGGTTCCATTGTTCGGAAAGCCGTCTTAAACCTCCCTTCGGTTTTCCAATATCAAAAAAAAGCTCGATCATTAATTTGATCGAGCTTTTTTTTTATTTTATTTTTCTAAAAAGTTTTCTTGAAATGTCGGTTTATTACCGGCCATTTTTAAAAAGATATCAAGAGGAACTATTTCAAATTCCGGCCCTAATTGATCAAGTATGGATTTAACTCTTGTAATATCACTCCATTGTCTTACATGCATCAGTAAAAAGTAAGGACGCTTGCCGTTAATATCGGCTAGTTCCTGTAAATCAGCAACCGCATCTTCTTCCGGCCTGTCCGGTGAGAGATAATAATCAAAAGACATAAACGGGCGGTCATCTTTATTTGCAAATGTGTAAGAAGGAGCATATCCGTTTGCAAATCCGATCGCATCGGGCATGCCTTTGTAATAGGCTTCAACTATCTCTTTTGTCAAATTTGTATTTCCTTCTACGGTTGCACCTTCCGAATAGTCCATTGTTTCGAAAACTTGCAAGTCCAGCGTTTTCATCAAATCATAAGCAATTTCAATTATTTTCGGTAAATATTCCGGAGGAATAGCTTTTGGATACATATATCCGGGGCCGGACAAGGAACCGATAAAATAATCATTTGGTGTTGCCTGGCTGTAAAAGAATTCCATCATGGCCGGTGCCAGCCATTGCCAGTTCATGGTTACTTCCCAGGCATAGGGCATTTCGCCTCTTCCCGGCTGGGTCCAGGCACCCAATCCAAGACAATCTGTTTGAATGCATGAGATATAAACTTTTTCTTCGGGAATGTATTCTTTTCCCGGTACCACATTATGGTTGTTTTTAAATTCAAATCCGGGAGATGCCGGAACCTGGCTGCTAAAGCTCATATTCGGCAGCGTATGAAGACCTTCCACCCGTAATGCATAACTGGATGTTAATGATACATGGTCTCTTTCTTTGTCTTTTTTATAGGAATGCCAGCCGAAAACATAGGATAATGGTTTCATTTCAGACAACAGTTTGTTGGCTAAAGCGTATTCTTCCTCGTCGGACGGTTTGGAGGAAAGGTCGTTGAAAAAGGCTTTTTTATAAATACCCCAGTCAGCAACGCCTGGTTTCATAATGTTACCATGTTCTCCGCCTAGCCAAACAATGTATTCCTTACTGCAGCGGTCCCAATATTTGTCAATGGCCCAGGCGTAAATTTCTGCATCAGACTGACCTGTAAATTGTCGGCGAAAATCCTTAACCTTTGTTAAACCATATTTCTCAGCCATGGGAATCTGGTCTTCGCTGACAACAATTGCATTCTCCAGTCCGGCTACGGTAAAGGATACAATCAATGAAGTACGAACGTTTTTGTCCCAGACAACATATCCATCAACATGGTCTTTTAATGTTTTTAAAGCCTGATCTATGTTTTTTAATTTGGTAAAAGTATAATACCGTTCTTCGCTTAAAAATTTGTGAACATCAGGAGTAAATCGAAAATCCCATTTTTCCGGATAAATAAAATAGAGCAGGGGACCCTGGCTGTTTGCCAAACCCTGTAATGAAATGAGCAAGGCTTGTTCATCCAATTTACTGTCAATTTGCCAGTCATCTTCCAGGGTCATATAATAGGCTTCCCTGGAGCCTTTACGTTTAAAAACATACTTGACCGGGTTTCCTGTTTTTCGTGTAGACCGTTTAATTGTATAGGTTAAAATATCACTCTCCGGGGAATATTCATAGGTATGAAAACAAGTAACAGGTGTTAAACCTTGAGACCCTTTGATTTGATAATTTTCAACCAGTTCCAAAGTGTTGTCGTTTTTCCATTCAGCAACAATAACACGATCTTTTCCAACAGGTTTTGACAAACCCATAAATACATTGGAAGGGAAAACTCTGTTTGTTATTTCAATTTTGTTGGCTCTGCCGTCTGTTTTCAAGTCCAATGAATCTGCAAAACCCCGGCGATTTCCCCACTTGTTGATGACGAGTGTCGAGTTTCCATTTTTTTCGATTTGAACAGAAAGGTCATTATAAAGTTCGATTTGTGAACTTTTTGTTTTAACTAAAGTCCAATCTCCTGATAATGAATTGTCCGTATTGGCATAAACCAGTATTGGTACGAATAGAAACAGGGATAGAAAAAATGTTTTTATTAATTTGGGCATGCGGAATTCTCCTTTTTGGGGTAAATGGTTAAAGTTGTAATTGAAATATAAATTTTTTATCAGGCCCAACGTTAAAATTAATAGAGTAATCCTTAAGATGCAACAATATTTTTTGTATTGATGCTTTGTTTAATTATATTTAGCAAAAACCTGATTTGATATGATAAAAATACTCTTGCGATAAAGTAAAAATAATCGTATTCTTGATAAATTTAACGTCAAATATCAACAGGTGAGATGTGAGGTATTTTGGTAGATTAGCTGTTATTATTTTATTTTGGGGATCATCTCTTTGTGCCCAGTCCTATGTTTCTGTTAAACCTTTAAAAGGTGATGGTATCATGAGCTTGTTGCGTCGTTACTTTTTACCGACAGATAAAGAAGCTCAAAGGTTATTCAAAGAATTAAACAAAGACAAATTTGATGAAAATGACGCCTTGAAAGCGGGTGTAACTTATGATTTGCCTGTTCTAGTATACAATTATAATGGTCAAACGATTCGTTCGACTTTGGGTATTTCAGATTATAATTTGGCAAAAAAAATTCAAACCTATAATGAAAGACTTGTTCGTTCAAAATTAAAAAACGAGCTTTATAAAATTGATTTGCAGCTATGGGTTCCTGTTTATCTTGTGCCAATGGAAGCTGGTTCTGTTTCTAAAGGTGAGTTTACAATTTTTGGAAAAGAGAATAGCAGTATTTCTCTGGTTGATAACAAACTGATGGGCAAGATCTTTTACCTGGTCAGTGGGCATGGTGGACCGGATCCCGGCGCTATAGGAAAACGGGGCAATTCCCGTCTTTATGAAGATGAATATGCCTATGATATAACACTTCGCTTAGCGCGTCAATTGCTTCAGCATGATGCCAAAGTATACATAATTGTTCGCGATCCAAATGACGGCATTCGTGATGATGCTATTTTAAAAGGCGATCACGATGAATATTATTACGGCAATCAAAGAATTTCAAGTAACAAATTGACCCGATTGAACCAGCGAGTGAAAATTATTAATGATTTGTATTACCGTAACAGGTCCATAACAAAAAAATCAATATACCATCATCTTGCACGTCGATTCACGGTCCAACTCTAAACGGATAGATATTTTTTACTATTATAAAAAGGGATGCGCCCTGGGGAAAAAAATTGCCAAAACGTTGTATAAAACCATAAAAAAGAAATATGATTTAGCGCAACCGGGACGTGGATATAGTGGTGTTGTTATGACGCGTGATCTTCATCTGCTGCGTGAACTGAAACCAACAAGCGTCTACATCGAACTGGGAAATATCCGTAACTTTAGAGACCAGGACCGGTTCACCATTGAAAACAATCGTCAGGCTGTAGCCAATTGGTTGTGTGAGGGCCTTATTGATGTTACCCATTAAATATACAGATTTTAGGAGTTAACGTGCCGCTAACCTTTGACCTTCCGTTAGAACAACTTGAACAGTACCAGGGATGTAATCCACGGCCAAAAGATTTTGATAAATATTGGGACGAAAGTCTTGAAGAAATAAAATCAATTGATCCACAAATTGAAATTTTACCCTCTGAATTTAAAACTGATTTTGCTCAATGTTCTCATTTGTATTTTACCGGAATCGGTGGTGCAAGAGTCCACGCGAAATTAATACAACCGAAAAATTTGCAAAAACCAAACCCCGCTGTTTTAATGTTTCATGGATATTATGGTCATTCCGGTGACTGGTCAGGCAAGTTAAATTATGCGGCCAATGGCTATACGGTTGCCGCTTTGGATTGTCGCGGTCAGGGCGGGCTTTCCCGTGATACCGGAAATGTACCCGGCTGGACACTTTCCGGGCATATTATACGCGGATTGGATGGTTCAGCAAAAGACCTTTTATACCGTTCGGTATTTCTGGATACTGTGCAGTTGGCCCAAATTGTTATGGATTTACCGCAAGTGGATGAAAACAGGATCGGTGTAACAGGCGGCAGCCAGGGAGGCGCTTTGACCCTTGCCTGTGCGGCACTTGAACCGCGAATTAAACTGGCTGCTCCGGTTTTTCCGTTTTTGTGTGATTATAAACGTGTATGGGACATAGACCTTGCGGAAAACGCCTACCAGGAGCTTAAAGAGTATTTTCGGAAATTTGATCCGCAACATAAACGTGAAATGGAAATTTTTGAACGTTTGGGCTATATTGATGTTCAATATCTGTGCCCGCGGATTCGGGCAGAGGTTTTTATGGGTGTCGGATTTATGGATAAAATTTGTCCGCCGTCAACCCAGTTTGCTGCCTATAATAAAATCAAATCACCAAAATCCATGGCAATTTTCCCGGACTATGGCCATGAGCCCTTACCGGGGATTGATGATGAGATTTATCAATTTCTTTCCAGGTTATAACATTGTATGCCGCTAGGCATACAAATATCTTTTAACTTTTTGTGTTGGTGTTTTTTCAAACGGTTCGGTCTGTTCAATAATTTTTGAAATTCTGGAAAACGTTGAAACACGATTGTTTACATCTGTTCGAATATTTTCCAGGATAGTTTTAATTTCATTATGAATTTGAGTTTCTGTCAGTTTCTGGGCTGAAAACTCTTTGTCCAGCTCTTCATAATTTAAAAAGACACGGGCAACAAGTTTATTCTCCTGCTGATATACCAAAGATTCCAGAACAGAATCGTTTTCGTTGATAATGTATTCAATCTGTTCAGGGTAGATGTTTTCGCCACTGGGTCCCAAAATCATGTTTTTTAAACGGCCTTTAATATACAGGTAATCGTTTTCATCCAAAACCCCGAGGTCGCCGGTACGAAACCAGCCGTCTTCAGTAAAGACTGATTTTGTTTGTTCGTCATCATTATAATAACCTCGCATCACACTTGGGCCTTTAACCAGAATTTCACCTTCACCTGTTTTGGGATCGGGTTTGTCGATTTTAACCTGTACCCCGGGAAGAGCCGGGCCTGTAGAACGATACCTGGTTTTTGTGGGGTCCGTTCCGGCAATGAGCGGGGATGTTTCAGTCAACCCGTAACCAATTGCATAGGGGAACTTTGCTTCACGCATGAATTTTTCCACTTCCGGAGAAACAGCAGAACCACCAATCCCAAAAAAGTGCAGTTCACCTCCAAAAGATTTTAAAAGTTTTTTCCCTGCCAGTTGAATGATTTTTTTCCGAACAGGCTCAATTTTCGTCAACTGTTTTAAAAGTGTACTTTTTGTAAGTTGTGGTAAAATTCTTAATTTATAAATTTTTTCTATAATTAACGGCACGGTCAGCATCATTGTCGGTCTTATTTTTTGCATGGCCGGAAGCAGTACACGGGCAATCGGCGGTTTGTTCATATAATAAACACAGGAACCCTGCATAAACGGTATGACAAGGCCCAGTGTGCATTCGTAGGTGTGTGAAAGCGGTAAAACAGACAGCAGACGATCATTGGGTGCAACTTTAACAATAAGTGTGGTTGCATAGGCATCGTAAACAACGTTTTTATGTGTGAGCATAACGCCTTTTGACTTTCCGGTTGTTCCGGATGTATATATAATGGCGGCCAGGTCATCTTCTTTTATTTCGTCATTTCGTAAACCCGCCATTTTCAGCGCGGCTGCCTTTAGTTTGGCAAACTCTTTGGTTCTTTCTTTTACAACATCCCGAAGAGCATCTCTTTTTGTTCTTGGAGGAATCAGTGAAAAGTCATCCATTAAAATAATACTGTTCAGCTTTTCAAATTCCTCTTCTTCCAGTTTTTCATAAAGTTTTTCCGAAACAAAAATGGCTTTGGATTCGGAGTGACGTAAAATGTGATGAATTTCGTTTGGATGAAAGTCGGGAAGAATGGGGACAGCTACAGCGCCCATTGATGTTACGGCAAAATATGCAATGGCCCAATTCGGCATATTCTCACTCAGAATTGCGACACGGTCTTCGGATATAATTCCCTGTTTATTTAAAAGCACTTTTAATTGTTGAATTTTTTCATTTGCCTGACTAAAAGTCATGGGCTCATCATCCACCCAGGAAAGGGCGGGATTATTGGCAAATTTTTCTGTGCTGTTTTCTAATACAGATAAAAGAGTATAATTTTTCATAAATTTCCCTGTTATTTATTATTAACCCCGCATTTTAATTCCCAATCGGTATATGCGTTTAAAAGTTTTTTGTAAATGTCCGGGTATTTTTCAATGACATTGTTTAATTCGTTCCGGTCAGTGCTTTGATCATAGAGTTCCCATGGATGATCTTTTTGTTTAACAAGTTTCCAATTTTCATGCAAAACAGCCTTGTTGCTCAAATGTTCCCAAAAGAGATAGTCATGTCTTTTACGGGTATCTCCGTTAAAAACAGGCAGCAAACTTTTTCCTTCCACCGGAACAATCTTTTTACCCTTGAATGTGTCCGGATAACCGGCGCCTGCCAGGTCAATACATGTTGGTAAAATATCTATAATATGGCCTGTTTGATGGAAAATTTCATTTTTATATTTTATACCATTGGGCCAACTGACGATGAACGGGGTTGCTATTCCGCCTTCGTGCACCCATTTTTTATAATATGTAAAAGGTGTGTTGCTTAAATGTGCCCATGATTGTCCGTAACTCATATAGGAATCCACACCACCGGGAGCAAGTCCGTTTTGTCGTCTATCAAATCCCCAGGGACCGCCTTCCGCACAGCCGCCGTTATCGGATAAGAACATAATAATTGTATCGTTATATTTATTCTGCTGTTTCAAGAGTTCAAAAATTCTTCCAATTCCCTGGTCCATTCTATCAATTTGTGCGGCGTAAATCGCCATTTTAAGGTCCATTTCTTCTTTGTTTGGAACGTTGTCCCATGGTGTAATTTCTTTGTCAAGCGGGGGTAAGGACCAGGTCTCGTCAAAAAGCCCCATTGCTTTTTGTTTATCAAATCTTTTTTGCTGTAATTTTTCCCAACCATCCAGGTATTTGTTTTTATATTTTTTTATATCTTGTGGTAAAGCATGCAGCGGCCAGTGAGGGGCCGTATAAGCAACATACATAAAAAACGGCTTGTCATTTTTTTCATGATCAGAGAGCATTTTTACGGCATGATCTGTAATGGCATCTGTCATATAAAAATTATCTTTGGGTGGTATAAATGGTTGGTCATCCAATGCCATTGTTCGCGTAACACCCTCTGCTTTGGTTTTTGTATAATCAAAATAGTTTGCGGCCCCGCTTATTAATCCAAAATAATGATCAAAACCACGGTCAACCGGCCAGTTTGGCCGATTTTCTCCAACATGCCATTTGCCGGCCATTAATGTTTTATAATCGGCTTGTTTTAATAATTCGGCTATGGTTACGCATTGGTCATTGATGTAACCCTGATAGGGGCCGGGGGTTGTGTTATTTGTTTTGACCATCGCACCCATACCTGCCTGATGCGGGTACAATCCTGTGAGCAGCGATGCACGAGTCGGACAGCATCTGGCCGCGTTATAAAAATGGGTAAGCCGTATTCCCGCCTTTGCCAATGCATCTAAATTGGGTGTGTTAATTTCTGAGCCGTAACATCCCAGGTCTGAAAATCCCATATCATCTGCCATTATCAGCAGAATATTTGGCCGTTTTTTGGTAAGCGTTTTTTTGCAGCCGGAGGTAATAAAATAAGGTGCGGCAATAGTTGCTCCGGCACTTTTTGTCAGTTTTGTTAAAAAACTACGCCGGGCCATGTTATTTGTTGAATTTATTGTAATCGACATATTACCTTTTAGTTTTCTACCATTTCAATATCCGAATTGGTGTAATAAATGTCAATTTATTTCTTTTATTTCTTATCTTGATTATTCGGTATGATAAAATACTCGATTTTTTAATATTAATTTATTACTTTATATAAATCTTCCAGATTATTTCCAGATTAAATTAAAATGGTGAAATATGAATCTTTCCGAAAATCTTAAAAATGCCGGAGTTGTGGGAGCAGGTGGTGCCGGTTTCCCAACTCATATAAAAATGAATTCAACTGTTGAATGGTTTCTTATTAACGGTGCCGAATGCGAACCGTTAATGCATAAAGATAAAGAACTCATGACCCAGTTTTCCCATGAAATTATTGAAGGTATTAAACTTGCCTATAAATCTGTAGGCGCTGCAAAAGCTGTTATTGGTATAAAATCAAAAAATAAAAAAGCCATTACAAGTTTAAAAAAAGCTATTGATGACCCGGCAATCAGCATTCACGAGTTTGGTGATTTTTATCCTGTCGGTGATGAATACGAACTTGTATACGGCGTTACCGGTAGACTTATTCCGCCTCAGGGACTCCCCCTGGATGTCGGTTGTGTTGTTAATAATGTTGAAACTGTTTATAATATTTATCAGGCCGGTAAGGGCATTCCTGTAACCAAAACGTTCCTGACTATAACAGGATTAGTTAAAAATCCATTGACCACGGATGTGCCCATTGGTATGTCTGTTAAGGATGTTTTGGCGCTTGCCGGCGGACCGACCTTGTCAGAATATGCCATTATGGAAAGCGGTTTAATGATGGGAAAACTGGTTCAGGATCTGAACCAACCTGTTACCAAAACAACCGGTGGGTTGATTGTTTTACCAGCCGATCATCCCCTGATTTTGCGTTACACAAAGCCTGAGAAAGCCATGCACAGAATCGGTCATTCGGCTTGTGATCAATGCAGTTATTGTACTGAACTTTGTCCCAGGTATTTACTGGGTTATGATATCCAACCTCATCTGGCCATGCGGAGTCTTGGGTTTACCGTTACAGGCCCGGAAATTTGGAATAAATATTCCTTGTTATGTTGTCAATGTGGTGTTTGTACATTATACTCTTGTCCCGAATCATTATACCCGCGGGAAGCCTGTGCAAAAGGTATAAGCGATTTACGTGAAAAAGGTAAGGCCAAATGGGAAGGTGATAAACAACCTAAAGTCCATCCGATGCGTGATGCGAGAAGATTACCATTAAAACAACTCATGAACAAACTTGGTGTGACACAGTATCAGGCTCCTGCTCCATATACCAAATTAAATATTGAACCCGATTCGGTTCAAATTCCTTTAAATCAACATATCGGCGCTCCGGCATTGCCTCAGGTTAATCAGGGTGATCATGTTAAAAAAGACCAGCTTATCGGCAAATGTCCGGATGATAAATTGGGCGCTAATATTCATGCCAGTATCAATGGCCGGATTCAAAAAGTTGATGAAAAGATGATAATTATTGAAAGGATTAAATAAATGCAATTAAATGCGATCGGTTTGATTGAATTAAACAGTATTGCTGCGGGGATTGATGTTACAGATACCATGATAAAAACGGCCAATGTTGAATTGGTTATTTCGCGATCGATATGTTCAGGAAAATATATGGTGATTGTCGGTGGAGATATTTCCGCCGTACGTTCAAGTGTTGATGCCGGTCTTATAAAATGGCAGGGAGCTGTTATTGATTCGATGGTTTTATCAAACATCCATCCGTCTGTTTTGCCGGCGGTTTCAGGCGCCAATAATATTGAGAAATTATCTTCATTGGGCGTTATTGAATCATTTTCTGTCGCTTCTTTACTTGAAGCGGCTGACGCTGCTGCAAAAGCTGCCAATGTTGAGCTGATGGAAATTCGTTTGGCTATGGCTATGGGAGGCAAGGCTTTTGTTACCATGACCGGAGATGTTGCGGCTGTTCGTGCTGCTGTGGAAGCAGGTGCGGCAATTATTGCAGAAAAGGGCTTGTTGGTTAATAAAGTGGTAATTCCTTCACCCAGTCCCCAATTATATAAAGATTACATTTAATTAAGAATTTTTTAACCTTGTTTATTTTAAACGATTAATATATTCAGTACGGAGATTCCAATGAATTCCTTTCTCGAAACCTTATTGCATATGACTGAACGTATTGCAAACTTTATTTGGGGCGAGTGGATGATAGTCCTGTTGGTTGGAACAGGAATTTTGTTGACAATTGCAACTAGAGGAATACAGGTTCGAAAATTGTGGCTTGCCATCGTATTTGTATTTAAAGGGGCAAAAAAGTCCGAACAACATAATAAAGAGCAGGGTGATATTTCGCCTTTTGCAGCTTTAATGACGGCTTTGGCCGCAACAGTCGGTAATGGAAACATTGCCGGAGTTGCAACAGCCATTGCAACAGGAGGACCTGGTGCCCCATTTTGGATGTGGGTGTCCGGTTTTTTCGGAATGGCTACAAAATATGCTGAAGGTTTTCTTGGCGTCAAATATAGAAAGGTCGCGGAAGATGGTTCTATGGCCGGCGGACCGATGTATTATTGTCGTTATGGTATTCGTAATAAAAATGTAGCCAAAGTAATGGGACTTGTCTTTGCTATATGTGGTGGATTTACGGCTTTATTCGGTACCGGAAATATGATGCAATCCAATTCTATGGCACTGGCCTTTAAATCTGAATTTGGAGTACCGACAATGGTCAGCGCTGTTTTTCTTACCATTTTAGTCGGTTTGGTTGTCATTGGCGGTATTAAGAGAATTGGTGCTGTTGCTGAAAAAGTTGTTCCCTCTATGATTTTTATTTATTTAATTGGCGCTCTTGTTATTTTAACTGCCCGCTTTAGTTTGATTGATGATGCTTTTATCTTGATTATAAAATCAGCTTTTTCAGTAAAAGCGGCCGGTGGTGCGCTTATTGGCACAACAATCCAAAAGGCAATTAGCCTGGGAGTTCGCCGAGGTATTTTGTCAAATGAAGCCGGTTTAGGTACGGCTGCTATCGCACAAAGCGCTGCAAAATCGCCTGACCCAACCTATAATGGACTCATTGCCATGACAGGTGTTTTTATTGATACAATTCTTGTTAATACGCTTACAACATTGGCCATTGTTTTAACAGGTGTATGGATGTTAACACCTGCTGCGGGTGTTCATCTTTTGGTAGATGGTACGACACTTTCTGTTTCGCAAGTAGGGCAATTCCCGGCAGAAATTCAGGCGTTTGCCGCTAAAATCGGCTATGATCTTGCTCAGGGCGGTTTATCAAGTACCGCTTTAACTGCTAAAGCCTTTAGTTCTGTCATCCCATTTGGTGGCACCATAATCGCCATTGCTTCCTTTTTATTTGGATACACTACCCTGATCGGTTGGGCCTATTTTGGTGAACAATGTATTCGTTATCTTTGGGGAATTAAGTCAATTGTTGTATACCGGATTATTTTTGTTTCACTATTGTTTGTTGGTGCTTTAATGACAGGCAAATATTTAAATATTGTTTGGAATGTTGGGGACACGGCTAATGCTATTATGGCAATTCCTAATTTAATCGGACTTTTATTGCTGGCCGGTACTGTAGCTAAAATTACCAAAGACCATTTTCTGGAGCAAATGTGAGTTGAGAAAAAAGGTCGTTAAATATTCGAAATTTTTTGTAAAACATTATCATCTAAAAATCGGACGTTTTTTAGCTTCACATGGTGCTTCGGAATATACAATACTTGTTATTTTTTCTGTTATACTTGGTACTCTGGCAGGATTAGCTGCTGTTTGTTTTCATGAAACCATAGAAATATTTACTCATTTTTCCCATTCCACAGGCAAAATTTTTTCAGGATCTTTTCCGTGGATTATTATAAGCATCCCGATGCTGGGAATGTTGCTTCAATGGCTAATGACACGACTTGCCCCAAAGCAGGCTAAACAAAAAGGAGTGCTTGAAGTCATCAAGTCTGTTTCCATGAGAAACGGCAAGATTCCTTTCAAGACAACTTTATTTCATTTTCTTGCACCTGCTATTTGCATTGGAACCGGTGGTACGGTTGGCCCCGAAGCGCCGGCCGCTCAAACCGGGGCCGGAACCGTTGCTGCCGTTGGAGAATTGCTTGGAATAAGCGAATCCAAGCTCAAAATTTTTACGGCTGCCGGTGCCGGTGCTGCTATTGCTGCCGTTTTTAATACACCTTTGGCTGGAATTTTTTTCGCCATAGAAGTCATTTTATTAAATGACATTCATGCATCCGCTCTCAGTGCCTTTCTGCTTTCCTCTGTATCCGCAAGTGCTGTTTCACGGGCCATCCTGGGAAACGAGCCAAGGTTCCATTTCGGGCACCTGGAACTGGGGTCCTATGATCAGTTTTTCTATTATTTGCTTTTAGGCGTACTTGCTGGATTTTTATCCGTAGCTTTTATAAAGTCTAATGAATGGGTTAAGGATAAATTTCAAAAACTTTATAAAAAATTTCCTGTTCTCCCTGTTATGTTAATTGTCGGACTCGCTATGGGAATTGCAGGATATTTTTTACCAGAACTTTTTGGCATTGGATATAACTGTATTAATAACCTGCTGTTCGGAATGTATTCTATAAAGCTGGTTACCATATTTTTTGTATTCAAATTTGTCCTTGTTTTGCTGATTTTAAATTCCGGTGGGTTTGGAGGAATCTTTGCTCCATCGATATTCCTGGGAGCATGCTACGGATACTTATTCGCTCTCGTGTTTTCTTCCCTTTTTCATATTCCTTTGGATTATGTAACTTATACACTCGTGGGTATGGGAGCGATGTTGGCCGGGGTAAATTCGGTCCCTATTACAGCTATTATGATTTTATTTGAAATGACGAACAATTATTATTTTATTTTGCCCTTAATGCTGGGGATTGTTGGCAGCCATATTGTCACTCAAATGATCATGAACGGCTCTATTTATTCGCGTGAACTTTTGCATGCCGGATTTCATGCCGGATTTGGAAAGGATACGACCATTTTACGGTCTATCTCTATTGATAAAGTCATTAGACGCGATATTTTAACATTAACAGATCAAACTCCGGTATCACAAGTCGTTAGAGAATTTCTTAACACAACGCATGATACTATTTACACTACGGATAACAACAATCGTATTACCGGTGTTATTACATCCGCTTCGCTTCAACATCTGATTACCGATTTTGACAATCTGCAACAGGTCCTTATTGCCAAAGATATTGCGGATAATGATATATGTATAATACATGCACATGAATCTTTAGAACATGCTCTTCGTTTGTTTGGTCGTTATCGTGTAGAGGAAATTCCTGTTGTTTATCAGGAGGATGAATCAAAACCTCTTGGTACTCTTCATTATCAGGATGTACTTAATGCCTATAATCAGATGGCCGCCAAGATGAATTTAAAAGATGGATTGGCAAATGATTTTAAATCTTTGCAAACGGATCAAATCCTTGAAGTTATGCCGGGATTTTCCATGGCCGAAACAAAATCTCCCGATAAATTTATAGGGAAAAATCTTGCACAACTTAAACTGCGAAATTTGTACAGAATTGATGTTTTAATGATTGAAAGAAAGGATGTTTTTTCAAATAATAAAAACGATAAGCAGCAACTCATGCCGGATAAAAATTTTGTCTTTAAAAGAGGTGACAGATTAATTATTTACGGCAGAACATTGGATGTTTTGAATTTTAAAAATATTAGTTCTGGAAATTAAAAAGTTTATGGATAAAACATTTTGTTTTTTGTTTATATTGTAGAGTGTTCGGATAACACTTTTTACACCGGCATGACCAAAGATATTAATAAACGCCTCAAAATGCATAATGGTGAAATGAGTGGCGGTGCAAAATATACCCGTTCACGACGGCCTGTCGTTTTAGTTTTTACTGAAAAATATGCATCCTGGAACCAAGCGGCAAAAAGAGAGGCACAAATAAAAAAATTTACCAAAAAGAAAAAAATCGAACTGGTGAATAGTTGGACCGGTTAAAATCAGGATTGACAGTTACTACAAGCTGACATTATTTGGCCATTATAAACAGCTTTGATCTTTTCACCCGGTTTAACCAGCAGAAATTCATCTTTATTCCATTCACCATCCACAAGATTTTGAATGAGTCGAAGACTACCTTTTAGCTCTTCATAGGCCCATCCTTTTTCTTTGGCATCCTGCTCTGTCTGTTTTTTATATGTGTCAAAATAGCCGCTAATTGTATCAATATAGGCAAGTTTGTTGTAATTTTTTGTCCAGTCTCCAAGTGTTTCCATCAAATATTTGGCGTTTTCTTCGCCATATTTTTCTACATACTCTTCATAGACTTTTGTTATCCCTAATTGTGATGGAATGCTTTCAGCGTTGTTTGTACTGTCATTTTCACGTTCTATCCATCCGGTGGATTTAAAATAGGTACCCGGAAAATTATTAAAATAATCATTATATGCTTTTTGTGAACCTAAAAGAAGTGTGATGCAATCGTGAGCTTTAGGAATGACAAGTTGTGAATCCGAATGTAATCCACAAACACCATTATTACACAAAGCATAACCTAATAAAACCGCATCATACTTGTTTTTATCGATTTTATCGATTTCTTTTTGAATATTGGAGGACATTTTTTCTTGTCCAATGTCGTGAAGTCCCTTTGGTAAAAAATGTACATCAATAATATTTTTGGAACGTGCCACGCAATAACTGATTTCTCTGAACAAAATTTCGCAAGCTATTAAAAAATATCTTTTTGGTTGAGTCATATATAACCTTTGTTTAAAATTTAATTATTAAGATATGTAAAATTGTAAAAGAACGCAAGATTTTATAATCACACAATATTGTAACATTATCACATTATGCGACAAAATTGTATGTTTTTTTGTTTTTGTGATGATTGATTTATTCGGTCAGATGGTAAGGATGTTGGTAGTGTTTTTTTGATTCCTTCAAAATTGTATGGAATGTGTAAAGTTATACAATTTTGTAGGATTTTTAAATAAAGTTTTATTTTTAAGTTGCATAAGTTATTAAAAAACAATAATCATTTAATGTCCTTTTTTGGCATGGGATTTGTTAGAAATGCTTAAATTTGGTTTAATTATTCAAATATTAGGAGATAATATGAACACGATGTCCAGTTTATCCCCAAGACATGAAGTTTTGGTTAAAATTGCTTCAAATGGCAAAGTGCCTATTGAAAAAAATGTTACGAATGCTGTAGATGTCTTTGGGGCAAATACATTTAATGAAAATATAATGCGTGACAAGCTTTCTAAGGATGTCTTTAGTAAGCTTCGTGATACTATTAAAAAAGGTGAAAAACTTGATATAGGAATTGCAAATTCAGTTGCTCACGCTATGAAAGAATGGGCCATTGCAAAAGGTGCAACACATTTTACACATTGGTTTCAACCTCAAACAGGATTAACTGCTGAAAAGCATGATGCTTTTTTAGAATTGGATGACGGCCATGTCATTGAGAGATTTCGTGGAAGTCAGTTGGTTCAGGGTGAACCTGATGCTTCTTCTTTCCCAAGTGGCGGTGCGAGAACCACTTTTGAAGCAAGAGGTTATACAATGTGGGATCCATCCAGTCCGGCATTTATTATTGATGGACCAAATGGTGGTATTTTGTGTATACCTTCTGTTTTTATTAGTTATACCGGTGAAGCACTGGATAAGAAAACACCCCTCTTGCGCTCAATGGAAGCAGTGTCCAACTCTGCTTTAAAAGTATTAAAGTTTTTTGGAAATGATGTTGCAAGCAGAGTTGTAACCACTATAGGTACTGAACAGGAATATTTTCTTGTGGACAAAGCCTTTTTTGTGCTTCGACCCGACCTGGCGATTACCGGCAGAACGCTTCAAGGTGCGCCACCACCTAAAGGGCAGCAGCTTGATGACCATTACTTTGGTTCTATTAAAGAGCGTGTTTTAGCTTTTATGCAGGACTCTGAGATAGAGCTGTACAAGCTAGGTGTTCCGGCAAAAACACGACATAATGAGGTAGCGCCTCATCAGTATGAAATTGCACCAATCTTTGCTGAAGCAAACGTTGGTTCTGATAGAAATCAGCTTGTTATGGAAGTATTGAAAAAAGTTGCCAACAGACATGGATTAGCTTTACTTCTCCATGAAAAACCATTTGCCGGAATTAATGGTAGCGGTAAACATAATAACTGGAGCCTGGCAGATTCTGAAGGCAACAATTTATTGGACCCGGGAAAAACACCGGAAGAGAACCTGCAATTTTTAGTATTTTTGGTTGCAACTTTACGTGCTGTTTATAAATATGGAGATATTTTACGTACTACAGTAGCATCCGCAGGCAACGATCACCGTCTGGGCGCCAACGAAGCCCCGCCGGCAATAATGTCTGTATTTTTAGGTGAGCGTCTTACCCAAATTTTAAATGATATAAAAGAGGGAAAGGACTCGGAAGCCACCCGTCAAAACATTATTGATTTAGGGTTGTCAAAAGTGCCTGTTATTATGCGAGATAACACCGATCGTAACAGAACCTCTCCTTTTGCTTTTACAGGTGAAAAATTTGAATTTCGGGCCATAGGTTCTTCTGCTTCTGTATCTCTTGCAAATACGGTTTTATGTGCTGCGGCCTCTGAATCGCTGGAAATAATTTTAAATGATATTAACGCTTCTATTTCCAAAGGATTAGAGTTGCCAAAAGCTGTTCTGTCTGTTTTGAAAAAATATATTATTGAAACAGAATACCCATTCGATTTGAAGGAAACAATTACAGCAAAGAGTGGGAAGAAGAAGCTGAAAAGCGTGGATTGCCAAATATTAAAAGAACAGGTTATGCGCTGGACGCTCTTGTGGCAGAGAAAAATATTCAGTTACTGACCAGTCAAAATGTATTTAGCAAACCTGAAATTGAAAGCCGATATCATACCAAATTGGAGCAATATGTAACAGCTATAGAAATAGAGGCAGCTACTTTTTGTGATTTGATCTTGACAAAAGTTGCCCCCGCTGCCGCATCTTATCAATCTGAAATGATTTCAATTGTTTCAGGGCTGAAAGAATTGGATGTTTTGGCTGATGAAAATTATGAAAATGAAAAAGAAATTTTAATTTCAGTAACAAAATCTATAAATGCTTTACACCAAAACGTTAAAAATATTAAAAAATTGATGAATGAGTGTGAAGAGATTGAAAATTTGTCTGAAAAAGCAAAATTTGTTTCAGATAACATTATTGATGCACTCCTGCAAGCCCGCCAAATTGCAGATGATTTGGAATTAGTCATTCCGGATTCAATGTGGCCCCTTCCAAAGTACTCTGAAATGTTGTTTATTATGTAATTATGTTATTGTTAAGCCTGTTTTAAAACAGGCTTTTTTTTATGCTTATTTTTTAAATAAAAAAGATCTAATTGTCCACATTGTTAAAATGTTCTTGACAAAGGAACAACTATTTATTATATTTTTTCGTTTAGTTGGGAAAAGTGAATTGTTGACATTTGACATAGATTTTAATATTTTAATGATAAAGACCAGAAAATTCGCTTTTAAAAAGATTGCATGTCTAAGAATTCTGACCTATATTTTTAGTATAAATTATACTTATCTTCAAAAAAACCTCAAAATTAATTCAACATATGATATTTCAGTTCTGAAAGGAGGTGATTAAACCCAAAACGTAAACAAGAAAGGAGGCGATAGTAGAGAAAAATTGTTTCTGTTCATCGCTAAATTATCAAGTAGTGCTTTTATTCTTTTAAGAGGAGGAAAATCATGTCAAAGTTTTTAGGAAAAGCTACAATATTCTTTTCCGTGATGCTTGCTTTAATAATTCTCGCAAGCCTTCCTCTGTCAGCCGCTCCACTTGGAAAACTCGCTGGTACAATTAAAGACGCTGAAACCGGCGAAGCTTTACCAGGAGTTAATGTGCTGATAGTCGGAACCACGATGGGTGCGACCACTGATCTGGATGGTCGTTACTTTATCCTTAATGTCCCCCCTGGAACATTTTCTGTAAAAGCTACTTTTATGGGCTATACAGCAATCACACAAACAGAAGTTAAAGTTCAAACCGGTATAACCACAGAATTGAATTTTAGCCTGAAACAAACCGTATTAGAAGGTGAAGCAGTTACAATCGTTGCTGCCAGGCCTCTCGTCGAAAAATCCTTAACAACTTCGAAAACAACCATGGGTGCGGAAGAGCTTGATAATGCTTTACCGGTTGCCAGCGTTCATGATATCGTTGAAACGGCTGCCAGTACTTTCCAAGGCTACATTCGTGGTGGTCGAAAATATGAAACAAAAACATTGGTTGATGGTGTTGATGTTTCTGATACCTACTTTTCCGGTGGTACTGGACGGTTTGGTACTGGTGATGTTGGTCACTATTATCAGGGTTTTCGTCGTTCAGAAGGTAATGAAACAACTATGGGTGATGTTACAGCCAGTAGTGTTCAGGAAATGAACGTTATGGCTGGTACGTTTACTGCTGAATTTCCGACAGCTTCTGCTGGTATCATCAATATGGTTACAAAATCAGGTGCTGATAAATATACCGGAAAGATTTTTGTCCGTGGCACTCCTTCAAATGAGATTGAACATTTTGGTGATAATCCTTACTGGATGGCCAATTCTGTTGGCGATTACGTCGGTTATTTGGACCGTAAAACACTTCTTGCCGAATCTGAATCTATTCAAAATAAAAGATCAGCCGAGATTTTTACCTGGACTCCTGAATTGGCAAAAGGCGATGATTATGAATATGATCCTACTGACTCTACCGGTTTGGGCCGTTCCTATGAAGTTGAAGGAAATTTCAGTGGTCCGATTCCCGGATTGGGCGGAAAAGGCGGATTTTTCTTTTCAGGACGTTATTCCAATATGCGTACGTCTGCAATGCCTTTTGACAGACAAAAAACTGTTACGTTAACATTAAAAACACATTATGATTTCAGTTCAGACAAAAGATTGACACTTTACGGCCAGATTAATGATGGTGGTAAGCTGTTTAATTTTGTAAACTGGAAATTTAATCCAAAATGGATGTACTATATGGAAGGTGCTCCACGTTATAAAGATTTAGGCGTTATGGCCTATGCAAAGTGGACGCATACATTATCTCCAAAAACTTTTTATGAAGTACAGTTGAGTCAAGCCAATAAAACCAGTTGGATTGGTTATCCTGATGACGATGGTGACGGATATTGTGACATTGACGAATCAGGTGATTTTATTGAGTTTAGTGACTTGAATGAATATTTCAAATATCTTGGTGGACAGACCAGGATAGTCGAAGACGATAATGGCAACCAATATACTACTATTGATTGGACCACTGTTGACGGTTATGTAGGAAACTGGAGACAGCAGGAAGAAAACGCAAATACAGTTTTACCTGCAAGAGATCCTAATAGAACTTTCTTTTATTCTACTATAGATCCTGCTTCAGGTTATAACGAAGCGAAAGTTTCTTTTGGTAATCAAACCGGTACATTTCGCCCTGCTTATCCTGCTCCACTTTACAGCAAAACCAAAAGAAATGTAACCACTTTAAAAGCTGATCTCACCAGTCAGATTTCATTTAATCACCAGATTAAAACAGGCGCCCAATTCCGTATGCATGATATTGAAGTTAACCATTTACAGTCTGAATTAGGCGGTGCTGGTCTTCTTTATCCGATGTCTGCATTCCATGTTGATAATGAATCTTTTAAACCAAAAGAAGTTGCATTTTATCTGCAGGACCGTATTGAATACGGTGGTATGATTGTTAATGTTGGCGCCCGTGTAGATGGTTACAACAATGATACCGAGAATTTTGTAAATGAATTTAATCCTTATTCAAGAGTAGAATTCGCCGGCAGCTTGCTTGAATTTGTTCCGAACCGTGGTGATAAAGTTGGCTATAAATGGTTCGTTAGCCCGCGTTTAGGTGTATCTCATCCGGTTTCTGACCGTATGGCCATGCACTATTCTTTTGGAAAGTTTGTTCAGTATCCAAACTTTTCTACGCTCTATACGGATTATAACTTTTCAAATTATTCCGCATCACCGGCTATGACCAGTGTTTATGTTAATCAGGAACCCATGAAATCAACATCCTATGAAATTGGTTTGCAGTGGACTCCTTTGGCAGATATTGCTATGGATGCTGTTGTTTACTATCGTGATGTTGAAAATTATGGTAATAGGTTGTTTACAATTAATCCATCTGCCGGTAAGAGCTCGCAAATTTATACCACATGGGGTCATGCTGATTCCCGAGGTATAGAGTTAACTCTTGAAAAACGACGCAGTGCTTGGTGGTCCGGACGCGTTTCCTATTCCTATGCTTATATAAAACAGGCAGTCAATGGCTCTGGTAATGAAAATTTACCGGATACCTTTAGCTCTGCTGATTCTGCAGTATACGGAAATCAAATGCCGTGGGATATGTTGTATCGTTACGAATACCGTGAAGAGAATGTCACTATCACTTCTACAACCGGAAATGCATTGGCCGGTGGTTTTGACCGTACACATCGATTCAGCGGACACATGATGTTCTTTATTCCTTATAACTTCCAATTAGCTGCTATCGGTAATGCCATGAGTGGGTTTAAATATAGACAAACAGAAGACGTTGATAACGATCCCTGGTTTAATGTTAGCCACCCCATTAAAGAAGGTCCCTGGAACTATTGGTTAAACCTGAAATTATCCTGGGAAGGAAAACTTGGTGGTATCCGGTTCCAACCGTTTGTTGAAGTCCGTAACGTTACAAACAAGGAAAATATCCTTGCTTTTGATAGAAACGGATTTGATGCTGTGCTTAACGAAAAAATGTATCAAGTGGGTCGCGATGGTTTACCCAATACCGGTGATGAACAAGATCCTCAGGGCGTCAATAAAATGCCGTTTGATGCATTTGGTCGAATGTTATATGGTGAAGCACGTATGATATGGGCTGGAATTGAACTCGGCTTCTAATATAGTTGCCGATTAAGTTGTTTGTCGACATGTATATGAAGACATTTTTAAGGAGATTGCAAATATGCTAAAAAATATAAAAATTGCTGCAATGCTGTTTTTGGTAGCTTTATGCCTGGTAACGATGAGTTCATTCGTTCAAGCAGAGCCTGCCAATAACAATATTGTTTTGGCTGCAGGCGAAATGTGGGGTACTTACACTCCGCCGAATTATGATTACAACTGGCCTCGATATGGAAAAATAAATGAAGATTTGAGCCAGGTTGATAACTGGGACATAAATGGTTCACTTTTCTACACATCTCGTTGTGTTACAAGTTCTTTGTTTGGAAATCCAGGATGGAGTTGGATGTCCAGCAAAGTCCTTTATGACTTTACAAATGTTGCATTTGCTATAGAGTATAATGACAATGCAGACTTTGCTGCTGCCAATGCAGCTACTGCGGGTGATGCTGCAGTCGAAAATTATGCTGTTATGAAGTTTAATCACTCTGTTCCCGGATGGGATGATCCTTCAAGAAACTATCATATTCCATCAACCGGTGGCGCTGTGTTAAGTGAAGACCGAACATTTGCTTATGGTACTTCCGCATGGCCGACACAGCTCGGTGTTGATGTTAAAATGACTGTTTATAACTGGACCACAAACTGGGGTCATTTGGATGATTTTCATCTTGTTGAATATGAAATGACAAATACCGGTATGGCTGATTTAAACGGTGATGGTACAGTTGATGTAACAAATAATCCGATTAAAAATTTGGTTTTCGGTTATGTTCCTGGAAGTTTCCATTTTCGCCTTGGAACAAATAGCGGTCGTTCTTATTATGTTGATAATAATAATTACCGTGGTATTGGTTGTGACCAGACTTTTGATGAAAACGGTTCTCCCTATAACATCGCTTTCCAGGCCATAGGTAGTCAGAAGGAAAATGATCACTCTCCTTCTATTTCCACTCAATGGGAATACTGGGATGGATATGCCGGTTTTGGATTCCTCGGCGCAAAAACATTAAAGGATGGAACCTGGCAGGAAAAATTCTTGTCTTTTAAAGATGCAAGCGGAAACCAGATTGTACCAACTGTTGGTGAAGGCGAACAACGTGGATGGTTTACCACCAATCAAACAGGTTGGAATGGTGTTAATAGCGGTAATTTAGCCCAAATTCACTCTGTTTATATGGGTGCCTTTTACAAAGATGGTGGTATAGGTAATGATGCTTCTGCTTTAGACTATTCACCAAACCCGAATTTATTCTCTTCAGGTACTGCTGGAAATCCCTCTACTTTTGTCGTTAAAGACAAAGCAGACTGGCAATATCCGAATGGTGCCCGGGAATTGTTGGAAAATAAAATGATGTATGCTAAAGATGGCGGCGCTCCAATAGGTATGAATCCTGCAGATACGATGCCTTTGAAGGACCGTGCTCTGGAACCTGATGTTATCACCAGAGGATGGATTTCTCAATACGAATTCGATTATGATCCTATTGAAGGTTTTGGACCGATTTCAATTGATGTTGGCGAAACCGTTCGTGTCTATTTTATTCGTGGTGCAGGTTTCCGTATGCAAGGTCTGAGAAAAACTTTTACCACAGCCCGTGCAGTTTTTGATGCTATCGGTCCTGATGGTGACGTTAAAGCAAATGTTCCGGCTGGTCCTCCGGTTCCGGAAATTAAAGTTAGTGGTTCTCAAACCGTAAAACCGCTTATCAAATGGCAAGATCCAACCGGTCTTGGCGACTGTGACGGTATTAAAATTTATAAATGTGTTGCATGGCCACGATATAACTCTCTCTATGATTTGTATCCGACACATGATACATGGTGGAAATCCATGGATCCAGATAACGAACATGATCCAATGCCTTATAATCCATTGTTTACTAAAATGGAACTTTTAGTGGATCAACAAGGTAATTCTTGGGGTCCTTATCATTTGGTTAAGGTTATTCCCGTCGGTGAATTCGCCAGTTATAAAAATCCGGCGAGTGATGCCGGCGAGTATCCTTATGCTTGGGAAGATGATACCTATACATCTGCCGGTCAAAGTTACTGGTATTATGTATCCAGCTATAAAGAAGGTGCGGCTAATGCGGTTCCTGCTGGTTTTCAGGGTCTTGAAGACAGTGATATAGCATGGATGGAAAGTGGTAAAGTTAACTATAATGGTAGAACCGGTCTTTGGGAATCCACATGGCCATATACCTGGAGACAAACAAACTATCCTGCTGAATCTGACATTGTCGGCAGTAAAAAAGTTGGTGTACCATTTGTTTTGGTTTCTCCTCCCGGAGATATTGCCCAGTTGAAATTAGGCAACACCAAAATTGGTGTACGTCCTAATCCATACAAACGTGTTGCATTTCATGATGCCAGTAACAAACACCAGGTTATGTTCTATAATTTGCCGATGTCATGTAATCTTCAGATTTATGATCTTGCCGGTATGTTAGTTGATGAAATTCAGTACAATTCTCCAACTACTGAAAACGGTGTTTATTTCTGGGATATGTATTCCAAAAACGGTAATGAAGTTGCCAGCGGTCTGTATGTTTGGGTCGTAAAATATGACGGTGGAACGCAAAATGGCACGTTCGCCATTATACGATAATTTTATTAGTAAACGATTTAGTTAAGGAGATATACTTATGAAGGTCTCTAAAATAGCCGCTTTAACCCTCGTTTTTGCGTTGATGCTCGTCTCCTTTGCCGGAGCAGAATCAATGCTTAAAAAACCGGGTATAGACGGAGCCGCTTTCCTTAAAATCGGTGTCAGTGCCAGAATGGTTGCGCTGGGTTCAGCAGCAACAACGTTATACGGCGATCCTAATGCCATTTTTTGGAATCCGGCTGGTATTTCATGTGAACCAGGAAAAACCCAATTGGGTATAAATTATAATTCATGGATTATTGATATTAATCATAGCGCTGGTGCTATCACCCATCATTTTGATGGTATTGGTACCTTTGGATTCGGTTTTATTTATATGGGATTGTCTGATCTTACGGCTGACCGTGATCTTGCTCCTCCCGGATATTCCGAACCGGTTCCTGAAGATCCTGGCGTAAATCAATATGATGCTTATGACTATTCTGATATGGCTTTTTCATTAGCATACAGCAAACAGTTTACAGACCGTTTCAGAATGGGTATTACTGCAAAATATATCCGTGAGGATATTGACAACGTATCAGCAGATGCATTTGCATTTGATTTTGGTGCTGTTTATGAAACAGGTTTTCGTGACTTGACATTTGGCGCCAGAATTAATAATGTTGGTGGCGATCTTACTTTTTACGCCATCCCTGCATCTTTACCATTAACCTTCTCAATCGGCGCTTCTGTTAGCCTCGTTCGTGAAGAAAATTCAAACTTTAAACTGATCACTGACATGACCAAACCAAAAGACAGTCCTCAATTGTTGTTCATGGGTGGTGAATGGAACCTGATGGAAGCTCTTGCCCTGCGTGGTGGTTATAAATTTAACTACTCAGATGCATTAGATTCCTACAATGGAACCAAACAAACTGATGAAGGCGCCTCCTTTGGTGGCGGTTTAGCATTGCCTGTATCTTCATACAATGTTTGGTTGGATTATGCCTTTACAAACTTTGACGTATTTGATGATACTCATCGTTTCAGCCTGAGGTTTGAATTCTAATCTTATGAAATAATTATTTTTTAATTATTAAGCTCCCAAAGATAACTTTGGGAGCTTTTTTATGTTTATACAACCAGGAGCCAAATTTTGAAAGCTATTCTTATTCCTCAACCTGGTAAATTTTCTTTGATTGATTTACCTGTACCTGAACCTGATACAAACCAGGTGCTTGTGAAAATTGAATCTGTTTCTCTTTGTAATCAACACGATATTAAAGTTTGGACGGGTGGATACAAAAAATTGTCCTACCTTGAATATAATGTTCCCGGTTTTCCCGGACATGAAGGGGCCGGAGTCGTTGTTAAAACCGGTAAAAATTTTAGCAACATAAAAATAGGCGACCGGGTTGTCCTTTCCGGTCTCGGCGGCCCACCTTTATACCAGGAATACGTTCTCAGAGACCCTTCTGAAATAGTCAAAATACCGGATTCGTTGGATTTTGACTCTGTAGCTATGACCGAATTGCTTGGTTGTGTTCATCGTGGGGTAACCAAAGTTACAAATTGGAAAGACAAGAATGTCCTTGTCACCGGATTAGGTCCTGCCGGACTTGCTGCTATTCAAATTATTAAAGCCTATGGGGCCAAAAAAATAATTGTTTCTGATATCATTAAAGAAAAACTTTTATTTGCACTCGAATATGGCGCCGATAAGGCATTTAACGCGAATGATCCTGATTATATTGATCAGTTAAAAAATGAAAATCCGGATATTGTTTATGAAACAACGGGGAATGTAAACTCTTATAATATCTCTGTTAATGTTGCCAATCAAGCTGTTATATTATTCAGTTTTACTGAAAAACAAATGACTTTGGACCCTTATCCGATTTTTGATAAAGAACTCGCCATATACGGTTCAAAATGGTTGACCGTACAAGATATGCAAAAAATTATTAATTTAATGGATGCTGGAAAGATTGATACAAAACCCCTGATTTCACAAATTTTTTCTTTTAAAGAATATGAAAAAGCCATTAAATTTTTACAAACCGGCCAGGCAATCAAAGTAATCATGCATCCATGAGGTTTTTATGTTAATCGGAATAGACAGTTACAGTTTTCACCTTGCTTTTGGGAAACATCCTGATTTTTCACCAAAACAACCTATAAATATCATCCAATTTATGGAAAAAGTTGTTCAACTTGGTTTTGATGGAATTCAATTTGATCCAATGCATCTTGAATATAATGAAGATACAGATAATATTGTAAACTTTGCCAGGCAAAACAATCTGTTTTTAGAATATGGAATTATTGGCGTTAAAAGTGATGATGTATTTAAGGGAATTGAAAAATGTCGTCAACTAAATTCCCCTGTTTTACGAAGTTTTATCGGATTTGATAGATTTGATAAGACTGTTTCTATATCTGAAAATTTGAAAACCGCTGAATATGAAATCACCAAAATTACTCATTTGTTAGAGAGTTCAAATATCAAGCTTGCAATAGAAAATCATGGAGATGTTACATCTGACGAACTTGTTGATCTAGTTGAGAGTGTTGATCATCCAAACGTTGGAATTTGTCTGGATATTGGAAATAGCATCTGTGTTTTTGAAGATGCCTTTAGAGCTGTGAAACGCATGTTGCCCTATACTTTTACGACTCATATTAAAGATTATAATATTGAAATGACTAATTATGGATGTAAGATTTCCGGAACCAGCCTTGGTAAAGGAAATTTACCTTTGCATGAAATACTTGATTATATATTAAACAATTCTTCTCTTGAAAAATTGGTTTTAGAGATACCTATTGAAGCGTCCGGAGATGAGCCTGACACACTTTCTAAAGAAGAAAACGCTGTTAAGGACAGCTTGAATTATATACATGAATTTATGAAAAACTATAAATAACCTGGAGGATAAAATGAGACAAAAAATGATAATATCTATTCTTGTCTTTTTTGTATTTTTTATAAATGTAAATGCGCAGGAAACTGTTCCTTTAAAAAATTATCTGGAATATGCCCGCAATGCTGCGGACTGGACATGGGCCAATTACGATTCTCTTGAAAATGATTGGGTAAAAAAAATTAATCCTGATTATGTATTCGGATACCGTCCGCCTGCCCGCTTTTTAGAAATGGCAGCTATTTATGCTTTTTTATACGAAGCCGAAGGAAATATTGAATATGCTAAAAGAGCAAAAAAGGTCATAGTAAATTATAAAAATTATCGTAAATACTATCCTCAAAGCTCCATCGATAATCGGTCAGAATACTCAAAAGGATTACCCGCCCTGCCGGATTTTTTTACTTCCAGTCGTTTTATTCGAGCTTATGATATATTAAAATATACTGATTTACTTTCTCAAAAAGAAATAGAGGATATAGACAATACAATTGCTCATAGTACTGATTTTATTATCCAAATGCAGGAATGGGGCACAATGAATCGTGGTATTTTGAGGGCCGAAGGTATTGCCTGGGCTGTACGCGCTGTGCCAAACCATCCGCATACAAAAAATTGGGAAATGCTGGACTATGCCATTGGTTTTGATAATTGGGGGAACTGGGAAATTGAAGATGCCAGTCTTTACAACGCTATATGGTTATATTCCCTGATCGGATATGCTGATGCAAAAAATTCAATTAAAGAGCTGTTCAAAACTCCGGAAATGTATTATTATGCTTATTATTATTTAAATTTAATATGTCCTGACGGATTTGTACCTGATTTTGGTGATGCTCACTGGCGGTCCAATTGGTCGCGCTATCTTGTATTTTTTGAAACGGCTGCCGCTCAATATAAAGATGAAAATTTTAAATGGGCGGCCTCAAATATCGCCTTAAAAATGATCGATTTTGATAAGGTAACTAGTGTTGGCACTGCATATTACCTTTTGGACTGTTACCGTTTTGGCGCTGCCGATCTTGTTGCAAAAGTCCCCACAACTTCAAGTATGGAAGTGATGGAAGACAATGTCGGGAAAAAGATTGTTTTTAGAAATGGATGGCAGCCTAATTCTACTTATATGCTCTTGAATTACCGTGATGAAGGTGAAAGCGGTATTGTTTTCAAGGATTACCTGCGTGATACTCTTCCTGTTGAAGAAGAAAAAATGACCCATGGCCACTCTGATGAGAATAGTCTGGTCTGTATGATGAAAAACGGTACTTTGTTACTCCATGACGGTGGGTATCGTAATTATATGCCTAGCGGACCTTATGGCAGTTACCGTCAGGATTATTTTCATAACAAACTTTGTGTCCGACAGGAAAAAATTTGGATGGGGCAGAAAGAGGGTGAGGACCGTTATGCGCCTGTTGATAAACGAGCAATTGAAGGGCAAAACATACTCGACTTTTTGCATAACGCCGGTTCTTATCGTCAGGTGAGAACTCAGAAATATGATTTTATCACTCTACCTGATTTTGACTATAGCCGTACGCGTTTAATTGACGATAAACTTGGATATGAATGGGACCGTATTGTTACCTATGTTAAAGATCCGGAAATGTTTATTGTTTTTGATATTATGAAGGCAAGAGTAAGAGAGTATTTTACAGCCAGCAATTTATGGCATACCCGAAAAATTTTAAATCAGGGCGAGCACTGGTACGAGACTGTTTATGATTCTTTGAGAGGCAAACCAATGCCGGAAGATTTAAGTTTAATCATTTATTTCCCCAAAACACATTTCCGTCTGGAAGGTGTTGAGGAAGAAGATCGATATTATCAAAAAGAGTTTTTAATTCACCAAACAACGTCTCAGGAATTTGAGCTGGGACAATATATTTCTTTTGTCACTGTTCTCGTGCCACATGATATGTCTAAACATCCCCAATCGATTGTAGATAATATTAATTATATTGAGACCGCACCAAAAGATGATGGATTATTAGTGCAAATTAATTCCGGCGATAAAACAATTTCTGTTGGTGCCAAATGTGATTTACGTAAAGAAATGATACGTAGCTGGCGAAGGCCAAAATACACCTATGAATCCGGTAAAATAGTATATGATAATTTTGAATCCAATTGTGATTTCTTTTTTACAACAAAAGAGAAGAACAAGTTGGACTATACAGTTGTTAACTTTACAAAAGCTCTTTTTGATGGTAATGTATTATATGATCAGTTACCTATCAATTATGGTTTGTCTTTTGACGGCAGCCCTGATGCGCCGGGTGTGGGAAAAGTAAGATATTGGCGTGATTCGATCCAATTAAAATAATTTTTAATTTATTTCATTTTTCACTATATTTATTAATGCGAGGTGTACTTTGCCTCGCATTTTATTTTCTTTATCTCGGACAATTTTATGTTATAAGGAGTGTTTATGAAAAAAAGGAATATTCACCTTATTTGTAATGCACATTTAGACCCGGTATGGTTATGGGAGTGGGAAGAAGGAGCTGCTGCTGTTATATCTACTTTCCGTACTGCTGCTGATTTGTGTGAAGAATATGATAATTTTATTTTTAATCATAATGAAGTTATTCTTTACAAATGGGTTGAAGAATACGAACCGGCACTTTTTACACGAATTCAAAAGCTTGTTAAAGAAGGCAAATGGCATATTATGGGTGGCTGGTATTTACAACCGGACTGTAATATGCCCAGTGGTGAATCTTTTGTCAGACAAATTTTGACTGGTAGACAATATTTTAAAAATAAATTTAATGTAACTCCAAAAACAGCTATTAATTTTGATCCTTTTGGGCACACACGTGGTTTGGTCCAAATAATGGCAAAAAGCGGTTATGATTCATATCTGTTTTGCCGACCTGGTAACGAATTCATTCAACTTCCTGCGGAAAGTTTTATTTGGTCAGGTTATGATGGTTCAACAGTTATAGGTCACCGGTCTCTAAGTCATTACAACACCCAATTGGGAGAAGCCGGTCAAAAAGTCAGCAAATGGTTAACGGAATTCAAAGATGTTGATCCTGGAATAATTTTATGGGGTGTCGGCAATCATGGCGGTGGTCCTTCGCGTATTGATTTGGATGATTTAAAGAAAATAATAGAAACAGAAAATAATGAAAATATTATACACTCAATCCCGGAAAAGTATTTTAAAGAACTGTCTGAGAAAAAAGATAAATTACCGGTTCATGATAAAGATATTAATCCCTGGGCTGTCGGCTGCTATACTTCTCAGTCTCGTATAAAACATAAACACCGTTTGCTTGAAAATGAGCTTTATATGACGGAAAAAATGGTATCCACCGCATCCTATCAAGGTTTGATGAAATATCCCGATAAGGAATTAAACGAGGCTATATTTGATTTGCTTGAAGGCGAGTTCCATGATATTTTACCGGGTTCTTCAATTCAACCGGTAGAAGAAACATCGCTTCGAGTGTTAGACCATGGTTTGGAAATTGTATCACGTATTAAAGCCAGGGCCTTTTTCGCCCTTGCCGGCGGTCAGGCTAAAGCGGAAGAAGGTGAAATTCCCATTCTCGTATACAATCCTCATCCATACAAAGTAAAACAAGTTATTGAATGTGAAACACAATTGGCTGTAGAAAATCGTGGTACATCTTTTACGTTATTTTCAGTATACAACAATGGAAAATTAGTCCCTTCTCAGATTGAACAAGAATTAAGTAATTTACCGTTTGACTGGCGAAAACGAGTCATTTTTGAGGCCGAACTTGAACCTTCTCAGATGAATCGATTTGATTGTAAACTCAACATCGTTGAAAAAAAGCCGGAAATTGAACTGCTTGAAAAAGACGGCAAGATTACTTTTGAAACAAATGATCTTAAAGTTGTTATCAACACCACTACCGGTTTTATTGATGAATATATTGTAGGTTCTGTAGATTATATTTCTTCTGATGCATTCAAGCCCATAGTCATGAATGATGATGATGATCCCTGGGGCATGATGGTTAAAAGTTTCAGAGATTACCTGGGTTCTTTTAAATTAATGTCTCCGAAAAAGGCTGCCAAGTTTGCCGGTTTGGCAAAAGATGAACTGACGCCGGTTCAGGTTATTGAAGACGGCCCTGTTCGTAGTGTGGTTGAAGCCTTGTTTGAATTTGACGATTCTTTTATATGCCAACGATACAAACTTCCAAAAAAAGGTACACAAATTCAAATTGAAACCCGTGTTGTTTGGAACCAAAAAAGTAAAATGTTAAAACTTTCAATTCCAACTCAACTTAAAAATGGTAAATATTTCGGCCAGGTTGCTTATGGTAAAGATGAGCTACCATCGAATGGTAATGAAGCTGTTGCTCAGAAATGGGTAGCGGTATCGGACGGCAAAAGCGCTTTATCTTGTATTAATAATGGTATTTATGGATCTGATTATGCTGATGGCGAAATTCGTTTGTCATTGTTACGCTCTCCGGCTTTTAGCGGTCATCCTTTTGAAAAGAGACCAATTGTTCCGCAAAATCAGTATTCACCGCGAATTGATCAGGGCGAAAGACTGTTCCATTTTTGGTTGGATGCCGGTGACGCCGTAAATCATTTGCAAAATATTGACAGCCGTGCAAATGAAGTAAATGAAAAACCATTTGCTCTATCGTTCTTTCCCTGTGGTCTCGGGAACGAATGTAAACCTGGAATTGAATTAAGCAATCCAAGCATTCAAATGACCACCTTAAAAAAGGCTGAAAGTTCAAATGACCTGATTCTGCGTCTGTTTGAACCTACCGGAAAAAAACAAGAAACAAATGTTAATGTTCCATTTTTGGATTATGAATTTAAAATCGATCTCAATCCGTTTGAAATAAAAACGGTCAAGATCAATCCTGAAACCAAACAGTATGTTTTGGTTGATTTGATGGAACAAGAAAATAAGGATGTATAATGACTTCAAAACAACGTGTTTTGGCTACTATGTCAGGAGAAATTCCTGATAGAGTGCCTATCGGCGAATTTGCCATTGATTTTGATACTGTAGAAAAAATAATTGGTCATGAAACCTATGTACGCGCTAAAGCCAAATCCCAAATTGCCTTTTGGGAAGGCCGGCATGATGAAGTGGTCGACAGTTATTTAAACGACCACATCGAATTGTTCAAAAAACTGGATCTGGATATTATAACTTTTCCCATGGCAACCTGGGAAATTCCTGCACCAAGCGATGAACCTGCTCCGAAAAAAATAGATGATACGACCTGGGAGGATGTTCATGGGCGTATTTTCAAATATTCGGATGTCACGGCCGATATTACCTGTATTCATGATCCGGTGATGGCAGAAAAAGTTTTTACGATTGAGGAATTTCAAAAAGAGCCACCGGATATTAATCTCGATGAACGTTCCTTTAAAATACTGGACACGGTTATTAAAACTTTTCCGGAAAAATTTATTTGCGGCCCTTCCGGGGGAGAAATCGGTATTTTATTGTTGGGCGGTATGGAACGCGGTTTGATGGAACTGATTGAAAATATTGATGTCGTTCAGGCTGCCACCGAGTATTATGTGAAAATGCAGAATAAAGCGGATGATGTTTTTATTCATCCGCTACAGGATGCCGTCTTGTGGGGAGCTGATTTCGGATTTAAAACCGGTCCTTTTATCAGTCCGGTTATGTTTAAAAATTATTTTCTTGAACCAAACAAGGTACGTGTTCAAAATATTCATGAAAAGTTTGGTAAAAAAGTTATGAAACACTGTTGTGGAAATTTACACGCCTTGTTGGACTCTTTTATTGAAATCGGATATGATGCTTACCAGTCCATTCAGCCGACAGCCGATATGGATATTTGTTATCTTAAAGGATATTTTGGTGATAAAATTACCCTTTGGGGTGGTGTATCTGTTGAAAAAATGGTAGGCGGGACCATGGACGAGGTTCGGCAAGATGTTCAACGCGCTATGCAATGTGCAAAACCAGGCGGTCGTTTTATTCTTGGAACCAGTCACTCTATTGCGGTTGGAAGCCAATATGATAATTATATGGCCATGCTGGATGAATATCACAAATTATGTGACTATTAACCGGAGTTTTCTATGGACTTTGCCCCGTCAGTTTATGAACATGCTGCTAAAATAATTGACAAAACACCCTGGGAGGTATCCAGAGATGCCGAATTGCTGTTTCAGTCACATAGAGAAGCTTATTTGAAATATCAACACAAGCCCATTACTGTCGGTATTGATATCTATAATTTGGAAGCTGAAGCCTATGGCGCTGTTGTAGAAAAACCGGATGATACGGGTGTTCCTTCTATACAAAATCATATTTGCAGCTCTGTGTCTGATATTTTGGCATTACCAGATTTAGATATCGTTACTTCTCGTATAAGCATGATTATTGAGGTTGGCGAACGATTAAAAAAAGAGTTTCCCCGGGCAGATGTTAGAATACCGGTTAGCGGACCTGTGTCTATAACCGGTACCCTGGTTGGTATGGAAAATCTTTTGATTGAATCTGCTTTTAATCCAGAAAGTATAAAAGAAGCTTTTGAATTTTTATGTAAGGGGCAGTTAAATTTTTGTAAAGCTGTTACAGATGCTGGACTTGACGTTACCTTTTTTGAATCTGCTGCTGCTCCGCCTTTATTTTCTCCGGCTCAATTTAAGGATATGATTGCCCCGGTTTTAACTCAATTAATGCAGAACATTTTTAAAATTACTCAAAAACCTGTTGCCTTGATTATTGGTGGGAATACGGAACCAATTTTAGAATCCATTATTGCTACCGGGTCAAAATATGTTATTTGTCCTTCTGAAACTGACCAAAAAGCTTTTATGGAAAAAATTTGGGACTGTTCTGATATTATGGTACGTATTAATATGGACCCTAAAATAGTTGCCTTTGGAACCTGGGACGAAATTAAACAGGAAATAGATCGTGTTTTACAAATTGTAAAAGGACGAGATATGGTTTGTTTGGGTTCCGGTGTTCTGCCCTATGAAACACCTGTTGATAATGTTTTAAAAATTATTGAATATATGTCTACCTTGTAACCTAAAAAAGGAGGTTATTTTGAATAAAGTATCCATAGCTGTTGTAGCACTCGGAGGATATGGGTTGGTTTACCTTGAAGGTCTTTTAGACAAACCACAGGATGATAATTATGAAATCGTTGGTGGTGTTGACCCGGAACCCGAACGTTGCACGCGGCTGCAAGACCTGAAAAATTTAAACATACCTATCTATTCTTCACTTGAAGAATTTTACGAAAATCATTCTGCCGACCTTGTTATATTATCTTCACCGATCCATTTGCACGTTCCGCAAACGGTTTTGGCTTTGTCAAAGGGAAGTAATGTTTTATGTGAAAAACCGTTGGGAGCAACTATTCAGGAAGCCAGAGAAATGATTAATGCTGAAAAGGCCTCCCCCCATTTTGCAGCAATCGGTTATCAATGGTCTTTTACTGATGCTATTCAAAGTTTGAAAAAAGATATTTTGGATGGCGTTTTAGGGAAACCTAAACTTTTAAAAACTATTGCGCTTTGGCCCAGAAATGAATCCTATTATAATCGTAACAATTGGGCAGGTGGTAAAAGAGATAGTCGTGGAAACTGGATACTTGACAGTCCGGCTAATAATGCCGTGGCTCATTATCTTCACAATATGTTTTATGTTCTTGGGCCTGACCGGGAATCCAGTGCTGTTCCGGTTTCGGTAGAAGCAGAATTATATCGCGCCAATAAAATTGACAATTTTGATACTGTTGCTTCCCGAATCATTACAGATAATGGCGTTAAAGTTCTTTTTTACGGCGCTCATCCTGTTGATAAACCAAAAGAATATGGACCCTTTGTATCCTATGAATTTGAAAACGCAACTGTTACTTTTGACGGACTTTTTTCCGACTTTAAAGCTGTTTTTAAAGATGGTTCTGTTAAAAATTATGGAAAGCCGGATGAACAGCAAATCAAAAAAATGTGGGATTGTATTAGCGCTGTTCGTACAGGAGAACCTGTTGCCTGTGCTTCTCAGGCTGCCAGCTCACAAACGTTGTGTATAAACGGTATGCAGGATTCGACACCGGAAATTATTACTTTTCCCGAGGAACTCGTTAAAGTTAAAGGCGAACCGGGTACAAGACTGACCTATGTTGAAGGACTTGTTGAAGATTTTATTAATTGTTATGAGAAAAATATTTTACCGAATGAAGCCGGTATTTCATGGAGTAAAAAGCCGGCCAAGATTGATCTGACTAATTATCAAAAATTCCCAAGTGTATAAAAAAGAAAAGGCCTGAAATTTTATTTCAGGCCTTTTTTGTATGTATCAATTAGATTGTTACTTTATTGAAGTCATAAAAATTAAGAGTGCAATAATAACACCTACCAAAATCCAGCTTCCACCAAAACCGTAAATGTCTTGTTTTGAGGGTTTGAGTATTTCCCAATTTGAGCCGGGCCATATTTTGTCCTTTTCAAATTTATCGGGATTATCATAAGAGTCTTGTAATGCTTTTTCTTCTTCTTCCTCTGTCGGCAGTACAGGTGTGTGCAGCTTGCCAAAGAACCTGTCCATCCTTTCTTTTTTCACCGGTTTGGTTAAATAAGAAAGTATAAAAAGAAGGAGGAACGGGAATAACGCATCAAAGAAAAATCGTGTTGACACAAGTTGGGCTTTTGTGAATTTTGTAAAATCAATACCCAGCCATGACAAGACCCATATTTCTGCATGAAAACGTCCAATTCCTATTTTGGCTGAATTGGGATCTTCCGGGTTGATACGTGCAACTGTCTCAAAAAAGACACCAGTCGGTTCAATGGTATGTTGTCTTTCAATCGGTTGACCAACTTTTTGGGCAAGTCCGGCGTCAACATCTTCCTGAAGCGCGCCGATGGTGATCATAACCTGTTTTGGGCTTGTTTCCAGTAAATAATAATCGCTATATTTTACAGAATCCATATACTGAAAAATATTTGGGATGATAGCATAAATTGTCAGACAAATAAACATCTGGATGATAACAGCCCATTTGGTGACCCTTCTCCAAATAAAACCCAGCCAGATGGAGGCACCAAAAATAGCCGGTATAGAAATAAAGTATTTAAAAAGATCCAGCAAGTTGCCGACAAAAACTGCCGCCCAGATACCGCCCAATAGGACAACACCAATAATAACTCTACCGACGTTAATGTAATGTTTTTCGCTTTTGTTGGGTAACAGCGGTTCATAAATATTTTTTATAAAAAGCGCTGAATTTGAAACTGATGTTGCATCCAGGGTTGACATATTGGCTGCTAAAATACCGGCCAGCATTAATCCGATGGCTCCCGGAACCAGCAGGTCTCTGGTCATAAATCCCCAGATAAGATCCGGGTCATGAATTTGACCGGCATAAAGACCGATGGCTAATAATCCTGCCAATGCCCAGAACATCATTAAAAATCTTTTAAAGAACATACCGCCTATCATACCAAAACGTGCCGTATTCTCATTTGTGGCAGAACCGGCTGTTGCCATCATGGGTGCACTGGCAATGATGGACACAAGGTTAGCGACAATCATGGCAAGGATCGTGTACCAGGCATATTCACTCATGGTTACTGACCCAAACAGCTCAAACATATAGTCCGGAACAGAGGCGTGCAGCCCGCTAAATCCTCCTATTTTCATAAGTCCAAGTGGGATCAGTAAAAAGGAAAAGATGATCATCAAAATTCCCTGGATCGCATCTGTTATTGCCGCCGCTGTAAATCCTCCAAGCATGGTGTAAATAGCAACAATAATAGCATAAATAAAATAAAAACCGATTTCATTTGTATGAGAAACAAATGAACGAAGTTCGCCTTTTTTATTTTTTTCGTTGAGGACCTGGTATCGGGCTTCTTGTTCAGGAGACAAGCCAAGTTTTAATTCGCTTTTTAAAGTCTGATACTCTTTAAACTCTTCAATACTAACGCGTTCTTCAACAGTACATTGTTCCAATGTTTTAGGTGTTAAGGCCATCATTGTTTTAGCAGCAACCATATAACCAACGCCGCCTCCGATAAAAGCCATTAAAAGTGTAAATACTGCAAAACTTCCACCTAAAAATTTGCTGTCAAAACGTTCTGTAAAATAATCACCGATAGTAGTTAACCGAACACGTCTAAAAAACAAAGTTGTAAACCAGTAGAACGGCGTGAGAAATAGGACAAGATATTGTATCCACATACCGCCAATTCCTTGTCGGTAAATTTCCCGGGACACAGCAACTGCCTGGTCTGCATTCGTTGAACAGCCAAAGTTTAGAAAAAACTGGTAAAATTTACCCAGTTTTCTTCCGGCGAGATAAAAGTCTCCGGTGTCTTTAGTTTTCTGACCTGCTCTATGTCCCACCCAAAGAATAAATACAACGTAAATAAGGATGACTGAGAGGTCAAGGATGTGAAGTCCAAAAATGTGCATAAAGGTTTCCCTTTCGTTAGTTCGCAAATTGATTGGAAATGGATATTAAGGTTTTATAATAAAATATGATTTTTACGCCGTTAGTAATTGGAAATATTGTATTCCAAAATCTTGTTTTTGATAAGCCTTACAAGGTATAAATTTTCGAAATTAAAAACAAATTTTTTTTAAAAAGTTGACAAAGTACGCGTTTAAGCTACCGGTTACGTAATTTGATTGTTTGACATCTTGTCAGGAAATACTTATCTTTTACAGTTTTGGTTTACTTTAGTTTTAGTACATAATGAAAGGACTTTTATAATGCCGTGTCCAGAGATTTCCATCAAGACCGGAAAAAAAGAGTTTGATGATTTTATACCTCAAATAAAAAAGTTTTTGGAAAAAGACTATCTAGATGTGGTTATTGATTCTCAAAAAATCAGGGGCTATCGTTCACCCGATGCCAAATCCATTTGGATTCGGGACCACAGCGATATTATGAGAGGATTTAAATATTTTGAACAGGATATGAAATCAACTGTTCAGCATTTTGCTGATACTCAGGCAGCAAATGGCCGTATTTTCGATTATTTTACTGTTTTCCCTGAAAAATTACCTTCTGAACGTGAAAATTGGACAAAGTATGTCCGCGTGCCTGTAGAAGCCGACGTTGAATATCGTTTTGTCAATGCTGCTTATTTAGCCTGGCAGGCAACAGGTGATGATACCTGGGTTAAGAAACTTTTACCGAGTTTGGAAAGAGCTTTAAATTACACGCTTACACATCCTTGGCGATGGGATGAGAAGACACAGCTCGTTAAACGTCCTTATACCATTGACACATGGGATTTTGCCTACACAGCCGGTTCGCATGACTGGCTGCAGTTTCAGATTGATGATAACACTTTTTGGGGGATTATGCATGGTGATAATAGCGGCTTTTATCAGGCATTTTTGCGTCTTTCAAAGCTCTATGATCATTTTGATGAAAAAGGTAAAGCCGGTTACTGGGCAGAAAAAGCCCAGCTTCTTAAAGATCAGGCACAGAAAGTGTGCTGGAATGGTTCCTTTTTTACCCATTTTGTAAAATTAACACCGGTAACAATTGATGGTGTTGACGAAGCTTCCCAGTTGAGTATGAGTAATCCGATGGATATTAACCGGGGAATGGCTACTCACGAAATGGCTGTTTCCATTATTAAAGAGTATCAAAAACGAAAAGAAACATCCGGCTCCTTTGCCGAATGGTTTTCCATACATCCTGCTTTCCCTGATAATATTTTCGGAGATGAATTATTAGTGCCGGGTGCTTATATAAACGGCGGTATATATCCTCTGGTCGGCGGTGAATTGGCAAAAGCAGCCCTGGACCATGGTTTTGAAGAGTATGGAATAGATATATTAAAACAATATTATAAACTTGTTTCTGAAACCGGTGAAACATTTTTATGGTATTTCCCGGATGGCTCTGCGTCATCCATTGAAACCAGCACCAGCCCGGATGCCACGCCAACGGATGGTTGGGGTTCAAGTGCTATGCTTTATGCTCTTGTTGAAGGTTTGGCCGGTATAGAAGACACCTTTAAACTTTATCAAAAAGCCAAAATTTCACCTCGCTGGACCGCTGCCGGTGTTTCCGAAGCTCAGGTAGATGTAAGTTATGCGTCCTCTGAAACCGGTATCGGCTATACATATTTATTAAAAAATGATTCACTGGAATTAATTGTTACGGCATTAAACAGTGATTTGGATTTTCATGTTCTTTTACCAAAAAATAAATCCTGCAAAAATGTTACGGCCGGAAAGAAAAACGTCTCTTTCTCTGTTTCAACTTGTGAAAACAGCAATTATGTTGATTTTACTTCAACTGTGCAGGAACAAAAACAAATTGTTATTCATTTTTAAAAAAGGATTCTATAATGAAACGTAGATATTTTTTTAAAACATTAGGCTTTTTATCAGGCGGGCTTGCGTTAACAAAAGTAAATAAGTCCAGGGCCGCGTTGCCTCTTGAAGAATCTCTTTCAACAGTATCTCCTTTGAGTAAAAAATATTGGGAATTTGTGCGTGATCAGTTTTTACTACCAAAAGATTATGCTTATTTAAACACCGGCGGCATCGGTGCTTCGCCAATTTCCGTTTTGGATTTTACCCACCAGGTTACGGAAAAGCTGGAACTTAAACCTCGCCCTGGTCATGGATATGAGGAATGGTTTACAATTAAAGAAAAGTGTGCTGATTTGTTGGGTGGTAATATTGATTTTAAAAATGAAATACATTTTACTGCATGTACTACTGAAGGGAATAATATTATTATTAACGGTTTACCGTTAAATAAAGGTGATGAAATTATAACAACCACTCATGAACATTCCGGTTTAATCGTTCCGTTATTAAATAAAGTGCACCGTTTTGGTGTAAAAATTAAAACATTTCATCCTGATATGAAAAATGGACTGGGAAATGTCGACCGAATTGAGAAATTGATTAATAAGAAAACAAAGCTTATATTTGTCAGTCATATTACGTGCACGACAGGACAACGTTTACCGGCAAAGGAAATAAGCGAGTTAGGTCGGTCCAGAAATGTATGGGTTGCTTTTGACGGCGCCCAGGTTGCCGGTAATTTACCGCTTGATCTCAAAGATATTGATTGTGATTTTTATGCGACCGGTGGTCATAAATGGGTATTGGGACCCAAACGTACCGGATTTTCTTATGTAAGGAAAGAGTTGCTCGATGTTATGCTACCGACAACTGTCGGCGCTTATTCAGATGGCGGTCACGATATCGAAACAGGAGAATTTAAATATAATCCTTCTGCGGAACGCTATGAATGGGCTACACAAAACGAAGCTCTTTATCAGGGAATGGGAAGAGCAATTGATTTTTTAAACACAATCGGCATGGAGAATGTTTGGCAGCATAACAAAAATTTGGCCGAAATGTTTTATCAGGGTTTGTCAAAAATTAAAAATGTTGAAATTTTATCACATGAACAGGAAGAATACAGAACGCCACTGATCACTTTTAGAGTAAAAGACAAGAATTTTAAAGAGATTGGTTCCTCTTTGGTTGAAAAAGATTTACGTGTTCGGGTTGTTACGGAAGCGAACCTGAATGGTATTCGAGTATCATGTCATATTTATAATAGTGAAGAAGAAATTGAAAGACTATTGTCAGAAATTAATAAAATTGCAACGAATAAAATTTAAAATTTTCATGTTTTTAAAATTATCTCATAGGAGGATAATATTTTCATGAACATCAAGCAAGCTTTAGACCAGGTCAAAACAATTCAGTTTTCGGCCTCAGCATTACCTGTTGTAAAAACCTGTGCACGGGAAATTCAAAAAAAATACCCGTCAATTTCTCTGGTTGAAACGGAATCTAGTATTGTTTCTTCCGGAAATAATACATTAACTATATCAGTTGAAGATGAGTTGTCGTTTAGCGATTTTGATTTGAATAAAGTATCTGAAGAAAATTACATCTATTTTCAATTAAATAATGAGGGTTCCGGAAAAATTGTTGCCTCGAAAAAGTATTATCTTTTTGCTTTTGTCAGCCTTTTATTGGAAGACTGGGCAGAAAAGGATGTTGACGCTTATAAAAACGGTAAAGTTATTCCGCCGGCGTTTACATGGCAACGAGTTAGTTATGATTATTTTATTGCACAGGAAGGCCGAATTCAAAGAAAACTTGACCGCGAACTTTATATTCGCGAATTAGCGCGAATGGGTTTTACACATATCGAAGTAAATGGTATGGCAACACCTATGGGCTTTGAACCCGGCCCCAAAGGTGAAATTTTAAACATGTTTTTTACTTATTGTGCGGCGCTCGACCAGTTTGTTTACAGCAAACTCAACAAAGGTTTATACCCCACTTATATTTTGTCTGCAAATATGAGAAACCTGAAACACAATACTGATTTAGCGACAAAATATGGTCTGGTTCCCGGATTCACAAGTTTTGAACCCCGATGTGTTCCTGAAGAGTTTTTTAACCGATACCCCATGCTGCGGGGTGCCAGGGTAGACCATCCGTTCCGCAGTTTAAAACCGCGATACAATATGACCACAACGCATCCCAAGGTTTTGGAACACTATGCGGAAATGGTTTCCAAACTGGTTCAGGAAATCCCGGAACTGGGATTTATAACCGTATGGTCTAATGACAGTGGCGCTGGTTTTGAACATACAAAGTCGTTGTATGTCGGACGTAACGGCGGCGCTTATATGATCCGGGAATGGAAAAGTGATGAAGAAATTGGCCGATTGGCCGGTGAAAATGTTATCCGTTTTCTGAGAAATTTGCAGGTTGCCGGTTCTAAAGTCAATCCGGATTTTAAAGTGTTAACACGTATGGAATCCTTTTATGGCGAACACGATACGGTTTGGAATGGTTTCGGAGACGGGTTGGAAGTGGAAACCGCTTCGCTGGTAGCAAAAGGATGGGCCATGCCTTACAAACATCCTAAATATGAAGACAATGACTCTATTAACGCCGGTACAATTTATCAACTGGATTTTGATGAAAGAGAAAAGCAACACATCAAAGACCTGCAAAATCGAAATGCAAACGCGCATTATTATTTAACCGTTGGACCGCATATTTGTTTTAATCCGCTGTTGGGCGTTCCATACCCGTCATTGACTTTTAAGCGCATCAGTCTTTTAAAGGAAAATGGTGTGAGCCATTTGGCCCATCAGGGCGGAACCCAACCACCAAATCTGGTCCCTTTTAATATTAATCATGAAATTACAAAACTCTACCAATACAATCCGGATATGGATATTGATACGGAAATTAATCGTATAGCAGTAAAGTGGGCCGGTGAGAAATATGCAAAAGATTTGATTAAAGCCTGGAGAGAAACCGAAGAAGCATTACTTTCGTTCCCCAATTTGATTGGTCTTTATGTATGCTATGGATTTGCCTGGTATAGAATGTGGGTAAGACCGTTTGTTCCCAATATGGAAGCTGTTTCCGATGAAGACAGGGCTTTTTATGAAGATTTTATCTGTACCGTACCTCATAATCCGAATAATGTTGATATAAGCCGCGATGTATTGTTTCAACTGACAACGGCTGAAAAATCTAAAGTTGTTTTGCAGCGTATTGATACAAATCTGTGGACGCCGATGCAAAAGGCAATTGACATACTGGAAGCAGTTGTTGATAATGCCACAAAAGACCTTGGTGAAAACAATGTTATTTATGATCAGTTAATTCGTTTAAAAGCTCTCAAATGCTGGATGATGACACAGCGCAATATTGCTACATGGATCACCGGTGTTCATGGCTATATGCAGGCAAAAACTGATTCTGAGAAAAAAGAAAATCGTGAATTGGTTAAAGAAATGATTGAAAAAGAAATCGCCAATACTAAAGAATTGAAAGAATTATGGACCTCTTCCGGTATTGAATTTATGTCTGTTACGGACAAGGGCGAAAATCAATTGGTTTATGGTGACAATATGGGCGATCTGTTTGATAAACGTATTGCCGTTATGAAAAAACATATTAATGATGAACCCTTTATCGATCCGAATTATATGGAACGCAAAGCCGGTGAATTATTAGGATAATTAAATATGCCTGATCTGTTTAAATGGCAGATCAGGCTTGAATTATTAACATTGAGGTTTGTATGTTCGAAATAGGTATTGTTTCTGATGAGATAGCACTTGATATCCATGAAGCTGTCAGGATCGGCAAGGAACTCGGATTCAAAAAATATGAAATTCGTTGTGTGGGCAGCTATGAAAAACGGATTCCATTTATTGACGATGACGATTTAAATTTCATTCGTAATCAGGTAAAATCCGGTGAAATGGAATTAACCGCTTTTTCTCCGGGCAGTTTTAAAATAAAACCTTCGGACACAAAGCAACTGGACCACCATCTCAATTCTATTTTACCAAAAACATTTGAGCTGGCTGCTGAGCTTGGTGTGGAAAAGATTATTAGTTTCAGCTTTATTCGGGATGAAACGGATGAAGATAAGGTCGTTGAAATTTTACGTCAGGCCGGTGAACTGGCCGCCAAGTATGGACTTGTTTTTGCCGTTGAAAATGAACCCGGATTTTATTGTGATACGTCTGAAAATACGGCAAGGATCCTTGAAAAGATTAATTTGAAAAATGTTGGCGCAAACTGGGACCCAGGTAACGCCAACAGTGCCGGTGAAATTGCCTATCCAAACGGCTATGAAACCCTCAAACCATATATTGTAAATCTACACATTAAAGATACGCTTTACGGACCAAAGTTGAAAAACGAACTGATTTTTGACGGCGGTATTAATTGGGTGGGCCAATTAAATGCTGTTTATAAAGATAAAATTTTACCCTATGTGACTTTGGAAACCCATCTTGTTCCTTTGGAAGAGATGACCCGTGAGGACTTGAGGCGAATTTATATGATAATTGACATTATAAAAAAAATTAATTCGTAACAGTGGAGTACAAATGACTTCAAAAGAGCGTTTATTAGCAGCCATTAATAATGAAAAACCGGACCGTCTGCCTGTTACAACACATCATTTAATGGATCATTTTCTCAATACGTATATGGGTGGAATCCAATACCCCGAGTTTTTTGACCATTTTGGGTTAGACGCCATTACATGGACGGTTCCGACAAAGGCGGACGAGGCACAGGGATTTTATGCGGATCCGACTGATAGTCGTACTGATTTTTTGTCAAGTAAACGGATTATATCCGACAACTGGCGTATCGAATCCGAAGAAATTGAGGACCCGCAATATAAAACGGTTCGATATAACATTATCACCCCAAAGGGTGTATTGACGACTGTTTTACAATCAAATGAATACACAACCTGGGTTCAGGAACATTTGATAAAAGAGAAAAACGATATTGACCTCATTGAAGAGTTTGTTACCTATCCGCTGTGCGATGTAGAATCGGTAAACAAATCGGCACAGGAATTTGGTGAAAGGGGAATCATTCGCGGACATATTTGCTGTTTTGAAATTTTTGGTCAGCCTGGCTGCTGGCAGGATGCCTCCTGTTTGATTGGAATTGAAAAACTGATTATGGCCGTTTATGATGATCCGGATTGGGTGCACAGCCTTTTAAAAATCCTTCAGAACAGAAAATTAAAATATATCGAATCGCTCAAAGGCGCCAGGTATGATATTCTGGAACTGGGCGGAGGTGATGCTTCTTCTACAGTCATCTCTCCAAAAATATTTGACGAATACGTTGCTCCTTATGATTCCGTATTGATTGAAGCAGCCCATAAAGCCGGACAAAAAATTGTTTACCACACCTGCGGCGGAATGATGCCGATTTTGGAAAATATTGTTTCCATGAATCCCGATGCAATGGAAACTTTTACACCCCCGGGAATGGGAGGTGATACCCGACTTGCAGAGGCAAAAGAACGGATTGGTGACAAGGTCGGTATGATCGGTGGTTTTGACCAGTTTCACTTTTTTAAAGATTGCACGCCCGAAGAAACCCGAAAGGCCGTTCGCACCTGTTTTGAACAAGCCGGTACAAATGGCGGTTATATCCTGTGTCCTTCTGATCACTTTTTTGACGCAGATCTGGAACTGATTGAGGCCTTTGCGGATGAAGCGCGGAAATGTGTTTATTAAAATAAGTTTGACCTTTAAAGATTAGAAACCGGTTCCGGGAATTTGAAAATTTTAATTCCCGGAATTTCATTTTACAAGAGAAACCTAAAATGACAAACGTTGAACGATTTAAAAAGCTGATGAATTTTGAGCCTGTTGATCGTCTGCCGATGGTGGAATGGGCCATGTGGTGGGACCAAACACTTGATCGCTGGTATAAGGAAGGTCTGCCTTTGGATTTAAAGGAAGAACATGAAATTCGTTCTTATTTCGGACTTGATTCCTACCGGCAGCTTTGGATTAATCCGATTATGCCGAATGCACCCAAGCCTGCTTTTCACGGAGCAAGTCTGGTAAAAAATCGGGAAGAATATCTGGAGTTTAAAAAGTATCTGTATCCCAAACCTGCTTTTGATCAGAAATTAATTGAAACATGGGCAAAAGAGCATGAAGCTGGTGAAACGGTCATCTGGATTACGCTGGAAGGTTTCTTTTGGGTACCCAGAGATTTGTTCGGCATTGAAGGGCATATTTACGCCTTTTATGATCATCCTGAATTAATGCATGAAATGAACCAGGATGCTTTGGAATTTAATTTGAGAGCGCTTGAAGAATTTTGCAAAATTGTCAAGCCGGATTTTATGACCTTTGCCGAAGACATGTCCTACAATCATGGCCCAATGCTTTCCAAAGAAAGTTTTGATGAATTTTTGGCACCCTATTATAAACAGCTTATACCGGAATTGAAAAAAAATGGTGTTGTACCGTTTATCGATTCCGATGGTGATATTTCAAAACTTATTCCCTGGCTGCTTGAAGTGGGTATGGAAGGAATTTTACCCCTGGAGCGTATGGCCGGTGTTGATGTCAACCAGTTGCGTAAAGACCACCCGACTTATAAATTTATCGGCGCTTTTGACAAGACTGTTATGCACCTTGGAGAAGAAGCAGTTCGAAACGAATTTGAACGAATTTTCCCGGTTATGAAACAGGGAGGATTCATTCCCTCTGTCGATCACCAAACGCCTCCGGGTGTTTCTTTGGAACAGTACAGGCAGTATCTTGTTATACTAGAAGAATATTGTGAAAAAGCGGCTAAAGAGTTTACCGGAATTCTACATGACAATTCGAGATAAAAATATTGATCTGGGCTGGTTTGAGCGCCATATTTTAACGGATATTTTACCGGTTTGGCTGCATCATTCACCAACATCGAATGGTTTTTTTTTATCGCATTTCGATGAACATTTTAAATTAATGAATGACAATACCGGGACGCTTGTTTCGCAAAGCCGGATGATTTATAATTTTTGTATGGGCTATAATTTAACAGGGGACCCCTCTTATTATATGGGTGCTGTTAAAGGGGCTGATTTCCTGATAAATAATTTTTATGATAAAAAGTACGGCGGATATTTTTTTTCCTGTGATTCAGATGGAAATGTTATTGATGAACTGAAATTCAGTTATGGTCAGGTTTTTGTTATTTTTGGACTGGCCCATATTTGTCGATTAACAGGTGAACAGAAATATAAACAGGCTGCAATACAAGCGCTGGATGAGTTGGATAAATTTTTTGGTGATGAATTCGGCGGGCTGTATTGGTATATGTCACGGGATTTTAAACCTACTTGTGATTTTAAATCACAAAATTCTCTGATGCATCTTTATGAAGCCTTATTGGTTCTGGCAGAATTGGACGGCATGTCTTATATACTGGAAAAAGCGCAAACCGTGGCTGAATTTGTATTAAAACTTTCAAGACCGTCATCAGGTCTGCTGCCGGAGCTGTTTGATGTTGAATGGAAAGAAAAATTCGACGCACCGAATTCACGAATTGATATTGGTCACGCTTTTGAATGGGCCTATCTTTTATCAGCAGGAGTGGAACGCGGTTTACCGGACCGGTTTTTAACCCATGCTGAAAACTTTTTGGAATACGGAATTGAACTGGGATATGATTCGGAGCAGGGAGGTATTTATTCGCCAGCCGAACCAAAAACATTAAATGTTGTACAAACTAAAAACTGGTGGGAGCAAACTGAAGCTATTCGGGCCATGTTGAATTTTTATTTTTCAAGAGAGCACAAAGAATTGTTTGAACCATTGTCCCGGACTATTGATTTTGTAAAAAACCAAATGATTGATCCGAGAAATGGGGGATGGTTTAGTAAAATTGATGATAAAAATGATCAGCATCTTCAACTAAAAGGTTTCCCGGGAAAAAATTATTATCACATTATGGGTATGGCTATGGAAGCCATTAGAATTAAAAAGATTGTTTCAAACTGACTTGGAATAAATCAAATAAATTATTGTTTACTTGACAAAAAGGAGTAAGCATGATACCTTTACAACATATACCTAAAAAACCTGAAATACTGACGACAACCGTTGGTTCCTATCCTGTCCCTGATTGGCTGACAGCTTTTCCGAGTGAGCAGGCCGTTATGGATGCCACCCGGGTCATATTTGATATTCAGCGCCAGGCCGGCATTGATGTTATAACAGACGGAGAGTTATCCCGATTTGATACGAACCATCCGGATACAAATGGCATGATTGATTATTTCATTCGTCCGCTAAAAGGTGTTCGTACTGAGGTTGGCCGGAAAGACTGGCTGGATTTTCAAAAAACAAAAACAATGTCGTTTCGTGCAAAACCGGCCGGTGTTGTTGAAAAGGCATTGGGAGAAGGCGGACTTAATTTAGTACATGATGCAGCCAGGGCTGTTGATGTTGCCGCTGCGCCGTTTAAATTTACCGTCACAAGTCCTTATATGCTGGCCCGTACATTACTGGATCGATATTATAATGATTTTGAAATTTTAACAATTGAACTTGCCAGAATAATGGCCATGCAGGTTGAAAATTTACCGGTTGCCTGTGTGCAAATAGACGAAGCAAATATTCCGGGTAATCCTAAAGACTGGATATTGGCATCAAAATCTATAAACATTATTTTGGATAAAATTTCCGTTGAAAAATCAGTCCATTTGTGTTTTGGAAACTATGGCGGCCAGATTATTCAGGAAGGAACATGGAAAACGTTGATTGATTTTATTAACTCTTTATATGTCGATCACGTTATTCTGGAATTAGCACACCGACCGGAAGAGGATTTGGATGCCCTTGTGGATATTCGTAAGGAAATTGCTCTTGGGATTGGCGTTGTGGATATTAAAGTCAACCATGTTGAAACACCGGACGAAATTGCCTTTAGCATTGATAAAGCTGCTAAAAAATTAGGACCGGACCGGATTCGTTGGATACATCCTGATTGCGGTTTCTGGATGTTAAAGCGCAGTATAGCGGACCGAAAGATGGAAGCATTGGTCCGGGGACGAGATAAATATTTATCAGTATAATGAAAAGCCGGTGTTAAAACCGGCTTTTTTAATAAATAGGCAGCAGAACAAAAATAAGGGGATCCCATAACATGTGGGATAAAATAATGGGGAAAAGAGATTTTGTCTTCCAGTATAATGCTCCCCAAAACAATCCGCAGACAAAAGCCGCTAAAATCAATATGGGATTCAATGTGGGGACATGAACGGCTGTGTAAATTAATGTTGTAAGGACAAATCCGTAAAACGGGGAAAATTTACCGGACAGCTCTTTTTGAATAAAACCTCTCCAGAAAAATTCTTCACCAAAACCAATAGGAAAAAACAGTAAGGCACTAATGATCCATGGACTCAGGTTTCCACGGTTTCCGTATATGCTGTCCAAATGTCCCATACGGTTTGATAAAATTTGAGGGAACAGGTTTGAGAAAATGACAAGTAATTTATTTCCAACCCAAAAGACTAAATATAACGCCAGTGCATATATCAAACCAAGCAGAATGCTTTTTAAAAGTTTGTCTGTTTTTATGGATGGTTTGCCAAATACAAAAGCAATTATTGATAGAATTAAAGTATTGGCGCTCATCATCATCCAAAAGTTAAACGGATGAATGACAAAAGTGATGAACCACAATACTGTTGTCAATACAATACTTGTCCATAAAATACGGGTGTTGTTTTTTGATTTTATCATTAATTAAGCGACAATAAAATGTTGGACCAGTAACGCCACAATAAACAAAACACCATAGGCGGAATGCAACTGGGCCGTTGCCGCATCAATCATAACGAATTGTTTCGGATCGATTTTATCTTTATTGTGGACAATTTTTGCAACTTTGATCGCTAACGGCAGCGAAAGGATCGTTACCAGTGTTACAGCGGGCATACCGGCCAGCAGCACCAACAGGACCGTTAAAATATAAGCCCCAAATACCAGAAAATAATACATTTTTTTAGAACCACTTTCACCGATAGCCATTGCCAGTGTGGTAATTTTTACCTTTTTGTCATTTTCAATGTCTCTCAGGTTATTACTGTGTAGAACAGCATCGACCAGTAATGCCAGTGGTAAAGCATATAAAACCGGTGACCATGAAAGCTGGGATGTTTGTACAAAATAGGCGCCCAGGGTCATGGCTGATCCGAATGATACAAATACAGCAATATCTCCCAAAGCATGGTATTTGAACTGGATAGGCCCGGCCGTATAAAAAACGGCAAAAATAGCGCCGATTGCAATAATCCAAAGCAGCGTCATACTGTTTGGAATTGTTAATAAAAAGTATAATCCTATTAATCCGGAAATTCCAAATGCTATCCAGGCGCCTCTTAATACCTGTTTGGGGGTTAACAGTTTTTCCACCAAAACACCGCTTGAGCCGAATGTTCCTTCACGGTCCACTCTTTTTCGATAATCGTAATAATCTGATATTAAATTAGAACCAATATGTGCGATAACACACCCTAAAAGGGCCAGTATAAAATAAAACCAGTTGAATTTTAATGAAGGCTGATCAATCGCTGCCAAGATGCCTCCCAAAACAGGGGGAATAATACTCACCGTTAATGAGAATGGGCGAGCGCCTTGCCACCATATTGCAGTTTTTGTCACAATATTCCTCCGTTATTTTTCGTTTTTTCTGCTATAATTAAATGCACAAGACCAAAGAAAAAGGATTGTGTTTCTATTGTTTTAAATTGACATTCATTTAACAGTGTCGAAAATTCTTCAGGTGTCTTGAACCGCACAATGGATGAAAACAAATACTTGTACGGCCAAATTTGCCCTGTCAGCAAAAAGCCCAAAAGAGGGAATAACGTTTTTTTATAAATTTTTAACAGCCGGTCAGCAATTTTTGTTTTGGGCTGGAAAAATTCCAGTGCATAAATACGGCCGTTATCGTTTAAAAGACGGTAGAGTTCTTTAAAATCGTCTTTCAGGTGGGTAAAATTTCGAAAACCAAATGCGCAGATAACTGCGTCAAAAGAGGCATTCGGAAAGGCAAGCCGACTAACAGTGTTTACCAGTGAAATTGAATTTTGATGATTTTGTTCTAGTTTTTCTTTACCGATAAACAACATTTCTCTGCTTGGGTCCGTACCGATAATTTTTACGTTTGTGCATATTCGTCCGATAGTTATGGCCATATCACCTGTTCCTGTTGCCAAATCCAGAACAAATGTTTTGGATTTACGGGTAGACAAAAAAGATTTCAGGTGTTTGGCTGTTGCCTTTCTCCAGCGAATATCCTGACCGGCACTGGCAAGATGATTGAACCGGTCATAACCTTGCACCATTGCGCCTTTAAATTCAAAAAAAGTATGTTTTTTCATTCTGTTTGTCATGATTTTTATATAACCGAATATAAAATATATTTATTTCATTGTGAATATAATGAAATATAGTGATAGAAAAAAGCAAAGTCCGTTTCCCGGAAAAATTTATTTATTGATACGGGTATATAGGATGGTATAAAACAGATATTCGTTGTGATTAAATATCCTGGTGCAGTTTTTTTTATGTTTATTTGGTCGTAAATTAGAATATTTGCTGAAAGGTCTATTGGGATTGACGATTTTAATTACTTGTTGGTGAAACGGTTAAAACACATTTTACACCATTGTCACTTTTCATGGTAAAATTTGCATCGATCTGGCTGGTAAGAGCATTTATTAATGTCAAACCCAGACTTTTGCCGGATAAAATATCGATATTTTCCGGTAATCCGACACCATTATCAGATAACATGATTTTAAATCCATTTTTAGTTTTTTTCAACTTGATCGTTATCCTGCCGTTTCTGCCATCCGGAAAGGCATGTTTGATGGAATTTGTAAGCAACTCTGAAATGATCAAACCGATTGGTATTGCAATATTTACCGGTATGGTAATAGTATCAAGCTCGTCTTTAATTACTATTAAAGATGAAGTGGCTAAAAATGAAGAAATTAACTTTTGCAGATAGTGATCAAGTTGAATTGTATTGATGGATTTTGTTGAATAGAGCAGGTTATATATATCAGCAACAGCGTTTATTTTTGTTTGAATTTCTTCAAGTTTATCTTTTGCACCAGGTGTTTCACAGGAATTTTTTACAAGGTTTATCATACTGGTGATCATTAAAAAACTGTTTTTTACCCGATGTTGAAGTTCTTTTAAAAGGTTTTCGTTTTCAAACAGAGCTTTCTGTAATTTTTCTTCTGCTTCTATCTGAGAGCTAATATCATGAATGATTGAATAGAGTAATAATTTACCGTTAAACTCAACCTTTCCCGAATAAACAGCTACGTTTTTTATTTGATTGTTTGCTAATTTATGCCTAAAGATGAAATAGGTTTTATTGCCTTTTACGGCGTTCCGCATTTCCTCTTTTAACTCTTTTTCGGATAATATGTTTAGATCATTAATTTTTAAAGATGTTATTTCATTGTATGTATAACCGTAAAACTCGAGTGCTGAACTATTTGCATCTTTAATTTCTCCGGTTTCAGGATCAATAAGAAGCATATTTGATTTGCTGTTTGTAAATATGGATCGATAACGTTCTTCGCTTTCTTTTAATGCTTCTTCTGCTTTTTTACGTTCCGTAATGTCGGTACTTATCCCCAACATCCCGATCGGCTTTTTAAATTCATCATAAATGAGTTGAACTCTGCTGTCAAAGATGATTTTATCTCCATTTGCAGCTATATTAGCAACTTCGCCTCGCCATCGACCGGATCTGCGAGTTGTTTCTATTATTTTTTCCTGTGTTACACCTTGAAGGGGATCATCCCCATACTGTTTAACACTTTGTTTACCCAACTCTTCTTTTGATTTTTGAAAAAGCCGACACTCTGCTTCATTAACATATGTAATTTTTCCATCCAAATCAGTCGCTGTAATGGCATCTTGTATTTGGTCCAGTAGTTGTGATTGAAAGGCAAGTTGTTTTTCTGCCAGTTTACGTTCTGTAATATCATTGGCAAATCCCAGATATCGGGTTTCTGATAGTTTAACAGCTTTGATTTGCCAGAAACAAGTTTCGCCACTTTTTTTGATATTACGGAATTCTGCTGTTATTGGATTACCATTCTTAATTAAATTTGAAAAAGCTTTAATAGCTGATTGTTTATCTTGTTCTGCTGTTAACTCTATTGAGTCCATTTTTAACAGTTCATTCCTGGTGTATCCTGTTAGTTCCTCTGCCATTTCATTTATATCAATAAATTTCCTTTTTTCATCAACGACTAAAATAGCATAGGGAGCATTTTGGATATAGCTTTTGAATTTTTGTTCACTTTCTTTTAATCGGTTATCTGCTTTTTTACGCTGTGTAATATCCCGTCCAATGATTTGAGCTGCTGGTTTACCTTTATAACGAAAAGGCATTCCAATTATTTCAAGAATCCGATCATTACCATCAAAACACTTTATTTGTCTTTCTATTAATGTTGATTTTACTCCTTTTTTTATAAAATTTGCCCATTTCTCGTCGCTGGGGACGGGTTCATTCGAAGGGATAAATTCACTTATATCGCATCCGATGAGTTGTTCCGGCGTATCTGCACCGAGAAGCTTTACTCCTGCTTTATTTATAAATACAATTTTTTTATCTTGAATTATACCAATGAAATCAGGTGATATTTCGACAAGCTGGCGATATTGTTCTTCGTTTTCTTTTTGCTGCATTTTTGCTTCAAAAAGTCTAAAAGCCATTTTTATGGATGTTATTAGAACCATATCACCGGAATCTTTTACAATATATCCATAAGATGTTATACCCTCTGTTTTTTGGACGATTTCCGGTTCGGTGTGTGAGGACAAGAATACGATAGGTAATTCATGTTTTTGCAGGATTATTTCAGCGGCCCTGGTACCGTCCATTCCTTTGCCCAGGTCAATGTCCATTAATATTAAAGAAATTTTTGAGTCTTTTTCAACTGCGGCAATTGCTTTTTCCCCTGTGAAAGCGGCAACAACCTCAAATCCGTGTTGTTCCAGTACCATCGTTTCAGACATGACAATAGCTGCTTCATCTTCAACCAACAGTATCCTTTTGGGCTCTATTTCTGCCATAGTTTAAATGCTTTCTTAAAATTAGGGTATATATATTAAATGTTAAACTGCATTTAAATTGTAGGATGTGCTAAAAATAGTAGTATTTGTAGTTTTAAAATAGAACTAGCTGAAATAGATTTTTGAATAAGAGTATACTTAATATCCGATAATTTTTCAAGTAAAAATGTCTATTTAGTATTTATTTTTTTATACTCTAGAATAATTTTTTCAATCTGACTCATTTCAAAATTATACTTTCTTCTTAAATGACCAAGTTTTTGGTTGTTTGATATTGTATTTGGCAAGTTTAGGTAATTTTTTAAATAATGAGCTGGGACGTTATATTTATTTGAAACTGTCTGGAGAGTCATAAATCCCTGTACCTTAATTGAAGGATCAGGATGATGCAATTCAGGTACATTATTTATGTTTTGTGTTTTATGTTTTACTGTCTGGTTCGCGATTACACTCTGATGATTTGTGGCATTTCGTCCTTTACTTTGCTCTATTACTTTAATGGTTGGATTTATTAGAAATGGAAAGGAAATTAATAAAACAAGTGTAAAAGTGAAAATGAAAGCGAAAATGTTTTTGACGGTTTTGTGTAAAAGTCTGTTAAAAATACATATAAATCCCTTCCAATGCAGGATGATGTGCAGGATTAACAATCCGATTAAAATGTATCCCACAACTACATGGATTGTCCCCCATTCATGTCTGTCCAGGCCAAACAGGTAAAGCTCAACATTTTGATTGTATTTAGTCCATCTTTGTTGACCGGAAATAAGCGAGTATTTTATTAAAAATCCAATACCTGCAATAAAAGCCATACACAAGAGCATAAATAAATCAATGATCAAGTTCCATGTCGATTTTTTCATAATAAACTCCCAAAAATTATTTTATAAAAGCAATGATGGAATTTATATAAACTGCTTGACAAGGTCAAATTTTTTTTCGTTTGCCAGTTCCAAATGTAAAATTCCTCCATAGTCCACACGAATTTTAAAGATCTTAGCAAGAGGAATTTCCAACAGATAGGCCCAGCAGCAACGAATGACCCCGGCATGGGTAATCACCAAGACTTTATTATAATTTTTTTGTCGCAACATTTCGAAAAATAAAGTTACTCTGTTATATAAACTTATCAAGTTTTCACCGTTTGGTGGTGAAATATGTATAAAGTTGTTTCCCCATGTATCCAAATCAGATCGATTGATTTTATCCCATTTTTGCATCTCCCAATCGCCAAAATGCATTTCCACAAGATCATCTGATGTAATAATATTTTTTGAAAATTGCAGGGCAAGCTGTTTGCATCTTTTTAGCGGGCTCGAGTATACAGCATCAAAATTTTCAGGCAGTTTTGCTTTAATAAGGTGAAATTCCTTTTTAAAAGTATCTGCTAAATCCAAATCCGATTGTCCATAGCAAATATCTTTTGCAACGTTCACCTGTGTATGCCGAACTAAATAAACTTCCATATTATGATCACACTCAAGTAAAATACAATTTCGCTGACTTGCTGGGCCGCTCCTAAACAGTCACCGGTGTATCCGCCAATGTGTTTTTTAAAATAATGCCCCAGATAAATTTTAGTCACAAAGCCAACAGGCAAAATTAAAAGGAACAGCCAGTTTTTAAATAAAAGAAACGGCAATAAAGTTAAAGCAAAACTGAATAATATTTCCCCAAAAGATAATTTTGAAGTTGCAATCGGTTTGGATTTACTTTTATCCAAATCCTGAACATATTCATGCGTATATATCAGCAACGACGACATAAAACGACTTGTTGTATGAGCATTGATCAAACAAATTATCATCAGCAATTTACTCACATGGGCAATTTCAAAAAGAGTGAAAAATTTTAATAATAATAAAAGGCAGATACCGATAGTACCAAAGGCGCCTATCCGGCTGTCTTTCATAATTGTGAGCTTTTGTTCTTTTGTCCAGCCGCCGCCAAATGCATCACAAGTGTCTGTAAAGCCGTCTTCATGAAAAGCGCCTGTCACATAAATACTCGCAATCATGGAGAGTATAATACCTATGGATATTGGGAAAACGAAACAGGATATCCAAAATACCAGGGCTGAGATACCTCCGATTATCCAGCCGATAAGCGTAAAATATTTTTGTGATTTGTTCAATAATTCAGTACTGTATTCGATTTTTTTAGGGCTTGGAATGCGGGTAAAAAACATCAGCGCTGTTAAAAACAAATTGAGCTCTTTATTAATCAAGTTCATTTTTTATTTGTGACTCCTGCACTTTGAAAGCTTGCCATATCGTTTAAAAAGGTTACTGCGCTTTGAATGATCGGATAGACCACAGCACAGCCGGTTCCTTCACCCAATCGCATGTCAAGTTTTAACAACGGATCTACGTTTAGACAATCTATTAATAATTTATGTCCCTGCTCCTTTGAAAGATGGCAAAAGATAGCATTGTCTAAAATTTTTGGATTCATTTTACAGGCGACCAAAAAGGCACAGGAAGTAATAAAGCCATCGACCATGATGATCATATTATTTTTATAAGCAGCCAGCATTCCCGCACATATTTGGGCTATTTCAAATCCACCGTAGGTTTGTAAGGCTTTTTGGGGTGTGTTTGCATCATTGCGGTGAAACTCTTTGGCCTTTTCCAATACCTGGATTTTATTTTGATATTGTTTATCATTTAATCCGGTACCACGCCCGGTGCATTTTTGTACCGGCAAGTTGCAGAGTGCGCTCATTAACATGGTTGCAGAAGAAGTGTTGCCTATGCCCATTTCTCCGAATCCGATAATATTGCAGCCATTTTGGTGAATTTGGTTAATTATCATGGTCGCTTTGTTGAAACAATCATCCAATTGGCTTTTTGTCATTGCACTGTCCGTAAGGAAATTTTTTGTTCCTTTGGCAATTTTTGCATTGATTAGAATCGGATCTTTAGCAAAGTCAGCATTAACTCCGGAGTCGATAACTTTTAAATCTATATTGTTCTGTCGGCAAAAAACATTAATGGCAGCACCACCTTGTAAAAAATTGATGACCATCTGGTATGTTACTTCCTGTGGGTAGGCGCTTACACCCTCTTTCGCTATTCCATGGTCTCCGGCAAAAGTTAAGATGGTTGGTTTTTTTAATTCAGGTGAAAGTGTATTTTGAATGGTGCCAATTTGTTGTGCAAGTTTTTCCAATCGGCCTAATGCGCCCAGAGGTTTTGTTTTTAAATTAATTTTATTAACGAGTTTTTCAGATATATCCATTTTGTCGTAAACCTGCTTTTAATTTTTTTTATTTTATCTGGTTCGGTCCTTTACCGATTACCAGTTTCCCGGTATAATAGGCTTGTTTAATTGTCAAAGATTTTTTTATAAACTTTTCCGCGCCGTCCTTTTTAATGATACACAAATTATATAATTTCATATTATGCGGTAGAACGTCGGCTCTATCAACGGCAGGGGCCAGATTTGAACAGGGAAATTCAGGACACTCTGAACAAAACGAGATTTCTTTTTCTTTAGCACATTCAAAAGTGGCACATTTTTCAGTAAGGATTGGACATTTTCCATCAATGTTGTTACAGCCGTCACAGGGTAAAATATGTTGAGGAATCCCCTTTGAAATTAAAAAATCGGTTAATTGCTGGTCATCCCGGCACATATATAGCTCGCATATACCGCAATCCAGACCACAGGGAGCCACCAGTTTTAAGCGGTCATCCATCTTGATATTTCCTCCAATTATGATAATGTATTGGAATTTAGTTTTAAGAGAATTTTATGTGTAAATATCGTTTTAATTTAATCTTTTAGGGGAAAGAAGCAAGAATGAAAATTTGCAAAAAAAAAAAGCCTGTCAAAAATTTTTGACAGGCTTGGCATTTTTCAGCATAATATTTAGCAGGACACCCCTCTAAAGGCAACGTAAAACCGACCGCCTAAAAAGGTTTTAATATGGTCTATAATAATCTGTCCGTACATTCTGGACATCGTTTCTATTTGGCTGTCCCAAGTAATTTTGGTTTCGCCTACATCTATTGATTTCTGTGAATCAATATTTTCATTCTCAACCTGAACCAGGCCTAAACTTGGACCACCTCATCCATATCCCAACATCACAATTTTATAAACGGATGAGTCTTTTAACTCCTGATAAACTTCTTTTGCGCGCTCTGTTATGGTAATCATTTTTTCTCCTTATACCATATTAATATATTTATCCATAGTAATTTGATGGAGCAGAAAGCAAAAAGATTCACAAAAGGGTTATTCCAATACCGCTTCGGCCATTGCTTTGACATTTTCCGGCGGAACATTTGGCAACACCGCTTCATGACTCGGGCTTACAATTAAATTTGGTCCCAATAATTTTTTTACACGATAAACATCCTCTTTAACTTGTTGAGGTGTGGCGTTTACCAGCAAGTCCTGCGTGTCGATACCGCCCATAAAAGCAACCCGTCCGCCAAATTCACGTGACAGTGTTTCGGCATCCATATTTGCTGCTTTGGCCTGCAGGGGATGAAGGCAGTCAACACCCATATTTATCAGCCTGTCGATAACTTTGTATATCGAACCGCATGAATGAAGAATAACCTGATACCCATGTTCATGCGCCTGTTTTGTAAATTTTTTAAACCAGGGTAGTACAAATTCATCAAACTGGTCCGGACCGCAAATCAAGTCCAGTTGTGTGCCGAAATCATTACCAAAGAAAAAGCCGTCAACCAGATCTCCGGCCAAATCATAAAAAATTTCATTTGCTTCATAATAGTATTCACAAACACGGTCTGTTACTGCGTGTACAAGTTCGGGATTTTGGAACATGTTGACAAGATAGGATTCCATCCCAAAAAGGTCCATAACATTGTGATAAAAACACGTCCATAAACCGCTGGCCCGATAATAATCCCCAATATTTTTTAAATAATCGATTGTAGCAGTAAAATCCAGATTTTCAGGTTTCGGCCAGTCATAACTATCCAGATCACTCATACTTGTTGCATTTGCAAAAGGTCCACTTGTTCCGTGGGCGGTTTTGTTCGGTATATAAAAGGCCCAGTACCCTTCCGGGTGCTGGTAATCACCGGCAATTTTCCATCGAAAATCATCACCCAGTTTTTGTCGCAGTTCTTCTTCAGAGTTGGTTTTCATGTATTCATGCAGGATTGGCCAGGTTGCCGGATCGGGATTCCCGAGCCAGAACCCGCATCGGTCGGCTGCTTCGCCTGAAATAATTGTACGTATTCGTTCGCGACTGTTCATTTATGGCTCCAATTATGATTTAAAAATTTGCATCAAATATATAATGATTATAGATGGGAATCAACAACTATCTTGAAACTTTTAGTTATGAGACGCCATCCAAAGTAACAGGGGAAGCATAACATTGCACTGTTCAATACATATATCAATGAGTTCGGCGGATTGAAGCTGCTGTATAGTGAGTGCCGGTGCAGCAGCCCAGAGCCCTTTTAAGCGCAGCAGGTTTTCCCTCGGATGGTCGGGATCATAACCTCTTGGAACACGTTTTAAACTTTCTCCACCTGTGATATAACCGCTGGTTTTATTAATTGTTTCTATTATGGAATACAGGTCTTTACCAGATTGACCGTTGAAAACAGATTGACGATAGTTTGCCAGCCATTCTTTTGAAAATAAATGAATACCGCAATAGACTCGTCCTCCGTTAGGTTCAAAAGTGATATAAAATCCGGGATTTTCTGATTTTTTACCGGACCCTTTCCAAAATTTAAATCGTAATTGTGTATTATAGGGTGATTTATTCCGGCTGAAGCGGATGTCCCGATGAATTCGCATATAGGAACCGGCCCCACTGGTTCTGGTGTCATAATTTATTTCGGGATGGATTTTTTGCAGTTTTTCTCCCATTATCGATACGAATTGCTGTGCAAAAGGAATGACGAATTTTTTATAACGATCTCTGTTTTCATCAAACCAGGGTTTGTTGTTGTTTTCTATAAGCTCGGCTAAAAAAGCCAAGGTTTCTGAAGGGATTCCGTTAAATGAATTCATAATTTTTCCCAAGTTTTAGATCAAGATTCCGGATTTGATTTAAATATATATCCGGCGCTTCTTACGCTGGTAATATATACTGGTTTCGAGGGATTGGGTTCAAAATATTTTCGTAAACGTGCTATAAAATTATCAATGGTTCGTGTTTCAATATCTGTACTGGTGTGCCAGACATGCTGCAGTAAATTCTGCCTGGTGACGATTTCTCCTTCATTTTCAACCAAAAATTTAAGGACCATAGCTTCTCGATGGGTCAGTTGAAAAGTGGTTTTAGCATTTGTGGCTTTGAGTGTTGAAAAATCAATTTCATTGTCACCAAACCGAAAAACCGGGTTCAATAGTGTTGTGCTTTTATACCAGGATTTTCGTTTTAGCATACCTTTCACACGCAGCAACAATTCCTCAAGATTAAATGGCTTTGTAACATAATCATCCGCACCTATTTCAAGGCCCTGAATCCGGTCTTTTTGAGTTGATTTTGCCGTAAGAAAAAGAATAGGTGTTTGAGGATAAATTTCCCGAATCTTTTCTGCAATCTGAAATCCGTCAAAATAGGGAAGCATAATATCCAGTATAACCAGATCAAATTCTTCTTCCTGAATTTTTTTCATGGCTGATTTGCCATCGTTTAGAGTACAAACGCGATAGCCTTCTTCCTGCAGATTGTATTCCAGTCCCCTGGCCAACGATTCCTCGTCTTCAACCAGTAATATATAGTTGTTTAAAGGCTCTTTATTTAACATCTTCATTAGCTCTTTGTTTGATCCATTTACGTGTAATTTCCAACAGATTATTTATATGCCGTTGTTTTGATAACCGATATATCGGCAGTTCCAATATAAAAGAGGTCCCCTTGTACAAGCCTTCGCTGTAAACAGTTATTTTACCGCCGTGAAATTTTATAATTTCTTTTACCCAATACAGGCCAAGGCCGGTTCCTTTGACATTGGGAATGTGACTGTTATAAATTCTGTGAAATTTACGAAATACATTTTTTTGCTGTTTTTTTTCAATGCCGATACCCTGATCCGTAAAAGTAATTTTAAAATTTTTAGAATTTTGCTGCAAATTCACATTGATTTGCGGTGATTCGACCGAATATTTTTTAGCGTTATCCACTAAATTATTAAAAACAATTTTCAGAGAGTTTTGGTCGCATACACACTGTCCGGTAAGTAATCCTTTTATTTCCATGTCTTTTTTTGAGAGTTTGAATTGTTCCTGAGAATCTGCCAGGATCGCCTTAATCGTTTGGTCTGCCTCATAAACATGAAAATTATAAGCGATTTTTTTCTTTTCCAGACGTGTTAATTCAAGAATTGAATTTATCAATGTCTTTAGCCTGTTTGTATCCTGAATCATGACATCCAGAAACTCAACGGATTTTTCTTTGGGGACGTTTCTTGTTTTCAAGGTTTCCAGGTAAAGCTGAATTGAGGCAAGGGGTGATTTTAGCTCGTGGGTGACATTGGCTATAAAATTGTCATAAAGTTTGGTATAGTTTAATTGTTTGTTTAAAAAGAAAAATATCAGGTAAATTCCTACCAGGATGGTTACCAGCAGAACGATACCAAAAACAAGGGCGAAAATGTTGATGTTTTTAGAAATGATTTGCGGTGAGACCTTGTCGCCCACTTTGTTGAAAATAATATAATTCGACACATACCAGTAAATCCATAAAGCCAGCAAAGAAAACCAGGCAATTTGTGCCAGTGTAAATACCAGAACAGGATGTATGAGCCAACGCCACTTTTTCATAATTATGCATTTTTACATTACTTTTACAAATCTTTATAAAATAAATTAGTAAATATAAGGTGTAGTTCAAAGTAATTTTTAGTTTTTAAGGAATGCGATATGAATATACTGCTGGTTTATCCGGAAACACCTTCGACATTTTGGAGTTTTCACAACGCTTTAAAATTTGTTTCAAAAAAGTCATCCGAGCCCCCTTTGGGTTTATTAACAGTGGCAGCCATGTTGCCAAAAACATGGGACAAACAATTAGTGGATATGAATGTATCAACACTCAAAGATACTGACCTGGAATGGGCTGATTATGTTTTTATCAGCGCTATGAATATTCAGATTGAATCGTTTAAAAAAGTTGTTAAACGCTGTAATGAAAGGGGCGTTAAAGTTGTCGCCGGCGGCCCGTTGTGCACTACGGATTATAAAAGTTTGGAAGGGATTGACCACTTTGTTTTGAACGAAGCTGAAATAACATTGCCCCTGTTTTTAAAGGATCTGCAAAATGGAACTGCAAAATATGTTTATGAGACCAGCGAGTTCCCGGAAATTGGCTCTACACCTGTTCCTTTGTGGAATTTGCTGGACCGGAAAAAATATGCTTCCATGAGTATTCAATATTCCCGTGGCTGTCCTTTTGATTGCGAGTTTTGCAGTATCACACTTTTAAATGGCCATAAACCCCGGACGAAAACGTCGGGACAATTTTTACAGGAACTGGAAAAATTGTATGATGATGGCTGGCGCGGCGCGGTTTTTATTGTTGATGATAATTTTATCGGTAATAAACGCAAATTAAAAATCGATTTATTACCCCTGTTGATCAAGTGGTCAAAAGAACATAATTATCCTTTTTATTTTACAACCGAGGTGTCTATCAACCTGGCGGATGATGATGAGCTTGTTAAATTGATGGTGCAGGCTGGTTTTAACCATACATTTGTCGGTATTGAAACGCCGAACGAATCGAGCCTGACCGAATGCGGAAAGGTGCAAAATAAAAGCCGCGATCTGATTGCTTCTGTTAAAAAATTGCAGCAAAAGGGTTTGATTGTTTCCGGAGGATTTATTGTCGGTTTTGATAACGATCCCCCGTCGATATTTGAACAGCAGATACGTTTTATTCAAAACAGCGGTATTGTTACGGCCATGGTTGGCTTGCTGAATGCACCTTCCGGGACAAAATTGTTTAAACGCCTTAAAGAAGAGAACCGGCTTTTGCAGATTATGAGCGGTGATAATATGGACGGGTCCATGAATTTTGTGCCAAAAATGAATCATCAAAAGCTAAAGGACGGGTATCGTCAGGTTTTACAGACGATATATTCTCAAAAAGATTATTACGAACGGGTGAAAACATTTTTAAAGGAATACCAGTTACACAGTACCAATATGACCAAAGTTCAATTTCAGGAAGTTTTGGCGCTGTTTCGGTCTTTATGGGTGCTTGGTGTTTTGGAAAAAGGAAAACGATTCTTTTGGAAACTGTTTTTTTATAGTTTGGTCCGGCACCCCAGAAAGTTTCCCGTTGCCATAACGTTGGCGATCTATGGATTTCATTTTCGCCGTGTTACGGAAACAATATAAAAGTTTGTTTTAGGAATGATTACAGCAGGTTTGTCCCAAAGGGGCAAACCTGCTTTTTATTTATGAACCCATTATTTGCAACGTTGTATAGATAGCAATCATAATAACAGCCAAAATCAGCCACAACCACCAAACCAGTTTTGATTGTTTTTGAAATGTGTCTTTCAGGGACGGTAATGATTTTTCTTCCGGAGAGTTTTTGGTGAACAGTGAAAGGACAATCATAAAAGCCGACAAACCAACAAACAGGTAAAAGGACAACAGCATAAAATGGGGCCATTTTTCCGGCCATCCGAAAATTGGCTGGTCATTGAGATGAAAGTAGCCGATTGTTAAACAAAGGATTGATCCGCCGACAAGTGTTGATAGTGCGGCTTTGGCTGTTGCTCTTTTCCATAAAATACCGATTAAAAACACAGCCGCCATGGGCGGTGCCAGAAAAGCAATGATCCCCTGTAACAGATCGAACATGTTTTTTCCCAGTTTTCCCATCCATAACGCAAAGAGTATCGCCGCCGCTGCAGAAAGAACTGTAACAATCCGGCCGATGAATTTACGTTCCTGTGCAGTAGAGTTGGGACTAAAATAGCGGCAATATATATCCAGTGTAAAAACCGTGCTGAATGAATTTAAGCCCGAGTCTACCGTACTGATAAGCGCAGATACTAAAACTGCGACAATGAGTCCCGGCATACCTATGGGAAGATAGTTTGTCACCATGGTTATAAATGCCTTGTCCGGATTATCAAGGTTTGGGTGCAGAAGGAAACAGAAAACGCCGGGCAGCATAAAAATCAACGGCGGCAGGATTTTTAAAAATCCTGTAAACACGGCCCCGAGCTGACCGTTGCGAATGTCTTTGGCGCCAAGGACACGTTGAACAATTGTCTGGTCTGTGCACCAGAACCATATCCCCAGAATCGGGTATCCTAAAAAGACGGCAATCCAGGGATAGGCTTGGTCACTCATTGGACGAATGAGGGTCCAATAGTTTTTTGGTGTGTTTTGTACAAGACCATCCAGTCCACCGATTTTATCGAATGCTATAATTGTTAAAATTGTCGAGCCTGCTATCATTAAAATCGATTGAAATGTGTCGGTTACGATAACGGCCGCCAAACCTCCGGCCACTGTTAAAACAGCAGCAATCGTTGTTAATACAATAAGAGATGTGAGCAAAGGCCATCCCAATATCTGGCTCAATAAAATACCACCGGCATATAAAGCGCCACCAAGCCAGAGAATTAGTGTGGACAGCAATACATAAAAACTGAGAAAACGGTAGGAAGGTTCACCGAACCGGTGTTTTATAAATTCAGGCATGGTGGAAATTTTTGTTGTCATATAATGCGGAATGAAAAGCATGGCCAATAAAAACAGGAATATCCAGGCAAGCCATTCAAAATTGGCCGCAACCAATCCTGAAGTATAAGCAACACTGCAACCGGCAATCAGGAATGATGGAGAGATGTTTGTGCCGAAAATGGAAAATCCGATATTCGCCCAGCCAAAGGTATTGCCTCCCAGAAAAAGGTCTTGAGACCCTTTTCGTCGAAAACTGACAAAAAGGCCGATCCCTATAAGGGTCAGTATGTAAAGTATGATGACACCAAAATCCCAGAGTGTTAAACCAAATTCCATATTATTCTTCCTTTGTGATTCGTGATGGGGGGATGGGGACGTGGATCAATATTTTAAATAAAAGCATATATTAAAATAAGGGTTGTTTTTATATTGTTCAAGCTTTTTTGGGAAAAAAGACAGGTATTATAAAATGGAATTGTGATAAAAAAAATGCGATGCAGACATTTTTAAAAACAGACATGAACCGCATCGCATAAAATAAAAAATGCTAAGGTAATGGTTTTACCATGATATTTTTAAAATAAACAATACTATTTGGATCGTGTCCCTGAAGTGCAAAGGTACCGCTTGATAATTTTCGTTCCGGCCAGCCTTCATAGTTCACACTGTCCGGTTCGGTATAGTCAACAATAACGTTGTCGTTTATTTTAACAACAATTTTTTTACCGTTGACAATAATTTCGTGTGTGTACCATTCATTATCCTGTGCGGGTGCTTCTTTAATATTAACAACATCGTACAAGCTCGCCGAACGTTTCCAGTCACTGTGGGAGTTGTTGACCTGTGATTCGTAACCTTTATTCGGCCAACCGTCCTGCTGATATTCGGTATGAAAATAAATCCCGGAATTTGAACCTGGCGTGGTCATAACATCCGCTTTAAATTCGAAATTTTTGAAATTCGCGTTATTAACCTGACCGGTATAGAACAAATGGCTTCTTTTACCGTGCACTTTGATAGCACCATTTTCTACAGTAAAAGTGCCCTGATTTTCACTGGCTGTCCAGCCATCCAGATTTTCACCATTAAATAATGATACCCACTCCTGCTTTGGGGCTTCCTGTTTTTGTTGTGCCTGACAACCTAAAATTGCTGAAATGATTAGAAACACCAACATCATTTTTTTCATCTTGCGCCTCCTTGTGTTTTGGTTGAAAGGAATTTAGAAACATGTCCCCGGAATTCCAAGCGATAAAATATCTTTTTTCTTTCCGGAGACCAGAGAGTTTCAAAATTTGTGGGGAGATTAGGGCTTCACCGCTCTTATGGTAACATAATCACCGCGATCATAACCGCTTGATGGTTGTTCTGAACGGTCGTTTGAATAAAGCGGGTGTGTGGTCAACGTCTGTGCAAATTCAAGGTTTTGGAAGCCGACTTTTTTAACAAGCTCTATTTTTTCAGGTGTTGTCCGCCAATTGGCGCTGACGACAAATTCTATGGGGTAACTGAATTCCGGCCGGATGTTTATCAACATATCATGGTCCCAGGAACCGGTGGTTTTGGCGAGATTATATAACATTGCATAGCTGCTTTCTTTGGGAACATCCGCCACAACAATATAGCCGCCGGATTTTAAGGCGTTATAAGCGTGTGTAAAAGCTTTTTCCAAATCTGTAATATAGCTCGGTGTGCCGTTGAATAGGATTGTATCAAATTCCTGATCACCAAAAATTGTATCTTCGGCGGTCCCGATTCTTACACTCATACCTCTTTTTTTAGCAATATCGGCCATGCTTTCAGAGGGCTCAATACCCTCCTGAATTGTAATATTATATTCTTTTTTTAACAACATTTCAAACAAGCCGCTGCCGCAACCGATAGAAAGCGTTCTGCCGGGTTGTTTCAGGCTATGGGCAATCAACGCCAGTTCAGACGCCAGAACAGATTTGTTCTTTAAAAACCATTCATCATATTTTTCTGCATATTCATCAAAAGATCGATTATCCATTATATTTTCCTTTATATAAATTACCAGGGACTTTTAACGTCTACGTTATGGTTTGTCGGGCCGTGTCCCTGACCAATATTCAATGATGTTTCGATGGCCCGTGAAATGAATTTTTTTGCTATGGTTATTGCTTCTATCGGCGAACGGCCTTTTGCCAGACTTGCGGCTATGGCCGATGAAAAGGTACATCCTGTTCCGTGTGTATTTTTTGTTTCAAAACGTGGTGATTCCAAAAGATGATATGATGAACCATCATAAACAATATCGATGGCGTCCTGATTGTCTTCCAAATGTCCGCCTTTAATAACCACCCAGGGGCATCCTGTTTCAGCAAGCTGAACGGCGGCTTCTTTCATATCACTCAATGTTTTTATTTTTCGGTCCAGCAAAACTTCCGCTTCATATAAATTGGGTGTCATGACTGTGGCCAGGGGCAAGAGATTGTCTTTAACTGCTTTTCGTGCTGATTCGGACAGTAACGAGTCACCACTTTTGGCAATCATAACCGGATCAACGACAAGGTTTTTTAACTGAAATGTTTTTATTTGATCCGCTACAGCGTTTACAATTTCAGGTGTGGCAAGCATACCCGTTTTTACGGCATCAACACCGATATCCGTAGCAATACTTTTTATCTGTTCGATAATTATTTCAATGGGCAGTTCATGGACAGCCTGAACGCCGATGGTGTTTTGGGCTGTAATGGCCGTAATCGCAGACATGCCGAACACGCCGAACGCATGAAACGTTTTAAGATCAGCCTGAATTCCGGCACCGCCTCCGCTGTCTGAACCGGCTATGGTTAGTGCTCTCAATTCTATCTCCTTTATTTAAAATGGTCCCAGCTATCTGGAAACAATTGTTGTTTGTTTTTATATTCGTCTACCAGCCACATTTTTTTATCAGAAATGATTGTTCCGATTTCCGTTAATTTTGTTTTTTTCGAAATCTCTTCTATTACAGATGCCGGAGTGTCCGGTTTAACCGTAAAGAGAAGTTGATAATCTTCTCCGCCGTATAATGACCAGTTTAATGTATCTTTTGAAAGCAGGCTTGCCGCTTTGGTTAAAGAGTTCGATATCGGCAATTTATTTTGATAAATTTGCGCCCCGACGCCGCTGCTTTTACACAGATGCATTAAATCACCGGCCAGGCCGTCACTGATGTCCAGCATGGCTGTTACATATCCGGACAGGGCCAATTGGCGACCCGTCTGCATTTGCGGTTGAGGGAGCAAATGTGCCTCAACAAGTTCCGGAAAAGTGATCCTTAGCGCCGTGTTTTCGTTTTCCAGAATTGAAAATCCGGCGGCTGATGATCCCAAATGGCCGGTAACAAAAATACGGTCACCGGGTTGGGCGCCTTTCCTGTAAATTATATTTGAGGCTTCAACTTCACCTAACAGAAAAATATCGATGATTATAATATCACTGGATTTTGAAAGATTGCCTCCGATGATATGTCCTCCGGTTTCGCCGATTTGGTCACATAGACCTTTGTATAATTGCTCAAAATGTTCTGTTTTTATATTCGGAGGTATGCCCAATGAAACAAGCGCAAAAAGCGGTGTGCCGCCCATTGAGGCAATATCACTCAAGTTGACGGCCATGGCGCGTCTGCCCAGATTATAATGTGTTGTGTTTTCAATACGAAAATGTGTGTTCTGAATTTGAATGTCACAGGTGGCAATATAATAGACAGAATCATTTTTTTTGAAAACAGCCGTATCGTCACCGATACTGAGGACCACATCCGGGTGAACAGTATTTGGTACGATTTTTTGAATCCGTTCGATCAGGCCGAATTCACCAATATCCGTAACGGTTGTTTGTTTTTTGATCACAATTTATTCCTGACATTTTGGATGGTGCTGTTCAGATATTCTGTTGCCTCTTTGATATTATCAGCCGCAACAATACAGGAAACCACAGCCGCGCAATCCGCACCGTGATGTAAAACATCGGCAATGTTTTGCGGATTAATGCCGCCGATAGCCACAATCGGGATATGACAGTTTTGTCTAACCTGTGTTAGCAGCGATAAACCAAGCGGCGCTTTGGCATCCGGTTTGGTGCCTCGTGCTTCGTAAACAGGACCAACACCCAAATAATCTCCCCCGTCTTTTTCCGCCTGGATCGCTTCCTCAAGCGTGGTTGCCGAAACACCGAGAATCATATTATCCGGTAAAAGTTTTCTGGCGACAGATGCGGGCAAGTCATCCTGACCGACATGCAAACCGTCGGCCTGACAGGCCAGGGCAATATCCAGCCTGTCGTTTATTATAAACGTTTTTTTACAGGATCGGGTCAATTCACGAATTTTTATCGCCTGTTCATACAGTTTTTTTGAACTTGCATTTTTGTCCCGGAGCTGGATAACATCCGCACCACCGGCCAGGGCCTGTTCAGCAACCTCTATATGCGAACGTCCTTTTGATAACACATCATCTGTTACAAGATATATCCGCCAGTTTTTAATCTGGTTTATATCTACTCTACTATTGTCGACCATAATTCTTTCTTCCAGCTCATTTCAAAAAACAACAGTTCGAAACGGGCGCTTTTGGTGTATGATTTTTGCCAGAGTGCTTTATCATTTTCTGATGCGTTTACAGCAAAGGTGTTTAATTTTTCGATCAACATATCAGCATAATCGACAAACTCGGGCGCTGAGTATAGCTCAATCCATTCCCTGTAATGGGGATGGTCGGGCAGTCCTTTTTCTTTTAACTTTTGTGCAATTTCTACATAACCCACAGCACATGGCGTTAGAATTGTAATAATTTCTTTTATAGAACCTTCGTAACAGGTCCTGATAAGAAAATCAGTATAGGCGGCCGTAATCATTGCCTGAGGGGTATTTTCAAGCTCGATGTCTGTAATACCGAAATCGGCACACGTACGACGGTGCAGTTCCATTTCCGTGTTTAATGTAAGATTTAAAAGTTCGGCAAAATAGGCCATATCTTTAAAGTTTTGGGCTTTAACACTTGCCAGTCCAAATACACGGCTGAATTCGATCAGGTATAAATAATCCTGTTTTAAATAAAACACAAATTTTGACGGATCAAGCGTGCCGGCTCCAATTTCCTTTACAAAGGGATGTGAATGGACTTTATCCCACAGTTCGTCTGTGTCTTTTCGCAGTTTTTGATAAAATTGTAGAGACATTTTTCTGCCTTTATTTTAATTTGATGCAGCCTTACCAAATGCTTCCCAGAAAGGATCCACTCTGGGGTGAACCAGTTCATGTTTAACATTATTTTCAAAAACATTCATTCCTTCGGCCTTATCCACAACTTCACCGACAATACTGGCGGCAATTCCGTTATCTTTGAGGCGATCAATGACTTCCCGGGCCTTGTGCGGACGGCAGGTGGCAAGGAGCGTTCCTTCACTGATGGAACTGTAGGGATCGATATTATACATTTGGCATATTTTATCTACTTTATCATCCAAAATAATTTTTTCCTTATCAATGACCATACCCACCTTTGACGCCTGTGCTATTTCAAACAATCCACCCCAGACGCCGCATTCAGTTGCATCGTGCATGGTGGTAATGCCGTTTTCGCGTACACCGACAGAAGCCGCAATCATGGCATCATCAACAACAGACATTTGCCAAAATATTTCTTCAGCATTTTTAGAAAATTCTTGCCCATATTTTTCGGCAATTTTATTTGGGAATGTAACTGCAAACAAACCGGCAGCTTCAATAGCTGCGCCCTTGGTAACGATAACAGCATCACCGGGTTGTGCCATTGTTGGTGTAACATATTTATCTTTTGGGCCCACACAAATAATCGTGGCTCCGCCGATCATCGGATACTCACAGCCTTCGTATCGACCGGTGTGCCCGGAAATTACGGCCATACCGATTTTTTCACATTCTCTGTGCATGACTGTCCACAGCGTTTCAAATTGATCACGTGTCATGGAAAGTGGTAAATTTAAATCGATCGTCATATATGAAGGCGCAAGGCCGGATGTAACAGCGTCAGATGCTAAAATATGAATGGCAAACCAGGCGGACCGTTCCCAGCCATAAGGCGGCACAACAAAAACCGGGTCAGTAGTTGTTGCCATAACTTGATTGTTGCCAAGGTCGGTAATGCCGACATCTACCCCATGCTGAGGCCCGACAAGTACTTCGGGTCTTTTTTTGCCCAGGTGCCGCAGTATAACTTGATCAAAAATTTCAGGTGAAATTTTTCCTATATCTGGTAAATCTGATTTCATAAGTAACCTTTCTTTGTATAAAATAAAAAAACCGTTCCAGCGTACGAAAGAACGGTTTTTTTATACAAATAGAAATTGTATTTGAAAAATATGTTCTGTTTTCCTACGCTGGTATTATCCAGTTCAGGTCCAAAGGATATAATCTCAGGTCTTTCGACCACTCCTAACCGAAAAAGAATATAAAAAAGAAATGAATACAGGTCAACTGTTATTTCACGTCTTTTGAAAAAGACGTCAACTGCAACTAAAATCAGGGTGAATGGATTTTTCTAAAAAGACGTAAACATCACCCATTTCCATATTCAGATCATGTTGTTGTGCGAGTTTGTTGCCTTGCAGTTCAACCATTGGTTTGTGTAAAATAAGAGACCGTTTACCGGATGATGTGGCAACTATCATAATGGCATCTTCCGTTCCTGCAACCTGGTCCGCTCTATCGCTCCATAGATTCACACTGGCTTCACCTGCCAGCCAGCGCAGGATTTCAACAGGCACAGGCGCTGTGCCGACATAAACAGACGTCCAGCCGTTCATTTGTTTTTTAGCAAAGGCAATAGAATTATCGTCCTGCCATACACCCAGTATTGTACAATCTGAATTTATCACGGAAAATCGTGGTGCTCTTTGTTCATCGATGCCAAAGAGAGAGGGAATGTTTTCCGTATATGATTGAATTGCCGGTCGAATGAACAACGATTTGGGATTATTATTAACAGAGAAAGAAAAGCCCGTTAATTTTTGCATCTGTTCTAGATTAATTCCGTTTGGATGAACAAATCCCGGGGCGTAATACCAGACAACCGTTGTTTGGCTGTTTTCAAGCATATTATGTATGTGGTTTATTTCATGTTCGTCCATATAAAAATGGTTGATCATCAGTAAAAGCTGATATTTTTTCATGTCTGATTTTCCAAGATCAAAGCGATACATGAAATCCACGGGCGCTCCTATCCGATGAATCGCCCTGACCTGGGCGTCCATATACCAGTGGCTAAAAAAGTCCATATTATGAGAACCTTTTTTAAAGGGGGCCTCTGCTTGCCAGTAGCGTGTTACAAAGTAACTTTTGGCGTCATAAATTGCAGCTATTTCGGAGCAGGATGACAAATTCCGCGTTTTGATAAATTGACCTGTTTTAATAAACAGGGTTAAAAGTTTTTTGATGCTTTTTTCGTCAAACCAGCTTTTATTAAGAGATACAGCCGGTCCGAAATCAAACAACCAGCCGCCGTTGCCTTTTACAAACTGTTGGGCCATGTCCCGTTTTAAAATTTTTAGGGTCCCTTCTCTGGTGTCACAACCGGTACCGCCAATTTTATAAAACTCACGGTCTATATCATGAATATCCGGCTCATTTGGAGATTGCGGCCATTTTTGTAAATAGGTGCTTGCATCCAGTTCCACAAAATACATTTTGTTGTGTCTTTTTAATGATTCCAGCAAAACGCGGTACCCTCCGTCGCCGGCGACACCCCGTGACCTTCCCAGCCAATTATCAGCATCATCGTAAACATCATGTTCCCATGCTGGTTTGTCGGGTTTATTAGTCGTTTGATAGGAATAGGGACTGGCCAGAAAATCAATGTCCGGGCAGTTTAAGATGATTTCCGGGGCCAAATGCCCGCCGTCATGCATCCATACATTTTCCAGTTGATAACCGTAAAACACACCACATAAAACACGATTTTTTGTTTTTTCTTTCAAGAGTCGGGCAAGCTTGATAATTGTGCCGGCACAAATTTCTTTATGAAATTTTTTATAATATTGTATGACTTCTGTTTCCTGGGCCGGATCACGAAAGAGTCCACAAGAGGTATATAACCTTTTTTCCAATGTGGGGACGTAGCCGATTTTTTCTTTCATTGCATCACTAAAATCAGGAACAAATTCGGAAAGAAAATAGTGCCATTCGCCATAAATACCAGCACCGATTTGATAACCGATGATACGGTCAGCATAATCTGATGATTCAAAATGTTCAAGGAAACTGGAAAATAATGTTAACATATCGCCCTGCCACTGGTTGGAGGCGAATGATGGTTCCTGTGTTTGAATGCCCCATAACCAGCCGCCCTCTTTATTTTCTCGTACAGGACGATATTGCCGGTCATCTTTGGGTTTGGTTGGTAAAGCACATTTTATCAATTCATGCGGATATTTTTCTTTCCACCATAAAGGCACATCAAAAAGGATTCGGGGAAGAAATAGGGCGTTGGGATCTGTTTTTAACAGATTTTTAAGTAAAGTTTCAAATGCTGTAAAGTTATAATGGTCCGGATTTTCCCAGGCTTTATTCATACCAAATACAGGATGTAAAAGATGGATATTTAATTCTTTAAACACCTGTCCGCTTTTTTTGAAACTCCAGCTCCATGCCAGCAAGGGGTAAACAGATTGGTTGTTAATAACCAATTCAGGTGCACCATTTATATTCCTGATGAAATTTTTTGTTTTTGAGATATCCATACGCCTTTTTACTCCTTTTTATTCGATATGGTAATATAATAAAGTTAAAATTTTTTAAAAATGTTGCGTAAATAAATTTTTAATAATATATTAAAAACTAAAATCCATCCAGGTTGTGGTGTTATGTCCTGAAACGTTCATACTTTTTACCGAATCCGAATTGCAGAGGAGTGCAGATGAGTTACCTAAGTACAATGGATTATGCTATTATTCTGATCTATCTGTCGATTTTAATAGGTCTGGGATTTTATCTTGCAAAAAAAGCATCGAACAATTTGAATGAATATTTTTTAGGTGGGCATAAAATTCCCTGGTGGGCAATGGGCCTTTCGGGAATGGCTTCCTGGCTGGACATTGCAGGAACAATGCTTATTATTTCTTTTATTTTTATGCTGGGACCCCGTGGACTATATATTGAATTTCGTGGCGGTGTGGGTCTTGTTCTCATTTTTACGCTTTTGTGGACAGGCAAGTGGCATTATCGCTCCGGATGTATGACCGGTGCAGAGTGGATGGAGTATCGGTTCGGTAGTGGTATTGGTGGACAAGCGGCCAGGATCATGTCTGCTGTTGCACGTATTGTATTAACTATTGGTTTACTGTCTTATATGATTACAGGTGTTGGGTTGTTTTTGTCCACGTTTTTACCTTTTTCGCCTTTAACCTGTTCTATTATAATGATCGGTGTGGCCACAATTTACACCTTGTGTTCCGGTTTTTATGGTGTGGTTTATACGGATATATTTCAGTCTGTTATTATTATGTCAGCCACAATTTTAATAATTGTTTTGGCTGTTTCTAAAATAGCCAGCCCTGAACAATTGTCACACTTGGCTACCGAAATTACCGGTAATTCACAATGGACCAGTTCTGCGCTTCACTGGAAAACATCCATGCCGGCGGGTTATGAAGCTTATCAATATTTAATGTTTTTTGCTATATTTTATCTTTTAAGAAATGTATTGGGTGGAATGGGTGTTGGTGATGATCCCAAGTATTTTGGCGCCCGAAATGAACGAGAGTGTGGAACACTTTCCTTTTTATGGGGAACCTGTATGGTTGTCCGTTGGCCGTTGATTATGGGAATTTCAATTCTGGGATTGTATTTGATGAAGGACTTGTTCCCCGATCAGGGCATATTGTTACAGGCTGCTGAGTTGATAAAATCCTATTTTCCGGATGTAACAAAATCCGAATGGACAACCTTGTTATCAAGTATTCAGAATGCGCCGCAAAATTATTCAAAGGAGCTCATTTCAGGACTTGAAGGTTTGTTTCATAGCGGCTGGAAGGAAAGGCTGCTGTTAATAGGGTACGAGGGTGGAGTAAATCCGGAACGTGTAATGCCGGCGGTTCTTTTTTATGTTATTCCTTATGGAACCCGAGGTTTATTATTGGTGGCTTTACTCGCTGCATCCATGTCAACATTTGATTCCACAGTTAATTCTGCAACAGCTTTTTTTACACGTGATATTTATCAACGATATTTAAGGCCAAAGGCAAAAAACAGAGAGCTTATAAATATTTCTTATGTTTTTATTATATTGATGGTTGCTAGTGCATTTTTTATGGCAGAAACCATTAAAAGCATCAATGATATTTGGGGATGGATTGCCATGGGATTAACAGCGGGCATGATTATTCCAAATTTTCTTAGATTTTACTGGTGGCGGTTTAACGGAACCGGGTTTGCTTTGGGAATGATTATCGGTATGCTGGGTGCTTTTATCCAACGGGCCCTATGGCCGGATTTGGTGGAATGGCAGATGTTTCTTATACTGATATTTATAGGGCTTACCGGATCAATTGTAGCTTCTTTACTGACCTCTCCCACAGACGATAAAACATTGTGGCATTTTTATCAAACAACGCGTCCCTTTGGATTATGGGGGCGTTATAAAAAACGATTGCCGGAAAATGTTCGCACCAGGATGGAAAAAGAACACAAAAATGATTTATTGGCTGTACCCTTTACATTTTTATGGAATGTAACACTGTTGCTTTTACCGATGCAGCTTTTAATCCGTACGTATAAATCATTTTTTATAACATTGTCTATTTTTCTTTTTGCTCTTGGTGGTATGTACTGGTTTTGGTACAGGCATTTACCGCCGGCAGAAGAAAAACAGTAATTTTAAATTAAACTGTAATACGAATCTCGTTTTTTAATCTGTTTCGACTTGAAAGGTTGCTTTGGCAACTTTAGATTCTTCGTCCGTTAAAATACGATCAATGTCCAGTAATACCCGGACATGCTGATGACTTTTTGCAATAGCAAGAATGTAATCCGTATTTGTATTGACGCCAAAGGATGGAGTGTCTTCCAAATCGTTGACTTTGATGTCAGATATATCTGAAACGGCATCAACAATGACACCTACTTGCACACTGCTGCCATTTGTGCCGATTTCCAGGATAACAATGACACTTCTGTCTGTATATTCAAATTCCTGCATACCCAAACGAAGTCTTAAATCGATTACCGGAATGATTCTGTTGCGTAAATTTATCATACCTTTTACTGACGGGGGCGCTTTGGGTATTTTTCGGATCGGCATGAGTCCTATAATTTCGCGGATTTTAAGAATATCAATACCGAATTGTTGTTCGCCAAGGAGCAACGTTAAATATTTACCTTCTTTATTAATTAACGATTTGTCACGTTGATCAACACTGGCTGAAGCGCTGCGTGAAAGCAATTCTCCAACAGCATCTGACGATGTAAGCAGTTGTGTTTTTTTACGGCCGATTTCAGTTTTTATATTTGCGGCATTGGCAAATCGCAGGTCTACAAATTCTTCCAGATCTATTAAATTTCCTATTCCCATCTGATCGTGCATGTAATGCTGGATTTTATCCAGATCTTCAATGGATGGATACAAGTTATCGGTTTTAATCCCTTTTGGTTCAGTTAATACATTTTTAAGTAAAGGAACTTTAAGACCAAGTGAGCCGTCCGGGTCTAAGAATTGAACAGCGATTTCAGCAGACATGGAAGGTTTTTCTGCAATAAAATTTCCGGCGGTAACCAGCATTTTTGTGAATTCATAAACCGCTGCTTCGTGTTTATTAATGAAATCTTTTTGCATGGTTACAACACAACAGGGATGTTGATCCCAAATTTCACTTGATAAAAATTGTAATTCGGCAATCCCGGATGCGATCGCTTTTGTTCCAAGCGGTTCAGCTACGAGGTAACCACAGGCATTTGGATTGGCTCCTAAAAATTCCGGCATTTTAACCGGCGGAGCAACTTCAAAACTGACATCGACTCCTTTTTGTCCGACTACTCCGGGTTGAAGGCCGATTCCCTTAAAAAAGATATGTCCCAGCATATTATGAATGGACATTGTATGAGGAATATAAAAGGATTTATTTCTATAAAAGTTTTGATAAGGTTCAGAAAATTCGCCGCCTTTTTTATTACGGACTGAGATACTGCCGTTTCGGTGGGCAAATAATATAAGACTTAACGGTACGTTATAGCTGAACAGGTCCATAGCGATGGGCGCCAATACACATGCCCCGTCTATAGCCCCGTTTTCCAAAGCATCCGAAACAGGATTCCAACTGGACATGCACATTGTTTCCAGCTCAAAATGTTGAGGATTTAGCTCTCCGGTTTCAATCAAATGTTTTAATACACCAAGTACAAGATGGTCGGTGATCTGTATATGGCCAATACGCATAACAACTTTGCCGGACTTGCCGTATTCTGTTTGTCGGCTGACCTGTTTTTCTTTGGTTTTTTTACCAAATGCTTCTTCAATTTTTTCACTTAACTCTTTGGCGTTAAATGGTTTGGATATAAAGCTGCTTACTCCGGCTTCTGATGCTTTGTTCATTTCCTTCCGTTCGCCGCGTCCTGTTGCCATAATGAAAGGGATATGTTTTGTTGATTCGTTTTTCCGAATCCAAACCAACAAATCATATCCGCTTACATTCGGCATATTCCAGTCACTGATAACGAGATCAAAATTAGGATTTTTGCCAAGTAATGTTATTGCCTCATCACCATCTTTTGCTTCGGTAATTTTATTAAAGCCTAATGTTTGAAGAGTTTTTGCCTCCATTTTAAGCATAACGGCTGCATCTTCAACTAAAAGTATGCTTATACCATTGTCAACCGGCATTTACTGTCCTCCACAATCTTTTTTATTGGTCTTCTACTGTCTCATTGTCCGTTTCATATTCATCAAGGCGTTCCATAATATATTGCTGTGTGTCCAGAACAAGCTGTGGTAACTTTCCACCAAACATTTGTGCCACTTCTGAATATGCCTGATTTATATAGCCTTTTACATAATCGACATCTATGGGTCCATTTGGATTTTTAGGAACCCAAATATCAAGAATTCGTTGTGCCGTTTTTTCTACCCCAAAATATTCCGGTACAATACCATTTTGTACTTTTTCCCAATCTTCAGAATTATTGGCGAAATAATCACCCAGTCCGATAGGATCGGTTTCTTCTCCAATATATTTGGAAGCTTCGACAAGTCCTTTTTCAAGCTCTGGAAATGCTTCGGTTCCATTGAGTGCTCTATAAAGTAATGTATATGTTTGACGCCAGATTTGTTGTCGAATCTCTTCTTTGTCAGCAATCTTTTTCTCTTCTTCATTTTGTAAAGCTTCAGTTTTTGAAATCATCGTTCCTTGGGCATCATATCTGTCTGTTTGTTTCTTTTGCGCAACTGAATCTTTAGTATATTCGGATTTCTCATTTTTTTGCTTTTTTTGAAGAGCTTGTTTTTCATAATCCGGCTGAACTGAGGAAATGGATGATATGTCCATAATATTAGCTCCTAAATTGCTCAATATAATTGCTTATATACCTGGTTGCCTTTTTGTATATTTATTGTTTTTGGTTGAGATTATTTAAATTAATCATGAGAGTACCAGCAAAATAAATGCCATTATTTCCATGTTTTTTGAAATTTAACGATTTTTATGCATTGTAATATATTGTTTTTTATAATTATATTTAAGTGGTTAATTGATGTGTATGCAAAATATTGAAAAAGTGGCGAGAAAAGGGGATAACGTGTTTATTTAAACGGACAATTTTTTCTGCATCTGTGTCTTTTTGCAATCCGGCACATTCTTCCTCCCGGATGGGCCTCTGTTAAATGGAGAATATAATAAGATGCTCTCTTTCTCTTCCTAAAAATTTAGAACATTTTACAATAGTTTTACAGTACCTTAAAAATATTCTGCTATATTACTAGGTTTAAATATGAACCACATAGGAGATTTTTATGAAACTCAAGTTACGGGAACCGGTCAATGGCTGGACACATTTTATTGCTGCACTTTTTTCAATTTTGGGATTGGTTTTATTATTAAATCGTGATTATATAACAAATACCATTTGGCACAACATTTCCTTTTCAATTTTCAGTGGGGCAATGATTTTATTATATGTATTTAGCACGCTATATCACTGGTTGTCTTTGTCAAAAAAGAACATACAAATATTTAGAAGAATCGACCATATTATGATTTTTATTTTTATTGCGGCGACCTACACACCTGTTTGTTTGATTGTTTTGAAAGGAGCATGGGGATGGTCGATTTTTGGTGTTGTTTGGTTTACGGCTTTGGCCGGTCTGTTTTTAAAACTTTTTTGGCTGAATGCCCCCCGGTTTTTATATACGTTAATATATGTATTGATGGGGTGGATTATTGTAGTCGGCATTTGGCCGCTTGCTCATATACTTGCAAAAAACGGTTTGATTTTAATGATAACCGGTGGTGTGTTATACACAACCGGCGCGCTTGTTTATGCCTTTAAATGGCCGAATCCGAAGCCGGGTATTGCCGGATTTCATGAAATATTTCATGTTTTCATTGTTCTTGGTAGTTTTGCCCACTATATAATGATGTATTTTTACGTTTAGATTTTTTTTATTGAATCCTGCAAAATGATACACCCTGAAAAAATATAATTGATCCTGCTTGTGTCATTTCAAAACTCTTGATACATTTCAAAAGATTGTATATTAATATTTTTATTTACCCTGTCATGGAGGCCATTATGATGACCAAAATTTTATGGGGTTGTTGCACAGTGTTATGCGTTGCATTTTTATTTTGTGACGATGATAATCCGGCGGAATCTAATGAAAATCTAATCAAAGCATCAGAGGGAGGAACGCTTTCAACAGAAAACGGTATTTCGTTAATTATACCTCCCGATGCACTGGAAAAGGACACAGAAATTACGCTCACTCCTCTGGACGGCAGTGCTTTTGATGCATCAGCGGTTATTGGTGTCAAGCTGGGACCGGATGGTTTGGTGTTTAAACTACCTGTTCTGTTAAGATTCCCCTTACCGGCTGATTGGCCTGAAAATGAATTGCCGGCGATTTATGAAGCGCCAGGCACAAATCCACAGGATTTTATGCTCACCGGTTTAGCCGCCGGTTTAACCGGGTCTGTCGGCAAGTACAAGGCTGAACTTGAACTGGAGCATTTTACCTCCATTGCCATGGCCCGTAATTGTCACATGGGCGCCATGACCTATCTAATGAGGCAGTTTGAACAATATGGATGCGATATCGATATAATGACCAATCAAGTACGATTGAAACATGGGAACAAGTTTTCTGTCGATCCTTTTGGCAACCAGCCGGGTGAGTATACAACCGGTAATGTTTCCATGCAATGTTTTTTAGATTACTATTTTGATAATGCACGCGGATTCGAAGAGTATGAACAAGTATCGCAAAGTTTTTTAGACAGACTGGAAGGATATATGAAATGGGACGAAAAAGAGATTGTTGTTGCTTTTAATACAAAATGGGAGGATAATAATTCCGACGGTTTTTATGATGGATTTGCTCATTCGGCTGTTTTGGAGATCGTTAATGGTGAGTTAAAACTGCGCCAGAGTGTTAGCGCTAAAGACAGTGTTATTGATAAACTCGTTGCGAAAAATGGTGATAATGTTTTTTATTATCCGCAAAGTGGTTCGTTAACAGCCGAACAATTAAACAGTTTTAGACAGTTAAAATCCGGAGTTGGTGTGGAAATGGAATTGTGCGGAACACCGGGTTGTTTGTTTAAACATAAACTGGAAAACAGGGCAACACCCTATAAAGCGATTCGGTTTTATGTGTCAAAATACACACATGATGATAATCCCTGCAATCCCGGTCAGACCTGCATTCAGATTGCCTATCCATTGTCGCCAGAAGAATCCGTTTTTGACGAGTCATTTCAACCGTGATTTTATAACAATGGCTGACAAATGTATGAAACGGATATTTATTTTTATATTATTTTCGCTGGTGTTGAATGAAACTGCTTTTGCTGAAAACCGTGATTCGACCCTGGCTGTTATGAAAAGAAATATTCATTTTATTACCAATGCGGCGGAACAGTTTCATATCAATCCAATATATTTGTCAGCCATTATTTATACGGAACGGCACCAAAATTATTCCTGGCAGGACCGAGTGTTCGATATTGATCTTTATAAAAAATTGGGGAAAAACAGCTCTATCGGATTTTGCCAGATTAAAATTAAAACAGCTTATTTTATCGACTATTGCTACAATACGGATAATTATTTGTATTTCCCGGGGAAACAATACGAAAAGATGTTGGTACAAAGTGATAATCCGGATGACTTGATTACACGGCTTGTTGATGATTCTACAAATATTTGCTATGCCGCCGCCTATTTACGTGTAATTGCCGGCCGATGGGAATCTGCCGGATTTCCAATTGATGACAGACCGGATATTCTGGGGACTTTATATTCAACCGGCCTGTTTTACAAAGACGGGTCGGAGCGGAAACCACATGCCGTACCGTGTGCAAATGCTTTTGGTAAAGATGTGGATTCGATAACTGACTTTATAAAGAATGAGTTGTTTGATCAATAGTTTTTTATTTATTAAATCTATGTACCAGTAGAGCCTTTTAACACCATTGGTAATCCACACACCATCATAATGACATTATCAGCCAGACACGCAATGTCCTGGTTAAGCCGTCCTGCTGCATCCCGAAATTGACGTGATAGCTTATGTTCTGGGACAATACCGTTACCAACCTCGTTGGTTACAATTAAGACATCACACCTGATATTTTCCAGCTTTTTAAAAAAGTTGTTTATGGTATTAATGCGATGCTCTTTATCTTTATATTGAAAAAAAAGATTTCCAAGCCATACAGTGATGCAATCAACAATTATCACATCAACTTTATCCTCAAGTTTTTCAAGAGCCTTGTCTAAATATAAAGGCTCTTCAACAGTGATGTAACCTTTGCGTTCGTTGCGATGGTTGGCAATCCGAACTTTCATTTCATCATCCATTGCAATGGCCGTTGCAATAAAGCCACGTTTTGCATAGTTTAAAGTATGTTCCAATACATAGCGGCTTTTTCCGCTGCGGGCGCCGCCGGTTACAAGTGAAATGTTTCCCATTTTGGTAAATACCTTTAAAGCTGGGTTATGGAATATTTTTTATTGTTTCTGCATAATACGCTTTTCTAAAGAGCCGTTTAAAAGCAGCCAAATGAAAAAGGGCCCTCCAAGAAGAGCCGTTAGTACACCGACAGGGATTTCAGTCGGTGCGATAATAGTACGTGCCAAAGTATCACAAAAAACCAAAAATGCACCACCAAACAAAAAGCTGGCCGGAGCAAGAAACCGATGATCTGCTCCGATGATTAATCGACACATGTGTGGGGCCATCATTCCGATAAAACCAATTGGACCACAAACCGAAACAACAGCACCAATTAAAAGAGATGTTGCAAAAAACAGGGTCCTTTTAACGTGAATGACATTAACGCCACGGCTGATAGCAATATCATCTCCCAGTAGAAAAATATTTAGTTCTTTTATAAAAAATGTGATCACAAAACCACCGATCAGCAAAAATGGCATCAGCGTTAAAACCGGTCGAAATCCAACAGTTTCAAATCCACCCATCAGCCAACGGATTATGCGAAAGGAACCGGTAAAATCGGAAAGGTATTGTATAAAAAGAATGATACTGGAAAAGAAAAAATTCATGGCTACGCCGGTAATGAGCATATTTGCTGTTGAAAAACCTTGCCGAAGCCTGGAAAGGCCATAAACCAGAAGGATGGATGTTAATGCACCTAAAAAAGCGCCTACAGATTGACCGACAATACCAAATATTGAAAAAATGGTCCCGATTTTAATAGTCATAGCGGCACCAAACGCGGCCCCGCTTGATACGCCAAGGGTAAATGGTGTTGCCAATGGATTTCTGAACATGGCCTGAAAAATCATCCCGCAAACACTTAGAGATGCGCCGGCTAAAAAAGCAATAATAACGCGAGGTATCCTTATTTGCCAAAAAATATGTGTCTTGATTTGATTATTATTCTGAAAAAGTTCAACTGGTGAAATGTGCTGCATACCTAAAAAGGGAGCTATACAAAGGACAATAAGCGAAAACGTTATTATCCACAAGAATGCTTTGCCTCTGTTTTTCATATTTTACAAAACCTCCGGAGCAATAATACGTTGTCCGGATATCGGATGATCTACAAATGTAAATGGTTTTTCAAAAGCCGGTTCCAGTGTTTTGTTTTGCATCATGTCTTTCGGAGGACCATTAAATTTTAGATTCCCTGCTTTTAAAATAATAATTCGGTCACTGTGCAGAGCTGCACTGTTGATGTCATGTGTGATGGAAATAATAGTAATGCCCATTTTTTTGTTCAGGGTATTTAAAATGTTATGAATATCATTGGTATGTTTTGGGTCCAAAAAACTTGTTGGTTCATCTAATAAAATAACGTTGGCTCCCTGTGCTAATGCTGCTGCGATAAAAACAATTTGTCGTTCACCCCCGCTTAGTGTATCCAGCGGTCGGTCGGCAAAATTGTTCATTTGCGTTAATGTTAAAGCCTGTTCTACGGCCTGTTTGTCTTTGGTTTTTAAAGTGCTGAATGGACTGAGATATGGATAACGCCCCATCATAACGAGTTGTTCAACCGTATATGGAAACAAATGTTCATTACCCTGCGGGACATAACTTAAATATTGTGCTATTTTTTTATGAGTCATGTTTTTGACGGAATGACCCATTAAAAAAATCTCCCCTTTATAATGGGTATAAATTTGCAGCAGGCATTTTAATAAACTTGTTTTTCCCGCCCCGTTCGGCCCGATGATTGAAATGGATTCGCCCTCGTAAATTGAAAGAGAGATATTTTGCAAAATTGGTTTTTGCGAAATATGCAGCGATAAATCTTTAATTTCAAGAATTGGTCTTTTCATATCTGTTTTTATTTATTGAATAATTTTTGCAAGGTCTTCCAGTAATTGAATAAAACGCGGTCCTGGAATGAAAACATAATCATTGCTGAGGATATTAAGTTTGTTGTTTTTAACGGCATTCACCTGCGGCAGTTTTTGCCAATCGTTTAAAATAGAAGATGCCCCGAGCATATTTTGATCATCTTTTGAGATCAGGTCTATAATAATATCCGGATTAATGGATAATATCCCTTCGGCTGAAAGCATTGGATAGGTAATGTCGCTATGACTGTAAGCATTTTCACCGCCGCTGATGTTAACGAGTTCGTCGTAAAAGGTGTTTTTACCGGCAATATACACTTCTTCCAAAGTCCCTGCACCGGCAGTCCGGCCGATACAGATCATTATTTTGGGTTTGTTGGTTTGAGTTGATTTGCTTTTGACAGCTTTAATCCTTTGTTCTATGTTTGTGATCAAAGAATCGGCTTTGTTTTTTACACCACACAGGCAGCCGATTGTTTGAATGCTTTGTATTATATCGTCAACTTTTTTGTTGTTAACCGTCAGAAAGTTGATTCCAAGCTCCTGAAGATAATTGCGGACATTTTCGTGTTCCGGCAAAAGAATGACAATATCCGGTTTTAGGATGGCGATGGCTTCATAATTTGGATCCAGGTAGCCACCGACTTTAGGTTTTGTTTGCGCTTCCGGAGGATAATTACAAAACCGGGTGACACCGGCAACTCGGTCACCGAGTCCTAGTGCAAATAGAATTTCTGTCGTACTTGGCGACAGTGATATAATACGTTGGCAGGTTTGGTTTGTTTTGGGGAATTCAGATTTTTGACAATTACAGCAGAGTAAAATAATTTGTAATAATAGGAAGGGTAAAAAAATTTTTCTATTCATAAACTTTAACCTCGCCCGCGAAGGTTTATATTGTTAAATTCAATGGCCGGTCTCCTGGCTAGGGTCTGGACGAATACGCCTTCCCATTCCGATTTTTCGGAACAGTGGCTTTTGTATTGTCGTTTGTATCAATCGAAATGATACACGAACCCATCACAGTTGCGGGGCAGCTCCCGGTTCTAACGGGATTCCCGATTCTTTCCTTTTTTAAGGAACACCACTGAATGGTTTAAAAAAATGAATATATGAAAATGAAATGGGATTAGCAAGGAGCTTTTCACGTTTCTTTATTTAATAAAATATCACAATACCAAACCCCCGTCTTTTTATCAGAATTTCCATCATTCTGAGTGGTATAGGTTTTATGTATTTTTTCTCCTGTTTTTATTTCAATCGGGTATTGGAATATTGGCCCGTCAAAACAAAAAGTATGAAACTCACCGTTTTCCCCACAGGGGTCTACATGCTTTGGCAACGCGTTGATAAGAGATTTGTCTATTATTTGTCCAACGAAATCGCTATTTACATGAGAGTCCATAGCACTTACGATGATCGTTTTAAAACCAAGTTCCAGAAATTTGTAAACAAGCTCACGCGTTTCACGTCCCCATAATGGGAAAACAGGTGTGATGTTGAAAGGCTGTAATTGTTTTTCCCGATAATTACGAAGATCCTGCAAAAAAATATCGCCGAAACCACAGTGGGTAAAGTTTTCTTCTTTTAATGTCTGAATGACCTCGGACAATTTTTGTTCATATAGTTCCATATCGGTATTCTCTGGTAATTCTATAGTCATTGCCGGAATGCCGATGGATTTGACCTGTGCGTTGTAGACTTTCCGATGCACACCATGCATGGAAATTCGATTATAATGACTGTTCATGGAGGTGAGTAGTTTCTCAATCGAATACTGTTTATTCTGCATGAGATAATAGAGGGCAAGGGCAGAGTCTTTACCGCTGCTCCAGTTAAAATAGAGTTTGTGCGAATTCATATTTAGTGATTATTCTCTCTTTTGTGTTTGGTTAATATGAATCTCGTTATTTTTTTTAAAATAGAGTTTTTGCATAATCTCTAATTTATAAATTTTTTTTAAAATTTCTACTTTATAAAATAAACAATATGAGTTTAATGATTCCTGTAAAAATATTTTTGACATAGGTATTGAACCAAATTTGAGTCGTCTTTTACAGCCTTAAATTTATCCGGGTTTATGTTTATTGAATCGGTTTTGATCATATAATCATTGGCAAAAATGAAATTTTTCATTGTTTCATATTCAATGTTGTTATGATAAAGATAAACTTTATTTCGACGATTTTTGGGACTCATCTCTATTTTAAACGGGAGTTGATTGCCCAGAACAGTAAATGTAAAATTTTGACTGGGTGATACCTGTTTACGATTTAACCATCCCTTTTTTGTCATGGTTTTTAATAAATTCCTCAAATCCTGAAAAGATATTTTTAAGGATGCATCACATTCGGCATAAATATCCGGTCCTGTTGCATCACCTTTTTCCCAAAGTATGGATAACACGCCAAATTCTTCGCGGGTGGGCAGCTCATACTTTTTTGCCGGGAAAGGTTTTGGTTGTTTATGGTCTTCCTTAGACTTTATGTTTGGAAGGGAAAAAATTTTAGACCGGAAGGTTTTGGCTTCAATATCAAATTCTTTTTTAATAATGGGTTGGCTTATAAGGTCTTTGTTTATTTCTTTTAGTAAATTATTTTGTGAGGATTTATTGACTGAAAAATTTAGAGTATTGTTTATGGGAAAGAACGGACTATACAAAAGCTCATTGTTGAATAATTTGTTGTGATATAGCGTCGTATCATTTTTGAACTGTATATAATTTTGCACGGCAATCGTTGTGTCGGGAACTTGACTTGAGAGTATGGATGAAAAAATAATGAGGATCAATAGTATAATGATGATTTTGTTCATCATATTGAGTCATCTCCTAGGTTTCGGTCTATGTAAATACAAGTATATTTAAAACATTTTCTGTTCTATTCAGATAAAATATCTTTCATCATCAGGTCCAGTCTCATGTTTTGGAAATCAAAAGTCACAGTATAATTTTTTAAAATGTCTTTACCAATAACGCCTTGAGTTATAATGTTGTTATTTTTCCATTCCGGTAAAAGCTCCAGCTTAAAATTTTCTATGTTATATTTATCAACAACCAGTTTTTTCGGAATAATGTCGTTTTTGAGTTTAATTTTTATTCCAACATGATCTCTGATTTTTCTTCGTGATTTTGTATAGTTAAAATTGGTGCTGTCCAGAAATGCCATTGAGTTTTGGACAATAGCGCTGAATTCCGTACCACTATCCAGGAGGAAATTTAAATCTGATAATTCATTTATATTTACCTGAATATAAGGAACATTTTGAGCAGAAATCGTCATATTGGGCGTTAAACTATTAGTCCTTTTATTTTGTGGTAAACTAAACGTTATCTTTTTATCCGGATAATTGACAACGGTTTTAAATTTTTTCATTAATGGTATTCCAATGCCGCCTTCAATTTTGTACAATGTAATTCCTAATATTTTCAAACTGCTGTGTTTTTCATCCAAAATAGCTGCCGGGACATTGTAAATCTTAAAATCCCCCAGAGTCAGTGAATCAATAAATGCATATTGTGCTTTAATTGCTTTGTATTCAGCGTATTGGGTTTTGCCATCATTGTTTGAGGAAAATGATTGAAATGGAGTGATGCCGCATTTTTTTGCCAATTTGGATGATAATACTACCATATTACATCCGGTATCCAGTATAAAATCATCGGAAGAAATACCATTGACACGGACCTCAAGTTTTGGAAAGGGTTCCAAATCAACAAGGTCGATTGTTGTTGAGTTTGTTTGGGATTGTATTTGAAAAGGTTTTCGGTCCTCAAAACTTTTTAAAAAATCACCAAATATTTGATTAGAGTGATTTTTATTACCCGCTTTAAAATATGCCGCCGCAGAAGGATAGTCGTTCATGTTATAATGGACAAGTCCCAACCTGCTCCTCAAGTTTAATATATCGGTTGTGTCACCCTGAGCTTCTGCCGCTTGTAACGCTTTTGTGAAATAATAACTTGCGCTATCGAGCTGATTTCTTCGTTCAAATATTTCGCCTTTTAAAACAGGGAATTCTTTTAATTCATTATTTTTGATTTCTGCTTGATAAATCAAATTTAGCGCATAATCCAGGCGATTATATTTGAGTGCTGTATTGATCGAGTCTAAAAGAGATGTGCCGCCAAGTTTTTCATCAATAGATGTTGTAAATGATTTTTCCCTGATTTCCCGGCATAAAAATGGCTGTTGTTTTGAGGCGCAGGCCATTAAAAAAAGAATGAGGAACATCAAACCTGTGTTTTTTTCAATTTTATCCCTTTCAATGGTGATTAATATTGGTTTGTTTAAATACTTTTTGTGACCATTGACGGGTCACGAGTGTTATATATAAAACATTCAAAAATGTTTACAAACCCAAATCAAACACGAGAAAAATAGAGAAAAAATATTTAACAGGTTTTGAAGAAAAATTATTAAAATAGCCGTTTTGAATGACTTAATTGTTATACTGTACAAGTCATACAGAGTTCCAGAAGGAGATTTTATAAAAAATAACTCTTGCGCTGCGGAGGTTTATTTTGTATAATTTTACAGGAGCTATGCATTATTTTTTTTGGAACGGTTGGTCGTCGGCGATTCCGATAAAATATTCTATTGCAAAATATGGGATTCATTGCAGCACACGAGGAAGTGGTTGCGTTTATATAAAAGCCACATTCAAGTTTTCTCTTTTCCAAAACTATTGGACTGGGTGAGGTGCGTCTTGGCAGATTACAAAAGGAGAATATATTGTCTTTAAATCTAATTATTGTCATTTCAATAGTACCTGTTATTCTATGTCTGTTTTTTGTCATTTTTATTTTGCGTCAATCACGTAAAAATAAAATTAAGCACCCAAAGCTTATCATTGCTGCTCTGGTTTTTTTAACAATTGTGATTGTTTCATATCCTTCTTACCTGCTGATTAAAAACTTTTCTTTGATACGCATAATGGCCGAAAAAAACGCCCAAATGCAAAAAGAGATAGAGATTTTTAATGGTCTGCAAGATCAGGTTTTTAAAAGTAAAGAAATAAATTTGAACAAGGTTGAAAATCTTTTAAATGATTATGAATCCATTAAAGAACCCAAACTTTTAGATACATGGCTGCATGATTCTTTTGCCCAAAGTTTTATGCCCGGGGTAACAGTGAAAGATTCGGTTCAGGTCCTTAAAATGCTTGATATTTTTGGAAAAAACAAAACATCCGGAATTTATAAAAAATCACAGGCCCTTTGTATCTGGGTTAAAATGCAGCTTTACAAAGACCACCCTGAATATCTTTTAAACCTTGAACCGCAGCTCGTACCATCCAGGGAAGCCTTGTCCGAACGTTATAGGCTTTTTCTTTATAAAAAACTATCCGGTGAAAATTTATTCTTTGATGGTGGTGAACATATTTTGGACCATGTTATTGTTAATTCCCTGTCAATTTTAAATACAATAAATCCCGATACAAGGTTACAAAACACCTTAAGGGCCAGACATCGTTATTATATTGCCCATGCTTATTATTTAAAATCCCTTCATTCTAAAAAACGCCATGATTTGGAAGAGGAAAAATATTATTTGAAAAAGGCCAGTGAGTTTGGTCCGGATGAGGCTGATGAAATGTCAAGTTTTCAATATGATATTCATTTTTTACAGGGAGAAAAGGATTACTCTTTTATTTATATCGATTATTTATTGTCCAATAAAATGCAAGATGAAGCATTGGAGGAGATGGCACGGACATCTGTTTTCAATTACAAATATTTTGAAAGATTAAGGGACTTGTTTGACCAATTGCATCCGCAGAAAAGTTTTAGTCAGTACTGGAATGAAAATCTGGAATCGGTCCTTTCAAAGGCTCCGAATTTTAAATTGTGTGATTTTAAAAGAGATTCGGTTTCTCTTGCCCACTATAAAGGTAAATGGTTGCTGGTTGACTTTTGGGGGACCTGGTGTTCGCCCTGTTTACAGGAACTGCCTGCAATACAAAAGTTTTATGAGCAAATGGTGCAAAAATATCCTGAAAAAGTTGATGTGTTGACGATTGTCTGCAAAGATAAACCTAAAAGTGTGCGCAAATTTTTAAAACAGAATAATTACACGTTCCCTATCGTCATTTCCGATAATTTGATCGACGAATTATACAAGGTACACGGTTACCCTTCAAAATTTCTAATCACTCCAACAGGGCGTTCTATGTTTTTGCCCTTGCACAGTAATTGGGAACGTCTTGTCACGTTTCATATATTACAATCGTTGACAGATAGTTAAATTATTATGGTTCTGAAAATTTTAATTTTAAATCGAGAGGGCACGATGCAAAGAAATTGTATTTTTTCCAAAATTATATTGGCTCTTTGTGCGTCATTTTTCACTATCTCATGTGATGAAAAACCGACTGAAGCAGTTATTGAATTGCCGGTGGTATCGACATTAGAAATTTCAGCAATACGGGACAGTTCCGTCCAATGCGAAGGCGTGTTAGTATCCGAAGGTGGTGCGCCGGTAACTGAGTATGGCATCTGTTGGCGAAAGAACCTGATGCCGTCAGTTGAACACGACCGGACAATAATCCAAAGCCAGAACGCAGATAGCTTTAAAAGCCAAATAACCGGCTTGTTGCCGAATAAAGTTTACAAGGTCCGGGCTTATGCTACAAATAGTGCCGGTACAAGTTATGGTAAATACAAGGAATTTAAGACCAGGCCTTTACCAACCGGTTTGTTGACGGACATTGACGGCAATACCTATATAACTGTGAAAATTGGTGAGCAATGGTGGACTGCTGAAAATCTTAGAGTCACCCATTATCGCAATGGCGACGCTATACCCAATGTTGTTGAAAATTCGGAATGGAGAAATTTGACAACAGGCGCTTATTGTGCTTATAACAATGATGAAAACATTGCCGATATTTATGGTTATTTATATAATTGGTATGTTATTAAGGACCAACGTCAAATTGCTCCCGAAGGATGGCATGTTTCAAGTGATGGCGACTGGTTAAAGTTGGAAGAACAAATGGGCATGGTAGGGGAATATTTCGGATGGAAATCTGCCTCTCCTAATTTTGATCAAGGTGGAAGATTAAAAGAAGCCGGAACCCTGCATTGGTCAGGGGAAAACACTGGTGCCACAGACGAGATTGGTTTTTGTGCGCTTCCCAGTGGTTTTCGAGAAGATAAATATGGTTCATTTAAATGGTTTGGGAATTTTGCCTATTTTGGGACCAGAACTTATAATTCTAATAATGAATATTTTATGAGAGCATTGGCTTTCAATAGTACAGAGATTTTTCGAAATTCCCTTAATGTAAAAACAGGACTATCCATTCGTCTTGTAAAAGACTAATTGGTTCACTGTTGAAAGGTACATATCATTATATTATTTTTATTCTGTTGGAATTACACAGGGAATAAAATTTGACCAGAAGGTTGCAGGACGGGTAGAAATTTATATATCTAATGCCCAGAAGCAGCATTTGACAACTTTTATTGCCGGCCTGTTTTTACAAAATCTATTATTATGTCCGGGATTTTCAAGCGGTCTGTATACCAATAAACTGTGGAAACTTTAGGTAATAAAAAATGGTGTATGTAAAATAGATTAAGAATTCCCCTTGCTGTCCAGGTATTGTTTGGGTGACATACCGGTTGTTTCTTTAAATATTCGAAAGAAAGAAGACCGGGAATTAAATCCGGCGGCGTCACTGACAGAGTCTATTGTCATTTGATTTGGCAGGTTTAATAACAGTTCTTTACTTTTTTCTACCCGATAATAGTTTACAAAACTATGAAAATTATCAAATCCGGAATTTTTAAAAAGTTGGGGCAATCGGTATTTGGGGATGCCTGTTAATATTGACAATTGTACTAATGTGAGTTTTGGATTTAAAAAGGGTTCTTCAGCAAGCATTATTCCCTCAAGATGTTGCTGGTCTTTCTCTTCGTTGTTATTTATTTCGATATTTTTTTTATCAATGGATTTTTCTTCAGAGGATATTATCTCTGCAAGATCTTCATGAAGAAATGCATGTAAAAACAAAAACAAAGAAATGGCTACCATGGGTATTGCCGCCATAAAAAATAGAATGGGTATATTATAAATTCCCCAAAAAGACAAACCTTCAAACACACCATTCACAGCAATAAAAACAGCACCGTATCTTACCCAGGTTGAATAATAATCAGGCATCCAGGATGCATTTTGCTTTATCCTTTTTATGTAGTTGTGATACAATTTGCTGATCAATATTGTATAGAGAATTGATTGGATGAAAACAATAAAGCGTGTGTTGACAAACAGATTGGAATAATTGCTACATTGTCTCCAACTCAATGTTAAAAAATTGTTAAAAAATTCATAACTGCCAAGGGATTCCTGTTGTGATTGTGATGGGAAAACAACCAAAGAGACCAAAAGAACCACCATAGGCACTGTTAAATGCAGTAAATCAGCGGTACCTGGTTTTTTATTTATCTCCCCAAGTTTCGAAAAATAAAGCCATGTTAGAGGAATGGAAAGAACTTTTAAAGGTCCTGTGATTAAGGTAATCCACTCTAAATTTTTATCCAGAAATATGAGCACCGGCGCTGCCAGATAAACAGCCCGAAGCAAAATATTAAGATACACATATTCAATGCCCCGCTCTTTATAAAAGCGGCTGATGAAAACGAGAGCAATCCCCAATGTAAAATGGATTATTGCAAGAGTTGAAAAAAGCAGCGTCTGTATATTCATTTACTAAAATCGATTCATAAAACTGGTCATAGTTTTAAGATAATAAAACAACATAAAATTTTCAAGTTATTCTATAATCGAAAAATTTAATTTATTGTAGATGTTGGGACTTGTTTTTAGTGTTTTGGGACTTGTTATCTCTGAATAATTTGAAATAATTTTTTAATATACGTTGCATCTCCAGACAGCCATCCCTTGCATTTTTATCCAAATAATTTCTCCGTAAAGGAGACAAATTTTCAAATTAATATTAGGAGACTCTATGCTTTTTAATCGTCTCATAAAGATTTATTGGACAAGTTTTTTTGTTTTGGTAATGATATCGATGATCTCTGCACAAGAGATTACCATTGTACAAAATTCAGGTGATTTCAATTCCTCTCTGTGGCAGACAACCAACAGCGCTACGGTAACTTCAAATATTATGCTGACGCCGGCGAGTTCGGCCCAAAAGGGAACGGCCTATTATAAACAGCGTGTATATCTGGACAATGACAGGTCCTTTTCTGCTTATTTTCAGTTTAGTTTAACCAATTCCGGTTCTTATTCACCGCGCACCCCCGGTGCGGATGGTTTTTGTTTTGTACTGCAAACAACATCCAATACGGCCGGTAGTGTAGGCAGCGGTATGGGCTATGCCGGTGTAACACCTTCAGTAGCCGTTGAGTTTGATACCTATCAAAATGCAAGCTCTACAGACCCGGATGAGGGAAATTCCGATGGTCATAATGCAGACGGCGGGTGGTATACTCTTGGTTATAACCATATTTCAATTTTAAGTGACGGATCGGTCAGCAACCACTTGAGTTATGAATATTTGGATATGGGTGATGATGGCACTATTGACAGTGATAATCCCCTGCAATCAGGGACCTGGTCTGTTTGGGTGGATTATAATGGTGAGAGCGATCTATTAGAGGTCCGATATGTTAAAGACTCTACGATCCGCCCTTCATCAGCGAATTTAAGTTATAATATCGACCTGTCAAACAAATTTTCAGACCGTGATGTATTTGTGGGATTTTCATCCGCTACGGGTAATGCCTGGTCAAAACACTCTATTTTAGAGTTTTTGTTTGAAAATTCATACGCTTCTTCCGGCCTAAGCACCAGTGCGTCTTATACAGCGGCTACACCCCCTGCCGCACCGGATGATCAGGACCTTTCTGTTGTTTCCGGTAATACTGTTACGATTACGGCGGTCAGCAGCAGCGCGGGCGTGGATGATTATTTTTGGTTTGACAGCTCTACCAGTGAAAATCCCATTGCCACTGGATCGGCTTATACTACACCTGAGTTATCTTCCAGCACCATTTATTATGTTACCGCTGTAAACAACGAAGCCGGTTTGCAAAGTACGTCACGCGGTGTTGTTAGTATTACAGTGGATTCAAACCCCCCTCCCAATCCGGCGTTGAACCCTGATCCCGAAACGAATTCAACAGATATTGACCCTGGCACCACGTTTTCATGGTCGGCGCCGACAGCCGGTGAAGCACCTACCGGGTATAAAATATATTTTGGTACGGATGATCCTCCGACTAATATTGTAAATGGTTCGGATTTGGGGAATGTAACGGTTTATGATCCTTCTGGTTTGGTGTCTAGTACAACATATTATTGGAAAATCGTACCTTATAATGGTGACGGCGATTGTACAACAGCTCCCGTATGGAATTTTACCACATCAGATGCCTCGTTGCCGGTAGAGCTTTCTCTCTTTACCGCCGAACAGCAGGGCGCGTCTGTGCGGCTTGAATGGACCACAGAAAGTGAACGAGATAATGCCGGGTTTGAAATTCAACGTTCGTGGAATGATAATAACTGGAAAACCATCGCTTCCTACAAAACCCATTCGGCATTGGTCGGGCAGGGCACCACATCATCGCGAACCGAATACACTTTTACTGATATATCTGCCGACGCTGACGTTTTGTATTATCGTTTACGGGATGTTCATATCAACGGATCAGCGGGAAAGTGGACGGAAACAAAGATTGTTCGAAATAATTTGCCGCAGCAGTTTGTGTTACATGATGCTTATCCCAATCCTTTTAATCCACAGACAAATATTGATTTTGAACTGCCGGAAAAATGTAATGTGTGTATAAAAATATTTAACGTTAAAGGTCAATGTGTGGAAGACTTGGCGGAACAGTCCTTTGACGCGGGCGTTCACTCTGTTGTGTGGACGGCTGTGGACCAACCCAGCGGATTGTATTTCATCCATTTACAGGCCGGAGGATTCAAGGCTGTACGCAGTGTTGTGCTTTTGAAATAATTTGATAATAGAATAAAATTCATAAACAGGTTTTTATTCGTATTTATCTGTCTGTGATGAATATATTTAAACGCTGACAGGACTTAAAATCGTGTCAGCGTTTTTTTATAAATAATATGTTTAAAAAGTAATGCTTTTTTGTTATATTAGTTTTAATTTTCCTGCCAATATAAACATTTTTGTCAATGTTTAATCGCCTGAGGAATAAATTGACCCGATTTCATCGATTATTGTACTATAGCCTGATTCTTTTTATGGTGGTTTTTTCAAGATCAACTTTTTGTTACAGCACGTTGATGAGCGAACCCGGTAAAAATTCGAAAACATCAGATGAAATATACAATATCGAGACCGGTTGGCAGTATCGCACAGGTGATTCTCCACAGGATTCAAATGGTCGGTTAACCTGGCTGGATGATAGTCTTGATTCCAGTGCATGGACATCTGTGGACAAGTTCAGCGATATACCTGTTTCAGGATATAAAAGTCTATGGGTACGAACCCGTCTTCCGGATATTAAAGTTTTTAACTCGGCGCTCTATTTTCCAAGTGTACGGCAAATAGTTCAAATTTACTTGAATGGACAGCAAATTTATCAATTTGGCGATTTCACAACCAAAGATAAAGACCACTTTGTGGGCTGGCGTATTATGCTTGTGCGTTTGCCCGAAGATTATGCTGATGGTATTCTCTGTTTCCGAATCTGGTCCAGCGGATCTACTATTGGTCTCAATCAGCCTCTCCGGCTTGTTTCGGCAAATGTTGTCTTAACTGACTTGTTCTTAAGAGATGCTGATGAAATTATTGTTGCGCCGCTTTTTATTATTCTTGGTTTTGTGCTGCTGATTGTTTTTTTGTTTTTTCAGAGAAACAGGCTGTTGATAGGAATTGCTCTTTTTCTAATACCAATTGGTGTATTTACAGGCAGCAATTCTTACTTTCTTCTAGCCTTGATTGACAAGCCGTATCTTTTTTTTCTGCTGGATTTTTTCTCATTAATGATTTGTCCCATTGGAGGCCTGTATCTTACAGAGCAGATTATTGTCAAAAATTTCAGGCCTGTTGTCAGGCGGCTTTGGCAGGCACACCTGATTTTGTTACTAATTTCAATAATATCCACAATTGTTTTTAAGAACCGCTTTACGGACTTGTTTTATCAGCTTTTTTTCATATTGAGTTCAGTGAGCACCATTATAAGTTTTATTTTGGTCATTAAGAGTTTACACAAAGGCAGGCGGGAGATAAAATTACTTTTTATCGGATTGATTATTTTTTACTTTTTTGGGGGCAGCGAAATTTTCCTGCACTATGTAATACATGTGTCATCACATGTTAATTTGCTTCATTTCGGTACCTTTGGTTTTGTTGTCTGTCTGGCCTGGATCGTCATCGACAGATACATTGACACCATTCGCCAGCAAGAGATTGCACAGGAAAAAGTTATCGAGTCGGAAAAAATTAAAGAAATCGACAGGATGAAATCCCGGTTTTTTGCCAATATTTCCCATGAATTTCGCACGCCCCTGACATTGATTATGGGCACAGCCAAACAGATTTTGGAGACCTCGAAGGATAAAAGCATACGCACAAAATCTCAGCTACAGATAAAGAACGGAAGGCGACTGCTGAACCTGGTCAATGAACTACTGGAACTGTCCCGGATCGAAGCAGGACGTATGGATTTAAAAATCGAATTGACGGATATATTGCCGCTGATAAAAGGGGTTTGCCACGCTTTTGAATCGTATGTATTGCATAATAAAATCGATATGGTTTTTGCATCAGATCTGGATACTGCCCTCATTTGGATTGATCGCGATAAAATAGAAAAAGTAGTGACCAATCTGGTTTCGAATGCCGTCAAGTTTACACATTCAGGCGGGCAGATCAAAATATCTGTTTCTCAATACGAGTGCCTGGAAATAAGGATAGCCGATACGGGTCCGGGAATTGCAGGTCAGCACCTTCCCCATGTTTTCGACCGTTTTTACCAGGTGGACAATGAATATAGACAAGATCAGCAGGGGAGCGGCATTGGCCTTGCGTTGGCCCGTGAACTGGTACATTTGCATCATGGTGAGATTACCGCGCAAAGTGAAATCGGCAGTGGCAGCACATTCATCGTGCAGTTGCCGATAGGGCGTGAACACTTTTCAGAAGAAGAGTTGGCGGCTTTACCTTTAGTGCCTGCTTTAGAACCTGATCCAGGGGCTTCAAGTTCAGCAGAATCTCTGACAATTGAGGAGATTAGCGAGGATGTTCCGAATGTGCGTGTCCGGCGTTCAAAGAAAAAGGGTGCACCCATCATCCTCATTACAGAGGACAATACCGACCTTCGTGCTTATATCCGTGATATAATAGAGGGGGAATACGAAATTCTGGAGGCCGGGGACGGGAAGGAAGGCTTTCAACAGGCAATTGAAAGCATACCGGATCTGGTGATCAGTGATGTGATGATGCCCAAAATGGACGGTTACCAGTTTTGTGAAAAACTAAAAACAGATGAACGAACCAGTCACATCCCTGTGGTTTTGCTTACCGCCAGGTCGGACAGCGCCAGCAAAATAGAAGGCCTTACGCAGGGCGCCGACGACTATCTCACCAAACCCTTTGAACCGGATGAGCTGCAAGTGCGGGTTAAAAATCTTATTGAGCAGCGCCGCAAACTGCGCGAACGGTTCAGCAGACAGATTACCACATCTTTTGCGGATATTGCAGTTATGCCCGCAGATGAAAAATTTTTAAAACGTGCTGTGGATATTATCGAAATCCATCTTGATAATCCCGATTTAAGTGTAGACTGGCTCAGCAACAAGCTGGCTCTTTCACGCTCTCAATTGCATAGAAAAATTCATGCTCTCACCAATCAAACCGTTGTTGATTTCATCCGTACCATCCGTTTAAAACATGCTGTACAAATGCTGGAAGCCCGGACCGCCACCATATCTGAAATTGCCTACCAAACAGGTTTCGGCAGCCCGGATTATTTCAGACGTTGTTTTAAAAAGCAGTTTGGCATGTCTCCTTCTCAATACATTTCTCTCAAATAATTTCTCTCAAATAATTCCTCAAAAAAACAAATGCGACATATGTTCTGCTTTTTGCGACATGTGTGCTTGTTACCTTTTCTCAAAGATTTTTATATTGGGCCTTATTTTATTCTGTTAAATATTGAGGCAGTCTATGAAATATGTAACCATCCTTTTATTATTCCTGTCCATTTCAGTCCATTCTCAAGAAATGGTTGTTTCCAACGTTCGTATGGTACAACGAACCGACGGCAATTTTATGGTTGATATAGTGTACGATTTAAGTTATACAGGGGAGAATATGATTGCTATCGCTGTTGAAGCATCGGCTGATAACGGGGCAACATGGGATTTAGAGTGTAAAAGCCTGACGGGTGATGCAGGTGGAAATATCACACCGGGTACAGACAAGCATGTCGTATGGGATTTTTATGCAGACAATCCAAATGTTTCAGGAAATCAATACAAAGTCCGTGTAACTGCCAGTGATGAGTACATGATGGGCAATGACGGAAAACTGTATAAAACCGTTCAAATCGGCAATCAGCTTTGGATGGCGGAGAATTTAAAAGAGACAGTGTACAGGAATGGCGACCCGATACCTGAAGAAACCAATGGTCGTGACTGGCCGTTTTTTACCTCCGGCGCACGTTGTTCTTATGACAACTCGGAGTCATTAGCTGAGATTTATGGATATCTGTATAACTGGTATGCAGCCGTTGATACCCGGCATATAGCGCCCGAGGGTTGGCATGTGCCTTCAGATGTGGAGTGGAATATTTTACGCTCTTATCTTGGGCCTAATAGTATTCATATTGGGGCTGGGGGCAAGATGAAAGAAACAGGAACCGTGCATTGGGGTTCTCCAAATGATGGGGCTACAAACGAGAGCGGATTTACCGCACTTCCTGCGGGATATCGATTTGGTGAAGATACGGATTATACGGGGTTTTTTTCACAACTCCAAAATTCTACCTATTACTGGAATTCAACAAGCAGCACTAGTGAAAATGTAGAGATGTTGTGTCAATATCACGCTATGTTGGAACATGTGTATAACCAAAAGACTTATGGCCTCTCTATACGTCTGATCAAAGACAAAGATGAATAAAGCGCTTGATAATATCATATGTAATTTAAGGAAACACATGAAATTTTTAATAACCGTACCAACATTACTCTTGACCGCTGTCTGCCTGTTCGCCCAGGTTTCCAATGTTCGTGTGCAACAGCGCACCGACGGCAGTTTGATGGTAGATATTTATTACGATTTCAGTAATCCCGTAGTTTTTGATATGGAAATTATGGGGATGCAAGCCTCTAATGACAACGGTGCAACCTGGGACCTGGACTGCGTTAGCCTGACCGGTGATATTGGCGCAGAGGTTACTTTTGGAACAGACAGGCATATTGTGTGGGACTTTTACGCGGATAATCCCGGTATGAGCGGTGACCAGTTCAAAGTTCGTCTTCTCTATTATTTATTTGACTTTATGATTGGCAACGACGGCACGGTATACAAAACCGTCAAGATCGGCGACCAGTGGTGGATGGCCGAGAATTTAAGAGAAACAAAATATAATAATGGTGTAGAAATACCGGTGATAACGGATGATTATGAATGGGAACATTGCTATAGCTTTAACAGAGCCGCGCGTTGTGTTTATAATCATGACGAATCAAATGCAGATACCTATGGATACATTTATAATGGACACGCTGCAAACAACAGTAAAATTGCACCTGTTGGCTGGCACCTGGCGACTGATGATGATTGGAAAGAGCTGGAAATGTTTATGGGGATGACTCAGGCTCAAGCTGATGAATTTGGAACTCGTGGTACTGACCAAGGCGCCAAATTAAAGTCAATAACAAGCTGGGACTCAGGTAATGGCAATAATATAACCAGGTTTTCTGCCATACCAGGCGGCTATAGGTGGACTCGTGGTAATTTTTCCTCCTTGGGTGAGATGACTGTTTTTATATCCAGTTACATCACAGAGTATGTAAATAATAGTTTATGTTTTACTCGAAGGATTAAAGAAGGTGCGGATGGTATAGAAAGAATGTCTGAATTTTCAGTAATGGGTGGTTATATCCGCCTGGTTAAAGACTAATGACGTGCTAGTTTTATATTGATATGAGGAAACACATGAAATTTTTAATAACCGTAGGAACATTGCTTTTAACCATTGGCCCCCTGTTCGCACAGGTCTCCAACGTGCGTGTGCAGCAGCGCACAGATGGCTCTTTGATGGTGGATATTTGTTATGATTTTATCAATCCCAATGGCTATGACACCGAAATAGCAGTCATGGCCTCTAACGACAACGGCGTGACCTGGGAGTTAGCGTGTTCAAGCTCAAACCAGACCGGCGATGTGGGCGAAGACATTAGCGCTGGTACAGACAAGCACATTGTGTGGGACTTTTACGCGGACAATCCCAATACCAGCGGCAGCCAGTTCAAGGTCCGGGTCCTGTACTATTTCTATGATACCATGACCGGCAACGACGGCACGGTATACAAAACCGTCAAGATTGGCAACCAATGGTGGATGGCGGAAAATTTAAGAGAAACTAAATACCGTGATGGGTCAGAAATAGTATTAGCAACTCATGATTGGATGTATAACGAAGACGCCGCAAGAGGCATAAGATGTATTTATAACAACAATGAAAGTAATGCTGCAACGTATGGCTATTTGTACAATTGGTATGCCGCTGCCCAAAGTGGTATAGCCCCCGAAGGCTGGCATGTGCCAACGGATGAGGAGTGGAACGTACTGGAAGCCTATTTAGAAATAGGGGCCCCGGATACTCAGGTTGGTGATTATAGTGGTTATAATGGTCAAGGCGCCAAATTCACGAGTGCTGAGTACTGGGATCGTAAACTGGATAATAATAGCCCCTACTTTAACATCAGCCGTTTTTCAGCAGTGCCCGGCGGTATGCGTTGGGATACAGGTGAGTTCAATGGAATAGATTATGATGCCAATTTTTGGACTGCAACAAGCCCTTCTAGAGACCGAGCGTGGTGCCGATCAGCAGCCACTTCGTATTACCACAACGCCGTTAGCAAGTATCAAGGTTTTTCTATCCGCTTGGTCAAAGATTAATAACGTGCTTAATACTAATATAATATGAGGAAAAACATGAGATTTTCAACAACCATATTATTATTGATTTTAATGATGGGATGCCTGTACGCCCAGGTCTCCAACGTGCGGGTGCAGCAGCGCACGGACGGTACTTTTATGGTTGATATCTGGTACGATTTTAACAACCCTCAAGGGTATGATAACGAAATCACGGTCAAAGCATCTGACGATAACGGCGCAAGCTGGAACCTGTACTGCATTAGCCTCACCGGCGACCTGGGTGAGAACATTACCGCCGGCACAGACAAGCACATAGTGTGGGATTTTTATGCCGACAATCCCAATATGAGCGGCAGCCAGTTCAAAGTGTGTGTGCTTTATTCTTTTTATAGCACCATGACCGGCAATGACGGCACGGTCTACAAAACCGTCAAGATTGACGACCAGTGGTGGATGGCTGAAAATTTAAGAGAGACTCAATATCGTGATGGAACCAGCATAAAAGAAATAGCAGATAGTTTTTATTGGCCTCTCGGTTATTCAGGCCGGTGTGCATATGAAAACGTTGAAAGTAATGCTGATACGTATGGCTATTTATATAATTGGTATGCTTGTGACGATGACCACCAAATTGCCCCCCGGGCTGGCATATGCCAACAGATAGTGATTGGAAAGAACTGGAACGCTCCCTGGGCATGAGTGAAAGTAACGTGAATGCTACCTATAGGCCTGATAGCCGTGAAGGCAGTAAACTCGCCGGTCGTGCTGATTTGTGGTGGGGAGGTGGTCTTTTGGAGACTGATGCCAACTTTGATGTTAGTGGTTTTTGCGCGGTGCCAGGCGGTTACCGCAACTACGATTATGAGGGTGATTTCACCCAAAAAAATTACAAGGCCCGTTTTTGGACCGCTTCGGAGGAAGATGAAATTCACATATATGACCCTTCTTACGCGTGGTATCGCGGGTTGGACCATACGAATGCATATCTCCACCGTTCATATACCTATAAGGAGCATGGTTTTTCTATTCGCCTGGTCAAAGATTAACCAATGATCATAAACAAAAATGTTATTAATTAACAACTAAAATAGAGGTTAACATGAAAAAAACATTTGTTCTTTTGGTATTATGTGTTTTGGCATGCGCCGGTACCATACTGGCGCAATCGGGAATGGCCGAATCAGGGGCGGTGTCTCTGACTTCCAGGCCTCCCGCTTCTGCGCCTGAATTGGTCGGTCCCAGATATCCCAATTATGAGCTGCTCTCTTGCCGGGCCCGGTTGATTTGGGAAAACATGGACCATGCCCTGACTTATAATGTTCAGATCGCGAATGATTTTGAATTTACTGACATTGTGGGAACATACACCAGCATAGAAGACACAATCTATGTTGCTGATCTGCCCGCAAACAGTACATGGTATCATTGGCGGGTCAGCGCCACCAACCGCGCCGGCACAGGCAGCTATGGTTATATACTACAATTTGAAACATCAGATATGACCAGCATCAACGTGGGCAGTTACGCCGCCCCAACCATGACCGATATTGACGCCGACGGCCTGCTGGATATGCTGGTGGGCAATCATGACGGCACACTGACCCGTTATGAACAAACGGCCGTCAACTCGTTTTCATTAAATCTCATTGCTTCAAATTTTAGCGGTATTGATGTCGGTGTCGGCAGTTCCCCCACGGTTCTTGATCTCGATGGCGACGGCCTGCTGGACCTGATCATAGGCCGCGGTGACGGCACCCTGCAACACTATGAACAAGACAGCGAGCGTTCCACATCCTTTACCCTAGTCGGCGCCTTGAGCGGCATCGATGCGGGTTCCTGGTCCAAACCCACGTTTACTGATCTGGATTGGAATGACCACCTTGATCTGCTAATTGGCAACCAGGGCGGTACCATTTATCATTACGAACAGGACGCCCAGTATTCATCGTCCTTTACCCTGGTTAGCGACAATTTCAATTCCATTGATGTTGGAAGGGAAGCCTCCCCTATGTTTTGTTTTTACAATACCGGAAGTACTATGGAGCTTTTTATAGGCAATGCACTCGGCAAGGTCCAGCTTTATCACCAGGGCTCCATTGCTTCACGTGTGTTTTCAATTGAAACCACGGATTGGAATGACATTGATGTTGGCGAAAGATCGGTACTGGCCCAAACCGACCTGGACGGTAATAACCGTGTTGACCTGTTGGTCGGAGGTGATGACGGGATCGTTGGTATTAGAAAAGGAGATACTTATCGTATCGATGTTTCCATGTCAACAGACCCTGCAGAAAACATAACCGCCACAACTGCTGAATTGGGCGGTGACTTTTCTAACTTTAATGCCGTACCGGTACAGCGACGCGGCGTTATTTACAGTACCACCAATCCGCCCGTTATGACGGACAACATGGTCTCCATGGGCAGTGTTGCGGGTATTTTTTCCGAAATAGTAAGCGGACTGACTCCCAATACCACCTATTACTATCGTACTTTTGGCACCAATTGTTACGGCACCTTTTATGGTTCGGTAAAGACCTTTGTTACCAATGATTGTCCCCATATTTGTGTCAAAGTTTTTTTACAAGGGCCCTATGATGCTGTTACGCACGCCATGCAAACGAATCTTTCAGGCAACATCCCGGCAATATCTCCTTACGCGGACAACCGCAATGCTGGCAGTATCCCGGAGGGTATTACTGACTGGGTTTACCTGGAATTACGTAACACAGCCGACGGCGAAGCGGTATACGGCCGCTCCTATCTTTTACGCAACGACGGCTACCTTGCTGAAGATGACGGCACAGAGACGGATCTGAGCCTTGAAGACGCAGCCGAGGGTGACTATTACATCATCATCCGGCACCGCAACCATCTGGCCGTTGAAAGTGCGTCGGCACAGAGTTTGACTTCAACATTAACAACTTATGATTTCACTGTGAATGAGACAGTGGACTGTGATAAATATTACGGCGGAGAGGCTGCTCTTTTGGAAAACGGTGACCCAAAAATTTATGGCATGTTTTGCGGAGATGCTAACGAAAACGGCAGTATCAATGCCACCGATTATCTCAGTGTAAAGGGGCAAAACGGTGCTTCCGGGTATCATGCTCGTGACTGTAATATGAATGGAGATGTTAACGCCACCGACTATTTGTTTATCAAACCCAATAGCGGCAAGAGTACTCAAATCCCATAACTGGAAGAAAGGATAACAACATGAAGCGCTTTATACAGATTATACTATCACTTTTAATACTTGCCGGAATTTCATGGGCCGGAGATGTTACTGTTTCTCTTTCAGGTACCAATCCGCTGTCAGTTAATATCAAGGGAACCAGCTCCAACCAGGAAGCCGGAAGCATCAGTATCTACCTCTATTTTTGTGATGATGGTGTTGCTGATCTTTCAATCGATAATGTCAATGATGATCTGCTGGAATTAACCTGGGGATGGGGAAACACATTACGTACCCAATCGATACAAACCGGATCATGGAGCAGAGGTGGACATACCTTTACCCGCCGGCTTTATTATGATAATGTTGATGTTGGTGATCAAAATGATTACTGGACCACCGCAGGTATAAATGCCCTGGTCTGCACATTCACCACCCTGGGAAGCGGTCATGCCTACATTGAGGTTAACGGTGATGGACTGGCTGACTGGTCCGGTACGGCCCATAATGTGAGTTATGGTTCCCAGGACACGTCCCTGCCTGTGGAACTCGTCTCTTTCTCAGGCAGGCAGCAAGGAAGCTCCATTATACTCGACTGGACCACGGAAAGCGAAACCGACAACCTGGGATTTGTTTTGGAACGCAAAAGCGACAATTTGGAGTGGACGACCATTGCTTCTTACAAAACCCATTCTGCACTAGCCGGACAGGGTACCATATCGTCACGAACAGAATATACTTTTACTGACATGTTTACGGGCGCAAAAGTTTTATACTATCGTTTAAAAGACGTTGATGTCAACGGCACTGCAGGTAAATGGACGGAAACAACAATTGTTCAAAATACTTTGCCGAATCAGTTTGTGTTATATGATGCTTATCCCAATCCTTTTAATCCACAAACGCGGATCGATTTTGAATTACCGGAAAGATGTGATGTATTTATCAAGATTTATAACCTACAGGGACAGTGTGTGGAAACCATCGCAGAACAGTCATTTGACGCAGGTATCCACTCTGTAGTGTGGACGGCTTTGGACCAGCCCAGCGGATTGTATTTTATCCATTTACAGGCTGGTGCTTTCAAGGCTGTGCGCAATGTTGTGCTTTTGAAATAAGGGGAATTATAAGCCGATTAAGTAAAATATGCACCATGGCAAAAGCTGTGGTGCATGTTGTTTTAATTTTTATCCAGTTTTATAAACACGGGGTGAAGCGAGCTGTTTCTTTTAAAAGTAATTTCACTTCAACACAAATTTTATAAAGGCAAAAACGGCAATATTAAGGCTTGTATGGATTTTTTTTGAAAATTGGTTGACTTTTCAGTCATAGGCGGTTAAATTATAGCTTGTAGATTTCCAATATATAAAAAGATTTCCGGGTAATATCATATTAAAGATTTTTTTAATCTGATTCTTTTATTTACTTTTTGGTTGACTTGCCCCGCCAATATGATTTAAAATCTCCAACTATTTCTTTATTTTTATTTGCACCTGTTTGTAAACATACGATAATATTATATTTTTCTAAATTTGAAATAGCTTGTATAACTTTAGTTTTTATTCGAGTTATAAAAATACTAGTATATATTCGTATGGTTAGCCCACTCATTACCATTGGCGTTTTAGAAAAGATGAGTTTGGTGTAATCGGCAAGACACAATCCTCGCATAAGCAGATATGGCATTATGATGATTTGTCTTTAGGCGGTTTAAAAGAGAATAATTGAACTAAGAAGAACGGAAGAAAAATTGCTGAATTTGAAAATATAGTAGCACAACAAAATAGAGGAATAAAAGACCTTGAGAAAATAGCAAATGAAAATGTTTTCTTGCGACAAAAAATGGTTGACCTTTTAAAAATGAAAAATCAGGAGATAGAACCGGCTCAGAAATGAAAATTTTGTTGTCAGGTATAATATATTGGAGTAGACCATGAAAAAATCGACCTATTTAGCTGTGATGTTACTAACCCTGGCCACAAGTGTCTTTGCGCAGTTGTCCGGAACGTACACGGTTGGTGCAGGGCAGGATTATGAAACCCTGACTGCAGCAGTAAGCGATCTGAATACGAACGGCGTTTCAGGTGCTGTTGTTTTTGAATTGACGGACGCCGGTTATGCCTCAGAAACATTCCCCATCACGATTAACGAAATAACAGGCGCAAGTTCTACAAACACCGTTACCATCCGTCCGGCAAGCGGTGTAACAACAGAAATAAGCGGTGACAGCGGCGGAGACAATACCAGCATTATAAAACTGTATGGTGCGGACTATATCATAATTGACGGCAGCAACAACGGTTCAACCAGCCGTGATCTTACCATTGAAAACACCAAAGTCGGTGCATGGAGCTCGACGATTTGGCTGGCAAGCTTAGGGGATGATCAGGGATGCCACGATAATGTAATTAAAAACTGTATCCTTAGTTATGGAGCGCCAAGTTATACAGCCGCTGTTATCAATTTTTCCGGTTCGTCACATATGTGGACTGATTACGGTTATGATAATAATAATAATGTTATTGAAAACTACGAAATAAAAAAATGTCATACTGGTATTCGTTTATGTGCTATAAGTGCTGAAAAAAACAGCGCCAATATCATACGTAATAATCTGATCGGTTCCGGCAATTCCGGGGACTATATTGATGATGAAGGAATTTATTGTCTTCATCAGACCGATCTGGAAATAACCGGGAATGAAATTTTTAATATAATTGATAATGGCCACGTAACGGGTATTTACATTGCCATCTGTTCATCAGTAACAGTCGCTAAAAATAAAATTCACGACATTTACAGCACATATGAAGATTATCAAGTTCGTGGTATTTATTTTAACTCAAACGAAACAGATCCTGATTTAACAATCAGTAACAATATGATATGGCATATAGCAAGTCAGGGTAATTGGGACGATGATGAAAACTATATGCCTGCAGGCATTTCTTTATATTCTTCAGCTATCACAACCGGGATCCGTCTCTATTTTAATTCAATCTACTTAACTGAAGATGTTGATAATGGTCTGAATGTATTTGATAACTTTTCATCAGCGCTGTTTATAGATGGGCCAACCGGAATTGATTGCAGAAATAATATTTTCCGCAACAGCCTGGGCGAGAAAACCGGATGTACCTTTTCGACGACCTGTTACGGGATTTATGTTAATCGATCCTCAAATCCATTTTCTGTTTGCGATAATAATATTTACTATGTAAACAGTACCAGCGATAATAATTATATCGCTAACGGGAATAGCACAAATTATTCCACCCTTTCAGCCTGGCAGGGATTTACCGGCGATGATGATAATTCGCTCAATTCAGAGCCTGACTTTACATCGGCGACAAATCTTGATCTGACGGAAAGTAACGATGCCGGAATAGCCATCAGCGGATATTCTACGGATATCAATGGTGATCAACGGGCAGATCCTCCGGATATCGGAGCGGATGAAGAGGCATCGGTCGTCCGGTTGCAGGCAAAAGTCTTTCTTGAAGGAGCCTATTATGCCGACGGTGATACCATGTCCACAGCAGTGAACGATTCGATCCCGCTGACCTCGCCGTACACCGAAGACGCACGAACCATTGACTCGGTTCCTGAGGACATTACCGACTGGATGCTGGTTCAGCTTCGTTTAATGGCGGAAGATACGAACGCCGTGGCTTCCAAAAGTGTTTTCCTGCGCAATGATGGCCGGATTGTAGGAGATGACGGCACTACCGAATACACTGAAATTGAAGCGGATTCCGGAAATTATTTCATTGTTGTTAAACACAGGAATCATCTCGCTGTGATGAGTGACGAGGTACATACGCTCGGCGCAAGCAGTTCCTCTTTGTACGATTTTACGGTGAGTGATTCTGATACCTGTGACAGGTATTTTGGGAATGACGCCAAAGTGCTTGAGACAGGTGTTTATGGCATGTATACCGGAGATATTAATCAGGATGGTGAAATTACGACATCAGACTATACTCGATGGTATAATCAAGCCCGTATCGGTGCAAGTGGTTATAATACCTGTGATATAAATTTGGATAAAGACGTTACGACAACGGATTATACAAAGTGGTATAATAATGCCTGCATTGGCGCTTCGTCCCATGTGCCAAAATGATTTTTAGGGATTATATTTATTGAAAGGATGAAATTTCATTATACCTTTTTTATAGTTGAATTATTTTTAAGCGATTTTTCTGTGATTTGGGAAATAATCTCAAGGGTCCTCTGGTTTTATGCATTAATGTTCAAGTATAAATCTGAAAATCACAGAGGTATAATAATGAATTTAAAAATTTCAAAATTAGCCGGATTCGGCTATCTGGCTATATTTATTACCGGTTTTTTTGCTAATTTTTTTGTTCTGGAACGGCTTGTTGATTTGGAGAATGCGTCCTTAACAGCAACTAATATTTTAGCAAATGAATTATTGTTCCGAACAGGTATATTTAGCTTTATTTTAATGGTTGTTTTTGATATTGTGCTGGCCTGGGCGCTTTATATTTTACTCAAACCTGTTGATAAAAACCTTTCATTACTTTCAGGGTGGTTGCGGCTGGTGAACAGCACTGTTTTCGGTGTTGCTTTGTACCATCTTTTCAGTATGTTGCGTGTTTTAAAAGGTGCCGGGTATCTGAAAGCGTTTGTTCCGGACCAGCTTCAGGCAATGGTTCTCATGTCATTTAACAGTTTTAATGATACCTGGCTTGTGGGACTGGTGTTTTTCGGCTTGCATTTGTTGGCGCTTGGTTATTTAATCTTTAAATCCGGATATATTCCCCGGATTATTGGTGTTTTATTGGTAATCGCCGGATTTGGTTACCTGGCAGATAGTTTTGCCAACTTTATTCTTATTAATTATAATGACTATAAAAATGTTTTTCAGGCTGTTGTTATAATTCCCGGTGTGGTTGGAGAACTGTCACTGACATTCTGGCTTTTGTTTAAAGGCGTTAGAAACGAAAAGTAATTTACAATGGTTTTATCATAAGGAATATGTCCTGTTTCTGGCCCATAAATGACACAGTTACTAATGATTTTTTATACCATCAATTGATTTTTATTGAATTTAAGCACAATTTTTCGTTCGAATTCTCTTTTGGTTCAAGGCATTTTTTTTGCTATGTTTTTATGAATTCAATTGACAGCATAATATTATAGGAACGGAGAGAGTGTGAGAATGAAAAAGTTTGTCAAGACTATTGGTATAATTATTCTTTCGAGTGTGACATTTCTGCATGCGCAAACACGACCTTCTATGGTTGTAGATGAGCAAAATCATCCACTTTATTATAAAGGTATGGCGGTTGTTAAACTCGCCAAGCGCCCAAATGGGCCATCGTTGCAAAAGGGCGCCAAATCCACCGGTATGATGTCGGTAGACAGAATTTTTTCAAAACACAGTGTTGATAAAATTGAAAAACATTTTCAACACAAACCCATTCCTGAGAATTCCTCATTACCCGATCTTTCACGCATTTATACGATACATTTTTCAGAAGATCAGAATGTGCTCAGTGTGGTCCGGGAACTGGAAAAAGACCCCAATGTAGAGTATGCCGAACCTGTGTCCGTAGATCGTTTGTTGGATGTTCCTGATGATTCGTTGTACAGCTCTCAAAGTTGGCTCAGGCAGATTTTTGCCGAAGAGGCCTGGGATATTCACAAGGGTGAGGATGGAGATTCAACCGTTATTATTGGCGTTGTCGATACGGGTGTGGACTGGAAACATCCCGATTTGATAGACAATTTTTGGCACAATCTGGGAGAAGATGCAGATGGTGACGGCCATGTCTTCGAGTGGGACGGTAGTGAATGGAAGTTTGATCCTGATGACGAAAATGGTATTGATGACGACGGCAATGGTTATACAGACGATTTTGTGGGCTGGAATTTTTGTTCTTCTTATGATTTTTCCGGTGACGAGGGTAACGATCCCGGCGATCCTGCTGGCCATGGTACCCATGTGGCAGGTATTGCTGCAGGCGTTACCGGTAATGGTAAAGGGATTGCCAGTATTAGCTGGAACGTCAAACTTTTGGCCGCTGCCCATGCGATTTATTTACCGGATTTTGATGATTATTATATACTTGATGGAGAAAAAGGCATTGTTTATCTGGCTGAAAACGGCGCTGACGTTATCAACGCGAGTTTCGGCGGAGGATACAGTCAGGCAAAACAGGACGCTGTCGATTATGCACGGGCTCTGGGTAGTATTGTGGTAGCCGCAGCCGGGAATTCGGCTTCCGAGGAGCTGGAATATCCGGCTGCGTGTACCGGGGTGATAGGGGTGGGTAACTTAAAAGAGGATGATGTGTTATCCTCCTGGTCCAACCGTGGCGCCTATGTAGATGTCTGTGCGCCGGGAAATCAGATTTTAAGCACCGTGCCGGACGGGCAATATGCAAGCAAATCAGGTACTTCTATGGCCAGTCCTTTAGTGGCCGGACTGTTGGGACTGATAAAATCGATGCATCCTGACTGGAGTTGTGACCAACTAGTCCTTCAACTATTGAGTACGGCAGATAATATCGATGCTTTAAATCCCGGTTTGGAGCATAAGCTGGGTGCCGGCCGTATTAACGCCTATCGTGCTTTGACTGATTCGGGAGCAATCCTTCCTGCAGAATATCGATTGGCCTGGCATACGAACATAGTTTATCAGGGTGAGGATGGATCAAAGATACCTAATCTTGGTCAGCGTGGATCGTTTACTTTTACAGTAGGTAATTATAGCTCCAGCACAAATGGCGAGCCTGTCACTTTTACCCTGTCAACAGAAGACCCTGATATTGAAATAATTGAAGGCGAATTTTCAGAATACCTGAATCCGGAAGATGTTACAACTTTTACAGATGTTTTTAATATCCGTGTAAAAGAGGGTGCCAAGCCGCATGTTGCTGATTTTACTATAAGCGCTCAATCTGAGACGCCCATATATTCTAATGCCGGCAAGTCGTTCGATATACTCGTCGCTCCTTCAGGCATTTTGGTAATAGGATACGCAGAAGCTGACTTTATTGAAAGTTTTCTCAAGAACCAACAATTAGATGTACTCAGGTTAGATAGTGTCCCTGCAGACTTGACTGTCTTTGACGCCGTTTTTTTTACACAAAGTTATGGTATAACGCCGGAATTGGTCCGTAATTATCTTGAAAACGGTGGGCGTCTTTATGTACAGGATTATGGTATTTTGAGTAATCTGGAAGAAGATATTTCACTGCCCGGTCTTTTTGGTCTGGACAGGGTTGAACAAGGCGAGACAATTATCCGTCCGAAATGTATAATCGGGGGAGAGGAGAGTCTTGCACGTGATATGGTCTTTACAGGTACGGCACAGTCATTTGTGGACGCGTCGAATATTTATTACCCAAATGAGAATGGTACCTCTCTTTTACAAATTGAGGATTACGGTGTGGTGGGTGTTCAGGGACAGGGTGAATATGGACAGAAAACTGTTTGTCTTTCATATGATTTGTCGAACTTGCTTGAGAATGCATCACCTTCAGGCCGACAGGCTTTGTTGGCGAGAATTCTCAATTTTTTTGATATTGAAACAAAAATGTTTACCGATTTTTCCTGTGAACGAACCAATGATTACGAGTCCTTTAATATACAGTTTAGAGATCTTTCCCTGGCATCCGGCGCCGAATTTGTGGATTCATGGGCCTGGGATTTTGACGGAGACGGGGTTACCGACTCTCAGGAAGCCAATCCATTGTGGACCTATACAAGTCCTGGTGTTTATGATGTGAGTTTGATTGTTTCCAAGGGTGCGGAGGTAGATACATTAGCCCGTGACTCGACTGTTACTATATATATAAACGGCGGTGGAATTACGTCGGTAGATTATGGTAGCGACATAAGTGTTCCCGGTGATTCGTCTATGGATCAGGCCCTTAACCGTGCTATGTCCATGGAATGTATGGTATGGCCCGATACGATGGCAATTGAAGAATTGGGCGGATGGTGGTTCCCTTTATGGAATAAATCCGATGCTTTAATTTTATGCCTATATGATGATTTGAGTCTGGATATAGAGATTGAGCTTGAGGATGGATCATGGGATTATGTATATGCTGACGTAGGTGCTGTTACTCCCAATACATGGAACCATATTGTTGTGACTTTTGACAGTGATTCGGGCAGGGTCATTCTTTATGTCAACGGACAGGAAATGGACCGATATGAGCATGACGAACCCGGGGTTGCCCTTACAAAGGAGTACTCGTCACCCTTGAATGAGATGATTTCTTTCGGCGGAAGAGTGCCGGGCATTATGGACGAGGTACGTCTCTGGGACCGGGCACTCTCTGATCAGGAAGTGAAAATGGGGATGAATAACACATTGACCGGTCAGGAACCCGGACTGGTTGCCTGGTGGCCCCTGGACGAAGGTTGCGGAGATTTGGCTATGGACAGGACAGAGCATGGGTATGTCGGTTATATCAGCAATATGAAAAGAGTTGAAGGATTCAAGCCTGCTGAGACATTGGTGCAGGAATCAGGTGACGAAACAGTACCATTGACTTTTGCCCTTGAACAGAATTATCCCAATCCGTTTAATCCTGCGACCGTGATCGGTTATTCTCTGCCTGAAAGAAAACAGGTTGTTATGACTATATATGATGTTCTCGGACGGCGTGTGCGGCAGCTTGTAAATCGAACAGAATCAGTCGGCAAGCATTCAGTCCTTTGGGACGCAACAGATGATTATGGCCAACGGGTCGCCACAGGTATTTATTTTTGTGAAATTCGTGCCGGCGAGTTTAGACAAAGCCGTAAAATGCTGCTAATGAAATAGAAAATATCATTCCCAAAAATGAGCAGGGATTCAAAATTTTGAATCCCTGCAATAATTTACCTTTTAAATTTTTCCAATATACTGTAAAAAATTCTTGCGCTGGTTTTATATAATTTGTATTATACTTTTAACATCTGTAAAGAATTGATTTTTAAGACTATTTTTGTAGTTGGTCTATTTTATAAACACGGGGGTCAACGGCACAAACGAGGAAAAGATTGTTTCGGATTCAGAATCATACTCCTGTTGTCCCGATGACAAAATTTCTACAAAGGGTAATGACGGCCTTGTTGTTGCCCCAAAATGCTTTCCAAATTTATCAACCTAAAAATATAATTATTCATATCGCTTAATAAATAAAAGATTTGTTCCAATAACAATTTAAAACATAAAAAGGAGAAAAAGCCATGTATAAAATATTTGGGTTCCTTATTTCCTTTTTAATAATTCCAGGTTGTCTTTTTTCTCAGGTGCAATCAGATTATAATCCTATGAACATCGGCAACTATTGGATTCAGCATACAAACACCCTTTTTGATGGATATAATCCAACAACCTTTAGAATGGAAATCGAAGGAATTGACCTGATTAATGGAATAGAATATTTTAGGATGAAACAAGAACAGACAGTAGATGATGGTTCTAAAAAACCTTCTGTGTGGTATATTTGGACGGGTCAAAATTCTAAAGGTGGATTGTTGGGAGCTTTTGGCACCAGTTCCGATATAGATTCAGCATTTATTTATGATCCACCGGTTGTCTCGTTTCCAAAGGACGCAAATAGTATAGGCTATTCATGGAAATATTTTATGCCTGGTACGGGAAACGGTGGTCAAAATTTTTCCAATGAAATTATAAGTTACACGGAAACAGTCAAGGTGCCGAGTGGAGCATACAAAAATTGTATGAAAATCAGTACTATTATTACAGATACATCGGGAACAACAACCCAAACATATAACCATTATTATGCTCAGGGAGTTGGACAAATATTAAATGAAGGGTGGAGTTCCTGGGGAGGTGATTATAAATTTGAACTGACAGAGTATAATGTTCAAACCTCTGTAATTGTCGGAAAATCATTAAATAATCCAGATAATTTTAAACTATGCCGGAACTATCCCAATCCGTTTAATCCAAAAACTGTTATTCAATACCAAATACCAAACTCGACAAATGTTTCGTTAAAAGTATATAATGTTCTTGGTAAAGAAATAGCTACTTTGGTTGACCAATACCAGTCCTTCGGAAATCACTCGATAAAATTTGATGCGACTAATCTGCCATCGGGTATTTATTTCTATAAACTTAGGACCGCCGGCTACTTGGAAACGAAAAAGATGCTGCTTTGTAGATAAGTTGCTGGAGTGATATTATAAAGGCAGCATTAATTTCTTTTCCGGTTACCCCGGGGTACCATCTTTGAGCAAAAAACAATTTTCTGTCCTTAAAATAATCTTTAAACATTGTTTGACATAAACGGGCCCAGTCCTTATATTAGACCGTCCGATCAGGTTATTATATCCCCGGATGCTTAAAAACAATATGATGAATAAACACAACTATTTTGTAAACGCCTGTGCGTTTGTTTTCGGAGTATTTAATGAAAGTACTTTTATTTGATTTTGATGGTACACTTGGCTATAGAGATGGAATGTGGACTGACACATTTTTTTCTTTATTAATAAAACACAATATCCATTCTATTGAAAAACGGGATTTGAGGCCTTTGCTAAATATCGGCTATACCTGGAGTTCCCCTGATTCACCGCATCGTGATCTTTTTAAGGGAAAAACCTGGTGGGAATATTATGAGGATTATTTTTGTGAAATTTTGTCTCTTTTTGGAATTGGCGCACAGCAAAGTAAAAATATTGCATCCGAATTTAGAGCGGAATATATGGATAAAACCAAATGGCACCTGTTTTCAGATATTCTTCCCCTGTTAAAAAAGAGTCAACAAAACGGCTTTACGAATATAATCCTTTCAAATCACATTCCGGAACTGGAAACTATTGTTGATTATCTTGGTATATCCGAGCTGTTTTTCAAAATATATAGTTCAGGATTATTAGGGTATGAAAAGCCGAACAAGGAAATCTTTAACCACGTTGTGAATGATCTGGGTATTGAAAGAAAAAACATCATCATGATTGGTGATAATTATCGGGCTGATATCGGTGGTGCTTTACGTTCACAAATAAAGGCAATTCTTGTGAGAAAGGAAAATGACAAAGACTATAGATGGTATTGCCAGGACTTTATACAACTGCCGGATGTTCTAAAAGAATTAGGTTTTGACATAACAGCGGCTGCGATTTAAATTGTTTATTGTTAGCCTGTAAGGCATTTTTATCGTTTTTTACCCGGTAAAAATAAATTGAATCAATATTTGACATAAATGGGTTCATTCCTTATATTAAAATGTCTCAGATAGCAAAGTTTGAGACGATATCTAACCTGTTATCGATAAGAGGGAAATCTTTGTTATAAACCAGCGGAGCAGATCTGTGAAATTGCTGTTGGTAAACCTGGAAAACAACAATAGTATAAAATACGATCGCTTACTAATTTTGTTTGGCATATTTTGGGCTTTCTTTATAACAATATCAAGGGCACTACGATGGCCTAACGATTGGGCGGAAGCACAATGGCTGATAAGTTATAAATTTGGTTTTGTAAAACGGGGATTACCGGGAACACTCATTGCACCTTTTGTTAATTTGGGTAGAATAAATAATAATGTAGATATTGTAATAAAAATAATATCAACAATCTTTCTTTTGCTTTTCTGTGCCGTGCTGCTCTGGATATGTTTACGAATTATTCAAAAATCACTTTTTAATATTTACAGTGTGCTGGTTGTTTTGATATTTTCAACATCACCATTTGTTGTGATGAGCGCGCACTTGAACGGTTATTTTGATCATATTATTGTGATTTTAATTGTTTTTTCCTGTTGGGCATTATTTAATGGTAAAGTCTGGTTGATCTCAATAATACTTTCAACAGGCATACTTGTTCATGAAATCACTTTTTTGATTGGATTTCCGGTTGTCATTTTTCTTGCATTGGTTCAGTACATTAAAGAAACCAATAACTTGAATACAAAACAGTTGATAACCGGTTATTTCTCCCGTTATAAATTACTTTTTTTAATCCCCTCAGTTACACTGTTGATTATTATTATCAACCAGACAATATTCATAGAACCTGCGGAATTAAAAATCCGGCTTGTAGCTTATTTAACACAATTCGATTTTATACAGGATAAAAGAAACTTTGTCGTTCCGAACGCTTTTACGACTTCATTTTTTGCCTATTTCTCTCAACAGGGCCCCATGTTTATGCAACGCATAACAGACCTGACTCACCTACTGCATATCGGGTTACCCATAATTATTTTGTTACATTATGTTTGGCACAATCTTTCTGCCATTCGTTATAAAAAATTAATTTTTGGGGTTCTTGTTGCAATTACACTATTACCCTTGTCGCTTCATGTTATCGCCTGCGATACAAGCCGGATTTGGTCATATCCGCTTTTGGTGGCGATGCTTTCACTGTGGGGAGTCACTGAAATTTTACCTGCCAATAATAATGTGGATAAAGAACCTTTCGTTTTTTATATCATCGGATTAATCCTTTTAATATCTCAGATATTTATATTAACACCGCTTATGGACGGTGCGCAGGAACAATATTCGAATGGGATGCGAATCATCCTTTATTCTCCGACATTCATAATTTTTACAATATTTATTTTACGTTATTATAAATCGAAAAACAGCTCTTTTTAATATTTTTATATTATGTTTGCTAATTAACATTTAATATAAAATTTGTAAATGTAACTTGATTATAGACGGGACAATATGATGAATATTGATATGAAAAAAATAAATACAACAAAAGTTGGATTGTTCGGAATTGGCCTTGATACATATTGGCCTCAATTCGAAGGATTGCTTGACAATTTAAAAGACTATCAAAATCAAATAAGAAAAAGATTTGAAAGTTTTGGAATTAATTTAGTAGACGCCGGGATGGTTGATAAGCCGGAAAAGGCCTGCGAAGCAGCAGATTTACTGAAAACTCATGATGTGGAAATTGTATTTCTTTATGTTTCAACTTATGCTTTGTCGTCAACCGTGCTGCCTGTTGCACAAAAATTAAAAGTCCCGGTCGTAATTCTTAACCTTCAACCGGTTGCGCAACTGGATTACAAGGCCTTTAACAGTTTGAACGATCGGGGTAAACAGACAGGAATTTGGCTGGAGCACTGCCAGGCTTGTTCTGTGCCTGAGATTGCATCGGTTTTCAATCGTGCCGGTATCCAATATGATATTGTCACCGGACATTTGCAGGATGATGATGCCTGGCGAGACATAAAAGCATGGACCGAGGCTGCTGCAACAGCGGCTGCTATAAGAGATAACCGCATGGGAATTTTAGGCCACTATTATAATGGAATGTTGGATGTTTATACGGATATCACAAAACAATCTTCGGTTTTTGGTACCCACATTGAACTCATTGAAATGTGTGAATTAAAAAAGTATCGCGATCAGGTTACTAAAGAGCAAATCGCTGCCAAAATTGAGGAATTTAACAATACTTTTGACGTTTCAAAAGAGTGTGAAACGATTGAACTTGAACGTGCTGCACAGACGTCTGTGGCACTCGACAAATTAGTTGAAGCCAAAAAAATAGGCTCTATGGCTTATTATTACGAGGGTGAAGAAGGTAATGAATATGAAAATATAGTAACCTCGGTCATTGCCGGCAATACTTTATTGACAGGTAAAAATATTCCCATTGCCGGGGAGTGTGAAGTGAAAAACGCACAGGCAATGAAAATCATGGCTGAATTTGGAGCTGGGGGTTCTTTTTCTGAATTTTATCTGATGGATTTCAAGGACGATGTTGTCTACCTGGGACATGATGGCCCTGCACATTACGCCATTGCACAGGAAAAGGTAAAATTGGTCCCATTACCGGTTTATCACGGCAAGCCTGGTAAAGGGCTTTCAATTCAGATGAATGTTAAAAATGGTCCGGTTACTTTACTTTCTGTGGTTGAGGGAAAAGACAACGTGTTCTTTTTATGTGCTGAAGGCTATGCAGTGGAGGGCCCTGTGCTTCAAATAGGCAATACTAACAGCCGTTACCGTTTTTCCATTGGCGCCAAAGCTTTTATGGATACATGGTCAAAGCAAGGCCCGGCACACCATTGCGCTATTGGTATAGGACATATTGCTAATAAAATTGAAAGGCTGGGGCAAATTTTAAATATAGATGTTGTTAAAATTTGTTGACAGACAATTTAATTATAATTTCACTATCCTTTTCTTGTCTTGCATTCGTTTTGGAAAGTTATGCCGGCAAACTGGTAAGGCAATTTGGGCCATTAATTATCAAAGGAAATGGTTTGATTACATTTTAAATCCGGCAAGACATTACTCTCAAATATGGGGGATCAATGATTCAATTAAAGATAATGAACAAAATCTTTTTCAATAATTGATAAATTCAAATTTAAAAAGGAGAGCTAAATTGAAATCAAAAAAAGTATCTGTTATCGTATCTGGTCTGTTAATATTTTTGATGCTGAATTCTTGCGGTAAAAAAGATGAAAGCTCCAGCCAGGAAAATGCTGCACAGAAATCTTCCCAGTCATCCGAGATGGCTGCTGCTGAAAAAGCAGGCGATACCGCAAAAGGAAAAATAGACGGGCAATTCATTACAGTAGATCAATTTAAATTTGTCATTCCCAAAGACTGGAAAGGTGATAAGGATACCCAGGTGTGGTTCCCGGATACGGAAGATGCAAATAAACCTATTCCCGATCGCAGCCTCCATCATGGAGCACGGCCACTAATGGGCATTCCGTCTTTGGAAAAGGGGATACAAACTCATATCGGCTTGGAACCTGTTGATAAAAAGCCGGTAAAAGTGGGAAACATGCAGGGAATAATCTGCCAATGGCAGAGAGGAAGCTATAAGAGCATCGGGCTTTTTTTACTTGAAAAGAGCGCCGGGATGGATATTATGTATTTCTTTATCTGTCAGGCCCCGGCAACTTTGTTTGATCAGAATTTGGAAACCTATAAAAAAATTCTGGCGAGTGTTTCATTAAAATAAAATACCCGTTTAAATTTTTGATTGTCAATTTTGCCGCCCAGAGAAACATCCGGGGCGGCATTTATATTTTAGAAGCGGACCCAGCCGCAACGGATGAAATTCCTAAAAAATTAAAATTGCACTTGCTATTTTCATCAATTGGGTTAAGTTGAATAAAGATAAGGTGTATTGCTAAAAAATCACCTTTATGTCATTATGACAAATCCGGAGGATGTAAAATGTTATCAAAATTTTCTTCTGACAATGTTTTTAAATCTGCTGGTTTTTGGGGAGTACTATTGGCCCTTATTATTTTCTTACCGATTACAAGTTTTTCTTTAGAGATTACAATTGATGTGGCGCCGAATGTTTTAAATTTGCAAAACAACGGGCAAGTGGTCACTATTCACACGGATATTGATTATCATCTTGTCCAGGCCTCAACTGTGTATCTGAATGGTATTGCCATACAGAGTTACAAGTCCGACCTGCGTGGTAATTTTGTCGCCAAGTTCGACATTGAGGCGGTTAAAGGATTGCCGTTGGTTATTGATGGCTATAACACCCTTACAATGGAAGGTGTTACAACGACAAACGAAGAGTTTTTTGGTTCTCAGGATATTCTGGTTATCGACAAAAGCGCCGTTGTTAAAACCCGTAAAAGCGTTGATAAAAACCTATCACGCTATTGATTTTATTCTTTAGGGGCCATTCTGTAAAAGGGGATGATTTATTGGAATGTAAATTAGAGAAAATTTAAGCCCTTTTTATTGTTTTAAAAAGGGCTTTTGTTAATTGCATATAGGTTGCAAACTATGTGAATTAATTAGTAAACACTTGCCTGTAGATTATAAACCATTAGGAATGATTGACATTAAAAAATGAATCTTGACTGTTTTGTTTGTTATAAAGATGGAATTTTGTAACACAAAAGGAAAACATTATTTACCTTGTCAATTTGTTTAAAATTAATTTCTATTTCTAATTAGGATAATTTTGGTTATAATTTATAGGCAGATAAAATAGAAAACGTAAGAATAATAACTTGATGTATGTATGAAATAACGTGGGATTTAAATGGTACCAAAAAGTGAAAATACAACGCCTCGTCAATTAAATGTCGATCCATTGTACTCAAAAGGCGAGTATTTTTCTGATACGCAAAGACATAGCCATGATGCTGCTTTCAAAGCAAATAATTTCCTAAAGCTGTTTTCAAAATTTGTAAAACAGAATAATATAGAAATCAACTCATTTGTTGATGTGGGCTGTGGTTCCGGTGATATTATTAAAATTATAGCAGATTCTTTAAATGCAAACAATTCTAATTTAATAAAATTCAAAGCCTATGATGTTTCACCTCATATTCAAAATATTAAAAATGAAGGTATTGAGTATATTAATGGAGATTTTTGCGAATCAGATGAATTTGTTGATGTTGTAACTTTGTTTGATGTCTTTGAGCATGTTCCTGACCCCATTGAGTTTATAAAAGCCGTTGCAAAGCGATGTAAAATTATTGGTTTTCATATACCGTTGGATAACTCAATCATGTTGGCTTTAAGGAACAAGTTCCGACATAAATTACGGACTGTCGGGCATTTACTTTTTATGGATACGGCTTTAGCTCTTAACTTATTGGCGTTATCAGGTCTCAAGGTGGTTGATTATGAGTACACTTTTGCTTTTTTAGCTCCATCCGGATATAGCACGATATTTGGAAAATTAATATTTCCTCTCCGATATTTGTTGGCAAAGATTAATCCATGGTTATTAAGCAAAACACTTGGAGGAGCCAGTCTTATTGTCCTGGCAATTACCGAAAAAGGTTTACATGAAATAAAACTCGATCATTAAAATGATATTTTTTTTATAAAAATACCTAATGACTACCCTCTGTAAATATAAAAACCCTTTTCGTACTAAACCAGATGACGAAAAGGGTATATACTTAAAATTATTTAATTTATTCTGCCGGCTGCCCCATTGCTCTGTTTTTGCTTCTTTCAATGGATTGAAGTGCCAGATAACGGTCGCCAAATTTTTCCATATTGTCCGTTTCCTGATCAAATTGATCGTAATGGAGTTCTTCGTCTGCTACCAAATCTTCAAAAAGTTTTTTGGAAACAGAATCTGCATTGGCGGCACATTCATTGGCCCATTTATTATAATCCATAACACTGGATTGCTCCATTTGGCATGCTTTTTCCAGCATTTTTCCAACATCATGTATTTTTTCTACTGCTTCTGAATTTACCATTTCAACTTCACCTTTTAAGAACAATATACGTTCAGCCAGGCGTTCCACGTGCAGCATCTCTTCAATGGCTGTTTTTTTGAACAAACCGGCCAAAAGATCATATCCCTGATCGTCAAGGTGAAAATGAAAGTACATGTACTGATGAACAGCACTTAATTCATCAGCAACGGCTTTGTTAAGTAGCTCAATACTTTTTTCATGCATTGGTTAGATCTCCTGTTAATTGAATTTTTCTATTTTAATTAGACATTGTCATAGGGTAACAGTGCATCATCGCCCTGGCGGTAGAAAAACTTTTTATACCACCATTTTGATCTAAAGTTGGTAATTGTTTTACTGATCATTGATTCCAGTTGTGTATTTAACACTTCAATTTCAAAAAAGGCCAGTTTTTTTTCTTTTGAAAGCGTATTCCCGCTATAAAATGCGTACAGAGGGGGAGTCTTTGCCACGTCAACATATTTCTTTCTTAAAGAAAAAATATTGGCGCCAAAATATCGAAAAATATGAAAAAGGTCCTTTAATGATACGACATAATGTTCACAAGAATCACATTTTTGAATATTAATTTTTCCAATAGAATAGGATAACTTTTTGTTAACACTGCCGCATGAAAGACATTCCAGTCCGTTTTGTAAAACGGGTTCTTTATAGCCTTCGAGAAACTGTTTCAGGTTTTTTCTAAAGGGAGAAACAGCCATTGTGTAATTTAAGAAAAAAACGATATTTTGGCGTAAAATGATAAAGAAAATCAGAAAAACCAGAAACGGGAAACTATTAAATATAATCAAATCATACACCCCATGCAACAAACTTGCATAGAGAAAAGCTAGTAACACAAATAAATAGTTGATGTTGATTTTTTTATAATAGTAAAAAGCAATGCCCATTACTGCGCTAAACATGATATGTGCCGGTGTGGTGATGAGCAACCGGGTTAATATTAAATAATTCATGTTTTGATAAGCGATGGCATAGGTATAATTTTCAATCAATGAAAAACCAAGAGCGACACAACTGATATATATAATGCCGTCAATGGGTTCATTCATCTCTTTTTTAATAATAAAAAAACCGGCAAACAGGGCAAACAGTTTGGCAAATTCTTCCACAGGGCCTATGATAAACAGTGCACCGAGACTGTTTTCCAAAGCGACCGGATAAACGACATTCGTAAAAGCGTAAAACAGCAATGATGTGATAATTGATACAAATCCTCCAAACAGGCCCAGAAAAAACATTTTCCAAAACGGTTCTTTTTCATAAATGTCGAATGATCGTAATAAAGCGATTCCCAAAACACCAAAGATAAATGAGAGCAGTACAAATAGCAGTTTTATATTCATTTCAGGCCTTTTAAATCAGAGGGATGTTTAATTAAAATTCCAGTGAACGTTTTAAAAGAGTAACAATTTCATCTTCAACCGATTCCGTAAAAGGAGCCGGCAGGAAAAATGCTTTATGCATATCGTGCCCTTCATAGCCGCCTTGTTTTCTAATTTCTTGCGACGGAATATAGCCGTCAACCGCATTGGTGTACCCCACAGTCATGGCATATTCTGTTTTTGTGAGGCTTCTTCCTAACGGGCCATAATGACCGCACACTTCGCCTTCCATAAAAATGATTGAAAGAGTGTCGGCAATTTTCCATGTTGTGATATTATAGGGGATTTCTTTTATATCTTTTTTCATGCTCAACATCTGCCGTGCCCAGGCAGTTTCAAAATGGTGGCGGGGACTCTGAACCGCCCAGGTTTTTATTTGTGAATCTGTCGGTTTTTGTCCCAGCGTCAGCGAGCCATTCTGTTCATTACACATTATTTCCCCGGAAAGCGAAACAAACGGTTTGTTATTAATAGCCTCAATTATTGCCTTGGCCAGTTTTTCACCGCCTTCACAGGCCTGGTTTGGATGGGCGGCAAATTGATATTCATTTTTATCATTTATAAATGCGACTTTGGCGTCTGCACCACAACCCATAATAAACATGACCTTGTATTGCGGATGTATTCGATTGATATACCGTCGCATGTATCCGGGATAATCCGGCGACCATTTTTGCATGTCCCCACCGGATGAGGTTGGATGACAGGCATGACCGGTTATTATGATATGTTCGGATGTATTATGTCGTTCAATAAAAATTACAGGTGTATGGGCATCATAATGACCATCCGGGTTTGGGGCAAATTCAATTTTTCCATCTTTACCGGGTTTACGGCGGTTGACACCGATTTTAACATCCGTTGCCTGATATTGCATGCGGGCCGGACCGCTGTTATTAACAGCAGTATCAACAGCACTCAAAATTTTATCTTCCATTTCAAAAACATACCAGGGATTTATTGCACCGCATGACAATCCAATGGAATAGAGTGTTGCCGGTCCCCAATGGGTGTGGCTTGCACAACAGACAACATGCTGTTGCGGGATGTTGTATTTTTCAGAGATGGAATATTTTAGGGCGGCTGTTGTCGTTCTGTCAAAACCGATAATATCCGCTGTTATCCAAATCCATTCCTGCCGGTTTTGGTCTTTTAAATATAATACCTGGGAGATGAGTGGGAGTTCGGTCCCGTTTGCAATACGATCAACACCGTATCCGGCCATTAAAGAGTGCCCCGGTTTTGGTGTTATTTCTATTTGCCCATAACCGGCTTGCAGGTCCCATTTTCTGTTTTCGTTCATAAAAGGTTCCGTAATATATTTTTTATTTGGAAGAATTGCGATTTTTCATTTCAAATCCCCTCAGCACAACATAAGCAATTAATGCAAAAATGAAAAAGATGAGCAGCATCCAGGCGATACTTTGCAGGGTTTCAATAACAGTTCGATAGACTTCCAGCGTCCAGCGTTCCGATGTTAAAATTAAAGGTGAATCATCTCTCATTCTGGAGGTAATATAACGCTCCAGTTGATGAATACGAACACCCCCTGAAATGCCCACAACATAAATTGCGAAAACGATATAACGTTTCCAGGCTGTGGCAAGTTCTTCGGAAATAATTCGATTCAATATTGCTGAAATAGAAGTGTTAAAAAGCCGGGTCACTAAAAAAGAAACAAAAATGGCGATTGAAAACGTAACAATTAGCAGGGACAGGAACATGATAAATTCCTCAGTCTTGTTTTAATTATTGATAATGAATGCCGGGATATAACATTTGAATGCTTATAAAATGAATGTATGGAAATATCACACTGAATATTTTCCAGGCGATAAAGATACTCAAAAATACAAGTCCTGGATGGCTAAAAAATGATCGCAGTTTTGCAGCCGTTTCATTTTTAACAAATAAATAAATAATTGAGCCTCCGTCAAAACCCGGAAGTGGAAATAAATTAAAAAATAATAGGATCAAATTCAACGAAAATAGTATACTCACCAGGGTGGCTAAAAATTCCCCTGTTGGGCCTGCTGAGGATTGTACAATATGAGAAAAGTTTATAAAATCCGGCGGTTGAAAGATATTGATAAATATCCCGATACGAATGGCGAGTGTTGCGGCCAGCATCAGGGCGAGATTAGCGGCTGGTCCGGCAAGCGCCATTTTTGCTGATTTTTTAGGGTGGTCCATGGCCCATTGCAGATTATAGGGCGTACTTGCCCAACCGAACATCCAACCGGAGGTGAAAAAGACAAATATCGGCACGATGACGGTGCCGAGAATTTCACGTTTAATATGGGGAATGGGATTGAGGCTGACCTGACCATGAAGGTAAGCTGTGTTGTCACCGAGTTTTAAACCTGCCCAGGCATGGGCCGCTTCATGGCAAACCAGGCTGAATAGAAAAATGATATACCAAATAAACCCGGAAAGTACAAGTTCTGAATTCAATATTAGGTCCCTTTATTGATTGAAAGGATTTGAGATTTCGATTAAAGATCAGATGGAAAACCGGCATGCAGGATAACATGCCGGTTTAATGTTTTAAAACGGTATAGGAGTTGACAAACCATAATCTGCTTTAATTGTTTTCATGGTTTTTTGCAAGGTATCATTAATTTTGACACCTTTTTCCGGTATTTCCTGTTCTTTGTCATACTCTTTTTCGCCGGCTGTATAAATACGTTCAATTCCCGGAAGTTTGGTGCATTTTCGCATTTCGCGGGCCATATTTCCGGTAATTGTTTTGAATTCATCAATGTCGATAAAACTGGAAATGTTAATAGCCATGAAAAAATGTCCCAGTTTGTTTGGCACTTTTTTACCGTTTTCATCAAAACCGGAAAGACCCCAGCAGAATGGACCGCCGCTGAACGCAGAAGAAAGAATTTCCACCATCATGGCCAAACCATAGCCTTTGTAGCCTGACAAATCTTCACCGGCTCCGCCAAGAGGAAGCAAAGAAGCTGCTTTTGATGCAAACATGCCTAATAATTTTGTCGGGTCTGTTACATAATTTCCATCTCTGTCCATGGCCCAACCTTCGGGCATGGTTTTGCCGATTCGGTCATAAACTTCTACTTTACCGCGCTGGGTGATGGATGTCGCCATGTCCAGCAAAAAGGGACAGGGTTCGTCAGTCGGTACACCAAAAGCGATTGGATTTGTTCCGAACATGGGGTCATTGCTGAATGTCGGTGCAATAGAGGGACGCGCATTTGTGACCGCAAATCCTGCCATGTTTTCTTTAATTGCCATTAACGGATAATATCCGCAAATACCAAAATGCGTGCTGTTGCGAACGGATACAGCAGCAATACCTGTTTTTTTTGCTTTTTCAATCGCCAGCTTCATGGCATGGTAAGAAACAACGTGTCCCATACCAAATTTAGCATCAATCAAGGCTGTCCCCGGTGTTTCCTTGAGGATTTCATACTTTGTTACCGGGGTTTGAACGCCGTCTTTAATAAAATTTAAATACATTTGCAGCCGACCGATTCCGTGTGATTCGATTCCTCGCAGGTCCGAACTGATGAGAACATCAACAACGATATCGGCGTCATCATTGGGTACACCGGCTTTTAATAATGACTCTTTCATAAATGTTTTTAAATTATCAACAGAAATAATTACATCAGACATCTGGGCTTTCTCCATATATAGTAAATGTTTATGTTAAATGTTTAAATTGTCTTTTGTTATTACTTTTTCTTTTTTGCTTTTTCCTTTTCCTGCTGTTCCAGCCACTCCTGATATTTTGCTGCACGTTCTGTTCGTAAAATAGCAGGATTATCCAGCGGTGGGGTGTCATTAACTTTGTCCCATTTAAATTCTTTATCATAAGGGTCTAAAGCCTTTTGCGGATCAAAAAGTACCGGGTCCACCGGAAGGGCAGAGTAAGGTTCGATATTCAGAGGTTCATCTGTAAAACAGTCTGAAAGGTCATTTGTGCAGGCGTCATATTGATTTAATGGCGGTAAATCGAGAATTAAAAATATGGTTTTAATAATACTGGCAATACTGGTATGGGTTTTTGAAACATATCCGGGTTTTGCATAAGGGCTGAGGACCATACAAAGACTACGGTGTGCGTCCACATGGTCAAGACCGCCCTGAGCATCGTCTTCGGTAATAAAAATTGCCATATTTTGCCAGAATGGAGAGTTGCTGAGCATTTCAATAACCCGCCCCAATGCCAGGTCGTTATCACTCATATAGGATTCATAAAAGGGATAGCCATCATCCGGTCTGGGACTGCTGGCATGGTCGTTCGGCAGCATCATAGTAATGACCTGAGGAAAGGGTTCCTTGCCGCTTAGCCAGCGTTGATTAAATTCTTCTTCAAACATGTCAACACGAAACTGGTCCGGTATATTTGTATTATATGTTGCAAACATACGGGAAGTACGTTCAAAAAGAGGTCTGGGCATCGGATAATTGATAGTCATTTGAATACCGGTATATTTATGATGTTGTTCTTCATAGGAACCGGCAAACTCGAATCCCAATCCATAGTTCCAAAAAGTTATATCGTTTCGATCAAAATGTTCCCACATACCACCGGCTTCGTTATAATCTTCCGGATAAATTGCGCCGGATGCACCGACAAATCCAAGTCTTCCTTTAGCATTAGGAGATTGTCCCCTTTTGCCACGGCCATAGTGAGCTGAAACAGATGTTTCAACCCATTCGTTCGGATAAACCCCTACAAGCCAGCGATGGCCGTCGGCTGAATGATCGGAATCGCAATAGAAATTATCGCTAATGGTAAATCGTTTTGCTAATGCCAGGTGGTTCGGCATGGCGACAACATTTTTTGCAACAGCGCCATTTTTTATATTTTTAAAGGTCCTTGGAACCGTATATCGGCATAATGATGAATCGCCCAGGCCGTTTTCCAACGCACCAAATACTTCATCATAGGTGCGGTTTTCTTTGGTGATATAGACAATATGTTTAATCGGACTTTTACGAATGCCATTCACAGGTGGAACAGGGTTCTTTCCTTTAATATGATTGCTGTTGACGGCAGTCATGACCACATTATTTTCAATGACTTTTTGTGTGAGTTTTTTAATTTGTTTGTCCGAAGGCATATCAATTATAGAAATAACACCTCTCATAAGATGCCCGACGTTTGAAGGATCGCCTGGTTTGTGGTTTTTACCGGCATTTGGACCAGCGCCCCAGCCTTTTGCATTGGCTATGTACAGTTTTTTACCGTCATCAGAAACAGCCAGTTTACTGGGGAACCAGCCGGTTGGAATATGGCCAATAATGTTGTGGGTTTTGGTATTGATGACAGCTACAGCATTAATACCGGATTCCGCTACAAATAATTTTTCACCATCCGGACTTAGCGCTAAACCAAAGGGAATAACACCGCGTAAATGTTTTAACCTGTCTTGCCAGTAAAGATTAATATCTTTGATAACCGTATTGGTTTGTGCGTTAATTAATGTAATGCTGTCGTTGTTGCCGTTGCTGACATATACATATTTATCGGAAGCGACAATAGAATTGGGACTGCTGCCGCCTACTGCCGGAATATTTTCCAGTTTTTCTCCAACCAGATGGCCGGTTTTTACTTTGGCTGTTACCTTGGCTTCCAATGGATTTTCAACATTAACAGTCCAGACAGAAAAGGATTCCGGCACATTTGGATCACCGAGCCCGGGAACCTCCTTACCTTCAACCGTAGTGCCTTCGACCATTTCTTTTGTATTATAACCAAAGGCGGGGAATTTTATTGTCGTTGAATCGGGTTTGTTGCGGTCAAAACCTTTTATAAAAGAGTATTCAAACATCCCGACATTGGCTACGTAAATCTTTTTTTCATCCGGGGACAAAGCAATACCAAATGGATAACGTCCGACCGGGACATTTTTAATAACCTGTTTTTTGTTGACATCCAGGATAATCATTCTGAAATTTGCCTGATCAACAGCGTAAATTATGCTTCCGTCCTTTGTCATAAACAGGTCGCCGATATAACCGTCCACAAAACGACCATCGGAAAAGTCACCGTTTAAATCAATTTCTCCGATTTTTTGATCTGTATTCAAATCAAAAATCATTATAGCGCCGCCACCGCCGGAGGAGGCGTACAGCGTTTGGTTGTCCGGGGCGATTGCCAGTCCCATAAACACCGATTCCAAAATACCGGAGCGTTCTTCGCCTTTTTCCGGAATCCGCGAGACGTTAGGTTTTTCATTCTTCAAATCGGAAATAATGGACAGGGAAAACGGGAACGTTCCACTGTTTGCCGTAACTAGTATGTTGTTATCAGGACTTAGAATCAATCCATAGGGGTGTGGTGCCACCCGGATTTGTTTGCCGATCGGGGTTACAATACGTCCGTTGGGGATGATCGCCGTGTTATCTGATTTGATTTCAGTATATTGGTCACCCGAAGGTGCGGATAAAATATATTTTTTTTCGGGTATTAATTTTTGACAATTTATAAAAACGATTACCGTCAGGCAACCCGTTAATATTATATTTAATAATGATTTTGTCATTATGTGCTCCCATACTATTTTATAAACTGAATTTAATCTAATTGTAATTTATACCGCAACTGGTCTAAATAGACGCCCTCTGTTTCAGCGCAATCATGATCTAATAACATTTTTGTTTCTACAAGTATTTCGTTTTCGTGTTCTTTAAAATCAGGATCATTGATGCTGACATCTTCATAATCATCGGCTATTTCTGTAATAAAATTTTCAGGAAAGGGTTTTGTCATCTTTTGGTTGTCAACTATAGACAAAATACGGTTTAAAATTTGAAACAACAATATTCTGCTGTTTTGCCATTTCCCTTCATTTCGCAGCAATCGTGATCGAATAAATAAAAGTTGCAGCAGTTCAACGAGTTCATCCGGATTTACTTTTTCGGTTTCAGGATAATCAAGGATTTCTGCAACATCATTACACAGGGCTGTTTTTTCATCCATTCCTGGTGTTGTAACAAAAAAGCGACCGAGTTCCGGAAAAATTTCAATTAAATTCATCAAAATATCAACCAGTTCGTTTTTTTCCTTGAGCCGAATTGACTTTCGTAAAAGTTGATAGCTTGTGAATGTTTGAGGTTCATTTAACCAGGCCAAAAGTACTGCTGTTTGATGTTCACAGGGACTGTTGCCGGCATGACATGTACATTTGCCGAATAGTTGTTCTCCGTCAACAATCATTTCAATCCGATAGGCTGTATCGCTGCGTACCGTGGCCTGTAATCCGTAATTGGCTTGAAAACGATGTTTGACCTGTCCGTCTTGAAATAATTTTAAACCATTGCGATATTGAACATCATTTGCAAAGGTTTTTACATCGAGTGGAGTAATACGTGATGGCATAGACGATACTCCGAAAATATGTAGGTTATATTATTTTTGCAATTATTGTGACTAATTTTGCTAATGGAATAAAAACAAGCTGGGCTAAAACCGTTCCGGCAAAGCGGCTTGCAACCATAAGAACAACACATTTGTTAAAATATGCAGGACTACATGTTCCTTCAAGGCAATCATCTGTCAGCAAAGAAAAAAACGGATCAATAAAAAGAACAAGCAGTACCGTTGATATACCTGTAATAATAGGGGCCAGGTTTCCTGCTGTCAGCCTTAGATTTTCGTTTATAAAAGCAGCATACATGGAAGAAAAGCTGCCGGTTGTTAATAAAGCAACAACAATAATATTAAGTAATAACAGTTTTTTGGGAATTTTATTTAAATTTTTAAAATGTTCAATATTTTGGGAAGAAGGCGTTTTTAAATTGTTCTTTAAAAATTTTACACCAATTTTTGAAAAGCTGTGTAAAAATAATTTTGTAACAGACCTTTGCATGTTAAATTGTACAACAAGTTTTGATAATAACACCTGAAAGGTTGGAATTAAAAAAGCGCCAATCAGGCTTCCTAAACTTGCGGCGGCAATAAGCAGGTGGAAAACAAGATCAATTTTCAAGTTTAAGGTTGTTAACAAATTGTTTTCAACAACCTTGGCTAAAAGGGGGGCTTGCAGGGAGTTTGCCGTTCTGGATGCAAGCATGAGAATGTTGAACAGTGCAAAAGAAAGTGCGATGCGTCCGGTTTTAATTCCGACAAGTCTGACGGAATAGGATAGCGTGCTGATCAGATGAATAATACATGTGAAACAGAATATAATGACCAGCCGCTCAGTCATAATTATGCACCGTGTTTTTAAATATTATTGGTTCTTTTTTGCTTCTTTGGCTTTTTGAACGATGGTTGAGATAACAACACTGCTTTGCGGATTGGATAAATTTTTCGGAAATTCAATATGTGAAGCTTCCAAAACAACAGATCCCTTATCATCGTGTAAAATGCCTGCAAAAGCATTGTCGGATGTTTCAATTTCTTTAAAACTGGACCAGGGTATAAATTCGTTTTTATTTAAAAATGACACCTTATCAAGGCCGATATTTTTACTTATAACTTCAATTCCGCAAAACGGTTTTACACCAACAAGACCTTTAGATGTAATTCGAAATTCAAGACCATGAATGACATTGTTGAAAAAGGAATTTATATTTCCAAAAATCAGTACGATAAAAAAGACAAAACGGGCAGCGTTTTGAGCCGTGTCCGGGTTTATTATGGGGGCTAAAACTATGGCTGTTAAAATTCCGCATACAAAGCTCCCTAAAAGCCAGGTTAGTATTTTTAACAGGAATCTGTTGACTGATTTTGAACGCCAAATGAGCAGAGTTTCACCTGTTTCGGATTGCTTTATTTTTTTCCACATTTTCATTGAAATGATACTCCTATAAATCGCATTGAATTCCCCGTTTGCATGAGTCAGGCACAGCAAACAAATTTTAGAAATCATTTCAATATACAAAAAAGGGGTTTACATTATCAAGGAAAATAATTGTTTGCAGAGTTGGAAAAGATTTTTGTGACACCCTTGTATTTTTATAGGAAGCGTATACAGGATTTAACAGCATAGATCCCGCGAATGACACAGGCTGCAACTGTTAAAAAGAGCAAAATATGAAACACGATTACCAGCCATTTTACATCATGGATGGAAAAGCTCCATATCGACAGACCCAATGTAAAAACCATGGCTTTTAGTATTGCATAACTCGTACGACTTGGCGGTGATGCTACCAGCCACCAGCTTAGTTTCGATTTTATCATTGAAAAGGTTGTATGCCCCTGGGCAATGGCCACACTTTTAAATCCATCGGTTAAAAATCCCCGAAGTAAAACCAAACACGCTATCCACAGAGGAATAATATGGAGATAGGCGAGAACCAGCCACAAAACGTTTTCCACGATTCTGTCGCCAACAATATCCAAAACACTTCCCAGTTGTGAGGAGCATTTTAGCTTACGGGCCAGATAGCCGTCCAGGCTGTCCATATAAAAAATGACCGGGATAAGAGAAATTACAAGTATTCTAATCCATAAAATATCTGTTTTAATTAAAAAGACAACCAGAAAGAGGATGGCAATACGTGTAAACGTAATTATGTTTGCCGGTGTGGCAATTTTTTGTTTTGTTTTTTCGGTTTTCATGCTTCCACCTATACAGCTATTCCCAACCGACCGAATCCGGATATGAGTGAATAAAACATCTTTGAAGGTTTCCCGTTCGTTACAACATCGTGGTGAAGGATCGCTTCTTTCAGGTCTTGCGGAGTTTTTCCCATAAATTCGAGGTAACAGCTTCCCACTTCAAAAGGCGTATGTGCATCACTTCCGGCTGTTATCGGTGTGTTAAGCCGCTGTGCCAGGTTGGCCGCCATTTCGTTATCCCTGTTATTATAGGACCGGCCATTTAATATTTCGATGGCAATATCCGTCCAGTTTGTAATTTCCGCAAAGGCATTAAATTCAACACGGCGTTCTGAAAAGGGATGGGCGATGGATACCAGCCCGTCCTGCTCTTTTACCTGGCTGATGACGTCTTGCAGGTCGTGTCCCTTTATTTTATCTTTTAAAAATGTACAGACAACTTCACCCACCAGTTTATTATTATCGTATATTTTGATTTCCTGTCCGAATACAATTTCTACAGGATATTTTTTTGATAATTCGTTAAAATCCTTCCAACCGGCTGTTGTATCGTGATCTGTTATGGCTATAATGTTGATATTTCGATCTGCTGCTGCCGCGAGTATGGATTCCGGTTTGGCAATAGCATCGTATGAATAAAAAGAATGTATATGTAAATCAGCTTTCACTTGGTTCTCCTGTTATTATCGTTCTATACAAATTTAATCAAATTGTATGCCACAAGTCATTATGCTATAAATAACAGGGTGGTGTTTTATGTGTTTTGATTTTTATGAATTTAGGGGAAGTGTGTTGTGAGAGAGATTTTGGTGAAAAGGGAAAAGGTGCCATAAAACACTTGCGCCTGCAAGAATTTTATGGCACTTGATTATTCTTCGCGAACAAGCCTGTACTCGCCGGTACCGCGTCGGTCTGAAAAAATGTAACGCCGGTTGATATCCTGATAATACCAGATTTCGGCAGCCGGCATATTCATTTGTGTCGGTTGCCGGTCCAGTTGGTCGGGTGGACCGTTTTTAATATAAATTCTACCACGATCAGTCATCCAGCCTTCGCGACCGCTTGCAACTTCGGTAAAATTTTTATTTGCAAAATCAATTCTAAAGAAAAATTCCTGTTTCAGTTCGTTTGCTGTTGTCTCGGGTGTGGGGTCTCGTTCTTTCCAAAACTCGTCATACAGTTTTTGCTGCTCATTTTCAGGCGCTTCCTGAATCTGGTCGATTGTTTTTTTATGGGCAATCAATCGCAATTGTTCGATGGCAACCTGTAAATTTGCTTTTTTTACTCCAAGGTTTGCCCAATGAACATTAAAGTTTTTATCCAATTCAACATGCTGATTACCCTGTTGTGCTCTTATCGTTAAATTATATTCTCCGGGTTTTGAAAGATATTGTTTAAACGATAAAATTTGAGGCAAAACATTATGCCCGGCGCTTCGAACCGTATTTTCCTGATAGATCAAATCGTCATGAGCGTTTTTAATTTTATAAAACAGATGAATGCTGTCTGAAGGTGTGGGATTATAAATTTCAAAATAACAGGCAAATGCGGAATTTATTTTGTTAAAAGTATTCATCAGGTTGGGTTGATATGTAATGCTGTCATTTTGTTCGTTAAAGGCATCAATAAAAACCAGGTCGCTTAATTGTAAACGATCTTTTGCAAAGGACTTGATTTCCAATTCGTCTTCTCTCATTATATTATGTTTTGCATCAGCATCTATGAGCCGCAGAACATAACGATATTTTCCGGGTTTTAATAATGTGCTCAACATATGCTTGTGCTGCATTGTACGGTCATTTGTTTTTATAAATGAACCAACAGAAACCTTGTTTTTAACGTGCTGTTCTGTCAGTGCTTCATTTTTTTTATTATAAATGATAAAGTTGATTTCATATTCTGCGTTATAACTGTTCTCATCTGTTTTTATAAAAGTGAGAATATCATTTACTAAGGAGATGTGAATATCCACCCGGGTTTGCGATTCATCTGTTGTGTCTGCGAACTGATATATATTATACAAAAATAATTCAGATCCAAACATACCGGAATGAGGACCACCTGGTCCCATTGGGCCCCTTCTTTGTGCAAAAGAAGTTGAATAAATTATAAGAAACAGTAATAAAAATCGTAGTAATTTCATTTTAGCCTCGTAACCACAAGTTATTTTAAAACCGATAATACCTGAACGGCAATATCATACTTGCCTTTTGTAAAAGGCGGCATCAGATAAACTCCCTTTACCTGTTGCAAGTTTTTAACATCGAGAATTGCCTGTTGAGCAATTTTAACGCCGAGGTCCCTGGCTTTGTGAATGTCGGCGGCGTTTTTCATATCGTTTGAAATGGCATCCGGCACATAAACACCGGGTACTTCGTTGTTTAAAAATTCAATGGTGCGGTAACTGATCAGCGGCATAATTCCTGCGATAAAAGGAACATTAACATTTTTCAGTTTATCAAAAAATTTCAATAACTGTTCAACGTCGAACAATGGTTGGGTTAAAATATATTCGGCACCGGCTTCAATTTTTTGTAAAAGCCGGTCTATTTCACGCTCCAAATCTTCAGCCCCCGGATTTGCACCAACACCAACGTGCCAGCCGGTTGGTTCTCCAATGGATTTCCCGGCAATGTCAATACCGTGGTTGAGATTTTGAATAAAACGTGTCAATCCGATGGAATCAATGTCGAATACTGCTGTGGCATCCGGATAGTCGCCCAATTTTGGCGGATCACCTGTTAATGCCAGAATATTTTTCAGTCCTAATGCGTATGCTCCCAATAAATCGGATTGCATTCCCAGCAGATTACGGTCCCGGCAGCAATAATGCAGGATTGTTTCAACCGGAAGCGAACGTTCGATAAGTTGTGCCAAAGCAAGCGGCGACATTCTTGCCGAGGCTCGCGGTCCGTCCGGAATGTTTATGGCATCTACACCGAACCCGACCAGCTTTTTAATTCCAGCCAAAACCTGTGAAGAATCTGTTCCTCTGGGTGACAAAACTTCAACAGATACGACAAACTTGTTGTTCATTCGGGCTGCCAAAGCGGATTTTTCTTCCCTGGGAACAGGTTGGACAGTAATTTCATTTTGCGGTGAATGAACGAGTTTAATGACTTTTTTTTGCGGCTGCAATGCTCTGACAGAGTTAACAATGGCTTTGATATGCTCCGGAGTTGTACCGCAACAACCGCCGATAATACGTGCGCCTGCCTGAATAAGGCGTTTGGCGTATTCCGCATGATATTCCGGTGTAGACATGTAAAGATAACGTCCGTCAACAATTCGGGGGTTTCCTGCATTAGGCTGGGCCGAAATATATTTGGCACCTGCCTGCGCCATTTTTTCAATAACTTTAAGCATAAAGTGAGGCCCAACAGAACAGTTTGCACCGACTATATCTGCACCTGTTTCTAATAATGTCGTCACAACATCTCTGGGTTCAGCGCCAGGTAATGTTTTTCCGCCCTGATCAAAGGTCATTTGAGCAATAACAGGTTTATCCGAGATTTTTCGGATCGCCTGAATGGCCAGCACTAATTCATGAAGGTCCGAAAAAGTTTCCAATATAAACAGATCTATGTTTCCGGCTAAAAGTCCTTCGATCTGTTGTGTGAAAATATCGATGACCTGGTCATTTGCCAGTTTTCCCAAAGGTTGTACCGGCACACCCAACGGTCCGATTGCACCGGCAACATATAGCTGATCGCCGGCTGCTTGTTTTGCCAGTTCAGCACCGCGTTTGTTTATTTCAAATACCTTGTCTTCAAGTCCGTGTGGTTTCAGCTTTATACTGGTGGCACCGAATGTATTTGTTTCCAGAATATCTGCCCGGGCATTAACATAAGCTTTGTGAATGGTTGATACGATATCCGGGTTTGTTAAATTTAATTCATCAAAACATTTATTAATAAATATTCCATGATTGTAAAGCATTGTGCCCATCGCGCCGTCACAGACGAGTATCGAATCATTCAGGGCTTGTAAAAACTCTTTTTTGTTCAAAATACCTCAATCTAATAATTCGTTATGTTTTAAAAATCAGCTCCAAGAGACCAGAGAACAATTGGTGATTTTTCTGTATGATAAAAATCCGTCGGCCACGCTAAATCGAGTCGAAGCAGGAAAATTCCAAGGTTCACTCGCGGACCAAATCCAATACTTGCATAGGCATCAAATCCGTCAATTCCGTTATCAACATTTAATTGAGGTATGTTATTGGGACTTTTTACAAAGGGTTTAAAAACAGCGTCCCGTTCCCAGGCAACGCCTACATCAACAAATAAGGCACCGCCGATTTCATAAAATTCAAGCGGCAAGGGGAATCCCATTTTTAAATGATGAACAAGCGGAAAACGGAATTCAATGTTTGATAATAAATAACGGGTCCCTTCAAGACCATAATAATAAGCGCCACGCAAGGGCATTTCAAATGATGCAAAATAAATTTCTTCAATGTTATTAACGCGGATACCGCCGTCGTATTTATAATTGATCCAGTTTGACAAACCGCCGACAAAAAACTTTTGCGGATTTCTACCTAAACTGATACCGCCCGCACCGCGCAGAGCAATAATATAGTTTCTTGTAAGGCGGTGATAGGAACGCCAGTCAGCCCGAATCGTTGTAAACTGTATGCCCTTGTCACCTAATTTTGGGCTTGAAGTTATGCCTATGGCATATCGTTTACCGTTTGTCGGACCCGTATATCCCCAGATAGTTGTGTCCTTTGTATAGGTTAAATTGTTCAGAACAAAGAACCTGTTTCTCGGGGAAATCCAGCCATTGTCAATATAATAATCTATTTCATCATCGGGCCGGTCCATATAGGTGCGGCTGATACCCATCAATGCAAGACCATAACTGAGGCGTGTATATCTGTTAAACGGATTACTCATGTGAAAACTAATACCGTAATTACGATCTCTTACCCATCCTAAAGAATTGGAGTAAAAGAAATAGGCATTATGATAGACACCGACACCATAGTCGATTTTTTTAGGTAAATACAAATAGGTTGCCGCATAGTCAGCATTTCGGAAATCGCCGAACAGATTAAGGGCAAGGTTGATACGATGGTCGCCCATAACGTCGGATAAAAGTATGTTGGTATATCCCTGTGTTCCAAAAAATTGGTTATAGCCGACCGATCCATAGACAAGATCGGGAGAAAATTTTACTTGATACTCATGTACTTTAAATTCACCTGTCGGCAGTGCATAATCGGCTGAATCGAGAAAAACCTGTTTGTGTTTCTGTGCCAATTCGGCATTTTTAAAATCTTCATCAAAAATAAAATTACGATACTTTTTCTTGTTTTTATCAAAGGCTAATTGGCCCTCTGAGGGTAAAACAGATTCGTCAGCAACCTGTGTTTCGGCTTCTTTTTGCTCCCTTAAACTTTTGATATAGTGTGTTTCCTCAACTTCCACGGAACCGGGTTCTATTTCCAGAGGATTTTTTAACAAATAGACATCATAACCGGCATAGTAAAATGAAGAAAAAGCCAGACGGTTTGCTTTACCGCCCCATGTGGGTAAAAAGGCACCTGTTAAAACATTGGTTATGGGCCATTCCTCGCTTGTTTCCATGTTTTTTATATAGATATTGCTGACACCGGAACGGTCACTTGAAAAGGTAATATATTTGCCGTCCGGTGAATAGACCGGTGAACGTTCCAGGAATTCTGTTCCTGTTATTTTTTTCAAACCTGTTCCATCTGTATTGATTTCATAGATATCATAGTTTTTCATATTAATATCGGTTGGTTTGAAATTTTCGGGAATTGTGTCAATATAATCACCGCGATCACTGGAAAAGATGAGTTTTTTACCATCCGGAGACCAGGCCGGTTCTGTATCGCTAAACATATCACTGGTAACTTTGAAAAGTTTGTCCTTATCTATGTTATAGATATAAATATCACTAAGGCCTTTTTTAATACCCATAAAAGCTATTTTATTTTCAACAGGGCTCCAGGTAGGATTGTAAATACCATCAAAGCCGAGATCATAACTTTGAATAATTTTTTCTTTTTTTATGTCTACAATATGGAGTTGGTCTTCGGCACCGGCTTTTGCTGAAAAGACCAGTTTTTTATCATCCGGGCTCCAACTTATGCCGCGTCCGCGAAGCCAATGCAGCTCTTCGAGATTTCCGGCCCTTTGCCCTCTGACAACTTTTTTTAAAATTTTTCTGTCAATAGAACTGGCGATATATATATCAAAATAATCTTCCTTGTCCGATAAAAATGCTATTTTATCACCTTTATTGCTCATCGAGGGACTGGTATTTACAAAGCTGTGTTCTTTTAAATGTTCTGTAATTCGTTCGGCAATTTCTTCCGGTTGTTTTCGGTCAGCAATATCGGGCCAGTATTTTCTTTTTAAATATAAATGCCATCTTTTTGTCAGTTCTTTTGTGTCTATTCCTATTGATTTGTCTAATCCTCTTTCAACACTTTTGTTGAGTTTAACTTTACCTAATAATTCGCCGACTTTTTCATCACCATATCGTTCGGCAATATAATTCCAAACAGACTGACCTCCTTTATAGGCCATAAAACCATATAAATAATCAACGGGTGGCAGGTAATCATTTAGTGTCGCGTCTCGCATAAACATGTCACTTTCAATGTCCCAGCCTCGGCTTTCATATTCTGCCAATCCTTCAACAAACCATAAAGGTAACTGAAGTTGAGTGAGACCTGTTATAATAGACTGGGCGCCGGCACCATATATCATTTGCAGCATTACGGCGTGGGTCAGTTCGTGATGAATTACATGACGAAATTTTTCCCATTCACCTTCATAGGGAATGACAACACGGTTTTTGAAAAATTCGGTAAAACCACCGACAGACTCTTCCGGCGGACTCAGGTCGACATTTGTCTGACCAAAATCATTGTGACTGTTGTATACAATCAATTTAATACGGTCTACAAGGTCGTAACGAAAATCCTTTCTTAATTGTTGATAGCTTTCCTCGGCAACTTGAGCTACAAATGTGGCAACACCTTTACCGCCATCTGTAAAATATATATCAAAATGCTCAGATTGGATATACTGCCAATTAAATTCCGAATATTGGAGCTTGTTTTTTCCAAAAAACTGAGCATTCAGAGTATTGCTAAACGCACATAATAAAAAAGTTATGAATGCCATATATTTTAAAAATTTCATGTAAAAGCTCCTTTGCTTAATGTTTTAGCAAATGTCCCAATTGTTTTAACACTTGAATAACCCAAAAATTGCTTGAATTATTCACAATAATAATACTTGAAATTAAAATCAAGTACTAAAAATTAATCGTATAATCCGTTATAATAAACGTAAATAATGTAACGATTTTTTGTTTAATCTTGTTCCTAAAATTAAAATAATAGAAATATTTCCTTGGAATATCTGTGTTGAGTTTTTATTATATACACAAAATAACATCGGTTTATTATATAATTACGGAGCAAAATGTGATAAAAAAAGTGTTTATACAAATTGGATTCTGGGTACTGGCATTTATAATCACTGTTGCCTCGGCTGTTTATCAGAGAAAAACAGGACCGACCTACCCGATAACGGATACCCAAAAATGGGGTGATTTGCATGTCAGCTATGAGCTGTTACGAAGTCATGGCGGTACAGGAGATCAACCGGTAAAAATATCTGTTTCAGATTCTGCTGTTCAGGGAGATTTGGTCTATCGTCGTTATAACACGAATGACAATTGGACGCGGGTAAAAATGGATAGAACGGCGGATACATTGTCGGCTGCCTTACCGCATCAACCCCCGGCCGGTAAACTCGAATATCATATTGAATTGTTCAATCAAAATGAAACATGTATGATACCTGATAAAGAAAATGTTGTGACACGTTTTAAAGGACAAGTGCCCGGGCGTGTTCTCTTGCCGCATATCCTTTTTATTTTTCTTGGAATGCTGTTTTCGACGCGCACCGCAATTGAAGCTTTTAGAAAAGATGGTAAAACAAAATGGCTTTCCATTTTTACACTTTTATTATTACTTCTTGGCGGTATGATATTCGGGCCGATTGTACAAAAATACGCATTCGGCGCTTATTGGACAGGCTTTCCCTATGGTACGGATTTAACGGACAATAAAACGTTGATTGCTTTTATCGCCTGGATTATAGCTGTTGGCTTGATTTTGGGAAAGAAAAAATCACGAATTGCAGTTATCGGGGCGGCCATCGTCACCTTTGTTGTGTTTTTAATTCCCCACAGCATGCACGGTTCGGAACTGGATTATTCCAAAATAGATGCGAAAGCTGTTCAATCTGATTCATTGGTGAACAGGAACCCGGATATGTAATTTACCGGGTTCCCTTACAGTTCTATCTTAATGCTTTTAGAGATAAAAATTGTGAGCAAAGTTCAAGGTCTTTGGAAAAATCACCATAGGACATGATGAGGTGGGTCCCCATCAGGTTTTTTAAGATATTTTGAACATTATTCAAGTTAACGCGAATTTGTGTATGGCAGGTTGGGGCTTTTGTAATACGGCTTGTTTTTCCGGTTTCTATCATCATTTCCGTTAAATTGTTACCGATTCGGGCAAGTGTGACCGTTTGTTCTTCGGGCAGACGAACTTCGGGGGAAACGCCTCTGCCGCTTTCATGGTGTCGTAACAATCTGTAGGAAAGCTCTGCACCACAGGCTTTACGCGGGGACGTGCAATGCACCATGTCGATATAATTTTCTTCGTAAATAATCGGATTAGCCATCCAGACAAAGTCGGCGCCAAGGGCTTTTAACAAATAAAGTGTAACAGCCGCTTCCAAATCTCCTTCACATGCTCCTACAGCATTCAGCGAATCGTTTAAATAACTGAGGGTCAAACAACTGGTTGTATCAATATCCTGAATCATGGAAAAACAGGACATGGAAATACCGTCTGCCTGATGTTTTTCCAATAGTTTTTCAACACCGGCGATAACTTTGCTGGCGTCTTCGATGTCTTTATCTAAAAGTCCTTCAACAGAGGAGCTTTTTGACTTCCAGTCTTTGGCCTTTGATTGAAAACCCGCTTGCTGTAAATTTTGCATTTCCTGATAAACGGTATCACGGGTAACCGGAATTACCTCAACACCCAGTGCGCTTTTAAATATTTTGGGGTCCCGGCAACTGTTTATTACCCACGGTTCTGTTTCGCCTATTTTTAATAATTTTGCATGTTTTAATCGCTGGCTTGCCTGCCAGGCCCGCATGTGTTGACGCAGGCTTTTTTCCGATCCGATCCAGAAAACAGGTTTTTTGTTCATGCGTAATTTTGCATAAAAATCCGTACAGGATGGATGGGCATTGGCTTCAAGGAGTTCCTGACTTTTTTCAAATGGCAGGTGCATTTCCGGAAGGTAAGCATTTACAATACCTACAAAACTAAAATGTTCGGCCATGGCCAGCATAAGCGGTTGCACACCGCCGCTCATGGGTAAAAACAAAGCAAGTTCATTTTTTGTGGCTGCTTTAATTTTTTCTATATCATTTTCATTTGTTGCCAAATAAAAATTGAGAATTTTAGCGTCCTGTTCAGGTAAGGCCTGCCTGAGAGAAGAGCTTAATGACTGGAAAGAATCGTTAATCTTTTCAGGATTCGGCCAGTAGGAGGGAGACGCAAAGAAAATAACATGCGTCGGAAAAGAACGGGAAAGTGTATTCATTTCAACCTTTCAAGTAAATTTTATTTGTATTGTTTATCAATATAAAAGGTAACAAAATTTACTGTTTATTACAAGATTTGGCTTTGCCGGTAAACGCCGTTTAAATGCAATCTGCTGAATGAATACACTGTTTTCGTATTTATGGTGCTACGGATGTTGTATGACGGGTAATTTTGAGTCTATTTTTACACGATATGAATAATCTATCGGTACCCGAATTTTATAATAAAGATTGCCGTCCTGTTTCCACCATTTTAAATAAACAACATCCTTTCCAACCGGGATCGAACCTTCGCACCAGTTTAAATCAAGGTCGGTAATTTTAACCTGGACATTTTTATTAACAGGATCAATTTCATAAATGCCCAGCACATCTCTGTATAAAACATGGTTAATATAGGATGCAAACCCATGATTGCAGCTAGCTTTTTGACTCATGTGTTCCCAAAACGTGCCTGTTCGCAACGCCATGTCTAAAAAATAATCTTTGACCTCTTTTAATAACTGCGCTGTTTTGCCATATCTGGATAAAAGCTCCATTCTCAGATAATTGCCGATAAATGCATTGGCAAAATGTACATCCGGGAAAGCATTGGTGCTTTTACGGTCCGGACCGAATTTTTCGCATAATGTTTTCCAAAGTTCCGGTTGTGATTCGGGTGTAACAATTCCAAAAAAGAAGGCGTAATATTGGCACACTTCAGTGAAATTTGAGGTGGTAACCAGATCCTTTCCCTGGCGTTCAGCATTATCGCAGAAAAAATCGCCTTTAAAGGATTGTTGAAAAATGGTATTGATTATTTTTTCCGCTTTTTGTTCATATTCCGGCATGTTGTATAAACGGGAGGCTGTTTTTAGGGTGGCGGCATACAACATATTGCTCGGATAATTTACATCCTGAACAAAGTCATTTGCCTTTGACCATTCTACAAAAACCCAGCTTTCCAGGTTTTCCAGCAGGCCGTCTTTGTTTTCAAACTTTGTAAAATAGTCCAACAGATCAATTACACGATTTTTTAAAGAGGCAATTAATTGCTTGTCTCCGTTTCTGTATTTATACTCTTCCAGTTGAATAACAAACCACATGGCCCAGTTGGGAATAAAGACACCGTCATAATGATCTGCCGGATAACACATGGGAAGCATGCCTTTTGGCAGATGTTCAAAGGTCTTGGGAAGCGCAAAATTTTCGATAAAATTGGTTTCTGTGGTGATATTTCGGCACAGGTCAAAAGCGACTTTTGAGCTGAAATAGCTGTCACAAAGCCAGCCGGCCCTTTCACGGGACGGACAGTCCATAAAAATATCAATGACATTTTGACGAAATGTTTGTACACCGGCTTGAAATAAAATGTTCAATTCGTGGTCGCTGGCTGAAAACCGGGCGATTTTTGTATCCGGATTGGCATATTCGCGAAGATATATGTTATTTATCCTAACCGATCCCTGCAAACAGGAGGCTTTAATATACCGCATGGTATAGGGTTCAAAGGATTCAAACTGGTAAATTCCCGGTTCTAAATAAAGAGGGATGATATTGGCACATCCCAAACGTCTGAAATTGACGTCACCGTTTGTTAGAATTTCATCAAAAGAGAGGTATAATAATGATGCTTCTTTACATTCAACCGTTATACCCGGGAATCCTGATAAATTTGTCCCCAAATCAAAAATGCTGAATTGATTAATGTCCAGTTTACAGTCTAGTGCCGGTGTTGAAATGGGTTTGTCGATTGTTTTAACAGTGGAACGATAGTTTTCAAGTTCTATAGTCGGAATAATTTCCAGTTCATCTTCTTCATATCCCTTTAATTTTTCGCTGATTTTGGTTAAGGAACGGTCTTTCCAATATATGTCTAAATATATCTCTTCAAGTGTACCTTTGGCTGAATGCCATAGTACCGGTTTTTTTACAAAATCCGGATAAGGAATTCGGCGTGGGATCAGGTTTTTTGCCGGTAATATGTCGCACTCTGTCTCAAAATTTGAAATACCTTTTATTCGCCAGTCGGCATATTCGGGAGATAATTTATAGACTTCCATAAACGGACGCTGAAAGCTAAAACGTTGTACTTTTTGAAGACGTTCCGTTAATATATGTGCCTTAATTTTTTCACCTGTTCCTGCTGTAGAAGCCAGCACCTTGCCGTTGTCTGTAATTTCCGCCTGTAAAAACGAAGGCTGGTCCAGAACATAGTAGCTGTTGCTGTTATAACCGGCTACTTCTACAGCGATATGGTTGGTGCCGTTTTTTAAATTGGTTAACGTCCATTCATCAACCCGGAAATAGCCATGCGGACCACGGGCCGGTCCGTGGCCTAAAAATGTTCCGTTGACAAAAATTCTGTATAATGTAGAGGCGGCAATTGTAATGACTGGATTGGAATTTTGATCGAATTGAATTTCTGTATAAAAACCGGTGATAACATTCATCTCTGTATCGCGGCCTTTGGGCCAGACGGGTTTTGCTGTCTGGAAATATTGTGATGGCGTTTTCATTTCTTGAGGACCTTGATTAATGGGTTGAGCACTGCTGGTATCGGTATAATGAAAAACCAAGAGTGCCGTAAACAAAACGAAATATTTGCTCATGCCTGATCTCCAAAAGGTTTTATCAATATGGGGGAAAATGTTTTAGGAATATTCAGCCAGTTCCAGAATAACACCGTCGGGATCATAGAAATAAACCAGGGATTTTTCTCCTTTTTGATGTTTTACTGTGGACGATGGGACCTTGACAGGATCGCTTAAAAAACGCACGTTTGCTTTTTCCAGTTTGGCGGTTGCTTTTTTGATGTCATCAACCTGAAATGCCACGTGTCTGATACCTGTGGTATTTGCTAATGAATTTGCCGGGATGGATTGGCCTTCCGGTGATTTATAACATAATAACTCAATTCGTACATTGGCGTTCGGTGGCTCTAAAAAAACAACATCGGCTGTGACGTTTTTCAGATTGACGACCTTATCGATCCATTCTCCCTGTAAAACTGCCTGGCGGGTCACACGAAAACCCAACAGTTCCGTGTAAAAAGTCACAGATTTTTGCAAATCCGATACGACAATATTTAAATGATCAATTTGTTTTATCAAAATTTTTCTTCCATGTCTTGTAATTGTTAACTTTTAATAGCGCCTGCTGTTATGCCCTGAATGAATTGTTTTGTGGCAAACAGAAAGATAATTATTAATGGGAGCGACGCTATGGTATATCCGGCAAACAGCTCTCCAAAATTCGTATATCCGGTTGCATAGGCTGTTGCGAAACGCATAATACCTACTGTAAGGACCGTAACGCTTTCATCCGTGGTCGTTACCAGCGGCCAGATAAAATTATTCCATACTGCCAGGGAACTGACAATGGCAACAATACCAAAAACCGGCCGGCTCATGGCCGTGCCGATGTACCAGAATTGCTGAAAATATCCGGCGCCGTCAATGCGAGCGGATTCGAATAATTCTTCCGGCAGTGATTGAAAAAAGTTGTGAAAAATATAAATAGAAAGTACCTGACCGCCGGAGATATAGGGCAAAATCATAACCCAGAATGTATTTAACAGGTTTAGATTTTTAACCACCATAAATGAGGGAACTAGTGTCAGCACCCAGGGAACCATCATAAGCACAATAATGCCGTAATATAATATTCTTTTGCCGGGAAAATTAAACCTGGCAAAAACAAAACCGGTCAACGCTCCCAGGAAAACAATTCCTGAAACAGAAACAAGGGTTACAAAAATACTGTTCCAGATGTATTTGGATATGGTGGAATAAACCTCCGTATAGTTTTCTAAATGAAGCGGCCATGTTGGAAGCCAAAAGGAATGGTAAAACTGGAACAGTGATTTAAATGATGAAAAAATCATATACACAAACGGAAAGAATGTTAAAACAATAAAAAAAGTAAATAATAACCGAAAGAGTATTTTTTCATTTTATTTCCAACATGGTTCTATTTTGCTGGAATTCCTGTTCTGTTTAAAAAATTTATTGCTGAGTATGGTAAAAATGAGCATCATAATAAACAACACAACACCGATTGAACAGGCATATCCCATTCGATTATAGGTAAAGCCGCTGAAAAACATATACAAACCGGTAGCATTGTCTCGTAGCCGGGCCGCCGTCACCGGTTAATACGTAGACAATTTCAAAACCCTGTAAAACGGAAATGATGGTTAATACAAACAACAATTTGACCTGTGATAAAATAAGCGGCAGATGTATTTTAAAAAAATATGCCAAAATTTAGCGCCGTCAATCATGGCCGATTCCATTAATGACGTGGGTATATTGTTTAATCCGGCATAGTAAACCAGAATATTAAATCCAATTGCAAATGGAAATCCGACAAAGGCTATAGCTGTCAACGCTGTTTTTGGGTGACTCAGCCATCCGTAAATCCATTCCGGTTTGCCGATGGCTTCCAGAAAAGCTGTTAAAATACCGGCATCCGAATAAATATATTTCCACAACACCCAAATAACAACAGCGGAATAAGCATGGGGATGACGAAAAGAATACGTAAAAAATAGTTCCATTTTGATTTTACGGCGTATATCATTTCCGCACGATTAAAGGAATGGTCATATTCACGATAATAATAAAAATCAAAAGTTTGCTTCATGTTGAGCATACTTTTTAAAAACACAGGGTCACGGAAAAGTTCTTTAAAATTTGCCAAACCAATAAAAGCCGATTTTCCGCCGATGTCCCATTCAAAAAACGAGCGCAAAACCGCCAGAAATGCCGGATAATAGTTAAAAATTATCAAGAATATAAAGGTTGGGGCAATTAATCCATATAACGGAAAATACCTATTGAATTGTCGCCGCCCGTTTTCCTGCCATTTTTTTTCATATTCTGAAAGTCCATTTTTCAGTGTTTATTTTTTCATTAAAATAGCTGCTAAAATTGTTTTCGATATATATTAAATAACCTTCTAAAGAAATTCCGTCATTCAGATAAAGGTCCATCATTCGGGTCCAGTTGGATTTTGTGCCTGGCATCAAAACTTTCCATCCATTTTACGGCGCAATATCTTCTTTTAAATATTTCATTAAAAGGTTCAAGCTCTTTCAACACGTTAACATCTTTAACATTCGGCAGCATCATTTTTGCTTCATTAATACTTTTTCGATATTTTGCGGGGCTGTTAGAACATTAAAAAGTCAACGACCTGTTCCAGGTGATTATAAATTAGTGCAGAATTGGTTACATGCAGTTGTACGGCAGATCCTCCGATAACAGAGGCTTGTACGCCGACTGCAAATTTTGATGTTTCTTTGGTTATGGGCGGCAAGTAAAAAATACCCCATTCAAAGTCAATATACGGATCAAGTGTTAATCTTCGGGTAAACCAGCTTCCATCCCAAACCATGGCTGCACGTTGACTGAGAAAAAGTCTTGCAGAATCTGTGTTTTTCATTTCTTTTGACCAGTACTTGCGCCACTGTTTTAGCAGTTTGGTTGTTTCCACCCATCGTGGATCATTTCGTGTAAAATACCCTTTTTGAAAAAGAAACGCCAGTTCCTGAATCGTCAGGTAATGTGTCATATATTCAGATTGGCTCTCCATGGATTCTTCAACGTCCAGCTTTTCGATAATATCATAATACAGCATGTCAAAAATAACATCCAGTCCCCAGTTGGCCACCAGATTTGGTGAGGACGCCAACGGGTGTGATGTATGGGGCAGCCAGTTTTTCCTGGAGTAACATAAACTCCTGCCAGGTTTTAGGGACCCTGAGGTTATATTTTTTAAACAGATCTTTGTTATAAAATATGGCTGTTTCAACAATGTCCATAGACAAACAATAGAGTTTTCCATTTGGGGCGCGTTTTGCATTGACCAAAGCGAGGTTGAGAAAAGAATCCATCCATCGTGTGTTGTCTTTTATGTATGGATTGGGACGTTCCAAAAATTCATCCAGCGGAATATACCACCCTTTTGGAATATCCTGCCAGGTAATTTCAGCATTTTGGGCGATAACGTCCGGCGCAATTCTTGAACACTCCAAGGCGGCATATGCAAATGCCTGGTCATTAGTTATGGAGCAACTGTTAAGAGCGAGATAACCTTTTGGATTTCTACCCTTTGTCGAGAGGACTAAATTCGTTTTATGGCAAAAATGAGAAAATGCCGGATTCTTATCACCGGTGCGGACGGCTTTATCGGCTCCCATTTGACTGAAGTGCTTCTGACCAAAGGCGCAACGGTCAGTGCCTTCAAGCGGTACAATTCCTTCAACAACTGGGGTCGGTTGGAAGTGATTCCGTCCCGTGAAAACCTCGAAGTGGTGCGCGGTGACATTCTGCTTCCCCATTTTTGCAAGATAAATTGCTAAATTTATTCCGGAATGGACCATTTTGCTCAATTTCCCTGAAATTCAAAGGTCTGGAGTATGAAACGTAGAAGCTGGTGGGAATCGGAGAAAATATGCTGACAAAGCGCCAACATTATGCTTTACGCTTTCAAAACAAACTATGAACTCATTCGAGACAATGTTGAAGCATGGTTCCAGCGTTGAGCCGGCAAAATGGAAGCTGTAAAAAACGCAACAAAACCCGTCAAAAAGGAATTCTGTTGATGAGCAGCCCATGTGAGAGGCAGCGACTTATGAAAATGAAACCCAAAAAGACCATTTCTTATGGACACCAGTGGATTGATGAGACCGATATTGAGCAAGTCTCAAAAGCCCTGAGGGCTGATTTTATAACCACCGGACCCGTGGCTGAGGAATTCGAGAATGATTTGTGCGAGTTGACTGGAGCAAAGCACGCGATCGTATGTTCAAATGGTACAACGGCACTTCATTTGGCCTGTCTGGCGCTAGGAATTGATGAGAATTCCTTGGGTGTCACTTCTCCAATTACCTTTTTGGCTTCTGCCAATTGCGTCGAGTTTTGCAATGGTCGTGTGGATTTCATCGATATCGACCCTCACACTTTATGCCTTTCTCCTGAAAGGTTGGAAGAATACTGTGAACAAACGGCTGTTCCTGATGTTTTAATCCCTGTGGATTTTGCAGGTGTTCCGGCTGATCTCCCTTCAATAAGGGACTTGTCGCATAAATACGGCTTCAAAATTATTGAGGATGCTGCTCATTCAATCGGTACAACCTACACCCATAATGATAAACTTTTTCATTGCGGAGGATGTGCACATACAGACCTATCGATTTTTTCTTTTCATCCCGTTAAAACGATCACCACCGGTGAAGGTGGGGCTGTTTTGACAAACGATGATGCCATGGCCGATAGAATAAGACGAATGCGAAGTCATGGCGTGATGAGGCACTCGGATTTACTCGGTCGAAATGATGGCCCCTGGTACTATGAGATGGGTGAACTAAATTTCAACTGCCGTATAACGGATTTTCAATGCGCATTGGGAAGATCGCAATTGAAAAAGCTACCAAGCTTTAAGCGCCGCAGAAAGGAAATTGTAGAACGCTACAATGCCGCCTTCAGTAATAATCCAGCCTTAATCACACCGGAAGAGTTTAAAAACGCCTCTCCATGTTACCATCTCTATCCTCTCCAATTTAGAGGAGGAAAAGCAGATAGATACAGAGTGTTTTCCAGCTTGGCTGGTACCCGGATTTTCTGCCAAATCCATTATATTCCGGTTTACTGGCAACCTTATTACAATAACAAATATGGTTACCCCATTGGAAAATGTCCGGAAGCTGAAAACTATTATGCCAGGTGCCTTAGCCTTCCCTTGTACCCCGCCTTGAATGACGATGAAGTTGATTTTATCATCCAGAGGGTTCTTGAATTCCTGTGATTTTCGGATGATGGGGATTTGGTATGTTGAAAGGTGATCCCTTTGGCCGGGGCGTAACGAGTTTGATTAGGAACTTACCCAAAATCCATGATTTCAGGGCACTTCAGGCTGCTAAATTGGCTCAATAGAAGAAAGCGGTTTTCTATGCTCAAAGACAAATACCGACTTGAAACCCTTCCCCTTACGGAAGAATTTCTGCGCGAAAAGCGTCTTATTCAGGAAAGGGGAGAACTTGTGCTTCTATCTGACGGTGAAGAGATTCGGCACATTACGTTTTTTACACTTAAACCTGGCCCAGGTTATTTCAGGGGCGGCCACTATCATCGGAAAAAATCTGAAAGTTTTTACCTTATATCCGGGCATGCCCGGTTGCACCTGGTGGAGGTTGAAACAGGTGAAGAATCGGAAATCGATGTCTTTCCAGGCCAAAGGGTGACGATTTTTTCCATGTGTGCACACAAATTCAAAGCCATAAGCGAGGTGCATGTCATTGAATATTATTCAAAGCCCTTCGATCTGTCGGACGACATCCGGTTTGAAGGCTTTAAAGGGGGGAAAGAATGTTGAATAACAAAAACGTCCTTATTACCGGCGGCACAGGGTCATTTGGGAAAAAAGCCGCCGAAATCATCTTAAGACGCTTTCAGCCCAACAAGCTCATCATTTTCAGCCGAGACGAACTCAAGCAATTTGAGATGGCGCAGCAATTCCCACACACTACCTACCCCTGCCTCCGTTACTTTATCGGCGACGTCCGGGATAAAGAACGGCTGGATCGGGCGTTTCAGGGGGTGGATTACGTGATTCACGCCGCAGCCCTGAAACAGGTTCCGGCTGCGGAGTACAATCCCTTTGAGGCGGTGAAGACCAACATCCTCGGCGCCCAGAACGTGATCAACGTGGCCATAGACAAAAAGATCAAACGGGTGATTGCACTCAGCACGGACAAAGCGGCCAATCCCATTAACCTCTATGGGGCAACTAAGCTTTGTTCGGATAAGCTTTTTATTGCCGGTAATGCCTATGTCGGCCGCGACCACACCCGTTTCGGAGTCGTTCGGTATGGTAATGTGCTGGGCAGTCGCGGAAGCGTGATCCCCTTTTTCCTCGAGATGCGAGAGACAGGTGTCCTTCCCATTACCGATTCTCGTATGACGCGATTTTGGATTACGTTGGAAAAGGGAGTGGATTTTGTTCTTCAATCTCTGGAAAGGATGGTAGGTGGAGAAATTTTTGTTCCCAAGATCCCCAGCATGACCATTGTAGACCTGGCCCAGGCCGTTGCTCCGGAGTGCAAAACTGAAATAGTCGGCATCAGGCCAGGAGAAAAATTGCACGAGGTGATGGTGCCCAAAGACGATGCCCGAAACACTGCCGAATTTTCGGATCATTATGTGATAAAACCGCAGTTCCGGTACTTCGACCGACGTTTCAACAATAGCGATTCAAAATCGGTCGCGGATGATTTTGAATACAATTCTGGCACCAATCCTTGGAGGCTAAGTATTGAGGAAATGCAGAAGATGATACAAGAATTGAGAGTATAGTTTTCATTATTCCGATCTACTTTATTGAATAAGGGCATTGGGCTAATCGTTTAAAATTCGCATCACGCCATTTGATAGTTTTCTGAATCTACGGGGCTGGCAAACCTGTACAACCTTGCAGAAAAAGTATGCAGAGGATTCTTAGCCGCGAAGGATGACTTGGTCTAAGCAGAAATATTTGAACTTGACATTTTTTGAGAACTGATGCGATGAGGGGTTTTTCATGCACGGGAATTGCCCCGGCCAATTTATTCCCAATCATCTCATTAACTCTTTGTCAAAAGTGCTTTTACAAACATCATTTTTTTAGAGGTTATCCATGAATGTTGCGATTATCCCCGCGCGTGGCGGTAGCAAGCGCATCCCCAAGAAAAACATCCGGTTGTTTTGTGGAAAGCCCATGGTAGCATGGCCCATTGATTCTGCAAGGCAGTCGGGTCTGTTTGAGCGGATCATCGTATCCACAGATTCCGAGGAAATCGCCCAAATTTCCAGAGATTGTGGAGCGGAGACACCCTTCATGCGGCCTGCGCAATTGTCCGATGACTATACGGCTACAAGGCTGGTTATAAACCATGCCATCGGTCAGATCACAAAGCGATATGCTCGGCCCGACCATGTTTGCTGTATATATCCAACTGCTCCGTTTGTAAGCCCTTCGGATTTGAAAAAGGCATTCGAATTATTGAATAAAATGGATTGCCAGTTTGTATTTACGGCCACAAGTTTTCCTTATCCCATCCAACGGGCTTTTAAGCTGACGCATGGTGGTCGGCCTGAGATGTTCTTCCCGGAGTTTCGGCAAACAAGGTCGCAGGATTTAGAAGAAGCGTTCCATGATGCAGGCCAGTTTTACTTCGGAAAAACGCAGGCCTTTCTGGATGACATCCCAACATTCTCTCATGCATCTATACCTTTTATTCTGCCCCGCTACAGGGTCCATGACATAGACACACAAGATGACTGGGACTATGCTGAGCTTGTATTCAATGCCTCTACCAGCATGAGAGAATGAAGTAACCAGTATGATTGTTTTTGCCTCCAGTAATGGGCCGCACAAGCCAGCTTTGAGTCAGTCCTTGAAGGAGTGATGAAATTGGCTGCAAAAAGGAACAAGGGGCGTAATTTCACTGCCGATATTCAACTGATCGGTATGCCCTATCATTTTGCTGTGAGATTCAAAGACACGGGAAAGCTCCGTTCTTTCGACCTGCTTTCTGTTTTTCAGCAGGAGCCGATTCGTTGGGGCGTGCTGATGCTCGGTGTCCGTAATTTCTGTCTGGCTCACACAGAAAAAGACATCGCCGAAACCCTGGAGGCCTATTCAAAGGCATTTCAATCTCGGTCAAAGAAGCTATCAACACTGATTCCTTATCGGGGATTCTAATGGGAAAAAAGTTTTTTTCGATTTTCAAAAGAGACAGCTCCCGTTAACATGCGAAAAGTTGTTTTCAGGGTTGATGCTGGCGGAGAGCTCGGCTTTGGTCATGCCGTCCGGAGCATTTCGGTGGCCCGATATTTGAAGGAATTTTTTGAGATTGAGAGCCTATTTGTTTCGCGATACCATCCGAAACTCGAAGAAAAATACACACACGGAAAGATCGATCACTGTTTTACGTGTGAGGTTGCCGAAGAAACAATTCTAAATGAAATTCGCATGAATTATTCCGGACAGGTCCTATTCATTGATAAACTCTATCCCTACAGTCGAGAGACTATCCAGAGTATTAATCAAAATCTTCATGTTATCATGTTCCACAATGATTGCGACGGTATGTTTGAGAGCGACTATGCGATCTTTCCGGCAGCTCACCTGCCTTCGGCCCTCATCAACAGCGACAGATGGAAGGATTCAAGCGCGAATCTACTATATGGCCCGGATTATGTTATCATTAATGACACCGTTAAGCGGTTTCTTTCTCAACAGACTGTGCGTGTCGGGCAAATCCAAAGCATGGCTATTACGACGGGGTCCAGTGATCCAAAAGGTATGCTGCTTCAATTAATACGCTGGCTGAATGAAAGTGATGTAGTTGTTAATGTCAACGCCTTGGTAGGTTTTGATTTCAGTGGAAGGCGCGAGTTAAACAAATTGATGCCCTTTTTGAAGCCTTCGATTAATGTCAGGAACTTTAATTTCACAGACCTTTTTGCGGCCAAGCTGGCTGTTGCCGCCTTCGGTGTAACGGCATATGAATTGATTTATGCGGGTGTTCCTTTGCTGACAATCGGTCATATTCCCAAGAATGCCTTGGGTAGTAGGATACTTCAGAAGCGTTACGGCTGCAACCACCATTTGGGCTGGCTGGAAAAGCTGACTAAAGCTGAATTCATTTCTGCAGTTAGGCGCCTGTGGTATGATCCGGGGGCGCTCTCCGCCATGCAGCAGAAGCAAAGCGGGCTTATCGATGGAAATGGCTTGTCACGTATTGGAAATATTTTATATGATCTTTGCAAAGAGAGAATCTACTCGTTGCCGATTGCGTGAACATTAAAGGAGAGGCGCATCCATGAAAAATGTTGACCCGTATTATAGAAAACTCGGTGATTTTAAGAAGGGGCAGGTTTTTAGTCATTATCCGCACAAAACAGTTCTGGAAAGCGATAACAACCTGTTTTGTCTTCTAACCATGAACCATCACCCTATTCACAGTGATGTTGAATTCGCCGAAAAGAGCCAGCATGGCAAAATTCTCGTAGTTGGGACATATATTTTGAGCCTTGTTGTGGGGATGTCGGTGCCTGATATTTCGGGTGCTGCGATTTCGAACCTTGAATATGAAAGGATTACGCACGATGGCCCGGTATTCATCGGTGATACGATTAGAGCAGAATCGGTGATCTTGGACGTTAGACGTTCTAAGAGCAAACCCGATCGTGGCATTGTCTATGTTGAGACAGTTGCTTATAATCAACGGGACGAAAAGATCTTGACCCTGAGGCGCCGAGTATTGATACCGGTATAATTCGGAAATCGCTGTCATACAAATTGGTAGGAGGGGAATATGAGAAAACTAGATCATGAAACATTAATTATTCGTTCTTTTCTATTCGTACCTGGGCATATTGAAAAAATGCTTGTGAAAGCATCAGAATCGATTGCAGACTGTGTTGCCTTATGCCTTGAGGACGCGGTCCCCTATGAGAAAAAGGAAACAGCGCGGAAAACCATTCGGAAAGTGCTTTCGGAAGGCATGTTTAGCGAGATAACCGTTTTTGTCCGCATAAATCCATTGGATACCGGCCTTACCCTCAAAGACTTGGAAGGTGTTGCATGCAAAGAGCTTGATGGATTTGTCTATCCCATGGCCTACGAACCGGACGACATCAAAAAATTTGATGCGCAATTGAGTCTGATGGAGGCGCACTTGGGCCTTCGTAGAGGGCATTTTTCCATTATCGTTCTAATTGAAACCCCACAAGCTGTTTTAAGAGCTTTCGAGATTGCAAACGCCTCTGATCGAGTAGTGGGTCTTCTTTTTGGGTGTGAAGATTATATGGCCGAAATGCAATCCCGTTACTCTAAAGAGGAAATGTCTCTGTTCACGCCGCGGTCATTGGTAGCGATGGCAGCACGGGCTGCCGGCGTCGAGCCCATTGATACTCCTTACGTGCGGGTTTATGATCTGGAAGGATTGCGAAGATTTGCGACCCTGGGTCGAGATTTAGGAATGTCCGGTATGTTGGTTATGTCTCCGAGACAGATTGATATTGTGCATGATTGTTACACACCTGATCAGGAAGAAATCGCCTATGCTTCTGAAGTCGTACAGTCGGCCAAAAAAGCCAAAGAAGAGGGCAGAGGGATTGTAATGGTGAATAATAAATTTGTTTCTCCTCCGACGGTCAAACAGTCGGAGAAATTGATAGAACGGGTGGCAGCCATCGACAGTCTGGAGGCAGCCAGGAAGCAGGGATCCCAATGAAAAACCTTGTCATTATCGGTGGGATGGGAAATGGAACGGTGGTGGCATCAACCGTTGAGGATATCAATGATATCAACAAAGCATGGAGAATTATCGGATTTCTCAACGATTTCGAGACAGAGCCCATCAACGAGTATCCGATTTTGGGCAAAATCGATAAAGAGGTTGCCCATCAACTGATCGAGGAGCGCAATGCGTATTTTTTCTATACATTGATTTCAACCAAACTGAACCATAAGTTCATACATAAGTTGACAGATCTTGAAATACCCCCCGAACGTTTTGCCACTTTGATTCATCCCAGCGCAGTTGTCTCGAAGTTTGCAGAAATCGGTAACGGAGTATGCATACAACCGCTCGTGAGTGTCGGACCCAATGTGAAAATAGGTAATCATATTCAAATTTACGCCCAATGTTTGGTGGGGCACAATGCTGTTTTGGATGATTATAGCTATGTGGCCAATAACTCATGCATTGGTGCCCATGTTCATATGAAAAAAGGTGCCTATCTGGGAACTAACTGCAGCCTCCTTGAAAACGTTACAATTGGCGAATGGGCACTTGTAGGAATCGGGGCGGTTGTTCTAAAGGATGTTCCAGCTTATACAAAGGTGGTGGGGAATCCAGCTAGAATCATCGGCAACGTTGAGTGACAGGTTCCTTATCTATTTGAGATTTCGGCTGCTAGTATTTGTAAGGAAATCAAAATTTTAAAGCAGTTAACTCATAAAGATTCAAGAGTAAAGATGGATTAAGTTATGTATCTGGAAAAACATTGCATTAGTCTTCAGAGCGAGCCTTTCATTATCGCCGAGATGTCGGGTAATCATAACCATTCTCTCGCTCGTGCCCTAGAAATGGTGGAGGCAGTGGCCGAAACAGGTGCCCATGCCCTGAAATTGCAGACCTACACTGCCGACACGATGACGTTGGATCTGGCCGAGGGAGAATTTTTTATAGACGACCCCAATAGCCTGTGGAAAGGGCAGGCTTTGTACAGCCTTTATCAAAAGGCGCATACACCATGGGAGTGGCATGAACCCATCTTCAAACGTGCGCGGGAACTGGGTTTGATTGCCTTCAGCAGTGCGTTTGATGAAACGGCGGTTGATTTCCTGGAGTCTCTGAACGTGCCCTGCTACAAGGTCGCCTCTTTTGAGAACACGGACATTCCCCTGATCCGCAAGATTGCAGCCACCGGAAAACCCATTATCGTTTCCACTGGGATGGCAACAGCTGCTGAACTGGATGAATCCGTTCATGCTGCGCGTGCAGAAGGCTGTAAGGATATTGTATTGCTTAAGTGCACAAGTACATACCCAGCATCGCCTGAGAATTCAAATCTTCTTACCATCCCTCACATGCGGGACCTATTTAATTGTGAGATGGGCTTGTCGGATCATACGATGGGAATTGGTGTTGCGGTCGCTGCAATAGTTTTCGGTGCAACAGTTATGGAAAAACATTTTACGCTGTCAAGGAAGGACGGAGGTGTGGATGCGGCTTTTTCCCTTGAGCCCGGTGAAATGAAACAATTGGTCGAGGAAACGAAAAGGGCCTGGCAGGCCCTTGGCCAGATCAGTTATGGGCCCAGCGACGGAGAACAAAAATCTCGAATGCGTCGGCGTTCTATTTATATTGTTAAGGATATGCAATATGGAGAGTCCTTTACGACTAAAAACCTGCGACGAATCCGTCCCGGCCACGGTCTTCCACCGAAGTACTACGATATGCTTATTGGCCGAAAGGTAAAGAAAGCGGTTAAACGGGGTACGCCGATGAGCTGGGATTTGGTCGCCTAAAAGAATAATGAAAAAAAGTGGACTAATAAGCGAAGAGGAAAAACTTGGCAGAAATATTGTGGATTTATATCAGAGAAGCATTTTCGGAAAGGTCTCGAAGTCTGAAATCGATTTTGACAAACCGCCTACCGCTGCCAAGCTTCAAGACTATGAAGCTTTGCTGCCCGGGAATATTACCCCAAAGCAACTGGACCTTCCACGACTGGTGGAGTGCGGTTAACAAGGCGCTTACGAATGTTGTTTAAAGATATCTTTTCAATAATTCAACATATCGAAAGTAACCTTGACGTTGCTAACTTCAAGCTTGCTGGAATACACGTATGGCCACATTTGCGCAACCGTTTAGTTGGTGGATTGGTTTCCGAGGCGGAAAACCCAAGTTTGCAGGGTCACGGCCACTCTGAAAGAATCTTAAAAAAGGCAAGTCTGCTACCTTCCGGTCTCTTGAATTTGATCAGGGCTCTGAGTGTGGACACAGTCTCAGGGCATGGAAAGAAGCGAGGAGCCGATATCGTTTTTTTGTCCAACTCTACCAGAAGGACCCTTAGACTTCCTTCAGGGTGGTATGATATTCTTATAGATCCAATAATCGACTATCTTGAGAGTAAGGGGATCTCACATTTTACTTTTGAAAATACGCAGACACTGCAACCTGTCTATCCAAAATACAGAGTGGTTAGATCTGCCCTCCCAAGCTCGGTTCTGGCATATGCATTTTCTGTTTTTAACCTGAGTTGGTATAAGCCGCCGAAGGAGTTTGAAAGATGTTTTAAGGATTATAAAGAGCTGCTTTATGCCCAAGGTTTATCAACTCACATTGTTAGCAGGCGTAGCCTGCTAATTGAGTTTCTTTATATAAGACACCTAAGCAGTTTCTACAAAAGACAGATTAAGAAAATAGATCCCAGGTTGATCGTTGTTGTGGGTTACTATGGTTATGTTGGAATGGCGTTATGTTATGCTTCCAGAGTTCTTGGAATAATTAGTGCTGATATACAGCACGGCGTGCAGGGAAAGTACCACCCGGCGTACGGATCTTTCTTTATGATTCCCAGTCAAGGATTTAATACGATGCCGAATGTCTTTTTGACCTGGTCGGAAAAAGAGCGTGATTCTATACAGACCTGGACAAAAAAGACCCAAAATATACGAGCCATTGCGACGTGCAACCCTTTTCTGCAGAAATTTCTATCGGATAATGCCCTTTCAATGTA
>CAXXFV010000016.1:0-850425 GCA_963674595.2 bacterium
ATTTTGGAATGCTTGAGGCAGAGACATTGGTGCCGGGTGATTTTGAGATCACTCATATTAATATTGATCCGAATTTGGTTGAGGACGGTCATTATGAATATGAAAATGCTCCTGATCCGGTTGTTGTCAAATGGAGTGAAAGTGAAAATGCTGCCGGTTATCTGGTTGATATCAGTATGATAGTTTACCAGGTACCCTTTGAACTAAAGCATAATAAATATCTTTTCTCTTTACCTTTGGATTGGCCGGAAGGAACGTTTTTTGATATGCTTTATACTACTGAACCGGCTGATTTTGCCGTTAAATATGACAATAGTTTTCAGCGAGGTTTTTTAACAAAAAAGAACAGTATGGCCATAAAACGAGAGTTGTTTCTTGAAATGATAGACTTTATAGATGATTATTATTATCGTCGTGAATGTATAAAGCGCATGTTGATTTCTGTTCATGCAGTAGATCAGAGTTTTTACAATTTTTTGTCATTTCAGTTTGCACAGCATGCTGAAGAACAGATGATAGGTCAGGAGAGTTTAGTTCCTGATATTAGTAATGTAAAAAACGGTGTGGGTGTTTTTGGATCCTATGTTTCCAAAACTAAAGAATGCCGGCAAATTGAATATATTTTGCAAACGTATGAGGACTATGATGACAGGAATTTGCATTCACGGAACAAGAATGAAATCTATGAGAATATGTCTTTGGATTTGTTTAAAGATGAGGACCCCAAAATTACATTATCTTGTGATGACAACTTGAGCCTTTTACCAGGCGAAAAAATTAAGTTAAGCTGGAGTTCAAGCAATACGAAATATAAATGGTTTGTCCTTGCGCTTAAACCACGTTACTTGTGGTTTTCTCCTGGTACAATGTCATATTATGTAAATGGAAACAGTTACGAGCTTTCCTGGGATGATTTTCCTGTTCGTGATTGCCAGGTGGAATGGTACGTAAAAGCGCTTTTACCAACATTTAATTCGTCTGCACTTGAATTATCAATGGCACAGTCGCCGTATAAAGCATTGCAAGTTGCAGATAATTTGGATTTTACAGAATGGTCCGAGTCTGCATATTTTTCAGTTTCTTCCGGTTCAATAAATAATTTTGGAAACGAATCAATACACTTTATCACCCCCCAACCGGAACAGACTGTGAGTACAAATTGTATGCTTGAATTCAATACTGTAGAAAATGCGGATGGATATCTGGTTTTGGTTAAAGATTCTCGTGGTACCATGTCGGTTTTGTTTAGTGAAACAAATCAAATTCAACCAGGAAATATAGAACCATTTGAATATATTGAAGGACTGGACTGGTGCCCTGGTTTTAAATCCGGTCGAACATATTCATGCAGTGTATGTGCCTTGCGTGTAAAGTCCGGCGCTCTTGGTTTTACAATTTCTGTTGATAATCAAAACGGGGAGTTGGAATTATTACCGCGATACCAGCATCCATCCGGGATTATACAGCAGTCACAATGGTCTGATGAAATTAGATTTTTTGTTCAATAAATACCAGGAGTTATTATGAATTTGAAATACAGCTTTCTTTTGCTTGTTTTTTTTGCAGTTTCAAGTGTAAACTGTGAAAAAGATGTCATTCAATCAGAACATCGACCACCGGCACCGGTTTTTGAAAAATTTGATTTATCTGCCCCGCATTGGATGTTTGCATCATCCGACTCAATGGCTCGTGTGATACGCCAATGTATTAGCGATATAAATAGTTTTAACGAATTTTTTAAATACCTTGATATTACAAGTGTTGATTTTAAAGATGCCAGCACTACGGAATCCCAAGTTCAACAACCGTGGAAATGGAAGTTTAGATATACTCCTGATCCAAGTATCTCTGTTGATATATCTGAGAAACGAAATTTTTATTATTTTACCATGACAGCGCCCATCAATCAAGTCCTAAGTTCACCGGGTGGTTTCTATATTCAAGCAAGTTACCCTTATTTTCTTGAAGCAGATAAAAATAAAACAAAACCAGAGTATAGTGCTGCCGTATATCATAGACAAAATCTTCGACGTATTTGGGAGTGGAATAACGAAGGAGGTTATTTAAGCAGCTTAAACTATTTTCGCAAGTCAGAACCAATAGAGGATGTTTATTCTTATATTAGATATCAATCTTTGGATTTTCACGATACAGATATAAGCAATTATTTTATGACGTTTTTAAATAACACGCCGTTTTATTTTTCATACATGGATTATAAGGCAGATGCTTCAGGAAATTGTAAATTTAATATGTCTAACCTTGAAGGAAACAAGTTTAAAACTAAAATTTCATGTGACTGGAATAAACAGGGGGAAGGTAGTTGGTCTGTTTATGATAATGATCAGGTTGTCCTTTCCGGTAAATGGAATGGGCAATAATTATTTTATATTAATATTTACCATTTAAATGGAGGAATAATGAGTAAACAATGGCCCATATTTACTGTTATTTTATGGGGGGCCATGTTGCTGATTTCATGTAGTGAAACGCCTTCTGGACCGGATATTCCTGAGGTGAAAAAACTGGGAGTTTACTGTGCTCTTAATCCGAAAATGCCGGCCCAAACTATTTATGTGGGGCATACTTTAACCTATCAACAGATAATCAACAAGGAAACCGTTGATACGGAAGTTGATGATGCGGAAATTTCCATATCTGGACCGGACGGTTTATTTCAGATAAATAATATACCGGTAAATACGACTGATACAGATCAAACAGAGTTAAGTACAGGCGGCTATTTGTCCGGCTCATCCGGTTTTAACTATATAGGAACGGAACAGAATGTTTCAAGTGGTGAAAGGTATTCTATAACTGTTGAGGCGGATGATTTTGGAATTCTTGAGGCAGAGACGTTAGTGCCTGGTGATTTTGAGATAACCCATATTAACATAGATCCGAATTTGGTTGAAGACAGTCATTATGAATATGAAAATGCTCCTGATCCGGTTGTTGTCAAATGGAGTGAAAGTGAAAATGCTGCCGGTTATCTGGTTGATATTAGTATGATTGTTTACAAGGTTCCATTTGAATTGCAGCATAATAAATATCTTTTAAGTTTACCCTTGCTTTGGCCGGAAGATACATTTTTTGATATGGTCTATTCCGCCGAACCGGTTGATTTTGCCATTAAATATGACAACAGTTTTCAACGAGGTTTTTTAACAAAAAAGAACAGCATGGCAATTAAACGTGATCTTTTTCTTGAAATGATCAAGTTTATAGACGATTATTATTATCGCCGTGCAAACATAAAAAGAATGCTGATTTCTGTTCATGCCGTTGATCAGGCTTTTTATAATTTTTTGTCATTTCAGTTTGCCCAGCATGCTGAAGAACAGATGATAGGCCAGGAGAGTTTAATTCCTGATATTAGCAACGTAAAAAATGGTGTGGGTGTTTTTGGTTCTTATGTCTCCAGAGTTAAAGAATGCCGGCAAATAGAATATATTTTACAGACATATCAGGAATATGATAGTTATCGTGCAACCAATAAAAATGAGATATATGAAAATTTAGCATTGGATTTGTTTAAGGATGAAGATCCTAAAATTGAATTGTCTGATGATAACAATTCGGAACTTTTGTCGGAAGATAAAATAAAACTATCCTGGAATTCGAGCAATACGAAATATAAATGGTTTGTCCTTGTGCTTAAACCACGTTACTTGTGGTTTTCACCTGGTACAATGTCATATTATGTAAATGGAAACAGTTGCGAGTTTTCATGGGAAGATTTTCCTGTTCGAGATTGTCAAGTAGAGTGGTATGTAAAAGCTCTTTTGCCTAACTATAATATTGATGCAACAGATTTGTCTATGGCTCTTTCTCCTCATAAAGCTTTACAGGTTGCAGATAACCTGGATTTTACAGAATGGTCTGAATCAGGATATTTTTCTGTTTCATCTGGTATGTTGGATGATTTTGAAAACAGGTCTCTTCAGTTTGTATCGCCACAATCTGAGCAGGTTGTTGAAACAGACTGCACACTTGAATGGAGCCCCGTGGAAAATGCTGATGGTTATTTGATTGCTGTTCGAAATGCTGATGGTGCACTATCTGTATTATTTAGTGAAAATAATCAGATACAGCCTTGCACTGCCGAACAGGTAAGTTTTGTTGAAGGACTGGACTGGTGTTCCGGTTTTCAATCCGGTCAGGTTTATTCCTGCCGGGTTTGTGCCCTTCGAGTTAAAACAGGAACTCTTGGCTTTACAATACAGGCTGATGATCAAAGCGGAGAATTGAAATTATCTCCCAGATACCAGCATCCATCAGGGATTGTGCAAAAATCACAGTGGTCTGATGAAATTCGAATTTCAGTTCAATAAACGCCGGGAGTTAAGATGAAATTAAAGATTTGTTTTATAAATTTTGTTCTTTTCGCAGCTTTAATTATCAACTGCGAAAAAGATACGGTTCAAACGGAAAAACGACCGCTTGTGCCAGTTTTTGAAAAATTTGATTTATCTATCCCGGATTGGATGACACAATCGACTGATTCCATGGCCCAGGTTGTTTGCACCTGTTTTAATGAGATTAATGAATTTTCTGACTTTTATCCATATCTTGATGTTTTACGTCCCGATTTTGAAGATGCAACCGGTCCGGAATATAAAGTTAAACAACCATGGATATGGAAATTAAAAGATATTAATGTAACCGGACTATCATTGGAAATTCAAGATAGGCCTACTCATTATTATTATAAAATGACAGCGCCCATAAATAGTGTTACAAGTTCTTTCGGAGGTTATTATTTAACGACGTATTATCCTAGTTTTATAGAAGCTGACAACATGAAATCCAATTCGGAGTTTAGCGCTGCTGTTTATTTCCGCTATAATCTACGAAGGGTTTGGGAGTGGCAAAATGCTAATGGATACTTGAGCAGTCTGGAGTATTTTCGACAGCCGGAGGAATTGTATGATTATTTTGAACGTATTAATAGTATTCCTCGATATGCAGTTTATAATTTTGATGATACAGAAATCAGTAACTATTTTAAAGATTTGTTAACAAAAACCGAATTTCATTTTGCAAATATGATCTATACCACAGATGGTTCCGGTAATTACAAGTTTAATTTATATAGTCTTGAAGTAAATAGATTTCAATTAAAAGTTGGTTGTAATTGGAATGAACAGGGTGAGGGAAGTTGGAAAATTTATGACGGAGAACAAATTATCAAAGAGGGTGTGTGGTAATATATGTTTTTGCGGTACCTCTTAAAAGAAAAAAAGGAGCATATTATGCTCCTTTTTTTATGTCATTATATTTTTAAATCTTTAAACTTTTCTGTTATTTTGGCAATGGCCTCAAATTTTGTTATCACTTTATCCAATGATTCACCCATGCGATACGTATCTTTATCCAAACGTGCTGAAGGGTCTAATTCTGATAAAACGTTTTCCTGTTCAAAATTTGGATTTTCTTTGGCGTATGGCCAAAGTCTGAATGAGCCGCCGCTGATTTCGTCAATCAGGTAAACATCACCATCAATAATTCCGTATTCTAATTTCATATCAATTAACTGAATATTAAACTCTGCAAAGGCGCGCTCAAGGTGTAGAAATACCTCAATGTTAATGTCTTGCATTTGTTTGTATTCTGAGCAATTTTTCTTTTGGGTTATATATTCAATATAAGTAGCATCCAAAAGAGGATCGTGAAGCGGATCATCTTTATAGTGAAACTGTGTAATTGGTGTGCTGTAACGTGTTCCTTCTTTTGTGTCAGACCAGTGTAGAATTGAACCCGTTGCGACCCGGCGTGAAACAACCTCAAGGTTTATTTTGCGGTCCAGTTTTTTGACAAGCGAAACTTTATCCATAGGGCTGTTGATGTAATGTGTGCGTACACCACAGCGGTTCAGGTATTCGAAAATATCTTTGTTTGTCTGCCAGTCTACCTGTGCCTTGCCTTTGATTATATCATGTTTTAATCCGTCACCAGCGGTAATATCATCCTTAAAAACCATATAAACAGTTTTAGCGTCATCAGGATTTTTATATATTACTTTAGTCTTTCCCTCAGCTATTTTATCAAGTTTATTCAAGTCAAACGACATTAAAAGTTCCTCCATAATTCAGTTCTGGTTTAATCTTTACTAAAGATAAAAGATTAAAACGAAAAAACAACGCCAATATATGCATTCACTACATCTGTCTTTGATTTTTCGACCTGATAGGAAACTTTTCCGTCTTCTCGTCTTATAGATCCCTCTTTAAGATACTCAGCTTCTCCACCGACTAAATAGGTGAGTCCCAAATCGAGTGACAGTGTAAAGTCTTTATCGTTGTCGGTTGTGCCGGAATAAACCTGAATCATCAGGCCGGCCCCACCACCATAGCTAAATGCTCCATCATCTTGATTTGTTGAGCTTGCTACATTGTCGTCAAGGTCCCAGTCATGTTTATCTTCAATTTTGGTTTCTGTTGAAAGATAGTTGAAACCAATCAATCCGTCAAGGTATGGACGAAAAGTGCTATGCCCGGGTTGGACCCTAAACAACAGGTGTCCCATTAAAATACTGTTGGTTGTTGTTACATCAACCTTAACATCCGGAATCGTTGTGCTGAAAGGTTCTTCCCGTGTTTCACTACCATATATCGAAAATCCTATTTTAGCGCCTATGGCAAAAGGAGATTCGGGAAAGTGATATGCAAACATACCGGAACCACCAAGGCCGATATTGTCAACATTGTCGGCAAAGGTGTTTTGTGGAAAAGTCATCATAAAGTTCAGTCCTGCCTGAAACGGTGTTTGTGCCTGAACAAAAGATGAACTAAAAAGTATAAATATTACAAAAAAAGATATTATTTTGATAAATTTCATTCATCTATCCTTTCTGTTGTTAATTTATAATGAAATAATTTGTTTGCCTTGATAAAGATACAAGTGGAAAATACACAAGAATTTGAAATTTGTCAACATACAATCAAAATTTTGCAAAAAATATGTTTAGTTTGGATTTTTGGATTATTAGTACCAAATTTTATATAAAACATAAATACATGAAAATGTTTATGAAATATTATGTCCTATTTACGAGTTTAATTGAAATAAAATATTGATAGAGGTCAAATTATGAAGTTTATTTTAATTATCGGCTCCGTTATTGTAACAGTTGCTTTGGTTTTTTATTCCGTAGCTATTTTTACGGAACAAAGGAGGAAAAAAATTTCAATTAAAGTTTTGATTTTTCTTACACTTGGTGTATTGCTGGATATTACGGCAACAACCTGTATGATTATAGGGTCAGAAAATTCTCCTTTTACCTTGCATGGAATAATCGGCTATTCTTCGTTAACAGGTATGTTGTTTGACGCCTTTTTATTATGGCGATTTCGATTAATACGTGGAGCAGAACAAACAGTTTCAAAGTTTATTCATTTTTATTCCCGGTTTGCCTATGGCTGGTGGGTATTGGCCTATTTGACAGGATCATTGTTAGTTTCTATGAAATAGCAGGTGTTTTTATATAAATATTTTTAAATGTTAATATTGTTTTGATTTTTAAAATCCTTTTCAATAAATTGGGGCGTGTCAAAATTATTCATAATCATTTGAAAAAAAGGCTGTGATAATGAAAATTGATTTTGATGATAAAGAGCTGGATCGCATGGGGATGTGTGAAAGTTGCCAAGTCTGCACAGGCAGAGATCAAAAGGGAGATTTGCTTGTACTCGCCGAACCGTTAGACAATAATAATATTGAAATATCCATTAAAAGTTCTGTGAGTTCCATGTTTGGGAAATTAATCCGGAAAACTATTGAACAAGCGTTGGAAACTCTGGGGGTGAAAAACATTCGTGTTGAAATAAAGGATAACGGCGCTTTGGACCATGTCATTCTGGCAAGGCTGGAAGCAGCGGTCCGAAGATTATATCCCATTGTTGGCCCCGGTATTATACCGGAACAAACGTTTAATTTAAAAAGAAACAAGTTTGATCGTTTGCGCCGTACCAGACTTTATCTGCCCGGAAATAACCCGGATTTAATGTTAAATGCCGGATTATTTGGAGCTGATTGTGTAATTTTAGACCTTGAAGATTCTGTTTCACCTGCTGATAAAGATAATGCCAGAATTTTGGTGCGCAATTCTTTAACTGTTGTCGATTTTGGTTCCTCAGAGCGAATTGTAAGAATTAATCCGATCTCCAGTCAGTATTTCAAAGCAGATATGGAAATGATCGTCCCGCAAAATCCGGATGTATTGCTTGTGCCGAAATGTGAATCTGCAAAAGATATTAAACGAATCGCTGATTATGTCCGGCAAATTCAAAAAGAAAATTTGTTAGAACGCCCGGTTTTTCTTATGCCGCTTATTGAAACGTCAAAGGGTGTTTTAAATGCCTATGAGATCGCCCAGGCGAGTCCGAATATTGTTGCCTTGTGTTTTGGAGCAGAGGATTTTACGGCAGATATTGGTGCAGAAAGGTCTGAAACCGGAAATGAGAGCTTTGTGGCTCGAAGCATGATTGTTTTGGCGGCCAAGTCTGCCGGACTTCAGGCATTGGATACGGTGTATTCTGATATTGCTAATATTGAAGGATTGCGTACGAGCGCGGAAGAGGCTAAAAGTTTAGGTTTTGATGGAAAAGGCGTTATTCATCCATCGCAAATTGAGCCGATACATAATGTTTTTATCCCGACAACTGAACAGATTGAATACGCCGAAAAAGTATTAAACGCTATTGAAGAGGCGGAAAAATCTGGTTCAGGCGTGGCAAGCCTTGGTACAAAAATGATTGATGCTCCGGTTATTACGCGTGCAAAAAAAGTAATTGCTCTGGCAAAAGCATGTGGTAAAATATAAATATATCAATGCTATTAAGAGGTGTAAAATGCAGATGGTTAAAAACGCCGTCGGAAGATTGGTCCCAACTGAATTAAATGGCAAGCTTTTACGGCCGTTTATGGGAGCCCATGCTGAAAAAGGAGGACAGAAAAAGTATGGTGGATTTACTTCCTCTGCAAGTGATTATACAAATAAAATATTAAAAGATATTAATCAGGCAATAGACGCTTGTAAGATTAAAGATGGAATGACTATTTCCTTTCATCATCATTTACGGAACGGCGATTTTTTAATAAATGAGATATTGGATCTTTTGTATCTTCGTAACCTGAAAGATTTAATAATAGCACCTTCTGCATTGTTTCCGGTTCATGAAAACCTGGTCAAATATATCGAATCAGGTTTAATTTCACATATTGAGGGCTCAATGAACGGACCTGTTGGCCGTGCCTGCTCATTGGGTAAAATGAAAGGAACCGCTGTATTACGATCCCATGGTGGACGTTATCGGGCTATTCAGGATGGTGATTTGCACATTGATGTTTCTTTTATTGCCGCTCCCTGTGCTGATCCCCATGGAAATGCAAATGGACTCTTTGGCAAATCTGCATGTGGCCCTTTGGGTTTTGCTTTGGCAGATTCTTTATGGGCTGACAAGGTCGTTGTTGTTACGGATAATTTGGTTCCTTTTCCCTGTTTCCCGTGGAGTATCGAAGGCGGACATGTTGATTATGTTGTGCAAGTTGATTCGATTGGCGACCCGACTCAAATTATCTCCGGTACCACACAAATCACCAAAAGTCCGACACGTCTTTTAATTGCTAAAAACGCGGCACAGTTTGTTAAAGATTCCGGTCTTATGGAAGAGCCGTCATTTTCATTTCAGGCCGGCGCTGGTGGGGTATCTCTGGCATTTGTTAAATATATGAGTGATTTAATGCAGGAAAGTTCGGTTGTTGCTGATTTTGTCAGAGGCGGTTCCACACAATACATGGTTGATATGCTTGAAAACGGACTGACAAAATATATATTGGATGGCCAAAGTTTTGATCTTGCAGGCGTTCGTTCTCTTGCAGAAAATCCCCGGCATATAGAAACCAACCCTTTTGTTTCTTATAATTATCACAGCAAGGGATGTTTTGCTCAGATGGTTAAGGTTTCTGTTCTGGGTGCTACAGAAATTGATCTCGATTTTAATGTTAATGTAAATACACATTCTGACGGATGGTTATTACATGGTACGGGCGGATTTGCTGATGCGGCTGATGCCTATGTGACGATCATTACAGCACCTTTGGTTAGAAATCGTCTTCCAATTATTGTCGATCAGGTGACAACCGTAACAACACCTGGAGAAACAGTTGATGTTGTTGTTACTGAACGAGGCATAGCCATTAACCCTACGCGCCTGGATTTGATTGACAGGCTAAAGAAAAGCTCTTTGGACATTAAACCAATTGATGAATTGCATGATATTGCATTAAAGATGACAGGTGTCCCGGAAAAGCCAGACTTTGAAGAGCGAATTGTTGCTCTTGTTGAATACAGGGACGGCACCATTATAGACACAGTGCGTCAGTTGATACCCCGTGAATAAGCATTTCCCGGGATTGTCCTATCTTTCCTTAACGTAAATAAATAATTTTTAATTGACTTTTAGCCGTAAAAACGGTATATTTGTCGGCTATATTGTGTAAAAACTATAATCCCAGGAGGATTGCTGTATATGCAGAGAAGTCATGTCATTAAAGCTGTTGTTATTTTGGCGCTTGTTATTCTTGCTGTCGTTTCATTATTACCAACATTTCAATTAAATGATTTGCAGGAAAAAGAGAGCAATCTGGTTAAAGGTATTGCATCATTTACCGGATTAAGCCGGTCAGATATTAATGCTGCTGTCAATCAGGGCGAATTGGAAAGCCTTGTTCGAAAAGTTAGTTCAGCTGATTCTCAGGAAAAAGCATTGAGCCTAAGTGCTGAGCTGATTACCTTGAATACCGAAATAACTCAAACTGAAGGTCGTGCAATACGCCAGGGCTTGGATTTGCAGGGTGGCACCTATTTAGTCTATGAAGCCGATTTACCTCAATTGTTGCGAGATGTGGCCAAAAATAAAGACGATAGGCTTGAAGATATTATAGAAGCAACAAAAAAGAAGACTGAAAAAGGTCAGGATTTTTTTGAGGCGCTTGAAAGTACCTTTAATGAAAGAAATGTTGGAATGAGCCGATATTTTGGTCGTAAAGGGAAATCCAATGAAGAGATTATTAAAGAACTGGGAGATGCAGCCGACGATGCTGTAAACCGTACATTGGAAGTCTTGCGTAATCGAATTGATCAATTTGGTGTTTCTGAACCCTCAATTCAAAAGCAGGGAAATCGTCGTATCATCATTCAGTTGGCAGGCATTCAAAATATACAGCGTGCAAAAAAGATTATTGGTACAACAGCAAAACTGGAATTTAAACTGGTTAAAGATGCTCAGTTAGCTAGTGTTGTACTTGAAGATATTAACAGGGTTCTTCGTAAGAAGCGAAAAGGCGAAGAGATAAAAGAATCTTCAGAGGCGGTTAAGGATTCTGTTAAAATTGAAGATGGTGACAAGGCCGAAGAAACTGAAGTTAGTTTAACCGACCTTTTCGGTGAACAGGAAGAATCAGAAGCCGGTGCTGATACAACGTTGCTGGTAGACGAAAAAACTTTTTCCGAAAGACCTTTTACATCTCTCTTAAGACGGATAAATGCATATTCTGATGCTATTTCCGTTCCAAGTAAAAATGTTAGGGCTGTTCAACGTATTTTGCAAATGCCTGAAGTAATCGCCGTTATTCCGGGAGATGCAGAGTTTGTCTGGAGCCGAAAACCTCTTTATATGGGTGAAGAAGAATTTCAACAAATTTATCTTGTAAAAAAAGAGCCGGAATTACTTGGTTCTACGTTAACAGATGCAAATGTTGATTTTGGGGCCAGTAATACAAGTTTACGTGGAAATGAATCGCGCGTATTGTTTTCGTTAAACAGTGAAGGTTCAAAACAATTTGCCAAAGTAACCGGTATGAACATTGGCAAGAAACTGGCCATTGTTTTAGATAATAAAGTAGCATCTGCTCCAAACATAACCGGAAAAATTCCGACAGGAAGCGCTGAAATTACAGGTTCTTTTACTGTGGATGAAGCAAAAGACCTTGCGCTTGTTCTTCGCGCCGGTGCTTTACCTGCTCCTGTACATGTGATTACAGAAAACACAGTCGGGCCTTCATTAGGTCATGATTCCATTCAAAAAGGTCAACAATCTGCTATCATTGGATTGTTGCTTGTGATCCTTTTTATGATTTTCTACTATCGCGGGTCCGGAGCCATTGCAGACTTTTTGTTGTTATTAAATATTGTTTTTGTACTTGCAATTATGGCAAGTTTTCATGCTACACTTACTTTACCAGGTATAGCCGGTATTATTTTAACTGTCGGTATGGCTGTTGATGCAAATGTTCTTATATTTGAAAGAATTCGAGAAGAAATTAAAGCCGGCAAAACAATTCGAGCAGCAATTGACAGCGGTTATGGGCGGGCTTTTACGACCATTTTAGATGCCAATATCACAACATTGATTACTGCTGTTGTTCTTTACAGTTTTGGAACCGGGCCTATTAAAGGTTTTGCGCTTACATTATCAATTGGTATTATAGCAAGTATGTTTACTGCTATTGTCGTTACCCGGCTTATCTTTGATATGATAACATCAAGATATGCTATAAAAAAATTAAGTATATAAATTAGCTGTTTCCATTTTTCATATAATTTAGAAATGTTTAGGAGATAAATACAGCATGCAATTTCTTCGAGAATCAAATCTTAATATTATTGGACAGAAAAAAATTGCCTATATTTTTTCAGGTGTACTTATTCTTATAGGAATTATATCTTTAATCCTTCATGGTGGTCCAAAGTATGGTATCGATTTTACCGGAGGAACATCCGTACAACTAAAATTTTCAAAGCAAATTTCTGCAGGTGATCTTCGTAATTCTCTGGTAGGTTTGGGGTATGGAAAATCTGAAATAAAGAGGATTGGACTGCCGGAAGATAACGAAGTCCTTATTCGTATGGAACTGGTGGAAGAAGGGGCAGATGTAGCCCAAAAGATTGAGGACAAGTTAAGAGTTGATTTTCCCAATAATTCCTATGACATCCGTTCTGTTACTGAAATTGGTCCTACAATCGGTGGTGAACTTCGACGTGCCGCTATGATGGCTATTTTAATTTCATTGCTTGGAATTCTTGTATATATCAGCTGGAGATTTGAATTTAAATTTGCTGTTGGTGCCGTTGTAGCGCTTTTTCATGATGTTCTTATTACACTGGGATTTTTCTCATTGTTAAATTTTGAAATTACACTCGTTGTTATCGCCGCGTTTTTAACCATTGTTGGTTATTCATTAAATGATACGATTGTTGTTTATGATCGTATTAGAGAAAATTTAAAGGTGTTAAGACGCGAAAATTTTGAAAATGTTATTAATACGAGTATTAATCAAACACTGAACAGAACGATTATAACATCCGGTACAACCTTATTGGTTGTTGTCGTATTATATCTTATCGGCGGTAAAGTTATTCACGATTTTGCATTTGCTTTAATCGTTGGTGTTCTAATTGGTACTTATTCATCGATTTTTGTCGCCAGTCCGATTGTATTGGAATGGCAAAATAAAGTAGAGAGTAGAAAAAACCAAAAATCGGCATTAAGGGCCAGAAAATAAAAAAAGTCGTGCCAAAAGGAGTTCAAGATGGATATAGGTCAAAAGACTATTGACGATATTATTATTCTCGAATTATCTGGAAAGATTATGGGTGGTCCGGATGCGACGGCTTTTAATGAAAAACTGCATGATCTTGTTGAAAGTGGTAATATAAAGGTGATCGCTGATCTTTCTAAGGTAAACTGGATGAACAGTTCCGGTTTGGGAATCTTGATCAGCGCCCTGACAACTATTCGTAATGCAGGTGGCGATTTAAAGTTAGCCGCCATTACAGAGCGTATTAAAAGTTTACTCATGATCACCAAACTTTTATCAGTGTTTGATACATTTGACACAACTGAAGAAGCAGTAAAAAGCTTTTAAAAAATAAAAAAAGTATTTGTAAATTTTAACTATGCTCCGAGCATGTTTTGCTGGTTCGGAGTTTTTTAATTTTTGGGTGAATTATGGCTGTAACAATTGTAGTAGGAGCACAGTGGGGTGATGAGGGAAAAGGAAAAATAGTAGACCTGTTAAGTAATAAGGCTCAGGTCGTTGCAAGATATCAAGGCGGACCTAATGCCGGCCATACGGTTGTTATTGGAAGCGAATCCATTATATTACATCAAATTCCTTCAGGCATATTGTGGCCGCATACAAAATGTATAATTGGAAATGGTGTTGTTATTGATCCTGTTGTTCTGATGAAAGAGATTGAACTGCTTCGTCAACGTAACATCGATGTTAAGGGTCGTTTGTTTATCAGTCACCAGGCCCATTTAATTATGCCTTATCACCGGTTGCTTGATTCCGCGCGTGAACATGCAATTGGGTCTGATAAAATCGGTACTACCGGACGCGGTATTGGACCTGCTTATGTTGATAAATATGATAGAAATGGAATTCGTATTGTAGATCTGTTGGACCGTGAGACATTACGAACAAAATTGTTAAAAAATATTGAAGAAAAAAACAAGTTACTAGATCGTATTTATGATAGTGAAAAGATAAATCCTGATGATATAATTAAAGAGTATCAGGAATTTGATAATCTTATTGATGAGTTTGTAACAAACACTTCAGTCATGATTAATCAGGAAATTGATAATGGCCAAGAAGTTTTGATAGAAGGTGCACAGGGAACAATGCTTGATGTTGATTTTGGAACTTATCCCTATGTCACCTCTTCAAATCCTATCGCTGGTGGAGCTTGCTGTGGTCTTGGTGTCGGACCTATGAAAATCAATCATGTTATAGGAATTGTTAAAGCTTATACCACGCGTGTTGGAATGGGCCCGTTCCCAACAGAATTTGATGAAGAATTCAGTGATAAAGTACGTAAGCTTGGCGGTGAGTTTGGATCAACCACCGGACGACCGCGACGCTGCGGCTGGTTTGATGCTATTGTGGTTCAGCATGCTGCCCGAATAAATGGGTTGGATAAGCTTGCTATCACAAAACTTGACGTTTTGGATACTTTGGAAGAATTAAAGATTTGTGTCGGTTATAAATATGGTGATAAAATATTGAAAAATTATCCGGCAGAGTTGTGGATACAGGAAAATCTTGAACCTATTTACGAAAGTCATCCCGGATGGATGTGCAGCACAGCAGAGGCAAAAACCTTTTCGGAATTACCGGAAAATGCCCAAAAATATTTGCTGCGAATTAGTGAATTGGTAAATGTTAAAATTGAAATTGTTTCTGTTGGTCCTGACAGAAATCAGACTCTTTTTAAATAATCTAAGTTTTTAGTTAAAATAAAAGCCGTTAATTTTAAATTAACGGCTTTTTGTTTTTTTAAACAAATTAATCAGTATTAGAAATTTTTCTTTTATAAAATTTAGTATGGAAATAAACCAGTTTTTCTTTGGCGGTGTTAACAGTATTATACGTTGTTTTTTAAATTTTTCCTGTTCTTCAAATGTCAACGGCAAACGCCCAAAGTTCTCATGAAATTCCATATCCAGCAACAATAATTTATCATCATCAGATTGGATAATTCTGGCCTCAATTTCTGTCCATCCTAAACTTTCACAAGCTTTTAACCTGCGAAATCCACTGATGAGAACATAATGTTCATCTACTATAATCGGATTTAAAAGTCCCACTTTTTTAATCGAATCAGCCAAATCCAACAGATTACCGGGTGAGGTTCGAAGACGTTCGCTGATTTTTATTTGTGAAATTCCCAGTTTCATTTTATTTATCCTGATCGTTAAGCAATAAAAATTTACTACTTTATTAACTCTCAAAGATATTTAGAAAAGACGTGGATGTCAAGCAAGAATTTTAGGTATACAAAATAAAAAGGACTTTAAAAAAAGTCCTTTTTACTATTCAGCACCACACAACACACATCATCAAAAACCCTTCATCACCGCCCATCTTCAATATTCTCTTTGCAAATAAAGTGCCAAAACTATTTTTTGGGATACTTTAATAAAAGTCTTTGTTTTTATGTGTGTTATAAAAATTTTTACTAAATAATTTTTTTACTAAAAATCTTTAATAATTTTACTAGTTGTCCCAAAAAGTATACAAAACCTGTTTATTGTCCCTTTTTTATGACAGTTTTATAAAATTCAATTTTTACTTGCATTTGCTGCAAATCTCTTGTACTTTTGCAACCTTGTGACCTATATAAATTTTTATAATAATTTAGGATACATATTATGAGACAATCCTTTCAACCCGATTACCACAATTTGCTGCAGGTAGTGGAAAACACAAAACCTCATCGGTTACCCCTGTATGAACATCATATTGATGCTCCTTTTATATCCAGGGTTTTGGGAAAAGATGTAAAATTGCAGGGAAGTTCTGCAAAAGACTATGAAGCATATTACCAGACAATTTGCCGGTTTTGGCAAGATATGACCTATGACGGACTCGATTTTGAAGCTGCTATTTGCGACATATATCCCGGACACGGTGCAATTATGGGCGGAATGGCCGGCCCGATTCAAACCCGTGACGATTTTGTAAAATATCCTTTTGATGATATACCCCATATTTTTTGGGAAAAATATAGAACCTCATTTTCAGGCTTTACAAAAAGTAATGCCTCAAGGTATGAAAGCCCACGGTGGTTGTGGATATGGTATTTTCGAATCCAGTGAAGATCTTGTAGGGTTTGAGCATTTGTGTATTATGCAGTTTGAAGACCCGGAGCTATTTGCTGATTTGTTTAAAAAAATCGGTGATCTTTATGTAACACTTTGGTCTCAGGTGATTGAAAAATATAGTGATTTATTTGTATTTTATCGAATGGGTGACGACCTGGGATTTAAAACTTCTACATTGTTATCTCCCGATACTTTAAGACAACATGTTTTTCCGCAATATAAAAGGATTATCGATTTAGCGCACCAGGATGGAAAACGTTTTTTGTTACACTCATGTGGTAATATTTTTTCTGTTATGGACAGTATTATTGAAACCGGCATTGACGCCAAACATTCCAATGAAGATGAAATTGCACCTTTTGAGAAATGGATTGAAAAATATAATGATCAAATAGGACTTTTTGGTGGTATTGATGTTAATACGTTGTGCCTCGATGATTATGATACGGTTTATCACAAAGTTTTAAAAGATGGTCTCCGCTACCGGTCTATGTCCAAAGGCTTTGGGCTCGGTTCAGGGAATTCAATCGCCGAATATATACCGGTTGAGGGTTATATGGCGATGATTGACGCCGTAAAAGAGATACGTAGACAGGAAGGTACAAATTAGTAAACCTTTTGTATTTTAAGAACCTTTTTCTTATATAGCGAGGTGCCAATGGATACTTCCGAGCACATTTACCACGATGATCCGAAAAACGGTCATAAAGATGTTAAAACAACCTTAAAAGATGTCGATTATTATTTTTTTGGGTAACGGACATCTTGAAGCAGCCATCCAGATTTGTACTTCCGGCAAAGCCACGCCGGTTGGCGTTATTCTTATGAATCCGGAAGTGTTTGGTCCAAAAAGAGCCGCATTGTCGATGGACCCGGAAAGCGGATTGGAAAAAACACTCATTACTCTTCATACTGAAAATGACACGATTACCACCGATGCTAAACACCTTCAAGCTATATGGTCCGATATTGAATCTGTGCCTTGTGTCAAAATATCTTGGGAAAATTTAGGATATGGAATTACAGAACGTTTTTACTGTTCAGACCGTGAAACGAATTGTTTGGTTAGAGAAATTACAATAAATAAAACACCTGATGGAACAAAGTCTGTCTATTTATCAACCGGCGCCAAAGATGCCTTTATTGTCATACAATTGGACCTTGATCAAAATGACAAGATAAATTTAATCTATACGATTGAAAACGATAAAATAGTTATATCCACCAATGAAAATTTTGCGTCCGTACATAAAAGTGCAAAGGAATATTGGCAACATACCATTTCTGTGAATAGCGGTCATCCCAAATTTGATCGTTTATTGGTATCATCCAAGAATCAACTGCCGTCCAATATATCTGTTCAGGGCATGATGGATGCGAGTATCTGGCAATATAATCTCGAATGGGTCCGCGATCAATCTAACGTTATTATGGGATTAACCGTATCCGGACAGTTTGAGCTTGCACGAACAATGCTCGATAGAATTTTTACCAAGTTTGTGACAAAAGAGGGTGATACTGTCGATTCGGGTCGTGTAAGGGAACGACGGGAAGCAGAACTTGATCAAAATGGCGTTCTCCTTTTGGCGTTAAAAAATTATGTGGATTGGACCGGGGATATTACCCTGATTGAAAAACATTGGCAAAAAATTATTGCTGTGGCCGAGTTTCCCATTCAAGAGTTTTTTGCGCACTCTTGCGGACTTTTACATAATGTTCGGGATATTTGGGAACGACACGATGCTTATGGTATTTTGGACGGTTTTGAGTCAAGTTATCAGGTGTATGTTTCTGTGGGCCTGGCTTGTGCGGCAGATTTTGCCAAGCTTGTCAACAAAAACGAATATGCTGAAAAATGGTCGATGAAAGCAAAACAGTTAAAGCAGGCATACTCAATGGCCCCTATGCCATGATTGATAACGGGCACTTTATCAAACGACGTACGTTAGACGGACAGGTTCAATACGAAGCAAAGCCACTGCCGGGTACCGACATTCCGCCGGGTGTTCCTCTTGATACTGATCAGCCGCATTTTCTTAATCCGGATTCTACATCTGTTTTACCAATGGTTTTAGGATTTGTTGATGTAAACTCTGAGGTGGCGCAAAATACTCTGCAGGAAATGGAAAAATTATGGAATATGACCTGGGATTTTGGCGGATATGCCCGATATAATGTCAGCTCTGAGCCGGATTCTCCGGGGCCTGGCCGCTGGCCTCTGCGGTTATCGCTCAGGCCCATTTAATGGCAGGAAATGATGATAAAGTTTGGCAGGTGGTTGATTTTTTGAATACTGTTCCCGGTTCAGGTTCCGGTGCCTGGTTTGAAGTTTATGGTGACCGACCGGTACCGCCTTGTCCGCAAATCGGTATTTTACCATGGACCTGGGCAGAGGTGATTAAATTTTTTGTTCAATATTTTTTGGGTATTTCCCCTTCACATGATGGTTATGTTAAAATTGAACCGCGTCTGTTATCAGGATTGGATACTGTTAAAGCAACAGTCCGTGTTCACAAGGTCAAGCTTGATTTGACGATTGTTAAAGTTGCACCCGAATCCAGAGGAATGGTTTTTAACGAAAAATTTACGCCCGGCGATGATGGTTGTTTTGTTTTTAAAATCCCGGATTCGGATAGTAAAATTGAACTGAGAGTTTAAAAAGGGGCTTTTGCCCCTTTTTTCTAAAATTTTGATTTTTTTATTGATTTTCTAGTCTAATTTTCTGATATTGATCCAATAAAATCCCAGCTATAATTTTAGGGTGAAAATACACATACTATGAAACGGGTTGTTGATGAAACGGTATTTTGCTTTTATTGTTGTTTGTTGTGCTGTCTGTTTTATGTGCCGTCATGCGGATGCTGCTGTGACAGGCGAATTGAGCGGAACAGTCCTGGATTTTGCGAAATGGAACCGGTACGCAATGCCGTCATCCGGTTGGACAATGGTCGCACCACACAAACAGATAACCGGGCTTTTTCCATTTTCTTGGGCTCACGGCCAAAACCTATGACGTCAGTATTGAGAAGGAAGGTTTCAGACGGATCGTGTTAAAGGATGTTCCCATACGACCCGGGTCAACATTGCCGGTTAATGTGCAGCTTTACAAAGCCAAAGCAAATGAGCCGGATTCCTTGTGCTATAACTATCCGGTTTTTTATCCGGATTATCTTTCTCTCAGGAATGAATTGACAGCCGATGAAGTAGAATTTCTACCGGCCTATTATCTTTCTACACCCCGGAAATACAAATATTTTAGTCTTTATCAATCAGGGCAAAATGAATATGAAAATTATTCTGCTACAGCCCCGCGTATCGGTTCTTATCGCCGCAGTGTTGTAGAATATGCTGATTTTAACATGTCATCCATTGAAAACCAGAACCGGTCGGATTATATTTTCCTTAAAGAAGGCGGAGATTCTTTTCAGGGAAGTTTGGAATATACCACCAATGACATCGGCGGCAGTGATTTTCAGCGAAATTTGGGCCATTCCTTTCCACAAGAAACGGGCAGTTCTTATCCAAGAACCTATGAAACATTTATCATCCGGACCAGCTTCGTTATCTTCAGGCCCAATTAAGCGGTCCCGTCCCTTTTGTAAATAAATTTTTAAATCCCGGACAAAAACTGTCCTATGTGCTCAGCTGTGAAGTGTATAATTCCGACGGTATGCTGCCCAACGAGTATAAAAAGACATTTCATGGATTTGGATCTTTGTGTTTTTATCCGTCGCCAAATCAACGGTTGTATATTTCAGCCTTTGCTGAAAAAAATGAATACTCGATATATGACGTCCTCTGGAAAAAGGACGTTTCCGAAGATTTGAATGAAACTTATAAATCCTATGGTGATAAGGATAACAACGGCGTTGATGATAATCCGGCTTATATGGTTGATCCTGTAACCGGTCTTCCCTGGTACGGCAACGGGGTTTTAGACACCGAAGACAAAAACGGCAACAATCTGCTGGACGAGGGCGAGGATATAAATGGTAATGGTCTTTTAGATATGGAAGACCTTGATTACAACAACAAACTGGATGTTTTTCACATGCCGGATCGGGTCCCCAGGTTTGAGTCCCGCAAAAATCAACTGAACCTGGACTGGATGAATATGTTGCATCCGAGATTGTTGACGGAATTTAGTTATACTTTTGACACTTATAGCCGTGATGGGAATGTTAATGAAACTATTTATGAAGACATAGACGGTGACGGCAAGCTGGATATGGTGAGTGAAAATATCGATATGAATGGAGATGGGGTAATTGATCCCCATGAATGGAAAGACCTGGATGGTGATGGTTATTTTGACAAAATACCTGAAGATTTGAACGGTAACGATATACTTGATCCGCGTGGGACGGATTTGTTTACGGATTATAATCAGAACGGTTATGTTGATGCGTCCGAATACCGTCCCCGGCAGTACTGATGCCCATGGGAGATGCTCACCTGAAAGGATGCAAGAGCGCTCATGGATTTTATACAGCCGATAGAACTACCTATTATACGGTGTACTGGGACCACACGACTTTAAAAAAGCATTTTGCTAATTTTGCTTTAACCTGGCAAATGATCAAACGTAAGGGATTGCAAAATCAATTAAAAATTGGGACCCAGGGTGGTTATCTTGAACAGAAAGATTACAGAGTAACGCGTTATGGAACCGGTAAAGATTCTTTTTATCCGAATTATCGGTCATTTTATATTCAGAACATTTTTCGGACTAGTTTACCTGAAAATGGCAAAAATTTTGTGTTAAATCTGGGACTGCGATATGATATTTATGATCCAAACTATGAAATAACACAACCAAAGTATAATATACCTAATAGCCCTCTTGAGACAATCATATATCCTATAGAAAAATATTGGCTGCCCCGCCTCGGGCTTTCGTTTATGCCGACAAATCATACAATGTTATATTATAATTTTGAAAAGTTTTTAAACCTGTGGCCATCGGATATTTCAAGCTCACAGATTCCGGTGTTCAGCCTAACCCGGGATGAAGCTTATTCACCTGATAAACTTGCTTATAGTGAACTTGGCTTTGAGACCAATATAAATAGAATTTCTAGCCATGAGATGGGAGCTTCTTTCCTATGTTCTCAAAGGTTAAAATTAAACAGTGCCCTTTTTGTTAAAAAATATATGGAGATTGAGGGTAGTCACACAGTTTATTATACTGTGGGAGGAAAAATATATTATAATAGGTCAAAAAATTACACAAGATTTCAAGGTATAAAATCCAGTATCACCTATTCACCGTTTCAATCCATGCACATTTTTGTAAAATATATTTACAGCAAAACCAAGTATATTTCGGCATGGGAAAATGGAACTGGTAAGAGTGCAGAATGGTCTGGTAAGGTTTTGTCATCAAAAGATCATATGTCTGATCAAGATCGCCCGCACCGTTTCAGTTCATATATTAATTATACAGTCCCGAACAACAAAAACCGGTTTCTGAATTTGTTTTCGGGTGTGTCGGCAACACTATGTGCTAATTATCTCTCCGGGCTTCCATACACAGCACCGAAAGGTCAGGATAAAAGTTCTATTAATAATAAAGCACGACTTCCGGGTTTAAACTGGTTTGATTTAAAGGTGCAAAAGAAAATTTCCTGTGCCGGAATCAGTGTTGAGTTCTATTCGGAAGTACACAACATTTTTAACAAACTTTTATTAACGGACCTTCCTGATAATGCTGAGGAGTGGTATCACTCTCAAAAGGATCAAATTAATTATGCAGCAATGGGGAAATATGAAGATCCGTCTATTTACGCCCCGGGTCGGCGTATTTATTTTGGTATTAAAACAAGCTGGTAATAAAAAAGCCGGTTTTAAAACCGGCTTTGTAATGACCTATCGTCTGTCGGGTCGTCAATAGGTACCATATTTTTTACAGGCTTTAAAATAAGCCTCAAGATTTTCACGAGGTGTGCCGTCGCGAAAGCTGTCTGAACTGCCGATGATAAATCCGCCTCCGGGTTTGGCAACCTCCATAGCCTGTTTGACGGTTTTGTCTATATGCTCCGGTGTACCGCGCTGAACAACATATAACAGGTCAGTATGACCTTTGATCGTTGTTTTTGTACCGATCTTTTCCTTGGCTTCCGCCAGGTCCATGTCACCCACCGGCGGCGGTGTGCAGGTTTCCAAAACATCAACACCGGTATCGGCAATCATTTCCATAGAGTTTTTTAATTTACCGTCATCATAATAGTCATATAAAGTATTGTATTGGTGTGTTAAATCGACATGGTCTTTAATTTTCGGAACAAACACCTCTTTAAAAAACGCCGGTGACCATCCTGAAGAAAGCGATGCAAAATACCAACTGCCGAAAATAAATTCGGCCCCGCCTTCGCAGGCTGCTTTGATCTGTTCCAGGGACCGTTTGTGAAAAATGTCCAGTAACGCATCCAGTAATTCCCTGTTTTCATAATAATCGATCATCAGGTCCTGAACATCGCGGGCATAACCGGCATGGTGGTCCAGCGCACTTCGGACACAAACCATCACAACGCCGCGGTCTCCCAGCAGTTTTTTTTCGGACTGTAAAAAGTCATAGTTTTTATTGATCGGCGGTAAAATATATTCAAGCGCAGCAAGGTCATTTTTTTCTTTGACCAGATATTCCGTTTTATGGGGATTGGGGGATACGCCGTATTCCCTTCCTGCCGGCGGTATATGGGTACAATCGGTCAGCGTGCCGGCCGGTGTGTGAAAGGCGCGTTTTACGATCAGCATATCGTTGTCTATGAATTTTTTCTGCTCCACCTTGACATCCTTGAGGTGATACTCGTTCGGATACATGTCCAGATAATTGGGCGTCGGTTCGTCAACAATGTGCATCAGGTCATTGTCCGGCAGATATTTGAGTTGGGTTTCCAAATCGATGTTGCCGTATACGCTCCACAACCAGGCGAACATACGGGGAGAAATCGGAACGCGGTCCGGTTCCCGGTGGTTTATCGCGGTAAGCAGTCGTTCTCGTCCGGTCATTTTTGCTTTTGACATTTGTTCCCTCAGAAATTAGGGTAGCATTTTATTTTGGCGTTTTTCTATTTAAAAAATAAATCAAAAATATTCAAGCTTTTTTGCTGGTTTTTGAATTTATTTCGGCACGTATTTTAAAGTAAAATCTTTGATAATTGAGATTAAATACGTTTTTGTAAAAATTACTTGTCCTGCGGTGTATTATTTTGTAATATTGTTTTATTAGAAAACGAATCTATGTTTAGGGTGGCCGGGTGTTTATCTCGTTTAATTGTGCAAAAAGAGGTTAATATAGAAATTGGTCCTTTATTTAAATGCGCATACGTGCAAGTAATCAATGTTATAGGATAAAATTTCAGTGCAGACAAGGAATTTTCAATTAGAGAGAAGATCATGAGAAGAGAATTTTTTAACAAAGTACAATTAAAGGATTATATTAAAAATTATTTTAAAGTTATGGCTATCAGTTTAGTATTGGCTATTGCTGCATTTATTAGAATATATTCCAGTGATTGGGAACTGAGAAAAGAATTATCCTTTATTTTAGTTTTTGTTTATCCCATTTTGTTGATTTTGGCAGCTATAATTCATTATAATCTACAAAAGAACTTGAAATATATCTTTACAGATGATTTAATAATTGAATCAAGAAATGGGCAAGAGAATAAACATTTTTTGTCTGATATTAAAGATATATCAAGGCCAAAGATTGAGAAAAATCAAAAAACAGGGATTGATTATATTAAAATTAAATTTCATGATGGAGATACTATTACCTTTGTTAATACTTTACCATATTATAACGAACTCGAAACATTTTTAGTAAAATATTTTAAAGAAAAACTGGATTATTATATAAGGCAGGTTTGATGTTAATAATACCTACTATCATCGTGAAACAGAAATTTCAGGGTATTAGAAATTTAAAAATAATCAATAAATATAGACCTGACAAATAACACTTTAATTTTTGCGATAAATAATATTATGTTTACAGAGGATGCCTTATGAAACTGTTGACGACTGTTATACCAATCCTTTCGATTGTATTTATGACCAGTTCTACAGTAATACTTTTAGCATTTAATTCAGATTATAATGACCAATTCCACTTTATTGATTATTTATTGACTTTTGTGTTCTTTTATCTTCCTTTTTTATAACCGGGATATCCTCTTTTGTTAGATTTAAAAGATGGCTTTACCATGTATGCGCTGTTTTCTTTTTATTGTTGTTTTTAGTGGCGTTATTTGCCGTCATATTTGGCGTAAATGATTTCCTGTGGACACCGCATATAATAATATCGGTGTTGTGGTTGTTTTTATATTATCATATCTGTTTAAGAAAAAATAGAGCAGTGGCGCCTGTTTATTCAAGTTTCAAAAAAGTGTTGACAGTTATTCTAATTACAATAATCATTCTGGTTTGTCCTTTTATTTATTTTGAGTGTTATACACATTTAAACCTTGATAGACAATTTAGTGAAATACTGTCAAAAAAACATATTGGTTTAACAGAAAAGCGGCTTTTATCAAACGGTTTTCATCTCCTTTCATATAAAGAAAATCCATACCCGAATTGGCATTATTATGGAAAAACAGATACATTGTACATTTTAAATAATAAAGTACCTTTGAAAATTAATTTCATCTTTGCAAACGGCCAGGGATTTGACTATCCGCATCATCCGTTATTACCAAGGAGTAAGAAAAACCTTTATTTACCCATTTCGGTTGAATTTTTATATGAGGCAGAATATGATTCTCTAATAAATAAACATTTAAATGATACTAGTTCTCATGATAATAATTATTTTAGAAATATTTATCCAATTCGATTTGATAATAAAAAAAGAGATACATATTCGTCTGATTTTTATGGAAAAAAGCATGTTGTATTAACTGTTACTGATCCATATTTTTTTGTTTTTATAAATTATTATGTTAAACAAGCATATCATCATATTCCAGAGTTATTTCAACCGCAATGGTATAAAACCAGCTCAACGTGGGATGTCAACTAGGTATATGATATGAAAAATTAAAGATATAAATAATTTTTGGAGAAAATTAATCCGGAGAACGAATGTCGACTTGTACAAAACCACCCAAGATGAGGTCTAAAATTGAAAATGATTTTGACAGAATAACGATATCGATTCCAGGTAAAAAAAATATATTTACTATTTTATTTTTCTCTTTTTGGATGTTCGCATTTTTAAAAGTGGAAGTACTATTTCTTGGTAAATTGGTTAACGGTGAGGAACCGATTTTTGTTAACTTGATGATTTCAGTATTTTGGACAGTTGGCGGTATCTTTGCTGTTTCAACATTTCTATGGATGATTATCGGGGAAGAAAAAATTACAATTTCCAATCAATTCGTGTCTATAGAGAGGAATTTTGTTTCTTTGATTAAACCTAAACGATATATGGCCGAAAATGTTAAAAACTTTCGGGTGTCACTGGAAGATGTTACCTATTTAAAACAATTTGGTAATATTGGTAAATTAAACAGGGGGAAAAAGGGATTGATTGCCTTTGATTATTGGAACAAAACAATCAAATTTGGTACATCTATAGATGAAGCGGAAGCAAATATGATCCTTGCAAGCATAAAATCCCGCTTTCGTCATTTGGTGAAAAAATGATATTTAATGAAAATATGTGATAAAAATTGAGTACATTCTATGATCTTGAAGTTTTTATAGGAAATAGAAAGTCTGAAAATTTACTCTAATCGATAAGGATATATTGATGCAACATAACATTCCACAATGGCTAAAAGACGCCGTATTTTATCAGATTTATCCGCAAAGTTATTATGATTCGAACAAGGATGGCATCGGTGATATTAACGGCATTATAGAAAAACTGGATTATATACAGTCTTTGGGAGTCAACGCACTGTGGTTGAATCCCTGTTTTGTTTCTCCATTTCAGGATGCCGGATACGATGTGGCTGATTACTATCAGGTGGCGCCCCGTTATGGCACAAATAAAGATTTGGTCAGATTGTTTGCTGAAGCACATAAACGCGGCATCAAAGTGTGTCTGGATTTGGTGCCGGGACACACATCTGTCGAACATTCGTGGTTTATAGAATCGTGCAAACATCATCGCAACGACTTTTCTGATCGATATATTTGGTCGGAATCGGTATGGGAAGAATATCAAGGCCCGCTCCGTTTTATCAACGGTTTTGCCGAGAGAAATGGAAATTATGTAACAAACTTTTTTTATTGCCAGCCGGCGCTGAATTACGGCTTTGCAAATCCTGATCCGGACAAACCTTGGCAACAGCGTGTCGATGCACCGGGACCTGTTAAAAATCGACAAGCGTTAAAAGATATTATGGATTTCTGGTTGAAACAGGGAGCTGACGGTTTTCGTGTGGATATGGCCGGTTCATTGGTTAAGAATGATACGGACCATAAATTAACCATCCAATTGTGGCAGGACATAAGCAAGTGGCTGCAAAAGCAGTATCCCCAAGCAGTTCTTATTTCCGAGTGGGGAAATCCTCAGGAAGCCATTTCGGCAGGATTTCATATCGACTTTATGCTGCATTTTGGCGTATCCGGGTATGAGCATCTTTTGCTGAGTAAAGACTGTTTTTTTCGGCGAAATAACGGCACGGGCATTCAACGTTTTCTGGAAGCCTATTTACATCAGGTTTCCAACACAACAGGTCATGGCTATGTATCGATTCCAAGTGCAAATCACGATTTTAAACGTGTACGTTCAGACGGCCGGAGTATTGAGGATTTGAAGGTTATTTTTACATTTCTGTTGACCTGGCCGGGGATACCTTTTATTTATTACGGTGATGAAATCGGTATGCGATTTTTTAAAGACATGCCTTCAAAAGAGGGTGGCTATGATAGAACCGGGACACGTACTCCCATGCAGTGGAGCGATGGTTTGAATGCGGGATTTTCTAAAGCAGGGCCCGATCAACTGTATTTACCGGTAGATCCTGATGATGGAAGGCCCGATGTTATGTCCCAGGAAAACGATCAACAATCTCTTTTAAACCATGTTAGAAAACTTTTGTCGCTGCGTAAAAACTCTCAGGCCTTGCAGTCAGATGGTAAATTGGTTTCTCTATATTACAAAAAGGAGCAGTCTCCGTATGTATATATACGGGAACAGGAAGAAGAAAAATTCCTTATAGCTGTTAACCCGTCTGATAAAGAATTTGAGATAACTGTAGATCAGGATTTAACTCATGATGTTATTTGTGAAATAGCCTCCGGTGTGGATGTATTCACTGAAAAAAACGGATTAAAAATAAAACTGTCCGGTGTGTCATACGGGATATTTCGGTTGCATTAATTAAGAGGCCGGTTTATATTGTTATATAACCATAACTTTAAGGGGTGAATAATTCTTGTGGGAAAAACCAGCAATTCAGATTAATTATAAATAACAAGGAGAAGATTTGATGGCAGCATTAATCCTTGATGGTAAAACACTTGCAAAAAAATGTGAAGATGAACTTTCTAATAGAGTCGCCCGGTTAAAAGAAGCTAATAATGGCGCTACACCTATTCTGTCCACCATACTTGTTGGTGACGATCCGGCTTCGGCCACCTATGTAAAAATGAAGGCGAACGCCTGTAAACGGGTCGGCATGGAGTCTCTCAAGGTGGAACTGCCGGCAGATACGACAACTGAACAATTAATCAGCAAAATTAATGAACTCAATGATAATCCGAACGTTCATGGTATCCTTTTACAGCATCCTGTGCCTGCACAAATAAACGAAAGAGAATGTTTTGACGCCATTGATTTAAGCAAAGATGTCGATGGTGTAACATGTTTGGGCTTTGGCCGGATGGCCATGAATGAAGAAGCCTATGGTTGTGCCACACCAAAAGGAATTATGCGTCTTTTGGAAGCATATGACATTCCCCTTGAAGGTAAAAATGCTGTTGTTGTTGGCCGCAGTCCGATTTTGGGTAAACCAATGGCCATGATGTTATTAAATGTCAACGCAACGGTTACTATTTGCCATTCCAGAACCCGTGACCTTGCAAGTATTGTAAAACAGGCTGATATTGTTGTGGGTGCTGTCGGACGACCAGAGTTTATTAAAGCGGACTGGATTAAAGACGGTGCTGTGGTGATTGATGCCGGGTATCATCCCGGAGGTATAGGTGATATTGAACTGGGACCATTAAGTGATCGTGTCAGCGCTTATACACCGGTCCCAGGCGGTGTCGGGCCCATGACAATTAATACATTAATTTATCAAACTGTTGAGGCTGGAGAGAAAAAACTAAAATAACCTGTTATTTTAGTTTTTGATACGGATTAATGACTGATAATGCTGATAACAAGTGAGGGCTTATGAAGAATGAATCTGGTTTTTTTGTACGTTCCTATTTTCTGACTATGTACTTGTTTATTATTTTGTTTTATCAAACAGCCTATTGCGGTGATCCTCCTTTTGGTGCTTTTGAGACACCACTTGATGGTTCGACCGCTAGAGGTGAAGTACAGGTAACAGGTTGGGCTCTTGATGATGTCGGTGTAGAGTCGGTAAAAATATACTATGGGTTTGAATTGAATTTTATTGGTAATGCTGTTTTTGTCGCAGGTACGCGTCCGGATATTGAAGTGTCGTATCCAGGGTATCCCAATAATGACTCAGCAGGATGGGGCTATCAATTGTTAACAAACTTTTTGCCCAATGGCGGTAATGGAACATATACGCTGTATGCCATTGCAAAAGATGTAGAAGGTAATGAGGTGACATTGGGGTCAAAGACAATTATTTGTGATAATGATAATGCTGTGAAACCTTTTGGAACACTGGAAAAGCCAGAACAGGGAGGTACGGCATCCGGTAATAGTTATTTTGTTTCGGGATGGGCGTTGACGCCTATGCCGAACACGATACCAGCAGACGGCTCTACCATTATAATTTATGTTGACGGGGTACCTTTGGGAAATCCTGTTTACAACCAATACAGAGAAGATATCGCAACATTGTTTCCGGGGTACAATAACAGTGATGGTGCGATGTTTTATTATTATCTGGATACGACTCAATATTCTGATGGTTTACATACGATTTATGCTAAAGTGACGGACGATGCAGGAAATACGGAAGGGATCGGTAGCCGGTATTTTACGATTGACAATGATGATCCGTTACCGGTCTGTCTTTCAAGTTTTCAGGCACACTCCGGAAACGACTGTATTACCCTCGATTGGAAGACAGAAAGCCAAACTAACAATTTGGGTTTTATCCTGGAACGATCGGATGACCGGCAAATCAGTTGGCGTGAAATTGCACATTATAAATATAATAATGCTTTGGCAGGCGAGGGAAATTCCTCATGTTCGTGTGAATATACATTTATTGAAAAAGCCTATCCCAATCCATTTAATCCGGAAACATGTGTTCGTTATCATCTTGCACAGGAAAGCCGGGTTAATATATCCGTCTATGATATGCTGGGTCGTTTTATTACAAGCTTGTACGACGGTCCTCAACATGCCGGCAGTTATGATGTAATTTGGAAAGGAGAAAATTCCACAGGGGATTTGGTCCCAAGTGGAATATACTTAATTGTTTTGCGGACTGAAAAATGCAGGCAGGCCCAAAAAGTTATGCTGGTAAAATAAGAATGACAGTATTTTATTCAGATTTGATATTGTAACTCTTAAAAAAGGAAAAAATAGATGAGAGATTCTGTTAAAACTATTGGGAACATGATCGATAAATCATCCGTTTCAATTATCAGTTCTGTTGATGAATTTGGTTTTCCAAATACAAAGGCCATGCTGCCTGTGAGAAAAAGAAAAGGCCTAAAACATCTCTATTTTACAACTAATACATCTTCCATGCGTGTAAAACAATACACCGATAATCCAAAAGCATGTGTATATTTTTTTGATAAAAGATTTTTTAGAGGCGTTATGCTTAAAGGGACAATGTCTGTTTTGCACGATCCTGAGTCCAAAGAAATGATATGGTGTGATGGTGATGAAAGGTATTATTCAAAAGGCGTCACAGACCCGGATTATTGTGTGCTTTTATTTACGGCCCAAAGCGGCAGATATTACAGTCATTTTAAATCTGAAAATTTTGATATTGAATAGTTTATTAGTAGATTATTGAGAGGACTTTATGTCTGATCTGACCATAAAAAAAATCGAACAAAGCATTAAAGACCGAAAACAGTGTCATTTGACATTTCTCAGAAATGTTAAAACCTATAAACCCTTCCTGGAACTTGAGGAAAAGGCGTTTGCAGACGGCGCGTTGACAAAAAAATCAAAGGAATTAATGGCGTTATCAATTTCCATTGTAACAAAATGTGAACCGTGCATGGAATGGCACCTTAACCAGGCAATGCAGGCCGGCGCCAATGATGAAGAGATTTATGAAACTATTGATGTTGCCATTGAAATGGGCGGTGGTCAGGCCGGTGCTTATGCGCGTTTTGTTTTAAAAGCAATGGAGTATTTTAAAAAAGAAAATGAAAAAACTGAGTAGATATTTTCTTACTATCCTGTTAGTTTTTACTTTGATATTTGTATGTCAGAGAATTCCCAAGTATCCTGCGGAAAAAATGATTATAGTACAAGTTCTTGATGATTATATCCATAGTATTATGTTTCGTTCGGTTCCAACAGATTCGTTGAAAAAACATCAGGGACAGCCGAATTCAAAATATCACCATACTTTGTTTCTTGAACAATATGTGCATTGGTGGCGGTTTGGTAAAGTTCAGCCGGACATTGTAAAAAGTTTACATGATAAATATATTCAGCGCCATATTTTAATCCGTAACAAGAACGATTTTAAAAAGGTAAAAATTAAAAAAAACGGTACCAGCTATGTTTTTGTCAAGGACAAAGAAACCGGTGAAATTGGTGAAATTTTCTGCATTCAAAGTATAAGATGGAAAGATCATGAGACTGTTACTGTTAGATATAAAACTTTTGCAGGTCTGTCAAGTGATGCTGAATATAAAGTTAATTTGATCTTTCGACAGGGTAGATGGTATGTTTCAAACAGAGAATAGGTGCACCTTAAAAATATTTATAAACGATTATCTGAAATGTTTTTTCTTTTTATTTTGTTGAAAAGTTAAATTTCACCAAAATACTGTAAACAAACAGGAGAAATAATGAAAAAATTGTTTATTATACTAGTTTGTCTTACAGCAGTTTCTTATGCTGAAAACAATAGTGATATTACTGTTCAGGAATTAAAAGAGCATATTCAATATCTTGCTTCTGATTCTTTAAAAGGACGTAAAGCCGGTACTCCTGAGGGAAAACTGGCAGCAGATTATATTCGAAAAACAATTGAGAATAATGATATTGATTTTCCGGTTGATGATGGCTTTCAGACTTTGTCTGTTGTAACACATCTTGAAATGGGAAACCAAAATAGTTTTCAGGTCGGTCCAATTGCCGGCGAGGTGACAAAAGATTTTATCCCTTCAGCAATCAGTGACAACGGTGCATTGAATGCTGATGTTGTTTTTGCCGGTTATGGTTTTGACATAAAGACGGATAATCTGGTTTGGAATGATTATGACAGTGTTATGGTAAAAGACAAATGGGTTATGCTGTTACTCGGAGACCCGGAACCGGACAGCCTTACCAGTGATTTTGCCGCTTATAGTGATATTCGTAAAAAATGCATGGTTGCCAAAGATCAAGGGGCTGGTGGTGTTATATTTACTGCCGGTAATGAATATGATAAAAACGATGAATTGCCGGACTTGGCGATTCGGGATAGCCATATCAGCGCCGGGTTGCCGGTTGTTTATGTAAAGCGGGCGTTTGCCGATTCTTTTTTAAAAACGATCACAATTGATTCTCTTGAAAAAAACTTGAATACCCATCGTAAATCCGCTAGTTTTGAAACAGGACTTTTGGCAAATATTTCCACAGAGGTCCTGAGAATTAAAAGTCCCACACAAAATGTCGTCGCTGTTTTACAGGGATCAGACCCGGTATTGAAAGATAAATATATTATTATCGGCGCCCATTATGACCATTTGGGTTTTGGCGGCCCCGGATCAGGTTCCAGACGGCCGGATACCTCGGCTGTGCACAATGGCGCGGACGATAATGCTTCCGGTGTTTCCGCAATTATGGAGATTTTTGAAAAACTAGATGCTCATCGGGAATCACTAAAACAGTCTGTTATTTTTGTTGCCTTTGCTGCCGAAGAAATGGGTGTTTTGGGTTCTAAATATTTTGTTCAACATCCCCCTGTTGACTTGAAAAATGTCACATGTATGATAAATCTTGATATGGTTGGCCGTTTAAAGGAAGCCTTGAGCGTAAGCGGAACCGGAACTGCCGCAGGATTACAGGAAATTGTAGAGGGAATGGGTAAAAAGCATAACTTGAAATTGGCCTTGTCGCCTGAAGGATATGGACCCTCTGACCACTCGTCATTTTATGCGGCTGATATTCCGGTCCTTATGTTTTTTACAGGTGCTCATGAAGATTATCATACCCCTTTTGACGATGCTGATAAGATAGATTTTGATGGTATGAAAAAAGTATCGGATTTGGTTTATGATATTGTTTTGCAATTAGCGAATCGATCAGAGACCCTCGTTTTTCAGGAGGCCGGACCCAAATATCAAAAAACATCGCGAAGACGTTTCAAAGTAACATTGGGTATTATGCCGGACCATGCGGCTGAAGGTATTAAAGGCCTTCGTGTTGAAGCTGTTTTCCCAAACAGGCCCGGTTTTTTGGGAGGATTGCAAAAGGGTGATATTATTGTGGCGATGGATGGAAAATCAGTAGGAAACATTTATGATTATATGCATCGGCTTTCGGATTTTTCTGCCGGGCAGCGTATAACGGTTGAGGTGATGCGCAACGGGGAAAAACATTATTTAATTGTTGAACTATAAAAAAAAGCCGGAAAATCCGGCTTAAAAAATATTCCAAATATACGATTTTGCAGGGTCTGTATGACATTCGGTCGTACAGGTCGCATTATCGTGGTCCCAACTTAAAGCTGCATTAACTTCAGCATTTGGTGATGAATCGATGTGACCTGCATCTGAAAAATATGTTGGTGTTGAATGGCAGGTTTCACAGTTGATTGTGGTAAGGGCTAAATGGAGCTGATGTGCCCCAACACCGATGGCGGTCGTTAGAATATTGTTGTTCGTGTCTTCCGGGGGTGCTATGCTTGTGCTGCTGCCGTGACATGTATTACAACTTTCGGGGCCGCCTGATTTATGGCAGGTATAACAGGATGTAATCGTTCCGGCGCCTTTATAATCTGTTCCATGACAACTCTGACAGTTTTCCATGGACCAGTTGTGTTGGCGAATATAGTTGCCATGAAAATCCTCGGATGTTTGAACAATCCATTCTTCAACATGGGGAAATGTTACATGGCATGTTATACAGGCGGTTTTTGCTTCACCTCCGGAAAGGTCTGCTCCGTGACAGCTTGTACAGGAAGAGTAACCCACCGTGGCCACTTTTTTCCCATGAAAATTTTCTGAGGTTTGCTGCATCCAGCTTTCCGGGTGTGTTTTAGAGGGAAGCGGATTTTTGTCGTCTGAACATGCAAAAAACAATGTTGAAATAAAGATGCTTGTTATGAACAAATATTTAAACATGGTAAACGCCTTTCGGAGTTGACGCCATTTGTTTTGTTTAATTAGCTTGGTGACACTGAACGCAAACAAGATCGCCAAAAGATTCGTTATGACAACTCATACATTGATCAAGGTCCTGATGGGCCGCTCTTTTATGACCTCCACCCGTGGTTTTATTGGACCAACCGGCGCTGGCATGTGTGCGAGGCATAACCATTTGTTCCTGGTGGCAGGTTACACAAAAGGCCAATTCTTCGTGACATGTATAACAATTTTCCTTGTTTCCTTTTGCCTGAATTGCGTGATTGTTGACAAAGTTAAGAGGATGAACCTTATGGTCCAGATTGTCACCCGTGTGACAGGTCAGGCATTGATTTTCCGTATGACAAACTTTACATTCGTCTTCTGAAGTTTGGCTGATAATGCCATGGGCCGTTTGCCAGGCAAGATTATGGTCTTTGGGTTTCAGGTTTTCATCTTTTGAATGGCAAGATAGGCAATAATCCACCTGGTCCATATCATTATGACAGGTAACACAGGTTGCCATTGGCGGTAAATGTTTATCAAAAATATTATTGCTTTGTTCAATATCCTGGTGACATTGTGAACAGGGGATCTCTTTTTCGATATGAGCAGCATGTGGGAAAAAGGCAATATAATCGGTTATTCGCGGATAAACAACGGCATTATCCGGGTTTTTATGACATAAACTGCATTCGGCATCCTGATCGTGACAGGCATAGCATGTTTCCATTTCCGGCAACAGATTGTCCGTTGGTTTCAGACTGCTGTCTGCTCCCGCATGACAGTCGGAACAGGCCGCTCCTACAGATTCAGCATGAAGTTTGTGCGAAAAGATCAGTTCAACCTGTTGCTGCGCATACATTGTTGAAACACCTGTTAAAAGGAACAGTAGAAATATAGTTAGAGTTTTTAAATTCATTTTTTTGTCCCTCTGTATTACCAGCTAAAGGAAATATGATTCAGAAAACGGGAATCATTATCTTTAAAACGGTTACTCAACCATTGATATTCAATATCTATCATAAAATGTCGATTCGGGTGCCAGGACAGACGTGCTGCATTTGCCAGCAGGTTGTCGTACTCGTAAATTTCTTCTGTGCGGTATTTTGAATAATCCAGATTTATTGAGGCAATCAGATCATTCATAACTTCCTGAGAATAATCGAGTACAACGCCTGTTTGGTCTCCGGCATATCCTGATTCATACAGAAAACCGACACTTGCGTTCATGTGACTGAATGTAAAATATAGTTTGTTGGCATTACCGTCATCAAACTGTACATATTTATAATCTGCATTAATAAAAAAGTCTGAAATAAATTCCCAATCGGCGCCGGTGTGATATTGGGTATAAGCTTCCGGGGAAAAAATGGAGTAAAATGAATCGGCATATATTTGGGGAAATTGGCTTTTGAAACCGGCACGGAGGGCAATTTGGGGATTTACCGTATACCGGGCATAAGCCAACATTCTGTGTAATTGTTCGTTTTCAATATCATAATGCGCCTGAATGCGAACCTGAGTACGAGGTAAAAGAGAGTTACTCAGATTTATACCTGCCAGGTGCCAGAAAATTTCATTTTTATTTGCTTTTTGCAGGTAAAAGGGTTGAATTGTGGTAGAATAAATATTTTTTAAATTTATTAAACCACCAATAATTTGACTGTCGTCGGTCTCATAAACTTTAAAAGAACGCTGGAAATGGGTTTCAACGCCGCCATATATATGAACGGAGAGGTTTTTAAGTATCCTGCTTTTTAAATAGATACCATCAAGACCGCCTAATACGGTCCCGGGGTGGCGGAATTGTCTTCCGATGGTTAAATCAATTCTGTTTAATAAATTTTTGACCTCAAGGTTTAGAACATAGGCTTTAAAACGCTCTTCACTGTTCAGCGACTCCTGAGTATCGGTCAGCCCTCGAAGAGAAGAATTGATTATAATTCGATTGTTCCACGTGCGCAAACTCATTCGGGCGTATTGATAAATCCGAGTGGTTGATTCGATGTCTTTATAACTGTATATCGAATTTTTTACACTGCCGTGAAAAATTAAATTTGTTGCTTTAACGTTGGTAACAACAAAAAGTGAAACGAGCAATAAAACAAGAATCTTTTTCATAATAATTCCCGCGATTTTTTATGTGAACCGCGCTTAAATAGGCAGCCATCTATTGATGACTGCCTGAAAAGAGTTTAATTATTTTATAATAATATCCGAATAATCTGCTGCAGGAGGTGTATATTTTGATTTTGTCAAGCTGTTATAGGCAAATCCGTTAACACCATAAAGTAAACTTTTTGCGTCATAGCCGAGTATTTGCAGATAAGCAGCTATCTGTGCCGATGTTTGACCTGTATAGCAATAGATAACAATGGTTTTATCCGTTGGTAAATATTTCAGCATGGCATCTTTTTTTAGAGATGTTTTGGGTTCATAACAAAAAGCACCTTCAATATGTCCGGGATTCAGGTACTCGGCTTTTGGCCAATAGTTGATAATAAAATAATTGCCGGGATTTGCGAAAACAGTGGCAGCACTGATATTTCCCCATCCGCTGGTTGCCAGAATATCTTTTACCCGTTCTTTAATTATGTCTTCGGCTGACGTTTTGCCTGTTGACAAGGTCGGATAAGTTTGTTCAGTGGTCGGTGTTAAATCTGTAGTTTTTAACTGGGAAGCAAATTCATCACCGGCAATTTGGTTTATCCACTTGTCTGTGCCGTTAATGCTGTTATCTGCAACAACAGAGCACATGGCAAATAACAGGTTTTGTGCATCATAACCCAGCATGTTTAAAACGGCTGTTGCCCAGCTTGCTGTTTGCCCGGTATAACAGATATTCAAAATGGTTTTGGTTTTGGGAATTGTACCATCGTTAATTTTGGTAACAAGATCGCCGATTGCCATATTAACAGCACCGATAATATGTCCGGATGTATAATCAGCGGCTGATCTGTAATCAATGATATATGGATCATTGCTAGTGTCACCATCGGTTAAGAGGGTTTTAACATCTGCAATTGAAATGTTTACAGATTTTCCGCTTGTGGAAGTATAACTGCTAAAATATTGATTGCCGACGGATTCAACGAGATTAAACTCAACTATTTGTTCTTGTGTTTCAGCCGGGTTGTCATCGTCGCTGCAAGCTGTAATAATAATAAAAAGTCCGAGGAAGAGAATTAGAAACCGTTTTAACATGTTTGATCTCCTTACAAAAAAGGTTAATATATTTATTCAATTAGTTTTTCGTTAATACGATTTGTTTATTAGCGTCGATTTCATTGGGATCAAGATCGTCGCTAGTTAAATAATAATCTGAATTATGACATTTGGAACCACATGATCCGGCATCATTGCGTGTGTCTGTTTGCGGCGTCCATCGTTGAATATTATGTGGCGTAGCATATTTCCATGTTGTTTCGGAAGAATAGTTGGGTAAATCTGCGATACCCCAACTGGCATAGGTGTCGCGTGAAATCGGTATATGACGAACGGTTACGATTTTATAGTTACGATCTGCTGACCGGATCGGATTTCGGGCGATTTTAAAATCCATATAAGAACTTCCGGTAATACCTTGCCCGCCGGTGTGGCAGGAGTTACAATTTTTGTATGATTGTGAATGGCAAACCTGACAGGAAAGTTCGCCCCAATGCATATTATGATAATTGTTTGCGTTTTCTTTGTCCTGATGACAGTCTTCACACCGGACCATGTCCTGATCTTCGTATCTGTGTTCCGCCGCTACAGAGCTGCTGTGCATTGCATCTTCTGAATGGCAAAATGTGCAGCGTTTAACATTCGGAATCCAATGGACATCAGGGTTAATGCCTGCATTTTCGCCAAAATATTCTGCTCCGACACGGCTGCCGTGACATGCAGTACAGTTATTCCGCATATCAGGTTCTTTTTGAAAAGTGTGTCCGTTTAAAAAACCACCATCCACGGAAACCGGACGTGAAACATGACATTGTCCGCAGGAGGCATGGCACTTTCCACATTCCGCATCAAATTTGTCAACAAGGTCCGGATTTGTTGAAATATCATATCCCAGTCGTTTTTCAATTCTTTTGTAATACCCTTTGACGTTGTAATGTAAACTGTTTTGGTGTTTGGTCGTAACATCCGCGTGGCAACCTGCACAAAATTGTTCTGACGACGAACTTGGATAGGCGACAAGTCCTTTATGTGCAACATCTTTAGTTTCTGCTTTTGAATCACCTAAATGACAGGCTGTACAGCCCATTTCCCCATGTGTTGTGCTGAAAAAAGTTTGGTTTACAAGAACCATTTGCCAGGCCTCTAACTGAGACACGGATCCGCCTCAGCCTTCGCCTGCATCGCCCTCAACATCCGGGAGTGGATCTGCAACCTCTTTTAATAAAGCAGAATTTGTATGACAACCTATACAACCGTCACTACTTGCCATTTGAACCGTTTTTTGTTCAGCGGGGTATTTTTTTGTACATTGAATAGCCGCCAAGCAAATCAGCAAAGCAGTGAAAAGATAAGCTAAAAAACGATTTTGCACGCTATACTCCAGATTATGGTTGATTTAGATTTGAAGCTTAATTTAGTGCCATGTTTCGGCTTTTAGTGTTTTCCTGAATGTATGTTTTGATTAATTGAATGATTGTTTGTGTAACAATATTGTCCGGTTCTATCTGTAAGGCATTTTCAAAATATATCAGAGATTTTTTAATGTCACAAAACAACCATAGCATTCCCATCATGTTGTGAAAATCCAGAGAATTTTTATTTTCATTGGGTCTTTTTTCTGCATTATATACGAGCTCCGCACAAGGGCAGTCATCGTCAACAGCATTGGTGTTGATGATAAAAGAAATATCTTCTTTAATAAGAGGAACAAACAGTTCCAGAGCTTGGTCGATTTGAAATGTTTGTGTATAACTGACAACAAGCTTGCGACGAACTTGTTTATTTTTGGGATCATGTTGCAGTATTTCTTCAAGCTCTTTAACGGCGCCGGTATAGTTACGCGATAAAAAGTATTGGTTTCCAAGCATTTCAGACATGTATACTTCCTAATTTTGTTAAGAGTATACAAATACCCTGCCATGCTGTAAGTTCAATAAATTCAATGGTGTTGTGAATGGTATTTTGAAACATTTCGTTTCAAAATATTTATAACTGCTTGTTAAATATTAATATATGTATTTTGAAACAATATGTTTCCTGAAACATCCTCGTTAAACAAGACCGTGTGTTTTCATACGACGCCAAAGCGTTGTTCTGCCGATTCCCAGTTCAGCGGCTGCTTTGCCTCGGTTCCAGTGGTGCTTTTCCAGCGTTTTGGCAATTTCATTATCCTGCTTTTTGATGTTCCTGGGTGTTACAGGCTTGATATTATCAAAACTAATACGAATATGAGCGGGGAGTTTTGTTTTTTCTATAACATCGTTATTTTTTGTTCTGGCAAAGGCATATTCGATGGTATTTTCCAATTCGCGAACATTTCCCGGCCAGTTGTAACGTAATAATATATCCATTGAATCGTCATCAATTTCATGAATATTCTTGTTATAAAGAAGTGAAAATTTATGGATAAAATGTTTGACCAAATAGGGTATATCATCCAACCGTTCTCGCAATGGAGGAACATGAATGGGTATTACATTAAGTCGATAATAAAGGTCTTGGCGGAATTGACCGGATTCAAGCGCTTGTTCCAGGTTTTTATTGGTTGCGGCTATCACCCGAACATCGACATTGCGCGTCGTCGATTCTCCGATGCGCTCAAATGTACCTTCCTGCAAAATTCGAAGTAACTGCAACTGGGTTTGCTGCGGCATTTCTGCAACTTCATCCAGAAAAATTGTTCCTTTGTCTGCCAGCTCAAAGCGACCGACCCTGTCTTTAATTGACCCTGTAAACGCTCCTTTTACATGGCCGAAAAGTTCACTGGCGAGTAACTGGTCCGGGAAAATAGAACAGTTTACTTTGATATACTTTTCATTTTTGCGATAGGATGTCGTCTGAATAGCATTGGCAATCATCTCTTTTCCTGTCCCGGATTCACCCTGAATCAGAACAGCCGCGTCTGCATCGGCAATTTCATCAATCAATTCAAAAATTTCTATCATGGATTTATGATAACCGACAATACCATGATATTGTGTCTCTTTAATTAATTTCTTTTTGATGACCTCTACTTCCGAAATATCCCGGAAAGAGATGATTCCGCCATAGGGTTCGTTATCACTATTATACAGAACCGACGAATTCATCTTGACATATATTATTTCGCCTTTTTCATTAACAAGCTTTGATTCGATGTCATATTTAGTTTGTCCCGATTCCAATACATGGGCTATTGGGCATTTGCCGGAACAAAGTCCGGTTTTACAAACATATTTACATATTTTACCAATAACGTTTTCGCGGTTTATCCCCAGTATGTCTTCTGCAGCACGGTTGATAAATGTAATTTTAAAATTTTTATCAACTGTAAAAACGCCTTCTCCGATTGAATCCAAAATGTCTCTTGTTTGTGGTTGTCGAATTGGCAACTTTTACCTCTTGTTTGTTTCAAGGTTGAAACAGTGGAACATTTTGTTTAAATGTAATTGATATATGTATTTGAATAAAGATATAATTTCTTTAATAACAGCCACTGCCTAAAAATAAGGTACCGAGTTTATTTTATTTATGTCTGTAACAAACTGTAACTTGGTTTTATTGCAATATTTATATTGATTGTATGTTAATTTCTATTAAATTAATTCTATTCACACTTTTGGTATAGATTAATGGAGGACGTTTTGAAGTCAGTATGGATTATTCTGTTTATATTCTTTGTATTGTGTTTTAATGTAACAGCAAACACATTTATAACCGGCCAGGTATTTGATGCAGAAACAAAGAAACCTCTTTCGTCGGTAAATATTTTTTTTGAGAATTCTGTTTTGGGTTCATCATCTGATAACAATGGCCGCTATCAAATTCGTGTTGACAGTTTTGAACAGGGGTGTCTGGTTTTTACCTGTGTTGGATATGAACAGGAAAAGAGAAAACTGGATGCAAATGAATCAGGCGAACAAGAATTACATATTTATTTAAAGCCGACTGTCATTCAATTAAATAAAAATATTGTCGTGACGGCTAACCGGTCCCGAAATGATGTTTTTAATGTGGTTGCTTCTGTTTCAGTGATGGAGAAGGGACAGCTTGATCGTCGGTTGCCTCGTTCCACCCCCGAAGGATTGATTGAAACGTCCGGTGTTTGGATGCAAAAAACAAATCATGGCGGCGGATCCCCGTTTATCCGAGGTTTGGTGGGCAACCAGGTATTAATACTGGTTGATGGTGTTCGGCTTAACAATGCTACATTTCGATATGGCCCCAATCAGTACCTGAGCACGATTGATCCGTTCACCATATCACGGGTTGAAGCACTCCGGGGTTCCGGTTCTGTTTTATATGGCACCGATGCGCTGGGGGGTGTGATAAATCTGTTGACCAAAGAGCCACAGTTTATAAATGCAGGCTATAATATTTCCGGGGACGTTTATTCCCGTTTTATGAGTCATGGAATGGAAAAGACAGGCCGCTCGGAAATTCATTTTCAATCACCGGCGGTTGCTGTTATCGGAGGTTTTTCGCGCAAGAATTTTGGTGATATTTATGCCGGCGGAGGTATTGGCAAGGAAGCACCCTCTGGGTATGAGGAATCCGATTGGGATGTTAAAACACGGATTAAACTTTTTTCAAAAGGCGAGTTGACGGTTGCCCATCAAAACGTATATCAGGATGATGTGCCGAGATATGATAAAGTTTTTGAACAGGATTATAAAACCTATTCTTTTGATCCGCAAATTCGACGATTGTCTTACTTGAAGTATATAACCGATTTGTCTTCAAAATGGATTCAGCAAGTAAGTTTGAACCTTTCCAGACATGAGTCCATTGAAGAACGAAAAAAACAAAAAAGAGAAGATCCGTTGCTGGTACAGGAAGAAGATAAAGTAAAAACATTTGGGATTAATCTGGATGTTTTATCAAGACCTTATACATTTTGGAAAGTAAATTCCGGAGTTGATTATTATAAAGATTATATTCATAGTTGGCGTAAGGATATTGATACGGATACGGGCCAGACGGTTTTGAAAAGAGGACTTTATCCTGATGATTCAAAAGCAGAAAATCTGGCAGTGTTTGTAACCAATGATTTTGCTTTGGAAAAATTTAACATAACCTGTGGTGCCCGTTTTAATCATACAAAGTTAAATTTTTATAATGAAGGATTTGGATATCTTGAAAATAATTCCGAATCTTTCGTTACCACACTTGGACTTGGTTATTTTATGAACCAAACCCTTCTTTTTGGTTCTGTTTCTCAGGGTTTCCGCGCCCCTAATATCAATGATGTCAGCAGCTTGGGTGAATTTGATTATGGAACTGAAGTACCTAGTCCTGACCTTTCTCCTGAAAAATCCGTTAATATGGAACTGGGTGTTAAAAGCCGTTTTGATAGCTGGTCTTTTGCCGGTTCTGTCTATCGTAATGATCTGACGAATTTGATTGACCGGGTTAAAAGTACATATCTGGGGCAATCAATTTATGAGGGTTTAAATGTTTATAAAAAGCAAAATATTGACAAAGCGTATATTTACGGATATGAGATGGATATGGAGGTTGCTCTGCTAAAAAATGTTGTATTTCAGCAGAACTTGATTTATACCTATGGTGAAACGAGTGACTCGAAAGAGCCGTTACGCCGTATCCCGCCATTGTATGGCAAATCGAAAATTAAATGGCAGGTGTCCTCAAAGTTGTGGTATGAAACCGATTTGCAGTATGCCGGAAAACAGGACCGGTTGTCTTCCGGTGATATTGATGATCACCGTATTCCTGAAGGCGGAACACCGGGTTGGCAGATTTTAAATATGTATATGGGCTATTCGTTTCAAAATCTGGATGTTTCCGTTGGCGCTCAGAATTTATTCAACAAGGCCTATCGAATTCACGGTTCTGGAGTAGAGGGCTATGGCCGAAGCTTTTGGATAGGACTGCATTTCAAGTCTTGATTACTGATTTTTTTCTACAGATGATTAGGTTTTATCTTATCTTAAAGGATTTTTTATGTATGCTTTATATATTTAAATGAGGTAGAAAGGATGAAATTAAAAAAAATAGTAAAAATTCTTTTTGGTATATTACTTGTTTCCACTCCATCTTTTTCACAAAACATTGGTGACGTGATTTCTCCCTGGAAGACGGGAGAACTGGATATACATTTTATCAATACCGGTAAAGGAGAGGCTTGTTTTTATATATTTCCGGATGGGACCACGATGCTTGTAGACGCCGGTGCAACCTCAAGGACCGGACGCCGTGTAACAGAAATACGTCCCGATTCTTCGCATACGCCTGGCGAATGGATTGTTCGTTATCTTAAAAATCTTCCCGGCAATGAGTCCATTTCTTTTTTAGATTATGTACTGTTGACCCATTTTCACGATGACCATATCGGTAGAGTGACAGAGAACAGCACGTATTCGTCATCAAAAATGTATCAGCTCAGCGGTGTTACACAAGTCGGTGAAGACCTGATTATGAAAAAAATTATCGATCGTGGCTGGCCGGATTATGATTATCCCTATCCTTTGGAAAATCATAATATGACGAATTATCAAGCCTTTTTAAAATGGCAAATCGCAAACAATCAAACTGTTGTTGAGCATTTTAAACCCGGACGGGATGATCAAATCGTGCTTGTAAACCGACCTGAGGAGTTTAATGATTTTGAAATTCGCAATATCGCCGTTAATGGAGTGATATGGACAGGTGTTGATTCTGAAACTAGAAATCATTTTCCGGCTTTGGAAGATATTGGTCCTGATGAATTTCCCAGTGAAAATATGTGCAGCATTGCTTTTAGATTATCCTATGGAAAGTTTGACTTTTTTAACGGTGGAGACATTACCGGTGTTTTGGATGATGGAGCCCCTCTGTGGCATGATGTTGAAACGCCGGTGGCCAGGGCTGTCGGACCTGTTGAGGTTAACGTATTGAACCATCATGGCTACCTTGATACTGAAAATGCTTTTTTTCTAAGTGCTTTAAGGCCGCAAGTACACATCATCCAGGCGTGGTCACCCAGTCATCCTTCGCCCCGTGTGTTAAGACGATTGCTTTCTGAAAAGATATATCCTGGTCCACGCGATATATTTGCGACAAATATAATGGAAGCAAATAAAATTGTGATCGGTTCCGGTCTGGAAAAATTAAAAAGCGATCAGGGACATGTTGTCGTGCGTGTTGCTCCAACGGGAAGCACTTTTAAGGTTATTATCTTGGATGACAGCACAGAATCTTATAGAATTAAAGATGTTTTTGGGCCATATGAGTCGAAATAGGCGTAAACAGGATGGTTTTTATTTCTTCGAGCCAATCTTTTAACTAAAGCGTGGTGTTAATAACGGTCAAACGGGTAAGACTGTGAAAGGGAATAAATGATGAATGTTCATTTCCGGTATCTCAATAAACGAATTTGGGTGGCGAGTTGGTTTTGTATTGCAATGCTTTTAATTCTATCGTCATGGATTAAAGCGAATGTGATTACCCATGACTCTCAGAACAAAACTGTTTTGCTGTCAACCAGGGATGGAAATTTTCAATTAAAACTCGATTATGGTGCCAAATGTGTCATCAATGAAATGAAAATTGAGCAAAATAACATTCTTGCACCGACCGGGATATTTAGCGGGGTAAAAACCGGTAAAGTGTGGTATACAACATCTTCCGGCATTCCTTCTCCTGTTGTAAATATCTCCGGAGATACTGTGGCCATCAAAGGTATCCAATTTGGCGGGACCGGAACTATAGTTCAGGAGGATTGGCGATTTATAGTAGAAAACAATACAATCAAATGGAAGATAGATAGAGCTTATCTTTCTGGTAATTATTTTGAAGATATTTCATTTCCCTGTTGGCAATTTAATATGAAAACGTGGGATGGCTCCTTGTTAAACAATGGCGGTGTGGCGTGGTGTAAATTATTTGATCAAGAGAATTCAAGCTATGGCGTACATACGGATAAAGTTACTTTTTGGAACAAGGATTTGGATATTTGTTTGCGAATTATTGCGGATGAAAATTCAGATAACTGTTATGCCGTGAAATTTAGCCGGTTACCGGGAGATATTTTTTCTTTTACACAGTATGTAACGGATTATGAGCTTTTAACACGATATGACCATTACAGATATTTTAGTGATCGACAGGATATTTGGAAACCTGTAAATATAAATCAAAAAAAGATAACAACAGAGTATACGCTTTTACCTTTAAAATATACGAATGAATATAAACGAGGAGAGTTTGCAAATCTGAATGGCGAGGCCATCAGCAGTATTGCAAATACCATAGCCCGTGTTGGTGTCATTGATTCTTATTTGCATGGCAGTAATAGTTGGCGCACGCCCTATGGCCCTGCCGTTTTACATGAACAATGGATTGCCCAATTGGGCCTGGCTATTGATGATCCGGCTTATTTTAAAGCCTATCAAAAAACCCTGGAGTTTCAGCGTGATCATGCAATAGAAAAAGATGGCCGGGTCAAGTCACGTTGGGCCTACCATGACGGTGACGCCATGCCGGCTAGTTATGATTCTTTGGGATTTTATGAATGTCAGTGGGGCTATTTATTGGATTCACAACCGGATTTTGTTATCAATGTATCCGAGCTTTATCAGTTTAATGGCGACCTGGAATGGGTAAAAACGTTTAAATCATCCTGTGAAAAGGTGCTGGCATATCTTCTTGATCGGGATTCTGACGAGGATTATTTGGTGGAAATGATTACAGATGATCATACCGACGCAAAAGGCAGTGACTGGATCGACGTTATTTGGGCATCTTTTGAAAATGCGTTTGTCAATGCCGAACTTTATTATGCTTTAACATTATGGTCTGATATTGAATTTCAAATGGGTGATTCAGTGGCGGCACAATATTATTCCGATTTCGCCGGGGAATTAAAACAAAGCTTTAATAAATCAATTCACAACGGGGGATTTTGGGACCCTGAAAACAAATGGTATGTTTATTGGCGTGATAAAGACGATTCCATACACGGCAATAATTTGGTTGTGCCGGTTAATTTTATGGCTATTGCTTACGGACTATGCGAGGAAAAGACACATAGTCATGCCATCCTGGACCGAATAGAAACAGAGATGCAAAATGAAAACTTGTTTTGCTGGCCTTTATGCATATATCCCTACAAAGATGGCGAGGGTCTGGATCGTGTTAATTTTCCCTATCCGAATTATGAGAACGGTGATATTTTTCTTGCCTGGGCCGAGTTGGGTATTCGCGCTTATGTCGATTATAAACCGGAAATACCGGTCAAATATATTAAAAATGTGCTAAAACAGTATGAAAAGGATGGGCTGGCTTTTCAACGGTATAAAAGAAAAACTCAAACAGGGGCCGGAGATGATATTCTGGCAAATAATTGCAGCGCCATTGTAGGGCTATACCGAAATATTTACGGTATACAACCGTACTATAACAGGTTGTATCTGAATCCACATCTGACGGAAGAGCTAAACGGAACCCGCCTTTATTATAAATTGAGGGACCAGGAGTATTTGATTACTTTGAATCAGGATGACTATGCTATAGAGGTAGATAGTTTTGTATTTCACTCTATGCACGATTTCGCCGTGGACTGTAGGGAAAACACGGCTCAATATTTTTATAGAGATGAAGGCAAACCTTCTATGGTGATAAATAAATCCGGGAACGAACCTCTAATTATCGATATTCAAAAATGGGATATCCCGAATCCGTGTCTTATAAAATGGAAAGAGTCATCTACAAACGAGAATATGACAACCAATCATAAAATCATGGGACTGGAGCCAGATAATATGTTTGACGTTTATCTGAATGGTGAAAAATTTGTCTCATTAAAAAGTAATTCAGATGGGAAAATTCAATTCAAATGTGGGCAAGAATACCAGAAAATGTTAAATTTTGAGGTCAAGGCAGGGGATTGATGAATAATACTATATCGCCGGTACATATTAACGAATAAGCGCTTGCAAGTGAGAGATAGTTTCTCTGTTAAATTTAGGTGATAAAAAAAAAGGCCGGTTATGAGCCGACCCTTTAGGAGGAAATTTTTCTCGTTGATGTCTATTTAGATAAAACCAGTTTTTTGACATCGATATAGGCTGTTCCGGTATTGTTAAGGGGCAAGGTTTTTAGCCGATAAAAATAGACTCCGGATGGCATTTGCATTCCCTGGCTGTTACAACCGTCCCATATCATGCTGTACATACCGTCTTGCAGATTTTGATGGACCAGGTCAATAACACGTTCACCTAGTATATTGAAAATTGTCAGTTCAGCATACATTGGTTTTGGCAATTGAAATGAAATCGTGGTTTTTGGATTAAATGGATTGGGATAGGCCGAATGTAAACAAAAATTCATAGGTTGCAGGTTTGTAAGGTTTGCCACTTTTACATTATGATCATATGGCAGGGCTCCCATATCTGATACAGATCCATCATCATCAGTTATGGCAGGATCGCCCGTATCAATACATGGAGAATTCTGGGTCAGATGATAGTCAAATGGAGTGCCTCCAACGTAAAGCGGGTCCTGTTCAATTCTTCCGGTGCCGGGCAGGGCTGTCCATGTATTATCCGTTGGTCCAAAGTTTGTTCCGTTCCCAAAATAATCGTTATATTCAAATGAGCAAAAATCGGTCGAAACATCTTCAGTCTTAAAAATGCCGCTCTCCTGATTGCTGGAAAATATATTATTGTAGATAAAAGTCCCATAAGCCTGATGCAGTGCAATACCGTATAAATTATTGTTGTCAATTGTATTGTTATAGATATCACAAGTATTATTGTTGTTCAGGTAAATTCCAATGTCACAGTTACGAATAATACAATGATGAACTCTTACGCTGCCAAATTTTGATAGAACGCCGTATTCAGGAGGAGAACCCTCTGCAGAGCCTGCGACAGTTATATCATGTATCTCTGCATCGAATGCCATCTCTATAATATACGGACTGTCATTATTCGTAATGATAACACTGTCCGGTCCGGCTTTGCTATAAATTGTTACGCCGGGCTGCATGTCTATGCAATCGTTATAAATACCGGGTTCTACTTTAATTTTGTCTCCATAGTCACACCCTGTCATGGCCTGGCTTATGGAAATCGGGCTGTCTGGTGAAATTGTAAACACTTTGGTGTAAAAATAATAAGAATAAACAGACCCAGAGTTGTTACCATTGTCATCATCCTGACGTGAACTGATCATGATTGTGCCCCTGTTCATCGTGACCGGTAATCCAAACCAGTCACCATCGTCAATGTCCACAGGCACAATGACTCTTTCGAGGTCCCATTGTGTACCGTTATGACGATATAAATATGCTTTACCTGCATTTTCCCCCCATTCATCATTTCCGTAAGCACCAATAATAAGCCGGTTCCCGACGATATCTAAGCTTGCACCAAAGTAATCGCTTGGTACATCATCAGGTTCCGGTGATATAATTTTTTGTTCTTCGATCCAATCGTTTTCCTGCCATTTATAAATATAAACCGATCCGGAACTGGTGCCTTTATCATCATCATAAGAGGCGCCAACAGCCAGGCGGTCTCCGTGCAGGGCTACCTGATGGAACCTGTCTCCAGCGGTCCCATCGTTTGCAATTATCTTTTTTTGCTGTACCCATTCTAAATCTACCTCTTGAAAAAGATAGACGGCACCGGCATCGACACCGTTTTCATTGTCATCGAAACGGGAACCTATTGCGATTGTATAGCTGTCAATATCGATTGATACACCAAACCAGTCACCTTCTGCCGCATCATCCGGTAACAGCTTTGTCACCTGGGTCCAGCTTTCATCATCCATTCGTTCATAAACATAGGCCGAACCAGTACGTGTTCCAAAATCATCGTCAAAAAAAGCGCCCACAACAGCCGTGTTGCCGTTATCCCTGATTGCTACGGTGATGCCAAATCGATTGTCTTCCCCTGCATCATCTGCTGTGAGTTTGGCTGTTTCCACCCAGGTATCGCCATCACGTTTAAAGATATAGGCGGAACCGGATTTTTCACCTGCATCATCATCCCAGGGAGAACCAATGATGATATATTTATCACTAACCCCTACACTGTAACCAAAATTATCCTCCTCTGCTCCATCGCTGGCAACTACCTTTTGTTGGAAAACCCATCCGGTATTATCTCTTTTATAAATATAAGCCGCACCCGCGTTTATACCGTTTTCATTGTCATCTTCATTTGCACCCACTGCCGAATAATTAAAGCACAAATCGTTGCTGCGGCCAAACAAGTCGGTAGAGTCACCATCGAAAGCTGTGAGTTTTGTTTCAATCTGAGCGAATGACGGTTTAACCAAAAGAACAATTAGAAACAATTTACTGAAAAGCCGGAAATATCCAAATGATGTTTTCATTTTACTTTCTCCTAAATTGTTTTGATTGTACAAGTTTTTGATGATTTTGTGGTATAATATTGAATTTAACAACATTATTAAGGACAATTGTTAAAAAAGTCACATAAATGCTATTTTTATCGAATTGAAATCTGTTAAAACCAAATCCGTGGAATTATTAGCGATGTTTCCCTTTTGTATTTTTGATAATTAGCTTGGTTGCCCTATTTTTCATTTTTAATAGTCAGGTTTTTAGAGTTTCCTTCAAAAAGATGGGTTAATGCGTCTTTTTTCATTTGTTTGATGTTGGTGCAGCTTATATCCTTAACATCAGCTTTAACGATTACAGCATATCGGGCATTTTTAGCAACGATATTAGAAACAGAAATGTTGCTGAGATTGCCTTGTTTATACCCGCTTCCATATCCCGTATAGATTTTAACGCACGCTTCGCGAGTTGAGGGCGCCTCTTCTATGACATGGTCTATTGAAATATTATAGACCCTTGGGGATGTTGCAAGACAAATGACGCCGTGATGGTTCCCGCCGGTCAGGATGTTTCGTATGGCAATATCGTGTATGTCGGCGGCATCTCCCTCAAAGTCGAGTCCTTCTGGCTGCATGGGATAAACATAATTTGAGTGCGGGGTTAAGTATGTACCGTTTAATGCCGTGCATGCAATCGTATCATCACTGGTAGAACCGGATATATTTTCGACAAAACAAAATGAGCATCCATTACGGAAATCAATCCCGTCACCGTTTTTAACGCTTGTATGAAAAATAATGTCATGCAAATAACCGTAGGAACACTGTCCCTGTGAGATAGCCCAGCAGTGGGTTTTGTGCATGGTAAACCCGGATATTTCATAGCCGGTCGTGAGTGACAGCAGAATGCCGACAGTGCGCCATCCATAAAAATCCCCGGTCCACTTTGTGGTCTTTCCTGTCTTTGGATTTATCCCTTCATAGGGATTATCAGCTCCTTCTATAATGGCGTTATTTCGCCCCGTAATTCTGATGTTTTTTGTGGAATCGACCTTACAGAATCCATTGGGGTTATCCGGATTGGGGTGAATGCCGGCCACGCGAATAATATTGTCAAACACTTTGTCAGCGAGTTTAAGGATACAACCATCGATTACAAGTTCGGTATTGGACGATAGAAGAATTGCCCGGTCGATTATCCAGTTTTGTTTATCGAGAACAAGTGTTAATGGCGTACCCGGCTTGCCAACAGAAGCCATTGCCGCTTCTATTGCTTCGGAATGTGAACGATCCTTAAGAAAATCAGCCGCATATACAACAGGAGCGGGAATACGTTGCGGAACATAACGATCAACAAATTCTTTGCCGGAGAGTGTGGCCAACTCTCCGAAATAAATTTTTTCCGGTATCAAGTCGGTACCTTTATCCCCGGCATAGTTGGATGCCGGAAGGAGTGTAAATAATATGTAAAACCGAATTAGAAATTTTTTTATAGCATTTTTTAAAGATAGTACCATATTCTGTTCGCTTTTATTAACGGTTTTTGCTCGGTGTTTTCCATTGAAAAAAATGGTATGGTAATGCTTGTACACTAAAATTGTATTGTTGTACTTTTTTAGAACTATTGGACATTATTTAGAAATGCAAACAGAAACACCATAATGATTTAATGATTTTGCTGGTTAAAAAGAGGGATATGATTTTTTATCCGACGTAATTACTTCCTCCTGCCTGCTGTTAATACCCGTATTTAAGATGAAAACCGGTTTAAGGTCTATCAGGAACTCCCATGATTACCCAATTGTCCTGAAAAACAATCAGTTATCGTTGATGATTGAATTGTACAAAATAAATTGTCGCGGTGCAAGAATTTTTTAATATTTTTCAAACTTTTCTACGTTCTCAAGATGAGTATTTATATTGTAAACCGGATTTTACCAGAATTTTTAATGAGAGATGGTTGCCCTGGTAAATTCTGTTGATATAAAAAAAGGCCGGTCAAACGACCGGCCTTAATAATTGGGCTATTTAATAAATATCATCTTGCGTGTAAAAGTGTTACCCGGTGAATCCATGCGATAGAGATATGTTCCGGCGCTGACAGTTAGTCCATAATTGTCCCGGCCGTCCCACACAAGTTTGTGATAACCGGTACCAAATTTTCCGCTTGCCAGTGTTCTGACATGTACACCACGAATATCATAAATATTAATGGTTACTTCTGCGGCTGTTGGTACGGCAAACTCTATAACCGTTGTTGGGTTAAATGGATTCGGATAGTTTTGCGACAATGCAAAAGCTTTTGGAACTGCTCCGTTCTGAGAATCTACAGATGTTACTGCAATGGATGTTTCATCTGAAAGCTCACTTTGGTTACCGGAAAAGTCAAAAGCCGAAATCTTGTAGTAATAGGTCTGGCTTTGATCTGTTTCTGCGTCAAAATAGGATGTTCCTGTGAGTGTAGCAATTCTGTTTTCATCGGTGGCGGCAAAGCCCGGGGCCGTTCCGCGATAGACTGCAAAATAATTAAAGTCTTCATCAACAGGATCATTCCATGAAAGTTTAACATCTGTTCCACCGACAAGTTCAGCAACAAGGCCGTCCGGCGCCATTGGTACAAGGTTATCAACAGAATAACCGGCTCCCGGTTGTGATTCATGTCTGGTACCGCCTTGAGTTACAGCAACAACCATGAAATTTGTTAAGGCAGTTCCGCTTGCTGTAGAGTCGTAAACTGTCGGTACGACCAAAGCATAACGGTTGCTGCCGTCTGCTGTTGTTTCTCCGACGTCTGTCCAGTCAGCCTCACCATCCTGGCGTTTTACTTTATAAACAGCTACCGGGTCAATGGCAATACCGTCATCTACAAATTTATCCCAAATAATGCGAACTTTTTTACCCTGATCATTTGGTACATCTTCAATGGCAACAATTTCACCATCAATAGCATTGTTTTTCAGCGCTTGAATGCTTGTTTTGAGAAGAGCTACAGTAAATGCGGGATTATGAATGCCATAACTATGATCATAATAAACCATTCGATGGTTAAAACCTGCTTTTAATTCTGTTTTGGTCCAGGTTTCATCTACATCGGCATGGGGGTCTGCATCCGGTAACAATCCACTGAGGATGTCCATCAAACCATGAACTTCTTCCTGAAGACCTTCCGCTACACCATCTCCATCATGGTCGGCATTGCCGTTGGCATAGTATTTCTTTTCACTAAAAGAATCACCAACGTCACCGTGGCAGTCTTTACAGGAAGCCACATTATCAACGCTATCCAGGCTGACCATTGAAAAGGAATGCATTCCGGCAGATGTTAAATTACCATCAGCATCATGTTCACCATGAGAACCATCTTCATACATATGACAGGTCGCACAGGCATTTCCTGTTGCTTCCAGGTGAGGCGATGAGGGTAGTGTTTTTCCAAATGTTGCAACATTTGTTGCCAGCAGCATATCAGCTTGCGGTGCATAATGAGGACCGTAATGGCCGGATGGTGCATTGGTGTACGTTGCCGCATTTTGCCGGCTTTGGTGACAGTTCATACATATAGCTCCGGTTCCGGCGCCGCTGACTTGCTGGTTGTTGGATAAAGTTGCGGTCATTGTTCGAAGTTGAAAAGTATTTTCTGCCGAGTGCGGATCGTGGCAAACAGCACATGTGATGTTAATATGAGATTGAGTTGTAATTGTTTCACCTTCAACAAATTGAACAAACTGAGCGCCGTTATGACAACCATTGCAGGTGGTACGCGTACCGCCTGGATAGGTTGGAATGCGTGAATGTGGGGATTCTTTCCATTGTGCCGGATATACATGGTAATGATTATCATCATGACAAACAGCACAGGCTTCTTCAGCCAAAGTTGCGACCATTTTATTGTCCGCTGTGCGGCCATAGTGGGCGCTACCGGGACCGTGACATGATTCACACTGAATTCGTGCCAGTTTCATTGAATTTGGATAGGTTGCTACAAGATTGTCCCATGTTTCGGCAGCGATGGTAGCCGGGAATACCCATGCAGAATCTACACCGGCTATTCGTTGTGTACGGTCATCAAATCCCTGGTTGTCGGCAAATTCATCGTACCCGGTTGAATGACATTTAACACAGGATAACGAATAATGGCCGCCGGGAGTTGTTAGTTGAGTTTCCATTATGGAATAGTGTCCGGTTTGTTCCCATTCTGCGGCTTTTTCCTGGTGACACATGCCACAAGCCCCATCTTCAATGCCAACATAGGTGCCGGCATTAATTGTTAAAGAATCTGATAATTCGCCATCTGTAAATACGATGACATACGTTCCAACAAGGTCCGGGGCAAATACAGCGACCTGGGTTGAATCATCCAGGTTTACTATGGGATCAATAGCCGACTCTGACCAGGATGGTGCTGATGCGATAGTCCATGTTGGTGCTATCATGGCACCAGCAGTAATCTGTGCTTTAAAATACATTTGTGTTTCTATACCTACATTTAAAAGCGCATTGTAAGGACGATCAAAAACACCAACATATTCCGGATTGCCCACTGTATCCGCCAAAGATTCTGCAGTTGATATACCTACAGGCCCAAAAGATAAAGTTTGTCCAAAAGATATTGTACTTGCTAATAATAATGCAAAAATAACCAATATGACCTTTTTCATGGTATCCATACCTCCTCGGTTAAATGATACGTTGATTAGGTAAAAATATGTGAAATCATCACCTCCTTGTCATTCTTTCAGTTTATTTAAAAACCTATATTGTCTGATATAGGTTATTATATAATATTTGTAGGGGGAAGTCAAGAAAATTCTAAAATATTTTTTTCATAAAGCCTTATTTTTCTTAAATTTTATTTCGTTTTTGCGAACTATTAGTAAAAATTTTATCTTTATTAAAAGAGTATTTTGAATTAAAAACATTTTTTTTAAATTAAACTAGTTTTTACCGGAGATTTTATAATGTCTGAATTGAATGTAGATGATATTCTCAAGCCAATGTATTCCATTGGTTATGCTGCAAAAAAACTGGGCGTAGCTGTTCCAACATTACGTATGTATGAAAATGCGGGACTGATCATACCATTTCGTACGGAAACAAATCGAAGACTTTATTCTTATCATGATATTAAACATTTGCAAGTTATTATTGAACTTGTTCGAAATCATGGGTTAAATTTAGAAGGTATTAAAAGACTCGCAGCTTTAATTCCCTGCTGGCATATTCAAAAATGTTCAATTGAAGATTGTGCAAGTTGCCAGGCTTATTCCAATTGCTGCGAACCCTGTTGGCAAAGTAAAAACAATTCTTGTAAACACCCAAATACTGATTGTCGTAACTGCCAGGTTTATATTTCCAGTCAGGAAAATTTAAAAAACCCGAAACTCATCCTGCAAAAATTCTTTCACAAAAAATAGACATCTAATATTAATAACTGTTTTTGCGTTAGTTTAAATTTTTTTTCAAATGTTCGCTTTTAAATTATTTATCTAGTTTGTATTATTAATTATGTGAACCTTTGGGAGAATTTTAATTGCTTCACCATTCTCCGGATAAAAATCTGGCAAGAGTATAATTGATTATTTAGAGGAGAACTTTTATGAAGCTCAGATTACCGCATTCTTTTTATAATCCAATTTCTTACGCAGGAGCGGCCATTGCCGTTATTGCCATATTCATGTTTGTGTTTTTATATGTTCTTTCGTCCCTCACGGCATTCGACAAAGCCTATGTGGGAATTGTTATCTTTATTGCTATTCCTGCATTTATCATTCTCGGTCTTTTACTCATTCCATTTGGAATGATCTTGAAAATACGCAAACAAAAAAAACAAGGCGAAGCAGAGGGTGATGACTTTCCGATTTTAAACTTGAATCTAAAAAGACATCGTAATGCTACATTTATTTTTACAATCGGAACTACGCTATTTTTGTTTTTATCTGCTTTGGGAAGTTATGAAGCCTATCATTATACGGAATCCGTCAAGTTTTGCGGGACATTATGCCACGACTTGATGATTCCCGAATATACAGCCTACCAGGAATCACCCCATGCCCGTGTAACCTGTGCGGAATGTCATGTGGGAGAGGGGGCCAATTGGTATGTGAAATCCAAATTAAGCGGATTGTATCAGGTATATGCGGCCCTTGCCAATGTCTATCCACGACCCATTCCGACGCCGGTTAAGAATTTACGTCCGGCCCGAGAAACTTGTGAAGAATGCCACTGGCCGCAAAAGGTATATGGTAAACAACAACGCAAAGAAATTTATTATCTACCTGATGAAGAAAACACCCGCTGGGAAATTGATATGCTGATGAATACTGGCGGCGGCAATCCGGCGTTGGGACAAAGTTCAGGTATTCACTGGCATATTAATCAGAATATTAAAATAGAATATTTTACTAATGACGAGAAAAGGTCATCAATTAATCGTGTTGTTATGACGGATTTGGCAAGCGGTGAAAAAAAAGTCTATGATAATGAAATGGAACCTTTTGATGAGTCCGGTGAAACAGTTTATGAGAATAGAACAATGGATTGTATTGATTGCCATAATCGTCCCAGTCATGTTTATCGTGACCCTAATAGATTTGTAAATGTTGCTATTGCTTCGGGTAATATCAGCTCCGAAATTCCGATGATAAAGCAGGCGGCTATTGAAGCTTGTATGGAAGACTATGAATCAACTCCGGATGCTTTTACGGGAATAGAAAAGCATGTTCTTGCGTTTTATGAAGACAATTATCCAGATATTGTCAATGAAAAAAAGGAATTGCTGGAAAAATCAATTGCCGGTATTCAGGATGCCTATTCAAAAAATATATTTCCGGAAATGAATGTAAAATGGGAATTTTATCCGGACCATATCGGACACATGACCAGCATTGGTTGTTTTCGCTGTCATGATGGTATGCACAGCACGCAGGATGGTCAGATTATTTCCCATGGATGTAATGACTGTCATCTCATTTCCAGTCAGGGTCAAGCCGGGCAGATTGTGAGCGCCAGTGCAGACCAGTCTCTTGAATTTAAGCATCCCATCGATATTGGCGAAGAATGGAAGTCGACAGGTTGTTATGAATGTCATGTCGTGCCGCCGCTATAGGATTTGTTTACAAGAATCGTTTTCTGTTGCGCCTTTTTTAGAGATTGATTATATTTTTTGACAATGTTTATCGAATGCATTTATTCAGAACGGGATTATGATTGTGACATATATTGGTTTTCAGGCGTTGAACATAGCTCTTGTTTTTGCCGCATTCTCGACTATAGTCTATTTTATAGGGGGACGTTTCCAGTCAGAGCGTTTTCTAAAAAGCGCCCAAAGGGGGGTGTATGTTATATTTGCTATGGTTTTGCTGGGATCACTGGCATTATTATATGCTTTGTTCGCAAGAGATTTTAGCATTGAATATGTTGCCCATTATTCCAATCGTTCGTTATCATGGTTTTATACGGCTGCCGCATTTTGGGCCGGTCAAGCCGGTTCTTTGCTGTTATGGGCTTTGTTATTGTCTTTATTTGCGGTTATCGTATTGAGGCAAAACAAACACTCCGTTCTTTTGCCGTATACTATGGGCGTGATTAATTTTACCACTTTTTTCTTTTTATACCTGCTTGTTTTTAAAACCAATCCTTTTCAAAAACTTGCAATTGTACCGCCGGATGGAAACGGACTGAATCCATTGCTTCAAAACCCGGGAATGATTTTTCATCCGCCTTCATTATACATCGGTTTTGTCGGTTTTACGGTTCCCTTTGCTTTTGCTGTTGCCGCACTTTTAACAAAAAATCTTGATGACCAGTGGGTTAAAAAAATCCGGATGTGGACCTTGTTCTCCTGGTTGTTTTTAACCGTTGGAAATATATTGGGTATGCAGTGGGCCTATGTGGAACTGGGATGGGGAGGCTATTGGGCCTGGGACCCTGTTGAAAATTCTTCGTTGCTGCCGTGGCTCACCGGGACTGCTTTTCTGCATTCGGTTATTGTTCAGGAACGCCGGGGTATGTTGAAAATATGGAATATTTCACTGGTTACACTGACGTTTGCATTAACGATATTCGGAACTTTTGTTACCCGTAGCGGGCTTATTTCCTCGGTTCATGCGTTTGGTGTTTCAGATATGGGACCCTTGTTTCTTGGTTTTTTAGCACTCATTCTACTTGTTTCTTTTTATCTTTTGTTCCTTAGAAAAGATTTATTAAAGAATAAAAGAGAACTGGGTTCCTGGACATCGAAAGAATCGAGTTTTTTGCTCAATAATCTGTTTTTTGTGGCCCTGACGTTGGGCGTGTTTTTGGGTACGATTATGCCCACACTTTCCGAGCTGGTTCGTGGTGAAAAGATGACGGTCAGTATTGAATTTTTTAACAAAATGGCAACGCCCGTAGGTCTGTCTATATTTTTTCTTATTGGTGTGTGCACCCTGTTTTCGTGGGGAAAGACCAGTTTGCAAAAATTAACGAAAAATTTAATCGCTCCCGGTTTGATCACGGTGGCTTTTATACTGTTTTTGTTTTTTATCGGAATTCGCAAGGTTTTACCGCTCATGGCGCTGGGTATTGTTGTTTTTGCAACATTAACGACAATTATCGATTATGTTCGGGGAGTTTGGGTAAAAAAGAAAACAGGCAAGCGTTCTTTCCTGTCGTCACTGTTATTTTTGATATTAAACAATAAAAGACGTTACGGCGGATATATCGTGCATTTGGGAGCCTTGATGTTTTTATTGGGTATCATCGGTTCTTCGGCTTTTTCAATTGAAGAAACAAAGACGCTGAAAAAAGGTGAAAGCTTGCAGGTTAAAAAATATAAACTGGTTTATAAAGGTATTGTTGGAAATCAGGAAAAGGGATACCTTATTGATGCGGCTGTTTTTGATTTGTATAAAAACGAAAAACCAATTGGTGAAATAAAAGCTGAAAAACACCTTCACCCTAATTTCCAACCGGCAACAGAAGTTGGTATCCGTTCTACATTGATAGAAGATTTGTATGTTATTTTGGCAAATTATGATAAACAAAGTCAGTTGGCCACCATCAGTGTTATGGTAAATCCATTGGTGCTTTGGATATGGATCGGCGGCATTGTTATGGTTTTAGGTACATTTATTTCATTATCACCGACGTTAAAAAAGAAAACGAACTAATGATGGAAATTTTTGTTTTAATTCTTGTTTTAGGGGTGGTGTTATATGTTATAGCACCTTTATATTCTAAAAAAGAGGTCGTTGTTGCTCAATCGGCCACAAATAAAAATGTATATACTGATTTTTTACATCAAAAATCCTTTGTTCTGCAAACCATAAACGACCTGGAGTTTGATTATCAAACCGGTAAATTAACGGAACAGGACCGTGATGAACTGGTCAAAGAACAACAGGAAACATTGGCAACAATAGAAACAAAAATGAAAAAGGTTTCCGGAATTGATTTGACCAATTTGGAACAACAATTGGAAAAAGAAATTTCAGATGTTAAAGAAAAGCTAAAACCAAAACTGCAATGTTCCTCATGTGGTTTTATTTGTCATCCCGGAGATAAATTTTGCGCTAACTGTGGTATGAAACTTTAGAACGTACTATGAAAAGAAAAGTTGTTTTAAATAGTTTGTTTATTTGCTTGTTGTTTTTTCAAACAGGTTTGTTTGCTGCTGACATAAGCGGCTATGTTAAAAATGCTTCACGAGACAGTATCGGTGTGCCGTCTCTTACCGTTGGTTTACAGGTATTACACGGAGGCGAACAGGCACCCCACGAGGTCCTTTCAACCCAATCCGGTAAAAAGGGATATTTTGTTTTTTCGGATGTCAATTTTGACAGTTCGTCTACTTATTTTGTAGCGGTTGATTATCAGGGCGTTCGATATTACAGTAATGGATTTATGGCCGCACATCAGGCTGCAATTCCTGCACAAAATATTATCCTGTTTGATTCTACTCAATCCACAAATATGGTGAGTGCGGTTATGCACCATCTTATTATTGATGATCTCGGCGATGCTGCCAGTTTCAGGGAAACCCGGGTGATGAACAATCCGACAAATTTTGCCGTAACAAATGCAATTAAAGATAGTATTGTCGGTGATGCTATATTTAAATTTCAACTTCCGGTTTTGGCCCGAAACGTACAACCGCTTTCTCAGCGAATGCAGCATGAATTTGTTCAACACGGAAATTTTTTGTTTGATCGGGGCATTGCTCTTCCGGGAAACCGGCAGATTTCCTACGCCTATGAAATACCCTGGCAAAAATCCGATGCAAATGTATCGCTGGATTTTTCATATATGACGCGAACATTCGATGTTTTTTTAAGTGATGAAAATCTGTCCATAACTTCTGCTCAACTTACAGACCAGGGCCCGTTTAATATTCGCGGCACTCAATACAAACGCTATGGCACCGGCCAGATTCCACCGGGAACAAGGATAAAATTTACTGTTCATCGGCTTGGCAAGACTAGTTCATTTTCTTCGTTTACCATACTGTTAACAGGTTTTTTGCTGAGCCTTGGAATTGCTTTTGCACTGGTTTTTAAATCTAAAGAAAATAAAAAATATTCTCCTGTAGATTATAAAAAATTGATACAGGAAAAGAAGGAAATTATCAATAAAATTGCTGAAATGGATTTACAAAGAAATACATCCGATCCTTTTTACCAATCCGAACGAAAAACCTCGTTGGAACGGCTGATGGAAATTGAGTTAGTACTTGCAAACCATGGTTCTAAAGATAAAAAATGATTATAGTCAGGGATATTGAAAAGTCTTTTGGGCCGGCACGGGCACTTGGAGGCGTTTCTTTTCATATTAAAGAGGGAGAATTTACCGGGCTTGTCGGCATAAACGGTGCCGGTAAAACGACGCTTGTACGCATTCTCGCAGGCTTGTCAAAAGCGACAAAAGGTACTGTTTCCATTGCCGGGTATGATGTTCGTAAAAATGCCAACGACATTCGTCGTCAAATCGGAGTTATGAGCCATAATATTTTTCTCTATGGTGATCTTTCTGCCGAGGAAAATTTGTATTTTTATGCAAAAATGTATAATGTAAAAAACGAGCAGGAAAAAATTTCCCTTCTTTTGGAACAGGTTGGTTTGTATAAGAGGCGACATGATCTGGTCCGTAATTTTTCCCGTGGTATGCAGCAGCGCCTTTCTCTGGCTCGGGCAACTTTGCATGGTCCAAAAATATTACTTTTGGATGAACCTTTTGCCGGGCTGGATGTTAATGCTGAAAAATTATTAAAGGACTTGCTCGATTCTTTTCGCCAACAGAATTTAACGATATTTATGACAACGCATGATATTGATTTTGCCTGTTCGCAAATAGAACGGTTGCTGGCTTTAAAAAATGGAATACTGGCATTGGATAGCGCAACATCCGGAATGGAAAAAGAACGCATTTTGACATTATTAACCGATGAGGGGGCGGGCCGCTCATGAACGGATGGCAGCAATTTTATGCGATTTTGAGAAAAGACCTGCTGATGGAACTGCGAAGTAAGGATATTATCTCCTCCATGCTGGTTTTTTCCCTCATTGTTGTGGTGATATTTAATTTTATTTTCGACCCAGGTTCCGGGCAGATGAAAACAATGACGCCGGGAATTTTGTGGGTCGCTATTATTTTTGCCGGGAATATCGGTCTGGCGCGTTCGTTTGCCCGTGAGCAGGAACAGGGAATGATGCATGGTTTGTTGTTGTGCCCGGTGGACCGAACTATTATTTATCTGGCAAAAGTTACAGGAAATATTATTTTTATATTACTTGTCCAACTGGTCACATTGCCGGTTATGATTATTTTATTTGACCTGGAACCTGGTGTCGTTTTTGGTCCGGTGCTGCTGGTGTTGTTTCTGGGGATTTTTGGTTTTGCTTCAGTCGGAACAATTTTTTCCACAATGTCGGCTAATACGAAATCAAAAGAGGTCATGCTGCCGATATTATTGTTTCCGATTATTGTGCCGATTTTATTGGCTGCAACAAAAAGTACGGCATCTCTGTTGAACGGAAATGGTTTGGCTGACACCATGTCCTGGATCAAGTTGTTGATTGGTTTTGACCTCATATTTTTTGTTGTTTGTTTTTTGCTTTATGAATATGTTTTGGAAGAGTAAGGGAGCACATGGTTTATGAAAAAAATTGATCCGATTTATTTGATTTTATCCATCGCCAGTTATCTTGCCGTTGCTGTTGCTCTTTATTTTGCTTTTTTCTATGCACCAACGGAAAGAACAATGGGAGATGTTCAGCGTATTTTTTATTTTCATGTTCCTTCTGCCTGGGTTTCTTTTCTGGCTTTTTTTGTGGTATGTGTTGCAAGTATTATATTTCTTAAAACAGGTAAAGCAAAATGGGACCTATTGGCTGTCAGCTCTGCTGAAATCGGTGTTTTGTTTTTAAGCATTGTTTTAGTAACCGGTCCGTTATGGGCAAAACCGGTCTGGAATACCTTTTGGACCTGGGACGCGCGGTTAACAACTTCATTTGTATTATATCTGATTTATATCGCTTATTTAATGTTGAGAAATTATGCTTCCGACAATCAACGGGGAGCGCGGTTTGCCGCTGTTTTTGGGATTATTGGTTTTATCGATGTTCCTATTGTTTATATGTCCATTCGCTGGTGGCGGACATTACATCCCAGTCCGGTGATGGGCGGCGAACAGGGCAGTGGCCTGGCACCGCAGATGGTATTGACCTTAATGGTTAGTCTTGCGGCTTTTACGATATTGTTTGTCACTCTGCTGGTATTCCGATACCATACCGCAGTATTGGACCAGAAAATCAAATACCGGTTACAACAGCAAAATATCTAACACGAACGGAGAACAGAATGGATTTAAAATATTTATTTCTCGCTTATCTTTTTATCTGGACAGCGATATTTGTGTTTATGTTACGAATTGCCAAAAAATTAACATTTTTAAAAAGAAATGTTGACGTAAAATCGGATGAATAATTTTGATTTTTTATACATGGGGAGTTTTCTGCTGTAAAATCCGGATTTTTCAAATCTTGACTCTTAAGCATTATTATTGTATATTCTTCATTGTTTTAACTGGAATTAAATTAGATAAAAACAGAATACAGGTTTTTTATGTATGATGAAATTAGAGATACATTAAAAGAATATAATCAACGAATCGATTCACTAAGGGGGTTCCTTTGACATTGAAACCAAAGAAAATGAAATAGCCCAGCTTGAACAACAAACCCAGCAACCGGGATTCTGGGACAATAATGAAAAAGCACAAAATACCATGCGTGAAATCAGTTCCAGGAAAGATTGGGTGGACACCTGGGCTGGTATGAAAAAACAGTGTGATGATCTGTTTGAACTGCTTACGTTGGCAGAAGAAGAAAATGATGATGATACTGCAAAAGAGATTGAGGTAGATTTAAAAGGGCTTGAAAAAGACATTCTGGACCTCGAATTTCGTAAAATGTTGGGAAATCCTGAAGATTCAAAAAGCGCTATTTTAACCATTCATCCCGGTGCCGGTGGTACAGAGTCTCAGGACTGGGCGCAGATGCTGATGCGTATGTATATTCGCTGGATTGAGCGGAAAAAATTCAAATATGATATTTTAGATATACAATCCGGAGATGAAGCCGGTATTAAAGGTGTGTCTATTGAAGTAACCGGTAATTACGCCTATGGCTATTTACAGGCTGAGGCCGGTGTTCACCGTTTGGTGCGGATTTCTCCGTTCGATTTTAACAAACGCCGCCACACATCATTTGCTTCTGTGTTTGTTTATCCGGAAATTGACGATGCTATTGACGTGGATGTTGATGAAAAAGACCTTCGTGTTGATACCTATCGGGCCAGCGGTGCCGGTGGTCAGCATGTTAACAAAACTTCATCAGCGGTAAGGATTACTCATCTTCCTTCGGGTATTGTTGTTCAGTGTCAGAATGAGCGTTCCCAGCATCGGAACAGAGAATCGGCAATGAAAATTTTATTTTCACGCTTGTACCAGTTAAAGCTGGAAGAAGAGCGGTCTAAAATGGAACATTTGGAAAGCTCTAAAAGAGAAATCGGCTGGGGAAGTCAGATTCGGTCTTATGTTTTTCATCCCTATAATATGGTTAAAGACCATCGTACCAATCATGAAACCAGTAATACAACGGCGGTTATGGATGGTGATCTGGATGAATTTATACAAACCTATTTGATGCAGTATAAATAGAATGAAAATTTATATAGAATATCACGGAGAAAACCTTTGAGGCCCACTGTTGCTGAAATAGATCTGACAGCCATTGCTAACAATATAAAGGCGATTTGTAGTAAAGTTTCTCCGGCAAAAGTTATGGCAGTTGTAAAAGCGGATGCCTATGGGCATGGTGCGGTCCAGGTGGCCAAAGTGGCCCTGAAGAATGGCGCTTCTTCATTGGGAGTTTCATGTGTTGAAGAGGGCATTGAACTCCGAAAAGGCGGGATTACAGAACCTATCCTTATTTTTAGCGGCGTCAGTTTAAATCACGCAGAAATGTATTTACAGAATGATCTTGAAGCCACCCTTTATACAAAACAGGATTTACAAAATTTAAAAAAGACGATTCAACGTATTGGTAAAAGGGCAACTGTTCATATAAATATCGATACCGGAATGGGACGGGTCGGTATTAACTGGTCTGAAGCTGTTCCTTTTATCGAACAACTGATGTCCGAGGAAAATATAGAAATTAAAGGTTTATACTCTCATTTTGCCACATCAGACCATATGGATAAAAGTTATGCTTACCTGCAGTTGTCCCGGTTTAAAAATGTTGTTTCAGCGCTGGAAGAAAAAAATATTCACATCCCCTGTAAACACATTGCAAACAGCGGAGCGGTGCTTGATATCCCTGAAGCCGATTTTGATATGGTGCGACCGGGTATATTGATTTATGGATATTTCCCTTCATTAACGACTTTTGAAAGTATTAAAATTGAACCGGCAATGACTTTTAAAACACAGGTGTTATATATTAAAAAACTCGGACGCGGAGAAAGCGTTAGTTATGGTCGTATTTTTATTTCAGATAAAGATACGGAAATTGCAACCATGCCGGTTGGTTATGCGGACGGTTATAATAGACTGTTGTCGAACAAGGGAGAGGTTTTAATTAATGGTAAAAAATTTCCTGTTGTCGGCAGGGTTTGTATGGATTTGATCATGGTTGATCTCGGATTGGACCATGATGTTAAAATAGGGGACGACGTTATATTATTTGGTAAACAGAACACGGAAGAGATAACCGTTCGTTCAATTTGTGAAAAATGCAATACGATCCCTTATGAGGTGACCTGTTGGGTATCGGGACGTGTTCCGCGAATTTATAAAAATTAGAGAGGCTGCATGAGTCAGGAAAATAATCAGGATTTTAATGAAGTTATTAAAGTCCGACATGAGAAATTAGCTCAGTTAAAAGAGAATAATGTAAATCCATTCAGCTATTCCTTTGAGCGTACCCATTCTGCTGTTGAGATACAAGAGAAATTTGAAGAGTTGGAAGAAAAAGATGTGTCGATTGCCGGAAGAATGATGTCTTTGAGACGAATGGGTAAAGCATCTTTTGCGCATATTATGGATGCATCCGGGCGTATTCAGGTCTACATTCGTCAGGACCTGGTTGGCGAGGATGCTTATGCTGTTTTTAAACTTGCCGATATCGGCGATTTTATTGGTTTAAAGGGTAAAGTAGTTAAAACCAAAACCGGTGAAATCACTATTATGGCATCATATTTTGAAATGTTGACCAAAAATATGCGGCCGCTGCCGATTGTTAAAGAAAAAGAAGAGGACGGTAAAAAAGTCACTTTTGATGCTTTTTCAGACACGGAAATGCGTTATCGTCAGCGTTATGTGGACCTGGTTGTTAATCCGGACGTTCGCGAGGTTTTTGTAAAACGGTCAAAAATAATTTCCGCCATGAGAAGCTATCTGGATTCCAAAGGATACCTGGAAGTTGAAACACCGGTTTTACAGCCGATTTATGGTGGCGCATCCGCACGGCCTTTTACGACCCACCATAACGCCCTGGACATGACTTTATATATGCGTATTGCCGATGAACTTTATCTAAAACGACTTATTGTCGGCGGATACGAAGGCGTTTATGAAATTAGTAAAGATTTTCGTAATGAGGGAATTGACCGGACCCATAATCCGGAATTTACCATGATGGAAATCTATATTGCTTATAAAGATTATTATTTTCTGATGGATCTGGTTGAGGATATGGTCAATCACATTGCAATGAAAGTTTTGGGAACGACCAAAGTATCCTTTCAGGGTACGGAAATAGACCTTAAAGGACCGTGGCCGCGTTTGCCTCTTTTTGATGCTTTGCAAAAGTATACCGGCATGGACCTTTCCGAAAAATCCAGAGATGAGCTGATGGCTGCCGCAAAACAATTGCATGTGGAAACAGAGTCCTTTTGGGACAGTGGAAAGATTCTGGATGAAATTTTCAGCGAAAAAGTTGAACCAAACCTGATCCAGCCTGTATTTATTTGTGATTATCCGGTTGAATTATCACCTTTGGCAAAAAGACACAGAGACAATCCAAAACTTACGGAAAGATTTGAACCCTATATTGCCGGAAGGGAAATAGGCAATGCATTTTCAGAATTAAACGATCCCATTGACCAAAGACAACGATTTGAAAAACAGGTTGCCATGCGTGAAGCCGGTGATGATGAAGCCCAAATGCTGGATGAAGATTTTTTACGCGCCCTGGAATATGGAATGCCGCCGACAGCCGGTTTGGGAATGGGTGTCGACCGCCTGGTAATGCTTTTGACTAATTCGGCTTCAATTCGTGACGTTATACTTTTCCCAACAATGAGACCGGAAAAATAGAATGTCCTATGAATTACAGATAGCACTTCGGGTATTAAGGTCCAAACAGCGGTCCGGTTTTATTTCATTTATTACCTATATTTCAATTGCCGGTGTGGCTATTGGTGTGGCTGCCCTCATCATAATCGTTGCGGTGATGAATGGTTATGAAACCGAGGTCCAGAACCGTTTGATCAGTATTGACGCCCATGTTCGTGTGCGTACTTTTCATGATCGGGGCATTGAAAATTACCAGAATAGTATGAAAGAAGTTTCTTCCATTCCGCATATAAAGGCTATTACCCCTTATATCTTTGGTAAAGGACTGATTTTATCCTCAAAAACATCGACCGAAGTTTTAATCAGAGGAATTGAGCCGGAGACTGCCAATTCTGTAATTGATATCTCCCAGGCCATTATTGACGGTGGTTTTAATTTTAACAATGAAGAGAAATTAAAAGGAGTCTTGGTCGGTCATGTTCTGGCGGGAAAGTTGGCGGTTACGGTAGGCGACACGATAAAAATTGCCAGCTTAACAGGCGTATCTGAAGTCGGTCCGACGATACCCAATTTAATGGCATTTCAGGTCACGGGAATTGTAAAAACCGGGCTTTATGAATTTGATAATACCTATGTTTTTCTTTCGGTTTCATCTTCTCAACGTTTGTTTAATATGCCCAACAAGGTTACAGGACTGGAACTGAAACTTGATAATGTCAGCTTTTCCGAACAGGTTGCCCAGGCTGTCCGGGACAAAATGGGTTATCCTTACCATGCCCTGACATGGTATGATATGAATGCTCCCCTGTTTTCATGGTATAAAATGCAAAAAATGGCAGGAATTATCATTCTCGGTTTGATTATAATGGTTGCGGCGTTTAACATTATCAGCACCTTGATTATGGTAACCATGGAAAAGAAAAAAGAGATTGGTATTCTCAAAGCATTGGGAGCGCCGTCAAAAAGTATCTGGCGGATTTTTGCCATCGAAGGATTTATCATCGGTACTGTAGGCACAATTTTGGGCGCTGCCATCGGCCTTTTATTGTGCTGGGTCCAATATCATTTTCAGGTTATATCTTTACCCCAGGATGTTTATATAATCGGCTGGCTTCCTATTGATGTGGACATGGTCGGCCTTGTTCAGGTTTGTGTTGTTGCTATCTTGCTTACTTTTATTGCTGCTCTATACCCGGCTGTTCTTGCCGCCAAATTAAACCCTGTAGACGCCATTCGTTATGAATGATTTGGAGAGAATTTAATAATGTCTTTTGAATTTTTTATCGCTTTACGCTATCTCAAATCAAAACAAAGAACAGGGTTTATTTCTCTCATTACAATTATTTCTCTTGCCGGCATTGCCATTGGCGTTGCCGCCCTCACCATTACCTTATCCATATTAAACGGTTTTGAACATGAAGTCAGGATGCGGTTTATAGGTGTTAATGCGCATGTAAAAATAAATGATGTCCATGATAACGGATTTGATGATTATAATGACATCATGTCTGATATTAAATCCGTTCCGAATATTGTTGCTATGGCGCCCTATGTTCAGGAACGGGCCCTGATCAAATCTCAGGAAACATCTACAGGAATCCTTGTACACGGTATTGATCCTGAAAAAAGTGAACAGGTCCTTGATCTGAAAAAGAATATAAATTTTGGTGAAATGAATGTGGGACCCATTCCTGATGACCAGGGAAAAACACTTCCGGGAATTATTCTGGGATTCAACCTTGCTGACCGGTTGATGGTTACCCTGGGAGATGTGGTAACAATTTACAGTTATTCGGGAATTAAAAGAATCAGCCAGCACCCCTATATGAAACAATTTCGTGTGGCCGGCTATTTTGAAACCGGCTTGTTCGAGTTTGATGACAATATGGCCTATATTTCTTTGTCGCCCGCTCAGGACATTTTTCGCATGGGAGATAAAGTTAGCGGTGTAGAGATCAGGGTTAATGGTTATGAAAAAGCCAGAAAAGTTGCTGAAAATATCAGGCCGCTGCTTTCTAAAGAGCGACAGGTTTTGACCTGGTTTGATATGAACCAGAATTTATTTGGCGCGATGGAGCTGGAAAAATGGGCGGCATTTATTATTCTCAGTTTGATCATTACGGTTGCCGCATTTAATATTGCATCTACCATGAGTATGGTAACCATGGAAAAAACCAGAGATATTGGTGTTTTAAAATCTATGGGGGCCGATTCATCCAGTATTCAAAAAATATTTACCTTTGAAGGTTTGGTGGTTGGAATAGGAGGGACCCTAATCGGGATTTTGGTTGGATTTATATTATGCTGGATGCAAGTAAAGTTCAAATTTTTTGCGTTACCTAACGAGTATATAGTTGATTATATGCCGGTTATTATTCAATGGACCGATTTTATATCTGTTGCAATTGCATCCATTATTATTAGCATTGTTTCTACTGTATATCCGGCTTTTAAAGCAGCAAAATGGGACCCGGTTGAAGCTATTAGACATGAAAAATAAAGAGAGTCTGTTTTGCTGAAATCTCTAGTGTTGCAATTTATAAGATCGATGATTATATTTTAAAAATTTTAAATGTGGAAAGCATGAAAATTATTTGTCAAACTGAAAATCTGGTTAAAAATTATCCCATGGGAAAGGACGATGTTGTTCATGTTCTCCATGGTGTTGATCTTGAGATAAATGAAGGTGAAATAATAGCTGTTGTAGGTCCTTCCGGTGTTGGAAAAAGTACATTGCTTCACATCCTAGGAGCTCTGGACCGCCCGACTTCCGGCAGCGTTAAAATTGATAATATGGATATTTTTTCCTATGATGATGTCAAGTTGGCACGGATAAGAAACCAGACAGTTGGATTTGTTTTTCAATCCCATCATCTGTTACCAGAGTTTTCAGCTTTGGAAAATGTTATGATGCCGGGATTAATTCGGCGACAGGATGCTAACATCCTGAAACAAAAAAGTTACGATCTTTTAAAGGAAGTAGGCCTGGAGCACCGGGTGCAGCACAGACCGGCTGAGCTTTCCGGTGGAGAACAACAACGGGTTGCTGTTGCCAGGGCTCTTTTTAATAACCCGAGAATGGTGTTGGCGGATGAACCCACCGGTAATTTGGATACGAAAACCGCAGACGCTTTGCACAATCTGTTATGGAAGATAAGCCGCGATCATCGTCAAACACTTGTTATTGTAACTCATAATCAGGAACTGGCAAAAAAAGCTGATCGCGTTATTGAATTAAACAATGGCCGGATTACAAGTGCTTGATAAATATGTTTATGGCATAGAATTTGTTAAAGTTATAAGTGAACGAGATAGTTCTTTTGATGAAAACGGTGTAACTGATTGAAAATATTAATATTTTGTTTTTATTGAGAAATGCAGCATGAACCATCTTGTCACCAAAATAGTTCAAATTGTCTTAAAAGATTAAAACTATGACAATTTGGCAATGTCAAATTTTTTTGGAACAATTAGACATTGATCTCTTGTTATAAAAATTGAAGACAAAAGAATTGTTTTGAAAAATAAAAAGTTTAATGATTTATAAGGTAGAGCAGAATTTATGAATAAATTGCTTCCAGGAGCCTATAATGAAGAATAATTTTTCCAGTCGAGTACAAATGGTCATTCAATTCGCCCGTGATGAAGCATTACGATTAGGTCACGACTATATCGGTACGGAGCATTTACTTTTAGGGTTGATTCGTGAAGGCGAAGGTATTGCAATTGAAATCTTGCACTCTTTGGGATGTGATCTTGATGAAATCAAGGGAGCTGTTGAAGATGCGGGAAGAGCATCCGGTGATACCATGACAATTGGAAATATACCGTTTACAAAACGAGCAGAGAAAATATTAAAAAGTGCCTATGTAGAGGCCGATCGACACAAATCAGATATTATTGGAACAGAGCATTTATTGCTGGCACTTGTTAAAGAAAAAGAAGGGCTTGCCGCTCAAATACTCAAGAGTTTTGGTGTAACGTATGAATCTGTTACAGAAGAGTTTGAAAGAATTATGCAGGGAAATCCTGCTGCCCAGGCAACGGCAGAAAGCTCCCAGATCAAATCTCAAACACCGGCTCTTGATCACTTTGGTCGTGAATTAACAGAGATGGCCAAAAAAGGTGAACTTGATCCGATTATTGGCAGAGAATTAGAAATACAAAGAGTTGCCCAAATATTAAGCCGACGGAAAAAGAATAATCCGGTATTGATCGGTGAACCGGGTGTTGGTAAAACAGCTATTGCCGAGGGTTTGGCGCTTCGTATCGTTGAGAAAAAGGTACCGAGAATTTTACATAATAAACGTGTTGTTACTTTAGATCTTGGCGCACTTGTTGCCGGAACAAAATATCGCGGTCAGTTTGAAGAACGTATGAAAGCCATTATGAATGAACTGATCAAATCCAAAGATATTATATTATTCATTGATGAATTACATACAATTGTCGGGGCTGGTGGTGCTTCGGGTTCTTTGGATGCTTCAAACATGTTTAAGCCGGCACTTTCCAGAGGTGAGTTACAATGTATCGGTGCAACAACCTTGGATGAATATCGTCAGTTTATCGAAAAGGATGGCGCATTGGAACGTCGTTTCCAAAAAGTTATGGTAGACCAGCCTTCTCTGGATGAAACTTTTGATATCGTTCGCGGCCTTCAAAATCGATACGAGAGTCACCACAGAGTCAAGTTCACGAAAGAGGCTGTTGATGCTATCGTAACCTTGTCTGACAGATATATTTCAGACCGGTATCAGCCGGATAAATCCATAGATGTTATGGACGAAGCAGGAGCACGTGTCCATTTGGCAAATATTGTAATTCCTAAAGATATTACAGAGCTTGAAACTGACATTAAAAAAATTCGTGGGGAAAAGGATGCTGTTGTCAGATCACAAAATTTTGAAATGGCAGCAACATTACGAGATAAAGAGAAAACACTTATAAAAAAACTTGAAGATAAGAAACAACAGTGGAATGATGAACAGGATGAATCCTTTGCCACAGCTACTGAAGAAGATGTAGCCGACGTTGTTTCCATGATGACGGGAATACCTGTAAATCGTGTTGCTCAGTCGGAATCCGACAGACTTTTAAAGATGAGTGACGAGTTAAAACAACGTGTTGTCGGCCAGGATGAAGTTATTGAAAAACTCAGTAAAGCAATTCGCCGAACAAGGGCCGGATTAAAAGATCCGAACCGCCCCATAGGTTCTTTTGTTTTCCTTGGACCGACAGGTGTCGGCAAAACATATCTTGCCAAAGAACTGGCTAAATATCTCTTTAATGATGACGATGCGCTCATACGTATCGATATGTCTGAATTTATGGAAAAGTTTTCAGTCTCCCGGTTAACAGGAGCGCCTCCCGGATATGTTGGTTATGAAGAAGGTGGTCAGCTTACTGAAAAGGTAAGAAGACATCCGTATTCTGTTGTATTGTTTGACGAATTGGAAAAAGCACATCCGGATGTTTTTAACCTGTTATTACAGGTGTTGGATGAAGGATATGTAACCGATGGTTTGGGACGTAAGGTTGATTTCCGAAATACTGTTCTTATTATGACCAGTAACATAGGTGCCCGTGAAATTACCAAAGGCGGTGGTTTTGGATTTTCAAAAGCAGACCCGGACTCTGATTATGAAGCAATGCGCAGCCGAATTGTTGATCAGGTGAAAAATGTTTTTAATCCGGAATTTATTAACCGTGTTGATGACATTGTCGTTTTTCGTCAGTTAGGTATGCAGGATATGGTTAAAATTATTGACCTTGTTATAGATGACATGCTGCAAAAAGTTAAAGATAGAAACATAAAAATTGAACTAACGAAAGCTGCCAAAGATTTTCTAACAGAAAACGGATTTGACCCCGTTTATGGTGCGCGACCGTTAAAAAGAATTATTCAAAAATTTATCGAAGATCCCATTGCTGAGGAAATTTTGCGGGGAAAATTTGGTGATGGCTCCGTGATTCAGGTCAATAAAAAGGGTGAAGAACTTGATTTTATTGAAACGGATCGTGAAGAAACAAAGTGTGATTCTTAACTACAGTTTTTAATATTAGAATAAAAAAAATCGAGTCATTTGACTCGATTTTTTTTTATATACCATTTAAATATCGCTCAATACCTTCCGCAACTTTTCTCCCCTGATTTATTGCCGTAACAACAAGCGATGCGCCTTTAACACAATCTCCGGCAGCAAATACACCGGGTATTGATGTCATTTGTTTGTCGTCTGTTATAATATCTCCGCGATCATTGCGTTTTAGCCCTAAATCAGATACCAGAGGGCCATGTTCCACATGGATAAAACCCATTGCCAGCAGCACCAGGTCTGCTTTGATTTCAAAATCAGAACCTGGTATTTCTTTAAATGTTCTTCTTCCATTTGTGTCGGGTTTGCTCCAGTCAATTTTTACTGCTTTGACTTTTTCCACATTTTCTTTACCGATGAATTCTTTTGTTAAAATGCTCCATTCGCGATCGCACCCTTCATCATGGGAAGATGATGTTCGCAATATAGTCGGCCATTCCGGCCAGGGATTGTTAGATGCACGTTTTAACGGAGGTTTTGAAAGTAATTCTATTTGTTTTATATTGACGGCATTTTGGCGGATACTGGTTCCTACACAGTCTGAACCTGTGTCACCGCCTCCAATTACCAGTACGTTTTTATTTTTTGCAATGATTTCCTGATCCTTTTGAAATTTTTCACCGGCATTACGTTTATTTTGTTGCGTTAAAAAGTCCATAGCAAAATGTATTCCCTGTAATTCTCTTCCCGGTATCGGCAAATCTCTTGGTACGGTAGATCCGGTTGTTATAACGATAATATCAAAGGTCCGCTGCAAGTATTTGGCTGACATATCAACGCCGATATCAACGCTGGTTTCAAACTTGACACCTTCCTGTTCAAGTTGTTCCAAACGACGGTCAATAACCCATTTTTCAAGTTTAAAGTCCGGAATGCCATAACGAAGTATGCCGCCTAATTTATTGGAACGTTCAAATAGAATCGTTTCATGGCCATTTCGTGCCGATTGTTGAGCGGCTGCCATACCTGCCGGGCCGGAACCTATAACAGCAACTCTTTTTCCGGATTTAAAATTGGCTGGTTCCGGTTTAATCCAACCTTCTTTCCAACCACGTTCAATAATTTGTAACTCGATATGACGAATGGTAACAGCCGGCTGGTTTATTCCCAACGTACATGCTGCTTCGCAGGGCGCCGGGCAGATTCTTCCGGTAAATTCCGGAAAATTATCTGTCGAGTGTAACAAATCCAGTGCTTCCCGCCATTTATTGCGATAGACCATATCATTCCAGTCGGGAATACGGTTTTGTGTCGGACAACCGTGTGCATGACAAAACGGCACACCACAATCCATACATCGGGCAGCCTGGTTTGTAATTCGGTCTGAGGAAAGCATCTGCTCAAACTCGTGATAATCTTTTATTCTTTGATTTACAAGTCGTTTTGTTGGTTCTTCTCTTGTAAATTCTATAAAGCCTGTATGCTTACCCATCAAATACCTCCTCAGTGGCTGATATAGCCTCTCGGTTTTGATACTCTTCCAATCGCATTCTTTCGAGAGACTTTTTATAATCTATAGGCATTACTTTAACGAAAAGCGGTAAATGCGCTTCCCAGTTTTCCAGCAAAAATTTTGCGCGCGGGCTGTTTGTAAATCTGAAATGATTTTCTATCATTGTGCGAAGCTGGATTTTGTCTTCTTGATTTATTACCGGCTCAAGGTCTACCATGTCCAGATTGCAGTTAGAGTCAAACATTTCAGAATGATCATAAACATAAGCAATGCCTCCGCTCATACCTGCGGCAAAGTTATGACCGGTCGGGCCAATGACAACAACAACACCGCCTGTCATATATTCACAACAATGGTCGCCAACTCCTTCTACAACAGCTTTTGCACCACTATTTCTTACGGCAAATCGTTCACCAGCAATACCATTAATGTATACTTCTCCGCCGGTTGCGCCATATAGAACGACATTTCCTACAATAACATTTTCATTCGGAACAAAGCGAGCTGTTATTGGGGGGACCAGAATAATTTTACCACCGGACATTCCTTTACCAAGGTAATCGTTTCCGGCTCCTTCTACCCGCATGGTAATTCCGGGTGCTAAAAATGCACCAAAACTTTGTCCTGTATATCCTTTAAAAGTGATTTGAATGCTGTCATCCGGCAGTCCTGCACTTCCTACATTCTGTATGATATAGCCGCTTAGTTGAGCTCCGACAGTACGATGGATATTTCGAATGGGCATGTCAATTCGTAAAGATTGCATAGTTTTTAGGACAGGCTTTACCTTTTGAATAAGTTCCTTGTCCAAAATTTCGTGTTGATCCGGTTCCTGTTGTTTGCTGCAATAATTTGATTTGTTGTTTTTTGGCAAAGTTAATGGATATAAAATAGAACTGAGATCAAGTTTTCTTGCTTTCCAGTGTTCAATGGCTGTTTGAATATCCAGCATATCACTTCTTCCAACCATTTCATTTATCGTTTTAAATCCGAGTTCGGCCATATATTCTCTTAATTCCTGTGCAATAAAGCGCAAAAATCTTTCCGGATACTCGGGTTTACCATTGTATCGTGATCTTAAAAGTGGGTCTTGTGTTGCAACGCCCACAGGACATGTATTCAAATGGCATTTACGCATCATAATACAGCCAAGCGTAATGAGTAGCGACGTGCCAAAACCAAATTCTTCTGCACCGAGTAGAATGGCAATGGCCAAATCACGACCTGTTTTCAGTTGACCGTCTGTTTGGACGCGTATTCGGTCCCGAAGTTTATTGAAAATTAAAGACTGATGCGTTTCAGCCAATCCCAGTTCCCAGGGCAAACCCGTATGTTTGATCGCTGTTAGTGGGGATGCGCCTGTTCCGCCATCATGGCCGGAGATAAGAACCGTATCGGCTTTTGCTTTTGCCACACCGGCAGCGATTGTTCCGACGCCGACTTCTGAAACGAGTTTTACGGAAACTCTGGACTTTGGATTGACGGTTTTTAAATCATAAATTAATTGAGCCAAATCTTCAATAGAATAAATGTCATGATGAGGTGGCGGTGAAATAAGTGTAACACCCGGTGTTGTATGACGAACTTTGGCGATTTCCGGACTTACTTTATGCCCCGGAAGCTGACCGCCTTCACCTGGTTTTGCACCCTGTGCCATTTTAATTTGAAATTCATCGGCATTCATTAAATATTCGATGGTAACGCCAAAACGACCGGATGCAATTTGTTTGATGCTGGACCGTTTACTGTCACCATTTGGCAGCTTTTTATATCTTTCCGGGTCTTCACCGCCTTCCCCGGAATTTGAACGGGCCCCAATTCGGTTCATTGCTATGGCAATATCTTCATGCGCTTCTCTTGATATGGAACCAAAAGACATGGCTGCTCCGACAAATCGTTTCACAATATTGTCAACAGATTCAACTTTATCAATTGATATCGGTTTTGCGTTTTTAAACTTGAATAAACTTCTTAATGTGGCGCATTCTTTAGATTTTTCGTCTAATATTGCTGTGTATTCTTTAAAAACATTATAGTCATCTGATCTTGTTGCATGTTGAAGTTTATAAATAGCTTCACTCGTCCAAAGATGTTTTTCACCATTATGACGAATATGATAATTTCCACCTGCTTCCAAAAGTTTATTTACAGTACCGTGTTCCGGAAAAGCTTTATAATGGCGGATCAGAACTTCCTGTGCGATTTCTTTTAGTCCAATACCTTTAATACGTGATGAGGTTCCGCAAAAATAGGTGTCTATAACTTCCTGACCTAATCCGATTGCCTCAAATATCTGTGAACCAAAAAAGCTATGGAGTGTTGAAATACCCATTCGGCTTAGGGTTTTTAACAAACCTTTATTGATCGCAATTATATAATTGTCCATGGCTTTTTCTGGTGAAATATTTTCTTCCAAAAGACCCGACTCGGAAAGCTCCCGAATTGTTGAAAAAGCAACATAGGGACAGATTGCATCAACACCATAGCCGATAAGCAACGCAAAATGCATAACTTCACGCACCTCTCCCGATTCAACTATAATACCGGCAGAGTTGCGCAGGCCTTTATTGATAAGATGGTGATGTAATCCTGATGCCACTAACATGGAAGGAATCGGGGCGTTATCTTTGTCCATATTTTTGTCTGTTAATACCAGTAATGAGGCACCCTCAGCAATATGTTGTTCTGCTTTTTTAAAAATACGGTCCAGAGATTTTTTAAGAGAATTAATTTCATCTTTTGCTTTAAAAAGAATATCAATTTCTTTGACTTTAATTTCCGGATGATCAGCATCACGCAGTCTAACCATGTCACGTGGGGTTAGAATGGGATGAAATAATTTTAATCCCCGATAATTATCGGCCTCGGTTTTTAAGAAATTTTGTTCACTTCCGATAAAACTTTCCAAAGACATGACCAATTCTTCCCGCAACGGATCAATAGGCGGATTGGTAACCTGAGCAAAAAGCTGTTTAAAATAACTGAATAAAAGTTGCGGTCGGTTGGATAAAACAGCTAATGCCGCGTCATTTCCCATTGAGCCGATTGCTTCCTGTCCTCTGGAAGCCATGGGTTTGAGGATCATTTTTAAATCTTCATCCGTGTACCCAAAAGCATGTTGCCTTTGACGTAATATTTCCGGGTCCTCTTTAGGATTTTTTGAAGGAGCAAACAGGCCGCGCAGCTCTATTTGTCGGTCTTTAATCCATCTTCTGTAGGGTTTTTCTCTGGATATTTTTGCTTTTATTTCATTATCCGGAACCACACGATTTTGGTGCATGTCTACCAGGAACATTTTTCCCGGTTGTAATCGTCCATGTCTTAAAATACGGTCCGCAGGAATTTCAATAACACCTGTTTCTGAAGCCATAATAATTAAGCCATCCTTGGATATGGTATATCTGGCTGGTCTTAGTCCATTACGGTCCAAAGTTGCTCCAATATAACGCCCGTCTGTAAAAACAAGGGCTGCGGGGCCGTCCCATGGTTCCATGATGGATGAATGGTATTCGTAAAAAGCTCTTTTGTCTTCACTCATTTTAATTTTCGGACCAAAAGCTTCAGGGACCATCATCATCATGACATGCGGCAAGCTCCGTCCTGATAATGTCATCATTTCCAAAGCGTTATCAAAAATTGCAGAATCGCTTGCGCCTTCTATAAGAATAGGTTTTATTTTATCAATATCATTTCCAAAAACATCTGATTCTAAAATTGCCTCACGGGCTTTCATACGATTTATATTGCCACGCAAGGTGTTTATTTCACCATTGTGTGCAAGAAATCGAAATGGCTGTGCCAGGTGCCATGTTGGAAGTGTGTTGGTGCTATAACGTTGATGTACGATTGAATAAGCACTTTTAAAAGATTCTTCCAGCAAATCCGGGAAAAATTTAGTTATTTGGCTTCCTACCAAAAGCCCTTTATAAACGATGGTTCTACTGGAAAAACTTGATATATAAAATTGACTATAATCATTTTCTTTCAGGTTTGAAATTTCTTTTTCCGCAAGCCTGCGAATAACATACAGTTTTTTCTCCAGATCTTCTGCTTCATTGATGCCTTTTGCAACGAATAGTTGTTTTATCACAGGTTGGGTACTTGTTGCCAGTTCACCAAGATGGCCGTTATCTACCGGAACATCCCGCCAACCAAGGACCTCACATCCTTCTGCCGAGATATGTTTTTCAAAAATTTGAGCGCATCGATCAGCAATTTGAGTATCTGTTGGTAAAAAAACCATTGCCACGGCATAGTTACCCGATTGTGGCAGCTTTATACCAATTTGAGATGTTTGTTTCCTAAAAAACGAATCGGGCAACTGAAATAATAAACCGGCTCCATCTCCTGTTGCTTTATCTCCACCGATGGCTCCCCGGTGTTCTAAATTCACCAAAATTTGAATTGCATTTTTAACAATGGAGTGATTTGGAATTCCATCTAATCGGGCAATAAAACCAACGCCACAACTGTCGTGTTCATGAGCAGGATCATATAAACCCTTTGATTCGGGTATTCCAGCAGCATTAAGTTTTAAGAGGTGATCCTTGTCTCTCATTTTTATCTTCCTTGATATAATGATTAGTTATAAACAAACCTTTCCGTTGATTTAACGGAAAGGGAGCATTACTGAACTATATTTTGGGTTTTGAAAGAATTTATTATCGCATCAGGATGATGCGATAATACTCAGGATTGTCATTCCCTGTAGAATCGCATCATACTGTACGCTTTAGCTTCCGTTTTCGGAATATTTTTGGCATTAAGCATGATTTTATCTTAAACATCAAAGGTATCGGGGGGTTTTGAATGAATAACTATATCTAAAATAATTATTAATTTAAGCTTTTTTTGAGTTTAAATCAAGCTTTTTATTGGTTGTAATAATTTGGTTATTTTAATTTTTTCAGGACTTTTTCTAATTCCTCTTTTGCCTGTTTTTTGTGATCGGCATCTTCGGAATCTTGCAATGGAAGATCTGCAATCATTTCAAACTCTTCCTTGGCTAACTCCCATTTTTTCAACTCTTCATAAGTTAAACCCAATTCAAGATGATGGTTGATGTAATTCGGTTTTAGCTCAATGGCTATTTTAAAGTGTTTAACGGCCAAATCGTTGCTGGCGTCAGGGAGTCCACCGTATAAAATTTTGGCAAATGTTTTTAACAATCCGCTGAGGTTGGCTACTTCTCTGTTCCATCTGGCAAGAACATGATGGGCAATGTCATTTTGCGGATCAAGTCTTAAAGCTTCTTCAGCTTCGCTTTTTACTTCTTTGGAAAGTTCTACTTTTTTCTTGCCGCCAACCATTAATGCCACACGACCAACGGCTATTGCCAGATGAAGGTGTGCATTGGAATTGTCAGGGCACATTTTCACGGCTTCACGAGCTGTTTTTTCAGCCATGTAATAGTTTTGTGCCTGCATTTTTTCATCGGCAACTTCACCAATATCTATAAAAGCCCTGCTTATTTTCCAAATAGATTCACAGTTTGTTGGATCGGCTTTTTTAGCCATTTGATAATATTTTAATGCCATCTCATTATCAAATTTATCATAGGCTGAATCACCTTGTGCCAAATAAGTATTTACATCTGCAAATGAAATTTGATTAAAACAAAGAATAATTGCAAAGAGACCTGTAATAAAAGATAATGGACGGTACATTTTTAACCTCCGAATAAAAATTTCTAGTTTACCAATTCTAATGTTTTTTTATAAAAATGTCAAATCATTTCTGCATTTTTTCAAAATGCTCATACATTTTCCTTTGCTCTCTATTTTTGATTTTTTATATTGGGTGCGTTGGAAATTATTACAGGAAATATTAGTTATGCCATTAAAAGATAAAATTATTGTACGCGGTGCTCGTGAACATAATTTAAAAAATATTGATATTGAAATACCCAGAGATCAGCTTGTCGTTATTACCGGCCTGTCCGGGTCCGGTAAATCATCTTTAGCATTTGATACGATCTATGCCGAAGGTCAGAGGCGATATGTTGAATCTCTTTCTGCTTATGCCCGGCAGTTTCTCGGGTTAATGGAAAAACCGGATGTGGATTATATAGAAGGATTGTCTCCGGCAATTTCCATCGAACAGCGAACCACGACAAAAAATCCACGGTCTACGGTTGGTACTGTAACAGAAATTTATGATTATTTACGATTGTTGTTCAGCCGGATTGGAAAACCCTATTGTTATCAATGTGGAAAACCCATAGAACGTCAAACTGTTCAGCAAATAGTTGATAGTGTTATGAATTTGCCGGAGGAAAGTAAAATTCAGGTGCTGGCACCTCTTGTTCGCGGGAGAAAGGGCGAATATAGAGAAGTTTTTGAAGAGGCACGGCGCGACGGATATGTCCGTGTACGTGTTGATGGTAAAATGTTTGAGTTGGATTCCGAGATTAAACTGGATAAAAATAAAAAACACAACATTGAGATTGTTGTTGACAGGTTAATCGTTAACCCGAAAATTAAAACGAGATTAACGGATTCAATTGAAACAGCCCTCAACTTTTCTTCCGGTATTGTCCTTATTGATGTTATTGGTGATAAAGAATTACTTTTTAGTGAACATTTTTCATGTATTGATTGCGGCATTTCCTATGAAGAACTGGCGCCGCGAATGTTTTCTTTTAACACGCCCTATGGAGCCTGTCCTTCCTGTAATGGTTTGGGCACAAGGATGATAGTTGATACGGACCTTATTGTGCCTGATAAAACCCTGTCACTTGAACAGGGTGCAATTAAGGTTTGGGGACAGTTAAAAGACGGCTGGTATATTTCTATGGCCAAAGGTGTGGTTGAACATTTTGGTTTTGACATTTCCACACCTTATCATGAATTGTCTCAGGAATGCCGGCATGCTTTAATGTTCGGTATGGATGAGGAACTGAATTTTCAGTACAGTTCCCGTACCGGAAGCCACCAGGGGACCTTTCGAAACAAATACGAGGGTGTTGTAAAAAACCTGGAGCGACGGTTTCACCAGACGGATTCGTCAGGAATTCGGGACTGGATCGAAAGTTTTATGCATGTAGTGGATTGTCCGGATTGCGGCGGTTCGCGTTTGCGTCCCGAAGCTCGTTCTGTTCGAGTCGGAAAATATGCCATTCAGAACGTAACAGCCATGTCTGTAAAAAAAGCCGGTGAATATTTTGAAACATTAAAGTTGACGGACCGTGAAAAACAGATTGCCCACCAAATTCTTAAAGAGATTCGGGAACGATTGGGTTTTCTTATAAATGTGGGACTGGATTATTTGACCCTGGACCGTACAGCCGGAACGCTTTCCGGTGGTGAAGCTCAGCGAATTCGATTGGCTACTCAAATTGGTTCCCAATTGGTTGGCGTTTTGTACATTTTGGATGAACCTTCTATCGGTTTGCACCAGAGAGATAATCAAAGACTGATTGATACATTGATCAAGTTGCGTGATTTGGGAAATACTGTTGTAGTGGTTGAGCATGATAAAGAAACCATAGAAAAAGCCGATTATCTGCTTGATTTGGGGCCCGGCGCCGGTGAGCACGGCGGCTATATTGTTGCCAGTGGGACACCCCAGGATGTTGCAAAGGTATCAGATTCGATTACCGGGAAATATCTGTCCGGTGAAAAACAAATTCCATTACCGGAAAAAAGAAAACAAGGGAACGGTAACTATTTAGAACTTTTGGGAGCACATGGAAATAATTTAAAAAATGTGCAAATTAAAATTCCGCTTGGTACTTTTGTGTGTATTACCGGCGTGTCCGGTAGTGGAAAAAGCACGCTTGTAAATGAAACGTTATATCGAATCCTTTGTAAACATTTTTATAAAAGTAAAGATAATCCCCTGGAATATGAAAAAATTATCGGATTAGAGCATGTTGACAAAGTCATTGATATTGACCAGTCACCAATCGGCAGAACGCCCCGTTCAAATCCGGCCACATATACAGGCGTTTTTACGCACATTCGTGACCTTTTTACTCAATTACCGGAATCCAAAATTCGTGGTTACCAGCCGGGCCGCTTTAGTTTTAATGTTAAAGGGGGACGGTGTGAGGCGTGTCAGGGTGATGGAATTTTAAAAATTGAAATGCACTTTTTACCGGATGTTTATGTTACTTGTGAAGTGTGCAAGGGGCATCGGTATAACCGGGAGACGTTGGAAATAAAATATAAAGGGAAATCTATTGCCGATATTCTTGAAATGACTGTAACGCAGGCATTGGACTTTTTCCAAAAACTACCGGCGATTAAAAGAAAACTTGAGACATTGCAGGATGTGGGCCTCGGTTACATTAAACTTGGGCAGCAGGCTACAACACTCTCCGGCGGTGAAGCACAGCGCGTCAAGCTGGCAACCGAGCTTTCTAAACGAAGTACCGGTAAAACTATATATATTCTTGATGAGCCGACCACAGGATTACATTTTGAAGATACGAATATGTTGTTGCGGGTTTTGCAGAGACTTGTAGATAAAGGAAATACCGTGGTTGTTATTGAACACCACATGGATGTTATTAAATGTGCCGACTATATTATTGATTTAGGTCCTGAGGGTGGAGATGCCGGCGGTCAGATTATTGCCACCGGAACTCCTGAACAGGTCTCTCAGGTCCAGATTTCATATACCGGTCAGTTTTTAAAACAGGAATTGAAAATTTAAAACAATCCTGTAGATTTTAATCGTCAATAACAACCGGTTCTTTTAAAGTTTTATTAACCACTTTGCATGAAGCTGATGCTTTGAGGCTGTATTTTTTTATTTTTAAATGCAGATTTTGTCTCGGCATTTTTGCCAGATTTGCGGCCTGAGAAATATTACCGGAAGCCTGGTTTAACAGTTGAACAATATATTCCCGTTCAAAAATAGATTTTGCTTCACTGTATGGAATAAGGGGCATATTTCCCATAAAATCAAAATCGGTTTTTGTTGTTTTATAATCTGCGGGTAATTCTTCAGGTCCTATCCAGTCTGAATCAGACAGAGCAGTCAATCGTTCAATTACGTTTTCCAATTCTCTGATGTTACCGGGCCAGTCCAACTGGCATAATAAATCTATTGTTTCCGGTTTTAAATAAACTCCCAACCGGTTGTGTTTTCTGGTAAATTTTTGTAAAAAGTACCGAACCAGCAGCGGGATGTCATCACGACGTTCTTTAAGTGGCGCTAGTTTTAGGGTGATCACGTTCAACCGATAATATAAATCCTGTCGAAATGTTCCCTCTTGCACCATTTTCTCCAAGTCACGGTTTGTTGCCGCAATAATTCGTGCGTTGGTTTTTAGGGATGTTGTGCCTCCGATACGTCGAAATTCTTTGTTTTGTAAAATCCGCAATAATTTAACTTGCATGGATGGTGTTGTGTCGCCTATTTCATCCAAAAATATCGTTCCATTGTTAGCAATTTCAAAATAACCCTTGTGGGTTTTGTACGCGCCGGTAAAGGAGCCTTTTTCATGCCCAAACAATGCACTTTCTAAAAGGGTATCGGGTATACCTCCACAGTGAACAGCAACAAAGTTTTGATCTTTTTGCGGACTGGAGGTATGAATCATTTTGGACACCACTTCTTTACCCGTACCGGTTTCACCCAAAATCAGGATGGTTGAGTCGAGAGGGGCTACTTTTTTAATCATTTTTTTTAAATCTAAACTTGATTGGCTTTCACCAATAAAGTCACATTTCATTGTGTCTACTGACGAGTCAATATTTGTTTCTTTTTTTATAAAATTGTCTGGTGCGATATATTTGTTTATCGCTTCAAGGAAAAATCCCTGATCATCCAGCGGTTTTTCGACAAAATCGTCAACACCGCTTTTCAGGAGCTTTACCAGGTTTTCAGTATCGGTTTGACCTGCAATAATTATCGGCAAACCTGGTTTTTTAGATTTAATTTTTGTAATATAATCAATCGATTTTTCCCCGGTGATTTCATAATCTAAAATTATTCCGTCAAATTTGATATTTGTATCCAGATATTTTATTGCGGCGGGCCCACTTTCCGCCTCAATAAGATGTATATCATCATGTCCGAAAATTTTGCGGCAATTCCGCTTAATTTCGGATTGTGCTTCAACAATTAATAGGGTTGTCTTCATATTCACCTTGCCCCGTTTTTGTTTTAACATTGCCATTCGTTATTTATACCATTCCGCAACTTTGTGAGTGCAAACAGTGTGCCTAATAATGAACTGTCATTCTTTATTGATTTATGTTGTAAATAAACAGTGGTTTATTGCTGTGTTTGTGTTTGAACAATATGGGTGAATTGTTTATTACATGTCCCATGTGTGGAATTATCAAGGATTTTTTTAAAAATTGTCCCTTTTAAAATTCAAAAAGAACTTGACTTTTTAAATAATTTAGATTATTATGAGAGTATAATAAGAGTGTTATAAGAGCCTTTTAGGAGTGTCTTATGTGTCAAAAATTGTTTGTTATCGGTTTGTCTTTATTGTTGTTATCCTGTCAAAAACAGTCAGGAAATTCCAATCAAGCTACATTAACTCTGGGTGCTTATACAGTGCCAAAAGAAGCTTATCAGCAAAAAATTATACCGGCCTTTCAAAAATATTGGTTTGCAAAAACAGGCCAACAAGTAAAATTTCAGGAATCCTATATTGCTTCCGGTGCCCAATCACGGGCCATTGTTGCCGGGTTTGAGGCTGATGTTGCCGCTCTTTCTCTTGAAAAGGATATTGCACGTCTGCAGGACGTTGGGCTTGTTACGCACAATTGGAAAAACAATGCCTGTAAAGGTTTTGTAACCCGGTCCATTGTGGTTATGGCTGTTAGAAAAGGGAATCCTTTAAATATCAAAACCTGGCAGGATGTGACGAATAAAGGTATCCAGGTTCTTTACCCGAATCCAAAGACGTCCGGCGGCGCCATGTGGGATATTAACGCGATTTACGGGGCCGGTTTAAAATACAGTGAAATACGCGGTGGAAAACCAAATGAAGAGGAAGCGGCACTTTTATTAAAAAAAATTCAAAAGAATGTAAAAGTTATGGACAAGTCGGGTCGTGCTTCTGTTACAACTTTTGAGAACGGAATCGGCGATGTTTTAGTGACCTATGAAAATGAGGTATTGGCACGGATTAAACAGGGCAAAGAAATGGATATAATTATTCCTGATGCCACCGTCCTTATTGAAAATCCGATTGCTGTTGTTGATCAAAATGTTGAAAAACATAAAAACAGAGCTGTTGCCGAGGCTTTTGTAGAGTTTTCAGTTACCGAAGAATCGCAGCGTGCTTTTTCGGAATTTGGATTTCGGTCTGTGCTCGATCAGATCGCCCGGGAATTTTCCGATTCTTATCCGGAACCGGCGCTGCTTTTTGATATCGAATATTTAGGCGGATGGAATAGTGTTCATAAAAACATTTACGGGCCAGATGGCGTTTGGACGTTGATAATAAAAGAATTAGCTGATGAATAAAAAGAAAACACAAAGCAGGATATTTGACCGGCAAAATCCCACCTTACGGGTAATGATGTTTGCATATATCGGATTACTGGTTATCCTTCCGGTTTGTGCTATTATTGCTGAGGCATTTAACGGAGGTTGGAAATCGTTATTAACCGGCACGTTCAATACCCAGGCGATATATTCACTAAAATTGACATTTATCGTTGCGGTTATTATGGTTATTATTAATAGTATTATGGGAACAGCCACGGCCTGGGTACTGGTTCGTTATAATTTCCCTTTTAAAAATTTGCTGAACGCACTCATCGATTTGCCCTTTGCTATTCCCACAGTTGTAACGGGTATTATGCTTGTCACCCTGTACGGACCATACAGTTTTGTCGGTAAATTTTTAGGTAACAGCGGAATTGAAATTATTTACGCAAAACCGGGAATTGTTCTGGCATTGTTATATGTATCTTTTCCTTTTGTTGTCCGTGCTGTTCAGCCCGTTCTACAGGAAATGGACCTGGATATGGAGGAAGCCGCAAAAACACTCGGCGCCAGGTCATTTACAATATTTTTTAAAATAGTAATACCAACATTGCTGCCGGCAATATTAACCGGTGCGGCATTGTCATTTAGCCGTGCTATTGGGGAATTTGGATCTATTGCTATTGTATCCGGTAATATTCCTTTTAAAACCCAGGTTGCTTCTGTTTTTATCTATGGAGAGCTTGAAAGTTACAATCCTCAGGGTGCGTTGGGAATTTCTATCATTTTGTTGGGGTGTTCGTTTGGCGTCCTTGTTTTATTAAATTTTCTGCAAAGATGGAGTAGGCGTCATGAAAATATTTAAGCCTGTTCGATTCAACGTTGAATGGGGAAAAGTTACACTTGTTACTTTTGTTATAGGATGGTTTCTTTTTCTTATATTATTTCCATTGTATGGCATATTTTCACAGGTTGTTCAGGCCGGTCTGAGTTCATTTATTACTTCATTTACTTCTTTAGAGTTTCAGCACGCCTTTGGATTGACATTTTTTATCACCATCCTCGCTGTTTTATTTAATCTTGTTTTTGGAATTATCATCGCCCTGGTTCTTGCGAAGCAAAAGTTTTTTGGTAAAGTAATGTTTGAAGGATTGCTCGATTTACCCTTTGCTGTTTCGCCGGTAGTAGCGGGTTTTATGTTTATTTTGCTTTTTGGACCAAACGGCTGGATCGGTAACTGGTTTGAAATGCAGGGGATTAAAATTGTTTATGCATTTCCGGGGATGGTATTGGCGACTTTGTTTGTAACCCTGCCTTTTGTTGCCAGGGAAGTGATACCTGTTCTTAAGGAATTTGGTTTACAGCAGGAAGAGGCGGCTTATGTTTTAGGGGCTTCCAAATGGCAGACTTTTTTTAAAGTGACTTTACCGTCCATAAAATGGGGCCTCGTTTATGGCGTTACGTTGACGGTCGCGCGGTCAATCGGTGAGTTTGGGGCGGTTCTTGTTGTAAGCGGCAGTATCATTAATAAAACGCAAACAGCAACATTACATATTCACCAGGAATTTACGGATTATAATTATATAGGCGCTTTTTCTGCGGCTATCCTGCTGGCTGTCATTTCCTTTTTAATTTTAACAATTACGCAAAAAATTTATCAACAAAAAAGAGTGTAATATAAATGGGAATATCTGTTCAAAATATTTCAAAAAGATATGGCGATTTTTTCGCTGTGAATGATGTGAGTTTCGATATTAACAAGGGCGAATTGGTGGCCATTACTCGGGCCGAGTGGTTCGGGAAAAAGTACGATTTTGCGAATTATCGCCGGTTTGGAAATCCCGGACAGTGGTCAGGTTTCATTATCCGGTATGGATGTTACCAATATTTCGACGCAAAAAAGAGACATTGGGTTTGTTTTTCAACATTATGCCCTTTTTAAACACATGACTGTTGAAAAAAATATTGCCTTTGGATTGGAAATTCGAAAGAAAAATAAACAGTTTATTCAACAAAAAGTGTTAGAGTTGATTGATCTGGTTAAATTGTCGGGATATGAAAAACACTTTCCGGATCAGCTTTCAGGCGGACAACGTCAGAGGGTGGCTTTGGCCCGTGCTTTGGCGGCTGAACCTCAGGTTTTGCTTTTGGATGAACCTTTTGGCGCCCTGGATGCCAAAGTACGTGATAACCTGGCACAATGGATTTGCGAGTTTCATGACCAGCAGCAAATTACCAGTGTTTTTGTCACCCATGACCAAAATGAAGCCATTGAAATTGCCGACAAGATCATTGTCATAAATCGTGGCAAGGTTGAACAAATAGGAACAGCTCGGGAGGTTTATGAAAACCCGAAAAGCAAGTTTGTGGCCAGTTTTATCGGGCAGGTTAATGTGATTGATGCTGTTGTAAAAAATGACAAAATATTTTTAAAAAATTCCGATCAGATGATTGACGCGGACCGGCAGCATCCTGATGGAGATGCGGTGTTGCTGGTGCGGCCTGAAGATGTTAAAGTGCATACAGAGTTTCAGGAAAATACATTTCCGGCACTTTTGGAAAAAATACATTACCGGGGGAGTCACTATGAAATTGACTGCAACATGTCCGGATATTCCATCAAAATCGTTGAAAATAAAAAAGATGGTTTTGTTGAGCTAATGGAAAATAAAACGATAGTGTATTTAAAATTTGCTGATTTTCGTTTGTTTTCTGCCGGTAAGGGCCATAAAGATATTCGTGAAAAACTGCAAAAATTAGGTTATATCGAATAAACAATAAACGGAGGATATATGAAAAAACATTTTTTCTTTTTTTATCTTTTTATTATACCATGTTTTCTGTACGCTTTTGAAGATAATGATGCTCAATACTGGCCGAGAATAACCCTGGAAAGTAAAATCAATAAAAGATGGAAAGCATCTATGGACCAGGAATTCAGAATTGGTGCTGATATGTCTGATCTTTATTTTCATCGATCCGATTTTGGACTTGTCTTTAAAGCATCTGATCGGGTGAACATAGGTTTCTATTACTGGCACAGTTATAAACAAAAGGGAGAAACATGGCTGATGGAAAAAAGGCCGCATGTTGACGCGACTTTAAAAATTCCGGCTTTATGTAAAAGTAGAATGCAATTCAGGGCCCGTCTGGAAGATAGAAATGAGCAAAACAAGGATATATTTTGGGTTTTTCGAAACCGACTTTTAATTGAGTCTCAACAAATGTTTTTTAATAATTTACGTCCATATATTGCAGACGAATTATTTTTTAACATAACTGAGAGTGAATTTAACCGTAATCGCATTTATGCCGGATTTAAAGTTAAATGTCCGTCTCCTTTCCAGTTTGATTTATATTATATGCTGCAAACGGATAAAGATGTAAACCACTGGAAACGTACACATGTCCTGGGGACCAAGCTAAAAATTAGCTATTAAAACTAATTTTGAATTTTAATCCGTATTGTTTACTCTATTGAGCCTGGCGTGGGAATTTCTTTTAATTAAAGGAAAATCTCATGGATTATTGCTCCTGATGTGGTAAAATCAATACTTTTTGCAAGTAAATTATTTAATATTAATTATTTTGTATGTTTTTTGTTGACATTGTGCAAAAAAATGTTACATTGTATATTTACAATTTGTGCAAGCCTGCTTTTTTCATTTCTTAAATTCTTAAAATTTAGCCTAAAATAATTGTGCTTGGGATGCCTTATGATGTCTCTTTATTTTTTACGCGTGAAAAATATCCGGTTATTTCTGTTTATTGCTATTTTTCTTGGTCTTTTTAAAAGTGCTGATGCACAAATTTTAGTGGCCGATCAGACCATTAAACAAAAAGTGTGGATCCGTGCAGATCTTACTGATGATTATCTGTTTAGAGTCATCGGGGAAGTTGATATTCAGGTTCCCGGTCATTATAGAATAATTGCCAATACCTTTTATAATAGTGGTGATGAGCAGCATAACGAATCTTATTATATGCTGGTTTTTGCACCGGATGGTTCCGTTGTAACACCTGTTGACTCAAATGCCGGACCTTATAAAGTGGTGCCTGATGACCCGGGGCCGAAACACGGTGCAAAGAGGGACGCCGGTTTGTTTTATCTGGAGAGGGGCGTTAATCGTATTGAAGTCCACCATTATTTTAAAATTTATAAGGAATATCCTCAATTTGTTAATATAGCCATGGGTGGCTCGGAAAGCGTTCGTATTGATGATGTCCGTATTAAATATGAACCTATTGTAGATGGTGCAGTAGAACTATCATCTGATATTACGACAAAAAAAACAATAGGTGACAAAGAGTATGAACTTGTCGGACCGAACGAAACCTTTCAATACCAAATTCAGGTACAAAACCTGGAACGAGATATTTTGTTCACACCCAAGTTAACAAGCTATTTACCCGAATACATTTCTGTTGATAATTTTTCAATTCAACCTGATTCAATCCTGGACAAAAAACTTGTCTGGAATTTACCCGATTTTGAATCCATGCAGTCATTGACGATAAACTTTGATGCTACGGTGGATGAAGACATTCCATTGGGATATGCTCCCTTTATTCTTCATGCCGACCTGGCCGTTTTTAATGATAAAGATTTAACCAATAATTATGACGATCTATTAACAATTGCTTATAAAGCCCATCCGATACCGGCCCCGCCATTGGCAGATATTTCTTTTAGAATTAATGCGGTTACCGATTCCATGGATGTTAGCGGTACCGACACCCTCAAGTATGTGCGAAGAGGAGAAAATATTGAATATCAATTGGATGTTTATAATGCCGGACCGGACACGGCTAAAAGTGTGGATATCCGCAATTTGCTTCCCCCGTTTTTAACTGTGGAGTCCTGGTCAATACAGCCGCTGTTTGTCAACCAAAGGTTTGCCAAATGGCAAATTGGTACGCTTGCACCCAACCAGACTTTTAGTATTACCCTGACCGCAAGACTGGACGATACTTTAAATGTTCATCTTTACCCACTTTTTGACCTGGGCACGGCTTTTGCGGAAAATGATACGTTATTATACAACAACTTTGATTCGGATATTGTTTATGCTATCATAGATGAACCTGAATTGCAATATGATTTGCAGTTAACGGAAGAGGCCCTTTCCAATATTTCAATTTCTGTTGATAACCAGGTTTTCCCAGCCGTGCTTGCGGGCAATGCTTTTAATTGTCAAATAAATGTGGTAAATGCCGGACCGGATAACGCTGATAATGTTAAAGTTTGGCATGATATACCCGATTCCGTAACGTTGGATGGTTTTAATATTGAGCCAAGTTATCAATTTCGTAATGTTATTTACTGGACTTTTGACCAGTTGCTCAACGGTGAATCCGTTACTTTGACGTTTAATGCAACCGCATCGGATTCGTTCCCAAATTTTCCGTACCCGTTAACAGGACGCTCAGGGGTTTATGCTGCTAATGAACAGGATTATTCAAATAATATTGACTCGTCCCGTGTTTATGCCGTTTCAGAAATACCTGTTGATACGACAAAATATGTTGATATGGGTTTAACGCAAACAATCGGTGCTGACTCTGTCATTATATCCGGTCAGGATACAACCTATTTTGCACACCCTGGCGAAGAATATCCTGTTACTTTGACCGTCAAAAACGACAGCCTGGCAGATGCGGAACATGTTGAATTATTAATGGTTGTACCAAATGGTATTACTGTTCAGCAGTATTCGCAGGAACCGACACGGGTATCCGGTGATTCTGTTTTCTGGAACTGGGCAATACTGGGTGGACAGTCGGTAACGCAAATTATTTATAATGTTAAAGTAAATGACGATGCCGCAACAATGATGCGTTCTTTTGACCATTTTGCCGTCATTTCTGCTGCAAATGAGGATACAACAAAAATTGATAATAACACGGTTTTGGACCAGGTACAGGTTTATATCGTTCCTCCAAAATATGATCTGGTTTTTGACCATCAGGTAGATGCAGATACCTCCATTATCGTCAATGAACAGGACTTTCCTGCTGTTGTAGTGGGGAACAGTTTTAACGGCACATTAACAATCAACAATGCCGGACCGGACAGCGCCTCTGATGTAAACATTTGGTATGTTCCGCCTGACTCTGTTGTAATTAATGGGTTTAATATTGAACCTGACGTTCAAAGTGGTGATACCCTGTTTTGGCAATTTAACAGTTTGGCAAAGGATAGTGTCATCCAGATTACTTTTCTGGCAAATGTTGCAGATTCGCTGCCGGATTATCCGTTCCCGCTTTTAGGAACAGGTGGTGTCGTTTCTCCCAATGAAAATAATCCGGGAAACAATGCCGACTCTGCTTTAGTATATGCGATTGCCAAACCGATCCTAGAGAAATTTGTGGATTTACGATTGTATCAATATGTTGGTGTCGATTCGGTTATTGTCGCTGAAAATGACACATTGTATTATGCCCTTCCTGATGAGGAATATGATGTCAAGGTCACTGTGTGGAATGACAGTTTAAATACAGCGAAAAATGTACAATTGCTGGCGGTTATACCAGCCGGCATCAATGCAGGTTCTTTCGTGCCGGAGCCGGCGAGTGTGTCCCGCGATTCCGTATTTTGGTCATGGGAAAACCTGAATGGACAGGAATTTATACAAATCAGTTATCATGTTAAAGTCAATGCCGATACCGGATTGACAATGCGTTCCTTTGATCATATTGCAACTGTTACGGCGGATAATGAAAAGACCACTGATTTGGAAAATAATACTTCAATAAAACAGGTCCATATCTATCGTATACCGGATGAATTTGTTGATTTACGTTTGTATCAGTCCATTGGTGTTGATTCTGTGATTGTCGCTGAAAGGGATACGCTCTATTTTGCCCATCCGGGTGAAGAGTATAATGTCATTGTTTCTGTTTTTAATGACAGTGACTATACGGCCCGGGATGCAAGTTTGATTGTTATTGTACCGCGAATTCTCAGTTTTAGTGATTTTTCTCCCGAACCGACACAGGTTTCCGGCGATTCCGTGTTGTGGTCCTGGGAGAGCCTGGCCGCCAATTCAAACGTCAGCGTTGCCTATCATGTAAAAGTCAAAACAGATCCGGATTTGATGATGCGTTCATACAATCATAAAGCTGTTGTTTCGGCCGCTAATGAGGATCCGGAAAAACTGGACAATAATTCCGATGAAAAACAGGTCCAGCTTTATTTCGTGCCTGTCGTATTTGATTTAAGTTTTAATCAAACAGTCACAGCAGATACAACGATTACCATTGATAATAAAGAATACCCTGCTGTTCTTCAGGGAGATATATATGAAATTGAATTGAATACCGTCAATTCAGGTCCGGATTCTTCGCACGATGTTGTTGTTTGGTATATAAAACCGGATTCTGTGACATTGTTTGGTTTTAATATTGAGCCGAATTCTCAAAACGGTGATACATTATTCTGGAATTTTCCGGTTATTGGTCCCGGTCAAGCCGTTGATATTTCATTTCAACTTGATGTAAGTGATTCTCTTGCCTATTACCCCTATCCGTTACTGAATACCGGTGGTGTTGTTGCTCCCGGCGAAACAAATCAGGATAATAACACGGATTCCAAACTTGTTTATGTGATAGAAAAACAAATTGAACCCGTCCATGAGTTTGTAGATTTGATTTTGATACAAACTATATACACGGATTCAATGGTTGTTGATGGTTCTGATACGACATATTTTGCCGGTCCGGACGATACTTATGATCTGCGATTATGTGTTAAAAATGACAGTACAATTGCCGCAGACAATGTTCAACTGGTTACGCTGGTCCCGGATGGTGTGACAATACTCGATTCGAATCCATCACCATATCGAACAAACCAGGATTCAGTTTTTTGGACATGGGAACAGATTGATGGAAATTCAACAGAATGTGTGGAATTTTCCGTAAAAACAGACAATGATTTCCCGGTGGGAACAAGTTCTGTTTTGCATATTACATCCCTGTCTGGTGACAATGAAGACCCGGATAAAATGTCAAACAACACACAGCAGGAACGGGTTTATATATATGTTCCGCCGCCGCAGCCTGTTGAACCCTATATCAGAGTGACGCCGACTGTTATAGATATTGATGACAGTTTGGCCGTTGAGATCAAGGTGTCTGATAAAGTTGCAAGTTATGATATTTGGGCATATTTGCCGGATGGCAGCATTGATACAACCTTTGCTGACGTTTACATTCAGCAGAACAGCACGCTGTCTGTTGAAATATGGACAATGATTCAGCCGTTCTATAAACAACCCTATATGTTAACAAAGCTACATGAAGAACAAGTTGTTTTTGAATTACGTGTTGTTGACGAATACGGGCGCAGCAGTAAAGCCCAGGCTACTGCTGTTATTCGCAGTTTAAATTATCTTGTGTTGGACCGAAATGTTTATGAAGCTGAATATATTGAGCCGTTGGGTATTCGTTTCAAGCTAAGTTCGAAACGTGTTGCCAGTTTGGATATTTATGATATTAACGGACGACATGTTGAAAATTTAGCCAATGAGGTTTTTAACGGTGGATGGAATATGTATTATTGGGATGGCCGTAAAAAAGACGGTTCCAGGGTAGGAAGTGGTGTTTATTTAGTGACCCTTCGTTCGGGTGAGTATAATTCGTGGAAAAAGTTTATTCTGGTGAGATAATCATGAGAGATAAATTTATAAAAATTGTTTGCAGCAGTATTTTCTTTGTAATCGTGTCAGCCTTTATAGCGGAAGCCCAGGTTTTATCCGGTGCCGCTTATCTTAAAACTTTGCCGGGGGCACGTATGCAGGCTTTATCGGGTAGTGCAACAGCTTCGCTGGGTGACATACATGCTCAATATGCAAATCCCGGTACAATTGCATTTTTAAGGGAATGGCAGTGGGCCGCTTCCTATACAAAATGGATTGCTGATGTATATAACGCTTCTTTTTTATATGGAATGCGTATTCGTACACCCTGGAGTCCGCATACAAGATTTACAGCCGGAATTTTATATCAGGGAATGCCGGAATTTGACAGTACGGATGGGGCAAAACCGGCAGAAACAGCAAACGATGCTGTTGTTTCCGTTGGTATGGGCCAGCCCTTACCATTTATCCATAAGAATTTTTCCGTTGGTTTGAATTTAAAATATTTACATTCCAAATTAGCGCAATACAATGCCTCTTCCATAATGTTTGATGCCGGTGTCGCTTACCGGACACGGCGCTTTGAATTAAAACAAGCTGGTTTTGGTTTTATGCGCTGGGGATTTTTTGCGTTTGGCGCTTCCATTACCAACATTGGTCAGGATTTGACCTATATTTCCATAGCAACGCCATTACCACAAACATTACGCACAGGCCTTGCATTTTATGCCGGCAGCCATTACGGAATGCAGATGCAGGTTTCTGCTGATTATATCAAGATTAAAGACCATGACGGACGCATCGGATTCGGCGGTGAACTGACATGGAACCGGTTGTTTAGTCTCTGTGCCGGATATGATTATGATGCTGATTTGATGAGCCGGACCTCCTTTGGAATGAGTCTGCAGCTGGATGATGTGTATATGCCGGATGACAGTCCCATACCCGGACGAAACAAGAGTATGAGAATTGATGTTGCTTCGGTAGATGAAGATGAATTTTTTTCACGGACCTACAGAGGAACGTTATCGCATTTTCCCATCGGTCCGGAAGGATTTCGATTCAAAAAACCGGCCATGCATGAAAAAGTTAAAGCAGATAGTATTTATTTAAACTGGGAGAGCACCAGAGATCCTGATTTTTATGACGATGTCAGATTGCTGCTGGTTATCAATACGGACAGTTCAAAACTCGCAAATGTTTTAACAACCATGCTGGAATCAAGACAGGATATTTTTCAACCACAATTACATGAAGGTTTGTTTTTAGCACAGGAAGTTTTTGACAACAAATTTATTTTACGAAATTTAAATGGTGGTGATTATTACTGGGCCGTTATTGCTGCAGATCGTGATTTTCATCTTCGTTTTGCCAATACCGGTAAACACATAATTTCACATTTTGCCGTACCCTATCCTGATCTGTTAGTTGAAAATTTAAAATTTGAATATGATCCGTGGATCACGACCGACGATTTTCAGGGATATATTTCTTTTGATGTTGTGAATCGTGGTGAAAGTCCGGCCTGGAATGTGCCTGTCTCTTTACTTGATTCCACATCCAAAAAACTTTTGGTTGAAAAAGCCTATGAAAAACTGGAAATAAACAAACCCGAGACGATAAAAATTCCATGGCATACAACACTGGCCGGTGCGCACAGTGTTTGGGCCATGGTGGACGCCGGTAATACAATTCGTGAACTTTTAAAAGACAATAATGTTCATGAAGAAAATTTTTACACCATACCCAAGGGCACTTTTTCAACGGCTGATACCAGCAAAATTTTGTTGGTTGCCCAGGTTAACCTGGAGTTGCCGGTTATCAATGAAGTGTGTATGGACGTAAATTCAACAAAGGTTGATTCAAATTATTTACATCGTTATGTATATGATCCGCCATTGGGTGTTTTTGCCGAACGTCTTAAAGAATTTCCACATTTACGTTTGAAATTAAAAGGCTATGCTGATTCCAACACAGACAGTGCCACCGTTGAACTTGCCGAGGCACGGGCAAAAGCTGTCCGGGATTCCTTGATTGATTTGGGTGTAGCCGGAAACCAGATAAAATTCGAAGATGGCGAGGTTTTACCGGAACGTCGTGTTCCGGCCAATCCTGTTGACGCCAAACGTGTTTTTCATGAACGCCGGTATGTCAAAGTGGATGCCGAAGGCACCGCAACATATTCTCTTTTTGCACCGGTATTGCATCAGGATTTTGAGGACGTAAAATTACCGGTTGTTTTCCAGTCTGATATTAAAGGCGTCGTCCCGATAACGGAATGTGTGCTTGGTGTTTATAACGATCTTTATGCTGAAAGTGTGGATATTTTACCATTTGCTGATGGTAAAGGAAGTGTTATTGACAGTGTCATGTGGCATCCTTTTAAAAACCCGGAACGGATTATTGAAGACTGGGTCAAGAAGGAGTTGAGCTATACCATCCTGTTAAAAGATAATATGGGACGGATTTTTAAAACCCATGAAAACAACAGCTTTTTAATTGAATTTTTATTCCTGCGTGAACATCGTATATGTTTTCCGTTGAAATTTGCAAACACAGACCCATTGTATGATTTTTACTGGGCGCGTATTTATTCCATGGCAAACTCGATGTTTAATGAAAATAATATGCGGATGCGTTTTGAAGGCCATGCTTGCGCAATAGGTCCCGAAGAAGTTAATGACAGATTGTCCAAACGACGTGCAAAATCTTTTTATAATGGTTTTGTTAAATATGTTCAGGCCAGAAATCCGGAAGATTTTGAAATGTTTGTCTCCCGAATGGATGAACCAAAAGGTTATGGTGAAAGTTTGCCGCTTCAGATCGTTCGTTTGAACGGTGATGTTATTCTTATTGGTGATAATAATGATCCGGTTGGAAGAAAATTCAACAGAAGAATTGAAATTGTGTTCTATTCCACAGAAAAGTTTGTAATAAAATAAGTCCCGTATTATACGGGACTTTTTCTACAGATAATTTCTCAAATATTTGAGGCTTTTTTCAATGTCCTCAAGAATGGAACCGGTCGAACTGTCCTGTTCCACAATATACCATGCTACGCCTGCTTTTTGTCCCGCCTCAAGCACCGCTGGAATGTCGACAATCCCTGAGCCCACAGGTACAGGTTGTGTTTTTTCCGAATCTGCCAAATCTTTTAAATGCAGCATCGGGCATCTGTCGCTATACCTGGCGATTAATTCAGCAGGGTTAACCCCGGCATGATGGACCCACGCTACGTCCATTTCAATTTGTACAAATTCGGGGTGTGTCGTTTCAAATATAATATCAAAAATTGTTTTACCTTCAATTTTATCAAATTCGAAGGAATGATTGTGGTAACAAAGCTGAATTCCGGCATCTTTAACAGCCTGTCCGTATTCATCCATTTTTTTGGCAAAAGCTGTGACGCTTTCCAAACCATTTTCGCGCCATTTTCCCGGCATTGAAGGTACGACAATATTGGGACTGTTGATTTCCTTGTGAAAGTCAATAGTTCCCTGAAGATCATTTTCAAGAGCTTCGAAACCGATATGTGTTCCGGCACATAATAAACCGGTTTCTTTTAAAAGCTGGACGATTTGCGTTGATGTTAATCCACCATAACCGGCAAATTCAACAGCATTGTACCCGATTTCAGCAATTTTTTTAACCGTTCCCGTAAAATCATTTTTCAAATGGTCCCGAACCGTATAGAGTTGAATTCCAATTGGAATTTGTTTATTGTTTTTCATATTACATCCTGTTAATGATAAAATTCCTGCACTCATTGTTGCGCCTGCAGCTAAAATACGTTTGGTAAAATCTCTTCGTGAAAGACTATCCATAGTCACCTCCTTAAATTATTCATTAGTTTTTTCTTCGTTTTTTATTTTTGCCATTGTTATTCCGGTATACCCATAAAAAATAGAAATCAGCGGGTTAATCAGGTTTAAAAAAGCAAAGGGCAGATAGGCAAACGGGAAAACACCCAATGTAGCCCACATATAAGCTCCGCCGGTGTTCCAGGGAATGAGAGAAGATGTTAGAGTGCCACCGTCTTCCAAACAGCGCGACAGGTTTTTGGATTCCAAATTTGCTTTTTTAAATGCCTTCCGATACATCCGTCCCGGAACAATGATGGATAAATACTGGTCCGGCGCCAGTATATTCATGCTGATGCATGTTAATATGGTTGCTAAAACGAGTGAACCGGTTTTTTTTGCAATTGTTAAAATGGCTGATGCAATTTTGTCCAGCATACCGGTGACTTCCATGGCGCCGCCAAATGAGAGTGCACATAATATAAGCGCGACTGTAGAAAGCATACTTTCCATACCGCCACGGCTAAGCAAAACATCAACTGGTTTATAGCCTGTTTCCGAAATATATCCGTTTTGGGCCACATCCAATACATTTCCCACAGGCGTATGTTGAAAAATGACCGCGCAGACTCCACCCAATACAGCGCCGAACAGTAACGCCGGCAAGGCCGGAACTCGAAAGATTACCATAGCGATAACCAGCACCGGCGGTATAAATAAAAACCAGCCGATGTTAAAATTGCCTTGGATAACTGTTAAGATATTCTGGATGGTTTCCAATTGAAGATTGTTTTGAGTGTATTTTAATCCTAATATTCCATATAAAATGAGGGATATCAGTAAACTCGGACCTGTGGTGAATGCCATGTGACGGATATGGCTGAACATGTCGGAACCGGCAACAGCGGGTGCCAGGTTTGTTGTGTCCGACAGCGGGGACATTTTATCACCAAAATAGGAACCGGAAATGATAGCGCCTGCCACCATCGGCAGCGGCACACCCAGACCTTGACCGACACCGATAAGGGCAATACCGACTGTTCCTGCCGTGGACCATGAACTTCCGGTTGCCAGGGAAACAAGGCTGCATATTAAACAGGTCGCCAAAAGAAATATAGATGGGGATAGTATCTGCAAACCATAATAAATCATGGTTGGCACAATACCACTGATGATCCAGGTGCCGATTAAAAGCCCGATAACCATCAAAATCAAACAGGCCTGCATGGCAATAGCAATCCCCTTGACGATTCCCTTTTCAATTTCTTTATAGGAATACCCCAAATATAATCCCATAAAAACAGCCGCAGCCGTACCGCCGATGAGAGGAATATGGGGCTGGCCTTTATATAAAAACACATTCAGGCCAAGAAATGTAATCATAATGATGACGGGTATCAGCGCCTGATAAAGTTTCAAGTCTTTGTATGTTTTGTTGTTCATAGAAAATCAAGTATTGTTAAAATTAATTGTTTTCCTGCCATTTTTTTACGATAGAGATGAATTTACTGGGTTCATCCGTGGCATACCAGCGAATGCCCATATCCAAAAGTGTAAATAGATTTGTTTCTTCAAAATGAAACGGAAATACTTCAAGATCGATACCGGCTTTTTGTGTAACTGAAATAGCTTTTTGCAATTCGGTTTTATCGAGTTGATATCTCCATTCCGTATATTCCTGCAGGTCGTTTAAATGCAACTGGACCTGGTCCAGTCCTTCAAACCCGTTTCCAGATGCTTTTTGAAATTTTTCTGTTATTGCTTCTGCAGAGCCGCCGATCCATAACATGGTCCTGACACCATGTGCAATTTTTTTCAGGGTTTTGCATTCTTCCTGTTTCGGACTGGCAATCAATATCTGTGCACCCAGCGAGTAAGAGTCGATCATGGCACCGAGTTTTTCAAGATTCACGTTTTTTAAATCCAGATAGATCAAATAGTCCGGATGTTTCTTCATTATATTAAAGACCTGTTCAAGTGTTGGGATGCGCTGGTCTTTAAAAGATTCGTTAAAAAACGAACCGGCGTCCAAATTTTTTATATCATTATAAAGCATGGAAGAGACTTTATCGTCTTTAATTTCATCCGCTGCATTTGTTGTTCGTGCCAGGGTCGGATCGTGCAGGCAAATAATGACGCTGTCTTTGGTTGACCGAATGTCTGCCTCCGGAATGCCGCCGAGTTTCCAGGTATATGCAAATGCTGCCGGGGTATTGTCCGGCATTTCGTGCAAACCTCCGCCCCGGTGTGCCTGCCAAAAAATTTTGTTGGAATTGTTTTTAGCGGGGTTATTACAATTCATTAATACAAAACATAATGATAACAGAGCGAAAACCTTGATGTATCGGTGCATCTGAAATCCTCCGAAAAGAATAGAGTATATTTTTATGTAATTAAGGAATATTAATTGTAAAATTCCAGATTAATAATTAAAATTTTTTTATAAAAATATCGGAATTATGCTTGACATCCTTTGGCTACCTTTATATATTTTATAATATTATCGAGTTGAATCTGCATTTTGCAGGAGTGAACGTGGAACGACGTACATTTTGTAAATCGGCTGTATTGGGTGCAGGGGGCTTTGCTATGGGTTCTTTTGCCTGCTCGTCTTTTCAAAACGTTCCATCGATTTTTCCAAAAAGCAAACCACCGGAAAAACTGGACGTTTGTCTGTTGAAATCCGATTTAAGCTGGACAGAGAAAAATTTATTAACCTGTCTTCAGGGTTTGGTGAATCGTGAAAGACCGATAATCTATTACATTATTGCCCCTCAGGATAAATTTTGGCTGGATTATTATAAAAGTTCCTTTGGTGTGGATTATGTACAAGTTGAAGGTCCTGACCAGCTTTATAAAAAATATATGGACCGCATAGCCGGATATGTTCTTTATGATGAGAAAATACCCCATTCACTTAATGTGGCTACCACAATCGGCGGTGTAAAAAATGCGTTACCGATCAGTAAAAATGCACAACGATTTGCAGAATCCTGTGGATTGAAACAGATTGATGAGGTGCCGCCTGGTTTGAGCGATATGTTCGGATTGTATGAATGGGCCCTGGCAAATTATTTACCCGATTGTTATGACAAAATAATCGCACAACTCTGTGTTCATTCACCGCACTGGCCGACCAGTACCTATACAAACAGGGATTATGTAATTGCCCACAAAATTTTTTCTCTGGATATTTCATCCTCAGAAAGAGACAAACAAGACTATAATCTGTTAAAAAAAATATATCAGCGTTATAATCCTGGTGCAATGGTAATTGGCTGGCATTGTGTGCGGGATAAAGAACACGAGGCCATTGGCCTGGCCGCACAATTCGGTCATTACGGGATATGTAACTTGAATACCCCTAATATGAGCGTACATGCAAGTGTTCCGCTTGACCGGAAAAAGAAATTCAAACAACGGAAAAGAACTGAAAAAGATTTAAAGCTTGAAAATAAAGTATACATTGCGCTTATGGCAACGGACGGTGATGCGGCCTGGTTTATGCGTGACCTGGTCGGCACAGATTGGGCTGATCCTTTGCACGGTACGTTCAAGTACAATTGGGGATTTTTGCCCCTGGCTTATGATTTAATGCCGGGAACGGTTCAATACTATCTGGAAAATATGCATAAAAATGATTATTTTGTGGCCGGTCCCGCTGGTGCGGCTTATACATATCCATTCCTGCACCCGGACCCAAAACAGTTTTTAAAGCTATCCCGATATTATATGAATAAATGCGGTTTAAAAACGGTTCATATGACTAACTGGAATGATCGGGACTGGTGGCAGGAAGTGGATGTGCCGGACTTTACACAATTGTTACGTGAACAACTGCCGGAATGTGTCGGTTTTGTGCGAGGTATGGGTGAATCGGCTTTTGAGAAAAGTTATCTTCAGGACAAACAGCCTTATATTTTCTGCGGAGAAGGTATTCACCGGAACAGTGATATTTATCAGACCTATAAAGATTTTTTGGAAGCGTGTCCGCAGCGCCCGCTTTTTATTTATTCATTGGTGAACCATTCGGTACCACTCTATCAAACCAAAGAAGCTTTTGATAAATTTGAAAACGAAAATATTGAATTTGTTCATCTTGATGAATTGCTGCTGCTTGTTAAAATGGCCTGCAAGCAGGGAATTATCAAAGAAAATTTGTACCCGGATAAAACGAAATTAAAATTGTTATTAGAAAAAGAGGCCAGAAAAGGCTGGATTTCTTTTTATTCGGGTTTATTGGAATGGAAAAGCCAATTTAATGGCTCTGAAAAGGACTATATAGCGGAAATTAAACAATTGCCGATCGGTTTGGAACATATTCATGCCGGTGAGTTTTTGGCTTTTTCCACCATTTGGCATGCCATGACACTTGTTAAATTGACCCTTGAAAGCAAGGGAATTTATGTTAATCATAAACCAAGAGCGAATAAAAGGTTTATTAAAGAGTTTGCAGACATTTTAAATGTTGATATAATTTTAACGTGCCAACTGATCTGGAACAACTGGCATAAACAAACTATGGATTATGAGCAGGCAAAAAGTATGGCATTAGATTTCACTGGATTAGCAGATAAAATCGAATACATTAATTTTTTCATAAAGGACGATACTATGGCGGTTATTTGCGGAAAATCAACAAATCGGCGTGATTTTTTAAAAACAACATTACTATCTTTTGGCGCTGTTTTAACGCTGGATATGACCAGGGTATCAGCAGCATCAAATAAAACAGTAAAATGGGCCCTGCTCTCTGATACACATATTCCTCAGGATGTGCAAAATTCATATCGTGGCTTTTTCCCTTATAATAATCTTGAGAAAATAATACCTTTAATAAAAAATGAAAATTACGACGGCGCCGTCATTACAGGCGACCTGGCACGACTTGAGGGTAAAGTCGGGGATTATGAAAATTTAAAAAAGCTTGTTCAACCGGCCCTGAAATCTTTTCCTTTTTTAATGTCTTTGGGAAATCATGATCATCGCGATAATTTTAAAAGTGTTTTTTTCTGATGTGATCTATGGCGAAAAACAGGATATAAAGAAAAAACATGTTCTGGTTGTCAATACCGGCGATCTTGATTTTGTCGTGCTGGATTCGTTATTGTTTACCAATAAAACGCCCGGACTTTTAGGGAAAGACCAGCGTGAGTGGCTGCAGGGATTTCTGGAAAAGTCGGATGACAAGCCGGTTGTCTTTTTTTTACATCATCCTCTGGATGACGGCGACGGAAGTTTGCTGGATTCCGGTTGAACTTGGTTTTTGAAAATTATTGAGCCGTTTGATAATGTAAAAGCAGTTGTTTTCGGGCATTCGCACCGATATGATATGGGAGTTTATAAAAATATAAACATTGGATAAACTTGCCGGCTACAGGCTATAATTTTGATGACAGTGACGCAGTTGGTTATATTGATGCTGAATTTGATAAAAATGGGTATCGTTTAACGTTAAAAGCGATTGCCGGAAATATGGAGCAAAATAATCAAACAACAAAACTGGAATGGTTATAAAATGTGAGGGTACATTATGAAAAAACTGAGTCTCCTTTTACCGTTCTTACTTTCTCTTTATTTTGTTTTGTGGTATTCCTGAAAATCAGAAGGGATTACCGGAAGCCGAAAGAAAAGAAGGATTTGTACGATTGTTTGATGCAAAAACTCTATTCGGGTGGAAAAATTACAGCGGACCGCAGGTGGTCGGTTATGGACGGAATGTTAGTTGGTCCGTCCGATTCTTCCGGATGGCTGGGTACTGAAAAAACGTACAAAGATTTTGTCCTTCGTCTGGAATACTGGATTGATCCGGGCGAAACCGGCTGGTCAAACAGCGGCATTTTTATCCGGGCGGACAGTACGAATACTCCCTGGAATGAGGGTTATGAAATTCAAATTGATTTAAAAGATGTTAAAAATCCTACCGGCAGTATTTATAACCGGGGTCCCTACCAAAATTGAGCAGGTTCGTGAAATTGCTCCTGAAAAAAACTGGAACCAGGTGGAAATTAAAGCTGTGGGTGAACGTATTCAGGTGTGGATAAACGGTCATCAACTGCAGGACGCTACATGGCATGGCAGAGATAACGGTTTTATCGGTGTTCAGCAGCATCATAAAGGTGTTACTGTAAAATACCGAAATATTCGTGTCAAAGAATTAACTGAAGCGGATGCGGAACAAGGCTGGATTTCTTTGTTCAATGGAGAGAACCTGGATGGCTGGTTTGTTCGCGGAAAGGCCCAGTGGGTGGTTTTAGATGGTATTTTAACCGGAATAGATGGTATGGGCCATATATACGCAGACCCTGTTCTTACCGATTGTGAAGTTCGGGGAATGTTCCGGGTCAGTGAAAACGGCAACAGCGGCCTCTATTTTCGCAGTAATCCGCCTAAAGATAACCCGGATGGTTTTCCGCGCGGATATGAAGCGCAAATTAATAATCACGGTGATGCGTTTACAGGATGGTTGTGGAAACCCGGAACACCAACCGGTAAAGCAAAAGACCTTGTTACGCGCGACGATCAGTGGTTTTCACTTCACGTTAAAGTTGTTCAGGACAGTGTGAAAATATGGGTCAATGGTCAGTTGATGACGGAACACCAGGATGATGAATACAAAAAAGGACATTTTGCCATTCAGGGACATAATCCCGGAATGAAAATTGAAGCCAGAGATTTATATTACAGAGATTTAAGTAAATAGAACAAAAAAGGACCTCTTATAAAGGGGTCCTTTTTTTATAATTATTTACTGTAACGGTACCCTGTTGGATACAAATTGTCTGTCAGGGAAATCGTTTCTTAAACGTTCAATATCTTTTTCTGAAAGCGCCCAGTTTAAAGCTTGCAGGTTTTCATCCAAATGTTCCGGGGAACGCATTGTAGATAATGAAACAACATTCTGTTGAGAAATTAACCAGTTTATGGCAATTTGTGCTGGTGTTTTATTGTATTTTTTACTCATTTCATCAAGCAGTGAAATGTTTTTGGTATTCAATACACCTTTTTCGATCGGCCGCCAGGCTATAAGATAAATATCATTGTCCTGACAATACTGTAAAACACCCTTAACCTCAGGTTCTCTGTAAATTAAATTGTAATGAACTTGATTGGCTATAATTTTATTTGTGGTATATGACTGGGCTTCTTTCATCCTTGCTACATTAAAATTGCTCACACCGATATTTTTTACCAGTCCATCTGAAACCAGTTTGTCCATTGCCATCATGGTTTCTTTTAAAGGAATCTCCGGGTTGGGCCAATGAATAAGATAAAGATCGAGATAATTTGTCTTTAGCCGGTTTAAACTGGCTTTGGCTGATTTAATTACATCATCAAATGCCAGGTGGGCCCCAACAACTTTGGAAACCAGATAAAGTTTTGATCGATCAAAATCAGAAATTGCACGGCCAACAAGGGTTTCGGCATATCCGTCAGCATATAGTTCAGCGGTATCGATATGTGTTATTCCATTATCGATAGCTCTGCGAATAGCAGCAATATCTCTTTCATCATTGTTTTGCAGGTCCCGCTCAGATCGTCCTCCCATCATCCATGTACCTAATCCAAAAACAGGAAATGCATATCCATTTTTTAATGTTTTTACCGGGATTGTCATTATAAATCCAGCTTTTTAAGCCAGTCTAAAAACAAGTCCGGCCAGGAGGTGACCACTCCGCCTTTTACTCCCAGACCGAATCCGTGTCCTCCTTTACAGTAGACAATCAGATTGGTCGGAATATTAAATTCATGTAATTTTTGGTATAATTGCATTGTTCCTTCAACCGGGGTGGTTTCATCATCACCGGCACACGCTAAAAAGACCGGAGGTGTTGAGGCTGAAATATTGGATGTTAATTCCGCTGTATAAGCCGGATACATTAAGACTGAAAAATCAGGCCGTGCAGATATTTTTTTAGAAAAATTTAATTGTTCATGTAAAAGTGTCACCGCTGCTGCCAGGTGTCCACCGGCTGAAAATCCCATTACACCGATTTTATTCGGATTAATGCCCCATTTTCGGGCATTTTCACGCACCAGTCTGACAGCCTGTATACCGTCGGACATAAGGGCCTGTTTGACCGGTAAAGGAGTGTCATCGCCGCGTGGAATGTCAGCAGGAAGCGTACGATATTTAACAACAAACGCATGGACGCCTGCCTGGTTGAGGCGTTCGGCAATATCATGGCCTTCTTTATCAATAACAATTCGTCTGTAACCACCGCCCGGAAATATAATGACGGCTATACTGTCTATAGGATGACTCGCCGGGTGAAATGTGATTTCAGGGGTACTGACGTTCGATATAGACCGATTCAACCCTTTGGCGTTTTGGTCTTCTGTTCGGTTTTCAGTAGCTTCCTGTTCCGCATGCCGTATCATATTTATTTTTAATCCATTAGGCCACAATGGATAGGTTTCGGCCTTTTTTTCTTTTTCTCCGGAACAGGAGAAAAACATGAAAAACATAAAGCCATATAATAGATAATAATAAATTTTCATCTATATACCTTTCTATTTGGTAAATTTTCCGATGGTATGTTTTGCCACTCTGGAAACGTACTTGTTGTCGGGATCGTTCAGAACTTTTTCCAGAAACGGTAAAACAGGTTTGGCTTTTTCTTCTATTTCATCACAAACCAACGCTGCCTGCAAACGGACCCATTCCTTTTCGCTTTGCAGTCCGCTAATAACTATCGGCAGGCCCATTTCATCCAAGTCCATTTTACAGAGGGCACGTGCGGCAGCAATACGTACACTGTCACTGGAATCATTCAAGGCACTGGTTAATTGTTTTTTTGCCTGAACTGTTTTCAAACCCAAATTCCCCAGGCCAATGGCGCCCCAATACCGTACGGAGACGTCTTTGTCCTCCATTGCCTGTAAAAGAGTTGGGCGGTCAGTCCGGTCCGGCCGACCTGCCATAGCAGCGACTGCCTGTATTTTAGCAATATCTATTTCCGGATGTGCCTGTCTAAATATACTGTATCGATTTGGATATTTTTTGTCCAGTTCAGCAAGTTCCGGTTCCGGCAACAGTCCCAAATCTTTAATATCCAATACCCATTTTTGATGTGCATCCCACATTTTGTCCAAAATTTTTGCATATTCCGGATTGCCGGCAAGATTGTTTAATTCATGAGGATCATTTACTATATCATACAACTCTTCAACCGGTTTGTTTTTTGCCATGAATTTTTTTGAATCCGGTAATAGTTTTCCTTCAGCCTGAACACGACGCCATTCCTTCATCATCGGGCCGTTTTCAGCATATTCCATATATTGAGCATAGGGATAATAGGGCTGATAATTGCGAAGGTATTTAAATCGTTTGTCCCGAACGGCGCGAATTCTGTCATAGCGTTCATCCATTCTGTCCCGGGCCGCATAAATATATTCTCGCGGAGCTGGTTTATTTTCTCCTAAAAACACCTGGCCTTGCATGTGTTGTGGAATGTCTGCGCCTGCCAGGTTTAATACGGTGGGAGCAAAATCAATGGTACTAACCAGGTCCGTACATACCGTTCCGGCTTTTTCGTCTTTATTTGTTTGATATTTTTCCGGTATTCGAATAATAACCGGAACTTTAATGCCGGAATCATACAGCCAGCGTTTTGCACGGGGCATACCGGCACCGTGATCTGACCAGAAAAAGACGATGGTGTCATTTTCAAGATTATCGGCTTTTAACTGTTCCAAAATATCTTTGACCCAGTGGTCCAAAAGAGTAATAAGCTCATAATAATGAGCCCAATGTTTACGCATTATAGGGGTATCGGGATAATAAGGGGGAAGTGTTGACATTTTGTTTGGATTTTGTCGTTCGGCAGATGTGAGAGACTTTGTAAGTTCTTTATGCTCTGCATCGGTCAAATTGACCGTACCTTCATGTGTGTGAGTATAATTGAATACTGAAAAAAATGGTGTATTCGGATCGGGTCTGTTTCTCCAATGGGCATCGTGACTGGAATCATTCCAGGCTGTTGCCGGAGGATCAAATTGATAATCTTCTTTGTAATTGTTTGTACAGTAATATCCTTCCTGCTGCAAGTACTCTGAAAAACATTTTATTTGGGCAGGGACGGACGGCTTGATTGACCGTTCCGGTCCTTCACCGCCGGACCGCATGTGCATGGTCCCAAGTGAGTTTTGATAAACACCTGAGATAATACAGGACCGGTTTGGTCCACATACCGGCGCAACTGTAAAGGCATTTTTATATATTATCCCTTGTTTTGCAAATTTGTCCAGTGTTGGTGTTATTGCATGTGGATCACCGTAACATCCCAGTTGTGCGCTTATATCTTCACATGAAAGCCATAAAATATTTGGTTTTTGTTTTTTATTTCCAGCCCACGCTGATAGTGGTTGCAGTGATAGGGCTGCTGTTGCTAATCCGCTTTGTTTTAAAAAAGTTCTACGATTCGACATGATGTCCTCCATATTATCCTGATTGTTTAAAAGATAAGAGAGTTTTTTGCTATTGTCAATGTATTATCTGAAAAAAACATTTTTCTTTTTACAAAAAATGGTTATACTCAATCAAACCAAAATTTTTTAAAATTGGGAGCTTAAGATGGGGAAACTAATTTGGTTAGGTATCTGTGTTTTTTCAAGCCTTGCTATTGTAAATGCTTTTGCAGAAAAAGTAAAAATAGACAGTGTGTTGGATACCAATTGTTTTCGTGTTTCGGACGGCAGGTTTATCGGTCTGGAAAACATAAAAGCCATTTCAATATACACGAAAAATGAACGGGATGCCCGATTTGCACGTGATATTTTTGGTGAAATAGAAAAAGATATGCTGAACAAATCTTTCGAGTTTACTGCAAGCAAATACAATGTACATACGGATATTTATTACGGCCAGTTGTATATTGAATACCCATTTACCAAAGTTTCAGTGAACAAAAAGTTTTTACAAAAGGGGTATGGTGAATTCGCCGAGTCCGACGATTCAACTCAAAATGGCGAATTACAAAAAGCCGCCCGTATGGCTGAGAAAAAACAAATCGGAATTATGGACCCGGAGCGAGGGAACGTTAAAAAGCTTGATGTGCGGGACATTCGTCTGCGTATATTTCCCTTTGGCTGGAATGAGGATTTTGATGAGCTTCATAGCGATTTTAGTAAATTACCATTTATCAATTTGAACTTGCGTTGGTCAAATGTTAAAATGAAACCGGTACGTCCTTCTCAGGCTGATTTTGCCTATGAAGTCGGGCTCCTTTTTTATTTTCTTCCCTATGTAATGACCGGACCGGAAATTCGGCTGTTTAACTATTTTTTATTCGAGTTTAATGCAGGCACTTTAATTTTACTGCCTTATGTAGGTTTTGAGGATGCATTTTATCCGTGTTATTCGGTAGTGCAGGAATAATTATACCCTTTTCAAGACGTATCCGATTTGAAGCGTTATACAGCAATTTCGGAATTTATAGCGATAGTAAATTTTGGAATGCGAGGTATTTTTTGTTTGGTGTTGGATTAAGAAGATAAAAATATTATATTACCGCATGAGGCATATTCGTCAGATAAAATTTGGTGAGCATGGAAAAATTTTGGTTTTGGCCCCGCATCCGGATGATTTTGATGAGATTGCGGTAACCATGCACTATTTTTATAAAAAGAATTTTTCCATTTTTTTAAATGTTCTCAGTTCCGGCGCAAGTGGTGTTCAGGATTCTTATATGGTCCATTTTCCCGGCATATCGAAACAGGAAAAACGTGAACAGGAACAATGCCAAAGCTGTCGATATTTCGGTTTAGGGGAACGGCAGGTATCCTTTATGCGTTTACAACTGGACGATACCGGTCATTTGTTGGATTGTGATGAAAATTTACAGCAGATCAGGAATGTGATAAACCAAATGAAACCGGACATTATATGTTGTCCGCATGAAAACGATACGAATCAGGACCATCGTTTGACTGTTGAAATGGCGGAGAGAGTTTTACAACAAGGTGAACAATCAACCATTATGCTGTTGAATCGTGATCCGAAAACAATTTCTATGAAAAACAATGTTTTTACACCATTTGATGAACAACAGGCGCAATGGAAAGCGCAAATGCTACGTTTTCACGATTCCCAACATCAGCGAAATTTGCATACCCGTGGATACGGATTTGATGAACGTATTTTGCGAGTAAACCGGGATAGTGCCAAAGAGCACGATTTAAAAGAAAAATATGCAGAGGTTTTTGAAACAAGATATATAAACAAGTAAAGAGAGGATGTTATGGCAACATTATTTGGACAAAACTATACAAAGAGAGAGTTACAAAAACGTGTGGGAGACATGTCGCAAATTGCCGGGATACGTCCAGTAGAATTTAAAAATGGCAATGAAAAAGGATTGCGTGCTTTGGAATTTACCACAGGCAGTGGTTTACAATTTACTGTTTTGGCAGACCGGGCCATGGATATATACGATGCAAAATTCAATGGCCAGTCCCTGACCTGGCATTCACAGGCTGGTCCCGTAGCTCCTGAATTTTATGATCCCCATGATATCGGCTGGTTGTGGAATATGGCCGGCGGGCTGGTTGTAACCTGTGGATTGACCCAGGCGGGCCCTGCGGAAGTGGACGGTGATGAAGAGCTTGGCGTTCACGGCCGTATTGCGAACATGCCGGCAAAAAACGTCTCTTTTGGCACGGAATGGGAAGACGATGAATATGTATTATATGCTACCGGTGAAATGCGTGAAGCCCGAATTTTTGGTTATAATCTGCTGATGCGCCGCAGCATACACACACAACTCGGGCAATCACGAATTCGGATTCAGGACGAAATTATAAACGACGGTTTTGAAAAAGCGCCGTTAATGTTTTTATACCATTGTAATATGGGATTCCCCATTGTTGATAAAGGCAGTGAATTACTGGCTGTTATTGAAAATATGGTCCCACGCGATCGGGATGCTGAAAGTGGTGTGGCAAATTTTGATACTTTTGAAGCACCAACACCGGAATATGCGGAACAGTGTTTTTTTATTGATCATGATGTTGATGACAAGGGACTTGTCCATGTCGGGTTGGTTAACAGAAATTTTAATAACGGACAGGGATTTGGTGTGTATATGAGTTATTTAAAAAAGGAATTACCGCAATATACACAATGGAAAATGGTAGGAGAGGGAAATTACGTAGTCGGTATGGAACCCGGAAACTGTATCCCGGAAGGCCGGGCCACGGCACGTAAACGGGGATCATTAGAGTTTGTTGAACCCGGTGAAAAACGCACCTTTCATCTTGAGATTGGTGTGATGCCCTCAAACAATGAAATTCGTGCTTTTGAGGCAAAGCTCAGGGGACTAACAGAATAGTTGAAGAACAATCGGTCTGTTGTTAAAACAGGCCGATTGTTAATACTCCAGCACAAGCCCTGCACCCACCTCTTCAATCGGTACAACCTGTGATAATTCAATCTTTGATTGTAAATCGGTACAATGACAGGCATGGACCGCATCTGGTTTTAATTTTTTCATATATTTTAATGTGCCTTCAAGCTGTTGCTGTGAAGGATTTTGCAGGTGAAACCCGCCGATAATATCTACAATGCGGTCGTCCCGGCACAGGTTTTTTGCATATTCAATGATATTACATATACCGGCATGGGAACAGCCTGTGATAATTACCAGTCCGTCAAGTGATCTATAAACCAGGGCCGTATCGTCTAAAATATAGTCGTCTGCTCCGTTGGACATTTTACCAATGGGGTATTGTGCTTCAAATTCAAAAAGACGTTCAATTTCACCCAGATAGATCAAATTTTCAGTCAGATTTTTTGGGGCTTTGCCCAACTCTAAAGAAAAATGTTCAGCTAATTTTTCTTCGGAAAGCAGCGAACCTATTTCAGGAATTTCTGAAAACGAACGTGTGGAAAACACATGCGGATGTGCCGTCAGGGACGGTTTTGTATGGTCCAAAGATTCAAGTTTTGCTTCGGTAAATAGTTGCACAAGCGGAAACAATCCCCATGTATGGTCCAAATGTCCGTGAGAAAGTACAATTTTATCGGTTTTCAACAGATCAATTTGCATTTTTTGGGCGTTTTTTATAAATGCGTCAGAATAACCAACATCAAATAAAACTGAGGTATCCTCATCCTCAATGAAAAATGAAAGACCCGGTTCTCCCAAAAAATACCGGTCAATGAGTGTGTTGTTATCAACCAATACGCTGAGTTTCATAGGCACCTCGTATTGCTGTTTTTAAATGATCAAAAAGCTGTCTGTTTAATTTAACAGACAGCCCGGTTTTGATATAAAGTTGAAAAAAGAGTAAATTAGTGCTTAATGAATATTTATTTTAAAATGCCCGTTTTTGTTGGAAAGCTCGTCGAGTGTTATTACTCGTGGATCAGCAAACAATGCCTGTACGGTTTCAGGTTTGTTATGTTTTAATAAATAGGTATTCCATTCATAAAACCAGCTCCATTGGGGCTGCTGGTCAAGCACAGCCGGCAGGGGCAGATGGCCGACTTCACCCAGGGCAATTAATTTGCCCTGCGCCAGTTTTAACAAATCATCGTGATGACTTTGTTTCCAGTCATTTTTATAAACATCCGCAGCAAGAATATCGACATATTCAAGGCCCGGAAAATAATCGGCATAGGGGTATGCTTCATCACCGGGAATATCGCGGGGCGCATTGGTATTCCAAACCCAGATTAAATTATTCAACTGGTGATAATTGGTAAAATAATCATACATCATTCTCCAAAGTTTTGCAAAACCATTCGGACCGGGTTTTTGGCACCACCAGAACCACACACCGTTCATTTCATGATAGGGCCGCCATAACACAGGAACATCGGCATCCCGGAGCTGCTTTAAAAATTTTGCCACACGATCTGCCTGGGCACACCAGGCATCATTTAAGTGAGTGCCTTTTGTGGTTAAAGAATCCCATTCTGCGGTTGTCAGGGTATCATCCCAAACCCAGATACTTTCCTGACAGCAAGGTTCGCCGTCAGTCGGAAAACAACTGTGCCACATCAGGGTAATTATTGAGCCTTGTTTGCTCATTTCTTTTGCACAGTCTATAACACCTTGCCGAATTTCGGTTAAATTCGAGTCTTTACAACCATAGCTGAAATCAGAACCCCAAATCGCCGGATATTGCCCGACTGTTTCCAGTAATTCGTCGTTGCTGTGTGTGGGAACTTTTAAGGGATTATGCATTCCGGACAAAATGTATTTCCCGCGAATTTCATATAAAAAATCAAGCAGGGCAACAGCTTTTTTTGAAGCATTGGGATTAACCGGTTTGGGGTGAGAACATTTGGGGCTGCAAGCGCTTATTGTTATAAAATATAATAACATTACTGCAAATATGGCTTTTAACATGTTTTTCATGGAAAGCTCCTGAGTTTGAGGTTGGTTGTTGGTTTAAAGAGCCGATTCTTTAATATTCGCCCGAAATACAATGTATTATATTTTTTGTATATAAAGAAGCAGAAAAAAATTTTTTACGGTATTAAAAGTCAGATTATTCTGCTTGCGGATAACGATCCCAGGCAAAATTATTTTCAGTCACCTGCTTTCACAAAAAGTTTTGCGGGAATTTTTCTTGATTTTTTCTTATTGTAATAAATAGTTTTTAAATGAAATATGAGAGCTGGTTTTAATTTTAAATTTCAGGATTTTTATGGAAAAGAGAATATTAGGCAGAACAGGGTTGCAGGTCGGTTTTATTGGTTTTGGTGCATTGGAAATCGGAAGAGATTGGGGTTTGGGTCCGGATAAAGTTAAACAACGGCCATCGGAACAGGATACCAAAAATATTTTAAATACTGCTCTTGATCTCGGTATAAATTTAATCGACACGGCAAGCGCTTATCATTTAAGTGAAGAACGGATCGGTAAATTTATCGCAAACCGGCGAAATGAGTATTTTCTTGCTTCAAAATGTGGTGAGCATAATGATGAACCGGGTACGTATTATGATTTTTCCTACAAGGCTGTAAAAGAATCGATTGATAAAAGTTTAAATTTGTTAAAAACAGATGTTATTGATATTATGCAAATACATTTCGGGCCCCAGCCGGAAATGGTATTAAAAGATGGTGAAACATTGGCGGCCATGCAGGACAGTCAGCGGGAAGGTAAAATTCGTTTTTTAGGCGCTTCACCGCCATTTTCTGTTTTGAATAGTTGCATTGAAACAGATGTTTTTGACGTATTGCAAATAAATTACAGTTTGTTAAACCGTGAAAGTGAAGAATTAATTAAAAAAGCCGCTGATAAAAATATAGGGATATTAATTCGGGGCGGTTTGGCTGCCGGTTATTTGACTGAAAAAGTTAAAAACGTGTCGCCGGATTATAATCCGGGAAAAATAGATAAAGTTAACAATTTACTTGAGCTGCTTGATAATAACTATGATCTGTTACCGGTTGCCGCCCTTCAATTTCTTAACAACAATAAAAACATTTCATCTGTATTGGTGGGCACGAAAAATATCCGGTATCTTGAAAAGGCCATTAACGCTTTTGATGTTAAATTGCCTGTAGAAATTTCCGAAATTTAAAAAAAAGCATTTCTTGTATTTTGTATTCTCATATTGTATATTTTGAATGTAAACATGATTATATAATTTAAGAGGAGGTGTCCCTATGTCTGTTATTACCGGTTTGGAACCCAAATTACTCTGGAAACATTTTGATGAAATCCGTAAAATTCCGCATCCTTCCGGGGAAGAAGAAAAACTTGCCGAATATGTTATTTCTGTTGCAAAAAAATTAGGACTGGAATATAATAAAGACAGTGCCGGAAACGTTTTGATTCGAAAACCCGGTTCTCCCGGAAATGAAAATGCACCTGCTGTTGTATTGCAAAGCCATATCGATATGGTTTGTGAAAAAAATTCCGATAAAGAATTTGACTGGGACAAAGATGAAATTCAACTTGTCATGGAAGGTGAGTGGTTGACAGCCGACGGCACAACGCTGGGTGCTGATAACGGTATCGGTGTAGCGGCGGCATTGGCTCTTTTGGAAGATGATACGGTCGTTCACGGTCCTCTGGAAGCACTGTTTACAGTTGACGAAGAACGCGGACTCAACGGCGCCATGTCACTTTCCCCTGATTTATTAAAAGGCCGGGTTATGTTGAATATGGACAGCGAGGACCTTGGTGTTTTTTCAATCGGTTGTGCCGGTGGTGCCGATTCTCACTTGCACTTTCCAATTCAAACTGTGACGGCCAAAGGTGATGCTTTGGTAAAAATACATCTATCTGGTTTGCGTGGCGGACATTCGGGAATCGATATTCACGAAGGACGTGGAAATGCATTAAAAATTATAAATCGATTGTTATACCAGGTACAAAATGTTGTGCCGTTCGAGTTGGTCTCGCTCGAAGGCGGCGATAAACACAATGCTATTCCGAGAGAAGCCGTAGCCAAAGTTGTTGTTGCAAAAGCAGATGTGGCTTCTTTAAAACCATGGTTTACCGACAAGATAAAAGACATTCAAATAGAATTTCAACCGGTGGAAAAAAATATTACCATTTCTGTGGAAGAAATGAATGAAACATTGCCGCAGGTTATGACAAAGGAAACCAAAGATACCTTTCTGGCTTTGATATTTGCCTTGCCACATGGCCCCTTAGCCATGAGCCGAACGATTAAGGACCTTGTTGAGACATCAAATAATGTAGCTTCGATCAAGTTTGAAAACAGCGAGGCTGTTCTCAGTTGCAGCAGTCGCAGTTCAAATGACAATTCTTTGGAAGCAACGAGAAATAAACTGGCCGCTATTGCCGAATTGGCAGGCGCAAAGATTGATCAACCTGAAGGATATCCCGGCTGGATGCCGAATTTGGATTCTGAAATTTTAAAGATTGCACTGGAGACCTACAAACAAGTTACCGGCAAAGAAGCCCGTTACGAGGCTATTCACGCCGGACTGGAATGTGGTTTGATCGGTGAAAAGTATCCGGGTATGGATATGATCTCTTATGGTCCGGACCTTCATCATCCGCACTCACCGGATGAACGTGTGCATGTCGGCACTGTAGAGTCCTTTTTCAAACATACTTTAAAGATGCTGCAAGTATTGACTAAAAAGTATTCAGTATAGAATTAAAATATAATAAAAAAGCCGGAAGAAATATCTCTTCCGGCTTTTTTTTGATATATAATCAGCTAATATCAGGTAAAAATAATTTGTGAACCGGCGCTTAATTCATAAAAACGCCCAACATTAATGATTTCGTCCACCTGGGGAATAAAATCATCCATTGTTAATTTAAACATATCTACCGTTGCTTTACAGGCATATATATCTGCACCGGCGTCCTTAATCATTTCCAAAAATTCATCAACCGGTGGAATATCCAGTTCATCCATTTGTTTCTTCATCATGGATGTGGCATAGGAAGACATTCCCGGAAGCATTCCCAGCATTGTCGGGATGTGCATGGCCGGGTTCCCGACAGTTGCTACTTTTAGGTTGTTTACACGTTTTTTAATTATAGCCTCAAGACCGAAAAATGTAAAAAAGAGTGTTGCCTCAATACCTTCCATACGGGCTCCGTTTGCCATTATCAGACCCGGATAGACACCTTCGAGCGATCCTTTGGAAATGATGATGGATACTTTTTTTATAGGTTCCAAATTCGTTTCAGGCATATCATTCTCCCAGTTTTAAACACATCCTTGTGGTTTACCAAGTCCGGATATTTTGGCGGCTTTTTTTGCCGGACCTTTTGGAAAAAGATCATATAACTCTTTTGTGGGAATACCGCCGACTTTATTCATGCGCCGGACAGTCGGTGCCTGACCCTTTTCTTTGTAATCCGATCTCATAAATTTAATAATTTTCCAGTGGCCGTCTGTCAGTTCCTGAATGTCTTCTTCCTTGGCCAATTCAACGGCAATTTCTTCCGTCCATTGATCAGGATTTGTCATAAATCCTTCATCATTTAAATCTACCTGAACACCTGCAATTTCTTTTACCGGCATAAGACCTCCTTAAAGTATATATGAAATAATTTTTTCAGTTTTATAAACAATAGTTCAATCTATATAATTTCCTTGTTTGGTTATTCTGCCACATTTGCCTGTGCTGAAATGTTTTTTAATATGACCAGGCCCGTCATTATACCTCTTCGGACTTCCGGATTGGACATTTCTTTTAACAGGGCCAGCATCGAGGTTTCTTTAGGCAAATCTGTGTCCAAATTTCGATAAACCGTAATGACATTTTGCACAATTCTTAAAATTTCCGGCTGTGTTAACTGTTTTACCGTATCCAAAATCAAAATGATGTTTTCACCTAATTTACGAACATCTTGTTCTGAATATGTTGAAACAATACGATCAACAATCTGCAAAGTTTCTTTAAAAAAGATAAAATAGCCTTTTTGCTCCATTTCATTGAGTTGATGCAAAACAGTTTGAAACATCTCTTTACTCAGAGGTGTTGTGTCTTTAATAAGATCGGTTGCACTTTCCAGTTGATCAAATAAACCTGAAATGGACCGGATATTCCGCAACAGTTTTTTTATAAAGAAAAACAAGTCCTCTGAACTGAAATGAGGGGCGATTTCATCCAGTTCCTGGACGGTTGATTTGTATACATCACTGATGATAGGCGTTAATTCTTTACCGAGCTCATCCCATTTCTTTTGACGCTGCTGGGTAATCATGACCTGTTCTGTAAGAAAGTCAATTTTTTTATGCAAAAGCTGCAGATCCTTTTCCATAGTAATAACCTCCTTTCTTAGCGTTTTTTTCCGGCCATGTTCATTTGCGCTTCAATGGGTAATTCCGAACCTTTTATTAACAAATTCCAATATATCCATCGAAACATCATTTTACCCCAATGATTCATGCTTGTTTCCTGCAACAGGGAAAAGGGGCCTATTCCCGGCAATGGGAATTTCCCCGGCAATGGTTCCACATCATAATTGAAATCGATCAACAGACCCTTGCCAAAACCGGATTCTATAAAACAATTGGCATGACCATCAAAACCCTCTGAAAGAGGTAATCCTTCAATATATCGAATAATATTATCCGTCAGTACATCGGCCTGAAAATGTGCAACAGAGCCGGCTTTGGAACTGGGCAAGTCTGTAGCATCACCGAGAACAAAAATATTTTCGTGTTCCTTTGACTGCAATGTGTGTTTATGCGTGGGAACAAATCCCAACTCATCACCCAGTCCGGAACGTTCGATGACCGGATCACCCATATTTACCGGAACCGTGACCAGAACATCATAGTCCACCTCTTTATCATCCCACGAAATCAGTTTGTTATTTTCAGAATCAACACGGCTGACACTAAATTCCGGGACAAGATTTATGTTTTTCTTTTCCAAAAAATCACCTAAAATTTGGGCGGCTTTGGGTTTTGTAAATGCGCCCGGTAAAGGGGTAACAAAAGTCAGATCTACCTTGTCCCGAATACCTTTTTCTGTAAACCACCAGTCTGCCAGAAACAGAAATTCCAACGGTGCAACAGGGCATTTAATAGGCATTTCCATTACATTCAAAACAAGTCTTCCGCCTTCCCAATGTTTCAGGAATTTTTGCAACTGACATGCGCCTTCAATCGTATAAAAATCAAAAATATTCTTGTGCCAGTTATCTTTTTTTAATCCTTCTGTCTCTTCCGGGACAATTCGTGAGCCGGTTGCAATGATTAACAAGTCATATCCGAGGATTTTATTGTTAGCCAGCTTTACACGATTTTTTTCCGGCTCAATAAGCTCAATGTCTGAAAGAATTAATTCAACAGAAGGGGGTATATAGTCACGCTTGGGTTTTATAACATCTGAGCATGTGTATATATCAAAGGGTATAAACAGAAATCCGGGTTGATAATAATGTGTTTTGTGCTTGTCAACAATCGTTATGTGCCATTCTTCCTGGTCCAAAAGATGTGACATTTTGTTGGCCATTATTGTTCCAGCCGTTCCGGCTCCCAATATTAACAGCTTTTTCATACAAACACCTCTTTTTTAATAGAATACAACACATTTACTGTTAATTATATTGCATTGCTGATATTATCTTTTATTTATGTGATGATTAGGAAATAGAGATGATTCAATGAAAAATGGAATATTATGACTATCTCTATAAAACATGGCAGATCATGTAACAAATTATTGATAAGAGCGTATAAGTCCTTGTAACACCCCTTCCTAAAAACTACAAAAGGTTGCCATTAAAATATCACGAGGAGATGTTTTTCATGAAAGGAAAATCAAAAAAAAGAATTATTTGGATACTGGTTGGTATTTGTCTGATCGTTTGTGTTGTCTTTTTTGTTGCTTTAAAATCAAAAGATAATAAAGTAACCCGCCGTGTTGTTAAAGTTGAAAAGGCCACCATTGTTGATAAAGCGCTTGCTGTCGGCTCCATCGAACCGATAAATGAAATCGCTGTTAAATCTCAAATTCCCGGTGTTGTTGGTAAGCTGTATGTGAATGTGGGTGATTTTGCATCTGCCGGTGATCCTCTTTTGGAAGTAAAGCCTGACCCCACGCCACAAGAACTTGTGCAGACGAAACGAAATGTTGAAATGGCCGCCATTGAACTGGCCAAACTTAGAAAAGAATTGGAACGAAATACCCAGCTAAAAGAAAAGGGACTAATTTCTGATCAGGACTTTGAAGTGTTGGAAAAACAATATGATGAATCTTTTTTAAAACATAAAATTGCCAAAGAACAACTGGAACTGCTGGAAAAAGGCAAGGTTAGAATTGCGGATACAAATATTGAAACCGTTATAAAATCTCCCATATCCGGTTATATTTTAGATAAACTGGTTAATGTTGGTGATCCTGTGGTGCCTTTAACATCTTATCAGGCCGGGACTGAACTGTTACGAATGGCCAATATGTCAAATTTATTGTTCAAGGGGACGGTTGATGAAATTGATGTCGGAAAAATAAGTGAAAGTTTAAAAGCCGATTTGCAAATCGGGGCATTACCCGGTAAAACAGTCACCGGTCATGTCAGTCTTATTTCTTTAAAAGCACGCAAAGAAGATAATACAACCGTTTTTCCGATTGAAATTGTAATCGATGAAACAAATGAAGCTGTGCTGCGGGCCGGTTTTTCTGCGAATGCGAATATTATTATTGCCAAACGCGACAGTGTCTTGTCAATACCAGAGCGTGTGATTACTTTTCGTAATGATTCTGCCTTTGTTTATATCCCTCAGGGAGAGGAAGGCAAAAAAGAAATTTTTATTGAAACCGGTTTAAGTGATGCCATTAATATTGAAGTTGTTTCCGGACTTGAAAAGGGCCAGGAAGTGTTGGAAAAAGAAAGTAAAGAAATTATATAGGTCATAATTATGATTCAGTTTAAAGAGACGTTCTTTCAGGTTTTACGGTACATACGTCAATATAAATTGCGTACTTTTATGACAATGTTTGGTCTGATTTGGGGGACGATGACAGTCATTTTATTGTTGGCGTTTGGTGTCGGTTTGAAAAAAGCCATGAGTAAAAACATGCACGGTATGGGAGACGGCATTGCCATTATGTGGCCCGGAAGTACCAGCATTCCTTATAATGGTTATGGACGTGATCGTCGTATTCGATTTCACGCAGATGACATTCCTATTCTACGTCGTGAAATACCGGAAATTAAATATATCAGCCAGGAATACAGTGAATGGGGGATACCTGTTCGGGTTGGCGATAAAGTCAACAAGACCAGTGTTGCCGGTATAATCCCGGAGTATGGCCCCATGCGAAATGTCTGGCCCCAGCCGGGCGGACGCTGGCTGCATGATCCGGACATTAAAGACAGAAAACGGGTGGCTTTTATTGGCAACAAACTTAAGGATTTATTGTTTGGCGAACAAACCAATGCCGTGGGCAAGTATATTATGATCGGTGACTCACCTTTTATGGTTATTGGTGTTCTCAGGAAAAAAACACAACCTTCTTGTTATACAACACGGGACCAGGACCGTGTATATATTCCGGCCTCAACATTTGAATCATTTTTTGGCCATCGTTATTTAGCCAATATTGTTTATAAATTGCATGATCCAACTAAAAACGAGTATGTCGAAAATCGTTTGAATCAGGTTTATGCCAAAATGTATGTCTTTGATCCCACTGATAAAGAAACTTTGCACATTTGGGACACAACCGAGATGGACAAGTTTATTCATTATTTTTCTCTGGGATTTAATATTTTTATGGGAGTAATTGGTGTGTTCACGCTCATTGTCGGCGGTATCGGTTTGGCCAATATTATGTATGTTGTTGTTCAGGAACGGACCCGGGAAATCGGGGTGAAACGGGCCGTCGGCGCCAAACGAACTCATATTATGAGTCAGTTGATACAGGAGACATTTATTATTTTGGGCTTTGGTGCTTTTTTAGGATTTATGCTGGCTGTGTTGCTAATAAAGGCGATCTCGTTGTTCCCGTTAAAGGATATCGTCGGTCATCCGGAACTGTCCTGGTCCGTTGCAATTATTTCTTCATTAATTTTGGTATTAATTGGATTTATTGCCGGTTTTTTTCCGGCCCGTAAAGCAGCACGGTTAAATGTTGTCGATTGTTTGAGATTTTAACTATTCAAGGATGGATTATGCATATTCTTTTACTGTTAAAAGAATTTTTTGATGATATAAAAAAACAAAAGACCAGGGCTTTTTTAACAACCATCGCCATTACCTGGGGGACATTGACGGTCATTTTGTTGATGGCTTTTGGTGAAGGACTGAGCTTTCGTATGCAGCAGGGGATGTTAAACGCCGGTGACCGAATTATTCGCGTCTACGGCGGTCAAACAACAAAAAAATTTATGGGATTGCCGATAGGCAGGCGCATAAGGCTTGTTGAGGATGACGCTGCCATGTTGAAAAAGTCTGTGCCCCTTATATCCGATGTGAATGCTATGATCGGTAAACATATCCGTATCCGTAAAGATGACAAAATTTCTTCCACCTATATGGAGGGAATTTACCCTGCTTTTGAGGTTCTTAGAAGAACACCCCCCAATCCCGGCGGTCGATTCATCAACGATATGGACCTTGTCGAACGCCGCCGTGTTGTTTTTTTAGGTGGTGAACTGGCCAAAGAGCTGTTTGGCGTTGCGGATCCCATCGGCCAATCTGTTTATATCGATGGTCTGCCTTTTAAAGTCATTGGCACCATGCCGAAAAAGTTACAGACATCTATGAATTACGGACCGGATGACCGCCGTGCCATTATTCCTTATTCTACATTCGAAAGTATTTACGGCTATCGTTACGTGCAGGAAATTATCATCAAACCGCGTACTGTTGATGTCAGTGAAAAAGTCATCAAACAGGTGCGTGAGATTATGGGTCGCAAATATCAGTTTGATCCGACCGATGAACGCGCTTTGCCCATGTGGGATTTTATTGAGCAGGAAAAGGAAAGTGCCAAGGTTTTTTTAGGTATTAACATCTTTTTAGCGGTTATCGGGGTGATGACGCTGATTATTGCCGGGGTTGGTGTGGCCAATATTATGTATGTTGTTGCCAAAGAACGCACCCAGGAAATTGGTATTAAAAGGGCCGTCGGCGCCAGGAAGAGCCATATTATATTTCAGTTTATTTTCGAGTCTTTGTTGATTTCTTTTATCGGCGGGATTTTGGGGTTATTATTAGCATCCGGTTTGATCAAGCTGATCTGGACCATTCCGGTCAAAGAAGGCGCAACCGAATTTTTATTAAGACCGCTTATGTCCGGTTCGGTGGTTATCCTTTCCATTTCCATATTGACGCTGATCGGTCTGCTGGCTGGTTTGTTTCCGGCCCGAAAAGCCGCCAATGTCGATCCTGTTGAAGCTCTCCGTTATGAATAGAATTAATATTAAAAAAAGAGGCTGTAAATAAAATACAGCCTCTTTTTTCATGGGGTAACTGTTTTCGGAACGGAACAAAAAATTTTTGTTACAATTGCAGCAGCATTTTTATTGTTTTTGTGCTATGGTCTGTTCTCAAACGGCAAAAGTAAATGCCTGATGGCAATGTTTGGTCTGACGGACCTGTTGCGTTCCATTTAAAATGATAACTGCCCTGGTGAAAATTTTTATCCGCCAGGGTGCATATATGTTGTCCCAGTACATTAAATATTTCCAGATAAACATGGGAGGATCGTTCCAGAGAAAATTCTATTTTTGTCGAGCTGTTAAAAGGATTCGGGTAATTGTTGAATAATTTAAAATCCTTGATGAGCGGGATTGGTTTTTCTGTTACACCGGTCGTGTTTTCAAAACACAACAACCCGCTGCCTTGTGTGGCGGCGTATATTTTATCGGGATTTTCCGGATCAAACATGATTTTATTAACGTATGCACAACCCTCCGGTAAGGCCGGTTCAAACAAACTCCATGTTTTTCCGGCGTTATGGCTGGAATAGATGTTTACACCGGCGGCGATCACATTGTTAGTGTCTGCCGGGTTAACAGTAACCGAAAAAATATGTTTATCAGCTAAAAGAGTATCATTTAATACATACCATGACTGTCCGGCATCACCTGATTTTAACATAGCAAAAGAGTTGGCGGTATATAGAGTATTTTCATTTAAAGGATTAAAATAAATTTCATCTAAATTCCAGATATTATTTTGTATGTTTTGGCATGTGTACTGCCAGGTGTCACCCATGTTGTTCGACATGTATATGCCGTGAGGACTGTTGATGTTTTGGAACTCTGTACAAAGGTAAAGTGTAGAATAATTACTGTTTACCGTTAAATAGACGACGTTCATTGATATGTTTGAAAATGTCAGTTTTTGCCAATCACTGCCGATCCCCTGGCGTCGATAAAATCCGTTTGTCGTGCCTAAAAATAATGTTTCATCCGGCACCGGCAGCAGGCATATTGGAGTACCGAATTCTGATTCGAGGAAAATATCATTCTTAATTATGGCATTGTTTGCTTTTATATGATAAATTTTTGCCATATAATCTTTGTAGGTGCCATGATAGCCTTCGAATGAAAGGCAGAACAGGTCCTGTGGTTGCGGACCGGCTTTTATATCAAACACAACATTCATCCCGCTGTCAATATCAACGTCCCGCCACTCTGCATCCTTTTTTTTGGCATATAAACCGGCGCCGTCAGTACCCAGATACAACGTTGTTCCGTCATTATCGCTCATGTTCATGGCATTGTGCGATAAAGCCTTAAGGTTTTTAGACTTTTTTACCCATTTTTTGTTATCTCTGTCTTCAATGTAAATTCCGTCCTCTGTGCCGACATAAACAGATGGTTTTGTTGTCCCAAGCATGGACCGGACGCAGGTGTTGTCAAGACCGTTGTTTTGTGCGGTCCAGTTTACGCCGTTGTCTGTGGAAATGTATATACCGTTCCATGTTCCGATATACAGGGTATCATGAATGTTATCATTGTATAATGTACACACGGATTTTGGTAAAACTCTGTTCATCAGTACCTTTTCCCAGACCAGCCCGTGGTTGGTTGTTTTGTATAGACCGGTATCGCCGCCGACAAACAAAATCGTCGAGTCTGACTCGTCACAATAGGTAAAATAAAAAGTATCGTCCGGAAGGTTGCCGGAAATTTCCTGCCAGCCGTCCCGCCCTCCGTCACGGGACATATAAATCCCATCCAGGGTACAAATGTACAACCGGTCCGGATCGTGTGGAGAAGGCGTCAGGTGGACAATATCTCTGGACCCCAGCCCGGTATTCAATACATACCATGTTTCGCCGCCGTCGTCGGACCGGAAAAAGCCGTTATATGGTTGGACAGCTTTATATAGACCCATAAAAATAATGTCGGGTTTTTCCTGGTGAAAGCGAATAGCCGCTATAAATCCGTTTCCGATCATGGCCAGCGGACGCTCCCATGTCAGGCCCAGGTCCGTACTTTTGTACAGGCCGCTGGCTGTTCCGACCAGCAGACAGTTATGTTGATATTCAAGGCTGTGTATTGCCGCGCTGTAATAATAGGCCGGATCAATAATAATCTTTTCCCATGATTCTCCGGCATCCGTACTTTTGTACAATCCGCCCATCCCATGTGCCCCGATGAAAATAGTATCCGATTGTGAAGAAACTGTCACCATCGACATGAAACTGCCGCCTTCAGGTCCGCAAAATCCCCAGCTTTTGCTGCCGTTGTTTTTTGACAGTCTCTCCGTTTTTTCAGATGGATGTGATGTGATTTTTGAAAAATTTGTTAAACCGGGATAAAACATGTCTCCGGCATAAAGAAGTGATAAAGAAAACCAAATAAGATAAAACAATACCGAAATTTGAACTGTTTTTTTGAAAGGTGACATTTTTTGCTCCAAAATTAAATGGCAAGTAAATAGTTATCAACTTGATGTTGCTGAATTAACCAACAATCCCTTAATTTAATAGATTGGAAAAATTGCTTACTGTTATGGATTGTATTAATGAGCCACTTTGTTTTGTAACAAATTTATAGGTGTCGTCTCCCAGTATGTTTCAAGTATATATGGACTTTACAAATAAAAGTCCAATTTGTCAATATTTTAAATCCGTTTCTTTAATGAAAAATTTTTTTCTGAATAAATAGATAATTTTATGGAAATATTATTTCTTTCTGGTAAAAAGTTTCTATTTCTTATTGAATACATCTTGTACTCCGTGCCGTAATATGTTAAAAATATTCTTTTACCTGCCCATAGCGGATTATTTTTAGGTATATAGACGTTTTAGTACTAGTAAATGGCATAATTGATGCAATAGGCTGCCTGATAAATTAGATGCAAATTTTATTAAATCGTATGTTTTTACAAGTTGTTGTTTTTAATTAAACTAGTGGATGGGTTGTTTGATGACTTTAATGATGTCGGACACTTTTGTGGCATTCAGGAAACATCAAATATGTAATGCGATGAAAAAATGTTTATTCCTTTTACTGTTTTTGGGGTCATTGGTTTATGCGGCTGATCCGATTACTGTGGTGCAATATCCGTTAACAACACGACCGGCAGTTTTAAAAGCCGGCGAAACTTTGTCTGTTTTATGTAAAGCATCGGCTTCGGCTTCCGGCTGGACGGCACAGATTTCCACACCCTATAATTCGGTTTCACTGACTCCTGCTGCCGTTTATAATTCCGCTGCCGGAGTTTGGACTCTTTCTTCTGTTATTCCGGCGGATACGCCCTTTGAATTGTATGATCTAAAGGTCACGGCTTCCGGCGGGATTTCCGACGATGTGGTCCACGCTGTTAAGATATTATCCGAATATCGTGATACTTATTATTTCGCACATGTTGCCGACCTGCACATGCCTTCTGTGGCCTGGCAGGGCTATATTGATTATGAAGATAAAAATTCTGCTGCGGAATTTATTCAGATTCTTCAGGAATTGTCCGTTATTAATCCTGAATTTGTGTTACAAACAGGGGACATTGTTGATAATGGTCTTCAGGAAGATCAGTTTAAGGTATGTCAGGAAATTTTTAATGACGCTAAAGTGCCAATTTTCGCCACAGCAGGAAACCACGATGTGTGGCACGACGGGCACACTTATTGGAACCGGTACTTTAACCCGGTTATGAATTACAGTTTTAATTACGGTGAACACCATTTTAGCGGAATGGAAATGTATCTGGTGCCGACGGTGACGTTTACGGCCCAGCAGATGCAGTGGCTTCAGGATGATCTGTATCAGTCCATTCAGCGAAACGATAAAATGCGAATGCTTTTTTATCATTATGATGAATCCGAGCAGATTAATGGTGATTTTTGTAATGATTTTGAGGTTGACCTGACGGTTTTTGGCCATACCCACGAGAATGCAGTGTTTACAAACGGCAGTCGTCCGACTATTCATTTGAACACCGCTGCAACGATGAATGATCAGGGTAATTATCGTATTATCAAAGTATCCAATGATCGTGTTCAGCAATATCCGTTAATGAAGTTTAAAAAATTAACAACAACCTTTTTATCGGCCAATGACGGTTCCAACTGGACCAATAAAGCGACGATTGTAAATAATAATAATGTGTCTTTTGAAAACGGCCTGATCAAATTTTTAATGCAAAAACAATCGGCCGGTTATAATGTAACCGGCGGAACTGTGGAACAGGTTATTCATGCATCAGACATGGATGTATATTATGTATCCGTAAATATCCGTGCAAATTCAACACAGAATGTTGAAATTGTCAGCGTGACGCCGTTGTCCAATCATCCGCCTCAAATTACGGATTACTCTCCTGATGAAAACCCAACCGTCTATGCCGGTGAAGCCTTTTCGTTTCGAATTACGGCAACTGACCCGGATAATGATGCCATGCAATATGAATGGTTTCAGGATGATGTGCTCATTTCAGGCAGTACAAACGCTGTTTTAAATTTTACAGCAGATGTTGATTTCAGAGGTGAGACCGTTATTCGGGGACGCGTTTCTGATGGCGAATATTATGCGGAACATCAATGGATAGCTGATGTGCAAAAACCCAGCGATGGTCCCGAGGTAAAAATAACCAGTTATAATTTCTTTTTGCAAAATGAACCGATGACCATAGAGTGGACAGAGCCAAAGCCGATTAATGCGTATCTGGAATTTGGTCTTACGCCTGGTGAATATACAGGCAAAGTTTATGAAACCAGTGATGGACAGGCGACTTTTACTCCGGAACTGGTCGGTATGGAAATCGGCGTAAATTACTGCCGAATATCCGATGGTGCTGTTTCCAGTGATGTGTTTTCTGTTATTATCGAAAGTCCGCAGGCCCCGGAAATGCTGACGCCAATTGGTGATGTTCAAACATTAACGCCTATTTTTAGTTGGGGACAGGTTCCCGGTGTTCCCTATTATGTTGTTATTTGTTCCGACGAAGAAATTATAATTTCCACTGATCCGGTTACGGGAGAATATTCTGTTGAAGGTGCCAATGCCATTTGGGCGACTATCACCTATGAAAACAGCGTCAGTTACGGTACCAAAGACCCAAGCGGTACGTTTACGAATGCTCCGGCGCCTATGGCTCCGGGACAAAGTTATTGGTGGGTTGTTTTAAATTGTTACGGTGACAGTCCGGAATTAACATCACCGGTGAATTCGGGAATTTCCAAGTTTACCATTGATTGCCTTTGCCGGATATTGATGCCCCGGAATTGATTTCACCGGCTGTTAATGATACATTATCCGATGAAGTGATTACATTTTCCTGGAAACCGGTTGATGATGCAACGGCGTATCATTTTTATCCGTTCAAAATTGAAGAAGAAGCAGATATTGAAACAGCCCGTGGATTATGGCAGGATATTATTGCCACGACCGAATCGCAATATAATTATCCTGCAAAAGATTTACTGGTTGAAGGACGATACCGCTGGAAAGTTGCCGCTGTTGCTGATAACGGTCTGGAAATGGCCAGTGAATTAAGGAATTTCTATTACAAGGCCTCATCTGCCACGTTAAATATTCGCACTTATGATGATAATAATACACCAACTGCGTTTGGTGATGATGTGGCCTTACCCAGGGTTAATATTGCATATAAAGCGCTGCAAGGTGTTTATACGGCCATGCCTTTGTCTACCGATCTGGACGGCAAACGTATCAATTATCTGGTTTCTCCCGGAATTTATCAATTTACCGTTGAAAAAGACGGATATAATACAATTATCGATACATTGACTTTTGTTGAAAATCAAACATATTCCTTGTCATTTCGGCTCAGTTCAAGCCCCTGTACTGTTACCGGTCGTATTGTTAATCAGTTTGAAGAGGGTGTTGGAAATGCAAATGTGACGGCTGAACATACCTTGAGGACAGATGTTTTAAAATCCACAATGACGGACACCCGTGGCTATTTTTCGTTGCCATTACTTGCCGGACCCTATCGGCTTTTAATTTCCAAAGAGGGTTATACCTCTCCGGCCCCACATTCGTTTTCAATTGAAAGTGATGAGATAAAAGCCATATCACCGGATTTGGTGCTGACAAAAAATGCCAATATTATTACCGGTACGGTCGTTAATACGGCCCAACAGCCGGTTTATGGAGTTTTAGTCAGGTTGGCAAATGACGCGTCCGAGGTTTCACAGCGCACAAATGCCGATGGATTTTTTAGTTTTGAAGTACAGAATGGAACATGGACGGTTTCTGTTGAAAAAGATGGTTTTGTTTCTCCTGCATCCAGACAAGTTACGGTAACCGGAAATTCCAATATCAGTTTGACGCCACCGTTTATTTTACAATCAAATGCCGCCATTATACAGGGACAGGTAACAGACGGTCTTTCACCGCTGGCCGGGGTTGTTGTTAAAGCCATTCCATCCGCAGGTACTGCTTTTCAGACAACAACCGATGATTTTGGACAGTTTACTTTGAATGTTACATCCGGCACATTTACGCTTTATGCGGAAAAAACGGGCTATATTTTTAACCAGTCGATTCAGGCAACGTTGTCAAGCGGTGAAACCCTGTCAGGACAAAAAATTGTGCTAAGCCCGGCCCAGAGTTTTGTTAAGGGCAAGGTCACAACAGACGGTTACACGCCTTTACAGGGTGTTAAAATATCCAACTCTGGTGTAAGCGTTTTAACGAATGAAAGCGGTACTTATTCTTTGGGCGTGGAACCCGGAACACATTCCATATCCGCTGCCAAAGAGGGTTATATCAGCACATCCCCGGATACTGTCACTGTTGCACCTGGTCAGGTTGTTGAAAATATCAATTTTATTTTGTCTCCTAATGCAAGCGTGATAAAAGGACGTGTTACTTTTAATGGTTCCGGTATTAATCATGCACAGGTCAATGCTGTTAATTCGCATACGGTAACGACTTTTTCCGATGAAAACGGTTATTATGTTCTTAATGTAGATGCCGGCGAATGGCAGATAACAGTTTCCAAAGAAAACTATACGACGGAATCCAAGACGGGTATTGTCATCGGAACAGCGCAAACGCTGTTGGATGTGGATTTTGAATTATCGTTAAACAGTGGTGTGGTTTCCGGTGTCGTACGTTCGACGAATTCGTCTGCAGCAATTGCCGGAGTAAAAGTAACCGTTTTGGAAAATGGTTTTTCAACGTTAACAAACCAGCAGGGACGGTTCAGTTTTTCTTTTACACCTGGTGAATATCATCTTAATTTTGAGAAAACCGGGTTTCAATCTGTTCAAAATAAAAGCGTAACAGTTACTGTTAATCAGACATCAGAGTTGACTATCGATTTACAGCCGATGGAAAGCCAATTTAACGGCACTGTTTTAACACAAGATGATTTGCCGCTTAAAAATGTACAGATTTTAGCTGTGTCCGGTACGGATACGACCACAACTTTAACCACAACAGACGGAAAATTTGTTCTCGGTGTTCATGCCGGGACCTATCAACTGACGGCCGTTAAAAGCGGTTACCAGGACTATTCGTGGCCCCAAAATTATTCCATTGCTAATGGTGAAACAATTCAGTTACCAAATGCAAAATTAACTTCAGCTTTTATTAAAGTAGCCGGAAATGTACGGGACGCGAGTTCAACGGGTATTGCCGAGGCGCGAATAACCGCAAAAACAACAACCGGTTTTTCAGCGCAAACGCAAACCTCAGAAACCGGTGAATTCGAATTTGTTGATACTTCCGGCCAGCCCATTCTACCTGCCGGAACCTATACATTGATTGCTTCGAAAAACGGCTTTCAGCCTGATACGCTTTCAAATGTAAATATTAACAGCCCGGTCACGGACCTTGCTTTTCAGTTGATCAAAAATACCGGTGCTGTCAAAGGTATTGTTTATCTTGATAACGTCGCTTTGGCCGGAGCAACGGTCACGGCAGTTGCGTCAACCTCAAAAAAATCGTTTTCTACCGTATCACAAACCAACGGCCGTTTTGAAATTTCCGGACTTGTTTCCGGTACCTATAAGGTTAAGGCGGTTTTTACCGGTGCTTCTGTCCCGGAAGAACAGGTTATTGATGCATCCTCCGGTACGGATGTGGGAATTTATTTGACATCTAACAAAGGGCACCTGTACGGTACGATAAAAAATGCTGCCTTTAATACGGTCATTAACCAGGCATCCATCACCTTGAATAATAATCATGGTGGTGTAAATACGGTTTATAGTGATTCCACTGGATTTTACCAGGCTAAAAGCTTACCGACCGATTATCCGTTTAATATAAAAATTGTGAAAAAAGGATATCAAACTATTGAACAAAACAGCGTTGTTATCGATTCATCGACACAGCTTGATTATAACCTGGAACCCTTGTACGGTGATATTTCCGGTATTGTGTCGCAGGATGGTAATACGCCTGTGGCTGAAGTGATTGTTCATGCTGTTTCTCAACGATATTCATTTTCGGATACAACAGATCAAAACGGTACATATCAATTCATTAATATACCGGCGGATTTGTACACTGTTACGGCTGAAAAAGTCGGTTACCGCTCTGATCCCATTGAAAAAAGTGCAGACTTGTGGTTGGGCGGCGATTTAACAAATTATAATTTTACTTTTATAGAGGCTATAGCAGCCAAATTGACCATTATCGGTCCGGAAAATGTAAAAAACACGGTCGTTCAAAAATACAATTTTACCGCCAAAACGGCCGATAATCGTGAAGCTGTTATCGATCCGTTATGGTCGGTTAATTTTACCCCGGCGGTTGAATTACTTGATCAAAATGGTATCTTGGACCCGGCTAATGATTATATTGGGTCCGTTATAATAACCATTACCGATCAGTTTTCAGGGGCTTTTGCATCGCAAAAAGTATATATATATCAGGAAGTGACGGATAAAACGCTTCAAAAAGAGTTGACCGATAAAAGAAATATTCAGCTCTATTTGCCGGACAATTCTGCGGAACAAAAAATCCAGTTACAGTTACGTAAACCTGATTTTTCAGATATAAGAAGAAACAAAAAAGATTATCAGGTTATCGGTGATATTTACCAGCTTTCACCGACGACTTATGTTTTTTCAAGTCCGCTGGAACTGGTGTTTTCTGTTCCTGAAGAATATTTGGATAAAAAAGTCGTTATTGGTAAATGGAATACAGACCGGTTAGAATGGGAAGTCATTACCAGTGAAAAGATTGGGGACGAACAGTTGCGCGTTTCCACGCATCAACTTGGACGATTTGCCATGCTGGCGCAGGCCGAACCGTTAAGCATTTCAGATATTAAAATTTTGCCGAATCCTTTTTCACCTTATACAGGTCCGGCTAAAATCAGTTATACTATTACTTCAAATACAACAACAACACCAATTGTAACGGCCAAAGTTTATAATATGGTTGGAGATTTGGTCAAGATATTAATTGACGCCAAGCCACAGGAACGTGGTGAAAACTTGGTGGAATGGGACGGTTTATCTGATATGGGCCGTATGGCCATGAACGGCCGGTATTTGTTGCGTATGCAGGTAAAAGACATGACCGGCACAAAGGAAAAACTGGAAACCTTTGTGTTGATTAAATAATGAGGCTATGGATGAGATTTCTTTTCTACATTTTTATTGTTTTAATTTCATGTTTGCCGGTAGCGGCTGACATTCCTGCTGCTTACGTTGACATTGGATTTGGAGCGCGTCCGATGGGTATGGGCGGTGCCTACACGGCTTTGAGTAATGACATCAATGCCATGTTTTGGAACCCGGCAGGAATGACATTTATACAGGGCAGCCAGGTAACGGCCATGTATACAAAACAATTTGGACTTATTCCCTATGGTTTTGCAGCCTATGGCGGCCAATTTTATGGCAATTATGCCGGACTCGGATTTATAACGTCCGGGAATGACGTTCTGCGTGAAACAACGTTTTTGGCAAGTTATGCTATCAAGTTTTTTATTCCCTATATAGGTACAACGCGCCTTGGTGCAAATGTGCGATACCGACGGTCCAGTTTTGGAAACAATCAGGACGGTGGTGAATTCCGAAGTCAGGGAGATGCTTCCGGATTTGGTGTTGATGCCGGTGTTTTATGGGTCCTTAATCCGAAAACGTCTTTTGGGATTTTTGGCAGAGACCTTTTTAATGCCATGTATTACAACAATACCACCCGGGATGTCAGTTATTCTGAAAGTATTCCCCGTACTTTGGTGTTCGGTTTAGCCCGTTCTATTCGACAGGGTGCGTTTTTAACGCTGGATTGGGAACAGGCCTTATATTCGGATACTTTTAACAAGGTGCATGTAGGTACGGAAATTCAGGTTTTTCAGCTTATATTTTTGCGCGGTGGATTTTGGCAAAATGTGGAAGGTGATATCAACAGAAATTACAGCGCCGGAATGGGACTGAATTATACAGCCCGCCGCGTTGCCGTACAATTTGATTTTGCCTATTTGTTTAATGATTTAGCCAATACACCCAGAGTTTCGTTAACGGTTTTTTACAAGTAAATTGTGAAATTTATTATGATGAAAAAAATACTATTACTGTTTTTGCTTTTTATTCAACTTCCTGCAATGGCAGAAGATAAAGATTTGATTGTTTTTCTGCGAGGCGGCAGAACAGATATTAAATTTTCGTTTTTTGGACAATTGATTACAGGAGACGGTTTATCGCTTGGTTACAAGTCCAGTCAACCCTGGGATATATGGGACAATCCGGCGTCTTTGGTGACATTTAACCAAAGTTATTTCAATCTGAATTTTCAGCCGCAACTCAATTTTGATCCCAATTCTTTGTATGATATCGATGCGGACATTATTGAAAATGTTGATGACGCTATCAAAGATTATCGCGATGAGAATACCCTTGTGGATTATCCGGTAGTTCAAGGTAATGTCGGACAAAAAGGTGACATGTTTGGTTTTCAGTTGGTAATTCCTTTATCGGACCAAAATTCCCGTAAAAGTGTGATGACGTTTTCTCTCAGCCGCCCGGTTTTTATGGATTTTGAAGCCAATAATGATGGATTTGATACGCTGATTCGTACCACCAAAGCAGTTGGTGATCAGAATAAAATTATAAATTTGCGTATGAATGCGGTTTTGTATGGACAGGCTCATATTAAAGCTTCTCAATATGCCTTTGGATTTTCGCATTTGTTTTCAGATCGTCTGGCAGTCGGTGTTAAACTTGGCCGGACATTGATCAATACCAAAGTGAACGGTCAGGTGAAACTGAATGGAATTATGGAAACAGCCGGGACCGAATATGCTTTTAACGATCCGTACGATCCCAGAATTGATTTTGAAGCAGGTGAAACCAATAAACTCGACCAGAATATTAATGCTGATTTTTCCGGACAGGGCTGGAACGCTCAATTTGGTTTTCTGACATTGCTGACCAAAAGTCTGGTTTTGGGTTTGGATGCAAATATTCAGGAAAGTATTGTTTTGACGGGCAATATGGAAATTGAACAGTATAAAATTCCGGCTTTAAATATGGATGCGCTTTCCGGGGATGAAAGTGATGAGGATTTGATAGATCCGGTTAAGCTGGATCTGGCTAAACTGACATTGACGGAAAAAGTTGATAATAAAGTCAGCCGGCGTCTTTCTTTTCAAATGCCGTCCTCTGTCGGATTACAGCTTTCACGTCAGGGTCGTGTTTTTGAAGCTGTTTTGGGTTTCCGAAAATATATCGGCCGTTTTGGATACAATTTTTTAGATACAAAATATCAGGCCCATCTTAATTACGGCGTTGATATGGACATTATTCTCGGTGGATTTAATATGTCTCTGGGTGCAATAAAAGCTTCTTTGGTGAATGAAGAAGAATTTAAAATCGTTGATGAACTGTCGACCTGGATGCCCCATGGTTCACTTGGATTCGAGTTTTTTCTCTTGAACAATATTCATGTCGGGACAAAACTTTTTGTAACACCCACACCGGGTTTGGGTATTAAACTGGGTTATTTTTTCTAATCGTATAACAATAATTTGTGTTACCTTTCTTTAAAAGCAAGCCGTATCTAAACATGCGGCTTGCTTTTTCGTTTATTTCTTTTAAATTATCATATTCAAAACCAGATAAAATTTTCATTTATGACCGGAGGTTTACGATGCGTTTACAATCTTTATATTATGATTTTTCAAATGGAAAGAAAAACCGATCATTATGGAGATTTAGTTTATGCAATATTTTAAAATTTCAAATTTGTCTTTTTGCTATGAGGAACAGGTCGAAAACCTTTTTAACGATATAAGTTGTGAAATAAATACCGAAGATAAAATCGGTCTCGTCGGGGAAAACGGTTGCGGCAAAACAACCCTATTTAAAATTATGCTTGGAGAACAGGATGTCAAAGCCGGTGTTCTTAACAGGAATCAAAATTTAAAAATTGGGTACCTGCCTCAAAAATTAATCTTTTCAGAAAATATAACTGTTGCTGATTATTTGTGGATGATTAATCCTGCTTTATTAGCTATAAAACAAAAAATTGAAGCGGAAAAAGACTTTACTTCCGACAATATCAACTTGTTTACGGAATTTGAAGAAAAGGGCGGATATTCTTTTGAAAATAAATATTTTCGAATTCTGTCCAGATTTCAATTGGATGAAAAACTTGCACAACAAAAGCTTGAACAGATAAGCGGCGGTGAAAAAACAAAGGTGGCCCTGTGCCGGCTTTTGTTAAAAGATTCCGACGTGTTACTGCTCGATGAACCCACAAACCATCTTGATGTGCAAACATTACAATGGCTGGAGAATTTTCTCAGTTCTATAAAAATTCCCTATGTTATCATTAGTCATGACCGCAAATTTTTAGACCAGTGCGTCAATAAAATTTGGGAACTGGAAGACAAAACCCTGTCTGTTTATACCGGCAATTACTCTTTTTATAAAACAGAAAAAGAGACGGATTTTCAGACAAGAATACATACCTATCAATCGCAGCAGAAAAAAATCAAACAATTGGAAAAAGCGTTTACGGACCGGAAAGAATGGGCGGCGTCTCATCAACAACAAACAGGTAAAGAAGGCAATGCTCATGTTTATGAGAGTATTACCAATGCCGCTAAACGCTCTATGCAGCGGGCGAAAAATGTAGAAAAACGCATGCAAAAAATGATTGAAAAAGCCAAAGAAGACAAGGTTTTTATTAAAAAGAAAAGGGAATTCTTTTTACAAGCCAAGGAAATTAAAGCACAGCACGTATTAAAAGTAACCGGTTTGGGGAAATCCTTTTCAGAAATCCCTGTTTTTAAGGACACAACTTTTACAGTGGGCAGAAACACCAAACTGGCTATTACCGGTTCCAATGGCTCCGGTAAAACTACCTTATTAAGAATAATTACCGGTTTTATTAAACAGTCTGGCGGGACTTTTTCGTGGACACCTGCCGCCAGGATCGGATATTTCAGCCAGGAACACGAAATCCTTGATGAAGATAAATCCATTCTTGAGCAAGTGCTTCAGGGAGATATGGAAAAAATGACCTATGCGAGGACCGTGCTGGGCTGTTTAAATATTCGTGGTGACCGTGTTTATCAGCAAATAAAAACAACAAGTTTGGGTGAAAAAACAAAGGTTGCTTTGGCAAAAATTCTGGTTTCTGATGTGAATGTGTTGGTGCTGGATGAGCCGACAAATCATTTAGAGATCTCTGCTCGTGAAGCGTTGGAAAAAGCATTGGTTGCTTTTCAAAATCCCATAATTTTTGTATCACATGACCGTTATTTTGTGGAAAAACTGGCAACAGACCAGTTGGACATGGATTCGGGAGAATATAGAGCTGTTTAAACTATTAAATGATAACATAGGTTTTAAAAATGTATTTTTTTATTGAAATTTTCTGAAAACTGTGTTAGATTCCATTTTGGTATTAATTTGGTATAAGAATGTGAGGTTTCATATGCCGGCAATAACTTTAAAAAATATTCCAACAGATTTGTATGATGAAATAAGGAAAAATGCAGAGATAAATTTTCGTAGTATTAATAGTGAAATAATATTTCGTCTAAAACAATCTGTCGAGCATAAGAGGATTGACCCCAAGTTATTAATTTCCAGGATTGAAGACCTTCAGGCCAAAATAAAAATCCCAAATCTAACTGATGAAATATTACATCAAGCTAAAAATATGGGGCGCCAATGATTGTTGTCGATACAAATGTGATCGCCTATTTATTTATTAAAGGAGAAAAGACTGAAAGTGCCAAGTCATTGTTGTTGTACGATTCTGAATGGATAGCTCCCTTTTTATGGAAAAGTGAGTTTCGAAATATACTTGCGCTGTATTTAAGAAAAAAATATTTAAGATTTGACGACGCTTTATTAATATTAAATGAAGCAGAAAATTTTATGAGTGAAAATGAATATGAAGTTAATTCAAAAGAAATTTTGGAGCTTGTAAATAATTCGAATTGTTCAGCCTATGATTGTGAATTTGTAGCTTTGGCAAAAAGATTAAATCTTAAATTATACACGTTGGATAAAAAAATATTTAAAGAATTTCCAGAATTTGTAAATTATATCAATGATTTTTAATCTTATTAAGACTTGGTATCAAGCTTAAAATGGTTTTTAGGGGATATATGGGTAGTTTCTCAAATTATCAAAATCTATTGTATTTCAGCATAAATTTAGTTTTATTGGTTGATGAAAAAAATAGTCTGTTTTAACCGGGCGTCCTGAAAATGGACGCCGTTATAACTTGCTTTAGTCCCAAAAATCCCGGAGCTGAAAATGATAAATATACAGGCAAGTGTTTCCAAAGGCTGGCTGCATCACCAGGCTGGTTTTATCTTTGATAAACAATATTATATGGATCCGATGTACCGTCGGGAAACAGACCAGCGTATTCATCAATTTGTTGAAAATCAGTTTCCGGATTATCCTGTTTATAATATGGAATCGAACCTGGTGCAGGCCGATTATGTTAGTCCAAACCATATCCTTGTGGGTGGTTTACAGCCGAATATGATCCTTGGGACGCTGCTTGGCGCTGAATTTTTATTTTTTCCGGATAAAGATTCAGACATTGACCGCGCCCCTCTGGCTGGTATCGATCCTGATGATTTGCCTAAAGTAGATTCACTTCTCAATCATCCCTTTTTAAAAGAACTGGAACAGCAAATCTCTACAATAAAAGAGGAGCACCCGGAGCTAAGGATTATTCCGCCTTTTTTTTGGGACAATTCCGGTCGGGCCACGATTCATGGTATTTTTACAACCTCCTATAAACTGATCGGTGAAAATGTTATGATGATGATGGTTATGGAACCTGACAAGCTGCATAAATATCATCAATGGATTACCGATGCTTATATTTTGCTCTTGAAGCATTTTTCTCAAATTGGCGATTTTCCAATTACATCCGTACATATTGGTGAATGTTCCGGGACCATGATTTCCCCGCACATGTACAGCGAGTTTTCGGTTCCTTATTCCAGTCAAATCGGACGAAAATTGGGTGCTGTCCGTATGCATACCTGTGGAAAGTCCGATCATTTATTAGAGGTTACAAAAAATATTGACAATTTGAAGGTTATCGATACGGGTTCCAATACGTCGGTTGCTAAAATGCGACAGGTATTTGGACCTGATTTTGAATTAAATCTTGCTCCGCCTGTGGAAATTTTGTTAAAAGAGATACCAAAACAACGCGTTATAGAGTGGCTGGATCAGGTGTTGTCTGAAAATAACGGCGGTCCGCTTCACATCGCCTATCATCTGGAAGCGGAATACAATTTTGAAAATTGTCTGGCCTTGTGTGATGAATTGGTTAAACGAGGTTTGACACGTCCGGGACGAGTTTTTTAATAGGACTAAAATTTCGGAGTATAAATGACAGCAGAATTAGCGACCCGTTTCACAACTCTGGATTGGTTTATTATATTTTTTTATATCTGTTGTATCACCGGAATCGGTGTTTTTGTGAACCGTTATGTTCACAACACTGCCGGATATATGGTGGGCGGTCGCTCCGCCGGACTGGCCTTAAACACAGCCAGTTATATTGGAACAGAACTCGGACTGGTGACGATTATGTATGCCGCCATCGAAGGTTTTAATCGGGGCTTCTCTTATTTAATTATCCCGCTTTTATCGCTGATTGCTGCTTTTTTTCTGGGTCGTACCGGATTTGTCATCACCCGGTTACGGGAAATGAAACTCACCACAATACCCGAGTTTTTTGAAAAACGGTTTAACCGCAAAATACGAGTCACCTCAGCTTTACTGATTGCGTTTTCCGGCATTTTGAATATGGGACTTTTTCCCAAGATGGGCGCTACTTTTATTACCTATGCAACGGGATTGGCCGCAACCGGCGATCCGACGCTGGTTGTTAATATCGTCATGTCTGTTTTAATAATACTTGTTGTTTTGTATACGGTTATGGGCGGCATGGTGGCTGTGATTGTGTGCGACTATATTCAGTTTACTGTGCTGAGCATCGGTTTGTTAATAGGCCTTTATTATTCCCTGACACTGCCGTCTTTGGGATGGCATAACATAACAACGACCATGGCGCACGTTGGCGGGGAACCTCTTTTTAATCCGTTTCACTCTAAAAGTTATGGTGTCTTGTACGCTGTGTGGATGTTTGTCATTTATATGACCTATGGTTTTACCTGGGGGCCTGTTGCTTCCCGGGCGCTGACCGCCAAAGACCCGAAAACAGCAAGACGAACGTTTTTATTAGGTTCACCCGGCCAATTTATACGTCTGGCTATTCCGGCCATGTTTGCGTTTGCGGCTTTTACCTATTTTTATTCACATCCTGTTTTGGCTGAACATTTTTTCCCCGGCGGTCAACCGGATGCACTCAAAGCGCCGCAGGCCATGCCCTTGTTTTTGGGACAGATCATTCCGGCCGGACTTATCGGGGTGCTTGTGGCCGGACTGCTGGCGGCCTTTATGTCCACGCATGATTCCTATTTTTTAACCTGGGCCTCGGTTATCAGCCGCGATATTATTTCTCCTTTTAAAAAAGGCAAAATTACCGACAAGCAGGAAATATTCTATGCCAGAGTAACCATTGTGTTTATCGGTCTGTTTCTATTGATTTGGGGATTGTGGTATAAACTGCCGGAGAGTGTTTGGACCTATATGGCAATTACCGGCAATATTTATGTTACCGGTGCAACCGCCGCTATAATCGGAGGCGTCTATTGGAAAAGAGCATCCAGCGCCGGCGCCCTTGCCGCCATGTTGGGAGGTTTGTTTTCTGTTCTTGGTATCGTTCCGGTAATATCTGAAAATATATCCATGGGAGTGTTGGGACTTGGAAATTATATAATTTGCGGTGTGCTGCTGATTGTGTTTTCATTGATTTTCCCGGATAAAAAATAAGGAGCGCTGTCATGGAATTGTGGATATTGTTTTGGAAAATAATATGTTTTGTGGGCTTTACCGCATTTATCCTGACCGTATTGTTTATTGTGCCTTTTGGCGCCAGGGACATTATAGGGCTTTTTAAAAGCCTTGGAAGGAAAAGAACACATTAGATGCTGTATGCTTTAACAGATAACACCTTGACTTTGTTCTGTTAAAGTTTTAAATTTAATTTTCTGTCTAATTGAATTATTAAAGTATGAATATGAAGTCGTTGTTACGATCAAAATTTTTATCATTTTTTGTTATACTTTTTTGTATTTTGTTAAACTATACAGTTTTTTCGAATTTGCATTATCATCTGTATAGTGATGGAAAAATAGTTGTACATGGTCATCCTGTGAATCATAAGGGTTCAGATTTACCTGCTGAATCCCATAATCATTCAAAATTAGAGATGCTCATTTACTCTTCAATAATAATCAATCTTGGGATTTCTTTACAATTATTTTTTATTACGCTTTATCTTTTCAAGTTGTTTTTAGGGTTTTTGGGGCATATTCAAACATTTTTTAAAGACTTACAATTTTCGTTTTATTTCTTTCTTAGAGCACCTCCATATATCCTGTCTTAAAAATTTATATAATTTATTAAAAAATTAGGCTTGTATTAACCTGTCTCTTTTATTGTGCTATTTATTTAGACAGGTTCATAACGTCTTTATGTGGATTATAATAATCTGCTCATAAGCGTTTTTGCCCTGGTTTGATTTATTTAACTATTTATCAAGTATAATCGGAGATTTGGATTATGAGGTTTAAACCTTTTAAGGTGTTTTTATATTGGATTATTTTTATTGCTTTGATTATTGCGAACAGTCTTTTTGCTGATGATCAGAAAAATGAAAATAAAATTTCAGAAATGGACCAGAACCAGAATTATAAAATTCAAAAGTTGGATTCGTTAATAATTGTACTGGAAGAAAAGATTAATAAAAAAGAAAAAGAAGACGCTTTAAAAAAATTAATGGAAGAAGCTAAAGCACTTTCTTCTCAACAGCGAAAGAAAAGTTCTGGGATTGGGAAAAAATTTCACTCCGGTGCCAGACAGCAATCCGGTTTGAATCCAAACATCAGTCTTGGTGGAGATTTTTTTGGTGCTGTCAGTAGTGAAAAAAATGAATTTATAAATGAACCCAGTGATTTTAATTATGGTACAAACAGATTTGAGTTACGTGAAGTTGAGATCAGTTTAAATGCACCGTTAGATCCGTTTACCAGGGGAAAAACCCATATTTCTTTTACAGAAAATTCTCTCAGTGTTGAAGAAGCATATTTACAGTGGCTTAATTTGCCATTAAATATGAATTTAAAAATGGGTTTGTTTAATGCTGAATTTGGGTTGTTAAACAGATACCATGATCACGCTTTGCCTCAATTTGACAGACCAAGAGTTTTGGTCAATACTTTTACCAGCGGTTCCTTGGGTGGTTTTGGGCTTTCGGGTAATTTTTTACTACCGAGAATTCTTTTTTCTGATGCGTCCAATTTTGATGCCAGTATTATTCGTGGGGGTAACAATGTGAGCTTTACCAGCGAAGGTGATTATAATCTGATTTATACTGGCCAGTTAATAAATTATTATGATATTACTGAAGATACTTACTTTGAGTGGGTGCTTGGCGGTGCCACCGGGTATAATGATGCTATGGAAGAACACAGAAGCTATCTTGGAAATTTGGGTTTTGTTGTTAAATGGATTCCAATCGGCAGGGAAAAATACAAAACTATAGATTGGAAAACAGAGTTTCTTGTAAACAAACGAAAGGGACCTGTGGAAACAGTCACAACCCGAGGTTTTTATTCTTCGCTTCAAAATAAACTTAATGCAAAATATTGGCTTTCTGCAAGGATTGGTTATTCCGAGTTGCCCTTTGATAAATGCCAAAATGAACGGGATTATACTCTGTGCCTTGATTATTGGCAGAGTGAGTTTGTATTTTATCGTATTCAATACCAGTATTTACAGCGAAATATCACTCAATATTTCGATTATACCGGAGATATGCCGGATTATCATACAGTTTTATTTCAAGTATGTTGGGCAATGGGCCCACATAAACATGAAGCCTATTAAAAGTAATTTTTAATATATTAAAAATTGGAGAATTTTATGAAACGCCTATTTTCTACGAGTTTTCTGCTGTTTTTTCTCGCATTGTTTTTCGTAAGCAGCCCTTTATTATATTCATCGCAGAATCGACATCGAAATCGTGCAGGACAAAAAAGTAAACCTTTAAATATTGTCTGTTCTTTTTCAGACTATGCATCAATAGCAAAATTTATTGTTCAGGATTATGGTACTGTTGATTATATCGCATCCGGGGAACAGGACCCCCATTTTGTCCCTCCAAAGCCGAGTTTTGCCATGAAATTAAAAGATGCTGATTTGTGGATTACAACCGGTATGGATTTGGAAGGTTGGGCGCCTGTTTTGCTGGACAAGGCCAGAAATAAAAAGATTATGGACGGTGAAATTGGTTTTGTGGCAGTCTCTGATGGTGTTCAGATTTTGGAAAAGGTAGAAAAAGCTGATCGTACTGAAGGTGATATTCACCTGATGGGGAATCCTCACTTTAACACCGGGCCGACAAAGTGGAGAAAAATAGCTGAAAATATAACAATCGGATTGCAAAAGGTCGATCCGGATAATGCTGATTTTTATATTTCCAGAAGAGACGCATTTATCGATAAGGTTGACAGGGCGCTTTTTGGAGATCAATTAGTTGAAATGTTTGGCGGCGAGTTGTTAGTTAATCTTTTGAATAACAAAACACTTTTCGAATTTTTGGACAAGGATTATGAAGGCGGCAAGCTGGTTGATATACTGGGAGGCTGGTTAAAAGAGGCCCTGCCGTTTCGCGGAAAGAAAATAATGGCTTACCATAAAAACTGGGCCTATTTTTCCGATATTTTTGGTTTGGAAATTGTGGGCTATATTGAACCCAAACCGGGTATCCCGCCGTCTGCAAAACATGTGCAGAAAATGATTAGACTGATTAAAGACCAAAACATCGGAATTATGCTTGTAGCAAGCTATTTTGAAAAAAAATCCCCACAAATGATTGAAAGCAAAACAGGGATTAAAGCTTTGTTTTTACCGCTTTTTGTGAATGGAATCCCGGAAGTTACGAATAATTTTGAACTCGTCGATTACTGGATTAATCAGATTAATGCCCATATTAAATAGAAAGATGTAATATGATAGAAAATTTAATATTTTTATCTGCCCCTATTACGGCAAGTGTTTTACTTGCCGGTATGCTGAGTTATTTTGGCAATCATATTCTCACCAGAGGTATTATATTTATCGATATTGCACTGGCACAAATTGCCGCGCTCGGTACAATGATCGGACTGTTATTCGGTCTGGTTGAAGGTTCGGGCGCCATAGAATTTGTGTCATTGGGATTTACGGTCGTTGTCATTGCTGTATTTGCTTTGACCAAATTTGAAAAACAAGTGATACCCCAGGAAGCCATTATAGGAATTATATATGGATTGGGTTTAGGGCTTGCGATGTTGTTAGCTGAAAAAATTCCCGGTGGGTCAAATTATATAACAAAAACGATTACCGGAAACATCCTTTGGGTAACCTGGGACGTCATATTGTCCTGTTTGGTTTTGTTTGTTTCTATTTTTATCATTCATTTTATTTTTAGAAAACCATTTATGCAAATTTCAGAGTCCAGAGACAAGTTGCCGTTTTCAATTAATAAGGTCCGAATGTATGAACTTTTGTTTTATATTACATTCAGTATCATCGTTGTTCGGGCTGTTCAGATTGGTGGTATATTTTTGGTTTTTGTTCTTTTAATTGCCCCTACTGCAATCAGTACTCTGTTTACAAATAATTGGCTGTATCGGTTCATTTGGAGCTGGATCATCGGTATTGTTGGTTCTGTTGCCGGCGTCTATATCTCCTATGAGATGAATATTTCCAATGGTCCCGCTATTGTTTGTTTGCTGGGCATAATGGTGTTCCTGTGTGTCGGGGCAAGATTGCTTTTTAAACTAAAAGTAAAAAATTGATATGGAGATATTATGATTGCAGCCTTACAATTTATGATTGCACCTTTTATTGCGTGTTTGTTATTAATTGGTATAAATATTTATTTTGGAATTCATGTCATCAAGCGTGAAATTATTTTTATTGATATTGCCCTGGCACAGATCGCTGCCCTGGGTGGGACAATTGCTGCTGTTTTACAAATGAGCCATTCAGAAGGTGTACATCACCACGATGAACAGAGCCTGTTTGTATATTTGTTTTCAATAGGTTTTACAACTATTGCCGCTGCTCTGTTTGCTTTTATCAAAAATAAAAAGTTAAATATTCCTTTGGAATCTTTGATCGGCATTGCCTATGCTGTTGCTGCAACCGGGGCGGTCGTTATTCTGGACAAAGCTGCCGGTGGAGATGTTCATGTTCATGAAATGTTTGCCGGATCTATATTATGGGTTAGCTGGCAACAAAATTTATATTTATTCCTGGCTTTTGCTGTTATTGGTTTGTTTCATTTTGTTTTTCGAAAAAAGTTTTTTCAACTATCTGATAATTACTATGGAAAAAAGTCAAGTATGTTGTGGGATTTTTTGTTTTATGCAACCTTTGGCATAACGGTTGTTCATTCCATTGAGGTTGGAGGTATTTTAACGATATTTGGATTTTTAATCATTCCGGCAAGTATTTCGGCCTTGTTTTCAACCAGTTGGACCAGTCGTATTATTACCGGTTGGGTTATCGGAACGCTGGTAAGTGCTGCGGGATTATATTTATCATGGACGGTTGATATTCCCAGTGCCCCTACGGTGATCTTGTTTCTGGGTGTGGCATTGGTATTGGCCCTGCTTTTTAAAACAATACAAAAACATTTGTTCAAAAAATCAGAAAAAGCGGCCTGATATTATAACAATTATTGGCAGGGTGCCGTTTGCTGACATTTTTATTGAGTGTAGTAAATTGTGCCCTGCGAATTTTTGTCATGTATTGTTTTTCAGGGAAAATTTAGAAATAAATGTGAAACAGCATTTGAATGGAATCCATTTCATCACGAATAACAAGAGAACTGGAACAGTCTGTCTCTCCTTGTGCTTTTTCATAGCGACAACCGAATCCAAACTTGTGGAATAAAACCATAAAACCAACTTGAGCGCTGAAAAAAATGTCTGCGCTGGTTTCATCTGCATGAGTATAGTCAAAGTCAAACGTCCTTCTTTCCTCATGAGAAAGTTGAATTTCCCTTTTTCTTTTATGGCTGTTATCATTGATAAAGGGAATATTGAGCATATAAGATGAATAGACATTTATTGAAAATGTCTTACTTTTAAATAAATGATATCCCACTTTTATCGGCAGATTTAAATGTTGAATGTTTATTTTCATATTTCCATATACTATATCAGAATCTTGAATGAAAAAGTTTGAAGGCCATGTTATATTCTCCAGGAAAATTTCCCGGCGTGCATAATTCAGCCCAAAGCCAAAGTAGCCGTTAAATGAACGAATAGGATAAAAGTCTTTATGTATACCGAAACACAGTCCTGGTTCACTTTTGCTGTCTTCATTTCTTAAAGTTGAGCAATTTACGCCGATTTCAATATTTGTCTTTGCGGCGTTGGCTTTGCTTGTCAGGCTTGTGCATAGAATAAATATGATAGAAAAAATAGTTAATTTTACTGGTTTCATTGTTGCCCTAATATATATGTTGATTATTTATTTATTGAAAATTGAACACCTATTTGAAAACAGCCCTGTGAGTTTTGCTGTTTGCGGGATTCCAGGATTTTTTCTCTGGCCTCTTTTTTTGCCAACGATTTTATAATGTAGTAATTTATAAACGGACCTGTTATAAACCCTGCGCCCATACCTACCAATGCATAGCCTATTTCATCGTTATTGTTTGCGACTAAAGCTCCGATACTGCCGCAAATATATGCTCCTAATAAAGCGCCAAAAACAATACTGCTTATTTTTTCTTTTGCCCCAAATTTCATGGCTTTTTTTATTTCCTCGTCTGTAATGATGATATTTTCTGATTGCTTGGTTTCGTCATCGGTCGCTGCGAGTGTTAACAATTGATGGCGGAACATAAAGTTTTTAGCTGCCAAAGTATCCTGATGTAAAGTTTTGCGTTGCACCAGGATATTTTGCTGCGAAATGGCCGTGCTTTTTTGGCAGGAATTTATATTCTTTTTTGTCGAATGGTCCGGCGGTACCCGGATTCCAATTGCTGCATACAGATCTACAGTGAGCATCGTGAATATAATGAGGAATGTCGCTTTTGTTTTCATGATTAACTTTTTTAAAATTGATATTAGATTTGGTAAATTAATAGAAAGTTGAAAGCCGTTTAAATTTATTGGTATCTACATACTAAAAATAAATAGAAATACCCACGTTAATTCCTGAAAAATCGAAAATATATGATTTCGTTACATTTTTAGTAATCCGAATGGAACTATTTTGTTCTAAATAATAAGCTTTGTTCTGTACAATTATAGTATAAACTTGTTCATAAAAAGCTCCCCGTAAAACCCTGGATTGATATGTGTTTGAATAATGATAATTACTATTTCGGATAAAGTCAAGTTTTCTTTATCGTCTTGAAGAATTGTAGCGGTGCAAAAAACTGATTCATTGACGGCAAGATGCCTCCGGTATAATCGTTTTATACTGCCCTAACAGAGGAATAATTTTTTAAATTATTGTATCACAAAACCTATCCCCGACTTGAAATCCGTAAATAAAAGCTTTATATTTAAAAGACGTGATATTATTATATTATGGAGAAGCGATATGAAAGCGTGTCGTGAATGTAAGCATACTGTCAGTGAACAGGCAAATGCGTGTCCCAATTGCGGCGCACCTTATCCTGCAAAGGATAAGTGGGACGGCTGGGGATTTGAATACAAGTCCGAAACAACAATAGCCGGACTGCCGCTGGTGCATATTTCTTTCAAATACCGGCCAAACCGTATGCCGGTTCCTGCAAAGGGGATTATCGCCATCGGACAGTTTGGTATTGGTGTGGTTAATATCTCACAATTCGGCATCGGATTTTTTAGCGTCGGACAGTTTACCATTGCCGCCTATGCTCTGGCACAGTTTGCTGCGGCCTATTCTTTGATCGCCCAGATTGGTTTTTATTTAAATGTCGGCTATGGACAGGTTGTCTATAATCTTACAAAAATTTTTCCCTAGGAAACCATGTTCGAATAATGCTCTGACAGGGAGAAAATACCTCCGCTGTGGCGATAAAAGTCATTATCTGTTATAAAAAAACCGTGTTCGATTTTGGTCCAGGGTGCGTTGTTATACGGATGATAGCTAGTCATCTGGTGCCAGTTTTTATAATTTTGATGTCCGTTGGTTTCCAATAATCCGGTAGACAATCCGGGCATGGGCGCCAGGCGCGCGGCAATGTTTTTGTTCCAATCCACTAAAATGGGGTTCACCGTCAAATCCGCACAAAAACAGGGAACTTTAGCCTCATGGGCTGTTCCGGCTGTTTTAAGGGTCATGCTCAATGTTTTGGCAATCGGTTTTAGTGCAAAAATATGATAACCCATATCAATTCGTTGTTTTGCTTCCTTGTCCGTATGGATGCTTTCATCTGCGGTAATGGGGACTCCCAAGTCACGTACATCTGTCTCATACTCCAGGGGAAAAGGTTCTTCAAGCATGAAAATTTGATCAAACGCCCCGATTTTTTGTGAATAATCAAGTAAAGAGAGTATCATTTCCTTGTTGGGATAACGTCCGTTGGCGTCCAGATAATAGAGGATTTTATTATTAAGAGTATGCGGTGTTTGAAAATGCCCGACGGTTTCATGGATTTGTAAAAGCCGTTTTTTATCCTGCTCAAGCATCTGCTCCGGCGGTCCGGGACTGCCTGCTTTAATTTTTAGAATATAATGTCCATTTTCAACTGTTTGTTTTATTTCAGATAAAGGCGTATTGTATGATATAAGCGGTATGACGGTGATTTTGCTGTGTTGATGCGAAAGGGCCGGTCTGTATGATTGAGGAAGCAAATCGTCAAACAGGGTAATGTTCTTTTCCTGCGCGTAGAGCAGCCATGCGGCATTGTCCAGGGCAACCAGTGCGTTTAATACAAACGATTTTGACAGGTTTTTATAACCTGTGCGTTTTTGACCATATTCCCATACTTTTGGCCATAGGGCATCCAGCATTTCTATCGGAGAGTTGAATTCCTGATTTATCGCCTGTTCAAGCCCGTTTTGCAGCAATTCAAACATGAGGGCATTGCTTTTGTCTTCCAAAAGGTTGCTGAAAATTACCGGATCCGCCCATAACGGGTTGAATGTCCCCAGTCCGATGCTGCTATACCCGGAATCGGTTTGCAGCATGGTAACCGATTGCAGGCTTTTCTGCATATAACTGCCTTTAAAACCGAACGGCTGAATAAAAGGCTCCGGTTCAAAATTGGCTGCTGTTTTGATGATTTTCATGGCCGCTTTTGAATTTTTATTATTTATTCAGGTATTTACGATAAAAATGTTTTTAAAGCCTCATACACTTCATCTCTGCTGCCGAATGCCTGGTGACATTCCGGTAAGGAGCGTAAAAATCTTTTGCCATAGCTTTTTTTAAGAATACGATTATCAAATACGATCACAGAACCCCGGTCTGTTTTGCGCCGAATAAGTCGCCCAAACCCCTGTTTAAATTTGAGAACAGCCATGGGAACAGCATATTCCATAAAGGCATTGCCGCCCTCTTTTTCAATGGCTTCATATCTGGCTTCGATAACCGGTTCGCTGGGCACCTGGAATGGAAGTTTGGTAATAATGACCGATTCCAGGGCGTCTCCTTCCACATCAACGCCCTCCCAAAAACTGTCTGTTGCAAAAAGCACGGATGTTTTGTCTTTTTTAAACATTCGCAGCAGTTCATGCCGGCTGGCCGTGCCCTGTTTCAGAGGTGTCAGGCCTACCATGTCCAGAGATTCCTGCAATTGCTGGTAGACAATGTGTAAAAGACCATAGGACGTGAATAGAATAAAGGCGCGGCCGTCTGATATGGTAACGGCCTTGAAAATGGCCTTAGCCAGTTCTTTGGCAAAGGTCGGGTGCCCGGGATCGGGCATGTCCTGAGGAACTGCAATAACAACCTGTTTTTTATAATCAAACGGCGCCGGAAGGATCAGTTCTGTACGGCGTTGCTGAGATATTTGATCAAGACCGAGACGGTCAGCCAAATAGTCGAATTTTTTATCAACAGTCAGCGTTGCCGATGTTAAAACAATTGTTTTAAAAACATCGAACACGGCCTTGTTCATCATGTCTCTGACGAATAACGGTGAACTCATAAAACGGAGAATATGTTGACCGCGGTATCCGTTTTTAACTTCCAGCCAGCGTATGTTTTCTTCATCCTGTTGAAAGACAACATTGTCTATCGTATCGGCGGCCATATCAATTCGTTCTGCCTGGGCTTTTATTTCAATCAGCGCTGATGACCAGTCCTCATTGATCGTACTTTCCACTTTGGCGGCAAAATTAACCAGTCTTGTTAGTGCGGCTGAAAATGTTTTCAGTGATTGTATATAGTCTTTAAAATAGGAAGCCAGCCCGGAATTGATAATGAGTGCTTGCTGGACATGCGGCAACAACCGGATTTTCAATTCGTTATCCAGAGATTCCTGTGTGTTTTCTTTGACTGTATGAAAAAGTTGTTCCAGCAGATCATTGGAAAATTCCGTGAGATGGTCCAGTTGGGAAATGAGCTGGGTGTCAATCATCTGCAAAATCTGATCAAGGTCATTTTTATCGATTTTTTTCTGGTTTCTTATCGCTTTAAATTTTAACGTCGGCAAATATCCTTTTGCCATTGATTTGTGTCTGCGATAAAGCCGGTTTAACATTCTGCTTATACCGGCGCGTGTAATCTGGCTGCCGAAATAACTGGTAGCCACCTGTTCAATATGATGCGCTTCATCAAAAATGATACGCTGGTAGGGGGGAAGGACGGCCGCGCTGTCCGGCAGTCCGATATGGTGCCGAATAGCCAGGTCAGCAAATAAAAGATGATGATTAACAACCAGAATTTGGGCACGGGTGGCTATTCTTCTGGCTTTGTTGACAAAACATTCCCTGAAAAATTTACATTTGCTGCGTGTGCAGGTGTCACTTTCCGAGGCAATTTTTTCCCAAATATTATTTGACGGTATGTATGATAAATCTGCTTTGCTGCCGTCTTTGGAATCTTTGGCCCAGCCGACCAGTGACTGGAGTTCGCTTTTTTCCGAATCTTCGGCAATGACATCAATATCTGATTCAATTTCTGCAACTTTACGCATACAGACATAATTGCTGCGGCCTTTAACCAGGACCGCCTCAAAGGGTATATCAATTGTTTTTTGTAAAAAAGGGATGTCTTTTTTTATCAACTGTTCCTGCAGGTTGATAGTATTTGTTGAAATAACAATACGTTCTTTGTTTTGGTGGGCCCAGTGTATTGCCGGCAGGAGGTAGGCCATAGTTTTGCCGGTACCTGTTCCGGCTTCTATAATGGATATTTTTTCCTGATTAAAAGCCTGACAGGTATAATCGATCATATCCAACTGTTGCGGCCGGTCTTCAAAACCTTTTAATTTTGAAGAAATGACACCGCCGGGTTTTAACAGGGCTTCAATTTGTTCTGTTTCAAGCGGTATGAGCTCTTTTTTTTGAAAAGGCTCTACGACAACATATATATCAGTAACTTTATTATTGACAATGTAAAAAGCTACACTGAAATCATCCAATTGGGCGGCGATGGACATATCGGCGTCGGAAGGTGTCAACATGCCGGAAGGGTGATTGTGAATGACCACATCCGCTTCCCTGGCAAGTTTCATGATCGCCGGAACCGCCATTTCGTTTCCCCTGGCAGCAACATCCACTTCGTGGACAATCAAATCGTCTTCGATATAGCCGACGAAAAAGACTTCGTTTCCCATAGCATCATCGATTGCTGCCCGCATTTTTTCAACGATTTCAGGGGAAATATATTTATGTACCCTTTGCACCTAAAGTCCTTTTTAATTATTTGTGGACTGGGGTGGTTTTAAAAGTTCCGCATCAAAACCGGCGGCACACAGGTGCTGTGGGAATTCATCAAATCCATGGGTGGTGTAAATCTTTTGCGGATTGACCTCTTTAACAAAGGTAAAAAGATCGTTATAGTCGGCATGATCGCTGAGAGGAAGCACCTCATCGCTGTTATAGCGAAATCCGTTATCTCCGTTAGACCAACCGGACAACAACACAGAACGTCTTGAACGGGGAAGATTATTAATATGCCTGGTTTTATAAAGATGCGGAGGCAGGATAAGCACTTCGCCCATGGCTAGGGTCCCTTCGCGCCAGGGTGCACAATTGGGGAAAGTTACACCAAATTCCTGATAGACCTGTGCAAATTGCCATGCATATTTGTGCACTCTGACGGCATACCCCAATTCACCGATAATTTTCATAGCTTCCTGGGCTTTGCCTAATCCATAGCCTAAAACAATTGGTGTTATCCTCTGATGAAAACATTGTTTGATAAAATCATCCAGTCTGTCCACAACATTTTCAATATTATTGTTAAATTGATAATCCGGATGACCAAAAGTCGACTCCATAATAAGGACATCAGCTTGCGGGATTTTTATGGGTTCCGAGGTTTTGCTGTCAGAAAGTTTAAAATCACCGGTATAAAGAAGCGAGGAATGATCGTTTTTTATCAGAATCATGGCAGAACCAAGAACGTGTCCGGCCGGCAGTAGCTGGATTTTCAGATCATCCAGTTCCAGGGTTTCATTAAAGTTTAAAACAATCGACTCTTTTTGCCGTGCTCGCATAGCATGAAATCGGGCTGTTATCGGCGTTGCCAGAATTTTATCGTGGTTTTTTAAATGGTCAGCATGTCCGTGTGATACAAATGAAAAACTGGTCTTTCTATGTGCATCGAGCCAAAAATCCAGTCCGTTTATTTTAATTCCTTTATCATCATAAAAAAACATGCTGCTCCAGTCTTAATTGATTTTTTGAACAAAGTATTGGTGAATTCGGGTATCGTTGGTCAGTTCCGGATGAAAGGTTGCAACAAGTATATTTCCCTGTTCGGCCATAACGGGCTCATTATTATGAGTTGCCAAAATTTGGACGTTTGGGCCGCAGGACATGATTTTTGGGGCGCGTATAAAAAAACCTTCGTATGACTCTTTTGAATCTGTGTTCCATAAAAGATCAACAGTGTCGATAAAAGAATCTATTTGCCGACCATAGGCGTTTCGATTTACGGTAATATCAATAAGCCCCAGTGGTTCAACATGGTTTGAAGTGACTTTGTTGGCAAGAACAATTAATCCGGCACAAGTGCCAAAAATCGGGTTGTCCTTGCCAAAAGCGCGTATATCATCCCATAAATTATGTTTTATCATCAATTTTGTCAATGTTGTTGATTCGCCGCCGGGGATAATCAACCCGGAACAGGCAGATAGATCCTGCTGTGTTAAAACAAGCCGGGTTTGAATACCCATAGAGGCTATCATTTGCTGATGTTTTTCATAATCCCCCTGTAAAGCCAGTATACCGATTGTCATAGTCGTTTTTAATACTCCTACCAGCCTCTTGATGCCATACGTTCTTCGGCCGGGAGTGTGGCAATGTCGATTCCCGGCATTGCGTCACCAAGATTTTCAGAAACACGGGCAATCAGATCAAAATCCATAAAATGTGTTGTAGCAGAGACAATGGCTTTGGCCATTTTTTCCGGTTGTGTTGATTTAAAAATTCCACTGCCGACAAAAACGGTTTCTGCGCCTAATTGCCGCATAAGAGATGCATCTGCCGGTGTGGCAACACCACCTGCTGAAAAATTGGGGACCGGTAATTTACCCAGTTCTTTAACTTTACGAACTAATTCTACAGGTGCTCCAAGGTTTTTACCTTCGGTAACCAATTCTTCATCACCAAGGCTGACGATGCGTTTGATGCCTTTTTGCACGGATCGCATGTGAAAAACAGCCTCAACAATATTTCCTGTCCCGGCTTCACCTTTTGTACGGATCATAGCAGCGCCTTCGGCAATACGGCGTAATGCTTCGCCCAGTTCCCGGCAGCCGCAAACAAAGGGTACTTTGAATTTTGATTTATCTACATGGAACTCTTCGTCGGCAGGTGTGAGAACTTCACTTTCATCGATAAAATCGATACCCAACGATTCTAGTACCTGGGCTTCGGCGAAATGTCCGATACGGCATTTTGCCATAACCGGGATCGATACCGCTTTTTGGATACCTTTTATCATTGATGGGTCCGACATTCTGGCAATGCCGCCATGGGCTCGAATATCAGCCGGTATACGCTCAAGCGCCATAACAGCAACAGCGCCGGCATCTTCAGCGATTTTAGCTTGTTCCGGTGTGGTAACATCCATAATTACGCCGCCTTTGAGCATTTCTGCCAGACCTATTTTTAATTTCATATCTTTTGCATCTATCATAAATTTATCCTCGTGTTAATATTTTTCTATTTTATAAACCAATTCGTCGTTTTCCTCGTCTCCGAATATCCGAACCTTGAGTGTTGTTTTGTTCTCCGGTGTGTTCATCGCATGACATTGTTGGAACATGTCGAACGTCGGCTATTTCTTTTATCACGTTCGGACAGAAAGGTGTAGCTAATAATTTTGTATCTGAACAAATCTCAACATCGACTATACCCTCCGGTCTTTCAAAATCCATAACCGGCAGGTGTAATGTATCGTGTGCTGCTTTAAAGAACGGTGCGGTTATCGGCAACGCTGCCCGGGCACCGGACTGTTTCTCTCCCAAAGACATAACAGGATCATCCAAACCAACCCAGACACCTGCAACCATTTGAGGTGTAAAAGTAACATACCAGGCATCTGTAAAGTCGTTTGTGGTCCCTGTTTTTCCTCCGGCAGGCCTCATAAATTTATATACGGACCGTGATGCGGCGCCGGTACCGGCCGAGGCAACGGTCTTTAATAAATCAGCAAGAATGTAGGCTGTTTCTTCACGCAATACACCTTTGCTCTGAGGAATCGATTTTTCCAGAACATTGGAATATTTATCTTCAACTCTTAAAACAGAAATCGGATCTACAAGTATTCCCTTGTTGGCAAAAACGCCAAAGGCGGATATGATTTCAATTGGTATAACACCGACAGCACCAAGGGCAATAGCATCAACAGCGTCTAAAGGTGTGGTTATGCCCAAATTACGTGCATATCTTATTACCTGTTCAGGTGGAATATCTTCCTGAACAATCCGGGCGGTAACCAGGTTAAGAGATCTTCGTAAAGCTTCCCGCATGGTCGTTTTTCCGCCTATGGAACCATCATAATTTCTAGGGGTCCAGCGTGATCCGTCTGCCATGTGTACCACTATTGGTTGGTTCAATTTTTCATAATAGGGCATATAACCGTTATCCACAACAGCGGTATATACAATGGGTTTAAAAATAGAACCGGGCTGACGGATTGCCTGTACAGCTCTGTTAAACTGGCTTTCCATAAAGTCTCTTCCGCCAACCATCGAAAGAATATGGCCGTCTCTCGGGTCTAATGCTACAAACGCTACCTGAACGCGGCATTTTTCGCTTATCAGAGAATCAACCAATGCTTTGTTTTGCATAAGCTGTTCCAGCGTTTGTTCTTTCAGCAAGCTTGGCGGAACCAGATATGAAAAATTCTTTTTACGCCGCATATTGTAATTGACGACTTTTTGCAGATTGGGTAAATGGTTTGCTATCGCACGTTCAGCACAGGCCTGGACCCGCGTATCCAGGGTTGTGTAAACTTTCATTCCACCCTTGTACAAATCCCAGCCATATTTTTTTTGTAAGTTTTGGCGAATATATTCCGTGAAATAGGGGGCAATCCCTAAATTATAATCTTTTCCATGTTCTACAAGTTTTATTTCTTCCTGATTGGCGTCATTAAATTCTTGTTCTGTAATGATATTTTCGGTATACATACGGGTAAGCACGAGTTTTCTTCTATGTAGGGCCCGATCAAGATAACGATATGGGTTGAGTGCTGCCGGACGTTGAAGCATACCTGCCATTAAAGCGCATTCGGCAATCGTCAATTCACTCAATTTTTTATTAAAAAAATGAAGAGCCGCTGCTTCAACACCGTATGTTCCATGAGCAAATGACATGTGGTTCATGTACATTTCAAGGATTTCAGGTTTTGTATAGGTCCGTTCCAATTGAATGGACGTTAAAATTTCTTTAATTTTTCGGCTAACGGTTTTTTCCGGAGTTAAGTACAATCTTCTGGCTAGCTGTTGTGTAAGTGTTGACGCACCCTGTTCTTTGCTATGGGTGAAAAGATATTTACCGGTAACAAGAATTAAACGGAAGGGTGAAATTCCCCAATGGTCATAAAACCGATGGTCTTCTGTTGACAAAACAGCCAGAGTAAGCATTGGTGGTATATTTGACAAGGGAGTATAAACCCTTTTTTCTGTAAAAAATTCTTTTAAAAGCACACCATCTGCAGAATATACTTTGGTTGCCAGTTCAGGGGAATAGTTTTCCAACTGTTCAAATGTAGGAAGACTCTGTGTCAGGTAAACCAACCATCCTGATCCAACCAGGCAGATTAATACAACTGCTGCAATTAATATACGAATAGGACTTTTCCAAAAATTGCGGAACCAGGATTTTTTTGATTTTTGTGTGTTTATAGTATGTTTTACAGTCATAATAAAAATGTCGCAGTTATAAACTCTAATATTTACGGATATGAGTTAGTACTTTACGATAAGCATTGAGGTCTGATAATACTTTACCAGTGCCGCGCGCAACAGCCAATAAAGGTTCTTCCGCAACGATAACCGGCAGGTTTGTTTCCTGTCTCAATCGCTCGTCTAGCCCGGCAAGCATTGAACCACCACCTGTCATTAATATGCCGCGATCCAGAATGTCTGCGGATAATTCCGGCGGTGTTGTTTCCAGACATAATTTTACGGAATCTACAATGGCGTTAACGGTTTCTGTTAATGCCTCCTGGACCTGTTTTGCTGTAATCGATACGGTTTTTGGAATTCCGGCAACAAGGTCCCGTCCTTTAACAGACAAAGAAGCTTTATTTTCATGCGGGGCCGCAGAACCGATTTCACATTTTATATTTTCTGCTGTATTTTCACCAATTAATAAATTGAATTTCTTTTTAAAATATTGAACGATGGCATCATTCATTTCATCGCCGCCGATTCGGATAGAGATGGAATTGACGATACCAAAAAGGGATATTACGGCGATTTCCGTTGTACCACCACCAATGTCTATAACCATACTGCCGACAGGTTCATCGACCGGTAATCCGATACCGATTGCGGCAGCCATAGGCTCTTCTATTAAATAAACTTCGCGGGCACCGGCGTGTTCCGCCGAATCTCGAACGGCCCTTTTTTCTACTTCCGTTATTCCTGAGGGTACACAAATAGCTATGCGCGGTCTGGGAACACGGGTTGGAACAGCTTTACGTACAAAGTAACGTATCATTTGTTCCGCAAGGTCAAAATCTGCAATCACACCGTCTTTGAGGGGGCGTATTGTTATAATTTCTCCGGGTGTTCTTCCGACCATTTCTTTTGCTTCATGTCCAAAAGCAACAATGTCCTGATTGCGTTTGCTGATAGCAACAACAGAGGGTTCGTTTAAAACGATATCCTGATTTTTTGCATAAACTAATGTATTAGCCGTACCAAGATCTATTGCCAGATCATTAGATAACATATTTCCAAAGTTGAATTTCATGACTGTCCTTTACGTACTTGGGAGTCAAGGGGGTATCTTTATTAATAAAGGAAAACAATAAAACTTAATTGTTTTCGGCAAGATAATTTGTTATTGTCGAATCATATTGACTTGTTCGCTTAAAAGCCGCCGTTGCCAGTTTTTTACGCGTTTCAAGGGAAACTGTTCCATCATTTTCGAGTTCCGTGATTATGCCGGCATACTGTTCCGGATTTGTAACAACAGCAACACCGGGAAAATTTTTTGCCGATGCACGGATCATACAAGGACCGCCTATATCAATGTTTTCCAGGGCATCATCCAAAGTAACATCCGGTTTAGCAATGGTTGCTTCAAAAGGATATAAATTCACAACGACCATATCAATAGGTGTAATATTGTGACTAATCAATTCCTGCATTTGACCGGCATCATTTCGTTTGGCGAGAATGCCGCCGTGGATGTTCGGATGCAGCGTTTTTACACGTCCGCCTAAAATTTCCGGAAAATTGGTTACATCAGAAACAGGTGTCACCGGAATGTTGTTTTCTTTCAAATGACGGGCTGTTCCTCCGGTCGATAAAATTTCTACATTGTTTTTAACCAGGATTTTCACAAAGTCTAAAAGTCCGGTTTTATCATAAACGCTTACCAGCGCACGTTTTATTTTTATTTTATCTGTCATATAATCCTCTCCCGGATTGAATTTTAAAAATTATCAAACGGTAATATAATGATTTTTTTTACTTCAAGCAACACTGGAAATTTTAGTTGAATGAATAATGAGGAAGAGTGTGGAGGTTGTATTACAGTATTATATGCAACAGTAAATTTTTTATTCTTTGTTATAATCAAGTATATTTACTTTTCTTCCACAAATTTCAATACGTTTTTCGGCAAATAACTGGATAGCTTTTGAGAAAATTTCATGTTCCACGGTAAGCACGCGTGCCGCTAATGTATCAGGCGTGTCATCGTTTAAAACGGGAACACATTTTTGCATAATCGGTGTACCGGTATCGTATTCATCATCAACCAAATGGACTGTTGCGCCGGAGACTTTACATCCATATTCCAGAACTGCTTCGTGGACAAAATGTCCGTAAAGTCCTTTGCCGCCAAAAGAAGGAAGTAATGCAGGATGTATATTTAAAATTTTATTTTTAAACTGACGTATGACCGTATCAGGAATTTTTTTCAGATAACCGGCCAGAACAATCATGTCTGTATCATGCTGTTTGAGGATGGTCAGCATTTTGTCTGCAAAATCCTGTTCATTTTCAAACTGAATTTGAGATAAATGATAGGCCGGAATGTTTCTGTTTTTCGCTGTTTCCAGGGCGCCCGCTTTGGATTTGTTGCTGATGACAGCAACGACCGTTGCATTTAGCGAACCGTTTTCTATATTTTTCAGGATCGCTTCCAGATTGGATCCTTTGCCTGATGCAAACGCGGTGATACGAATTGGATTGTTTTTCATTGTTTGACGGCAGCCTCCAAAAAATGAATTTTTTTTGTTGAGGTATCTATTTCAATTTGGCATCCAAGCGGCATGGTAAATTTACTGATCCCATGTCCATAGGGAACATTGGCCACAATTGGAATATCGTATTGTTCTAATAAATCATTTAATATTTGTTCAAATTCAAGTGAATTTCCGTTACCGGATGAACAATTTACAAAATCTCCCAGTATTAGTCCATTAATTTTTTTCAAGATACCGGCGTTTTTTAAATGCGTTAAATTACGATCTATTTTGTACCAGTTTTCACCGATCTCCTCCAGTAAAAGAACAGCGTTATTCATGTTCGGTATAAAGGGTGTGCCGAGTAAATTGACGAAAATTGACAGACAACCGCCAATTAAACGACCTTTACAGCGGCCCGGTTTTATTATTTTAATCGGAGGATCATCAAGGTTTATATCATGAACGGGATGGCCGTGTAATGCGTTCCATAAACTGGCCTCTGTCAACGAATCCATGGGTTTTCCCAATTCAATAGCCGGCATGGGACCGGATAGGCTCACCAAACCTGTTTGTGCAAAGATTGCCAATTGCAGGGCTGTGATATCGCTATAGCCGACAATAATTTTAGGGTTGTTTTTTATTAAATCGTAATCAATTTTATCCAGCAATCTGCCGGAGCCATAACCACCCCGGGTGCAAAAAACAGCCTTGACTTTTTTATCCGAAAACATATTGTGCAAATCTTGCAAACGCTGTTCATCTGAACCGGCCAAATAACCATACTCATTCAGGTAATGATTTCCTGATTTTATTTTGTACCCGCAATTTTCAAGATATTGTATTCCCTGTGAGAGAATTGTTTTTTTCTCACCGTATGCCGGGCCGGCCGGTGATATAATACCAATTAAATCGCCTTTGACGAGTTTGGATGGTTTTATGGTGACCATTATTTATCCGATTAAGGGTATTAATAAAAAGAGCCCGTATTCGGGCCCTCAAGTTTATTGGTTATGTTTAACGTAAAAATCGTTGTATTTCATAAATTGACAGCGGATCAATTAAACGATAATCCCCGAAACCGGAATAGTCCATAAAATCAAAGCGACGGTTTAACCAATAATAGTACCAAAGTTCATAGGGTTTGGTTGATTGGGGATATGCATTACGGTCAATATCATCCGGCGCTCCAAGTAAAATATAAATCATACCCATATCAGTTTTCCAGCCTTCTCTTCTCATGACTGAAAAGTTTTGATTGGCAAAATCAATGCGTTGATAATGGGCTTCCATGGCTTCGTTTAGTTCCGTTCCCGGTGTTGGGTCATGACGTTTCCAGAATTTTTTATATTCTTCGAGTTTTTTATTGCCTTTGGCTTTTTTCAGCGCTTGCCACTCTTTTTTGGTGGAAATATACTTGATTTGTTCTATGGCTGTGTCCAGGTCTTTTGCACTTTGCGGGAGTTCTCGCCAGCGTGCATAAAAATTCTTTTCAATTTTTACGTCATCTTTGCCATGGATTTTAATTTCCAGTTTATATTTATCATGGATCAGGCTATCGACAGGAATGGGGATAAACTCTTTGGTTAAATATCCATCAAGTTTTTTTGTATATTCTTTTTTGATTTTGATTTTAGTTTTGTCACCATCAATTACATATTCTATTTTTGCCTGGTCTAAATTTTGTGGATTATATATTTCAAAATAGGCCATAGATGTGTCAACAAGACCTTTAAAGGTGTTTGTTACCTGTGGTGTATAGGTTAAATTACCTGTTGAATCCGGTTTAATATTTTGTATAAAGACTATTTCACTGGCATCAATTTTATCCTCGTTATATTTTTTAACCTTGAACTTTCCTTCTAATTTAGAACTTGATTCTGACTCCAGGTCTTGCAAGTTTATGGAAAATTCATATTCTCCGGGTTCTAGTTCAAAAGTCTTGTCCAGTTTACTGAATTTGTCGCGTCTGTTTGTATCATCATAGTTTTCTACATTAATTGTTTCTTTTAAAATATGCCCGTCGACCTGATCGCCATCATCATCCTTAAAAATAATTGAAACTTCATAAGAGGCTTCATAGCCGTCCCCTACTTTCAGAAATTGTAATTCGTCATAGACAATTTCCAGATAAAATTCGATTTGATTGTAATCGCTTGATTGTTGTTTTCCTAATGTAGAAAAATCAAAAAAGAACTTGGGTCCGTTATGATCATAATAGTTATCCAATTCAACTTGAGCAAATGATGAGGTTATATAGCATAAAACAAATGGTATAACAAATAAAAATTTCATTTTTTTCATTTTTTGCTCCTTTCAATGTTTGAGAGCAATCTCTTAAAATTAATTTCAGGAACCAGAGTTATGATTGTCGCTTTATCATATAAACAATTGTTAGGCATTTTTATATTTCCGTCATATTGACGGCAAACAGATCATATGGTGTTACATCTTCTATTTTGCATTTGTAAAAATGCCCTGGTTTTAACAGTCCATTGACAATAACACTATTGTCAATTTCAGGTGCATCCCATTGGGTTCTTCCAAGGCTTATATTGTTTTCTTTTTCATTTTGGTCAATTAAAATTTCCAGTGTTGAACCAATGAGCTGTTGATTGTTTAACTCTGCAAGTGCTGCTTGAGTTTCCATAATTTGTTTTTGTCGTGAAATTTTTATGTTTTCCGGTATATTGTCTTGCCAATTAAAGGCAGCCGTACCTTCTTCTTGTGAATAGGTAAACACACCCAATCGTTCAAATTTTTCTGTTTTAACAAATTTGACAAGTTTCTGGAAATCAGATTCTGTCTCTCCTGGAAAACCGACAATAAAAGACGTTCGCAATGCCAGATTAGGGATTTTTGCCCTTAGTTTTGTTGTCAGTTCCCTGATTTGCTGACTGGTTACTTTTCTTCCCATTTTAGTCAATATTTTGTCTGATATATGCTGCAATGGCAAATCAATATATGGCACAATTTTAGAGGAACCGGCAACCACATCAATGAGGTCATCTGTCCAGTGTGCCGGATGGGTGTAAAGCAACCGGACCCACTTAATCCCGGAAATGGATTCCAAAGATATTAACAATTCTTTTAAAGCATCAGTTTTATTTTGGTCCATACCATAATAGGTAATGTCCTGAGAAACCAGTAACAGTTCTTTTACGCCGGAATCTGCCAATTGAATCGCCTCTTTTAATATGTCTTCCTTTGGACGACTTTTATAATCACCTTTAAATGTTGGTATAGCACAATAACTGCATCTGTTATTACAACCTTCTGCTATTTTTAAATAGGCATAATGAGGAGGCGTTAAACTGTATCTGTTTCTATCCGATAATGTTGAAAAATGTTTTTTTAATTCATCTATTGTTTCGAATGGATCTGTTGATGTAAAAATAGCATCTATTTCCGGAATTTCCTGTAACAGTTCCTCTTTAAAACGCTGCGGCATACACCCTGTGACAAATATTTTAAAATCCGGATTTTCGTTTTTGATTAAACATGCTTCAAGGATTGTGTCAATGGCTTCCTGCTTGGCGTCATCAATGAATGCGCACGTGTTTATGATAACACTTGACGCCTTGTCTGGTGATGAACATATCTCTATATCGGGTCCAAGACTTCCCAGAATACACTCCAGGTCTGCTACATTTTTGGGGCAGCCCAGGCTGATATATGCCGTTTTCACTGAAATAGTGCCTCTACAAATTGTTCGGGATCAAACTCTGCAAGATCGTCAATTTTTTCTCCAAAACCAATATAACATACCGGTATTTTTAATTCTTTGACGATTGAAAAAATGATGCCACCCTTTGCCGTACCATCCAGTTTTGTAAGTATAATACCACTAACGTCTACGGATTCGGCAAACTTTTTGGCCTGTAAAAGACCGTTTTGACCTGTTGTTGCGTCAATAACAAGGAGGACCTGGTGTGGTGCATCGCTTATCTGGCGTTTAAGTATACGATGTATTTTCTCCAGTTCCGCCATAAGGTTTGTTTTTGTATGGAGTCTGCCGGCCGTATCAATCAGCAAAATATCTATGTTTCGTGCAATTGATGCCTGCAAAGCATCATAAGCGACGGATGCCGGGTCTGAGCCTGGTTTGTTATGCACGATATCAACCTGTGATCTTTCCGCCCAAATATCCAGTTGATCGATTGCCGCCGCACGAAATGTGTCTGCTGCGGCTAATAAAACTTTATTACCTTTTTTTTGAAATATATTTGCAAGTTTTCCGATTGATGTTGTTTTACCGGTCCCGTTTACGCCGACAATGCTTATAACCTGGGGTTTTACATTTTGTGGTGTTTCGGAAACAGAATGCTGTTCAAAAAATGAGATTAGCTCCTGTTTTACAAGATCAAGTATTGATTCGGATGTGTTTGAGCCCAGTTCATTGCTTTTACTGCGAATTTTATCAATAATTATTTCTGAGGTTTCAACACCAATATCACTCAAAATTAGTATTTCTTCTATTTGTTCCAATACATCTTCATCTATCCGGCTTGTTTGGTTTACAACCCGGGTGATTCCGTCTACGAGATTGGATTTTGTTTTAGCAAGACCTTTTGCAAGTTTTGAAACAAGTTTTAACAAAAATTTTTCCTTAAAATTATTTTTCTGTAACTAGTTTAGAATTTTTGGGTGCCTTTTTTCCCCTTTTAGGAATTAATTCCTGATGCAGGAAATAATATGTTATTAATGAAGATGGTATGAGGATAATGGATATCCACATGGTGATGATGTTTAACGGATACAAATTTGCCGTATAACAAAATGTAACGGCTAAAAATGAAGATAGAGTAATTTTTCCCAAGAGGTTCGACTCGACGACGATACGTTTTTTTGAAATAACATATATTCCGGCAATGAGAATAGTAATATCACGTCCTATAACAAAAAAGGCAAATATATAGGGAAGCCCTTTATAAGCTGCCAGTGCCAGCATAATGACGGCTACGTTTATCTTGTCCACCAGTGGATCCAGCATTCGTCCCAACTGAGAACGTTGATTTAACTTTCGTGCAAAATATCCGTCAAAATAATCTGTAAGACCGGATAAAATCATAGCAAACAAGGCTATTATATTTCCTGTATTTGTGTTTAGTTTTAGAAAATAAACAATAACAGGTATAAATAAAAGTCTCGCAATTGTTAAAATATTTGGAACACCAAAATAATGCTGGTCGTCCTTTACTATTTCAAATAAGCCGATTTTCATAAAATCCTCTAGGAAAATGCTTTTAACGCATCCATTATCAATGATGGTTTTTTGAATAATGCGGATTTGAAAATATTAAAAAGTGTTCTTTTTCCTACTGGTAATTTTAACAGAATATTTGCTGTTTCTTCAAGGTCATCATCAGTCATTTTAAAGACATAATTTTTTAATTTATAGAATAGTTTGTTTTTGTTGCCTTCAGCATTATACCATTGTTTTGCGTATTCTTCCAATCTTTTTTTGGAAACATCGTTTTCCTGAACAGCTTTTGCAGCGACCTGACCGGCAATTTTTGCAGCGATCATTCCGTTAACAATTCCACCACCGGATACAGGATTTACCTGATGCGCGGCATCACCAACAAGCATTAATCCATCTGCAACGATTTCATCAAGTGTTGCGGAACAGGGCACACCACCGGCAACTGTTGTTAAAATAGCCGCTTTTGGAAAATGTGTTTTTAAAAATTTATCCAAATAATAAATTGGCGGCTTTTCTTTTGCATAAATACCAGAGATTCCCAAACCAACATTGGCCAAACCGTTTCCTTTAGGGAATATCCATATATAACCGCCGGGAGCCATGTCTTTACCAAAATACATGTGACAATAGTTATCATTTACGTCAATATTTTGTGCTGTTACCTGGGCACATGTTTCCATATCAGCCATTGAAGTGGATGTTTTAAGTCCGGCCCAGCGACCAACCCGGGATTCCAAACCATCCGCACCAATGACAATTTTCGCTTTTATTTCATATTTTTCACCCAAATGTTCAACTTTACATCCGCACACCGTGCCGTTGTCAAATAACAAATCATAAACATATGCTTTTGTCAATACGTCGGCACCTTCTTTTGCCGCTATTTGTGCAAGGTCATAATCAAAACGTTTGCGGTCAAGAATATAACCGACTTCATTGCTGTCTATCTGGACGGTTTGTCCAGATGGTGAATTAAGAGTTATGCCGGTTATTTTTTTCGCAATCCAGGATGGCTCCAAATCTACAACAGTCAGAATCCCTTTTTCACCAACACCTTCGGCGCAACGTACCGGAATTCCGATTTCTCTGTCTTTTTCCAAAAGCAGTACTTTGGCCCCGTTTTTGGCGGCAAAACGAGCGGCTGTAGAGCCTGTTGGTCCAGCGCCTACAATAACAATATCATAACTGCTATTCATCTTTTACCTCCAAAGCACGAAGGGGACATATATAGACACAGTTTTTGCATACCGTGCACTTTTCCGTAATTGTCAGTTGTGTCTCTGATAACTCTATAGCATCATGTGGACAAACAGCAACGCATGTTCCGCAGAAATCACAAAGTTTTTGTTCCCATTTAATTTGTTCCATATATAATCCTTTTGTTATAATATCACTTTCGTAAACTCGGGTAATCGATTCCAAATCTGCGTTTATAATACCACTTTGAAAAAAAGAATAAAAAAGCAATAAAAACAAGGTATCCGGGGAATTTATAACAAATTGTTAAAGATAAAAACAGAGCTGCAAATTTATTAGCCCGTAAAATTTCTTTAATAGATTTTTTGTTTACAGCAAGGGCAAAAAACGGGAGTATAAGAACTGTTGGTATCAGAGCAACAATATCTTTCATCCATAATGCTGCCAGGACGGCGATAATATCTGTTACAAGCCCTGCCCAAAGAGTAAAATTCATTCCATATTTTACAGCAATCGTTTTTTTATTGACAGCTTTATCACCTTCAATATCAGGAATTGTTGTAAAAAAGTAAACGGCTATCATTCCCAATATATAAGGGGTTGCCTGTTGAAGCATTTTTAAGTTCAGGGTCCCTTGTATCAACCAGCCAAACGCAAAAACGATATAAAAACCTAAAATATTGATTATCAACCCGCCAATCGGCTTGTCCTTAAACTTGAATGGTTTACAGCTATAGAACCAACCTGTTATAAGAAAAGCAAGTAATGAAACGATCGCCAGGCTAAATTTAAGCCATGACAAAATAATAAATGGAACGATAACCAATGTAATCGTTTCAATATATGCATTTTTAAGACTAATATCACCATTAGCAATTAAAAAAAGTTTATTGTTTAGTTTATCTGTTTCAACGTCTTCTATTTGATTTAATAAAAAAGAAGCTCCCATTGCGAGGGTCAACAGACCAATAGTAATAATAAATTTAATGTTTAAGGTGCCGATTGTAAAAGTGTGTAATAAAGTACTGTTATGGTCATCAAATCTTAACTGGGCCCAATATCCTACCAGGGATATTGTCCACACAGGAAAGAAAAGAGTTGGTCTTAGCACAAAGAAATAATCTAATATTTTTAAAAATTTTAATTTTTTTTCAGAGTTCAAAAGCCTCCCCCGAATTTATATTCGAGCATAATGTGCATTAATTAATGATCATTCTTTTCATGTTGAAATTTGTTTATTGTTTCTTCTATTTTAATCGGATAATCGCCGGTAAAGCAGGCAGTACAAAAACCACCTTCTTCGTGTGAAACAGAGCTTAATAGTCCTTCAAGAGACAAATAGGCAAGGCTGTCACAGTTGAGAAACTTACAAATTTCATCTACAGTTTTATTGCTTGCGATCAGCTCTTCTTTGCTTGGAAAATCCATTCCATAAAAACATGGAGAAGTTATAGGTGGGGAACTTACCCTAACATGAACTTCTTTGGCCCCGGCTTGCCGTATAAGACTGACAAGCTGTCGAAGCGTTGTCCCCCGGACTATTGAATCTTCAATAACAATAACGCGTCGATTTTCTAAAATACCTTTAACGGTGTTGAATTTGACACGTACACTAAAGTCCCGCATGTTCTGCTGAGGGTGAATGAACGTTCTGCCGACGTAATGATTACGTATAAGTCCCAAATCAAATTTTATATCTGATCGACGGGAAAATCCGACGGCTGCTGTGTTGCTGGAGTCGGGTACGGAAATGACAATATCAGCATCCACCGCAGATTCCAGGGCTAAATTTTTCCCTAATTTCCGTCTAACTTTATCAACATTTTCGTTAAAAATTCGACTGTCGGGTCGCGAAAAATATATAAATTCAAATATACAAGCATGTCTTTTTTGGTTTAAATCTATTGTATGGGATGTTATGCCATCTTGCGATATTTCTACAAGCTCGCCGGGTTTTATATCCCGAATGATATTAGCCCGGACCAAATCCAGGGCGCAGGTTTCAGAAACAACAAAATAAGAGCCGTCTTTTTCTCCTAGACACAATGGCCGAACACCATGAGGATCCCGGGCGGCATATATTTTATCTTTTGTTAATAAAAGTAAAGAAAATGCACCTCTTATTTGTTTAAGTGCATCTATAATTTTTTGTGACATGGTAGTTTTTTTTGAACGCGCAATCAAATGTGCTACAACTTCGGTATCGGTAGAGGTTTGAAATATGGAACCTTCCTGCTCTAATACATGCCTTAAAATACCAGAGTTTGTAAAATTTCCATTGTGACTTATGGCTATAGGACCGTCTTTGCTGTTAACCAACAAAGGTTGTGCGTTTAAGGTGTGTGTCGATCCTGTTGTCGAATAACGGTTATGACCAATTGCTATTTGACCTTTTAAACGATCGAATATTTTGGTGTCAGAAAATACATCTGCTACAAGGCCTTGTCCGACATGTCTGTATACATGATCGCCGTCACTGGATACAATCCCCGAGCTTTCCTGGCCGCGATGTTGTAGCGAATAGAGGCCAAGGTAACTTAGTCTTGCGGCGTCAGGTGATCCAAATACGCCTACTACACCGCAATTTGATTCCGGTTTATCTAAAATATGTTTCATTGGTTATTAATGGATCCTTTTTTTAGTTTGTGGAAATAATTAAATAACAAAGACCTGTGCCGAGAATATCAGCGGCAAAATCTTTCCAGCTTGGAGTTCCTTTGCCTGAGACTTTGTCATAAATTTCTTTCAAAGCACCTGTTGTAATTGAAAAAGAAACAGCAGAATATTTGGAATGTTCTTCTGAAAAGGAACATTCTTTATAGGCAAAATAGTAGCTGAATCCTGTCAATAGAGCGCTTGTTGTAAAGTGATCGATTTTATCCTTTGCAAACCACGAATCATGTAACCTTGGGTGGTTTGTTTTGACAGAGTCACTGTTTGAAATGTTTATTTGTGCTGCTGAAACTGAAGCAAAAAGAAACACAAAGTATAGTGGTTTCATTTTTAAAATCCAAGGTCTTTGCTTATTTTTTGCATGGCCTGGATAGATAGTGTTATAAAGTTTTCAAGTGATAAATTTATTTCTTCACAGGAACGAATTTGGTCCCGGTTTGCCCCACGAGCAAAGCTCTTTTCCTTAAACCTTCGTAATACAAAATCCGCATCAAGAGCTGCAAGCTTTTTATCCGGGTGCATTAAAACTGCGGCAACAACAAGCCCGGTTACAGGATCTGCTGCATAGAGTGCCTTGTCCAGCAAACTTTTTCGTTCAGCTAAATTATTGTGACATTTAATGGAATAAATGATTTCGTTCGGAAGATTGTATGGTTCTAATAGTTGTTCTGTTACCAGTGTATGTTTTTCAGGAGTATTTACTGTTTCTTCATAGTCCAGATCATGTAATAATCCTGTCAGGCCCCAAAGCTCTTCCGATTCTCCAAAATGTATAGCCAATTCACGCATAACAGCTTCTACCGCTAATACATGTTTGAACAGGTTTTTGTTTGAAAAACGCGGTTTGGCCAGGTTATAAGCTTCTTGACGAGTCAAAATATATCCTTAATAATTTAAAAATAATTTCGAGTGATCACAATATAAATAAAAATTAACAATATTGCAAATGGACAGATAAAACGAATGAGAAAAGACCATATTTTATTTACATGAAATACATTACCTGCCTGTTCGATTTCAGTTTTAACCGAAGCAACACCCCATTTATAGGCTACGAACAACGAGATGAAAAAAGCGCCGATGGTTAGAGAATAGTTTCCTAAAATAATATTTGCCATATCCAGAAACCCTTTACCCAGTAGCGGCAGCTTTGTAAAAAATGATGAAGCGCCGAGTGAAAGGGCAGATGGTATTCCTATAACAAAGGCTATTAACGCTGTTATGATAGATGCTTTTTTACGGGACCATTTTTTTTCATCTACAAAATAGGCAACCGGTACTTCAAGTAATGAGATTGTGGAAGTTAATGCAGCCACACTTAACAACAGGAAAAAGCCGGCTCCAAAAAATAATCCTAACGGTATTTTGGCAAAAATACTGGGTAAAACAACAAAGACAAGTCCGGGACCGCCGGCTGGGTCCATATTCATAGCAAACAGGGCCGGAAATGTCATCAGACCGGCAATTATGGCTATAAGGGTATCAAACAAACAAACATAACCGGCAGAAATATAAATATTATCTTTTTTGGCTATATAACTGCCATAGGTAATCATGGTGCCCATTCCCAAACTTAGGGAAAACAGGGCCTGTCCCAATGCTTTGGCAATAGTTCCGGCTCCGATTTTGCTGAAATCTGGGCTTAGATAAAATGAAAGTCCTTTTGATGCACCCGGCAATGTTACGGATCGAAGGGTTAAAAGTATAAGCAAAACAAAAAGAACAGGCATAAGAATTTTTGCCCAGCGTTCAATTCCTTTGGAAACGCCGCGCATAACGACCATTGCTGTAATTGTTATAAATAAAAACAGGGACCCAATTTCCAATAGCGGGTTTGCAACAAAATTTTCAAAGATTTCTACGGATTTTTCCGGAGATGTAAGGTTGGAAAAATTTCCCATCAGTGTTTTTACAAAGTATCCGAATGTCCAGCCGGCGATAACGGAATAGTAAGATAAAATACCAATGCCGGTAATGACGCCTAAAAGTCCCAATAACGGCCACAGTGTTCCGGGGGCCAATTTTTTAAAAGCACCATAGGGATTGAGCTGTGTGTTTCTGCCGACTGTTAATTCAGCAATCATTACAGGAGTTCCGATTAATATAACAAAGACGATATATAACAAAACAAATGCAGCGCCGCCATTTTCACCGGTTACATAGGGAAAACGCCAGATATTACCCAGCCCAATAGCAGACCCGGATGCTGCTAAAATAAAACCGATTTTAGAACCCCATTTATCTCGCTGAATCTCGGATTGACTCACAAACTCCTCCGATAGTGTTATTTACCTAATTTTATATTTAAAGAACAAAAGTATATAATAGATGACGGTTCGTTGTTTTTATATTGATAATATGTCAAGTTTGGACTTTCATCAAAATCAAACAATTGTGCATCGACATAGGCATCTGTCATGCTTATTAATATTGCAGCGGCAAGCCACCAGAACGATAAATTTCGGTTATCAATATAAAAATCGTGATCAATTGTGGTGGTTGACTGGTTTGCCAAATGATTTTGTATTACGGCATTTACAATGAGACCAATTTCCGTACCGCCAAATAAAAGGGCTTTAAATTTTTTACCATTATAAAGTTGTCCCCATCCCGGAAGCGCCACAGAACGAAGCATTGCGCCTCGGGGTGATTTAATGGATGTTATAACCGAGTCTTGACTTGTTTTGGTAGATAATGTGTCTTGCTGCGCAAATTTCAGCTCTTCCGGAGTCTCTTGAGAAATTGATGGTTTATAAAAAGCCGCAATAAAGAATATAAGTATATAAAATGATAATTTATTCATCTTATTCAATAACAGCTATGGCTTCTATTTCAACTTGTGCATCTTTGGGTAAACGTGCAACTTCAACCGCAGACCTGGCAGGTGGATTTTCAGTGAAAAATTCAGCATAGACACTGTTCATGTCGGCAAAGCTATTCATGTCTTTTAAAAATACAGTCGTTTTTATGACGTTACCCATGTTTGTACCGGCGGCTTCAAGAATAGCTTGCAGGTTTTGCAGGGCCTTTTTGGTTTGGGCCTCTATACCACCCTGCACCATCAAACCTGTTTCTGCATCAAGACCGAGTTGACCGGCTGTATATACAAGATTAGAGATCATAACAGCCTGGCTATATGGGCCGATAGCTGCCGGAGCATTTTTTGTATTGACTATTTTTTTCATAATTAGATTTCCTTCAAGTATGATCGGGAATAGTAGGTCTCAAATAATTCGACAATACTCAAATTATTATGTGTTTGAGTTTGATTGTCCAGCAAATTTTCAAGACTGAATTGTGACAGTTTTTTCAAATCCTCTGTGTCTATGAATTGTTTATTTTCTTCTTCAAGAATGAGGACAAGTCTGTCCAGGGTTACTTTTTTAAACGCTTCAACAAAAAACTTGTCAAAATGAACACCGGTACCGTCTGTTAAAAGTTTCATGACTTTGTGTATGTCCATTCTGTCTCTATAATGCCGTTTCGATGTCAAGGCATCAAAAACATCGGCAACGGCCAGTATTTTACCTAATTTTGGAATTTCGTCCCCTTTTAAACCGCTTGGGTATCCGCTTCCATCCAGCTTTTCATGATGCGAGGCGGCAATCAACGGCACTTGTTTTAAATGCCTGGCAAAATTTATTTTTTCCAGAATACTTTTTGTATAAAGGGGGTGCCTTTTAATATGTTTGTATTCCTGTTCTGTTAATTGACCGTCTTTTGTTAATATAGCTTCTCTGATAGCGATTTTGCCGTAATCATGCAAAAGGGCGGCGGTGCGCAATACTTCACGCTCTTTGTCATCGAGATTTATAACCTGAGCAATTTCGTCTGCGTATAGAGCAATACGTTTTGAATGTCCGGCTGTCATGGGGTCCCGGGCGTCAATCGTACTCGCCAAGGTTTCTACAAAACTTTCAAAGGTCTTTTTTTGTTCAGCGTATAATTGAGCGTTTTCAATTTGAGTTGCCGCAATAACGGAAATTGTATTTAATAGCTCTTCATCTGTTTCTGTAAACGGTCCGCCGATTTTATTTAAAGCCTGAAAAACACCAATTACATCACCCAGCTTGTTACGCATGGCTGTTGTTAAAATACTTTGCGTACGGTAACCTGTTTTTTTATCTATATCGGGATTAAACCGGGAATCGGCATAGGCATCGGGAATGTTTAAGGATTCTCCGGTTGTGGCTACCTGTCCGGCAATACCCAAATGACTTGCAAAACGAATTTCTTTTTCTCCGTGAGCAACACGGCTCCAGAGTTCATTTTTATCTTTGTCTAATATAAAAACAGTGCAACGGTCGCAGTGTAAAACATTTTTTACTTCATCCATAATCAGCATGAGCAGGCGGTCGAGTACCAGTTCGCGGGAGATGTTGCGTGTTACATTTACAACGAGTTTCAGTTTTTCGTGTTCTTCGCGAAAAAGCTCCAGCTCTTCTAAATCCGGATTATTTATTTCATTGTCATGATCCATGTGATCAACCACTTTAAATTTTTACAGACGGAACTGCATGTTATAAAGTTTTTGGTAGAGTCCTGGTTTGTTTTGCAGCTCAGCATGTGTCCCTGCTTGCACGATCTCTCCTTTATCCAGAACTATAATCTGGTCTGCATGTAAAATGGTTGAAAGTCGATGTGCAATGACAAAAGATGTTCTGTTTTTCATTAAACGTTCAATTGCTTGCTGAACCAGTAATTCTGATTCGGTGTCCAATGCTGAGGTGGCTTCATCTAAAATTAGAATGGGCGGATTTTTTAACACAGCGCGTGCAATGGCCAGTCTTTGACGCTGGCCTCCGGAAAGAGTAACGCCTCTTTCTCCAATATTCGTATCATACCCATTCGGAAGGTTGCTGATAAATTGATGTGCATTAGCTATTTTTGCTGCTTCTATAATTTCATTTAATGATTTTTCTGTTTCACCATAAGCAATATTATTTCGAACCGTATCATTAAATAATATTGTCTCCTGTGTTACTATGCCCATAAGTCTTCTCAGGCTTGCCAGATCCATTTCTATAAGGTCTATATTGTCCAATAAAATTTGACCTTCTATGGGATCATAAAAACGGGGTATCAAATCGACGAGAGTTGATTTTCCTCCGCCGCTTGGCCCTACAATGGCCAGAATATTTCCTTTTTCAACATTAACTGATATGTTTTTTAAAACCAGGTCTTTTTTGTTATAATAAAAGCTGACGTTTTTAAATTCCAGGGAGGTCCGGAAATCAGACACTTTTTTTGCAGATGTTGTGTTGTATATTATGGGTTTTGTATCCAATACCCGAAAGACACGTTCTCCGGCTGCCAATGCTTCCTGGATTCTGTTATTAACACTGGACAGTTCTTTGATAGGCTGGCCAAGTGAAAAAATAATTACCAGAAACATAATAAACTGTTCCGGTGCCAGTAATTCACCTTTGAGCACCTGCTGCCCGCCATAATAAAGAATGGCAACGGCTATACTCGTTCCCAAAAATTCTGTCAGAGGGGAAGCCAGGTTACTTGTTCTTGTGATTTTTAACAAGCTTTTAAAATATTTTTGTGTTTCCGAGGTAAATTTGCCTATTTCGAATTTTTCCATGGCAAAAGCTTTAACCACCCGGATACCGGAGATGGTTTCCTGTAATACGGACGTAACGTCTGCCATTTTTTCCTGTGAATGGGTGCTTTGTTTTCGCAGTTTGTGCCCGATTATACTTATTACTCCCAGGCTGATAGGGGCTATCACCAGAGAGATTATTGTCAATTTCCAGCTTAAAAAAACAGCCAGAGATAATAAAACTAAAATGGTTAGAGGATTTTTTACCAGTGTTACAAAACCGGCAGATACGCCGTTGTTGATCAGGGTAACGTCGTTGGTTATTCGGGATATAATTTGCCCTGTTCGCGTTTTATGAAAATAAGCAAGAGAGAGTTCGTTGATATGTTTGTAAAGATCGTTCCTCAGGTCTCGTATGACACTTTGTTCTACCTGCGCCATGAGAAATATTTGAAAATATCCGAAAAAACTTTTAAAAAAGAATAGAGTAAGGATAAAGAAACATATTCTTTTTAATGAATTTTTTCTGTTTTCGCCCTGAAGGACTTCGTAAAAAGATTGTAATATTTTTTCTTTTTTTGCCTGAAGAGACTTGGGAATAAATGAATCTACAAGATCATCAGACGAACCCTCCGATTGAACAACAACACTTGAAGTTTGATCAGGTTGGGAAAAAATAGTTTGTAAGAAAGGGCCGATAGTGAAAAGTGACAAGCTGTTAAAAATGGTATAAAATATAATACACAGAATTGAGCCGGTTAAACTTAGCCAATAAGGTTTAATATATACTAGAATTCTGGAAAAGATTTTCATAAATAGTCACAATTATTCTTTTGTTTCTTTAAAGTCAACATCTTCAACGTCTTCTTTAGACAGGTCCAATGGTTTTGCTTTGGATTTTCCTTTTATTTCAACGTCCGGTTTGGTCGTTTTAACAACGTTTTTTAACAGTTTTATCATCCAATAGATAACAAGACCATAAATTATATATCGGAGCATGACTTTTAGCTGTCCTTATATTTAAAAAAGATTAAAATAGCAAAGGTTTATTTGAATTTATCCGGCAGGCGAATAATATTCAATGCCCGAATGAGGTCTCATAATTTGGCGTGCCAGATCTTCAAAATCTTCTTTGTTGTTGACAAAATCAATTAATGTACAATTGACAACCAGCAAAGGTGTATCCGTATAATGAAAGAAAAAGCGGTTATAGGCCTCATTTAAAGATTTGATATAGTCATCGGAAATGTCTTTTTCAAAAGTACGCCCGCGTCTGCGAATGTTTGCCATTAATCGTTCCTGTGTGGACTGTAAAAAGACAACCAGGTCCGGCTTTTGTATGTTTTGTTCCAAAAGCGACGCCACACGGTCATAAAGAAAAAGTTCTCTGTCATCCAGATTTAAATGGGCAAAAATACGATCTTTGGCAAAAAGATAGTCTGAAACCATAATTTCATGAAAAAGGTCCGGTTGAAAACCTTCCTGTTGTTGGCGATAACGGCTTAGCAGAAAAAAAAGCTGTGCTTGAAACGCAAATCGCTGGGGGTCTTTGTAAAAATCCTGAAGAAAAGGATTTTCCTCAGGACGTTCATAAATAACCTTGGCGTCAAGCCATTCGCCAAGCATTCGGGTCAAGCTTGTTTTACCGACGCCGATAACTCCTTCAATGCAAATATATTTTGGTATTGGCATTGTTAATCCTCTTTTGGCTTGTAAATAAAAGAATCAGAGGTTTTGTATAAATCAACTTTGCTATTGTCTGTTGTTTGTTCAAGCAACGTTTTTACGTCCTTGTCAAATCCGGTGATTTTATAATTCGGTTCAATCTCTGCTAACGGTATTAACACAAATTTTCGGTGCGGAATTTCCGGGTGTGGAATTATTAAATCGATTTCATATATTTCCAGGTTTTCCCAACACAAAATATCAATATCAATAATACGAGGTCCCCATTTTTTAAAACGAATACGACCCATTTCATTTTCAATGTTTTGCAGTTTAGTTAAAAGCAGGGTCGGTGCCATGAGAACGTATATTTCGATAACGATATTTAAAAAATTGTTTTGTTCTTTCAGGCCTACGGGCTCGGTTTCATAAATACTTGAGATTGTTTGAATTTCACATGTAGGTATTTTTTGAATGTGATGTAAAGCCTGAGAAATGTGCTTAAACCTGTCACCAATATTTGAACCAAGACCTAAAAAAACTCTGTGTCTCATTCGTTATTCCTACGGCTACGAGTCATTTCCAATTCTGTTCCGTTTGCAAGACCTCCCAGCGGAGCCAGAGGCTTCCGGACACGAATAGTAACATCCATTACGTTGTATTTTTCTAAAATCTTTTCAATGATTCGGTTGCCGATTGTTTCTATTAATGAAAACCTTTCATGCAAGACTATGCTTTGAACATCTGAATATACAGTCCGCACATCGATCGTATCTTTTAATTTGTCAGATTGTGCTGCCTTTGAGGCGTCAAAGGTTATTTCAACATCAACTTCAAATCGCTGGCCGTTTTTTATTTCATCATGTTCCAGCCCATGATAGGCATGAAAAGTCATGCCGTTTATACGAAGTTTATCTTTAGGCATTTATCAAGTCGTTTTAATTAAAAAAGTAGCTCAAATATATTAAAATATGCTGCGATTGTCAAGACAAAATCCCTGTCAAAAGGTGGCCTAAAAACAAGAAAACCATGAGGAAAAAAGTATTTATTATACGCAAGCCCGATGATTTTTAGTATTAATTAACAACCAAAGGTTGATTATTATTGTAAAAAATTATTACATTATTCGATTGCAAATTTTAAACATCTTGTTGTAATAGCACCATGTGGAGACTCCTTTGAAAAAGCTGTATCTTGTACCATTTTTGACCTTGTGTTTGTTTACTTTCCAATTAAAAGCGGCAGAAAAATCTGAGAAAAAATATTCAGTCCATGCTTATGGTTACAGTTCGGAACTCGTATCACCGGCTCCCAGAGCAGACAGAGGGATACATTATGAAAATGTATCTTTTGAGCAAAATATGCTGAAAAAACGCAGCCAAACTGATGAAAATAGTAATGAAATAGTTTATTCTTTTTCCAAAGGACGCACTTTACTCGGCCGTGTCGAGGTTGTGTTGTCACCTCTTGTTGCTGATTCTGATTCTCTAAAGTTAGCGCTTGTGTTTTACAACGCCTCTACTGATCAGGAAAAATCACTTGATCTTTCTTCTTTTAATGATAATGGTTATATAAACACGGAATTTGAGGGGGTTTATGCATCCGAGGTGACTGTTGTTGTTTCCGGTGTGCCGGACGATCAATCAAATCCTATTCAGGATATGAATCTTTATGAAATTGTATTAAGCGATCGTTACCGCATTATGCTTTTGGGTGATTCTATAACAGCCGGTGCCCTGGCAACGGATTATAAAGGTTACCGTCACATGCTGTATGATCGTCTGCGTGCAAATAATGTTGAAGTGGATTTTGTGGGTGATTTTGGCGAAGCTCCTTATGAGGGACATTTTGAAGGTGGTCGAAAAATTTATGATTTTTATCCACAGTCCATCGGGGGCCGCGCACGTGCAGATGCCACATGGGCAATGAATACCTTTCGGCCGCAAATGGTTGTTATTCATTTGGGTACAAATGATTTGGGGGATGGTGTCAACAATATTATACCTTATGATAATGAAGAAGGATTCAGTACTTCGGTTTCCGGGCGAATGGCGACGTTGGTTGATTATTTGCTGGATTGGACAACAGATGACGGCGGTTTGGAAAAAATTGTTGTCAATTTAATTACTCCCATCAAAGTTTCACGTGACAGCGCCATGAATTTATACACCATGGAAGTGGCCAGACTTGTTCGTGATTTTAAAACCGGTGCTATAACCGGCAAGCCGGAACCGGTTTATATAAGTGATGTTTATTCGCATCTTCGCGGTCATCCTGATTTGTGGAGCGATGCCTGGAATAAACTGTTGGGAGATGCATTGCATCCCACAACGCGCGGTCATCAGTTTTTGACAGATGCGCTTTATCCGATAGTTGAAGAATTGGTGACCGGACAAAAAAGAAAGTTCAGTAATGCTACATGGGACCTTGGGATTGGCGGTCTCGACCATCTTTTTGATTTTAAAGGGGTGGCGGTAGCAGATGTTACAGATCATTACGGAGATGATATTTATATCAGCCGTGTAACAGGGAATTCTGATTTTTCAGAAGATTTGTTTTTTGAAAGCAAGGCCAACATTCCGTTTAAAGAAAATGCCGATGATTATAATATTGAGGATAAAAAGTTTAGTCAAAGTGCAATTTTTGTTGATGTTGACAATGATGGAGATTTTGATCTGTTAAACGGTCACTCTCCCGGTCAAAATTATCTTTACAAGCAGTCTGCTGACCATACCTTTACAAATGTTACCAGTCAGGCCAATATTCAAAATTATAATCGTTATTCCAAAGCATTGCTGGCATTTGACTGTGAAAATGACGGCGACATGGATTTGCTGGTTATTAATTCAAGAGAGCAAAATGAATTTTATATCAATCAGGGTGACGGCACATTCGAACTTGAAAATCGTGGAATACTTGAAACAAATGAATCGTCAATTACAACAGAATCCGCCTCTGCCGCCGATTTTGATATGGACGGCGACGTTGACGTATATATAGCAAAACGGGAAGTTGCTAATAAACTATTTGTAAATGACGGTAATGGCAATTTTACGGAAAAAGCAAGCCTTGCCGGTGTTAATCTGGTCCATAAAAGCAACGGTGTTGTATGGGCTGATTTGGATAACGACGCAGACCTGGATCTGCTGGTTTCTGTAAATGATTTTGGCAGCGATTCCAACCCAAAGTTACATGTGTACAAGAATCAGGGTGATGGCACATTTCAGGATGTTACATCTTCTGTGAACATTCCGATGAATGCTTTTTCGCCCATCGTCGCTGATTTTGATAATGACTCGGACCTGGACATTGTAACAACCGATGAGGTTGATTATGGTTCTTATTATGAAAATTTGGGTAATTGGCAATTTCAAAAGGTAGAAAATACCGGTGCGGAAATTTTCGGCGGTGATGTGCGCGGTGCAAGCGTTTTGGATTTTAATCAGGACGGTAATTTGGATTTTGTTGCTGCCCGTTCCGATGTTTTTAACATTGCTATAGAAAACAATAACGATAATGGTAATAATTATATTAAAGTAAGCGCTTACGGGCCGGATGGCAACATAGGAGGATTTGGTACAAAGATCTGGATTTTTGAGCCGGGAAGTTTGGGAGATTTTCAACACCTGTTGGGTTTCAGGGAAATTATGTCCACAACAGGGTATTTGTCGCAATCTTCTCCGGTGCAGCATTTTGGGTTGGCTGGTTTTTCTCAGGTTGATATTCTGGCTGGCTTTACTGATGGAACATTTTTGGCCAAAAGACATGTAAATGCCAATCAAACCATTACCATTGAACCGGAAGTACCGGTACTGCCGAACCTTATTCCGGATAATATATCATTGTTAAGCGGCAATAATATTTCCGGCACTGTAACGCAGCAGTCTAGTGAGCCTATTGTTGTTTCTGTTCAGGATGCTGATAATCAGCCGGTCCCGGGAATGAATGTAGAATTTGAAATTGTGTCCGGTGATGCACAAATAATAACACCTTTAAATTCCAGTCAAAATATTTGGGTGGAATGTGAAAGCGCCGAGTTGTCCGGTAATATGCGCTGGGTTTATGATGCCGGCTGTTCCGGCGGCGGTTTTGTCATGTTACCGAAATTTTTAGGAGGAACCGGTGCCGTCCAGTCAAGTGTTTCCCTTAGTTCCGCAGGTAATTACTCGGCCTGGATGCGGATTAAAAATGTTAGTGATGGTTCTTTTATAAAAATTCAAATAGATAATCAATCTGAAAAGACGATAGACTTGTCGTCGAATGGCGACTGGCAATGGCTGAATGCATCTGTTAGCGGACAGCGTTTATTCTGGAATTTACAGTCTGGCATTCACTCTGTAAAAATAACAACAAATAGTGTAAATTTACAGATTGATAAATTATTAATAACATCGGATGATGCCTATGTTCCCGATGGCTTGGGCACGGAAGCCGGTATTTTACCTCATCTCTCTGACCGTGACGGATTGTCAAAACGTTATATTCAATTCGGTCAGCAGGCGGGTCCTGTTGTTATTGAGGCTGTTTTAGAATATAACGGTGCTTCTGTAAACGGAAGTCCTGTTCAATTTGATGCACGTTCTCTGGCTGACAAAGCTTCAACTATTGTTAAACAAAGTGGTGACATGCAAATTGGCATAATCGGTGAACCTTTAACGGATCCCCTGGTTGTTGCCGCTGTTGATGGGTTCCAAAACCCTGTTTTTAATAAGAGAATTAATTTTTCCGTGGTATCCGGCGGAGGTACATTAAATCCTGATGGTTTTGTTTTTACCGATTCTACCGGTTTGGCACAGACTTATTATACACCCGGTGATATGAACAGTGCCCAGGTTATTAAAGCCGAAGCGGATTCCGTAACCGGTTCACCGCTTACGTTCAACGTCATGGTCCAGGGAATCGCTTCAAAACTGACCTATGTTTCGGGCGACAGTCAGGAAACAAAAGTCATGACGGTTTTACCTGCACCCGTAAGAGTAAAAATAGTGACCGATGAAAATGAACCGGTTGTTAATTATCCTGTTCAGTTTAATGTGACAGATCCGGGAGCCGGACTGTTGGAGCAATCGCCTGCGCAAAATAAAAAGATTGCAGGTATATCGATTGATAATGTTCAAAGCGAAAACGATACGAACCTGGTCGTACCGACCAATTCTCAGGGGATTGCTGAAATTTATTGGCAGCTTGGGCAATATTCCGGTGAACAGCATATCAATATCGTGGCGGACCTTTTAAACGGATCGCCCATGTCTTTAAAAGCCGTTGCCCTTGCCTCGGACCCGGCCCTGCTGATGCCGATATCCGGTAATCAACAGCAGGCGGTTATTAATACGGAACTGGAAAATCCTTTCAAGGTAAGGCTGCTGGATGAATATGGAAACAGTGTGCCTGATTATGATATAAAATTTGAATCCAAACAGGGCGGCGGACTGTTAAGCGGGGAAAATAGTATTACACTTCCTTCGGATGAAAACGGAGAGGCTTTTGCTGTTTTGACACTTGGAACGCTGGCCGGAAAAAACGCCTATCTGGTTGAAGCGTCAGCGGTCCTGGACCAGACTGCCGTACCTGGTTCTCCGGTACAATTTTATGCAACCGGTTTACCCGGTCAGGCGAAATATGCTGCAATTTTAAACGGAAATGCTCAATCAGATACAGTCAATCAAACTTTACCCATACCTCTTCAGGTTAAAATAACGGATGAATATGAAAATGTCGTCCCCGGTTTTGATGTTGTTTTTCGAATAAATCAGGGAGACGGCCGCTTTGGTTCTGTTCAGGAGAAAACCGTTGCCACCGGTGAGAACGGTGTCGCTCAGGTTTTGTGGACGTTGGGCGTTAAAGTTGGTACTAATAATGCTTATGCTTTGTGTGACGGATTGATACCTAATTCATTGTTCTTTACAGCAAAAGGCAAAACAGGTATTCCCTTTAAACAAATATATATTGACGGAAATGATCAGTCGGGTCTTCAGGATATACAACTGTCAATTCCATTTCAGGTCCAGGTGACAGATTCTTTTGAAAATCCTGTTAAAAACCATCAGGTCCTTTATACGTTGAAGGAAGGAGGAGGCAATTTTAACGGAGAGAGCGATATATACGCCTTGACGGACAGTATTGGTGTTGCGCGTGCCTCGTTGACCCTGGGCAGCACCATTGGCGATTCCAACCATGTTGTTTGGGCGCAAAGTTCTTTTAATGAAAAAGAACTGGAAAACAGTCCGATTGTTTTTTATGCCAGTGTTATTCACGGCATCCCTCATCGTTTGATACCTGTTTCAGTCGTCTCCGGTCTGTCGGGCGCCGTAAATAGCGAACTTCCGGACCCAATCGTTGTTAAGGTTGTTGGTCAGGAAAATCAACCCATTCCGGTGTTTCCTGTGGTGTTTCAGGTGACCGGCGGCGGAGGCCATTTCGCTGAAAATGATCAGGCAAGCCTTACGGTTTTAACAGATTATGATGGACTCGCTTCTGCAAGATGGGTTTTGGGAAATGAATCTCTGCAAAATATTAGTGTGAACGCTGTTTACCAGCAACAAAATCTCATCGGTTCACCTTTACAGATAAATGCCGTTGCTATTGTTACCCAGGCGAAATCAATTGTTGCTTCTTCTGAAATCAACCTTACAGGCAAAGCCGGACAGCCATTGTCCGCACCGTTGGCTGTGCGAACTGATGATGAATTTGGATTTCCGGTTTCCGGGCATCCTGTAACTTTTAGAATAGAACAGGGCAGCAGTTATTTTACAGAATCATCGGGTTCTGTGCTGAATGTAAATAGCGATAATCAGGGTTTGGCACAGGCAGCGTTGACGCTTGGTGGTGAGGTTGGTGAAAATACTCAAATTGTTCATGCCAAAGCCTATGACCAAACAAATCAACTTTTGACCGGTGCACCGATTATTTTCTCTATAACAGTTGAACCGGGTTTGCCGGATGTCGAAAACACACAGGTTTCTGCCTTTTCTCCGGTTCCGGCGCGGGAAGACGTTTTTTCAACTGTAACGATAACTGTAATAGACAGTTTCGGCAATAAAATACCTGATCAACAAATTGAGTTATTGGCAGAAGGATTGCCTGTTGTTTTTGATCCGCAAAATGGTACGACTGATCAGAACGGAATTTTTACGTCCAACGTTACTTCTACACAATCCGGAGAAGTGCAAATTTCCGCCAGGGATGTGGCGAGTCAGCAGATTTTCACACAAAAAGCAACTATTCAATTTATAGAAACTCTGGCCAGTGCTGTGCAAATAATGGGCAGCCAAAACAGACTGGTTAATTTAAATTCATCTACCGGTGACCCCATATCTGTTCAGGTTGTCAATTCCGAAAACGCACCGGTTGCCAACTATCCCGTTTTTTTTACGGCACAAAGTGACAGTGTGTCAATTCCCGGAACCATGCCCTTATTTACGGATGAACAGGGCGTGGCACATACAGATATATTCGGCGGTGAAAAAATTGGCAAAGCTTTGGTAAATGCAACTGCACCCGGTTTGCAAAACTCGCCCCTGACTTTTAGCGTTACAATTCAACAGCCTGAAAACGTTTCAATTTCAACCGTTGGTGATGGTGTTTTTACCGGAGCGGTAAATACACTCCTGGATAGTTTGGAAATTAAAACACATGATCAGGATGGACGTGCTGTCGGACAAATTTCTGTTACTTTTCAGAATTTAAATACATTGTCGCTTGCTTTGGATTCTACAGGTGTTGTAACCAATGCCTATGGTAAAGCGAAAACCAGCGCCAGGTTAAAGGAAATTGCGGGCCAGGCACAAGTCACTGCTAAAATTAATGGAACATCCGAACAAACTCTTATCCTTGTAACTGTTTTACCTGATGCCCCTGAAGAGATACTAAAAATTTCAGGCGACCAACAAACCGGGTCCGTGGGTGATACAATGGATATACCTCTTAAAATTAAAGTTGTTGATCAGTTTGGAAACAGTGTTTCTCAAATTCCTGTCTCTTTTAGTGTTTTACAGGGAGACGGAGAAATAATAGGCGATGTTGATCAGGTAACCGAAGAATCAGGAACTGCATTTGTTCAATATAAATGCGGCAATACTCCGGGAACACATCAAATCAAGGTAGAATCCACTGCATTTGAGCATGATGAAACCATCTTTACAGTAAACGTTGTATCTGCCAATGCAAGCAAGATGGCAAAGCACGACGGTGATGAACAGGTAGGTGTTGTCAACCATCTTTTGAATCAACAGTTGCAGGTTCTTATAACGGATGACTTTGATAATCCTGTGGCTGATTATGAAGTTAGTTTTAATGCATCGCAAGGAACTTTGACGCCGGGTTCTCAGGTTTTAACGGATGAGAATGGTATCGCCGCTGTTCAATGGAAATTGGGTGAAGAAACAGGCCAACAGTATGTTTATGTTGTTAACTATGCTTTGCAACCTGCCTATTTGACTTTTTCCGCGACTGCTATTGAAAATCAGGCTCCAAGAATTTCCGCACCGGATAGTGTTTCAGTAAATGAAAAAGAGTTGTTACAGTTTGTTGTGACGGCAACCGATCCGGAAAACGATACTGTTACCGTTCGTGCTGTTGATCTTCCGCAAGGTGTTTCCTTTGATTCATTGGAAACCGGGACTGTTACCTGGACGCCCGATTATGATCAGGCTGGTGTTTATTATTTCAGGTTTATCGCTACAGACCAAACCGGTGCTTTTGTATCAAAAAACGTCAAAGTCAATGTTGCCAATGTCAACCGCAAACCCGTAATTATTGAAGATGAAACAATTCCGGAGGATCGGAATTTGCCGGCACTGCAAATACCGGAAACCAAAAGATTTTATGTTGCGGCAAATGATGACGATGGTGATCCTTTACAATATATATGGAACGTAAACGGAACCTTGTCCGGCACAGGTCCTGAATTTATTTTACAGTCTCAGCTAATGCAAACCGGAAATACCCTTGTTACAGCCGTTGTCTTTGATCAACAAGATTCCGTAAAAACCACATGGCAGTTTGATATTGTTACATCGGTTGAACTTTCATATTTTAGCGGTAATCATCAACCCTTTCAGGGAATACAGCTTAAATGGGAAACACGTTCGGAACGAAACAATTCCGGTTTTTATATTCTCCGGTCTGTAAATGCGGATGGTGATTTTGAAAGCATTAGTCCGTTAATCAGCTCAAACAGCTCCGGTAAATATAAATTTGTTGATCAGCAGGTTGAAAACGGTGTTTGTTATTACTATTGTCTGCAAGATGTGCAATTAAATGGAAAAAAGAATACGCATGAAACTGTTATGATTGACCCGGCTGTTCCCCATGATTTTGCTTTGTTTCAAAATTACCCGAATCCATTCAATCCATCAACAACAATTCGATTTCAGGTACCAAAAACTGTTCGTGTGTCATTACAAATTTATAATATTTTAGGTCAGCATGTAAAAACTCTTTCTGATAGAATATATAAAGCCGGATATTTTAGTTTGGAATGGGACGGAACGAATAATTTCGAACAAAAAGTCGTTTCAGGCGTATATTATTTAAAAATGGATGCAGACACTTTTCAGGGAACTCAAAAGTTACTGTTATTAAAATAAGGAAATGAAAATGGAGGCAGAATGAACAAAGCGATTCGTTTTTGGGTATGGTGTGTTTTAATCCTGTTAATTCCGGTATTGTCTTTTGCCGGATACCCGGTACGTGAACAAGTTGTATTTCCCGATATTATGGGCTACAAGTTGTTAAAATGTGATTTTCATGCACACACAATTTTTTCAGATGGTCAAGTCTGGCCGACTGTTCGCATTGAAGAGGCGTGGCAAAACGGCCTGGATGTTTTTACTTTTACGGAACATGTCGAGTATCAACGTTTTAAAGATTATATTAAAAATGATTTGAATGCGTCCTACAATCTTTCAAAATCTACGGCTGATCAGGCAGGGCTAATACTTATCCGAGGGGCTGAAATTACAAGAGATATGCCGCCGGGACACATAAATGCCATATTTTTAAAAGATGCTGAATTGCTTCGAAAAGATGAATGGCGTGATGCTATCAAAGAAGCTCATGAACAGGGTGCATTTATTTTTTGGAACCATCCGAGCTGGACGGGCCAGCAACCAGACGGTATTGCCAAATGGTACCCGGAGCATACAGAACTTTATGAAAACGGTTATATGAATGGGATCGAAGTTTTTAATTCGTTAACCTATTCTCCCAATGCTCATAAATGGGCTTTGGAAAAAAATCTGACAATGTTGGGAAATTCTGATATTCATCCTCCAATCAGTCTTCGTTTTGATCCCAAACTCGGTGAGCACAGACCCATGACACTGGTTATGGTCAAAGATAAATCCGTTGAAGGAATAAAAGAAGCTTTATTTGCCGGACGAACGATCGTTTATTTTGAAGATACATTGGTCGGTAAAGAAGAATACCTTAAAGCAATGTTTGAAAATTCCATTGATATACTGCAAACAGAGTTTCAAGCAAAAAACAAAAAGCGTATCTATGTCCCAATAAGAAATAACTCATCTGTTGATATTAAACTGGTATTGCGTGAACAATGCGAAAAAGGTGATGCTCCTAAAAAAATTACCTTATACGCTGGTAAAACCGGTATCATGCCGGTTAAAGTTATAACTCAGGATAAAGGCAAACAGACAATTCAATTGCCATACATTGTCGAAAATTATAAAGTTTTACCGGACCAGGGTTTACCGGTTGATTTAACAGTTGATGTGACAGTTGAATAATTACGTTCATTACTTAGCAATTTTGGAGATTGTAATGCAGCATGTGCAGTTTATAAAAGATGAGCACGTTGATGAGGAAATGAACAAAAACTTGATTTCTATTTTGTCTACATGTTTTCCGCATGAGCCAACCTTCCGGACACAGAGATTTTTTAAAGAAATGCCCCGGTACCGGTGGATAGTTAATGATGGTTCAAAAATCGTTGCACATGCTGCTATGCATGACAAGATTGTTAAAACAGATATTCGAGATATTAGAATATGCGGCGTCGCCGAAGTTTGTGTCCATCCCGAATACCGTGGCCAGGGGCTGGTTCGAAAATTACTGGTAAAAATGCATGATTTTGCAAAGGAGCAGGGTATTGAATATTCGGTTTTATTCGGTGATGCCAAAGTATATGCGTCAAGCGGGTATGCCAAGGTGGATAATATCTATAGCATTTTGGCGCCTGAAACATCAGAACCGTCAGCTATGGTTTGCCTGTTGAGCACATCTCCATGGCCGACGGCTAAAGTTCTTGTGCAGGGACCGTTGTTTTAATCAGGTTTTCTAATGTCATAGTTACTGAAATGCTTGGGTGATAATAAAAAGATTAAAATGAAATCGCATATATTAAAAAAAATACTAGTATTTTTTAGTTTTTTTGCCCTTATGCAGATAAATTGCCAGGATATATGTTCGAATAAAATTGTCAATACACTATTCTCCTCAAATAAGGAATATAAAGCGGTTGTCTTTAGAAGAGATTTTGGAGCGACGACTGGGTTCAGTACTGAAATTTCTATTATAAAATCCGATCAAAAACTTGAAAATAATGGGGGTAATATATTCATTGCCGATACAGACAGTGGTAACGCTCCATCTGCTTATTGGGGAGGCCCCGATGTCCTTGTTAAATGGCAGAATAATGATCTTTTAATCAAATATGATTCAAGAGCATACGTCTATCTCGATAAAGCTGTTTACAAAGATATTAAAATAAAATATGATATAATTAAATTTGACAAACAATATGATGATTTTTTAAGCACTCTTTTATCAGATAAGAATATTACCGATTTAAACAGTAATAAAATAAATGAAATTCTTTCGAGTATTAAAAATATGATGGTAACACATCGTTATATCATTCTTGAAAATGGATCTGGGAATATCTATAAATTTGCAGAAAATATTCTTAAATCAGACTTGCCGGATACGCTAAAATTAGACTATTATTTAAATATTCAACCACTATATCCAAACAATGCTGAGATGGGGAGTGTTTTAGGATATGATATAATAAAACAATATTTAAAATACAAAACTGAGCCGATTAATGAAATGTTGGCTTCAATTAAAAATGAAAGTAGAAAAAGAAGAATTAAATCAGCGTTATTAGATGCAGACTTGATAATCGAAGAATGACACTAAAAAATTTATGATCATTTCGGCTTTTAGTGTGCCATGAGAGAGTATTTACCCCATGATATTGTTGCTTTTACGGTCAACAAGCAAATGTATAAACAGCTATGTGAATTAGATGAAACGAGTTTTCTTTATAAACATTTTTGGAAAAGACTACAAAAGGCCAGAAAAGTTTAAATAAAAAAAGGACCATTAGATGGTCCCTTTTTTTATAAAATCTTTTAGAATTAATGATGGAATAACCGGATTCCCGTATTAACGAAAGTAATACCATATTGATTGCATAATTCTATAATATCATTATCCCGAATAGAGCCCATGGGAGAAGCTATATATTTTATACCGAATTTGTGGGCAAATTCGATATTGTCTTTATGCGGAAAAAATCCATCAGAGCATAAACACAGATCGTCACATTGCGCCAGGCTGTTTTGTCCCTGGAATAGTTTTGCTCTTTCCTGTTCCAAAATCTGGTCTTTTTCAGTTTTTGATGTTTTTTCGGGGAAGGTAATATTTTCAAAAGTTAATAAAGTTTTTTGATACCATTTTTGTGCTTTGGTGATTGCCAGTTCCGTACACAAAATTCTGGATTGCTGACCCGAGCCTATGCCGATAACCTGTCCGTCTTTAACAACACAAATGGAATTGGATTGTGTGTATTTTAATGTAATCATGCCGATAACAAGGCTCTGTTTAATTTTATCCGGAATCTGTTTGTTGGATGTTACGATGTTTGTTAAACAAGAATCGTCCAGTTTAATTGTGTTTCTTTTTTGTCTGATTTTTATTCCAAAAACAGTTCTTTCTTCAATTTCTTCGGGAACATAATCTTTATTAATTTTTAAAATAACATAATTGCCCTTTTTCTTTGATTTCAAAATATCCAGTGCTTCATCGTCATAGTCCGGGGCTATAATGCCGTCAGAAACTTCTGATTTGATAAGCGTTGCGGTTTCCGTATCAACCGTTCGGCTTAATGCTATGAAATCTCCAAAAGAGGCCAGACGGTCAGCGCCGCGGGCTTTTAAATAAGCGCTTGTCAAGCCCGAAGATATTTCTTTGGTATATAGATATGATTTTTTTTCGTTTGGTAAAAAATCGCAGCCAACGGCCGCACCGGACGGCGTTACGTGTTTAAATGATGTTGCGGCTATAATGTTTGCATATTCATCCAACTCTTTAACCAGTTGCCAGGCGTTTAATCCATCGAGAATGTTGATGATACTTGGGTTGCCATTTAAAATTTTCAGATTGTCATTGTCAATAAATTCAGCAAAATCCTGGTTGGGGTTCATACCATATTTTAACTTCATTATATATCTCCATGTAATTTTATATTAAATTTTTCATTTTACCAGTTGATAATATTTTTCAAAAAAACACGTTCACCGTTTAATTGTTTGCCGGTAATTTGTTGAAACGCCAGGTTTAATTTAATTAAATTTTTCGATATTAAAAGTTCATCAAGCATGTGCTCATAACTTGCTGATTCAAAATCTGTGTTTAAAAAATTAAGGTCGCATGACCTTTTTATTGTTTTCTCTTCAGAGTCATAAAGAATAAGGCCATGGGTCCTGCAAATAATGGGTCTGACAGGGTATATTTGACAGGATTTTTGGTGCAGGAAAACACAATATCCCGGATCGTTATTTTTTATTTCCAGTTCGTTTTGAGTAAGGTATTCTTCAATAATAAATGCTTCCAAAGGCACAACTGTTTCAAGCCGGCAGCATTCGGCACAGCCTTTAGAACATTTCATGTCATTATTATATGTACGATAAACACGTTGGAACAAAGCATCACAATAGGCTGTTAGCTGATTATAATTGCTAACCAAAGTTTTAAGTTGATTTGTATTCATTTGTTCTCCATATTAAGAAATATAAATAAATTTGATATGTAATCAAAACGATTTTACTGTTTTTGCTGATTGCAGTGTTGTGACTTTTGGTAAAAAGTTAATTCCGATATTCTAAGGAGAATATAATATGATTAAAGTTGAAAAGCCTGCTCAACAGACATTGGATGAATTGGGCGTTGAAAACTGGCCTGTTTGGGAAAAAGAAATTTCTGAATTTCCATGGTACTATGATGAAAAAGAGGTCTGTTATATATTGGAAGGACATGTTTATGTAACGCCCAAAGGGGGAGAAGCGGTTGAAATTCAGGCAGGTGATTTGGTAGAGTTCCCTCAGGGAATGCACTGTACCTGGAAAATTGTCAAAAACATTCGCAAACATTATCAATTCGGTTAGTTTATGGATATAATGAATGAATTAACTCCCAAACGGTTTAATGATATAGATGATATGCTGGCGTTTGTGAGTATTTATGATGATGAAAATCGGTTGAAAAGTTATAAAAAGTTACTTGGAGACAACCGGTCTGAAATTAAAGGCAAGGTATGCGTGGAAGCCGGATGTGGATTCGGAATCCTTTCAGAATACATGGCAAATTTAGGAGCGGAAAAAGTCTATGCTGTTGAGGCAAATCCTTTGCTTTATGAGCTTGCTTTGGAACGTTTGCAAAAATATCCAAATGTAACCGTTGTTCACTCGGATATCCGTGATTTTCAACCCGACCAACCCATAGATGTTTTATTGCAGGAACTTTATGGGCAGTTGTTATATGATGAAGATATATATGTCCTTGATGAGTTGAAATTTGCCCCGAAACAGGTCTTTCCAAACCAGGCTGTATTAATGGGAGGATTGGCTGACTCTGCGGATTTTGTGGATGAATGTGTTACTCTTTCTGTTTTGGAAAAATTAGAAGATTGTTTGGTTTCAGGTTTATTTGATGATGAGGATGTAAAACTTTTATTCCCTGTCATTAATTGGAAATATAAAATTTCAAACTTTGAATGTCAGTGCGATCTTGCCGGTAAAAAAGGTGATTTATTATATTTCGGATTACAAATATACCACAATGATCAATTTATCTGTCAGGCCGGTGAATGTCATAACTGGTCACTTGTCTGGACCCCAAGAGCAGGTGATAAATTTTCATTACGTTTTCATCCCCAAAAGCGCGGCACAGATGTTTTATTTGAATGGCTCAGGTAAACATGTTTTTATTAAAACTCATATTATTGTGTTTATTTGGAAAAAGATAGAATTTTATCAACCATGTCTTGATATTTAAATATTTATCCAATATATTTAAAAAGCTGCTCTGATTTTGGTTTTTCATGGCAAAAAGATCGAATTTTCATTTTGACACAATTGTTAAAATGAAACCGGATACCATTGTTGGCAAGTTTATATTGTGCGAATCGAGCTTTTAGATGAATAATCATGAAAAAAAAATGAATCGGGGAAAAACGGACCTGGAAATGATTAGTAGCATATCCGGCCTATTTGTAGAAAAAAAGGATCCAACCGAGTTATTCCCAAAAGTTGCAAAGATTCTGTGTAAAGAATTTGATTGTTCTGCTTCCTTAATAGAACTAAAAGATGAAAAATCAAATGAAATGGTGCTGATCGGCCAATATGGATTTTCTTATAAAAGAAAAAATCCTTTTCGTGTGTCGATTGACAATACCTTTTCTGAAAAGGTTGTTAATACCGGAAAAGATTTTTTTACAACCCAGGGAGTAACAATAAATCCATCCCTTAAAACGTTATTTAAAGAATTGAAATTTAAAACACAGGCCAGTGTTGCTATAAAATCCGATAATAACGTCCTTGGAGTTATATCAATATTTGATTTAACAGTAAAGCCGGAACTGGAAGAACGAATTGGATTGATGAAAATTGTATCGGTGTTTTTGGGGCAAGAGATCGTTCGCGGGGAAACAGAAAAGGCATTGAAAAAAAGTGAAACTTTTTTTCTTTCCTTTTTAGATCAGATACCGGCAGCTATTAAAATTAAAAACAGGAAACTTGAACACGTTTATGCCAACAAGTACTATTTAGAGATTTTAAATAAAACTCTGAATGAATTTATTGGGACCCGAAATATAGATTTTTATCCACCTAAAATGGCTAAACAGCTTGATGATAGGGATAAAGCAGCGCTTCTCAGGAGTGAAACTTTAAGCAGTGTTGTAGGCCCTTTTTTAATTAATGGAGAAGAACGATATTATGAGGATTACAAGTTTCCGCTAGAGTTGGCATCTGGTGAAATTATGAGTGGAACATTTGCTATCAATATTACCAATCGTAGAAAAGCCGAAGCTGCTTTGAGGGATAGCGAAGAAAAGTATCGAACACTTTTTAACAATGCACCGATCGGCATTATTACTATTGATAAAGATGGTAATGTTTTGGAATTAAATGAAAAAATACTCGAAATTTTGGGATCACCTTCGGTTGAAGAAACAAAAAAAATTAATATATTGACTTTTCCCCCATTAGTAAAATCCGGTGTGTCCGAAGCTATTGAAAATTGTATAAAATCGGGTACATATACCGAATATGTACATGAGTATACTTCCAAGTGGGGGAAGAGAGTCTTTTTGTCCTACCACCTGGCACCGACTTTTGATTCCAAAGGAAAGATAAGTGGTGCACAGGCTATTGTAGAAGATGGAACTAGACGAAAGTTGGCGGAAATTCAACTGGAAGAAAGTATTCAGCAACTTAAAATTAAGCAAGCTGAAACCGAAAAATTGATGGAAAATTTATCAACAGAGGTGGAGGAACGAAAAAAAACTGCCAAACAATTAGAGCAATATATAGCTACTTTAAACAGTATCTTTTTAGCCTCACCCATTGGAATTGGTTTGGCTGTAAATCGCAAATTTATTAAAGTCAATAAAGCTATTTGTCGAATGTCCGGCTATACAGAAGATGAATTGTTGGGACAAAGTACACGTGTCATTTATCCATCGTTGAACGAGTTTGAACTTGTCGGATATGAAAAATATAGGCAGCTTGAAGAAAAAGGAGCCGGATACCTGGAAACCAAATGGAAACACAAGGATGGTAAAATTATTGATGTTTTGTTATGTTCTTCACCGATTGATCAAAAAAACCTGGCAGAAGGGATTACTTTTACCGCTGTTGATATTACTGAAAGAAAACAACAGGAAGAACAAATTACAAGTTCGCTTGCAGAAAAAGAGGTGCTATTAAAAGAAATTCATCACAGGGTTAAAAATAATCTGCAGATTATTATGAGCCTTTTGACACTACAATCAAGAAATATTGCCGATCCGACAATACTTGATCTTTTTAGTGAAAGCCGGAACCGAATTTTTTCCATGGCCCTGGTTCATGAAAAGTTATATGAATCCAGTGATCTGGCTAAAATTCAATTTGGTGAATATATCAGGACAATGGCACATGAATTATTTTCTACTTATAATGTGACGGGAAAATGTCAATTAGAATTAGATATGGAAGATGTTGAATTAGGTATTGATAAAGCAATTCCGTGTGCTTTAATTGTTAACGAACTGATGACAAATGCCTTAAAATATGCTTATCCGGGTAACAAAAAAGGCAAGATTTTAGTCTGTTTGAAAAAATTATCGAATGGTAAATTAATGCTTGTTGTTTCCGATAAAGGCGTTGGTCTCCCCGATGGGTTTGATATAAATCTGGTCAAATCTCTTGGAATGCAGTTGATTAAGGTTTTATCAAGACAGATTGATGGTGATTTAGCCTGGAATGGTAAAAAAGGCACCGAATTTAAAATAGAATTTTCAAGCGAGTTTGATTAGGAGAATTTTTTATTCTGAAACAGCCTTTGATGGCCATAAAACGAGTTTATGTCCGGAAATTTCATATCCTTCATTTTCAAAAACAGGGGCCCAGGCTGATTGGCCGGCAGGAATATTATCGATAGATAAAATTTCTATCTTGTTTTTCGGCCTTAGCTGAAAAGGCAATTTTAGCCATTGTTTGATCATTTGTGCTGTTATTTGAACCAGCTCATCGGAAAAATATTCTGTTGTATAAATTCGTGAACTCTGGTTTTCAAGATAGACAACAGGTTTGTTGTTGAAAAATAACAGATGATTGTTAGCTGTTTTAACGACAGAAATGTGTTCCTGATTTTTATTTTTCAAATTCCACGGGATATACCCTCCAAAAGGTAATGCCGGATCGCAAACTGAAATTAAAAGCGGAGCGTTTTCTGTTATAGTTACATCCTCTTGAATGTGCTCCAACATTTTTAATGCATCCGGCAGAGCAAACTGAATGCCGCCCAGTTCTTTAATGAAATAACCTCTTTTAATTTCTCCCGACCATTCCATTTTTTTCAAGGCTTGAAAAATTTTATACCAGGGTAAAAGCCCCTGTTCATGTCTGTAAAATTCTTTTACAAGAATTCCATACCGTTTTAATAATATTCTGGCCTGTTGTTCTACCTGTTCTGTTTCAGTTATCAATTTTCCGAAAACAGCAAAGGACGTTGTCGTAAACCACTGTCCATTGAGCGTCAATTGACTTTCTTTCAGTAACGGGCGGTTTTTTCGTGCAATTCGCCGGTTTGAGTGATACCCGATTCGTGCCGGATTTAGTTCTTTATGCCAGGATGACTCTATTGATTTTGATTGCCTGGTTGTTACCGGTTTGTATTCCAGAATTTTTTTATATGTAGTAAAAGAATCACAACTGACAAGTCCTTTTTTTACTAGTTGTGACAGGCTAAATTGAATCTGAAGCGGTGTCAGAGACGTACCCTGTACAATATCTCTTACCGGACTGGTTCCGTTTTCCTGTAAAAAGGAAAACACTGTTTTTGTGTTTTCATCCAGGGTGTTTACAACCTGCATCAGGGTTTCTTTGTTTATAAAACAGGCGCCTTGCCCTCGTTCGAAAAATTTGAAACAGGGTAACTCTTTTTGATTGTTATAATCTCCGGTGATGATTATGTCGCCGTTTTTTATCAATTCGGATAACCGGTCATCATTTGATCTGTTTTGTGTTCTGGAACCAATGATTTCTCTTTCAAAAAAATCAAGAGGTGCCAGGTATCCTGCATATCTGCTGATAATCTCGAACAGATTTTCATTTTTACTATAGAATCGGTGCCGGTTCAAAAGGAACGAGTAAAAAACTGTTCGGTCGGCTGGTTGGGCAAAATGGCGCTGTTCTGCAATGGACTGACGGTACAAGACACCAAAATTAAATCTGTCGCAATAGTGTTCATCCAAACTGTTTTTTAAAAGAGTGCCGTATACTATTTTTTCATCCTGATGCAGAGTGTCCAGCGCGTTTTTTATCAAGTTTTTATCCAGCGGCAGAGCTGCTGTTATTTGCTCAAAGGTTTGCGGACCGTGTGACCGTAGATGCTTTTGTGTTATTGATTTTATGTTTTCGGGAGAAAACGGAGCAATATACAGATTGCGTTCTTCTGTTATGACCCAGCCCTGAAATTCGGTTTTTATATAATGAATTCGGTTTTGCTTTTGTAATGTTTGTAACCATAATTCCGGGTCACTCGCCGACCTTTGTTGTAATTCAACAGCTTCAATCGGCCCCGTTTTTTCGATAATGTCATACAGTTCCTGTGGATTTTTTGCCTTATATTCAGGGGCTAAAAATTGCCATTTATCCAGAGATTTTTTTATTTGTTTTTCCGTAATCATGGCCGGAACAGATTCGCGGGATAGAACGTGGGCCAGCATGTCATCATTTATTTCAGCCGCTAAACCCGGCGTTCGTAAACGGTCTTCTTCATACATGTGCTGGGACAAAAACCGGAAAAGAACACCGGAAGCCATAGGTGATGGCGATGGCGTTTGGATACTGGTTATTTTGATGGAATTATTGTGGATACCCTCAATAGCTTTTTCAAGTGACACCATATCAAAAACATCCTGAAGGCAATCACGATAGGTTTCGATGAGAATCGGGAAATCCGGGTATTTTTGCACTGTTTGTAACAGGTCCGCTGATCTTAAACGCTGAAGCCATAATGGAATACGTTTGCCGATTCTCGATCGCTGTAGTAAAAAGGCCCGGGTCGCATTTTGACGGAACCGAACTGAAAACAGGGTCGAGTTTGTCAGCACATGTGTTAACTTTATTTTTATTTCACTGAATGGCAAATGAACCAGGTTTTCGATATCCTGAATTGAAACTTTATCCGGTACCCGGAACAGTAAGGCGTCATTGTCATAAGTAAATTGGATCTGTTCATTAAACTGGTCTTCCATTATTGCCGCCAAAGCTGTAGCCCAGGCACCATTTACTTTCCCGCCGAACGTGGTGTGAATGACGAGATGTGGCTCGTTTGTTACATCCTGAAAATATTCGATAACAATTTGCTGGTCAGTTGGTAATACACCGGTATGTTTGATTTGTCTGTTAAGATAAGCATAAAGATTCAAGGCAACAGTTTGGTCTGCATGAAATCCGGAAATAAATGCTGTTTCTTTGCTGTCTAAAAAGGGCAATATTTTTCTGCGAAACCGGCCTGTTTTTATACAAGTCGAATAGTCCTGAAAAGCGGGTTCGGCTTTCCAGAAAGGCGCACGCGGTCGTTCCGAACTGCGTGGCGTTACAATTATCCGGTCTTGTTTAATTTCTTTGATTTGCCATTCGTTATTACCTAAAAAGAATATGTCACCGGGTTTGGATTCAAAAACAAACTCTTCTTCCATATCGCCAAGCCGGCGATTTTCCTCCTGAAGATACACGCCGTAATAGGCCCTGTCGGCTATCGTGCCGCCGTTCATCACAGATAGCAGCTTTGTACCTCGTTTGGCATAAAGAACATCGTTTATCTTGTCCCAGCTTAATCTGGGTTGCAGGGCACGTAATTCGGTTTCTGCATATTTCCCTGTCAGCATTTCAAGGATATTGTTGAACACATTTTCCGAAAGATCACGGTAACAATAACTACTACGGACCAGATGAAATAAACCTGGCCGGGAACAGGGCTGCATGCTTGTTTCGGCAGCAATTTGTTGCGAAAGAACATCCAGACAATTTTGGGGAATATGGGTTTCTTCAATGTCATTCTTATAGATACTTTGGGTGATGGCAACCGCATCGTCAATATCAGAAGAATAGAGCGGAATAATTCGTCCTTTACTCGTGGAATGGAGTAAATGACCGCTGCGGCCGATTCGTTGCAAGGCTGAACTGACGGTTTTCGGCGCCTCCAGATTAATCACAAGGTCAATGCTGCCGATATCAATTCCAAGTTCCAGTGAGGCGGTCGCAATAGCGGCGGGTATTTTTCCGTTTTTTAGTTTATTTTCTATTTCATAGCGGCTTTCACGTGAAATGGAGCCATGATGCGCCAGGGCGATGATCTCTTCTTTATTACCTGTCATTTCAAAATGATGTTCGTTTAGCTGGCGTGCAATTTTTTCTGCCTGAGCACGCATATTAACAAAAACAAGTGTTGTTTTATGCGTTGTGATATGTTTGTAAAGTGTTTCAATAACAGCAGGCCAAACAGTTGCCTCCGGCAGATCGCTAAAGTCCTGGATGGGTGATATAACTTTTACATCCATGTTTCTTCGGTAACCGCAGTCAACAATTTTAACCGGTCTGGGACTTGGTTCTGAATTTTTATCTGAAAAGGATTGACCTCCCAAAAAGGAGGCTATTCGTTCCAGAGGGCGTTGTGTTGCTGAAAGACCGATTCTGACAGGTGGATTTTTGCAAAGCCCCTCTAAACGTTCCAGGGATAAACTTAGATGCACCCCGCGTTTGTTGTTACATACGGCATGAATTTCGTCAAGAATGACATATTGAAGGTTTTGAAATAACAATCTGCCCTTGACCGAGGTTAACAGCAAATACAAAGACTCTGGTGTTGTAATTAAAATATGAGGGGGTTTACGAATCATCGCCTGACGGACATTAGACGGAGTATCTCCTGTTCGAACCGCTGTTCGAATTTCCGGTATGTCCTGGCCCATCTCCGTTGCTGTTTGTCGAATTCCTTTAAGCGGTGTTTGTAAATTATAATGGATATCGTTATTCAGGGCTTTTAATGGAGAAATATACAGTGTGTGAACACCGTTGTGGTTTTTTTCAAAGGTGTTTTTTTCTGTTTCCAGGGCGGTGCATACCAGTTTGTTTATACACCATAAAAAGGCTGCCAGCGTTTTTCCCGAACCTGTTGGTGCGAAAATTAAACAGTGCTGACCAGCCGCAATAACCGGCCAGCCTTTTTGTTGCGGTGGACTGGATTGTGTAAAGTGTGATGTAAACCACCGTGAAACTAACGGGTGGAATTTTTTATCGGTCGGCATATCTGGAATCCGGATGTTTTTTCAAGATGTGAAATTGTAATTCCCAAAAAATACACATCAGGGGGTTGTCCAGGAAACCTGATCTGATGTAATATACCCATGATTGGTGATTTTTACATTATGATCATATCCAACAACAACGGTATCACTGTCAGATGCTACATAATAAGTTTCTGTTTGAAAAAATGAAGATAATGATGAATCATTTGCCAACGAAACCATTTCAAGGCCTGTTATCCAGGCGTCTACCTTCTCCGCTTGTCCTTCATGAGACACCTGTATGACAGAACCGATTTGTACCGTATTTCCGCCATAAGCCGGGAAAAAGAGAGTTTGGCTGCCATTCAGATTCGGACTTTCAATGGAAAGTTCCCGAATAACGAGCAGATGTAACGTCTCATCCATATTAATTTCTACATCTTTAATATAGGATAATTTTCTTGTTTCAGTATTAAAAGTATAGGCATAGTTCGGATTGCTGAGTTGTAATTCCGGCAGCAGCGTGGAATCTCCTTTAATTACTTTGCCGATGCTGTTTTGATTTATTTCTACAAAAACAAACCGGGCACTTTTTTCAGGTTGAACGATAGGCCCAAATTCACATCCGGATAAAAGAATAAATAACATCAGTAAAAACAGGTTTTTTTTGAACAGCATAAGCATCCTCTGGTTTGTTTTTGAAAGTATTAACAATTTTTTGCGGATCATTTAAATTATAACGAGGCTTAAACATCTCTTTTTTCAAATGTTCCTTTTTCTTTGTTTTTGTAAACCCCGGGCATTTGATGGACTTTACCGTGCATGGATATATAAATACCGGTGCTTAACAAGGTTGAAGCAAGAAGCGCTTCGGTAAAGTTTTGTAAAGCGTCTGAATTTTCAAAGCCAAAGGGTTTCATGGCGCCTGTCATAACTATGGGACTGGATAAACCTTCCAGATTATTATATAAATATTGTGCCGTCAATTCCATTGTATCTGTCCCGTGAAGTATGATAATCGGGACTTTGTTGTCTAAAAAATATTCAACACCCAAAAGGATCATCTGCCGGTCTTTATCCGTCATTTCTAATGAATCCTTGCACAGCAGATCATGGTGCTGAATTTGTAAATAGGGCAGACGTAATCTTTTCAACATTTCTTTTAACTGAGAACCACGATTCGACAGTGTTCCGCTGTCTTCATCGTAGGTTTTTTCAATTGTCCCCCCGGTCGTCATAATTATTACTTTATGTTTTGTCATCACTCTATTTTAGTTAAATGTTTTTGTTTTAATTTAATTATCTAAACTGAAATAACAATAATTTTTTTTAAAAGCAACTTAATCATTGCGTGGGACGATTTTTTTATATTAATTATAATTCAAGATTGTTTGAAAACAAAAAGGATCTTTATTATGTCATATATTCGTAACACTCTTTTTTTTTCAATTATTCTGAATCTTGCATTTTTAACCTCGATTTTTGCTCAGACTTTAACAAATCAACCTGTCAACCTGTTTAACGGTCAGGACCTTGCCGGCTGGAATATATCTGATTTTGGAACACAGGGGCCTGTTTATGTTTCCAATGGAAAAATAATTCTTTCTGCCGGTGACGGGTGCACAGGTATTGCTTATAAACAAGATTTTCCGGTAAAAGAGTATGAAATTTCATTACAGGCCATGAGACAGCAGGGGAGTGACTTTTTTTGCGGATTAACGTTTCCTGTTGAAAATAGTTTTTGTACTTTTATTGTAGGAGGCTGGGGCGGAACGGTTGTTGGTTTAAGCAGTCTGGATGGTTTGGATGCCTCTGATAATTTTACAGGGCGATTCAAAAAGTTTACCAACAATCAGTGGTACTCTATCCGCGTGAGAGTATTAGAGAATAAAATTACCGCCTGGATAGATGATCAGGAATTTGTCGATGTGGAATATAAAAATTACAAATTATCCGTTCGTTCCGAAGTGCTGCTCTCCAGACCATTCGGAATTACCTCCTGGAAAACGACTGCGGCCTTACGTGATATCAAATTGACCATTTTAAATAAAGAACTAAAAGAGTAGTACCATGTCTTTTGTATCCATAAATCCGGCGACCGGCAGAATTTCAAAATCCTATGAAACATTAACGTTATCCCAAATTGATACGACGTTAAATAAAGTGCATCATGCCGGTTTGGAGTGGAAAAATACTTTATTCCCTCAACGCAGCAGGTATATGAATAACATTGCCGGAATTTTAAAAGACAGGGCTGATGAGTTGTCCCGCCTGATGGCGCAGGAAATGGGGAAACCTGTGGGTGAAGGACGAGCCGAAATACTCAAATGTGCCTGGGTTTGTGAATATTATGCAAACAACGCCGAACAGTTTTTAAAAGACGAGATGATTGGGACAGACGCCCGTTCCAGTTATGTTCGTTTTGATCCATTAGGAACCATACTGGCTATTATGCCCTGGAATTTTCCCTTTTGGCAGGTGTTTCGATGTGCCGCCCCGGCGCTTATGGCCGGTAATACAATTGTATTAAAGCATGCTCTAAACGTCCCGGAATGTGCACTGGAAATTGAGAAAATGTTTTTACAGGCCGGATTTCCTGACGCCTGTTTCAAATCCATGTTTGTGGAAAATAAAATCGTTGATTATATTATTCAAAATCCTGTCATCAAAGCTGTTACCTTAACGGGCAGCACCCGGGCTGGCAAATCTGTTGCTGCCAAAGCCGGATCACTGTTGAAAAAAACAGTTATGGAATTGGGCGGGAGTGATCCGTATATTATTCTGGATGATGCAGACATAGAGTCTGCTGTGGAAATTTGTGTAAAAAGCCGAATGTTAAATTCCGGACAAAGCTGTATTGCCGCAAAACGATTTATTGTTGATGACGCGATTAGAAATGATTTTAAAGAATTGTTTGTTGAGCGGATGAAAAAAATTAAAATGGGTGATCCATTTGATCCGGATGTGAATATAGGTCCTCTGGCACGTTTTGATCTGCGAGATGTGCTCGAATCCCAGGTTAAAAAGAGCATTGAAAAAGGTGCAAAATGTCTGTTAGGCGGTGTTGTTCCGAAAAGTGCCGGTGCCTATTATCCGCCTACAGTTTTGAACGATGTGGAAAAAGGAATGCCTGCTTTTGATCAGGAGTTGTTCGGCCCTGTGGCGGCATTGATTTCTGCGGCTGATGAAACGGAAGCTGTTATAAAAGCAAATGATTCGGCTTATGGACTTGGTGCTGCTGTTTTTACCAAAGATATCGAACGAGCGGAATTGCTGGCGAAACAACTGGAAAGCGGATGTTGTTTTATTAATGATTTTGTTAAATCCGATCCCCGTTTACCCTTTGGCGGCGTTAAAGAAAGCGGGTATGGACGGGAACTTTCGCATTATGGAATTAAAGAATTTGTGAATATAAAAACGGTATACGTTAAATAACTTTATGATTTTCAGGAGACAAATCATGAACAGAAGAGATTTTTTTACAGCCGGACTTGTCGCCGGAACAGCAGCGGTAACCCTTTCACACAAAACTGCAAAGGCAGAAGAAATGGAAAAACATAATTTTAAACTAAAATATGCCCCTCATTTCGGCATGTTTAAAAATCTTGCCGGGGAAGATTTGATTGATCAGATTAATTTTATGGCAGATGTTGGATTTCGTGCTATGGAAGATAACGGTATGAAAGGGCGCTCCATAGAAACGCAGGAAAAAATTGCCAGGGAAATGACAAAACGCAACATGGATATGGGAGTGTTTGTTGCCCATAAAATATACTGGAAAGAACCAAATCTGACCAGTGGTGACGTTGATAAACGCAACGAATTTTTAACACAAATCAAAGAATCTGTTGAGGTCGCAAAACGTGTCAATGCCAAATGGATGACGGTTGTACCCGGGCATGTGGATTTGCGTCTGCATATAGACTATCAGACGGCAAATGTTGTGGAAGCGCTCAGATATGCCAGCGACATTCTGGAGCCTCATGGTCTCGTTATGGTTTTAGAATCATTGAATTTTTATAATCACCCCGGGCTGTTTTTAAAGACAATACCACAAGCCTATAATATATGTCGGGCTGTCAATAGTCCTGCCTGTAAAATATTGGATGATCTTTACCACATGCAAATTCAGGAAGGAAATTTGATCCCCAATATTGATATGGCCTGGGACGAAATTGGATATTTTCAGGTCGGTGATAACCCCGGACGTAAAGAACCGACTACCGGGGAAATTAATTATTTAAATGTTTTCAAACATATCTATGAAAAAAATCCGGAAATAATCATTGGTATGGAACACGGAAATTTTGCTCCCGGTAAAGAAGGTGAACTGGCGGTTATAAAAGCTTATGCGTCTGTGGACAATTTTTAATATTTTTTGCCCCGCTGTTATTTAACGGTGGGGCAATTCCAGTTTAATCTCGATAAACTCTGCTGATACCTGATATTGTTCCTGCCTGACCATCGGCAATGCCAGAATAGCTTTTTTATACTCTTCCAACTGTTCCGGTTGGTAATGCTCCCCGGTTTTAAAATCAATAATAAGAATTTGTTTCTTTTGCTGGTCGATCAGCAAACGGTCTATTCGCAGCTCCCGTCCGGTAGTAGAAAAAATAGTATATTCTGTAAAAACCTGCCACCGGGAAGAAAACAAATCAGAGTTTTGGTCTATAAAGCTGTTTATTTGATCCAGTAATTGGGTGATTTCCTGAGGAGGTATTAACGTACCATAATAACTGGTGGTTTGGTTTTTAGCCTCCTGTCTTTCCCGGTCATCCGCATAGGTCAGAAAAGACAGATAATAATGTGCAATATTACCTTTGTCAATGGATTTCTTTTTGAGAAACAGGGACTTGAAATCGACATAATTTTCCTGCTCAATTCGCTCAACATCCGTTTTTAAATAACGCTCCCGGTCAGGTTGGAAAAAATCCGGTACGAAATCCAATTTTTTGTCGGATTGATCTTTTTCCTTATAATCTTGGTCTTTATAGGTGCCGATATAACCAATATGGGTATCATCTTCATTTACCTGCCACACACCAAATTGTGATATATTATTAAAAGTGACATGTGCCAACAGCCGTTCGGCTGACGGATTGTTCTCGGGCGAAGCTGCTTCAAATAGTTTTTCCAATCCGCCGGATTTTTTATAGGAAAATCCCAGAAACAGGTTCGTTTTTGCACGTGTTACTGCGACGTAAAAAGTATTTAGAGCTTCTATATATTCACGGTTTTGCTGCATTTCTCCCAGTTCTTTTTCCTCTGTCCTGTCCAGCAAATAATCATAATTATATGTAAGCAGGTATTTTTCAAACTGCGAATAATCTTTTGCGTATTTTATATAGTGTTCCAGTTTTCCTGTTTCATTTCCGCCGGTTGAGGACAGGTTTATATAAAGATAAACATTTTCAAATTCCAGACCTTTTGATTTGTGGATGGTCAACAAATTTATGGCGTTTGTTGTTTCCAAACCGATTTGCTGTAGGTTTTCGTTATCTTTGTTTTTGTCGCAATATTCCAAAAATCCTTTTAAAGAGTGGTCTTTTTCACTGGATGATTTTTCAAACGTTGAAATGATTTCAAAGAAATAATTAAGATTTTTCAGGTCGTTTTCCTGTGAAAAAATGTGACCCATGTTAAATGTTTCAACGATTTTTTTAATCAGAATAAAAATTGAGGAACCGGATGCTCCTGCAAGGGCAGAGGTGTATATATCCAACAGCTCGTTGACCTTTTTAACCGCGTTTAAATGTGAAAAAGCAGATAAAATATTTGAACGATTTTTTCCATCCGTGTCTCTGGTGTAAAGCAGGATTTGTTTCAGTTCATCGGGATGGAGGAGAACAATATCGGACCGGAGAAATTTTAAAAAGTCAATAATGTCATGATATACAAAATAATTCAAAAGGTAAAATATCGGTTTTATGGCACGGTACTCAACGATAGAGTTGGAAGATTCCAGAATATAATCAAATCCGGATTCATCAAGAATAAATGCAATGCGCTGCAGGTCGCTGTTTTTTCTCGCCAGGACCACTGTTTCAGCCGGATTAATGGTGTTTGAGTTTAAAAGCGGAATTAAATCCGAATTGATGAATTCACGAATGGCCTGTTCTTCTGTTGATGGCGTGTCGTTATCCGTTCCTGAGGCTGAAAAATTATGAAACCGGGTATGTATGTATCCCTGTTTTTTGTCATGCACGGTTTCTATCGGGTCATAGGGCCAGTTTATTTTGTTTTCTTCAAACATCTGATGTAATTGAGGATTTGAGAAAATATTATTGATAAAAGAGATAATATTGCTGTCACTTCTGTATGAAACGTTTAACACCTCGTGCAGTGCATGTCCCAGAATGTCGGGCATATTCAACAGCAGGTCTCTTTCGCCGCCCCGCCAGCCGTATATGGATTGTTTTTCATCACCCACTAAAATAGCGCCGCCATAGTTTCGAACACCTTCACCACTGATTACCTCCTTGATAATCGGCCACAAAATTTTGTATTGAATAATGCTCGTGTCCTGAAATTCATCAATAAGGATAAAACGTATAACGGTGGACAGATATTCATAAAAGGCATTTGAAACGGTATCGTGATCGATGAGGGAAAGGTCCGGATTGTAAAGATATTTAAACGTATAATAAGAAATATCGTTATAGGCGAATCGCCGGTCTCGGAATTTTATTTCATCGTAGCGGTCCAATACCAGATCGGCAATTTTTAAAATTTCATTTTCTTCCTTTAGCAGTTCGCTGTAAAAGAGATATTGCCCTGCTCCGTTTAATGCATTGTCCATGCCGTTTTTCAGCTCATCCAGCAAATCTTTTTCTGCCTTTTTGCGAAACAGTTTACTGCCGTTCCAAAATGTTTCCAGGGTTATCAGGCTTTTATGGTTTTCCAGAATAAAGTTTTCATCTTTAATCTTTTTGAATAGTGTATTACAAAATTCATCGAGTGTGGCAGGGTCCTGATTGTTGAAAAACAGTTCCTTTGTTTGCTTTTTTAAAAGTTCGCAAATTTCTTTTGCCGGGTGTTCGGTTTGGACATAATTTTTAAATATACCCAGCACTTTACTATAGTGCGTTTCAAGCGCCATTAATCCGGCGGTTTGCTGCTCCTTTATAAATTCAGTCGTCATTGTTTTTGGCGTCTGTTTTATAAAATGAAAAACCCAGCGATTGTATAAAATCGACGAAATCAGTTTTTCATAATCCTGGATTTTTTTTCGTCCCGAACGCAGAAAAAAAGACTCGAAGGATTTCAGGTTTTCTTCCTTACCGAGGGTTGTCTGGAAAATATCGGCAAACAGGTCCTCATCCTGGGAATTGTCAATTTGATATTCCTGCAATCCCAGATAAGGGGCGATGATTGTTTTGAAAATGGTGTTTGTAAAAGAATCGATGGTGCTTATTTGTACCTTGTTTTTGTTACGCAGCATATCCTGATAAATGCTTTTTAAATAGATGAGATCGCTGTCTGTAAATTCCAGATGGAGTATTGATTCCAGGTTTTGTACCAATTCTTTTCCGTCCGGTGTTGACGTGGTAATGTCCAGCAAATGGCGGAAAATACGTTCTCTAATTTCGGCAGTTGCTTTTTTTGTAAAAGTGATGACCAGAATTTCACTGAAATGAATACCCTGGTCTTTAAATTTTAAAAGCAGTCCTATAAATTCAAGGGAAAGCCGATATGTTTTACCCGTTCCGGCGCTTGCTCTGATGATTTTATTGATCGTATTTTCCACTTATGCCTCGGTTTCTGCGTTGTTTTTGTGCAAGGATAAGAACAAATCTTTTCTCGTAATCTCAGGCCATTCTGTTAATTGACTTTTTTGCGACGGAATAAAAAAGCCGTTATTTGTTAGCTTTTGCAAAGTGACAAGCGTATCAGCTTTGAACTGGTCGAATATTTGTTGTTTGCTCATGTTCCGTTTTTTAGTGTTTAAAAGTTCTGTCTCTTTTGCGTCAAATAGCTGGTAGAAAAAAGATTTTACCTGGTCTGTTTTTTCGGGATGTGTCAGCAGAAAATAAAACAATTCATAAAAAACAAGCTGATCACCATCAAAGCCGCCGGTCTTGTAATCTATAATATAATGCTGCTGTTTTTCGGGAATGTTGATGCGCAGGTCCGCACGGCCCCGTATTTTGATATCCATGACGAGTGCGTTTTCATCTGCTTTTAAAAAAGCTTTTGCGCTCTGTTCATCCCTTTGGGCATACTCTTTTTCCGGCAAAATCTCCATCGCTGCATTTGCCGGTTTTAATCTGTTCATAAATTGAAAAAAGGAAACGATTCCATCGGTGAGAGAGGGGACGAGTATTTTTTCAAAATAGATTTTAGCATGGTTGTGCGGCAGTTTATAAAAGTAATGTATCTGTTGAATCGTTTTGAAAATTGTTTTACTGATAAAATCCGCTTTAATGGAACCAAAATCATAACCAAATAACGGACCGGCGCATGTTTCATCCAAATTGTTCCATACTCTGGTAATAATATCATGGGCCAGATTACCGATCAGTTTGTTTGAAAAATCATTTTCAGCTTTTTTGAGCTTGTCCTGCAAGCCGCATATATGTTTTATATAAAAGATAAAAGGGTTTTCTTTAAGAGATTTGTATCGATAGTGAGTCAGCAAAAAGTCATTTTGCGGGAAATCGGTTTTTTTGTCCAACGGTATTTTGTAAAAGGATGGGCTTGTCGTATCTGATATAGTGTTATAGGATGAATCCTGAGATAGAAAACGGTTATAAAATCCTTTGTAATTCTCCTCCGTTAAAATGTTATAATGGACCCGTTCTTTCGGAAGGATTTGAACCAGTTCTTCCACAAAAGAGCTCGAGTCAATATTTTTATCCATGTTTTTCAACGTATATAAAGAAACATGTTCCGAGTTTGCAACCAAACGGAAAAAGTAATATTTTTCCCGTAATTTAATGTCATCATAGGTTTTGAGACCGAGGATTTTTCGCTGTTTTTCTGTAAATAAAAACGGCACCTGACGTGCATAGGGAAGTTTGCCCTCGATGACATTCAAGATAGAAAGATTATTATAGGAGAGGTTGCGGGTGGCAAACAGGTCTGTTATATTCATTTTCGAACCGGACCCTGCATCAAAATTTACTTTAAGGGTCCGGGATTTCATATATTCAAGAAATAATTTGAGCAGGCCGACAGCATCTTTATAGATAAAAGCAGGACTGTATGGATTTAAAGCAGCAGACCAATCATTGATTAAATTTAAATTTTCCAGGGATTGAAAATCGGATAAAAGATTGTAAAAAACTTCCCGAATATTTGTGTGTTTCTTTTCATGTTCCGTTATTATCGGTTCAATTTCAATATAATCCGGGTTATCAATCCATTCGATAAAATCGGAAATTCGATGCAAACGGCCGGCTTTTTTGCAAAATTCCAGTATGGATTCGATTGTTGCTTTTTCATCGCTCTGAGCAAGCTGTTTTAAAAATTCGCCTTCAAGATCAAAGTATTTATAATCGGATTCCACCTGTTTGTATAAAAAGTTAAGGACATTTTCCTGCTGTGTATATTCCCGTCCATCCGGTGTGTTTGATATGAATTTAAAAAAAGGCACACATAAAATTGATTTAATTAAATTATTAATCGGCAGGAGGTTTTTTCTTCTGTTTGGTTCATAAATGATACTCTGCAGCAGGTCAAAACAGGTGTTGAAAAACTGGTAAATAGATGTATCCGGGAATTTAAAACCCGGTCGGATATTGAATTTTTCCGGTGATAAAAATGCAGAGTAGGGGTTGTGGAAAAAATCAATGTCAACAATTTCATCTGTCTGTGTTTTGTCCAGGTTGCCCACAAGAGTATTCATCATTGTAAAATTGTTCGGGCATTCATAAATATAAAGATTTTTTAATTCAAGCGGCTCGTGTTTTTGAATTGTAAAATCTTTTATGTTCAGGTTTTCCCTGTCTACATAGTGCGGAGATAACTGGTATATAACTGTTATGTTTTTATGCTGCTGATCTAAAAAATGAAGGACCGCTTTTTCAAGGTTTGTATAATAAAATTGATTGACAAAAATAAAATCTTTAAAAGAATCTATATAAAATGATTCAAGGTTGTTTTTGGTATGTGTAAAAATTTTATCGTTTAGATTATTCTTTTCTAAAAAAGATTTATATCGGCGTTTCAAGTTTAAAAGATGTTGAAATGTTTCCTGCTGCCAGCCCAATAACTCTGAATCGTTTTTGAGAAAATAGTCAGAGTTGATCTTTTCAGGAACACATTCCTGATTGAATTCTTCCCACAAGCTGAAAAAGTTTTGTGCGAGTTCGATAAACTGGAAATAGTTGTTAATTTTGAAAAACTTTTTTTCTGTTTCTGAAAGACAGGCATAAAGGGCCAGGGTTCGTTTTTCTTCTTTCAGCAATGGTTCTTTGGGTAAAAAAAGCCGGTTTGTAAATTCTTCCATTGTTAAAAACAGGGTTTTGCTGAATGTCCATGTTTTATGGAACTGTCTGACGGCTTTTAACTTACCGGCTTCAGATGGAAATACAAGTATGGTCGGATTTTTTGTAATCCTGCCAAGGGCTGTTTCAACCACTGATTCTTTATATGTTAAAAATTGCAGGTTAATTGACATAAACTGTCCTGGTGAACACGTGATGTTATAAATAAGATGTTTATATGTTTAAGAGAAAAGTAAATTATAGGGGGAATAATTTCAAGTAAAATTAATTTAAGTATGTTTTTATTTTGCCGCTTGTGTATAAACGTTATCAAGTTTTTTAATAACAGTTGTTAATTTTTGTACGCATGAAAAATGACTGTTGTATTCTGGTTCCACGAGTTTTTTGTGTTATTTTGTGACCACTGTTTTTATTGTGTTTATTTGGTGCTTTTATGGGTTTATTTGCATCTGTTGTTTTGGTTTATTTAAATATTAAGGCATAAGGTTTGCTTTTGTTATGAATAAAGTTTCAATTAGCAACGGAGTTAGTCATGACAAATAAAGAAAATATAATATGGGCCATGTTTTGGTTCGGAATCATTCTGCTGTCGGTCTATATTATATTGACATTATAGCAACCTGGAAAAAACACAAAACAGTTATATGAAAATATCGTGCGATTACCTTTTAAATCTGTTGGTTAGAATTTAAATTATTTTTTTCGCCGGGGAACTGCTTTTCGAATATGCTTTTTACTTTCTTTTGGGTGTTCATTTTTCATAAAAAAAACATTGTGTTGTTTTCGCTTTTTATTGATGTCCCGCTCTACATAATATTTTTTATTTGTTAAAGGGTCTGTCCCGGTATAATAAATAACGGATGAAAGTGTCATGGGGAGTGGAATAAAAGATTGTACCTGTTCCGGAATGGTGTGGAATAATTTGAAAATTTTGTTTTTCATTTCAACCATATCATGCATTGTGCTTCCGGGGTGGTTGGACATCAGGTAGGGAAGGGGATATTGCTTTTTACCCATCCGGTTTGTGGTGTCATTAAAATTTTGAATAAATTGTTCGAGTTCGATCAGCGGTGTTTTTCTCATGGCTGTGAGAACATTTGGATTGGTGTGCTCGGGTGCGATTTTTAATTGACCGCTGATAAACGATTTGACGAGTTTTTTGAAATTCGCTTTTGCATTTTGAGATTTAAAAAACAAATCAAACCGAATGCCCGAACCGACCGTAACTTTGGAAATTCCTTTTTGGTTTTTTACTTTTTCCAATAGAGTTAACCAGCCGTTATTGTCCAACATCAGGTTTTTGCAGAGATTTGGAAAAGTACAACTTTCTCTCGGGCACTGCCAGTTAATTTTACATTGAAATCCATACATGTTGGCTGAAGGGCCGCCGATGTCGGTAATGTGCCCCTTAAAATAACCGGCCTGACTGATTTTTGAAACCTCTTTTAAAACGGATGACTCGCTTCGACTGATGATTCGTTTTCCCTGATGCAGCGATAATGAACAAAAAGAACAACCGGAAACACAGCCACGGTGTGCTGTAATGGAATTTTTTATCATATCAAATGCAGGAACCGGTTTTTCATAAGAAGGATGAGGCTTTCGCTGAAAAGGAAGATCGTATATGTTATCCAGTTCGTTTGTCGTTATAGCAGGCGGTGAATTATGGACCAAATATCGTGTGCCGGATTTTTGTACCAGTGTTTTTTGCTGGTGGCGAAAGAATTTTCGATAGAATTCCAGAAATGTTTCTTTCGATTCGATGACTTGCTGTTCAGAAGGCAAATCCAAATATGTATTTTTAAGTGAATTTAAATCTTTGGAAAAAACAACGGTTCCCGGAATAGCTGTTAAAGGTTCCTGGTTTTTTAGCCGTTCGGCGATTGTTGCAATTTGCATTTCTCCCATACCGTAAACAAGAATATCCGCTCTGGTGTCGGCAAGTATGTTTCTTCGGACTTTGTTACTCCAGTAATCATAATGAGCAACCCGACGCATTGACGCTTCAAGGCCGCCAATGACAATGGGGACGTCGTTAAAGGCCTGTTTGATCAGGTTACAGTAAACAATCAGAGCACGGTTCGGGCGATGTCCGGATTTTCCGCCCGGTGCATAGGGATCATCGGACCGGGGTTTTTTAAACGCGGTGTATTTGCTTATCATGGATTCGACATTTCCCGACGTCACACCGAAAAAAAGTTTTGGTTTACCCAGGATTTTTACGGATTCCGGGTTTGTCCAATCCGGCATGGAGATAATACCAACCTTGTACCCCTTGCTTTCCAAAACCCTTCCGATTACCGCTGTTCCAAAGGCCGGGTGGTCTACATAAGCGTCACCGGTGACGAGGATTATATCCAGTTCGTTCCAGTTTTTTTTCTGCATCTCCCCTGGGCTGGTCGGTAAAAAATTGAAACTCATAATATTGTTAATGTGATTTATCGTTGTTTTTTAAATGCTTTGTCAAGGTAAGCAAAAATAAAAGCCGATCAAAACAAAAATGATCGGCCAATAAAGTTTAATATAAATATTCGGTTTTTTGTCTATTTTCCCGGATAACTTTTTCCTTCCATTGCGGCGACATATTTTTCAGACTCCATACCTGCCTGGCAGCCGCTTCCGGCGGCAGTAATCGCTTGTCTATAAGTTGAATCCTGAACGTCACCACAGGCAAAAACACCTTCAATATTGGTGCGGGTCCTTCGGTCGGTTATAATATAATTACTGTCATCCAGTTTAATCTGGTCCTTGAAAAGATCGATATTGGGGTAATGACCGATAAAAATAAACACGCCGTCAATCGGCAAATTGGATGTTTCTCCTGATTTTACGTTTTTCAGGTCCAGAGATTCCACAGCATCTTTACCGACAACTTTATCAACAACAGTGTCCCATATAAATTCTATTTTTTCATTTTTCATGGCACGTTCCTGCAAAATAACATCGGCCCGTAACCGGTCTCTACGGTGAATAATAGTTACTTTTTTAGCATAGCGTGTTAAAAAGAGTGCTTCATCCAGTGCACTGTTTCCTCCGCCGACAACGACAACATTTTTGTCGGTAAAGAAAAAGCCGTCACAAGTTGCACAATAGGATACACCCCGCCCGATAAGTTCGGATTCACCGGGAACACCCAATCTTCTTGGATTTGATCCGGTAGCAATGATCACGGATTTTGTTTCATGTACTTTATCGGCTGTTATAATCTTTTTAATCTCACCGTCAAGTTCGACACCGGTGACAACATCATATAAAAGTTTTGTTCCGAATTTTTGGGCTTGTTTTTCTAAAAGCTGATACATTTCAAACCCGCCCAGTCCTTCCGGGAAACCGGGGAAATTTTCCAGATCATCTGTCAGTGTAACCTGTCCACCACGTTCCATTCCACTTATAACTAAAGGATTAAGATTGGCACGAGCCGCGTATATAGCAGCAGTTAATCCTGCCGGTCCTGATCCAATTATAATAACATTTTCCATTTTTTCCTCCAAAACTCCTTGTCTGCAATAATTTTTTATAATCAACTAAATGATTAGATTCACGTGCAGCGATTTTTCTTCAAAATATTTTCAGGTTGGATTGCCAAAATCTCCGGGAATCAGGTCCTGAATTTGTTCTATAACATCCTGCGGCAGTTTTTCATTTTTGGATGCGAGGCAGTTTGCTTCAGCCTGGGCAACGTTTTTTGCTCCCGGAATGGTTGTATGGACCAGGGGTGTTTGCAATACGTACCGTAAGGCCAGTTCGGGCAAAGTGATCTGTAATTGTTCGGCAATTGGTTTTAACTGTTCAACCTGGGCTATGGCTGTTTTCAATTTTTCTTCTTTGAGCCAATTTGAGCGATGGTCCGTGTTGTCAAAGGTTGTCGAGGACGTGAATTTGCCGCTTAACAGTCCGGAAGAAAGCGGCACCCTGGCAATAATTCCCACATTGTGTTCCTGTGCCAGATTCAGGATTTTTGTTTCAGACTGACGGTCAAGAATGCTGTAATGAAGCTGAATAACATCAACCTGACCGGCAACAATATACTTTTCAGCTTGTTCCACTTTGTTTACGGAAACACCATAAAATCTGATTTTTCCACTGGTTTTTAATTTTTCCAGCGTTTCAAAGACTTTATCGGTTGCCGGATGTTCGGCTGTCGGGCCGTGTAATTGATATATATCGATTGTTTCTTTACGTAATCGGGTCAGGCTGTTTTCACAAGCCTGTTGTATGTAGGCCGGGTCTAAATTTTTTCGTCCCGGTAAAGGGTCTCTGCGTTCATTACCGACTTTGGTGGCTAAATAGACATTGTCCCAACGATGCTGCATTGTTTTACCGATAACATTTTCACTGTGTCCGGCACCATAGGCGTCTGCTGTATCAATCAGGTTGACACCCATGTCCAGGGCTTTTAAAAGGGCCTGGACGCTGTCATTGTCATTTACTCCGGCGTAACCTATACCTGAACCGGCAATGTTCCAGCCCCCGCCCATGGCCCAGGCACCAAATCCAATTTCTGATACTTTTAACTTTGTTTTTCCTAAAATTCTATAATGCATGTTTTCCCATTCTATTTTTTTAGTATTGTTTTAAAATAAAAGAAAATTGCCGTTAAAATCAAGTTTGGATTTTTGAAATAGAAAAAATTATTTTACCAAATTGGATATTTTTTTAAAATTTTCGTTTTCGGATGTTTCTAATAATTCAAATAAGGCGGCTTCAGTTGTTGTCAGGGTTATCCCTAGTTGCTGCATGCGTTTTAATGCAATTTCTTTATCATTCGTCTTCCGTGAACATACGGCATCCGTTGCAATATGGATTTGAAAACCGGCATGTGAAAGGTCAAAAGCTGTTTGTAAAACACATACATGTGCTTCCATTCCGGAAATAATAATTTGTTCTAATTCAAATTTTTCCAATTGTTTCATTAAATCAGAGTTACAACATGTGGAAAAGCGTGTTTTTTCAATGGCTTGGTCGGTGAGAATTGTTTTTAGTTCCGGTACTGTTTCACCAAGCCCTTTCGGATATTGTTCTGTGTAAAATACAGGGATTTTTAAATGATTACACCCTTTAATAAGCTTTGTAGCGTTATCAATAATAATGTTTCTATCCGGCATTACCCTGGCTAATTTTTCCTGGATGTCGATAACGAGTAAAGCTGACTGTTCCCTGTTTAATAAATTTGGATGTCTGGGCATGTTGTTTTCTAACATAATTTACTCTTTCCAATAATAATTAATCTGTGGTTAATTCTCATGTAACGCGAGAGATATTACATGTTTTTTAATTAGTTATTGTACTGAAAAGACATCAAAATGTTTAAGGAAAGAAAGTTTTTTAAATTTAATGGTAATATTAAATATGTTCAAATAAAATGAGACCGAAACTACATGATTTCTACAATTTTATAAGATAATGTACCTGCCGGCACTTGAATTTCAACAAGATCGTCTACTTCTTTACCTACCAATGCTTTTCCTACCGGCGAATCGATTGAAACGGCATCCGGGTCAAATGTGTTAAATTCTGCTGTTGGAATGATTTCATAAATAATTTCTTCTTTGTTTTTTGTGTCTACAATTTTTACACGGCTTCCAATATGCACTTTGGAATTGTTCAGCATTTCTTCCGTCATAACACGGGCTCTGGAAAGTGTTTCTTCCAAACGGGCAATTTTGCGTTCAACAAGAGATTGTTTCTCTTTTGCAGCATCATATTCCGCATTTTCGCTCAAATCTCCATGTTCTCGTGCTTCAGCAATCGCATTAATAGCTTTTGTTCGTTCCTCTTTTTTTAAATAGTTTAGTTCATTATGAAGCTTGTCAAATTGTTCCTGAGATAGATACATTGCCTTCATTTATCAGCCTTTCATAATATATTATAAATTTTATATTTATTCTGTTTTCTTTGAGCTAATTTATAAAAAAAACAAACCGAGTCAGAAAAAAAGATTTTCTAACTCGGTTTGTTGAATAAAACTACTAAAAATTAACAAACAAGTCAAGTAAAATCGGCTTTATTTCTGATTTTTCAAAAACCTTTGTTTTTTTCTCTAGTTCTATTATATTGCATGCTACTGATTTAAAAAAATTATGAAAGGTTCCCCATGAAGCACCCAAAAAAAACCATCCCAAACTCCACAATTATGTGGACGCTCACCGATAAGGTTATTGAAAACAGTGAGGTTTTGGAACAACAATTTTTTGATATTATAAATGCCGGATTTGACGGTATAGCCCCGTTTGTACGATGCAGCCGGTATAATTGGGCTGCAAAACCTGCGCGCCAGGCAATTGCTCATGTTCGCAGTTTGTGCGAGAAACATGAAATTAAATTGTGGCTTTTTCCTGATCCTCGTTTTATTTCCCGAACAATTGTGCAAAAATCAAAAGGACTGCCTGTCCTTTTGTGCGGAGAACAGGTAATTGCCGAAAAGGTACCTCAATTATGCGATATTTCAAATGGCTCTTTTAATATACGCTGTCATGTCCCGCCGCGTAAAGGGCACATGATCAACGAGGTCGGCATAGAGTTTACACCCGTTAAACTCGCGGCTGTCTATGCCGTACGTGATAAAGATGTTATTGCTGATGATGATATTGTGGATATAACCTCACAAGCGCAGTTATTTTATAATGCTTTTGAACATTACGCAGAAGCTTTTGGAAAAATTAAAATTGAAGATGAGGAAAACTGGAAAGTCATGGCTTTTTTTGAGACGGTAGCTATACATTTTGATTTTTCCAATCCGCAACATTTAACGGATTATATTTCTATCCTTGTTGATTTTGCAAAGGAAACCGGCCAGGCAGATGCCTTTTTATGGGATGAACCCGGATATACCTGTGTGTATGGGGCTTTTCCATTTTCCGAATACCTTCAGAATAATTTTTTAAAAAAGACCGGCATGTCCTTACAGGACAATTTATGGAAACTTGTTAGTAAAACGCAGGACAATTCGCATATCAGAGTCCGTTCTCATTATTTTAATGCTGTTCAGCAAAGTGTCAACAATGCTCAGAAAAAATCCTGGGATGCTGTTAAGAAAATATGGGGCGAACAAACCGCCTGTGGTATTCATGATACCTGGCATTTTGAAATGGGTGACATGGCGGATATGAATCACGGAAGCATGGATTTGTGGAAAGGCCTTATCTCCAAGGACGGCGGATATGTTGACCTGGGCGCTATTAATTATTTAAAAGAGCCGGATTCATTCTATTATAAAAATTTCGCCGCATTATCCATGATGTGTAAATCTCTGGGTGTTTTTAGCCAGGATAAATATGCATTTAACAACATGTGGACAATAGGCGATGACGACGGTGAAGGCTGGCAGGTTACTGTTATGGATTATTGTGTCAATGCGATGATTATGCTTGGACAACGGTGGCTGGCACATATTTACGGTCCGGTTGGTGTTATAGGTGAAGAAGCCGGCTTTTTAGGCTCTCCTCCAATGCCAGGGCATCCGGACCACAGCACCTGGCCGCATTACCCGGAATGGAATGAAAGGTATGAAAAGCATTTGAACGATGTGCAACACAAACTGCCGGAAGCGAATGTTCTTGTCGTTTTTCCGGCGGAAACAATGTATGCGGCTGCAAATGCTGCATGTAACAAAACTGCACTGGAGGTATTTGATATCATTCTTGATTTAATGGACCGTCATTATCAGATTGATGTTGTCTCTTCAGTTATTTTAGAAAAAGGAAAATGGCAGATGGGACAATTTGCTGTAAATGATAGTAAATATGATTTGATTCTTTTGCCGTTTGCAAATATTTTACCGGACCATATTGTTAGCATATTAAGTGAGAATAAAGATAAAGTAATGTTTGTCGAATCTGTTCCTGAAACCAGTACAAATGGAGAAAAAATTGAGGCTGATATACAACATTATGCAAAGGACAGGAAAACCATGATTGATTTATTAGACCAAATGGATCTAAAAACAGTACAAGCTCCTGACAATTGCTGGGTATCTGTGACACAAACTGGTCAGGGACGTGTTATTTCCCTTTGTCCTGCGCGGCATACATATTGCTATGAAGGGAATGTCTCTTTTAACGGACAACAAATGAATATAGATCAATCGAAAGGTTTAACCAGAATATTGTTTCCTGAAAATGGTCAACCACAAATTCTTTTTCATACTTGAGGTTATAATGAATCTTGATGAACATATTAACGGCGTTGTTAAACGAAGCCGCAATTTTTATATTAAAAAGGATAATGGACATATTTTATTAAATGTTCGGGTCCCCTATGGAAATATTTCCACACCACCTCTTTACTATTTTGATCTCGAAAGTCAACTGGATGAATATCTTGAATATCAGTTGAATGTATCGCGGGAAAAATGGAATGCCAAGGAGGGTTTGGAGGACGACTATATCCCTGCTATTTGTCCCCGATTTGGTGTAGCGGAACATTCAGCCTGGCTGGGTGCCGAAGTGTTGTTGCAGGAAGATACGTGCCTGCCGGTTCCGTTTATAGAAAATATTGCTGATATTGACAGGCTTTTATTAAATAAAGAATCCTCATGGTTTCAACTGATGAAAAGAGGATATGAATTTTTACGCAGCAAAAAAGACGGTAGTTTTGTTTTGTCGGTTCGTGGTACCATGGCCCCTATGGACATTGCCAATGCCATACGTGGTGATTCCATGTTTACGGATTTTTTATTAAATCCTGAATTTGCTCACAAGCTTATGCAAAAATTGGTTGAGGCCATTCAGTGGTATTATAATCATATTCTGTCCTGGGCCGACAAGGTGCATGACGGACATGTTTATTATATGATGGACAATTGGATGGGACCCGATAGCCTTGGGCATTTGTCAAATGATGCTGCCATGCTCTGTTCTGCTGCTGTATACGAAGAGTTTGGATATCCCTATGAAGTAGAACTGGTTAAAAACTGGAAAAATATTTTTTACCATGTTCATAACGAAAAGGTCCATTATTTTCCCAAACTGGTAGAATTACCGGGGCTGGCGTTGCTGGAAGTTTCTCAGGACCCGAAAACAGTCCCGCCGATTGAAGATTTGGAAAATATATTCAATGTTACCGATTCGGTAAACCTGATGTTACACGCAACCAGTCAACAGGTCAGAGACCAAATTGAGATGTTGAAAAAGAGAAATGTTTATCTAGATGTGACATGTGCCGATAAAAAAGATGCCCAGGATATTATCCAGTTTGTTCGAAAACATTCAAAACCGCTGGATTAATTAAAAACGGGAATCTATAATCCCGCCGCCGATTAATAATTCATCCTGATAAAGAACCAGTGATTGTCCCGGTGTAACGGCCGGTCGTGGTTCGACAAAATGGATTTTAACAGAATTATCTGTAAATTCTTTAATAACTGCCGGATATCCGGGGTCCCGGTATCTGATGCGGGCTTCTACCGGCATATCTGGTTCCGGCTTTTCAATGGACACCCAGTTTGTGTTTTTAGCAATGAGGCCATCGGATAATAAATCTTTTTTCAAGCCGATTCGGACCTCATTGTTTTTCGAATCAATTTTCGTCACATAAACAGGGTGGCCCAAAGCAATGCCTAGTCCTTTCCTTTGACCAATGGTATAAAAAGGAAAGCCTTTGTGTTGTCCGATTGTTTCCCCTTCCTGGTTGACAATGTTCCCCTTTTCTATGGCAATGTTTTTTGTTTTAAACGTTTCTGTTAAATAATTATAAAGATCATTTTCCGGAATGAAACAAATGTCCTGGCTTTCAGCTTTTTGAGCTATGTCGAGCTGTAAAGAAGCTGCGATTTCCCTTACCTTGTCTTTTTCAAGGTTTTCCAATGGAAACAGTGTATGGCTTAATTGCTCCTGTGACAGGCGCCATAACGCATAGGACTGGTCTTTTTGTTTGTTTGATGATTTTAAAAGCTGGTATCTGTTTAGATCTTTGTTGAACTGTAAATTCAGGTAATGTCCTGTGGCAATAAAATCAGCTCCCTGCGATTTTGCCAGTTCCAGCAACGCACCCCATTTAATTGTTTTGTTACATTGAACACACGGATTTGGTGTGCGTCCTGCCAGGTATTCATCTACAAAATTGTTAATAACATGTTTTTGAAATTGATTTTTTATATCAAAGACAAAATGCGGGATGCCCAGCTTTTTGCAGACACCAGCCGCATCTTTGGCGGCCTTTTGTGCAGGATTCCCGGACGCATCAAAATGCATCATGGTTACACCAAAAACATCATGTCCTTGTTGTAACAGCAATGCCGCCGCAACGGAACTGTCAACTCCGCCGCTCATGGCAACGGCAATTTTTTTGTGATGTGAGTTTTTTGTCATAGTTTTTTTGCTAACGTAAAATAAAAATTCGAACCTTTATCTATTTTGCTGGTTACCTGTATTTTACTCCCGTGGGCTTCAACTATGTGTTTTACAATAGCCAGTCCCAATCCGGTACCTCCCACAGCTCTGGATCGTTCTTTATCTACACGATAGAAACGTTCAAATATGCGGGAAAGATGCTCCTCAGCTATCCCTTTGCCGGAATCTTTGACATAAATTGTTACATTTTTTTTGTTTTCCTCATAGCCGATTTCAACCGTACCGTTGGGTTTATTATATTTTATAGCGTTGGTTACCAGGTTTGTAATGACCTGATTAAGACGTTGCTGGTCACCCAGCACTTCCAGTGGTTTGGAGTCTTGATTTTTATAATAAAGTTTGATATTGTTTTCAGTCACCATGGCTTGTAAATCTTCTACGAGTTTTTGCAGCCAGTCATGAATATTGAATCCGTAAAATGTCATTTTCATTTCACCGGATTCAATCCTTGAAATGTCAATCAGGTCCGTCAACAGCGTATTTAACCGAACGGCTTGCCGATAGGCTTTGGTAATGAACTTTTTTTGTGTAATAACATCACAATTATCATAATCAAGCAGGGTTTCCAGATATCCCTGAACAGCAAATATCGGCGTACGAAGTTCATGAGATACATTACCGAGGAATTCAGTTCTCATTTTTTCCAGTTTCCGGAGCTGAACCAAATCATCGCCAACTTTATCCATTGTTTCGTTTAATAAGGAAGCCAGTTTCCCGATTTCATCTTTTGAGTTGTGGTCAAATCGCTGCTTGAGGTTTCCGGCTTTAATTTGTTCTGCAACTTTACTCATTTTAAATATCGGGTAGGTCAGTTTTGTTGAAATACGGTAACTTAGAATCGCTATAATAAGCCACGCCAGCCCACCGGCGCCAAATATTTTCCACCTAACCTGATTCAATATATGATTAACATCATGTAACGGCAAGGCAAGCCGAATAAACTGAACATCTTTTCTCCCCTCTGCCGTATCAATATAGCTGTCTGTTTTTTGCGCTACATAAAACATTGACTGATTAATCGTGGCGCTTAGCCGGGAATTTTGCCCTGTACCCGAATTTAAAGCTTGCTGGATTTCCGGTCTGTCGAGATGATTTTCAATATAAATTATTGAATCCGGCATTACATTTGAATCAAAAACAACACGACCCACCGAATCGATGAGAGTCAGCCGTGTGCCCGAAGTTTTAACGAATGAAGACAAGAGGTTATGGTGTGTGTTATAAGAAGCAATATTTGTGTTTTTTAATAAAAAATCGAGTTCGTTTATCTGCACGTATAGTTGATTATATAATCTTGATTTAAAATATTTTTGAATTTCAAAGGAAGATATCAAACTTGAAACAATGGTGACAAATATAAGAAGTGATAATGTTAATAAAATTAATTTTTTGCGAAGAGAAAGTTTCATAAATTATTCGGTTTTGAATCGGTAGCCTACACCTTTAATTGTTTCAATATTGTCCATGTAATTAACCCCAAGTTTTTCACGAATATTCCTGATATGAACATCGATTGTTCTGTCTACAACAACCACATTGTAACCCCAAATTTCGTTAAGCAATATTTCACGCGTGATGACCCGACCCGGTCTTTGCGCCAGGTAGGTAAGAATTTCAAACTCTTTTTTTGTCAAGGTGAGTGGTTTACCGGCTATTTTAACTTCATAGCTGTCAGGATCAATAACAATATCACCAAACTGGAGTTTGCTTTCAATGGGAGGTGTTGTCCGGGTCTTTCGGAATACATTTTTTACCCGTGCCAATAGTTTTCTCATGCTTATTGGTTTTACAATATAGTCATCTGCACCCAGTTCCAAACCAACCACTTCATCTATTTCACTGTCTTTGGCTGTGAGAAATATAACAGGAATATTTTCGGTTTCATTGTTTTTTCGTAGTTCTTTAATGACCTGAAGGCCGTCTTTACCGGGAAGCATAATATCCAAAAGAATGAGGTCCGGTTTAATTTCTTCAGCCAAATCCAATGCCTGTTCACCATCCATGGCCGTGAAAATTTTATATCCTTCTGCTTTTAAATTAAATTTTAATAACGAAAGGATATCTTTTTCATCATCTACTATGAGAATTTTTTCAGTCATTTTTTACCAAATATTTTTTTAAAAATGTTTGTTTACAATGTAAATGTAGCATCAATGATTGTCGAAATCAAGGTTTTTTATCTTAACAATTTCTTAACATTAAATTTATCCTGGCTTTATAAGAAATTACTAATATAACAACATTTTTATTTTTAATTGGTTTATTTTACATTAAGGAAAGAATGGACCATAAATTTTTATAGGTGAAGAGAATGGAACTTTATTTTTTTATTATTATCGTGCTTTTTGGCCTGGCAATTTCTGATTTGATTGTCGGTGTAAGTAACGATGCTGTGAATTTTTTAAATTCTGCTGTCGGCTCGCGAGTGGCACCGCGCTGGGTTATTATGATTATTGCCAGTATTGGAATGTTTGTTGGTGTGATGTTTTCCAGCGGTATGATGGAAGTGGCCCGTAAAGGTATCTTTAATCCATCAAATTTTGTAATGTCAGAGCTTGTTATTATCTTTCTTGCGGTTATGATTACAGACATTATTCTGCTGGATTTGTATAACACTTTTGGCTTACCAACTTCTACAACTGTTTCCATCGTGTTTGAGCTTTTAGGAGCTGCGCTTGCTGTTTCTATTATTAAAATTAAACAAAGCGGGCAGGATATGCAAGAGCTCATTAATTACATTAATACCGGGAAGGCGTTGGCAATCATAATGGGAATTTTGCTTTCCATTGTCATTGCTTTTACGGTTGGGGCCATAATTCAATTTTTTACACGCTTATTGTTTACTTTTGATTATAAAAAATCATTAAAAAGATATGGCGCTATTTGGGGTGGGCTGGCACTGACGTTTATAACATATTTTATACTTATTAAAGGTGCAAAAGGCGCTACCTTTATGAGTGATGAAACAGTTGCTTTTATAAAAGGAAATACGCTTTTAATTTTGGGTATGAGTTTTGTTGTTTGGGCTGTTATTCTTCAATTAATTGTATTGTTTTCAAATTTTAATATTTTAAAAATTATTGTACTTATTGGAACAGGGGCCCTGGCAATGGCCTTTGCGGCAAACGATCTGGTCAATTTTATCGGTGTGCCGTTAGCCGGTTTTCATGCTTTTAAATTTGCCTCTGCTAATCCTACAGACCCTTTAAATACAAATATGGCTGCTTTGGGCAAGGCTGTCAACACGCCAATGTTATTTTTACTTATTGCCGGTGCCATTATGGTTATAACTCTATGGATTTCGAAAAAAGCCCAAACTGTTACAAAAACCGAGGTGGGATTAGGCAAACAGGCGGATGATGGTGTAGAACGATTTGAGCCATCACCACTATCCCGTACTATTGTGGGTATGATGTTAAACCTTTCTAATGGTATAGCATTTATTATCCCTTCTTCCTTGCAAAAGAAGATTGGTAATAGATTTAACATTGTCAATGTAACATCGGACAATAAGAACGGCAAACCTGCTTTTGATTTAGTGCGTGCATCTGTTAATTTGGTGGTTGCCAGTGCTTTAATATCATTTGCAACTTCTTTAAAATTGCCTCTTTCAACAACCTATGTAACATTTATGGTTGCGATGGGGAGTTCTCTTTCTGACAGGGCCTGGGGACGGGAAAGCGCTGTTTATCGTGTTGCCGGTGTTTTAACAGTTATCGGCGGTTGGTTTTTTACAGCTTTTATGGCATCTACTGTCAGTATGTTGTTTGCCGTTTTAATTTATTTTTTCCACTTACCGGCTATTTTAGTTCTACTTTCATTGGCGGTATTTTTAATAGTTCATTCTTACCGTGTTCATAAAAATCGTGAACAAGTTGAAGAAAAAAGTCAGGTTGTTGAAGTTGAGCAGAGCCCAATACAGTTTTCAACAGCATTAAGAAAACAATTTATCGAGTTCTATGAGCAATTACTATCCATTTTTGAGTTGACTTTTGATGCAACATTTAATGAAAATAGAAAAAAACTTGGCATTGCATTAAAAGACTCGAATAAATTGAATAAAGAAGGAAAACGTTTGGTAACCAGTTTAATACAGCATATGCAAAAAGCTGAAGATAACCTTGAATTTAGCCCCAAGATGATTTGGCCTCTTCGGGAATCAAGCCGTCGTTTACGAATTTTGGTTGAGTATTGTCATAGTCACGTCGAAAACCATCATCGCGGATTAATTGATGAGCAAAAGGGGGAGTTGCTGGAAGTAAAAGCAGAATTTGTTTTGTTAATGAAAAATGGAATTGAATCATTGGGAAATTCTGATTTTAAAGCCCTGGAACAATCTTTTGTTTACAGCGATACAATAACACAGCAAGTGGCCAAACTTAAACGACAACAGTTAAAAAGTGTTAAAAAAGGTCAAGTAAAAACACGCCAAAGTTTGTTATATTTGGCAATGATTGAACAGACAGAAGATATTATGGAACAAATTTTGGAATTTTTTAGCGGTTTTAAAGATACATTTTCCACAATTAAATAGCTGATTTGAAAGCTCTTGTATAATTTTTACAAGAGCTTTTTTTATTTACAAAAACTTATTCCCTTCTTAACACCTTCTTTACACACCTTTTATTTTTACCTAATCTTTGCTTTTTATCTTTTACCAATATTTTAACGGCAGAAACTGTTTAAAAAAATGAGGTAAAAATAATGTATAAAATCAAATTCAGGACCATTTTATTTAGTCTGGTATTTTTAATTCCATTTTCCCTTTGGAGTCAAACAACTGGTAAAATTAGCGGACATGTTGTAGATGGAGAAACCGGTGATGCTCTTTTTGGCGTTAATATCCTTATCCAGGGAACCACTCGCGGGGCTGCAACCGACCTGGACGGCGTCTTTACAATACGCGCTGTTCCCCAGGGTCAATATACACTCGTCGTAACATATATGGGTTATAATAAAAAAGTTATTGAGAATATCGAGGTGAAATCGAACGAAACGACCACACTCGATTTTTCCATGGAAATGCAAGTTTTAAAAGGTCAGGAAGTTGTTGTTACAGCCAAAGCATTGAAAAATACAGAGGCTGTTTTGCTTAAAGACCGGCAAAAAGCTTCTTCTGTGAGCGATGCCGTAAGTGCGGAAGCTATTTCAAGAGCAGGCAGTGGTAATGCCGCTGAGGCTATGAAACAGGTAACCGGTGCATCAGTTGTCGGTGGTAAATATATTTATGTTCGCGGTTTGGGCGACCGTTATACAAGTACACAGTTAAACGGTGCAGAAATTCCCAGTACCGATCCGTACAAACGTGCCGGCTCAATTGATCTTATCCCTTCTAATTTAATTGATAACATTGTTGCCGTAAAAAGTTTTACACCGGACAAACCCGGAAATTTCAGCGGCGGGGCTGTGGATATTCGGACCAAAGATTTTCCGCAGGACCTCACGATCAAGTTTTCAGCATCTTCTTCATTTAATCCCGATGTTAATCTGAAAAATGATGGGGCCATTTCATATTCCGGCGGTAACCTGGATTGGCTGGGAATCGATGATGGAACACGTGAAATTCCGGATGTTATTCAATCCATTGGCCTTGATGATTTTAAACAAATGGCAAGCAATGCCAGAAAAAGTAGCGAGCAGGCTTTGGTATATGATTCCTTTATTAAAAGTTTCAGTTCCACAATGAAACCCGTGACAACCACCTTTCCTTTAAACCAGAGTTATTCTTTTTCTGTGGGTAACCAAATAAATTTTCTGGGAAGACCGTTGGGCTTTTTGACCAGCCTCTCTTATAATCACAGCTATTCATCTTATCAAAATGGTGAAAAAAACAACTGGTATTTAGGTGCCTCTTCAATTGACGCTGTTGACGAGTTAACTTATAATTATAAATATCAGGAAAATAAAAGCAGTGATGAAGTGTTATGGGGCGGTTTGTTTAAAGCAACTTATAAATTAAATCCCAGTCATTTTTTTGGATTTGATTTTGTTTATAACCGAAATGCTGAAAGTTATGCTCTTACCTTAGAGGGACAGAATCCCTATGATTATGAAAATGAAATTGTTCAGTCGAGCACGATTGGTTATAATGAACGCGAATTATATTCTTTTCAGCTAAACGGAAAACATCAGTTCCCGTCTTTATTTAATTCTAATCTGGAATGGGCCGGCACCCTGGGTCGTTCTTATCAGGATGAACCGGATATTCGTTATTTTACCAACGGGTATGCACCTGAAGGGAACCCGCAATATGAAGTTAAACATAATGCCAAACCCCGTCGGTTTTTTAGAACATTAGATGGAGATCGAAATGAATTAAAAATTGACTATACCATTCCTTTTAAACAATGGCAGGGCAAGCCCGGTTCTTTTAAAATGGGTGGCATGCTGGCTCAAAAGAAAAAGGATTTTAGTGAAAGAAATTTTTATTATCGACCTGCTACCGGAAATTTTGAATATAATGGTAATGTAGACGATTTTTTGGCAGAATTGGGTTTTACAAGTGATCAGATTACGGAAGGCACCAATCGGTATTATGATATGGGATTGGTGTTGGAGGAACTGGCGCCTCAAATTGGCTGGTATAAAGGTGAACAAAATATAAATGCCGGTTATGCGATGGTCGACTTGCCGCTTTCCAGGAAAATACGTTTTATCGGTGGAGCTAGACTGGAAACAACAGAAATGAAAGTTGAGACGGATGATGTGGGCAAACAAATGAATTTTACGGAGCACGATTTACTTCCATCTTTGAATTTTATTTATCAACTGAATCCTGATATGAATGTTCGCCTGGCTTATGGAAAAACCCTGGCCTTACCTACATTTCGTGAAGTGGTCCCTTTTGAATCTTATGAATTTATTGGCGGTGTTAATTATTTTGGAAATTCAGAGCTTAAACGCACATTGATCGATAATTATGATATACGATGGGAATGGTTCTCCCGTCCCGGAGAAATTTATGCGGTAAGCTTGTTTTACAAGTCTTTTCAGGACCCGATCGAGAAACGTTATCGTGCTAAAGAAAAGGAAATGACATGGGTTAATGTTGACCATGCTTTGACATACGGAATTGAATTTGAACTTCGTAAACGCCTTGATGTTGTTTCACAAAAACTGACTAATTTTATGGTTGGTGGAAATTTAGCACTTGTTCATTCTCAGGTTGATATTCCCGAATATGAAATGATGTTTATAAAAGCTATCGACCCGAATGCTTCGGACAAACGACAGTTTGAAGGCCAGTCCCCATACATTTTAAATGTAAACGTAAATTATGAAAACGCCAAAGCCGGTATATCTTCGAGTTTGTATTATAATGTGTTCGGTGAAAGACTTGCTTTTAGTACGGGTACGGCCACACCGGATGTTTTTGAGCAGCCCTTTCATTCATTGAATTATTCTTTATCCTACAAGTTTATGCCGTCTATGGGCGCCAAGTTTGCGATTAAAAACATTTTAAACTCTGAATACAAAGAAATCCATGAGTTTAAAGGTATAGAGTATGTGTATAAAAATTATAATTCGGGGCGTACTTTTACGCTTGGTTTAGATTACAGTTTATAAAAAGTCCAAATTTATTTTTGGTAATGAAATAAAAAACAACAGTTAATCCTAATTAAACACAGGAGAAGCGAATGAAAAAGAGGTTTACAGTCCTACTAATGTTACTATGGCTTCCTGCATTATTGCTGGCTGTAGAAATCCCGGTAACCGAGAATGTCAGTTCAGATGTTACTTGGACGGCAGATAATACCTACATTTTAAAGGGTCGAATTTATGTTGCCAACGGCGCGACTTTAACCATTGAACCCGGTACTGTTATCAAGGCTGAGAACGGAACCGGAGCAGACATAAAATCTTTGATAGTGACCCGTGGTTCAAAGATCATGGCAGTCGGGACCAAAGATAATCCGATAATTTTTACGTCAGTAAATGATGATGTAAATGATCCTGATGATATGCCCTGGAACACGACGAATGAATGGGGTGGCATTGCAATTTTGGGTAATGCACCGATCAATGTAACAGGCGGCGAAGATGTATTTGAAGCGATCCCGGCAGGGGATGATCAAGAGTTGGGTAAATACGGTGGTGATGATGAGAATGACAGTTCCGGTCGTATGGAATATGTATCGATACGCCATGGTGGAGCAGAAGTCGCAACAGATAAAGAGATGAACGGATTGAGTTTGGCCGGTGTAGGTCGTGGCACAAAACTGTCCCATATAGAAGTATTCAGCAGTTCGGATGATGCTTTTGAATGGTGGGGCGGTACCGTGAATGCAGACCATTTGGTAGCGGCTTTTTGTCAGGACGAGAGTTATGATCTGGATGAGGGCAACCAGTCGAGGTTACAGTTTATCTTTGCGATACGAAACAGTGTAAAGCAGCACATTGGTGAGCATGATGGTGCTCCTGCTGATACTCCCGGTAATGAGCCAAAAGCTTACACGCAGATATACAATGCTACTTATTTAGGTGGTGGTATTGAAGGAACAGATGAAAAGTCCATGTTTCGGTTACGCGAGAACTGGGGTGGTGCTTATAAAAACTGTATATTTGGAGATTATCACGGAACGGCCGTCAAGATCGACAGTGGTGTAACAACACCGGATTCCTATGATCGCTTAATGGCAGGCGAGTTGCTGTTTAATAATAATTTGTTTTTTAACTTTTCCGTAGGCAGTGACTGGACTTCCTTGTGTGAAGGCGGACAGTTTGTGGTTGATTACTTTTCAGATGCATCAAATGGTAATACCTTTGGTGATCCGTTGTTCATGAGCATCAGTCGTGCAAATGATGATAATCTCACATTGGACCCACGGCCAAAAGTCGGAAGCCCTGCATATGAGAACCTGGCAGCTTATCCTGAAGATGACGAGTTTTTTACACCAGTTGATTATAAAGGCGCTTTTGATTCAGAGAACTGGATGGTTGAATGGACAGCCCTGGAACATTATGGCTTTTTAGACGGTGAAATTCATGCCGGTGGTGAAGAAATTGCAGTGACAGAGAACATAACCTCTGACACTAGATGGATGGCAGGGAACACTTATATCTTAAAGGGTCGAATTTATGTTGCCAACGGCGCGACTTTAACCATTGAACCCGGTACTGTTATTAAAGCTGAGAATGGAACCGGAGCAGACATAAAATCTTTGATAGTGACCCGTGGTTCAAAGATCATGGCAGTCGGGACCAAAGATAATCCGATAATTTTCACATCAGTAAATGATGATGTAAATGATCCTGATGATATGCCCTGGAACACGACGAATGAATGGGGTGGCATTGCAATTTTGGGTAATGCACCGATCAATGTAACCGGCGGCGAAGATGTATTTGAAGCGATCCCGGCAGGGGATGATCAAGAGTTGGGTAAATACGGTGGTGATGATGAGAATGACAGTTCCGGTCGTATGGAATATGTATCGATACGCCATGGTGGAGCAGAAGTCGCAACAGATAAAGAGATGAACGGATTGAGTTTGGCCGGTGTAGGTCGTGGCACAAAACTGTCCCATATAGAAGTATTCAGCAGTTCGGATGATGCTTTTGAATGGTGGGGCGGTACCGTGAATGCAGACCATTTGGTAGCGGCTTTTTGTCAGGACGAGAGTTATGATCTGGATGAGGGCAACCAGTCGAGGTTACAGTTTATCTTTGCGATACGAAACAGTGTAAAGCAGCACATTGGTGAGCATGATGGTGCTCCTGCTGATACTCCCGGTAATGAGCCAAAAGCTTACACGCAGATATACAATGCTACTTATTTAGGTGGTGGTATTGAAGGAACAGATGAAAAGTCCATGTTTCGGTTACGCGAGAACTGGGGTGGTGCTTATAAAAACTGTATATTTGGAGATTATCACGGAACGGCCGTCAAGATCGACAGTGGTGTAACAACACCGGATTCCTATGATCGCTTAATGGCAGGCGAGTTGCTGTTTAATAATAATTTGTTTTTTAACTTTTCCGTAGGCAGTGACTGGACTTCCTTGTGTGAAGGCGGACAGTTTGTGGTTGATTATTTTTCAGATGCATCAAATGGTAATACCTTTGGTGATCCGTTGTTTATGAGCATAAGTCGCGCAAATGATGATAATACCATGCTGGACCCACGGCCAAAAGTCGGAAGCCCTGCATATGAGAACCTGGCAGCTTATCCTGAAGATGACGAGTTTTTTACACCAGTTGATTATAAAGGCGCTTTTGATTCAGAGAACTGGATGGTTGAATGGACAGCCCTTGAACATTATGGCTTTTTAAGCGGTGACAATTATACCAATGTTGAAAATGATAAAGGTACCGCATCTCTTCCGACATTATATGGTTTGTCTCAAAATTATCCGAATCCATTTAATCCGACAACAACGATTAATTATTCAATAAAGTCAGAAGGTCATGTAAACCTTGTTGTCTTTAATCAGCTTGGACAAAAAGTGGTTGATCTTGTGAATAATCAGCAATCAGTCGGTAATTACCAGGTTTCCTGGGATGCAAGTTCCTTCCCGAGTGGTATTTATTTTTATCGCCTGAACGTAGACGGACAAAAAATTCAAACACGTAAAATGTTGCTTGTAAAATAAGTTGGATGGCAGTTCAAATAAAAGTACAGTGTATTAACGTACACTGTACTTTTTTAGATTGCATGTCCACACTCCTCACTGACCCTGTTGCCAAATTTATCAGTTTTCTGCCGAAGACTCTTTACCTCATTGCAACAGGGCAGTGTGTTTTTAACTCCTTTTTATCCGTGCCAAAAAAAATGTAACATGTGATTTTTTAATGAAAAATTATTTGTTTTTTTTTATTTATTCATTATACTAAATGATAAGAAGTATAAAACAAATGGTTTTTTATGATCCAAATCCGAAATATGGAAAAAAGCGATCTTCATCGCGTTAATATGCTGTTATCAAAAGCATTTACACAAGCACGAATTGATGATGGTTATAAAAACACCTCTGTGCCGATGTGTCGAAATGATTTCCTGGAATTTTATTTTGATGAATGTGGAAAAGGTGCTTTTGTTCTTGAGGATGGACGCTATATTATTGGAGTTTCTTTTTGCCATACCTGGGGCAAAACAGGCTGGATTGGTCCTTTAGCTATTCTTCCGGATAAGCATTTTTTAGGTTATGGAAAACAGCTCGCTTCCTACTCGATAGAGTATCTGAAAAGCAATAACTGCGCAACTATCGGTCTTGAAACCAATCCCCGAAGTCAAAAAAATATGGGTTTTTATGGGAGATTAGGATTCCATCCTTCTACCTTAATGCTGGACCTTATTAAACGTGTAAAACCGCATGATCCGGATTCTATCCCTCATCAACATTTATTATTTTCTGAACAAAATGAAAAGAATAAAGATTCATTTTTAAAACAGATAAAAAAATTAACAAAACTGGTTTGCCAAAATATTGACTATACCGAATTAATCCAAAAGTTGGGGGCACACCAATTTGGTGATACTGTTTTGTTTTATCGGAATAAAACGACAATCGGGTGTGCTGTTTTTCAGGCCATACCAACCACGGCTGAAGAAAAAAATAAAGTTTTACGTTTAATATGTTTTTTTATTCATCCTCAAACTCCCCGTTCTTACTTGAATTATTTTATTCAGGATCTTGAAAATATTACCTTAAAAATGAATTTGGAACAAGTACATTTTCGTGTACCCGCTTATTGTCCTGATATGCTGGATATATTGTTTGAAAATAATTTTCGTGTTGCTTTTAGCGATATCCGGCTTGTTTTTGAGGATTATGGTGAAAAAGTGGGAAAAGATATTATTTTTACAAACAGATGGATTTGACATGTCCAAAACACAATTAAAAATAATATCTGCAAGCAGACGAGTAGATCTCGTCGCAAGTTATCCTGATCTGTTAATAGAACTGTTAAAAAAAAAGTGTCCACCCGAACGTGTTCATTCTTTGGTGCTTTGGACTAAAAATGCTGAAAATATATTACAATACAAGCCGCTGATAAAAGCTCTTGAATTGTATGAAAATATTTATGTGCATTTTAGCATTACCGGACTGGGACAAACAATTCTTGAACCGAATATTCCACCTGTTGCCGTATCCCTTCGTTTTATCAAACCGCTGATTCAATTTTTGGGGAATCCGAAAAATTTAAGGATACGGTTTGATCCGATTGTGCATTTGAGAATGCCGTGTTATGGGGAAATATGTAATATCGGCCAGTTTGAAACCATAGCAGAAAAACTGAATCAATATAAAGTTATTGATGTGTCCACAAGCTGGATGCAGGTATATCCAAAGGTTGAAAAAAGATTGTTAAAGAAGGGTATTAAAGCGTTACCAGTCTCCTCAGAGCTTTTTTATAAAGAAACAGCTTTTTTAAATAAAATTGCAAACAAGTTTGGATTAATATTACATGGTTGTTGTGTCCCTGAATGGCCCGTCTCAAAATGTATTGACGGTGATTTATTGAATGATTTACATCCTGCGGGAAAGGTCGTCCCTGTTACCAGGGCGAACGGACAACGAACCGGTTGTGGTTGTTCAAAAAGTTGGGATATCGGCTGGTACTATCCTTGTCAGGGTGGTTGTTTATATTGTTACGCTAACCCAATAGAAAAGAAAAATGTTATTTCATCTGTCTGTGAATTGAACTCGTAATTTTTGGTGGAGTATATGATTTTTTTAATAATTATCGGTCTGATTATTTCAATATTAGGACTAATCGGTTGTATTTTACCGGTCTTACCGGGACCGCCGCTAAGCTTTATTGCATTAATTGTTTTATCTATTGCAAAAGCATGGGAACCTTTTAGTCCCGAGTTTTTGCTGGGTATGGCCATTCTAGCTATTGTTGTTACTGTTTTGGATTTTGTTGTGCCATTATTTGGTGCAAAGAAATATGGCGCATCGAAAATTGGTATGTGGGGAAGTGTTGCCGGAATGGTAATCGGATTAATTTTTTTTCCTCCCTGGGGAATGCTGATTGGGACATTTTTAGGTGCCCTGGGTGGTGAAATACTTGCCGGTAAAAGAAATGAAAAAGCCCTAAAAGCAGGATTTGGCGTGTTTGTTGGAACTATTTTTGGAATAGGGTTTAAAATAGCTGCTTCCGGTATCATGTTGTTTTATTATATTAAGGAAATGTTTTAACCGGAGGGAAAAAATTCGTAATATTTAATAGGAAAAATGATAAAAGCTGGTATTACTATTAATTTATATGTTGATACTCGTTAGAAAGATACGCGAGTTTTGTGTATATTTGATATTAATTTGCTATTAACTTTTATGTTGCAATTTTTATATTAGTTTTCTATCTTGGATAGCTTGCGATAGATAGAAAATATATTGGAGAATTATATGGGAAATGCAATAGAAATTACTGATGCCAACTTTGAAACAGAAGTCATCTCATCGGATATCCCTGTTTTAATAGATTTTTGGGCTGTATGGTGTGGCCCTTGTAAAATGATTGCACCGATTGTTGAAGAAGTTGCCGGCGAACTTGCCGGAAAGATCAAAGTCGGTAAAGTGGATGTTGACGCTCATAAACAGAATGCCATGAAATATGGTATTCGCAGCATCCCGACTTTACTTGTTTTTAAAGGCGGCAATGTTGTTGAACAGATTATCGGAGCAGTTTCTAAAGCACAGCTTGTGGCAAAATTGGAAAAGCATATATAATTAATACCTAACAGCTTTTTAAAACAATGATTCATATTAGAAATGAATTCAGGTTTTTTATTATTTAATTTAGACTATATAACCTACAAATCGATGGTTCCAAATATTTTTTTACCTTCCCTTATATCTGCTTTAATAATAAGGTCCTCAGAATATGTGAATTTTGCAACTTATTTGAACTCTATTGGTGATATTCAAAAATTCTGGTTTGAGGAACATTGATGAGTAATCAACTAAAAATAGAAAAAAGATTAATTTCATATAAAGCACCAGGGGGTTTTTAATGTCAAATACCTATGCTGTAATTATGGCTGGTGGTGTTGGCAGCAGGTTTTGGCCTAAAAGCCGTAAATCGTTACCGAAACAATACCTGAACCTAATCGGTGATGAAACAATGATTCAGATGGCTGCAAGACGTCTGAAACGCCTTGTTGCTGAAGAAAACGTACTGATTGTCACAACAGAAGATCAGGCTGATCTTGTTAAAGATCAACTCCCCTGGATTCCAGAGGACAACCTGATTTTCGAACCTTTTGGTAAAAATACGGCCCCATGCATCGGATTATCTGCGATTCATATTAAACATCTTGATCCGAATGCTGCAATGATTGTCTGTCCCGCTGATCATTTAATAAGCAATTCCGAAAAATATCTTTCAATTCTTGCAGATGGTGTCAAATTGGTCAAAAGTGATCCGAATTCATTGGTGACAATAGGTATTGAACCCACCTACGCCTCAACCGGATATGGTTATATCCAATCCGGTGAGCCGGTAGCCGGTGAAATTAAAGGCGCTTATAAAGTTCAGGCTTTTGCTGAAAAACCCACAACCGAAGTTGCCCGGCAGTTTTTTTCCAGTGGAGAATTTTTATGGAATAGCGGGATTTTTATATGGAATGTTGAAACAATTCTTAACTATATTGAAGAATTGATGCCGGACCTTTACGACGGACTTTTAAAAATACAAAAAGTTATAGGTAAACCGAATTATAATAAAGTAAAAGAGACGGTTTACAAACAAATATACTCTGAATCAATTGATTATGGTGTATTGGAACAGGCCAGAAATGTTTTGGTTTTGGAAGGTGATTTTGGTTGGAGTGATTTGGGAAGCTGGGAAGAAGTTTATAAAATTTTGCCGAAAGATGAAGATGGAAACGTTGTAAAGGGCCAACCTCTGTTACGGAATGTTAAAAATAGCTATATTGAGTGTGATAGCAGACTTGTTACACTGGTCGGAGTCGAAGATTTAATTGTTGTCGATACTCCGGATGCCTTGTTGATTTGTAATCCTAAACATTCTCAGGATGTAAAATGGATCGTAGAAAAGTTAAAACACAACAAACAAAACAACCTCCTGTAATTCCGGGAAGTGACGAGAAATATCTTCTGGAAGAACTTGAAAATATTGCTCGTACATTAAACATACAGGTCAGGACCGAAAAGGGAGACTTTACCAGCTCACTTTGCCGTTTGGGAAAAGAGCACATTATGTTCCTGAAAAAAGATGAACCTGTTTCGAAAAAGGTTGATGTACTTGCCCGTGAACTTGCGTTACAAAATTTGGAAAATATTAATATTATACCAGCTGTTCAAAAAATTTTAGATGAAGCAGCTTCTGTTGAAAAAAGACATGCCCATTAGTAGGAGAAAAATATATGAAAAAAATTGAGCTGGAAAATTATTTTAAAGAAAAGCTTTTTATCACGGAAATGAAGGCCTCAAACAAAGAAGAGGCGCTTAGTGAATTATTGGACCTGTTTGTAGAGGGAAAGTATATAAGAAATCGCGAAATTGTTTTAGAGATGTTGCACCAGAGAGAGACCCTTGGAAGTACAGGTATCGGTAAAGGTATTGCAATCCCTCATGGTCGTACAACAGCCGCTGCTGATGTAACCATTGCATTTGGCCTGTCTCAAAAAGGAATCGAATTTGATTCTATCGACAAAAAGCCTGCACATCTTTTCTTTATGGTAATTGCACCTCCGCATGATGAAGGTAATACTTATCTACCGGTTTTGGGGTCTCTTGTGACAATTTTAAATGAGAAAGAAAATCGCGAAAAATTAAAGAATGTAGGATCTTTTTCAGAATTTTTACCTATTATTTCTGGAGAATAGTGAATGGTTAAAAAAGATTTAGAATTACTCGTTTCTTTACAGGATATTGACTTGATGATAGAAGAGGCGAATGACGTTGCAAAATTAGGTTTTGCAATCACCGGATGTGATGAATTAAAAAAAGCCCGACAAGAACTTGCGACAAATATTAGCAAGCCTTTATTGTCCCGCTATGAAAGATTACGAGCAAAATTGAAAAGAGCTATTGTGCCTGTAAAGGATGATATTTGTTTGGGATGTTTTTTGCGGCAACCGACATCGATTGGCGCTAAAGGAAGAGAAGACGAACAAATTTTTACTTGTGAGAATTGCGGTAGAATGCTTTATTGGTTGGATTAAAAAAAAGCTACCAGATGATGGTAGCTTTTTTCATATTATATAATACCAATTTGTTTTCCTGTTTTTTCAAAAATATCCAATACCTGGTCTAAAATATCGTCAGTGTGGGTGGCCATATAGCTGGTCCTTATTAAACCCATCCCCGGAGGAACAGCCGGGCTGATAACCGGATTGGCAAATATCCCATTTTCATATAATAATCGCCAGAAAGCAAATGTCTTTTCATCCTCGCCTATGATAATCGGAATGATGGGGGTCTGACTGTTTCCGGTATTAAATCCCAATTCTTTAAATCCATTTTTCATTTTATGATAATTTGACCATAGTTTTTCACGTCTCTCCGGCTCGGACTGTAAAATTTCAAGGGCTTTTATTACAGTCGCCACGGCAGCCGGTGGAGGGCTTGCAGAAAATATCAGTGCCCTTGAATTATGCTTTATATGATGAACAACATCTTCAGTTCCGGCAATAAACCCGCCTATAGAGGCAAATGATTTACTAAAAGTACCCATAATTAAATCGACTTTGTCATTTAAACCAAAATGTTCTGCCGTTCCCCGACCATTGTTTCCGAGGACACCGATAGAGTGAGCGTCATCTATCATCACACGTGCATTGTGTTTTTCAGCGACTTTGATTAATTCCGGCAGATCGACGATATCTCCGCCCATACTGAACACACCGTCACTGACGATGAGTATCCCGCCGCTTCCATTTTTATTTAATGTTATTACCTTGTCAAGATCTTCCATATTATTGTGATGGTATTTTAACGATTTTCCAAAACCTAATCGTGTTCCATCCACAATACTGGCGTGGTTTTCGTTGTCTCCGACAACCAAATCTCTACGCCCGATAATAGTCGAAATTGTACCCTGATTTGTTTGAAAACCGGTCGAAAAAATTAAAGCAGCTTCTTTATTCATAAATTCTGCCAGTTTATCTTCCAGTTCTTCATGTAATGAAAGAGTTCCATTCAGAAACCTGGAACCCGTACAACCTGCCCCAAATTTATCAATCGCATCTTTTGCTGCTTTTATTACCCGTTTGTCCTGAGTAAGGCCCAAATAATTATTTGAGCCAATCATAATCATATTTTTTCCATCTATTCTAACTTTGGTATCAGCTCCGGATTGTATGGCCTTAAAATATGGATACCAACCATCCTCAATTGCCTTTGCAGCCCGTGCCGATGTCCCTGTTGAACACTTTGCGAATAAATCTACCACGTTAATTCCTCCACCAAATCCACTAATACGCTAAAGGCTTGACATTTTAAATTAATAGATGTCAATTTCGTTAAATATAAATATTGTAGAGTATTTTGTCAAGTTTTAACTAATTATTGTTAAGGTTTGTTTTTATTTGGGTTGTGATTTTTGTGTCAAAATCAATTGCAGAGTGTTCAAATTTCTGAGCCTTTTATCAGTTTTTTGAAATATTTTATTTTCTATTTATTGTTTTTAACATTGAAAATATTGCATTTATATCGTTTTATGGCAATGGTACGATTGTTGGTAATAAAAAACTATGTTTAACTCTGTTATTTTTAAAAAGCCTGATTTGGAGGTTTTATTATGAAAAAATGTTTTTTTTATGGAATCTTTTTTTGTTTAATAAATACTAGTTTTGCAATCGATATGATTGCCGATATTTCCAATCCGGTTGAAACTGAGTTCGGTATTTATCAACCCTTTCCGGTTTTAATTACACCGCAAATTATTGACCCCCAGCCTGGAGGAAATCTGGAGAATGTTGTAAATTTGGGAGATTTTGAATTTGATCCTAAAAGTTTACAGATGTTAAAAAGTAATCAGTTTGTAGTGACATCTGCAACATATTCCAAACCCGGCAGTGAAGCCACAGGTTTTAAAGAGATGTTTGATGTATATAATGATTGCCGGGAAAACGGGATTCCTGCATTTGTAACAACCGATGCCATGCTTCATACTTTCCACCTGTGTTTTGATTATATTTTAAAAACCTGTGAAGAAAAAAGATTTTGTTCATTGTTGAATACGCTTTTGGACTCTTTGCTGATTGAAACTCAGCGTCAATATTCCATCACAAATAACGATGTGATACGGTCTGCAATTATCAGCAATATGGATTATCTCATTGTTGCAAAAAAACTGTTGGACAGCACCTATGTAGAGCCTGTTAATGGCGGAAAGTACCTTGAAGAGCTTGAGCTTATCCGACAGGCAAATGGTTTTTCTTTATCCCCAATATTTGATTATGATGAAGATTATTCTCAATATATTGTTCGCGGGCATTATACAGACAGCGAACAGCTTTCTGCTTATTTTAAATCAATGATGTGGCTGGGGAGGATGACCTTTGCCTGTGTAGCGCCGGATGATGAAGCAAGCCGGCAAGCCACTCAACGGGCTATTTTACTGGTACAGGCATTAATGAATGTCAATATAAACGATCGGACGGCACTGGAAATTTGGGATGAAATTTATCAGCCGACTGTGTTTTTTGTCGGAAAAAGTGATGATATAAATTTTTACCAGTACATTACAATTGCACAGCAAGTCTATGGCGTCGAGTTTTCATCTCTTTATCCGGATGCTTTTGCAGATGATGACAATTTGACTGAATTTTTAAATCATACAAAAGAATTTCCTGTTGCGGCCATTACTTATCCGGGGCAGCCGATTAAAGGCTTTCGATTTATGGGACAGCGTTTTATTCCGGATTCCTGGGTGCTTGATGAACTTGTTATGACAAAAATACCGGGCCGTGCTATGCCAAAAGGATTGGATGTGATGATAGTGCTGGGTGATGAAAAAGCTTTTGATTATTTGCCACAGGAAGACAGGAACAATCCATTTTATACGGAAAAGCTTGATTCCCTTGTTAATATTTTTAAAAATTATGCACCTGAGATTTGGGCGCAAAATGTTTATTGGAACTGGCTTTATTCTCTCATGCCGATGCTGGCTTTAAAAGGAGAGGGCTATCCGTTTTATATGCGGACCGATGCCTGGGGCGACAAGGATTTGCTTGCTGCTTTAGCATCCTGGGCCGAGTTACGGCATGATACTATTTTATATGCAAAACAAAGTGGTTCAGAAACCAGTATGCCGCCGACAACAGGATTAGTTCAGGGATATGTCGAACCAAATCCGCATTTGTTTGGCCGGCTAGCCGCTTTGGCCAGTTTTTTACAAACAGGACTGCAAAATAAAGGTTTGTTGTTTGAAGAGTTTGAATTTTCTTTGAACAGTTTTTATGAAACAAGTAAGAGTTTAAAAACAATAGCTGAAAAAGAGTTAACAAATGAATCGCTGACAGCAGAAGAGTATAAACTCATTTTTGATTTTGGAAAAACGATTTATAGAATTATAGGATTTGAACAATATGCTGAAGGCCCCAGTAATTATGATGATGATATTGAACCCATGCCGGTCGTCGCGGATGTTCATACGGATGGAAATAGCTTAACCGTATTGGAAGAAGGTGTCGGCTTTCCCTATGCCATTTATGTTATCTGTAATATTGAAGGCCGCCCTGTTTTAACAAAGGGTGCCGGGTATTCTTATTACGAATTTACCAAACCGCTTACTGAACGTATGACCGATGAAAAATGGCGGGAAACATTACAAACAGAGCCGCCGTCACCGCCGACATGGTCTCAGTCTTTTTATGTAAATCAGGATTCATGGATCAACTCGAATCCGGAGTTTAGCTATGGTTATAAAAATGAAACAAAATATTTAACATGTGATGTAACTCCGGAATCACCGGCCCAGGGCGACTCGGTTGAAATTAAAGTAGAACTGTTTGGATATAACCTGGAAGATGATGTTGCTATAAAACTGACATTTGAAAACGGTAGTGAAATGACAGTTGATAATTTAAACCATTCATCATATAATTTATGGACGGCCAAAATTCCGTCGACAAATTTTGTGCCCGGCCAGGTTTATATTGATGTAAATATTTCCGGTTCCGGTAATTCGCCGGATTATCGCACCAGTTTTATACTCAATAGCAGTTCTATTATTGTCGATAAATCCGTCTCACCTGCGATATTTCAATTATACCAGAACTGGCCCAATCCTTTTAATTCGCAAACGAAAATTCAGTTTGATTTGAAAAAACAGTCATATATTTCTGTTGTCATTTTTGATGTAAACGGGCGTCGTTTAAAAACCGTATATCAAGGCAACCAGGGACCGGGGCAATATTCGCTTGTATGGGACGGCAAAGATGAAAATGGATCTGTCGTTTGCAGCGGTGTTTATTATTATCGGTTAGAAACAGACTATTTTAATGACATAAAGAGTATGGTTCTTTTGAAATAGGGATTGAGAATAAAATGATACGACCAAAATTAGTCTGTTTTCTAATGATAGCAAGTGCGTTACCATTATATGCCCAACTCGTTTCTGTTAAAACGGTTCCGGTTGTAACAGGAGACCAGTTTGTATTGTATCCATCACAAAATATGGCAATGGGAAATGTCCGTTATATTAATCCGGCCTTAAAAACCGGTGATAAGACTTTTGAAAAATTACGTGTTTTTACAAATCAATTAACACTTTCAGTTTCGTTTTAGTTTTGAGTAAAGAGATGTTTAAAGTTATGAATATATTATTATTATACTGGGTGGTTGTTTTAATGTCCTGTTCCAGTCCTTTTGAGCAGGAGCCTGTTAATGCCGGGATTAATATTTATTTGTTGCAAGATCAACAAGATACATCAAATCTAAATAATGAACCGCTCGTTAACCTGAAATTAAATGAAAAACCCTGGATTGCTTCCAACAATATAGAAAGATATGATTGGTCTACGCATACCATATATTTAAAATCTGCTGTCCAGCTTCCTGATAATTATAATAATATTTTGGGAAAATATTTTGTTGTTACTGCAAACGGTGTTGCCTGTTATGTGGGGCAATTTTGGGGATACCATTTATCCTCAATTCCTCAAAATCCGGTGTATAATGTGCCCAGTGAACGTTCAGAAATTACTTGTTTGCCTATTGATCCATCAATTGGAACGCTTTTAGAGCTAGCCGTCATGGATCCCCGGTACGATGTTCGAGTTAAGCAAGCTCTTGTCTCTTCAGGATTATTTTTTGCCGGAATAGATTGTGTTTTGGATAGTGTATCTGTTTTTCAGCAATCTGCCAACAAAACAACGGTCTCATATTCATTTAGTATCATCAATCAAACAGATAAAGATATTTTTGTGTTTGATCCTTTGAAAATGGGAACGGACATTTTTCACTATTATACGAATGGTATTCAATTCAATGCAGGACGAGAATCTATTGTGCGGGGACGGACCGATTCCATAGATTTTTCTCCGGAAGCTTATATTAGTATGGATTGGTTTGTTAAATTGGGGAACAAGGAAAAAATAACACGAACGGTTAATTTGTCCGGTTACCCGGAAATTCCGGAGGAGCAATATTCGTGTTATTTTTATTATGAAATGCCCTATAGATTATTAGATATGTTGAACGTTTCCGAAGGAATTTTATGGACCGGACGTATAAAATCATCTGTTTTGTCTGTTGCTGTTAAATGAGGTTTAGTAATTATTAAAAAAGTGTATTTTTAGTTTGATTTTTAGAGAGGATTTGTTATGAAACGATTTTTAAATTTCGTTTTTATCTTTATGTTATTGTTTGTTGTATCAAATGTAATGGCAGCATCAGAAATTACACAATCACAAAAGCAGATAGCGAAATTTATAAAAGCCAAGCTGACGCTGCAATCCGGTGGAATGCTAAAAAGTGTGTATTCTACGACTCTACAGGAAAAAACGGAACAAACCGGCAGTATTTCCGGAACTATTTCCGGAGTGAGCTCCGACATGCCTTATGGAAATGTTTTTGTTGAGGCAATTTGTGCGGATTCTTTGCAAAATTTAGATGATCCGGCCAATCCAAAAGGCCTTGCCGTTGTTAATGAAGACGGTACATTTTTAATAGAAGGTCTTGCGGAGGGACATTATATTGTAGTTGCCTGGGCTGACGGATATGAGTTGCTTTATTATAATAACACAACCAATAGGGGTGATGCTGAGCTTGTTTTTGTACGAGAGGGTGTTGAAACAAGCGGAATAGATTTTGATATGACACCTGTTGTTCCCGGCTCCGGCATTATTTCCGGACGTGTTGTCAACAATGCCGATCTTCATCCCATTGGCCATGCCTTTGTTCAGGTCTCTTCTCCAACGTTATTAGATAGATACGGTTGGGCCCAGGTCGATCAGGATGGGTATTATGAAATTACCGGCCTGAAAAGCGGTGATTATCTGGCCGTTGCCCGTGCTGATGGATTTCTGGAACAGTATTATGACAATGCGGCTTCCAGGTCCGATGCTTTGCTTATTTCAGTGACTGATTCTCAACAGGTCGAAAACATTGATTTTTCCTTAAAGATGGGCGGCAGTATCAGCGGAACAGTAATCGATTCAGAAGGGAATCCCGTTTTTGAGTCGGCCGTTTATGTTATGATGGCTTTTCAGGATTCCATTTTTAATGAAAACGGTGATTTAAAGCCAGGTGGTTATTATGATTATGCCAAAGCTGTTACAGATGAAAATGGCTACTATATAATTAGCGGTTTAGTTCCCGGTGAATATATAGTACGGGCCGCAATTTGGGACAGATATGGATATGAAGAAAAATGGTATGATGATGTGTTAACATGGGAAGAGGCTACGCCGGTTTCTGTACAGGAAGAACAAAACGTCACTGGTATTGACTTTACCATGTCTTTAAAAATTTCTAATGGCCTGATTTCGGGCCGGGTAATTAATGCTTACAGTAATCCGGTTGAGAATGCTAATATTCAGGTACGGTCTGTGTATACCGGGGATAATAGTCAACGTGTTTGGTCCTATGCAAAAACAGATTCACAGGGTTTTTATGCTGTTCGTGAATTGCCGGATGATGAATATTATGTTTCTGTTTATGCTCAGAACGGCTGGCAAAGCGTTCAACAATGGTGGCCCGGTGTTGATGATATGGCAAGTGCTACGCCTGTTTCTATTGTTAACGGAAGGACGGAGCAGCCGATTGACTTTCAGCTCCCGATTGTTCCCGGAACGGCTATTTTGTCCGGTACCGTCCGAAAAATGGATGGAACGCCGATAAGCTCCGCTAATATTCAGGTCAGTCCGGCAGAGGAAAAACAAACACCCGGATTAAATGTCTGGGCATGGGCATCTACAGACAGTAACGGCTTTTATCAGGTAAGTAAATTACCGGCAGGTGATTATGTGGTAGCCGCCAGCAAGTGGGAAAGTGAGAATTTTGGTCAACAATGGTACGATCACGCCGACAGTCTTTCTTTGGCTACCGTTGTCACCCTGGGTGCCCGTGAGCATGAACCGAATATTAATTTTGATTTTGATCCACGGCCCATGTACGGATCGATAGCGGGTATGGTTTCTGACTCTTTAACCGGTACGGCAATAGATCGAGCTTTTATTGAGGTTAAACCTGTTTACGCATCACGTTGGTATATGTATCCCGGGTTTGCGGCCTGGTCATTTTATGATATTACCGACGAAAATGGACTGTTTTCCATAGATTACCTGTGGGAAGGTGAATATTATATTACGGTCCATGCAAACGGAAGTTTTGAATATTATAATGATGCTGTTGTTGAGAGTATGGCGCAGCCTGTAAAGGTGACAGGTGGTGAAAAAAGTGAAATAGATTTTTCTCTTGTAAAAAGAAATGACGGAACAGGGGCGATTAGTGGAAATGTATTGTCTGAATGGGATGATACACCTTTTGAAATCGCAATAGTAACAGCCAAACCTGCTGTAACAATCGCTCAATGGCCCTATTCGGAATTATATTATACAGCCGTTACGGCTGTTGACGGCTCTTATAAACTTGAAGGCTTGCCGCCCGGTGAATATCTTGTAAAAGGGTCCAGTTATTTTGCCATTTCCGAGTATTATGACAATGTGTTCGATCCGGCTGAAGCCGAACTTGTTCAGGTTGCTGAAAACATTACAACGGAAAATATAAACTTTATGATTTCACCTGCCTATTGGTTGTTCCTCGATTATGGCTATCCTGAAAAAAGTGAAACTATGATCAGCGGGAACATTTCTGATAGTGACGGAAATCCGTTACCACAAGCCAATGTGTATGTTTTTGATCAAGCCGGCCAAGCCATTTTCAGTTGTCAGGCAAATGCTCAGGGAAACTATCAGGTGAACGGTCTGCCGCCCGGAAACTATGTCCTTCAGGTGACAAAAGAAGGTTTTTCAAGTTTGTTTAACGGAAATGTCAGTGTATTGGAACAGGCCGTACCCATAGAACTGAATGGTATGGTAAACATAAATTTTACATTGCCGGAAATAGGTTCTACTCATGTTTCCGATGAAGATAAATCGTTGTTGCCGAAATCTGTAACACTGCTGGGTAACTATCCCAATCCTTTTAATCCGGAAACAATGATAACTTTTTCTATCCCGGAAATGATGGATGTAACGTTAAAAGTCTACAATATTTCGGGTGAACTTGTTAAAGTGCTTGCTGACGGCCCAGTAAGTTCCGGTATGCACCGGGTTACCTGGGACGGCAGAAACAGTGCCGGGCAACCGGTTACCAGCGGACTTTATTTTTATCGATTATCAAGTCCAAAGGGTGTTTTTGTCGGAAAAATGGTGCTTGTGCATTGATCCACATGATGTGTTAAATGAAATATTAAATTGAATCGTTAAAAAAAAGAGTATGATCATGGAATTAAAAAATATTGCAGTTCTGGATTTTGATTTGGCCTACCTGGCGTTATTGTCACGAGAAGGATTAAAACCTCTCTGCCGATGGGAAAAATCCATCAAAAAGTCCCATCTGGATGTTTTGAATTCCATGGGATTAAAGACCCGTTGTATAAAACGAAAATTAAAAAACGGTGATTCTTCGGAAGAGGTTGTGTTTAGCGCTTCCGGCGCCTGGGTTGATTTTTATCAGGCTCAATTTCAAAATACACCATTGATCAAGTCAGACAAAAATATCAGACTAGAAGGTTATTTGTTTGGATTTCCGTCCTGCTGTATTGAAAATTTTATACAACACGGCTATTCGTCAAACTTTTTGGCCCGGGAAGATCAACATATTCTTTTTCATTGGTGCTGTCCGGATTGCAATATAACCCCGCTTTTGGTGCCTGAATATCGTAAAATATATAATATATGCCGGCACCTTTTCGGTGAAAAAGGTACGATTAAAAATAACTTTTTCGCCGGTGAAAATGTAAAAAGCCGTTTAAAAACGGCTGCGACATTGTCGCTGATTGTCGGCACATCGTGTCTTGTACCGATTTCAGGCCTTGCGGCGCCTCATAATGATGATCCACATTTAACACCTTTTTATGAATACGATGATCATGATCAGGATTATATTAAAGACTTTTTTGAAACAATATTGGGCCTTAATCCTGAATTGTTCGATTCGGATGGAGATGGTGTCGCTGACGGCGTTCAGGCGGCAAAAAGTCTTTATAAACAGCTTGCACAATTACCACATGAGCCCCGTACTGACGGCCCCTATATAACAGATTATATGATGTATGGGCTTGAAACCTGTTCGAAATGTGATTCGGTTGTAAATATGGGATACGCCGTTATTGTCAATCCGATGGAAAACCTGTCGATGGATATACCCTATATTGCTTTTCACCATTATCTTTTGCACGGAAGTCTGTCTTATGAAGGTGATGTTCACAGCAAGGATGATATTAATCCGGCACTGCTGGATGTCATTCTCAATGGTAAAGGTTCCTCTCACATTTATTCAGTAAATGGTGATACGGATGAGGATGGATTGACTGATTTGGAAGAACCTTTTTGCGGAACAGACCCGACTCAAGCAGACAGTGATCAGGACGGTGTTTTGGACGGCCGGCAGACTGCCATCAAAATAGCAGAGCTTGTGGAAAGTTTGCCTCTTGTGCAAAAGCAAGATTCTCTTTATGCTCAAGATTATTCGTATGATGGTGTAGAACGCTGTTATATTTGCGGACAAACTTTTAATATGGGATACCGAAAAATTATCAATCCTGTTAAAAATCTGACCTATGACCTTTCATATATTACCATTCATTATTTAAAATGTGGTGGTTTTACCTATAATGGAGAAGTCCATTCTGATCGTATTGATATCAAAGCTTTATTAAATGTCATTAGCTTGAATAGTGATGACCACGAATTATTTGTATTGACAGACAATGACCAGGATGGCTTGAATAATCAGGAAGAAAGTGAGCTGACGCTTGATCCGCAATGCTGGGACTCTGATATGGATGGAATCGGAGACGGCGCGGAACTGGCTCACCTTTTATACGATAGAATTCAGCAGTTACCGATTGTGAACCCGGCTGATCAAATTTACAAAATTGATTATGCGCAGCGAGGCATAGAAGCCTGTGGTGTTTGTGCCCAAGATGTTAACATGGGGTATATTGAGCTCGTAAATCCGGTGACTGCTGAATCTCTCAAAATCGATTATATTGCACTGCATTATTTGCAGCATGGTTCTTTTTCCTATTTCGGAGCCATTCATCAGGGGAGGGTTGATCCTGTGCAGTTGGCAACGTTTTTTAACGAGCTTGTAACAAATGTGGACGATGAAAATGATCCAACGCCGGTACAATTGCTGCTGGGTCAAAACTATCCCAATCCCTTTAATCCTGAAACGGTTATTCCGTTTCAGGTTCATGGTGATCAGGTATTATCTCTTTCTGTGAAAATTTTTAATGTTTTAGGGAAGGAAATTTGTACCCTCTTTGAAGGGCAAAAGGAAAAAGGGCAATATTCACTTTTGTGGAACGGTCAGGATGATCAGGGTGAGATAATGCCGTCCGGCGTTTATGTTGTGCAAATAAAATCAGGACACTTTAAACAGTCGCGTTTTATATCTCTTTTAAAATAACAGCCTGTTAAAAAGATATTTGCCGGGAAAATATTCTGTGGGAGGATTTAGTTGAAAAAAATTGTCGGGTATTTGTTGATTGCGATTGTAATGACACTAAGCGCCTGTCATGACAATTCCGTGACGTCCTCATTTCAATTCGGGGAGCCGGAGCATATTCTGACCGGTTATTTTGTTCAATCCATAACATTTGACCATGAAGGAACGGCCTGGATTGGGACGCTGAAGCAGGGCCTGTTAAAATATGATACTAAACCCTTTCATTTTGACTCGTCAAACTCTATTTTACCGGATTCATTTTCTGTCGGAGCAATGGATATCGACAATTTGGGTCGTGTATGGATAGGATCGAATATTGGTCTGATGAAGTATGATAATAACAAATTCACAAAATTTGACAAATCCAATTCTCCTATCAAATATTATATATACGCATTATCCGTTGACCATAATAATTCTGTGTGGTTTACCAATGGTAATATTTACAATGGCGGCCTTGTACAATATGACAATGAAAAATGGAACGTTTATACACCTGAAAATTCGCAACTCACAACTACAGTTATTTATGATATTGAAGTTGATAACGAAAATAATAAATGGTTTGTTTGCTTTGGCGCTGTCATAAAATATAAGGATAATCAATGGACATATTACAGGACTGAAAATGCCGGTATCAAATTGGATTATTCGTATCAACTGGCATTTTCAAATTTTAATGAATTGTGGGTGTTGTGCGATTATTCCTATTCTTCCCTTGCATATTCTGCTAAAGATCCAACTGTTTTAAAATTCGACAAGAGCAAATGGAGCATACAGAACCCGCCTGATTTTGATGGTGAAAGAACTATGGCAACGGAAATATACAGCGATAGTAAAGGATGGGTGTGGCTGGCACGGGGAAACGAGTTGATTTATTATTATCTCGGAAAGTGGAATTATTGCTGCAAGGTGCCGTCTACTATTTTTGACATTAAAGAACGTAACAATAATCAGATATGGCTGGGCACTGGTAATGGTATTTATATTATAAATGAATTTTTATAAAGTTATTTCTGGTTATTTATTTTTTATTACAAAAATCGCCAGATCGGAAAACAGGTTTGTGTTCAGGCAGCATAAAGCTCCGGCTTGTTTTTCTTTCAACATATTTATCTGCTTTACGATGGAAATATTTTCTTCTCTACAAAAATTTACAAAGTCCTTCAATGTCGATAGGTGGATGTTGGGTGTGTCATACCATTCATAGGGTAAAAGTTTGGACCCCGGCATAACGCCTTTAAAAAACAACTGTGAGCGCAGACGCCAGTAACCGAAATTCGGCAAACTGATGATACAGGTTTTACCGACGCGCAGCATTTCTTTTATAACAAGGTGGGGGTGATAGACCACTTGTAACGTCCGGCTGAGGATAACATAATCAAAGGATTTGTCCGGATAATCGCTCAGGCCTTCATTCAGGTCGGCATGCACCACCGGGACGCCGTTGTTGATACATTCATAAATATATTCATGATAAAGCTCTACACCATGTCCCTGGACTTTTTTTTCTGTAATAAGCTGTTTTAATAATTCTCCGGTCCCGCACCCCAAATCCAAAACAGAACTGTTTTCCGGAATCAAATCGGCGATAAGCTTGAGGTCTATACGTATGTGTTGAATTTTATCTTGTGTCATTTAACGTCCTTCATAAACGTGTGTCAAAAAGCCGGAGATCATACGTTCCATTCCCTCATTGGGTAATAAAAATGCATCATGACCATAGGGGGATGGAATTTCGCAAAAGGAAACATCTTTTCTGTTTATTTTAAGCGCTTTGACCATTTTTTTTGAATCTGATGTGCGGAACAGCCAGTCTGAAGAAAAAGAAAGTATTAAAAATTTTGCTGTTACATTTTTAAAGGCTTCTTCCAAAGAACCGTGCTCCCGCTTCAAATCAAAATAGTCAATGGCTTTGGTAATATAAAGATATGTGTTGGCATCGAAGCGGCGAATAAAAGTTTCTCCCTGATGTCGCAAATAACTTTCCACCTGAAAGTCGGTTTCAAAATCAAATCCATAGCGTTCTTTTTCCTGGAGACGTCTGCCGAATTTTTTATGCATGGATTCTTCGCTGAGATAGGTAATATGGGCCAGCATTCTGGCAACGGACAGGCCCTGAGATGGTATCGTGTTTTTTTGCGGATAATCTCCATTGTGCCAGTTTGCGTCCGCATATATTGCCTGACGACCGACTTCGTCAAAGGCAATTCCCTGGGCACTGAGACGACTTGTCGTTGCAATGGGGATGGCCGATAACGTCCTTTCGGGATATTCAATGGCCCATTCGAGCACCTGCATGCCGCCCATGGACCCGCCGATGACGGATAACAGTTTTTCAATACCCAGTGAATCGATCAGTTTGACCTGCGCTTTGACCATGTCACCGATGGTAATGACCGGAAAATGAAGATTGTATGGTTCGCCGGTTTGCGGATTGATCGAAGAAGGACCGGTCGATCCTTTGCAGCCGCCGAGAACATTTGAACAGATTATAAAATATTTGTCCGTATCAAAAGGTCTGCCGGACCCGATCATAAAGTCCCACCAACCCGGCTTGGCGTCCTGTTCGCTGTGATAACCGGCGACATGGGCGTCTCCGGAAAGGGCATGGGTGATTAAAATGGCATTGTCCCGCTTGTCGTTTAATGTGCCGTATGTTTCATAGGCAAGCGTAATCGGGCCGAGCATTTCTCCGCTTTCAAGCTGCATTTTATCCGGTGGTTCGGCAAACGTTATAGATTGAGGTTCGACAATGCCTACGGACCCTGTTTTGTCTGTCATCCGTTTACTCCTGAATTGGAATGTTATGGTTATCTCTATAATCCGGTTTTTTCATCATAAATTCCTTCATAAAGTGTACTGGAAAGATAGCGTTCGCCGGAATCCGGTAAAATGACGACAATGGTTTTTCCGGCAAATTCGTCCAGGTTTCCCAAACGTATGGCGGCTGCTGTCGCCGCTCCGCTGGAAATACCAGCCAGGATACCTTCTTCACAGGCCAGTCGTCTGGCAATATCAAAAGCCTCTTCGTTTGATACCTGTTCAACCCTGTCAATAACTGACAGGTCAAGATTTTTCGGGACAAATCCGGCCCCGATGCCCTGAATTTTATGAGGACCCGGTTGAATGGATTCATTATTTAATGTTTGTGAGATGACCGGACTTGCTGCCGGTTCTACAGCTACTGAAAGTATATTTTTCTTTTTTGTGTTTTTTAAAAACCGGCTGATGCCTGAGATGGTCCCGCCGGTACCCACGCCTGCGACCAACACGTCAACAGCGCCGTTTGTGTCATCCCAAATTTCAGGACCTGTTGTGGTTTCATGGATTTGTGGATTTGCCGGATTTTCAAACTGCTGCAAAAGCACATATTTTTTCGTGTCGCCCTCATAAATTTGTTTGGCTTTTTCAACCGCTCCATTCATGCCTTTTGAGCCTTCTGTTAAAATAAGGTTCGCTCCAAGGGCCTTGAGGATTTTTCTGCGTTCAATGCTCATACTATCCGGCATGACCAATGTACATCCATAACCCCTGGCGGCAGAAACAAAAGCCAGGGCAATACCTGTGTTGCCGCTTGTCGGTTCAATGATTTCTTTTCCCGGTTTTAGAAGACCCTTTTTCTCCGCATCCCAGATCATGGAAGCCCCGATACGGCACTTTATGGAATAGGCCGGGTTTCTTCCTTCCGTTTTTGCCAGAATCAGCGCTTTGCTGTCTCCGGTAATTCGGTTGAGCTTGACAAGGGGGGTACGCCCGATTGACAAGCTGTTATCTAAATAATAAGAATTCATAATAACTCCAAATTTATAATTTATTCAGGGCCTGATCAATATCAGCAATAATATCGTTGATATTTTCAATGCCGATGGATAAGCGGACAAGCTCCGGTGACAGGCCGGCTTCTTTTTGCTGTTCTTCAGAAAGCTGAGAATGGGAAGTGCTGGCCGGGTGCAGGGCCAGGCTTTTAGCGTCGCCAACGTTTGCCAGATGGGAAATTAATTCCACATTGTTAATAAATTTTTCACCGGCCGCGCTGCCGCCTTTTGGGCCGAAAACGACCATGCCGCCGTTTCCCTTTTTCAGATATTTTTGTGCCAGGGTATAGGAAGGGTCCTTTTTCAAACCCGGATACCGGACCCATGCAACTTTGGGGTGGTTTTCCAGATATTCGGCAACTGCCTGCGCATTTTGGCAATGCCGCTCCATACGCAACGGCAGCGTTTCAATGCCCTGCAGGAAAAGCCAGGCATTGTCCGGCGAAATACAGGCACCAAGATTTCGCAGGGGAACGAGCCGTAACCTCATAATGAATGCCAGCGGATTCAAATCTCCCAAATCGTGTGCGTAACGAACACCATGATAACTGTCATCCGGTTCGTTAAATAATTTAAATTTTTTATCGGTCCAGTCAAATTTGCCGGAATCGACCACAATACCGCCGATACCTGTTCCGTGTCCGCCAATCCATTTGGTCAAAGAATGGCAAACAATGTCGGCCCCGAATTCTATGGGGCGCAGCAGGTAGGGTGTCGTAAATGTGGAATCGACAACAAGCGGCAAGTTGTGTTTTTGGGCGATTTTTGCAACTGCCTCGATATCTACGACCTGCAAAACAGGATTACCGATCGTCTCCAAATAAATGACTCTGGTTTTTTCAGTAATAGCCTTTTCAAAAGAGTCGATGGAACCCGGGTCCACAAATTTTGTCGTAATACCAAATTGCGGTAAAATGGAATCAAACATGGTATAGGTGCCGCCGTATAAATTGTTTGCCGAAACTATTTCGTCGCCTTGGGAACAAATATTAATAATCGTATAAAATATGGCCGAAGTTCCGGAAGAGAGGGCCAGGGCGGCTGCTCCGCCTTCCAGGGCGGCAACCCGTTGTTCAAGCACATCCTGTGTCGGATTCATAATTCTTGTGTAAATATTTCCCGGTTCTTTAAGAGCAAAAAGATTTGCCGCATGCTCTGTGTTTTTAAAGTTATAGGAACTTGTTCTGTAAACCGGGACGGCCCGTGAAAGCGAATCGGTGTCCGGTTTTTGTCCGGCATGTAATGCCAGCGTTTCAAAAGAATATGTGTTTTGGCTCATTTTATCTCCTGATTAGATATAATAAATATAATTACTCTCTTTTTCTTTTAATGCAATTGTCCTTTTCATTATTTCAGCAAATGTAACGGAATCGACGATTTGTGAAATGGCATTATTAACATCAAGCCATATTTCACGAAAGGCACATGTGTTTTCTTCGCCGCAAGTCGAGTCGTGTATTTTTTTACCACAGGCAATGGGCTCTATCGGACCTTCAATCAGACGAACAATTTCACCGATTGTAATATTTTCCGGAGATTTGAGCAAAAAGAAACCTCCGCCGATACCCCGTTTGCTGTCAACAAATCCCGCGCCTTTTAATATCAGCATAATTTGTTCGAGATATTTAACGGGTATGTTTTGTCTTTCAGAAATTGCTGATAAAGGGATGACCTGATTATCGCCGTAATAGAATGAAAGGTCCAGAATTGCTTTAAGTGCATAATCGCCTTTGTATGTAATTTTCACAAAAACCTCAAATGTTATAAATATGACTATATTACTGGTATTTTAATGTTTTCATTTTTTAAATGCAATAAAAAAATTCAATTTTTTAAAATTGTTTTTAAATTTGCCGGGAATAAAAATAATTGTTTTTTGTTTTCTTATTACTAAATTATAGTATATAAAGCCAAATTAATCGTTTTTTTAGTGTATTCCCCCTTTTTCCGTGTCATTCTCTCGATTTTTTAGAGCCGTCGAGATGACATTTCCCCCGAATACACTTTTCCTCGTCCAGAGTTTCCATTTTTTAATTACTTGTTTTCTGTTCGTCATAAATCGATTAAAATATATACTATAATAATTAAAAAGGTGTTTAAAATGAGATCAGATAGTGTAAAAAAAGGAATTGAAAGATCTCCGCATAGAAGTCTTTTAAAGGCAACCGGAGTTAAAGATGAAGATTTTAATAAACCTTTTATAGGTATTTGTAATTCTTATATTGATTTAATACCGGGGCATGTACATCTGCAGGAATTTGGCCGAAAGGTAAAAGAATCTGTCCGGCAGGCTGGTGGCGTCCCTTTTGAGTTTAATACAATTGGTGTGGATGATGGTATTGCTATGGGGCATGTCGGCATGAACTATAGCCTGCCTTCACGAGAGCTTATTGCCGACTGTGTTGAGACCGTGGCGGAAGCACACCGGCTGGATGCTTTGGTATGTATTCCCAATTGTGATAAAATTGTTCCGGGAATGTTGATGGCCGCTGCCCGTATGAATATTCCGACAATTTTCATTTCCGGCGGACCCATGAAAAAGGGAATTGATTCAAAAGGAAAACCTGTTGATCTTATTTCTATTTTTGAAGGAATCGGTGAATTTAAAGCCGGCAAAATTTCTGAAACGGATTTGAAAGATTTGGAAGACCATGGTTGTCCTACATGCGGCAGTTGTTCCGGTATGTTTACAGCCAATAGCATGAACTGTTTGTGTGAAGCGCTTGGAATGGCCTTGCCCGGTAATGGTACTGTTTTAGCTGTTGATCCGAAGCGGGATGAGCTTATCAAACAAATTGGTACGCGAATAATGGACTTGCTGGAAAAGGACATTAAACCGCTTGATATTATGACAACTGAAGCATTTATGAATGCCTTGGCCCTAGATTTGGCCATGGGCGGATCATCCAATACGGTTTTACATACCTTGGCAATCGCCAATGAAGCAGGTGTGCAGCTCGATTTGGCCAGTTTTAATCCGTTGGCTGATAAAGTGCCCTATTTGTGTAAAGTTTCACCGGCAACCAAAACAGTTCATATTGAAGATGTGGACAAGGCCGGCGGTATTTCTGCGATTTTGAACGAGTTGTCAAAAATATCCGGTTTACTGAATTTGGATCAGATTACGGTTACAGGAAAATCATTGGGTGAGAATATTAAAAACAGTCCGATTCAGGATAATAATATTATCCGACATCTCGATAATCCCTATGCACAAAAGGGTGGTTTATCGATTTTGTTTGGTAATTTGGCGCCTATGGGCGGAGTTATAAAAACAGGTGCTGTGGCTGAAAAAATGTGGGATTTTCGAGGACCTGCCCGAATATTTAACAATGAGCAGGATGCTATTGATGCTATCTATGATGATAAAATTAAACCCGGTGATGTTGTGATAATAAGATATGAGGGACCCAAAGGCGGACCGGGTATGCCGGAAATGCTCTCACCGACTTCTGCGATTATGGGACGTGGTTTGGGTGATTCTGTTGCCCTGATAACCGACGGACGTTTTTCCGGCGGAACGCGCGGCGCTTGTATTGGTCATGTTTCTCCGGAAGCTGCTGCGGGCGGCCCAATCGCCGCATTAAAAGAGGGCGATATTATTCATATTGATTTATATAACCGAACGTTGGATATAGATATATCTGAAAAAGAGTTGAATGAACGGATGGCAACATTACCATCCTTTGAGCCTAAAATTAAAAAAGGTTGGCTGGCACGTTATATTGTTCATGTAACTTCTGCCAACACGGGTGCAATTTTAAAAATACAAGAGTAAGTTATGACGGCTGCACGAAAAACCAAAATTAGCGGTGCAGAAATATTTTTTGAATGTCTGCGTCAACAAAATGTTGATACCATTTTTGGATATCCGGGTGGTGCTGTTTTGCCGATTTATGATCATCTTTATGATGTGGATTTTTTAAAGCATATTCTTGTTCGCCACGAACAGGGCGCCACTCACATGGCCGAAGGTTATGCCAAGGCAACGGGCAAGCCCGGTGTTGTGCTTGTAACATCCGGTCCGGGTGCGACAAATACAATCACTGGTATAACCGACGCTTACATGGATTCCATTCCGATTGTGGTCTTTACAGGTCAGGTGCATAGTCATCTTATTGGTAACGACGCCTTTCAGGAAGCAGATACAACCGGAATTACACGGTCCATTACCAAATGGAGCACCATTGTTAAAAAAGCCGAGGATATTGCACCAGCTATTCGTAAGGCTTTTTATATTGCTACAACCGGTCGTCCCGGACCGGTTGTGGTGGATATTTGCAAAGACGCCATGATCAACAAAGCTGTGCATGAATGTCCAAAAGAAATCGTGATTAAAGGCTATAATCCGCCGGTTGAAGGACACTCGTCCATGGTCCAAAATGCAGCAGACGTTATAAAAAACTCAAAACGTCCTTTAATATATGCCGGCGGGGGTGTTATTCTTTCAAACGCCGGCAAGCAATTAACCGAGTTTGCAGTTAAAACAGGTATTCCTGTGACACTGACTTTGCATGGGCTCGGTGCTTTCCCTGGTTCTGATGAACAGTTTTTGGGTATGCTCGGTATGCACGGCACCTTTTCGGCCAATCAGGCTGTAAATGATTGTGATTGTCTCATCGCCATTGGGGCCAGATTTGACGACCGGGTTACCGGCAAGGTTGACACTTTTGCCGCCAACGCTGAAAAAATTCATATTGATATTGATCCGGCATCGATCAATAAGAACATCAAGGTAAAATACCCCATTGTTGGCGATGTTAAAGTTGTTTTGCAGCAGTTGGATGTTTTGTTTTCTGAAAAATTGGATTTAACGGATTGGTGGAATAAAATTAATGAATGGCGACAGCAATGTCCTTTGCAAGTGCCGGATGTGGATGAATTTATCAGGCCACAAAATGTTTTGAAAAAAATATCCGACAGGGTAAAAGGGAATGCAGTGGTTATTTCGGATGTCGGGCAAAATCAAATGTGGACGGCCCAGCATATTTTATTTGATAACGAACGTTCGCATATTACATCCGGCGGATTGGGTACAATGGGATTTTCTGTTCCGGCAGCCATTGGTGCCGCATTTGGCGTGAAAGACCGGCCGGTTATTTCCATTAGCGGCGACGGTGGTTTCCAAATGAATATGCAGGAACTTATTACGGCTGCTTTTTACAAATTGCCCGTCAAATTTATTATTTTTAATAACAGTTATCTTGGCATGGTCCGTCAGTGGCAGGAACTTTTCCATGATTCGCGTTTTTCCTATACCGACTTGTCTCACAGCAATCCGGATTTTATCAAAATTGCGGATGGAATGGGATGTCAGGCAAAAAAGGTCGATTCTTCCGCACATGTGGATGAGGCTTTGGATTGGGCATTTAGCATCAACGATGGCCCTGTTGTTTTAGAGTTTGTGACCGTAAAAGAGGAAATGGTTTTTCCAATGGTACCGAGCGGCGCCCCGGTTAGTGAAATGATATTAAAACGTCTGGACCCTGAAAAGTTTGACGTTTAGTTTTTAGAAATTGAGGTTGTAATGGACAGTCATTCCAAAACAATGTTTGAAAAGATTTGGCAACATCATATTATAAAAGAAAAAGCCGGGGAACCCGGTGTGCTTTATATTGATTTGCATCTCGTACACGAAGTAACCTCTCCTCAGGCATTTCAGGGTTTGCGAGATAAAGGCCTTAACGTCTCCCAACCTTCGCAAACGATTGGTACAATTGATCATTCCATACCAACCACTGATATTGCGCTGCCGATTTCCGATGTTTTGGCCGCAGCACAAATGAAAAAGCTGGTTGAAAATTGCCGTGAATTTGGGATTCCTGTGTTTGATACAAAATCCGAAAATCGGGGTATTGTACATGTCATTGGCCCTGAACTAGGATTAACACAGCCCGGTATGACCATTGTTTGTGGTGACAGCCATACCAGCACGCACGGTGCCTTTGGGGCATTGGCATTTGGAATCGGTACAAGTGAAGTCGAACATGTGCTGGCAACCCAGTCGCTTTTGCAAACCAAACCCAAAACCATGCTGGTTCAAATAGATGGTACTCTCCAGCCGGGTGTGACTGCCAAAGACATTATCCTTGCCTTAATTGCCAAAATAGGCGTAGGCGGCGGTACCGGACATGTTATCGAATATGCCGGTTCGGCAATAAAAGCGTTGAGTATGGAAAATCGTATGACCATTTGTAATATGAGTATTGAAGCCGGCGCCAGGGCCGGAATGATTGCGCCCGATGAAAAAACATTTGAATATTTATATGGAAGAAAATGTGCACCAAAAGATGACCGATGGGAAAAAGCGATCCAACAATGGCAAACGCTTCCGAGTGATCCTGACGCTAAATTTGACAAAACTGTTAATCTGGATGTTTCTCAATTAAAACCCATGATAACTTTTGGAACGAATCCGGGAATGGGCATTGCGATTGATGAAAATGTTCCGTCACCGCAAAATCTCCGGGATACAAATCAGCGAAAAGCTTTGGAAAAAGCCTTGAATTATATGGGATTAGAGGCCGGGCAGAAACTGTTGGGCCAACCGATTGATGTTGTTTTTATTGGTAGCTGTACAAACGGCCGGATTCAGGATCTGCGAGCTGCCGCTGAAATATTTAAAGACAGAAAAGTTGCAAAAAATATTCGTGTTTTGGTTGTTCCCGGATCACAGCAGGTTAAAAGAATGGCCCAGGAAGAGGGTCTGGATAAAATATTTATAAACGCCGGTGCAGAATGGCGCGAATCCGGATGCAGTATGTGTATTGCCATGAATGGCGACGAGATTCAGCAGGGGCAATATGCAGTGAGCACAAGTAATCGGAATTTTGAAGGACGACAGGGCAAAGGCGGACGAACACTGCTGGCGAGTCCTTTAACGGCGGCGGCAACTGCGGTAACCGGGAAAATTACCGATGTTCGTACGCTTTTATCTTCGGCAGGAGAATAAATCTATGGAACCGTTTACAACTTTAAAAAGTCGGTTTTTATCTTTACCTGTAAATGATATCGATACTGATCAGATAATTCCGGCCAGATTTTTAAAAGTAACGGATAAAAATGGTTTGGGAGACAATCTGTTTTATGATTGGCGATATTTTTCAGATGGGTCTGTTCGGCCTGATTTTATCTTAAATCAAAAAACGGCTCAGAATGCAAAAATTTTAGTGGCAGGTGATAATTTTGGTTGCGGTTCAAGCCGCGAGCATGCACCCTGGGCATTATATGCTTTTGGATTTCGGGTTATTATCAGTACAAGCTTTGCAGATATTTTTAAAAATAATGCAATGAAAAACGGTCTTTTACCCGTTACGATTGACGAAAAAGTGCAAAATCATCTATTCGAACTGTTTGATAAAGATCAGCAAGCAGAACTGTTTGTCGATTTACAGAACCAGGAACTGGATGTTCCCGGTCATCAAAAGGTCCATTTTGAGATTGATTCTTTTAACAAAAACTGCCTGCTCGAAGGAATTGATCAGCTTGGCTTTTTACTAAAGACATTACCGGAAATTCAATCCTTTGAAAAAAAATATCCAAAACGAGTTAATACCCTGGAGATATTTTAACTATATCATTTAATTGAAAAAACAATTAAATTGGAGGATTGTGTTACCTTTAAAGGAAATTATATGCTCAAAAGTTTTTTTTTAACAATTCTTACACTCACAAATATTATATATGCCCAACCCCATTTTGTGACAACAATACCGCCTTTTCAATTTATAATTAAAGAAATTACCGGGGAACGCGCGGATGTTTATTGTATTATCCCGCCGGGAGCTTCACCACACACCTATGAAATGAGAGCCTCTGACATGCGTAGTGTGGAAAAAGCGGATGCGCTTTTTATGGGAAATGAAAACCTGGACAGATGGGCGTTAAAATTTAAAACAAAAAAAAGATGTGAGCTTGTCGATTTAATTCCTGCCGAGTATCGGCTGGTTTTTGATAATCATAAAAGTCATTCTCATAAAGTACAAGGCCACAGCCACGATCATGATGGGGTGGACCCGCATTTTTGGTCTGATCCTTTAGCGGTTAAAGCAATTCTGCCCGCCCTAACAGCATATTTATCAGAGTTGGACCCGCCGGGGAAGCCTGTTTATGAAGAAAATATGACAGCTTTTTCCGGGCAATTAGATTCATTGGATACACAAATAAAAACGTTATTGAAACCTGTAAAAGGTCATACTGTTATTTTGTCTCATCCCTTTTTTAGATATTTTTTTAACAGGTATGACCTGCATTTGGCAGGAATCGTTGAGATAGCAGCCGGTACGGAGCCGTCACCGAAGGATTTAGTTAAAGTGATTAAAATTATTAAAGATGAAAAGGTCAAGGCTATCTTTACGCATCCGCAGCTTTCTGATCGTCCGTCACAAATTATCGCTGAAACTGCCGGCATTTTCTGTGTAATGTTGGATCCTCTTGGAGGTGTTGAAGGTAAAGCTTCCTATAAAGAATTGTTACTGGCTAATACCCATACAATTTTGGAGGCCCTTCAATGAGCGAACATGTTATTGACATTCGTCAACTTTCTATAAAGTTTGGCGATCACCTGGCTTTGGACAAGATAAAAGTACAAATTGAATCAGGTGATTTTGTCGCCATTGTAGGTCCAAATGGGGCCGGAAAATCAACCCTTTTTAAAGTCCTGCTGGGTTTATTACAGCCGACTGAGGGGCAGGTAAGGATTTTCGACGAACCTGCCTATCGTGCACCAGCTCAGTGGATTGGATATGTACCGCAAATGAAAACATTGGACCGGAGTTTTCCTGCTCAGGCTGTTGAATTGGTACTTACCGGTTTAAACAGAAGATGGCCCTGGCGGAAAGAAAAGTCAGAATATAAAAAAGCCATAGAAGCATTGGAACAGGTGAGCGCTGAACATTTGGCTACAAGACCTGTTGGAAGATTGTCCGGTGGAGAGCTTCAAAGAGTTTGTCTGGCCCGGAGTATTGTTCGTCAGCCAAAAATTGTTTTGCTGGATGAACCGGCAACCGGTATTGACGCCATCGGTGAAGCGGACATGTATCGTTTGCTGGAAGCCTATCAAAAGCAAAGCAGCGCCACAATTCTTATGATTACCCATGACTGGCATGCAGCAACACATCATGCTGATAATGTCTTGTTACTGAACCGAAAAAAAATTAGTTATGGCCCGCCTTCAGTTTCTTTGGCTGAAGATAATTTGCGATTGGCATTTGGTCATATCGGACATAAACATGAATTGAAATTTTTAATGAAATAATATGATAGAAATATTTTCTTTACCCTTTATGCAGAGAGCCTTGATTGGCGGAATCCTGGTGGCCTTTTTAGCAAGTTATTATGGAGTTTTTGTTGTCCAGCGGGGTTTGTCTTTTTTAGGGAGCGGACTTGCTCATGCCGCCTTTGGCGGTGTGGCTTTGGGAATCTTGTTAAGTGTGGAACCTCTTTGGGTGGCTATTCCCTTTACTGTTTTTGTTGCCATTGCAATTGCCTGGTTAAGAGAAAGGACCAAGCTTGGCAGCGATACGGCAATAGGCATTTTTTTTGCCGTTTCAATGGCGCTTGGAATTGTTTTTCTTTTTATCAGACGTGAATATACGGATGATGCATTTACATTCCTCTTTGGATCTATTTTAGCGGTTACCACAAAAGATATTTGGATGTCCTTTGGAGTCGTTTTGCTGACCCTTTTTACCACTCCCATGTGGAAAAGATGGGCTTATGCGTCATTTGACCGGGAACTGGCATTAACAGACCGTCTTTCTGTTCTCAGAGACGATTATTTATTAATTATTTTTATTGCTTTAACAGTGGTCGTTGCTATTAAAGTTGTGGGTATTGTTTTAATAGCCGCATTTCTTGTTATTCCTGCTGCCACGGCTCGTCTTTTAGCCCAAACTTTTAAGGTAATGACGATTATTTCCGTGTGTTTTGGAATTTTGGGTGTTATAGTTGGACTTGTTTTATCTTATTATCTTGACCTTCCCAGCGGCGCTGTGATAATATTATTTCAGGCAATTATGTTTTTTATTGTTATTTTTATCTCAGCGATTCGAAATAATTAGTCCGGGAGTTGTTAACTATTGGTTAATTTTAAAAAATATTTAATAATTTTTCTGGCACTATTTGTTGCTTTTCTGGTTGTTTATCAACCAGTTTTTCATAATCACCAGCCTGATTTTCGTGATCATGAAAGCTGTCCTTCAACATTGCTGGCAATATTATTTTCTGTTGACTCATTTCTGTTTATAAAGGTTTTTGTTCTTTTTCTGTTTGTCTTTTTTGATTTATTGTTTACACCAACATTTCAAAGATGTTCTTTTTTTATACCATTATTAAATTATAAAAGGGGTCCTCCCGCATATTGTGATGTTTTATAAATTTGTAAAATTTTACAACATATTAGGGAGAAAAAAATGCATAATTTTAAAAAATATATATCCGTATTTTTTTGTATTGGTGTGCTATTTGTTATCGGTTGCAGTGAAGATAATCCCGTTGAACCAACTGAAACTCATAATGAGGCTGAAGGATTAATCCTTCGAACTGATGGTCAGGATTTGGTCATTGTAAAGGAAGGTACTGTAAAATCCGGACAGATCACTGTTAATGTAGATAGCCAAACACCAACAATTAAAGCTGTATTTTTAGATGAAGATGATGACGAGTTTGAACCTCATGAAGAGGGCTCGTCGCTTGCTTTTGAGTTTGGAAGTAATGAAACAGCAGAAGCTGTTATGGTGGACGGTAAACAGTGGGAGTTTGTTGTTAACGGTAAAAAGGTCGGAACAACAACCCTGGTAGTTAAATTAATGCATGGAGATCACAGCGATTTTTTGACTCCTAACATAACTGTTTCTGTAACAGAGTAATTTATTAAGGAACACATGATGCGTACAATAGTTCTTTTTACGCTTCTGACTGTTTCATTTGCATATACCGCAGTTCCTTCCTCAACGGACCGGAACTGCGGTTCCTTATATGGCGTATTTCTCGATGCTGAAACAGGACAGGGAGTTGGTGGCATTCAGGTTTTACTGAATGAAATTAAACGATCAGGGGTTACACATGAAGATGGTCATTTTTTTCTACCGGCTATTCCAATGGGAACCTATACGGTACAGACATTTCGAATCGGTTATAAAAATATTGTCAAAAATATTGCTATAAATCGATGTGATACAATCCGTGTTGAATTTCACATTTTTAAAGCTCCAATTATGCTGAATGCCGTTATGGTTGATGCAGAAGAGGAAAATACACTTGATTTTGTTATGGATAAAAATCCGGTTGAGCTTGAAGGTAAACGACTGCGTCGCCAATTGGGACGGACAATTGCTGAAACCCTCGTCAACGAGCCCGGCATTGATCAAAGGACCATGGGACCCGCGCCTGCTCGTCCGGTTTTGCGAGGATTAAGCGGTGATCGTTTACTCGTATTGGAAGATGGTGAACGTACCGGAGATTTATCTGCAACATCTGCTGATCATGCTGTTGTTATTGAACCGATGACTGCGGAGCGTGTTGAAGTTATTCGCGGTCCGGAGGCTTTGCTGTATGGTTCCAATACCATTGGTGGTGTTATTAATGTCGATCGCGGTTATGTTCCTACAACGAACCTTGACCATTGGCATGGGACTGTTTCTTATCAGGGCGAATCGGTCAATAATGGGCACAGTAGTGGAATCAAGGTTAATTTACCGGCGGGACCTTTTTCTATGCATGTTGATGCAAGCATGCGAAATACACAGGATATAAAAACACCTAAAAAGAAACTCTTGAATACCAGTATTATTACCAACAATGCTTCATTGGGCATGAGCATTGTAAGACCATGGGGCCTTTTAGGTGTTGCCGGTAGTTTGTATGATAGCGAATATGGTATACCGGGCGGTTTTATCGGTGCCCACAAGTCCGGTGTAGATGTTGAGCTGAACAGACGTCATTTTGAAGCAAAGTCTGAATTTTATTTTCAGAATGATTGGATAAAAAGAGTAAATGCCCGTTATAATTTTTCCAGATATTATCATCTTGAACGGGAAGCAAATGGTATTCCCGGAATTGAATTCGGTGTTTTAAATTATAATTTTTCATTGATGGCTCGTTTAAAAGACCATCCTCATTTTAAAAATGGTGAAGTTGGGCTATGGAGTGAATATCGTGATTTTGCAGCCGGTGTGTATGCTTTTACTCCTCAAGCAGTTGAAAAGAAAATAGCTGGTTTTGCTTTCCAGGAGTTTATCTTGGGACGTTTTGGGATAAAAGCGGCCCTTCGCTATGATGTGCTGCAAGTAATTCCTCAGCAGGAAAAGTATGATAAAAAAATTGGTTACATTCAAAACCGAAATTTTTCTGATTTTTCCGGTTCTTTTGCAGCAATATACGAAATAAATCGTCATTTACATTATGGAACGACGGTAATGAAAAGTTTTCGATCTCCAGGCATTGAAGAACTGTATTCACGGGGACCACATTTAGCAGCTTATTCTTTTGAGATTGGAAATCCATCTTTGGGTAAAGAACAGGGTATAGGTATAGAAACCTTTTTACATTTTGAAGGGCAACCCGGAAATGCCCAAATAGCATTATTTCGCAATAATATATCCGGCTATGTTTTTCCCAAAAACACAGGTCAGTTGGATTACAGCACATTATTACCTGTTTACCAGTATTCCGGATCTAATGTGATAATAGAGGGATGTGAATTGGCCTTTGAGTTGCTGCCCTGGCAGTTTATAGCTTTTTCCGGAAGCATGAGTTATGTTTATGGTGAAATGGATTCCGGAGAAGCCATGCCATTGATGCCCCCGTTACATGGCAAACTTGATGTTCAGTTACTGTGGAACCAAACAACAATTGGTTTTCGTGCAAGAGCAGCGGATGAGCAAACCAGGCTTGGACGTTTTGAAGAATATACCGCTGGTTTTACTGTTTACGATCTTATGGGGCAATATTTATTAAATGTTGGTCACTATTTATCTTCAATAAATTTGACGATAGAAAATATTACCAACCAGGAATATCGAAAACATTTATCTCGTGTTAAGGCCGTTATGCCTGAACCAGGAAGAAATGTAAAACTATTATTTAGAATTTATTTTTAAATCCAATTCTGTTTTAAATTTATTTTGCCAACAGCATTTTTATTGATTTACTGGTATTTCCTGTTCTCAGGTGACATATATATATTCCTGATGCTACCAAATTTCCATTTTCATCCAGTCCATCCCATTTGCTCATATAGTGCCCGGCAGGTTGATAACAGTTCTCAAGAGTTCTTATTTCTTTTCCTGTTATGTCGTAAACGGCAAGATGAATGTCCATAGCATTGGGAATTTCATATTCAATTTGTGTTGACGGATTAAATGGATTCGGGTAATTTTGTGCAAGCTGAAAACTAGTTGGAATGTTTTTATCTCCTTTATATTCCACGGATACATAGTTTGGTTCTGTTATTTCGTGATATTGATTGATATCGACATTTTTTAATACTTGTTTATATCCCAATGGCCATTTTATAGTGACCGAATCAATACTTGTTGCGAATCCGATTCCAAAATGGACCCAGGGATTATACTGGTTAAAATGTTGATCTCCACATCGTGTTAACCGAATTTGTTTTTTATCGCCGGTATAAATTGTAACCAGACTACCGACAGCATCTTTGTTGGAAATTGTTCCTTCTAAAATAAAACCAACCCAATTGGCATCGTTTCCACCTTGATTTTCATAGAGTATATGTCCAAATTCTGGTGAAGGTATATAAATATCTAAAAATCCGTCGCGATTGAAATCAAAAAAACCACAGTTTTTTCGGCCTCCTAATTTGTCAATACCTGCAAATTCAGCAACATCTACAAAAGTACGTACACCGGGTGATACCTCTATATTAGACAAGTAAAAGTCGGGACTTTGAGCATTGCCGCTATCAAGAAAAACATCCTGATCACCATCATTATCTGCATCACCAAATGTGACACCCCGGTGAGCATATTGCATCCCGTTGAGTCCGGCCTGAAGAGAGATGTCATAATATACGCCGTCTCTATTTTCCCAAAGTTCGTTGTAATCCGGGCTATCTAAACGAGCTGTTACCTTGAAAAAATCAAGGTCACCATCGTTGTCATAATCAAAAAATCTTTTGTACCAGCAAGTGCCAATCTCGGCAAAGCCTAATTCTTCGGTTACATTGGTAAAAACGCCATTGTCATTTCTTAAAAAATTTGATTTACCGACCAAATCAGGATCACCGTCAAGGTCAAAATCCGTAAAAACGACCCGCCATTCTTCAGCAAGAGGTGTATTATCAAGCCCTGCTTCAGTAGCAACATTTGTAAAATGGTCACCGTCGTTTCGAAATAGATACAAATTGTCATAACTTAGCTGACTGACAACACAATCCAGATCACCATCTAAATCATAATCAGCCCACCCGCAAATATTACAGTCCCATTCAATTATGAATCCACCCGGTTTTGGGGCGATAAAACCCATTTCCTCAGAAACTTCGGTAAATACATTATCATCATTTCTGAGCAGGTGAATAGCATCGATAGTTGCCATGGAAAGGTCTTTGTCACCATCATTATCATAATCGGCCCACAATGTTGTCCGTGTTGACTTTTCCTGTAAATCTATTTGCTCTATTGGGGTTTGGTCTGTTATATCGGTAAAATGAACATTATTATTTGTGTATATTCTGCTATAACCCGGTTCCTGCCATCTTGTACAAAAAATATCCTGATAACCATTACGATCAATGTCTGCCAGGGCCAGACCTCCCTTTTCAAATGGTGGAAATCCAAGTCCCAGACTGATATTGTCGGCAACAATAAAATAGGTCAGTTCCTGTGCTTGAAGGGAAAAAGCTGAAAATAAAATGCAAAATTGGATAACTATGTAGCGAACTGTTTTCATATTGTCCTCCATTTGGCCAATGAATTTTTTTATAATATGGAATTGTATTTTTATATACCTGCAAATGCACGAATTTTATATAAATCTAAAGTGTAAGGAAATACATTATTTTTAAGAGTATTAAATGTTACATATATAGAAAAGTCAAATCAGGATGGAGAGAACATTTATGATCATTTTGATCAATTTGTATGAACTTTTTGATAAATTTACTTAATAATTATCCTCAAGTCAAGTTTTTTTATTGAACATTTTGTTCATTTTGCAGGTAAAAATTTTATGAAAGGGGGGAGTAGCTAAAAAAACTGGATTATAAGATATAATCAAATGTGAAATTTTAATATTTAGATTTATTTTTAAACACCTAAAAACTTAGGGAATCATTACGCCATCAATTGTCGCAGCCAACAGGTCCCCATGCCCATTGGCGTTATAATAACGGACAGGGCCAATGCCCTTTGCAAACCACCAAAATGATATACCGGCAAACATGGGTTTTAAAGTTGGCGATGTGTAAGAAAACGTTGTCCGCATTTTTATACATTGAAGAAATGTACCTGCCGGCGTTTTAATATCTTCGATGGCATCAATTTCATATGCCAGGGAAATTTCAAGCTCTGTATTTAATGAATCATTACGTGATTCTATACTGGTAAAATCCAGGTGTTCACCGATTTTATCGGAAAAAGGCGTAACAGGTATCGGCGGTGAAAAAGAAGTTTTTGGCAACAAACCTATTTGAGGATCAAAGACACTCCAAAATAATTGATTTTTATTTTTAACAAGCTCCTCTTCCCATAAGGGCGTGTTGGTGGAATCGTGATAAATTAATGTAAAAACCAATTTTCCATTTTTATCTTTATCAATTTTGTTTACTATGATTTTTTTTATGTTCCCGGAAAATGTCCATTCATTTCCTTTGGATAAAGGAAAATAAAAGTCAGGCTTGTGTTTGGGTGCACATTGTACTAAAAGAAATAATACTAAAACAGGGAAAAGACGTTTCATATTTTTGTACTTTTTAATAAATTAGTAAATTGTTATGATTTAAAATATTCTGTGCCTTCAATTTCTAAAATTTCTCCGATATAAACACGGTGGTAATCTTTGTTTGGATAATTTCTGTCCAGGCTTGCATCTATAAATTGATTTGGGTCAATATTGTAAGCGCCAATAGTTTTACAGCCAATAATAAGACAAGCTTGATCAATACCCGGAGAGGTGGTTTTTTCACGTTTTATTTTGTCAAGATTGCTTTGTTGGAATTTGTCGATATTTCGTCCGGATTGAGTCCCGCAAATAGAAAGGGCTTCTTTATATTCACCTGTAAAAAAGTTTACAGTAAAATCGTTATTGTTTTCCATATATGAAAAAGTATGTCGTGTTGGGCGCACATAAACAGAAAAAACTTTTTTGTGCCACAATACTCCCATTTGTGCCCAGGCAATTGTCATACAATTCGCATCATCCATCGTTCCGGCGCATAAAAGAGCGCCTCTTGAAAGGACTTTGGAAAAAATATTCAAATTCAATTCTGTCAGCTCTATACTTTTTCTATTCATAATAGTCTCCTTTTTATTTTGATGTTGATTCTTTTCGGATATCGGCAGCACGGTCATAGATTTCTTCCCGGCTTATTCCTGCGATTTCATACATGGCAAATATGTTTTCAAAAGGGGTTTCCGGCGGTATTGTGTGAGAAGCCGCTAAAATATAACCTCCTCCGTCGCTTGTCATATTTTTCAACAGTTCTTCGGTTGCTTTTTTTACCTGTGTAACTGTACCGTTAGGTAATAAATATTGGGTGTCTACACCACCCATAAATGCTATATCTTTGCCAAATTCTTTTTTTAATTCAAAAGCATCCATGTTGGGGCAATTGCATTGGATCGGGTTTAAAACGTCCATACCGATTTCAATTAGATCCGGGATAATCGGGTATAAAGCGCCACAGCAGTGATAAGCGACCCAGAGGTTATTCTTTTTACCAACATCCATAACACGTTTTAAATGAGGTTTTATCAGGGCTCGCCAGGTATCCGGATGCATAAATAACGACTGTTGTGAAGCAACATCATCACCGGTCCATAACCAGTCCAATGGGAGTTTTTCACAAGCTTCTGTAGATAAATGAACACCAAAGTCCGCACAACGTGCCAATAATTTTTCTGCCATGTGTGGTGCTGCAGCCAGGTCCAGCATGGCATTTTCCATACCTCTTAATCTGTTATACATTTCAAAAACACAGGGCGAAACATCACAACCTATGAAAAAATCCTTTTTATGTTCAATAACCGGCTGCATTTGTTCAAGCAGTTTGCCGGTCATTTTATATGGAAATTCGTAATCACTAATCTGGGATTCATTGCTATTTTCAAGAGGTGAATAGGAAATTTGGTTAAAAGCCCCTTCTTTTGTCCATTTTATTCCCCAAAAGTCGGTGTGTGATTCACCGTTTTGTTCGTGTACGATTCCTTCCATGGCATAATTATTATTTATCCATGTCTGTTTAATATCGTTTCCCATTGCGTCTCCGACAAATGCAGCGGGAATTTCCAGTTGTTGTCCTAATAGAATGGCTGTTTCAGGATGAAACCACATAAAAACGGGAATTCTGTCTGTTGGTTGTTTTTCTAAACAGGCTTTGACGCGGGTTTTGGGGGTCATATTTATCTCCTGGTGAATTCCATATTTTAAACATTATACAAAAATATTTTCAAATATTCCACTTTAGATTTTTAATGTTTGTATTCTATAAAAATTTCAGTATGTTAAAAAGTATTAATCTAATCTAAAATTAAAAGATGAACTCCTTAAACCTTTCAATATCTATGACCCGTTAAAAAAGGAGAAAATGTGTATATTCTGGGTTTCCATCTTGTTGATTGGCTGATAATTTGTCTCTATCTTGTTGGTATGATTTATATCGGCAAATGGGCAAGCCGAAAAATTACCAATACGTCTGATTTTTATCAGGGCGGACGAAGTTTTGGAAAAATATTATTTACCTTTTTAAATTTTGGGAACATAACAAATGCCGACCAGGCCACCGGTGTCAGTCGGGAAATTTATCGACAGGGGCTGTCCGGCCTGTGGTTTCAAAATCTTGTACTTTTCATTACCCCTTTTTACTGGATTGCTGCTGTACTCCAACGTCGAACGCGTTACATAGCACCCGGTGATATTTATCTTCATCGTTTTGAAAGCCGGTTTTTAGCCGGACTGTTTGCCGTATACATTTTGCTTGTTGCTGTTTATGGTGGTTCTATGGGATTTTTGTTAACAGGTAAAACCATGAAAGCATTAATGGTAAAGCCTCAAACCGAATACACGCAAACCGAAAAAAATGCGGTGGATGGATTTCATCGGTACCAGGAATTAAAAGATAAACAGGGAATTACACCTTTGGATGAAACCGAGCTTGCAGAATATAATGTATTACAAGAACAGTTTAAACAGGGCGAACTTCATCCTTATTTTTCTTATCTTAATTTAACAATCTTTTATTTCATTTACGCCTTAATCGTCGGAGCTTATACGATTATGGGGGGCTTGTTTGCAGCGGTAGTAACGGATATTGTTCAGGGACTTTTGATATTATTTTTATCGATAATTCTTATTCCCCTGGGATTGATCAAATTAGGTGGATTTAGCGGTCTTCATGCTGCTGTTCCCGATTACATGTTTGAACTTTTTGGCTCCGCAGCTACTAGCGAATATACCTGGTATTTTGTCGCAGCTATGGTCATTACCAACCTGATTGGTTTGCCGCCAAGAAGTTTTACGCTGGGCGGTTCGGCAAAGGATGATAACTCTGCACGGATTGGTATGGTAACAGGTGCTTTTGTAAAACGTTTTTTTATGATCGGATGGGCCTTGACCGGGTTGATTGCGGTGGGATTGTATAGCGGCCAAATTGCTGATCCGACGATGATTTGGGGCCACATGACCCGTGATTTGCTTGGCGTGGGTTTTATCGGGTTAATGGTGGCAGCTATTTTAGCCGCAAATATGTCCACAATTGACGCGCAAAGTATAGAATGGTCTGCTGCTTTTACAAAAAATATTCTGTTACCTATTTTTCCCAACATTAAAGAAAAAACACAGGTCTTTGTGGGAAGAATTGTAATCATCTGCGTTCTTGTTTCTTCCATCTATTTTGCCAGAAAAGTAGATGATATTTTTGTTATGTTTAAATATGTTTTATCTATCGGAACGGTTATAGGACCGCCGTTATGGCTGGTTTATTTTTGGCGGCGGTTGACGACAAAAGCTGTTGCCATTCAAATGGTGCTGACAATTTTTACAACCGTTGTCATACCGAATGTTGCACCTAATTTTAATTTTGTTAGTAAAAATCCTGCTTTAACAGTTCAAACTGTTGAACGTGTTGACCTGGTTTCAACAAAAGCGTTACAGGAAGATGTGGATGCCGGCAATGCCTCACAAATCGGGCAGATAATTGAAAAAAGGGTTGTACATCCACCTTCTGCTGTCTTTTTTGACAAAGTTGTTCATGAAAATCCGGATGATCCGGATTCACCTCTTGTAGGCAAGGGCGCATTTAAAAACCAGATTTACTATTGCTCCCTGCTCGGAGTCCCTGTTTCAAAGCTATCAAAAGCACAACTGGCTACTTTATCGTTTATTTTTGACATTATTTTCCCATTTATTTTATTGTTTGGTCTCAGCTTAGTGACGCGAAAGAATTCGGATAAAGTATTAACAGAATTTTACTGTGCTATTCATACACCCACAGTTGCTGATCAAGAAGAAGATGCTAAGCGTTTGCAGGAAGCAATCCGTCATCCTGAAATTGTTGAACAGAAAAAAATATTCCCCGGAACAAACTGGGAGTTTTGGAAACCGGACCGCTGGGATACCTGGGGATTTATTATCTCGTGGATACTTGTTTTTATTGTTATTGCATTGTATATTCTTGTTATGAAGATTGGGGCCTAAATTTGGAGTGGAGGAGAAAATGAGTAAAAAGTATTATTTATATTTAATTCTGATTTTTATTGTTTCCGGGTGTGCAAAACAGGAACCCGGTCCTTTTATCAGCCGTCATTCTGATAATTACAAAGTGGGTGATCAATGGTATTGCCCAATTTGTAACAAGCCGGTAAAAAATGGGGATCGATCGGGAATTGACCCCAATTTATGCCTTTCAGAATGGCATGACACTTTTTTGGATGCCGACTTTTTTGAACAAAAGATGAATAATATTTCTGATAAAGAACTTTTTAAAAGTTTGCAAAAATCTAAAGAAAATCCGAAAGGGATTGATTTAGAAAAGGCAGAAAATAAAACGACGGCGTTACTTGATTATTTTAACAAACGTAAAGACAATCATATTTTATACATGTACGACAAGTATGCTGTAATGGAATTAAAAACGATTGAAGAGTTTCTTAAAGAGGTTAAAAAAGATCCGCAACGGAAACAAAAAATTATAGATAATGCCCTTACTTTTGCTCACCCGGATAGCGGTTATCGCTTGTATGGCCATAATTTTGGCTGGAAAATTAATTATCAATCCGAATGGAAAAACATTTCCGATTATAGTGTTAATGGATTGGGATTTTTACAAAAGTTATGTTTGGCGTGGCTTGTTACCAAAGATGATTTTTATAGAAAAAGTTTCGAGGACATGTTTAATCAGTGGTATGATCAAAAAGATAATATAAAACATGTTATGAAAGAGGATGAAATTAAAGTCTATGGCACTATTTGGTACGAACTGGCAACTGACGGTAGAATATACAGATTAATAGACGCTTTTCGGGCTTTTGGTGATCAGCTTGCACCTGATACCCGTATTAGATTGTTGAAGATAATATTGGGACAGGCCCGTTGGTTGTATGAATGTCTCTATCAAAATCCTTTTCATGCCTATAACTGGCAGACACACACAGCCGTTTCTTTACCATATGCTGCATTAAATTTTTGTGAATTCAATGAATCGGAAAAATGGCTTGATGTCAGTAAAAAAAATATGGTGCAGCATTTCGAGCATGACTTTAATAAAGATGGTGGATACATTGAGCGAAGCAGCGGTTATACCAATTATGCTTTTGGAATGTTTTATCGTTTTATGCTTATTTTTAAATATTGGGCAAATGATGATTATTATTTAAAAACATATTTACCGAAACTGGAAAGGGTGTTTGAATTTACATCTCTTACTTTATCACCGACCGGTGTGAACTGTCCGTTTAATGATGATGGGCGTAATTTAAACTTGGCCAAGCTGGTTATTGAAATGGGTGATTTTCTTAAACGAGGTGATTTTATCGGTCCTGTCGAACATTTGTTGACAGATGAACAAAAAGCAAAATTATCCGTTAAACCGATAAAACCAAAAGTTAAAAGTTTATTGTTACCGGATTCAAAATATGCTGTTATGAGAACAGAATGGGACCCAAAAGCCTATTTTATGATGATTAATTATGGTGAGTTTAAAAATCACGGTCATTATGATATATTGGATTTTGAAATTTATGCAAACGGAATCCCCATTGCTGTTGACGCCGGTCTGGGTTTAATCGGTTACATCGATCCGCTTCATGTTCCGTGGTATAAAGTAAGCCGGTCCCATAATATGGTTACTGTTAATGATGCTAATTGTTATAAACGGGATATTGCCGGTGAGGACGTTATCTGGTCAAGTCAGAATTTACTGGACTATTTTGCCGCCACTCACAGGGGATATGAAAAACACCAACAAACTATAAATAGACGACATTTTGTTTTTGTGAAAAATGAATACTGGCTGATTTTTGACCAGATTGATACACCAAAGAAAAAGTCAAAACTGGATTGGAATTTTCATACACCGTTGCATATGGATGCCCTTGATAATGGTTATATTTCCAAAGAAACAAATGGTGCGGCTGTACTTTTTCCGGCTTCAGAAAATTTAGTGACACTGAAAATGAAAAAAACAGGCCGGGCCGATTTGCGCGGCATTGACGGTGAAGAACCAAACAGAGATATTGACTGGCTTATTTTCCGTAAAATGTCTATGGCAAGTTCTGCTGATGACCATTTTGGTGTCGTCGTTTATCCGGTTACCCCGGAAATGCAACTGTCAAAAAATAATATTGAACAGGAGATTACTTTTGATAAAATATTATTGGAACAGCCCGGAATTTATGCCTATAAGCTGTGTCATAATAATACGGCGGATATCATGATTTTTTCGGATGGTGAGGAACATCAGTTTACAGAAGATATAAAAGGTGATTTTAAATTCGGATGGTTTAGAAAAATCGGTGAAAATCCCACGTCAGCTTTTATTGTTCAGGGACAGAATTTTGAATGGCAAGACAAAATAGAAAGTAAACCGGAACGATCTGATTTTGAAATTGTGTTTTAGTTCAAGGGCCCTTGCGGCCCTTTTTTATTTTATTGCTTAAAATATTATCAACCTTTATGTTGATCAATGATTTCAATACAATTGGCTTTTAGCTTTTTTAACAGGTCCTGCAGAATTTTCATATCCTGCTCGGAAATGCCTTTTGTTATTTTATTTTCCGTATTTTCAATAATTGTCCATAATTTACCAAGTGTTTCTATACCCATTTCTGTCATTGAATAGGTTGTCTGATTGTCGTTTTTGATATAACCTTTTTTTATCAAAGGAGTGATAAAATCATTTATTTCATTATCTGTCAGGCCGAATTGTTTTTGAATATCCACAATATTCATTGTCAAATCACACTTTAACACCATCATAAAAATAATTTGTTTACTGGTAAATTCGGACACTTTGGTCAATTCCTTGTCAAGTGCCTGCTGGATCAACATACCAAGAACATTGATTTCTCTTCCCAATGTCGATTTTATCTTTTTTTCTATCATACCAATAGCCTGTTTTAATTTTAATTCATAAATACTTATGCCGGTCGCAACACCCACATTGAGACTTTCGACGTTGCTGTGCATCGGAATCTGGATTGTTATATCGGCGTTTTTGATAAACTCTTCTGCAGCACCGGTTGTTTCATTTCCTACAACCAACGCCACTGGTTTGTCCGGTATATCAGTTAAAGACTGGACCCTGTTTCCATAGGGTGTTGTTGTGATAATAAAGTAATTGTTTTGTTTTAGGAAATTTATAGTTTCTGTTGGAGAATCAAATTTTTTATAATGTGTTGAAAAAACCTTGCCGCGCGACGCATCGATTGTTTTTCTGTGAAATAAATCAAAATTGTTTTCTGTGCCTGTTATAGAACGAATCCCAAAAGCATGACATGTTCTGATAATTGTCCCGATATTACCATAATCCTGCAGATTATCCAGAACAATTTCAAAATTCGTCGTCTCTTTTTTCTTATTGTTTTGACCAACAGCTACAACAGGGACGAGGTGTTTGGTCCCGGTTACTTTTTTCAATAGTCCGTCGGAAACGTGAAATACATCAATATGCGGTGGAATATTATCCGGCAGCTCAATTTTGTTATGCAGCAGAATATAATCAATGGATATATCGGCTTCCAGTGCCCATTGAATTGCTTCGAGGCCTTCTATCAAGAACTTTCCTGATTCAATTCGCCCTTTTCGTGTGCTTAATTGCTGTGCAAGTTGAATTCGGCTGTCTTTTAAAGATTTAATTTCCTTCATCGGCTATGGCTTATTATATGATGATTTTTATAATGTGAAAAAGTTTAAATTTTGCCCCGATCATTTTCATCAAAAATCGGGGCAAAAGATTTTACTTGTTATTGAGTTTTTTAATTGCCATTTCTGCAGCTTTAATCAAAACATATTTGGTTGGTGCTGCTGTTAGAAGCGGATGAGTACCGATTTGATAGGATAACAATTCATATACCGTCACTTCTTTTTGGATGGCAAGCCCGATAACATTAATTAGTTCACCGACAGATTTTCCACCGTAAATTTCACCACCTATAATGACACCACGACGAGTCGAAACAATAAGTTTAACCAGTAATTCCGAACAGTCTTTAATAGCACCGGGGTGTCTGTCTGCGTCTTTGAATGTACCGGTAACAAAAGCAATGTTTGCTTCCTCAGCAGATTGTTCAATGGCGCCGGCTGACGCAAAGCTTTTACCGCCAATCTCGGTAGAAAAAACAGACAGTGTACCGACAAAATTTCTCAGGATATTTATATTATATAGATTATAACCTAAAATTCGTGCTTCGGCGGTTGCTGTTGACGCCAGCATAATATAGTCGGTCCTTCCGGTAATGAATCCTGTTGTCTGCGCACAATCACCGACAGCATAAATATCTTTTTTACCTGTACGTAAATAATTGTCGCAACGAATAGCATTGTTACTGTTAATTTCCAGCCCGGCCTCTTTTGCCAGCTCTGTATTGGGTTGATAACCAACGCTGGATATAACCAGATCCGCATCAAGTTCTTGTCCGCTTTCCAGTTTAACAGCTTTAACTTTACCGTTTTCTCCGATTATTTCTTGTACTTTATTTCCCGTATAAAGTTTTATCGCTGTCGTGCGGATTGTTGCATCTGCAATTTCAGCAATGTCCGGAGAAAATGCTTTATAGAGACAATATTTTTCCACTTCAACCAAGGAAACGGTTTTATCACTATATTTTGCCAACTGTTCTGCAATTTCTACACCAATAAAGCCGCCGCCGATAATTACAATGTTTTTTGCTTCGTTGGTTTTTTGTTTTAACGATTCAATATAATCATAATTTTTTTTAATATATTCCACACCTTCCAGATCATACCCTTTAATAAATTTGGGAAGGACCGGGATTGAGCCTGTAGCAAAGACCAACTTTTGAAATTGAAAGTCCTGGCCGGATTCGGTTTTAACAATTTTCTTTTCAGTATCAACTTTAGTCACACTGTCAACCAGAACGTTACCACCTGCATCTACAAATGGTTTCGGCCCCATTTTATTTTCCGGGACTTCAATATCATGAAAAACATAAGGGATCCCACAAGGGACCAATCCTATTTTATCCTTTGTTATCATTAAAAATGTTTTTTCCGGATTTTGTTGTTTGCCGGTTACACCTGTAATAATACCGGACGGGCCGCTGCCAATAATAATTACATCATATTGTTTCATCATTGCACTCCTGTTTATTCGATTCTTATAGAATTTTTTAAAATTATTAAATGAATCGGGATGAAAATCAGATTATCTGTTTAGGAAACACATGGGGGATGCTTGATACAAAAAAATCCAATTAAACTCGATTTTATAAATAATTTAATGATTATAATTAATTAAACAAGAATTAATTATATTGTATTTTGTTATCATTAAAAAGTTTAATTATTTGGCAAGTTTAAGCTTGACTCGCTTTGTTTTTTCTTTTAATTTACAAAATATCAAGTATGTAATGAGTGGTGAAAATATGACACATGAAAAAAGCGAAAATAATTTTTGGGGTGAGCATACATTATCTATGTCAACTCTTGAAAAATGGACTTTTGGTTCTCAAATTATAACCGGTCTGGTAGATGATTCGGAATTAAAACTAACCAGTTATCCTGTGGAAGAGGAGCCGAAAAATGAGCCGGATTTGTCCTGGCACCGGTGGCCACTTACACAAACTCAACCGGTATTGTTGTTTGAGCCGGTTATGCCGGATCGTCCGGTCGTTATGCGGCCGGAATCTGTTTTTAATCTGGAAGCGGGACAAAAAGCTCGGATTTATATTCGCATTCCAATTTGGACACGAATCAGCCTTATGGAAGGCACCAAATCAAAAAAGCTGTTGGAAGTCCCTTCGGTCGTATTGTCCAATAGCTGGTTTGGTGATTTTTTTCATGGTGAATTATGTTTCAGTATTTCCTCCAGCATTCGTTCAACAGTTGAGCCGGACATATCACGACCGTATATGGCAATTTGTCCTTTACTTTTAATTAATAAAGCAAAATCTGATCTTGTTGTTGAAAAGATGTGTTTAAGAATTACCTTGTTGTCTCTTTATCTTGTAAAAAATCAGTTGTGGACGGATGAAATGGTTATAACCTATAGCGGCAAAAATGAAATAAGCCAGGTTAATACAAGCGGTAAACCTCCGGTCTCTTTAAAAAAAGCTGTACAGTTGGCGAAACCGCGCAGCAACTCAAAAAAGTCACTTGTTGTTGCGACTTTTGGTGATTTGTTGGATTTTGCCGGTTTTGGTAACTTGAATAAATAGGAAATTGTTATGGAATTTTTACATAATTTAGATGTCTCTCTGACATCGGAAACGATGTTTAGAATTGTTCGCAGTGCAATTATATTATTGTTCGGAATTCCAATTACATTTTTACTCAGCAGATGGCTCAAAAAATTACTGGGTAAAAAATTTACGCCACAACAATCCATGCTGCTGCAAAAAGTGGTAACTTATTCCGCTTCCTTTATCATGTTGATTATGATTTTAAACGAATTTCAGTTTAAACTGTCCACTCTGCTTGGCGCTGCCGGAATTATTGGAATTGCCTTGGGTTTTGCATCACAAACCAGCGTTTCAAATGTTATCAGCGGACTGTTTCTCATTGCTGAAAAATCGTTTCAGGTGAATGATATAATCACTGTTGGTAGTACAACCGGAGTGGTGTTATCCATTGATGTTCTTTCCGTTAAATTACGAACGTTTGATAACCGGTACATACGTATTCCGAATGAAACGTTGATTAAAACCGAAGTGATTAATGTGACCCGGTTTCCAATCCGACGGGTGGATGTCAACATTGGTGTTGCCTATAAAGAAGATGTTACGCAAGTACGACAGGTATTAATGGATATTGCCAAAAAAAATCCATTGTGCCTGGATGACCCTGAACCGCTTATCATATTTTCCGGATTTGGAAATTCATCCATCGACTTTTTGTTTTTGGTATGGGCCGTAAAAGATGACTGGCTGAAGCTTAAAAATACAATTATGGAAGATGTAAAAAAGCGATTTGACCAGGAAGGCATTGAAATTCCTTTTCCGCATCTATCTCTATATAGCGGATCGGTGACGCAGCCGATTCCTATTCAGATTATTAAAGAAGATAAGAATGAAACATCGCTGGATGTTGAAAATTAGATATTTTTAATAAAACCGATTATCTGTTCCGGGAGCCAAAAGTGACAAATAATTTATTAATAGATATTATAGGCTGGTTGGGTGCTGTTTTGTTGCTAACCGCCTATTTTTTAATTTCATCAAATAGAATTAAAGGGGCGTCAAAAAGTTATCAGATATTGAATCTTATTGGAAGTGGTGCACTCATAGTCAATTCTGCATTTTACCGGGCCTTTCCGTCTGCATTTGTTAATGTCATTTGGATCGGGATTGCCCTATATTCTCTTTTTGTATTTAAACAACAGCATTAAGTTTTACACGAATAAAGTATTGTTATGTCTTTTGAGCTTTTAGATTTAATATTGCTGTTGGCTGCCGCCCAGGGATTTTTCCTCACGGTCCTGATTTTTCACAAACACAGACAATTGTTCGCCAATCGCTTTTTGGGATCACTGATTCTGATTTATTCCATCATACTATTGCACCTTTTTTGGGGAGAATTGAATGTCAAGGTCACTCACCCGCTTGTAGTGGAAATGATAATCGGCATCGGTTTTTTAATGGGACCATTACATTTTTTATATGCAACATTTCTAGTTCATCGAAATCGCCTTTTTTCAAAAAAACACTGGCTGCATTTTTTACCTTTTTTATGTTATGAATGTATTTGCCTTGTTGCTTTTAAAAGTGGAAATAATTTTCCTTTCATCATTGAATCAAAACTTGTTTGGCCTATACCATTGGGGGTATTGTTGTACAATTGGCTGGTCATTTTTCAAATTTTAATATACATGGTCCTTACCGTGGTGTTGTTAAACAGATATGCCGCCGGTATCCGGAATGTGTTTTCATCCATTGAAAAAGTTAAGCTGGATTGGCTTACAAAAATTACTTATTTGCCGTTTTGTTTTGCCGGTGTGTTTATAATAGAAAACATTTTGTTATTATTTAAAATTAATTTTTCCAACTTTTTTACGTTATCCTCAACCTTGTTGGCTATTTATGTTTATGTTCTCGGGTACCTGGGTTTATTAAAATCACAGGTTTTGACAAGTGATGCTTTTACTGATTCCTTTTTTCAATCATCAGAAAGTAAAAGTGACATTACCGTTCTTTCGCAGCAGCAAAAAACTGAAAAATATGAAAAATCCGGTTTAACACAGGAACGGGCCAAACAGTATTTACAGAATCTTTTAGATTTGGTAAACCAGGAAAAACCTTATAAAGAAAGCAGTTTAACATTAAACCAGTTGGCGGAACGGTTGTCTATCTCTCCTCATAATCTTTCCGAAGTTATAAATACACAACTCGAACAAAACTTTTTTGATTTTATTAATTATTATCGGGTCAAAGAAGTTCAGGAAAAATTAGCAGATCCTAATCATTCACACATTAAAATTCTTGCAATAGCATTTGATGCGGGTTTTAATTCAAAAACATCATTCAATACAATATTTAAGAAATTTACCCACCAGACACCTTCCGAATATCGTGCAGCGATGCTGTCACAACCCACAACTTGATCGCAAACCAGACTAAGGGGTAATTGACCTTTTATTATTTCAGGTGTATTTGTTCGAACCAACGGGATAGAACCTGTAATTTTTAAAATTTAGTTCGAACCAATGGGGCAGAGCGATTTTTAAAATAATAAGTTGTATTTTTTTCGGTCAATCATTTCAACCAGGATTTCGTTTTTGGAAGACGGATGTACGGATATTCCGATCTTTCAGATCAGGTTTTGGTAAAAATTTCTGATTTTATAAAAGGAATGTTTTATGAAAAAAATATTTTATGCTTTTGTGTTTATGATTTTGTTAATCGTACCCAGTTTTGCTCAGGCACAAAAAACAATACATACCGGAGTAATCCGGGGTCAGGTTTTGGATGCTGAAGTAAAAACACCGTTAATCAGCACCAATATAAGTATTCAAAATACATTAATGGGTGCTTCCTCTGATGCTGACGGCAATTTTGAAATAAAAAATGTCCCGGTGGGGACATGGTCTTTACGCTTTAGTTATATCGGTTATGAAACCGTTGTCAAGACAGATGTTATTGTTAAATCGAATCGGATTACAACCGTGAACGCGGAACTTGCCATGTCCAGTGTGGTTTTGGAAGGCGTTGTGGTAACAGGCGGTTATTTTTCCGAAACAAAAGATGAACCTGTAAGTGCTGTTAATTTTTCTTCGGAAGAAATTCGACGTGCCCCGGGTTCTGCCGGTGATGTCAGCCGGATTTTGATGAGTTTACCCAGCATTGCCAAAGTAAATGATCAAACCAATAATCTTATTGTTCGTGGCGGCAGTCCGACTGAAAATGCTTTTTATGTAGACAATATTGAAATTCCAAATATAAACCATTTCCCGACACAGGGAGCATCCGGTGGGCCTATCGGATTACTGAATGTTGATTTTATTGATGATGTCCGTTTTTATTCCGGCGGTTTTTCATCAAAGTATGGTGACAGGCTTTCATCAATTATGGATATTACTTTTCGTCAAGGCAACAGGAACGAGTTTGACGGTCAACTGGATTTGAATTTTACCGGATTCGGCGGTACAGTTGAAGGCCCATTGTTTAATAAAAAGGGTTCGTGGCTGCTGTCTGCCAGAAAAAGTTATCTGGATTATCTTGTGGATATGATTGATATCGGAACAAGTGTTGCTCCTGTTTATGGTGATGTTCAGGGAAAAATTGTTTATGATCTGAATTCAAATCACAAACTCATGCTTTTGGGCATTTGGGGTGATGACCATAACAATCCGGGAAGGGATACCGCCATAGAAAATGATATGATTTATTATGGAAAACAGGATATTTATGAAAGAACGACCGGCATAAACTGGAGGGCTTTGTGGAATAAAAACGGGTATTCAAATACGTCCCTGTCAGTTACCTCTCAGGATTTTAATGAAAATAACTTTGAGACCAATTCCGGGTTTTTTCTGAGTCAAAATAATTCCAGCGAATACTCGTATAACTTTCGTCAGGTTAATCATTTTCGTATAAAAAACAGGTCTTCTGTTGAATTTGGTCTTGATGTCAAATATTTGAAAAATAAATATAATAATTATTTTGCAGAATATACGGACGCACTGGGAAATCCTGTTTCTTCTTTCAGGATAAATCAGACAGATGATTCCTATAAAACGGGTATCTTTTTAGACCTTTCTTTATCACCTATTCAACGCTTAAACACGACATTGGGTGTTAGAACGGATTATTTTTCCATGACGGAAAAGACACACGTCGCACCCAGGTTTTCTTTTTCCTATGCTTTAAGCAACAGAACATCCGTAACCGGCGCTGCCGGAATATACTATCAGGCTTTGCCAATGGTGTTATTAATTCAAAATGAAGAAAATAAAAATTTAAAAGACACCCAGGCGCGTCATTTAATATTGGGTTCAAGTCATTTGCTCACGGAAAATACCAGGCTGACATTGGAAGTATATCACAAGGAATATAAAAATTTCCCTATGGACCCTGCGCAACCAGGATTGTTCCTGATTGATGAATTATATTATCAGTATGGTTTTTTTATGCAGCATGAACATTTGGTTGACACCGGACGTGGATATTCCAGGGGGATTGAGCTGGTGTTACAAAAAAAATTAGCCAGGGATGTTTATGGATTGGTGAGCGCCTCGTGGTTTCGTACAAAATATCAGGATTTAAATAATATCTGGAGAAACCGAGTTTTTGATAATCAAATATTGCTTAGTATGGAAGGCGGATATAAACCGAACAATAAATGGGAATTCAGCGCCAGATGGATTTTTGCCGGAGGAGCGCCTTATACACCATTTATCATCAGTGCGTCAAAAGAACTTGCCCGAATAGTGCTTGATGAAGACCGTATCAATGAATCAAGATATCCGAATTATCATTCTATGAATGTTCGTTTTGACAGGCGTTTTCATTTTAACCGTACCAATATTGTTACTTATTTTAGTGTATGGAATGCTTATGGCAGAAAAAATGTTGCCTCCTACTTTTGGAATGAAAAAGAGAAAAAGCAGGACACAATTTATCAATGGACAATGCTGCCGATTTTTGGCATAGAGTATGAATTTTAGCTCGTACTAAATTAAATTTAAAAGGGGAATTCCAATCTTAACTATAAACATGCCCCGGAGGTGGTGCTTTTCGGGGCATGTTTTTTGCTTTGTAAATTATCCAATTAATTCGTATTATTTTACAAATAAAATATTTATTTTTATATTGGAATTATGAAGCTTTCACATAAAGTCCTTTTACTATTTTTGTTGTTCTTTACAGCGTTGTTTATAAGCCTGATGACCTTTCTACATTGGCTTGATATTCAGCAAAGTAAAGGGCATTTGGTTGAAAAGTACAATCGACTTTCTGCAAATGCCGCTGAAGATGCCAACCAAATGATCCAGAACCGAAATCCCGCCAATTTATATTATGTGTTGACATCCGGGTTGGAAAAAGAGATTGACCTTGGCTCTATAAAATTTCTTCGTATTGTAGAAAATAATGGCCAGGTGCTTTTTTCGATGAATATTAAAGAGGAGAAAAAGCAGACACAGCATGAATCAGATGTGGAGATATTTCACAAAACTGCAAATGACCAGCAATATTTACCCATTACAATATTAAAAACAGAAAATGATCAGTCAATAATTGATGTGACGGTCCCTTTTAGAAATGATACGGGATTTTATATTTTACGTGCGGGATACGAATACCAGTTAAACGTCCCCATAAACTATCTTAACCTTCTTATTCTATTTTTGTTTTTAAGCAGTTTGTCCTTTGTATTGGTGGTGCTGATACAAAAACTTTTCATTGGCCCCATCGAAGTATTGACTTTTAGCGCCCGGCAGATTGCAAAAGGGAAAACCGATGATTTTTCTTTTGTTGCGAATCGAAATGATGAAATTGGGCATTTAAGAGGTTCTTTGCAGGAACTGGTGCGGCAGTTACGGCTTAAGCAGGAGGAACTCGCAGAAAAAGAGCGTTTGGCTGTTTTGGGAAAAGGGACAGGAAGATTGACTCATAATATCAGCAATTTGTTGAATCCTTTGGATCATTATTTTAATAAAATTAACATGATCTTGAAAAAGGACAAAAAGTCAATTGCGATAAAGGAAGCCCTTGAACCCATCGAACGCCACGTTAATCTTATCCGAAACGATCTAAACCGGTTGAAAAAAGCCGTCCCTGATCAGCCTTATCGTGAATCTTATCCCTTGTCTGTGTTAATCGAAGCGGCTTTGGGTCGGGTTATTGTGCCGGAAAATGTCCGTGTGAAAAAGGTTTATGGCGGCAGTATTATTTACGCTATGGTTGATCCCGAACAGATGACAGAAGTGTTTTATAATATTATTCTTAATGCCTTTCAGGCTATGACCGAAAAAGGCGGTGTGCTTAAGATTAGGATTGTTCAGGAACAGAATAAGGTCCATGTTCATTTTAAAGATGATGGATGCGGGATTCCTCAAGATCAAATTCAGGATATTTTCCAATTTTTTATGACAACTAAAAAAAGCGGCATGGGGATAGGACTTTCGAGCGCGATGGAAATAGTCCGGCAGCATGGCGGTGTTATAAGCGTAGAAAGTTCTGAAGAATGGGGTAGTGATTTTAAAGTTTCTTTACCATTATCATCTTAATTTAAATGAGAGTGAGTTGGATGATTGAAAAATTGAAAATACTTATAATTGAAGATGAAGAATATAACAGGACATTTTATCAGCAAATTTTGTCCGAAAGATGGGAAACGGTGGATGTGGCATCGACTCTTGCGGAAGGTGATATAAAAAGTAAACAGTTAAAACCGGACCTGGTGCTGCTGGATTTAAAGTTTGATCGTGATGAAAGTCGTGAAGGCCTTGAGTTTTTACAAAAATTAAAACGCGAGTGTCCTGATATTGAAGTAATTGTTATCAGCGGGTCGCGCCGGGATTCCACAAAAATAGAAGCTGTCATAAAATATGGTGCTTATGATTATCTGGAAAAACCGGTCCGGCGGGATGTTTTGCTGATGGTAGTGCATCGGGTTATGGAACGAATCCGGTTAAATGGTGAAAATATAAGACTGAAACAAAATCTGGCTCGTGCCAGAAAATTTGAAGGTTTTTTTGGTATGCTCGGACATTCGTCCCCAATGAAAGCTGTTTTTGAGAAAATAAAAAAGATTGCCCGTTACGACAATACCGTGTTAATTACAGGAGATACAGGAACAGGTAAAGAACTTGTGGCACGGGCAATCCACAAGTTAAGCGGTCGTTCGCCTTTAATTGCTATAGATTTAGGGACAATTTCCGAAGAACTGGCAGGAAGTGAACTTTTTGGACACGAAAAAGGTGCTTTTACAGGGGCTGTTGCGGAGAGAAAAGGTAAAATAGAAGCTGTTGCTGATGGTACGGTTTTTTTGGATGAAATTGAAAATATTTCACTGGATGTCCAACAAAAATTATTGCGTTTACTTGAGCAAAAAAGTTATCAGCGGGTGGGCAGCAATATTACAAAAACAACCGAAGCCAGATTTCTTGTGGCGACGAATGTTGATTTGAAAGATTATGTTAATAAAGGACATTTTCGGGAAGACTTGTATCATCGTTTAAATGTGGTTAATATTCGTCTGCCGTCACTTAAGGAAAGGCAGGACGATATTCCACTGTTGGCAAATTATTTTTTGCACATTCATTGTAAAAGTTTGGATATGGATAAATCGTTTATACCGGAAACACTAACCCTGTTAAAAGAATACTCCTGGCCGGGGAATGTGCGGGAGCTTAAACATTGTATAGAAGAGGCTTTAATTTTTGGTCTGGATGAACACTATTTGCTGCCTGAAGATTTCAAGTTTGAACCCAAAAAATCAAAAACAAAAAAAGAGAATGATAAAAGACCTGTGGCTGTAAATACGTTAAAACAGGTTGAAACCGAAGCGAAAAAAGACGTTATTTTAAAAGCTTTAAATCAAACAAACGGTGTTATTGCCAAAGCAGCACGAATTCTCGATATAACACCCAGGCACCTGAGAAGGCTCATGGATGAATATACTATTTCTGACGGGACAAATTAGTCTGACATGACAAAAAAGACCGGACATAAATGTCCGCCACCGGGGTTCCTTGACCATATTTAAAAATATTTTTATTTTATTTATTATAACTTGTTGTTTTTTATCTATCAAAAAAAAGTGATATTTTTTTCAAGTTTGGTACTCTCCTTGCTATATGTATTGTGAAACGGCCTTGGGCTTTTGAAGCACATATATAAAAAATTTTTTCTGGCTTAACAATTGGTTCAAAACAAAAAGACCGTTTCATTTGTACGTTTTTAACGTCATTAAAAATTTGGAGGGACATTATGATGAAAAATAGAATCGACCAAATCAAGTTGAACTATCAGTCAAATGTCGAACGATCCATGATTTTCGTTCTTTTATTTTTAACCTTCTTTTTTACCGCGTTTAAACGATCAAGTGTACAGATAGAAACAATTCCTGAATTAGGTTCAAATACGGTTGTCATTGAAATACCTCCGACTGTTCAGAAGCCGCGTATTGAACGACCGCAAAGACCGGCAATTTTGATTCCCATTGAAGATGAAGATATGCCGGAAATGGCCACAATTGAAGATACAGATATTAATTTAACAGACCTTGGTACGCCGCCGGAACCACCGAATGGAGATGATGTTGTCAGTCATTATTTTGTTGACTATGAGCAGGCACCTCAAATTGTCGGTGGCGTTAGTGAATTGGCAAAACATATAGAATATCCTGAAATGGCCCGCCGGGCCGGTGTTGAAGGAACAGTAGTTGTTGTGGTTTATTTGAGTAAAGACGGCAAGGTCGATAAAACAGAAATATTCAAATCTTTGGGTAACAACGGATGTGATCAGGTTGCTGAAAAAGCTGTTCGTTCGGTCAAGTGGACACCGGCGTATCAGCGGGACATGCCCGTACCTGTCAGAATCAGCGTGCCGATAAGATTTGCTTTAAAATAAATTTGATGCTCTCCTCTTGTATAATGCGACGAAAAAGGGCCGGTAAAACTACCGGCCTTTTTTATTTGTGTAACTCCTTTTTTGCCTTTCTACAAGAATCTTACCAGAATAAAGAAATGTTTGTAAGAAAGTTTAAGAACTTTGCATTACAAGCTCATTTGTCGTGCCTATGGAAACAGGTATCCAGAGAAAAGTAAGGATTCTGGACAACCGCTTGCGCCATAATGACAGGAAGGTTCGAATTTGATTTTCCCCTCTCCCTTGGAAATAAATTAAATATATTTACATATTTTTCTTGCTGAGAACAGAATTGTTTAGTATCATGTATTTTAAAAATTATATTCAGAGATGATTACAATAAAGGAAAATATGGATTCGAAACAACGAGTGATGACAGCAATATTACGGCAACAGCCGGACCGGGTTCCTCTTGATTTTAGCGCGAACAATGATACACTTTGTCGGCTAAAGGCAGATTTACAAATATCGGATTTACGTGGATTGTTAGAGTATTTACATGTCGATATTTTAGATATTCGGGGTGTGATTGACCCGGTATTTGTCGGGCCGATACCATATGAACATGTTAAAGATGGTATTAAAGAAAATTTCTGGGGAATGCGCACAAAAAAAATGGATACGGTAACCGGTGTTGAAGACAGTTACTGTGACTTTGTATTAGGCGGTTGTCAGACGGTAAAGGAACTGGAAGAGCATCTTTGGCCCTCCCCGGACTGGTTTGATTTTAGCCATATGCCTTCGCAGTTAGCGGAATGGAATGATTTTGCTGTTATGGCATCCGGAGCGAGTATCTGGCAGCACGCCTCGTTTTTGCGCAGTCTGGACAATTTATTAATGGATATGGCCGCCGCACCCGATATGGCCGAATTTATTATGGACAAATTTACCGATTTTTATCTCGGCTATTTTGATAAAATGTTTAAAGCGGCGGACGGCCGAATTGATATTTTTCGTATTGCTGATGATTTGGGAATGCAGGACCGCCTATTAATCAGTCCGTCTCAGTTTGATTTTTTTATAGCGCCACGATTGAAAAAACTGGTGGACCTTGCGCACAGTTATGATATCAAAGTTATGTTCCATTCTTGCGGGGCGATAGAGCCTTTAATTTCAAAACTGATTGAAACAGGAGTGGATATACTGGATCCCATTCAGGTTAAAGCGGCTGGCATGCAGCCTGATGTTTTAAAAAAATTATATGGTGATCAAATTTGTTTTCATGGTGCAATTGATACGCAATTTGTATTACCCAAGGGAACACCAGCACTCGTTGCTGAAACAGTGGAAGAAATGATCAATGTCCTGGGACGCAATGGCGGGTATATTCTCAGTCCGAGTCATGTTTTACAAACAGATGTCTCTACTGAAAATATCAAATCATTGTATTTGACAGCCAGGGAAAAGGGTGTTTATTAAAAGAATGAGTTAATATATCAGGTTTTAATTAAATTGTAATCCTATTGTTAACTGAAATTGGTTATATTGCCAAGTGCCCGTCAGGTATGGGGAAAACTTTTCAAATTTGTAATTTGTCATGCTAAATATATAATTTGCTTCACATAGTAAATAAAATTTTATAATTTTAAATTTTTTGCCGATTCCAAGGTTTAGGCCCGTTCCAAAGAGAGAGAATTTGTCTGATATTTCAAAATCACCATGATCATTGTAAATATTACTAAAATATTTATATTTAGCTTTTAAAACGAAACCAATATCCAAACCCAGGAGAAAATAGGGCAGCCCCATCTTGTTTAAATCAACTTTTAACAAGATGGGTAAACTCAAATAGTTTAATTCTATTTCTTCATCCAAAATATCTTCTGGTCCTGTATAAATTGTCCGTGTCAGCATATTCTTTCGAATGCTTATTTCATTAACAACTGAAAATTTATCAGATATAACGGTTTCATTAAAAACGCCCGCAGAGTAACCTTGTGAGTAATTGATTTTGGGATAATCACCAGTAGGGATGGAAGCCCCATATTTTTCTTCTCTGAATTTACTATAATTAAGTCCGAATTTTACGCCTTGAGAGAATTGATGTGAATAGGCATTTGTTTTCAAGATCAACAATACTAATACTGGAATAATATATCGTCTGGTCTTCATTATTTTTACTCCTTATTCACACATCCATACACCTGTCTGGTTTTTATACATCCTTTACGAGAAAGGTTGTCGTATCGAATTTTTTTGCAACTGATTATTGTTCCGTACATTCTTTTACCACAACCCCAAACAAAATCCGGTACTTGTTATTACTGATCCGAACTCGAACGGCAACAGAATCGTTTACAGCCCGACATTCCAATTGACCATTACGTTGCCCAGGATTACCCTAAGTTACTTTCATCTCTGGAGTGTCAAAAGGAACAAAAAGGTCAGCAATATGATCACCGAAAATGGCTGTCATTTCTTCATAATCGCCTGATTTTGTTCTGATTTGTATTAAATATCGATTATTTAAACCTACTGTGCTACTTTGAAGAATGCCAACTTTAAAATTGGCACCGATTACTATATATTGGGACCATATATAATCCTGGCAGTCTTTATTCTGGATTAAGGATAGCTTTGGATAATTTCCCTTGGAAAACTCTTCGCCAGTATAAAGAAAATCCTGCCAGGTTGGTTGGCCGGTACTGCCTGTTAGTGTTTTGTGACAGAATGCGAACAAACTTGACCTTTACCTAATATTGTAGACACACCGAAAAGTTCGTATATTGTAACTAACTTTTGGAGGTGTGTAATGAACGAACGAAAACCAAGAAGGACCTTTAGCAAAGAATTCAAAATTAAAACCGTTAAATTGATCATTGATGGCCAACGACCATTAAAGGCAGTTTCCAGAGAATTAGATATACAACCAACAGTATTACGCAGTTGGAAACGCCAATATTTTAAAGACCAGGAAGAAGCATTTCCTGGAAAAGGATATTTAAAGCCATCTGATCAGGAACTTTATGATCTAAAAAAACGAATCATTGACCTCGAAGAGGAGAATGAAATCTTAAAAAAGGCAATGAGCATCTTCTCCAAACGACCGAAATGAAATATGAGTTTATATTTCTTCACCGCTCCAGATTTCGGTTGCTGAAGATGTGTCGAGCCTTTAAGGTCTCAAGGAGCGGATATTATGCCTGGCGAAGACGCGGTTGTAGTCAGCGTGAACTTGAAAATGAGAGATTGCTTAAGCTCATTAAACAGGTCCACGAACAAAGTCGATATATTTATGGCAGTCCGCGTATTACAGCCGAGTTAAAGTCAAAGAACCAAAGTTGCAGTAAAAATCGTGTTGCACGCTTGATGCGAGAGAATAATATACGTTCAAAAATTAAGAAAAAATATAAAGCTACGACATATTCAAAACATAAATTTCGTGTTGCTGCAAATTTGTTAAAACAAAACTTTCATGCTGAACAGCCGGACCAGATTTGGCTTTCTGATATTACTTATATCAAAGTCCGGAATCAGTGGATGTATCTGGTCGCGATTATGGATTTATTTTCCCGGCAGATTATTAGCTGGTCCTTGAGTCGTGACCTGTCTTTGGACTTTGTACTGAACGCTCTAAAGAAGGCTGTTATCAGTCGTGAACCGGAAAAAGGTTTAATCTTTCATTCAGATCGAGGTATTCAGTATGCAAGTATTGAAGTTAAAACATTTTTGAAAGAACATGGCATTATTCAAAGTATGAGTCGTAAAGGTGATTGTTATGACAATGCTGTTATGGAATCGTTTTTTAATACATTCAAATCAGAATTTTATTCTTTTGAGCGATTTGAATCCTTTCACGATGCTGAACAAAAAATCTTTGACTATATTGACATCTTTTATAATCACAAACGAATTCATTCAAGCTTGAATTATATTTCACCTGTTAACTTTGAAAAACAATTTAATCAAAAACGAACTTATCTTTGTGTCTGATTTTTCGGGTAAAGTTCATAGTATGTTTTTTCATCATCAAGCACCTCTGTGAAATGAAAATACAGTATTTAACATAATATCCCGGACCCTTAAAAAAATGAATGAGAAAATAATTAATTAACAGCCCCGGATAAATTATTCCGTTAGACAACCAATTTTTATGTACAATTAGATTATAAATATGATCATTAAAACTCCCCATAGAGTTGTTATTTGGATAGTTATTGTTTTATAATATTTACATTTTCAGACAAAGTCAAGTATTCTTTACACATCATTCCGGAAGGACCTCGCCGGAAGAAAAGAATGTCTATGGGAAAGGGAGTATTTTTTTAACATGAAAGCTCGTGTGGTCATGCCTGGGAGACAGGCATCCGGAGAAAAGTTTGGTTTCCGGATTGCCGCTTGTGTAATAATGTCAGTGAAGGGGCGGTTTTGTTGAATAAATTTAACCGTACCTGTATATTTTTCTTGATGCAAATGGATTTGTTTAGTATCATATACCTTAAAAATACCTTGGTGTTATCCTAAAAAAGAGACCTGTTTTGATAAAAAAAGTCATTTTGTTTTTTTTCGTTATCCCCCTTTGTTTTTCCTGTACCCAACAGCCCACTGTTGTTTTGGAAACAGACCAGGGAAGTATTGTCTTAGAGTTGTACCCGGAAAAGGCCCCGGTTAGCGTTGGTAATTTTTTAAAATATCTTGATGAAAAAAGAGCAGAAAAAGCAGAGTTTTTTCGGACCGTGACTTTGGATAATCAACCCAGGGACAGTATAAAAATTGAGGTCGTGCAGGCCAGATTACTAGTCGACAAGGATAAAATGCTTCCGTCGATTCCCCATGAAACAACAGCAGAGACCGGCTTGTTACATAAAGACGGCACTGTTTCCATGGCCCGAGCTGAACCGGGTACGGCAGCACATCATTTTTTTATCTGTATCAATGATCAACCGCAACTGGATTTTGGCGGTAAAAGAAATCCCGATGGACAGGGTTTTGCCGCTTTCGGGTGTGTTATAAAAGGAATGGAAGTGGTCCGTAAAATGCATCAGATGCCGGCAGAAGGGCAATATTTAAAAGAGCCTGTTTTGGTTAATTTGTTTAAGGCCGGCCCGTAATATATGACAATCGTTCGTATATATTTGTGATTTGCGACTTTTATTAATATTGAACAGCGAAAATGGAAAAGTTGAGAAGAGTATGATCCGTGAAATTGAAGCTAAAAAATTACTAACAAAACATAATAAAATAGATTCCTGGTTTCTCAGCCATTATAGTATGAATATTTACCGGGGATGCGGCCATAATTGTCTTTATTGTGATGGCCGGTCTGAAGAGTATTATGCTGACGGTGAATTTGGTGAAGATATCGTGGTTAAAGTTAATGCCCCGGAGATATTAAACCGTGAGCTTGATCCGGAGCGCCGCCGTATTCCCTTAAAGAAAAGTTATTTATTGCTTGGCGGAGGCGTTGGAGATTGTTATCAGGATGTTGATATAGAGTACCAACTGACCCGGCAAATTCTGGAAATTATTGAAAAATATGAGTGGCCGGTTCATATTTTAACCAAATCAACCCTTGTTTTACGTGATCTGGATATTATTAAGCGCATTCATGAAAAATCGGGAGCTATTGTAAGTTTTAGTTTTTCATCTGTAAATGAAAATTTGGGTTATATTTTTGAATCGGGTGTGCCGACTCCTAAAGAACGTTTAAAAGCAATATCGAAACTGAGAAAGGCAGGCATTCCCTGCGGTATGTTTTTAATGCCGGTTTTACCGTTTATTTCCGATACGCCTGGTGAATTAAAAAAGTCTTTAAAAGCAGCCCACAAGGCCGGTGTTGAATTTGTCTTTTTTAGCGGAATGACTTTAAAAGATGGACCGCAAAAAGATTGCTATTATGAACTTTTAAATGATTTCTTTCCACATCTAATTGCGGAGTATGATGTGATTTATCAGGGGAATAGGTGGGGTGAAGCTTCCGAGTCTTATTATCGTATGTTGAACCTTGCGTTTTACAATGCCATGAAAAAATTCAAGATTCCGAAACGTATTCCCAGAGAATTATTCCAGGGTATATTAAATGAAAATGATTATGTGTCCGTACTTTTGGAACATATTGATCATTATTTGACTGTTAAAGGTGAAAAAGCACCCTTTAGTTTTGCGGCGCGAACGATTGCTCAATTGGAGGAACCTGTTTCCGAATTTCGCAATAAATTGCAGCGATTGCAGGGCGTGAGTCCGACCGCCGAACAACTGATTCTGGATATTTTAGACTATGGTACATGTCAGTATTATGAAATGCTCGTAAAAGAATAGGCTATAGAACTTGTTTTAATGAACTATAGTTAAATTCATGGGCCGCTTCATAAAGCGCCAAAATATTTTCCAGCGGGGCATCATAGGGAATGCTGTTTTCCGGACTGATAATTAATCCTCCGTTGTAACCCACTGTTTTGATGCGTGTTTCAACCTGACTTTTAACATCCTGAACCGTTCCGTTTGGAATCGTGTCCTGCACACAAATAGTGCCGTGAAATGTTAGTGAATTCCCAAATTTTTGTTTTATTTTTGCCGGGTCCATACAAGCCGATTGGATTGGATTCAGAATATCTATGCCGCAATCAATAAGCATGGGAATAATTTCTTCAATGTTACCGTCACTATGATACAGGATCTTTACATCCGGATTGGCATTTTTAACAGCTTTAATAAGGTTTGTAAAACGCGGTACATCAAATCGTTCAAACATCGGCGCCGAAAACATCATACCATTTTGGCCGGCCACATCGCCGACAACGGCGATAATATTATACCCTGCTTGTGCAGCCAGAACAGCTTTTTGCTGTTGAAATAAATAAAGCAGATCATAGAATTGTTCGACAAATCCCGGATTGATAACCATTTGCATCATTAAATTTTCATATCCGCATATATGCCAGGCCAGTTTAAATGGAAATTCGATTTCAGTAATTGTGATATTTTGTTGAAAAGGTTGTAATGTTTTTGTTATTTCATCTGTCGAGGGGTAAATAACCTCCGGCAAATGCCATTCTTCAAGAGACTCTTTGCCGTTTAACGGTCCGTCTTTCCATTCCACATATTTACGGTCATCGCCGATTCGTCTGATAATTCCCCACTGGTCTTCAAACGTTTGTTTGTCATGAAAAATATACGATTGACCCTGCCCCGGAGCATCACCTTCCAGAATGCCATTGATTTGTTTTTCAAATTGCGGGTACCGGGCCGGTACCGGAATCCAGCGAAAATCTATTCCCAGTTTTTGAAAAACAGTCTCAGTATCATCTGTTTTAAAATGTTCTTTCAAGGCCTGGATCGTTTCACTGCGGGGCCAAATCAAATCCAAAGGCAGCCTGTCCGGTATTTTATGCTCAAGTGTTAATCGAAATCTTTCATGTGGTGTCAACGTCGTGTTCCTTTATGTTGTTTTTTCAGTTAACAAATATATAAAATGTTTCCAGAAAAACAAACTGTTCCTGCATCCGACGCCTTAAAAGTGTAAATTATTTAATTTCCGTATAACTGTCCGGAGCGAATTTTTCCAGCCACAAGTTATAAAGTGTATCCAGTTCGCTGTCCGGGTCTTTCTTTTTATCTTTTGTATCCAAAACGTCCAGAATTTCAAAGGAAATATTATCTGGTCCAAATTCATTATACTGCTTTTGTAATTCCTTACAATGGTGGTTTCCCATACGCAACACGAATTTATATCGATTAAGCAGCGCATTTAAATTTTTGCTTTTACATAAAAATATGTGTCCGCTTTTTATGCTTTTTATTTGAACAATACCCATAGGTATGTCGCTGTTTTTATAATCATTTTTTAATTGAGAACGGTCCTGCATATATAACTCCAAATAATTAAATTCCGAATGTTAATTTTTCATAATCAAAACTTTTATCTGTCAGCCAATAAATATCTTTTTCGCGTTTCATAAGCCCCAGATCAATAAAATAACGTCGTACTGTGCAATAATCCTCGAAATAATTACCAATTGTTTCGTTAATTTGTTTTTCCGTATATTTTTTGTCTTTTTCAAACGCATGATATATTTTTTCAATGACGATCAGCCGTTTTTTATATTGGGCAGGCAGTTTTATCAGTTTCCCGTTTTTGTAAAATGTTTCAAGCACTTTTTCTTTGTATTTATCAATTCGTTCCTGCTGCATTAGTTTTTCATAATTTTCAAAGGAAATTAAATTTTGCAGGGACAGGTTAAAGATTGATTTATTAATTTTGTAAATTACATAATACTGTTGTTTCTCTTTAATGACCAGGTCTGCCTGTTCCAGTTTTTTTAAATGAAAAGAGACTGTTGACGGCGCAAGGTTTAATATTTGGGACATTTCTTCAACATAATGCGGTTTTTCTATTAAAACATTGAGTATCATCAACCGGGAGGTGTCGGCCAATGCTTTCATAATCTGAATGCTTTGTTTTATTGTCATAATAACCTCATTTGATTCTATTTTTATCGAATTAAATTTACGAATATATTTATTTTATGTCAATCTGTTTTTGCGTTTATCGAATTAAATCGCAAATTTTTCACAAATGAAAAACAAGTTGATAAATTAGCTTGACATTTTTGGGTTTAATTTGTACTTTAATCAAAATTTAAAAGTGAGAAAGTAATGAAAAATTTAATTCCGACAATCTCTTTGCAAAATTGGTGGTGGCGTACAATAAGAAAAGGTGCGTCCCTGTCGGAATAATACATATATATTAATAAAGTTTAACGCCGTGGATGCATCGCATTCACGGCGTTTTTTATTTTAAGCGCTGTGAAAAAATAGAATCACAGCGCTTTTTTTGTTTAAACACGTGGAGAACAAGATGACCCTGACTTCCTATGAAAATTTTTTAAACCAGATTAAAGAGAGTAAAATAGCCGCCGTTAGTACCGATGTTTTAGTTGATATGGAAACACCGGTTTCTACCTTTATCAAGGTCACCCAGGGTGACTATCGGTTTTTATTGGAAAGTGTTGAAAAAGGTGTGCAACGTGGACGCTATTCAATTATCGGTGATTCGCCGCTCGTGATATTCAAGGCTAAAAACCATTCAACAGAATTATTTGATGTTGTCAAGCAAACCGTAAAAAAGTTTGATGAAAATCCTTTCGATATTTTACAAACTCTTTTTAAAGAATACGCCCATGAATCGCTGGTTGATATTCCGTTTATACACGGCGGTCTTTTTGGCTATTTTGGTTATGATACCATTCGCTATATTGAAAAGCTACCGGACACGACAAAAGATGATGTGCAATTGCCCGACATCCATGCATTTGTGCCCGGGCGTATCATCGTTTTTGATAACCTTGTTAACAAAATATCCGTTATTCGATTTGTCATTCCGGGAAATGATCCGAAAAAAGACTACGATGAGGCTTTTAAGGAAATATCCGAAATTTGCAGAACATTAAAATCAGGTCAAATGTCAAATAACGGGCATTCCAATCCCGTAAAAAATATTTCCTCAGGTTTTACCTCCAACGTTGAAAAGCAGGATTTTATTGAAATGGTGGAGAAAACCAAAAAATATATTCAACAGGGCGATATTTTTCAGGGAGTTTTATCACAACGACTTGAGGTTGAAACAGAGGCAGAGCCCTTTAATATTTACCGTGCGTTGCGTGTTATCAACCCGTCTCCCTATATGTATTATTTGGAAATGGACGATGTCAAGGTAATCGGTTCATCACCGGAAGCGCTTGTAAAACTGACAGACGGCCGTGTTTCCGTAAAGCCTATTGCCGGCACCCGTAAACGGGGAGCGAATGATGATGAAGATGATGCACTCATTCAGGATTTATTAAATGATCCAAAGGAGCGGGCGGAACATACCATGCTGGTTGATCTGGGTCGAAACGACGTCGGACGGGTGGCTGAGTATGGCAGTGTTGCTGTTGAGGATTTTATGACCATTGAAAAATATTCTCATGTTATCCATATCGTTTCAACCGTCTCCGGCCAATTAAGGCCAAAACAAAACGCTGTGGATGTTTTTAAAGCTTGTTTTCCGGCTGGTACGGTTTCCGGGGCGCCCAAAGTGAGAGCCATGGAAATTATCGAAGAACTGGAACCCACACGCCGGGCCATATACTCGGGTGCGGTCGGTTATTTTAATTTTAACGGCGATATGGACGTGTGTATTGCTATCCGAACGATTTATTATAAAGACGGTAAGGCTTATTTACAGGCAGGAGCCGGTATTGTAGCCGATTCCGTCCCGGAGAATGAATATGAAGAAACGCTCAATAAAGCAAGAGGCCTGCTAAGAGCGATTGAATATGCTGAAGGAGGATTGGATGATTTTATTCATAGATAATTATGATTCTTTTACCTATAACCTGGTACAATATACCGGTTCTTTCGGACATGAGGTGCATGTTGTTCGAAATGATTCGGTAACAATAGCGGAAATAGAAAAATTAAATCCGAAAAAGATCATTGTTTCGCCCGGTCCCGGATACCCTGTTGACGCGGGAATTTCTATGCAGGTTATATCACATTTTAAAGATCGGTGTCCGATCCTGGGTGTATGCCTGGGGCATCAGTCTATTGCCGAGGTGTTTGGCGGTAAGGTTGTTCCGGCACAAGAACTGGTACACGGGAAAAGCAGTTTGATATTTCACGATGGCAAATCTGTCTTTGAAAATATAACAAATCCTTTTACCGGCGGACGTTACCATTCTCTGGTTGTTGAAAAAGATTCTTTACCGGATTGTCTGCAAATAACGGCTGAAACAAAAGACGGTTTTATAATGGGAATTCGTCATAAGACATTTCCGGTTGAAGGTGTGCAATTTCATCCGGAATCGGTTTTAACGGATGAGGGTTTGAAAATAATGCAAAATTTTTTGAATCAATAGATGAGGTTGTCATGATTACAAAGATATTGGAAAAACTTGGTGATAAACAGGATTTGACGGAAAAAGAGACTATTGCTGTTATGCAGTGCATTATGGACGGTCAGCTTTCGTCGGCGCAAATTGCAGCATTTTTAATGGGGTTAAAAATTAAAGGTGAAACCGTGGATGAAATTGCCGGTTGTGTGCAGGTTATGCGAAGTCGTGCCAAAAGCATTAAAGGTCCTGACTCTGTTATTGATACCTGCGGGACCGGAGGAGATAAATCTTCAACATTTAATATTTCTACGGCGTCTGCGCTTGTAGCCGCAGCAACGGGTATTCCAGTGGCCAAACATGGGAACCGTTCTGTATCCAGTTTGTGCGGCAGCGCCGATGTTTTACTGGAACTGGGTGTAAAAATTGATTTGACTCCTGAACAGACCGAGAAATGTTTGCGTGAAACCGGTATTGCCTTTTTGTTTGCACCGGTTTATCATACTTCCATGAAATATGCTGCCGAACCACGAAGAGACATGGGTGTTCGAACAGTTTTTAATATTTTGGGTCCCATGTCCAATCCCGCCGGTGCTAAACGACAGATCATTGGTACTTTTAATTTACAAACAGCGGAAAAAATGTCCCAGGTTTTGCAAAAAACCGGCAGTGAACATGTTTTAATCGTTCACAGCAAAGATGGTTTGGATGAAATCTCTCTGTCGGACGAAACAACTGTTTTTGAAATGAAAGGGGATTCCATCGACAGGTTTCAATTTGCACCGGAAGATGTTGGTGTAAAAAGACAATCACTTGATCAAATAAAAGGAAACAATGCAGCCGATAACGCTTCAATTATAGAGATGATGTTGAAAGGTGAAAAAGGAGCCTATGCGGATGTAACGGCGCTTAATGCCGGTGCTGCGATTTATATAGGCAAAAAAGCGGAATCGATCAAACAGGGAGTTGATATGGCTTTTGACACCATTTATTCAGGTAAGGCATTGGAAAAATTTGCTAGTTTGCGGGAATTTACGCAGACTGTCGGACAATGTTAGGGGATGTTGCATGACTATTTTGGATAAAATTACAAAACAAATTGCAGAGAATTTACCGGACCGTAAAAAATCCTTACCTGTTGCCAGGCTCCAAAGTGAAGCGGAGCAGGTTGTTAAAGATAAAAAACCGAACCGTTTTTCTCAGGCATTACTGGCCGCAGATATGGCAATTATTGCTGAGGTAAAAAAGGCTTCACCCAGCAAAGGCATTATTTGTCCTGATTTTGATCCTGTCAGCATTGCCCAGGAATATCATAAAGCCGCAGTGAATGCCATATCCGTTTTAACAGAAGAAAATTTTTTTCTGGGTCGCCTGGATTATTTAAAGCAAATCTCGGAAATTACAAACCTGCCGTTATTACGAAAAGATTTTATTATTGATGAATATCAGATATATGAGGCCGCATATTACGGGGCTTCGGCGCTTTTATTGATTACGTCTGTTTTGTCGGATGCTCAGCTAAAAGATTTCCGGATTTTGTGTGATGAGTTGAACCTGGATGCCCTGGTGGAAGTGCATGATTTAAGTGAGGTTGAAAAAGCATCAAGGTCTGGTGCAAAAATAATCGGCATTAATAATCGTAATCTGAAAACATTTACTGTGGATTTAAATACGAGTTTGAAATATGTATCGGAAATTCCGGAATCTGTTGTTAAGGTCAGTGAAAGCGGTATTTTTTCTGCTCAGGACATTGCCCTTTTAAAAAATGCCGGTTTTAATGCTGTTTTAATAGGTGAAAGTTTGATGCGTAAAAAAGACAGAGCTGCCTTTGTTAACGAATTAAGGGGTAATGTATGTGGATAAAAATGTGCGGTATAACCCGGTTGGAGGATGCAAAGTTGGCTGTTGATATGGGTGCAGATTGTATCGGATTTATTTTTGCGCCCAGTCCCCGGCAAATAACCCCCGAAAAAGCATGTTCCATATCAATGCGAATTGGAAATATTAAAAAAGCAGGTGTTTTTGTGAACGAGGACCCAACTGCTGTAAAAAATATTCGTAATTTTTGTGAACTTGATATTGTTCAGCTACATGGAAACGAGTCCCCAGAATATTGTCAGGCAATTGGCGGGAAAATTATCAAAGCTATTCGTGTTAAAGAGAAACAGACATTGGAAAATATGCAATACCCGGGTGTCTGGAAAATACTGTTGGATACATATCACCCGAAACAGGCTGGTGGCACGGGAAAACGGATTGATGCGGATTTGCTTTCAGAAATTAATGATTTTTCACAAATAATTATGGCCGGCGGCATTAATGCGGATAATGTTTTGGAGGTGATTGGAAAATATCAACCATTTGGAATCGATGTAAATTCCGGTGTTGAAAGCGCACCCGGAATTAAAGATAAAAATAAGGTGATGGAACTTTATAACAATTTGAGGAAAAAATGAGAAAACAAGGATATTTTGGAGAGTTCGGTGGTCAGTTTGTGCCTGAGTTGCTTATCCCTGCTTTGCTGGAATTACAGGAAGCCTATGAATATTATTCGAAACAGGATGATTTTCAAAGGGAATATAGGGAATTGCTGGCCAATTATGCCGGGCGTCCAACGCCGCTTTTTCATGCGTTAAATATGGAAAATCTGTGTAACGGCGCAAAAATTTTACTGAAAAGAGAAGACTTGAATCACACAGGTTCTCATAAATTAAACAATTGCATTGGCCAGGTTTTGCTGGCGAAAAAAATGGGTAAAGAAAGCATTATTGCAGAAACCGGCGCCGGTCAGCATGGTGTTGCTACGGCCACGGTGTGTGCTCTTTTAAATATGCAATGCCGGATCTTTATGGGCAGGGAAGATACAATTCGCCAGGAATTGAACGTTTCCAGAATGCAGCTTTTGGGTGCAGAGGTTATTCCGGTAGATTCCGGTACCAAAACACTTAAAGATGCTGTTAACGAAGCCATGCGGGAATGGATCCGGTGTGTAAAAACAACCCATTTTACAAGCGGGTCTGTGATTGGGCCCCATCCATTTCCAACACTGGTGCGTGATTTTCAGTCCGTAATTGGTAATGAAGTCATACAACAATTGCCCCAGTATGGTGTTGATGTTCCGGATGTTATTATTGCTTGTGTAGGCGGCGGCAGTAATTCTATGGGAATTTTTTATCCCTTTAAAGACAGTTCTGCCCGTTTAATTGGTGTTGAGGCAGGAGGCAGGGGGAGTAAAATTGGTGACAATGCTGCTTCCATTAATTTTGGTGAACCGGGTGTTTTTCACGGTAAAAAGAGTTATTTTTTACAGGACAAAAACGGGCAAATTGCACCGGCACATTCTATTGCTGCCGGACTTGATTATCCCGGTGTCGGGCCGGAACACGCTAATTTTCATGATACGAAACGGGCGGAATATGTAACCATTTCTGATAAAGAGGCTGTAGAGGCATTTCAAATGTTGTCGCGTACGGAAGGTATAATTCCGGCACTGGAAAGTTCACATGCTATTGCTTATGCGTTAAAACTGGCTCCAACGTTATCCCCTGATGAGACAATTGTGGTCAATTTGTCCGGTCGTGGCGATAAAGATTTTATTAACCTGAAACATAATGTGGTATGAGGCGAAAAATGAACCGAATTGATAAATGTTTTGCAGATTTGAAAAAAGAGAATAAAAAAGCACTAATTACTTTTATTACCGCCGGTGATCCGGATTTAGCGACAACGTTGGACATTATGAAAGCCCTGGCTGATAACGGCGTTGATATTATTGAATTGGGTGTTCCGTTCTCCGATCCGATTGCAGACGGACCCATCATTCAGGCCTCTACTGTGCGGGCTTTGAAAAATAAAATTACAATTCATGATATCCTCAAGCTGGTTACTGACTTTAGAAAAACACACCAAACTCCGGTCGTTTTGATGGGATACCTCAACCCAATCCTGAGGTTTGGACCAAAAGATTTTTTTACAGAAATGAAACAGGCCGGTGGTGACGGCGTCATCATTGCTGATTTACCCTATGAAGAGGGTGAAGAGTATGAAGAATTGAGAAAAGAGTTTGATATTTCTCTTATCTATCTTTTAGCACCTGAAACAGGAACCGACCGCACAAAAAATATATTAAAAGCATCCAGTGGATTTGTTTATTGTGTGGCGCATTATGGTACGACCGGAACGGATGAACAATTCGACCACGAGGCTGTCAAGTCGGTTATCACCTCATTTAAAAAGATGACCCAATTGCCGTTGGCTATTGGATTTGGGGTTTCGTCGGTTGAACAGGCCAAATTATTTTCTCAATTTGCCGATGGAGTTATTATTGGCAGTTGGTTGATTAACGAGCTACAAAAGTCAGATGATAAAGCACAAACAGCAGCCCAATTTGCTCTTGCTGTAAAAAATGGTATAACCAGGTAATATAAAAATCGTTTTTTGGGGAATAATTTGAGATTGGATTTGATTTAAACAATTAAATTTTTATATTTGATTTTACACCGATAAAATTGAGGTTAAACATGGTTGAATGGTTTAAACAATCTGATCCGGTTTTACAGGCATTATTAGCGACTTTGTTTACATGGTTTGTGACGGCTGCCGGCGCTGCTGTCGTTTTTATGTTTAAAACAATTAATCGTAAAGTGTTAGACGGCATGCTGGGTTTTGCAGCCGGTGTTATGATTGCCGCAAGTTTTTGGTCTCTTTTGGCACCCGCAATTGAAATGGCTGAAGAATCTGGCGGCTTGCCCTGGATTCCGGCTACGGTTGGTTTTTTAATCGGAGGCGCCTTTTTATATGCCATTGATAAAATACTACCGCATTTACATATCGGTATGCCGAGATCCGAGGCTGAAGGTATTAAAACAAGCTGGCAACGTAGTGTTTTACTGGTTTTGGCAATAACATTACATAATTTTCCTGAAGGATTAGCTGTCGGAGTTGCTTTTGGTGCTGTCAGCGCCGATTTACCATCTGCATCTTTGGCCGGTGCTATCGCTCTGGCAATTGGTATTGGTATACAAAATTTTCCGGAAGGAGCAGCCGTATCTATACCGTTAAGGCGGGAAGGATTATCGCGGTTTAAAAGTTTTTGGTACGGTCAAATGTCCGGGGTTGTTGAACCCATTGCCGGTGTATTGGGAGCAACGGCTGTTATTCTTGCCCGCCCGATTTTACCCTATGCTTTGGCTTTTGCTGCCGGTGCAATGATTTATGTTGTTGTTGAAGAGTTGATTCCTGAATCACAACTGGACACAAGTACCGATGTGTCTACAATAGGCGCTATGCTTGGTTTTGCCGTTATGATGACGTTGGATGTCGCGTTGGGCTAATAGATGAGAATGTCGATGGTATGAAACGAAATATTATGACACTTTTTTTGGGGGCTTTTATGGCTGTTTTTTTTATGAAATTTGTTTTTAAAGAACCGGTGAAACAATGGCAGCCTGCTTTTGAGGATATACAATTTCACAATTTTGATTATGCTTTGGATACGGCATTTAGAGATGTTTGTGATAAAGATATTGATCTTTCGGGTGCATTGCCGGACAGCCTTTCACCGGCCTGCAAAGGAATTATAAAACTGAAATATTATTTCCTTCCAATGATTAAGGTCCGACAACTGATTTATGAGGCGGACCGGCTTTGTTTTTTTAATCAGTTTCAAGATGCTGCTGAAAAACTTGAATCTGCCCGAGTTCTGTTATTCCAAAATGCACAATTTGGCGATATTGAGTATAAAAAAGGAATCAATGAATTGATAATTTTAATTGATGATATGATTCATGATGTCAAAAATGAAAATATTATTACCAGGGAAAAGTTTTTACAGCTTGCCGATTATGTGAATAAAATTCTGCAATAAAACCAGGTATATGTAAAATTTGGGCTTTTAAACTCACCTGCATATTTTTATTTTAAACCACCATAGTTCCGGATTAATCTCCATTCATTACATTTAAAATGAAATAGTTACGTTCTTAAATTTAAAAGTTATAGCTTGTTATTTCAGGTAAAAATTTTTAATTTTATACGCTTTTGCCACATTTGAACTTTTAACATGGAATATTACTATGAAAGTGCTGACATTGATTTTCAGCCTCCTGGTCGTTTCGGTTTATGCGGGCGATAAACCTGTTGAACTTTTGGATCGTATCCATCTTGTTCCCTATCCTGAAAAAGTTGAGTATAGTGAACAAAAAATTCTGTTACCCGCTAAAGTATCTGTTTTTGGAATTTCTGATGATAATTCAATGAAGCGGACTAGAGAAACGATTGATAACATGTTTGAAATGGTCCCGAATATTTATTATGATTATAATGGAACAAACGAATATAAAATTAAATTCGTCCTGTCGACTGACGTAAAACATCCCGAAGGGTATCGGCTTTCAATTAATGATGATCAAATTAAAATATCTTATTCTTCAGAGGCAGGTGCTTTTTACGGAGCTCAAACCCTTTACCAGATATTTACATTTAGTTATCATGGTGTTGACATGCTGCCCGGCTGGCATGTTCCGGTTGAAAAAGATGGTTATGATAAAAAATATTTACCCATTCTTGAAATTGAAGATAAGCCCCAATATAAAATTCGGTCTTTTATGGTTGATATGGGGCGTTCCGTTTTTCCGATGCCTTATTTAAAACATATTATCCGTCTTATTTCCCATTTAAAATTAAATACATTACATATTCATTTGTATGATGATGAACTGAATGGATTTCGCTTTTCCACCTTGCCTTTGGGAGAGGAAAATCCTTTTGCAATGGATGCTGATGGCTTGAAGGAACTGGTTCGCTACGCCCGGTCCTATCATGTCACCATTATCCCGGAACTGGAATCCTGGGGGCATGTTGCCAGTATTGTTTATCATTATCCCGAACTTTACGGGGCAAAGGGTATGTATGGCGGGGCATCATTTGGAATAGGTGAAAAAACCTATAATTTACTTGAAAAAATGTATGATGAGATTCTTTCATGCCTGGAAGACGAAGCACAAATTCATGTCGGATTGGATGAGGCCAAGTGGGCTGTTTTAAAGGGAGAAGAAGACAAAGGGCATTCGCCGGAAAATATGGTGGGTAGAATCTATCAAATCCTGCAAAATGCAGGGGAGAGGCAGAATAAAAAAGTAACCATGCATCTTTGGGCGGATCATGGCGGACGACCCGTGCCGGATGAGATAAAAGATAAAATTGTTCTTCAACCCTGGAAATACAAAGCATCTGATGAACAGGAAATCGTCCGTTCCCTGGAAAAGTATGGTCAGGAAATTACCCCGATTATGATGGGCGGCGGAATAAGGTCTGACTGTTTTAACGGTGATTTTGGTGCTACACGTGTTTGGAGCCAACATGGAAGAAAGTATTCAAATGTTTTGGGCGCTACAATTTGTCTTTGGGGAACGAATGATATATCCGGCAGACTTGTTGGAATTTATACAGGCGCGGATTATATCTGGTCTCCCGATACACCAAAATTACTGGCAGATGATCCCTTTGATGAAGATTTACGATCAAAGGTTAACAAAGCCATGCGAAATTGGCAGAAAATTTTTCCGGATGCATTGTCTGAAAATTTAGACCAGGACCGGGGGCCGGAAGTCCTTTTAGGCAAATATGTATGGCCTCCGTCTACAAGTAAACCGGTTGCTCCAACAGCAGTATGGAAATATGACGGTCCTTTAAAATAAGATATTAAGATTTGATGAATTCTGATATAATATATTTTGACAATGCCGCTACCTCATGGCCAAAACCGGATTGTGTAAAGGAGGCCATAGTCCATTTTTTAACTGATGTTGGTGCTAATCCGGGACGTTCCGGGCACAGGATGTCTGTTGATGCTTCCAGAATTGTTTTTGAAACAAGGCAGGCGATTGCTGATTTGTTTCATGTTACGGATGCTTTAAGGATCACTTTTGCTGCCAATATCACCGAAGCCCTGAATTTAGCTCTTTTGGGTTTATTACAACCGGGTGATCATGTCATCACAAGCAGTATGGAGCACAATTCCATGATGAGGCCTTTGCGTGCTCTTGAAAAAAACGGCATAGAACTGGATATCGTACTGTGTTCTGACACCGGAGAAATGGACCCTCAGGATTTTTTACCACGGATTAAATCAAATACGAAATTAATTGCACTCAACCATGCTTCCAATGTTTGCGGAACGATTTTACCGATTAACGAGGTTGGGAAAATAGCCCGTGAACACGGACTGCTTTTTTTGGTTGATACGGCACAAACAGCCGGTTCCATTCCCATTGATATGGAAGAGAATTATATTGACCTGTTGGCCTTTACAGGGCATAAAGGTTTATATGGTCCGACCGGTACCGGCGGGCTTGTCGTCGGAGAACGTGTAGATATAAAAAAGTTAAAACCGCTTAAAAGAGGCGGTACCGGAAGCCGGTCGGAATCTGAAGAACACCCGGCCTTTTTACCGGATTTACTCGAAAGCGGAACACAGAATGTTGTTGGTATTGCCGGTTTAGGCGCTTCTGTACGCTGGTTGTTAGACCAGGGAATAGATAACATATACAAACATAAGCAAAATTTGTGTGAATATGCTTTGCACCGCATTTCAAAAATTGAAAATGTAAGAATATATGGAACTCAATCTGCTTTAAAACAAACAGCTACACTTTCCTTAAATGTCGAAAATATGGATCCTGCAAACGCAAGTTTACGGCTGGATGAAGAGTTTAATATTATGACACGTGTTGGTTTACATTGTGCACCTGCCGCCCATAAAACATTGGGCACTTTTCCCGAAGGCTCAATTAGAATGAGCATGGGATACCTGAATAACGAACCGCAAATTGATCTCGCCGTCAATGCTCTGGAAATATTAAGCAGGGAAGACCAATGAAACCAAATTTTTCCGTCATTCTTGTACCATCTACACACCATGCTATGAAAGCAGAGAGTATACTTTTGCAAGCCGGTGTTTCTTATAAACTGGTACCTGTACCCAGGCATATACATTCGGATTGTGGTGTGTGTGTTAGAGTTTTTAAGGCAGACATGGAGAGAGCAAAAAGTCTATTAAAAGACAACAATATAGATATTGAAGGTAGTTTTGATTTGTAAAAGAGAAAAAATTAAGATATCTTTTAGTTTAATTTCTATAATCGGAGGTAGTTATGGAACAGGTTAAGGCAGATGGAAAAGTTTTGGTTGTTTCAAGTGACATTATGGGTGATGGAGATATTGAACTCGGAGGTATTTTAATACGTAGTTTTTTCCATACATTACTAGAATCCGAAATATTACCCAACTCAATTATATTTTTTAACACCGGAGTAAAGTTGGTTGCAGGAGGTTCACCGGTTCTTGAAGATTTGAAATTTCTTGAACAAAAAAATATAGATATTTTGGCGTGCGGCACCTGTTTGGGGCATTTTAACTTGAAAGATAAAATAAGCGTTGGACACATTTCCAACATGTATGAAATTTCTGAAACAATGCTCAAGGCCGGTAATATTATAAACCTCTAGTTTTAAGTTTAAAAATACTTGGCAGAATCTTGCTATTATTTGTCGCTGCTTTATTAAACTGGTTTTTTTTGAATAACTTGGGAAATCCTGTTGACTGAGTTTTATTTAAATCTCTGGTTTAACTTTTGTACAGCTACTCTAAAGCAAATTCCGAAACAAGCTCGCTGTGAAATTGGAGATGAAATATGCTCAAAAGATTATTGTTTTTTATCCTTTCACTTGTTGTTTTATATATCATAGGATTTATTGGCAATGCATTTCTTTTTATTTTATTTCTAAACGTTACTTTTTTATATCTTTTATATTTTATCACATGTGAAACTTGTATATATTTGAAAACTAAAGGTCAGGTACAAAAGGCAGTTATTGTTTCCCTCTTGTTTTTAATATTAGTGGGTTGGATGTTAAATCATTTTATGTTGCCGGACAAGTTTCACCCGGTTAGTGTTGCAGGAAATATAGGAATTTTTCTGTTTACGTTGTTTTTAGGGTGGAGTATCTGGAAAAAAAGTAAAAAAAGTTTATTGATTACCGGTTCTGTTATCTTTGTATTATTTATATTTATTCTCACCATTTACAAGTCAGTCGGCCAACCACAGGCAAAAACAGATCCGGGGCTTGCTGTTCAATCCATACCTTATTTGTCCTATGTTGTTAATGATAAACAAGCTGAAAAAAATGGCGTCATAAAAATTGATACAAATCTTGTTTATAATGGAGTTAATCTTTACATTCCTTTTCTGCGTTCAAATGCATTGCTTTTGGATATGAATGGCAATGTTTTACACACCTGGAATGTGAAAAGGAATTCTCCCACCTGGTCTTATGTTACAATGCTTAAAAATGGCGATTTGTTAAGCAGTAATAAAGATGATATGTTGCTGCGGCTTGATTGGAATTCGAATATAAAGTGGGAAAAGAATATTCGTTGTCATCATGATATTGCTGTTGCAGAGAATAATGATATTTACGCTTTATCGCGTAAGGATACACTGGTTTTTGTTTATGGCATTCCCATGCCGATGTTAAATGATTATATTACGGTTTTATCAAGTGACGGGAAAATTAAAAATGAAATATCACTGTACAATGTTTTAAAATATACGGTATCTTTTAAAAATGTAAAAGAGATATACAAGTGGATGATAAATCCGTTGAACTGTATAAAAATTATTACAAATAAAGTTAAGAACGGTTTTATTTTTTACAATGACACTGTTTTTGATGTTTTTCATAATAATACGGTAACAATTATAGATAAAGATGTAGAGGGGCTTTGTAAAAAGGGAAATGTTCTCATTTCCAGTCGCCAGAAAAGTACGGTGGGTATTGTAGACATTGGCGCTGAAAAATTGGTATGGAGTTGGGGACCCGGAATCATCAACAAACAGCATCACCCTACATTTTTGGAAAACGGCCACATTTTGATTTTTGACAATGGATGGGTAAAAAAACGATCCAGGATTGTTGAGGTGGATCCTTTAAAAAGAAAAATTGTGTGGGAATATGTTGAAAAACCTCCGGAATTGTTCTACTCTTCTACAGCAGGTGCAAGCCAAAGACTGCCAAATGGTAATACGTTGATAACGGAAAGCGCAAAAGGACGGGTTTTTGAAGTTACTGCTGATGGTGAAATTGTTTGGGAATTTTTCAATCCTGAAAGGAGAAAAGATGGAAAAAGAATTGTAATTTATCGTATGGAACGTATTACAAATCCTGATGAATACCCGGTATTAAAAAAAATTATGCAAAATAGAATATCTTGAAATTTTTAAATAATTGGAGAATGAATGTATAAAAAACTTGTAATTTTACCCGTTTTAATTGCAATCTTGTATTTAATAGGATTTATTGGCAATGCATTTCTTTTTATTTTATTACTAAACGTTTCTTTTTTATATCTTTTATATTTTATTACAAGTGAAACATGGTCGTATTTAAAAACTAAAAGCCAGGCACAAAAGGCTGTCGTTTTTTTTCTGCTTTTTTCTCTATTAGTGGGCTGGTCATCGAATCATTTTTTATTTCCCGACAAGTTTCACCCGATAAGTATCGCTGGAAATGCAGGGATTTTATTGTTTGCTTTATTTTTAGGGTGGGGTATATGGAAAAAAAGTAAAAAAAGTTTGGTGGTTACCGGTTCTGTTATCTTTGTATTATTTATATTTATTCTCACAGTTTGGAAGTCTGTCGGCCAACCACAGGAAAAAGCAGATCCGGGGCTTGCCATACAATCCATACCCTATTTGTCTTATGTTGTAAATGACAAACAAGCTGATAAAAGTGGTGTTATTAAAATTGATACAAACCGCGTTTGTGAAGGATTTAATGTTTATAATTCATTTCGAAAACCTGGAGCTTATTTGGTCGATATGACAGGTACCGTTTTACATAAATGGCTTCCTAAACAATCGCATCCGGATTGGTTTTATGTTACGATGGCCAAAAATGGTGATTTGTTAGTAGGAATCAGAGATATTGAGCTTTTGCGTCTTGATTGGGATTCGAATGTTATTTGGAGAAATGATATTCGTTGTCATCATGATATTGCCATAGCTGAAAATAATGATATTTATACATTGTCACGAAAAGATAAAATATTTTTTATGTACGGTATTCCAGTGCCGATATTAAATGATTATCTTGTTATGTTATCGCCTGAAGGAAAAATAAAAAAAGAGTTTTCTTTATATAATATACTGGAATATAGATTGTCTTTTGAAAATATAAAAAGCATATATTCATGGATGCTTAATCCATTGAACTGTATACAAATTATTAAAAACAAGTTTGAAACCGGTTTTGTTCTATATCATGATATACCGTTTGATGTATTTCACAATAATACGGTAACAATAGTTGACAAGGATGTGGACGGATTTTGTAAAAAGGGAAATATTCTTATCTCCAGCCGGGATATGAATACGGTGGGTATTGTGGACCTTGAAAGTGAAAAGTTGATATGGAGCTGGGGCCCAAGAATAATAAATAAACAACACCATCCTACATTTTTGGAAAACGGTAATATTTTGATTTTTGATAACGGCCGGATAAAAAAACAGTCCAGAGTTATTGAACTTGATCCCATAAAAGAGGAAATCGTATGGGAATATAAAGACAATCCCCCGGAGCAATTTTTCACATCCTCCATGGGCGCCAGCCAGCGGTTGGAAAACGGCAATACTTTAATAACGGAAAGTGCTAAGGGACGTGTTATTGAGGTGACACCGGATAATGAAATTGTTTGGGAATTCCTGAATCCGGACAAAACAGAGGACGGTAAGAGAATTGTCATTTATCGTATGCAGCGTATTACCGATCCTGAGAACTATCCGGTTTTGGAAGAATTTAACGATGTTGTGCCGGAAAAGTAAAAATATATAAATCCAGTGATTGTACAACGATTCATACCCTCTGGACAGGGCAACATGAGGGCTGGTTATTTATATTTACGAAAAACAAGTTTTTATTTTTCTATGCCTGGAGATGGGGATTCCCCGGGCATAGAAAATGTCTTTTAATTTTATTTCATTTTTATATTTTCATAAACTTTAAATTGATCAAGCATATTTTCCATGCTTCCTTTATCCATTTTGGGATAAGCCATGATTTGAAATGTCGCTTTATAATCGGGTATTTTTACTCGAATAAAGGACATGGATAAATTCGGGGAGCCCAGGTAAACAGTTTCATAATTTTCTCTCATATAGGAGGTTACATTTTTAAAGTTATTGTCTGTTTTGTAATCATTAAAATTTTTTTCAGGGCTTAGGCTGATATTCAACATGCCGCTATTACAACTGAATATGGCTTTATACTTCCTGTCTTGGACTGTTTGATCTTGTGCCTCATTTTCAATGCCCGCGCAGTTGTAATTTTTTAGTGATAGGGAATTCATCCAATTGGTGAATTTTTCAAATGAATAAAGTGCGGTAAAATCCTGTGCATATACAGAAGCGAAACAGCAAACAAACACAAGAAGGAATGGGATGATTTTTTTCACGATATAATCCTTTCTGTAATTTAAAATGAAAATCCTCAAATACATCGATTTCGTTATTAGCCCTAGTATATTAATTCGTATAAGAGGATTAATTGCTTCAAAGTGATGGGGTATTGATTTACTGAAAAACTGGTTTTTAATAAACCATCTTTTGTTTTGGCTGGTCCTTCGGCTCCATCACCTTGGGAGGATCAATATAAGAATTAAGCCCCAGTATGTCAAATAGTCCTTATGGTTGGTACATATAAAGGCATTTTTTTTACCCCTTTTACTTAGAAGAAATTCCAGGCGATCAGGAATTTCGCTGTCAGGCATAGGGCCGGATTTTTTTATTCATGCTGTATGGTTTCTATGGGATTGCTCATCGCGGCCATCAATGTTTTTGAACAAGCCACAGTTCCCACAATAATCAACACCACTAAACTTCCCGGAAATAAATCACCCGGATTCAAGTCTACACGATAGGCAAAGTTTTTCAAAAAACCGCTGACAATAAAATAGCTTGCCGGTAAAGCTATAAGATTTGCGATGATGAACAGCAACATGAATTCGCGGTTAAGAATATTGAGAATTTGACCGACCGATGCACCGAGTATTTTTCGAAGGTGTTAAAAGTTGGTAAAAACAGGTTCGTCAGCAGCAAACCGATAATAAAGGCAAGGCCGCTAATTAAAGCCGATTCAAACCAAAATTGTTTAACAAGCTGCGAGCGCTGTGCACCCAACACTTTGCGTATGCCGACCTCTGTAAATCGGCCTGAAGAACCTCCAACTGTCAGGGTGATAAAATTAAAACAAGCCATTAATAATATGAGAGTGGCGATAATGGTTAGTATGTATAAATATTTTCGATTGTTAACGGGCTGCAAACCGGAACTGCCGGTTTCGTCACCAAGATGATAGTCACTGAGCGGCTGAAATTTTAGTCCCTTTTGCGGCGTATCAAAATATCCGGCTGTTAAATCGATTTGCATGTGTTTTGCAAAAAACGGTCCCAGTTTTTGTGCAAGGTCATCGATTCGGCAGTTTTCAGATAAACGAATAAAACCGGTTATAAAGTATTTACCCCAATCGTTAAAAGCTGCTGCATGTTGACCGTGTTTTAGGTTTTCAAAGGGGAGGAGGATTGAAAACTGAATGCTGGAATTATCCTGAAGTAGCCCGGTAATCCCGCGAATGATGTACGATTGTGCGTGCGTTCTGTGGTTTAAGGTAATTGTTTTACCGATCGGGTCCTCATCTCCAAAATATTTATTGGCTGTTTCTTTGCTCAATACAACGGAAAAACGCTCTGTTAAAACCTGGTTTGGGTTGCCTTTGGTTAGGGGGAAATGAAACATTTTAAAAAAGTCCGGGTCCGCATAGGTGAGCTTTGTTTCAAAAGAGTTTCCATCGACGTTGACAACTCCGTCATCAGAGTATATTCGAACAGCTTGCTCAATTTCAGGGTATGCTTTTGTCAGTTCCGGAAGGAGGGGAACGGATAAACTCGGAACATCGATAGTTAAAACATCCGGCAGAACGCGATAAATGAATTGGGATTTATGATGAAATTTGTCAAAAGAAAGTTCGTGCTTTAGAAAGAACAAAATGAGTGTACAACAGGCAATGCCTATTCCGAGTCCAAAGATATTAATACCGGAATGTATCTTGTTTTTGAATATACTCCTAAAGGCGATTTTAATGTAATTCGTAATCATTCAGGAATCTCCGTTGACAGTCTATAAAATGTAAATAATCTGGAGTTTATATCTCAAGAGAGAGTTACATAAGGGATGGTTATTGTTCTCTTTTTTAGAATACCACACCTTGATTTTACTATATCCATTGGGAGAAACCTCCAGGACGATTACATTTTTTTATGCCCATATTAAGAACAATCGATTTGAATTATAAACAATGTACGCCAAAGCTACCTTTGTAATTATGATGAAATTGAACTCAAACTTTTACGAAGAACAAAATAACCAGTAATGCCCGAAGCTAATGATCCCAATATTATACCTAGTCTTTCATCAAATAAAAGATTTACCCCTGTCTCTTCAAATGCGAGCGAACCGATAAAAAGGCTCATCGTAAATCCCACTCCACATAACGCTGCCGCACCATATAATGACCCCCAGGACATCCCATTGGGTAAATTAGTGGCTTTTATTTTTATAGCAATCGAACAGAATCCTAAAATTCCAATTTGCTTACCCAGAAACAACCCCAGCGCAATGCCTAAAGGCACATTATGAAAGATTTCTTGTACACCTAAACCAACGACTTTTATTCCGGCATTAGCAAATGCAAAAATGGGTAATATAACATATGCTACTACTGAATGTAAATCGTGTTCCATGCTTTTTAACGGAGAATAGTCATTTTTAGTTTTTGACTTGATTGGAATAAACATTGCCAGCATCACTCCAGCCAGGGTGGCATGAACTCCCGATTTCAACATAGCAACCCACATTACAATTCCGATTGTTATATATACACTTTTTGATTCGATGTTTTGTCTGTTTATTAAGAATAAGACTGGAATACAGCATACAACAACTAAAAGTGCAATGCTGGATATTTTTTCGGTATAAAAAATGGCGATAATGATTATTGCGCCTATATCATCAAAAATCGCCAAAGATGTCAGGAATACTTTAATACTTGTAGGAACTTTTGATCCCAATAAGGACAATATGCCCAGAGCAAATGCAATGTCTGTTGCTGCCGGTATGGCCCAACCTTTCATCGCCGTCGCATCACCAGCGTTGAAATAGATATAAATGAGTGCAGGAATTAGCATCCCGCCTATCGCACCAACACCGGGAAGGATTATGTTTCTTTTGTTCGATAATTCACCTTCAATCATTTCTCGTTTTAACTCAAGGCCTATGAGAAAAAAGAATACGGCCATCAGGCCATCATTAATCCACAATATCAACGGTTTTGCAATTTCCAAGGCGCCTAGTTGAATTTGAACAGGTGTTTCTATTAAAAGAGCATAATATGCTTGCAGAGGGGTATTCGCCAGTACTAAAGCTGTTAACATGGCCATCATAAGTAAAATACCACCGGACGATTCCAGTTTTAAAAATTTTGTTATAAATGTTTCTTTAGACTTGTCCATTTTACCCTCTACTTTTTTAAACCGAGATTGATTTTAAAATGTGAACTGCCTGTTAAAAATGTAAAATCGCTCCAACGGATGCATAATGAATCAATGCAAAGTTATACACGGTGTCATTATCGGCGCCGCCTTCTAGTATTCTGTATCCGGCTTTAATATCTATTTTATCGGAAATATTAAAAATTAATGCGGTGAGAACATCTTCAGCGCGGCCTTGTGGTGCGGCGAGGGCATCACCGTCCACCCATAATGCAAATTTATTAGTAAACTTTAATAACAGTCTAAAATGAATTATCGGTACAAAACCGATATTCGTTTTTTCAGTTTCTAAACCATTTCCTTTGACGGCAATTTTGGCATCGCGAATTTTGGCGGTAAAACCTATTCCCATATTAATTTTTTCTTTACGCAGAAAGTCGTATCTGTAAAATACTCGATAGGAATTGAACATGTATGTCGTTTTCAATGGTGACTTGGCCGGAAATGTTTCTCCATTGAAAAATAGGTCACGGTATAGCTGTCCGGTTGACTGAATGGACAATGGTGCAAAGAGGCCGCCAAAATGATGACGATTATTAAAATTATAGATTATTCTAATTCGGTAGAAAATGCCTGGGTCAGCATCAAGCTCCTCTGAAAGAGAAAATAAAGTTCCCTTGTCCCCGGGAATTCGAACATCGTTATAGCCACTATTAATAACGCCTGTTTCAATGTCAATATCAATTTGTGAAAAGGCTTTCAGGGACTGTAATAAAAGAATGACTGATAACACAAGTGAAAAGATGATGTTTTTTTTCATATCGTTCTCCTTATATCTATCAATTGAATATTACGTATTCTGTTAATTGGGCGCAAGGGATTTTTCTATAAATTTTATAATGAAATAAATCTTATTGGTAATCCCCTTGTCAGATTGTAAAAAGCACAATTTACCCCTGAAACATGTCCGTCATTTTTTCATAAAAGAGCTGTGTGATTTCTTTGGAGGAAAGGTGTTGAATGGTGTGCCAGGAAACAGGGGCGCCGAATTGCAGCGTCATTTTCCCGGGTTTGATTAATAAACTGCCTTTACGGTTTATGTTATAAGCGCCTGTCATAATAATGGGGACAATATCCACCTCGGCTTTTTGGGCCAGGGTAAAAGACCCGCGTTTAAAAGGTTTTATATCGCCGTCCAAAGTTCTGCCTCCCTCGGGGAGGATCAGTACGGACGTGCCGTTATCGATTTTGCTTTTGGCATTGTGCAGGCTTTTTACCGCGTTACGGGCATTGGTACGGCTGATGGGGATCATACCCAGGCGGCGGATCAACGGACCGTAAATGGGCCAGTTAAAATGTTCATCAAGTTCCACGCCGCGTACAAAATTGGGGATCATGCCGTAAAGAACAAATCCGTCAAAAAGATTAACATGGTTGGACAGGAACAGGTAGGTGTTTTCCTTTTTAATGTGGTCCAAACCTTTTACATCAATTTTTATAAAAAGGGCCCGTATCAGTAGCCGGCACCAGGCTTTGATAAACGGATCAAATTTTTTCGGATTTATAAGAAATGTCAACAGAATGGTGACAAATACACTGGGCAGAAAAACACATAATCCACTTGTCCATAAAAATATGGAAATCAAATTTTCTTTTAATCTTTTCATCATTTATCAAATATTTTAATTTTTTGTGGAAGAACAGAGACTGTTATAGGGGTTTGGCCTGTAAATTCACCGTCCGGCGTTAATATTTTGGCTTCGCCGGGACGAAAAACGAATTCTTTGCCTGTGAATGTTTCGGCTTGGGGCATGGTTAAATGGGTGCCTTTAAAAATTTTCGGCAACGCTGATAAAAGACCGGTGCGGGAAATTTTGTTTAATAAAACCACATCCAGCAGGCCGTCATCAATTTTTGCCTGAGGGGCCATAATCATATCGCCGCCGGTTTTAGTCGAGTTGCTTATTTCAACAAAAATATTATCACGCTTGTAGGGAATACCATCGATTTCAAATTCGAGCTGAAAAGATTTTAAATTTGCTGTTATAATAAAAACAGCAATAACATAGCTCAAAGCGCCCCATCTTTTATACTGTGATGCTTTTTTGGCAACGTCCGAAACAAAACCGAAACCGAGGATGTTGATAAAATAAAAAGAGCGGTCAGGACAAACACATTTCCCCAGGTCAACCTGTCGTGTTTTGCCGTTTATAATGTTATGAACGGCGTCATCCAGAGATTCAATGCTTAAATCTTTTGAAAAAGAGTTGCCGGTCCCAACGGGAACAACGCCTAACGGCACCGGAAGATTATCGTTTCCGCGCATCATGCCGTTTATAACTTCAAATAATGTTCCGTCACCTCCCAGGGCGACAATACCATCCCACGGACGATTTACTTCCTGTTGAGCAATTTCGGTTAAATGACCGGCATATTCTGAATATCGGCATTCAACTTTAATGTCTTTTTCTTTAAAAGCTTTCAGCGCTTTTTCGGCGACAATTTTTCCCTTTTTTCTTCCGGCAAGCGGATTTACAAGTAAAAGCAATTTCATGATGAACTCGGTTTTTTGTGAATGGATTAAAAGGCCGGTTAAAGGTTGAATTTAATGACTGACACAGGCGGCATATCTTAAGTTTAAAAAAATTACATGATTTTGAATCAATAATAATAGAATAAAAAAGTCAAAAACACAAGTAGAAATCAAAAAAAATATGATTCTATTTTTTAAAATTGTGTGGAATATTGGTTAGGATTTTTTATTATTTCCAAACAATATATTTTTAAAGTCGAAAATTCTTGGCTTTTACAGGATAAATGCCTAAATTGCCTTAATTTTTAAAATTATAATTATTATGTATTGGTATTTTAAGGAAACGTAAATTATGAATCGAAAAGGATTTCTGTTGTCTGCAGCGCTAATGCTGACTTTATCAGTAGCTGCTTTCGCCGGTGAGCATGGTGGCGCTCATCACAGCGGTCCAAATTTAGGTGAGATATTACCTTTGTGGAGTGTTATTCCCTTTGTTGGTATTTTATTGTCAATTGCTCTTTTTCCTTTGTTTGCAGAGAAATTCTGGCACCATCATTTTGGAAAGATCTCCGCTTTTTGGGCTTTACTTTTTGCTATCCCCTTTGTTATTGCCTATGGACATTCGGCCCTTTATGAAATATTTCATATCTATTTGATTGACTATATTCCATTTATTGTTTTGCTATGGGCCTTGTTCACAGTTTCCGGTGGAATTCTCGTTAAAGGAACATTAAAAGGAAAACCGGTAACAAACCTTGTCATTTTGATTATTGGAACTGTCATTGCTTCATGGATTGGAACAACTGGTGCTTCCATGGTATTAATTCGTCCTATTTTGCGTGCTAATTCGGGACGTAAGAATAAAATGCATATTGTCATCTTTTTTATTTTCCTCGTTAGTAATATCGGTGGTTCACTGACGCCTTTGGGTGACCCGCCATTGTTTTTAGGCTTTTTGCACAGCGTGCCTTTTTTCTGGACTTTTCACCTTTTCAGTGAAATGCTTTTTGTTGTTGTTATTCTCTTGGGATTGTTCTTTTTACTGGATACCATTTTATATAATAAAGACAAAAAGGCCGGTAATATTGAGGAAGATAATTCCGAAGTTATGCCGATTCGCATTGAGGGATTGCACAATTTGCTCTTTTTACTTGGTATAATCGGTGGTGTTTTAATGAGCGGTTTGATCCACATGGGTTCTGTAACGGTTCTTGGTGTACACATGGAAATTCAAAATATTTTACGTGATGTTATTTTAATATCAATGGGACTTTTATCTCTTAAAACAACCCGAAAAGATATCCGGGAAGGTAATGAATTTACCTGGTTTCCAATTCAGGAGGTTGCCTATCTTTTTGCCGGTATTTTTATGTGTATTATTCCTGCGCTTGCCATGTTAAAGGCAGGATCGCACGGTGCGCTGGCTTTTATCATCGAAGCTGTAAAACAACCCTGGCATTACTTTTGGATCACCGGTTCATTATCAAGTTTCCTGGATAATGCCCCAACCTATTTAACATTCTTAAATACGTCTCTTGGTAATTTTTATGCCGGTTTACCTGAAAAAGAAGCAGTTGCCAAACTTATTGCTGAGAATGCAATATACCTGAAAGCAATTTCAACCGGTGCAGTATTTATGGGAGCAAATACATATATTGGAAATGCACCCAATTTTATGGTTCGTTCCATTGCTGAAGAATCCGGCTTAAAAATGCCGAGTTTCTTTGGCTATATGTTATGGTCTGTTTTGATTCTTATTCCGGTCTTTTTGCTTGTTACTTTAGTGTTCTTTTAGATTGTAGAATAAATAAAAAACCCCGATCATTTGACCGGGGTTTTTTTTATTTATCAGAAATCTATAAATATCGGATCAGTGAAACTTCATCACAATCGGGAAACTTGGGGCAATGTAAACAGTCTTTCCATACTTTATGGGGCAGGTCTTTTTTATCAATATCATCAAATTCTAATTTTTTAAAAAATTCAGGTTTATAGGTCAATGTAAAAACTTTGGGTAGTTCCAGGTCTCTGGCATCCTGAATTAAAAATTCGACAATATTTCGTCCCAGTCCTTTGCCTACAAAATCCGGTGCAATGGCAAGCGACCGAATTTCGGCAATGTCATCCCACACCACATGAAGAGCACCGCAGCCAATGATCTTTTCTTCATTTTTTATAACAATATAGTCCCTTAATGAATTGTAAACATCTGCCTGAGAGCGCCCCAGCATTTCACCTTTGGCGGCGTAAAAATTTACCAATTTAACGATTTCAGGGACATCTTTAATTTTTGCTCGATTTATCATTTTTTTCTCACTTGTTGAATTGCTTTCACAAATTTAGATACAGCCATATCAATGTGCTGTTTTTCGATAATTAAAGGAGGTAAAAAACGTGCCGTATTATTGCCTGCTTTACAAATTAACAATCGCTGATTTAAACATTCTTTAATAATGTTCTGCGGATCAAAAGAAAATTCAACGCCCAGCATAAGTCCTGTGCCTCTGACCTCTTTGATTTCCGGATAATCAGTTTTAAGCTGTTCCAGTGATGTTTTTAAATACGCACCCATTTCTTTTACATTTTTTAAAAAGGCCGGTTCAGAAATTATCTGGATGACTTTTTCGGCAACGGCCGTTATCAGGGGGCCTCCGCCGAATGTTGAGCCGTGGTTCCCGGGCTCTATGTATTGTGCGGCTTTATTATTCATTAAAATTGCTCCTATAGGTAAACCGCCGGCGAGTGGTTTTGCTATGGTCATAATATCGGGTTGAATATTATATTGTTCATAGGCGCAAAATGTACCTGTTCGCCCGATACCGCACTGGATCTCATCAAAAATTAATAAACAATTAAACTCGTCGCATAATTTTTTCAATTCGACAAGAAAATCTTTATCTGCTGCAAAGATACCGCTTTCACCCTGTATGGGTTCGATAAGAACAGCACAGGTATCATCACTAATCAAATTTCGCACAGAATCAATATCATTAAACTCGGCAAAGTTAAAGCCGGGAACGATTGGATGGAACCCTTCCCAGAATTTTGGTTGTCCGGTGGCGGATACAGCCGCATAGGTTCTGCCGTGAAAAGAGTTTCTAAAAGTGATAATGTTTGATGCTTTTTCACCTTTTGTTTTATATCCCCATTTACGGGCGATTTTGATGGCCCCTTCCATTGCTTCTGCGCCGCTGTTACTGAAAAAAACTTTGTCGGCAAAGGTATGTTTAACCAATAGTTCTGCTGTTTTAATTTGCGGCTCATTATGGTATAAATTGGAACAATGCCATAGTTTGTCCGCTTGTTTTTTTAAAGTATCTGTTAATACAGGGTGTTGATATCCCAAAGCGTTTACGGCAATTCCGGCAACACAGTCGAGATATTCGTTTCCCTCTTTGTCATACAAAAAGACACCTTTGCCGTGGTCCAGAACAAATTCCGGTCTGCTATAGGTGTTTAAAAGTACGCCTTGCGCTAATTTATTTATTTCAATTGAATTCATTTATTATTCCTTAATCATTGTTCCGTTTTCCGGTGGTTTTTCCAACAGATTTGTCAATGTGTTTTCATTTTGCCATTGGGCAATATAAACCCGTTTTACACCGTCTTTTATTGCCTTAAAGATGGATTCCATTTTTGCAACCATACCATCTTTAATAATTCCCTGTTGAATCAGTTCCTTGCCTTCGGAAATTGTCAACTGCGATAATGTTTTGTCACCGGATTTGACGCCGGGAACGTCCGTAAAGTAAACCAGATCGGTACATTGCGCAGCAACAGCAACGGCTGCGGCTGCCGTATCTGCATTGACGTTATAGGATTGTCCTATTTCATTTGTGGAGACCGGTGAAATGACGGCCACTTTATCCTTTATGATTTTTGTCAAATGTTCGGCATTTACCTGTTTTATTTGCCCGACAAAACCATAGTCTTTATTGTTTTTACGATAAGGTTCCACAATAATCATGTTGTCTGTTTTACCGGACATTCGTTCCGTTGTAACACCGTATTTTTCCAGGAAATCAGCAATTCGTTTGTTCACTGTGTTGGAAAGGACATCTTCCACAATTTCCATATCCTCGGCGCGGGTGGCACGGATACCGTCAATAAATTCAAAAGGGCGGTCCGCTGCTTTTAACGCATTTGAAATCTCTACGCCGCCGCCGTGAACGATAATGAACTGGGAATCCGGCATGTTTTGAATAGCAGTTGCCAGTTCTTTAAATCCCTGTTCTCCTTCCAAGGCACGTCCGCCGATTTTTATTAATACTCTTTTCATCAGGCTATTCCTGCCGTTTCTTCAAATCCGAGCATGATATTCATGTTTTGTACGGCCTGCCAACTGGCGCCTTTGCCGATGTTATCAATGGCCGAAAATAATATAACCGTGTTGGTGTCGGGCACAGCGGCGGCGCTTATAAAACAAAAGTTTTTATTAGCCGGCATTTTAGCTGACGGCGGTTGATTTTCCAGTACCTGAACAAAGGGTTCGTTTTGATAGGCTTTTGTTAATATGTCCAAAACCTGTTGTGTCGATTGGCTGGTTTTTGTTTTGACATAAATTGTCGAAAACAGTCCTCTGCTTATTGGTGTCAGATGCGGGGTGAAAATGACGTTCAATTTTTCATTTCCGAACTTGAACAACTGGTCTTCCATTTCACCAACATGCCTGTGGACCCGGCCAAATTTATAGGGCGTCAGGTTTTCATTGGCTTCCACATAATGTGTCATTTTAGTTGGTGATTTTCCTGCACCGGAAACACCTGATTTTGCATCGACTATAACCGGGTCTTGTGTTAAAAGTCCGGCTTTTGCCAAAGGAATCGTTGCCAGCAATACGCTCGTCGGATAACATCCGGGATTCCCTATAATATCAGCCATTTTAATTTTTTCTCTGTTCCATTCCGGTAATCCGTATGCTGCGTTTTGCAATAATTCCGGATCGGCATGGTCCATTGCATACCATTTTTTATATTCTTGCGGATCGTCAAAACGAAAATCTGCTCCGAGGTCGACAACTTTACAGGATTTGGAAAAAACCTGGGCCCACTTTACAGACTCTCCTGCGGGAAGGCATAGAAAAACAAGGTCGACCTTTTCATTCGCAGAATCATTGACGGATTGAAATTTCATATTCTTATAATAGGGCAAAGAAGGAAAAATGTCCGTTACGTTTTTTCCTGCTTCGCTTTCTGATGTAACAAAAGAAACATCGGCATTGGGGTGCCAGGCAAGAATCCTTAAAAGTTCTTCACCGGTATAACCTGTCGCACCGATAATACCAATTTGTTTTTTATTCATATTAAAAAATCCATAATCTATTTGTTATTGTTGATAATACTGTTTTTCTCCAAAAGATGAGAAAGTTCTTTTGACTTGTTTGTTGCTGTTTCAACTGCGCGAATAAGCATGGGACGAAGACCGCTTGATTCCAACTCTTTAATGGCTGAAATAGCGGTTCCGCCGGGCGTGGTAACCTGGTCTTTTAAAACGGCCGGGTGAACGCCCGTTTCACGGACCAGCTTGGCTGAGCCGAGAACCGTCTGTGTGGCCAAACGTGTCGCAACATCTCTGGGTAAACCCATCATAACGCCGCCGTCTGTTAATGCTTCAATAATCATATAAATATAGGCGGGACCACTGCCGCTCAATCCGGTGATAATGTCCATTTGGTATTCGTTTACAACTTCAACTTCGCCGACTGCTTTAAAAATTTGAATGGCTAATTGTTTGTGTATTTCTGTGGCAAACTCTCCCAGACAAATTCCGGACGCACCTTCGTCAACCACAGCCGGAATGTTGGGCATAACCCGAACGATCGGATTGTTTTTTTCAAGCGCTTTGTTATAGGTTTTTGTTGTAATACCGGCAAGAATTGAAATAAGTAATTGCTCAGAGTTTAATTCCTTTTTAATCTCCGATAACACATCACCAATTGTTTGCGGTTTTACACATATAAGAATAATATCGGCATTTTTTACGGCCTTTTTGTTATCGCTTGTTATATTTACGCCCCATTTTTTTTGAATATATTCAAGGCGCTCTTCACGAATGTCTGTTGAAATAATATTTTCAGGATTTGTTAACTTTGATTTTAGGAGACCTCCTAAAAGGGCCTCAGCCATGTTTCCGGTTCCGATAAAGGCAATTTTTTTACTAAATAACACGTTAATCTCCTAAGTTGTATATTCCGCATTTATTTTTACGTAATCGTATGTCAGGTCACAGGTGTATACGGTTGCTTCAGCACTGCCTGAACCCAGTGATACGTTAATTTCGATTTCTTTATTTTTTAATGCAGCAAACATTTTTTCTTTATCATATTTTATCGCCTGGCCGTTGTCGGCAACAGGAATGCCCGCAAATGTTATTTTAAATGCATTTGGGTCTATTTTAGCCTGACTTTTTCCCAAAGCCGCTACTACACGGCCCCAATTGGGATCGTGGCCGAATATAGCTGTTTTTACCAGCATCGAGTTGGCAATTTCTTTTGCCGCTTTCAGAGCTTCCTGTTGTGTATTGGCCTGGTTAATTGTTACTGTAACGAATTTTGTGGCGCCCTCACCATCTGCTGCCAATGCTTTGGTAATTTCAAGACAGATGGATTCAAGGGCATCTGTAAATTTATTAAAATTTTCATCTTTACTGGTTATTTGTTTGTTTCCGCATTGACCGTTTGCCAATAAAAAGACAGCATCGTTGGTACTCATGTCGCCATCTATTGTCAAAGCATTTAAGGTACGGGGAATGACTTTATTCAGAGCTGATTGCAGCATGTCGGCATCGATATCCACATCCGTTGTCAGGATACAAATCATTGTCGCCATATTGGGATTAATCATTCCGCTGCCCTTGGCCATGGATCCGATCCGTGCTTTTTTACCGTCAAGCTCAAATTCGACGGCAAAATATTTCGCATAGGTGTCCGTGGTCATTATAGCTTCGGCAGCTTCTATACCACCCTGATCTTTAATGGCGCTGCAAGCTTTAACAATTCCTGAACGAACTGTTTCCATGGGCAGGGGAACACCAATAACACCGGTAGAAGATACCAAAACCATATCTTCAGACATGCCGAGGCAGCCGGCAGTCACCGTAGCCATTTCCTGTGTGTCTTTATATCCCTGGTCTCCGGTACAGGCGTTGGCATTTCCGCTATTAATTATTAATGCTTGTGCTTTTTTATTTTTAATAATTTTTTTACTAAATAGAACACAAGCCGCCGGAAGAGTGCTTGTTGTAAACACAGCCGCACATTGCGCTGGTACATCACTTGTTACAAGGGCAAGGTCCTTACCCGATTTTTTTATACCGGCAACAATTCCACTCGCTTTAAAACCAAACGGAAAAGTTACGGAACTTTTTTGTATATCAAAAGCGTTTTTATTCATTCATGTTCTCGAAAATATTTTAAAAAATTATATATTGTTACTGTGGAAAATATTAGTATTGATGAAAGCGTAACCCCATAACCCCTTCCTACCAATTTACCGGTGAGGGGAAATGGGGACCATACGGATTGGGTAATAGCGGTCCCTGCGCGGAGAATAGTGCAGCAAAATATATTTAATCATTCGATTTATTGTCTTTCATTAATTTATAACTGATAGAGTCAACAAGGGCCTGCCAACTTGCCTCAATAATGTTTTCGGAAACACCAACAGTTCCCCACACGTCTTGTTCGTCGGTTGATTCGATAAGCACACGAACTTTGGCAGCGGTCGCCTTGTCACTATCTAAAACTCGAACCTTGTAATCTACTAATTTTAATTTTATTAATGAAGGATAAAATTTTTCCAATGCTTTTCGTAAAGCTTTATCAAGTGCGTCTACCGGTCCGTGTCCTTCAGCAGCCGTGTGCTCTTGTTCATTGCCGACATGCAGTTTCATAATAGCTTCGGAATAGAGCGCACCGTTTTCACGTTTATCAATGGTTACACGGGCAGAATCCAGTGTAAAAAAGTCTTTAAAGTTGCCGGTAGATTTTTGCACCAAAACTTCAAATGAACCGTCTGCACCTTCAAACTGGTAGCCGAGATGTTCAAGTTCCTTAAGTTTTTGAACGATAGTTAGTACCTCTTCCCGGTTACTGGAAAGGTCCAGGCCCATTTCTTTTGCTTTAACCAGAACATTGCTCTGACCGGATTGATCAGATACAAGGACCCGCTGATGGTTGCCAACCAGTTCAGGTTCTATATGTTCATAGGTCTTTCGGTTTCTAAGAATGGCACTTACGTGAATACCGCCTTTATGGGCAAATGCACTGTTGCCAACAAACGGCGCTTCTTCACGGTGAGGCAGATTTGCAATTTCACTCACATATCTGGAAATTTTTGTCAGACTTTTTAAATCCAGTTTGGGCGAAATATCTATTGATGATTTTAATCCGGCGTTGGCGATAACAGAGCATAAATTTGCGTTACCGCATCGTTCTCCGTATCCGTTTATCGTTCCCTGAACATGACAAACATTATGCTCAATGGCTAACAGACTGTTGGCAACAGCCAGGTCAGAATCGTTATGCGCGTGAATGCCAAGCGGAATATCAAGATTCATATTTTGAACTGTTTTAATAATTTCTGCGCATTTAGAGGGCAATGTTCCGCCGTTTGTATCACATAACACCAGGCAATCGGCACCAGCCTGAGCTGCTGTTTGAAGTGTTTTTAACGCATATTCCGGATTTTCAATATAACCGTCAAAAAAGTGTTCAGCGTCGTAAATGACTTCTTTTTTATTGTCTTTTAAATAAGATATGGAATCTCTAATGATTTCAAGATTTTGTTCCAGAGTGGCCCGCAATCCTTCAATAACATGAAGATCCCATGATTTTCCAAAAATTGTTACAACGGGTGTATCTGCCTTTAATAAAAGACTTATATTTTCATCTTCCGATACTTTAGCCTTTACTCTGCGGGTACTGCCGAATGCTGCAATTTTAGCATTTTGCCATTCCATGGTTTTGGCAATGTTGAAAAATTCCATGTCTTTTGGATTGGATCCCGGCCAGCCGCCTTCGATATAATCAACGCCAAATTTGTCCAGTTTTTTGGCGATGTTTATTTTATCGTTCGCTGAAAAGGAGATTCCTTCACTTTGAGATCCATCTCTTAATGTCGTGTCGTAAACGACCAATAAATTAGACATGATACACCCTCCGCAACACTATGATAGTAGTTTTTTAACATTGTCAACGAGTAATTGTCCCATTTCTTTTGTTGTGACAACCTTTGAATCTGTTGCCGCAATATCTTTTGTCCTGAAACCCTGGTTCAAAACGTTGGATATTGCATCTTGTATGGCATCCGCTTCTTTTAATCGTGAAAAAGAGTGTTGAAGCATCATGGCTATAGAAGCGATTGTCGCAATGGGATTGGCAATATTTTGTCCGGCAATATCCGGGGCAGAACCGTGAACAGGTTCATAAAGACCGGAACCATCGCCAAGACTGGCTGAAGGCAACATACCCAACGAGCCGGTCAACATTGAAGCTTCGTCACTTAATATGTCGCCAAACATATTACCCGTCAGAATAACATCAAACTGTTTTGGCCAGCGAATGAGCTGCATGGCACAGTTATCCACATACATGTGGTCAAGTTGAACCTCTGGATATTCGCGGGCGGTTTGCATAACAATTTTTCGCCAGTATTGTGAAACTTCAAGCACATTGGCTTTGTCGACAGACATGACTTTTTTATTTCGTTTCATGGCAGCATCAAATGCAACTTTGGCTATACGTTCCACTTCATGCTCAGAATAAACCATTGTATTATAACCGCTACCTTTTTCATTATCAATACCACGTGGCTGACCGAAATAGATACCGCCGGTGAGTTCCCGAATAATAAGAATGTCAATACCTTCTACCAGCTCTTTTTTCAGACTTGAAGCATCAACAAGACTTGGGTATACTTTTGCCGGACGAAGATTTGCATAGAGCCCCAAACCTTCGCGCAAACCTAACAGGCCCCGTTCCGGGCGCATATCTGAAGGCATGTTGTCCCAGCGTGGATCACCAATAGCGCCTAAAAGAACAGCATCACTGTTTTTACATGTTTCCAGGGTTTCTGCCGGTAATGGATTGGAATATTTTTCCAGCGCAATGCCGCCAACTTCAGCATAAACCAGCTCAACTGTAAAATCACTTGAATCTGCAACCGCTTGTAAAACATTAACTGCCTGTGAAACTACTTCCGGGCCTATACCGTCACCCGGCAAAACTGCAACTTTATAATTATCTTTTTTCATACAAAACCACGTTGTTTTATCCAGTTCATTAATCCATCAGAGTTCATGAGTTCTTTCATGAATTCCGGAAATTGTGTCGAATTAAAATTTTGGCCGGACGGATGATGAGTCACCTGGCCGTTTTCAAAATCTATGGTAATTTCATCACCTTCTTTAACCATATCATACGCTTCGGTGCATTCAACAATCGGTAGACCGATGTTGATGGCGTTGCGATAAAATATTCGTGCAAAACTTTTGGCAACAACACAGGCAATACCCGCCGCTTTAATGGCGATGGGTGCGTGCTCACGTGATGATCCGCAGCCGAAATTTTTTCCGGCAACAATAATATCACTTGGTTTTACTTTATTTGGAAAGTCTTCATCAGCATCAACCATGCAATATTTTGCCAGTTCATCAGGATCAAATGTATTTAAATAACGGGCAGGAATAATCAAATCTGTATTAATGTCGTCATCAAATATCCATACCCGGCCTTTTACTTGTTTTTCCATAGTCATTCTCTTTGTTAAAATTTTTATAATGAATCCGGACCGGAGATAACGCCGTTAATGCCGGTTGCTGCGGCAACGGCCGGACTTGCTAAATAAACCTGACTTTTGGTGCTGCCCATTCTTCCAACAAAATTACGATTTGTTGTCGCCAGGGCTACTTCACCTTCTGCGAGAATACCCATGTGTCCGCCAAGACAGGGTCCGCAGGTTGGTGTTGAAACCACTGCACCGGCCTGTACAAAAGTTTGTACCAAACCTTCTTCAATGGCCTGAAGGTAAATATCCTGAGTTGCCGGAAAAACAATAAAACGCAAATCATTATGCACTTTTTTGCCTTTTAACAATTCCGCAGCAACCCGCAAATCCTCAATTCGTCCGTTTGTACAGGAACCAAGAACAACCTGGTCCACTTTGATGTCATTTAGCGCGCTTACCGGCTTTGTGTTTGACGGCAAGTGCGGACAGGCAACTGTCGGTTCCATAGTGCTGACATCAAATTCCAGGGTTTGTTCGTATTCGGCATCTGCGTCCGGTTCAAAAATTTTAATTTCTCTTTTTGCACGTCCGTTATAATAGGCCTTTGTTTTTTCGTCTGCTGCAAAAATACCGTTTTTTGCTCCAGCCTCAATGGCCATGTTTGCCATTGTTAGCCGGCCTTCAACGGACATGTTTTCAATGGCCTGACCAGAAAATTCCAATGATTTATATAAAGCGCCGTCTACACCGATTTGTCCGATCAGGTAGAGAATGAGGTCCTTACCGCTCAACCACTTGGGCATTTTGCCATTAAAAACGACTTTGATCGAAGTGGGTACTTTGAACCAGGTTTCTCCTGTTATCATTGCGGCTGCCAGGTCTGTGCTGCCGACACCGGTCGAAAATGCACCAATAGCTCCATAGGTACATGTGTGAGAGTCTGCACCGATAATGCAGTCACCCGGCACGACAAGGCCCTGTTCCGGCAATAAAGCATGTTCAATACCAACCCGGCCCATTTCGAAAAAGTTGACAATGTTATGTTCTCTGGCAAACTCACGCATCAGCTTGACCTGTTCCGCAGATTTTATATCCTTATTGGGTGTAAAATGATCCGGAACCAGGGCAATACGCGTATTGTCAAAGACTTTTTTTGCGCCAATTTTACGAAATTCTGAAATGGCCGGCGGAGCAGTTATATCGTTTGCGAGAATAAAATCCAGTTTGACGGTAATCAGATCACCCGGAGTAATTTTGTCCTTACCCGCATGTGCTGCTAAAATTTTTTCTGTTAATGTCACTTTTATAACTCCGCTTGTATAGTACGCTGTTGCAGATGCAACATTCTGTTTATAGCATTTAAATAAGCTTGAATGCTCGCTTCAATAACGTCAGTGCTTGTGCCGCGGCCAAGGAATTGTTCGCCGTTTTTTTGGATTCTAACAATAACTTCACCCATAGCGTCTTTTCCGCCGGTTACGCCCCGAAGCGAATAATCTTTCAGCTTGAGATCAACCTTAACTATTTTATCAATGGCTTTGTATGCTGCATCTACAGGACCATCACCAACAGCGGCTTCTTTAAAAGATTGGTCCTGATATTTTAAACTGAGTGTTGCAGTTGGTAGAGCCTGGTTACCGCTTAAAATATGAAAATACTCCAGATGGTATACTTCGTCAACTTCTTTGGATTCAGCGCCGACAAGTGCTATCAAATCTTCATCAAAGACTTCTTTCTTTTTATCGGCGACCTCTAAAAATCGTTGATAAACACTGTCCAGTTCTTCCTTTGGAAGATTATATCCAAGATCAGTTAACCGTTGTTTAATACCATGACGACCGGAGTGACGGCCAAGTACAATTTTGTTCGAATCCAGACCAACTTCGTCTGGTGTCATAATTTCATAGGTGCTGGCGTCTTTAATGACGGCATCCTGGTGAATTCCGGATTCATGAGCAAATGCATTTGCTCCAACAATTGCTTTGTTGGGCTGGACCGGAATGCCCATCAGACTGCTGACCATTCGACTGGTATGAATAATTTCTTTGGTGTTGATGTTGGTAATTTTGTTATAAAAATTCTGTCTTGTTTTTAAAGACATAACAACTTCTTCAAGAGAAGCATTACCAGCCCGTTCACCAATACCGTTTATAGTGACTTCAACCTGTTGGGCGCCGTTTCGAACGGCTGCCAGTGTGTTGGCGACGGCCAAACCAAGATCATTATGACAATGGACGCTTAATATCGCTTTATTCATATTTGGTACTTTTTCACGAATTTCACGGATTAGAGAACCAAATTCTTCGGGATTTGAATATCCAACCGTATCCGGGATGTTGATTGTTGTGGCACCTGCATTAATAGCCGTTTCTACAATGCGAAACAAAAATTCCCTTCCTGTCCGTGCGGAATCTTCTGGTGAAAATTCAATATCATCACAATATTTTTTCGCGCGTTCAATACCGGCAACCGCCATTGCAAGAACATCATCTTCAGATTTTTTAAATTTTTTCTCAAGATGTATTTTTGAAGTTGCAACAAAGGTATGAATTCTGGGTTTTTTTGCACCTTTTAGCGCCTCTCCGGCTCTGTCTATGTCTAGTTCTACACATCGAGCCAGTGCACAAATAACAGGACCTTTTACCTGTTTTGCAATTAGTTGTGTGGCTTCAAACTGAGCATCGGAAGAAACAGGAAAACCTGCTTCGATTACATCAACTTGTAAACGGGACAATTGGTGGGCAATTGCCACTTTTTCAGGTACGTCAAGGCTGGCGCCCGGAGATTGTTCTCCATCACGCAGTGTTGTGTCAAAAACCAGAATACGGTTGTTATCCATAATAAATCCTCTTATTTTTTAATCCAACTCATCATGTCGCGCAGTACAGCGCCGACTTTTTCAATTTGTGACTCTTTCAGGTTTCGGCGAAGGGCATTAAAACGGGGAGCGTTTGCTTTGTTTTCCAAAATCCATTCGGTTGCAAAGTCACCATCCTGTACGTCTTTTAAAAGTTGTTTCATTGCTTTTTTGCTTTCTTCACCAATAATTTTGGGGCCTTTGGTTAATCCGCCGAATTCGGCTGTGTCACTAACTGAATAGTACATTTTAGAAAGGCCGCCTTCATAAATCAGGTCAACAATAAGTTTGGTTTCGTGTAAACATTCAAAATAGGCAATTTCGGGTTGATAACCGGCTTCAACCAGTGTTTCAAAACCGGCCCGAATAAGTTCGGATATACCACCACATAAAACAGCTTGTTCACCAAATAGATCTGTTTCGGTTTCTTCTTTAAAGTCTGTTTCAATAACGCCGGCGCGGGTTCCGCCAATCCCTTTTGAATAAGCAAGGGCGATATCTTTGGCATTACCGCTGGCATTCTGATAAATTGCGATCAGGTTTGGTACTCCGTTTCCTTCCTGATATTGTCTGCGGACCAGGTGTCCCGGGCCTTTGGGAGCAATCATAATAACGTCAATGTTTGCAGGTGGAACGATTTGATTGTAATGAATATTAAATCCGTGTGCAAAAGCAAGAACATTTCCTTCTTTCAGGTTTGGAAGAAGGTCATTTTCATAAACAATCGGTTGAATCTGATCAGGAACCAGGATCATAATAATATCTGCTTTTTTTGCAGCTTCAGCATTTTCTAGTACTGTTAATCCGTCCTTTTCAGCAATTTCTTTAAATTCATTTCCTGCATTTAAACCAACAACAACATTAACACCGCTTTCTTTTAAATTGAGTGCATGTGCGTGTCCCTGGCTTCCATAACCTATAATTGCTACTGTTTTATTTTTTAGTAGGTCTAGATTAGCATCATTATCATAGTATAATTTCATTTTTTCCTCCAAAGAAAAATTTTTAATAAATTGATTTCATAATTTACGGTTGAACGTTAGAATCTCTGACCATCGCCACGGTACCGGTCCGGGCTGTTTCTTTAATGCCGAATGTTTTAACTGTTTCGAGAAAGGCATTGATTTTCGCTTCGCTTCCGGTAAGTTCAAAAGTTAGCGACCGGTTGCTGATATCGACAACTTTGGCCCGAAAAATGTTTGCAATTTGTGAAGCCTCTCCTCGTTTCGCCGGGGAACAGGCAATTTTTACAAGAACAAGTTCACGTGCAACAAAATCTTTGCCTGTTACATCCGATACACGGATGACATCAATTAGTTTGTTGAGTTGTTTGGTGACCTGTTCAATGACCCAATCGTCCCCGCGGACAACCAGGGTCATAGATGATGAGCCGTCTGATCTTGGCAGACCGACTGTCAGGCTTTCGATATTATAACCACGTGCGCTAAAAAGTCCTGCTATACGGGCTAATATGCCTGCCTGGTTTTCTACTTCTAAATTAATAATGTGTCTCATTACGCCATACCTCTAATCATTTGATGAATAGGAGCCCCAGCCGGGACCATTGGATAGACATTTTCTTCGTTATCTATAATAAATTCGACGACAACCGGTCCTTTGGTTTGCAGAGCTTTTTTAAGGACAGGTAAGACGTCTTCCTGTTTATCGGCAAAGAGTCCGGTAGCGCCATAAGCTTCGGCGAGTTTGGAAAAATTTGGTATATATGCTTGCGGGCAATTTTCACCGGACTGATCGCACTGAGGCGGACAGTTGATATTTCTTCTCAAACAGATGGACGAGAACCTTCTGTCATAAAAGATGGCCTGCCATTGTCTGACCATACCCAGGGAATGGTTGTTAAGGATGATGATCTTGACAGGCAGTTGATAAAGCACGGCGGTCGCGAGTTCCTGAATATTCATTTGAATGCTTCCGTCGCCGGCGATATCGATAACGGTTTTTTCGGGGTGAGCGATTTGTGCGCCGATGGCCGCCGGGAATCCGTAACCCATGGTTCCGAGTCCGCCTGAAGAGATAAAGGTCCTTGGTTTGATAAAGTTAAAGAACTGGGCGGTCCACATCTGGTTTTGCCCGACTTCTGTGGTGATGATGGCATCGTGTTTTGTCAGTTCAGCGACTTTTTCAATAACATATTGTGGTTGAATATGGCCGTTATCGCCGTATTTCAGAGCATGATCGTTTTTCCAGTTTTGAACTTGCTGCGTCCATTCCGTATTTTTTTTCTCAGTAACGATTTTATTGAGTTCATTAAGAACGTTTTTAACGTCCCCGACGACCGGCAGAAAGACCTTGACGTTTTTCCTGATGGTCGTTGGGTCGATGTCGATATGAACGATTTTTGCATTAGGCGCGAATTTGCTGACTTTGCCTGTAACTCTGTCGTCAAAGCGGACGCCGATAGCAATGAGGAGGTCGGCTTCCTGAATGGCATAATTGGCATATTCGGTCCCGTGCATGCCGATCATTTTAAGGGCATTTGGGTGGTCTTCGGGAAATGTACCGAGTCCCATAAGAGATGTTGTTACAGGTGCGTCAATTTTTGCAGCCAGGGTTTTGAGCTGTTCGGAAGCTTCGCTTGAAATAACGCCGCCGCCTGCAAAGATAACAGGTTTATGTGCAGCATCAATGGCTTTGGCCACTTTTTTGATTTGTTGAATATGACCCTGCATGGTTGGTTTGTAGCTGGGAATATCAACGGAATCGGGATAGGGGATTAATGTTTTGGCCTGCTGAATATCCTTGGGTATATCGATGAGCACCGGTCCCGGTCTGCCGCTTTTTGCAATCATAAAAGCGGATTTGAGGATGTGAGGCAGCTCATCAACGTTTTTAACGAGATAGTTGTGTTTTGTAATAGACCGGCTGATACCGACCATGTCGGCTTCCTGAAAGGCATCATTACCGATAAGGTGAGTAGAAACCTGGCCGGTAATAGCGACAATAGGGATGGAATCCATGTGAGCAGTTGCAAGACCTGTAACAATGTTTGTTGCGCCAGGTCCGGATGTAGCAATACAAACACCGACTTCACCTGAAGCCCGTGCGAACCCGTCTGCTGCATGGATGGCTCCCTGTTCATGGCGTGTCAGGTAAAAAGGAACCTCACCATCATATAACAGATTGAAAATATCAATAACGGCTGCTCCCGGGTATCCAAAAATTGCTCTGACATTTTCCGCTTTAAAAGCATGTATTATTAATTCTGCACCAGTCATTAAAATTTCATTTCTTTTAAGTTCGTTGTATATAAAGTTATGCTAATCCTCTAATCATTTGATGAATAGGAGCCCCAGCCGGGACCATTGGATAGACATTTTCTTCGTTATCTATAATAAATTCGACGACAACCGGTCCTTTGGTTTGCAGCGCTTTTTTAAGGACAGGTAGGACGTCTTCCTGTTTATCGGCAAAGAGTCCGGTAGCGCCATAAGCTTCGGCGAGTTTGGAAAAATTTGGTATATATGCTTGCGGGCAATTTTCACCGGACTGATCGCACTGAGGCGGACAGTTAATATTACGTCTTAAACAGATGGAGGAGAACCTTCTGTCATAAAAGATGGCCTGCCATTGTCTGACCATACCCAGGGAATGGTTGTTAAGGATGATGATCTTGACAGGCAGTTGATAAAGCACGGCGGTAGCGAGTTCCTGAATATTCATTTGAATGCTTCCGTCGCCGGCGATATCGATAACGGTTTTTTCGGGGTGAGCGATTTGTGCGCCGATGGCCGCCGGGAATCCGTAACCCATGGTTCCGAGTCCGCCTGAAGAGATAAAGGTCCTTGGTTTGATAAAGTTAAAGAACTGGGCGGTCCACATCTGGTTTTGCCCGACTTCTGTGGTGATGATGGCATCGTGTTTTGTCAGTTCAGCGACTTTTTCAATAACATATTGTGGTTGAATATGGCCGTTATCGCCGTATTTCAGAGCATGATCGTTTTTCCAGTTTTGAACTTGCTGTGTCCATTCCGTATTTTTTTTCTCAGTAACGATTTTATTGAGTTCATTAAGAACGTTTTTAACGTCCCCGACGACCGGCAGAAAGACCTTGACGTTTTTCCTGATGGTCGTTGGGTCGATGTCGATATGAACGATTTTTGCATTAGGCGCAAATTTGCTGACTTTGCCTGTAACTCTGTCGTCAAAGCGGACGCCGATAGCAATGAGGAGATCGGCTTCCTGAATGGCATAATTGGCATATTCGGTCCCGTGCATGCCGATCATTTTAAGGGCATTTGGGTGGTCTTCGGGAAATGTACCGAGTCCCATAAGAGATGTTGTTACAGGTGCGTCAATTTTTGCAGCCAGGGTTTTGAGCTGTTCGGAAGCTTCGCTTGAAATAACGCCGCCGCCTGCAAAGATAACGGGTTTATGTGCAGCATCAATGGCTTTGGCCACTTTTTTGATTTGTTGAATATGACCCTGCATGGTTGGTTTGTAGCTGGGAATATCAACGGAATCGGGATAGGGGATTAATGTTTTGGCCTGCTGAATATCCTTGGGTATATCGATGAGCACCGGTCCTGGTCTGCCGCTTTTTGCAATCATAAAAGCGGATTTGAGGATGTGAGGCAGCTCATCAACGTTTTTAACGAGATAGTTGTGTTTTGTAATAGACCGGCTGATACCGACCATGTCGGCTTCCTGAAAGGCATCATTACCGATAAGGTGAGTAGAAACCTGGCCGGTAATAGCGACAATAGGGATGGAATCCATGTGAGCAGTTGCAAGACCTGTAACAATGTTTGTTGCGCCAGGTCCGGATGTAGCAATACAAACACCGACTTCACCTGAAGCCCGTGCGAACCCGTCTGCTGCATGGATGGCTCCCTGTTCATGACGTGTCAGGTAAAAAGGGATTTCAGATTCATAAAGTACATTAAAGATATCAATAACTGAACCACCTGGATATCCAAAAATAGCTTTAACATTTTCACGCTGAAACGCGTGAAAGATCATTTGTGCACCGGTCATTTTATTCCTTTCAGATTCAAATTGAAATCCTGAGGTTTGTTAAAATTACGTTATTACAAATTAATCAATAACTTGTATCTTTACAAAAAAACAACCTGCCACTGCTGGTGCAATCGTACAAAAGAAACTTTTACTTGATTTAAATGATTGAAAATTTTGTTCTTGTAGTACCTCTTGCACCTGTTGTGAATTAGCTAATTCGACGTAGCGGCAAGAGGTTTAGAATCAAGAGAGGTAATATCTCTAGGCGTAATATAAAACCTAGAAGAATATATAAGAGGCCTAAAAAGACAAAATAAACATATTTAACCACTAACTCATTCACTAATAAAACAGCGTCAATGAGCTTGGTTATCAAACTGATAAATATGTTAAACAGTATGTTCATTATGTCTCAAATTTAGTGTAATTTGTAAAGTATATAATTTAAATAAAAATATAAGAATGTCAATAGAAAAATTCAATTTTCATAAAAATTTTCTTTTTTGCAAAAGCTGATAAAAGATAACAGCCAGAATTCCACCTGAAATCGCGGTTAAAAGTTGAGGGAATGTAAGGACGGCAATTATTTTATCTGATATAGTTTTACTAAATAAAAGCGGAAATATCTTTGTCACAGAAAAGTATAACCATAAAAATTTTAAAAATGACCCGGCGATGATACTCAACCATAACCAGAATGAATGAAATAATAGTGTTTCGCGAAAATATCGTTTTCTGTAAAACGAAAAGATTGTTACATAGGTTATATTACCAATTATGATCGCAGGGACCAACGGATATAAAACAGCCGGTAATTGCCCACGGATAAGAGCAATCATGGGTGTCAATACACCGAGAAAAATTCCTGCTAAGGGGTTTAAAACCAGGGTTGTAAAAATGAGCATTAAATTAACAAGCGTTCCGGTGATGGGAGAAGGAAAACCAAGCATCTCCAGGATCACTGTAATTGTTAAAAGAATAACCAGTCTGCTTTTATATTTCATGTGCATTTATACATGTTATAATAAATTAATTTATCTGTAATTAAGGTTGATATTATAATAATTCCATCTTTTAAAGTCAACATCGTTTTTATTTGCTTTACCTGAGAAATTATTTATATTATTAAATATCAAATATATAACAGTGAGTTATAAAATGCCGCTTTTTCTTTTAATAAATATTTTAGGATTTGGGTTCGGCACGGCCCTTACCCTTATTCTGTTAAGCCTTTCTTTAAAAAAATATCCCAAACATTTTTCTGATTTTTCCTTTGGAATTGTTCTGTTTGCCTGTTTGTTATGGCATGGCGGTAATTTTATATCTCTGTTAATGACATTATTATTTGGGACGTTTACCACCCTTGTGGCGAATCTTGCCATGCTTTTTGCCTATTTGGGAATGGCAGCACTTCCTTCTGTATTGATTCATGAACATTTGGCAACCTTTTACAGTATAAAACATCCTAAACTTGTTGCTTTGGAGAGAAAACACTATTTATTGTTTGCTCTTCCATACCTGCCTTTTTTGTTAATTATTATTTCGGGATTATCGCATTTTACTGCTGATTTTTCAATTTCTCAAAATTTTATAAACAGAATAAGAATTCCTTTTGATCTGTGGCTGTTAATTGCCTTGCTGTTTAGTGTTTTTCTGTCAAACAAACTTTACCATCTTTTATCAGAAAAAGCCGATCAGCATTTTTATCGTGACATAGCCTATATATTGGGCGCTGTTGCAGCCGGTCTTGTCTTTATTTATATTATACCCATATATCGCCTTGCTTATATCGGGCCTTATTTTAACCTCCTTATGAATCTGGCTCCATCTTATCCAATGGCACTGTTGGCTTATTATGTGTATCGTTACAATTTTTACAGACTGGTCATAAAACCAAGTTTGATTTATTCTTTAATATACGGCATTGTTATGGGGGTTTATTTGCTGGGGATTCGCCGCCTTGGTGAATATTTGAAACAGTTCCCGGAAATAAATTCGGAATTTATTGAAGGTTTGTTGTTAATTGCCCTTGTCTTTGCTTTTCAACCTTTTCGAAATCAATTACAAATTCGTTTGGATAAGGTATTTTTAAGGACCGTTATTATTATCAACAATTTTTGCGTGAATTGTCTGATACAATCAGCAGTATTGTTGATTTGGAAACGTTGTTATTCACAATTAAAGATGCCATGATGACCACATTAAAAGCGCGTTATTGCACGTTGATTGTTTTTCTGGATACTGAACATGGTACGGAAATTTACAAATCCGTTGGTAATAAAGATGTTTATGCATTATCCGACATTGTCAACGCACTTGTTGCTACTCAACATTTTCGTCTAAGGCGTCAAATGCGTGACCGCCGGGTCGTCTCTGCTCTTCGAAAAAATGCTTTGAAATAGCCATCCCGGTTTATTCTAATGAAAAATTTACCGGATTGATATGTCTTTCAGAAAACAGACCGTAATGCTTACTCTGATGAAGAGTTTGACATGCTGCAAACATTTGCAAATCAGGTTGGTTTGGCTTTTACCAATACTCTTTTAATTCAGGAACGGATTGATCTTGAAGGCCGGATATACGAATCTGAAAAATTGAATACGTTAGGGCGGCTTGCTACGACAATGGCGCATGAAATTAAAAACCCTCTTTCATCCATTAAGACCATTATTCAGGTTTTGCATGAAAATGCTGAAACAAACGACAAGCATGATTTTATGCTGGTTATCAATGAAATTAACCGATTGAATGGTGTTTTGGAAAAACTATTAAGCTTTGCCCGTTCGGCACCTGCTAATATTGAACATTTCGATGTGTCTCAGGTTATACAAGAAACTTATGAATTATTAAAACACCAGGCCGTTAAATCGAAAATAGATTTAAAATTTGAGAACCAATCTGATATTTGGGTAATGAATAAACGGCAACCGTTCCGGGAAGTTATTTTTAACCTTGTTTTTAATGCTATTCAGGCGATTACCGGATCAGGGAGTATTACCATTTCCATTGTTCTAAAAAAGAATCAGGCTATGGAAACACAAAAAAAGAATTGGCCTTTGCGTCGAAACAATTACATTTTAATTTCAGTTAGTGATACGGGTCAGGGCATTCCTCCGGAAATCAGGGACAAAATATTTGATCCATTTTTTACAACAAAAACCGTGGGTACCGGACTTGGCCTTGCCATTGTTAAAAGAAATGTGTCTGTTCTGCATGGAGAAATATATGTGATTCACCATGAAATCGGCACGGAATTTTTAATTTATTTACCTAAAGAGATAAAAGATAACTATGACAAAATGTAATGTTCTTATCGTGGATGATGAACCGGCTGCCAGATATGGTATGCAAAAAGCCCTGAAACAAGGACCTTATACTCTTTTTGAGGCTGAGAATGGGGAGCTAGCATTACAAAATATTTTAGAGATCAATCCTGAAATTGTGATTTGTGATATCAATATGCCCCTTGTGAATGGGATGGAGTTATTGAAAAATATTCAGATCAACGAGACAATTCAGCAGAAACCTCTTGTTATTGTTGTTACTGCCTATGGAACGGAACGGATCGCCGTGGAAGCGATGAAAAACGGGGCCTATGATTATTTGACAAAACCCTATGATATAGAAGAACTGCGCCTGATTTTGAAAAAAGCCTGGGAAAAAATCAAGCTTGAGAATGAAAATAAAATATTAAAACAGCGTCTAACCTCCAGTCTTTCTACTGAAATTATTGGAGAAAGCGATCAAATAAAATCTGTACTGAGTCTGGTTGATAAGGTCGCCTCAACAGATGCCACTGTTTTACTCACCGGACAAAGTGGAACCGGTAAAGAACTTGTTGCCCGCACCATTCATCAGCAAAGCCATCGCAGGAACAAGCCGTTTATCACAATGAATTGTGCCGCTATTCCTAATGATCTGGTGGAGAGTGAGCTTTTTGGTCATGAGAAAGGGGCTTTTACCGGTGCGACTGTTCAGCGGCAAGGCAAGTTTGAAACTGCAAACGGCGGTACTTTATTTTTGGATGAAATTGCAGACATGAGTCTCGAAACCCAGGCAAAAATTTTACGTGTTTTGGAAGATAAAACTATTACCCGTCTTGGTGGTAAGGATGTTATTAAAACGGATGTACGGCTTGTAAGTGCAACGAATAAAAATTTAGTTAAAGAAATTGAAAGTAATAATTTTCGAGAGGATTTATATTATCGTATTAAAGTTGTGGAAATTAAACTGCCGTCTTTGCAGGAAAGAAAAAGCGATATACCTTTATTGGTTGATCACTTTATAAAAATGTTTGCCGATAAACACCAAAAATCTGTCAGAGGTTTTAAAAGCGCTGCCATACAAAGTTTAATTCGCTATAATTGGCCGGGAAATGTAAGACAATTATTACATGTTGTTGAACAATGTATTGTGTTATCCGATAGCGACTATATTAAAATTGAACACATTCCAAATGAAATAACTGATAGTCTTGAAACTGTATCAGCGCCACTTTTAGATTCTTCTTTTTCTTTTACCAAAGCGAAAAAGGAGGCTATTCAAAAATTTGAGAGTAATATAATTGAAAATGCCCTGCAACGGACCAATGGAAATATTACACAAGCCGCTACATTATTGAAAATCAAGAGACAATTTTTACAACAAAAAATAAATCAATTGGGGATTTTGGCGGATAATTATCGCTAGTAAATAAAAAACCCCTGCTCAAAAGGGCAGGGGTAAATTTTTTAATTAACCCGGTTAAAAACAAAAGGTACATTAACCGTTACAGAACCTTCCTGTATCGGCGGGAATTTTAACCGTCTAAGTATATTTAAAACTTCTCGAATAAAGTCCTGGTTGCTGATAGAACTTTCAACAACATCAACTTTGGAGACTCTTCCATTTGCCTCAATTGTCACATCAAGACTAATTTTACCTCCGAGATTTGGATCTTTGCGTAAATATTTGTTATATTGATACATAATCCGGCCTTGCTGAGAATTAATCACAGCCATGACTGCATCGGCTGTTCGTTGCCCCATTGCAGCCTGTGACCCACGTACCCGGCCGGGTGTTTGAATATTTACTTTGCCCTTTTTGCTGAGATTTACTTTTTCAACGCCTTCATCTCCAATAAGGTCGTCAATGCCGCCTGAAAGTCCAAAATCCAATAAATCATCTATACCATCGCCTGAACCGGACCCGACACCCGAACCTGTACCATTTCCACGGCCAACACCGTTTTTGTTTTTATGCAGCGATTTTTTGCCCAACAGGTTGTCAAGTTCCTGAACTAATCCCTTGTCGATGAGAAAATCCACAGCAGAGCTGGAAACGGAAGATTCTCCTCGACCACCGATCAGGCCTAACAAACCCTGGCTTGCGACCGGTTTTTTCGATTGATCAGAACTTCCTCCGGATGTTTTTTTCTTTTTCGAGCCTTCTTTTTCTTCTGTCTTGTTTTCGTCTTGTTCAGTTCCTTCTGCTGTACCGTTCGTAGAAGTAATTTGTACTTCTTGTTTAGGCTCTTGTTTTTTAATAACAAATTTTGCAAAACGTTCCGGTACTTTAGCAATATCAGGTGGTTTTTCCGGTGCGAGTTCTATTTTGCCTATCCAAACTCCAAAACCAACTTCAAAAAGTATGAATAAAGTAAGAAGGACTTTGAATAACAAATCTCTTTTTAAGGATTGATTGGTTGCGGAAGTCCAGGAATAGTTGGCTTTCGGCTTTTCAGCAGCACCGTCCATTGACGTTGAAAATTTAAAATCCAGTAATGTATCCTGCAGTTTAATACGCCCGGCTTGACCGTCTTTTAATTTCAAGCACGCATGTTTCCCGTTTTGCGGTAAAATGTCCTGAATGAGTAAATCCTGAAAAGACAGAACAGACTCTTTATAATACAGGTTACCATTTAACTCGGGTAAAACATTCAGGTGAAATCGCCCTTTTTTATACTCTAATAAAGTGTGTGATTTGGGGACTTTGGCATCATAAACAACAATATCATTATCGGGATTTTTACCGATTGTTAGTTTATCCTTTGAATGAAGGACTCTTTTTGTTTCAGAGCTTCCTTTTTTTATTTTTATTAAAACCAGACTGTTTTTTGATTTAATCATTTATATTTCAAATATTTTTCAAGTTCAATTCAATTACTGTTTATCCTTTTTGAAGGACTGTCAACAGCATATTATTATATCCTACTTCTCCACAAGTCAACATAATACGTTTTAACAAATTAAATGTTATTTCACGATCTGCCTGAATGGAAATATTACCCTGAAATCCTTTCATCTGGTTAGAAATTTCACCTATTCCTTCAGACATTGCTCTTAATTTTAATAATTCATCATGCAAATTATCAATAAGCAATTCTTCCTGAAAAAGTACGGTTTCGATTTTATCGATAGGGCGGCCATCAACCAATATCCATTCGTTTGTAATTGAAATAACGGACGTTACCTTGGGGGCCTTTTCTGAAGTTGATTCCGGGAGAACAAGGTCTTTTGAAAGTGTTACAATTTGGCCTTCAGCACTGTAACTTTTTAAAAGGAAAACCAAAAGAATTGTAAACATGTCAATCATAGAGGTTAATTTTAATGCAAAAACACCTCTTTTGGTCCTTTTGTTACCGGTGGCCAATCTTAAAACCGTTTGTTGTTCTTCGATTTTTACCATAATTTATTTAGCCTGAAATTGATATATTTGGAAAACCGGATTCCCGGCATTTATCCATTACATTAATTATTGTGTTATATTTTATTTCATCATCAGGTGAAATAATAATATCTTCCGAATCCGGGTATTTTGTTTTAACTTTTGCCAACTGTTCATTTAATATTGCCCAGTTGTATTCATTATTTTCTTTAGTAATTTTAGAAAATTTTAGGTCAGGGCTTTTTAATTCAAAATCATCTTTTCTGAGATACAGAAAATTTATAACAATAGCTTCGGCAGGTTTTTCTGTAACAACTGCTGATTTTTTATCAAGGTTCGGAAGCGCCAGTTCTAATACGGAAATTTTAACAAAAACAGCGGTTAAAAGCATGAATGGAATGAGAATAAGAAAAACATTCATTACGGCTGTAAGATTGAGTTCGGTTTCCTCAGCATGCCCTTTTCGTTGTCTGTTTAGTGATTCTTTAAGGTTCATTTATGACCTCGAATTTGACATATACCGAAAAAGTCTGGCTACATTTTCATTAATTTCATCAATCTGTTCGTTTGTCTTTTCAACAAGATATGTGAAACCAATAAGACATGGAATGGCAGTGATGAGGCCAAAAGCTGTTGTGTTCATGGCTAATGAAATACCTGCGGTTAAAAGTGTTGCTTTATCGGCTGCATCGGCATGGGCAACAGCCGCAAATGAATTAATTAAACCTAAAATTGTACCCAATAAACCCAGCAGGGTGGCTACGTTGGCAATCATCGAAAGATAGTGAGTTCTTTTTTCCAGTTTAGGAATTTCAACCATTGCCGAAAGTTCCATTGCATTTTGAACGGATGATGGGGAATGGTTCATCTCTTCGAGACCAGCTTTGGTGATTTTGGGTAAAGCAGCATCTGATAAATTACAATATTCAATTGCTTTGTTTGTTTGGCCTGCTTTAACCAGCTCAATAATACGGTTTACAAATGAATCCGTATCGATACGATTTTTAAAACGAATGTAAATAATACGTTCAATGATTATGACAAGACCAAGAATAAGAGCAAATAAAATAACATACATAACTGGTCCACCACTGGTGAAGAACCTGATAATACTATCCAAGTTTTACCTCCTTAAAAAAATGTTTAATAATGTATAAAAAATAAATGGGCAAGGTATTTTATTATAACCTGCCTGCTAAAAGCAAATAATATTATTTACCAAGGGATATAATCTTTACGATTTTTTGTGGGTACCGTTTCAATTTTAGCAAGAAACCGACCTTTTTTTTCAACCGGTCTAAAGATTTGATTAAAAAAGGACCTTTCAATTTGAATATCATCAATTTCAGGATCGTTCCCTGGTACAAAAAATACGGCCTGTGGTCTTTCCAACTGTCCACTAACTTCTATTTTATCCAGTAAAAGTTTAATTGCTTCATCTCCTATAACGGGAGCCTGTTCGCTTTCTTTCGCTTGATCATTTTTATTGTCCTGCGCCTGAGCTGTCAACAGGGTTGCAAGCATTACAAAAAACAAAATTGTAATACATTTTTGATGTAACATTTATACTCCAATTTTTAACTGTCACCAAGCCCTAATTCAAGAACAAGTACCTGCATTCTTTTTTTACTTTCAGCTATCCAATTGTTTTCTATTTGGTTTAGCTCGGCTTGTTGTACATTTTTTTTGTATGTTTCAAGGGCTTTTTCTTTATATGGTTTGGCTGTTTGGGCCAATTTTTCGTTATATAATTCCAAATCTTCGCCTTCTAACCCTTCGGGACGAGGCGATTCCATAAACGCTCGAACAAACTCTTCAAAAGCCATGCCAATCCGAAATGATGCGGCCGTACTCCAATCAGCAACCTGGTATTCCAGAGTATTTTTGTAGGCGTTAAATACATTTTTAAATTTTGCCACTTTTAGCTTCAAGTTGCGATCTAATGGCGGTGTTAATTGCAAATTTTTATAGTCGTCAAAAAGCAACTCACCGATCATAAATTGAGAGTGTGCTGCATAATATCCATCAACCTCTTGTCCTGAATTCATAAAATTATCGAAAGACGAAACTGCTTTTTGATAGGCCATCATGGCTTGCTGTCCGTCATCGATTTTCATGCAAAGTTCACCAATTTTGTAATAGCTTTCAATCAGGTCATCGTTGGCATTGGGAAATAATTCTGTTACTTTTTGATATGTTGCTTTTGCAGTAAACCAGTCTTCAATGTTTTCGTAACAGCGGGCTGCGTTTTTAAGGGCCTGTAAAGCGAACTTGGAATTTGTATATTGGTTTACTATCGTCATATAATTAGCAGAGGCAAGGGTCCATTCTTCATTATTTTCCCGAAGTCCTGCTGCTTTGTATAATGCTTCATCGGCAAGTTGTGATGAAGGCACGTTTTTAACCAGATGTTCCAGTGAAAGTGCTGCACGTGTAAAATCATTAGCTTTTTGATATTGGTTTGCTGCTTCAAAATAAGCTCTTTCCTGAAACGCCGGATCATCGGACGTGACGGCAACATTGTTTAACAATTCGGCAGCCGCTTCTACATCACCCTGGTCGCTCATTTGTTCTGCCATTTTATACTTTGAAGATAAGGATAAACGTAACGCTTTGTCATAAAAACGAGTCGAATCGGGGAAATTGGTTACAATGTTATTAAACCACATATTTGCTTCCCCATAAAAGCCGCCGTCAAAACAACTTTGTCCCGCATTCATAGCGGCTGTCAGGTGATATGGGTTGTCAACTCCCAATTCCATCACTTTTTTATAAACTTTAACAGCACCCGAATATTCCTGCAACTCATGCAAGGTTTCACCAAAATTCATCAAAACCTGATCCAGCCATTTGCTTTCAGGAAAGATACGACAAAAGTCGTTACAAGCTCTTAAAAGATCTATTTCAGATTGGTGACCAACTTTGACAGGTAATATTTCGCCGGTACCTAAAAATTCATCAATATAAATAGTGACACTTTCAATTAATTTATCACTTCCGGTAAGTTGATAGTAGCTTAAAATTCGGTTAAAAGCAGCTTCTTCCCGATAGGAGGAAGAATAGTAGCTGTTAACAACATTGTGATATGTTTTTGCGGCATTTTCATAATCTCCGGCACTGTAAAAACATTCGGCCAGGTAATATTGAATTTTGTCGGCATCATCAGCGTTTGGAAACAAGTTTAAATACTCTTTATATTTTTGTATCGCCAGGTGATAATCACGAACACGATCGTTTTTTTGCGCTTCAGCCTGATAATATGTTGCCAGGTAATATAACATCTCTTTAGAAATTTTTATACCTTCTTCATAAAGCGGACCGTCGGTATATTTTTGCAGCCAGTTTCCACTGGGCCCAAAGGTATAAACAATTTCGTTACGTACGTCATTGGCCTTTTCAATTCTTTCGTCTAATTCATAGTTTGTTACAATTTGACGGTAGATAGACGGGGATTTTTCATAATAGGGATAAAGTTCGGTGATTATACGATAGCTGCTAATTGCTTCAGGGTAATAATTCCTTTTTTGATACAATTCCGCCATGTTTAACAAAATATCCAAAGAATAGTCTTTATCTTTTAACGGCAGCAAAAATTCTTTTGCTGCATCCGCGCCGCCAAATTCTGTAAAACAACTGGCGATATAAAAAATTGATTCGGATGTAAGATCAGCTTTTGTTTTGCCTAAAATTTGTGATTTTGTACGCTCTAATAAAGAAATATCTTCAATGAGGTATAAAAAGGTACTGATTGAATTTGTGTAATCATTAACATTGTAATAAGACCAGCCCAGTTTATATAGGGCCATGTCAAAATAGGGATTGTCCCATTTTTCCAGTAAAGCTTTATAATGAAGAATAGCATTGCTGAAATCACGTTTGGAAAAATAGTAATCTCCTAAACGAAAATGGGATTCCAATGTAATAGGAGATTGAGGGTGTTCTGTGATTATTTGTTCAAAATATGATTTTGCTTTACGATAGTTGCCTTCCTGAGAATAGGCCATTGCCAGTTTGTATAAAATTTTATCTTTAAATTTATTGTTTGGATAATCTCGAAGGATTTTGTAACAATACTCGATTGATTTTTGAAGACTAATGCGTGGCATTATGGGTTCTTGGGTTAATTCGCCTCTGTCATATTTATCCAGCGCTTTTTCATAATCAGTCATTTCATTTTGGAAAACAATAGATGCCTGCTTTTGATACAATTCAGCAAGTTGAAACATAACAGTGGTTGCAAAATCACCATTTGGATATTTCACTAATAGTTTTTCATGCTCAGATATTATTCGTTCCAGCTTGTCGAGATTTCCGTCCGAGTCTTTAATGACGGCCTGGACAAAGGAACTTTCCTGGGCTATTACATCTTTTATTAAAAATGAAGAAATATTTACGGCAGAAAGACATGTAAATATTAATATCGATTTTTTAATGTTCATTTTATTTTGCATTTACGTCCATAGAGTTATTCTAAAGTTGTTTTCTGTTTTAAAAAAAGAGCTCTAGATTTTCCATACTCTGCATAGGCGCGCCAGTCTCGTCGTTCTTCTTTCATTGTTGCCAGTTTTTTTAACCTTAAAATTTGGGTTGTTAACTGGTCAAAATCTTCTCTCTCTTTTTTAATTCTTTTCAAGAATTCTTCACGAAGTTCTGTAATATGTCCTTTTTCCTGTTGCATATTCTCCGGAAGACCATCAGTGGAATACAAGGGTAAAACTTCCAAAAGTTTACTTTCCAAAACCAGCAAATCCATTTTAATACGTTCAATGTTGAGTTCTTCACGTGCCAGGCTTTGACTTACGTCTTGTAATATAACAGGTATGGTATTGGCATCCGGGAAAATATCAACCAGATGTTCGTAAACTTTTAGGGCTTCATCATAGCGTTCAAGTTTGAGATAACTTCTTCCAAGGAGGAAAAAAGCTTCTTCAGAATTATCATTTTCAGGATATTGTGTAATGAAATCCGTCAATGCCGGTACAGCATCTTCATAATTATTTAACTGACATGCTGCCCATCCTGATGCCAGCAATGCCTGGTCATAATTTTCATGATTGGATGACACAGATTGGAATTCTTTATAGGCAAGATCATACTTGCCAAGCTCATAATATATATATCCTAATGTTAAATGGGTTTCATCAACGATACCACGTCTTTCATCACTCACAATAGGTAAATGACTGAGTCTGCGAAAAGTTTCAACTGCTTTTCGAATACGTTTCATGCGTAAAAGAGATAAACCAATGTTGTATATACCATAATCATAATATGGGCTGGTATCACTAATTTGTGATAAAACCTGAATAGCACGGGGATAGTCTTTCATGTAATAATAACTCTGTCCCGCATAATATCTTGAACAATCCAGAATATCCGATGAAGGTGAACCTCTTAATATTGCTTTATAAAATTCAATACAACGCGCATAATCTTTTGTGTCGAACTGGATGCGTTGGAGACCCAGAAGGGCATTTGGAAGATGGGGACTACGGATGTATTTTTTTATAAGAAATTTGTAAATATTGCCGGCACCTTCATATAACCCAATTTCATACAAGCAATCACCCAGTGTATAGACAACCTTGTCAATTTTTGAATAATCCGGGTAAAAGTCCATCAATATGATTAAATCTCTGGCGCTTTCCCAGTATTTTTCTTGATCAAAATGAGCAAGTGCTTGTTCATGAAGTTTTTGAGAGGCTTTTTCCAAATCTTCATTATATTTCTTTTGCATCCCCGACGAAATCGGCGTTGATGAAAAAGATTCAAATATAAAGACACATAAAATTTGAACGATTATAGAAACAGATAAAATGCCTTTTTGGGAAATATTCATTTAATTACTTTCCAATTTTAAAAATTATTTACTCCAAAGGCTCTTTATTTTTTTCTTTTTCAAGTTTCTTGCGCAGTTCTTCCAGTTCTTTGGCTACTTTTTCACGTTTATCACGAATGGAGTCCAGTTTGTTTTCTTCCTGTTTACGTTGTTCTTCTTTTATTTTTTGTTCTTTGGTTTTATATGAAAACAAAGTAGTACGATAGGTTGCACCGACAAGAATTTTCCAGTCAGCATAGTCTTTTAAATAGGGATTGTTACTGAGTTCCAGTTCCGAAGGTTTGTAACCACCGAGTTCAATATCACCGGCAATGTCAAAAACCAGATTTAAAGGACCCAGGAATCGTAGTCCTTGAGTGAAACGAATGGAATTCTGACTAAAAGTCACATTGTCGCCATTGTTGATAAAAAGTTCACCGGTTATTTCAGAATAGAGCAGGGAAGACCGGACCGGGAATTTAAATCCAAAACCACCAATTAATTGGTCTGTTTTGTCAGAGAAAAAGCGGTCTGCCATATCATGATCCCAATACCCAACATTTAAAGATATTTTTAAGGGTAACATACCGGAAGTGTTTTTCAAATCAAAAGTCGTTAATCCCATGATACCCCATCCTGTTGCGTCTGAACTATATGGTTCAAATAAAACATTGTGATGTTGCGCTGTCGGGAAACTTGCAAAACCAAGGATGGCAAAATTAGTTACGGCGTCTTTGCGTTGAAATTGATATTTAATTCCCAGTTTTGAATCTCCGGGAGGGCCGAAAGCATTCTTTTGATCATCCTGATAAGGAACAAGGTGAATAAACATATCAAAAGATTTTGCTAAACCTAATGTAAATGAAAGGTTAAGAGTATGGTCTTCAAATGTTGATTTTGTTTCCTTTTCTCCGGCATAACCACTATATGTGGCATTAATGTATAGATGACCCGGATAAACGGTTTCTGCATCAAACACACGTAGCTGTCCTTTACCACCTGATAAAGTAACCTGTGAGTAGGATAAAGATGAGATTGTTAATAAAAAGACACACGCAATAATATTTATTTTTTTCAAATTGTCTTCTCCGCTTTTTGTATTTCCAAAATTGAAATTTTACAGGTAAATTGCCTTTAAATGATTGTAAATTTAAAGGTTTAATTTAACGCAAAATTCTAATTTAAATGATCTTGTGAATAATTGCAACATAAATTTAGCTCTTAAACTTAAAGCATACCTTTTTGCTTTCTGATAAACCATTCTAATGACAGCAATAATAGTATAAATACTAAAACGAGTGTCTTATCGCGTAGAATAAATTCATTTTCAATAGTAATTTTTTCAACTTTTCCGGTAATTTGGGACTGAAGAGAATTGACAGAGTCAATATGTGTGTAACTACCGTTAGTTGTTTGAGAAAGCTGTTTCAGTATTAAACTTAAAAGCTGTGTGTTGTTTAATTCGTTATTATAATTACCAACTGTAAATAGTGTGCTATTTTTACCAATGAGCTGATCATTTTTATTTGCCGTTATTTCAATTTTATAATCACCGGGTTTTTGAGGTTGGTATTTAATTTCATAATCACCCGGTTCTTTTTCTGTTGCAATGATCGTCAGGTTGTCTTTTTCTGTCGTTATTTCTGCTTTTACATAGGCAGATTCAACCGGAGACCTGTTATTGTCATATACTTTAACTTTAACCTGGACAGGTTCTCCAAATTTATAGCTCGATTTATTTGTTTCAATGTATACGCTTTTCGTTGATTTTTGATTTTCAAGCGATCTAACCAAATTATTATAAAGCTTGTTATAAAAATCAGAATTGTTGTTTATGCCCCAAAGCATCAGGTCCCAACGCCAGGTCGGGTATGCAAGAACTGCTGCCGACTTGTTTATGCTTGATCGTGTCAGGATAAAAGGGGCTTTATCCGTGTCTTTAGCATTTAGGCTGACATTTTGAGATGAAAATGTTTTCAGTTCAGCCAATAGCTCAGAATCCGGCCATTTTTGATAAACATGATTAGAAAAAATCGGTGGGAGTTGTTGCCAAATGAAATTCATTTTGCTGCTGTTCTCTCCAAGTTGCATGACCTGATGTTGTTCACCCACAGCCGTTAACTGTGTGTAAACCAACCTTTCGTTTCGTTGCTTAACTATGCTGCTAAAGGGCAAAAAGTCTTTAAATAGTAACAGTTTTTCAGGATTTACATTTTTTCCGCTAATAAATAAAATAGAGCTTTTGTTTTTTTGTAATTGCTCTAAAATATTTTTTATAAATTCTGAATTTGTTTGAAACGTTGGAAAATCCAGGAAAATGAAAATATCCGTATTTTCCAGTTTATTATATTCGTTAAAATTATAAAAATTGCTCTTTGTGTTTTGAAAAGAGTAAATTTTATATCGTTTATTATTGGACAGGTGCCTCTTTAAAAAACTTGTTTCGGCATTTATACTGCCCGCAATTATTGTAATTTGCAACTTTGATTTTAAAATATCAAGATAAAAATTTTTTTTATTGTTTTTTTCGTTTTTTTCTTGCAATAATTTCGGAATTTCGACTGTTAATTGCTGCCGACCCACCTGTTGAGGGGTATAATCCAGCTTTAATTTAATTTCAGAGGGAAAAGATGTAAACGTTATATTTTTTGTTATGATTGTTTTATTTTCTGACTTGAGAATAACCGGTACGGTTACATTTTTTATTCCGTTGTTATGTATGGTAACATAGACCGGAGTGCTTTCTCCTATATAGGCAAAATTGTTAACCTCAAGATCAACAATAGAAATATCCGGAGATTGTTTTTCTGAACCGACTCCGATAGTGTAAATTGGGACCTCAAGCTCAGGGGCCACACGAACAGGATTACCGCCCGATGTATAATTACCATCTGTTATTAAAAAAATGCCATTCAAATTTTCCTGTATCAGTTCGGCTTTTGCCTGCTCTAAATTTGTTTTTAAATCGGTTTCATCGCCTGTAAAGGTTAAAGTATCATTTTTTGTATATTCTTTTAGAGTGTTGGCACCGGAAAACGTATAGTATTTAAATTTGTAATTTGCGCCGAGTTTATTAAAAAAATCTGTTTTTAATAAATTGATGACTTGCTTTGAACCAAGTCCCTGATCATTTTCGATATTCATACTCGCTGAGTTATCCAATAATACGGCAAAAACAGGTGGTAATTTTTTTGAAAAAAAGGTATGAATTGTCGGCTCTGCCAACAGTAAGACAAGTGTAAAAAGAACAATATATCTTGAAATAATTAAAATTGTTTTTAAAAAAGGGGGTATAGGGGGATTGGTGCGTTTATATATAAATAACGTAAATACTATTAGTATTAAAAATAATATAACCAGAATAGGTAAAGAATGAACAATGTTTATTTGAAAGTTTAACATAAAAGTGATAATTCTTTTTTTTAACTATCATATTTTGCATAGTTAATTTACAAGTGATAAATTGGGAACAACATCCAAATCAAGGTCTGATTGCTGCCCTTTCAATAGTCTTAGTTGTCCTGCTTTGGCAATCATTGCGGCATTGTCTGTGCATAGCTTGGGAGACGGAATGAATAATGAAATATTCTTTTTATGGCACTTTTCTTCAAATGTTTTACGTAAGGCTGAATTGCACGCTACTCCGCCGGCAATTACCAGATTTTGACATTTATATTTTTGTAAAGCTTTAATACTTTTAATGAGTAATACATCTATCACTGCTTTTTGAAAACTGGCGGCAACATCTGCAATATTTATATTATCCAAAGTTTGTGACTGAACATGGTATAGAACAGCGGTTTTAAGGCCGCTAAAACTAAAATCCAGATTATCTTTATCCAAAAGAGCGCGTGGAAATTGAATGGAATCCGGATTTCCATCGAGTGCGGTCATTTCGATAACAGGGCCGCCGGGATAACCAAGCCTCAGTATTTTTGCAACTTTGTCAAAAGCCTCGCCGGCAGCGTCATCAATTGTTCGGCCTATAATTTTATAATCCAAAGGTTTTTTAACGAGAACCAGTTGTGTGTGCCCACCGGATATAATGAGGCAGATAAAAGGGTATGATATATCATTCTCTAGAAAAGCAGCCGATAGATGACCCTCGATATGATTGACGCCGATCCATTTTTTATCAAGGCCAAGTGCCAGACCTTTACAAACACCGAGTCCGACTAAAAGAGAACCCGCAAGCCCCGGACCATAGGTTACTGCCAGTCCATCAATATCATTTAGTGATTTGCCTGCTTCGGTTAATGCTTTTTTAATAATCGGAACCAGCAATTTAACATGTGCTCTTGAAGCAAATTCCGGTACAACACCGCCATATTCTTCATGGATTTTTTGGGTTGTAATAATGTTTGATAAAATTGAATCAGAATCTATAACCGCTGCACTTGTTTCATCGCAGGATGACTCTATTCCTAAAATGGTCATTTGATGCCTTGATTTGATAGTCGTTCTAAAATTATCTTGAATCTTTTTGGCTGAATTTCACGATACCTGATTCCGGGAAGGGGTTCAATATATGCGGGAAACTCGTTATTGCTTTGGTCTTTATGTCTGGTATAATCTATAAATGCAATAATATCTTTTTCCTGAACTTTGGCAACAACGTCAACTCCACCTTGTATGATGAGAGATAATGAAGAAGGGATGACGAGAGCTTTCATGTTGTCCGGTATATTAATTACATTAACTGATATGTTGTAAAGCCGCCTTTCCATAAGTTTTTGAATGTCGGCATTAATAACTGTGTTTGATTCGGATATTCTTAATAAATCTGTTTTAGGTTGTATCAGGTCTATTGGTTTTTCAATAGGAAGTTTTAGTTTATCCCAATAATCGGCTTTGGTGTATATAGAGTCGCATGTGTCAACAACAGATTGCGCCCCTGATATTTCGATGTGAGACGGTGTCAGCGTTATGTCATCGACAATGGTATATCCGGCAAGAGGTTTGACTAAAACATTGTTTTTTATAGGAACGCTCTTTGAAATATATTTTTCAATTTTTATTTGAAAAGAATCCGGGGATGTTATTTCAAGTAAAGTTAATTTTTTAGAGTTACCATATAAACGAATATCCGTTAAAGTTGGACGAACTGTTTGTGTACCTGCTTCCCATTTTGGAGATATCTGTATATTGCCTTCTCTGAATATAAGAAAAGAAAGAAGAGCTTTCCCTTGCCCGCGAATTCGAATTTGGGCTTTTGACGGAATATCACTAACTATTATAAATCCGTGAGTTTGTTCTGGACAAATTATAGGGAGGTCGGTTTCATATTCGAATGAGCCGTTAGAAACAACAAGAAACCAGATAAAAAAGGCAAAGCATGTTGATGCGATTTTAATTTTATTTTTTTCCCAAAATCGCTTTTCTTTTGAGAAAAATTTATTTGTATGAAGCATAAAAAATATCGTAACCCTGTTGCTGCAAATATGTTGAAAAGTAGAAAAGGGTGGCTAGTTTATTGGCCACCCTAAAATGCTCTCGAATACGATACATCCTTATGTGTTATCTTACAGAAGCTTTGATATCTTTACCAATACTGATCTCCCCATTGTCAATACGGATATTGTATCCGCATCCAGGATTTGTACATACCCAAGCTTTGTATTTTATGGAAGATCCCTCTCTTCCATAATCTGATAAGGGAACCAACACACCAAGTTTACATTTTAAACAATCGGGGTAAACTTTTTCCATTACCGAACTCTCCTCACCTCACATTACTCTACCTAATGGCAAAAGTATATTAATGATTGATTGAATTACAAAATTTTACATAAACTAATAAAAATAAGTTAAATCAAGTTGAAAGTCAATGATTTTTTTACATTTATTTTGACTAAAATAATTGTACACTGTTTTATACCAACAATACTGCAAATCCGCTGAAAAGAGCGATGATGAAAGATGCTGTTTTTGCTATTGTATGATATTTTGTGTTTTGTTTGTGCTTTATAAAAATTAAAAACAGTATTAATAACGGAAACAGCAAATATATGCCACCTAATAGTATACCACCTGTGGTGACAAAACGTTCCAGGTAACCTGATATTTTTTGTCTGAATCCCGGATAAGGAATGGTTTTTCCGGTAATTTTTTTATACCAATAGCGTTGGATATAGTATACAATCGGTACACTTGCAAATATTGAAAATACGAGTGATATGATATAAATAATATTTTTTTTGGTTATTAATATGCCAAAAATTTTATATTCTTGAATCGTTAATGTACTATCAAGCCAGGAGGCAGCAATCCAAATTGCTGCAAAATGCAAAACCTGATCTATACTGAAAAACAACAGATTGTCTTTTTTTGTTTTTTGAGTGAAATAGATTTTACTCGTGTCGAGAATAAAGTGAACAATAGCTAAAGCTGCTATTGCTGCCCATGTTTGCCAAAAATGGATGTATGGTATAAGCACAAAGATATTAACAAGGGTACATATTAGGATATGAGGAATACCCCCAATTTTTGATTTTGTTTTTAACTGATAAATCAAATCAGTCTGTAAAGGGAAATCCCCTGTTACATGAGCTAATAAAAGAATGAGGAACAGCATTCATGTTCCTTGTGCTTTACAGAAATCAGTTTAATTATTCGCGTACAACCCACACTTTAACAGCCGCATCAACTTCAGAGTGCAGTTTCACCGGTACATCAAATACACCAAGAGCTTTGAGTGGTTCTTCCAAAACAATCTTTTTGCGGTCAATGCTGAAACCTTGATCGTTAAGTGAATCAGCAATATTTTGGCTGGTTACGGCACCAAAAACTTTTTCTTCCTCACCAACTTGAACAGCAACTGTAACAGAGAGTTTGGATAACTTTTCAGCTAATTCCTGAGCTTGTTTGATACCGCGCTGTGCACGGATTGTTTCCAGTTTTTGTTCTTCTTCATAAGAACGCATATTACTTTTGTTGGCAAGTATAGCAAAACCTTGTGGAATCAAAAAATTGCGCGCATAACCGGGTTTTACGTTAACAATTTCTCCGGATTTCCCAAGAGTTTCATAATCTTTTTTTAATATTACCTTCATAATTTCCTTTCCTTAATTATCGGGTAAAATCGGCTATATAAGGAATAAGTGCCAATTCGCGCGCATTTTTTATGGCCATGACTAATTGTCGTTGATGTTTTGCACATGTTCCTGATGTACGTCTTGGGATGATTTTTCCCTGTTCGGTAGTAAACCGCATGAGTCTTTTTTCATCTTTATAATCAATAAAGTCAACCTGTTCTTCACAGAATCGACAAATACGTTTCTTCTTTAACATTATGTCTCCTCTAATGGATATATAAATGTTTTAAATTTGCAAATCTTGATATCCAAAATCAAAATCTGTATTATCTACTTGAATATCTTCTGATGAAGTATTTTGTTCAATTTCGGGAATATTCGTTGTATCTTCTTCATTGGTTTCAGTTGGCGCATTTTCTTCAATTTCTTTGGTAGATTTTCGGTCCAGAAATTGAATTCGTCTGGCCCGAATTTCAACTACGTTTCTTGTTGTGCCGTCTTCATTACGCCAAATTCTGCTTTGAAGTTCTCCATCAACAAGAACAGAGCTGCCTTTTTTTAATATTTCAAGGCATGTTTCTGCCAATTTATGCCATGCAACGATCCCAATGAAACAAACATTTTCCCGCCAAATGCCGGAATTATCTTTATATTTTCTGTTTGATGCAATATGAAAATTAATAACAGGTGTTCCGTTAGATGTTTTACGGAACATCGGATCATTTGTCAATTTTCCGGCAATTAAAGTGTTATTGATATCTGGCATTTTCAATTCTGCCATAATTAACTCCTAATTATCAAAGCCAGGAATCTTTTGTTAATTTAAGTATTAAATCCAATACTTTTATTTTTCTTCTTCTTCTTCTTCAGTTGAATCTTTTACCTGTTCCTCTTCTGTTGAGACAGGTTCTTCATCACTTGAATCATCAATTTTTTCTGAAGGAGTTTCTACTGATTCAGATGGAGTACTTTTATCCTCTGCTGAACTAACGGAATCTTTATCCTCAGTCTTTTCAACTGTTGGAATAACAGATTGACTTTTTTCCAAAGCTTTTAACGCTTTTTTATCCATGACAAAGGTTTTATATCTCAAAATTGATTCATTTAGACGATATTCACGTTCCAATTGTTTAATCATGGAGCCTGGGCCGTCAAATCGAATTAATACATAATAACCGTATTGTCTTTTTTTGATTTCATAGGCCAGCCGTTTTTTGCCCCATTTGTCAACCGTTTCTATCTGGCCGCCATTAGCAGAGATGAATCTTTCATATTTATTGATGATGCTTTCAATTTCTTCAGCTTTTAAAAGTGAATCAACAACAAATATTGTTTCGTATTTTTGCAAGTTTTCCTCCAAAAAGTTGATTTTTAATGTTTTTAAACATGTTTACCTGGCGAAGGCGTAGTTTAAAAAATATATAAATCGTAACAATTCTCTTTTAGTTTGTTTTTTCTTCAGTATTGATAAGGTTCATTGTCTTATCAATACCTATGGAAATAAAATTTCTTATAGTAATAATGGCCTGTGTTTTAATTTCGTCTAGTTTTGCATTTTCGTTTTTTGAAAATGAAGATAAAACATAATCGGCCATATTTTCTTTTGCATATTCTCCGCCGATTCCAATTCGCAAGCGGGCAAAATCTTTAGTGCCTAAGTGACTGATGATGGATTTCATTCCATTATGTCCACCAGCACTTCCTTGGGGGCGCAAACGAATCTTGCCAAATGGCAAGTCAGTATCGTCATATATTACTAAAAAGTTTGACAATTCAATTTTGTAAAACCTGCATAATTCACTAACAGCCAGTCCGCTGTTGTTCATGAATGTTTGTGGCTTTGCAAGAATTGCTGAATTTCTTTCAAGGACTAAATCGCAGATTTCTGATTGAAATTTACTTTTTTTAAACTTTTCTCGTGCATCGTCAGCGAGTTGATCAAGTATTAAAAAACCGCAATTATGTCTTGTTTTTGAATATTTTCGACCCGGGTTTCCCAGGCCGACAATTAAATATTTATCCTGCATTTTAAACGGGCGTTTTAATTTTATTCTTTAGATTGCCCGATGACTTCAGGTTCAGCACTTTCTTCTTCTACTTCAGATTCTTCTGTTTCAGATACACGTGGCGGTGAAACTGTTGCTATGATTGTTTCGGCTTCATTAAGTATATCATATTTTTCAGTTTTAATATCAGCAATGCTTAAAGTTTGATTTAAACCAACATCGCTAACATCAACTTCAATGTTTTCAGGGATGTCTGTCGGCAAACATTCAACTTCGATCTCTCTTAATATATGCTGCAAAATACCGCCGTGGTTTTTAACACCGTCCGGAGTGCCTGTCAAGTGTAAAGGAACAGAAACAGTAACTTTTTCATCCAATTTAACACCCATTAAATCTACATGGATAGGTGCGTGTGTTAATGGATTATATTGAATTTCTCTGATAAGACATTTTTTGTTTTCTTTACCATCGATTGTTATGTTGATCAAATGTGCTTCGTGTCCTAAAATACTCTTTAATTCGCTATACAGCAAGAAAACAGGAAACGTATCCTTACCGTGAAAATAATAAACACCTGGTATTTTCCCCTCTCTGCGGGCTTTTCTAGCCACTTCTTTACCAGTATCGGTACGTTTCTCAATATTTAAAATAAAATCAGTCATTTTTTTCTCCAAAATTATATATTTCGATACTCTACATTTTTTATCAAGCTGGACTTTTTTCCGGAAATAAATCAGAGATGGATCGTTCAAAATGAATACGATCAATTGCATCAGCAAGCAGTTCAGAAACAGAGATAATTTCCAATTTTGAAAATATTTTATTTTCCGGAATATGAATAGAATCTGTAAAAAATATTTTGGAAATGGGCGCTTGTGAAAGTCGTTCTACAGCATTTCCCGATAAAATAGGGTGTGTGCTGGCAACGTATATTTCTTTGGCACCTTGTTTTTTTAAAACATTAATACCATTAACAAGTGTTCCTGCTGTATCAACCAAATCATCAACAAGCAGAACGTTTTTATCTTTAACATCTCCAATTAATCGAGTTACCTCACAAACATTGTGTTTTACTCTTCTTTTGTCCAGAATAGCCAGTTCGCAGGATAACCTCTGACCATAGGAACGCGCCAGACTTATACCGCCTATATCAGGTGAGGCAATTACCAGGTCTTCGAGTTCCATTTTTCGAATATGGTCGATAAAAATTGATGCACCATAAAGATGGTCCAGCGGAATATCAAAAAAGCCTTGTAACTGAGGTGCATGCAAGTCCATTGTCAGGACTCTGTCTGCGCCGGCTTTTGTTAATAGATTAGCAACCAGTTTTGCACTTATTGATACCCGGGGTTGGTCCTTACGATCTTGACGTGCATAGCCAAAATAGGGGATAACGGCCGTAATACGATAGGCAGATGCACGATGTGCGGCATCTATCATAATTAACAATTCTAAAAGATTTTCAGCAGGAGCATTCGTTGATTGAACGATAAAAACATCTGCACCACGAATATTTTCTTCGTATTTGACCCAAATTTCATCATCAGAAAAATTTTTTATAGTGACCCGGCCTAATGGTTGGCCCAAGGCAGAGGCAATTTTAGTTGCCAGTTGTAGATTGGAACGCCCGGAAAAAATTTTTAGCTCACGATTGCTGGACATATTATTCTATGCTTTATTTATCATTCGAATTTTTTTGTCAAACTCCGTTTGAAGTAATTCAAAAAGTGTTTAATTAGATAAAACGAAAAAAATGACGAAAATCACCTTGAACTTTCGTCATTTTAATATTTCAGAATGCTGGGGCGGGAGGATTCGAACCTCCGAATGCAGGTACCAAAAACCTGTGTCTTGCCGCTTGACGACGCCCCAAACCTTGTATTTAAAAAATACAGAATTTCAAGATTCATGTATTTTTCAAGTTTCATAAATCGGTTTGAAAAGAACGGTTTTATATTTTTTCTTTTCAAGGTCATCAGATGCATTTTTTGCAGTTTCTTTAGATTTGTATAACCCAAAAATAGAAGAACCGCTTCCGGACATTTGTGCGAAAAAAGCACCACTGTTATATAAATAGCCGATCTGATCGTTTAGCTCCGGATGTTTTGTAAAAACAACGGATTCCAGATCATTCTTTAAAAAATATCTCCAGCTTTCCAGATCACTAATGCTAGAGATAAAACTTTTAAAGTTACTATTTTTTAGGGATTTTGTCAAGTCATATTTAAAATTTTGATATGCCCATTGTGTAGAAATGTGCATGTCGTTTAAAATTAAGACTCCGTGATAATCCGGCTTTTTTAAGATCGGTGTTAATTTTTCGCCTCTTCCTTCTCCAAAGGCCAGGCCCCCGTAAATAAAAAACGGCACGTCCGATCCAAGTCTCGCTGCAATGTCAAGTATTTCTGTCTGTGATAATCCGCAATTCCATGTTTTGTTCAATTCCAGTAATGTTGCTGCTGCATTGCTGCTACCTCCACCAAGTCCGGCACCCGGAGGGATATTTTTGTAAAGCGTTATTTCAAAGTCTGTTGGTATTGAAGCTTTTTTACATATTTGGTCTACAGCTTTAAAAACGAGATTTGTTTCATCTTCGGGACATATTTGAGGAATCGACTTTAATTTAAAACCGATTTCAGATTCTTTAATATGAATTGTATCTTTAAAGCTGATTAGTTGAAACAACGTTTCAATGTTATGGTAATTGTCGTGCCTTTTTTGGGTGATGTGTAAACCCAAATTGATTTTGGCAAAGGAATTGATTGTCAAAAATGCCTCAATCGGATTTTACTGTCTGTTTATTTTGCTTTGGCAGCGACAGCTGGTATTAAATTCTCTACATCAGAATGAGGGCGTGGAATGACATGGATTGACAGCAATTCACCAACTTTTTCTGCTGCTGCTGCACCTGCATCTGTAGCTGCTTTTACGGCACCTACATCACCACGTACCAGTACTGTAACCAATCCTCCGCCAATTCTTTCTGTGCCTAAAAGGGTAACTTTGGCTGCTTTTAACATGGCGTCGGCGGCTTCTACCGCTGCAACAAATCCACGTGTTTCTATCATTCCTAAGGCTTCCATTGAGTACAATGCCTCCTGTTTAACATTTTTATAGTTACTTTTGATTTAAAAATGAAAAATAAAGTACTAAACTTTTGTTTTATTGTCAACTTAATTTTTAGACATGTTCTGGTGTCTGCTTATTGAGCGTTTTAATTACGAGTAAACTTTCTGTCTTGATTTTATAACGGGGTATGCGTACCTTTTGTAAATTTATTCTAAATTATTTTTTAAGGTTATGGAAAAAATATTTTTACTGTCAGATGCTCATCTTGGTGCCCAAAATGAGCAGGTTGAAAAATTAAAATCGGAAAAATTGTGCTCATTTTTAGAGTTTGTGTATGAGCAACATGGCCGTTTGATTATTTGTGGTGATTTGTTTGATTTTTGGTTTGAATATAGTCATGTTGTTCCCAAACTTCATTTTCGTGTTCTGAGCCTTTTAGCTCGTTTGATTGAAAAGGGGCTTCAGGTAGATTATATTTGCGGGAATCATGACTTTTGGCTTAATTCGTTTATTCGAGATCAGGTTGGAATATCTGTTCATCAGGATGAATTGATCATTAACGGTGATTCGCAAAAGATTTATATTCGTCATGGAGACGGGTTGTTAAAGAATGATTATTTATATCGCTGCCTTAAAAAAATATTACGCAGCCGGATTTGTATTATGCTGTATCGATGCCTGCATCCGGATATCGGTATTCCTGTCGCATTATTTGCGGCTCATCTAAGCCGGAACGCTGCCAAATCCAGGCCTGATTATTGCGATGTGGACTATCGGCAGTATTCGTTCCAAAAAATTGAGCAAGGTTTTGATATGGTTGTTCTCGGACATACGCACTGGCCGGCCCTGGAAGCTTATAAAAACGGGTGGTACATAAATCCGGGTATGTGGATGAACAAGTTTACGTTTGCCGTGATTGAGAATAACAAGCCCACTGTATTTAGTTGGGATGGCAAACAGCCTCAACCTGTTGAATTAAGCTTACCGCCGGGGAATATAAAATGAAATATCAGCTTTTGAATGGAGTGTTGATTTTTGTCGTTTCGTAGGAAAATATTCAAGTGGAAAGATTATATTCTTCTTTTCGTGCTGCTGGTTATTTCATTTTTAATGATTTTATTTACAAATAGTCCTGATAAAAATGTGGGGATTTATAATTTAACCCGTGATGTTTTGGGTAATGTCTTTTTGCCGGTTTCAGAGATGAAGGGATTGTTTGAAATTAAAGAAGAAAATGAAAAGCTGCGAGTTCAAAACAATTCATTAAAACGGCAGCTCGAATTACTTGAAGAAGCAAAGCAGGAAAATGCAAGACTGCGACAGTTATTGTCGTTTGCCGAGAACGTTGATTATAACTATGCTGCCGCAAAGGTAATTCGAGAGTCAGATGTTTATGGCATCAAGACTGTTATTCTAAATATCGGCAACGACAACGGTATTAAAACAAATTTTCCTGTCGTTTGTGCAGAAGGGCTGGTAGGAAGGATTATTCAATGCTCTGCAAATACTTCCGTTGTACAGTTGTTGAATGATGTAAATTTTCGTTCTCTGGCGCGAATTCAGGAAAGCCGGGTGGCAGGATTGTTTAAATGGACGCTTCAAAACAGGGGTGAACTTTATGGCATTCATAAAAGACATCAAGTGCGGGAAGGATTTAAAGTGATAACATCCGGGCTTAATTCATTATATCCCGCCGGTCTGGAAATTGGCACAATTATAAAAGTTACCATTGATCGAAATAGTTTGTTTCAAAACATTATTGTTGAGCCAAGTGTCGATTTTAACTCATTGGAAGAAGTTTTTGTTTTAATAACAGGGGAGAATCCATAACGTGAGATTGGCGTTTGCTGTTTTTCTTTTAGCTCTTACATTAGTATTACAACACCTTTTAGGTGGTTTGATATCAGTCCGCGATATAAGCCCTGTATTTTATATTATCGTTTTATTATATTCATGCTATTTAACGGGACGTTTTCAGGTTTTGCTGTTGGCGTTTGTGTTTGGTACGCTTTATGATATAATTAACGGCAGCCTGGTTGGTGCCGGAACGTTTGCAGCAATTGTTGCTGTGTTTGTGTTTAAGACATATATTATGAACAAATCCCGGCATTATTTTCCACGGTTTTTGGTTTTTTATGCACTTGCTTTATTTATATACTTTAGCTTTTTTTATTTTATAATTTTTATCGGAACTAATTCACTGGGGTCAATATTTTTTAGATATATTCTTCCGGTCTTTATCTATACTCAGCTTGCGGCTTTATTGATATATTTGATTTTACCTGGCTGGCTATTTGATAATGAGTCCGAATGGTAGTTTTTAAGCCTGATAGATAATGTTTTATAATCCTGAACGAAAATATATTTTTTACCTTTTTATTTCAATGGCATTCCTTGTTCTTGGGGCGCGGTTGTTTTATCTGCAAATAATCAAAACTCAAAAGTACACAACACAATCTGAGCGAAATCGTATAAGACGTATTGTGTTAGAACCGGTAAGAGGATTAATTTATGACCGTAATGGTCAGGTTTTGGTTGAAAACAGACCTTCATATTCCATTAGTGCCATACCCTATGAATGTTTGTCTAATGATTCTACTTTGGTGTTGCTGGCCCAAATACTTAATAAGCCTAAAGAAGTGATTGTCGAAAAACTCAAAGCTGCGGATTATCCACTGTCGTCTGTTAAAATTGAACGTGACGTATCTCTGGAACAATTGGGTATGGTTGAAGAACGCGCATTGGAATTGCCCGGTGTTATGCACGATGTGGGAGTTGAGAGAATGTATCCCGGGGGAATAACATCTGCACATTTATTTGGTTATTTGGGTGAAATCTCCAAGTCGGAACTGGATGTCAGGCGAAAGGACGGCCTTGAACCAGGCAACCTTGTGGGAAAGAAGGGACTTGAAAAACAATATGATACTGTTCTGCGGGGTAAAAGTGGTTATAATTATGTTGAGGTCAATGCAAGCGGACGGGAAGTTAAAGATGTAGTGCTTGATATTGAAACAGCGCCGTATCCCGGCAATGATATTTATTTAACAATCGATGTACGTTTGCAAAAACTTGCTGAAGAACTGTTTGCGGAAAAAAGCGGCGGTATTGTTTTGTTGGATGCTATTAACGGTGGTGTTTTGGTCATGTGTAGTAAACCGGACTATGATCCTGTTATTTTTTCAGGTATTTTAAGCTCTGAAAAATGGCGTCAACTGGTTAATGATGAAAGGCGTCCCTTGTTTGACAGGATCGTTCAAAGCGAGTATCCCCCCGGGTCCACATTCAAAATGGTTACTGCTGCTGCTGTTATCCAGGAAAATTTGATCGATGTCGAAAATGAACACGTCTTTTGTGACGGATATTATAAATTAGGCAGAAGGGCCTACAAATGCTGGAACCAGGATGGTCATGGAAGTGTTGACCTGTTAGAAGCGCTTCAGGTATCCTGTAATGTGTTTTTTTATAAACAGAGCTTAAAGCTGGATGCTGATGTTTGGGCTGATTATGCAAAAAGGTTTTTGTTTGGAAAATCGACAGGAATTGATTTGCCCGGTGAAAGTAAAGGTTTGGTTCCTGGCAGGGCTTATTTAAACAAAACCTATGGTGAGAATAAATGGACCAAAGGTACCATGTTAAATTTGGGTATTGGGCAGGGCGACTTGCTGGTCACTCCTTTACAAATGGCACAATATGCTATGATTATCGCCAATAATGGTGTTTTTTTCAAGCCTCACTTATTGATGAAACAATATGATCCTGTTAAAAAAGCATTTGATTTTTATGAACCGCAATTTATACAGATTGATAGTATTGCAGACAGTGTGTTTGAAATTTTGCGACAGGGAATGTTTCGAGTTGTCAATGCAGAACATGGTACTGGAAGAGCATCTGCCCTGAGTAATGTCAAAGTTGCCGGCAAAACCGGTACTGCCCAAAATCCACATGGTGATCCTCATGCATGGTTTGTTGGTTTTGCTCCCTATAATGCTCCCCAGGTTGCTATTTGTGTTTTTATTGAAAATGGCGGCGGTGGAGGCGCTCAGGCAGCCCCAATTGCCAAAAAAATTCTGGAAAAGTATTTTAACCAGGAAGGATTTTGAAATTAAAAGATTGGATTGTTTTTAGTGCTTGCTGAATTTCGAAAATCACAGTTTGATTGGATTTTATTGATCAGTGTACTATGCCTGATATTGATAGGATTGGTTGCTGTTTACAGCGCTACACATGGGTATGGTTCTGCTGATTTGCACGACAAGTTTATTAAACAACTTGTTTGGATCGTCATCGGGCTTTTTGTTGCGTTGCTATTTTCATTCATTCCATTTAAATTGTTATTTTCTTTTACCTATCCTGTTTATGGTGTGTTGCTGTTTTTACTTTTATTGCTGGAATTATTACCGGCGGCCACAGGTTCAGCCGATAGATGGTTAAATATCGCCGGCTTTCAGTTTCAACCTTCAGAACTTTTAAAGCCTTTTCTAGTATTCACTTTGGCCCGGTACCTAAGTGATGAACATCATTCTTTACACAGAATCAAAAAGCTATTGATCGTCTTTGCTCTTGTTTTATTGCCTTTTGCGCTTGTACTCAAACAACCTGACCTTGGTACAGCACTGACTTTTATTTTTCTATTGTTACCAATTTTATATTGGCAGGGTTTGAGCCTGTTTGTGGTTTTTATTATTATTGCTCCGATTATCAGTTTTTTTGCCGCATTCAATTTTTGGACATTTACACTTTTTATGTTGATTGTCTCCTTGATACTGATCATGTCTCGACGCGGCGCAAAGGTGTTTTGGAGTGTTTTTGTTATAAATATAATGGTGGGTGTTTTGGCCCCATTTTTGTGGAATCATCTGCATTCCTATCAGCAAAAAAGAGTTTTGACTTTTTTAGGTTTGATATCTGATCCCCAGGGCGTCGGCTATCAAATTATTCAATCTAAAGTTGCCATCGGTTCCGGAGGATTGTTTGGTAAAGGCTTTTTACACGGCACACAAACCCAATTACGTTTTTTACCGGCCCAACACACGGATTTTATTTTTTCTGTTTTTGCAGAAGAATTTGGTTTTTTAGGAACTACTCTGTTATTAGGATTGTTTGCTGTTCTGTTATGGAGGGGCGTTGTTATCGCTTCTTATAGTAAAAGTCCATTCATTAGCTTGTGTTGTATTGGAATTGTTGCTATATTTGTTTTTCAAATTTTTGTAAATATTGGAATGACACTGGGTATTATGCCTGTAACGGGTATGCCTTTGCCGTTTTTATCCTATGGCGGTTCTTCCATGTTGACAAGTATGATAATGATTGGAGTATTGTTAAATGCTTCAAAAAATATTTGATTATTAAGTAAGGAGGTAAGATTGCATCCTGTTTTATTCAAACTCGGGGCTTTGGAAATCCGTTCTTATGGACTAGCCCTGGCTATTTCTTTTTTACTTGGCATTATGCTGGCCGTAAAGCGGGCCAAGAAAAAAGATGTTGATCCCAATCAGATAACGGATTTATCGGTTATCCTGATACTCAGTGCAATTATCGGTTCAAGGCTATTATATGTTCTTTTTCATTTGGAGGAATTTAAAGGACATTGGTTGGATACTATAAATCCATTTCAGAGTAACGGTCAAATTGGTATTGCCGGGCTGACAATGCTCGGAGGAGTGATCCTTTGTTTTATCAGTTCTATTGTTTATTTAAAAGTTAAAAAATTGCCTTTTTTAAAAATTGCCGATATTGTTATTCCCTCTGTTGCTTTGGGTATTTTTATTACCCGAATCGGTTGTTATTTAAACGGTTGCTGTTACGGTTTGCCGTGTCATGGACCTCTATGTGTGACATTTCCTCTAGACAGTCCGGCCGGTTATATGTTTCCTGATCAAGCAATCATTCCTGCTCAGTTGTATTCCTCTTTGTATGGATTGATTATGCTTGGATTATTGTTATTCTTTGAAAGAAAACAAAAATATGACGGATTTTTAATGTACCTGTTTTTTATCTTTTATGGAATTTCAAGGTTCACCGTTGATTTGTTCCGCTATTATGAATCGAGCATGGTTATCCTGACAATCGGAGGAAAAGGAATTAGTTTAAATCAGGGTATCAGTTTTTCGTTTATAATTTTGGGTCTTGTTTTAATACTCTATTTTAATAATAAAACCAAAAAGAATGATGAAAAATTAATAACACCTGAGTGAATTTTAAAAAAAACTTGACTTTTTACAATAACTTAAATAACTTTAAGATAATGAAAACTCTAAAGGTTATGGTGAATATGAGAAAACCAAATTGTTTTAGAAATAGTTTGGCCATAGTCACGATATTTCTTACCTCCCTGTTTATCGCATCTAACAGTTTTGGCTCCATTGAGAAGTTCGGGGTTGGCATAAAAGCTGGAATGTCAAGACTAGAAGGAGACTGGAAAGAACCAAAATTGGGCCTCGGAAGCTCAATTTACCTTTTTTACAAGCCGGTTCCCTATATATCGATAGGTGGTGAAGCTGGTTATGTTTCATTACAAACAAAGTCAGATGCAGATCGGATCTCTTTAAAATATTCAAATTCTTTTGAATTATCGACTCTTGTTTACCCAATATCTTTAAACGCTCATTTTCAGGTCTTACAGTTAAACAAATTCAGGTTATATTCTTTACTTGGTTTTGGTGCTGTTTTCTGGAATACAAAATATGAAAATACTTCCATATTTCGAGACGGTAAAAAGAAAACGAATAAATATATACAGTTCGGTGGTTATACCGAGTTATCCCTGTCAAAGAGTATGGCTTTAACCGCTGGTGTTGATTTTTCATATACTACCAGTGACTGGTTGGATCAGATTAACAGCGGCGATGAAAATGATGGAATAATATTCGCCTGGGCTGGATTTAAGTATTATCTGTTATCAAAACAAAAAAATGATCCGGACGATGATGGAATTTTAACAAAATGTGATCTTGATCCTAGTTTTGCAGAAGATTTTAACGGATATTTAGATCATGATGGAAAACCGGAAGGCGGGCTTGAATCATCCGGAAAAAATAAAAAATTAACAGTGATTCATTTTCCTGTATTTAAAATGTATAAAGGAAAAGACCTGTTAATAAAGGCACAAATTAATACAAAAAATCCTTTAAGAACGGCTTCCGTATTATATCGTAAAGCCGGTACAAAAAGCTGGAACGTTAAAGAACTGGAAATCGACAAGGATTTTGTTTATAAAGCTGTTATAGATAAAGAATTTATCTCCGGTGATGATCTTGAATATTGTGTTATTGCTGTTGATAAACAAGTTAAAAATATTGGCTATTCCGGATTACCTTCAAGACCGATTCATGTTAAAGTTGAAAAAAAACCTAAACTATGGTATACGGTGAATAGCGTTGTTACTGCTGTCAGTTGGGGGACTGTTGCGTATTTAATATTAAGGAAACAAAATAATTAGGAGCTCAAAAATGAAGACAACAAAGATTTTGGGATGGCTGTTGATGTTGGTTGGGATGACTGCTTTGGTCTTTTTGAACTCGTGTGCAGGTTCGCGAGATGATTCTGAAATGATTGGAGATGAAGCATTTGCTAATCAAGCAGAAGCCGGAGAGAGTACTCAAGAATCAACAAACACTTCTGCAGAAGAAGAAGAGGTTTTAAAATTATTAGGTATAACCAAAGATAACGAACAGAGTCAATCCGCAACAGAATTTGCTGAGAGTGGTGGAGCTTCACTTACAGCAGAAGACCTTGAGCGTAAAATTGATTATCTTGAAAATGAAGCTAAAAGTAAAAGTGTTGAACTGGCTAACCTGAAAGCTGAGCTGGCAGAACGTGACCAACGTTTGCAATCTTTACAATCAGAGGCAAAAAGAACAAAATCTTATTCCGGTTCTGTTGCTACTTCAGGCGCATCTGGAAGCTTTAAACAGCAATATCAAAGTGCATTAACGTTATACAATAATCGTGAATATAAAGAAGGTATTAAACAGTTTGATTACCTGCTGGGATTAAATGAAAGTAATTCGCTTGTTGATAATTGCCAATATTGGAAAGGCGAATGTTACTATGCTCTGGGTGATTATAACCAGGCCCTCATGGAATTTCAAAAAGTATTTACATTCAGTAACTCCAACAAGTTTGATGATTCTCAGTTAAAGCTTGGATTATGTTATATGCGCCTTGGAAATAATCAGAGTGCTCGTATGGAATTTGAAAAGTTGCTTTCTGATTACCCGGATAGTGAATATGTTTCCAGAGCACAATCCTATTTATCTGGCTTATAAAAGCTTATAATTATTTGAGTTTAAAGGGTAACAATCGTTACCCTTTTTTTTATTGCATTTCTCTCGAATTCTTTTAAATTTATATATATTATAGTGATACAAAAAATATCCTTCGAACTTGTTATCAATCAAAACGTGTATTTAAAGGCGAGTGTATGAAAAACAAACTCCGCATTTTGTTTCTATCTTCAGAAGTTAGTCCGTTTGCTAAAACAGGTGGGCTTGCCGATGTATCAGGAGCATTGCCAAAAACTTTATTAGAAATGGGGCACGATGTACGTGTCATCATGCCCAAGTATGGAATGATCAGTGAACGAAAGTTTGTGTTACGAGAGGTTATACGTTTAAAACAAATTCCTGTACAACTCGGCTCTGAAGTGCATGTTACATGTGCAAAGTCAGCTTTTATACCGGATTCAAAAGTACAAATTTATTTTTTAGACTATAAACCCTTTTTCGGCAGAAAAGATTTGTACGTTGATTCTAAAAACGGTAAAGATTTCCCTGACAATCCGGAAAGATTTGCCCTGTTTAATCGAGCAGTCATTGAAACGATCAAGTTGTTACATTGGCAGCCGCAGGTAATCCACTGTAATGATTGGCCCACGGCGTTGATACCATGGTATTTAAAAAATGAATACAAGGATGATGAATTTTTTAAAAAGACCTTTACGCTATTATCAGTTCATAATTTAGCTTATCAGGGTGTGTTTGATGTAAAAAAAGCCAAAGACATAGGAATAGCAGACGAATTTGTTCAACCAGGTTCTGATTTTGAATTTTATGGAAAAATGAACTTTTTAAAGGCTGGTTTGTTAAATGCTGATAAAATTCATACCGTCAGCCCAACTTATGCTAAAGAGATTCAAACGGATTCCGAGATAAGTGCCGGTCTGCAAGAAGTATTGGAAAAACGTAAAGATGACATCGTTGGTATTTTAAACGGTGTAGATGAATCAGAATGGGACCCTGAAACCGACAATGTTATATCGAGTAACTATTCAGCGGTTGATCTTGAGCCAAAAGTTGAAAATAAAAAAGCACTGCTTGAAAAATGTGGTTTAACATTTAATAATGATGTTCCGGTTATTGGAATTATTTCCAGGCTCGCTGACCAAAAAGGTTGGGATATAATTTCAGATGCATTAAAAGATATATTAAAATTAAAAGTTCAGCTCGTTGTGCTTGGAACCGGTGATCCAAAATATCATAAACTGTTGGAATCATGGAAAGAAAAATACCCTGATCAATTAGCAGTTTTTATAAAATTTGATAATGAACTTGCTCATCTTATTGAAGCGGGTAGTGATATATTTTTAATGCCTTCCAAATATGAGCCCTGTGGATTGAATCAAATGTATAGTTTGTTGTATGGGACTGTACCTGTTGTCAGAAAAACAGGTGGACTAGCTGATACGGTTAAAGACTATACGCAAGACCCGGATAAAGGGCTTGGTTTTGTTTTTGAAGACTATACAGGTCAGGCGCTTTTAAAAGCTGTGGAAAATGCTGTAACACTTTATAAAGACAAGGCCGCCTGGCTAAAGCTCATGAAACGTGGAATGAAAAGTAACTTTTCATGGCAAAATGTTGCCGGGCAATATGTAGAGCTTTATAGTAAGGTTGACAGCAGTCGCAAATAAATTTTAAAATTCATCGCCGTTCTGAACAGGTGTTTCACACCATACCATAAAAATGTTTTATTTTGGTACATTTTTATGGATAAAAATGGTTTCATCAAATGAACGGCATTTTTTTGCTCTAGTGATAATAATGTTTCTTAGTATCAAAGAAACTGATAGTTATAAAACAATACGATAGGTTCCTTTTTTAGATAGATTTAAATGATTTTTCGGTAAAAGATAAGCCGATATAATCACCCCTGATTATGCATGTGGCATTAACTTTGCTTAAATTTTTCCTCAAGACATGTTTTATAAAGTCTTTCCGGTAAAATAAAACGAGGGCTTATCTATCATATGGAAGGAATTGATATTAAAATTTATAATGTTGGCAGCTTGAAAGATGTTGCACTGATAAAAATTTCCGGATTTGTTGATACAGCAACATCTCCTGAATTGCAAAAGGTGCTTACTCAAACAATGGAAAAAGGCTTTTGTCAGTTTGTTATCGATATGGCCGACGTCCAATATGTAAGCAGTGCCGGTTGGGGGGTTTTCGTTGGGGAAATAAGGGGTCTGCGTGAAAAATCCGGAGATTTAAAAATTACACAAATGATACCGGAAGTATACGAAGTGTTTGAAATGTTAGAGTTTGACCGCATATTAATGAATTATGATTCAAACGAAGAAGCTATCGATGATTTTGATTTTGAAAGAGCAATAGATTATAAAGTAATACCTGAAGGGCAACAAGTATATAAACCTGAAAGTGCTGAATTACCTAAAGAACAGAAAAAAGTTAAAGATTTTTCTGAAAATTTGGATTTTTCTTTAAAGCCATCTTCAGGGAAAAGCAGGAATGTAAATGAAGTAGAGTTGCCTTTACCGGAAAAAGTTAAAAAATTGGTAGTTGAAAACCCAAGGTCAGGTGCCTTTGCGCTAAAACGTCAATTATATTCACCCCGTTTTGGATATACCAAAATTGGAATATTTAAAATCAGAGCGTTATTGAAAAAACTAGGTTTGGAAACAAAAGCAAAAAGATTTCGTTATTTTCGTTCCCGTTAAGATAATGGTCAAGCTGCTCGGGTTTAATAATTAAGGAATGATAACAAATGAGTAAACCCTTATATAATGTTTTTTGTTTTTTATTATTGGGCTTTGTACTATTTAATATAAAACTTGGATATTGCCAAAATAATTCAGAAGTCCGGGTTAAGCCGGGCGATGCAATACATATCATGATTTATGAAGGTGGATTTATGACGCAGGGAAATCGTTTCGCCTCCAATTTTCATGATACGGATTTGATTATTGACGGATACGGTTATATTGATATCCCGCCTTTGGAAAAAGCTTATATTGCCGGTAAAAACAGTACGGAAATTAGCCGCATAATTACCGATAAATTTAAACCTTATGCCAAAGACCCTATGGTTATTGTGACACCGCTTATTAGAATAACCCTGAGTGGTGAGTTTAACAAACAAGGACTTTATCGATTTGATCCCAATATATCATTTTGGGATATGATAGAACAGGCCGGAGGATTAAGAGGGCTTGGAACTGCTGAAGATATATTTCTTATTCGAAATGATGAGATTGTTTATAAAAATTTTAATGATGCCTTGTATAATGGAACTTCACTTCATGAATTAGGCATACAATCCGGAGATATTTTAGTAGCGCCGCGTATTAATCGGTTGACTTTTTCCAGTATTATTCGATATTTTAATTTTGGTATTTCGGTTGTCATGCTATACTTAACAATACTTAATCGTAATGATTGATGTTTTTTTATGGAAGAATTTGAAACAAATCAGCATACAGAAGAAAATATAGGGGTTGTTGGTTTTGATTTCGCCAAATATCTACGTGGGCTATGGAAACGAAAATGGTTAATTCTCGCTTTAATTATTATCTTTGCTATTCCGTTTTATCAAAAAGCAAAAAATGAAGTTCCGATCTTTGAAGCACGGGTTATCCTGGCTACCAAAGAATTAAAAGATCAGGAGCAGCTTTTAAATGAAAGTCGCCGTGTTGAAATGCGAAGCCGGACTTTTGCAAGTCGCGTAGCCGCTCAAATGGGATTGGCTGTTGTTTCCGGTGATTCTATATTTACACGATGGGACCAGATTTTTTCAGAAAGACATACCAGCGAAGAGCCTGTTCCGGGAGCATATAAAATTGTTATTAATCCCTCGGGAAATTACTATTTATACTATAAAGATGGATTGACCAATTCTTTGATCGACAGTGCACTGGTGTGGGACGCCGTTGAATCTCTGCGTTCTGTTAATGGTTTTTCCTTCCGCTTAAACCCTGAATTGGTGCAAAAAGCACAAACAATCAATTTTAAAGTTGTAAATTTTTTAAAAGCTGTTAATGAAATAAAAAACGGGTTAACGGCACGCCCTGGCGGGTCCTGGATTGTTTTGTCCATGCAGGGTACGGACCCGGATATGTTATATAAAAACCTCAATCAAATCGCTGAAATTTATATACAGGAAACACTGAAATTAAAATTCAGAGATTCGAATAATTATCGTGATATGTTACAAAAGCAGCTAGATGCGGCAGAAAATCGATTAAACAGTCATGAAAAGGAATTGCGGGCGTTTAATGCCAAATACCCGACTTCTCTTGAGGTTGAAAAACTGGGACTTGTTGATAAGCTAAAAGATTTGGATGCAGCGCTGGAACGCCTGCCACGGGAAAGAAATCAACTCAGCGATTTGCTGGACCAGCTTGACAAAGACCAAAACATGGTTGAACCAAAACAATATCGCAGCATTATTGTAAAGGAACTTGCAAACCTTCCGGTTTTTGCCAATGAGCCGACTCTTAAAATGCTTAAGGAAACCTTGACCTTTCAGGAAAAAAAATATCTTAATCTTTTGCAAACCTATTCTGAAGAATATCCTGCGTTAAAAGATTTGGACAGCCAGATAAACGATACACAGGAAAAAATTATTTCTTTTGCATCGAAATATAGAAATACACTTGTGGAAAGAGAGACAGAGTATCGTAGGCAATTGGACGAAACGGAAACCCAGTTGAAAACATTTCCTGAAGAAGATTTTAAATATGCAGAGCTTATGAGAAATAAAGAGATAAGTGAAAAGTTATATACTTATCTATATACAGAGTTACAAAAATCTGAACTGTCTGATGCCGCCCAATCAGATGGAATTCGAATACTTGATCCGGCAATTAGGCCAAACAGCCCGATTAATTCAAGTCCCAAAATTAAAGTTTTTTTAGGTGTACTTTTAGGGTTATTGTGTGGAATTTTTATATCCATTGTTATTGATTTATTTGATAAAAAAATTCGAATTCCGGAAGATATTGAAAGGCATTTAAAACTTCCTGTTTTAGGAGCCATACCAATTATTGATTTTAAAAACATTCCTGAATTTCATGATTTTGAAAAAGTAAAACAAATAGACCGTCAGCTTGTTACACACGATTATTCACCAACCCAGATTGGTGAAGCCTATAGAGCTTTAAGAACACATTTAATGTTTTCAAAAAAAACAGGCAGAATACACACCCTTTTACTGACAAGCATTTCACCGGAAGAGGGAAAATCGTTTACCGCCAGTAATCTGGCAATTATTCTCGCTCAACAAAAAACTAATACACTTTTAGTCGATGCAGATTTACGCAGGGGTGTTTTACATAACACTTTTAGTATGAGCAAGGATCCGGGAATTACAAACTATCTGGTAAACAAATCGACACTTGCAGATGTTGTACAACCAACACATATTCCCAATTTATCAATAATTAGTTGCGGGTCCATGATTCCGAATCCGTCAGAATTATTGGGATCGCTACAAATGCGGCGGTTTTTAGAAGAAACCCGTCGCAAGTTTGATGTGATTGTTTTTGATGCACCGCCTCTGGAGGCGGCAACAGACTCTGTTGTTTTGGGAACCCAGATGGATGCTGTTGCTATTGTTGCCAGGGCCGGAAAGACAAACTATAAAGTTGTTAAGGAAAAGCTTGAAATTTTTGATACTGTTCCGGTAAATTTAATTGGAATGATATTGAACGGTTCAAAAACAACAATGCTTAAAAACAGCTACAGTTATTATCATTACTAGACTCTATGGAGAGTTTTATGAACGTATTACTTACAGGTGGTGCCGGTTTTATTGGCTCACACCTATCTGAATATTTACTTGGAAATAACTGCAACGTGGACGTTGTAGACAATTTTAACGATTATTATGATCCGAATATTAAGAGAAACAATGTTAAAAGCGTACTCGGAAATTCTGCATATAATTTATATGAAGGTGATATTCTTGATTATGATTTTTTGGAAAATATAATAAAGAACAGAAATTATGATATCATAGTTCACCTGGCGGCGAGGGCCGGCGTCCGGCCTTCTATTCAGCAGCCGCTTTTATATGAACAGGTTAATGTACAGGGTACAATCCATTTACTGGAGTTAATTAAAAAATACGGAATTAAAAAATTTGTTTTCGCTTCTTCATCATCGGTTTATGGGGCAAATAAAAAAGTGCCCTTTAGTGAATCTGATTCTGTGGACAATCCTATTTCTCCCTATGCGGCAACGAAAAAGTCCGGTGAGTTGATATGCCACACCTACCATAAATTGTATGGCATTTCCATAAACTGTCTACGGTTTTTTACGGTTTATGGGCCCCGTCAAAGACCGGATATGGCCATACATAAATTTGCCAAACTGATTGATGCCAATAAACCCATTCCTGTATTTGGCGATGGAAAAAGCCGCCGCGATTTCACCTATATAGACGACATCATACAGGGTATAGCCGGTTCTATGGAAAATTGTAATGGTTATGAAATTTATAATTTGGGAGAATCGGCCACCATCGAGTTGATTCAACTCATTCATCTTATAGAAGACAGTTTAGGCAAAAAAGCGATTTTTGATTATCAGCCGGACCAACCAGGCGATGTTCCCATTACTTTTGCCGATATTACCAAAGCAAAGGCAGAATTAAATTATTGCCCGCAAACACCTGTTAAAGACGGTATTAAAAGATTTGTAGAATGGTTTAAATCACAATCATAATCCTAAAATTTGGTTTTTTAAAATGGTTTCGGAACGCGAAAGATTCTTGGGTAATATTATGAAAGGGGTGGATTTTTTATTCCTCTTGGCTGCTTTTCCGATTGCCTATTTTTTAGATGAATTTATCCGAAATATAGCCCAGTTATCTATTAAAGCCTACGCTATCGGCTCAACATTTTCTGGTTTTATGTTTTTTGCCCAAAAATACTGGTTAATGTTTTTGGGCTTTCCAATTATATGGATCGGGATGTTTTCTTTAAATGGGGTCTATAGAGAGTTTAGAACAAGAACATTAAGACGCCTTTTGTGGCTGATTTTTACATCTGCTATTTGGGCTTCAATTGCTTCCGGTAGTTATGTCTTTTTATTAAAAATAGAAATGGCCAGCCGGTTGTTTTTTGTTGTTTTTGCTTTTGTTTCTTATATACTGATTATCATGGAAAAACGATTGTTGTTAATCGTATTGGATTCTATTCATAAACGAGGTTATAATCAGGAAAATTTGTTGATTGTTGGTACAGGAAAAAGGGCCTGTGAATTTATTCGTGCTGTAAAAAATCATTCCAACTGGGGCCTTCGTATTGTCGGGCTGATTGACGACGAACATGGATTGTATGGAAAAGAGTTGGAGGGAAGCCGGGTTATCGGTAGGATTCAGGACATTCCGTTTCTTATAAATCGTTTGGTTGTTGATCGTGTTATTTTTGTCGTGCCAAGACTTTGGCTGCATCGTATTGAAGAAGCGATTTTGGCGTGCGAACAGGTCGGTGTGCCGACATCCATTTCTTTGGACTTGTATAATTTACATATTTCTCAGACACGGCAAACTGATTTTAACGGATTCCCGTTATTGGAATTTGAAACATTTTATGCCAAAGAGTGGCAGCTTTTTATAAAGCGGATTATGGATATCGTTATATCATTATCGGCCCTGTTGTTCTTTTCTCCTCTAATGCTGATTGTGTCGTTAATTATTAAATTGACTTCCAAAGGTTCCGTTCTTTTTAGACAGGAACGATGCGGTGTAAACGGAAGGCGTTTTACTTTATTCAAATTTCGTTCAATGGTGGCAGATGCCGAGGACCGGAAAAAAACATTGTTTGACAAAAATGAGATGGATGGTCCGGTATTTAAAATTAAAAGAGATCCCAGGATCACTCCTTTTGGGTATTTTTTAAGAAAAACAAGTATTGACGAATTGCCGCAATTTCTGAATGTGTTAAAAGGGGACATGAGTATTGTTGGTCCAAGACCGGCCCTTGTTTCCGAAATTGAAAAATACGAAGTATGGCAGCGACGCCGTTTGAGCCTTAAACCCGGTATTACCTGCGTTTGGCAGGTCAGCGGCCGAAACAAGATCAGCTTTGAGCAATGGATGAAAATGGATATGGAATATATTGATAATTGGTCTTTATCATTGGATTTACGAATTTTATTAAAAACGTTTTTTGTTGTGCTGGTCGGCTATGGTGCAGAATAGTAAGAAAAGGATTGAATAATAATTGACTCTTGAAACAAATTTTCAGATAAAAAATACAAAACCATTAAAAATACTCATGATCGCTCCCCAACCCTGGTTCCAGCCACGGGGAACACCTTTCAGCGTATTACATCGTATTAAAGCTTTGTCATTATTAGGGCATCAGGTTGACCTGGCTACCTATCATATCGGTCAGAATGTGGCGGTAGAAAATCTGCAAGTATACCGTGCGTCCAGGGTACCGTTTATTAATAACATTAAAATTGGTCCTTCTGTACCAAAAATATTTTTAGACATAGCTTTATATCGTCTTGTTGTTTCCCTGTTGAAAAACAATAAATATGACTTGATTCATACTCATGAGGAAGCCGCTTTTTTCGGGTATCGGTTTGCATTAAAACATAAAATACCCCATTTATACGATATGCATTCCTGTTTGCCACAGCAGTTGAAAAATTTCAAATATACAAATTCTAAATTAATATCCGGCCTTTTTGAACGCCTTGAAGGCAATACGATAAAAAATTCAAATGCTGTTATTACCATCTGTCCGGAACTGCAAAACTATGTAAATGAACAGTTCCCGGATAAATACAGTGTATTGATTGAAAATGTTGCCGATAACAGTATTGTTTTTCCTCCGAATAAAGAGGACAAGGAACGTTTAAAGAAAAAGTATGGTATTGGTAATAAAAAAATAGTTTTGTATTATGGTACATTTGAAGCCTATCAGGGAATTGATATGCTGATTAAAAGTTCACAGCATGTGTTGGAAAGATTCCCCGAAGCACTTTTTCTGCTGGTAGGTGGAAATGAAAAGCAAATTTCAGAATATTCCCGGATGGTTAATGAAGTCAATATGAACCATGCGTTCCGTTTTACCGGGTTTGTACAACCGCAGGATATTCCGCAATTTGTCGATATGGCTGATGTTTTGGTTTCATCGCGAATGCGCGGGAATAACTCACCGTTAAAGATTTATTCCTATCTACGGTCCGGGAAACCAATTGTGGCAACCCGTCATATTACACATACTCAGATTTTGAATGATAATGTCTCTGTATTGACGGAACCGGCTGCAAAAGAGTTTGCCGACGGAATTGTTTATGTGCTGCAAAATCCTGAAAAGTCGATGACATTGGCTAAAGCCGCTCAGCAGTTGGCTGAAGAAAAATACGGGTATGCCGAATATCTTGAAAAAACACAAAAGATTATTGAATATATTATCAACACTGGTTTATAATTATACATGAATAAAAAAACAGATCATTATAGCTATTCCTTGTATGCAAAACAGGACTTTGCACAAAAATATGAAAAAGACAGATTTGGTTCTGATTTTGGTCTGTTTTTAAAAAGTTATGAATGTGATCAATATGCACAATTTATCCCGCAGTTTACAAGATTGCTGGATGTTGGTACCGGTAGCGGTAAACTTGCGGCCTCCTTTTCGAAACAGGGGGAAGGGACGGTTGTTGCTAGCGATGCATCTTTTGAAATGGCCCGGATTGCCAGAGATAACATACCCGGCAATAAAAAATTTGTAGTGGTTTGCGATGCCCATCATCTCTGTTTTAAAAAAGGTGCTTTTGATGCGGTCACATCATCCCGTGTGTTGATGCATCTTGTTAATTGGCAAAAGGCGGTTAAGGAATTGTGTCGCGTTTCCAATGACAGGGTCGTTCTCGATTTCCCCGCTTTTATCAGTTTCACAATAGTTGAAAGAATTTTTCGAAGATTAAAAGGTCTTTTTTCTGATAGAACACAATCCTATCAGGGATTTTTTACAAGTACGGTTGGTAAAGAATTTCAAAATAATAATTTTGCCATTACCGGAAAAAGCCATGGTTTTTTTCTTCCTGTTGCTTTTTATCGGTTTATAAATTCAGCAAAACTGGCCTTAAAATTTGAACAGACTTTTGAAAAGATTAAGCTTGCTCGCTTTTTGGGAACACCTGTTACGTTACTTTTAAAAAGAAAAGAAAATAAATAATGACCAGAAATACGGATTTATCCAATAAATTTAATCAAACTTTTGACGTCCTGATAGTGGGCGGTGGAATTTATGGGGCAACTATGTTGTGGGAAGCGACTTCCCGAGGATTATCTGCCCTGTTAATCGAAATGAATGATTTTTGTTCAGCAACCTCAGCCAATAGCTTAAAGACCATTCATGGCGGTTTACGTTATTTACAGACGTTGGACTTGAAAAGAGTGCGTGAATCCATCCGGGAACGACAGATCCTTTTGCGAATTGCCCCGCACCTTGTTCAGCCCTTATCATGCCTTATGCCGACTGCCGGCCACATGATGAAAAGTAAAGAGGTTATGACCATGGGCTTGTTAATGAATGATTTTATCAGTATGGACCGAAATACTGCCGTACCTGACTTTAATCATTTGAAAAATGGTATAATTATAAACAAAGCCAGGGCCCGGGAACAAATACCCTTTGTCAATTTTGATGTGTACACAGGCGCAGCAAATTGGTTTGACGGCCAGGCCTATAATTCGGAACGGCTTGTTTTTGGATTTATTCAGTCGGCTGTTGAAAAGGGAGCACAGGCTGTTAACTATATAAAAGCAGAACAATTTTTAATTCATAATGACCAGGTTCAGGGTGTTAAAGCTGTTGATACGATAACAAACTCTGAATATGAAATTAAAGCTGACACTGTTATAACAACAACAGGCGCCTGGACAAACAAAATCTGTCCTGAAAGTGTAAAAATTCCATTTATCCCTTCAAAAGCAATTAATCTGATTGTTAAAAAGCGACTGGCTGAAAATGCTATTGGAATTAACAGTGGTATTGAATATAAAAATGGTGTTAAGACCTTTCGCCGGAAATCACGGAATTTGTTTATTGCTCCGTGGCGGCACTATACTATTATCGGTACAACGCATTTGCCCTACGACGGCGATCCTGATGAATATAAAGTTTCAAAATCAGATATTCAGGATTTTTTGCTGGAATTGAATGACCTAATGCCGAACACTGAACTGAAAGAAAGTGATGTTACGTTTTTTCACGGTGGTGTTCTTCCGCTCAAAACGTTACCGGAAGCAGGGCGAGATGTGCAATTGCTCGAACAATACCAAATTTTTAATAGTGAGATTAAAGGTCTATATAATGTGATCGGGGTAAAATATACCACAGCGCGCGACGTTGCCGAAAAAACAATAAACAGAATTTATAAGAAAAAAGGCTTAAAGCGGTTATTTAATACAAGGAAAGAGCCGTTACATGGCGGTGATATTGACGATTATTTGGCTTTTGTAGATGATATAAAAAAGGACGTCGAATCCGTTTTGGATGATAATGTGGTTTTGCAGCTTGTACGGAATTATGGAACAACATGTACAAAGGTTATCAAGTTGATTGAAGAGAAACCCGAGTTAGCACAACGTTTGGCCGAAAATACAAACGTAATTAAAGCACAGGTTGTATATGCTGTTAAATATGAATCTGCTGAAAAACTTGCAGATGTTGTATTACGACGGACAGAATTGGGCTCGGGAGAATATCCCAGTGATGAAGCGTTGAATGCAGCAGCCAAACTCATGGGAAATGAACTTGGATGGGACAAATCAAGGATTGATAGTGAAATAGAATATGTTAAACAGAAATACCAACCGCAGTAAAAAACGAACTTGTTATTGAAAGGCAAAAGAAAGTGATAAAAGCTTTGGTTACCGGGGCTACTGGATTTACCGGACAGTATATGGTCCAAAATTTACTCGATAACGGTTATGAAGTGCGTGTTTTGGTTCGCGCTTCGAGTAACCTGGATGCTCTTAAAAATAAACGTGTTGAGCTTTGTTTCGGCGACATTTGTAATATCGATGAGGTCGAAAAAGCTGTTGAAGGTGTTGATGTGATCTATCACATTGCTGCCTTGTATCGGGCTGCAAATGTACCTGATTCTGTTTATTATAATGTCAATGTTACGGGAACAAAAAATCTGTTGGATGCGGCCCTTAAATATAATATAAAACGTTTTTTACATTGCAGCACAGTCGGCATTTATGGACACATTGAAAATCCGCCGGCAGATGAAACCGCACCCCTCAGACCTGGTGACATTTATCAGGATACCAAACTTGAAGGTGAAAAATTGGCGCTTTCCTATTATAAAGAAAAAGGATTGCCTGTAACAATTGTGCGTCCCACCGGTATTTATGGCCCCGGAGATTTACGGATGCTTAAAATGTACAAGATGATACAAAACGGCAAGTTTATCATGTTCGGCAAGGGCGATGTGTTTTATCATTTAACCTTTGTTACCGATGTTGTTGAAGGATTTCGGCTTGCTGCTGAAAGTGAAAAAGCAATTGGTAAGGATTATATTATTGCCGGTGATGAATGCTTTACCCTGGAAGAATTTAAAGAGACTGTTGCAAAAGTGCTGAATGTAATAAGCAGTAACCTCCATTTACCGGTCATGCCGTTATATTTTTTAGGTTATATTTGTGAAAAAATATGCATACCTTTACGTATTCAACCCCCTATCTTTCGCCGACGGGTTGATCTTTTCGTCAAAAGCCGTTCCTTTGATGCTGCCAAAGCAAAAAGAGACTTTGGTTTTCAACCGAAAATTGGTGTTATGGAAGGCATTAAAAAAACAGCAGAATGGTATTCACAGAACGGCTATTTAAACCAGATTAACAAGGATTGATATAAATGAAAAAAATTTGTGTATTGGGTAATTTTTCCGGTCGTAATGCTGGTGACGCGGCCATCCTGGGATGTTTATTAAAAGATGTTTCCGAACGATATGAAAATGCTTTATTCGAAATTCCTACTATAAATACAAACTTTGTGCGTAATTCCTATTCAGAATATAATATAAAACCGATTTCTCTATTACCCTGGAACCTGAGTGCAAAAATTTTGGGTGTCCCTGTTTTTCGATCAACGTTGAATGCCGACCTTGTTCTTTCAACAGATGCTATATTATTTGATCGCAGACTTTATAATCCTTTGTTTAATTATTTATGGACCCTTTCTATTGTTCTTCCTATGGTTAAAAAACGTGGAATTCCCTTTGCGCTTTACAACAGCAGTTTAGGTCCCATTAAAACGAACAGCGGCGCTGCCTGCTTGAAACGGGTCGTTAGCAGTGCGGATCTGGTCATTCTGCGTGATAAGGTATCTCTGGAGTTGATGAAAAAACTGGATTTTACCCATCCGAATGTTATTGAAGGCGCTGATTGTGCTTTAAATTCCGAACCTGTCGATGACCAGGAATTTGAGCGTATTAAAGAAAAAGAAGGATTGTTTGAAAGCGGAAGGCCGACGATTGGTATAAATATCAATAGTTATGTCGATAAATATGTATCACAATCCGGACAAAGTTTTGGCCGCGATAATTTAACAACTCTCTATGCCAGGACAGTTGATCGCCTGGTAAAAGATCTGGATGTTGATATTCTGTTTGTTGAAACCCAGCACATGGATTTGGGGATTGCTTTTGAAACGTTGAGTAAAATAAAAAACCGAACTCGTGTTAAATTGATTTCCAACAAGATATACAGTTATCGTCAGATATGTTCTGTGCTGAAACGCCTGGACTTGTTTGTAGGAATGCGTACGCATTCGTTAATTATGGCCTCGGCCATGGGTGTTCCGGTCGCCGGTATCAATACCTATCCCAAAAATCGTGGGTATATGCAGACCATCGGTATGGATGGAAATTTAATCGAATTTAAAGATTTGTCGATTGATGCGTTTTTTGACCTGATTAAAGGTGTCTATGAATCCAAAGAAACACATCGCGACAAAATGCTTCCTTTGGTAGAGCAGGAAAAAAATAAAGCTGCCGGTAGTGCGGATCATTTGAAAAAAATATTTACCTAGTAAATGTCTCCTGTAATTAATTTTGTTAATTTTTAAAAACGAATAGGGAGTACATTCCGTGAAAAAACAAATGATGTCTCTGGTACGGTTTTTTATAAGCGCATTGCTTTTATACTTTGTTCTCAAACAGGCGGGGTTATCTGAAATTTGGAAGATCATTCGCACGGCTGATTTGAATTATATGATCTTGTTTATCCTTGTGAGCCCCGTGCTTATCTTTCTAAGTTCCTGGAAATGGCAAGTCATTCTCAAAGCGCAAAATATCAATGTGTCTGTCGGTCGGCTTTTTGTTTTATATATTACAGGATATTTTTTCAATACATTTTTACCGACGAATGTCGGCGGTGATGTTGTGCGCGCACACATTCTTGGGAAAGCTGTTAAAGACCCTGCTAAAATATATTCTTCTGTGTTTTTAGAACGCTTTACCGGATTAACGATGTTGTTGTTTTTTGCCATCATCGCTTTCTTTTTGGGCATAAGGGAGTTATGGGACAAGTGGCTTATTCTTTCCATGCTGGTATGCATTGCCGGGTATGTTGTTTTGTTGGCCGTAATCTGGAATCCGGCTTACTTTGAATGGATTGAGAAAAAATTTAATATTAAAGTTATTAAAACAGTTATACAAAAACTTAAAAAATTTCAAAAAGCGACCCTGATACTAAAGGACAAAAAGCTTGTCTTGCTGTTTGCTTTATTTAATTCATCCTTGTTTTATTTATTTGCCGTATTAAATGTCTATTTTTGCAGCAAGGCCTTTAACCCGGACATGGCATTTATTGATGCCTGTATAATAACGCCCATCGTTTTGGTTATTGCCATGATCCCGATATCTATCGGCGGGTGGGGCTTGACCGAAGGCGCCTACTTTTTTACTTTTGCACGAATGGGACTCGGCGGACCACTTGGCTTAACAGTTGGATTATTACTTCGGGCAAAGTTGTTAATTATTGGAATTTTCGGCGGACTTGCCTATTCTTTTGGAGATGTAAAATTTAATAAAAAGGAACTGGTATTGCCCAAAACGAATATGGATAAAAGTGCTGATAATGAGGGTTCCGGTAAATATTTCAGCAGTTTTGAAGATGTGCTGCGCCGCCCCAAATCTCCGTTAAAAAAATACCAGGATATCGTTATTGGTAATTACAGTTTGGGGAAACTTTTAAAATTTGAGTTTTTGACATTTTTTCTGAGTTCTATGCCCGGAATATTGGGTTTGGGTTTAAGACAGATATTTTACAAAAGTATTTTTAAAAGGTTGGGTAAGGGATCGGTCATTAACAGGAGCGTTTCTCTGCGTCATACCTATAAAATTAGTATTAATAAAAATTGTGTAATTGATGAGTATTGCATGTTAAATGCCCAGGGTGGGGATGATAGCAAAATTGAACTGGGTGACTTTGTTTTATTGGGCCGGGGAACAGTTGTAACAACTAAAAACGGCACCATAAAAATTGATGATTACAGTAATATCGGTGCTTATTGCCGAATCGGTACACCCAGTAAAATTGAAATTGGAAAATATTTTTTATGTGCTGCCAATTGTTATATTGGGGGCGTTACTCATAATTTTAGTGATTTGGAAACACCGATTTTAAAACAGGGATTTGATGATAAAGGCGGCGTCGTTATCGATGATGATGTTTGGTTGGGAGCCGGCGTTACGGTATTAGACGGCGTGAAAATTGGAAAGGGTGCTATTATTGGCGCAAATTCTTTGGTTAATAAAGACATACCAGCCTATGCGATTGCTCATGGTACGCCTGCCAAAGTTGTTAAATATAGGAATCAATAACAAAGGATTGCCAATTAGTTGGGGGCAACGATCCTTGAAATTTTTATCAGAAAAAATATTATCTTAATATTATAAAATTTTCCGGTGAATCCGGCGCTTGTGAATCAATTGTTGTGGTTTTTAAATATAAAACCCAATCACCTGAAAACGGAGGTGAAAAAGATTCCATCCCTGCGGCTGCTCTTTTAAATTCCGAAAGATAAGTGCCTTCCCGTGGATTAAACCACAGCACACTAACCGCATTTACATCTGAAAGATTTACGTTTACATTACCGCCATTTTTTGAATAGAGCAAATACGTTTCTCCGACATTTGCCAGGCAATACCCGTTTGATGTTAATTCATCATGCGGAGACATTTTCCAATAGGGGACACCTTCCACAAACTGAAAAAGCCATTTTAGTTCCTGCTGCTGCTGCGGTCTCGCTGTCAGGTCCCAGCCGCCCTTATCAGGGGCATAGGTTTCCAAAAAACCGGCCGTAAAAAATCCGCCTGCCGTAATTATTTCCCATGCACCGATGCGAACAAAATCATCATCAACTTTACCGGCATAAGCGTATTCTCCATTTATCACCGGTTTGTTATAGGTATGGTCTTGCAGAATATCAGAATGCCAGTTAATGTTGTATTTAGAATTTGTCGGGTCTGTTGTTTGATAGGTCTGCTGCATTATAAAGGACAGCCAACTATCGTTACCAAACTCGGCACAGGTAGAATTGCCGGTCGGGTGCAGCGTGATGGGATGATCATAAGGATCTGCGTCTGCCAGCACATTGCCATGGTGCCGCATTTTATCCGGTCTATAGCCAATAATGCCATAAATTTCATCATATTCACCACAAATTGTCCAAATTACGTTATAAGCCGCATAACGGGCTACCAGGTATTTTATATACCTGTCAAATTGTGCCTCAGAAAATTTAACAAATTCCTGGGCCCAGGTAAAAAAGAAGGCTGGAGAGATTCCTTTTGATAACGCATATTCTATCCGTTTGTCGACCCATTGAAAGTATCCCGGATTTAAATGATCATAATCCTTACCAGTCGCGGTCAAATTGAATACATAACCGCCTTCGTTTCTCCAAAATTCATCACCATTTATATAACTCACTAAAATTGATTGAACAACGTTATAACCCTGAGATGCCCTCAGGTCAATATAAGGCTTCCAATGGTTTTCGTATGATACCAAATATGTCATACCCCGCCATGAAGTATCTCCTTTCCAAAGGACAGGAGAACCATCGTCTCTGATAAAAGAATAGGGATAATCAGGATTATTCCGGATGAATCCTTTATTCGATGAAGATGTACATTCAAACGTTCCTGTTGAATCAAAACCTGTATGCGTAGAGGATGATATTGTAAATGACCATGAACCAACTTCAACAGGCGTCATTCTTACAATCCACGTGTCGCCGCCATCCCAAAATCCATTTATGGTAATTGTTTGTGTCGGTCCCTGAAAAACACCAGTGATTATTACATCCGTATATTCATTTGCAATAGATTGTGAATTGGTTAATTGAACTTCAAAAATTGAATATTTGGGTATACTCTGTATATCGTTTGTTTCCGGCGGAACTGTTTCTCTGGTTGTAGCAACATTGTTTTGTTGATTCGTTTCACTTTCATTGAGCTGGGCATAGGTATAAGGAATCGAGAGTATAAATAAAAAATTAATGATAACAAAGTTATGTTTGAATTTAGACATAAAAAACATGGTAATAAATCCTTTGTTTAAAAATTCATTGAAAGTTCTTTGAATTTTAAAATAAACAATGCAATATCTTTGCCATAAGGATTAAAATAGTCTATAAAAAATATGATTTTTTTTTGTGATTTAATGCCCTGTAAATTAATGAGTTGCTAGTATCGATTTTCAATGGGATTGTTAATTTTTTTAATGACTCTAAAAATTGTCCTATCTGGTAAACAAAAAAAGTGTTTTAGTGACCAAAATTCAACAAATGTTTCTTTAAATGGTCAATAAATTGGAAATTATTAGTGTTTGGGGTACGATTTTGTAACTTGGTCAATAATTTTTAATGAATCCGTCAGCTTGGAGTTGATGTTTTAATTTTTGTTAAGAATTGATTTTTAAGTTGTTATGCCAATTATTTGTTGTGTCAATATATTCAAGTGATTTCTATGTCTGGCATAGTTTTAGCATTGTATTCATAAAACTGAATAAATCATTATATTGTTCTTTAGTTATTTGGGAGTAATGGATTGTCTTTTCGTACATTTTCGCTTTTTACCAAAGGACTCGTAGTCTTTTTTATAATAGTTATCTTTTCAAATAATACAATAGCCGCCACACCATATTGGGCAAATTTGCAACTGAGTTTACGCAATAACCTAAAGACGATCGTTGATGAAACTCTAAAATGGCAAAATCCTGATGGTTCTGTTTTTCGAAATCTTGCTTTAAACAAGTGGGATGATGAGGTTGAAATTTTTTATTCCTGGCTTATGTATTACCTGTTAACCGGTGATGAAAGAGCTTATGAGGGCATAAAAAAAATTACGCTGAAATATATTAACCGAGGTGAAGACTCTGGTTATTATTTTCATGGATACTGGGCAGATGGTTATAATGATACGGAACATACATTAGAGGGTGTTATTACTTTGGCTAATTTGGCCTATGTAAAACCCAATGATACCGAGGTTGTTTCTGCTCTGGAACATATTACCGAGCATTTGGGCAATTGGGTTAGTGAATCTCCTGATTGGTTTGATTATGATACAAAACATATTTATAGTCTGAGACCCGGCACTGAGATCATTAGTTCCACTTATACTACCAGAGTTGATTGGATTTTTAATTTACAGTTTGCTAAAATGGCCCTTGCCACCTATCATGCTACTTCGAACGAACGGTATTTAAACTGGGTAGGTGAATATTTACAGGGTTGGATGGAATCAACGGAAAAGAACAAGCAGGAAAATGGTTACTTTTTACTTCCCTGGGAAATTTCCGCTGACACAGGAGAAATAGGCCCCTACAGCGGCACCTGGTATTATCCGGCATTTCAACCGGGTTGGGGATGGCACACATCCGGTGTAAACGTTGTACGTGATGTTCGCGGATCATTTTTGGATTATTACAAGTTTACTAAAAAACCAGAATATCTGGATTTTGTAAAAAACTATATATTTGAGCTTTTCAGGCTCAGTAGAACGGTTTTACCAGTAAATTCTTTTGACGGTACCAGTTTTACTTCCGGTTATTCGTCGAGAAATTTCGAATTATTTGTTCATACAAGTTTACTGGAAGGTCAAACTGATCCAAATCTTGAATCAAAAATTGATCAATTATATCAGAGAATTACATATAGTCCGCCATTAAATATGTGGAACTTTCGAACTTATGACAGTTATACGCTTTTATATAAATTGCTAAATGACGCTATAGCTAATTCCAATAAAAAAATTGCTGCACTTCAGGCTTTAACGGCCTTACCGGCGGCAGCTGATGATTTTCCCAAAATGCAGGGTGAAGACGGAATAGCTCTATCTGCATTTGGAGGTGTCGAGTCAAAAAGGGGCGAAATGCCCTGGACAGAGGTCCTTTATTTTAAAGAAGATGGAAGTTATGGACTTGAAGATGGTGTTGCTGCTCTGGTTACCCAGGGAAATGATTCTACAAAAACTTTTCAAATATGTAACACAAATGGGGAAAATGTTTTTGTAAAAGCACAGGCAAATTTTCTACCGGCAAAAATCAATCGTGTAACAGTTAATGGTGAGACATATAACGATTTCGATCTTCGATATGTTAATTTAAATGTACCTGCCCGAACAACAATTGATGTAAAATTGGAAATTTTTGAACGTGATACAATTCCGGCAAACCCTGTTGGCCAAATAAATCTCACTGGTTCTACCGAACATACTTTAAAATTTTCCTGGTCAACTCCTGCACCGGCAGAAGATGGTGATTTACCAAAATTATATAAAATAGTTCGTGATGGAGAAATAATATCTTTACAAGACAGTACTTTATATTATGATACGGAACTGTTGGAAAATACGGAATATACTTATCAGGTTATAACGATTGACAAGTCCAATATTCAAAGTGAGCCAACCACAGTAGTCTTTCAAACGGATATGGATGTAATATCTCCGGAAATTACTTTTATCCAAACTATTGATTCTACACATTTACATGTTTATTTTGATGAAGTTGTTGATGAAGAGAGTGCTACTGATCTTAATAACTATTTAGGTTCTGATGGCATTGAAATTCAAAAGGCATTTTTAGGATTATCTCAAAAAGTTGTGTATTTAACAACTTCATTGCATGAGGAAGGCATTGAATATACATTGACTGTAAATGGTGTGAGCGATGTTTCATTATCGGGTAATACAATTAATAATGCCACTTACCAATATCAATACTTTACATCGCTGCAGATAGAACAAATATCACGTGATGGATATTTTATAAGGTATAATCAAGTCGGTGACAGTTTGTATAGCGACCGGGATTATGTGATTACCAGCATCCCGGGTTCACTAGATGGCTATGCCTGGCTTGTAACTGCAAATAATGATAAAAATGTAATAAATGACAACTTTATATCGTTTAAAGTAAATCGTGAAACAAATGTTTATGTCGCCTATGATATTCGTCAGGTTGAGAGTAACAGTGTTCCTCTTTGGCTTCAAAGCTGGGAGCGTATGAATTTAAAAATTGAGACAACAGATGAAACAGATTTTGTCTGTTACACAAAAACGATTACAAACGGTTCTGTTACATTAGGCGGCAATGAAGGAAATAATTCCTCGAGTATGTACTTGGTGCTCATAGGAGGTATGGTAGATACAACACCACCCTATCCTCCAGGAGGATTTAGTTTGACACCATATTCAAATTGAGCGTATATTTTTTTATATGGCTGATAGAGATTTTTTCAAGAGTGTTTATAAAATAGTTGCGGAAATTCCCTGCGGCAGGGTAGCAACATACGGTCAAATCGCAAAGATCTTGGGTAACCCTCGTGCAGCGCGCAGTGTTGGGTGGGCGCTGCACCGATCACCCGAATCAGTAAATATCCCATGGCACCGTGTTATCAATTCAAAAGGGGTTATCAGTATAGGCGGTACTTTGTATAATTCACAAATCCAACGTTCATTGCTGGAAAATGAGGGAATTGTTTTTGATGTAAAAGGATGTGTGGATTTAGCTGTTTTTCAATGGCGCCCGGAGATAGTTTTTGATTAAATATCGTTTTTCTTTGCTGTTTTGAAAAAGCTGCACATTTCAGCAAGCGGGCATTCAGGACAGTTTGGGTTTCTTGCCTTACATATAGTTCTTCCAAGTTTTAAAAAATTCATATGAAGCGAGTAGGATCTTCCGGGGGGCACCAACGGCTGCATTAACCAGTGGGTCTTTTCCGCACTTGCATTTTCCGGTACCAGGGCCAACCTTTTGCAAATTCTGTGTACATGTGTATCAACAGGAAAAACATCCTTGCCGCAAGCAAACATAAGGACCACACTAATCGTTTTAATGCCAATGCCTTTTAATGGTAAAAATGTTTCTATAGCTTTATCCGGATCCATTTGGCATAGAAAATCAAGGTCCAGAGAGTGATATGTCTCATTTATCCATTTTAGTGTGTTTATAATCGTTTCGCTTTTTTGGTTCGCGAGTCCGGCAGGACGTATTATTGCGGCAAGTTTTTTTTGCGGAATGGTTAAAACTTGTTCCCATGATGTCAGTTCTTTTTTTAACTGTTCAAAAGCTATATCTCTGTTTTTATCATTGGTATTTTGAGATAAAATTGTTAATATTAAATTCTCTAACGGATTTTGATTTTTTTGCCATCTAGGTATATCAAAATGTTTTTCTAATTTAAGGACCAATTTGTCAACAAATTTTTCTTCCATAAAGGTGACCTCATAATGAAAAATATTAATAAAAATATAGCGTTATCGGGATTAATAGGCGGCGCTTATGCCGTACTAACCATTGCTTTGGCGCCCATCAGTTATGGTCCTGTTCAGGTACGAATTGCAGAGGCTTTAACAGTGTTACCGTTTTTATTTCCTCAGTCTGTATTAGGTCTCTATTTCGGTTGTATGATTGCAAATATTTTTGGAGGTTTTGGACCCATTGATATTTTTGGCGGTAGTTTTATCACGTTATTGGCTGCTTTAGCAACCTATTATCTGAGGAAGACCGGTAAAATATGGCTGGCCCCTTTACCTCCTGTGCTTTTTAATGCTTTAGGTGTTAGTTTGTACCTTCATATATTAGCAGATTTGCCTTACTGGTTAACATCATTATATATTGCTGTTGGTCAAATTGTTGCGTGTTATTTTATCGGCATTCCATTTTTATTAGGTATTCGAAAAAAATTAAAAGATTACTTTTAGTGATTCGGGTAAATTATTTTTTATGTTTTTTGTAAACTGTTGGCATTTTACACCAATTACAGCAACTTCTTTTCGTCCCAATATTTTCCCCAATCTAACTTTATCTGAAAATTGATATATAGTTACCCCGGCTTTTGATAATTCTTTTTTAATCTTATCGGAGGCATCATTAGAAATTAGAATAAGGTAAATATGTTTCTTTTTTAACTCTTTAAATGTTTCAAAACGGCCCACTGCTAGTTTGCCGGCCCTGTTGGCAAAACCAATTATTGAAAAGATTTGCTGTTCGTCAAAAATAACCTGATCTCCTTATATAATTTTTTACTTTGTTCTGGATTAATAGATTGCCTTAAATTTCTTTGTAATTTGTTAGATTTTATAACTAAATCAAGGCATTGTAAATCAGGGCAAATATAACATCCTCTTCCCGGTAAATTTTTTCTTTTATCCAGAATTATCTCGTTGTTAAAAAAAGAAATCCGAACAAGTTCTGATTTTTGTTTTTTTGATCTGCATGCAATGCAGGTTCGCATGGGTAAATCGGTTTTATGTGTCATAGAATAATTCTTTCTTGCTTTGAATTAAAGTACTTGAAACTCTTGTAAATTGCAAGAAATACTTGCCTGTACGATGAGACAATTATGCCTCATGTTTTAGGGCCATATTATATTTTTTATAAAAAGATGTTGCATTCAAGGGACAGGTTATTTATATTTCATTTAAAAGTATCGATAAAGCATTAAACTATAATGCAGTTTTAATGAAAGAAGATAAAAATTATTATATTTATATAAACACAGAATATAAAATTCTGAGTTTTAGCGAAGATCTTGCAAAATGTGTTACAGAGCAGTATTTGATAAATGCTTGTAACCATGTTTGTTACGAGTATTTTTATGGCAATAATTCGCCATGTACCGGGTGTCCGACAGTTAAAGCAAATAATAAAAAAAAGTCAGTTTCTGATAAAAACACAATTCTTCCCAAAAACGTGACCGCTGTGCCTTTTAAAGATGACAAAGGGACTGTGACCAAGTTTAAAGTAAATTGCGTCGATGATAAAATAGGCAAAACGGCAAATAGCAATGCAAGCAATCAAAACGTATCTGTTCTCAGGCAACAGGTAAATGATCTGAGAAAATCGGCTGAACTGACATCCAAAGTTTTAGATAATATTCCCAAAAGTATCGTTATAGTAGATTCTAATTATGCAATTCTGGAACATAATGAAGCTTTTAAAAAGTTTATTGAAAATGAAAAGAAAATTGTAAACAAAGATTTTTTTAAAGCGGCGCCTGTATTTGATATTCCGAAAATACATGAGATATTTAAAAATGCTTTTGATGGTGTGCAAAGGCAGGCATTTAGTTTAAAAATTAACCTGAATTCTAAAGAGTTTTCCTGGGTAACTTTGACAGCCGTTTTAATTGAAACAGGAAAAGATTTGCAATATTTATTGCTTTATATAGATAATGTCACTCAAAAAGAACAAGCCTGGTATGAAGATGTCTTGCTGGAAAAATTTCAGGCTTTTAGCCAATTAATTGCCCGTTTGGCGCATGACATTGGAAATCCATTGTCAGCAATTATGGGACGTATTGAGTTGATGAATAAACAATCTGTTTTTAATCAATCCGGCACGATAGATTATGAGGGCGGAGTAGAGTTTATTAAACAGCAGGTTGATAAAATTTTAGAGGTTTTTGAAGGTGTCAGCGTCTTTAATAAACAAACTACAAGGGATTTTTGCGATTTTGATCTGGATGAAATTATAAAGCGAACAATTTCTGTTGCTCATTTACACCGATCGGCAAAAGATATTTCGATAGAGTATGAAATTCAAAAGGATTTACCCGCTTTTTATGGGGATGAAATTAGAGTTGAAAGAGCCTTGCTTGAAATATTGAAAAATGCTTTGGAGGCAACAGAACCCGGCGGCAAGGTACATGTTTTCTTTAAAATACCTGGAAAATGAACGAATTTTTAATATCTGCGTTAAAGATGAAGGTGCCGGAATTTCCGACGATATTCTAAGTAAAGTATTTGATCCATTTTTTACCACTAAAAAGATAAAAAAAGGAAACGGATTGGGTTTATCTGTTGCATACTCTGAAATTGCATTACACCAGGGAACAATAAATATAAATCCGTATGTTTCGGTTGGAACCGAGGTGTTAATTATTTTACCTCATAATCAGGTAGTTAAACACACAAAGAAATCGAAATGATAAGAAAAATTATAAGCCATTCGGAAAATTCAACTCAGCAATTGACGCTTGATGATAAATTTAACATTGTTGAATCTCATGGCACTTTATTTCAACAAAAGGGAGTGTTGGGGAAAAAATCTGACCTTGCAATGGTTGATGAATTTCTTAAAACTATTTGGAATAAGGGGATTGAAAATATATGTTTAACTGCATTGGAAGATGGTAAAACCGATTCAAAAGATTTAATTGTACCTATTAATTCAAAAATGAAAGCATGGTTTCGTTTTACAGCAGAACCGGTCGTGAAAAATCGAAAAATAGACGGCATTCGTCTAACTGTTTTGGATGTTACCCCTGAAAAACGGTTGTATAAACAAAATGCACTTCGTCAAAAGATGACAAATATTTCATTTTTAGCTGCACAAATTGCCCACAAGCTAAACAATCCGTTAGCTGCTGTTTTAAACAGAATTGGCTGCTTATTGGTGGATGATATCAGCGTTGATGATTTAAAGCGAATTCGGTCTGAACTTGAGCTTGTGCAGGAACAAATTTACTCCATGTCAATTATAACAAATTCACTAGTTTCTTTCAGTGAAGAACCAAAAGGAATGTTTCGTTTAATTCCAATAAACATGATTATTGAAAAATCTGTTGAATTGAGTAAATTGTTACAAGGCCATAATGAAATATCATATCGGTTAAATTTGGATCAGGATATTCCCTTTATTCTGGGTAGTGAAATTACTCTGGAACAAAGTTTTGTAAATATTTTAAAAAATTCTATAGAAGCCATGCCGGATGGCGGAACTATTACCATAAATTCATCGCTTGATTCGTTATTGCCGGATTTTGTAAAAATTACATTCAGCGACACAGGTATAGGCATTCCTGTTGAAAATTTTGAAAAAATATTTGATCCTTTTGTTAAATTTAAAACGGGTAATCATCCGGGACTCGGGTTGTCGATTAGTTATGGTATAATTGCCAATCATGGTGGAATTATAGAAATTAAAAGTAAAGAAAATGCTGGTACAAAATTAACAGTTTTGTTGCCGACAGTGAATTTAAAATAATTTGTTTAAAACAGGTGAAACATGTCAGAAAAAGTAGTTGATAATGACCTTAGTAAAATTTTAATAATTGATGACGAAAAAACAGTACTGGATTCAATTGTAAATCTTTTAAAAAATACAAGTTACAACTGTATTACCGCAACCAGTACTTCCGAAGGAATCCGTCTTGTTCGTGCAGAAAAACCTTTGGTTGTTTTAACTGATTTACGGATGGAAACTGAAACTTCTGGTATAGAAGTTCTTGAAGAAGCAAAAAAGATAGATCCGGATGCTGTTGTATTATTATATACTGCCTATGGAAATGTGTCCTTTGCTGTTGAAGCCTTTAAAAAAGGAGCATTTGATTTTATTCAAAAGGTGCAAACCCATCACGACATTCTTTTACCGATTGAAAGGGCCTTCAAGTTTGCCAAAATGCAGCGTGAAAACGCCTATTTAAGAAGTAAGCTTGATTTGGTAGATGATGGAAATTTTCATGGCGCTATAGGAACAAGCCCGGCAATTCGTGATCTTTTTGAAAAAGCAAAACGAGTTGCCATGACAAATGCCACTGTTTTGGTGACAGGAGAAACCGGTACAGGAAAAGAGGTGATTGCACGCGGTTTACATTACCATAGCCAGCGGGCTAATGAACCCTTTATCCCTGTTGCCGTAGGAGACCTTCCGGATAATTTGTTGGAAGGTGAATTGTTTGGTCATGTAAAGGGTGCTTTTACAGGTGCTACTGTTGAGAAACCCGGATTATTTGAAGCTGCAAATAAAGGGTCAATTTTTCTTGATGAAATTGGAGAAGTAAGTTTTGATATGCAGCATAAATTACTTCGCGTTTTACAGGAAAGAAAAGTAAGACGTGTGGGAAGCGTTAAAGAACGGGATATCGATGTTCGGGTTATCAGCGCAACCAATCGTAATCCTGAAGAATTGGTAAAAGAGAAAAAGTTGCGCGAAGATTTGTTTTACAGATTAAACGTTATTCGTTTACACATTCCGCCAATGCGGGAGAGACGTGAAGATATTCCGGTTTTGGCTTACCATTTTTTGAAAAAGTTTCGCAATACAGGACTCATTGAGGTGGAAACAATTTCCAGCGAGGCATTGCTTCTTTTACAACAATATGATTGGCCGGGAAACGTTAGAGAACTGCAGGGTGTTATTGAGAGAATGGTCGCCCTGGCCACCCGTCCCGAGCTTCGCCCTGAAGATCTGCCGGATGAAATACGTCCTACAACAAAACGTGTTTATGTTGATACCGCGACAGACCTGGATTTTAAAACATCAAAAGCTCAAATTACAGAAGCTTTTGAGAAACAGTATATTGAGGGATTGTTGAAAAAGTACGGTGACAATATTACCAAAGTTGCTGACGCAGCAGGATTAAACAGAAAAACCATCTATCGATTAATTGAGGCACGGGATATTAATTTTCGAAGAAAACCTGGTGATGATATTTTTTAAACCCGCATTAAGCGGGTTTTTTTTTGCCCCGGTGGTACCTGGACTGTTGCTTTTTAAATATGTAAGTGGCCTAGAGGCAACAGTATTGTAATTTAAAAAACAAGGGTTATTAAATAATTTTTTTTTTAATTCCTAAGTTTAATAAAAATATAACAGTGACTAGGGATAAAAGTTTTGCTTTTATTGGCACGATAGTTGTAAAAGAAGATGTAAATAAACGGTAAGGTGTTAATTTCATCAAAAAGGTTAATTACGGATGATGCAAGAAGGTAATACGCCCGAAAGAAGAAAAGCAATTCTTGTTGGTACAATTGATTATCGTATCATTGAAGACTTGAACCGAAGGTTGAATCGAGATGATTTTGATGTTCGGTTTGTCCAAAAAGGTGTTCATTTGTTAACAGAAATTTTGGACAATGATATTGATCTGCTTATCCTGGATTTGGATTTAGCTGGGGTTATGGGAGTGGAAATGTTGCCGGTTATTAGGCGGCTGCGTCCACGATTGCCCGTTATTTTATTGTCAGATGATTTTACAAGTAAAATCAGACAAACGGCTGCTGAACTGGGAATAACCTATCAGGCCTTCAAATCAGTCAATTCAACTGATACAGACGAAATTGTTTCAGCAACAGAAAAGATTATCGAGAAAAGAACTCTTGCTCAGGTCCATTAGATATAGTTTTAAAAAGACAAAGCTACCAGCCGACTCGCCCAAGTCATCAAAACTGGTAGCTTTTGGGCCACGCAAGAAGAATACAGTGCAAGCCTTTTTCTCTTTTGCGGCATTAAAAATATAGTTATTTATAAACAATTTGTCAACTTAAAACAACAAATTGTTTGTTAATACAACATGGGCATTTTAACGACCTCCTGAATACTGGAAGTTTTGTTCAAGCTTTCCTGGTTTTTTCTCCCCATCAATAAATTTTTATCAACCCTATATAACTTTGTGAATTTGGTAATTAGCGGAATGAGCTGAATCGACGCTTTTTACACAATAGTAATTGGTGGAAAAGTGTGGCATTTGTGTCCATTGTGTGGGACGTGGTAAATTTCTTTATTTACAGTAGCTTAGGTATTTGTTGTTTCTTCTGATATACATTTGTTAATGAATTTTTTGTAATTGTTTCAAATTTGGGGCATAAGATGGAAATAAAAAAATTATTTACTAAAAAAATTATTTACTAAAAATTTGTAATTAAAAAACAATAGTTTACGAGCTGTTGAAACGGACTGAAATTGTCGGTTTTGTGTTTTATAACAAAAAATTGAAATTTTGGCACAAACTCTGCTAAATAGTAGGCAGTAAGAGATGATAATGTGATAAAGCTGACTCGCCCAAGTCTTCAGGTTTTATCACATTTGGGTCATGTAAGAAGAATAATTGTTAGGCGGTTATAGTTTACCTCGAAAATATGCTTACCATTTATTCCTCTTTACTAATCAAATTGTAATCAATCGGTAACCCAAAAACTTTGTTTAGCGGGTTCCCTCACGCGCCTGTCAAAATCAGTGAAATAAACAGGCATAAATTAACTCGTAGCACTCTTGTGCCGGGTGGAGGATGATGAATAGTGAGGAAAGAGAGAGGATTTAAAATGAAATTTAAACTTAATTTAGCATCAAAGATACCTGCATTGATACTTGGCTTGTGCAACAATGTTAAAAGCTATCTTTTCATTTTTTTGGTTTTAAGCATAACCTCTCAGAATGTTTATTCTGGTGCCATTAAGGCAAATTGGGATGCCAATACAGAACCAGATCTAAAAGGTTATAAGCTCTATTATGGTACAGTTCCTTCAGATTATTTGAATTGGGAAAGTGTAGACGTTGGTAATGTAAACAGTTATCTTGTTGGGAATTTGGACGAAAATGTAACTTATTATTTTGTTGTAACGGCTTATGATTCTTCTGGAAATGAAAGTGCTCCCTCTGATGAAGTAAGTGCTCTGGTCACAGGACCGCAAGCCACTGCATCTGTGAGTGGAGATAGTATTATTGTAAGATGGACTTTTATTTTAGATGCAGACAGTTATGAAATTTTTCAGGGAACAGAACCTTTCTTTACACCGGGAACACCTGTTGCAACTATAACAGAAAACAGTTGGATTGATACTTCTTTCCCGCAGGTACCTGACACGGCTGCTTATTATATTGTTAAAGCTATGTCGGGTGGTTCAGTATCTCATACATTTAATACAATCGGCGCTTATAACGTTCCCATTAAATATGGTAATAACCTTGTTTCGTTACCATTTGCACAGACAGATTCATCTTTGTGTGGTGTATTGGGAACACAGTTACATGGAGCTACAAACGCCGTTCAGGCTGATAAAGTTTATATACGTGAAAATGATGCTTATTCGCAAGCATGGTTGGTTGAAGGAACAACCAGTCCTCTTGAAGGGAAATGGGTAACACCGGCTGGTGATGGTGAATCCACACTTAAAATTAATCCATCAGAATCATTTTGGATCATTAGTCGCTCAATAGAAGGGGACTCTCTATTTACAATGACCGGAACAGTAAATCCTGATTCTAATCGTGCTGTTTCACTTGTGCCCGGACCGAATTTTGTCTCTGTCCCTTATCCTGTAGAAGTCTCTTTAACCCAGGGCGGGCTTAATGAAGAAGGTGTGATCGAAGGTAGTTATTACCTGGCCGGATCTGATAAAGTTATGATGTGGACTGGAAGTAAATATGAAATTGCCTGGTTGGTTGACGGCACAAATACATCATGGGATGGAAAGTGGGTCAATGAAAGAGGCGACAGCGAAACCACAATGACTTTAAAACCAGGAAGAGGCTATATCATTTGGATTAAAAACGAAGGCCCTGCCAGAACCTGGAAGTTTCCAAATCCAAAGTATAATTGATAATTTAAGATTTTTTTTATAAAGGAGAATTCGATGAGACATCAGTCATATTTTACTATAACCCTTTGGGTTGCCGTGCTTGCACTATTATTTGGTACGGCTTTGTTTGCAGGGCAAATTGATGCTTATTCATTGACCGGAATTTATGACGTTGACGGAATAACCTATTTACAGGGTAATACCACATCCGGTGACCTGGTACAGTTGATCCTTGCAGGCGGAAATGGACAGATTGATGAACCGGATACGCTGGGTAATGTAACAGGCGATGATGTGCTTTTAGGCACTTCTCATATCGGTTATGGGTTTCCATTTAATCCTAACGAAGGCAAATTTTCAACTACATTTACTAATGACCTGTTGGTTTCCGGAGCTGTTGTATACGTTCGTGCCTGGAATGTTGCTGCTGTTACAAGTTCAAATGATGCCTATGGTGATTCGGAACTGTATACTTTGAACAGTGATTTTGAAGAAAATGATTTCGGTACCTGGAGCTGTGTTGATCTTAACAGCACACCTGTTGAAATGACCTCCTTTAAAGTCTCTACAAAATCCGGAGTAACCGTCCTTGAATGGACAACTCAAACAGAGACCGATAATTTGGGTTTTTATGTTTATCGTTCAAAATACAAAACCGGTAAACGTGAACGTTTAAACAGTAAAATTATTCCTGGCGCAATTAATTCCGAAGTTCGTCATGATTATGAATTTGCAGATCGTAAAATAGAATCTCAAACTGAATATTATTATTGGATTGCTGATATATCTGTTAATGGAAGCGCCATTTTTCATGGTCCCCAGAAAATTGTAACAGCCGCCAAACCGGATCAATACAAGCTTGATCAAAATTTCCCAAATCCTTTTAACCCGACAACAACCATTCAATATGCACTTAAAGATGATGGTTTTGTAAGTCTTCAGATTTTTAATATCCGCGGTCAGCTTGTTCGCAATTTAGTAAATTCAAATCAGTTCTCTGGTGAACATGCCATCATGTGGGATGGTATGTCGGATAACGGAATGCATGTGGCCTCCGGCATTTACTTTTTCCGAATTAAAGTAAATGACTATGTTGAAACACGAAAAATGTCTTTAATGAAATAGTAATTCAAGTAGGAAGAGAACATTGCTTCTCTTCCTAAGGAATTTGAATAATGATATTGATGAAAATATAATAGACGAGAAATAATAGAGAGCACTTTTTTTATGCCTACTTTACTAAAAAAAATTTTTTTTACTAACGATTATCAATATCACAGTTGTCAAAGATCATGTGTGTTGGGTAAAGGTGTGAGGGTAAACATGAAAACAAAGAGTATAAGATGGATAAATTTGATTTTAACAACATCAATGATTTTATCCATGTCGTGTGCTATGCAAACTCGAAAGAGCAGCAGGCAAACAGCTAAAACAAAAGTAAATGCATCTCAGCCCGTTCAACAAAATTTTTCTAATAAAAAATTAGAGTATACTTTTGGATATGGGGATCAGATAGAAGTTAAATTTTTTAACAATTCGGATTATAATGAAACTGTTAATGTTCGTCCGGATGGACGTATCTCTTTGCAGCGAGTTGGTGATATTCCTGTTGTTGGAATGACACCACGTCAATTAGATGACATTGTTACTAAAATTTATAGTGAAATTCTTATTGACCCGGATGTAACAGTCCTCGTGCGTGAGTTCGGTGGTCAGGATGTTTATGTAATGGGTGAAGTGGACAAACCTGGTAAATATCCTGTCACAAAAGGGATGACACTGCTGCGTGCAATAGCGACAGCCGGTGGCCCCAAGAATACTGCAAAGTTAAACAGCATTGTTTTGATGCGAGGCGGTCCTGATCAGGCAACACAAGCGACACGCGTTAATTTGGAAATGTCTGCTATAAAAGAAAAACCATCTATTGATATTCCGGTTAATGCCTATGACGTTATTTATGTCCCGCGTACATTTATCGCTGATGTCAACAAGTTTGTTGGTCAGGTGTATGATTTTGTGTTACCTCCATTTGATGTATGGTCCCGATATACAATATATTCGGGTCGAAATTAGGTAACCAAGGTGTGGTTGAGCTGAAAAGCAATTAGGAGTTTATTATGATAGAATATAGTCATTACGACAGTCCAATGTCACCACATAGCTTTTTAAGCATTGTTCATAAACGGCGCATGTTGATTTTGACTTTATTTGTGCTGGTTGTCGGTGCGGCAACGGCTGCAGCATTTTTGCTGACTCCCGTTTATGAATCATCTGCAAAGGTGATGGTAAACTATCCGTATGATAATGAAAAAGCCCATTTATTGGGTTTAAACAATTCATCAAGTCGGCCGGAATATGATCGTTTGGCATCTGAGCTTGTTATTTTTAAAATGCGAAGTGTTTTGGAACCAGTCGTAAATAAATTAGCACTGGACCAACCTGTTGAAGGTGAACCGGTAACAACACCACAAGAAGCGGCACGTTTGCATGACGAAACGATTGCACGGGTGGCAAAAAAATTAAATGTAGAGCGTGAAAAAAATACAAATATTTTAAACATAAGTTATCTGGATCCTGATCCACGATTAGCTGCCAATATCGTTGACAAAGTTGTTACGGAATATATTGAACAAAGACCCGCTTTAGACCGTGACGATCGTGCCTACCAGTTTTTTGATGAACAAATTAATGAAATCAAAAGCCGAATTGATGACATGGAACGGAAACAAATGCACTACAAACGTCAGGAGCACGTGTTGTTGCCTGACCAACAGTCTCAAATTTTGTTTTCATCCTTGTCTGATTTTGACAGCGAATTAACCCAGGTTAGATCAAAACGTATTTCAAAAGAAGCCAAACTGAAAATTATCCGGGAACAAATTGCTTCCGGCAAAGACATTGCTATACCAACAACCGAAACAAGTGAAAGTACAAGCCGACACGAATATTTGAATGAATTGAAAAAAACACTGTTAAAGCTTGAACTGAGAAAGGCAACTTTGGAGAAAAAATATACGGCAAAGCACCCGGATTTGGTCAATGTTGTGTCTGATATTCGTGAAACAAAACAAAGTTTGGAAAAAGAGGTCAATGAAATTATCCAGGCTGAAGAAGCCAGTATAAAAGCATTAATGGCCCAGGAACAAGCACTTGTCGGAAGTATGAATCAGGTTGTTAATTCCGTTAAACATCTTTCTCAGCAAGAATACGAATTAGGCAAGTTGAGTATTGGAATTGACGATATGCGGATGGTTTATTCAATGTTGTTACGTCAACGTGAAGAAGCAAGAATTTCCGCAAGTAAAAAAGAATATTTGGTTCAGGTCCGCTTGCTGGAACCCGCTCTTGTGCCGTATGCACCGGCAAAACCTAATAAACCTTTGTTTATTACATTGGGCTTTGTTCTTGGAATATTCGTTTCTTTTGGATTCGCGTTTTTCCTGGAATATTTTGACCATTCTGTAAATACTGTTGAAGATGCTCATCACTGTCTTGGCCTTCCGATTTTGGCTGCCATACCGGATTTTCGTACAACAAATGGAAATGGTCATCAGCTTGAATCAAAGCACAACGGACAATATACCATTGATGAGAAAGTAATTTCTAAAGTAAAATTTGAAGAAGAATAGAATTATGCAATATAGAAAGTTAATAACTCTTTTTAAGGAGGCAACCAAATGAAAAATTTACTCAAAGTCAAAAGATGGGAAGCCGGACTGAAACAGTACGAATTGGCTTTTTTACTGGGCTGCAGTTCAACCTATCTTTCTCTGGTTGAGAACGGCAGAATTGAAGCAACGACTGAATTTAAGAAAAAAGCTGCTGAAATTTTTAACATTGACGTAGAAGAACTGTTTGCTGAAAAACATTATGAAGCAAAAGCATTGGTAGTTGACTGATAAGCCATGCGGAATTATCACGTTAATAAAATTAATTTTGAACTTTGTGAGGCCAACATGTACTTGAAACATTTTAAACTTAATGAAGAACCCTTTGGTTCAACACACGATCCCAGGTTTCTTTATAGAAGCGACATTCATCAGGACGCGTTGGATCGCTTGGTTACATCGGTTTCAATGATGCGCGGAATTAATGCCATCATCGGTGAGCCTGGTTTGGGGAAAAGCCTTTTGATTCGTACCCTGGTAAGCGGTCTTAACAAATCAGTGAATTTTGCGTGGGTTTTTAACACAACCTTAAATTCTCGTGAATTGATTAAGTATATTTGTCGCGATTTTGGATTCACCCCTAAAGGTGATGACTTGAGCGATTTGTTACTGGAACTGTACTCATTTTTGATTAAAGAATATGAAGCTGGAAAGACAAATGTTTTAATCGTTGATGAGGCCCAGAATTTAAAGCCGTCTGTTTTAGAAGAAATTCGGCAGTTGTCAAACATTGAAACAACGAAAAGAAAATTATTACAGGTCATTTTGTCCGGTCAACCGCAGTTGGATGTACATCTTGACCACCCGGCACTGCACCAACTAAAACAACGAATTACTTTTAAAGCAATTTTAAAACGACTGAAATTGCAGGATACCAAACAATATATTTTACATCGGTTACAGGTTGCTGGTGCAAAACGTAATGATATTTTTACGGAAAAAGCAATGGAAGCCGTTTATAAAATATCAGACGGTGTGCCACGGTTAATCAATCAGATTTGTGATAATGCGTTGATGGTAGCTGCTAAACGGAAAATGAAACAGATTGATTCCGTGCTTGTCATTGAACTTGTGGAGAAAAGTATCGTAACACCTGCAAGTTTAACTCCGGATTTGTCAAAATTGGCACAATACCAGGCACAGAAAAAAATTGTTTTGCGTAAAAAAACGTTTATAAAAAAATCTGCCAACCCTGTAATGCAGAATAAACCCAAGGCTTTTGAAGATATATCCCTCAAAGATTCGCTGGAAAGTTTTTCAGCTCTGAATCTTGGAGAGTTGGCAATTAATTAATAAAGCATCGCCTGAGAATCAATTTGATTCTTTTTGAATGAGGTAAGAAAATGAGTACAATCCATCAAATGATCAATCATCTGGACCAACAGGAACTAGAAAGCCGTCCACAGATTGAACAACAAAATAAAGAAAAACGCGGCATTTTTGTATTTGACTTGCCCAATGAGATTATAAATGATTTTTATGATCTTAAAGAATATATCCGTATTGCCAATACTCAGGGAAAGATGCGGGTTTTGTCTATTGCCAGTTCATTGCCAGGAGAAGGTGCATCAACTATAGCGACTTATCTTTCCTTTTTAATGGCTGGTGGATTAGTCGAAAAGTTGAATCAAAAAGAAGAGCTGCCAAAGGATGATTTTGTACAAAACAAAATTACCCAAAAATTAAACAAAATGTTTACAGAGGAATTTCAAAATATCCATTTTAATGTTCCTAAAAATAGTAAACACACGTTTGATTTTAATACTGAAGAAAAGGTACAAAGAAAAAAACAACAAAATATTCTTCTTGTTGATGCCAATATACATCGTCCAAAACTTCACCGATATTTTGGTTTGGAAGCGGATAATGGACTAGCTGAGATTCTGGAGTTTAATAAAGATTGGCAGGATTTAGCCAAACCTATTAAAGACAGCAATCTTGAGATAATTACAGCCGGACAGACCTCCATGAACCCTGTAGAACTGTTGAGCCGTGAAAGTTTCCAGCAAGTTTTGCAGGAATGGCAGGACATGTATCGTTATGTCATATTTAACTCACCTCCGGTTTTATCTTATGTTGATGCATTGACCCTTTCTTCTATCGTTGACGGTGTTGTTCTTGTTGTCAGTGCCGGAAAAACACGGTGGGAAGTTGCTCAAAATGCAAAACGTAAACTTTTGGCTGCACAGTCCAAACTTTTGGGTGTGGCCCTGAATAGACGAAAAATGGACATCCCTGACGGACTTTATCAACGACTCGTTTAATAAAAAACAGGATATATAATTAATGTCAACTTTAACTCAAAATCGCATTTCATACAAACCATATATGGTATTTGGTTTTTTCGTGCTGGTTACCTTTGCTGCTCTTGCAGCCGGGTATTCTACATGGGCACTGGAACCAAAATGGGCGATTTTCAGTATTGCCGGCATTCTTTTTCCGTTTGTTATGTTTATCGTACGAAATGTTAAACGATTTTTGTTAGGAACATTGATATTTTCAATTCCATTAAACGCTGATTATAACTTTGTTTTTCATCCCAGTCCGGGTGGTGCTGATAGTTTTGGAATCGGTCTCTCGGATATTCTTTTATTCCTGTTGTTGGCCTATACCTTGATGCAGGCAGCCAGAATAAAAAAGAGTGGTACTTTACAAAGTTATCCGTCGATCATGATACCTTCACTGGCACTAATAATCATGAGTTTAATCTCAATGTTGGCCGCCAAAGATATCATGTGGAGTATGTTTGATATTCTTAATATGCTTCGGGCTGTTTTATTCTTTTTCCTGGTCGCCAATAACATTCAAAATAAAAATGATATCGTTTTTATCCTGCTTATGTTGTTTTTAGGACTTGTCTTCCAGGCAGGCATTGTTTGCTTACAAGCTTTTCGGGGAACAACATTAGGCCTCGCAGGGCTTGGCGAATGGGATGGTATGATTGACTATAATATGGTTACCACTGCCGCCGTTAGACCCGGTGGCACGATCGGACACGTAAATCACCTGGCAAGATACCTGGGATTGCTTGTTCCTATCGCTCTTATTTTGTCGCTTACTTTTAAGTCTAAAAAAATTCGAATTATATCCATGTTTGTTGCCGACGCCGGGATTGTAGCACTTGTTTACACCCTTACTCGTAGCTCATGGATAGGATTGATTGTTTCAACTTTGACCATGGTTTGGCTGGCTTTTATAAATAACCACTTTAGTTTACGCGCTTTGACACGTCTCGCTTTTGCCGGAGTTGCGTTTGTCATTATCCTCGTTGTGTTTAGCGATTTTATTTGGGGAAGAATTATTACAGATGATTTTGGATCTGCAAATACACGTATTACAACATCCAAAGTAGCTTTAAATATTATTCAGGATCATCCTGTAATTGGTGTTGGAATTAATAATTACGGTTCGGTTTTGGAACAGTATTGGAATGTTCAAGATCCTTTTACAAGACGGGCCGCTGTTCATAATAATTTTTTACTATATGCTGCTGAAATGGGTATCATAGGCTTGGCAATATATTTATGGCTGCTGGGCGCTGCTTTTCAAAGAATACTCAGAGCAATTAAAAGTTATTCAAAGTCACTTTCAATTATTGCTATAGGTATTATGGGAAGTTTTACCGGATATCTGGTTTCTGCCTTATCTGATAAAAGTTTTAAAGAAAATCTTACATTGTTGCTGGTTTTTTGGGGACTGCTGGCGTTGATTGAAGCAATTATTCGGTTGGATAAAGAGCAAAAAAGCAAAATGGTTTTTTGGAATAAACCAAAGGAATCTCTCTAATGAACTCTAAGGAAATATCACGATTTATCGGTAAAAATATTCTGTTAAGGAAAATCGGTTTTTTTCTTATTTCCATAACAACCCTTCGTGAATGGTATATCCAAAAAGCACTGAACCAAATTCTTGCTCAAATTAACAAACCATTTGATTTTTTGGACGCCGGTAGTGGTATGGGACAACATGCAATTGATGTCGCTTCTACATTCCCAAATGCCCGGGTCACCGGTATAGAGCTGGACGAAGAACAAGTTCAGGACTGCAACTTTTTTGCACTGAAATCAGGATTGAAAAATTTCGAGTTTGTTCAGGGTGATTTGTCAAATTTTCAACAGGACAAAATGTATGACGTTATTTTGTGCGCCAGTGTTTTGGAACATATTTCAGATGATATGGGAACACTGACCCGCTTGAATAATACTTTAAAAAATAACGGTTATGTTTTGATATATGTGCCTTCCAGTGAACAACGGGTTTTGGCTTCTCTGGAACGTAAAATTAATGCGATAACTGAAAAAGAAAATAAAAAATATCCTCATGAACATGTAAGATACTATAGTGAAGAAGAATTACATGAAAAGTTAAACAAAACAGGTTTTAACGTTATTGATTCGATTATTACTTATGGTTCCTTTGGACGTTTGGCTTATGATATTGTAACAAGCGTTCAGTACAGTTCATTATTTAAATATATTTTTCCGTTTTATTTAATGTTGGTCCATCCTTTTGTTATGCTGTTAATGTGGGCTGATTATAAAAGAAATAATAAAGACGGCAACGGTTTGATGATTGTTGCACAGAAAAAAAATTAATCAAGGTTAAAGCAAATGACGATTTTAAAATCTATAATAACTAATACGGCTGCCAGAACATTGACCGAAATGATAAATCGGTTGGGTTCGGCTGTATTTTGGATTTTTGTCGCTCGCTATTTGGGAGCCTCGGGCCTCGGCGCCGTCGCATTTGCTTTATCCTTGTTTTCATTCTTTAATGTTATTTCTTCTTTCGGACTGGGATCCGTATTGGTTCGCGATGTGGCAAAAAACAAAAAAATTGCCGGTTCACTTTATTCTCATATATCCGTTATTGGTTTTATTTCTTCAATAATATTTGCAGCATTGATGATCGGTTTAACGGTTATCATCAATCCGCAGCATGATACATTTTTGGCTTCAGTAATCATGGCTTTTGCTTTGATTCCGTCTACTGCCTTTTTATGGGGCCGGGCATTTTTTACAGCTAAAGAAAAAACCGGATATATTGCCGGTGCCCGGGCCGCAGAAAATATTTTTAAAATAACGGCAGGTTTAATCGTTCTGAATTTAGGCGGCGGTATTTTGTATGTCGCGCTTGTTATTGCGGCCAGCAAAATTGTTTCCAGCGTATTGATAAATGTTTTGGTTGTTACCAAAGTTGTTAAACCTGTCTGGAAATATAACAGCAATGTCATACGCTATTTATTAAAACAAATACCCTCGTTCTCTTTTATTGCTGTATTTAACTCGGCATTTTGGGCCTCATCAATTATTCTGTTAACAGAAATTAAAGGTGAAGCTGTTGCCGGTGTTTTTACGGCCGCTTTTAAATTGGTTGATATTGGCGTTGCAATCCTTGCTGCCTATGGTCAGGCCTTTTTTCCGATTGCTTCCCGCACTTTTGAAAAAAGGACCGAAATTTTTCAAATGCTTTTGAAAAAATCCATAAAATATTGTATTACCGGTGCATTGGCAGCAGCAACAGTTATTTATATTTTAGCTCCACATTTGGTACACCTGTTATATGGCGAAACGATGGCCGAATCCGTTCAGGTATTAAGAATTTTGGTTTGGCTGCTGGTTCCATTTGCCATAGTACCGACTCTTGCTTTTACACTTATTGTTCATAACCAGCAAAAATTTGATTTAAAAGCAAATGCTTTGGCTTTTTTAACATTAATAACCATGCATTTTTTATTGGTACCCCAACATGGTGCAATAGGGGCTGCTATTGCCCTGGTATGTGGTGCATTGATGTTTGCAGGTTATGAGTTTTGGTCTGTTAGAAAATTGGTTTTTCAGATGGATATTTCAATTTCACATATAAAACCATTTATAAACCTGGCTGTAATGGCTGGTGTGGTTTGGTTACTTAAAGATGTTAATATGTGGGTAGCGGCTTTTTCTGGCTTGATGATTTTAATCGCTACTATGCGATTTACAGGCACAATAACTGACTATGAAATTCATTTTGTCAGACAGTTAAAGACGTTTTAGGAGCAGATGAAAGAAATGGAAACAAAATTTAATATAAAACCCCGAGTCTCTGTTGTCATTCCTACGCGTAATCGTTGGTCTGCTTTAAAAGATGTGCTTTATGCATTGGAAAGACAGGATTGTTCCCGGTATAGCTTTGAAGTTGTTGTTGTCGATGATGGTTCGAATGACGAAACGCCTCAACGCCTTGAAGAATTCGGCCAACAGACAAACATTCAATTCCGTTATGTTAAAAGTTCCAGCGGCGCAGCCGGTAATGCGAGAAATATCGGTATCGAAAATTCAAATGGTGATTTGGTACTGTTTTTAGATACGGATACCGTCCCGGCAAACGATGTTGTAAGGCAACATTTAAAACTGCACAATCAATTTGTTGATACATTGGGTTGTATTATGGGAAATGTGAAAATGGCTGACGAATTGGTCAAGCCGGAACAAGCCCGATTGTGGGAAACAGATTGGTCTTTGGATTCATCAGAGTTGCAGCAGGTCGATTTTTGGAAATACCGTACGGCAAATACTTCGTTACAACGTTCTTTGTTCGATATTGCAGGCGGTTTTCACAACAAAATGGTAGCTGCTGAAGATACCGAATTGGCATATCGGTTGAATAAGATGGGCGTTCAGTTTTTTTATGATAATAGTATTGTTGCCACACATTATCATCCTATGGATTTGAAAGATTTTTTGAAAAAAGCGTCCATGTATGGAACTGCCGTAGGATGTTGGTATCTGGAAAATAAAGAGTTAAGGAAAAATCTGGTTTTACGTTATGGTGTCTATGCGAGAGAGCTTCCTTTTGTGAAAAAATTCAAGTATGGCATCCGTGTTTTGTTTGTCAACCGTTTAACAATGCCGTTTATTTTATTGGCTGGAAAAATTACGAGACGGGTTTGGCTGGATGCTTCAGAAATATTATACAACTGTGCATATCGATATAAAACGCGGCGGGCGTTTCACAAGTATTTGGCGACCGCCACAGGCAAGTAAATAGACAAAGTGTAAGGTTTGAAATGCGGATATTAATGACAAATTGGCTATATGTTCCAGAATTTTCAGGGGGCGCATTGCAATGTCATAGGCTTTCATTAAAACTGGCTAAAATGGGATTTGATGTTGAGGTACTTGCCGGTACGGATAATTATGATCTTGTTGGTCCCGGCGAAGTTGATGGAATTCCTGTAACCCGAGTTTTACGTGACAAATCCAGTCGTGCCAGTCACATTAAATACGGTTGGGAAATTTTCCATTATATCATTAAAAATAAAAATCGTTATGACGTCATTCATTCCCATGGTTTTCACGCTACTGTTAATTTGGCTGCCCGTTTAACTGGTATTCCATTAGTACAAAAAATAACCAATTTACACGTGGACGATCCTTTGGCTGTACGCCGTCGTCGTTTTGGTCATTTTATTATGCGCGTTTATCAAATGGCACGGGTTGTAATTACAACTTCTGGTCTGTTGGAAGAAATAACACAACAAACTTTGCCTATAACAAAATATACCAGAATTCGAAATGGTGTGGATACCAACCTGTTTCGGCCATTACTTACGGAACAAAAGCTGGCTCTTAGAAAAAAATTCAATATATCACCCGAGAAAATCGTCCTTATCTCTGTGGGCTCTTTAACCCCCAACAAGGGATTGGATACATTGCTTGATGCTATTAAAGTTTTAAATAAAGACATTTTAAACAAAATTGAATTATGGGTTGTTGGACCGCAAAACTGTAAAAAGTCGATTGGTCTGTTTGATCCCCGAGTTGAAAAATATGTACAAAAAATATATAAAAAAGTAACAGACTATAAGTTGAAAAAAGTAATTCGGTTTTGGGGCAACCAGGAAAGAATTTATGAATTTTTACAGGCAGCCGATGTTTATGTCCATCCCAGTAAGCAGGAAGGACAGCCAAATGCACTGCTGGAAGCAATGTCTTGTGCTTTACCGACTGTTGCGCACACTATTCCTGGTATTACTGATGAAATTATTCAAACCGGACGATTTGGTTACCTTGTGGACTGTAATGACAGTCCAATGTTTGCAGCAGCATTGCGGGTTTTAATTAAAAACCCATCAATTCGTGAAAGACTTGGTGAAAATGCTCGATTGGAAATTAAACAAAATTATGATTTGTGGTATATTGCTCAGAAATATTCCATGCTTTATTACAGATTAACACATAATGACCCAAAAAAGTTTAATAATTACCAGCAGCTCGTTCAATTAACAAGGGATATCGGTAAAAATGCGAATAAAAAATAATGATTTGAACATGACTGTGGCGTTGACGAGTTTTCGTAATCGACTTATTAAAAGAACGTTAAGCCCTTATAGAAAGTATCAAAAGTTTCTGGATACTTCTCAATGGTGGTCCAAAACTCAGATACAGGATTATCAAATAAAACAAATCCAAAAAATGGTATCAAGAGCTTTCAAACATGTTTTTTATTATAAAACAATCATGTCTGTTTATGGTGTTCGTCCGCAGGATATTCAGTCTTTTGATGACCTTGACAGATTACCGATTCTTGAAAAAGAAGACGTTCGTACCTTTCATAATGAAATGGTATCAAATGATATGATAGATTCCACATTATACAAATGTCATACAAGTGGAACGACAGGTAAACCGTTAACATTATACCGTGATCTGGATAACGTAGGTTTTGAATATGCTATTTTACAACGACAGAAATTATGGGCAGGCCTGAAAGGCAAAAGCCTGATAGCAACTTTAAAAGGTGATTTAATTCCTGAGAAAAGCATAAAGAATAATGTTTATTGGGCATTCAGTCCTTTTGAAAACAAGCTCATGATGTCATCATTACATATATCGGAAAAAACAGTTGATGATTACATTACCGCCTTGCGAAGATATCAACCACAAGCAATCGATGGATATCCTTCTTCAATTTATATACTGGCTAAATTTATGTTGAAGAAAAATTTACGATTTCCTTTAAAAGCTGTTTTAACCTCTTCAGAAACGTTGAGTCCGAACCATAAATCGGTTATTGAAAAAGCGTTTGCCTGTCCCGTGTATGATTATTATGGTATGGCTGAACGTATTGCTGCTATCCATACCTGTGAACATGGAAATTATCATATTGTTCCTGAATACAGCTATATAGAATTTGGCAGACGTCCGGGATTGACTGATAACAGTTATGAAATAATTGGTACTGCTTTTTCAAATCGCGCTATGCCGCTGATCCGTTATCGTATTGGTGATGTTGTTAAATTAAGTGATAAAACATGTGCCTGTGGCAGAGAATTCCCAGTCGTTGAAAGTGTTATTGGACGCATAGATGATTATATCGTTACACCAAGCGGTAAAGTGATCGGCAGGTTGAATAATGTTGTTAAATATTCTCATAATTGTAAAGAAACACAAATTTACCAGCCGGATATTAATAATCTGGTAGTAAGAATTGTGCCGGATAAATTTTTTACTAAAAATGATGGTGATGTTATTCTCAATAGGCTTCAACGCCGGATTGGAGAAAAAATGCATTGCCGACTCGAAAATGTTTCATCCATTCCTCGAAGTAGTCGAGGAAAATTTAAAGCCGTTATATCTAAAGTTAATGCTTTTTAAGATGGGCTGAAGGGAGACGGGAAGATGAATATAAGTATTTTTGGATTAGGATATGTAGGTTGTGTCTCTGCGGCATGCTTTGCGCAAATGGGACATAAAGTGATCGGTGTTGATGTTCGACTGGATAAGGTGAAAATGTTTAACAAGGGAATTTCCCCAATTATTGAAAAGGACATTGATTCCATCGTACGCGAACAGGTCGAAAATATGAACCTGCGAGCGACCACCCAGGCTAAAAACGCTGTTAAAAAATCAGATGTTTTATTTATCTGTGTCGGTACACCAAGTAATGCCAATGGCAGTCTGAATTTTGATTATGTTGAAAGAGTTTGTACCGAGATCGGAACAGAATTAAAAGAAAAGGAAGCTTTTACTTCTGTTGTATTGCGCAGCACAGTATTACCGGGTGTTGCTGAAGAGGTTGCTATTAATGCTTTGGAAAAAAGTTCCGGTAAAACCGCTGGTGTTGATTTTGGTTTTGCTTTAAATCCCGAATTTTTGAGAGAAGGCACTTCAGTATATGATTTTTATCATCCTCCCAAAACCGTTATCGGTGAGCTGGATGAAAAAACAAGTTCTATTCTTGAAGAGCTTTATAAACCTATAGATGCACCTATTTTTAAACTCGGCATACCGGAAGCATCCATGATCAAATATTCGGATAATGCTTTTCATGCCGTCAAGGTTGCATTTGCCAATGAAATCGGCCGAATGTGTAAACAATTTAACGTTGACAGCCGCAAGGTCATGGAAGTGTTTACTCAGGATGTAAAATTGAATCTTTCATCCTATTATTTAAAGCCGGGTTTTGCTTTTGGTGGTTCTTGTCTTCCAAAGGACCTTCGTGCCATCACTCATAAAGCACGGCAAAATGATGTTTCTGTTCCTTTACTGGAATCAGCCATGGAAAGCAATGAAGAACACATTCGTCATGCTTTGGATATTGTTCAGGAAAACGGACGAAAACGTGTCGGTGTTTTGGGTTTGAGTTTTAAAAGCGGTACTGACGATATGCGTGAAAGCCCGGTTGTTACCATGATCGAGCAATTGATCGGTAAAGGATATAAAGTAAAAATTTATGATAAAAACGTTTCTATTGCCCGACTTATCGGTTCCAATAAAGACTATATTAAAAAAGAAATTCCACATATAGCAAAGTTAATGTGTGATTCCGTCAAAGAAGTACTTGATCAGTCCGACGTTGTTGTTGTCGGCAATCCGTCCAAAGAACATGAAGTTGTACTTGGCGAACTGAAAAATGGCCACAAGATTATCGATCTTTCTGGTCTGCAAAATGCTAAAAACGGAAATTTAAAAGAGGTAAATTATGAAGGCATATGCTGGTAAAGTTTTGATGATCGTTCAAAATCTTCCAGTCCCGTTTGATCGAAGAGTGTGGTTGGAAGCACGGACATTAACAGATAATGGTTATAAAGTATCTGTTATTTGCCCGAAATCAAAAGAATATTCAAAAAGTTATGAAAAGATTGAAAATATAGCTATTTATCGTTATAAAATGCCGGTGAATGCCGAAGGTGTTTTAAGCTACTTTATGGAATTTGCCTATGCCTGGTTGGCAACAGCATTGTTATCCTTAAAAGTTTTATTCCGTGAAGGATTTGATGTTATTCAGGCATGTAATCCTCCGGATACTTATTTTCTTCTCGGTTTGATTTACAAGCTTTTTGGTAAAGAATATATTTTTGATCATCACGATCTGTCTCCTGAAATGTTTATGGCCAAGTATAATGATAAAAAGAATTTTTTATACAAAGCACTGCTCATTTTGGAAAAATTAACCATTCGTACGGCCAAAGTTGTACTCGTTACCAACAAGTCCTATAAAAAAACGGCTGTTGAACGCGGCGGCAAAAACCCGGATGATGTTTTTGTTTTGCGAACCGGACCGGATTTGAACAGACTGCACATCGTTTCAACAAGTGATGAGTTAAAACGTGGTAAAAAGTATTTGGTTTGTTACCTTGGTGAAATGTGTCCCCAAGATGGTGTCGATTATTTACTGCATTCTGTAGACCATTTATTGCATACATTTCGACGTGATGATGTTGCTGTTACTTTAATAGGTGGTGGTCCGGCAATGCAGCAGCTTAAAGAGATGAGTGAAAATATGGGACTTGATGATGTTGTGGAATTTACCGGTAGAATTTCGGATGCGGAACTTTGCCGCTATCTTTCAACGGCTGATGTTTGTGTTGATCCGGATCCCTATTCCGAATGGGCCAACCATTCAACCATGAATAAAATATTGGAATATATGACTTTTGGTAAGCCTATTGTATCCTATGATTTGGTTGAAACCTATAATTCCGCCAAAAAAGCGGCTGTTTACGCCAAACCGAATGATACCATAGAGTTTGCAGAAAAAATTAATATGCTGCTTAATGACAAGTTTCGTCGGGAGCAAATGGGTCGTTATGGCCGGGTTCGTATTCTTGAAAAATTGGCCTGGAAACATACTCATAAATCCTTGTTGGAAGCCTATGATAAAGTTTTTGCCGGAACCAAACCTGTTGTTGCCGAAGCAAAGAGAAAACCTGCTTCCAGAAAGCTGTTGACATTCCATCACGAATTAATGCAGAAAATCGGTTTTTCAGATACCAGACAGGTTCAGTCTCGTCAAAGCAGTGAAAAAGTTAAAGATGTAAAAAAGATAAACTGGGACACAAATCATAACGTTGAAGAAAAAGAGAAAATGATTGTGTCTGAAAAAATCTAAGGTTTGAAATTGGGTTGTGGAGAATAGTGTGGTTGTTTTAAAATATTTCAAGTATGTAGCGATATGTGGATTTTTGTTGCTGGGCTGTTCCGAGGACAATCCGGTTGCCCCGGAAACAACCCGGCAATGGACCGCTGTTAACTCTGGTCTTACCAGCATGACGATCCAAGATATTGTCCCTGTTCCAGGAGCAGAGAACACGCTGTTTGCCGGGACTATTAATGGCGTTTTTAAAACCGAAAATGCCGGTGGTTCGTGGACTGATGTTTCAAATGATCTGGCCAGCAAAGATGCCCGTTGTCTTTTTGTGGACCCTAATGATGTTAATGTTATCTATTGTGGTACCCAGAGCAAGGGTGTTTTTAAATCTGTCAATTCCGGTCAATCATGGACATCTGTATGGAAAAGTGGTCAACATCCTTTGATTTATTCGCTTTTTGTCACATCCGGTGCCAATTCTGTTGTTTGGGCCGGCTCACAAAATGGTTTATATAAAAGTACCGATGGCGGCCAAAACTGGACCCGGTCGTTTTTATATGGCGACGTTATTGCCGTTACAGCAAATCCGAATGATCCGAATGTTTTGTATATCGGCGTCGAGTATCAGGGTATATTTAAAACTACAGATGGCGGAGAAAATTGGAACGCTGTAAATACCGGTATTTTTAAAGGCAGTGATGGTTATGCAAGTGCGAATAGTTTTATTGTAAATTCTGATAATGTGAACCAGGTAGTTATGAGCACCGGTAATGTTGACCTTTATAAAACAACCAATGCCGGACAAAGTTGGACGCAATTCGCCGAAACACTGAATGGTTTAAAAGTTACTTCGCTAACAGTGAATCCGGCTAACTCGAAACAAATTCTGGCTGCAACAACCCAAAACGGTGTTTACCAAAGCACGGATGCAGGTTCAAGCTGGAACGATATGAATACAGGACTGGAAACATTACAAATAAAGCGAATCTGTTTTGTGAAAGGTGAAAAATCCGCGTGTTATGCCGGAACGATTGGTAAAGGTGTTTATAAATATGTTTTTTAAAGATAACAATAATAAATATATTTTCGCTCTTTTAGTCCTTGGTTTGATTATTCGCGTTGGCTATATTCTAACTTTGGAAAATTCTGTTTACTGGGAAGATGAAACCGACTATATGCGACTTTCCGAAAGTATTGTTACAGGTAATGGGTTTGTTAATCCCGATGGACAGCCGACTGCATTTCGGGCCCCCGGTTATCCTGTGTTTTTAGCTGCTTTAAATGTTGTTGGTATAAAGGGTATCTTGCCTATTCGCATAGCACAAGCTTTTATTAGTGTATTAACACTATTTTTGCTGTATTTACTGGCCTGCCGTATTTTTAATCCGGTTGCCGGAATCGTTAGTTTGGGACTGGGAGCTGTTTACCCTTATTTTATTTTTATTTCAGGTACGGTGCTGGCAACTGTATTATACAGTTTTCTTCTAGTACTCTTTGCTTATATATTTCATATTGCCCTTTCTGAAAAAAACAAATGGATGCTTTTGTTAAGCGGAATTGTCCTCGGTTTGACCATTCTTACCCGATCTGCAGCTTTGGTGATTTTAGGTGTCATTTTTTTATGGCTTTTTATTACTTTTCGAAAAGACCTCAAAATCTTTGCAGGTTATTCACTCCTGTTAACAGGAGCATGTTTAATTGTAATATCTCCCTGGATCGTTCGGAATTACACAAAACTGAATGTTGCAAATATTTCTTCAAACGGCGGCAGAAATTTATGGCTGGGAAATAATAAAAATGCGACGATCAATTCCGGAAGTGATCTTGTTTTAACGGATAGAATTGAGAAAAAATTGCAATCGGTTCACAACGAAAGCGAAATAGATAATGTATATAATCACGAAGCGGTCCGGTATATCCGGGAAAATCCCGGCCGGTTTTTGAAATTGACCCTGGCCAAGGCCGTTAGCTTTTGGCGTCTCGACCCATCACCTACAACAACAGGTTATCTGAAAATAGACTCTAATATTCGTTGGGTGAGCATACTTTCTTATGGGCCAATATTTATTTTGGCCGTGTTAGGCTTTTTTATGATGCCCGATTCGAGCAGAAAATATGTGTTGTTTTGGGTTTTGTTTGCATGCAGTCAAATGCTGTTACACGCCGTTTATATCACAAAAGTGCGGTTTCGGTTACCGCTTGATCATTTTCTAATTTTTATCGCCGGATTTACAATTGTTTTCCTGGTTACTAAAATCAAGATGGCTTTAAGTGATTATAAAAAAGATTATATTGTTCCCTTGTCCTGGCAGACAATTAGTAAAAGCCGACATTGTTAATGAATTTTTAATTCACAGAGTATTTTTGAATTTGGTATTGCATCTTTAGCTTGACATCCTTTTCCTTTTAGGAGTGGATTTTGCTTGACATAGAATTTGAAAATGAAAATAAAGATATGGACGAAAACGTTAAAAAGGACCCGGTTCATGAAATACGTTCCATAACGCATGGACTGCTGGGGTATTTGGATATTTTTCTGGCTGAAATATACCCAAACCTGGAACCCAAAGATGTTGAACTCCTCGGGAAAATATATATCCACGTTAAGCGTTTGTCCTATTTAGTTTCAGAAAACCTGGGGAATAAAGAATAAACGTCTGCACTGAACTGTTTATACATGTATAATATAAGTATCTGTTGATGATGATTGTATTTAGGAGTGATGATGCTTATCCGGAACAAAATTCTCTTTTGTTTTATAATTGTTGTATTTGTACTTGTCGGTTCTTTGTTTGCTGCATCGGAGCAAGGTGTTACTATTGATGTTTTGCAGTCATCCGACAGCGTATTAAAATGTAAAGTACGGATTGATTCTGTTGTTTATCGTCAGGAACTGATAGATAAACAGTGGTTTTCTGTTTTAGATATTCCCGGCTGTGCTTTTTTATCGGAAACCGGCGTTCCAAAACTTCCGGTAAAAAGTATGACATTTGCCATTCCTGAAGGCAAAACGGCCCGGTTAACGGTTTTGGATCAAAATGTTATTAATAAAAATGATATATTGCTGCCGCCGGTACAGTCTCTTGCCCCCAAAACGTCTCCGATCAAGGATTTCACAATTACGACTGGTAATTGGTTTCCCCAAAAAACCATCAACATCGGAATGACCGGATATGTTCGCGAACAGCATATCCTTCAGGTAGAGTTTTTCCCGGTCCGATATCTGGCTGATGCAAAATTGGTCCAGATCATCAAGAGCATAACTTTTCAAATTGATTTCATCGATTCCAACAGCGATTCTAAAAAATCAATTACCCGGGATGCGCAGTTTAATTCTATTTTAAAACATAATCTGGCAAATTTTTCAGCTACCTCAAAAAGCAGCAAGCTGCTTTCATCTCCTTTGAAAACGTTTAAAACATCTGATGTGTCCGGTGTTAAATATAAAATTTCTATAAAAACAGACGGCGTTTATGTTATTACCGGGCAGCAGCTTGCTGATGCCGGTGCTGATTTAGCGCAAATTTCCCCTTCATTATTATCGCTCGCTAATAAAGGTATACATGTCCCGATTATTGTGGAAGGTGATGGTGACGGCACCTTTGACAAAGAAGACCGTATTCTGTTTTACGGTGAACACAACCGTGGCGACGATTCCTATTATTCTTATTTTTCAGATACAAATGTTTACTGGCTTTCCTGGGACGGCACGCCGGGTGCACGCTTTGCCGACGTAACTGCTGCGGCAGATGAGGCTGTTCAGGATACTATAACCTATGCAAAAACTAAAGAACATCGTGAAAACGATTTAAGGTATGATCAGTTATTATCCTGGGCTGATGGCGAAGGCGACCATTGGTTTTGGCAGCAAATCCAGGACGGACAGGATTATAGTTTCAATTTACCGGGTGGAACACATCTCGGTGATCATCCGGTTCGGGTTCGTATCGGCTTAAATGGTCTTACAAATCCAACAGTTTCACCAGATCATCATTTGATTGTAAAACTGGACGAGGAGGAGATCGGTAATGTCTATTGGGACAACCAGGAAAGTTATATCTTTGATTCCGGGTATATAAATAGTGCAAATTTGCAGGAAAAGGAACAGCTGGTTTTATCCATTCCGGGAGATATTGCGGGTGCCGCTAATGATCACATGTTGTTGAACTGGATAGAATTTGAATTAACCAGTGAGCTGGCGGCAGAAGACGATTTTCTTTCATTTATACACACCGGCTATGTGGCAAGTATGTATAAAATGACCAATTTCAGTGATGATAAGGTTTATCTCTTGTCCCCTGATGGTTATCGTTATACAGACGTCTCGTTTGAAAATGAAAAAGGTGTCTATTCGTTTTATTTTAAAATTCGCTCTAATCTTGATATTCCGCTTGTTGCCGTTTCTGAACGACGGCTAAAATCTGTTTCTTCTATTCAAAAAGTTGAAATGTCTAATTTAAAAAGTACGTCGAATGGTGCTGATTATATTATTATCACCCATCCGGATTTTGAAAAGCAGGCACAGGAATTGGCCGATTTTCGTGCTACCCAAAATTTGAGGACAAAGGTTGTAGATATTTACGATATTTATAACGAATTTTCTTTTGGAAACTATGATCCCCGGGCGGTTAAATATTTTATTAAATATGCTTATGAAAACTGGACATCTCCGGCCCCGTTATATATTTTGTTGTTTGGAGATACGTCCCGATACATGGATAAAAATCCTTCTACAGAAGAAGGTTTTAAATCCTATGTTCCGACAATGATGGTATATACTGTCACATGGGGTATGACATCCAGTGATAATTATTTTGCTGCCGTCAGCGGTTCGGATGATCTCCCGGATTTGCATATTGGCCGTTTTCCTGCTAATACGGCAGAAGAAGCCCAGGCAATGGTGGATAAAACAATCAGCCATGAAAAACAACAGGCCATTGATAGCTGGCGCCGTAATGTTTGTTTATTAACAGGAAATGGCGAGTTTTTTGAAACAAGCGCCCAATATTTATATGATTATTATATTCCTCAATACATGGTGACAAACAGGGTCGCTACCTTACCATCTTCGCGTTATTTTGGAAGCACAGAAAACGTAGCCGATTATTTAAACGCTGGTCAGGCTGTTTTAAATTTTATCGGCCACGGCGGTGGCGGTGTTTATTTTGATTCGGAATTGTTCCTGCCTGAAGATGTGGAACGTTTGACCAACAAGGATAAATATCCTGTTGTATTTAGTATGACATGTTTTACCGGGTCTTTTGCAAACCCGGAGGAACAGTCGTTGGCAGAAATTTTACTGCGTTCTCCTGATAAAGGTGTTGTCGCTCATTTTGGTTCCGCTGGTCGGGCATATCTTTATGGTGATTACTTTTTAAACAATGCGCTTTTTCAGGCACTGTTTGATTATAAAATGCAAACAGTCGGCGAGGTTTGCACCTATGGTAAAATAGAAATGGTCAATCAGACCAAAAGTTATTATGATCATGTAAAAAATTATATTCTTATGGGTGATCCGGCAACACGTTTTCATTTTGCACCTGATGAAATTAATTTAACGCTTTCAAAAAATATTGTTATCGACGGCGACAAGCTCATGGTAACAGGAACTATTCCCGGCTCTGTGAACGGAAATGTTCTTTTGAGTGTTTATAATAACCTTGATTCACTGTTGGTGGAAAAAAGCGTCACTGCTTCCAATGGTACCTTTTCTGTTGAAGTGTTGACTGTTGATGCCGGTTTTAGAAACGGTTGGAAAACCGGCCATGGACAGGGTATTGTCAGGGCATATTTTAACAACGATCAGTCAGATGCAGCCGGTTCTGTCTCATTTAGTTTAAATGAAGCCTTTTTGTCAAAATATTATACAACTCCGGCCGGCCCCAGCCATAATGAAGAGGTCATGTTTTTTGCAGAACTTGATCCGGAAAATCATGCTGATGTCGGTGGTTTAGATTCCGTTTATGTCAAATGGACCACAAATAACCAGGACTGGATTAAAATAAGCATGACCGAAACATCGGGAGGAATTTGGAAATCCGATTCATCTTTGGTTAAAGCAGAGGGAACAAGAGTTTTTTACCAGATCATTGTTAAAGCTAAAAATGGTACTGTTTTTGAAAGCGCTGTGTCAGAATATATGGTAAAAAAACGTGCTGATTTAACGTTTGTGCGAGATAGTATTTTTATTGTCGGTTCAGATAATGTCAGAATTGCTTTAAAAATCAGGAATAAAGGCGAAACAGATTGTGGGGCGTTTGCCGTTCGTGCCAGCATCAAGTCAGAAACGGATGAACCGCAACCGATTTCTTCGGACGTTAATGTCGCCGGTTTAAAGGCCTTATCAGATACATTGATTCAGGTAGACTGGCCGGCCGCAACAGCCGGGTATAATGAGTTTATGGCGCAAGTGGATGTTTTGGGCCAGGTCGATGAATCGGCTGAGCTGAACAATATGGTGGATTTTAATCTCAATGTTGTAACTAAAGAAAATGGCACAAACGGTATTGTAACAGATTTAAAAAATAATTTTCAGGTAGAAATTCCTCAAAACAGTTTTAATAAAAATATCTCTGTTAAATTTGAACGAATGGAGAATGATCAATATTTAAAAACCGCACGACAATTATCTTTAACACCTGTTCGGTTTCGAAACGAAACCTATTGGACGGTTTACCGTATTCAGTTTTCCGATTCTACAATTAAAAGTACGAAACCGTTCAAGGTAACGGCATATTTTGATAAACTGGACAGTGCTTATATTAATTTATCTGATCCGGGAAATGCGTTCAAGATTTTTGCCTGGCAAGAGAGTACGGAAACATGGTTGGGGCTCGCAAGTCAAGTCAACCTTGCAGATGGCAGCGTTGCCGCTAATTTGCCACAGGAGTACAGTGTTTTTACGGTTATGGCGAGCAATGATGGGAATGCCCCAATAATCAGCATCGGCTTGGAAGGACAGCATCTGGCTGATAATGATATTGTGAGTCCCCGACCTGTTTTTGTCATTACTTTTCAGGATTCTTCCGGATTTAATTTGGGAAATTCACCATTTACTTTGTTCATGGATGACGAGCAAATTTCTGATGACCAGTTTGTATTGTCCTATGATCAACAAACAAAAAACCAGGTTGTTCTGACTTTTAAAAGTGAACTCGAATATGGTGATCATGAAATTACTGTCCGGGCTGTGGATATTCATGGTAATTCGTCTGAACAGTCTGTTGCTTTTTCCATTTCCGGTGAATTTAAATTGGCAGCTATTGCCAACCATCCCAATCCTTTTGCTGATGAAACCGTCATCGCTTTTACGTTGACAGGAATGGCAAAAGAAGTAAAACTAGATATCTATACCGTTTCCGGAAGAATGATCCGTTCTTATGAATTTATTGATATTTCCGGATATTGGGAGCAGGACTGGGACGGAAGAGATGAAGATGGTAATGAAGTTGCAAACGGCGTTTATTATTTAAAATTTGTTGCAAAAAATGACTCAAAAACTATTGAACAAATTGAAAAAATGGCCAAGCTGAAATAGGAGTGATGTGTGGATAACAGGGTTATAAATAGATTATATTTGAAAATATGTTGTTGCTTTCTGATTTTTCTTTTAATTCTGCCTAAAAAATCTATAGGTGGTGAATATGCGGCTGACTTTTTGAATATCGGGGTTGGGGCCCGTGCTTTGGGAATGGGCGGCGCTTTTGTTGCATTGGCAAATGATGCATCCGCTTTTTACTGGAATCCGGCCGGTATGACCTGGATAAAAAAAATGTCGTTTCATTTTGATCATACACCCATGTTTGACGGATTGGCACAATATAACACTCTTAACGCTACCATGGGGATAGACCAGCACATGGCTTTTGCCGTCAGTTGGATTCGTCTCGGTGTTGATGAAATCCCGAGATATTCTTCACTCCAGGGAACACGATATGATCGTTATACCAATAATCAATATCGGTCTACCGGGGAGGCAGAAGGCTATTTTAATGATACGGAAGATGCGGTGATGGTATCTTTTAGCCGCACAGAGTTTTTTGATGTTTATTGGGGCGGCGGATTTGAACCTCGAAAAATTCCCTTTGAAATTGCCTTTGGTGTAACAGGGAAATATATCCGCCACCGGCTGGATGCATCGACCGGAACAGGACAGGGGATTGATGCCGGTGTTATTATCCGGACATTTCATGAAAATGTTGTTTACGGCGAACCGGAAATGTGGGCCGGTGTTGGCTTGTCGATTAAAGACCTTTCACGTACCCGGATTGTTTGGGATACAGCTTCCAATCATAAAGATGATGTAAAAACCGGAGCACAACTTGGTTTCACCGGTTCGAAATATTTTTCGCGTTTAAAATCCAGAACAACATTATCTGTTGACCGTGAATTTGGCAAATTTGAAGAATGGCATTTTGGTGCAGAGTTGCTAGTTTATAACACGGTTGCCGTAAGAGGTGGTTATTATAATGATGAAATGACAGCTGGTGCCGGAATTTCACTGTTTGGTTTTACCATCGACTATGCCTTTGTTCCCGGTGATCTTGCCAATACACATCGTGTTTCGGGTGCTTTTTCCTTTTAGTAAATTTATTGTAATGTTCAAGTATATTAATATTCCCGGACAAACCATTATAGACCCCGATATTGAAAAATTAGATAGGCCATAAATTCCTTTGCCTCCCAAACGGAAATTGTTTCTGTTACAATGTTTTACATGAATCTTTGTTTTAAAAATCTTCATTATTAAAAAACATTTGATCTTTATGAAAAATTTTTTTAGTATTGATTATCGATAATCGTTTTCATTTTAGTTCGTTTTTATAATTGTAAAAGATTAATTTAAATTACAGAAAGGTTGGAAAAAGAAAACCTACTAAAATATTTACTAAAAGATTGTTTATTAGCGTCAAGCAGATCGCTTCTCCTTTAATGTCCTTGATATGCCTTTATTACTAACCTCCAATTTGATAATTTTAATTTCCTATTTAACATAACGTGAAACATAATATCAACTCTTTTGATTAAAAATTTACGATCCTTTTAATGATGGATTTTTATAAAGATTTAAAATGGTGCAAAAAACTAAATTTTATACACGGAAGGAAGTAAAATAATGAAAGCCAGAATAATTTTGATTGGAATTTTTGGTTTTGTCTTTTGTCTCTTTGGTCAAATGTTTTTTTGTAAACACAAAGATTCAAATCAAGAAAAATATTCTCTAGCAAATTCGGATGAGTTTTTATTACTGGATTCTCGCATTATCGATAAAACGGAAAATGCGAAATTAGGATTGGGAACAGTTTATAAAGATTCCCGAAATCCGCTATTTAAAGAGGATAAACCCTGGGAAATGCGTTTTGATAATTTATACCCGAATATATTGTATGATAAAGAAGAGAAGAAGTTTAAATGCTGGTATTCTCCTTTTATTATTGATCCGGGTACTATGAAAGTACCACTGGACCAAAGGGATTCGGTGAAATACCCGGCAAAGCGAATGGGTAAAAGAGAAATGGGCGTTTGCTATGCTGTGTCGGATGATGGAATAAATTGGGAAAAGCCGAACCTGGGCATTATAGAGTATGATGGAAGCACGAAGAACAACCTGGTTATGCGTGAGGCTCATGGTGCTGGTGTATTCAAAGATTTTCATGCATCTGATCCTAATCAACGTTATAAAATGATATTCAGAAAAGAAAAATTGTCGGTTGCGTTTTCGTCCGATGGTTTGCATTGGAGTGAACCGTATGAATGTGAAGGACTGAATGTTAGAGGAGATACACATAATAATGCGTTTTGGGCACCTACTTTAAACAAATATGTTGGTATTACCCGAACGTGGGAAAGAAAAAAAGATTACAAGGTCCGTCAGGTTGCGTGGACCAGCTCATCTGATTTTATGTCATGGACAGAGGCTAAGGTAGTCTTGGAAGGACTGGACCGCTATTTACAGGTTTATGCATTGCCTGTCTTTTTTTACAAAGGTGTATATCTTGGATTAGCTACAATTTTTAATAAAAAAACAGACCGCACCTGGACGGAACTGGCCTGGAGTCCCGATACTTCCACCTGGTACCGAATTTGTCCCGGAACTCCGTTTATTCCGAACTCGACTGAGCCGGGAGATTATGATTGGGGATGTGTTTATGCTGCTGCTTGTCCTGTTTTTCAAAAAGACAAAATTCTTCTATACTACGGCGGAAGTGATGGGCCACATACAAATTGGAGAAAGGGTTATCTTTGTTTGGCTTCTTTAAGAAAAGATGGATTTGCCGGTTATGAACAAATTGAAACAGGTAAACCGGCTGTCATAATCACTAGTCCCTTAAAATGTAAGGGTAGAACAATTTCGCTCAATGCGGATGTTTTCGACAATGGTCAGATTTTAGTTACAGTGCTTGATACATCGAAAAACGTTATATCTAAAGCAAAACCCATTCGGTCGACTGTAACAGATGAAAAACTCATGTGGACAGATTCGTTCTCATGTAATAATCAAAATGAAATTATATTCAAGTTCGAATTGTACAATGCGAGACTTTATTCTATTAAAATGAATTAATTTCATTTTTTTGCGAAAATATGTTGACAATTCTCTTTAAACCTATTATTTTACAAAGTATAAATTCATTTTTGTCGGAATAAATGTTTGGAGGAGGTTATGAAAAGGGTTACTGTATTACTATTTTTATTTTTTCTTCTCAGTACGGCAACATTATTTGCTCAGGGGCATAGTGAAATGATTCCAATATCGATGGCGCCGGAAAGTCAGGGTTATGCCCAGGTTGCCTATGATCCAAATTTGGATGAATATTTGGTTGTATGGGAGGACCAGCGAAACGGAACTGATAATACCGATATTTACGGTCAGTTCGTATATGCTGATGGAACATTAAAAGGTGAGAATTTTCCGATTTGTATGGCTGAAAATCACCAGTATTGGCCACATCTTGACTTTGATATGATGACAAACAAATACTTGATTGTATTTGAAGATTGGCGTAAAGGGGGAGAAGATGGTGATATCCGGGGCGTTTTCATTGACAGTAATGGAGATTTTGTAGACGCACCCACATCAGACTTGGATCATACCTTTGGTATTTGTACGCATGAGAAAAATATTTACACCTGTTCTGTTGCTTTTAATTATAAAGAATCCGTGTTTTTAGTGGTTTGGGGTGATTTTAGAAATGTCGGGGATCAAAGCTGGACGGGGGCGGATGTTTATGGACAGCTTGTAGCGGATGACGGAACGCTTTTACCGCCTCCGGATCCGGCAGATCCTGTAGAAAATTTTGCTATTGCAAATCGGCCCGAATATGAAGAGAACGTGGCTGATGTGACCTATAATGAAATGACAAATGAATTTTTTGTCGTTTTTGGAACAAGTATTGGTTATGTTTTGGGGCAGCGTGTCACTTTTGAAGGTGAGTTGCTGGAGCCGACCGGTACTATTAGTTCTCTAAACAAACAAAATTCATTTACATTTTTGCCGGCTATTCAAATTTCAGAAATGTTTAACAATGGACCGGATTGTCTGCAAGCCAAAGTAACATCACGAACCGAATACACCAAAAGTCTTTGTAAGCGCGGTAAAGACAGCACGGAAGTCCAGGTGATTTGGAAGGGGGTTCTGGAAACAACAGTGGATAATGATATTTATGGTCAAAGGCTTTTGTTTTCTTTTCAGGACGATGTCTGGGTGATGGATTATGTTGATAAAGGAGGTGTCGTTACACGAGGCGTTTCAAACTTTCCAATCAGCATTCAGGATGGATGGGTTGGAATGCCGGATATTGCCTATGGTTCAACCGACGATGAATACCTTGTTTCATGGGGTGATACAAGAGTCGGCTTTGTAACGGATCTTTATGCTCAACGCTTGGGTTTGACCGAGATAGATAACATGTTATTGCTGGATGATGACCGTGTAAACGTTGTTACGGAATTTGAAAATATTCCAATAGATACATCTGACAATTTTGAAGGTAGTATATTGGGAATTGCTCATAGTAAAAAGCAAAATCAGTTTTTAGTGGCTTTTGTTTTTAACGACGCCTCCATGGGGCGCGGTGATGATATTTATGCGCATCTATTTTACGGCACTGAACCAAGCGCTGTTTGTCAGGTCGTGGTGCAGCCCGATTCTGCTGCTTTACGTGCCGGGATGACTCAGGAATTTACCGCTCTGGCCTATGATGATCAGGGCGCACCCGTAGATGTTGTGTTGACCTGGAGTGCTGACAGCGGCACCATTGACGAAAATGGTTTGTTCACGGCTGGTGATACTGCCGGTTTATTTACAGTTACCGCCACAGCACCGGACGGGCTGGTCTCTGGTAGTGCCAAGGTGAATGTTTTACCGATGCCTGCCACTATTACGGTAACTCCGCCAAATATTACTTTGGAACCTGGTGAAACCCAACAATTTACTGCCACAGGTAAAACTGCTGCAGATCAGGATGTAACGCTTTATCCTGTTTGGAGTGCAGAAGGCGGAACTATCGATCAAACCGGTTTTTTTACGGCCGGTAATGATACCGGAAATTTTACAATAACTGTAAAAGACCAGTTATGTGAAACAACCGGAACAGCGAATGTACACATTTATATTGATACGGGCGTTGACGGTAGTAACATGGGTTTGCCTACGGAATTTGCATTGATGCAAAATTATCCCAATCCCTTTAATCCGGAAACTGTAATAGAATTTAATGTAAAAGAACCATCCCGTGTTCAATTGCAGGTTTTTAATATCCAGGGAAAACTGGTTCAGAATTTGGTAGATGAATTCATGTCATCCGGCCGGTATCAGGTTAAATTTAATGCACAACACCTGGCTTCAGGGATGTATTTTTACAAAATTCGAATGAATGATTATAAAGCCGTTAAAAAAATGATGCTTTTGGAATAAATTATTAAGCCGCATTCTTGAATGCGGCTTTTTTTTTGAGATGAAATATTCTGTTTTATGTCCCCGAATTACTCAATTGAAAACAATAAATGTGATGGGCTGTTATTCTGAAATTTTCTAAACTGTCGCTTTTTTAAGTTTATTTTTTAATGTCTTTACTTTATGTCTCAGACGTTTGAGCTCCGTATAGTCTTGTTTGCTGAGGGCCTCGTCTCTCTGTTTTTTAAGTGATTTTATTTGGCTTTTAATTGACGTTTTATTTAGCCCGACCACCTCGTGATGGACATGCATGTCAATTTCGAGTGCCTCACATATCCCTTTTACAAGATGCTCTTTGTGCATTGTGGTGTATCCGTGGACAGCGTCGTGATCAATACCGGATGCAATTTCTCTTAATTGGGCTGCTGTCATCTTTTTGAGTTCTTCATAAGAAAGAGCCATATTTGACCTCCTGTTAAGAAAAGATGCAAGAAAGAATATTAAGCAGTTTTAGATATATTCCAAAATGATTAATTATTATCTTGACGATTTTTTTTAACCAAAATTCGAGGCTGGAAGACGCTTGTGTCATTAATATTTGTTCACCATGATATGTATATTTTCAATTTAAAATATTCGTAAAAAAATGCAAGAAAAATTGTCCTGTTTGTTTGAAACGTTTAAGTTGCATAGTCAAACATCATTTGTTATATTTGAACAACCAGATATTGTCAAGTTATTGGAAGGAGGTTTGATAAAATGAGTAAACAAATATCACGACGTGAATTCGCTAAAAGAACAATAGTCGCCGGTATGGGAACGCTTGGTATTTCTCCTGTTTTGTCTTGTGTGAAAAAACAAAATCAACTTCCCGGTGATAATATGCGTTTGGGCTTTGTTACTTATTTATGGGGAAAAGATTGGGACCTGCCAACTGTTATAGCCAATTGTGCAGAGGCAAGATTTGCCGGTGTTGAACTGCGTACAAAACATGCACATGGCGTGGAACCGACATTAAATAAGGCCCAAAGAGCAGAAGTTGCCAAACGTTTTGCTGATAGTCCTGTAACCTGCGTTGGGTATGGGTCAAATCAGGAATTCCATTCACCTGACCCACAAATTTTAGAAAAAAATATCCGGGACAGTTTCGAGCTTGTTAAACTGTGTCATGATATCGGCGCTTCCGGATTAAAAGTTAAACCAAATACATTACCGAAAGAGATTGCTCCGGAAAAAACAATTGAACAAATCGGATTGTCTCTCAATAAAATTGGTAAATTTGCTGCTGACTATGGTCAGCAAATACGTGTTGAAGTTCACGGACGTATAACTTCGGAACTCCCGAATATGAAGGCCATTTTTGAACATGTTGACCAACCCAATGTCGGTATGTGCTGGAATTGTAATGGAGAGGACCTTTTACCTCCGGGATTGGAAGGTAATTTTAATTTGGTTAAGGACAGATTCGGCAATACGGTCCATGTACGCGAACTCAACTCGGATAATTATCCCTATCAGGAGCTGTTTAACCTTTTTGTGGCAATGGATTACCAGGGATGGATTCTGCTGGAAGCACGGACCGATCCTGAAGATAAAGTAACCGCAATGAAAGAACAATTTGCTCTCTTTAATACTATGATAGAAAATGCACGTTCTGCCAAAGGCTAGACAATAAATTACAAAATTAAATAATAATCGGGACAGCGTCCCCGGATTTTATTAAGACCAGAGTAACAGCTTTGATTAAAAATATTTTCGTTTCCAGATTACGTTTTATGGGGGATATCATTTTAACAACACCTTTATTGCAGGCTTTGTCAAAAGCATATCCCGACGCAAAAATAACCTATGTTACAGAAGAACCTTTCCATCAATTGTTGGAAAACCACCCTTATGTTGATCGTATTATTGCATTGAAAAAAACAACATGGGGGCAGATAGAGGTTATTGGGAAATTGATTTGCGGCCGGTATGATATTGCGATAGACTTGTTCGGGAATCCGCGGGCTGCTTTACTGACCTGGCTAAGCGGTGCAAAGATACGAATCGGCGGCGATTTCCGGGGAAGAAAACATTTTTATACACACACAATAAAAAGCAGTCATGAAACAAAAACCGCTGTTCAATTTCATTTGGATTATTTGAAACCATTAAACATTGAACCGGTCGAAAAAAAGCCTTTTATTGTCATCACAGAAGAAGAGTCCCGGGCTGAATATTATTTAAAAGAAAAAGGTTTTGACCTTGACCGACCGATCATCGGCATCCATCCCGGTGCAACTTGGCCGGCAAAAAAATGGCTGCCTGAACGATTTGCAGCCCTGGCAGACAAGCTGGTTACTGAAAAGTCCTTACAGGTTTTATTTACTATGGGCCCTGGTGAAGAGGATTTGGTAAAATCTGTTCTGTCCGGGTGCCGTGAAAAATTTATTATGCCTGAGGTTTTACCTCTGCGTCAACTGGCTGCAATACAGAAAAAAATGATAGCGTTTATTTCAAATGATTGTGGTGTTATGCATTTGGCGCCGGCTGTTGGAACACCCACGATTGGAATTTTTGGACCGGGAGAACCGGAAATTTGGTTCCCTTATGACGAAAAAGACGGGCATCAGTTGGTTTATCATGAATTAGATTGCAGCCGCTGTCATCAGGATTTTTGTGATAAACTCGATTGTATGAAATCAATTACTGTTGATGATGTGTTTTATAAAGTTGAAAAAATATTGGAAAAATATGATAATTGAGCTCTAATCTACCACATATAATTATAGACGGATATAATTTCATTTTGAGAATGTACAGAATCAATTGGGAAAATGAATCCGCCCTGTGGCATGCAAGAGAAGATTTAATACGAAAATCAATTGCTTTTCGCGGCAATAAAAGAATAAAGATAACCATTGTATTCGACGGACAGGATATAAAGCAAATTGGTAAAATTGCCCGTCCATCCGGCATCAGTGTTGTTTTTTCCCAAGCTCCCCAAAAAGCTGATCCGTTAATTTTGAATATGATAAAATCGGCAAAACAATCCAGAAACATTACCCTGGTTACTTCGGACAAAGTTTTACAGCGGGACGCCCGTTTTTACGGGTGCCATGTCTGGAGCGTGAACCAACTGAATCTAAAGTTTTCACATTTTCAGGAAACGGATGAATTACAGCAAAAATACAATTCATCCATGAGCCAACAAGAACTTGAAGAGTGGCTGCGTATATTTGGAAAAGAGCCGGATGAATAAAAGTGATTCAAAAATAGTTACATTCCGTTCTTCAGGCATGTTCCGGCAAAAAAAAATTTATGTAATGACCGTTCTGGTTGTTACTTTTTTGGTTTTATTTTTGATAAACGCAGGAAGTTACTTTTTTATCCGGCAAATCGACAAACACCTGGAATCTTCTCTGGATGCCCGCCTGGTGACGGTGGCCAATTTTGCGGCAGATCAATTACACTATGATATTCATGATATATTTAATGTAACGGATCATGCCGACATTCAGGCTTTTTTGAATTATTTAAAAACAAATTATGATTTGGAATCTGCCTATATAATCGATTCAACCCGATATGTTTTAATAGATTCGGATTTTAATTATGATTTTTCTTCAAATCGTAATTATTTGGCAAGAGATAGTCTGGCTATTCAATCCGCTTTAAACGGGATGACCACAACGTCCCAATTATATTCTATCGCAGACCAAAAGTTTAAAAATGTATATACACCTCTTATTGATGCGCAGGGCAATATAATTATACTTGTTCTGGAAGCCGGCGTTGATTATTTTAATATTATTCAGTTTTTTCAAAGGGGTTTATATATTGGTTCTGTAATCAGCCTTGCACTTTTTGTATTTTTAACAATTTTTTTATCTCTGGCCACGCGGGTGTTTTTGCATACCGAAGCTCGATTGATTCAGGCCCGGCGTTTAGCGGCTTTGGGACAGATGGCGGCGACTGTTGCTCATGAAATTCGAAATCCTTTGGGAATTATAAAAAGTACTTCGGACGTGTTGCGGGAAAAATATGACAAATCCGGAACAAAAGATGAATTGTTTGGATTTATTGACGATGAAATAAATCGGCTCAATCGTTTGGTGTGTGATTTTTTATCTTTTTCCCGGGAACCGGTGTTGAATCTTGCCCAATATAATCTTTGTCAGCTTGTCAGGAATGTTATTAATTCTGTTAATTTGTCCCATGAAGAAAATGTGAATTTGAGTTTGGATTGTGAAAAAGAGGATATTGGCGCATTTTGCGACGCAGATGCTGTTGAACAGGTTTTACTAAATTTGACTTATAATGCCGTTCATGCCGTAAAAGACATAAAGGGCCGGGTTCATATTTATATTCAAAGAATTAAAATAAAGGGCAAACCTTTTGCACAGGTACGTATATCTGATAACGGGCCTGGTTTAAAAGATGGTGCTGCCAAAATTTTCGAGCCTTTTTACACAACAAAAACAACAGGCTCAGGTTTGGGACTGGCAGTTTGCCGTTCAATTATCGAAAAACATAACGGAACAATCAGTGCTGAAAACGATCCGCAAGGCGGTGCTGTTTTTACATTTTCAATTCCGCAGGATGAAAGATAAATATGGAAAAAGCAAAATTACTAATTGTTGATGATGAACGTCGAATGTGTATTGTTTTAAAAACAGCATTCGAAAATTCAAATTACCTGGTAACAACAGCCAATAGCGGTGAATCGGCACTGGCTGCCATGTCTGTTGAAACCTTTGACGTTATTATTTCCGACGTTAAAATGCCCGGTATAAACGGTTTGGAACTGCTGCAAAAGACAATGGAAAAGTGTCCGGAAACCCGGGTATTGCTTATGACGGCTTATGCTGATACCCAAACAGCGGTCGATGCGATGAAAAACGGAGCCTATGATTATATAATCAAACCTTTTAATATTGATGAACTACGTCATAAAGTAGCCAATATTTTGGAAAATCGCTCCTTACGCAAAGAAAATCAGGAGCTTAAACAAAAATTAAAAAATCAGTTTTCTGTCGGACAACTTGTTGGTAAAAGTAAAGCCATGCGTCATGTTTACCAGTTGGTTGATAAAGTGGCACAAACCGATGCTTCCGTTATTATAAGAGGAGAAAGCGGAACAGGAAAGGAACTGATTGCCCAGGCCATTCATGAAATGAGCCCCCGCAAGGACGAACCTTTTCTTCCGGTAAATTGCAGTGCCTTGCCGGAAAATTTACTTGAAAGTGAATTATTTGGATATGAAAAAGGCGCATTTACCGGAGCAGATAAATTAAAACCCGGACTTTTTGAAGCCGCCGGGGGTGGCACGATTTTTCTGGATGAAATCGGTGAAATATCATTGTCAACTCAGGTCAAATTGCTGCGGGTACTGCAGTCCAAAGAGGTTGTGCATCTGGGCGGTTCACAAACCCTTCCGGTCCATGCGCGGATGATTGCCGCCACAAACCGTAATTGGAAGAGGCTGTTAAAGACGGTTCCTTTCGTGAGGATTTTTATTATCGTATTAATGTTTTTCCTGTATTTTTACCGGCCTTGCGGGACAAAAAACAGGACATTCCGGACCTGGTTGCTCATTTTTTGGTGTTGCAGGGGAAAAACGCAAACCACATTGATCCAAAGGCGATGGACCTTTTGATTCAATACCATTGGCCCGGAAATGTTCGGGAATTGGAAAATATCATCCAACGTTCCTTGATTATGGCGGGCGATCAACAAATAACAGTTTCTGATTTACCCCCATATTTACGAGGTGAATCAGAAGCACCGCTGAAAAATAATATACAGGATGAAGAGTTGACCCTCGACGAAATGGAATGGCGAATGATCCAGCGCGCCCTGACGAAAACTAAAGGTAACAAATCCAAAGCCGCTGAATTGTTGGGTATTACAAGACGCCAGCTCTATTCAAAAACAGAACGGTTGATGAAATTGTTTTCGGTTTCCCGTTAAAATTCAGCGCTGATTCCGACTGATGGTAATATGCCGATACTGTTCCTGTCTTCAATTTCTCCTGTATATGCATTATAGGAAGGAACATTAACAGCTTTTCTGTTATAGACATTCTGAATATCGATATAGGTGATCAGAGTTGTTTTAGTTAAAAACCAGCGTTTGTCTATCCGGATATCCAAAAAGTGGTTGTCTTTAATTCGGGCCGTATTATAGTTTTTCGGGGTTTTGCTGATATCCGCATTAAAGGGCGTATAGGGTCTGCCGGTTGCATATCGAAAACGTGCCGAGACCTCCCATTTCGGGTTTATCACATACCCGCCGCCGATATTAAAAATCCATCTCTGATCAAAATTAGATGGTCTTTCAATACCATCCAGCGATTTAAATTTTGTCTGACTAAAGTTGATGCTCCAGGTCCCGTACACCGGCGAGTCTGAAAATTTTTTTTGACCAAAAAATTCAATGCCCTGGGAAAAGCCTGTGCCGACAGGGGAGAGGGGATCGATACCAAATGATACAAATCCCTCTTCGCTGCCGCCGAATCCGGCTCCTGTATTTGCCATCACCAAATAGGGCCGTGTAAGGCTTGCCGGATAATCAATATATTTTTTGTGATACATTTCAATATTTACCTGCATGTCTTCGGTGACCAAATGTGAAATGCCAAAAATATATTGGTTTGCTGCAATAAATTTTAGTTGCTGATTTATTTCATCAGCCGCCACCCAAATATAGGAGGGGGATTGATAAAAGCGTCCAATAGCTGTCTTTATGGATGTTAATTCTGACAATTTGTAAGACATGGAAAACCGCGCGGCTGTTACCCCAATTTTTCTGGATCATGTTAAAATAATCGGACCGTACGCCCAGGTTTAAAGTCAGTCGGGCAATGTCTTGCGATACCTGCGCCCAAAAGGCTGCTTTTTTGGCTGATTTTTCATATTGTCTGTTAATACTTGTTGTATACCCGTAATAATCTGTAAAATCAGGTAAAAAAAAGTCGGTCGTAAAACGGACCCTTTGTCCCTGCATACCGAAATTAAATTCTGTGCTGTTTGTTGGGAAATAATTAAAATTAAAAATGGCGGAATTTTCTCTCTCAAGAGAATTATTTTTCAAGATGTACTGTTGTGTTGTGTCCTTTTGGAAATATTTAAAATCGACCTGGTTTTGTGATAATGTTAATGTATAAAATCCACGTGGCAAAATATGTTTCCATGTGGAACCGAAAATATATTGATTTTGTTTGCTGCCCATTATTTGCGAATTTGTAACAAGATTTTCCCGTGTGTCATTAAAAAATTTTGTATTATCCAGTGCGGCTATGCCAAGTATGCTGATTTCATTGTTCTTGTCGATTTTATAATTTACCTTGCTCAAAAAATCCCAATATTCCGGGACAAACCCAAAACCGGACGCTTTGAAGATAAAATCGAGATAACTGCGTCGTGCTGAAAACAAAAATGATCCGTTTTTATTGATTGGTCCTTCCAAATCGAAACCGAATTGTGAAGCTGAAATTGTAGCCTTTCCACCGATTTTATCAGTCCTTCCTTTATCCAGGTCTATTTTTAAAACGGATGAAATTTTATCCCCATAATTAACCCCAAAACCTCCACTGGAAAAGGTTGTGGATTTCACGAAATCAAGATTGATAAAGCTTATGGGGCCTCCGCTTGAACCCTGCGTGCCGAAATGATTGATATTGGGAACAGGGATTCCGTCAACAATAAACAGGTTCTCTGACGGTGCCACCGCCGCGAACGATCAGATCATTTCTGCCTCCCTGTACCTGCGCAACACCGGGTAAGATGGATATCGCCCGGACAACATCTTCCAGTCCTCCGGGTAGACGTCGAATCTCTTCATTGAATTGCCCCAAGGTACTGGTGATTTTGTTAGAGTAGTTTGTAAAATACTGAGGCTTAACCGTCAGCGCATCAAATTCGATAACAGTGTCATCAAGCAAAAAATCAATGACAACCGGTTTTGCCGGATTAATAACAATATCCGTGACAGTTTCCGGTTTATAGCCGATAACAGTGGCGGTGATGCTGTAGGTACCAACAGGAACATTTTTAATAACAAAATTTCCTTCGGAACCTGCTGCTGCTCCGTAGGTGGTTCCATTAACAATAATATTGGCGCCCGCAAGCGCTTCATTAGTGGTTTGGTCTTTTACTGTTCCTGTAATATTGCCTGTTTGCGAGTAAAGATTATATATTGGTATAAATAACGTTAATAAAATGAGTATTTGTATTGTATTTTTACTGTTCATATTTTCCTTTTAAAGTTTTTTGAAAATACAAACAGCAGATGTTTTTTTATTATTCCCTTATAATACCCGAAATTATGTATGAATATGTCAATGAGGCATTTTGTATGTTAAGAGAATTTTGATGTTTTATAGAGATTGATTAAAGAAAACGATTCGAAAACATGGTATATTTTAAGAGGATTGAAAATGTTGTGACGCCTTTAAAAAGCCAGAGCAGGATTTTTACCTGCTCTGGCTTTTTTGTCAGTTGTGAGTTCATTGAGGAAAGAACCATGAAAAATTATTTTATATCAAATGAAATTCCACCATATACCATTGTTCCGTATAACGGTGCATAAATAAATGCTGCGTCATCCAGGTGTTTTTCATCCTGCACATAGTTAAAAATATTATCAACACCGATATATAATTTGTATTGACTGATTTGTTTTGATGCTCGGGCATTAAAAAGCATAAAGGGGTCGGTTTTTTTAATTTTTGACATATCACCAACTTCCGGGTCAATCTCTTCATTGTAATAGTCAATGTACATTTTACCCTGATAATTACCGGATACTACAAAACTCCAGCTTTTTGGATTGTATTCACATTTAATATTTCCGGTGGTTTGGGGAAATCTTGATATATATTTGCTGTCATCTTCATATTGGGTCCCTTGCCAGTCTGCACGGGTATTATTATATTCACCCTGATTATAGGTGAAATCAACTCCCATATCCAGGTTTTGAGCCAGGTTTGTCATCACTGAAAGCTCAATACCCTGAACAAATGCATCATCTATATTTTCCCATTGATAATCATAACCAAATGCGGCAACAGATGCATCTGCATCAGAAAAGGCTATTTTGTCTTTCAAATCAGTCCGAAATATATTGGTGCTGAGTCGAATTTTGTTTCCATAATAATCGGCTGACAGATTATAGCTCATAGATGTTTCCGGTTCCAGGTCTGATGATTTCCATACACGTGGAGAACCACTGCATAAATGTAAATCCTCTGAAAAGCCATAAGGTGCCCGGAAGCCTGTGCCGGTATTGGCGCGCAGAGTTAATTTTTCTGAAAGGGCATATTTAACGGCAATTCGTGGATTAATACTGGTTTCATTATAATCTGTTTCAGGAAAAGTAGCGCTGTCAAAAACCTTTCTGTCTGATTTATAGGACTCGCTGGAGTGATGATGGTCAAATCGTACACCCGGCACAAATGTCAGGACCGGTGTGGCGTTCCATTCATCCTGGATAAATGCACCGATTTCCCGTGCTGATTTATCACTGGTAGACCGATAAGAATCGCCAAGGTATTGGCTTTCCGGATTTACGACAACATACATTCCGGATTCTTCCAGTTCATCAAAATAGGATTGTACTCCAAAAAGTAAATTATGTTGTTTCGCTGTTGTACCAAGGGTCAATGTTGCCGCATAGGAATTTTCTTTAGCTAAATAAGGGCGCATGTCCCTTAAATCCGGAACATTCCCATCATGTGTATCCATATAATCACCCAGATACGAGTCATTTGTGGCGTCTCTGTTATGGTTGACGTAAGATAAGTTAAAATTTAACTCGGAATTTTTTTGCACCGGCTTGCTGTAGCTCATTTCGCCTCTGTAGCGTTCCGTAGTTATGTTCTCTGTGCCGTCTGTCAGGGGATTTTTATAATAATCATCGTCCATTGTTCCGCCCTGACGTTTTTCAAAAACAGATTTACCGCGAATAATTAGTTTGTCGTTTTTTGCAAAAGCATTGTTTATATACAAACCGAAACCCGCATTGGTTAAATTGCTGGCCACACGGTCGGAAATTCCATCTTTGTTTTTCACCATATCCTGTGATGTTCCGGGACCGGTTTCATCAATGGCATCACCGCTGACGCGTTGTGCAAAAATATTTATACCAATATTACCTTTTTCGTTTCTCAAAGACGATGAAATGCTGTAATTTTTCGAGTTATATCGACCTGCCTGTAGATCAACTTTAATAGAAGGTTCAAATGACGGTTCTTTAGTAATTATGTTAATGGCCCCGGCCACAGCGCTGCTTCCGTATAACGCAGAACCTGCTCCTTTGACGACCTCTATCTGTCCGACGTCAACTGTACTTAGTTGTTCCAAACCATATACACTGGCCAAACCGGAATAAAGAGGTTGTCCGTTGATAAGGACCTGTGTATGTTCCGCACCAAGACCCTGCATACGAACCATAGTGAAAGAACAATACTGGCACTGGCTTTCTACCCGAATACCCGGCATGCCTTCCAGGGCTTGAAAGATATTTTCGGCATTTTTGTTTTCAATTTCCCGCATGGTAATAACGTCTGTCCGCACAGGAACATCTTTGACATAGTGTTTTGTACGGGTTCCTGTCACCACTATTGCCTCCTGCTCCAACACATCTTCTTCCAGAATAAAGAAAAGATCAACAGCTTTTCCTTTTTCCATAAAAACTATTTTTTCCTGTGATTTATAACCGATGGCTTGTGCTGCAATTGTAACCTCACCCAACGGCAAATTGGCCAGCTTGTAATGTCCGGTTCCATCTGTTGCCGTTCCCATGGTTGTCCCTTTGACAATGATATTTACATAAGGCAAGTGCTCCCCTGTTATTTTTGATTTTACATCACCGAACAGCATGGCATCTGTTTTTTCTTGTGCAAAAACACCCGGGCTGCTTACTAAAACGCATAGTAAAAGTAACAATTTTTTCATTAATCATTCTCCTGTTATTTTGATGGTTTAAAAATTAAAATATAGAATAATCAGGAGATCAATTCAATCGCGTGAAATAATGATTTTTTTAAAAATTATAGCCTGAAATGGGGATATATAGGGAGGTTTTAAAAGCTGACAGATGTTTGGTAACAGTTAGTGAAAAAAATTAACTCATATCCAGATAATCATCAACATCGATAATATTATTAATAATACCATAAATTGCCAGGCCTGCTGTGGATTTTATGCCGAGTTTAGTGGAAATGTTTTTTCGGTGTGAAATAACGGTATGGATACTGATAAACAATTCACCGGCAATTTGTTTGTTTGAAAGACCTCTAACAAGTAGTTTGAGTACGTCGTTTTCTCTGGTTGTTAGTTTATTCTTAAGTTTGTTTTTTGCAGGACCGGATAAATGGTTTTTAATCAGATTAATGATTGTTTCACGGTTATCTGAAATATAGATCAAATCTTCACACACGGTAGTGAGTTTTCTGTGATAGTGACTGGTTATAATTCCGAGGATTTTTGTGTTCCCAAGTTTTTCGTATATATCTTTAGGATCGGACAAATTATCGATGATTGAAGAATTTATAATTGTCAGTCGTATTTCATTTTTTTCGCTAACGTCATCAACCTGGTCCAGCGTGGCATACTTGACAATATCAAAATTGCTGAAATTCTGTTCTAAAATCTGCGACAAGCCTTCCTGAATAATCTCTGAAGAATCTATAATAATGATTTTATTCCCGGTTTTAATCTTCATTAGATTCCATTTCCAGTCGTTCGACAAAAGGGATTAATAAATTATTTTCAACAAAATCATGTATGCCTATATCATGTTCCAGATCATGTAATTCAAACAGCATCTGTCTTCTTACCACGGAATCATAATCAGTGGGGATATGTTTGATTAACAGATTTTTTAAATCTGTTAACTTGTCTTCAATGTTTGAATGGTGCTTTTTAAATTTTTCAATATTATATTTTTGTAGTGTTTGGCTTTTAGGGTGTAAAAGTGATTCAACATAGGGGAAAACAATCGCGTCTTCATAATGCATGTGTTCATAAACTTCAGTCGCATAATCGTTAATAAATTTGTTTATGATCAGCGAATATTTGTCATTTTGGGATTTTTCTGTTTTTTCATCAATCAAGGCTTTTAACCTGGGGATTTTTTCATCGAGGAAATAAGTATGTGAGTTTTTTAAAAATTGAAGCACCTGGTCTGCATTTATTTTTTCAATATCAGACGGAGAAATAGAAACGTCTTTTTTACAGCAATACAAATTGGCAATTGTCAGAAACAAGTATTCATCAATGTTCTGTTCGCTACACATCTCTTTAAATGTTTTTTCCCCAAAACCCATGGGCACATCAAAACGTTCAAGTACCATTAAAATTTGTGGGTTTTTAAATACGGTATTAAATATTTTCATGTTTTCAGTTATCATGACTGGTACCTGTGTTATATCAGATCACTTGATAATATTAATTATAATCCAACAAACCAATTCCTTTTTAGTAAATTAAATTCATTCTAGCGATACGATGTGTATTGACTGCTGGTTTTCGTATAATTGAATTACCTGGTAAACCTTTTTATGGTAATATGGTTTGTTCACCGCAGGAAAATATTGCCCACGGTGAACAAATTTAATAATAAAAATGAAATTATTCAATTTTTATCATTCTGACATTGTCAATCCAGACTTTGATCGGAGTCTTGGTATCATGGTTCCAAAATCCAATATATAATTGGTAACTTGAAATATTGGGATCCGTAGTCAAAGGGGTTGTAAATTCATAAGTATATTGTGTCCAATCCGTTGCAAATTGAGGACCGCTGATGGGTTCTGCTTCAAGTATTGTAATATCTGTATTTGTTGTACTAAATGATGTCTTAATTTGATCCGTGGCACATAGAGAATCAATTTTAATATAATAGCTTAACTGATATTGGGAACCCGGATCAATCAGTGTTGTGGAAATTTCCTGTCTTAAATAATTGTGTATGCCATTTATTTCAGCATATGCTGAATGTGTACCATTTTGTGCTATAAGGCTGTCTTTTTTAACCGGATCTGGTGAAGGATCGGTTTCCCAATGCCTTGCAAAATTAGTTGCAGGGTCAATTTTTTCAAAATCACCATTCCAGATAACCTGAAAGTTACTGGTTGTTACGGAAAGAACATTACTGCCGCCCAGTCTGCCGAATTCATTCATCGCATAAACCCGGAAATGATAGGTCTGTAAGGGTTCTAATCCTGTAACTTCAAGCACCGTATCGGAAATAGCTGTGCAAACATCCACCAGTTCTCCTGTTGATTCATTCACATCAGCAGAATTATGACGATAGATTTTATATTCCCGAAAATCAGCCGCATCTGTGGACGACCATTTTAGTTCAATAGATTTATCAGTCACATTTTGTGGTTCATGTAATTGTATGGCTTTTGGCAGGTTCAATTTGTTAATTTTTACATCGTAACTGACCTGGATGGATTTCGTTTGTTCAATAATATTTCCCTCTTCCAATGTGATGGAAGCAGATATAATTTGTTTACCTTCAGGCACATTGGTGATTATAAAATAACCCTCTTCATTGGTTTGTGTTGACAAATTTTGATTCTGATTGATGATGACCTGTGCCGCTGATACGGGTGAATTGTTGTGGTAAATATGGCCGCTGACCTGGAAACCGTTTTTAGACTCAACGCTGTTGTCCGAGCAGTTTGACAACATAAAAAGTGGAATGAAAAGCAGATAGTAAAAGAATTTTTTCATGACAAACCTCTCTTATTAAGTGAAAATTTGCCTTATTTGAGAAATCCAGGGGAGATGAGTGGCTTTGGATTTTATTGGATAAGGGCAGTTGTGCCCACCCCACAGAACATACCCCACCTGTTCCAATAATTTGGAGGATGCGAAAAAATTATTTTGAGCTTAAAAAAGCGCAACCATTCCTCGTGCAAGAATGAAACCCGAAATTTAAATATGGAAAAATCAGTATAGGTATATTAAATCGGCTGATTGAAAACCTGATCGCTGTTTATAATAAACCTAACCGTTAAAAGAATAGTACAAAATTTTGACTTTTAGTGCAAGGTTTATCTATCCGTCAAAACAGGGGCAGATAAAATTCTCTGCCCCTGTTTAATAAATCGTATTCCTGGAAAGAATAAGTGTGTTACATTTCAGCTATCGCCTCACTTGAAAAAGTTACATTGTACCAATACTTAATTGCACGACCGTCTTTACGAACAATGTTCCAGGACATTTGTTTGATGATGTTGGTAACTTTCAACATTTTCTGCTGTTGTTTCACCAACAGGTTCAATTTCTATAATTTGTCCGTTTTCGTCAATCCGGCAATTCAGTGCGCTGTATCGTTTTACTTGCACCATTTCACCATTTTTAAGCATCCCAAGTTTTTCCATCAGGGCGTTTCGTCCGTCGGCTGGTCCGGCTGCACCTTCGTAATTTGATTTTGGTTTATATTTCGGACCTTCTTCCAGTTTAAAAACAACGGGCAGGGCAACCCAAACCTCTACCGGATTTTTATCTCGCTGTGCCGTCTCCCAATCAATGGATTTAACAGCCGTAATGGCCGCTTCGGTGCAGGCATCAGCCGCTTCCTGGTTTATTCCCGGTGTGGGGATGATTTTTCTCAAAGAAGGATGAGCTTCAATGTCACTTTCCGACCCGAGCGTTTTAACAGTTTTAACCTCTTTAACCTTGCCTTCTTTACTGATTAAAACATTCAGGAATATCTTGCCCTGATAACCTTCTTTTTTTGCTATTTCAGGATAAACAAGGTTATTTTGAATTTTTGAAAAACCACCAATGGGTTTCGGCGGTACATCATACGCTACAAATTCTACATCTCCGTCAGATGCTGTCTTTTGTTGCGGATTTGTAATGGCATCTGTCTCTGTTTTCTGTGTGCAATACCAGGAAAGTGAAAAAATTAAAATTCCCAACAAGGCAGCAATGGATACCATTTTTCTTTTTTGTGTCACAATTTTCTCCTTTAACAAATAGTTCACACGTTGTGTTAATTTATTTTTCTGCCTGATCAGGGCAGTCGCCGAATTATAAGCCCAACAGGGTTGGACCATCTTTTCGGCCATGTGAACCAGGTACCTGGAGTATTCTGTCGGCGATAAATTCGCCTGTTTTATGGCTGTGTCGTCACACGCCATTTCTCTATATTCATTCACCCGTTCGTTTAACAGCCAAACCAGGGGATTAAAAAAATAGACAGCCTGCGCAAGGATTTGTAACAGTTCAAAGACCCCGTCCCTGCGTTTTATATGTGCCAGTTCATGATTGATAAGGACCTGCTGACATTGCTGCGGTAATACCTTGAAGAAGGATGGAAGGAAAACGTTCTTTGGAGCAAGTCCGATGCTCAGTGGTGTGCTGATATAATTGGATTGTAGTAGTTTCAAGTGTGCTTTTTGTTGAACATTTTCGTGGACCGGTTTTGCCGTGGAAAGCTTTAGATAAAGCATAAATGTTGAACCCAGAGCAAGAATGAGGTATAACAGGGCAAAAACAGTCCAGGCGATAAAAAGAACGCCGAATATATCGAGTGTGTGAGGCAATGTTTTTGCCGCCATTCCAGCCGTTCCGGTAACAGCGTTCGTTGATTGAGGTGCTAGGGAAGACAGTGTTAACGGCTGCATTGGATTTACTAATCCGCTGCTGTAAAATGGTAGAAAAGGCGGCAGTAAAAGTTTTATAATACCGGTTACACTGACGATATATTTGATCTGGGCGCTGTTGTTTTTTAAAAGCGCCAGAATTACAAATATAATGGCCAGAAATATGGTGTTTTGTATAATCATCAGACCGAAAAAATCAGCCCAGTAGGCACTGATTTGGTTCAAATATTCAATCATAACAAGCCCCGTTTCTTGTTAAAAAATGGCTTTTGGCAGGTTATAAAAAGACCTGCCTGTTAACCGGAAACACGAAATGTTTTCGTTACTTTTCGGTTTTATTTTTCAACTCATTTTCTTTTTCATCTAAAAGACGTTTGATCTCGGAAATTTCCTTTAATGACAAATCCTGTGAATCGATTAAAAAGTTTGCCAAAGCCGGGACTGAGCCTTGAAAAATTCTGGAAACCAGATTGTTCGTTTCTGCCTGGACCATTTCGTCTCTGGATTTTGTCGGTGTGTAAAAATTGACCAGACCGATTTTTTTACTGGTTAAAAATCCCTTTTTCTCCAGGGTTTTAACAATGGTTTGTACCGTTGTGTATGCTTTTTCTCCGTTGGGAAAGGCGTGGTCAACCACATCTCTTACGGACGGGCTTTTGCCGATTTTCCAGATTGCGTCCATAATCTCCCATTCAACCGGGGTTAGTTTATTTTTCGAAGGCATATTAATTCCTTTATATGTTGTCTACTATAACTATAGTAATGGTACTAAATTTCAAGTAATATGTCAAGTGTTTTTTTGAAAAGACGAGAGATTTTTTTATGCACTGAATTTTGCTTATTTCCCCGGGCGATTTAAATACTTCCTGGTAGTTTAGAACCTCGTAAACCAGCAACATGATCCAACATTGTCAGCACATTCTCAAAGGGAACATCACTTTGGATATAGTGACTCGGGGCCGGTATATATGCTCCGTTGTTGCTAAATGCTTCGACGAGGCTGTCAATTTGACGACGGATATCATCTGCTGTACCGTTAATCATTGTATTCTGTGTATCAATACCGCCGTGAAAACACAATTCCCGGCCAAATTCTTTTACAAGTGTAGTCGGGTCCATTCCGACGGCATTTGTTTGTATTGGGTCCAGAATGTCCGCTCCAATTTCAATAAATTCCGGTATAAAATCATAAACCGCACCGCATGAATGCATCATCACCTTGACGTTGAAGCGATGCGCAACGTCAAATATTCTTTTATGATAAGGTTTATAAAATTTACGGTATAATTCCAAGCTGATAAGCGGTCCCTGTTGCGTACCAAAATCATCCAGCAGGCAGATAATATCAATACCGCCATTTGCCGCGTTTAGAACACGTTCAAGAAACTCGACATAAAACCGGGTCAATTTTTCGAAACACGCTGTAATAAAAGCCGGATTGAGCATCATATCGGTTAACAGCCGCTCGAACCCAATTAAATTGGCCACATGCCCCAGTCCTCCGACGTGGAATATTTTTGCATATTGACACACATTTGTGCACTGTTGAGAGAGTGAACGATAATCAAACCAGTCTGCATCAGGCCAGTTGTACTTTTCAACGTCGGCAATGCTGTCGGCGTTAGCAAGCGGTGCCCTGACCACTTCATCGGTCCTGCCGTTGGCCCCTGCTACCCAGTGACGTTTATAACCATAAATAGTGTCCCACGAATTGTCAGGATAGCAATCCGGGTAAAGAATTTTTGCTTGACCACCGATATATTCCGGATAAATCCCATAGCGACAGTTGTTAAAACATCCATACATATCCACAGGAAGAATTTCCAGTAATTCAAATAGAGTGTCGACATTGAAATGCTTTTGCAAACAAAAGAGCACATCGTCTGTTGCTTTTAAAGCAAAGGGTATTATATCCGGTTGATGATGGTTTACAGCAGACAATATTCTCTCTTTACGCGTCATCACTCTGACTCCTGTTGGCATTAGTAATCTATATGCTCTATATAGCATATTATCGTATTCGATGAAAAATAAACATCCGTGCCTTTGAATTCAAGTGTTTAATTTATAATTATTGGTTTTTGATCATCCAGAGATTCACGTTGTTAATTTAATTAATTTTTATTTCTGTCGGTTGTATAACATATTTTATTAATAATGGAAATATAAAAAAAATAATATGGTTTTAGTATATAGAACCACAAGGGTGAATTTATATTCATTTTTATTAAATGTGAGTATTTTTAAAGAGAAAGACTAAAATAGCGGAGGGCGTTATGAAGGTTTTTTACTTTATTCTCATCCTGGTGTTACCCGTATATGTTTATCCTTTTACAGGCATGGAGGTGTCGGAAGTCGATGGATTAAACATTATCGGCTCCAAGGGGCGAATGGATGGTGTTAAAAATGGGATGGTTTGCCACATTTTTAACAAAAGAGTTTATCATCATATTTTGGTCGCAGAGGCTAAGGTTACTGCCGTATTCTCTTATCAATGTAAATTAAAAATTAGTAAACTCCATACGGTTTACGATGTGAATGTTGGGGATTTTATCAATGAAAAGTTTTACTCTGCAGAAGAGGAACAATATCTGTCTGGACCGCAGGACCGCAAACAGACCAATCGTGATCATGAATATAATAAAAACCCGGTGTATAACTATCGTCACATTGCCATTGGCTATGTTGGAAATCTTCCCAATGCTCCTATCGGAGTTTATTTTGCATTAATTCCGTTAAAAAAGGCTGGTGTTTTTCTGGAGATCAAATCAAATGGACAATTTATATCTGAAGAGGACCCTGATTTTTATAGTGATATAAGTGACAGGCAGGCAAGTTATGTTTGGGGAGACCGGAAAATTGACGGAAGGGAATCGAAGGACGTTTTAAATTTTGGAATAACCTATGGATTGGATATAAATATAGCAGTATATGCCGGGCTTGGATTTACCTTTAACAGCAAATTCCAGCAATATCAAGATCCGACAGGCTCTCTTGGCACATACGGAAATTATTGGGTCCTTAAAGAAGAAAAATCTACCCTGACTAATATTTGCGCCGGAATCATTTTATTAGGAGACGGAATTGCCATCCCAATTGGGTTTGATTCCAAAATAGCCGGTATAAGCGTGGGAGTTTGTTTTAAATTTAATGAATAAAAAAAGCTCTGCACACAATGGATCTTTTTAAAAATTGCCGGATTCAGATATCTATGAATCCGGCAAATGAGGTTTGTAATAGACAATAAATATTTCGGATTCCTGATTTAGGATTATAAATCAGTTGCCAAATAAAATCCCGCGTTTACTGAAAAATAGTTGGTTTCTTTTGCCAAATTAGACATAATATTATACATAGGATAAAGAGTGATTTTAGTGTTTCCGTGACCTTTTGTTATTATTCCGGCCCCCAAATTAATACCGAAATTATTTTCTGTGCCACTACTCCCGGAAATGGGTATTAAATCTATATTACTTGTTGTACTCGCTTTTACATCAATATCTATTATATAATATCCAAAATTTATTTGTCCAAAAAATTGTGTTTTTTGGTTTTTATTGGCGGATGAAATAAATCTAATACTTGGTGTTATTTCTATCAGAGCTGCTGAACTGGAGATATTGGTTACAAGTCCATAATAATCAATATATTTCCCTTCCAGTACGCTTTGATCAGGACTCCAATGGTTATACACTACACGCCAGCCTGTATACATATTGTCTGAACCTTTATAAAATACTTCACCGGCTATATTAAATCCCGTATTCCAAATTTTACCGAATGCACCTACAGGTTCTGAAATACCACCACTTAATCCAAATAAATATTGCGATTGAGCGTTTACCAAATTTATACTTGATAATAGTGTTATAAACAAAACAAATATTGTTTTGTTGTTCATGGTGCTTTTCCTTTCCGTTGTCGTACCCGTGTAAATTGTCGAATTTGAGATTTTTACCTTTTGATTTTTTGAGTGTTTAAAATTCCTTCATTCGCCGGCCTTTTAACTCATAAAAATTGCTAATAACCAGATTAAAAATAAATGGACAAACCAAATTTTACTAAAGCCGGACTAAAATCAATGGTTGTGGTTTTTTCATCTATATCCTCCGTGGTCACAAACTTGTTATTTTCACCTCGGCGTATTTCTGTTATATCCTCAGTTTTTGATCGATTATACATAAGATTAGAACCATACTCTGCAAGTAAACCCAGGTTATTACGAATAAAGTATTCAACGCCTATAACACCGGATATTCCCATTCCCCAGCTTGTCGTTTTTACGCTGGTTCGGCTGCTGGTTCCGAACGTGTTTTTTTCGTTATCATAATTAAATTGAACAGCAGGTCCGAATCCAAAAAAGGGAGTGACTTTGTTTCTGTTTTTATAATTTTTAATATACTGTGTTGTTAATAGAAAATGAAAATTGTTTTCCGACTTGTCTTCATTGTCTAATACCGGACATGTCATATCATAATCTTTAAATGTAGTATTTAGCGAAAGGCCCATTCGAAAAGATCTGTTATTTGATAAACATTTGTTTAATGAAATTGTGCTGCCCTGAAAGGATGTCAGAGAAAAATTGTCATTTATTTGAAATTGTAAAGCCCAGTTCGGCTTTTGTGCATCTGTAGCTGCATCTGAACGCTCCTGTGAAAAAGCGGATGCAAGTATGAGGCTGTTAATTCCAAATGCAACGAACACTAGTTTCAAGACATTTTGCAGACGGGATGTTTTCATTTTTATCCTCCCTGGATGTTATGAAGTTGATTATTTATTTGTGCTGATATTGTTTTAACAATCTGATTACCCAGATGTTCCAATCGCTGGGTGTAAAATAAAACAGTGGTTCTTTCCAAATTCGCTTTAGGATAAGCACCTCTTGTTATGATTTATATATTTATCAATCAGAAGCCGGAATGTCTGGGTGATTAAATTTTACAATAAAATTATCTAATCGGAATATCTATAAAAAAGTATAATCTACCCACCCAACAATATTAAGAGCAAACCAACAGGAATATGATTTTGTATTCGATACAATCTCTTCCTCGTGCTGAATAGTGGTCCCGAAAATTTTTATGGAAAAACAGGATAAAGGTCCTTGCACAGGGTCACCGACATGTCCCCGGAAATCCCTGTACAATTATTCTATCCGATGAAATGATTATACAAATAATCTGAAAATCCCGCAAGCCATTTTTGCAGCAAATTAAAAGTTTTTCTCCCCGGTTGGGATTTTCAGATATTTTAATTGAAATACTTGGTTTACAACATTTCTTTTAACGCCGAAGCAATAATTTCCACACCGTGGCTTATTTTATCTTCCGGAGTGTGTGAAAAAGCAAGACGAAAACAGTTATTCTTTTTATCATGCGGATCAAAGGCGCGACCGATAACAAAAACCGCTCCTTTATCAAGGGTCTTTTTTAACAGGTCGGTTGCGTCGATATGGTCCGGCATGTTCACCCAGATATAAAATCCGCCCTGAGGGGTGGTCCATGTAATTCCTTCGGGCATGTTGGCGGCGAGACTGTGGAGCATAATTTGTGCCCGGCGGACATAGGCTTTTCTCAGTTTTTTTAAATAGCCTTCGAGTTTGTTTTGGACCAGAAATTCGTTGGCCAGAATTTGCGGCAAAGTGGAGGAACAGGCATCCAGAGATTGTTTGGCCAGTTCACATTTTTCGTAAATTTCCGGCGGCGCCAGTAACCAACCCAAACGCAATCCGGGACCGATCATTTTGGAAAATGAACCGGCATAACATACCGGAAAAGATTCTTTTGCCAGGATTTTTATGGGTACGGTCAGTTCTTTTGCATGTTCGTTAAAATACAATTCACCATAGGGATCGTCTTCAAGCAGGACAATATTATGGTGCTGTAAAAAATCAATGATGGCCTGTTTACGGTCATGGCTGTAGATAATTCCGGCCGGATTATGAAAATAGGGGGTTATGTAAACCATTTTCGGCAGGGTCGGCAAACCGGCAAATGCTTTTTCCAATTCTGATATCTTCATGCCATCGTCATCAAGCGGGATACAAACCGGCTGGGCCTGATAGGATTTAAACGCCGCAATCGCACCGATAAAGCACGGGTCCTCGGTAATTATAGTATCTCCCGGATCGATAAATAATTTAGAGATTATATTGAGTGCCTGTTGGCAGCCGGTGGTAATAATCAGTCCATTTTCATCAACCGGCAGTCCTTTTTGCCGTAAATAATCCTTAAGCGAATCCAGCAGAGGCGGATAACCTCCAGTTGGTCCGTATTGAAACCCGGCCTGTTTAACGGCTTTTGGCAGATTGTTATAAATTTCGTCGATTTCATCAATCGGGAACAAGTCGTTATTCGGCATACCTCCGGCAAATGAAATGATGTCCGGATTTGCTGCAAATTTCATTAAGTTGCGAATTTCTGAGGATCGCATATTTTGAGCGCTTGATGAGAATTTCATATCTTTATTCCTTATTTGCGATTTTAAAGATTATAATAAATCACTTGCCAGTTCCGCCAGAATCGACCTTTCACCTTTTTCAAGATTTACATGGGCGTATAACTTCTGGCCTTTCATACGGTCTATCAGATAATTCAGACCGGTAGAGTACTGGTCAAGATAGGGTGAATCTATTTGTTGCGGATCACCGGTTAATACTATTTTTGTTCCTTCACCGGCCCGCGTAATGATGGTTTTAATTTCGTGAGAAGTCAGGTTTTGTGCTTCATCCACGATGAAAAATATATGGTTCAGACTGCGTCCGCGGATATATGCCAGCGGGGCAATTTCAAGTTTGTTGGTGTCCAGCATTTCCTGAATTTGCTGATAGGACTTTTCTTTTTCTTTGAACTGATTACGAATGACACCCAGGTTGTCGTAAAGCGGCTGCATATAAGGATCAACTTTCGATTCAACGTCTCCGGGAAGAAATCCAAGGTCTTTGTTGGACAGGGCGACAATGGGCCTGGCTAAATAAATTTGCCGATAGGCGCTTCTCATTTCAAGCGCGGCTGCCAATGCCAGCAGGGTCTTTCCAGTACCCGCTTTACCGCTTAGTGTCACGAGTTGTATGTCCGGATTCATCAAGGCATGCAAAGAAAAGATTTGCTCCGCATTCCTGGGTGTAATACCATAGGCCTGCGTTTTTTCAACTCGCTGCAGCATCTTTGTTGACGGATTGTAATAAGTCAATATGGATTTGGAACTATTTCGCAGCACAAAGTATTCGTTCGCGGTTGGATTTTCTATCGGGGTTTCGGCAACTGAAACTTCATAGGGGGCGGTATATAATATATCAATCAATTCTGAGGGCACATTTTCTATCAGTCGTTTGCCTTTGTACAGTTTTTCCACGTCTTTAATCTTATCCGAGTAATAATCCTGGGCATTGAGTCCAAGAGATTTTGCCTTTAAACGCAGATTAACATCTTTGGTGACAAAGATAACATTCTGTTTGGGATTATTTTTTTGTTGAAACAGGGCCGCACTGAGAATACGGTGATCCGGTTTTTGCTCAACAAAGGCTTCTTTTACTTCCGGTTCATCGCTAAGATTTGTTAAAATGGAAATGTTGCCAAGTCCTTGGCCGATACTTGCACCTTCGGTTACAAGTTTTTCTCCGGGCAGTGTGTCCAGTAATCGAATAAATTCCCTGGCATGAAAGTTTAACTGATCGTGGCCTTTTTTAAAGGCGTCCAGTTCTTCCAAAACGGTAATGGGAATAATAATATCGTTATCATCAAAATGAAAAACGCAATTCGGGTCATGTAAAATGACATTTGTGTCCAATACAAAAGTTTTTTTCATAGGCTGGGTTTCCCGTTGGTGTTGTGTTTTTTTACAAGATATATTTTTAAATCATCTAGATCAATGATTTTTTTAGGACACAATTTCCCCAACCAGCACATGGGCGCTCGCTTTTTTAATTCTTACTTGTAACAAGTCACCAATTTTATAATTACCTTTTGGAACAATCACCAGTTTATTGCCGTCGTTTCGTCCCTGCATTTCGTTTTTCGATTTTTTGGTTGAATCACTTTCCAAAAGGATTGTGTGTATTTGTCCGATATGGGCCTTGTTTTTCTTTAAGGAAATCTGTTTTTGAATTTCATTAAGCCGAATGATGCGTTCGGTTTTTGCTTGTTCTGAAATATCATCTTTATATTTTTTTTGTGCTATTGTCCCTTCCCGCACCGAATATTTAAAAATAAATGCCGAATCATACTGAACTTTTTCCACCACTTTAACAGTGTCTTCAAACTCTGCTTCTGTCTCTGTTGGAAAACCGACAATAATATCTGTTGTAAAAACCATATCCGCATAATGGGATTTTATATCGTCAACCAGTGCCAAATAATCTTCCTGGCTATAAGTTCTTCGCATCATGTCCAGTATCCGGGTGTTTCCCGCCTGAAGCGGCAGGTGGATATGTTTACAGACTTTGGGATTCGTCGCTACAACTTTAATCAATGAACGCGGAAAATCCTTGGGATGGGGTGACGTGAAACGAATTCTTTCCAGTCCGTCTATTTCACTGACTTTTTCCAGCAGGTATGGAAAGTCCTTGCCGTCATGGTTATAGGAGTTGACGTTTTGGCCCAAAAGAGTGACCTGTGGAAATCCTTCCCGAACCAGTTGTTTCACTTCATCCAAAATGCCGGCAACGGAGCGGCTGCGCTCACGTCCGCGTGTATAGGGCACAATGCAGTAAGAGCAGAAATTATTACAGCCACGCATAATCGCTATCCAGGCATTAACGCCTTTAACTCGGGTGGGGTAAATGTCGGCATAATCTTCAAACTCGGAGAGTGTTATGTCATAAGGTTTTTTTTCTGTGGAATTGATAAGCTTGTAAAGGTTCCGGTAGCTGTCCGGTCCGGCAATAAAATCAATCGGCAGTTTTGGATTTTGTACCAGTTTTTCCTTAAAGTCGGTTGCCATACAACCGATTACACCTATTTGCAGCGGACGCCCGTCGGCAAGATATCTGAGTTTGTGAATTCGTCCGAACACCTTTCTGTTGGCGTTTTCACGCACGGAACAGGTGTTAAGCAGAATAACATCCGCTTCATCCGGTGAATCGACAAATATAAGGTTTTCTTTTAATAACACGGATTTTACAATTTCCGTGTCATATTCGTTCATTTGACAGCCATAGGTTTCAATGTATACTTTTTTCAAGAGAGTGTTCCAATGATTGCTTGATTGTTAATGTGTGACAATTTTACCGGTACATACTGGTTTGCCAAATTGAGTTCAGATTTAACAAGAACACGAATAAAGGTGTCTGTTAATCCGGACCAGTAACCGTTCTTTAATTGTTCAAAAAGGACCTTTTCGGTCCGGCCGAGTTGTTTTTCAAGATAGTTTTTACGCTTTTTCTGACTCAGCTTTCTTAAAATCAGGCTCCGTTTTTCAATAGTCGCTTTATCTACTTTGTCGGGAAACAACCTGCTTTTATTATTTTTCCGGTCTGAGTAGCTGAATACATGAAAATAGGCGATGGGGAGTTTTGTCAACAACTCAACGGATTCGTTAAAATGGTCGTCCGTTTCTCCCGGAAAACCGACAATCACGTCCGTACCGATGCATATATTATCCACTTTTTGGGTTGCCTGCAAAATATATTCTGAAAATTCATCGGTTGTATATCGTCTGTTCATTGCCTTTAAAATGGTATTGCTTCCGCTTTGCATGGAAATGTGTAAATAACGGCACAGTTTATTAAAAGGCGTCATCATATCCAACAGGTTATCCGGAATCGTTTTTGCCTCTATAGAGGAAATGCGGATCCTTTTCAGCCCTTTAAATTGCGTCAGCTTTGATATCACATCGGAAATATTATGATTGTTATAATTATAAGTACCGATATTGATACCGGTTAAAATCAGTTCTTTATGTCCGGCGTTTATTAAAATTTCCGCTTCTTTAAAAATATCATCAAAAACACGGCTTCTGGCCCGACCTCTGGCGTAAGGAATTTCACAATAACTGCAGAAAAAGTTACAACCGTCCTGTATTTTCAAGTTTGCGCGGGTATGCCTGGTATCAATACCGGCAACCGGAATCGTAAAGTTGTCCGGTTTAATTTCCGGTGTCATTAATTGAGGCTCTGTGGGATTATTTTGCAAAATTTCCGGTAAATCCATTTTTAGCTGGTTGCCGATAACCCACTGCACCCCGGGGATTGTCATCAACTCTTTTCCCTGGGTTTGGGCCTGACAACCGACAAGCGCTATTTGTGCGTTTTTATTGATCTTTTGGATTCTATTAATAATCCTTCGCGTGTCTGCGTCACCGTTTTCCGTGACGGTACATGTATTGACAACGACAATATCAGCCGGATTTTTAATACCTGTTACCCGGTAACCATGCTCTTTCAGGCTTTGTTCCATAACAGCCGTTTCCGCTTTGTTCAGCCGGCAGCCGATGGTATAAAATGAAACTGTTTTTTGTTTTTTATTCATATAATTCGTGTTTTGTTAAACAAGTTTTTAATTTATTAATTTTTACAAGTGAAAGCAATCAAAAGTTATTTGTTACGCGGAGGTATGTGGCATATAAAAAAACTCCCGAAATAATTCGGGAGTTTTTTGTGAGAACCCGTGCTTTAAGGCGTATGGGGTGGGCGATATTTTGTAATCAGGCTATAAATATCCTGAAAGGATTTTACAAACAAAATTTTGTCGTCAGAAGAAAAAGGTTTCAGGAATTGGTCAAACATATCCGTCATTGCTTTTTGACGTTTTTTTAACAGATCAAGTCCTTTTTCCGATAGTTTTAACAAAACCTGACGTTTGTCCGGACTGTCGCTGGTTTTACTAAAAAGTTCCTGCGAAATCATTCTGTTTGCCAGTTCTGTGCCTGTGGAAGCGGCCAGTTTTAATTTTTCACAAAATTCGCTTACTGTAAGACCATCGTTTATGTGTACGATAATCAGAGCCTGAAATTGGCGCATGGACAACTTTTCATCATCAGCATGTTGTCTTCCGAGGTCGTGAAATGCTCCCATTATTTTAGGGACCAGTTCAGCTAGTTTTTTCGAGTTTCTATCCGTCATTCTTATCCTTTAGTAACTTGTTTCAACTCCGACAAAATATTGGCGTCCGAACCAGGGTCCAAAAACATCATTAGTATAATCACGAATGTTGTTGACACCGGCCCGTACTTTGAAAAAGCGATTTACCTTAAACGCTGCTGATGCATCGAGCAGGTTATAGGCTTCTTTTTTAACCGGAGCATCCGCATCCGTTCCGAGGTTGAGGGCAAATTGTGAATTGATCGTGACTTTACCGTAATACTGGTTGCGGACCGACAAGTTTAAACGGTTTTGTAACAGACGATAATTCAACCGTACAGAAATTGTATGCGGCGGAACATCCATGCCGCCGTTTGTTTCATCCGTATTTGTCATGGTTTCTGAATCTTCAATATATTTTACTTTGGTATAGTTGTATGACAATGAACCTGACAAGTTTTTAATAATATAAATTTTGGTTTGAAGTTCAAAGCCGTTAAATGTCGCTTCATCGATATTTTGATATGAATAATACATGAATGGCGGGTGTCCGTATGTATAATCGGCAATTAAATCTGTAAATTTATTTTGAAATACAGAACCGCTCACAAGGAATTTATCGTTTGAATATTCCACGCCAACGTTTGTTCCGTTGGATTTTTCCTCTGTTAGGTCCCCATTTCCAATCACAGTAAACGGCATGCCGGGAACAGAAAAATTACTATACATTTCCAGAAAACTGGGCGCTCTAAAACCGGCACCCCAGGATGATCGTAGTTTTAGTTCAGGCGTGACCTCAAACATGGCGCTGACTCTGGGACTGAACCGGCCATCAAAATCGGTGATTTTATCATATCTGCCGCCGATATTTAATGTCAGTTTTTTTATTAAAACTTCTGCTTGAGTGAAAACACCATGCTGTTCACGGGTTATTTTATCCGTAACACGATCTGATTTATAGTCATTATTGGAATAATCATATCCCACATTAAAAGATAACCCCTTCATCGCTGACACAAGAAAATCAGTCTTTAATCCGATAATGTTTTCTTCTGTTGTATCGGTTGATGCTGCCTGCGGCATCGATTGAGGAGCTGTTTTATATGTCCTAAAGTTATCTGAAATGTACCCAGTGGCATTCATGTTTAGCAATGAGCCGTATTTTTTATTCCAGTTTAAATTTGTGTTCCAATGGTCAACATCGGTTTCTGTTTCATTTATTGATGTATAACCGGCGATATCCGCTTTTTGTGTATGTTCTTTGTATTCTACAGATGCTTCGAAATTTCCCAACGCTATTTCCGGAAAACTGATTTTTCCGTTTATTGCGTCGATTTTCTGGTCTTTAAAGCTGATTTCCGTACTGTTTTTATACTCTCCCTGACTCATATGATCATAATCTATTCTGTAACCAATACCGTTCTTTTTGCCGCTTAGATTTAAATTACTGCTGTATAAATCATGAGAGCCGGTTTTTAAATTTACATTGGCATCAAAGTTATCCGTAAAACCTTTTGTAATGATATTAACAACTCCGCCCATTGCTTCACTTCCATAAAGCGCAGACCCCGGTCCTTTAACGATTTCAATGTGGTCGATTTTATCCGAATCAATCATATTCAGTTCGACCCTGTCATGTATTTTTCCGGCAATAGGATTGCCGTCCATCAAAATTAAAATTCGTTTGTTGTCAATCCCGTTCATTCGCAGAATTTTGCCGCCGGAAGAATTAGATTCGACCAAAATTCCCGGTCTGTCTTCCATTGCTTCTGCTAAATCATCTGCTCCTTTTTCCTCAATTTCTGTCTGTGAAATAAACTCTGTAATGACAGGAACATCCTGCAAAAGTTTTTCCGAACGTGTGGCTGTTATAACCACCTGGTCCATTTGAAAATAACTTTCATTAAGCTCAAATCGTATTTGTGGATTGAATTGAGCTGAAACAGTTGTTTTTTGTTCACCGGTTTCGTATCCAATTACTTTGGCATGCAGTGTATATTCGCCTGCTGTTACATTTTTTATTATAAATTCACCCTTGCTGTTTGCTGCTGCGCCTCTGTTTGTGCCTTCTATGGTAACATTGGCATAGGGCAGTACAGAGCCGGTTTTACTGTCAAGAACGATACCTTTAATGTCCAGACTTTCTGCGCTAACGGTAAATACAGACACGCAAAAAGTTAAGAACACAAAAATATTAATAACAATATTTTGTTTTTTCATGGTTCCTTCTCCATTTGTTGATGTAAAATAATGAACAGACAGTAAAGAGGTTATTAATTTTGCAATAATTGGTTCGTATAAGCGAAATATAATTTATGTAAATTGAATAGTCAAGAAAAAAACTAAAAATAATTGTAAAATACAGCAAGTGTAACTGTAACTTGCTTTTTGAACTACAAGTCGCTATCTTTAAGTGTTGGATTTTATTATACAAGTTTTTCAAAAAACAAAAGATTAACTTGAGGAAATTATGAAAACAGCAATTATTCTGGCAGCCGGTAGCGGTTCAAAAATTTGGCCCTATAATGTAACAAAAAACAAATGTGTTTTACCCGTTGCAAATAAACCTCTTTTCTTATATACTGTTGAGGCATTAAAAAATAACAACATTGATCAGATAGTTGTTGTAACAGGTTATCGCAGCGAACAGATTGTTCATGCTTTGGGTGCCTATGACAATATTAAACTTGTTGAACAAAAAGGAAACAAGGGAACGGTTTCTGCTTTGTTAACAGGTCTGGATGCAGTTGATGATGCGGAATTTTTGGTTGTTTATGGCGATGTTTTGGTAACAGATAAAGATATTTCTGCTTTGTTGAAAAACTATAAACAGTCCAAACCCATTGCCGGTGCATTGGTGCAGCCGCTTGGAACAGAATCGCCCAATGAATGGATATGCGCTCAGGTTAATAATTCTCAGATTGAATATATATTGGGGCACCCGCGAGACAGTGTAACGCATCGTATGTGCGGCATTTACGCGATGGACCGAAAGATCGTTCCCTATTTAAAAAAGAATCCGGGATTTATGCAATCGGTTCAGGTGGGCATGATGTCACCGGATGAGGCTTTTATAGAAGATTCCATCCAAATGGCAATTGAAGCCGGACAGAATATTCAGGCCGTTGAAACGGGCCAACCGTTTTTTGACATTGATAAACCCTGGCACCTGCTTGAAGCTAACCGTCAATGGATGGAATACTGCGGGTCCCGCCTGGAAAAAAATATTATCGGTAAAAATTGTAAAATATCTGATAAAGCTGACATAAGCGGCCATCTTGTGCTTGGGGATAACTGTGAAATCGGCAGTGGTGTTCATATCGAGGGGAGCTTGTGGCTGGGTGATAACAGCAAAATCGTTCAGGGGGCCATCATCGAGCCGAATGTTCATATTGGTAAAAACTGTACAATAAGAAGATATGCCCAAATAGAATTAAGTACGTGTATTGGTGACGACAGTTTTGTCGGGCATTGTGCTGAAGTTGCCGGTGTTTTTATGAAACGAGCCTGGGCCTTTCATTACGGTGAATATTGGGGCATTTTAGGAGATTGTTGTGATTTGGGCGCTGCAACGGTATGCGGCAATTTGCGTTTTGATGATTTACAAACCGTACACACTGTCAACAATCGTAAAGAAATTCCAAAAGCAGGGGCCAATGCCGCCTATATCGGTGATTATGTGCGGACCGGTGTCAACACAATTATAATGCCCGGTGTAAAGGTCGGGCCTTATAGCGTATTAGGCGCCGGGACGATTGTCCATAAAGATGTTGAGAACAATACACTATTGTACGTCAAACAGGAACATGTTCAACAAAAATGGGGTCCCGAAAAATACGGCTGGTAGCATATTATCTCTGTACCTGAAAAAAATAAAATACATCAAGAAATTTGATCATTTGTATAATTACAAAAAATGGAATTTTGTGTTTATACCTGTTGTTACTGACCTCAATACCGGATCGGATTATAGGTGAACTATGAGTAATGAAAAAACAACAAATCCACTTCGTGAGGGAATGCGGTTAAAAAGGCTGCCGCAGCCCAATACACTTGTTATCTTTGGTGCTACAGGCGATTTAACACATCGTAAACTGTTGCCATCGTTATTTAGTCTTTATAAGCAGAATCTTTTACCGATTAATTTTTCGATTATCGCTTTTGCACGCAGACCAAAGACAAGCAGCGAATATCAAAATGAATTTAAAAATGCATTACCTTCATCCGGTTATTCACCGGAAGACAAGGAAAAGCTAAATTCGTTTTTGCAATACATACATTATTTTCAGGGAGATTTTTCGTCTCCGGATGCCTTTATTGCATTATCGGAAAAGTTGAAAAATATTGAAAAAGAGAACAGAATAAATGCCAACCGGCTTTACTATCTGGCAACTCCGCCGTCTGCTTATAACACAATCGTTGAAAATTTGGGAGCTGCCGGTCTTTCCGCTAATGATTCCGGATGGACGCGTATTATTATTGAAAAACCGTTTGGTCATGATCTGTCAAGCGCTCAGGATTTGAATAGAAACGTAAAACAGGTATTTAGTGAGGAGCAGATTTATAGAATCGATCATTATCTTGGTAAAGAAACGGTTCAGAATATTCTTGTTTTTCGTTTTGCTAACGGCATTTTTGAACCGATATGGAACCGGCGCTACATAGACCATGTACAGATATCTTTTGCCGAATCCATAGGTGTGGAAGGACGGGGCAAGTTTTACGAAGAAATCGGTATTTTAAGGGATATTATACAAAACCATCTGTTGCAGCTATTGTGTCTTGTTGCCATGGAACCACCGTCTTCATTTGATGCCGACGCTGTTCGGGATGAAAAGGTCAAGGTCCTTCGGGCCGTGCAGCCGATCAGTGCCGATGATATGGATAAAAGAGTCGTGCGGGCACAGTATGCGGCGGGTTCACTTTTGGGACAAAATTATATTTCCTATCTTGATGAAGAGGGTGTCTCTCCTGATTCCACGACGGAGACATACACTGCCATGAAATTATCGTTGAATAACTGGCGGTGGGCCGGCGTTCCTTTTTTTATCCGGGCCGGTAAGCGTCTTCCGAAACGCGTTACGGAAATAGCCATCCATTTTAAAGATGCACCATTGCAAATATTTGGTCCCCAGGCTGCGGACGTTTCCGCCAATGTTTTAACACTAAATATTCAACCTAATGAAGGGATTTCCCTGCGATTCGATTCCAAAGTACCGGGTCCCACAGCACATATTCGACCGGTAACAATGGATTTTCGTTACGGTACCAGTTTTGGCGAGGTCCCACCCGATGCTTACGAACGATTGTTGCTGGATGCCATGATTGGCGATTCCACATTATTTACCCGTGCCGATGAAAATGAAATGGCCTGGAAAATAATGACACCCATCCTGGAACACTGGCAAAATCTCGGTAAAACCAGCATTCCCCAATATAAAATTGGTACCTGGGGACCTGAAGAAGCGGATGTGTTACTGTCAGATATTCATAATAAATGGAGACAGTTATAATGGAAAATGCAACGATAACTGTCCCCGGTATTAAAGTCAGTTTAAAGAACATAGAATCTGAATTGATAAATTTTTGGAAGGGAATTGTTGCTGATTCTGATCCGCAGACTCTGGTTAAAACTAGCACAATGAATTTTATTATTATTTCTCAGGATGTTGAAAATTTTCAATCTTTAACAACGTTAATACAGCACATAACCAAACATCATCCGGGGCGTATTCTTTTGGTTTTGATTGATAAAAACAACAATACCGACCAGATCGATGCATCCATAACGGCCTATTGTCAGTCATTCGATAGTTCAGACCAACAGCTTTGTTGTGAACAAATTACCCTGTCAACCGGCCGTGATGGTATGGCGCATTTGAACGGCGTTATCATTCCGTTACTGTTGCCGGACCTTCCCGTGTTTTTGTGGCATGTAGAGGCTGAACAATTAAGGGATAATTATTACGGCCCGATTTATCCTTTTGTGAACAGAATAATTCTCGATTTAGGACAGGTGAAAGAACTCTCTGACATTAAAAGTTGGATAAATAATCTGTCTGAAAAAGCTCATATCAGTGATTTGGCGTGGACACAAATAACTCCCTGGCGCGAAGCGTTGGCCCTACCTTTTGATAATGACTTGTTTGTGAAATACCTGATGTCTGTTCGAAACGTTAAAATTACCAGTCGCTCTGATAAAAAGGACCAATTTTCTTCCTGGCTATTGGTTGGGTGGTTGATGTCTCAGTTAAACTGGTCCTATAAAGATTATGATGGAAATTTTAAATTTTCTGATGCTTCTCACCAACCTGTTGATGTTGAATTTAGTAATGATAAAAATTCAGGTGGTATTACAAAAATTGAATTATCTAGTCAAACCGACGATGAATTGATCAATTTTTCATTTATTCGCTCAAATGAAAATGAAATTGAAATAAAAATCAATAAAGGTCATGATCTGCTTTTTTCAGGTATGGTCCCATATAAAAAATTGAGCAAAAGCCAGTTGATCTGTAATGAACTCGATTTTTTAAACACCGATAAAATATATTTAAAATCACTCGGTTTGTTAAATTATCTGGAAATAAATAAAAATGAATGAACCCAAAATACATATTGTTGAGAACAAAGACGAACTGGGACTTGAATGCGCTAAAGCGATGGTTGATATAGCAAAGCAATCTATAGTAGATAAAGGAATGTTTACAATCGCACTTTCAGGTGGTTCGACACCGAAATTGCTATATAATGCTTTGGTGAAAAATTTTCATAAAGAACTGGACTGGTCGAAGGTCTTTTTTTTCTGGAGTGATGAACGATATGTTCCTATTGATCATGAGGACAGCAATGCCGGTATGGCGCTGACCTGGTTATTAAATCCTTTAAAAATTGCACCGAAAAATATTTATCCTGTCCCTACCGATATTTCCCCTCCTGATAAAGCCGCAGAAATATACCAAAAAACTGTTTTAGAACATTTTAAAGCAGAAAAATATCATATTCCCGAATTCGATTTGGTGTTGTTGGGACTCGGTGATGACGGTCATACTGCTTCTCTTTTCCCCGGAACAAAGGCATTGTCTGAAAAAAATGATATTGTTAAAGCAAACTGGATTGATAGTAAAAAGGTCTGGCGTATTACTTTTACCTATCCGCTCATTAACCATGCCAAAAATGTTTTTATGTTGACAACTGGCCCGGATAAAGCTGAAATGGTCAGCCGTATTTTAGGTAAAAATGAAAAGTCTTTGCCCGCTTCCCTGATAAATCCCCATCATGGTGAGTTACATTGGTTTTTGGATAATTCTGCTGCTTTGAAATTGTAAAAAATTGTATCTCAAGAGTGCCGGGGGGCTTTTTCTTTTGTTTTGCGGAACTGACATGTTATATTGTATACACAATTAAACATCTGATATAGAAAGGGTGAAAAATGCGTGTATTTAAAAACTATGTTTTTATGTTTTTTTTATTGTTTATGTTTTCGATGAGTGCCGTTGCACAAAGTACAACAGGTTCAATTACCGGTCGTGTTTTAGATGCAAAAACATTACAGCCGTTAAGTGAGGCTAATGTTCAAGTTCTGGACAGCCATGTTGGTACCACATCGGACCGTTCAGGTAATTTTAATTTTAATGGTTTACAAGCTGGTAATTATAATGTGAGTGTGTCCGTCATTGGTTATGAAAAACAGCAGCAATCTGTTGTTGTGAAATCCGGACAAACAGCTTCGATGATTTTTAAATTGTTACCGGTTGTTCTTAAAATGAGATCTGTGGCTGTTGAAGGCGATAAAGAGCGAAATGTTATTCAGCAACCACGTTCTGAATCTGTGGGCCTTGATCTTTCAACGAGTGTGATTACACGAAGAGATATTCAAAAACAGGGAGCCAAAACCCTTGTTGAGGCGATGGATTATATTCCCGGTGCCTGGATTGAAACCCGCGGCCGCAAGGTGAAACAATTTTTTTCCATCCGGGGACAGCGTTATCCATACCCGGAATATGCTGTTGATGGCGTCTGGCAGCGTGAATTCCATGAATTACCCTACTTTTTTTCAACAGCAGACATTGAAAGAATTGAGGTCATTCGGTCAAGCGCTGCATTGTTGACCGGATTATCCGGTATGGCGGGTGTCATAAATATTGTTCCTAAAACCTATAATTCTCCTGAATTTTCCCATGAAATTGAATACGGCTCTTATGGATCCTATCGTCTGCAACTGTCGCATGGAGCCAAGGTTGGTGATGTGTCCTATGCAAGTGGTATCGGAATTCGTCATACCGACGGTCCTTCTGATATGAATGCAAAGGAAGAGATGGCCAATTTTTATGGTCGTGTTAACTGGCAAGCTTCTCAAAAGCTGGGTTTTCAATTAATGGTATTTCATTTGAATGGTGAACGTCAAATGCGTTTGGCTAAAGCCCCTGCTTCTTCCCGTTTTCAAACAGAGATTTCCGGTTATGATCCCTATCGCTCAACATTAGCCAGTTTAAAAATGAATTATACACATTCAGAGCGATCCAATATAGAAGCTGTTGCGTATTATTCTCACAGGGATCCTGAATTTTATTCTGTAGACAGTGAAACAAATGCTGTTTCGAAAACTTTGGAAAAAGATTATGAGTATGGTCTTTCTGTATTGCATGCTTTTAAATTAAGTTCCAATAATACACTCAGATGGGGTGGTCTCTATAATCACTGGGTAACACCAAATGGAAAACGTTTTTATTCAGGCCGGAAAAGTGATTTGTATACCTATTCCGGTGTCCTGGTGGATGAACATCAATTTCACCGTTTAACTCTTGATGCCGGTGTCCGTCTTTCCAAAACATACATTAATGAATATGGCGCCTTTGGTATTGACGGCAGTGCAAAGGGATTTGCAGGTGTAGAACCTATTAAAGATACATGGGAACCGATTGTTACCCAGGCAAGTCTTGGCGGTTCATATCTTTTAACAGAGTCGGTTTCTGTTTTTATGAATTCCATGTTTGGCATTGTTCAACCGCGTAAAGGCACTTTTGATGTTGATTTAAATGAGCCTCAAAACGAAAAACGTATTAAACTGGATATTGGAACAAAATTTGAGGCGCCTTGTTTTGGTTCTGTTTCTATTACAGGTTATGGAACCGTACAAAAAAACGCCATTGTGTTAAGCGGACAATCTGAAGAAATAAATGGTTATGTTGCCGAGCTTTATGCTAATCGTGATCAGGACCAACTGGGTGTGGAACTGGAACTCCGCTCGAAAAAAATGTGGGATCATGTTCAATTCTTTACAAATCTTATAACCATGCGATCCAGAAAAAAAGCGGACGATGAAATGGTCGAAAATGATGAAATTCCGGACATAATTTCCAATACGGGTTTATCGTTCGATTTTGCTCAATGTAATATAAATTTATACGCGAAATATATGTCGGAATACGAAAGCACCCGGTTTGTTGCATCAACCAAGACAAATCCTGCAACGCCGCAGCCGTTGGGTGATTTTATGAACTTTGATGCAACGGCCGAATATCAAATAGCAAAAATTCCTGCCACGACGGTATTCCTTCAAATAAAAAATATATTTGATGAAAAATATTCAACGGTTGTCGGGTATCCTGATTTTGGCCGCCAGGTATTTGCCGGAATTCGTCAATCCTTTTAATAAAGTGTTAAAAATATCTCCTTGCAAGAGGAGATATTTTTTTCTATTTTAAAATGTTTATACATTTAAATATATAATCTCTTACGCACGTCATTTGTTTTTTTCATCCGAAAATTCAAGATTTTCCGGCTTGCTTTGAGATTTATAACCTGAAAGTTATTCTTTTTTCTGGTCAATTGTTTATTACATTTTAAAAGGACATTGTCATTATGACAATAAATAAAAAGGACATTATCCCGTTATATTATCAATTAGCTGATGTGCTTAGAGAATTGATTAAAACGGAAGAGTTTGCACCGGGTGATCCGTTGCCTTCCGAGAGTGAGTTGATTGAAAAATATGAGATAAGCCGGGGAACAGTCCGGCAGGCTTTTCAAATTTTGACTCAGGAAGGTTTAATTGAAAGATATCCCGGACGTGGTTCATTTGTTTCCTATCCCAAGCTGCCCCACGATGCCCGAAAGGTTATAGGCTTCTTTTCGCAGGCGGCTTTAAACGCCGGGAAAAAACCCGGGGCAGATATATTACAATTTAAAGAGATCATTGCCCCGGCTTTTGTGCAGGAACGGTTGCGGTTGGGTGCAAATGAGAGGGTAGTGTTGGTTGAGAGACTGAGATACATCAATAATGAACCCTGGGCCATTGAAAGGGCCCATTTTGTCCTGGATGTTGGACGGCTTTTAAAAAAAGAAGCATTGAAAGAATCTTTGTATAATCATTTGCAAAAAGATTTGCACATTAATTTTTTTAAATCTCAAAATACCATTGAAGCATCTCAGGCTGATAAGGACACAGCCCGTCTTTTAGGTATCAAAACGGGTCATCCTGTACTTATTATCAGCCGGATTGTCTATCGAGCTGAAGGAGATGCGATAGAGTGTTCAGTTGATACATACCGGGCCGATAGAATTAAATTTACTGTTGAGGATTTATATCATACGGAAAGCAAGAGTATTGTCCCCAGCCCTAAAGAAGTGAATCAAGTTTTTTAGAATTCCCCATTTTTTAGAAAACAGGTATATTTATCTTGTTGAAATAATTTTGTTATTATTTTTGAAAAAAAATGATAGATTTGATATTAACCATGAATATCCTGGCTTGAAAAAATCCGAATATTTTTCTATTAGATATTTACTTACCAATGCCTACTGTCTTAAGGAGTCTGTCAAATGTCAAAAACACCTTTTTTCGCACTTTTGGTGACCATTGTTTTTTCCCTTATAATGCCCAAACAGGCATCTTGTCTGGATGTTAAAAAGAAACCGGTTTTTGAACCGAATTTACCTGTAAATATATCCGAAACTGAACAACAAAAGTGGAACGACCAGGATCCGGGATTAAAGGGTTCTGTTGTTTCTTTGGATAAAAGAGTTGACAGGAATTGTGTGCCTGTTACCAAAGCTGATCTGGTATGGAACGGAACGGCCTGGCGAGGAGAAAAAGTAAATATTCAGGCCGCCCTGTGGAGCGTGGATTCTCTGAAACAAGTTCGGTTTGTTACACATGATTTATTGAGTGAATCCGGTGATGCAATTGATAAAACTAATATCTCACCATATTTCCAGCGGTTTGTTATTGCCGACAGCACTCAAAATAAATGTGCTGTAAACGAGCCCTCAACATCGCTTGTTTTAATGCCGGATGTTTTAGAACCTATGGAACGATTTGAATTACCGGCTCAAACTGTTCGTCCTGTCTGGATTACGTTATATGTACCGGAGGAAACAAAAAACGGTGTTTATCGTGGAAAATTTGATATTGTTGCTCAGGGCGGACAAAAGGTTTCCCTGATGTTAAATTTAACAGTTTACAATTTGCTTTTACCCAAACCATCGGATTGGACATTTCATCTGGATTTGTGGCAGGACCCCTGGTCGGTCGCTACTCACCACCAGGTGGAACCCTGGAGTCCTGAGCACTGGTCGTTACTGGAGAAACAAACCCGGTTACTGGCAGACGCCGGACAAAAGTGTATCACGACCAGTATTTTACATGAACCCTGGGGCGGACAGGTATATCATACCTATTATTCAATGATCAAGTGGACCAAAGATCAAGACCAAAACTGGGAGTATGATTATACGGTATTTGATAATTATGTCCGGTTTTGTGAAAAACTGGGCATTCAGGAACAGATCAACTGTTATTCAATGGTGCCCTGGTCAAATACGTTCCGTTATTTTGAAAAAGAATCAAATGATTATGTTGACGTTAAAGCAGTTGCCGGTTCTGATGAATGGAAAGCTTTGTGGCAACCCTTTTTAACGGATTTTCGACAACATTTAAAGCAAAACGGCTGGCTTGAAAAAACCAGTATCGCCATGGACGAACGTCCTTTGGATGCCATGCAGGCTGTTATTCAGTTTGTAAAATCGATTGCCCCGGAATTGAAAATAACGCTGGCTGGTAATTATCATAGTGAAATCAAGTTTGATATATATGATTATTGTGTTTTTATAAAACCTGTTATTGAATCGGAAATAATCCTGGAACGTGTCAACAGGGGATTGCCGACGACCTATTATATTTGCTGCGGCCCGGAACATCCCAATACATTTTCCTTCTCTGATCCCGTTGAATCTGCCTGGCTGGGCTGGTATTCTGCGGCGCATGGATTTAACGGCCTGCTCCGCTGGGCCTTTAATAGCTGGAATGAAAATCCGTTTTACGATTCACGCTACGTCACATGGCCTTCGGGTGATTGTTATCTCAGTTACCCCGGCGGCCGCAGTTCCATCCGTTTTGAGCGTCTTCGTGAAGGCATTCAGGATTATGAGAAAATCCAAATATTACAAAAAGAGTTAAAACAAAAAAAAGACAAAACATCAAAAACTCAGCTTGCTAAACTGAACGATGTATTATCATTGTTTAAATATATTGAGGAAAATGGATCGGAATATTATCAACATACTGTTAATGATGGAAAATCGGTGTTAAGTGGAAATTTCTGCTTATTTGGGCAAAAAATAGTATCAGTGTCAAGATAACAGATCTTTCCGATGTTAAAAAAAATGATATTTTTCCGGATTTTACGTAAAGGTTTTTCCGGTTGGAGTTGTATTAATTATCAGAACAAGCCATGTAAATTTATAAGGTGAGATATGAAAAGATTTGTTGTTCTTGTTAGTTTAGTTATTTTTGTTTTTATACAATATATGTACCGCAAATACTGCGAAAGGATATCCTATGACCGTATCCCACCTTCGATGCGAATATCTTGCAAATCCCCTTGGAATCGACGTTTTGGTTCCCCGATTATCCTGGATGGTCTCTTCACCGGAAAAAGGACAATGCCAATCAGCTTATCAAATTGTTGCAGCGGCGAGCTTGAGAGACCTTGAAAAGGGTGATCATAAATTATGGGACACCGGCAAAGTCAGTTCCGACCAAACAATCCAGGTTCCCTATCAGGGACAGCCTTTAAAAGCGTTTTCAAAATGTTTCTGGCTAGTGCGTGTTTGGGACAAAAACGACAAGCCTTCCCAATGGAGTGAAACAGCTTTTTTTACAATAGGTCCGCTTGAATATTCAGACTGGAAAGCTGAATGGATTGGTACGCCGCCGGAAGATGAAAAAACAGCCCGGTCCGTTATTCCACCTTCTCCGCTTTTACGCCGTTCATTCAAGTCAAATGATGACATTGAATGTGCTTATCTCTATGTCACCAGTATGGGTGATTAATGAAATTCGTTTGAATGGAGATAAAGTCAGTGACCGGTTGTTAAGTCCGGAATGGACTGATTTTCAAAAACGCGTTCAATACCAAACCTATGATGTTTCCAAAATGTTACAGTCCGGAGAAAATGTTCTCGGCGCCATGCTGGGAGACGGCTGGTATGCCGGCCGGTTAGGGCCGGTTCGCTGGGATAAAAATTATCCGCGTCGTGGGCCCTATGGCCTGTACCGGCGATTGTTATGCCGTTTGGATATTGTGAAAAAAGACGGTTCCGTGCAAACCATCACCTCGGACGGGAAATGGACCTGCACAGACGGACCCATTAAAATGGCGGATAATTTTTTGGGTGAAACCTATGACGCGCAATGTGAACTGCCCGGCTGGGATGAATCCGGATTTAAGGATTCAACCTGGAAACATGTTTATATAGACAAAAGTATAAACGTCAGCATTGAAGCACAAATGAATGAACCGATTCGTGTGTTTAAAGAAATAAAACCCGTTGCTGTTACGGAACCTTCTCCCGATGTATATATTTTTGACCTGGGACAAAACATAGCCGGATGGAGCCGGGTTCGTTTGAATGAACCAAAGGGTAAAGAGATTGTTCTGAGGCATAGCGAAATTTTGGACCTTGATGGTTCTATTTATATGGAAAACCTCAAAAGCGCGGTACAAACAGATACTTTTATTTGTGACGGCAAAGGTGATAAAGTTTTTGAACCTCATTTTACCTATCATGGATTTCGTTTTATAGAGGTTACCGGGTTGTCTGAGAAACCTTCGTTGGATATGTTGACCGGCATTGCTTTTTCATCTGATCCACCCGTCACCGGGCATTTTCAGTGTTCACAGCCGATGCTGAACCAGTTGTTTCAAAATATTAACTGGAGTCAGCGCGGCAATATGCACAGTGTTCCCACCGATTGTCCGCAACGCGATGAAAGAATGGGCTGGATGGGAGATGCGTTGATTTTTTCTCAAACCGCCATCTTTAATATGGATATGGCTGCTTTTTTTGCCAAATGGGTGCAGGATATTCGTGATGCCCAGGCCGATGACGGGCGTTACCCGGATTTTGCACCTCATCCGATGTATCCCAATAAAAGATTTAACGATGCTCCGGGGTGGGCTGATGCCGGTGTTGTTGTGCCCTGGCGTTTGTATGAAAACTATGGTGATACCCGAATTTTGGAAGAACATTATGATTCAATGGTCCGGTTTATTAACCAGATTGTGGAAAATAATCCCAATTTTATGTGGGAAAACAGCCAGGGAAATCAGTATAGTGACTGGTTGAACGGGAATACAATATCCGCTGAAAACTATCCGGAAACGGACGCACAGATACCTTATATTTTATATACAACAGCCTATTATTATCATTCAACATCCTTATTGGCAAAAATCGCTCAAAATTTAAACAAAACCGAAGATGCAAAAAGATTTAACGAAATTAAGGATAAAATCAGAGAACAGTTTATCAAAAATTTTGTTAACGATGATGGTACCATGATGGGAAATACTCAGGCCGGGTATGCTTTGGCATTAAATTTTGGTCTTGTTCCCCGGGAATTGCAGGAAACCGCTGCTGAAAATTTGTACCGGGCTTTTATCCCCTATAACGGCCGCTTGTCGACCGGTTTTCACAGTACTCTTGCTATGATGAAACAATTGACAAAATGGGGCTATTCTGATATGGCCTATAAACTTGTTGAAAGTAAGAGGTTTCCGTCATGGGGATATAGCATTGAACAGGGCGCCACAACTATTTGGGAACGATGGGACGCTTTTGTAAAGGGCCGCGGATTTCAATCGTCAAGTATGAACTCTTTTAATCATTACGGATTTGGAGCTGTGGGTGAATGGATGTATCAAACGATCCTGGGAATTGTTCCGGATGAGTCCAATCCCGGATATAAACATTTTTTCATCAAACCTGTTCCCGGTGGATCGTTAACCTGGGCCAAGGGAGATTATATGTCCATTCGTGGCAAAATTGCTGTCGATTGGCGTATTAAAGATTCCAAACTCTATTTAAATGTTGAAATTCCAACAAATACATCCGCTACAGTTATTGTGCCGACACAGGAAACCGCCGGTGTATTAATAGACGGGCATTCTTTAAATTCAGCAAAATATATCCAAAATCTGCAACTAGCTGAAAATAGCGCGACAGTTTTGCTGAATAGCGGCAAATACTCTTTTGTGGCAAAGTTTGATAAAGCCTCTTTTGATCAAAAGTCATTTTCCTTTTTAAATTGTCCGCATATTATTTCTAAAAAGTCATTATACTATCTGCCGGAAAAAGCGGTTATAACCATTAAAAATGATGACAGAGATGCACAGGTCCGTTTTACGTTAGACGGCAGCACTCCAACGATGGAATCTTTACTTTATACAAAACCGATTGTTTTTGATACGTCCGCTGTTGTCAAGGCCCGGTGTTTTAAAGCAGGATTTGAACCCAGTGCTGTTTCGGACAAAACAATCAGTGTGATTGATCCAAACAAAAACGGCGTCTCTTATGCTTATTATGAGGGTGAGTGGAAAATGATGCCGGATTTCAAGGCTTTGACTCCGGTAAAAACCGGCAAGACTTATGAATTGAGGTTTGAACCTGTAGCTGACAAACCCGATTATTATGCCATTTGTTTTAATGGATTTATAGAGATACCTGTTGATGGAGAATATACTTTTTATACATTGTCGGATGACGGTTCTCTTCTTTATGTTAATGATAAAAAAATTGTAGACAATGATGGTTTGCATGACAAACAGGAAAGGTCTGGTTCTATCTATTTAACAAAAGGACGACATAAAGTAAATGTACAATTTTTTCAGGGCATGGGAGGACAATTGTTGAACGTCAGCATGTCCGGTCCTGATTTTGAAAAACAAATAATCCCGGCTTCTATGCTTTTCCCTAAAAAATAATGGAGAATGTTATGAGGTTGTTTTGCTTAACAATTGTTAGTGTATATCTAAGTTGGAGTTCAATTATGGCAGCAGATTGGCAACCGGTTCAGAATCGAATCGTATCCCGCTGGACCCAAGATGTATCCTCTCAAAACCCGTTACCTGAGTATCCGCGACCGCAGCTTGTTCGTAATACCTGGAAAAATTTAAACGGTTTGTGGAATTATGCCGTATGTGAAAATACCGCAAACAAACCGGACCAGTTTGATGGAAAAATTCTGGTGCCTTATCCAATTGAATCGGCATTAAGCGGCGTTGCTAAAGCTGTCGGCCCGGACCAAATTTTGTGGTATCAGCGTTCATTTAATATTCCTGAAGAATGGGCAGGAAAGCAAATTTTGTTAAATTTCGGTGCTGTTGACTGGGAAGCAAAGGTATGGATTAACGGTACGTTGGCAGGAAGTCATCGTGGTGGTTATGATGCTTTTTCAATAAATATTACGGATTATCTCAACGATAATAAAGAACAGGAAATTGTTGTTTCCGTTTATGATCCGACCGACAAAGGTACGCAGCCGCGCGGAAAACAGGTCGCCAAGCCAAGGACTATATGGTATACGGCAGTCACAGGTATCTGGCAAACGGTCTGGATTGAACCGGTTGAACCTGTCCATATTGAACGTTTAAAAATGACGCCGAATATCGATGATGAAACCCTTGCTGTTCAAATTATAAACGAGCAGAAAAATGATGACTGTAGGGTTGTAATTGATGTTTTTGAAAATGATAAAAAACTAAGCCAGGCTGAGGGAACGATTGGCGAATCTATAAAAATTCCTGTTAAAGACCCGAAATTATGGACTCCGGACTCACCTTTTTTATATGATATTAAAATAAAAATTAAAGATGGTAAGGGAAATGTCTGTGACCAGATAACATCCTATTTTGGAATGCGAAAAATTTCAATGCACAAAGACGAAAAAGGCGTGAATCGTTTGTTTTTAAATAACAAGTGCCTGTTCCAATTTGGATTGCTTGACCAGGGATGGTGGCCGGATGGTTTATATACCGCCCCGACTGATGAGGCGCTTCGTTATGATATTGAAGCGACAAAGAAAATGGGTTTTAATCTGGCGCGCAAGCATGTTAAAATTGAACCGGCACGCTGGTATTACTGGTGTGATAAACTGGGTCTGTTGATTTGGCAGGATATGCCCAGTGGCGACAAGTATATAAAACCGGATGAAGCGGACATTGTGCGTGGAAAAGAATCCGCACAACAATTTCGTTACGAGTTGAAAGAGATGATCGACGGTTTTTATAACCATCCCTGTATTGTCATGTGGGTGCCGTTTAACGAAGGCTGGGGACAGTTTGAGACAGAGAATATTACACAATGGATTAAAGAGTATGATCCGTCACGGCTTGTTAACAATACCAGCGGCTGGTCAGACCGGTTTGTCGGCGATGTTTGTGATCTGCATCGCTATCCCGGCCCGGATATGCCGCCTTTGGAAGAAAAGCGTGCTGCTATCCTGGGAGAGTTTGGCGGATTGGGTTTGCCTATGGAGGGGCACCTGTGGCAAGCAGATAAGAATTGGGGATATAAAGGGTATGCAAATCAGGAAGAACTTTTAACCGCTTATAAGGATCTGATTATTAAATTGCAGGATTTGGTTGATAAAGGTCTTGCGGCTGCCATTTATACCCAGACAACGGATGTGGAAATTGAAGTGAATGGAATGATGACCTATGACCGGGAGATAATAAAACTTGATCTTGAAAAATTGAACAAGTTGAATGCCCAGGTTTATTCTGAAAAATAGTTTTTTAAAATAAAATTTTATTCGAATTCCTGTTATCGTTTTTAAATAACAGGAATTCTTTTTTAATGTATTTTGCATCCCGGACATCCCCTTAAAATACCTCTCAAATTTTTCTCATCATATTCCTCTTTAATGCAAAATCAAATATTTTGGAAATGATTGGTTGTGTATACAATTAAAAATATTTATATTTAAAATATGGATTTTAGTTTATGATCAAGCCCGAATTTGTGCACGTTATGAATTACAGGATAAACATCAAGATATTTTTATTTCTGGTTTATTTTTTCCCTGCTTTACAACTATCGGCAGGGTGGCCGACCTATATGGCTGATAATCAACGCAGTGGTGTTTCTAAAGAAACAATACAGTTTCCATTGTTTGAAAAATGGACATTTTTACCGAAACATGCTCCTCAGCCGGCCTGGCCCGCTCCGGCCAATGCAGATCCCTGGCATAATCTTGAGTCCCTGTCGCATCGAACGGATTATGATGATGCCTTTTATGTAAGCTTTGGTCATTCCATACTGTATTTTGCTTCCTCAGCCGATGATAAAGTTTATGCATTGTATATTAATTCCGGGAAAATAAAATGGGACTTTTTTACAAATGGTCCAATCCGTTTCACACCGGCTTTTTATAAAGATAAAATTTACTTTGGGTCAGATGACGGCCATGTCTATTGCCTTGATGCCGCATCCGGTGCGTTACTTTGGCAAAAAAAGGGGGGACCTGATACCCGTAAAGTACTCGGCAATGGACGCCTTATTTCAGCTTATCCGGTTCGAACCAGCGTTTTAGTACATCACGATACGGTTTATTTTTGTGCGGGAATTTTCCCCAATGAAGGGGCCTGGCTGTACGCATTAAATGCAAAAAACGGTCAGCAAATTTTTAGTGAAAAGATTAGCGATTTTTCTCCCCAGGGATACCTGTCATTGTCAGGCTCTCAGCTTATTATACCAACAGGTCGTACTTCCCCGGTACAGTTTGATCTCGAAAATCAATGTTTTCACCTTGGTCCCAAAACGCCGCGATCAGCAGGTGGTACGTTTACATTATCATCCGGCAAGATGATCGTAAACGGACCCGGAACCTGTCTTCGGGTCCTTGATAAAGATTCGCTGACTGAAATAGCCAGATATGAAGGTAAAAGACTTTTAATGAGTGATTCGACGATTTATGTTTTACAGGACCAGAGATTGACGGCTTTTCACCTTTTGCGTTCATTGAATTATTATGATAAAGTTATTTCTCTGGAAAAAAAGAACAAAATACTTTCCGATAAAGTGAAAAAACTCCGCAAAACCTTGGCTGATAACAGTAACCACAAAAATGAAATTAACCTGGAAATTGAAAATATACTTTCTGAAATGGAATCGATCAAGCAGCAGATCGATCTGTTGTCTGATGACAGCCTTTTATGGACAGTAAAATGTCCCAATGCCGAATGTCTAGTTCAAATTGGCGGATATTTATTTGTCGGCGGCAATAATATATTAACAGCTATTGATGCTGCAATCGGACAACCTGTTTGGTCCGGGAATACGGAACACCATATTAAAGGATTGGCTTGTTCAAACGGAAATTTAATTGCCGGTTGTAAAGACGGAAGGCTTGTTTGTTTTTCTGAAAATGCCGGAAAGTACAAGCTGGTCCAGCAAAAAGGGAACAGTACCTATTCCTTTAATAATGTAAATAATCAATTGTTTAACGGTTTAATAAAACAACTAAAACCGTTAAAAGGATATTGTGTTGTTACCGGATTTCAGGACCTTGATCTGCCGGTTTGGCTGGTAAGGAATACCGATTTTCAAACAGTCATTATCGAAACAAATCCACAAAGACGGATGATGTGGAAACGGAAACTGGATGATCTGAATTATTTTGGTGTGAGAGCCGTCGTGCTGCCTGACACAAGTCTGGATTCTTTTCCACAGGGATTTGCAAATCTGGTAATTGTCGGCAATTCTTTATCAGAACAAACGAATATAAATTCGATCACTGATATGACACGGCCTTTTGGCGGGACACTGATTGTACCGGAGAAAAAGTTGACATCAACTTTTGATTTTGTGAAACGAGATAAAGTTAAAATTGATAAGAATAACTTTTCAGTTTTTCAAAAAAAAGACCTTATAAATTCCGGCAGTTGGACCCACATGTATGCTGATCCTGCAAATACGGCCTGTAGCCGCGAAAATCGTTTGAATACAAATTTCAAGTTACACTGGTTCGGAGCTCCCGGTCCGGAACCAATGATCGACAGGCATCATCGCCCTTTGCCTACACTGGTTACAAAAGGACGAATGTTTGTCCCCGGTGATAATAAAATTATGGCCGTGGATGCTTTTAACGGCACATTGTGGTGGGAGCTTGATTTGATAAAGTCCCGCCGGTTGGCAGCTCCCCGGGACGCCGGTTTTATGGCCTTGTCGGATAAAAATTTGTTCGTTGTTTCCGGAAATCAATGTTTTGTGCTGAACCAGTTTACCGGTCATGTTATGAAAACTTTTCCGGTACCCAAATCTAAGGAAAATTATGACTGGGGATATGTTGCATCCATAAATAACCGGATTGTCGGCACTGCCCGCCTTCCGGAAGCACGTTATGCGGAAATCAGCAAAGCCGGTGATTACGAGATTCAGTGGGGCGATTTTAAACGAATGGTGACGAGTAAATATCTTTTTGCTATAGATGAAAATGACGATACCTGCAAATGGATTTATGATGGCGGCATTATTATAAATCCTGCCATTGCTGCCAACGATTCCGTTATTTATTTTATTGAAAGCAGGAATCCGGATGCCTTTGCAGATCAAGACGGATTGATCACGTTGGACGTTTTGTTGAAAAAAGGTTCAAGCTTTTTGGTGGCTTTGGCGTTGCAAAATGGGAAAAAAATGTGGGAACAAAAAATTGATCTTGCTGAGATTCAGCATATTGTTTATCTTTCCTATGCAAAGAACCGACTTTTTATTACCGGTTCTATGAATATAAAAGGCAAAGCGTGGTACTCTATATTTGCCCATGATGCCGAAACAGGCAGTTTGTTGTGGAAACAGGAACATTCCAATTACCGAGGCGGTATCGGCGGAGACCATGGAGAACAGATACATCATCCCGTTATTATGGGTGATAAAATTGTTTCCGAACCCTGTATTTTTCGTTTGGAAACCGGTGAACGAATAGATCCGAAAGGCCGTTCACAGGACTGGGTCATGTCCTCGCGAGGCGGTTGCGGGACCATTTCCGGATGTGAGAATTTTATCTTTTATCGGGACGGCAATCCCGCTGTTTATGATTTCGATACCGACCAGAGACATCTCATTAATTTTGTCACCAGACCGGGCTGCTGGATAAATATTATCCCGGCCAGTGGAATGGTTTTAATACCGGAATCAAGTTCAGGATGTACCTGTTCCTATTCTATACAAACATCTCTTGGATATATTGCAAATTTTGGTTTATATTAATATGGATGTTTTTGAAAACGGAGGTTATTGTGATTGATAACATGAAAAACTATTTTGAAAAGGTTGTGCGGCTGTCAGTCTTACTTTTTGTCTGCTTGACGGTTGGTTCCATATATGCCAATGATTGGCCGGAATATATGCACGATAAAGGCAGAAGCGGTATTGCGGACCAGAATATAACATTTCCGCTTTATCCGGAATGGCGATACACGGCACTCCAGTCTCCCAAACCGGCCTGGCCCGAACCGGCAAAAACCGACTATTGGCACCGTGAGGCCGATTTGCTGCCGCGTGTGATTTTTGACCGTGCCTTTCACACAATAACTGTTAATAATAATATCTATTTTGGCTCATCAGCGGATGACAGAATTTATTGTCTGAATGCTGAAACAGGACAGGAAAAATGGTCATTTTTTACAGGTGCTCCTGTTCGGCTGTCCCCGGCTTTTTTTGACGGAAAAATTTATACCGGTTCTGATGACGGATATGTTTACTGCCTGAATGCTGATAACGGCAAACTGGTATGGAAATTTAACGGTGCGGAAAAAAGCAGACATTTACCGGGAAACGAACGGATCATTTCCATTATGCCGGTTCGCACCGGTGTTCTTTTGGATGCCGGAATTGCCTATTTTTGTGCCGGTTTGTTTCCCACAGAGGGTGTGGTATTGTATGCATTAAATGCGGATGACGGCTCCCTGGTATGGAAGCAAAATATAGAGGTGTCGCCCCAGGGTTATTTGTTGGCCTCAGAAGATGAACTGTATGTACCCACAGGACGGACCGCTCCGGTTGTTTTTGAAAAGAAAACCGGCAAATGGATCGGCGCTTTTAAAGGAAACGGCGGGACCTATGCCACCTTGGATGATCAAACATTGATTTACGGCGGCGGTGACCTGGGTGATCTGGAAATTCGTGAACCAAACTCTAAAGATCAGTCAAGTTCTTTTAAAGGACAACAGATTATTGCCACAAAAGATGTTTTGTTTTTGCGTACACAATCAAAAATATCGGCTATTGACCGAAAAAATTACAACGAATCCTATAATAAATGGAAAAAGTTGAATAGAAAACACAGTGACCATGCTGCAAATTTATGGGACTTGCGTGAACAACGCAAGATTGTCACTCCGGATAAAATTAAAGATATTGATAGAAAAATTGATGATACAATTGATAAAATCGTAGCAATTGATAAAGAAATTAAGGCGGTGGAAAACACTGGTATTCTTTGGGAACGTTTTTTTGAAAATACCTGTTCTATGATCCTGGCCGGAGATTATCTGGTAGCGGGCATGCAAAACAATATTACAGTTTTGGATCAGCGAAACGGTAATGATGTATGGACCGGTGAAGTTAATGGCATGCCTTATAGTTTAAATGCTGCCGAAGGAAAATTAATAATCAGTACGGATAACGGACATATTTATTCTTTTTCAAATGAAAATCAAAAAGCAAATATTGTTAAAAATTCATCTCAAAAGCCTTTTGGCCGTAATAGAACAATAAGCAATGCCGCCAAACACATTTTAGATGAAACCAAAATTCAAAAAGGATATTGCCTCATCCTGGATGGTACGAGTGGTCAATTGGGATATGAATTGATAAATAATTCCGATTTGAACGTATTATATCTTTGTAAAGATGATCAGCAGGTTGAAAATATTCGCAATAATATAATAAAATCAGGTTTGTATGGTCGCCGTTTGCATGCGATAAAAGCCTCTTTGGAAGAGCTGCCTTTTAGTGATTATACGATCAACATTGTTACCAATGAGGCGGCATTGGAAGATGGTGTTTTGTTGACCTCGTGCGATGAAATTTTCAGAGTGCTTCGACCCTTTGGTGGAGCAGCGATGGTTGGCGTACCGAAAAAGCAAAAGGGAAATCTTTTAAAGATTATCCAATCTTCTGTAATGGATAATAACTGGGTTGTCTCTCAGAATAAAAAATTTGTATGGGCCAAAATGAATCGTGGCGAATTGCCCGGTGCGGGAGAATGGACCCATCAATACGCTGATCCGCAAAATACTTCCTGTAGTCAGGACCAGCTTGAAGGTCCCATGCAAATTCAGTGGTTTGGCCGTCCGGGACCGCGTGACATTATCAACCGTCACAGCCGCCCCATGTCTCCTTTGTTTAAAGACGGACGATTTTATGTAACCGGTAATGAAGTGGTTAAAGCTATCGATCCCTACAACGGCATACCCTTATGGGAAATTAAAGTACCTGATTCACGTGTGCTGGGTGCGCTTAAAGATCAGGGTCATATTGTGGTTCGGGATGATTATCTTTATATTGCTGTGGAAAATGAATGCCGTGCCGTTGCTGTGGAAAATGGGAATGTTGAATTTGTCCTTAAAGCGCCGCAGCTTGTTACCGGCGAAAAACGTAAATGGGGTTATTTGTCGAGTGTCGGCAACCAGTTGTTTGGTACCGGAAAAATGGAAAATGCCAGTTTTACAATTCAGGCCCGATTGAACTGTAATGATTTTGAAGGTGATTATCGTGAAATGGTGCTTGGAGATTATTTGTTTTCTATGGATCGGTCTACGGGCGATGTTTTATGGACCTATAAAAACGGTGTGGTTTTTCACAACACTATTACAATTGGTGATGGTGATATTTATTTTGTCGAAAGCCGAAATCCAAAAGCTGTTAACGATCCTGATGGCCGGCTTCGAATAGATACTTTTTGTGACAGTGATACCTATATTATTCGTTTGAACGGCAAAACCGGAGAAAAAATTTGGGAAAAACCGTTCAAATTCCCCTATTCACAAATTATGTATATGGCTTTTGCCGATAATACCGTGTATGTTACCGGCTCTTATAATTCCGGGAAATTTATGTATTATGCCCTGTATGCATTTCAATCGGAAAGTGGTGATAAGAAATGGGAAAATTCCTATAGGGGCGGTGACAGCAGGTGGAATAATAAAACAGATAAAAGTAATCTTGGCGGAGAACATGGTGAACAATGGCAGCATCCGGTGATTTTGGCGGACAAGCTCATTTTACCACCCTATGATTTTGATTTACAAACCGGAAAACGTGGTCAGTATTATTTGAACCGGGGCGGTGGCGGATGCGGCGGTTTATCCGGGTCAGCCCATTATTTATATGCCCGTGGCAGCAATCCACGAATGTACAGTATTCATGATGGACTGGAAACCGGAACGCCTTTAACAAAAGTAAATCGTCCCGGCTGCTGGATAAATACTATACCGGCCGGAGGTATCGTTACATTACCGGAATCCAGTTCCGGGTGTACTTGTGATTATTCGATACAAACTTCCTTTGCATTTATACCTGCAAAGAATAATTAAATGTTATGAAAAAATTATTATTAATATTCTTTTTTCTATTAACAAATTTTAACGCTCTTTTGGCGTGCCGGTATACGGTACGGGAAATCGGCTACTCTGATTTGGATACTCCGAATTTTACGCTTGTTCTTGTACCGTCCGATGATGATTCTGCTCAAATTCGTACTTTTAACAGAATATCCTATGCCGCTTTGTTGAATTCGAATATTCAAAATGCCGCAGTGGGACCGGAATTTGATGCAGATCCTGTTCTGCAGACCGAGATCGATAAAAAAGTCCGGCAAAAAGCCGGGCCTTTTTTGTTGTTAAAAGACGAACGGACCAAAAAAATGTTTTTTTGGCCTTTGGATAAAAACGATTTCAAGGAATCACTGTGGACGGCCCTTGAATTTATGGTGATCTCTAAGGTCCGTGAAGATTTGTTTTTTCGCCTGGCACGTTCATTTGCTGTGGTTATGTTGGTTGATGGGAAAAACGAATCCCAAAATCAGGAATACAGAAACCGTATTAAATCCGTTATCCGAGATATAAATACTTCGTTACAGGATATGGCAAAACCGGTTAGCGAACCGGCAGCCTTTATGGAGCTCGATTTTCAGCAAAGACAGGCGGAAACCCTGCTGCTTTGGAGCCTTGGATTGGATGAATCGGCTGAAGACCAGGCTTCAGTTGTAATTTTTTACGGCAGAGGGCGTATGATGGGGCCTGCATTGGTTGGAGGACTGACTGAAGAAATGCTGTACAATCGGCTTTCTATAGTCGGCGCTGATTGCGAGTGCGGATTGGAACGTACCTGGATACTTGGACGAATGATCCCTTTGCGATGGGAAAGCCAGTGGCAAGATGAAATTACATCACGGCTTGGTTTTGATGTTGAAAATCCTGTTGTCAAAAATGAAATGCAGCGAATCATTTCTTTTCCGCAAAATAACATCGTTCAGAATAAGACACGGTCTTACGACATAAATAACGACATAAATCAACAGGAAGGTTCGGAAAATTCAAACAAACCCCTCTTTCGCAAGATTATTTTAATTATCATTATATTTTGTATAATTTTATTTTTACTGGGAATTACTGTTTATATCATAGCAAAAAGGAACAGAAATTGATTTTTTTTATGGTATTTAAAGAATTGTTTCACAGGTGGATTAATACTGTTCTGGCTGTTTTGGGAATTGTTATGGCGGTTGCCTTTTTTATCGCTTTTTTTACTCTAAACAATGCATCAAAACGTGAAACCATCAGACTGACCCGTGATATGGGTTTTAACCTTAGGATAATACCAAAATCTACAGATATGGATGCTTTTTGGACGTCCGGATTTTCCGAGCAAACCATGCCGGAAGAATTTGTTGCCAGGTTTATGTCTTATAAAGATTTTTCCTATGCTCATTTAACCGCGACATTGCATAAAAAAATTGAATGGAACGGACGAAACATCATATTAACCGGCATCTCTTCGGAACTGGAGCCATCCGGAAGAAACAAAAGCCCGATGAGTCCTGTTATCAAAAAAAACTCGGCGATTGTTGGCTGGGACCTGGCTCACACATTTCAATTAAAAAAAGGGGATTCGCTGAATATCGGCAATCGGAAATTTTTTATTTCTCAAACGCTCAGCGAAACAGGCAGTTCGGATGATATAAGAATTTACCTGCAGCTCAAAGATGTTCAGGAAATTGCCCAGTTACCAGGTCAAATCAATGAAATTATGGCACTCAATTGTCTATGCATGGTCGATGAAGACGATGATCCGTTGGTTGTTTTACGTCGGCAATTGGATAAAGTCCTACCGGATGCCAAAGTCATTATGAACAAAACCATAGCCCATGCACGTGAAAAACAACGCCTGATGATGGAGCGATATGCGGCGTTTGCCATGCCCTTTGTTATGGTTGTTTGCGCTGTCTGGATTGGGGTGTTGTTTATGCTCAATGTTCGCGAACGCAAAACAGAAATCGGTGTTTTACATGCTGTGGGATTCAGCGGATTCAAGGTTTTTTTACTATTTGCAGTAAGGGCCGTCCTCATTGGTATCATAGGAGCGATTTTGGGATTTTTAGCCGGCAATGTTTTGGCAATGGAATATGGCCCTGATATTTTTCGGGTTACAGCCAAAGCCATTCATATAGATTATCAGTTTTTATTCATCTCTTTAATTGCAGCGCCGTTGTTTGCAGTTGTTGCCGGTTTTATTCCGGCCATGGTTGCGCTTTCACAGGACCCGGCTGATATTTTGAGGGAGGAATAGACATGGTAAAAATTGAGAATCTGACGCAAGTTTATCGTAAAGGCCGCAGCAGCGTATCAGCGCTTAGCGATGTACAGTTTCAGGCAAAATCAGGAGAATTTGTTGTTGTTCGTGGGGCAAGCGGCAGCGGTAAAACCACATTATTACTGGCAATTGGTGCCATGATGCAGCCCTCTCAGGGTGTTGTTACGATAAACAATGTCGATATATACCAGATGAATAATGCCGAAAGAACCCGTTTTCGGGCAAAGAATATCGGATTTGTGTTTCAAATGTTTCATTTAATTCCTTACCTTAATGTTCGGGATAATATTTGTTTATCTATGCACGGTCATAAAAATGACAAGCTTGAAGAGTTGGTCTGTTCACTGGGATTGTCAAGCCGAATAACCCACCGGCCGGCGGAACTGAGTGCTGGTGAGCGGCAGCGTGTTGCCCTGGCCCGGGCCATGGTACATTCTCCCAATATAATTTTGGCTGACGAACCAACCGGCAACCTGGACAGCGAAAACGCCTCGATTGTTTATGAGACACTGGCAGAATATCGAAATTCCGGGAAAACAGTGATAGTTGTAACACATGGGACCATGGCAAATGACTTTGCAGACCGGATTTTGGTGTTAAATGAGGGCAGGCTTGAATCTTTATAGGAGGGCAAAATGAAAAATATATCCTTTTGCGGATTGGATTGTCGAATGTGTGAAGCCTATTCTGCTACCATGGACAATGATTTACAAAAAATTGTTGTGCTGTCAAAAAAGTGGTCAAACGGTAATTTTGAATTTAAACCTCAGGATATCTGGTGCGAAGGTTGTCATCAGGACGGTACCCGTCTTTTCAAGTGGTGCAGAGAATGTCCCATGCGTCAATGTGGTATTGAAAAAAACATCGAATCCTGTGCCCAATGTGCTGATTTTCCCTGTGAAATTATTAACAATGCCCCGCCGGAGGTGAAAACGAGATTAACAAGTTTGTTATAAGCTGAGATTTATTTTTTAAATAAATGTAAATTTTTTAGGCAAAAATGATGTTTTTATATGGAGGAAAAAATGGAAGACGATAAAAAACAGTTCACTATAGAAATTCGTAAAAACGGTTCGTTATTGGTTAAAGGACTGGAAAAATTGGTTAATTCAAAAGGTGAAGAAATTGAAATAAAAGATCAGATTTCTTTATGCCGTTGTGGTCATTCGGCCAACAAACCATTTTGTGATGGCAGTCATCGTAGAGTTAATTTCGTTGATGAGGACAATTAATATCCGTCAAGTGGTTCCTGCCGATAAATGAAGAAAAGTAATTTTGCAAATGCTTAAAATTCAATTTCTGGTTATGAATTTGGCAAAAAATATTGCGGATATTTAACTATTTTACTATACTAGTAAAAATTAATCTCAAATTTTTAGTATTTGAGGTAAAAATATGGCAGAAAGCAATTTTGAGCTTCGCAAGTTTGTTGTCCCGGAAATTATCTATGGTGTGGGGGCTCTGGACCTGGTCGGTCAGTATGCTGAAAATTTAGATTCACGAAAAGCTTTAATTGTTACGGATCCCGGGGTACAAGCTGCCGGCTGGACAGATGCAGTTATTCGATCTTTGAATGAAAAAGGAATACAGAATTGTATATTTGCTGATGTCACTCCTAATCCCCGTGACTATGAGGTTATGGCCGGTGCTGAGGTTTATAAGGAAAATGAATGTGATTTGATAATTGCCGTAGGCGGTGGCAGTCCAATGGATTGCGCCAAAGGCATTGGTATTGTTATCAGCAATGATAAACATGTCCTTGAATTTGAAGGTGTGGATGAAGTTGAAATTCCTGCACCTCCTTTAATATGTGTACCCACAACAGCCGGCTCTTCAGCCGATGTCTCTCAATTTGCCATTATTCTCGACAGCCGGCGCAAAGTCAAAATCGCCATTATCAGTAAAACGGTTGTTCCGGATATCGCCCTGATCGATCCTCAAACAACAACAACACTTGATCAGGAGTTAACTGCTGCAACGGGTATGGATGCTTTGGTTCATGCTTTTGAAGCCTATGTATCCAATGCCCATTCTTGTCTGACAGATATTCACGCTCTTGAGGCAATTCGTTTAATTAAAGCGAATCTTTTAAATGCCATTAATGATCCTCTTTCTATTCAAGCCAGAGAACCGATGATGCGGGGCAGTATGCATGCGGGACTGGCCTTTTCTAATGCCAGTTTGGGCTTGGTCCATAGTATGGCACATTGTCTCGGTGGTGACCTTGATCTAGCCCATGGCCTGTGTAATGCCATCCTGTTGGAAAAAGTTGTTGCCTTTAACTATAAATGGGCAGAACCTCGATACAGGACAATTGCTGTAAATTTCGGATTAGATGCTGATACACCATTTGATATGATGAAAGATGAATTGTTGAATAAATTAAAAGAATTTCGTATTAAAGCCGGAATCAATGACAGCCTTGGTCATTTGGGAGTGACGAAGGATTTAATTCCCAAATTGGCCAGGTATTCTTTGGAAGACCCTTGCATCGCTACGAATCCAATTATGCCGACCCAGAAACAGGTAGAAGATTTATATAATGAAGCATTCTAATGCCGAAAATAACGCGGCCCATAAACGGAATAAAATTATCGGCCTTGGTGAAAGATCACACAAAAAGAGTTATTATCCGCAATTAAAACAGCGTATTAAAGAGCTGGAAGAAAAATCTGAAAAATTGTCCGCTGCCTTGTATGAAAAAGAAGTTCTCTTGAAGGAGATTCATCATCGGGTAAAAAATAATCTACAGATCATCAACAGCTTGTTAAAACTTCAAGCCAACAAGATGGATGATGATAGAGTATCAAAGCTGCTTCATGAAAGTACCAATCGAATTAAATCCATCGCTATAATCCATGAAAGTCTCTATAGGGATAATAATCTGGCTGCTGTTGATTTTTCGGCCTATGTGCACCGAATGGTAATGTATCTCAGGCAGATGTTTCCGTCTGATGAAAAGCCAATTAGCTGGGAATATGCAATTCAGCCAATTTCATTAACCGTCGAACAGGCTATACCCTGCGGATTGATTATCAATGAGCTGGTGAGCAATGCACTTAAATATGCTTTTTTACAACATGATGTTGAAAAAAAGATTATCCGTATTGAATTTGCCAGGTGTGAAAAAGAGTTTTGTTTAAAGGTGCAGGACAACGGATGTGGTTTACCTAAAAATATTGATACAAGTAATACTGATTCCCTGGGACTTCATCTGGTCAATATTCTGGCCACCGGGCAGTTGGAAGGTTCGTTATCTGTTGATAGGGAGAACGGTACTTTATTTACAGTTAGGTTTAGCCATGAGTGATAGGGGACATAATTTACTAAACATATATTTTTTATAATTGTCCGGGTTAAGATGGCTATCATAAAATGATGGTTTTTTAGTAGGGCGTAAACTATAAATAAATATTATTTCATATTTACAATCTTACCCGAATACCGATGGTCGGCAAAAAGGGAATCCAATCATATTTAAAATAATATGTCAAGTTGTCGTTTTTTATCTTTCCGGGATTGGTGCCGTTGATCATATTTTGATCCAGATAGTTGTATTTTAATACATTGTGATGATTGTAAACATTGTAAATTTGTACAAACGGCGCTGTGCTCCAGCGTTTTGGGCCAAGCTCTTTGACAAAGCCGATATCCAGACGGTGCTGCGCCGGATAACGCACATCTCCGGACGTTGTTGCTACGGATTCTTGAAAATAACCGGTATAATAGGGTTCTCCGGTTTCTCTGTCCAGCACAAATTGTCGGTACCAAGTGGGGTGTCCGTCGGCATCATAGGGCGCCCCGGAACTAAACTGCCATGACGTTGTGAAATGCCAGTTGTTTTTCATTGGAATGGTCAGGTTGGTATAAAGTGTATGCCGAACGTCATAGGCCGGAAACAGCACTTTGCCTTCAAGTGTGCGGCGGGTTTGCGCCCAGGTATAGGCGAATTGAAAGGACATGTGTTTCCATGCCGCTTTTGCCGAACATTCCAGTCCGGCAGCCCTGCCGTTTATGTTGACAAGTTTTGGGCCTCCGCCTGTTGATGCGAGCAGATTGTTGAATTTTCGGCCGTACATGTTCAGCGACAGTGTGTTGACACCGGAGCCGAGTTGGAAACCCAAAACAGCCTGGTCTGCTGATTCCGGCCGGGTCGGAAAGTGCAGGTCCAAAAAGCCGACCATGCCGCGTTCTCTGGCGGTTGCAATGTTTTGATAAAACCGGCCTGCGGAAAAGGTGACAAGCAGCGGTGAATATTTTTCATAACGCATGTTAAACCGGGGGGAGAGCGTTGGCTGGAATCCTTCCAGTTTTTCCAACCGCACCCCGGGGCGTAGTGTCAGTAGCGGTGTTGGGGCAAAGGTCGCTTCAGCAAAAAAAGCGCCATAGACACGGTTTTGCACAAAGTGCAGGTTTGGTGTTTGCTCAGAATAATCAAAATACAATTGCTGGTCCTTATCAATGTCGGTACCAAAATTTTGCCAGGTATAGTGAAAGCCATAAAGGCTGACTTGGCTTCCCAGCAGCCAGGATGTTTTTTCAGAAACGTCATACAATACATTCATTTTCAGGGTGTTGTTGCTGAAACTGTTTTTAACAAGAGTTTGATCGTTGATATATTTAAGCAGGCTGTCTTTGATAGCGTCATAGGCCAGGCGGTCCCCGCCGCCGAATTCAATGGAAGTTTCGTGTTTGTTCCTGTTGTTGCTTTTGGAATAGACAAACGTGGTGGTAAACAGCAGATTGGGCTGGTAAAAATGTTCCAGCCGCACCCAGGCGCCGGCACTTGACCAGGGGAACCGGTAATCTTTGGTTGTTTGATAAGCGAAAACAGGCTCTCTTTTATTTTCTACATAATAGGGACCATAGCTGGTATTGTCATTATACATCACATCTGTAAAGAGGGTAAATCCGCCTTCCAGCACGGTTTTGTCGTTTATCGGCCGGCCCCAGCGGTTGTTTATATCGTAAAAATAGTAGGGCAGTTTTTTCCCAAAGGCCTTTAAAAAAACATCCAGATAGGTGCGCCGTGCCGCCAGGCTCCAGTGCAGTTTGCCGAAATCTTTTTCGTAAAAAAAACGGCTGCTGATCAGACTGACGGCCGCATCGCCGCCTGTGTTGTTGTATTTAAATTTTGTGTGCACCTTGGTAAGCGCGCCCAGGCGATTGCCGTAGCGGCAGGACATGCCTCCCGGTGAAAAGGCAACCCGGTCGACCATGCTGCTGTTGATGGCGGAAAAAATCCCCAAAAGATGGTGGCTTTGTGTCAGCGGGATATCATCAATCAGGACCAAATCATGGTCTGAGGATCCGCCGCGAACATGAGGTTCTGCGGCAAGCGGGTTTTTGCAGGTAACGCCCGGCAGGGTGGTGATAAAACGGTACAGGTCCGGTTCGCCGGTAAAGGTGGTGTTGCGTATTTCACCGGCATCGATAATTCGTGCCCCGGTTTCCATTTTTACCATACTGTCATCGGCCCGGTCCCGGATGGCCTCTATACGCACGGCCGGCATGTCCAGAACTGATGGTGTCAGGCGAATAAGGATGGCTGCAGCGGCGCTGGTTTTATTGACGGCTATGCATAATTTTTTATAAGCAATATGCGAAATGCGCAACGTGTCGGATTTTTGATGGAGCGTTAGTGAAAAACAACCGTTTTCAGGCGTTGTCATCCCTTTGCCGGAGCTTAAAAGCCAGACATTGGCGCCGGTTATCGGCTCTTTTGTCTGTTCATCGATAATACGTCCTGTTAACGGTCCTGATGCAAAAACGGGTTTGAGGAAAAGTAATAACAGCAGTAAATAACGCATAAACTACCCTTTTGGTTTAAGGACAACGGATATAAATTGTGTGTTTTTTTAATCGCATGGACCCAAACACCCCCCGTGCATTGGGAAATGGCGACCAATGGGTATCATCGAAACCCGTCATACCGGAATTCAAAAAGTTCCTGCCGTTTGCCCATTTTGACAAGGCCGTGTCCAGGGCAGCGACATTGATTTGCATTTGCTCCGGCAGTCTATAGTTTTCTCCATAATTAAAAAAAAACGCAAAAAAATGTACAGTTTGGGGATGATAACTTTGGCGATAAGATCTATAGTGTGGGGGCAAAGTCCAGGTGGCATAGGAACCGGCCCCGTTAAAGTTAGAAAACACAAATGTGGTATCTATATGTAAAAAAGATGTCGTATTCAGTTCATAGCACGCCTGCAGGGTGTCTTTGTCCTGCGGCCAGATGACCTCAAAGTCACCGGGAATGGTGGTAGACGCCTGAAATGTTTGCCCGTTTTGTGTTGTAACCTTGAGCGAATAGGTGTGTAACGGCTGGGGTAAAAATGTTTGACTGTCTGTTTTGTAATACCCCGGTTCTGATGGATTTAAAACCCATTCTTTGTCGCCTTGATGAATGCTGACCTGGGCGTTGGTATAGTCTTCCGGCTGTTCATAAATAGCGTATGTGCCGACATAAACGCCCTGTTCGCTATATTCCGGGGACAAGATGCCGTAAATAACAAAACGTTCCGGGAGCGCCTCTTTGTTGACCGTCGGCATTTCTTCACATGCAAAGACAAAAAGCAAAAGAAAAATCAAAACTTTTTTCACAGGTTCTCCTCCATACCTGTTTTGTATGATTGATTTGTCGCTTAATTCGTATTATGATATGTTTGGTGAATATTAAAACCCTGTAATGAATAAAAATTCAATAGCCAACAAATGCCCTTGGGCCGCTGTTGTGATATGGATCCCTTGTATGTTTAAATTGGAATTGAAATAATATAAATAAAAAGAGTGAGTTTGTCAACTTTTTATAAAGGTGCCTTTTTATTGTAAAATTGAATTGTTGTCTCGTGTGATACAAAAGATATATTAATTTTTTGTTTTTGGCATGTGTTCCTTGATAACTTGTTCAACTGTTTCCCGTGTTATTGTAATTCTTTTTCCATCCAGAGTTTCGGTTTCATGTTTTTCTCCGGGAGCTAATTGTTTTGCCGCTGTGCGCATATTTAGGGCCCGTGCTTGCCACTGCCTGTGGATGGCCTGAGAGCTGATTAGAGGAGAAAGCTGTTTGGTTTTTAAATTATCATTTTTCTTGGCTGGTTTTAATCGCCGTTAAAAAATATTTCTTTAATGGGTATTCCATGATAACTGTTTTCATCGATTTTGGTCCAGCCAAGCAGTCCGAATGGTGTTTTAAACAAATAATTGTCGTCCTGTGCAAGTAATACAATGACTTGAGTTCCTTTGGGCAGTTTTGCAACGATATTTTTATAATTTATATTTTCATAAAGGATGACATCGGCTGTAGTTTTTGATTCAATACCGACAAAATAGAATGGTTGTTTTGTTTCAATGATATCATTGTTTGAAAGAGAATATTTTTTTCTATGATTAAACATGTTATCCGTATGACCGCATGTATATAGGCAGCCATTTCCCGGAATGAATAATTCAGTCCCTTTTAATGAAGAAATATGTTCTAAAGAATCTTGATGGACTTTGTAAATCGAAAAACCAGGATCCGCACTTGGTTCTTCTGAAAAGTTAATTACATAATAATCATTTGATTGATTATAAATTTTTGTTTTTAGGACCTGCAATACTTGAAAACCATATACAGAAATATTTTTATTTATAATAACAGAAGTTTCAGGATTATAGTGAATTTTTATCGGCCACTTTTCATCAATTGTTAATGTTGCAAGCCCTTCAAACGCCGTATTTTGTTCTTTTGGATTGTTTAAACTATCTGGTTTAACAACGAGTAAAGAGTCAATATTTTTTGGGGATGTGGTATCGAATTCAATTTCGTTTTTACATGATAAACTCAAAATCAATATGAAAAAAAGAAGCATTTTTTTCAGCATTTTTTATCTCGTTTTTTATTTTTTGTAATATTTAATAATTATGGCCATTTGGAATTTTATTGTCTGATTCAGCATAAAATTTTACCAGCTTTTAGATATAGATATTTTTGTAATTGTCTGTTCTCTCCATTCTCCGGATGACAAATGACTGTCCGCCACAATCACACCTAACGCCCAGGTGCTGAAGTGGACCTCCCCGCCAAGCAACAAATATTCTGCCCGGGTCTGTTCATTAAGATATTCATTTTCCTTTGGATAAAAACTGTTGTCAAACAGGTATCCGGTTGTTAGTGTAAAAATATCCTTAAAAAAATAATTCATGGCAAAAGAACAATCCAGTGTATTTTCATAATTTTTATCAATATTACTCCAATATTTATGAGATAATTCCATACCGAACCTGACCTGTTTTATGGGAAATAACGAAACACCGATATGGAGTTTGTTGGGTGTTTTGACAAAGAATGTAGGTGGTTCAGAATCATCTTCAACACGATCAAATTCCGTATCTAAATGATCTTCCCCTTCTGAAACGAGGACAAATCTAGTTGATTTATATTTTGGATGATTCTTTAAATAGGAGCCTTTATTATAATACAGACCCAGACAAATGATTGAAGAATAGTCAAGATTTAAACCTGCCTTCCAGGAAATCCCAATGTCCCTTGTTCTTCTTTCCGATTTGCAAGTTTCAGTATAGTCTAAAAGATGGTCCACATCCAATTGAACTCCAAAGTTGATCTTTATGTTATGGATTGAGGTTAATTTTGTTGCTAACAGTGCTGAATAATGTAGGATACTTGTACTATTACTATCAGTGATATACTCTCTCTTCCACTTTGAATTTGATAACGTCCTGATCATATATTGCGGCCATTTAATGGCGGAATTTAATTTTTGAGAAAAACCCAAACCAGCGGTTACACTTTTAATCGGGAGCAGGAACACAAATGACTGCGGTAGACAAGTAAACCTTCTATCATGGCTCAGCGAATAATCTGTTATATCTTTGATTTTTGAATCAAATTCAAATGACACACCAACAACCGGCCGTGTTATGTCTGCTGATAACGCCGGATTGGCATTAACAATATGAGTAGCAGAGGAAAACGTTGATGGCGTATACCCAAAGGCATCCAGTTCATGCAGTACATATTGCTGCTGGTATGGTGCAATATTGTATTCTTCCGGATTCTCACTGACAGTCCATTGAGATGAAGCACTATTACATAAAAGAAAAATAATAAATAAAATGGTTTTGAATTTCATATTACTATTTCAAATTAAATTTTATTTGAGACAGGGTCTTTGTTTTTATTTATGTCCTGAATAAAATCGTTACATATAATGGGATTGTCAATTATCGGTAAACATCTAAAAGTACATTCCACCCACTCTAACAAATTTGAAAAACTACAGGAATGTGATTTTAGTAAAATACAACCTATTCCTCATATCATCTAAAACCCATATTTTAGTTTTGGAAAAATAGTAAAAAGAATCCCGAAAACACCCCGGATATATCTTTTTACGGATAAATGATTATACAAAATATCAGACTGTTGCGCAAGATTTTTTTAGTATTATACAATATATCAAGCAGGAGGGAGAGATGATTACTTGCGAATTCTTGGTGAAATCGTTTTTATCATTTAGCAGGATTTTCGCACCAAATAACCTGCAGGCCCCTTTCGTCTGTGGTAAAAGCGTCCAGGTCTCCGTCGTTGTCGACATCGTACAAGGTAACATCGTCGAATTTACCGCCGCTTGCAATTTTTTCATAGGTCCAGTGGCCTTCTATATTACCGTCGTGTTTCAGGATACACATCACGGCATATTCATAAGCTACGACAATTTCTTGCTTACCATCCAAATCGATGTCGCCAACCGCAATTCCCTTGTTGTTCGTGTTGGGCAGATCGATCTCAATGATTTGCCATTTTTGGGAATCTTTAGCGAGTCCGCGAAATATCCACATAGCCTTGGCTTCCATAAGCGGCGCAATAACATCAATAAAGCCGTCATGGTCAATATCTGTTGCTTCTACAAAACCAGCCGAACTGCCGGGCTCACCGACGTCGTGCACATTCCAGAATATTTCCTGCTGCGGCCCGACACCCGGATTTTCAAGCCATTTTACTCCCTTGTTTATCGTACGGACACCCAGCAGTACGTCCTGGTCGCCGTCACGGTCCATGTCCGTTGCCATAAAGCCCATCATCCAGCCGCTTTTGTCCGTAATGACATGCATCTTCCATTGCGACAAATCCCGTGCGTTGGGTGGTGATTCAAACCAAACGACGTTATCGCCTTTTCCGGCGGCAAGTATATCAGGACCATTTTTACCGTCAATTTGCAGGGGAATGGTAATCATCCATTTTTGCACTCCCATGGACAATGGGATAGGTTCGGTCTGCCAGGCGCTGTTATCCATATAGTCGCCTCTGTTTTTTGGCGCCCAGTGAATATAGATATTCATATTTTCTGAGGCGCTTATTACATCGAAACTGCCGTCACCATCAAGATCGCAAAAGACCGCGTCTTCAACAGGACCGGTTTGACCGACTACCACCTTGGGCCACGGTTTTTTAACATTGGCAACTCCGGGATGAATATAAACCCGGCTTTCACCGGCTTCTTCCCATCCCGAGGTTATATCAAGGAGCCCGTCACCGTTTACATCGGCAAACCGAACACCGTCCGCACCCTGGCCTTCATGATCTATACTGTGGACTTTCCACTCTTTAGCAAGTGCTTCTGAATAGAAACAAGCGGCAAAGACAATGCTGATTGTAACAATCAGGTTTTTCATTATGCCTCCTTAATCCAATGAAACACATCATCGAATACAAACTGTAAAGGGCATTATAGTTTTTTATGGTCTAAACAGATCAAGTTTTATGTTTTCAAATTTAATTTTTTATTATTAATAAACCAATAATACACATATTGTGAAACCAGCGCAAGCGAATTTTAAAATAAAATGTTTTGCCCCCTTTACTGTTACATTTGTTTACTTGATCGCTTTGGAGTTTTTCTTAAATTAAAACCAGTAAATTTTATTATAAAAATTAAATTTTTTGACAAAAAATTCGGATAATTATAAGGGAGAATATGTTGATAAGAATAAAATTTCTGGCTGGTTTATTGGCTATTGTACTTTTATCCGGTTATGTTAGAGCCGGTGAACTTTCGCTAAAATTCAATGACGGAACATTCAAAATTTTAAATATTTCCGATACTCATTTTGGCGTGAATAAGGATGAGCGGGGCATTGCCCTGATAGAAATGCTGGTTGAAACGGAAAAACCGGACCTGATTATTGTTAACGGAGATATGGCAGGTCCGGGTAAAAAATTTAAAGATATGAAAAAGGGCATCTCTTATCTAACCGATGTTTTGGAAAAGACCCGGGTGCCCTGGGCCGTTACCTTTGGCAACCATGATGCTGAAACCGAGCATTTGTACGGCGTTTCCAAAGTAGAACAGATAAATATTTATGAGCAGTGTGCTCACAATGTAAACAGCGGCTGGCAAAAAGATATATCCGGTGTGGGGAATAAAAACCTTCTTATTATGGATTCTAACGGATCAAAGCCGGTTTTTAATATATGGCTGCTGGATTCTTTTAGTGATGCAGCAGACCCTGCCAATAATTATGAGTGGCTTCATGCCGACCAGGTGTATTGGTATTACAGCACTTCAAAGGCTTTGGAAAAAGAATATGGAAAAAAGATCCCGGCCCTGATGTTTTTTCATGTTCCGCTTTTGGAAATAAAACAAATGGTTGCCGGTAGTAAAATAATCGGCAGCCGTCAGGAACCGGAAGTGACATCAAATATCAACAGCGGGATGTTTGCCGCCATTTTGGATCGGGGTGATGTGAAGGGCCTTTCCCATGGTCATGATCATCAAAACAATTATATGGGTATATGGAAAGGCGTGATGATGGGTTATTCCGGGGTGACGGGTTATAATTGTTATCCTCACATTCCAAAGGATGACCCTGCGAATAATCATATCCGCGGCGGCCGGGTATTTTTAATCAGAGAATCCGAGCCCGGCAATATAAAAACCTGGATGCGTTTTGCCGGCGGAGAAAAAAATTGGGAAACTGAAAGTTATATAAAGTATAACCTGAAAAAATAATGTTGCCCCTCAAAGTATAAAAATTAAAAAGTGGCAGGTTGGTGTTATGATGATGCTTTCCAACCTGCCGTTGGCTATGATATAGGAATGTTGTCTTTTATGCCGACCAAATTTAATCTATGCTGCCATGGGGATCGTTAGTTTTGTGGTAAATCCTTCACAGGTCATATAATCCACTTTGCCTGATAGTTGTTTTTCAACAATCTCCTGAATTAATCCCAGCCCTATTGAACTCTTTTGGTTAAGATTTGTTATGCCCCTGTAACCCGGACCGTTATCAGAAACCATAATTTGAATGATATTGTCGAATTTGGTAATGATTTCCAGGTGAATGTTTCCTTTTTTCCCATTGGGAAAGGCATGTTTTACAGAGTTTAATAACAATTCTGTAAAAATCAAACCGACATAGATACCGATTTTTTGATGGACTTTGATGGATTTCACATCAAAAGTCAGAGTAATATCGTTCGCTCTGCCGCAACCGTCGATGACTCCCTGGCCCACTTTAACAAGGTAATCTTGAAGATCAACAATATTTTTTTTATTGTCAAAGGAAAGCAGTTCATGGCTGGCCGAAATGGCCATAATTTGCGATTCAAGCTCCTCCAGTGCTTGCCTTGCTTGCGGATTTGTAATGCTTTTCGATTTTAAAAATGTCAATGACCGGACAAGGGATAAATTGTTTTTTACTCTGTGGTTGATTTCTTTTAATAAAGCAATTTTTTCATCCAACTGTTGATAGAGTTCACGTTCCACCAACATTGTCTTTTTCAGCTCTTTTTTTAATTTGTGACGAATTATTGCTGATCTGACAGTAAGAGCAGCAAGAAGGAAAATAAAAGCAGCCAAAAGTTTATCCATGTTCCATTGAATAAGTTTTGGACTCCATTCCACCATCCATTTAGAAAAGTCAAGATAGCTAGCCAGAAATGTCACCACAAGTGTCAGGAAAGTTATTAATAGAATATCCGCATTCGGTTCATATATTTGTGCAAATTTTTTTTGTTCCATAATATTAGTCTTAAAATATATTTGTTTAAAAATTCAGGTGGTAATTAAAAGTCAAGAATTATGCGGTTGGTATTGTTAGAAGAAAAAAGTCATTTATGTGTAACCAAAACCAATCCTTTAAATGAAAAAAATCAATTTAATCGTTACAAGTCTTTTCAGAGTTTTATTCTCTTTTCTCTAATTAAACACCCTGTTCAATATAAACTTGCGTATATATTTTTTGTTTAATAAAAAAATATTCCCCCATTATGAAATTTTGAAATAATAAAATTTTACGGATTGTGTTTGTAGCTTTTGGTAAAATTAGGCGACCATGGGAATGGATAACTGAGTGGTAAAACCATCTGATGTGATATAGTCTACTTTGCCTGAAAGTTGATTTTCTACAATTTCCTGAATCAGACCAAGGCCGATTGAACCTCTATATTTAAATATATCCAGATTTTTTTTGCCGGGTCCGTTGTCAGAGACAGTAATTTGAACTGTGTCATTCGGTTGTGTTAAAATATTTAGTTGAATTTGTCCCTTTTTACCATCCGGAAAGGCATGTTTTACAGAATTTAATATCAACTCGGTGAATATAAGCCCTACATAGGTACTTGTTTTTTGATTTAATTTTGTCGTTGTTTTTTCACAAATAAGAGATATGTCCTCGGTCCTGCCGCAGCCATACAATACTCCTTTTCCAACCTCTTCAAGATACTCTTTGAGGTCGATTTTATTTTTACTGCTTTCAAAGGAGAGCAGTTCGTGACTTTTGGAAATAGCGTTTATTTGTGATTCAATTTCTTCCAAAGCGCTTTTTGTTTCCGGATTTGAGGTGTCTTTTGATTTTAAAAATGCAAGTGATCGAATGAGGGTCAAATTGTTTTTAACTCTGTGATTTACTTCCCTTAACAAAGACACTTTTTCATTTAACTGGCGTGCGAGTTCAGCTTCTGCCAGGCTTGTTTTTTGCAATTGATTTTTTAATTTATGACGAATAATAGCTGAACGAATTCCGAAAATAAAAGCGAGGTTAATAGTTGCTGCTATAATTTCATCGATTTCCATTGATTCGTGTTTTCGGCTCCACTCAAGAAACCATTCGAAAAAATCAAAGTACCCCGCAATGAGCGTAACAAGGATCGTTGAAACGACTATTATTATAATGTCCATGCCTGGTATTAATTTACATTTTGGTTTTTGATTGCTTATCATAGTGCTATCTTTCTAAAATAGATATACTTGTTGCCTAATTTAAAACGTTATTGTAAAAAAGAATATTCTTGTTTTCTGAAAAAATTAGTGTTTGATTAGAGTGCAGATTTAGTAAAATTTGGTTTATGAATAGTGGTTTTTTTTGTCAATAGGTATACTGATCTAAACAGGATTGTGCTATTTTGGTTTACTTTGTATTATTACAAAAAAACTAGTAGGTGTTGCCAGAAGATTAGATGTGTTTTTGGCGTGCGATAAAAAATAATCTCTTGAAAGGAAATAAAACCTTTCCATTTAATTGTTGTAAATATTCCTTTTTTATGTTTTCAAGAACGAGATTTTCAAATTTTTCTTTATCATCCTTGTTTTTTAACACTTCTATAAACGGTTTTAATCCGGTGCTTTTAATCATTTCCAGGATAGAATTGTGAGACTCCATAATATGAAAATAGTCTGTTTTCCACATTTCTATAAAATTAAAAAAGGACGATAATTGATTATAATAATATGAATGATTATGTATTGTTAAAGTTCCCAAAATATTTTTGGTTAACTTTGCCCATTGGCTGTTTTCTGCAATATCAGCAATTGCTTTTCCAAGGGGCATGTCCCAAAACAGCGGGATTTGTACGGCAACCTGTCCGTCTTTATTCAATAAATGGTGAAATTTTTCAATCAGAATGTTGTGATTGGGTATCCATTGAATTGCTGCGTTTGAAAAAACAATATCAAATTTGCCGTCTATTTTTTCTTTTCCGGCATCAATTAATTTCCACTCCTGCAAAGGAAAGTCTTTTTTTGCTTTTTCAATCATGGCAGGTGAATTATCAATTCCGATTATCTGTGCATCCGGCCATTTTTGAACAAGGATTTGTGTGCTGTTTCCTGGTCCGCAACCAATGTCTATAATTTTTTTCGGTTGATCATAATTAATCCGGGAAACCAGATCGATTGATGGTTGAATACGTTCTTTATTGAACTTTAAATATAATTCCGGATTCCAGTCTTTATTACTCATTATATCAAACCTTATATTCCAGTGCTAATTTCGCAAGTTAAAACCTAAGAAGAAAATTAATTTTTATTGAATTTTAAAAGTTAGGTTTGTCCCTGATTTTTTTATTATTAACCGTTAATACTGATTTAAATTTTATTTATTCAGAGACAATTTTTAGATTAATCGAATCCAAATATTTTGAGGGAACAATGTTTTGTATGTAAATATAGGGCCTTAATTTTACCAGATAATTCCCTGCCGGTAGAGGGCTGTGAAATGGATTGGAATTCCAGGATGTGCTGTATTTCAGCGTGTCACCGGGAGCCAACTTACCGGGAACAATGACCGCGCCATAATCATAGCCGTCGTCAGATGTAGCGATCAGGCTACCGCCTTTAAATATTTCAAATGAAGCTAGCGGGGTTCCGCCATGTGATTTTTCATATTTTTGAGTCTTGTTCCCAGTGTTTATAATTCCAAAATGAAAGAAAATATCCTGTTTTGTGGTGAATGTTGTTTTCGGCTTTTCTGTAGAGTCTGCCGGATAAAAGAAATGTTCAATTCTAAAAGCAGATGTCGCTTCGGTAACACGCCTGCAAAAGAGGTTTAGACTGATGATAATTATTAAAATAGTGTATGTAATTGTGGTTTTCATGTTCCCTCCGGATAAATATAAAAGACCATCAATGTCCTTAATTAATAAATAAATTTTATTTCGTGTTGAATAATCCCAAAAATGCAAAAATCATTACAAGGCTAAAACTCAGACATAAAAACAAAATTCCTATTATATACAAGATTTTGTTTATGAAAAAATACTTGTTCTGTAAATATAATGCATTTTTTAAATGTTTGACATCATTTGTTTCAAAATAGAGTTTAAAAGAATCTGATGCATTATTAAGTTTTATTCCTGCAATTGCAATTGGAATCCCAAGGATTGCTCCTACGATTGAAAAACAGGAAATAATTCCATTAAAAATATCGAAAAAGCCGATAAATTTCATATTATTTATATAGTTTTGTTCGTTTAATTCATATTTTAAATTCAATGATTCATTGTGTTTTTCTTCAACTTTTTTTTCAGGATCCCGCTCAAAATATTCGCCATTACATTTTTTGATAAACTTGGCAGGATAGCTTTTAACGTTTTCTTTGATTTTTGTGCATACACCATTAGTAGTTTCATAAAATTGACAAACATAACAATAATCTCTGGTTGATTTTTTGTTTAAATCGTCGCGGTCCATAGTTCCTCTCCTATTCGTCCGTTGAAAATTTTTTGTCCCTTTACCATAATTTAAGAGGATAAAGTTGTTTATTCTGTTTTATCTGACAGAAACATACTTATATTCAGCAATTCCTGCACCATTGGTTCCGGCAATGTATGCCCTGTATTTTTATAAATATTCAGTTTTGTGTTGGGTGCGTGCTGAGATAAAATATGAAAAGCCTTTTGGGCTTTATCCAGATTGTTATCCAGTTCACCGTGTCCGATATATATATTCATGGATAAAATTTTCGAAATATCTTCCGGCAGCAGATTTTCTTCAAACCTGGCGCCAATCGGTGCGATGCCTTTAAATATATGTGGATTATGCAGTCCGATTGAGTAACAATATGCTCCACCGGCGGAAAATCCTGTTATAAATATTTTTTTGGGATTTATTAGAACATGTTTTCGGGCGATATCCAGTGCAGAAAAAATGATATTGTCCGTATTTTCACCCCAGGCCCAGTTTAATGGCGAGCCAATATTTGTCTCTCCCTGAGGTGTGAGTAAAATAATGTTCAGGGAATCGGTAGCCGGTTTCCACAAGTCGTGAAAAGCGGCGGCGTTACTGCCATAGCCGTGTAACGCAATAAGCAGAGGGGCGGGTGTAGCCGTTGTGATTTTGGGCGGAACGGATAAAATGGAAACAGAGCGTGTATTATTTAATTGTATATGAAAATGCGTTGTTGTCCCCGGTTGCATATAAGAACACGTTTTACATGAAAATATTGATAAAATAAAAATCAGGGGTATTTTAGTTGTGAAATTCATCTCGCCCTATATAAATACAAATACGAGTGCTTTAGGATTTTAATTCTTTTTTAATAATATTTTGAAAACGTGTAATTGAAATATATCGGTCCGCCAGAATTTTGCCGTTATAAATCAGATTAAAAACGCTGTAAAGCGAAGGTGCTTTTTGTGCCTGTTGAGGTGTGGTCATTTCAATGATTTTGGGACTGAGGTTTTCCTGTTCCAGAACAGGTTTGACCTCCTCGATGAACCTGGCCACCCAGGGACATTGTTTTGAGTAAATAATGGTAAAGTCCGTATGCTTTGCCAGCTCACTTTGCCAATCATTGATTGTTGGCAAAGCCCCTTGTTTGAAATTTTTAACCAGCAGTTGTTCTTTGCCTGACTCGGAAATAATTTCATACCCGTTTTTTATTAAGATACTCTTGTTTGTCATAAATGAATTGTCGCTGGTTACAACCGCCACACCTGTCATTTCTGCTGCATCTTTTTCCGCCTCTTTTAACAAAAGAGTGCCAAGGCCCTGGTGCTGGTGTTTTTTCCCGTTTGTCCACATACAATGAATGAACATATATCCTTTAGCCGACACCGAACGCCAGCAAAACTCACCAGGTATGTATTCAATAAATCCGATTGGTTTTTTTTCATTTTCTAGATACAGTAATTTAATGGCCAGTCCGTTTTTAAACTGTTCTTTTAGCCATTCAATTTTTTTGTGATAAAATTCATGTTTCGGATTGATAAAACATATAACCTGTGGGTGTTCGGCTATGTTTTGCATGGTGACGTTTACAACTTTTGTTTTTAAATTCATGAGTTTCCCTCTGATAAATCGATCTTTAATTATAACGAGAATGATTAAATAAAATCCCAAATCGGAAAATACCCTGCCTTTTCAACAATTTTTTGTCCCTCGGGACTGATGATCCAGTCGATCAGGTTTTTTATTGTGCCCTGGGGTTTGTCCACGGTATACAGATACAGGTATCGGGTAATCGGATAGGACCCGTTGATAACGTTTTGTTCTGATGGCGCAATATTGTTAATCCAGCAATGTTTGATATTGTTTGTAAAAGCCATACCTCCGTAACCAATTGCGTTTTCATGCCGGGCTACATGGTCCAGCACGTTTGCTGTAGTTGAAGCTGTAATTCCATCCTCCGTATAGTCGGTGCCGCCCAAAACATGGTCTTTAAAATACAAAAAAGAGCCGGAATTGGGATTTCTTTTAATTACGAGGATATCCTGATCCGCGCCGCCGACCTGTTTCCAGTTTGTTGTTTTTCCGCTAAAAATGCCTTTCAGTTGTTCCTGGGTCAGGTTGTTGACGGAATTAGCCGGATGAAGATAGACACTGAGCGCGTCTTTGGCCACGAGTATGGAAAATCCGATAACATTAAAGTTTTGTGCAATTTGTTGCGTTTCCTCGGGTTGTAAAGGTCTGGACGCCGCGCAGATTTGCACCTCTCCGTTTGCCAGTGCTTTGGCGCCGGTTGCCGTGCCGCCGCCTTCGGCATATATCGATACACCCGGATGCTGCATCATGTATTCCGAAGCCCATAGTCGATTCAGGGCAAGCATTGTATCTGATCCTTTAATTCGGATGATTTGCGGCGAATTGTATTTTGATGTATGGCATCCGTTAAGAAATACAAGCAAACCGACAATTATTTTTATATATATTTTCATTATCGTTTTTCCGCTATGGACTGTAACCTGGTGTTTTGGAACGGAGAATTATTGTTCCATTTCGGAGGATTCTCTGAATTTGCCAAATTTTTTATAAAATGTGCCAGTATTTCAAAATGCTGATTAACGGCTGAATAATTTATCGGCTGGTTTGTATCATCAAAAGGCGTGTGATAGATATTTTGCATCCAGTTGAGGTGTTTTATCATAGCCTGCTCGCGAGATAAATTTTGATAGTCCAACCCATCCATGATCAGGATCGACGGAATACCGGCTTTGGCAAACGCAATTTGGTCGGACCTTGCAAAGGATTCTGTTAAAAGAAATTGCTCCGGCAATGAGGTGACAGTAATATTTAAAGGTTGGGTGGTTTTTAATAAAATATTATTTAAGGTTGAATACTCTGCTCCAATTCCCACAACGCTTTTAAACCTGTCAAAAATTGCTGCCCCGTCAATATTTATATTGGCTATGGTTTTGTAATGCGGGAAAACAGGGTGGTCCAGGTAATATGTAGAACCCAGTAATCCTTTTTCTTCGCCTGTTAGGAACAGAAATAACAGTGATCTTTTTGTTTTTTTGTTTTGTTGAAAGTAGTTGGCCAGTTCCAGCAGCATCGCTGTGCCAATAGCATTATCAACGGCGCCGTTATAAATTGAATCGCCTTTGACGGGTTTGCCGATACCAAGATGATCATAATGGGCTGTAATGATGATACCGGTTTCTTTTAGTTCTTTGTCTGAGCCATTAATCACACCAATGACATTCGCTGCTGTAAATTCCCGTTGTTTAAACTCACCGTGAAAAGAAAGTTTTACCGGCAAATAAAAGCTTGATAACATGTTTTGTTTTTCTTGTGAAAAAATTTGCGGCAGTGTGTATTCGGCATTTTTAAAAAGACGCAATGCGGCATGCGGTTTCATAATAGCGCTGAAATGACTGGCGGCCGAATAGGCCAATGTAATGTCTTCAAATGAAAAATCACGCACCCATTCATCCCAGGATTTTAATTCCATTTCCTGTGGGCGGGGAATCAAAATACTGCCGCGTGCACCTCTGGATAGAGCCAGTCTTTCTTTCGATTCCGGATAAGAGTAAATTGTCGGGTTGGTTCCGTTAAAATAGACCGAATCTTGGGACTGCGGTTCTCCTGAAAGGTAAACAACGATTTTATCGTTAACGTCTATTGATTGATAGTCGTTGTAATCATATTCCGGGGCGATAATGCCGTAACCGACAAACACCAAATCAATAGGCTGTGGAATATAGGTTTGCGCTCCTGATTTGTATAAAAGATAATCCTGGCCTATAATATAGTTATAATGTTCCGGAAAAAGATCCAGTGCACAATTGGAAAGGGGAAAAGTACCATGAAGAGGCAGGTTTTGAAAATAGCTTGTAGAATTGTTGTTTGGCACAACACCAAATTGTTCCAGTTGTTGTGCTATATATTTTGCTGCTTTGTCCCCGCCTTGACTGCCTGTTGCTCTTCCTTCAAGTTCATCGCTCGCCAAATAATCCACATGCTTTTTAATTGCTTCTGCTTGAAGCGGCATATCCGTTTGCGCTGATACAAAAATCGGCCAAAAAAGGAATAGAAATTTACATGAGGTATATAATAGCTTTTTCATTTCTGAAATTACGATTTCAAGCTCATAATTTTATATTGTCTTTTTGCAAACTGGCCCGGACAACTGCGGCGTCCGACCCGTGTTAACTGCACGGCTGGGTCCTTCAACAGAGCTTTAATAGAAGCGGCCGGTTTATTCTCATCAAACGGACCGTTTAATGTGGCCGCATAGGAACCAACCAGCTTTTCCTCGCCGTCAAAGGGAAGCGGATCTGTTCCGGCAATTACTTTGAATCCCTTTTTCATGGCTTCCCGCATTAATATCGGGGTCGGCCAAACAGATGGACGCATGGTTGTATCGCTAATGAGCAAGGAGTCCGGTTTTACAGTATTTATAACATTTTGTACAACTTTTTTCCTGGCAAACATCCATTTCCCGGGCGCCCAGTTTAAGGCCGGGATTCCCTTGTTATCGCATACAGCCTGTATCGTATCATTTATATTATATTTTCTGTCTTCAAGATTCATAGTGGATGCCAGGGCACAAATTTCCAGGTTTTCTTTCACTACAATTTGGCGACCGGCCATTAAATAAAAATATTTTTGTTCGTCCAATGTATCGATAATTTTAACAGAAGAACCTTCATCTGTTTGAACAATATTATACTTGCCAATATTTTCTTGTGATTGAATTTCCTCAAAAGCATGGCAGTCGAATCTTTCTGTCAATAAACAGACAGGTATATGGTCTTTGGCAATACGGCTCAAGTTCTTAAAAGCTGTATCGAAACATAATTCCAAATTAAAATCAGGGTAAAGATGCACATGCCCATCTATGACAATTTTTTTATCCACTGTTATGTCCTCATAATGTTATTTTATTGAAATTCAATATGCAGATAAAATAATATTAATGCAAATAAATTTTAGTGTTTAGGTAGAGTGCAAGTCGGCAAAAGGAATTTCAGTAATGTAATTTTATGCTTGATTCTTATTTTGAGAAGTGATACTTTATACAGATTTTTTATTTCCCTTAAAACCCTATATCTATCGGAAGGAGTTAACTTGGCTACATTAATCCCCGTGGGCGTATCAAACCGGCACATGCATCTTTCCCGTGAAGTTATGGACGCTTTGTTCGGTCCGGGAAGTGAACTGCAAGTATACCGGAATCTGCGTCAAAAGGGAGAATTCGCTTCTGCACAATCTGTTGAAATGATCGGTCCAAAGGGTTCTTTTGCTAAAGTTCGAATTCTTGGTCCGCTTCGTCCCAAACTTCAAATTGAAGTTTCTAAAACCGATGCTATTCATTTGGGAATAAATCCCCCTATTGGTAAATTTGACAAGCTTCCTAACGGAGAATCAATTACTTTAAAAGGTCCTCACGGATCTGTTAAAGTTGGTGAAAATATTATGATTTCACGGCGTCATATTCACATCAGCCCGGATGACGCTAAAGAAATTGGTGTTAAAGACCAGGACACAGTTTTTGTTTCACCTGTTGCTGTTTCCGGTGATCCGGCTGAATCCCGGATGTGTATTTTCAGTAATGTTCTTGTTCGTGTTAATGAAACTTTTGTTATAGAGATGCATATTGATACGGACGAAGCTAATGCTTCCGGCTTAAAGTCCGGTGATCAGGTTTTTGTTGTACAAAGCAGCCTGGGTGTATATACGGAAATGCCCAGCAAAAAGCTTGTAACCGAACAGGATGTTCGTAAAGCCATTATGCAGAAACAAAAAATCAGACTGCAAAAAGGAACACTCGTAACACCCGCAGCCCGAGATTTGGCAAAAGAGCAAGATGTATTTTTAACTTAACTTAATTTGAAAATCCATTGTTTTTTGGATAAACAAGATGGATGTTCTTTATTACTCTATTTATACATGGGAATTGGCTGATATTTATGTTGCTGCAACAGTAAATGGTATCAGCCATGTTTGTTTTGGAAAATCAGATTTTTTAGGTTTTCCTCAATATCAAAAGAATGTGAATTTTGAAAGGGATGACGGGTTTTTTAAAGCACTTTTTTCAATGTTTGATCGTTATTTTCAAGGTGAAAAAGAACTGTTTGAAAATATTTCTCTGGATTTAAAAAGTGGTACGGAATTTCAAAAAAGTGTTTGGAATCAGGTTCAAAAAATACCCTATGGTCAAACAGTGAGTTATGGGCAGATTGCTGAAAAAATTGGAAATAATAAAGCTGTTCGGGCAGTCGGCGCTGCAAACGGAGCGAACCCGGTTCCTATTTTGATCCCATGTCACCGTGTTGTTCAGTCTGATGGAAAACTTGGAGGCTACGGTGGAGGTGTGGAAATTAAAGATGCTTTGCTTCGTCTTGAAGGAGTCCTTGTTTGAATGAGGTATTTGCAGCAAATTTTAGGATTTTAGCAGACGGGCCATTTGAACATAAAAATATCCATGTAACCTGGAACAGCGAACCATTAAAACTTTTTCCGGCTGTAAAAAAACAAGTGGACACTTTTTGGGAATTATTATCAAAAAGTTATCTCTATAATGGCCGGCTGGTTCGTTTGGATGCCTGGAGTAGTGATAATAGTTCATTAAATTTACAGCTTAGTTTGTCGGAATATAAATTGTTAATGTATTCCAACAAGAATGCTGATTATATTTTTACGAAATGGGGTCATTCCCAGCTTTCACGAGCACTCGGTCTGAATGCCATTGTTTGCACAAATGACGATCGTTTCGTACTGATTCAGCGTAGTAAAAATGTCGGCGAGTATCCGGGAAAAATAGATATTGTCGGCGGTCATATTGATTATGAAAAAGTAGAGTCGCCTGTAGAAATTTTTTCTGCTGTTTATAAGGAACTAAATGAAGAAATAGGACTGGAAAGTACGTTTTGTTCTGCAACGTGTCTTGCCCTTTTTGAAACAACGGCAAACATGAAACCAGAATTGGTTTTTTATATTAAAACAAACCTGGACTTTTCAGACATAAAAAGAGCAGCGGAAACTGCTGTAGATTCTTTTGAATATGAAAATTTATTTTCAATTTCTGCGCAAAGTGAGGAGATTTACCGGTATATAGCACAATATCATAATGAAATAACGCCCTCTGCATTAGGATCAATTTATTTTTATTTAAAATTGGCAGAGGTTTCTTAACGTATAAAGGCGTGATGATAAGAAAGGGCTTAAAGTGGAATACTCGGAAACTTTAAAAAGTAATATGGATGATAATTGGACACTTGAAGTTCCAGGTGAAGGTGGTGAACAACTTGAATTCCCTGATATTAACCATGTTGTAGTCAGTGGCCGGTTGGTTCAAGATCCACCTATTAGAAAAACACGTAGAGGAATTATTGTAACAAATTTTCTCATTACCACTTGCCCTGATCACAAAAGTTTGGATATTGATGAATGTGAACGAAATAAATGTTGTGTGAGTATCGTTGTTTGGGGACGTCAGGCTGCTCAATGTAACAAATATCTAAAAAAGGGGAGCCGGGTTTTAATTATGGGCGAGTTGCAGTCCATGCCTAATTTTAAACCACAGGAAGGGTTCTTCCCGGTACAGGTCAGTGCTCAATGGATACAGTATTTGGATAATATATCATCTGAAGTTAATTTTAATGATGAACAAGACGATTTGTTGGAAAGTTAATAACCAAGGGCGCTTGGCATCCCACCATGTTTTTCAACTTTAATATCTTTTAAACGATCTGCCTTGACATTAATAATGAAATAAATTCTTTTCCCATAACCGTTCGGCACCCATTCTATTCTTGCTTCCCAACAGTGTAGGTCTCGTTGAATGTCTATTGAATGATATGAAATTTCTTTTGTATTCAGGTCATACTGTGCACGGTAGCCGATACGCCAGTTTTTTGTAATGTTAATTTCTGCTCCGCTAACGTCCAGATAATATCTTTTTGTCGGATAATTGGGATTGGTTTTATATGTTGAAAAATTGAAACCCAGGTTCATTTGCCAGGGGATATTCAGGGATTTGAATTTTCTATCGCTTTCAAATCGGTCTCCTGCGTTTTCCATATCTTCTTCCAGGACGGATTGTTCGTATTCATTGTCTTCTTCCGAATATGGCATCATGTCTCCTGAAGGACGTGTTTGCTGGTTTGATTTTCCTTTGCTGCTTTTGCCTTTTAAGCGAATCGAAAAACTCATTCGTGTTGAAGTTGTTTGCAGAAATTTTCCTTTTTTCCACCCGGATGAAAAAATGTAATCATTACTGCGTTTATTGTTTTCATCATCCCATTTATAAAAACTATGTGTTGTATAGGCGCTCAAACTGAAATTTTTAGCAGGATTTGCTTGCCATGTTGTTCTAAAATCGGAAAGCCGGTTTTTTTCAGCGTTAAAATTATACCCGGTACCAAAGTCCATGGTGAATAGATCGAATTTTTTCTCGTTTTCACCAGTGCCTTTTTTCATTTGAAACAAGTTGCGGACGCTTAAACTGACTAGCTTTTGGCCGTAACTCGATGTAGTCCCTCCAAATTTATCTTTGGCAATTTTTTCTCCGGTTGTATCGGCAATTTCAGTATAATATCCCCATTTCAGATCAGAAAAATCCGGTCTGTAGGTAAATGAAACCGAAGGTGTTACAACATGACGAATTGCCTGAATGTCGCCGATACCCGGCCTGAACATTCCGTATATTTTTGTATTAGCAGAGGCATTGTAACTAAAGGTGTGTCTTGCAGCATAATCTTTTACGGTTTGGTCTTTAATGGTATTTGTTGAATCAACCAGGTAATATTCTGTCATTTCATCAAACCACTCTTCTGTACCGTTAAGCGTTTGGTTGAGAGATAACCATCCGAAATATTTTTTAGGGCTTGTGAGAGATAATGTCACATTATGTTTTATATTTCGTGTTGTTTCTGTCTCCTTTTCATCTTCCAAACCGGTTAGATATTCACTTTTTGAATTGAGCAGTGTTGAGTTGTAGGAATAATATAATGAATGGTACCATTTTGTGTTTCTGCCGGAACTCGATGAGCTTTTTGATCCCGATTTAAAAACTTGTGTTTGTCCTTTTCTAAAAGAAAGTTGAGGGAACGTTTGAGAAACCACATCGTCTTCAAGATCGTGGGTTCGTGAAGCATTGATGCTTAAACTGGTTTTTGATTTTGTCCAGGTTTTCGTATAAGTTGCGTTAGACCGAACTTGTCTTTGTAACCTGGTACTCAGGTTTGTGCTGAGGTCATCATAAAAGTTTTTATCACTGACAAATGTTCCGTTAGCCACAAGACGTGATGTGGGGCTGATTTGCTGTGAATGGCGGAACTGAAGGTCCCATCGTCTTGATTTATAGCCCCCGGTAAAATTTTTTCGTGTAAAAGAACCGGATATTGTTCCACTCAAGAGATACCGAACGGCATAATTGGTGGTATTTTTAAAAAGCCATCCGCTTTTTTCAAAAAAGTCCACCAACATAACGGTGTCAAAATAATCATTTGGTGCCCAGTAATAACCGAGGTCTCTTAAAAATCGTCCTTCCTGGGCGCTTTGCCCATAACGCGGTATTTTGATGCCGGATTGCCTTCCGGAGTGATGTGGAAAAACAGCAAAAGGCAGTGCTATAACCGGAATATGACCAAAATACATGACAATGGGTTTGGCAATGACTTTGTCGTTTGTTATCATTTTTAAACGACGTGCTGCAAAATGAAAGTGCGGGCAAGAGTCCCGGTCGCAGGTTGTAAAAACAGAATTGGATACATTAAACACATCTTTGGATACACGTTTTATCTGGGTTCCCAGATATTTTCCGCCTTCGAAATCGGTACGTCCGCGAATGACCCGACCTTTTTCTGTTTTGTAATTATACATCATTTTATCGCCGGCCATTTGCGAACCGCCGTCGATTAAAATAGGTTTTTCTTTTATTTCGATTGATATTGTAGAATCCTGAGAGGTCGAATCCGTTTTAACCCAGGTCGTATCTGCCAAAGGTTCTGCTGTAAGCAGGCTTTTATCCCAATCGATGGTAATTTTTCCGGCTTTTAAAGTCATCTGTTTATACTTAACAACGGCGTTGCCGATAAATTGTGTTTGCCGGTTTTCTAAAAAATTAATAATCGTTTTGGCGTCGTAACTTATTGTTGTATCAATATCTGATTTTTTTTCTTTAACAACCGGTTCATCAGATTTTGTTGTGTCCGGTTTAATGGATTGGGTCGTATCCGCTTTGATGGAGATTGTTGTGTCCGGTTCTGCTGTCTGTGAGAGGACCGGCTTACAAAAACCAAAAATTATAAGCATTATATATATATAGGATATTCTTAATTTCAAATTGAATGATTTCTCGTATTTTTATCGTTTTCGTTTAGGCCATAATTGCAGCAGCCGTTCTTTAATTCGTTTTTCTATTCCGTTTTCTGTCGGTTTATAATAAATTTTTGTATTTTTCGGATCTGAAAAATAATTTTGTTCTACAAAACCATTTGTATCATGCGGATATTTATATCCGGAAGCATAACCCATTTTTTTCATTAAAGATGTCGGAGCATTTCGTAAATGCAGAGGAACATCTTTGGGTGTTTCCTCACGGACATCCGCAATAGCCTGGTTAATAGCCAGATATGAGGCATTGCTTTTTGGCGCTGATGCCAGATAGGTCGTTGCCTGTGCAAGCGTAATTCTGCCCTCGGGAAGCCCGATTTGCTGAATCGCCGCAAAAGCAGATGTAGCCACCATCAACGCATGCGGATCGGCATTGCCGATATCTTCAGACGCCAGGATGACAAGTCGTCTGGCTATAAATTTTGGGTCTTCACCGGACTCTAACATTCGGGCAAGCCAGTAAATCGCAGCATCAGGGTCTGAGCCGCGAACACTTTTAATAAATGCCGAGATAACATCATAATGATATTCACCCTTTTTATCATATATCTGGGTGCGCCTTTGCATGGCTTCTTCAATGATTTTACGTGTTATATAACGTTTCTGGTCTTTATCGGGTTCCGTTAATTGTACGGCCAGTTCAAGAGCTGTTAAAACATTTCGTGCGTCACCACCGGCCAGTTGAATGAGGATCTTTTGTGCTTCTTTATCCAGTTTAATGTTTGCCTGTTTTAATTGCTGGTCCTGTTCCAGCGTTCTTTTCAAAATTTCATCCAGATCTTTTTCCGACAGAGATTCGAGTTTATAAACCCGGCAGCGGGACAACAAAGCAGAGATAACTTCAAAACTCGGATTTTCTGTGGTGGCGCCAATTAATAAAATTGTGCCGTCTTCAACACTGTGTAATAATGCGTCCTGTTGTGATTTATTAAAGCGGTGGATTTCATCTATAAATAAAATGGTTCGTTTATTCAGTTTTTTGTTTTCCTGTCCGCGTTGGATCATTTTCCGAATATCCGCAACGCCGGACGTTACAGCGCTGATGCTGACAAAATCAGACCGTGTTTCCTGTGCAATAATTCTTGCCAAACTTGTTTTGCCAACACCGGGCGGGCCCCATAAAATCATTGAAACTAGCTGGTCTGTTTCAATCGCCTTACGAAGAATTTTGTCTTTTCCCAAAAGGTGTTGCTGGCCTGCAATTTCGCCTAGATTTGTCGGACGGATACGTTCAGCCAGTGGCTTATAAGTTTCTGTTTCGATCTTTTTATTCTTTTGTTCAAATAAATCCATTTGAATACCGGTAATTTTAAAAACTAGGAATTGGAAATTTAACGAAAAAACTCAGGAATAGCAAGTTACAAAAAATCATAAACTTTTTAATAATAGCAAGATTTGCCAAATAAAAAGCAAATAAAGACAAAATATATATGATAAAAATGTTAGCTTTATTCTTATTTTCTGTAATCATTTATACGATTCCTGTTTTTAAAAAAATGTTAAATTTTTTAAAAAACAATGAAACAAAATAAGGAAAAATTCGTTATATTTGTTTTACCGAACGGTAGGTATAAGATTGACGAATATTAATGGAATATGTATGACCCAAACAATTACAGATACAAAGAAAACAATATTTAAAGTGGCTGCTCATTTGTTCGCACAAAAGGGATTCAAGGGCGTTTCCATGCGTGAGATTGCCGAGCAGGCCCAGGTTTCTAAACCAACAGTATATTATTATTTTGGAAGTAAAGAAGGGATTTATCGGGAACTCATTACAACCGGTTTTAATCATGTTTATAAAACAATGGATGAGATTTATGAGCTTGATATACCGGTGAAACTAAAACTTGTTCGTATTACGCAGCAGGCTTTTAATACATGTTTAAAAATGCCTGATTATGTCAAAGTATTGATGGAGTTTGTTGAAAGAAATGATAAAAATTTACTAAACGGTGTGCTGGAGGAAGCTTTAGAAAAGTTTAAAGTTTTAACACAGTTAATAAAAGACGGAATGGCAACACAAGAGTTTGGGGTGTCTGCGAATCCTGAACTGGCGGCAGCTATTATTAACGGGACTTTGAGACATTTCATCTCTATGCAGTTAAAAACTACTGAGAAAATTTTAACCGAACAGCTTGCTTTTGATATTATAGAAGTTCTGTTTAAGGGACTCAACGAATAAATAGTATGTCATATCTGAATTGATTTTTAGAATATAGGAATTTGGAGGAGAATGATGTTATGAAACGATTATTTTTAACTATTGCCACAATTATGTTCTTTTCAACTATAAATCCGGGGTTTGCACAGGATGAGTTAGAGCTTACTCTGGAAGGTTGTGTTGATTTGGCATTCAAAAAGAACCCGGAATTACAGATGGCTGAAAAACAGGTGGCCAAGGCGAAAGCATCTGTCTGGGAAAGCTATTCAACAATTTTGCCACAGGTCCAGGCATCGGCCAGTTTTCAGCGGGCATGGGAAATTCAGCAAACAACGATTCCCAATTTTATAAAATTAATGATGCCACCGGATTTGGGAAATTTAATTCCGGAATTACAAGGTATGCCGGACTATGTTCAAATAGCTTTTGGGCTTGAAAATACCTACACCTATGGCGCTTCACTAACCCAGCCGTTGTTTCTCGGTGGTGCCGGTGTTGCCGGTGTAAAAATTGCCAGGTCTGCTTATCGGGCCTCTCAAAAGGAATTGGAAGCTCAACGGCAGGACCTTATTTTACAAACAACAAACGCATTTTATGCATGTCTTGTTGCTTCGGAAATTGTTACAGTACAGCAGGAAGCGCTTTCTCAGGCTGAGGAAAATTTTGCCACTGTTGAAAAAAAATATAACGTTGGTTCCGCATCGGGATTCGACAAGATGCGTGCCGAGGTAGAGGTTGCTAATTTAAAACCTCAGGTCATTACAGCGAAAAATAATTACAACTCTGCGTTGACAGGTTTGCGTACTGTTTTGGGGTTGGACCGTGATACCCTAATAAAAATACAAGGCAGTTTAACATTTGCAAATGATGACCTCAGTTCCATAAGTCTGGCTGATTTACAGAAAATGGCGCTGATAAAAAGGCCGGTTGTGCAGGCCCTTGATGAACAAAAAAATATTTCCAAAAAAAGTATTACAGTTGCAAAAAGTCAGTTTTTACCCAAACTGTTCTTTACAACAGATTATTCCTATTTGGCAATGAAAGGTGATGATCCCTTATCAAAGCTGTCTCAGGATGATTTTAGTAAAGGATTTACTTCGGCAATTAGTTTACAAATACCGTTGTTTACGGGATTTAAAAATACAAAACAATATCAAAAGGCAAAAATCGATTATAATATTATGATGGATACTGAACGTCAGATGCAAAATAATATTGCTGCTGAAGTTGAAATTGCCTATAACAAATTTAAAGAAACACTGGAAAAATACGAGTCTGCCAACCAGTCTGTTGCTCTGGCAAAAGAAGCATTGCGGTTGGCAAACCTGATGTATGAAGAAGGTGCCAATACACAATTGGATGTTATGGGCAGCCGATTGGCATTGACCCAGGCACAATTGAATTTTATTTCCTCATTATACGAATATCAAATGGCCCGTTACCAGTTGAGACGGGTTACCGGTACGTTAAAAGGAATTTTATAAAATTTTGACACTATTTAGGAGATTAAAATGAAACGATATAGAATTTTACTTTTTGCACTGTTGGCCATGTTTATGGTTTCAAGTTGTCAAAAAAATAACGCTGATGACAAAGTTGAAGAGGGTGTACCGGTTCAGGTGGAAACCGTTGCACTAGGCAATGTTATGCAGACATTAAGTTATTCCGGAGATATTAAAGCCGAGTTTGAAGTAAAGGTTTTTTCAAAAATCCCGGACCGCATTGAGAAATTTTTTGTTGATGACGGCGATGCTATTAAGAAAGGTGAACCAATTGCAAAAATTTTGGCTACAACTATTGAACAAGCCGTGAGACAAGCCGAAGCCGCCCTGGTCGCTGCAAAAGCACAGGAAGCAAACGTGCGTGTTGAATATGAACGTGCGCAACGGTTATATAAAGAAAGTGCTATGAGCAAGCAGCAATATGATGGTGTGGACACACAATATGAGGCTGCAAAAGCACAATTGGAACAGGCTGAAGCCGCTTTGGTCAGTACAAAGAGCCAGTTTGACGATGCAACAATTACTGCACCTATTTCCGGTATTATTGGAAAACGTTATTATGAAACCGGCGATATGGCGAGTCCTTCTATGCCGGTGGTCAGTATTGTACAAATGGACCAGGTAAAAGTTACTTTTGATGCCCCCGAAGAAGACCTGGGGCGTTTAGCCGTGGGCCAGCCTTCAAAAGTAATTGTGAAAAGTTATTCGGATCGCAATTTTGAAGGCAAAATAGTTAAAATTAGTCCGATTTTAGATCCTATGACTCGTATGGCTGAAGTTGAGGTTTTAATTAAAAATCCGGCCCATTTGTTAAAACCCGGCATGTTTTCACGGGTTGAGGTTACGACAGGTGTTATAGAAAACTCGATGGTCGTTCCGAGATTTGCAACAATTGAAAACACAGCCACAAAAACCATAAATGGAAAAGATGAGGTCATTCGAAATTATTATGTTTTTGTTGTTGATAGCAGCAAAGCATCCCAGAGAAAGCTGAATGTTAAATACGTTAACCATAAATGGATTGCTGTTGATTCTGGTATAGTCGTTGGCGAAAAGCTTGTTGTTGCCGGACAAAACAATCTGCGGGAAGGTTTGCCGGTTATCGTATCAAATGAGGAGGAAGAACAGCTATGAAAATAACCCAAACAGCTATAAAACGAGGCGTTACCTTTGCGATGATATATCTCATTGCTGTTGGTTTCGGCTTGTTTTCTCTGATTCGGCTGAAAGTGGATTTGTATCCTAAACTGGAATTTCCTGTTTTAGCTATAATTACTCAATATACAGGTGTCGGTCCTTTTGATATGGAAACGGTTGTGACCAAACCTGTGGAAGAAACTGTTGCTTCTGTTGAAAATGTAAAAAAAGTAACATCCACATCTTCTCAGGGTTTGTCTCTGGTTATGCTTGAGTTTGAATGGGGCACGGATATGGACCAGGCAGAAATTGATGTGCGAAATAACCTTGAATTTATTAAAGATGTTTTACCCGAGGACATCAGTTCGCCAATGGTTTTTGCTTTTGATCCTTCGACACAACCGGTTTTATATCTGGCTGTGTCATCGGATTTACACGGCCAGGCAGAAATACGACGAATTTCTGAAGATGATATAGAACCAAGAATAGAGCGTATTCCTGGTGTTGCGTCAGCATTTACTATGGGTGGTATGAAACGTGAAATTCGCGTTCTTGCTGATCCGGCCAGAATGAGAGCACATAATATTTCTATTGATCAGCTTACAGCGGCCCTTCGGGCAAATAACTTGCAGCAGCCATCAGGATGGATTGAAGATCCGCAGCAGGAATTTACCATTCAAACAGCCGGTGAATATGAATCTGTCGATCAGATTGAAAATACAAACGTGGCTGTTTACAATGACGCTGTTATTCGAATCAAAGATGTGGCAAATGTTGTTGACGGTTTTGCCGAACAGCGACAAAAAGTATGGAATAATAACAAACCGGCCGTAATGTTGATGGTACAAAAGCAGTCAGACGCAAATACCGTGTCTGTGTGCCGAAATGTTACAGAGCGTCTTGCAGATATTGAAAAAGAACTGCCTCAAGGTGTGGAAATCACGACGGTTATCGATTTGTCAACATTTATTAACCGCTCCATGTCTAACCTCGGTAATACAGCCGTACAGGCAGTTGGTCTGACATTTTTAGTGCTTTTGTTCTTTTTACGTAATTTAAAAAGTTCACTTATTGTTGCGGTTTCTATTCCGGTTTCCATGATATTAACTTTTGCTGTCATGGACCAGGCGGGTCTCACGCTTAATATTATATCCATGGCAGGTCTTGCCCTCGCGGTCGGTATGTTGGTCGATAACTCGATCGTGGTGCTTGAAAATATTTTCCGAAACAGAGAGGCCGGACTTGATCTGAAAGAAGCTGCAGATAAAGGAGCCAGTGAAGTTTCCATGGCTATTACGGCTTCGACGTTAACCACACTGGCTGTATTTGTACCGGTCTTGTTTGTTCCCGGTCTTGCCGGCGAAATGTTTAATGACATGGTTGTTACGATTGTTTTTTCTTTAACCGTATCGCTTCTTGTTGCTTTATCATTAGTGCCGTTGCTTGCTTCAAGATTTTTAACATTTAAGGAAAAAATTACCAAAAATACTATTACAGGTATAGAAAAGCAAAAATGGTATGCAAAACTTCAATCGATCTATCTTGGTGCTTTGAAATGGTCTCTTGCCCATCGTAAGACGGTGTTGTTTAGTACTTTTATTATTCTGATTCTTTCCCTGATTCGGATGTTCACTCTTGGAGGTGAATTTATGCCGGAAAATGATATGGGATTTGTCGCTGTGGCGGTTGACCGATCACCGGGCACCAGTCTGGAAGCTATGGAAAAGAGTATGCATGAAATTAATTCCATCATCCTGGAGGATGTGCCTGAAGTGGAGAACGTTTATGCCAATTTTGGGCAGGGTGAAGGTATTATGTCGCTCTTTTCTTCCCGTGGATCAAGTGAAGGTGATGTAACCGTTCGGTTGAAAAATTTAAGTGACCGTGACCGGTCAATGTTTGAAATTCAGGACCAGTTGCGTGAAAAGTTTAAAAAATTGCCGGACGTTACGGCACGGTTTGAAGATAGAGGCAACAGTGCCATGTTTGGAACGGGTACGGATATTGCCCTGGAAATTTTCGGACACGATTTATCTGTAGCTGAAGCGTTGGCAAATCAAATTAAACAAGCTGTTGAAACTATTGATGGTGTTGTTGATGTTGAAATTAGTATTAAAGAGTCTGCTCCGGAATTGAAGATTAACCTGGATAGAAATCGTATTGCTGATTTAGGTCTCAGTACGGCACAAATCGGACAGATTGTTTCTACCAGTATTTTAGGGACTGTTGCTACCCAGTTCCGTGAAGGCGGTGACGAATACGATATTCGGGTACAGTTGAAAAAAGAATCACGTACCAATAAAGAAGACGTGGAGAATATTTTAATCATGACGCCGATGGGCAGACAGATACCTTTACGCGCCATTGCCCATGTTGAATATTCAACCGCGCCGAAAGAAATTATTCGCGAAGACCAGGAGCGTATGGTCAGTGTGAATGTCGATATTTCAGGACGTGATTTAAGCAGTGTAACAAAGGACGTAAAAAACAAACTGAAAACAGTGCCGGTTCCAAGAGATTTTCGTGTTGAAATCGGTGGAACAGCCGAAGAACAGCAGGAATCTTTTATGTACCTCGGTCTTGCCATGCTGGTGGCTATTTTGCTGACTTATATGGTTATGGCTTCTCAGTTTGAGTCCTTTCTCGATCCGTTTATCATTCTTATAACCATTCCGCTGTCTTTGATTGGTGTTTCCATGGGACTGTGGTTGACGGGAACATCCCTCAGTATTATGGCGCTTATCGGAATTGTTATGCTTGTGGGAATTGTGGTGAACAACGGTATCGTGCTTGTTGACTATATCAACCAGTTACGTGAAATCCACGGAATGGAGCTGATAGAGGCCATTTTGGAAGCCGGACGTGTCCGTATGCGACCGGTATTGATGACCGCTTTAACCACGGTTCTCGCCATGCTGCCCCTCGGTTTGGGACTCGGTGAAAGTGGTGAAAGCTGGGCGCCAATGGCTCGTGCGGTTATGGGCGGACTGACCATGGCCACGATTTTAACACTGGTGATTGTACCTGTTCTTTATGCCGTGTTTGAACGTTTTGGTATTAAAGTAAAAGCAAAACGAGAAGCCAAACGTAAGGCCAAACTGGCCCGACAAATGTAATATTAAATTTAAAATATTTATTCTGTTATAAAAAAAGACCGGTATAAAAGCCGGTCTTTTTTTATTTAAAAATAATTCGAAATTAATCATGCAATTAATGAATTACGGTACCAGTCTAATCAATCCTGCGCCATGTCGTAGTATAGACATTGTAAAATCATTTGAAAAAGTCCCCAAATCTTTTTGCCGCCATAAATCACGGACATTGTAGGAGCCGTCCAGATTTAAATAATCCCATTTAAAAGTGACCTGTTGTTCCCATTCACCGACATTAAAAAGACCGACTGCTATGGAACCATCAGCCATGTTCTTTGCCCATATTTCCGTGTCGTCATCCTGATAAATACGTTTTGCCTGCTGTCCCAAAGGGTCCTGATCGACTTGAATGACCTCGTTGTTGCACAGGATGTTTAAAGTAAATTCATCGAGTTTGTTCATGTTCCCGCTGTATATCAAAGGTGCGGATAACAAACACCATAGCGTCATATAAGAGTACTGCTCACTTGGTGATAACATAAAACGGCCTTTATCCTCAGCTTTGTAGCCGATTAGAATATAATCGGGATCGTTCCAGTGACCGGGACCGGCCCATTTTTCAAGTCCATTATGCGCAAAACCCAGCGTGACGAGATTGGTATACAGGCAATAGGGGGTCATTAATGCGCCAAAATCCAAAGTGGTCCTCCAACAATTTCCTCCGGCTTTTTCCGCCCATTCCCACACGTTGCCTTTACCATATTGGCAAAAGTTGAAAACAATATCCCGAGGTTGTTTTTTAAGCCAGGCGTTCATCGTATCATAGGGTTTTACGAGTTCTTTCCGGCTTTGGTCTTGTGCAATATAACGATATGAACACCAGTCATATTTAAAAAAATCAAAACCCCATTTGGCAATTTGCTTTGCATCTTTTTCTTCGTGCAAATAACTGCCTACATATCCGGCGCATGTTAAAGGGCCGGGTGTGCTGTAAATACCCGCTTTTAATCCCTTGCTGTGAATGTAATCCGTCAGGGCCGACATGTCCGGGAAATGACTGTTTGATAGAATATATCCCGCTTCGTCCCTTGGTATTCCTGCTATCTCGGAATTGGTGCTGTTTTGCCTAACATATTTTAAATATGCTGAATTAGAAAATCGTTCACAATCGGTGATTTTAGAGCAATCTTCTAACAACGGATAGTCCTTTGAAGGCACAACCATCCAGCAGTCATCAATATTGATATAGGAATACCCATAATCGGCCATGCCGGACGATATCATTTGGTCTGCTGATTCGCGAATTGTTTTATCGGTAACACTCATTGTATAACTGTACCAGTCATTCCAACCCATGGGAGGCGTCAAGGCCAGTTTATCACCAATTTTTATAACAAAGTCCTTTTTATCTTTGCCTTTACTGTTTTCGGCCTCTAACGTTACTGTGTATTTACCGCGTTGAGATACAGACCCTGTGATGATGCCTTTTTCCCTATCCAGACGTAATCCCTCGGGAAGGTTTTTTACAGAAAACTTCAGCGGCCGAACGCCTGTTACCGGAATTTTGTACAAAAATGGAGAATTCGGTCGCGCGCCGTAAATAGCAGGACCATTAATGCGTGGATTTTTAGGTGGTTTTGGTGTGAGGATATAGGATTCTTCTTCCGGTGGGGTTACAAGCTCTGGTAAATCTCCTGCTGTAATAAATTTAGCATCCGCCCAATCCGCCAGGTTGTAGGCATATTGGCAGTTATTGCCATCGTATACACGTGAAATTAAAGCAAGATTGTTTATTCCTTTAATGTCCAGATCAATTGTTTTCCCCTCTTTACCGGCATTTAGTATGCCGCTGTTCCAAAGTTCTTTTTTATCATCCAAAACCCGAAAAGAAATTTTTATGTCTTTGTCTATTACAGCGTCATCAACACCGACAACAGCCCGGAATCTGGAAGCGCTCCCTTTAAGATCAATATAAAAAATAGAGTGGGCATTTACACAAACCCCTTTATCAAATTTTTTGCCGCCAATTTTGATTTTATCGCCGTTTATATTTTTATCGATCCCGAGTTTTTTCCCGCCGGCATACATCGCTTTGTCAAAATTTAATGATGATAACCAAACGGTTTCATCAGCACTGAAAATTTTGCAGGGAAAAAGAAAAAATATGAAAAGTATTATTATTTTTACAAAATCATTTTTTTGTGTCATATCATATACTCCATATTTTTATATTTAGCAATACGGGGATTCATACCGTTACTGATAATGTATTGGGATGGATTTTTTGAGTTTTACGGCATAAATTTTATAAATCCGATAATAAAAACGATCAGGCTGGCTACTCCCAAAATTATCAAAAGAATACCGGCAAATACGGCCCGTTTCCCTTCAACAAATTTTCTGTTTAAAGGATTTGAAAAGCATTTTGTTTTAAGAATAGTAATTCCGTTAAACGTAGCAAATATGAAAATGACAAAATATAAAAAATACCAGATAAAATCTTTTTTAATCAAACGTTTTTGACCTTTTTTTAATGTTCTGGGTTACGTTTTTTTGTTATTATAAAAATTCCATGTATATAGATTAAAGATAAGCCCCATGTGCCTTGGGTAATTTTTGATAATCCGGTTTTGATTCAATAACTGTTTGTATAAACATGGACAAAGAGTTTATTCTTTCAAATTCATCCGGATAGCTATTTATAAAATGCCAATATACTGTTTTATCATTGTCCCCATATTTTATTCGTAATTGCTGCACGCCCGGGTCCGGGGAAATAGCTATATTTAGTGAATCATTGTCGTTCCAGTTTATCGAATCCGGCAGTGCAAAAAAGTCCGTTTCACTGACTTTGTTTAAAATTAAATTCTGTTCGTCTTTTGTCAGCCAAAAATCAATGGTTATTGTTCCGTCAATGACAAGGTCTTTGGTCAGTTTTTGTGTGAATGTATTTAATTGGTTTTTAAAGGAATATTTGAAATCAATTTTTATTTCCTGTTCAACAGCTTGAACAGATTGCGGATCGACATTTTTTGAACATGATAAAGCAACAAACACAAACAACAATAAAAGCCGGGAATACTTGAACATTTTTAACCCTCCTTAAAAAATAATTATCCCATGTTTTTAAACGGAAAAGTTTTGTCCTGCTTACCAATAGATCCTCTATCGGTATGAAAAACATATTTGATGAATATTACTAATTAAAAAAGGATTGTGCAAGAATTATTTGTTTTTGGCAGATTTGTAACAATATGAAAAATGACAACAGATGTCTTTTCTATTAAATAAATTCTGCTTTTATGATTAATGGCTCATCACATAAATCAGTACACCCTAAAGATATAACACTAAACCAGGGACCTATTTTATGCACAATTTTAACAGATGCTATCGATGTTTTTTCAAAACTCATTAGCGCCCCACTTACAATTGTCACGAGGAAAAAAACATTCAAAAGTATCATTGATGTTTTTTGTCCGATAACAAGAGGTTCTGTTTTATGATGCAGGTAAACCATTCTGTCAATTAAAATGAGATTAGTAAGGGCAGCGAGTTTGTGGAGGGTAAATAACAATGAATTGTCCTTATGGCCCACTTTTGCAAGTCTGTAACCTGTTATCATAATCAAAATAAACAAAACAGCGAATAATATTGATTGATTGAAAGTATCAGGCATTCTTTTTCCTTTTAATGTGATACCATAAATTTTTTAATTTTCGCAAATTGATCAATTATCACGTGCCCGGTGTCTTTAAGAATATTTATCTCTGAGTGGGGTAGGGCCCTTTCAAGCCGTTGCCCGGTTTTGACCGAGTCAATAAGGGCATCGTGGTCCCCGCCAAAATATTGTACCGGCGCTGTTATGTTTGCCAATTGTTCATCGTTAAAAATCGGTATGGCTTCCAGGACCGGTAAAAAGTGTTTGGAGATAGTTTCCTGAAATTCCAAAACTTTTGCAGGTACCTGCGTTTTATGGAAGATCAATCTGTTAAGCATCTTTTGTCCGGGTTTGCCCAGCATCATATAGAAAATGGCTTTTGCAATAAAATATTTTTTTGCCGGAACAATTCCGCCGGTCGTGAGAATGGACATGGCTTTAATTCTTTCGGGACAGTGCACGGCATAATTAAGAATGAACCAACTGCCCAGACTTATTGTGATAAAAGATGCTCTTTTTATGCCAAGCTGCTCGATCAGAGAATTTAACCATATATAGGGTTCTTCCGAAGCTAAAGTAAACCTGACCGGCTCACTCAGACCGGGTTCACCGGGAATGTCTACACAATATATACAGAAATGATCAATAAAATCGGACACATTGCCCAGCCAGGCCGCGCTGTTGGAGGCTGTGCCGTGTATCATTACCAACGGTGGATTTGATGGACTGCCGAACCTCAGCACATGAGTTTGGGCAAACTCTGTGGGGATGAATAGCTGTTTGAAGTTGAGAACAGAATGCTCGGTCAACAGATTTTGATATTTGGATTCGACAATCTTTCTTCCTTTTTCAGTTTTGTATACTCGGTTATTCATCATCATTTCCTTTTTGCCGGCAGAGAACATCAAAAGTGCTCAATATTCTGCTGACAACGTCCGGACTGCCGTAAAAAACATATTTTGCTTTTTGTATCTCCGGATAATAAAAAAAATCAAAACGGGATTTTCCATTTACTCCTTTTTCACTGTTTAGCATGGCCATAAGTGAATTAGAAATCCTGGATGCTTCTTCGGAATTTTGCTCTGTAATTTCAACAACAGCAGATACGTTGATTCGGTCTGCAATGGTTTCAAAGTTCGGCACCTGTTTTGGTGTTTGTTCCTCAGACAGTTCACCGTGGCAGTAGAGTTTCAAGTCTTCTTCGCTGACCTTCCAGGAACGTCCGATTTTTCTGGCTTTGATTTTTCCTTCATGAATAAATCTTAAAATCGTTTTTGGATGAAGGTTGAGGATTTTTGTCAAATCAGAAATAGAATATAGTTTCAGTTGCATAATAACTCCTTGGTAATATTGTTGGTACTAATGTATAACATTAAGGAGTAATTGTCAAGTATTTTATGTAGTTTTAAGTAATATTAAGTAGTTTTGGGGCTAATGTTTGGGGGGATGTTAAGTAAATTTTAAAAAGGAGGGACCTGTTCTGATTGTAACAGTCTTGACCTGGAAAGCGTACAGTGATTTAAAAGAGAAAACACTCTTAATAAAAAGTCCGTTTGTTGTTTACTTTTATAATAAAAATTTTAAGAAACTATTTTTTTGATTGCAAAACTGGGATTCGTACCTAACTCAGTTGTCAGGTATATAATTTCCCAGTTGTATTTTACACAAAATTCATATACCGCCTCTATGACTCCAAATCGAATGACTTTGTTCCAGTTTCCCAAAATATAATCATGACCGGCAATAATGCCGTTTTCTTTTACTTTATTTCTATAGAGTTCCAATTCTGATCTAGTATTATCGTATAAATGTGATGTGTCGATATATATCCAGTCAAAATAATGATCAGCAAACAATTCAACAACTTTTGTTGAAAATCCAAAGTGTATTTCTACGGATTTGTTTTCGATATGTCGGGCAAATCTTTTTTCTACATATCTTCTTTTGGCCTGGTTATATCGTTTCGTGTCCCAACTGTCCACTAGATGCAGTTTTTGGGGATTGTTTATATTTAAAATCAGGTTTGAAAAATCGCCTTCATCAACTCCCAGTTCTGCCACAATTGCATTTTGGGGTAATTTTTTTAAAAGCTCTTCTCTGGTGGTGAGCAATTTTGAATTTTTAAGATGTTTGGTGTTTAATTCGTACTTGGGGATTTTGGATGAAATTTGGGTGTTAATTTTTTTTACGACGGAAAGAAAAAAAAGTTTATAAAACCGTTTCAATATAGTCCTAATTAATCCAGATTCCATATTTTTTTGACCTCCTGTTTATTGCTGTTTGTATATATATCTAAATACTTTTTAGCATTTCAGGATTCCCAAATTTTGATCTTTTCCAGAAAAATTTTATTGATGTATATTGAGATGACTTGACCACTTGTTCTTAACAATATACTATGTGTTTAACGGAAGCAAAATTTCAAATGATGTACCTTCTCCTTTTTTGCTGGAAACGTTTATTTTCCCTTTATGTTTTTCAATAATCTGGTAGACAATTGCTAATCCAAGCCCTGTGCCGACACCTCTGCTTTTTGTCGTAAATCCCGGATCAAATATTTTATCAATGTGGTTTTTTTCTATACCTTGACCATTGTCACTTATTTCAATGACAACGTTATCATCTTTTCTGCTCGTTTTAATTTTTATTATCCCATTATCGTTAATCGCCTGAATTGCGTTTGTAAACAGATTCATAAAAACCTGGTTTAAACGACTTGGAAAACAATGTATTTCCGGCAGGGCAGAATATTCCTTTTCTATAACTATTCGGTTTCCCAATGTGTGATGTAAAATAGTTAACGTATCTTCAATCCCCTTATGGACATCAAATTTTTGGGACTCGGATTTGTCAAGATACACAAAATTTTCCAGGCTCTTGACAATTTTTTCAACCCGACCGCTGCCATCGGAAATTATTTTACAATTTGTTTTTAAAATATGTAGCGCTTTATCGAATTTATTATCAGTTCTAAGCCTGCTGAATTCAGGATTATTCTCTAATAATTCTATTATGTTTTCAAGAGAACGATCTGAAGTGCCAGAAGCGCATTTAACAGCACTAATCGGATTGTTTATTTCGTGTGCCACGCCTGCCACAAGGTTTCCAAGCGAGGCCATTTTCTCTTTAATAACAAGTTGCTGTTGGGTTTCCTTTAACACTTTCATAGCGTTTTCCAGGTCCCGGTTTGCTTTGGATTTGACGCGATAGCGGTTGTTTAAAACCGCCAATAAAACAAAAATTAAAATTGTAATAATAATAAAGGAATTTCGTAATGATCGCTGCCGCTTAATTTCCAGTTGGTGGATTGCATTATTCTTGGATAATAGTTCAATTTCTTTTTCTTTTTTCGCTGTTTCATATTTGGTATCCATTTCGGCGATAATTCGACTCTTGCTTTCGGTATAAATGCTGTCTTTAACTTCAGAATAGAGTATATAACTATCCAATGCTTTTTTATAATTGTTTTGCTCAGCATATAGTTCGCTCAGTTTGCCGAACCCATATTTCATCTGGTCTTTTGCATTAATTTCTGTGGCTAATTTTAATCCTTTTTCAAGATTGTTGAGCGCCTGGTCATACTTTTTTTGTTTCAATAAAATATTGCCAATGTCCAATTCCATATCTGTTACCCCCCACTTGTATCCGATTTTTTCGTACATTTTTTGGGAACGTTTATAATAAGACAAGGCCAGGTCATAATTACCCATTTTGCTGTATGCTACACCCATGTTTGAAGTTGCTTCTGCTATGCCCCGAACCTGACCGGTTTTTTTTATGTATGGACAATGCTTTTTTATAATATTCCAATGCTTTATCATATTTTTCCTGGCCCATATATATCAGTCCGATATTGTTCGCGATAGCTGCAAGGCCATGATCAAAGCTGCCCTCTTCATAGGCTTTTTCAGCTTGTAAATAATAGTCCAGGGCTTTATTATTATCTTTTAAATACCAGTATATAATACCGATACCCATTAATGTCCCGCCGATTCCCTCCTTATCGTCCATCTTTTCACATAAAGCAAGTGCTTTAAAATAGTTTTCCAGGGCTTTATCATAATCTCCCTGATAATCATAAATAGCACCAAAACTGGTTAAGCTTCGTGCCATACCTTTTTGATATTGAATATTTTCTGATAATGAAAACGCCTGTTGCAAATATTCCAACGCTTTATCAAACTCTCCTGAACCGCGATATATATTTGCAATATTTATCAATGCCTCTGCTTCCTGTTCCTTGTTTTGGTATTTTCGGGCCAGCTCAAGTGCCTGATTTGCATAGGATATGCTTTTTTCAGGGGAGATCCTGCATAATTCAAATGCAAGCTCATTCAATATTTTTACTTGTTTTGAATCTTCAAGACCAGGGAGGAGTGCCTCCAGACTGTCTGTTGAAACTTTACCGAATGTATTTGAAACAAGAACAATGACCAATATTAAAAGTATGTTTTTCATTTCCGACCTTGTAAAATGATTAAGATCATCACCATGATGTAATGTAAGTGAAATAGCCTTTTTATTCAAGTTATAATGTGTTTTTTTCTTGTTATATATCTAGTTAAAAGCATTACAATATTTTTGTTCTCTCTGAAACCTATTCATTTCTTTTTTCGTATGATTAGCATAGATTTTAAAAAGGGAGATACGTCATGAAAAAAAATTTTACCCTGGTTTTTATTTTTGAATGTTGCATTTTGTTTTGGTGCAGGATCAGATAAAGATGATTCTGAAATTACCTTACATATGGACAAGCATATTGATGGTAACTATTACAGCAATGACCATTTTGACATGGATATTGACAACAAAGATGTTATTTTGACATGTAAAGATAATGGGGAAACAATTGTATTTACCAAAGAGTATGAACTCATCATTAATGACAAGATGATTCATCTCGATGCACATCAAAAAGCCCTTGTTCATGAGTATCATGATTTGACAATGGAACTTGTATCAGAAGCCAAAAAAGTCGGTCTTAAAGGGGCAAAAATCGGTGTAAAAGGGGCAGCACTTGGGTTAACGGCTGTAGCCGGAGTTTTCAAGCTGTTACTACCGGGATATGATGCGGAAGATTACGAAAGAGACATTGAGAAAAAAGCAGAAAAAATTGAAAAAGAAGCGGAAAAACTTGAAGAGAAAGCAAAAGTCCTTGAGATAATGGCGGACCATCATGAAGAAATGCATGATGAATTAAAACAATCTATTCCGGCACTGGAACAAATGGAATGGTTTTAAATTATATCTATTATCAGTTAATGCTATAATTTATTTATCAAAATACAGGTTATGAGATTTTACTCATGAGCCATTGTCTTGCTTTATCGATATCAGTAAACCATTTTAAACGATGACCTGCGTTTGTTGCTGTTGTTTCATGAAATGATTGAAATTCATAATTCTCTTCCGTATCAACAGCTGCTGTAAATATTATCGGTCTGTCTTGTGGATAGTTTCTAACTTGAAAATAAGTTTCTGCCAAATCAAGTCGCCCTTTTAAAGGTCGACTGTCTACTAAGAGGGCTTTGGGTTTTTTTAATTTTAAAAGAGTAAATATATCATCCAAAAGATTATTTATAGTTCCTTTTGTTATTTCCCCTGTTATGGTCATCTCCATAATATGGTCTTGAGTTGATTCCGATATATTGTATTTTATTTCGTTCATTAATTTCTCCGGAATATTAAAGATTATATTTTATTATTTTTGCAAACTCTAAACAATCAAAGTTAAAATTTTATTCAGAAAAAATTAATAAAAGTTTTCTAAAAATTTAGTTTAATAAATTATCTGAGAGGAAATTAATAGATTATCCGCTTTTTATATTTGTAGTAAAATTTATTTTTTCGTTTTAATAGTTCAAATAGATATTAACTCTTTTATATCTTTATAATTACTTTACCTTTGTTTTCTCCCTGTTCAACATATCTATGGGCTTTAACAGCCTGTTCCATCGGAAAGTTTATATCTATAATCGATTTCAAATTACCCGCCTCAACAAGTTCCTTAACGAACTCCATGTCTTTGGGTTTTTCCATTGATATTGCACATATCACTTTTTTATCCCCGAATAATTTTGTCCATAGCATTTGCAAAAGTTGTTTTGTTTTAAAACTCGCTAAAAGATAAATACCATTTTGGTTTAACGAGTTTTTACATCGGTTATAGGAACTTTTACCAAGTATATCAAAAATCAGGTCATACTTTTCTCCGTTAGTAGTAAAATCCTGTTTTTTATAATCAATAACTTTTTCTGCGCCTAGTGATTTTACAAATTCGATTCTCGGAGTGCCGCAAACACCGGTAACCTGTGCGCCAAAATATACGGCAAGCTGCACCGCAGCAGAGCCGATTCCGCCGGAAGCGCCGTTTATAAGCACTTTATGCCCTTTCTGAATATTTACTTTTTTTAAAATATTCAAGGCTGTTAATGCTCCATAGGGAATAGCAGCCGCTTCCTCGTATGTGATATTGGCCGGTTTTATAGCTACTTTGCCATTTTCCGGCATACATAAATATTCCGCGTTTGCACCCATATTCTGTCCAAGGTATCCAAAAACCGCATCGCCTTTTTTAAATTTTTTTACATTTTGACCCACGGATTCAATCTCTCCGGAAAATTCGCTGCCGAGTATTTTTGTTTTTGGTTTGTTAAAACCAAACATAATTCTTGCCGGCAGCCACATCAGTAGCGGCATATTAAATTCACGGGATGTGATGTTGGCAAAATTTCGGGCTGTTATGTCCCCATAGTTCACAGGTGTTGCATGTACTTTTATAAGTATTTCGTTATCCTCAGGGACCGGTTTTTCTATTTCTTTAACTTCCAGAACCTCGGGTGGACCATATTTTTCAAACACAATTGCTTTCATTTGTATTTTTCCCTGTTATTTCTTCATGTTAACAGATAGTAGAACAAACAAATAGTGAAAAATATTTAATTAAAGTTTATAATTGTGAAAGAATTTGAATTAAATTTTTACAACCGCCGTTTTTGAGAAACTCGGTATGTTCTTCAATATTCTTAAAGCATTGCCCCGTTATGTTGTTACATAGTATTTCATAATTAGTTGCAGCGTAGAATGCTTCCATGTTTTGATCAGCATAAGGATCTTTATAAGTTATTTTTTCCTCTTGTTTTCGAATCCGTAAAAGTGTTTTCATCCAAACTGCGGCAGCCAAAGCACCGCAGGCATTACCGCTGAGTCCATAACCGCCGGCAAATCCAGCCACCATCACCATTTCTTCATCCGTAGCCCCCATTTTTTTTACGACCTCAGAGGCACAGCTCATTGGTATTTTGGGAAAATCCGAATTGTCCGGTACAAGTCCTGCCCTGGCTGCCTGAATGGCATCCGGCGCCCATTTTTCTGCCATATTAAAACAGGAAAGAAATTTACCTGAGAAAAAATATTTTGCCATGCTTAATTTACTGGACCAATCGCACTCGGTTATATCTTCGCAATCCGCGCTTTTTGCTTGGGTTAAAAACGATTGTAAAATATGCTGTGTTGATTTTATTGTCATTCCAATGGCCTGGTCCTTGTCATCAAACCTTCGAAAGGCCTCGGCACCGGCAGCCAATGAGGAACCCCACAACATTCCGCACTGATAGCCTTGCTGGTATATTCCGCCTGCCAGGGGATCAGCCGCGTGTTCTTCATTTTCTTTTAAATGTCCAAAATCACGGTTTAGAATATAAAAAAATGTCCGGGAGCAACTGCCCAATTTTCTAAAAAGTTTTTTTACATCATTTTTTTTCGTTGTCACAACTATGATCTCCAAAATTAGTTGAATGTCAGAAACTCATATTTTAATGTTACAATTAAAAATGTACGTAATTTAACGATAAATGTTACTGAATACTATTGATGTGAATAAACGATGATTTGCAAGGGTTGTAAATTTTTTTGATTAATTAAAAACAACGTAATTGGTGGTTATTTTTAGGCAGGTTTTTAGTAAATTTATTTATTATTTTTTAAATTTAAAAATTTGATTTAATGCATATTGGGTATTGTTAATTTTGTCATAAATCCATTGTTTGTTATATATTCCACTTTGCCGGAGAGTTGTTTTTCAATAATATCACGTACCAGACCAAGCCCGACCGAACTTTTTAGCGTATCCAGTTTTGGGTCTATTTTCCCGGTCCCATTGTCGGAAATATTTATTTGAATGCGGTTATCAGTGTTCTTTATTTTTAATTGAATTGTGCCTTTTTGCCCACCGGGAAAAGCGTGTTTAATAGAATTTAAAAGCAGTTCTGTAAACACAAGGCCTACAAATGTACCTGTTTTTTGATTTACGTTTACGGTCGAATTTCCATAAATAATATCAATGTCATTAAACCTGCCGCAACTGTTTAATACCCCAATACCAACTCTTGATAAATATTCTTTCAAGTCAATAAAGTACCCCTGTTTTTCAAAAGAAAGAAGGTCGTGGCTGTTGGAGATAGCTATGATCTGCGATTCAATCTCTTCAAGGGCTGTTCGGGTTTCTTTGTTTTCAACAAGTTGAGATTTTATGGATGCCAGTGAGTGGATCAATGTCAGGTTGTTTTTTACCCGGTGGTTCAATTCTTTTAATAAAGCAATTTTTTCGTTTAGCTGATAGGATAGTTCCGCTTCTGCCATGCGTGTTTTTTCCAGTTGTTGCTTTAAACGATTGCGGAGAATAGCTGACCGAATACCCATAGCAAGGGTCAGGAAAAATGTTGCCGCAATGATTTCATCTATTTCCCATGATTCATGTTGCCGGCTCCATTCAGAGAACCATTCGAAAAAGTCCAAATAGTTTGCAATAACCGTGATGATTATTGTTGTTAACGTAATTATGACGACATCTTTACTTGGCGTATATTTTATTCTAGTTTCCTGTTGACCTTTTTGATTCCTCATAATTTATTGTCTCTCAGGAGGTTGATGTTTAAATTTCAGCGCCTGGTTATCGATATAATCACAGAAATTCGTTTGTATAATGGTGGAACCCGTTCTTTAGAAATGTATTTATATGGCTATCCCAAATTCCCTGCCGTCTTGCCTATATTAAATGATAATACAAAATAAATAAAAATAGAGCAAGATTTTTTTATCATCAACATTTAATAATTTAACTATTGTTATTTAAAAAAATAGTAGAGGAGAATATTTTCTTGACAAATTTGTTAGATTTTTCTATATTAGTGGGTGCTTATATTGTTATTAGTAATCGTGAATATATTATGTATGAATAGTAATGAAATAGTGAAAATTTTTAAAGCCTTATCTGTTGATTCACGATTACAGATATTGAAACTTGTTAAAGACAAACAGTTGTGTGTCAATGCAATAACCAGGCAATTAAATATAAGTCAGCCTGCTGTATCGCAGCATTTAGCGATACTTAAAGAGGCAGGTTTGGTTACAAATGAAAGGTACGGATCTATCATACATTATAAAATGAACATAAAACGTCTTGATGATTTTAAAAAAAGTGTACAAGAATATCTGGGTGATGAGTTTATAATATTAAAAGAATAAAAATTTTTTGCCATAAATATAAGTAGTTGCTTATAAATAAATAAGCAATTAATAATATAATTAGGAGATTATTATGTGTAAAACCAGTAAAAAAGAAGCCTGCTGTCAAAATCCTAAAGAGCTCAAGGGTGATAGCAAAAATTGTTCAAAAGAACAAATTCAACAATGTCATGGCACTAGTAAGGATCACCCATGTTGTAATAATAAAAAGGAGAACCGTGAATGAAAAAGTATTATGTTGTTTTTATTTTAACTGTTGTTTGTGCGCCTATTATTTTTCTTTTTTATCTAAAGAACGATTTGGTCTGTGCACCAAGGGCTATTGTGTCTTCAGCATTATTTGGCGTTATACCGTTAATATTTTTGACTGTTGCTATTTTAAAAGAAAAAAAGATTTTCTATTATTTTTGTCTAGCTACACTTTTATTTGAAGTTATCATTACACCCGTCATTATGGTGAAAAGATTGGGTTGGGAAAAATTTTTTAATGAAAGATTGCTCGCCTTTTTTACATTTGAAGGAATCGCTATATTCCAAATTTTACTTGTTATTCTTATTCTATTGGTCTCTAATAAAAAAAATGGATGAGTAAATTACACATACTGTCGAATGCCAAGATATAAGCGTAAATCGGTCGTTAGTGTTTTGGTGGAATGAATCCAGCAGAATGGTTGCCTGTTTTTAGGTATGTTGTTTTAAAATTCATACCTAAAAACAGTTTATGCCTGCGAGAGAGGAATAAAATATGTTTTTTTTCAAAAAGGTAGGTTATTAACATTAAAATATTTTATCTTGAATATCTTTAGGAACATTAGGAATGATCATTGGTTTCCAACCATTACGCAGTGATTCCGTAGCAGCGCAACCGGTGGCAACACTCATTCGTCCTGCCAGGGGAGTTGCCACAGGACGCTTTCCATCCAAAAGCATATCGATAAAATCTTGGCAAATTTGCGGGTCTGCACCACCATGTCCGCCGGATGCTTGTTTTATCGCCAGGTCATGGTCGCACAGGTTGTGCCATCGGTTTGACCTGTCACGCAGTTTTATGGTAACTTTGGAACCATCGTCCAGGTTCTCTATTCTTCCTTCGGTACCGATAATGGTATAATTGCGCCAATAGTCCGGTGTAAAATGGCATTGCATGTAACTCGCACGAATACCTCGGTCAAGTTCCATCATAACAATGCTATTGTCTTCCACATCAATCTCTTTACGGAAAACGCATAAATCCATTTTATTGTCTGAAGCATTGTCTTTATAGTAATATTCCACGCAGCTTTCTTTTTCCGGGCAATTGATACAATGAAGATCGTTGGATTTTTCTCCACCATAATAATCCAGCCCGCCGGATGCAGCCACTTGTTTTGTGTATTGGCCGGTCAGCCAATGTATCATATCGATGTCATGGGATGCTTTTTGTAATAACAGCCCGGTTGTGTTTTGCCGGGTGCCGTGCCAGTCGTGATAGTACCAGTCACCGCCAAAGCCCACAAAATGACGTACCCAAACTGCCTTAACCTCACCAATGTCGCCGGAATTAATAGAATCTTTCATGACCCGAAATATGTTCATATAACGCATATTAAAACCGATCATAAACTGTTTGCCTGAAGCAACCCAGGCTCGAAGCATATTATCACAACCGTCTATTGTAAGGGCCATTGGTTTTTCTGTAAAAACATGTTTTCCGGCTTGAAAAGCATCACAGACATACTGTTCATGGGTAAAGTCCGGGCTCATTACGGCTATTGCATCAATGTCGTTCCGGTCGAGTAATTCCCGGTAATCATTCGTCACATAGCCTTTTTCATTAATGTTTTTATGAAACCAGTCCAATGCTTCAGCAGAAGGGTCCGCCGCCCCAACCACAACCGAACGGCCTTTTGGATCGTGCCAGTGTTTGGCGATTTCACCCCGCCCTGAAGCCCCGATAACACCTATTCTTATTTTAGTCATAAATTGTTTTCCGGATATTTTTATGTTATAAATAAAGGATGGAAATTATAAATAATATTTGTCTTAAAAAATAGAATTTTTTTCAGACTTGAAAATCCAATGATGGTTTTATATTCTATGGATGTGTAATTTTCTTTCAGATGATTTATAGTTTCTATATTTATTTTATATTGTGATACAAATGAACTTGATTGTTTGCCATCAATAATTCTAAAAAAATAAAAAGGTTTAACAAGATTTGGGATTCGCCCGGTTCGAATGGAATTTTGCTTAAATCATTATATTGGGAGATGGAGCCGGTTTTACTCTTTTGGAATTTTAATTTTTGATTTATAAAAGACAGAGTTTATGGTTTTTTGAAAAATATGTATTTTAAATTTCCCCTTGCCTAAAATTATGCATGTTAACGATCGTTTGTTTTATAGATTATCCAGAATCATTTTGATCTGTTCAAATCTTAATGGTTTTTCCAGGAAATTAACCGGTTTTAAGCTTAGTGCACGTTCTTTAATAAATTCTGTGGTGTAACCCGTCATAAAAGCAATTGGTATGTTTGGTTGCTGATCAATGATTTTTTCAGAAGCTTCTATACCATCCATATCGCCTGCAAGGCGAATATCCATTAATATAAGCGATGGACTTTTTTCAGAGGCCACTATAATGGCTTTTTCACCCGTCGATACTAATTCCAAAACTTCAACACCGGCTTTTTCCAGGTCCAGTTTTAAACACAATGCAGTGATTGCTTCATCTTCAACAACGAGAACTTTTTTCTTCATAATCAAACTCTTGGTTCATATAATTCTTTCTTTAAATTGATAAAGCATTGAACACCCTGAGAATTTTTAAATTCTATCGTACCATTTAGTTGATGTTCAACCAACGAGGTAACAGACTGTAAACCCCAACGAGAATTTTTGTCTATATTGAAATTTTCAGGGAATCCTACTCCATTATCTGATACCTGAATAGTGAGTTCTCTTTTAGGAGTTAATAAAATATTCACCTCTATTTTGCCTTTTCTGTTATCCGGGAACGCATGTTTTAGAGCGTTAATAACAAGTTCCGTGAGGATAAGGCCAATAGGGACAGCCGTATCAATTAATATTTTTATACTATCGCCTGTCACCGAAAAATCAACCTGAGATGCATTGTAAAGATAACTTTGTTTAAAAAATTCAATCATATCCTGACAATATTCCAATAAATCAAGATGAGACAGGTCTTTTGATTCTAATAATTTTTGATGGACTATAGACATTGACAAGATTTTATTTTCAATATCATAAAAGATATTTTTTGTTTCTTCATCGTCAACCTGTCGTGCATGAATACGGAGCATGGAAGAGATAACCTGCATATTATTTTTTGTACGATGATAAAGTTCCCGTAACAAAATTTCTTTTTCCTGGAGGTTATTCTTTATTTGTTCTTCAATGGTTTTTCGTTCAGAAATATCCTGAATTGCTCCAAATATTTTTTGCACCCGTCTGTTTTCATTTGTTTCTATAAAAAAATGAGCGGCTATATGACCAATTTTACCATCTTTGTATTTTATTCGATGTTCAATACTATCACTAAAATTTGTGTCTAATGTTTCAGCAGCTTTTTTAATTTCATTTTTCACAAAGTCATAATCGTCCGGATGAACAAATTTTTTAATATATTGGCTGGAAGACATTTTATAACTGCCTGTTTCTGCCAACGACGTCCCAAAAATAGTATAAATATTCGCATTTAAGGTAAACAAATCATTCGAAACATCATATTCCCAATAGCCTAATTTTGCAATTTTCATAGCAATGGATTGTTGTGTCTCTGTTTTTCGAAGAGCTTTTTCGGCGTCTTTTCGTTCACTGATGTCACAAATTAATATTTGAACAGCCGGTTTGTTCTCATATATGATTGGCAGGGCGGTTCCTTCTATATCAATTGCTTTTCCTGTTACATTGACTAGTTTTTCTTCAAATGTCTGTGGTGCTTTGGTGTTGCCCGATAAAATATTTTGAATTCTTTCTGCGGCTATATCTCTAAAATCCGGGTGAATAAAATCGAGTAAATCTTTACCAATGAGCTTTTCAGCAGTTTCTGATCCTAATAATTTGCACCCGGATTTGTTCAAGTATACAATTTCCCCTTCACGGTATACAATTACTGCTCCGGGGCTAAATTCCATAAGGTTATGATATTTTTTTTCGGTTCTTTCTCTTTCTTGTATTTCAGTTTTCAATTCAACAATTTTTTTGTCAAGTTTATGAAAAAGCAGATCTCTGTGTTTCATTACAGCATCTAAACCCAGAATGGCCGGTTCTTTTTTTGAAACTTCTTCAACTTCTGCTTTTTGAGCGATGTCACGAATGGTTGTTAGAAAATCACCTGGGTCCATCGGTTTAATTAAAAATTGATCAGCGCCCAATTGTAAAGCGTATTCTTCATCTTCCTGGGTTGTATAGGTTGCTGTGTAAAATATAAAAATAATATTTTGCAAGGAGGGATCGCTTTTGCACTTGCGACATAGCTCATAACCATCCATGACAGGCATTAAAATATCGGAGATAATCATTTGAAAAGAATTTGTCTCCAATTTTTCCAGAGCTTCCTGACCATTCGCTGCCTGTTCTACCTGATATCCAAATCCCCGTAATAATGTATCGAGCAGTAAAAGGTTTTCTATTTTATCATCAACAATTAATATTCTCATGAAATGTTCCTTCTACAGATAATTTTGAATTCTTTCAATAAAACTCTCTGGTTGAATAGGCTTTTCAATGTAATCTGTACAGCCGGCCTCTAATGTTTTTTCTCGATCACCCACCATAGCATAGGATGTAATGGCAATAATTGGTGTATGTTTAAATTCCTCCAGGGTGCGTATTTTCCGAGTGGTATCATAACCATCCATAATCGGAAGCTGGATGTCCATTAAAATAACATCAGGATTTTCACTTATGGCTTTTTCTACACCACTTTTGCCGTCTGTTGCTTCAACAACCTGATGTCCAAGTTTTTCTATGAGAAATCTCAATAAATATAGATTTTTTTCATTGTCTTCAATAATTAAAATTTTTTTCATTTCCATTCTCCTCGTCCCACTTGAAAGGTAAGGTAAAAGTAAATTCACTTCCCTGTCCGTATTTACTATTAACAAAAATTTCGCCATGTAAAAGAGTCATAATTTTTTTCGAAAGGTATAATCCCAATCCTGTTCCTTCATATTTTTTTGTTGAGGTCATATCCATTTGTTGAAAAGGTTGAAATAGTTTTTTTATTTCATCTTCTTTAATACCAATTCCTGTATCTTTTACCATAATAGAAACATTTTTGTTTTTCAAAAGAGCAATATTAATTGTAACAGATCCATTGTCCGTAAATTTTATGGAATTTCCGGCCAGGTTCATTAATATTTGTTTAACACGTCGTCGATCACTTTCGATATTTATTTTATCAACATCGTTAACAGACAATAACAATTCTTTCCGTTCTGCAAGGGGCTGCAGTTCTTTTAAAACTTGATGAACGACATCAGTCAAATTAAATTTTTCAATATCCAGCTTAACTTTTCCGGATTCAATTTTCGAAATATCCAAAATGTCATTTATCAATTCCAGCAAATGTTTGGAACTGCTTTTTACCATATTGAGTTGTTTTTTTTGTTCCGGGTTAAGTTCTCCAGCCATTTCCATAAGCAGAATGCCTGTAAAACCAATGATAGAATTTAACGGTGTACGCAATTCATGGCTCATGGAAGCTAAAAACATGGATTTCATACGATCAAGTTCTAAAAGACGCTCATTGGCTACTTCCAGTTCAGCCGTTCTTTCAGTCACCATTTCTTCAAGATGGTCCCGGTGTTTTTTTAATTCCTTTTCAATTTGTTTGCGTTCAGAAATATTGCGAATAAAAACCAAATCGGCTGGTTTTCCCTGGTATGTAACAAATCCCGCATTCACTTCTGCGTCAATTATTTCTCCGTTATAGGTTTTAAATCGTGTTTCGTATATAGAAGAAATTTTTTCACCGGACATGCGTTTTTTATAAAACTCCATTACTTTTGGTATTTCATCTTCTGATATGAAATTAATAAAAGGAACGCCAATCAACTCTTTTTCTGAGCAATCAGCCATCTCGACAAGGCTGGGATTCACATATCTAAAAACACCATCTTGTAAAATTGTAATTCCATCGTTGGCGCGTTCAATCAAATTACGATATTTTTCTTCACTTTCGTGCAATGCAATGTGCGCCTGATTTTTTTCACTATCGTGAATTTGAATTTGATCAAGCATTTCACAGATACCATCAGACAACGAGCCGATTTCATCGTCACGTTCTTTTACCGGACGAAGAGAATAATCATCGGTTGTTGATATTTTTTTCATCGTTTTCAACAATTTTCGGATTGGATTGGATATGGTTTTTTGGGTGAAAAGGGCCAATATCCAGGACGCAGCCATACCAACCAGGAAAATATATAAAGTGGCAATTTTGCTTTTGAAAATAAGTTCGTTATACGTTTTCATGTCGTAGCGAATGGATATAAAGCCGATGGTTTCATTTTCGTAAACAATAGGTTTTGACATGATTAAAAAGTTTTTATCCTGCATAAAAGTTTTGTTTGGAGGCGAATCAAGCTTGAAATTTTGATAGCCGGTTTTGCTGTATTCTGCAAATAGTTCACCATCTGCATCATGAATCCAGGCATTAACTACTTGCTTTTCAACTTCCAAAGTGGAAAGAATGTTTTTTGCAGCACCCTTGTCGTAAAAATGAAGAGTAGATACACTGCTAAATCCTGTTAATTCCGTAATTGACGATAGCTCTCGTTGAATTGAAGCCAAATAGAAACGACTGTCTCTTATTAGGTAAAAGATGCTATAAAAAAGTAAAATCGCAAAAGTGGCCGCCAGTTGAAGAATTATCAACTTTTGTTTAATAGAGTATCGGTTTAAATATTTCATTCCCACTCCATTATCTTATTCGATTAACCGCGTTGCCAATTTTAAAAGTTCTGAACTGGGCTGAAAGCCTGATTTTTTCATGGCTTGCAGGTTAATTTCGAACTTTATGGTTTTATCCAGGATCAAAAAGTTTATCATAGCGCCATTGGTTAGAGCGCCATCAATTTCGCTTACAATTAAGATATTTTTATTTTTTACCTTTTGTATAATTTTATTTAATTGTGATTTTTCTGATTCTGGGATAAATAATATGTTACAATCGTTAATTTGATCAGGGCCCTCCACCTTTGTTATGTTAATTGTCTTTTTTGCAACAATTTTTTTTCCGGCAATTTGTTCCAGCGGCTCAATAATTTGACTGTTTCCGAGTATGGTTATGTTAAAAGTATTTTCATCTTCGATTGAGTGCCAGGTTAGATATTTTGTAAAGTTGTAAAGAAAAACAGCTTTTAAATTGTAAGCATATTCCGGATTTTGAGCTGGTAAAGCTGAATAACCCGGATTTACACAGCAAAAAATATAACCCAATGACAGAAATTTTATAAGGTTAAATTTATTTATCATAAATGCTTCTCGATTATTTCAAACAATAGTTTACCTGTAATGCAACAGATCGTTGCGGTTGCCGATATCTATCCGGCCTTAGATTTGATGTATGATTTGATGTATGATAGTATTCCTCATTTAACATGTTTTTTAAAATGAGATTAATACTGAAATTTTTATTAATTATAAAAGATGATGTTGCGTGAACAATAAATGCCGCATCGATATATTCCTTGCCTGTAAAGGTTATTGTTTTGTTATTTTTCCTTTTATCAATATAATTACCCCTGATGGCACAGTGAATTTTATCGTTAAATTTGTATTGTGCACCAATATTAAACTGATGTTTGCTTATTTCAGGAATTATAACATCATTTTCATCAGTTGTATGATTTAAAGAATAATTAAAATAGAGTTGAGATGACTGTTTTTGATATGTCAGGCAGACCTCAAATCCCTTTGTATCAAGTTCGCCGTAATTAATCCATCTCCATGAATTTTTCAGTTCTTTCCATATAAACAAATTTTTTAATTTGTTTATATAAACAGAACCGTCAAGTTTTAAAGAGGATTTCAACATATAAGCAGTATAAAATTCATAGGATGTCATTTCTTCCGGCTCAAGGTCTGAATTTCCAGAGCCGTCTGAATAGTCCCACGGCTTGGGTGCCCGAAATGCTTCGGTGTAGAGTAATTTCATTGTCAGGTGATTTTTATTAAAAACAGCAGCCATTCTGGGAGTCAGCACCTGGTCATAAACTGAACTGTTGTCAAAGCGCGTGCCGGCATAAAATTGTACCGGTTGAACTGGCTGATATCTGAGTTGACAATATAAACTGGCCAAGGTATTTCGCTCCATATCGGGGCTGGAGGGTTTGGGCGGCTTTATGTTCCATGCACCACTGTAGGTATTTGAGTACCCCTGAGCCAGATTTTCATTTTCCAGAACAATGCCTCCAAGTAGATTCAATTTCTCGATTGGAGCGTAATTGATCAATGTTTCAAATCCGACAAGATTATTGGGACGATAATAACCAACCTGTAAAGTGTCACTGACGATCAAGACCGAATTGTCTAATACCGTCGCGTTTCGATAATAAATTCGGGAATTAATGCCGGTATTTTTACTAATTTGAGCGTTATATTTTATAAAAGCGTTGATAAAGCGAATATTCCAGAGTCCCGTTGTCATGATAGGGAGTACCAACAGACTTGACATAAGTAGCAGATGAAGCCTGTTTGTTGATATAGTTAAAACCTGCATAAAGGCCCTGCCATTTAACTCTGGCATCCCAGGTGTAATCTTTTTCATTGGTATCAATATCATCCGACCAGTTATTATCTCCGGCATCTCCGGCCAGGTCTGCTTTGTCACTTGTTTTGTACATACCGGACAGGCGAACGCCCAGTTTGTTCTTTTCGTCCCAAAATCCATATCCCACATTGGTGTTGATCGTATTGAAGGACCCAGCCATAGCTTGAATGTCTAATCCGTTGTTTTTATCAGGAGTTTTGGTAATGATGTTGATAATACCTGAAATCGCATTGGTGCCATACAAAGATGCCGCCGGTCCATAAACGATTTCGATCTGTTCGACATTAGACAAATTATATTGGGCGCCTCCGTAAAAGCCCCCGGAGTTTAATTCGTTAACCTGAATACCGTCTATTAATAATAAAATTAAATTATTTTGGCTGGGTACGCCACGCATAAAGACATAACTGTTGTAGCCAATTGTATTTCGAAATTGCATTCCCGGCAAGTCGGCAAGAGCCTCTTCTAAAGTATGATATCCACAATTTTGTATTTGCTGTGCTGTTATCACTCGTACGGTGGCAGGAACCTGCTTGATCCTTTGAGGGATTTTTGAGGCAGTAATGATTTGAATGTTGGTGAGTTCTTCCAGGCTTAGATTTAATAACTCATCCAGTGCTTTTTCACTTGCTAATAAAAGATGTAAAGGATATATCAGTAAAAATAAAATTGTGAGAGGAATTCCAGTTTTTTTCATTTTAACTGTCCTTATTAAGGCTTGCTTTTAATATTGTTAAAAACAAAATTTATCGAATGCCTTGAATAGATATTTTAACTTGCCGCCATTAACGTAAATCCTGTAGTAAAAGAGAGTTTTATCCCGTTAATAAAATTTAAAATAATATGCCGACTGGTAAGCTTTCCAGGTGTTACATATATAATTTAGTAATTATTGTATCGGGATTAATAGAATTTTTGAAAATTGTTAAATATCATCTATTTATAAAAATATATCCAATTTACAGGACACTTCAAACATAAATATGCATTATATTTAAAAAACATTTAGACAAGGTTTTTTGGTTTTCTCTGATATTAATTTTTTTTGTTGTTCAGGTACTAATATCAGATCAATACTGTCTGAAAAAACTAATGATATTAATATATACTAAATTTTGCAAGATTTGCTTTCAAGAAAAATTTCTTAATGCCCGCCTGAGCATGTCTGATACTTTTTCAACAGCGCCGGGTACCGGGTCCGAAAGTATGGGTAAAAAGACAAGATTGTTAAACCTCTCTTCTGTTTTTGGGAAATCACCTTCATGGTATCCGGAATAGTCTCCGCAAAGCGGACCCCGGTTTTGGGTAAACATGTCAAAACCGTTTGCAAATAACGGCAATCGATGTAAAAGTGTATAAGGGCTGGACGATGCAGCAAGCCCTTCATTACGAATCGCCTCGATTAATTGCGCCGTTGACAGCCCGTTATGGACTTTGGGATCGTGTAAAACAGGAAAGGCATAGAAACCGCCACGTTCCGCTTTTAGATAAACTTTGACCGGAGATAGCCCGGGAATTGTCTCTAATGCCTTTTCGACTCCTTCGACGTACATTTTTCTGCGTTCGTTAAGCGCCTTTAATTTGTCGAACTGGATGTTTGCAATACCAATACCCAAAGGATGGGCACGAAACTTCATGCCTAATCCAAGCGGCTGCAATTCCGTATATTTTCTGGTCACCAGATCAAGACCCCCCATACGATTGACCTGTCCTGCCAGACAAGCCCGTTCAAAGATTTCAGGATCATTTGTTGCCAGCATTCCACCTTCACCGGCGCTTACGGGCTTGCTGCCTTGAAGGCTCCATGCCCCAACATGCCCAATGGACCCCACGATTCTATTATCATACATTGCTCCATGAGCATGAGAACAATCCTCAAGTATTGGCACTCCTGTTTCCTGACTGATTGCCATAATTTTATCCATATCGCAGACATTACCCCATAAATGTACAACAACAATGGCTTTTGTTTTATCCGTAATTTTTCTTTTTATATCTTCGGGGTCAATCTGAAGCGTTTGCGGGTCGCTTTCTACAAAAACAGGGCGCGCTCCAAGAAACAGGGCCGGAGCAATGGTGCATATCCATGTATAAGCAGGACAAATAACCTCGTCACCCGGTCCCACTCCCAGTCCGAAATAAGCACAATAAAGAGCTGAACTTCCGTTCATGGTTGTGATTGAATAAGAAAGACCTGTCCAGTCACGCCATTTTTGTTCAAACTCCCGAACGACGGGCGTTCCCCCGGAAAGTTCGTTTTTTAACGTCATATCATAAACAAGTTGTGCTTCATCTTTGGTGATTTGCTGCCATTGATCCAGATCAGGTTGTTCCGGAAAGGCTGTTTGAATAAAAATGGGGAATTCTTGTTTTTTCATCGGAAAATATCTCCTGTGTTGGACTCGTGCTCGAGTTAAAATTATGTCGTTTCTCTTTGGACAAGGTTCGGTTCCAATATTATAGAATTTTTGTTTTTATTTTTCTCTTCAATTTCCTGAATTAAAATTTTTGCAGCCATTTCACCAATTTCAATCTTTTTCTGACGAACGGTCGTCAAAGGTGGTTTGAAATATTCGGTTATCTCTATATCATCGTAACCAACCACCGCCATATCCCGGGGAATGACAAGACCCTTGTCTAAAACGGCTTTGCAAACACCAATGGCCATTACATCATCATAGGTGTATATAGCTGTTATTTTTTTATTATTCTGTAAAATCTGTTGGGCTGTGAGGTAAGCGGCATTGGCGCTGTCATCACATTGGTAAATTTGAACCGAGTCCTCCGGTAAACCATGTTTTTGAACGGCGGATATACAACCGTTAATTCTTTCTTTAATATTTGGTGATTCAGAGTTTCGCGCCAGATATGCAATCTTTTGATGCCCTTTTTGAATTAAATGGTCCACGGCCAATAAAGAACCTTTTTCGTGATCTGTTTTTACAAAACTGCAGTCCAATTCATCCAGTTTGCGGTTCCACAACACAAATGGCACCGGACATGTTTTGAGTTCGTTAATATAACGATCGTTGATGTTTTCCGGCTGTAGCAGCAAACCATCAACACGTTTGCCGATTAATGTCTTTAGGGCCGTAATTTCAGTATCTGCATTACGGTTTTGGTAGGGTAACACCGAGAGGATGATTTCGTACCCGGCTTGCAGGGTGCTAATATTGCATCCTTCGAGAATTTCTCCGTAATAAGGGTCGCGGATATCCGGAACAATAATGCCGATTGTTTTGGTTGATTTTGCCCGAAGATTTTTTGCAATAATGTTTTGTGTATAACCCATTTGTGCAGCAATATCCAGAATTTTCTGTCTGGTCTCCGGTGTGATGTCCGGTTTATCGTTAATCGCCCGGGAAACCGTTACGACCGAAACCCCGGCGGCATACGCCACATCTTTAATTGTCACGTTCATGGATGCTCCTGTGGGCCAAGCCATTTGAATGAAGAAAAAGAATTTACAATTTTAAAAATGAAAACGTTTACGTAAACGTTTTCATTAAATTAGCAAAAAGTTTAAAAGTGTCAAGAAGATTTTTATGAAAAGGACTTTTATTCTAGTTTTTTAGAATATGATAATCTATAGGTTATTGAGGAACAGCCCCATTTTGATTGTTAAAACAGAAATCATGTGTTTAGCTAATTGTTCGATTTTTTATCATTATAAATTTTTTGTATCCAAACAATAGCTGCTGTGGGGACCAGTTCATGTCCCCCGTCAAAGATGGTGATCGTTGCATTACCGGAGGACCGGCGAAATAATGGTCTCTTTTCGCCATAACTGGAATCGATAATGGTTTGCTGCAAATGTTCCGGCACCTGCATTTTTTCGACAAAAAAATCAATGTCTTTTTGTGAAATTTGGTCCTGTGGTTCGGCAACTTTATTAAAAGCTAATAGTGAATGACTGACCGGAACACTGCCTGTATGCCCGTCTGTAATTCCGGCATTAATATGCAGGTCCAGGCCTTTGGCGTTTTCAAGATAAGTAAGGGGAGAGCGTATCCGGTACTGTTCGTCAACAGCATCACTTTCTCCGGGTGCGCCGCCGCAGGATTTGACAAGGTCATCACAGTATCGCCCCTGTTCATACCACGCTTTCAGATCGGACACAGGGACCCAGGCAGATACCCCGGTCCACAGTTCCGGATGACGACCGGCCATCACCAGGGCCGTATAACCGCCGCCGGAGGTACCGACCAGAAAAACCGAGGACGTGTCGATTTTGGTCTTCTTTTTCGCATAATCTACCGCAGAAACAATATCTTTAACCACCAGTTCCGAACCGGTAGCTTCAGGACGATTATTGGGTCCTCTGAAATTCGGATGAATATAGGCCCAGTCGTTTTCAATGCACCATTGTTCAATTTCTTTATGAAAATCCTGTTTATAATCATAGGACCAGGTATGCAGCGCAACGATTAACGGTACGGCCGCCTTGGTTTTAGGAGCATAAAACATGGCCGGCTGTTTTGTATTATCGGCACAACTGTGATATTTAATTTCTTTCGCTTCTTTTGATTGGGCCCCGGCCGTGGTTGCGGCTAATAATAGGGTCAACAGGGTTTTTCGCATTATAACGGGTCTCTAAATTTTGTGTCCGGAAATTTGAAAAATTATTTAGAATGTGTTGTTCTATTTACAAAAAATTTTATAAAGAAACATTAAAATTTTGATTTAAATCAAGTATTACACAACAAGCCCGTTTACAAAAGATGTGAAGAAAGTAATTTCTGATAGTTCAAGACACTATTTTTGAAAAATTAATTTTTTCGTTTCTGAAAAATCCTCGGTTTGTATTCTGTAAAAATAGATTCCACTTGAAAGTCCTGAGGCATTCCAGGTTATACTAAAATTTCCGGCTGATTTATACTCTTCCATTAACGTAATAACCTTTTGCCCGGTAATGTTGTATATTTTTAAACTGACAAACGATGACCTGGGCAAGCTAAACCGGATTTTTGTTGTTGTATTAAAAGGATTCGGATAATTTTGTTCAAGATAATGTTTATCCGCTACTGTGTTTTCATTGATTACGAGGTTTGTCGAGTTATCAAATGGAATTATTAAAGTGGGATCTCCTAACAGTGTGAATCTTTTCATGACGCTTTCTTCAGATTCATTCTCATTTTCAAGTTCACATTTTGTTTGTAAAAAAGCCTCACCAATTGTAGAATTTGGATTACCAAGAATATTGGAGTGAAAAGATTTTAAAAAGACTGAACCTGGTGTCAGGTAATTAAGCCCCGAAGAGCAGATTATTGCCACAGCACCCTTTTGGTCAAATGAAATTAGTTTTTCAACAACGCTTTGTTGTAAAGGATCATCGAAATTTTGATTACATGCAACAGCCGTCAAAATAAAAGGTTGTGTGTTGTTTAAAAGAGAATCAATCGTATGATATTGCATAATATGATATTTCGACCAGACTAGTGGATTTCCATGCCCGCAGTAGGAAAAAAACAAAACATTATTATTCAGTCGTGTGAAAATATCTTGTTCTGTTCCGTAATATTCTGATTCCTCTCTCAGGTCAATTCTTGTATAGCTATCCTCTGATAAATGTAGATTTTCTATATAGCTTTCGGTGACAGATTCAAAAATATTATTTTCTCCGGATAAAGTATCATGGTCCGTAACAAATAAAAATTGTTTTTTATAGGAATCATATTCTTCGAATTGGATTGTTTTGTTGATCATGTTGACCAATTCGTTTTCATTTCTTGCAGGAAATCTTCCTAAAGCAATGTCCGGCCTGTTATCATTATCATAGTTATTTACTGCAAACCATTCATCAAATGAAATGATTAAGGAATCAAATTTCGTTATAATTTGACAAGAAGGAATATAATTAATGCCACCGGCGAGTAAACAATATTTGGGCGGTGTCTGCCAGTATTGTATGGCATAACTGATAAAATTTTTGATGGAATTTGTTTCTGATAAACTATCCGGAAATTCGACATATATAGAGTCGAGAATGATGTTTGTTGTGTTTATATATCGTGCGTTTTTATAATTTACATAGTCTGCCAACTCATCCGCAAACTCTGCCGGACTGATAACGATATAGTCTGCGTTATTATTTGGGTCTTTTAATTTGCCAAATAATGAGTGGATGAATATTAAATTGCTTATTGTAACTATTATGAGTGATGCCGTGAATTTTAATTTCATAACTCATACACCTTTTTAATGTGTTGTTTGATAAAATTAATGATAAAAAGTAATTGTCAAACCTATTGTCCGTGTACATAAATACCTTTGTCCGTATGGACCCAGGAATTTTCTTTTTTTATATATTCATTCATATAGTATGTAAAATTTCCTAATAACGATGAGGTAATGGCTTTTGAGTTATCTTTGTTTATTTTAATCCGTGTGAGCTTTGGTATTGAATGAATGATCCATTTGTTTGGTGATTCCGTTCTTCCACTGGTCACACGAATATAGGGCTTTAGAAGGGATTCTTTTTTTTTAGCTATATTATAATTCGGGCTGTATAAAAACCTGATCAAGATGTCATTATATTTTTGATCCAGATACAGAATTTTATGTTGGTCCAAATTTTTAATTGGATATATATTTATAAGTGTTTCTGACTTTAATGTTTTATGTATTGTTGAATTGGAATAGATTGGAAAATTTATTTCATTTACTTTTTCAACGACAACTTGATTAGGTAGAATAAAGTATTTACTGTTACGGCTTGATGTGTAAAGTTTAGGGTCAATAAGCGTAGAGTCCGTCATATCAATGTGATGATAAAAAGCTTTGTATATTTGCAGACCATCGTCATTACTGGAAGCTATGTTTTTATTATGGATTTCCCATGTTTGAAAGAATTCATCTAAATATGTTTTTCTATTCTCATTGTCTTTTAAGGCATGCCATAACAATTTTTCTTCTTCATATTCAGGTATTGTTGAAATAAAATCTTTATCAAACGTTTTGCGAAAAGGATCATATTCGGAAAATGGAATACAATCGGTTAATGCTAAAAACAGAATTAGAAATGTTTGAGATAATTTCGATTTCATAATTTTATTCATTCCGTCCATTGACATATATTAACCATATCATCAATATAATTTTCCAACTCGCATAGCTGATTAAATGATTTGGAATGTATTGGAGCGCTGTTGACAAAAATTTCCGTACAACATCCGAAATAGTGTTCAATGACATCAGATTTGTTATTTGTTTTGAGAGATATAATTACTGTGGAATTATCTGTCGCCCAAACAGCACAACTGTTTTCATCTTTATATCTCGATTTTAGCGAAAAAAAGTCATGTTCCATAAATTTGTCAACAATTTTTTTTACGTCATTTGCGGGAATATGGGAGATAATTCGTTTTTTCTTTTTAACATAGATTCTGCCTTCATAAATAACTGTACCATCACCATAAACGAGTAACCGATAGGATGGACAAGGCCCATAACACATAGTGCGCTCTAATGTGACGACAGTATCCTGATAGGCTGCATAAAATGCATCATATTTTTTTGAATAGGATTTATAATAACAACTGTTGGAAAATAGTGCAAAAATATTTAACAACATCAGTATAATTAAAACAGGAATATGATCTTGAATCCGATGCAATCTCTTCCTCGTATAGTAAAATCCCGTATTTGAGAATGGAAATCCAGCCAAAAAATTATCAGAAACGCCCGGAATTACTCATTTGTTCTGAAAAATAAACCGTTATGGCTGGTAACAGAATAATACAAATTATCTGAAACCAGCGCAAGAGCTTTTTTGTAAAATGGGTAAGGACATTACCGGCAGGATTTTTTTATGTACTTTTTTAGCCTCTGCATAAATTTTATAGATTCTTTTTTCGCCTTGTTGGTATAAATATTTTTTAGGATTGAGGAGGTTAACGTACATTCCTGAAAATATTCGACCGTATACCCTGTTGAATCACCGTTGATCGAATAATATCCGGATGAAGACAGCATTTTGGGTAATAAACCGGTGTTCTGTTCAAAAGAAATTATTTCAAACAGGATTTTTTGATGATTTGATTGTAATGTCTTTCGGTAAACGGATTTGTTTGTGAATAAAAGTGTTGAAAAGGTATATTCAACATCATACCAATTCTCTCCCTGTTGAACCAGGGTGATGGATTTGGCATTTGGAATGATGTTTTTCAGATGTTTAAAATCGTATAAAACGTCGAAGAGACAGTCCAATTCAGTGTTAATATCAAACCGTCCGAGAAATGAATAGCAACTGTCAGCATGATTGAATTCATAATGTATGCCTTTACTCGTTCCACTTTCAGCCAGGAGAGGAAGAGGGTGATTGATAAAGAATAACAAAAGAATAAATAACGAAAAGAAACGCACTTGATAACCTTCCCTTTTTGGATATTTATATTTCAAACAGACACTTTTTGCGGCCATGGTTGGCGGCGTGATTCGGTCCACAATGTGTTCACATATCGCAATGCAAAATAGTTTTGTGCAAGGTGAAGCCAGAAAGAGCCGGAATCGGTCAATTCTATACTTCCGTTTTTGCGGGCAACAAGGCCCAATCTTTCGATCCGATTCAACCACCGGCGGGCTTTGGCTGCATCGGTTCCGAGGGTTGTATCGAAATCGTCCATAGGAATCCGTGTGTCATATAAACGCCAATAGAGCCACCACCAGCCTGATAGTTCACCTTTGAAAGGCATTCGCAGGGCAATGGCCGAGGTTTTTTTATGGGTTGCCTTTATGTAACTATCCAGATCAAATGTATTCAGTACAAATCCGTCGCTAAGGTGTGATCCGGCGCCGGGACCGATCCCGATATAGCCGTCTCTGGTAATCGACGAGTAACGGGGGACAGCGCCCTGTTTAAAACCCCAAACAGATACCCGTTTGAATTCATGCTCATTACACCATTTGTTGATGGTTTGATAATGTGCCCGGCGTGTTCGCAGATTCGGCATTTTTACTGAATTCAGACGCAGGTACTTTCCCACGGATGTGTAAGGGAATGTAAATAGGGGATAGGTGGTGAGCTGGTTCGCTCCCAGTTGTACGGCCCGAGCCAGGTCTGTTGTTACACTGTCGGTATTCTGCCCCGGCAATGCAAACATAATATCCGCATTAACGGAAGTGAAATTACTCTTTGTCAATAATTCCAGCGCATGCTCTGCGAGAGAAGGATCGTAATTTCGTCCTATCAACCTGAGATTTTCCGGTTGAAATGACTGCACACCAAGGGATACGAGTGAGACATCTGCATCGTGCAGTTGCTGGACCGTCTTTTTATTAACATCAGCAGGATTCGTTTCTATGCAAATATCGCCGGTCAAACGAAAACGTTTTCGTATATGCTCAAGTACGGCGTCAACACTTTCTAAAGCAAGTGTTGGTGTGCCGCCGCCAATATAGATGCTTGTCACTTTTGCCGGACCGATTTTATCCGCCCACCAGTCTATCTCAGCCAGCGCTGCCCGTGTATAGGGATCGACCCGTGTTTTGTCATAGGGCACTTTGGTGTAAGGGCAATAGGGACAAACATTACGACAAAAGGGCACATGTAAATACAGGGAGGTGCGCTCAATATGCGGTGGCTGCCAATTTTGGGGAGGACGTTCAAAAATCCATTGCTGTTCCGGACCAACAAAGTAACGACGCACGTTTTGTGTTACAAAGCGTGAAAAATGTTGTCCAAAACTGCTCACCAGTACCTCAGCATTTGGCGGATCGTACTGGGACGCAAACGTTGTAATTCCGTTAATTCAGTGCAGGCCGCATAACCACAATCGATACAAACCTCATCAGATGCCCGACAGCAGACCGACTCGCCGTCCACGTCCAGAACCGAGGCAATCGGCATACGCCTCGGCCAGTTGCCGGTTTTTAATGCAAGCAGACCTGCCCGTGAATTTATAACAGGCAATCTCTTTTTAATACAAGTCAAAAGCCGGTCAATGATCGGGGCGCGTTCCTGCGCCGTCAGGAACAATTCGTCCCGCCCATAATAAGGTGTATGAAAGTAAAACATAACGCCGGTAACAGGGAATTTTGTTTCCTATACCCAGCGAAGAAATGGTTCAATACCCTTTTCCGTGTTGCGGTCGATGACATAAATAACGGCAATTTTCGAATGCCGGCTTTCACGGACAATTCGTTCCACTTTATAAAAATGATCACCGCGCCGTTTTTCAAAAACACTCGGCAGTCCGTCCATGCTCACCCATACAAGATCAGCCGATGTTTCAATGCCCAGTGTGCCATTCGTATAAACATGAACATGAAAAAAGCCCATTCGTTTTGCTTCGAAAATGGCATCTTTAAGTTTGTGCTTTCCATCGCGCCATAACATGGGTTCTCCGCCGCTGAAATAAAGTTCACGAAATCCGCGTTTTCGGGCGTTTTGCATGGCGACTGTTAACTGTTCCCAGGTCATGTCCGGACGGCCTGTGTTGGCAATGTGACAACCTTTGCATAAAAGGTTACAACGGTCTGTCAGGACAATGCCATATATGAGAGGCTCCCAATGCCGCAGAATAATAAAACGCCATGAATAACAGGCATAGAAGAAAAGCCTGTTCCACAAGTCCCTTTCAGGTTTTTGGAGGTTTCTGAAAAAAGTATTACTAATTGAGGTTTTTGTATCTTTTATTTCAGACATTAATTAGCTTTCGGGAAAATGTTCAGGTTGAGCTAATGTTGATCTGCATAAAACTGAGGACAAACGGGTGGCTTGAAATATAACTATTTCAGGCTCAATTTGATAGGACACAGCCTCTTTCTTCAGCTTAAACACTCTAGTGTGCAGCATTATTCTATCTCATTTTTTTAATTTTTGTGATGGAAAGAACGGCAGTACCATATAGAACAGAAATGACAGCATTCGATGTTTTATCCCTTTTAAAACATTATCGTAGAATTATTCATTGGTGCGTTTTGAAAAAGTATATCCAACCCACCCATATTATTGTTGATTTATCACGTATTCTTTAAAGGCTTTAATAGAGTCATCAAATTCAAGTCCGTAGGTGTTTTTAAAAGGCTTTGTCCGGATTGCAGGTTTTGATAATCGTTTTGACGTACTTTATAAATTTATCCCTGCCGTATTGGTCAATAAGGTAATCCACTATACAGGCATACTCGGAATAAATAAAACCGATTCTGTATTTTATATCAAGTTTGGTTTGTTTTTCCCTTTTTGTATGAAAATCCTGCGGTCGTATAAAGTTGCCGTTAAGGATATATTGATAGGTTTCCTCTTTTGAAGGGTAGAAGGTGGTCCCCATTTGGTTGGCGGAATACATTGCAGTGCCTTCGTGAAGCCATTTGGGAAATTTTGCGGCTTTGAATAATCCGATTTGTTGATGTATGAGTGAATGGGTCAGCTCATGTGTGAGATAAATTTTTAAAGAAATTTCACCGCGCTTTGCTTCTTCCAGTGACCAGGGAGCAATTATAACGTCGCCGTTATAAAGCGAACAAAATCTGGCTTTTGTTAAGGATCGCTGATAAAAGTTTTCGGCGTCTTTGAATATAAATATTCTCGGTTTGCTTTTAAATTTCATATCGAGGAATTTTTCAATAGGGGGGAACAGAGCGTCTATCATGGCAAAATCTGTAAATTCCGCTCCGTTTTGAATATATATAACCGCCTGCTCTGTTTCGGTTGGTGAAAATCCGATAATAACAGGCGAATAGGGGAACAATTTACCGAATAAAAAGCTGTAAATAACAAAAATAACAATCAGAACAACGACTGTTAAAATAGAATATTTAATAGGTTTATTCATTGTTTTAATTCTTTCAGATCGTGGTGATGTTTTCTGTGCTGTTCGCTTTTTTTATCTGATATTTATATAATACGTTTTCCTTTGAAAAAGTTTCGAGAGTAATACATTCAGGTATTGACGGTAATATGTGATACGTCTGAATATATTGTTTTCGTTTGATCGAATTATCTTTTCATGCCCAGTCTAAAATTGAATATATCAAAAACAAGCAAAATAGCGCAAAAAGAGCAGCACAAACAGATGCAATATACATAATACTCACAGCATTTTTAATATCTGCTGGTTCAATATTTTTAAAGTTGTCGCCCAGTAAAGGTTTTTTTGAAATTTTACCTTTATGAAAATTCGTTCCTCCTAATTGAATATTTAAAGCGCCGGCCATTGCCGCTTCCCCGTGTGCCGCATTCGGGCTTGGATGTTTTAATCGATCTCTTTTGCATATTGAAAAAGAACCGGCAACATTAAAGCCTCTCAGGAAAGCAGCAAAAGGTATTAAAATAAATCCTGTAATTCGGGCGGGAACAAAACCAAGTATATCATCAAAACGTGCGGCTGTTTTTCCGAAAAATTCATATTTTTTATTTTTGTAGCCTATCATGGAATCCAGTGTACTGACCGTTTTATAAAGCATAGCGGCTACAGGTCCACCCAGAACCAGATAAAACATCGGCGCAATAATGCCGTCTGAAAGATTTTCAGCAACGCTCTCTATGGCAGCTCGCGATACATTTTCAGGTGAAAGGTTTTCCGTGTCCCTGCTGACTATCATACTGACGGCTTTGCGCGCATTGGCAATGTCATTCTGATCCAGATATTTTTTTACTTTTAATGTTTCAAATGCGAGGGACTTTGTGGCAAGACAATAAAAACCTGTAATGATTTCAACAAGAGTATAAAGTATAAAGGACAATTTCCCTGTTATAAATAACAGTAACCAGACAGATAGTGAAGAGGTCAATATAACAATAAAGGTTAAAAGAGAACCATGAATAAATTTTATCTTGTTTGAGGAATTTTGCGGATAAAATATTTTTTCTAAAAAACGAACCAATCTGCCTATCATTCGAATTGGATGCGGCAGCCAACGAGGGTCCCCAAGTAATATATCCAGAATATAGGTAATTATAAAACTAGATGGGTTCATTTTTATTCTCTGTTAATAAGATGTGTATGTATGATATCAACTCTATTTAATATAATGCTTTGGAATGTATTATTTTTCGGAACCCGAAAACACCGGGGACAATCCCCTTTGATTTTCTGTTACCGGTCCAGACGTTGGGGCCTGTCCCGGCATATTTTATGATATTAGGACAATCAAAACAAGTGTTTTTTTATTAAAGGATTGGGTGAATAATCCGTTTTATTACATACCATGATTGCCCAATGTGAACAAACCGTAGGGGCAATCCCCCGTGATTGCCCAAAGTAAACAGATCGCAGGGGCAATCCCCCGTGATTGCCCAAATTGAACAGATCGCAGGGGCAATTCATTGTGATTACCGTTACCAGGACAGACACAGGGGTCTGTCCCTACGGTTTTTGGGGACAATTTGACAATCAAAATAAGTGTTTTTTTATTAAAGGGTTGGGTGGATACAACGTTTTATTACATATCATGATTGCCCTTTGTGAACAGATGGTAGGGGCAATCCCCCGTGATTGCCCAAATTGAACAGATCGCAGGGGCAATTCATTGTGATTACCGTTACCAGGACAGACACAGGGGTCTGTCCCTACGGTTTTTGGGGACAATTTGACAATCAAAATAAGTGTTTTTTATTAAAGGGTTGGGTGGATACAACGTTTTATTACATACCATGATTGCCCTTTGTGAATAGATGGTAGGGGCAATCCCCCGTGATTGCCCAAAGTAAACAAACCGTAGGGGCAATCCCCCATGATTGCCCGTTACGAACTGCAAACATTGAAAAAAATAAACTTTTTGCAATATACTATTGCCTTTTTGATAAAAATTGTTTGATTACAGGTATGGATAGATGACAAGGTATTGTTTTCTCCCCCCTCCAGGCTTTGACTGGTATTCCCACCGAACAACATAATACCCTTGCCGTGCTGAATCTCTAATATCATATACACCGCCAGGTGTAAATAACGATAATCAGAGAGGTGCAAAATGGACAACAAGACTTTAAAAAATCTGTTCATCACATCGCTGGTGTTTTTTACCATGTTATCTTCTGCTTTTGCCGCTGACCGGCTTTCCGGCCGCGTTTACGAGGGCGACACGGGCGTAGAACCTCCCACATCAACAGCTTTGGCAAATGTAACGGTTACGCTTTATGCTTCCAACAACAGTACCCAGCTTGGGTCACAAATTGACATCACCACCACCAACAGTGAGGGATGGTACGGACTCGATGCTGATGAGGGGTACGAATATTATACCATTGTTGAAACAGATCCTTCCACGCACTATTCGGCAGGGGCGACTTCGGTTGGCGGAACGGTCGTAACCAGCAATCGAATCCGTTACAGTGTTGCAGCAGCGCCGTTGTCACAGCAAACACTCACCGGCAACAAGTTTTGGGACAAACCAACCGCCCCGGCAAACACAAACCCTGTTGCTGATGCCGACGGTCCTTATTCCGGCATGACAGGGCACTCGATTACGTTGGATGGTTCCGGTAGTTACGATCCGGATTCCGGTGACAGCATTGCCGGCTATGAATGGGACCTGGATCATGACGGACAGTACGATGATGCGACCGGGGTCAGCCCATCACATACCTGGTATTCGGCCGGTACTTTTTATATTGAACTCAAAGTAACGGATACTCATGGCGCATCCGATACGGACAGCACGATTGTAACAATTTCTCAGGAACCGCGCGAATGCGAGGCGAATTTTTCCGCATCACTCCTTTCCGGGTGTGCGCCGTTGACCGTTAATTTTTCAGATGCGTCCACCAATGCTGTTTTCTGGGAGTGGACTTTTCCGGGCGCAAGTCCGGGTTCAAGCACACAAGAAAATCCGATTATTACCTATTCGACTCCCGGTGATTATAGCGTAAAACTAAAAATTATCTGTGAAGGAGGGTATGTTGACTCGGTCATTGTTTTGAATTACATCCATGTGCAGCAATGTGAAGAAGAAATCGATTTTGGCGACGCACCGGATTATTATCCCACCTTGCTTAGTGATGACGGTGCCCGGCACCTGATTGATCCTGACCTGTTTTTAGGCAGCAAAATTGATCCCGAATCTGATGGTCAGCCGGACGGCGCCGCTATGGGTGATGACAATGACGGGAATGATGATGAGGACGGTGTTAACTTTGTGTCACCCTTTGTCACCGGTGCAACGGCAAATCTGGATGTGACCGCATCGGCAAGTGCTGTATTAAACGTATGGATTGACTATAATCAAAACGGCAGTTGGGCTGAAGCCGACGAACATGTCTTTATAGACAAGGCGGTTACACCAGGACTCAATAATCTCACCGTAAATGTTCCGGCAAATGCTGTTACCGGCGAAACCTTTGCCCGTTTTCGATTGACCTGGGAGGCCGGTATGGGTTATGATGGTTCTGCTGAAAATGGTGAAGTGGAAGATTATTTGATTCAAATTGAACCGGGAGAAAATGATAATTCCGTCGGGGACAGGGTTTGGGAAGATTTAAACCACAACGGACTTCAGGATGAAGGAGAACCGGGACTGGACAGCATTTATGTATCACTGCTTGACCAAAATGGAAATTATCTGGCATCTACAGTGTCCAATTTGAGTGGCTTTTACATGTTTTCCAATTTAACCCCGGGCAGTTTTTATTTTCGATTTTCTACGCGATACGGGTATGTATACAGCCCGGCTGATCAGGGAACAGACGACGCTATTGATAGCGACGCGAATACCGCTACAGGTGAAACGCCGGTTTTTAGCATAGCGGTTGGTGAGAATATTGCCAATATGGATTGCGGTTTATACCGTGAGGCGGGTACGGACGAGTACGATTTTGGCGACGCACCTGACCCGACGTTCCCAACATTGCTGGCAAACGACGGGGCCAGACATGTGATCCATGAAAATGTTATATGGGAGCCGGTATAGACGGTGAGCCGGATGGTCAGCCGACAGCCGATTCTCAGGGTGATGATTCGGACGGTAGTGACGATGAAGATGGTATCGTATTTCTGAACGATTTTGTTCCGGGTAATTGGGCAAGTTTTACTGCCACCGTTTCTGTTAAAGGAAATTTAGGAGGGTGGCTGGATTTTAACGGAAACGGCAACTGGACTGATGCAGGCGAGTCTGTTTTTATAAATGACACAACTGTTTTTGCCGGAGCCAATACATGGTCAGTCAAAGTTCCACAGAACGCTGTTATCGGAAATATCATAACGCGATTTCGATTCAGCACACATCACGGCCAGACTTTTGATGGTGAATGGCCGGACGGTGAGGTGGAAGATTATTCAGTGGAAATAAAGGAAAGTTCCGACCTTGGAACGATTACTATTATCAAAAAAGCCTATCCGGCTGATAATACACCGTTTCCTTTCAACAGTGATTTCGGACCTTTTACTTTAAAAGACCCGGCTGCGCCTTCAGTTACCTTTGCCGGAGTTAAACCCGGCACCTATAATTTTAAAGAGAATATCCCGATGGGTTGGCCGGTTATTGCGATTAATGCTCAGGACCCGAATGGCGGATCGTCTGTGGACGCTACAAACGCTTCGGCAAGTATCGTGATGGACGGGAACGAACATATTATTGTTACATTTACCAATTATCAGGGTGATTTGGATAATCTGGATTTTGGTGACGCACCGGACCCGACATATCCGACTTTGATGGCTAATAATGGCGCCTGTCATGCGATAAAACCGGGCTTTTATCTGGGCTCGGGAATTGATCCGGAACAGGACGGCCAGCCTTCAGCTTTGGCGGACGGAGACAATGTAAACGGCGTGAATGATGAACATGGTGTGATTATGTCACCGTTCATCGCGCCGGGGCAATCCGTGCCGGTAACAGTTGTTGCTTCTGATACGGGCGTGATAAATGCCTGGTTTGATTTTAATATTAATGGGAACTGGGGTGATCCCGGTGAGCATGTTATTGCCGCGCAGCCGGTATGGCCGGGTGCTAATCTGTTTACATTTAATGTTCCTTCTGGAGCTGTTCACGGCTTGGCGTTTGCACGATTTCGTTTAAGCTCTTCCCGTCAGATAAGCTATGATGGATTCGCTCTTGACGGTGAAGTGGAGGACTATGCCGTCGAAATTGTTGAACAAGGTGATGACGGATCGCTTGTTGTTTATAAGGATGCAAATCCAAAAGACAACACGCCTTTTATGATATGTATGCAGATGACGAATTCATTTTTTAATATTTTGTGTACACCTTTGATGGACCCGTTAAATAATAAAATGACAGTGTTGAATCCTGTAAATATTCAAAACATTTCCGAAGCTACTATTCCGGGGTGGACGTTAAAAGACATTCAAATAACCGGTGATACGGACAACGGATCAACAATTGATGTGACGGCAGGCCGGGTTGATCTGGATTATGATCCGGGTGAGAATATTGTAATTACATTTAAAAATGCAATATCAGAAGACGAACAATCCTATGATCTGGGTGACGCGCCGGATGGCACTAATCACGATGGTTTAACAATGAATGCTTATTCCGGTGTGCCGGCCCGGTTTCCAACCGTGTTTGATCCGGCAACAGGTACGCCGCAGGGTCCGAGACATACCAATCCCAAAGCTGATGCGTGGCTCGGTGCTGATGTGTCCGGAGAATTGGAAGCTGATCTTTTACCGGATAGTGATGGTCTGAGCAATCTTGATCCGCCAAATGATGCGGCTGACCGTGACCGGTATGATGATGGCGTTAATATACCTTTTGCCTTACCCCCATGTCAGGATGTCTATTTTGTTTACAAGCTGACCATACCGCCGGGTACGGTAGGTAAAGACAGATATGTAAATGCCTGGTTTGACTGGAACCGTGACGGGGACTGGGAAGATGTTTTTACCTGCGAAACACAGTATGACGCACCGGAATGGGCCGTTCAAAATCAGTTGATTCCGGGAGGATTTCCGCCAGGCACCTATCTTTTTGCCACACCATTATTCAAATCCTATCATCCCCAGGGCAAAGAGAATGATCCTATTTGGATGCGGATTACCATATCGGAACAAGCAACCGGTTTTGGTGGCGGCAGTATCGGTGAAGGTCCGGCCAACTGTTATCTCTATGGCGAGACCGAAGATTATTATTTTGTACCGCAGGATACGACGGACGATGCACAATTTGATTTTGGTGACGCACCGGATCCCGGTTATCCGACATTGCTGGCAAACAATGGCGCGCGTCATGTTATTATTCCCAATTTTTATCTGGGAAACGGCATAGATTCGGAAAGCGATGGGCAGCCCTTTTCCATGGCAGATGGCGATGATAAAAATACCGTTTATTCGGGATTACCCTATCCTCCGGGAGACGAAGATGGTGTACAAATTCCACCGATAATTACAAAAGGCGGGACTGTCTCTGTTAAAGTCCTGGCTTCTGCACCCGGTGTTTTAAACGCCTGGCTTGATTTTAACATAAACAATAGCTGGGCAGATGCCGGAGAACATATTATTGCAGCACAGCCGGTTATTGCCGGTATGAATTCATTTTCCTTTAGCGTCCCCTCAACGGCGCAAACGGGACAGTCATTCGCGCGTTTCCGCCTAAGCTCTGTACGGAATATCAGCTATAATGGAATAGCGCCGGATGGTGAAGTGGAAGATTATGCTGTCGCTATTCAAGGAGGGGACGGTGGTAATATAACCATTATTAAAGATGCAAATCCAAAGGACAATACCCCGTTCTGGATTTCTGTTGTTTATGGTGTCAGCGGCGGGGCGGCCCCTTACCGTGATCCCATTATGAATACGGCAACCATAACCAATGGCCCTGTTGGAACCTATAATATGGGTGAAAGCGTACCGACCGGGTGGGTCCTTGACGATATTGTGGTGACCGGAGATGCCGACAATGGATCGAGCATTGATCTGGGAAATGCTCTGGTGGACGTCGATTTGGATGCCGGTGAAAATATTACTGTTGTTTTTAAAAACAGTAAATCCGGTGATGAAGAATTGTTCGATTTAGGTGATGCGCCGGATTGCACCAACCATTCCGGTCAGATGATGTTTGCCTATTCCGGTGTTTTGGCACGCTATCCCACCGTATTTGATCCGACCACGGGACCGCTGCAAGGGCCAAAGCATATTCATCCGCGTGATCTGGTGTTTTTGGGAAACCGGGTATCATTGGAAGCTGAAGCTGATATTGATGTAGATGAGGACCCGACGAATAATATTCTTCCGCAAAACAACAAACCGGACCTTGATTATTTTGATGATGGTGTGAAATTGCCATTGGTCTTGCCCGATTGTGATACAACATCTTTCCAGTTTAGTGTTACTGTTGTTCCCGGTGTAACCCGGCAAAATTTTTATGTCAATGTCTGGTTCGACTGGAACCGTGATGGTGACTGGGAAGACAATGTCCCTTGTGATGGAACAACCGCCGCTGAGTGGGCTGTGCAAAATTATATGGTCACCTTAAGTTCAGGACACCATGTGTTATCTACTCCGTCATTTCGTTCTACTCATCCAACTTTTACCGGAAATCCGCCGCCCATTTGGATGCGGATAACAATCACAACCCAGGCCGCCGATACCGACGATGGCTCCGGTCCTGCTAATGGTTATAATTATGGTGAAACCGAAGATTATTTCTTTACGCCGCGTTTGCATAATGATATACAATATGATTTTGGTGATGCACCGGATGATGCAAACACTTCAATCTATCCCACGCTGCATATAAACTGCGGCGCTTATCATGACATATTGAACGATTTTAAACTTGGTGGATTAATAGATGCTGAAATTAACGGTCAGCCGACTCCGGATGCCATGGGTGATGATAATACGGCTTCGGATGATGAAGATGGAGTAACCTTTCAGACGCCGATAATTCCCGGACAATCGGCTGTTGTACAGGTGGTTGCATCTGATTCCGGAATTCTAAATGCCTGGATTGACTTTAATGCAAATACGGCCTGGGCAGATGTTAGCGATCATATTTTCATTGATGTTCCACTGGTTGCCGGTAATAATATGCTGACGTTTAATGTGCCGTCAACTGCTTTATTGGGACCATCTTTTGCCAGATTCCGATTCAGTAAACTTCCCTTTGTTCTGCCTGTTGGGTATGGTCATGCCGGTGAAGTGGAGGACTATCAGGTTGAAATTGTTTCCGGCGAACAGGGACCTCCGTTGAAATGGATGCAGTGGCCGTTACGTAATGAGGATTTGGATTTGCCTTACACTCCCTATTATATAGGTTGGGATGTCCTTTCTGATTATGATGACACGTTTGTAGCAGACGACTGGTTCTGTAAAGCGCCCCGGCCGGTAACGGATATCCATTGGTGGGGCTCCTATGCTCTATGGGACAGCGCTTTTCCGCCGCCTGTTTGTCCGGATTCTTTTCATGTTGGAATTTGGAGCGATGTGAAGCCGGATGAATTTTGGGATTGGAGCCGTCCCCGTGAACTGCTTTGGGAAATTGTTGTTGCCCGGTCAGCGCTTCACGAACGGGCCGTGGAAAATGATTTTCATCCGGATTATATGAGTAAACCGGATACCTGTTTTCAATACGACTATGACATTCCTATGGCCAAATGGTTTATACAGGAAGGTGATTCCACAGTTTACTGGTTGAGCATTGGTGCGATTTATAATGATGTCGTTCCGGATTCGTTTGTCTGGGGATGGTTAACCCGTGAACATTTCTTCCAGGATGATGCTGTATATGTTTACGATCCTGTTCAACCGACTGTCGGCGATACCACCATTAAAACCGAACCCATTAGTGAGGGCTGGGACATGGCCTTTGTGCTCGGTACGGATGATTATTTTCTGGAATTTGATTATGGTGATGCCCCTATGGAACGGTACCCGACCTTATTTGGGCAAAACGGGCCTTTGCATATTATTGATCCATTGGTCTTTCTTGGTGAGCGTATCGATCCGGAGGAGGATGGTCAGCCTGATTTTACCTGTACCGGTGATGACAATGACGGCAACAATGATGATGATGGAATTATCTTTATTGTATCCACCGAGACAGATCCAAATACCTATGTCAAAATTACAACTTCCTGTCCCGGTTTTGTAAACGCCTGGATGGATTTTGATAATAATGCTGACTGGACTGATCCTGAAGACCGGATTTTATATGATGAACCCGTTCCTGGCGGACAATCTGTTTTACCGATACCGGTTCCGCAAGGATTTGAGATCGGCACTTATTTTAGCCGTTTCCGGTTCAGCACCCAGCCAGGTTTGACATTTGTCGGCATTGCTATTGATGGTGAGGTGGAGGATTATTACGCAGACCTGAGCACTGGTGATGTAAAGGTTGCCGATAATACCAACGAATTACCAAAAGATTATCAGTTATATCAGAATTATCCCAATCCATTCAACAGAACAACGGAAATCAGATATGATTTACCGAAAGACGGATATCTGCGGATGTCCATATATAACCTGACAGGTGCAGAGGTGCGTTTGCTGGTGAATAAATTTACCAGCGCCGGCAGTTATCAATTGTGTTGGGATGGCCGGGACAATCATGGGCAGATAATGTCCACCGGTATTTATCTGTTGGTTATTGATGTTGGTGACTATAGAACCATGCGAAAGGTTGTGCTGCTGAAATAAAAAATGATTAAAACGAAAGAGGAGAATAATTAAAATTTTTGATTATTCTCCTCTTTATATTTTAATGTTCATTAGGAAATGAATATCGAAAAACTTTTGCCATATTCTATATTTTCGTTTCATTCAACAGGAATATATATTTCACTTTCCGATTCCGGATTATAGGGTCCCAGGCATTTTTCACCGTAAAATTCAAAGTTAAAGGGTTTGGTCAGTTTGTAATCGGTTTCCGGTAAAAACTGGTTGTAAATATATTTATAGGTATAACCCACCTTATTGGCAAGTCCTTTATGAATAAAACACAGATAGTGTCCCTGGGGAATGATCTTAACCACAAACTGCGGCTGAATTTCATCCATGCTGTTTACCTCAACGCCGATAAAAAAATACAATCCACCCAGTTCCTGTTTTTCCGACCAGTACTGCACCTGATAGAACCGCTCCGGTTGTAACCTGTTTTTTATGGTATGCACTTCATTCATAAATTGGCCCCATTCTTTAGACAGGTCATTTATCTTACAGTCATCACTCAGGAAAAAAGAAATACCGGCTAATATTTTTTGCGGCAACTCAACAAGCTGAGGCAGACTGTTTTTCAGCTTTTCTGACTGGTAAAGATAATCCTCATTAATACGATTGACAACAGGTAAATTGGAAATCGACAGGCCTTTCTTAACCTGTTTTGGATTGATGCCAAAAGTCTTTTTAAAGGCGCGTGAAAAGGCCTCGTGACTGTTAAACTGATAATCATAAGCGATTTCAATGATTTTTTTATTTGTATCTCTTAATTCTATCAACGCTTCACAAAGCCGGCGTTGCTGAAGGTATGTTTTGGGTGAAAAACCAGTGACACTCGCGAACAGACGGATAAAATGGTACAGTGAATAGTGTACGGAATTCGCTATATCCAACACATTTAATTCTTTTTTTAAATTTTTTTCAATGTATTGAACTGATTTTAAGATTATTTCTTTGTTGGTCATTTTATGCTCTGAAATTTATAATATAAATTCCCCCCATTAGCAGGGGGGAGGCGAATATTTTAAAAGTTGAATTCATTTTCCCAATTAAAGGTCGCCGCATCCTCATCCCATTCCGGCCAGTGTTTACACCAATCCGGAACTGAACAATCTCTGACCCGTTCGCTTTTATTGTACGGTTTAATATCGATAACAGGTGTGCCGTCTTCAGCGTCTATATAAGGTGTATAAATAATGCCTTTAGCATAATCTATGTTTTGTACGTATATAGTTGTCAAAAGCACAGGATTCGGCCGGACCGGTGAACGTGTTGCAAAAATACCAATTTTATCCGGACCTTTTTTATAGGGCTTTTCACCGATAAGGGTTTGGCGATATTCAGGGGATGCATATAAATGTCCCCACCAGCTTATTTGTAAATGACTAAATCCGTTTATGTTGGTCAACGCCGGAATGTACGTGCCTTCCAGTTCGATACGGAATATGCCGTTTTCGCATCGGACAACCCCGATGGGATGAATGTCTATTTTAATTTCCATAATGACTCCTCGATTTTAAATGAGCAAATTAATTATGGATACCGGTCATCCATAGGTTAAAATAGACATTTTTTTTCTACAATGCTTGATTGTTCTTGCCATTATAATATAAATTAGTTGATATATTTTGCTGTTTACAAATTTCAAAGTCTTTATTAGTTTTTAAAAATTAAACCTTTTACGATTTGGATACAAATGTTAAGGAGGTTGTCAAGATTAAAATTGTGATATGTAATTTAGTATGTGGATACTACAGTCGAAAAAAATGCTGTAAGTGATTTTTTTAAAAAAAAGTATTGCTTGGTAAAAATTTATTAATTATGTTTATATTATTTTTTATGAACTTAAAAAGTAATAGCAATTTATGGGATGATGGTGATGATGATGGGAATATTAAATTGCATGTGGTCTAATGTTATGTGAGTCAGTATAATTAAAACTGATTTATGGGTTACAAGTTTTATACTGATGACATATTCCAGCATTCCTTTCACTTCTTATTCTATCCCTAAAAAAGATAATTTACTCTTGTATTTTACTGACAGCCGTATTTTCTGTAAATATACCCAATATTTATTGGAATTATAATTTTTCTTTACATGGGAGCTAAAAATCCCATATGGTGTTAAGAAGATTTTGTCGAGTAATTTTTGAGGATTTGATGAAAAAACTGAACTATATTTTTTGTTTGTTGATATTGACTTGTTTTCAATATTTACATGCAGAGGGTTCAATCGTCGTTAAAAATGCCGGTATGAAGCAGATTAACGGTGTATATGTTCAAACGGGAATATATAAGGACCACCCTGTTTATGTAAAGGATGAATGCAAAATTCAATATAAGGGATGTAGAAGCAAATGGGTTATTTATTATAAAGATAAGGCCTTTTATAAAAACATTCAGGACAGTGATGTGTGCCCGTTAATTGACTGGCAAATGACCTGTTTGGCTAAAAAAGATTCGCTGTATGTTCCTCTATTGCAGAAAAACTGACTATTATAATTTTTAAAAGGAGACGAGTATGAAAGTTGTTAAAATAATTCTACTGAGTGTGCTTTTGTTATTACCCTTGCAAGTGTTTGCTGAAACTGTCACCTTTCCTGTTTCCGGTTTAAGTTTTACTGAGAACAACCATTCATTTTCTTTTAGTGGTAATGGACAGATTATTAGTAACAGTTACAGAAGTGCTTCCTATTGTGCTATGTTAAACTCTAATTATGGCGCCAGTTGGTATTTGACGAAAGTAGGAGGCAACAAATTTCAGTTAAATAATTTATGGATTTATAACCTGCAGGGTTATAGCTATTCCATCCAGTTTAAAGGATATGACGGAAGTACTGAAAAGTATTCAAAGGATGTTACAATACCGACCGGGGGGTATTCACAGGTTACATTCAGTGGTTGGACAGACATAACAAAAATTCAAGGAATTTCACCCACAGCTAGTACCGGGTGGGCTTGTGATGACATCAACTATACGGTTAATAATACGGCGCCTACCAACATTACGTTGGATAATTCTGCCGTGGATGATGGTGATCCAAGTGGAACAACAGTCGGCACATTTACGACTACAGATACGGATGATAATGGTGCACATACATATACATTTGCATCCGGTGGTGCAGACAATGGCAGTTTTACCATAGACGGGGCATTGTTGAAAACAGCATTCGTGGCTGACTATGATACAAAAAACAGTTATTCTGTAAAAATACGATCCACAGACACCGGCAGTTTGTGGTATGAAAAAGATTTGGCGATAACAGTAAATCCTGCGGCACCCAGTCAATATATCGTTACGAGTGCGGAAAACTCTGATTATAATGGTACTTATGTGCGCAATGGCAGTCTGAATGGTTATCCCAAGTATACAAAAGGGAGCTATAATTTAGCTTATAAAGATTGTAGTATTCAATGGTTTATTGGTGTAGGTGATGATCCTTCCCCACCAACATATTCATCAACAGAATCTGCGTCACTACCTCCATCTTCGGGGTGGAGTCAAGGTTGTACATGGGACTTTACATCTTCTGATGTTAGCGTTGCCGATGGTGACGGATCATTGCCAGTAGAATTATCTGACTTTACTGCAGTTTCTGAGAGAGGTACTATTTTAATCAAATGGAACACCCAAAGTGAAACCGGCCACCTCGGTTTTATTGTGCAGCGAGCACAAATTCAACAAAATGAAAAATTAACCTGGTGTGATATTGCCGGCTACAAACACGACCAATCATTAAAAGGCACAGGTGATACAACAAACAAACGCGAATACCAATATCGAGATAAAGATGTTGAAAAAGATGAGCAGTATTCTTATCGTTTAGTCAGTGTGGCGCTCGATGGAAGTCGGGAATATTCATACAGTATAAATGTTACCAATAATTCATCAATACCTAAAGACTTTTCGCTGCATCCGGCTTATCCCAATCCATTTAATCCGGCAACCACATTGAGTTTTGATATTGCTGAACCTTGTTATGTGGAAATTTATGTGACAAATGTTACCGGAAAATATGTCAGAACACTGATGTATCAGGCATCTCCAGCCGGGCAACATACCGTACAATGGGATGGTTTGGACCACCAGGGAGTACGGTCGGCAAGTGGTGTTTATTTTATCATCATGAAAACCAGTCAAAACCACCATTTCTCCCAAAAAGTATTAATGTTAAAATAAGTTCTTTATGGCGGTATGATAATATTTTTGTACCGCCATTTTATTTTCTATAATTATAAGTATTAATTCTGATTGATGTGAATCTATGCGTTTGTTTCGTTTTACCGGTCCCAATATTGGCTTGAAACTTTTTCCATATTTGGTTTATTTATCATTTTTTGTATTATCTGTCGATTTTGTCTATAGAACGATAAATGATATAAATTATATGAATAGATCAAAGTGCATCCTCAATCAGATTATACCGCCATTGCTTTTTTTATTTTACGAGTATTTTATCGAATTAGCCATGATTGTTATTGTGGGGATATTCATCGCTGTTGTTTTACAAGCCTGGTTCAGTCGTTTTTACCGGTTTTTCCCCACAAACCCGGTAACTGCATTTCTATATGCATCTGTTTTACCGGTTTGTTCCTGTAGTGTTTTGCCGTTACTGGAAACATTGGATGAAAAATTATCCTATCGGACGTTGATAACATTCATTGTCGCCGCCCCGCTTTTAAATCCATATATTATTGTTTTGTCATTTACTGTTTTGGGGCCTCTATATGCTGTTTTACGTATTTTTAGTTCATTCCTGCTTGCTGTTTGTGCCGGTTTCGTCCTGGAGCTTTTTTCAGGCGGCAAACAAGCGGTAAACAAACACATAAATTTTTCATGTGATTCTTCCAATTGTGTGGCACCAGGAAACAGCCCTTTTGAAAAAAGTTATCACATGTTTAAAAAAATTATCCCCTATTTGGTTATTGCCGGTATACTGGGAATTGTTTCAGAATTGTTATTGCCAATGCAATTTATGGGCAATCTGAACATCGGCACAGGATTAAAAAGTCTGCTGGTCTTTGTCCTTGTTGGAATACCTATTTATTTTTGTAACGGAACAGATGTTTTATTCTTACGTCCATTAATCTGTAATGGTATGGGAATGGGGACAGCTATTGCATTTTCTCTGACATCAACAGCGATCTGTATTTCTTCTTTTGTGATGTTATTAAAATTCCTGGGGAAAAAACAAACTGTAATTTTGACATTATTTATTCTCATATCCACAATCTTGTTAGGTGTTGCCATTAATTTGCTGTTGGGATAGGGGTTTTCAGCAGGGGGGCAGGTATACCTGCATTATTTTATTGTAGTAAATATTCATCCGAATCCATTTATTATTATCTTTTTATTGCAAAACAAAGTTAAAATCTTTATTCAGTGTTAAATTATATTCTTGTGCAGTAACAGAAACTTCCAGATTATACAAACCAGGATCGAGTTTACTTAAATCCAGAGTCATATATTCATAAGTATTTTTTTGGGCAGCAAAACCCTGAACCGCAATGGACAGTTTTTTGTCATTGGAAAAAAATAATCCTGTCAGTTTATCCATAAAACTCTTTTTGAGTTTTCCCAACGATTTGATTTGATAGATGATGTCGTATTCAACATTTTTTTTCTCACTCATGGGCAGATTATAAAGCTCAAAATAGAGATGTAATGGATTGTTTAGCCCATACTTTAGATCCGGTTTAGGGAGCACCTTTAAATTATTTTTAATAAACTGACCCGATTCGTCTGTTTTTGTGATCTGCCCTGCCGGTTCCAAATCGCTCATAAACGGTTTATCATTAAAATCATTTTCCGACGCAATTTTTATTTTAAATCCGCCCATTTTATCCATCGTTGGTATTTGTAAAGACAAACTTGTGAAATAAGATTGGCCGTTATGTAGTGAAAAGTTTAATTGTCCCGGCCAATAACCGAGCGAATCTATCCACGTTTTTATTTCGTCCAATGAAACCACCCGGTTCTTTTGAATAACCGTGTTCCAGTTTTCATCAAAAACACCAAGTCCGATGTTGAGTTCTGTTTCCATATCCAGGGTGTCCGGAATGGTTGCTATAAATTGAGAACATAAACTGTAATACAGCTCATAATTGCTTTTCTTTTCATCTCTGGCAAAACCGGCCAGATAACAGGAGACATTAATGTTTTTTTCCTGTTCGTTCCATTGATAATAGTCTGAATTCAAACCCTCATAAATCACTTTTTCGTTTTCCAGTTCCAACATCTCTTGAAGTTGATGTTTTTCCCGATCATCAGAAGATGTTAAAAGCCTGAAATATTTTTTGTCCCAACCCATACAATCCACCAGCATTTTATCCGGCAGTATGGGTGTTATTTGGGATTCCATCCTGGTTTTAATAAAATGAAATATTTTTGCCGGTGTCGATTCTGTTTGATAATAAAACCACGATTCACCGCTGTCCAGCCCTTCCCACCATTTGCCGGCCTCGACCGTTGCGTTTCCGCCGCACACTCTGCTCTTTTCATTCGGTGGCCCATAACGAATATAAATCACTCCCTGGTCATCATACCGGTCCGCCATGTCATAAATATCCGGACATTCAAAAACAGCGTCAACAGCCTGCCACCTGGTTTTACCGATTTTAACCTGCCTATGGTTTTTTTCTGCATAATCACATCTTTTTAAATGTTCAATTAATCTTGCATTGTAAGAGGATGATGGAAAGGGATTTCTTCGCAGCCATGATTTTTTAATATAGTTTTTCGCCTGAAGGTAATTCAGGTTTTTTAAATACCGCAACTCTGCATCAGAAAAGATGTATTTTATATCATGAAAAAGGATGGTTGCATCCTTTTCATTGGATATGGCCTCAATGGCATCATTATAGTATAATTCAGCCTTTTTGTACATGTTTTGCTGAAATGCCAGTTTTGCCTGTGAAAGTAAAATCGCACATGGCGAGATAAATGGGGGACTGTTTAAAGAATTAAAAATCGATTCGGCTTTTTCCAGCTTACCCTTTTGACGATAATATTCGCCCAGAAAATAACGGGACAATTCATCCGGACGCTGCAGCAGTTTAACATCATTTTTATTGCCTCTAAAAATAAGGGCGTCATAATAAAAATAGACTTTATAATACGCATCCAGATCATCCGGAAAGAATTTCAGGTGATGTTGTAAAAGTTCGATGGCCTGTTGATATTTTTCTTGATAGCCTTTTAATATGGAATATTCATACAAGACATTTTTCATTGTCGAATCAGCAGCCAAAACCGCCTGAAAACATTTCTCGGAATTTTTCCAGAACCGTGTCCGTATAACAAATGACGAAAAATAACCTTTTGCCCGGTAAGCCTGTGCCGTTATTATCTGGGCGTCCAGGTTGTTTTTGTCAATTTTTAGAACATGGTCCATTAACAGGAGGGCATTGTCCCATTGTCTTTGTTCGATATAAAACTGACCCAGTGTTTGATGGGCAAACAAATGATGTGGTTCGTCCCTGCATATTTTTTGCATCATTTTGATTGCTTTTCCTGCCTCACCCGCTTGATATATCACTATGGATTCCCTGACCTTTTCCTCTGTGGTCGGCGGTTGACAATATCCAATGGAATACAGCAATAAAATAAAAAAAGTAATTTTCTGAGTAAAATGAACCGGCATAGCAAACCTCCCACAGTTTTAAATCGCCCTTAATTTCTTTACCCATGCAGTTATATTTTGAAGTTATAAAGTTGCTTTAGCTTTTCAAGTAATTTTGATGTAAATACTCGAGCACCTTGTTCATCAGTTGATTTGTAGAGTTATATCGTTCAGATGGTGCGGATAAAATATTTTCTTCTATTTGTATATATTCTCCCGGTACAAGCTCATCACGGCAATTGGCGACAATCTCCTGAACAGATTCTTTGGTCATTTCAAGATGAAACTGCAGTCCGATAACGTTTTTGCCAATTTGAAAAGCCTGGTTTCGGCAGACATTGGTTTCGGCAATTCGAACAGCGCCTTTTGGAAGGTCAAAGGTTTCTCCGTGCCAGTGAAAAACTATTGTTGATCCCGGGAATTCGAATGCAGCATTGTTTGCCGGTGTAACGGCATTTACAGAAAACCAGCCGATTTCTTTAACCGAATTGGGATATATTTTTTCACCCAGTGCGCCGGCTAAAAGCTGCGCCCCCAGACAAATTCCCAAAACCGGTTTTCCGGATTCAACAAATTCTTTGATAAATCTTTTTTCCTGTACCAGCCAGGGATATTCAGATTCGTCATTAATGCTCATGGGACCGCCCATGATAACTAGAAAATCAATGTCCTTTTGATCGGGAAATTCTGTGTTTTTGAAAAGTTGGGTACACGTAATATTGTATCCGGTTTTTTCAAACCAGTCTTTAATACTGCCAAGACCTTCAAAGGGAACATGTTGTAAATAATGTGCGCGCATTTGGTTTCCTATATTTTATTAATATTATATAACTAAAATTGAGTAAACTCGAAATATAAAGCTGAATTGTTAACCTTTTTCAGCTAATAATTTTGAAAATTCATTTACAAATGACGTTGCTTCCTGGGCAACTCTGGCAGATGAAAGATAATTAAATCTTCCCTGACGTCCTAATGTATAAATTCCAAAATTTTCTACCTTGTTAATTAAGTTTTGAGCTTTATTAATTTCTGTTGTGGTATACAGAGGATAACCATAATCTGTTATTGTTCCACCCTTGTATTTAAAAATTCCTTTGAACAAAAAACTTTTGGATATATGCTGTTCAAAATTTTGCTTTTGTTGTTCCAATACAAGTTCATTTTCAGGACCGTTTTTATGTGGAGCCAAAGTGCCTTCAACAGTAAAATAAAGTTTACTGCTTTCACTATTTGATTGTTTGAATATTGTAATCCTTTTCCAATCTCCTTCGGGAGAATAATTCATAATTATTGAGGCGTTGGAATTCATAGTTCCATGAAATTCATAAAATAGCGAATACAATTTCAGATATGTCAAGTCACAATTTTGGTTTGGAAAACAACAGTTATTTAGTTCGGTTAAAGGGATTGTTGATATAATATAATCATAAGACCGTGTATTGCCATTAAAATGAATTGAATAATTATTTTTATTCCTGTCTATTTGTCTAATATCAGAATTGTATAATATATTAATATTTTTTGATGTTAGATGATTTTCAATTTTTTTAAATATTTGATCAAATCCTTGATTAGAGATACGAAGCAGTTTTTTGTTTGGTACTGTGTTATTGTTTTTTTTACGGAAAATAGGGGCCCATTTTTGTTTAATATATTTTTTTATTTTGTAATTCTCTAAAAACAACATTCTTTTATTATAAAAATCGATGTCAATATTTCTATTGTCGGTGTGAAATAGTTTATTTAAATAGCTTTCCAATCCGCTGTTTTTATAAACAACATCGCTGATTGTATATTTTATTCTCGATTCGAATTTCGGATCATTTCTATGATTAATTTTACTTATTAATAAAGACGCCATTGCAAGATAAAAATTTACAATTCCATTTTCTTTGATATAATTTTTTAAATTAAGCGGAAAACTGTAATGTAATACTTATCTTTGAACTTGAGAAAAGGGCCAAAAATATTAAATTAGTCTATTATGAAAAATGGAGGCCCAATGAGCAAACGAAGACGCTTTACTGCTGAAGAAAAAGTCCAAATTTTAAGAGAACATTTAGAAAATAAGATCAGCATATCCGAAATAGCTAAACAATATAATATTCATCCTGTAGTTATACACAGATGGAAAAAAGAGCTCTTTGAAAATGCGCTTGACGGTTTTTCCGGCAAACATAAAAAGCGTAAAGGAAAATCTGTCAAAGAAGAACGTCTTGAAACCAAAGTCAGCAAAATGCAGGAAGTCATCACCGAACTCTCCACAGAGGTCGTTGATTTGCGAAAAAAGTATTTTGGGGCAACCTGAAAAAGACATGGGTTGCTCCTGATGTTAGAGATGATGTTTTGTCTTCTCTGCAAACGTTAACGGCAAAGACCGGTGTTCCTTTGAGTTTATTACTCAAGACCATTGGTTTGTCCTGGACCCGGTACTATGACTGGCAAAAACGTTTTGGTCAACCAAATCAACATAACAGCGACACACCTCGCAGCTTTTGGCTGGAACCGTGGGAGTGTCAACGTATCATAAAATACAAAAAGGAACATATGCAGATCGGCTATAAACGACTGACCTATATGATGCTTGATGAAAATGTTGTTGCTGTGAGCCCGTCAACGACCTATCGTATTCTGCGGAACGCCGGACTCACAAGTCAATGGAATAACAGTACGTTACAATCAAATAAGAAAGGCTTTATTCAACCCAAAAGACCGCATCAGCATTGGCATATAGATATTTCCTATATTGCCTTTCATGGTTCGCATCTCTTTTTGATTTCTGTACTGGACGGATTTTCAAGATTTATCGTTCACCATGAATTAAGAACTCATATGCAGGAATATGATGTCGAGATTGTACTGCAAAGAGCTTTGGAAAAATATCCAAATGAAAAACCTCGAATTATTTCCGATAATGGTTCACAGTTTATTGCCAATGACTTTAAATCTTTTTTAAGGTTAAATAATTTGACGCACGTTCGAACTTCGATTAATCATCCACAGTCGAATGGTAAAATTGAAGCTTTTCATAAAATCATTAAAAATGAATGCACCCGAATTCAAAGTATGATTAATCTGGAGGATGCCAGAAATAAAGTCGTACTTTATATCCATCAATACAACTATAACCGGTTACACAGTGCTATTGGATTTATTACACCATTTGACAAATTATCAGGAAAAGCTGATAGTATTTTCAAAGAACGTGATATGAAACTTGAACAAGCCCGCCAAAGAAGGCAGGAAAACAATAAAATTATAAAGGCAGCTTAAAACTAACTTATTTCAAATATGCCTTTTCTCAAGTTTACCTTGAACCTTTACAGTAAAAGTTATTTAATGGTGTTATTAATATCGGTTTGATTTCTTCTGATATAAAATCTGATTTAATAAATGGGAATGTTTTAAAAATACTATTATTCTCATAAAAAATAAAACTGCCTATGTCATAATTTATTTCGTTTCGTTTTACTGAAGATATCAATCCTCCAAGTTGAGAACGTTTTTCCAATAAATCGATTTTAAGGTTCGTGTTTTGTGCTAATTCATTAGCTATGAATATTCCTGAAACGCCTCCGCCTAACACTGCTAATTTGACCAATTTATCCTCCCATAAGCTTTTGTGTACTCGAGTATATTCAAGTGGTATGAAATATTAGTTTAAAGATTTCACCGATTTGTAATGTTATTATCAGGGTTCAACAATTTTGTATCCATTCAATTCCGCAAATATTTTAAAATGTTTTCGGATTTCCATGTTTTTGTAATAAGGGACATAGACTGTTATGCCATTATCCCTATTCAATTTTTGATAAATATCGAATGTGGCGTATTCAAATTTTACTTGTTCAATATCCTGCCATGAAATTCTTTTTGCTTTTTGAAAATAGTTGTCTTTAATTTCCAGTTTGTCCGCTAAAAAGTGGATGTATTGTCCGCCAAAAATTTTGTTTAAAACCGGGATAATGATATAAAACCAGCAAAGCACAACACCTGAAAAAAGTTGAACGTAATTTATGATCCTGTTCATAGTTTCCGTGTTCGAATCTCTTTTAATGAAAAAAGTAGTTATTAAAAAAGCGGCGAGAAGAACCATGATGATAAGGTGGAATTTATTTGTTTTGTTGGAAAAATCAGGGCTTTGCATAAACATGGAACCAATGTGAATTTTTTTGTTTTCCGGCATTTTAATGTTCTCCGTATTAAAAATAATCACGTCCGTATCGTAGATTTTTTATTACAAAAACAACAAAGAATCCAGTATTATTTTTTTATTAAAGTGTCCAATTCGAGTGTTTTGTCCGAAATTTTTATTTTAAAAAATTGATTTGATTCTTTAAATTCTATTATGTTTAGATTGTCAACATCGTATATATGGTCGGCAAAATTTTTTTCAAATATTTTTTTCTCTAATATAGGTATGGTTTTATATCGTTTACTGATAGTGAGATGTTTACCACCTAAACCGACCCACCCATAATTAGATTTATTTAAAAAGTATTGATTTACTATCCTTTCAGTTTGTCTTTTGTTTGTATAATCTCCAATCACCCATATCACCGCCATAAAAGCAATGGTGGATATCAAAAGAATCGACACTATAGGAATAATTCCAAAAAAATTAAGTATCCTTCTGGTTTTGATGTTTTTAAGGTATTTGATATTCCACACTATATAGCAATATGTGATATATGTTAATATAATTATTGAAATATTCAATGATTGCCATACAAACATTATTTTTAAAAAAATATATATAGTGATCAGTACAAGTAAGAGGCAAAAGAGTGTTGAAACGTAGATAAAACGTTTATGATTGAATTTTTTTTGTCGAAACGTTATTAAATACGATAGAACAGGAATTGCAAATATGGATATGTAAATGATTAAGACATGCATAATTGGTACTCTTTTCCCAATTTTATAACTGAATGTTTTGGAATTTATATGTTTTAAAAGAATTCCTCAGTCGTTGGCCATTTTGAACTTTTTTGTGCTTTAGAATCTTTTTGGTACACACTTGATAGTCAAAGTACTCCAATAATTAACAAAAAAATATATTCATTCTGTTTAATTAGTTTTGTAATTATTTTCAATTCAGTGTTCCAAATATTAAATTTATCAAGATAGCCTTTTAAAATATCTATCATCCTGCCATTTTAATGGATTTTCTATAATATATTGTTGAATGCGGTTGAGATCTTTTTCATCGCGGATGATATGTTCATAATAATTTCGCTGCCACAATTTTTCATTGAAACGACGCCAATTGTATTGTTTTACGCCGCCAATATACCGTTTTGTTGTTAATGATTTAAATCGTTGTACAACCTCGGGTAATGAAAACGTATGGGCAATCCCCTGTGATTGCCCGTTATTGGGACAGACACAGGGGTCTGTCCCTACGTTCGTGATGTTGATAATACCGTGCAAATGATTCGGCATAATTTGGTATAAACCAATATCAATCCCATGGTAAAATTGTGGTATTTCATTCCATATATTTTTGATCATAATCCCCGGATCATTTAACACCATTTTTCCATCTTTAATGTATCCAAACAGCATTTCGTGGTTCTGTGTACAGATGGTTACAAAATACCAACCCGGTTGGGAATAGTCATATCCCTTTAATCTGATCGATTTACGATGGTGTTTATCGGGATTGTATTTCATGTTATTTGGTATTAAAATATTTAATGATAAATTTTTTATTTTTCGAATTTATATGTTTGAACGTCATCTATATTCCGTTTTGTTGTTAATGATTTAAATCGTTGTACAACCTCGGGTAATGAAACCGTAGGGGCAATCCCCTGTGATTGCCCGTTATTGGGACAGACACGGGGGTCTGTCCCTACGTTCGTGATGTTGATAATACCGTGCAAATGATTCGACCTGGCTTGGAGCCAGAAAAAAAGTTGCTTCTAAATTCTCGTGAGAAATTACTATTCTTTGTAATAATTAATCTATGCTTAATATTACCTTTTCATTTGATAAAAATTTTAGCCCTATTTTTGTAATTACAAAAAGTAAAATAATAACTATTATCTGATATATAATAAATGAAAATTCTATATTAAATTTATTGGGTTTTAAAAAATAAAATAAAGCACCGATAAAGATATAAAATCCTATTCTTATCTTTGTTTCATCTTTTGATAGCATCGTTACTATACCGATAAACCCGATTAGAAAAAGACAGATAATAGGATTAATTACCAAGAGTGATATTAATCCATGGGTGGAAGGGAAAAGCGTTTGAGCACTAATGATGGAATGGTTGATAATAATTAACATTGCAAAAGATAAAATAATCGACAAAATATAACCCACTGTTAAAATTGCCAATGTTTTTCCCAACCAAATTGTTTTTATATTTAATGGAGTTGAAAGTAATGAATGTATTGTATTTGATACTTTTTCTTGAAGAAAGAGCTGGTAATTAGCAGAATAGGCTAGGAACAAGATAAAAAGAATGGAATAAAAGAGGAAATAAAAATCAATTGCTAATGTTAATAAATTTTTATCAAAACTTATTTTTAAGAACATCTTGAATGGCAAGTAAATCATCATCATACCAGCCAACAGAATCATTACATAAATTCTTTTCTCTTTTAATAAATCTGTGAGCTGTTTTATATAAATCACTTTTAACATAAAGTATCCTTTCATTCATTGACATACTTGAAATAGACTTTTTCCAAGTTATAAGCTTTATTTTCTGCGCGGCTTTTTAGAGAATGCACAGTTTCTTCAAGTTTAATCTCTCCGTCCTTAATAATAGCGATTTTATCACAAAGACGATCGACTTCATACAGATTATGGGAACTAAAAAAAACGGATATTCCTTTTTCCTTTAACAGATATAAAAGATGCTCTCTTACTACACTTTGCATGTCAGGATCAAGTCCGTTAAAAGGCTCATCAAGAATTAATAATTTAGGCTCATGAAGTATTGCGCGAATAAAAGAAGATTTTTTTTTCATTCCCTGACTAAAAGTTGATACTTTATTGTTTTTATTTGTGGATAGATCAAATTTCACCAACAGTTCATCAATTAGCTTCATTCCTTTTTTTTGGAAATTCAGTTTGTAAATGTCAGAATAAAATTTGAGGTTTTCCAATAATGTCATGTTTCCATACAGACCGTCATTTTCGAGCATAAAACCGATGTTGTTTTTATAATTTTTTAATGAAGAATTTCCATTGAATTTTATTTGACCTGTGAATTCTTCATAAAGGCCCAAAATAATTCTAATCGTTGTTGTCTTGCCGGCACCATTCGGTCCCAGGTATCCAAATATTTGACCTTGCTCCATATTAAACGAAATGTTCTTTAATATCTGCTTTCCATTAATCGATTTGGATACATTTTCAAGTGTAAGCATGATATTTTTTGTTCCTTTTGGTTGTTTTGAATTATTGCTCATATTTAAGCGTCTACATTTAATTAGGATATTTTTTAAAATATCTATCATCCTGCCATTTTAATGGATTTTCTATAATATATTGTTGAATGCGGTTGAGATCTTTTTCATCGCGGATGATACGTTCATAATAATTTCGCTGCCACAATTTTTTATTGAATCGACGCCAATTGTATTGTTTTACGCCGCCAATATAATGTTTTGTTGTTAATGATTTAAATCGTTGTACAACCTCGGGTAATGAAAACGTATGGGCAATCCCCTGTGATTGCCCGTTATTGGGACAGACACAGGGGTCTGTCCCTACCAAATATTATCACCCATAACAATATTTTTATTTAACATCATCTATATATCGTTTTGTTGTTATTGCTTTAAACCATTGTACAATCTCAGGTAATGAACCCGTATGGGCAAGCCCCTGTGATTGCCCTTACTCTGTGATTGCCCAAAGTCAGGACAGACACGGGGGTCTGTCCCTACGTTATTCAAATGTAATCTTTTCCTCGTATATATTCGCTACCCAATTTTTAATATTTGGAAAATCCGTAAAAGCCGTGCCTGAGAATGTCCCGAAAAATTCCAGCCGTCCGAAGCAACAATGTTTTTACTTGTAATAAGATAGTACAAAATATACAATAACCGCGCAAGCTGTTTTTAAAAAAATTACGACTTTTTCTGCTGCTAAAATATTTGAAGCTTTGTTCATTTTTTATTGACTTTATTGTCCTTTTCTGTTATCTTGGTCCATTCAAGATTTATATTTTTAGGGACGGTTTCGTTGGGTTCCTTTATCCTGTGAAATTATATTTTTATTACTTTTGGGTATGTTGTATCGCATAATATAACTTTTGTTATATCGTACAGATGTGATACGCATTGATGGTAATTGCTTTACTTGTGGATTGCGGTTTTAATGGTATTTATGGTACTGTTAAGGCATTTATTAATAATGGGTGTTCATTTTACGGATGGACCCGGTTTAAATTAATTTCCCATCAAATAAAGGGGTATGGTTATGAAACGCTTGTTTGTGAAATTTCGGTATGTTGTGCTGTTGCTCGTTGCTGTAGTATGTTTTGGCTTTATGTTTGTTAACCGCCGGCCTGATTCAGAAATGGAATATGTCCGTTTAATGGTTGCCGCCAATAATGATTACAAGGTGCAGTTTACTTTTGATCAGTATGAGTCCCTGCTGCAAAAGCTGACGCAAGCTAGATTCAAGGTCCTGCCGCTTGAGCTTTTTCGACAGCACTATGATCCGGACAAAATTTTGGTTGGGTTGCGGCATGATGTTGATCTACAGCCTTTTACGGCCGTGAAAATGGCTAAACTGGAAAAAAAGTATGATCTTCCTGCCACCTACTATATCCTGCATTCTGCTTTTTATTACGGAACCATTGAAAACAGAGATGTTACCCGTCGGCCCTGCATGGACCGGATTTACAAACAGATATATAAACTGGGGCACGAGATAGGTGTGCACAACGATCTCATGACGCTGACAGTTTCAGGTATTGATCCTCTGGCTTTTCAAAAACAGGAATTGGAATACTATTGCGATCTGGGCATTCCAATTACCGGTTCCTGTGCACATGGGTATCCCTTGTTTAAACAGATTGGTTTACCGAATTTTAGCATGTTTTCCGACTTTTGCTCATCGGGGAGTTTTAATTTTGCCAACCAATCCTATAACTATGGCGAGTACTCTCTTGAGGAGTTTGGCTTTGAATATGAAGCCTATCATATTGACCATAATATTTTTATCAGAGATTCCCGGGGGCGGTTTAGCGTGGGTTCTTTTCAGGATGTGCTGAAAACTGTGGACGCCTGTCGTCCGGGCGACCGGATGATAATTTTGACACACCCGGTTTGGTATGGTGAGCAGGTCGGACATGAAATTCATTATGAACATGCGGACAAGGACAAAGAGGAGCTCAATATTTTTCAGACAGATTAGGTTTGTGTTTTATCTTAAACGTATAAAAGACGCTTAAATCCCGTGGATCGTGATTTTAATACCGTCGATTATAAGTATAACGGCAAAAATCATCAATACAATACCCAGTAGCTTTTGAATATTAAAAAAAGTTTTGGGTGAAAAGAATTTTTTTGACCGGCCGACAACTATGGCCATGAATATTTTTGAGCCGATAAGGCAGCAATAAAATCCTGCCAGAAATGCTATGAATGCGATATTGCTGACATGTAAGGCTTTTACCAGGATCGGTGAACCAATCATGATCCAGAAAATATAGGGGTGAGGACTGGCGAAATTGACAATGACCGCTTTGAAAATGGATTTTGGGGGCTGTTTTTGAATAGACAGCTCCTGATCTGTTTTAAATCCTGAAATTCCCAGATAAAAAAGATATACCGCCCCAAATACTGACAATGCCCCCAGCAGCCACGATAAATAGGACAGTTTTTGTAAAAGCAAATAACTGCCGAGAACAATCGGTGCATCCGTGATAAAAGGCGCCAGAGAGGCTTTGATACCGGCTTTGGTATTGTGGCTGAATGTTTCGGAAATGACAAGGGCTGACAGTGGTCCCGGACTGAAACCGGCCGTCAGCCCTAATGTTATTCCCATTGTTAAAAAAGTCAACATAGATTTATAACTATATATTAATATCAGTTCCGTAAATGTCCTTCGCCCATTACAATCCATTTATAGGAAGTCAGGTCTTCAAGACCCATAGGGCCGCGGGCATGCAGTCTGTCTGTTGAAATGCCGATTTCAGCGCCCAGGCCATAGACGCCGCCGTCTGCCAAACGTGTTGAAGCATTGACAATTACGGATGAACTGTCTGTTTTTTTAATAAAGCTGTTTGCTGTGGAAATGTTGGTTGTTACAATGGCGTCGGTATGACCGGAGCCGTATTTGTTGATATGTGCAATCGCTTCGCTTTCATTGTCGACAATTTTAACCGCCAACACAAGGTCAAGATACTCATCATACCAGTCTTGCTCCGTCGCCTTGACAACATTTTTATTATATATAGCAATCGTTTTTTCACAACCCCGAATTTCAACACCGGCGTCCTGCAGATTTTTTAAAGCTTTTGGCAAAAATTCAGCAGCAACGTCTTTATGGACCAACAGTGTTTCCATGGCGTTGCATACACCGGGGCGTTGAACTTTGGCGTTTTGGGCAATGTCCAGGGCCATTTGCATATCCGCATCCTGATGAATGTAAACATGGCATATACCTTTATAATGTTTCAATACCGGAATACGTGATTTTTCCACAACGCTTTTGATGAGACCTTCCCCGCCGCGGGGAATAATCAGGTGGACCAGATCGTCGAGGACCAGCAGTTCGTCAACAGCTTTGCGGTCTGTAGATTCAATATAGGAGATCAGGTTCGGATCTGCATTGTTTTCTTTTAGCGCGTCTTTTAACACATTCACCAGCGCCATATTGGAATAAAAGGAACTGCTGCCGCCGCGCAGAATAACGCCGTTGCCGGATTTTAAACACAGTGTGGCCGCTTCGATGGTGACATTTGGACGGGCCTCGTAAATAATACCAATGACGCCGATAGGTACCCGCATGCGCCCCACTTTAAATCCTTCCGGTCTCACATTCATCTCGGATATGCGTCCGATTGGATCGGTCAATGCAGCAATTTCATGACAGGCCTGAATCATACCTTTAATACGTTTGTCCGTTAAGGTGAGGCGGTCTATCATGGCATTGGAAAGCCCGTTTTTTTTACCTTTTTCCAGGTCTTTGGTATTTTCCTGGATTAAATAGTCTTTTTGCTTTTCAATATTCTCGGCAATAGAAAGTAATATTTGGTTCTTCAACTTTGTCGTGCCTGCATCCAAAAATGTTTCATAGGCTTTATATACATTTTGGGCTATAGTCTTTACATCATTCATTATATGCTCCTATAGGATAATCAGATTGTCCCGATTAATAATTTCCGTATAAAATTTTTTCCCCAATATTTCCTGCATCATGTCGGTTTTTTTGCCTTTGACCTTTTCAATATCCGTATTGGAAAAATAGGTAATTCCCTTTCCAATCATCTTTTTTTCCGTATTAAAAATTCCGACAATACTGCCTTCACTAAAATTTTTTTCTGTTCCCAGAATACCGCCGGGGAGTAAACTTTTGTTATGGTTGACAAGTGCGTCTTCTGCACCCGGATCGATAAAAATTTTGCCTTTGATTTTATTATTAAAAAATATCCAGCGTTTTCTTTTTTTTCGGTAACGGTTCTCCGGTCGGAAAAACGTTCCAATATCATCACCATTAAGCAGGCTTTGCAAATCCGGATGAAAACCATCCGTGATAATAACAGCTGAACCGGCCTGGGTTGAGTTTTGTGCAGCCTTTAACTTTGAGGTCATGCCGCCCAATGAAAAATTGTTTTGCCTGTCATCAATGAGTTTGAATAGTGAATCATCAATTTTTTCAATAAAAGAAATTCGCTGTGCATCCGGATTGTGGTGTGGATTTTTATCAAACAAACCGTCCGTATCGGTGAATAAAACCAACAAATCCGCGTCAATCAGATTGGCGGTTAATGCCGACAGGTTGTCATTGTCTCCGAACTTTAATTCGTCAACAGCAACAGAATCATTTTCGTTGACAACCGGAATGGTATTATAATCAAAAAGAGACCTGATACAATCACGGGCATAGAGAAATCGTTGCCGGTTTTCAATAATATCATAGGTCAGCAGAATTTGCCCGATGGGGATATCATTCTTTTCAAAGACTTTATTCCATTTTTCCATGAGAATGCTTTGCCCGATGGAGGCGCAGGCCTGGATTTTTTTCAGATCAGTGGGACGGGTTTTTAATCCCAATTGCTGCATACCGAATCCCACGGCGCCGGATGTGACAATACAAAACTGAAATCCTTTTTGACGATAGTGGGCTATATCTTTAACAAGTTTATTGATACGTTTTTTTTCAAGATCGTTGTGATGTGATAACAGGACTTTTGTGCCGAGCTTTAAAACGATTTTTTTTGCGTCTTTCAGATAATGGCGGCGGTCTGTTATTATTTCCTGTTTTTTCGCTGGTGTCATTGTATATAGTTTCCAAATTATTAAACACAAAGTGATAATATATTTATATGAATTGTTAATTCCAATAAAAAATAATAACCTATGGATATTATTAATTTCATGCAATGTGTTGTAAAATTAAAAAATTATTCATGTTCATCTTGACAATGAAAAGTCTGTGCAATATTTTATAAAAAAAAGTTTACCGCTTAATCTCTGGAGAATGATCATATGGCCGAAAAAATGAATATTGACCGAAGAAAATTTTTAAAAGGTATGTTGGCAGGAACAACTGCCGGAGTTTTATCAATTGAAAGTTGTCTGGCAGGAGACCAAACAGCAGAGAATAAAATATTAAATTATCAGTCTGAAATGCCCTACAGGCGTGTCGGCCAAACAGATGTTTATCTCTCTGTTATCAGTTTTGGCGGACTGGTATCCGAAGAAGCTGTTTACCACTATGGCATTGACCGCGGTGTCAATTTAATGCACATGTCTAAAAGTTACAAAGGCGGCCGTTCTTTAGAGGTCTTGAGCAAGGTAATGAAATCCAAAAGGGACAAGGTTTATATCGCTTTTAAAGATAATTTTGATGACATTGATGAAATATTAAAAAAATTAAACACGGACCATATCGATTTTTTAATGTTTAACCGTCACAGTCCGGATGAAGTGATTGATGAAGAAAATCTGGAGCGTTTTGAAAAATATAAAAAACAGGGCAAAGTCCGTTATATGGGACTGACGTCGCACAAAAATGTTAAAGAGTGCGTCAGGGCCGGAATTGATGCCGGGTACTATTCGCTTATCATGCCGGTTTTAAATCAGCCGGCCTTTGAAGCCATGTCCGAAGAATTAGCTGACGCTGAAAAGAAAAATGTCGGTATTATGGCAATGAAATCAATGAAGGGGATAGATGGCGCTGAACTGGAACATGCTCATTTGAAAAAAATTTTGGCAAACAAAGCAGTTACAACGGTGAACAAGGGAATCGGTTCTTTTGACATGCTTGATGCTTATATGAAATCAGCCAATGAAGTATTGACTTCTTATCAGGACAGTCTACTGTACCACTATGCACAGCAAAATAAAACCCTGAACTGTATGATGTGCGGTGAATGTGAAAAAGCCTGTCCGGAACAGGTAGAAATTTCGACTCAGCTCCGCTGTTATGATTATTATGAAAATCAGTTGCAAGACCGATATACCGCTGTTACTTCCATGCAGGCCATTCCTGTTTTGCAGCGCAGTGAAAACGTGTGCCGTTCCTGCAAAACCTGTGAGCAGGTATGCCCGAACGGTATTAAAATTATTGAAAAACTAAAAGCATCCAATTATTTGTTTCATTTGACATAAAATAGTTGCGACATGGATTAAATCCGGCTTTGAATGTGTTAGCCTTTTAAACGTTTATCAATGATTTTAAAACGGGAGATAAAATGGCAGAAACACCTTCAACTATGCTGGAACTGGATACAAAATTAATTGATTTCGAACTATTCGATTTTGATAATATAAAGTTTTCAACAAAACAACTTGATGGAAAACCGGTTTTAATTGTTTTTATATGCAACCATTGTCCATTTGTCAAACATATTATTAAAAAGTTTTCCGGGCTGGCCAAAGACTATCAGAAAAAGGGCGTGGCCATTGTCGCTATCAACTCGAATGATATTGAGGCCTATCCGCAAGATGCCCCGGACAAGATGAAAATATTTGCCCGGCTTAATCAATTCAGTTTCCCCTATCTTTTGGATGAAACTCAGGAAATTGCCAAGCTGTTCAAAGCCGCCTGTACGCCGGATTTTTATCTTTTTAATAAAGACCATGAACTGGTTTACAGGGGGCAGTTTGATGACAGTCGGCCCGGAAATAATATCGAGGTAACAGGTTCCGATTTGACCAGGGCAATTAATGATATGCTTGAAAACAAAAAAATTACTTTTGAGCAATATCCATCGGTGGGATGTAATATCAAATGGAAAACGGGAAATCAACCTGAATATTTTGGTTAAAATATATAATTATTCAGAGGGTATCATTTGCTTTGTTTGAAACCACAGTAATGTAATCAGTGATTTGGCATCGCAAATTTTGCCCTCCTGAATCATTTTATAAGATGTTGCATAGGGCAGTTCAATAAGCTTAATATCTTCCGACTCGTGGTCCAACCCGCCGCCGCTGTTTATCTGAACAGCGTTTTTTATATCGGCAATATAAAGGTATATTCGTTCCGACGTAGCCCCGGGACTGGGATATATTTTGGTGATATATTCCAGATATTCCTGAGCGACATCGTAGCCGGTTTCCTCTTCAATTTCACGAACGGCTGTTTCCAGAGCTGTGTGGTCTTTTTCCATGGCACCGGCAACCACTTCCATTGTCCAACCGTTTTCTTTTTCAACAGTATGAATGGGGTAACGAAATTGTTTTACAAACAGAAAAGTCTTTTTAATGGAATTATATAATAATATAGCAACCGCATCACCGCGATAAACATGTAATCGGGTTACTTGATCACTCAACTCTCCGTCGAATTTTTCAAATTTCAGGTCAACTTTTTCAAGATTTAAAAAACCGTTAAATAGTGTTTCTTTGTTTATAATTTCTACTTTCATTATCGTCCTGTATTATTGAAATTAATTACCAACCGACCGGGAATCCGGACAATTGGATGTTAAAAATTGGAACCGCAATTAAAAGGATAAAAATTGTAATAATGATAATACTCAGCAAATCCAGAATAAACCCTGCCTTGATCATTTTTGAAATGGGAACATAACCTGAACCAAAAACGATAGCATTGGGAGGTGTAGCCACTGGCAGCATGAACGCACAGGATGCCGCCAAAGTTGCCGGCAGCATCAGTAAAAAGGGATGAATATCTGCTGATCGCGAAATAGCCGCCAGGACAGGTAAGGCCATTTGTGTTGTTGCTGTGTTGGAATTTAGTTCCGTCAAATAGGTCAGTATTGCTGAAATACCTGCAACTGTCGGTATGTTTGAAAGTGTGGACAAAAAACACATCTTTTCACCAATCCAGTTGGAAAGCCCGCTGCTGGCTAATCCGCCGGCCAGGGCAAAACCACCTCCAAACAATAAAAGAATGCCCCACGGCAGTTTAACCGCTGTTTTCCAGTCCATAAGCATTGAAGATTTTGAGCCGGATGGTATTAGAAAAAGCATAATACTCATAAAAATAGCGACTGTTCCGTCATCTGCGCCCGGGAAATTGAGCAGCGTGCTCCAGCCTTTAATTGTAAAGCCGTCTCCAAATTCTATGTTTTTACGGAACATCCATAACAATGCTGTTAATACAAAAACAACAAATTGTCTTTTTTCCGGCGTAGTCAAAGGCCCCAGGGCTTTTCGTTGCTTTTTAATAATGGATTTGTCTGCCAGTTGAAAGTCGGCTGAAACTGGAAATACCAGCCATGCCAATACAAACCAGCTTGTCAGTAAAAAGAACAGCACAAACGGAAGACCGAGAAACAGCCATTTCGCAAAACTGATCTCCGGTGCGTTTGGAAATTCCATTTGAAATATCTGCATAAAAACAACATTAGGCGGCGTGCCGATAAGCGTTCCGATGCCGCCGATGCTGGCCCCGTAGGCAATGCCAAGCATGACCAGTAAGGCAAAATTATCAGTAAATTTATTTGACTCTTTATAGTTATCCAGGCTTTGTTTGATAATGGATATACCAATCGGCAGCATAACCATGGTGGCGGCTGTATTGGAAATCCACATGGATAAAAAGGCCGTCGCCAGCATAAAACCAAGAACAAGTCGTTTGGGGTTTTGCCCAATGTTGGATAGGATAAACAAAGCAATTCTTTTATGCAGGTTCCATTTTTCCATGGAAAGGGCAATGATGAACCCTCCCATAAATAAAAAGATATAAGAGTTGAAATAAAATGCTGAAACCGTTTTCCCGTCCATAATACCCAATAACGGGAACAACGCAACCGGCAGCAGGGCCGTAACCGGCAGGGGAATGGCTTCGGTCATCCACCATATTGCAATAAGAATCGAAATGCCGGCTGTTCTGTAAAGCAATACATTGTTCGCATCTGACGGGATTAACAGGAAAAATACAAAAACCAGCAAGCCTGCAAATAGTCCGATTTTATTTTTACGATTCATTTTTTCATCTTTTTTTTATACCGTTTTTTCAAATATAATTGTTCGTGTTTTGGATTTCAAGTTAAATTTTGTTTTTTTATAAAGTTAAATTTAGATATTCGATAAAATAAAGGAAAAATAGCTTGACAAACCAGACTGAATTTTTTAAAATTGGTAGTCTATAAACGCGGAGATTGGGTTGAAAAAGAAAATCAGATTTATTAATATTTATATATCCATGGTCCTTGTATTATCTCTGGCTTGTTCTCATGATAATAAGGCCCGTGTTACAATTTTTCATACAAATGATATGCATGCACAATATTTACCTGTTCCGGCAATGTGGAGTCAAAAAGAACCAAAACCTATGATCGGTGGAATGGTTGCACTGGAAAAGACAATTACAAAATACAGGTCTTTATATTATCCATCAATTTTATTAGATGCAGGGGATATAATGACAGGAACCCCTATATCCAATATAGAGTATAAAGGTGCAAATGGTGGTGCTTTTGTAGAAATGATGAACCTGATCGGTTATGATGCTTTTACGGTTGGGAATCACGAGTTTGATCAGGGTACGGATAATTTAAACCGGTTGTTGGACTTGGCGGACTTTGATGTTCTGTCTGCAAACCTGTATTCGAACCGGGAATTGTTTACCAAAAAGGCGTGGGCCGTTTACAATGTTACCGGCAAACGCATTGGCGTTATTGGTTTGTTAATGGAAAATCTGGCCGGTGTCGTTAACAAAAAAAACATACAAGGCCTTGAGGTTAAAAACCCGATAGAGGTTGCAGCAGATCTTGTGGAAAAACTTGATCCTGAAACAGATTTGTTAATTTTATTAACCCATCAGGGACTTGATGCTGACATTGAATTGGCAAAAAATATAAAAAATGTTGATATCATTGTCGGCGGGCACAGTCACACCCGGTTAGATAAAGTAGTCAATATCAATGGCGTGCTGATTGTTCAGGCCGGTTCGGGCAGTCAGTTTTTGGGACGATTAACCGTTGATGTGGCTGGTGATTCTGTTGCATCCTATGAACATGAGTTAATACCTGTTTGGGCTGAAGAAAATATTAATAAAAAATTAAAAGTCAGCCGGATGGTAACGCATTATAAGAATATCATTGATAAACAATACAAACAAAAAATCGGCACCTTGTTGACTGATTGGAAGAGAAGCAACTATGGAGAATCTAATCTTGGAAATTTTTTAACAGATGCGCTTCGGGAAAGATTTTACGGAGATTTTGCTGTTCTCAATGGCGGTGGGATTCGTAAAGATTTGCCTGCCGGTGCTATTACAAGGCTGGACATAAATGAGATGCTGCCTTTTTCAAATTATATCGTTTTGTTCAAATGTACCGGTCAACAACTTGTTCAACTGGTGCAAAAAAATGCGGATGCTTCTGTAGAAAAAAAATATAACATTCTTCAGGTTTCCGGATTGAGTTATAAATATCGTAAGACCAATAATGCGGCAACAATCCTGTCGCCGGAAATAAACGGTAAACCAATTCTACCGGATGCCGTATATACAGGTGTTGCTGTCGATTTTATTGTTCATGATCAGGCAGAAAAATATTTCGGTTTTCAACCAAAAGAAATTACCGAAACAGGTGTATTATTATCAGATGTTATTATTGACTATATAAAATTAAGATCGAACATTTCTTCAAAAGTTCTAGGACGAATAAGAAAAATTAAATAATAAAAGGTGATAAAATGCTGGCTGAAAGTGTAATAAAACCTCTGATCCGTGCTGGTGTCAAACCAAAATTGATTTGGGCCGTATGCCGGACCGGGCGATTGGTTATGGAAGAAAATAAAAATGATTTAACTCAGCAGGATGTTGATGAATGGAATTCGGCTTTAAAAGAATACCAGGAAAACTATCCAATGGATGATTGGGATATGAAAAATCTTGAAGAGATTATTGTTGAGGATAAATTTTAATATCTAATTAATGATGTGGAGTGTGTCATGAAACAAAAATTGGATCTTTTGGAAATCGTTTGTCTTGGTCTTTTAATAGTTTGGATTATATCCTGCGCTGTTAATCCCGTCACCGGTAAAAGAGATTTTATGTTGTTAACCGAGGCCGATGAAATTGCTTTGGGTGAACAAACAGACAAAGAAATAATACAGACCTATGGTCTTGTTCAGGACTCTGAACTCGAAGCTTATGTTACGCGTTTGGGCAAGGAGATGGTCCCGCAGACACATCGCCCAAATTTAAATTACCAGTTTAAGGTTCTGGACACGCCGGTTATTAATGCTTTTGCAGTGCCGGGAGGATATGTTTATTTTACCCGGGGCATTTTAGCTTATCTGAATAATGAAGCGGAATTTGCCGGTGTACTTGGTCACGAATTGGGGCATGTTAATGCACGTCACTCCGCCATACAATACAGTCGGGCACAATTGGCCCAGGTTGGACTTGGGATTGGAGCGATTTTTTCCGAAGATTTTCGAAAGTATGCCGGTTTGGCCCAATTTGGTGTCGGCCTCTTATTTATGCGGTTCAGTAGAGATAATGAGCGCCAGGCCGATGATTTGGGTGTAGAGTATTCCACCAAAGCCGGATATGATGCCAACTATATGGCCGAATTTTTTAATACCCTGGAACGAATGAATCCGGGTTCGGACCAAAGTGGTTTACCCGGATGGTTTTCAACACATCCGAACCCTGTAGACCGTATTGCGGCCGTTAAACGTAAAACAGCAGAATTGCAAAAAGTTTATCCTAAAGATAAATTTGCCGTCAACCGAAACGAATACCTTAATAATGTCAACGGCATTGTTTTTGGACAAGATCCAAGACAGGGATATGTGGAAGGCAATAGTTTTTACCATCCACAATTAAAAATTACTTTTTCCGTCCCCAGTAATTGGTCACTTAATAACACACCAGAACAGGTCCAAATGCTTTCCAAAGACCAGGACGCGGCGGTTTTGTTTTCTCTGGCAGAAGGCGCCACTCCTCTGGATGCCTCCAAAACATTTACACAAAATGCCAACGCACAAATAAAAACATCCGATGCGTTAAGCATTAACGGAATGCAGGCCCAGGCGGTTGTCAGTCTTGTTCCTTCGGATGGTGATACGCTGGAAGTTTTATCCTATTTTATTAAAAAAGACAATAATATCTTTGCTTTTCATGGATTCTGTAAGGAAAGTCAGTTTAAAACTTATAAATCTGTTTTAAATCAGCCAATGGCGGGATTTAAAAATTTAACCGATCCTAAAAAATTGAATGTCAAACCTGCCAATTTAAAACTGGGAACTGTGAAAAATAATACAACTGTGCAACAGGCGCTTTTAGGATTTGGAGTAGAGAAGGAAAAACTGGAAGAGATCGCTCTTATGAACGGAATGTATTTAACCGACCAGGTGTCCAGTAATACATTGTTAAAATATGTTTCAAAATAAAATTTATCAGAAAAGTAAATGTGTGAAATCCAGAATATATAAAATTACCTTGATTGTTTTTTTGACGTTGCACACCTATCTGCTGTTTCCAGGAATGTTTATTCTTTACAAAATGATGGGCAGTAGGATGTCTCCAGGTTGTAGGGCAAATGATTTCCATTTTTCCTTGTATGGTTTTTTGGCGATCATGGTTGTTTCATATATTGTAATTTTTCTGGCCATCAGGTTTGCTTTTTATTTTCCAAAATCAATTATGTTTAGAATAATAACCATCAGTGGTTATCTGATTTTAACGTATTTTTTATGTTCAAATTATGACAAAATTTATGGTTTTCATGCCTGGTTTGAAAATACATTCACCACAGAAATGAAGGCTTATCGGGGACCATGTCTAGATTTTTGGAATAAACCTTATAATGATGAGATTAGCCAATTTTTATCGTTGCAAATATGGACAATGCACCCTGATTCTTATGAAAGATTAAGTACTGTATTCTCTGATTTAGATACTGATGATTGGGTGTTGACCACTATTGGTATGTTTAAGGAAAATAGTCATTGGGAGTCAAATCCTGTTTTTCTCGATAGTCGAGAGCATAATATCAAAAGATTAGAAGATTTTGACAAAAAAAAGCTAACCTATCTTGTAGGAAGGGAGATTAAAAATAAAAGTGTTGAGCGGCTTTTTAATGGAGAAGATAAGGTAAACTCAAGATTTATTAATTATATAATGGCTGATTCTACTTTAGATGATTCAAGTGAATTAAAAATACTTTATTCTATGATTGATTCTCTGATGGCTGCAAAATAAATTATGACATGTTAATCTGATTATTTCAAATATTAATAAAAAAAGCCGCATCAACAAGATGCGGCTTTTTATTTTTAAAGTGACTTTTTACTAAAATACCAGTCTGTATAATCATATCCAAGGCTGGCCCGTTTCTCTGCGTCGGCCTGGGTTGTTGGAGGTGGAACAATAACTTTGTCACCTTCCTGCCAGTTTTCCGGTGTGGCAATACCATTTTTGTCTGATGTCTGCAAGGCAACCAAAACACGATAGATTTCGTCAATACTGCGTCCGTTGGACAATGGATAATAAACCATTGCTCTCAAGATGCCTTTATCATCAATAACAAAAACAGCGCGCACAGCCGATGTGTCGGCAGCGCCCGGATGGACCATGCCGTAAAGTTTGGCTACGTTCATATCCAGATCTGCAATAACCGGAAATGGTATTTCAACATCAAAATTATCTTTTATATTTCGAATCCATGCAATATGAGAATGAACACTGTCAATACTCAGACCAATGATTTCAGTATTTCGTTTTTTAAAATCATCAGATTTACGAGCAAAAGCCATAAACTCTGTTGTACAAACCGGTGTAAAATCGGCCGGATGTGAAAACAGGACAACCCATTTTCCTTTATAGTCAGATAAACTAATATCACCATGAGTTGTTTTGGCTTTAAATTGAGGTGCTGGTTCATTTAATCGAGGTAATGTTACTTGAATTTGTTCGTTTTCCATTTTTTCATCTCCTGTATTTGGTTTTAAATGTGCTTTTAAGATAAGATGTACTGATAATAATTTTGATTCAAAAAAAATTAAAATTTCCCATCCATCCTAAATTCAGCCTCGTCAAACCAAAACCCTGTTTGATTTAAATGATCATATTCTGCCTGCAACAAATTATAATGAAAAACTTCCTGTTCGCGTACAAAACTAAAAATTTTCTTAACGTCCTCGTTTTCAGCCAGTTCAGAAGATTTTTCGAAAAAAGAGATGGCCTCTTTTTCCTGTTTCATGGCCAATCTAAGGGCGTTGAGTTCGTCTGTTGTTACTTTTGTCGCATCTTTGGCAGGTTGTTTTACACCAAATACAGGTACTTGTCTTGCTTGCGGATAGTCTTTTATAATATCTTGCCAGTTGTCAAGATTGTCCAAAGATTTTAACATCTTTTTAAATGTTGCAAGATGCAAGTTTTCTTCGTCCGCCAACATTTGAAAAATTTTCTTCCCTGATTCACTCTTTGTTGTAGTTGCCGCTTCCAGATAAAATTTGCGGCCATTCTTTTCCAGATCAATGGATGTTTTAATTGCTTCACCAATCGAATATTTTTTGTCCGGCATTGTCCTTCCTTTCAAAAAAGTGTGATTAGTTTTCTCCTTGAATAAATGTATCGTATATTGATTCAATCCTTTCAAGGTGTTTTTTTTCTTCCTCGGCCAGCCATAAGAGTATTTTTTTTGTTTCAGTATCCATAGCCATTTCAGCCGTTTTTAAATAAAATTTTTCTGCTATGCGTTCCCGTTTCATTGCAAAGATAAGGACATCCTGAATATTGTCAACGGATTCAATTTGCTGGTCTGTTAAAAAATCAATAAATGAGGCATTGTCTTGCTTATCAGCAGTTATTTCAACCTTTAAGGAATTGGCATCAAGTTCAAGTAATTTTTCTTTATGTACTTTTTCTTCTGAAGCCAGGTCCTGAAACAATTGTTTGACTGATTTGTCTTGAGCCGCATCGCTTGATTTTTGATAAATTTGTTGCGCTTCTATCTCTTTTTCAATAGCTTTTTCAATTATAGTTTTACTATCCAGTTTTTCCATATAGCCTTTTTCCTTGTTTTTTCGTTTTTTAAAATGTATCAAATCCTGTAACAATAATCAATAGCCAGTTTACTGTTTTAATCATAATACTGAAAATGATAAAAAAATTCTTGCGTTACTTTAATACAAATAGTATATTGAGTGAATAGTGCCTGTGCTTATATGTTGGCCGAGTTCAAGATGTTGAGGATTGTGTGAAATTAGGCATATTTTCAGATATCCATGGTAACCTGTCGGCAGCTAAGGCTGTTTTGAAAGACCTGGAAAAGCAGAATTGTGATAAAATTATTTGTTTGGGCGACCTTGTTGGTTATGGCCCTTATCCTAATGAATGTATTGATCTTGTGAAAAAAGAGGCTGATGTAATTCTTGCCGGTAATCACGATCATGCTGCCATTGGATATACAAATGTTATGAGTTTTAATGTATATGCCAGATCATCTGCCGAATGGACGTTAAAAAGGTTATCCGATGAAAATCGTGAGTTTTTAGAATCATTACCTCTGACTCATTCGGAAAACGATGTATTCTTTGTTCATGCAAGTCCGGTTAAACCAAAGGAATGGAATTATGTTTTAACAGAACATAAAGCCGAGCGGGCATTTGAATGTTTTCAGGAAAAAATATGTTTTATCGGTCATTCACATGTGCCCGTTGTCTTTTTTAAAAACGAAAACGATATAGCCGTAGAATTAAAAGAAACAGAATTTTTTGCAAATGATCATAGATATATAATAAACGTAGGCAGCGTAGGGCAGCCAAGAGACCGAAATTCGTGTGCTTGTTATGCAACTTTTGATCTGGAGAACAAATTTTTTAAATTATTTAGAATTGAATACGATATAGAATCAACACAAAAAGCCATGTTGGATTTTGATTTGCCGGTTTTTTTAGTAAAACGGCTGCAGTATGGTAATTAACCGGGGGAAAGTAAATAAAAGGAAAAGAGGCGTCATTATGCAACCAAAGAACAGCAACAATGGGAAACGTCTGGTATTTTCCGAGGAAAGCTACGACAAAATAAATCGCACCCTTCAGGAACTCGCAAAACGGCTTCCTGCTCAGCTCTGTGTCTTTGCCGATAAGAATGGATATGTGATTAGTTATTTTGGGCTGGATTCTGAAATCGACTTGACCTCACTAACGGCTTTGTCTGCCGGGGCTTTTTCTGCCACCGTGGAAATTGCTTCCCAAATCGGAGAATCAGATCAGTTTAAATTTATCAATCATGAAGGACAAAAAAACAATCTCTATTTAAGCAGCATTTCAGATCATTATATGATGATCATTGTTTGTGACAAGAGTGTTGCTGCCGGAATGGTAAGGGTTTTAACTCATCATGCTATTCAACGAATCGAAAGTCTGATAGCGGAATTAAAGCTGGAAAATAAAAAAGCTATGCAATATATAGACGTTGAATTTGGCAGTTTATTGACAAGTGAGTTAAACAGAACTTTTGGCCTGTAAAAAACATCATGTATATCGATCATTTTCGGCAAGAAATTTTTTTTAAAATTGTTTATTATGGACCAGGTCTGGGAGGAAAAACAACGAATTTAGAGTATATTCATGCTCATATCGATCCTTCCAGAAGAAGTAAACTCGTCTCTTTAAAGACAAAAGAAGAACGAACGCTTTATTTTGATTTTCTTCAACTGGAAGTAGGTCGCATTAAAGGGATGAAGCCGCGGTTCCATCTTTATACGATCCCAGGTCAATTACAATATGGCGCCAGCCGTCAATTGATTTTAAAAAATGCGGATGCTGTTGTCTTTGTTGCAGACTCTCAGTCCGCACGGTTGAGAGATAATTTGGAAACCTTGGCCGACCTGGAACGTAAACTGATAAAAATGAACAAAACCCTGGCAACGTTTCCCTGGGTTATGCAATATAATAAACGTGATTTGAATAATTCTGCGCCTTTGAGTCGGTTACAGGCTCGGTTAAATTTTATTAATGTGCCTTTTTATGAAGCTGTTGCCAGAGACGGTAACGGCGTATTTGAAACATTAAAATCTGTTATCGAATTAACTGTACAAAAAATGTTGGATTAGCTATACATTTTCAGGTAAAGCGTGAGTGGAGGGAAAAATAATTTTATGAATAATTCAACAATAAAAATAGATAATAACGAACCGGTAGCTTTACAAAAAAAAATAGAGTTGTTGCTCAAAGAGAGTGTATGCACAGGTGAGTTGGAAGCCATGTTTTTATATGACCAACAGGGCTTACCAATTGCAGGTTTCAGCAGTAACACCAATCTTGGGGAAATGATGGCCGTAGAAATTTCTGTTTTGATTATGACGATTAAAGATAAATTGTCTCAGCTTGGAAATAATTCCGGCCTGAAAGAAATTTTAATAGAAAATGAAGAATCAAAGCGCTTTGTGTTTCGGTTTATTCCTTTTTATCATGAAAGTGCTGTTTTAGTTGTTGTTGTCCCGCCACGTAAAAGATATCGAGCTATAGTTAATCGCTTTACTAAAGCTTTCTTGAAATTGGATTTCTAAAATATTCCGGAATTATAGATAATATGACATCCACCCGTCCTGCTAAACCACCACTCTCTGCTACAATTTCATGGATTTTATATGATTTTGCCAATACCGCCTATTCCATGAATGTAGTATCTTTGTATTTCAGTACATGGATCATTCTTGATTTAGCCCAGCGAGATATATGGGTCTCTGCGGCCAACTCTTTATCCATGCTTTTAGTTGCCATAAGTATGCCTGTTTTAGGTGACTGGTCGGATCATAAGGGGAAAAAAGTATCTCTTTTATTGTTATTTACAGCCGTTTGTATTTTGGGTACCGCCGGCATGGGCACCGGAGGATTTACAATAAATAATGTGGCTATTTTGGTCCCCCTGATGTTGTTTTTTTATACGATTTCAAATTATGCTTATCAGGGCGGTCTTGTTTTTTATAATGCATTAATGCCGCATGTCAGTACCCCACGCACAATCGGGCGTATTTCCGGATATGGTGTTGCCTTGGGTTATCTGGGATCGGTTACCGGACTGATGATTGCCCGTGCCTTTGTTGAAGGCGATTTTTTTGGTATGAATATTTCATTCATTCAGGGCCAGGGAACGGCCGGCGCGTTCTTCCCGACAGCTATAATTTTTCTGATCTTTTCAATTCCGCTGTTTATCTTTGTTAAAGAACCAAAGGTGCAGGTTGATCAGGAAAATGACTGGAGCGTGTCAACGTCCTATAAAAAAGTTTGGATGATTTTAAAGGATACACAAAAATATCCCGGTCTTTTACGGTTTTTAATAGCCAAGCTTTTTTACGAAGACAGTGTGCAGACGATTATTTTATTTATGGGTGTTTATACCCAGGCCGTAATGGGATTTTCAAGAGCTGAAGCAAACCAGTTTTTTATTGTTGTTATTCCTTCGGCCATTATAGGGTCCGCACTTTGTGGAATTTTAACAGACCATTATGGTCCGAAAAAGACATTATTAGGCGTTATCTTTCTCTGGGTCATTTCCTTAATATGTGTAATATTAATAACAAACCAATTTGCTTTTTGGATTATCGGATGTGTTATTGGTGCACTGCTTGGTTCTGTTTGGACGGCTGCACGCCCGCTGCTGATATCACTGGTTCCAAGTCACATGTTGGGAGAATTTTTTGGCTTGTATGCCCTTTCGGGTAAAGTCGCTGCCATACTGGGTCCGTTAATCTGGAGCTTGACGACTTTTTTGTTTAACGATTTTGGTGATGCCATAAAATATAAAGCGGCCATCGGTGCCTTGTTGATTATCATGTCAATTGGATTTTTTATTTTGATACCTGTTCCGGATTTTCATAAAAAACAAAAATCCGGCAGATTATAATTCCAGTGAATTGATGCTTTGATGTTTAGTATATTTTGCTTAAACTGTACAATATATTTTTTTAATATTTTCCAAGTGTTGACCAAAAGTAACGTAATTTATATTTGAGTAAATATTTTATTTTCACATAATTATATTATAAATAGTTAGTTGGGTTATTTTTTGGTTGTTTGGCTCAGTTATTGCATTTTAGAAAAATTTAAGATTTTAGGTTTTAATTGTTTCTTAAACGCCACAAAAGAAATGGTGTTAATTTTACGCAATATTTATGTATCGTTAATATATAATAAGTATATAATAAAATATATTTAATCCTAAACCAAAAGTGAGTTTTGATGAAAACAAAAAATCTGACTGTCCTGTTTCTTTTCTTTTCATTTTCTGTTTTATTGGGTCAAACCACTACTGATGATGATCCTCAAAAAACTCCTGGTTACCTTCTCGGTGAAGAACAGCAACTCGAGATGATCGTCCATATTTGGGGTGAAGTTAAAAATCCTGGTGAATTTCGAGTTCCCTATAATATTAATGTATTGGAATTAATGTCAAAAGCCGGCGGCCCCACAGAGTATGCGGATATTTCCAAAGTAAGCATTACCAGAGAGTCTGAAAGTTGGTTTCTCACTCAGGATGCTTTAAAAACTTTGGTTGCTGAATCACGTGCCGGAAGAATAACGGAAGAAAAACTGGACGAGTCATTAAAAACTCATTTTGCTCGTCGTATAATGAAATATAATGTAGACAAGTATTTAAAAGATAAACAAGGTTTAAATCCTCCGCCGGAATTACAGCCGGGTGATGTTGTTGTCGTTCCACACAATTCCTGGCATCGGTGGCGAGAAATAGTACGTGTGGCTCATGAAGTTGCAGTTATTGCCAGCGTTTATGTATGGTATTTGAGATCTAAAAATGATTAGCGAGAAGTGTTTTTATGCAAATGAATGATAAAGAACAATTACCTACATATTCTTTGATGAATATTTTCATCCGAAGAGGATGGTATATTGTCTTGTGCCTTTTAGCGGTGCTGGTACCGATTATTTATTATAATCAAACAGCAACACCCACTTATGAAGCGGTAACAACAATTATCTATGAAGAACCGCGCCATGTAAATATGACCGGAACTTCGCCACAGTATGACACTTTTGGCAAAGAAACTTTGGTAAATCAGATACAGGAAATTCAGAGTCGTGCTATCGCTTTAGAAGTTGTTAAATCATTACCGTCAAAAGTATTGCAACAAATTCCTTTACCTGAGGAAAAGCCTTCTGATTTTGAACCAAAAGCTTTTTATGCTGCCGTTGTACGAGATAATATTCTGGCAGCTCCAATTGCAGAATCGGACGTTATTCAGATCAAAGCACGGGCAAGTGATGCCTATGGCGCTATGGTGATTGCCAACACAATTACCAATGTGTTAAAAGAAAGAAACCTTCGTATTCGTAAAGATGAAGTTAGTGGTGTACGAGCTTTTATTGAAGAACAACGTGATAACTATAAAGAGAAACTTGAAGAATCTGAAACACGTTTGCGAAATTTTAAAGAACGTAATCGTGTGACTTCCCTTGATAAAGAAGTGGATGAAGTATTACAACGTATTACCCATATTGATGTATTATATCAGGAAACCAAAGCAAATCGGGAAAAGACCCAGGAAAGCCTTGTAGTCATTCAGGATAAAATAAACAAACAACAGAAAAACCTGGTGCCTTCCATTTCTGATATTTCGACACAAGTTGTGAAACAGTTGAAAGAACAATTGGCCCAGTTACAGGACCAGTACATTCGGTTGCAATTACAGGGTATCCCTGAAAATAATACCCGAATGGTGCAAATGCGTGCTGATATGCAGCGGATACGTGATAATCTCGCTGAAGAAGCCACAAAAATTGCCGAAGCAGATAATGTTATCGATCCATTGTCACAAATTTCCAACTTGTATCAGCAAAAAATTACAATGGAATTGCAATTGGAAACATATCGTACCCAGGAACGATCTTTGGCTGATGCAATTAAACAATATGAAGGAAAGCTTACTAACCTGCCGACAAAAGAATATGAACTGGCCAGATTAACCAGGGACCGTGAACTGGCAAATAATATTTATATCATGCTGTCCGAACGCCGTGAAGAAGCGCGTATCAGCGAAGCTGAAAAAGTTGGTAATATGCGGGTCATCGATAAGGCAGAAATGCCCAAAAAACCGGTAAGCCCGCGCAAGCAATTGAACCTTGCCATTGGCCTGATGTTGGGATTAACGATGGGTTTAGGTCTTGCTTTCTTTTTAGAATCTCTGGATACTTCTCTAAAAACGCCTGATGAAGTTGAAAAGAAAACAGGCCTTACAATCATCGGCTCCATCCCGAGAATTAGGGCGACAAAGGGTAGTGAAAAAGATGACAAGGAAACAACGAGAGAGTTGGGGCAGCCTTCCAATCGTCTTATAACATACAGACGACCCTCGGCTCCTGCTTCTGAAGCTTATAGAACATTAAGGACCAATTTACAATTTTCTGATGTATCTGATAATGTCGGCACAATTATGTTGACCAGTTCCGGCCCGCGTGAAGGAAAATCAACGACCGTAGCTAATATTGCTGTGACTACGGCCCAAATGGGGCTTAAAACACTTGTTGTGGACGCTGATTTAAGGCGTCCGACGATACACATGATTTTTGGGTTACATAGAGAACCGGGATTGTCAGATATTTTGCAGCATTTTAATAACAATGGTTCGCCGGCTGATGTTATGACAATAGTTGACGGAAAAGTATCAGAAGAATCTGACGATACTTTGGATTCAAAACTGCCATTAAAGCAGGCCTCGATACGAGCCAAAAAAACACTCCAAAAAATTGCGTCGCTGGATGTTGCCATTAGTGAAGCTGTACAATCTACTGGTATTGCAAAACTGGATGTATTGACCTGCGGTACACTTCCTTTTAATCCATCCGAGGTTTTAGCCAGTGAAACAATGCGTGATATTTTGACATTAACCAAAGAAAAGTATGATTTTATTTTTATTGATGCACCTCCAATTATCGCCGTTACGGACGCGGCTGTTTTGGCCCCCCATGTGGATGGCGTTGCTTTGGTTATTGAATCCGGGCGAAATGACCGAGAAATCGTCTTAAAAGCAAAAGGATTGTTAAACCGTGTGGGTGATAATTTAGTCGGTGCGATTCTTAATAATGTGCCGGAAAAAAATCTATACGGCGATTATAATTATTATTATACTTATTATTCTGAAAGAGATCAAAAATCCACTAAAAAAACCAAAAAAAGTTAATTTATAACTATACAACATAATATTCCCAGTGATTATGTGTTGATGTGATGATGGGTGTTGTGTTTTTTTTAACGGGAATTAAATATGACAAATTTGCGACGAAAATTACTTGCCAAAGGGACACGTTTTCTTGATCTGTTGGCAATGGTCATTACTTTTTCTCTTTCTTTGTATTTATTTGCACCTGCCGACGCACCTCAAGACCTGATTGGTTTTTTTACACAAAAAATTAAGGTTATAAATGTTATCGCTTTGACAGGGCTTGTTATTGGCTGGGTACGATTGTTTCGATATTTCGGCCTATACGAGGTAAGAAGATTTGGTAAAATCTATCTGGAATGGCTGGATATTATTAAAGCTGTAACAGTAAATGTGTTGTTGCTAGCTGCCATAGGTATATTTTTTACCCGACGCAATATTACAAAGGAAGTATTGCTGGCATTTTGGTCCTCTAATATTGTCTTGACGATTTTGTTTCGAGCCATTGTTCGTGAATATCTCATATCTTTGCGTAACAAGGGAAGGAATCTTCGGTTTGTTGTGTTTGTCGGAACCAATCCACGTGCTTTAGACTTTGCTCAAAAAATACTTCAGCGCAGAGAATTAGGATTTCGACTTTTAGGTTTTGTAGACGACCAATATGGCTCAATTCATGATAATTTTCCAAAGGCAAAACATTTATGCACGTTGGACGAATTTCCTGCTTTTCTTGAAAATAATATTGTAGATGAGGTTTTTATAATTCTTCCGATAAAATCATATTATGAGCAAATTCATAAAATTATTGGTCTTTGTGAGGAATTAGGTGTTGTCTGTCGTGTTCCTTCTCATTGGTTTGATTTTCGTACAGCCAAAACATCCGCTTTTGATCTGGACGGAATACCTGTAATGACAATTTATACCGGTTCCAATAATCAAATGGAATATCTGTGGATAAAGCGCGTTTTGGATGTTGTTATTTCATCGCTGATGATGGTTTTAGCAGCACCGATGTTTGCAGTTATTCCGCTTCTTTTAAAAGTTACATCAAAAGGACCTGTGTTTTTTTCGCAAGAACGAATTGGTTATAATAAACGTCGTTTTAAAATGTTAAAGTTTCGAACAATGGTGGAAAATGCAGAGATGCTTCAATCAGAGTTGGAACATTTAAACGAAGCTGATGGACCTGCCTTTAAGATCAATAATGATCCCAGAATAACTTCTGTAGGAAAGTGGCTTCGTAAAACAAGTCTCGATGAAATACCACAGCTCATTAATGTGTTATTGGGTGATATGAGTTTGGTAGGGCCAAGACCTTTGCCTGTTCGCGACGTTGAAGGAATTGATGAAAGATGGCAAAAACGAAGGTTTAGTATGCGGCCTGGTCTAACATGTTTGTGGCAGATAAATGGAAGAAATAATTTGCTTTTTAAGGATTGGATGCGGTTAGACCTTGAATATATCGATCAATGGTCTATTTCACTCGATTTTAAAATACTGTTCAAGACAATTCCTGCTATTTTAAAAGCCACAGGACAATGATTTGTGAATCAGGCTGGATGATTATTTTGGTTGGAGACATATATGCCTGTTAAGGTGTCGGTTGTAATGCCTTGTTTAAATGAAGAAAAAACACTGGGAATTTGTTTAAAAAAAGCTCAGAAAGCATTACAGGAAGAAAATATTGAATATGAAATTATTGTAGCGGATAATGGCTCAACAGATAAATCTGTTGAAATAGCCACTTCTTTCGGCGCCAGGGTTGTTCATGAACCGGAAAAGGGATATGGCAATGCATACCGAAAAGGTCTTGATGCGTCTTTGGGTGAGTATATCATTATCGGTGATTCAGATGATTCTTATGATTTTGCTGATATAAACCGCTTTCTCGAACCTTTACGGAATGGTGCCGAATTTGTTATGGGGACCCGTTTGAAAGGGAAAATAGAAAAAGGCGCCATGCCCTGGCTGCATCGGTTTATCGGTAACCCGTTTTTATCCTGGCTCTTGGATTTGATGTATAATAGTGGAATTTCGGACGCACATTGTGGAATGAGAGCTTTCACAAAAGAATCGTACAGGCGGATGAATTTGCAGACAACCGGGATGGAATTTGCATCTGAAATGGTCATCAGAGCCGCACAACTCGGTTTGAAAATAAAAGAGATTCCTATTACGTTATATAGGGACGGCCGAAATCGTCGTCCTCATTTACGATCATTTCGGGATGGCTGGCGGCATCTTCGGTTTATGTTGTTACATAGCCCGACTCATTTATATATCTGGCCCGGTACGTTTATGTTTTTGCTCGGAATGGTGCTGCTGTTTGCTCTTTTACCCGGGCCTTTTCATATAGGCGAACGTTATATTGATTTGCATGTTATGGTCCTTGGAAGCTTGTTTGCCATTTTAGGATTTCAAATTATCAATATTGGAATTTACGCACGAATTTATGCCTATACACATCATTTTATACCCAATGATGCAAGCCTGCAAAAAGCTTTTAAATTTTTTAATTTGGAACGAGGTTTGATTAGTGGTACATTGATATTTTTAATAGGTTTTTTTACAGATTTGCGTATTTTAATAGTGTGGATTTCAAATAATTTCGGCCCGCTTAACGAAGTAAGGTTAGCTCTTCTTGCTTCAACGTTAATGATCATCGGTGCCCAAATTGTTTTTTCATCCTTCTTTTTAAGCATGTTAGGCATTAAAATTCGCCCGCCTGCAGATTAAAATATGTTTTAAAAAATTTTTAATGTAATTGTAAATTAGGATATTAGTATGATCATAATTGGCATGAATGATATTGCCGGCGCTCATCATAACAGTAGTGTTTCTCTTATAAAGGACGGTAACATTCTGTTTGCTTCCTCGGAAGAAAGATTTTCGCGAATAAAATTTGATATGAATTTTCCGTCAAATGCGTTACAAGCTGCATTAGACTATACGGGATTGACATTAAATGACGTGGACTATTTTGCTGTCGGGTATCCACCATCTTCATTTTATTCTGATTTGTTTTGTCGTAAGTTTTTTGACTTACCCCGGTCTCTTTTAGGACTTGTCGGCCATAATTTTTTCGGCATGTTTAAATATTTATTACCAAATTTTAAAAAAATGTACAAACCGGCTGTTTATGAAAACGGTTTAAAGAAATTTGGTGTGCCGGATGAAAAAATAGTTTTTGTCGATCACCATTTATCTCATGCTGCCAGCGCCTACCGATGCAGTGGTTTTGATGAATGTTTGACGATTAGTATGGATGGATTTGGACCCAATGGTCAGGGTGAAAATATTGCCGGACAAATTTATACGTGTAAAAATGGTGATATGACGCTTTTGGAAGAAATTCCGTTATATGCAACAGCTTTGTGGTATTCGGCCTTTACCGTTTGTCTGGGACTAAAATATATGGACGGGGAAGGAAAGACAATGGGCCTTGCTGCCTATGGCGATCCCGATGTTTGTTATGATGATGTAAAAAGTATGGTTTTTGAAAATAAAGACGGAGAGTGGTTGGGGTACCCCTATTGGGTGGATTATATTATGGTCCCCCGTGATGAAATTTTAATGTCTACCTATTCCGGCCGCCGAATTATGTCTCTCATTGAAAAACATGGTAAAGAACATGTAGCGGCTGCTGCACAAAAATTGTTGGAAGAACGAATTTTAGGATATTTGGAAGAACTAGGTAAAAAATACAAGTTTTCAAAAGTGGCGTTAGCCGGCGGTACCTTTTTAAATGTCAAAGTCAACAAACTTATATTAGAGCTGCCGTTTGTCGATGAAATATTCATCCATCCCCATGCCAGTGACGGCGGAACAGCCATTGGCGCTGCGCTTGAACTTTATTATCAAAAAACAGGTGATAAAAATCAAATTAAATTAACTGATTCAAATCTTGGTGTTAGTTATACGGATAAACAGATTTTAGATGCTCTCGAATCCTTTAATAGTCAAATAGAGTGGCAGAATTTGGGAGATGGTATTTCAGAATATGTTGGTGAGGCTTTGACCCAGGGCAAAGTTGTTGGATGGTTTCAGGGACGTGAAGAGTGGGGCCCGCGTGCTTTGGGGCGCCGCAGTGTGTTGGCTGATCCCCGTGACCCTGAAACAAGGGAAATTATAAACAGCAAAATGAAGAACCGTGACTGGTTTATGCCTTTTGCCCCGAGCTGTATGGAAGACAGGGGGGAAGAGTTTTTTGTCAATTTCTGCAAAACTCCTTTTATGACCCTGGCGTTTGATGTTGTGAAGGGTAAAGAAGGCGATGTCAGTTCTGCAATTCATGTTGATAATACTGCACGTGTACACAGTGTAACACCTGAAAATATACTTTATTATAATGTTATCAAGAAATTTTATGAATTAACAGGTGTTCCTGTTATTTTAAATACAAGTTTTAACCAGCATGGTCTGCCGATAGTTCATCGCCCAAAAGAAGCAATTGAACATTTGTTATGGGGTTGTGTTCACGAATTGGCCATTGGAAGCTATATTGTCCGGATTAAAGATAGCAAGCAGGATTCATGAGGATAGAAAATAATTGATATGGCTGATGTGAACCTGAAAATATCGGTTGTTGTGGTTTGCTTTAATACAGAGGAAACTATAACAGAATGTATTGAATCGTTATTACATCAGGCATATCCAAAAGAATTGTATGAAATTATTTTTGTGGACAATGATTCGAGTGACCAGACCCGGACAATAATAAAACGATATAAAAAATCTAATCCGAATATCAGGCTCATTTTAAATCCGGTGCGTAATATCGCCGCGAGTAGAAACCTTGGTGTACAATATGCTCAATACGAGTATATTGCTTATATTGATGCCGACTGTGTTGCGCCTTTGGATTGGCTGCAAAAACTGGCATATGGCTTTACGGAAAAGAAAAAGGATAACCCTAATCTGGCAGGTGTCGGCGGGGCTAATTTCCCCCCTTTAACAGGTCACAAATTTTATAACTTGCTAGCGGTTTTTTTAAATACCTACTGGGGAAGTCACGGATCTGTTCAAGGTAAACGTTTTACAAAAGATAAAAAAGTACCACATTTACCAACTGTAAATTTATTGTATAAAAAAAATATTCTTCTGCAAATCGGCGGCTTTGACAACACTTTAGGCAATATTGGAGAAGATCAGGATCTAAGTTTTCGGTTAGCTAATTCAGGCTTTTGCCTGTACTATATAGCAGATTGCGGTGTTATACATAAAATGCGTTCAAACTGGCATTCATGGATTAAAAACATGTTTACCTACGGCAAAGGCCGAACCTGGATAATGATCAAACACCCGCAGCATATTGAGCCGGCTTTATTTTTTCCCTTTTTGTTTGCGCTGCTGCCGTTTTATTTGATTGCCGGTTTTTATCATTGTTTTTTTCTGTTGCCATTCTGTTATTTTCCAATATTTTTTGTTATTAGTTTAACAGAATGTATAAAAGTAAAAAAGTTAAATTTTACATTAACTTTATTTGCTTTATATTTTTTGACACACTATTTTTACGGAATCGGACAATGGTATGGGCTTTTTAAAAAGCCGGCTAAACCTGATGTGCCCTTTAATGAATATGAAATTTTGGATGATGAATTATGAAATCTGAAAATATAAATATCAAGATATTATTTAAAAGGCTGACGAAATCTTTGCTTTTGATTGGACTGATTGCCGGTTCTATATTCGGTCTGGAATTGTCTGTTTTTGGAGATTTGTCGGCATATCCTAAAGATGTTTTTGTTTTTACATTTTTTGTGTCAATCCTTTTTATTGTTATTTATTACTTGTTATTCAGCATATTGGCATTTGTCGCTGTTTTATTTAAAGTTGATAAAGAAAAAATATTGGCGCTTGTTAATATAGTTGGATTTTCCAGCATTCTTTTTACGCAATTTTCTATTGTATGGATTGAATTTAACAGACCGATCAAGTTTGGGATTTTGACTGTTTTAATGTTTGTTATTATTGCCCTGATCTCGGTATCCATACCCATTTTAGTCCGAAAGGCATTAAAGAACGTTAGAATAATAAAGTTTTTTAACAGTTATTATATGCTGTTGGCGTACGGAATCGTTTTTTGTTTGTTTGTGCTGATGTTATCGATGTTTGTCCGCAATACGCCGGTACGGGAAAACACATTGGGTTTTCTGTCTCCGAAAAACAAAGTTTTGTTTTTCGGCTTGGATGCCGCCGACTGGCAAATTATGGAGCCCTTATTGGAATCCGGTAAACTGCCGAATATTCAATCGTTAATTGAAAACGGCGCCAGCGGAAACTTACCTACATTGACATCTTGTTATAATCCCTTTGTTGGTACGATTACCCAGGGTGTTAAAAGCGCTGCAATCTGGAACAGCATTTTTACCGGAAAATCACCATATAAACATGGTATTAAGGATTTTACCTATACGGAAATTCCCGGTATAAAAAATCCCTATCGTTATCCATTGCTGCCGTCATTTTTACCCAATCGTGGCTTGATTAAGAAAACTTTGGGATTAAATTACAGGCCCTTTATCCGGCCTATGCGAAAAACAAAAGCAGCCTGGAATATGCTGACGGAAGCCGGATTGGAAACAGCCGCCCTTGGATGGTGGATGACCTGGCCGGCTGAAAAGATAAACGGTGATTTGTTAACCGACCGGTTTGATGATGAAGATTTGCCTTCGCGTTGGTTCCCTGAAGATCTGGTTAGAACATCAGAGGTTGATTCTGTCATTGCAAATATTAAAAATCCATTACAAAAAGATATGGATTTGTTTACTTCATTTTCCTATGATCCTGATTTCAAGTCAATATTTAAACCGCAAAGCCGCGAATACCTTTATAATGAGTTGTTATACAATCTTTTTAAAAGTTATTATGAAGACAAGTTTAAAAGCAGTTTGGGACTGCGGTTGTTAAAGCAGCATCAATATGCTTTTTGCTCTGTTTATTTTTATGGATTTGATACAGCCGGGCATGCTTTTATGCGTTTTAAATATCCGGAACTGTTTACTGATGTAAACAAAGATGCAGTGAAATATTTTGGAAATATTATTGATACGTATTTAATGTGGGCTGACAACGAAATCGGAAAATATTTGAAAATTATCGATGATAACACGATTGTCGTAATTTGTTCCGATCATGGTATGGGCCCCTGGCAAGGTGTTAGATTGGCAAAAAAAGATGTACGGTTATCCGGCAGCCACCGTAAAAATGGTATTATTATTATATCCGGCAAACCAATTCGTAATACAAAAATTTCTCCGGCATCTGTTTTGGATGTATTGCCGACCATTTTTTATTTATTGGGAATGCCTGTTGCGAAAGATTTTGACGGCAGTATAATTGAAAACGCTATAGAGTCTTCATACCTGCAGAAAAATCCTGTAAATTTTATAAAGACATATGAAACAGAACGTTACGTTGAGCGAAAAAGTGTTTCTATCGACTCTACACAAAAATTTGATGATGCAATGATCCAGCGGTTAAGGGCTTTGGGCTATATAAAATAAAAAGATATATGCGAGAACAAAAATATAAATATAGAATTAATGTTTATCAGGAAGTGCGGTTGCTTGTAAAAACTTGTCTTATGCAAACTTATACCCGGCATAATCAAGGTAATAAACCAAACGCATTCGTTTTTTCAACCCCGCGAAGCGGGTCAACATGGCTTATGGAAATGATTTTAACGCAGCCTGGTTTCCGTTATTGTGATGAGCCGTTTAACATTCGAACCTATGCCGTACGCAAATGGCTGGGTTCAAGTCGGTGGCAGGAATTTTGCAACAATGAAGATTTTGACAAGGTTGAAAAATATTTTCAACGTTTTATGCAGAATAAACCTTGTCATGCAAAGCTAAAACATGTTCTGCCGTTTAGTGATTTTTATCAAAAGTGCACGGACCGTACAGTTTTTAAAATATTGCATGCCGGTGAAGACCAGTTTAACTGGTTTGCTGAAAATTTTAATGGAATTGTTTTCTTTTTAATCAGGCACCCGATCCCGGTAAGTTTATCCAGAAAATTTTTACCGCGGCTGCCGATGTTAGTCAATAGTATGAAAAAAAACATTTATACAGAAGAACAAATTCGATTTGCCCAACAAATTTTAGAAAGCGGCAGCAAACTTGAAAAGGGTGTTTTGGATTGGTGTTTACAAAATTACGAACCGTTAAAAAATTTTCATGAGGATTGGTGTTTAATTACTTATGAACAATTGTTAGTGGATCCGCTGCCCGCTATATCTGTTTTAACAGAAAAGTTACAACTGCCCTATGCGGATAAAATGAAACAATATCTGAATCGCCCGTCATCTACAACCTGGCAGTCTGATTCTGCAACAAAATCTGCCTTTAATAAGGACGGTTCGAAAAACTGGTTGCTGGAAAAATGGCGAAAAAAAATTGATCATGAAACCGAAACAACGTTGATGAATATTTTAAATGTTTTCGGGATCGATATTTATTCAATAAATAATGTTCTGCCCAATAAACGCTACTGGATATCTGAAACCGACAATGTTCTCGTCAGAACAGGAATGTTAAATTGAAAGATGCGCTTTTAAAATTTTATATTAATCTGAGAAACAATGATAAAAAAATCCTGTTTCTTTTTCTGGCGGTTGCCTTTGTTGTCCGCCTTGTTTTTATTTTAATTCTTGATCCACACGGTTATTATCTGAGCGATGCCAGGCATTATGATAATGCGGCAAAGAGTATCCTTGCAGGGGAAGGATGGGGAGAAAAGTATTATCGGTCTCCATTATATCCTTTGGTTATGGCGTTTGTCTATTTTATCTCGGGCCCTTCATTTGTCAATATGCGTCTTTTTGACGGTGTATTGAGTGTTTTAATTTGTCTTTTTGTTTTTTTAATAGCCAAACATGTATTTAATAAAAAAATTGCTTTCATTGCCACAGCAATTGCGGCTGTTTTTCCTCATTTTATTGCGTTGACCGGCATTTTGTATTCCACGAATTTATTTACATTGTTGTTGGCTGTTTCATGTTATTTTGCTCTCAAAAGTGATACTGCTCTTAAAGTTAAATATGTTGTACTCAGTGCCATTTTTGCAGGATTGGCAGCCCTCACAATTCCATCAATACTTTTTATTCTACCTTTTTGGATGGTCTTTTTAGTTTTTGCCCGAAAATCACAAATCGTTAAAAGAATTGGTTTCGTTTCTCTCTATATTTTAGTTTTTATGGCCGTACTGACCCCATGGACAATACGAAATTATCATAAATACGACAGACTTGTTTTGGTCCGCCCTTTACCTAACCGCGTTTTACCTGATTTTAATAGTGAAAGTGTACAAAACCACAAAGTTGAGAGTGGTTTTAAAGAGGTTTCCGATTATTTGCGGGAGCATCCGAACGGTACAAAAGATGACCAAGTTTCAAACACAGTTTTACATTATTTAAAGCACCCTGTTTCTGCCTTTCAGTTTACACTTAAAGAATCAATCCATTTTTGGGCGCTTTACCCGGATCGTTTAAATACAATGCGCCCGGAATATCGTGAAGCGATTCAGGCTAAGGATAATCGGATGGTCCGTGATGGCGATTTTATATGGAAGTCTGTCAAGATCGTTAGTATCATCGTTATGTTGCCGGTTTTTTTATTGGCATTAACCGGGTTATTTTTTGGGAATATCTTTACCCGAAAAACACTTTTTTTGCTCTTGACTATTTTTCCATTTTCAATCGGCTATTCCATGATTTATGCCGAAGTACGGTACCGTATTCCCGTTGAACCTTATATACTCATATTTACTGCTGTTGGAATTTATCATTTGTTTTTGTTTATAAAATCAAAATATAAAAAAAAACGTATAAATGACGAAATAGCTGTCTCAATCTCTGATACTTTAAGATCACCAGTCACCTCTGAAAAATTAGATTCATAATTATGTATAATACTCTTGCAAAAAAACGCACGCCCGCACAAATTGTTTTGTTTTTATTGTTCGGTCTGGTATTGGGAATTTCTGTTGCCGGAGTTTCTAATTTATCGAATCGGGGGCTGATTGTCGCTTTGATAGGTTTATCATTTCCTTTTATTGCATTAATAATAGGTGATATCAGACGCGTTCTCATGTCGGCAATAGTGTTCACAATTCCTATCCGAATTGATATTAATGTAATGAACAAATTTGAAAATCAAGCCGGTGCGTCGACTTTGGGGATTTCTCTGACAGACATTATTCTGATTGTATTGTTAATATGGTGGCTTATCGAAGTTGTGTCTAATGACAATATTCGAATTCGTTATTTTGCCAGGATCATTGTTCCTGCTATTTTATATCTGGAAGCATGTATGTTGACGCTTTTGTGGGCGCCGCGTATGGACCTGGCATCTATGGAACTGGTACAGATGGCCAAAGTGCTGTTATTATTTTTCGTTTTAGCCAATCAGATACGTAACCAAAGTGATTTGAAATTGATTATATGGGCATTTGTGCTGACCGTCGGTTTTGAGTCTTTAATTGCTGTGCTGCAAACGGCTACCGGACATTCATTGTCATTGGGCTTTTTAGGAGAAGCAGAGAAAAACGCCCAGGCTGCCGGTAGATTATGGAGAGTCGGCGGAACTTTGGGGCATCCCAACAGGCTTGCCATGTTTTTGGAATTGCTGCTTCCGTTATGTTTGGGCCTTGTGTTTTGGGAAAATTTGAAATGGAAAAAATTGATAGCCTTTGCCGTTTTTGGCATGGGAGTCATTTCATTAATATCAACCGGTTCACGAGGTGGGTGGATCGGCTTAATGTTTTCTATGGTTATCCTTTTTTATTATCTCATTGTTACTAAAAGAGTTCAAACCCGTTCTATTATTGGGCCTGTTTTAATTTCTGTTATAATACTATCCGTTATTGGTTATTATTCATCGGAAATGATTGAACGACGTCTTACCGGAGATGATTACGGCTCTGCGGAAAGCCGAATTCCCATGTTTAAGACCGCTTTTGCTTTGATTGCCGATAAACCTGTGGGTGGAGTCGGTATTAATAATTATCAGGTAGTAATGAAAAAATACAACACTGCTGTTGAAAGTCTTCGTTACAAGTCAATCGACCGGCCTGTACATAATATGTATTTATTAATCCTCGGAGAAAGTGGTTTTATCGGCTTTATTACATTTGGTATTTTAACCATCTATCTATTTTTTATTGTAATCAAGGCAATAAGGAGTCCTAATAAAATAGTTTCGATTGTATCCATGTGTTTGTATGGCGGTTTTTTTGCGTTTTATCTTCATGGCCTTGTTGATAAACACCCGCCAGGTGGTTATTCATTGTTTTATGCTATGATGGCAATAGCTGCTTCAGGATACTATTTTGACGATAAATCGAATGATACTGATTCTTTACTAAATGATAATTTGAATTTGAATTAAATAAAACTAAACTGAAAGTCTTGTATGCTCAGAAATATGGCTTTTAAAATCGGGAGTGTTTCTTTTATTTTTGCACTTGTTATGGTGCTGGCAATGCTTTCGAACATTATTTTGGGTAATGTTCTAAGTCAGGAAGATTTCGGTCACTTTCATCTTATACGGACAATTATTCTTTTTATCGCGCCTTTAGCAATCTGGGGGCAAAGTATTGCGGCGGCACGTTATTTTAGTCAAAATGATATAAGCCAATTCCGATGGGGAAAAGCCTTTATAAAAATTATGCTGGTCGTTATGGTTTTGGTCATACTGAGTGTTATCATTGTTCATTTTGTATATCATCTTTCTTTACCCTATTTAGTAAGTATTGGTTTTGCGATTTTTGCAACCTGTGGTACATTGTTTTTGTCCAATGTTGTTCGAAGCCAGCAACGTTATTCTCAAGCCATATTAATGTTTAGCGGTTTCCGGATTTTATTCTTTTTATTACTGGTTGTTATATATTTTTATACAAAGCTGACAACGGCTTCTGCCGTATTTGCCTTTATTGCTGTTATTGTTTTAATGATGATTTTTAATCTTATTTTTACCTTTAAAACAGTACCTCGTGGAAATACGGACGTCCCCAATGAAATGCACACCACAGGACTTTTGTTAATGGGAATTGATGCATCCGTAGACCTTTTTGCATCTCTTGACAGTTTGGTGATACCTAAAATTCTTGGTTTAGAAGCATTGGGGCTTTATGCCGCTACTATGGTTCCAACCCAGATTTTTAAAGTCCTTAATAAATCTTCAAAATACGTTTGGGTCCCAGAGTTCGGCAGAAATGGAAATATCCGGTTTAAAAAATTAAATGCTGCCGTAGCCCTTGTAGCTGCTTTTCTTGTGATCAGCCTCGCTGCTTTTGCTCATCCGATTTTGGATTTGCTATACCATGGTAAATATAATGAGGGTGTTCCGCTTTTCAGAGTTCTTGTCATTGTAGGTGCATTACGGTTATTTTATAGCCTGGGTTCAAGTGTGGTTATGGGGAAATTGGGAAAAGAAGCCTTGAAATATCATTTGGGCTTTACGTTATTTACAGTGGCTTTATATGCTTTTTTACTTGTTACTTTTTTACGAACGTTTGGTCTCATGGGTGCCGGATATGCTTTGGTTATAATAACAATAGTTAGAGTTCTGACAACTTATTATGTAATTTATCTGTTTAGAAATAAATAAAAATGGCAAAACGTTTATATTATTTCACAAATGAAAGAGTTCCCAGTCAATCGGCATGCACCATACAACAAATGAACATGTGTGAGGCCTTTGCTGACTGCGGATATGACGTTACGTTTGTTCGGCCATTTTATTTGGAATTAGCTAAAAGTAAAACCTCTGATATATTTGAATACTATCAGGTAAAACAAAATTTTAAAATTCGTACGCTTTTTACCTTGCTAAGTTTAAGCAAGCCAAGACGGACCATGATGAACAGGGGCAAAGTTAAACTGGCCTTTATCGGCGGATTGTCGATGGTGATTGTTACCTGGTGTTATGCTTTTCTTTTGTTGTTAAAAGGTTCGTTGAATAGCGATACCATTATTTTTTCACGTAACCTGAATGCCGCTCTGGTTTTTTTGAAATTCCGTCGGGTTTTTAAAAGAGCATCGTGTAAGGTGATTTTTGAAGCGCACTCGTTGTCACAACCACGAAGGCAATCTTTTTTTACACAGGTTTTACAACAGGCTGATGTAATTGTGGCCATTACAGAAACCTTAAAGAATGCGATAGTTGAAAAGTATACTATTCAACCTGTTAAGGTCATTGTACAACCGGATGGGATAAACGCGCAACGGGTGCAGCATGTTGTTCACAAACAAAATGCCCGTAATAAAATTAATATTCCTTATCCCTATGAAAACCTGATTGTATACACCGGGCAAATTATTGCAGGAAAAGGTGTTAAGGTTTTTATCAAGGCTGCATCGTATTTTGATGAAAGGACAATATTTGTTGTTGTTGGAGGTACTCCGCAAAGCATAGATGAAATTAAATTAAAAACAGATGCTGATAAATTGCACAACCTGTTTTTTACCGGATTTGTTTTGCCGGCTGATGTTGTTTATTATCAGGCTGCGGCTGATGTGCTTGTGCTTCCGAACACACAGTCCGGTTTCATTCATGAATATACATCACCTTTAAAGCTTTTTGAATATATGGCTTCAAAGAGGCCGATCGTTGCCAGCAATTTACCGGTTTTTCATGAAATTTTGCAGCACGAAAAAAATGCATTATTGGTTGAACCCGGAAATGAAATTGAATTGGCAAATTCTGTAAAACAGCTATTATCTGATTCCGAACTCGGATATAAGCTATGTAAAAATGCATTTGAAAAAGTGTCTGACTATACTTGGGAAAAACGGGCCTTAAAAATTTCAGAGTTTGTAGAGTCCTTATAGTTATATATTTTATTTAAAAAAATGTTGGATAATTTAATGATTTATCTTATATAAATATGATATGGAAAAACCGAAAAACATACTTTTAATTACAATAGACAGTTTGCGATATGATCATTTATCGGCATATGGCTATGATAAAGAAACAACGCCGAATTTGGATATGCTCGCCGCTGATGGAACGCTATTTGAAAATGTCATTGCGCCGGCTAACTGGACCGGTGCGGCTATCGCTTCCATTTTAACCGGACTTTATCCAACCAGTCACGGATATACGAATCTACGATATTTTCTTGATAATGAAATTAAAACATTACCGGGTATTCTTCAGGAAAACAATTACAAAACCGTATGTTTTTCCAACAATATGTACATTAGTTCCAGGACCGGACTGGCACAGGGTTTTGATCAGTTTTTCTATCAGGGGGGACTTGATGCAGACCGTAAAAGCAATCCTAAAAAATCGTATCATTCTCTAACTGCTCAAGTGAAAAAAATGCTGCCGCACCGTTTAAAATCTCATTTGCGGGATGTTATTGATTCCACCAATATTCAAAAAAGTTTAAAACGGGACGACGGTGCCTGTAAAACAGAAAAAGCCTTTAAAAAGTGGCACACTGCTCAAAACAATGACAATACTCCTTTTTTTGCTTATATCCATTACCAGGAACCCCATTCGATTTATTTTCCGCCCAGGCCATATCGAAAACGTTTTTTCAGCGGTTCATGGTTAAAAGAAAGTTCTTATTTAAAATTTGACCATATCGGATATTATGCCGGACAAGTTGATTTCTCTGAACAAGACATACAGCATTATCAGGAATTATATGACGGGGAAATTGCTTATCTTGACTGGCGGATTGGCAGACTGTTTGATTATTTAAAAGAACAGAATATTTTTGACAACACCCTTATTATTGTTACTGCGGACCACGGTGAATTGTTTGGCGAGAATGGTTATCTGTGGCATGCATTCTGTTTGCATGACTCATTAATCAAAGTACCTATGATTATTCATTTCCCTGAATGGTTTGCCAGGGGAACGAATACGAATCTTGTTCAAACTAATGATATTGTGCCGACTATTTGTGACGGACTGGGTATTAATTGGGAATATGAGAGTGAAAAACAGGCTTTTTCATTTCTATCATCCAAATCACGAAACGCTGCATTGACCGAAACATATAGCCCTGAAAAAATGATTGATCGTTGGCTGAAAAGAAGAACGGATCTTGACAAGGAAGAGTTTACGCAATATATTCGGGATATAAAAAGTTATCGGACATTATCTGAAAAATATATTTGGGGTTCAGACGGTTGGAATGAACTCTATGATTTGACTGCTGATCCTTTAGAAAAGGAAAATTTGATAGATCGTCGTTCTGAACAGGCCCAATTTTTATCGCAGAAACTTTCAGAATGGAATGAGACATTACGGCCTCATGTGGCTGACCCTACTCATCCGGGGTTTGATAAAGACACCTGGGAAAAGTTAAAGGCACTTGGATATGCATAAGGTCGAAGATGTATCAATACAACCGGCCTTGTCAGCCCAAGCCGGTATAGATAGTATGAACGACAATAACGATAAAAAAGTTAAAATACTATTTATAATACCATCGTTTCGTGTTGGTGGTGCTGAAATACAGTTGTTGACTCTGTTGAAAGGTATTGATAAAAATAGGTTTGAGCCGTTTGTTGCTGTGTTTTATTCTGACAAAGGTTTGGACCCATTTTTTAATAAAATAACCGGCATTAAAATTTTTTATTTGAAAAAAAATCGTGCCTTTGATTTTCAATCTATACTGAAATTACATAAATTAATAAAAAAATATAATTTTCAAATTATACAAGCTTTTAATATTTCAGCGAGATTACTTGGCTTCATTCTTGCAAAGGTTAATACGGTACCTGTAACCATTTTAACCGAACGAAGTGCTAATCTGTTATATACTTCGTTAGGCAGCCGATTTTACCTGTTCTTTGAAAAATATGCTCTGCGATATGCTTCTTTGGTAGTCGCAAACAGCTATGCCGGCAGAAAATTTTTGCTTTCTCGTGGAGTACCATCAAATTCTATTAAAGTGATTTATAACGGTCTGGACCCAGAGCGGCTTTGTGTTCGCCGTTCAAAAGAGGAGATACTGGAACAGTTTGACTTGCAGCGTGCATCTCATGTGGTTGCTTTTGTAGCGCGTCTGGAAGAACAAAAAGATCCTCTTACCTTTTTACAGGCAGCAAAAAAAATATCAGAAACGCACACCACAACGTTCTTTTTATATATCGGTGATGGTCCGTTAACATCTTTGGTTAAAAAATATGCAGAGGATTGGAGTATAGCTGATAAAATAATTTTTACCGGATATCAAAATAATGTTGCTGATTTTTGGCAAATAATTGATATTTTAGCTGTTACTTCTCAAAAAGTTGAAGGATGTTCCAATGTTATTTTGGAAGCTATGACTTTTGGCAAGCCTGTGGTTGCGACGGATGTTGGTGGTAATAGTGAAATTGTAAAAAATGGAAAAACCGGATTTTTAGTTCCATCAAAAGATTCATCAAGTTTAGCTGAAAAAATTATTCTTTTATTAAATGATAAGATTTTATACGGGCAAATTAGTACGGCAGCAAAAGAAGAAGCTCTTGTTCGTTTTTCATCTGAGAGAATGGTCAGTTCTTATGAAACACTTTATAACGATTTATTAAAACAAAACAGGATGAATAGAAACAAGAAAGTCGATATGAATATGGAAACGCAGAACAAAAACGGACGGGCTAACGTACTTGGTTTCGAGGTCGATAAAATGACTTTGGAAAGTTGTGTGTTACGTCTTGAAGAAGCCATATCTTTACGGCAGGTGAAACATATTGTTTTGGTTAATGCTGCTAAATTGGTCAAAGCACGATATGACATTGAATTGGCGAATATAATTCGTCATGCAGACCTTGTTGGTGCAGATGGTGTTCCTGTTGTATGGGCATCCAAATTGTTTGGTGATGCTTTGCCAGGCCGTGTTAATGGAACAGATTTAATGGAGCGGCTGATTGAAGAAGCAGCAAAAAAAGAATATCGTATTTTCTTTTTAGGTGCTCAGGAAGAGGTGATAACCAAAGCAATTGAAAACCTTAAAGAACAATATCCAGGTTTGAAAATTGCCGGCTACCGAAACGGATATTTTAATTCGCAAGAGGATGAAGAAGAAACAGTTCAAAAAATTTCAGCATCCAATGCCGATATTTTATTTGTAGGCATGGGCTCTCCGATGAAAGAAAAATGGGTCCGAAAGTATATTAATAATCTTTCTGTTCCTGTCATTCATGGAGTTGGTGGAAGTTTTGATATACTTGGAGGCTTGACAAAAAGAGCTCCGGTGTGGATGCAAAGATACGGCATGGAATGGTTATATCGGGTCTATTTGGAACCGAAAAGGTTGTGGAAAAGATATTTAATCACCAATACGTATTATGTGGTTCTTGTGGCAAAAGAGATGGTTGTAAAGAGAATAAATAATAAAAATTCAAATAATGGAAAATTCAAAAAACAGTAAAAATGTGTGTGAGGGTTATTGGAATGATTAAACGGTTACAGATTTTGTGGATGTTGCTTGCTGCTATCACGATTGCCAGTTCAAGTGCTTCCGGACAAACAAATACCTGGGTCAGTAACGGCCCTTTTGGCGGTAATGTTGTTGCCCTGGCTGCAGATCCTTTGGATGTTAATGTTTTATATGCCGGCATTGATATTGGCGGAATATGGAAAACCATGGATGGCGGCCAATCCTGGAGTTCAACCGGTGAAATTTTCAAGTTATTACAGGTTCAGGTGCAAACCATCAAGGTTGATCCTAACGCCAATAATGTAATTTATGTAGGTACAAAAATTGGTGGATTTTTTAAAAGTGAAGATGGCGGTATCAACTGGGTAGAACATAATGTTGGGGTTCAATCATACGACATTAGAGATATTGCCTGTGATGAAAATTTAGCCCAGCATTTGTTTATTGCTACTAAATTGGGTGTTTTTGAATCAAACGATAGTGGAAATTCCTGGACACAGGTAACGACTGATTCGTTAAAAAACCTGGAAGTCAATACATTGTTGTATGATTCTCAAAATAGCTATTTATACGCCGGAACAAATGGAGGCGGAATTTATCGTAAAGGTACCAGCGATACCTATTGGACCTATACCAGTAATGGTTTAACAAATTTAAATGTTAATGACATTGTTTTAAAATCCTCTGCAACAGGTGAACTTTTAGCTGCTACGAACAATAGTGTGTTTCGAAGTATTGATAAAGGTGATAACTGGGCTCCGTTTGGTTTGAACAATGTAGTTGTCAAAGATTTAGTTGTTACATCATCAAATTCCAATTTTATTTTTGCTGCTTCCTATGGTGGTGGTGTATATAAAACAATTAATGGTGGATATATATGGACGGAAAACAACAGCGGTTTGGACAATAATTATCTGAATTGTATTGCTGTTTCTCCGGTACAAAATTCAGTAATTTATGCCGGTACATTTGGCGGCGGTGTTTTTAAAAGTACGGATTCCGGATTTAGCTGGCAGGCAGCAAATAACGGTTTAACCAATGCCGAAGTTCAAACAATTATGAGCGATCCCTTTCATGAAAACCATGTGTATGTTGGTGTAAAGGGTGGAGGCGTGTTTTTTAGTTCAGACTCTACCAAAACATGGACGGCATTAAACGAAGGATTTAAAAATTTAAACGTTATTAAGGTTATTGCCGATCCTTCAACTCCTGGCACATTTTATGCTGCCGTATGGCAGAGTGGTGTTTATAAAAAGACCAGCGCAAGTAATAGTTGGACACAATTAAAAGAAGGTATGACAAATCAAAAAATAAGAGATTTGGCCATCGATAAAGTAAATCCTAATGTGCTTTATGTCGCAACAGAAGGCGGCGGTGTTTTTAAATCCATAAATCAGGGAAGTAACTGGTCTGTTATGAGTACCGGTTTACCTGATTTGGAGACACGAGCCATTTCTGTTGACCCGACAAATTCCAATATCGTTTATGTTGGTACGGAAAGCGCCGGTTTATGGAAATCAACGAATGGTGGTGTAAACTGGTTTCAGGCGAGTTACGGTGTTAATGAATCAGAAGTTCGAACTATTACAATCAATCCCGCAAATCCACAGGTTGTTTATATTGGAACCTGGGGTGGTGGAATTTATAAATCCATTGACCGTGGTGCTTCCTGGACAATGAAAAGTACCGGACTGGCCGACCGCCTAGTTCGTTCATGTGATATTGTGACGTCAAACACTTCTGAATTATATGTTGGAACTTATGCCGGTGGTATTTACAAATCTGAAGATGCCGGTGAGTCATGGCAGTCGTTTATGAATGGTATGACGGAATTTTTTATTCCTGCTATCGCGGTTGATATATATAACTCGAATGTTATTTATGCAGGAACATATACCGGACTGTATAGAATCATTCAAACAACGTCTTCTGTTGAACGTTTGACTGATCTTGCTGTACCGGCTCAATTTGAGTTGGATCAGAATTATCCGAATCCATTTAATCCACAAACAACTATCGAATTTTCATTGTCAAATACAAGTGAAGTAAATATTTCGGTATTTGATCTTTTAGGTAAAAAAATAAAAACTCTTGTTAATGCCAAAGTCACTACAGGCCGATACAGAGTAGACTGGAATGCAACGGACGATTATGGAAATAAAGTAGCCAGTGGTATCTATTTTTATAGAATGACGAGTGACAATTTTGCAAAAACAATGAGGATGGTAATTACAAAATAGTAAATGAATAAGATGTTAAAAAATCTCTATTACGTTGGGAGGTTGAAGTTGTTGGGTAAGAAGTCTTTGAGTATTGTTTTATTTTTAATAGTGCTGCCTTGTATTGCATTAGCTCAAACAGGTGTGATCAGCGATGCTACTATAATACCTCCTGATTATGACACTTTTCAGATCCCTGAAGAGGTTGGGGGAACCTATGTAGATCCTGTATTTGGAACAGTTGTTCAGAGAATTACCAATTGTTCCCGTTTTGATCAAGACCTTCTTGGTGGTTATTTTGGTAATAGTGAGATATGTTATTTTAATACAGACGGCTCTTATTTCATCTCTGCCGAAAATGAGATAATAGACGGCAAAAATCTTATAACAACTTTTTTATACAACGGAATTACCGGCACCCGAATAAAAATGCTGGGATTGTATGACGGTGCCTTCCGTCCTGAAAGAATACGATGGGCATTGGCTGATAAATATAAAAAGAACGGCGAGTATGTAAATTTTGATCCTGTTTATTGTTACTATACATTTGAGGGAAATGAAGTCCGCCTGTATGATGTTCGCGATCTGAACAATTATGTTGTCATCCATGCTTTTACTGAATACACAGATATTGGTATGGCTGGTGACGAGGGTGATCTTTCGGATGATGGACGATACTGGGTTTTGGATGGTGATGCCCACGAAATGTTTGTTTACGATTTAATCGACGACATAAAATATCCTGTCAGTACTTTTGATTTGATGAATTTGGGATCAAAAGGCGATAATGTCGGTGTTGACTATGCTGCCATTTCAACAAGTGGTGAATACGTCGTTGTCGCCTGGGGAACGGCGGCCGCACTTGGCGAGCAATTTCATGGTATCGAAGTATATGATAAAAACTGGAATTATTTACGCCAGCTACACCCCGGAATTATTCATTGGGAGATTGGTAGAGATTCCTTTGGTGATGAAGTTATTTATACAGCCGCTACATTTGAATTTAAAGAATACTTTGCTTCAGCAGGCGCTGTGCCGGGTGATATTATTTCCATTCGTCTTTCAGACGGAAATATCCGTTTGCTAAAACATATCCCAAAGTGGACGCACCTGGTAATGACCGCATGTAACTCTGTATCCAATAGTCCTTACTTGTATGTCTCCATGATGAACCGTTCGGAAGACCCGGAGGCTTTGTGGTTCCCATTTTGGGGTGAAATTATTGAAATCCCTACAAATGGTTCCGGTGAAGTACGTCGGTTAGTGCATACCCGTTCACGTGAAATTGCGGGACGTATTGAAAAATACTATCAGCCTGATGCTGTTATTAACAGACAGGGCACAAAAATTCTATATCGAAGTACTTATAACAATACTGTTGGTGATGTTTATATGTTTGATGTGGGGAACCGTAACGAGAATGATTCGGTTCCACCGTTAGAACCTTCCAATATTCAGGGAACATCATTAATTAATAGTATCCAGCTTTCATGGACAGCCCCGGCCCAGGCCTCGGACGGTGACTTGGCCTCATTTTATAAAGTTTATCGGAATGGTTCACTCATTGCCGAAACTTTTAATGTTCATTATACCGACCAGGATTTAAATGAAGCCCAAACATATTCATATCAAATATATTCCGTTGATAATGTTGGGAATGTTTCTGTTGAATCATGTTCCGGTGATTTTCAAACATTAAGTGATACCGAACCCCCAACACTTTTATCTGTTTCACTGCAAAGCCGCACTCAAATAAGACTTTTATTTTCAGAACCTGTTGATCAAACGACAACGGATGATGTAAATAATTATCAAATTAATAACGGATTATCCGTTTTATCCGCTGTTTTACAGCCGGACAGCATGTCTGTTCTGTTAACGACCCAGACTATTGAGCTGGGTGTTTTATATGAATTGGGACTAGAAAACATTCGGGATGTTTCTGCAAATAGCAATGTTATTGCCGCAGGTACGGTTACAGAGTTTCGGTTCCTTTCTGATTTTTATGAAGATTTTGAAAATAGTAGTACAGAAAATTGGGAGTTTAGGACTCCACAACGCTGGCAAATAGGTCAATTTGATGGTAATTCTGCGCTTTATATCACAACGAGTGAATACGAAAATCCTGGTGACTATTTATTGGGCGAATATGCGATTTTGTACGGCGATTTGGTTTTAACCAACCAGTTTAAAGTATCCTATAATGCAAAAATTCTGGATGATATTTTTTCTAATCAACATGCTGATCATGTTTTTATTTTCAGCTTTACAGATAGTTTGAATTATGAATATTTACAATTTCATACATACGATGTTGCCATAAATAAAATAGTAAACGGCGTACGTATCTATTTGGAAAAGTTTCCTTATGAATTTAATTTGGATCAAGAATTACATTTAAGCGCGATTTTTGAAAATGATTCTCTTTACGTATTACAAAATGACTTGCCTGTTTTAACAAAGTATTACCCCATTCATACGGCCGGTCGGGTTGGATTTGGCTCTTTTAATGATGCCGGTTGGTTTGATAATATAAATTTAGAAAATATAGGCGAGATTGATTTATCTGTTCCCGAACCTCCAACATCTCTCTACAGTTCAGGAGGTACAATAAATAGCCTTATCTTGCAGTGGACTGCTCCAATTCAACCGGAATTGTTTTATCGAATTTATCGGGATGATGTTTTAATTGGTGAATCCACTGATCCCGTTTTTACCGATACCGGTCTTGAAACTATAAAAACATATCATTATAAAGTTTACTCTGTAAATTACTCTGGCGTGCAAAGTGAAGTAGCCGCATCCGGGAGTTTTGCAACATCTTCTGATGTTGAGGCCCCTGAAATAACTGCCATGCACATAAACAGCCGAACTGAAATTCATTTGGAATTTAGTGAACCGGTTGAACAAAATTCTGCAGAGAATACATCGAATTATGTTATTGACAACCAGATAAATGTTCTTCAGGCAACTTTATCAGATGATTCTCTTACTGTTGTCTTGCAAACTGAACCGATAGATTTAGGCGAAGAATATACATTAACTGTTAATAATGTAACCGATGTATCCGCCAACCGAAATGCCATTGAGAGTAATACAATCATTCCTTTTGGATTGTATGTAGATTTTTTCGATGATTTTGAAACAACAGTTGCTGAAAACTGGACGTTTTACACAGATAGCCGCTGGTCATTAACTGCTGACAACGGCAGTCAAACCTTGTTTTTAAATACGACCGACTTTGAAAGTCCTGCGGATAAATTATTGGGAGAAGCTGCCCTGCTAAACGAATCGGTATTTAGTTCGCCTTATTTTGTTCTTTCCTGTAAGGCAAAAAGTGCTGAAAATTTATTAGAAAATCAGAATGCTGATTATGCTATCGTTTTTGGATACCAGGACAGTTTAAATTATCATTATTTGCAATTTCACATGAACGATGTTTCGATACATACAATTGAAAACGGGATCAGGACCTATTTAATTAAGCATCCTCATTATTTGGAACTGGACCAATATCATCAAATATCCGTAACATTGAAAAAAGATTCTCTAAGCGTAAATATTGACGAGCAATCTATTTTTTCTCAGGAATTTGTTAATAATTTTGGAAACCAAATCGGTTTAGGCTCTTTTAACGACGCTGCCTATTTTGATAATCTAAGTCTACAAACATATATTGAGAATGACAAGACACCTCCTGCAAAGCCGACTGGACTTTATATTATTTTGGCAAACTAGTAAATTTCCCCATACTTGATAAATTTCCGTATATAATACTTGTATGTACAAGTAATTATTTTGATTTCTCTGAAATTACTTGTACATTTATGTTTAAATTCTGTCATGAATTGTTAATAGCATGGAATATGAATGAAAGTATTGTTACTTACGCATGATTTGTACGGAAAAGGCGGGATAGGAAATTACTTTAACATTTTACATGGCAAATTTACATACCATGTTGATTATCATATCACGGGATCACGATTAAATGAAAAAGGTTTTTTTCAAAATGTTTTTCGTTTTTTTAATGATTATATACAGTTTTTAAAAATTTATAAAAACTATGACCTCATACATTTAAACACATCCTTGCGTATTAAATCATTTTGCCGGGATTTGGTTTTTCTCTGGTTTTCAAAATTGGCAAATCGAAAAATTGTTGTTTTTATTCATGGCTGGAACCATGATTTTTCTTCGTTTGTTGAAAAATATATACTCTGGTTTTACAAGTTTATCTATTTTAAGGCCGATTCTTTTATTGTTTTATCATCGGAATTTAAAGAGATATTGATTAAATGGGGATATACAAAGCCGATCAGTATCCTATCCACGCTTGTTGATGATGAGGTCCTCGATTCTTTTTTGGAAAAAGATGTTTATCGACGAATTGAGCGGGAACAGACTAATATCTTATTCCTTGCGCGAATTGAACGGGAAAAAGGAATTTATGAAACAATTGATGTTTTTCAAAAACTGTCTGCCAAAGTTGCAAATTTAAATTGTTCTATTGCCGGCGACGGGAAAGAATTTAATAATGTTGTTCAATATATCAAAGACCGAAATATTCAGAATATAAAAATTTTAGGTTTTGTAACAGGTGATCAAAAAAACAACTTGTATAAAGAAGCGGATTTATACCTGCTTCCGACAAATTATGGTGAGGGCATGCCTACTTCTCTGTTGGAAGCGATGTCATTTGGATTACCGATTATTACCTGTGCAAAAGGCGGTATAAATGATTTTTTTGAGCCGGAAAAGATGGGTTTTATCATAAATAATAATGATCAGTTGTTATTATGTGAAAAACTGGAAACTTTGGTAACAAATCCGCAGTTACGCTTGCAACTAGGACTTTATAATTACCGTTACGTTCGGCAGCATTTTCCCGCATCACGGGTTATGAAAAAAATAGAGGCTGTTTACGAGTCTACAATCAATGCTTAACATATTGTCTTGTATAGCCTTGTTTGTGGAAAAATAATTTGACTTTACAATCTAAATTAAGTATATTATCGTCTCTCGCGAGAGTGGCGGAACTGGCAGACGCGCTAGACTTAGGATCTAGTGCCCCTAGGGCGTGGGGGTTCGACTCCCCCCTCTCGCACTTTTTCAATTTAGGTTGTCGGCGAGTAATTTTAAAAATTTTACTCGGCGATTTTTTTATATATTTATTTAACGGTTTGTAACGGAAATTAAAATTTAATAGAGGTAATAAACTTTGGAATACAAAATTAACGATGAAAGTAACTGGCTGAAAAAAATAAATGTAATTGTTGATGCAGACCAGATCCAGCCAAAATTAGATAATCTATTCAAAGAGTATCAAAAGGGTGTAAAGATAGAAGGTTTCCGTAAAGGAAAAGTTCCAATGCAGTTGGTAAAAAAAATGTTCGGCAAACAAATTGAAACAGAAGCTTTTCAACCCCATTTACAGGAAGCCTGGAAAAAGGTTTTTGAAGAAAATGAATTTGATATTATTGACGAACCTCGTATAGAGAATATTAACTATGATCAAAAAGCAGGTTTAACGTTTGATATTTGTTTTGATGTGCGACCTGATTTTAAAATTGAAGATTATGAAGGTTTAGCAGTAGAAAAAGAAGTTTTTAAAGTTGAAGACAGTGATGTTGACGAAACCATAGAAGAACTGCGTCAGCGAAATGCAATGGTTTATACCGTTGAAGGAGAGGCCAAAGAAGGGCATTTTCTGGTTGCCGATTTGCAGGAACTGGATGCTTCAGGTGTTCCTGTTGTCGGCACTAAAATGGAGAACCGGTCCGTTTATCTTGCTAAAGAAGATGATGAGCTGACAACGCAATTGCTGGGTATTAAAGCTGGTGAAGAACGCCGTGTATCTGTTATGCTGGCGCCAGAAAAATCCGAGGTCGTAGAGCAGGAACAGGATAATCTGGATAAAGTAGAACATTTTTTTACTGTAACTGTTAAAGAAGTTAAAGAAAGAAGAGTACCTGAACTGGATGATGAGTTTGCCAAAGACCTGGGCGAATTTGAAAATATGGAACAGTTGAAAAATCAAATTCACTCAAATTTAATTTTACAGGCAGAGGCAGAAACCAAAAACAGATTTAATAAAAAACTTGCTGATGAGTTGATAAAAAAAGTAGATGTTGGCGTACCTGCATCGATGTTGAATAATTATCTGAATGCCCTTGTTAATGATTTTGTTGCAAATCAAAAAGACAAGAAAAACATCAATGTTGAGCAGGTTAGAGATTTTTATAAACCAATGGCCGTTCGAACCATTAAATGGATTTTAATACGTGAAAAATTGATAGATCAGGAAAGCCTTAAAGTTGAAGATGCTGAATTAGAAACTCGTATTAAAGAGATTGAAGAAACCGGTGATGCCGGTAAAAAACAGGCTGAAGAAATACGCTCTGATGATGAAAAAAGTAATGATTTAAAAAATAATATACTGGAAGAAAAAGTTTACAACTTTTTAGAAAGTAAAACAAATATTTCCATAGTTGAAAAAAAACTGAGACAGGTTGAAGAAGCAAATTCAGAATCCGAATCTGATGACCTGGAATAACGAATTAAAATTAAGAGGTTAGCTATGGCACTTGTACCCGTTGTCGTCGAACAAACCGGGCGTGGAGAACGTGCTTATGACATATTTTCACGTTTGTTAAAAGAGAGAATCGTATTTATTGGATCTGCAATTGATGATACTGTTGCCAGTTTGGCTATTGCACAGTTGTTATTTTTAGAAGCAGAAGACCCTGATAAAGATGTGTACATCTATATTAATAGTCCTGGTGGATATGTTTCTGCCGGTCTTGCCATATATGATACGATGCAATACATAAAACCTGATGTTGCTACAATTTGTATGGGACAGGCTTCCAGTATGGGAGCGATTTTATTAGCGGCAGGCGCTAAAGATAAACGTTTTGCTTTACCCCATTCCAGGATAATGATTCATCAGCCAATGGGAGGCGCACAAGGCCAGGCAAGTGATATTGAAATTCACGCCAATGAGATTTTGAGCCTTCGGTCTGAACTGAATAATATTATCGCCCGGCATACGGGTCAGAAAATTGAAACCATTGAAAAAGATACCGAGCGTAACTTTTTTATGAGCGCAAATGATGCTAAAGAATATGGCATTATAGATGAAATTATGACCCAAAAAGGCGCTAAAGAAACAAAGTAGTATAAATATTATATTAAATTTAAAGGCCTATTGATGAATTCTAAAGGCAAAAGTAATAGTCGATTTGCAATATGTTCCTTCTGTGGGAAAAATTCCAACCAGGTGGAAACCATTGTTACCGGTCCTGATGTCAGTATCTGTAACGAATGTGTCGGAATTGCCAACAAGATAATTTCTCGTGAGCGTTCCAAAAAACCGTTTTCTTTGGGTGAGGATATCCCTACGCCTGATATGATAAAGAAAGAATTGGACAATTTTATAATAGGGCAGGAACATGCCAAAAAAACTGTTGCCGTAGCTGTTTATAATCATTATAAAAGAATAGATAACCAGGTGTCAGACTCTGATATCGTTTTGGAAAAAAGCAATGTTATGCTTATTGGGCCTACCGGAACCGGTAAAACCTTAATAGCCCAGACATTGGCGAGGTTTTTACACGTTCCATTTACAATTGCCGATGCAACAACACTAACCGAAGCCGGCTATGTCGGTGAAGATGTAGAGAATATTCTCGTTCGATTATTACAAGCTGCTGATTATAATGTTCAAAAGGCTGAAAGAGGAATTGTTTATATCGATGAGATTGATAAAATATCCCGTAAAAGTGGAAATCCTTCCATAACCAGAGACGTTTCAGGCGAAGGTGTTCAACAAGCTTTACTGAAAATGCTTGAGGGTACTATAGCCGCTGTTCCTCCAAAAGGAGGTAGAAAGCACCCTGAAATGGATTTGATTAACATCAACACAAAAAACATATTGTTTTTATGTGGCGGTGCCTTTGATGGGCTGGAAAAAAACATTATCTCACGGGTTGGGAAAAAATCAGTCGGATTTGGGGCTGATGTAAAAAAAATAAGTTCAGAAATGGATATACTTGCTCAGGTTGAGCCAAAAGATCTGCTGCAATATGGTTTAATTCCGGAGATAATTGGTCGTTTACCTGTTATTACGACCTTGACGGATCTTGATGAAGATGCGATGATGAAAATATTAACGGAACCCAAAAATGCTTTAACAAAACAATACCAACGATTGTTTGAGTTAGATGGTGTTAAATTACATTTTGAAAAAGAAGCATTATGGGAAGTTATCAAAATAGCAAAAAGCAGGGGGACAGGTGCAAGGGGATTACGTTCTGTTTTGGAAAATATTATGCTGGACATTATGTTTTCAATACCGGCAAAAAAGGACATTTCAGAATGTTACATTACTAAAGATGTTATTTTAAAAAATGATCCACCAAAATATAAAAAAGTTACAAACAAAACGTTACCAGAGACAGACGTTCACGATGATGCTGCTTAATTGCTGAATACAATATAAATATAATAATATATTAGTAGCAAAATAGAAGATTAAATGAAAATTAACTCTGCGGAATTTATAAAATCAATTTCTGCGTTTAAGCAAGCTCCCAATGACAACTTTGCGCATGTTGCTTTTGCCGGAAGATCAAATGTTGGAAAATCAAGTCTTTTAAATACGTTATTGGGCAGGAAAAAACTTGTTAAAGTGAGTTCAACACCCGGAAAAACCCAGACAATTAATTTCTTTTTAATCAACAAGTCTTTTTTTCTGGTTGATTTGCCTGGTTACGGGTATGCAAAAGTTTCAAAATCATTAAAATATTCATGGGGAAAGCTGATTGAATCGTATCTGGCAAACTCTGAACAGCTCCGCTGTGTGGTTATGCTAATTGATATACGCCATCCATTGCAAAGTATGGATAGAGACCTGTTGCTTTGGTTAAATGAAAACCATATCCCGGTTTGTTTAGTAGGCACTAAAGCTGATAAACTTTCAAAAAATCAACTGAATAAAAATTTAGCCCAGTTATCAAAAAACGATGATTTTCAAAATTTGAAAAATATTATCCCCTTTTCTGCAGTTACCGGGCAAGGAAAGGCGCAACTATGGGAGGAATTATCAGCCCTTTTGCCATAACAAGCTAATTTTAAGTGATTTGAACCGGTTTAAGTATTTTGTGTAATCTTAAATTTTTTAAGAGAAAATCTCTTGACAATCTTTTGCAAATCGTTTATATTTAACCACTATAATTATATAATTCTATGGCGTGCAAATAGTTTTCAGGCAATTATTCGTATTGTTCTATATATATTCCTTTTACTGAATAATTTTTCATTTTCAAGTGTTATTGTATAAAAACAACTAAATGTATTTTAACTTAATAATGATACGAAAGAAGAAAGCTTTTGTTTCATAAAAAAGGAGAAAAAATATGAAAAAAATGCAATTATATATTTTAATCTCCTCGCTTCTGTTGTTACCAGCTTTAATGATGGCAAAAACAACAGGTAAGCTGAGTGGTAAAGTTATTGATAGGGAAACCAATGAACCACTACCAGCCGTAAATGTTGTTATCGATGGTACATCTATGGGTGCTGCAACGGATTTGAATGGTAATTTCTTTATCATCAACGTCCCGGCAGGAACATATTCGGTTCGTGCCGAAATGATAGGTTATAATATTTATGTGGTCAACGATGTCCGGATTAAAGTTGATTTAACAACAACTGTTAATTTTAAGCTGGAGGCGACAGTTTTAGACGTTGGTGAAACAGTAACTGTCACAGCAGATCGTCCGCTTATTCAGGTGGACCAAACAGGTAGTCGTTCTGTTGCCAGCAGTGAAGAGATGGAGCGGCGTTCTGTTGACTCTTTTCAGGATGTAATTGAAACAACAGCCGGAATTGTTGTTGATGATAATAACCGAATGCATATGCGTGGCGGTCGTGCCCGGGAAATAAGTTTTTTGATGGATAATTCAACAAATATCCTGAATCCTATGACCGGCGATTTTGATACGGATATACCTGAGCTTGCTATTGAAGAGGCTTCTGTTTCAACTGGTGGTTTTAGCGCAGAATATGGTAATGCTCAATCCGGTGTTGTAAATGTTGTAACCAAAGATGGTGGCCCGGTTTTTCAGGGAACTGTACGCTATTCTACAAGCGCCCTTGGAGGTTGGGGAAGTTCTTTAAGTCATGACGAGGTTGAGGAAAATCGTCATAATCCGGAAATTGCGTTGGGTGGCCCTGTGCCTTTTACTAAAGCCTTAAAAATACCTGGAAATTTGCGCTATTTTCTGTCTGGGTGGTATGAGAGTACTGACGGCCGGTTTGTAAATGAACACAGTGAAGGTTCAACTATTCAGGGAAAATTGACATACAAAATGACCCCAAGTCATACCTTGCGAATTAAAGGATTGTATCGAGACCGGGACCGTGACTATTTTGATAATCTCTGGAAACAAACAACATATGAAGACCTTAATGAAAATTACAAGCCTTATGGTGATAAAAATAATGATGGTATTGACGATAATACTGCCTTTATTAACGATCCGTTGACCGGTGTCTGGTACGGAAATGGTATATTGGATACTGAGGACAGGAACGGAAATAATTTCCTGGATCCGGGTGAAGATTTGAATGATAATGGTGTTTTGGATCGTGAAGATTTGAACAACAACCATAGCCTTGATTCCTTTAACATGTTGGACCATAAATCTGACATTAGTGAAGAAAGTAATCAGATTGCTATTACATGGACACATCAACTAAGCCCCAAAACATTTTATGAATTACATATCGATCGTTACTTTACATCATATTTTATGAATGCGAAAGAATATATCAACGAAGATTATGATGGTGATGGAAAGCTGGATTTAGTCAGTGAAAATGTTGACTTGAATGGTGATGGAGCTATCGATCCTGACGAATGGCTCGATTTTGACGGTGACGGCTATTTTGACAAGGTCGCTGAAGATATAAATGGTAATGGCATTATCGATCCTTACGGAACCGATTTGTTGACGGACTGGGATTCCGATGGATATATTGATGCTTCGCAGAAAGCATATCCCAACGATCCGTCAAAATGGAAAACAACCGGTAATTTTGGTTTTAAAGGTGAAAAATCTGCAGATGGTTTTTACACCTATGGTTCAGGATTAACCTGGGATCGTCGATATTGGTACCTCGATGAATCTACAAGTTATGGTGTTAAATTTGATTTGGAAAGTCAGGTCAATAATAATCATAATATCAGATCCGGTCTTGATTTAAAATATCGTGAGATTTTCAGATATGATGCTACCGACCGTTATGGTTATGGTGAACGATTCAAGGTTTATCCGAATAGTGGCGCCTTTTATGTTCAGGATAAAATGGAATTTCAGGGTATGATCCTTAATGCCGGTTTACGTTTTGATTATTTTAATGCCAACTGGGTTGACTATCCAAACAATCTTAACGATCCAACCTGGGATGAAAAAGATTCGGGCTATGAGGATGCCAATAGTAATGGTTTGTTAGATGATGGCGAAGATCTTAATGACAATGGTGTTTTGGACCAGGCCTGGGATGCCGAAAAGTATAGTGGCGCAAATTCTCCCAAGTTAGGCGATATAAAAGATCCTATTAAAATTGATTTCAAATCATATTTTAGCCCCCGTTTTGGAATTGCTTTTCCGATTACAGAGCGTGACGTGTTGAATTTCAGTTACGGGCAATACTTTCAGGAACCATTAGGTCAGTTACTTTTTATGAATTTAGAGTTTGATTTGGGTGGTGGTTTTCCGTTAATTGGAAACCCGAACTTGAATCCTGAACGTACAACAATGTACGAGTTTATATTAAAACATCAGATATCCAATTCACAACGTTTGACGGTAACAGCATTTTATAAAGATATTTCTGATTTGACAGATACGCGACCTGTTTATTGGACAAGCAGAGATTGGTACGGCTTTTATTATAATGCTGATTATGGTAATGTTCGTGGTATGGAGTTTGATTTTGTTCAAAGACCTTTCCTGGCAAGGTTTCTTTATGTAAGTGGCTCTGCTAATTATACCTATCAGGTTGCTAAAAATAAAGCCTCTGAAACAAGTAAGGGATACCTGACAGAATGGTCCGGCAATGTTTTACCTACTGTTGAATCTTATGTATCTTGGGATCAAAGACATACTGTTAATTTGAATCTTGATTTAATCGTTCCGAAAGACCAGGATTTGTTTGGTTTGCCTGTATTAAATGATGTAGGTGTTAATATTCAATATTATTATGGAAGTGGTACACGCTGGACGCCTCCAAAAGGTCAGGATAAAGCAGCTTTGGATAATACAGCAACTTTACCCAGTCGCCAAACAGTTGATTTGCGTTTAAGCAAGCGTTTCCACATGGGACGTATCGAACCATCGTTCTTTATAGATATTCGAAATGTTTTTAACAAGAGGAATATTATTAAATTAGCTGATGATGGTGAAGAATGGTACCATGCAACAGGTGATCCTGAAGGAAAATATGGTGATCCCGAAGTATGGGGACGTGGAAGATTGACTCGTATTGGTTTGCGTGTAGATTTTTAATTAAATGGCATTAAAATTTTGATATTTAAAATACAATTGTAATGGAGGTCACTTTGGCTAAGCGGACAATATTAGGATGTATCTTGACACTGATAATGATGCTTTTCATTACTTCAGTAGAAGCCAAAATTCATCCTGACATGAAGAACAAAAGGAAACAACGCTTATACAAAACATCTGCGCGTCCTGATTTGGAATTTAAGGCTCATAATATTGGTACAATGTGGAATGTAGTGACGAACTATGGTAGTTTTGGTGATCCTAATTTTGATACAACAGGACGTCCGTCAGCCGAATGGCCTGGCGGAACCCGTAACAGCTTTTTATACGATGCTGCTATTTGGGTGTCTACACTTGTTAATGGTGAAAAATTGTGTTCCAGTTATTTTTACAGTTTTGAAGAATGGGAACCTTCTGAAGGCACTCAATTTTTGATGGGAAATGAAGAAGTGGCCTCTGTAATCAATCCGGTCTCTATCCATGACAGCTATTGTGTGTTTGATGACTTGGAATCCAAGGCAGATCATACTGCCCTGGGAATTCGTGTTATAGAGCATGGATTGAGCTGGAGTATGCCTGAGTATGATGATTTTCTCATTTATGAATTTCAGGTTATCAATACAGGCTTGAATGGTTTTCTGAGAGAGGTTTATATCGGATGGTGGTACGATGTGGATGTAGCCTCAATTGATGTTAGCGATAAACATATTGATGATTTGGTTGATTATGACGGTTGGGATGGAACAGATACAAAAACAGATGAAATTGATTTAGTTGATCCCCTTGATTTGGATGGTGATGGTGAAACCGGTTATGACGATTATGGTATTCCTTATGGATCGCAAATGGGTGGTTTTAATCCCGAATATGACGAAACCTTGGTAGAAGGTGATGGAGTCTATGATGAATACTCTTTGATCGAAGATGAAAGAGGCGTTGCCATAATGGCCGATGTTGCTGTTACGATTGGAGATTATGAAATATCTGCCGGCGACACACTTCGAAGGGCAGACGGAACCCCGGTTATTGGCTGGAAGTTTCCGCGTGGAATGTCCTATATTTATGACGCTGATAATCCATCTTCATCAGAGAATGATTTTGGTGAACGGAATTTAAAACCGGATTGTGCCGGTTTTATGGCTGGACGTGTTCTTTATTCTGATCCTACATCTGTAGATTATTATTATGAAAATCCTGACAGTTTACGTTCCCGAATTTGTCGTCCTTTTTCTCATCAATGGTGGAATTGGGAAAGTGATCCTGGTAACAACATTGAGCAATATGATTATATGAAAGGTCAGCACGAATTTAGCAAGGGATACAAATTTTTACCCAATCCACTCGATTTAAATGCTCCTACTTTTGATTATCGTTTTTTAACAACAATCGGACCTTACGATTTAGCCCCGGACGATACTATCAAAGTTGTATGGGCAGAACTTGTCGGACAGGGTTTACAGGGAATGCGTGAAAATTCTGATAATGCAATAAAAGCTTATTATGCCGGAAGTGTAAAAAGCAGCCCATTGAACCCTTCAGCGCCAAATGGAGATGTTCATTATTTGTTACCTGCACCTCCTGCAACACCTAATTTGCGGTATAGTCCTGATGATCGTTCCGTAACCTTGGTTTGGGATGATATTTCTGAAATAACCCCTGATACAAAGACAAAAGAGATTGATTTTGTCGGATATAAAATTTACCGTGCAAAATACTCTCCCAGCAACTGGACGATGATCGCTGCTTTTGACAATATTCCTAATACCGTTGTCAACGTTCTGAATACAGAACGTGATTCAATTGGAACTGCCGATTTACCTGATATAACTCACGAGTTTGTTGATGTTGGTGGGGTTACCCCTTGGGGAACCTCTGTTGAATCTCCTATTAACGGTATTCCCTACTATTATGCTGTTGTTGCATATGATAGTGGTGATCCTGAGATTGGATTACCCCCGTCAGAAAGTGGAAAAACGAATTATAGTAAAACAGAAAGTGGTGCTCCTGTTGCTGTAATTCCAAAGGCTATGTATGAAACAGAAGTAACTAATTTTGACATGTCTAATATTAAAGTTGTTCCAAATCCATATAAAGCTACTGATGTCTTTGAAGATATCTATGAAAGTGCCATATTATTTACAAATTTACCTCCAGTCGCAAAAATTACTATTTTTACACTGACAGGGGACCATATTGTTACATTGGACCATACTGACGGTTCAAGTATTGAAAAATGGGACCTTATATCCAGAAATACACAATCTATTGTGAGCGGTTTGTATGTTTATGTCGTCGAAACAGATGATGATAAATTTATTGGAAAATTTGTTGTAATTATGGGCTCATGATTTTTATAAACCTGGAATAATATTAGTGAATATAATCGAGAGGTTTGAAATAATGAAAAGAGTTTTATTAATCGTCATAGGTATCGTTGCTATAGCAGGATGGTTATCTCGTGCTGATGCGCAACAATTTGCAAAAGTTGGTACAGCAGGTGCCCAATTTTTAAAGATTGGGGCTGGTGCCAGATTTACAGGAATGGGCGGAGCATGTGTTGCCGTTACAAATGACGCTTCTGCTGTATTTTGGAATCCTAGTGGTATTACCGGTGTGAAAAATATGAGTATTTTTACATCTCATATTGAGTGGTTTGCTGATATAAAGTATGAAGCTATTACTATAGCAAAGACATTTCCAACTTTGGGTACTTTTGCCCTCTCCGGTACTTATCTGACTTCCGGTGATATTGAAATTACTACTTTTGAACAACAGGATGGGACCGGAGAAACATATTCCAAGAATGATATGATGATCGGTTTGTCTTTTGCGCGTTTTTTAACTGACAAATTTACCTTTGGCGGTACTGTCAAGTATGTCAGGGAAGATTATGGTACTGTTAATAGTATAACAGGTGATGATGAAGTTGCCGGCACTATGGCTTTTGATATTGGTTCTATATATTCTACAGGATTTAAATCTTTAAGACTTGGTATTTCCATTTTTAATTTTGGCCCTGAACTGAGTATCCCCGGGCAATATGAAGATATTACAAATTTTGACTCTGATGCTCAGGAATATGTCCGTGAACCTGCTGCCGATTATCGTCCTTATCACATGCCATTGCAGTTTAGAGCTGGTTTAGCAATGGAAGTATATGAAACAGAATTAAATACATTAACACTTGCTGCCGACCTGGTACATCCTAATGATAATGTTGAGCAGGTTAATTTAGGTGGTGAATATTGGTTTAAAAATATGTTTGCCTTACGCGGTGGCTATATCGGAAATCATGATGCCGCTCGATTTTCATTTGGTGGCAGCCTCAAATTTAATGTCAACCAAATGGGTGCTGCTTCGTTGGACTATAGTTACACAGATTTTGGCATTTTGGAAATGGTTCACCAAATGTCTCTTGTTTTAAATTTTTAGAATGTGATCTTTGCGAATCCTTTTATATTAAATCGAGGCACGTTGTGTTTGCGTTTGATCTAAAGCTTATCTGTTCTGGAGGATTTTATGTTTAAAAAGGTGGTGTTAACAATTTTGGCTTCACTCTGTTTTGTATATGTGTCAGTGGCACAACAAATTGGTGATACTAAATTTTTATGGACACACAATTTTCAGTTTTTTCAATATGAATATAAAATTGGTGCAACCCTACAAGAAACCGGTAGTCATTGTGATATCTGGGTAGAAAATCCAAATATAACAGCAATTACCATTGATTATGCAAATAGCTATATTTATGTAGGAACTTTTAATACAGGTATTTTTCGGAGAAATTTGAATTCTACCGAATGGGAAAAATTTTCTGCCGGTATCCCTGCCAGCTTAAGAGTGCCTGGAACGACATCAACAATTCATGATATGATTATGACCGATGATAATACCGTTCTAGCTGCTGCTGATGAAGGATTATATTATTTGGTTACAGGTACGGATCGTTGGAGAAGAGCTGATATAACCACTCCTGTCTTTTCGCTGTGTAAAACAGAGAATGGCATTTTTGCCGGTTTGGGTGGATATACTTTTAAACAAACCGGTGACGATGATGATGAAGATGGTGATGTTGACATTGATATGGGAGCATTTTTCAGTAGCGATAATGGTCGCACCTGGCAAGAAAAAAACTATGGTTTCCCTGTTGACAATGATAATGAACATTTGGCCATACGTGATATAGCATATTCTAATGGTGTTTTGTATGCATCAACTGATGCCGGAATGTTTATATCAAATAATAACGGAAATCATTGGGAAGGCATTGAACGGGAAATTTCACTTTCCAAAGCAAATGTTAAAGTAAAAATAACTGATTCTTCGCTTGATGAAGACCAAATGGCAAACTTGGGGAAATCATTCGGCGCTGGTTGGGAAAAAATGATTGCCGCTGAAGGTATCAGTAAAGAAGACTCTATCGTTGTCGTTGAGTATGATTCACTTGGTAATTTCGTGAGAAAATGGCTTTGCCCTGCTGCTGATATTCTTACTACAGATACACGTTATCAGGTCCGTAATATGGAAGGTATTGTTGGTGATGAAGGAAAATTTACTGCAAAATTAAATCCATATACAATATCTGGTGGTGATGGTTCTTTATCTAACTATTCAATACTGGATGTCAATAATTTTAAATACCGTGGTGAAAGCGGATATGCTACAGTTGTTGACCCACAGAACCAATTGTTGCTGCTTGTATCCTATCCTGAAAATCCAAGTTATGAAGTTGGTGGACGATTTATTACAGTTACCTATGTTAATGATGGGGATACTTTGGTATGGGTAGAACAATCATCGACATTACGTGGTATCAATAAAGATAAAAAAGGTATTATTATCAGCAATGATAATTTAGTCAAGGGCAATCCAGTTGATAATTATGATTTGTTAAATGAAGCTGACATTATTGCTCAAATGAAGGCTACAACGGCAAGTGGTCTGTTTTTTACATCAATGGCCGGCAGAGGGCAAATACTTTATGGTGGTAATGAAAATGGTGTATATAAAACAGAAAACGGCGGTAAGGACTGGGTCCTTTATGGGTCCAGCGTAGAAGGTTTGGAAAATACCGATGTTCAAAGTTTGCTCGTTAATGAAAGCGGTGTTTTGTATGCTGGTACAATTGATGGTGTTTTTTCCAATCCTGCTGATGGAGCGATTTGGACGCCTGCTACAGAAATTGATGACGAAGCAAATATAAATTGTTTGTTTTTCGGTAATAATGCATTATACGCAGGAACACAACTGGGTTTGTTTAGTACATCGGATAATGGCTTGACTTGGCAAACTGACAACAGACATTTGACGTCGTTTATTGAAAATGATGAGATTGTGCAAATATTAGATGCAATCGAAAATTCTACTCCGGATTTTCCGGACCAGGGTATTTATTCGGTTATAACAAGTAATTTGGGCGCTGAAAACATTCCAGACAGTGACAATAATTCTAAAGTCAATATTGTTATTCATGATATTCAGGACAAAGGACAAAATTATAACAATACCTCAAATGGTAAAAATGGTATCACTGCGGTAGCCGGTTATATCCGGCCGGAAGACAAAAGCCCGATCGGAAAATCAAATAAAGGTGAATATGTTTATATAGATTCACACGAAGTTACAACAGATGAAAAAGCTGGAGCCGTTGCCCACCAGTTGATAAGAATGATTGTAGTAAACAAGGATTATAACGAAGAAAGATGGGTTGTTGAAGGTCTTTCTTATATTGGTGACCGACTTTGTGGTTATCCTTTACCCACGGCCATGCCGGATTTTCAAAGTTTAACTGGCGCCAACAAGGTTTTTTCTCTTATTAGTGGGACTGCCCTCAGTCCGTGGGAAGTTGACCCTGAAAAAGGTCAGATTGTAAATCGTTTAACGATGGTGTCCATGTTTTTTAATTATTTATATGAAAATTTTGGAGGTCTGGACCTTTTTAAAAACATTATAAATGAACAGGAAAACGGATGGATTGGCGTTCAAAATGCCATGACTGATGGTGTTAAATTTTCCGATATTTATGCCGCATGGGCTATAACAAACTGTATTAATGATGTAAATCAAACAGATCCAACAACCGGGGCTAAATTAGGTTATGAAAATCAGGTTTATTCAAATGTTTTAAACAGGTACATGGAAGAAAAAATTATTGGGATGAATTCCGGAGCTATCTTTGGACACAACTCTTCCATGAGTGCTTATAAGGAATATAAAGTAAATTGGGAGTATAAAGATGGATTAAATAACTGGGCCTATTTCATTCGATACTTTTTTCCTGATCCTGCAATAAATGACCCTGCTCAATCTGTTATAAACTATTGGGATAAAGATAAGGTTACAGGTGAACCGATAACCTATCGTCTTAACGCTGCTGATGACGCTCAAATCAGGGTTCAGTTAATAAAAGTTAAGGGAGATGGCAGTAAAGATGTTGAAGATTTAACCCCGACCTTTAATGAAGAAAAAGAATTAGAGTTTAATGTTCTGTCTAAATATGAACCCAATAGTGATAAAACAGAACTTAAATATCACCACATGTTCATTATTATGAGCAATCAGGACTCATTGGGAAAAGCTGCAAAACTTATTCAAGTTAAAGACGTTGCTGCCCCTGAAGTAAATTACAATATCGTTCATAATCCCATGTACCCTGAATTTATTGATTTTTATGTCTCTACTAATGAACGTATTTTTAAAGATGTTAATGTGTTTGAAAAACCAACAACAGATGTTATCTTTTTTACCGATACAACCACTATAGATATGGAACTTTTTGATGTTGCAAAGGATGCTAACAACCAGCCTGTGACTTATATTTATAATGGTCGTTACCATATAGAACAAAGTGCAAATTTGACCATGCGAATACGAAAGTTACAGGATTTAGGCGGAAATGACGCTAGTATGATTTCATTTCCATTAACCATTGAAGAAGTAACTTCTGCAAGTAAAAAATCGCTTGCCAGCGCGGATAAAAACATTTTTGTCGAAATACCTCAGGGTGCTGTTACTAAAAAAGTACCTGTAACACTGTCTGCTGTTTCAGCTCAATTTGATGCTGCTGAAGAAAAAATCGATCCTGATTTATTTGTAGGTAAAACCTATCAGATTGGGCCGCAAGCACTAAATTTGGAAAAAAATGCCATATTAACATTTAAGTATGATGATACGGATTTGAATGAGATTGAAGAAGAAGATTTGGGACTTTACCAAAAAGAGGGCAAAGAGTGGATAAGAGTTAAAGCTTTTCAAGATACGAAGGAAAATTGTTTTAAAGCATCCATCAGCCAGCTTGGTGTATTTAGTATTATGAAGAACAGCGTTGGAGCTGATACGGAATTGGATAATTTACTGCCAACGACCTTTGCTTTATCTCAAAATTATCCGAATCCATTTAATCCGACAACAGAAATTCAATACCAGGTCCCTGAAAAAAATCATGTTAGCATTAAAGTTTTTAACATAAGTGGTCAATTGGTAAAAACTTTGGTTAACACAGCAAAAGATGCCGGAAGTTTTACGGTCAAATGGGACGGACGAGATCAAGCAGGTTTTCAACTGCCAAGTGGTGTATACATGTATGAAATGAAAGCGGGTAGCTTTATTCAAAATAAAAAAATGTTGCTCATAAAATAAGTGTGGTATTATAATGAAAAAAACAGATTTTGGCAGGAACGCTTTTTATATAAAGGAGGCTTTAATGACTAGCTCTTCAATCAGGCCGGCACTGAAATGGAATGTTTTAGGATTGTTAGTACTTTGTTTAACTTTCTTTCTGTTCTCTGCTTGTACAAAAGAGTCTGATGATATTCCGACGACAGCTGAGAGTGTAAGTTCATTGCTTAATGAAGGATGGGATGCTTTTCAGCAGGGTGATTATTCTCTGGCCATCTCAAAATTTGAGGAAACAATTAAAAGAAATGTCGATCCCCAATTATCAATCGATGCTTACAGAGGATTGGGTTGGACGTACAGCCGACTTGAAAATTATACACAGGCCATTACCAATTTTAATTTTGTGATTAGCTTGGAAGCGGTTCGATCCGGAAAAAGGCCTGTAAAAACGATGGAAAAAGTAGAGGCCCATGCCGTTGCTGATACAAGCGCACCCGGTATTAATGGTAATTGGCAACTTTCGACTGATGAAATTATTATCTCGCTCGATAAAATTGAAAGTTACGATGCTAGAAATGAACATAATTTGGGTGCTGCTCCTGCTTATTTAATTGCAGCGGGTACTCGTTCGGTTAATTTACCAAAAACTGAAATTAGTAACAGCCAGGGAACTGACATTGGATCAGCTTTGGATAACTCTATAACATTTGAGCCTGACAGTTTTTCTATCCCTGTTGCTACGCCTGAAGAAGTTACATCTTATGAAAAGTTTTATATTGATACCCAAAAAGGAATAATTGAAATTTTCCCAAGAATTAATGATCTTGAATTTATAAATGCAACATATACATACCATGAAAAAGGTTATCAGATAGATCGTACTGATATGCAATTTATCGTTTTGGATGATTCGTTGGAGAATTTGTCGAAAACACCGGCAGACGAGACCGGTGACCTTTATTATGCAAACGGCAAGTTTTATAATAAATATAGCCCTGAAGATGAAACTTCAGGAGGAACTTACCTGCAATGTGATGCCTATGCCGGAATGGCCTCTTCTTATTTAGCCCAGGGAGATTATGCATCGGCTATTGCTTCTGCTCGCTCAGTGTTGTATATCAATCAGGATTTAAAAGTTTTAGATGCTGAAAATTATCCATATCAACGCACTTTATACGATGGTGACAACTCTTATAATATGTGGGATGTCTATAAATTGTTGGCGATGGCTTACTATAACAGTAAAGATTATTTAGGCGCTGAAAAATGTTTGGAAATTTTTCTATCATTTGGTGATGTTTGTGATAATGCATCGTCCGATTTTTATATGACTATATTAACTAAAATATCTACAACACCACAAGATGAACCAACTGGTTGGACAAGTACGGATTTATGGTAATATTTAAATATTCTTGTTGACTTTTTTTAATTTTGCTTTATATTGATTAAATACGAATGTTCTTTGTTTAAAATTTTTAAACGGAATGAAGGAGGTGATATTAAAGCTAATAGCAAATGCAGTTACTATTTATGTTAAATCGAGGGTCCTCAAACAAAGGCCTGTAAATCATTACTTCTGTTCCTCATTTTAGCAGGAGGCATTTATGAGCATCAAAAAAAGTTTTCTTTTATTATTTTTAATTTTTGCATTGGTAGTTTCAATTACAACCGTGCAAGCAGAGCAAACAGTACTTAATCGATATGAATTAGGTAAATACGAATCAAATGGTCTCGACTATACCAAACCAGGTGGTATTGTTATCGGACCTGCCATGCCAAGAGCTTTCTTTTACGGCGGCCGTCATTCTGCTCGAACATCTGATGGCATATTACACGTATCCTGGGAAAATCCAACATACGATTTTCCATTTTATGCCCATTCACTCGATGCCCTTGGTTTGGCATGGACTGAACCAATGAACATCCCCGCAACTGCTGGTTTTGATAATCTTGACCGTTGTTTGATGGCAAAATTGTCAGTAGACCCGACAAATGATGATATTTATTTGTTACCGGCCCCACGTGTTGTTGGTGGTGTTTGGAGAACACAACTGACTCGTTCAACTGATGGTGGCGATACATGGTGCCCTTTTATGGACTTGGGTAATAAAATTGGTGTCCCGGTTGCTGAAGTTTCCTGGGCAACAATGGCACTTGGAACTGACCGTGTTTTGCATATAACTTATGCAAGAAATAACCAGGACATGTTCTATACTAGAACTGATCTTTCTGCTGCAGACGGCCAAGCCGATCTTTCCAATTTGGTTTTTACAAAAGCAAATGGCGATCCAGGTCAGGAAGCTATTAGTTTTGTACCAAGTGGTGTTGTTTTTCAGGGTACAATAGTACTTGATAGAAATAATGATCCTCATATTATTTTCTCAGGTGACGGTGGATCCGATACATTTGGTGATAAAACACCTTACCATATCTATTACAAGACTGCCGCTGCTGCATGGGGCCCCATTCCTCCAACACGTCTGCAAGCTGAGTTGGAAGAGTGCTGGGGTATGCCTGAAATGGTTTTTGATCAAAACAATCGCGGCTTTTATTTCATGGATAATTCTCCTGGTGATTTTGATTTCGGTACATGGGAACCACCAGTTGACCCAAATAGTGCAACCGATTTTGGAACTTTAAATAATGGTTTGGGCTTTGAAGGTGCTGTTAGCTTGAACGTCGAAACTTTTCCAAGCATCGTAGTTACAGATGACGATGATTTAATGCTGCCAAATGCCGATATTGATGATGAAAATGATGTTTTATATCTTGTCGGTAACACAAACAGTTACGCTAATACCATGGGTTCTGGTGGTGATATCGTTGTTTTAAAAATTGACAACGTATCTACCTTAACCGGAACAGATCCGATTAATATGCCGTGGGAATTACATCGCTGGATTACACGTGATGGGATTTCTCCTCTGGGTGATGTTGGTGCCGATGTTGTTTACGATCCTGCATCAACAACTTTGGATATTTTCTGGTCAGGTGCCGGTGCAGGCGACAATAATGCACAGTATTTTGACGGAACATCCATTCAGCCAAATGTTGATGCCAAACCTCAAATTCTTGATATTGGTATTGATAATGTTGAACCAAAACCTTTCCATAAAGGTGATGAGATTGTAATTAAAGGTGTTGTTAAAAACAATGGTAAAAATGCTTTAGGACCTGTACCTGTTACTGTTGATGTCCTCGATTCCAATAATAATGTATTGTGGACAAAATCAATGAGCACACCTCCACTGCTTAAAGATCAGGTTACAAGTGAAATGATCTTTGGTTCATGGGTTGTTGAAGGTGAAAAACAAGACTATAGCGTAGTCATTTCCACAAATTATGCTGGTGATGAAGCCACATATAATGACGTTGTTGGTGCTGGTTTTTATGCCTATCCTGATCCCGATGATGCAATCGCTTCTCAGGATTTCCAGGATTATTTAAATATTGATGCTGATGGCGACCATGTAGGCTTTGAATTTCCAACATGGACACCAAAACAAACGATTAACCAGGACCTGGATATCGGTGGCTGGACTGTTGTCGATAGCTCAGACGGCGAAGAATTTGATTATTATAACGGCTGGTTGTTATCCGACGATGATGTTGCTAATGAAATAGGCGCCTATTTACGTCATATGAATGGTACACGTAATGACACCACCTTTGGTGACATGCCGACTGGTACACCTCCTCAACCACAAAATGAACTGCTTTTCAGCCCGGTATGGGATATTCCTGCCGGCGACAACAATTTGTTTATCGAGTTTACCACAAATATCGGTGGAACAGATGGCGAGGAAAACTATCCGATTTATGCCAGTGTCGATATGACTGTAGACGGCGGAGCAACATGGCTTCCTGTTGTTTCCTGGATGAAAGAAAATCCTGGTCCGGCAGATTATATCGATTTAGATAAAGCCTTCTATTCTTATGACATTACTGCTGAGGCAGGTGCTGCTGCTAATGTTCAATTCAGATACTGGTGGAAAAACCCCAACAACGAAGGTAGCTTTGCTACATGGTTTGTTGACAATGTTTACCTTATCCGAAGAGATGCAGGTACTGCTGTTGGACAAGAAGTTGTTGTAGCCAATCAATTCAATTTGTCCCAAAATTATCCTAATCCTTTTAACCCCGCTACTGAAATTTCCTTTACAGTAGAACAAACCGGCAAAGCTGACCTTGTTATCTTTAATGTAACAGGTCAGGAAGTTGCTCGCTTGGTACATGGTATTGTTACGGCTGGAACACACAAAGTCCGTTTTGATGCATCACATTTGCCAACAGGTGTTTATTTCTACAAACTGACTACCGAGAATAAAGTCGATGTCAAGAAAATGGCATTAATTAAATAATGTTTTTTGAGCGGTGCAATTTTTTGCTGCACCGCTCTTTTCTCTCCTTTTTTAATAAACTGAAAAAATTGTATTCTTAAGGAGAACAATATGACAAAAAATAAACTAGTTGTGTTGCTATTAACTGTATTGCTAGTATTTAGTTTTACATCGGTTACTTTAGCAAAAAAAGTTACCGAAACAAAAGCTAAAGTTTCTACAATATCTAAAGATGTAAACATTACTTCTGCAGCAGATCGTGCGTCTGCAAAAGTTTCTTTTGCAAAACAAAGAGGTCTTACCAGACAACAGGTTATCAACAACTCTTCAAAAAGAATTTCCTTATTGTCGCAAAAGGAAATGACACCAATTATTGCTGATGATGTTCCTGGTGCCGGAGATATTAATCCTCTTATTTCCAATTATTTTAATTCACAGGCTGAATTTGATGAATTTATGAATCTAGACGTGAGCGTTCCAGGCTACGGTAGTGACTGGTTTTGGTTTGAAGGATCATTGTATGGCTGGGACAATTCAGCTTTTGCACCGGAGCCGGGCGGTGACCTTGGCGGTGTTGTCGGTCCAAAAGATGAAGCATTAACAAAAATTGTGGGTGTTCCTAGAGTAAGTGAAGATGGCCTTGATTATAAAGTTATGAAACTTGACCTTGATATGTATCTTGCTGAACCCGATCCGGATGATTTACTCGCTGTTGAAACCAACCTTATGGAAGATCCTCGTTGGGCAATTGTCGATGGTCAGTGGGCACTGACAAGTAACGAATTTTCCGTACCTGGATATGGTAATGGTTGGCGGGAAGACCTTTTGTCTCCGTTTATTGATCTGACAGGAGCAACCGGTCCCGTTACTTTAACATTTGACCAAACCTATGGAATGGAAAGTGGCGAATGGGATGGTGGTAATGTTTGGGTACGTACCGCCGAAAATTCACCCTGGGAACTTGTTGTGCCTGATGGTGGATACGATTTTGATGACTTGGCCGCATGGGGCTATAATGATCCCTATGTTACTGACGCTATACCCGGTTTTGCCGGTGAAGTCACAGTTCCCGTAACTGTCACTTTTGATTTGAGCGCTTATGTTGGTGGACAGGTTCAGATTCGTTGGGCTTTTGCCAGTGATGGTGCTTATAGTGCTGAAGATGGCGATGCTGCAGAAACACTGGGTTGGTTTATTGATAATATCGATGTGTCTGACGCTGGTGGTTCCTTATATGCCAATGCCGGTGTGGAAGATGGTATGGTTGCTGTCCCTGGATTGCCCTGGCGTGTTCAGGCAATTTATTCTGAATACGGAGCTGATTTGGTTGCTTCATCACTAGACCTAACCGCTGTCTTTGATAATCTAAAAGGAGACAGCCTTGGTATTCGTTTTCGAGCTATTTATGATGATAATGATGAAGGCACCAGTCCTGATCCTAACTGGGGTTTCGAAATCTACAATGCCGATTTAACTGTATATACAATGTTTGCCTACGATATTGGTGTTAGCTTTGTCGATTTTGATTCTACTTTTACAAAAGGTGAAGGTATTGCTGTTGGTCAAACTTATGACCCTCAGGTCGTTGTATCAAATTTTGGTTTATTCCCTTATACCATTTATAATACTTGGGTCAAGATAGTAAACTCGTTTGGTGATGTAGAGTACGAACGTTATATCTACACCTATGCTCCCGGACAGGGTGATACATTAAAAGCATTCCCGGATTTTCAGGAATTTAATAACAGCCAGGCTTTTTATAACTTTCCTGACTGGACACCACAGAACGAAGGTGATTATCAGTTAATCGCTTATACGGATATTTTCGGTGGTGATGAGGAATTTCGTAACGATTCACTTGTTGTTAATTTTCATGCTTTTTCAAACAAACCGGCACTGGTTGAAAACTTTAACGATATGACGGATGCCGATCTTGCTGCCGAATGGACAGTTACAGGTGATCAGTGGCATATTGGTGACATTTTCGATATGGGTGATGTCGAAGCTACCATACTTGCTTGGCCTGCAGCTAATGCCGGTACATCTATGTTGACTTCACCGATAATGGATTGTTCTAATTCAACAAATACATATCTAATGGTTGAACATTGGTGGCGTGATGCCAGCAACGATCCTGACACCTGGGGTGCCATTATGGTTACAAACGATGGCGGTGCCAACTGGGACACACTGAAAGTTATGACATTTGATACACCGAGTTCTGCACGTTATGGATATTTTTATTATGATATTTCAGAAACGGCAGATAATCAGGCAAATGTTCAGGTTGCTTTTTTATCAAGTTATGGCGCTGGTGCTGCTACATTCTATACAGTTGATGACTTTGCTGTATATAGTGACCCGGACAGAACGCCGCCGGCAGGTCCGGCCAACTTTACGGCCACTCCTGGTGATATGACCGTTACCTTTAACTGGGACGCAGTTGATGGTGCTTTGTATTACACTTTATTGGGTGCCGAAGTTGCAGATCTCGATAGTGTTCTGACCGAAGGTCAAATCAGCGAAACGACACTTACAGCAACAGGCTTACCAAATGGTGTGACTTTGTATGCCTGGATTACAGCAACAGATTATAACGGCAATGAAAGTGATCCTGTTGGCCCGATCAGTTTTGTATGTGCCGATACAGATGCTCCTGTTGCCATTACCGACTTGAAAGCCCATGAAATGCCACTAGGCATTAAAATGTTGACATGGACAACACCGGAAGAAACATTGCCTCTTGAAGGCTCTTTTTACGAAATTCGTTATGCTTACGTACCAATAACTGCAGAAAATTGGGCTGATGCAAGAGTATTACCGTTTGCGAAACCAATGATGGCCGCAGGTGAACCTGATACATTGATTGCTCCTGTTGAACAGCCCAGTGAAGATACCTGGTGGGCAATTAAAGCCACAGATGAAGCCGGTAATATTTCTGCAATGTCAAATGTTGCTCTTGCTGATGATGTTGCTCCGTCTGCAATTAATGATCTTGCTGTTGATTCAGTAAGACAAAACAGTGTCATTCTGTCATGGACAGCCGGCGGTGATGATGGTGTTGGCGGCGGTGCTGCAGCTTATTATGAACTCCGTGTTTCCTACGGTGAACAAATGACATGGGAAAATGCTGCTGTTATTCCTGGTGTTCCAAATCCAGGTCAACCCGGCGCAGCCATGGTTTTTGAAGCAACAGAATTTGTTTACCCGGAATATTCAAAAATGGCGTTCCAGATGGTAGTTTATGATAACAATGGAAATCCATCGGAAAAATCAAATATTGTTATTTCTGATCTTTGGAACGATGGTAATGTTTCTGTTGCTAACGACCAAAACTCTTTACCAACAGATTTTGGATTGGCACAAAACTATCCAAATCCATTTAACCCGACAACATCTATTTCTTATCAATTACCAAAAGCCGGATATGTAAAACTCGATGTCTTTAACGCAAACGGACAAATGATCCGCACCCTCGTTGAAGGTACCGTATCTGCCGGTTATCACAATATAACCTGGGATGCTGCTGACCAGAACGGTCAAAAAGTATCCAGTGGTATGTATTTTTACCGCATTACCATTGATAACTTTACAAACACCAAAAAGATGATATTGATGAAATAATATTGTTGTAATTTGGTTGTCAGGTTATTCTAGTTTAAGAGGCAATACACAAGTATTGCCTCTTTTTTTTATTAATTTTATGGATTGATGGAGTACCATAGTGGTCCGACCAGGATTAGTTCTTTTTTTACTGTTTTTTTTATTTTCTTCTGCTTTTTCCATTGCCCCTCCTTTAAATCAAAAAAGTATTCCCGAGGATATTGCAAGTCAGTTAAAATCTGATCCGCAATTTTACATGCCGGATAAATCCATACTTTTACTAAAATCAAGCCTATCGGGGATGAACCAAACTGAATTTGCAAATAAAACCAGTCTTAATTTACCTGTTTTGTGTGCTCAATATGAAGATATTCGTAATGATGAATTTGATATTTCAGATTTGCAGCAAAAATTATTTGGTCAATGGTCGACCGGAACAATGAGGGATTATTACATGGAGGTATCCGGTAATTCTCTGGAATTGAACGGAAATGTTTTCGGATGGTATAAATTAAGTGGAAATCGATATTATTATTATCGTTACCAAAATCATTTCGATGATCTCTTGACTGAGCTTTTTACAATTGCAGATGATTCAATTGATTTTAGTCAATTTGATAACGATGGCCCGGACGGTCTGCCGAATTCCGGTGATGACGACGGATATGTGGACGTTGTATTTGTTGTTCATTCCGGTACCGGTGCCGAAGAAACAAATGGTCCGGAGATTTGGTCACACTTTGGGAAATATAAAAGTCAAACAGGTTCTGATTTTGTAACTAATGACTTGGGCATAAACAATGCACCAATTTTAATAAATAATTACATTACAGTTCCGGCCATACAGCTGAGCCGTATGGTTGAAATCGGGGTTTTTTGCCATGAATTTGGCCACGCTTTGGGATTACCGGATTTGTATGACCGTGACGGTTCTTCTGCAGGTATCGGGAACTGGGGCCTTATGGGGCACGGTTCATGGGGAGCAAATAGTAAAACTCCTGAAACTCCTGTTCATTTTTGTGCCTGGTGCAAGGAGGTTTTGGGATTTGTTAATGTTGTTACTTTAACAGAAAATGCCAAATCAATGGAGATACCTCCTGTTCAGCAAAGTCATGTTGTTTATAAATTATGGAACCATGGACGCGTTGAAAACTATATTTATAAAAATAGTTTAGGAACCCAAAAAGCATTGGGAAAGGAATATTTTTTAATTGAAAACCGCGGCAAGACAGGTTTTGATAAAATTTTACCTGGCGATGGATTACTTGTTTGGCATATCGATAACAGTGTTTCAAATCTTTTGGTTAATGATAATGAAAAGAATAAATTGGTTGATTTGGAACAAGCTGACAATAATCGGGATTTGGATTTGCTCAACAATTTAGGTGATGCAGGCGATCCTTTCCCTGGTTCTAAACACAAAAATATTTTTAATAAAACCAGCTCACCAAACAGCCTTGCCAAAGATCTTTCCATCACCAAGGTGGCTGTTAAAAACATAACTAAAAATAATTCTAATATTATTGCTGATTTGTATTCAATCGACGATGATCTGTTATATCACGGTTATAAACTGGATGACAGTAACGGCAATAATAACGGATATCTTGAAGCCGGAGAAACCGGAAATGTCATACTATCCATTACCAATTTAGGAGATTATATCTCTGAAATAAAAGCAACACTGACATCACCTGATCCCGATGTCAGCGTTTTAAACTCTGTTTCATATTATCGAAATGTACATGAAGAAGAGACTGTTAACAATTCTGATAATGCGTTTTCATTGTTTTTATCTCAAAACACGGAACCGCATCCTGTTTATTGTACTTTAAACCTTCAGGCAGATAATGGGTATGCTGTTAATCATGATTTTATTGTTTTAATGGACAATATATCTATTCTTGTGGTGGATGATTCCCGTGGTGAAACAGACACAAGTGGCGTTCGGTTATATGACTATTACACAAAAGCCCTTGATGACATTGAATTTATTAATTATGATATTTGGGATATCAGTGCGAAGGGAATCCCCAACCAGGCTATCCTTTTCGAATATGGGACAGTTATTTGGTTTACAGGTTCACAACGTTATACGTTAACTGATTTTGAGCAACGACAAGTTTCATCTTTTCTTAATCATGGCGGTCGTCTTTTTTTATCCGGTCAGAATCTTGGGTACGACCTTTGGTATGGCGGAACCAGGGCTTCGAAAGAATTTTATACAAATTATTTACATGCAAAATTTATTCAAAGTGGTATAAGCGATCATCCTCTTCCGGTGGTATTGCTGGCCGGCATTGAAGGTGAAACCATTAGCGAAACCTTTCGACCGTTTTTTTATGCTTCTGAAGGTGATGGCGCCTATAATCAATTACAGCCAAGTATCATCGAGCCTGATGAATATGCCGTTCCGATTTTTAATTATTTCGGTACCGGTTTATATGATAAAAATGCCGCGATTAAGTATGAGGGTAACTACAAACTTGTTTATCTTGCCTTCAGTTTTGAGGCTATAAATGATTATGCTACACGTCGTCCTGTTAGAAGTGAGGTCATGAAAAATATTATTGACTGGCTTCATGGCGAAATGGTGACAACCGTATCTCATGAGAATTTTAACAATGACCTGGTTCCACAGGATTTTGTTCTGGAACAAAATTATCCAAATCCTTTTAACAATTCCACCTCTATTGAATTTTTGTTAAATGAGCCGATGCATGCTCGTTTAACCATATTCGATATTTTGGGCAGAGAAGTTGATGTGTTAGCCGATCAGCAATTACCGGCAGGAAAACACCGCTACCAATGGAACGGTAAAGACACCATCGGCTGGGACGTCTCTTCCGGCATATACTTTTACAGATTTGAATGTGAGAATAACGTGGAAACCAGAAAAATGGTATATATACGCTAGTTTTTTAATGGGATTTATGTTTTGCCAGGTGTTTTCAATTTTCGGGCAAACTATGTCATTACAAGATAATTTAAGAATTGTTCTATGGGGCTGTAATAAAAAGGGGAGATAAAAATTTAATTTTAGAAACATATTGCTTTTAAAAGGCCGGCTTTAAGAGCAATATGTTTCTTTTTTTATTGGAAAAGTATCAATTTATTTAACTCGGCATAATTCCAGGTTAACGTCGTTCAAGATATCTTTCTTTAAATGTTGGTTTCTGTCCTGCTAATTTTAAAAATACATCTGCCGGAACAATTTCTACTTCAGGGCCAAGCTGGTCCAGAATTGATTTTACCCGTCTAATATCACTATACTGACGAATATGCGCTGCCAAAAAATAAGGTCTTTTTTTATTCATATTAATCAATTCACGTAAATCTCCGACGGCTTCTTCAACCGTTCTTTCAGGAGAAAGATAATAATCATAAGAAACTACAGGTCTGCCATCTCTTTCAGCAAAAGTAAAAGAGGGTGCGTATCCGTTAAAAAAACCGATGACGTTTGGAAAATATTTATAAAAACCATCCACTACATCTCGTGTTAATTCCGTGTTGCCCTCAACTGTTGCACCCTCGGAATAGTCCATTGTTTGAGTAACACAAAGGTCCAGTTGCTCCAATCTTTTCCTGGCTGCCTTATAAAGTGCGGGTCTCAGGCTATTGGGAATAGCTTTCGCGTATGTATATCCCAGAACGGTTGCACCGAGAAAATAGTCGTTTTGTGTGGCCTGCGTGTAGTAAAATTCCAAAATGGCCGGGGCAAAATCATAATCAGTCACTTCAACAACCCAGGCATAGGGAAGCTCTCCGCGTCCCGGACGGGTCCACGCACCCAGACCTACACCGTCTGTTTGAACACATGTGATATAAGCTTTATTTTCCGGTATATAGGTTTTATTTGGGTCAATATTATGGTGGTTTTTAAAGACAAAACCGGGTGTTCGGGGTACCTGAGCGATAAAAGACATATTGGGGGCTGTATGAAGACCACGAACACGATGACCATAGCTGGACGTTAGGCGAACATGGTCACGTTCTTTATCTTTTGCATAGGAATGCCAGCCCATAACCATAGACATCGGGTTGAGTTCGCTTAATAATTTATACACGCTAAACCATACTCTTCTTCATCCGATGGTTTTGTTGATAAATCCTGAAAAAAGGCTTTGTTTTTTACACCCCAATCTGCGATTCCGGGTTTCATAACCTGGCCGTGATGGCCACCCATCCAAATGATGAGGTCTTTGCTGCACTGGTCCCAATATTGTTCATAAGCCCAGGAATATATTTCAAAATCACTTTGACCGGTAAACTGGCCGCGGAAATCCTTAATCATTTGTAAACCGGCTTTTTCCATATCAGGAATCATGTCTTCGCTGACAACGACCGCACGCTCTAAACCGGCAAGGGTAAATGCGACGATTAATGAGGTTCTTTCCTCTTTGTCCCACACTATATAACCGGTAACATTGTCTTTAAATTTTTCAAGAGCTTGTTCCCAGGTGTTCAATTTTTTATAAGAATAATACCTATATTCTTTTAAAAAATCAAAGATATATGGTGTGTTTGTAAAATCCCAGGTTTCCGGGTATATGAAATAAAGATTGGGACCATTGAGATTTGCCAAGCCCTGTAATGTTATTAAAAACGCCTGAATATCAAGCTGTCCGTCAATCGTCCAGTCATCTTCTAATTCCATATAATAAGCTTCGCGGGTGCCTGCCCGTTTGAACATATATTGAATTTCGAACTGTTTTTCTCGAGTAGATCGGTCAATAGTGTATCTAAGCGTTTCACCACCCGGAGATAGTGTATAAGTATGAATAGTTGTTATTGTTACCGGTCCCTGAGATACTAAAATATCATATTTTTCATTAACTTGTAATGCTTTGTCTTTTTCCAGCCACTGTGCCGTTATTTTTCTTTTAGAGCCGACATCCATAGAAACGCCCATAAATACATTGGTTGGGAATACCCGGTTTGATATTTCTTTTTCTACTGTGGAACCATCTAATTTAAGAACAACGGTGTCGATAAAACCACGACGTTGACCCCATTTTTGAATTAATTCGATACCATCCGTAGTTTTTGTTATTTCAACTTGTAGTGTGTTGTATAAATCAATTCCGCTGCTTTCACGGTCAATCAAAGTCCAACTTCCTAAAATGGACATATCGTCGGCAAAAATTTTTGAATTGGAGATAAAGAATAATGTCACAAGGATAATGATGAATTTACAGGTGCGCATGGTATCCTCCATTGGAACAGTTAAGTTCGGATAATTATTATCTTAATATATAAAATGATGGAGGATATATCAACCAAATTATCAACGAATTGTCTCGGTTTTTTATCGTTATTTTCGAGTCAACCCAGCCATTGCCAGATTAAAGTAATAGTGATTGTTTCTCCGGTTTTGTCGGCCTGTTTTGATGTTATTTCTAAACGATTATTGTTTAATGAAAACGAGCTTGTATGTGCAGATTTTACCATTAAATTCGGAATGAAACTAACTTTAACATGATGAATGATTTTATCATTTTCTACATGAAAAGTTCCTGCATAGGCAATAAAATTTTTTGCAATTTCTGAACGTTCCTTCTCACTTAGACCAAACAGTGCTGCTGAACTGACCTGTGGCCGCTCTTCTCCTGAAATGATTCCTGACATAAATCCATTTGATTGGTAAATTAAAAGTCCTTTTACATTTTTACCAAAGGGTGTTAAAATGTGCTTTGAATTTTTCACTTCCAAGGATACTAGTTCCCATGTTCCAATAATAGAATTCATAAATTTTCCTTTTTCCAAATATTTAACCTGCAAGTTTTTTAAGTAAGGATGAGAACAATTTGAACGGTAAAATTTTTCTCAAGTACCACATTACTTTAGCATCCGAACCGGCCACATAGCGCAGTCTGTTACTATTATCTACTGCTGCTGTGAATATTACTTTGGCTATTTCTACCGGTTCTGTCAGCTTGTTTTTTCTTTTTTCATATCCTGCAATTCTTTTTTCAATGGTTTTTTCATAACTGGGGACGTCTTTTTTCCTGACTATAATAGCATTAGAAGCAAAGTTTGTCTTAACCCCTCCGGGCTCAACGATTTTTATCTTTATTCCCAGATCGCCTGTTTCAAATCTGAGAGATTCGCTGAATCCTTCAACGGCCCATTTGGCAGATGCATAAAAACTGCTTAAGGGCATGGCAACTAGGCCTATTAATGATGATATATTTATGATAGTTCCGTTATTTCTTTTTCTAAAGTGCGGCAGTATTTCGCGCGTTACATTCATAAGGCCAAATACATCTATATCATAAAGATTTTGTATTTGTTCGGGTGTGGCGGCTTCAAAGGGTCCGGTTAAGCTAAAGGCTGCATTGTTTACCAAAACATCAATATGCCCGAAATGCTTTATTGTCTTTTGAATTGCTGTTTTGATGGAATTGATATCAGTAACGTCCAGACGTAAACATAGTAAATTTTCGTAATCGGTCAATTGTGTCTCTTTTGCAGGACTGCGCATGGTAGCCACTACATTCCAACCTTTTTGAATAAAATAAAGTGCAGTTGCTTTGCCGATTCCTGTCGACGTACCTGTTATCATAATTGTTTTTTTCATTCTATCTTCCTTTTTAGATTGTTTTACGAACTAACTATTTAATTAAAAAAATATCTGATTACATCCTTCGAAGAAGCGAAACCAAAGTTTCTATTTCTTGTTCATCAAACCGGGATGCAACCTGATCTATAAAATTCTTGTAGACCTTGTTATAATCATTTATCAGCTTCTCACCTTTAGGTGTCAGACTGAGGTAATAAATGCGCCCGTCTTGTTCTGATTTACTCTTGGTGACATATTCTTTTTCTATTAGTTTGGCAACCATTAAGGTAACCGTTGGCTTGCTTAATCCCATACGGTTGGTCAATTCCATAAAAGTTGGGTTCCCCATATTGTGGATTTCTTCAATGTACCTAAAGTTGGAAATAGAAAAGTCCATATATCCACTATTTTCAATTTCTTTAATTTTAAATTCGCGTAATTTTTTTGCTACGTTTTGTATCGCTAGCAATAATTGTTCTGCTTTTTGCATTACTTTTCCTTTTTAAATAAAGTTAGTTAGTAAAACTAATATAATATAAATTATTTTATTTGTCAATAAAATAATTATACCCCCTAAGAAGAGATTAAACATGGTTATTTTAAAAACGGTAAATCCATTGTTTTTAGCTGTTTAATAAGACCCTTAATTATGGCTTTTCGATAATTTTAATTAACAGTATACCACAATTTCCCATATCCATCAAAAGACATATCGTAAATATTTATTATTTGAGTTTTTTGAAAATAATCTAAAGCGGTTTATTGTACAGTGTACCACAGATTACCATATCCGTCAAAAGACATGTCATAAATGTTACTAATCTGAGAACTCGTTTTATTATCTATTATTACATAGGTATCGGTCACGTTCAAATCAGAGTCGTGCCTGCGTAGAAAAAATTCCGAATTGTCATAGGAATAAATTGTTTTATAATAAGCCAGGGCCCGGAGGCTGGGGAATTCTGTCGGGTAAATAGATTCAATTAACTTTGAATCAACATTGTGTTTAAAGATTGTACTTTGTGAACAGCTATAAAGATTACCAGTCTGGGCGTGAAAACTCAGGCCATTGACGCTTCTGGACAGTTTTAACGTACTGGAAATTGTTCCATCCCAACGGTTAAACAATAACAACGTGTCTGGCTGGGCGATTGCGGCCACACCCTCACGGCAAAACGCCATAGCAGAAATATTTTTTTCGTTTAACTTGTCTTCAAAGTTATTTTCTGTAAACCAGACGTCACTGTTTTGTTTAAAAACATTCAACAAGTCAAAAATTTCCAAATACTCTTTTCCACTATTATATCGTTTTAAATAACTTCGATTTAGAACCCATGCATATTGCCCGGAGCAGGCCAGGGCCGGTTTAGGACCTGTTGAACTAAACCTGTCTGCAAAAAACAAGTTTGGGATTTTTATTATAGCGGATGTATCACTGTGTTCTACCTGAAGTTTTTGCTCGCTTAACCAGACATCTTCTCTTTTAACCCGGAATGTATAATAACCGGGATAAACTGTTTCAAATAAAAACTGTCCGGCACTATCTGTGGAAACTGTTTGTGTTCCAAATGAAACATCATAAAGCATACGGTATTCTGATAGTTCTATTTCTGTTTCCAGGGCCATTTCAGAGTCATAATCCAATATCTCTCCACTAAAAGTATATTGGGGTATAACCGGGCGTGTTACATCATTTTCCTGTTTGTTCCAACAGTTAATAAACAGGGCTAATGTTAATAAAGTTATAAAAATAGGTATTGCTTTTTTCATAATATACTCTTTTTATTAAAGTTGAATGCCAAAACCTGCTCGTAGTCTGAATTTTCCGTCCCATGCGGATGGATCACTGTAAATTCCTCCGGGAATACCATTGTAATCAACCCAGAGAATATTGGAGTGATCGAAAACGTTTAAAGCTTCCAGGAAAAAAGAAGCCGGTATGTTTATAATTTTGAAATCTTTATTGACACGAATATCCAGTGTTGTTGATGATTCCATTCTGGCATTGTTCGGTGTTGTGCTGATGCCAAGATATTCCGTATAGGGCAGGGGACTGTTCCATTTCCACAGGATATTTATACCCCAGTTATTGGGTTTGCGCATATCTATATTGGCAACAATAGTATGTCTCTGGTCCCAGCTTAGGTAATAATCGCTGATAGGGACTTTGGTATCGTTGGTCAACCAACTGAATTTTTCTGTATTTTCAGATCCGGTTCCTTTGGCAATCATGTATGTGTGACTGATTTTCCCTGAAAGAAACTGGGTTACACGTCTTTTAAAATATATTTCACTTCCCCATATTGAGACGTTTTCCATGTTCACATAACGTGTATAACCGCTACCGCTTAGGGCATCACTTTTTCGGTCCAAAAATGTATTGTTATCAATTAAATTTGAAACTTCTTTATTAAAAATTGTTATGTCTAAAAGCGTATGATGAGTCAACTGGTTTTTGTAACTAAGTTCATAGGACAGGGTTTTAGATGGTTTTAAATCCGGATCTCCAAGCGGTGAAAAACCCTGGGAGAGGTTAATATTAGCATTTGTATATAAATAATCAAACATAGGTGTTTGGAAAAAATATCCATAATTAACACGCAGTTCTTGTTTTGTTCCCATGGGCAAAGCAATACCAATTCTTGGGCTCCATTGATGTTTCATTTCAGCTTTGGTTTGTTTTTCATTATTTATAATCCAGTCTGAACGGTCACCATAAATTTTTTCTTCAACGGCGGGTCGTTGTGCTCTGGGATTCATAAAATCATAACGAAGGCCAATGTTGGCTATCATTCCTTCATATTCAATTTTGTCCTGAATATAAGCAGCGCCTCTATATGGATAGTATTGATATTCTGTATCATAGGAAATGTATTGCGGAAAAGCCGGATCATAAGTTTTAACTTCGAGACGTTGAACATTTTTTTTGTAAAGATCATAATAAGTAAATTCCATACCGGTTTTAATTTGGTGGTTATTTGTAATTTGTGAAGTGAGATCAATTTTTCCCATGGTATGGATTTCTTCATGGTCCAGCCACCAGGGATAGTCGCCGGATATAACCCAATCTTTTTTTATAGGATCTTCATATTTGACGTTTGCCATATCCAGTGATGATGCCCCATTAATGGATTTTAATACATTATAAACACTGGCACGAACTTCGTAAAATGTTTGCGGATTTATAGTGTGTACGGCTGTTAAGCTGAACCGATAGCTGTTTTTTGTTCTTTCAGGAAGCCCTGGTATATTTTTTTTCCATTTGTTATCAAATTCCGTCCATTCCCATAATGAAAGCAAACCCTGTGTCGTAATTTTGAGCGATTTCCAGGGATGAAACGAGATTTTTGAATTCATATTTATATTTTTACTGGCAGAGTTGTTAAAAATCATCAAACGTTGACCAAATTCCTCCCGTTTCCAGCGAGTATTCGGCATGCGGATGTCTGCTGAAAGATAAAATTTAAGCTTTTGTGTTAGCAAGGGGCCACCAATATAACATTCTGTTATCCAGTCCGTATTTGCACCATCAGTTGTAAAAGGTGTTTCTCTTCCGGCATAGTGTAATGCTGATACTTCGACCATACTTTCAAGGTCTTGTCCGCCATCCTGAGTCAGGATGTTGACGACGCCGGACATGGCATTTCCATATTCTGCATTAAAGCCACCGGTTTGCACAGTCATGTCAATAATAGAATTCATCGGCAGTTCTGCGCCTATTTTCCCTTCAATTACGTCCTGAATTGGAAACCCATCGACTAAATATAAAACCTCGTTTTGGCGGCCTCCACGAATATGGCCGGCTGCAACACCGGGTTGAATGTCGATAATCTCAGTGAATGATTGTACCGGAAGTTGTGAGATTTCCTGTTGACTTATAAAGTGGGCGGTTGCAGTTACATCTTTTTGGATCATGGGGCGTTCAGCCGTTACTGATACCTGTTCCCCATCCAAAACTTTGAGATCCATCTCAAAATTGTGTGTTGTTCTTAAATCCATTAAAATATGAACATCATTTAAAATAATAGTTTGATAACCCATCATTTCAACTTTTATACGGTAGCGGCCGGCAGGAATATTGTTTATTAAAAAAAATCCGTCACCTTCTGCAGCAGCTCCATAGTATGTGTCAATAAGTGTAATATTTGCTCCAGGAAGAGGTTGTTGCGTGTTTTTGTCTGTTATTCGTCCTGCAAATGTACCCGTAATACCGGCAAATGACACAGCGACTGTTTTAGCATAAATCAGAGCAATAAATAAATACTTTTTCATTATTCGACCCATCATTTTCAGTGTCTGGTTAACAAAATAAAATAGGCTTTATTTTAAATAAAAATAATAGATGATAAAATCAACAAAAAAAATGAATAGATAGTTATTTTTTTTGGTTCTATTGTATAATTAGAAAATGAACTGAAAATCACTTTGATTCTTGGATATTAGATTGTATATTGTTAACATTTAACAAGATATATCAAGACGATGTAAAGGAACAAGCTCAAAATGAAAAAAGCGATATTGATTACAGTGCTGATTGTTTTTTCCCGCTCACTGTTCGCCATTGTGCCCCCATTTAAAAAAGATATTAAATTACCTGAGGAAATGCGCAATAATCTTAAAGATAATCCTGCTTTTTATATGCCTCAAAAGGGTTTTATTAAAACTATACAGAATTTTCGTGCCTCAAAATCAACTAGTTTAAGAAAAACGAATGCTGCGCAAAGCAATTCATTAAGTCTTGCGATACCTGTATTATGTGCTCAATATTCTGATGTAACAGCGGAATGGCCGGAAACGGACCTTCAGGCAGAGCTTTTTGGAAACTGGCCGACCGGCTCGATGGCTGATTATTATGATGATGTTTCTTATGGGCAGTTTCAATTGACAGGCCAGGTTTATGGATGGTATCAGGTTTCCGGTACGTCGCAATACTATGAAAGAGACAACGGCAATACCGGCGAGTTGTTAAAAGAGTTGTTTGAGCTTTCCGATGAATCTGTTGACTATACACAATATGACAATGACGGACCGGATGGTGTACCCAATTCGGGCGATGATGACGGTTTTGTTGATGTGATTGCCATTGTGCATTCCGGTGAAGGTGGTGAACGAGGCGGCCCCGGTATTTGGTCGCACAGTTGGAGTTATCAATATTATTATTTTAGTCCTTTTGTAACAAATGATGTTGGAATTAACGGAAACAAAATAAAAATTAATGATTATATTATTCAACCTGCTGTCGAAGAAGGTGATATGGTCAAAATTGGCGTTTTTTGCCATGAATTCGGCCATGCTTTAGGTCTACCTGATTTGTATGATCGTGATGATGAAGGTGAGACTTCGGAAGGGGTTGGAAATTGGTGTTTAATGGCCGGCGGCAGTTATGGTGGAGATGGTAATTCTCCCGAATATCCTGCTCACATGAGTGCGTGGTGTAAAGAGGCCCTGGGTTGGATAACCCCTGTTGTTCCTGATGAAAATTTATCAAATCAGGCGCTCCCGGCTGTTGAAGATTCTTCTGTGTTTTTTAAGCTATGGACACATGGAGACATTACACCTTATATTTTTAATAGTGGCCTTGATTTAAGCATAAATCTCGGAAGAGAATATTTTCTTGTTGAAAATCGTCAGAAAAAAGGATTTGATCGCAATTTAGAAGGTGAAGGTCTGTTAATCTGGCATATTGATAATTCGGTAAGAGGTTGGAATGATGATGAAAACCATAAACTTGTCGACCTGGAAGCTGCAGACGGACGGGTAGATTTGGATTTTGAAAGAAATGACGGAGATACCGGCGATCCTTTTCCAGGGATTACGGACAATCGAAATTTTAACCGTACATCAAGACCCAACAGTTTGTCCTATAATCTGGCAAACTCAAAAGTAGCTGTAGAAAATATTAGTGATTCCGGGGATATAATGTTTGCCGATTTGTCTGTTGTTGCAGATGATATTGACTTTTTATCCTATAATCTGGATGATTTTGAAGGTGACGGCAATGGGTTTTTGGATCCTGGTGAATCGGCCCGCTTGTATGTTGATCTGAAAAATTATGGTCAAAATGTAACTTCAGTGACGGCTGTTTTAACCACAGATGATCCGGATATACAAATTACAGATTCTGTCGCTGTTTATTCCGGTATTGAAGAAGATGGTAGCGGAGTAAATGATTTGGATGCTTTTGCATTAAATGCTTCAGCAAATGCGTCTCGTCATCCCATAAATTGCAAATTGAAAATTAACTCTGATCGTGATTATTATACAGAAATTGATCTAGTTGTTATGATGGAGAATATATTTATTCTTCTTGTTGACGACAGTTATGGTGAAAAGACCGAAAGTGGTGTGAGTATCATGCAATATTATACAGATGCTTTAGACCAATTAGGAATTGATTATTATGATACACACCAGATTACGATTCAGGGTACTCCGGATAGCACTTTGTTAAAAAAATACGGCACGGTTATTTGGTTTACCGGTTCGCAGCGTAATACGTTATCAGCGACTGAGCAGCGGTATCTCATCAGCTATCTTGAAAATGGAGGTAATTTTTTTATTTCAGGTCAAAATATTGGTTCTGACCTTGTGCTGACAGGAAATATAAGTGATAACGTATTTTATGAAAAATATTTGCATGCCAAACTTTTACAGGATAATGCATCTTCAGACCCGCAAATTATGCTTACGGGAATTATTGATGATCCGATAACGGATGGTTTTCGTCCTTACTTTTTTATTACAGAAGGAAATGGGGCTGATAATCAAACTTCTCCGGATATTATTGAACCCATTAACGGGGCCACCTCACTTTTTAACTATTTTGGAACAGGTTTAATGGGGAAAAATGCTGCTATAAAGTATCAGGGTGATTATCAATTGGTTTATCTTGCCTTTAGTTTTGAAGCTATAAATGAATTTGGATCAAGTGTAATTAGCAGAACTGAACTGGTAGATAATGTTTTGACCTGGTTTAATACCGAGAATCAAGTGTCCGGTGTGTCAACCTTTGGTAGTGATGATCTGGTTGCAACTCATTATGAACTCTGGCAAAATTTCCCAAATCCATTCAATCCGGAAACGGTCATACGTTTTCAATTGCCAAAAAGTTCTCATGTTTCCCTGAAAGTTTATGATGTGCTGGGGCGTGAAATTAAAACTTTGATAAATAAATTAATGAACAACGGGATCCAGGATGTTGTTTGGAACGGTACTGATAACTTTAATCGACACGTTTCTTCAGGAGTTTATTTATACCGAATAGAAACAGATGATTTTACTGATATGAAAAAAATGATCCTTATTAGATAACATTAAAACAACAAAAACCATTAATAATGTGGGAGAAAACCCTATGCAGAAAATGTTTTATTTTCGGATGACTTTAACTATTTTGTTGTTAACAGTTTCCTTCTCTTTTGGAAAAGTAAAAAACAAGTTTGAAAATCAACCTGATTACACTGACCAAAATGTAACCAGAATTCCTGCAGATAAGGTTGAAATTGTTCCGGGAAAGATCGTTGTAAAGTTTAAAACACAGCCGCCTGCCTATGCAAAGCAAAATTCCGGAAAACCTTCTGTTGGCTTTCCTACAGTTGACGCTATTGCCAACAAGTTTAATATAAAAACAGTGAAAAAGATTTTTCCTGAAAAAACACAAACTGTTGCCGGCAAGGTTGATCTGTCACGATTTTATAAATTTAAGTTTGATCAATCAGCCGATGTTTATCAAATCATCCAAGAATTACAATCTGATCCAATGGTTGAATATGCCGAACCACAATATGTTAGCTATGCATATTTTACACCAAATGATGCCCGTTATGATGAACAGCTTCATTTGTTACAGATTAAAGCTGATTCTGCATGGGACATACACCAGGGTAGTAAAGATGTTATCATCGGTGTTGTAGATACAGGCGTTGATTATTTACATGAAGACCTGGCTGCAAATATTTGGGTAAATCCGGGTGAGGACCTGAACGGAAACGGTGTTGTCGATGAATCGGACATGAACGGCATTGACGACGATGGAAATGGAAAAGTTGATGACATTCGCGGTTGGGATTTTGTAGATCTTGAAAATACTGCTGATGTTGCCGCTGGAGAAGATGCCCTTGATGAAGATAATGATCCAATGGATTTTGACGGTCATGGCACCCATGTTTCCGGAACAGCGGCAGCCGTTACAAATAACGGAATTGGTGTTGCCGGGGTTGCTTATCAATTAACAATCATGCCGTTGCGTGTCGGTTATCATACAACAGATGACAATGCGCTTATGGATGATCCTTATAGGGCAATTGTGTATGCAGCAGATAATGGTGCGAATGTTGTCAATTTGTCATGGGGTGGAGGCGGGTATTCCAGCTATGCACAAGAAATTATAAATTATGCCTACGAAAAGGGTGTTGTCATCATTGGGTCAGCCGGAAATGACGGTAATTACACTGTGCATTATCCATCTGCTTATGATAATGTCGTGTCCGTTGCTGCAACGCTTCATGATATTGATCTTAAAGCTGGTTACTCTACGTATCATGAATCTGTTGATATTTCTGCACCAGGTTCTTTTATTTTAGCAACCACTCCAGGCAATAATTATGAATACAAAAGCGGTACATCCATGGCTGCACCTGTTGTTTCCGGTGTTGCCGGATTGGTCAAGTCGGCTCACATGGATTGGGATAATGATCGTATTATCCGTCAGTTAATCGAAACGACTGATGATATTTATGACAGAAATCCTGATTATCGCGGATATTTGGGTTCCGGACGTGTTAACGCCTATCGTGCCTTAACAGAGACGCCTTCTTCCGTGCGAGTTTTCGACTGGGATTTTGATGATTCCATTACCGGAGATAATAACGGCAGAGTTGATAATGGCGAAACAATCGCTTTTTCAATCTCGGTTAAAAGTTATTTGGACAATGTAACGAATGTCACAGCAACATTGTCAACCGAAGATGAATACATAACACTTATAAATGATAGTTTTGATTTTGGTAATATTAACCAGTCTGAAGGTGCCTCTAATGATGCTAATCCGTTTATGTTTTCTACTGATCCGGAGACGCCTCTTGGGCATCGTGTTTCATTTCGAATTGATATTTCTGCAAACGATGGTTCCTATAACAGTTTTAAATATATAAATACCTATGTTCGGCCTTTATTTGCAGACCATGATATTAATAATGTTCGGTTCACAGTAACCAGTTTTGGTATTTTCGGTTTCAACGATTATGCTAACTCGGGTCAGTATTTGGGAAATGGTTTTCAATACCCAATTGGAACGACAAGCACACTTTATCATGGAAGTTTATGGGTCGGGACTTCAGCCAATCAGGTTTCCGACTGTTCTGAAAATTATGCCGATGGTGAGCGTTATGATTTTGTTACCAGCGAAGGCGGCAGTATTTTATTTGATAATAAAATTTCCGACCAGGATGGATATGCCAGGTTTAATGATTCCAGTGCTTTAAATCCTATTGGGCTTGAAATAACACAAAAAAGTTATGCGTGGGTATCTGTGCCTGACAGCGATTATGTTGTTGTGGAATATACATTACACAATACAACTGACCAACAAATTGAAGATATTTATACCGGACTATTTATAGACTGGGACATTGATAGTGAACCTGAAAATTTGAATGATGTTGGCTGGGACGCTGAAAATAATTTGGGTTATATGTATGGCGATAGTACAAAATACTATGGAATTGCCATGCTTTACCCGGCAGCAACAGGATATACCGGTCTGGACCATAATGACGGATTGAATGATGCTCGTAAATTTGAGTTGATGAGTAATGGTTTCGGTATGACGGCAACCCCGTTCCAGGATGACTGGTCTCATGTTGTGTCTACCGGTCCGGTTACTTTGGCCCCGGGTGAAAGAACTGTTGTAACCTTTGCCGTGCTGGGTGGTGATGATTTAGGCGATATTAAACAAAACAGCGCTGCCGCTGCTGTCAAATATGCCCCAATGGCTCCGGCGAATATCGATATTGACCACACTCCACTAGTTGACACTGAAGATAATGCCAATCCATATACTGTTCAGGTCCAGTTAGCAGCTAATGAAAACGCGATTGATCCCGGCAGTGTTTCTTTGTTTTGGAAAACGGACGGTGCTGCTGCATTTAACCAGGTGCAAATGACAACAACTGATGACATTAATTTTTCCGGTGATATTCCGGCCCAAAATGAAACCGAAGTTTCTTACTATGTTCAGGCCCAGTCGGTTAGCGGACTGTACAGTAAACTCCCCTTTGAAGCCCCGGCAGAAGTTTTTAGCTTTTACGTCGGGCTTGATAACAAAGCACCGGTTATTTCTGATATAACGAAATTGGACAATACATTAAATCTGAGCGGACCTTTTACCGTTTCCGCAACCGTTGTTGATAATATGGGATTAAAGGAAAACGGCGTTTATTTATTTTATCAGGTAAATGCCGGTGCTGCCGATAGTACTCTCATGGCTTATGATAACGGCACAAAACAATTTTCAGCAGATATATCATTTGAAACTGTTCTTTCTCCAAATGATTCAATATCCTATTATATAAGCGCTTTGGACAAGGCGGCACAGCCGAATAAAACAGTATCTGAAGTTAAATCGTTCAAAGTTGTCAACACTTTGGCGGTAGATGGTTTTGAAGGTGATTTAGATCAATGGGACCTGGGCAGCGGATGGGCTGTTTATTTTTATGCAAACACCGGCGCCTTTTCCATAACGGATAGTCCTGACGGATATTACTCACCGAACAGCGAAAATACATTAACATTATTAAATCCTTTTAACCTGGCAACGCGTGAAACTGCTTTACTTTCATTTTATTATATCCACTCATTAAACGCCGGTGACAGTTGTTTTGTGGAAGCGAGTAAAGATGGATTGACATGGGATATAATCGGTGCATATACCGGTGAGTCGGGATATACATATCAGCAGGCACAGTTAAGTCTCAATGACTTTTGCGGGGCCGGTGCTGAGCAGGTACAAATTCGATTCAGGTTGGTTGCCGATGAGGACAACAATGTCGCTGACGGCTTTTATATTGATGATATTGAAGTTTTGGCTGATCCTGGAAATGCTGTTGAAAATAATCATACAGAAAACAGCTTGCCGACTGTTTATAAATTGGGACAAAATTATCCCAATCCTTTTAATCCTTCAACAACTATCAATTATGAGTTGCCAAAAGCAGGCCATGTGAATATAGAAATATTCAGTATTTTGGGTGAACGAATCAATGTTTTGGTTGATAAGCACCATAACGCCGGACGTTACCAGCAAGTTTGGAACGGACGCAACAGCCGTGGTGTTCCTGTTTCAACCGGTGTTTATTTTTATCGCATAAAATCTAATTCGTTTACAGACGTTAAAAAGATGATCCTTCTCAAGTGATAAAATTCAGACATATATTTTTATTTTTTATCGTTTTTTTATCGAGTCCCGGTTACACACAGAGTTTCCGGGACTCTGTTCATAAAGACCGTCCGCAAGCGGTGAACCTTAAGGTTGGGGAAACCAGCCAGAATGTTATTCAGATAGAGTTTCCTGATCTCAAGACCTCTCTGACATCTGTTCAGGGTAAAACCTATTCGAAAATTCATATTCAGGATTGTGGCTATATTCACAATGAGGGAATGCCGCAGCTCCCGCTTTATTCCGGGATTTATGAAACAAGTGAAACGGCTGATTTTGAAATTATCATTCTGGATTCTGCAATTTACTCCTACAGCGCTCAAGAGCTGGGGATTGAATATGAAATTGTTCCGGTTCCGTTTCATCCACAAGTCGGACAGGTTTCTGAAAAAAAACAGGTTCGCAATGACCAGGTTTATTCCCACAACAAATTTTTCCCTGAAACTTTATATAAAATTTCAAGGACCGGTAAATTAAGAGATAAAAACTTGGTGCGTATTGAATTTTTTCCGGTTCAGTATAATCCGGTTTCAAAGGAATTCCGTGTCGTGGAATCCATTCGTCTGGCGCTTGTTAGCAAGTCTAAAGATGATTTTATTGACTCTAATCTGAAAATAACCAAGCAGGAGGATGTTTTTACAAGGGTTACATCTTTCGACCCTCCGGTATATCTTGTCATTGGGCCTGATGAGTTTCAAAACACTGCCGGTCCGTTGCTTGATTGGAAAAGGCAAAAAGGATACAAGGTGCAATGGGCGAACGTCGAAAATATCGGTCCGGATACACTCTCTATTAAATTCTATATAAAACAAATTTTTAACACGTCCAATCTGCAACATGTTTTGTTAATCGGCGATGTGCAATATGTTCCTGCATACGTTGGTAAATTCGCTTTAAATCCACATGTACCGCATATGACCGATTATCTTTATACTACGATGGATGGATATGACGATCTTTTCCCGGATATTTTTATCGGCCGGTTACCGGCGTTGAACACAGCACAACTGAAAACAATGGTTGACAAAAGTCTTGCCTATGAAAAATGTATAGGCGCTGATTTAAACTGGCGAAATCATGCTGCTTTTGTGGCGTCTAAAGATCAGTCCTTTCACGAACTGGCTGAAAAAGGGCATCGAACCGTAATTAACGATTATTGCCGTCCGATAGGTATGGTGTGTGATTCGATATGGGCTTTTTACAATGATAACACTGAACAGCTAAGTCAGGCTGTTCAACAGGGTACCGGGATGGTTGTTTACTCCGGTCATGGTAACAAAGTTTACTGGAATGATTTAAGAACAAATGGAAGTTACTTTAGTCTGGTGGATATTTATTACTTTCAAAATATTGAAAAATATCCTCCGGTTTTAAGTTTTGGCTGTGATGCCGGTGATTTTAACGAAACAGAGTGTTTGGGAGAAAGCTGGCTGCGTTTTGAAAATACCGGCGCCTCTCTCTTTTTAGGCGCAACAGACCTGGCGTTTTGGTATGAAGACTATTATTATCAGAAAAAATTGTTTGAAGCGGCAGCCGAACCCGACTTGAACAACTTTGCCGAGATTTCACAGACCGCACTTTTACACTTGTACGCAAGGGGATATTCCCACGCAGAGTATTATTTTGAAATTTATAACATCCTCGGTGATCCGGATTTGCCGGTTGCATTGGGAATACCGGATTCGTTTTTAGTTAGTGTGCCGGATACAATATCTTCCGGAAGCCGAAGTTTGGCGCTCGATATTTCAAATCAAAACGGACCGGTTGAAAATATATGGGCCGCAGTTACTCAGAACAATCAACTTGTAGCTTCTGCATCATCAATCAACGGCAATGCTGAGCTTTTCTTTACAGGTCCGGTAGATGAATCTGCTCCTTTACTTTTGACATTAACAAAACGGGGATTTGTCCCGTTCCAAAAAGAGATAGCTTTCCCAGCCGAATTTCAGGTAACCATTGTTCCGGATACGGTGAAAATAAACAATTCAACTCTAATAAAACTTTATGTCAAAGATCAGGCTGATCAGCCCCGCGCACATGTTCAATGTTATATAAAGGGTATTGGCCCGAACGCTGTTTATCAATCTGCTACAAACGAATCCGGGATTGCTGATTTTACAGTCTCTTTTCCCTATGGTCAAAATTTGTCTGTTTATGGAAATGAAACCGGAAACAGCTATTATCAATTTAATGTAGAGTTGCCGGTGACAGGGGGGACGGACTTGACTTCTCCACAAGTGAATATCACAAATGATTCTGTAAATGTTGATGATAAATTTATACCCTATCTTACCGGTAACCTGGAAATAAATACCCAGCCTGCTGTTGAAAAAATCTATCTTAAAGGCTGTGGATTGGATACGGTTTTTGAAAACTCTTTTGTCCGGGTTTTCCCAAGAGAAACAGGGCAGATTCAGGTCTGGGGTGCAAGGTCCGGTTATAATTTGCTGGAAACGATCATACCGGTTGACTATGAGTATGGTACTGTTCGTGGAACGTTGACCGACAGTGTAACTCTTGTACCGCTTGCACACGTTCCGGTTCACCTGGTCTATCTTGCTGATAATAAAAAATATACGGTATATTCAGGCAGCAGCGGTGTTTTTGCTTTTGCGGATTTTTGCCAAGTCGGCCATTATAAAATTTTTGTGGAACAGTTTGGGTATCGTAAATTTGAGAAAAGTTTTTATCTTCAAAAAGATGAAAATGTGGAAAACATTGTATTAACACCAAGATCAACGATAACAATCCAGGGAACTGTTACCCTGGCCTCGGCAGACAATTATAGCGGCGTTGATGTCTGTGTTATGGGCCAGAATATCTGCACCTTAACCGATGATCAAGGCCGGTTTGTTTTGCAAAATGTGGTGCCGGATACGCTGAATATTAAAGCTTTTAAAGACGGTTACAAAAGTGAAACCATTAACGTCGTCGCCTATGAGGGAAATGATATTCAGGGTTTATCGATTGAACTGGAAACAGGAATTTCAGAGTTATTTGCCGATTTTGAAGAAAATAACGGTTATTTTACAGCGACAGAAGACTGGAGTTGGGGAACGCCCGGTCCGGGATTGTATGACATGGGACCGGAATCAGCATCGTCCGGTAAAAAGGTATGGGGGACGGTTTTGGATGGAGACTATCACGCATCAACTCATTCTGTTCTAAAAAGTCCGGAAATCAGTCTGGCCGGTTACCAAAAACCTGTACTCGAGTTTATGCATTTTTATCATACGGATTTAACCACTGAAGGTATTGACGGCGGCAATATTAAAATCAAAACAACGGATGATAGTGTTCGCAATATCGTTTTTCCGGAAAATGGTTACACCTGTAACGCTTTGGATGCTGATAATTTATTTATGGGCGGTGAACCGGCTTTTAGCGGTGATGGTAAAAAATGGGAATCCGTTAAAATTGACTTGTCTGAAATGATAAACAAGCATATATTTGTAGAGTTTCATTTCAGCAGTGATGAGGATGTGAACGACGCCGGTTGGTATATTGATGATTTTAAGGTATATGATGATGAAAATTCTAATGTCCTGACTCAGGAACCCGTATTACCGGACCATTTAATTTTGGAACAGAATTATCCCAATCCGTTTAACGCACAAACCAGGTTTGAATTTTACATTCCAAATAAAAGATTTGTTGAAATTGAGGTGTTTAATACCATAGGGCAGCGTGTCAACACCCTCATGAAAAGTACCCTGGCTGCCGGTAAATACAAAGTAATCTGGAACGGAACAGACACCAATGGCATGAGTTTGAATTCCGGGATATATTTTATACGAATGACAACACATTCGGAATATAAAATAATCAAGGCTGTTTATATTCGTTAGGTTTTTATTTTTTAAAAAAGTGGAGCAGAGCGTGGCAAAAAAACAAGCTGTAAAGAATAAACAACAAATTGAAAATCCATCACGAATCCGGTATAACATTAGTGGAATTCATTATGCTATTTTATTTTTATTTTTGATTTCCGGAATGTGCGGACTTGTTTATCAGGTTGTCTGGGTAAGAATTCTAAATTTAATTTTTGGTGTTACAGCTTTTGCCGTTAGTACCGTTGTTACCGCTTTTATGGCCGGTCTGGCCTGGGGCAGTTTTTATTGGGGCCGAAAAATAGAAAAAAGCAAAAATCCGCTGCGAATTTATGGGTTTCTGGAAATTGGGGTTGGAATATATGCTTTAATCTCGCCGTTTATATTTTCCGGAATTGACTCTGTTTATATATTTATTTTCAGAACGTTTTCACCGGGATTCTATGTTTTTGCATTGATACGTTTTTTGCTTGCAGGTGTTATTATTATTTTGCCCACTATGTTTATGGGTGGGACCTTACCGATCCTTGTGAAATATTTTGTGCGTCAGAATAATCTGGTGGGTCGATTAGCCGGATATCTTTATTCGTTTAATACGGTCGGCGCTGTTATCGGCACAATTGCAGCCGGATTTTTTATGGTTAAGTACATGGGCGTACAAAATACCATTACATTGACAGCCTTTGTAAATATAATTGTCGGTGTGGCGGCATTTTTAATTTCACGTAAGAAGAGTAAGGATATTCAGGATGAACCACAAACAGAAATCCCGTTAAAAGAACCTGAAAAAATCCCGGAGCAACGTTTACTTTTATGGGGTTTTGCACTTTCAGGCTTGGCATCGCTTGCTTATGAAGTGTTGTGGACCCGGTCACTTTTATTCTTTTTGGGACTGACCACCTATACTTTTTCCACTATTCTTGCCGCTTTTCTGGTTGGAATCGCCCTGGGAAGTTATATTTTTTCCCGCTTGGTTCACCAAAAACGAAATTTAATTTTGTGGTTTGGAATTGTCCAACTGATTATCGGATTATTTGCCCTGGCAGTTATGCCGTTAATTGAAAATTTTTATTCCATATCGAATGAATTACGGTCTTCATTGGGTTATTATTCCTGGTGGACCAATGTTGGTATTAAATTTTTACTGTCATTTTTATTGATGCTCATCCCCACCATATTTATGGGCGGGACTTTTCCGATTATTGTTCAGGCCTATGGTAAAACAATTTCAGGATTAGGTAAAAAAGTGGGAGAGGTTTATTCGGCAAATACGGTCGGTTCCATCATCGGATCGTTTTTAGCAGGATTCGTACTTGTTCCTTTTTGCGGTGTACGTTTGAGTATTGCTCTTGTTGTGCTGCTGAATTTTGCAATTGGACTATTTTTTATATATTACAATCAACGGGCAGTGACGAAACGTCGGTATATTATATTTGGTTTAGCCGGCATCCTCGTTGTGTTGGTCATTCTTTCCATGAACCAAAAACCGCTTATTTTGGCAAGCGTCGAATTTAAAGGCCCTTCCAGACGATATGATTTACTGCACTATAAAGAAGGGATTGACGGATCACTGGCTGTTCTGCAGGACCGTGTTAACGGTGAACGTGAACTTAATATTAACGGTGAATCCACAGCTTTTACCATTTATCAGGACATGCAGGTCCATAAATTGCTCGGACATTTACCCATGCTGGTCCATCCGGCCCCTAAAGACGTTTTGGTTGTTGGATTCGGTTTGGGCAGTACGTCCTGGGCAACTGTGCAGTATCCGGATGTCCGAACAGACTGTGTAGAACTGGTTAGAGATGAGATTGAAACAGCCATCTATTTTGAACCGGAAAACCATAACGTTATGGATAATCCCAAGTTCAATCTTGTTATTACAGACGGACGTGATTTTGTTAAAGGTACGCGAAAAAAGTATGATGTTATTTCCTTTAACGCCATTCATCCTAAAATAAGCCCCAATCTCTACACATTGGACTTTTATGAAATGTGCCGCGATATTTTAAAGGACCAGGGGATAATTATTGCCTGGCTGCCGCCCAATGCCATTACCGAAACAGAATATCAGTCTTTAATAAAAACATTTATTCAGGTTTTTCCGTCCAGTTCACTCTGGTATGTCAATCCGTCGCATATGCTGCTGATGTCTTCTCCGGATGGATTTAAAATTGATTATCAGCAACTTAAGAACAGGCTTGCTTTGCAGGGGGTGAATAAGGATTTAAAAGAAGGAAATCTGGAAAATATTTTTGAATTAAGCAGTTGTTTTTTGATGGCTGAAGATCAGCTTGCTCAATATTGTTACAACGCACCAATAAACTCGGATGATTTGCCCTACATAGAGTTTTCACGGGAACTGACGGTAACTGTAAATATGGATGTTTTGTCAAGTCTTGGCAGGCTTAAAAAAAGTCTCTATCCCTATTTTACGAATATGGGTGAAGATTCTTTGGAAATAAAAGAAAAATTAAAAGTGTATGACCAGGTTAAATCATTAGTAGCAAAGGGACAAGTCTCTGCCTGGAATGGTCAGTTTGACAAGGCCGGGGTTTATTATCAGGAAGCACTGTCACTGGATACTGATAATGCAAATGCTCTTTATTTAAATGGTTTATTAGCTCGCAGAAAAGATGATTTGATAAAATTGACAGAGTTGAATCCACAGAATGCCAAAGCTTTTCAGGCACTGGGTGAAATTTATTTACAGGAAAATAATATAAAACAAGCTTTTCAAGCCTTTAACCGGGCCAATTATATTGATCCGGAATATGCACAGCCCTATCACCATCTGGGAGTTATTTATTATTTACAACAAAGACCTGATAAAGCCCTGGTGCAGTTAGAGCATGCTTTGAAACTTGATCCGAATTATGGCGCTTCTTATTATTATTTGGGAATGTGTTATTGGCGTATGAGTAAACTAGATCCGGCGATAGAAAATTTTGAAAAAACCATCGAGTTGGATCCGAGTGTTGCAGCAGCTCATTATCGATTGGGTTTAGGTTATGAAATGAAAAGGTGGTATGATAAAGCATTGATTTGTTTTGAAAATGCGTTAAAAGTTGATCCGAATTATGAGCCGGCATTAATAAAATTAAATAATCAGAGTGGCAATAAATAATTTCTATTCATTTTATGCGAAACCATGTTGTTTCATGTACGTTAAAAGAAAAGGTTGGGGGATTATTAAACAACAAATTCATGTTTATTATGTAATAATGCAGTCAGGTTGTCGGTAGAAAGGGATACTTTGATAAAATTATGGAAAATTTTGGTTTGCGCTTGCGTTGTGTCTGTGGCTTTTGGGCAAGCTTGGGCTTTTGATCATTTCAGCAAGATGGATCCGCGATTGACAAAAATTTTATTAAATTCGGAACGCATTGATGATATAAAAAATGATTTGTCTTTGAAAAAGTCCGGAACACAATGGTTTGTTGAGGCAATAATTACTTTTGATGGGAATGTATATGAACTTGAAAGTTCCGGGGTTCAAATAGTCAAATCATTTGCAGATATGGCTGTTGTTCGGGTGCCTTTTGAAAAATTGGAACAGGTGGCCGAAAATCCCCAGATAATTTATATGGAAGCGCCAACCATATCAAAACCCTATTTGGATAAAAGTATTCCCGTGATTAATGGAATTAAGGCACGGCAGACATTGAATAAAACAGGAAAGGGGGTGCTTGTTGGAGTTATTGATTCCGGTATTGATTGGCAGCATTATGATTTTCGCAAATCAAATGGCGATACACGAATTAAATTTTTATTGGACCTTAGTGATTCAAATGGTAATTATTATGGTGGTAAACTTTATACCGAACAGGACATTAATAATGCATTGAACGGTTTGGGGCAGGTTAATGAATATGATTACTCGGGACACGGAACACATGTCGCCGGTATTATTGCCGGTGATGACAGTGAGTTGGCCGGATATGGTAGTTTTGCCGGAGTTGCTCCGGAAGCTGATCTTGTGATCGTCAAAGCGAGTCGTGATGTAAAAGGTGATTCATTTCTCTCAACTGATCAATTTATCGCCTTAACCTTTATCGATAGTGTTGCCTCTGTTCTCGGAATGCCTTATGTTGTCAATATGAGCCTCGGTGGACACTTTGGCGCTCATGACGGGACAGCTTCAACTGAAAGAGAAATCGATGCGTTGGTTGGCCCCACCACTTCTGGTAAGGCAATCGTAACAGTTGCCGGTAACGAACGTGATGTAAATATACACGCCAAAGCATATCTGGGGTCTTCGAGTGGTTCCAGTGAGATTACTTTTAATGTTGACGGCTCCGGTTCAGGAAATGATCTGATACAGCTCGATGCCTGGTATGATGGCAGCAGTAATGTAACCCTTTCATTAATCTCGCCGGACGGTGTTACTCACGGACCGGTACGTCGGGGTAATTATTACGACAAAAGCACAAATGACGGCAAGATTTTAATTCTAAATGGCTATTTTGTTAAAGATAATGGTTCAGCCGTATATGGAGTCTCTCCGTTTAATGGAGATTTTGAAATCTATATAGAAATAAGTGATAACGACGGAATTGCGCCCAGTGAAGGTGAATGGAAAATTAAATTCGAAGGCAGCAATGCTACCATAGATGCCTATATGGCCTATTCTTCAATCAATGTACAGTTTGACCAGGGCAGTGTTTCGACCGGAAAGATTTCCGTACCCGGTACATCCAAGAACGTTATCACCAGCGGCGGCTATATTACCAGGCTGACTTGGACCGATTTTGAAAATAATACATTAACGATTGATAGTCAAAATAATATGTCTGTAGGAGATATTGCTGATTTTTCAAATCCCGGCCCGACACGAGACGGGCGAATAAAACCGGATGTCACTGCACCTGCAATGATGATAGCCAGTACAATTTCTCAGCAAGCCTGGGTAACGGAGCCAAACAGTATGTTTATATCCGGCAACTCTAGTTTCCCTTATGGTATGATATTGCAGGATGGAAAGCACGGATTGGCTTCGGGAACAAGTATGGCCGGTCCGCATGTTGCCGGTGCTGTTGCTTTGCTGCTTGAAGAATTCCCGAATGCTACGGCTACGCAGCTCCAGGGCATGCTGGCAAACAGTGCAAATGCTGATCAATATACCGGCAGTTTGCCAAACTCTGACTGGGGTTGGGGAAAACTGGATGTTTATAAAGCCCTGCAAACAGAGCCGGGAGAAAAACCTGTTTTAGAGTTTATCGTGGATAATATCTACCCTAATCCATTTCCTCGAACTGAAACTAAATCTGCTCATATAGATTATATGTTGTCTGAAAGCGAGAGCGGCGAACATATAACTATTACTGTCTATAATGCATTAGGGCAAAAAGTCCGAACCATTATTTCTGAAACCCAAAATGCCGGTTCTCACGCTGTAATTTGGGATGGGCGGGATGATAACAGTTATCCCGTGGCAGCAGGTGTTTATCTTGTAGAATTTAAATCTAATTCGAAACAAGAAGTTAAAAAAGTCGTCTATTTAGGAAACACAAATTAAAATAAATTAAATTATTTGGAGGTTATTATGGGAACACTTTTTGAAGATATTCGTGACGGTATACGTGACGGTATTGAACTGTTTGTAGATAAAACAGAAGAATATACAAAAATCGGCAAATTAAAGGTTGATATCCTTGGAATTAAACGAAACATTGAAAAATTATTTTCTGAACTTGGCGGAAGAACATACGAACTTTTGTCAAATGATGAAAAATCCGATGTTGCTGCTGATTCAGAAGTTGAACGACTTGTTCAGAATTTGAAAGAACAGGAAGAAAAACTGGATGCAAAAAAGAACGAAATAAAAATTGTTAAAGAAGAAAAAGAAAAAGAACGTAAAGAACGTGATGAGTCGCGTCGTCAGGCTAAAGAAAAGCAGCCGGAACAATCTGAGACTGCTGATCAGGATATAGAAGATGTTACCGCTACAGAAGTTGATGAAGAAGATAAAGAAAAATAATAGAACCGGATGAAAAGAATCGGATATTTATTGATTAAAAAAATTAAAAGAGCCGGAAAGATTTTTTTTCCGGCTCTGCTAGTTTTTTATTATGCTTTCGGTTTGTCACCGGAATTTGCCTTTGCTACGGATGTTCCTGACCGCATCAAGTTTGAAATTCCCAAATCTGATCCGGTAATCGTGCGGCAAAAAATAGAGAACAATCCTTTGCCGCTTATCAGCCTTGTAGCAGTCGGTGATTTGATGATGGGCTCCTGGGTCATTGATATTGTCAACAGAGAAGGGTATGATTTTCCTTTTGACAGCACAAGAACAATCATAAAAAGCGCAGATGTTGCCGTTGCCAACCTGGAGGCGCCGTTTTCATTGACAGGCACCAGTTTTGAAAAAAAGTATACCTTTAAAGTGCCGCCGGTTTTGGCCCAGGGTATAAAAAATGCCGGATTTGATGTTTTAACACTGGCAAACAATCATATGGTTGATTTTGGCTGCGAAGGTGTTATGAATACCCGTGCTGCGCTGGATTCCTTTGGGCTTTTTTACTGTGGGGCCGGAGCAAACAGAGAACAAGCCTGTTCTCCGGTTTATGTTGACTGTATGGGTGTTAAGGTTGCCTTTATTGCTTTTTCACTAACTTTTCCGAAAGAGTTTTGGGCCGACGATACATCCTGTGGGACCTGTTTTGCTTCCGAACGTTCTCTGAAGCGGGCACTAGCTGAAAGTGAAAAAAATGCTGATGTGACAATTGTCAGTTTTCACTGGGGTGCGGAGAAAATGACGGTTCCAAAGGATTATCAAATACATTTGGCTCACAGTTCCATAGATGCCGGAGCAGATTTGGTTTTGGGACACCATCCTCATGTTTTACAAGGAATAGAAATTTATAAGAACAAACTGATTGCCTATAGTTTGGGTAATTATGTTTTTGGTTCATTCAGTAGAAATTCTAAAGACAGTATTGTACTGCAAACATTGATTTCTCCTCAAGGTTTAATTAATGCTCATGTTTATCCGATTAATGTCTATAATCATGAGGTGGGTTTTCAACCCAGGCTTGTTAAGGGCAAGGAACGATCAAGAATTATTGAGAATTTAAATGGTTTGTCGCGTGATTTGAATTTTGGTAAAAATTTAATAGATCAAAAGGGTTTTATTTTTCCATAAAATTTTTGTGGGGTATATATGTCAAAGATCAGCGAACCTGCACGAGAAGGATTTCTGTATCATCTGTGGGACCAACGGGATTTTAATTTTACACTTACAACGATTGATGAGCGAAAGGTCACAATCCATGAAAAAGGACAGAGAAACTTTGATGGCGGACCGGATTATTTAAACGCTCTTATACAGATCAATGACCATCTTGTTCGCGGTGATATTGAAATACATGCAACAGCACAGGATTGGTATGCTCATGGTCATCATAATGATCCGGCTTATAATTCGGTCATTCTGCACATTGTCACCATGGAGTGTCCGCCTGAATTTTATACAATAGCTCAAAATGAAACTGTAATTCCCACTTTAAATTTAGACTGGTTTCTGGAGAAAAATGCCGAAGAACTAGAGTTGGAAGATAGAGACCCTGAAAAGAACGAATCAGTTTGTGTTTTTGAGCAAAAAGATATTTTTTTTAAACAGAATTTTTTAAGTAATGCCGGATTAGAGCGGTTGAAAATTAAAGCCGAACGGTTTTTAGAGCAACATGGAACAGCGAATTGGGACCAAATATTTTATCAGGCCATATTGGAATCTTTGGGGTATTCAAAAAATCAAATTCCTTTTCGGCGGTTGGCAGCTCTTTTACCTGTTAATGATATTTGGCAGTACATTAGAAACGACGACGCAAAAGAGGCTTTAATAAAAAGTGAAGCGTTACTTTTTGGCGCTGCAGGATTTTTAAAGCACCATGACGTATTGGATCCTGAAGCTAAAAAGTACCATACTCAACTGGTTATGATTTGGGACTCCTTTTTAAAATTTGATAAAATTGTTCCTTTAGAGATGGAAACATGGCAGTTTTTTCGTCTGCGTCCGCAAAATTTTCCAACACGGCGCATTGCTGCGGCGGCTCAACTGATTTGCCAGTTTCAACGGGATGGTTTTGTTGAAACCATTTATCGACTCGTCCATAATACTTTTCCATTGCCTAAAGGATTTTACAAAGAACTTGAACGGCTCTTTGTTGTAACGGCAGGTACTTTTTGGATGAGACATTTTTCATTTCAGGACCTTGCCGAACCGAAATCAAAAATGGAGAAAAATTTATTAGGTTCCGAACGGGCCCGTGATATTGTTATAAATACGGTCCTGCCGGGATTATATGCCTATTCATTGGAAATCGGTGACGGTCACCTGGCCAACACTATACACCATTTGTTTAACCATTATCCTGTTTGTGCTGATAACGAAATAACAAAAAAAATGAAAGTAATTTTTGATAAAACAGGAAACGATGGTACTGTGCTAAATGCTTTACATCAGCAAGGACTGATACATCTTTACAAAAACTATTGTCAAAAGGGTAATTGTTTTGCATGCAGGCAGAAAGTTTAAGTTGTTGTGTTGATATGCAATAAGCTGTTTTACGGCTCTATCCTTTTTGTTGACTTTTTTTCGAATTTTTAGTAATATTACTGGTTTAGTTTATTAATGATATAATATGTTTAAATTTATTTATTTTGGATAAAAGAGCATGCGTGCCCGACTGAACCTAATAATCGATAATTATTAGTAAAGAGGAGGAAAAAATAATAATAGATTCGATTTGGAGGCTAAAGTGACGCCGGGCACGCTATATATTGTTAGTACACCCATTGGTAATTTGAAAGATATTTCTTTACGGGCGTTGGAAATTCTTGCACATGTAGATTTGATCGCGGCAGAAGATACAAGAACCTCTCGTATATTATTAGACGCATATCAAATAAAAACGCCTACAAAAAGTTATCATGATTTTAATAAAGAAAGCGTAACACCTCAATTACTGGAGAAATTAAAGAGCAAAGAGTCTATTGCTGTTATTAGTGATGCAGGAACACCTGGTATTTCTGATCCGGCATTTTACCTTGTTCGTGAAGCCATAAAAGAAAATATAAAAATTGAGACAATTCCCGGCGCAACAGCCTTTGTTCCTGCTTTAATATTATCCGGTTTGGCGACAGATCGTTTTGTTTTCGAAGGTTTTTTACCGCCGAAAAAAGGGCGACATACAAGACTTGAGCAACTAGCTGAAGAACCCAGAACAATTATTTTATATGAATCTCCCAAACGACTTTATCGGACTCTTGTTGATATTCACAAAGTTATTGGCGATAGACAAATAGCAATTGTTCGTGAACTTACCAAAGTTTTTGAACAAACCATTAGAGGTCCTCTTTCAGAATTGTTGACTGATTTTGATAAAATTACTTTAAAAGGTGAAATTGTCCTGGTAATTGAAGGTAATACGCGACAAATACAAAGAAATAAAAAGTCGCTTTTAAAAGAAAAGCGCTATAAAGATGATTGGAGGAATAGTGCAACGGATAATGTGTAAATCCAAAATCCATCGTGCACGTGTTACCGACGCTGATTTGAATTATGAAGGTAGTTTGACCCTTGATCCCGATTTTATGGAAGCTGCCGGTTTATTGCCCTATGAAAAAGTTCAGGTTGTGAATATAAATAATGGTACCAGAGCAGAAACTTATCTTATTGAAGGGAAAAAAGGCGCCAAAGAGGTATGTATAAACGGTGCTTTAGCACGTTGGGCCCAAAAAGATGATTTGATTATTGTAATTGCCTATGCTGTTGTTGATGAAAGTGAATTAAGTGAATTTACCCCTAAAGTGGTTTTGATGGATGAAAATAATAACATCAAAGAGGTGAATTAATAATATCTTAAAGTTTAACTAGTGACCGAAAGTGAACAATTTTGCAAAAATCTTCACCTCTAAAAACGATCCTTAAAACTTCTCTGCCTGCAGTTATCGATTTGTCTTCTCAAACAATTATGTGGACAATCGAAGCTATTTTCATCGGCCGGCTTAGTGCTTCTGCATTTGCCGGACATGGTGTTGCTTTACAAATTATACTTGTGTTTTTTTCTGTTATGTTGACTTTTGTTGTTGGTGCCAGTTTAATTATTAATCGGCACCTGGGGGCAAAAGACTATTTTCAAGCAAACCATGTTTTTGGTCAGGCTATGATTTTAGGCGTTTTGATGGCCTTTCTTTTTGCCTTTATCTGGTATTCAGGAGCCATTCACATCATTGGTCTGATAAAGGAAGGTGAATCCGCCCTGGCTGAGGAAGCGGGCGTTACCTATATTCGCACAGTTGCTTTATTTGCGCCTCTGTTGATTACTAATTTTGTTGCAGTTGGTATCATCCGATCTATCGGTGATACAAAGTATTCCATGTTTGTCAATGTTTTAATTAATTCTATAAACGTTGTTTTATCACCAATGTTAATATTTGGCTGGTTTGGTTTTCCTCGTTTGGAAGTTAAAGGTGCCGCCCTGGCCGTTGGAATTGCTCATAGCATTGGTTTTGTAGTTACATTTTTTCTGTTACGCAGTAACAAATTGCAAATTTTTCTTTCTTTTAAAGAGCTGACTTCACCAAAATGGGAAAGTTTTAAAAAGCTTTTTAAAACAGGTCTACCGACAACAATGGAGCAATTGGCCTGGGCATTAGGAATGCTGGCTGCCACAATATATGCCGGACAAATATCTATTTATATATTATCAACTCACCAGGTTTTTGTTCGAATTCAAAATGTTCTTTCTATGGTATATATGGGCTTTTCTTTAACTGCCATGAGTATTATGGGACAGAATCTTGGCGCATCAAATAATGTTTTGGCTGAAAAAATGGCCAAAGCCGCGCACCGAATTATGGGTGTCTTTGTTCTGATTATTGTAGCCATTATGATGTGTTGCTCTAAAACATTGATTCTGGTTTTCAATCGTGATCCTCAGGTATTGGAACTTGGAACCAAAGCCATCTATATATTTGCATTTGCGCAGATACCAAAAGCATTAAATAATGTAATTAGCGGAAATTTACGCGGCATCGGGCATTTACAATGGCTGATGTGGACGACGATTATATTTGTACTTATTTTCGAAATTGGATTGAATTATTTTTCCGCATTCGTGTTTGGATGGGGTTTATATGGTATTTGGGGAATACAGAGCCTGGATGAATCTATTCGATTTAGTATGAACTATTGGCGGTTTCATGGTGGTAGTTGGAGGAAAGCTGTTTCATAATGTCGAATTTGAAGGACCATAAATCCGGATATTTTATTACTTTTGAAGGAATAGATTATTCGGGAAAATCAGTACAGACGAATCTTTTTTGTCAATATTTAATGGAAAAAAAGATAGATTATATTTCTTTACGCGATCCAGGTGCGACACGAATTTCGGAGCAAATTCGTAAAATTTTATTGGATAACTCACATACGGAAATGTCTGACTGGACAGAATTGTTATTATATGAGGCAGCACGTGCTCAAATGGTTGAGCAAAGTATTTTACCGGCATTAGCGGAAAATAAATTAATAGTTTGTGACCGTTTTTTTGATTCTACAACAGCTTATCAGGGATACGGACGCAAACTTGATTTAAATATTGTTCATAATGCAAATCAAATCGGCTCCTGTGGATATACTCCTGATTTGACATTTTTAATTGATTTGGAACCCAAAACAGCTCTTCAACGTAGAACTAGGATTAATGCAGACGCGGACAGACTGGAATCTGAAGGATTAGAGTTTCAAAATAGAATTCGGAATGGTTACTTGCAGATTGCAGCGCATGAAAAGCGTGTTCATATTGTGAATGGAAATCAAGCTGTTGAAAATATTCATAAAGAAATTATTGACATTTTTAGTGCAACATATCAGGGTTTTGTTGATTGAAAGCCGTGAGAGGATAAAAAATATGAGTAAAACTAAAAAGATCACCCTTGTTGTATTGCTGGTGTTTTCTGCTACTATAATTACTGGCTGGTTTTCCGGATTATACAGCAACAGCACTAATGATATTTATGCTCAGGTTCGAAAGTCTATTTTAACTTTTGGTGAAGTATACAAAACTGTCACTGCAAGATATGTTGAAGATATTGAACCGGAGAAATTTTTACAGGCAGGTATTCAGGGAATGCTGGATAAACTTGATCCTTATACGGTTTACCTGGAGTCTGAGGGAAAAGACGAAATTGAAATAATGACCCGTGGTAAATATTATGGCGTGGGTATGCGTATTGTTGTTCGTAATGGATGGGCAACAGTTGCAGAGCAGCCTTTTGCCAACAGTCCTGCTTTTCGGGCCGGTATTCGCGAAGGTGACCAGATTGTTGAAATTGATGGTCATTCAACCAAGGATGAAAGTTTGACTAAAACGGCCGGTCGTCTTCGTGGAACGGAAAAAGGCAGTGAAGTTAAAATAAAAATTAAACGTGTTGGTGAAGAAAAATCATTGGCTTTTACACTTATCCGTGATGAAATTGTTGTTTCGGATATTCAATATACCGGTTTTGTTGAACCCGGTGTTGGTTTGATAAAACTTGAACGTTTTAACAGGGGCGCCGGTCATCAACTTTTTGAAGCTATCCAGGATTTGGAAGAACAAGGTCTGGATAAATTGATTTTAGACTTGCGCAGTAATCCCGGTGGATTGTTGGATGTAGCTGTGGAAGTTGCCGATTTGTTTGTGCCGAAAGGCTCACTTGTTGTTTATACGGAAGGACGCCATAAAGACTCACGGCAAGAGTTCCGGGCGAGAACCAATCCAATATTTGGGGAAAAACCGCTTGTTATTCTTGTTGATGGTTTCAGTGCATCTGCATCTGAAATTGTTTCCGGAGCAATTCAGGATTTGGACAGAGGTGTTATCATTGGAAGCCGGTCTTTTGGAAAAGGTCTTGTTCAAACAGTTGTTCCTTTGGATAGAAAAGGTGATACGCAATTAAAATTAACAACAGCAAAATATTATATGCCCAGTGGCCGACTTATTCAAAAACCGGATGCTTTTAACAGAGGCCGGGGTTCTGTTTTAATGAATTCTACAGAAAACGGAGACGAAGACGATCCTAAAGAAGAAGAAAAAGAAGAAACTGTGGAAGAAAAATTCTATACAAAAAATGGCCGCGTCGTTTTGGGCGGTGGTGGAATTACACCTGATGTAAAAGTTAAAAATCCACGAACAAGCCGCTTTGTCATTGAGCTTATGAGAAAATCCATGTTTTTTAATTATAGCTTGAATTATGCTGCTGACCATAAAAACCTTACACCTGATTTTGAAATAACAGATCCAATTCTTGATGGTTTTTTCAAATTCGTTGAAGGAAAAGAGTTTGATTATAATCCGGATGGATATGAAGAAATTGAAAACATTGAAAAGTTAGCAAAAGAAGACGGCTATTTGGAAAACATTCAGGCATCAGTTGATGCACTGAAAAAGGACTTTAAAGTGGTTAAACAAAAAGAAAAAGAAAATTCGATAGATGATGTAAAAATGTTGTTAAAACGTGAAATCTCAGCAAAACTATTCAGCGCTGATGTTGCCTACCAGTCTATGTTTGCAAGTGATTCTGTATTAACCAAAGCCGTTCAAATACTCAAAGATGAAAATGAATATTCTAAACTTTTAAATGTTCAGGTTGCAGTTAAGAAATAAGACATATTTAACATAAATAAACTAAAAATTATTAATTTAAATTTATCTAAAAACCTAAGGAGTAGTAATGTCCGAAAAATATGTTTATACTTTTGGCGCTGGTAAAGCCGAAGGTAAAGCTGATATGAAAAATTTATTAGGTGGTAAAGGTGCTAATCTTGCAGAAATGAATCTTATTGGTGTTCCCGTTCCTGCTGGTTTCACCATTACTACTGAAGTTTGTACTGTATACACTCAAAAAGGTCGTGATGCTGCTGTTGCAATGATTAAAGAACAAGTTGAAGCAGGTGTTAAGAATGTTGAAACTGTTATGAATGCAAAATTTGGTGACATTCAAAATCCACTGCTTGTTTCTGTTCGTTCCGGTGCACGCGTTTCCATGCCTGGTATGATGGATACTGTTTTAAACCTGGGATTAAATGAAAATGCCGTACAAGGTTTAGCGACAAAATCGGGTAATGAAAGATTTGCATGGGACTCTTATCGTCGTTTTGTACAAATGTATGGAGATGTTGTTCTTGGATTAAAACCGGAAAGTAAAGAAGATATTGATCCTTTTGAAGAAATTATTGAAAAAGCCAAAGAAGCCAAAGGTGTTGAAAACGATACGGATCTTTCTACTGATGACTTGAAAAAAATGGTAACTGATTTTAAAGCCGCCGTGAAAAAACAAACAGGTAAAGATTTTCCTGATGATCCCTGGGAACAGCTTTGGGGCGCCGTATGTGCCGTATTTGATAGCTGGATGAATGAACGCGCTATCGTTTATCGTAAATTAAATGGTATCCCTGCAGAATGGGGAACAGCCGTTAATGTACAGGCCATGGTTTATGGAAACATGGGAGATAATTCCGGTACTGGTGTTGCCTTTACACGTGATGCTGCTACAGGTGAAGATATTTTTAATGGTGAATATTTGGTTAATGCACAGGGTGAAGATGTTGTGGCCGGTGTTCGTACTCCGCAGCAAATAACCCTTGAAGGCTCAAAACGTTGGGCAGTTCTTGCCGGTGTTTCCGAAGAAGATAGAAAAACAAAATATCCTTCTTTAGAAGAAATTATGCCAAAAGTTTATAAGGAACTTATAGAAACAGAAACAAAACTTGAAAATCACTATAAAGATATGCAGGATCTCGAGTTTACTATTCAAGACGGACGCCTTTGGTTACTGCAAACAAGAAATGGTAAAAGAACCGGTGAAGCCATGGTTCGAATTGCTATTGAGTTGCTGGAACAGGGAATGATAGATGAAAAAGGCGCAATTTTAAAAATTGAAGCCAACAAGCTTGATGAATTGTTGCACCCGGTTTTTGATACTGACGCTGTTAAAGCTGCAACTGTATTGGCAAAAGGTCTCCCTGCTTCTCCTGGTGCTGCAACCGGTCGTGTTGTTTTCTTTGCTGATGAAGCTGAAGAATGGAAAGCAAAGGGCGAAGAGGTTATCCTTGTTCGAATTGAAACTTCTCCTGAAGATTTGGCTGGTATGAATGCTGCTAATGGTATTTTAACAGCTCGTGGTGGTATGACTTCTCACGCTGCTGTTGTTGCTCGTGGTATGGGAAAATGCTGTGTTTCTGGTGCCGGTGCATGTAAAATTGATTATAAAATCCGTGAAATGAAAGTTGGCGGAAAGGTCATTAAAGAAGGTGACTGGATTTCGTTAAACGGTTCAACCGGTGAAGTTTATGACGGTAAAACAGAAACAAAAGATCCAGAATTATCCGGAAATTTTGGAAAATTAATGGACCTTTGTGCAAAACACACCAAAGTTCTTGTTCGGACCAATGCCGACAGTCCGCATGATTCCAAAGTTGCACGTGAATTTGGAGCCCAGGGAATTGGATTGTGTCGTACTGAACACATGTTCTTTGAAGGTGAAAGAATTAAAGCCATGCGCGAAATGATCCTTGCAAATGATGAGGCAGGTCGCCGTAAAGCTTTGGATAAACTTTTACCTTACCAACGTGAAGATTTTGAAGGTATCTTTGAAGCAATGGCCGGATACGGCGTTACCATCCGTCTGTTGGATCCGCCGCTGCATGAATTTGTTCCACATGAAGAAAAAAATCAGGCCGAAATGGCACAGGAAATGGGAATTTCAGCAGAAGCTGTCAAATCCAAAGTTGAAGACCTGGCTGAATTTAACCCAATGCTCGGACATCGTGGATGCCGTTTGGGTAACACCTATCCTGAAATTACTGAAATGCAGGCCCGCGCAATTATTGAAGCCGCATTAAATTGTAAAGCCAAAGGTATTGATGCACGTCCGGAAATTATGGTCCCATTGATCGGTACAAAAGAAGAATTCAAAATGCAGGAACAAATTATTCGTGCAACTGCTGATAAAGTTTTTGCAGAAAAAGGCGCCAAAATCGATTATTTGGTTGGAACAATGATTGAAATTCCCCGCGCTGCTTTAACAGCAGACGAAGTTGCAAAAGACGCTGAATTTTTCTCATTTGGTACAAATGATTTGACCCAGATGACTTTTGGTTACTCCCGAGATGATGCTGGTAAATTTTTACCAATTTATCTTGACAAAGGCATCCTGAAGGAAGATCCATTCCAGGTATTGGACCAAACCGGTGTTGGTCAGCTCGTTGAAATGGGAACCAAAAAAGGCCGCAGCACCCGACCTGACCTGAAGGTTGGAATTTGTGGTGAGCACGGTGGTGAACCAAGCTCTGTTAAATTCTGCGCCAAAGTAGGAATGAACTATGTAAGTTGTTCTCCTTTCCGAGTTCCTATCGCACGCGTAGCTGCTGCTCAGGCTTCAATTGAATAAATAAATATCAGAAATATTTATAAAAGAATAAGGCGTCCGCGTTAAACCGGGCGCTTTTTTATTTTTGTCAAATTCAATGTTGACATTTGTCGTTTTATTTAATATGCTTCATCGTAAGAATTTTCGTATGCATAACTATGGAGGCTTTATGAAATTTTTGGATGAACTTGGAATTCAGGAAAAAAATTTTGGTACCGCTTCTGGATGTGAATGGATAAAAACGACAGACCAGGGCGAAATTGATGTAACGTCTCCGGTTGATGGGAAAAAGATTGCCTCTGTATATCAGGCATCGGTGCAGGATTTTCATCAACTTGTGGAACAAGCCCAGCAAACATTCCATGAATGGCGGATGGTGCCGGCACCAAAAAGAGGTGATTTAGTTCGCCAAATCGGGCTGCAACTTCGGGAATATAAAAAGCCACTGGGGACCCTGGTTTCCTATGAAATGGGGAAATCCATTCAGGAAGGATGGGGAGAAGTTCAGGAAATGATTGATGTGTGCGATTTTGCAGTTGGCCTGTCACGTCAGCTCCACGGCTTTACCATGCACTCTGAACGGGCCATGCACCGGATGTATGACCAATACCATCCTCTTGGAATTGTCGGTGTTATCACAGCTTTTAATTTCCCGGTTGCTGTTTGGGCCTGGAATGCCATGATTGCGGCTGTTTGTGGTGATGTAGTATTGTGGAAACCGTCTTCCAAAGTGCCTTTAACGGCGATTGCTGTTCAGAACATTATCGGCAAGGTTTTAAAAGAAAACAATCTCCCTGAAGGTGTTTTTAATTTGATTGTAGGTCGTGGCGCGACTGTTGGTGAAAGTCTGGTTAATGACAAAAAAATTCCATTGGTTTCCATAACCGGCTCCACGGCTGTTGGGCGAAAAACAGCTGAAAAAGTTGGTAATCGACTGGGAAAGACGATCCTTGAACTTGGTGGCAACAATGCAATTATTGTAACGCCACATGCCGATTTGAAGCTTGCTTTACCGGCAATTGTATTTGGGGCCGTCGGTACAACCGGACAACGATGCACAACAACCCGACGTTTAATAATCCATGCCGGAATTTATGACAAACTAAAAGATGCTTTGGTTAAAGCCTACAAAAATTTAAAAATCGGCAGCCCGCTTGATGAAAAAAATCATGTTGGTCCGCTTGTTGATAAAGCAGCCGTAGAAACGTTTAAAATGGCCCTTGAAAAAGTTGAAAAGAACGGCGGTCATATTCTTTGTGGTGGTGATGTTTTAAGCGGTCCTGAATACGCCTCCGGTTGTTATGTTGTTCCTGCCCTGGTAGAGGCAGAAAATGAATGGGACATTGTTCAGGAAGAAACGTTCGCACCAATTTTATATTTGATCAAGTATGAGGGAGATATTCATCAGGCGATTCGTATCCATAACGATGTGCCGCAGGGATTATCATCATCTATTTTTTCGGATAACATTCGTGAAACAGAAGCATTTCTTTCTCATGCCGGGTCTGATTGCGGTATAGCCAATGTAAATATCGGTACATCCGGTGCGGAAATCGGCGGTGCATTTGGCGGCGAAAAGGATACGGGCGGCGGCCGCGAATCCGGTTCTGATGCCTGGAAAGCATATATGAGACGCCAAACAAATACAATCAACTGGAGCTCAGAATTGCCGCTTGCGCAAGGAATCAAGTTTGATATTTAAAATTTACCTTTCACTTTTTTTAAATAATTTTGTACCTTTTTAACTAAAATATGGCGCAAAGAATATCGCCAAAATTATTTTCTTTGCGCTTTTTTAATCTATGAATAATAAAGGATAATGGCAGCCTGAGATGAGTGTTCGAATATTCTGTGATTTTGATGGGACGATAGCGGTTAATGATGTCGGTAATTTACTATTTACACGATTTGGGGATAAAGAAAAATGGTGGGACCTTGTTGATTTATGGAAACAACATAAAATAAATGGCCCGGATTTGTGGATAAAACAAGCTGATCAAACTAGAATTGATCCGATTGAATTGGAGAAATTTATTAGTGAACAAACAATCGATCCTGATTTTAGATCGTTTGTCAATAAATGTGAAAAAAAATTGCTTCCATTGCATATTTTAAGTGATGGCATGGATATTTATATCCACAAGATATTGGAAAGTAACCATCTTGACTATCTTGACGTTAAAGCAAATAAAATGACCATTCAATCTGATAATTCTCTTAAATTAGAGTTTCCATATTTTAAATATGGCTGTGGACGGTGCGGGAATTGTAAGGGAAGCCAGATACGGTTGTTAAAGCAAAGCGGCGAAAAGACGATATATATAGGAGATGGGCATTCGGATCTATGCGCCCTTGACGAAGCTGACATTACTTTTGCAAAAGGTGCTTTGCTAAAACATTGTAAAGAACGAAATTTGAGTTATTATGCATTTGAAAATTTTTCTGATATTATTAATAAATTAGATAATATTATTTTTGAAGAAAATAATTAAATAGGAGTAAATGCTATGGGCGGCATTTTTGGCGTTGTTAGTTCACAGGATTGTGTAACAGACTTGTTTTATGGAACAGATTACCATTCTCATCTTGGAACACAAAAAGGGGGGATGGCGGCATTAAACGGTAAACGGTTTTCTCGTAGTATTCATAGCATAAAAAATATTCAATTTCGTTCCAAGTTTGAGGATGATCTTCCAAAATTGTCCGGTAATATGGGAATCGGGTGTATCAGCAATATGGAAGACCAACCGTTAATCATTGGTTCACATTTGGGAAATTATGCAATTATTTTTTCAGGAAAGATAAATAACGCAAAAGATCTGGGGCAAAAAGCATTAAAAAAATATAAAACACATTTTTCAGAATTGAGTACCGGAGAAATTAATCCTACTGAACTTTTAGCATCTCTAATCAATCAGGAAAATACTTTTGCTGATGGAATTCGACGCGTTCAGGAATCCGTTGAAGGCTCTGCTTCCGTATTGCTGCTGACGGAGGAAGGTATCTATGCTGCTCGTGACCAATTTGGACGCTCACCTCTTTTAGTTGGAGAAAAGGAAAATGGCTATTGTGTTTCAGTGGAGTCTTGTGCGTTACCTAATTTGGGTTATCGATTCAAATACGAGTTGGGTCCTGCGGAAATTGTTTTATTAACACCTGATGGAATTGAGATTAAGCAGCTGGCTGGTGATGAATTAAAAATTTGTTCTTTTATGTGGATTTATTATGGTTTTCCGGCTTCTTCTTATGAAGGTAAAAATGTTGAAGCTGTTCGATATCGATGCGGGGCTGCTCTGGCCAAAGCGGATGGAATGATGGATGTAGATATGGTGGGGGCCATTCCGGATTCCGGCACATCTCATGCTATTGGCTATGCCAATGAATCTGGCCTACCCTATTGTCGACCTTTTACAAAGTATACACCAACCTGGCCCAGAAGTTTTACGCCACGCGATCAGTCTGTTAGGAATTTGGTGGCACGAATGAAACTTGTTCCTATTCGTGAAATTATTCAGGGAAAACGAATTCTATTTTGTGACGATTCAATTGTAAGAGGGACCCAGCTTAAACAAACTATTCAAAGACTTTATGACAGCGGTGCCAGTGAACTGCACATGCGTCCGGCTTGCCCGCCTCTTATGTTTTTATGTAAATACCTGAATTTGACACGTTCAAAATCTGAAATGGATTTGGCGTGCCGTCAGGCCGTGAATGAACTGGAAGGACGGGATGAAATTCCTTTGGATGAATATGTTTCTTCTGATTCTGAAAAATACCATGAAATGATAGAACGTATAAAAACCCGTTTGAATTTATCATCATTAAAATATCAAACTTTATCAGATATGGTCCTGGCAATTGGTCTTGATAAAAGAAAGTTATGTACTTATTGCTGGGATGGTTGTGAATAGTTATTTATTTAAATTTGATGGAGAAATCAACATGTTGAGAAAAAAATATTTTATCGCTATTTGTGTTGTTTTCGCTTTATTGGTTTTTAGCGGAATTTATTCTGTTTACAGTCAAACAAACCCACATTGGAAGATTCACGATCTTTCACGTCCGAATCCCCCGATTATAACGCCGGGAACGTTCAGCACCCAGGATGCTGTTGGAAAAGCACCTTCTGATGCTATAATTTTGTTTGATGGTTCGGATTTATCTGCCTGGGTGTCTTCCTCTGACGGTAAAGAAGCAAAATGGAATATGGGTGATGGTTTTTTTGAAACGGTCAAGGGGACGGGTTCCATTCAAACGAAACAGGCTTTTGGTGATTGTCAGTTGCACATTGAATGGGCAGCGCCTGTTCCGCCAAAGGGTAAAGGGCAGGGAAGAGGCAACAGCGGAGTATATTTGATGAGCAAATATGAAGTTCAGGTTTTGGATTGTTACGAAAACACAACCTATGCCGACGGTCAAACAGCCGCATTATACGGTCAATATCCACCCCTGGTAAACGCTTGTCTGCCTCCCGGAATGTGGCAGGTATATGATATTGTTTTTCATGCTCCTCGATTTTGTAAAGATGGAAAATTGTTAAAACCGGCCCGAATAACCGTCTTTCATAATGGTGTTTTGGTTCAGGATCATGTTGAATTAAAAGGACCGACAGACTGGATGAACAAGTTGGATTATTCTGTCCACCCGGATAAGCTGCCTATTATGTTGCAGGACCATTCAAATCCGGTTCGATATAGAAATATCTGGATTCGTGAACTACCCAATCCGGCTGATTTTGCTAATGAACCAAAAGAAGTATATTTGATACCAAAACAAAAAGAAAAATATCTTGGCGATTATGAAATCAATAAAAATCATATTATGAATATATCAATGGAAAATGATCAACTTTATATTCGTTTGTCTAAAACAAAATGGCCTTTATATTCTTCAAGTGAAACAGAGTTTTTTTTAAAGGATGTTGATGTTCAGGTGGGGTTTGATATAGATAAAGATGGAACTGTAACATCACTTACTTTTCGTCATGGTGACAGTAAAAGTGAGGCGAAAAAAATTTAATAATAAAAAAGCCCGGAAAACTCCGGGCTTTTTTTATCGTTGAGAAAGGGATAAATATTTTTGTGGCTTTGCCACGTTTTTGTAGGCTGGCCGGATAATTCGTTTACCATTTACAAGTTCTTCAATCCTGTGGGCAGACCAGCCGACCACGCGCGACATGGCAAACAGCGGCGTGTAAATTTCCTGGGGAAAACCCAAAAGATCATAAACAAAACCGGAATAAAAATCAACATTTGGCGAAATAACTTTGGTGGAATTCTTTTTTTGTTGGAATAGTGAAGGCGTAAGTTTTTCGAGATTGATATATAAATTATACTCGTCCAGTCGGCCCTTTTCTTTTGCCAGTTCCCGGGCTTTTTCTTTTAGAATAATGGCCCTGGGATCTGATTTTGTATATACGGCATGGCCCATTCCATAAACAAGACCAGTACCATCATGAGCTTTTTGGTTTAGTATTTTTTGAATATATGCTGTTATTTCATCTTCATCAGCCCAGTCTTTGACATTTTCTTTAATATTTGTCATCATTTTCATAACATTGGAATTAGCTGCTCCGTGTAAAGGACCTTTTAACGAACCTACTGCTGCGGAAATGGCAGAGTATGTATCTGTTTGACTGGATGTTACAACATGGGTGGTGAATGCCGAATTATTTCCACCGCCGTGCTCAGCATGTAAAATAAGTGCCAAATCCAGTAAATCTGCCTCCAGTTTTGTGTACTTGTTGTCCGGTCGAAGCATGTATAAAAAGTTTTCCGCGCAGCATAATTCCGGATTAGGGGGATGCACAAAAAGGGATTCTGAAAATAATTTATGACGCATGGCCTGGTATGAATAGGCAATAATCGACGGGAATTTTGCAATCAGGTTTAAACATTGCCGGATTACATTTGGAATAGACGTATCATCCGGATTAGGGTCCAGACCATAAAGTACAAGGATAACTCTTTGCAGTTTGTTCATTACACTCGGACTTGGAAATTGCAGAATAGACGTTTCGTTTAATCCCGGTGGTAAAGATATCATCGGACGGATAAAATCTTTAAACTCTTCCAGTTGTTTTTCTGATGGCAGTTTTCCGAATAGTAATAAATACGTTACCTCTGGAAATCCATGCCGCTCTTCATTTTGGATACCGCTAACGAGTTCTGTGATGGGAATGCCCCGGTAATAAAGCTCTCCGTCGACGGGAACTACTTCTTCGTCTACAATTTTAAATCCAACAACACTAGAGATTTTTGTTAACCCAACCAACACACCGGAACCATCATCATTTCTAAGACCGCGTTTTACTGAAAATTTTGTGTATAAATCACGATCAATTTCTGTTGATTTTACTAAATCATCTGCAATACCTGCAACAAAATCATTTTCCATATAGCCTCCTGTTAATATAAACAGATTATGTTTTTTTAAGAAAACATTAAAGCACGCTAACCTATTTCAATAATATTTATAATATTTAAAAGATGACGGAAATTGTGGGTTGGATAAACATTCTTTGGAGGGCTTGTTGGAAGGTATATATAAAAAAAGGAATGACTTGGTCATTCCTTTTTTTATCGAGATTTAACGTTGCCCTAAAACATTGTCGAGCATAAGTAATGCCTGCCCTGATTTACCGGCAAGTTTAAGTTTGGCCAGAATGGAATCCATAGAGGCCTCTTCTTCAACCTGTTCGGTGACGAACCAATCCAGAAATGTTTTGGTCGCATAATCATTTTCTTTTATGGCCAGAGAAACAAGGTCGTTTATACTTGAAGTGACATATTTTTCATGTTCCAGAGCTAATGCAAAAAGTTCTTCTACACTTGCAAAGTCAGTTTTTGGTTTTTCGATAGCTTCCAATATAACAGCATTTCCTCGTTCATTTACATAACCATAAATTTTCATTGCATGACCCAATTCTTCCTGGGCCTGTTTTTTGAAAAATGAGGCTACGCCGCCAAAATTTTCATTTTCAGCCCATGCAGCCATTGAAAAATAATAATAGGCAGAAAAAGTCTCTTTATTTATTTGTGCATTTAGTTCTTTTGCCATTTTTTTCGATAACATTTTTATCTCCTTAAAATATAATGTGTTTACTAGAATATTCGTTATTTGCAATCTTGAATATCACAAATCGTACAGTAATACTGTAACAAATTTTTTTCAAATAAATTTCAATAAACTATTTTAAAGAGATTATTTATTAAGGGGTGAGATTTCTGTCAAGGTTCGGTAATATTTGCTGAATTGGTGTGCATTAACACCAGGTCCCATAGCAATGATTTCTGTCGGACCTGAGTAATTATCTACAGGAATGATATCGGTTTTGCCAAAACACGATTGAACGACAACAGTTGTTTCATCGGTTAAATTGATGAATCCCTTGAGCCGGTAGGTTACCGTTTGTTGTTCATCTAGTAATTTTTTTAAATTGTCCCTGGAAATTTTTTTAGTCGTTCTGACAACGGCAGACCCCAAATCCGGACGACCACTGTTTTCAAACGTTTCCAATTCTTTGGAACGCTGCAAAGCCACCGGTGTTTTTGCGTCATCCGGTAGCAGATCGGATTTAATGTTGCAATATTGCGTTTCCAAAATATCGGCAAAAGGATTGAGCGTTTTAATATACCCTTTAACATTTTCAATGTTTTCTGCTGCCAGGTCGGTTTTGTTAATAAGGACGGTATCGGCAACGCGAATCTGGTGCGATACCCGTGTTATGGATTTTGCTTTTTCAAAATTTGCGGCATCAACAATTGTCCAGATATGCGAAAGGTACAGTTGTTCAAGTTCCGGCGCTTCCAGTAACTGAGCAATTGCAACAGGATCAGAAAGACCGGATGCTTCCAAAATGACAGCATCCGGTTTTGTTGTTTCTACAAGATCATACAGTGCTTTTTTAAAATCAGCTATCAGACAAACACAAAAAACCGAACCACGGTTGATTTCCAGTATTTCAAATGATTTCCCCATGGCCCGCAGTTCTTTTCCATCGATATTTGCCGGGGCAAAGTCGTTTTGTATGACAGCCAACCGTTTTTTATCAGCGTATTGATGGATGATTTTTTTTAACAGTGTTGTCTTGCCGCTTCCTAAAAAACCTGTTAAAAGATAAAATGGAATTTTTTTATCCAATGTCCTTGATCCATTCTTTAATAATAGCTACAGACGGGATGCTTCCTTCAGATTTTAATTTGTATTCTGCAACAACAACGGCGGGTGTTGTATGAATACCATAAGACAGGATTTTTTCTTCGTCTGTAACATGTTGAATTGTAACGTCTGCGCCCAGTTCGTGAATAGCCAATTCCACATGGGGATGAAGTTGCTGACATTCTTGCTCTGTTTTTCCCAAAATAAATATTGTACCTTTTTGTGTACGAATTTTATATTTCAATTTTTCATAAATTCGTTTTTGGATTGCCGCTATCAACTCTTCTTTCGGGGGTATACGGGAAACAAAAGTAATATGCCCGTCAATACAAATAGTAGGAATGTTTTTGACCATTAGCGAATTCATAAACCGGACAGATTCCCGGTATTTTATTTTATGCTCCCGCCAGGTTACCACACCTTCAAAAATTTCAACAGCTTTTTTAACTGCTTCAACGGAATACTGACAAGGTGCGCAGGATTCGGAATCCAGTGTAATAATATCGACAATAATTTTGTCTGATTTACCATATTCGCTCATGTCCAGAATATCTTCATCCTTGTCCGTAGTGGTAATCGTACGTATAACATCCTGTTGATACGGATCATGCACTAATTCCGTTACGGCTTTTAAATTTTCAGGTGGTGTGGCAAAGGGTAAATCACACCCGGGGGCCAGAATAAAGCCTGTATCTCCACCAATATCCATACAATCTATTGCGTTTAACTGGCATTCTTGCGTTGTGCCCATAAGAAGAACAACCGTCAGTTGCAGGTTTCCGCCAAAGCTGATATTATGTTTCAGGCAGATATCACGTACATAATCCAATGGTATGTTTTCATCGACAGAAACATTGTTTGGGCCGCATTCGCACATCACTTCAATGTTTTGTTGTGCCTGTCCGCAAACAAAAAATGATCCTAATTTCCCTTTGCTTTTAATATGGCTGAATACTGTTGAAGCGGCAGGAGTGACAAATTGTTTAAATTGTTCCGGTCCGATCTGGCTGGTCATCGGGTCGACAACGGCAATAATGTCACATCCGGCATCAATATAATAATCGGACATTGCAATACAGACATCCTGACAAAATTTCATAAGATCAAAAAGTTCATTGTCGTTATCAAACATTTTCATAAATAATTCAGTTCCCAGCAGGTGTAATGCCAGGGTGAAAGGGCCTGTAATTAAACCATAGAGTGCAAGGTCCGGGTACATTTTTCGCAGTTGTTTTGCAGCATTAATACCGATTGGAATTCGGCCTTCAGTTGGTTTTGGAACATGCAAATCTTTTAATTGTTTTCCCTCTGTTAAGGGATGCGAGATCACGGCGGGAGGATTTTCATCAGCCCATTGAAGCTTGCAGCCAAGCGCTTCGGCTTCAATTTGTAAATCAAATATTACCGGGAGACCATCCGGATTATATTGTTTAATTGCTTCTGTTACGCCTGCTATAATATTTTTTTCTGATTGCAGGTATTCTGTTGCCGATAAGCCGACAAGTGATCCGCCATGACAACCTACAAACGGCACCCAGGGAATTCTTTGTACTTTTTTCCCTTGTATTGCCGTAGTAACTAATTCTTTACCGGTCATATATTTCCTTTACTTGTTTTGCATAATGGGAGTTTAGGCACTGTAAACATTTTAGATCAAGTAATAAATATAGCAAAGTATTCATCGATTTTCAAGATTATAATCTCGTGTATGTTAACTTTGATGCAAAAACAGTTGAAGCTTTCTTTTGATTATTCTATATTACAAAAAGTGTTTTTATTTTTGTAAGAGGCGAGGATATATTTGTGGAAAAGCTGAAAAATATTTTCAAGACCATAGGTCCCGGTTTTATTATAGCATCCGTTGTTTTGGGCCCGGGAAGTATTGCCACATCTTCAAAAATTGGTGCGGCGCATGGATATAGTCTATTATGGGTCCTTGTTTTTGCTGCGATAGGAATGGGGATTTATACAACAATGTCAGCCCGTTTTGGGGTAACACATGATCGTTCTATTTTAAACACGATTGCCGATACCTATGGCCGCTGGTTTTCAATTTTAATTGGAATTTCTGCCTTTTTAGCTGCCACCAGTTTTCAGTTTGGTAATAATATTGGTGTCGCCACCGCACTAAACGCTTTAACCGGTGTTCCGGAGCCCGTATGGCCCCTGATTTTTACTCCATTTGCTATCATTTTGGTTTTTTGGGCAAAAAATTTGTTCAAAGTTTTAGAAAAAATGATGATGATACTCGTCATGATTATGATTTTGGCTTTTTTAATAAATCTTGTTTTTGCCAAACCGGATTTAGGTGCTGCTGCCAAGGGCCTGGTTCCTTTTTCATGGCCTGAAAATGCTCTCAATGAGCTTGCTGCGTTGGTGGCTACAACATTTGTTCTGCATGCTTGTTTGTATCAATCTTATCTGGTACAAAATAAAGGATGGAAAATTGCCGACTTGAAAAAGGGCGTGCGTGATTCTGTTTCCGGTATTGTTATGCTTGCAGGAATTACAACCCTGGTCATTATGACCTCTGCTGCTGCTCTTCATCCAAAGGGCATTATGGTCAGGTCTGCGGCTGATATGGCCATACAGTTGGAGGCCCTTTTTGGCGTGTTTGCAAAATACATTTTCAGCATTGGACTTTGGTCTGCCGCTTTTTCTTCGCTTGTTGTAAATTCGATAATGGGCGGTGGATTGTTGGCAGATGGTTTTGGATTGGGGCGAACCATGCAGGACAAGGCCCCGAAAGCTTTCACCGTATTATCTATGCTTATTGGAATGATTATAGCCGTGTTTTTTCGCGGTGATATTGTTTATGCGTTGATTTTGGCACAGGCTTCGTCTCTTTTAGCTGTACCGGCAATCGGAATTGGATTGTTTTTGCTGCTTAATAATAAAAAGGTGATGGGGAAATATGCCAATTCATGGTGGCATAATCTGTTGGCGATATTAGGCCTTTTATTGATAATGATTATGGTTTACCGGATGTATCATTTTTTAATTACGTCACTATCAAATTTATAAAAAGACCTATTATTTGTGCACAAATTATAACGCATACCAGTGCAACGGGATAAACGGTAGCATAGGCGATTTGCGGGGCGTTACAGTCCGTTAACGGATCAATAGCCGCAAGACCTGGTGTGCTGGTCATGCCGCCGGTAATGGTACCCAGTAACGTCAGAAAATTGAGTTTAAATATTTTTTGTCCCAGAAAACATGCGGCACCCATGGGGATAACCGTTATAAATGCGCCGATAAAAAACAGCTTTGGTCCGAATTGTTGATAAGTTGATGATATGTGCGAACCGGCTTCCGTGCCGACGGCGGTAAGAAAGAAAAGCAGTCCGAGAGACCGCAATAACTGGTTTGCCGGTCCGGACATGGTCCAGATAACAGGTCCGGTTTTGCCGATTCTGCTGAGAATAAGTGCAGTAGCCAGAACGCCGCCTGTCAATCCCAGAGAAAAATTGAATCCTGCAAATGGTAAGCTTAATTTGCCAACGATTACTCCCAAAACAATTCCCAAAGCTATGGGTAAAAAATCAGTCTCTGAAAGACGTTTATCATTATTTCCCAAAAGTTCAATGACCTGTTTCATATTTTCTTTGTTACAGGCAACCATCAGTTTGTCACCAAAACGTATTTGATTGTTGGGGTTTGGTGCGATATCTATACCGCTACGTCTGATTCTTGTTACCGTCGCATTGTAATTTTCCAATAAATGTAAACTCTGCAATGTGGAATTGGAAACTTTTTTATTGGAAACCAGAATCCATTGAACATCATATTCTTCTGATAAGGGTATTTCTTTCTCAGATGGTGATCCTACCAGAAATTTAAAACGTTCCAAAGCTTGCTCGGAACCGACCGCTTTAACAAAATCTCCCAGTTGTAATGTGGTATTGGGATTGGGTGTTATTGCCGTTTCATCATGCATAATTCGTGAAATGGTTGCACCTGTCATGGTGCGGATATGAAGTTCACCGATTGTTTTATTGTGTATGTTTTGATTTTCGACAATAAAGTTTTGGTTAATAATATCCGGATACTTTTGTTTTGATAAGTTCAGGTAGGCTGTTTTGGCCTCTTTCAGGTCAACTTTGATTAAACGAGGTAATAATCGGACAAAGAGAATAACACCAATTACCCCAAAGGGGTAGGCTATTCCATAACCAATAGATGCAAGGGGAGAATTTGTACTTTCAATTGCGGCTGCAAGGCCCGGTGTACTTGTTAAAGCGCCGGTAAAAAGTCCGACAGCAATTTTGGGATCAATATTAAATATTGTTCCCAAAAGGACCGTTATAAACGCACCACAAAATATGATACATATTGTTGTTAAAATAAGATGAAGACCCTGCTTATGAAAGGAATCAAAAAAAACCGGGTCCGGCTTGTATGCCGATGGTAAAAATAAAAAGAACAGAGCCAATTTGTCTGAAATCGGCTGGAATTTTTACACCCCAATGCCCTAATAAAAGGGCCACAAAGATAACGGCTGATATATCAAGCGAGATACCTTTGATTTTTATATGGCCTATTATAATGCCAAGAGCAATAATAAAAAAAAGTGCAAAATAGTGTTGTGAAAATAGCTGTTGCATAAATTTCCTTAGATTATCACCTAATTTAAATAAAACAGATGATTTTTCAAATAAATTTATCTTGGAAATTAATTTAAATATTACTATATTCGCATATCCGAATATACGAAAGAAGGAATATATGAAAGAAATAGTCAAATTATTTAAAGCTTTATCCGATGAATCACGATTGCGAATATTAAATCTTGTTTTTCATGTGAATGAATTATGTGTTTGTGATATCCAGCGTGTTCTCGGATTTACCCAAACCAAAGTTTCGCGGCATTTATCATATTTAAAAAATGCCGGTATTTTGGAAGACGAGCGAAACGGAGGGTGGATCCTTTACCGTTTGAACAAAACAAACAATCCAATGCGGGAAGAACTTTATCAGCATCTTAAAAAGATGTTTGAAACAGAACAGGTTTTACAGGACGATATTAAAGTTTTAAACGATAGTGTTAACAAGGGGCAATGTGTATCGATAAGTGTTTTACCAATTCATAAAGTAAGCGAGTAAAAAATGAAAAAAACAGAGATTAAAACATTTATTTGGTTCATTGCCATATTTATTGCCGTCTATTTTATGCCGGCCGGAAAGCCCGTGTTCACTCAGGCTATATCCGAAGCTTTTATTTTGTTAAAATGGTATGCGCGAGAGCATGTTTTGTTGTGCCTGGTACCGGCGTTTTTTATCGCCGGATTTATCAGTGTTTTTATCAGTCAGGCTTCTGTCATTAAATATTTTGGAGCACAGGCAAAAAAATGGCTGGCTTATACAGTCGCATCGGTTTCCGGAGCTGTTTTGGCGGTTTGTTCCTGTACGATTTTACCACTGTTCAGTGGGATTTATAAACGCGGAGCCGGACTTGGTCCCGCCATTGCATTTTTGTATGCCGGTCCGGCTATTAATATTCTTGCGATTATTTTAACGGCCCGTATTTTAGGATTTGAATTGGGTGTTGCCAGGGTAATCGGTGCGGTGCTGTTCAGCATTGTAATCGGCATTTTAATGGATTTTATATATAGAAAAGAACAAAAGGAAAAATCACAGAATAATTTCGCAGTGATAGATGCTCAACAGTCTTATTCTTTTAAAAGAATTGTTTTTTTGTTTTTTACATTGGTAGGTATTTTAGTTATTGTCAATTGGGGAAAAACGAATTCTAATGAAGGCATTTGGTTTTTTATCTATGCCAATAAATGGCTATTCACAGGTTTATTATCGCTGCTTTTGGCCGGGTCTTTGGTTGTCATTTTAAAAATTCGCACCGTATATGTATTGGCGGGTGTGCTTTTGACCGGTTTGGTCGCTGTTATTTTTAAAAATCATTTATTGACTTTTATAACAGGGGTGACAATTTTTAGTATTTTATTGTCATTTAAGCAGGATGATTCAAAAGAGTGGCTGTCATCGACCTGGGGTTTTACCAAACAGATTTTACCTTTATTGGCCTCGGGAATTTTGGTTGCGGGTGTATTGCTGGGTTCACCGGGTGGACACGGGTTGATTCCTGAAAACTGGATAGCCAATATAGTCGGCGGCAACTCGGTTCAGTCTAATTTCTTTGCGTCCATTGTTGGTGCTTTTATGTATTTTGCTACGCTGACGGAGGTACCTATTGTTCAGGGCCTTATCGCCAGCGGAATGGGTAAAGGCCCGGCACTGGCCCTTCTTCTTGCCGGACCGGCATTATCCTTGCCAAATATGCTGGTTATTCGCAGTGTTATCGGTTTGAAAAAAACAATTGTTTTTGTGTCGCTGGTCGTCATTATGGCCACCATCAGCGGATTAATATTCGGCAGTCTTTAATTTGGGTGTTTATATGAAAAATGTGAATATTTTAATACTTTGTACCGGGAACAGTTGTCGCAGTCAAATGGCGGAAGGATACCTGAAATCATTGAATGATCGTTTAAATGTTTTTTCCGCCGGGACCCATCCAGCCGAACAGGTTCATCCCATGGCTGTTAAGGTTATGAAGGAAATTGGAATTGATCTATCAGGTCACTCTCCTGAAAATGTTTCCCGATATCTTGATTCTGATTTCGACTTTGTTATTACGGTTTGTGACCATGCAAAGGAAACATGTCCTGTTTTTATCGGTAAAGTTGACCAACAGCTCCATTTAGGATTTGAAGACCCGGCTAAAGTGAGAGGAACAGAGGAGGAAATTTTAAAAGCTTTCCGCCAGGTTCGTGATGAAATTCAAAATGTGTTTTTAAATTTTTATAAAGAAAAACTGGAAAATTTAAAATAATTTTAACTAAATATAAAGGAACATGAAATGAATGTTAAAGTTTTAGGTTCAGGTTGCCGAAAATGTGCGGAACTGGCGGAAAAAGTTCAGCAAGTTGCCCTGCAAAATAATATTGAGATAAACCTTGAAAAAGTTACTGACTTGAATGATATTATAGGTTATGGCGTGATGTTGACGCCCGGTTTGGTTGTAAATGATGTTGTCAAAAGCAGTGGTAAATTACCGACAGAAGAACAGATATTGGAATGGATTAAATAATAACCGATGGAGGAAAAATGAGACAACTTTTAGGGACTTTAATAATTGGCGTTTTGTTAACGTTTGGGTGCTCTGACAAACCAAAACAAGAAACCGTAAAACAGGATGTGGCTCAGGATAAAATTGCTGCAAAAATTACGTTCCTGGAATTCGGCGCCAACAAATGTGTGGCCTGTAAAAAAATGAAGCCTGTAATGGAAGCTGTAAAAAGCAACTATGGAGACCAGGTGGATGTTGTGTTTCATGATGTTTGGCAAAATAAAGAGATTGCCGAACAATACAATATCCAACGCATCCCGACTCAGGTGTTTTTGGATAAGGACGGGAAAGAATTTCATCGGCATGAGGGTTATTATGTCATTGAAGATATTGATAAATTATTGTCTGAACGTGGTTTGACGAAAAAATCATCGAGTTAGATGTGATTGATGGATTATTTGCTGTTTTAGATTCTGCATTAAACAAGTCACCAATTTGGGCCATAGCCGGAGCTTTTGGATGGGGGCTTTTAAGTATCCTTTTAAGCCCTTGTCATTTGTCTGCCATCCCTCTGGTAACCGGATATATTTTAAAAAACAATTCCAGGGATCGGTCTGCAACCATTATTTCAATTATATTTTCCGGGGGCATTTTGTTATCCATAGCTGTCGCCGGTTTATTAACGATTGCAATGGGACGAATTATGGGGGACATTGGTTTAATCGGAAAAATACTGGTGGCTGTTTTTTTAATTTTTGTCGGTATTTATTTAATGGATGTTTTTCGGCTAAACTGGCAGTTACCTGTTGGTAAAATAAAAATTTCCGGTTTATGGGGCGCCTTTATTGTCGGACTTGTTTTCGGATTGGGGTTGGGGCCTTGTACTTTTGCTTTTATGGCGCCGGTGTTATCCATTGTTTTTGCCGTTGCTCATTCTAATATATTAAAAGCAGTTTACCTGGTTATTGCCTTTTCTGTAGGGCATTGTATTCTTATTGTTTTTGCAGGAGTGCTGTTGAACAAAGTCCAGGCCTATTTAAATTGGACAAATAATAATGCTGTTTTTAAATGGAGCAAAAAGATCTGCGGCGTTTTGGTTATAATGGCAGCAATTTATGTGCTTTTATAATATATCTGATTTTTGTATTTTAACGATTATACAAGAATAAGGGATTGATTGATGAAATACAAAGCGATTATTTTTGAAGCTGTTGCTGTTGTTGGAATTTCCTGTATCATTGGTTTGGTGGTTAACTTTTTTCACCCGGAAGGTGTTAAAATCGGCTTGCAGCGTCCCAAACCGGTTTATGCGGTTGATTCTGTTTTGACAACAGAACTACCCACTGTAAGCATCAATGACAAATCAAAAAGTGAACCGCCTGTCGATATGCAGGGTGAAATTATGATTGATACCCAACAGGTCATAAAACTGATGCAGGCAAAGCAGGCTGTGTTGCTTGATGCCAGGAACCCGGATGATTTTAAAGAGAACCATCTTGACGGATCGATCAATTTGCCCTTTCATGAACTAGAGGCTTGGCAGCCGCAAATTGATGCTTTGACAAAGGAAAAATGGCTGATATGCTACTGTGACGGTCCGCCGTGTGATTTGGGTGAAATGCTTGCCTTTGAGCTTATGGATAGAGGTTTTAATAAAGTATTGATATATCAGGGCGGGCTGAATGCCTGGAATGAATTCCATTCTTTGGATAAAGCAAATGGGGAATAACAGAATGATAAAAAAGACTGTATTACTCGTATTACGAATCGTTCTTGCCGGTGTGTTTATTTTTGCCGGTGCCGGAAAAATAGTCCATCCGTCAAAATTTGCTGATCAAATAGATAATTACCGGATGCTGCCCTATTTGGGGGTAACATTTATGGCAGTTGTTTTACCGTGGTTGGAAGTTATGTGCGGTTTGTTGCTGATATGGGGAAAATGGCTGCGGGGCGTTTTGTTGGCGTTGTCAGGATTAAATATCGTCTTTATTATAGCTATTTTAACGGCGCTTATTCGCGGTTTGGACATCAGTTGTGGATGTTTTGCTTTGCCCGGAGAAGCAGCCAGGGTCGGCATCCCCCGTTTGGTGGAGGATATTATTCTTTTGGCTATATCATTATTTTTGTTCTACTACTATGCCTGGAAAAATCAACAATCAAATTCAAAGGATGGGGCTAAAGTACCAGATGCTGCATAAATTCTGAGATCGGGTGTTTTGATTTTCCAAGTTCCATGGTTTTATCGATAATAAGCTGCTGTTTGTTCGTTGGTAAAATTTCGGCATTTGCCTTAAATTTTTTTATGACTTGTTCATCGGTCATGGGGTCTTCGGGACTTCCTTTGGCCGCGTCTGTGGTTTCCGTAAATTTTTCGTTTTTTATTGTTACAATTTCGACGATCGCTCTTTTAGTGGCCGGAAACAGGGCGTCAATTTCAGGATCGGCAATGACTTTGATTTTATCCAGCATTTGATGGATGTGCGGATCTTTGATTTTTTCAGCCGTAAAGGATGACGGCAGAACATTTCCATCGACCAGGGCAGCGGCAATGCAGTAGGGAAGGCTATGGTCGGCTGTTTCTTTTGTTGTCGGGTGATATTTGCTGGGATCTGATAAAATATCCGCACCACGGGTGGTTGTTTTCACCAAAACGCTTTTTATGTTGTCATGGGTCAGGTGGTGTTTATTTCGCAGATTTAATGCGGCTGTAATCGGCTGATGGGTCAACGCTTCTGTCGGGAAGGGTTTATATCCGCATTCCGTAATTAAAAATTCAGTTCCCAACCCGTTTAATAACGTTTCGGTTGACCATTTCACATTATTGATGACCTCGTACAATCCTTCTTTTCCCTCAATGACCTCCACAGGACCGGTATAGTTTTCCATCGCCAACAGTGCGGCACGAACACCTGCTTCAGTTGCCATGGGATCAGCCGTGTTTTTCATATTAGTTAGGTGACCGGCAACAACACCGCCCAAAGTTAAGTGACTGCTGCCGCTGATACCTGCTGCTGCCACTGTCTGTTCCTGGTTCAGGTCCAGCATTCTGGCGGCAACAAAAGGGGACACAAATTGCGTCAGGGTTGCATGGTGCCAGCCAATTTCTCTTATTCCGGGCGTGGCCGCCAGACACCACCGCATTTCCAGTTCATAGGCAATGACGATTCCGGTGAGTAAATCCTGCACATTTTTTGAGGCTTTTTCACCGGCTGCCATAGCCGCCGGAATAATATCCGAAGGATGGCTGGGATCCTGTTTCCAGTAAATATCGTTATAGTCCAACGCACGTATATACAAGGCGTTCATTAATGCTGCATTGGGAGCGTTTGTTTTCAGACCGCTGCCTATTATGGTTGCGTCCGGTGTGCCGCCCAGGTTTTTAACATATTGAAAGGCTGCTTTCATGTCCGGAGTTTCCAGTGCCGCAAATGCGCAGCCCAGGCTGTCTAATAAAAAACGGCGGGCTTCGTGTAATGATTCTTGAGGAATTTCATCATAATCAAGTGATAATGCAAATCGGGCCATTTCCTGTGTAATACTCATGACACAACCTCATTTTTAAAAATACTATAAACTAAACCAGTTTTTTAGCATGTTTTCCTGATATGGATCGGATTTTATATGATGATATTCATTTGTTTGTGAAGAATAGGTATAATCCTTTCCCCATTCTTTTGCATTTTGGGCTATCTGACGAACAGCATCTGTAATAAAATACATTTCTTCATCTGTTGTAGTCGGATGAAAGGACATACGCACCCATCCCGGTTTTTCAGACAGATCACCATGATCAATTTTTTCCGTAATACGTTTTGATTTTTGAGGACCAACATGCAGCAAATAATGGCCATAGGTGCCGGCGCAGGAGCAGCCGCCTCGGACCTGTATCCCGAAACGGTCATTTAGCAGTTTAACGACAAGATTATAGTGTGTATTTTTAATATAAAAGGATATAATTCCCATTCGATGTTGTATATGATCTGCCAGGATGATTAAATTTGGAATTTTTTCCAGTTCGCTAAAGGCGATTTTTAACAATTGTTCTTCCCGGCTGAGAATTTTATCGACCGTCATTTGTTCTTTCAGTTTTATCGCCAGCGCAGCCTTTATAGTCTGTAAAAATCCTGGAGTTCCGCCATCTTCACGCACTTCAATATTGTCCGTGAATTTATGATTCCCCCAGGGATTGGTATACTCTACAGTGCCGCCTCCCGGGTGGTCCGGGAATCTGTTGTGATAAAGATGAGAATCGAATATTAATACACCGGACGAACCGGGTCCGCCTAAAAATTTATGAGGTGAAAAAAAGACGGCATCCAGTTTTTCTTCCGGATTTTCAGGATGCATATTTATAGCAACATAGGGGGCTGCTGCCGCATAGTCCACAAAGCAAAATCCGTCATGTTGGTGCATAATGTTCGCCATCTGATGAAAGGGCGGTTGAATACCTGTTACATTGGAGCCTGCTGTAAAAGAACCGATTTTTATCGGACGGTTTTTATGTTTTTTTAATTTTTTTTCCAAATCGTCCAGATCAACAAGTCCGTCAGCATCAGGACGAATCACTTCAATATCTGCAATTGTTGTTAACCAGGAGGTATGATTGGAATGGTGTTCCATATGCGAAAGAAAAACAATAGGTTTTGTTGTTTTGTGTTCACATATAAATGAAAAACATTGTTCCGGGACTTTGAGCCCTAAAATTCTTTGAAATTTGTTGATAGCAGCCGTCATGCCGTAACCGGCATTGATGATAACATCGTGCGGACCGGCATTCACATGTTGTTTGATAATTTGATGCGCTTTCCGATAAGCCGACGTCATGGCTGTTCCGGTTATGCAGGATTCGGTGTGGGTATTCGCAACAAAGGGTCCAAAATCATTTGATATTTTATTTTCAATAGGGGCATATAAACGCCCACTGGCTGTCCAGTCGGCATAGACAATTTTTTTTGTACCGTAAGGGGATTCAAAATGTTGGTCAATTCCGACAATGTTTTGTCGAAACGGTTGGAAATATTTTTGGAGGTTATCCATAGGTTCCTTTTATGTTTTTCTTAATTGGTCTTATTTATAAATATAGTCTTTTAAAAGTGTAATTTCAATATTGTTTGTAATGAACAAAAAAAAGCCACACCTGATATTTGTGTGGCTTTTTTAACTTTATTTTAAAATCGGTCTAATGGTGATGTCTTTATACATGACCTTACCGTGATCTCCCTGTAAATAAATCGGACCCGGGGAAAATTGATCAGCGGTTAATGCACCGCCGGTTACACCTAGTAACGGCTGGTTGTCAATTATCGTTGTTCCATTCAGGATGACCGTGACATGCCGGTCGCACAGTGTAATATCAAAAGTTTGCCATTCACCCGGTTTTTTTTCGGCAGCGACGCTTGGGGTAATTCGGCTGTATATGGCGCCCATGTTATGACTGTCCAGAGGTTTGCCATAGCTGTCATATACCTGAACTTCATAAATGCCTCTTAAATAAATACCGCTGTTATTTCCTTTCGGCACGTTAACTTTTAATTTCAAGTTAAAATCTTCAAATTTTTGTACGGTTTTAATATTGCCGTAATGAATATGCGGTTGTCCTTCAATCTGTACCGGATCATTAATCAGAACGCCGTCTTTTGCTTTAAATCCATTTTTTGAGTCCGGATTAGTTAATTCCCAACCATCAAGGTTTTTGCCGTTAAATAATGAAATGGATTTTCCATATTTAACTTTGGACAAATCGGGTTGAGCGGGCAGTGGTGGTATTTTTTTACCAAGAAATTTTGTAACAGAAACACCCAAACCGTCTTTTTGCGGTTCGAAATATTTTCCAAAAAGTTGGTCGCCGACACGTTCCAACTTTATCCAGTGTGTTATTTTATGTGTGCGAACGGGTTTACCGTTTTCATCTTTTTGAAGAACATTGTCTCTGTTTCGAGTAATAACAAGAACATCATTATCCATGTAAATATTGTCAACCGGATAAACACTTCCGCCATACCAGAGGACGTCGGCGTCCATATATCCGTTTTCCTGTTTTATATCAAGCCAGCCTGCGCCTCCGGGCAAATATAAAGACCATCGTCCCAAAAAAGGTTCAATAGATGGCTGTGCCGATATTTGTGTTGTGATGATAATACAAGATAATAGAATTAACTGCATAGTTTTTTGTTTTTTCATTATTTTCTCCTTTATTGTTCAGGCATGTAAAAAACAATTTTCTATTGATAGTGCGAAAAACAGGACATCTTTTTTCCGATGTTATTATATAAAAAATATAGAGATTATACAAGAGTTATGTTGTTTTATTGTAATGCAGCTATTATAACAAGATCTTTTTCATTTTTAAATGGCGCTAATTTCAGGTCACTGTAACAATTTATGTTTTTAAATCCTGCCGAGTTTAATAGTGTTAATAGTTCTTTTTTTCGATATGGATACAACATTGTGCTTGTTAATTGATTTTCTGCCGGTTGTTGTGCCCAGTCAATGGTTAACAGGTTGAAGCGAATTTTGTTATCCAAAAAGTCGTAAAAACGAATAAACTCCAGGTTTTCTTTTTTTTGTACGTTTACAATACGTTCCTGATTTTCGAGAATCCGGTCATAATTTAACAGTTGCAGAACCACCGCGCCATTCGGACGAAGCAGATTGTAAAAAGATGAAAAAATATGTAAAAGTACGGTTGGGTCCAGTATATGTGGAATGGAATTACCAACACAGAACACGGCATCAGCTTTTTTCAGGCCAAGCGCATCAATTTTTTCCATTGGCGATGTGATAAAATGAATGTTGACACCATAGTTATCGGCATTACTTTTTGCAGCCGTTATCATTTTTTCTGAAATGTCAATGGCAGTCACTTTTATGCCTTGCTGTGCCAGTAAAATTGAGTGGATACCGTTACCGCAGGCGGCATCTATGGCAGATTGCAGATGAAATTTTGAAATCATCTTTTTAATGTTTTCCTGCTCTCTCTCCATTCTGTTTGCAAAACGAGTCATGGAATTGTATTGCGGAGCAAGATTATCGTAAAATTTTTCGGGTTTGAAATCGTTTTTATTCATCATGTCTATTCTGCCGGACCTCTGGCGTGATCATATTTGTCAATATTTTGGTAATAATGCTGGTACTCCTGAGGTGTTATTGAATTTTGCCAAAATCCGGTCATACTGGCAATCGTTGAACTGAGCAGGAAAAGAAGAACAATAATCACCGCATATAAAAAACCTTTGAGTTTATATTTATGTGATCGTGTAGACAGGTAAAGCGTTTTTTCTACGGGACAACTGTCAACACATTTAAAACAGGCATGGCATTCATCGGAAAAGACGTTTTTAGTTCGGTGAACCTGAATGTTTGAAGGACATATTTTGGTACATTTTTCACAGTCAATACATGTTTTCGTGTTTCTTCTGATTTTAAAAGGGCTTGACCAGCTCAGTGATCCCAGAAATGCTCCATAGGGACAGAGGTACCTGCACCAGAAATAACGAATTAAAATTGAGAGCAATAACAAAGCGGCTAAAACACGAAATGTTGTTGACGACATGTCACTGAAAAATTGCAACATTTTTATATCGGCGACCTTGTTATATGGACTGTAAATAAATTTTTGCAATTGCAAAACATCCATTTGAACAATGACGGCGTACAGGAAAAACAGCAATAGGATATATTTGAGGCTCCTTAATGGATAATCAAGCCATTTGGGCAATTTGCGAGGTTTGTCGAAAATAAGAATATGAATTTTTTCCAGGTATTCGGACAGCAGACCGATGGGACAAATCCAACTGCAAAATCCTTTTTTTAGCAAAACCGCTGTTGCTATAATAACCAAAAGTATAATCAGGCCGGATGGATGTATGGTGTTGAAAACACCGGTTAAAATCCAGTATTTTAAACTCATTAAAGCGCTGATTGGTAAAAAGGCTTCCACACCCGGTGGACGTATTTGTGTCGGCAGTTGGCCCTGATCAAGTTGATTGACAAAAATAATAAATTCCAATCCAATCCATAATGTGACAAACAAAAATATAAACTGTACCACTTTACGGTAGTGTTGGATTTGGGCGGACAGGATCAAGTTTTTTATCTTGTTCAAAATATCATTTCTCATTTATACCGTGTTTTTTTATTGAAAGAAATATAGTGCGATAAGAAGTTTTTGTCAAGATAAATGCCAGGAATTGAATAAAATTGTAGCTAAAGGCGTTAGATATATTCAAGTATGATATTTCCAAATGAAATAAAAAAAACAGATGTTTAATAAAATAAATAGTTTGATGCTTAACAAAAAATCCTTATCTTACTCGCTTTATAAATGCTGTTTAGAGATTGAAAATGTGCTGCCGGTACAGCTCTTGTGGGACATGGGTGTTTATCTAAAAAAATGAATCAAAAAACAGTTTTAACCGTATTAAGTAAAATCGTTTTGACGTTTTGCGTCCTGGTTTAATTATTGTGATAGATGAATGATTATAGTTAAAAAAGTTATATTTCCATTTTTATTTCATGTTGGTAATTATACAAAATTACTTTTTAATACTGTTCGGGCATTAGCTGACGTACGGACCTATGCCGGAAATGTGACCGGTCAAATGATTCGGATTGGTATCCAGTCCATACCATTGGTTGCTTATATTTCATTATTTATGGGCATGGTTGTGGCTTTACAGGCTGTTAAGCAATTTACCAGCACAGTCCCTCTTTACATTGCCGGGACTGTTGTGGAAAAAGCAATTTTACAGGAATTATCTTCGGTGATTACGGCGCTTGTTCTCGCCGGCAGGGTGGGTGCTTCCACGGCTGCTGAAATCGGGACCATGAAAGTGACAGAACAAATCGATGCGCTGGAGGCTATGGCCTTTAATCCGATAGCTTTCCTGGTAGTCCCCAGAATAATTGCTGCCGCGGTTATGGTGCCGGTGCTGACCATTTTTTCAGCCGCAATAGCCATTTTGTCCGGTTTGATAACGTCCGTATCACTGGCTGATATTACAGCCTTTGAGTTTATTAAAGGTCTGCGCATGCACGCGCAAGCCCATGATTTTATACTTGCTTTGTCAAAATCTGTGTTATTTGGAATTGCCATTGTTTCCGTTGCCTGCTACCAGGGTTTAAATGCAAAACAGGGTGCCGAAGGTGTGGGCAAAGCGGCAACAAATTCGGCTGTTATTGCCAGTTTAATGATCCTGACACTGGATTTTATAATGGCAACAATTGTACTTGGCTTATAAAAAATATTTAAATAATGATACGATTTGAAAATGTAAAAAAGAGATTTGATGATCTCGTTGTTTTAAAAGGAATTGATCTGGAAATACAGAGAGGTATGGTAACGGCTGTTATCGGCGGAAGCGGTACCGGTAAATCTGTATTGTTAAAACATATCCTCGGACTTTTAATGCCGGATTCCGGACATGTTTTTATTGAGGATGTTCGGGTCAATGCCCTGAGCTATAAAGAACTTGTTAACATGCGCCAAAAAATCGGTATGGTCTTTCAAAATGCCGCCCTTTTCGATTCTCTTACTGTTGCTGATAATTTGGCAATGGGCCTAAAGAGGCATTCGCGTCTGTCCCGTGACGAAATTGAAAAAGAGATCAAATGGGCCTTGTCCCTGGTTGGTCTTGACGGCGTAGAAGAAAAACATCCGGCTGAGTTGAGCGGCGGGATGCGTAAAAGGGCCGCTATTGCCAGGGCGCTGGTTATGAAACCGGAAATTTTACTTTATGATGAACCGACAACCGGGCTGGATCCGCCCAGGGCCGATTCCATCAATTGTTTGATTTCCGATTTAAATAAAAAACTTGGAATAACATCGGTCATGGTTACGCATGATATGTACAGCATGTTCCGGGTTTCTCACATGACAGCCATGCTGCATGATGGAGAGATTTTATTTTACGGAACACCTGAACAAATGCTCCATGCAAAGGAGCCCATTATTAAAGAGTTTTTAAAAACATCGAGTCAGAGTAATTGGTTAAAGGATTATCAGGAAGAAGAATCTTATGAGTCATCATAAAAACGAAATTTTTGTCGGATTTGTCGTGATTGTTGCAATTGTTGTAGCGATTTTCGGATATTTATTTATACAGGAAATTCCTGTGAAAAAGCAGGGTTATGTCATTACCATTTTATTTGATAATGTAAGCGGTTTAACCCGCAGTGACCCGGTTACTGTCTCCGGTATGAAAATTGGCCGAGTTCGCGAGATGTCTTTGGTAAAAAACCATGTTGCGGTTTCGGTTTGGCTTGACGGGAAAATTCCCTATCCCCGTGATTCGCGTGCCGGTATTAAAAGTATGGGTATGATTGGTGAAAAGTTTATTGATTTACAGCCAGGTGTTTCTTCCGAAAGATTAAAAGATGGTGACACCATTTTAGGTACGTATGTTACGGACCTTGCGGATGCCGGAGGCTCGATAAACGAACTTGTTTCTCAGGCCACATCATTGCTTATGAAATTTAACGAAACAATTGATCAGAAATCATTGCAACAGGCCCATCAGAATGCTATAACATCTATAGAAAACATGCGTGAAATTTCTGATGCCGTTAATAAAGATATTGCCGATAATATGCTGTTGTTAAAGCAGACGCTGGTGAATTTTGATTCTATATCGTCAAGTGTGAATAAATTTTGGGCACATGAACGGCAAAACGCAGAACTGGTTATGAACAACGTTGCGGCATCAACACAAAACCTGCCAGTTGTTGTGGCCCGTTTGGACAGCGCTCTTGTTGCTACCCAAACCCTGTTGGCAAAAATTGATCAGCAGGAAAATACTGTCGGAAAATTACTGGCTGATGACGAATTATACGTTAAAGCAAATGAAACCATCGGGCAAATGCAGGTTTTATTGACAGATATAAAAGAACACCCTGGCCGGTATTTTCAAATGGAACCCAGTTTAATAAATTTGTTTTAGGAATAAAAAAAGGGAATATCATTGATATTCCCTTTTTTGTTTAATATACAAGCTTTTCTGCCCAGGGCTTAAACTCGTCTAAAATATTCTCCGTTGTAATTATTTCAAACTGTTTATTTGTGGATTTTGCCAGTGCATAAATATTTTCTTGCACTTGCGGCGTTAACACATTTTTTTCTGCATCCAGGGGATTGATGATTAGTGTCGGTATTTTGAATGTTGATATTATTTCCGGCAGATCATAATATTTTAATACGTTGGGTAAAAAAGCTTCCTGTGACCAGGTATAGTTTTCCGATGTTGCCAGAGATTCGAATGTCGCCAGACTGTTGATCGTAAAGACCCCGGCAATTTTGTCATCCAGCGCTGCAATGTGTTGTGCAACAACACCTCCCAAGCCGTAACCTCCGACGATAATTTTGTTTGTATCAATTTCTGTTCTGGTACGAAGATAGGCCAAACTTGCCAGTCCGTCCCGGATACGCATGGCTAATGTATGGTCACCCATGCCGGCAGAAACATAGGAAAGCCATCTGCTGCTGTGTGCCCAGGAGGCAATATCATAGGGCATGTCTGCTGCTTTGGTGTCGCCCCAGCCTCGCAAATCAACTGTAAATACGGATGCCCGTTCCTGGTCTCTTTTTAAAAAGTGTGCCGGTTCAGACAGCAATGTCTGTTTCCTGAGATCAGTCCAGCGGCCGCGATCGTCAAAGTAGAGGATGGCACCCTTTTTTTCATCCTGCAAAATCGGATACATAAAAGTACATGGAAGCTCAATGTCTTTTTCCGGGTATAATGTCAATTCTTCCAGATTATGCACCCAAACCTGAGTCGGTTCGTTTTGTTGTGCTGGTGGAGCTGTTGGCAAGTTTTTACATTCAATGGTCTTTTTTATTTTTTGTTGAATGTTTCGGGTATTTCTGTTATTCTTAAATTCTAAGGCCAATACTTTATTTAAACTAAAGATATTGCCATCCAATCCAGGATAACAGAAAAGCATGCTGTCCGGCAGCATTTTGAACTGGTCCGGTTGAATTTTTGGTAGTTTTCGATCAGGATCTTTTCTGACCCATTTGTCCATCCATTTTGTAAACTTTAATGCCATTGGGATTGTATAGGCGTGTCCCGATGTATCTGCAAAATATGAAAATTTGTCATCAATACCGGCCTGTTTAAAAGACTTGTGAACATCATTTGATATTTCGAGACTGTATTCCAGTTTAAAAACTTCATCTTTTTCGCCAAACATAAACAGGACAGGTGTTGGAATGGCTGCACATAAAAGGTCGATATTGTCCACACCATTTTTAAAACGGCCATATAACAGCGTTTCCGTGCAGGGAGCATAAGTATTTCGGATCGGATGATGAGCAGAGGGCAGTGCACAACAGGAGGGACCGGAAGCTGTAATACGGTCGTCCAGCAGTGTTGCATACATGGTTGTTGCGCCTCCACCGCTGACGCCTGTCATACCAAATCCATTACTTGTGTCGATATCGGGACGGCTTTCCAGGTAGTCCATACAGCGAATAGCGTCCATAATAAAATAACGATTTGAAGATGTACCTGTTAAATAACATCGAACCCCATCCGTAAAATGATCATTGCCGCCTTGTTTTTCTCCGGCCATACCCGGCGGATCAAAAATTACGGCCACATAGCCCAAAGAGGCAAATACCTGTGCCGGTATTTGATAGTTTTTCCGTGTTTTTGAACTATGCCCGACCGGCACAACAATGGCCTGCCAGGGCGGGGGATATTTTTCTTTATCGGGCAGAAATACCGATGCGTTTACGTCCCAACCCGGGTAGGATTCGAATAATACATTTTCAATTGTGCAATGTTTCAGTTTATGACGAGAAACCAGCCTGACATTGAGTGGTGCACCGTTTTCGCCAAAAGGCATTTCACCCATTTGGTCCTTGATCGTATTTTTAATATGGTTTTGCCAGCTTTGCCAATCATTTTTTTCAAATGCCTGCATACGTTGAAAAGCGCCTACATCCAAATAGTTGCAGGTTCGGTTAACAATATAGGACCGCATCATCATGCGCAAATCCTGAGATGGATTCACCGGCCCAAGCTGAAAAGGAATTTGAGAATAACGCCATTCAATTTCTCCTGCAAAAAGCGTTATGTGAAATAAAAGGATAAAGAGGGACAAAAAACGTCGCATGTTTTGTTTCTCCGTATGGTTAGGGATTTTGGGTCGTTTATGGTTTTTTTTGATTATATTTATTCATCACAATAAAATCCCCCTGTTTTGCTCCAATACCGTCACCAATAACCTGACATTTAACCGTCAACATGAAATAGATACTTATACCCGCATCGAACAAGCCTTCGAGATTGCCTTGCCCTTTGGCGATAATGACATCGGCTTTTTCGAATGCTGCCAAGAGTTTTTTTGACGAGGGCGGCCAGATGACGCCTGGTGAATCTTCCTCTGTTGTAATAACTTGCGCAAATTTATCCATGCCTACGGCTAAAGCTTCTTCCATTGTTGCATCGTTTATTGTGGGCGCCCCTCTGACGACAAATGTTACATTCGGGTGGTTAATATGCTCTATAAAAAGTTTATCCAAAACAATCTCACCACAGTTATCTCCAATATAAAGTATGGAATTCGCTTTCTCAATATCTTTTTCAAGCTGCTCAGAGTGATCAATGGCTATTTGTGATTCAAGAACCCGTTTTATTGTTTCGAAAATGTCCATTTGATGCTGCGGACCAAAATCAATAACATTGCCGGCAATGGCTAATCTCATGGCTGTTTGAAACGGATGGTCGGAAGTTTTGACCATTTCCTGGAATTTTGGATAAAGAGCCAGCATTTCTTGATTATTTTTGTGTTTTACTTCTTTATATGGATCGGGATTTTTAATAATTTCCCGGATGAGGCGGTGCATATCCCGGCCCATGGCTGGTGGCGACTGGTGATAATCTGCCTGTGATAGATATTCCAAAAGTTTACGTGCACCGATTTCCTGGATGTCTGACGAAATTATTCCCGATTGGGCAAGCTTCAGATAACTGGATATGATGCAGGGTAAACAGTTTAAAGATACATCCATGCAATACTCCTTTAATGAATTATATTTAAAAGTGAAATTTATATTTGATAATATTTGTATAAAAATTTATAAATACCAAAAAATATTGTTATATTAATAAAAAAGATTAACTTTCGCAACAGGTTCAGGCTTGCAGTTGGGAATTGAAAGGTAGAGTTGTAAATGTTGTTTAAAATAAAAAGTTTATTGTTTTTTATCGTGTTACCTGTTTTGAGCATTGCCGGTGAAAAAGCGGTAAAAGAGGCGGATGATTATTTTACTATTCAGCTTCCGGATTCCATAAATAGTATTCGAATTTTACAAATTACCGATACACATTTGGGAAAAGACGGATTCTGGAAGCAGGATTTAACCACATTTAAACGGATTAAAAGATTAGTGGAAATGTATGATCCGCATTTATTGGCTCTAACCGGTGATATATTAACAGGCGGAAAAAAGGACCCACATATATTATCTGCCTTTATGATAAATTTTTTTGATTCGCTTAAACGACCCTGGCTTTTTGTTTTTGGAAATCATGATCCTGAAGGAGGTTTTAAAAGAGACTCTATCGCTCAATTTATTGATTTTTCAGAATGGGGTGTTTTAGGTTCTCATAAAACAGGTGTTGGTAATGAAATAAAGTATGATTATGTGGTGAATTTAATAAGTAAGGGAAACAAACCTGCCTGGCAAATTTATGCGTTTGATTCCGGTTCGGAAAAAGAATTCAAATCTATCAAAGACGATCAACTGGATTGGTACCGAAAAAAATCAAAAGAAACGGAAACAAAATATGCTCAAATAGTACCGGCTATTTCAATTTTTCATATTCCGCTAAAACAATATCAGGATTTGTGGAACGACGGTTCCATTCCAAAATCAGGTGAAAGCCGGGAAAAAGTATGTTTTGAACAAGATGACGGCAGGGTCTATGATGCTTTTGTTAAGGTCGGGAATATTAAAGCCACTTTTTGCGGGCATGATCATTATAATAATTACTGGGGAACATATAAAGGCGGCATTATTCTGGCCTATGGTTATATAAGCGGAGAAGCCACAAACTGGGCCTGGCCGACAGGTGGAAAACTTGTTCAACTATCTTATAAAAATCAGAATATAAAAATTGAAAATGTGGTTCCAAAGTTTGAATAAAAATTGTAGGAGTTAATTTTAAAAAGGTCTTAGAAAATGAAGGTTGCTATTATTTATAACAAAGATGTTACCAGAGTTATAAATCAGTTTGGGATGCAGAATAAAGAATTTTATAATCCTAAAACAGTGCGAATGGTTTCGAACTCTTTAGAGACAGGTGGACATAATGTAGAAATCATAGACGGCAATATGCATGTGATTGAAGCCCTGCAAAATTTTATGCCCAAGGTGCTTGAAGGTGAACGCATGGGAATGGTTTTTAATATGGCCTATGGAATTCAGGGTGAAAGCCGTTATACGCATATCCCTTCCATGCTGGAAATGCTGGGAATTCCTTATGTCGGTTCTACTCCTGCCGGACATGCTTTGGCATTGGATAAAATTATTACAAAAATTATCATGCAAAAACATGGCATTCCGACGCCAAATTTTTGGGTCTTTAATTCTCATAATGATGATATGAGTGATGTCATTTATCCTGTTATTATCAAACCAAAAATGGAAGCGGTTTCTTTCGGATTGCGGGTTGTTCATACTGAAGCAGATTTAAAAGAGGGGGTTGAATTTATTATCAATGAATTTCAACAGCAGGCGCTTGTGGAGCAATTTATTCCCGGACGGGAATTTGCAATTGGGCTGTTGGGCAATAATCCTGTTGAAGCTTTTCCTGTTTTGGAAATTGACCTTGAAGATGATCCCAACGCAATTCAAACGTTGGACGATAAAAAGAAAAAGCCCAGGGCCAAGATTTGTCCTGCTAACCTGTCAAAAGAACTGGCATCGGAAATGGTAAAATTGAGTATTGCGGCTTTCAAGGCCCTTGGTTTAAGAGATTTTTCCCGTGTTGATATCCGGATGGATGAACATCATAATATCTATTTGCTGGAAATTAATTCCATGGCCAGTTTAGGGCCTAGCGGGTCCTATCCCTATGCTGCTAAAGTGGCGGGTTATGATTATTCCGCACTTGTAAATAAAATGCTTGATGTGGCGGCTGTTCGTTATTTTGCCAATTCTTCGTTGTTAAACGGCGATGTAAAAACAAAAGGAATTCCAATACATGTTCGTGTTCGCGGATTTTTAAGAAGCCGGCAATCTTCTATTGAAGAAATTCTGAAAAAAATGGTAAACACCAATACATTTTTTCGAAATTCAGAAGGTGTAAATACGGTTGGGAATTTTATCAAAAAAGAATTGAGCCAACTGGGTTTTTCATTTCAAAGCTTTCCGCAAATTGAAATGGGAAATATTCTTTATTTTAGCAACTCGGATGATGAGCAAATTGATGTTTTGCTGCTTGGCAATCTGGATAATGACACGCCTGTTTACAAGCACGAATATTACCGTGAAATGGACCAAAAAATATTCGGCAGTGGTGTTTGGGAACACAAGGGGGGGATTGTCGTTATGCTGGCGGCGCTTCAGGCATTACGTTTTGTGAAAAAGCTCAGGGATCAGAAAATCGGTATTTTGCTGACGACTGATGATACTCAACAGGGACGATTTTCCCGTTCTTTAATATTAAGGGTGGCATCCCATGCAAAGTTTATTTTAGGATTACATGGAGCTTTTTTAAACGGAGGATTGGTTACATCACGGTCCGGTGCGGCTGTTTACAACTGCTCAATGAATTTGGTTAATACGGACAAGGCAGAAAACGTTTCTCTGGCAACAAGTTTTTTTTCACGGCTCATCAATACCTGGATTGACTTGAGTGACGCAAAAAGTGGTTTGCTTATTTCAAGCCATAAAATGCAGATGAATTCCAATATTACCGAACCCTTTGCGCATGGTGAGGTTACACTTTCCGTTCGTTTTAATGATTTGGAACAGATGATGGTAGTAGATAAAAAGATCAAAGAATTACTTTTAAAAAGAAAACATAAAAATTTAATTGATTTCCATTTGGAAGGAGGTATCCGACGTCCTTCGATGCTTAAAAATGAAAATGTTGAAAAATTGTGGCATTTGATCAAAAGGCTGGCCGATAAACTTGATATTCAGTTAAGGGAGGAACATCGATGGAGTTCGGCGGATATAGCATTTATAGAAAATAATAAAAACAAAATTGATGGTTTTGGTCCGATCGGAATAAAACCGGCAAACAAGTCCGAGTATATTTTACGTTTTAGTATATTGGAACGTGCGGCACTGTTGGCAATGACAATTTTAGAATTGAAAGAAAAATAAGGCTTGTTGAAATTAATTATCTAAAATTCGGTTAAAGTATGAAAAATATTTTACGTCAAGTTGAATCACGATTTAGACCAACATCCGATGGTAAATGTTCGGAATCGAAAAATGGTATGATTGCCACCCAGTCTTCCTATGCGACGGAAGCGGGTGCGGAAATTTTGAAAAAGAATGGAAATGCTGTTGATGCCGCTGTTGCCGCAGCTTTGGCCCTGGGTGTTAGCGAACCTCAGGCAAGCGGTTTGGGCGGACAAACCATGTTGTTGCTTTATAACAATGAAAACGTTATTGCTGTTGACGGTTCATCCCGTGCACCATCTCTGGCCCATGTTAGTTCTGTTTATAAACAGGACCGGTCTCTGGGTTATCGAGCCACAACCGTACCCAGTACTTTGGCGACGTTATGGTATGTTCATGATCGTTATGGCCTGTTGCCCTGGGCACAATTGTGTGAACCCGCCCTGGCTTTGGCAAAAAACGGGTTTAAAATCAGTACCTTGCAGAACCGTTTGTTGAAACGTGAAATAGAAAATTTTAATAAAATTGAATCCAGGACCGGGCTCGAATATTTTTATAACAACGGCAAGCCTTATAACGTCGGCGATATTTTTAAACAGGATGATTTGTATCGTCTGCTAAAAAAAATTAAAGATAAAGGTGTGTGGGAATTTTATCAGGGTAAAACAGCGCGTCAGATCGATGCGGATATGAGGGAAAACGGCGGTCTGCTTAGGATGGATGATCTGGCCCTGATCCCGTTTCCCATTGAACGGGAACCGTTGGTTAAATCTTTTCGGGATTTAGATGTATATACAATGCCGCCTCCCGGTTCGGGCAGAACATTGCTTTTCGTCCTTCTCATGCTTGACCTTATACCGGACACTCTTGAATTAAAAGACCCGTCTGTCAGGACACACATTTTTATACAAATTTTACGCAAGGCCTTTCTTGAACGTTCCGACCGGCCCTATGACGCCAATTTTTTTCATCAAATCGCCGATGAAGCAGATATGCTGGATTCTCTTTTTGCCGGTGAATGTCTTACGGATATTTTAAATGATGTGGATAAAACTATTTTACCCACGCTTCCGTCCCTGGATGAAATAAAAGGGGAGACGACTCATTTATCCGTTATTGATAAAAAAGGTATGGCTGTTAGTTTAACACAATCCATTGAAAGAGTTTATGGCAGCAAAGCGGCGGCTTCGGGCCTTGGATTTTTGTATAACAATTATTTATATGATTATGAATACAATCTTCCCAATCATCCTTTTTACCTGAGACCCAATGCTGTTCCCTGGGCAACAGTTGCGCCGTCTTTAGTGTTTGATCAGGATAATTTATGGATGGCCCTTGGCAGCCCGGGCAGCGAACGGATCATTTCAACATTATCATTGTTTTTGCAGCATATTATTGATGACCGGTATTCTCTGGCAGAAGCTATGATGGCGCCGCGTATTCATTGTTCATTAGGCGGACGTGTCAGCCTTGAGGCCGGCCGGTTTCCTGAACAATTACTGTCTTACCTTCGGGATAAGGATTTTCGCCTGGATGAACGAGAGGATTTTGCTTTTTATCTTGGGTGTGTGCAGGCTGTTTTGCGAAAACATGATCATTCCGGATTTCAGGGAGTGGCTGACATCCGGAGAGACGGAACGGCTGCCGGAATTTAAGGAAGGCAACATGACGAAAACTTTACCTTTTCTTGTTTCCATACCGCATGGCGGGACAGTTATTCCTCCTGAATTTAAAGACCGGATGGCCTTAACAGAACGTGATTTATTTGATGATTCCGATGTCTTTTCAGATGAAATTTATAACGTTCAGGGATTGGTTAAACATACTGTTCGTTTTTCCTTTGCCCGTGCATTTATTGATGTCAGCCGGCCTGTTGATGAGCGCCCGCCGCAGTACACAGATGGTGTTATTAAAAGTCATACCTGCTATCATGTTCCGGTTTATAAAAAAGACATGCAGCCTAATAGCCGGGAACAGGAAATGCTGATCCGGGAATATTATAACCCATATCATGCAGAATTACAAAAAACCATTAAAATGCCGGGGATTAAAATAGCGTTGGATTGCCATACCATGCATGCGGTAGGACCGGCTGTTTCGCCGGATTCCGGAACCCCAAGACCCATAATTAATTTGGGCAATCTTGACGGGGCAGCTTCAGACATGACTTTGATAAGAAAACTGGCGTCTGCTTTTTGTAATGTTTTTCAACTGGATGATCGGGATGTCTCTTTAAACAAGCCGTTTAAGGGCGGTTATATTACCCGACGTTATGGAGGGAAACCCCTTCCCTGGATCCAGATTGAATTGAATAAAAGTTTGTATCTCGCATCACCCTGGTTCGACAAACCTTCGCTATCAATGGATACGTCCCGATTGACCGAGTTGAACCGGCTTTTTAGCAATGTCCTTTATCAATTTAGTCAAATGATTTAAATCTCTCATTCAGCATTCCACGGGGATCATTAATATCTGTTGTTTTATATTCTGTTTAAAATTTGTACCTTTGACAAATTGGTTTTTATTAATAAACTGTTCTTGGAATGATAACAACTGCGCGACAGGAGAAATATATGAAAGATTTCATTCAGGTAACCGTATGGAATGAATTTTTACATGAAAAAACCAATGATGCTGTTGCAAAAATTTATCCCCAGGGTATTCATAGGGCAATAGCTGAATTTTTAATCAAGACTTCCAATATTAAAACCCGTACAGCCACACTCGACCAGCCGGAACACGGATTGTCTCAGGCCGTCCTGGAAGATACGGATGTGCTGATCTGGTGGGGCCATAAAGCCCATGATCAGGTAGATGATAATGTTGTTGAAAATGTCAAAAAACGGGTCCTGGAGGGCATGGGGCTGATCGTTTTGCATTCGGGCCATTATTCCAAAATATTCAAATCACTTTTGGGGACGAATTGCTCTTTAAAATGGCGGGAAGCGGCTGAAAGACAACGGTTATGGAACCTTGAACCGGCACATCCGATTACTTTGGGAATTGGTGAATATATTGAATTACCTCATGCTGAAATGTATGGGGAACGGTTTGACATCCCGACACCGGATAAGCTTGTTTTTATTTCATGGTTTGAGGGAGGGGAAGTATTCCGAAGCGGATGCTGCTGGGAACGGGGCCACGGCAGGATTTTTTATTTCCAGCCTGGTCATGAAACCTATCCGATTTATCATAATCCTGAAATTCAACATGTTATTACAAATGCCGTATTGTGGGCGGCCCCCCGTAAAAAGATAAAAGATGTATGTCCGAACGTTCCACCCATTGAACCGTTAAACCGGTCCTGATTTTAACTGGATCGGTTAAATTGAATAAAGGAGTTGTATTGCAAGAGGAAACCCGAAGAGAATTTTTAAAAAATACAAAAAATTGTCTGTCTTTACTGGCTTTTCCATATATTGTTTCTGCCAAAGAAGGACCAACAAAGACCATATCTCATAATTTTAAACTGGTATCAAAAACTGTTTTTATGCCGGCTCCGGCCCAGAACGTGGGGGTTCATGCGGCAAGCTGTTATACAGACCGTAAAAAAAATGACCTGATCAGTATTCATTCGCATACATCCAAAAGCGATTTAAATGATGCCGCATTTTTTCGTTTTTCGTCGGATAATGGTCAAACCTGGAGCGAGGCTGCCCGGTGGTATACAAAATTTGAACATCCCAACGGTACAGGACGGCGTTATCCCCGGGCCGGTATTGTTGATCCGAATACCAATAAATTTATCCTTTTTTATAATAAAGCTGTGTTGCCGAATGATGATCCTTTGGAAGGGATGCAGCAGTTGAAAATTCATTACACTATTTTAAATGAAAAGTATCAGTTCGAACCGGGGCAGCAGATAATCCATCGGGGCGTTGATTTTGATGAAATTCATCCTTTCCCGGATATTTATATCGGCCGGAATTGTTACATGCTTGGAGATTATACCCAAGCGCCTTTATTTCTTCCGGATGGAACATTATTACTGCCGGTACAGTCAACACCGCTGGTTGACGATAAATATTTTAATCCCGGCGGCGGCATGACCTATACGGATTGTATGCTATTAATGGGGCGATGGAATTCTGAAAATCAACTGGAATGGACCTGCTCCGAGAGGATCAAAGGAAATCCGGCTGAAACAACACGGGGTTTGATTGAACCAACCATTGCATTATTGGCTGATCAATCTTTACTTATGGTTATGCGCGGTAGTAACGATGTGAATCCCGAGTTACCCGGTTATAAATGGTATGCCCGGTCTTTTGACGGAGGCCATACCTGGACAAAAGCACAGCCCTGGACCTATTCTACAGGTGAAAATTTTTATTCGCCCAGTTCCTGTTCTCAGCTTTTACCTCATTCAAATAAAAAATTATATTGGATCGGGAATATTACACCGGATAATCCTATTGGACATCATCCCCGGTTTCCGCTTGTTATAGGAGAGGTGGATCTTGAAAGCGGATTGTTAATTAAGGATTCTGTTTTTGTCATTGATGATAAACAAATAAATGAAAGTGATTTTTTGTTCCTTTCCAATTTTTATGCACGTGAAGACAGAGAGACCGGAGATATCGTGCTGCATTTGAGCCGCCTGTTTGCAAATGATTTTAGAAATAATGATAAAATTGACTGGACGGCCGATGCTTTGTTGTATCGAACACGTGTTTAACAAAGCTTTTATTTAATTAAAATGAGGAAAATTTTTTTATAGTCATTTGATTGTGTAAAAAAATGTAACCAAAAAATTAATCCCTTGTTTTCACTAAAATTTGTATTACATTGACGTTTTGTTTGAAGAGCAAGGAGAAGGCAATTTGTTAGTCGACCTTTTAACCTTAAATGAACTTGAACCCCCAATGGGGGACCTTGGTGTGAAACCTCAATTTTCTTTTTGCCGTTCTTTTTGGACAAAGCCTATTGACGGTGAAAACGACGCACCGGAAAATCGCATTATTCATGTTCGCAATTTGCAAATGCATGATAATGTAAAAATTAAAAAACTTGGAATCCGCCGGGGAAAGGGATTTCATATTTGCGGCAGTCATCAGGACCTGGATTGGGTCGAATCATTACGCCTTTGGATTTGGCAGGAAAACGGTTGGAAATGCTGTTTTAGCAAACAGGACATTGCCAAAACCGATGAAAATACTGTTCAATGGTTTGAATTTGATGATCTTCTAACCAATACCGTTATATTGGAAATTCGAAAAAGCGGTATTGATGGATATTGGCCGTCCTGGAACCTGGCCATGTCTGCTTTTATTTTACAAGGGGAAGCACCATCGCCGCCGGCACCTAGGGATGAAAAAAATCTTGTTTGCAGTCAAATTTCAATGGATGATTTGCCGGATGGTTTTAAGGCTCAGATATTTGACGGACAAGTTCGTTATTTAACATCTCAGCTTGAGGTTGGATTTTACCTGAATCGTACCGGTTTTTCACATCTGGGGATCGATCATGATGGCGAACACCGTACAAATATCAATCTTTTAAAAATTCAACCCGGACTCTTTTTTCAGGGCGTTCAACTTAATCCTGTCGGCCAACAACCGGTCGCCGGCATCTCTCTTCGTTACGATGTAACGGGAACGACCTCGGTTATAAATAATCACGTTTTATATGAAATAAATGTCGGCGATAAAATACAATATAAAATGGATTGGCAAGTTTTATCGGACCGGTTATTATTGGATGTTGAACGGCATGCGGATGCTGATATACGTTGCTGGACCGGAAGCGTTTGGATGATCGGATTTGAAAGCCGGGCTGCCTCTACCCAGATGATCGGAAAAATTACAAAAGATGGACAGACCGGTGGTTTGACTGTTCCTTCACTTATGCATGTGCCTAATTTCGGGACATTGAAAATTGAATCAGATAGTCCTGATGTTTTCCTCAGGTCCGATGCCCTTCGTCCCCAGGATATGAGCACACTGGAAATTAAACTCGGTGAAATTCCGCAGCCTGAAGGCGACTATATACTGCAAAAAGGTACCTTTAAGGCACGAATCGAGTTTTCTTTGGTAAAACCGGATATATCTTTACGGAAAGATACACCGGCTATTGTTCGTCGTGCGGTTGAAAAAACAACCTTTACAGCGTTGACCTATCGACCGGACACTGCTACTTTAAGCAATAATAGCATTTCCCTTCACTGTCCGATCTGTATGGATATGTGGTCGGCCAACACCACACGAATCGGTAAACTGTTGCCGGATTTAACGGCGAATGATTTGTTAAAAACGTCACTGGAACGATGGCTGGACGGGGGACAGGGTTATACCAGCGGACGTTTAATGCAGGATGGGATTGTTCATGCTGCCGAAGATGAGTATTTGATGACCGGCGCGGCCTGTTTTTTAGGACTGGCTGATTATTTGGAATCGTGTGGTACAGAGACCTGGGTGGACCATTATACCCAGGCCATTGAAAAACAATTGCAGCTTTTAAAAGCTAGAGATATTGATAACGATGGTTTAATTGAAAGTATATATCGCACCGGTACCAACGGGACCGGTCAATGGAGCACATGCTGGTGGGACGTTATCTCCTTTGGCTGGAAGGACGCTTTTTCCAATGCTGTTTTATATGCTGCTTTGGTAAAGTTGTCGGCTCAATTAAAACGATTTGGTAAGGATTCTTTATATGCCGGACTTGATGACTGGGCATTAAAATTAAATTCAAATTATTTTAAAACCTTTTACAATCCGGATACAGGCTGGCTGGCAGGCTGGAGATGTAAGGACGACAAGCTCCATGATCATGCTTTTTTATTTGTTAACGGTGCGGCCGTCAGTTACGGACTTGTTGAGGCCAAACCGGCCCTTGAGATTATGCAGCGTCTCTGGAATGAATTTGAGCGGGTGGGTGTTCCTGATGCTCAATATGGTTTGCCGGGTAATTTATGGCATATTCCTGACCACGATCTTGCCGATATTATGCAGGGGTATCCCTTGGGATTTTATCAAAACGGTGGTCGGACCACATCTCAGTCCCGTCATTTTATCAATGGACTTTATACCGTGGGAATGGATGTGCAGGCTGATGAGTTGGTAAAACAAATCAGCAAGGGGCTGGCAGAGGGACTGGTTTTTGGCGGCGCAAAAAGCGGTGTTGACTGGCGATATTGGGATGACCGGCCAAGCGGATATGAAGGTCTGCTGACCGATCAATTTGGGGTTTTAGCTACAATTCTCGAACGATATAAAACAGAAATGGAAATAAAAAAATGAAAATTACCAGAACTAAATATATTCAGATTTTTTTGGGGTTTGTTTGTTGTCTTGTTTTTTTAACAGGATGCCGGAAACCAGCGGCAAATGGTCCTGAATCAGCTTATATTCAATATATTTGTATTGACCCTGATAATAGTAATATTATTTATATCGCAACAACGACTTCAGGTTTGTACAAGAGTGTGGATGCCGGTGAACAGTGGGTATCCATCAATCCAAATGACAAAATGCGCAACTTGAACATTATTGAAAGAGATGCCTTTCATTCAGCACGTTTAATTGCCGGCGGACGGGAAACAGGGCTGCTGGTGTCAAATAATCTGGGACAATCCTGGGAGTCCGCAGGTTTGGATGGAATGACGATATGTGATATTGCCATTGATCCCGATGATTCCTATAAAATATTTGTTCTCGCGCCTATTGGTGTTTACAGAACAATGGATGTCCGCAAAAAAGAGTGGGAATTGGTTTTTGATCATGATGAATTTGTAAAAAATACGCTAAAAACCGAACCTAACCGTTATTCATTTATGTACACAAGGTTCCAAAAAATAGCCATCAATCCGCATGACACACAGGACATTTGGCTCGGTGCGCGTTTTGATAACGGCTATTACCGCAGCAGGGACGGCGGTGATACGTGGACACATGAATCCATTATGGGTCTTTTCCGCCGTGTTGATCCGATATTGTTTCATCCGACCGACCCCGGCGTTGTTTATGTCGGTACGCATCATCAGGGAATGTTTGCTTCATTTAATAACGGAATAAGCTGGGTGGCCATGAGTCGTGGATTGGAACCGGAAAAAAGAACACCATATTACGGCGCTTTTTTAATTTCAGGAATTGATATGTATGAGAAAAATCCGGATATTATGGTCACAGGCAGTGATTATTCCAACTGGAAAACGGTGGACGGTGGCAAAACATGGCAAGAGTTTGACAAATCCTTGAGCTGTGAGTTTGCACGGACCATGGCGATTGATCCTGAAAATCCAGATATTATTTATGCCGGGACCAATGTCGGTATCTATAAAACCACAGATGGCGGCAAAACATGGGTCCCTAAAAACAATGGTTTTCCCAAACTGAAGATTGAAAAATCAATAAAGGCCGGATTTGGTTCAAAAGAGTATATTTACGCCCTCATCGGAAAAAATCGTATTTATCGTAAAGCCTGTACCGGCGACAGCGCATGGTTGTCCTTGTCCTGGCTGCTTCGCGATGAGATTAAAGATATAGCCTATGATTCGACAAAAAGTCAACTTTTGTTAACAACAGACAAGGGAATAATAAAAAGCAATGACCAGGGTTTTCGCTGGGAACAATCTCATGTTGAATATACAGAGGTACAAAGTCCGGTTGTGCAGGCGCCGTTTGATGCCGATTTACAGAACAAAAATGTCCGAACGTTGGATGTCGAACTCCAGGGAAAAGTCTTTTTTGAAGATTCGCTTGTTGAAAAGATGTATCAGAATCCTCCTTATATCAGCCTGCAACTGGTTTCTTTGGATTATCCCAGGGACAAAAGTGTGCCCTTGTGGACCGGTAATTTTGAACGGTATTTGAAAGGAAAAATTCAGATTCCTCTTGAAAAGATCAATAAAAAGAAAACCTATTTATTGTATGCCGAAGTTAGGGATTTTCAAAGAAACACTTTAACAGGCTATGCGAAAGTAAAGCCAAACCAGAAATCAGTCAAACTGCAATTAACCCAGGACACAATATTTTCACGATTTGAAAATTAATTTCAAGGAACGATATGACTGCCAGAGAACGAGTTCTAAAAAGCCTTCAACATCAGCAGCCGGATAAAATACCCTATCAGATCAGCTTGACCCATAAAGCACGGCAATGTATAAACGAATATTTAGGTACAACGGATTTTGAAGATTCTTTGGACAATTCTCTGGCCTGGTTTCATCCTGTGGGTCATGATACCGTGAAAGAAATCCGTCCGAACATCTGGCAGGACGAGTTTGGTGTGCAGTGGGACCGGAGCATTGATATAGATATAGGCAATGTTTGTAATCAGGTCATTACACCGGATAATTATATAGATTTTCAGTTTCCTGAAACGGACGACCCGAAGAGATTGGAAAATTTCCAATTGGTAAAATCCAAATACCCGGACAGGTTTATTCTCGCCAATATCAGTTTTAGTCTGTTTGAGCGGGCATGGACCCTGGCCGGTATGGAACAGATTCTGATGAGTATGGTCACGGATCCGAAATTTGTTCACGAGCTTTTGGACAGTATTTTAGATTTTAATTTAAAAGTACTGCATCCTGTTTGTAAACTCGACATAGACGGTGTTATGTTTGGTGACGATTGGGGCCAGCAGAACGGTTTGATCATGGGGCCGATTCTTTGGCGGGAATTTATTAAACCCAGGATAAAAACAATGTATCAAACTGTTAAATCATATAATAAAAAAGTTTTTATCCATTCCTGCGGGCAGGTTGAGGAAATATTTCCGGATTTGATAGAGGTTGGTGTAGATGTTTTTAATCCTTTTCAGCCGGAAGTGATGAATGTGTTTGAGGTGAAAAAACGATTTGGTAATGATCTTGCTTTTTACGGAGGCGTCAGCACTCAGCAACTTTTACCCTATGGAACCGCCTCTGAAGTGAAAGAGCAAGTGAAAATTCTGATAGACAAGGTCGGAAAAGACGGGGGCTATATAATTGCACCGGCCCACGATGTGCCTGGTGACGCCAAACCTGAAAATATTATGGCCATGCTGGAGGTGTTTAACGAACAATAGGTGTGCGAAAATGATCATTGTTGTAATAAAAACGCACATTAAATATTACAAGAAATTAGTGTAATGCCTTAAAAAACAGTGGTGGCATGTTTTTTGTTCATACTCTACAAGTCATGAGAACAGGATGTAATCATTTTTGGGAGTATGCCATGTTTGGGATCTATCTGAAAATTGCATTACGAAATTTGGCAAAGCATAAATTATTTTCCTTTATTAACATTATGGGCTTTGCATTAGGAATAGCAGCATGTATACTGGTCTTCTCTTTTGTGAAATATGAGCTGGGTTATGATGATTTTCAAAAAGACGGCGATCGGGTTTACAGGGTAACGTTGGAAGCAAAAAGCAGCAAGGGCTTGAGAAAATTCGTTGTCACAAGCTTTCCTTTGGCATCTGCACTGAAAGACAATTATTCTCAAATTGAAAACAGTGTTCGTATTAAATATTTCGACAATCTGCTTGTACAAAAAGGGGATAAAAAATTTTTTGAAGGGAAATTCCTTTATACAGAGTCGCAAATATTTGAAATTCTCACAATTCCGTTTATCAAGGGGAAACCTCAGCAATCTTTAGAAAATGTGAACAGTGTTGTTATTACTGAACAAATGGCTCAAAAATATTTTGGCGATAAAGAACCATTGGGGCAAATTTTAAATATTGATAACTATGACAGGACTGTTACCGGCGTTGTAAAAAATTCTCCTCATAACAGTCACATACACTATGACTGCTTTTTACCCATCTATCCCTTTCAGGAAAGAAATTCGGGCCATTGGGGCGTGCTGACCTATCATACTTATATTACAGTAAAAAATGATGTTGATATGGACCAATTACAGCGTTCCATTGCTCATATAGCTGATAAATACATCGGAAAAGATCTGGAAAAATATAACGAAACACGCACCTATTATTTACAGCCGATTAAAGACATTTATTTGCATTCGGATTTTCCATTTGACGAATTTACATCGGGTAATTTTACGAACATTATTATATTCTCGTGTATCGCTCTTTTAATTTTATTAATTGCCTGTTTTAATTTTATAAATTTGTCTACAGCAAAATCACTAACAACAGAAAAACAACTGGGGATGCGAAAGGTTATTGGCGCCCAAAAATATCAGATTATTTTTCAATTCCTTGTTGAAACTGTAATTATCAGTTTGTTCTCTTTAATGTCGGCAATGATTATATCTTTTTTGTTGTTATCATCTTTTAATCATCTCGTAAACAGACCGGTTGATACGCCGTTATTTCTTAACAAAATTGATCTGGCCTTTGTTATATTATTCACGCTTGTAACAGGTGTTTTGGCTGGCTTATTTCCTGCGATAAAATTGAGCGCGACTCTTCCTATTCCGGCGCTTAAAGGTTCTCTTTCCAAAGGAAAACGTGGTACAGGAATAAGAAGGGGGTTGGTTATCTTTCAGTTTGTCATATTTTCCGTTTTAATCGTTGCCGGCATTATTGTCTATAATCAACTGGTTTTTCTTAAAAATCAAAATACGGGTTTCGACAAAGAACAGATTGTCGTTTTAAAAATGGTGGACCATGTTTCTTCGGGAAAATTACGCAGGGATTATCAACAAATTAAAACCGAGTTTACAAATCATCATGCCATTCAGTCGGCAACAGTAACATCAATGGTTCCTGGTGTTCCCCAATATGCTATCGCAAAAATGCCTGTAAAAATATATGATGACGATCAGCAACTGGAAGTCGGTATGAATCACCTTATGGCTGATTTTGATTTTATTGATACTTATAATATCTCTATTAAAGCAGGTCGTGCTTTTGACAAGGAGATGATCACAGATTCGAAAACTGCTTATATAGTGAATGAAGCGGCTGCTAAAGCCTGTGGCTGGGCATCTGCTGAACAAGCCATTGGTAAAAAAATTCAATCTCGTAACGGTCCGGAAGGAATAATTATCGGAGTTTTAAACGATTTTAATTATCGGTCGCTGCATTATAATATTGAACCTATGGTTTTGCGGATAAATCCGGGATGGTTTGTGTTTTTGTCGTTAAAAATTAAACTGCATGAAATTCCGGAAGCTTTGGATTTTCTGGAAAAAAAGTGGCAGCAATATTTTTCCCATGCGCCCTTTGATTATTTTTTCCTTGATACATATTTTAATAGACAATATGAAGCAGATATGAAAATCGAAAAGATTATTTTTGCCTTTACCGGACTTGCGATTTTTCTCGCTTGTTTGGGACTTTTTGGATTGTCCTATTTTAATTCTACACAGCGAACAAAGGAAATAGGCGTTCGTAAGATTTTAGGAGCATCTGTTATAAATATTGTATTTTTGTTTTTTAAAGATTATATGAGATGGATTGTGATCGCCAATCTTGTTGCGATGCCGATTACCTGTTATATCATGACAAATTGGCTGCAGAATTATGCTTATAGAATCGGTTTTAGCTGGCTGTTTTTTGCGTTTTCGTTTTTATTGTCCCTGGGTGTTGTCTTTGTAACTGTTTTTGCACAAACAGCCAGGACCGCTTTGAGTAATCCTGTTAACTCGTTAAGATATGAATAAAAAGGATGGTATTTTTTTCAAGTAGAAAATCCAGGATCGATGACAGATTTTTTAAGTTAGTGCGTACGGACTTGGATTATTCGGAAGGAGGGTGCCCAGAGAGCTTTGATATAAGCTGTTTTATAAAAGCCGGCGGTTTTAATAACGCCGGCTGGTGAATTAATTAATTTCCAATCGATTAATTTTTTGTTATGCTTTGAGGGATGATTTTAAATACTTGTAAATTTTTAACTTGTGCTCTTACCAAGCTCCCGATAGCCCGGAATCCAAATTTGCCTGATTGAGGAATCGGTTCAGGAATTTCATTCAAATCCTCAAATCCTCCGGCGAAATTATTGTCAACCCACATTTGCAAAATGCTTCCCAGTTTTAATATTTTAATATGATACCAAACACGCGGTTCCTTGCATAAATCAGGTTGCTGGGCCATTAGAAATATTCCCGGATTTCTGCGCCAATTGCTTACGCCTGTATGTTTCCCTGAATCATCATAACGGCTGATACTCACATGATAGCTTCTCAAATCAGGATTGCGGATGTAATCATCAAATACGCCACGCCGTTCGGGAAGCTCAGTCAGCATATCTTCTCCATGTCTGCCCTGGCCGGCAATAAAATTGATTACCAGACCATTTGTTTCCATAATAAATAAATCATATTCTATGACAATACTATCGGGAAAGTCTGTTTTACAAAAAGCCATACATCCTTCATTTCCCTGCGATGACCCGACACAATTAATTTGAAAAATATTTGAATCCGGTTGGTTCAGAAAGCCAATGCCTTCGTGCTGCCAATTATCAAGATTCTTGAATTCATCTGTAAAAATAGTTTTTGTTTCGGTAACGTTGACAGGCCGGATATTATCATTTCCCCATATTTTTACTGAATCCGGATCTGCTATTTTGGCCTGGGCGTTTTTTTGAAAGGTTATTAATTCATCAATAGTTAACAGTTCCGCCTCTTTTTTTTCTGTACAACTCAGAAAGGCAAACGAAAGGATAATGACTAAATTAAAAAACCTGTGCCAATTTTTCATTTTTTTACTCTTTTTTGTTTTGAGTGAAAAGTCCGGTTAATTACGTAGCCGTTATTTTACAAATAAAACAGATGCCGGAATGATCTGCCGGGAAACACCCGGTCCCTCATAATAAACAGCCAAATCTTCTCCGCCGCCGTCCTCAAGATACCCAACTTTAATCGTATGCATCCCGGACTCGAGCTTGATGGTTCCCTGCCTGAACTGTTTTCCATGAGAACCGTTGTTATCAACGACTTGAATGCCATCAATGAATAACAGGCTGCCGTCATCCGATTCCGTATAAAATGTATACTCGCCGGATTTTTGTATATGGATATTCCCTGTAAATTCAATTGCAAAATTATTATTCCTTCGATCAATGTTTTCAAAGCTGAATTCAAACACCTTGCCTTTTTTGAGCGGCTGCAAATTTGTGAAATCCGGTACGCTTTTCCAATTCCCTTCATAATATCCATAATTCACGCCGTTTTTATCATCGACTATATTGAATGTTCTTTCGGCCAACGGACTTGTCAACCAGCCTTTTTTGTAAGCAACGGCTTTTACTGTACTGCTTTTATCCAATTTAATCGGATTTTCATAATGTATCGACGTTGGGTTTGGTGTACTGCCATCCAGCGTATAGTAAATATCTGCATTATCCGTGTTTGTTGTTAAAGTAATTGTAACCGGTTTGTTATTAAAAATTCTCTTTTCAGGGTTTATCTCCGGTTGTACGACTTTACGATATTTTTTATAAACCCGTTGAGGAGCGCCTTCATATTCAATCAGTTTAAAATCTTGAAATAAACCATATTCAAGAGTGTCATATACATCTCCGGGAGGTTGGTGTAACGGGGCCGACTGAAATGATGCCGGCCAGGCGCTTCCCCGGACCGGACCTATATGGTGGGGTCCCAATAAATTTCGCAGCGTACCGATAACAACCACAGATATTTCATTTTTACCGTTAATAATATAATCCGTCACATCCAGTTCATTCGGCTGCCAGGCAATTATTCCGGCCTCTTTTTTATTGACGAACACTTTAACGACACTGCCTTCCCAAAATGGAACGCTTACAATGTATCGTTTGTCGCCGGGTTGAATATCAAAAGTTTTTGTATAAGCAACGCCATCAGAATAAAAAGGCATTCCCTGTTTTTTCCATATTCCTAAATGTAATGGTTGGTGGGGGATGAGACTCCAGCCTTTTTCCTGCGAATTGAGATTAAAATCTCCCAAAATATAAATCGCTTCCAGTTCTGAAAAGACAGTCATTTTTGAAGCAATTACCGTGATAGTGTTAGTGCCTTTAACAACAAAATCACTGATATTATAAACGCCAAAAGACCGGTCGAGCCAACTTTCGTTAGGAATTGGATCGACTATTGTGCCATTAACCGACACGTCCCACAGTTCCGGTTGTTCGACTACGGCGCGGAGGGTTGATGTTTCAACTCCCGGTTCAACAAAAAAATGATAGGCGGCTTCAAAACCGGTTTCCTCTGTAAAATGATTGCGATCAAGTATATCGGTTTTGTATTGAACGGCCCTGACCCAGGGCTGCTTGTTAAAACCGACATTTTTAAACAGTTTTTCTGCGGCATCGAAAACATAGATGTTGTTTTCTGTTGCCCCGTTCATTTTCAAATCACAATAATCAATCGTCAAAACATTGGGCTTGGTTCGTTTTACTGACACGCTGTCCAATGAAGAAACAAATTTCATCTGAGCGGTTTGTGATTTTTGAGGTATCTCTTTTGCCGAATTATTGATGGTAAAAAGTATACTCCCTTCAGGCGGCAGGTCAAAATCCACAATCACTGAATCATTTCTCGCTTTGTACGGATATGTTTCGATTCCGCCATTAAGTAAATCAAGTTCATCAATAGATTTTCCTTTTATGACAAATGTACCCGTGGACCATTCCTGTAAACTTGTATTAACAAGAAAAACCAATTCTCCGTCATTCAGGGTCCGCCGGTGATGAAATAATTTCCCGTGTGTTTTTTCCGGATCAATAAATTTGATGCCGTTTAATTCTGATAATTGCTGAACCTGTTTATCTGTTAAAGAGTCGGTCTGTTTCCATTGGCCGGCATATTTTTCCTTTAAAGATTTAATATCCTCTTTTTTCAAACCATCGACGTATTTTAGATCGCTGTTAACGGATAATAATTTCCCGCCATTTTGCAAATATTGTTGAATCAAAGAAAAAGTGGGTGAATCAAGATTTTCCAAAGCCGGCGGGAAAATGACCAGATCATATTTTCGTTTACCGGCAACAAAACGATTCCCCTCAATTTTACCAATATCTTTAATAATATTTTCAGAAGCTAGGTCATATTCGATTTGATGCTTTTCCAAATCAACGAGAAAGTTTTGAAAATCATCTCCCAGTTTGTATAATTTTTTGTTTGATTCTGTGGGCGAATAATACATCCACGATGTGCTTGTCGGTTCAATGACCAGGATTTTGTTTATTTGTTGACCTGAAGAGAGCGCCAGAGACAGCCGTGCAAAATATTCTCCCAGTGTAGAATAATCATCCCACCATGGTTCATGATATGAAAAAGACTGTGGATGGTCCCTTTTTCGCGCCCCTTTAATGCTGATATAGGACAAATGCTGGTCCATAAAATTAACCCCCAAAACATATTCCCAATCGCCGATTCGTTTCATATCTTTAAACGTCAGATCCCAGCCACCGGCCCCATAGGTTTCACTCAATGTACGGGCGCGCCCCATTTGGTTGGTAACGCTGCTCAATTCTTTTATAGCGCGAACATTACCAAATTGACCGTTCACATCTTCGCTGTATTGGTTCATTAAAAGATCAATTGCGGGCATTTGGTGCCAGGCATACATGGCCATGTTATCACCGCCATGTTTGGGATTGGGCCAGCCATGTTCCCAGTAATGGCCTGTCCATATCAGGTTTTTCTTTTCACAATACTCGTACCAGGGCTTGCTCCAATTTTCTATAAACAGTTCCAGCAGCAGTTCATAATAATTGTGCCGGACACGTTGCCAATTACCTGTTTCAGAAAACAAAGAGGGCAGGTTGACCTTTAAATCATATCCCCATCGTTGTTTAAATTTTTCAAATAAAGCCGGTGTCCATTTTACACCTGATTCCGGATTGATATTTGGTTCATCCGTAAAAATTCCGGGAACGAGTTTACCGAACTCATCTCCGATGGTCTTTTCATAGCCGTCCATTGTAATTTCTATAAACTTGTCCGTTACGCCATCTAAAAGCAAATCTACATAGGTGCCTCCGCCAAACCGTGGTGATGTCCCAAAATCGGTTTTTTCGAATAAATAATAGTCACCTTTTTGATTGATAAATTTTTTATACTCATGGGTAATGTTCTGGAATTTTGTGCCGTCTTTTTTTAAAATCACGAAAATTTTATCATCAACAGTTTCAGGTAAATGATCTGCCTGATGCATTACAATACCCAGGCCTTGATTATAAGATTCCGGCATTTCAACAGGCACATGTCCGCCGGCAAATCCACTGGGATAGGAATTTTCATCATAAAGCCAGACCTGCATGCCCATTTCTTTACATTTGTCAACCGTATATCGACACAGGGCAAACCATCTGTCCGACAAATAAGGCGTAATTAATCCCGGACGGGGATGAATAAAAACACCGCCAATACCGCCTGCTTTTAATTCAGCCAACTGGCGGTCAATTTCCTGTTCATCAACTTCGTTATTCCATACCCAAAGCGGAACGCTGTGATATTCAACAGGTGGATTTTTAAAAAGTTTTTTTACCTGTTCAGAAGAAAATATTTTTACCGTATTCATCTCTTTTGCATGACCAAATTGCAGAGTAATACAAAATAGCATTATGATTGCAATGAATAAAACTCTTTCCTTCACTTTGATCTCCATTGTTTAGTACCAATCCATCGTATCCGGTTTTCCGGCACAGTTTCAGGCTTGATCAGACGCTATTGGCTACACTAGCATACTAATTAGGTCGGTCCAGCCACCACCTTTGCTTTGTCTTTTTCTATTCCTTGCCATGACAAAAGCAAAGAATGGCATGTATTCCTGGGCCAATAAACATCTGCCCGTAATTTTTTTACCTTTTCGTCTTTTTGACTTTTGTCTTTTTGACTCTTGTTTTTTTGACGGTCGTTCCTTTTCTTGTTTTTGTTTTAGTAACGGTCGTCCTTTTTTTAACCAATGTTGATGATCGGGGATGGTATTTTACTTTAGCACTTTTGACTCTGGTGGTTTTGGTGACGGCAAAAGTCCTTCGGTTTGTGTATTTGACCGTACGGGTACGATAAACCTTAACCGTTACAGGATGATAAGGTTTCCACCAACGCGGGTAAAATCCGAAATGAAAAGTGGATCGATAGGGATGGTAAGCCGGTCTGTAAATCCATGTGATTATCGGCCAGGTGTGGATGACAACATAGGTCGGCGCTATATAGTAATCGTTACCGTAAATAACTGAATTACCATGGACCTGCATGTTGTATTCATCTTTGTTTTGTTCTATTTCGATTGTTGCAACGTCCTGAAATTCATCTTCCGCAAGAGGTACCTGAAGTATGATCAAATGAGTGCCATTTTCGACTTCCTCAAGCACACGAATAAAATCGACCTCGCCGTTTTCATCCAGGTCAAGATTATTGATACCGATTTCAGGATCGTTCAAAGCTTTTTCAAATTCCTCAAGATTTTCCGATTCTTTAAACAATTCACTTACAGCTTGCAAGTCCAGACCTTCGGCTGCTTCTACCGTCGGTGTTACAATTGTTACGTCTTCCTGGGCCGAAACGAAACAATAACTGACGAGTAAAATCAGCAACGTTGTGGATACAATAAAAAGTTGTTTCATTGTTTCCTCCGGATTTTTAATAGAACTTTATATTTAGATACTCGTTTAAAAATCGCAATTTTATTAATATACAAATTTTTTTAAAAATCCATTGTTTTATTTGTGCTTAATTGTATTGATGGTGAAATCAACACGATTAGAATAATTTAAATTTTTGAAAAGCGTAGGGAGTTGTGTTTTTTTGTTCGATGTGAAATAACAAAAATCAGCTCAGAGATAAATTAGTCCGATATTTTGAGATGTATACGAGCAGAAATATGGCTTTGGCTTTGTAGAGTATAGTTGCAGCTTTATAAATGAAATATCTACCTATCAATTTCTTTTTTGTAAATATTATAATAAATTTTTTCGACACTATAAAGATGGAAAAATTGTAAATTTTTAATTTCGTTTAATTCATTAACAAAGTAAAATATCGGAAGTTTTATTTGTGTCTTGGGAATTGAAACTTCACTTTCGAATTCAGGCATATCAATGATTTTTGTATATAATTTTTTCTTTTGATTATTTCCGAGAATATATCTATGCTCTAAGGGAGAAAATGAGTTTGATTTTTCAAAACCGAACCAAAATAAAGTTTTAAATTTTTTTTCTTCACTGGAATAATCATACACATAATTATCAAGTCCATCAGCATAACCTGATAATACTAATATTTCCAACTCAATATCAGAATCAAGATTGACAAATCGTCTTTGAAAAATGCCTATAGCAGTATATCTAACTTCTTTTGCCCAAAGAGTCTGGTTTGAATCAAGAAAATATTCGAATACATATCCTTCATCAATATTTTTAAGACTGTCTGTTTGAATCCAAACTATATAATCATCAATACTATCTCCTGTAAAATCTATGGTTGTTACTTTAATAATGGAATCTTTAAACATATTATAAATAAATTTGGGTAATATAGTTTCCTTTTCTTTTTGTAAAAATTTCAAATCTAATTCTTGCGAAATTGCGAAAGTAAATGAATTAAAAATAATTATTGATATAAAGTATACATTTTTTAAACTTGTTTTATTCGGGAATAAATTCATAATATTTTGATTATTATTGTGTTAACAGGCCATTGTCGTTATTTAATAATGGTTACAGTCTGGGCTGTCTTTTTGAACAATGTCAAACAGTTTATCGTAACGTCTTGAGCTATTTATTAGAAATCCTTGCATCCTCGGCCTCCTCGATTCGCGCCTCAAGACGTTTTTGAAGACTTTTTTCGATTTCGGCATATTCATGCTTTCCTGCGAGATTGTTGAACTGCTTTGGATCTTTTTTCATATCGTACAACATATATTCGTTGCCCTCTTTTCCCCCGGAAGCGTATCGCATGTAGGCCCATTTTTCTGTGCGCAGACAAAAATCCGGTCCCACCTGTATAAAGGCATCCTCTTTTAATCCGGGCGCATCAGGATTATCCAGCAGGTGTGCAAAGCTTTTTCCCTGGACTTGCTGTGGCACGTCAAGCCCGGCAAGTTCTGCCAGAGTCGGATAAATGTCTATCAATTCAACAATGGACGCGCATTCGCGGCTTGTTTTTTTCTGTCCGGGAGCGCTGACAATCAACGGCGGGCGGATGCTTTCTTCGAGTAGACTCATCTTTTGCCACATGGTGTGTTCACCGAGATGGTATCCATGGTCCGACAGGAAAATGACAATAGTGTTTTCACGCCGGCCAAGTTCGTCAAGTGTGTCGAGCAGCCGTCCGACCTGTTCGTCCATGTAGCTGATGGAAGCATAGTATCCGCGCAGGCTCTTGCGCTGGGCCTCGGGTGTGAGTTTATACTTGACGGCGTTTGTCTGTTTTTTTGCTGTTTCGGGTATGTCCTCAAGGTCCCCTTTAGGTACGTAAGGTACCTGCATTTCATTGACCTCGTATTCTTTGAAAGAACGCCGTGGGGCTACCAGCGGCACATGGGGACGTACAAATCCTACGCCCAGGAAAAATGGCACATTGGCAGCGGCACGCTCTTTCAACAATTCAACGGCTTTGTTCGCGGCCGCACCGTCTGCAAGGTCTGCATTATCCACGTCAGCCTCTACAATAACAAAGTCACTGCCCTGGTGATTGCCATGTTCGATAAACAGCTTGCCGCCTTTGTTTTTAAGGGCCTGCCATTTTTTGCGATATTCATCGTAAACCGGCGTGCTGTCTTCAAGCATCACATCTTCCGCTTTGCCGGGTGTGAGTGACTCCATTACACTGACGTTATAACGTTCATCCCACGATGCCGGATGATCTGTACCGTTGTCCCCGGTATAGATATTTCCGGGAACGCCCATGTGATAGATTTTGCTTACGCGTCCGCTCCAGTAACCGGACTCCCTGAAAAGTTGAGGCAATGTGGGGATATTTGCATCAAGAACATCGCCGTTGTTTATCACGCCATTGGACAGGGGATAACGCCCGGACATGATCGATGCTCGTGAAGGCCCACAAAGGGGATACTGACAGTATGCTCTGGTAAATGAGGTCCCGCGTTCCGCCAGCCTGTCCAGGTTCGGGGTTTTGCATTGGGGATGTCCGTAACCGCTCAATGCCGTGTTAAGATCATCCGCCATGATGAAAAGGATGTTTGGCCTCTTTTTTATAGAGTTCGTACATGCCGTGAAGGGTAAAACGCTCGCCACGAATGCTGCGTTCAGGGATTTTAGGAAATCTCTTCGGTTCACCATATTCTTAATGACTCTGTTGTTTTATGTTTTATAAAACGTGAAAATTAATTGATCGTTCATGGATTCGTCAGTTAGTCCGAGGACTTCATTTTTAAAGGGATGGCATGCTATATATTAAATCTCTTTTTTTCGTAACAAGTCTATCTATTGCGTAAATAACACGTCTTTCACTGGTTCCTGTACAGTTCTGCATACCCTTGGGCGCATTAACAAAAGAATTGGGACCAACTATATCAAACATTCTTTTTTTATGTTTGTACCATTGTTGTTATTTATTAAATATTTATTTTTTTGTATCCGCTTCAAGTGCGGCGATAGCTGCATCCAACATATAATCTTTGCCATCAACATATATAGCTTTAAGGCTTTCCATGGTGATAGGGATACGGACATCCGGCGCAACTCCTCCCTGTAATAAATGGTTGCTATCAATCTGAATTTTACCATTTTTGTCCAGTGAGGCACCATTCGGAAAATTGACGGTATAGCCGCCGGGCAATTTAACCGTGGCACCTGCCATGCCAAACGATCCATTCGTACTGTGAAAACCGATGACTTTGCCCCTGTTTGCTAATTTCATGATTAATGGAAAACCTTCTCCGGTGCTTCCGGTATTATTGCTGATCAACACAGCGACCGGACCCGTATAGGGTGATGAGTCGGGCTGCAATGATATATCGCCAATTACTTTAGGCTGCCCTGTTTTTTCATCCATCATTGCGACCTGTTCATAAAAAAGAGTTTTGGACATAAGTGGTGCCATCATCATGGGAGTCATTTCATCAATACCACCAAAATTCAGGCGGACATCAATCACGACGCCGTGAACATTGGCGTTCTTAAACTCATCGATAGCATTCCGCACAGCGCCTACCGGATTCAGCGTGCCCAATGTCGGCATTTCCATAGTAATTTTCAAATAGCCGTACCCATTCGGCAAAATCTGTGATTCAACTGTTTTCATAAAAGCGTTCATGGAAATAAGAGGTGATCCCATCAATAGATCTTTTGTTAATGTTTTCATACTGTCATCAATTGCTATCAGGGATGCTTTTCTAATAAATGTTTCATCGGGATTTTGAAATGTGATAGCAATAGAGTCACCAACCGGCGCACGGCTGAGCAGGTTAAGCTTACGAATATGCTGTAGTTCCATTGTGGCACAGGGAGATGAACTCCACAGCGTCGAAACCTTTTCCAGGGTATTTAAAATTGGCTGGTTATTCCAGGTCAGGATTTCTGCACCCCAGGCCATACCCGCCTTTTGCGCTGGACCGTTTTCTTGGAGAATATGCGCGACCACACGGTTGTCGTCCAACTGAATGAGTGCAAATCCGAATCCGCCGCCAATGGCTGCTTTTCCCAGTCCGAATTTATTTCCTCCCAAACCGACATGACCATCGGGTATGGAAAAAACATACTGACGCAAGGCCAGATAATACGCGGCTGTGTCTGCGGCCTGTTCTGCAGCAACGATCTGTGGCTTGTAACAAGTATGAAGAGAATCCCAATTAATGGATTTCCATTCTCCGAATGCATAGTTTTTAGCAAGATGTGCATTCAAATGATCAAACGATTCGCTCCACCCCAGTTGGCTGAAATCGGTGTGACTACCCATAAAAAGTGATGCCTTTAAGCTATTGGTTTTACCAAAAGACCAGGTTAAAATAACAGAAACCGCCAGACAGATAACAAATACCAGTTGCCAGATGATTGTCCAGCCGATCCGAATAGCACGAACCCGGGATTTGGATTTTTTAGCTGGAACTTTCCACTGGTATAATCCGATCACGATAAGGATAGCTGTTATGACATATACCAAAATCAACGTCTGGTAAAAGCCGTCGATCACCAGTTGCAACAACGCGACGACTGCTAATCCCACCGGCCACCAACGCAACCATTTTGAAGACGGACGCAGTGCGGAGAGAACAAGCGCTATGAGATTTGCTATGAGTAAAATGATACTTGCTGGATAGAGCATAATCGATTCCTTTCCGTTTCGTTAGTGGTAAGCATTTTGTTGAAAAGGCAGCATTAAGCAGCTCCTTGTAGATTTGTGTTTTGGCGAATATTATGTTTAACTGTAGTAATTTGATGGCTATTTAGGTGTTTTTACGTTTTATGAAAAGCATTAGAAATCCAAATAAAAGTAGTATATAGAACGTAATGGTTAGTGCACTTTTTACAATTGAAAACAGGCTCGAAATTTGGACCACCAAGGGATTGATGTTTGGCCAGGATCTCAACATCAGGATAATACCGACATTCTCAAAATAGTCAAAAAGACCGGCTAACCCTGGAATGAGTGCAAGTAAAAATATTTTTGATTTACTATCAAACCTTTTTCCAAAAAGCCAAACCAGCATTAATGTATAGGTTACAGCAAAAAGACCCGGGTAGATGAAATCAATCGGCAATTGACGTGTTAAATAGACTTTTCTTCCGACTGGTCCGATTGATTTGAGCAACTCTTTTGCGTATATAGAATCGTACCCACCCGGAGACATATCAAAAAGTTTCATTTCAGGCGCCTGTGCCGTTACTTTTGGAATTGAATAAAATATGATTATCAAATATACAGCAATCGTTATGATAAACAATAATAATAAAAGTCGCCCCGTCGCGTATTTTTGGAGTTTTTTAATGAAAATATCACTTTGGTTTACCATGTTTTTAATGGCTCCTTGTGGATTTTTTTCGATATTGCGTTGAAATTGACTGATTGCCCAAGAGTTCGTGCTTGAGATGTTTTAATATAAGGGCTGGACCCAGCGATGTCAACTTTATTGTAAGATTTTGTATTTTTCTGACCGTTTTTTTATCGCTTTTAACCAAATTCTTCTTATTAATGCACTTCCCGGGTATACAATCATCCAGTATATGGCAAATTTTCTTTTCGCTTTTTTATCGCTCATATAGATTCTGGTTTCAGTGCTTACCAGTACATTATCTTTACGTTCTGCTAAGAAGAAATTTGTTACTACCTTTCCTGATTCACTTTCATTAAAATTTTTGAAATCAACTTCCGAATTAATTCTTTTCCTTTTTATTCTTCCGAATTGTCCAATAATACCAAAGACTATTTCCTGATCAGTTGTTTCAAGTATTTTGAATCCTTTTTTTTCCAGTTGACTTAACAGGGGAGTATCAGGACGAAAACCGATATAGTCCCTTCCCAGTATTCTGGGCGGAAGGGAACGAATAAAGAACAATAAATTGAATAAAAATGAGATTTCATTTGGAGCAAGATCTATAATGGTTTTTAAAATTTGATCTTTGGTTGCATTGACTTTGATTGTATGCTTTTCTGAGAAATGAAATTCAGGTATATATTCGTTAATAAGCATTTTATTATTTCGATTGTATAATTTTAAAAAAAATAGACCCTTTTTTACTCTTCCATACATTCTCGGATTTCAACCTCTGGGTATTCAATAATATATAGCTATTAAACTATTGTGCAAGTGAAAAAACAGATATTTGTGTTTTTACTGGTTGAACTGCATTTAATCAAATAATTAGTTTTTGTTGAATTATTGGGAGACGATAATACTTGGTTGACTATGCCTTGATTGCAATCCGAGGATGAGCAGAGAGTCTTTAAATAACACCTGTGTAAACGGCGGGAAATTTTAACACACTTTAATTACTTGTTGATAGTAATAAAGTCCGAAACTTTTAATGATGCAGCAACCATTGCTATTGGGTGATGCTGATGGTAGACCATACATCAGTCAAACCGATTGATCTCAAATTTGAAAACATCGGATCTTGAATAATGACCTGCCGCGTCAAACATCCTTTTGCACATCGTGACAAGAGTGAGGTCAATTTCAGCATAGAGAATTTCCTCTTTCATTTCAACAGGACCCGCAATGACCTCGCCGGTGGGACTGACGATGCAACTGTTCCCGGAATTGATCCACTCCCTGCCTTTCGGATAGTTCTGCTTAAATCCATAGCTATCCGGAACATCCTGCATTCTCAAAGCCAAACAGCAACTAATGACATACATACCACCTTCTCTGGCAATATGTCTCAGGCTCAATTGCCAATTTTCACTTTTGTCCCAGGTTGGGGCTGCCAGAATCTGTGTGCCGCCCATATACATGGCATTACGGGCAAGCGGCATATAATTTTCCCAGCAAATGAGGCCGCCCAGTTTTGCAAATGATGTGTTAAATACCTGTAAAGTAGTGCCGTCGCCTTGTGCCCAAATGAGGCGTTCACCGCCTGTGGGAATTAATTTACGGTGTTTGCCCATGATATTGCCGTTTGAATCAATGAACAGCAGTGTGTTAAAAAGGCTGGCGTTGCTCGCTTCTGCATTGCGTTCATTTACTCCCATTACAACATGAATTTTCGCCTTATTCGCTGCCTTGCACAGTTTGTCAGTTGATTCATCAGGAATTGTTACAGCATTCTGAACCAGTTCTGCATACAGTTCATTTAATATAGCGCCGTTGCTGTTGGGTACATTCCAAACCCAGTCCGGATAACCCGATATAAACGCTTCAGGAAACACTATTAGTTTGGCACCTTTTCTCCCAGCCTCTGCGATTAAGCTGCACGCTTTTTCAACAGTCTTTTCTTTGTTTAAATATATTGGGGCCGCTTGAGCAGCGCCGACTTTGAAAGGATTTCGTGTTAACGCCACATTCACCTCCTCAAGTGATAATTGAACAAAACGTGTAATTGTCACTCACCTTGAGGTCCCAATCTCCGGAAGCTAAAATTATAATATATATAACCCAACTTTTGTATTAAATATTCAATGTGCAAATTTTTTCAGGTTGAATTCCTCTTGTTGTAATTTTATGTTTTTGATGGATGTTACTGTTTTTTGAGAAATTTATGAAATCAGTGTTGAATTTCAAGCTGTTTAGGTATGTTTAATGGCGGGTAATGTTACCAGCTATGCGATTCATCGCAAAAAAAGCAGTGGAGTAATATGAACGTTTGGCCCGGCGATGTCGACTTTATTTGTAATTTAATGGTAATGTGTCTGCTATACGCAGATCTCTCCAATATCCATTTATTTTAAAAGCATCATTATATGGATTGCCCAAAGTATCAACAAGCGCTTCATCGGTTTTCATTTTAATAAAGGATAATTCAGAATACCAAAGATTTTTTGGTCTTTTCTTTGTTGGATGTTTTTTTTGCGGGAAATATTTTGATTCTATTACTAAAATATCGTTGAAATGTATTTTTTTTATACCATTCAAATTCGTATCAGTAACCAATTCGTTACTATATTTATTAATTTCGCCTGGTTCTATTCCAAAACGATTATTTACCGACACAATTCCTTTGTAAATGTGAAATTGTTCTTTATCTATTTTATTACGAGCTAACGCAGACAAAAAATGTTTGAATGAACCTTGATATGTTTTATATCTCTGTTTTTCCCACTTTTCCATTTCTTTTGGATTTTTGGGCTGCATTTCTTTAAAAAAGAGAATGGTGTTATATTTAACATAATCCTGCAAAATGAAATTTTCTAATATTATTTCAATGTGATATCCCAGTGCTCTATTTTCTACATGAATGAGACTATCTGAAGAAGCAATTAATGCACCCGTATCATTCTCTTTAGTGAAATTAATTACTTCAGGATTTAGAATTTTACACTTGGCTGCATTTGTCGTTTCACCCAAAAATTCTCTGGTAAAAGTTTGTAATCTCTTCTTCCATTCTTTTGGTATATCTCCGGTAACCTGGACCATTTCGCCTTTAATTATGGCAGGTTGGAGTTCGATCAAAATATTGTTATTGTGATTTGATTTTGAAACATCAATAGATAATTTTTTTAACTCATAGCCAATATGTTGAATTATTAAATCATATCTTCCCGCTGGAATATTATTTATAATGAAATTACCCTCAGATGTTGTAGTGCTCCCCAATGTTGTATTTGAAAGAAAAACGTTAACAAAAAAAATGGGTTCTTTTGTTTGGGCGTCAATGACTTGTCCATTAACCGAATAATGCGATATTGAATAAGCACGAGCTGAAACCAACAATATGAATATTAGAAAAATTTTATTTTTCAATTTTATCCTCCTGCTTAATTTTTCACCTATTACGGGAGTTTGCTCGTTCACTTAAATGGTTATGCCAACTTAATCAATCCTGTAAATTCCAGGTTTTTCCTGAAAATTAAAATCTCCGGGCTGTCAAAAATATCGGCCCGGTGCTGAGAAACGTTATTCAGACCCGTTATTCATATCGAGTTTTCCGGAAAGGAAATAACTCATGATCATGGTGATAAATAAAAATGATGTTTTGAACACGATCCATAAACTGGAAGGATTTCCTGCTAAATAGGCAATGAGACTTACAATGATTAAACCAAAAACCACAGGAAAAGCTGTAATCAGTATGACACATCTTCTTTCAACAGGATTTTGAACTCCCCAAATGAGAAGTATTGTCCAGCCTGCCATCAATACGCCGCCGATACTCATGGTTAGTTTATACTGAATATCCGGATTAAATTCCGAGTTGCCGATTAACAGTCCATACAGGGGAGGACATAACAATGCGGCTGCCCATACTGCGTCTGCAACAATTCCCAGCCAGTAAGGAAATTTAATTAGAAAGATTATAGTCTTTTTATTCATTTTAACTATTTCCTTTATCTAACATGGTTACATAAAATTAGGAAAATTGGATTAATTTACGGGAACCCTGTTTTTCAATTCTCCTGTCAGTATCTGCTACCGACTGTTTCTGTGGGCAGATTTTCTTTTAAAACAGCCAGATCGGCTTGGGTCAATTCCACATTATAGGCGCCTAAATTTTCTTCAAGACGATGAATTTTTCGTGTTCCGGGAATTGTTGTCATGTCATCGTTTTGACTCAGCACCCAGGCAAGTGCAACCTGCGCTTTGGACACGCCTTTGCTCTGCGCCATACGGTCGACCACCTCGACAAATTTGAGATTTTCTTTAATAGCTTCATCCGTAAAACGAGGATTATATAAACGCCAATCACCTGGCTGCAAATCAGCGCGGCTTTTAATTGCACCGGTCAGGAACCCTCGTCCCAGGGGGCTGTATGCCACAAAGGTGATGCCCAGCTCTTTACAAACTTTAAAAAGCTCCTGTTCCGGTTCACGGCTCCATAGGGAATATTCTGTTTGCAGGGCTGTGATGGGGTGGACAGCGTGAGCACGACGAAGCGTTTCAGGATCAACTTCAGAAAGCCCAATATATTTCACCTTGCCCTGTTTGACCAGATCAGCCATTGTGCCGACAATTTCTTCAATCTCCACTTCCGGGTCTTTGCGGTGCATGTAATATAAATCAATGGCCTCAATTTTCAACCTTTCAAGACTTGCATCGCAGGCTTTTCTGATATATTCCGGCTTACCGCTGACCCCGTTAAATGCTCCGTTGGGTCCCCGCATAATGGCAAATTTAGTTGCCAAAACAACATCGTGCCAACGGTCGTTAAAAGCTTTTCCTAATAATTTTTCATTTGCTCCGCTGCCGTACATATCTGCCGTATCGAAAAAATTAACGCCCAGGTCTATGGCTTTATGCAGGGTGTTGACAGATTCCTGCTCATCAAAGGACCCATAAAACTCTGACATACCCATACAGCCAAGACCGATTCGATTAATGTCGAGTGTACTGTGTCCCAGTATTGTTGTTTTTTTCATTGTGCCGACTCCTTTTTATATAACAGTTAGAGTACATACTACTGACATGAAATATGATACGTTGATGCCTGGAAAGTTTTACACCACCTTATCAAAAATACATAAACATGGAACGATTATGCAAGTAGAAAAATAGATATTTGTATTTGTGCTGTTTTTTGATCATGCTTTAAATTCTTGTTTATAGAGGTCAAACATTATTTTTGCGGTACCGGATATGGTTGTTCGGTTATACCCTGAAACAGAGGTTAACAGTGTATCATTCAATGGGCTGGTCCATTTGTCAGGTAACGCATCCGCGCCCAGGACCATGCCCATGATTGAACCAACGGTTGCACCGTTGCAGTCGGTATCAAAACCGGGCCATACAGATTTTGTAATTGCCTGCTCAAAGTCTCCTTCCGACCATAGCAGTGCCATCGTTACAATCTGAGCATTCGAGATTACATGGCACCAGTCATGTGAGTGATATTCATCCCATTGTTGATGAATTCGTTTCACCGCGTCTTGATAAGTTATGCCCTCGTCGTGCCATGCAAGAACTGATCGTACTTTTTCGCTAAAACGGCTGTTGAATGGAATTTCGTTCAAGCCAATTTCAATAATCCTGCAAATATCGTTTTCCACACCGGCCGCGGCTAATGCGGCAGCAACCCACATTTCGCCGTAAATGCCATTTTTAACATGAGAGATACTCGCGTCACGCCAGGCCAGTTCTGCCGCTAATTCAGGCCGGCCCAGGGCAACATACCCATAAAAATCCGCTCGTATTTGGGCACCAATCCATTCGCGATATGGATTTCGCACGACAGCCGAAAGTGGTGGACTGATTTGGTTGGCAAAATTTCGATAAGCCACACGTTCGGCCGTACATGTGCTTAATAATGGAATTTGCGTCATCCAAAACTGAGCAACGTCATTTGAAGTAAACTGTATACCTTTTGATTTAACAAGAGCCATACCGGTTATTGTATAATCTGCATCATCATCTCTGGGCATGTGATCAAACTCTGTGAACATCTGTGCATCCGGTTTGAGTTCGGCTAAAATATCTTTAGTAATCCCTAACCGCCAAAAATAATCTGTTAGCATCTCATGTCCAGCCGCCTTCACTATCGGCCATAATTGATCCGTACGCCAACCTTCAACCGGTTTTCCCAGTAAGCAGCCGGCACAACGCCCCAGCCAGGCTCCGTGGATTTTATCCGCAGTAACGTTATCTGTATATTTTTTTGCCGATATTCTGTCTTTTGTTTGAGGCCGTGTATCCCGGATGGCTTGCAAATCAGAAGGTTCCTCAAAAGTATAATCATCTCGAATCGGTAATGTTTGTACTGTGTCCAGCAAATTATTCATTTTTTGCTGTAAATCAAGAGTATGCTCAATACCTTCTTTGGAGAGTAAATTAAATTCTTGCTCAACAGAAGAAATATCCCGACCTTCCTGGACAGCTTGTAGTTTTTCAATTTCCACATCCTCGGAATTCCACCATAGCCATAAATTTTTCATAATTATTCCCAAGTTGTTCCATATACTGCTTGCGATCTTGAGACGACATCGTTTTATACAACGACTTTTTTAGCCTTAGCAGTGACATTTTTTGAATTTTATATTACCTGCCCTCAGTTCTGGAATAAATAGTGTTAAACCATATATTAACACTATGTTTACGGGGCAGTTGATCGCACGGCAAAACGTCTCGGTCAAACATAAAATATATAAAAACAGTTTTGAATTTTCAAGTTTAAACTGTTTAACCATTTTGGAAAAGATATATCCAATTATTAATAATGCTATACGGTCAATAGGCTTTCAAATAGTCTGCTATAATTTGGATTTATCGTTCTTATTAAAAAGCAGCCCCTGAACGATTATGCAAGTGAATAATAGATATTTGTGCTATTGCTGATTTAACAGTGTTTTGAAATATTATTTGGGTTGTGTTTCTGTCATTTATTTATGGATTCACCGCACCGCTTTTTTTATGATTCCAAGCTTCCACGTTAACATGGCATAGGAACCCTGATAATCGTTTTTAAGGATTCCCTGAATAAGCCATTCGCAATCGTCTGGTTGATATTCCATTAACTGATTGCAGTCTGACCGGATAACTTCACCATGAGAAATCATCTCCAACCAGGGTTTGGACTGCCCTGTATATTTGAGCTGGGCACCGGTTGCATAGGTGTCGGTCACTTTATGCCAGGGTCCGTTCAAGTCGTCAGCAACGGCAATTCCAAATGATCGAATCGTCTCGTTCTTTAATTCATATATCATATGGTATTCCTGGGTATCTTTAACCTTATAGATATGAACAGCCTCATGAACACCCTGTAAAGCAATTTCAGGGGCGCTCCAACCGGTTGGAAAATTTTCAATTTCTGTTGTTCTAACAATCACATCCTTTTGTGATTGTGTATAAAATAGATAAACATTTTTTTTGTCACATATCACCCAAAAATCAATCCATTTTTCCGGACTGTCTTTTTGCAGCAATTGTATCGGGTTTTGCCAGGTTTCAGGTTGTGAAATTGTCGTTGTTGTTGAAAATGCCGGTTGATAGTTGGCGTCCTTGTTTTGAAAAATGAGATACCATTTATTTTGAGGCTCAAAAAAGAAAATTTGCGGTGCACAGCCGTATCTGCTTTTTCCGCGAATCGTTTTTAATTCGTGCCTTGGAGCTGTTTGTAAATCCTCCTGTTTTTTGGCTGATACATATCCTGTTGTATATTCATTCTTGTCCCGGGCCGTATAGAAAACATGCCACATGTTCTCATAAAATACAACAGAGGGATCTTTAACGGCAATTTCATCAAATGAACCTTCCGGACCAGGCAACAGAACAGGATCACCAACGAGCCATGTATTCGATTCTGCATGACGGGTACATCCGGTTAATAAAATCGAACTTAATGAGATAAAAATCATTAAAACTTTTATAGTGATATTTTTCATTGAAATTATTTCCTTAAACGGCTGATATGAAAGTAATCTATCGGGATATGATAGGTAAATAGTAATAGCAAAGTTTTACCACGCTTTATTAAAAATAAATAATCAAGGAACGAATATGCAAGTGAAAAATAAATATTTGTTACATTGCTGAATTTTATATTTCATCATATTATCTGGTGTTATCAAATTATTTTGGGGTAGAAATCCCTGTTGATTACTTGTGCTTTAATTGATGATGGTTTATAATCGTAAAGGCCAAGTCTTTGTTCTTATGTGTGCAAAAATCGGAACCTCTGGACGATCAAAAATAACTATTAATTAGATTTTAACTGTTCTTTGAGTACAAGTCCATATCCTTTTCGCCACTCTTTATCAATCAATATAAAATTTTCAAAATTTCCAGTTTCAATTTCTTTCCATTCAATATGCTCTAAAACAATAATTTGAAAATCTTGCTTCAATTCATTTTTAAAAAAATTAATATGGTTATCAAGTGTTTGTAAAGCCTTGAAAAATGTTTTTCTTTAATAACTATCTTTGTCATTAGTCTCATAGTATGGACTATCTGGTTGATCTAAGATTAGAAAAGGGGGAATATAGGGAATTTCTTTTTTAGCAAATAATCTATGGATAGCAGCAAAAAATGCTAAATGTAAAAAAAGGTGATTCGACGAACTTCCAATATTTCTAACAGTATTATCTCTATATATCACTTTTTCATCTATTTTTTTTAAATGGATTAATTTTGTTTTAAAGTCAAAAATTGGTTTATAGTCCTTATACCCACTTAAGCTAAAATCAACTTCTCTAAAAATTTCTTGCATATATTCACCAAGTGTGTCTAATGTATCGCTTCTATCAACTTCAGTTATTTCTTTCTTTAATGCTTTAATTGTAAGAAAAGCAAGCGTTGTTTACAAAATATCGGGATAAAAATATTGAATTAGTTTTTCTTCAGGAGTTAGTCCATCAATGCCTTTATGAGGTCTTACTCCGTTGTAATAATTGACAAATCTTTTTAGCTCATTTTTACGATGGGCTGATGATTTAAAAACAGTTTTATTATGCCAAAGCTCGACAAGAGTTCGTATAACTCTTTCAGCTTTGCCATTTGTTTGTGGCCTTTTAACTTTGGTAAATTTTTGTTCAATACCATGTTCTTTGCACAACTTCATAAACTTATGATTATTCGGATCACCTCGGTACTCTCGGCCATTATCAGTATAAAATTGTTCTATTGTATATGGACATTCATCCACGACTTGCTCCAAAAACTTTTTAGCTGAATATTGGGTTTTATCAGGTAAAATAGCAGCATACAGTTCTCTAGAAAAGTCATCAATGGCCACAAACAGGTATTCCGTTCGTTCAAAAGGAGATTCCCCCTTAATTAAGGGAAGTTTTTTAGTGTCACCATGTATCATTTGTCCTGGATAGTCTTTATTATATCGTTTGGCCTGACGTTTTAGCTTGTCCTCAAGTTTTTTTTCGATTTTAGCCAAACGTTTAATGCCGTATTTTAAACAGCGAAAACGCTTGTTTACACTCTTGTGAATTGAATAATCTTTTTGTCGGCCATTATGGATTATTTTATAAATTGTAGGTCGACTGACATGAAACTCTCGTGCTAAATCACAAACACGTCTTTTTTCGGAAAAATATAATGTGCAAACTTTTTCCCGTTGAATCGGCGTTAATCTGGTCTTTTTATGAATTACCATAGGATCTCCTTTTATTAAAAATTAGGAAATCCCGAAATTGCAAACAACATTAAATTTGCTTCTCATGAATTGAATCCTATCTCTTTATAAGGAACGGATTCAATTCATGAGAAAACTGTAAACAACTCTAATTTAATTTACACTTTAATATCATTTTCAATTTTTTCTATTGACTTAGTATAGTCAATGCTTACATGATCATGACTATAGAATTCTAACGAACTTTTTACTTCACCTAAAAATATTAGTTGTTGTTTTCTATTTGTGTCTACCACCTTTTCATCAACTGAAATGTTTTGAATATTTGCATCTATTCGTTGAAGTTTATCTTTTATCTCTTTAATTTTTCCTGTTAAATCTATGATCGCAGGTGATTCTTTTTGAGCAATAAAATTTTTTATTGCTTGATACTCTATGGCAATTGAGTTTATGATTGTATCAGTTTTACTGATGTTAATAACATCAGTAAAATTTTCTTGTAAATATAAAATAGGTTTTAAACTGTCGGTATCATTTTTGAGTAAATTTTTATATTTTTTGTATTGTGTAATATATTTTTCATATTTTGAAAGTTTAATCTGGAGTCTTAATTTTTCTTGTTCATAATTTTCAAGTTCTAATTGGTTGTCCAAAATTGGTATCTTCGATATATCTTGAAGTTGTTGTTTTAACTCGACGATACACTCTTCGTTGGACATTTTTAAACTTACTATGTTTAACGATTTTGCTTTTTGACATAATTTATCAATTTCTTCTTCAAAAGTATTGAACTTTTTACTGAGATGCTCTTCTTGTCTTATAAGCTTTGCTAATTCTTTCTCTTTCTCTACAACCATCTCGTGCTTTATTAAATTATCAATTGTTGTTACTCCCAATGCTATATCAAAAATTCTTGCCAAAGCCTCTTGATATCGAATGTATTTTTCGCCAGATTGTTTGTCAAATAGAACTTCATCACTTGATAATACATTTCTTCTTTGAGTGTTGAATAACAAAAAATATCTTGGAGATATTTTTGTACCTTTTGTAATTTTATTGCCACCATACGGAAATACTACGTTATCAGTTATCTGGAATTCCAAATTTATAATATTCCTAATTTTATCTTCAGGGAAATTGGGAAAGGGGGCCTCAGGGATCTCTCCAGAAGATGAAAAATAATAATCGTTTATGCTTTTACTGTGTCTTACAATTGTTAAATGCTTATCATTGATAATAAAGTTTATACCAAACCATGCAATTTGATCAATGTACTCGTCCCCTTGAACTATTGGGCTCGAACTCGCAAAGAAGCAAAAGTCTATTATCTCAATAATAGTAGACTTTCCTGTTGATTGCTCTCCAGTTATTATATTAACTTTATTATTAAAAAATACAAGTTCTCTAAATGATCCATTATTTAACCATATTCCTATTTTTTTTAAGTAAAATTTCATAATTCAATCCTAAGTTTGAAATATAATTCTCCTGAATTTTCTTGTAACATATTAGATACTATTTTAGACGCTTGTACAATTTTTTGTGCTCTCTTTCCTAACTTATTATTATTAAAATCAAACTTTTCTAGTTTATCTTTTACAATTATAATCTTATTTTGCTTAGTTTTAATAAAACCTAATTTTTCAGCAAACAAAATTGTGTTAAGAGATAGTGGTAAAAAGGCAATAAATCTATTATTAAAATTTAAAAAGCATTCAATTTTTGATAATATCAGATCTTCGATACCTCTTATTTTTACCCGCTCATCTTTCATATAATTTGTTAATGGTTTGTGGAGTAATAATGGTTGAATCAACATTGCTTTAGCGTAGTTGATTTCCTCATACTCTCTTATAGTAGATAAAAATGCAACAAGGGAAATACCAATATTGTTATATATTTCAATCTTCATAGTTATATTCTTGCTTCCATGTATATTTCCACCCAATTTTGGGTATATCTGATATTTTTATGAATTGTCCATTTGATATAGCTCTATATTCAATTGTATGACCTGATAAATTCAAATCAATTTTTTTGATATTTATAAATACTTTTTTAGCGTTTTTATTATTGTATTCTTCCTCCCAATATGCTTCTTCAAATAATGGTCTCCATTTGTCTATGGTATTTTTATCTAGTTGTTCTATATCTTTTTGAGATATTTCTCCGTTTTGTTTTAACTCAATTAAATTATTTACAGCCAAATTTCTATTATAGTCATACTCATAAATTTCTTCATCTGTATATCCAATATCATTTAATTGTTTGGCAAAAATTCTATTTTTAATTCTAACATCTTTTGTATAGTTATCTAGCTTATCAAAAAATGGTAGTCGATCACTATTTGCATTTTGAAAGATTTTTATTGTTTTAAAATAGAAATCATCTCCACTATATTTTACTGACTCCTTATTTGCTACTTTATTATAAAAATCGATTTTAAGTTCTCCTATGAGCTCTTTTAATGTGTTATCAATTCGATTTTCTTTGATAGACTTTCTGAATTTGAGTGCTTCTTTTATTTCGCCGCTAATATCATCGAGGTCCAATTGAAAAGAAATGTTCTTAAAAAATATTTCTAGTAGATTATCATTTAACAACAATACGTTTTTTAGATAATCTATTTTTTTGTCTTGTTTTTCCGTTTTGTCTGTTTTTTTCTTTTCTTGATGAACCTTTTCCAATTCATCTAAATAATTAGTTAAAAATGTTTTTAAATCAGCAAAATGGCCCTTTATTTTGAAGTTTTTAAAAGAATTTAAAAAACTATTGTTTTCATTGTCTGACTTATTTGAAATAAATATAAATTTAGTATTTTGAAGATATTTTGACTTATCATTTTCTCTTTGTATTTTATCTATCCATAATGATAATGTTTTCCATAAATCCTTATCTGATGTGCTAAGATTAATTGGTTTGTTATCTTTGTTTGTTTGAATTGTATGTTTGAGTTGGTATAAAATTAATTTTTCACCGTTTTCTGTATGAACATCTTCATTTACTTCGAAACCAGCAATTTCATTTTTTTCTAATTTTAATAATTTTAATAGGAAATATAGAAATTGATATTCATATCCTAAAAGTTTATCATCTGCCTTGGTGTCAGTCATCTACAAACCTTTTCGAAAAATTATATTTGGTAATTTAAGATAATCAGATTGATAATTAAATTTTTCATTAAATATTATTCTGAGTTACTATAACATAGTTTTAGGAATGAACTTTGATCCAATATTTTAATCAATTCTATTCGTTTTGAAATTATATCATAAGGATTTATATAATATTCACATTTTGGAACAAGATAACAGGTATGCATATTTTCCCCCAAACCCAATAATTTTGTCAGCGGGTCAACAGGAATATGATTTTAATTCCGACGCAATCTTTCCTCGTATGTGCTGTGAGACCCGTTTTTATGATGGAGACCAGTAAAGGACTTTTCAGGAACGCCCGTGATTTTCCAATTGTCCTGAAAAAAGTGTCCTTGTACCAACAAAAGAATTGTACAAATTATTTAAAAACAACGCAAGAGGTTTTTGCAAGAATTGTTAAAATCCGCCCGCTTGTTTCGATCCGGGCGTGCGAAAATAGATATTTGTGTTATTGCTGATTCTATAAAATTATTTTTAGGGTAGAGAACCCTGTCCATTTCTCCCCGGGAAAAATCCCAGGGAGAGCAATTTATTATCCTTGTCATCGCCGATAAACCCGGTTCTCAAAAAAGCAGACAGGTATATAACATATATCTAAAACTCTAATTCAAAATTGAATATTTAATAAACATAAATAAATACACAAAAAGAAAAACACTTAACAAAATTATAGTCCATAAACCCAGACTTTTGTAAAAAGGGATGCTCTCCCGCTCATTTGCCGGTAAACGAGAGTATTTGCGGTTCCATATAATTCCGCCACCAGTTTTTTCCGGTTTAGGTGGTGACGTTAAATAACTTGCCACAATCATATACAGCAAACTTGCTGCCCAGCTTATAAATGCGCGATTTAAAAAACTGTTCAGCCAGAGAATGATATTATAATATGAAGCATCCGTATAACCGCGCAAAACATAACATATAATCTTGAGCAATACACTAAACACAATCCCAAAAATAAGCGTCCCCGTGGCTGCATTGGCTGTTGCCCGTTTCCACAGAATACCGACTGTAAAAATAACAATAATGGGAGCAGCGATATAGGAACTCATATCCTGGATATAAATAAAAAGACCACGGCCGAATTTTACGATATTCGGCGCCCAAATCGTTGCGAGTATAATAAAAGTCGTTGTTGTCCACCGTCCGAATTTGACCAGATCGTTTTCATCGGCATTTTTGTTGATAAATCTTTTATAGATATCTAATGAAAACATGGTAGACGATGAGTTAAGTACGCTCGAAATCGTGGACATAACAGCAGATGCCATGGCCGCTAATAATAGTCCCTGCAATCCGACCGGAAATAAATCTTTAATCAACGTCAGATAAACGCTATCTCGTTCAAGACCGCCACCGTATATTGCAAAAGCTAAAATTCCGGGGATTACTACAAAAAACGGAAGCGCGATTTTTATAAATCCCGCAAAGATTACTCCCATCCGGGCATCCCATTCGCTTCTGGCTGCCAGGCATCTCTGGACGTAATATTGCTTGGTAGCAACCGCCCAGAGACACACCGTAAACCAAAAAGAGAAAATCCCTGTCCACGGTGCAAAATCGTGTGTTGCCGGCTGCAAGAGACTCATCCGCTCCGGTGAAGCAGCAATATTCGCATTAATTGCTGTTAAAAGTCCGCCGGCTTTATCTCTTGCGAGAAATAAGATCATACCCGCTCCGATAAACATCACAATTACCTGGATCACGTCGGTCCAAATTACTGAAAGCAAACCACCATATATACAGTATGCGCCGGTAGAAACAGCAATTATTATTATACCGGTAACAAGACCATATTCAGGGTGTGTATTGAATAACTCTATATTTTGAAGAAATAAATCATTTATGATTTTTCCGCCCGCGTATAATGCACCAGCCAGTACAACGAAAACACCCTGCGTGATTAACATAGAAGATAAAATTATCCGTGTACGGTGGTCAAAACGGCGTTCCAAAAATTCCGGTATTGTGTAGAGTTTTGACCGGTAATAATAAGGCAGGAACAACCATACCAGGATGACGAATGAAACGACTGTCAGCCATTCCCAGTTTGCCGGTAAAATACCGTAAAAGTAGGCGGCCCCAACCATACCGATAAAATGTTCAGTGGAAATATTGGAGCCGATATATGATAATCCTACCGCATACCACGGTACATCACGACCCGCCAGGAAATATTGTTCAATTGTATTCTTTTTATTTCTGGCAACAAGGATACCAACCAGAACAATAATGAAAAAGTATAGAAAGAAAACACTCAGGCTAATAGTCATCTTGCAAATTCCTCATTATGCTAATTCACGCCGGTAAATTAATTTAATTCTATGAATTACTTTTTCCTTTTAAGGCCTGGTCTTTCAGATCAGGGAACCGATCGAACACCCATCCCGCCGGAGAGATAATCCACAGTGCTTCAAGCGGAGTTTTGTTTGGATTTTTTATAGAGTGATAGGTCCCGATGGGAAAAAATACCGCATCTTTTGGTGAGATGGGTATTTCTTTATGATCTTCATCTGCAATGACAATACCTTTTCCGTTAAGACAGAAAAATATTTCCTCCTGATCATCATGGTAGTGACCCGGTTCGGCTGTTCCGCCTGGTTCAATGACAACCATGCCAAACGTCAGGTGTTTTGATCCGACAGTCGTGGGATCAACCATTTTGAAATTTACACGTTGTGAAAGAACAATGGGTTCACAATCATTTGGATTAACTTTTATCGCTTTGTTTTTTCCTCGTTCCATCTAGTACTCCTGTATTTGATAACCTGCCTGATATTTTCATTACATTTAGTTGTCGAATTTTTTAAAAGTCTGTGTTGTTTATTTCCGGGAATTCAACAAAACCTTCTCTGAAATTTTTATCTCCATAAAAGGTCAGCATGAGCAACGGAGTATCACCGACATTTTTTACCATATGTTTGCATCCTTCAGGGACGAGAATTGCTTCTCCTGCATTTACAGCATAGGTTTTGCCGTCACCCCACAGCTTTGCAGATCCTTTGAGGATGTACATGACTTCTTCCATATTTTCGTGCATATGGGCAGGTGTTGTGCATGCTCCAACATCAATTTCTACATCAATGATGGTAAGATCGTTCGAATTGTTTGTTTGTCCTGAAAATAAAATTCGGGCTACTCGTCCCGGTAATTCTAAAAGCTCTGCTGTATTTCGTGATTCTACTTGTGGCAACCGCTGAGAATTATTTTCTTTTATGTTATTGCTATTCATTGTTATAATGTCTCCTTTAACTTTTCGAACTTTAATTGCAGACTTCTTAACTCATCGAATCCGATTAGTCTGTTAAAATCCTGGAACGAAATCATTTTATCAAACAGTGCTTTTGTGGTCCCTTTTTCCTTTAATTCCTGTAGCGCCATTTGAGCTGCAAATGTAGCTGCGTACATTGCCGAATTGCAATAATATACAACATCAAATCCTATCTCTTCCAGCTCCGTAATCGATAGAAAGGGGTATCCTGAACCTTCAACCATCACGGCAAGTGTCGGACCTTCTACTTCCTTTACCACACGATCCATGGACTCTCTATCATGAATATCTTCAATAAAAAGCAAGTCTGCCCCATGTTCGTAATATAAATTTGCACGGTCGATTGCATCGGAGAGGTCTTCTGCATCAGTCCGGGCAATAATTAACAGATCCGTTGTGCGGGCATCTGTTACCGCTTTTAACCGCATAACCATGTCTTTTGGTTTTACGACTTCACGTCCGGCTGTTAGTCCTGCCCGTTTTGGGAAAAACTGATCTTCGATTTGAATTCCCGATGCTCCGGCCAATTCCATCCCTTTGATCACTCTGCGAATATTCAAGAGCGCCCCGCCGCCGGTATCAATATCGGCAACAATAGGTATATCCACCACGGCCCGCATTCGACGAACAGTATCAAGCATTTCGGTCGGAGTAATCATCTCCATATCAGGTAATCCCAGTTGGGTAGCGGATACCGCATATCCCCCGGCTAAAATAGCAGGAAAACCACAATCTGCCGCAATACGGGCAGTTAACGGATCGTATACTCCGGGAATGACGAGTATGGATGGATCTTTTACCAGTTCTACCAGGCTTTTTTTACTTCCGGATTTTTGTTTTGGTGACATAATTCTAACTATCCTTTAATTATCATGTTAAATTTTTCCAGTTTATTATTAAACTATTGAAATTAAATCTCTTTGAATCAGATAGCAAATTGAGTCAGATATTGCCGGACGATTTTTTTGCAGCTTTGTTTGATTAAAAAAAAGTCATGTTTATAAATCGCCCATTTTCTTTAAAATGTTTATTGTTCAATTTAATTATGTTTTTGATATATTTGGGTATTTTAGGGAGAGGGTTGGTATGGCGTGGTAAATCCCGCCGAATCTGTGTGTGCGGGTGAAATTTTAACGGCGACAAATGGTCTGTCTCATTTTCAATTATTTTCGCCTCTTTGCCCCGATTTTTTTCTGCGCAATAGGGTAGAATAAAAGCAAATTCAACCTGCGCCAAGGTTTCGGATTTGTGACCCCTGTTATTTTTGTAACCTAAAATATTTCCATCGGTTAACGAAACTCTTGTGTTAAAACCGTATTCAAACTTTTGAATGATACTTTTTACCAGTTTTTTCAGATCAATAAGCGTATCCCGGATGCGAATACTTTTCATGTTAAAAATTCTTCTTTCTCGATTTCAGTTCGGTTTTTACCTGTTACCTGCAAAAATTTTTTAAGTGAAACTATATGAAAATAATTTTCAACTGTCCTTGTATGTGCTGCTAAAAACCGTGTTTAAAATAGAGACCAGTAAAGGGCCTTTCAGGAACGTCGTGGTTACCTGATTTTCCTGAAAATTTTTTAACCGATAAAAACAAGTGTACAAATTATTTAAAAACAACGCAAGGGATTTATGAAAAATTTATATATATAGAATTTCAATAATTATTCATCAAAATAGAACCGAATTAGCTTTTGTTTGCATTAATGTCAAGACTGTTTTATATTTCAGAAGAATATAAAACACTAAAACAGATGAAACGGAGATAATAATATGAGATGTTCCTGGTTTCGGGACCATTACCGTCAGGTACACATGGATTTTCACATGCCTGAATTTCCCGGCGACGCCATAAAAAATTTTAACGCCAAAAAATTTGTCGATGAACTGGAATACGGCAAGGTCAACATGGTAGCCTTGTTTGCCAAATGTCATTTCGGTAATTCCTTTTATAATACACAAATCGGCCATAAACACAGCGGCCTTTTACAGGATTTTTTAATGGAAACCAGCACCGAGTGCCGCAAACGGGGCATTCGCACGCTGGGTTATTATTCCTTGTGCGTGGACAAACGGGCCTATGATGAAAATCCTGATTGGCGCTATGTGGACGATGAGGGCAAGGCCCATAGCGGTACGTTTGGTTCGGTTTGTATGAACACCCCTTACAAAGACGAACTGGCCATGCCCCAGCTTGAAGAGATCATCCGCAACTATCCGGTTGACGGTATTTTTATCGATATCCCTTTTCCCTGGGGCGCCGTGGATTATTTTTGTATGTGCAAGTTTTGCCAAAAACGCTGGAAAACCGAACTGAATCTGGAAATTTCCCCGTCTCTGTCCACGGTTGAACGGCAGCGATTGAACATGCGAATTGTTGAAAGCTGGCTGCTGGAAATACGCAACATTATTGACCGGGTTAATCCGGAGATGGTGCTGTGTGTGAACCTTGTGGGCAGTGCGGCTGTAAATAAACGCATTAAAGAATTGTGTGAAATCGGTGTGTGCGAAAGTCAGCCGCATCCCGGAGATTATTTGGGACACAGTTTCTCAAGCCGTTTGGGCCGTAATGATATTATGGATATGCAGGTTATGACCGTGCGTTTTTACGAAGGGTGGGGCGACATGTCCCTGAAACCGGAAGCCCAGTTGACCACGGAACTGGCCGCCATTATCGGCAACGGCATGGTGCCGAATGTCGGTGACCAGGTAAATATAGACGGCACGCTTCAGCATCCGGTGTATGAAACATTTAAAAATTCTTTTGATTTTGTTGAGCAGCGGGAAAAAATCCTCAAAGATGCGGAACCTGTTCGTCATACCAGTGTTTTACTGCCGGTTCCTGACCCGGAACTGCCGTTTATCGCCGGGCCGGGATCACTCGATAAAAATTTAAACTGGAAAGAAATTGCGCCGCAATGGCGCGGTGTGCATAAAATGCTGGTGGAAAGTCATATTCAAACGGATTTGTTATACAGCGTTTTGGAAGATGATTTGTCAAAATATCCCATGCTTATCCTGCCCGAACCCGGAACCTACCAACCCGGCATGTTTCAGGCATTACGGGAGTATGTGGCGCAGGGCGGATTACTTTTAGCTGTGGGAAATTCAATTCTGGAAAACGGCGTCTGTCCTTTGGAGGACGTGTTCGGCATCAACTACGTTGAACCGTTGACTTTTTCCATGGGGCATTTTAAACCGGCAAAAACCGTTAAAGGTGACACCCCGGATATTCCGTTGCAGGTGCGGGGACAGATTTTTAAGGTCATTGGAAACGGCGCTGAGGAACTGGCATCCTTGTATTACCCGGTCGGTGAAACCCAGCCGCCGGTCAAAGGGTTCCGGCACCCGTGTCCCCCTGCTTTATCGCAGCCCAGTCCTTTTCCTTTTACGACAATCAATAAATACGGCAAAGGGAGGGCCGTTTATGTGGCTGCCTCGATTTTTGAGGTTTACTGGCGGACCAATCATCACTGGCTGCGTCAGTTTATGGAAACATTGATTCGTTATGTTGATAAAAATCAGCCCTGTCACATTCAGGCATCCGGCCGGATTGAGGCCAATTTGATGAAATCCGGGAAGGATTTGCTGCTTAACTTGATCCACTATAATCTTGGTCACCAGGGCGGACAGTCTGCCATTGCCGGTATTGAATATGTGGAGCCGGTTTACAATATTCCCTGTCAGGTAACATGCGAAAAGGTTTCGGGGGTTGTGCTGGAGCCGGAGGGAGAGTTGCTTGATTTTAGTTTTGAAAACGGAATATGTAGTTTTACAGTCCCCAAAACCGAGTATCTCAGTATTGTTCGGATAAAGACGAGTTAAAAACAAAAAAGGGAACCATTAAGGTTCCCTTTTATTTATTTTTGTTTTCCTTTTTCAAACCAGTAATGTTCGATCTGTTCCAGGGTCTTGCCTTTTGTTTCCGGGACCAGTTTCCAGGTAATTAAAAACGCCGGAATACACAGGACGGCAAAAAACCAGAACGTACCGGGTTCACCCATGTTTTCAAAAAACCAGGGGACAAGTTGTCCGATAAGATAGGTGCCTATCCACAGAGAAAAGGTAGCAATCGCCATTGCCCGGCCTCTGATATAGGTGGGATAAATTTCCGACAAAAGCGTCCAGATAACCGGACCAAACGAAAAGGCAAAACAGGCAATATACAAGAGTACGAAAATTAAAAGCCAGATTCCGTTGGCTATATTTAAATAGAAAAAGAGACCAATTAATATAAGAAATATAAACAAACCGGAAACACCCACCATCAACAGCGGTCTTCTGCCAAAATGGTCGATTTTCCAGATGGCGACAAGTGTAAACAATACGTTAATCACGCCGATGATGACCTGACTGTTTAATGAACCGCCGACACCGAATCCTGCTTTTTCGAAAATACGTGGACCGTAATAGATGATCGTATTAATTCCGGTCAATTGGGACAATATCGCCAGAGACACACCGATAAATAAGGCCAGGCGCAAGCCAGGTTTGAATAATTGGCTTAATGAACCGGTTTCCTGTTCCAAGGTTTGTCGAATTTCCTGCATTTCTTTTTTTGCTTCTGTGGTACCGACAACCCGTGCCAAAATGCCTTCTGCTTTTTCAGCATGTCCTTTTGCCGTCAACCACCTTGGACTTTTGGGTACAAAAAATAACAGCAGAAAAAACAAAATTGCGGGTATTGTTTCCGCACCGAACATGCTACGCCAGACCTCATCCGTAACCACCCATTGTGTAAACGACCACCCGTCCTGAATGGTTGATTTGGTGGCCATCGTTAATAAAAGTGCATTAGAATAATAGGCACAAAGAATACCGACGGTTATGGCAAACTGATATAGAGAAACCAAACGTCCCCGGTATTGCGGAGAGGAAATTTCAGAAATATACAGGGGAGATAACATGGACGCCATGCCGACACCGAGTCCGCCGATTAAACGATAAATAATTAGCATGGATTGGGTTATAGCAATCATACAACCAGCGGCTGATACGGCAAACAGAATGGCGGACACGAATAACATTCGTTTCCGTCCGAATTTATCAGACAGTGGACCGGCAAAAGCCACGCCGATGATACATCCCAATAATGCAGACCCAACAAACCATCCTTCCATAACAGCGTTGAGAGTGAATTTATGTTTTACAAAACCGACAGTCCCTGAAATAACAGCGGTATCAAATCCAAACAAAAAACCGCCCAGTGCGGCAACAAGAGAAATCGCGAAAAGATATTTCAGACTTCCGTTTTGTGTATTCGAGTTGGTGCTCATTTAATTCTCCTTTAGCCTATTTTACTTTTGGTCCAATATGGCGTTTTAGAATTTTTTTAAATATAAAGCGAATGATAAATTTATATGGAAAAATGATACAGGCAGAAAAATATAAAGAAATGTTGTGAATTATCCAAGATATAAGGTTATAAAATAACCAGGCCGGAAAATAAAATTGTAAAAATTCAATCTTGAAGATATAGATTTTTATTATCATATTGAGTTTGTTATGGAAACTCTGATTATATATTCTAAAAAAGAAAAAAAATGGCTGAAATTTGATCAGCCAAAAGTGGTTTTGCGGGCAAACGCCCTTACCGAAATTAAAGATATGTTGGCTCATATTGATTTTTATTTGAATAAAGGATTTCACGTTGCCGGTTTTATGAGTTATGAAGCTGCGTCAGCTCTGGATTACGCTCTGCAGACTCATGAGCTAAAACACTTTCCCTATTGCTGGTTTGGGGTGTTTGAAGCACCGGTGCGGTTTAATTGTTTACCAGATAAAAACAAAGACTATTCCCTGTCCGATTGGCACCCCGAAATTAATAAAGAAAAATATGTTCAGGATATAAAAAAGATAAAACAATACATAAAAGAGGGTTATACCTACCAGGTCAACTATACCTATAAGCTAAAAGGTAAAATTAAGGGCGATCCGTTTTCTTTTTTTACTGATATAGCATCCAGGCAATCCGAACTGTATGCTGCTTATATTTATATAGACGGTTTTTCGATTTGTTCTTTTTCACCGGAACTGTTTTTTGAACTGGAAGGTGAAAATATTCAAACGCGCCCTATGAAAGGCACGGGTACCCGTGGGCGTTTTTTAAGTGAAGATATTTTAAACGCCGAAACACTGGCGGCATGTCCTAAAAATCGTGCTGAAAATGTCATGATTGTCGATATGCTGCGCAATGATCTCGGCCGTGTCGCTCAAATCGGAACGGTCACTGTGCCTGAGCTTTACCATATAGAAACCTATCCGACGGTTTTACAAATGACATCAACCGTTCAGGCAAAAACCAATGCTCCTTTCAGTGAAATTTTAGCAGCTCTTTTTCCCTGTGCTTCCATTACCGGCGCGCCAAAACCAAAAACCATGCAGATTATTGCCGAACTGGAACCTTTCCCGCGAAATATCTATACCGGAAGCATCGGCTATATTTCACCGGACCGGTATGCACAGTTTAATGTGGCAATACGGACGGCATTGATCAATAAAAAAAACAATACGGTTGAATACGGTGTTGGCGGCGGCATTGTTTGGGACTCGGATATGGAGAGCGAATGGCAGGAAAGTATTATCAAATCAAAAGTACTAAAATATAAACAGCCCGAGTTTGATCTTGTTGAAACACTGCTCTGGGAGCCGCAAAAAGGATTTAGACTTTTGGATTATCATTTGAAACGTCTGCGTGATTCAGCGAGATTTTTTGATTATCATTTTTGTAAGGAAAAAATTTTGGATGCCTTGAGGTCGGCGGTGGTGCATTGTAACCAAAATTTTAGAGTACGTTTGCTTTTATCGAAAAAGGGGAGTATAGATATATCCATAACACCATTTGAAAAATCCGATAAAACAGTGAAAATAAAATTTGCCGAGACTCCCGTTGATTCATCCAATGTGTTTTTGTTTCACAAAACAACACACCGGCCCTGGTATTCCGTAGAACACCGGGACCGGATTGATGATTTTCTTTTTTATAATGAAAAAGGGCACATTACCGAAACCACGATTTATAACATTGTTGTTGAACATTGCGGTAAACAACTAACCCCGCTTATAACCTGCGGTTTGCTGAACGGGACCTATCGGCAATGGCTGTTGGACCAGGGTCAGGTATCCGAAGGGATATTAACCCGTCAGGACGTTGAACAGGCAGAGGCTATCTATTTAATCAACTCGGTCCGCGGATGGCAAAAAGCGGTTTTGACGGACAATTCCTAATCAAAGGAAATGTTTTTACCGCCAAGAGCAAATGCCGCCTTATTACCGGGAAAGGCGGATGTTCCTGAAAAATTTTGTATTTTGAGGCCGTCTACTTTATGGGATTCTATTGCATGTCCGTAATAATCCGGGGGATTTGTTCCCCATTGTACGGAACAGTTTTTCAATGTTATCTGTTCAGCCTCATCGATTAAAAATCCGCATGTTTCTCTTTTTACCAGTCCATCAATGGCTGTGGGGCGCTGATCATAAACGCCGCCGTCATGTTTGGTCCATTTTTTAATCTCAACCTGAACATTTTCGAAAAGGATATTTTCCGGTCTGGCGTCGGAGCATCCTTTTATATAAACTCCGTTTTCACTTTTGCAGATAATATTGTTAAAGCGAATATTTTTTACCTTGCCAACCTCGGTTTGTTTATCGTTGTTTGGAAACCGGTAGGGACTGGCGTCTGTGTTTCGGGGAATAGATGTTACATATATCGGCTCGGACTTGCCCCACCAGATATTATCGAAAAACCGGCTTTCAATAATGCAATTGGAAAAGATGACGTTTTCAACACATCCTTCGTCCCGGTTTTGAATGCCGATACCGCGATTGCTGGATGAAATGATACATGAATCCACGACCATATTACGAATGGCGTCCATGTTTTCACTTCCCAGTTTAATGGCGCAGCTTGTGGAAATGAGTGTACAGCCGGTAACGGTTATGTTTTCACAAGGGCCATATTCGGCGTATTCGCGGCGGGTTTTCGGACAAATACAGTCATCTCCCGATTCGATATAGCAGTCACTGATACGTACATTGCGGCTGTGGTCAGGATCGATGCCGTCACAGTTTGGCACTTTGAGGCCGTTTAAAATTCGAATGCCATGCACAACAACATCCTCGCAGCCGACCAAATGAACACACCAATAAGCGGCATTGCTTAATATAACATCTTTGATAGTGACGTTTTTACATCCGATGAGCGTCAACAAATGCGGACGCGGATCAAAATCTGTTATCGGTTTTAATTTATAAATTGCCGGTAATTCTTTTTCCATAAATAAATGGCCCTGGCCGTCGATTTCTCCGCCGCCGGTAATGCTGATATTCTCGGCATCATCGCCGCCTATCCATATCGTACCTTCGGCGCGGTTTTCGCGAAAAGCGCTTTCCGTATATACGGATTCGTCTGGATTGGCAATTATTTTTGCCCCTCGTTCAACATATAATTCAACAAAAGATTTTAATTTAAATGGTCCGGTTAAAAATTGGTGTCCTGCCGGAAAAACGACACGGCCGCCGCCATTGCCGGAACATGTGTCAATTGTTTTTTGGATTGCTGCTGCGTTATCTGTTTTGGCGTCACCTTTGGCGCCAAAGTCCAGAACAGAATATAAAGTCATGAAACCTCCGGGTTAATATTTAATCCGTGTTAATATAATGAAAAAACCTTTTTTTTCAGATAAAAAAAGATTTGTTTTACCTGATAAAATTATTATGTTGACATATACCAGTATATTTCAGGGATACTGCAACAAGTAAAGAATGTATGATGGTTGTTTAAGATATTATTTTCGATTCTGTTAATTTAGACCAGGAGGGGTTTTGATGATGAACAATATTTTTTTTCGGGTCGTATTATCCAGTACATTGTTTTTATTTTACTCCTGCCTTTTTAGCAATCCTGTAGAGCCTCCTGTTGATTATAAAAGTCTGTATGAACAATTGACGCAAATAGAATTAGACGAGAATTTAGTCTCAGAAATTAATGATATCTATTTAAAGCGTGATGTCGGTATTTTTCATTTTAAAAAGGGGAATTTTTATATAACCAAACCAATTGGTGACCGAAGGACCGGTGCATTGTTTGTTGGTAAAGGTGTGTTTGGAATGAAACCGCCAACCAAAATTGAGCAGGACCAGTTGGCCCGCTTTTTTAAAAAGGATTCCTTAAAACAGTCTTTCGGGATACTGTATATTATCTTTGCTGATTCGACCTTTGAAGAACTGTGCCGAAAGACGCGATTTCAACCGGGGAAAATAAGCAAAGATGCAAAAAATCATTTAAAGTACCTGGCTCATCAGGATGACGAAAGCGGCCGGTTTGAAACATCAATTATGAAAACATTTTTGGAGGGCAGGCATAATGAGTTATTTTATACACTTTTTTATAAAGATAAATTAGCAAAATTTACCTTTTCGGTTAATCCCTTTGGTATGGAAGAAATTCGGTTTCAGTCTCGGAAGGGTTTAATAAATCAGTTTCACCGGCAGCAGGATTATTTAAATCATACTGATTTTGATAAAGAGTCAAAGGACGAATTTCATATACAAAATTATGATATTGAATGCACAATTCCCAAAAATTTGGATTTTTCTGCTCATACAAAGCTTGATTTTAAAATGATTGATTCGCAATCAAAGTGGATTTATTTTTATATACATGATGATCTGGAAGTCGATTCTGTAAAATGGGGTGACGGTTCAACGGCCCATTTTTTTCATCATAAAAATAATCCGGTAGTTTGGGTTTATAGAAATGATTTTAATCCCGATGAATGTTGCAAACTGTCATTTTATTACCATGGGGATTATTTCAATATTGACAATTATGGGAATCCGGATTTAAAGTCCACCACGCGATGGTACCCTCAAAGATGGAATGTCGGCCCGAATCCTGTATTCAACATGACATTTCACACACATAAAAGCTTTGATTTTATAGCAAGCGGTGATAAAATTTCTGAAGAAAGTAATGATGATTTTATTACCACGAAATGGAAAACCCCGGGACCGGCTGTTCATGCGTCCTTTTGTGTCGGTTATTTTGCTGTTGAGACGGTTCAGGACGAAAGAATTCCACCGATTTCAGCCTATATGTTTGAAAAAGGGCATATACAGAAAACTCAAAACCTCGCTGAACGTGGTGTTATCTCCGGACAGAACATGGCTAAACAGGTTGTTGAAGATGTGGCGAACAGTCTTTTCTTTTATCAAAACGTGTTTGGTGAAACAAATGTCAGTCATTTTAACGCCACAGAAATTATGAAAAAGTATGGGCAGGCATTTCCCGGTATGATACAATTATCCTGGTGGACTTTTCAAAAGCGAAACCTTGCTGGGTATTCAGAATTGTTTCGGGCTCATGAAGTAGCTCATCAATGGTGGGGATTGGGCCTGGGTTTTCGATTTTATCATGATCAATGGCTGGATGAAGCGCTTGCGACATTTTCCGCCCTGTGGTATCTACAGACGGTTTTTCAGGATAATAATAAATATTTTAACATTTTAAAGGAATATCAACACGAGATTTTTAACAATAGAAATTATTTGGTTAAAGACGGACTGGAAGCCGGGCCGGTGTGGCTGGGAAACCGGACCAACACCGTAGCAACAAATGGTGATTATGATTTGATTGTTTACAAAAAGGGCGCCTGGATCATGCACATGCTTCGGGTTATAATGCTGGACTTGAGGGATATGAACGAAGACCGTTTTATTAATATGCTTCGGGATTATTATCAAACATATAAAGGTAAAAAAGTTACAACGACGGATTTTTTCAATATTGTTTCAAAACATGTAGATCAGGACATGTCCTGGTTTTTTGATCAATGGGTCTATGGTGTTGACATCCCGGAATATAAATTCTCTTATTCAATCAAAGAAACCAATATGGGCAGATATTGGGTCAATTGTCGTATTTTGCAGAAAAATATGCCGGATGATTTCAAAGCCTACGCTATTGTTGCTGTAGATTTTGGTAACAACCGTTTTGCCAGAAAACGGATTTTAATTGACAAGCCGGAAGTGCAATTCAAGTTTCCAACGTTTACAGAAAAACCGCTTAAAGTCATTTTTAACGATTTTAGCTCTGTTTTGTGTAAGGTTGAACTGGAGTAGGTTGCCGTGTTGGGGCGACAATCTGCTTAAAAAAAACTCCCTTTTTAAAATTTGGGGACATTGGATAATTATATAACCATTCACATAAATACAAGGATTCTATATGAGATGTGTGTTTTTAGCGTTAATGATTTTTATAACAAGCGGTTATGCGCAGCAATCAACGGCACGGTTTTTACTTTGGCAGCCCAGCGCCCGGTCCATGGCCATGGGCGGAGTTGGTACGGCCTTGCATGAGAACGGCTTTTCCGCCTATTATAATCCGGCAGGATTAGGCTTTGCCAATTCACTACAGCTTGACGGATCATTTACACGGCCTTATTCCTTTTTCGAAAACATGACTCATTTTTACTCATCGCTGGTACTTCCAGGAACAAATCTTGGTGTGTTTGCTCTTTCTTTTAATGCTATTTGGAAAGACATAGATGCTGTTTGTTCTGAGGTCGGCCCCGATGTATTCAGAATTGATGATGATTTGAGTTGGAGCAACCCGACACATTTTGATGCCAAGCTGACTTATGCTTTGCTTCTATCAAAAAATGTTACAATGGGAATGAATGTCAGTTTTTTCAAGATGAATACAACAAAAGTATTTATAAACGAGAGAGATACTTTTTTTAATTTATTATTTGGGTGTGGAATATTAGCTAAAAATCTATTTTCAAATCTAACCTATCGTGACGGCCGGGTGAACAAAAATGTCAATTCCGGAATTAGTTTGGGGTGTGCTGTTTTAAATGCCGGGCAGAAAATTATATTTATCGATGCCCAACAGGCAGACCCGCCGCCGACATACATGATGCTGGGTTGCACTTATACGCCTGTTATTATGGAAAATTTTTCCTGGCTGGTAGCGGCTGATTTTGAAAAACAACTGTTTGAATCGTCTGTTTTTGATTATGTGCATTTCGGGACTGAAGCCCGGTTGTTTGATATTATTAATCTTCGTACCGGCTATGCTCTTGATACTTATGAATCTCAGACTTCCTATGCGACCTATGGTTTTGGCCTTTGTCTGTTTTTCTTTGATTTAAATGTTGCCCGTTACAACCGTTCTTTATTACCGGCCTGGCATTTTGAGGCCTCTGTAAAAATGGAGATATAAAAATGAAAAAATTATTGTTTTTAATATGTATGACAGTATTGTTTGCCTGCGAGTCCCCGACTATTATGGCTATTGTTAAAGATGGTGAAAGTGTGGACCAGCTTAATAATGCCAAGTTTGTGCTTTACCAAAATTACCCAAATCCATTTAATCCAACAACGTCAATTGAATATAAAGTATATGCCCCTGTGAAATTGCAAATGAATGTGTACACCGAAGACTGGCAAAAGGTGGCCACAATTGTCGATGGGTATCATGAACCTAAATCTTATCAAGTTTGTTTTTCATGCAGAACGGATAATAATGATGAATTACCAAGCGGGGAATATTTTTATACTCTTGAGGGCGATGGTGTGGTTCTGGTCCGCCGGATGAAACTTGTTAAATAAGGACCATTTTATATCAGGCGAATATAGAGGATAATCCATTGTTCATTTTCAGAAAAAATGAAAGGGAACTGATGCGTCGAAATAATTACACAGAACCGAAATTTATAAATCTGCAAAAAGCTTTAATATGGGTGTTTGTTACAATGTTGATCGTTTCCGGCACCGTAAGGGGTGCGGAACAGGACAAATCTTTTCGTATTTTGGAAAAACCGGAAAAGTGGATCTGTTGTCAGACAGAAAATTTTACCATTTTTAGCAATGCCAAAGAGAAAAAGACAAAAAATATCGGTCTTAAGCTGGAAATGTTTCGCAAAACACTGCAGTTGCTTTCCGGTATAGCATCACTCAATTCTCCTGTTCCCACCTATATTTTTGTGTTTAAAGATGACAAGTCTTTTGAACCTTTTATATATGAAAGAAGCAAAGAATCAGCCCAGGTGATTGGATTTTTTATTAATCATTCCGATGCCAACTATATTGCGCTCAATGCGGAACATCCTGATTTGCAGACGATTTTTCATGAGTATATTCATTTTTTTGTTGAATACAATATGCCGGCTTTACCCTTGTGGTATAACGAAGGTCTGGCTGAGTATTACAGCACCATGGAAATTGACGATGATAAAGTTGTGGTCGGGCGTGTTATAGACAATCATTTGGCATTTTTATGGACTGTCGGGAAAATTAATCTACAAGAATTATATAATACAGAGTATGGTGCTTTAAATTATGAAAATGCGGACGATGCAATTAATTTTTATGCACAATCCTGGTTGTTTATACATTATCTTTTTCACAGCGGCAATAATGAATTGTTGGCCCAGGTGGACAAATTTATTAATTTTACAAGTCAGGGAAAGGATCCAAAAGAGGCCTTTCAAACTGCTTTTTCTGCCGGTGATTCTTTTTACGAAAACGAACTTTTGGGATATTCGCAGCAAAAACATTTCAAATGCACCATGATTCGTTCTGATGAATTGCATGTAAATGAACAAGTCGATATTTCTCCGCTCAATTATGACGATACGCTTTATCGTTTGGGTGATTTGTTGGCAAGAACCGGTAAGGGGCAATTTGATGACGCTAATAAGTTTTTTGCCAAGTCTGTCTCTGTTAATCCGGATTTTGCGTTAGCTTATACCGGGCTGGCTTACCTGGCTGAAAAAAAAGGTGAAAGACAAACAGCCTTGGAATATTGTCAGCAAGCTGTTGAAAAGGCCCCACTTGATCCGTTTGTGCAGTATAAATATGGCCGTTGTTTAATTTCTACACAGATTATAAATCATTTTCTTCGCACACAGGAAGCTGAAGCGGCTGTTAAAGCACGCGGGGCATTCCAGGTTGTTATAAATAACAAACCTGAGTTAATCGACGCTTATGCCGGATTTGGAGAAACCTTTATTTATGACAAATCCAGCCCTGCGACACCGGGAATTGCTGCACTGCAGGTTGCCCTGAAAAAGATGCCGTCCCGAATGGATGTTGCAACAAATCTGCTTATACTTTATGGTCGAAAGGGAGATTTAAAAAGCGCCCACTATATATATGATAATATTATAAAACCACGTGGTAATCTTTTTGACGTGAAAACTGCTGAAGAAAAACTGCTTTCTTTTAAGATTGAACAATATGGAAAAGAGCTTGCTCATGGAAATCGTCAACAAGCTTTGGAAAATTTGAAAAAAATTCAATCGACTGTAAAGGATAAAAATTTACAGGAACGAATTAATAACATGTTGGCAAAGGACGATTATTTATATTATCATGACCTATATTTAAAAGCTTCAAGAATCGGTGATGAACATGACTTTGAACAGGCTTATAAATTGTTGAATGAGGTTATTAAAGGTTGCCGGGATTCTGTTTTGGTAAGTGACAGTCGTAAGCATTACAGACGGTTGACCCTAAAACAGCATGTACAGTGGTTTAATGAGGCAAGGGCGTTTTTTCGCGAGAACCAGTTTGCGAAAGCAAAGGTGTTGTTGGAAAAAATTGTCGCAAACCCGGTTGATCAAAATCTTGCTAAAGAAGCTCAGGAATTTTTGGATTTTATTTTAAAAAACAGCTAGTGTAAATATACCGGATCAGGCAGATATAATTCAGTTTTGGTGGTCAATTTTTTTTCAGGAATAGTTAATAAATTTGTTTGGTGCAAAATTTGCAATATATCACTGTGAAAGTTGTACTGAAATGTCAACGCCATAATAACAATGAGTTATGATGGTAGTTAATTGTGTATATTCCCTATCATAACCGCAAGTATGTATTTTATGTCACAGTTTTGTTATTAAAAATGAGTTTGATAACCAAAAAGCAAAATATTCCTATGAAATTTAAAACGCTATTTTTATGTTTATCTGTTTTTTTCATAACTGCTTCGGTCAATGGCCAGGCTGTTTATGAAAGACTCATCTATTCTCATCCTTTAACTGATGGTTCCGCTGTAGCAGGTGAAACCATAACCCGTACCGGCGGTACATTTTTACCGGATAGTGGCTGGAAAGCGGATACGGAAACCAGTCAGTTGATTATTAATCTGTCACAAACTTTACCATTTGAAGGAATGTTTGTCATTGATGTAACCAATTTTGACCCGGTTTCGCAGAATGTGGCTGATAAACAACAAATAATAAATTTGTATTCTCGGTTATATTCAAATAACAAAGATATTTTTTATACGGTTGGTTCCTGGTGGAACGTTCGCACCGGAATTGGATATTCAGATGGACCGGGTGTGGCAGGATTCAAGTTTTTATCCGCACCTAAGGGGCTTGATACACGGGAAGAAATTCGTTGTATTCAAAGTGCAACCTGGGACCTGACCCGGACCTATGAGTTTAAAATCATCTGGAACCAGACAAATATTTACTGTTATCTGGACGATGTTGAGTTGGCTAATTTGAATTTTAATGGTCAGGTAGAGCCGTTTAAATATATTTTAATTGGCAGAGATAACATAGATATTTACAGAGGTCAGCCTGGTGTTGTTTACTCAAACTTGAGAATTTATGGTCCGGAACTTCCTCCTGAAGATATTACGCCTCCTGTTGTAAGCAATATCGGCAATATTCAGAATAACAAGATACGCTTGTTTTTTAGTGAAAATATTGATAACGTTTCTGCTGAGAATGTTAATAATTATGTAATTAATCCGGCTATTTCTGTTTTATCTTCCACTTTATTAGAAGATAGCAGAACTGTAGAGTTACTGGTATCCGGTTTTTCGGACAATAATGATTATTCCATTTCAATATCAAATGTTGCTGATAAAAGTGAGAATGCAAATAAAATTGATACGACTTTTGTATATCATCACCCACCGGTTTTTAATGTTGCCGATATTTCCAGAACAGGCTATTATTTAAAGTCGGTCACATATGGTGACAGTGTTTACATCGACAGGGGATATGTCTTTACGGAGTTACCCGGTATTTTAAATAGTTATAAATATTTAATAACTGCGAATGGTGATAAGCTGCAATCCGACCCTGAATTCCTGACATTTAATGTTAACATGGAAGCTAGTGTGATTGTTGCTTATGACAGTACATCGGCCCAAATTCCTTCCTGGCTTGCTCAATGGCAAAAATTATCTCTAATTGTAAAAAGTGACGATACGGTTTATGAATGTTATACGAAAAGTGTATCACCTTTTGAGGTTGTTTTGGGAGGCAATAGCAGCGGTACGTCATCCAGTATGTATCTTGTGTTTATCGCTCAAAAAGACGAAAATCCACCCGCGTCTCCAACCGGGCTTCAAGTCAGTCGTTTTTAGTGTTTAGGGTAAAATATAATCTGTATTTAATTGGTTTCCTCAATTTTTTGATTTTTAAGGTTTAAAATACCATTTTTTATATTGGTAGTTTGGATGTTATGTGTTAACTGGTACATAATATGCAAAGTCGCCAAACAGAAGATAGTCGATTCAGATCCCTGGTTTTTATTTACCCCGCCACGTTGTAACCCATCGTAACAACCGCCTGTGCTAAAATCATAGAGACATTCATTTGTATCGTTTTTCCCTAAATACCAGGAGAATGCAATGTTTATATAGTCTTTCCAGTAGGGATCGTTTGTAATTTCATATGCCTGAATACATGCTTCGATTATACCTGGAATTTCTAAAGGTTGTTGATCAAATTGAGCCTTTTCTTTCCCTTTCGGATACCAGCCGGAATTTCCTATCAGGCTTAGTTTTTTATTTTTACTGTCGGTTTGTATTTCTAAAAGCCAGTTAAGAGATTCCAAACCCTGGTTTATCATCAAGTTATTGTTAAAATATTTTCCGGCGGCTAACAACGCTTGTGGTATCCTTGCGTTTGCATAGGTTACTATATTTTCAAACCACGGCCATTTTTTGGTTGCATATTTTTTGTATGTATTGGATAGTTTTTTCGCAAATTCGTCTAAAGTGTTTTTTGTTTCAGTTTCACCGCTAAATCGATTTAAATAGTTTATACATCCTAAAATAGTATAGGAAATGGCGCGAAGGGCTTCCAATTCATTTACAGATTGAAGCGCTTCTCTGAATAGATGGTTTGATAAAGACAGAATTGCATGATTCGGAGCATGCTTAATTGTAAAGCCTAAACTCCAAATCGATCTGCCATGACTGTCTTCAGAGCCTGCTTCTTTTGCCCACCTTCTTGAAAAGGACATAAAATTTCGAAACCGGTGTGTTTGTGGATGTAATGCATAGTGCAAAAATGATAAATATCTATGTATTAATTTTAAGCCGGCCGGATCATGAAACAATTCATAATTCATAATCGCTACCATTAAAGCCCTGGAATTATCGTCTGTTGTATAGCCGTCGAACCGGCTTGGAGTCCTGTAAATCGCATGTTGAAATATTCCTGTATCATCGGTAAGCTGCATCATATGATCTAGTGTGATTTCCGGTATTGAGATAGAGGTTTTAATGGAAATTATTTTTATCTGCCTGGTTTTATTATAATCGTAAATTGATTTTTCAAAAATTTGTTTGTAATGCTGTGCCACTTGGGGCCAAATCATTTTTCTTCCATATTTATAGGCATTTTTTCTGATTTTGTTTCTTTTGGATATATCGCCAAGTAAATAAAGGATTTTTTCTTCAATTTTTTTAAAATTCTTAAAAGGGACTAAAATACCCCGGTGATCAGCCAAAAGTTCCTGAGCATACCAATAAGGCGTTGAAATGATGGCTTTTCCGCAAGCCAGGGCATAGGCCAATGTCCCTGAAGAAATTTGTTCTTTCGATAAATAGGGAGTGATATATACATCCGCAGCAACAAGAAACTGAATTAATTTGTCCAGCGAAACAAATTGATTGTAAAAAATAACATGGTGCTCAAGACCAAGTTCCTTAACACGATGTTCAAGAGAAATTCTGTACTTTTCACCTTCATGTTTTTTTACATTAGGGTGTGTTGCTCCAAGTACAATGTAAAGAATTTCCGGATATTCTTTAACAACATTCGGTAAAGCCTCAATCACGTATTCAATGCCTTTGTTTTGGCTTAATAATCCGAATGTAAGAATAACCTGTTTGTCTTCTGCATGAAAATTTGATTTATAGTACGAAGAGTCCAGAAAAGGGATGTCTGGTGTTCCATGAGGAATAATATGAATTTTTTGAGCAGGAACATCAAATATATCTGTGAGTAAATGGACTGCTTTTTGAGCCAAAACAACAACATTGGTAGACAATGTGCAAATTGCTTTTAATGTTTTTTTTTGAGAAGGGGTTGGTGATTCAAGCACCGTATGAAGTGTTGTTACAACCGGTTTTTTAAGATTGTTTAAAACATGAAGAATGTAATCACCGTCATTACCTCCGAAAATTCCGAATTCGTGTTGAAGAGATATAACGTCGGCCTGTGAAATGTTTAGAAATTCAGCAGCTTCTAAATAATCTTCTCTGCGTTGTTGCCGTATTTCAAAATTGACTTCTTGAGGATATAAAAATTTTTCCAGAGTGTTCCTCATGGCAATAACACTGAAATTATTATTTGTATTTACTTCCAGTTGAGATATTTTTTGGAGGTTTGTTACAAGATCGTTTGTAAATGTGCCTATCCCGCAACGTTGTGGCGGATATGTGGCGATAAAAGCTGTGGAGAGATTGTTTGTATTCAAACTCATATCTACAATCCTTTTTCATGCGTTAATGTTTTTTTGTCGCATGCCCATTTTACATTTTAAACCTATATCGCAACAGAATGAATGACTTGGGAGTTTTTAGATAGAAAATTCATGGAATTAAGTTTTTAAAGAAAAGTGTTTAGGAATCAAATAACGAGAATAGTCAAATTAAGATAACTGAAATATAATATTACTGTAAAAGTGTTGTCTATAATAACAAAAAGTTATTCCGAAAACTTTCATAAATTATTAAAAAAATGAGGTTCCGATGTCTCTTGATGTGAGGAGAAGTTCAATTCGTTTTTATCCAAATTCCAAACGTGTAATTACTCGTTTTTTTGATTTGGGAAATGATTCCCGAAAAAAAAATATTATTAAAAATATTTTATCTCTTTCTACAGTTGAATGTAATTTTCAGTTAAATCAGGTGCTCAGAGAGTTTTCCAATCGTCATAGAAATATTACCAAAGTTTTTAAAAATCATTTTGAAAAGGTGCAAGACATTGTTGCCTCTCTGGATAATGATGTAAAGGCACTGCCTCGTGAAAAAAAGTTATTGATAGGCGCCTTTTTTACAAACGAGTATTCTTTAGAGTCCACTGCCTTTTTTAATCCGTCGATTGTTGAAGACCCTTATCAGGGTAATTTAAGCAAAGGAGAAAAACGGGTTATTCTAAGTTTTAGGGCTACCGGTGAAGGACATATTTCTTCAATTGCCTTTCGAAATGGCATTCTTTCAGAAAACAATCAACTAAACCTTGAAGAACCCGGTGATCTCGTGGACATGCCGGAGTTTGTAACACGATTTGAATATGAAAAGAGTACTTTTCTCAGCAAACTGGATGAGATGAATATTAAAAAAGACGTTATTGGAACGATAATGGATAAATTGGATGAAAAGTTTACTTATGGACTGCTTTTGGGGGCCATTGATTCGGTTATTAAAAATCAGGAACTCTCCTATTCCAGAAAGAAAGTCATTCAGGCAATGAAATGGCTGGCCTGTTCTCACTATGAAGTAACTTTTTCGATGGATACGGCCATTTCGGACAGGGTGTTGTTTCCGGTTTCCTATGCCGAAAAAAACGGAATTGAAGATGCAAGGTTTGTTAAATTTGTTGATGATGATGGTAGTGTTACTTATTATGCGACTTATACAGCCTATGACGGTTATGCCATTTTACCCAAGTTGATAGAAACGAAAGATTTTTATCATTTTGTTGTCAAACCTCTTCATGGTGATTACGCACAAAATAAAGGTCTGGCTCTTTTCCCCCGAAAAATTAATGGTTCTTATGCCATGTTATCGCGAATTGATGGCGTGAGCAATTATGTTATGTTCTCTGACGATATAACATTATGGGATTCCGCAAGTATCATCCAGTCGCCAAAATATCCCTGGGAATTTGTTCAAATTGGAAATGCGGGTTCACCGATTGAAACAGAATACGGTTGGCTGGTGATAACGCACAGTGTGGGCCCTGTAAGAACCTATAGTCTCGGGGCGATTTTATTGGACCTTGATGATCCAACAAGATTAATTGCTCGTTTAAAAGAACCTTTATTAAAGGCAAATGAAAAGGAAAGAGAAGGATATGTACCGAACGCCATTTATTCCTGTGGTGTAATGATTCATAATGGTGAAGTTATTATACCCTATGCGATGTCGGATTTTGCTTCTTCAATTGCAACAATTTCTCTGGAAAATTTGCTGTCTGAAATGGTGACCGAAAACAATACATCGTTTAAAGATTTTTTAAATACTAATAAAACATCCATTTTACTGGCAGATGATGATGCAACAATACGAAGATTATTAACAAAATTTTTAAGCGAACAGGGATTTTTGGTAACAGCCGTCAGTGATGGAATTGATGCGTTAATGCTGTTAGGGAGAGAAAAATTTGATCTTGTTTTATCAGATGTCGGCATGCCCAATTTTGATGGATTTCAATTGTTGCGGTTAATGAATGAAAAGGGTATTGATATTCCTGTTGTGTTTCTTACAGGAAATTATACCAGTGAAAGTCTTGAAAAAAGTGCCGCTTTGGGTGCTGTGGAATATATTAAAAAGCCTGTTAAAGTAGATGAACTTTTGAAAATTCTTAACCGTTTGCTTGTTATTTCACAATAATATTCTAAAAATTAATTCATTTTTTCATAAAGTTTTTGTAATATAATTTTGACCTTATTATTACGGAAACGTTATGAACAGTTTATGTTATATTAAAGCTTTATTCGTCCTTTATTTTTTGCTGATTTTACCGCAATTGGCCTTTACCTTCTCTTCTGAATTGAACAATTCTATAGAATGTCATTCCTTTTTTTCAAATTCGTTAAATAAAAGAGTTGATTTCTCTATTTATATTCCTCAACAAACACCGCCGGAAAATGGCTGGCCGATGTTATTTTTATTACATGGGCGGGGAAGGAATTATCGCTCTGTTATTGACGATTCCTTGCTTGTATCGTTTGTACTCAAGCAGCCCTATGTAATTGTTTTTCCAAACGGAGATGATGGGTGGTATATTGACAGCCCGGTTGTAAAAAATTCAAAATATCAATCGATGTTGCTGGAATTATTAACACAAATTCGTTCAGAATATCCGGTTTCAAATCAAATTGAAAAAACAGGTGTTGCAGGCTGGAGCATGGGTGGATTTGGCGCTGTTCGATTGGCCCAGGATTCGGAATTGTTTGGCGCTGTTGCAACAACGATAGGTTTGATGGACTATCCAAATCCAAATTTGGACCCTGAACAAAATTATAAAAAAGGCCGGGATGTTCCAACGGTTTTTACTCAAGACACGCTTGTTTGGAAGAGATATAATTGTTTGACCAATGCACATAAATTATCCGGGAAAAGAGTTCTGATTATTGGAGGACGGGGTGGTGCTGATTTACATATGAATTTTAATTTTCATAATGAACTGTTGTCCGAGGGTATTCCTCATAAATATATTTCTTATAACGGAGAGCACGTTTGGAGCACGGTTCAGGCGACATTGCCGGTTATTTTTGATTTTATGAATCAAGTATTTTACTTAAAATCAGAATAGTTGGATATGGTAGGGATTTACCACCTTTTATAAAACTAATATGAGTAATGCAAAATATTATTACTTTGGTTTGATTTTATTGTTTAGAGGATGGGAATTATGTTTTGTCCAAAATGTAAAGCAGAATACCGGGAAGGATTTACAGAGTGTGCGGATTGTAAAGTAGCGCTGGTATGGGCGTTGGATGAACCTGAGCCGCCAGATCATGAATTTGAGGACGTTGAATTTGTAAAACTTTTGTATACTTATAACCTTGGTGATATTGTATTTATAAAAAGTGTTCTGGATGAACAAGATATCGTTTATTTTATCCAGGGTGAAAATTTTACCTATGTTCGCGGTGGAATAGAACCCGCTGTTTTAATGGTAAAAAAACAAGATGTGGACGCCGCATCTGAGCTTTTAAAAGATATGGATATTACTTTTTTACATTATAAATCCTGATTAATATATTGGAAAATCAGAGGTGTTTATGCGCTTTCGTTTAAAACTGATTGTGTTTTTTTTGATTTTAGTATCTGGTTGTTTTGCTGATATAATACCGACATCTTTAAAATGTGAATATCGTGAAAATCCTGTTGGGATTGATGAACCGAAACCACGGTTTAGTTGGGTTTTAGAATCAAACCAAAGGAACCAGGGCCAAACGGCTTTTCAAATTATTTGCGCCGGTAAAAAAGAACTTTTGCAAGACAAGGTCGGAGATTTGTGGGATAGCGGCAAAGTAAATTCTGATCAAACAGTACATGTGGTATATAATGGCAAACCATTTCAATCTAATAAAACTTATTATTGGAAAGTGAAAGTTTGGGATTCTCAAAATCGTGCTTCCGAGTGGAGTGAACCTGAAAGTTTTACGATGGGATTGCTGAATTCTTCCGATTGGCAGGCGAAATGGATTCAGTATGATACCAATCCATTAAATGAAAATACGGAATTGCATTTACCCCCATGTCCGTATTTACGTAAAGATTTTACCGTTCAAAAAAAGGTTCAAAGAGCTTTTTTATACGTGTCTGCACTTGGGCTGGTTGAAATGTCATTAAACGGACAAAAGGTTGGAAACGATTTTTTTACACCAGGCTGGACGGATTATAATAAACGGGTCTATTATTTTTCCTATGATGTTACCCCTCTGATAAATTCCGGTGAAAATGTGATTGGGGCGATACTTGCCGAGGGGTGGTTTGCGGATTATATAGGTTATTCCATTCTCGTGAACTGGCCGCAAAAAAAGAATTTTTATGGCAAAGTACCTGCCCTTTTAGCCCAACTGGTCGTCGAATATGCAGATGGTTCTCAGACAATCATTAAAACAGATGACACATGGAAGGCGGCAACAGGTCCGATTAAGGAAGCAAGTATTCTCATGGGCGAAACCTTTGATGCACGATTAAAAATGGATGGTTGGAACACACCCGGTTTTAACGACAAAGAATGGACACCAGTCCAACCGGGACCTGTGTACTACGGAAAATTGCAAGCTTTTCCGGGAGTGCCGGTTCGGGAAACCCAGGAAATTAAACCGACAGAGATAACCGAACCCCGGTCCGGTGTTTATATTTTTAATATGGGACAAAATTTTGCCGGTCGGGTTCGGTTGAATATAAAAGGGGAAGTCGGTACCAAGGTTACATTACGTTTCGGTGAAATGTTACATCAGGATGGCACTTTGATGACGGAAAATCTACGTAAAGCCAGGGCCACCGATACATATATTTTGCGTGGTGATGCTGAAGGTGAAGTTTGGGAGCCTCAATTTACCTATCACGGATTTCAATATGTAGAGTTGACCGGATTACCCAATTCGCCGGACTTGGAAACTTTGACCGGTATTGTTTTAAATTCCAACACACCGCGGACCGGTTTTTTTGAATGTTCAAACGATACGGTCAATAAACTTTATTCAAATATTGTCTGGACGCAGCGGGCAAATTATTTTGATGTTCCTACGGACTGTCCACAGCGTGACGAACGTTTGGGGTGGACCGGTGATGCACAGATTTATACACGGTCAGCATCCTATAATATGGATATTGATGCTTTTTTTACAAAATGGTTGAGGGACCTTAACGACGCGCAGGACCCAAAAGGTTATTATCCGAATTTTGCACCGGTTGCTTTTCACCGTACCAGCGGTCAGCATTACTTTTTTTCGCCGGGCTGGATGGATGCGGGGATTATATGCCCCTATACTATTTATCAGGTGTATCAGGACAAGCGGGTGCTCGAACATTATTATGATAATATGAAAAAGCAAATCGAATTTTACGGCACTGTCAGTGAAAATTATACCTGTAAACAGGATATTGAAGCATGGGGCGACTGGCTTTCTTTTGGTTCCAAAACATCCAATCATTATATTGCAACCGCCTATTATGCTTATGATACCTTGTTAATGTCTGAGGTGGCTGCGATACTGGGTAAGGATGATGACAGCCGGTATTTTAAAAATTTGTTTACAAAAATTCAAAATGCTTTTCTTGAAAAATATTGGAAATCTGAAGGCATTTTTGTCGACGATTCACAGACAACTTGTGCTATGGCAATTTATATGAAATTGCTGCCGGAAGATATTGAAAAAAGAGCGGCTGTAAGGCTGGCAGAACTTATTCGACAGAACGGTAACCGTTTATCAACCGGTTTTATCGGCTGTAAACATTTACTACCGGCATTATCCGAACATGGCTATGATGACCTGGCTTATACTTTATTAACCAGTACCGAATTTCCTTCATGGGGGTATGAAGTTGTAAATAATGCAACAACGATTTGGGAACGATGGGACAGTTATACGATTAAAGATGGTTTTAAAAAAGGAATGAATTCATTCAGTCACTACGCTTTTGGCGCGGTTTGCGAATGGATGTTTCGATATATGGCCGGTATTGATATGGAAGGGTATGGTTTTAAAAATATTATTATCAGGCCGCGAATTTCCAGGGATAAAATTTCCTATGTTAATGCCGATTACAATTCCATACATGGAAAAATCTCATCTCATTGGCAAAGGGAGGGAAATAACGTTAAATTGGATGTAACGATTCCGGCTAATACCACGGCGTTGGTATATGTTCCATCTCCGAATAAAAAAGAGATATTCGAAAATGGAACCGTAATTGGTAAGCATAAAGATATAAAAAGTATTTCATCTGATGACGGATGTACTGTTGTTCAGATCGGATCAGGGCCTTATAAATTTTCTTTCAATCTGACCGACTAAGAGTACGTTTTAATCGCTAAATTGAATTGCAAACACATCGGCATCGGACATGACAAATAAAAGTCTAATCTCTTTACCGACAAGTTTTGATAAATCGCTGCCGTTCTGCCATTCAACTTTTTGTGCCAGTTTGTCACCGAACATCGGCGTCATATTGCCCAGTTCAAAGCCGGGTATTGCATTTCCGGCAGCATCCTGAATTTCTATCTGCACACTGCCGATAGCACTGGTGGAGAAATTGATTATCAGATGTGAACCGGAAAATATAAACGGTTTTGTCAAACATTGGCCTGTTTTATAATCAGCATGTATGGAACAAAATCCATGGGGACGAATGGACAAACGTCGTAACTGTGGTTTTACCAGCGGATGACGATAATGTTCGCTGACATACATGGACCATTCTGTTTCGGACGATTCAACAATACCCCAGGTCGGATAGTTGTTTCTGTCAGTCCAGTTTTTTTCATCAAGACCCGGTCGTATCCATGCTTCCGGGAACCGGTTCCAGTGAACAGCGTCCCTGCTTGACATAAACAAAGCGTCATTAATACCCGGATAGGGGTGGTCAGCATCGGTTATCCGTTCCTGCACATAGCGGTTTGGAAAAGCGAGATAGATATGACCGGCGCCCGGACAGGGGAGTGTGGCATTGGTATACATCTGGAACCCGTAATCATCATTATATTTATTATGTTCCACCTTTGTCCAGTTAAAAAAATCTCTAGATGTAGAACTTTGGATCGCCCTGACAACAGTCGGTTTTGCACCAAGTACATCTTCCTCATTTGAATCCGGTTTCAGGTTTTCAAAATATCGGGTAAAACAGCGATATGCTTTAATTTGCGGGTCCCAAAATGATGTGTTAATCGTATCAAACGTCCCTTCCATATCCAACGTGTCTTTAGTAATGGGTTTCCAGTGGATTCCGTCCGGAGAACCCATTATAAAACATCGTTTCCATTCACCACTCAGGCCTTTATATTTTTCTTCCGGTTTACAGTCCGGATTTGTATCTATGAATGGAGGAGGAACATTGGGTGTATCGCCGATAAAAAGTATATTGTTTTCTGTTGAACCGTTATAGTCTACCAAGTTCAATGTCGGTCTGGTGAATGTAAAACCGTTGTCATAACTTTCAGCAAGCGCGATGACCGGGACTCGCTCGTTATCTTTTTCTGTCATGGATGCGCGATAGTATAAACGTATTTTATTACTGTCTTTTAATACGCGATAAAAAAACATGCCTTTATTTTCCCACTCTGTTTCCCCCTTGAAAACAATTTCTCTTCGTTCCGGTTTGTGTAATTTAATTTCCATATTTACAAGATTATCGATCAAATAGTTGTCGACAAATAATTCCATACGATTACCGATGTTGATGGCTGTTTGACTTTGTAACGGTAAAAAGGACAGGAGACAAATATATAAGGGGATGAGAATGGTTCGTCTAACCAACATTTACATTTCCTCACTTTTGTTTGAGATATTATCGGTTTTGTTTTACCGGAATGGTGATTAAAAATTCGGTTCCTTTTTCCGAACTGTTAACCTTAATTTCGCCCTGATGTTTTTTAATTATATTATAGGAAATAGATAACCCAAGCCCGGTCCCTACACCCACCCCTTTTGTTGTAAAACCTGGATCAAAAATTTTGGACAGATTCTCTTTGGAAATGCCTTCACCCGAATCAGCGATGGATATGGTTACTGTTTTACCATCTGTTGATGTTTTTATAGTAATTTTTCCGGTATCTTTAATGGCATGGGCCGCATTTACAAACAGGTTCATAAATACTTGATTTAGTTCGTTCGGAAAACATTGTACCTCAGGAATAGCACCGTATTGTTTTTCAACGGTAATACGATTTTTTATTTCGTGATGAACGAGTGTTAATGTGCTATCTATACCTTCATGAATATTGGCAGACTGAAAATCCGCTTCGTCCAACCTTGCAAACATTTTCAGGCTTTTAACGATTTTTGTGATTCGTTCACTGGCAATAATTGAAACTTGCGAATTTTCTTCTAATAAATGAAATGTTTTAAGCAGCCGCTTGTCCTGGTGAAGATCATTGATGTCTTTTGCCTGTTCCAAGTAGGTTTTTATTTTTAAAATCGCGCGTTTCATTGTATCGGAAGCACTGTGTACAGCACCTATGGGATTATTTATTTCATGTGCAATGCCGGCAACCAGGTTTCCCAATGAAGCCATTTTCTCTTTCATAATAAGTTGCTCTTGCGTTTCCTGGAGCTGTAGCATTGCTTTTTCCAGTTCCTGGTTCTTTTTTTCCAGTTCTACAAATGTGTTCTGCAGTGTCAGGTTTTGCTGTTTTAGCTTTTCAGCCTGTTCTTCGGTTTTTGTTCTTGACTCCTGAAGTGATTTGGTCATATTGTTAAATGACCGCGAGAGGCTTGCAAATTCATCATCCCCTTTAACAGGTAACCGGACTGTCAGGTCTCCCTGTGAAATTACTCCGGCAGCTTTTTTTAGCTGATAGATAGGTACTACAATCATACGTACTAAAATAATGACCATACAAATTGAAATAATAATAGTAATTATAAATATATTAAAGCTTATTTTTTTTGTTTTATGTAGAGTAACATCCGATGACTGTGCTGCCAGTAATGCATTTTCCTGGTTAACGGAAACCAGTTTTTCAAGATCTGTATTTAAAGCATTAAAAACCGTCAACATTTTTCCGTTTAATAAATCCATAGCCTCGTCTGCGGACCGCGGTAACCTGGCAAGCCTGAAAAACGATAAGCTGAGGTCCTGATATTCTTCCCAGTTCTGATCAAATTGTTTAAAAAGTTCATTTTCTTCTGTTGAGTAAAGCTTGTTCCCCTTACTATCTGTTTTGAGATTTTCGTAAATATCTAAATTTTTATTAATTCGGTCAATTAATGAAATTAAAATAGCTGCCTGGTCTTGTTTTATTTTCGGATCTTCAGATATTACGTATTGAAGCTGGTTAAGTCTTAAAATTGCAATATTATAATCAATATTAGATATAGAAACGGCTCTTGGCAACCAAATTCTGGATACTTTATCCAATTGCTCTTTTAGAGAAATGAACTGAATGTTTGTAAAGGAGACGGATGCTACCATACAAACGATAATAATACCAGCAAAGAAAATTTGTTTTCCGGCAATTTTTAATTTGTGAAACATGATAATGTTTTTCCCTTATCCAGAATATTCAGAGCATTAATCTATGAGTATTAGTGTTTTAACGGAATTGTTTTTAAAACTTGAAGGGACGTAGCCGATAGCCCCTTTATTTTTCAGGATTTTTTTTATCATTTCTTCTTCAGATTTTAAGGCTGTGGGTGGATCGCCTTCTCCCATCAAAAGTCGTTTCATCCAGATAGATTTCATCCGCGAAGCACTTTTGCCCAACATTTCAAAGAATATTTTGCGTACAGTAATATTCATTTCATAATCGTACACAATTACCGGTGTACCGTCCTCCCAAACGCGTATATCTCCCGTATAATAATCAAGCAGGCGTTCTTTGGAGATTTTTTCCGTTTTATTATCCGGGTGGGTAATTATTGATACCTGACTATGACTCGTGGAACATATAAGTAGAATAAATAATATTATAAAATATTTTTTCATGTCTTATCCGTTGGCTTAAAAGAAAACCGAAATAGCGACTGAATAAAAGAAAAATTTGTTTGTTGGAATCAATTCACTGCAATCACTTTTAATTTTTCCTTTTGCAGCTTGTGCTTTAAGTGTTATTCTATCGTTCAAGTTGTATGAAAGTCCCAGGTTAAAAACACGTATATCAATGTCACCGTTTTTTATGATAAATGATTGTTCATCAGGCATATCAATTGTTGTAAAATTTTCGTCCGTAACCCAATAACTTGTATATGTTAATAAACGCTCTGTTAAATAATATCCTAAGGTCATATAATAAAAAGATTTAGCGATTTTTAATTCTTCAATGTCATCATCATAATTGACTTTAATATATTCTGATTCACCAAAAACAGATTTATAACGATAAGAGATATCCACCCCTAAACGGGTGCGGGGAATCCGGTTAAACCTTGATATCGGCACTTGAAATGCTTGTAAAACATGTTCGTCTACGTTCAGATTCATTTTGTCATGTGAATAGGAAATACCGGTTTTAAATTCGCCATTACGAATTCCAATTCGACCGCCTATAAGAATTGTTGATGACGTATCTGTTCCTGTCAGGCCTTTATATTTATCGGCATTGATGTTTGGACTGTTTCCCAGATATACTGCATAGTCTATTTTGGATTTATTCCAGGGAATAAATCCAAAAACCTGAAAATGTGCCCTTGCCGGTAAATATTCATCAAGATCAAGAATTTCTTTAAAAGATGTTTCATAAATTAGCGGTCGAATAATATACGGCAAAAGGGGAGATTTGTTTTTGATTTCATTTAAATTATTAAATATTGGTATCTGTAAACCTAATTTTATATTAAATACACGGCCATATCGATATCGGACCCAGGCCTCTTCCAGGTTAAATGAACCCCATTGTTTTATTGAAGAATAATTATTGACCAATTCAAGGTTTACCAATGCAGACCAGTCAGGGGCAATATCTTTTTGCATAAATATGTTTAATTGCTGCATTGAAAAAGAGGTTACATCATATTCATTTTCGTAATTGTTGTATTCAAATTGATTTTGAAAATAGCCAAAGGTTTTTAAAGGGGATTCTGTGATTTGTGGGTAGGCGTTCCATGAAAATAAATACATTAAAAGTAAACTGTATCGACGCATAAATGGTTCTCCTGAACGGTTTTTGTTTTATTATTAAAAAAATACATTATATAGAGCATTAAATCAATAATTTAATTTTTCTTTTTTACCGGATTTGTTAGTATTAATGGTGCTTGACACTCATTTTAGAGTTTAGTACTTTAAAGTTTTAAAAGAGCTTTACTGGTTAATTTAGGTTAGAATAATTATTTTAAAAAATTAATTTACTGTTTTTAACCAAAAGGCAATACTTTGTTAAACAGTGTTGTGAATATCCGTGATATAAATTATAACGAAATTGATTTTGTTAAGGAATTCCCCCCGGCAGATTGGAATGCTGATTTACCATCATCAATAAAATTCCATTTTGGTAAAAAATACTTTACTACCATTGTTGCGGAAAAACAGCAACGAATAGTTGGTGTAGCAAATGGCATAAATAATAATAATGCTGCATGGCTTGGTAACATTATTGTTGTTCCCGAGTTTTGGCGACAGGGAATAGGGACAAAATTAACCCAAACTTTAATTGAATATTATAATGATCGGGATGTTCCCGGTATTTTATTAATAGCGACAGAGGCCGGTGAAAAAGTATACAAGAAATTAGGATTTCAGATCAGCTCCGAGTATATTTTTTACAAGGGCGGTCCTGTTCCTGAAAAAGATTTTAAAGGTGAAATTGTAAAAATAAATTCTCATTCCATTCAGGATGTTTTGGAAATGGATTGGCGGATAACAGGTGAACTTCGTTCAAATTTATTGATGCAATATATTGATAAAAGCTTTTTATATTTAAATACCAGAGGAAAGTTGGAAGGTTATCATATACCAACATTTGGAAATGGCTTTATTGGTGCTGAGACAGAATACGCGGGATTGACTTTACTGGCTCAAAAATTGAACAGGCCTGAAAACACTCTAGTCATTCCGCAAAGTAATGAAACGGCTTTATTGTTTTTGAAAGAGAATGGGTACGAGGAATTTAAACGTGTTCCCAGGATGTTTTTAGGAGAACATGTAGCCTGGAGACCGGAATGTATTTACAGCCGGGCATCCGGCGATTGTGGTTAAACAATATAAATATAAAAATTATTTTTGATTTGTAACTTTATTATCTTTAAATTTTAAGGTCGAGATAAACAAGATTTTATAAAACACATTTGCATGAAAATCAATATGAGGAGAAGTCGCAGGTGAGCAATCAAACAAAAAAACTGATGACCGAAAGAGAAAATTTTTTAGCAATCTTGAAATATCAAGATTACAGCCATATACCCATCGTACATTTCGGTTTTTGGGATGAATTGCTGGAAAAATGGAGCCAGGAAGGGTACATTCTTACCGAAGAGGCTGAAAACTGGTCGGATGGAAACTATTATGATCTGAAAATTACCAGACATCTTGGTTTTGATTATAACTATCATAATATGTTTTGCCCAAAATCCCGGATTTTCCCGGAATTTGAGGAAAAAGTTATTGAAAAATTTGATGATGGTACAATGCATTTGCAAAACATAGACGGTGTAATTGTACTCAAACGCGACGAAGCCGGCTCAATTCCGGGTGAAATAGACCATTTGTTAAAAGACCGTGCTGCCTGGGAAGAGCATTATAAATGGCGATACCAGTTTTCTCCTAAACGTGTTGAAGATTCAATGGTACGTGTTAATGATAAATTTGTACCATATAATCAAGGCGGACTCGAATTCCTAAAAAAGGATGAGCGAGATTATCCCTATGGCCTGCATTGCGGCAGTTTATATGGTCAAATTCGTGATGTTATCGGTTTGGTGGGCATCAGCTATATGATGGTTGATGACGAACCCTTGTTTGATGAGATTATTGAAACTGTTGCAGATATGAACTATCAGATGGTTAAATATGTTTTGGAAAGTGGCGCCAAATTTGACTTTGCTCATTTTTGGGAAGATATTTGTTTTAAAAGCGGTCCGCTTATTTCTCCAAAAGTGTTTGATGTTAAAGTCGGTCCTCATTATAAGAGAATAACGGATTTGGTGAAACAGTACGGAATTGATATCATTTCTCTTGATTGTGATGGTTTAATCGATGAATTAATTCCTACCTGGTTAAATAATGGTGTAAACACAATGTTTCCAATTGAAGTCGGCACATGGAATGCCAGTATAGGTCCCTGGCGTGAAAAATATGGCAAAGAAATCCGTGGTGTGGGCGGCGTTAATAAAGTTGTGTTTGCAAAAGACAGAGAGGCCATTAATAAAGAAATTGAAAGATTAAAACCACTGGTTGAAATGGGAGGGTATATTCCTTGTCCTGATCACCGGTTGCCGACTGATGCAAAATGGGAATTGGTACAGTATTATTGTGAACAAATGCGGAATACATTTGAAAAATAGTTTTGACGGTAAAAACAGTCTGGTGCTTTTTGACGGTATTTGTTCATTGTGTACGACATCTGTACAATTTATTCTGAAACGTGATTCTAAAAAGCGATTTTTGTTTGCATCACTACAGTCGCCTTTTGGACAAGATATCCTTGAAAAATATAAAATAAGTGGTAAAGTCCGGACAGTTGTTTTGATAGAGAAGGATAAAGTCTTTACAAAAAGTACAGCCGCATTGATAATTACCCGTCACTTGAATGGATTTTGGCCTTTATTTTATGTTTTTATTTTGCTGCCAAAATGTTTTCGGGACCGTGTATATGATTTTATTGCCAAAAACCGTTTCCGCTGGTTCCCAAAACATAAAGTTTGTCAGTTTTCTATATCAAAATTTGATGATAGATTTTTAAGTTAGTCCATTCAACAATTGTGGGTAAATTATGACAAACGACTCAATTAAATTAGGAATCAGTTCCTGCCTGTTGGGCGAAAATGTACGATATGATGGGGGACATAAATTAGACAGATATTTAACAGATACTTTGGGGCCTTTTGTGGAATGGGTTTCTGTGTGCCCTGAAGTTGAATGCGGATTGCCGACACCGCGTGAATCCATGCACCTTGTCGGTCGTCCGGAAAATCCTCGCTTGGTGACCACAAAAACCGGGCGAGATTTAACCGACCGGATGCAGCAATGGATTGTCAAACGTTTGGATGAGCTTGAAAAGGAAAATCTCTGCGGTTTTGTTTTTAAAACAAAATCTCCAAGCTCAGGGATGCGTGATGTTAAAATTTATAATGAAAAAGGGAGTCCGGCCGGTAAAGGCGCCGGACTTTTTGCCCAGGCATTTATGCAACGGTTTCCTATCATTCCCGTTGAAGATGAGGGGCGACTGTGTGATGCTAAAATTCGTGAAAATTTTATCGAGCGGGTTTTTATCTATTATAGATGGTTGCGGTTTGTGAATAACAATCCAACAGCCAAGGGGTTTGTTGACTTTCATACCGATAATAAATATTTAATTATGGCACACAGCCCAAAGGTATTGACCGAACTCGGACAAATAACGGCAAAAGCCCATACCATTTTGAATAGTGATATTTTAAAAATTTATATTACGATTTTAATGGATTGTTTAAAACTTTTGGCAACGGTAAAAAAGCAGGTTAATGTCATGCACCATATTATGGGGTATTTTAAAAAAGAATTAACCGCAGATGAAAAACAAGAGCTGCTGCAAGTGATAGAACAATATCATAATGGCCTTGTTCCCGTTATTGTTCCAATTGTTCTTTTAAAACATTATACCCGTAAATACAACAAGTCTTATTTACAGAGACAAACTTTTCTCAATCCTCATCCGGATGAGCTGATGTTGAGAAATCATGTTTGACTTTATTTCGAACCAAACCCAGCTACCTTCATTCAGGGTAATTTTTAGAAAAATGTAATAAAGGACATAAATGAAATTAATCGACGTTTTTCGAATAATTACTTTAATTGCCATGTTTCAATTTTTATTTTTTTCAGTATTTCTTTTTACAAAATCAAATAAAAATTTAAGCAATAAAGTACTCGCTTTTTTCCTGTTAACAAAATCTATTTGTTTATTCGGTATCATTACCCCCTGGTTTAATAAAACTATTTTTACTCATTTCCCATATCTGTTTTTTATTTCAGGCCTGACTGATTTTCTTTTTGGCCCGCTCATTTATTTTTATGTTAAAAGTTATTTAAATTCTTCTTTTCGTTTTAAAAAGGTCCACCTTTTACATGCCATCCCGTTTTTACTCTATTTTCTGTATGTTTATTATTATGTTTTTAGTAAAGAGATGTCCGTATTACAAAATTTGCTTCTCAACAATAAGGTTTTTCCGGTTGTGTTAGAGAATGTCACCGTACTTGCGATTTATATACATGTGATAACTTATATCGTCATTTCCCTGATATTATTTTATAAGCAAAATACAAAAATAGTAAATTATTTTTCTGAGCCGGTTCATCAAAAAATGAACTGGATGAAAATAGTCCTTTATGGTCTTTTGTTGATTTCGGTTAGTGGATTTTTTAGTTTTGTTCAATTTCTGATTTTTGATAATTATTTAACAAGTTTGATGATGATTAGAGAAGTTATGTTTTTTGCTTTTGCCAATATTATTGTTTATAAAGCATTATGCCAGCCTTTTCTTTTTAATGACTTTTCGGACTTTATAACCGATAAAAAATATACATTATCTGTTGATAAGGACTTGATAGAAAAAGTCCAGTCTTATATGAGGACACAAAAACCCTATCTTGAACCGGATTTAACATTGGATGATTTGGCATTGGGACTTGGTATTTCTGCAAAAAAAATGTCTTTTATTATCAATCAGGAATTTAATATGAATTTTTTCAATTTTATTAACAATTATCGAATTGAAGAATTTAAAAATAATTTTGTTGCAGCCGGGGATTCAAAAACAACAATTCTTGAAACAATGTACAAGGTTGGATTTAACAGCAAGTCTGTATTTAATTCTTTTTTTAAAAAACAGACAGGAATGACGCCCAGTGAATTTAAACGATTACATCAATCAACTGTTGTGACTGTAGACAATGATGACTGAGGAATTTTTTCTTGTACTCTAACTTTTTTTATAAACCATTCAATATCTTTTCGTCTTTATCATATTTATTTGTCCCGGGGATACTAGTTTTTAATAGTTAATTATTATTTAAAAGGTTCTACTTTTCGCTTTTTCCTTTATCCGGTCGATTTATTCTAGGTGTTTATTTATCTTTAATCGAATCGGTAAATGTTATTGTATTCTGTTTTCAGAAAAGGCCGTGATAGTGTTTTGAACATGACTCTGATCATAGAATGTTAAAAGTATTTATATGTTAAAAGAGGTAATATGGGCAAAGTATTTCAGACTATTTGGGCGGCGATTTTGATGTTGAATGTCACCGTTATTTATTCCGGACAAGGGTTGTCTTATGTCCCTGAACTTGTCGATGAAGAACCTAAATATGCTGAATATTTGTTTGAAAAAACAAAAATAGCAGGTCAGGACAGTTGTTGTAAGCTGATTGAAAATTTGGTTTCGGAACTCGAACCAACCCTGAACAAATCCGATAGTCTTGCTATGGAAATAAAAAAAGATAAATTGGGGCAACTTTTTCCAATGGTCACTACCGAACGCTATACTCATGAAATTGCGACAAAGGTCCTGTTATGGTATTATGCTCAAAATATAAATTCAGATACGGGTATTCAATTTTTATCGCAAATTTATGATTCATTGGATTGTACCTTTATTTGGCCTCTTTTACATACCTGTGCGGTTAAATGTTCTTCTAAAGCTGATGGCTTGAAAAGTGTTTTAAAAATTTTGGACCAGCGCAGATGGTGGAGTTTTGTTGATGTTGAATTTTTACAGCAATTTTTACCGGATGCTAGAGAACAATTAGTCGATTATATTCGAAACTATCCGTTAAATGAAAATCCCTTAATGGGAGATATATATGGTTATGATTCTTCCGATCTTTTTGCCATACCTTATAGCGAATTTGGGCCGGTGTTTTATTATCCGTTGTATAATATTTATTCACGCATAAAATGCAGCCAATTACTGATGGATGAACATATTTTTTCAAAAAAGTTTTTGGAGCAGCAATTAACCGTTAGTGATAATTTATTTACTAAAATGACGACAAGCGCTGCTTTATGTGCGCGAAATAATCCTAAAGGAATTAATGCGTTATCTGATATATTGGAACAGACCCGAATTATAAACAGGGGTATTATTTATGATATTTGTTATTCTTTAAAAGGTGAAATATTAAAAAATGAAAAGGCCACTGAATTAAGCAGGTCCTTACGTACAAAATTAGATACGTTTTACTTTCCTAAAGCAATATTATTAGCCATGGTGGATGCTGTTGATGTTGAACTGGCAGGATTTAAAGAATAATTTATCAAGAAAAAGTTGGGAGAAATATGATACAAACTAAATCATCATCCAGAAGAAGTTTTTTAAAATGGTGTTTGTTATCAGGATCAAGCACAATATTGGGAAAATATGTGAATGCCGCTGAATCCCGTACTGATGTATGGGTAATTCATGGAAACGATAAAATCCTGTTGATGGATAAATGCCTTGAAATTATTGGAGAAAATGGAGGTTTGGCATCAGGTACAATGGCCCTAAAAGTCAATGCCGCATGGTCGAGAACGCCTGAGCAGGGCGCTAATACCCATCCGGTTTTGGTTGATCGGTTTCTTCAGGGCGTTAAAAATCTGGGTATAACTGAAAGTGTATTGCCGGAACATGCTTGTCAGAGGGGAGAACAAACTTTTGAACGCAGTGGTATATTGCAGGTTGCTAAAAAAAACAAAACGGACATGATCGATATGCAGCGTGAGCAAGATCATTTTGTTGAGGTGTCGATACCCTCTGCTGTAACTTTAAAACAAGCTCAGGTACCGAAAGAATTAATAGAGGCTGATGTTATTGTCAACATGCCGGTTGCTAAGGACCATCGGGCGTCAATATTAACTATTGCCATGAAAAACTGGATGGGCTCGGTTAATGATAGAGGTGTTTTTCATCGTGAAAATTTACATCAGTGTATAGCAGATATCAGCTCTTTTTTCAAACCTTCATGGACCATAGTTGATGCCACGAGAATAATGATGGATAAAGGACCACAGGGACCAACATCCAATATGCGTTATCCGAATTTACTTGTTGTTTCCAGAGACCAGGTGGCAGCCGATGTTTTTACTTCTACGCTTTTTTATGATGATCCGATGCAAATCGGTTACTTGAATTTGGCCCGTAAAATGAATTTGGGAGAAACAGATTTGAATAAAATGAGCCTGCATCGTATAGAGGCATAAGATGAAAATATTTCGGCGTTCAAGGTTTCCGGTAATCAGGCTTTTTATAATAGTTGTATTTATTTTTTTAACGATCCCTGTTCTTTTCCCTGTCTGGACTGTAAGAATTTGCCCTTCATCGAGTCCGTTTGTAACATTGTTGGATGTGCTTGCTCCCAGAGAGTGGTTTGTTCCTCAGTTTTGGTTTTTGCCTATGCTGGCGATTCTGGTTCTCGGACTTTTTAAGGGACGGTTCTTTTGTCGTACTATATGTCCGCTGGGAACGATTTATAAAATATTTTCCAGATGGAGTTTTAAAAAAGTAATATTAAAAAAGCGACTCAACAGGACTATTTTCTGGTTCACATTTTGGGCGGCTGTTTGTGGAACCCCAATGGTTCTTTTTCTTGATCCTTTATCAACTTTTACCCGGTTAATGACGGGAATTACCAGTTATCATTTTTGGATTATTTTAATACCCTTGTCTGTATTTGTTTTATTTTTTTTTATTCATTTCATTCAACCAATGATGTGGTGCACACACATTTGTCCATTGGGATATTCGTTTGAATCTTCCATACGAATTCGCCAAAATGTATTATTTCAAAATGAGCGCAGGGAAATAATAAAAGGCTTTGTTCTTGCACTGCCTTCAGCCTTTCTCTTTAATAAAACAGCTTTACCTGATGAGAAAACGCAACATTTACCTGTTTTACCACCTGGTGCGGTCGATCAGGCTTCTTTTTCCAATGTGTGTAGTCGCTGTTATGCCTGTGTTAATGTTTGTCCGACTGAGGTTATTCAAATTGGATTTTTTAAACATAGAACCCTGGGCCAGTTTTTTCAACCGGAACTGGCAACCCGCACCAGTTATTGTGATGAATTTTGCAACAAATGTTCCATTGTATGCCCAACGGGAGCAATTCGGTTTTTAAGTTTGGAAGATAAAAAGAAACAGCAAATTGGTGTTGCCGTATTGGATAAAGAAAGCTGTTTGGCCTGGGCGGATGATAAATTTTGCATGGTCTGTGATGAATACTGCTCCTATCATGCTATTGAATTTGAATATCGGGAGGGACGTATCCCATTACCTTCCGTTAATAAAGATATTTGCAGAGGTTGTGGTAGTTGTGAATATGCATGTCCGGCAATACGTAATGGAAAAGCTATACATGTTAATGGTGTCTATAAGCAGAGAGTATTAAATAATATAGTTTAAGGACGACAATGAGATATAATTATTCCAAAAGTTTGTTGGTAATCTATTTTTTATATGTTGTTACAATGTTTACAGGTATAAGTTGTAGTAAAGAACTTGTTTCCGGGAATGACAAAGATGATTTTAATGGCGAGGGAACAGCTATTGCTTTAACAGGTGGAAAAATAATTGATGGGACCGGTAATAGTCGGGTTGAAAACGGTCTTCTACTTGTTAACGATGGTAAAATTGCATTTGTCGGTTCCGGTGATCAAAAACAAATACCGGAAAGTTTCAGAGTTATTAATGTAAACGGATGTACTGTTCTTCCCGGTTTTATAAATGCTCATATTCATCATGGTTATAGTGAATCAGATTTGAAAAAATGGGCCTGGAATGGTGTCACAACGGTACGGGATTTAGCGGCAAATGGTCCAAATACGGATCTAAAGGAATTAATTAAATTCAGAGACAGGGTTAATTCAAATCCAAATTGTGCGCGGTTGGTAAGTGCCGGTTTTATTTTGGCAAAGAAAAACGGTTATTGTTCTTCGTATTATAACTCTTTCAATTCCCCTAAAGAGGCCCGTCAATTGGTCATTAATGAAATAAATGCAGGAGTGGAAATTATTAAATTTGCATTAGAGGACGGATATGCAGGTGTTACAAATCTTCCGAATGCGACTGATGAAGAAATGTCGGCAATTGTCAATACAGCCCATGAATATAACACCCCTGTTTCCGTGCATATAACAGATTCCAAGTATTTGCAAAAGGTAATCGATCTTGGAGTAGATGATGTTGCCCATATCACGTGGAATGTTGTTGACCCGGAGATTTATAAAGAAATGGTTGCCAAAAATATTTATATGGTACCGACAGTGACTGTTTTTAATTTTTATGGTTCACCAATAAACAATTGTATTACAAATATTCGTAATTTTGTCAACGTTGGCGGCAAAATAGCTCTCGGCAATGATTATGATAACGGTTACCCGGCTGGTTATTTTGAGTTGGGTATCCCCATGTATGAGGTACAATGTATGAAAGATGCTGATATGACGCCTATGCAGATAATTGAAGCATGTACTAAAAATGCTGCTCATGTATCAAATATTATAAATGAGACAGGTACACTGGAACCAGGTAAAGATGCTGATGTTTTAATAATTAATGGCGATCCTTTAAAAAATCTGCAAACATTAAAAGATATAAAAATGGTCATTCACCGAGGTGTCATCATTCGGGATGAGCTTTAGTATTTAAGGTTTTAAACAAATACTAAATAATTTGGAGCTTTTAAATGCACTGGCCGGGTAAATCCCCCTTTTTTTTATCTATTAATAACCGGAAATTACTCTTTTACAGCACTGATAATTGCCAGATTTAAAAATTTCCAGGGGACTTCAATAGTTTGATAACCTGCTTGTTTAAGCCAGGAGACTTTTTCGTCAATAGTACAGACGTGATGGTCTTTACGTAAAATATGAGAGTTTGATAATATTTCAATCTGTTCTTTCGTAATATGACCGTCAATTAATGCCCGTTGTATAAATTGAATTTCAAGATCGTGAAAGACCCTGTTTACCTGGTTGTCTTCTGAGCGGAAGAATTCACAGGTTATCCAACGGCCCTGGGGTGTTAATAATGAGTTGACATGTTTGATAATGTTTTGGTGTTGTTCGAACGGCAAAAAGTCAAGCGTAAACGAAGATAAAAGAACATCGATTTCGTTAATATCCGTGTCCCAGTTGTCTGTGGAAATATCCGTTTCAACAGGAACAATACGTTCTTTAAACTCATTTAATCGTTCACGTCCTCGTTGTAATATCATTTTATTTTTTTCAACAGCCAAAACAACACTGCTGGGGTAAAGTGTAAGCGCTCTTTGTGCCAGGTGTCCAAAACCAAAACCCAGATCAGCAATTTTAATTTCATTTTCAGCCGGAAAATCAATCATTGATACCATAATATCATGGGCTTCGTGAAATTTTGGAATGATAAAGTGGTAAAATTTTTCCAATATGTCCAGTTCTTGAAATGAATCGTTGTTGTTTAAATTAGTCACTTAGATTAAACTCCATTGTTTTTGTTACTTTTTGTTCGGATTCAGGAAATTCGGCTATAACCTCTAACTGATAATGTCCGTTATTATATTTACTCAAGTCCAATGCTATATATTCTGCTGAAAATTCCTGATTGGAATATCGTTCAACTTTAATTGTTGTTTTTGGTTTGCCTCCACCAAAAATACCGGCGATTTTTGAAAAAATGTTTGATTTTTCTTTTTTCAAAAGTTTTAGATTATATTCCAGATAATAGAGAACGTTTTGGTTATTTTTCACCGGTATATTATATAATTCAAAGTATACAAAGAACGAATTATTTTTTTTAAATGCAAGTGTTGGATTCGGAATGACCTGTAATCCGTGTTTTGAAAATTTATTTTTTTTATCAAAAGGTTTTATATCTCTAGCCAGTTCAATATCGCTTATCATAACAGTCGGTTTGTTAAAGGAAACCGGAGCAAGCAGGAATTTATAGCCGCCAATGCGTTTTTGTTTGGGTATATTTGCAAAAAAACTGAGATAGTGGTTGACCGGATCAAGCTCGATGTTATACTGATCTATCCATATTCCCAATGAATCATTTTGGTGTTTTATCGTTTGAGATAAAATATTTTTTGAAGAGTTGAACACAATGTTCCACAGTGTGTCGTGGATGCTTATTCCCAGCTCAATATTAATATCGGGTTCGTATTTTATATCATCAGACCATAGATTTTTTGTCTCAAGCCCATAATAAATTTCATATCTGTTTTTTGTGCTGTCGCCTTTAAATGAACTCATATAAAACGGTATAAAAAGCGGTGTTGTTCCTTTTTCCCATTTATGCCGGTCACTGTTTAAACCGACAAAGGTCTCTTTTTGTATTTTTTGTTCCAGTTCAAAATTAATTTGTGTAATGTCCAGATCTGTACGTGCTGAGTACATGCGTTGGAAAACAGGGTCCCAGTTTAGCATATTTGCGGCTTGCTTTGGATCAATGGTTCCTGTTAGACGCCAATTGTTACCGGCAGCATTTTTGTCGATGGTAAAGTGAAAGATCATCTTGTCAAGATTATTTGACGAATAATAGAGCCAGGATTCATTTGGTTGTATAGCCTTGTCGCCCACTCTTTGTTGCAATGCCTGGTCCATGGTAAATGCCTTGTTGTCCGGTTCCCCATGACGAATATAGACAAGACCTTTGTCATTGTATTTGTCGTCAAGAGAAAAAACCTTGGGGAATTTAAGTACGGCTTTTTTATCCGGATTGTTGAACCAAACTTTAAGGCCGTCATATCGGTAATTTTCATCTGCGTACATGATCCGATTCACATGCTCAATTAAACGATAGTTTATTTTTGCGGCAGGCGCCGGATTTTTCCGTGCCCACAGATTTTTTATGAAAACTTTACGTTGGTCTATTGTTTTGAGCTGTTCAAATTGTGCTAATTCGTGATCTGTAATTATATATTTAACATCCTGAAATAACATACTTATATCGAGTATTGAATTTACAGAGTCGATTGCCTGGTAATAAAAATCCTGGGCTTTTTCATTATCTTTTTTGACGAAATTTGTTTTAACCAGGGAAAGATATATGGGGATATTTGAAAAAACAGATTCCGGGGTATTTAAAAGAAGATGAAATATGGAATCTGATTTTACAAACTGTTCATTGCGTCTGTACAATTCTCCGATATAATAGGTGTTGATAAATGTTTGTGGTTGTTTTTTCAACCACTCATAAGAATCATCAAAATTTGTGTTTGCTAAAAGAAAATCATAATATAAATAAAGATCTGTAATTACATACAAATCGGATGGTTTTAATTTGACCTGTATGTTTAATAAAGAGACGGCTTTTTTAAAGTTTCGGGCGTACCTTTCAAGAATACCGTACTGATAAAATACATCCTTAAAGAGAGAGTCCTGTTCGATAATATAATTGAAATGTTTTTTTGCTTTGTCCCATTCTAGTTTTCTGAAAATAAGGGCTTTAAATTTTCCTGATTCGCGATGGCTAATGCCAAGAATATATCGGGCAGTCAGGTCCTGCGGATGAATTTTTAGAACTTTATTCATCCAGTCTTTTGCGTCACCCCAGTTTGATTGATTGGCTTTAATTTGTCCGAGTGTTTTAAGAATTCCAATATCGCCGGGATTTTCCTGATGTGCCTTTTCAAACATTTGTAGTGCTGATTCGATCTGGCCGTTACGGTAAAGCGTTATGGCTTTATCAAGTGTTGACTGTTCCGGCTGCTGTGCAGTGATCAAATTCGCAGTTAAAAAAACAGAGCACAAAACAGTAATTATAAGTCTCATTGGAATCCTTTCTGTTTTTTTAGTATAGTTATATTTTCAGCAAGAGTCAATAGTTGTTCAAAGATTTTTGATAAAGGGAATTTTAATGCCTGTTTGTTCTGTTAAGAAATAAATTTATCTTTTATTACCCGGAATGAGGAGGTAAGCAGAATGGAATTAGTAAAAGCGATAGAAAATAGATCCACAGTACGAAATTTTACAAACGATGCCGTTGATCCTAATGATTTAAAAGAGATGGTGCAATTAGCCGGCCTGGCGCCCAGTGTTAATAATTCACAACCGTGGAAATTTATAGCTATTACAAATACAGAATTAATTGCAAAAATGGCTGAAACTGTTCATCAAAAAGTCGATCAGATGTTTCATACTGTTTCAGAAAAAGACGAACAGGTGAAAAATACCATAGATTATTTTTCAACAGTTTTTGAAAAAGCGCCCTCGGTTATTGTTGTTGTTTCAAAGTCCTATGAGGCTATAGCAGACAAGCTGTTTGACCATGACCAGATTAATAAACTACGGAATTATCCAAATATAGAAAGTATCGGGGCGAGTGTTCAGAATATTTTATTAGCTGCAGTGGAAAAGGGTTTGGGCGCTTGTTGGCTAAGTGGATTGATGATTGCGCAACACGAGCTGGAACAGGTATTAGACATTCAGCCCCCCTGGCAATTGGCCACAGCCATTGCAGTTGGTAAACCCGCTTCAGAAACCGGGAAAAAAACCAAAAAATCTTTGGATGAAATTTTTGAATTACGTGAATAATAAATTCATTCTTTTAAAGAATCCGTTTTTGTTGTGTCTGTCTTTACCAGCTTTAATGCAAGAGAATTTATACAATATCTCAAATTTGTAGGAGCCGGACCGTCGTTGAAAACATGTCCCAAGTGTGAGCCGCATACACTGCATAAAACCTCGGTCCGCTCCATTGACAGACTTTTATCTTTTTGTTCGTTGACGGTTTTATTGGAAATTGGCTCCCAAAAACTCGGCCATCCGCTTCCTGAATCATATTTTGTGTCGGAACTGAACAATGGATTCCCGCATGCTGCACAGGTGTAAACTCCTTTATCCGTTGTTTTATAATATTTTCCGGTAAAGGCTTGTTCCGTACCCTTTTCACGCAATACACGAAATTGTTCCGGTGACAGGCAGGTTTGCCACTCTTTATCGCTTTTTATTATTTTTTCCGTTTTAATTGTTGCCTCCTGTGCAAATAAACTATTAAATAATAAAACAGACAAGAAAAAAGCTGCTATTTTCATCATGATAAATTCCTTTTTTACCTATTTAAACATGAATTCAGCCTGACTTATTTCCCGGCCGGTATCAACCATTTATATTTTTTTCGATTTCTGATTTTAAGGCATGATATGGCAGGGCGCCGGCAACCCGCATCAACGTTTTCCCTTTATGAAACATCATAATTGTGGGAATACTGCTGATTTGATATTGAGCAGCTACGTGCTGTTTGTGATCAACATTAACTTTTATCGTTAACAGTTTTCCTTTATACTCCTGTGCAAGTTGTTGAATGACAGGTGATACCATTCGACAGGGACCACACCATTCTGCCCAAAAATCGACAAGAACAGGAATATCTGAATTTTGGATCAATTCATTAAAGGATTTTGGTAGTTCATGCTGTGTCATTTTTACCTCTTTATAAAGAAAATAATGTTTTACTATTTTCAATATTAGATGCATGAATTATCAAAATGATTAAGAGATTAAATATAATTTTAAAACTTTTGTCGATGTGTTACTAAAAAATAATAGTAGTAAAGAGTGAAGCAGGTTTTTGGGGATGGTAAATTATTGTCGATATAGGACTGGTAAAAAATTAATTAGCTGAAATGTCATATTAAAGAATATGCTGTAATCAGCACTTTTCTGTTAAAAAGTTATGCTGATTTTTAATAATGCCGGATTTTGTACATTTTCAACGTTTTTGTATTTATCCTTGTACAATTCTCCAAAACCGTTACCGATGAGTGTGCCTAATAAGGCTCCGGTCAAAACGTCGGACAACCAATGCTTGTTGTCATAAATTCGCTGATAGCCGGTTAATGAAGCAATAATATAGGCAGGAATTCCGACCGAGTTGCCGTAGATTTGTTGTAACGTTGCGGCTACCACAAATGACGTCGACGTATGCCCTGATGGGAAGGAATGATAATCTTGTTTCCCGGGTCTTTGACGGCGACAGATATGTTTTAATACAAAAGTGACTGCAAGGTTTGCTGCATAAGCTTCTCCCATAATTTTAGCACGGTTCCAGGTTTTACTGCCGTGATAATTATTTGCCCAACTGTCTGTTAGTATGTAACCTTCTGCAATGAAAAAATTACTGCCAAAACCATAAATGTCAAAAATTTTGCTGGTTGTATTATTAAGATATTTGTTGGTAAATTTTTCTTTTACAGGATGATCCAGTTTTGACGCCAGGGCAATGCCACCGGCAAAACCAAGCCATGCTGGTTTGTCGAAAAAAGCGTTGTTAAATCCGTCTTTAAAATCGTTGGAATAATCTTTGAATGAATCTTGTGAGTATAAACTTCCTGTGAAAAGTAATAGAATTAATAATTTTTTCATTCTTACCCGTCTGTTTGAATTTTCCTGTACTGCAAATTTTGTTCGTTAATTAATTTTATAAAAAGGTTCAATGATCTTGATGGAGGAAAAATGTTCTTTTATCAAGTTGGTGTCTTTTTTCAAGAATAAAAGTTTTACGTTTGGTCCGGCGTCAATAGTTATATATAGATGGTGCTGTTGTTTTCGAAGTTCCCAGACGTTTTCAATGATTGTCAATGTCTCCGGTTTCCAAAAAAATACCGGTGGCCAGGCCGACAGCATTGTTGCATGCATGGAAAAGGCGTTCGTTTCAGCCGTTTGTCCAAAAAGCTCAAAATCTTTTGTTGCAATAGCTTTTTTTAAGGTGGCTAAATCAGTACTGGATTTTTCCGGCCAGCTTTTATAAAGTAATGATGTTGAAACAGTATGCTGCATCGCTTGCCCGGAGCTTTGTCCTTTTGCCTCACTGCTTACGGTTACGATACCGATACATAATTCATTCCATTGCTCAGATATTTGTTCTGCATAACAGTCCATTCCATTTGGATCTTTCCCGGCATGCCATTCCACAAAACCTTCATATATTGACCGGCTGGCGCTGCCGCTGCCGAGTCTGGCGAGCTGGGAGAGTGTTTTTTTATCCAAATTCCAGTTAAAAAATTTATCAAGAGCAAGAGTTAATGCGGCAAAGCCGGAAGCGGATGACGCCAAACCTGCGGCTGTCGGTATATTATTTTCTGTTATTACTTTGAAATAAAAATCAGACTTCGGGCGAAATAATGACAGGAAATTTTTCATCCTGTTATAAAAAGCTGATTCTTTTTCAACAGGATGGTTGTTATGTATAAAAGTGTCACAATCATCTGCCCGGTCAATTTCGGTTTTGCTTCCCAGGTTTCCCAATGAAACGGACAAGCTGGAATTAACCGGCAGATTCAGTTCAACATCTCTTTTTCCCCAATATTTACATAGAGCAATGTTTGATGGAGCAAATGCTTTTGCATTATGAAATTGACCGCTTTTTTCTTTTAATAAAAAATTGACATACTCTTGTCTAGTCAACGATAATTCCTTTCTGTGATATTGTTAACGGTACTGTTTCATATTTACTAAATTTTTCTTTTAAAGTTCCAATTCCAACAACGCAGTCACCTAAACCGGACCCGGAAATTTTGGAACCATATATTCCGGCATCTTCCCGGAGGGCATAAACAATTTCGGACAATTTTTTATTATTCACACCGATGGCATCCATGAGGCCCTGGTTTACATTCAGGATTTCCCCAAGTTGTTCCCAATCTTTTTTTTCAACAGCAGGAATGGCCTGAAGAACACTTGTTTCCATGATCTGGTAAATAGGGTTGTATATTTTTAAATTTTGATCATAGCGATGACTGACCTGACTGATGACCTCGGTTGTCGGCATTTTACTGCCGGAATAAATAACAGTTATGGGGAAAATAGTGCTTAGTTTTATCCAGTCCTGTGGTTCATGGCGGTAAGCCAGCACACCACCGAATATACTTGCCGCCAGGTCTGCACCGGAACCGGTACCCTGGACCTCTTTAATGGTTTTTAATCCCTGGGTAAAAATTTGTTTACGATTAAGTTGTTGATTATTTAGCAGGGATAATGCTGCCGTTATTGCGGCTGTTACAGCGGCTGAAGATCCAAGTCCGACATGCGGAGTAAAATCCGATTGGATGTCCAATCGTAACCCTGTTTTTAGATTTTCTTTTTGCCTGGAAATAGCCGTTAAAATAAATTTAAAATTGGGATGCGGTGTCAGGTTTCCAAGAGTTGACGAATATTCTCCGATATCAGAAAAAATTAGAATTTTATCATCTTTTTGTGGTGTGATTTTAATGGTTATCCTTTGGTTAACGGCACATACCATAGACAAAAAGCCGTGTAAAACAGCATGCTCTCCAAGCAGCATAAGTTTCCCCGGTGCTGATATTCTAAACGATTCTTGCACCATTTGCTTCTCCTTTAAGAGTAAACCACGGATAGTTATAATGCTCACAAATTTTTTTGGGCGGTTCTTCGTCAAAGATCAGAACCATACCGGCGTTTTCTCCTTTTATCGCGCCTGCCCCGGATATTTTCGCTGATGCTCCGGTTTTTTCAATATCTTTAATAAAACTTTGAATTTTTAAAGGAACCACACCGATTTTCACCAAAAGTTGATGGTTTTTTTTAATCAGTGCACGAGTTGTATTTAAATTATTTTCCAGAATGGCCTGTTCCAGAGCACAAGTTGTCGATTCAAAATCCTGCCAGACAGAATCGTTTTTAAATTGCGTGGCAACCTGAGAGACACAATCGCTGGTTGTGCTTTCGGGCTTTCCGGTAAACACAACATAGGCAGGCAAATTCGGCATGGGAATATCTGTAATGTCCCGGTTTTGATAACGAATAAAACCGCCGTGAAAGGATATATATGGGTCCACGCCGCTGGAATAACCATGATAAAAATTTTCGGCCCGTAATACAAAATCCAGAAATCTCTTTTTTTCAAAGTTTAGTGAAAAAAATTCCGTCATTAATTTAAAAACACTGACCAGGGTTGCTGCCGATGAACCCATCCCTGAGCCAATTGGTATTTGCGACGAAAGTTTGATATGCAGACCTTTTTGAATTTTTACATCAAATTCCTGGATAAGAATATGCAACAGATAAATATAGGCATCCATTGGGGTGGTGAGAGTATTGTTTTCTGAACTTTTGTTATGTACAAATGAAAGGTATCGTTCTTCAACGAGTGAAGCGATTTTTGAAATGGCATCCGGCTCTGTTTCAGATGAAATGCCGATATCCGGGCAATCAAATTTTATTTTACAAGATTGTTCTTCAATACTTTGTGCCTGTGCAAAGCGATCGACTGCCATGACCAGGGCCGGTTTTCCGTAGACAACGGCATGTTCTCCACTGAGAATAATTTTTCCGGGTGCTAAAACTTTCAATCAATTCTCTGATAAATACGTTGATGGTCTTTTATTCCGGCCAGTCGAAATTTTCCGGTTTTAAATTGTGGTGTAGAAAATTCACTGCCGTCTTGTGGTAAAGAGAATGTGTAGAAATTTTTATACTCATCCAGTGAGAGTTCTCGTCTTTCATCTATTAAATTTTTATGGTGTTCTTTATGCAGAAAACTCTTGTAATCTTTTTGTACGATACCACTGAAAAATTCACCAACACAACCGGAACCATAACTAAAGAACCCGATTCGTTTATCACCGAGATTTTCGTTAAAATTTTCCAGTAATGAGGTTAATCCGATATATAAGGATGCTGTGTAGGTATTTCCGATCTGTTTGTTATAGTATAGAGTTTTTTCAAGCGGGGCAGAAAAATCGTTTTGCAGGTTTTTATCGGTTTTTAAAAGAAAGGAGTGGGCTTTTTCGCCCATACGGGAAAAAGGAAGGTGATAACAAAATGCATGAAAATCCGACAGGGACAAATCTGTTTGATTTTGATAGTGTTCCCAAGCCGCGAGAAGTGATTTGATGTAAATTTTTACAGAGTATTTTCCATCAACAAGGGCTTCGTCACGATAATTTGGGCGCCAAAAATCCATAACATCGTCTGTATAGATTCCTGTATATGGTTCAAATGCTAAAATTGACGGTTGTGTGGATAAAAGCATTGCCACAGCACCGGCTCCCTGGGTAGGTTCTCCCGCGTTGTCCAGTCCATATCTCGCAACATCTGAAGCGATGAGTAAAACCTTTTGGTCCGGTTTTGCCAATAAATAGGGGAGGGCCATTTGCAAAGCCCCGGTGGCACTATAACAGGCCTGCTTTACCTCAAATATCCGGCATTGTGAAGAGAGGTTTAACAGTTTATGAACATATATGCCCGCTGCTTTTGACTGGTCGATACCGGATTCTGTTGCAAATATCAATGTGCTTATGGTTTCCGTATCATCGCGGTCTTTTAAAATTTGTAATGCAGCGTTGGCCGCCATAGTAACAATGTCTTCATCCGGAGGCGGAACGGCCATTTTTTCCTGTCCGATACCGGTATAAAATTTTTCAGGCTCGATACCTCTGGCATTTGCCATTGTTTTCAAATCTAAATAATAATGGGATGAATAAAAACTGATCTGCTCAATTCCGGCATGCATAGTCTGTCCTCTTATACTATCACCTGTTTGTTTAATATAAGTGTTGAATTATTAAAAAGTTGATTTACATTATTAATGCCCATTAAAAACATGGCGGTTTTAAATTCTTTTAATAAATTTTGGATGATTGTTATAACCTGTTCCGCAGATTGAGTTGCCGGTTCAAGAAATGGTTTTGCCATACCGCACAGAGATGCGCCCAGGATGATGGATTTAACCATATCTATTCCGGTTTTTAAACCGCCCGATGCAATTAGTTTGATTTTATTATTATCTACAAAGGGTTTAAGCTGAGCAAGGGCCAGGGGAGTGGGAATACCCCAGTCCTGAAACTGTATTCCTGTATTATTGGGCTCTTGGTTGTTTTGTCTTTTACTTTCGATACGACTCCATGAAGTCCCGCCCGAACCGGCAACATCAAAATAATGAATGTTATTGGCCAGTCCTAATTGGATGTCCTGGGGAGACATGCCGCAGCCCACTTCTTTTAAAATAACAGGTTTGTCTATTTTTTTAGTTATGTCACCTATCTTTTTAATCAAACCCTTAAAATTACAATCCCCTTCCGGTTGAATAATTTCCTGAAGGGGATTTAAATGAAAAAACAGACCATCTGCCTGCAAAACATCGATTGCCTGCTGACATTGCTGTTCATTAAAACCATAATTTAACTGGACGGCCCCGATATTGGAAAACAGTAGGGCATTGGGTGCATATTGGCGAAGTTCGAAACTTGGTTTAGAATCCGGATTTGAAAACAAGACCCGTTGCGAACCTACTGCCATGGCGATGCCGGTTTGTTCCGCTGCAATAGCAAGATTTGTATTAATTTTTTTAACCATTTCATGGTCGCCGCCGGTCATGGAAGATATAAGCAACGGGAAGGACAATTTTTTGCCCATAAAATGGGTTGATGTATCTATTTCATCAAAATCAAGTTCCGGCAACGCCCGGTGCGTTAACTGGATAGCGTCAAAATACGCTTTATTGCGGTCTGTTTTTTGGTCATTCAGGATAATGTCAATGTGTTCATATTTTCGGCTATTTGTATACGAACTCATGCTCTCTCCAATTTTTCATGGGCGCGCATTAATTCCCCTTCATTTGTAAGTGCTGCCAGTAACGATAGTTCACCGCATAAAATCACGGCCGCTGCAATGGCTGCCAGTCGTTTTGCATTTTCACCTGGTTTACGTTCATCCAGGCATCCAAGCATTTCCAGATTTTGCCGGACAAAATTTTGGTCCTTTCCATTGCCAACTGTTCCAACAATAATATTGGGCAAGGTAACTGAAAAGTAAAGGTCGTTTTCGCGTTTTTCAGCAAAAGTAATCCCCTGCGATCCTTCAACAATATTAGCAGCATCCTGACCGGTTGCCAGATAAAAGGCCAGCAGCATATTGGCGTAATGGGCATTTGCTGAACAGAGACTTCCTGCAACAATACTGCCGATAAGATTTTTTTTTGTGTTTATTTCTGCTATTTTTTCAGGAGTTGTTTTGAGGAACCGCCTGCATATTTTTTCAGGAACAAGTAATTCGGCAATTACTTTTTTTCCACGACCTGCAATGCTGTTAATAGCGGATACTTTTTTATCGGTACAATAATTTCCGGAAACAGACACGTATTTTAAATCATTAAATGTTTCTAAAAGCCATTTCAGTAAAGCATCTGCTGCTTTGGTCACCATATTATGACCGGAAGCATCGCCTGTTTCAATTTCCAGGCGTATGTATAAAAGTGTTGAAACAACCTGAATTTGAATATTTTTAAATTTGGCAAACCGGCTTGTCTGACTGACAACCTTTTCTAACGTTTCCCTGCTGTTTTCTATCGTTTGGGAAATTTCGAATGCTCTGGCGGCTGTGTTTGCTTCCACTAAAACAGACCGGGCCATTTGGTCCTTAAATAATACCACATGAATACCGTCCGTCAAGGTTGATACACGTGCACCTCTGTTGACTGAAGGCCAGAGAGGCGTTTCAAATGTAGCAAGCGGTACGTTAATTTTATCATTTATAACCGGACCTTTAATTAAAAGAGGTCCTATGTTACGCATTGGAATTGTTGCGGTCATTTTATTTTCTGGATTTGTCATCATCAAGTGTGTTTGAATAACACCGGCCCTTGGATTATTATTTCCAATTCTATCAAGTTGCTTTAAACCTAAATATAACAATATCTGGAAAAAAACAAACGATTAATTAACATTAATGTTGTCGGAGAAAATTAAAATTAATACCTTTTAAAAATCGGGAGAACTATGGAAATATACGATTATCTTTATAAAAAAATATCTCAAAATCAATGTTGTCTGTATCAACTTTGGGAGCCGGATGGTACAGCCGTTGTCATTGGTTATTCACAGGTGGCTTATCGGGAGGTCTTTGTTGAGCACTGCCGACAAGACGTTGTTCCCATTATTCGCAGGCGGGGAGGAGGTGGTGCCGTTACATTAATCCCCGGGATTTTGTGTTTGTCCATTGCTTTTAAAAGTGATGTCAGTATTTCTCCGTATTATTTTTTTCAGCGTATAAACGAGTTTATTATATATGTGCTGGAAAATGATTTCAAGGTTAAAAATTTAAAACAACAGGGGATTAGTGATGTAACGATTGGTGATGAAAAAGTATTAGGCTGCTCGATTTTTAAATCGAAAAATACCTTTTTTTATCAGGGATCGCTGCTGGTTGACCCGGACATGAGTACCATTGTCAGATATTTAAAATTTCCTTCAAAACAACCGGATTATCGAAACAGCAGACCGCATAACAGTTTTATTACTTCTTTAAGGCTGAATGATTATGATATATCGGTCGAAACGTTAAAGGCAGCTTTTGCAGTAAGGCTGGAAAAAAGTTTAACAAAAATTGTAACCACCCCGGAACCGGTTGCTGTTATTCTCGAAAGTTGAAAAAGAAATACCCGGATGTAAGAACCCCCAATTCAAAAGCCACATAAGAGATGCTGGAAAGTCTGTCATAATATTCGGATTGGTCGAAATGGTAATCCATATCCTTTGGATATGTAGCGGACATGTATTTATCATATTCATTGTTTCCTTTATCCCGAAAATAGACTGACGTAACACCCGACAGAACTGTGAATCCAAGGCTGAGATAAAGCGCCTTTTTATGCTTTGTTTTCGAATTGTTAATATTTTTATCTGATATTATTGCCGTATCATTGGGGCTGTCGCTTTTTTCCAAATGAACCAGAATAACATCAGGTTCTGCGGTTGTTGCTATATTTTTTAAAACAGTTTGAAATCCTGTTTTTTGAATTTCTATATTTAAAGGTCCTTCCTTTGGTATATCAATCAACAAGGGTGTTTTCCCTGCTTTCTCCTGATTTATAAAAATATCCGCACCGTATGGAATAGAGTTGACAAGTTTTTTTTGTGGAAATGTTGCGTCCAGATAACAATGCTGTTGTGATTTTAAATGAATTGTTTGTTTAAAAGCGCTGATATTCCATACAGGCCATTCCGGCGGCAGTACGGTTATTGTATGTTCTTCACAGTTGGTTGGAAATTCATATAGCGGAGTGTACCCGATCAGGTCTTCATCCAGATATATCGGCAGACTGTCTTGTTGGGCAGAAATATGAATGAACGCTGTGCAGGTGTCTGTGTCTATCCTGTTCAAATTGTCCGGCTGAGAATAGACGACGGAGTATAAAAAGGTAAAAAAGATGATTTGTAAGATTTTATTTTTTAAAATATTATTCATTTTTTCCCAAAACAGTAAAGATAATGATTTTCACTGGCGAAGATTAAACGTTCATTAACAACAATAGGATCTGTGCGTATCCTGCCTTTTGCTTCAAAAGACCAGAGTTTTTCTCCCGTATTCAGATCAAGGGCATACATGTTTTTGTCCAATGAACCGATGAATACAATGTTTTTTGCAATCACCGGTGCGGTTGAAATGACGCTTGAAGCCTGGAACTCCCAGATGGTGTCTCCTGTGTTTTTATCTAAACAATAAACCAAATGGTCTGTTGAACCAAAAATTATTTTATCCTCATGCAGGGCTGCCCCGTTATAAATTTTTCCGTCAGTTTCAAACCGCCATTTCGGTAAACCTGTTGCTATATTGAGTGCATAAAAATTAAAATCAGTTGAACCAAAATAAATTGAATTTTCATCTGCTGTGGCCGCAAAACGAATGGAACCTTGTGCTTTAAAAGTCCATACCGTATCTCCTTCGGTATTAAAAGCATAGAAAACACCATTATCATCACCGACAAACAAAAATCCCTGGGCATAGGTCGGTGTGGAACGACTTTGCCCTGATAGCGGCCTGGACCACAGTTCTTTGCCATTTACAGCAGAATATGCATTTAAATTGCTTTTTACATCGGTTGTATAAATTGTATGCTGGTGCACCAGTGGTTCGGAAAAGGAATAGCTGTTTTGAACCTGCCATCGGCTTTTTCCTGTGATTAAATTGTATAATTCGAGAGAAGGCAATCCGATTCGTCTCTGAACGATTAAATTATCATTATATAATGCACAGGTTGTTTTACTCTGGCCGCGTTGTTTTAATTTGTCAAGGCTTTTACCGTCTTGCAGTCGCACACTTTGTATACGTCCCTCTAATGAACTGTAAAATATAATATTATTTCCGGCAATCAGCGATCTTCCTATGGCTGTTATTGCCCTGTGCCGCCAAAGTAATTCAAGGGGAAGAGATATTTCTTCATTTGAATAATTGGTGTGCTGTATGTTTTTACCGAGTTGCGGCCAGACGGGATTGAGCAACAGGTCCGGGCTTGTAATGGTCATTTTATTGCAATTCATTCCCCCCAGGACCAGCAATATGGCAAAAAACAGTAATGTGTATTTTCGTTTCATTTAAAAATCCCACCCAAAGAAAAATTGTGTAAACCACCTGTGATTCATATCGTATTTCATGATTTTATATGGGTGTTCTTCATCAAGAAACAGGTTAAATTTTCGTCCCACATCAAAACGAAGAACCAGAACCCCTGCAAACTGAAACCGTATTCCGAATCCTGTTGAACCCAAAATCCGGTCCAGGTCATTGTCCCAGGCATTTCCGGCATCGACAAAAAGAGCGCCCCGAATGGAACTAAAGGCCAGGCCGCCGAATGGAAAGTGTACCATAAAACGATTTATAAATGGGAAACGCAGCTCCTGGCTCATAAAAGCCATTTTTGTTCCCCATATACGCCAAAAACTGTAACCTCGGAGGTCCCAGCTTCCGCCCATAAAAAATGGAGTTGATTCTTTACCATTATTAATTTGCGTCCAGAAACGCATGGCATGAGACACGCTGGTATTCAGACGAAAGTAGCGTCGATAATCCAAAATGGTGGTAACAAAGTTTACATTGGAATGTGCGACATCTATTGTATTGCCGATAGTAAAATTGATGCGTTCACCGTCAATGGGGCCTGTGGGTCCCCACAGAGACGTGTCTTTGATATAGGATGCAAAATTTGACACCAGCAGCGCTTTTCTGCGGTATTGGCTGGAGTACCATTCCTTATCCGAAGACCGGACGTTCAAACTGGCTTCGACGCGTTTGAATTTTGAAATCGGATAACTGATGGCGCCGAATCCGCCAAAGCGCCTTTCCCAAAACCAGGAATCATAAAGATTATAAAAACGACCGGCAAAATGATAAAACCCTATGGCTGTGTTTGTTCGTCGTGATAAATCCACCCGCGAAACAGCAAAATTAAAACTTTCCAAAAATTCATCGCGTGTACGTGCTGTGTTGTAGAGTAAAAAGAAATATTGATAGTTACCGAGCATATCTGAAATTGCCAATTGCATTCCACCGGATGTGCCAAAAATTGGGTCCTGGGTGATTTGACTTTGAGCAATATCAAGATTGTATTTTGTTTTATATTTGATGCCGGCAGAACCGCTTTCTCCTCCAAGACGGTTGAATGCCCATGTTGAAAATTCAGGCGTAATCTCTCTTTTTACAACAAGCGGCTGCTGCATAAATTTTTGGATCGGATTTTTGTATAAATGAATCTGAAAAGAGTGCTTTTCAAAAGCCGTATATAATAAATTTTCGGAATCGGTCCATTCCGGATCAAATGCGCCTGTTGTGAAAAATGTAACCTGCTTAAGTTGATACTCTCTGTTTAAATCTGTTAACCATTTGTTTTGCTCTAAAAAGTTGGGTGTTTTAGAGTTGGTATCCAAAAATGATTTTGATGCATTTTTTGTTTGTAGTATCCAGATGTTTGATGTACCGCTTCTGTCGGACGTAAAGGCCAGATACTGACCATCGGGCGACCATTTGGGTGCACGGTCATGATGCGGACCTGTCGTAATATAATTAACAAGACCGGTTTTTAAATCATACGTGAAAAGGTTATAGGCACCCTGTTTACCATGATAGCCGCGGTCGGAGCTGAATATGATATAGCGGTTATCCGGGGACCAGTTGGCATCAACATCATCAAAATGATCATCTGTTAGTCGGACAAGTTCCTGTGTTTCCCTCTCATAAATGTATAAATCACTTTTTCCGGTGAAACCAATTCCTGTAAAAACAATTTTTTGGTTATCCGGCGACCAGGCCGGCGAGTAGATGGAGACAAGGTCTTTAAAATATTTTTTAGTGGTTATTTTATCTGTCTCAATATCCAGGATATATAGGTTGTCTTTTTCACCACTTTTGGATATAAATGTCAGTTCTTTGTCTTTATTAACGGAAATATTACTGGACAACAGGTGAAAGGACTCGAATTCCGGTGTTCGTTCTCCGGCCACCAATACCTTTGCTTTAACCTTAGATTCTACCGGAACCAGGGGCTGAATATAAATATTTGAATACCCTGTTCGGTTGGAAATATAAACAATAAAAGAGTCCTGATCTTGTTTATAGAATGCCGGTTTAATATTGATGCCCTTATTGGTAATGGGCGTGCTGATCATAGATGCGGAATCGTTGTCTTCAAGTAAGGGATATTTTTGTTTTTTAAGGGCATATTCCCATTCTTTGTTAAATTCAACAAAGTTTTTACCCAGGGTGATTTTCATAACATTTGAAAACTGGCGTGTCATCCAGACGTTTTCTATGAGCTGCAATATTTTTTCATCACCATAGTTTTCGGCAATATATTTAACAATAGCCTGACCCTCTTTATACATTAAAAAGGATCCGGAAATTTGATACAGATTTTGAATTGGAAACAGATAATCGTTTAGAATGGCGTCACGAATAAACATCTCTGCCTGCGAGTCCCAACCTGTTGACCAATATTCTGCCAACCCCTCAATGAACCATAAAGGCATTCCGGGATGATTGAGTTGGCGATGGTCTTTAATTATCCGGTTATATTTACTCATTGTAAAAACATGCACGAGCTCGTGCTGAATTACATGTTTAAAATCCGGGATGGACCCGTTAGCCGGAACAACGACACGTCCTTTTAAAAATTCAAAAAATCCGCCAACGCCTTCCTGAACCATATAGGGAGTCGTGTTTGTTTCCTGAAAATGGGCGTGAGTGGCGTAAAATATTAAAGGAATTTTCTGTGCGATGTTGTGATTAAATTTTGTTTCCAAAAGTGTATAAACATTCTCTGCGTGTGCTGCTCCTATTTCCGCCAGTTCACGCATTTCAGGATAATAGTAAATATCAAAGTGTTCTGTTTTAAGAATATGCCAGTCAAATTGATTGTACTGTATTTTATTTCGGCCAAAATAGTATTGGGCGTACCCCTGGGAATAAAAAATCGTACACAAGAGGAATAAAATTATAAACAGGTGAGGCCATTTTAATTTCATGAAACTAATATTTACCTTTAATTCGAGTTAGGGTTAACAGTTATAGACAGATTATATTTAAACTCACTATATCGGGACAAGTTTCATTCTTGCAAATTTTTTTCATAAAAACGATATGTTTTATATTGTTCTGCATTCAGGTCCTTTAAAGCACCAATCATACGCTGATTTGTTTCTACAATGATGGAACATTCGGAATCTTCATAACCCATTTCTCTGCCTTTTTCAATTGTATTCAGATAAAAGACGATATCCAGCCCGCGATGTCTGTGTTCTTTTAATACACCCATGGCAATCGTACGGACTCGTTTTGTTTTATTAATATTAAGTAATATTTTTAACAATCCAAAAGGCCAAAGTCTTCCATTTGCTTTTTTTAGGGCAGGATTTGCATCTTTAATTGTTAAAGAAAAACCAACGACCTGGTCGTCAATATAAGCCAGATAGGTCATTTCCGGTATAACGATCATCCGCAGTTCTTTTGCCAAATGCTCGAGCTGTTTTTCTGTTAAAGGAACATGTCCCCAGTTTTCCATCCAGGCATCGCTAAAAATAATGCCCACATCCTTGACAGCATTATCAAAATTTTTCATATCCAGGGGTACTATTTTTATGTCCCCTTGTTTTAGAATTCTATCCCGGATTTTGTAAAAAGTCTTTTTAATTTCAATACTTTTATTAACAAGAAAGGCATACCAGTCAATAGATTTCACAAGACCGGCGTTTTTTACAAGATCGTTGTAATAGGGTGGATTATAGGAAAGTAAAATAACCGGTATAGAGTCGTATCCGTCATATAACATACCGCTTTCGTCGTAAAGTGAAAAACTTTGTGGGCCCAGTATTTTTGTTTTACCTTTTTTTCTCAGCCAATCACATGCCGCATCAAACAAGGCATTGGCAGCTTTTTGATTGTTTTCGCACTCGAAAAAACCGAAAAAACCGGTTTCCTTGTCATGATATTTTTCAAATTGATGATTAATATGAGCAGAAATACGTCCGACCGGTTTTCCGCCGTCATAAGCAATAAAATATTCTGCCTCCCCTAATGTAAAGAATACACCCTTGTTTTTATTTAGAAAATTGAGTTGATCTGAAATAAGGGGGGGGACCCAGTAGGGATCGTTTTTATAAATTTGCCATTTGAGTTTGATAAATTTTTTCAAGTCTGCTTTTGTTTCAACTTTTTTAATTTGGATATCCATGGACGTTCTGCTCCAATGCTTGTTTTCTGTATGACGTATTTAAAGATATTTTATAAAAAAAGTATTGCTCTTTTGTTAAAAGAATGTTATATTTTAATCTTGGAAAAAAATGAAAGGTGAAATTTAAAATGGCACATCATAAATCGACAATTAAAAGAATCCAAACAAACGCTCGTGACAATCTGAGAAACAAGGCTTATATGTCTTCCTTGCGAACACAGGTGAAAAAAGTTCGTTCAGCAACCACAAGAGAAGAAGCCGAAGTATTGTATAAAAAAGTTTCTTCATTATTAGACAAACTGGCAAATAAAAACATTATTCATAAAAATAAAGCTGCTAATCAGAAATCAAAATTAGCTTTGGTTGTAAACAAGTTATAATTTCGGTTAGCAAAGTTTTTTAATAGATTGTCTGGCACTTTATAAATGCCAGACTTTTTTATGTTTTTAACAGGGATAGTAAATTTCCCCCCCATCCTTTATTTACTTTACTTTTTTTATTACGTACTCATCATATAATTTGGTGATTCACTTGTAATTGAAATATCATGTGGATGACTTTCTCTCAAACCGGCAGGAGTTATTCGAATAAACTTTGACTTGTCGTGCAATTCCTGGATATTAGCCGAACCACAATATCCCATAGCAGAGCGTAAGCCACCGATCATTTGATAGACGACGTCACTTAATTTGCCACGATGTGGAATTCTTCCTTCTATTCCTTCCGGAACGAGTTTTTTCAATTCACTAATACCCTCCTGGAAATACCGGTCTCCACGACCACCTCGCATGGCCGATAAGGAGCCCATGGCACGATATACTTTATAACTTCTTCCTTGAAACAAGAGGGTTTCTCCCGGACTTTCTTCTGTTCCTGCCAGCATGTTACCGAGCATGACTGTATCGGCACCTGCTGCCAAAGCTTTTGCAATGTCTCCGGTTTGTTTAATACCGCCGTCCGCAATAAGTGGAACACCGTGTTTAACACAAACTTTTGAACAATTCATAATAGCTGTAAGCTGTGGAACACCTGTTCCTGCAATAACCCGTGTTGTGCAAATGGAGCCGGGGCCGATCCCAACTTTTACAGCATCTGCTCCTGCGGCAATAAGGTCTTCTACCGCTTCCGGTGTGGCAATATTGCCGGCAATAAGCTCAATTTTTGGAAATTTTTGTTTTAGCATTTTTACAGTTTCTAAAACACCTTGACTGTGTCCGTGTGCGGTATCAACAACAAGGACATCAACTCCGGCATCGATTAATGCTGTTGCTCTTTCAACCGTATCGGATGCAACCCCAACAGCGGCACCAACTAAAAGCCTGCCGTGAACATCTTTTGAGGCATAGGGGTATTTTTTTCGGTTCTGAATGTCTTTAACCGTTATCAGGCCTTTTAATTTATGATCTTTATCAACAACCAGCAGTTTTTCTATTCTATGTTTTTGTAATATCTTTTCGGCATCATCCAAAGAAGTTCCTACCGGTACTGTGACAAGATTTTCTTTGGTCATAAGAGCACTGATTCGTTTATTAAGGTCGGTTTCAAAGCGAAGGTCACGGTTCGTTAAAATGCCTATTAATTTTTGTCCGTCTACAATAGGAATACCCGAAATACGATATTTTGACATTAATTCAAGTGCTTCACTTACTTTACGGTCTTGTGATAGCGTGATAGGATTTAAGATCATACCACTTTCTGAGCGTTTTACCAGATCAACTTCATTTGCCTGGTTTTCAATTGATGAGTTCTTGTGAATAATACCAATACCACCTTCCCGTGCCAGCGCAATAGCTAATTGGGCTTCGGTAACTGTATCCATAGCAGCGCTCAATAATGGGATGTTTAGTTTGATTTTTTTTGTCAGGCGGGTAGAAATGTTGACTTCTTTAGGTAGTACGGTAGATTTATTGGGGATTAGCAATACATCGTCAAATGTATACCCCTCTCCAATTATTTTTTCCATTTTTTATTCTCCAAGTTTTCTACTATAGTGTGTTGATAACACTTTCTACAGCTTCTACGATTACATTTTCTTCGATAAGTTGTTTTATTTTATTAATATCTTTTTGTAAAAAACGATCACGATGCATCGCCGGAATTGTTTCTCTGATTTTTTGAAAAGCCGGATATGTTCCCTTGCCGGGTTTAAGGTCTTTTCTAAAATCGATTGCCTGACACCCTGCCAGTAATTCAATTCCTATTATAGTTTCTACATTGTCAAGAACTTCAAATGCCTTTCGTGCGGCATGTGTTCCCATGCTTACAAAATCTTCCTGGTTTGCCGAAGTTGGTATTGAATCGACAGAGGCAGGATGACAAAGTACCTTGTTTTCTGAAACAAGCGCTGCTGCGGTAACCTGAGCAATCATAAAACCGGAATTGGTCCCGCTGTTTGATGCTAAAAATGGCGGTAATCCGCTTTGGTTTGTATCCATCAAATTTTCTAAACGACGTTCTGAAATGTTTGCCAGTTGGGCCAGTGCTATGGCCATTGTATCACACGCTAATGAAATGGGTTGACCGTGAAAATTTCCGCCTGATAATATTTCATGCTCTGTCGGAAAAACCAAAGGGTTATCGGTTGATGCATTTAATTCTATGGTAACCATTTGTTCGACAAAATCAATGGCGTGTCGAACAGCGCTATGGACCTGTGGAATACATCTTGAACTGTAGGCATCCTGAACTTTTCCGCAGTCTTTGTGTGATTCAACAATTTCACTGTCTGCCATTAGTTTTTCAAGATTGGCACCAACCTCGATCTGATGTTTAAATCCTCTTGCTTTTTGGATGCGATGGTCAAATGCCACCTTTGTACCTAATAAACTTTCAACAGTGATGGCCCCGGCAATATCGGCCAGTTTTAACAGATTTTTGGCTCTGTATAAGGCCAAAGCCGCATAAGCTGTCATAATTTGTGTGCCGTTTAACAGGGCCAGCCCCTCTTTTGCCTTTAATTTTAAAGGTTTTAGCTGAATGGCTGATAAAGCTTCTTTTCCACTTATTTTTTTATCGTTAAACCAGGCATCGCCCAAACCAAGCATAACCAGTGTCATGTGTGAAAGTGGAGCCAGGTCTCCGGATGCGCCAACTGAGCCTTTTTTAGGAACGCAGGGGATTACACCGTTGTTTAACATTTTTATTAGAAATTCTGCAACAAGAGGTCGTGTTCCGGAAAATCCTTTGCAAAGAGCGTTAGCTTTTAAAAGCATTGCAGCCCTTATAACATCTTGCGGTATTAATTCGCCTGTACCACAAGCATGACTTAAAACCAGGTTTAGCTGAAGTTCTTCAAGTTCATCTTGCGGAATGTGAATGTTGGCTAGTTTACCGAAACCTGTATTAATACCGTAGGCAATTTGTCCTTCAGCGATTATTTCTTCTATACACTGACGTGATGTTTCCATACATTTGAGGGCTGACGAGGCTATCTTGACATGACGGTTTTTAAGAGCTACCAGATATGTGTTTTCTAATGTAAGAGAATTGCCATTGATAGTAATGGAATGCATAAAAAAGACATCCTAAAAATCGATCACGTTTTGGAATAATACAGAAAATTTAACAAAGAATCAACTTGTTTTTAAATTCTGTATGTTGCGCAGGGTAAAGTAATATAAAAAAAGCGGCTGTTAAGCCGCTTTTACATTTTACATTACATCTATTGAACGAAATTCGTCATACCATTTCAGGACAGCCGGTATGTAATTTCGGGTTTCGCTGTATAACAGATTATTGTTTTTATTAGAGGCCAACCATCTTTCAGCATGGCGCGGGCCTGCATTATAGGCGGCTAGTCCGCCGTCTTTGTCATACATCGTTACCAAGTCACTTAGATATCTGCATCCGAGTTGAATATTTTTAATCGGATCAAAAAGAATTTTTTCTGGTGTTGTCCATTCCAAGCCTTCTTCAACAGCCAAAAATGCACCGGTTGCCGGCATAACCTGCATAAGTCCCATAGCGCCGACATGTGAGGTAACCATAGGGTTCCATGTTTTAGCGCTTTCATGAGTTATAGTCGCATTTATAAAATCGACATTCAGATTGGGATATTTTTGACTCATGATATAAATTTCTGAAGCTATATTTTCTTTTTGGTTGCTGTTCAGATTTGTGTTAAAACGGGAAATAATGTCGACTGTCTTTTTAATATGTGTTCTTCTGTCCTGGTCTATGACATTTAATATATTTTGTGATTGTATTTTATAATTTATTTTATTAACTTTTGCTTTTAATAAATAATCATGATTTAGATTTATAAGAGCACTTGTTAAAATAATTATGAACAATACCACAATTACAACCCATTTCCCAATGCTTAAGCGAAGCCCCTTGCTCATAATCTTTATCCTTTCCTTCTTCTATTCTCATTATTATTACAATTTCAAATAAACACTAAATTCACAAATTTTATTTCATTTGTGGATTTATCGGGATAAATACAAGTATTATGCCATACTTTTGAAAAATAATAAAAATAGGGTGGAAAGATATAAAAAGATGTTATAAATTATATGATTATAACAGTTTTTAATTAGTAAAAATAGTTATATCCAGAGTGTTTTTGATATTAATTTTGTGGCTTATATTGGTCATTAATATCTCAAAATGTTACATTTTAATCGGGCGTTTAAATACGATCTTGACAAGAAACTAAAACTTTATTATACTAAAAGACAGGATACACTTATAATATAGAAAATGTTTCAAGTTAATGATTAGCCTGGTTATATTAATTCACCAATGAATCTATTCATTAACAAGGAGTAAACATGACGACGAACTTGAAACTGAACAAATGGGTTGAGGAAATGGCCGCCATGTGTCAGCCAGACCAGATCCATTGGTGCGATGGTTCACAGAAAGAATATGATTATCTCTGTGATCTCATGGTAAAATCTGGTACATTTATCAAATTGAATGATGATAAAAGACCCGGAAGCTATCTTTGCCAATCTGATCCTCGTGATGTAGCCAGGGTAGAAGATAGAACATTTATCTGTTCAAAAACTCAGGATGATGCCGGACCAACGAATAATTGGAAAGATCCTGATGAAATGAAAGATATAATGAAAAAACTTTATGCCGGTTGTATGAAGGGAAGAACAATGTATGTTATTCCTTTTAGTATGGGACCTATCGGTTCGGATATTTCTCATATCGGTATAGAGTTGACGGATTCTCCGTATGTTGTTGCAAATATGCGTATAATGACCCGAATGGGAAAAGCAGTGTTGGATCAGTTAGGCGACGGAGAGTTTGTAGAATGTCTGCACTCTGTTGGTATGCCATTGGAACCTGGCCAAAAAGATGTTCCATGGCCATGTAATGCTGAAAACAAGTATATCGTGCATTTCCCGGAAGATCGTATGATTTGGTCTTATGGAAGTGGTTATGGCGGCAATGCCCTTTTGGGTAAAAAATGTTTTGCTTTACGTATTGCTTCTGTAGTGGCACGAGATCAAGGTTGGATGGCAGAACACATGCTGATTTTGGGTATTACGAATCCGGAAGGTGTTAAGAAATATATCGCAGCTGCATTTCCAAGTGCATGTGGAAAAACAAATCTTGCCATGCTTATTCCCACTCTGCCGGGATGGAAAGTTGAATGTGTTGGTGATGATATTGCCTGGATGCGTTTCCGTGAAGATGGACGGCTATATGCCATTAATCCGGAGTTTGGATTTTTTGGTGTTGCTCCTGGAACATCTATGGATTCTAATCCCAACGCAATGCTGTCATTAACCAAAAATTCAATTTTTACCAATGTCGCACTGACACCGGATGGTGATGTATGGTGGGAACAAATGACGGACGAAAAACCGGCCAAACTTACAAGCTGGATTGGTGAAGATTGGACCCCTGATTCAGGAAAAGTCTCTTCTCACCCCAATGCTCGTTTCACAGCACCGGCATCTCAATGTCCGGTGATTGATCCTGATTGGGAAAATCCACGTGGTGTGCCAATTTCCGCTATTTTATTTGGTGGACGACGACCTTCTGTTGTGCCGTTGATTCATCAGGCTTTTAGCTGGAAGCATGGTACATTTTTAGGTTCAATTGTTTCTTCAGAAAAAACAGCTGCTGCAGCCGGAAAAGTTGGTGAACTCCGCCGCGACCCAATGGCTATGTTGCCTTTCTGTGGTTATCATATGGGTGATTATTTCAAATATTGGTTGTCCATTGCGGATCGGTCCGGTGAAGAAAATCTACCCAAGATATTCTATGTTAACTGGTTCCGCAAAGATAAAGATGGAAACTGGTTATGGCCGGGATATGGTGAAAACAGCCGCGTTTTAAAATGGATATTTGAACGATGTGAAGGTGCCACAAACGCAGTTGAAACACCAATTGGTTATGTTCCTACCAATGATGCTATTGATACTAACGGATTGGATATTGATGAAAAAGCAATGAAGGAATTGCTAAACGTTAATTCCGATGATTGGTTGAACGAAATTGACAGCATTAAAGAACATTTTGCCAAATTTGGAGAAAAGCTCCCGGAAGAGCTGAAAAACCAATTAACGGCCCTAGAAGATCGTTTAAAAGCTGCAAAATAATGTAATTAATAGTTGCCGGTTGAGAATATCAACCGGCAATTTTTTTTCATTTCATTTTTGAGATTTTTCCAAGTTGGTCGTTTAGTACCCTGGTTAACATTTTATTGAGGAGGACAAAAGTATGAGAAAAGTGTCCGCAAAAACCATAACAAACCAAGTTGCCAAAATTTGTGTTGATGCAAATTATTTACTTGATCAGGATGTTGTCGATGCTCTGGAACAGGGTTTGGATAATGAAGACTCTCCAACAGGAAAAGCAATTCTCGAACAGATTATTCAGAATGCAAAAATTGCCAAAGAAGGGGTGTTTCCTCTTTGTCAGGACACCGGTTTTTCCGTTTTTTTTGTGGAACTCGGACAGGATGTACACATTGAGGATGGAAGTTTAAATGAGGCCATTACCGAAGGTGTCCGTAAGGGATATGGTGAAGGTTACTTGAGAAAATCTATTGTTGAAGATCCGCTACGTCGAATAAATACCAAAGACAATACGCCACCGATTATCTGGACTGATATCGTTCCGGGTGATAAAATTAAAATTACAATTGCTCCAAAAGGCGGGGGAAGCGAAAACATGAGTGAAGTTGCCATGCTGAAACCTGCGGACGGTGCAGAGGGTGTTAAACGTTTTGTGATCGATAAAGTAAGCCGGTCGGGCGGAAACCCTTGCCCGCCAATTGTTGTGGGTGTCGGTATCGGCGGTACGTTTGAGAAAGTTGCCTGGTTGGCCAAAAAAGCAATATTAAGACCTATTGGTGTTCGCCATCACGATGCCTATTATGCTGAAATGGAAGAGGAATTACTTGATAAGGTTAATAAACTTGGTATCGGACCCCAGGGATTGGGAGGGCGTATCACTGCGCTCGATGTTCATGTTGAAGTTTTTCCATGTCATATTGCCTCGTTACCTGCTGCTGTTAATATTCAATGCCATGCAGACAGACATAAAACCGTAATAATTTAGAGGAACTATTTTTTTTCCTTAAAGAAAATGGGAGTTTAATTATGGCAAATGTAAAAAAACTAAAAACTCCGCTAACCGATGAGGATGTAAAAGATTTAAAAGCGGGAGACAGTGTATTAATCACCGGCCCCATCCTTACTGCGCGTGATGCTGCTCATAAAAAACTTGTAGAGCTTTTAGAGGCAAACGAACCTCTTCCTATAGATTTAAAAGGACATCTTGTTTATTATGTAGGGCCATCACCGGCCCGTCCCGGACAGATTATTGGATCTGCCGGCCCAACAACAAGCTATAGAATGGACCCCTATGCTCCTCTAATTTTGGCCGAAGGATCAAAAGGAATGATCGGTAAAGGAGAGATGGGCCCTGAAGTTGCGGCTGCCTTGAAACGTTATAAGGGTGTCTATTTTGTTGCTGTTGGTGGTGCTGCCGCGTTGATTGCCCGTTCTATTAAAAAGAGTGAAATTGTTGCCTATGAAGAACTGGGCGCGGAGGCGATCCGGCGGTTAGAGGTGGAAGATTTTCCGGCTATTGTGGCGCAAGACAGTCATGGCGGGAATAGTTTTGTTGACGGCCGAAAAACGTATAGTAAAGATTGAGTATCCATTAAAAAGCCTGCTTAAATTTTCAAGCAGGCTTTTTTTCAAGATATATCATTTATCGGGTTATTTTACAGTTGGTTCCGGTGCTTTTGGAATTTTTTCGTTTGCTTTAAATTCCGTAGATTTTGGTAAAATATGAGCTGCTTTTTTATCCTTTTTAAGTCTGAATGTTTTTTTAATCATATCATTTTTTAATAATTGTATTGCAAAACCCGGATCAACACCTTTGGGGCATACTTCAGAACAGGCTCCTGCAAAATGGCAGCGCCAAACACCATGTTTTGCATAGACTTGTTTTTCTCTCTCTTTACCTCCCTCATCACGTGAATCAGCGATATATCGCCAGGCCTGGGCCAAAGCCTGTGGACCTGTATAGTTTTCGTCGGTTGCTACTGTGGGGCAGGCGGACAGACAAAGCCCGCATTTTATGCAATAAGCAAATTGAATATAATTTATCAGTTCATCTTGAGATTGAAAATATTCGCCGGTAGGATTTTCAAGCTCTTTCACGTGTTGTCTGATAAGGTAGGGTTTTACGGATTTATGCTTTTCAAAAAAGCCTTCCAGGTCCGGTACGAGGTCTTTAATTATATTATAATTTGGTAACGGTTTGATCTGGATTTTATCGGCCTTGAGGTGTGCAATCTGATTATTACAGGCCAATCGAGGGTAACCGTTTATAAACATACCACAGGAACCGCAAACTCCCATTCGGCAGGATGAACGCCAGGCCAGAGTACTGTCTTTGTTTTCTTTGATCCAATGCAGACCGTCCAGAACCGTCATTCCTTTTGTTACCGGGACCTCAAAAGTTTCCATTCGTGGTGTGTCATCAATTTCCGGATTATATCTTAAAATTTCAAATGTTACTGTTTTAAGAATTTTTTCAGTATTTTTCTCAACCATGATTGTCTCCTTTTTACAGAAATACAGGCGGTCTATTGAACAGGCTGAAGAAATACAAAAATTGCAGCATAGGCGCCATAAATAAATAATAATAATCCAAATAAAACCAAAAGCCAGCTTGTCACTTTTTCCAATGTTGCTGATATTTTTAACTCGAATATAATATTTTTCAAACCATACAAGCCGTGATAAAGGGCTGTACCCAGTAAAAGTATATACGTTATCATAAAGAAAAATTGTTTACTTCTTAAAAACACGGATTCAGCCTGAACCGGATTTTGATAACCGATCCCCAAAAAGACTAAAATTGCATCATAATGCATAATAAACATGTGCAGACCAAGCAGAAAGAATATTAAAATCCCTGCAAAGATGTGCAGTACCCAAAGTGTTGATTCACGCATGTTAATTCTCCTAATTTCCTAGTAAATAAAAATCAATTCCGCCAAAAAGCATAATAATAGCTGCAATGATCATTATTACAACAAAAAACGGGCGCTGTCTTTGAACAGCGTTTTTATAAGGGAAAACAGGGCGCTGCGGTTTACCCAGCATGTATCCGGATTCTGTTATCACGAGCCGCAAACCGTTTAGTGCATGGAAAGCAAAAGCCAGAAAGACCAAAAATTCACCAAATTTTGAAAGTTGTGTTTCAAAAGTATGCATGATGTGTGTCCATGACTCAGGCCCACCGATTCGTGAACCTGTAACAAAAATATGCAAGATAAAGTAGAGCAATAAACCGAGTCCGGTAATTCTGTGTAATGTAAAGGCATATCGCTCAAGGCCGTATCTTCCTCCGGAGATCCAACCCCAGAGACCCAGCTTGTTTTTATAGTGTTTAATCTCGTTATTCATTTTTCACTCCTGCTTAATATTTTCTTTCCACTGGTTTCCAGGTTGTAATATTTACAGGTTTATAATCAAACACAGGTTCGCCTTCCTTAAAGAAAGCGAGTGTATGTTTGAGCCATTTATTATCGTCACGCACTGTAAAATCACGACGGGCGTGTGCCCCGCGGGATTCTTCTCTCTTTAAACCACCTGTAACCATAACCTGGGCAAGCTCAAGCAAATTGGACACTTCCAGTGCATGAATGAGGTTGGTGTTATAGGTTCGGCTTTTGTCATCGATATGGATGTTTTCAAATCGTTTTTTAAGGGATTTTATAATGTCCAGTGCTTTTCCCATATCTTCACCTGTACGGTAAACGCCAACATAGGTATCCATGCAGGATCGCAGGTCACGACGAATATCATAAATACTTTCCGTACCTTTTTTATCCAGCAGATCAGAAAAGATACGTTTGTTTTCCATATCAATGGTTTCTTGAGGAACATCCGGATAGTTTGTAATTTCTTTGCAATATTTTCCTGCTTCTACGCCTGTTATTTTACCCCATACCAGGCATTCTGCGGTAGAGTTGGAACCCAGACGGTTGGCGCCATGCAGGCTGACACAGGCCGCCTCACCGGCTGCCCAAATACCTTTTGCGCGTGTTGCACCATTAATATCAGTCTCAATTCCGCCCATAGAATAATGGGCAACAGGGCGGCAGGGGATGGGCTCTTCTATCGGATCAAGATCATTAAATTCCATACATACTTCACGGATAAGCGGCAGCCGGTCATTAATGCGGTCCGCACCAAGATGTCTCAGATCAAGATGGATATAATTCAGGCCATTCGGACCGTCAAAACCTCTCCCAGCTTCAATTTCCGTAATTTCAGAACGGGATATCAGGTCTCGCGGCGCCAGTTCCAATTTTTCCGGCGCGTATTTTTCCATAAATCGTTCACCTTTATTATTTAAAAGGTAACCTCCTTCACCACGGCAGGCTTCGGTTATAAGAATGCCTGATGGAACCAGACCGGTTGGGTGAAACTGAACAAATTCCATGTCCTCCAACGGTAACCCGGCCCGATAGGCCATTGCCAGACCATCACCGGTAACGGTTTGGGAATAGGTGGTAAATCCATACAATGTACCGCTGCCGCCGGTGGCTATAATAAGCGCTTTTCCTCGAATGAATTTAAATTTGCCTGTTGTCATACTCATTGCTGTAAGGCCTTTAAATTCATTGTTTTTGATAACAATAGAGGTTATGTACCATTCGTTATAGTGTACGGCATTGTTGTATTTTAAGAGTGTGTCATACAGGGTTTGCAGTTCGAAAAAACCGGTTTTGTCTGCCGCCAGTACGGCACGCGGATAACTGTGTCCGCCAAATGGTCTTTGGGCGATTCGTCCGTCTTCTCGGCGGGTCCAGGGTATTCCCCAATGGTCTAACTGCAGAATTTCATCGGGCATAGCCTTTACAAATCGGTCAATAACATCCTGGTCTGCCAAAAAGTCACTTCCTTTTACAGTGTCCCAGGCATGGAGTTCAAAACTATCTCCATCATCCGGCCGAAGCATGGCCGCCGTTCCGCCTTCTGCGGCGACTGAATGAGCGCGCATCATTTGATTTTTGGTGAAAATTCCGATATCAATATCACCATTGGTCTGACGAGACGCTTCTACAGCCGCTCGAATTCCTGCCAGTCCTGCACCTAAAATAATGAGTTCATGCGTTATGACATCAGACATAAAGGGCCTCCACTTAGAGCAGATAAAATGTTGATGGGTGTTTTAATTGTATTGATTTAGTGAATGTATGCTGAGTGTAGTTATATTTGCGGATAGGATGTTTTTGCAGCATATTATTTTTCTGCAATATTTGTTTTGAAGAGATTGATGACTTTATAATTATCATTGTTATCCCCTCATGGTTTTTATTTTAAGATATAACACAATTAATAGGATGTCAAGGGAAAAAACAATTTTATTGTTAGCGTTATTGTAGTATGTTGGCATTTTGCATTTGTTTTTTCTTGATTATTGATCAAGCGTTTGGTATACTTGTTTTAGGTTGATATTATTGAGGTCAATATGGATGTTTATTTAGACAGGTTAAAATCACGTTCTGAGGTACTTGGGAACCATTACTATAAATATATTAATTTTATTGATACCAATCTTGATAAATTTATGGGGCGCCTTGAAAAAGAGGGTGTGATTGAGCGCGTTCATTTATGGGTTACGGCTCACGATTACAAGCAGGAAATGAGTACAATTTTCCAGGTCGGCACCACATTGAATGAAAAGTTGACGGATTTGGGATGTTATTTTGCTTTTCAATTTTTGCAGATGAACCTGTCTGCTCTTGATGCTTTAATGCTGGAAGTGACAACAAATCCTGACAAACATTCGGTCTATAAAAGGTTCATGCTTAGGGTTGGTCACGATTTTCGCAGGTTAACCGCAGCATATATGAAACATTTAATGGCTCTGTTTTTACCGGAAGATTATAAACATCAATTTGTGTTTATGGGTGTCGGCACAAGGTCTGATCAGGATGATATTGATATTGGTGTTATTGACCAGGACCCGAACGATCGTGATATATTAAACAAGGCCATTGGTAAAATGAGCGGGGAAATGTTAAAGCGCGCTATTTGTTTACATTTTCATCTATCAGAACATGTCGGCAGTGTAACGTCTTATTCCGCCTCTATTGATGAATACCTTGAATTGTTAAACAAGGAAATACATGATTTTGTTATTATAACAGAGATGCTGGGTGGTGCGAGAATATTAGGAAGTAGAAGTCTGTTTTTTGAGTTTCGTCGTAAAGTCGGGTTGAGATATTATAACACATCCAGTATTTACAGGGATGCACGATTTCATGAAGGTTATTTGCGGGGTATTTTGGGAGAAACACGTTCGTTCATTTTGCGCGAATTGTCACGTGATCGTATCAGTCCCAAAGGTGACGGCCTGCGTATGATAAAGGCTGGTTTGTTTGCCGCTAAAACAATTTTTAACCTTCGTCAGGTCAATGCATGGGCCATTTTGGGTGAGCTTAAAATTCATGACAAATCCAGAATACATTTTTATGAGCAGCTCGAAAGTTCACTAACATTTTTGGAAATTTTTCGCTATTTATATCAGTTGCTTGTAGCCCAGGAGGAAGAAATATTTATTAATGATAAAACAAGTATAAATCATTTATCAATTGTTGCCGAATCAATGGGCTTTAAATCCGTTGGTGTTGCAAATGCCACCGAATTTTTAATAACTGAGTATTATAAAAATATTCAAATTGCTAAAGAAACAATGAGCCAGCTTTTACCAGGCTCTGAGAGTCATTTACAATCCATATCTGTTCTGGGCAAAATATTACGCCATAAAAAAGCAACAACCGGAAAAGAAAAGAGAATTGGTAATTTAGCCATACGGTTTTTGGGTGAAACCCGGTTTTTTCGCGGGACCCGTTTTTGGGATGACATTATAAATGTTTTTGAATATAAAGATGCACAAATTTTAAAACGTTTGATAAATGATCTGTGTTCACTATCCGAAGAAAAAAGAATGGAGGTTTTGCAGGGGTATATTGACTGGGGGTGGAATACATTTATTGCAACATTTTCATTTATTATTTTATTGTATAAACATCGTAAAAGTCTTCGAGATTGTGATATTTATAAAAAATTTAACGAATTATTTTTCGAGCGTGTACGGGGAACAGAAGAGGAAGCCCAGCGGTTAAGTATTGTTTTTACTCATTATCCCCGATTGGTTTATGAATATACGAGTTTGCTGACCGAATCACAGCAGCGAAAGTTTTTTTCATGGCTGGATAGTAATGTCTGGGACCCTGAGGTTTTGCCGGCACGTGACAGGCTGCGTTTTTTACTAAAGCTGCAATATGCAACCAGTAAATACTTTAAAAGAGTTATGAATAATGTCATTAATGAAAATCCGGAATATCTGCATTTTATAAATAATGTAGATCGCTTGAGTTTGATCGGTAAAGGTATGCTGGCGGAAGTTGAACGGACTAAAGTAACCAAATTAAAGTTCAACAGCTTGAAAACTTTTTATAATTTTCAGTTTTTTAAAGTTGGAATTGAAACCCTGTTGGGTACACCCTCTCAAACAGTAGCTTTACATTTTTCAGAGTTTGCCGATACTTATTTACGTCTGTTATTCGATACATCAAAACAAGAAATAGATGAACTTTACAGCCATACATTACAAACCAAGGACCTTTTGGGTGTTTTTGTCACCGGGGGCCGGGGACAAATGCTGGCCTTTGATGATGATTTTGATTTGATTATTCTTATAAACTCGGACGATCCTATTGTGCACAGGTATTGCTGTACCATAATAAGCCGAATGCATAAAGAACTGGTAAAAAGCGGTGTGTTGCCCCATTATCGTCTGGCTGAATATACGGGTTCTTATCTTTGTACTTTTAACGAACTCGCGCAATTGTTGGGTGATAATGATCCGGAAAGATTTATTGACAGAGCACAGATTTTGGGCGCCAGGATGGTCATCGGCAGCAGCATTTTGCAACATGATTTTGAGAAGCAAATTGTAAAGCCTTATATTTTAGCCAGGAAAAAGGATTTTGTTTTAGATATTTTAAAGGATATGGATGCAAGACATCTGTCTTTAACGAATTGTTTTGACGGCTGTATTAATCTAAAAGAGGATCCCGGTGGAATAAGAGATATTGACATGATTTTGCTTATTTGCAGGGCACTTTTTGAAATATTTGAACCGTCATCTTTTAAAATATTACTACGCCTTCAGATTATGATCCATTCTCATTCAAAAGAGTTTCAAAAATTATTTAAATCTTACCAAAAGTTAAGGTATATACGTGATTTAAACCGGCTCTCTTTGGCCGCAACGGATTGCCTTGGCAAGGATAACACCCATTATTTATCGGATAATATGAGTTTTCGGATTGCAGAACGGGATGAAGATGTGTATGAAGAGGTTTCCAGGACATTTAAATCTGTCCTGAAAACCAATATAAAAATTATTAAAGAAGTAATTATGCCAAATATTGAGCTCTTTTAAAAAGAGTATGATATGGTTGCCATAAAACCAGCAACTTTGATGCGGGGTTCAACTTCTTTTTCGTCTATGATTACCGGCTCATCATATTGTTCTGAAAATAAATCTGCCCTGTAACCGGCATTAATGCCTAATCCGGATGGGAAACGATAACCCAAACCTACATTTAAAGCTACAAGCACGGCTGAAATATCATTTTCAGAATCATCTTCAGAGGATGTTTTACTTAATGATGAGTCATCTTCTTTTTCTTCATAAGTTAACGTACCGCCCATTCCGGCCAGGGAACCAAAAGCATAAAGACCGGAATTTCCAAGCGGTAGGACGAGAGATAATCCAAGACCGTACATTGGTCCGCTTTCGCTTATTTCATACTTGTAGGAGTAATCATAATATTCATTCTTGTACTCCATGTCCATGGACCATTTAAGATATTTGACGCCGGCAAATATGTTTACGTTTCTATGAATACGATATCCGAGGGTAAAATTGACATCCGTGCGACCCATATCGGCTTCGACACCGGTGCCTTCAAGACTATATCCACCGTATTCATTAATAGGAAATTTACCTACAAGAACTGAGAGACCAAAATTAACCTTGCCGTGGTTAACACTCATGTAAGGACCAAAATTGTTTCCTGAACCAATGTCCCCTAATTTCTCTCCGTCCTGATCTTCCATGGTATAGGCGGCATTCCACCAGCTACCGCCCAGAGTGACAATTGTCCTTGTCTGGGCAAAAAGTGAAGAACTAACGAAAATAACCAGGATCAGTAAAACAAAACAAATTTTTTCGACTTTCTGCATTGTTACCTCCAAAGAGTTATTTATTTGCTGTTTATTTGTTTAAAAAACAGGCGGTGGTTCTACTTGTTTTTTTTCTTTTTTTTCAGTTCTAACCTTGTATTGTCTTTTAGGTGGATCTTTTTTTATTGGCGGGGGAGTAGATGTAATTGGAGTAGATGTAAAACGCACAACATCTCCTAACCTCAAGTTGGTTTTAGTGCCAAGAATGCGTGCTTCAGAATATTCTGCATTAACTTTGGTGATTTTAATCGTACCAATAAAGTCTTCAGTTTTTCCTATAACGGCGCCGCTAAGGTTTGTAACAACATCTCCAATTCGGATAATTTCCAGTTCCTGACCTCTTCTGACACCGTGGCTTTCGCCAATGTCTACTAGAACATTTTTACCCGTTATTTTTATGATAGAGCCTTCAATTTTTATCTTTTGAGATATTTCTCTAACAAGGTCGGCTATGGCGGACGGCAGTTGACCTTCACCTCCGGTACATTGCATATTTTCCGCTAATTCCAGCGCACCGGTTTCAACATCCACGAGGCGTGTATTGATGATATAGGTTTGTCCTAATTTGCTGACACTACCAATCATTATTTTTTCAACATTTAAAATTTTACCAATCTGAACAGCCTGGTCCATATCTGTAACCCCGGCCATTTGAAGCTTTTGTTCTTCAAGCATTTGCAGGATTGCCTGACGTTCAACAACCTGGAAACGGTTTGTATTAAAAAGTTCGGTGCTGAGAATGTCCGAAACAGCATCGGCCGATTCCTGGTTTATGTTTTTAGCCTCAAAGTTTAAAACAGCAATTTTGGTTTTTGCCTGAGAATAGGTTACACCTGTTAACACAAAAACCATTATTATTGCATAAACAACAGATTGAATTATTTTCATTTTTCATTCCATATCATCTTTTTAATAATCTATTAGAGATAAAATCAATTTAATCAGCAACAGGCTTTTTGTCAAGGTGTTTTTCTATTATTTGTTAATTATGTCACTTTACGTATTTATACCAGAGGCTGTTTTTTGAATGAATTCCCAGGATGATAACACATCTTGTTCGGTCACTGAAGTCTGCCCGATTATCATTCTGATAATATATTTTCCGTTTATTTTGGTATGGGTCACATACAGTTTGCCTGAACTGTCCAGTTGTTGCAGCAATTTGGCGTTTAATTTGTCCAGGTCATCGTCCGTAACATTTTGAGGATGATAACGAAAAAATACAGCGTTAAGAGGTGTTTGTACCATAATTTCAAAATCCTGATGATTTTGAATTTTTTCTTCCAGGTTTTTAGCAATAACTATTTGTTTTTTAATTTTATCTTGTAATCCTCTAATGCCAAATGACCTGATAACAAACCAAAGTTTCAACGCACGAAAACGTCGGCCCAGTTGAATACTCCAGTCCCGATAATTATTTACTTGCGAAGCCGAGTCTGTTTTAAGATATTCCGGCATTATCTCAAACGTACGAATAAGCGCTGACTTTTCCTTCACAAAATAGGCGGAACAGTCGAAATTGGTAAACATCCATTTATGGGGATTAAAAACAAGGCTGTCGGCATGTTCAATCCCTTTAATTATCCAGCGGAATTCCGGAAGAATTAATGCCGTGCCTGCATAGGCTGCATCCACATGGAGCCATATATCATGTTTTTTTGTAATTACCGCTATTTTATCCAGAGGGTCAACTGCCAGCGTGCCTGTGGTCCCCACAGTGGCAATAACACAAAGCGGACGATTCCCTTGTGAAATGTCTTTTTCTATTGCTTTTGATAGTTCTTCGGGATCCATTCGCTGTTTGTTATCGACTTTAATTTTTACAAGGTTGTTTTTGCCCAGTCCCGCGATTTTTACAGCTTTTTCAATAGAAGAGTGGGTTTCTGTGGAACAGTAGATTTTAAATTTTCTATTGTTGTCTATTCCATTTTCATTTATTTCAAAGTTTGAATATTTTTCTCTGGCTGTTATGATAGCCGTCAATGTAGAAGATGAAGCGGAATCCTGGATAACGCCATTTAAATTTTCCGGCAGGCCTGTCATTTTAATCAACCATTGCATTACTTTTTCTTCCAGCTCTGTCCCTGCCGGGGATGTATCCCAGATCATACACTGAGCGGCCAGTGTTGCTGTAAGCATTTCACCTAATATGGACGGATAACTGGAGTTTGCCGGGAAATAGGCATAAAAGTTGGGGTGCTGCCAATGACTCATGCCGGGCATGATTATCTTTTCAAAGTCTGAAAAAATTTGCTGAAAAGTTTGACCTTCCTTTGGGGCGGAATCCGGGATTTGTGAATATATTTCTCCCGGACTAACTTGTGATTTTACCGGATAATCTTTAATATTTTCAAAATAATCAGCCATCCAGTCAACTAGTTCATGTGCATGTTGACGAAAATTTTTGTTGTCCATCATACAACTCCATTATAACCGATAAAGCTTTATTAAATAAAAAAAAGTCTTACTTAAAAAGAAAGACTTTCCTTTGATACAAAATCTGCCAATCTGTCTCTTAGAAATAAACGGGCCCGATGTAAATTGGATTTTACGGCTGCCAGGCTCATATCCAGCATTTCTGATATTTCTTTAAGAGAAAAACCCTCAATGTCTTTTAAAACAAATACACTACGAAATTTTGGCGGTAAATCTTCAATCGCTTTGTCCATTTCTTCCCGTAATTCCATGTTAACGGCATCCTGAAGAGGGGTGTCACCCACGGATCGGTTAAACGCCTGCAAAGCATCCTGATTTGTTTTGAGTTCCAAATCTTCAATTCCCGTGAAATTTTTCTTTTTAGAACGTAATTTCATTAACGCAAAGTTTGTGGCAATGCGATATATCCATGTGGATAATGAAGACTGTCCTTTAAAGGTCGGCAGGGCTTGAAAAACTTTAAGAAATGTTTCCTGCAAAACACATTCCGCCTCATCTGTGTTTGCGAGTAATTTCAATGCCGTATTATAAACAAGTTGTTCATTTTGTTTGACAATTTCTGTCAATGCCTGTTTATCGCCTTCAATTGCTTTTTGGATCAGTTCCTGTTCAGATTTATAATTCAATAAAATATCTTCCCTGTTATCCTTTTAATCCATAAAGCATAAAATAGACAAAAGAAATATAAAATTCAAGAGCTTTTCATATAATAAAAGCCCTGATAGTAAGTTACCAGGGCTTGTTGATTGGTTTGAGATGATTTATATTAATTTTCAGGAGAAAGGTGTTTATCAAGCATATTGACTAGTTGTTCTTTTGGTACCGCTCCAATGACACCGTCTACAACCTGACCATTTTTATAAAGAAGAATTGAAGGGATGCTGTTTATTCCAAATTGACCGGCTATTCTCGGATTTTGGTCTACATCCAGTTTGCCGACTTTGATTTTTCCGGTGTATTCATCAGCCACCTGTTCGATGACAGGGGCGACAAAACGACATGGCATACACCACTCTGCCCAAAAATCAACCAGTACCGGAATATTGGAATTTAGTACATCACTTTCAAAAGTTGCGTCTGTCAAAGTATTTATATTTTTACTCATTATTATGGCCTTTCCTAGTCATTTTGTGTTTCAAGTATTTCAAATTCTGTTTCTATATTAACTGATTTTTTGAGCATTGCCGAGGCTGAACAATATTTTGTTTCTGATAATTCAATGGCGCGTTCGACCGCTTCAGGTGAAATATTTTTTCCGAATATTTTAAATTTTAATTTGATGTTTGTAAATACTTTTGGGTGTTCATCTGCGCGATCCGCTTCCAAATGACATTCAAAATCATCAATTTTAATTCGTTTCTTTTTCAGTATGGAAATAACATCCATTGATGTACAACCGCCCAATCCCATAAGAAACAGTTCAAGTGGCCTGGAGCCTGCATTTGAACCGCCAAATTCTTCCGGGCCATCCATAAAAATCCAGTGATTGGAATCGGCTTTGGCTGCCATGGATGTTCCCTGTACCTGTTTTACAATAGCTTTCATTTTATGTCTCTCACATATTCTGTTAATTCATCAACCATTTTCGTTATTTCATCGTTTGAAAAACCTTTACTCTGCGCTTCAGTTTCTATTGTCCCCCAAACCGGTTCTCCACATGCCAGGCATTTTATACCTTTTTCCATAAGAAAACGTACACTTTTAGGGTGGTTTTGTACCAGTTCCTCAATTGTTGTTTCTCGTGTTATCATAATCCTAAAATAGCTTTTATATCATTTTCAAATACTTGTTTTGGTGTTCTGCCGACATGTTTTTTGTAAACATTGCCTTTTTTGTCGATTACAAATGTTGTGGGTATACCGCTTACACCACCCACACCGGGAATGAAATCCGGGGTTATTATGGCGTTTGGATAATTGATTTTGTATTGTTTGGCAAAATTCGCAACCGCCTGTGTTCCTTCTCGTCCAATCGCTGCCCCCAATATTTCCAATCCTTTATCGTTGTATTCGTCGTATAATGCGATAAAATCAGGGATTTCAGCTTTACACGGCGGACACCAGGTGTCCCAAATGTCCAGTATAAGCGCTTTACCTTTATAATCGTCCAATGTTACGGTTTTGCCTTCGAGTGTTGTCAGCTTGAATGCATAGGCAGGTGTAGAGCCGGTTGCACCTTGTTTATTCTCTTTGTTGTTTCCGCATCCTGCGGTGATGAATAGCAATAAAGCTATTACAAAAAATTGTTTCCACTGTTTTTTTAACATATTAATTCTCCAGATATATATTATTACCGTTTGCATCAAAAGTCTTTTTAACAATATCATCAATATATTTATTCAACACATTTTTTATCATTTCACTGTGGCAACCTAGATCCAGTTCCGTACACAACCTTTGTTTTAACGCCTCTGCAATATGTTTTCTTTTACAGGCTTTAATACGTTCTGTGACGTGTCCACAATGTTGTTCAATTATTTTATACTCTTTCTTCATTTATAACCTCCACCAATTTAGATGTGGAATGTTTCAAAAAGATTCATATATTATGCTTGAAATTATTTTGAGCAGATACAAGTGTTCCAAACTGAAATACAATTTTGTACTTCCTGGGATATTTTCGGATTTTTCTCTCCTTGTATTTTAAAAAGTATTGTCAAGTCATTGTTTTTTATGGTTAATTGAGATTTTGCGCTTGTGGCCTGTCTTTTGCTGCTTAAAGTGGCAACTGCCCGATTGTTGTTTTGTTTTTACCATTGATGCCTTGCAAGGAAATATAGTATGAATGATTTACGTTTAAATGATGAAAAATTAAAATTATATAATAAAATTAACCGGCCCCGGATTATAGCCATTGGTGGTGGTAAGGGAGGTGCCGGTAAATCTATTGTGTCAACTATGTTGGGTATTTGTTTATCGGGTTATGGAAAAAAAACTGTTCTTGTTGATGCTGATTTTACCGGGGCAAACCTGCATGGTTATTTGGGATTTTTTGATGTTCCAAAAACTCTTTGGCATTTTTTTTCACGAAAAATACCCAATCTGCAGGATATTGTCCTGGAGTCCAGTTTTAACAATCTATCCTTAATTGCCGGGTTATCCGGACATACGCGATATACACAGATACAATATTGGGAACAACAAAAACTCGTCAGAAATTTAAAAAATTTGGATGCTGATTATGTTATTGTTGATCTCGGGGCCGGTACAAGCTATGCATTGCTTGACCTTTTTATCAATGCGGATGATTCCATTGTCGTGACAACACCGGAATCCACTTCACTTTACGATGCCTATGGCTTTATTCGTGCATCACTTTTTAGAAAATTGAAAATTGAGTTAAAAGAGTATCCGCAAGTTGTTAACGAGCTGGCTGATTTAAGTGAATTGACCCGGGGGATGGGAACAAAATCCATCATGAATGTGCTGGAAAGGACAAGCACTAATAAAAATGTTGTTAGACTAATAGAAAAGAATTTAAGGGATTTTCAACCCAAAATAGTTTTTAACGCATTTCGCGCAGAGGATTCTGTAGCAGAATGCCGTAGTCTTTGTTTGGCTATTCAGGAGCTGTTAAACATAACTCCTGGTGAATGGGGTAAAATCCGATATGATGAAAATGTTAAAAAAGCTGTTCGAAATTTAAGACCGGATTTGTTACTGACTATGGACGGCAAAGCTTCCGAAGATATTGTACGGTTGGTGAACCGTAATATTATTGCCCGTGAACTGGATGTGCAACCATCTTTTCCTAATAATTCAAGTATTGGTGAAAAGAAGAGCCATGTGCGAATATGCAATTACCGTTGCATAGCCTGGAATTGCTGTGAATACAGGCAGGGCGGACAAGAGTGTACGGTCCATTCTGTAGCGCCTGTTTGCAGAAAGGTATCCTGATAAATACAAACCCTGACATTTTATGTCTGTATTTTGGAGGTACGGCGCATAAGAAAATGTCAGGGTTTTCTATTGGCTGTTTAGAGGCAAACAAATTTTAATTCGGGTTCCCAAACCCGGTTCGCTTTGAATATCCATCATTCCCCCATGATCAATTATTATTCTGTTGACGATAAATAATCCCAGTCCTGTGCCATGTTCTTTGGTTGTAAAATAGGGACTCATTGCTTTTTTAAGGGTAATGCTGTCCATGCCGCAGCCTTGGTCTTTAATTGTAATATCCAGCGTTTTTGTTTTTTCTGCGATAATATCAATTTGACTGTCTGGTGCCGATGCTTCTATGGCATTTTTAATTAAATTTTGTAAACACCGCCTTATCTGGTCTCTGTCTATCATTATTTGGGGTATCTCTTTTTCGATTGATAAAGTAAATTTTATATTTTTGGGGTCGTCATGAAAAAGAGTGACGGTGTTATTAATTATCTCATCAACATTTTCAGGTTTCAGTTGCATTTGCGGCATGCGGGCAAAATCAGAAAATTCATTGGCAATTTTTTGGATAGAGGCCAGTTCCTCTTCAATGATGGCAACGGATTCTTGAAAATCATTTTGTTGTTTAAACTCTTCGGGCAGGGAGGACATCAGCCGGAATAATGAAAATTTAATGGGTGTTAACGGATTTTTTATTTCATGGGAAATTTGCCGGGCCACATCGCGCCAGGCGGCAATTCGTTCCGCTCTTTGCAGGTTTTCCCGGCTTGTTTTTAAATCCGAGGCCATTTTATTAAACGAATTTACTAAAAATTCAATTTCATCTTTAGCTTTAATATTAACCCGATGTGAAAGATCACCGGAACCGACTTGTTCCATACCAACTGTAAGCTGCTGGATTGGGCGGCTGATTCCGGTAGAGACAATTTTTGCAGCCAAAGCAGAGATAAATGCCAGTAACAGAACAAATACTGAAGCGATTCCCCATAAAAGTCCCTGTTCCAGAAAAGTATCCCGAAGCAATCTCATGGAGGCATGATTTCTTAATGCCCATAACACATTATTTTTTGCTGTAATGATATCCGGTGAAAGTTTAAATCCTATAAAACAGATGCGGTTATTGTTTGTTTGTTGATAGGACTCAAACAATGGTAATTTATTATAATGAACAAGACGGCCTTCAAATTGTTCTTTATCAAACTGCTGAATTAATTTTTCCGGAAATTTGAGCTCGTTTTTAATTTTAACATCAACAGATTTAAATACTACCGGTTCCCCATTATCAAGGATTCCGGCATAGACAATGTTGTTTTGGATCAAGTATGCCTGGTCTATATTTTCTATTGCCGGAAGTTTTGTCAGAATATGTTTCCCTTGCTGATCCAGTTGCAGACGGATCATGTCTAATGATTGTGATAGCGCTTTTTCAACGCCCGGAAGGGTCAGCATTTCAGTGCTTTTAATTAAAAGAATACCCACAGACAGGGTTAAGGGAATAGTCGGAATGATGGTAAACAGAAAGAACAGGATTGTAAGACGCGCCTGAAAACGCGAGCGTTTTTGTGATTTACGCCATAACACCAAGCTGTAAGCAAAAAGGGCAACGGATATAACGCCAATACATATAAAAAATATTTCCATTGTGTTTGTTATCCACCGATTCGTTTGCGTTTTACCAGGTATTGTAAAAGTGCACGATCAAAATTTTCGGACGTGTCCATTGGAACATAGTCGATTTTGTTTTCCAAACACTGCTTTTTATAGGTGTTGATAAAATCATTAACCAGGTTTCTGTATTCTTTACGAATATGCCAGGGTTGTGTCGGCAGCCGTTTGCCGTTTTCCATATCTTCAAAAATAGCATTTTGTGTAAAGTCAAATGTCTTTTCATAGGGATCAAGAATATGAAAAACAATCACTTCGTGTTTTTTATGACGAAAATGTTTGAGTCCGGACATTACTTTATGCGGGTCATCCAGCAAATCTGAGAAAATAATAACAAGACCGCGTCGGTCAATTCGTTCGGCCAGTTGATGAAATGTTGTTGAAACATTTGTTTTTTCCTGACATTGATTTTTTGTCAGTTCTTTAAGGATTTCTGAGAGGTAAGTGTTTACTGAACGGGGGGGAAGATACTTTTTAATTTTTTCATCAAAGGTAACAAGTCCGACGGAATCTCTTTGTTTTAACATAAGATAGGAGAGAGCGGCAGACAGATATGTGGCATATTCAAGTTTGTTTATTTTATGCGATGTAAAGGCCATCGATGCCGACGAGTCCAGCAGCAGATAGGCTTTAAGGTTTGTTTCTTCCTCAAATTGTTTGACATAATAACGGTCAGTTTTTGCATACACTTTCCAGTCTACATGGCGGATTTCATCTCCCGGCATATATTGTCTGTGTTCGGCAAATTCAACACTGAATCCGTGATAAGGACTACGGTGCAGACCGGTTATAAAACCTTCGACAACCAACCGGGCCACAAGGTTGAGATTTGACAGTTTTGAAACCGCTTCCGGGTCCAGGTAACGACGGTATTCCTGTTTTACTGGTATTGCCATTATCAGGCCTTGTCGTTCAATAATTTTTCGATAATTTCAGTTGTACCGATCCCTTCGGCTTCGGCATTGAAATTTGTTACCAGCCGGTGCCGTAGGACAGGTTTTGCTATGGCTTTAATATCCGCGATATCCGGAGTTGGCCGGCCGTCCAGGATTGCCCTGGTTTTTGCGCCCAATACCAGATATTGTGAGGCCCGGGGTCCGGCTCCCCAGTTTATCCAGTCTTTAATGTATTTCGGTGAATCATCCGATGCCGGACGGGTTTTGCGGGCAAGCTTGACTGCAAAATCAATAACATTGTCGGCCACAGGGACACGTCTGACCAGGTTTTGAAGCTGAATGATGTCATCTGCGTTGATAATCGGCTTTAATTCGGCCTGATAGGCGCTTGTGGTTGACCGGACAATTTCCAGTTCTTCATCCAGATTCGGGTAATCGACCCACAGGTTAAACATGAACCGGTCCAACTGTGCTTCGGGCAGGGGATAGGTCCCTTCCTGTTCAATCGGATTTTGTGTCGCAAGGACAAAGAAAGGTTCTTCCAGAGAATGGGTTTCTCCGGCCGCACTTACTTCATGTTCCTGCATGGCCTGCAATAAAGCGGATTGGGTTTTGGGCGGTGTCCGGTTAATTTCATCCGCCAGTACAATATTCGCAAAAACAGGACCTTTAATATATTTAAAGGCTTTTTTACCTGTGGACTGGTCTTCTTCAATAACTTCTGTTCCCGTAATGTCCGAAGGCATCAGGTCCGGTGTGAATTGGATGCGGCTGAATTTTAAATCCAACACTTTTGCCAATGTGCTGATAAGCAATGTTTTGGCCAGTCCGGGAACACCTACCAGAAGACAATGTCCGCGCGATAATAACGATATTAATAATTCATCAATAATATTCTGTTGTCCGATTATGACTTTACTGATTTCGGATGTCATTAAATCATGTGCTTTTTTAAGCTGGTCAACAATTTCTAAATCATTTGTTTGTTTTGAAATATCCAAAATCATCGTCCTCCTTGGATCATAAAAAGCTTGTAAATTTTTCAAACATAGGAAAAATTGTTACAAAAGTCAATGATGGAAAAACCGGGTGATTGTGGTTTGGGGGTGGAAGAAATGAGAGGGCTTTGGCTGGCCCTCTCATTATACTTTTTGGGGAAATAAATGCTTATTTAGTTGAAATATCACTTTCTTTAATGTTTGCCAGCACAATGGTTTCGTAGGGATGTTCGATACCGGCCTCATACAGGCAGAGGATGTTGCTGTCTTGTGTTACTGTGATGTCTGAATAGGCACTTGGACCTGAATTTAATACCAGATGTTCCGGCCAGGTATTGCCCTCATCGTAACTTTTGCGGATGGTCATTTTTATTCGCGATGTATCGCATGCCGGATTTGAAAACAACAGAATGCTTTTTGAACTATCGCCGGCCCAGGAATATCTTTTAAAACCTGCCTGGCAAATAGGTTCGATAAGTGTTGTATCAAATTTCTGGTCTGTCCAGGTTAAACCACCGTCGTCACTAAAAGCTAGCTGACGGTTCTTTTTGGTTCTATCATAATTTCTCATGTTCAGCAAAAGTTTATTTTCCGGTAATTCAGCAACGAGGCATTCATTGACCTGATCTTGTGGTGTGCTGCCGCCAAGTTGCCAGGTCTTTCCATGGTCATCACTGTAAAAAATGTGTGAATAGTAATTTTTTGTATCCGCTTCAATATGATCGCAGGGAACAACCAAACGTCCTTTATTGGGTCCGTTTTCAATCTGTAATCCGCAACCGGGGCCAGTAGCATACCAGGTCCAGTTTGGGTCTTTAACGTCCGAGGTGATTTCAACCGGTTCCGCCCAGGTCAGACCATCGTCTGTGGAAGATGTAACATATACCCGGCGGGTGTCTTTACTTTCCAGAGCAACAATTTGTTTTTCGTGATCGTCTCCACGGTTCCAGGTCATTAACAGCCAGATCGTTCCGGTTTCTGTGTCGGTTATCGGACAAGGATTACCGCAAACATTATCACCGTCATCCCAGATAACCTGTTGCTCACTCCAGGTTTTGCCGTTATCGGTTGATCTTTTAACAAGCATGTCAATATCGCCTGTATCGCCTCTGCCTTGTTTTCTGCCTTCACAGAATGCCAAAACTGTCCCCTTTGTTGTTACATTTATAGCCGGAATTCGAAATGTGTGATAACCGTTTTCACCGCTTTTCCACAATACTTGAGTGTTTTTTTTCAAGTTTGATTCTGATGCACAGCCAAATGCCAAAACAGTCAGAATAAGGCATACCAGTTTTTTCATGAAATTTCTCCTTACGATAGGATTACAGGTTATAAGGTTTTTTGCTTATCAAAAAGTATTAATTATTTTTTTTGTGGATTGTATAGATTGTCAGTCCTTCAATGTTCTTTGTTTTTTTCAGTCCGAAAATGCTGAAAATATATCCACTAACGGCACAAAGCGTAATTCCAAGCGCCGCATATAGCAATCCGTTAATATTCGTTAAAAAGGAAATATATAAAAGACCAGAGAATGCCAGGAGAGCACCGATTACAGCGCCGGTTCCGTTTGCTTTTTTGGTAAAAATACCCAAAATAAATAATCCGCCCATTGAACCACCAAAAAGTCCCAAAACTTTAATAAAAGAGTCCCACAGGGATTTTATATCGGCTGAGGCGAGAAATAGTGCGACGATAGTACCGATGGTTCCAACTGAAAAAGTCAGGGTCCTGGCCAGAACCAGGTAGTTTTTTTCTGTTTTTAGCAATTTAAAACGTCTGACAAAATCTGTCGTTATGGTAGTGGCAATGCTGTTCATGCTCGTTGATATGGTGGATTGTGCGGCTGCAAAGATTCCGGCAACTACAATTCCGGCAATACCGATGGGCAGTTCCTGAGCTATAAATTGTGCAAAAACAGAGTCTGTTTGGTAGGTCGGATCGAATTGATGGGGAAAGTTTTTATAAAAAACATACAATCCTGTTCCAACTCCGAAAAATAAAAAACTGGCAAAAAAGGAAAGGGCTGCATTGGTCCAGATTGCGTTGGATGCTTTTTTTGTTGTTTGTACCGACATATACCGCTGTACGACGCCCTGATCGGAAGAGTAGGATACCAGGTTTTGCCCAAAGCCTCCAAGCACAACGACCCAAAGCGCTGTTGTGGTTATGCTCAGTGAACTCCAGTCCCAGTTGATAACATGAAACTTTTGATTGGCAAGTGCCGTTGTGAAAAATCCGTTTATTCCTCCGTCGATATTGAAAATGATCAGTACGAAACTTAATAATGCTCCACCGAGCAGCACAAAAGTTTGTATTGTATCCGTCCAGATTACGGCTTCCACACCACCGAGTGTGCAATAGAGTATGCTCATTCCACCCATGATCAGGATACACGTTTCAACAGATAAAGGAGTAATAGTTGCGAGCGCCAGGGACGGTAAAAACATCACAATGGCCATACGGCCGATTTGAAAAAGGATAAAAGAAGCACTGGCAAACAGTCTGGCCGGCAGGTTGAATCTTTTTTCCAGATATTCATAGGCGCTTGTGGCGTCGATTTTTCTGAAAAAGGGTAATATAAAATAAATGATAAACGGGGCCAAAAGAACAATTGTCATATTAATGAAAAAGTAAACCCAGTCGGTGGCAAATGTTTTTGACGGGACCGACATAAATGTTAAAGATGAAAGCATGGTCGCAAAAATACTGCAGCCTGCCGCCCACCAGGGAATCCTTTGTCCGCCACGAAAATAGTCTTCCGTACTTTTGTTCCGTTTGGAAAAGTAAATACCAATCCAAATGAGTATCAGCAAATAAATTCCCAATGCACTGAGATTATAAACATCAAATGTTTTTGAGGTATGTATCGGCACCACCGACCATATTTTAGGTGTATTTTCACCTGTTTGAATATCACGTGTTGTTATAATGAATTGGTCGTTTAATTGTACTAATTGTGTTGCAAGTTGGTTTGACGGCAGGTTACCTGCTTCAAACCATGTATTTGTAATGGTGTTCAAGGCCCAAATATTTTGTGGGCGTTTAGAAGAGTTTTGTTTTAATGAATCTGCCTGAGGGTATGGTACCTCATCATTACCCTGAAAAACAAAAATATGACTTTGCCCTATTTCCGCAGTTTTACCCTGCATAACACAAACAGGTATATCGGCGCGTTTACGCCAGTAATTTTCCTTGCCTGTTGTAAATATTTTGGGATTAAATTCATAAACATCATTCAAAAAAACAGTTGATCCGTCCTCACTGTTTATTCCTTTTCCACTGATAACATAAATACAATTATCATAACCATTGTGTTGATGTACCAGGATATTATCCGAACGGGCCGGACCGGGCCAGGAAGGAAGAATTTCCCATTTAAACTGTTCCGTCCCGTAATTTGCCATATCCAGTCGCCAAAAGTTTTGCATGGCTGAATTTGAATTTACAGTACTGTTCCCACCTGCCAGATAAATTGCATTATTAAAAAAGAAGGCGCTTGAATGGGCACAGGGCTGCGGCAGATTTGGCAGATTTTCCTTATCGATTTTTTTTGAATCGGAATTCCATTTTAATAAATAGACTGTATCAAATAGTTGTTTTGAGTTTTTGCCGCCCATACAAACGATGCCCTGTGGTGTGGATACCGAGGTCCCAAATTCTACAGGTTCCGGCAAATTACCGGCATGGATCCAGTTTTTATTGTCGTTCAAAGGATCTTCCAAAACCCAAATACTGCCATTTTGTGTGATATCTGTTTTTTGTAACAGCTTTTCGTTGTTTGCGCCACCGGCAATAATCAATGCGTTGTTATTCGTGCCGATGAATGAACCCTCTGTGTCGAATGTTTTCGTTTGCTGTGATGTTTCGGAAAAAGAAAGTTCCGTCCAGTTAAAATAGTCTCTGGTTTCATTTTGTGAGTATAATGGCGAAAGTAATAAAAGTGTAAAACAAAATATGCCGGATAAACTTTTCATAGCGTCGTCCTTTAGTGTAGCTTTTACCGATCTCGGTTATTTTTTTAATACATCTTAACGGCTGAAATATTTATTATATGATTTTTGTGCATCCTGACGAATTGTTTCTATTATAATTTTGTTATCCCGTGTTTCCAGGGCATGAATAATATTTTCATGCGGGACAATGACTTTGCTCAGGTTTTGGGATTCCAGACTTCGCTGGACAGCGACAAAAGCAAAAAGCGGTACGGATATTTGGTCCAATGATCTGTAAAGGACCTCATTTTGCGACTGTTTCCAGATATAACGGTGAAACAAAAGGTCTGTTTTATTGAGTATAAAAAAGGACTGATGCTGCATCGCTTCCGTGAAACCTTTAATAATTTCATACAATTCTTTAAAATGCTGTTCCTGCATGTTTTGTGCTGCCTGGGTGCAGGCAAGCTCTTCCAGGTGATAACGAACAATGAGGCGCTGCTTTATTTCGTCATCGGATAGTTCCGTAACCATTGTGCCTTTGTGCGGGATTTTAATAACCAATCCGATTCTTTCCAATTGCAGTAAAGCTTCCCGGATTGTTGACTGACTAACGTCAAAATCGTTTGCCAGTTGAAGTTCTGTTATCGTTGTGCCCGGCTGCAGTTTGCCTGAAAAGATGGCGTCTTTTATTGTATTAAAAACGGATTGGCTTCTTGAAAGCGTTTTTAGAGGTTGAAAGAGTGATGTCATAATGCTTTACCTGAAATAATTATTAAGGTAACGATTATCGATAATGAATAATATGGAAAAATCAGGAGAATGTCAAAGTTTATTTTGTATTTTAACGATACCTAATATCCCCCGTAATAAAACAGCCGGCCAAAAAAATAACATGGTCGGCTGTGTTCAGGGAGGAGTAGCAATGAAACACGTATTTTTTTCAATATGTTATGTTATCTTGCTGGTAATGCCGATACATTTTTGAAAAGCGTCAGTGTTCTTTTTTGCAAAATCTGTTTGGTCTAATAAGTTGGTGTTAACCGGCGTAATAAACAATTTTTTTTCTGATATGTCATGTAAAAGATAAACATTTGCTGAATTGTAGATATATCTGTTCAGCATTTTTAAGCCGTAATTGCCGTGACAGGATACATCTGTTATATTTTTCCATCTGTTATTGATAATTTCCAGCATAACATCATTTTTATGATCTGGATTAAATCCTCTGATTAAATGATTCGATAATTTCGATAGATCCACAAGCGAGTAAATACCGATATTTCCCTGAACAATTCCGCCGGCACCCCGCATGTCATATATTTTAATTGCTATGACATTATCTTTATTATATCGTATAAACTCGGAAGGGATTTTATATATTCTTTTAACATCGTATGCTGATTTACAGGCAGAAGGAAATTTGCCTTTACCATCCAAATGTTTTCCATTAAAAAATGTTTCGTCAACATCATCTATTCGCCCAAGTAAAAGATAAAGCTGGCTGGCTTTATATTTTTTGGGAATATTGATTTTGGTCCTGTACCAGGCATAACCATCGTATCCCGGGAACCCTTCATTTTCCCAGGGATTGGGAACTGTTATTTTCTCCCATTTAGAATCGTCAAAGTCAGGATAGGAATATTGTATATTGTCGCCTAATATAAATTTCCATTCTCCTTTAAGGTCTATTTCCTGATGAAAATTTGCAGCCGGTAGAATATGGCTGAAAAAAAGGAGGAAAAGAACAGACAGTAATAGTCTTAATGTGTGCATATTATCCGTAAAATATAAACAATTGGTTACGTTATTTTTACAGTATAATAATATGAATAAATTTAAAATAAAGTGTCAGAATGGTGTAATGAAATGTAAAAGAATGTCAGTAGCCAATTTAGAGCAGAAACTTGTAGCCAATGCCATAAACCGTAAAAATGTGACGAGGTTGGGTGGGATCGTCTTCAATTTTTTTACGCAGACGGACAATATGATTGTCTATTGTACGGGTCGTGGGATATATATCATAACCCCAAACTTTATCGAGTAAATTGTCACGGCTTATTGTTTCGCCCTGGTGATCAAGGAAAAATTTTAATATTTCAAATTCTTTATGTGAGAGGTCAACTTTACCTTTATCATCTTCGGCCATCAGATGTTCAAAATCGATATGTAATTTTCCAATTTGTACCAGGTTTTGCGCCGTTTTTATGACCGGTTCGGTACGACGTAAAACGGCTTTAACCCGTGCTAAAAGTTCACGAACACTAAAAGGTTTAACAATGTAATCATCCGCCCCAAGCTCAAGCCCAAGTACTTTATCGATTTCCTGGCCCCTTGCCGTCAGCATGATAATCGGTGTGCTGATGTTTTTACTTCTTAGCTCCTTGCAAACATCGAATCCGGATTTTTGGGGCAGCATAATATCTAAAAGAATCAAATGGGGTTTTAATTTATATACTTTTTCCAATCCTTCCTCGCCGTCTTGAGCCAGTTCTACAGTGTGTCCGTCATATTCAAATGCGTCTCTAAGTCCTTGAGCCATATCCTGTTCGTCTTCAATAATCAATATAAAAGCCATTTATAACTCCAATTTTTATGACAAAGGAAAAACCAGTGAAAATATGCTGCCTTCACCTGGTTTACTTTTGACTGTAACATATCCCTGGTGATAGTCCATTATATATTTAACTAAACTTAAACCAAGTCCGGTTCCTTTGGTTTTGTGTGTCAGAGAATTTTCAACACGATAAAATTTATCAAAAATTTTTGTTAATTCTGATTCCACAATACCGATGCCGGAATCTTTAACAGATAAAACTAAATTTTGGTCCTTTTGATAAAGTGAAATTTCAATATTTTGTTTGTCATCGCTGAATTTTATAGCATTATCCAACAGGTTGATAAAAGCCTGTTTAACGGATTCTTTATCAATGTTTATTTTTGGCAGTTCCTCGGCAAAGTCCAGTTTTAGCTGAATTCTTTTTTGCTCCAGGTGAAATTGAAAGGTTTCAAGTGCATTGTAAATCAGGTCTTGTAAATAGGCTGGTTCCAATGCATACTCTTTTTTCCTGGATTCAATTCGGGAAAAATCCAGAATATTATTAATAAGCTGCGAAAGCCGTGCACTTTCCTGCATTATGGTTTTGTAATATTGCTTTTTTTTATCGTCTGTTGTAACGAGATTCATATCCAGCAATTCGGCGTACATTCTTATTAACGCTAAAGGTGTGCGAAGTTCATGCGAAACATTGGCGACAAAATCTGTTTTCATTTGTGCCAGTTTTGTTTCTTTAATGACATTGTTTACCAGATAAATCGTTCCGGCAAAAAGAAAAATATTTAATCCGACGAGAAAGAGAATATTGGTAGTCGTCCGTGATTTCGCCAGTTGGTCCAGCGTTGTTCCACGAAGTTTGATTAGTAAATGCAGGTCCGGTAAAATCCACAGGTTTTCCTGCTTTTCAAAATTACTGATTTCATCGCTGGTGTTTGAATAGAGTATATTATTTTTAACGGACTTGACGGCAAATATAAAGTTTTCGTCTCCCAGCTCGCCCAGTTTCCTGGCAACAATTTCGTTTATAAATAACGAATGATCGATAATAAAAGCACCGATTGTTGTTTGTAATGAATCCGGCAAAAATTCGTTTTGCAGTTTTATTGGAAATGTAATTAATGAATAACTCTGGTCTGTGATATTTGATATTGTGAATGATTCCGGTCTTAGATATCCGTCATCGGCCAGTTGAACCATTTTGGATAGTTTATCTTTATTGTTTTCCAGAACATTACTGATAGTTGCATAGTTTATCGATTCGTCATTTGTGAAATTAGGTGACCATATTAAAATATCTTTTGTGCTGTTGCGTTGTAAAAAGAAACCTTTTAGAGAAGAGTTTGTTTTGTGGAAATCTTGCCAAATGTTTAGCGTTTCCCGGTAACTGGTAAAACCTTCGATAGAATAAACTGACGAGGATAAAGTACGCATCCATAGCTGCATAATATCCCAGCAATGCTGATTCACAGAAAACAGAATACTTTCCAACTGCCGGTAATAAATAGCACGTATGAGTTCTTCGTCTTTATCTTTTCTGGTGATTTGGAAAACAGTATAACCCAGCACCGGCACAAGAAGTGTGAATATAATAACGATGATAATTTTTATTGAAACAGATTTATGTAAAGTAATTTTCATTATAAATCAGGATAAGGTATTAAAAAAACAAATAGTTTCAATTGTGTTACGTTTTTTCTCGCGAATATGCTCTGTTTCCGGGTAACCGACAGATAATATTGATACCGGACGATATTTTTTAGGAATGTTTAGTGCTTTTTTAACACCTTTTGCATTAAACCAGCCGATCCAGCACGTACCCAGCCCCAATTCCCGGGCCTGCAAAACAAAATGTTCGCCGGCAATACCAATGTCCAAAAGATAGTATTGAATGCCTGTTATTTGTTTGCCGATACGATTTGCAAGAATATCCGGTGTGGCTAAAATCACCACGAGTACGGGGGCTTTTTTGGCCCAAAGTGTCGGACGAAAAACACCGGAAAAGGCCTGATCTGCAAGCTTATTTTTAAGTTCCGGATCATCAACAATGAGAAAATGCCAGGGTTGAACATTTTCTGCTGAAGGCGCCAGTCTGGCAGCTTCCACGCACTGAATCAGTTTTTCGCGTTCAACCGGGCGATCTGTGTATTTTCTGACACTTTGTCGTGTTTGTACAATATTTAAGAAATTTGAATCCAATAGCATCTCCGGATAATAATTATTTTTTGGTTGTCAATTTAATTGCATCATTTCGCTGATTTTTGAAAACTTGTAGCCACGCTGCCTCATGCTATCTATGAGTACTGGAATAATTTGATGGACCTGGTCGTGATTTCGCTGTGTATCCAGATGCATTAAAATTATGCCGCCTTTTGCGCCGCTGGATGTATCTTCGCCAAAGTTTAATAATTTTTGTAAAACCTGGTCCGGTGTTTTATAGGCCGTAGAAGTTGTGTCGGACACCCAATCCAGCGTGTCCATGTTTTCACCATTTCCAAAAGTCCAGCCGACATGCCTGTAACCGATTTCTGCCGCCCATTGTCGAATTTCGGCGTTGTGTTCACCGTACGGTGCTCTCCAAAGCGGTTTCATTTTATGCTGTGTAATTTTGTAAAAAAGATCGGCCGTCCTTACCAGCTCTTTTTGCAGCATTTTTTTGTTGACGTTTGGTAATGTCAGATGCTTGTGGTTTTGAGCATAAGTTGTAAGGTGCGGATGACTCCAGGTATGGTTTCCCACTTCGTGCCCTTCATCGACAATCCTTTTTGCCAGGTTGGGATATCTTTTTAAAAATTGTCCGGTAAGGAAAATTGTACAGGTTATTTTTTTTTCTTTCAGATAATCCAAAATTTGGGCGGCTGCTCCGTTTCCGGAACCTCCGTCGAATGTGAGCGCTATATTGGGCCGTTTTGGGTTTCCTTTGGAAAAATCTCTGGCCAGGTAATCCAAACGCGGCCTGCCATAAATTGTTTTTATTTGCTGTAATACAGATGTGTGACCGTCTATATCAATACCCTGAACAATAATATCATTTGATCCGTATTTTAATTTTATGTTGTTAAAAGTAAAAATACTGTCTTTTCCCAGTGTTACGGCTGTTAATTTGCCGTTCACCTTTAACGATATTATCGTATTTTCGGCAGCTTCGCCTTTAATTGAAATATTGTTTTCCAAAACCATTGCGTCCGGTTTGGTTGTTATATACAAACCGGAACTGTCCGGTTCTGTTAAAATTTGTTCCGGCAGGTTCTGGTAAAAAGGGAGGGACTGAATTTGTTGCTTCATGGAATGAATTGTTATTGCCTGATAACACAAAACAATAAGGATAATCAATCCCAGCAATAGTCCGGTCTTTCTTTTTTTTATAGATTGAAAAAGATTTGTTGGACTGATATTAAAGAGTGCTCTGGTTTTGAGAAAAGGACCAAGGTTATTAAAAAGCGCTTTTAAAAGACATTTTGTGCTGCAAAAAGGTTTTTGCATAAAGTCGATTTGACATTCAGGACAAATATACTCTTTACATTGATGGCACCTTTTTTTAGCCATTGTTTTAGGGTGGTTTTTACAAAAATGTTCCATAATTTTCCCTTTGTTTATTAAAAAATTTAGGAAAATAGTTTATAAAAACAAACAAAAATGAAAATTTAAACCAGAATATTACAATAAAAAAGAATGTTTGATCTTATGTTAGAAATGTTTATAATTTAAAGAGTAAGCATTATTTGATTATTTTTAAATTACCGTGTAAAAATTATTGAAATAATCTTTGGTTTTATCATGGAAACAAAAATTAGAAATTCTGCCTGGGAGAACCAGTTCTATCCCGGTCGGGTAGAGGCGCTGGATGCCTTGCTTGAACGATTTTTTTCATCTGTTGAAAAAATTACAATAGATGGTGAAATTATAGGCCTTGTTGTGCCGCATGCCGGATATGAGTATTCCGGCCAAACAGCAGCCGCTGCCTATTCCCTGTTAAAAGGCCGGCCTTTTAACAGTATCATCATTTTAGCGCCCAGTCATACTGATCTTTTTTCTGGTGTGTCTCTTTATTACGGTGATTATTATGAAACTCCTTTTGGCCCTATTCCGGTTTCCCATTCGTTGGGAGAAAAGCTGGTCAAGGCTTCAAAAGTTGTAAGATATTCGGATGAAGGGCACAGGACCGACGGCAGGCGAGCTGAACATTCTTTGGAAGTGCAGTTACCGTTTTTACAAAAGGTTTTATCTGAAAATTTTGAAATTTTACCTCTGGTTTTTCATGACTATAGTTGGGATAACTGTTCGAGTCTGGGAAACGGTTTGGCTGATATTTTTATACCCGGTGAAACGTTGATTGTGGCCAGTTCCGATTTGTATCACGGCGAGTCCTACGAACAGTGTGTGTTTTCCGACGATGAAACGATTAAGGGTATTATCGAATTTGACGCGGAAATGTTTAATCGCCAGGCGAACAGCGGCATGTACATGGCCTGTGGCACCGGCCCTATAACCGCTTTAATGATAGCCGCGCAAAAGTTAGGGGCAAAAGATATTCAGCTCATTCACCGAACAAATTCAGCCGATGTAACCGGAAGAAAAGGAGGGTGGACGGTCGGTTATGCTTCTCTGCTCTTTGCAAAAAATGTTAAAGAGTAATTACAAATTGTGTTGTGAATGCAGGCGTAGATGGAGCAAGTAAAAGAAAAAATTGCTGTTATTGGAACCGGGCGCGTTGGCTGTCATTTGGCCGTTGCTTTAAAAAATGCCGGACTTGATGTTCTGGCCGTTTCAGATATTCGATCAGAACAAGCCGGAGCATGCGCTGAACAGTGCGGTCCTCCTGTTCGATATTTACCATTAAAAGAATTTCCGACCACATTATCCATGATTTTTATTGCCGTGCCGGATGATTATATAGGGGATGTTGCCGCTTCTTTGGATGAACTGGATGTTGTAAAAAAGAATACAATTGTTTGTCATACTTCCGGAGCGAAAACATCGGAGGTGCTTTACAGTCTTTCCGGGAAAACCAACCTTTTGCTTTCCGTCCATCCGGTCCAGACCATTACGGAAAATATACGGGATTGGGAAAAATTGTTGAATATATATTGGGGGCTTGAAGGAAGTGACGGCGCACAAGAACGAATGAAAAAAGTATTGGGCTGTTTGAAAGGCCGGGTTTTTTCTTTGACAGCCTCACAAAAATCAGGTTACCATGCCGCTTGTGTTTGGGCGTCTAATTTTATTGTTGCTGTTATGGATTCCGCTATAGAGATATTAATGCAGAACAATATTCCGGAACCGGACGCACGCCATATCTTGGCGCCGCTTGCTTTAACAGCTTTGCAGAATGTCATTAAAACCGGTCCCACTCAAGCGCTAACCGGACCTGTTGTGCGGGGAGATGCTGGTACTGTTGCCGGACATTTGGATACATTAAAAAAGAATAATCCACGACTTTTAAATCAGTATTTGGAACTGGCCGGGCAGCTACTGGTTATCAGCAGCCGGGCCGGCAAAGAAGAGGAAAAGTATAAATCAATCAGACAACTTTTGAAACAATATAAAACGGAGAACATCTAAAAAGAATGAACGATTATCATTTACATACATATTTGTGTAAACATGGAGAGGGACATGTACAGGATTATGTGCAAGCTGCTTTGCAACGCGGTTTGTCTGAAATCGGTTTTGCCGAGCATATACCAATACCCGGACTTGACGATCCGGACGGCCGGATGCTTTTGGACGAATTTGAAATATACCAGTCTGAAATAGAAAAAGCACAAAAAGATTTTCCGGATATAAAAATTAAAATGGGTATTGAAGCGGATTATATGCCCAAATATATGCCCTTTATAGAATCATTTTTAAAACAACATCCCTTTGATTTTATCATTGGTTCTGTGCATTTTATCGATGACTGGGATTTTACCAATCCTGCTCATGCGGAAAAAATGAATACTTTTGGTGTGAATGAAACCTACAGGTCTTATTATCGTTTATTGAATGAAGCGGCGAATTGCGGCCTGTATGATATAATAGGACACTTTGATATTCCTAAAAAATTTGGTAAATTTGCGTCATGTGATTTGACCCCGGAAATTGAAACAGCTCTTGATGCCATCAAGAAAAACAATATTGCTTTGGATGTCAATACATCGGGGATTCGAAAAACTGTCGGTGAAATTCATCCTTCACCGGATATATTAAAAAAAGCATTCATGCGTGATATCCCTGTTGTCATCGGCAGTGATGCTCACCGGCCCCAGGAAGTTGCGTTTCATTTTAATGAGACAGTAGCCTTGTTGACTGGTATAGGCTATCAGCATACCGTCAGCTATGAAAAACGAAAACCAAAATTAACACTGATTACAGATCAGCCCATTTCGTCAGGAATTTAAAATGCACGTCAAAGTTCGTAAGCGGATATTTTTGGAAAAATTTGAAAAGAAAACGCTTTCTCCGTTTGCCGCTCACAGCTTTGATTGGAAAGACAGCCGTGTTCATTCTGAAAAATATCCTGTATACAGGACCGTTTTTCAGCGTGACCGTGACCGGATTATTCATTCGCGGGCGTTCCGGCGTCTCAAACATAAGCGACAGATATTTATTACTCATTTGGGAGACCATTACCGCACCCGGTTGACCCATACATTAGAAGTTGCGCAGTTGTCTCGTACGATGGCCAGGGCACTGGGACTTAATGAAGATTTGTCCGAAGCTATTGCTTTGGGTCATGATTTGGGCCATACTCCATTTGGGCACGTTGGTGAAATTGTTTTGAATGGAATTTTAAAAGGAACAGCCCCGGAATTTAAAAATTTTGGTGATTTGGGCGGTTTTAAACATAATTATCAGGGGCTGCGGGTTGTTGATGTTTTGGAAAAACGCTATAGCTGGAACGGATTAAATTTAACGTCTGCTGTCCGTGAGGGTATTTTAAAACACACCCGGTTAAAACGCGGATCTATCAGCTATCAAAATTTCCATGAACATGACCTTTATTATGACCTCGATCATGCGGTTACGCTGGAAGGGCAGATTGTGGCTGTGTGTGATGAAATTGCTCAAAGGACCCATGATTTGGAAGACGGCTTTCGTGCGCAGTATGTCGATTTTGCCAAAGTAAGAGAGCTGGACATAATTAAAAGAGTTGAAAAACAAGCCCGGATTAAATTTTCTCAAAAAGGTGAAGGATACCTGTATCAGAATTATCTTATTCGTTCGTTAATAGATTTTTTAATTACAGACGTAATAAAAGCAAGTGCCGAACGAATTGAAAATTTTATAAATACAAAAAAACGTATGCACCTGTTTGATGAACTGATAATGTGGTTCAGCAAACCGGTCGATCCTCTTCAGCAGAAATTGGATGAATTTATTCGTGATCATGTCATTTCGGCCGCTAAAAAAGCCCGCAGTGATGATCTTGCCCGTCACGTTATTTGCAGCTTGTTTCGGTTATATTATGATAATCCGAAACTTATCCCGGTTTATCGAATCCGTCAATGCCTGGGTGCGATTGATGAAAAAGAACTGGAAAAGCCGTTGGTTATAGAAAAATTGAAAAATAATCCCAAATTTCCCCGTACAATCACCGATCATATCGCCGGAATGACGGATATTTTTGCTGAAAACGAACTGAAAAAATATGAAAGGAATATTGTTCTATAATGTCTGCGAAATTGCAATTGATTAATATTGCTTTTAAATATAAAGGTATTGGTGCTTCTGAAAATTATGTACTGCATGATATTAATTTGGAATTTAATAAAAGTGAGTGCACGGCTGTCGTTGGACCGAGCGGCTCCGGAAAAACAACGCTTATTCAACATTTTACAGGTTTGCTGAAACGCGGATGTTGGAAAAGTGTTGTTCAATGATGTTGATATTTGGAGTAAAAAATATTCTTTTCAGGAATTACGCCGAAAAATCGGCATTGTATTCCAGTTTCCCGAGTCTCAGTTGTTTGAAGAAACCGTTTATAAAGATGTTGCTTTTGGGCCGACAAACCTGGGCGTGAACGCCTCCGAGATACCGGATCGTGTATATGCCGCACTGGAGGCCGTTGAAATAAAACCCGATAAATTTAAAGACCGTTCTCCATTTAAACTCAGTGAAGGAGAGAAGCGTCGTGTTGCCATTGCCGGTATTTTGGCAATGGACCCTGAAATGATCGTGTTCGATGAACCAACTGCCGGGCTTGACCCACGTGGTGTACGCAGAATGGAAAACCTTGTCGAAAGGTTGATCGGCGCCGGGAAATCAGTGGTTTTAATTACCCATAATATGGATTTTGTCGCTCAGGTTGCTTCACGTGTTATTGTCATGTCGAAAGGAACCGTTTTGTCCGATACAAGTCCTGAA
>CAXXFV010000017.1:0-162363 GCA_963674595.2 bacterium
ACCCTGGCCGGTCTGCCGCTACGAACCGGCCACCGATAACTCGCTGGTAACCGATACCAGCATCGTGGACGACTTCATCAGCAGCCTGGGGGATAAGAGCAAACGCCCCAACCTGGACGGTATGTGGTTCTACGACAAAACCCCCAACGGCGGCGACCCGATCGAGAAGCTGTACATCACGTACTCGTACAGCGCCTACCTGATGTGGGAATACCATCCCAAAACCGGCAAGTTCTTGCGTTACCAGGATGCCCAGGAAGCCTTTGGCGGCCAGAAGCAGGTCTTCGGACCGCTGGTCGACCGCATCAACCAGGACCAGATCTCGGCTGATAACGTGGTCGTGCTGGTTGTACCGCACGTCCACCGCGTCTACGAAGCGCCGCAGGATGGCAATGCTGCTGTGGAGATCGTGGATATGGAGTTCACCGGCTCCGGAGACGCCTACGCCATGCGCGATGGACGCATGTATAAAGTGCACTGGCTCCGCTCTCGGACGACAGCCTGCCGGTCATCACCTTCCCCGACGGCAGCCCACTATCCCTATCGCCCCGGCAACACCTGGTACGAAGTGATCACGCCCGAGAGTCAGATCACCACCAAACCGGAAGAATGGCGCATCGAATTCAACCTGGTGCCAAAGCTTGAGGAGTGGGAAGAGCTGCCAGAATAGGCGCGAAACTGGCACAAGAGTTGCAGCAATGTAATACGATGGACAAGATCAGGTCGTTTATCTGGAGCACGGCTGCTGTGATCGGGCTGCTGGGCGTAACCTGCGCGTTTTCCTCTCCGGCGCTGGCGCAATCCGCCTCCGAGCCGACACTCACCGCCACGCTACGCCCAAAGCCCCATCCCAAAAGGCCGAGGAAACGCCGGAATGGCCTGAAGTGATCCCGCTGATCGCCAGCCAGCCTACACCGGTTGGCTACGGCCCGGACGAGTTCCCGCCGGACGTTAACCCGCTGACCGGTCTGATCGTCGATGACCCGGAACTGCTGGACCGGCGGCCTATGGCAGTCAAGATCACCAACTACCCACGCACCGTCAGGCCGCAGTCCGGCTCTCCTTTGCCGACAATGTCTTCGAATATTATATGGAACGCGGTATCTCCCGTTTCATCGCCGTGTTCTACGGCCAGGATGCCGAACACATCGGGCCGGTGCGCTCCGGCCGTTTCTTCGACGAGCACATCTTCAAGATGTACGACGCCTTTTTTGTATTCGGTATGGCCGACCCGCGCGTAATGGATTATTTCCTGGACCTGGGTAACCACTGGGTCTCCAGCCTGGTGGTGGAGACCTCCGACACCAAACACAGCTGCACCGATGAACCGCGTTTCCTTTGCCGCGATTACAGCAAGGCCACTTACAACAAACATGTTCACCAACACGGTCGCCCTGCAGGAATACGTCACCAACCGCAACGGCAACTACCGCCCCGACATTTCCGGGTTTCGCTTCGAGAACCGCACACCGCCGCGGCGGAAGCGATGCCTTCAACATCTACGTGCGCTTCTCGCTGTTCATCTACAATAAGTGGGGAATACTATTCACAGCAGGGCAAGTACGCCCGCTTCCAGGAGACCATCGGTTATTCCAACGTCAGCCAGGAGAGCTACGAACCGCTGCTGGACGACCTGACCGGCGAACAGATCACGGCCGACAACGTGGTGGTGCTGGTGGTGCCCTACTATTTCTTCGTCAAGACCTCCACCACCGAGATCCTCACCATCCCGCTGATCGGCAGCGGGCCGGCGTATTTCTTCCGTGACGGTGTCGAATACCAGGGAAAGTGGGAGGCGCCAGGAGGAAGAAGGGGTGCTGCACCTGGTGGACGGTTCCGGTGAGCCGTTCTCCTTAAAACCCGGTAATACCTGGTTTGAGGTTGTCAGCCAGCAGAGCACGCTGGACCATAACGGCGATGACTGGCGCTTCTATTTCAACCTGCCCGAGATACCGGAAGACCTGGATGACAACCCGATCAACCCGGACGGTGAAGACGCCCCGTTTGGTAGGTACTGGAAAGAAGTGCCTAACTTATGGCCGATGGTCGGGCGCTGAACTGCCCAAACGACTTTATCGGCCGGTCATTCCCCAAATTTCCATTCCTTTAACAATTCCATCAACCCGTAATCCGTCAGGTCCATCTGGAACGGCGTGATCGAGACATAACCCTCTGCCAGCGCGTCGGCGTCCGAGCCTTCCAACGACGGCGGTTTGGGCATTTCTCCGCCGATCCAGTATAGGGCGCGGCGTGCGGGTCCTGGCGTGTGATCAATATATCCCGGTACTGTCGCAGGCCCTGGCGCGTGATGCGCACGCCTTTGATCTGCTGCATCGGTAAGTAGGGCACGTTCACACTCAGTAGCGTCTTGGGCGGCAAGCCTTTTTCCAGCACCGCCTGCGCCACAATACGCCCGTAGATCGCAGCCGAGGCGAAATCGCGCTGTCCCTCGATCACATCCGGTGTTTCCTGCGATACGGCCAAAACCGAGCACGCCGTTGAGCGCCGCCTCCATGGCTGCCGTCACCGTGCCGGAATAGGTCACGTCGTGGCCCAGGTTGGCGTTGGGGTTGATGCCGGAGACCACCAGGTCCACCGGCCCCTCCACCAGACCCAGCAGCGCCAGGGACACGCAGTCGGAGGGAGCGCCGTCGCTGGCCAGGGCGGTGGTGCCGTCGGCCAGGCGCACTTCCTGGACGCCAGCGGGCGGTTGAGCGTCTTCACGTGCCCGCTGGCCGACCAGTTGCGGTCGGGCGCCAGCACGGACACCTTGCCCAACTGCCGCAATTCGTGCACCAGCGCCAACAGCCCCGGCGCCTGCACGCCATCATCATTGGTTACGAGTATGTGCATTTTTTCTCTATCAGGTTAAGGTTTTCTCAATATTGTGACGTAGCGGATTAATTCGGGTTATTATAATAGACACCGGCTTTTTACCAGAAGGAAAAGGCTATGGAGGATATTAAAACCGAATATCTTGAAACGCACCCCGTCCACGACTGGCTGAAAACCATCCACCTCCACTACATTCCCGGTCAGCGCACACCATTACTAGAACAATTCATCACCGGTCTGTTGACCCAGTTCGAAGCTTCCGGGCACGTGGTCCAGCCATCCGCCGACGAAGACACCGACGTGCTGCTGACCACTGCCGCATTCGGCCAGGTGATCAACTGGCGGCGCTCGCTGATGCTCACCGGGCGTTTGTTGCTTAAACTGGAGCATACCCCCGTCGCCATCACCGCCATCCACATTACCTCCCCCGGCAGTTGGAAGAGCAGTTGAGCTATTTCGAGCGGGTGCTGGCCAAACAGCCACCCGACCCGGAAGACTTCCGCTTCGAGGGACTGGCCGAGACCGCCCCGGCGGTGCTGATTGAACAGGGCAAACGCGGCGGCCCGATACTTTCGCTGCTGCGCGTGATGCAGGCGCAGTGCAAGTGCATCCGCATCCTGCTGTTGGTGGGGGAGCAGCAGATCGACTATGTTTACCATTTCGACCTGGTCGGCGCGCACCCGGTCACTCTATACAGTATCGGAAAGTCGGCATTCTACGAAGATATCGTGCTGCGCCTGGTAACCTACGAGAGCACCCACGAGATCACCCAGCACCAGACGGTAGGGGAGCTGATCCCGCGCCAGACCTGGGACGGACTGCCCGTCGTGCATGCCATGAAACAGGCCGGATTGAACTGGGCCGGCGCGGCTTCTTCACCGATATGATCCGCATCAGCGACCTGACCAACGTGCCGGCGGTGACCGATGCCATCTCCAGCCAGTACAGCGAGGCTGTTTTGCCACCTGGGAACCGGCCGTCCCGGCGTTGATCGCCACCATCACCGGCAGCGCCCGCCCGGTGGACAAGGGCAACATCAACGACGACGACCTGGCGGTGATCGTGGCCGTACGTCCCGACGGCCAGGGGTGCAGGTACGCCACGTGGCCGGCAAGGACAACATCAAACCCTCCTCGGAAGCGGTGGAAATGATCGACATGGACGGCCTGCTGCCCACGGTCACGCTGGAGGACGGCAGGCAGGTGCCGGTGGCGCGCTCCAAACTGCACGGGCACCGCGGCGTCTCCCGCTACAACCTCGCTCTGGTGGAGTTCGTGCCGCTCGACCCCACCCTACTACCACTACCTGTCTCCTGCGCCACCGAGGCCCAGCCAAGGGTATCAAAGCCGCCTTCGGGCGCTGCCCAATCGCTGCTGCACCCGACGACCCGCGCCAGTAGCCTTCACCGTGCTGCCCGGCCACGGCGTGTCATCGCCGTAAATGGCAGGCCGCTAAGCTCCCTTCCAGTTGATGTGGAATACATGGACCGAGCGACCTGGTGATCGACAGCTCGTCCCACAAGTGCCGATGGCGTATACCGAGGGAGCATAGTGGCATGATGGTCTTGCAGGAATAGACGCCAACTCGTCTAAATCATCGGGTCGTCTCAATTGTTAAAAAAACCGTCCAACGTCGGACGAACGACGATTTAGACCGTTTTCCCTAAATCCTGATTACCTGATTGACTAATTACCTGATACCTAATCACCTGTTTCCCGATTACCTAATCACCAGTTACTGTTCACTCGTCACAGGTTTTCCAGAATAATTTCCCCATGGCCGCAAAAGTCCGCCCCGAAGACCTCAGCGAAGAACAGCTCAAACACCTGCTGGTAAAGAAACGCCTCACGGCACGCAAGAAACGCCTGGAGCACTTCCACGAGACCGGTCGCCTGGTGGAAGACGTACCCGCTGCCGGAAGAGAGACCGCAGCCGTCCTTCAGCGGTATCGAACTGGAAGAGCCGGAACCGGAAGCCGCCAAGAAGTCCCCGCACGAACAGCGGCGCAAAGCCAGCATCGACCGTACCTTGTTGGGGCGTGGAGATCGTGGCCATCGTCGGTCTGGTGTTCGTGCTGATCAACGGCGTGAGCCTGGTAAGCAAGCTCAACCAGGAGGTTAAAGCGGCTCTGCAGCAGGTCTCGCTCACACCCACCCCGCTGTTCGACCTGGTGGTGCTGCCCTCCGGCCACACCCCGCCCACCTCCCCGGCGGCGCCCCAGTTCAACATGTCCGAAATCCCGGAGCACCTGCAGCCGGTGGTGCAGTCCTACTACGAAAACCTGGCCATCCCCACCCCCAGCCCGAGCAGGCCGTGCGCCTGGAGATACCGGCCATCGAGGTGGCTGCCCCGGTGGTGCAGGGCGACGGCTGGGAGCAGCTCAAGCAGGGCGTCGGCCAGCACATCGGCACGGCCAACCCCGGACAGCCCGGCAACCTGGTGCTCTCGGCGCACAACGACGTGTTCGGCGAGATCTTCCGCCATCTGGATAAACTACAAGCCGGCGATACGATCACCGTGTTCACCAATATCCGCTCGTACACTTACGTGATCGAGGAAGCGCCGCAGATCGTTGACCCCACCTTCGTGGAGGCCATCTCGCCTACCGTGAAGCCCACTGTCACGCTGATCTCGTGCTACCCCTACCTGATCAACGACCACCGCATCGTGGTGCAGGCTACCCTGGCCGAAAACTGATCGTTATTAAGGAAGATATTTCCCTGCAACTCCCCCGGAATCGTCAGACCTTCTCCACCACCCAGAAATGCGACAGCCCGAAGACGCGCAGCGGCGTGCGCTCCAGCACTTGCAGCACGGCCCGCAGTATCTTGCCCAGCGAAGGCCATCGGGCGATGATATTGTCGTAGGCGCCGAAGACCACCGTACGCTGCACGATCTTCACCGGCAGCCCCTCGAACAGTTTCGCCAGGTCTCGCCGGGAATACACCCGCACGTGCGGCGCCAGTTTGTCGCGTTGGGCGCGCGGCAGGTAGTTGACCAGCGGGATATAGCCGAAGCGGTACTCGCCGCGCCAGTAAATACCGTGCGTCCTCGAAGGGTGTAGCCGCGGTTGGGGCAGAACACCACCATCCTGCCGCCCGGTTTAAGCGCCCGCACCATCTCGGCCACCGCCAGGCGGTCGTCCTGCACGTGCTCGAGCACCTCGTGGCTCAGGATCAGGTCGAAACGGTCGGCGGGGTACGGCAGGTGTTCGCCGGCGGCGTTGACCACCAGCGGGTGGACCCGCCCGGCTTCGGCGGCGCGCTCGAACTCGTACTCCAGGCCGAAGACCTGACCGCCAAGAGGCGCCAGGTGCTGCACGTACATACCCACACCGCAGCCGTTCTCCAAGATGCGGCCTTTGATGCGCGGCCCGGCCGCCGCCACGATCATGTCCAGGCGGCGCTGCTGCCCCTCGCGCCACACGTAGGAAGGCTCGCCGCGCAATGCGGCCTTATCGGAATGGCTGGGTGGGGTAGATGAGGATGTGAAAGGCATAGGGGTATAGTATAAGCGAGAATGTAATATGTTGTAACAGTATAGAGTTAGTAGAAAAATAAAGAGAAATTGAAAAAATATGTTACTTTCGGATTTAATATATTCCCCCTTTCTTCAATCATCTTTTGTACCTTGAAAAACTCATTTCCAATCTTTGCTCCCCATTCCATTAAAATATTACAAACAATTAAATTATCAATAGTGGGATTGAGTTAAGAAGAGTAATTGTTATATAACCTAAAGATTTTGCAGTAAGTTGTGCAGGATCGGTAAAACCAATGTTGCTGGGTCCAGCTAATAATGATTTATTACTAATATTCTCTAATAGACCTAATCTAAACAAGATTCCTTTAGAATTTGCATGAACATTATAGCTGGCCATTTTGTAATCAGGACGAAAGAAACTAAGCTGTATGTTTTCTTCGATATCAGTAAAATTTGGTTTTTTCTTTTTTAAAGTTGCTGCAGCCCAACCATAATCTTCTTTAAATTCATCACCAAAGCGCTTTATTAATTCATCCTTGTATTTTTTAATTTCTTCAGTTTCCTTTTGAGATAAAGGTTCATATCCAAGATCCAAAAAAGTTTTTGATAAAGTACAGCTGCTTTATTCGATTCAATATTGCTATGCAGTAGGTATTTCTCAGCAACTTCATTTCCATGTTTTGCGATAAAAGAACTAATAACTGATATTTCGTGTAATGCTCGCCATCTTGCCATAGCTCCATCGGCATACCCATTTTTTATCAGGGTTAGTATTTCTCTAGCGATTTGGCAAGCCCTAGCGTGTGATCTAGTTAAGACAAAAAATACATGATTATTTTCGTAAAACTCATTATCTCTTTCTTCAATAACGAATTCAATTTCCAGCATCAAACGCTAATGCAATAAACTTTTCTAATAAATCAAATGGTTTTTCCAATCGCGATAAAGCCGTATATTAAATCCATCTAAATCTTTTCTTAGTGCTCTTAAATAAGACGGAGTTCTTTTTTCAAGACTAGAAATGATCGGGGGAGTCATTAAATTTACCCAGTCCAATATATTTTCTTGCAACCCATTGTTTAGTTTTTCATAGGTTTCTTTTACAGCTTTTCCCAAGTCCCCAAGATCTAATTCAAAATTTTCGGAATCAATAATTCCTAATACTTGCTTTTGTGTATTTGTTAGTATAAGATCAAAGTCCAGGAAATCATCTTCATTATCTCGGATTAATTTTTCGATTTTTTTTACCTGTATGTTATTTAAGTTAAACGCCTCGCTTTCCTAGACGATCTTTTATTATTTGAGCACTTATAATCGGAAGTTCATACTGTTTTTCAATCTCTTCTTCCAACATTTTTTGGAGAACATTCATTTTTTCCACCTGTTTCTTTCTGTAAATGAGTTTGTTTAGGACCAATTTTACTAGCGGGTATCTATATTTCTGTAATTAAACATTATTATCCATTTTTGTAAATATGAATGGCACAAAGGATTGAAGCTCCTTGCAGTATACAAAATATCTGGGGGAATTTATTTCTGCTGGCCGCGCCTCCACCTGCACCTCCGTGGTCTACGTCCAAGCCCAGGCTGTATACTTTCACTCCGCTGGCGCGTTTTTTCACCGGCAAGGGGTTCACCTGCCGCTCTGCCGGATCATAGATAAACCCAATGCATTCGCCTTTCATCCAAACCCTGACGGCACGGCCGTAAACCATCCCTTCGGACAGCGGCACACCGGTCAACTTTCGGGGGTTCAAGGGGGATGAAATCCCCCTGCGGGGGTGGTGGGGGCTGGCCCCCACCGGAAAAAGAAAAAGTAATAAATCCTCAGGGCTGAACCTAATGGCTCTGGATGAACAACACCAAAATATAATTGTTTTATTGTTTTATCCGAAAAACATACTATTTAATAAATCGAGATTATCGCGAGATTCCTCGCCTACGGCTCGGAATGACAACATTTACAGGGGGCTTAGCAATAGTCTCCACCGGAAAAAGAAAACGTAAAAAGACACTCAGGCCGTGGAAAACCGCCAAAGATGGTCATCAACCAGACCCGATATTGATAATAAAAGTCGATCCTTTTTCCTCCCTCTTTGCAGGAACTACCCTAATAGCCAGTGATAGAAAATGAAATGATAAGTAGAAAACAAACCTGTGGAAAACCGCCGATGGCTATGACCAAGCCAATTAGCATTCCAATAGAAAAGTAGATTTTTTATCGTTTTTTACTGGTAGGGGCGGCAGTGTAGTGGACCCCAAAAACTGGACACGAGGGCAAGGGGTAGATAAGATAAAAGAAGAGGTGTCCAAATGGCAAAGAGGAACAGGCAATTCTCACCTGAATTCAAAGCCCAGGTAGTAATAGAGCTGTTAACTGGGAAAAGGGGTTAATGGAAGCCAGCCGAGATTATGAGATCAAGGATACTGTGCTTTCGAGATGGAAACAGCAGTTCATAGAAAGATCGACAGAGCTGTTCAAAGCACCGGGGATGAAAGAAAAAGGGCAAGAGGAAAAGATCGCCGATCTGGAGCGTATGATTGGCCAATTGACCATGGAGCTAGAGATCGCAAAAAAAGCGTTCGGTCACTCGGTCTCAAGCAAGTACAAAAGCGGCAAATGGTGAATGATTTAGCTTACAAAGAAGGTTATCCGGTGAAAGCAGTATGCCAGGTGGTCGGGTTGTCTCGCAGTACGTACTATTACAAAAGTCAGAGACGTGACCAAAGCGAGATAGAAGAAGCTGTTGAAAAAGTAACCGGAGAGCACCCTGTGTATGGGACACGAAGGATCACCCATCAGTTACGGCGACCACCCTATGGGCAGCACATCAACCGCAAGCGCACACAGCGGATCATGAGAGAGAAAGGGCTGTTGAGGCAGACTAAAAGAGACAAAGTGTACACCACTAACAGCGCCCATGCTTTTCCGCGTTATAAGAACCTGGTAGCCAATCTGGATATCGTCAGGCCAGATCACGTGTGGGTGAGTGATGTAACCTATGTCCGGCTAGGCGCTGGTTTTGTATATCTGGCAGTGCTGATGGATGTCTTCACACGCTGTATACGCGGGTGGCGACTGGACACATCATATGACAAAAAACTAACCTTGCAGCCACTCATTCAGGCGCTTGCCAGGCATACACCTGAATTCCATCATAGCGATCAAGGGGTGCACTATGCAAACAGGAAATACGTCCAAGAATTGGAACTGCGCGGGATACAAATCAGCATGTCTGCCATAGGTTGCCCGCATGAGAATGGTTATGCAGAGCGGTTGATGAGAACGATCAAAGAAGAGGAGGTTGGATTATCTGAATACAGGAGTTTGACAGAAGCAAGAACGGAGATGAAGACATTCATCCAGGATGTGTACAATCATAAGGGTAGTGTCTGAAATTGTGTGTAAACGGCGATATCATGGTGAGGGCCAGCGATCTTCATAGCGGATGGCAAGCTGATTGAGGATCAAGGGCCAGTTCCGAATGGGGGATGTCCATTTCCTGGTAATGTCCATCGTGGCTAAATATAACAGTTTTCGGGCAGCCTGCGGCGTAGGGAACATGGATTTGTTTTTGGTGCGCTTGCGCAACTGCCGGTGGTAGCCTTCCACGGTGTTGGTGGTGTAGATCAATCGCCGAATTTCTTGGGGAATTGGAAGAAGGTTGCCAGCTCTTCCCAATTGTTATGCCAGGACTTGATCGCTGCTGCATATTTATGCTGCCAGGTTTCTTCCAGTTTGAGCAGATTGGCTTCAGCTTCCTCACGAGTAGCCGCCTGGTATACGGTTTTCAGATCAGCGGTAAAAGCCTTTTTATCTTTCCATGGCACGTATTTCAGCGAATAGCGAATTTGGTGGATGATACAGCGCTGCACCAGTGTCTGAGGGAAAACGGCATGGATCGCATCAGAAAAACCAGCCAGGCCATCCACCGAAGCAATGAAGATATCCGTCACGCCTCGATTTTGCAGGTCGGTGATCACCGAGAGCCAAAAATTGGCTCCTTCTCCACCAGCCCCTATCCAATGCCCCAAAACATCACGTTTGCCCTCTAGATCCACCCCCAGCACGTTGTAGATGGCTACATTTTCGATCTTGCCATCCTTTTTGAGCTTGAGGTGCAGGGCATCCAGATAGACGATCGTATAGATCGGAGCCAGGGGGCGGTTTTGCCATTCTTCCACCAGCGGCCAGACTTTATCCGTGATCTTGCTGATCGTGTCGGGCGATACACTGATCCCGTACAGCTCATCAAGCATATCCTGAATATCTCGCGTGGTTGTCCCCTTCGCATACATGGCAATCACTTTTTGCTCGATTTCATTGCTGTTCTTTTTGAGGATTTCCGAATTGAATTCTCCGTTTCGATCACGCGGCACGCTGATCTCGGCGTCTCCACCCGATGTGCGCATTTTGCGCTTGTAGTGCCCATTGCGATTATTCCCGGAGTTACGTCCTTCGGTTGCATAGCGGTCATAGCCTAGCTCTTCGGTCAACTCCGCTTTCAGCATTTGTTCGATGGTCTTCGAGAACATCCGGCCAAAAATGCCGTCTTTACCATAAAAGTCGTCAATCGATTTGGCAGCAGCCAGTTCCCGAGCTAATTCTTCTGGATCCGGCATATGTTTTTGCACGTCTTTTTTCGTGGGTTTCTTTTTCTGTGTCATGAGTTTTCCTTTCTGTTTAGGATACCTCATTTACACACTTTTTCTGACACCCTCATCATAAGCGCATTCATTCTGCGCTGGGTTACCTGACACCAGTTGAGTTCGAAAGCCATTATTATCAGCAGGTGGCTAATTCAGGTACCCCCTGATGATCCTTGTTTTCGTGTCCAGAATCCTGGGTCCATTACATTTATCTCCTAATTTACCCCAATATATAACAGTTGACTTTCGAAATATTCAGATTGATTTTAAATAGCTCATTGGTTTTAATGAGCGAACCCGGCTGTTCACCGGGCTTTGGTTGGTGTAAAATTATTATGCTCTGCAACTGCGCTACGCGTATTTGACTACGAATCTTATTAACAAATATGGGAAATTTAAACCAATTAGCGTTTTCTAAAATATGGATGTGTTTCTTGGATTTCTACTGAGGCGCTGTATTTAGGCTTATCCTAAGTTGTTTTATTGGCCTTTTGATATATTAAGCGAATAGAAAAATTAATAATTATTCATCAGTTATTACTCATTAATCATGATTCACGCTATATATGAAAACGAAAAGGATTCTTAAAAAGTGAAGAAAGTTATTCTCAAATCCACTCAATTATTCTTACGATTGAAAAATAAAATTTCTAGGTTAGTTAATATTATTCCGAGATTTTATTTGAAAGATGCACTGATTGTTTTTCTCCTTTTCGCTCTTGTCTTTGCTTTTTTTTATCACGACGGTGGTTGGAATGCGAATTCTCGATTTGGTTTAATATTTTCCATAGTGCGAGGAAACCGGCTTTTTATTGATTACTACTACGACAATTACAAATTGAAAACCCAGACTATAGACCATGCTTACTTCGACGGTCATTATTATTCGGATAAAGCCATCGGGTCAGCGATGGTAGGAGTTGTCTTTTATAAATTAATTCACTGGATTCAGCCAAAGCTTAATCCCTATAATATAAAAGCTATAAAATACTTATTGACTTTTTTTACTATTGGACTCCCCTCAGCCTTAACAGGAAGTCTCATATATATTTTTTGTTACTATTTATCCAGGAATCGTTTTAAATCTTATTTATCAACTTTATCTATTGCTATGGGGACAATGTTTTTTCCTTTTAGTACTGTCTTTTTCAGTCACCAATTGACTTCTTCATTGCTTTTTTGGGCATTTGGTTTAATTTTCTTGCTAAAAAAGAAGCCTAAAAGATGGGAAAATGAATTATCGTTACTTATTGGATTATTTTTAGGATGGGCATTAATTAGTGAGTACCCTTCAGTGATTATAGTTATTCCATTAGTAATCTATTATTTTTCAATAGTTGTGAAAAACAATCTTGATAGACGATTAATTTTGATAATTTTTCCATTATTAGGTGGTCTTATTCCCATTATCCTTCAGCTTTCATATAACAAATTATGTTTCGATAATTTTTTTTCAATAGGATATAGTAATACAGGTCGTCAGGTTTATATTGAAGGAATGCAACAAGGATTATGGGGTTTCAATTGGCCAAACTTAGAAGTACTTTTTTATATGACTCTACATCCACTTATGGGTGTATTTTGGCAATCACCTGTATTGATCTTGTCATTAATTGGGATAAAAAATATGTTAGTTAGTAAACATTATAGAGGAGAAGCAATCCTCGCCGCTTTTATTATTTTTTCCTATTTTGTCATTTTTTCAGGTTTTACATTTTGGTGGGGAGGCTCGTCAATCGGTGTACGATATATAATTCCAGTATTGCCTTTTTTCGTTATTTTTTTAATTTTTATTCCTGATAAATTTATACTGCCAGAATTAATTCTATCTTTAATATCTATTGCACAAATGTTAATACTATCCGCAAATTCTATAAGAATTTTAGATCCAGTGGTTTATAAATTTAAAAAGCTGGATTTCTTTGAATTTTCAAACATTTATAATATCAGTTTAAAACGTCTTATTAATGGTAATTTTGCCCCGAGTCTAGGCCAATATCTATTTGGTTTAGATTCTTGGTTTAGCCTTATGCCCTTGTTGATTGGCTTAGTGGGATTTAGTATTATTTTTTTCCGAGATGAATTAAAAAGTTATTTGCTACGTTGCAGAAACTGAATGGATGACCCAATTACTTAATAACTGTATTAATTTCTTTCCTAGATTCAAGTATCAAGTGCAACCGGCTGAGGAATGCGACGGTGGATATCGTAGTGTATGCGTACGCCTATAACGGCTTAGGCGACCGCCTGCAGCAGACCGTGGGTGAGGTGACCACCAATTACATATTGGACCTGAACGCCGGGTTGACGCAAGTCTTAAGCGACGGCGACAACGCTTCCCTGTACGGGCTTGGGCGGATCGGGGAAGAAGCGAATGATACCTGGGCCTACCACATCCCTGATGCCCTGGGCTCGGTGCGCCAACTGGCGGACGCCAATGCAACCGTGCTACTGGCCCAGACCTACGAGCCTTACGGCGGGTATGGAGGTAAATATATTTTTGTAAAAAAAACTGGTGATTGAATTGGGTCTTTTATGACAGCGGATGGGGGTGAAAAACCCATGATTTTTATTGCATAAGTGCCTTAGATCCAGGTGCGGAAATACCAAGTGACGTTTAGAAATAACATTAGATAAGAAGAAATGTTAATAATGGTTGACTCGAAGTATAAAGTCTGTATAATGGAAAGAAAACGATTGCGCAAACGTTTACTAATCTGATAAGGATAATATTTCATGAAACGTGTGACCATAAAAGAAGTGGCAAAATCTGCGGGGGTTTCAACCACCACGGTATCACACGTCATCAATAATACTCGAAAAGTTAATGAGCCTACACGTCAACGGGTCCTGGATGCCATGCGCGATCTCAACTTCCAGCCAAATTCAGTCGCACGAGGCTTGCGGCGTGGTGAAACCAAGACTATCGGTTTGATCGTACCGGATGTAGCCAACCTGTTCTTCGCCGAAATTTCCAGGCAGATTGAGAACATCGGTTACCAGCAAGGGTATAGTGTGATCCTATGCAACAGCGATAACAACCTGGAAAAACAGGGCGAATATATCAACACCTTGATGTCAAAGTTGGTGGATGGCGTGATCTTCATTTCTGCCGGTGATTCTTCAAAAGAATTACAGCGATTAAGTAGCAGCGGTATACCGGTTGTTGTGGCTGATCGTGAGGTGCCGCTATCCCTGGCGGATGTTGTCATCCTGGATAACGAAACTGCCGGTTATACCGCCACCCGGCACCTAATCAATTTGGGACATAAACACATCGGCTGCATCACCGGCCCACAATCCATTACGCCCAGCATGCGCCGTGTTGATGGTTATAAACGTGCTTTGGCTGACGCAGGCATAACCTTCAATCCTGATTATATTATTTCCGGTAATTTCCAGTTCTCTGGCGGGCGCCAAGCAATGACGAATATGCTACGCCTGGCTCCCCGTCCTACTGCGGTGTTTGTACTAAACGATATGATGGCTATTGGCGCAATGACTGAGGTGCGTCGTTTTGGATTACGGGTACCGGAAGACTTATCCTTTGTCGGTTTTGACGATATTGAAATGGCGACAGCAGTGATACCGGCATTAACCACTTTAGCACAACCGATAAAAGAAATGGGGGCGGTATCAATTGAATTATTGATCAGGAAGATGCAAAGAAATAGCAGTGAAGAAAGTAACCAGAGGGTCGTATTACAGGCGGAATTGGTTGTCAGAGAATCTACTCAAAAAGTGAGGGATACTCATGGTTGATGTTGTGGTTGTGGGAAGCATAAACATGGATTTGGTGGTACAAACACAGCGGGCTCCACGATCTGGCGAGACCATTGCCGGTACTGGTTTTAAGATGGTACCGGGAGGGAAGGGCGCAAACCAGGCTGTGGCGATCAGCCGCCTTGGCGCTTCCACTGCCATGATCGGTAATGTCGGTGATGACGCCTTTGGTCCGATCTCGCTCGATTCCCTGAAAGCCAGTCATGTGGTAGTAGACCAGGTTCGCTGCTTACATGATTTCCCTTCAGGTACGGCCACGATCATTGTTGATGAAAGTGGAGAAAACCGGATCATCATCATAGCTGGCGCAAATGGTCAGGTAAGCAGAGCGCAGGTGGATGAGGCAGAAAGCTTGATTCAGAGCGCTCAGATGGTTGTTATGCAGTTTGAAATCCCTTTACACACGGTGGAGTACGCCATAGAAAAGGCACATGCTGATCACAAGAAGGTCCTACTTAACCCCGCCCCGGCCTATCCCATCCCGGACCATATTTTCCCCATGGTCGATTATCTGGTTGTCAATGAAACGGAAGCAGAAATGCTTTCCGGGAAAAAAGTGGAGGATGTCCAGACTGCCTTTGAAACCGGCCGAGCCCTGAATGAGCGTGGCGCTGGGGCGGTGGTGGTTACCTTGGGAGCCAATGGTGCTGTATTGGTCTCTGATACTGAGCAGCTTCACGTCCCTGCTTTAAAGGTAAAAGCTGTGGATACAACGGCAGCAGGAGATAGTTTTGTGGGTGGGTTCACTGTCTCATTGATCAAAGGTCGTAATATGAGATCGGCACTTGAGTTTGCGGTCGCAGCAGGCAGCCTGGCAGTGACAAAACTTGGCGCACAACCTTCGATACCCACAGAAGAAGAAGTTATTAATTATCTTAGTAGATGAAAGAGAGATAACAAAAGACTAAAGGAGGTGGTGCATATAACACGGCAAATAACTAAACATGCATTACATTGGAAGCTAATCTAATCCAAAAAGAGAAGAAAGAGGAAAAATGAAAACCAAGTATATCAATATTTTAATAGTCGCAGTGATCCTGATGTCTGCGATCATAGGTTGTGCTCAAAAGGCAGAAGAACCCCAGACAGAGCGGGTCGTATATTTGATCAATGGCTCATTGGGAGACAATGCATTCTACGATTCCGGCCAGGTTGGTATCGACCGTATTGCAGAAGAATATGGCGTAGAGACACGCACTATCGAGTGCAACTTCGATGCTGGCCAGTACGAGCCTTCGTTACAGGCTGCTGTGGGTTATGCCGATGTGATATTTGTTATCTCCTATGGTTTCGAAGACCAGCTGAAAGAGTTCGCTGACAACAATCCGGATAAGACCTTCGTGAACCTGGATACCGTGGTGCAGAACGAAAAAGGCACCATTACTTCCGTTGACTTCATCGAGGAAGAAAGCGCATATTTGGCCGGTGTGGTCGGTGCTATGCTTACCACCGACACCAGTGTGGCTAACATCAATGAAGAAAAGATCATCGGTGCCGTTGGAGGCGATGTTGACCCGGTGATCGATGCTTTCATGTTCGCTTATGAAAACGGTGCCCACGAAATCGATCCAGAAGTAGTAATTGAGCGCAAGTACCTGGGCGATTGGGAAGACACGGCCAAAGGCAAGCAGGCTGCTCTTCAACTTTACGACTTGGGCGCAGATGTGGTCTTCCAGATTGCAGCCGGTGCTGGCATTGGTGTGCTGCAGGCGGCTGGTGAGCGTGACCTGTATGCCATCGGTGTGGATACCAACCAGAACGATATCGTCCCCGGGCACGTGGTTGCCAGCGATATCAAAGATGTCGGAATGGCGATCTGGAACGTGTTTGCCACCATTAAAGATGGCACCTACGAACCCGGACAGGTCTTACAGTATGGTCTGTCAACCGGCGCTGTGGACGTAGTCTTTGAAGCGCAGGAGAGCGTATTGCCGCAGGCCATCATTGATAAAGTGGACGCACTGCGCCAGCAGATTATTGATGGCGATCTGGTCGTCGAAATTTACCAACCCGAATAGTGAAATTTTGTAAGGTTTTGATTTAGACTTGTACTGTCGAGACGTTTACTGTCCTATGTGAACGTCTCGACATACTGGACTTATCTATTATTTTTATTCCGGTAAGAAAGGATGTGCGCGTGGGTGCAATAATCGAAATAAAAAACATGGTCAAGGTCTTCCCGCCCAACGTGGTGGCGCTGGACAATGTTTCGGTGTCATTTAACGAAGGGGAAATCCATGCAATTGTGGGAGAGAACGGCGCCGGGAAATCCACCTTGATGAAGATCCTCTATGGACTGTACCATGCCAACTCAGGCGAAGTGAGCTTCCAGGGGAAGCCGGCCAATTTCCACGATCCCGGTGAGGCTATCGCCAACGGGATTGGCATGGTGCACCAGGAGATCATGTTGGTCTCGGAATACACCGTATGGCAAAACGTGGTACTTGGCGTGGAGCCGGTAGGCTTGTTTGGGCATGTGGACAGCGCCAAAGCCCGGCAGCAGGTGCAGGCGCGCATCGAAGAATTCAATTTCAACCTGGATCCAGATGCCGAAGTAGGGGAGATATCGGTGGCTGCCCGCCAGAAAGTGGAAATCCTCAAGCTTTTATATCGTAACGTGTCTGTCTTGATCCTGGATGAACCTACCTCAGTGCTGACACCTCAAGAGGTACCGCAGTTGTTCGGCGAACTGCGCCGCCTGCGTGATAACGGTCATACTATCTTGTTCATCTCCCATCATCTGGATGAAGTGTTGGAATTGAGTGATCGTATCACGGTGCTTCGCCGTGGACAAAAAGTAGGAACGGTAAACGCCAAGGATACCAACAAGAAGGAATTAGCCCAGATGATGGTTGGGCGTGAAGTGGTCTTCACCACACTACGGGAAGAGCATACCGCCGGGGAGATGGTCTTCGACCTGGATAACCTGAATTATATAGATGCCGAAGGTCGGCATCGTTTGAAAGACATCAGCTTACAGGTGCGTGCGGGTGAGATCGCTGGGATTGCTGGCGTTGAGGGAAACGGCCAATTGGAATTGGTGAATGCGATCATGGGGCTGATCAATCCCGATCAAGGAAAGATGATCGTTATGGGGGAAGACGAGATGTACGCCCCCATATTGGAGCGGCGTAAAAAGATCTCTTTCGTATCACAGGACCGCGGCAATATGAGCGCCTGCCTGCCTGCTTCGATCATGGAGAATGCTATCATGACCCATTACCGTCTGAGCCAGCGTTTCTCCAGCATGAATGGATGGGTATTGGACTATAGAGAGGCCGGTAAATTCACAGGTGAGGTTCAGGAGCAGTTTGCCGTACAGATGGATACCAAAGAGGCTGAATTCCGTTCGCTCTCTGGTGGTAACCAACAAAAGGTTATCCTGGGGCGCGAACTTTTACTGGATACGCCTTTCATCCTTTTAGACCAGCCAACGCGCGGCCTGGATGTCGGATCGATCGAATATGTGCACCGGAAGATCCTGGACATGCGAAAAGAAGGCCGGGCTATCCTGCTGCTCTCGGCAGACCTGGAAGAATTATTTCGCTTGTGTGACCGCATCTATGTATTAAGCCGTGGGCAGGTGGTGGCAAACCTGCGTACGGAGGATACGGATATTAGTGAAGTAGGTTACCTTATGTTGGAAGGGAATTCGAATGAAGTTTAAACTGGTCAACGGTTTGGTCGGCATACTGCTGGCTATGCTGCTGGGTGCAGTGGTGATGGTAGTGCAGGGATACCACCCGGTGGAAACCTATATGGCGTTATTTAATTACTCCCTGGGAGATTGGTATTCCTTCTCGACCATGTTGCGCAATTCGGTACCGCTGATCCTGACCGGACTATCGGCTTCGGTGGCCTTTGCCTCCGGCCCGGTGAACCTTGGCCAGCCTGGCCAGTTGGTGATCGGCGCTTTATTCGCCACGGTCGGCGGCTTATATCTTGACCTGCCGGCATACCTGATGATACCGGTGTTGATCATCCTTGCTATGTTGGGTGGAGCGTTGTGGTCTGGTCTGGCAGCATTAATGAAGCATTGGTTCAATATGGACGAGTTCATTACCACTCTGATGCTTAACATGATCGCCGATTTTTTCACTTATTGGGCGATCTCATATCCCTTTTTCGATAACACGGCTTATTCGCCAATGACTCCACAGATCAATGAAGGCGGTTGGTTGCCTAAATTTGGTGATTTCAACAGCAATGTGATCATCATGGTGGTTACCTTTTTAATCATTTGGTTCGTTTTTACACGTACTTCATCGGGATACGAATGGCGTATCTCCGGGCAGAACAGCCTGTTTGCCCGTCTGGGTGGAGTCAAGATCAATAAAAATTACATTATGGTCATGCTGCTTACCGGTGCTCTGGCTGGTTTGGCCGGCGGTTTGGTGGTGATGGCGGGCCCGCACCGCTTCATAAAGGATATCGGCGCCAACTATGCCTGGGATGGTGTGATGATCGCTATGGTGGCTAACAACGGCATCATCGCAACCTTGCTGTATGGCTTATTCTTTGCCACGTTGCAGACGGGCGCCATTGGCATGGAACTTATTACTGCTGTACCGAGTGAATTGATCATGGTGCTGCAGGCAGTGATCGTATTATTGGTGGTGGCAATGCGCGGATACCTGGATATCCTGGTTAACAACATGGCAGAACGACAAAAAGTACGGGAGCGTACGGCATGAGAGTATTCATTGGTTTGATCAACGGCATGATCGCAGCCACGACCCCCATTTTACTGGCTGCTTTGGGCGGCACATTGACCTTTTACGCCGGTATCTTCAATATCGCCATGGAAGGCATGATGCTTGCGGGAGCGTTCTTTGCGGTCATCGGTTCATATTACTTTTCTTCTTGGGTGATGGGCATTTTGTTGGCGATCATAGGGTCGCTGGCTATGGCGCTGATCTTCATTGTTTTTGCGGTAGTATTGAAGACCGATGAGTTTGTCACCGGTATCGGGTTGAACCTTTTCGCTCTGGGCGTGACCACATACATGTTGCGCCAGATATTCGACGTCAAAGGGGCATTTGCCGGGCCAGGAATTGTTTCGATCCCCAATATCAATATCCCGCTTGTCGAGGATATCCCTTTCTTAGGCGAAATCCTTAGCGGGCACAATCTGATTGTTTATGTGGCATTCATTGTCACCTTTATTGTCTCGTACCTGGTTTTTAAAACCCGTTTTGGCCTGCGGCTGCGCGCTGCCGGATACAATGCAGTCTGTCTGGATACCAGCGGTGTCTCTTCCAACCGCATCCGTGTATGGTCGCTGCTGCTGTGCGGCGTGCTGTGCGGTCTGGCCGGCGCTTTCCTTTCATTGGGATACGTGACCCTTTTCTCGGAGAATATGTCCGCCGGTCGTGGATGGATCTCGCTGGCAGCGGTGATCTTGGTCAACGGCAATCCACTGGGTATAGCATTGATCTCGTTGTTGTTCGGGTTTTCAGATGGACTGGGATTGTTCTTGCAGCAGGTCCTTCCCTCCCAATTTACTTCGATGGTCCCTTACGTGGCCACATTGATCGCGTTATTCGTTTATTCAGTTCGCAGGAAGGAGAAAACACTGACATGAGAAAACAAGCTTGGCAGCGAGAACGTGAATTACGGCAGGAAGCGATTCCTGTTGATCGACGTATTCATGACAGCAACTGGTACACCGCTGATTTTGATGTGCCTTATGGCGACGCTCTGATCGATATGTTCTGGAAATCCAGTGTACCTGGATCCAGTGCCCCTGAAATTCCCTACCAGGAAATGATGCAGGCTAAAGCCAACCTGGGCTACGATGTGAGCAAGGCTGAGGCTCTGCTGGATGAAGGCTTGGCCCTGCACCAGCAGGGGAATGTGGAAGACCTGCGGGTGGTGACTGCCAGGATCATGGCCGCGTTGTATGATGCCCCGGTGGATACCAAGCATAGTTACCACCAATACGAACATCCTAATACATGGGAGCAGGTGCTCATCAGCCTGGCAGTGAAGGACGAGGGCAAGCTGCCTGCCTGGGATGAAGCCTTTGCTGAAAAAATCTACCAGGGATGGATCGGGCAGTTAGCTGGCGGTTCCTTCGGCACGGCCATAGAGGGCTACACCGGAGAACAGATAACCAAAGTGTATGGGGAGATCGACGGTTATATCACCGAGCCGGAGACCACCAACGATGATGTGGTCTATGAGCTAGTGCTGCTGGACGTGTTTGAAAAGTACGGCCGGTCGATGACCTCCGAACAGTTAGGGTGGGAGTGGGTACGCCAGATACCTTTTGGATGGTCGGCTGAGTGGATGGCGCTGCGTAACCTGGCGCTGGGGATCAAACCGCCACAGTCGGGTGACTGGCAAAACCCGTATTCTGATTGGATCGGTGTACAGATGCGCGGCATGATCAATGGCTTGCTGGCGCCGGCCTGGCCGATGGAAGCTATCCGGCTGGCACACATCGACGGGGTGGTTTCGCATAGCCGAAATGGTGTGTATGGTGGGATGTTCGCGGCGGTATTGACCTCGCTGGCTTTTGTAGAGCATGATATCCGTGATCTGATCAAACGTGGCATGGATTACCTGCCACAAAAAAGCGAGTACATGGCAGTAGCGCGTGACGTGCTGGCTATTGCTGAAAGTGAAGCCGACCCGGCAGCCGCCTGGAAGCGTATGGATGAGCGGATTGAACGTTACAACTGGATCCATGCATATCCCAACCTTGCCGCTGACCTGTTCGCCATGTGGTATGGCGGAGGTGATTTTACCAAAACGATGTCGTTGTTGGCACAGGCTGGCAATGACGTAGATTGTAATGCAGGTCTGGTTGGAACCGTGTTGGGTGTGCTTTCCGGTGTACCTGAAAAGTGGGCTGCCCCCATTGGTGATTTGCTCGAGACTTATATTAAAGGCAAAGAAAAGTTATCGATTAAAGATTTGGCGCGCCGAACTGCTGAAATGGCAAAAGATACCTGGCCAAAATAGTGTAAAGATAATTGACTTTTTGACCTAATTTATATAAGTGAGGTCCGAGGGTGGTGTGACGACGACAAAAACGCTGGCCGGATTGACGCAGGTGTTGAGCGACGGCGACAACGTCTACCTGTACGGCCTGGGGCGGATCGGGGAAGAAGCGAATGAGGCCTGGGCCTACCATTTACCGGATGCGCTGGGTTCGGTGCGCCAACTGGCGGACGCCAGTGCGACCGTGCTGCTGGCTCAGACCTACGAGCCTTACGGCGACCTGTTGGTCAGCTATGGTTTGGCAGGCAGCAGCTACGGCTACACCGGCGAGTGGACCGATGGCACCGGCCTGGTTCACCTGCGTGCTCGCTACCTGGATACCGGCATTGGGCGCTTCCTGACGAGGGATACCTGGGGTGGTGTTTTTAACTATCCAATGAGTATGAATCGGTGGATTTATTCATTAGACAATCCAATAATAATTACTGATTCGAGTGGGAATGCACCAAGTTTAGCGGCAATTGAATCTGGAAAACACATATACTCATGTAATTGTGGTTGGATTGATTTTTCTCATGCGGATACGGCACTCCCTGGAAATATAATTAAATTATTACAGTATGGTGAAAATGATAAAATTCCAGGAAATTTTGGATATGGGAAATTAAACCAAAATGTATACTCAATCACTGCAAAAGCAACTATTATGTTTAATTTAGAACCATCCATCCATGTTCTTGTACGTAAAGGAGGAGTGGAAGGTGAAAAATTGGAGCAGATAGCTTTGGGTATATATCAAGCTCTTCAGGAACGAGTTGAAAAAATTGAATTATTCCCCTCTACGCATTATTCATTGGAAGATTTGACTTCAGATGAGATTGGTTTTTATTTATATCTCCACATGAGAAATTTGTATGGCCACCAAAGTGCTGTAAATACTGATCCTAGAAACGATAATGCAGAAGGTGTAGAAGCATGGAAATGGTTGGCATCAATTTGTGGTTTTCCAAACGATAAAGAAAAGGCAAAAGAACAATCAATAGAAATTTTTAATAAATATGGCTGGTCGAAGGCTGAGTGGTTTTTAAGTCCTCCTCGAGTAAAAGAATGGGGATCACCAATGTTTTGTGAATATGATGATGAATATTGTTCTAAGAATAAATGGCCTTCCGAATTTACAAGGATAAAACCTATTGAATCAAGTCGAGGGAATTATTAGTGGGAATATAATCCACATGTGGATGGTATAAGAGTTCCTACTGGGAAAGATAATTATTACTATCTTTTGGATAATTTATTTTAGGTTGTTTGTTGAAAAAAGGAGAATCAATGATTAATACTAATAAATCAATAAAAAATGGAAAAAGTATTAATTCTAACTCCAATAAATTTCGTAAAACATTGTATTACTTGATGATAATAATGGGGGTAATATTTTTTTGCTTAATTAGTAAAAAACTATTATTAAAGGTTTTATTTATTGATCTTTCGCTTGAACCTATTCAGCAGTTTCAAGTTAAACAAGATTGGGATTATGAAAGCTACGCTATTCAAAGACACCCTTACGGTATTCCTCCATTTTCCCGAGAATACTATATAGTTCGAAAAACAACATTAGTCTTTTCTAGTGAAAAATATGGGAATATATCTCAAAATTCAATAATATCATATTATAGTAATAAATTAAATAATATTGGATGGGAACGATATCACAATAGCGGTATTTGTCATCTTTATTTGGCGGAAGCGAATTTCCTTGAATCAGGAGATGAGGGGTATATTGCCTTTAGACGAAGGAGTTATAGAGAATATCCAGGATTTGAAGAGGGTGATACTGTTTGTTTAGCAGTGTGGCCATCAACTTGGCAGGATGAGGGAACTCCAGCAACTTATAGATTGGTTTTATTAACAGTTAAACCATCATTACTCACATTAGTAGGTGCCATGCTTCAATTGAATTAGTTTCATCAGATATCATTTTTAGATAGCGAAAATTATAATATTCAGATTGTTTTTCCCCTGATAAAAGATTATTTTTTTCAGGGAAAATATCATTGACCTATACCTGCTCGGATTGGGATGAGCAGGGGCAGGCCTGCAACGGTGATGAGTTCATCTATACTTACGACACGGTGGGCAACCTGCTCAGCGACGGCAGCAGCACCTACACCTACGATGCCGCCAACCGCCTCAAGACCGCGACGGTAAACAGCGTGGTGTATACGTACGCCTACAACGGCTTGGGCGACCGCCTGCAGCAGATGGTGGGTGAGGTATACACCACCTACACGCTGGACCTGAACGCCGGACTGACGCAGGTGCTGAGTGGCGGCGACAACGCCCACCTGTATGGCTTGGGGCGGATTCACGAAGAAGCTTCCAATACCTGGGCCTACCACATCCCGGATGCGCTGGGCTCCGTGCGCCAACTGGCGGACGCCGGCGCCAACGTGCTGCTGGCCCAGACCTACGAGCCATACGGCGACCTGCTGGTCAGTTATGGTCTGGCAGGCAGCATCTACGGCTACACCGGTGAGTGGACCGACGCCACCGGCCTGGTGCACCTGCGGGCGCGCTACCTGGATACCGGTATTGGACGATTCCTGACAAAGGATACATGGGGTGGGGACTACAACCAGCCGATGAGTTTGAACAAGTGGATGTATGTAAATGGAAATTCGATTATATATTTAGATCCAAGTGGTAATACACCAGTAACTATTAATAAGGTATTATTGCATCAAGAAGAATTTAAAGAAAATGAGGGATTTATATTAGCTTTTAATTTACACCCGACTACAGTTGCTGCTGGTATCGCTGTTCAGACCAGAATTCCTGACCGATTATATGACGAGAGTCAACTAAAAAAGGATCCAAAAACTAGCGAATTGGGAATTGGTCCATCGGCAACAAATAAATATCTTGTATACGGTAAAGGAGGTTATATTGAAAAAGTTGGTAAAAGAATAGCAAGCGAAGAAGCAAAGAAGTATTTATATGAATGTTTCCCTAAAGAAAAAGATATTGACCTTTTTAATTGGGATCATGCAATTAAAGCTATGACGCTTAAAATGGCAGCTTCAACTTTATATTGTCCTAAATGTGATGAAAGAGATAAATTGATTATTGCTGGAATGGCGCAAAATAAGGCTCTGGAATGGGAAAAATCATACTCGCAATTATATAAAAAGCGAAAAACTGTTGGGTATCATATTGACTGGGAGAAGTTTTTTAGTGAATTTAGTAAACCAGAATGGGATGCTTCAAGAGGCTTTCCACAATCCAGAGATGATTGGGTAGATTGGACACTATACCAACAGGCAAAACAATTTGGTGGAGATTGGAATTTTCGATATATGACGCATCGATTTGCAGGGAATATGATTGCTTTAATTAAATATAAACCTTCAGAGGCTCGATTTCCATAAATGTGGGAGTTTGGATTACCAACAGGTATTTCACTTAATGATCTTTACGATATTCAATATCTGGCGAAAAATGGAAAAGAGAGATAATTTTCAAAAGTGAAAGAGAATTGAATTAAACCATTTTAGGATAGAATATGAAAAGTATTAAATATCAAAAGATATTAATAATTAGTTTATTATTTTTTTTCCTTCAAAATTGTTCTTCCCAGCCAATGTTTTCTAAATGGGAGATTCATTTTTATGATGAAGAAGAATTTACATTTGATCCTGAAAAGGTTGTTCGCGCAATAAATAATGATGATTATGACCAGTTATCTTTTGAAAAACTTTCCCCATTAAATAATGAGGAGTTTCCATTAAAAAATAATATTTTATGGAATCAAGATGATTATTTAAAAGTTAGCCAAGCGTTTTATAACCAATATACTGATTATAATTTGGGGGATTGGATCTTATATGAAATAAGATTTGATACTTGGTGTGAAAAATCTCAAGATCAAACCAATAATGAATTGTTTCAGTATCCTTGGGGATTTGCAACTATTGATTTTTATAAAGAAGCCATGAATTTCGACAATGATGTACCCTATAGATATGTTAATAATTTGTATTTAGATCTAAATTCGGGGTATTTAATAATATCTAAAGAAATTCACACTCCTTTACCACGAGAAAAGGGAATAAAATTGCCAAAATGGGGACAATTGAATTTATTAGAGTTAAAAATAAAAGCAGAAGACGCATTAAGAATTGTACAAAATGAAATTGGCGGAAATTTCTCTAGTTGTTCGATAACAATATCTAATAGTACAGCAGATGAATTTGATGGTTGGAAAATAAATTATCTTGCGAGTGGAAAAAATTACCAATATGTAATTAATGATCAAACGGGAAAAATCGAAGTAATCAAATAATAGTGAATAATAATTTTTCAAAGATATCAAAGATATTGATAACAATACTTTCCTTGATTGCTTTCATGCAAATTAGTGCTGATACATTCGTTTCACCAACTGTTTTCTCTAAATTTTATAGTATCCAAAATAAAATAAATTTATACTACATCACATTCAATTCAAACAAACAATCCTTAATGATAGTACCATTTTCACCTACGACGCCGCCAACCGGCTGGCAACGGTGGATGGGCAGCCCTACACCTGGGACGCCAACGGCAACCTGCTCAGCGACGGCAGCAGCACCTACACCTACGACGCCGCCAACCGCCTCAAGACCGCGACGGTAAACAGCGTGGTGTATACGTACGCCTACAACGGCTTGGGCGACCGCCTGCAGCAGTATTGAAGAGGAAGAAGAAGAGTTTGACGATCCGCGCCAGGAACTGGTTTACCGGCTGCTGGAATATAAACGCTTCAAAGATGTTGCCGAAGATTTGGGCGAGCGGGAAGTTGATGCCAGAAATATTTATCCGCGCGGCACCATAGAAATTTCCGGAAACGGATTTGATCAGGAATTACTTGATAATACGGATGTTACCCTGTTTGATCTGGTTGCTTCTTTTAAAAAGATTTTGGACCGGAACAAAAAGGTAACCATTCACCGTGTTGTGGATATAAGTGTTACACTGGAAGAGAGGCTGCAATTTGTCAGAGTAAAACTGACCGAACAGAATGAAATGCTCTTTGCCGAGCTTTTTGCTATTGAGGATGACAAAGTCGTTCTTATTGTAACATTTATCGCTATTTTGGAATTAATTCGTGACCGGTTCCTGCAAGCTAATCAGTCAGAAACTTTTGGTGATATAACATTATTGAAACTGGATGAACAAAGAAAACCTGAAACAAGTGATTGAGGCACTCGTTTTTGCCTCTGACTCACCCGTGAGTCTGAAACAACTTTTGTCTTATATCGGCGACGAAACGCTGAAAAACGAAGACATTAAAGAAGCTGTTGATGTTTTAAACAAAGAACTGGAAGGGCGCGCTTATTATATTCGCAAAGTAAGCGGCGGCTACCAATTTGCCACACGGCCCGAGTTTTCTCAATGGCTGCACACCATGTATGAAAGCAAGGCCCAGAGCAAAATGACCCGTGCCGCTTTGGAAACCCTGGCTATTATTGCTTTTAAACAGCCCATCAGTCGTGTGGAAGTTTCTGCAATCCGTGGTGTAAACTCGGACCATATTGTAAAAAAACTGCTGGAAAGAAATTTAATCACCATTACCGGACGCGATAAAGGCGCCGGGCGTGCCCTGTTGTTTGTAACAACGCCGCAATTTTTACAATATTTTAATTTAAATGATATTTCAGATTTACCGCGTCCTAAAGAAATTGAAGAAATGCTTGCCGATGGAGAAGGCGGAAAGCTGTTAAAAGAGATACCCGATTCCGACCTTCAGGAAGAGGAAGAAACCCAGGAACCGCAGCAAGATGAAAAAAAAGCTGAAGGAGCGGAACCTGAAGATAAAAACAAAAATAATGCTGAACCGGCCAAAGATACTGATGACAATAAAGAGAGTAAACCTGACACACAGGACGATACGAACGAGCAGGATGATAACAGTCAGGAGATAGAACAGGCTGCTTCGGATGTACAAACAGAGGAACAAAAAAGTGCGTCTGAATAAATATTTAGCCGGCTGTGGTTTAGGCTCCAGACGGAATGTAGAACAATATATCATTGACGGCAAAGTTACTGTAAACGGCAAAAGAGTTACGGAACTGGCCACAGATATTAATGAACACAAAGACATGGTCCGGTATAACGGACGTGTTGTTCAGGTGCGTATTAAAAAGATATATATTATTTTAAATAAACCCCGAGGCATTGTTACCACCGTGAATGATGACAGGGACCGAAAAACAGTTATGGACCTTGTTAAAATCCATCACCGAATTTTCCCTGTAGGCCGCCTGGACCTGAAAAGCGAAGGCTTATTGTTAATGACCAACGACGGAGAGCTTGCCAACAGGTTGACACACCCCAGCTACAAAGTTGCAAAAACCTATCGTGTGCGTTTAACAACGCCTTTTAAACCGGACGATTTTGATGCAATATTTGAAGGCATTGAGCTGGAAGACGGCATGACCGCCCCGGCCAAAGCCAAATATTATACAGATGCTGTGGACCGTTTGGAAATCACCATTAAAGAAGGCCGTAACAGGCAAATCCGTCGCATGATGGAAGCCCTGGGCTATGAGGTGAAAAATTTAAAAAGAGTTAAATTCGGACCCCTGGTGATAGGCAAGCTGGGACGCGGTGAATGGCGTCATCTGACGCCTGTAGAGGTCAAGTCTCTGAAAACAGCGGCGAAACTATATAAATCGTAAAAAAAGCTTTGAAACTTGTTAATTTATTATTAATTTGAAAATTAAAACGAATAAAATGATAATAGCCATTGATGGGCCGGCAGGATCCGGCAAAAGTTCAACCGCCAAAGCTGTCGCAAAATCATTAGGTTATCTTCATCTCGATTCCGGCGCCATGTATCGCGCCGTCACTTTGGACGTACTTGAAAAAGGTATCGATCCTTCAAGTGAAAAAGTAGTACAAATTTGTCAAAACGCGTCGATCCAACTGGTTGAAAAAAACGGTAGTCTAGCAGTTTTTTTGAACGACCGTGATGTTTCTGAAGCCATTCGGACCCCTCAGGTAACCAGGGCTATTGCACCTGTTGCTGCCAATCCGGCTGTAAGAAAAATTCTTGTTGACAAACAGCGCGAAATGGGAAAAAAACGGCGGGCATTGTTGCCGACGGCAGAGATATAGGGACCGTTGTTTTTCCAAATGCTGATTTGAAAATTTTTATGGATGCATCAATAGAAGCACGGGCAAAACGTCGCCAGGATGAGTTGAAACAAAGCGGTGTTTCTGTTGCAATCGACGAATTGATTGATGATATAAAACAGCGTGACAAAACAGATACGGAACGGTCTGCCAGTCCGCTGTTAAAAGCTAAAGACGCAATTGTCATAGACACGTCTGAACTGGAATTTGACGAGCAGGTAAATATAATTTTGGAAAAGGTTAAAGAACAAAGGCATGAACATAATAATTGATCCTCATGCCGGTGTTTGTCCAGGCGTACAAAGGGCCATAAAACTTGCAGATTCATGGCTGGACGATGGTAAATCAATGCTTTCTCTTGGTGAAATTATTCATAATAAAAGAGAAGTAGAACGGTTGTTTAACAGAGGTTTAAAAACCTTAGCACAGGAAGAATTTTTTAACGATAAAAGTGCTGTCCGCCCGAACCAAACCATACTAGTCCGATCGCACGGACTTTCCCGGAAAAAATTTAAAGAACTGCAAGATAATGGCTTTGACATTATCGACGCCACCTGCAGCCGTGTTAAAAAAGTGCAAATGATAATTGCCAGGTTTTATGAAAAAGGTTATCAAATTGTCATTTTCGGAAAGAAGCAGCATCCGGAGGTGAAAGGCTTGTTGGGCTATAGCAATGATCAGGGAATTGTGATTTCCGGTGAAAAGGATTTTTCAGCAATAGATTTTACAAAAAAAAACATTGTTAACAAGCCAAACAACCAGTGATGAAGAAGCGTTTTTGAATATTGCAGCAAAATTATCTGTTTTAATTAAAGATTTAAAAATTGAAAACACAATTTGCAAACAGATAAGAAACAGAAAGAAACATCTTTTAAAATTTGCATCTGACGTTGATGTTGTTTTGTTCGTAGGAGGGAAGCACAGCAGCAACACAGGTGTTTTATATAAAATCAGTCAGACTGTTAATCCAAAAACTTTTTGGATAGAAAATGAAACCGAAATTGATCCTGACTGGTTTAAATCCTGTCATACCATCGGTATTTCCGGCAGCGCCTCAACGCCTCTTTGGCAGCTATCAGGTATACAGGATTATTTAGAGAATCTGGCCCTTAAGGGCTGACAATAAATAACTAAGGAGGTATAACTAAATCATGGACCAACAAACGAACCCTAAACCACTTGAGGAAGAAGCATCTGATAACATTCAGCAGGATCAGAATGTTTCCGAAGCAAGTGCAAACACTGAAGAAACAGTAAACGCTGCTGAAGAACCGGTAGAAGCTGCCACTGAAGAATCTGTAAAAGCCGCTACTGAAGAACCGGCAGTTGAACCAATCGCTGAAGAAACAACAACAGAAAGCACACCGGCAGAGGCCCCAAAAGCTGCTAACGGCCCGGTTTACAAAACCATGGAAGAACTGGACCTTTTGGAAAAAGAATACTCTGATGCCGAGTTTGAAACGCTTTCAAAACTTTATGAAGACACCCTGGTAGATTTTAAACCCGGTCAGGTTGTTATGGGTAAAATTCTTTCTGTTAATGATAAAGAAGTATCCATCGATATCGGTTTTAAATCTGAAGGACAGTCGTGCCTTTGGATGAATTTGGAGATCCGTCTGATGTTGTCGTTGGTGATGACATTGAAGTTCTCATTGACGAAATTGAAGATACGGACGGTTTTTTGGTGCTTTCCAAGAAAAAAGCCGATTTTATGAGAATTTGGGAGCAAGTTATCAATTCATTTGAAAGAGGCGATATTCTCAAAGGTAAATGCCAACGTCGTATTAAAGGCGGTATTGTTGTTGATCTCGGTGGTGTTGATGCCTTTTTGCCTGGTTCCCAAATTGATGTACGTCCTATTCGCGATTTTGATGCTCTTATTAACAAAGAAATGGAATTCAAGATCGTTAAAGTTAACCACTTGAGAAAGAATATAGTTGTCTCTCACAGAGTCCTTGTTGAAGAGGAAATGAAAGGACAACGACAGAAAATACTTGCTGAACTGGAAAAAGGTCAAATCCTTGAAGGTACAGTTAAAAATATTACCGATTTTGGTGTCTTTATCGACCTGGGCGGTGTTGACGGATTACTTCATATCAACGACCTTTCGTGGGGCCGTGTTTCTCATCCGTCAGAAGTTGTTGCTCTTGATGAAAAAATCAAAATTGTTATTCTCGACTATAATGATGATAAAGATCGTATTTCACTCGGTCTTAAACAATTACAACCGCATCCGTGGGACAATGTTGAAGAAAAATACCCGGTTGAATCTGTTGTCCGTGGTAAAGTCGTCAGCATTTCTGACTATGGTGCTTTTGTTGAACTGGAAAAAGGCGTTGAAGGTTTGATCCACATTTCCGAAATGTCCTGGACCCAGCACATTAAACATCCGTCCAAAATTTTGGCCGTAGGCGAAATGGTTGAAGCCAAAGTTTTGAACATTCAAAAAGACGAACGAAAAATTTCTCTGGGTCTGAAGCAGCTTGAACCGGATCCATGGGTTACATTGTCCGAACGATATCCGATCGGCTCACAGCATCATGGCAAAGTCCGTAACCTGACAAACTTTGGTGCCTTTGTTGAACTGGAAGAAGGTATTGACGGATTGATCCATATTTCTGATCTGTCCTGGACCAAAAAGATCCGCCACCCCGGAGAAGTTGTTAAAAAAGGTGACGAGATTGAAGTTGTCGTTTTAAACGTAGACCGTGATAACCGACGAATTTCTCTTGGTTACAAACAAACTCAGGAAAATCCCTGGGATACTTTTGAAGAACGATACCAACCAGGTTTTGAAGTTGAAGGTAAAGTTGTTCGACTGATCGAAAAAGGTTTGTTGGCTGAGTTACCGGACGGCGTTGACGGCTTTGTGCCAATGTCTCACCTGGTTAAAGACAATCTTTCAAAACCGGCAGACGGTTATGTAATTGATGATGTTATCAGTTTAACCGTTATCGAGTTTAACAAAGAAAGCAAAAAAATCGTTCTTTCTGAAAAAGGCGCCAAAATTCCTGCAGAACCTGTAGAAATTGATGACGAAATGCTGGAAGCTGAATTGTCCAAAACTGATGCACCGGCAAAAAAACCGGCAGTTAAAGAAACTCCTGTCGAAGAAACAGTAGAAGCACCTGCTGAAGAAGCACCGGTTGCAGAAGCTGAAACCGAAGCTCCTGCTGAAGAAGCACCAGCCGCTGAAGCTGAAGCACCTGCAGAAGACGCAAAAGCTGATGAAGCTGAAACAGAAGACGATAAAAAAGAATAGATTAGAAATAACATTTCTTTTCGTTTATTATTAGAGTTGAGTAGTTACTACTCAACTCTTTTTTTTGATAATTTGTCTTTGAAATTTGATCATAGTGTCTTATTTTAAAATGTAAACATTGTATTTAGTTTGGAGGCACCATGTGGATCATTAAATGGATTATAAGTGCAATATTGGTTGTTTTAATCATTGGTTTTGCCGTACAAAACACAGACCAGGTTGTTTCTTTAACATTTATTAAATGGCAAAGCATTAACCTACCATTATGGGTGGTTATGTATGCTTCTTTTGTTTGCGGAATGTTATTTTGGCTGCTGGTTTCCATTTTTCGGGTTATAGCATTAAAAACTGAAAACCGAAAAATTAAAAAAGATCTGAAAAAGACAGCGGATGAACTCAATAAATTGCGCAATGTATCTGTCAATGAATCTTTGGAACCTGTAGCAAATACAACATCCGTATCAAAGGGCGGCGTTAAAACAGAGGAGTAATATCATGTTTTCCACGCTAACGATACTAATTGCAGCAGGTGTTTTATTATTATTGGGTATAACGGGTATGATATTTTTTAAACGTCGAAATAATAAACCAATCGAATCCAGAACAACCTATATAGAAGGTTTAAACGCCCTTTTGGTTGGCGATTATGATCAGGCTTTGCAAAAGTTAAGAGAAACTGTCAAAGTAAATACTGATTTTATAGACGCTTATGTTAAAATAGGCGACATTGTTCGAAAGCAGGGACACCCGGACCATGCCGTTAAAGTGCATAAAGACCTGCTGGTACGCCCTAATTTAACGCAAACACAACGTTTAACTGTTTTAAAAAGCCTGGTCCTTGATTATCATGAAAACAAACAATATAACCAGGCCCTTGTTATTTGTGATGAAATTTTCAGCATTGATAAAAAGAATGAATGGTGCGGTAATCAGCAATTAAATTTATATGAAAAAATTGGTGACTGGCAAAACGCCTTTGATGTTTTCAGGAAAAACTCTTCTTTACCAAAAGAGGAAAAAGCAACCCGGCTTGCCTGTTATAAAGTAGAATTGGGAAAACAGTTTGTTGAATTAAATCGCGAGCGGGATGCCCGGTTATGCTTCCGGGAAGCCATGAAACTGGACGAAAACTGTGTTGCCGCTTATCTGGAACTGGCGGATAGTTATATTCGCGTCAACCGCGAACAGGATTCTCTGCCCGTTCTTAAAAAACTGGTGCAGAAAAATCCGGATAATGCAGACCTGGCTTTTTTACGCCTGAAACAGGTCCTTTTTGAAATGGGCACTTTTGGTGATATTGAAAAAATATATATCGATCTGCTGAAATCAAATCCGGATGTTGTGGAAGCACACCTCGGGTTAGCGGAAATTTATGAGAAAAAAGGACAACTGATTAACGCTGTTGATGCCTGTAAAAAGGCCTTGACTGTAAATCCGTCCCGTCTTGATGCAAAATTACAATTGGTGCGTTACCAGAGCAAACTCGGAAGAGATGACATTGCCGCTGAAATTGCTTCCGAATTGGCGGAAGAGTTGCTGGCCCAGCAAAGCCTGTACATCTGCCAAACCTGTGATTACAAGAGTAGTAACTATTTTTGGCATTGTCCCCAATGTTCAAACTGGAATACGGCAAAAAGGGACTAGAACAAAAATGCGGTTTTTATCATTTTTTATTTACATATTTCTGCTTTTTGCAACAAACCTGTCTGCCCAACCTGAAATTGAACTTTTGGCTGAACATTATGCAAATGACCGGTTGGAAGAAGCCAGAGACCTGGTCAACAAAATTTATCCCAAATACCCCTCAGATTCCGTTGTTCTCTATTTAAAAGGTGTTTTTTCAACAAATGCTGTAGAGGCGTTTGGCTATTATCAGGCATGTTTTGAAAGAGACAGCTATTTTACCGATGATGCTGTTTTTCGCATGGCTCAATTTTATTATATTAAAAATGAGTATAATTTAGCCAGAAAATATTTTTCATATCTGACCCGGCATTTCCCGGATTCCCGATTAAAAGACGATGCCCAGTTCCTCTATTGCCAGAGCATGCTGGCCCAGGGAAAAATAGATTCTGTGAAATTGTTTTACAAGGCATTTATTAAAAATTCGCCCAGGTCTCCGTTTGTCGATGTGGCTGTCATGGACCTGGAAAATCTTTACAAATTTGAACCGGAAAAAGATACACGCCCGATAGAATTTTATACTGTTCAGGTTGGCGCCTTTTTAGACAGAAAAAATGCACAACAAAAACTGGAAAATTTTAAAGAATTTGATACATGTAAAATTACTGAGAAAAAATGTCAGGGGAAAAACTTTTTATATCGTTTTAATCGGAACGTTTGCTTCTCGCCAAATGGCTGAAGATTTTGCAAAAAGAAACATAGCACCTGTTTCCAGCCAATATTATATTGTAAAAGCTGAAACAGGATTAAAAGTGTTGAAATATTCATCAGTTTGTTTTGAAATATTTCCTTTTATTTATACCAATACCAAATGATTTTTATCAACCCAGTTTTAGCCACCTTAAAATATATTTTGATTTTTGGAGATTTTAATGTTTAATAAAATATTGGTCGGTTTAAACAATAGCCCCAATGATGATAATGTGACGGAAACGGCCATTTATTTAGCACAGAATACCGGTTGTAAGATCGATGCCCTGGTACTTGATGAAAACCAAACCGGTCTTAATCAGACCGGTCTTGAGCGATTTTTAAACCCGCTGCAAAAAAGCTAAAATACCTGCCAATATCGTGTCTTTTGAACCTGTTGATGTTGAGGAATTTGCCTATCTCTGTTCCGCCGATTTGATTGTTGCCGCAAAAAATGATATGATAAAACAAACATCATCAAAAAAAATGGTTATAGAACAACTGTTACAAATGACACCGGTACCGGTGTTGGCGGTTCCGGATAATTTTGCTGTTCCTGAAAATTTGTTGTTTGGCTTTGACGGTTCTGTAACGGCTGAACGGGCTGTTCGTACTTTTTTGTTTCTGTTTCATAAACTGACATTGGATTATTATTCCCTTACCGTTTCAGATGCGCCTGACCAGTGCGAAGGTCATCTTGAAAGAATTTCCGAGTTTTTTAACAGCCATGATATTGAAGCTGATTTACTGGCAATGCCCGCGTGAACCGTCAGAGGTTATCGTGAATATTGCACAAAAACTGCCATCCGTCTGGATTGTTGTCGGCGCCGGTAAAGAAACATTTAAGGAAATTTTACAAAACAGTTCCTCTGCCATTTTTACATGCAATTAAATTGAGGTTATGTTGAAAAATATCGTTAAAATTTTTTCGGTTTTGTTTTTATTAACTCTTTGTGAATCGCTTTATGCGCTGCATTTGGATGTTGTATATCCCAAAGAAGGCGACCGTATTTCTGCCGCCTCTTCCGATTCTACGTTTATATTCGGCCAGGTATTACCCCCGGACAGTCGTTTGACCATAAACGGTCAACCGATTTCCGTTCATGCCAACGGCGCGTTTTTGGCCTTTTTGCCTGTGGATTATGGTGATTTTACGTTTAAATGTACCGCATTTAACAATACGGATTCTGTTACTCAAAATCGAACGGTTACTATTTCCGGGCCTGTTAAACCCTGTCCCATTGACTCGTTAATGATAAAAATGGATTCGATCAAGCCCTCCGGAAACATTCGTCTTTGTCAGGGTGATGAATTTTACCGTGTCATTTTGGGGTACACCCAATTGTGATGCCTCTTTTACAATAGAAGGTGTGCGTAATGATATTCCCATGCAGGAAACTGTTTATACCCCTTTATATTTAGGTGAAATTGTTTTCGGTGAAGCCTATACAAAAAATTGTGAAAAACTGCCCGGTTACTATACCGGGTGTTACAAAATACAGCCGATGGATTGGCGTCAGGACCGTAAAATTATATTTAAATTAAAAGGCGCTGATAATGATTCGGTTGAGGCCCTTGCCCCGGGCACGTTGACTATTTTTGACAACAGCATTCCCCAATGTGTTGAAACAAAACGAGATGTTACGGTACTTCGGACCGGCGCCGGAGACGCCTATTATTATTTTGTTCCTAAAGGTGTAAAATTGCCGGTAACCGGGCAAAAGGACGGCTATTACCGGGTTGCATTATGTGAAACAATAGACGCCTGGGTAAGGCAATGGGAAGTGAACCTGCTGCCACTGGGGACCCATCAACAGCCATCCGTTATTAAAGCTGTGCGGACCTTTGATAAAGAAAACAAGGTCAATATACGTATTTTTACCCGCAGTCGTGTACCTTACCGCATCGAACAACAGACTAATCCGCAGGCGCTTGACCTTTATTTATATGGCCTTATCTCGGATACGGACTTTATCCGCTATTCTGAAAAATTTCTCCCGGTTGCGGATATGCGCTGGATTCAGGTTGCCAACGGCGTTTATAAATTACACATTCCCTTGCAGCAAAAAACGCAGTGGGGATATAACATCTATTACGATGAACAGGACTATTTAAACCTGGACATTAAAAAGTCCCCGAAAATTGCCGGGTGGCCGTCGTCACCGTTAAAAGATATTAATATATTACTCGACCCCGGCCACGAGCCCGATTTGGGCGCTGTCGGTCCGACACGATTGGAAGAGCGCCATGCCAATATTAAACTGGCAGAGCAGTTGAGTAAAAAACTGGAAGGCAAAGGCGCCCATGTTTATTTGACCCGCAAAGAGGGTGAGGGCATCACTTTGAGGACCCGTATGAAATATGCGGCTATTTTGGACGCTGATATTTTGCTGAGCCTGCATCATAATGCCATTCCGGACGGAATTAATCCCTTTAAAAGTCATGGAACCAGTACCTACTATTATCACCCGCAAAGTTATCAACTGGCCAAAATCATCAAGGACAAACTTTTGGCAAAGCTCGGGTTGAATGATTTTGGACTCTTTTATGATGATCTGGCCATGTGCCGTATTCATCAAATGCCATCCGTACTGGTGGAGCCGGCTTTTATAATGTATCCGGAAGAAGAAGCGCTGATACGTTCCAAAAAGTATAAAGAACAATGTGCTGATGCCATTGTTGAGGCGCTTGAGGAATTTTTGAAAAAAGTAAAAGAGTAGAGGAGGTTTTTTGGATTATAAATTTTGCCCCCAATGCGGAGGGCCATTAATCGAAAAACATCTTGAAGGACGAATGAGAAAAATTTGTTCGGAATGTGAATTTATATTTTATCAGAATCCGGCTCCCGCTGCCGGGGTTGCGTTGCAAAAAGACGGGAAACTGCTGCTGGTAAAAAGAAAATTTGAACCCAAACAGGGCGACTGGAGTTTGCCTGCCGGATTTGTAGAATATGACGAATCGCCTGCTCATGCCGCGATTAGGGAAACGAAAGAAGAAACAGGTTTTGACGTAAAAATCAGCGGATTGCTGAATGTTTATGGCGCCTGTGACGACCCGAGAAGTCATGTTGTGCTGATTATTTACAATGCGGAAATACAAAACGGTGAATTAAAGCCGGGTGACGATGCTTTGGATGCCAAATTTTTCCCTTTTGATGAAATTCCGGAAAATATTGCCTTTTCCAGTCATCGCACGGCCATTAATTTGTTTATAAGTAATAATACTAACCAATAGTTGGAAAATTATGATTGATATATCTGATCTTAAAAATTCAATGCTGGGAGAAGGGTTAACAGACGATGACCTTACAATTCTGGCATATATTGCTGAGGAAAAAAAATATTTCAAGGGAGAAATAATTTTTTCTGAAAAGGATAAAGGGACTGATTTATATGTTCTGACAGAAGGACGCATCTGTATAGAACGTCGTGCGGTTGGGCAAAGGGCCATTATGCCGAAACAAATTCAAACGGTAAAACAGGGAGAGTTGTTCGGAGAAATGGCATTTATAGAAGGAAAAACCCGTTCTGCCACGGCCCGTGCCAAAAGCAATGTAAACGTTGTCATCATTTCATCATCCGAACTGGAAAAACTTGTCCATCAAAATTGCGAATTTGGATTTCGTTTTATGAAAACGCTTGCCGTTATTATCAGCCGAAGACTGCGCCGCATGAATGAACATTGGATCAGTGCGGTTGCCCAGCATTTGAATATCCTGGAATATGACTATCACTAACCAGAGTTATTGAGTATGAACAGTCATGGTGTTGAATAATAACAACACATCATTTTGATTTTTCACATATAGATTTTTTAATATTAAAAAAAGGAAAACGTAATATGTGGAAAATTCTCCCGATCATTTTTTTGAGTTTGTTTTGTATGAATAATGAAAACAGCAACCAATCCTTTAAAGTTTCAGACGAGTATGCGGAAAAACGATCACGAATGGTCGTGAAACAGATTAAAGTGCGTGGTGTTCGGGACACCCGTGTGTTGGAAGCGATGAATAAGGTTCCGCGCCACGAATTTGTTCCTCAAAATGAACAAAAATATGCCTACGACGATTCTCCCTTGCCGATTGGATACAACCAGACAATATCCCAACCCTATATTGTGGCCTATATGACAGAACAGCTTCAGCTCAGTGGTAACGAATGTGTTTTGGAAGTAGGCACCGGGTCCGGTTATCAGGCGGCGGTTTTGTGTGAATTGGCGGATTTTGTTTATTCGATTGAAATCGTTGAGCCATTATGTGATCAGGCGGAAAAAACAATGCATGACTTGGGTTATGTCAATTTTCTGATCCGGTGCGGTGACGGCTATGACGGCTGGCAAGAGTTTGCGCCCTTTGATAAAATTATTATAACAGCGGCCCCTGAAAAAATTCCCGAGCCGTTAATAAATCAGTTAAAACCTGGCGGACAATTAATTTCACCTGTGGGGAAAACATACCAGGAATTGGTGTTATTAACAAAACATCAGGATGGTGAAATATCCACTAAAAAATTACTCCCCGTACGTTTTGTTCCCATGACAGGAAAGGCGGAAGAAGAATAAATGTAGTGAAACATTCTCTTGATTGTTTGCGTAATCGATAATATAAACGAATATGTTATTAAAAGAGGTGTTACATGTCTGAAAATTCTGTCCGGCGTTTATTTCGCTCCGAAAAAGATAAAATGATAGGCGGTGTATGTGGTGGTTTTGCTGAATACCTGAACATTGACGTCACACTGGTTCGAATTATTTGGGTGATTTTAACCCTGTTTTCGGGTATTGGTTTATTGGCCTATATTATTTCCATGATCTTATTACCGGTAAATCCGGACCACAAATATCTGCCGCAAGAGCAAAAAGCCCAGCATGGCGGCCGAATTGGTCTTATTATCGGCGTGGTGCTGGTTGTTATGGGTATCGGTATTATCGGTATGGACCATTTTGAATTTGACTGGTTTTTCCCTTTTCCCGGATTTGCATTTTGGCCTCTAAACAGTGATTTTTTATGGCCGGTTCTGTTACTGGCCGCCGGCGGCTGGCTGGTTTATAACGGTATTATACGTTCCAAATCCGGGGATAACGGTTCGTCTGCTTCAGAACAAAAGATTCGTTCACTTTATCGCAGTAACAAAGTAAAAATGGTTGCCGGTGTATGCGGCGGTTTGTCTGAATATTGGCATATCGATGTGACGATTGTTCGGATTGCGGCTATTATTTTAACCCTGGCCCTGCATTTCTGGGTCGGTATTTTTGTTTATATAGTCATGATCATTGCCATCCCGGAAGCTCCGTCTTCCGTTGTTAATGATTCAAAGGAATAAAAAAAGATGTGGTATGGATATGAATAATAAATATAAATCAATTTCATTCGGTGCGCTGCTGATCATTTTTGGAGCAGCGCTTATATTAAAAAAAACTGGGTATTTTTTATTTTTCCTGGAACGAGAGTTACCCGATATTACTGTTGTTTTTTGGTACGTTATCCTTTTTTAAAGTTAACGTCACAAAGAGAAAAGAAATATTTTGGGCCAGCTTTTTAACGCTTGCCGGTATTTTTTCTTTTCTAAGGAATTATGATATCATCCACTTTTTATGGTATCTGGAAACGTTTCATGTCCTTTTATGCATTCTCGGACTTGCGTTTTTCACACAATTCCTTTTCAGCAAAAAAGACTGGGGATTCCTGATCCCGTCTGTTATATTTTTCATTTTAGGACTTGCATTTATTCTCGATGATTTTAATATTAACCTGGCAGAAATAGTTTGATTTATGAACATTATTGGCCTGTCGCTTTGATCTTTATCGGCATCTATGTTATTTTCAACTCTATGAAAAAGTCAGACAAAGATGTTGTCGTTAATAATGAAACGCAGGAGGTTGATGCTGATAAAGAATAGTACAGGCTGCAAATCATGGAGAATTGAATGAAGGAGATTGTGTATTTCATTAATAGTAAATTTACTATTTTTGATATTCCAGGGACCAGAATTTTTATCGCATTTGTTATTATTATTGTTGCTCTTTTATTTAAAAGAATTTTTTCACAATGGGTGCTAAAATACCTTGATCATTTAACCCGTAAAACAAAATCCAACCTTGACGATGCTTTGCTGGAAATCTTAAATCCCCCTCTCAGTTATTTGGTCCTGTTGCTGGGTTTTCAATTAGCGGCCATATCCGTGGGAGTTGTGGATTCTTTGCAAAAAGTGATACAGCTCGGTTATGTGGGACTGATGTGCTGGCTGATATACCGCAGCGCAGACGTATTTACAGTTTATCTTGAACGTTTGACAAAAAAAAACGGAAACAGAACTGGATGATCTGCTGGTCCCTTATCTGAAAAAGGTCATAAAAGTCGGGGCCATTATTATTGTTTTTATGAAAGCCGCTGAAGTGTTTTTGGGCATGACTGCCGCTGCTTTGTTTGGTCTTCTTGGCGGTATGGGCCTTACCCTGGGTTTGGTTTTTAAGGATATTGTTGCAAACTGGTTTGCCTGCGCTATTATTTATATCGATAATTTGTTCCGGGAGGGAGACTGGGTCCAGCTTGACAACGGCGCCATTGTAGACGCTGATGTGGAAGAAATAGGCATTCGCAGCACAAAGTTTAGAAATTTTGATAAAACCGTTTCTGTTGTTCCCAATTCCATTATTGCCAATGCGGTGGTAAAAAACTGGTCGCGTATGTATAAACGGCGGGTGAAATACAACTTTTCAATTGACGGTATTTCTGCTGAAAAAATGGAAAAAGTGCTGGATGGAATCCGGTCTATTCTTGCCGCTGATGACGACGTTCATCAGGAATTCCACATGGTTAATTTTCGGGAAATGAGCGGTAATTCCCGCGTTATGAGGCTTTACTATTTTACCAAAACCGTGGTTTGGAAAGAGCATGAACGTGTGCGGGAACAGGTGAACTTGAAAATCCTGAAATTATTTGAAACCGAGGGCATTGACAAACTCGCTTATACAATTATTGACATGAGCGATGACCGGCCCAAAGATTATGAAATGACTGTAAATGAAAAATCCCGTATATAATACGGGATTTTTTTTATAAACTATCAATCACTGTTTTCAGTTTCTTTTGTACCTCGGCTGCAACAGCGCCCAGGCTTTCGTTTTTAACCGCCATCATTGATGCCATGGGGTCAACGGCAGCCACTTCAATTGTGTTTTCTTTCAGTTCCTGCAAAATAACATTACACGGAAGCATGGTGCCTATTTTGTCCTCATTTTGAAGGGCTTTATAAGCCAGGGAAGGATTGCAGGCTCCGAGGATTTTATACTTTTTAAAATCAACATCCAGTTTGTTTTTTAAGGTTTTCTGCACATCAATTTCCGTCAAAACACCGAATCCCTCTTTTTTCAACTGTTCGATGACATGCTCAATGGCTGCATCGAAATCCATGTTTAAAGTTTTATTAAAATAATAACTCATTTTGTATACCTCATCTGTTTTTATTTTTTAGATGAAGAAAAACGGGATTTGATTCTGATTAATTGAAAAAATGGAGTGCTGTTGCCGTTGTATAAAGTGATTAAAACGGGTCCCGTGGGCAAAAGACCCGTTTTAATCGGAGGTATTTTGAAGAAAGTCGATACATATTTAATTATTGTATTGCACAAAAGTTCCAATATTTAACTTTTTATAAAAAATTTCTGCTTGCTGTTTACAATAACTTTATGTATTATTATTCTCTGGATTTCATTTAGAAAATGATATATGTTAAATAATATAATTGAGGTGATTATCAAATGGATCAAAATAATAAAGAAGAAAACAGCCTGCCTGTTACTAGTAAAAAACTCTTCGAATTGCGAATAATAACAATATTCGGTGAGATCAATCAAAAAGTTTCTCGTGAAGTGACTGAAAAACTGCTTGTTCTTTCCGAAGAATCTGATGAGCCGATCAAGCTGGTTATAAATTCTCAGGGCGGACATGTGGAATCTGCTGATACCATATTTGATATGATTCGTTTTGTTAAAGCGCCGGTAAAAATTATCGGTACCGGATGGGTTGCCAGCGCCGGTGCATTGATCTTTTCCGCTGCTCCTTTGGAACGACGTTTTTGTCTACCCAACACCCGGTTCCTGCTTCACCAGCCAAGTGGCGGTGTCGGAGGCCAGGCCACGGATATCAGCATAGAGGCCCGGGAAATTGTTAAAATGAAAGACCGTTTGAATAAAATCCTTGCCGAACAAACCGGTCAGGATATTAAAAAGATAGAAGCGGACACCGACCGCAACTATTGGATGAGCGCTGATGAAGCCAAAAAATATGGTCTGGTTGGTAAGGTTGTAAATTCCGTTAAGGAACTCTAATCAGAGACAAATTAAGGGGGAATTTAACATCTAATTGATTTTTATATAGGTTTAAAGAGGAAAAGTAGTATATTAAAGAATGAAAGAAATATACTCACAATATATACCAAAATCAGTTGCTTGTTTAGAGAATCTACAAAATAATATTCCTGGTATTGCAAAAGACAAGTCTTTAGTAAGTGAAATCGAATTAGCGATTCAACAAATCCCGACAAAACATGAATTATTCCAAGCAGATGCCAGAAATATATCTTTTATCAAAGATGAATCAGTACATTTAGTTGTGACATCTCCCCCATACTGGATATTGAAAAAATATAATGATCACGAAAATCAGCTCGGGGAAGTTCAAGATTATGAAAATTTTTTAAAAGAATTAGATAAAGTTTGGCAACATTGTTACCGGGTTCTTGTCCCTGGCGGAAGACTTGTTTGCATTGTCGGAGATGTTTGTCTTTCAAGACGAAAGAACAAAGGTCGACATACGGTTGTACCTCTGCATGCATCGATACAAGAACATTGTAGAACTCTGGGTTTTGACAATCTTTCACCAATCATTTGGCATAAAATATCAAATGCATCGTTTGAAGCAAATGGAAATGGCGCTGGATTTTTAGGAAAACCTTACGAACCCAATGCTATAATTAAAAATGATATCGAATTTATCTTAATGGAACGGAAACCTGGTGGTTACCGTAACCCTACTGTTTCCAGTAGAGTGTTATCCATAATTTCTGAAGAAAACCACAGAAGCTGGTTTCAACCAATCTGGTCTGGTTTAAATGGTGTTTCTACAAAATTCCATCCTGCACCATATCCGGTAGAACTGGTAGAACGCCTAGTAAGAATGTTTAGTTTTGTTGGAGATACCGTTTTGGATCCTTTTTTAGGGACGGGAACTACATCTATAGCCGCTTCAAAATGGGGTCGAAATTCTATTGGAATTGAAGTTGATCCACACTATTTTGAATTTGCAGAAAAACGCATCAATAGCTTTTCACCGAATCTTTTTTCGAATGTTGAAATTTTAACCAAACAGATGGCTTGAAGAAAATTATGGATTATAATTCTGAACTTGGGCAAGCAGTGAAATATTTTTGGACTGTTCGTACCAACCAGCAGAAAAATCAAGGCAAGGTTACAGGTATTAAAGATTATGGTAATCGGAGTGCCGTAACTGGTGGAAAACACCTTGATGGATTTGTCTCACTATTTGAGAATATTCTCACTGAAGCAGGCATACCAAAAGCATCTATCTATATTCGAAAGACAACATTACCCGGATATTTCCGTCCAACAAAAGATTGGGACTTGGTAGTTGTTGTTGATGATCATTTATTGGCATCAATAGAATTAAAAACACAAGTTGGATCATTTGGTAATAATTTTAATAATCGGGTAGAGGAAGCTTTGGGTTCTTCGACGGACTTGCTAATGGCCTATCGTGAAGGAAAGTTTAAACCATCCAAAAAGCCCTGGCTTGGTTGGCTTATGCTTCTTGAAGATAGCGAAAAATCCAAAAGACCGGTAAAAGTTAGAGAACCACATTTTAAAGTATTTCCTGAATTTAAGGATATATCATACGCGAAAAGATATGAACTTTTTTGTGAACGTATGGTTAGAGAAAGACTTTATGATTCAACATGTTTTTTAATGTCAAGTGAATCTGATGGTTTGTGTGGAGAATATGCAGAGCCAAATGAAGAATTAAGTTTTAAAAATTTTACTGCTTCCCTAATAGCTCATGCTATTGCGTATATAAAAATGCGCTAGTAATCAGCAATTGTTAAGTTAAATTCAATCAGATTTGAAATCTTTTTAAAGTTTAATAAAAAGATGATCCAAAAATTAAGAGTAGATTAAAATTAATATAGTTAAATCCTGTTTGATAACTCATTGAGTCATATCATCCGGCTTTTTTATTACATCCCGCCTTGTTTTTCCTCCAATATTTATTCCGCAGATATTGTAAAATGTACTATATTTAACTAGATAATTTTACAACAAATAAGACGGAGATGTACACCATGAATTCCACAAACTTCCGGAAACATATCCTATGCATCGGCGCCGGATACGTCGGCGGGCCTACTATGGCCATGATCGCTGCAAAATGCCCCCAGTACCTTGTCACCGTTGTCGATATTAATCAGCAAAAAATTCAGGCATGGCAAACAGACCAGCTTCCAATTTATGAACCGGGTTTGCTTGATGTCGTTAAACAGGCCCGGGGCCGTAATTTGGTTTTTTCTACGGAAATTGATAAAAACATCAAATCCGCTGATATTATTTTTGTATCTGTCAATACACCCACAAAAACATTTGGAGAGGGGGCGGGAAAAAGCGCTGACCTGCAATATTGGGAAAAAACAGCGCGAGATATTTTAAAAGCCTCGGACACGGATAAAATCATTGTCGAAAAGAGCACGCTTCCCGTGCGGACTGCCGGGGCCATGGAGCGTATTTTAAACTCTAATGATAAAGGCATAACATTTCAAGTTATTTCGAATCCGGAATTCCTCGCGGAAGGAACAGCCGTAGATGACCTGGAGAATCCGGACCGTGTTTTAATCGGTTCTCAGGAAACAGAAAGCGGCCTAAAGGCCCGTAACGAAATTGTGGAAATTTATGCCAACTGGGTCCCGCAGGAGAGGATCGTTACCAGCAATATCTGGAGCTCCGAGCTTTCAAAACTGGTCGCCAATGCGTTTTTGGCGCAGCGTATTTCATCCATCAACAGCATTTCCGCACTTTGTGAAAAAACCGAAGCCGACGTTCAGGAAGTTGCCCATGCCATTGGAATGGATTCCCGCATCGGCAGCCGGTTTCTTAATGCCAGTGTCGGGTTTGGCGGGTCATGTTTTAAAAAAGATATTCTCAATTTGGTCTATATTGCGGAATCCTACGGTCTTTCGGAAGTCGCTGCCTATTGGGAAAATGTTGTGCTGATCAACGAGTATCAGCAAAATCGATTTGTAAAAAACATGATGCGGGCGCTTTTTAATACCATTTCCAATAAAAAGATTGCAATATTGGGATTTGCATTCAAGGCCGACACCGGCGATACCCGCGAGTCCCCGGCCATTCACATCGTTAAAAAACTTTTGGCAGAAAAAGCACATGTTGTTGTTTCCGATCCCCAGGCTTTGGAAAATGCCAAAATCGATTTAAAAGGATGTGAAGGGTCTATTGAATATATTGCAGACCCTTATAAAGCGGTAAAAGATACCCATGCAATTGCCATTGTTACCGAATGGGACCTGTATAAATCGTTGGATTATGAAAAAATATTCAAGGATATGGTCAAGCCGGCTTTTATTTTTGACGGGCGAAATATTCTCAATCACCAGGAATTATTTGAAATCGGTTTTAATGTTTATCCCCTGGGCAAGCCGGCCCTGTCTCATCTTTAGAAATATTGTAGTTAAATGTATTGTACCTGAAGGCCGGACATGCCCGGCCTTTTTTATCATAATTTTTTTGGATATTGTTTGCAAAAATGGCATTAAATGTTTATACTGATAAACTATTATCCGGTTAAATTGTGGGTCCCTTGAAGAAAGGACAAGTCTATGAATAAAGTTTTTTATCTGATTTTCCTTTTTGTTTTTTCAATGGAATGTTTTGCACAACGCGATGCGCTTCCAAAAGTTTCAGATGAGTTCAGTCAAATAACTGAACAGTTTATTGACTTTGATGTCATTGTAAAACCGGATAAAGATGCCCCTGAATGGTGGGCCGGTGCACCATCGGTTGTTGTGGACCGGCAGAGAGTTTTTTGGATGGCCTGCCGGATGCGCACCGCAGACGCTCCCAGAGGGCTTCGTGGGTATGAAATTCGCATTCTTAAAAGTGCTGACGGGGTTAGTTTTGAAACGGTGCGTCACATAAAACGCGAACAGGTGCCTATTGATGGTTTTGAACGGCCGGCGCTGTTGATTGATCCTGTTACCAGCCTGTTCAAACTGTACGGATGCGGACCGGACTCGAACGGTGTTTGGGGTATTTTTAAATTTGAGGATGCCGAATCACCGGATAAGTTCAAGCCTGAAACAGCGAAAAGAGTGATTGTGCCCTTTGCCAGGGAATATCCGCGTCAAATAACAGTGACCGGATATAAAGATCCGGTTATTATACATTCACAGGGACAGTATCACTGCTATGTCATCGGCTATGTCCGGCAAAACGAACGGATCTTTCATTTTACCAGTCCGGATGGCGAAACATGGCAGCCAGTTGGGCATCCGAATAAAAGTATCATGCCCTTGTCCGGCTGGCACGATTTCTTTGTTCGTCCCGCTTCTGTTGTGCCGTTGGGTGTCGGTTATCTTTTTGCCTATGAAGGCTCCTGTGCCGCCTGGAAAGACCCTGTTTATAATATCGCCACCGGATTAGGTTTTACATTTGATTTACACCATATTTATGATTTAACGGCTGATTCACCTTTTATCCTTAGCAGTACCCCCGGAAGTTTTTATACCTGCCGGTATTCTTGCTGGCTGATTATTAAAAATGAAATATGGATTTATGCCGAAACGGCCAAACCCAATGACTCCCATGAAATTCGTCTTTTTCGAATTAAGATGAAATGATTATATTTTTAATGTAAATGAATCTGATTTTTTTTCGTCTTATAGATGAATCAGTTGATCTGTCAAGTCGCGAGATCCTATGAGTATTAAATGAAAGACAAAGAAGACAAGCTTGTCCAAAAATCCAAGGCCGGTAATAAAGCTGCTTTTGGAAAATTGGCCAAATTGTATCAGGATAAAGTGCTTTTTCTCGCGTACGATCTTGTCGGCGATTATGATGAAGCTAAAGACATTGCTCAGGATAGTTTTTTTAAAGCGTATAAGAATTTATATCAATTTGAAGAAAGGTCCAAATTTTCAACCTGGTTGTATCGAATTACCGTAAATATGGCGATGGATACATTACGGAAAAAACAACGGGTTCGTTTTACATCACTGGAACCGTTTACTAATCTGAATGATTCGGAATATTTACAAAACCATAATGTTCAGCCTGATTTTGAACTGGAAAATTCGGAAATAGCAAAATACCTTGATCTGGCCATTGAAGGACTGGTTCTTACGCAAAAAATTGCTGTTGTATTAAAGTTTTTTCATCAAAAAAAAGCCTCTGAAATTGCCGATATATTAGGCTGTGCTGAAAATACAGCCAGGGTTCATTTAGCCAGAGGAATTGAAAATATAAAAAAGAAAATGATCAAGTATATTAAAGAATAATTATATGAAAAATTGTAAATATCAAAAATATATTTTAGAATATTTTGAACAACAGTTGCCTCCTCAGGAAACTAAAAAAGTTCGACTTCATCTTCAGGAGTGCGACCATTGCAAAAATTATTTAAAAGACCTTACATCCGTCACACCCCGTCTGAACGTCCGTAAACGGCCTGAACCTGACAAGGAATTTTTATCTCAATATCATCAATCCCTGGCATCCATGTTTGAGCCGGAATCAATGTGGACCCGGATATATGAAAAGATAAAAGACGCTTTTACTCCGCTTGCACCGCATGGTTTACGCTGGGTCCAGGTTATGGCTGTTCTTGTTGTCGGTATTATTATCGGGCGCATGTGGTCTGATTACAAGAGTGCCCCTGTTGAGACCGTGTCTGAAAAAATTATCAATATTCAGCCTATTTGTGATAATGATATTGATTTTATGACCCGGTTTTTTAGCAAGTCAGAACTGTTTTTACTGGAAATTAAAAACAAGCCTTGTAGCGACGAAACCGCTGCCGTTGATTTTTCATTAAAAATGAAAATGGCCAACAATCTTTTGGTCCAGGCCGGCTATATGAACGAACTTGCAGCCAACATTAATGATGAATCGTTGGTTACCTATTTAAATCGATTAGAGTTTTTACTGCTGGAATTTACAAATCATGATAAAAAGGAAATACAGGAAATTTTTTCAAAATTATCAAAAATTATAGAAGAGACTGGATTATTAAATCAATCCCGAACTTATCTCGACCACTTTAAAACCGAACATGATCATATTTAGACAGGTTATATTATTTGAGAATATTGAAGATAAATATATTTTGGCTGCTGCTGTTTGTGATGACCTGCTTTGCTTTTTCCCGGGACAGTGAAACAATTCAAGACCATTTTTTAAATGCAAAAATGGCTGTTATTGAACAAAAGTGGGCACAAGCAATTACCAAACTATCCGAGTTTTTAAAAAATAATCCGGGAAATTTTGCCGAAGAAGCACAGTTTTGGCTTGGCTTTAGTCTGGAACGTCAGGCAAGTTCGCCGGAAAAAGCGTTTGAAGCTTTTACCAAGCTGACCCAAACCTATCCGAACGGCACCTGGGCTGATGACGCTATTTTACATCAAATTACGCTGGCTGAAAAATTAATAATCATCGGGAAAAAGTCCTACCTGGAATTTCTGGTGCAGATGCTTGACAATCCGATGGATAATATTCGTTATCAGGCTGCCCTGGCACTGGGACGGATTGAAGATGAAAGGGCGCTTCCGGTTCTCGAAAAAATGCTTAACGATCCCGAACTGGGACTTGTTGCTGAAAAATTGATAAACAATATTAAAAATCAGGAACAGCCCCAACGTGTAAAATATATGGATTTTAAGAACAAATCAATCCTGCATGATAACCATAACCAAACAAAAGATGAAGCTTATTATTTTTCAGAAGAACAATTTGATCTGTATAAAAAACTGACAAAATCTGAAAACAAGTGGAGCAGGGCAGAATTGGTTACATTTGGGTTATGGCATGTTATGCCGGAAAAGTATTTTACCCAGTATTATAACATGTCCGATAAAGACAAAGAGCTTTGGTATTATATCTTTTGGAAGAAAAATGATCCAACGCCGACCACGGAAATAAATGAAGCCATGTTGGAATTTGAAAAAAGAATCAACTATGCCAGAGAAAATTATTACTATTTTGATAATACAGAAAATTTTGCCTATGCGCCCTGGGACGCACGTGGTGAATTATATATAAAATATGGTGAGCCGCAAACAAAATTGACCTATCCCGGGGGAGAGTCATGGTATTACAAGTTCCTTGAGACTCAATTTCAAATTAAAAATTTTGTTACCAATATTTTTGGGCGTGCCATAACCTTTGGACAGGTCGTGCACGGAAAACGGTTCCGGGGATATTCTTTTCATCGGCAAAATGTTTACTGGAGAGATATTCCCCTGAGTTCTGATGAAATAAAGCTTGATGATCTGAAAAAGTATGAATTCCAGTATATTTTTCAGCCTGTATTTTATTATCGATACGATCACAATGGTGATAAATTTAATGATTTCAATTGTTCCATTGAAACTAAAAATTCAAATGTTGCTGTCCGGTATTCCTTTCCATTAAAAGAGCTTGATATAGAAAAAGGGGAAGAGGGGTATTATGCAGACTGGATGGAACGGTTTGTTGTTTATGACCAGTGGATGCAGCCTGTTTTGGAAAATGAAACTAGAAAAGTGATTAAAAACAATTCAAAAAAAGAGATACAAAAGATCAAAAATATTCACGAGAATATCTTTCTGGGCCTGTCCCAGGGTAATTACACCCTTGGTTTTAAGGTTTATAATGCGGCGGTAAACAAGTATTATGTTTTAATGCGGGAATTTAAAGTAATCGAGTAAAAGTGAGATTCTGTTGTTCTCTATTGCTACCCTTAAAAAAGGGCCGGAGTACTAATTCCGGCCCTTTTTTATTTTAGTTAATTTATTTCCGGTCTGGGTGGTCCGTTATAGGGTTTAGCGCCGAATTGTTGCCCCTTATGCGGTTTTACGGAAATCAAGTCCGGATCGGTTACTGTCGGCGCTTTAATCATACCGTGATATCTGGCCATCCAGTAATCTCTTAAAAAACCGGTCGGATCAGCAACCACGCGTCCGCCGGCTCCGCCGTCATAGGGCAGGGCATTACGGCTGCCGCCTTTAACCGAGGTCTCTCTGGGGGACATGCCCCGTGTACCGCCGCCATAGGGAACATAGCCGGGCTCCGGCGCAAGGTCACTGCGGTGTGAATTTTTATAACTGTCTACCACACAATCCAATGTCCATTCGCGTAAATGCTTTACAGCCAAATCCAGTTCGCAGTCATTTCCTGTTATTGCGCCATACAAAATGCTGTACAGAGAAACATGTTCCATTCGTTTCAGTTCCCAGGTCCGTTCCAGACTGCGCAGGTAAATGGACCGCATGATTGGATCGTCGGTATAACGAAACAGGGTATAATAACACCGGGACGCCAGGTTGTCGTCCCAGGGGGCAATGTCTTTTGGGGGAAATGTAATTTTTTGCCGTACCGTATAGTGGTGATATCCCCAGTCCAAAACCTGCTGATAACCTTCTTTGAATTTTTTATCGCCGCTGACACCATAGGCTGCCAGCAAAAAGCTTTGTATTTCCACGCCGTTCAAACCAATGGCATACTGCCCGTAAGGACGCTGCAGATAATCCGGGTCCCATCGGCCCCAGCGTGTCGGCTTGTCATCCATATCTCTTAGGAGAAAACCGTTGTCGATGATGTGTGAGGCAATTTTTTCAAGGTGTTCTTTTGCCAGTTCCTTTTCACGGCCTTTTGCCACCAGATCGTGAAAAATGGAAACCGAATAATAGTGGGCCGTTACTTCATCGCTTGAAGTATCGCCTTTCCAGTACCATTTGCCGTCTTCTGTGGGGTACCATTTGGCCGGTAAACCACCGGAACCGTGTCTGCCCATTTTGTCCTGATCGCCTGTTGTCGACCATATAGCCCGGGCAATAAAACCGTCTTTGGGGGTAATTTTATCCAGCCAGATCATGGCTTTAAAAGCATCCACCGCTTCTTCGCGGGCCTTTTCGTCACCGGTAACGGCATATTTAAAACACATGGCTGCCAGGTAAGGGGCCGTGTGCCCGCCGTCGTTATCACTGATATGACGAATCCATTCGCCTTTATCATTTTTAACAAGTGAATGAACAAATCCCAACCGTTTGTGGCCCCATTCATTGATATGCCGTTCATAAAAGGCGGCTTTTTTTAACAGGGTATAGGGTTCGTACTTGATAATGCCGATACCACTGTTTGTGGCGATATAGACACTTTTGTCATGTACGGCAATATCATTGACATAATCACCGGGCAGCCAGTGGTATGGGCCGAAATAGTGCCATTCATCTTTAAGCATGCGTATGGCCCCGGTGGTGGTGCCAATCCAAAGGTCATTATCAAAACCCTTTGCCAGACAGGTTGTTGCTTCATAGGGCAGGCGGTCTTTACCGTCCAGTGTTGTCAATGCGGCGCCGCGTAAAACAGCCAAACCCCGGTCCGTCGTGATAAACAGACGACTTCCCAAGGCCAGCATATCGTGCGTATTGGGAGAGGGAAACGCGCCCCAGTCTATAAACTCTTCGTTAACAATTGCACCGTCAAACAGCACCAGTTGTCCGGGACGGAGTGCATACAATGTTCCGCTGTAAGAATCAATCCGTTCAATCGGCCCAAACCGCACCGGATCAGCCAAAACCTGGGTACCGTCTGCCATCAGCATGGTTTTGTCACTGGAAAGATAACCCTCTTTGGGTTTTATATTCGTCAACGTTTCGTTTTCAATACGATACACGTCCTCTCTGGTGGCGGCATGCACCGCGCCCTGGTGAATGCACATATCTTTAAAATGCTGGTCATCCAGTTTTTTCCAGTTTTTATTCTTTAAAATATACAGTCCAGCCTTTGACAAGGCCCATAGTTTATTGTCTAAAACCAATAAACGTTCCGTTTGTTCAGGTCCGGACATTTTATTCAGAGTCTGGTCATCAAGGGTGTATATGTGATTTTCCATAACGGCATAACATGTGCCGTCATAAAAAGCCACGGACTGCACCGGTTTGGTGGTAGGTATTTTTTGCGAAACTTGCTCAAGATAGACATTGTCCGGCTCCGGCGTCCATAATCGTTGTTGGGTATGGAAAAAATCATCAGCAGCAACACGCCCCATAATCAGAAATAACAGGATAAATGTTCTCAGGAAAAAATAAAATTGATTTTTCATAGGGAACTCCTTATTAAGTTAATATTTATATAGTCAAGGGGTATTGAACATTGATCTTTCGTGATGTTTGATGATAAAAACTATTAACTTTCCAATCGCAGCAGTTTTACGGCATTTCCTCTGGCAATAGCGGCACGATGGGCCTCGTCCATGGGCGTGTTTTGCATCCACTCTACATGCCCGAATTCATGACCGGCGCAAAGATAATCTGTTGCAAATAATAATTTGGACCAGTTGCGTTTAATAAAGCCCTGGGTGAACCCGGGATCGCGTGTGACCGCATTATAACCGGACCCGGCGGATAAATCGGCATACATGTTGTCATATTCCTGCAGAAAACGGTCGGCAACACCGCCTTTAACAACTTTGGTGGTGGGATAGTCACAGGCGCCGTCATCGTCGGCTGAAATGGCATTCCACCATCGCGGACCATGACCGATAAAAACCGTGTCCGGAAACTCTTTTAAACATTTTTCCAGCCTCGGCAAACCGACCTCATCCCACGAGTGTTCACCCGCACCATAAAAAATAACCGGCAAACCAAGTTCACCGCATTTAGCGTAAACTCTTTTACGCAGCGGATCGTCAAACACCAGTTTATCGACAAATTCGCCAAAGCCTTTTACCAGCCTGTGTTTGGCAAAATGTTCAATCAGTTGCAGGCATTTGTCTTTTCTCGGATCAATATGGATAAACGGAATGATGCGTTCCGGGTATTGGTCGGCGGCTTCTATGACCCAGTCCGTTAAACAATAACCGGATGTATATTCCGGGCTTTCCATGGGAAGCACAACCGATTTTTCTATACCGCGTTTGTTCATGGTGTCTACAAGCTGTGCCGGGCTGATTCCCGGACGGTCATCAGGCAAACGTCCGGAATAGTAAATGTGGGTGTGAGTATCGATCATCAGGTTCCTCTTTGGTTTAATCTATTATACCTTTTTCTGTTTATCTATTCTACAAAGGGTGGAGCGCCGTATATTGTCTCGACTATCTTTTCGAGCTGTTCTATATTGTCTTTGGGACCTTTTACCAGCAAATGGGTACTGCCCTCGGCCCCGCCGATTCCACCGCCGCCGCAATGAATGGCCGTGACATCAGCGAGAATTTTTACCGCTTCAATTTCAGTCACAATGTCGCCGTTCAGCAAAAACATGGATGGTATGTTGTTTTCACTCGCAACCGGTTCCTGCATGGTATTGGTTATATCGATCAAACTACCGGCGACAAGCTTTTCAAGTCCGACCGGGATGATCAAATGCGCTTTTCGGGCGACAACATAGGGCATAAACGTTCCTGTTGTGCCGCCGGTTTTGCTGCCGATGTAAACTCCGGCCAGTTTATTGTTATAGTCCAGCGCGTTTGCCCCTTTAATCATTATATCTCCGGGCTGTAATTTTGTAACCGCTTCTGAAAAAGACATAGTTGAATCAATTTTACCTTTTACGAGTATAATTTCCGGTTTCATTTTCAACGGCCCAAACTTTTTGCCGCCGGCTTTAGGATAAATTCTACCTGTGACAAACGTGCCGTGTTCAATATCGTGATGCAGCAGTTCCTGAGCGATATAGGTGTTTGTTGTGCCCCGTGCAATGATTATCATACCGTCATCTAGCGCTTGCTGAATCATGGGCATTTGCACAACGGCTTTTGCAATGAGTGTTTTAGCTTCCGAAACCGTGAGTGTGATATGTGTCTGAACAATATCTTTATCACCGGCATAAATGTTTATCGCTATAATCAGGAGGAAAATGGTGATCGTGTTTTTCAGTACAGAGTGCATTAAAAATCCTTTTGTAAAAGTGTAAAATTGCTATGAATTATCAGTTTTTTGTAAGGAACGGTTTTTACGTTTTAATTTGATAAAGGAATAAACAACAACAATTAATCCGGCGCAGGAGATAAGCGAAAATACCAGCACATTACGCCAATTTGTTACTTTAAGACCAGGGAATATATAAAATGAATGAGATAAAATGGCTGCATAAGCGCCGCCCAGAAAAAGTATGACTCCTGTAAAAATGATCAGCACGTTTTTCCGGTTAATCATTTTTCCTCCGGATATTTGAATTAACCACAGGATTAAATGTTTGAATACATTCAAGTTTTCCCGGACCCGTTTTATTCGCCGGTCCGGGAAATCAGTTCCTTTAAACTATGCCTCTTTTACAACTTTCCAGCCGATATGGTCAGCCAGTGCATACACAGGTTCTTTAAGATCGCCGTAAAAAGTCACACGGTGCCAGCCGGCCTTGTCCCACATTGTAAAAAGTTTTTCAAAATCGCCCACCGGTTCGGCACATAATTTTGTACGGCAGGCCCTGTCATCCGGATCGTTTCCGACCGACTTTGCCTGATGGAACAAAATTTCCTTCTGGTCCGGTAAAATTTCCAGGGTGGTGGTCATATATCCGGCCGGTAAAATGGAACGCACCGATGCGCCCTGTCGGTCTTCGGAATGGGTCATAATGGTAAAAGGATTGGTAGCGCCGTTTGGTCCAAACACTTTGGTTGAGGCCACACAATGGGCGTAGATAATTTGCCGTTTGGATGTGTCCATAACCGGATCAGAAATATAACCGGGACGACCCTTTGTCAGCAGTGAAAAAGCAACCATTGTGGCGGTGGACCTTGTATCACATTCGCAGGCGCCTATCAAACCTTCGTTAACAAGTTCATGGAACCCAAGACAGGGATAGGCATGAATGTGACCGCCGTAAAATCCGCCTAAACAGTTGATGGTAATGGCGTTGGCATTGTGTTTTTTCAGAATGTCTTTCATGCCCAGATAAAAGGCAGCCGAGTTTTTCAGGGTTTCAAAGGGAACGTCAATAACTTCCGTGGCGGCCTTTTGCCAGCGTTCGGCAATGGTTTGCGATTCGTCAGGATCTGCTTTTTCCCATGCTTTATTCACCTCTGCAAATGCAACTTTTTCCATGGGAATGTTCATGATCGGATCAGCCGAACCGGAGTTTTGGTCTCTAACTGCGAGTATTTTTGATCCTTTCATTTGCTCAAGACATTCCTGCGGAGAAAGCGTGTTGACAATATCCTCATTAACACTCATATCACCGGTTTTTGCTGTATTTTTTAATCGTGTACGGGTTATTGTTGCTGCAAATTCGTTCGCATTGTTGATTTTACCAAAACATTTCACAGCCGCAATGTGGTCCTGGATATCGGATGAGGCGACAAATCCCTCGTTAGCGGCATTAGCACGTAAAAACCGGGCATTATAAACAAGAAAACCGCCGCTGCCGCCGAATTGGAAATCAGCATACAAGACCGGTTTGCCGGTCGTTACAATCGATTGCACGACCCTGTTCCAGCAGTTCATTTGGTAGACAATGTATGCGTCAATGTTTTCCGTTTTGTCCTGTTCGATGATTTTTTCCGTCTCTTCCGGCCCGGTAGACAGGCTGGTTACAAAGGTAAATTCAGGACATTCCTGTTCGAGTATTGTATTGATGCGGTCAATTGGTGAGGTGAAATCGAAACCGACATTCGGCCAGTCCGGTTTTGGCTGTTGCAAAGCATGGAGTGAATAAATGATTCTGATCTTTTTTACCAGGTCTGTTTTAGAGGAGCAGTTGATCCCGGCTAATGGCGCCGATAAACAAAAAGCTGCGCACGCACCACACGACGTAATAAAATTCCGGCGCCCTGTTTTTAATGCACAGTTATGGGGTGATTTTAGATGGTTTTTCACAAGTTCTCCTATAATTAGATGTAAGATGTTTTTTAAATCCTGCAAATTATTGTTGAACATTATGATGGTAAACGTACTAGATTATTATGTCGTTTTTTTAAGTGAGGGTGGCGAATGAATCTGATATTATATCAACTCTAAAATAAAAACCAGCAATCCTTCTTAATAATATAATAAAAAATGAACAATTCAAAATCTATTTAAGCAATTTTGTGATTATTTTCAAATTTTAAGGCATAAACCAGGTTTTTTTCGTAACCAGATCATGTCCTTTTGGATTTGATAGACACATACCGTTGTACTGAAAATCCGTAAATAAGAGCGGGGCGCAGGCGATATAGGAATTTAATTGAAAATCACCTTGACAATAGTATCATTAATGAGTACATTTATGTATACATTAATGTATCCATTAATAAGGTCAAGTTATGGCAAAAGATGAAATTGAAGAGCGTATATACCGTTCAATTATAAAAATGATCCTGGATAATCAGTTTAAACCGGGTGATTTATTGCTTGAAACGGATTTAGCGGAAAAGTTGAATGTCAGCCGTACACCGGTGCGTCAGGCGCTTGGACGATTGGTTGCCCAGGGTTTTTTAGATAAAAGGAAAAAAAAGGGATGTATTATTCCTGTTCCCGATGCACAGGATGCCCACAAGGTATTCCAGGCACGGGAAATGATAGAAGGGGCAACCGCGGCAGGGGCTGCTTTGAATGCGACACAGGCTGAGATAGACGAGTTTATTGCCATCCAGGAAGAACAGAATCGCGCTTTTCTTGAAGGCAACAAAGAAGACTATTCAACCCTGAATGAAAAATTTCACCTTGGGATTGCCCGGTTAAGCAACAATAAATATCTTGAACGTTATTGTCAGCATATCTTTTGGCGGTCCAATACCTATATTTTCTTTTTTGATCAATATTATAGACACAAACCACAAAGTGATGAATACCACCTTACACCGGACCAGCATGAAAAAATAATTAATGCCATTAAAAAAGGTAATCCGGAACTGGCAAAACAGGAAATGATTAATCATATCAGACATACATATCAGGTTCTTTTTAAAATATGAAAAACAAGGACAACCTATGGCAAAGAAAAAAATTATAATTTTAGGTCTTGGAATGCAGGGCAAAGCCGCACTAGACGATATTTTTCACAACTGTGATGTTGAGCAGATTATTGTTGCTGATAACCAATCGGATCTAAACACGATCCGCCAATATTCTGAAAAGAACGTAAAGCTGATGAATATAGATGCATCCGATACAGCGCAGTTAACATTATTAATGAAGGATGCTTCTCTTGTGATTGATGCCCTGCCGGGAAATTTTGCTTTTTCTGTTGCGCAAGTTGCTGCTAAAGTCGGCGTCAATCTTGTAAGCAGCATGTATTATATAAATCCTCTGGAAAAGGACCTGCAAAAAATACAAAAACTTTTAGAGCAGCAGGAACAAATTAATGAATCAGCAAAAAATAACGGCATTACCATATTGCCCGAATTTGGACTGGACCCGGGAATTGACCTTGTTCTCGGGGCACAAGCTCTTTCCGAGTTTGATTCTGTTGACATATTTAACTCTTATGGCACCGGATTACCCGTTGATCATTCGGCTCAAAATACGTTAAAGTATCGTTTTAGCTGGTCTGTTGAAGGTGTTATGAAAGCCTGTAAACGGCCTGCCAGAATAATTCACGAAAATCGTGATACTGAAATTAATGGATTGGATATTTTTAAACCTGAAAACAGGCACATCATCGAGCTTGATGAATTGGAAATGCCCATGGAATGTTACCCCAACGGAAACAGCACCTATTATGCAGAAATTTATAATATAAAAAACACTGTTAAATCAATGGGGCGATATGCCTGTAGATGGCCGGGGCATTGTGATTTTTGGGAAAGAATAGCCAATAGCGGTTTTTTAAACGATGAACCCATCCAGGTTGGTTCTCAAAAAGTGATTCCCATCGAATTTACCACGGCCTTGCTGAATTCTCAACAACAATTTCATTATAACGAATCCGACAAAGATATGGCCCTGGCGCGTGTTGATATGTCCGGCACAAAAGACGGGAAAAATAAACGGGTCATTTATCAATTGCTTGATTTCAGGGACATGGACACGGGTTTTACAGCCATGCAAAGGACCGTCGGATTTACCATGGGAATAGGCGCCCGTTTAATATTAAACGATGAGATACCCCAAAAAGGTGTTATTTCACCAATAGATGTTCCATTTAAAAAACTCGAAAATGGATTAAAACAGTATAATATGAACATCACCCGTCAGGAAATTTCTCTGTAATGACTGTTGATAAAAACACTAATCCCATCATCGGTATTCTCGGATGGGAAAAAAGCAGTAATGATACATTGGCCCAATTGGATTTGCTGCCGGGCAATATTGCCCATCCTGACACGTTTGACTTTCCGGTCATATATAAACAAGTGAAAGGGGCCTGTTATCAAACAATTGTCGTAGATCCTGACAATCAAGTTCTTCAGGAGATGGTCGAAACAGCAAGGATACTGGAAAAAGAGGGAATACGTGCCATAATGGGCAATTGTGGTTTTAATTCGCTCTTTCAGAAACAATTAGCCCGGGCTGTGAAAATTCCGGTATTTTCATCCAGCTTGTTGCTGGTGCCGATGGTTGCCCGTTTTTTCGGTGATGATCGAAAAATTGGAATAATAACGGCTGATAAACCACATTTAACCTCGAAACATTTACAGGCAGTGGGAATTACCCCGGATATACCTGTTTGTATATATGGCATTGAGGAAATGAGTGAGTTTAAAAAAATACGACAGGATCCCAGTGCTGAACTTGACATAAACCTCTTTGAACAGCAAATCCTGGCAGTTGCACATGAAATGGTACTAAACAACAACACGATCGGGGCTATCATTCTGGAATGTACGGATCTGCCTCCCTTTTCAGCGGCGATAAGAAAATCTACCGGTTTACCCGTTTTTGATATCGTGACCCTGGCAAACATGGTGTATGATGCTATTTGCGGAAATCGTTGGACCTTTGACAATCTATAAAATTTTAATTGTATAATAAAAAAAACATGAGGATAAAATAATGCCCGTTACCACCGAGCCGGGAATTCTGTCTATTTTACCGATTTGTTTAGCGTTGATTTTGGCATTTTATACCAAAGATGCCGTTTTTTCAATGGCAATTGGTTGTCTTGCCGGTGTAATCATTGCCGGACTCGATCCGTTATCCGGATTATCATTGCTGTTTCAGGAAGCGCTTGGCACAAAGGATTTTATCTGGGTGTTGATGATAGAAATTTCTGTCGGTGTGCTCATTGCATTTTATATGCGTTCAGGAGTGATTCAGGAATTTACAAAATGGGCTTTATTAAAAATTCGTTCCAGAAAGGCTGCGGCTGTTTTTGGCTGGTTGATGGGGATTTTTGTGTTCTATAGTGACTATTTTAGTCCGTTGTTTAGCGGGCCGATAGTAAAGCCCCTGACCGACCGTTATAAAATTTCCAGGGAAAAGCTGGCCTATTTACTGGATTCCGGCAGCGCCCCGGTTTGTACGTTGATACCCTTTAGCGGCTGGGCTGTATTTATAGCGTGTTTACTCATCGGTTATGGCCCCATCGAATCTGCTAATGACGGCATGTCGGTTTTTATTCAATCGATTCTTTATAATTTTTATGGATGGTTTGCAATCATCCTGGCAGGGCTCCTGGCTTTTGGCATTGTCCCGCATTTTGGACCCATGAAAAAAGCAGAGGAAAGGGCCATTAAAGAAGGCAAAGTTTTGCGGGATGGCGCAACACCGTTGACCGGGAAAGAAATGGACCTGATCAAGCCCATTTCAAAAGAGAAAACAAGCCTGTTATTATTTTTTATTGTCCCGGTTTTAATCATAATCGGCATTTCAGTAGGGAGTTTTATTGTTGTCAAATCACCCAAAATTCTCGAAGCCTTTTTTGCGGCTGTAATTTATATGGCAATTGCCATGAGCATTGGCCGGTATTTTGAAAATGTTAAAGATGGTATGAATGTAGCGATAAACGGCATAAAAGCGATCCTGCCGGCGATCCTTATCCTGGCAATGGCTTACAGTATTAACAGCATTTCCCGCACACTGGGCGCTCAAACATTCATTATACATATTACAAAACCCTGGCTGGATTCTTTTTTATTACCGGTTATAGCATTCATAACAGGAAGCATCATATCCTTTTTTACAGGAACAGCCTGGGGTACCTATGCCATTATGATTCCGCTGGTATTGCCTGTTTCAATGGAATTTTCAAACAACACATTACAACCCCTGGTTTTTCTCACGGTCGGTGCGGTCATTAGCGGCGGCATAATGGGTGACCATTGCTCTCCGGTATCAGATACAACATGCCTGTCGTCCTTAGGCGCCGGGTCGGACCATATTGATCATGTGACAACTCAGTTGCCCTATGCTCTGTTAAGTGGTGTATTGGCGGCAATAATGTATCTTGTTCTTGGATTTGTATTTGTTCATAAATAATAAATCGGCAAAAGTGAAATAACCAACTTAAAATTAATAGCTAACTGCAAAATATTTTTTAAATAACAATTAATGTAATTTTAACAACTTAGGAGAACATGTGCCAATGATTAAGACGGGAACTATTATCAGGTTGTTTGTGATTTTTATTTTAGGAACCACAAGCTTATTTGCGCAAAATACATCTTTTCATGTTGTTGACAACTTGAGCGTTGGTTTAACAGCCGCGAATTATGAAAAATTTGGATCAGCTATTGCTGATATTGATGGAAACGGCTATCCGGATATTTGTTGTACCCGATGGGGGGGCGTTAATTTTAGTCACATTTTTATAAATAATGGCGGAAATTTTCAGGATATCTCCGACCAAACACCGTTGGAGACTATTGAAGGCGATGAAGCATCTAAAAATACTTATACACCATTGTGGGTTGATTTTGACAATGATGGCGATAAGGATTTGTGTTTCAGCACAACAACGACCTTGCACCTGCTTCGTAATGATGATAATGTTTTTACAGATGTGGCACAGGAGCTTGGTTTTGTCAGTTCCAAACCGCCTGGTTTTATAATGGAATGGGATGTGCATCCCGGTGCCTGGGGTGATTATGATTTGGATGGAGACCTTGATTTTATTGCCAGTCAGTTAAGCAATCCAAACGTGTATCTATTCCGTAATGATGACGGACATTTTACGAACGTAGCCACAGAAGCAGGACTTGATGATACGGAAATGACCCAATCCTGGAGCCTGTCATTTGATGATGTCGATTTGGATGGAGATGTAGACATTTACAGCAAACATACTTTTTATCTTAATGAAAACGGATATTTTACCAATGCTTCTGAAACAATGGGTATTAATGATGATTTTGTAACAAATTACCGGGAAATGTTTGATTATGATAACGACGGTGATTTGGATTATATCAGAGTAAACTCTTCAACAACAGAAGATCCGTCCATTCAATTATGGGAAAACCAGAACGGCACTTTTACGGATATTAGTCAGCAAGTCGGTTTGTCATTGTTTACCAATTCAACCCGCAGCATTACCATCGGCGATGTTGATAATGATGGTGATCAGGATGTTTTTGTACATAATAACCAAATGGAGGGTTACGACCTTTTATTGGTAAATGAAGAAGTTGAGCCGGGCGTTAGGGTCTTTGCTGATATTTCGAATTTTATTGGAATTAACGTTGAAGGTGATAGAAAAGGCGGCGGTTTTTTTGATTATAACATGGATGGATTTTTGGATATTTACGTTGCATCCGCGGTAAACCATGTTATGTTTCATAATGATGGTAATGATAATAATTGGCTTGGATTAATCCTGCAAGGAACAACTTCCAATCGTGATGCCGTAGGGAGCATTGTTACGTTATATAACGGTGACACGATGCAAATTCGCACCCAAAAATGTGGAAATCATGTGGCCAATCAAAACAATCCATTTATCCATTTTGGTATAGGTGAATCAACAGATATTGATTCCGTGGTTATCCGATGGCCGTCCGGTATCCGACAGGTGTTGACGGGCCTGGATATAAATCAATATCATAATATCCTGGAATCGGATGATACCTCAATTGTTGAAAAGGATGATTCTGCAAAACCTGCATCCTTTTCTTTAGCTCAAAATTATCCCAATCCTTTTAATCCGCAAACAAGGATTGATTTTCACGTCGGCAGCAAAGGCCATGTCTCTTTAGACATTTATAACCTTATCGGCGAAAAAGTGGCAACCATCGTGAACAATGTTTATTCAGCCGGGCAATATAGTGTTGTATGGGACGGCAGAGATTTTAACGGAAATAAATTGCCAAGCGGCGTTTATATGTATTGTTTAAAATCCGGCGACCTCAATCAGACCAAAAAAATGGTTTTGATGCAGTAAAAGTTTTATAAGAGGAGGGGGTATTAAAAAAGTCAATTGCCGCATTGTTAAATGAGGGTTGTTGACTTTTTTTTTATTCCAATAACACCTGATATTTTTACGGCTTGAACCACTCGAGTAATTTTGCCGTCACCAGGTCGTGTCCTTTTCGGTTTGGATGGTTGACCTGGGACATGAGATCCTCAAGAGGCCCCTGGTTTTTTATATAGTCTTTAAAAGCCTGGTAACTGTCAACCAAAGCCACATCATGTTCCCGTGCAAGCTGACGAATTTGTTCGGCATGTTGATTTAAAGGATCATCGGGATCGTCAATATCCGCCCGTTTATCTCCTGTGGGCGTCAGCAAAATAACCTTAATACCCTTTGCCTTGGCCGACTCTATCATGGCCGTCCATGCGGTTTTTGCTTTTTCCAGACCGATGCTGAGGTCGTTCAGCCCATAATCAATAGTAATAATATCCGGTTTGTGACAGAGAACGTCCTGCTCAAAACGTGCGGCGCCTCCGGCCGAAGTTTCTCCGCCGATGCCGGTAACGATTACATTCACAACGGCATAGGGAAACTGTTTTGCCAGTTCCTTATGCAGCAGGTGCGGATAGGCGTTAAAGGTATCAACAACAGGTGTTTTAAAATACCCGGACGGCACACTGTGGCCATGACACACAATATTAACAGTTCGGTTTTCCGGCCATTGTACATTCAGTAATTTTATAATGTCAGCCAGGTAAGTTGATTTGTCTGCCGGCTGCGGTCCCTGTGCGGAACAATTCGTGAGTTTAACCAGCACCAATATCATTATTGTAAACAGGATTTTGATTTTCATAAAGAATCCTTGTAAATTTTGTAATATGAATGAATAACATGATTGACTAAACAGGATGGGGGAGAATATCATATCATAAAAAAAGCGAACCATACCGGTTCGCTTTTTCATTATAAAAATTTTACCGGGGCCATCTGTCTTCTACAGGCGGCATTGCCGGAAATGTTGTATGCGGTTCAGTCTGGTACCAGAAAGCAACAGAAGCAATGTCATCCTGCAGCGGCTGGAACTTTTTGTCCGGCCACCAGCCCAGCGCCTGAATAGTCACTTTAAGTTCTTTTTCAAAGCGGATGGGGTCCATAATATGCCATCGGTACAAACCATGTTTCGGCACTTCACCGGGTTCTCGGCTGTATAGCGGGTAACCGAGATAGGGCCCGGAATAGGTTTCATCGCCAAAACACCAGGCGCCGCCGAAATAATCTTCCGTGCCGGTGCCGCAAATTGTCGGATATTCCTTGTCACCGTCCATAAAAAATTTGATTTCACCTTCGCCCCACCAGCCGTTGGACAACTGGGTCCAGGCCAGGAACGTGCCTACATAGTGCCCTTTGCCTTTGATGGCATCAACCAGAACATGTTCCGGCGCTTTTTTATCGGTAACACTGCGCCGCCATTGAGCATGAAAATAGGCGGCATTGTCGGCAACCTCTGTCAGGGCGTAATTTATTTGATAATAAAAACCGTCAATCAAATTTAAATGCTGGTTTTCAATGGTTATTTTACAATGTTTACGGAACGGCATGGGCCAGTAACAGTTAAATCCGCCAACAGGATTAACCGAAACAGGAAGCGAATTGACATTATATCTTAAACCGTGGCCGTTGGCAAAAAAATCACCTAATGGAACTTCCACAGAGGGCTGTTCTTCATGGTCCCAGTATATACGAAGAATACAATCACGATACGCTTCTTTTCTAACAGTCAGCCAGATATGCTGAATTTCACCCGGACCTTCAATGTCGGCCAACACATAGGTGGTATCTTTTTCCAGATTCATATAGGGACGGACTTTCCAGCCTTTTCCCAAACGTCCGGCCGGTTCATTGGATTGCGGCGTTTCCATAGCGCCTCCGCCTGGTTTGCCGTTTGGATTTTCCGCAGAAATGGACCGGGTTTTGGCGTTTGATAAAAGGTGGATGTTTCCCAGTCCGTTTGTAAAACCATTCATAAACTTCTCCTGTTTGTTCTTATTTCGCTTTTAACCGAATAGTTGTTATTGATTTTGAAGGAATTGACAAACTTTTTACGTGTTTTTCTGTTTTTATCGTTTTTGGGACCAATACCTCCGGAGATTCAAATGTGTTGTGATCATTAATGTTTTTACCTGTTAACTGCTGTACCTGATCAATTTCAAATATTTTTTCAGAAATGATGTTCAAATCCAGTTCTATTGATTTTTCCAAGTCGAAATTGATAACTGAAAGAAACAGGGTCTGTTCATCATCGGATTGAGTTACCGACACGGACAATGCCTCCCGTTTATCACCTTTTTCGTTTTGAATGGTCGGACAGTCGTCCAGTTTTTGCCGAATGATATGTGCCTCACGATGAGGTTTAAACATGTCATATACGTGATAGGTTGGTGTTAAAACCAGGTTCGAACCTTGTGTTAAAATTAGGGCCTGCAGCACGTTTAGTGTCTGGGCCATATTGGTCATAACCAGGTTTTCGCTCAGTTCATGAAAAAGATGAAAACCGGCTGCGGCAAAAATGGCGTCCTGTAATGTGTTTTGCTGATAAAGGCCGCTGTCAACCGTTGCTTCGCCATGCCACGCACCCCATTCATCCAGAATAACTTTGATTTGATGGTTTTCCGTGCTGAAAGCTTTGCATATATTAATGGCCCGTGTCAGATTTTTCTGCAGGATACTGATCTCTTCAATCATCAGATTGTGATAGTCTTTGTCTGTAATATTTAAATCCGGTGTATACCAGCCGGAATAAATATGCAGCGCAATATAATCTACCAGGTAATGTGCCCCTTTCATCGCTTCGAGATAACGATGGTCCCAGTCCGTAATTTGGGGATGTGATCCGCAGGCAATCAGTTTGGCATCCTTACTGGTTGTTTGTCTTATAAAAGTCGCGTATTGTCGGTATAAATCAGCATAATATTCAGCCGTCATCCGTCCGCCGCAGGCCCAGCTTTCATTGCCGATTCCCCAATATTTGACGTCATAGGGTTCTTTGTGCCCGTTAGCCGCCCGCTGTTCCGTTAACGTTGTCTTTTGGTCGCAGTTACAATACTCAACCCATTGACGTGCATTTTCAACCGTTCCGCTGCCGACATTAACGGCCAGATAGGGTTCCGAGTTTATCATTTTACAGAACCGCATAAACTCTTCGGTGCCGAATTCATTGGATTCCGCCTGTTTCCACCAGATGTTCATACGTTTGGACCGCTGTTCGCGCGGCCCGATTCCGTCTTTCCAGTTATAATTATCTGCAAAACACCCCCCCGGCCAGCGTAAAACCGGCAGTTCCAGCTTTTTTAAAGCTTCAACCGTATCCAGGCGAATGCCGTTTTCATTTTTGATATTGGATTTTTCGCCAACCCAAATACCGCCGTAAACACATCTGCCCAAATGTTCTATAAACTGACTGTATATTTTTTTATCTACTTTGTGAAACGCCATATAAGGGTAAAGGGTTAATAAAGGATTCTTTGCCATTATTGTTCCTTTCATTATGTGTTGCTGATTGGTAAAAATTCAGTCTTACCAATATGGTTTTGGTGCTGAGTTAAAAGAATATCATAGAGATTTTATTTCAATATTTTTTATACCGGACCGGTTGATAATTAAAATATTGTCCACACCGCGAAACGGGCCGAAACTCCAGTATTTTTTATCAAGGGGTTTGCCGTCCGCAAAAACCTGTGGGGTAAAACACAGTTTAATTCGTTCCGTTCCATTCTCTTCAAAAGCCTCATAGCTGACATTTCCCGGCTTGTACGTCACTTTTACCAAAGGTGTTGTGATATAAAAAATATGGTCCTCGTCTTTGGGCAGCATTTCCGGCAGCTCTGATATCCCGTCTAAAATATGGGGTAAATAATCCCAATAGGAATCGGAAAACCAGGGTTCGACATATTCCAGTCCAGTATAGTTTATAGACATGTGGTTTTTGGAATATTTGTTATAGGCGGAATAGGTTGCCAGGGCAAAAGTGGCCCGCGCTTCTTCACGGACTTTTTCATCAAGGCATACGCCAAACCACTTGGCAACAATCGACGCATAACGGGCCGTATGACTGCTCATTTCCTGAAAACAGCCGTCCTGCTCGCGGATGCTTGTGGCGCCATAACGTTTTGTCTGGCCAAACCGGTTTTCAACCCAGGCAATAAGCGCGGGAATATGTTCTTTATAGTCCGGGTCAATTTCAGGATGTTTCAGGATATACCGGGCCGTTTCCATCGGGTTTTGTTGATTTAAATTATCATAGTTTGAAACCACGTCTTCATAATAACCGGACCATTTATAGTTTTGCATCGGATAGGTTATTATCCAGTTCCAAAGCAGTTCCCGTTTTTCTGCTATTTGTTCTTTGTTCAGCGTGCATAATTCATTTTTAGAAATCAGATCAAAAAGCCGGATAACAAGTATCATGTTCGAGCAATAGGGATCCAAAACCTCACCGGTTTTTAAATTTACACGAAAGGGAAGAGGTGACTTGTTTTCATCGCCCGGTTTTATCTGTTCCAGAATGAGTTTTGTCATTTCTTCGGCCCGGGCAAAATATTCGGTTTTTCCGGTGAAATTGGAATATTCGATGTATCCGATAGCGACCATACAAATTTTGTCCACGCCGCCCCATTCATCCGTATATTCACCGTCCGGTGTGTCATCCTGTGTTCGGGGTACATTGGGCCAGGCCCAATCGCAGGGCGTATGGTAATAGGCAACACGTTCAATCAGTCTCTGCACCGGTAACAGGGCGTCCAAATCTCCGTTATAGGCATAATATCTTTTAAAAGTTTCCATGCCCCAGTAAACATTACTGCCCTGATTGTTTTGTTTGTGGCAAAACGTGCCGTCCACATATAATTTTGATGTTACAAGATAAAGCGGATCCTTTCCGAATTTTGATGCCTTTGTCGGGCAGTTTTTTAAAAAATTCATACTCCAGACCAATATATTATCATATCCGGTCCACGGCTGCAAACGATCATTTTCATCTAACACAACGTTGTGATCTTTTAGCATCTGTGCGTATAAATTATTTAGAGATAATAAAGTAATTAATAAAAATACCAGCTTTTTCATTTCCGAGCGCATAATGGTAACTCCTCGAGATGGTAATAAACTGTATTTTTTGATAATTTTTTCACCTAACCTATTATTGTTTAATAAACGCAATATATAAAAAAGGTTTTAAAAACAAAATCTTTTTAAAAAGAATTATTTAATTTTAACATGACAAAATCCTTTAAAGTAAACATTTTTATTAATATATTTCCTGTCAAGACATTAGACACTGAAAGGAATGATACAATGAAAAAACTAATCCTTCTTGTTCCAATTTGTTTTCTTGTGGTGTGGCTGTTCAACTCTTGTGGAGAGGCTCCGGAAACAAACTTGCAACAAAAATTTTCGCAAGTAGACAGTCTGCTCATCAAAGGAACCCTGGCAGGTATTCGAAATATTGACAGCTTGAAAACAGCGCAGGCCAACCTTGCCCGGTCTTTTACCAAAAATTTAAAAATTGATAAAATTAAGAAAGAAGATTTGTACGAGGCGGCACAACTGTTTTATTTGGCAAAAGACAAGGATGCTGCCATTGAAGCATTGGAAAAGTTTAAAAATACCGCTGACAGTGTAAATGAAATGTCATTTTTGTTCGAGTTGTATTGTGAAAATGACCGCCTGGAAGATGCTGAAAAATTAATAAATATTTTAAAAATTAAAGCGCCGCAGGGACTTTACTCTAATTATTTAAATTTATTTTACGGTTATGATGAACGCGGCGATTTGGAAAAAGCCCTGTGGGTTGCTGATCAGGCCATTCCAAAACTAAACGGCCCCAAAGCAGCTTTTTTTCAGGTAGAAAAAGCACAGGTACTGTGGTCTTTGGGAAAAAAACAGGATGCGCTGGAACTGTTAAAATCGGTAAAATCTGATTATGCCGGAAATGAACAGGTTATCAGGCGTGCCGACAACAAGTTGAATCTGTTTAATCTGACAGGTAAAAAAGCCCCGGAACTTGTTGTTTCCGAATGGCTGGATACACCGGGCACAAGTTTAAAACAATTAAAGGGCAAGGTGGTTTTGTTGGATTTTTGGGCTCCCTGGTGCGGTCCCTGCCGGGCCATGTTTCCGCACCTTAAACGCATGTATACAATGTATCATGATAAAGGACTGGAAATTTTGGGCATTACCCGCTATTACGGATCGTTTAACCAGTTGGGTGAAATGTTGAGAGATTTGTCTCACGATGATGAACTGGAATGGATAAAAAAATTCAAGAAACACCATAAAATACCTTTTCCCTATGGTATAGCCGATGAAAATGGTGGTATGGTGAATGCAAAGGCTTATGGCATTGGCGGTATTCCCCATGCCGTATTGATTGACAAAAAAGGTGTTGTACGTTTTTATGCCATTGGTTCCGGTAAATCATCGGAAGAAAAAATTGAAGCCGGAATTATACAATTGCTCGAAGAACCCCGCTAATTTGGATGGAATAACACAGTATAATGTATAAAAATTCACAACTTCAATATTTAAGGTTCGCCCGTGCAAATTCACTGGCGTTTGCTTCGCTGGCAGATGCGGTATTAATCCTTTATGCTATACGCGCCGGTGCGGATGATTTTTTTGTCGGACTCATTGTTTCGTTCTTTTACCTCACCATGCCGTTGATGTTGTTCGGGCGGCAGTCCATTGCCAAACAGGGTGCTGTAAAAACACTTTATAATAACTGGGTCCTGCGTAACCTTTCCGCTTTTTTTCTCATTTTGGTTCCCTGGATTCAAAGTTATTTCAGCATTCATGCCGGATTAATATGGTTTGTGCTGGCGGCCTTTGGTTTTTTCGCTTTCCGAAGCATCGGCATTACCTGTATTACACCGATTATTCGGGACATCTCATCTCCTGAAAATCGCGGTAACTTTATTTCCAAATCATCGCTGCAGGGCAGTGTTTTTTATCTGTTGGCAATGGTGGGTATTGTTTTTTTGACAAACCGGTTTCAATCCATTTCAGTGTTTCAGGTGATTGTGGTTTTCGGCAGTGTTTCGGGAATGGTTTCCGCTATTTTTATTCGAAAAATTGACGAATCCGATGAACCAGCGGTCTCTGCCGGTTTGCCGTTGTCCGATGTTATTAAATTTTTCAAACAAAATGTAACGGCTAAACGACTGCTGGTCGTCTGGTCTATGACAACGGCCGGTTTGGTGCTTGTTCTTCCGTTCAGTATGATCAGTTTGAAAAACGGGTATCAATTCTCCGACCACGGCGCTTTGATCTTTTCTGTTATACAAATTTTTGGAGGTATTGTTGCCTCTTATGCCAACACATTGTTATTAGACCGTGTAGGGCCCCGCCCGGTTATTATTATTGCCACCTTTGGTCTTTTACTTGTATGTTTAATGTGGATACTTGTACCGGTCCATGTTATTTTACCGATATTATTTATTATATTTTTCATTGCAGGCGCCTGCAACGCCGCTATTAACACCTCATTGTCGCACTATTTGCTCGGTTCCATGCCGGCGGAATATACAGTCGGCATTTCCATGTTTATGACTGTTATTTCAGGCGCTATTGCCGGTATTTTTGGGACCATCCTTGGCGGTGGCGTTCTAAAATTGTTCAAGTCCCTGGGGCTTACGGGTCTCGATATTTATCGTACCTATTTTATTCTTATTGCTGTTTTTGTTGCCGCCGCTATTTTTGCGGCGTCTCGACTTAAACCGCTGGCCGACCGTCGTGTTAAAGACGTGTTAGGTATTATGCTTTCCTTAAGAGACTGGCGGGCATTATTTACATTACAAAAACTTTATGAAGCCCGGTCGGAACAAAAGGACAAACGTATTATCAGTAAATTGGGTGCAATCCGTTCCAATCTTTCTGAAAATTCGTTAATAGGATTTTTGGAATCCCCCAGTTTTATTACCCGCGCCCATGCCATGAGAGCGTTGGGAGAGCTTTCCTTTGGGGACAAAACAGAAAAAATACTCATAAAGGAACTGGAAGAAGGTGAACATCTTAACGCCTTTTGGGCTGCTGAAGTTTTAGGCGATCATAAAAGTAAAAATGCCATTCCGGCTTTGCGTAAGGCCCTTGACAGCCAAGACGTGTTCCTGCGCGGCAAAGCCATGATTTCCCTGACAAAGATGAATGATAAAACAAGTTTCGAAAAAATTGAACAGATATTTTTAAATACCGGTAATCCCCGGTTACTGGTGCACGGCGCAAAAGCTTTTGTGCACATGAGAAAACCCGAAAACCTGAAATGTATTCTGGATAAAGTTTTGAATACCACACTTGCCGCACCCATACGTGCGGAATTGCTTTACAGTGCTTCGGAACTGGCCGGCGCCGGATTTCATTTTTATAAAATATATCCTTATTTAAAAAATGATCCCGATAAAGCCTGGTCTCAACTCGATGAACTTATCGCTCAGCTTGGTCCGGAAACAGAACCCATGATTCAGGTTATAAAAACATTTAAAAATATCTATGTGGATTCGGAAAGTCATGTGTCTGCTGAGCTGTTGCATACACTGGAAGAAAAAATAAAATGTCCCTATATACCGGTTATTATTTCTTTCCTTGCCGAAAAAGATAGTAACAAAAAATACAATATGGAACTTGGTGTGACATTGATTTTGATTATAATTTCATGCTTGAAAAAATTTTACAAATTACCTGGTTAAAAATAACTTGAAAAGTTTTACTATCCTTATTATTATTACACATGAGATGAAACCCAAAACCCCCAAAGAGGAACTTTATGTCTGAAAAAAAATATTTAGCTTTTGATTTTGGTGCAGAAAGTGGTCGTGCTATTCTTGGAATATTAAAAGATGACAAACTTGAATTACAGGAGATTCACCGTTTTGCAAACCGTCAGGTAAAAATGCACGGTCATATTTATTGGGATATTCTGGCCCTTTTTGATGAGATAAAAAAGGGAATGTCAATTGCCGCCGGTAAAGGTCATACCGTGCTGGATGGAATTGGTGTTGATACATGGGGCGTCGACTTTGGTCTTATCGCCCGCAATGATGTAATGCTGGGAAATCCTTATGCCTATCGTGACTGCCGTACCGACGGCATGATGGAAAAAGCATTCCAGGTGATGCCGGAATCAGAGATTTATAAATACTCTGGTATTCAGTTTATGCAGTTGAATACAATTTTTCAACTTTACAGTATGGTTGATACCAACAATCCGCTGCTGGACAACTGTGAAACGCTGTTGTTCATCCCGGACCTTTTTAATTTTATGATGACGGGTAAAAAAGTAACGGAATATTCGATTGCATCTACGTCACAATTAATAGATGCAAAAACAAAGGAATGGTCCCGGGAAATTTTTGCACAATTATCTCTGCCTGTTGATATAATGGCCCCCATTGTCAAGCCGGGCACTGTCGTCGGACCATTACTGCAGGAAATATGTGAGGATACCGGACTGGAACCGGCTGATGTTATTGCGCCTGCCTGTCATGATACGGCCAGCGCTGTTGCATCTGTTCCGGCAAGCGGAAAAAATTGGGCCTTTCTCAGTTCCGGAACATGGTCCTTGATGGGAATAGAAAGTCCGGAACCGATTATTAATGATGTTTCTTTAAAAAATAATTTCACCAACGAAGGCGGCGTGAACGGCATGATCCGTTTTCTGAAAAATATTATGGGCCTTTGGCTGCTGCAAAGCTGTCGCCGGGTTTGGATAAAAGAAGGTCATACGATTGATTATGGTGAATTAATGGAACTGGCAAAACAGGCCCCGGCATTTCGTTCACTTGTTGATCCGGATGATATCAGCTTTTTAAATCCACCGGATATGACCCAGGCAATTGCCGACTTTTGTAAAAAAACAGACCAGCCGGTACCGGAAAGTCACGGCCAGTATGCACGATGTGTTTTGGAGAGCCTGGCCTTTAAATACAGATATACTGTTGAAAATATGAATGAAATGATAGACGAACCCATCGAACAGGTCAATATTGTCGGCGGCGGCACCAAGAATGAGCTGTTAAATCAGTTTGTTGCCAATGCCACCGGACTTCCTGTTATTGCCGGCCCGGTTGAAGCCACAGCCATTGGTAACATTTTGGTACAGGCCATTGCCAAAAAACACATTGCCTCTCTTGAGGCCGGTCGGGAAATTGTTAAAAATTCCTTTCCATTGCTTAGTTATTCTCCGCAGCAACAGGATGTATGGAATGAAAAATACCAGTTTTTCCTTAAATTGATGTAAAATTTACATTTTCAGATGAATATCTGAAAATGTCTCATTACGAATCAATTAAAGGTATATGGTTCATTTATACACACAATTGTAAAATATTTAAGGACGAGAAAAATATAAGTTTGATATTGATTTTTCTCGTTTTTTTAATTATAATAAATACAGTATCATAAAGTTAAAAAAAAGATTATCAATCTTTTTCAGGCTGTTTTTTTAAATTAAAAAATGGCACAAATGATGCTAAGAGAAAATAAAGTATTGTGGTGTGTATAGATAAATTCATTGTTACCCGTGAGGAGGGGTATTAAAATGACAAAAGTTAAGGTTTTTTTCATCATTTGTTTTTTGCTAGGCATCTTTTGTCTGCTTGGGGTTCCGGCCGGTGAAGCGGCAGTAATGGATATTGCGCGGCCTATGGACCCTGTCATTGTCTCCGGACAATCATTAATTAATTTTATTGATGTTCCGGTTGCCAATATTTTTGTATATGCATACTCTAACGGAGCGTGGAGGCAAATTCCTTTTCAGATAGATGAAAAGGATGGCACCGATTACTTTGGTGCAAAAGATAATTTGCTGGATTTAACGGATGAAGTCTGTTTTTTAGCCGCCGATCTTGGCGACAGTGTTGCCAATTCCACATGGATATCGGACGCAAGCTCTAAAAATTATTTGCGATATCAGGTATGTGTTTACGATACAACACAAACACCTGCCAAAAAAGGATGGGCCTACATCTATCGTTCAAATACTCTTGCCCCTGCTTTTACCCCCTATATGACTTATGAAGCGCCTGTAAATAATGTTGATGATAAAATTCACGGCAGTTCCTATCTCTTTGGCCATGATGACAATTCTATTCCAGATTTATTAAACATAAAGCCGGATGTAAACGATTTGCTGGACCGCTGGAAATTACGTGTCGATGGAACGTTGGTATTTTGGCCCTATAGTATAAACGAAAATCACCTGACAAATCCGGATTTGAGTGTAGCTGCCGGTCGTAATGTAAGAGTAATTCGTAAATCTATTTTTGACTTTACCTTTGTTGAAGGTGCACAAACAATCAAGCTGGATTTTCTAACCTATTATTATCCTCAATTCCTTGAAATCAACATTTCAACACAATCCCAGTTTTCTTTACAATGGGGCATAGATCTGCTTCGGTTTTCTATGGACTTTTCTTCAGTATTAAAAGGAAATTCCTATAAATTTTATAACGCCTATAACAACAATATTCCTGTGGACGGTGCACCTGATGTTGTCAACCAGCAAATAGATGTGGATGATGCAAACTGGTTTATGCAGTATGGCAATCTCGGACTTGTATTTGGTATATTTAACGTTCCTGAATTAGATAACGCCAACTATTCATTTTACTATAAAGATGACGAAACGCCTGATGCAAATGACACAGGCGACCAATTATCCTACGGTGACAGCGGGCTTGAAATTACTTCAATAAATATTAATGATGCGATTCACAGCAGTTCACCGCTCGATTTTACAGTTCGTTTATATTATCTGGGAACAGAACATACAACAAATGTAAGTGATACCCTGAAAACCCAGTTCAAAAACCCGTTAAAAGTAGTGGTTGGAAATGGTCAGATTGTTCCGGTTGAATTATCTTCCTTCAAGGCCCTGTTTGATGGTAAACAGGTTACCTTAAACTGGGTTACAAAAACAGAGTCCAATAACTATGGTTTCGAAATTCATCGCAAAAGCAGTCAAAATGAAAATTGGGAAACCATCGGATTTGTTCAGGGGAACGGCACAACAACATCCGCCAACGAATATGAGTTTATAGATAAAGATATTAAAAAAGGTACTTTGGAATATCGGTTAAAACAGCTCGATACGGACGGACAATTTGCATTTTCTGAAAGCAGAACAGTTGCCGTTACGGTCCCTGTGGGTTTTGCTTTAGAACAAAATTACCCGAATCCTTTTAATCCTGTTACGGAAATCGGTTTCACAATCCCTGAACAAAATCAGGGAACCACGGAATTGAATATATATAATGTGATTGGGCAGCATGTCCGCACGTTAATTTACGCCGGTTTGGAAGCCGGGTATCACAAGATAACCTGGGACGGCAAAAACAATAACGGTCAGCAGGTTATGAGCGGGACTTATATTTATCAACTCAAGGTTGGCAACAATGTATTAAGCCGAAAGATGATTAAATTAGAATAACAGAAAAAGGCCCTGATTTTCAGGGCCTTTTTTTTATTCGTATATTATATAAATCGACTTTTTTCTAGTTTACCCCGGTCATCTCTTTTAATTTCCAATACAAATTATGCAAAAGGGTGCGGTTATCGGCAGAGATATAACGAATCTCTCCGCCCATTCTGTTGAATGATTTGAGAAATCTCAAATAGTAATCCGGAGATGTTTTCGGCGGTTCACCTTTGGTCCAGTCCCATACCGATTCCTGGAGATCATCCACAAGTATATAGTGGTTTTTTACAATTTGGTCACTTTGTAAAAGAATGTTATTTGCGTATGACAATGCTTTTTCAAAAACCTGGGGCGCCATGATAGCGGACCCAACCGACATAAAAACGCCGTTTGTCAAATTACTAACGGCTTTGACAAATATTTTAAAATCCGTATGGCTGCCCCGACCCAAAGCCGCGCCGTTTGCGTATGGATTATTATAAATAATATCATATCCAATGCCCGGATGTATTGTTGCAGCTACTTTATATTGGAATGCATTTCGTAAAATTGAAAATTCTTTATATTTATGTGTTATCGCAAGAGGACCGGGAGGGATGTTGAACTTTTTTATGGTTTCCAATAATTCAACATGCGCCGTAATATCAGGCTTTTCCTGTTCAAGACCATTTAAAATGGTGGTTTTCAATTCGTCAACCGTCGGCACGTTCATGCCGTCATTATGGATAAACGCTCCCAAAGATTCTCCATAACCCATGCCCTTTGTGGCGCCGATTTGAACGGCCAGGTTGATATACTTTCCGGTCTCTTCCCAGGTTCCAAACGTACCGGTTGCTACATTGGCACGAACGTCTTCTTCTGACCTGCCCAGGTACGAAAATTCCCAGTCGTGAATTGTGCCGGCGCCCTGGGTGGCAACATGTGTCAGCCATCCCTTTTCCATGAGTTTAATCATAAGCGGGGCCGCACCGTTTTTTACCAGGTGAGCACCATAGGCCAGCATAATGGATGCACCGGACTCTTTGGCTTTTAAAATACGTTTTGCCGTTTCAGTAATGATCGGTTCGCAGGCAGGTACCGGCTGGGGTTTACTCTCCGGGTCAATCACTATGTCATGTATTTTACTTTTGCTTTTACGCTGAGTTAGCGGGTATACTTTTAACTGATCCGTATTAATTTGCGGATATGGCATTTTTCTCTCCTTTGGTCTGGCTTTTGTGACTCCCTCATCACAAATCAATAATTATGAATTTAGAAAAAATACCCGTAAATTCAAAGAGTTCCTTTGACAATTTACTTTTTTCAGTATAGCATTAAACAAAATTGTTCATTATATTAAGTGTTTTTAATAAAAAGGAGATTATAAATGGTAAAACATATCGTTATGTGGAAATTAAAAGATAACGCCGAAGGTGCTGATAAAGAACAAAATGCAAAGATCATGAAAAAAAATCTGGAAGCTTTAAAAGATAAAATTAGTGTCATTCAACATATTGAAGTCGGCTTTGATTTTGTAAATGGTGATGCTTCACAGGACGTGATGTTGTATTCTGAATTTGCAACAAAAGAGGACCTTGACATATATCGGGTCCATCCGGAACATGTTAAAGAAGCTGATTTTGTTAAAAAAGTGACCAGTAACCGTTATACGGTCGATTACGAAATTTAATATGGGAGGATGATATGCATCGTTTGTTTCAGGTTGATTCGTTTACTTTAAACGCCTTTAAGGGAAATCCGGCAGGTGTTTGTTTATTAACTCACCCGGTTGAAGCAGAATGGATGCAGAATGTTGCAGCGGAAATGAATGTTGCTGAAACAGCATTTATTTTAAAAACACAAGATCATTTTGATCTGCGCTGGTTTGCGCCAAAATCAGAGGTTGAACTGTGCGGGCATGCCACCCTTGCAAGCGCACATATACTCTGGCAGGAGGGAATATGCCATCCTGCGGAACAAATTCAGTTTAAAACCCTCAGCGGAACCCTGGTTGCAAACAAGGTTGAAAATAGGATTGAACTTGATTTTCCAACAACACCGGTAAAAGAGATTTCAGATAAATCAACCTTGGAACATGTTGTGGCGCAAAACATACTTTACGCCGGAAAAAATCGGTTCGATTTTTTAGTGCAGCTTGATGGAGAAGAAAAAATCCGAAACTTTAATCCGGATTTTGAAAAGATAAAATCCTTAGGGGGTAGAGGTTTGATCATAACCAGTCGTGCCGATTCCGGTCATTATGATTTTGTATCCCGGTTTTTTGCACCAACTATTGGTATTGATGAAGATCCGGTGACCGGCTCAGCCCATTGTACTCTTGGCCCATTCTGGCAGGACCGTTTGCAAAAAAGTGAATTTTTAGGTTATCAGGCTTCCGGGCGCGGCGGTGAGGTGACTGTTAAAGTTGAAAATGACCGCGCCATATTAGGCGGCCAGGCTGTAACTGTCTTTCGTGGCGATATCATTGTATAATGGTTTTTAAAATATAGACAATATTAATAAAAATGTAACTAGAATTTATAGATAATGGAGAACCTGACTAGATGTCAAAAATGGAAATTGAAAAAATAAGCGGTCTTGTTGCCGCTCCTTTTACACCAATGAATAAAGATTATTCATTGAATTTGGACTTGATCCCTGTGCAAAGCAAATTTTTGCAACAAAACGATATAAACGGTGTTTTTATTTGCGGCACAACCGGTGAAAGTCTCTCGCTGACTGTTAAAGAACGACTTGATATTGCAGAAACTTGGAAAAAATGTATCGGTGATTTAAAATTGATTATTCATGTTGGTCATAACTGTCAGGCAGATGCCGAAATGCTTGCAAAACATGCATCCGAAATTTCGGCCGATGCAATAGGCGCCATGCCGCCTGTTTTTTTCAGACCATCGACTGTTTCTCAATTGGTCGACTGGTGCGCCAGGGTCGCAGAACAGGCCCCTGAATTGCCGTTTTATTATTATCATATACCGTCCATGTCCGGAGTTAACCTTGGTATGCGTGAATTCCTGGAATGTGCCGGTGATAAAATTCCAAACCTGGCCGGAGTGAAATTTACATACGAAAATTTATATGATTATGGCCGGTGTGTTTCCTATAAAAACAATTATTATGACATGTTGTTTGGAAGGGATGAAATCCTGTTAGCCGGGCTGGCAACAGGTGCCAACGGTGCTGTCGGTAGTTTATATAATTTTGCAGCGCCTGTTTTCAATAATATTATCAAAGCTTTTCAGGAAAAAGATATAAAGACGGCACAAATGCTTCAGGAAAAAGTGAGGGACTTTCTTGCTGTTTATTTAAAATGCGGCGGTTCTGTCGCAACCGGCAAAGCAGTAATGAAGATGATCGGGATTGATTGCGGTCCCACACGTGCCCCCATTTCAAATTTATCTGATGAAGCTTATGAAATGTATTTAAAAGAAATAAAAAATATCGGTTTTGATCAATATCTTTCGAAATTTGAGAGTTAAAACTAATAAAACCGGGCAGCATCAAATAATTATCTGTTGCCCGGTTTTAATTATAAAATTCTTATGTTCCCGCCGAGCTGAAAAGTGTTTACTGCCTTAATTTTTGTGTTTTTAAAAGATACTCTATTTTTATAATGAAATCCGAAAAAAAATGTTGTAATTTATCTGATGGATAAGAGTCTCCTGATATCAAAACCTTTTGGAGCGATATATATGAAAGATGAAAACAAAACAAAAAAACAACTCTTAGAAGAGATTAAAGAGTTAAAAAAAATAGTTAATCACCTGGAAAATCAGGTTAAATCAAAACGTTTTTCACTTGATAATCCTGTTACCAAAATGCTGCATCAAACAGGACTTACCCTGTCCCAGATGAGCCCTGATGATAATCTTTACAAATATATCGCTGAACAGATGCAAGCACAATTCCCTCAGGCGGCTGTCTGCTTAATTTCTGTAAAGAATGAATTCCCTCTAAATGAGATCAATCTGTCTGCACAAATCGAATATTTCCTTTATAACAATGAAAAAATAGATAAAGGGCTTTATTTAAATATTTCCCAAAAAGCCCATGATTTGTTTTTGAAAAGTCAATTTCGCACCATTAGTCCGGATAAACATTTCTTCCCGGATTTAGTGGATGAAATTCAAGCCCTGGCTCAAATTGATTTTCCCCTGGATCGTTCTTTATATTGCGGACTGGCTATTGATCAAAAAGTTGACGGTGTCTTGTTTCTTTTTCTTAAAGATGAGTTAAATGAAGAACAGCAAAAAATTTTAAAATTATTTATTAAACAATCTTCTTTTTTCCTTAACCGGCAGCAAAATGCCAAAAGTCTGAAAGAACATGACTATCGGTTTAAAACATTAGTCGAATCCATCAATGCCATTCCCTATCAGATTGATTTAAAAAGCGGACGGTTTATATACATCGGCAAGCAGGCCGAACAGGTATTGGGATACCCGATAGAATCATGGGTGGATATTTCTGTTTTGGAAAATCGAATTCATAAGGATGATATAGATATTGTAACACAACTTGCAAGGTCATCCATAATCCAGGGTAAAAATCTTGATGTTGAATACAGGATTATAAAACAAGACAGCAGTATTATATGGATACGTAATATTGTTACCATACTTGAAAAGGAAAATATCCGAGAACTCGTCGGTTTTATGATGGATATAACAAATCGTAAAATCTGGGAAAGTGAAATTGAAAGAAGAGACAAGCTTCTACACACAATTACTGATAATTTACCGAATTCTTTTCTTTCTATCATTAATAAAGATTGCCGTATTCTGTATACGGCAGGAAAAAATAATACAAAAAAGAAAATCAAGTTTGAAAATTTTATAGGAAAGAAAGTTGATGACGTCATGAAGGATTTTGGTTCAGATATTTTATTGACGATTAAGGATGCCTATGCCGGAACATTTGAAGGTGAGAATCACATTTTTGAAGTGCAACTCAATGAACGACACACCTTGTTTAAAACAGTCCCTTTGAAAAATGATCATGGTGAAATTGATAAAATAATGGTTTTGGTTGAAGATATTACGCAGCGGAAAAAAACCGAACTGGCCTTGGAGGAAAGTGAAAATCAACTGCGCACGCTTATAAACGCCATGCCCGATGCAATATGTTTTAAAGATGGTGACGGCAGATGGCTGCAGTCGAATGATTATAATCTTGACCTTTTTCAGATCGAGGGTGTTGATTATCACGGCAAAAAAGATTCGGAATTGGCACGCTACAGCTCTTTTTACCATGATGCTTTGCTGATGTGTGAAAAATCAAATGAGGAAGCCTGGGCAAAGGGAACTAAAACCCGTATTGAGGAAGTCATACCCCGTCCGGATGGCAGCACACTGGTTTTTGATGTCATCAAGGTCCCGACATTTCATAAAGATGGAAGCCGAAAGGGCCTTGTAGTTGTTGCGCGTGACATTACAGAACGAATTGAGGCGGAAAAGGAAGCACAGCGGTGGGCACAGGTTTTTACCCATGCGGAATGGGGCATTGTTATAGGTACTACAGAAAAAGGTATATTGGATAATATGAATCCTGCTTATGCAAAAATGCATGGTTATACAATTGATGATTTAAAAGGAAAACCGGTTCATACCGTGTTTACAAAAGAAGCAAGCGAAAAACTGATGGATCATATTAAAACAGCCCACGACAAAGGGCACCATACTTTTGAAGCCGACCATGTTCGTAAAGACGGCACTATTTTTCCGGCAATTAATGATGTTACCGTTGTAAAAGATAAAAATAATAACATTCTATATAGAATTATAAACGTGCAGGATATAACAAAGCGGAAAATAATTGAGGATATGGTCAAGGCCTCTCTGGAGGAAAAAGAAGTACTGCTTAAAGAAATTCACCATCGGGTAAAAAATAATCTGCAAATAATAATCAGCCTGCTTAACCTGCAATCCAAACAAATTACAGACAGTTTGGCGCTGGAAGCTTTTCAAATCAGCAAAGCACGTGTTTACTCTATGGCGCTGGTCCATGAACAACTCTACAAATCTGCCAATTTTTCAAGCATTAAAATGAAAAGCTATACTCAAACTTTAATAATGGAACTTGTTCAGTCATACCAGGTTGAGCAGCAGGTTTCAGTTCATTCTTATATTAAAAATATAAATCTTGCAATTGATAATGCCATACCCTGTGGTTTAATATTAAATGAACTATTGTCAAACGCTTTTAAACATGCTTTTCCTGGTAATAAAAAAGGAAAAATAAACATTATGCTTGATAAATCGGATGGAAAAACAACTTTAACAGTTCAGGACAATGGCGTTGGAATTCCGGCAGATGTTGATATTATGAATACAACTTCTTTGGGGCTGCAAATGGTCCGGGTCCTGGCCAATCAGATAGGGGGCAATTGTCATATTGATTCTTCTAATGGAACGAATGTGCGTATTGAGTTTTAAAAAGTTTTAACTTTCCATCTTGCCGAATTTAATTGAGTTTTGATAGTTTTGTCATCAATATTTCCTCTTGCTTCTTGCCGAAAAATAATTAAATTATATTATACCATACATTCATAAAGGGAATACGAATAATATTTGTTATTTTTATAATGTGTAAATTAAAAGTATGTTATAAAAATTAAAAAATATAATCGGTCGTTTGTGAAATAATTAATAAAGGAGAATGGACAATGAAAAAATATTTGATCTTTTGTCCGCTTTTTTTGTTTTCCTTTTGCCAAAAAGATATTAATACACCAAGTGTTTCTGATCAATGGGCCAGGGTTTCCGTAGACAAAATGGCAGACGATTTTGGGAATAAAGACAATACCATCACACATGATGAACTGGAACTTGTGGACAACTATTTCCGGACCAATAAACAGGCGTGGTTTATTACAATTCGTTTTCAAACGGAGGATGATATTATAATGGCTGAAAATATTACAAATAATTTTGTGCCCACCAGTCATCCTTACAAGTCGTTTGCTGAATTAAAAAATGCCTATAAAGGGACAAATATCAAAACACCTGTTGTAGGAATTTGCTGCATTGTTAAAGAAAATGATTTCTATGTAGCACACGTTTACCATTGCCCCGGTCCCTCTGTTGATAAAGGTCCCTGGGAGAAATTGCATATTGTGAATTAATTTTTAGCATAAAAAGCCGGTTATTTGACTATCAACAGGACAAGGTTTTGCATGGTGAATCGTAGTGACAGACCCCAGTGTCTGTCCCGATACGGTCAATCACAGGGGATTGCCCCTACAGTTCATCATAAAAATCGTAGGGACAGACCCCCGTGTCTGTCCAGATGCGGTCAATCACAGGGGATTGCCCCTACATTTGATTATAAAAATCGTAGGGACAGACCCCAGTGTTTGTCCAGATGCGGTCAATCACAGGAGATTGCCCCTACAGTTCATCATAAAATCCGTAGGGCCAGACCCCCGTGTCTGTCCTGACATGGGTCAATCACAGGGGATTGCCCCTACAGTTCATCATATAAATCGTAGGGCCAGACCCCCGTGTCTGTCCTGAGATTGGGCAATCACAGGGAATTGCCATTACATTTGATTATAAAACCCGTAGGGCCAGACCACCGTGTTTGACCAGATAGGGGTCAATCACAGGGAATTGCCATTACATTTGATTATTAAATCCGTAGGGACAGACCCCTGTGTTTGACCAGATACGGGCAATCACAGGGAATTGCCATTACATTTGATTATTAAATCCGTAGGGACAGACCCCTGTGTTTGACCAGATACGGGCAATCACAGGGGATTGCCATTACATTTGATTATTAAATCCGTAGGGACAGACCCCTGTGTCTGTCCTGAGATTGGGCAATCACAGGGAATTGCCATTACATTTGATTATAAAACCCGTAGGGCCAGACCCCCGTGTCTGTCCTGAGATTGGGCAATCACAGGGAATTGCCATTACATTTGATTATTAAAACCGTAGGGCCAGACCACCATGTTTGACCTGATACGGGTCAATCACAGGAGATTGCCATTACATTTGATTATTAAAACCGTAGGGCCAGCCCCCGTGTTTGTCCTGACATGGGTCAATCACAGGGCATTGCCCCTACATTCATTCTTAAAAATTGTTGGGACATCCCCCCGTGTTTGACATGATACTGGTCAATCACAGGGAATTGCCATTACATTTGATTATTAAAACCGTAGGGCCAGACCACCGTGTTTGACCAGATAGGGGTCAATCACAGGGGATTGCCCCTACATTTGATTATAAAAATCGTAGGGACAGAACCCCGTGTTTGACCAGATACGGTCAATCACAGGGGATTGCCATTACATTTGATTATTAAAACCGTAGGGCCAGACCACCATGTTTGACCTGATACGGGTCAATCACAGGAGATTGCCATTACATTTGATTATTAAATCCGTAGGGACAGACCCCTGTGTCTGTCCTGAGATTGGTCAATCACAGGGGATTGCAATTTCATTTGATTATAAACCCGTAGGGGCAGACTCCCGTGTCTGTCCCGATACGGTCAATCACAGGGGATTGCCCCTACAGTTCATCATAAAAATCGTAGGGACAGACCCCCGTGTCTGTCCTGACAACAGGCCATAAGAGTAGATTGCCCTGTATGAATAAAGTAAAATATCAAGAATTTTATTGTTTTTTGATAATTATGTCCGTACTATATAACGTACGTATTGATAGGAGATATATGATGAAAACAATTAGCGTAACAAAAGCACGAACAAACCTGTATAAACTGATCGATGAAACATCCGATATTCATGAGCCGATTCAAATTACCGGTAAACGTTCAAACGCTGTTTTGATATCTGAAGATGATTGGCGGTCCATACAGGAAACATTACATTTGCTGTCCATTCCGGGAATGCGCGAGTCTATCGTAAGTGGACTTGAAACTCCTGTTGATGAATGTTCCGAGGAACTCGAATGGTGAAATGGAAACTGGTTTATACGAAACAAGCCCAAAAAGACGCAAAAAAAATTAAATCTTGTGGTCTAAAATCAAATGTTGTCGAACTGTTAAAGATTTTGGAAAGAGATCCCTTCCAAACGCCCCCTCCTTATGAAAAACTTGTTGGTGATTTGACTGGAATATGTTCGCGACGAATAAATATCCAACATCGGCTTGTCTACCAGGTTTTAAAAGATGAAAAAATCGTTAAAATAATCCGTATGTGGACGCACTATGAATAATAAAAAATCCACAACAAAACATATTTTTTCATTTTTTATACCAAAATATGACGAGTTGTCAACTTTTTTAATCATCTTTACTCTGGCGCTATTGCTGCTTTTTGATGGTGAATGCAGAGATCAAATCTTTTCCTATTACCGAATACCCATTTTTTCAGGCGGTTTTGACGACTTTCAAGCGTTTTTAATAGAACTTGGTTTTTTATTTGTAGTTACATTTCTACTAGTACTTGGTTTACTGATTTCACTCTTTCATATATATATGCCGGGTAAAAAAGGGAAAATTAGTCAATTTTGTATGAAATTTTTAGCGCTGACCATCAGCGGTTATGCCGGAATTCAAAGCGGTATTTACGTTATTCAAAATGAATTGTATACGTATTTTTTCCTTCCCTTGTGGAATATCCTTATCGGAGTATTTTTTATTTATAGTACGGCTTTTATAGACAAAGTTCCCTTCGACCAAAGAGATGCAACGCCCTCGCAGGTAAAATATAGCCTTTTTATTGTTTTTATGGTATTTTTTATGCTTTATTTTGTCAGACACGAGTATTGGGCAATTGTCTTTTCTATTTGTGTCAGTTATGCTTTTTGTTTAAATAATGCTGTTCTCAATGGAACCGAATCCTTGAAAACAAAGTTAAAAAATAAGGAAATTTTGTGTTAAGAAATAAATTGATTAAAATTAAATCCGTAGGGACTGACCCCCGTGTCTGTCCTGAAACGGGGCAATCACAGGGGATTGCCCCTACAGTTCATCATAAAATCCGTAGGGCCAGACCCCCGTGTCTGTCCCGATACGGTCAATCACAGGGGATTGCCCCTACAGTTCATCATAAAATCCGTAGGGCCAGACCCCCGTGTCTGTCCTGACATGGGTCAATCACAGGGGATTGCCCCTACAGTTCATCATAAAAATCGTAGTGACAGACCCCCGTGTCTGTCCTGACATGGGTCAATCACAGGGGATTGCCCCTACAGTTCATCATAAAAATCGTAGTGACAGACCCCCGTGTCTGTCCTGAGATTGGGCAATCACAGGGGATTGCCATTACAGTTCATCATAAAATCCGTAGGGACAGACCCCCGTGTCTGTCCTGAAACGGGGCAATCACAGGGGATTGCCCCTACAGTTCATCATAAAATCCGTAGGGCCAGACCCCCGTGTCTGTCCCGATACGGTCAATCACAGGAGATTTCCATTACATTTGATTATAAAAACCATAGGGACAGATCCCCGTGTCTGTCCGAATACGGGGCAATCACAGGGCATTGCCCCTACAGTTCATCATAAAATCCGTAGGGACAGACCCCCGTGTCTGTCCTGAGATTGGGCAATCACAGGGAATTGCCATTACATTTGATTATTAAAACCATAGGGACATCCCCCTGTGTCTGTCCTGACATGGGTCAATCACAGGGGATTGCCCCTACAGTTCATCATAAAATCCGTAGGGCCAGACCCCCGTGTCTGTCCTGACATGGGTGAATCACAGGGGATTGCCCCTACAGTTCATCATAAAATCCGTAGGGACAGACCCCCGTGTCTGTCCTGAAACGGGGCAATCACAGGGGATTGCCCCTACAGTTCATCATAAAATCCGTAGGGCCAGACCCCCGTGTCTGTCCTGACATGGGTCAATCACAGGGGATTGCCCCTACAGTTCATCATAAAAATCGTAGTGACAGACCCCCGTGTCTGTCCTGACATGGGTCAATCACAGGGGATTGCCCCTACAGTTCATCATAAAAATCGTAGTGACAGACCCCCGTGTCTGTCCTGAGATTGGGCAATCACAGGGGATTGCCATTACATTTGATTATTAAAACCATAGGGACATCCCCCTGTGTCTGTCCTGACATGGGTCAATCACAGGTAATCGCCCTAACAATTTATTATAAAAACCGTAGGGCCAGACCCCCGTGTCTGTCCCGATACGGTCAATCACAGGAGATTTCCATTACATTTGATTATAAAAACCATAGGGACAGATCCCCGTGTCTGTCCGAATACGGGGCAATCACAGGGCATTGCCCCTACAGTTCATCATAAAATCCGTAGGGACAGACCCCCGTGTCTGTCCTGAGATTGGGCAATCACAGGGGATTGCACCTACAATTCATTATTGATTCTATGGCAAAATATATTTCCAATGAGCGGAAATATACGTATATTGTCACGAACTGTTTGATATTTTTAACATTTAAATAACGATTCTGAAATGAAAATTCTGGTTGACGCTGACGCCTGCCCGGTGGCGGTTAAAGACATTTTGATTAAAACTTCAAAACGGCTGGATTTGCAACTGATTTTTGTTGCAAATCAATTTATGCGGCTGCCCAAGTCAGACCTTATTCAATGTATTGTTGTACCGAATGAACCGGACAAAGCCGACGATCATATCTGTGATATCATGCAGGCAGACGATCTGGTTATTTCCGCAGATATTCCTCTGGCGGACCGGGTCATTAAAAAAGACGGTGTGGTGCTGGATCCCAGAGGATCCCTGCTGACCAAAGATAATATCGGCGAACGACTGTCCATGCGAAACCTGATGGACGAGCTGCGCTCTTCCGGCATTGAAACCGGCGGGCCCCGGTCCTATGGAAAAAGGGAACGGCAGGATTTTGTTAATCAACTGGACCGGTTTTTAACCAAAGTTTTGAAAAACAGATGATTCATAAAATGTCAATGTCAGGATCATATTCAAAAATATATTTAAGAAAGTAACATTACATGGATGGCAAATTTCGTGAAAATATACGTCCCGGTTTGCCGGTGGCGATTGTATTAAAAAAAGACCAGCGTTCCGGCAAGCTCACAGAGGGAATTGTTAAAGACATTTTAACCAAAGTTCCAAAACATCATCGCGGTATAAAGGTAAGGCTTGAAAACGGTGACATCGGCCGTGTGCAGCAGATTTTACAAACACCGGATGAGGGATAGACGGATTTTATAATTGTTTAAGGGATTTCGGGGACAGACCGTTTTACGTTTGATTTGTAAAATATTTTATCTATGTTTTATTATCCGGAAAATGAATATTGACAGGAGAATCTAATGATAAAACTGCTCAAGATATGTGCAATCCCAAGTCTGCTCTTTTTGATATTGTCCTGTACGAATGACGAAAATAAAACATGGCTGCAGATAGACAACACCATCTATGGCGCCAAACCCGATTCCCTTGGTCCAATCGGCGGCGGAATCGGCTATAAAAATATTATTACGAACGGCGATTACGTTGTGGACTGTCTGGATTCATTGGTCAGTGCCCTTTCCAAAGCAACATCCGGACAGGTTGTTTTTATCCCCGGTGAAACGGAAATAGACATGACGTCTTTAATATATATTGAAAAACTGGTCCTGCATATACCGGAAGGCGTTACCCTGGCAGGAGACCGGGGACATGATGGATCACAGGGTGCCATTCTTACCAGCGACGCTCTTGATACCCCGGCCATGATGACGGCAGATGGACCTGATGTTCGTATTACCGGTCTGCGCATTCAGGGACCGAACCCCAAACGTTATCTGGACCATCATCGCCGCGCTTTTGGTGAAGGCGGCGCCAGGCATGCATATTATTACAAGTTTCCCACATCTGACGGAATCGTTACCGTAGATGATCAGCTTACGGTTGATAATTGTGATATTTCCGGTTTTGCTCACAGCGGCATCTGTTTGCGCGCGGGAAAAGGACACCATATTCACCACAACTTTATTCATCATTGTCAATATAACGGCCTGGGATACGGCATTTCCCATAGTATTGCTTCGTCACTCATTGAATACAATTTGTTTAACTGGAACCGGCATTCTATTGCCGGTACGGGGAGTCCCGGCTGCGGTTATATTGCCAGGCATAATATAGAGATTGGCGAATCATTGAGTCACTGTTTTGATATGCACGGAGGCCGGGACAGAAAGGATGGGACCGACATTGCCGGTACATTTTTAGAAATTTATAACAATTCCTTTTTTGCAAACCAAACACCGGTCGTTATTCGCGGTGTTCCTCAGGAAACCTGTGAGGTCCATCATAACTGGTTTGCCGGATACGCTGATGTCAATAAAGCGGTAAAAGCATCTGCAAAGACACATGTTTATGATAATGCCTATGGCGAGGAAAATGTCACGGTAAAATGATTTTACAACTGAATAAAATGAGCCTCTTAAAGCGATGACATGGTAATAATTATGCTTTTTAATATTTTAAAAACGACTTTCCTTTTATTCACAATATTGGTTATAGGGGTGGAGACTACATTTTGATTCGTGCGTTTAAACCTTCCGACATGGAGCCGGTTTTGCAAATCTGGCTCGACGCTTCCATACAGGCACATCATTTTATTCCAAAGCAATTTTGGGAATCCCGGTTGAATGATATGCGCAATATTTATGTACCTTCAGGTGAAACTTATGTTTATCTTGAGGAGGATAATATTCTGGGTTTTATGTCCCTGATGGAAAATACTCTGGCCGCGCTTTTTGTTGTGCCGGAACAACAGGGCAAAGGCATTGGAAAACAATTAATGGCAAAGGCAAAATTATTACGTCAAGATCTGGTGCTCACAGTTTATAAGGAAAATCAGAACAGTATCGAGTTTTATAAAAAATGCGGATTTGTCATTGTCAAAGAACAAATCGACGTTCATACCGCTCATCCTGAACTGGTTATGCGGTATCCATAATTTGTGAAAAATAAAAATATCTCCCGGCTTGCATTCCTCTTTTAAAATTATTATTATGGATAAACAGGTTAAAACTAGAAACAGGACTCGATATGTTGAATGCATTTTTAGCTTTTTTACCGATTTTGATTTCCGCATTATTATTGGTTGGCCTGAGATGGCCGGCAAAACTGGCCATGCCGGTTGTGTTTTTTCTTGCTGCTGCCATTGCCATGTTTTTTTGGGATGTGTCTTTTACCGTTCTTGCCGCGTCTTCAATTCAGGGACTTTTTATCACCTTTAACGTTTTGTATATCATTTTCGGGGCAATTTTACTGTTAAATACGCTCAAACATTCCGGGGCCATTACCGCGATACGATCCGGATTCGCAAAAATCAGCACGGACCGTCGGGTGCAGGTGATCATTATTGCCTGGCTGTTTGGCTCTTTTATTGAAGGAGCGTCCGGTTTCGGCACACCGGCTGCTATTGCCGCACCACTGCTGGTTGCTTTAGGATTCCCGGCTGCTGCTGCTGTTATGATCGGTATGATGATTCAAAGTACGGCCGTAACTTTTGGCGCAGTGGGTACGCCGATTCTCATCGGTGTCCGTGGCGGTCTGGAAAATCCGGAGTTACTGGCTAAACTGGCTGCCTCCGGGCACAATATGGATTGGCTTTTGGCAAAAGTAGCGGCACTGTCCGCGTTGTTTCATGCGGTTGCCGGTACATTGATCCCGCTATTGATGATTGTAATGATGACCCGTTTTTTCGGTAAAAATAAAAGCTGGAGGGAGGGCCTGTCCATTGCTCCCTTTGCCCTGTTCAGTGGTCTGGCGTTTACAATACCCTACATGCTGACCGGCGTTTTTTTAGGACCCGAGTTTCCTTCGTTATTGGGCGCGCTTGTCGGTTTGGCAATTGTGACCCTGGCAGCTTATAAAAAGTTTCTCATTCCCAAAGACTCATGGGACTTTGCCGATGCTGTAGAGTGGCCGCAAGAATGGCTGGGAAACATTGAAATAAAACTGGATTCCATGACCAAACGAAAAATGCCGGTTGCACTGGCCTGGCTGCCCTATTTGTTTGTTGCACTGTTCCTGGTTATGACCCGTTTGCCCCAGCTTGGATTGAACCGTTTACTCAAATCTGTTGTTATAAAATGGCCGCACATTTTCGGCACATCCATATCCGGTGCCTCGGAACTTTTATATTTGCCCGGCACGGTTTTGCTGGTAACAGTGATCATTACCTTTTTTATTCATCAAATGAAAATAAAAGAGCTTGGTGCGGCTGTTGGTGAATCCGCAAAGATACTGTTCGGCGCCGGATTCGTGTTGATTTTTACCGTGCCGATGGTGCGTATTTACATCAACTCCGGTATGAACCTGTCAAACCTGCCGAGTATGCCCGTGACCATGGCGCAATGGGTGGCCGACACCGTCGGCGGTATCTGGCCGTTTTTTGCACCCTCTATCGGTGCTCTGGGCGCTTTTATTGCCGGGAGCAATACCGTTAGTAATCTTATGTTCAGCTTGTTTCAATACAGCGTTGCCGAACGGCTTGCCATATCCGGTGTTACGGTCGTTTCACTTCAGGCGGTCGGCGCGGCAGCCGGTAATATGATCGCTATTCATAATGTTGTGGCCGCTTCCGCTACTGTGGGATTTCTCGGAAAGGAAGGATATATTTTACAAAAAACCGTTTTACCTACACTCTATTATGTGGCTCTGGTTGGATTGCTGGGTATGCTGGCTGTCTATCTGTTTTAATGTATGCCGTCCTGATGACATAAAGCAAAAGGTAAGGCTGATTTGAATGAAAATATTACAGACTTTGCCTGAAGCAAATAATAAAAAAGAATCCGATGCTTTTGATAAAAGGATTTTTGATATTATGTAGTGTATATACAGCTATTTACGATTTAAAAAGACAAGCCGTCGGATTGATTTTCTGATGACACCCGGATGAAAACCAGTCCCAAGGTACCTTTTGCCGTAATAGTGGTTCCGTTTATCCGATTCATTGAATATTGTTAAAATCCTTGCCTTTAGCAGATTGTTTATGTATTATTTATCTGTTTTTAATTGAAATTTTTTCTAATTTCCTTATTATATAAAATACTCGACTATTTTAATCCGGTGCAGTCATAATAGATTGCAAATTTTTTTTTCGGAGAATTTTATGAGCCTTATGATTGAAAATATATTTTTTCATATAAAAAATCTGTTGAAAAATAAAAACTTTCTTTTTGTTATATTTACCCTGGCGGTTTTTATATACCTTCATGCCGCAATTATACATTCCATAACCGTAAACACCAGTCCTTTAGAAACAGACCAAAATGCATACATGCACCATGTCAGAACGGTCTATCAAAATAATTTCTGGTTTTTGGGCGACAGAGGGCGAATGCCGCTGTACAATTATTTTCAGGTTATTTTTTATCACCCGGAATTGACTGACAATCAATTGTTTTTACAAGGAAAATTACTTAATATCTTTTTGTCCATTGGTCTGCTCGGACTTTTATACTGGGTGTTTTTAAAAAATCTGTCAAAATTTTCATCTGTTTTATTGGTATTGATTACAGGCTTTACAATTTTTATGAGCAAGGCCCCCTATTTTCAATGTGAAGTATTGTATTTCTTTTTAAGCTTTTTATCGTTTATTTTAATTGCCAAACTTATTTCCGAACCAAACTGGAAACTTGGAATCGCTGCCGGAGCCATTACCGCCGCGGCCTATTTAACCAAAGCCTCTGTATTGTTGATGGTTTATTTATTTGTCGGATTTTCAATTGTTCAACTCGTTCTTTTATTACTGAATAAAAAGAACAGTCCTGATCCGGCGCAGAATAAAACACGAATGAAAAAAATATTTTATAACATGCTTGCTGTTTTTGTCGGTTTTTTGTTTTTTGCATCCCCTTATCTGGCTGAAAATAAACTGGTTTACGGCAAGGTTTTTTATAATGTGAATACTAACTTTTACATGTGGTATGACTCATGGAAACAGGTAAAAGAAGGGACCCGTAAACACGGGGACAGGGTCGGTTGGCCGGATATGCCAAAGGAAGAGATCCCCAGCTTGGGAAAATATGTTAAAGAACATTCTCTGCGACAAATGGTGGTCCGTTGGTACTGGGGTTTTAAAGAGATTACACATTTCTCTTTTGACAGAGATCGTTTTAGCAGTAAAGTCACCAAATACATTTTAATTTATTTTGCCTTTCTTCTTTTCACGGCTATAAAAAATCGTGCGGCTTTTTGGGAGTTTATAAAAAAGTATGCCTTTACATTACTCCTGGCTGTTACATTTTTGGGACTTTCCTATTCGGCCTATAGTTGGGCGGCTGTTGTCATTCAGGGGCCCAGGTTTATTCAGCCTTTTTATTTACCGGTCCTTTTTGGCCTGTTTTGGATGCTGACCCAATTGCCCGCAAATTATTTTCAGATAAATTCAATCAAGTTTAAATACTTGAATGTATTACATGTTATTGTATTTATTTTATTGATTTTTGATACGTATGATCTGATCCATAATTTTATGTTTTGTAAATACCTTGGACTTTGATCCGTTACATTTTTCCTTTATTAAAAAATAAACCAGAACTATATGTGAGAACCCTGCCATGCCCCGTTCAAAATTCAAATTTATTCTCTGCTTTTATTTTTTTACGTTTATTGCTTCAGGCTCTTTTCTTCATGCCCAATCCAATGTTATTGATATTGGTGACAGGCTCGAACTCTTTGTAGATCATTTTTTAATTGATCGTCTTGATGGAACGCAGTTAAAGCTTGCTGCACCTGTCCTGGCGCCGCTTTCTGAACACCCAACAGGGTATTTGGCCTATGCAACCGTATTTAAGGACAGCAATGTTTATCGTATGTATGGCAGAGGTTGTAAAACAGGCGGACCGGATGGTAACAAAAAAGAACTGACCGTTTACTATGAAAGCAAGGATGGTATAAACTGGTATTTCCCTGAACTTGCTTTATATCAGACAGATTGGTATGACAGAAAAAATGTTATCCTGGCTCATAATCCTCCGTTCAGTCATAACTTTACACCTTTTATTGATAAAAATCCTGACTGCCCTGTCGAACAGAAATACAAGGCATTGGCCGGTGTAGAAAAAAGCGGATTGTATGCATTTGTTTCTGCTGACGGTGTGCACTGGAAAAAAATGTTTGATAAACCTGTATTGACTGATGGTATGTTTGATTCGCAAAATATCGCATTTTGGTCGGAACATGAAGGTTGTTATGTTTGTTATTTTCGCACCTGGACAGGAGAGGGGTATGAAGGATTGCGCACTATAAGCCGGTCCACTTCAAAAGATTTTGAAAACTGGACGAAAACCATTGCCATGAATCCAAATGATACCAATGAACATTTATATACCAGTGCAATTAATCCCTACTTTCGGGCGCCGCATATTTATATCTCATTGCCGACTCGGTTTTTACCGGACCGTGGTAATTCAACGGATATTTTGTTTATGTCCAGTCGCGGCGGCAACACCTTTGACAGGACATTTATGGAAGCTTTTATTCGGCCCGGTTTGGACCCCCAAAGATGGTTAAACAGGGCAAACTATGCCACGTTAAATGTTGTGCCCACCGGTTATGATGAAATGTCTATATACATGCGTGAAAAACGTTACACGCTCCGAACCGATGGATTTGTCTCTGTTAATGCCCCTTATAAAGGCGGTGACATGTTGACAAAACCATTCATATTTAAGGGAGACAGCCTGGTTATCAATTTTGCCACGGCCGCATCCGGAATGCTCCAGGTAGAAATCCAGGATGAGTTTGGCAATCCTCTTGAGGGTTTCTCTTTATCCGATTGTCCTCCTGTAATTGGTGATGAAATTGAAAAAACAGTTTGCTGGCAAAATGGCGCTTCTGTCAGCCGTTTGGCCGGAACACCGGTTCGCCTGAGGTTTTATCTACAGGATGCCGATTTATATTCCATTCGATTTAAATAAATTTCGATATAACTATTCTTTTAATGGAGGAACACGTGCAAAACAGACGTGATTTTTTCAAAATCTGGGGAGCCGGAGCTGTTTCATTAATGGCTCTTTCTGATATAAACTATGCTTTGGATAATGAAAATTTAACAGTTGAAACACAACGCAAATTTAAAGGCTTTACAAAAAAGAAAATCTCTGCGGATGTTTTAGTGGCAGGCGGCGGCATGTCCGGTGTTTGTGCGGCCATTTCAGCCGCCAGAAACGGCGCTTCAGTCATCCTTGTTCAAAATCGTTCACGATTGGGCGGCAATGCCAGCAGCGAAATTCGAATGCACGTTGTCGGCGCCAACAGTCCTGAAAAAACCAGGGAGTGGCGTGAAACCGGATTGGTTGAAGAGTTTAAATTAACCGATTCCGCAACCAATTTGCAGCGCTCTTTTGAAGTATGGGACCTGATGCTCTATGATAAAATTGTGTCTGAAAAAAATATTACCTTATTGCTGGACACGGATGTATATGATGTGGATGTTAAAAATTCTGCTATTAATAAAGTTTATGCTCTCAGTTCCTTACTCGAAGAATATTATGAAATAGAAGCACAATATTATATCGACTGTACCGGCGATGCTACCGTTGCTGCGGTTGCGGGCGCTGATTATATGCGCGGACGGGAAGGGAAAAATCTCTTTAATGAATCCCTGGCACCGGACAAAAGCGATTTAAAAACAATGGGAAACTCGATTTTATTTTTCGGTAAAGAATTTAATCAACCCATGCCCTATATAAAACCGGAATGGGCCCGTACGTTTACAACAAAAGATTTTGTGAACCGTCCCATCAATTCATGGGAGTATGGTTACTGGTGGCTGGAATGGGGCGGTGAACTGGATGCTTTAAAAGACAACCGGAAAATCCGTCACGAACTGCTGCGGATCCTTTTCGGTGTATGGGATTATATAAAAAACAGCGGCGACCACCCGGAATCTGCAAACTGGGCGCTGGACTGGGTCGGTATGATTCCCGGAAAACGGGAGAGCCGAAGAGTTATCGGGGACCATATTCTGATTCAATCCGAGGTTGAACACTCGGAAATGTTTCCGGACAGGGTGTGTTACGGCGGCTGGCCCATGGATGATCATCCTCCGCAGGGCATTGACGGCAAAGACCTGAAACCATGTCAGCAAATTTACCTGGATAATCCTTACAGCATTCCGCTGCGTTGTTTATACAGCCGCAATATAAAAATTTAATGATGGCCGGTCGAAATGTCAGCGCTTCTCATGTCGCCTTTTCGTCCACCCGTGTTATGGCAACCTGTTCAACCATGGGACAGGCTGTAGGCACAACAGCCGCGTTTTGTATACAACACAAAACAACACCGCGCAAGGTTGTCAATTCACCGGAACAAATGAAAAGCTTGCAGCAAATCCTGCTTAAAGATGATCAGGCACTTTTATATATTCAGAATAAAGATAAAAACGACCTGGCTCGTCAGGCAACAGTTGCGGCATCTCATGAAACCCCGGACGGCAAGGCCGTTCAGGTAATTGACGGCTGGAACCGAAACATCCCGGACGGAATGACACATCAATGGCAGGCCGATATGCAGGACGCAGAACCGTGGATTGAGTTAAAATGGGAAAAGCCACAAAAAATCTCAGAGGTTCAAATTACTTTTGACAGCGGCCTGAACAGAATGTTGTTTATTACCGGAAACGAACGTGTGCACCAACAGCAAATACGCGGTGCGCAGGCAGAGTGTGTTGCCGGCTATTCAATCCATGTAAAAACCGCAACCGGTTATAAGGAAATGGCCCGCTGTGAGAATAATTTTGTTCGTCTTGTTCGCCATAAATTTGATGAGATCAATACCAATGCCATACGGATTGTCGTCCATAAAACTCATGGTGATAAACTGGCCCGAATTTATGAAATCAGGTGCTATTCCTGATTATAGATGATTTTCAGACTGAGCGCAAGTTTAAAACGAATGTTGTTAAACGGCAGGTTTGTAAATAGTTTGTAAAGATATTCACCCGGTTGTGTAAATGTGATATGTGCAGAATAAAAATTTGCAACTCTGTTTTCTTTAAGAATTGCATTTTTTGCTGTTTCATTGTTTTGTAAAACACAGGCATATATCTGAACATCTTCCGGAATTGCAAGTTCGATGTTGGCCGCGTTATTCACGCTGATGGTGTGAATGGCCGGGTTTTTGAGTTTTAATTTATTTTTGAAAAAGATGTCGCGCACAAAAATTTTATTTTCAAACTCCAGCAGGGATATTGGATTATCTGTTAATTGCCATGTACTGTCAATCGGAAAATGTGTGTAAACAAGTTCCTGTGCCGGTGGAAACAGATAATAATCATTTCTTTGGTGAATGTATTCCAGTTTTTCGTTGATATAACCCGCTCCCCAGGTGGGATCGACCAGGTGCCAGACTCCCTGAATATTGACGGCGTTCCATGAATGATTGGGTGTGCCGGAAAACCGGTCTCCGATCTGATAACCGTTTCCTTTGGCATAACCGTCAATATCCACAACCGTTAGTCCGGCCTCTTTGCACAGGCTGTAGAACAAATTGGAATAACCCCGGCACACGGCTTTTTTGGTCTTTAAAATAGATGACGAGCCATTATTTCCGAATCGTGAAACCTTGTGAATGCGGCTGTCGTATCGAATATTGTGTGTTATCCAGGTAAATATGGCTTTAACTTTTTCGGAATCATTTTTTGCCGGAGATGTTAAATACCCGGCCAGCGTTTTAATGGATTTTTCCTTATCCCTGGGAACATGAAGTGCATGGTTTTCAATGTTGTTTATTGCACGTGGTTTTTCGGATGGTAAATGTGGACCGGGTGTGCAATAAACTAAAAAAAGAGAGAAAAATAATGTGAAAAATAGGCGCATTATGTTTTATAATTTTGTTTATGACTTTTATTTAATATAAAAATTTATTTTATTGTGTACGACAAAATTATATTTTTTTTTCAAGGAGTGTTGTTATTAATTTTAATTTAAAATCCAAAATTCTCGTAACCTGTGCAAAAGGTTTATCTCCTTTTGTCGTACAGGAATTAAAAGAACAAAATTTTCCGATTATTTCGGAAGAAAAACTCGGTGTTTTTACCAGGGGGACTATGAACGATGCTGTCAGGTTAAACTTTAAACTTCGAACAGCTTTTCGTGTTTTATATTTTATTAAAGAGTTTAAAGCACTGTCTGCAAATGATTTGTATACGGAGCTGAAACGAATTGACTGGGAAAATATTCTGCCCATGGCCGGTTATTTTTCCGTAACATCGTCCGTTCAAACGGCAAGCATAACAGACCAGCGTTTCGCCAATCTGAAATGTAAAGATGCCATCGTAGATCGTATTTCAGAGAGCCGGGGCCGCAGACCGGATTCCGGACCGGACCGAAACAAAGCGGTTGTTTTTCTTTACTGGAAAGATGATTATTGCTCGATATTTATCGATACAACCGGTGAACCGCTGTCCAAACGAGGTTACCGCAAAATTCCCATGTCGGCTCCCATGCAGGAAACGCTCGCAGCCGCTGTTGTGATGAGCAGCCAATGGAAAGGGGATGTGCCCTTTGTCAATCCCATGTGCGGAAGCGGTACCATGGCCATTGAAGCGGCCTTAATCGCTTTGAACAAATGTCCCGGATTGCTGCGTAATAATTTTGCTTTTATGCATGTTATCGGTTTTGAGCGTGATAATTACATGGCCATTCGAAATGAATTAAAAGCACAACAAACAAATGTTAAAGTACCGATCATTGTTACGGATATCGATAAAGAGTCTGTTGATGCTTCCAGGCAGAATGCCCGTACCGCCGGTGTGGAGCAGTTTCTGGAATTTCACGAGTGTGATTTCCGCAAAACACCGCTGCCTGAAACGCCCGGCATTATTATGCTGAACCCGCCCTATGGCCTCAGGTTATCGGAACAAAAATGGCTGGAAGGCCAGTACAAACAAATCGGGGATTTTTTTAAGCAAAGCTGCGCCGGGTATAAAGGATATATTTTTACCGGAAATTTGGACCTGGCAAAAAGGGTTGGTTTAAAAACAAAAAGCAGGACAATCTTTTACAACAGTCAGATAGAATCACGGTTGTTAGAGTATGAGCTGTACACGGGGACGAAAAAAATCTATAACGATGAATAAAAAAAGGCAGGAAACTTTCCTGCCTTTTTTGTAATAATTATTTTTTGTCTAATATCTTTTCTATTTCATCCATTGTTCTGTTCATGGCGGCCATTGTTTTTTCAAACGGATCTGACGTTGTCATGTCAACACCGGCAGCTTTTAACAGTTCAATCGGATAATCCGAACCGCCTGCCGACAGGAATGTTATATATCGTTCCATAATTCCTTTTTCATGATTCATAACTTTTTCAGCAAGGGCCGTAGATGCGGCAAAAGAGGTCGCATATTGATAAACATAATAATTGTAATAAAAATGGGGGATATAGGCCCATTCAATTGAATACAAATCATCAATAATACAAATACCCTGATCATGACCGTAATAGCGTTTAACAATGTCACCGTAAAGTTTTGTCAATGCTTCACCGGTAATGGGTTCGCCTTTTTCAACCATTTCATGGATCCGCAGTTCAAACTCTGCAAACTGGGTCTGACGGAATACCGTGCCTTTGATGCGATCCAGATAATTCATTAACAGAGAAAGACGTACATTATCATCTTTGATTTTTCCCAACTGATTGTTGATGAGCAGGGTTTCATTAAATGTTGACGCAACTTCGGCAACAAAAATCGGGTAATCTGCCAACGGATAGGGTTGGGCTTTGTTGGAAAGATAACTCTGCATGGCATGACCCAGTTCATGGGCCAGCGTGCTTACGTTTTCATATTGATCGTTATAGTTCAATAAAACATAGGGATGGACGTCATAAGCGCTGCCGCTCATATAAGCGCCGGAGCGTTTACCCGCGTTCGGATACACATCGATCCAGCGGTCTTTGATGCCCTTGGCAACAACCGAAACATAATCATCGCCCAACGGTCCAAAGGCTTCCAGGACCATTTCATAAGCCTGTTCAATAGAATATTTCAAATCCACATCTTTAACTACTGGCGCATATACATCGGAATATTTGAGTGTATCAAGACCCATCATGCGTTGTTTGATTTTTAAATATCTGTGAAAAGAACCCAGGTTGTCGTTCACGTTTTTAACCAGCGCATAATATACGTCAACCGGGATATTGTTGGCATCAAGAGCTGTTTCCAGACAGGTTTTATAGCCGCGTGCACGGGTGTAAAACAGGTCTTTTTTTACGTTGGCGGCAAGCTGGGCGCCGATGGTGTTTTCAAATCCGGCCAGGGTACTGAAAAATGTATTAAATACCAGCTCCCGGTCCGCACGATTCGGAAGGGCCCTGTAATTGGCGTATCCGGCATTATCAATCCGGACCTCTTTACCGTCACTCAACGTAATGGTTTTATATGGCAGTTCGGCATTTGCAAAAATACTGTAAATGGTATAGGGTGAGTTGGCCATAAGGCCCGCTTCTGCCATGATTCTTTCTTCTTTTTCAGACAAGGTATGCTCTTTACGTCGCTGAAGGTCTTTTAAATAAAAACTATAGTCGGCAAGGCCCTTTTCCTGGCTGATAAATTTATCGATTGTTTCGGAGGGAATGGCTAAAATTTCCGGTTCGATAAAAGCTGCTTTTGAAGAAAATTGTGTACCAAGCTGCTCAAGTTCCTGTTTCATACCAAGATATTTAGAAACACGGGTATCCTGATCAAACTTCATGGAAGAATAACTTCGCAATCTGGAGTATTCTTTGCCAATTTCACTGCTGAGTGCAAGACATTTATAAAGCGTCTGCGCTGAAGAGCCGAGTTTGCCTTTAAAAGCATCAATTTGTTCGAATTCTTTTGTCAGGTTTTCTTTTGCACTTTTCCAGGCATCGTCTGATTCATATAAATCTTTTAAATTCCAGGTATACTGTTCCGGAATTTCACTTCGTTCTTTTGATTGTCCACTTCCTGCATTGGGGTTTAAAAATAAAATTGAACTAGTCAGCATAATAGCCCCTATCAGTTTGTTCATAATTCACCTCTGGTTTAATAAAAGCATTTATTTTATTGACATTAATTCATTTACTACCGGAAACGAGGGTCGAATATCAATCGGCACATGTTTCAAATCATCGACACATTTTTGCATAAGCGGAGACATGACCTTGTATTTGTCAACAAATGCTTTTGCAGCTTTGTAATCTCCCAATGCTTCGATCATTAATACATCTTTTGACAGGGCTTTTACACCATCTTCAATTTTTGAAACATCAACATCCAGTTTACCATTTTCATCGGTTATAAATGCGCCTTTTTCAAAAAGGTAATTCCACTGAATGGCTACGCCGCCGCCGTGTGCTTCTTCAATGCCAAAGCGGATGGATCGAAGCATACCGCCCAAATAGCTGGCGTATACTGAATATTCCATATCACGCGGGAAAACGCCTTTATCAATCATAAACTTCATGTTGTAAACACCCAAAATATCGGCTTTACACTCTTCAATTGTTGAATAAAGCTCTTTAAGTTCTTTTTGTACTGTTGTTTCAGTGCCGTTAATTTTGATAATGCCGGGTCCGATGCCGTGGCTCATTTCGTGCATTAAAACGTGGTTAAAGTAGGCATCAAAGGACACATTTTTTAACGGTTTTTCCGCCAATACTGTTTGCACAATCGGAATCCAGCATTTATCGTATTTGGCTTTGGCAATGTTTTTCAACATTACTTTTTTTGAACCTTTGGCTTCACGAACACGTTCGTCGTTTGGTAAATTAAAAGCTGTTGTCTGAATGCCTGCTTTGGTATCGCCGGCAGAATAAACCTCGGTAACCACTTTGACAGGAGAAGAAGACCCTCTGTTAAAGTTTTTATATTTATTGGGAATCGGTAAATGGTGTTCCATATCATTCAGATATTTGGAAACAACAGCAAGTTTTTCACTTTCTTCATGGTCCACAACACAGATAAAGCTTTCATAAGCGGCTTTATAGTTGAAAAGATTGTCTTCGTATACTTCATAGGGACCGACAACAACTTCAAGATTACCGGCAAGGTCCATCCAGGCCATGTCGCTTTCAAAATAGTCGTCTGTTAAAAAGTCTCTCGCGCGGAGTTTCAGGAATTTTTCCAGGGTTGGGTCATCTGTTAAAGCAGCCGCTTCCTCAAGCAGAACGCTGATTTTTTGAACATAGTCGGCATAAACCTGATGATAGGGGACGGCTTTGAGTTGTCCGTTTTCTCTTTTAATGACGGTAAATGTATTGGCAAAGTCATTTTCCAACTCTGGTGACGCAGCAATTGCCTGATGAAATTCCTCTTTGGTCATATCCTCAGGATAGAACCCGGCGCCTTTGGGTTTTGCTTTTGTGCCCAGAAAGGGATGTTCTTCTTCCAGTCTGTTCCAGGGTCCGAACATAACGGTAAAAAGATCAAGGTAGGGTTTGTCTTTGGGACTTGATTCCAGTGTTTTTAACCAATGTGGATTTTCAGTGTCTACCTGAATTAAAAAAAGCTCGTCTATAATTTTTCCTGCTTGAACGAGCTTTGATAAAACTTTTTTGTCTGAATCAGATAGATTTGATAAATCGCACTCCAGTTCGACCGGTGCCAGTTTGTCCAGTTGTGCGTTTACATATTCGACACTTTCTTTTTGACAATTTTGTTGTCCGCAACCAAAAATCATAAAAAAGGTCATGAGTAACACTCCCGGAAGAAATGATTTTAACATGTATGCTCCTTTCATTGCTGGTATATTTTTAACCAATAAATATATAGTATTTCTAAAAAAAAACCAACAAGTTTTCCTGAAATAAAAATCCCAATAATTTAAAAATAGTAGTTTTAGTAGGAGGCTGTTAACGTGACATAATAATGCCGGATGGGCTCCAATGTCCGTTCCATCTGTGTGTAATAATCGTTGAAAATATTGTTTACATTAAAACCAAGACTGTAATTTCCCCTGGTCAGTTGGACACTGGCATTGACCACTTTTTGAGGAACACGATCATCAGCCGGATAAACTTTGACGTTCTCGATTTTTGAAATGTATCTGTAATTACACCCGATTTGCATAAAGCCAATATGATAAAGGCCTGAAATATTGAAAATATGATTTGGGCGGTATGCCAGGGTTATGTTCTTATCCAGGTCCTGGGGGTCCATATAGGTGTAGCCTATATCCACAGTTACATTTGAGTAAAACGGAACGATCTTGAGAATAGTTTCAACGCCGGTAATTCTGGCACGTGTAATATTGATAAACTGCACGGTTTGTGTTTCATCCGGTTCCGGTTCGATAAGGTCCCAATAATCATTTCTAAATACGGCGGCGTCTAAATAAAACAGGGGAGAGGGAACAATGGAAAAACCGGCTTCGTGTGACCAGGCTGTTTCGGATTTCAGGTTTTCATTGGGCACCAGCCGCAATCCTGAATAAATAGAATCGGCAAACCGTTCCGACATACTGGCGGCCCGAAAACCTCTGCCCGTTGATGCCCGGAATGTAACGCCCTGATTCAGGTGATACACCAAACCAAACTTGGGGTTCCATTGTGAGTCTTTAAAACCGGTATCAACATTGTGATAATCATATCGCAGACCGATGGTTGTGGTCATGTTTTTGAAAAGCTGTTGCTCATTCTGAAGAAAAAAGGCCAGCACATGCTGATCGTGATCGCCGACAAGGCCGGATGCAACATGATCAAGCGTTTCTTCCGTGCCCATGGTCAGAGAATGATTTTGTGAAATTTGCACATCTGCCTGCACCTCTAATCCGTAACGTTGTGCCGTAGAGGCCGTTATATTGTCATGAAAAAAGTTTTTCCAGTAATTTCTAAAATAAGAGACCCGGGTTTTCAAACGAAAGGATTTTGAAGCAATTAAATTATGAAAGGCATTGACATTCAATTTATTTGAATCAACATAGTCACCCAGGGCCACCGGGTCAACTTCCAAAGCATTCCGCTGACTCCGCCAGAGCAGGGCCGATCCCCTGTATCCGCCTTCGTAATTGGATGAAATGGTAAAATTTTGCTGTCCGTTAATCTGGTATTTCCATTTCATGGAACCGTTAAATCGCAAATAATGTCCGCTTTGACTGTAACCCGTGGACTGGCGCCTGCCGAAACTCATAAACAAACCTGACTTGCCCAGTTGTCTGGTATGGTCAACATCCAGGTTTTCGAAATGAAGCGTCCGGTCCGTCCATTGCCACTCTTTATATCCCGGTTTTGCGTACATACCAACGGAATAGCGAACATTTGTTTTCGGCGGCCCTTCGGCACTTTTGGTAATAACATTAACAGCCCCGCCAAATGCACTGGTTCCGTACAAAGCTGAACCGGCGCCTTTGATAATTTCAATTCGTTCGATCTGGGAGGCCGGTATAATGTCCCATTTAATATCGCCGCTGTCTCCCGGCATCACCGGAACACCGTCGATCAATAAAAGCACCCGGCTTCCGGCGCCGTAACTGAACCCTGAAGATCCGCGAATATTTATCTGCGACCCGACAAAATTAACTCCGGAAGCGTGTTCCAGTAAATTGTCCAGGTAAATTTCATTCTTTTCTCTAAAATCCAGGGAGGTCATTACCCCGATGCTGGTGGGGGAGTCCTGAATGCTTTGTCTGCGTTTGTTGGCTGTAATGACCAGTTCCGGTGTTTCAAGAATGGTCGGCTGCAAACGAATATCAAATTGTTGACTGTCTGTCCTGTTTATATTAATCTGCTTGTCAACTTTTTTATAACCCATCATGGTGAAACGTACATTATATTCTCCAAAGGGAATGTTGGGCAGATAAAAATTTCCGTTTTTATCGGTCGTTGTTCCTAACACTGTTCCTAATAAAGAAATGTTTACAGCCGGCAACGGCTCATTATTTTTAGAATCGTTAACAGTGCCTTTAATAATTCCTGTTTGTGGTAATACTTTACCTGCATAAATAAATATGACCACAAACAACATTATTTGCAGGATTTTATAAGAAATATTTTTTGAATAACATGTACGTGTCATAATCATAACGAATTGGTTGATTCAAAATCGAGCGTAATATTTACGTCATTAACTTTTGTAGAATCAGATTTTAATGTTACAAAACCCGGGTATATGCCCTTGATGCTGTTAAGACTGATGGGCTGGTCTTTTTCCAAAACAAGCGCAGCCATAATATATGTGCCGGGTTTAAGTGTTAGCGAATAATCCACCGAATCAAACGGCGCTGAAATCGGCATGCTGAAATTCAGATCGACAAGTGTCATTTTGTAAAAAACTTTGGACTCTACACCCACAACAATAACAGACTCTGCCATAGGCGGCCATTCACCCTTTGTGTTCAACATACCGGAAACCAAGCTCTCGACTTTTGGTTTGGATTTGCTCAAATCTGCTTCGATGTCTATGTCAGGGACCATTGTCTGTCGATCCGGAACGATTACTGACCCCGGATTTAGTTTGTCTTCCGTTGGGAAATAGATACCAATGATATTTGTTACGTCCCAGGGCTGGTCTTTTTCTTTCCAGACAACACCCACAGCGCTGAATTCCTGCGGCGGCGTCCATATATAATATTTTGCGGAATCAACTTCAAGGGGCAGGGGTTCGCCCATTACAATTTCAGAAATATCTGTTGGGGGGAATTTTTTGGCGGCAACTACAATAACCTGGTCCGTATTGTCAGGCCATTCACTGGAAAAATAAATGGTCCCTTCAAAGCCGCTCCGAGTCGGTTCCAGACCCTGGTCAAATTTACAGGAGAGAAAAATTGCAAGTGTTAAAGAGATTATAAGCGTATGTTTTAGCATTTTTGTCGGTTTATCTTGATTAAAAAAAAATAGGTCTTGCAAAGCTTGCAAGACCTAAATATACAAAAAATATTTTAATTTTTTATTTTTTTCCAAAAGAATAATCCAGACCGAACATGAAAATGTTGATTCCCATGTTATAGTCACCGGCCATGTTGTCATAGGCTTTTCCATCAGCGGCAAGTTCCCATTTTTCAGCCGTATTATCGGCGACAAAGATTTTTTCATAACTGGCATGAAGTTTCATCGGACCGATCGGCAGTTCAAAACCTACAATGCCGACATGTCTTCTGGAAATATCCGGAATTGTCGGGGTCATTGTTGTTTCATCACCGGCTCTTGGTTCTGTGTAATAACCACCGCGTAGCGTCAGTTTGGATAGATAATACTCGGCGCCTATACCAAAGCGAATGCCGTCTTCCCAGTTTTCAACCAGTTCACTGAATGATTCACCTGTTGCATTATCCTGAATATCAATAACGTCCCAGGATGACCATTGTGTCATTGAAACATCGGCTGTCAACAACAGATTGTTTATACCGGTGTAAGCAATACCCAAACCAAAAGTGGCAGGTAAAGGCAAGTCTGCTTTAATTTTTTCAGGTACAGGGCGGTCAACTGCAACGCCGGAATAGTAATTAAGCAGTGCATTATATGAATCAGCATCGATTATTTTATTTGATAACAAATAATCATAAATGGGCTTTAAATTTTGAACTGTTTGATGCGCTGTTAAATTTGTGGCCATATATGTTTTGGCTGTCACAGTACCTTCCAGAGGAATGTCGTTGTAGATTTGGCCTGAAATACCGATACTGAGATTTTCGGTAGGTTTGTACATGATACCAAAATTGAAACCAAAACCTGTTCCGTCACCATCCAGAACCGTATCTGTCAAAAGGTGATCATAGGGAGAATTTTTAACACCCATCGCGCCCAGTCCGTTTAAAACGGATGTAACTGCATCAGCATAAGGGGTGGTCAGTAAATAATTCCATAAATCCTGCTGATATATATATGGATTTGGTGTAAAGTTTGGTTTTTGTATCATAATGTCGGCCATTATAATGCTGGCGCCGACACCGATAGATAATTTATCACTAAATTTATAAGCAATTGTAGGATGTATGTCAATGATCTGCAGATCATCATCATAATCAAATTCAGGATAGGCACTGTTATAAGTGCTGGTGTTTAAAATATCCCATTTAGCTCCCAATCCAAAAGGGGCCCAAACACCGAGTCCTGCTGCAAATTTACCGTTACTGTAGCAAATACCGCCTGAAGGCACGATAAAAGTTTTGGGTTCGTTTTCAACTTCACTTGTTGATGTTGCACTAAATTGTTGTCCGGCCAGACTTGGTGCTGATGTATAGCCAACGCCAACTTTAATAAACTCATTAGAAAAACCGGCTGTCAGACCATTTGAAAAAACAATCCCGGCCGGGTTCCAGTACATACCGCTCCATTCGTTTGATAACGCGCGATAATTGCCACCCAAAGCCTGCGCACGAGCCCCAATTCCTGTTAAAGCAACACCTGCACCGAAAACTGTCGTAAAAATTCCAAAGACAAGCATGGTTACAAGAGTAAGTTTAGCAGCTTTTTTCATTCTACCTCCAAATTGGTTTTTGATGTTTATTCATTTCCAACATAAAATGAATGCTTTTCATTAAATCATTTTACACAAAAATATTACGATTGTCAATATAAAATTTGAAAATGATTCATTTTTTTACTATATTAAATGAATCAATTTCATTTTTTTAGGATTTTAAATTGATTTGATTTTTTTTATTTTGTTGTTATATTTAAAGGTTTTGAACTCTGTATTTTGGAGAATAATTTTTAATCGGAAGGGATAGGAATGGATCCTTCGAAACGTGTGCGGTTGATTAAAGCGGCAATTAAAGTCTTTGCAAGGGACGGTTTTTTTAAGGCCCGTGTTGAAGAAATTGCCAAAGTTGCGGGCGTTGCTACCGGAACAACTTATTTATATTTTGAGAATAAAGATGATTTGCTCATTTCCATTTTTGAAGACGAAATGGTGCCCATTATTGATTCCATGAAAAATGCGGTCAAAGCCGGTGAAACAGCAAAAGAGAAACTCAATATTTTTATAGAAAATCATTTGAAAATGGTTGAAGAACAGCCGGATATGGCCCAACTTCTTGAAGTTGAATTACGTCAAAGTAACAAATTTTTGCACTCTTATTCCGGGACCCGGTTTAAAGAATATTTGAGTGTTATTTCCGTTATTTTTGAAGAAGGCCAGCAAAACGGTGAGTTTAGAAATGACATTCATCCGGTTATTTTTAAACAGATATTTTTTGGCGCCATTGATCAGATTTCTATGAACTGGACATTGTCCAAATCTAAAAAATACAAAATAAATTTACTGGGAGAACAACTGGCAAAAGTTATCCTGGACGGTATTTCTTAGTTCTTTGCCTTATCATCAATAAAATTACATTGAATTTAATTCATTATGTTTCTATATTGACGTTGACCGGCATTCAGTACGACCGGTTTTTTTTTGACAATTGAAGAAAAGTTTGGAGGATAAAACGTGAAAATTATTGTTTGCCTGAAACAGGTTCCGGATACGGAAGCAAGTATAAAAATCGGAGCTGACCAGACATCAATCGCAGAGGAATCCATTAAGTTTGTTATGAACCCCTATGATGAATTTGCTGTTGAAGAAGCAATTAAAATGAAAGAGGCAGGAAAGGCAGAGTCCATTACCGCCATTTCCATCGGCCCTGACCGTGCAAAAGAAGCTTTGAAAAGTGCCCTGGCAATGGGTGTGGACGAAGCGCTGCTTTTAAAAACCGATAATAAAGGCATTGACAGCCTGGCCGTTGCCAAAGCTTTGTCTCAAAAGATAAAAGAAATTGGATTTGATTTTATATTAATGGGCAAGGAAGCCATTGACGATGGCAATTCCCAAACCGGCCCTATGCTGGCAGAATTGCTGGATATCCCTTGTATAACAACTGTTACAAAATTGGACGTCTCTGATAAAGTTGTTGCGGAAAGAGAAGTAGAAGGCGGTGTTCAGGTTTTGGAAACAAGTCTGCCATGTATAATTACATGTCAAAAAGGACTAAATGAACCCAGATACCCGTCTATTCGTGGCGTTATGATGGCAAAGAAAAAACAAATTCCGGAAGAAAACATAGAATCAGGAGATTCTGTCGTTAATGTTATTTCCTTTACCTATCCTCCGGCAAGGTCCGGCGGCAAACTTGTTGGTGAAGGCGCTGACGCTGTTCCCGAACTCGTCCGGTTGTTACGTGAAGAAGCCAAAGTCATCTAATAAAATGAATAGTATTGGAGGTTATAATAAATGAGTAATATACTAGTTGTTGTTGAAAGTTTTCAGGGAGCTTTTCGTAAAGCTTCTTTAGAAGCCATATCCGCTGCAAAAAAGATTTCTGCTGATTTGAACGCATCTGTTAACGCCCTTGTTTTGGGTAATAATGTTTCAGACAAAGCAGCTCAATTGGGCGAATATGGAGCAGAACAAGTTTTTGTCGCCCAGAGTGATTCACTTGAATATTATGATTCTGAATTATATAAAGCCGTTGTTCTGGATGCTGTTAATAAAGCAGGCGCGGATATTGTTATCATGTCGGCCACCACTTCAGGAAAAGACCTGGCCCCAAGAATCGGCGCACGGTTGTCCTGCGGACTGGCAAGTGACTGTACCGGTATTAACGTTGTTGATGGCAGCATACAAGTAGAACGACCCATGTATGCCGGTAAATTATTTTCTACTTTAAAAATTACCAGCCAGACACAGGTTATTTCGTTACGTCCCGGTGTTTTTGATGCCGCTGTTGCAGAAAGTGGTAAAACAGCCTCTGTTGAGGAAATTGCCCTTCCACAGGTGGATAAAAAAGTGGCCTTGAAAGAGTTCCGCCAAAAGGGTGGAGACAAGCTGGATGTATCCGATGCGGATATTATCGTCACCGGCGGACGTGGTGTTCGGTCTGCTGAAAATTTTAATGTCATTGAAGAACTGGCCGGTTCTCTGGATGCCGCTGTCGGCGCAACCCGTGCCGTTGTTGATTCCGGATGGAGACCGCATGATGAACAGGTCGGACAAACCGGTAAAGTTGTTTCTCCCAACCTTTATTTTATGTGCGGCGCTTCCGGTTCCATTCAGCATTGGGCCGGCATGTCAGGTTCCAAATGTATTGTTGCCATAAATAAAGATCCCGAAGCACCGATTATGAAAAGAGCTGATTACAGCATTGTCGGTGATCTGTTTGAGGTTGTCCCTGCATTGACAACTGAAATTAAAAAAATCAGAGGTTAATAAAGTCGTTCACTAGTTTTGGAGACAGAGGTGTTAAATCCAATAGGTCAAATTATTCTCATATTATGTATCGGTCTTGCCGTTGCATTTTTTGTTAAAGAAATTTCTATTCGAGTACGTCTTTTAAAACTCGGAAAAAAAGATGAAAAACGATGCGACAATCCGGTACAACGTTTTTGGCACATGGCTGTAAAAATTGCCAGCCAAACATGTTCCATTAAAGATCGTCCGTTTGTCGGTATCATGCATGCTTCCGTGTTTTATGGATTCGTCTTTTTTACAGTTGCCACGTTAAATCATGTTATAGGCGCTTTTGTTCCGGGATTCTCCCTGTGGGGTAAAGGCCTGTTTAATAATTTATGGTTTTTAGCGGTTGATATTGTTGCCATTTTAACCATTATCGGATCCATCTATTTGGCGTATCGTCGTTTTGTTTTAAAACCGGACGGTATCACAAAACCGATGCCGCTTTCCCGGTCACCGCAAAGCGCCATTGTTTTGTCCTTTATTTTCGGACTTATGGTTACCTATCTGTTGAATATGGGTGCTGATAAAGTATTGCATGGTGAGAGCTTTGCGGCCTGGATGCCCTTTTCCATGGCAACGGTCCCCTTGTTTCAGGGGATGCAGGAATCCACATTGATGATATGGAACCAGGTTTTCTGGTGGTCACATATTTTAATGGTGCTTGGATTTTTGGTTTTTATACCTCATTCAAAACACCTGCATTTGGTTGCCGCACCCTTTAACATCTTTTTAAAAACAAACGGGTCCATCGGCACATTGAAAAAAATCGATTTTGAAGCTTCCGAAGAGTTTGGCGCTACCAAAGTTACGGATTTTCAATGGAAAAACATGCTGGACTTTTTCTCCTGTGTGGACTGTGGCAGATGCCAGGATGTATGTCCTGCTTTTCAAAGTGATAAAGCCCTGTCGCCCAAGGTTGTTATGATGAGCCTTCGCAAGCACATTTTAAATGAAAAAGACAACCTGCTGAGCGGCAAAGAAGCCGAAGAGACGATAATTGATAAATGGTTGACGCCTGACGAAATTTGGGCCTGTACAACCTGCGGCGCTTGTATGGAAGCCTGTCCGGTAAGTAATGAACATATCCCGACCATTCTGGAAATGCGCCGTGCCCAAATGATGATGGAAAACCAGTTCCCGCAAGAACTTAATCCGGCATTTCGTGGTTTTGAAACCAATTCCAATCCCTGGAACATGGGAAGCAGTTCACGGGCCGACTGGACCGAGGGACTGGATGTGCCCCTGATGTCCGAAAAACAGGAAGCAGAATATTTGTGGTTTGTCGGATGTTCCGGTTCCTTTGATGACCGCGGCAAAGAAATTTCCATCGCTATGGCAAAAATTTTAAATGCCGCCGGTGTTGATTATGCCATTCTTGGTACTGAAGAAGGCTGTTGTGGCGATACCGCCCGCCGTGCCGGTAATGAATATTTGTTTCAAATGATGGCTGAGACAAATGTTGAAGTAATGAAAAATTACAAATTTAAAAAGATTTTAACAGCCTGTCCTCATGGATACCATATTTTCAAAAACGAATATCCGCAATTTGACGGCGAATTTGAGGTGGTCCACCACAGTCAGTTAATTGCCGAGCTTATAAAACAAAACAAACTGAATATTGAAACCAGTGAATTGGGTTGTTTGACTTATCACGATTCCTGTTACATTGGTCGTTACAACCAGATATATGATGAACCGCGCCAGGTTATTAAAGCCATATCCAAAGATGACTTTGTGGAAATGGAACGCTCTCATCAAAAAAGTTTTTGCTGCGGCGCCGGCGGCGGTCGCATGTTTATGGAAGAAACCGAAGGTCAGCGTATTAACCACGTTCGCATTCAGGATGTTGTAGAATCCGGTGCAACCACCGTTGCGGTGGCCTGTCCTTTCTGTCTCACCATGTTTGACGATGGCTTTAAGGAAAAAGGTGTTGACGAAAAAATGAAGGCAATGGATATTGCCCAAATCGTCGCAAAGGCAATAAAAAGTTAATTTTTATTTCATACAATTCGGTTAATTTTAAAATTTCTGAATTGTCTTTTGCGGATTAAATTTGTAAATTAGATGCCCGGTTGACTAACAATCGGGCATTTTTTATACTCTGAAATTATTCGTTACATTTATAAGGATTTGTTGTGATAGATCCCCAAAATAATTTTCTTATTATCCATTATGGAGAAATCGGATTAAAAAAAGGCAACCGTGGATTTTTTGAAGCAAAACTGCGGGACAATATTCATAAAGCCCTTGTCGATATACCCGGGGCAAATGTCAGCATGGATTATGGCCGGTTTATTTGTATGGTTCGTAATGACGCTGATATTGAAACAGTAAAACGCAGACTGGAAAATGTTTTCGGTATTGTTCATTTTGCCGTTGTTTACCAGGGAGACCCGGATGTTCATGTCCTGAAACAACAAATTTTTGAAAAGATTCAGGGAATTGAGTTTAAAACTTTTCGGGTGCAAACGCGAAGAGCAGATAAAATATACCCGTTAACATCTGTAGATGTTAATAAAATTGTCGGTGAGCGTATTTTTACCGGAATGAACCGCCGTGTTGATTTAAAGAATGCCGAATTTACCGTTAATATAGAAATCTTTAATAAAAAGCTTTTTTATTCCTTTGAAAAAAACAGCGGTCCCGGCGGTCTGCCGGTCGGTACCAGCGCCAAGGTAGTGACCATGCTTTCGTCCGGGATTGATTCACCGGTTGCGGCATATCGTATCATGTCCCGGGGCTGTAAAAATATTTTTGTTCATTTTCACAGTTTTCCGTTTACGGAAAAAACCTCTCATTATAATGCCATTGCCCTGGCAAGACATTTAACACAATATCAATATCAATCTAAAATTTATTCCGTGCCCCTTGCTGAAATTCAGAAAGCAATCATTCTGGCAGCGCCGACAAAATTACGTGTAATATTGTACCGGAGAATGATGTTCCGTATTGCCGAACAAATTGCAAGAAGAGAAAAAGCCAAAGCCCTTGTTACCGGTGAAAGCCTTGCCCAGGTTGCTTCGCAGACAATCGAAAATATCACGGCCATTTCAGAGGTTGTTACCTATCCGGTTTTGCGCCCGTTAATTGGAATGGATAAAGAAGAAATTGTAAAAACTGCACAAAAAATAGGGACATTTGAAATGTCCATCGAACCCTATGATGATTGCTGCAGCTATCTTGTTCCGCCAAATCCGGAGACAAAAGCCAAGCTTTATCAGGTCCATGCTGCCGAACAGAAAATTGAAAACTGGGAACAGTTGTTAAAAGATGCCATTTATAATTCGGAATTTGAAACTCTTCGGTTTCCGGAAAGTTAGTTTTAATTATATTTTTAAATTTGCTAAACAGATAAAAACTGAAACCATACAAAAATGGAACAATAGAATGAAATTTGATCAAGACTATGACATTGTTTTTGCCGGACACGTTGCTAAAGATACTATAATTACACCTGACAATACAACCTATAGAATGGGAGGGGCCGTTTATTACGGGGCTTTTCCGGCTTTGTATACCGGTGTAAAAGTTGGCGTTATTACCAAAATTGCAGAAAAAGATAAAGACATGCTTTCGGAATTTGATGATTTTGGTATTGATACCTGTGCCATTCCAAGTCCGAATTCAACCGAAATTGAGCTGCAATATTTAACCGAAAACCTGGACCATCGTGATCTGTTTGTCACTTCCGTTGCAGATCCATTTACTATGGATGAGTTGAATAAAATTAATACCAAAATTCTGAGTCTTTGCCCGTTAATGGTGGGTGAAATGGACGAATCCTTAATAATAGAGCTGGGAAAAAAATATAAAATCTCTCTCGATATTCAGGGTTTTTTACGAGCCGTAACAGGAAAAGAACTTTTACCGGTTGACTGGGTTAATTTTGAAAAAGTTTTATCTGCTGTAACCTATATAAAAACCGATCAGGTTGAAGCCAACCTGTTGCTGGGTACAACCGACATAGAAAAAGCAGTGCGTCAAATATCTGATCTGGGACCTTCTGAAATTGTGCTGACAAACAAAGAAGGCGTGCACGTTTTTGCAAATGGCCAACTCCATTTTCAACCTTTTACTGCAAAAAATCTTAGCGGCCGGACCGGACGTGGTGACACCTGTTTTGCGTCCTATCTAAGTAAAAGACTGACTGCATCTGTGGAAGATGCAACAAAATGGACGGCCGAAATTACCTCCCGAAAAATGGAAAAACCGGGTCCTTTTGTTGGTACATTGAAAAAAAAATAAAAATTAACAGAAAATTTACTTGACATTGTGCGTTGATTCCTTTAATTTTTGCAACGCTTGTATATACAACTATTCAATTGAATTTCCCAATAACTGTAGTTATTAATATAAATTTAATTATATAGTTACGTTAAAAAGGCAGGAATGATATGGCAAAAGTGAAATCTGTATTTCATCTTTCACTCATTTTATCTTTTTGCTTTTCTGCAACTCTATTTGCCGGTGTTACCGGTAAAATATCGGGCAGAATTGTAGATAGTGAAACGGGTGAAGGACTCCCCGGGGCGAATGTAGTTGTTGTTGGTACCAATACCGGCGCAGCCGCTGACATTGATGGCTATTACCGAATCCTTAATCTGGCTCCTGGCACATATAGTATTAATGTGACCATGATAGGTTATAGCCCTATTACAGTGCAGGGACTAAAAGTTAGTATTGACCGTACCACCACCCAAAATGTCAAATTAACAACAGAAATTATTGAAGGAGAGACTGTTGTTATTTCGGCCGAAAGACCTCTTGTTGAACGAGACCGAACAAACTCTGCATCCTATGTTGATGCTGAAACAATTGATCAGCTTCCTGTTCAGGAAATGTCAGAGATCATTCAGTTGCAGGCCGGTGTTGTAACCGGGTCTGACGGATCTATGCACTTTCGTGGCGGTCGTGAACGTGAAGTTGCTTATCTTGTTGATGGAATTTCAGTTTCCAACTCTTTTTCTCAAAGTGGTGGAAGTAATGTCGCTATTGAAAATTCCATCATTAAAGAACTTCAGGTTATCAGCGGTACATTTAATGCGGAATATGGGGCTGCTCAATCTGCTATTGTAAACGTGGTAACAAAAAATCCTGAAAAGGAATTTCATGGCGATTTGCAGATTTTCGCCGGTGATTTTTTAAGTAACAAAACCGACAGGTTTATTGGAATTGACGAGTTTGATCCAATGGGCGAACATGATATTCAAGGTACCCTTTCCGGCCCTCTGTTTCACAGATCATTAGGATTTTTTGCCACAGCACGCTACAACAGCGATGATGGCTACCTGAATGGTGAAAGAAGATACGCTGCTTTGGATGGCTGGAAAATAGATGCTTATCGGCAATGGTTTACACAGCATTATGCCGGAAGAATAGCCGAATACGGACGTATTCCGGTCCCGGATTCTCTTAAAACCGGAGATAACGCCATAGTGCCCATGGCCACATCAAAAAAACTCACTTTTACCGGTAAGGTTAACTTTATTCCAAAACCAACGGTTGGATTCATCTATACAATTTTTGCATCAGACAATGAATCCCAAGGTTATAGCAATAGTACTGATGACTGGCGTTATGCACCGGATGGCCGTTCTACAGGTTATTCCACTTCGCACCATCACTTTTTAACCTTTCGGCACAATCCAACGCCCGACTTTTTCTATAACCTGCGTGTCTCTTATCAATATAATAATTATAAAAGTTATTTAAATGAAGACACTAAAGTAGCTGATTATCCGGGTGACTCGGGTTATTTACCCATTGGCGCCAGTGACGATCAAACAGGATTTGTACAGGGTGATAATCAATTCGGGCGCAGTTTTACAACCCGTAAAGTTTATATGGCCAATGGTGATTTTAACTGGCAAATTGATAAATATAATTTTATCAAAACCGGCTTTGAAGTTCGTCAACATAAAATCCATTATAACAACCAGCCGATGGTTGAATCTGAAGCCTGGAAAAGTTATAAATACACCAACTCCATATCAGGCAAAGGACTTGATTTTGACGAGTTCTGGGGCTATATGAACGAGTATTGGAGCAGCTTTCCTGGCGACAAATTACGTTTGGCAAAAACAACGGATGGTGATTTTGTTGATTACGAAAGAGAACCTTTGGAATTTTCAGCCTATATACAGGATAAAGTTGAACTGGGTGAACTCGTTTTAAACGCCGGTGTAAGGTTGGACCTGTTTGATCCCAAAGCAAAAACCTTGAACAATAAACGGGAATTATCTCAACAAATCGGTAATCCTGAAAATTTAATAGATTCAAAAATAAAAAAACAACTCAGTCCGCGTATTGGTTTTTCCTATCCGATTTCTGATCAGGGAGCCTTTCACGTGTCCTATGGTCATTTTTTCCAGATGCCGAGTTTTGAAAAACTGTTTGAAAAACCGATTAATGAAAATATGACCACACTTTTACTGGAAGATGCACGGATTGGTGACACAGATTTGGAACCGGAACGAACAATTGCTTATGAAATTGGTTTACAGCAGCAGTTAGCCTATGAATATGCAATGGACCTGACATTGTTCTATAAAGACATTAGAAACCAGTTGGGTCTTGAAGCTGTTCGCACAACAGACGCTGTCGGTTATACCCGCTATGTAAACCGTGATTATGGCAATGTAAAAGGTTTTACACTGGCATTTGAAAAACTACGGACCGGACTGATTTCCGGTGGAGTTGATTATACATTCCAATATGCCAAAGGAAGCGCTTCTGATCCTAACTTTTTACAACTCGTTGAAATTGCAACACGGCTCAGTGGTGAATCCGTACAATTTCCTGAACGACAGATTTTGGCACTCGATTGGGACCAACGCCATACTATCAATGTAAATTTAAATATTTCACAGTCAAATAATTGGGCTGTAGGAGTTATTGGTAGTTGGGGAAGCGGACTTCCCTATTCACCAACGAGTATAGAAGAACTGGATTTGCCGGATTCTGAATTTAAAAACAGTGCACGTAAACCCATTCGTTATGATTTGGATATAAAAGCAAACAAACAGTTTAAGATTGGTGGTTTAACATATAATCTATTTATGCGTGTTTATAACATATTGGACCATTTGAATGAAAATGATGTATTTAGTGTAACCGGACGGGCTTCTCAAAATGCTCGTTTACCTGTCGATGAAAAAGTTGATTTGCAGCAACTGGAACAAGGCGGGCAGTTTACAATGGCGGAATGGGATAATCGTCCGCATTGGTTCTCGCCTCCTCGCCGCATTCAGGTTGGTCTTGGTGTTAGATTTTAAAGAATTATTAATTCTCACTCATAGATAGGAAAATTATCGTGAAAAAACATAAATTTATAAAATACAATAAGATTCTGGTTTTGTTTCTTTTTGTCTTTGCTTGTTTATTTAATAATCTTTATGCAGAAGATGAACTGGTTAAACAGCAATATCCAAAAGATAACACACAAACCGGAAACAGTTGGCAAAATAGCCGGGATTTTTCTTCAAGTTTGTTTAAAACACAGGCAGAAGAATTGGGTCTGCAAAAATATGTCAGGTTGTCCAAACATGATGGAAACCTGGTTGAAACGGGCTGGGTAAACCAGGGACAGCTTGCTAACGGATACATATCCGGTCCCAGTTGGCCGATGATATGGCCCAGAGGTTCCGGTACGGAATATGGCTATGTCTTTGTCTTTTTAGTAGCAGGTGAAGTTGTGGATGCTCATGGTGACGTCATCCATATCGTTTCGGACCGTTTTCACCGTGTTTCGGGCAGCAGTTCGGAACAATCAACAGACAAGTCACACTGGTGGGATTTTAAACCTCTGCCAAAATATTTTAATAACCACCATCCAAGCTCAACGGATTGGGATATTAGCGGAATCAGTGAAGATGTTGGTATGGACGGTTATCCCAACACCAATGATATAGGTGAAGGTGATGGTGAACTGCAACAGGGTGAAGATTTTAACAGGAATGGCGTTCTTGACCTAGATATGATTAATGTTGCAGAATGGGCTGCCATGAGCCATTTACCTGAAACCTGGCCGACCTATTGGCCGGCGCAAAGTTATGAAGGTGATGACCGTGCAATTGGCGAAGAACGACCCGGCCCTTGTGCAGGGCGCTGGAATGGTGAATATGGTTATTTTATTCGCGCCAGTCAGGAATCCTATTATGTTATGGATGACCGGGAAAATGACGAATTTGATTATTATCCCTTCAATCTTCCCGGCACAGATACACCGGACAGCAGGCCCTGGCCGGATGGCAGAAGAGGACTTGGTATCACCGTTGAAGTTCGTAATTATCAATGGGTTGCCAGATTAGCTGAAGATATTCTGATCTCAATTTATGATATTACCAATTATGGTAAAAAATTAAACAAATGTGTTGTTGGAATGTACGGTGATGTTGATGTTGGTGGTACAAGTTCCGGTGACGATGCTGATTTTGATGTAGTAGATGATATTACCTATATTTGGGACAAAAGCGGATTGTCAAATCACGGTTTACCGACAGGTTATTTTGGCTTTGCGTTTTTGGAAAGTCCGGGATTGTCTGGTGATAAAAAAGACAATGATCTGGATGGTATGATTGATGAAAGCCAGTACAATCTTGATGATGAAGATATGGATTGGCGAATTTGGCAGGATGATAATGGTAATGGTGTCTATGACACAGAAGACTTGAACTATAATGGTGAACTGGATGCTGGTGAAGATACAAACGGTAATAATAAATTAGACTGGGAACTTGTTTGGGATGACGTTGGCAGTGATGGAATAGGACCTGATGATGAAGGCTATCCGGGACCCGATGCCAATGGAACCGAAGCTAATGGAATTCCCGACCAGGGAGAACCAAACTTTGGAAAAACAGACAATGACGAATCTGATCAGGTTGGTTTAACATCCTGGTATTTAAAGAGAGTTGATAATCGTGTTGCCAATGATGAGGAACTCTGGGAAGTTGAACTGATTCCCGGCACATTTGCTATCGGTGAAGACTATTCCGGTGACGTTGCCTTTTCTTATGGCAGCGGTTATATAGAAATAGAGCCGGGTGTTGATGGAACACAGCGATATGCTATTGCATGTTTGTTCGGAAATGACGAAATGGATATTTTCCGCAATAAAAGAACCATGCAAAAGATATATGATTCCGATTACAACTTTTCAAAACCACCCAGGTTGCCGATTGTTACGGCTATACCAAGCAGCAAAAAAGTTGTCCTTATGTGGGACGATGGATCTGAAAAATCAAAAGATCCTATTTACGGACGTGATTTTGAAATGTATAAAATATACAAAAGCACCGATCCAAACTTTAGCGACATAAAGACGATTAGTGATGCTTTTGGCAATCCGTTGTTATATGAACCTGTTGCACAATATGATCTTGTTGACGGTTTGGTTGGACCTCATCCGATTCCCATAGGCGGAACCGGTGAAGATGATGGGCTGGACCTTGGTGTTGCCTATGATATGGGAACAGATAGTGGTCTGCGCCACACCTTTGTCGATACAAATTTAACAAATGGACGTACCTATTATTATGCTGTAGTTGGTGTTGATAAAGGTTATAACCATGATTTTTATGAAAGAGGATTATCTGATAAAGATAATTTGGCTCCAAACAGCCCGACCGAATGTTCTTCTATCATACAGGTAGATGCATTGGGACGACCTGTATTTATCGATAGAAATTGTGCCGTCATTGTTCCTGTTGAACCGGCAGCCGGTTATATGGAACCGCGAACAGAAAACGGTCTCGAACACATTTCCGGTGATGGTACGGGAAGTATATCCCTGCAAATTATTATCCCGGACAGTGTACGCAACGATCATACCTATCAATTGGTCTTTAAAGATGATGCTGCTATAGAAGAATTTGATGAAGCTTATCCAACAGGTTATACAGAAGGCGCCTGGCTCATAGACCTGACAGAAAATGACACATTGCTTACACCAAGTATCAAGTATGATCAGGGTGTGTTTGAAGATCTTATTTTGACCGGTTTCCGCCTGAAAATTGAAAATGATGATTCCATTGCGGTTTCCTGGTCCGGTTGGGAAAGAGGCCGGTCCAACATTTCAGGTGAACCCCAGGGTTATGCTCAACAAACACGCGCCATACCACGTGATTATAGAATTACTGTTGGTGATGTTGGTATTGATACATCCTATTCTCAGGTACCAGGACGCGCTCTATTGACTAATTTTACTGTGGAAGATGTAACCGATCCGGATAGTGTTTTCAAAGCTGTTTTTGGTTTGGCGGAAGACAGCGAAGAACCGGATTCTTTGCGCGGAATTTTGAGCCATGGAGATAAAATCTCTATTAAAGCAGCTCCGCTTATTTTTTCAAACCTTTATATTTATACGGAAAATGCATGGCGTATAGACTTTAGCCTTCCCCAGGGTTTAGAGTCATCCCAGCAACGTTTGCCGCAAAAAGGTGATATATATAGCTTTAAAACCGTTAAACCGTTTGACAGAGATGACGTTTTTGAATTTAAAATTGTCGGAGGAGACTATACTCTTGAACGTGCACGCGCACAACTTGATAATATCTATACCGTCCCGGATCCTTATATAGCCGCCAGTTCGTTGGAACCCCGGCTTGTCAACCAGGATATTGGACGTGGTGAACGTAAAATAGAATTTGTAAATCTACCAAAAGAATGTAAAATATCTATTTTTACGGTATCCGGACGTCTCGTTCGTGAACTTTCGCATTCTGCCGGCCAAATAGATGGACGAGAAGTGTGGGATTTAAGAACAAAAGACGGATTGGAAGTAGCGCATGGTGTTTACTTTTACCATGTAGATGCGCCAAACATCGGGACGAAAATTGGTAAATTAGCTATTATTAAATAAGTTCAAGATTATTGGAGCTGATAATGTATAAAAAAACTATAAAGTATATATTTTTGCTCGTTTTGAATATTTCGTTCATTCAAAATGTTGTTGCCGGAGAGGGAGATAATGTTCCCCCGTTTATTACAGATGTATCCAATGTTGGAACAAGTGCTGCTGCATTTTTGGAAATTGGTGTTGGTGCCCGCGCTATGGCTATGGGGGGCGCTTATGCTGCCCTGGCAAACGATGCAAGCGGTATTTACTGGAACCCGGCCGGAATTGCCTGGTCTACAGGAATGCAGGCAGAGCTGATGCATACGGAATGGTTGGCTGAAACAAATTTCGACTTTGTTGGAATTGTTGCACCTATTCCGGCTATTCGTTCTACCATCGGAATTGCTTTAACAAATATGGACTATGGTGAAAACCCTGTTCGAACCGTAGAACGCCCTGAAGGAACCGGTGAAATGTGGTCTGCACGTGATATGGCCATTTATGTAAGTTATGCTATGGCGCTAACAGACCGGTTCTCTTTTGGACTTTCAGGTAAATATATCTCTCAAAGAATATGGAGTGAAACCGGAAGCGCAATCGCAATGGATGTTGGTGTTTTTTACAACACCATGCTCAAAGGACTAAGATTGGGCGCTTGTATATCCAACTTTGGTTCAGAGATCCAGTTATCCGGCCGGCACCTGACAGTCACTCATGATATCGACGAGTTAAATTCAAATTTTGACAGGGTTCCTGCTGATTTAAAAACAGGGTCCTATGATTTACCATTATTATTCAGAGTTGGCCTTTCCTATGAAACCGGCATTGGCCAGTTTGGTAAAGCCGTTTTTGCAGTTGATGTAAATCATCCCAGCAATGCTACGGAAAGTGTGAATATAGGCGCCGAGTATGGATTTGGTAATATGTTTTTTCTGCGCGGCGGTTATGAAAATATGTTTGAAAAAGACAGTATAAACGGACTTACCCTTGGTGGTGGGATCGAATATTTTAAAGCCGGATCAATGGGATTTCGTTTGGATTACTGCTGGTCTGATTGGGGCATATTAAATAATTCACAAAGAATATCACTAGGTTTGATGTTTTAACACAATATTTTAACAACCAGTTATGGACATGCAAGTAAGATTAAATGTAAAGAGAGGAGGTGATAGAGGCTAATTCGTGATTATATTGCTGCATTTTTCAAAATAGTGCCAAGATATTTTGAAAAAATTGATTTGTCCTTAGTCCGAAAAACCTGGTAACAGGTTAAATTTTATTTACGTTAAAGGAGAAAGTTATGCAGAAACTAATCTTTAGATCTTTGAGTACTATGCTCATTGTATTACTTGCCTTTTCCATTAGTTTTGCGCAGGGAGACATAGCGGAAGTCGAAAACAACAACTACTTTGCAAATGCAATGCCTGTTGATATTACCACTCGTGAAATAACAGAGTTGGACTGTAATTTTTCAGCACTGGAAGATATTGACATTTATATGGTCGAACTCAGCACAGACAGTATCTACCATTTTTATTCAGATTCTTCTGATATTATGGGTGATACACATGTTGAACTTTATTTCGGTGGTGATACAACAACAAACATACTAAGTGCCAGTCCTGATGGCCGTGGTTGGCAAAATAATTTTCGAATTGCAGGATGGTCTCCTCAGGAATATGGTTCCGGAACTTATTACATCAAAGTCAATTCACCTGATCAGATTACTGCCCCATATACCGGAGATTATAAAATTCGTTTAATTTCCCAAAATCTGGATTATTGGGCCAATCTCCATGAACCTGATAATTCATTCCAGCAGGCATTCGGTCAATTTACACTTCCGGTTGATGGTTCAAGATTTTATGGAATGTGTTTTAATTTAGATGATTTACCAACCGGTAAAGATGATATTGATATCTTTTATATGGTTGGTGAAACCGGAAAACGACTTTGGGTTGAAACCGAACCCGTTCAGGGTTACCCCCATACCCGTGATATGGATAGCAAAATTTATGTCTACGATGGTGATGGAAATGAATTGTTAGCAAACAATGATGACAAGAGTAACCAGGAAGAAGATTTTGGTTCAAACAATGTATTTTCTCTCGCCGTTATAGATAGTCTGCCCTATGATGGTCTTTACTATGTTATTATGACCAGTTTTTATGCTGCTTACAATAACAGCGGTGTTTCCCAACACAGTGACTCAGACCCGTCAACCGGTGGTTATGTTGCCTATTCATGGATGGGTGAAACAAAAACAGAAATAGAGCCAAATGACGATGCTGCTAATGCAACACCACTATGTGAAGGTATTACCGGTGTCCAAATGGGCGGCGACAATAATTTGGTTATTGATGCCAGTTTGTCCAGTGATAGTGATGTAGATTGGTATGCCTTTAATCTGAAAACAACAAAGATGTATACCTTTAATACCGCCAATTCATCAGTTGGTGGTGATATGAAACTGGAAGTCTATAACAAAAAAGATCTTTCAACAAATCTTATTGACGATGCTGTTAATGGTCGTTATAATTCTAATGATTTTAGACTTTCTGGTTGGATTCCTCCTGAAAATGGCATATATTTGTTTAAGGTCTCCGGTGGTTGGGGTGCTGTCGGTGGAGACAACACAGGTGAATATCAATTTCGTATGGGCTGGGTAACCTGGGCAAAAACAGCTCAATTTGGTGAACCCGGTAACGATACTCAAACACAATGGACGAATCCTGAAAAAAGTATTTATTATGGTGTTGGAGCTAATACAAATGAAGTCAAGTTTGATTCAAGTATGACCTATGCAACAATATATCCTGCTGATGATGTTGACTGGTACTGGTTTGAAGGTGAAGCCGGTGACATTATTGATGCTGAACTTTTCAGCGCCATGGATTGGGATGGTTCCTGGCATCGTGATTTCGATACCAAAATGACACTTGTTGATCCTAATGGCGAATCTGTAGAAAATGATGATTATCGTCCTGGCGATGAAAGTTATGCCGGCAATACTTTTTCTGCTGTTAAAGGATATGTCTTGAAAGAAACCGGAACTGTGTGGATTAAAGTTGACAGTTATTACAGCGGTGCTGATGCTGATTTTGGCAGCCCGGCAATCGGTGCTTATCGTTTAATCGTTTATTCTTCTGCAGCAGCTCCTGAATTTGCCGAAAAGGAAAAAAATGATACGTTCCCACTGGCAATGCCTGTTCCTGAAGATAAAGATGTTCTTTGTAAATTTTCAAGTGCTTCAGACGTTGATATTTTTGCTTTCGAAATGTCTACGGATAGAATGTATTTTATCAATTCCTATGAAGATCAGTTAGGTGCAGATACTCATGCCGAATTGTTTGCTGCTTCTGATACCTCTACAAACGTATTGGATGGAAGTATTGACGGAAGATATCATGGCAATAGTTTCCGGCTTTCAGGTTTTATCCCTGCTGAAAACGGCACTTATTATTTGAAATTAACCAACAGCTCTCCCGGATTAGGAAGCTATAAATTACGTGCCCGAAGCTCTGAAATTGCTACCTTGGGCTCATTCCACGAACCGGACAATACCTTCGCACAAGCAGATGCTATGGGTGATTTGCCGTTGGATGCTGTTACAAAAACAGGTGCCTTATATAACGCTGCTGATCCGAAATTTGAAAATGATATGGATATCTATCGTATTCAATGTACAGCCGGTCAAATGCTTTCCGCTCAATTATTACCGGTTGGCGGTGAAACATGGGACCGTGATACAGATACGATTATGATGCTTGTGGATGTTGCCGGCGATACCGTAGCTGATAATGATGACGCGACTGGCACTTATTCAACAGTTAATTATGAAGTAGCCCAATCCGGTACACATTATATATTGGTTACAGGTTACTATAGTTCACACAATGGTGAAGAAGCAAACAGCCGTAACCCCGGTGTTGGTGATTATTTACTCAAAGTATCAGGAAATATGACGGAAACAGAACCAAATAACTCGGCCGAAACAGCCAACCTGATACCCATTTCAAATAATAACTTGATCGATGCTTCATTTTCAACCGAAGATTTGGAAGACTGGTTTAAGGTGGAACTCGAAACAGGAAAATACTATTACTTTAACTCGGCAGACTCTAAAGTTGGTCAGAATATTCAGGTAGAAGTTTATTCTCAAGATAACCCAACAACAAACCTGGTTGATAATTCCCTGTTTGGTCGATTTGGCAGTAGTGATTTTAGACTGAGTGGTTGGACTCCACCAACTACAGGTACTTATTTATTAAAACTTTTTGTTGACATTAGTGCAATAAATGATCAAAATATTGGAACCTATAAATTAAGAGCTGCCGGTGGCGAAGTTATATCCGAAGTTGCACCGTTGCACGAACCGGATGATTCTCGTGCCCAGGCAGACGGTCAGGCTTTTCTGCCGACAGATGGTACCCAGGTTCTTGCTTGTTTTGACACAAATGATGATCATGACATGTTTGCTTTTCAGGGTACTGAAGGATATTCTGCTGAAGTTATCCTTGCACCTTCACATGGACCTCGCTGGATTAGAGAGTTCGATACAAAACTGACCCTCTTTAACCAAGATAGTTCATCAATGGGTTCCAATGATGATTGGGACGACTGGTATGAATTGAATTTCTATATGGGTGAAGTCAGCAACACCTATTCCAGAGTCTACTATGAATCATTACCTTACACAGGTACCTACTATGCGGATGCATTCCCATACTATGGAACTTATAATGGTAAAGAAGCAACAATTGGAAACAATGCAACAGGAACATATCTTATCTCTGTAAATGTACAAGGACCGACGAGTGTTGAGGAGGAAGATGCTTTACCAAGAGAATTTGCCTTGGATCAAAACTTTCCAAACCCGTTTAATCCTGTTACAACCATCCAATATCGTTTAAAAGAACCTGTACATGTTAATATTACAATCTATAACATTATGGGACAAAAAGTAAGAACGTTGGTGGATGTAAAACAAAATACCGGCAGCTATGCCATTCAATGGAATTCAGTGGATGACTTTGGTCAACATGTAGCTAGCGGATTGTATTTTTATCGAATCCAGGCCGGTGACAAATTTGTAAAAACAAACAAAATGATACTTATGAAATAATTCGTAATCCCCGGCGTTTCGGCGCCGGGGATATAATTTTAATTTCACTATTGGATAATTACATGTTAGGACTCTCTGAAAAAATCTACGATTTTGCTGTTATTGGTGCTGGTGTTGTTGGTACTGCTATCACGCGGGAGCTGTCACACTATCATAAAAATGTTGTTTTGATAGAAGCTGAAAACGATATCGGAACAGGTACTAGTAAGGCTAACACGTCTATTTGGCATACCGGTTATGATGCAAAACCCGGTACTCTTGAAGCACAACTTTTAACTCGAAGCTATGAACTATTAAAAGATTATGTTGAGCTTGCCGGTATACCTAATGAACGTTTGGGTGCCGTACTTGTAGCCTGGAATGAAGATCAGTTTAATGCTTTGCCTCAAATTGTGGAAAAAGCTCACAGAAACGGCGTAACAGATGTGGAACAAATCAGCGTTGAAAAAGTTTATGAACTAGAACCCGGTATTAATAAAAATGCTCTTGGAGGCATAATTGTACCAGGTGAATCTATTATTTGTACCTATTCGCTGCCTTTAGCAATGGGTTATGACGCTGTTTTAAACGATGCAGAAATTATTCGTGGTTTTAGAGTCGATACAATTGATAAACAGGAAGATTTTTATTCGATAAAATCAAACGGTAATGAGATTAAAAGTAAATATGTGATAAACTGTGCCGGATTATTTTCAGATAAAATTGATAATATGCTGGGTCACCAACGGTTTACTGTAACACCCAGAAGGGGGGAACTCATAGTTTTTGATAAACTGGCCAGTTCCCTTGTCAACCACATTCTTTTACCCATACCAACATCCATAACCAAAGGTGTTTTGGTTAGCCCAACTGTTTTTGGAAATATTATGCTTGGCCCGACTGCTGAAGACCTTGATGATAAAACAAATAAAGGTACAAGCGAGCAGGGAATTGAATCGTTATGGGCTAAAGGTGAGCAAATCGTCTCGCCCCTATTAAAAGAACAAGTTACGGCAACATACGCCGGTTTACGTGCTGCAACGGAACATAGTGATTATCAATTATTTTTTCATCCGGAACAAAATTATATTTGTGTTGGTGGAATACGATCAACAGGTGTTTCGTCTTGCCTTGGTATTGCGGAATATGTTCGAAACCATTTGAATGAATTAAATATGTTGGGACCTGTTAAACAAGATATAAAATCCTGCAAAGTGCCAAAAATTGGTGAACACAATATCAGACCCTATCAGGATGCTGAGATGATTAAAAAAGATCCTGACTTTGGACGTATAATCTGCCACTGTGAACGTGTAACGTTAGGTGAAATAAAGGAAACTTTTAACGCCCCTGTTCCGGCAGTTGATTTTGAAGGAATCAAGAGACGAACCCGATGTTCTCAGGGACGGTGTCAGGGATTTCATTGTCAAGCAGATATCTACTCTATTTTAGAGAATTATAATAAAAATTAGTTATTTGGCAGGAGAATAATATAAAATGTCTATAATGGAAACAACAGTTCTTATAATAGGTGCGGGGCCGGCCGGTCTGGCAGCCGCGCAGGAATTAACAAAACAAGGTAAAAAAGTAATTGTTATTGACCGTGAAAAATTTGCTGGTGGCTTTCCACGATATTGCCATCATCAGGGATTTGGACTGCGCGATGTCCACTTTTCATTTTCCGGTCCGTCTTATTCAGCGCATTATGTAAAAAAATCTGAAAAGCTTGGAATAAATATCCTTACTGAAACAACAGCCATATCCTGGGAAGATGATAACACTGTTTTAACTTCCAGTCCCAATGGGTTGGCAAAAATTAAAGCAGATGCAATATTGATTGCAACCGGTTGTCGGGAAAAACCTCGTGCTGCACGGCTTGTGCCTGGTTCACGTCCCTTTGGTGTTTATACTACCGGGTCACTTCAGGACTTTGTACATGAATATCATAAACCTGTCGGCAATAAGGTTGTCATTGTTGGTGCCGAACTTGTCAGTTTGTCCGCCATTGCTACTGTAAAAAAAGCAAAAGGTAAGGTCAAGTGCCTGGTTACCGAACATGAAAAACATCAGGCTTATTTTCCCTATTCTCTGTACAAATTTTATACGGCAACATTGAATAATATTCCTGTATATACTAAAACAAAACTGACAAACATTATCGGCAACAAGAAAATTGAAGCGGTTGAAATTTTAAATTTACAGGATAATACAACAAAAACTATTGATTGTGATGCTTTGGTATTTACTGGTGGATGGATTCCCGACCACGAGTTTTCCAGACTGGGAGGACTCGAAATAGATCCGTTTACCAACGGTCCGTCTGTTGATAATAATCTCAAAACATCTAAAAAAGGTGTTTTTGCAGCCGGAAACGTATTAAGAGGTGCGGAAACAGCAGATATTGCCGCCCTTGAAGGAAAATTTGTAGCTCAAAATATTCTTAATTATTTGGACTCTAAAACCTGGGAAGCTGACACCGCCCATGTTGATAAAGACGAGTCTATGGAATGGGTATTTCCTCAACAGATTAACACAAATGATTCATCCAGACTGCCGTTAAATTGTCTTATGTTTCGGGTTAATCATTTTATTAAAAATGCAAATCTGAAGGTCTATCAAAAAAATAAATTGCTTTATTCCAAAGAATTTAATACTTTAGGGCCAAATTTATCCTTTAAGGTTAAGGGATCATGGCTATCAGAGCTGTCTGCTGAACCGATAACATTTAAAATTAATTGATAATATGGGTAGTTTATGAAGTTTGGAAAAAAAGCATTCTATTTTATTGTCTTATCTTTAGTGTTTACACTTTTTTGTTCTAAAACTAAAGATCCTGAAAATATAACACTGGCAAAAGTTGGTGATCATGTAATTACTGTACGGGATTTTAGACTTAATTATGAGTTTGGATTGCCTCATTTAAAAAAAGACCCTGACAGAAAGCGTTCCTATTTAAATTATATGATTGATGAAATAATTCTTGCTGAAGAAGGGTATAATCTTGGTTTTGACAAGAATGAACGTGTTAAAGATCTTGAAAAAGACCTTTTGGATGAACTTTTGGTTGAAGAATTCTTTACTGACCAGGTTAATAATAAAATAAAAGTTACTGATGACGAAATTCGTCAAGCCATTACCAAATCCAAAGTTAAATGGAAACTTCGTTACTGGTTTGAACCTTCAAAAGAAAATGCCGATAATATATATAACGCAATGAAGGAGAGAGGATATAATGCCGTTGTTGAAGATATCCTGCGTTCAAACCCCGAAGTTCATTTAAAACCAAAAGACTTTGAAACAGATTATTTAACATGGCTGGATGTTTCTGAAGAACTTTTGGATGCTATTAAAGATATACCGGTTGGCGAGGTGTCGGCGCCCATTATGCTCGATGGTAAATATTTTATTTTCCAAATTTCAGATCTCAAGCGTGAAGGTATTACCGATTATGAATATAAAGACAAATACGGGTCTTATCATAAAATACTTTTTTACAGAAAACTTAACAAAGAGTCTGCCCGTTTTATAAATGAATTTATGACTCCTAAAAATGTTGTTACAAAAGGAGATAAATTTCGTAAAATTGTTGACGCATTTGTCGAATGGAAAAGTATTGATGATTCTTTGAGAGGTGAATTTTTTGACGACATAAAAAATGCCACTGAAAAACAAACAAAACTAAATGAGATGAAACAGAATTTAGATGAAACACTTGTTACGTTTGAAGGTGGAAAATGGTCCTGTAAAGATTTTATAGAAAAGTTCAAGACGGATTTGGTTAAAGCGCCTGTAAAAGATATTCGTTCTGTAATGAACCAGATAAACAATGAAATAGCCCTGTCTGTAAGAGATCATTTCCTTATTAAAGAAGCAAACAAAAAGAAACTTTATAAAAAGCCAAATTTGCAAAAGCAACTAAAGCAATGGCAGGATAAATGGGTTTATCAGGAAACCAGAGATAATTTAATTAAAGATATCAAAGTTGATGAAGATCGGGCAAAACAGTACTTTGATAAATACAAAGACAGATATAAAATTAATAAAGACGTTGAACCCAAGTATAATGATTTTAAATTGCAGGCCAAAAGAGATGCAACGATATTAAAATATCAAAATGAATTGGCAAAAAATATTAAAGAATTAAAGCAACGAATTCCTGTTTATATTAATGAAGCTGTTTTAGATACAATTACCACTTTTGATTCTAAAAAATCACGCTGGCAAAGTTTGCAAGTTTATAAAAGAAGTAGCAACCGCATGGCTGTACCTATTGTGGATCCTGCGTGGGGGCTGTAGCTTGTCAGTTTTTACTAAATTGAATAACAAAGGATATAACTATGAAATTAGATAAAGAAAGTGTAATTCCTTTGTATTACCAACTAGCTGATTTTTTGCGTGAGGACATTCGAAACAGTGTTTTAAAATCAGGTGATATTGTACCTTCAGAGAATGAACTGATAAAACTGCACAATATCAGTAGAGGAACCGTACGTGAAGCCATGCGTCTTTTACTAAGAGAGGGAATTATTAAAAGACATCGTGGTATCGGAACATTTGTAACACCATCCAAAGTGGAACATGAAACCAGTGAAGTGACTTCTTTTTCCAGGGTTATGTTAATGTCCGGGAAAAGGCCGTCTGCTAGAGTTTTACTTACAGAAATTATACCGGCCCCGGGTTATATTGCTCAGGCGCTTCAACTGGAAAACGATAAACGGGTTGTTTTAATTAAAAGATTAAGATATGGTGATTCTGAACCCTTTTTAATTGAACATTCCTATTATCGTCATGATGTTGGAAAATTATTGTTGAACGAAAAATTGGAAGAATCGTTATACAAAATATTACAGGATAAATATAATTTTCAACTTGTACGATCAGAAAAGGTTTTAGAAGTAACATCCGCTGATCGTGAAGATGCAGATATGCTTCAAATTAAAATGGGCAGCCCTATTATTATTTTGAAAAGAAAAGTCTTTGATCATTTTAATAAACCGATTGAATATGCTGAAGATATTTATCGTTCAGATCGTACAAAATTCAAAATCAAATCGAATAGTCCTATTTCTACTACTACAACTGAAAGTTTTAATGTATGATATCTGAAAATCAGAAAGCACGTTTAAAAAATATAAAAGCTTTTGTAATTGATCAGGATGGAACAACCTATCTTGAAAGCCATCCCTTTTCATGGACGGTTCCTTTTCTAAAGGGACTCGATGAAAGGGGAATAAAATATTTGTTTCTAAGTAATAATTCATCAAAGTCTCACCAGGAGCATATTTCCAAACTTGCGGAAATAGGTATTCCAGTCACCACTGACCAGGTTTTAAGCTCAGGAGATGCTACGATTGAGTACATGAAAACATTACCGGATTCAAAAGATATTTATTTATTAGCAACACCCCAGGTAGAACTTGATTTTATAAATGCAGGTTTTTCTATAGACGCTCCTGAACCAAACTATGTTGTTCTTGCCTATGATCTTACCCTAACCTTTGCCAAATTGGAAAAAGCCTGTCATTACGTCCGCAAGGGAGTCCCCTTTATTGCCACCCATGAAGATAATAACTGGATGATCAGTCCAGATCTTCACCGCCCAGATGTAGGCGCCTTAGCTGCTGCCATTACAGCCTCCACTAAAATAACTCCTAAATTTGTTGGAAAGCCTGAAAAAGAAATGGTTCAAGCCTTTTTAAAAAGACTTGATCTTACAAATGATCAGGTTGCTATTATTGGTGATCGTTTAAATACGGATATTCGTATGGGTAATGATCATGATTTATTATCAATATTAGTGTTAAGCGGAAAAACAAAGATTGATGATTTAAAAAAGTCGAACTATATGCCTGATATAGTTATAGATAAAACAATTGATCTACTAAATCACATTTAACACATTAATGAAGGAGAAAAAAGTATGGCTCTCGTACCAATGAGTGAGTTGTTGCAGAAAGCCAAAGCCGGCAAGTATGCGGTTGGTGCGTTTAATATTGTCGACTATGCAACTCTTCAAGCGGTGGTTGACGCTGCCGAAGAGGAACAAGCACCGGCAATTATTCAAACCTCTGCCAGTAGTACTGTTAAATATTACGGTTACAAACCTTTGGTGGATATGGTGCGTCACGCTGCTGAAGCATCAAGTGTTCCCTTTGCGCTGCATCTCGATCACTGTAAAGATGTAGACATGGTTTTTAATTGTATTGACAGCGGATGGACTTCTGTAATGTATGACGGATCAAGCTTTCCGTTTGAAGTTAATCTTGAAAACACAATCAAAGTTGTTGAAAAGGCCCATGCAAATAATGTCAGTGTAGAAGGTGAAATTGGCGCTGTTTGGGGTGTTGAAGATGATATTGATGTTGATGAAAACATGGATTTATTAGCTGATCCCGAACTGGCTGTTAAATATGCCAAAGAAACGAATGTGGATGCCTTTGCTCCGGCAATTGGAACAGCCCACGGTCTGTATAAAGGCGAACCAAAGCTTGATTTTGACAGACTGAAAAAAATTGCCGACAGTATTGACACACCTATTGTTATTCACGGCGGCACCGGCCTGGCTGAAGATGTTTTTGCAAAATTAATTGCATACGGCGGCGTTAAAGTTAACGTATCAACTCAGATAAAAATCGGATTTTTTGACGGCTTTAAATCCTATATGGAAAGCGGCGGCAAAACAGATCCGATTAAATTAATCAAGCACATCAGAAACACTGAGAAAGAAGTTGTACAGTCATTTATACGTATTTTTGGAAGTAATGGAAAAGCATAAAAATGTTAATTGTAAATTTTGAGGTATAAAATGGGAAAATTTAAAGCACTCATTTTTGACTGCGATGGTGTCATTGCAGAAACAGAGGGGCTTGGACACCGAATTGCCTTTAACAAAGTGTTTGAAGAAGAAGGCCTCGGTGTTGAATGGGATGTAGAAACCTATGGCGAAAAATTAAAAATTGCCGGTGGAAAAGAAAGGATGCGTACAATTTTTACTGATCCTTCTTTTACCAAAGATGTAGGGGATGTTGACGAATATATTAAAAAATTACACAAGCGCAAAACCGACATCTATATGGAAATGATAGAAAAAGGTATGCTGCCGGGCAGAGATGGTGTTAAACGCCTTGTTGAAGATGCGCACGCAAACGGTATCAAACTTGCCGTTGCATCCACATCAAACGAACGCGGTGTTACCCTTATTGCCAAACATGTTCTTGGCGATGCTTTTAATCATTTTCAGGCGATATTGGCCGGCGATGTTGTTAAGCATAAAAAACCAGACCCGGAAATATATTTACTGGCTGCCGAACGACTCGGTGTTGATCCATCCGAATGCTGGGTTGTTGAAGATACGGACAATGGCGTTCAGGCCGCAAAAGCTGCCGGAATGAAAGTTGTTGTTACCCGCAGTCAATACAGTAAGGGCGAAGAGTTTCCGGAAGCCGAAATTGTCGTGGATAGTCTTGGTGAAGGTCCTGACGCAGTTACAATTAAAACACTAGAATCAATTTAATAAACAAAATTATTAATGGAGAATAAAATGAGTAAAAATATTTCTGATTTCTTTGTACCCTGGTTGGAAAAATCTTTCGAATACAGTTTAAAAACATTGGATGCTGCATGGGACAATCCGCAAGTTGCACGTTTAATGCTTAATGAAAATCCTGTTCGACCTTCACAAAAAGTTGTTGATGCCATTACAGAAGCAGCTAAAAAAGGTAATTGGTATCCCGGAACAGCTCCTAAACTTCGTGAAAAAATTGGTAAAATGTATGATGTCCCTGCAAACTGGGTCTCTCTTGCTGATGGTTCTTCTGAAGTTATTGATAACATGATGCGAATTTTTTGTAAACCTGGTGATGAAGTTATTTTACCAACACCAACATTTTCACTTTTTCGCGTTCGTGCATCCATAAATGGCGTAACACCTGTGGAAATTCCCTTAACACCTGGTGATTTACAATATGATGTTGAAGCTACATTAAATGCAATAACAGACAAAACAAAATTGATCGTTATTATCAATCCAAATAATCCGACAGGTATCTTTTTAGAACATGATCAAATTCGTCGTATTTTGGATACCGGTATTCCCACATGTTTGGACGAAGCTTACCTGGAATATACGCCGGAAGCTCCGAACCTGATTCAAATGGTCCATGATTATGAAAATGCATTTATCAGCCACACCATGTCCAAAGCTTATGGACTTGCTGGTGTACGTTTTGGTTATGTTTTATCACAACCTAAAATTGTTGAAGCTTTTGATAGAATGGCGCTGCCATGGCATATCAGCGTTATGTCATTAGCCGGTGCTGAAGCCATGTTTGATGATAAAGAATCATTGAATATGAAAGTTGAACATAACAACGGTTGGATGAAACGATTTGCAGAAGAATTTACAAAATGGGGCCTGAAACCCTATGATCCTCATGGTAATTATATGCTGGTTGATGCCAATGCATTTGGCTATTCTTCTCAGGAAATTTACAACATGGCATTTGCAAAGAATGTTGCTTTAAAAACCATTCCGGCAATTCACGGCCAAAATGGTTATTTTAGAATTACTCCGGGTACAAACGAAGAAAATGAACGTTGTCTGGTAGTTTTAAAAGAAATCTTTTCAAAGAAAAAAGGCGAATAATGAGCATTCCGCCCTGTCCTTATGGCAGGGCGGATTTTTTAATAATTTAATTTGGATTCATATATTCAATTACTTATCTTATCAAAATTCATAGATAAACAAAAGTTTGGAGACTGGTTTTGAGTGATCGATCGAATTTATCTGGAAAGGATCCTAAATTAGACCGTAAGTATAAAATATGGCGGATTAGGGCTTTTGTCGGTACATGGTTAGCGTATGCTGGAATCTATCTTTGTCGAAAGACAATTGCTGTTGCTCAACCTGAGTTTATGAAAGAATTTGGCTGGAATGAAGCAGACGTCGGTATCATTTTAAGCGGTTATTTAATTGCCTATGCAGTCGGACAGTTTTTGAACGGTGCTATGGGTGACAGGTTTGGTACCCGTATCATGTTAGGACTTGGCTTTACTATTACAGTTTTAATGAATTTCTTTTTTGGATTTTCATATACCATATTAATTATGTTTTTCTTATGGACTCTTAATGGTTATGCCCAATCCTTTGGATGGCCTGCTTCTGTAAAGGGAATGAGTAACTGGTTTTCGGTTAAAGAACGCGGCAAAATAATGAGCCCCTGGGGAACACATTATACGGTTGGTGATGTTGTCGGCACCGGTCTTGCAGCTTTTGTTATCGGACATGTTGCTACATCCACAACCACCTATGCCGACGGGACCGTTGTTACGTTTGCCGATTGGCGTTGGGTGTTTTGGATTGGTGCACTATCTTTAGCAGTGATTGGTACGATCGTTATTTTATTATTCCGTAACCGCCCGGAAGATGTCGGTTTGCCCAATATTTCTGTTTACCATGGTGAAGTTGAGGAAAGCCAGGTAAAAGATACCGCACCCGAAAAAATTAGCATTATCGAAAATACTAAAGAAGTGCTTAGCAGTGGTCCGGTATGGATACTTGGATTGACATATTTTGGTATTAAATTTATTCGCTACTTGTTTATGTTTTGGATGGTTACCTACCTGGCCCGTGAAAAAGGTTTTGCCACCGACTCTGCCGGTTATATTAGTACTCTATTTGCTCTTGCCGGTATTGTGGGAACGTTTGTGGCCAGCTATTTAACGGATGCTCTTTTTAACTCCCGACGAGCTCCTATCAGTGTTATTATGCTGGTTGGTTTAACATTGTCACTTATATTTTTCTGGAAAGCGCCTGTCACACTTATACCTATTGCCATCGCGTGCGTCGGATTTATGACCTACGGTCCGGATTATGTTGTTTCTGCTGTTGCAGCTATGGACTTTGGTTCTCAAAAGGGAGCCAGTACCGCCGCCGGTTTTGTTAACGGTATGGGTTCGGTTGGTGCGGCATTAATGCCCGTCGTTGTTGGTGTTATTACCCAACATTGGGGTTGGAGCGCTGTCTTTTTTGTATTGATCTTTTTCTCCATTATATGTGCCGGACTCATGGGCACCCTATGGAACAAAGTTGGTAAAAATTAAAAGCGGGTTTTAACCCGCTTTTTTTTATTGGGGTATCTTTTATTAAATTAATTATTCCATTTTTACAAAATCCTGTTGACATTATAAAAAAAACAAGTTACTTTTAATTATATCGTATAGAGTCGGTATCCGAACGTGGGACTTTTGCTTTTCTCTTCTCCAGCAATTTTCAACTCCTATTCTTTACATGTGATTTTTGATTAACAGATAATATCTTGACAATCATTCTTATGGAGGAATTATGAAAAAGTATTTGACTCTGCTTTTTCTATTGTTGCTTCCCGCACATGTCTGGTCTCAAAATTACGGTTTAGCTGTGAAAATGACAACCCTGGGTGCAACAGTAGAAACCAGTCGTACATTGTCTAACCATTTTAGGGTTCGTTTAGGAGCATCATTTTTCACCTATAAACATGATGGAGAGGATGCTTCTGAAGATTTCAAGTATTCCGGTGATCTCAATTTGTCTTCATTTTCTGTCTTACTTGAAGTCTATCCGATGAAAAACAGTATTTATCTTGTTGGCGGAATGCTGATCAATTCTAATGAAGCTACAATAACTTTTACCCCGCAAAATACCTATCATTATGGTGGTATTGCCTATACCCCGGAAATGCTTGGTGATATGACGGCTGTTATGTCATTTAATTCTATTGCTCCCTATACCGGCATTGGGTTCGGCAACCGGATCGGTAAAAAAGGATTGGGCTTTTCAATGGAGCTTGGTGTGGTTTTTCAGGGTAAACCTGATATCGAACTTTCTGCAACTAAACTGCTGGAGCCTTCAGCAACTCAAAGTGAACAAGTTGAAGAAAATCTTGAATGGGCCCAGTATTATCCTGTATTGTCTATTGGACTCATTTATACATTTTAGGAGGCCGGCTCATGAGACGTTTATCAAAAATTATTTTGATTGGATTACTTTTGTTTACAGGAAATTTTTTGTCCTGTAATTTTAAAAGTCCTGCTGAAAATGTAAAAATTATCTTTAACTCGGTAACCCGGCAAACGACAATTTCTGTCGATATTTTTGATTCTGCTACGGGTGTGCAGATCGGCTTGAATTCAGGATTAACAACCGATATTGAAATAACGGGTCCGGACAAAGACAAAGTGACCAAATTTTCCGGTGAACCCATTACCAGCCTTTCCACTAACTGCGGTTTACTGCATTTTTGTATTTCTGAAAATTATACGCCCTCTGAAACAGACCCTATTCAACTATCTCTGCTTATTGAAGCCACAGGGTATGTATCGACAAACTTGCCGATTACATTGTTCAGCTCTGGAAATCATTCTTTTATCGTCAATATGGTTAATAAAAACAATCCACCCACAGGTGTAAATGTAATTACAGTAGATAACGGTGTAACCGATGTCGGCGGACAGGTTGCGGCTACTTTTCAGGTCCAAACTGCAGCCGATCCGGTAACAAATACAAAAGCAATTATTACCATTCCGGCAGGAACGGTTGTAACGAATGCCAATGGCGCCCCTCTAATGGGAAATTTACAAACAACAATTGTCTATTTTAACGGCAGGTCTGAACAAGCGCTGCGTACATTTCCCGGCGGTTTTTTTGTTAATTTGATTAATGAAGATGGAAGTTTGGTAAATGAAAACTTTATCACCTGTGGTTGGGCGGATATTCAAATAAAGGACATGAGCGGTAAAACAGCAAAATATTTTGATCCGGCTATTGAAGTTAATTTGCAGGTACCAAACGATCAGTATAATTGGCTTAAAAAAACCGCATTAACAAGCGGAGATGAAATACCGGCCTGGCATTACGTCGATGAGTATGCCTATTGGGCATTTGAAGGTAATGCTGTTACCGATGGACCAAATGCTGATGGCGTCTATAACGCTCGCTGGCAGACAAAACATCTTTCCAAAGTAAATCTGGATTTTCCGATAATAATTATTCCGCCGCCTCCTCCACCGTGGCCGTGGCCTCCATTTCCATGGCCGCCGCCGCCACCACCACCGCCGCCGCCACCACCTCCTCCTGTACCGGTTCGTATTATTTTGCCGACACCACCTGATTGTGCTTTTGAAACAGTTATAATAATGATGAAAAGACTTTTCGACGATACCTATTTTTATTTTAGTGGTTATATTACTGCTGATGATCCTGTATTGGAACTGGTTGGAATGCCCTGTAACATTCCGGTGCGGGTGGAAGCCTGGGCCGGTTGTCCATTAACAATACGTGGCTATGTTGACGTACAGGATTTGTGCAGTGTTGGTCAAATTGATATTCCCATTAGTTGTTTGCCGGGTTCGGTGGGTACCGGTGAGCTTATTAATGTTCCGGTTACTATCTATGGATATTGTGCCAGCAACCCGGATGTTCTGGTTGCACATAGCATCGGTGTTTGGAGCGATGATGGCTGCGGCTGGAAATTTGTCGGAATGATGGAGAACGGCCAAATTACATTACCTTCTTTAGAAGTCGGAAGGACCTATTCTTTTGGCATTTATTATGAAGGTGAATTTTATCAGGAATCATTTGTCGTCACTCAGGACGAACATACATATCTTTTTGAGCTACCGGCTGAAGCATGTAACTAGAGTATGGACTGAAATAAATATATAGGGCGGCTATTTAGGGGGACTAAAATTTAGTAGGATTTATTTTTAATTCTTTTAAATTAATACCATATTGTTTTGGAAAATATATTGTTATATATTGATTTTTGGCTTTTTGGGAAAGGTTGACGATATGGTAAAGAAAAGAGTGCTCGTTACAGGTGGAGGCGGCTTTTTGGGCAGTCATTTATGCGAAAGACTGTTGGATGACGGTAATGAGGTTGTTTGTGTAGATAATTTTTATACAGGGTCGAAACAAAATATAATTCATTTATTAGATAATCCATATTTTGAATTGTTAAGGCACGATATTACCTGGCCTTTATATGTAGAGGTTGATGAAATTTTCAACCTGGCTTGTCCCGCATCACCGATCCATTATCAACGCGATCCGGTACAAACAACCAAAACCTCTGTACACGGGGCAATCAATATGCTGGGTTTGGCGAAACGTGTTAAAGCAAAAATTCTCCAGGCCTCAACCAGTGAAGTTTATGGTGATCCCAGCGTTCATCCTCAAAAAGAAGACTATTGGGGTAATGTAAACCCTGTCGGCCTTCGTTCCTGTTACGATGAGGGAAAACGCTGTGCTGAAACATTATTTTTTGATTATTACAGACAGCACAAATTAAGGATCAAAGTCATCCGTATTTTTAATACCTATGGCCCCCGAATGCATCCCAATGACGGACGGGTTGTGAGCAACTTTATTTTGCAGGCCTTGCAAAATAAACCCATTACAATCTACGGCGAAGGCAGCCAAACACGGTCTTTTTGCTTTATGACGGATTTGATTGATGGGATGGTTAAAATGATGCAAACAAAAGATGATTTTACAGGTCCTGTTAACCTGGGTAATCCGCACGAAAGTACGATTTTAGAACTTGCTGAAGCCATCATCAGGCTTACCAATTCGTCATCAAAGATCGTTCACAAAGACCTGCCGCAGGACGATCCGATCCGCCGAAAACCGGATATTTCTCTGGCCAAAGAAAAATTAAACTGGCAGCCTGTTGTTGATCTTGAAACAGGGTTAAAGGAGACAATAAACTATTTTAATAAAGTTTTTTAATATAGAAAATTATATTGTGTCGTATTTAACCGGAGCATGTTCATGTTCCGGTTTTTTGTTTTATATGTTGATATGTAAACTGCAATATACTAATGAACATTTGAAAAAACAGGATATTCGAAAATAGCAGGGTAAAGGATATAGATTGATCGTGCAATGGTTCTACCCTTATAAGGATTAGTATAAGGGCTTGGCCCTAAATCAAATATTTTTTTAAGTTATAAGATATAAAGGCAAAGCTTTTACTTTTCTACACTTTTTTACTTATGTTTTTGATTTATGGTATTATCATCGTATACGCCATCGAAATGTTTATTTGATTAATAACCGACCTTGTTTCCAAATCAATCACATAAACTAAATTTGTATAATTACAACTAACAAAAGCCACTTCCTCGTCGGGCCTGACCAGTATTTGTGATGGCCCTGCAACTTTACCAGCAAGCTGGATTGTCTCTTTTATCGAATATCTATCTCCCTGAACATTGATAATATAAAATGTATCATAAGCGCCAATCAGGTATATCTCATCTCTTAACGGACTATAGGCCATATAGTAAGGATTCAGACTCCAGGGAAAAGTAAAAGGTGCTGTGTGAAGCTCTTGTGTTTCCAGATCATAACTGCCAAAATAAGCAGCAATGTCCCTGCTTCGTCCACCGGACAATTGGTAAGAAACATATATTTTTTTATTATCGTTAGAAAATATTACATCATAGATATAAACACTATCCTGATCTCCTTCATTTAAAATACATTTTAAATCCTTCAGACCGGATAAGGTGTCGTAGATATAAAGTTCCGAATAACTATCACCTGCAAGTAAATCTTTATTGACAGCAGTTAATTGTTGATCGCTCGAATGGTAAAACAATTTAATTAATGAAAAATCGGCTTCGTTAGATAGGTGTTCTACTATTTTTTTGTTTAAAAAATCATAAGAATATAGCCCCATACTGCGGTGGTTGAAATATGCGAGTCCGGGATTTGACGGAATGTTAGCGGCTTTAAATGATGGAATTCCATCAGCAATTAATCCTGTATTAAAATAATTATGGATTCGGTCATTCTTAATGTCATAACTATAAAAGTATAATTTATCAGTAGGTGAATCAGAAACAATCCCCTCACCAATTAAATAATTATGGTTTGTTGAAAGTTCTAATCCCCACCAGTTTGACGTCTGGAAGGGAAATTTTAAGTCTATATCTCTTATAACCTGAAACGTTTTATAATCAACTAAATATAATTTTGTGCCGGAATTTTGATAAACATACATTTTGTTATTGGTTGTACTTGAATTGTCATCCATCAGGTTTTTTTCGCATGAACATAGGGCAATACATAACAAAACAAAAATCGTTTTTATAAATTGCATGCTGGATTCATTTCTTTGAATTCGGTTATTAGTGATCAGATTTTTGTTCATCAATATGTTCCGAATCATTATTTTGCCCTATGTTATATTAATGTTGGGCTTTAGAAGGGGGTTCCAATTGAATTATAACTTCTTCATTGGTTGTCCTTAATATCCTTACACATCACCACCCTGTTATCAAGCCCTTTTTCTTTTTCTTCCTCTAAAATTTTTAAAAGAAGGGGAGGGGTTTCACTAATATTTAAAATTCTGAATCCATGTTTAGCATACCAGGGAGCATTCCACGGTATATGGCGAAACGTTGTGAGCGTTACATATTCAAATCCATGCTTAACGGCCAGATCAAAAACAGCATTCAGCAAGGCCGTTCCGATACCCTGACGTTGTACACGGGGATGCACATCTATTTGTAATAAATGGAAATACAATCCCATTTTTTGCATGTTCGCATACCCGACAGGCGTTGATTGATTTTCAAACGCTACCAGCGCAAGTCCGTTTTGCTGTGCATTTAGGTGATCTTGATAGGAAATCGTCTCGGATCTTAGATGTTCAGGTAGATCAACGCTGTTGAAAATTGAAGCTGCGGCTCTTTCTATTTCCTGGAGAGCAGGAATATGAGATTTTTCTGCGAATTGAATTTTTATCATTTACTGTTTTTCCTGATTTTTAAAATGTGATGAAAAAGGGTACGTAATGCCGATATTAAAAAATACAGAATGATTGGTGAAAATGTCTGTTATTTCAGGATATGAATATTTTTCCGGCGCAGATGATCTCATCTCTAAAACATAACGGATTTCCGGCATTAAAATAAAATTGGAAAACAAAATTTCATTGCCAATGCCGAGGTCAATTCCACAGGTCAGATTCGGCATTCGTTTACTCACATCCTCATATCTGAAAAAAGTTCCCACCGTTGCATAATCTTCCTTTGCTTTAATTATTTTTTCAAATCGAAAGCCTGTTAAAAAATATAACCGGTTGAACCAGTTGGTTCTTGTTTTTAATAAAATCGGTAGTGAAATCAAGCTGTAATTTAGCTTAAACGCATAGGGCTCCATTGACGGACCGGCATTAGGAATAATCTTTGATACGTGGACAATCCTTTTTTCATAAAATAATTCCGCAAGGATCGATATTTTTTCATACAGCCTGAATTCATTTGATAGGCCTATTTGATATTTTGGATTATAATTAATTTCAGGTTTTTGAGATAAATTGGACATGGAATAAACAGGTATCGTATAATTAAATCCGCCTTTAATTCCTATATGCAGTCCCTGTAGATTTTTCGATAACGCTGTAACAGGAAGTAAAAATAACAGCGCTATGAATGTTAATCGATATCTTTTTAATTGCAATGTGGCCCCTTTCCATAAAGCAGATTATCTGTATTGCCGCCATATTTTTTAACGTTATAAACCTCCAAAAGTTCATTCTCCCGGATGGATTATTATTAAGGACTTTGTCCTGCAATTTTTAAATACTCATAATGTAATCACCGGGTGATCAAAAAACGAGTTCTCCTCACTATTAGTCAATATCGTTCAACATAATTTTCCTGATCTCTTTTTGAGGCACAGGTTCAAGATAAATCCTCACATCATCGATATAGCCGTTGAAAAATCGCTCGGGATTTTGGGCGTTGCGGCCGATATTCCATGGAACATCGGCATTGCCGATGGGATTTACTGTTCCGTCTTTTCCGACAAGTTCAATTTCTTTTTCGGCTGTCAATTCACCGTCAATATACAATTTTTGCAGATTACCCTCGGTAACGCCGGCAACATGGTGCCAGTTTCTGTTCCAGTTTTCCAGAACCGTTCCATAAGCTTCGCCCCGTTGATAGCCGCCGGTGTAAAAATTGACCGCCGTGTTTGATGCCCGGACCTGCAAAACGTTCCAATCGCCCTGCGTAAAAAAATCAGCAAAATTCTTTTCTTCCATAGGATATATCCAGGCCATCATTGACAATGTTTTGCTCTCAACAATTTTTTGCATCGATTCTGAATCGGGAATTTCAACATAATTCTGCTCCGGCGAATTTGTTTGGATGGCACTGCCTAAAAGTCCTGGTACCCATTTAACATTGTTTATTACATTGCCATTGTTGCCCTTACCTGACAAATCTTTAACCTGGGTGCACATTGCCTCATCAAATCCATACACCACCACCGGCTTATATCGTGCCGCCATGTAAATTGAGTCCGGTTTTTCGCCGGGCCTGTAAACTCTTAACTTTTGAGGTGCAAGATCGTTCATTGTTACATTCACAATTTCGGTGTTTTGAAAAACCTTTTTTAAATACACACTTTTTTCTTCACCGGGAGCAAGCTGTATCTCTTGTTTTATTATTTCCCCGTTTAATAAAAGTTGTGCCAAGGCAGTCCCTTTATAGCTCCCAATATTTTTTACGGATAGGTCAAATTGTACTGTCTTTCCCAATTCAACAACCGGCGGATTGGGAATTTTAAAATCCGAAAACACAAACGTTGGTTTAACAGCTTTAACCATAACACGCTGATGAAATTTTGGAGAAATACCAACAAGATGGTCACCCGGCGTATAAAGTCTTATTAGTGTCTTGACCGATTTTTGAGCTCCGGCATCAATAATAACTGATTCGCTTTTCAGGTTTTCATCATCAACAGCAAGTTGAAAATCAAAGGTACCGGGCGCATTGCCGGTATTTTCTATCAGGGTTTCAGCAATCAACGTTTCATCCGCTTTAACCGTTGTTTTATTGATGCTGAAATTTAAAATTTTGAAATTTGGTTTTCCAACAGTCATGGATGCTGCCGCTTGTTGATTAGAGCCTTTATTTGGTTCAGGGCTTATTACGAATACCAGTTGACCGCCGTTCATGATCTCATCATGTCCGATCCAAAGCCTGTCTAAAACCTGTCCGTTTAATTCTACGGATGAAACGTATTTATTTTCAACGGACTTTTTCTTTGCAACAATCGTTAAAAATTTTCCGTTCGGCAACCGCACTCTCATTTCATCAAACAGCGGAACACCAAGATCGTATATGGGGCGGCCCGGACACACCGGATAAATTCCCATGGCGCTTAACACATACCACGCAGACAGCGCACCCAAATCATCATTACCGGGCAAACCGCCGGGTTCGGTGGTGTAATTCATTTCCCGAACAGCATCAACCCATTTTTGCGTAAGCCAGGGAGTTCCGGCATAGTTAAACAAATAAGCATAATGCAGGGGCGGCTCGTTATCGTGGACATAATGATTTTCCCGGAAACATAAATTCAATTTATCCGAAAATTTTTTATTACCACCCATCAAATTAATCAGACCTTGCACATCATGCGGCACAAACCAGGTATAGGTCCATGGGTCGCCCTCACGGAATCCTTCCTCAACCCATTCCCCGGCTTTGGTTTTTGCCTGCATAAATTTGGTGTCGGGATTTAAGATGTGTTGATAGCTGAATGCCCGTTTTATAAGCGTGTCGGCATCATCTGTCCGTCCCAGTTTTTTAGCCAACTGTGCAAGCGCCCAATCGTTATAGGCATATTCCAGTGTTTTGGTGACAGAATAGCTTTGTTCCGCAGGAACATAACCATACTGTTTATAGATATCAATATCCGGTCTTGCGAACGGTGGCTGTAAAAGCGCTTTTCTCATGGCTTCATAGGCGCATTCAATATCAAAATTTGTAATGCCTTTAAAATAGCTGTCCACAATAACAGCGATATTGTGATTGCCAGTCATGGGGCCGGCCGGCAGTTGGCCGGTTTGTTTATAGCGGTCCAAAACAGACTTTATCATGTTTAACTGCTGGTGCGGCCACAGCAGCGTCAGCAGGGGATGTTTGCTGCGAAACGTATCCCACGGGGACAATTGCGAGTACCGGGGTTGCTGACCAACATCTGACTGCAAATGCGGATCAAGAAGCGAGTGATACACCGAGGTATAGAAAATCTCTTTTTGTTCTTTTGTGCCGCCTGTAATTTTGAATATCGACAATTGATCGTTCCAGATACCTAGTGCTTGGTTTCTGGCTTTTTCAAAATCCCAGTCCGGAATTTCAGTCAACAAATTTTCTTTAGCCTGGGAAGAACCGGTTTTGGAAAAACCGATTTTCAGCAAGACGGTCCGGTTTTCATTGGGCGGCAATTCGATATAATACAAGTCAGTCAACTGTTTGCTGTTTTGAATCGGCTGGCATATTTTGATATAAAAAAAATAATCACCCCGGTTGCCAATAATCTCATTTTCGCCAGCAACATCGATCTGAGAAAAATCACTGAATATTATTTTTGCTTTATTGTTAGCGGGGAATTGGAAACGGCAAAATCCGGAGTGAGGCGATACCGTCAATTCTGCATGAATCTGCATATCCTGCAAAAAGACAGCATAATAACCGGGTTGAGCGCTCTCATTATCATGAGAGATCCCGGAGCCAAAATTTTTCTGACCATTTTTTATGTCCCCGAAAAATGGCATGATATAAACATGTCCCGAAGAGCCGGAGGGATAACCACTGGTGTGATTGATAAAACTAAACCAGTTTATATGCGGTTCAGCATAACGATAGCCTTCCGGGGTGGCCTGCACCATTCCAAAGGGCAGCGCTGCACCCGGATAGGTGCCTCCGTTTGACTCCCATTTGGAAGGCCGCACGGAATTGGCAGTACCGATAAAAGGGTTTACATATTCAACAGGAGAGAGTTCGGGGTTGGCCGCTTGAACGACTGAACTCAATAAAAATAACAAAACCAGTACAGCCCAATTACTTTTCATGTTCATATCATTACACTTTTAATTTTAAGATGAACCGTAATATAGAAATTAAGTTGGGACTGTTCAAGTGTTAATATTCATGGCGGGATTAAATATTTTCTGTTATTACACAGGGGATGGTGGGTCTATTTTGGATACCCAATAATTGCTTGGCAGACTTTTATTTAACATTGCAATCCAATTTAATATGTTTTTATTGCCGGGTCATAAGCTATGACCCAGCCTGCGATTAATTTTGACTTGAATGATATACGATATCGTCTTCAGTGCTGTTTTTTCTATCTACACCTACACTCCATAAAAAATAATTCTCACCATCAATTTGATAGCCATAATTTTTACCATCAAAAGGATCTTTTGGCTCTTCTTTGCCGGACCTAAACAAAGACCAGGCTGCAGATAAAGAATAATTTTCATCAGATGGAAGAGTCCCTGTTTTTAATTTCACTTCTTCTACAAGTTCAGCAAGAATTTTTAAATCCGAGTGAACAGATTGTATTGCCATTTTTTCATCTATAATAACAGGAAAAGTTGACTCTGCCTGTTCTGCATTTACTTGTCTTTCTGCCATTGCTTTTTTAAATGTTGGTATAATTTTTATAATAGCCACGGCCGATAGTATTATTGGCAGCATTGTAGCTACCAGCAATATTGTGAAAGCCCGCACATTTCCTTTACTTGTATTTGTCTTTACTTGGTTCAGCTCCGGAGCGAGGACTGAAATACGGTCACATAATGGAGGATGAGTTGATAACCATTTACCAATAGTCAGGAAACCACTTGTATAATCTTTTTTTTGATTAATCATCTCTGTAAGATTTACCTGAGGTCCTTTTTGGGCTCCTGCTGCTAAAATGGCTAAACCTAATAATGCACCGTTTTTGTCTCCACTCAATACAGCACCATATTGATCACATGTATATTCTCTGGCACGAGAAAGCGCTTGACCAATAAATGGAAATATCAATCCGGGAAACAAGAACCAGACCAAATTTAGGTGTCCTGCCTTAACATGACCAAGTTCATGTCCAATGATCATATCTCTTGCAGATTCATTATCTTCACAAGCGTCAAGCAGGTCAGAGTACAGGATTATGATGTTTGATGCAAACAGTTTTGTTGCCAGGGCATTTAATGCACCTCCTGCTTGCATTATGTATGCATCCGGCACTTTATTTAAATTAATTCTATCAGATAATTTATGTATTCTGTTATACAACTCCGGGAATTGATTTGGACCTAACTTAACGGCATTTCCTCTGACATGTGCTATAAATGCTAAATGAGCCAAAAAGAAAAACACACCGATAAAAGCAGCGTAAATAATTCCAATAATAGATACGCATAAAAGAATCCAAAGACCTGTAGATATTAATAATACCAGTGCAAACAAGGGTTCTTCAGTGTGCCATTTTTTAATATCTATTGGTTCCAATCTTTCCTCCTTAAATAGTTATTTAGTTAATGTGAATATGATTCGACAAGGGATCGTTTAAAACATTCTAATGTTTATCCCCCTTGGATGGATAAAATATTTATTCTGGTCCTTAAATTTGTTTGCAAGGGCTAGAAATATAAGGGGGAATTTGCCCTGTTCAATACATTAGAATATGTAATCTTAAAAATTTTACCTAATAGCGCCTTGGGACTATTCTTAGGGTGAGTAGAAATTAATCTTTACCCGAAACAAGTCTCCAAATACCAATAAATAACCACACAATACCAGATAATAAAACCACAATCCAAAATAAAGGAATTGGAATAAAAAGTGAAGCTAACATTAATCCAATTCCGCCCAGAATATTAAGAACACCCTTTAGCCTTCTTTTTGATTTTGCTTTTACAGCCTGGATTGAACAGTATTTGCAATCGTCCAAGTGTTGCTTATAGATCTCTTTCTTTTCGGGCAGACTTTTGTTAAATGAATAGTCTAATAATTTTAATTGACGGCCAATTTTTTCATCAATGCACTTTTCTTCCATAAAAACTCCTATAGCCTTTTTTATTTTTTTTGAACTTGGTTATCTTTTACCAAATTCTGTCTATGATCTGGTTATTAATTTCAATATTGTTATATTTACATTGTTTTTTTGCCGGGTCCTAAGTGAGGACCCAGCCTACGACTATCTATATTGATCAAACATGATTTGATTTCCATCAGGATCTTCTAATGTAAAAAATGCTGGCCCTTGCGTTGTCAAATCTGCTTTTTCTTTTAGCATTATTCCTTTTGATTCCAGCTCTTTTTGCAATTCTCTGATGTCTGTGAATTCCTCTACTTCATTTCCATCCTGATCCCATCCGGGAACAAAGGTCAGAATATTTTTTTCAAACATACCTTCAAATAATCCAATCACAGCATTCTTGTTCTTCAATACAAGCCATTTCTGATTTATATCGCCGCCTCTTATCGTAAATCCCAATTTTTGATAAAAATCCAATGACTTGGCAATATCTTTAACAGTTAAACTTGTAGTAAAAGCTCCAATATCCATTAACGTCTCCTTTTCATAAAGTGGTACGTTGACTAAAATGTCAATCTGGGTTGTCCCTGGGTTCTACCCATGGATGGATAAAGATGAGGGTTTGGCCCAGGTCAAATAATCTTTTTTAAGGCAAAGTCTTTACTTTTTTACGTACATGAGGTTAAAACCTCTGTACGATCAGGTAAATTCCATCAACACCCGCACACACCTCACACAACCCAATAAATTCATCCGTGAAACAACAGGAATATGATTATGAATCCAACGCAATCTTTTTCCTCATGCTGAATAGTGGTCCCGAAAATTTTTGTGGAAAAAAAGAACATATATGCAGGGCAACCGCCGGCTTCCCAAAAAGCCCTGCCTGCTCTCTGGTCAATTAATTGATTATACAAATAATCCAAAAACCGCGCAAGGTCTTTTTACATTTATTGAAAAAATTGTTTAAGCGAGTGATCGAAAAATAAACTTCCAGGCAAGGCAAAATACCATAAAAAAACGCCCCGGAAAAATTTCCGGAGCGAGTATGTGGGGGATTTAGTTTGTAATATATTTGCTTAATAATTTTTTAAAATTGAGGATGGTTCCAATATATTCGTTTTATTGTTTCGGTTCTTTTTATTTGTTAAAAACGTTTCATGTTGATTTTTGTCCTGAACAGCATTGGAATTTTCAATCCGCATTGTTTTCAGTTTAAACACCGACACCAGGGAATCCATTTCTTTGGCTTGTGCCGCCAACTCTTCAGCCGCTGCCGCAGATTCTTCCGAGTTGGCCGCATTGGATTGAGTTACCTTGCCCATTTGTTCAACAGCCATGGCAATTTCATCAAGCCCTGCTTGTTGTTCATTGGATGACTTGGCAATATTGGAAATGACCGTACTCACTTTGTTCACATGATCGTTAATTTCCATCAGGTTTTTCATCACATCGGTGTTGATTTCCACACCTTCATCTGCGTTTCTTACAGCCTGAACAATCATATCGGCTGTGCCTTTGGCTGCTTCTGCTGAACGCAAGGCCAGTTGCCGCACTTCATCGGCAACAACAGCAAATCCTTTTCCGGCTTCACCGGCCCTTGCTGCTTCAACGGCAGCGTTTAGCGCCAGCAGGTTGGTTTGAAATGCTATTTCATCAATTGTTTTAATTATTTTTGAAACCTCGTCAGATGAATCTTTAATTTTATCCATCGAGTTTGAAAGCTTGTCCATGTTGTCTTTACCTTGTTCTGCCAATTTTTGGCTTGCGGCAGCAATATTATAGGCATGTGTTGCTTCTTCAGCATTTTGCTTTGTTGCTGATGCAAGTTCATGCAGGTTGGATGTAATTTCCTGAATTGAACTTGCCTGCGTTGAAGCGCCTTGTGCAATTATTTGGCTGCCGGACCCAATTTGAGTTGACGCATTTGCAACTTGTGCTGAACTGTTTGAAACCATGCCCAGACTTTTATTAAGGTTTTCCAGTACTTTGTTTACAGCGTTTTTAATCCTGGCATGATCGCCCTGGTATTCGCCCATTACAGAATCAAGTAAATCACCCTTTGACATTTTATCCAAAATGATTATCGCTTCGTTGATGGGATTCATAACAGCATTCAGCGTTTCATTGAGTCCCTTTATGATTTTACTAAATTCACCCTTTTCTTCATCCACCTCAAGTCTAACATCAAGTTGACCGGACACAGCCGCCGCTGCCATTTTATCTATATTATTAACAACGTCATGGATATTATTTTTCATTGTTGTCAAGTCATGGCCGGCATTGTAAAGGTTTGTTATCATCGTGTTAACAGCATCTGCCATTTGACCGATTTCATCATTACTCTTGATATCGATCCTTTGGATTTCCAGTTCATCCTTGCCGCTAAAATCGCCTTTTGCAGTAAGCTGTATATTTTCTGCGAGGGAAGGGATGCTTTTTTCCGCAATTTGGCGGATGGATTTTATTGTTGATCGCAACGGTTTTGTAATTTTACCGCCAAACAAGTATGCCGCTATAATTCCAAGGACTAAAAGTACAGAGCCAAATCCTAATACCCAATAGTTCAGTCCGGTCAAACTGGTTTCTACGGAATCTACAGTTTGAAAAAACTCGTCATAATATGAGGATGCACCAATAACCCAGTCCCAGGGTTCAAAGTATGCAATTGCGGCAATTTTTTCTCTAATATTCTCATCGCCTTCATTCTTCCAATTATATCGAATAAAATCAACATCATTTTTGTGCAGTTTTAAAGCCTTGTTGACAATTGACTGGACAACATAATTCCCGTCAGAATCCTTGCTTTCCCATATATTTTCGCCGTCCCGGGTTCCTCCTTTAGATATAACATAACAGCCTTTATGTTTTCCCGTTCCTCCGAGAATAAAAACATATCCTTCTTTACCCACTTTAGTGTTCAAAATGGCCTGTCGCAGACTTTTAACCGCTTCCTGCTTGACACCAACATAGAGCATCCCGATAATTTTTTTGTTCTCGTCCCGTATTGGTTCATAGGCTGTGATGTACCATGCGTTGACAACAAAAGCTTTGCCGCGATAGGTTTTGCCGCTTAATACGGTTGAAACAACCTTGTTTTGTGTGCCATCCGGATTGGTTGCCGGAATGAAGGTGCCGATTGCCCGTGTTTTGTCAAGTTTTTCAACATTTGTAGCCACTCGCAGCATATCTCCATTGTCATTCATACGTTGAAATATTGTGCAAGTACCTCCAACCAACTTTTTAGTGTCATCGACAATAGGTGTGAATGCATCAAGTTGATGGTTTTGACCAAGCCAGGCATTTCCGACTGTTAATTTTGGCAGTGAAACACGAGTCTGTTTTTTACTGAATTGGTTGATTGCCGCCCAGTCAACTTGCTCTTTGCTTTGTTTTACTTTACCATAGGAGGTTAAACAGTTACGAGCAACATTTAGATCAGAATCTACTTTTTGCTGTACCAGGTCATTAGCTGTTTGACAAAGTCCGTAAACATTTTTGGTGATCGTCTCTATGTTTTTATGGGTTATCTCGCTCAGGTCTGCAACAACATTTTCGGAAATGCTGTTCTTTTTTAGGACTGTCATTATTGACATCCCTGCAACAATGGTGATGGCTATTATTACTGCTAATCCAATTATTTTTTGTCTTATGCTAAGTGACATTTTGCTTCCTCCACTTATTGCCTGTTACCGCGTTATATTTACTATTGTCCGTACGAATTTTGAAAACCAGCTAAAAATGGCACAAATGTTTATAATGCAAATTGATATTTGATGCTCAATTTTTAAAATTGGATTTTAGATTATTAAGACTTTACTAAAATGCATCCCCTGACATAGGAAAAAATGTTTAAAAAATTTAAAAAGCAAAAAATTGGTCCTGCATTTATCTGATCGATTTTTGCACAAAACGTCGGTATCTATAGCGTTTTGCAGGATTTTTTTAGTTTAACACAAACAATACGGATTTGACCGTATAAAAGTGTTAGGCAGCAAAATAATTATATTAACTGCGAGTGCTCCCTGGAAAGATGCAGAACAATGGATGCCCAATACTTGAAAAAATCTATAATTAAAATAATTTAGAGCCGATCCATATTAATGGATCAGGCTCATTTTAATAACTTGCTGATTTGTTGCTGTTTTCAGCGAACCAAAATATATCCCGCTCGGCAGTAAATTGCCATTGTTATCCACAGCATTCCATTTGACTGTATGCTGTCCCGGCGTCATTTGTCCGTTAATCAACTCTCTGACCAGCACGCCGTTAATGGAATAGATTGAAAAATTAACCAGCGAATGTTCGGCAATGCTAAAGGAGATATTGGTCGTCGGGTTAAATGGATTGGGATAGTTTTGCGCCAGTCTGAATTCTTTGGGCGCTGCAATTTCAACACAAACTGTTCCGGAATAGTTGTAATTACCGGAAAAGTCCGTTTGTTTCAACCGATAATAAACTGTGCCGATGGTTTGGTTTTCATCAACAAATTGATAATTCTTTTCTGTGGTGGATGTACCGTTGCCGGCCATGGTGCCGATTTTAACAAATTCTTTATTGTCATAACTTTTTTCAATGTCAAAAGCATAGTTGTCTGTTTCGGTTCGTGTCATCCAGTTGAGTGAAACGAACTGATTTTGTACGTTTGCTTCAAAAAAGACCATTTCTACCGGCAGGGCGGTTTCCAGCGATTCGAATGGAAGTACATCACAAACAACCTGTATCGGATCGGCAAAAGTAAAATCTGAAATATCGTTTACGGCAATGCCGAAGGTGGCGCCTTCACTGCTGATAACGTCAATCACATCAGCGATAATATAAAAAGTTGCTCCGGCCGTATCTATTTGTACCGTATCTCCCAATCTCAGTTTGGTTCCCTGCGCGTAAAATTTATTATTGCTGATTCGTTCATCCTCGTTCGGATCAAATGCGCCGTCGCCATTGTCCCGGCATATTGCCATCATATCAATATCATCAAGAGCGCAGTTGCCGCGTTTTTCGAGATAGATGGAATTAAAAATCGTTGAGCCAAAGTTTGTTTTTAAAGTAAATGATGCGATCATATTGTCTTTAGATCCGGCCGCAAGTATACTTGTATTTCCGGCCCCAAAGGCAACGTTCAGGTTTTGCGCCTGATCTATTGTTACGATTCCATTATCAACAGTCGTTTTCATGTTTTCGTTGTTTGCGGTACAGGATGTAATCGTCAAATCAGTTTGATCCTGTTCTGAAGCCGAGACCGTGAACTGAAGATAAAACAATGTTCCGGTCTGCTCAATAGGCGCAGCACAATTATAGGTAACGCGGATTTCCTGTGCCGTTACCTGTTCCGTATTTATCGTTCCATTATTTTCAGACAGGGTGCCGTTTTGATTTGTTCCTGCCGGTGTTAAAATTTCCTTATTATATGACAGGGTAAATACACATTGGTTGAGGGGGCCATTTTCAATGTCTAATATTTTAAAAGGTACATTAACGGTCTGTGTAGGAACAGCGCTTGTGTCGCCGATACTAAGTGATATTTTGGGCGGATTGGTGGTTTGAGTATAAAATTTAAGCCCGTCAACCCGGTTGCCGTCGGTATCCGGATCGTTATCCGGTTCGCAAATATTGAGGGCAAAATCGTATTCGCCAAAATTTTGAATGGATTTGACCAGCAACGTGTTTTCGCCTTTTTCAATCTGAATCGGAACGACTTCGGAAACAAGCCGCTCTTCTCTGTAGGAACGTGTGCCTGTGTAGGTATAAACAAGCTGATGATTGATGTAAACTTTGAGCGCCTCATCGGACCCGATCCATAATTCTGCTTCCTGTGATTGGGGGGCAGTGAAATAACTGAAACAATAGGAGGCACCGCTTGATGGTCCGCCAAAATAGCTGTCCAGCGCAATGCGGTCATCAAAAAAGTACATTGCTTCGGACCAGTTGTTTTGCTGGGCAACGGGTTCCAGGCTTTGTTCATCAGCAATAAAACTGTAATTAATAGGATCATCAATGGACGTTGTTTCAAAGAGTTGGCTGATCAGCCATGTCCGGTTGCTTTGTCCATAATCAGACGTAAAATAGGGATCTTTTTTAAGGCTTTTTTGGATATCCGCTAAATTAGCACCGGTAATTTCAATATTATCGGGATTGTTGGTGCCGAGTCCGATTTTTTCTGCCAGTGTGATATGGTTTATATCATCCGGATTCAGCCCGATAAGCCGGGCACAAACATTGTCAACCGCCACCGGATCAACACCGGCAATAATGGTATTAAAACGGACCTGGTTGGTTATATTTCCTTCGTTATCCCGAATGGCCACTTTGCCTTCTTCCAGAGTAACCAGGGCATCGACCACACAAAGATCAATTTCGGCAATTGTGGACAGATCAACAATCTCTTCATCAACCCAGTCTCTGGGCAGGTCGGCGCGGTGAATGAGCCTGTATGCATAGTTTTCCTGTGGCACACCGCCGGTTTTCGAAAAGCCGTATTTTGTGCTGGGCGCAATACCAATCTGGTTTTTTAAAGCAGCGGTTACACCGACTTTGTGTGTTTTTAAAACAGGCACGGTAATGTAAACATCCGCATCCAGTATTTCCCGGTGGACCCAGTATTGACCGCCCTGGGGGGCCGCAACGCCGCCGTTTGGAACGTCCACAAGCACAAGGTCCTGCCAGGGATTTTCCGGTGGTGAACCGTTCAGGTTTACCAACCTGAAATTTATGCCATTTAGATCAGGATCTGCCAGCAAATCCTGGTATCCGGCAACATCCCATAACTCTTCCCAAAATGGTTCTGAACGGGATGAATAAACCAGCTCATAATCCATTTCCCGGGGACTGCCTTCACCGATGAGAATTTCAATATTGCCATTTGTCTGTTCATCGATCAAATCGATGAGTGCCTTGACCACACGAACATCGGTAACTTCTCCGCTTCCCGGTGGTTCCGGATCAACAATATTCGGTTTGATAAGCACTTTATCACCGGGTAAAAATTAACCAATGGGTCCCGCCCTGAAGAGCAAGCGCCCTTTTTAACATCTCTTTTATCTGTTCATAAGAAATTTCTGCATCTGTAGTAGAGGTCGGATTCGGCAATTCCTGGTCATCTGAGGTGATCACAGCTACTTTGGTAGTTGCACTGGAAATGGCATTGATCTCAGATTCCGGACAGAAAACCCCCTGGACAACGGACATTTTATTCGCAGTTGTCATGTCCCAGGTGACAAGAGCACCAATAGAAACAATTAAAAATGTCCATATTATTAGTTTTTTACGATGGGGATTCATATTTTACACTCCATACCCAATTAAAGTTAAAAATAAAATACCCGAAATAATTTCAAAAAATATGCCACAAATTATCATGTTGAAGTTGATTTAAGTTAAATAAATACAATTGTTATGATATTTTGTGGGTAGAACATAAATGTAATTTTTTGTTGCCGAAAAGCCACATGAGTCTCGTTTGTCACTATTTTGTGACAAAACTTGTACTTGCTTTCAAAGGTCTCAGTTGCTATATTGGCAGAATATTAAAAATTTCAGGTGGTAATACGTGAAAAATTTAGCGGAAAAGTTACAGCAAATTTGCTCAAAGGAAAATGTTCTCTATTCTGAAAAAGACATTTTTCTGTATGGTTACGATGCAAGTATGGAAAAAGGAAGGCCTGATTTTATTGTATTTCCTGAAAATGCAGGGCAGGTACAGGAAATCGTCAAGCTGGCCAATCAATTCAATATACCATTTATTGCCAGAGGAGCGGCTACAAATTTATGCGGTGCAACCATTGCTCCCGGGGGCGGATTGATTATTGATACATCCAAAATGAATAAAATTTTAAAAATAGATTTGCACAATCAGGTTGTTATTGTGGAACCTGGCGTTGTGAATCTGGAATTGCAGAATGTTCTGTCCGAGCACGGGTACTTTTTTGCACCGGACCCGGCAAGTCAAAAGGCCGCAACACTTGGCGGAAATGTTGCCCTTAATGCAGGCGGACCGCACTGTATAAAGTACGGCGTTACTGTCGATCACGTTCTTGGTGCACAGGTTGTCATGCCGGACGGTGAACTAGCTGCCTTTGGCAGCACGTCTGTTGAAAATCCGGGATATGATTTTTTAGGACTGATAAACGGATCGGAAGGGACCCTCGGAATAATTACCCAACTGACCTTAAAAATTCTGCCAAAACCGGACGGTTTACAAACCATGCTGGTTGCTTTTAACAACATTCAGGATGCGGCCAATACGGTCTCAAATATTATTGCCAACGGTATTATTCCCTCCACACTGGAGTATATGGATAATCTTTGTATCCGGACGGTTGTTTCTTCATTGAATGTTGATTATCCTATAGATGCGGCAGCGGTTTTGATTATTGAAATTGACGGTAAAAAATCGGCCCTTTCGCAGCAGGTCGATGAGATTAAGGAAATATGTACAAAAAATAATTGCGCCAATTTTCGCATGGCTAAAGATGAAGCCGACCGTACAGCCTTGTGGGCAGGAAGACGTGGAGCGCTTGGCGCCATGGCCCGTTTAAAACCTTCCGTCATTGTTTTTGATGGAACAGTGCCGCGAAACCGGCTCCCTGAAGCTCTTTTAAAAATAGATGATATAACAAAAGCATACAACTTACAATATGGAACGCTGCTTCATGCCGGAGACGGAAATATCCATCCGATTATCGTCTATGACGAAAGCGATAAAGAAGAAACAGCCAGGGTCCATAAAGGCTGCGATGAGATTATGAAACTGTGTGTGGACCTCGGCGGGACCATAACAGGGGAGCATGGCGTCGGATTGGAAAAGATGAAAGCCATGTCTTATCTGTTCTCGCCTGATGAATTTGAAATTATGAAAAAATTAAAAATGACATTTGATAAGAGTAATTTATGTAATCCGGGCAAAGTTTTTAATTAAAAAATTGTGTGAGCAAAATGGATAATCGATTACAGGAGCTTTACAGCAAAATTGCTGATTATAAAAATATATTTTTAGAAAAAGAAAAAATATCAGAATACACGATAGACGGCAAAACACCTGTGGCCGTCATCGAGCCTGAAGACGAAAAACAGGTCAGCCATTGGCTGCAAACAGCCGGTGAGCAAAAAGCTTATGTGAATTTATGGGGAGCCGGGACACACCAACAAATCGGCGGGCTAATATCAGGGCACGATATAACATTGTCCAGTAAACGAATGGACCGCGTCGTCGAATATGAACCTGAAAATTTGACCATAACGGTTGAGAGCGGTATGACACTGGAAACACTGAACCACATCGTTTCTCAACAGAACCAGGTTTTACTATTTGATTTCCCCGGTGCACAAAAATCTTCCATCGGCGGTTTGGTTAATACGAATTTAAACGGACCGTTTGCCTGTAAAATGGGCACTATTCGTGATCATGTTTTGGGAATAAAGGCTGTTTTACCCAACGGCAAAATTGTACATTTCGGCGGCAAAACGGTCAAGAATGTTGCCGGTTATGACGTTTCCAAATTATTTATAGGCTCTATGGGCACGCTGGGAATGGTGACAGAAGTTACCTTTCGTCTCGATCCCAAACCGGAAAAACTGGGTCGGGTTTCTCTGAAAATTGAAAACATGGAGAAACTGGAATCTGTTTTTCAATCCGTCAACAGTTTACACAACAGCATTTCTGTTTTTTCTGTTTCACCGGATGATGCTATGGAACTTGATGTGTTTTCATCTGATCCGGCAGGTATTACAGATTTGCAAAACAACAATGTTAATGTTTCAAATTCAGGTTCTCTATCTGTAAATGATTATTTCACCTGGGGCGATACCGGGTTTAAACCTTTTGTTGAAAATAATAAAATGATGGTCAAATGGATTGTTCCGTTGGACCAGGTCGTTCCTCTTGCAGAATATCTCTGCAACGAAAAAAAATCAGTCTCTGGATTTACTGCCATGCAGGTGTGGTTCACCAGCGGGATTGTCTGGTGCGCGGTTGATCATTCGGAGGATGATTTATCCTTCCTGAAAAAGTGGCGCGATAAATCCCGGCACATAAACGGTCGGGTTTTATTCATGAATGCTTCAGGGTCTTTAAAACAATCGACTGATGTGTGGGATGGTGTGGATAGTTTAAAAGAGTATCACAATAAAGTGAAAAGTGTCTTTGATCCAAATTCTACCTTGGCCGGTGGAAGATTTTTATATGGAATTTAACAGCGGAGTTTAGTTTGATACAAGACCAGGTTAAGAATGAAGTCTATAAATGCAGTCGATGTGGTTTTTGTCAGCCGACGTGTCCCACATTTCAGGTAACAAAACGGGAACATGATCTGGCCCGCGGGCGTAACCAGCTTGTACGCGGTATTATCGATGGCCGCATTGAAATGGAAAAAAGCATGAAAAAGGAGCTTTTTCAGTGTTTAATGTGTAATGCCTGTTACACAAACTGTTTTACGGCTGTTAAAACCGATCATGTCATGGCTCAGGCCCGTTATGAATATATAAAACAGTTTGGTCAGCCGCCGCTGCAAAAATACATCTTTAATCATCTTTTACGTCATCCTGCTCTGTTGAATCGTTTGATGAAACTGTTTTCGTTTGGTAAAAGAACAGGACTTTCAGGTCTGGTGCAGGTATTAAGGATAATGGGGTGGTTTGGAAAAAATCTGGCCAATGCCGAAGGATTGTTGAGCAACGTTCCGAAATTAAATGCCCGTGAACAGATTGAAAAGATGGATGTTAATGTTGAAAATCCGCGAGGTAAGGTGGCCTTTTTTATCGGCTGCGGTATTAACTATGCTTTCCCGCAGGTGGCTGTATCCACGGTCAATAACATTGTTAAACGCGGCTTTCAGGTCGAAATTTTATCCAATTTGTGCTGCGGCCTGCCCGCTTATGTTTATGGAGACCAGGATTCGGTGAGATGGTTTGCAAAACACAATTTAAATCAGATGGCACAAACAGACGCTGATGTAATTATTACGGACTGTGCCAGTTGCACGTCCTTTTTAAAAGAGTATGAGCAATTTTTAGATGATAAAGATCATCAACATTTTGAGGAAATTAAATCTAAAATAGTTGACATTTCACAATGGTTGAATGATACCAGCCAATATGTGCAGCAAATTCCGGCGGATAAACATCAAACCGTCACTTTTCATGATCCCTGCCATCTGGCCCATCACATTAAAGAGAAAAAGGCCCCCAGAGAGATCCTTGAAAATATATCATCCGTTGAATTTATTGAAATGAACGAATCTGATTATTGCTGTGGCGGTGCGGGTTCCTATAATATTGCTTATTATGATACTTCAATGAAGATACTTGACAGAAAAATGCAAAATGTACAAAACAGCAATGCTGAAATTTTATCAACTGCCTGTCCGGCCTGTTTGATCCAGCTTACCTATGGTGTACGGCAGAAAAAGATGCCGGTAGAGGTGATGCATATTAGCTGTCTTGTTGATAAAAATACGCAATAACCAAGTCAGGAAGATTATGAAAAGGAAAAAGATCAAGACTGTAGAAAAACCTGTTGTGTTTCAAAGCGACGGCAGCCAGATTGTTGGTATGCTGCATAGCAGCGAATCTTCCAAGATCATTATTATGTGTCACGGATTCACTTCCAACAAAACTGAGAAAAATAAACTTTTTGTGGAAGCGGCCAGAAAATTTTCTGAAGAAGGGTATGATGTCCTTCGTTTTGATTTTTTTGGCTCCGGAGACAGCGAAGGGGATTTTCAGGACAGTCTTGTTTCTAAAAACATCCAAAATTTAAAAGATGCTGCCGACTGGGCCAAACAAAACGGTTACCTGGAAACCGCTGTTTTGGGTATAAGTATGGGTGCGGCAACGGCTGTATTAACCGCCTCAGATCTTGATTTAAAGGCGCTTATCCTGTGGTCTACTGTACCGGATATGTCGTCACTTTTTGCTAGTTATGTGGATAATTTGGATGATATATCAGAAGAAATAACCGTTTATGAATACAATGGTTTACTCATTAAACGCGATTTTTGGCAGGATGCTATTCAATATGATGTGAAAAACGCATTGGCAAAAATTATCGTTCCAAAATTAATTATTCAGGGAACAGGGGATGCTGAGATATTTGTCCAAGGATTTAAGGAATTTCAAAACATTGTATCCCCACCGGCTGATTTTATGGAAATTCCCGGCGCCGGTCATACTTTTCAAATCAGTACGCACCGAATGCAGGTCATTCGTCAAACAGCTATCTGGTTAAAACGTCATTTTTAAAAATTTTACAGACAAGGATGTATTATGGGAACTGAAAATAATAAAAAACATACGCCTATCCCGGATAAAGCTTATAAAAATTCCGGTTTTTTAAATAGCGGAGATGCCCGGCCGATTCGGATCTTGTCGGAATATCTTGAACCGAAAAGTCGGTTAAAAAAATATGACATTAAAGATACCGTCGTCTTTTATGGTTTCTGCGCGTATCCTCTCCAAGGAAGATGCAAAGAATGAATTGGAAAAGGCAAAGTGGAAAGCCAGCCAAAATTCTTCAAACAATGATAAGAACAACGACGAGATAAAAGCTGCCGAACGGCATATTAAAATGTCAAGCTATTATGAAGACGCACGTGAACTGGCTTTTCGCCTGACAAAGTGGTCTTTGGACCTGGCCGAAAGCCAGCGTTTTATTGTGTGCTCAGGCGGCGGACCCGGAATTATGAAAGCAGCCAACCAGGGTGCTATGGAAGCAGGAGGGCAGACCATCGGATTAAATATAAGTATTCCGCATGAACAATATCCGAATCCATATATTACAGAAAAGTTGTCCTTTGAGTTTCATTATTTTTTTATGAGAAAATTGTGGTTTGTTTTGCCGGCAAAGGCCCTCATCGTTTTTCCGGGTGGTTTTGGTACAATGGACGAGTTGTTTGAGCTGTTGACCCTGCGGCAAACGCAAAAAATTACCAAGCCGCTTTGTGTTGTTATTTATGGAAAAGAATACTGGAATGATATAATTAAGTGGGAAAAATTAATCGACTGGGGTGTCATCAGCGAAGAGGATCTGAAATTATTCAACATTGTGGACTCTGTCGATGATGCTTTTCTAACATTGAAAAACCATTTTGAAAAAGAATTTGTGGGAAAGAAAAAGTACTGGCATTGGTAAACAATAAAGCGTCATATTTGACGCTTTTTTTGTTTGTAATAAATCAAACCCCATGTTTATTTAATTTTCATACAAAAAAATAATTGATATTAGCTATCGAGTTAAATATATTTGAATACATTTTATAAAGGACGCAGATTGGATAGCTATAAAACAATAAAGAAAAACACCATTTTTGAACAAAAAATCAAAGGATCAAAATTTATCGCCCAGGCTTTCCCTGTTCAGGAAAAGGACCAGGCTGAATCAGTTATCGCGCAAATATGTAAACAATATTACGATGCCACCCATAATTGTTTTGCTTACCGGATAGGTGTCGGTCAGGATGAGATTTTTCGTTATAACGACGATGGAGAACCATCCGGTACGGCCGGAAAACCCATACTTCAGGCGATTGATTCGCAAAATTTAACCGATGTTTTGGTTATTGTAACACGATATTTTGGCGGAACAAAACTCGGTACCGGCGGACTGATTAGGTCCTATGGCGGTACTGCCCAATTATTACTGGAACAGACTGAAATTGAACAAAAATATTTATATACAAAACTTCATCTGAATTATGATTACAGTTTAACACAGATCATTTTAAATACCCTTGAAAAATATCACGCGAAAATAGTCAATTCTGATTATTCGGACACGGTGACGATGGATGTTAAAATTAGAAATAGTATGGTTGAAATGGTTCAAAAACAGCTCGTTGAAATAACGGCTGGTAAAGCTGAAATTAGTTTAGAGGGTTAAAGTGTCCTGGGAAAGCATTTTATTTATCACCACCCTCGTTTTAAGCGCTCTTTTTTCCGGATCAGAGACAGCCTATGTTTCTGCGAACCGATTGAAACTGCATCTGCAATCCAGAAAAAAACAGGAAATCGATCTTGAATCGTTACTTCTTTCCGATTCACAAATTTTTCTAACAACCACGCTGGTCGGCAACAATATTGTCATGGTTGCCTGCTCATCTCTTGCTGTTTTGGTTTTTTCCAAATTTGTTCCAAATTCCATCGTTATACTGGTTACTACTTTGTTCCTTTTGTTTTTCGGCGAAATTTTACCAAAATCTTTTGCCCAAAATATTCCAAACAAAGCTGTTCAATTTACACCCCGATTTTTAAAGTTTTGCTATATTGTGTTTTATCCGATCATATACGTTGCAAATTTATTTTCCCGAAACATGGTCAGGCTGCTGGGGGGACAAAAAGACGATGTAAATCTTTTCTTTAAAAAAAGAGACCTGCCCATACTTATTCGCAAATACATCAGCCAGGATACATTGGATTTTGATGACAGGGTGCTTATTTCCCGTGCGGTACGTATCGGTGAAAAAAGAGTGTCCGATATCATGCTGCCCCGGACAGATATGATTGCTGTTTCCAACAAGGAATCTATTACAAACATTAAAGAACTTTTTTATGAAACCGGGTTATCGCGGCTACCGGTTTATGAGGGCAGCATTGATCATATCATCGGTTTTTATTATGTTCTGGATTTTTTAACAGCCCGGGACCAGGAATCTCTTGCATTAAGACCTGTTCTTTTTTTACCGGAATCCATGCGTGTTTTTCAAATATTAAAAAAGTTAAGAGCATATAAAACCAGCATTGCCGTTGCTATTGATGAGCACGGCGGAACGGCAGGTTTGGTTACTTTTGAAGATATTGTGGAAAAACTGTTTGGCTCCATACTCGATGAATTTGATAAAGAGAAAAAACTTGTCTTTAAACTGGATGAAAATACGTTTTTCATCGACGCGCGCACAAAAATTGATGAACTGTCTGAAAAATATCAGTTACAATTTCCGGAGGGTGACTATGTTACCATTGGCGGATTTGTCGAAACCTATTTAGGTTACATTCCCAAAACCGGATATTTGCTCAGGTTACATAACTATACGATTAAGAT
>CAXXFV010000018.1:0-127469 GCA_963674595.2 bacterium
GCCCGTGCCGGATAATCTGTTTTAAAGTATTCTGTATAAAGAGAATTAAAGCTTCCATACTGTTCCAAGTCTTTAACGAAAACCTGACACTGAACAACGTCTTCCAAAGTAAAGCCGGCGCCCTCTATAATCGTTTTACCATTTTCAAGGGACTGCCGGGCCTGTTCAATAAATCCGCCTTCGGGAAACTGTCCCGTCGCCGGATCAATTCCCAGTTGACCGGAAAGATACAGCATATTACCAATCTTGACTGCCTGAGAATACGGCCCCACCGCAGCAGGAACACCGTCAACAGCTATAATTTCTTTTTCCACGCATTGTTTTGAAGGAGTACATCCGACGGTTAACAAGACAGCCGCTAAAAAAAGAATCAGCTTTTTCATTTTACCTCTCCTCTTTTGGAACATTTAAATAATTATATAATTATTGTTCTTTATTTTCAACCAAAGGGAAATCGACGGTTTCAGCATTTGCAAGGTCATAGAGAACAGCAAATGTCAAACGGCCGACTGTTTCCATAACTTCAGGATCAAGAGTATCTGCCGTGTCACGAATTGTATGATAAGTCGGTGGACCATTAAAAGCATAAAGGAACAATGCAGGAATACCTTTTTCGTGAAACGGATAGTGATCAGAGTTATGAGAAGTCCATCTGCGTTTTATGGGTGTATAAGCATATTTGTCACTGTATTTTTCAAACATCTCGGTAAACGTCGGGAACGTATGGCCACCGACCAGCATAATTCCTAATCGGCCATATCCAACCATATCAAGGTTAATCATAGCTTTGGTATCCTCGATAGGAAATATGGGATGGTCTGTGTAATAATGGGAGCCAAGTAAACCCATTTCTTCACCTGAAAAAGCCATAAAGATAACAGATCGTTTGGGCCGATCTTTTAATGAACAAAATGCCTGGGCAATTTCCATCACAACCGATGCCCCTGAGGCATTATCGTTGGCTCCATAAAAAGTCAAATTTCCGATCTTTCCAAGATGGTCGGCATGAGCACCCAGAACAAGATATTCATTTTTTAAAACAGGATCTGATCCTTCTAAAATACCGATTATATTGGCTGTTTTTTGTTGTTTTAACAGTTCGCTCTCTACCTTGAATTTAATTTTTTGTTCCAGTTTAATTGATTTGCTTTTCTTTGTGCTTTCAATTTCCTGTTTTATTTTTTCAACAGTATAGCCGGTTCCGGCAAAAAAGTTGTTTGCAACTTTTTCAGAAACCACGGCCGTAGGAATACTGGTTTTATAAGAAATTGTTGCAAAAGGATCAGAGATAACCAATACTGCTTTGGCGCCCTCTTCCTGTGCAAACTTAACTTTATTGCGTGAACGCGATAACCTGCCAAAATTCAACCCATCGATTTGCGGGGCACCGCTTAGAACAAATACAACCTTGTCCTTTACATTAATTTTTTTATAATCGTTCCATTTATTTTCCGGAGCTTTAATACCAAATCCGGCAAACACAACGTCACCTGTAAAATCACATTCTCCGGCGGAGCCTAAAGGCATAAAGTCACGATCCAGTTTATATGTTATGGTTAATGTATCGTATTTTCCTTTCTTTTTAAAAAGAGATATTAAAGCCAGTTCGCTGTTGCTGATGGCATTATAATCCGTGTAAAAATTTTGCAGAAATGATGTATCACCGACTGCTTTTGATAATCCCATATCACCGAATTGACCGGCGATATAATCAGCCGTTTTATAAAAATCAGACCGACCGGTTCCGCGTCCGGCAAATTCTTCACTTGCAAGAACGTTTACATGCTGCTGACAATCTTTGGCAGTAATCGTCCACATGGCTTTAATTTCCTGAGGAACTTCATCTTCCTGTGCAAACACAAAAGAGACTGAAACAGGCAAACAGAGTAAAAGTAATAATAATTTTTTCATTATGTAAAGAAGACCTTTCTTTTATTTTTGGGTATAAAGGAATTGTTTAAAGGCATCATAATCAGCCCTCATTTTAATGGATTGTTTTTCCTGAAGCTGGATTTTTACAAGAGCGTCAGGTAATTGTATTTCTGTTCCCAAAGCTTTGGAAACAATTTCCGGGAATTTCCCCGGATGTGCGGTGGAAAGCACAACATAGGGGCTATCAGCTTTGTCCTTATTTTGTTGAAAATAGGTTTTACTTACCTTAAATCCAACGGCTGTATGCGGATCAATAATATACTTGTATTGATTATAAATATCCTGAATTGACTGAATGGTCAGATCGTCGGTTACAGATTGTGACCAAAGATAAGCCTTTATCTTTAAATAGTCATCACCAAACAATGTTCGGATTCTTTCCCAGTTACTCGGGTTTCCCACATCCATAGCGTTTGATAATGTTGTAACGGACGGTCTGGGTTTAAATTCACCGGACTTTAAATATGTGGGAACAATATCATTGCTGTTTACAGCCGCTATAAATTTATCTACATATAATCCCATTTGATCGGCAAATATTCCGGCTGTTAAATTTCCAAAGTTGCCACTGGGAACAATAACCGTAACATCCTGCTTGTGTTGTTTCCATATTTGCAAAACACTCCAAAAATAATAAAAGGACTGTGGAAACAAACGTCCCAGGTTAATGGAATTGGCAGAGCTTGTTTTCATTTGCGCATTAAGGTCCTGATCATTAAAAGCCGTTTTAACAAGGGCCTGGCAGTCATCAAAAGTCCCTTCAACTTCCAGGGCGATGACGTTTCCACCAATCGTTGTTAACTGTTTTTCCTGAAGCGGACTGACATTACCGGACGGATATAAAAGCACAACACGAAAACCATCGAGATTGTGATAGGCGTTGGCCACAGCACTGCCGGTATCGCCTGAAGTTGCAACAAGTATTGTTGTTGTCTCTGAATTATTCTTTGAAAAATAGTGCATAAGATGAGACATGAACTGTGCGCCAAAGTCCTTAAAAGACAGGGTCGGCCCATGATATAACTCCAGGCAATAGGCTTTATCATCAAGCGAGTGCAATACGGGTGAAAAGGTAAATGCATCTTTAATTATTTTTTCCAAATCACCCAAAGAGATTTCATCTTTTAGCCATGTATGGGCAACCTTTAAGGCCAATTCCTGAAAAGACAATGCAGATAAATGATTTAATTCATCATCTGACAGTGCGGGAAATTTTACAGGTATATATAATCCACCATCTTCAGCCTGGCCTTTCATTAAGGCATGCTGAAAATTTACAAAATTGGATGTATTTCTTGTGCTGACAAACTTCATAAGTTATTCCCTGATCATAAAGACTATATGTTAAAAAAAATAATCGATAAATACAATAAATTTCATTTTTGTACAAAGTCGGAGAAAAGTTCTCTGGCTTGCTGATAATCTTTAGCGACAGGGAACTGGGGAAAGTCCTGAATAACATTTTGAGGAGGGCAAAAAAGGATGCCTGCATCGGCTTCACTTAACATTGATGTGTCATTATAGGAATCACCGCAGGCAATGACCCTGAAATTAAGCTGTTTAAAAGCACGGACCGCCTGACATTTTTGGTCTGGCTGTCTCAGAATATAATCTGTTACTTTACCCTGGTTATTAATTTGCAAACGGTGGCATAATAAAGTCGGCAGACCCAACTGCTTCATCAGAGGTTTGGCAAAATCGTAAAAAGTATCTGACAGAATAATGACCTGGTACAAATCCCGCAGCCAGTTTAAAAAATCTACAGCACCTTCCAGCGGCCCCATTTTTTCGATAACATTTTGAATATCATGGATTGTTATGTTATTTTCATCCAAAATATTTAAACGAAATTTCATAAGTTTATCATAATCGGGCTCATCCCGCGTTGTGCGGCGCAGTTTCTGAATCCCTGTCTTTTCAGCTACATTGATCCAAATTTCAGGGACAAGTACACCTTCCAAATCCAAACAAGCAATATCCATTTCTTTCTCCAGACGTTTATAATTTAAGATAAATGATAACTCAGACGAATAATATCCGCAAAAACTCCTCCGGCCGTGACCTCTAATCCGGCCCCGGGTCCCTGAATAGTCAGCGGAGAATCATAATATCTCTTTGTGGTAATTTGAATGATATTGTCCGTGGCTCCGGCCCGAGCCAGAGCGTGAGAAGATGGAATTCGGTCGATTTCAACTTTGCAGGATTCTTTGTCAAGTTTGGCAACATAACGCAGGACCTTTCCCTCCTGCTCTGCCTGCGCCAAAAGGTTGTTAAAATAAACATCCATGGAAGGGACTTTATCCCAAAAGGAATCCAGATCGCCTTCGAACATTTCCGGGGGTAAAATAGAATCGACCTGCACATCGCCAAGTTCCATTTTAAATCCGATTTCACGGCCAAGGATCAATAGCTTTCTGGCTACATCCATTCCCGATAAATCGTCCCGGGGATCTGGTTCGGTATAACCGTTTTTATGGGCTTTTTTCAAAACTTTACTAAAGGGCTGTTCTTTGGACATTGTATTAAAAAGATAGGACAATGTTCCGGATAATATACCTTCAATTTTAATGACCTGATCACCACTGTTTTTTAAATCTGTAATGGTATTAATAATCGGCAAACCAGCGCCGACAGTCGCTTCATAGTAATAATGTAACCTGTGTTCATTAATTTTTTGCATTAATGAATCATAATAACTTTGCTCCATTGTGTTGGCTTTTTTATTCGGGGTAACAATATGAACACCGGCCGAAAGAATATCCAGATAATGACCGGCCACCATATCACTGGCTGTTACATCAACCAGTATCGTGTGCGGTAATTCCAGTTCCATAATCGTTTCAAGCAAAGTCTGCATGGAGGCGGGTTCCGTAGCTGCTGCCAGCCGTTCTTTCCAGTTTTTCAGATCAATCCCCTTTGGATTGATGAGCATTTTTCGGCTGTTACTGAGGCCGCAGATATTAATCTGTAATCCGGGCAAACCATCTGTTTCCTGTTGTCTTTCATATATTTGTTTGATCAAGGTTGAACCGACAGCTCCGGTGCCGACAAGAAATACATGGGAGACGCGTTGAGAAAGGTAAAAAGCACTGTGAATAACGTTAACGGCTTTAACAGCTTCTTTGCTTTCCACAACCAGCGAAACGTTACGTTCAGATGAACCCTGGGCAATTGCAATGACATTGATGGAATTTTCACCCAAAGCGTCAAACAGTTTACCTGCAATTCCCGGTGTGCCGGCCATATTATCACCGACAGCCGCGATAATGGAAAGGTTGTCCCGTTTTTCGATTTTATCTATTTTATTGGAAAAAATTTCAGACTGAAACTCATCCCGGATTGCCTGAACAGCCGCATCACTTTCACGTGTTTGCACCACAAAACAGATACTATGTTCCGAGGATGCCTGGGTGATCATAACGATATTTATTTTCTGTTCAGCCAGTGTGCTGAAAACGCGTCCGGCAATACCCGGCACACCGACCATACCGCTTCCCTGGATATTGATAAGCGAAATCTGGTCAAAAGAAGCAATTCCTTTCACAGCATGTTCATAATCACCCACTTCGGGTGAAATTTTTGTTCCGGGCTTTTCCGGGTCAAAACTGTTTTTAATCAAAACAGGTATATTTTGTTCAATAGCAGGAACAAGTGTTAACGGGTGAATGACTTTGGCGCCAAAGTAGGATAATTCCATTGCCTCTTCATAACTGACAAAGGGTAATACAAAGGCATCTTCAACCAGGCGGGGATCAGCGCTCATAAAACCGTCCACGTCCGTCCAAATTTCGACCTGCTGTGCATCCAGTGCTGCGCCAAAAATAGCAGCCGTAAAATCCGAGCCGCCGCGTCCAAGTGTTGTGGTAATGCCGCCTTCCGTAGCGGCGACAAAACCGGTTACGATATAAATTTTGTCCTGATTCAATCTTTTATTTATTTTTTCAAACGTACGCGGGAACAAAACCCGGGCACTGCCGTGATTTTGGTCTGTTACAACACACTCTCTGGCATCGATGAATTCAGCATTTAAATTATGGTTTACAAGATATTCAGCCAATAAAAAAGCATTGGTGCGTTCGCCAAAACTCATTACAAAATCGAGTGTCCGTGCAGAATATTCTTTTATGAGACTGATCCCTCTTAAAATGTCATCCAGTTCGACAAAAAGATTTTCAAAACTGGCGTTGACATCAGCGTGCTGCAACTCTGCCTGATAAACGTCTCTATACTTTTCACGAATAATTTCAACTGTCTGCAGGGCATTATCTCTGTTTGTAACGGCCTGACCGGCTGCTTTAATAAGCAAATCTGTTACTTTTGCCAAAGCAGAAACAACAACTATTAACTTTGTATGATCCTGTTGGGCTGTTTTAACAATATTGGCTAAATTTTTAATACGTTCTGCTGTTTCAACAGAAGTACCACCAAATTTTAATACTTTCATACTGCTCCATTCTAATGTGTCGGCACACGTTTTATATATTCCAAAATATATTTTTCATCTTTCATGGCGCCGGTACAGGAAACATCACCCAAACTAATTGCTGCCGCAGCCGCTGCAAATTGCAGAGCATTTTGCAGGGTCCATTGCTGATGAATACCGTGCAGCAATCCGGCAGAAAAAGCGTCACCGGCACCGGCATTACCTTTATATTCGGTTTCATTAACAACAAAATTCGGCTGTGATATTAATCCATCAGTTTTCGTATAGGCAAAATTTCTTCCTTCAGCGCCGCAATGCACAATTGCACACTTTGATCCGAATTTTTCGACCAGTTCAATACAGGCCTTTTCCGGATCAGATTGGCCGGTAAGTGATTGTGCCTGGTCTTCATTTATACAACAAATATCAACATAGGCCATGCTTTTTTGGTAACGTTGAAATTTAAATAAATTTTCATCAGTCGGTGAAACAAAATCCAAAACTGTCATAATACCCATTTTTTGGACTTTATCAAGGACCTTGCCTAAAATTGTCCCGAATTTTTCATCAGGCAAATCCAACTGGGGTAATAACAGTCCATATCCAAACATGGCAATTTTAAATTTTGACAACATTTCATAATTAATTTCCTGTTCAGAAAAAGCGCCCATTGCACCTAATGTATGGCGAAAAATCCGCTCGATTGTCCCGTCCGGCATTTTTATATGCAACACCTGGGTAAAGGCTGTTATGTTTTTCTTGTCCTGAACCATAAAAGAGGTATCAAGACCATTTTCTTCGAGCGTTTCGATGATAACAGCAGACAAGGGGTCTGAGCCGATCCTGCCAAAAACAGCGACAGGATAGCCTCCGTTGATTTTAGCCAGGTCCACACCCACATTCAAGGCCATACCACCAACACTGTATTTTCGTTTTTCACCTTTTAATTCTTCTTGATCTACAAATTGATCGGCGTCGGTAAAGGACAATTGTCCCGGAGTAAGAACAGGAACCAGATCATCCACTAATGTACTACCGATTAGTGCGATACCGTTTCTGGCAGCATTCATTTGCACGTTTCTCCTAGTATAAATTAAGTTCGGATATTATTTATTAATCAAGACTATATAAAAATATTTATTTTCATGGGTGTCTATAATAACAAATTTGAATAACAGATCAATTCTTTTTATTAGTGCTCCGGTATTCAACGGTCAACGGACTGGTCAGCCGTTTGGTCCAATATTCTATTTCTTTAAATTTTTCTTTATCATTTATTTTAAAAACCAAATAAACATTTTCTTCAAAATATCGGCTGCCTTTCGGAACAAATGTCGGGTGCTCATTAATTATTATTCTGTTCCAATATTTTCCGCCTCTTTTTCCGTCACTGATCTTTGTATGAGGTCTGTACTCAGGTGACGGCCGGCCAAAGGCATCCAAAATATTATATTCAATTCGAATACTAGCGAAAGCATATTTCTCTTTTTCATTATAAAAGCAAACCCAGGGCGCATCACTTTTTATGGGTTCCTGTTCAAAAAGATCATATCTGTCAGAAAAGGCAAGGTCAACAATTTGCCCGTTTACTTTTTTATAGGCGACATGCGTAAAAAGACTGTCCATTGTCATTTCATCATTACGTAACAAACTGAGCAAAACGCCTTGTTGAAACTCCATACAGGAAAAGAATCGAAAGTAAGGTTTATCCGCGTAAAACCGGTATGTACCGGTCAACAAAATTTCGGGATACTCTGGCGCCAAGTCCTGTCTTTTTGTCTGCACAAGATAGGCACCTTTGTCGAGTTTATAGTATGCCGGGAAATCCCAATTAGCCATGCCCCGATAATCATCTTCAGTGGGGCGTTGAAAATTAGGAGCCCAATGCATGCGATTATGTCTCCGGGACAAAACGACACCGGAACCTTTAATGAATAAACGCCGCAACTGCCCGCTATTTGAGGCCTGCCCTTTATACTGTTCATTCCGGGTCAAATCTGCTTTATAAAAATCATTTTCAATGGTTATGTTGTGTGCAGAACCCAGTATCTGTAAATCGGAAACAGTTTTTTCATTTATAATGTTTGTCAAATAAATATCATATAATTTGGATTCGGAAGCATTTACAGAAACCGGAAAAATCACAGAAAACCGGACACGTCCGTAATCCAGATTTTCCTGATCAAAAACCTGGCAATAAATTTTTTCCGAATCGTTTTTGGCATACACGTGAAAACGGGGTTCGGACAACAGCTTTTTTTCAAGTTGGGTTGCAAAAACAACATATTCATGATGGCGCTGCAATCCAAAATTTTCAGCAACACGTATCTGACCTATTTGAACATCCTGAGCAATCAGACAAATCGGTAAAAAAATCAGGGACATTATTTTTTTTAAATCAAACATTCTTTTTTTTCAGTTTAATAAATCAAATCTTTCACATTGGAAAAACTAATAGTTCTATGGAACTGTCTTTTTCCATATTGTATTTTAAACCACGAATCATTTCGCTGCCCAGATAAACAGATTCTTTTTTTGTTTTCTGATCGATAACTTTGTACAATCCATCCGGTACAACCGTAAACCATTCCGGGAATTCATTTATTCGTGCATAGTTTTGAGTAAACTGGAAAATGGTTTTATGCCGGGGCTGATCAAAGACCAGTCTTCCGGTCCAGTCCCGGGTTGCACTCAAATAGATATGGATACCGTTTCCCTGTTGTTGGGCGCTGAGCTGTATGTCTTGTGTCCAGTAGTCTAAAAAACAACCCTGGGTTTTTAGGAACAAATACATCAACAAAGTCCTGTTCCAGTTGCCGTCACCATACCATCCTTCGATATAACCTTCCGGCTGCTGCAAGTCCATCATATTTTTAATTTCAGAATTTATCCAGTCAACGGCCTCCTGAACAGGAATTCGGTTTACCATCTGTAAAGCACCCTCGATGGAATCGGCATAACCATCTGCGGGCATTGTTTCCCATTTTGCATTTTTATATTTACTGATATTTTCAAGAGCATGAACAATCGTTTCTTTATAATGTTCTTCATCGGTTGCGAGATAAAAGTCCCACCAGGCCGTATAAAGGTATCCCCAATTATCGTTTAAACCGTCATCAATAACAGACAAGTCAGAACATTTTATTTTATTGGGGAATTGCCCATCCTGGTTCATTACTTTTTCCAATTGGTCCAGCATGTTTTTTACAGCAAAATAGTAATGGGCGCCTCGTTCTCTTCCCTGGTCCATTTCAATAGCAAACAGTAAAGCAAGACCACCGATTATCTCACAGCCGTGGTCGCGAATACGCAGTTCATCATTACCTTTATTTTCAGCAAAATCCCAATCGCTCACCGGCAAACCATTATTCATGGGCAATACCTGAAAACAATAGGCATCTGCAATGGCTTCCGCCCAGTCCAAATATTTCTCTGTCCCGGTCATACTAAATAACCGGCATAACGTCTGTAAAAGTTCACCATTAACCTCTGCTGAACCGGACGGAATGGTTCCATATTTGGTTTCAATCGGTGCATTTTCAAAAATGGCTTCAACCAAATCAACCATTCTGTAATACCAGGCTGACCGGCCGAGTAATTCCACAACAGGCGTTAAACCATCCTTGGCATATTCGGATGCACCGAAAATATTATAGTTTAAATTATTTTCAACCAAACGAAACGGCTGAAAACTGGCATCTCTTGGCAAACCGTCTGAACCGGTTGTCAGCAAGATTTCGTTTCGTAAAAATGTAAACATATCGTTATTCAACGTATTTTTATCAAAGTAATATGAAGTGAGAACAAGAAACGGGTAAAGGTCGGCAGCCGTATCTTTCACTGTATACAATGGATTATCTTGATTATAGTTCTTGAAAAATGTTAAAAATTTTGGCAGCAGTCCTGATTCCTGGTCCTTTTGTGATAACCAGACATTCATATTTTTTTTCATCTTTTCGATAATCTGATTATTTAGCATAGCATCTTTGGAGGCTTGATCGGTAATCAGCATTTGATCTTTGCTAAAAGAAATTGTTGAAAAAATAAGAATTAAGAGTATATAAAACCATTTCATTAATGTAATTTCCTTTCTTGCTATTCACTATGCTTAAAGAACTAAAGTAACTGAAAAGCATAAAAATATCAAGAGTTTGTTTAATAAAATAATATCTTTAAATGACGGAGTGGGGAGAATAGGGAAAGCAGGTTATTTATTTTTTTTAGTAAACATGAGACATTTTTCACCAGAATTATTAAATACATCGATAGAAGGAAGCCGTTTGGACTTTAATCCAAATGCACGACAACCGTAAGGAAAATTTTTATCCCATGTGATGTAATAATATTGACACTGATTACATTTTGGATGATCTTTACGATCTATTTTGCGAGGTGCTGTCATTTTATAAACTATATCATGTAAAGGTATCTAATTTAAAAAAATTTTCATTAAAGTCAATAAAACATAACATTATCAAAAATTATCTGCCGGTAATTGTATAAACGAATTCCAGCATTTGTCCGGGTTTGCCTGAAATGTCATTGTTTCTTTTGTTACAGGATGGAATAAAGTAACAGAACGCGCATGCAGGGCCAGATTTCCATTGGGGAATTTTGTTTTTGATCCGTATTTAAAATCGCCTATGATTGGAAAACCTCTGGAAGAAAACTGAACACGAATTTGATGGTGCCTGCCGGTCTTCATTTCAATTTCAACCAGCGAGGTATCATTTTGGAATGCCAGGCGTTTATAACACAATGCTGCTGATTTTCCATTCTCAGATACAGTAAATGATTTCTGTTCTTTACGTAAAAGAAAATCCTGCATTTCACCTTGTTCCGGTAAACATCCCCGGACCAATGCCCAGTATATTTTTTTTATCTTATGCTCACGAAACTGTTCAGAGAGGCGTGAAGCCGCTTTTGAAGTGCGCCCAAAAACAACAACACCGGATGTTGGACGGTCCAGTCTGTGCACCAGGGCCAGGAACACATTGCCGGGTTTTTGATAAACTTTTTTCAGATACGCTTTACACAGTTCAAGTAACGTCGTATCTCCTGTTTTATCTCCCTGAACAAGTAATCCCGCCTTTTTATTAACAACAAAAAGGTGGTTATCCAAATAAAGTATATCCTTTTTTTCCAATTCGGTTTTATAAATATTAGGTTGATTTATCAATGAAAATCCGCAAAGTTAGAAGATTGGCATTAAAGTTGAAATAACAATGAAAGATAAATAAAAAAAAAGCTAAACACAATAAATTTATTGTTTTTTAACAACTTAGAAATTTTTAGTAAAGTATGAAAGTGTGGCGTTTACTATACAGTGTCCATATATGCGGACAAGGTACAAATAGCATTACGATGGGAGGAAACTAGTATGAAAAAATATTTTCAATTTTTAATAATTATACCAGTTTTGTTATTTGGACTCATTGTTCAAGTGACAGCCGGGGAATTTGTTGTTCCTCCTGATACGGCCGTCATTGCTATTCGAACCAATGGTCCATACTCATCTTTAACATATGGTGACTGGTGGACCAACAGCGATGTCAATGCAGGAAACAGTGAACATGAATATGACATTTATGTTCCGGGAAAAGTACCCGCTACTTTTACAATCAATTTAGAATTATATGATCCGGAATCATTTCAAACGGCTTTAGAACTGGATACAAAGAGAGGAACAAAATGGGACTCTACAACATTTCGGCTTGTTGCTCCGGATGGTTCAACGGAAATCGTATCTGAAACTTTTGATTCATTATCAACAACTTCGGAATTATGGTATTCTTTTGCTTCTTTTACAGCTCAGGATTATGGATATGGGGTATATAAATTATATGTTTCAACATCTTTTGATGATCAAAATTTTTACCGTTTAAAAATCGTCGAATCAGACCCGGACGGCATAGCAAACAATGGTGATGAAATTTATATCGCCTCTGTAAAAACGGCGGTTCAGCACGTTGGCGACGGCTGTGAAAATTATTGTTTCTTTGTGCCGGAAACACCAACCCTGAGACTTTCCAACTTTGATATGGATAATAATATTTCAATAGATTATACTGACCCTAATAATGTTACAACTCCAGGTACTATGTCCGGCCTGACGCTATGGAATAACAGTACGTCAACAGCCTTTCCACCTCCCGGAGGCGATGTATTTACAAATCCAACCAGCGGCTGGTGGAACGCAGAAATATGTGCCGGTAATAAAAACCAATACGTTTTTTATGCAGAAGGAGCATTGTTTTTCGGAGGGCCTCCTGCACACCCGGATATAGATATTACAGTAACGGACGGCGTTTCTTATTTAGAAAGAAATACATCAACAACTTTTCAAATTACTGTGACCAATAACGGCACCGGGCCTGCACTAAGCACTACCTTAACCGACACAATTCCGACTGATGCTACTTATCAAAGCGCCACCGGAAGTCCGGTTGTAACAACGGCTGGTTCCTATACTATTTTAACCTGGGATTTTGGAGATATGTTGCCGGAAAATTCGGAAAATGTTTCGGTAACAGTTTCTATAAATTCTGATGCTGTTGATCCAATGACCCATACGGCCTATGCAGCACATACCGATATTTTATATAATACCTATACCGGTCTGAACGGCTCTGATGTGAATAATATCGGTACGCCGGGTTCAATCGGTAATCTCGTATTTCAGGATGCGAACGCAAACGGTATTTATGACACTGGTGATGATGGCCTGGAAAACGTAACTGTTTACCTGACTGATTCAAATGGTGATACCACAGCCAGTGAAACAAGCGGTGCTGATGGAAGTTACCTTTTCAGTAATATCTTTAGCGGTACATACACTTTATATATTAATACATCTTCTCTTCCGGGTGGGGCTATCTTAACAACCGGCAATTTACCGTTAGAAATAACTTTAGCAGAAGGTCAAAATTATTTAACGGCAGACTTTGGTTATGATACCAATTTGATCCCTGTAGAATTGACTTTGTTTACTGCCAGGCATGAACAAAAGCATGTACTGATTGAATGGGAAACCCAAACTGAAAGTCAAAACCTTGGTTTTAATATTCTGCGCAGTACCTCCGGAATAAACGGACAATATATCAAACTTAATTCATCTCTCATTGAAGGGGCCGGAGACAGTGAAACAAAGAATTCTTACAAGTTTCAAGACACCGGTATTGAACCTGAAAAAACATACCACTATATTTTAGAGGATATAACCTATAGCGGGAAAACGACACAAAACGGTCCGATTGAAGTTAAAACAGCGGCCATTCCGCAAAATTATTCGCTGGAACAAAACTATCCCAATCCTTTTAATCCAACAACGACTATAAAGTACAGTCTGAAAGAAAGCGGTTTTGCAGATATTTCGATTTATAATATCAGAGGGCAGTTGATAACAACACTGGTATCTCAAGACATGGGAGTTGGTGAGTATCAGATACAATGGGATGGTACCGACCAGCAAGGCAACTTGCAATCAAGCGGAGTATATATCTGCAAGATGCAGGTTAATGATTTTTCTCAATCACGTAATCTTGTATTTTTAAGATAAAAAAAAAAGCCGGAGTTTTAAAGACTCCGGCTTTTTTTTTATTCATAAAGTTTTGATTTGATGAACACAAGCACAATGGACTGAATGACAGTTACTACCATTAAAAGTAAACTTGCCCAGATTAAATAATAACTGATTACAGGGCTGACAGGGTAAAGCGCAATTACGAATAAAAATAAAATAATGTATTCGATGCGAAAAGCAATTCTCCAAATAACCTTTTCTGTCGGATCCGGTACCGCACCACGATGATTTGCATAGGCAACGATAAAGGGCGGCAATAGTGTTGAAAACAAAAGAAAAAACAACAAAATACCCATGTGTAAATCTGAATGGGGATAATCCAGAAAAAAGAAACATAATATCAACAGCATATCGACAAACCGGTCGGCAGTGCCATCCCAGAAAGCACCTAATGGTGTGGCCCGGTTTGAATATCTGGCTACTTTACCATCAATAAAATCACAAATATTGCTTATGGTAAAAAGAATGACAGCAAGGGTTAACTTGAATTTTAAAACAGACCAAAATCCGCCAATTGCCAGAAAAAGTGAAATTGTTGTCCATGTATTTGGCGAAAAAAAGCCAAAAAACTTTCCAACAGCCTTTTCCGTTTTAGGCATATCAATAAATTCTTTTATCACTTTGTACTCCTATTAATAATTAAAAATCGTTTACCTGAGTCTAAACTCCCTGAAATTTTTCAACAGGGATACTGCACAAAAACCTGAAAACTGTAGAACCGGTATTCCGGTACTGATGATGCATGTTTGGCGGAACCAGTATTACATAACCTGGTTTTATTGAATGCCATTCGTCATTTAAAAAAACTTGTCCTTCACCCTCTAAAACATAATTTTCATGCTCATAGGGATGAGAATGAGGAGGCGTATTACCATTGGGTTCAATTTCTATCATACGCATGTTGTAAACGGGGGCCCCATCCTTTTGCTCACTTACAAGTTCCCGGATGGATGTACCTGGCGCACTATCCCCAAATAACGTTGCCGCCATCTGTGAATAGTGGGCCACTTTGGGTTGAGGGTTCACCTGGATTTCTCCTTATTTTTGTTAATTTCCAAAATCCACATACATTCTGTATTATAAACAGTTACACGAGAGCCCATTTTTTTAAACCACTTTTCTATCCTGTCAACATCCCAACCATAGATGTGATGTTCATTACCTTCATCGGCATGGACCCCGGCAACAATTTTTTGTCCATTCGTATTAAAATCAGATAAAAGTATTGTTGCATCATTCCGGGATATTCTAACAATCTCATTTAACAAGGACTCAGTATCTGGAATATGATGCAAAGCTGTGGATGAAATAATACAATCAAATTCAGAATCCTGAAAACTGGTGTTTGTTGCATCTTGTGCTTGTAAATCTATTTTATTATCAAGTTTATAATAAATGGCATTTAATTTTGCATAATATTGTTCGTCCGCACTTTTATCAATGGAAACACAGGAAAATCCATGCCGGGCAAGTGTAATGGCTAAATGCCCTTTTCCGGTCCCGATTTCCAAAATTTTGTAATCTCTTGGTAAAGAAGGTATTTTGTTTACCAGAAATTCCCGTTCGGACATGATGTCATAACCGGCTGTTTTAAATAAATCAAGCCTTTGTTTAAATTTTTTATGATTTTCCCGCACAACATAATCAGCCATGGCTGTGTGTAATCCCATAATACCTAGCAATGAGCAATGTTTCTTTCCTTCAGGTAGACCGCCTAAATAGGAAACGACATGATCATCTGTCAAATTCCTGGCATCCATAAAGGACTTGCCGATTACCATTTCCGAAACAGCGCTGGTTGTGGCAATGGCCGCACCACAACCAAAAACCTTGTATTTATAATCCGTAATGACATCGTCATTGACTTTGATCCAAACTTGTATGAAATCACCACACGTTGGATCGCCGACAGTAGCCTTTCCATCAGCATCTTTAATTTCGCCAACGTTTTTTGGATTAGAAAAATGTTCCATTGTTTTTTTTGAATATTCAGATTCAACCATAATTTCGTAAAATACTCTTATTATATTGAGCCAATTTCTAAAACACGTCCGGCGCCACCGGCTATAAAAGTTTCTCCAAATTCAGCTTTTATCAGTTGTATTTGTTCCTCACCGGTGCAATGAGACGGCATTATATATTTAACATTAAATTCTTTAACTTTTTCTATTATACTTTTTACTTGCGGTGCTTCCGTTTTTAACAGGTGAAATCCACCCATTAATAAATAAACATTTTCGTCCGGGAAAACTTGCTTTACCTGGTTAAGGATCGGCTCCAATCCGGGATGAGCACATCCTGTAATAACAACAAGACCTTGAGCACTTTTAACAACAACAGACTGTTCATCAACAACACCCGGTAAAGAACCCATGGAAAACAGACCGGGAATAATTTCAACAGGTTCATTAACAAGCGTAAGATTTTTTACAGAGCTTTTATATTTTTCAACTTTATCAGAATGTGTAGACGGTAAAAAAACATGAATATCCGGGTTTACAACCAGTAAATCACTCAAACCATTGATATGATCCCAATGCAAATGAGAAATAACAACTTGGTGAAAATCTTTATAATTATAGTTTAATTCATTTAAATTTCGGAAAAAATGCTCACCGTCGTTTCCGGTATCAAAAAGTAATTTTTGGTTACCCTTTTCGATAACAGCCGAAAACCCCCAGCTTGTGCTGACTTTATCATTATATGATACATTATCAAAAATTGTGGTAATCTTAATCTTGTCCATAAAGCTGTTCCTGAATCATAAGTAAAATAATATCCTGATGTTCAATATAATTAAATCCAATCAATGATGCAAAATCTTTCAATTTGAAACTGTAAAAACTTGTAATTATCAGCGTCTGTTTTGCAGCAGCCATATATAAAAACGTTCCGGTAAAATTTTACCCAATTTGGCTATAAGCGAAAACCTTAAAGGAAAATGTATTTCAAACTTTTCTTTTTCAAGCCCGTTGATAATAATCTTTGCCGCCTTTTCAACAGAAATCATAAAAGGCATTGGGTATTTATTTTTATCTGTCATCGGTGTTTTTACAAAACCGGGAGAAATCAGAGACAATTTAATTGGTGTTTTATAAAGATCGATACGTAAACTTGAGACCAACGTCATTAACGCTGCTTTACTTGACGAGTAAGGGGCTGCTTTCGGCATGCCGCGATATCCGGCTAAACTTCCGGTAAAGGCAATAATAGATTTTTTATCTTTCATTTTCGGCAAAAAATATTTCAGAAAATGAAAAGTGTTAAATAAATTTACCTCATACAGGTATTTGATTTTTTTCATATCAATATCAAAACAGTCAAAGCCATTACTCATACCAGCATTAAAAATAATACAATCCGGAACCGTCAGTTCATTAATGATTGTTTCACAAACTTTAGTAATATCTTGTTCAAGACTGACATCACAAGGAAAAATGACATGCTGATCTCCTGGTAACTCGGCAACCAATTGCTCTAATAACTCTTTCCGCCGGGCAATGAGATAAAGTGTGTTATTTTTTTTGGCGAACTGAATGGCCAGTTCACGTCCAATTCCGGTGGATGCACCTGTAATTAAAATGGTTTTATGTTCAAATTGCATGTGTAAAGGTACAAAAAAAACTCAACTAAAACAAATAAAGGCAACTACAAGTTGCCTTTATTACTAATTTTTAAATCCTGATTTTTAGTTTCCTTTAATAAAGTCTTCAACTTGTAAAAAGGCCTGATCATCGGGAATTTGTTTCGGCGGGTGTTTGCAAAAGAAAGAAGCCGGGGCATACAGCACTCCTCCTTTACCTCTGTCCAGTGCTAATTTTGCACATCGAATTGAATCGATAGCAACACCGGCAGAGTTTGGTGAATCTTCTACAGAAAGTCTCATTTCCAGATTCATGGGTACATCACCAAACATCAGGCCTTCCATACGTAAAAAACAGACCTTATTATCATTTTGCCAGGGAACATAATCACTGGGTCCAACGTGAATGTTTTCATCATCAAGACGATTGGCGGCCACGGATTGAACAGCTTCTGTTTTAGAGACCTTTTTCGAAGCCAAACGTGAACGATTCAACATATTTAAAAAATCAGTATTGCCGCCCGTATTAAGCTGATAAGTGCGCTGTAATTTTACACCGCGTTTTTTAAACAGATCGGTAAGAACACGGTGGGTAATGGTAGCGCCTAACTGGGCTTTAATGTCATCACCAATAATCGGCAGGTTCTTTTCTTCAAATTTTTTAGCCCATTCCGGATTGCTGGCGATAAAAACAGGAATATTATTAACAAAGGCCAGACCTGCTTCCAATGCACAATTGGCGTAAAACTTTGTTGCTTCTTCAGAACCAACCGGAAGGTAATTGAGTAAAATTTCAGCACCTGTATCTTTTAGTGTTTTTACAACATCTTCAAGAGCCGGTTCCGGTTGATCAGCCGCCATAAAAGTTCTGTTTTCCGGGTACTCCCGCATGTGTTCCGAATTGCCGTCCAGCAGTTTTCCCATTTGCACTTTAACACCGGATTCCGGCAAATCATCGCAAAAAACAGCCGTACAATTTGGTCTTTCAAAAATAGCCTGGTTTACATCTTTACCAACTTTACGCTTGTCAATGTCAAAAGCAGCAACCACTTTAATGTCACCAGGTTCATAACCGCCAAGGTTATAGTGCATTAAACCGATCGCCTCTTCAGCCGGCTTGTTTTTATAGTAATAAATACCCTGAATAAGGGAGCTGGCACAGTTTCCCACGCCAACAACAGCAACTTTAATTTCTTTCACAGAGTTCCTCCTTTAAATAATTTTTACAGCGCTTTTGTAAGCCTGTAAGGTCTTGAAATATGGGGAGAGTAGTAAGCTTTCACTCATATTTTGATTTTGGGAAAGAGATAAAACGCATTTCACTTTGTATAAAATTGCGTTTTAAGGGTTGAAAGAACGTATTAACTGTGTGTAAAGTTTATGTTAAGTTCGTGTTAAGAAACGGTTAAGATTCAGAGCTTTTGAATATACAATTAGATTAATGACAAAGGGCAAAAAAAAAGCTTTTGTAATTAAATTACAAAAGCTTACAGGTACTAAAAAATATGATTAATGGTCACAGGCATTAATACCGGTTTCCATATTGCCGCCAACATAGGCTTTGACCAAATCTTCCGCTTTACCTACGGGAGCGCCGGTAACAACGGAGATACCATTACTTGCAAAAAGCTGCTGGGCCCTGGAACCCATACCTCCGGCTAAAATGGTATTAACACCCAACTCACCCAGCCATTTGGGTAAGACACCCGGTTCATGCGGCGGTGGTGTTTGGAGATCGGAATTTACAATCTTTTTCTCATTTTCATCATAGTCAATAATGGCAAACTGCTCACAATGCCCAAAATGCATACAAAGTTCATTGTTTGCCAGGGGAATTGCAAATTTTGTAACTGATTTTTCACTATCAGTTGTGTTGTTTTCAGATTTCTGTTCATCTTTATTATTCATTTCAACAACCTCCAGCATGTTATCAATAATTTTTTGAAAACAATCGGCCGTTTCTTTTTTACCAAAATAAACAAATGGTTTTCCCTCGTCGCTGGCGGTCACAATTTCAGGATCAAGCGGGATTTTACCTAAAAAGGGTATTTTAAAAGATTCAGCCATATTTTTACCACCGCCTGATTTAAAAATATCAATATGTTCATTACAATGCGGGCAGATAAATCCACTCATATTTTCAATAACACCGAGTACGGGAATTTCCAGTTTTTCACAAAATTTTACCGAACGTTTGACATCAGCAACAGACAAATCCTGCGGCTGGGTGACGATAAGCGCACCTGTGGGCTTTTTCAAAATCTGTACAATGGATAAAGGTTCGTCACCGGTTCCGGGAGGACAATCAACAATCAGGTAATCCAAATCGCCCCAATCAACGTCTCTTAATAATTGCTGAATAGCTCCCATTTTCATCGGGCCGCGCCAAATAACAGCATCATCCTGATTTTGCAATAATAAACCAAGTGACATCACTTTTAACGTATCACCCATTACCAGAGGTATTAATTTTTCGCCTTTCATATCAGCTTTTTTATTTTCCATCCCTAATAATTTTGGGATACTGGGTCCATGAAAATCGATATCCAACAGTCCGACAGTGTAACCGGATAAAGACATCATAACAGCAAGATTTGCCGCAGTTGTACTTTTGCCGACACCTCCCTTGCCGGACATTACCAATATTGTTTTGGAAATCCGCGCCAGTTGATTTTCCAGTTCAATGGATTCCAGTGCGGAATCCAAATTTTCATTTACATTACAGGCCATTCTTGTCTCCGTTTATATTATTTAATATACTTTTCCAAATTTCCGAAAAAGGTTTACGAAAATCATTATTATATTCTAAAATATTTTGTCCAAATTTTTGGGCTTTATAAAAATCTGAACTGTAAGGTATTTCACCCAAAATAACAATTTTTTGCTTAGATGCAAAATCTTTAATGTGCTGTGTCATTTCCTCGTTCAGGTTATACTTGTTAATGCATATCCCTACAGGGACTTTAAAATGCTCTGCAAGTTTAACAACTCTTTTCATATCATGAATTGCCGACAGGGTTGGTTCACTGACAACAACAACAAAATCAACACCTCCTATTGAGGCAATAACCGGGCACCCGATTCCCGGAGGACCGTCTACTAGAATCAAATCAGCCTTTTCATCTGAAGCAATTTTACGTGCTTTTTCCCGAACCATAGATACAAGCTTGCCGGAATTTTCTTCTGCTATTCCCAATTGTGCGTGTACCATAGAACCGTAACGGGTTGTAGAAATGTAACACTCTCCACGCTTTTTATCAAGATAATCTATTGCGCCATGAGGACAATTCCAAACACAAACACCGCAACCCTCGCAAGCCACATCGATGAGCTGAAAATTCTCATCAATCGCATCAAACCGGCAGACAGAACGACAAATTCCACATTCCAGACATTTTTCCGAATTAATTTTGGGTGATTTGATGCCAAAAAAATCAAATTTTTCTTTAACCGAAGGATTCAAAATCAAATGAAGATCCGGCGCGTCGACATCACAATCGGCTAATATTTTATTTTCAGCTAATGCAGCAAAAGAAGATACAAATGAGGTTTTACCTGTTCCACCTTTACCGCTAATAATTACAATCTCTTTCATTTCCTGGTCTGCTCTGCTATTTTTTTATATAAATTTTCAAACTTGTTTTTTAATTGCGGAAAATGTTTTACCAAAAGTTGACCTTTAGAATAGACCGAAGCATATTTTTGCTCTTCCGGTATTTTCAACAAAATTGGGATATTTCTTTGCCGACAAAACTCATCAACAGGATCGGGGTCATCATTGGCACGATTGACAACAATACCATAAGGAATTCCAATTGAATCTACTACTTGAGCAGCAAGGTCCAAATCATATAAACCGAATGGTGTCGGTTCGGTTACCATAACAATATAATCGGCGTCTTTAACTGCTTCTACCATAGAACATGATGTTCCCGGCGGAGAGTCTATTATATTTATGTCATCCGGTTCCAAATAATTTTTAACAGCGCGAATTAACGGGGGTGCTTTTGATTCGCCTACATTTAAAAATCCGGTATGGCTTTTTAAATTGTCATCTGTAAAAGAACAAATTTCCCCCAAATGATAGTCCTCCTCAGTAATAGCGCCCTCGGGACAAACCAACGTACATCCGCCGCAGTTGTGGCACAGTTCCGGGAATGTCAATATGGATTTCCCAAAAACACCGATGGCATTATACTGACAAATTTCTCCGCATTTACCGCATAATGTACATTTTTCTTCATTAATAACCGGGACCGGCAGATATACGTCCTCGGTTTTTTCCAAAGCTTTTTCAAAAAAAAGGTGGCAGTTTGGCGCTTCAACATCGGCATCGAGCAAAGTAACATTTCGAGATTGTGAAATCACATACGCTAAATTCGTTGCTACCGTTGTCTTGCCGGTTCCACCTTTTCCACTGGCAATACTAATTATCATAAACTAACTCTGTCTTATCATATCTGCACCACATTTCGGGCACTTTTGTTCATAACAGGGCTTTCCCTGTTGATGTGGAACCGTGGCTCCACAAGCAGGACATACACAGTTTCCGCCAACGCCCATTCCGGCGCCGCCGCCCTGACGTCCTTGACCCTGTCCGCGACCTCTTCCCATACCACTTCCTCTAGGCATATTAACCTCCATTTTTTAAGTAAAAAGGTGGGCAATGCCCACCTTTGTTAACTTTTAACCTTGATCCTGACTTGACAATTCGTTGATACGTTTCTCAATTTGTTCCAGAGAAGCTTTCAAATTGTCTGCCTGGGCTTTAAGCATGTCGATCTCCTGATCAGGAGTGTATTGAGCCGTTGACATGTTGGGCTGTACAGGTGCAACGTTTCTATTCCACATGGGACGACCCGTCGCATAAAATTGATTGCGAAAACCTCTTCCGCGACCTCTTCCTCGGCCAAATCCGCCGCCAAATGCACCACCAGAGGCATAACCTGGTTGCACATATCCTGCACAATAGCCCATTCCACGGCCTGTCATGGGTCCCATTCCGGAGGGACCGGTTCCATCACCAAAAGGCATAATAAATCTCCTTATATATAAATAAAAATTAGACCCAATGTCCATCAACATCGGGTGAAGCTGATTTTGTAAATTTATTGTCTTTAAAGTCTTTTATCACATCCATAACTTTTCCAGAGACACCGGTGTAAATGTCAACCTCAGCAGCAGCCAGCGCCTTGAAAGCTTTGGGGCCGCAATGACTTGTTAAAAGCACATCAGCCTTTGCATTTATAATATGTCTGGCTGATTGGATACCGGCACCCACTGCGCTGTTTAATGCCTGTTCATTTTCAATAAAATCATAATTTTCATTTTCTGTGTCATATACCAGGAAATAAGGGGCACGACCAAATCGTGACTCTACTTCGGTACTAATTTCTTTTTCAGAAACGGGTATTACTAAAATCATAACGACTCCTTTTTATTCAAAACAAGTTCAAGCTCTTTTAAAAACAAATCAATGGAATCACGGCGTTGGCGTAAAGAGTCCGCCCAAAGTTCAAGCTGCCGTTTTCCGGTGTCAGACAATGTATAAATACGTTTTGCGGGTCCGGTTCCATCCGTATCCCACTCTGAACTAACCAATCCAACGTCTTCCAAATGTCTTAATGTTCTATAAATCGCACCAGGATCCGGAGTAGGCCCTGTAAAACCAAATTTCGGTAATTCGGCCAGCAGTTCATAACCGTGTTTCTTTTTTCCCCACATTAAAAAAAGTATGGTCGGTTCCAGAAACCGGCTTTGTCGTTCCTGGTAACACCCGCATCCATGTCTTCCTCTTTGTCGCATACATATTCCTTTTCTATATATATGTTTAAAACATATATATAATATAAAAATATATATAACAAAATCAAGTATTTTATTTTAAATGAAACGCAAAATTCGCTGAATGTGCGTAACGAATTAATTCATTCAATTATTTATAAATTTAATACTTACCCCAAATTTTAGAAATGTTTTAATTTTTAAAGGAAAAAAATGCAGGTTTAATCCCCAGCCTTACCCGATTATTGGAAAATAAAGAATAAATTCGCTGCCATTACCAAGAGAACTGTTAACAGAAATACTTCCGTTTTGTTTTGTCATAAATTCACTGGACAAAATAAGACCCAGACCGCTGCCCTTTTCATTTTCAGTCCCCTCCTTCCGGACCCGCGAATCGATGCGGAATAATTTAGAAACGGTTTCCTCTTCCATTCCTGTTCCGTTATCTTTAATGTGCAAAGATATTTTATCATTAAATTCATTGGCCGTAATAGTTATAACGCCACCCCTATGTGAAAATTTAATACCGTTGGAAATTATGTTTTGTAAAACCGTTAATGTCATGTGGCGATCGGCAAAAATATAAAGATGATCCGGCACCTCCATTTTAATAGAAATGTCTTTATTTTTTGCTTGTCCCTGATAAAGCTCACACACTGAATGGGCCAACAATATCAACCGCAGCTTTGTCGGAGAAAATTGTAACGTACCTGTTTGAGAACGAGACCACTCTAATAAATTTTCCAAAAGTTTTAAAGTTTTTTCTGTACTCTGAGATAATTGAACATTTAGTTTGGCAATATCTTCACGAGACATTGTATCGACTTTTTTCTCCAGCAAACGAATAAAACTGGTAATTGTAGTAAACGGGCTTCTCAGGTCATGAGAAATAATAGAAAAGAAGCGATTTTTTGTGGCATTTATTTCTTCCAATTCCTTTATAAGATTCTCACGTTCAATTTCCGCTTTTTTCTTTTCATCAATATCATGCCATAAAACAAGCGTACCCTGATGTTGATGAGTCGCATCAAACAATGGTGAAAAACGAGCTGCAAAATATCTTTCTGCTGAATTAATGTTGAATTTAAACTCACAAAATGTTTCCTGTTGCGGCAAATCCTTTAAAACCTCTTTAAAAACCGGCATTAAATCAGATAATAATTTGCCACAGACTTTATTGTTACTTGATCCAATTTGTAACAAAGCCGAAGAATTAATATCTACAATTCGTTGTTGTGAGTCGATAACCACCATGCCGTCTGACATTTTTTCAATGACCCTATCTCTCGCAATAGGGATTAAATCCAAAAACTTGAAACGTAGTAATAAAAAACTAAAAATGATCCCGGTTACCAGTAGGCACGTAGGGATAAGATTTAATCCGGGAAAAGGATTAGCATTCGACAAGTAAAGGACACTGCCCAACAAGGGAAAAATTGCTGCGATAATAATTAAAACAGACTGACTGCGCTCAATATAAGAAGCGCGAATCGTAGAAAAAATAATAATGGTGGATCCTATAGCAACCTGAGTATATATATAAAATATTTCTGCAAAAAAGACAGGTCCATGATGATAAACAATTAAATTGTGTTTCAGGGGAGAGGGTGAAAAACCGAGCCAAACCAAATGGTGCAATTCATTTGTCAAAGTCATAAGTAAAAAAGAAAATGATATAGAGCATATTAATATAATAAAAGGACGCTTTAACCATTGTTTATGTCCGGTATAAATAAAGGCAAAAATCATAAAAAAAACTGCGGTAATCTCTGCGCCCAAATGTTCAAATTTTGAAAACAAAATTTTCAAAGACAACGTTACAGAACCGGCTTCCAAAGACGAAGCAAGAGCCCAAATAGCAACTCCCAGCATCATAAATGCAAAATATTTATTATAGGGTGAGGTTCGTCTGTTCCAGGACAAAATAAATATAGCAACAGCAATTAATGTTGTTATAAAAAGAATCCAAAAGTATATTGTAAATTTAAAAGCTATCATCGTTTTCAAAAATTTTAATCTTTCCCCGATTTAAATTATTTTCTATAAATTATACACGGGTCAGACTTAATATAGGTAATATTTTTTGATTAAAAAAACAATTGTTTTAGTCTGCTTCGTTCAGCAATTTAACGTAATTTTGATATTTATTCTCACCAAGCACACCATTAGAAACAGCCAGTTTTACAGCACAATCGGGTTCATGAACATGCGTACAATTCCTGAAACGACAGTCTTTGGCCAGGGTTTCAATTTCGGAAAACTGTTCCAGCAAGTTATTTTTATTTGCCGTAATTTGAATTTCACGCATTCCGGGATTATCCATTAAAATACCACCATCCGGTAAAACAACAAGTTCGCGATGTGTGGTTGTGTGCTTTCCTTTATTAATCTTGTTATTAACGGTTCCAACCTGTTGACGTTCGTAGCCTAAAAAAGAATTGATAATAGTAGACTTGCCTACACCTGATGAGCCCAACAAGGCTACGGTTTGACCGGGTGACAAATATTTCCTTAACAAAGCGATATCGTCAGAATTATGGGCATTTGTTGCATAAACAGGGATATTGGGATGGTTTTTTTCAACTTTTTGGCGTTTATCAATCACATCGTCAACAAGATCACACTTGTTCAGCACAATAACGGGTTTGGTATGACTTTGTCTGGCAATGGATACATATCGTTCTAATCTGTTCAAATTATAATCGGGATCCAGTCCCATTACAATAAAAATAATATCAATATTAGCGGCAATAACCTGTTCAGTGGTTTTATCGTTCTTTCTACCGGTAGTTTGAAAACGGCGTACGGCTGTTATACGGGGCAATACATGATGAATAAGGTAAATATCATTTCTGTTATTTTTTTTTAGAACAACCCAATCACCAACACATGGCAGGTCTTTAGCATTTTCCGAATGATGGCGTAGCCGACCCGAGAGTCTGGCAATAAACTCATTTTCAGAATTTCGAATTATATACTGTGTTTTGCGTTCCAAAACCACACGGCCAACATCAAAACCTTTATGGCGAAACTCTAAAAATTCATTTTCAAAATGTTTGTTCCAGCCTAAATCAATATCACTCAAAATAAATCCGCAATTAACCTCAAAATGCGTTAAACACAAAATAAACAATAATAAAGTTACAAAAAAATGAATAAATATGCAACATAATTGATATACAATGTTATCAGGAAAAAAATAATTTTTTCCCTTGATCAGTTCAAAGATATAATTATATTATTAATAGAGTTCCAATATTCTGAAAATAATAGTACAGGCGTTTTACATATTTTTTAACTCGGAAATTGTTTTATAAAATTTATTTGGAGTTACTATGTGTTGTGAATGCAATGGCTATAAAATAAACAGAAGAAAATTTATCGGGTTATCAGCTATAGGTTTGGTGGGGACAAACCTCATTCTTTCTTCACAAACAGCCAAGGGGCAGGATTGGGCGGCAACAAATCCATTTAGCATTTCAGGGAAAAATCTGGTTGTTCAACCTGTTCTCATTTACTCTCTTTCTAAAAAAAGACCGGCCACTTCCTGGCGTCCCTGGGGCGGATTACAAACAGAAGCGGACATTTCTGCTGAAGTTGAACGCATCACAAAAGAACTTTTAGACCTGCAACAAAAATGCAGTTTTCCTGTTAAAATACTTTCTGTTGTTAAAATAGATTCGGTTGATAAAGCCGTAAACATTGCAAACGCGAATAACTATGATGTGCCAATTGTTTATGCGGCTTCCGGCGGAACAGAACTGCTGGAAACCGTTATAACGGAAAAAAGAAACAATATAATTTTTCTCAGACATCGGTCCGGCCCGATTTACCTATGGTATGAAATCCTTCACAATCGTTTTTTGCGAAAAGGCGGCGATAATTTTGAATTGGATGAATTTAGAAATCCGGGAAAAACAGACATACATGACGTGGTTGTAGACGATTATAATGATGTACAATCAAAATTAAATGCGCTTTATGGTGTGCACAATTTTAAAGGAAAAAAGATTGTTGCACTGGGAGGAAGCGGCGGCTGGTGTTGTCCGCAGGCGCCAAAAGTTTCGCAGGAAAAGTTTAAAATTGATATCCAGAATGTAGAATATAAAGAGCTGGAAAAACGTATACAATCCGCCCGGAATGATAAAAAGTGTATTTCGCAGGCACAACAACAAACACATCAATATCTTTCCCTTAAAAACACAACCCTGCATACGGACGAGGGATTTGTCGTCAATGCGTTTCTTTTGTTTAATATTTTTAAAGACATTTTAAAGGAACACAAGACCAATGCCTTTACTATTCAAGGTTGTATGAATACGGTCATCCCTATTTCCGAAACAACGGCCTGTCTTCCCCTAAGTCTTTTAAATGATGAAGGATTTATCGCTTTTTGTGAATCGGATTTTAATGTTATTCCATCAGGCATACTCCTCTATTATATCGCCCGTAAGCCTGTTTTCCTCAACGATCCGACCTTCCCGCATCATGGCATGGTTACAGCCGCCCATTGTACAGCGCCCAGACGAATGGATGGTGTAAATTATTCAGACGCCAAAATTGTCACCCATTTCGAATCGGATTATGGAGCGACGCCCAAAGTCGAACTGCAACTCGGTTCGGAAATAACCATGATTTGTCCCGACAGTGAGCAGAAAAACTGGCTTGGTTTCAACGGCATTGTTGAAGGCAATCCATTTTATGATATTTGTCGTTCTCAATACGACATTCAAATAAAGGGTAACTGGAAAAAATTACTTTCAGATCATCGCGGTTTTCACTGGATGATGGCATGCGGTGATTATATGCCTGAAATGGAACATGCATGCCGAAAAATTGATGTAAATTTTCAAAACATATCAACAGCCTAAACAAACCTGTTTAGGCCGGCAATATTATTAAAACACAAAAATATTTACAACTTTTTAAATACACTCCCGGACACGACTCTCAATTTTACGCTTCTCCCGCTCTTCGCCTTTACTTTTTGAATCGTACTTAAAACGGTTAATTATCTATGGCTCGTCATGTATACAACAGACTGCTATTATTCCTTGTTCTAGTTTTATCAAGTTCATTATTGTCTTTTTCGCCCCAAACCATACACCATGAAAAAAACAAGGACACCGGCTCAGAGGCTTTTATCACCCCTCCTCCACGTGCCGACAAGCTTATAGCCTATCAAAAAGTAAAAAATTTTTCACTAAATGATAAAAAGAGACAAAAAAATAAAGAAAATTTTAAAAGCATCTCATTTAATGGGCGCTCTCCTCTGTTGGGTAAACTTGCTCTAAAATTTACAAATTTTAATAAAACATCAGATTCTGTTGAGGTAGTAATAGAATTTCAGCATAAAACAAAATCATTCAAACTTTTTGAAAAAATAAATATCAATTCACAAGGACTAGGTGAAATTTCTTTCCCGGGACAACCGGCATCAGAAATAACGGTTTCATTAAAAGAACAAAAAGATCAAAATTATACACTGAATTCAATGACTCCTTATGAAATAACGTTTTCAGACAGTTATCGCATCATGGTTGTTGGAAATTCAATCGCCTACGGCAGATGGGCGGATGACCAGATCGGATTCCGTAAAGTATTATATGATAAGCTGGTCGAAAGCGGATTTGACATCGATTTTGTCGGAAGTTACGGAGATCCTCCCTATGAAGGATATTTTGTCGGTGCTATGAAAATTGATGATTTTTATCCGGCTTCCCTTGGCGGGCAGGCCAGGGCAGATATTACGGCAGCAATGAATGATTACAGACCCAACATGGTCGTTATTCACCTGGGGACAAATGATATTAATACAGAAACGTCTACACCGGTTGCACCTTATTCATCCGGAAGCGGATTTGCAGAAACACAAACAGGCCAAATGGCTACGTTAGTGGACTATATATTAAAATGGAATAATGGTGAATTCGGCACCGATCTGGAAAAAATTATTGTCAGCCAGCTTATTCCGCTGGATGTGGCCCGGGACTCTTCTGTTGCCAAATTTAATATCGAAAATAATAGAATGGTGCGGGACTTTAATAACGGTACGATAACCGGTCAAAACGAGCCGGTATATCTTGGTGATCCTTATACGCGTTTTCGGGAAAATCCGGATATCTGGACCCATACCGGACTGGACCCGATGGAAGATGAGCTGCATCCCAATACCCTGGGACACACTATAATGGGAAATGTTTATTATGAAACATCCTCACAATTATTGGGCAAGCCACCCAAATGGTTTAACGACAAAACCTGGGAATCCGGTTTATATGGACTGGATTATCATTTTGGCTTTCAGGGTGTGACAATTGCGGATATTACACAGAACGAAACGGATGATATTTATATAACACGATCAGCAGCCGCGTCACCCGAGTCACGGGATGTATTTTACAACGCAAGTTCTTCCCTCCCGCTTGTTGAGACGGCTGAAAATATTTCCATTGAAGACAACGGTGAAAGCATGAGCGCCGTCTTTGTAGATATCGACGGTGATGGTGACCTGGATTTATTTAATGCCAATAAAAACAGCCGAAACCGGTTATATAAAAACAATGGAGCCGGAACTTTTACAGAAATTACGGTACAGGCTGGTATCGGCAACATCAGCTCTTTAACAACAGCGGTGCTGGCTTTTGATTGTGAAAACGATGGGGACATGGATTTATTTGCCCTGAATTCCAGAGCTAAAAACGAATTTTATCTGAACAACGGTACGGGCCAATTTACAAAAACAGATTGCGGATTGGATGATGTGCTGGAACCGGATATTCCAAATTCTTCCGCCATTGCAGCAGATTTTGATCAGGATGGTGATGTGGATGTATATGTTTTAAAAAGATACGCACCGAACAAACTGTTTATTAATAATGGTTCCGGACTTTTTACAGACCAGGCTGCATCAGCAGGTATAGCTCTGAACCACAAATCAAATGCAGGTAACTGGGCAGACCTTGATACAGATGGCGACCTGGACTTGCTGGTTTCCGTATCCAGTACGGATTCTGATCCAAATCCTCACGTGTATGCTTATAAAAATAACGGTAACGGGACGTTTCAGAATTTAAGTAATGATCTCAATATACCGATGGACGGATATTCCGTTCTAACAGGAGATATTGATAATGACGGTAAGATTGATATTATAACAACACAGGAAAAAGACACCGGGGCTGTTTATTTAAATCAGGGCAACTGGCAATTTTCCAAAGCGCAGGATACAGGCGCCGAGGTTTTTGCCGGTGATACGCGCGGCGCCGTATTTTGGGATTATGAAAACGACGGTGATCTGGATATTGTTATGGCCCGAAAAGATATTTTCAATATTTTTAAACAAAACAACCTTTCATCACTAAATAACTATTTAAAAGTTAATTGTAACGGACCAGGCGGTATAAAAGGTGGATATGGGACAAAAATTTGGTTATATGAAAAAGGCAAAGCAAATGATATTAATTACTTAATTGGTTTTAACGAGATAAACACAGCTGCCGGTTATCTTTCACATAATTCAGCAACACAACATTTCGGTTTAGGGAGCCATTCATCATGCGATTTGGTTGCTGCTTTTACAGACGGCACAAAAATATTAAGGCCGTCTGTAACCTCAAATCAAACAGTGTTAATCACTCCTGAAGTGAATTGTGTACATGTAAAAACCAGGATTTATTTACAAGGTTGTTATGCGGGAAATGGAATAATGTTAAAAAATAACGTCCCTCCTCTTCAAACACCCTATACAGTCGACCCGGCTTATGAGGAACGAATTGTAACATCCATACCGGAAAATATTATTGACTGGGTTTTAGTAAGTCTCCATAATACGGATAATGACAGTGTGTTAACGGTAAACAGTGCTTTTCTACGCAATGATGGATTTATTGTCGGGGATGACGGTACGACAGAATCTGTTACACTGAATGCAGCGCCCGGCAGTTATTATATATCAGTATCCCATCGAAATCACATCTCAATAATGAGTTCTATTCCTGTTCTTCTTGAATCATCAAAAATCACTAATTATGATTTTACTACGGCGCAATCAAAATATCGGTCCTTAAAAAGCGCCGCCCCAATTGACACTTCAAGGTGGGGCATGTATGGCGGAGATATTAATCAGGATGGAGAAATAACCACTACGGACTATACGATATGGTATAACCAGGCCAGGAATGGATGTTCGGGATATGCAGATTGTGATTTAAATTTTGACGGTGAGGTAACAACAACAGATTACACAATTTGGTATAACAATGCACGGATTGGAGTGACTAAAAGATGGGATGAATAGATTAATGACCAACGAAAATAAATATCAACTTAAAGTTAAACTGGAAAATTGCCCATGTTTGAAAACAAAAACCAGTTACTCAGGCCTGTTCCCATGTTTTAATAAACAGCTCAAAAGCTTTGTGTGGCTGCATTCGAAAACACTCTGAAACGAAAGGCCCCTTGAATTTTACTTTTTTTAATGCCTTAAAAACATCATCCCAAACAATTGTGCCATTACCAATTTCAAAATGCTGGTCACTTTCTCCATAATTATCGTGAAAATGGACACACTTTATTTTATCAGAAAAATATTCAATATACCTGACAGCGCCTTCGTTCAGGTTTGCATGACCAATATCCAGACAAAATCCGAGCCAGGGTGAATCTAGCTGGTTATAAACGATTTCGAAATCATTGATATTATCTCCCAACATCTCAATATCGGAACCACTATGCATCTTTGCAGAATTTTCCAGAGCCAGAGTAACTTGATAATCATTACAAATATCCAGAACTATTTTTAAATTTTTAATTACGTTTTTCAACGTTTCCCGACGAAAATAATTCATTACCGTATGGCCGACAAAGCTGCCCAAATGCAGGGTAATGTGAGTAATCCCCAGTTTTGCACCAATTTTAATACTCTTAATGATGTGGTTTATGTGCTTTCGCTTTAAAAAAAATTCTGAATATCCAAGATTTAATGAAGAACCGGCATGAAAACTTGAACTAAATCCATGAGTTTGAAACAGGTACTGCAAATTTAAAATTCTGTTTTTGGTAAAAGTTTGCAGATGTGAATGGCGAGGTGTTAAATTGATTTCAAAATGCTGAATGTTATGGATTAAAGCATAATCAATACAATGTTCAACAGGTTCATCGTATACATTCATAGCAAAACGATATGATGTTATTTCAGACAGAATTTCACTCTATTTTTAGTAAATAACAAACATCATTTTAAAATATAATATGAATAAAAAAGAAAAAAAGCAATTGAATAAACAGGAATATCTTTTAGTTTTTTTTTAACATAGTGCTTGATTGAATAAAATTCATTTTGTATATTTCGCATTATTTAGGGGACAGCTAATTCCGACCACTTGATTACAAAACGCAAGGAGAGACACTGTGGAAAAGACTGCACACGTGAAGGTGAATTTTTTCAAACCAATCACAGAGCACGCCAAATCAAACATGAAGCTCATTATCACTCTCGCTATCATCTGGGCTGTTGCTGTTTTTGGATTTCAGATTCTGCTCATCGCTTTAAACAAACCGGTTCCTGAGGAAAATTTTTCAAAATTTGAAAAAATTTGGCCTGAAATTGCTGATGGGACAAATGAGGACACGCTGGTAAAGCAGGAAATGAGCAACATTGTATTATCGGTTCTCGGAAAAAACATTGCACTGAAACAACCTCACAAGGATGTTTTAAAACTCACTATCTCCAAATTAATCATTGATCTTTTGCCTGAAGAACAAAAGAGTTTGTTCGCTCAAGATCCCCTTGGTTTCCTGGCCGGAAATGATTTACATGAAATTTTAGGACTGGAAAAAGACGGACTTGATAAACTGAGGTATGATCTGTTACCCGAATCTTTGGTGAGTGTGGAAAACGCTGATTTTACACCAGAGATAAAAGAACAAATCCCTTCAATTATGCAACTTTATCTTGTACATAATCGTAGTTTTTTAACTGATTTTTCCTTTATAGGATTTCCTTTTCATTATTGGTACACGGCGCAATTCTTATTGATCATGTTTGTCGTGTTATGCATCATTTACGCGGTTGCAATTGACAAACTACACAAAAAACATAACATTGATGAATAAAACCAGTCCAAAATAAAAGGAGATTCCTATGTTACGAAAATCGAGTTTATTAGCCATACTATTGATCTTGTGTTTATCCTTACCAATTTTGGCAAGTTCAGCCGGTGTAACCAAGTTGGAAGGTGATTTCAAAGTTGGGCCGGCAATTTTACTTATTATCATTCTTGTTACATTTGTTTTAATTGGCGTTTTTAATCGTGCAAAAGATACATCAACCTATTGGGCGGCCGGTCGAAAAATTTCACCGGTTGGGGCCGGTATGGCCATAGCCTCGAACTGGATGAGCGCGGCGTCATTCTTAGGTATGGCCGCCATTATGTATGCATCCGGTTATCACGGTCTGTCCTACGTTGTCGGTTGGACAGGCGGGTATGTATTATTACTTATTCTCATGGCAGGCCAAATCAGACGTTATGGGAAATATACTGCGGCAGACTTTATTGGCGACCGCTACTATTCCAAAGGTTTGCGTGGATTTGGTGCGTCACTTGCTATTTTTATCTCTTTCTCCTATTGTGTAGGCCAGTTTGCCGGTATTGGTATTATGTTTAAATGGGTTATGGGAATTGATTATACCTGGGCTGTACTTATCGGCGCATCGGTTGTGTTGGCATATACACTTATTTCCGGTATGCTCGGGGTAACCAAAAATATGCAGGTCCAGTATGTCATTATTATTGTATCCTTTATGATTCCATTGTTCATATTGACTTATAAATTTGGCTATTTCTGGCTCGTACCACAGGTTGGTTATGGTCAGGTTGTTACGGATGCTGTAAATGGTCTGGCCCCCGGTAAAGGATTATCAGCCCTGGGTCATGATTTTGGAATATTACCCTCACCGGAATTTGCCATGCCCTGGGACCCGGCAACGGGTCAAACCGCTTTTCAATGGATTGCTATTTGTTTTTCACTTATGATTGGAACAGCCGGATTACCCCACGTTATTCAACGATTTTATGTTGTGCCCAAAGCCCGGGACGCACGATGGTCTGTTGTTTGGGGACTTTTCTTTATTTGTCTTTTATACTGGAGCGCACCCGTTTATTCAGTATTTGGCAAAATATTGTCTTCCAATCCGGAAGTTGGTGCATTAGCCAAAGATGCTATTGTGGTTTATACAGCTCAACTGGGATCAGTTTTCCCACTGATTGTTGGACTCCTTGCGGCAGGCGCTATTTCAGCCGCATTTTCAACAGTTTCCGGTCTGCTGGTTGCCGGTGCTTCAGCTTTTTCCCATGATCTTTATTATAAAACAATAAATCCAAACGCAACAGAACACACACAAATGCTTATGGCGCGTATCGGAACAATTTTAATGGCGGCATCTGTGGCTATTGTCGCTTTGTTAAAACTGGGTTTAATCGCACAACTTGTTGCCATTGCCTTTTCATTGGCCGGTTGTACCATTTTTCCGCTATTCCTATTAGGAATCTGGTGGGGTGGTTCCAACAGAACAGGTGCCTGGGCCGGTTTGTTGGCCGGTTCTGCTGTTGCGCTTGTTGCTTTGGTTTATTTTATTGTCGGAAAATATGGCGGAAATTTACCAGCACAAGAATTTATCAACTATTATTTAAATGCCTGGTATTTTGCATGGCTGGGTGCCCCGCTGGCAATCATTGTTAATATTGTTGTGTCACTTTTGAGCCGGGCAAAAACACCAGAAGATATTCAACAATTTCTCGCTGAAAAAGTACACAATGCTTAAATATATGTGCCCTTAATGCGTTAAGGGCATTTTTTTCACGAGTTATGTATAATTAGTAACAAAAAAATATTTCGGAGGTGGCTACAATGAAAAAATTTTTAATACTCTGTTTTTTTATGTCGTTTCTCCTGACGGGTCTAGCATTAGGGCAAGCGGCAGATCAGGACTTTGGAATAAAATTCAGCGGCTATGTAAAAACCGACTTTATGTTTGACAGCAGACAAACCGTTTCTGCGCGTGAAGGCCACTTTTTGCTCTATCCTGCCCCTGAATCAAAAGACCAAAATGGTGATGATAAAAATGCCGTACCCAATCTTAATATACTGGCCGTGCAAACCCGCTTAAAAGGCACCATTACCGGTCCGGATGCTTTTGGCGCCAAAACCGGCGGAGCCATTGAGGCTGCGTTTTTTGGACATTCAAATAGTGATGTCAACGGTTTTCGGCTTCGTCATGCTTTTTTAACATTAAAATGGACAAATAAAACATTATTAATGGGTCAGTTTTGGCACCCCATGTTTGTAACCGATTGTTTTCCCGGCACTGTTTCCTTTAACACAGGTATGCCTTTTCAACCCTTTTCGCGAAATCCGCAAATTAGGTTGACACAATCAGCCGGCAACCTTAATATTATGATTGCCGCCATTGCCCAAAGAGATTTTACAAGTACAGGACCTGACGGAACAAGTTCCAATTACTTGAGAAATGCAGCTATCCCGAACATGCATTTACAACTGCAAGTTAAAAATGAAAAATCTGTTGTAGGCGCCGGTGTTGATTGGAAAACATTAAAACCACGTTTGACAACATCGCTGGGATACAAGTCAACATCAAGAGTAAACAGCCTGTCTTTTATTGGATATGCACGGATCAATCTGCCCAAGATAACCTGGAAAGTTGAAGGTGTTTATGGTCAAAATTTGACAGACCATTTAATGCTCGGAGGTTATGCCGTTGAAACCGTTGATGCAAAAACAAAAGAAGAAACATATATGCCGACAAAATTATATTCACTATGGACGGATATTTCCGGCGGTAAAAAAGTGGGACTAGGCTGCTTTGCAGGTATTCAAAAAAACCTGGGAACGGACAAACAACTTTTGGATATTTGGGGCAGAGGTACGGATATTGACATGTTATATCGTATTTCTCCGCGAATTATGTGGAACTCTGGGAAAACACGGTTTGCTGTCGAATGTGAATATACAGGCGCCAGTTACGGATCTATGGATGAAAAAGGTAAGGTACAAGATGCGGAATTCGTCAACAATCTGAGAATGCTGTTCGGCGCTTATTACTTTTTTTAGAAAATTTTAAATATTTTAATAAAAAAATCCTCATTTTTTTTTCAATTTTGAGGATTTTTTTATTAAACAAAATTAAAAATCATTATATTTTAGGCGAAATAGAAATTATTCATTACTTTTGAAAATTTAATGGATAACAACATTTGCTGCCCAAAATATGGTAAAAAATATGCGGACATAATTGCAAAAACGAATGGTCACCCTTAATTGGTGGGAGGATAATTTTTGGAAACATTCATTACAGAAAAAAAATTGGTTAATAATCCGGATTTTGTAAAGCAAAAAGAAAAATGCCTGTCCGGTTTAACAGATGACATGATCGATAGACCAATTCTTAATCTCGTCAATAAACTAAACAGACTATCTTTTTGTTTCACACTGCAAAGTTGTTATGGGCATTTCGTTTATAAAGGACAAAATGAGCCGGCTAACCTTGAGCCTCTGCCGTCAATATCAGATATTGAAAAAGTCGAGTACCGGATTGCCTATCTTGCTCTTTGTTTAGAAAACAGCGAGTCCGGGAAAACCTTTTTACAGGAATTAAAAGGCTTGGAGCAAATTGATCCTCAAAATATTCAATTCGGCAGTGCCGTGTGGTTTTGGCAAAGACAGATCAATTCCTATGCGATTCAGGTTGAACCTGACAAATATAAAACCAGAGACAGCGTTATAATCGACTATCAGGAAGCTTTACGTATAGAAAAAACAAGAAACGAATTTTATAAACATTTGCGGATATGCCTTAACAAGTACTTTACTGAAAATTAGATTACGGCATCCAGTCGATAATGCCCTTTTCCGGTTGAGTTTTTTTCCACTGCTCAAAATCAGTATAATTTCGAATGCCTTGTTGAATCACTGCCTGATATATTTCAATACCCATCACTTTTTCCCCGGGGGGAATGTCATTTTTAATCACCAGAATCGCATGTTTATATTCCGGTATTAAAACCGCGTTTATCCGGTCCGCAACCTTTTCAAACCAGCCGGCATAGGGCGATTCTTTTAAAATATGGATCATGTCTATCTGCCATAATTTATCATCATTGTCCAGATACCATGCATGCCATTCAACGCACAATTCTTCGGTTTCAAGCTGATTCCTGTATTCAACCCTCTTAATTCGCGGATTCTGTGCAATTTGTGCGATGGCGGCAAAACTGTCTGTGATGGAAAAATTATCCGAATAGATATGAAAATCAATATCCAAATTGTTCATCAACAATCCGGTTTTTAAAGACCCAACCAGATTGACCTGAGCGCCAAAAGATTCCCATGCTTCAATAATTTGTGTTTCCCGGATAATATCCCAGGCACGTTTTTGGTTTTGTTTTGAAATTTTTAAAAGATTATCCATACATACCTTTCCGTGTTAAAAATCCAAAGCATAAAATGTACAAATAAAATCCACAAAAATCTCATTTTTTTTCGACACCCGGTATTGTCATTTTAAAAAAAATATTAATCGGCCCTGTATCCATATCTTATTAGAAATGTTTTTTCTTTTTATAGATATAATAAATTTCATTATCTATATATTTAAAACCGGTATTTGTCGGTTTTAATTTTGATGTTCCTTTGGTTGTTATATTGTTTTCAATTCGATATTTCCCATTTACACATCGAATTTGATGCAGTAATTCATAGTCCTGATGTTTCACAACCGAATCATGATCCGAGAACAGACTGGTTGTTAATATCAATCCATTCGGTTTAATATAGTGCTCACAAAATTCTATCAGCCGGCCACTAAAAAGGGACAATAACAGGTCAAAGGAATTTTCTCGTAAATCCAGTTCCTGAGTAAAATCCTTATTTATAAATTTCCAATAAGCAATTTCCCTGTATATTTTGTATTGGTCAATTAAAGATGAAACGTTGGCCGGATGATTAAAAAAATCAATCGATTGACGGCACTTGTCCACATAGACAATATGTTTAAAATAAAAGGACGGTGTTATGTGGACCAAACAGCCCGGATACAGGACCGTTTCTGGATTGAACTGTTTTTTTATCAATTCAAACAATCCTTTGCGTTCAAATCCCGTGGACTGGTAAATGTAATAGTACTGATCCTGAACAGCGGCTGGTTTCACAGATCTGTTTATATTTTGATTCAGGTCCATCTTAGTCAACCTTTTGCCCTACCAGGGTATTCATTCCATTAATAATGTCGTTATAAATTATATTGAATCCGTTAATAGTCAACAGGTCTGAAATCATCTCCCCGGTGACACGCACCTTAAAATAGGAGCTTTTTTTAAAAATCCAGACACCGGATTCTTTTTCATACAGTAAATCTGTGACTCTTACTTTTCTTTCAAAATATTCTATAAAGCAGGTCAAAATTCGCTGCGGATCGCTTTTTACCGGGATAAAACGATTCGTATCGCTCAATTCCTGACTATAATCTCTAAAGGACAAGATAATTTTTCCACTTGGAATCAGAGTTTGGTAGATATGACTCAAGGTTTGTGATATGTCGGATTCAGAATCGAGATGTGAGATGGTATCACCGCAGCAGACAATGAGTTCGGGATTTTTATCTTTATAATATAGTACATTCTGCAAATCATCGTTGATGATTTCAATAGGGAGTGTTTTTTTATACCCGGCAATTTCGGTTAACAAGTGTTCATTAAAATCAATGGCCGTTACGCTGAATCCTATTTTCGCCAAAGCGACAGATTGGATGCCGTTTCCGGCGCCCAAATCAAGGGCCGCACCGGTATACTGCGGAAGGATTTGTTGACTCGTGCAAAATTCAATAAACTTGTTTTTGTGTGATTCAAAATCACCCAGCATCCAGGAATAAAAAAATCCAAGGTGAGAATCATAGTGTTGTTTGACTGTCATAAAAGTCTCTGTGTTTTTAGAGTGACCTGTTATCTTTACTAATTTAGAAAGAGATATTTAAAGGGCAATGAAAAATTTACAAAAAACAAAGGAGAATATTATGTCATCCCTTCGGGATTTAGTCTTCTAAAATTTCAGGGGTATAACAAATTTATATCTTAAGGATTGCGGGTGAATAAAAGTCGGGATTACAATACTTTTATTCCTTATAGATTGGTTTAGGTTGAATTTATAAGTATAAATTGTTATTTCCCGGGACGAATTTATTGCGATGGGACCTGGTAGTCATAAAAAAATCCTCAGAGGTTTAACAACCTTTGAGGATTAGGGTTTAATGTGTGTCGATATAAATATATTAAATTACGAAATATCTTTTGTAAGATAAAAGATTAAACTACATTTTGCAAAACATATCACAGATAACAATTCTTTTATACCTGCCAATAGCCCCCTATAAATATATATTGTGGTTTTGTTTTTATATTATGTTGCTTGTAAAAATCAAGTCAACATATTATTTTTTATTGTCCCCGAATTTTATTGATGCCAAAACTCCAACCGCCAGTGCCGCACAAATAATGACCAGCGAAACCGTTACAGGAATATGACAACAGAGCGACAGTATCATTTTCAGCCCTATATAGGCGAGAATAAAAATAAGGCTTAGCTTCAAATATTTGAACTTGTATATCAGCGAAGCCAGAACAAAATACAAAGACCGGAGTCCGAGTATGGCAAAAACATTTGACGTAAAGATAAGATAGGGGTCCGTAGTAATGGCAAAAATCGCCGGAATAGAATCTACGGCAAAAACAACATCCATACTTTCAATTAAAAGTAACACAAGAAACAGGGGCGTAACAGCCGCAGCACCATTCATTTTCACAAAGAATTTTTCACCCTGAAAGTCTCCAGTTACCCGCATATATCGCCTGGCGAGTTTTAACAATACATTTTTTTCAGGGTGCACGCTTTCATCCTTTTTAAACAGCATTTTCACGGCCGTAATGATCAGGAATACACCGAATACAATAATCATCCATGAAAAACGCTGCACCAGGGCTGTACCGAGCAGAATCATAAAACCCCGCATGATCAAAGCGCCCAAAATGCCCCAGAACAAGACCCGGTGTTGATATAAAGCAGGTACCTGAAAATAGGAAAAAATCATGGCGATAACAAAAATATTGTCCAGACTGAGAGATTTTTCAACAAGATAACCGGTAAAAAAGAACAATGCCGCTGTTTTTCCGGACAGCGTTCCCGTCGCACTTGTTCCTATATGCAGCCAATGGTGCTGATAGGCAAAATAGATAAAAACATTAAACAGCAACGCCAGAAAAATCCAAAACACTGTCCACAACAGCGCTTCACGGGTATGGATAACATGGGTTTTACGGTGAAATACCCCCAAATCCAGGGCCAGCAAAAGTACAACCAGAACTAAAAAACCGATCCAAAACAGCAGCATATTTACTCCGAAAACATTTAGCTATTCTTCGATACTTATTTTATGGCCGGCATGTACGAACAAGAGGTCCGGAATATTTTCAAAACTTTTGAAAAAAGCCCCGTTATCCTGCACTGACTTGGACACGGAAAAACCGGTAATAACCAAATCAGCATCCTGGGAATTTTCATTTACCAGGGCCTCAAAGGCCTTGATGCCTTTTTTAAAAGGCATTTTTTGGACATTGTTACGGGAAATAGGTATTCGCCCACGATCAATGAGCATATTTAAACGATTGACCTCTTTGGTCATATCTTCTTCATTAAAAGCGGCAAAAATGCTGATTTCGCACCCTTTCCAATCGTTTGAACCCATTAAAATATAGGCGAGCAAAATAATAAGGTTGGCATTGCTGTAATCACCGGGAGTCAGCCAAATGTGAATGGATTTGCGGTAACCAAAATGCCGTTCCGAAGAGCGCAGTACACAGATACTAAAATTAAGTGTGGCGGCGAACTGGCAGCCGTCGATGATATTTTGCAGCTCGCCGTTTTCATTGGGACGGAATTCAAAGAGAATGCTGTTATTTTCCATTCCAAAAACACCGGGCGCCTGAATGATCTGGGCAACAGCGGTTTTAAAACTGGGGGAAATAATCGTATCCGCATATATACTGGCTTCAGCGGCAATGCCCTGAGAAATCAGTTTATCCAGCAGTTTTTTTGCGTTTTCAGAATTCTCTTTTGTCAAAGGTCCTTTGATAAAATGAAAATAGGAACCGAAACCATAATAATGTGAAATCCAGCGTAAAAAATCATAAGGCGCAATTCTGTTAACCGTGTTGGATGAAATAGCAATAAATGAGGGTCGCCAGGAATCTGACTGTGATGTTGAACGGTTTCGTTGCATAAGAATATGAAGCTGACGGGTGATTTTAAATAAAACTCCTTTAAACACATCGGTCAGATCGGTATCATCTTCCCGCACCTTTTTCAGTCCCAAATAAATCAATATCATAACCACCAAGGCTAAGAAAGCATAGGGGGCATGGATCTGAAACATCATATAAAAAGACGCCACAGCGCCGATAAAGGATAAATACCATTTGGAACGAAAGGTCGGGCGGTAAGACGGACTACCGGCAAAATGTTCCAAAAAACTGACCAGGCACAAGGTACCATAAGTAATTAAAAAGAACATACTAATGATCTGGGCGACAAAATCGACATTACCCAGTGCGACAAAAGTGAGAACAATAATAGATGTTATTAATGTAGCGTTTACCGGTTCATTACTGTCGCCTTTACCGGCTTTTAGGAACTGATTAATTTTTCCAACAGGCCAAATCTCATCCGTAGAAAGGGCCTGCATGGTACGCGGGGCTATTAAAATTGAGCCGATAGCAGAAGAAATGGTTGCGGCAGCCAAACCAATAGGAATAATGGGTCCCCAGAGGGCTATTTTACTCATGACGAGTTGATCGGCAGCCAGGGTATCGGGCGCGGCATTAGCGGACAGTTTGAGAACCACTAGTACATAAACAATCATACCGGTTAATGTGGCCGTCAATGTTCCGAGAGGTATAGACCGGCGGGGATTTTTTAAATCCCCGGACAATCCGACACCGGCCGTCATTCCGGTAAATGCCGGAAAAATAATGGCAAACACTTTGGAAAAGTGGTCCGGATTGGTAATATGATTATAAAGTTCCAGATTCACATTTTGGTCTACCGAGCGTCCAAGAAAAAACGCCGCCAAAGAAACAGCCAAAAAAGCAACAACAACCCACAAAGCGGAAACGCCCAAATTTGCCCCTTTTTTTAAAATTAAAAGCAGCAGAATAATTGTAAAAGGGATGCTGATCATACGGGCATCCGGCGTTATACCGGTTACCTGTTGAAACCAGGCAAACAAGGGCGTAAAGGCCTGAGAAAAAGCAATCATATAAAATGCGACGGATATGGCCTGGGACAAATAAAGCGTAATGCCGATAGCACCACCGATCCTGGCTCCAAAAGAACGACTGATAATAAAATACTCACCGCCTCCTTCGACTTTGAGATTGGTGGCAATTTCAGCGATGGCCAGGGCTGTTGGTATGGTAATGGCATGACCGATAAGTATTAAAAAAATAGCTCCCATAGCTCCGGTTTGAGCAACAGCATAACCAAAACGCAGAAACAATATCGCGCCGAGAATGGTGCTGATGGCGGCTAAAAATACAGGGGCGGTTCCAAAACCGTGACCTTTTGACGGACTTGTATGATGTGTCATGATTCTTTCCTGTTCTATTCTTTAGTTTTAACAGAAAATACTTTAAACCGAATTAAAAGCCCGGTCCCCAAACCAAAAAGAAAAAAGAAAAGCAACAATAAAATACGAGGCATTTCCAAATGCCAAAACAGAATTTGAAATCGCATCATTTCTGTGTTTTGTAATAAAAGAATGCCTAAAAATATTCCCACAACTATTAAAATAATTGATTTTACTTTCATTAGAAACTCCAAGTTAGAAAATATATAAAGAAAATATTGTAAAAAAATCCTAATGTCAATACCTGTCTGAAAAATGTTCACTCCATCCAGCCTAATCCCGGAATCTGGTTCGGATATAATACGCCGCTCTTTAACTGCACGGCACCATTTGACGGATCATCTATCAGATCGAGATGCCCGTCTAAATCCGCATACAGGACATTTGGGCGGGCCAGAGCAAAATGCAATCCGGCTGCAATGCCCAGGGCACATTCATCCATGCAACCCACCATCACTTCCAAACCGGCGGCTCTGGCAACACTGTTTATCTGCAACGCCTCGGAAATACCGCCAACTTTCATAAGCTTGATATTGGCCATATCAGCAAAATTACCCTTTGCCAGACGAAAAGCATCGCGGAGGTTCATTAAACTTTCATCAGCCATAATCGGCAGCATAACTTTGTTGGTTACCTGACCGAGTAAATCATATTTATCACGAGGTGTCGGTTGTTCCATCAACTCGAGTTTGGCGGATTTTGTCTGCTCAATAAACAAGATTGTATCCTCAACACTGTATCCCTGATTGGCATCAAACCGCAATTCAATTTGTTTGCCGATGGCTTCACGGACTTTTAAAACACGCTCAACATCCTGTTCAACATCTATTCCCCCCTTAATTTTTATGGCCTTAAAACCCATTCTTTTATATTCGGCTGCTTTATATACGGCCTGAGAAGTTGAACCTATGCCTATTGTCACACTGGTCATTATGCTTTTTCGAAAACCGCCGATGAGTAAATATACAGGTAAACCGGCAGTTTTACCAAGAATATCAAACAATGCCATGTCAACCATGGAAAAAACCGAAGGCTGATCGACAATATTTTTTTTCAACTGCTCCAAAATAAACGCAATCCGTAACGGGTCCTGATTTATCAACAGAGGCTCTACCATGTTCTGACATGTTTGCATTACAGAAACCGCGTCTTCACCGGTTACTTTTTCATCCGGAGCGGCACACCCGTAACCTGTAATATTTTTATCTGTTATGATCCTACAAAAAATATTAACCGATTTATCAATCGACTCATAGGCAATTTTGTATGGTTCGGCAAGTTTCATTTCCACTGGCCAAAATTCAACGGCTTTTATTTTCATAACTTTCTCAAATAAATAATTAATATCGACGTTGATATAGTTGATCAAGTGATATACTTTTTAAATCTTCGATCAAAGTGACAAGGTGCGCTATCATTACTTTCCAGATTTTTTCACCCTTTTCCGGACTGGCAATAGTAGGATCACCCATAACACCACTTTCGGAAATTTTATTTGTATAGGCGTGCCATGAAATACCACGTTGGGATGAAAAATTTAAATACCGGCTGGAAAACTCGGGAACAAGTTTAACAGCTCGTTCCATTTTGACCAAATCCGGCCGGATGGCAAGGGAAGTGCTGGTCTCTATTTCACCGGCATGGACATCATTTGGTGTTTCGGTAATTTTTTCAATATCAACATCACTTGTCTCTCCGCTATCTACGGCGATAAAAATTCGGGCATCCTTGTTTATCATTTGCGCCGCATAATTTAAAGCCGGATCATTACCGCCGTGGCCGTTTATAATAACCAGCTTTTTAATTCCGTCTTTGGCCACACTCATACCAATTTCATAAACCAATCGAGACAACGTGTCATTACTAATCGCAATGGTCCCTGGAAATTCATTATGATGATATGAAACACCAAAGGATATAACCGGCAGTACAAAGGGTTTGGGATGGCTGCATGCCTCTGCCACTCTTTTGGCGAGATACTCGGCGTCGAACGCATCGGTGTCCAGCGGTAAATGAGGTCCATGCTGCTCAACAGCACCGACAGGCAGCAAAGCGATGTCAACCCGTTCAAGTCTTTTTTTTGCTTCAGGCCAGGAAAGCTCACCCCATAAAAACGATAAATCAGAATCATCAATTTCCATCTCGTTTATAGATTTGCGACGGTTGGTTGATAATTCAAAAGGATACAATTTATGTAAATCAGGATCGTTTTCCAAATCAATGTCAATCCATTTACGATTTGCACGTTTTACAGTCCCTTCAACGTATTCAAGAAAAATGTTAAACAAGGGATTTCTTAAATCGTTTGGAATGGTATCAAATGGTGATTTTTCATTATCGAATCTCAATTTTAAAATTTCATAACAGGGTTTCGTTTTATTCACAGCCTCTACAAAATTTTGCTGCTGGAGCATGAATAATAAATGATTTTTACCCTCATCTTCCTGATGGAGGTCTTTGGTTTGTATTTCCTCAAGGCAACGATCTATTTGCTCCTGAGTATAACCACTCTGCTTCGGATCAGCTCCAATTGCCGTCAACATGGCAACGATACGGCGGCATTTTTCACATTTGCCGCAGGGATAAAAACGGTCGTCTTTCTGATGAGCAGCATGACAGGACATTTGCATCTTTTGAAGATTGGGATATCGTGCTGTTAAAATCTTTTCAACCAATAACTCGGAAAGCGGACGAAGTATGGAAAATTGATTAAAAGACCAGCCTTTTTTTAAATAATAACGCGATAGATAGGAATCAAAATAACGGCTTTGATCATATAAACCATCATAATGAGCAATCTGTTTATATTTGGCTTTAACACTGGTATCAAATTCGTCACCGATAACAAGACGTCCGATTTGATATTTACGTAAAAGCGGAACAGCGCCGAAAAGAAAAACAGCAACGGTCCACAGCCGAATCGGATAGTCATCAGAACGAACAGCGGTAAAATCCTGACGAATAAAAGGCAAATGTCTCAACATCCAGTTAAAAACGCGGTCGGAATTTGTCCAGACTCTTTTGGTGTTTTCAATTTTTTCCGAAAAATGGCGAAAAGCATTCAAAGCTGTAAACCAGTGCCTGCCGGATTCATTAATAAATATGGGAAAAACCTGTTTACCAATTTCATCCAACAATCCATAAGAAAAAAGACTTTCCTTTCCCCCGCTTGAAAGTACGGCATGTTTGTTTTTATCGGTTTCCCACAGGTTCCATTTGGTGCTTTTACGTCCTTCGGTTTCTTCAAATTCGATAACAGCCTGATTAAAATCCAAGGGTTTATGGTACTCTACTACAAAATCTTTAATCAGGAACGAATTTGGCTGCAGGATTTTTTTAACATATATTTCTCGTGCTGTGTTTTCAACAGCTTCTTTAATCATTTTTTGATCCAGATCATCATAAACACCGGAAAACACAATTTTTTTACAAAATAGTCCGTAATTTACCGCAACCTGGGCGGCAATCATGGCCGCAATATTTTGAGATCCGGGATCATCCGGTTCAAAAACATCTTCATGATAACTGTAAATCAACTCAATTTGATCGATTTGGTCCTTTGTTTTAACCTGGTATGGGGCGCTTAACCGTTTTTTGTCAATGGTCACAGGGCCAATTTTTAGTTCATCGATTACAACAAGTTTAGACAATGGATTTATATTTTGATCTAATTCATTCATCTTGAATCTTTTCCTGATGTTAAACCTACCAACAAGCCTGCCAAATCATCTGCTCCATTAAAAAGAACATCAAAACAGGGAACACCCAGAGTCGTTTCCAGGGTAGAGCAAATGACGTCTATTTTATTGATCTCTAAATTTTCATGATTAATGGTTATTGCAGCAACAGGTTTCCCGGACAATATTTCTACGGCCTGTATTTGTCGGGGTAACGGATGAATTTTAAATCCGGGAAAACCATCATACTCATGTCGTCCGGGGGCATGCTGCAGCACAATGACATCCGGCTGCCCTGCTGCAATGATTTCCAGTCCACCCGGATAAGCGGGATTCATCAGACTCCCCTGCCCTTCTATAACAATCACATCCGGTTTTTCAGATTCCCAGGCGCTCCATATCTGGTGCTCTATTTCACCGGTGACAAAATCATTCACAATCGAATCCAGAATAACGCTATATTTTGCACCCTGCATCCAGGCTGTTTGTCCTGTTCCAATCATGCAGGTATTGGCACCCACTTTTTGCAAGGCATGGACCAGCAGCCAGGCTGTGGTTCTTTTGCCAATAGCGGAATCCGTACCCAGGACGGCTACTTTTAAACAGGGTATTTTTCGCCCGGCATAAAAATGTAAATTCTCACGACTGGGCGGTTTTCGTACGTCTCGTAATATGATATTATTCTCTCGGGCTAATCTAACAAGTTCAGGATCATCAGATAAAAAATCATGCAATCCGCAATCGATATTCAAACCATATTTTATGGCCTTTTTAATGACATCCTTGTCTTTTTCCTGCAAGCGGCCGCCGTCCGGAGCCAGACCGATGACAAAATGGCTCACATTTTTATTTTTAGAATATTCCAACGCTTGTTCCAGGGAGCCGAGGACGGGGGTATTATTTTTTTTATTATCCAGGACCATGCCGGAATCCTGTCCCGAATAATTTGAATCAATAACCGATTCAACAATATACCTGGATGTATATCGTACCAATCCATGAGCGGTTTTTCCGTTTGGTGTGTTAAAGGCGTCCTGGCAATAGACTATTGCGTTGCCGTCCAGAGGCTTCATGACTTTCTCCCAGTTAAAATAATTACATATCGATCATTTGGCAGCGAATTGATTTTCATAAATTCCAATAAAGCCACCAGTCCGGCTGTTGACGCCGGTAACACGTGCAGACCTTCTCGTTCTCTTAAAAGTTTTGAAAACTGCAACAACTTTTTATCCGAGGCATTAATGGCCCATCCCTGAGAGGCATAGATAGCGTCTAAAGATACATCACCATCAAAAGAGTGCCAGTTAATAAGCGGTTCATTTATTTTTGTCTCTTTAATTTGGTCAGGTACAAGATTTTCACAATACTCCTTTTTGTCGATGAATGCCTGAACAATGGGATTTTTGTTCAGAGAGGAACCAGCTATCATTTTGGGGATACGGGAAGTTTTCCCTCGTCGATACAAACTCAAAAAACCTTTATAAATACCGGCCAGTGTCGTTCCGTTTGATACCGGAACAGCACAGGCAAAAGGGGCGTCTCTTAGTTCATCATAAATTTCATAGGCAATTTCACCATAAGCTTGCAGCTGAATGGCTGTATTGGCGCCTCCCGGATTCGCATCATAAACTTCCTCTTTTTCAGCTATTGAACGGGAAATATCAACTGCATTTTCATAATCACCCTCTATACGAATTATCTCAGCACCCAGGTCGGTTATCTCTTTAATACGATTGGTATGATAATTTTTAGGAATATAGATCAAACATTTTAATCCTGCCATGGAAGCCGCCATAGCTATAGCACTTCCATAATTGCCGCATGTTGCTACGGTAATAGCGTCATATCCCCGGCGCACTGCATCCATTGCCTGGCTAAAGGCGATCCTGTCTTTTTGTGTTCCGGTTGGATTGCTTCCTTCAAATTTCAAGTATAACTGCCGGAACGAGATTTCTCGCTCGATGTTTCTGGCGCGAACAAGGGTTGTATCACCAACAGCGGACTCGAAAATATCCTCAAAAGCTTCAAGACGTTCCAGTAAAGGATATTCCTTGTTGGCGGCAATTTTTTGTAAAGGCTCGGCCTCCTGAGCGAGTTCCTGTATATCACCGTTCGCTCCGTCCAGCAAATTATTTAAAACGAATGGGGTCATCTTTTATACCTTATTTGTTATCAACAATTTTTGCATAATTAAGTTCTTTTTTGGGAATCGGGTAAATTTTACTGACAAATCCAACATCTTCAACTGTATAAAAAGCATTTGGATTGAATTCTTTAATAATTGAAATAATACTTTTTAATTCCCGACGTTTAATAACCATAAAAATAACACGAACGGGTCCCAGATTACCAAAAGCTGGAACATCCGTAACAACCTGTCCCAAATCTCTCAATTTGCTTACCAGTAAAGTACCTTCCTTTGCAGTGATCACACGTATCATGGACATACCCATTGCCAGTTTGTTTTCTATTTTCATTCCGGACCAGTTTCCTACAGCATAACCCAGTGCATAGGCTAAATAATTTAGCGGATTCTCCAAATTTTTCACTACATGACTGATAATAACAAGCCATAACAGTATTTCTATAAAACCGATGATTGAAGCCAGGTATTTTTTATTCTTTGATACAAAAACAATCCGCATTGTGGCCAATGCAACATCAATTATTTTTGCTATAAAAATTAATAAAGGATAGACAACCCAGGATAGTATTTCATGCTCTTGCACGGGCTCACTCACTTCCTTGTCTTGAGCATTTGTTTGGTAAAATTCGTCAAACAAACGCTATGTAAAAAAATTAAATGTCATAATTAATTACCTTTTAAAAATTAAAATCCCCCTAATCATAATTTAAAGAGTTGTTTCTTCTTCCGATTCTTCTTCTGAACTGATTATTGTATATTTATTTACATCAATCCATAAATTGCCGTCTTCATCTGTCTTTACCGTGCCTACAGCCTTGACCTTTTTGTCAATGTAATTAAACAACTCTTTACCTTTTTCCGTATCTCCGATAATGTAATCAACAACTTCCGTATCATCTTCAGATTCTACAGTAACGGAAATTGCAATTCCGATGACATTATCATTATCATCCCACTCTATCGCGGAAATGACGCCGGTTATGGTTTTCTCAGATTGATCTGAGCAGAGTCCTTTATTAACAAAAAGTGTTAATCCACAAAAAACGAAAAGAACAGCGACAGCTTTTTTAAATGAATTGCTCATTTTAGACTCCTTAAAGTTTTTAGAACCCATTAATTAATTACTTTTGGACAAGCTTGTATTTATAAACGTTAACGATTTTATTACCGAATAAATCTTCACCAACCAGCAAACACTCACTCTGAACATACTTTTCTGTCAAGGTAAGCAATTGTTCGCTAATGCCGTTTTCTGAAACAATGAATTTTTCAAATTGGTCATTAATAATAGCAACCTGAAGGACATGGTCCCCTTTGTCTCTTTCCATTGCGATTACAAGCCCGTTTATGTTGATATTTGGCTTACTTGAACAATTTTTAGTTTTGTCATGCTCCATAATAACTATTATAAACCCAATCATAATAAAATCAAATGACATTGATGTATATATAAATTTCATGCCAATATTTTAAAACAATATTAACAATAGTTTGCAGCAAACTGAAGCAAGAAATCGGAAATAATATTTCCGATTTAAGGTAAAAAGACATATTAACTAAAATAATAATTTTACAAAGATATGTTTCAGGAAGGAAATAAAATTTTGTTTATTATATTGTTAAGACCCAGGTTCACCATTAAAAATAAAATCGGAAGTAATTTTTCCGATTTATTATTTTAATTTTTATAATAGTTCTTTTGCAAATTATATTTTGCCATCAGGTTGTTTAACTGACGCACGCCCAAACCGGCGGCCTGGGCTGTTTTATCAATTCGCCCATTAAATTTTATCAAGAGCTGCTCAAGGTATTCTTTTTCATAACGCTCACAAACAATTTGCCTCCCCTGTTTCAGTGTGATCGATGTATCCGTTAAAAACTCTCTATACGGTTTATTTTCCTTAAACAAATCCTGCGGAAAACTTTTTCTGCCCAGTATTTCCGTCTTTTCCAGAATATAGGCCCTCTCTATAATATTTTCGAGTTCACGGATATTTCCAGGCCAGGAGTATGCGAGCAGCGCATTAAGAACAAACGGATCAATTCCCTTGATATGTTTAGCATGGTATCTGTTAAGCTTTTTAATAAATTTGTTGATGAGAAGAGGTATATCGTCAATTCGTTCCCGTAACGGAGGAATGTCAATCGGGAAAACATTTAATCGATAATACAAATCCGGACGAAAGCTCCCGTCGTTACACATTTTTAAAAGATCGGAATTCGTGGCAGCAATGATCCTTACATCTACTTCTATTTGCGATTCTCCGCCAACACGTTCAAAAGTTTTTTCCTGAAGGACCTGAAGTAATTTAATCTGCATGGCATTTGAGATGGTACCGATTTCATCCAGAAATATCACACCGCCATCGGCTATTTCAAACTTGCCTAGTCTTCTTTTTATGGCTCCGGTAAAGGCCCCTTTTTCATGACCGAACAATTCACTTTCCAGCAAATTTTCCGGAATGGCGCCGCAATGAACGCTGATAAACTGATTGTTGCGCCGATAGCTATGCTGATGAATTAAATTAGCAACAACGCCTTTTCCGACACCTGTTTCACCTGTCAATAAAACCGTCGTTTCTGTTTGGCTCACAGCACGAACTTTGTCAAACACAATTTTCATTGAATCACTGTTTGTCTGTAAAATGGCAAGGGATTCTTTTTGCCAGAATTTATCACGTAAATAATCCAATTCAGATTGAAGTCTTGTGTTTTCATCAATGCTTTCCAGACAAAGTTCAACTTCGTGTTTTGTAAAAGGGAAAATAATGTATTCACTGGCCCCAAACTTGACCGCTTTAACAGCATCCCCAATTAAAGATTGCGGACAAATGATTATTATTTCCATTGTCGGAAAAATATTCCAAACCTTTTTTAAAATTTCTTTATAGTTTCCGGTATTATTTGACTTGAATAAATCAATATCTATAAAAAAATAATCAAACCTTTTGTTATGCAAACAATCAAAGCTTTCCTGTAATCCGGTCGCAATTTCAATATCATATTCCGAACGAAACGATGAAAACAGACTATACCCAACCTCTTTGGTTTTAGAGGCAACAAGAAACGATTTCATAAATCTACCCTGTTGACATTTAATAATCAGTGCTTACACAATTTGTATAATATTATATATACAAACTTTATAAAATGTTAACAATATAAAAATCAGGATTTTCTTTACGGAAACAAATCCTAAACCTGATTAGCGTGAATATTTCCCAAAATTTCAAGACTAATTTCAGAAAAATTATTTATAACAAAATCAGCAATTGCAAGTTCGTTTTTAGTATGTGTCGTTGCCAGTGCAATGACTTTCATACCTGCGTTTTGCGCGGAAGCAATACCGGACAATGAATCTTCAAATGCAATGCAATTTTCCGGTTTTTGTTGTAAGATCTCGGCTGTTTTTAAATAAATTTCCGGGTGCGGTTTACTGTTTATAATGTATGTATTGTCAATAATGACCTTGAAATAATCCAGTAAATCCGTATTGGACAATACAAATTCCACATTAACAGGCGGTGCGGAAGTAGCAATAGCATATTCTATTTTATTTTCAACCAACTGCTGCAGAAAATTTTCCAGTCCTTGTAAAGGTTTTATATAGGGCCGAAACAGATTTCTGTATTTGTTGTCGATAGCCGTTGTATATTTTTCAATATCATCATTGGAAAGTGCTGCATTGAACAAAATTTTCAGCGCTTCACTTCCGGTCCTGCCAAAGACCTTTTCCCGCAGTTCTTTTTCGGTTAAATGAATATTGTGCTGTTTTAAAAATAAATACCACGCTTTTTGGTGATAGGGATTGCTATCCACAATTACACCATCCAGATCAAAAATAACAGAAAAATCCATATAATTTCTTTTTTATTTAAATGAATAACAGTTGTAAAACAGTGAAAATTAGCTAAAATTCAAAGATTTTACAAATAAAAGAAAAAATCCTCAAAAACAAAAATTTTTGAGGATTTACGGGTTGTATATTTAACGTCTCTGCTAATTTTTAGTTTCCAAATTTTCGCTGAGTTGTGTGATAGGTACAAGCTGAAGTTTTCGAAATTCTACAACCGAACCTTCGGCCTGTAAAGCGATCTGTCCTTTAGAGGCGGTACAATCATATCCATAATTAACCAAATCACCGTTTACCCACACTTTGATGGAATTTTCAAAACATTCGATCACCATAACATTCCACTCACCCAGAGGTTTCTCAGAATCATCAGTCAGATTAAGAATCCGGCGGTTTTTACCGTCTGTTGAACCCCATTTTTCTTTTGGGCCCCGCCGTGCCTCCATGTCGGGAACGGTAATGTCTTCGGCAATACACCAAAAGTCACCGGCATTTTCATGGTGCATCTGCACTTCAATGGATTGCGGGAACATGCTGTAAAGCGCCCGTGGTGTTGACGAGTGAACAAGCACACCGCAATTTCCCGGTTTTTCCGGGAAACGGTATTCCACCGTCAATTTGTAATTAGAAAAGCTGGAATCTGTGATCAGGTGGCCTCGGGGCTCCCCAAGGCTGACAAGCAATCCATTGCGAACAATAAACGGGCTTGTAACGTTTGCATTTTCATCATCCATGGCCGGAACATCCGCATGCCACCCTTTTAGATCCACACCATCAAACAACGCCAAAGAGCCGTCTTTAGATTCAGGTTGAGGTTGATGTTGGGATTGACAAGCCGGTAATAAACATAAAACCAGGTATAGTAAATGTCTTTTCTTTAACATAATGCTCCTCCTCATTTAACTATTATTCAAATCCTGTACTAAATACTCGGTTATTCTCTTAATCCTAAATCTGATGTTTTAACGCTATTTATTTTTCGGATTCACCATTATTCTCACCGGGATAATAACAATTTAGAATTGAATCCATCGGTTCTTTACCATCAGCAATACCGCTTACTTTTTGCCATAACTCAGTACCTATTAATTTTAGCAGCGGTTGCTCAACAGAAGGAATTTTTTTAAAAGCCTGAAAAAGTTTCTTGTCCCAAATACGGGCATATTTTACAATATCATCAGGATAGACAATTTTTCGCCGGGTGCCTTCCGGCATCGCTCTAAATGGGCGGGATAAGTTCAAATATCCATAATCGTCGGTTAATTGATCGCCGGGTTGAATATCACGAATAGCGATCTCAAAATCATAAGCAGTTGTTAAACAATTTGAATTAAAACTATGATTAACATACCGGCCATTGTCCCAGCAGAGCACAAAGTTACCCTTGTTATTTCGAAAAGAATAAGTATCCAGGATGTCTTTATAAATATCGTCCATTTCCAAAATATCCAGCGGTGAAAATTCACGGTCCAGTTTGTCCTGAACCCAAACAATCGTCCCCTTTTTAATCAGAGTTTTGGCCAGCACGCCATAACCGATTTCGTTATTAATATATCCAAGTTCAGTTTCCGGATGTATCATTTTCTTTATTGATCCTCTCGAAAAAAGGTTAAATCATAAATAAAAAACAATTAAACCGCGAATATACATATTTTTTTGAAAAATCAAATAAAAATATTTTACATCCAGACAAAACTCAAGCAATTAACCTTATGAAAACCAAACATCCTGATTATTTAAAAAAATCCAAAGCAAAATTGTATATCTCAATCTTTTATCTGTGAGTAAATTCCTGAAAATGAATATTGACCGGATGGAATTTCACACACAGTGTATTCTTTAAATTTCTCTATAATTTTAATATCTCCGGCATCAGACAAGTTTTTATCGTTTTCTGTTAAAGACTTTATTTGCACGCATGGCAACCACACCTGAGCGTGGCAATTGGCCGGTATGGTTATATCGAAATTAAAACGGTCTTTATCAAGTTTCCAGTCACATACTATCTCTCCCCGGACCGTGGGACAACAGACAGAAGCTTTTTCCAGATCAGCAGGTTGTGGTTTTATTTTAAAAACAGAAAAACCCGGCTCAAGCGGTTCTATACCAAAAAGTTTACGGGGAATAATATTAGCCGGAGCCGCGCCCCAGGCATGGGTCCATCCCAAATTGGGTTTAAAATATTCATCCCAGGCCTCTGTCGTTATTGTTGAACCGACATTAATCATATTCATCCAACTGCGTTGTGATTCGGATGTCATTAGCTGTAACGCATATTCAGCTTCTCCACAATTATACAGGGCTTCCAGCAAATACTGCGCACCATAAACACTGCAAGCCATGTTTCTCGTTTTAATAAATTTTATAACGGATGGTATGTATTCGTCGGGTACAATACCAAAGGCGAGCGGAAACATATTGGCATGCAAAGATGAATGGTCTGTGCCGATGCCATCGACATAAATATTTTTCTCTTTATCAAACAGCAATTCATTTATTGATTTCTTGACCCGTTTCGCCTGTTCCTTATAAAAAGCAGCATCCTGTTCTTTATTTAAAGCCAAAGCCATTTTTGCCATCATGTCCAATCCTTTGTAGTAAAAAGCATTCACAACCGTATTATAGGGCATAAAAACGTGACCGTCCGTTTCGCCATTCGCTAAAGGACTCTGATTACTGGCCTGTTTTTTTCCGGTAGGCGTTCCCGCCGGCCAGTCCACAATGTCGCGAAAGCTTTTCCCGTGGTAATAAACACTTTTCAAAAATTCAGGAGTGACCAAACCGGTTTTGGTGCTGATCAGATTATTTTTTTCGGACAAGGCCATCAATGTTTTGGCTTTTAAAACATCATAATTTTGCTGAATATTTTCCGTATTACCGGTATACATAAAATCGGCAAAAGCCATAAAAATTGAGTGACTATGCCATTCTGTCGGCCAGGATGGATTGTAAAAAAGAAACTGGTTGGTATACCGGGCAACGGAATATTCGCGGTCCACACAATAATGCCCAAGCTGCTGTATATAGGCATCTGCCTCATAGGGCATTCGTTCCCTGTTACCGTCCGCATATAAAGCCAGAAACGGGGTCGCCTTTAAGGAATATTTACACAAGTCCCACACCTGATTTAAATTGTCATTTGATGATGTAAAAAATGAAGCATTATCATCGAAATAATAAAACAAGGCAAACTGTTTGATGTCTTTTTTCTCAAGATTTGACGGACAGTTGATAATTTCCGCATACCGAAACGGCAAAACTTCGGTCATGTGTTCGGCAAGGACCTGACTGTTCGGATAATGTGAGATATGTCTTGGTAATTCAAGTTTATAATCGTACTTACCTTGTTTTAAAGGTAATATAACTTTTTTAAAACCAATATTGGTTTTTCCAGGATGTTTATGTACGGCATCCCCTTCTCTGCGTGAACCCATGTAAATGATTACCGAATCATTTGCTGTATCACTTTTCATTGAAATTTTAAGAGTCGCAAAGGCTGCTTTGCCGAAATCAACAAAATAGTGTCCTTTACCGATTTTAAGAATTTCTTTTGGATCAATATCAAAATAAGTAGAGCGCTGGCGGTTTTCCAACAGCCACTGATCATCCACCTTTACCCAGTCACTTTCAAAGGGCCAGTTACGATCAAGTTTATTAAAAACTCCTGTCCTGAATTGTTGCGGTCTGCTGAAATCACTCGGTTTGCCGTCACCATCATAGGTTTTGACCTTCCAGAAATAATTCGAATTCTCCTGCAAAGCTTTTCCCTGGTATTCAACAGAAACCGATTGTGATGACCGGACTTTGCCGCTGTCCCACATATCACCCTGGTCTTTATGCAAAAGTTGTTTATCGGAAGCAACAAGAATTTGAAAAGCTGATTGAACGGCACCGCGACGGGTATCGTTAACAATCCATGAAAATTCCGGATTTTGGTCGGTAATTACTGCCTGAGAAGGCTCACGCAGTAATTCACATAAAAGCCCATAAGGCGCCTCTAATTTGGGTGTCGGCGCACACATTATAAAACCGATAACGATCAATACAACAAACAAATCCAGATACTTCATCTCGCCTCCAATATAATTTACCTGCTATCTTTGCAGCCACGTAAAATTCTGTTTAATGTCCTGTTAAACTCTTACCAATATTCTAAATATAGTTAAATTTTTCAAGTACTTTATCTCTTTACATAAAAAAAGTGAAAAATGAATCGGTGCTTACAGCAAAACCGTTCACTTTTCACTTATATTTTTATCTAATAATTTTAACGAAAACTAAATCAATACATCGTGTGTTTGTTATTCAAAAATTTGTTCGATAAAGTTTTTGGATCGATTATGTTTTCTTTGCATCCATTTATACTGATCACGGGTGACAATTGCCAACGGACCGTATAAAATACCACCGTCACCAAGTACATCATAAACACAAACAGCCAATGTATTGTCCTTGTCCCATCGAATAAGGTGAGACGGAATGAAATAGTAACGCACCCTTTTCCAGTTGAAATGTTTTGTCTCAGGGTACTGTTCACGATAAACAGGCCCGGTATGCCCTATTTTTACACCATTAAAATAAACTTCATCAAAATCATCTATCATTCCCAGTACAAGAATAAATTTTGTGTCCTTGTCTTTTTTATCAAAGTCAATTTTCTTTCGGTACCATGCAAATCCGTCATAATCCGGGAATCCCTGTGTTTCCCAAACACCCGGTGCTGTAATTTCTTTCCAATCAGAGTCGTTAAAGTCGGGACTCGCCCATGACTCATCATCACCGGGAGAGAACTTCCAGCTTCCGGCAAGGTCGTGCTCAGTAAATGTAAAGTTCTCTTTACAAGAATAAATTCCGATATCATCACCATCTTTAATACCGCCGTGAGACGTGTAATCATAAACTCTGATGGCTATAACATTCCTTTTGTCAAAGTTCAGATAACTTTTAGGAAGCTCATAAAGTCTTAATTCATTGTGCGCTGTTCTTGTGTTTGGCGGAAACATTCCCTTTCCCCCCAACTTTTTGCCATTGATAAAAAGTTCGTCCACATCATCGATGTACCCAAGATTAAGAATTAATCGTTCCTTTTCCAGGTCATCAGACAGGTTAAAACTTTTTCTGTACCAGGCAAATCCGTCATACCCTGGAAAACCCTGTTCTTCCCATGCGGATGGTACTTTAATCAACTCCCAGTGAGAATCATCATAGTCCGGCTTGGCGTATGCAGCATCATCACCTGGTTCAAACCGCCATTTACCTTTCAAATTAACCTCTCGATCAAAATCATCAGCCACTGCTGAGCATACAAACAAAGCCAGAAAAACAAAAATACAGTAATACCTGTTCATAAACTTCTCCCATATTTTTAATTGTCAGCTAAAAATTTATATATAATAAAATAACGACAGACTTGATCACTTCCCTATGAAAAATTATAAGGAATTATTGAAAAAATGTTTCAAAATATATCATTTTTTTAATTGCCGTTAATTTAACATGCTGGTTTTTATAATCACTAAAACAACGAAAAAAACCTTTGCCGAAAGTGCGAAAGCAGGTAATCCAGCACGATAAAAAAGATCAGGACGGCTATGGAAATAAGGATGATGGGATTGATTTGCCCCAATACAATGCCGGCAGAATGAAAAATTTTTAAAACCGCATCCGAATCAGGTAATAACAGCGACCAGTCATTTTTCAAATTTTTCCATAAAACAGGAATATCAACATTTGACAACGTCGAATTAATTGTAATAATAATTCCGAATAAAATGAGAAAAACATACCAAAGGTCCGCATGAACAGAACCAAGCTGCTGCCTTTTAATTTTTTTCATCACTTTTTTGGAAAACCTAGGAGACAATTGAACACGAGTCCCTTGTTTAACCTGAACAGCCAATGACCGATAAAACGCTTCAACCTGCCTGCATTCCGGGCATATTTCCAAATGTTTTTCCACAATCGACAGCTCTGCCGGATTGAGGCTATTATCGATAAATGATTGTATCTGCTCGTCTGATATATGTTTTATTGCCATATTTCCTCCTTTTGGAACCTGGAAATCAGGCGTTCTTTTAAATACTTGCGTGCTCGGAACAAATAATTTTTTACAGTGCCTTCCGGCATATCCATCAACTCTCCTATTTCCTCGTAACTCATCTCCTGGATGTGAAACAAAACCAGCACAGTACCATAACGGGGCGGTAACTGGTCGATCTCACGATGCAAGCGCTGCGCCATATCATTAGACATTGTTATCTGCTGCGGATTATCATTTTCTTCAGAATATTCAAAGGACTGATCATCGGACGTAAAATCATCATATAAAGGTACTTTCTTTTTTTCCAGATAATTTAAGCAAGTGTTAAAGGCAATTTTACCGATCCAGGTTGATAATTTGGATTCAAATTTAAAACGACCCAGGTTACGGTAAACTTTGAGAAAAACGTCCTGACACAAATCTTCACGTACGGATACGTCAGACACCATTTTAAAAATGATATGCGCAACAAGGTTTTGATATTGTTTAATAATCTTTTCAAAGGACCGATGGTTCCCATTCTGTATTTCGTCGATCCAATTTTTTTCCTGTTCTTTTGTCATATTTTTAATAGACAGGTCATTCCTATAAATGTTGCAGATAAAACACTATATTCAAAGTTAAATGAAATGATTGAAAAAATCCAGATGATAAAAATAAAATTAATAATGGTGCAACATTTAAACAATCCATCTGTCATATATAATTGAAAGACAAAACAGTCTCACTGATTATAAAGGAGAATACGATGGGAGAATTAATACCTATTGTCATGTTTATTGTTGTTGCTGTCATTGTAAAAATTACTTCCGACAACCGTATCAAACGTATTTTGATCGAAAAGGATATGGTAAACGAAAATATAAAGTATCTTACAGGAGATATCATCGAAAAATATGTATCACCATCATTGAAATGGGGCATTGTATTAACAGCCATAGGCGGCGCATTGTTACTGGCCCGGCTGGTACCCGCCCTTGATGATGAAGAGACTATTGTGGCAATGATGCTTATCGGCGGCGGCCTGGCTCTTATCTTTTATTATGCACTTGCAAAAAGCAGGATCAATAAAGAACAAAAAGATTTATAATTGCACTTTCCTCCGGGAGTAAGGTTATTTACCTTACTCCCTCTCTTCTTCTTTCCATTCAAAACATCTTCTTTTTACTTGAATTAAGTCTAAAAAATTTGTATATATATTTTCCGTTTGAATAATTTCTAAAAATAGCGCAAAAGGAAAAAATGATGACAAAACAGAATTCCGTTTCTGCGATATTACTAATATACTGTCCTGATCAACAGGGTATTGTAGCGGCGATTACAAAATTTTTAGCTGAATATAACGGCAACATTCTCCATTTGGACCAGCATGTAGATCTTGAGCAAAATGTGTTCTTTACGCGGGTTGAGTGGGATTTGACCGATTTTGCACTCAAAAGAAAAGACATATTTGAACGTTTTAAACCGATTGCTGAAAAATTTTCCATGACATGGGACGTACATTTTACAGACTATAAACCCAAAGTAGCTGTTTTTGTCTCCAAACTGACCCACTGCTTATATGACGTATTGTCACGATACCAGTCCGGTGAATGGAACATTGAAATCCCGTTGGTCATCAGCAACCATCCGGATGCGAACCCGATCGTTAAAAAATTTGATATAAACTATTTTGAAATACCTGTGAGCGGTGAAAACAAGGAAAAACAGGAAAAAAAACAGCTACAGTTGTTATCGGACCATGAGATAGATTTTGTCGTGCTGGCGCGTTATATGCAGATATTATCACCCCAATTTTTAGACAGCTACCAAAACAGAGTCATTAATATTCATCATTCTTTTCTGCCGGCCTTTCCAGGTGCAAAACCCTATCACTCCGCCTATGCCCGGGGTGTTAAAATTATCGGTGCGACAAGCCATTACGTTACTTCTGATCTGGATGCGGGCCCGATTATCGAACAGGATATTATCCGGGTTACTCATAAAAATTCCATCAAAGATATCATTCACAAAGGCAAAGACCTGGAGAAAATAGTACTGGCACGTGCTATATGGTATCATCTTCAACATAAAATTTTGGTATATAACAATAAAACGGTTGTCTTTGATTAATGGAAGGAACCAAACAAAATATAGTTATTTTAGGTTCCGGCATGGTCGGCCGGGCAATAGCAGCAGACTTGAGCTATGATTATAATGTCACGGCTGTTGATATTGATAAAAATAATTTAGCAGAGCTTGAAAAAACGCATTCGGTTAAAACCGTGTGCGCAAACCTGGGTGATGTTGAACAACTAAACGCCTGTATCAAAGACCAGGACCTAGTTATCGGCGCCGTTCCCGGATTCATGGGATATAAAACCCTTAAAAATGTCATACTTATCAAAAAAAATATTGTTGATATTTCTTTTTTTCCTGAAGACCCGTTTGATCTGTTTGATTTAGCCAAAGACAACAATGTAACAGCGATTATCGACTGTGGTGTTGCACCGGGCATGAGTAATTTGATTTTGGGATATCATAATGCCCGAATGGACGTTAAACGATTCGAATGTTATGTAGGCGGTCTGCCGTTTACACGGACCTGGCCCTTTAACTACAAGGCCCCTTTTTCACCCATTGACGTTCTTGAAGAGTATACCCGGCCTGCACGTCTGGTTGAAAACAGCCGGATCGTTACAAAACCGGCCCTGACAGATCCGGAAATCATCGAATTTGAAACCGTTGGAAGCCTGGAGGCCTTTAACACAGATGGTCTAAGAACATTGTTGAAAATTGACGTACCGTTTATGAAAGAAAAAACATTACGCTATCCGGGGCATATTGAAATCATGCGCTTATTACGGGAAACAGGTTTTTTCTCAAAAAATCCGGTACAAATCAACAACACCTTTGTTACACCTCTGGAATTCACGTCGAAAATACTTTTTCCGCAATGGAAATTAAAAGAGAACGAAAAAGAATTTACCGTGATGCGTGTTATTGTAAACGGCCTTGAAGGCAATAAAGAAAAAACATACGAATACAACCTGTTTGATCAATATGACAAAAAGACCAAAACAAGTTCAATGGCACGGACCACAGGCTATACCTGTACAGCCGCCGCCCGTTTGCTATTAAGCGGGAAATTCGATGAAAAAGGACTTTATCCCCCGGAAACAATCGCCGACAAACCGGGCGTATTTCAACATATAATTGATTATTTAAAAGAACGAAATATACACTACGACCTTGAGGAATATTAGTACCACCTATGCCGAAAAAAAAATTGAAGCGCATGAAGGCGCTTCCGTCCTTCGAAACAGTAGTTCAACATCCGGAAAAGTATCGCGGAACATGGAACAAGAACTATTTTAAAAACAACAATAAAATCACTCTGGAATTGGCCTGTGGAAAAGGTGATTATACAATTGCTTTGGCAGAAAAATATCCCGGCCAAAATTTCATAGGAATTGATCTAAAAGGGGCGCGTCTTTATATCGGAGCTCAAAAAGCGCAGAATCAAAACCTGAAAAATGCAGCGTTTATTAACACAAACATCCAGAATTTGGCTGATATTTTTGGGCCCGAGGAAATTTCGGAAATATGGATTCCCTTTCCGGATCCATACCCCAAAGTCAGCAAAGCAGGAAAAAGGCTTGTTTCTCACGGTTACCTTGCTCTTTATCAACAAATAATTGATAAAGATTGTCACATACATTTCAAAACAGATGATGACCCGCTTTTCCGTTATGCGCTCGCATCCATAGAATCCTTTCATGGTGAAATTGTGCATTCGTTAAAAGACATATATGAACAACAGTTGGAAAACGAAAACATAACCGTACAAACAACATACGAAAAGCGTCATCTGCAATCCGGTAAAAAAATCAAATACATTTGTTTCACATTAAAAAAGATCTAGTTTCTTTTTATTCATTGATTCTTGCAAGATTTCTTTTTAACTTGAATTCCAGGAATTAAAAAATTAAATCGGGAACTTTTGCGGTTAAAATTAAATTATAATAGAGTCTGGTTTAATCATATAAAAACTGACAAAACATAATATGGATGCTTTAAATTTTTCTCAGGTGGCCGACCGGTTGTCAAAGGCAAAACATGTTGCCGTATTGACAGGTGCAGGAATTTCTGCGGAAAGCGGAATAGCAACATTTCGTGGAGAAGGCGGTTTATGGCAGAAATTTAAGCCTGAAGAATTGGCAAGTATGGACGCATTCATGCGCAATCCTCAATTGGTATGGGAATGGTATGAATATCGTCGTAAAATCATCAATGAAGTTACTCCAAATGCTGCGCACCATATTTTGTCAGAAATGGAAAAGTATTATGAACATTTTACTCTCAGCACTCAAAATGTAGATAGTCTGCACGTTCAGGCAGGAAACAAAAACGTTCTTGAATTACATGGAAACATTTTACGTAATAAATGCTCTCAATGTAATAAAATAATGTTTGATGTACATTTTAAAAAGGGTGATGTACTTCCACGTTGCGAATGCGGCGGCATGATAAGACCAGATGTTGTCTGGTTTGGAGAAATGCTACCTTCTGAAGTTTTGGAAGCGTCATTTGAAGCTGCAACGACCGCAGATGTATACCTGTCTATTGGTACCTTCTGCGATAGTTTATCCGGCGGCCATGCTTCCTATTGAGGCAAAACGGCACGGAGCTTTTGTCATAGAAATCAATCTTGATCAAACACCATTGACAAAACAAGTGGATGTCAGTTTTTTAGGAAAGGCCGGAGAAATTTTACCAGTATTATGGGAAGCCGTAAAAAATTCACCCCAATCTTGAATAATTTTTAGAAATTGTTATTATGAAGCCCTGCAATAAAGTTTATATTCTCTTCATTGTCCTGTTATTTTCAGGATGCGCCTATTACAATACATTTTTTAATGCAAAACAAGCTTTTAATAACGCAGAAAAAGAGCGTAAAAAACGGGAAAAAACACAAATCGTTGAATTATCTGCTGAAGAAAAAGCGCAATTAAAAAAGAAAGGCCAATATTACTCAAACAGCAGCAACAGGGCCAGTACCCAGGAGATGCAGGAATATCAGGTTGCCATCGAAAAATCTTCCAAAGTTTTAGAATTTTATCCCAAAAGTAAATATATTGATGATGCGCTGGACCTTATCGGAAAAAGCTTTTATTACCGTCGTGAATATAAAAGAGCTCTTAGAAAATTTGAAGAAATTATAAAGTTGTATCCTGAAAGTGATTATGTACCCGAAGCACGATTATACATGGCAAAAACCCTTATCGGGCTTGAAGAATTTGAAGATGCTGAACAGCACTTTCGCCAAATCATTAATGATACAAAAATAGAAAAACGATTAAAAGAAGAAGCAAAATACGAGCTTGCCGGACTGTATTATGAAAGAGAAAATTATGAACAAGCAAGCCAATATTACAAAAGTTCGGCCAAAGAAGCAGATGACAAACTTATCCGGGCCCTTTCTTTATACAGGCTTGGTGAATGTCTCATTTATTTAAAACAATTTGATGAAGCGCCTGAAATATTTAAAAAAACAGTTGATATTAGTCCGAATGAAGACTTTAAATCTCAATCTACGTTTAAATTAGGAGAAGCTCAAAGTTTAAACAATGATTATGAAAACGCCATCAAAACATTTAGAGATTTACTTTCAAAAGAGTATGAAGTAAAGCGGATTCCAAATATCAAATTCCAGCTTGCGGAAAATCTTCGGCTAAACGGACAACTGGATGACGCTATAAAATGGTATGATGATATTATTGAACTTCATAAACGAACAGATGCCTCGGCCCGCAGTTACTTTTCTCTCGGTGAAATTGAAGAATTTACCAATCTCGATTATAAAAAAGCTAAAGAAAATTATGACATGGTCAGAGGGGAGTTTGTAAACTCTATCGTAGCACCCAAAGCTACCGAAAGGGCCAAAAATATCGGAGAACTCTTGGACCTTTCAAAAGATATTGCTGTTTTGGAAGGAAGGGAAGTCGAATCGGATTCTCTTAATGCTGAAGGTGATTCTGATTCCAAAAGAGACAAAAGGGAACGTGATAACGCACCTATCGACCTCGATCCCGATGGAATATGGATCAACTATGCGGATAGAGACAGACCAGCTCCGTTGACTTTGCAAGACAGAAACAGAATGGCTTTAAACGGTGCTGAACACGATAGCACTGGAAATTCCGTATCGGCTGACAGTTTAACGGCTACCTCGGCTGAAGATGATAGTTTAAGGCTTGTAGAACAAAAAGAACAGGAAGAAAAATCAAAAAAGGCACAGCTTGCAACAAAATATATGTCACTGGCTGAATTACTGAATTTTCATTTTGAAAAACCAGACACTGCGCTTACAGACTATCAAATGGTCGTTGATTTGGATGTCGATTCATCCATGTCTGCACGCGCCATTTATTCCATGGCTTATATTTATGAAAACGAAAAAAAGGATACAAATACATCCGATTCTTTATATCAGTATATAATAGAGCATTATCCATCAAGCCCTCATGCAAAGGGCGCAAAAAGACAGCTCAATTTAATTACTGAAGAAAAAGTGGATTCCGCCAAAGTATTATTCACGAAAGCAGAAAAAATTATTGAGGAAAATGATAATATTAATGAAGCGTTTGATCTCTACTCAAATATTATAGACACGTATCCGGACTCACCCTATGCAGCAAAAGCGGCATTTGCACGGGGTTGGTATTTTGAAAACAGCATGTTTAATAACGACTCTGCCAAAGCACAATATGAATTCATTGTGGAAAAATATCCTGAAACACCTTATGCAAAAAATGTCCAGATAAAACTGGATGCCATCGAAGAAGCAATAAAAGCTGAGGAAGCCAGAAAACAGGCAATTGCAGATTCGCTTGCAAGCCTGGAAAAAGCAAAAAGTGATTCACTCGCGGCACTAGCTTCAGACAGCCTGGCGTCTGACAGTTTGTCCGTAGCAGCATCTCTTTCCGATACCACCCTAACAGCGCCTGCTGACTCTTTGCAAGCACAAACCAGCACAGACACAAAAACTGCCGGTCAGGATACCACACCTAAAAATGATGAAAAAAGCCTGAATTCTCAAGATCTAAAAAGTATCATGGAACAGAGAAAGAGAATCCATCAAGAAGAGCAAGAAAAACAAGAAAAATCAAAAAAAGAAGAACCCAAAAAACCTGAAAATGAATAATTAATGGTTAATAATTTGAATAAAAAACAGCTATCCGAATCCCGCATTATATCAATCGAAAAAAAAGCTTTAGATATTTACAGATATCGTTTAACGGCACCAAACATTTCACAATCTGCCCGATCGGGAAATTTTATTAATGTAGAGGTTCCCCATTGTGAAGAAATTATGTGGCGTCGTCCGTTCAGCATACATAATTCACAGCCGGATGCCGGAACATTTGACATTCTATTTGCCGCTATTGGGCGCGGCACGCATGCACTGTTGAAAAACAAACCGGGTGATTCTTTAAATATTATAGGGCCACTCGGCAATTCGTTCGATTATCCGGATGACTTGCAGGAGGCAATTATTGTTGCCGGTGGAATTGGTATCGCTCCGTTTTTGTTAATGATGCAAGAATTGCCAACCAAAGATATAAAAAAATCTATTTTTTACGGCGCCGGGACCAGAGAACAACTGTGCTGCCTTGATGATTTTGAAAAAACCAATGCGGAAATTCATATATCGACAGACGATGGCTCTGCCGGATATAAAGGTTTTATTACGGATATTTTAAACGATTATCTGGCATCTTTAACATCAACAACAGGCAAACAGCTTTATGTCTGCGGACCAACGCCAATGATGGTTAAAGTGCAGCAACTGGCAAAACAATATAACATATCCGCACAAGTCACAGTCGAAAATGTTATGGCTTGTGGTTTTGGGGCCTGTATGGGCTGCCCGGTACCAATGGCAAACCCGCCTCACGACGGTAAAAAATACCTGTTAGCATGTAAAGATGGTCCGGTTTTTAATATGAATGAGATTAATTTAAATGACTAGCCTAAAAATAAATATTGGTTCTCTTGAATTATCAAATCCTGTTTCTGTAGCAAGCGGTACATTTGGTTACGCGGAAGAGTTTAAAGACTTTATCAATCTTGATCAGCTTGGTGCAATCGTAACAAAAACAGTAACACTGGAACCCCGTCCCGGTAACAAACCGCCCAGAATTGTGGAAACACCCTCCGGAATGTTGAACGCCATCGGCCTTCCCAATGTTGGTGTTGAACAATTTATCGTCGAAAAAATGCCCTTCCTGAGGACCCTAAACACGAAACTCATCGTTAATGTGGCCGGAAAGGCAGACAGCGATTTTGTTGAAGCCGTTGCAAGACTTGACCAGGTTGAAGGCATTGATGCTTTTGAGCTGAATTACTCTTGTCCCAATGTAAAAGAAGGCGGCATATCTTTCAGCGCTGATCCTGTAACGGCTGAAAATTTGACAAAGGCCATCCGTAAGGTCACGCAAAAACCCCTTATTGCCAAACTAACCCCCAATGTGACATCCATCAGTCAGATTGGACTCGCCGTGCAGAACGGAGGGGCTGATGCGGTCTCTGCGGTTAACACTTTTGTCGGTATGGCTATTAACGCCGTAACACGCAGACCCAAAATTGCAAACATAACCGGCGGACTCTCCGGTCCGGCAATAAAACCCCTGGCCCTGGCAAAGGTGTTTGAGCTGCATAAGGCGCTTTCCATTCCCATTATCGGAATCGGCGGTATAATGAACGGACCGGATGCCATCGAGTTTTTTCTTGCCGGTGCTTCTGCCATTCAAGTCGGTACAGCCAATTTTATGAATCCTGATTCTACGATTAAAATTTTAGATGAAATTAAAGAATATTGTTCTCAACACAATGTTACAAATATCCAGGAACTCATTGGCGGGCTTGTCATAGAGTAGCAGTCAAATCAAACCAACAATAGTTTTCAGTTACAAACTGAGAGGAGTCTTTTTGAATTTAAAATCCTTTGGTATACGAACGATTATTGCCCTTATCTTTGGTCCGTTGATTATTTTATCTGTTTTATTTGGAGGATATTATTTATTAGGATTTGTTCTCCTCGTTGTTATACTTTCAGTTTATGAATTTTACAAACTCGCTGAAAAAAAACAAACTTTTAGCAACCTTTTTATCGGTGAAATTTTTAGTATCGCCGTTGTTTTATCGCTATTCTTTTACGGAGTAGAATCGCTTATTCCGCTCATTATGCTTTCAATGATTAGTGTATTCTTTTGGGCACTTTATCGTCCGAAAGGCTCTCCAACCTTAAATGTGCCGGTTACCTTTTTTCCCATTCTTTATTTTCCAATAATGTTCGGCAGTTTACTGTTGGTAAGAGAGCTGCCGCATACTTATGACATTCCATACGGCGCGGCCGGGAAATGGCTGATGATGATGGTATTTGCAACCTGGATTTGTGACACAGCCGCATACATTTTTGGTTCCTATTTCGGAAAACATAAATTAATTGAACGTATCAGTCCGAATAAAACCATTGAAGGTTCAGCCGCCGGATTTATCTTTTCTGTTTTAACAGCGTGGGGGTGCCATATGTGGTTTATCGACGGATTAAGGCTGGTGGATTCGCTGGTTATCGGGGCTATTGCCGGCATTTTCGGACAATATGGCGATCTGTTCGAATCCATGATCAAACGTGACGTCGGCGTTAAGGACTCTTCCTCTCTTATTCCCGAGCATGGAGGCGTTTTAGACCGGTTTGACAGTTTGACCTTTTCTACCCCGATTGTTTATCTGTATTTGAAATTCTTTGTATTTTAAAAAAAGAGCCGTTTTACAAAACGGCTCTTGAAACATATCTATTTATTTTCCATCTCTACACCATAAAGTGCAATTGAAATAGCGGCATAATCCCCTATTTTTTCTCCCAAAGCTGTCGGCACAATTTTGCATCCGCTTAAAGGTCTTGCCAGCGTTTCCTGTTCCAAAACCTCGCGAATCGGTTTTTCCAGCAAGTCCTGACACCGGGCATACAAACTTCCCAAAATAATAACCTCAGGATTTAATATATCAATTATAGTTGATAAAGCCTGACCGGCATACCGCCCGGATTGATAAAATATATCAGCGGCAAATGCATCACCGGCACGTGCAGCTTCTGCAACATCTTTGGCGGTTATATCATACAGTTCTTTATTTTTAAACAATACGGATTCGTTTTCTCCTTCGGCCGCTAATATTTGCACCCATTTTGCAATACCACCTCCACTGCAAAATCCTTCAAAGGAACCGTGTTTACCATATCCAATCGGGCCATCTGGTGCCAGTCGAATATGTCCTACTTCACCGGCCGCATATTGTTTCCCTTCGTAGAGCCTGCCGTTCAAAACAAGGCCCGCGCCCATACCGGTGCCATAGGTCAAAAATGCAACATTGTCATATCCTTTTCCGGCGCCAAACTTCCATTCCGCCAGGGCGCCGGCATTGGCATCATTCATAAGAAAAGCCTTACCGCCGAACCTTGAAACAATATCATCCACAATTGTAACATGGTCCCAGTCCGGTAAATTGGGTGGTGATAAAATAATACCTTTTTCCTTATCCATCGGGTCACCACAGGCAATTCCAAAAATCGGATCTGTTAAAGGTTTTGCCTTTTCAATAACAGAAAAAAGCCGTTCCAGCGTTTCCGTAACTGTTGTTGTTTGAAATGTTTCTTTGAACGAAAAATGTCCGTTTTCATCGGATTTAACGACCGAACATTTTGTGCCGCCAATATCCAATCCGATTACATCCATGTTATAAAGCTCCTATCCCTTTTTTATATATTAACAGTTAATTTTTACAACGGTTCAAACATATCCTTACCAACATAACAGATAGGACAGAGCCAATCGTCCGGTGTGTCGTCAAATTCCGTTCCAGGGGGAACATCATTTTCAGGATCACCGACTTCAGGATCATATACGTAGCCGCAATTTGTACAAACATACTTTTCCATGCTGCCTCCATCTTTTTTATTAATCTGCTCTAAAATATTTAGCCTGTGGATGATGAACAATAAAAGCTGACGTCGTTTGTTCAGGAACCATCTGGTCTTCGTCCGAAATGGAAACACCAATTCGACCAGGATCAAGCAGTTGAAATAATTTTCGGTTTTCAGCCAAATCCGGACAGGCCGGATAACCAAAAGAATATCGTGAACCACGGTATTTTTGTAAGACAAATTCGTCAATGGAATTTCCATCCTGATCCGCTATACCCAATTCAAGACGAATTTGTTTATGCCAGTATTCGGCAAGCGATTCAGCAGCCTCAACACTGAGTCCATGAAACTGCAAATAGTCTTTATAGGAATCACTCTCATACAGCCGTTTGGATTCCTGATCCGCATTATGACCGACAGTTGCCACCTGTAAAGCAATCACATCTTTACGCCCGGATTTAACCGGCAGGAAAAAATCGGCAATACATCGAAAGGGCGACTGTTTTTGTCTCGGAAAATGAAACCGGGTCCATTCTTTATCGGTATTGGGATGATAAATGACAACATCATCACCGTCGCTGTTACACGGATAATAACCATAAACAACTTGAGGAGCAAGTAAATTTTGCTCAATACAGATCGTTTTTAATCTTTTATATTCGGGACGAACATGATCATTTAACAATTTTTCATATTCGTTTGTTGAAAGCTTTCCCTTTTTATATCCCCAGCGTCCCCGGAACAAAACCGTCTCTGTAATATATTCAAAAACTGTTTCCAGTTTTATATCGGAAACAATTTTACTATTCCAAAAAGGCGGTTCAGGAACTTCAATATCCTGAGAAATAATTTCCTCTTTAACTTTAACAGCCGGTTTTTTAATTACGTTCTTGACGGATTTTTGAGTCGATTTTTGAAAATTGAGATTATTTTCTTTAATCGCTTCCATAACCCGCAAACCTTCAAAGGCATCTGAACAGTAAAGCACAGGTGAATCAATAACGGCATTACAAACATCATCGACATAACTTTTTGTTAAAGCAGCGCCGCCAAGTAACACCGGGATATGAATATTTCTTTTCTGCATCTCTTCGAGGTTTTCTTTCATAATAACAGTAGACTTGACCAGTAATCCACTCATACCGATAGCGTCTGCATGGACCTCTTTTGCTTTTTGCAAAATTGTATCAATCTCGCATTTAATACCGAGATTATAAACTTTGTAACCGTTATTACTGAGAATTATATCAACCAGATTTTTACCAATATCGTGTACATCACCTCTTACGGTTGCCAACACAATACTTTTTTGAATGTGGTCGTCGGTCTTTTCCATATATGGTTTTAGTTTGTCGACGGAAAACTTCATCACTTCAGCCGCCTGAAGAACAAAAGGAAGCTGCATTTTTCCGGCCCCAAACAATTCACCCACGACTTTCATGGCAGGTATTAGTAATTCATTCACAATATCCAATGCAGATATTTGCTCAAGTTTTTCTAAAAGCAGTGTTTCCAAACCGGATCGGTTACCCTGAATGACTTTATGCTTAATCTTTTCATCAATGTCCAGTTCATCTTCGACAATATTTTTGGTTTCAACGCCGGCTTTTTGTTCAAAATGTTTTATAAATGAAATAAGAGGATTTTCACCCCTGTTGTAAACCAGGTCCAGACTAAAATCAATATCCTGCTGGTCGATCTGATACAGCGGCATTATTTTTTTTACATTAACAATAGCCAAATCCAAACCGGCTTTAACAGCTTCATCTAAAAAGACGGAATTTAACACTTCTCTGGAATGGGGACTTAGTCCGAAGGAGATATTGCTGACACCCAATATTGTAAACACACCCGGCAGTTCGGCTTTTATATTGCGGATACCCTCGATGGTATTAATCCCGGCGGTCATTAATGATTCATCACCGCTGCCCAGGGTAAATGTCAGTGCATCAAAAATCAAATCCTGAGGATGTAATCCATGTTGGTCCACAGCAATTTGATGCAGCCGTTTGGCTATTTCTACTTTTCTATCCACTTCAAGGGCCATGCCCTGCTCATCAATGGTCAGGGCTATAAGCGCGGCGCCGTATCTTTTTGCCAATCGGCAAATCTCATGGACCTTATCCTCACCGGCTTCCAGGTTAATGGAATTGATAACGGCCCTCCCCCCAATTAACTTCAAAGCGTCTTCGATAACAACCGCATCCGTAGAATCGATCACTATCGGCAAATCGATCTGTGTTACAATCCTTTTAACAGCGTTTTCCATATCAGCCGTTTCATTTCGGCCGGTATAAGCAACACATAAATCCAAGGCATGGGCGCCGGTATTTTGCTGTTCTCTGGCGACATCGACAATACCGTCCCAGTCCTCTTTTAACAGATAATCTCTGAATTTTTTACTGCCGTTGGTATTGGCGCGTTCACCCACAAAAAAAGGACCCGGCTGCTGATGTAAATTCTTTTCACTGAATAATGAAGACACCGTATAGTTTTTATCAACAGAACGAACAGCCGGTTGAATATGCTCAAATTGTTTGCTTACTTGCGCCATAAAATCAGGCGTTGTGCCGCAGCAGCCTCCGACAATTTGCACACCATCTTCTTCAATAAATTCAGTGAGCACCTTGACAAAATCTTCAACCTTTAGTGTATAAACCAATTCCCCGTCAACATTTTCCGGCAAGCCGGCATTGGGTTGACACAAAACAGCGCCGGGAAACTGGCGGCAGATTTCTTTAATATAGGGCCGCATGTGTTCCGGACCGGTGGCACAATTCATTCCCAAAATATCAACATCAAAGGGCGCCAAAGCGCGCTTAAAACAGCCGTAATTTCCGAACCGACTAAAAGAGTTCCGGTGGATTCGACTGTCACCGAAACAGCAATCGGCAGCCGAACGTTCATTGATTTAAACGTATCGGTAATGGCCGCTAAACATACTTTTATTTGCAGCAGATCCTGACACGTTTCAACCACCAGTAAATCAACGCCGCCTTCAACAAGGCCCTGTACCTGCTGCTGGTAGGAATGATACATGGTGTCAAAATCGGTTTGTCCCAGACTGACGAGTTTTGTCCCGGGACCAATGGAACCGGCGATATAACGCGGTTTAATGGAATTGTATTTTTCGACAGCTTTACGGGCAATTTCCCCGGCTGTTTTGTTAATCTCCAGAACACGGTCCTGTAAATCATATTCCGACAAAACAATAATATTTGCGCCAAATGTATTGGTTTCAACAACATCACATCCGGCTTTTAAATAGCCTTCATGAATCGCCTGAATTTTATCGGGCACAGTCAGATTCAGCACCTCGCTGCAGCCGATTTTATTGTCCCACTCTTCAAGAGTGGGCTGAAAGGCCTGAATTTGTGTTCCCATGGCCCCGTCAAATAAAACCGGACCTTTTTTTAATCTATCTAAAAATATCATCAACCCCGACTGCTTTCTTTATTCAATATATTATAATCATCAACACAATCTTTTAAAGATTGAAATATAACAATTTAGATGAGAATTTCAAATATAATAATAATCTTATTGCATTTTATTCAAAATTCTCTTAGGTTCAGCAAATTCTGTCATAATTGGTTTTCAACCCATATTCAATAAAAAAGCAGACCGATTTTTAAATCCATTTACCCAAAACGACCCATTTTAAGAGAACAAAATGAACATAACAACAGAATTTGAAAAAAGATGGCAATCACTGGATGATAATATAAAAACCTGGTGGGACGGTGATTTCAGCAGGGCCAATGAAAAAGAGATACGTAACGATCCAAAAGGGACCCTGCTTTATCTACCGCATCCCTACAGTACCGCCGGCGGCAGTGAATCGGCTTTCCCTGAAATGTATGGCTGGGACACCTATTTTATCAACCTTGCCCTGCTCGAACACGGACGTTTTGACCTGGTTCGCAACCATATTGTCAACCATCTTTTTATGATTGAAAAGCATGGTATGGTGCTGAACGGTAATCGCGATTATTATCTGACCCGTTCCCAAACGCCTTTACTGGCCGAGGGTATTTGGCGGTATCACCAAAAACATCCGGACAAAGATTTGTTGTGTATGGCTTTTCCCTTGTTAAAAAAAGAGTATAATAACTATTGGCTGGCGGAACACCACCAAACACCCACAGGTCTGGCAACAAACCGCGACCTGGGTGATCCCAATTGGCGGCCTGAGCTGGCTGCCGAAGCAGAGATAACGGACTTTACCCCTTGTTTTGACGGAGATGTTAGACAATGCAATCCTGTGGCAACAAACTGTGCCCTGATCCAATACGCCAACAATATTGCCAAAATTGCCGGTGAACTGGGCTGGCCCGAGCAAGCACAGGAGTGGCAAAAAGAAGCACAAAAAAGAACAGAACTCGTTCAAAAATATTGCTGGGATGAAGAACAGGGATTTTTCTTTGATTATCATTTTATCAGACAGGAAAGATTACCCTATTGGTCTGTTTTGGGATTTTGGCCCATGTGGGTTAACATCGCCACGCCGGCACAGGCTGAAAAGATGATGCAAAACCTTGAAAAATTCAACCAGCCGCACGGTTTAACATCTACAGCGGAACAATATGCCAGTCCGCACCCCGAATATGAATGGGTGCAATTCAACTATCCGGCAGGATGGCCGCCCATGCATGTTATGCCGGTGGAGGGATTGATAACATACGGTTATGAAAAACAAGCCAAAGAGGTGTGTCATAAACTTTTAAACCTTATGCTGGACCTTTATGACAAAACGGGTAAACTGTGGGAAAAATACAATGTGGTTAAAGGAGATTTGGACCTTCCCAAAGAAAGATATGCCAGCGAACCCATGCACGGATTCATATCCGCATCGGTCGTTATACTGGGTCGGCTGCTGCTGAAATAAAGGAACCATCAATGTTTTTAAAATACATAGACAAAGTACCTGAAAAATACTGGGAAACAATCGGACTGCTTTTCGGCGTTGTCGCCAACCTTGCCATTGCTTTTCAAATCGTTCATGAATTTAAGACTCCCGGCAGCAGTTCCATTTCCATTTTTCATCTGCTGTCATTTACTGGCATTTATATTTTTTGGACATTGTACGGAATACGGTTCAGACGAATTGCAGTCTGGCTGACAAACGGTCTGGCAATGATTTTGCAATTTTCATTAATGATGATTTGCCTGTTCTTTTAGCATTACACGGTTATAATGGTACTGGCTTATCCTTCAAGTCAAATGTAGAGGGCCGGTAGTGCTTATGGTTGTTGGACAGGTGAAACAAAAAGATTTCCTTTACACAAAACAAAGCGATAAAAAATGACACCAGCTATTAACACAGCCCAAAAAGCAAAAATCAAATTTACGGTCCATGAATACAGTCATGATCCAAACACAAGTTCCTATGGTGAAGAGGCTGCTGAAAAACTGGGAATTGAGCAGAACAGGGTTTTTAAAACGCTTGTTGTGGCAAATGAACAAAACGATCTTTATGTTGCCATTGTGCCGGTTTCATCCCAGTTGAATTTCAAACTGTGCGCCAAAGCCATCGGATGTAAAAAAATCGCCATGGCGGATAAAAAACTGGTTGAAAGAACAACCGGGTATTTGCTGGGCGGCGTTAGCCCGATCGGACAGAAAAAAATACTGCCGACAATAATCCATGAAACGGCTAAAGAGTTTGATACCATATTCGTTAGTGCCGGGAAAAGAGGTCTGCAAATAGAACTCGTGCCTGATGATTTGCTTTTTCTGACCAGGGCAAAATACGATTGTATTTGCGAAGAATAAACATTGTTTGTTGATCATACAGTGGTTCCAACATCCGGACACAGTAATTTAAGGCTTGGCCTTTGCAGATATTAACCATCATCATCAAAAAAAGGTTACATAATTATTCGTTGGCCCCGGCCTGCAACTAATAAGAAAAAAGTATTTGCTGCCTTATAAGAGCCGGCAGGCAAAAGGTTTATCAAATGGAGTATATTTTTATCGATTAAAAGCTGAGGATCCTTTGACAGGTTCAAGACAAAGTTTTTCAGAAACAAAAAAATTAATTTTGCTAAAGTAATGTGTATGAATTATATTGTATAATGCTTAACCGTTGTGTTCCGGATTTATCGCGCTGTTTTCATTAAATATTTTCCGGCAACCTATAATTAACGAGGGGAATTGATATGAATCGCTCAGGAAAAATAATTTTATTTTGTATTATACTCTCAGGTTTTCTGATTTATTGCAGCAAAGACGACTCTCTTTTATCTGATAATTATGAAACAACCAATTATAAAACAGACCCGAATTATCCCACCACCTTAATGCCCTTAACCCAGGACAAATTACAGCCGTTACAAAAGGAATTTGATGCTTTAAACGGTTCTGCAATTCGTACACGACTGAATCAATATGGATTCACAGGTAAAGATGATGATACATCACTCCATCCGTATCCCGGAATAAAATTTACCAAAAATAAAGCCCTGCAAATGGCGGTAACCTGTTTGTTAAAAAACAAAAAGTTTACAAATACCGCCGATAGCCAGGATTTATTGTCAAATATCCACCATATTCAGCTACTTGAAACCGACAGCACAGCCTGGAAAATCGTATTTGGTCCGCAAAGTTATAACGGCCTGAAAATTCCTCATTCCTTCATACCCGTCTATTTATACGGAGACGGCGTTTACGAATTGTCCGGTTTTTGGTATTCAAACATTTATATACCGCCAATTGATAATTTTACCATAAACCATGCAAAAGCCAATATCATTGGAAAATCCATCACCTATTACGGTGATGACGGCAAACCAATCGAGTTTATTATCGCTCAAAATTCAATACTGGAACCGATAGAAAAAGCCATATATGCACTGGACAAACAAAATTCTATCGAATTACGTGTGGTATGGAAAATACCTATTGGAGAGGATGATTTTGCAGCATGGCACCTGTATTTTGATACGACAACCGGTGAAATTGTGAAAATAATTCAAGAGTTTAGAACGTAAAAACTTGAAACATCCCGGACGTTTCCCAGGGACGGTAAATTACAGGAATATCTATTATCAATATAAGGTTAATGTAATGAATTATTATAATCGGAATAAATCTATTAATTGTTTTTTTGTAGCATACTGCAGACGCCGGACCGCAAACAGGTAGTTGAAAAGAGGAATGGATATGTCTTATACCATTGAGCATCTGGAAAATGAGGGGATATTTCTGATTACAAATATCGGTAAATTCACACACAAAGATTTTATGAAGCAAGCCATCGAGGCAATAAAAATCGCCGAAACCCAAAATTGCCACAAGTTTCTGTCGGATTGCACCTCAATGTATCTCGAAACAAACACCATGAATATTTACGATACTTCCGGCTATTATAATGAAATCAATGTTTCCAGGGAAAGCAAAATAGCGTTGCTGGTTCCGCCCGGACACAAAAGTGAAAAAGACCTAAAGTTCTTTGAAACCGTCAACGTCAATAAAGGCTGGCAAATTAAATTATTCGGCGATAAAGAGTCTGCCGTGAAATGGCTTCAGGAATAGTCACATCCACCAAATGACGCATTCAGTCAAAAAAAGGAACGGATATGTCTTATACTATTGAGTATCTGGAAAAAGATGGGATAATTCTGATAACAAACATCGGTGAGTTCACGCACAAAGATTTCATGAAGCAGGCCAGTGAGGCACTGGAAGTGTCGCATCGTAAGAATTGTAAAAAGTTACTGGTAGACTGCACCTCGATGATTCTCAGCTCAAATCTCATGAATATATATAATACTTCTGACTATTATGAAGAGATTAATGCACCCAGGGAAAACAAAATAGCTTTGGTGGTTACGCCTGGATCGGCAATCGAAAAGGACATGCGGTTTTATGAAACAGTCTGCATAAATACCGGTTGGCAGGCCAAAATGTTCGGCGATGAAGAGTCGGCAATGCAGTGGCTTCAGGATTAATACTGTCGCCCAGCATAATTTTAAACTGTCCCGGATATATTGTCATCTCACGCTTAAATAAATGAGGTGTTTTCCCCGCATAGAAAAATTAACAGGGAAAGTTTAACAACAAGGGAGAAGAGTGATTTATATCCTGATTAAAAAGGCATAACAAGGAATCCGGAGAACAAGTCAAGTGGATTTTCTGTAAGGTGTAATAAGGAATAACGAATTGATTATTTTTTAAAAAAAATTTGCCTTCACCGGAAATTTTTACGGCTAACCAAATCGCTTATAAAAATCAAGTGAGGTATTATGATACGAAAAATTGCTCTTGTAATTTTTTTACTGGTGTGTGCGTTTTATATAGCACAGGGGATATATTATTATCCGCAATTGCCGGAAAAAATCGCCTCTCATTTTACCATGTCCGGCCGGCCAAACGGGTGGATGGCTAAAAGCAATTTTATGACAATTAATTACAGCATTACGGGATTCATAATCATCACTTTTATGGGACTCAGTTTCGGCCTGTCTAAAATTCCTGTTTCCATGCTCAACATGCCCAACAAAAATTATTGGCTTTCTGATGAACAGAAACAGAAAACTTGTGATTTCATGTCACACTATATATTATGGTTTGGCTCAATGACCGTGATGTTGTTGACATGTATCAACTATCACTTATTTCAATTCAACATAAAAAAAATGCAATTCTTGCCCTATAATAAGGAAATTTTTAGCATATATTTCGTATTTACAGCTATATGGATTTGGGGCCTGTATAAAAGATTTGGTAAAAAAGATAAATCATAAAATATCCTGAACTATTTAAAAAACCGCAATGCGACAGTCCTGCCGCATTGTTTTATGTTCACCCTATTTAATACCGTTGCCAAGATAAACCATCATCATTAAACGGAAACGTTATTAAATTATTGTCGTTCCTGGTCCTGGGGTTAGGGCGTTCATCTTGTTATTAAAAATCACTCCACAGGTCCCCCCTTTCATACCATTCAGCGTATTAAAATTTTCCGTCCATAAAAGATTTTGCGACGAAAAACCGAATTTTCTTCAAAACCGCTTACGCCACTGACTCAAAATTCGTACAATTTATTCACCAATCATAAAGGATTGTTTTCAGGATAATTTATCCAAGTACGGGATGGCATGACATTCCTGGTATTTTACAGTCAATATATTTTGAGTTACACGCTACAGCAGAACGGCGCTCTATAACGATCCAGTTTCTAATCGAAAATTAAAACGGTCAACTGATAAAAGACACCAGGTGTCTTTATATATATCATATTTTTATTTGGAGGTATATTAATGGTCGATTTTTTGTATGAAGGAAAAAAAATATTAATAGTTGAAGATCAAGTTATTATTGCAATGAATGAGATGGAAGAATTAAAATCTGTTGGATTTAATCCTCTTTATGCCACCTCGGGCGAAGGTGCAATAAAAATCGTTGAAGAAAAAAATGGAAATTTTGATTTAATATTAATGGATATTGATCTGGGGCATAATAAAATTAATGGCGCAGATACGGCAAAAAAAATTTTAAAAAAATATGATATTCCTATTGTTTTTGTATCGTCACATACCGAAAAAGAGATCATAGACGAAACTGAAAAAATTACGGCTTATGGGTACATTTATAAAAATATTGAAAATTCGTTAAAATTGGCAAGTATCAAGATGGCATTAAGGTTATCTGAAAGTACTTTAAAAATAAAACGTTCTGAAGAAAAATTCATGACGGCATTTATGCTTAATCCTGCAACCGTGTCAATAAATGACATGGAAACAAACCAAATAGTCGACTGTAATTTAGCTTTCGAAAAAATAACCGGATACACCAAAGAAGAAGCTGTTGGAAAAACGGCCGCAGAATTGAATTTTTTTGAAGATATTGAAGAATTGGGAAGAATGTTAAAAGTTATAGAAGAACAAGGTGAACTGACAAACTTTAAACATATCTTTAAAAATCGCAGAGGAGAATCATTTTTAACATATCTGTCAACAAAAAAAATATGGTTAAATAACAGGCAATATCACATGGTATGCCAAACAGAATTCGAATCATTATAAAAAACCAGGTAAAAAGTTGAGAACAATACCAACAAGCTGTCTTTTACTCAAGTTTATGGTTTTATAATTTTCTACATTTTTTAAAAACCCCTTGCACCAATGACTGAAAATTTGTAATATTATTTTATCAGTCATAAAGGTCTGTTATTCGGGGTAATTTAATAAGTATCCCCGCTGCTCACCGGCCTTTGGCTGGTTTTCCACACACATAAATGGGCTTTATACACACACGAGGAAGAGATTGCATCTGTTATTTAATCACATTCCTGCTGGTCCGTGTTCAATATATTTTGGATTGGGTGTGGTACGTCATGTTGCAAACATGTTGATTTTTTTGATGATGTTGTCATCCAAAGGTTCCGGCCTTTGGATGCAGAAAAATAAAGGCTGTGCCTTTGTAAATGATAACGTTAAACAAAAATCCATGAAATGGAGGGCCGAGCCCTCATGTTATTCCGTCCAGGGGTAGAGAATCCCTGGACTATCAGAGAAAAACACACGTCAATTATGGCCTACAGTTCAAACGGGCGTTAGCATTTATAATCAATTATCACTACTCACATAAGGAGGAGAAACATGTTTAAACGAACTTTGTTTTTTAGCCTATGTATGATATTGGTTCAAGCAGTTTTTGCTCAAATTGTAATTCATGGGACAGTGACAGATAACGGAGCCGAATATTTGGGTAACGGAGCCGAACCGGTATCAAACGCGTTTGTTAAACTGGTAGATCAGGCTGACACCAACCACATCTTTAGCTCTTATACAAATGAACAGGGGCAATATTCTTTTCAAATAACGGCAACAGGCGTTGAAAATAATTCCCTGCAAAAACCCGATGGTTTCCGGTTGCTGCAGAATTACCCCAATCCCTTTAATCCGTCTACAGTTATAAGCTATGAATTGGCCCACCCTTCTCATGTCAACATTGAAGTTTTTAACGTTTTGGGCCAGCATGTAAAAACCCTTCTTGATGCTTTTCAATATGGTTCGGGCAGCGTCGTCTGGAACGCGACAGATGACAATAACCGGGGTGTGGCTAGCGGATTATATATTTACAGCATGAAAGCGGGAGACGTTAGAATTAATAAAAAGATGTTGTTGATCGACGGTCAAATGGGCAGTACAGCTACGGCGGCAATTCATTCATCATCTGTAATGAACAATCAGCACTTTTTGAATAAACAAATGTCAGGTAAATACACTCTTTCGGTTAGCGGAGTTGATATTGAGGTTTATAAATTAGAAAATATTAATATAAGTGCGGACAGTTACATTGATGTTTCTGTTAACCGTGTAGTTAGAGACTATGACGGCAATGTTTATCGAACAGTAAAAATAGGTGCTCAATGGTGGATGGCAGAGAATTTAAAAGTAACACATTATCGTGATGGAACACCTATCCCTCATGTTCCCGATAATACTTGGACTATATTAAGAACAGGCGCTTATTGTGCTTATAATAATGATGAAAATAATGTTGCTACCTATGGTCTATTATATAACTGGAAAGCTGTAATTGACACGTGCATTATTTCCCCTGAAGGCTGGCATGTACCGACAGATGAAGAGTGGAAGCGATTAGAAAAATTTCTTGGTATGAGCGAATCTGAAACAAATAATCTCAATTATCGCGGTACAAATGAAGGAAGTAAACTTGCGGGTAATGCGGATTTATGGTCTTATGGAGACCTTGAGATAAATCCTGCATTTAACGAAAGCGGCTTTTTTGCCTTACCCGGTGGTTGGCGCGTTTACTACGATGGAGACTTTAACGATATGGGTATAGCCGCCGTCTTTTGGTCGTCAACATTAATCAATGGTTACAGCGTGTGGCGCCGGGCAATCACCTGCGATTATTCAAGCATCCTTCGGAGCGCATACGTTAGTAACAATGGAATTTCTATTCGCTGTGTCAGAGATTAGGCTATTTATTTGTTTGACGACTTTGATCGTCCAAAAGTTCTGCCTCCCGGACGTGTAAAAATAAAGGCTTTACCTTTGTAAATGATGACGTTAAATAAAAATTTTAACACCCGTAATAAAATGTCTGAGACCAACAAAAACAAAGGGGAAAACAATGAAAATTTCCAACATCTTTTTATATGCAGCACTCGTCATGATCTTTACGAGTACCATTTGTACGGCAACCGGCAATCACAATCCATTAAAATTTAATATCTTTGCAGCTTATGGATATTTTGATTATCGTGAAATAAGCAATAAAATAGAGGAATTCCATAAATTAGATGCCATCGATTGGCTTCCCAATGCCGGCATTGATGTTGAATATTCTTTTTCGCGCTTTTTTATAAAAAATCAAATCTCATATTCCAGCGAAAAGCTTAAAAAAAAACATAGAAATCGAACGAATAGTTTTTCATTCCGGGAAATTCAAGACCAGTTAAAAATAGGTTGCCCTGTTATAAATAATAAACACAATCGATTTTTCCCTTTTGCCGGAATTTTATTCCAATATCAATCTATTAAAGCCGATTTTAATTATTATTTAAAATGTCCTAGTTGTTTTTTTCAATATAATCATGACTATGACAGTTTTACAATCGGCATAATATACGGCGCCTCTTATGAACAGAGTTTATTCTCGAAATACTTAAAGCTCGGTGTGGATGTGGGCGGCGTTATACCTGTGCAAAATAAACTATGGTGGTTCAACGGAAAAAAAATTGAAACTAAAGAATATGTTCCTGGAAGCAATTTCCAGGTTTTTGCTAACCTGAAACTTGTTTTATGTTTTAATAATTAGCATGATTGTTTACCCCGGAAAAGGAATTCCGGGACGACCCAAAAATGGAAAAAAACGGAACAAACATGAATTCAACTAAATTTATCAAATATTTTTTCGTTATAATACTTGTGAGCGGTCCTGTCTATTCGGGTATTCCATTTGGTATTAACGGGATCAAAGCCGGAATAACATCGTCCGATTTTTATGATACAAATAGTCAATTTAATAAAGGATATCAGTTTGGTGTTTTCTGGGAAAAAAATCTGACAGACAATGCCGGCTTGTGTTGGGAAGCCGTTTATACAACCAGGGGTGGTAGAATGCCTGACGCAGCAATAATTACTGACAGGAAAACTGAGAATCCCGAATTTTACTTGTACGATATTTATTGTTCTTCAAAATTTTTTGAAATTCCAATTTTATTAAAAATTACCATACCTGTAAATAATGACTTTTCACTATTGTTCATGTCCGGACCTTCTATTTCTACTGCCCGTACCGATAATTCTTCTCTTGATAATAAAAAAACATTTACAGGAACAGAAGATGAATATTACAAAGAACAAACGAAAACGAAAAACAATGTAAACTATGATAATGGAACATATTTCTCAAAAGAATTAGATAAAAGTATCAGATTAGCATTTAATTGGGGGATTGGATTTAAATACAAAAAATTTACCTTTGAAACAAGGTACAGCACTCTTTACCAGGATTTGGGACATCTGGAAAACATCTATTACGTTGGCCTTCGGACCTATTCAATTCAATTTATCTTAGGCGTCCAGTTTATTAATTCGAAAAGAGAACAATGAAAAAAAGTATAATAACAATTTTTATCATCATTATGGCCCACTCTTGCGTTGCAGGTTATCGTATATATGGTGGGAGTACTTTTTCTAAACTCAACACAAATAACAGCCGAATTCGCATCAACAATTCATTTGGTATTGATAAAACCTGGGATACAAAGTTTTTTAGTACAGCACTGGGATTAAGGCTCATCATTCGAAGCACATACAAGGCCGATAATATCATGGTTTTCGGCATGACGAATCACGGATACTATTTTGACGCATTATTTTCAGCAGGTTACCTTGAAGTTCCATTAATGGTAATCTTGCCAATATATACCCATAATTCTATAAAAATAAGTTTCACCGTGGGACCTTCAGTCGGCATACACCTTTTGGATAATTCTAAAAAGTTTAATACGGAATATTTTGAGTTTGAACAGAATCCCGAATTGAGACAAACACTTGAAAATTACTATATGGAAGCCGACGAGCTTTATCCCAATAAACCGGTATTTTTAAACACCGGGATTATGGCTGAATATAAAAATATGTATATTGAAGCCCGCTATAATCACGGACTATCAGAATTAGGGGAGCTTTCCGGTTTAGTGATGAAAAATGAAAAATTTAGAACGCTGGAAATTGTATTTGGTATCTATATAAGAAATAGAAACTGAGTTATACAAACACACAGAGGGCCAGGCTCTTTTGCTAATCCGTGCAAGGAAAGGCATGGACCCTTGGACGATCAAAAATTTTGAAAAATGTTCTATTCAATATTTTGGATTTGGGATGAATTCCTTGTTTCATTGATTCCGCAGGGGATAAAATATGATTCAACCAAAATTTTAAATTTCAAATCCCTGCACAATCGGTAATTTTAATTTCGGCCCGGTTTGGTAATATTCCGTAGCGAGTGAAAAGAGGTATATGTGATCAATAAAAATCTGTTAATAATTATAATGAATTGTATATTTTTTAGTTATGGTTATTTAAACGCCTGTCCACAAGACAGTTCTTGTATAGATAACATACAATGTGATGGAAAAAGTTATTATCTGAAAATCTTTCCATCCGGTTCAAACAACGTAAATGGAATCGGGGTAAAATATTTTGCACCCTTGTCATATCAAATATGTGATACCATCCGAATAAATGGAGCACATATCGATATAAATCCATTACATAGTGTAATGGGAGCTTTAGCTGCAGGTATTTCGATTTTTATAATACCTGGGCACTCTATTACCAAAATTATGGAAACAAGAGATAATTTAGAAAATAATGAAATATTCAGGGATTCAACATTTGAAATATATTCAGGTACGGAAATAAACGGGATTTCATTATCCATATCCAATCTATTCCCATATCATAATAATGGAATTAATGTTTGTTTACTATATGGCGAATTTGCTGATGTTAATGGATTATCCATTTCCGGATTTATAAGTACTTTTGATGATTTTAACGGAATCTCATTCTCCTTAATATATAATAAATGTCATAATATACAGGGAACCTTTATATCGGGAATAGGCAATAGCGTTTCAAATGGAAAATGGTTTTCATTTGCCGGATTATATAATGAAAGTGTTAATTTTACTGGCGTGCAAATCGGCCTGTTTAATTTTACTAAAAAGTTAAAAGGAATCCAACTGGGATTATGGAATTCAAATGGTAAAAGATCATTACCTTTAATAAACTGGCAATTTTAATTTCTGTCCGGTTTGGTAATATTCCCGGAACGGACCGGCGTTAAGGTGACATATTATGAAAATAAAAATCCAAATTTTATCAATTCTTTTCATTATAACGGCCTCTTGTTCGGATAACAAAGAAAAACCGTATATTGGTTCATACTCAATGCTGTGTGGTGGCGGAGGATTCTATGTTTTAAAAATAGAAAAAAATAAAAATTTTGAATATTATTGCTGGAATGATGTTGGCGGCTATTATACAGGTCTTAATGGGAAATATACTATTTCGGATGAAAAATTGTTTATAAACATTTATTATCCCGTAAACAGTGACACACATGCCGTCCGGCGTGATACTTTATTCTTTAAGAGATATAAAGATTACCAATTTTTAGTATCATCTTTATCCATAAACAGGTTTAACGAATCATTAAAAAATAATGATATGCAACGTTGGTATTGGATTGATGAAAATACAAAGCATCATTCTGGTTTATTATGCTACATGAAAGTTGATGAGAAAGACCTGCCTGTTAAGGATGAAAAAATAGAATGGGATATTGTAAAAAATCCGAAAAGTGTTGCTATCGAAGCGCCCACGCCTCCACATCTTCCGGTTTACATGCCATCACATATACCAATAGAAGCCTTGCCCGTTCAGAATGAATGCCCTGAATTTCAGATTTATGAAGAAGAAATTAAATGGCGCCTATTTGAAAAAAATATCAGCGATACGTTAAGAATTCTGCGTAATAACATATTTGCAAAATACGGCTATCCGTTTAAATCAAAAGACCTTAAAAGCTACTATGAGCATAAAAAATGGTATAAAGCTAATCCGGATTATGACCACTCGCAAATTACAAGTAAAGACAGTACCACAATTCAAACAATACTCAAATATGAAAACCTGCTGGGTACCCTGAGTGCCGATAGTGTTAAACTTTTAAAAAACATTTTTGATTTTCGAAAACAACTGCTTGCCACAGGATATGATACGACCATAACCGTACATAAAAACATCACCGGAAACAAGCACAATGACGAGTTTACAACACGCATAAAAATTCAAAATGAAAAAATATTTGTTGAAAATATTTTAAAAAACCAGGACCAGTTACTGTGGTCGGAATTATTTAGTGATGAACCATGTGTCGATTCTTACACGATGGAAAATGATAATATTTTAAAAACATATCCGAAATATGGTTATTTTTACATTCTTGTAAAAGATTATCTTGATACAGTCATACCAAGGGCAGAGCCTTTGTCAAAAAATTATGTCGAGTTACAAATTACCGGCAATGATACAAGTTACAGCTTTAGTTGGACAGGTTCCAACTGTCAAGACCATTCCAACCGGTTTAAAAAGTATTTATATAATTTTAACGGCAATCAGGTACTGTTCTCTCAGGGCTTCTGTCTATACGATGAGGATGTTGGCTATGATGTTAAGGTATGGAACAAATTTTCAAATGATTTTGTTATGCTCTGGTCCGGACCATAACAATCTTTAGGGTGTGGTTCTACCGCCCCATTAAAGATTCAGATCGTCCGGAGGTTCCGGCCTCCGGACGCAAAAAATAAAGACTTTGCATTTGTAAATGATATCGTTAAATAAAAAATTTATAATTTAGAGGGTCTGCTCGCCTTGGGAATATTTTCCAAGCGACAATTAAAAGCATCCTTTGTGAGCTTTGAGAACTTTGAGAGGATAAAAAAAGCACTCACAAAGCGCACAGAGCACACAAAGGAATAATAATTAAATCTATTGTGACATTGAAAAAATTTGAGATGAAAAAAATGGGGCGTCTATTTAATGAATGAAAATGAAATTTCTAAAACTGTTATTGATTGTGCGATAAAAATCCACAAGATACTCGGTCCCGGGCTACTGGAATCAGTTTACCGTGATGTGCTGGCTTTTGAATTAAACAAAACCGGATTATCGGTTGAAATAGAAAAGGATATTCCTGTAATTTATAAAAATTTAAAATTTGATAAAGGCTTTAGAGCAGATATCATCGTTGAGAATAAAGTTCTTTTGGAACTTAAATCGGTTAAAAAACTGCAAGACATTCATTATAAGCAAACATTAACATATTTAAGACTAATCGGTTTTAAACTGGGATTAATTATTAATTTTAATCATATACTATTAAAGGACGGAATTAAAAGAATCATTAACGGAACGATATAGCTTTTCATAAAGCTCGCAGACTAGAAAAAAAATAATTAAATCCTTTGTGAGCTTTGAGAGCTTTGTGAGAGGATAAAAAAAAGCACACAAAGGAATAATAATTTAAATCATCCCTTGTGGCCTTTTTTGATCGTCCGGAGGTTCCGACCTCCAGACGTGTAAAAATAAAAGCTTTGCCTTTGTAAATGATAACGTTAAACAAAAATCTATGAAATGGAGGGCCGAGCCCTCATGTTATTCCGTCCAGGGGTAAAGAATCCCTGGACGACCACATTTTACCTTCCCTACAAATTTGTGCCGATTATGGAGGCGCACAGCCGTACGTTTCTGCTATTTTTAAAATTCGTTAAAAATCCCTTGCATTGATTTTATGCAAGTTGTAAAATTATTTATCATGCATCTTTTGAATATTTCCTGATCGCCCGATATTATAGCCACAAATAAGGAATGTTTGACCTAAAAAGACCAGGCCCTTTTATTAATCCGAGGAAAAAGATTATAAAATCAAACAAACAAGTTTTTCTTCTGTTGTAAAAGCAGATGTATTATAGTCGTCAGCGAGAGGAGGATTCTATGAGTTATAAAATAACAATATCTGAAAATGGTGAGTATATTATTGGTAAAATCTATGGACCATTAAATAGAGAGACCGCCCAACAATTGACTAGAGAATATGTTAAAATTATTAATTCAACAGGCATTAAAAAGATTCTGAACGATGTTCGTGATGCTCCTGATGCTATGGGCATTTTTAATGACTATGAATTCGCCTATAAAGACACTAAAGCTCTTAATCTTCCTATGGATATTCAAGCTGCCTTTGTAACGGATCCCAATGACAATACTCATAATTTCCATGAGACAGTTGCTGTTAATGCGGGCTATTTTGTTAAAGTATTTAAGGAAATAGAGTCAGCCGTTACCTGGCTTTTAGAAGAAAAACGCTAATCCGGCGCTTGATCGTCCGGTAGTTCCGGCCTCCGGACGCAGAAAAAATTTTGAAAAATGTTCTATTCAATACTTTGGAGTTGAGATGAAATCCCTGTTTCATTGGTTCCACAGGGGCTTGCAAGCCCCCATATTGCTCCGTCCAGGAGTAGAGAACCCTTGGACGATCACATGACCAGACAAGTGGAATTTATTTTTTCAGATTACAATCGGATAATTTTTCAGAGACAAAAAAATTAGTTTTTCAAAAATAATATCAATTGAACAGCGCAAATTCAATGTATTATCTAACGCCCTGGAACAAAATTTCAGGGATAGCAAGACTCTATTTGTAAAATAGTTTAGGATAATTTATGAAGATTGATGATTTATCAACACTAACACAGTTTGCATTGAAATTGTATAAAATAGACCAACTTTCAGTAAAAGCTGTTATAAATAAAGATATAAAAGAATTGAGCTTACTTATAAGTCAATATTCCTCAATCAAAAAGGAAATTAAAACAAAATTAATAAAGCATCATTATGTCGAAATCCAAGATCATAAAGCGAAAGAAATTCTACAAAAAATCAGTCACCAAGAACCTTTATTAACGGATAAAATAATCGAGCATTTATCAAAAAAATCTATTGAAACACTTGAACTAGATGAATTGGATGAGGAAGAAATCAATTCATTAGGTTCTGAATTTCTTTATTCTTGGTTTAGTCATTATGAATATATTCGTAACCTGTATAGTATTAGCTCATTAATTTTGGGTATTTCTATACCAAATCAATTAAAGCAATTAGTTACAGAAGCAAGGTTGTGTTATGCTTTTGAAAGAACCTATGCGGTTTGTTCATTATGTCGTACTATTTTAGAGGTGGTTATTAAAGATATTTGTGTTCGGGGTCAACTATTACAATCAAATAAAAAAGGCAATCTAAATTTTGATGACTATTCAACAAAAGATCTACGTGATACAGTATCAGATGGCGACTTAAACGATGATATAAAAAATTTGTACCGGAAAACAAGTTCAGTTATTCATGGTAATAAAGATATATCAATTGAAGTGATCAGTACTTTCAAACAAACTATCAAAATAGTACAAAAATTATATACTAAACATGAGTTAATCCTTGAAAAAAGATAAATTCATTTGTTTATATAACAACACTAATGCATTTTATAAAAAGATTATTTATTTTTGTGATTAAATTAAGGGTAGTAACAGGTGTTTTTATAACCAATCATCTAACTGCTCTTCCAAGGATTCCTTTTATTGTACATGAATAATTAGAGTATCTTTGATCTTCCGGAGGTTCCGACCTCCGGACGCAGAAAAACAAAGGCTGTGCCTTTGTAAATGAAAACGTTAAACAAAAATCCATGAAACGGAGGGCCGAGCCCTCATGTTATTCCGTCCAGGGGCAGAGAATCCCTGCACGATCACAATATTTAAAAAATTATTAAAAATATTTCCTGTGGAATTTTTGCGTAAAAAATAATATTTTCTAAAAATCGTATCGAAATTTAGAAAATATACTATTCGGAAAAAATAGAATGAAAAGATTTTTAGCGCTATCCCCTGCCCTGCTCATTATAATTTTATTACCTTGAAATTGCAATAAAAAAATGGACACCTAGTTAAGTTTAAGCTGCTTTATTAAATTTTAAGAATTGTACTGGTGACATATTGCCCAAAAAGGAATGAATTCTTTTTCGGTTGTAAAATATTTCAATATATTCAAATATTGATTGCTTCGCAATTAATCGTGTTTCATAAGTATGATGATAAATCAGTTCTTTTTTCAAAGTACCAAAAAAGCTTTCAGCCACAGCGTTGTCGTAGCAGTTTCCTTTTCCGGACATACTTTGGACCATTTGAAAAAGAGCTAACATTTTTCTGAATTCTTTACATGCATATTGAACACCACGGTCCGAATGAAAAATCAAATCTGTTGAAGGACGAAAACGATGATATGCATGTTTTAGGGCCGGGATTGTTGTTGAAGAAGCATGCAGGTTGTTACTCATGGCCCAGCCGACAACCTGGCGATTGTATAAATCAATGATCACTGTCAGGTACAACCATCCTTTGCGAGTCGGGATGTATGTAATATCAGAAACCCAGACTTTATTGGGTTGATTGACTGTAAAATTCTGTTGTAAAAGATTTGGTGATATTGGCAGTCTGTGATCACTATTTGTGGTTACTTTGAATTTACGTTTTGTTTTTGCACAAATTTTGTTCTTTCTCATTAAACGAGCAACACGCGGACGGCTGACAATCAAGTTTTCCTTATGTAACTCTTGTGTTATTCTGGGACTGCCATAGCTTCCTCTGGATTCCTTGTGGATATGTTTGATCCGTTCAAGTATCTTTTTGTTTTCCAGTTCTCGTTGACTCATTGGTCGCTTGCTCCAGGTATAAAACCCGCCCCGGCTGACATTGAGAACCTGGCACATTTTCACTATTGGGAATTCCTGTTGATGCTTTTGGATAAACCCAAACTTTAATGGGACGGTTTTGAGAAAATGGCCACAGCTTTTTTTAATATATCCCGCTCCAGTTTTACGTCTGCAAGTTCTTTACGCAGTTTCTGTATTTCATCACTTTCTTTGCTGTTCCCTAGTCCTGGAAAGGAATGTTCTTTATCAATTTTGTATTCTCGAACCCACTTGGAGAGAAGGTTAGGCTCAATACCAAGATTTCTGGCAACTTCTGAAGCATTACCATTGCTTTTAGAAAGTACAAGCTGAACAGCTTCTATTTTGAATTCTTTTGTGTAACGTCGTCTTCTGTTTGTCATGTGGACACCTCCTTTGGTTTATAATATAAAAAGTGCTTAACTTTGTGTCCACTAAAATATAGCAAGTTTACCTGCCTGTAACAATAGCAAACAAAATGGAGAGAAAAAAGGCGAAATCCCAAAACCACTCCATCTGACATTGGAACAAGCGGACCGTCTTGCCGAACTGCCCCTGGCGTGTATGCAAACAGAGTATCCCAACAAATTGGGACAAACACTGGGCGGCAAAAAAGATATCGGCGAACCGCATGTATTACATCCGGCATTTTACGGCTGTTATGACTGGCATTCTGCGGTCCACGGGCACTGGTCACTGGTAAAACTATTAAAGGAATTTCCTCAATTAGCCAGAGCCGATGAGGTCCGTTTAAAACTGCAGCAAAACATCACAAAACAAAATATTCTGGCAGAGGTGGCTTATTTTGAGGGTAAACACAACAAGTCATACGAACGGACCTATGGATGGGCGTGGCTGTTAAAGCTGGCTGAGGAATTGTATACCTGGGATGATCCGTTGGCAAAACAGTTGTCACAAAACCTTCAGCCATTAACAGATTTGGTTGTTCAGAGATATATCGAATTTCTGCCCCGGTTAAAATATCCCATCAGAGTGGGCGAACACACCAATACGGCTTTTGGATTGTGCTTTGCCTGGGATTATGCCAATACAACACAGCACGAACAACTGAAATCGGCAATAGAATCCAGGGCCCGGGATTTTTACATGGACGATATAAACTGTCCCCTGGGCTGGGAACCGAGCGGTTATGACTTTTTATCACCCTGTCTTGAAGAGATCGACCTGATGCGCAGAATATTGAATAAAGCCGAGTTTAAAAACTGGCTTGACGGATTTTACCCCCGGCTTGAGGATAAAAACTTCAAACTGGAACCGGGCCAGGTTTCGGACCGAACAGACGGCAAACTTGTTCATCTGGACGGCTTAAATTTCAGCCGGGCCTGGGTTTTATATGGTTTGGCTGGCCAATACCAGGAATATAAACACCTGATAAATAGTGCCAACGAACATATAGAATACTCTTTACCCAACCTGGTAGGTGACAGTTACGAAGGCGGCCACTGGCTGGGCTCATTTGCTATCTATGCTCTCAATAGTTTTTCCGAAAGATAAAATATTATCTGGTCTACCTGCATGGCAATGAAAAAACAGGATCCTTGTCTACTTGTTTTTCAGCTAATGCGATGTTTTAAATATAAAAGGGGGAAATTATCAAAATTATGCATTTTAATACCGGCCCACCGAGGGATGGCAAATAGAATTTGTCAAATTATAGCTTGCGCCAATAGATCATAATTTGTATTATTCCTTTATCAGTTGTCAAGGTTTGCTTTTCAATGCTTTATTCGTGATACCTTTGGCTGATTTACCACTTTACCAATTACAAGAGAATTATTGTGGGCGGCTTTTATCCAGTCTGATTGTTGGCAAAATAAAGGAGAGCCAGAAATGAAATCAATAAAGACTCTTTTATTTTTTTTAATGCTTAATTTTATAAATCCCCTTTTAGCAGCAAACCAGATTGTAACGAACAATAATGATTCAGGAGCAGGATCGCTCAGGCAGGCCATTTCAGATGCCTCCATAGGTGATGAAATCACATTCAATCTCGCTGCAGGCAATGAAACGATTGTCCTTACTTCTTCTGTATTGTTTATATCAAAATCCTTAACAATTGACGGGTCTAACTCATTGGGCAGTGGTACTCAAATAGCTATTGATGGTGATGACACTCACCGTGTGCTGGAGATTATCGGAGGTTTAGTATCATTAAAAAACATGACAATCCAGAATGGGTATTCTCCGGATGGAGGCGGTGGAATTCATAATTCAATCTATGATATGTGGTTGACTATTAACAACTGCCAAATTATAAATAATACCGGGGGACATGATTATACTGGGGGAGGCGGCATATGCAATGAGGGGATTATCGACATTATTTCGAATACAACTTTTAGCGGCAATTATTCAGGAAAGTATGGGGCCGGTATTTATAATCGCGGAACAATTTTCGGCATATCACAATGTACAATAAATGATAATATTTTATCTTCTAAAAACGGTGGCGGTTTGTATAACGACACAGATGGAACGATCTATACTATTGACAACTCGACAATAAGCGGAAATATGTTTGCCGATTATGGAGGGGGATTATATAATTCCGGTACAATTTCTCAAATCGATTTTTGTACGATTGCCAATAACCAGGCAGATAATGGAGGTGGAATATATCTGGATGGAGGCAGTGTAACAATTAAAAATTCAATCAGTGCCAATAATGCGGCGACATTCGATGGTGATGATTATTATCGAAACAGCGGAACACTGACAGATAACGGGTACAACATTGTCGAAAACTCAAATGTGCCCGCTTTCGGAAACGGATTTAATAACATAAATACGATTTTATACAACACAATATATAATAACATAACCACCTCCAACACCACCTGGACAAAAGGTGGAACAGCTTTAAGCAATCAAAACCTGTCGCTTTCCGCTACGTTAGCCGATAACGGCGGTTCGACTCAAACTCTCGCGGTGAACGCCGGCAGTTTTGCCATCGGCAGCGGGTATTATGCCAGCACTATTACCACAGATCAGCGAACTGTGAGCCGGGTTAGTCCACCCACAATCGGGGCCTATGAAATGAACCAGGCCGTCACCTTCACAGACGGAAGTGCTTATTCGCCCGCTCCGGTTCCCGGTCAAACCAATCAGCCTATCGGACGGTTCGCATTGCAGGCCGCCGGTAATGGAAGTGTGTTAACCGGCGCCGACATGACGCTGAATAATACACGAAGCGGTGTAACGAATTTTAAACTGTGGGCAAGCGCAGACGCTGATTTTAACGCGGGATCAGATACACAACTGGGCTCTACAGTTGCCGCAGATCCCGGCGATGGCAATTCAGTGAGTTTTTCAGATTTTTCAAGCAGTATCGGAACATCGGCCGGATATTTCTTTCATACATGTGATATTGCTTCGGATGCTGAGGGCAGTATTAAAGGAGTTGTTGCCGGCAATGCTTCACTAAGTGTTATTGGCGGTGAAATTTCCGGCACACTCAGCAACGAACCACTTTCCAGCGGCGACACCTCATTGCCTGTCAATCTGGGGCTGTTCACTGCTAGTCAGGAGGGCATATCTGTTATACTCGATTGGACCACAGAAAGTGAAATGAATAACCTGGGTTTTATTTTACATCGGTCTGAAGATAAAACTCAATGGCAGAAAATTGCTTCCTATAAAACATGTGCTGAGCTTAAAGGCCAGGGTTATTAATCAACTCGGACAACATATTGTTATATCGACAAAAAGGTAACTCCTGAAACAGGGTATTACTATCGTATTTCTGATGTGACTGTATCAGGAGAGACCAGGACCTATAACCCGATTTTCATTCAGCTTGATAAATTACCGAACGAAACTTTTCTGGGAAAACCATATCCCAACCCCTTCAATCCGCAAACATATATTTCCTATAAATTAAAGAACGAAAGTCTTGTGAATATATCCGTGTATGATATGCTTGGCAGATTAGTCAAAGTCCTTTATAATGATAATCAGTCGGCAGGATATTATAATGTGTTTTGGAACGGGACAGACGAAAACGGCCAACAGGCTTGCTCGGGTACCTATATAATCTGTATGCAGACAGATGACAAAAGGCAAATTCAAAAAGTGCTATATCTAAAATAGAAAAAATACCTGTGTACGTCAGGAACGGTTTTCCTGACGTACACAGGTGTAAACGTTGCGCTTTAATTAAATATCTTTTTCTTCATCATCTTTATGGCTGCGCGGGTTGCAGAAGCGGTCACGGAATTTCTTTTTCCATTGATCATCATGCGGGTGACCGTTTTTGTGGGGAAACGATTTGAATAAAATATGCGATAACACTAAAAGTCCCCATGCCTGCCAGAATGTGATGGTTGTAAGACCGAAAATGGCCGGCATAAGCCAGTTCCAGAGCCACATAACGACAACAGCAAACAACAAAGCCATAAGCATGGCCAATATAACGCCGCCAATCGCCATACCAACTATGGTCCTGACGCGTTTTGCTTTATGTAAATGATCTGTTCTTTCCATGATATACCTCTATGTTTCATTAAATAGTTTTTTAATTTCCGCCAATTCATTACGAAGAAACTGCACCGCATAACGTTTTCGCGCCAGCAGTGTATTCACCGAATCACCGGTTTCCCGGGCAAGTTCCTGAAAGGTCCTTCCTTCAATGACCTGCTGAACAAAGACATATTTTTGTTTTTCCGGCAGGGACTCAATACCTTCAATAATGGCGTTATAAACAAGCTCTCTGTCCGATTCATTCAGGTTATCCGGAATGTCCTCCGTCAGCACGTCCTCAAACCGGATGCCGTTTTCGACCGGTTCGTTGAGAGACACAACAGGCAGTTTACGCCGCCGATAACGATCGATAATTTTGTTTTTGGCAACTGTGTACAGCCATCCCGTTAAATTATCAATGGAATCAAGTACATTAACATGGCCTATCAGTTGAAGATACACGTCCTGCAAGAGGTCTTCAGATTCTTCGAGAGACGAGATTTTTGACCGGATATAGTTCAAAAGTCCTGAATGTTCGGCGCTAAAAATCTCTTTGAATTTTTTGGATTGTTGTATTGTCATTTCACTATTAATGACGTAAAACGTATAAAATTATTGTATATTTTTTTTAAAATAACAAAGAAATATTAAAAAAACAAAAACCACAGGTTAATTCCCGCACCACATCACATTAGTATGAAATAGTATATTTCCCCCAAATTAACCTAATTACCTCTTGCGACAGTTTATAAGAATTTGTATTATTCACCTTGCAATTACTCTAGTTTGCTTTTCAGGATTATTAAAAATTAAGGGCATACTATTTATAACAGTTGACATCTTAAATCCAGGAGCTGACCATGAAATATAAAATACCAGGCATTATTATTTTATTGGTAATTATAATCCAATTTATACCCTATGGCAAAAACCATACAAATCCATCTGTTGTGGCCGAACCCGCGTGGGATTCCCCACAGACAAGAGCACTTTTTTTTCGTGCTTGTTCAGATTGTCACAGTAATGAAACAACATGGCCCTGGTACAGCAATGTTGCACCAGGTTCCTGGCTCATTCAACATGATGTAAATGAAGGTCGTGAGCATTTCAACATCTCCAAATGGGGTGTCCAGAATAGAAATGAAGGTGATGAAGCAGCCGAAGAAGTAAAAGAAGGTGAAATGCCGCCCTGGTTTTATGTCATTGCCCATTCACATGCCAGGTTGTCAAAAAACGAAAAAGACCAATTTATTACAGGTCTTTTAAAAACATTCAATGACGAAAAAAAAGAAAACGAATCTGAAACTGAAAATGAATCTGAAAAAGGCGAAAATTAAGTAAGGCCAGGTTATTAAAATATAAAACAGGAAGAATATGATATCATCATTAAATAAAGACTGGGCAAAGCATGTTGTTGGCTATCAATGTTTTGTCGACAGCTTTGCCATAGGCAGTAAAGAAATAAAAGAAAAATTATCTTTATATACATCGCCGGTCTATGATAAACAACCCAAACTTATAAACTGGTCGGATGAATTTGCCGAATATTCCTTTGGCTATGCATTTTACGGTGGAGACCTTTCGGGAATTATTAACTCAATAAACCAGTACCTGGCCGACTTTGGAATTGACATGCTTTATTTAACCCCCATATTCAAAGCGGAAAGCAACCATAAATATGATACACTCGATTATATGACTATAGACCCCCAGTTTGGAGATTCATCGGTTTTTCAAAATCTGGTTAAAACCTGCAAGGACAAAAACATCAAACTTGTACTGGATGGTGTTTTTAACCACACAAGTTATCATCATGAATGGTTTTTAAAAGCAGCAAAAGGAGAACATCCCTATGACGATTATTTTAAAAAAGACGAAAATGGTCACTTTTTAAACTGGAACGGCGTTGAAACCCTGGTCCTGTTAAATCACAATAATCCGGATGTTCAAAAATATTTTTACGATTCGCAGCAAAGTATTGTAAAATACTGGCTGGATAAAGGCGCTGACGGCTGGCGGCTGGATGTGGCCGAACGATTGGGTAAAGACGTAATTAAAAAAATTAAAAAGTGTCTAAAAAATAATTTTGATGATAAAATTCTTTACGGTGAAGTGATTGAAACCTATGGTAAAGAGTGGCTGGGCAGCGAATTGCTGGACGGCGCCATGAACTATGTTTTCCTTGGCAACACGGTTAATTTTCTCACAAATAAAATTAATGGTGAAACCTTTTTATCGGAACTCGTTAAAATGTATGATGAATATCCAAAAGAGCAGCTTTACAACTGCTGGAATATTATCAGCACACACGACACAAACCGAATGATTTATGAAGTGGATGGAAACGAAAATCTCTTTAAAATGGCTGTTACACTTCAATTCACCTATCCGGGTATTCCGATGATTTATAACGGGGATGAGTTGGGTATATTACCCGGACAAAAAGACAAAAATAATCGTCAGGGGCTTGATTGGCAGCGGGTTGATATTTTAAAATTAAAAGAAAAAGGCCCCTGGAAAGCCGTTCAACCAATGGATTGGAAGCGGGCAAACCAATATTCCAGTTTTTATAATTTTTATAAACATCTCATTTGGCTGCGAAAAAACTATCCGGTTTTTGTATACGGTGATTTTATACCTGCTTTTTGCAATGATCAAATTATTGCATACTATCGGTTTTGGGGTGAACAGTATGCTCTGGTTATTATTAACAAAGCAGAAACTCAAGAGATAGCAGTTAAAGTTCCTGAGGAAATATTAAAAAACAAACCTGTCCTGAAAGGAGTTCACGGTCCGATCAATAAAATAGAGCTTGGTGAAAAATCATTAAACATAAAAATAAATAAACAAAATTCGCTTATATTTGTCAATTAGCGCTTTGCCCCATGTTTATAAGGGAAACGGAACCCGGCAAAAGATAAAATTGTTTTTAATGACATAATTCAATGGATTAATAGTTTATAATTTCATAAATTGTGAGGTGCAGCTCTAACGCACCTTTTATGTTATGACAAGTTCCTGGCGGTATTCGTCCTCCATAAAAAAATATGCAGTACGTCCTTAAAAACAACCTGGAACATCTCTGCAAAACAGAGAAAGAGATTGTATATAAAAAGTTACGGTAGCAGTTAATTCATCAAGAATTATATATACTCTTGATTAAAAACGCCGACTGATACCTGCCGTTATCATCCTGAAAAATAATAACATGCCTCCCCGGATACCGGGACTTTTCAGACCGGCACTATTTTTGCTAGTCCTCTTTATCTCACCAGAGAGAATGAGACAGAGGTATCCACAGATGCCATATATTAAATTATTCAAATGGTTAAATAGAAATGAAAATAATTAACACGATACTTTTACAAAAATGTGGTGACGATTCTCAGATAATCGAAATAAAATTAGCAGCGGTGATTACTAAAACGTTCATTTTTTCACTTGGAAAAGGTGGAAACGTACAATATTTGGCCCATTTTAAAAGGCCGATTTTTAAAATTAATGTACCCGGTATTTATAATATACAAGGGGTTGCCGGCGAAAAAACAATGCGTGTACATTTATTTAATCCAAAGGTATATTCACTTGACATGCTTTTGAAAAGTATAGAGAAAATTGGATAAAATCACCAATTACACAAGCGGGATTGTTTGCCGGATTTTCTTTTAAATACCGGCAAAGAAACTGCTTAATACTTTTCCTCGCTTTTTACTCTCACCATAAAACAAGACAAAATTAAAATTATCAGGTAAATTTCTAAACGGGTCGGAAAAATTTAATTTTTAAAATTGTTGCCAAAACCAATATTTTTTTTACAATTCAATATTCCTTTTAAACGAATTCATCCGCCATTTTTGCGTTGACGAATCCCGGAAAAACTGTAATGAAAAAATACCCGGTTCTGTTGTTTTTAACATTATACAGATCGCTTGTCTATTCCGGTGATAACACACTGCTGTTTGACACTGAGGATGACGACAGCATTGTTACATCCGTTCCCGTTCTTTCAGCCTGGAAGCAGGTCGTGCTGGACACCAATTACGGCGGAAACTGGATTGTGACCGGTGATGTTGACGGAGACGGCATATCCGACGTAACACTGCTTACCACAGATCCGGGCATTGTTCATATATTTAAAAATGAACATGGAAAAACGACTTCACAAACAGGCTGTGGTGTGAATTTTACCTTTTATTAAATTCGTTCATATAAAATTTATCAATACAAATCCTAAAAATCCGATGTTGACCGAATGCAAGGCAGCAAATAAAGTACAAAATTGATCAGGAGTAGAAAAATTTCATGAACAGACGAGAATTTATCAAAAAATCAGGTATTTTATCAACCCTTACCCTCTTACCGCAAACAAAATGCAGCCACGCACCCCAAAAACAACCGAATTTTATTTTCTTTGTCGTTGACGATCTCGGCTGGTCGGATGTGGGTTGTTACGGAAGCACCTATTATGAAACTCCAAATATCGACAAACTTGCCGCTGATGGTATGAAATTTACCGACGCTTATGCTGCGTGCTGTGTATGTTCTCCTTCCCGTGCAAGCCTTATGACAGGCAAATATCCCGGCCGCTTGCACATTACACACGCCATACCCATCGATGGAGCAGCACGGCTGAACGCAGACAATAAAGGAACAACGTCCTTGCTGGAACCGGATTACTGTAAAAACATGCCGCTGGAAGAGGTTACAATTGCCGAAGTTTTAAAATCGGCCGGTTATCAAACCGGATTTTTAGGAAAATGGCATTGCTGCTGGGACAAAGAATATTTTCCACAGTACCAGGGATTTGACATTAATATCGGCGGTAATGGCATGGGAAATCCGGGGAATTATTTTTACCCGTATGATGGTAAATGGCGCATGACAAAAAACAATCCGTGGATTAACTGGAACACCTTGCCGGACGGCAAACCCGGAGAATATCTTACAGACCGGCTGACCGATGAAGCGGAAAAATTCCTTGAATCGCACAAGGACAAACCGTTCTATCTGAATTTATCCCATTATGCCGTACACACCCCCATTCAGGCCAAAGAAGAAATAACAATAAAGTTTGATGCCAAAGAAAAGGACGAAATTAAAGGGCATACCAATGCAAAATATGCAGCCATGATAAAAAGCGTTGACGAAAGCCTTGGCCGCGTTCTTAAAAAGGTAGATGAACTTGGACTGACCGACAACACGATCATTATTTTCACATCCGACAATGGCGGATTTGGTCATGTCACATCAAATTATCCGTTGCGGGGAAACAAGGGGAATTTTTACGAAGGCGGCATTCGTGTACCTGCCATTGTAGAATGGCCCGGCGTTACAAAACCGGGAACAGTCTCCTCAACAGTATTAATCGGTCCTGATTTTTACCCCACCATGCTGGAAATGGCACAACTGCCTCTTGAGCCAAAACAGCATGTCGATGGCGTCAGTTTTGCGCCTGTGCTTAAAGGTAAACCGGAAAACATACGGGATGCGGTTTACTGGCACTTTCCACATTATATCGGTGCAGGCCATCCAACGCCGGCCAGACCCTGCAGTGTGGTCCGCAGCGGTGATTGGAAACTGATCGAATCCCTGGAAGATGGCAGCGCGCAGTTATTCAACCTGAAAGATGATCAGGCAGAAACCACCGATCTGGCGTTAAAAATACCGGAAAAAGTTAAAATATTAAAGGATATGCTGGCACAGCACCGTAAAGAAGCAAACGTGCAAATGCCCGGGAAAAATCCATATTATAATAATTAAGAATAGGAAATAGCCATATCCGGACACTTTTTATTCCTAAGCCGGGATATGGGCAAGATGTCACTATTTATTGTCTCAGTGCCGCGAGTTATAAAAATGAAATCAAATTTCTACCACATAATAAATTTATCTTAATTGTAACTGGAGGAAAGGATGAAAACACGGTTCTGGATTTTGTACTTGATCGCTGTCTTGTCAATTTTTCTGACAAAAAGCAATGCTAATGCACAATGGGGAAAAAGTTACATTGATTCACTGGCAGTGGGTATACTATCACCGGCGACTGTCGCAGATATTCAGAATGATGGTGACCTTGATATTTTAGCGACAAGGATTACTGATTTTGAAAATTTTACAGGTGAAATTGTATGGTATGAAGCACCTGACTGGACAGCGCACCTTATCGATGACGACTGGGGTATTTCCAAATCTTTTGACGTTAATGGAGATAATCAACCGGATATCATTGCCGCAAATTATGCGGCTGAAGAAGTCGTCTGGTATGAAGCGCCAAACTGGAATCGTCATGTCATCGCTTCCGGAATCCAGGGCGTTGCAAATATCGACATCGTGGACATGAATAACGATAATGCGATGGATATTATAGCCGGCAGCATTTCTACCGGCATTGTTTGGTACGAAGCGCCAACCAGGAATATGCATCAAATAGTACAAGATATATCCGCTTTCTGGTTTATAACCAGTGACATTGACAATGATAATGACCTTGATGTTATTCTTTCAAATGATAATGGCATTTATTTTTACGAGGCGCCAACCTGGGCTGTTCATTCCATATCTAATATACCAGATGGCAGAGGCCAACTTGCTGTTGGGGATATTGATGGTGATAGTGATTTGGATGTCGTTATAACAGAGGCGGAAGTGAACGAAATTGCTTTTTATGAAAACCCATCATGGACAAGGCATATTGTTGATTCACTGCGAAATCCAATTGGTATCAAACTGGTTGATATGGATAAAGACAATGACCTGGATATTGTAGCGAGTGGGCGAGGAAATGAATCAATAAACGGAACAGTTGTATGGTTTGAACTTCCTGAATGGACGAAACACACTATTGATGGATCCTTTACCGGAGCATCGGGAATCACGGCCGCCGATGTAAACGGAGATGAAATGCCGGATTTGATTGTTTGCAGTGTCACCGATAATTCCAGCGGCTCTATAGTGCTTTACACCTCTCCGCTTATAAGCAGAGTCTCCAAAGATATTTCAGCGGCAATTCCGGATTTTATAACACTTAATCAGAATTTTCCAAATCCATTCAATCCTGAAACAAACATCTCTTATGAACTCCAAAAGAATACACACGTCAGACTAAAAATTTATAATTTGTCAGGGCAATGTGTGACAACACTTGTGGACGAAGAAAATTCCAGAGGGTTCCATTGCGTAAATTGGAACGGTAAAGATGATTCGGGAAAAAAAGTCGCCAGCGGGATTTTTATGTACACCCTTGAAGCAGAAAACGTATTACAAGTAAAAAAAATGATCCTGATACAGTGATCCCATAGTAATTTTTCTCTTTTTCCTGCTCCCGGTTTTAAAAACCTGGGAGCAGGAAGAATTTGTTTTAAAAACATCTTGCCTTGATTTCATTTAATCTGTATAATTCTTTTTTAAACCAAAGAATTCTTTCCAAAAATGAAATACCGGTCCATGAGGCAACTATCGGACTGGAAAAAATTCAAAATTAAAAAATATTGAATATGGATAATTACTTTGTTACTTTTCTTAAAATATATCCATGGCGTTTAATATAAAAAATTATCGTTCCATTTCAGATGAAGTTTGAAATAAAAAAATACCCTGTTAAACATCCTTTACTAAAAAAGTATATCAAATTCTTTTGGGAAATTCATGAAGAAAATATACAACTTTACCACAAGCTAATTCCTGTTAGAAATATCGATCTGAAATTCAATTTAAGTGAAACGCCTCATTTTATATGCTTGAATGGAAAGCAAGATATACTTGAAGATGTCTATTTTTCAGGATTGCAAGATCATTTCAGGAACGCCCATTTAAAATTAAATGGTAAGGCTGATATATTTGGGATTTGTTTTTTACCTGAAGGTTTTTTCCCTTTTGTTAAAATTCCTGTTTCTGAATTTAAAAATCAATTGCTGGGAACCAGTGAAATTGGATTTAATGCAGCAAAAAGAATTAGCGAACGTTTAAAAGAAGCTCACGATGTTGCCGCAAGATTGGATATTATAGAAAACGAGTTAGCATCTCTGCTTGATGATGCTTATTATATCCCTAAAAAATTTCAACAACTTTTTAATACCCTCAAACAAAACGATAACTCGCAGCAGATAGCTGAATTTTGCCAACGTCAAAATATCGGTATGCGTAAATTAGAGCGCCTGTATAATAAATATATCGGCATACCAGCTAAAACCTACGGTACGCTTGATCGCTTTCAGAGCAGTTTAAACAAACTTCTTTATAACGATTATTCCAAATTATCTGACATAGCCTATGATGATGGTTATTTCGATCAGATGCATTTCATCAAAGAGTTCAAACGTTTTACAGGAAATACCCCCAAGTGCTTTGTTGTTAATAATAATTCAATGTTACAAATAGGGAAATTAACCTAACTGTCGTTTTTATACTATTTTGTCAAATTCTTTTCACTTATATTTCCTCCATAATTTTTAACACTAGATAATTTATGGAGAACACAATGATTACAGAATTTGTAAAATTTACAGCATTAGAAACAACAACAGAAAAACAGCTCATATCAAAATCTGACAGCTTGATTAATGGATTCTGGAAAAAGCAAGACGGTTTTTTAGATGCTGAATTAGTTAAAGATGTTGAAGAAAATTCATGGTGTTTTATATACCACAATGAAAGTATGGAAAAGCTAAAAGCCGGCGGTGAAAAAATGCGTAACAGTAAAGAATTTGGCGAGTTTATCTCCCTTATTGTTCCCAAAAGCATTTGTGTAACGTTCTATCGCCAATTAATAAAATGGTAGGCATCTATTTTTCCATGTTGGAAAAAATAATCAGGTGAAAAGCTGATAAAAAAAGAGTCTCTGAAACGGGCTTGTTTTTCACCAACGGGGATAAAAAATATTTCTTTCTCTTGCCCCAAATACCACAATTTGGGGCAAGAATAATTTATTTTTAAAAAACGCCTTGCCATGATTTCATTTAATTTGTATAATATTTATCAACTATAACGGATTGTTTTCAGGGAAATTGGCCGATCATGGGAGGTTTTGATAATCCGTTAGTTGATTTTCCACCTTATAATTTTACAACCTGCACGAGCACAAGCTGCACCGGATTGAGCGAGATTCATTTTGTTCCTCCGGCAGTTTTTAAAAAGGATTCAATGCGACTCGCCCTCACGATGATTCAAAAATCCATTATATAAATCATATAATAATAATTTCCAAGTTGATATAAATAATATCTTGAAAAATTGGATAACGATTAAAAGCAGGAACAAGTATCAATTAAAAACAAAAAATAGTGTTTAAACATACCTCATTCCACGATTACGCAAACCATATCATTCATACAGATCCGACCAAAAGCGACTATTCATCCGGACATTAACAAGTAATCATCAGGTAACAGTCAGTAGTGCATTTATTCACATTTAAACTATTTGAAATAAAAGGAGTTTAAAATGAATTTCGGCAGACAGTGTTTTTTATTGACAGTTGGATTTTTACTTATTATTGCTGATTCCTATGTACAAGGTGGGCAATTGAACGATCCGAATGGAAATCAAAACTTGAATCCTTATCCGGAAATTGACACAATCAAAAACCAAAGGGACCGTTCATTCGTCAAACAAGATTATAAACTCTCTGAAGTTATTAAACAGACAATAACTAAAATGGAGCAAGGCGGTTTGGCCCGTCATTCCTATTCCTATAATTCTAATAATAAAATAACAATGGAATTAATTGAGGGATCGCTTGGATCAGATAATTGGGTAAATCATCAACGCTGGACATATACCTATGATGCTGACGGAAATACAATTACTAAATTATTCGAAGAATGGGACTATATCAATTATCAATTCAAATGGGCAGGTAAAAAACGCTGGACATATACCTATGATTTTGATGGAAACATGACATCAGAGTTATTGGAAAATTATCAGGATGATCAATGGGTAGCTGATTATAAAAAGACGTTTGAATGTGATTTAAAAGGAAACGTGACATTATATGTGCATGAGCTATGGTATGACAATCAATGGAATATTAATTTAAAGGAAAAACATACTTTTACTTATGATGCCAACGATTATATAACTACGGAAGTCATTGAAGGCTGGTATAATGACCAATGGAGAAACAGTCAACGTATAACATATACTTATGCCAATGGAAAGGTAACATCAAAGACCTACGAAGGGTGGGCTGTCTTTAGTAATCAATGGGGAAACGCACTGAAAATCACCTACACTTATGACGGTAATGGAAATATGACTCAAATGTTATATGAGGATTGGGGACTGGAAGACTGGTATGAAGTTAAACGCTGGACATATACTTATGACTTTGATGAAAATTTAACATCTGAACTCTATGAATATAGTGATGCTGAATGGATTAATGGTTGGCGCACCAACTATACCTATGATTCCATGGGAAATAAAATTTCTGACTATTATGAAGAATGGGAAGGCGGCCAATGGGTCGAAAAACATAACTACAGAAGAAATTATAGCTACAACTTGAATGATAACATGATATATGGAAAATCTGAAAGAAACATAAACGGCGCCTGGGAAGATTTTGATGATGAGTTTAAACTTATAGATATTTACGGAAATGAATATGTATATGAAGCCACTGAAATACAAATAGATTATGGATCACCTTTTCCTGAAGATGAAATTTATGAGATAGAATTTTATACCGGAGAGTTTAATATATCCAAACTTTTTAATAAAGTAAGGTTTACAAAGGCGCTTGGTCGTAAAAACTTGGACATTGAGGCGGAAATAACAAATGTAAAAGAAGACACCATTTGGTTCAGACTTCCTTTTGGGCTGGTTTTTTCTAAAGATATTTTTTTAGAAGAAATAATAAATGGAAGAACTGCCGATACGGTCCACTTTGAAATCACCACAGATATAGGACTTGAAACTGAAAGAACTATTGTCGATTCCCTGCGATGGATTTTCCCAAGACTGCTTTTATATGATGATGTTGTAAACCCTCCGGCAGCAAACCAGCAGCAAATTTTACGACAATTTGATTTGGAAGCCAAATACCCTGATGATGTCCGGACCTTTTTCTTTCTGGGGGAAAAAGAGGATGGCCTGGCAAGTGTACGCGTGGTAAACACTCAACAAAGCATATCGGGAGATAATCCTCTTGTTTTGGATTTAAAAGTCGGTTTGGCGAATGGACAAGTTCCACCATTTCAAATATATAATATGGGAATTGGAGATAAAGGGGTTCAATTCCAGGTAAACCGTGACAGCATTTACGTCATTTGCGTTTTTCATCCACATGATTCGAGGGCCTTCAACTTTCCGGCAGCTTTTCAGATTCATTTGGCCGGAAATGTGGGGCATCCCCGAAAAATAATTAATGGTATTCCGGAATTTCCCAGAGCGACCCGTCTGGATATATTGTTTAACCACGTCGCTCCCTATCCGCAACAACTGTTACAGATGCAGACAGAACACAATGCAACCGGTGCAGAGACATCAATTTTTAAATTTGGCAATTATACGGATGTCTTTCCCTATGCTGTGGCGGTATTGGTACCGCCAAAACAATCTCCTGACGGAATGCCCTTGGGCCAGTCCTATCTGCGCGCACCAGACCCCATGCCGCTGGTGCCGCCCGTAGATTTGACAACGCCGACCGCAACAACTCCGGCCCTGGTTCCGGGAATGCTTGAAAGTCCGGAATATATTGCAATCGATTTTACACAATTACCCTATCCGCTAGTACCGATTGGGCCGTTAAATACCGAACAAGGGAATTTGGGTCACAACACGGTAGCCGCTGTCATTGGCGAAAATAATGGAACATTGGTTACCCTGCCGACATCTGCTGAAATAAAAAGTATTATTGTAGATATGGGTTCGGGACAGGAAATTGTGAACAGCGACGGAGCGGATTTTCAGGTTTTTTCACCTTCCGGCAGCTATAACATTGCCGTAAGCAATACGCCCTATGCCTCAACGTTTGAAGCATATGAAGGCACCTTTACCGGAGACCAGCAATTTGATTTAAGCAGCACAACATTATCCAGTGCCCGATATGTCAGGATTATTGCCAACCCTTCTGCTCAAATTAATGCTGTTAAATCACTCAATGTTTTTATGGACCTTTTTTATAACGAGGAGGTCGGCCCGGTCAATGAATTACCAAAAGTGACAACGATAATGCGCCGGGCTAAAGCGCCGCAAACAAATATAAATCCTTTTCTTCAGCTTCTTTCCGCAGATGGAGAACTCATATTAGATTCTCCGGGTGGATTCGGTGATGTTACGAATAATTCATTAACAGACGCCGTTATTACGCAACCCATCTCTCAAATGGGATTCTATCGCTTTTTAGCTAAAGGGTATGATGATTATCCTGATGAGCGGGCATTTGGACAATTTTTTGCCCGTCTTGAATCGTCAGGCGAATGGAATACGGCTGATATTAATATCAGTCAGGCAGATGAAACAGAAAGTCACATCTATAACGGAAAAATCACAACGACAAGGGAAAGAGATTCCTATATATTTCAGGCTGAACCGGGACAGAAACTAAATATATCCGTCAAAGCTCCGGATTCTGAACTCGACCTGGTGCTGGAATTATATGATCCCGAAGAATTTCTTATAGCAGCAAATGATAACTATAATGACAGAGGGCGAGATGCCGTTATATCACTGCAATTACCTGTAAACAGCATTTACGGCATTCAAACATTGCCTAATCCCAGCACCTATCGCGTGGTGGTCAGTGCAATCGATAAAATTGGAAATAAAACAATTTACGATGGTATAAATTATTTTAAACGAGAGGTTGCTGGCGGTGATTATGAACTGCGGCTATTCAACGGTGCACTTGAAGGTGAAGCCTCTGACAGGCCTGTTATAACAAAGGTTACTCCTCAAAAAGTGATACAGGGTGTTCAAAACCTTGAATTGAATATTACGGGAAGCAATTTTGTAAACGGCGCTCTGGTATCATTTAGTCCCGATGGCATAACGGTTGATCAGACGGAGGTCATTAATGACACCCTTATTAAAGCCACAATAGACGTTTCTCCTTCTGCTCAAATCGGCTGGCGGGATGTTATTGTGAGCATTCCCGATGGTGCATCAGGCACCGGTTCCTGGTTGTTCAGGATTTCTGAATCCCTGGGTATGGTTGATCTTGCATGGGACCCCCCGGAAACGGGAGAAACATTAAATCCGCCGCTTAATTTAACAGCAAATCTGAATATTGACGGACTGGCAAAACACCACAATATAACGATAGACTGGAATTCGAAAAATCCTTTAACAGATCAAATAAATTTAGATGAAACAGAACCCAATAACAGCATGGATGAGGCCCAGGTACTGTCCGGCGACCAAACAATTGTGGTGCAGGGGAACGCCGAAATAGATGACGCGGGAACGGTTAATTTAACTGAGGACGATATTGAAGACCTTTACAAAGTGACATTAATTCAACCCGGATTAATTGTAGAACTGGGCAATTATACATCAGATTGTGATTTATATATTTTTAATGATACTTTTGAATTTATCGCCATATTAAATGAACCCGGAGCTGTGGGCGGCCTCGAACAGTTTTTTGATGAGGAACTGCCTGTTGGAGAATATTTTATCGGTGTATCCATTAACGATTCTGATCCGATTGGCGGCCCGTCAACCTCTTATGTACTCGTCGTTACCGGTGAATTTGATGGTCAGGGATCAAATCCCGCATTATTGTCTTATAACATTTATCGTTCACTGTCCCCTAATGCTAAAGAAAGCGGTGTATTAATCGGGTCTGTCAGTGCGGGCACTAATTCATACAGCGATCCTGCGCAGAGTGTTAACGATTATCTTTATCAGGTCACGGCTGTTTATGATGCAGGTGAAAGCGGCCCTTCAAACGAAGCAACCGTAACTGTGACGCGAATAAACGAAAAAGACAATCTTGTCCCGGTAGCATTCATGCTCTCTCAAAATTACCCCAACCCATTTAATCCGACGACAAAAATTGTCTACAGTATTCCGGAAAATGGACAGGTTTTTCTAGAGATATACAACAATATCGGACAAAAAATAAGGTCATTGGTAAATGAAAATCAAAATTCCGGCAGATATACAATTGAATGGGACGGAATGAACGATAAAGGCCTGAAAGTAACAAGCGGGATATATTTTTATCAGCTAAGGTCAAATGGTTTCATTGAAACTAAAAAAATGGCTATTCTAAGATAGAACATTTTGCTCGCCCGGGGAAAGGGCTCCCCGGGCGAAAATAGTTTGAATATCTCCCATCTTTAATCGTCTCAAGGTTCCAACCTCATAGCATAGAAAACTAAAGTCCTTCCCTTCACAGTTGTTTTTTTGAATAAACATAAAAACCGCTTGCACAGATTTCATTTAATTTGTATAATCTATTAATCAGCTATAACGGATTGTTTTCAGGGAAATTGGCCGATCATGGGTGTTACGGACAATCCTGTAGCTGGGTTTCCATTATCTTTTACATTCGGGACTTTTAGCATAAACGAGGAAGAGATTGCGTCGAATTCAAGATCATATTCCTGTTGTTTTACCGTCAATAATAATATTGGGTTGGGTGAGGTACGGCTTATTTATAATAGCAGGATGTCTGTTCAACCGCTCCATTCTGCTATCAAAATTTAAAATATAATTAAATGTGGTAATAAGCTGTATTCTAAAACCTAAAACTGAAAAGCGAACTTTTAAAAGCATGGCCGGCAATAAAGAAGGAAAATCAATGAAAAAAGAAGTCATCCAAAATTTAACACAAGACTTTGAGTCATGTGCAAACCAAACCAGGAACGGCATTGAATTTTGGTTTGCCCGGGATTTACAACATTTACTAGAATATTCCAAATGGGATAATTTTTTAAAGGTTATAATAAAAGCAAAAATATCCTGTGAAACTGCCGGCCATCAGGTTCTGGACCATTTTGCCGACGTCGGGAAAATGGTCCAAATTGGTTCAGGGACTGAAAGAGAAATTAAAGACTTTATGTTAACCCGTTTTGCCTGCTACCTCATCGCCCAGAACGGCAATCCGCAAAAAGAAGCCATCGCATTTGCACAGAATTATTTTGCTGTCCAAACAAGAAAAATTGAAATTATCGAACAACGCATCAAAGACTGGGAACGGCTTAATGCCCGGCAAAAACTATCAATTTCTGAAAAAGAACTTTCCGAACTCATTTTTGAAAGGACAGGAAATGAAAAAGATTTTGGTTTCATACGCAGCAGAGGAGATCAGGCGCTGTTCGGTTTTACAACCAACCAGATGAAAAAGAAACTGGGGATTAAAACAAACAGGCCGTTGGCAGATTTTTTACCGACCATAACCATTAAAGCCAAAGATTTTGCCACGGAAATTACAATATTTAATGTTAAAGATAAAAACATACATAAAGGTGACCAGATTTCCTGGGAACATATCACCAATAATAAAAGCGTAAGAAAATTACTCCTGGAGCGAGGTATTAAACCGGAAGAATTGCCTCCCGAAGAAGATGTTAAAAAGCTGGAACGCCGGGTAAGTATAGAAGACAAAAAATTCACCCAAAAACCTGATAAACTGTCAAAAGACGAAAACGTAAACGACTAAAAGCTGCTCATATCGGGAATCTTTCCCGGTGCGAAACAAGTCGGGGTATCTACTCCGTAAGAATTTAATTAACCATTCAGAACAAGCAAAAAGGAACACGTCATGAAACCATTAACCTGTTTTGTAACATTATCTTTGTTTGTGATGCTTTTTTTTAACTGTTCACGGGAACAACACCCTTTGGAGGCATCATCTGAAAGTGTTTTTGCCATACATTTTCTCCAAAATGCGGATCTACATTACACTGACATTGCCGATAAACCTATAAAAAGTTTGACAATTACAAAAACACCAGTTGTCACTGAAAAAGACATAGAATATTATAAAATTTTCAATGTCACTAACAAAACTCCTAAAACCCATGCTATTAAATTTAACAAAGATGTAGAATCTGCTTTCGGCAATACAGATAGATTTTTTGTTTTGGTCGTTAACGGCGAAAGGCAATATGTGGGCGAGTATTGGTCAAGCTTCAAAAACTCGGTGCCATCTGAAATTCTGATGTACTCCTATTCAATTGCCGAAAATGAGTTTCATATTTTAACATCAGAAGATGGTGACAAAAAAATCAACAATGAGAAAATTTTAAACGCTTTGACAAATGCCGGTATTGAAATAAAATATCAGAATGAATAAAAAGATGTAAAAATAATTAACTCAAGCAATATTTCAAACTTTGATATCAATTTCCAAAGAGAAAAGTCATGAATGTTAAAAAAGTCATCATCATGGTTTTATTAGCCTTCTTTCTTTCATCTATTAATACCTTGGGGCAAGAGCTGATGAAAATCGAATCTCAGCTTGATAGTCTTTTAACTATCAAATCAAAATTAGAATTATATTTAGATTCTGTAAATAAGAAAATAAATGAGCTTGAAATAGTTAAATTAAAAATTCAAACTGACAATGATATAGCTAAAGGTACTTTTGTTGAATTAATAAATGATGGAATAATGAGGACAAAGCCATCAGCTGTAGGTGATGTTATGAAACATTTACCAAAAAAGACAAAGGTTTTAGTAATTGGCTATACTTCCGGATATTATAAAATAAAAGTTGCTAGTGATATTGGTTATATTAATGAAATGTTTTTACCTGAAAATAAAGTACATAGTAAAAAAGCCGAATCTGAAAAATCAAGCTCATCTTTAACTACAAATCATTCAAAAAGTACCACAACAACATATACTAAATCAAAATCCACAAGATCACAAAGCAGAACTATTCATACAGGTCCACGTGGTGGAAAGTATTATATTAATTCCAAAGGGAATAAAGTATATATAAAAAAGAAGAAAAAATAATAATAAAATATACAGTTTGTTCGCCTTGAGAATGCTTCCTAAAACACGGTCAGGCGGGGTATTTATCCCGATAAAAATGCTTTAATGATGTAAATATTAATATGGGCCTGTTATTTGAGAACAATAACAGGGTAAATGCCCTGTTTTATTTATCACCGTTGTTTAATTGTCATTTGTTGTAATTGCAGGGGCAATTCATGAGTTGCCCCAACGGATTGATTCGTCCTCAAGGTTCTGCCCGCCTTGGCAAAAACATCAGCCAGATCAAATCCCGAAGGGATGATATTATTATAACCAAACTATTGCCTTCCCTATTAATCCCGAAGGGATGACATAATAATCACATCCCTCAATTCCGCTCGTGATGACCGGAAGTACGCCTGCCGATATCAAGTTCACATTCTCTTAACTCTTTCTTTATACCCTCTTTATATGAACTCTTTATATTCAATTCTGTAAAAATATCTTGGCAAAACAATGCTGAAATGCCGGGAACATGTAAAATAATCCCCGGCATTTTATCTCGTATTTTAGAAAGACACAATTATGAATAAAAGAAAAAACATTGCCATTGTAGCACACGACAATCGTAAAAAAGACATTGTAGAATGGGTCAAGTGGAATTGCGATATTCTAATGCAGCACAGTTTGATCTGCACCGGAACGACCGGCAGACTGGTGGAAGAGACCATTAAATCAAAATCAGATTGCACCAGGTCCAATGAAAATTTTTCCGTTACAAAACTCAAATCCGGACCACTGGGCGGCGACCAGCAACTGGGAGCGCTCATTACCGAAGGCAAGATCGATTTTGTTATTTTTTTCTGGGACCCTATGGAACCGCACCCACACGATGTTGACGTTAAAGCGCTGCTGAGAATTGCGGTTGTTTACAATATACCAATTGCCTGCAACCGATCCACAGCGGACTTTATTATTTCCTCACCACTTTTGAACGATCAGTACAAACCGATTTTAAAAGACTATACCTCTTATCTTGACCGTGAAATAGCCGGTTAAAAATGTATGCAATCCATTCGTCCGGCTGCAACATTCCCGGACGGTTGCTGAATAGACTAAAATGTGTTCCTGCCCTCTCCCCTTTTCCGCTAAATGTTTAGAAAACAAATTTTAAGCTTGATTCTAAAAAAATGAGCAAGTATATTCAAGTTGTAAATTTTTAAAACAGACATTTTTTATATAGTTTGTCGGGAAAGGAGTGATGATGAAGATGAAGCCAACCAGATTATATATACTATTTTTCCTGCTGCCTTCTATCCTGTTTTCACAAAAATCAACAAATCAAAATATTACTTATTCTCACGGCCAGAACTCAACAGAGGAAATTGTAACCAATTTAACACCGGGTAATTACCAGCTTGCCCAGTTAAGCGTTGGTGACGAGTATTATTCAGACCGCACCTATACAATCACCAGTATTCCGACTGATTTTACCGGGCTGACATGGATTAAAACAGCAAATGACGATAAAAATTCAACAGCCGATGCACTGGTGTCTTTTACACTGACCAAACCAGCTTATGTGTATATCGGGTTCGATGACCGAATTGATCCGCAGCCTAACTGGCTGACAAATAATTTCACCAAAACCGCCACCACCATCGGCCTTTCAGATTCTAAGGTCCCGACCGTCCCGCTTTGGGTCGGTGAATACGATGCCGGAAATGTATCGCTTGGCGGCAATCTGGCAACCGGCGCTATGGAACCGGGTCCCAGTGTAACACAGTATATCATACTGATTCGGGAAAACACTGATATACCAACTATCATAACCGAAAATTTACCGGATGGCCAGGTAAGTTCACCCTATGAAACACATTTAAGCGGACAAGGCGGAGAACGGCCCTATACATGGTCTGTTATAAGCGGCAGTCTGCCCAACGGTCTTTCTTTAAACGACAGCACCATTTCAGGCACACCCACCGCAGACGGAGATTTTAATTTTACCATAAAGCTGACGGACAACAAGTCAGACACGGTTTCAAAACCTTTTACCATTACAATCGATCCGGTACCGGTCCCCGAAGTGGTAACAACCAGTTTACCCACGGGAATTATCGGCGAAGCCTATAGCGCGGCATTGTCAGCGCAAAACGGTACGCCCCCCTATTCCTGGTCTGTTATTTCCGGGTCCCTGCCGGACGGTTTGTCATTGAGCGACAGCACCATTTCAGGAATCCCCACAACAACCGAGGTGGCAAATTTCACCGTACAGGTTTCCGACGACAATAGCCAAACAGCAACCAAAGCATTATCCATAACCGTCAACCCGGTTTCTGTACCGGTTATTACAACAGCGACACTGCCGAATGGCACGGTCGGTGTAGCTTATAACGCCGCTCTGCACCGGACCGGAGGTGTTGCGCCTTTTGACTGGACCATTTCAGCCGGTGCCTTGCCCAATGGCCTGGCCATTAACGACAGCACAATTTCCGGTACGCCTACGGTTGAAGGTGATTTTAACTTTACTGTTAAAGTTACGGATAAGAATGCTAATTACGATACAACCGCCTTTTCCGTCACTATTGAGGCCGTCCCTGTTTTAACAGTTATAACAACGGAACTGCCGGACGGCACGGTCAATAGTCCATATATCGGCATTCTGGAGGCGAAAAACGGCGAAACACCCTATCAGTGGCAGATTACAGATGGTACACTGCCGGATGGACTGGCCCTTACAGACGATAAAATTATGGGAATTCCCACAGACGACGGAACCTGGAATTTTACCGTTCAGGTTAAGGACAATCAAAATGATACGGACACCCAGGCATTGTCTCTGGAGATTAAAAATTATCGACGACGTCCTCCCATTCCTCCCAAATGGGTCTATCAACCCTGGGTATGGGAAGATAACACAAATACCCAATCAGCTACAACCGCGCTGGTCCAGGGCTATATAGACCGTGATATTCCGGTAGGATGCGTAATCGTTGACAGTCCCTGGGAAAACGCCTATAACACCTTTGTTTTCAATTCCACTGCCTATCCGACGCCGCAGCAGATGATTAATAGTATGCATTCTAAAGGTGTCAAAGTCCTTTTGTGGATTACATCATTAATCAACAAAACATCCAAAGATACACCGATAACCGGCGAAGCTCCGAATTATGATTATCCCAAACAGCAGGGCTATTTTATCAATAACGGAGCCGTATACACCTGGTGGAAAGGAACAGGCAGCTTTATCGACTTTACCAATCCGGATGCGGTTACATGGTGGCAGAGTGAGATGGACAAAGTGTTGAATATGGGAATTGACGGCTGGAAAACAGATTCCGGTAATCGGCTGTTTCCGAGTTCCGCACCTTGTTATACCGGCACCATTACAAAAAAAGAATACGGTACGTTGTATTATAAAAACTTTTACGAGTATACGCTGCAAAAGCGGGGTCCGCAGGCCATTCTGTTTTCAAAACCCTATGATGAAAATCCGGGCGACTCGACCTATGTGCCGATAGAATATACACCCACAGGTTTTGTCGGCGACCAACTGCATGACTGGAGCAATAAAGGAATTGTCAACGGCATTAGTAACATGTTCTTATCATCACAAAAAGGTATTGTTGCCATTGGTTCAGACATCGGCGGATTTATGGGAAGCATGGCCATCACCAAAAACCTGCTCATTCGCTGGGCCCAGTTGGGCGCTATGTGCCCGATTATGGAAAACGGCGGTGTGGGTGAACACCGTCCCTGGACATTTGACAGTGAAACCGTTACTATTTACAGGTATTTTGCAAAGCTGCATGCACAGTTGGCCCCTTATCTTTATACCTATGGTGTGGTTTCTCATAACACCGGCACGCCGATATTAAGACCGGAATCCGGCACCTGGCAATATACATTGGGTGACCAGATTTTTGTGTCCACAATTTATCAGGACGTTACCAGCCGCCGGGTTACCTTTCCGACCGGCAACGACTGGATTGATTTTTGGGATGACAATATTACTTTTGCAGGCGGCTCAACAAAATCAACCTATTATGCCAATTTGGCAAAATATCCGATTTTTATTAAAAAAGGCGCTATCATTCCCATGGAGGTTAAGGACAATACAACCGGACACGGAACAGCCGCTTCAGCCGGTTATTACACCATGCTGGTTTATCCATCCGGGACATCCCAGTTTACCATGCACCCGGAAGGAAAAGCAGCCATTCAATTCCAATGCCGTCAGGAACCGCAACACACCTATATAGACATTTCAAACAGTAATGAAAAATATATCTTTCGTGTCAAAAAAGACAGTCTGCCCAAATATGTAAAATTGCAAACCGAAAAACTGACACAGGTCAACAGTTATGGAGAGTTTGAAGCCACGGATTTGTCCTGGTATTATGACGAAACAGACGACTATTTGTGGATAAAAATTGAAACAAGTGAAGCCGTTACCCTGGATATTTCCACAGTGGAAGATGTAGTCGGTGTGGAACTGCAATCCTTTACGGCTGTTGAAAAAGACGGCCGGGTCCTTCTCAAATGGCAAACCAGTTCCGAAACCAATAACTATGGTTTTGAAGTTATGAAAAGGATCAGGTTCTCTTCCGGTCATACAGACTGGCAAACAATTGCCTTTATCAAGGGGCACGGAACCAGTTCAGGCTCAAATCAATACGAATTCACTGATAATCAAACACAATCCAACGATAAAATCGAATATCAACTGAAACAAATTGATTTTAACGGTACGAAAACCTATTCGGACATTGTGGAAATTTCGCTTGATCTGCCGACTCTATTCAAACTTTATCAAAATTATCCAAATCCCTTTAATAATGAAACCGTCATTAATTACACTGTTCCATACGCATCTCATGTTCGAATTAAAATTTATAATATCATCGGCAATGAACTAAACACCTTGCTGGACCAGAACAAATCTGCAGGACAATATTCTGTCCGCTGGAACAGCACGGATTCTCAGAACAATATTGTTCCAAACGGACTTTATTTTTGTTTACTGGAATCCAGGGACAATCAGGGAAAACCGATTAAAAAAATGATCAAAATGTTATTGATCCAATAACCATTTTTCAAATTTAAAAATCAGGTGACGGATAATATGCACACAAGCATATTATCCGTTTATTATTAAATAAACCTTTATTATAAAATGTTGATATGTTATAAAACATTTTAAAAAGGTATGGCCGAAATATAAATTCAATGAAACCTTTTAGATAAATAGTGGTATACAATTTAATAATCCCAATGGTATTAAAAAAAAGAAAGGAGTCGGCCATGCCAAAACGAGGCATTATGTTTTTGTCTTTAACACTATTGCTCCTCGTTGCGTTAAATGCATTTTCAGCGGAGGAAAATTTGAATTTTAACATTGACATCCCGTACGAAAAATTTGTACTTGATAACGGCTTGACACTGCTTGTTCACACAGACCGTAAAGCTCCGATTGTTGCCGTAAATATATGGTATCACGTCGGATCAAAAAACGAAAAACGCGGGAAAACAGGATTTGCACATTTGTTCGAACACCTCATGTTCAACGGCAGTGAACATTTTAACGACGACTATTTTAAAGCCATGGAACGTGTCGGTGCAACAAACCTGAACGGCACCACCAGTGAAGACCGAACAAACTATTTTGAAAATGTTCCGACATCAGCGCTGGACATTGCCCTGTGGATGGAATCCGACCGAATGGGGCACATGATTGGTGCGATAGATCAGGGAAAACTGGATGAACAACGCGGTGTTGTTCAAAACGAAAAACGCGAATATGAAAATCAGCCCTATGGCGTTGTTGAAGAGCTGATTACCAAAGCAACATGGCCTGCCAATCACCCCTATTCATGGACGGTTATCGGTTCCATGGAAGACCTGGATGCAGCCTCTCTGGAAGATGTGCATGAATGGTTTAAAACCTATTACGGTCCTTCCAATGCTGTTCTGGTTGTAGCCGGCGATATTGATGCACAAACTGCCAAAGAAAAAATTGAAAAATATTTCGGCGATATACCGGCAGGTCCGCCGGTTACTCACTTTGAACAGTGGATTGCCAAACGAACCGGTACACAACGTCAACAAGTTTTTGACAGGGTCCCGCAAGCAAGAATATATAAAATCTGGAATGTTCCCGAATGGGGTTCTGCTGACGCCGTTTATCTGGACCTTGTTTCTGATATTTTATCAAGTGGAAAAACATCCCGTTTTTACAAACGTCTGGTTTATGAGGACCAAATTGCAACAGAAGCAAATGCGTATCTGGATACGCGGGAAATTGCAAGTCAATTTGTCATTAAGGGAACAGCCAAACCAGGTGTGGATATAAATGACGTTGAAAAAGCAATTGACGAAGAACTGGCCCGGTTTATTACAGAAGGTCCTACGGAAAAAGAACTGCAACGGGTAAAAACACAATACATTTCCAACTTTGTTCGGGGTATCGAAAAAATTGGCGGATTTGGCGGCAAGTCCGATATTTTAGCTAAAAACATGGTCTACCAGGGAAATCCCGAATATTATAAAACAACCCTGGCACGTATTCAAAACGCAACCATACAAGACTTGTGGGCAACCGCAAAAAAATGGCTTCGCGACGGTGATTATAATTTACAGGTCCTTCCCTTCCCGGAATATACGACAAATGAAAGCGATGTGGACCGTTCAAAATTGCCGACGCCGGGTACTCCCCCGGATTCCAAATTTCCGACTTTGCAGCGCGCCACGTTAAATAACGGTATGAAAATCGTTTTAGCCGAACGACATTCCATTCCGGTTGTATCGATGACCATGCTGTTTGACGCCGGTTATGCTTCGGACCAATTGGCAACACCGGGCACGGCACGGCTGGCAATGGGTATGCTGGATGAAGGTACAAAAAAACGTTCTGCCCTGGAAATAAGCGACGAACTTGCCATGCTTGGCGCAAAACTTGGCACCGGTTCCAACCTGGACATGTCTTATGTTTATTTGAACACATTAACATCCACAATGGATGACGCCCTGGATATTTTTGCCGATGTAATTCAGAATCCGTCATTCCCGGAATCTGATTTTACAAGATTGCAAAAAATGCAAATGGCAAAAATCCAGCAGGAAAAAGTCACGCCGATCCAGATGGCCCTGCGCACCTTCCCGACATTGCTTTACGGAAAAGACCATGCCTATGGCAACCCGTTAACCGGCTCTGGTACGGAAGCGTCGGTTTCCGCTCTTCAAATAAAAGACCTGAAAGAATTCCATTCCAAATGGATAATACCCAATAATGCCACACTGGTGATTGTAGGAGATATTACGCTGGACCAGATACAATCAAAACTTGAAAAACTGTTCAAGTCCTGGAAATCCGGTGATATTCCTCAAAAAAATATTTCCACAGTAGAGCAAAAAGCCGAACCGGTTATTTACCTGATGGACCGACCGGGCGCTTTACAATCCATCATTTTCGCCGGTCATGTAACACCGCCAAAAGCAAACGATGAAGAAATCGCCATTGAAACCATGATGAACATTCTCGGCGGTACGTTTACATCACGGATTAACATGAATCTTCGTGAAGACAAACACTGGACCTATGGTGCGTTTGCATTTATCTGGGATGCCAAAGGTCAAAGACCACTGATTGCCTATTCGCCTGTCCAACTAGACAAAACCAAAGAGGCCATGCAGGAAATATATAACGAAATGACCGGTATTATTGGCACGAATCCACCGACTGAAGATGAACTGGACAAAAGCCAAAAGAACATGACACTTAATTTGCCGGGCCGCTGGGAAACAATAAATGCCGTTTCCAACTCGGTTGAAGAAATTGTACAATTCGGTCTGGATGATGATTACTATAACAAATACCCTGAGGAAATTAAAGAGCTGGACCTGAATGATTTAGCTAAAGCGGCAAAAACAGTTATTCATCCGAATAATCTGGTATGGGTCATTGTCGGAGATAAAAGCAAAATAGAAGACAGTTTAAAAGAACTCAACTTTGGTAAAATTCAATATATTGACGGCGACGGAAATTTTATTGAATAATATATATTAAAATAACCTAAAACAAAAAAGGTAACCATTTGGTTACCTTTTTTTTATTTTATTAAAACTTTTCGTCATACTTTGTCCAAAGCTGGTCGCCAAGCTTCCAACAGGCCTGAACGGATTTGTCCGCCCATTGCATACTGTATTGAGTTAAAAACTTGACAGCTTGTTTAGGATTTTTCTGATAAAGGGCCAGGGCCTGCTGTTCAACTTTGGCCTGATCGGCAAACATTTCCGCCTGCATGGGATCAAAAACATTGCGAACATCATGCCGCATATCACCCCAGCGCTGTGCCGCCAAAGTGCTCATACGATTAAAGCCCCACCAGGCACAATCACGCGAATAACCTGTTTCTCTTCCCCGTGCTTTGTAGGAAGCAGGTACGTCCAATATGGAACAGTACAACGGCACATAAACGGACGTAGCCACATTATCAAAAGCAAACCACACCAAACCGCCGATCTCATCAGGAACGTTTTCCCGTGACTGGGTTATGGTTGCATACATGGTGTACCATCTGGCAATCGTGCGTTCACCAAGCGCCCCCCAACCCCCGTTGATTTTAAAAATACGGTTCATATCATAGGGCATAAACGGATTGGCAAAAGGAGAAATGATTGTTTTACCTTCTTTATCCGTATCAGTAATATTTTTCACAAAATTATAATTCGTGCCTTCATAATAGTCCTGAAAAATTTGCACCAGTTTTTCCAAAGTTACCAGAGAATCCGGTTTTACGGAAAAGGGATAATCCTTGTCATCGGGATGAATATGTAATGAAGGCGCCATTAACTTTAGCGCCCGCCACTCTCGTCGTCTTGAGGCGAGCGAATGTCGGCCGCCCGGATCATAGGCATAACAAAATTCAAAGGCACTGTCCTCAGGATTCCACCAACCACTGTCCTGTGCGACTTTAAAAATATTTTCAGAGGCCATAAAAAAATCGGTATTATCCAGATCAATCTGACGAATACGGCTGGCATTGGCGTTAACGGACACATGATCATCAGGAACACGCTGGGCAACCCAAATAGAACCTACATTTCCTTTTCCCGGCCCGACAATTTCCAGGTGCCAAACCTCTTTTTTATCGGCAATGGTAAGACATTCACCGCCGTCAATATAACCGTATTTTTTGGTCAAATCTCCTGCCAGTTCTATTGCTTCCCGAGCGGTTTCACAACGTTCCAGCATCAATTGAACAAGCTGTTGACAGTCTATCAAACCACTGTCCGAGCGCAGAGTACTTCTCCCGCCGAATGTGGATTCACCAATAGCCAATTGTTTATCGTTCATACAGGGGTAGGCCGTGTTAATAAAACCGTGTGTATGTTCCACCTGAGGAATATCTCCGGTAGCAACATGTTTATAAGCCGGCATGGCCTGTTTGTTGTCACCGGCACGTTTGACCATGGTGACGGTACTGTTTTTATCGTGCTTTTGCGAAGAAACAATATCCAGCCAGGCACGGGTACGATGGCTGTCACAAGTATGAGACGTCGTTACACACCCGGATACGGTGGCTTTACGACCAACAGTTACTGATGTGCAGCCGTCAGGGCGGTCACCTTCCCAGTCATAATAATATTCCGGATTTCGTTCTCCGGCAAACGTTATAGTCGTCAATAACATGAATAACAAAGTTGTTTTTTTTAACAGATAAAAGGGGTTTAGGGACATGTTAATCTCCTTAGGTCATTAGATTCGGTTAATAAAACAAGGACCGAATTTAAAAAAAATCGGGGTCAATTCAAAGTTTAGAAATATGGAAATACGAAATTATGCCATAAAATATGTATATAAAACATTATTTTACTTGATATTAAAAATTTTTTTACTAGATTTAAGATAATTAAAAGACCATGTAATCCACACAGGGGAGTTGACATGCGACGTGATAATATTTATTTAAAATTTTTGATTACCCTCATTTTCTATACATCCGCAAATGCTCAGGTTTTATTTTTTCCTCAAAATCAAACCATTGATACAAAGGCAATGTCAAACGACAGTACCATTCGTATTGATGATATGATTTTCAAGGTAAAAAAAATCAATAAAACCAGTGCGGCTTTTTATCAAACCCGGGTGTGGCCGGATGCAAAGGTTTATTACAGTTTTCATCCGGATCTAGACCAGGAGTTTATACCATATTTTCAACAGGCATTTTCAGCCTGGCAGCAGGGTACACCGCTGCAGTTTATCGAACGGACAACCGAACACAATTATATTCTGATTGTGCCAGGTGAGGATATAAATTCCTCTTCTGTCGGCATGACAATGGGTATACAGGAACTGAAAATCATTAGCAAACATGTTGGAACATGCATTCATGAACTGGGTCATGCCGTGGGACTTGTTCATGAACACCAACGCAGTGACCGCGACCAATATGTGATAATTAATACGGATAACATAGATCCTGAATATGTATATGCTTTTGATTATTACCCATCTATAAACTATACACCCTATGATTTTTTTTCAATCATGCATTATCCCCAAAAGGCCTTTTCCATTAATGGCCAACCAACAATTGAGACCAAACCTAACTTTAGTCACTATTCCGATATAATGGGGCGACAAGACAGCCTAACAACATATGACAAACTTGCCATCGTCAATATGTATAACAATATACCGGTTCTTATGCAGCCGGAACATGAAGCAATAAATATTCAACGAAATAACCCCGAATTGGCCTGGTCCACTGTGCCGGATGCTGTGGAATATCAGGTGCAACTGGCCTTTGATGAAAAATTCCAAAACATTAATTTTGATAAAACAACACCCGAATTTAATCCAGGCGCAGGATTATTGATAAAACGAACGTATACGGTTAATTCGTCCTTGTTATTTATTACCTCCTATTACTGGCGGGTTCGTGCAATCACAGAAAACGGCCCCATGGATTGGTCTGATACGGGAAAATTTACAACGGATTATAGTGCGGAAGAAGACATTCGTTTGATTTCTTCCTTTCCGAATCCATTTCGTGATAAAGTTACAATAACTTTTCGTGCTATACGCGCCGGGCATGTTACAATCGCTATTTATAATCTGCTTGGCGAAAAAGTTGCAGACCTTGTTTCCAGAAAATGTGAGATGGGATTTTATACACAACAATGGGACGCCCGCGACTGTCCGAACGGCATTTATTTTGCGTATTACCAGAGGGCCAATACGCACCAAACGTGCAAACTTTTATTATGCAGATAATGATATTTACTTTTTGTCATAAAAATAAAATCTTGCTTTTAAAAAAAAATCTTGGAAAATTTCAAAAAATTTTGTACCATTAAAGCCGTTGAGGGCCTGTAGCTCAAGGGTAGAGCACCGGACTCATAATCCGTTGGTTGTAGGTTCGAATCCTACCAGGCCCACATAAAAAAGCCCCTGAAAATTAATTCAGAGGCTTTTTTGTTTCATACCCTTACGGTAAACAATCTATCATACCTGTATTATTTCCACCTGCTTTCAATTTGACATCTTGTTCATAACACGATAATTTACAAAATTTAAACTGATCTCTAATAATAGAAAATAATAAATTTCTGTTTTATAATAAACTAACAATTCAATAGTTTAAATACAAAAATTACATTAGTCGACAAGACAAAAGGCTAACTTTAATAATTAACAAAAGCGTCTGATAATAAAATCAGACGCTTTTTATTTTTTCTAGCAGAAATATTTTTTCGAATTATAATTGTGGGCAAGTACCTGACCAAGAATGTTGCGGATACCACATATCAGATTCTTCATGTTCAAAATAGCTATGACAAGTAGCCGTAAATGAATCGCCAGTACTTATTGTTTGATACCGAAATATACTTATAGTACCGCCGCTGTAATTACTACGATAATTATCGCCATATACAGTATTTCCATTTACAGTAACCCATACTTCCGATTCAACAATATAGATATATTCTATATTTGTTAATCCTTCACTAGAGGAGGTAGCTGATATTTGTCCGTTACTAACTATATTATAACTATGTCTTGCCCAACAACTTGCTTCTTCAGCACCATAACCTATTGTAGATGTATCTTGCCAATATGCACCTTGAACTTGACTCAAACAAATACCAGTTGACACAAATAAAAACATAATAACTACAAAAATTTGAACAAAATTATTATTTCTCATGTCTTTCTCCTATATTTTAAAAAATTTTTTAAAATGATTAGACAAATAGGCATATATAATCCCAACTTGCCGGAGGTCCCCGCAAATTTGTTTGGTATTTTAAATATATATTTACAAACACAAACATCAATCCCGCCAATTACTAAAAACTCTGGTTTTTAATAAAAAAACCAATGAATTATTTTATATTTGAGTTGTAATACAAACCCGCTTTTTGTCAAGTTTCAATCAAAAAAAACGACTAAAAAATGCCGACACTTATAAAATTATAGAATTGACTAGTTTTGCTCTTTTAACAGTTTTCGCGTTGTACTGCGAGGTCTCATACTTATTCGGGTGATTTTTTCCGGTACCGGCTCCATTTTTATAAAAGGACTTTCAAATTGTAATAGAAAAAATTCATGCTCATCTTTTAAATCAGCTTTAAAAGCAGCATTGATTTCTGTTTGGGAATGCGGTGAAAGTTCGACGTAGAATACCGATTGTGCCGACCCGGCATTCAAAGAAATTTGTTTAAAATCAACAAAGGGTACAATGGCAACCGAAACAGTTGAATCCCTGTTATTAAAAGCATAAATATTAAAATTGACTAAACTGTCTTTATCCACATTCCATTCATAATCTAGTTGAGACAATTTCGAATTTTGGCAGGCTTTAATTTGCAAATCCTTCACTTTAATGGCAGGCCCTTTTGCCTTTAGTTTTAAAAAATTGGGTAATGTAATTGAAGCATTTTGAACTGTTATATTACACCGTTGTGCCATAACCATTTTGCCGGATTGCATACGAAATTCAGTGTCCAACGTATGTTCTCCAGGATGTTCAAAAATCATTAAAGACATGTCATGGCATCCTGTAGATAAATTTTCCAAATGCACAGCAAAAATACTTTCCGTATTGGCAGGAATTTTGACGAGATGGGTCAATCCAAACTCACCATTAATACAAAAAGGAACTTGTTGATAATCAACAAGGCAGATAATTTTAAACTCTGAATCTCCTGGAAAATAATTACCGATTAAATAACAGGCCTTAAAAGCCTGGCCTTCATCTAAATAAAAAGCCCTCTGCATGCGGGTGCCGTTCATTTCCGGTAAGGCTTTAAAGCTGGTTAAAAGACCTTGCTCGCCGGAGTGAGCAGACTTGCGAAACATTTCAAGTCCCTGGCTATTAAAAAGGGATAAATCACATAAATGATTTTGTTCCGAGTTTATTTTTGTCTCTTTTTCATTTTTCGAACAGTTGACAAAAAACATTAAATTCGTCACTAAAAAAAGAAAAAATAACTTTTTCATTAAAGTCCCTATTTTTGAATTACGGATTATCCACCAATTATTATTATCAAATACGAGAAAAAAATAGCCGACATAAATCATCCCGATCTGTTTGGATAGAAAAAAACTATTTCGTTTATAAATAACTAGTTACAACAAATCCTGTCATTTAAAAAAGTGAAATATAATTCATATAAATATCAAAAATTACCCGGTTTATTTTATATTTATAAGAATGAAAAATAATTAGTTAACATTGCGACAGAATTCCTCTGCCAAGCTATATTATAGAAGCCCAAATAAAAGGTCATCATTGGACTCTAATAATATAAAGAGTAACCAAATTATTTAAACAGACAAAGAATTGTCTACACAATCAAGTATAAACAACGAGGTTTAACTTAAATTTCTTAGTACCCTCTAATTTTTTAAAAATTGTTTAAGAATCATAACCTAAATGATTTAATAATATAATTGCTGACCGCCATATCATTCACATTATATTAACCAATCATACCCATGGTTGCTTAAAATATAATATAAAATTTTCAAAAGTCAATCCTTTTATATTATTTTTTTTGCAATAGTTAAATTTACCAATCCCATATAAAGCATACTCACTTTGCCTGGTTCTTAAATTATAACAAAAAGTTGAAAAATTCTAAACAATCCCCCTTCCCTGTTGTATAAATCAGTTTAATCAATTATATTAAACAAACATCACTTTCACCCTTAAACCGCCGGAGGTGTTTATGCATAAAGGATTATTTACCCTTATTTTATCCCTGTTTATCATTACCTCAGTCCAGGCTTTTGATGAATCCGAGGTGCATGACGGCTGCACCGGCTTAATTGCCGTCGGTAATGTAACAGAAAGCGGAAATACACTTGTCGGCCAAAACTGGGACGCTATGCCCTATCCTCAGGTTTTTGGTTTACGAATGACGCAAAACAAGGAAACCGGCATTAAAGTAATTTGGGATGCCCGTTTTCGCAAAGTACCCCGGTTAAACAGTTATGGCGTTTTTCATACGCAAAACTATCGCAGTTGCGCTGACTGTTGGAATGAAGACCCTAAAAATCAGAATACTCTTTACAGTGAGCAGGGGCACTTGATTATGGAATATGCCAGGTCCGCAAAGGAAGCTGTTAAATTGGCCGAGGAAATGGCTATTTCAAAAGGCGTTCGCAGTGGTGCCGGCGGCGCCAAAGTGTATGCAGATGCTAATGAAGTTTATATGATTGAAGGCCAGGCCCCGGGTGAGTATGATATTCTCGGCCCGTGGAAAAATGCAGCTATTGCCCATTCCAACACGTATCTTTCAGAAAAGATGAAACCAACCGAAGACTGGGCAGCCGGGGTAAACCGAATGATGCGTGCCCAGGAATTACTGGATGAACGTGCAAACATGAATTACCCGGTCGGACGAGCAGGCGGATTAATTTCCATACAATATATGATGAAAATCTACCGTGAGCATATTGACGGCTTTAACTGGATGAATTGTTTCGGCGGTGACGGCAACAATCGCTCAATTGCAAACTGGGGAAGCCGAGGCAATACGGTTTTTTGTACTTTTGGAGAACTGGTTAAAGAGCACACAGATGTTTTAAGCATCATGTGGTGCACGCCCCATTATCCGCCGTTTAGTCCGTTTTTACCGTTTTTTATCGGAATTCCCAGAATTCCACCGTCTTTTGCGGTTGCCGAAACCAATAAAACCTTTGCCTTTGTTGAACTGGTTAATGTGCTTCGTTATAATATGGATTATGCTGACGATGTGCAAAAATTTTGGGAAGCGTTTGACGATGAAACCATCCGTCAACTGCATATTATTAAATCCGAAACACGAAAAATGTTAAAACAGGATAAGGAAAAAGAAGCACAGGAACACTTGTATGAATATGTAAATACGAGATGTGAAAAAGCGGTAGAATATGCGCAAAAACTAACGCAATCCATTAATGCTAAAGGACTGATTCAGGTAGATGTTAAAAGGTTTCGGGACTATCTGGAACCCCCGCGTGACAACCGGTAATAAATGCTTGAAT
>CAXXFV010000019.1:0-78188 GCA_963674595.2 bacterium
CACATCAACCCTGCACGCGACAATTTGGTCCATGCATCCGCATTAAGGTCCCAATGATCAGCAACTTGGTTCAGGTTCATTTGTTTCTCTTTTCCAAAATGAGCAATTACAGATCTTTTTCCAGCAGTGAATAAATAACACTGTCTTTAAACTCATTATTAAACAAAAAATTTTCTCTAAAATAGGCTTCCTTTTTGAATCCGATTTTTTCAAGCAATTTTATGGACGGCAGATTATCCGGATTAACATTGGCCTCAATACTGTGAAGGTGTAATTTCTTAAAACCAAATTCTATCAATTTTGTTGCTGTCTCCTGCATATACCCTTTTCCCCAATAATCCGGGTGCAGGGCGTAGCCAATTTCACCTCGGCAATGTTTTGTATCTATTCGCCAAAACCCAAAGTATCCGATAAAAATATGTATGGATTTTTCAACAATCCCCCAACTTATCGCAGAACCCGCCCTGAATGAGTCAGCAATTGATGTTATTAAATTTTCTGATTCTGAAATTGATTTCATTCCCTCTGTATCCATAAACCGCATAACGTTATTATTTGTACGAATTGCAAATAATGTTTCAGAATCTTTTAAAGTAATCTGACGAAATTTCAGTCTGTCACTTTCTAATTCGGGAAACTGATCAAAAACTCTTTTATTTATGGTAAATTTCATTTGTTATTATTCGCCTGATGTTGATAATAATTTAAATGGCATTAATTTTATTTTCAAATAAAGAATGATTATTGATATTTACAATATTTTTTTTGTCCAGCATCCGGTTTATTTATTTTGTAATTCCGTTCCCTTGCACACTTTTATTCCGGTTATAGTACCATGGAGAGCCGGAATCCCGTTTAACGTACTTTATATTCTCAGGATTTAATTTATCTTCCTGCCATTTACCAGGATTGTGGATAATATATTCGGCAATCCTGTAAAATGATTTTTCATTGCGGATAATATGATTATAAAACCGGGATTGCCAGGTAAATTTTGGATTGATTGATCTAGCACTTTTTGTGACCCCTATTTTAAAACCACGAATAATTGACGCCAGATTCTGTGATTGTGGTCCGAATTTGTTTTTAGGGATTGTTGCTGTTGGTAGAGACGCAAAATATTGCGTCTCTACCGCGTGCGTATCAACATTTCTTTCATCATACAGTTTATCAATGATAATAATTCCATGTACAAGATTGGGCATGATGACAAATTCATTCAATTGAACAAATGGAAAATGTTTGGGAATACCCAACCAACATCGGTCGGCAATCTTGCCGATTTGGGATAATTCCATTTCACCATCTATTATTTCACCAAAAATACACATCCGATTTTTCATACAAACAGTGACAAAATAAACGGCATTATGTCCATAATCCCAACATGGCAGTCGGGTTGATTTTATACGATATGTGCCTTTGAATTTGTCCATATATTTTATTTTAACTGATTAATCTTTTAAATGTGCGTAAACATAATTCTTGAAAAAATTGATTTGCATCAGATGTATCCAACCATTTATCTGAAAAAAATTAGTTCTGTATTTGAAATTGACATATTCCCAAAGGCAAATACAATAGGTATCATTAAAAAACTTGATATAGACTGACCATTTTTATTTTTTGCTGGTATCCATTTTGTCTTATATACTGCTTTGATTGCCGCTTTATCTAATAATTCACCCTGTGATGACACGACTGTATGATTGTCAATTCGACCACTATCACTTATTGCTAAAACCAATTCAACAACTCCCTGCTGTCCTGTTTTTCTGGCTATTTCCGGGTATTCTAAATGTTGTTGTATACTTGCAAAACCTCCAACGGGTTGCGGTGGTGTTTCAATGTTCAGTCTTTTTGTTGGAGGATAAATCCTGGCATTAAAGAAAAAATAATGCAGGAGAAGTGAATAATTTGATATTTGCTGAGAAGCGGTTTGATATTTACGAAATGTTGATCTCCTGATATCTGCAATGACAAGGCTGTCAAAGAGTGAATTTGAAGATTTATTAACAATAATTGCATCAACTTTTCCATTTACATTTATCAATGGCTGATATACCCCAAAAGCAATACTGTTTTTATCAAGCAAGGAATAGTTGGAAGAATTTTGCAGGTTTAATATACTTTTGTTGATCGTTTCATAATCTTTAAAAACCGGAACATCCATATACAGCTTTTTTAGCGCGTTATAATTTAAATTATCCTTTGAATAATAGGAATATGTTTTTTGTTGAGTTGCACATTGGTTCCCTATTATTAAAACAGTCAGAATACAAGTTGTAAACAATAATTTTTTCATAAAAGAACCTGTTGCGTTTATGGTTACCCTGTCTTTTTTTAGTTTCATCAAAATCGATGATTCTTTTCCACTAGTTATCATATTCTTTTGCGGAATATATTTAAATTCAATTCGTATCTTTTAATTAACCACAATATCGGAATTATTCTTTTTCAACTCATCTATAAATAGATTAAAATTATCAGGTGACACATAATACTTTCCATACCTCTTTTTCTCTGTTATTTCTAATCTTTCACAGGACAAAGCATAAGATGACAATAAATTATTAGTTTTTCTAATTTTAAGAATATTTTGAATGTTTACTCTTTTTCTTAAAATCCAACATTTAATGTAAAGCTCACCATTTTCAATTTTATAGTTTGTACTATTCCAAAGCCAAAATGACAAAAAAACACTTGAAACAAAAATAATTAACATTGCTAAAGAATATGAAAAGATTAACCATGTGATTAAAAACAATGGCAGGCACCATATAGCACAAGCATAAACCAAATCTTTCCTAGACGAAAAATTCATTTTTACCTCCTGATACAATATTAATTTTATTACTTGCACACAGCGTTTTATTGTATTTTGGAATTAATATATTACTATCCCTGATCACATATATAAAATCAATTTCTTTTTTTATATATTATACATCCCGTAATATCTCCTGGAGAACCGGCAAAAGTGTTTCTTTACTGCCCACAAAATCCCAACCAATCTGTAAACAATCCTTTAGCCGATAATTCATAATACAAAATAAACCACCACCGCACAAGCGGTTTTTGTAAAAATTATAAATACAGGTTCCATATACCGGTTATCAGGTTGTATGCCCCCAATTATTTGATACTCTATAAAATACAAAAAATACCCCCGAAATTATATTTACCTGTTTCCCAACTTCAGCATTTTGTTTTTTTGAAAATGTTTTTGCATGTCCTGAGAATCAATAAATTCCCAAAAACTGGTGTCCATTTGCCGCAGGGCCAGCACCATGGTGATCCATCCCTGGGTCCAGCCGGTTTCAGTACACCAGGCGCCCCATCCGGCATCGGCGTTGGAGGCCCAGTATTCCCAGCGGTTAAAGTCAAAGGCCCGAAACCAGGCGCCATGCAGTTCCGGATGGGCAGTGCTGTGTACCTGAATGCGGCACAAGAATTTCGCCAGGCGTTCTTCCGCCTGTTTATAAAAATCGTCACCAGTGCCCGAGGCGGCTTCATGCAAACCTAAAAACGCAAAATTGGTGGTATATAACAGATCACACACCATGTCGCCGTTTTCCTGAATCAACGGCGCTTCGGTTGTGCCATAATGAGCGTTGGAAACAGGCGGAAAATACTTGCCATGTCCGGCCTCGCCAATGGCCTCACGAATGGCCCCGGTTTCATGCTGACAGGCCAACAGGTCCCCGGCAATTTTCTTCAGCCAGGCACGGTGCTCCGGTGTGTCCTCAATTCTCACCAGCCAGGAAAGCGGCAGGAGCATTCTGGCCCGTTCCTGCTGCATGCCGTTCGTCCAGGTCCATTCCCCGGGATAAACCTCCATGGTTGACTTGATAGCACTTTTTGCACGATTTAAGAACAGGTCATACCCGGTTTTGTGATAGGCCCATAAATAACATGCCCATAAATAGGCCTGATAATGCGGTGCATAGCTGGTTGTTTCTTGTTCAAAATAGTACTGCCAGCCGTGTTTTTCAAGGTCCGGTTCGTTCAGCCGATTGTGCCGAAATCCACCTGGACCTGTTGTTCGCAGGTTTCCCAGCAAACACTGTAAAATCCGTTCATCCCATTTATCGGTTTCAAGCGCGGCTGCGGCCGCCAAAACACCCAGTATTCCGCGGGCATTATCATCGCCATAATAAACCTCGTATCCGTCCAGGTCTTTATAATAGTTTGGTACATCGTGCCAGCCAAAAAGACCAAAAGCCGGATGATTGACATCAGTACGGTTACCGCCGCTCATCAGGGACCGCGTCATAATATAATCGGTTAACTGAAAGGCTGTTTGGCGATGTTTTGTGTTTCCGGATACAGAATAAGCCAGTCCCATGGAACCGGCAATTTCAGCATGACAATCAAACCGGCGCCACCAGCGCACCTTTTGCGATCCATCATAATTTATAGTGGATTGAAATCCTTCAAGCAGCCCTAAACTCCCATCTCCGCAGGGCATATCCGTGGAAATGGCCGGAGCAACCGGTTCTTTGCCCTGACAGGCATATTTATCATATAAATAAACCCAACTGGAATCAATGAGCATTCTGGAATTATAGACCCAGTCAATACCCATTTCCAAACTCTGTTTTTCAACATCCTCCGGCAATGGTTCTTTTTTGGTAAATTCCGGGCGAACGCCTGACTGAAAATCAAAAGAGGTAATTTTCAGATTAGGATCGAGCCATTGTAAAATAGAAATCCAAATTGTACGCCAGGCCTCGGAAGGCGCATAACGGCCGGTAATAAAGTTACTCAATTTGCTGGTAGCGACAAGAACATCCGAATCTTCAAGTTTGAAAAGTAAAGGAATAGTCTCTGTCTCTTCAAGACCGTAAACAGCCCTGTCGAATCCGGCCACACGGGCAAGCACCATCATGGGGTTTTCAACCTGAAAAGGCAGGTAATGACAGCCGTGGACCATGACAATACGCATGGGCTGCAAAGAATCGCCGAAAAAATCAGAGGTGATAACGCCGCGTTCTATACCGGCTTCCATAATGGACGCCTGTTTAAAAGAGGGCAGATTCTCCGGATATTCAATATAAAGTCTGAGTTGTTTTTGCTCAGCCGTTTTAAGCCACTCATCTTTGACCGTGACTGTTTTTTGGGGATATTCATCTGCCAACACCAACAGGGCTTGTCCGTTTTCAAGAGTTTTCATAACCTGCAACATATTATCAAATCGTTGAACAGGTATGGAATTACTGACACAGGTTTGGTACAAATCATTGTCCGGCTGACAAACCATTCCCAGGGGAAAAGTCTTGCCGGGAAAACAAAAAGACAATAGAACAATCAGGATAAGAAGCAAAGGTTTCATATAGGGTGTACCATTATTTTAATCATGCAGTTGTCAATAATTTTTTATTTCCAGGAATCCAGTTTTTCAGTGATGAATTGAATGATGTGTTGGTGTTCTTCCTGGCCTTTGTTTTTGATCTCTATCATTTTATCAAAGGCAATATGAACCTCCTGTGTCGGGTCAAAAGGACCGAAATCACGCAACAAAGAACCCTTGCCCGTTCCCCAGGCATTGGTTTTCAGTGCAATGGGCACAACCGGGACGCCAGCCTTTTTTGCCAGTTTAACACCAATCGTATTAAACTCATCAGGATTAAATTGAGTGGCCCGGGTCCTTTGAGGAAAGACAATGATACTGGTGCCATCTTGCAGTTTTTGAGTGCCCTCATTCATAACGATCGCCAGGTCTTCACGCGGATTTGCACGACCGACAACTATGGGGTTACGGCTGATCATCACGTGTTTGAACACGGGAAAGGTAATCAAACTCTGTTTGACAATAAAAGTCACATCCATGTGCGCTCCGATAAGCATGGGCAGCAGAAAGGTTTCCAGGGTGCTCATGTGGTTCCCGATAAAAACACAGGGACGGTCCAATCCACGAATATTATCCAGGCCTTCGATATTAATTCGTGTGCCAACATGTTCAGCGGCCCGAAGGATACCCTGGCTGGCGTGAATCCATTCCGGATAGCCGTACAACCCTCTTTTAGCCTTACGGCTCGACCAGACCACAACAGAGACTATTTTTTTATAAAAAACCAGACTCGGAAATTTTTTACTACAAAACCCAACTTTTTCAGGTCCATATATGTAACTGGAACCGGGCAATTTATAAGATTCACGTGGACCAACCATTGATATTGACCTTTCTCGTTTCATTAAATATTAAACTGTTTGTTATTCAATTTTATAAATCCCCGTTTGAATGTTGCCAAAATTTTTGAGCAATTGTAATGACAGATCCGTCCCAAACCAGCATATTATCATTTTTAAGCCGGTTCAACATTCTTGAAAGCGTTTCCGGTGTAGCGCCTATGGCGGCAGCAATGTCCTTTTTTGATAAATTGGTAACAATTTTTTGCTGTTTGCCATATTGCTGCTGTAAAAACAACCGAAAACGGTCATCAACATCGTGTGAGGTTAAATATTTTATCTGATCTGTCAGATAACGCTGTTTCGTCATTAACATGCCGATAAAATCCATACGAAAATCTTCGCGCTCCAGCAAACAGGAAATTTGTTGTTTTGGCAGCAACAGAACAACAGCCTCATTAAGCGCCATGGCGCCGGCCGGAAATACGGATTTTTCAAACAATATCACCTCTGCAAAAATCTCACCGGGTTTAATTACTTTGATGACTATTTCCCGTCCGTCTTCCGTGGTTTTATAAATTTGTATATGGCCTTTAACACAAAAAAACATGGAATGCCCATTATCACCCTCAAGGAACAATATTTCCCGCTTTTTCAGTTTTTTGGTCAGGCAAATATCAGCCAGGGCCTGCATACTGGAATCAGACAGTCTGTTAAAAAAATCAGATTTTTTTATTACTTCTATAATCGGCTGCATATAAACTCCTTCAAGACTTAAAATAAGAAAAAAAAACAAAAAAATCATACAATTTCCTGACCCACTTGACTTGAGTCAAGGATTTTCAACCTCATGTCGGCTATATTGGTGTGTAAAAAAAAAGTTATGGAGGTTGATATGAAACGAAATATTATCAATATAGATGAAGAAAAATGTACGGGCTGCGGATTGTGTATACCGGGATGTCCGGAAGGAGCTATACAGTTAATTGATGGTAAAGCCCGGCTTGTCAGTGATCTGTTTTGTGATGGATTGGGTGCCTGTTTGGGGCACTGCCCGGAAGGCGCGATCACAATTGAAGAGCGGGAAGCCGAACCATACAACGAAGCAAAGGTTATGGAAAATATTGTCAAACAGGGTGAAAACACAATTCGGGCACACCTTAAACATTTAAAAGACCATAATGAAACCGACTTGCTAAAACAGGCTGTGGATTATTTAAAACAGCACTCTATTCCTGTTCCGCATGAAAAGGAACCGTCTCCTGCTGTTCACCATCACGGCGGCGGGTGTCCCGGTTCCAGGTCCCAAAGTTTTGTTCAGGCCGCTCCGCCCCAGGCTGCGCAGGAAGGTTCGTTTCCCTCACAATTAACACACTGGCCTATACAAATGCACCTTATTTCACCACGGGCCCCGCATTATCACAAAACAGATATGGTGCTGGCCGCTGACTGTGTTGCGTTCAGTATGGGTGATTTTCATAAAAATTATCTCAAAGGCAAAACACTGGCTATTGCATGTCCAAAGCTTGATCATGGCATGGAAATATATGTCGAAAAAATTAAAGCACTCATAGATGAAGCCCAAATAAACACACTGACCATTATGATTATGCAAGTGCCGTGCTGTCGCGGATTGCTCTCCCTGGCGCAACAGGCCATGGAACAGGCGTCGCGTAAAGTACCCTTGAAAATAATTGTTGTCGGTGTTCAGGGAGAAATTTTACAGGAAGAATGGTTCTAACTCGTTAAAATAAATTCATAAACTGGAGGATTATCATGTTTTGTAATCAATGCGAGCAAGCGAATAAAGGCGTTGGCTGTGAATCAATCGGAATCTGCGGAAAGAAACCGGAAGTTGCTGCATTGCAGGATATACTTGTTTTTCAAACAAAAGGTATCGGTTATCTGGCCCATCTGTCTGAACAGGCTGGAATTATTGATGAAGAGACGAATTCATTTACACTCAAGGCGCTTTTTACAACGGTAACAAATGTGGATTTTGATCCGGACAGAATGCACATGTGGATCAGAGAAGCTGACCGGATAAGAAAAAAATTAACAGACCTAATTTTAACAAAAACTCCAAATACAGATATGAGCACCTGGCCGGCCTCTGCACGTTTTAAACCAAATGCTTCCCTGGAAGATTTGGTTCAGGATGCGATTGTTATAGAAGGGATCAGCTTATTTTCCGGTCCGGTCGATAAAGATGTCCGCTCTTTACAGCAGCTTTTACTCTATGGATTAAAAGGAATGGCAGCTTATGCGGAACATGCTTATCTGCTGGGAAGTAAAGACCAGGAGATATTTTCATTTTTTAACAAGGCTTTATCTGCTTTGAACGATTCAACACTACAAGTCAAAGACCTTGTTGATTTGAATATGGAATGCGGAACGATAAATATAAAAACCATGGAATTGCTGGATAACGCCCATACGTCCCGATTCGGACACCCGGAGCCCGTCAAGGTTTCAACAGCGCTGAAAAAGGGACCCGCAATTATCGTCAGCGGCCATGACTTGCTGGACCTGGAAACATTGTTAAAACAGACAGAAGGAAAAGGAATTAATATTTACACTCACGGAGAAATGCTGCCGGCACACGGCTATCCGGGATTAAAAAAATATACGCACCTCGTCGGCCATTTTGGTACAGCCTGGCAAAACCAGCAGCGGGAATTCGACAACATCCCGGCGGCGATCCTGTTCAATACCAATTGTATTCAAAAACCACGGGATTCCTATATGGATCGGGTCTTTACCTGTGACCTGGTTGCCTGGCCCGGTGTTCAACATATTGAAAATCGAGATTATTCACCGGTTATAAATAAAGCCCTCGAATTAGGCGGATTTGAAGAAAAGGACGGCCACAGTTTAATGACGGGATTTGCCCGAAATGCTGTTCTAAGTGTTGCTGACAAGGTTATTGAAGGTGTGAAAAGCGGCGCCATAAAACATTTTCTGCTTGTGGGCGGATGTGACGGAGCAAAACCGGGACGTAATTATTATACTGAACTTGTGGAAAAAGCACCAAAAGACACCATCATTTTAACACTCGCCTGCGGCAAGTTTCGTTTTAATGATTTGGAACTTGGTGATATTGGAGGTATTCCGCGATTATTGGATATAGGGCAATGTAATGACGCCTATTCAGCCATCAAAATTGCTGAAGCCCTGGCAAATGCTTTTGAATGCGGCATTAATGATTTACCGCTTTCACTTGTGCTCTCATGGTATGAACAAAAAGCAGTGGTTATTTTGCTGTCACTGTTGTCTTTAGGTATTAAAGGCATTCGGCTTGGACCCAGTCTACCGGCTTTTATCACCCCCAATATTTTGGACTTTTTGGTAAAAAACTTTGACATAATGCCAATTGGAACCGTCACGGAAGATTTAAAAGCAATTTTGGGATAATTAAAGGAATGAATAAATAAGGGCTACCGGTTTGTACATACTAAAAACATATATTGTTTGTTAACAGTTACATTAATTATATTTACTACCGGCAGCCCTGTTTATATTTAAAACCCCTCATTTCTCTCAAAAATTCAACTTTATTTTACTACAATGAATAAATTCGCTTATTTTGCTTTTTTTTACGTCAACATAAAAAGTCATAATTGAATTAAATGGACCGGACGCCAGTCCGTCTCCATGATATATATATGGATGCAGCGGTGCATATTCTTTAACACCTAAAGCCACATCATTCTTGCTCTCAACAGGGTGAAAATCTGATAATTTTAGACCTTCAGGCAAATTTTCAAACAACTGTTTACATAACTGTGATTGACTTTCATTGTAAAGATGAAAACTGAATGTGAATTCGGCGTGTTTAATAACGCGATTGGATTCAATTTTTACAGTGGCTAAAGATTCTGTTTTTTCGAGTGCTGTTTGTATCCCGGAAACAAATTCAGAGGGAATACAAACATGGGTATGGCAATCCAGGTCAAGGATTTCTCTAACCATCTCGCCAATTGTTTCTCGTTTTATGTCAAATTTCTTGTGGAAAAAAAACGGTATGTCTTTGCCGCTTCCCTGAATAAACCCCAGTAAAAATCCTTTAACCAAAATATGAGGTGCTGTCAAGATCAATTCTGAATATTGTGTCCGCATGACAAACCTCCATTTAATAAACTAAAACGGCTGTTTTATCATAATAAAATTAATTTTTCCGGCGGCACACGAATTATCTAAACACGCAGTCTGTTGTCGCTAATACCATATACTAAAACCTAAAATAAATAACGACAATTCCCAAAATATTTACTTTTTTTTATTATATAAACAATACGACCGGCTTTGACATAAAAACCGGTCGTATAATTTTCATTTTGCATTATTGAGGATAATTATTTTTTATATAGTAGAAAAATCCACCTTCAGCGCCGATTAACAAATCCGGGATGCCATTTTTGTCCCAATCGACCACTGTTGGACTGGTTGTGTGTCCGGCAAGAACATGATCGGAAACAGGCCCTATATCTCTGAAAACAAACTCATTCCCGTTTTCTGCTGTATTTATCAAAACATTGATATTTTTACTGTTGATCAGCAGGTCTAATTTCCCGTCCCCATTCCAGTCCGTAAAACACAATTTTCGCCGGCCGCTTTTACCGGCTTGCCCGTCATTGAGCTGTAAAACACCCGGTTTTTCATCAACTATTCTTCCCCCCCTGTCATAAACGCTTGCAGTTTGAGATTTAAAAATCCGTTTTGGAGGCAGTAATAAAAGTTGATTGTCCTTTTTTATCCGTTCAAAAAATGCCGGATAGCCCTCATAATCAAGCATGACCAGATCATTCAAACCATCTTTATTTAAATCAATGACAACCGGTGTTGTTCGCCATTGGGTGGCTAACTCTTTCCCAACCGGATTCCACCAGAACCATTCCGGTTTTTGCGGTCCGTCTTCCGATTCGACCAAAATCGGCTGCGCGGCCGCTAACTGCGGATTGTCCTGAGTTCCGATGTTTTTATACCATACTACTTTACCCCAAATCGAATTAACAATAATATCCAATAAACCATCCTGGTCCCAGTCCGCCACAGACAGTGTTGTATAACCCCACTTTGCTTCACAGGGTCCCTGAATGGAACCGTTATATCCGGCCTGTATACGAATAATCTCTCCGTCAGCCTCAAGATATTTCGGTTTTGCCCATTTGGGTGGATTCCCGCCGTCGAGATTTTCGATAAACCCGATATATCCGGCCGTATTGCCGCATATCAAATCTTCATCGCCGTCGCTGTCCCAATCAACACTCCAGGGCGTTGCCAGCGCACCGAACTTTAATTCATCTGCCTGCTGCTGAAAAAATAGCGGCTTTTTAAATTGAGGTAATCCGTCAACAACCTGACCTGTATGTTCCAGGAAAGCGACCCTGCCATCCTCTTCCCCGACAATCAAATCCGTATCACCGTCCTTGTCCCAGTCTATTGCCACCGGAATAATCATTTCCAGGTCCATTTTAATCACTTGCTGATCAGCAGTTAAAAACCGTCCGGGAGCAAATTTCGGCTCTGTTTTTGAACCCATGTTTTCAAAATAGGTTAACCTGTCCAGAAACTCGCCGCACATCAAATCCAAATCACCGTCATTATCAAAATCAGCAAAATTGGGTGACGGCATGCCATAAACATCAATCTCTTTACCGTCGGCTTTTAATTTTAACGGATCTGCATAGTTTGGTTCTTTATCGCTGCCTTTGTTTTCCAGCCAGTAAACATAACCATGCAAAGGCCCGCGGGTCCATTTACCGGTTTGGTCAAAGGCATTGTCCCAGCCATATTCCGTCCAGTCTCCCACACCGATAATAATATCTGTGTTTCCATCTCCGTTCAAATCACAATACCGCCACTGATTTGCCCGTACCGTATTTTCATGAATATTGTCTGTTTTATAAATATCTCTCATTTCGGTAAAATTGGTAAACTCTGTCAATTCTTTACCGGGAATTAAAATATGTACCTGATCATTTATATAGGAAGGCATAATGTTTCGATAAGCATTGGCCAGACGCACACCAGGTTTAAAAACCGGCATTTTGGCATCACCTTTGGTATTTTCAAAAAAGTAAATGCCGTTATTCGGTTTATCCGGACAATTAACAAGCAGATCATAGTCCCCGTCCTTATCATAATCCATAGGGATGGGCCAGGCCCACAATCCCACACCCAGATCAACAACAAGGCCGGGATTGTTATATTTTACCCTTACAAGCTGTTCTTTTTCCGGTGGTTGACAGGAAGACGAAGACATTATCAACATTAAAATTGAATAAATAAACAGCTTTTTCATTTACTTTTCCTCCGGTTTTAAGGGAATATTAATTATTTTCATAACGGATAGTTTTACCGGTCCAAGCAGTCCGGATGCCGGTAACGGCTTAAAACCAAATTCCCGGGGCAATTGGTTGCTTGGGGAAGGTCGTGGACCGTATAATGAGACCAAATCTTTTGGAACAGGTACAGGTTCTTTTAACGATGAAACATAGTTAATTAATGTATTGGTGACATAAATTTCCAGTTCATTTTTACCGGAATGCAGGGCCCCGGTAACATCCAGTTTTTGGTTGCGCATCCAGACAGTCCCGATATGTTTACTATTTAAAACAATGTCTGCAATATTGCAAACCCGGCCAGGATCCAACATCACCTGAAAATCCGGGCGAATATAATGAGCGGGACAATCAAATTTAATCCTGTATACACATTCACCGGAAAAATGACGAGTTGGCTTTATATCCGTCCATGATTCCAGCCCGGTCAGGGTCGTGTCAAATTCAGCAGAATATGTGCTTTTAAAATGCAGGTCCCACTCACCGGAAATAATAAAAGGTGCCGGAATATCATCCACACCCATATTTACCTGTTCATTTCTTTTCGCAAAATGTACGTCCGCTGTAAACGTACCGTTTGTCAGAGCACCGGCAACCATTTTCCCCGGTAGCAGGGAAAAAATTTCATCAAAATTTGTTTTGGTAACACAACCTGTTTCTCCGGGTTCAAACATGAGAATAAAAGACGCATAGGGAGCCATTTTTAACGGAACTGTCACTCCTTGTTCTGTTTTCCGCAGGGTATATACATTCGAAATCCGACCGTTACAGGGATCCCATTTGGAAACGTTACAGTTATGCACCCGAAAAGTAACCGGCATATCAACAGAACGGTCCTGGGTATTGGCAACAAAATAAATATCAATATTTTTAGATTTTCGATGCAGATAAGACAATCCTTCATTTTCACGAAGGTCTTCATGTGCGAAATTTATTGAAAAATCCGGTGAAACATGTTGTTTCAACGTTTTAATAAACGGGTCCAGAATATGGCTGCGGCGGTCCCACCATATTTTTCGATCTAAAACATTTTTAATATGATAGGTATGTCCCTGACCATATTTTTTCTCTGCCGTTCCATCACTTCCGACCGGTTCATCAAACATCCCGGCAACAATCATTTGGACGGCGCTGTCATTGTCTCTATAATTTTCAAATCCGATTGAAAATTCAGGAACACGTTCCAGGGCGATCACTGTTCCGCCGTTTCGAACGTATTGTTCAATGACTTTTAACGTTTCAAGCGGCAAACTGGTAATATTGGGCAGGATTAATATTTTATATTCCTGGTTGCGGATTTTAATCACATCTTTTTCATATAAAACCAGATTTTGTAAAGCATCGTCGTTCAGCAAATCAAAGTCATAGCCGTTGGACAGGATCAATTTCCCCAATTCTCCCCAGTCAAACTCACGGGTCCATTTACGCGGATTTAAAACATCTATAGTCCATTGATTTGCCAGGGGAGAATAAACGGCAATATCAGCAACAAAATCTCCCTGTCTTAGAAAATACGAAGCCCTGGCAATATATTGCGATAAAAGCAGATAATATTTCCACCAGATATTTTGATGATTGATAACAGCCGCAAACCCGATTGTGCGGGAAGGGCAAACCAGTATTTCCGGAGAAAAACAATAACCGTGATTATAAAATTTTGTTGCACCGGAACGCAAATAACCATCACTGGCTATTTTAAGTTCCTCCAAAGTCGCCCGATAGCGACGCCAATGCATAAAAGTAAAAGCTTCCGTAGAAATAACATCTCGCCCATAAATATGGGCACCGGAAGCGACGTATTTTTTGGGCCCGATGCGGGTATCAAACCAATCCGCCGCGTCCTTTTCTCCCGGGGTAATTTCCATTTCCGGGATAGGCGTACGTCCGCTTGCCTGAATATTGTCTGTGGTAAATCCATAAGCCTGAATACGACCTTTTACTCCGTTTTTCTCACATTCTGTTAAAAACGTTTCAAAAAACGCTTCCATGCCGATTTTATGAAGAAACTCGTTTACATCATAACGAATTTTCGGTGTAATATTTTCAACGTTCCACCATAAGGCCGGAAGAAAAGGGACCAAATCGTAGCCGTTAAGCTGTTTAAACCTGGGCAGCAATCCTTCGCTCCAGTAAATACCGCTTGCCAGATTGGCCAGTTCAAAACTATCACAAAAAAAGGAATCAATTGTTTTGCCAAATTCCTCACCGACGGCATTTTTATACAAACTGAACAAAAAGCGGCAATAACGCTGCATGGCGTCTTTGTTAAAATGGTCCACAGCGTTACCAATACCGTTTTTCTTTAACCAGAAAGCCATGATACGCCAGGTCCCGTCCGGTACCTTCCAGGTTAGTTTGTTATTCACAACCTTGTTTGTCAACACAGTTAAAGAGGATTGTAGAATCACCCCGTTTTCCAGCTTGCCGGCAACGACCGCCAAAAGACGTTCAGTTCCGTCAAGCTCCGGAGAATAGTGTTCCCATGAGCGTTTTGTTTTGATGAGCTTTTGCGGCAGCAGATCATCATAAAGAGCAGGGCCTTTTACCTCAATAAAAGTGGGGACCATATCTTTACTTTTATCAGCATCGGCAATCCACTCACCGCCGATAATCCAGCCCGGCCCGCCGAAATTAAAAGAAACTTCCAGTCCCAATCGTTTGGCTTCTTTGACCGTATGCCTGACCATTTCAAAATATTCATCGGAAAGATAGGGTTTGTTGCCTTTTTCGTAAACAGCCCCCATAGTTATCTGTTCAACACCGCCGATACCCTTTTCTTTCATTTCTTCCAGTTGAAAGGTAATATCCTCCAGCGTACCGGCATTTCCCATCCACCACCAACGGGTGTGCGGTCGGCAGTCCATTGGCGGATTTTTAAAATTTTCTATCAGTTGTGATCTTTGCGGCTCATCTCCGAAAGAGATTTGGTAAAACACAAACAACAATAGAACAAAGGCCGTTCGGTATAAATATTTTACTACCATCCTGCCTCCCTGGTCTTAAAAAATACAGGTTCTTTTTCAAAAATCCTGTACATTTTAAGACCGGAAATAATTTACTTTTTAAACAATAGCATAATATTAAATCCCCGCTCCTTTAATAGATAACAATATTATTTATTTAAAAGCCAGCCCGATAAAACCTCATATTCATTCTCATAAGCTTGCAGTTGTTTAATCTGCAAATCATCATCTGCTGTTTTTTCAATATAGGCCTTTTTTGCAAATTCCAGCGTTTTATTGACATTTGCAGAATCAGCACGCTGTCCCAAATGGTCTGTGGCGTTGACATAAAACAATTGTCTTGGCGCCAACAGCGCTGCCAAATCCGGCAGGTCGTAAAATTCAAGCGCTTTGGGTACGGTTGTCGGAATAAAATTCGGTTTATAGAAACGATTTTCAACAATGGATGCAAAGGAAACATAGCCGTTGACAAGTGCGATGCGTTGAATAGACTCTTCAAATACGGCCGCATGCAACAAAGCCGTACACAGATCATCTTTGGCAACCGCTGAAATGTTATACTCTTTATACTGATCATTTAATTTCAAGTAATGGACCAACTGTAAAATATCAGCGGCTTGTACACCAGTAATACTTTTTCCCAGACATATCGGCGTAAACCATTTGTTATAGGAAATTTTCCCGATTTTAAAATTATAAGAGTCACCGCACTGCTCTCCGGGCCCTGTTTCACCATAGCCCAACAGATCCGGGGCCAATACGGTAAAGCCCTGCTTAACAAGTTTATCAATATCCTTTTCCGGGGCAGCCTGGTCGCCCTTCCCTTTCGGATCAAGATAAAGAATTATTTCCTGACGATTATTTTTTTTCGGGACAAAAAGTAAAAACGGTATTTGGTAATTTCCCTGACCGTTTGTATAAAACATTTCAACCGAATAATCATCACGATTATAGCGCCCGGCAAAACAAACAGGTAAACTCTTGAAATCTTTCGGAATCTCTAAAAGCTTACCGAGGCGGGACCGAACGTCTTTTAAAAACGCTGCATTGTTATTCCTGGCATTTTCCAAATCTGCCAACTGTACTGCGGTTTCCTTTTTATTCAATGAAAAAATTGTTTCACCGCCCAGAGATGTAGATACCTGGCCCGTAGATGTTACACGCAACTCTTTATCGGTTAATAAAGTCACATCATCACCCTGACTGCTACCCGGCAGATTTAAATATTTTTGAAAAAAGGCATACATGGCCTCTCTGTTCTTTTTCGTTGAAGCATGAACATTATCATCTTCTACCATCATAAAATTATCATCAGCATCAAAAGCCTGATAACCCCGACGGACCTCAGATGCGGTTTCTCTGGCGCCTTGAATGGAGAAAAAGTCGCGGGTTGTTGTTATCATCAATGCCGGTTTTGGCGCGTGGGCCAACAACAGATCAGCATGATCAATTCCCCTGGAAATGCCGGCGTAAAAGTTTTGTTCCGCATCCTGGGGACCACGTGTTTGCCACAATCGACGTAAACTGGTTATAAAACACTCCGGAGCAGCCGCAAAAATACGGTCATCAAAAGCAGCGATATATGAGGACTGTGTACCACCGCCGGACCGACCGGTGATGCCGATCCGCTTCGGGTCCACTTCCTTTCGTGACAGCAAATAGTCAACAGTTCGGATACCGTCCCAAATCATATAACGCGCCAAAGAACGACCGGCAATAAAACACTGCGCGCCCGGATAAGAGTGTTCCAAAGTCGGCCCGCCGATAAGAGATTCACCCAAAGCCGCATCAAAATATTGCAATCGTTCACCCTGTCCAACCGGGTCAAATGCCAAAACAATAAAATCCTTTTTAACCAAGTTCAATATGACCCGCTGATAGGTTGCACTGCGAAACGCATTACTACTATGGCCACTGCAATAAATAACTGCCGGCGTTTTACCATCCCTGTTATTGGGAATAAACATACAAGCCGTTACGTAATTACCCGGCATGGACTCGTAAACAATTTTTTCAATACGGTAATTTTGTTTTTTCAGGACCCCCAAAACTTTGGAATTTAATGGTGTTTTTTGTGGAAAAGGCCCGATTATGTCCTGTAATAATTCCTTTACTTTATCTTGCCTTTGCTGCCAATCCTGCTTGGTTTTTAGAGAAGCGATTTCAGTTTCCCGTACTTTCCAACAGGCTTCAGCCTGGTCAAGGAAATAATGGTACATAGAGTTTTCAATATCTGTATAGCCAAGGTGCCCTTTTAAAATTGAAAAGTCGTTATTTTGTGACTTTGTAATATTAACAATTCCAAGTAATAATACAAGTAATAGAATCCATCTAAATTTCACAATTTACTCCCTAAAAAATTTATATTTCCCAAAAAGATTTTTTGCACCAAACAGCAGACTTTTTCCAACCAGCTTGTAATAATCAAAAAAAAATTCCGAACAATCGTCATTTAAAGCTGCAGACGGGAAAAAACACCTTTTAATCTTCATGGCACTTGCTTTTCCTTGACTTGAATCTAATTATCAGGAACAATTTAATATAACAAGAAAATGAATGATTTAAAAGAAATCTTGTGTTTTTTTCTAAAAACCCCCTTGAAAAGAAAAAAATAGATTAGTTTCTTGACTTTTAAAACGAATTTATGTAAAATTTTACATGTTTAAAAAATCATATCAGCAGGTGAGTTTGGGGATCCCTGGGTTGAAATGCTGATAGTTTTTTAACATGTTAATCTCTTAAATAACCTTCATAAAGTCGTTTTCGGGCAGCATCATTATCAATGACCATGAGTGTTCTCAGGGCATCTTTATTAATGGCGCGTTTAAATATTTCAATAATTTCCAAATGGTGGGCCTGGATAAATTTTTGAGCATATTCATTTTCAGGATCGTCGGTTAAAATTTTATCGAGCATTTTAATGGCTGTTGCACAATTACGACGGGCTTTTTCATTATCCTGATTAACCAGAGATAAACCATAAAAATAATAATCAACCATTTCACGATAGGGTTTATGAAAATCACTCATCAATTCCTCAAGCAAATCCAGACGGCGGTCCCATCCATAAACAAACCGTCCCATACCCGATCGTGCCATTTCAGCGATATGTTTGGCTTTTTCAAAATATCGTGTTCCGGCAAGTGTACCCCATTTGTCATATTCACCACCCAAAATAATATAAAGATAAAACTCTATAACACTGGTGAAAGAGTCTTTATCATTTTCAATGTACATAATATCATCACCACTCTGGTATGCAAAACGCCAGCGTTTATCAAAGTATTGAAGATCATAATTATTGTGGATAAGAATTTGTGCGTTATATCGTTCTTCAGCGCCGGTGCTGATATCTTCCAGTAACAGTTCGATATCAACGGCGACGATTGTCTGCCATTCATTATCAGACCAGTCGTGACTATTGATAAAATGCTCAATTTTTTCAGCAAAATCAGCTAGTTTTCGTTTTTTTTCTTCAGACAGTTTTTCGTTATTTAATTTTACACGCGCCTCTATTCGCTGGGCCTGAGCTACATTGACAAAAATTTGACAACATAAAAAAACAGCAACCATGATTTTTATAGGGTGAAAAGTCATGAAAAACTCCAAGTATGTATTTATTAAACCAAATTTATGGCGGTTTCGATCAGCAATCAATGCTCCTGACAAGCGTTATAATATCTCTTTTTTTCATCATTTTGTCAAGCATTTAGTTTATAATCATAAACGCTTTTGTGTAAACATTCGTTCCCCTCTTTTTTATGTCTTGTTTATTACGCTGATAACAACAACTGCCTATCCTATGGAAGATATGATTATCGGCGCAAAACCTGCAAGTTTAGCCGGGGCTTTTACAGCACAAAAAAATGAAGTTCTGTGTATGTTTTACAATCCGGCAGGTATAAAATCATCCTGCTACCTTCAATCCGCTTTTTCCTATTCAAAACCATTTGGACTGCAGGATTTAAGCAGAGGTTTTGCCGCTTTTGCCCTCTCCACAAATTCATACACTATTGCCTCGGCATTACAAAATTTTGGTAATAATATATACCAGGAAAATATTTTTTATCTCTCTTTGCAGCGAGATATGGTCAAACAGGTCTCATTTGGTGTGAATATCCGTTACTACCATCTTAAAATCAGTAAATACGGGCAGGATTCTTCATTGTTATATGATATGGGTGTTCTGGCACACATATCCCCAAACCTGGATTTGGGATTCTATATAAAAAACATCACCTATGCAACGTTGGGCAAATCTGATCAAAATTTTCCTCAAATATTATCAACCGGTTTAAGATACAGTTTGCAGCCGTTTTTTGCATTCTCAGTTGACTGCTACAAAGATATTGATTTTCCATTGGATGTTCGGTTCGGTACGGAATTTTCACCTATAAATCCGCTCTGTTTTAATGCTGGTGCGGCAACAGAACCAACTCGGTTTGCAGTCGGATTTAATTTTAAAATTTCCCAACTTGTTTTAGAATATGCTTACAATTATCACCTGGAATTGAATGTCACTCACCTTTTTACAATCAAATTTTTTATAAAACAGGGATAAAACGTGAAATTTACAAAATCACATGGTTTGGTTCTGCTCTTGTTGTTCTGCCAACGTCTTTATTCCGCTGATGTGCCGGATATCGAAAAACTCATTGATGTTGATTCAGAAAACGATCAAACAGCCTTGATTGAATACCTGACCACAGTTTGTGAAAATCCTTTTAATTTAAATACGGTAACAGTTAATGACCTGCTATCACTACCCTGGCTGACCTTGCAACAGGCAAACGATATCATTGCCTACAGGAATAAAAACGGTCCCTTGAAAAAATTTTCAGAGTTGAAAAAAATAAAAAGTATTGATGAGGATTTGTACAATATTCTTATTCATTTTGTAATAATTCCGGAAAAAGAAAAACCACCTTCCATCAGAACTCTTGGACGGCATCGTATAATAATACCATTTAAACAGGCAAAAGGTTATCAAAACGGAACATATCAGGGAAACGCGTTAAAACTATACAATCGAATATCAATGATCATTACGGATCGCTATAAATTCGGCGTTTTAACCGAAAAAGACCCCGGAGAATCAAATTACAACGATTTACTGGCCGGTTATGCTCAAATTATGTTGCCATCGCAAAACGCTGACATTATTCTGGGGAATTTTTATTTTGAATCCGGTCAGGGATTGGTTTTTTCCAGCCCCTATCAGCTTAGTAAAGGCAGCGATCCGATACTGCCCGCCCATAAAAAAAGAAGCGGAAGTCGTCCCTATACACTTTCTGATGAAAATTCAGCCTTGAATGGAATAAGCATTAGAAAAAATGCAGCAAACGTTCAGTTATCATTTTTTTACAGTTCACAAAACAGAGATGCGACAATAACCCGGGACAGTGTAACAACAATTTTGAACACCGGTCTGCATCAAACGATTACTGACATGGATAAAAAGAATGCCCTGAACGAAACCCTGATCGGTGCAGAGATTGAAATAAAAACCGGAAAATTTTCATCAATCGGTATGACCTTTCAATCAAGTCAATATGCACTCCCTATAAATCCGGGTAATGAAATTTTCGATGTATATGATTTTAAAGGAACAACAAATCATGTTTCCGGTATTCATTATACATTTTATTATAATAATCTAACATTATTTGGAGAAGGGGCCTTGTCGAAATCCGACGGAAAAGCTGTTATCCTGGGAGGCCGACTGCAAAAAGGAAAAGCAGGATTTATCTTTCTGTGGCGAAATTATGATAAAAATTTTCATAATTTTCATGCCGGCTCTTTTGGTACCCGGCAAAATGCACAGGACGAAACCGGTTTTTATACAGGTGTTAAAATTAAATTTTCACCCAAGTTATCTCTGGCCTATTACATTGATATCTATAAACACCATTGGTTAACTCAAACAACACACTTGCCGGGCAATGGTTATGATATCATGGCAATTGCAGAGTTTAAACCTGTGAAGAAATTTTTTATAACGCTTCAGTACAAAACACGACAAAAATATTATTCTGATGCTTTTAGCGATATTTATGGCAATACTTATTACAAAATGGTGACGGATCAATACAACCGTTATCGAATCCAGTTTGACTATACACCTGTCAGAAAAATTTCCCTGCGAACACGGATGGAATGGAAAAGGGTAAACGGGGAATCTGTTTCAAACGATGAACTAAAAAACAAAGTTTCTACCATGCAATACCAGGAAATTATGTATAACATGTTTTCTGTGTTAAAATTTCGGGTCCGTTGGTGCTTATTTGACGCACCACTTTACGAAACACGCTTTTACCAATATGAATATGATCATCCCGGTATGATGACTTTAAAAATGTTATACGGGCGCGGTTCACGATTTTATTTAATGGCCGCTCTAAAAATTAAATCAAAAATAAAATTATCCTCAAAATTTTCCTGCACTCATTATACGGACAGATACTTTATTGGCAGCGGTAATAATTCCATTGACAGTAACAGAGAACACCATATTTCATTTCAATTGGATTATAGTTTTTAATAATTAATGTCTGGAATTACATATTGAACTTTAAAATATATATAAGTATATTTCATAAACTCTAGAAAAGTATGGACCTCATTTTGTAGAAATAATATGCTGAAAAAATTTGGACAGAATTTAAATCTTCAATGTTTGCGCACTTTACTCAAATTCAAAAAAAACAATGACGTATTAAATATGTTTGAGTGCATACGCAACGCAAAAAAAGTACTTTTACTTTATCCAAAAGAAAAAGAATTAACTGACATTATTAAAAAAGATTTTGAAAAATTTAGACAGCATTTTAAAGATGCTGAAATCACAAGAGTTTTGTTTAATTATGAGAATACAAAGAAAAAATCAAAAAATAATGTCTTTTATTACCAGGAATCTGACATTACATTTCTGGGAAATTTAAACAAAAAAATAAAAACCGACCTTTTAAAAAACAACTATGATATTGTTATTGATCTGAGTTTACCTTTTAACTATATTAATACATATATAGCGATAAAAATAAATGCACCGTTAAAAATCGGATTTAATCACGAAAAAAGAGATGATTTTTACAATTTTGTAATTCGCCTTGGACAAGACCATAGTATGAATAATGCCCTGCAGGTACTATTTAGATACTTAAATATATAAAAAACAGTTTTATATTTATTTTATTCAAGAATTACAAACCGGCATACAACTTGCAGTTACGGATTTACAACTAAAAATGGGTTCAAAGAAGCAGAGGAAAAGATGAAAGACCCAAATCAAAATCTCGAAAATTCCGTTGCGAGCAAAAACATAGACAACCTGTATCAAGAAATTGAAAACCTGAATAAAGTCAATTCAGAATTAAACGAAAAAATAAAAAATCTTGAATTACTGGTTCAGCTTAACTATAACCTTAATCATACTCTTGAAAAAACAGAGATTTTAAATTCGGTCAAAGATTTTTTTTCGACCTACTTTTACATAGATGAATATTCGTTAATGCTGAAAACAGACTCGGAGGACAAGCTCGAGTTAGTATCTTCACTTGGATTACAAAAACCAAACATTTGGGCGCCTATTACACGTAAAAAGTCGGTTCTTAACCGCGCATTTCATCAAAACGAAATCGTCTATGTCCCCGATATCGCATCAACAAATCCTGAAATAATAAAAGAACTTGGATGTAAACAATGCGGCAGTCTGTTGACAATCCCGTTATTGCCGGAACCGGGACGTATTATTGGTCTGTTAAATCTGCATCGCTCCGGGAAAAATGCGTTTCCAGAGCAGGAAATAGAGCAGTTAAAACTGATTTCTCACCAAATTTCTCAAGTTATCGACCGAACAATACTGTTCCAAAACTATCAGGAACTTGCCTATAGTGACGGACTCACAGGGGTTTTTAACCGCCGTTATTTTGACCAGCGTTTCAGCCGGGAAATATTACGTGCACGGCGATATAGTCGTAAACTGTCCATCCTTATGGTTGATATCGACCATTTTAAAAATTTCAATGATACTTTTGGACATTTAATGGGCGACGAAGTTTTAAAAGTTGTTGCCAAAAATTTGGAAAAAAAACTGAGACGCGCTGATATTGTCTGCAGATACGGCGGTGAAGAATTTGTTATTATCCTGCCTGAAATAAATTGTAATCATGCTTCAATTGTTGCCGAAAAATTACGAAGTTCAATCGATGCCTTTCGCTATAAAGACAATAATAACCACGAACACCATATTACAATTTCTATTGGTGTTGCCTGTTTTCCTGATCACGGACCTGACATTGAAGGAATAATGGAAAGTGCTGACCAGGCTTTGTATGAAGCAAAAAAATGTGGACGTAATCTGGTTAGAATTGCCTGTTAAATTCCCTCCTGTATTATCATCTATCAGCTTTTAAAATTATTATTTTGAATTTTAAAATACTATAGTAACTTATAGTATTGAAAGATAATAATAACCTCTAGATAATACAGGTGAGCCATGAATAAGAAAAAATTCGTTTTTATTTCCTTCATCATCCTATTCTCTTCATTTTGCAATTTAATAGCTGAAACACAGCCTTTAAAAGCCGGGGCCGCTTCCGTTAATATCACACCACCTGTTGGCATTATGCAGGGCGGATGGGCAGCCCGAGATAAACCCAGTGAATCTATTGCAGACGAATTATACGCCAAAGCTCTTGTAATAAGCGACGGCAAAATAACGGTTGCCATTGTTACAATGGATTTGTTAAAAACATATCCGGATATTACCGACAGTGTTCGCAATATTATTTTTAGAAATACAGGTATCCCTCGTGAAAACATTTTAATGACCGCCTCACATACACACTTTCCGCCTGTAGTTAAACTAAACGGAACAGGGCCTTATGAAAGTGCTTATGCCCAGGTACTGATCGGTAAACTGGCCGGTGTTGTTCAAATGGCCTATCAAAATATGCAGCCTGCCTGGATCGGTGCCGGTATGGGTTCGGCCCCTGATTATACATTTAACAGACGGGTCACCCGTGCGGATGGTTCGGTTTTTAATAGCTGGCGTTTTCCGCAGGATACCACGGGTCTGAAATTCAGCGCAATTGATGACAAGGTCGGTGTTTTAAAGGTAGTGGACGAGCAGAATCAACTCGTTGCCGCTTTAGTGAATTATGCCACACACCCGGTTTGCGGAATGCAGGAAATGTATGCGATTTCAGCCGACTATCCCGGTTATCTGGCGAATGTCGTTCAACAAATTGAAGGCGGCATCTGCATGTTTGCTTTGGGTACGGCTGGAAATCAGGTCCCGATTGAACGGGAAGGAAACAGCCGGGTTGAAATTGGACGCGGATTAGGCGGGGAAGCGTTAAAAATCCTGCAGCGTATGCCTGTTTATTCCAACTTTTCCATTGCCGTAAGATCTCATAAATTACACCTCCCAACAAAAAAGAACCTCTTTGTTCAGGAAAAATTTATTGATCTGGAAATTCAGGTTATTGCACTGGGAGATATTGTTATTGTGGCGCTGCCGGGAGAGATTGTCGTGGAACTGGGTCTTTTGTTAAAAAAAGAGTGCGGACTGGAAAACATTTTTATCTTTGAATTGTCAAACGGCGGCAATGTCGGTTACATTCTCAGCGAACAAGATTATGCCGACGGAGGATACGAAGCATTAAACGGCGCTCTTTTACCGGGTTCAGGCGAAAAAATCATCAATAACGCGCTTGAACAGATCAATGAGTTAAAATCTGTTATAAACGCCCCTAAAGACCTCAAGCCGGTGCGAAAATCTTCAGGATTTGGTGATTTTTCACAAAAAGGTTATGACCTGACCAAAGAAAAATTGAAAAAATAATTCTTATACCAGACTCTCCCCTTTTCATTTCCCTTATTATCTCTTGACAGATAATAAGGGAATAGCTAATTTATAAGACAGAAAATACTGTTTTTAAATCCATCATCTTACTAATAAATTTATCGGCCTTGACAGGATTATTCCTTGAAAATAATAATTGTAGCAAGTATATTATCTGCGAATATTATTTTATAATAATAAACAAGGAGTTTGATATGAAAAGAATTTTTCTAATGTTCCTGCCGTTGTTTATACTGGCCGGATGTGCATCAAACGTCCGGTTTACCAAAACAAACGAAGCGTATGTACCGCAAAAAAAACAAGCTGATTCAAAAATAGTTATCAAACAGGATAAAATTCAGAGACCGCACACCGTCATCGGAATTATTACAGCAGAGCTTGGCAAAAATTCCAGACGTCCGGAATTAAACGCGCTCATTGTTAAAAAGGCACGTGAAATCGGCGCCGATGGTGTTATGCTGGTTGAATATGATATTGATCGCGATGTTTACATAGAACACCATCACGGTGTTGTGGGGCATGGCCCCTGGCGCAGACATGTTGTCAGTTCCCATCCCCGTGCGGTTGTAAAAAAGACCGCCAGTGCCATCGCCGTTGTGTTTAAATAAAATTTCAGAGGAGAAAAATGCAAGCAGTACTCATGGTCGCAGGAAAGAGCACACGAACATACCCGTTAACATTAACACGCCCAAAACCGCTTTTACCTGTAGCAAATAAATTACTTATCGAACACAGTCTTGACCAAATGACCGGTATTTTTGATAAAGTTGTTCTTATCACCGGCTATAAAAAAGAGATGATCGAAGAAGCACTGGGCAAGGAATACAAAGGCATTCAACTTGTTTATCAGGAACAGAAAGAACAGTTGGGTACAGGTCATGCGGTCCTTCAGGCAAAAGAACATATTAAAGGCAAATTTGTCGCTATGAACGGAGACGATCTGTTTGCCCGTGAAGATTTGGAACAGCTTGTAAAGTATGATTATGCCGCCCTTGTTTTGTGTGTTAAAGATCCGTCACTTTATGGTGTTTATGAGGTTGATGATAAAAACCGGGTCCTGAATTTGGTTGAAAAACCAAAAGAGTATCTGGGTGACCTGGCTAATATCGGCTGCTATGTATTGCAGGAGGACTTTTTCTCAGAACTGGAAAAAACCCCGAAAAGCATCCGAGGTGAAATTGAAATTACCAGCGCTATTGCTGCAAAAGCCGAACAAACCGATTTTTTTGTTCATCCCATTACCGGATTTTGGCTGCCCACCGGTTTTGCCTGGGACCTTATAAAACATCAGGAATTTTTAATGCAGGACATGACCGAATCCGATATTCAGGGAGAGGTTGAAAATGGCGTTATCATAAAAGGTGCGGTAAAAATCGGTAAAAATACGGTACTGAAATCCGGTGCTTACATCGAGGGCCCGGTTGTTATTGGTGAAAACTGTACTATCGGCCCCAACTGTTTCATACGAAATTTCACCTCCATTGGTGACAATTGCCGTATTGGCCAGGCTGTGGAAATTAAAAATTCCGTGATTATGCAAAACACCAACATCTGTCACATGGCCTATATCGGAGACAGTGTTGTCGGCCAGGATTGTAATATAGGCGCCGGTACCATAACGGCGAATTTCCGTCATGATGGAGAATTAGTAAAATCAAAAATCAAAAACAACCTTGTATCTACACAGCGAAACAAAATGGGTGCTATCTTTTCAGACGGTGTTCATACCGGCATCCATACCTCTGTTTATCCGGGACGAAAAATATGGCCGAACATGCACACCCTGCCGGGCCAGGTTGTGGATAAGGATATTATGCCGAACTCTTTTGTCTGGTGATTCGGTCTGATTCATAAAATGATAGGGCTAATATCACAGGTTTGATATTAGCCTTTTTGTTTTCATTATACATCTGGTCTGATTTTTTTGAAATGAAAGGTTCAGCAATGAAACGATTGTTACTCGTCATCGTTACTTTATTATTCTCCGGCCTGGTAATTTTTTCCTGTGCGCTGCAGGACGAAACCGGATGGCCTGAGATAAAAAAAGAGAATAAACCGTGGAGTTACTGGTGGTGGATGGGAAGCGCTGTTGACAAGGAAAATTTGACCCATCTTTTAACAGAATACCACAAAGCAGGACTTGGCGGGGTGCATATTATACCCATTTACGGTGTTAAGGGTTATGAAAACAGTTTCATTGATTATTTGTCCCCCAAATGGATGGATATGCTGGCGCACACGACTCTGGAAGCTGACCGGTTAGGCATGGGTGTTGACATGACCCCAGGCACGGGTTGGCCCTATGGTGGTCCCCATATTACACCCGATTACGCTGCCCGACACGTCATTTTTAAACATTATGAAATACTTGATGGTGAGCAATTAACAGAACCAATTGTCTGTAATGATGAAAAATATGGTGAAAAAGCGCCGCTGATAACAGTTATGGCTTTTGATGATAAAGGACAAATCAAAGATGTTTCTGAATACGTAAATTCAAACGGTGTGTTAAACTGGACGACAGACGGCAAATGGGATATTTATGCCGTTTTTGCCGGCTGGACCAATCAAAATGTAAAACGGGCCGCACCCGGTGCAAAAGGAAAGGTAATGAACTATTTTTCCAAAGAGGCCCTGTCGTTTTATTTATCAGCATTTGATTCTGCCTTTGCAAATTACAAGGGAGGAAAAATACGTGCGTTTTATAACGATTCCTATGAGGTTTACAATGCTGACTGGAGCGTTGATTTTTTCAAAAGTTTTGAAAAACTGCGAGGATATGATCTTAAATTACATTTACCGGCGCTGCTGGGACATGGTGATATAGACAAGGTAAAACGGTTAAAAAGCGATTACAGGGAAACGATTTCTGATTTATTACTGAAAGAATTTTCCGAACCCTGGGTGCAATGGTGTCATAACAAAAAAGCATTGACCCGAAACCAGGCCCACGGTTCACCGGGTAATTTGCTGGACTTGTATGCAGCGGCCGATATTCCTGAAACGGAAATATTCGGCCCCAGCAGGTTTAATATTCCCGGACTGCGTGTTGATGATGATTTCCCCAAAGATCAAAACGTCCCGGATCCTTTGATGCTCAAATTTGCCTCATCCGCCGCCCATGTCACCGGGAAAAACCTGGTTTCTTCGGAAACCTGCACCTGGCTCGGTGAACATTTCAAAGTTGCCTTGTCACAGGCCAAACCTGAAATCGACCAGTTATGGATTTCCGGTATTAATCATATCTTTTTTCACGGCATCGCCTATTCCCCGCAGCAGGTACAATGGCCGGGTTGGTTGTTTTATGCATCCACCAATTTCGGACCATCAAACAGCTTTTGGAACGATATTGGCTATTTTAACGATTATATCACACGGTCACAATCCTTTTTGCAGTCCGGCAAACCGGACAATGACATTTTACTCTATTTCCCTGTCCATGATATCTGGCATGACAGCGAAGGCCTGCTCTACCAAATGACGGTCCACAAGATTTCAAAATGGTTGTGGAACAGACCTTTTTACAATATGGCCAAAGAGCTGTGGAATAACGGATATTGTTTTGATTATATATCTGACAGGCAGATTAAAAACCTGTCCGTTTACAATGGCAACCTGTTGTCGGCTGGTTTACAGTATAAAACAATCCTTGTCCCGGAATGTGAATACATGCCGCTCGAAACACTGGACAAACTGGAAAAGCTGGCTGAAAAAGGGGCTCGTATTGTTTTCCAGAAAAACCTGCCGTTAGATGTTCCCGGTTTTGCTGATCTTGCAAACAAAAGGGTAACGTTCAACAGCCTAAAAAAACAATTGCAAAATGTTGGAGAGAATGTCGTTATTCAGGATTCCGTACGAGAAGTATTATCCACTGTAAGCAAAGAATCTTTTAAAGACCTTGGTCTTGATTTTATCCGGCGATCACACAAAAACGGACATGTCTATTTTATCACTAATCTCACACCCAATGCCGTTAATTCCTGGTGTCCATTGGGCGTTCAGGCAAAATCGGCCATTATGTTCGACAGCCGTTTAATGCAGAAAGGAAAAGCAGCGTTTAAGAAAAATGATAAGGCACAATGTTCGGTTTATTTGCAGTTGCAGCCCGGTGAATCCTGTATATTAAAGACCTTTCAGGATGACATTCAGGAACCGGACTGGATGTATACACAGCCATCCGAGTCAGCCGTTACTCTGACAGGTGAATGGAGCATCGAATTTATTCAGGGCGGTCCGCAGCTTCCAAAAGCGGACACATTGGGCCGGCTTGTCTGCTGGACAAAATTAGCCGACAGCACCGCTCATTCCTATGCCGGTTCAGCAAAATATACACTTTATTTTGATAAACCGGCTATGCAGCCGGAAGCCTGGGCCATTGATCTGGGACAGGTGTTTGAAAGCGCTCGAATTACTTTAAACGATGAATTTGCAGGCGCTTTGTGGAGTTTTCCCTATAACATGACTTTAAATACACCTCTTAAAGAGAGTACGAATAAGCTGGAAATTACAGTTACAAACTTATCGGCAAACCGAATTGCCGACCTGGACCGTCAGGGTGTAAACTGGAAAAAGTTTTATGATATTAATTATGTCAATATTAAATACAAACCCTTTGATGCCTCACAATGGGAGCCATTTCCCTCCGGTTTAATCGGACCGGTAAAACTGGTCCCTTTGAAAAAATTACAGTTTAATGATCAAATACCGATTCAACACGCGGACTAGAATTTTCAGACTGGCATTATTCAAAAAAAGCTTTTATATTAAACGATTGAAAATGAATATTAGATATATTTTAAATACTTACAGGAGAGATATAACCCATGAATCCCAATATTGAAAAATCCTACGCATTGGCAAAAGAACAATATGCTCAACTGGGCGTCGATACAGACGTTGCATTAAAAGAACTGGAAAAATACTCCATATCCATTCACTGCTGGCAGGGCGACGACGTCGGCGGATTTGAAACCCCGGATGCAGAACTTTCAGGCGGCGGTATTCAGGTAACAGGAAATTATCCGGGTAAAGCCCGCAACATCCCCGAGCTCCAGGCTGACCTTGAAAAAGTATACTCACTGGTTCCCGGCAATCACCGGTTGAATTTACACGCCATTTACGGTGATTTTAAAGGTAAAAAGATCGACCGTGATGAAATAGGCACAGAACATTTTGACGGCTGGATAGAATGGGCAAAAACCAATGACCTGTTTCTCGATTTTAACGCGACCTGTTTTTCACATCCAAAAGCAGACAGTGGTCTTACACTGTCCAGTAAAGACGCCTCTGTTCGTAACTTTTGGATCAAACACATTAAACTATGCCGTGAAATAAGCGCTTATATGGGTGAAAAACTCGGCAGTCCGGCTGTGCACAATTTATGGATACCGGATGGATTTAAAGACATTCCTGTTGATCGGTTAATATACCGTAAAATTTTATCCGATGCTCTGGATGAAATTTTTGCCGTTGAATATGATAAAAACCTGATGAAAGATTCCATTGAAAGCAAACTGTTTGGTATCGGCAGTGAAGCTTATGTTGTCGGTTCACATGAATTTTATATGGGTTACGGTATTTCACGAAACAAAATGGTCTGTCTGGATATGGGTCATTTTCATCCGACAGAAACCATTGCCGATAAAATATCTGCCGTAATGCTTTTCTCCGATGAACTGATGTTCCACATCAGCCGAGGCGTTCGCTGGGACAGTGATCATGTTGTTATTCTTAATGATGATCTGAAAGCCGTTACAGAAGAAATAATCCGGTTAAACGTACCCGAACGTGTCAACATTGGTCTGGACTTTTTTGATGCCAGCATCAACCGTATCGGTGCCTGGGTCACGGGTACACGGTCCACACTGAAAGCTATGTTGAACGCTTTACTGGAACCGCAAAAGACACTTGTTGAACTGGAAGATAAAGGAGATTATTTTGGTCGTTTGGCCCTGCTGAATGAATTTAATAATTTACCATCTGGCGCAGTTTGGGACTATTATTGCGCGCAAAAAGGTGTACCCACCGGAACCGCATGGATTGATGAAATACAAACCTATGAAAAACAAGTTTTGTCAAAAAGAAACTAACCTGAATTGAGGGGAACGATGATCGTTCCCCTTTTTTATTTCACGAATTGATTTTGGGGCCCCGATAAATCAAACGAATAGCATCCAGCCTGAGACGCGCCGTTTGCATTGCCTGTTGCAGTTGTTCCTTTTCAAAAATGTGGGCGTCAATTTCTTTTTGATCAATATGATCATTGACCTTTTTCAATGTTTGTAACCGGTCAATTTCCTGATCTAAAACAGCCGCCATTTCCGATTCGTTGTTAGCAAGAATTTCTTTCATTTGAGTTTCAGCCGCCTTTTCACAGGAACGCACCATCTTTGGCAGCAGCTCTTTTATTTCCGGTTTTTCCAAAAGAGGCAATTCAGATAAACTGAATATTTTTGCCGTGGAGATTTCCTCATTATAGGGCGCCGATTTATTTTTGAGATTATGATTTACAAAAATACTTATTGGCGTAGGCGGAAAAAAACGATCAATATTTAACTTTTTGGGTGCCACACACTCAACAACAAAAAGGACCTGAGCCAACAATTCTTTCCGGCCGGAATCCAGCCATTGGGCCATGGAACAATTGCCCTTTTCAGATCCGATAATCAAATCAATAACCCCCATTACCATCGGGTGGTCCCAGGTTAAAAATTCAATATCTTCGTAACTTAAAGCGGTAGGCCGGTCAAATGTCACACGCAAGTCTTCCTGCCGTGCATCGGGCAGCGGAAACTGTGGATCAGAGAGCAGCACCAGATTAAGCTGATAGGTACGGTCCCAAATCTCTTCCGGACGAATACCATACAGTTCAAAAACATGCAACATAAAATATTCCAGCGATGAATTTTCATCACCTGTGTGAATATGGTCAATAAGCTGTTGGGCCGCTTTTGGCTGAAAAGAACCAAGCTCTAAAAGACGGTCGCGTCCGGATTCAACTTTATGGGAAATATCTGTGCGTACATCAATAGTTTTTTTAATAAAAGCTGCCAATTGAGAAAGCTGTTTGTTTTCAGCAATTTCAGTAATTTGTGTTCCAAGCTGTTGATAAATTTCATAAATACCGGGAACGTTTTTTTCAAAGGCATCCAATCCTTCATGATACCAGCGCGCCATAACTTCATATTCGCTGTTTTTAATATAGGGCACATGTATATGGATGGTACTTTTCTGACCGATTCGGTCAAGCCTTCCAATTCGCTGTTCCAGCAATTCAGGATCAGGCGGCAGGTCAAACAATACCAGATGGTGTGCAAACTGAAAATTACGTCCTTCGCTGCCTATTTCCGAACAAATCAGCAACTGCGCCCCGTCTTTTTGGGCAAACCAGCCGGCATTGCGGTCACGCTGAACCAGGGTCATTTCTTCATGAAACAATGCCAGATTGATATTGACTTTTTTTCGTAACGCCTGGGAAAGCGCAAACACTTTGTGAATGGAACGACAAATCAATAATACTTTATCTTTTTTCTGCTGCAGTAATTTTACCAGCCAGGGTAAACGGGGATCCTCGTCATACTGATATTGAATATCGATATTGTTCTTCATATCAGCTTGAAACTCTTGTGATAATAAGGACATGTCCTTTGTGCCATTATCCAGCGCTGACAGGTGAGCAACCCGTTTGGGAAACCCGGAAATGGCCGAACGGGTGTTACGATAAATCGCCCGTCCCATACCGTGTCTGTCCAACAGGGCTTCAATTGCCTGTAAACGCGTTTTATCACTGGAAAATGTTTCCGAATCTGAAAACTTTTCCGGTAGTAATTTACGGATGTTTTTTTGCTCGTTAATAGAAACAGGATTCGACAACTCCGCCAGTCTGGATACCAGGTCCGCAACTTTTAAATATTTCAATTCTTCTTTTTCGAAAACGTCAAAATCATAATAACGTGCCTTGTCCAGCAACTTTAAACGGGAAAAATGGCTGTGATGGCCCAATTGTTCCGGGGTTGCCGTCAGCAGCAACAGTCCTTCGCTTGCCTGACCAAGCTGCTGTACCATTTTATACTCGGGACTGCCGTCGGTGAGATGGTGCGCCTCATCGATAACAACCATGTCCCAGCCTGCCTCGGCTGCCATTTCCTGCCATAAATCCGATTCGGATAAAAATTCCACCGAACTCAGCAAAAGCTGATCGTCCAAAAACGGATTGCCGTCGGGATTGGTAAATAACAGCGAATCACAATATCGTTCATCAACAATACGGAAGGAAAGATTAAACCGGCGTAACAGTTCAACAAACCATTGGTGCACAAGGGAAGAAGGCACCAGAACAAGCACACGGCTTATCCGGCCGCTTAAAAGCAAACGGTGCAAAATCAAACAGGCTTCAATGGTTTTACCCAGTCCCACTTCATCGGACAACAGGACGCGCGGTATATAGCTGGAAGAAACCTGGTGGGCAACATATAACTGATGAGGGATTAAATCAATACGGCCGCCTACAAATCCACGCACGGGTGATTTGCGAATATTGTAAAGCAGTTCCAGTGCCTGGTCGCGGCAGCGAAATTCGGCATTGCGGTCAAAAAATCCGCTGGTCAAACGCTCCAGCGGTGTTGTAAAACTGATGCTGTCGCACAGGTCTTTTTCAGAAATTGTGACGTTATCCCCGATATATGTTATAATACCATTCTCTTCATCAAGCCTGGTTACCGTAAAACTGCGGTCATCACGGGTTTTAACCGTATCACCGACCTGAAAAACAACGCGTTTAATGGGGGCTGTGGAGACAGCATATTGACGCTCACACTCGCTGGCAGGGAAAAAAATTCGGACCATACGCTGGCCTATATCAATAATGGTGCCCAGCCCCAGCTCCGGTTCCATGGTACTGATCCAGCGTTGCCCTAATTCAAAACGATTCATATCACCTCTATGTTAATATCTGTTCAACAGATAATATAACACTATTAAATATAAAATGCACGATTTGTTCAAACGTCCCGCATACCCTGCAACAAAAACAACGGTGATTTTTATTCAAAAAAATACGATATATCTAAAAAATTATAAATTGCAGCAGGGGTAAAATCTAATTTATTACAAAAATTCCTTGTGCTGTGAAGGTATATTTTGTATTATAAATTATTAATTAACGCTCTGTTTACAGACCGGTTGGATATTCCTAAACATTTCCCATTTGTTCAATTGAATGAATTCATTATCATGCCCATCATTTATATGGAATTAGTATTGATTAACCGGTTGTTGGGCGAAATGTTGAAATATAAAACAATTTTATAACTCCAATCTTTCAAAACAGAAAGAAACCCTCCCATGAAACGAATTAATATATTCATTATTATTCTGGTTCTGATTACTGCATTTTTTACGTCCTGTCAAAAAAAATATGACACAATTAAAATCGGCATGTGTTCGGACGTCCACCTGCCCACTATGCACGACTCCGAATACCGCATCAAAACGTTTATCGACAGCATGAAAATTGCCGATCCGGATTTTATCATTGAACTGGGTGATTTAGGCACACCTGCGGATAAATATGCCGGTTATTTTGATATATGGAATTCATTTCCCGGTGATAAATTTCATGTTATCGGTAACCATGAAATGGATGGCGGATATTCTCGTCAGGATGCGGTTCAATACCGTAACATGGAAAATTCCTATTACTCTTTTGACAAAAACCGGTTCCATTTTATCGTTCTGGACGGCAATGATCCAAAAGATGAAAACGCCAAAGGATACAAACAATACATCGGCACAAAACAGTTCAACTGGCTGAAACAGGAATTGACCCGTTCGAAATACCCGATTGTTATTTTTTCTCATCAGGGTTTGGTGTTGTATCACAGCGGTGATGGTGAAGATTATGGTGTGGAAAACAGTCTGCAAATAAGGAAATTATTGGAAACGCACAATAACCAAAACCCAAAAACAAAGGTGATTGCCTGTTTCAACGGACATACCCACAATGACTATGCTGAGAACATAAACGGCATCTGGTATGTCACTATTAACTCCATGTCCTATAAATGGCTGGGTGAGGATTTTGAACACATTCGGTACAGTCCGGAGGTGGACAAAAATTTCAAGTGGATAAAATATACCGGCCCTTACAAAGAACCTTTATTCACTATCGTAGAAATATCCACCAAAGGATATATTAAAATTTACGGTAAAACAACGGAATGGGTCGGTCCCTCCCCCTGGGTAATAGGGTATCCCGATTCGTTTAAGAATTATGTCAAACCTGCTATATCACAAAGGTTACTGGAATTTGAGTTCAAGTAAAATTCTAGTTTTTTGGCAAATACGGCTCGACATGCACCAGCACGTCACCAATTTCCGGAATCTGGTCCTTAATTTTATCCTTAGCCTGATGGCTTAGATAATGGGCCTCTTTTACAGCTAATTCCGGCTCGACTTCAATATGTACATCGATGTTATAATACATGCCCATCCGGCGTCCAAGGACTTTTTCCGCAGTATAAATTCCGCATATACTTTCCACCACTGTACGGATTTTTTTAATAATATCTTCCGGCGGCATGGTATCCAGCAGGTCTTGTGTGGAACTGATAATAACACGTACAGCCGCAAAAGCCATAATAATACCCACAGCAATAGCTGACAAATCATCTACCGCTGATAATTTTGTTCCGCCTATTTTCACAACAAGCGTTCCTATCAAAACACAGGCTGTTGCGCCGACATCGGTACGGTGGTTAATGGAATCCGCTTCAAGCGCCCGGCTGGAAATTTCTTTCGCCTTCTTACGCTGATAGCGGTACATATATTCTTTTACCAGCATGGATATAAATGCAACAATAATAACCGTTATTTCCGGCTGTTCGTCCACATTTTTAATATTTTGAAAAGCTCCGATAACAATGGCCCCGGCCGTTGCCAAAACAAAAACACCCAACAATCTGGCAATTTCGGTTTCAATACGTCCGTGTCCATAGGCATGTTCCTTATCAGCCGGCTTCGCGGCCAGCTTGAGGGCAAAATACATAATCAGAGATGTAGCTGTATCTGTCAGATTGTTAAAACCGTCAGCCAACAACGCGAAGGAATGGCCCGTCCAGCCAAAAATTAATTTTGTTACAAACAGGATTAAATTTAAAAACAGGATATAGAGTGCGGCCCGTTTGGCAATTAAATAACTGTCTCCCGGAGTATTGTTTTTTAATTCCATTCTTACCTCTTATAAAAAAAGCCTCGTAAATCGAGGCTTTTAATATAAAAAGAATTTTTCAATTATCAAGCAGATATTGTCTTTACCTGAAATTCCGGGACACGCTCAAAATGTTTTTTAACAGCACACTGGTCAGCGGCACGGATAACAGCGTCTTTATACTTTTCAGGGAAATCCTGCGGTACATGGATGTCCAGATTAACTTTTTTAATCAAACCTGTCATTGGATCTGTTTCCATACTTTGTGAAATTTCAAGGTCTTCAGTCGGCAGACCTCGCTGCATACAAAAACTCAATACATAAATACCGGCACAGGTACCTATTGATGCAAGAAATAATGCAAAGGGCGGCGGCGCTGTTCCGTCTTGATTCGTTGGAATGACAAAAGGACCATATTCAGCATCTACTCTTAAACCACCGGGAAATTTAACTTTGAGATTCAATTTAACCTCCGTATATTTAAAAAATTAAATTCGTTATTTTCATATAAGATGTATATTACAATAAAAGGATTCAGTTCATTTCCGACTTTAATAAAACAGGACCAAAAAAATGACAGCGCAGGAAGAAGCACAAAATATTTTACATTTGACTCAAAACAATATCATGCAATCTATGCAGATTGTTGAAACCCAGCTCAATACGCTTTACACACGAGCCCAAGTTTTGCTGAGCCTTGCCGGAATTGTCATAACTGTAACCGGTTTTTCCGGCCGTATTATTGCCGGTACAACCCTGACAGGACAAATTCTTATTATATCCGGGCTGGCAACCGTGCTTTTCAGCGCCCTTTGGGTTTACAGCAAAGTCATGGGAATTAAATGGATAACCGGCGAATTAAAACCGGATGCGATTGAAACACTTGTAACAATTATTGAACGCAGAAATAAAAAAACAAAGGCTTATTGCGTCGGCGGCAAAATTCTTGGCATTGGATTGTTTCTCTACTGCACGGCCGTTGCCACAATGCTTTTGAATCCGGTTATGTAAAAAAGGTTGAGCATGGAAATTTCATATACAACACATGTTCCCTTTCATCTTGAAGCGGTCGTTAAAACCCATGGCTGGTTTCAACTGGTCCCTTTTTATTGGCAGGAAGAATCAAAATCACTGACCTGGGCAATGCGTGATCCATCAGGCATCCCCGTGCTCGTTCATATTTTTCAAGACTCGTTTTCAGAAAAAAAATCCATTTTAAAAATTAAAACCGATATGGATATTTCCAAAGAAGCACAAACCCATATCATTAAAAAATTCGAACATGTGTTTCATTTAAATCTGAATCTTGATGAATTTTACACACTGTGTAAAAACAATTCCATATTAAAAGACGTGCCGGTTAAAGGAATGGGACGGTTGATGCGTTCCGAGTCGGTTTATGAGGATGTATTTAAAAGTATTTGCGGCACAAACATTCAATGGAAACAAGCGGTTAAAATCATCAATACAATCGGTTTACAGGGCGAGTGCGTTGCCGGAACAGAGTATCACGTTTTTCCGGGTCCACAACAAATTTTAAATTTGGGTGAATCGTTTTTAAGAGAACAGGGACGGGCAGGGTATCGAAGTAATTACCTGATAGCTTTGTGCCAGCGTATATTGGCTGAAAATAGTTTTGATTTACCGCAAAAGGACCTTGTTCCCTATTTTACAAATTTTAAAGGCATCGGCAAAGTTACGGCCCGATACCTTGCTGCATTGTATGGTGATTTTTCAGAAATGGCGGTTGACAGCCTTGTAATTGCCTTTATGACAAAACATCACTTTAACGGTGAAAAACCGACGGAAAGACAAATTGAAGCATATTATGATAAATTTGGAAAATGGAAGTATCTTGCCTATTGGATGGAATTTATTTTAGCAGGCGGATGGAGTCCTGAAACATAATGAAAAATAAACTATTACAATTGATCCAATATCATCAAAAAATACACAAATACGTCGAAATACAGGACATTTACAAAATGATTTTTCAAGGGGTAATGGGAGCCGAACATATCATTAAAGATCCGGACCAGGCACGTACGCGATTATTGGAAGAATGGCAAAGATGTAATACCGACAATGAAGAGGTTTTAACAGAACCGGTCAGTATAAACGACACTATTATTCGCGTGAATCTCCGGCCTTTAAAAGCTAAAGGTGATTATTTTAGCTCCTTTTTTGATGCTTTTATAAAATCTGCGGATATACATCAAGGGAATAGAACGGAATTAATTTCATTATGGGAAATGTTTAAACTTTTATGTAAGGAAAAAGCTCTCAGCTTTTCACAGTCGTTATTAAAAGAGTTTGATGAACAATTAAAAAGTCAAAATTATCCGGCGAAACATCATTCGCAACTTTACCGCGAAGCCAACAAGCCGGCATACAGGATAGTAAACAAGACGATTTTTGAACAATATGTCCTGACGTTATGAGGAACAGACTATGGGCAAAACGTTTGCGGAAAAAATTTTAGGCGAAAAGGCGGGAAAAGAGGTTGTACCGGGTGAAATTGTCCAGGTTTCACCGGATTATGCCATGAGCCATGACAACACGGCCGCCATAGCAAAAACCTTTGAACAAATAGGCGTTCAGCAAATTGAAAATCCTGATCGTCATGTTATAGTTTTAGACCATTGTGTTCCGGCGGCAAATGAAAAATTTGCCCAGAACCATAAAGAAATAAGAGAATTTGTAAAAAAACACAACATTCCGCATTTTTATGATATTGACCGGGGTATCTGTCACCAGGTTTTGCCTGAAGAGGGGTTTGCCCTGCCGGGGAAACTGATCGTCGGCAGCGATTCCCATTCAACCACCTATGGAGCATTTGGCGCGTTTTCAACAGGCATCGGCCGCAGTGAAATGGCTGTTATATTTGCTACCGGGAAAATCTGGCTGCGTGTTCCCGAAACAATTAAAATAAATATAACAGGCAATCCGCCAAAAGGAATTTCTGCCAAAGATATCATTCTTAATATTTTGGGAAAAATCGATGCAGACGGTGCCCTGTATAAATCCATTTTTTTTACCGGACCGGTTATCGATAAAATGAGTATTGCCGGACGAATGGTGCTGACAAATATGGCTGTTGAAATGGGCGCAAAAAACGGTTATATTGCTCCTGACGAAACAACCTTGAAATATTTAAAGGACAGAAAAAAGCAAAAATTTCAATGCGTATACGACGATGCAGATGCGGATTTTGAACAGGTAATGAATGTTGATGTGAGTAATCTGGAACCGCAAATCGCCTGTCCGCATACGGTCGATAATGTAAAACCTGTTTCCGCTGTTGAGGGACAACGAGTTGACCAGGTGTTTTTCGGGTCATGCACCAATGCACGTCTTGAGGATTTTGAAATAGTGGCCAATGTTTTGCGCGGGAAGAAAATTCATTCTTCCGCCCGAATGCTGGTGATACCGGCGTCGAACCATGTTTATTTTGAGGCGCTGGATAAAGGTTATATTCAGGATATAGCCAGGGCAGGCGCCGTCATAATGAATACGGGATGCGGGCCCTGTATGGGAAACCATGAGGGTGTACCTGCGCCCGGTGAAATTGTACTCAGTACATCGAACCGAAATTTTCGCGGCCGTTTTGGCTGTAAAGAAGCAGATGTATATCTATGCAGTCCATTAACAGCTGCCGTCAGCGCGTTGACCGGTCGCATAACGGATTTCAGAACAAGCTTATAATATTTCCGGAGAACCAATTATGTCAATCATTACAGGTAAAACATGGTTATATGGTGATGATGTCAACACAGACGTCATCTTTCCGGGGAAATATACCTATACCGTAACCGATCCTCAGGAAATGGCACAAATTGCAATGGAAGACATTGATCCGGATTTTGCTAAAAATGTAAAACCCGGCGACATTGTTGTTGGAGGCAAAAACTTTGGCTGCGGCAGTTCCAGGGAGCAGGCAGCATTCTGCTTAAAATACGCCGGCGTCGGTGCGGTCATCGCCCATTCTTTTTCGCGTCTTTATTTTAGAAATTGCATAAATGCCGGTTTGCCGGTAATAACCATAAAAGAAGCACCGGATATTTTTACAAAAGGGGAACAAATACAGGTTGATTTAAGTAAAGGAACAGTAACAACAGGTAATGGAATTTTTAATTTTCCGCCATTGCCGGAAGCAGTCATCGATATTTTTAAAGACGGAGGATTGATCCCTCATACAAAAAAAATGTTAGGAATTCATTAACTCAAAAGGAACCTTATGTCTTACTCTCAGGAACTGACTAAAGCAATCTCTGCGGTAAAAAAAGCATCCAATCTTTGTAAAAACATACAAAATAAACTTAAATCAGACGAGTCCGTCTCAAAAGATGATCGGTCTCCGGTTACCATTGCTGATTTTGGCAGTCAGGCTCTCATCATTGACGAAATTTTAAAATCATTCCCGAATGATCCTGTTGTTGCCGAAGAAGATGCCCTGTTTTTACGTGAAAACAAACAGTTGCGGGATAAAGTTCATGAACATGTCATAAAATATAATCCCGACATGTCCGAACAAAAAATGCTCGATATTATTGATTACGGCGTCAAGGAACCGGATTATAAAAAAAGATACTGGACTCTTGATCCTATTGACGGAACAAAAGGATTCTTACGGGGTGATCAATACGCTATTGCACTGGCACTGGTGGAAAACGGACAACTGGTTTTGGGCGTTCTCGGCTGTCCCAACATGGAATATAATGCCGAGTATGGAAACGGATGTATTTTTTACGCTGTTAAAGATCAGGGATCGAAAATGCGTCATCTTGAAGAGGACGTTGAACAAGAAATTAAAGTCGATACAATCTCCGATCCTGCTCTGGCCTGTTTTTGCGAATCCGTTGAATCCGGACATTCGTCTCATGATGTTCATGAAAAAATTTCCAAGGAACTCGGTATTACCAAACCACCCTTTAGAATCGACAGTCAATGCAAATACGCCGCAATTGCCAGAGGCGATGTGCCCATTTATTTGCGAATGGCCAGAGGTTCTCAGTATAAAGAAAAAATTTGGGACCACGCCGCCGGTGTTATTGTTGTTCAGGAAGCCGGTGGTAAAGTGACTGATTTTAAAAACCAGCCTCTCGACTTTACAACAGGCCGAAAACTGGACAATGCGCCGGGCATACTTGTTACAAACAATGCCCTGCATGAAAACGTTTTAACAGCTATAAAAAAAACAATAGATACAATTTGAGTATTAAATGAATAAAAATGAATCCTATTCCTGGGCCCAAAAACGGATCCGGGCCCAGGTGCTTCGTCATCAGGACCTTGTTGCCACGTTGGCCAATACGGCTGCAATATTAAAAGAATATTTCACCAATTATTTTTGGGTCGGATTTTATTTTCTCAAACCGGACCATCTGCTGCTTGGGCCCTTTCAGGGTCCGCCTGCATGTGTAAAATTACAGTTGGATAAAGGTGTTTGCGCAAAATGTGTTTCCGACAGAAAAACAATCCTGGTTAGTAATGTACATAATTTTCCCGATCACATTGCCTGTGATTCCCGTTCAAATTCAGAAATAGTTGTTCCCCTTTTTAACAAAGACAATGAGTTAATAGCTGTTCTTGATATTGACAGTGAAAGCCTGGATGATTTTGAAAAAAGCGATGCAGCGGAACTGGAAAAAATAGCTAAACTTTTAAAAGATATTTTTTAAAATTATTTAAATATCATTTTTGGATCCAGTTGGATTGTATAAATCCCTGGTTGCCTTTATAAGGGCCATCTAAAATAATTACATTGTAAAAATCTGTTAAACTTTTCTCCAGTTTTACTTTGGTTCCATTTAAAACAGGATAGACGTCATTACGGCAGCATGTTGGTCTTTGCCCCAAAGTTAACAGATTATAATCAAACTTTTTCAACTCATCTGCTTTTTTCATCCATTTCCTGGCATCTGTTGAATCTTTAAAAACCGGGAAAATCTGGACTCCTTTAAACTCAACATATCCCCTTGGGGCACGAAAAATTTGCGCAACAAAAAAACTTGACATCCCTAAAAAAAACAAAATGATAATAATTATCAGCAGGGAACCCTTGTGAGCATCGCGATAGGTATATGATCTCGCAACGTCTAAATTAGCATAACACTTGGAACAGTATTTTAATGTGGGACTGTTGGGTTGGTGGCAAAGGGGACAAAAGCGAACATTTACTTTATCAATTTTTGATTCAACAGATTGTTCCGGGGGTGCATCAGGGGATGCGTCATTTTCATCTTCAATATTGTCTGTAAAAGGATCCTGCTCAATATTTTCAAAAGGTTGAAAAATATTTTCACGGACCAATTCATTTACAGGAACGGCCCGGAGGAATCCCTTGTTTTCCTGCAAAACAACAAACAAAGTCTTACAGTTATTACACCGCCACCTTTTATGTTCAGTCCAGTTGTCAGAGGTAAACCTTTTATGACAATTCGGACATTCAACGCTGATTTTCATCATAAATCCCACAGACTCGTACTTGTAAATCCCACATTTTTTGCGACAAGAGATGAGAAAGCCAACTGTATACCAACAGTTAATGATGCATCAAGTCCGTTTAGTACCGTTCTGGAATCAGTAAGGGAACTTTTATATACTATACAAGTACAGAATTTTTATAAAAATGCGAAAAAAAAACCAAGTTAAAACCCTCTCTCCGACCTAAAGGCCGGAGTTCTTCGTTCCCGCCCATACCGGGAATCCATTCTAATACGCAATCAGGGGGCTGTATCAAAAGTTCTTTATAATAAGATAAAAAATAAGTATAATTTTAAAAAAAGGAAAGTAATACGAGTAGAGAGCGGATGAAAAAGTTTAGAGAAGTCCATCAGAACCAAATAATGTTATTGCCACCGAGCCTGGATGAATTTATAGACAAAAACCATCTGGTCCGGGTATTGGATTCTGTAATAGATCGAATTTCTTCAAAATCCATAGAAAATCGTTTTAGCGGAGGCGGCACACCGTCCTATCATCCGCGAATGATGCTCAAAGTTATTTTATATGCTTATATTTGTCATATTTATAGTTGTCGTAAAATCGCCAAAGCACTGCGTGAAGATTTACCCTTTATGTGGCTTTCCGGTATGAGCCGTCCTGATTTTAATACAGTAAATCGTTTTCGCAGTGAGTACTTTCGCAACACGATGGAAGATATTTTTAGCCAGGTATTGCTGTTTCTAGAAGCAGAAGGCTATATTGATTTAAAAAATTATTTTGTTGATGGCAGCAAATTTGAGGCAAACGCAGGTAAATACACCTATGTGTGGAGAAAAAACACCGAACGTTATAAAGCCGCTGTAAAGCAACGGGTCCAATCCCTATTTCACGAGATTGATGAGCTTAATGCTGAAGAGGACTTGAAATATGGGGAAAGCGATCTACCGGAACGGGGAGAGCATTCGGACATCACGGCTGAGAACATTGAAAAGGTTGCAGAAGAAATCAACGAACGACTGGAAAAAGAAGGGAATAAGAAAAAGGCCCGCTCTTTAAAAAGCCGGGCCAACAAGCTGAAGAAGGAATCGGAAAAATTGGCCAAATATGAGGACCAGGAAAATAAACTTGCCGGCCGCAACTCTTATTCCAAAACAGACACCGACGCGACCTTTATGCGAATGAAAGATGAAACGCTTCGGCCTGCCTATAATGTGCAAATCAGTACCAACCACCAATTTCTTGTCAATTATTCTGTTGGTCAAAATGCATCGGACTCAGCCAGCTTTCCAGCCCATCTTTTCAAGATCGTCAAGCGGAATGAAAAATTTATTCCAGAGACCTATACCGGAGACTGTGGCTATGGCAATCATGAAAACTATTTACTTTTGTCTGAATATAAAATAGAAAACTTTTTGAAATATGGTTCGTTCCATCGAGAACAAAGCCGTAGTTTTCGTCAAAATATCTTTCATCGAGATAATATGAGATATGATAAGCAGCAGGATTGCTTCTATTGTCCGGCAGACAGAGCGCTCTGGTTCCGGGATATAAGGACCAGGAAAACAGCAACAGGGTTCCTCAATCAACAACGTGTTTATGAATGTGAAGATTGTGGCGGTTGTTCACATGCCGAAAAATGTAAAAGAGGTGCTGGCCATCGAACAGTGCAGATAAATCGTGAATTGGAAAAATTCAAGGCAAAAGCCCGCGAGAATTTGAATTCTGAAAAAGGTATAAAACTCCGTAAAAAAAGAGGCAATGAAGTTGAAACCCCGTTTGCTGATTTCAAAAAAAACCAAAAATTCAGTAAATTTAGTTTAAGGGGAATTGAAAAAGTAAACCATGAATTTGGGTTGCTATGCTTGGCATTTAATATCCGAAAATACTATAAAAAATCAGGAAATTAAAAAAATATAAAGCCCGATTCTCTTAAAGCAGGCTTTGTTTCTAAATAATACTAAAATTACTTTATTGAATTGCAGTTTTTTGGGCTTTTGATACAGCCCCTTTGAAATACTTACATTTCAGGCTTTAGCTTTTGTAGAATTATAATAATATTGGTCGCACCGGGAATCCAGTGCACAATCAGACGGGATATTTACCAGGATTTAACCTAATTCCATATTTATTTAAAACTCTAATAAAGGAATTTCCGTGAAAGTCAATTTAGACCTACAATTATAACTCCTCAATCTTTTCAATAATAATTTTATTTTCATTCCCTAACACTCGATAAATATTACCAAACTGATCAAGTTCATAATTCTTTTCAAACATTTCATCAAGTTTACCTACATCGTTATAATACTTTAAATTAATTTTTTTAATAATTTTATATTCTCCTTTAGTTTTTTTAATTACACCTATATATACTCGACCATTTTCAATAGGAATATTTCTATAATTATCCTTTACTAAAACAGCATAGTAATTATTTTTATTATCAAAACCAATATTCTCAACATTGTTAAAAGAAGATAAAAAATCAATCAATCCTTTATCAAATGTTATTTTGTAGGTTTTCAAGTACCTACCATCTTTACAATGAAAACCATAATAACTTGAACTACCATACTGTCGCTGAACAGTTAAAACTGTATCCTCAAAAAAATACATCAACGGCATAGTAGTTAATGTATCATTTCCTGCTTTAGAAATTTTATAAAGAAAATTTCCGTCAAAATCAAATTTTTTAATTTCATTATTATCAGAAACGTAAATATTATCATATTTATCTAATATTAGATCATTAATACATGAAAATTCATTATTTCCATGTCCTTTTCCGCCAAAGACTTTCACCAAGTCACCGGATTGGTTAAATCTTTGTATTCTATAATTATGTGTATTGTAATACTTATCTTTGAACTTGAGAAAAGGGCCAAAAATATTAAATTAGTCTATTATGAAAAATGGAGGCCCAATGAGCAAACGAAGACGCTTTACTGCTGAAGAAAAAGTCCAAATTTTAAGAGAACATTTAGAAAATAAGATCAGCATATCCGAAATAGCTAAACAATATAATATTCATCCTGTAGTTATACACAGATGGAAAAAAGAGCTCTTTGAAAATGCGCTTGACGGTTTTTCCGGCAAACATAAAAAGCGTAAAGGAAAATCTGTCAAAGAAGAACGTCTTGAAACCAAAGTCAGCAAAATGCAGGAAGTCATCACCGAACTCTCCACAGAGGTCGTTGATTTGCGAAAAAAGTATTTTGGGGCAACCTGAAAAAGACATGGGTTGCTCCTGATGTTAGAGATGATGTTTTGTCTTCTCTGCAAACGTTAACGGCAAAGACCGGTGTTCCTTTGAGTTTATTACTCAAGACCATTGGTTTGTCCTGGACCCGGTACTATGACTGGCAAAAACGTTTTGGTCAACCAAATCAACATAACAGCGACACACCTCGCAGCTTTTGGCTGGAACCGTGGGAGTGTCAACGTATCATAAAATACAAAAAGGAACATATGCAGATCGGCTATAAACGACTGACCTATATGATGCTTGATGAAAATGTTGTTGCTGTGAGCCCGTCAACGACCTATCGTATTCTGCGGAACGCCGGACTCACAAGTCAATGGAATAACAGTACGTTACAATCAAATAAGAAAGGCTTTATTCAACCCAAAAGACCGCATCAGCATTGGCATATAGATATTTCCTATATTGCCTTTCATGGTTCGCATCTCTTTTTGATTTCTGTACTGGACGGATTTTCAAGATTTATCGTTCACCATGAATTAAGAACTCATATGCAGGAATATGATGTCGAGATTGTACTGCAAAGAGCTTTGGAAAAATATCCAAATGAAAAACCTCGAATTATTTCCGATAATGGTTCACAGTTTATTGCCAATGACTTTAAATCTTTTTTAAGGTTAAATAATTTGACGCACGTTCGAACTTCGATTAATCATCCACAGTCGAATGGTAAAATTGAAGCTTTTCATAAAATCATTAAAAATGAATGCACCCGAATTCAAAGTATGATTAATCTGGAGGATGCCAGAAATAAAGTCGTACTTTATATCCATCAATACAACTATAACCGGTTACACAGTGCTATTGGATTTATTACACCATTTGACAAATTATCAGGAAAAGCTGATAGTATTTTCAAAGAACGTGATATGAAACTTGAACAAGCCCGCCAAAGAAGGCAGGAAAACAATAAAATTATAAAGGCAGCTTAAAACTAACTTATTTCAAATATGCCTTTTCTCAAGTTTACCTTGAACCTTTACAGTATCTGCAATAATAATATCACCATTACTCGCAATATCAAATCCAGTTATAGAAAAAGGCATGCTTGCAGTGCCTGGTTTTATTCCTACTTGTCCCTCTTTAACACCTCTTTCACAAATTAAAACCACTTTAGATATCGGACATTCGTACTCAATTTCTGAATGATTACAATAAATACAATATAGAAAAATGGTTAAAAATAGTATTAAAAATATTCCTTCTTTGTTTAAAATATTTTTATGCATACTCGTTCCCTTATTTAATTCATGAAAAATTTGATCATTTAAGGATGTGTACCATTGAATCGATCAACAAATGGTCCAAGTTCAATGACATCAACCATTCAGGTCTAAAACTCATCTCTTTATTTTTGTCCTCACTCCGATCTAAAGGCCGGAATTGCCCATTCTTACCCGTACCGAAAACAATTTATTATTAATCACTAACCATAATTCTAGCATAGAGACCGCTGATTTCTATAAATTGTAAATATTGCAATAAATCAAATGCATTTAAATTATCTAAATAACCGACATACTCGTTAAAATTTAATATCTCTGAAAATTTTCCATCGACAATTTCCTTATCATTAGAATAAGCGATATATATTTCAATGGGAACTTCAATATAAGATTTTTTCGTACGTTTTTGATTGGCTTCAACTTTTTTTCTATTTAAATTTTGTATAATAATCGAAACAGGAAATTTAAAAAAGTCTGAATATATTTTATTTGGTTCTAATACTCTATATTTATGAAAATAATTAAATTCATAAATAACTAAAAGTCCACCAAGATCCATTTGTAAAATAGTAAAGCTTTGATTAAACTCTAATGGATTTTCCGGGGGTAATCCTTTTATCTTTGTATCAAAAATTGCAATTTTAGAAATTGTACTATTCGATACACTATATTTAATTTCCAAAGAATCATTATTTCTGTATATTTTAGGATTTACCACTTCAATTGTGAATTCTAAATCATCTCTTAATAGTTCAATTTTTTGTGATTGGGCTTTAGTAGTGTTTTTCATTAATAGACATAGAATCGAAATCAATATTAAATTTTTAATGCTATTCATTAACGACTCCAATTAAATTTAATAATAATCGATTAAAGTGGAAAAGTTGGTAGTCAGCTCCGCTCTTTAGAGCGGGGATCAGCCCGCCACACTCATCCGGGCCTTATCCCTTGAAAAATTTTAATAATTTTGTCAATATTTCTTATAAAGCCAAAAACAAGATACCGCCGACATGACATTTTCGGATCCTGTCATTAAATTTATTTTACAACTCCCTTTCCCTGTCATTATGGAAGAATCCTACTGAGACGAAAAACGGATTAACTGACAACAAAATGCATCTGGTGTGATCTTTTGTTTCCAGTTATTATAAATTCTCATATTTTTTCTTAAACTGAATAATACCTGATGAGATAGCCCTGGCAACAGATTTATAAAAAGACCTGCTTTTTAATTTGTTTGCATCACGCCAATTTGTAATGAATGCTGTCTCCACAAGCACATTCGGCATGGATGCGCCGTAAAGCACATAAAATCCAGCCTGACGAACGCCATGACTCTTTGAATTGCAACGCTCCTTTAGCTCTTTATCTAAAATGGCAGCAAAATCCTGGCTTTCGAGGTTGTATGAATTTTGTGCGTTTGCAGCAAGAATAAACGCGGCTTCCGACATACCGGCATATTCATTTTGTGAATCTTCATACTTGATTACAGAGTTTTCATATTGTGCAGCTTTTCGTGCAGCTTCTGTCTTTGCAGGTCCGAGAAAATAGACCGTATGGCCGCTTACACTTTTTACCGGATTAGAATCGACATGAATACTAATAAACAGTTTGCCACCTTGTTCATTGGCATATTTTGTACGTTTTTTCACCGGCACATGCTTGTCATGGTCTCTGGTTAATAAAACATTTACATCCGAATATTTTTCCAGCTCATTTTTCAATTCCAAAGCTATAGCAAGCGTAATATTTTTTTCATACAATTTGGCTCTTCCAACAGCACCCGGATCGCGGCCGCCATGCCCGGGATCTATGACAATGGTATCAATCTTCCACTTTTCCCGTTCTTTTTCCAGTTCGGTCAACAAATCATCTGAAATTTGTTCATTAGTTTTTATTGAGACCAGCACGTCCCCGCTGCTCTTGTCAATAATTACCGATTTTTCCAAAATAGTACTAAATAAATGAAACGAAATCCGGCACGTTTCTGCGGACAGTTGAATGGGTATAACGGTACGTACCTTTTTTCCGTTATTTTCTACAGGAAAAGGTCTCAGCGTGTCAACTCTGCCGCCATAAAAATCTACATAGAACCAGTTATTACTTTCACTTGTAAAAATATTTGAAGTGAGAAAATTCTCATTTGTTTTTATTCGAAAAAGAATCCCGTTTGCCTTTTCCGCAATGATAACGCCCCGAACATTGGCTTCACTTCCGGAAACCATCAACTCGCTGTTGTTAATGTCATATTCAAATTTATAAGGAAAAACCGGCTGAATAATTTCAAGGAAAAAGACTATTGGCAGGAAAAAATCACCGTGATGATACAAAACATGGGTCGGCATTTGTTTAATTTTGTTGCCGATGCTGATAAACGGGTTAATAGCGGTAATGGTAATCGGTCCGTTAGGCACATCAATAATCAACTGCTTTAACTGTTCATTTTTACTGTAACCAAGGTCAAAAATTTGACAAAACTGTTCAGCAGAGACAAAATCATATCGGCCGACTTTAACAGTTGTCAATTTTCCAATAGAATTGCCGTTTAAACGATGCACCACATTAATCGTATCTGCATGAGCAAAATAGCTTTCAGAAAATACGAAAAACGCAATAATAAAAAAAATTGCTGAATTTTTTCTAGTTATTTTTTTGATAAATATTCACTCGCTCTTTTCAAATATTCTTTTTCCGCATCAGAAATTCCATCATAACCAACTTCGTTAATACGGTCCAAAATTCGATCGACTTCCCGTTGTTTTTCACGAATTTCTTCTTCCCGTCTTTTGGTACGCATTATTGACCGCTGCTGTTGTTTCAGGCTGATTTTTCGGGCAAAACGTGATATAACAAAATTCCCCTTTAACAAAACAAACCCGACAAGGGCCCCGCCTAAATGGGCCAAGTGTGCAACATGATCCGAAACTCCAAAAATCTGTCCTTGAATACCGGAAAAAATAGAAATTCCAACAAAAATCCCCACCAGATATTTTGCTTTTAAACTGACAGGAAAAACAAAAAATAACAAAAGAGTAACAACTCTATCAGGGAAAAGAACGGCAAAAGCAACAAGCACCCCGTAAATTGCACCGGATGCGCCAATAACCGGTATCGGAGAGCCCCAGCTAAATAACAAGTGAAATAATCCGGCGCCGATGCCGGTCAGCATATAATATTCAAAAAACTTTTTTGATCCGAGTGAACGTTCCACCTCACAGCCAAACATCCAAAGGGTAAACATATTAAATAAAATATGAAAAAAACTTTTAACGCTGTGCAGGAACAGATAGGTCCCAAGCTGCCAGATGCCGAAATTATGAATGATAAAATCAGGACGCAAGGCAAAAATGCGCGTTATCGGATCACCAAACCGTACCGTTAACAATTGTAAAAAATAAATTGCCACATTGGCTACAATTAAATTCCGAACAACAGGCGTTAAACCTCCCCCAAAACCGAATTGTAATCTTTTTTCGTAATACATTTAATTTTAACGTATATCCAAAATAACACCCAATCGAAAGCCCAATCCCGAAAGATCGATACGCTCACTTACAGGCAATCCTTTTGTGCTTTTTTCCAAATCTCTGGTTACTTCGCAACTATTATAAAATACTTCTGTTGTTAATGTCGATCGGGAACCGACATGATAAAAAATACCACCGGCAGCCTGCCAGCCAAGTCCTTTATAAGTGCGGGATTCGCTGGTCTCAAGGTCGTAATTTTTTTCTTTACTAAATAAAAATTGATAGCTTAAACTTCCGTTAATATAATATCCGAAATATCGACCAGCCGGTATTTTAACATTCAAGGCAATTTTTAAAGGCAATATTGTACGTGTATAATCTACCAGCTTTTCTTCGGTTTGAATCGTTGTGCCGGCTGCTTCTTCAGTTGCTACCGGTGTTTGATCAGAATAGGTTTTATGCATAAAATCCACACCAAAAGCAACATCAACAGCGTCGTCAATTTCTTTGCCAAGCATAACACCTATCAACATTCCACCCTTTGAATCGTTCGGGTTCAGGTATCCTGCATTGACATGTAAAACACTTCCAGCCTGTGCGTGAACAATATGTGTAAAAGCAAACATACTGAAAACAATTGCCAGCATGACGCTCATTCTTTTCATCTCAACCTCCACATTATAATGAAGACCATTTATAAAAATTTCAATATATTAGAAAAAGCTGTTTAAAAAATCAAGTGAAAAATATTGTCAATTTTTGTGTTGACACAAAAATTCCCGGGATATGATTTTTAATCAATGGAGACAATTTCTTCAGGATTTTAAAAAATGAAACGATTATACTTGAAATTCGGTCTGTCGTACTATAGTATCTTTATGGTAAAGCTCTTCATCTCTTTTCGGGTAATCTGTTGTATAATGAAGCCCTCTGCTTTCTTTTCTGAGTGATGCCGAATGAATGATCAACATCGCTACGGTTACCAAATTTCGCAGTTCTACAAGGCCTTCGGTCATTTTTGTTCGCCGGTAGAAACTTTCAACCTCATGACGAATGACCCGAATACGGCTGAGTGCACGTTCCAATCTTAAATTTGAGCGGACAATTCCCACATAATCCCACATTAAATTCTTAATTTCCATTTTATCGTGCGAAATCAGGACCCATTCTTCACTGTTAAAGGTCCCGCTGTCGTCCCACGGCGGTACCGGAGGTAACGACAAATCCCGATCCTTAACAAATGTCGATGCGGCCTGAGCAGCAAAATCAGAAAAAACCAGTGCTTCCAATAATGAATTAGATGCCAGACGGTTGGCGCCATGTACGCCGGTACATGTTACTTCACCGGAAGCAAACAATCCGGTAATACTCGTTTGACCGGAAAAATCCGTTACAACACCGCCGCACATATAATGTGCAGCCGGCACAACCGGAATAGGTTCTTTTGTTATATCAATTTTAAAACCGGCACATTTTTCATATATTTTTGGAAAATGATTTTTAATATCAGATGAATTTTTATGTGTAATATCCAAATAAACACACGGTTCGCCACGTTTTTTCAATTCAGCATCAATAGCACGGGCAACTATATCACGAGGCGCGAGTGAGGCCATTTCGTGATATTTTTCCATAAAATGTTCACCATCTTTAGTAATTAAAACACCGCCAAAACCTCTGACAGCTTCAGAAATTAAAAAAGACTGGGCCTCCGGATGGTAAAGCGTTGTCGGATGAAACTGCATAAATTCCATATTTGCTATCGGGGCACCTGCCCGGTAACACATGGCAACACCGTCGCCGGTTGCAATATCCGGATTGGTTGTATGCAGGTATACCTGTCCGCAGCCACCGGAAGCTAAAATTGTCGCTTTTGCTAAAAAACGCTCAACTTTTTTTGTTTTAGCATTCAGAACATAAGCGCCCCAACAATGTAATTGTGAATTTACATTCGGAAACGGGGTAAACACATGATGTTCTGTTATTAAATCGATACTTGTATGATCTTCAAATATTGAAATATTGGGTTCGTTTTTAATGGCTTCTACAAGTGCTTTTTCAACATCCTGGCCGGTATGGTCTTTAACATGAACAATACGATGATAACGGTGTCCGCCTTCACGTCCCAGGTCAAACACTCCGTCATTCTTTAATGTAAACGGCACGCCGATGTCACCAAGTTCCTTAATGAGCCTTGGACCGTTTTCAACGATAAGCCGAACAGCGTCTTCGTTACACAATCCGGCGCCGGCATTCAAAGTATCATCAATATGGTTTTTAAAAGAATCCGAGGGATCAAATACAGACGCAATACCGCCCTGAGCATAATTGGTATTTGACTCTGCTTTTGTCTTTTTAGTAACAACAGCAACAGTTCCGTGACGGGCCAATTTTAACGCACAGGAAAGCCCGGCTATCCCACTTCCAATGACCAAAAAATCACTATTATAGCTCATAATATTTTTAATTCTAGTTTGTATTAAAATTCAGAATTGTTACGACTGAATATAAAAAAAGGTGATGCCGTAACATCACCCTCATAACTTAGGCTATATTTTCCAGGGCAGCTAATAGCTCTCTGTTTTTTATCGGCCTGGTAATAACTCTATTTATACCATGATGTGCGGCTTTTTTCTGAAGAACCTGGGTTTTTCGATCACAAATACCCACCACTTTAATTTTAGGATGTTTGGCCTGAATTCGCAATGCAATTTCAAATGCTTTTTCATTTGCCTTTGGAATGCTCTTATCATCCAAACCTAAAAATGTCAAATCCGTTGATTCCTGTTCCAAAAGTTGCATCAAATCATCCACATCCTGGGCAACTTCAACATTGTGCCGGTTACTAAGCGTGAGATACATTTGCATCTCTGACCGAAGTTCATCATTAAAAATTACTATTTTCATTCACAACCGCATCAATTATTTATTATGTGTTAATTTTATTTAGAAATAGTAACAATAAAATTAAAATGCGGAAGTAAATTTTCTAAATTTTAAGCTTATTTTAAATTTGATGATTGTTCATTACATATTTTATTAAACATATAAAAACCGGCAGAAAAAACAATAACCGCCAAAAGAAACCATGAGAGCTTTACATGTTGAGGACTGCAATACCAGTCAAGCTGTTCCTCCGGCATATTCATCATGATGAGTGAAAACATGTTATTCAATGCATGTAATAAAATTGCAGGAAAAATACTATTACTTTTCCAGGTAATAAAACCGAGAACAAGTCCTAAAAAGGTAATTTGAAGTGCCGTCCAGGGATTAAAATGTATTAATGCAAAAAGAACAGCGGTAATGACAATGGCATGGGCTGGGTCACGGTAATGTTCAAAAGATTTTTGTATAACACCTCTGAACAGCATTTCTTCGGCAAATCCGGCAAACAAAACAGCCGCCGTAAACAAAATGACACCTTCCCGAAAAGAATCAATTGTCACCAAATTTTTCATGGCGATTTCTATTTCTAGGGGCATCGGAAATATCAGGGTTATAATTCGATCAATTTCATCGCTTATAACAAATATTGAAACAGCTAAAAGAAGGGACAACAGAAATAGTTGTACGGATATAGGATTCAGCCGGAATGTTTTCAATACAGGCATTTTTTGACGAAAAGCAAACACAAGTGCCGGAACAATAATAAAAGACTCACTCAGCAGAGCGACAGACTTGTCCTGTATAAAAACAGAAAGTAATCCTGTTACAATAATAACAAGGATTGTAATTGCCAAAACAGCTAATAATTGTTTAGGTTTAAATATAGTGTTATCATCAGATTCAAACATAATATATCCATTTTATCGAGATAATTGATACAAGAGTACTCCGGCGGCAACAGCAGCATTGAGCGATTCTCCTGCACCCTGTTTAGGTATGGAAACAGTTTTATCAAAAAGCGGCAGCAAATTTTCAGATAAACCCTCGGCTTCACTTCCGATTACCACAACATCTTTACCGCTTTTTTTCAAATCATAGGATGATGTTTCAGCATTTCCATCAGCAGCAATTATCCGAAATCCATCTTTTTTTAACTGCAAGAGTTGCTGGTACAAGTCCCTGGTTTCCACACAGGGTATTCTAAAAATTGATCCCATTGTACTGCGCACGACCTTTGGATTATTAAGTTCCACAGATTGTGCATCGAGGAGGATGCCATCACAACCGAACCAATCTGCAGAACGAATCATTGTTCCCACATTACCCGGATCTTTGATATGATCTAAAACCAGTATAAACGAAGCATTCTTAAAATCTATCTGTTTTTCAGTTGTATGAGCGACCAATGCTACACCCTGGGGTGTGCAGGTATCTGAAATCTGCTCAAACTCTTTTTCAGTTGCGGTAATAACCGGTATTTGTAAAGCCCGGGCTTGTTTTACAATATTATTGATTCGATCGTTTAATTCATTCTTTTGAGAAACAATCAACGTTTCGATATGACTTGTGGCCATACACTCTTCAACAAGCCGAACACCCTCAACAAAAATTTTCTTGTATTGTTGCCGATATTTTTTTTGATGTAATAATTTGATATTTTTTATTTGGGCTTTAGAAATTTTCAAGCCCTGATCAAATTTATCATACATTGTTATTCTTGCTTACCAAGCTGTTGTGCCAGATAGACCGGTACATTATCTGCCTGGACCTGAGTTTGTTCTCCGTCAGACATATTTTTAATATCGACCATGCGGGAATCGACTTCGTCCTGTCCCAGTAAAATCACATATTTTGCATTTTGACGATTGGCTTCCCGCATTTGGGCTTTAACGCTTCGACCACCAAAAGCCAATAAAGAAGAAATTTTATGAGCACGGCATTTAAAAGTGAGGTCCAGGGCCATGTTTTTTGCATCGGAACCAACATGTGCAAAAAATACATCTAATCCGGCTGGTGTATCCGGTTCCAGTCCCTGCTCTTTCATGCTGAGAATAATGCGCTCAATACCGGATCCAAATCCGATTCCCGGAGTCTGTTGACCGCCTAATTGTTCAATCAGACCGTCATAACGCCCGCCTCCGCACATGGCATTTTGCGACCCAATACCCTGCGCCCAAACCTCAAACACGGTTTTTGTATAATAGTCCAGGCCGCGTACAAGCTTGTGGTTTACAACATAATCACGTTTCATCAAATCAAGATAACTGCGCAGTGTATTAAAGTGCTCATTACATTCATCACACAGATGATTGCTGATAACAGGCGCTTTTTCAATAATCGGTTGACAAGTTTCAACTTTACAGTCCAGCAAACGCAGCGCATTTCGATCCAGCCGACGTTTACAATCTTCACAAATCTCATCAGTATGTTGATGATAATATTCTTTTAACTTTTGAATATAAGTCGGGCGGCAATTGGGGCAGCCTGTACTGTTTAACTGGAATTTCAGTCCCTTAAAGCCCAATTCTGCATACAACTGCCATGCAATGGACATCACTTCAAAATCCAGGGCCGGGTCCTGTTCACCAAGGGCTTCGACATTAAATTGTGTGTGTTGACGAAAACGTCCGGCCTGGGGCCTTTCATATCGAAAAATAGGCCCTATTGAAAAAATCTTGACAGGTTTTGTCTGTACATGCATTCCGTTTTGCAGGTATAGCCGCAACACACCGGCTGTAAATTCCGGACGCAGTGTAATAGAATTTTCACCTTTATCCAGAAACGTGTACATTTCTTTTTCAACAATATCAGTCGTTTCACCGACACCACGAATAAACAGCCCGGTTTCTTCAAATATCGGGGGGTCTACCCGGTTGTATCCATATAAATTTGTAATTTCGTATATTTTTTTTTCAATAAACCGCCAATAGGGCTGTTCTTCCGGAAGAACATCGCGGGTTCCTGTAACAGATCGATATTTCATATCTTGAACTAGTTTCCTTGCATTTTATATATGATCCATCATGGAATGAAGGATCGTCTTTGCTCTTTTCATGTGTTTACGTTCTACATAAACATAACAAACGTCGCCAACAGCACTTGCACCTTTTGCCAGCAAACCGGACGTCATTTCATCAGATTGGAGAACGCAGCCTATACCCTCTTTTTCCAGGGCCTCTTTAACCATTTCGCCGTAAATTACTCCCGGCAATGAATGCAAAGGGACAAGATCCAGGTCATCTTTTTCCTGCAAAGCATTCTTTTCAACAAGCGGGTTATGACATTTTGGGCACTCGGCAACATCATCCTGATAAGTGATATTACATTCAGAACAATACTTCATAACGTCCTCCTTGTCTAATTATTATAAAAAACAAAGGGTCTCTATGAGACCCGCATCCTTTTTAGACATCAGATTTTTAAAGCGAAAAATACTTTTGTTCTTCAGATGAAATAGCTTCAATAATTTCATCGCTGTCACGAGAGGCGGCAAGTCTCTCCCTGAATTCTTTTCTGTGCATCAACCTTGAAATACGGCTTAAAGCTTTAAGATGCGGTCCTGTCTGGTCCATTGGGCCGACAAGTAAAAAAATCATCCTAACAGGTTTTTCATCAATAGATTGAAAATCAACTTCCTGTTTTGTAATTCCAAAGGCGGCTATTAACTGCTCAACTCCATCAGTCTTTGCATGAGGTATGGCAACACCATCACCCATACCCGTACTCATAACGCGTTCCCGTTCCAGTACGGCATCCAATACAACCTGTTTATTTTTTAAAGAATGAGCGTTATCCAAAACATCAACCATTTCTTCAATGATTTTTGTTTTTTCAACGCTGTCCAATGGAATTTTAATAACTTGTTTTGTTAATAGATCGCTTAAATTCATAGTTACTCCTTACATTTGCCTGACTAATATATAATAAAATTAAAAATTTCCAAACAGTTTTTATGCCCATACCCAAGCCTTTACTATGAATTGTCTTATTTTTGTTGTATTTTTGAACCAATGCATTAAATTATAGAATAGCTGAAAGGAGCATATATCATGTCCGTTTATGATATAATTAAAAACAGAAGGTCTATTCGCCGGTTCAAACAACAACCTGTTTCCTATGAAATACTGGAAAAAATGATAGAGGCCGGGCGTTTAGGACCGTCTGCCAATAATTTCCAGCCGATTGAATATATTCTTGTTGATGATCCCAAAATTGTTCAAAAAATATTTGTACATACCCGCTTGGCAGGCTATTTACCCAAAGGAACAGGGGTCCCTCCTGCCGGTCAGGAACCTGTTGCTTATATTGCTATTTTGATTAATAAAGAACTTGGCACCAAATGGTCGGCACACGATATCGGTGCGGCAGCAAAAAATATTATGCTGACTGGTTTTGAAAAAGGGGTCGGGTCCTGTTGGCTGGGTGCCATTAACAGAGAGGAAATTGTAAAACTGCTCAATATTACCGAACACTATGAATTAGACACAATGATTGCCGTTGGGTATCCCGATGAAGAACCTGTTTCAGAACCACTGAACGATTCTCACAAATATTATAAAGATGAATCGGGGAAACTACATGTTCCAAAACGGGAATTACAAAACATCCTGCATCATAATTCATTTTAAGCTGAAAAATTAAAAGAGGATTTTTTTATGTCAGATCAGAAATTAAAATTCGCCCTCATTGGACCCGGAGCTATTGCCACACATCATATTTTAGCCATACAACAAATTGAAAATGCGGAAATCACCTATATATGTGGTATTGAAAAAGAAATAACAAAAAATTTTGCGGAAAAGTTTCAGATCCCCTGGTCAACAGAATTAAAAGCTGTCCTGGCAAACAAAGAGGTTGACGCTGTTATTGCAACCGTTCCTTCCGGTCTTCATGCGGATATCGGCATTCAGGCAGCTCAGGCCGGAAAACATGTGATCGTGGAAAAACCCATTGATGTAACCCTGGAAAAAGCAGACGAACTTGTAAATGCCTGCAAAAATGCCGGCACAACCTTGGGCGTCATCAGCCAAAATCGTTATCTGGATTCTGTTTTAAAAGCAAAAGAATTGATAACCAGCGGTAAACTGGGAGAGCTAGTTCAAGGAGATGCCTATATTAAATGGTATCGTTCAGAGGCCTATTACCAAAGCGGTGCATGGCGCGGCACATGGAAACTCGACGGCGGTGGTCCGTTCATCAATCAGGGCATTCATTTTATTGATTTGTTATTATCCGTTATGGGACCTGTTAAATGGGTTTCCGGTAAAACCAAAACCATAACCCACGACATTGAAGTTGAAGATACGGGTATGGCCATGCTGGAATTTGTTAACGGTGCTTACGGCGTTATTCAGGCCTCCACAGCTACCTATCCCGGATTACCGGCCCGACTCGAAATTCACGGAACCAAAGGAACGATCATCATTGAAGGCGAAAAAATTGCATTTATGCAAATTGAAGGCCAGGAACCCTATAAAGAATCCGATGTCGCCAAAGGCGGTGCTTCTGATCCTTTGGCCATAAACGTAACACCATTTGTCAGAGAATATAAGGATTTTATTGAGGCCGTCCGTGAAAAACGGGAACCCCAGGTAAACGGCGCAGAAGCCAGACGTTCTCTGGAATTGATCCTTGCAATTTATGAATCATCCAAAACAGGCAAACCAATTCAATTAAATTAAAAAAGGTGGTGCTCACTCAACCCGGATAAGGAACCTGCTTATGTTAACATCGATTGACTATTCTATCATCCTGCTTTATGGTATTATTGTAGCTGTTCTCGGATACGCAGCTAAAAGACTTGTAAAAAATCCTGATGATTATTTTGCCGGCGGGAAAAAAGTGCCCTGGTGGCTGGCCGCTATCTCTCATCACATGTCCGGTTACAGCGCATTCGCATTTGTGGGACTTGGTACAATTGCCTATGGAAGCGGATTAAGTGCCTGGACTTTTTTCGGTCCCCCGATTTTTATTGCACTGATTATAGGTGCCTTTGTCTGGGCGCCCCGATGGTCCAGAATGAAAATTTTAACACCGGTTCAATATCTGGAAGACAGATTCAACAACACGGTCCGCCAGGTGTTTGGCTGGAGTGGGATCGGCATTAAATTTATCGATGAAGGCGCCAAACTCTATTCTCTGGCAATTATTGTTCACGTTTCAACAGGGTGGCCGTTACCCGAGGTTATCATAGCATGCGGAATCGTCACCATTCTATATTTATTTTTCGGCGGATTATGGGCCACGATGCTGACGGACTTTGCACAGTTTTTAATTCAGTTTGCCATAACAATTATTCTGGTTCCTGTGGTTTTAAAAACCGTAGGCGGATTTACCGGATTGGCAGCGCAAATGCCCGTTGAACATAGAAGCTTTTTTAGCGACCAAATAACACCGTTGTTTATGTTTGTTTACTTTTTCATCAATTTGTTGAGTTATAACGGAGGCACCTGGGGCCTTGCACAACGATTCTACAGTATCGGAGAACCTAAAAACGCCCGTAAAGCAGCCTTGTTTTCCGCCGTACTTTATCTCGTTTATCCTCTGGCTATTTTTATTCCAATGTGGGCGGCCCACTCTATTATCGGGCCGATTGATAACCCGGAACACGCCTATATTCTGGTGGCGCAAAAAGTGCTTTCCTCCCTGTCGCCCGGCCTGTTAGGGTTGTTATTGGCGTCCATGTTTGCCGCTACCATGTCGATGATCGATTCGGACCTGAATTCTCTTGCAGCCGTTTTTACCAAAGATATTTATCAACGGACTTTTCATAAAAATGCTACAGACCAACATTTGCTGCGAATTGGTATGGTCGCCACTGTTATTCTCGGTGCGCTCACCATCGCTTCCGCACTTTTAACCATTGAACTCAAAGGCGCCTTTAACGCCATGATAGAATGGTTTGCCGCCATACTGGGGCCGGTCTCCATTCCTTTATTAATGGGTATGGTTTTTCAAAAACCGACCTGGCGCGGCGCTATCCTTTCATGGGCATGCGGCTTTATAACCTTTATTTTCTTTAAATATGGCTGGACACCTTTAACAGGCCTTGAAACGTCTTTTCCTTTATATACCGGCATGGAACTTTTGATAAGCTTTTCCGTTTTTATTGGTGAAGGGTATATCACAAAAAAATCACCGGAAGAGCAGGAAAAAATCACAAAATTTTTCGAACAATTTAAAAATTTACCATAACTTTTTACTGTAAGGATTTATAAAATGATTTCCAGAGATGATCTCATACATTATTTGAACGATTATTTGAAGATAGATGAATTTTCTGATTACGGACCGCAGGGACTACAGGTAGAAGGGAAATCAGAGGTACAAACGATCGTAACAGGTGTTTCGGCAAGTGTGCAATTGTTTGAAAAAGCCGTCCAGGCCGGTGCGGACATGATTATCGTGCATCACGGTATTTTATGGGACCGTGACAGCCATGTCATTAAAGGCGGATTTAAAAACCGGATCAAACTATTGCTGGAAAATGATATAACTCTTTTATGCTATCACCTGCCTCTGGATAAACATGCGGAAATCGGTAACAATGCGGTCATTGCCAAAAAACTGGGATTATCCAATTTGGAAGAGTTTGGTGACGTGGGGATTCAGGGGCAAATTAAAGAAACGGAACTGCAATCACTTTTAAAAACAATCCAGGACACCATTAAAAGTGATCCCCTGGTATTTGCTTATGGACCGGAAAAAATCAGCAAAATTGCTATTTGTTCGGGAAGCGCTCAAAAAGAGATTACGATTGCCATCGAAAATGGCGCTGATGTGTTTATTACGGGAGAAGTTTCAGAACCGACAATGCATATAGCAAAAGAAGGCAATATTCACTTTATTGCCGCCGGTCATTATGCTACTGAAACTTTTGGTATCAAGGCTCTCGGTGATCACATAGAAAAAAAATATAACCTTCCTGTTAAATTTATCGACGTTCCCAATCCGGTTTAATATCAGCATATATATCGGGCGTGAATGTGACTTTGTTTAGATTACAGTGCGCCCGTCTGTTTATAACGGGGTGTACTTTTATAATTCACGATACATGCCATCGTTATTCTGGAAGAACCTTACCGGAATAAAGAACCATTTGTTAGAAAAGGAAGAAGCTTTCAGTATGACAACCCCTTTCGTCATGCCTGTGCAAACAGGCATCCAGTGCGTTACCCGGTGTTTTTCTTCTTTATTCTTTCAACCTGCCGTGTATGATCAATTTATTTGAATTACTTTGACAACAAAAGAACACATCTTTATCAAAAAGCACCGCATCTCTGATACTAATGCTTAACTTGGGAAAGGTGTAAAGATATTCTATATTCTGCCCGTTATAATGGGCAATGCCGTCAGTCATTCTGATAAATTGGTCCTTCTCATGTCTTCCATAAATTTTGTTGCCGAAATTTTCAAAATCGATTGTAAATTGTTTAACAAAAGAACCGTTTTGATACCGGCATACATCGTGACCCATAACAAAATAGACTTTTCCTGCCAGAGCATAAATGCTTACTCCAAAAGATGGCGGTCCAGAATATATTTTATTAAGCTCCTGGTTTTTTATTTCATAAAGTTCCAAATCTCCTCTTTTGCCATTTCCAAACGTAGTAGAAAGTATATAGACGTTGTTTCCTTCCGCCCGAATTATAAGGAATTGTGAAAGGAAAGGAGCTCTTACAACCTCTTGCCATTTTTTGCCATTATAAGTTAAAACAAAACCGTAATAACTGCTTATCTTGCCATCAAAGTACCCGACAGTACCGCAAGCATATATTTTATCAGTACTTGCTCCCCAAATATCGTCAACAGTGATAGAGTAAGAACCTTCAATATCATACACATAATACTGGTTCCATTTTGTACCATTATAGTGCCATATTCCGGCGCCGTGAGTTCCCCAACCGCCGCCGCCGCCCATCCATACATTATTTTTATGAAAACCGAAAAGCGTGGAACCCGTACAATATATTTTCTCCTTATTATATTCAGACCAATTTGTACCGTTAAAATGCTGTAATCTGTCGTTGTAGGTACCGCCATCACCAACCGTCCATATATCATTAGGCCAGGCGCCCCAGATCGACCTGATAAAATTCATGGGCATGTTCAGCGTGTCCACTTTCCATGTATAATTACGCGGTCCGGGCTCGGGTTCGGGCAGGGTGGGTACCCTTTTGCAGAAATTTAAACATGTAACGCCCAATAATATCGCCAGCAATAGCATTTTTCGTGTCATCATTGTTCCTTAGAGTTGATCGTATATGTTTTTTCCTACGGCTTGTAAAATATGTCAATTAAAAGTAGAATATATAGACAGGATTGTATACCCTGGCCCCAAATAAAATGATGGAAAATTAATTCGCTATATCAGCAAACAGCCCCGGATGCAGTAATCCCGCCACATTAGTATTTATGTACTATCAGATCATAAATTTATTTATACTCCCCATAGAGTCGTTAATATGATTGTTATTAATTAAATAATATTTACTATTTCAGACAATGTCAAGTATTCTTTATCCGTCATTCTTAAAAAATGTTACTGGAATAAAGAATCGTTTATTAGAAAGTGAAGATGCTTTCAGCATGACAACCCCTTTTGTCATGCCTGTGCAAACAGGTATCCAGCGGCAAGTATGGATTCTGGATTACCGCTTGCGCAGTAATGACGGGTAAGGTTACTCTTGAAAAAATTTACTGATACAATGAACCGGTTTACAAAATTTAAGATACTTTAGACATGACAACCCCTTTCGTCATGCCTGTGCAAACAGGCATCCAGCGCGTTGCCTGGCGTTTTTCACCTTTAGTCTTTCAACTTGCCGTGTATGATCAATTCTATTGTTAAATTACTTCGGCAACAAAAGAATATATCTCTTTCAAAAAGCACCACGTCTTTAATACTTATGCTTAGCTGGGGAAAGGTATAAAGATATTCCATATTCTGCCCGTTATAATGGACAATGCCGTCAGTCATTCTGATAAATTGATCATTCTCATGTCTACCATAAATTTTGTTGCCAAAATTCTCAAAATCGATTGTAAATTGTTTTACAAATGAGCCGTTAGTATATCGGCACACGTCCTGGCCCATAACAAAATATACTTTTCCTGCAAGAGAATACAGACTTATTCCAGTCATTCGCGGCCCTGTATATATTTTATTTAGCTGCCGGTTTTTTATTTCATAAATTTCAAAATCTCCTCTTATGCCATTTTCTGTTGCGCTGGAAAATATATATACTTTGTTTCCTTCTGAACGAACGGTATGGAATTGTGAAGGAAAATCCGCTTTCACAACTTCTTTCCAGCTCTGTCCGTCATAGTGCAATACAAAACCACGGATTCTTTCGGTTTGTTCATCTTTTAAAACGAATATACCACAAGCGTAAATATTATTTTTATTTATTCCCCAGATGTCGTTAATGTCTACTGAATAACTACCTTTAACATCATACTCGGAATGCTGACTCCATTTTGTGCCATCGTAATGCCATATGACTGCCCCATGAACTAAACAGCCCCCGCCGCCCATCCATACATTATCTGTACGAAAACCGAAAAGCGTGTTTCCCAAGCAAAGTATTGGCTCCTTATTGTAGGCAGACCAATTTGTGCCGTCAAAATGCCATAATCTGTCTTGGTAAGTACCGCCGGGGCCTACTGTCCAGATATCAGAGGGCGAAGCGCCCCAGATAGAACTGATATAATTCATTTCCATGTTCAGCGTGTCCACCTCCCACATATAATTACGCGGTCCGGGCTCGGGTTCGGGCAGGGTGGGTACCCTTTTGCAGAAATTTAAACATGTAACGCCCAATAATATCACCAGCAATAGCATTTTTCTTGTCATTGTTGTTCCTTAGAGTTGATCGTATATGTTTTTTCCTACGGCTTTTAAAATGTGTCAATTAAAAATAAAATATTTAGACAGGATAGTATACCCCTGGCCCCAAATAAAATGATGGAAAATTAATTCGCTAGATCAGCAAACAGCCCCGGATGCAGTAATCCCGCCACATTAGTATTTATGTACTATCAGATCATAAATTTATTTATACTCCCCATAGAGTCGTTAATATGATTGTTATTAATTAAATAATATTTACTATTTCAGACAATGTCAAGTATTCTTTATCCGTCATTCTTAAAAAATGTTACTGGAATAAAGAATCGTTTATTAGAAAGTGAAGATGCTTTCAGCATAACAACACCTTTTGTCGTGCCTGTGCTAACAGGCATCCAGCGGGAAATACGGATTCTGGATGACCGCTTGCGCGGTAATGACGGGTAAGGTTACTCTTGAAAAAATTTACTGATACAATGAACCGGTTTACAAAATTTAAGATACTTTAGACATGACAACCCCTTTCGTCATGCCTGTGCAAACAGGCATCCAGGGCGTTGCCTGGCGTTTTTCTCCTTTATTCTTTCAACCTGCCGTGAATGACTAATTCTATTGTTGAATTACTTTGACCGCAAAAGAATACATCTTTATCTAAAATCACTCCATCTATGATATTGATGCTTAGTTTGGGAAAGGTATAAAGGTATTCAATATTCTGCCCGTTATAATGAGCAATGCCATCGGTCATTCGGATAAATTGGTCCTTCTCATGTCTTCCATAAAGGTAGTTGCCGAAATTTTCAAAATCGATTGTAAATTGTTTTACAAATGATCCGTTTGTATACCGGCATACATCGTGGCCCATAACAAAATAGACTTTTCCTGCCAGAGCATATATGCTTACTCCAAAAGATGGCGGTCCAGAATATATTTTATTAAGCTGCCGGTTTTTTACTTGATAAATTTCATAATCTCCTTTTTTACCGTTTTCAATTGCGGCAGAAAATACATACACATTGTTCCCTTCTGAACGAACGGTATGGAATTGTGAGTTAAAAGTAGCTTTCACAACTTCTTTCCAGCTCTGTCCGTCATAGTGCAATACAAAACCACGAACTTTTTCGGTTTGTTCATCTTTAAAAACGAATATACCGCAAGCATAGATATTTTTTTTATGTGTTCCCCATATATCGTTTACTTGTGCTGAATAACTGCCTTTAACATCATACACATAATGCTGACTCCATTTTGTGCCATTGTAATGCCAAATAGCGGCGTCATTGGATCGACAGTCACCGCCGCCCATCCATACATCATCTGTACGAAAACCGAAAAGCGTGTTTCCCAAACAAAGTATTGCTTCCTTATTGTAAGCAGACCAATTTGCGCCGTTAAAATGTTGTAATCTGTCTTTGTAAGTACCGGCTGGCCCGACTGTCCACACATCAGTTGGCGAAGCGCCCCAAATCGAATAAATGTAATTCATTTCCATGTTCAGCGTGTCCACCTCCCACATATAATTACGCGGTCCGGGCTCGGGTTCGGGCAGGGTGGGTACCCTTTTGCAGAAATTTAAACATGTAACGCCCAATAATATCACCAGCAATAGCATTTTTCGTGTCATCATTGTTCCTTAGAGTTGATCGTATATGTTTTTTCCTACGGCTTGTAAAATATGTCAATTAAAAGTAAAATATACAGACAGGATTGTATACCCCTGGCCCCAAATAAAATGATGGAAAATTAATTCGCTATATCAGCAAACAGCCCCGGATGCAGTAATCCCGCCACACGAATTTTTGTGAATATTTACTGTTAGATTATAAATTTGGTCATCGATACTCCCCATAGAGTAGTTAAATTGACTTATTAATGTTAGTTACTTTTTTCAGCAAAGTCAAGAATTTTTTGAGTGGGCGTTCACTTTATTAATAAGTTAAAGACTTTTTTTCTGTTTTACTGATGGACTGATTCAGAGTGCATTCTACTTTCAGCATAACAAATACTTTCGTCATGCCTGTGCAAACAGGCATCCAGCGGGAAATACGGATTCTGGATTACCGCTTGCGCAGTAATGACGGGGAAGGTTACTCTTGAAAAAATTTACTGATACAATGAACCGGTTCATTGAAAACAAGATGCTTCGAGCATGACGATTATTATTTTATTCATATAGCCCTCTTTCCGTCATTCCGTAAGAACCTTGCCTGAATAAAGCCCCTTCATATACATGATGCGTACCGCAAAAAAACGACATCCCTTAATAAAAACAATCCCTTAAAAAACATGGCATGGTAATTGATTTTTTAACACCAGCAACAATATAGTTTGATACCTGAAAGGAATCCGAAATGTTATGGCTTTTAATAACAGCATCTATGTTATTGATTTTATTAGCCGCAATACTCATCACACACGCCGGAGCCGAAGCAGACAGACGAATGGAAGAGCTTTTTACCGAGTATTCCGACTCTAATAAAATAAAAAATGTGGCATAAGAGCAACATTTTTGTAATAATAAGAAAATATTAAAAATTTATGTTCAAATCTCCTGAAAAACGTCCTGTGTCTTTAGTGGATTTTATTTTTGAAAAATTCATGAATCATTTTATCCTGCCCCTGATTTGTCTCGCCATTTTAATGATCATCCTCATTGATATTTTTCAATAAAATTTAATTTCGAGGAATAACCTATACCTTGTCTATGTTTACATTCTAAAACAAGACCATTTTAGTCCTATTTTAGAATATGTTTAAACTATCAAAAAAAACAGAATACGGTTTGCTGGCGTTACAGCACATACAATCACAACAGTTTGACAAGATTGTAACCGTTAAAGAAATTGCTGAAAAAAACCAAATTCCACAGCCGCTGCTGGCTAAAATATTACAACAGTTGGCAAAGAAACAAATTATAAAATCAATTCAAGGCGTTAAAGGCGGCTATGTTCTTGGCGCCAAAGCTGAAAAAATTTCTTTAGCCCATGTCCTTGAAGCGATTGAAGGTCCGATTCATATAACGGATTGTTATGATACGGCAATATGCTGTAGTCGTCACTCTTTCTGTACATTAAAAGATAAATTAAATCCAATACAGCAGCAGCTTGTTCAATATTTAAGTAAAATAACACTTTTAGATTTTCAAAAAAGCCAAAAACAGAATTCAGGAGAATTGCTGAATGAGTAATAAAATAGACCCCATTCAAGAGTTTACAACGAGTGAATATAAATATGGATTCACATCAGATATTGAAAACGAGTCCGTACCCCACGGACTAAACGAGGATATCATTCGCATGATTTCGGCGAAAAAAAAGGAACCGGAATTTATGCTCAACTGGCGGTTAAATGCTTATCGTCACTGGTTAAAACTAAAAGAACCAACCTGGGCAAATATAAAATACGATCCGATTAATTATCAGGATATTGTTTATTACTCTGCCCCAAAAAATTCCAAGGATGGCCCCAAAAGTTTGAATGATATCGATCCGGCCATCCGGGAAATGTATAATAAACTTGGAATTCCTCTTGAAGAGCAGGAAATTTTGGCAGGTGTTGCGGTTGATGCTGTACTGGACAGTGTATCTGTCGCCACAACGTTTAAGGAAAAACTATCCAGTCTGGGTATAATTTTCTGCTCTTTTTCTGAAGCCGTACAAAACCATCCGGATTTGGTGCAAAAATATTTAGGCAGTGTGGTGCCCTACACAGACAACTTTTTTGCCGCTTTAAATGCGGCAGTGTTTAGCGATGGTTCATTTGTTTATATCCCCAAAGGGGTAAAATGCCCTATGGAGTTATCAACCTATTTTCGCATCAACGCAGCCAAAACCGGCCAATTTGAAAGAACGCTTATCATTGCTCAAGAAGACAGCTATGTCAGTTATCTTGAAGGCTGCACAGCGCCGATGCGGGACGAAAACCAATTGCACGCGGCTGTGGTTGAACTCGTTGCTTTGGATAATGCACAGATTAAATACGCAACCGTTCAAAACTGGTATCCCGGTGATGAAAACGGCAAAGGCGGTATTTATAATTTTGTCACCAAACGAGGCTTGTGTAAAGGCGTTAATTCAAAAATATCATGGACACAGGTTGAAACCGGCTCGGCCATTACCTGGAAGTATCCCGGTTGTGTTTTGCAGGGAGACAACTCGACCGGTGAATTTTACTCTGTTGCGCTAACCAACAATTACCAGCAAGCCGATACTGGTACAAAAATGGTGCATATCGGTAAAAACACAAAAAGCATCATTGTTTCAAAAGGTATATCAGCCGGGCATGGACAAAACAGTTACCGTGGACAGGTTAAAATCAGCAAAAACGCCACAGGCGCCAGAAATTTTTCACAGTGCGATTCCATGTTGATCGGTGATAAATGCGGTGCGCATACATTTCCCTATATTGAAGTGAAAAACAGTACGGCCCAGGTTGAGCACGAAGCAACGACATCTAAAATAGGTGAAGATCAAATATTTTATTGTAATCAAAGAGGTGTTTCCACGGAAGATGCGGTTTCAATGATCGTTAACGGATTCTGTAAAGAAGTCATTGCCGAACTGCCCATGGAATTTGCTGTGGAAGCACAAAAGCTGTTAGGCATCAGCCTTGAAGGAAGTGTCGGATAATTATTTTTTGGAGATTATATATTATGTTAACTGTAAAAAATTTACATGCCTCTGTTGAGGGCAAAGAAATATTAAAAGGTATTGATTTAACTGTGAATAAAGGTGAAATTCATGCGATTATGGGGCCAAACGGTTCCGGCAAAAGCACGTTAGCCCAGGTTTTATCAGGACGCGAAGAATATGAGGTAACCGATGGCACGGTAACCTATAATGATAAAGATTTGCTGGAATTGTCACCTGAAGACAGGGCCCGTGAAGGGTTATTTTTGGCTTTTCAATATCCCGTTGAAATTCCGGGTGTCAACACGACCTATTTTTTACGAACGGCCCTGAATGCTGTTCGGGAATATCATGAACAGGAAAAGGTCAGCGCCGGCGAGTTTTTAAAATTAATACGTGAAAAATTAAAGCTGGTTGAAATGGATGAAAGTTTTTTAAAACGGTCCGTTAACGAAGGATTTTCCGGTGGTGAAAAAAAACGAAACGAAATCCTGCAAATGGCTGTTTTGGAACCGAAATTGGCCATTCTTGATGAAACAGATTCCGGTTTGGATATTGATGCCCTGAAAATCGTAGCTGACGGTGTTAATAAATTACGCAACAAGGACAATGCTATTATCCTTGTTACCCATTACCAGCGATTACTGGACTATATTGTACCGGATTATGTCCATGTTTTATATAACGGAAAAATCGTCAAGTCAGGCGGCAAGGAATTGGCCCTTGATCTGGAAAACCAGGGTTACGATTGGTTAAAAAATAAAACTCCCCAAAAACCAGAGCTGGTTGATGCTTAGGAGAGAAAGACAAATGAATAATTCTATAAATGACATAAAACAATATCAGGAAAATTTTGAAATGCTGGAAAAGCAGCTCAACGGTGGAACAAAAACAACACTCCACAAAGTCCGCAAACAGGCTTTTTCCGATTTTCAGAAACTTGGTTTTCCCGATAAAAGACAGGAAGAATGGCGATTTACCGATATTTCGCCTGTTATAAATAAACAATTTATTTCATTGCAAGGTGAAACTGAAACAAAAATCACTAACAATGATATAGCACCCTATCTGTTTAAAGATGCTGAAAATTATCAAATCGTTTTTGTGGACGGACGGTTTTCACCGGAGCTTTCACATTTAGATGGATTGAAAAATATACAGCTTGAAAGTTTGTATACGGCATCAAAAAATAAAAACAATCTTGTCGAACAGGAATTGGCAAAACATGCTTCCTTTGATAAAAATTCATTTTCAGCCTTAAATACGGCCTTTCTGCTGGATGGCACATTTTTATATGTACCGCCAAATACAATCGTCGAAAAAACCGTCCATATTTTATATATTTCACAAATGCATTCGCGGGAAATTGTTTCACATCCGAGAAATTTATTTATTATTGATGAAAACAGCCAGGTTAATATTGTAGAAAGTTATATTGGATTGGGTCAAAATCTCTACTTTACAAATCCGGTTTCAGAGATTATATTAAAAGATAATGCTGTTGTTGATCATTACAAAATCCAACAGGAGACAACATCCGCCTATCATATTGCTATTCAGGCGGTCCATCAGCAGCGAAACAGTCATTTTTCTTCTCATTCATTCTCTTTTGGCGGATCGATTGTTCGAAATGAGATTACAGCCGTGTTGGATGGAGAAGGCAGTGAAAGTATTTTAAACGGTCTTTATCTGGCGAATGAAGATCAAATTACAGACACTCACACAGTGATTGATCATGCCGCACCGCACTGTAACAGCCATGAATTGTATAAAGGTATTTTGGATGACACTGCACGTGCCGTATTTAGCGGCAAAATACACGTCCGCAAACCGGCACAAAAAACAGATGCAATTCAATCAAATCAAAATTTGTTATTATCAGACCAGGCTGTTGTTGACACCAAACCTCAACTGGAAATTTTTGCTGATGACGTCCGGTGTACACATGGCGGCACTGTCGGTCAACTCGACAAAAACGGACTTGATTATCTAAGATCTCGAGGCATAGAAAAGGACCAGGCAAAAAACATGATGATCCATGCCTTTGCTGAAGAGATTGTTCAAAAGATAAAATCGCAGCCCGTTCAAAATTATGTTATCGATTTGCTGCATAAAAAACTTGAGGACGGACATATTGTCACCTGACAGGAGAAAAGTGCTTAAAGAAGATGAAATGCAGGCTGTTTTGGATGAAATCGTAGATGTATTAAAAACATGTTACGATCCAGAAATTCCGGTTAATATCTATGACCTGGGTTTGATTTATGAGATAGATATTGATGAAGAGGCAACCGCACATATTCAAATGACGCTTACCTCTCCGGCTTGCCCTGTTGCAGAATTGTTACCGGCAGAAGTAAAAGCCCGGGTTGAAAGGTTGGAACAAATTAACCAGGCTAAAGTTGAAGTGGTTTGGGACCCTCCCTGGAGCCATGACCTTATGTCTGAAGAAGCCAAACTTGAGCTTGGTATGATCTAATAAAAGAGGAACTTGATAATGAGCCAATTTACACCTGTGTTTTTACTTATCAACCTGCCTCCGGACACATTACGGAGAGTGGAAATAAAAAACCTTAAAATAGTCGTTGCCCGAACGGATGACGGAATTTATGCTTTGGAAGACAGATGTTCACACGAAGACTATAACCTCTCCGACGGGTGGATTGAAGAAAAAACCCTTTGTTGTCCGATGCACGGCGCCAAATTTAATTTAAAAACAGGACAACCTGAAACACCACCGGCACATGAACCGATTAAAACCTTTCCGGTCCAGGTTAAAAACGGTGTTGTAGAAATTGATATTGAGCAGGAATAATCATGAGTGTTGTAAAAGCTGATTTCAAAAAAACAAAACCTGTCGGTTTTTCCGGCATAAGGTCCTATTTCCCGATCTTTGAATATCCGGAAAATCGTGATCTGGTTTATTTAGACAGCGCAGCGACCAGCCAGCAGCCGCAGCAGGTTTTGGATGCCGTTTCGGCATTTTCCATGCAATTTCATGCTAATACGCATCGGGGGGCTTATCGGATTGCGGAAAAAGCGACGGCTTCCTATGAAGCTGCCCGTAAAAAAGTCAAAAATTTTATAAATGCCCGTTCATCACGGGAAATTATTTTCGTAAGCGGGGCGACTGAAGCTGTTAACTTTACGGCTTATGGCTGGGGCCTGAAAAATATAAAACCGGGTGATGAAATTATCGTCAGTGAAATGGAGCACCACAGCAATCTCATTCCCTGGCAAATGGCGGCACAAAAAACAGGCGCTGATTTAAAATTTCTCCAATTTGACGAAAACGGTTACCTGGACCAGGACCAATATTTATCACTGTTGTCAGAAAAAACAAAACTGGTTGCCGTTACCCATGTTTCAAATGTTTTAGGGACCCATAATCCTGTAAAAGAGATGATCCAAAAAGCCCATGAGGCCGGTGCCGTTGTAATTGTTGACGGATCACAGGCGGTTCCGCATTTAAAAACAGATGTTCAGGAAATTGATGCTGATTTTTATGTGTTCTCGGGACATAAAATGCTGGGACCCACCGGTATCGGCGTTTTATATGGCAAAGAATCTCTGTTGGAAAATATGGACCCTGTTTTTTTTGGCGGTTCCATGATTAGTGATGTGGATTATTATCAGTCCACATGGAATGAACTACCCTGGAAATTGGAAGCCGGCACACAAAATATTTCCGGAGCTATTGGTTTGGGAGCGGCTATCGACTTTATGGAAAAAACAGGGATGGAGAACATAAAAGAGCACGACTTGAATCTCACCCGGTTTGCACTGGAAAATATGTCCGGGATCGAAGGACTAAAAATATATGGACCGCTCACAGATCGTGGCCCGGCCATTTCTTTTGAACTGGAAGGTATTCACGCCCACGATTTGGCGACCTTTTTGGATTCAAAAAACATAGCCATTCGCGCTGGTCATCATTGCGCAAAACTAGCCATGAAACGGCTGGGAGTCCAGTCCACGGCACGGGCCAGTTTTTATCTGTATAATACGCAAGAAGAAATAGAACGATTCATTAAGGAACTCAAAGCAGCGAAAAGGTATTTTTCAAAATGGAACTAGATGAATTATATCAGGATATTATTCTGGATCACTATAAACATCCACAGAACTTTGGTGTACTTGCAAATGCGGATTGCTCTTTGGAAGGGAAAAATCCTTTTTGCGGAGATGAAATAACTGTCTATCTGACAGTAAAAGACAATCGTATAGAATCTGTCATGTTTCAGGGAAACGGATGTGCCATTAGTCAGGCTTCCGCATCAATCATGACCGGCGCTTTAAAAGGAAAAACAATAGAACAGGCACAAATAATTATAGCAAAATTTGCCGAAATGGTAAAAGAAGAAGGCGAAAACTTTGATGATTCATTGGAAGAGTTGAACGCATTACAAGGCGTTTCAGGATTCCCGACACGAATAAAATGCGCGCTCCTGGCCTGGAACACATTCAAAAAAGCATTGGAACAATATAATAATAAAGAAACGAGTTAAAAATGAAAGTAAAAACATTTACATCCGAACTAACTATTTTCAAAACCGTGGGCCAGTTGGAAGAACTGGACAATAAAGTCAACCGTTTCATAGCAGAAAACAATATCGATACAATCTATTCGGTGAGCGATACCACCACATCAGATGATAAAGGAACAACAATCGGTATCATACGTGTTTTGAGTTACAACTCGTAAAAAAAAAGCCCGATAATTATCGGGCTTTTAATTTTACCTGCTCTAGTATTCGCTGCATATTTCTACCTAATATATTTCGCTTATCTTCTTCAGAAATATCCGCATAGGCAAGCCATCCGAATTGGGGAAATGGATCACGCATCGGGGCGTCTGAACCGTAAAGCACACGTTCAGAACCTACTTCGCGCACCATATATTCAATCGATCCGTTTAAAACAGCCGTAAAGGTGATTTCACAATAAACATTAGCATATTTTTTTGCCAAACGAACATGACGCCGTGCTACTTCCCAGCTTGTTCCGGAATGGGCCAGAAAAAATTTAATATTTGGGAAACGTTCGGCAATATCACTCACTTCTGCTTCAAAATTATTGGAATAATGCAGCAGACAAAACAAATTTCTCTTATTTGCATATTCATACCAGGGGTCGAATAATTTATCATTATAGGGAATTCCCATTCGCGGGAAATAGGGTTTCATACCGGGGAACCCACACTCTTCATGCCAATATTTGAGTTCCTTGTCCCAATCTGTTATGTAATTCGGGTCCAACACAGCGTAACCGACTATTTCATCCGGCATGTTATTTTTTGCTTCCAGAGTATCCAGGTTACCCAGCTCATAATCACCCCAAATAGCGGTCCATGAGCTGATGCAGGTTTTGTTAACACCGATTTTACGGTTTCTTTCAACAACAGACGCAGCATCCGCGTCATTCATAGCAACACGGGATGCTCCCCTGGTTCCCGCTTTGGTATTATGAGCATGCGAATCAATAACAACCATATCCGTAACAGGTTGGCGTTTTAAAGCCGTTTCTAAAATAGCATCTTTAACCGGCGGTGTTTTTTCCAAATCCGGCAGTTCCGTAACACCTAACAGTTTCATAAGGTTGCCGCCGGCTATGGCTTTTCGCTGCTCATCATTAATATCCGCATAATCAATATAAGCTCGGGCCGCACCCATACTTTTTATCATTGCTTCAGAGCCAAAGAGCAGCCGATGATGACCAATACGTTCACACCAAAACTCCAGCATACGGTTTCCCTGATAATTTGAAAACTCAAAATAGAGGTTTTCAAACTGTTCAGCCAGGGGAGTCAACGTACGGGTGGCCTCCCATCGAACGCTGTGCAAAAGCAGTTTTAATTTCGGATAATTATCACAAATCCATGAAACTTCGGGCCATTCCAGTTGGATGGCATCGCCATATCGTCCGGCGTCGGCAATCAACAAAATTCCGGCTTCCTGTACTGCATCGAGTAATGGACCCAAAGTAATTTCATCAACCGGGAATTCAAAAATCCTCGGATAAATTTTCAACGCTTTAACACCTTCATCAACCATTTGCTGGACCAATTTCCCGGGAGCAGGCATCTCTAAAGTATGATGCGGTAAAGCAACCCAGCAAGGAAACAACCGGGGATTTTCTTTACAAATTTCAGAAACAATAGGATTTCCCACCAAAGGATGTGTTTCTCTGGCCTGATGAGCATAAACAAGTGCGGCATTAACCTGACATCGCTGCATTTCAGAAAGAAGCTGTTCCGTAGTCCAGGGCGCCTCCGGGTCTTTACTACCATATCTACCAATAGCAGCAAAACAATCAAAATATTTTATGTGATCACTCATTATAATTCCAATCTATATTATAAATTAACGCACCTGAATCATTGCATCGCGCATTTTTTCAAGTGTTTCATCAATATCAGCGGTTTGATGAGAGTAGTTGATAAACCAACGGTCACTGGCAAAAACACCATTTTCAAAAAGAATATTAAAAAGTTTGTTCTTCCATTCATTATTTTTGGCTTCATCTTTAAAATCAAATTCAATAAACGGGGCCATATCATATCCGCCTGCAATTGCGGGAGCGCCGGTTTCCTTTATTATGGATTGAAATCCATCACGCAATCTTTTACCCATTTTATTAATATGTTCATGGACAGGTTCGTTCTGCATAATCTGCATCACCGTCTTACTGGCCGTTAGAACGAGGGCATCTCCGGCATAGGTGGTTGTAATAACTGTTTTTTCCAACTGCTGCATAAACTCTTTTTTACCGGCATAGGCAGAAACAGCATATCCGTTTGCCATACCTTTGGCATAGGCACCCATGTCCGGTTCTACTTTGTAAAATTCCTGAGCTCCACCCAATGCAAGACGAAATCCGGTAAGCACTTCATCAAAAATCAACAAAGCTCCATATTGGTCACACAATTCCCGCATTCGTGCTAAAAATTCCTCACCGGTTTCTTTGTTCCACTGATAGGGTTCGGTAATAGCACAGGCAAGCTGGTCTCCATATTCGGCAAAAACTTTTTCCATTCCTTCAATATCACCATATCGAACATCATGAATATAACTCAGGTATGATTTCGGTACACCTGCGTTTGGCCAATAATGACCAAACGTATCCTGGTATCCATGATAACCAACAGATAAAATATGATCACGTCCGGTATAACTTCGGGCCAGCCGCACACAACAGGTATTGGCATCTGCACCGGTTTTCATAAAACGGACCTGGTCCGCCCATTTTACACATTTCAAAAACTCTTCAGCCGCTTCCAATTCAACTGGACTGGCCATACTAAAAAGCACACCATTTTCTATTTGTTTTTTAACAGCTTCATCAACCGGACCATAAGCATAACCAAGCGTTATCGGACCCAAAGCACAGCGATAATCAATATACTCATTATCATCCAGGTCCCACATTCGGCACCCTTTTGCTTTTTTAATAAAAGAGGGCATTTTTTCACGTTCTTTTGGCCAACGTTTGGCATTTGTCTGGGTAGCCCAAGGGATAACTTGCAGAGCGTTTTCGTAATTATTGTTTATTTTTGGAGGTCATGATCACTCCCTTTCTAATGACTAAAATGGATTATAAAGGAATATTGGCATTATTATAAACAAATTATATAATATTAATTAAACAGAGCGAGTAAATCAAGGATTAATTTATAACATAAAATCAACCAAATAAACCCCTGCAAAATAAAAAGCTCTTGATTTTTACTATATATCGTCTTATCTTTTCTAGTTTTCCGGTAATATTTCTTTTTTTTTAACATAACAATGAGGTACATCTTATGGCCCTGATGAATCGTATGCGGGAGAATACGAAGAACATCCTTCTTATTTTGGTTTTTGCCTTTATAGCGACAATTATTTTCGATTGGGGAATGGGTGGATTTAAAGGAAAACAACCCCAGGGTGTTATTGCAAAAGTAGATGGGCAGGAAATTCTTGTAAAAGAATATAATACCCAGTTACAAAACGAACTTAAAACCTACCGTGACCAAAGCGGAAAGGACGCAGAAGGTTATATGCTTCAACGGCTACAAGACCAGGTTTTTGAAAGACTTGTACAACAGCGGCTTATGGCCAAAGTTATTAAAGATAAAAACTTGATGGCTACAAACGCTGAAGTTGTTGAAGAAATTTTCAATAACCCGCCGGAATTTTTAAGAAATAACGAAGCATTATTGGACTCTTCCGGACAGTTTAGTATTGAAAAATATCATATGGCGTTAAACAATCCATCTGCTGACTGGCGCCCGATTGAAGACTATATGCGGTCAACTCTACCCTATCAAAAACTGGATAATCTGATTCGGTCGGTAGCGGTTGCAACAGATGAAGACGCTCGTTTGGAATATTATCGTACTAAACTAAAAGCCAAAGTACGCTATTTATTTTATGATGCTTCAAAATATGCAGATGCTGTTGCAGAACCCACAGATGAAGAAATTAAAGCATATTACGAAAAAAATAAAGATACCTACCAGGAACCCGAAAAGCGTAAAATCGATTACGTGCTTATTCCGCTTGTACCTTCAAAGGCCGATTCAGAGGCCACTCTTCATCAGGCACAGGATATTTATGAAGAAGCAGTTGAAGGTTCTGATTTTGCTGAATTGGCCCGCTTATACTCTCAGGACCCCGGAAGCGCTGAAAAAGGCGGTGATTTAGGGTACTTTAGCAAAGAGCGAATGGTAACCCCGTTTTCAGATGCCGTCTTTGCCGCAAATAAGGGAGACATTCTCGGACCAATTGAAACCCAGTTTGGTCTTCATGTAATTAAAGTCATTGATAAAAAGCGGGAAAAGGGTGAGATGCAGGTTAAGGCAAGCCATGTTTTATTAAAATATGAAGTTTCGCCGGCTACACGTGAAAAAACCAGAGATGAAGCAAC
>CAXXFV010000020.1:0-98673 GCA_963674595.2 bacterium
CCCGTCACCAGTGGATTGTCAGTACCTACTGGCTGTTTTATGAAAATCATCCTCACGGGATTGATCTGTTGTCAGAAGTGGTAAAGTCTGCACACGCTCATGGCATCGAACTTTATGCGTTGATAAAAAATTTTGAAGATGGGGGTGTTAGAGGTTCATTGCCCCACACAATGCCTTTCCCTGAGGGTGTCGTTGCGTATAAAAATTTATGCGGCATTTCCTTTTGGACTCATCCCTTTACCGCCAAACACCCTGAAATGTGTTTAAAACGCAGGCCCGGAACGTTAGAGTACAAAGGTCCGGTAACATCCATTCGTCTTGTAAAAGACAGCGATGATCCAACCCGTGTTAAAGCGGAACATTTGTCCATCTGGACCAGCGAAACCAATAACCGATTTAAAGAATATAAAGGTCCCCGTATCGTTCAGAGAAACCATTGAATGGCGTCCATGTTTTCCGAAATGGAAACAATGCCGGATCCTTCATCTCGAAAAGTTAAACATTCCAAAAGAACATAAATATATTTTAATCCGTTGTTCTTTGGCAGACAGCCGGGGCGATTTTAGTAATGAAATCGGACAGATTATAGAAATCGTCGGTCCGGAAGATGAAAAAATCCCTTTCATTTCCAGTAAAGGCCCGATTTCCTATGAAACAATTAACAGTCAAATTTTTCAGGATGAACTCAGGAAACAATCTATTCGATATTTTCAGCATCCTCAAGTCAAGAAAGAACTGAGTGATTCGGAAAAACTAAAGGCACATTATACTGATTTTTACAATTTTGACGAGTATTATAAATTAACCACCCGAAAGACATTGGATAATGACGGTTTTATTGCTGTTGCGTGCGGTAAGCTGGAATACATGTTTGGTGATATGCACCCGATTTATCCGGAGGTGCGAAAACATTGGCTCGACATTACCAAATTTTGTCTTGATCGGGGTGTGGACGGTATTAATTTTCGTATGGGGAACCATACCCGTTCACCGGAATATTGGGAATACGGATTTAACGAACCTGTTCTGCAAGCTTCGGGTGGTCGAACCGATTATCCGACTATAAGTAAAATCAATGGTGATGCTTATACGCTGTTCCTCCGTGAAGCAAAACAATTGATTAAAAGCAGGGGCAAAGGATTGACTTTGCACCTTCATGCCGGTATGCTCATGCCGGATGACCGGGGACGACTGAGTCCGCTGCCGCCTAATTTTGAATGGCAATGGGAAACCTGGGTGCGTGAAATTGCGGATGATCTGGAATTTCGTGGTATTTACAAGCTCCGGCCCTGGAACTTGGAGCGCGTGTTGGACACATTTAGTGCCGTAACGCGCGAGATGAACAAGCCTCTCTATCTCCAAAGTGATTTTCACAGCTTGCCAAATGATGAGGTCCGGTTGTTCAGAAAACGTCAGGAAATCGAACTTTTAAAAATCATCCGGGATTGGATGGCTTTGTTTTATATGAAACTGCCAATTTTGCACAGTTGAATGATAATAATCATATCGAGATCAAAGACTTTATGAAAGATGTAATTAATTCAGAATTCACTTTATAATTATTATTTGTAAGGTGTCAAAATAACGTACCAGGAGTCATTGATGAATAAAAATATTTTAATAGCTCTGTTTTGTTTTGCTGGTGTCTTAATGATGTCTGAATTGTCCTATTCTCAATCCGGGGAAATTAGTGGTACAGTTAAAGACGCTGTGACAGGTGAAGCTCTGCCGGGTGCAAATGTTTTTTTGCAAGGGACAGCTATTGGTGCTGCTACTAATTTGGAGGGAAAATATCTTATCAGGAAAATTCCTCCTGGTAAATATACTTTGCGAGTTTCATTTATAGGGTATAAGCAGAAAGAAGTCGAGATACAGGTCCATCCTAAAGAAACAGAGAAACTTGACATAACCCTTGAATATGATGTTGTAGAAGGGCAAGCTGTTGTCATTACCGCGCAGGCAGAAGGACAAGTTGCAGCTATTAACCAGCAACTACGGTCAAATACGATTAAAAATGTAGTGTCTGCAGAACGAATTATGGAATTGCCGGATGTCAATGCTGCCGAGTCGGTCGGACGTCTGCCCGGAATATCCATTAAAAGAAGCGGCGGGGAAGGCAGTACGGTTGTTATTCGAGGCCTGGCGCCGACTTATAATGCAATTACAATCAACGGATCAAAGGTTCCTGCTACCAGCGATGACCGCAGTGTAAATTTGAGTATGATATCTCCGGAAATGCTGGAAGGAATTGAAGTTACCAAAGCACTGACTGCGGACCAGGATGCAGACGCAATCGGAGGGACAGTCAATTTTAAAATAGCCAATGCTCCTACAGGCGGGTTTCACAGTAGTTTCCGTTTCCAGGGAGGTTATAATAACCTGCGCGATGAATATGGTCAATACAGCGGCAGTTTTAATCTAAGTAACCGGTTCTTGAATGACAAATTGGGGATTATTGTAACCGGAAACATGTCACGAAATCGTAGAGATTCGGATACATTTTCTGCCGGATATAATATCACCCGGGAAAAAAGAGAAGGCGAGGAAATGGCCCCGATGGCATGTTCGAATGTAAATCTTGTTTATATAGATCAAATAAGAGAAAGAGCCGGATTCAGTTTGATTTTAGACTATAAACTGCCGAACGGTAAAATTATGATGAACACTTTTACCAGTCGAATGGATAATGATGGAAATACTTATACAAATCAGTATATCGAGGAAAGCAACTGGCACATGCTCTATTTCAATGGTCAGGAAAGTCAAACCGATATATTATCTTCTTCATTATCCGGAGAGCACAATTTTTCATTCGGTGATTTGGACTGGTCGCTATCCCGAAACAGTTCGTTAGCCCGAACGCCCTTTAGTAACGAGATCAGTTTTAAGGAGACGGGGGCTTTTGATCAAACTTTGATTCCTAATGAAAATTTTGGCCCACAAGTCCTGGTTAACGCAGCTTATAATAATTACGATGAAATGTTTTTATACTCTGGAAAATTTAGAACCAGGTCCGGAATAGAAAAAGATTATACTTCTCAATTAAATTTTAAAATGCCATATACCATTACAAATAAAATTGCAGGGTACATAAAATTTGGCGGTAAATATTTAAACAAAGAAAAAGAAAGAGATACAAATTATAGTAAACGTCGTCTTGATACAAACAATTCAGAATATGAAGAATATCACACAGGTTATGGAACTCCGGGGTTTGATTTTGAAAAATCGGTGCAAGGATACCCACTTGTATCCAATTATATAGATAATGGATTTGATCCTGGGAATTTTTTGGATGGCGCTTATGAATTTGGACCTGGTCTTAATGGTGATGAGCTCAACTATTTGTTATCTGCTTTTCTTCAGGATTCCTTGTATGAGTTTATCTCTGAAACCAATCTGGATGATTATGAAACTCTGGAAAAAATTTCTGCCGGGTATATCATGACTGAAATAAATTTCGGACGGTTTTTAATGCTGTTACCCGGTGTCCGTTACGAATATACAGAGAATGATATGACCGGGAGGAAAGGCTGGATTAACGATGATACGTATGAACCTGATTTGGATAGTGTCGATTCTTATGTCGCTGATACCACTGCTACAAGTACCTACTCAAATTGGTTTCCAATGATCCATGCCCGTGTGAGACCGGCAAAATGGTGTGATTTAAGGCTGGCTTATACAGAGACAATTTCGCGTCCGCGGCTGGATTACAAACTTCCCAAGAAAAAAGTGTCCGGGTCTGATAATATCGTTTCCTTTGGTCGCCCGGACCTTGCTCCGCAAATTTCAAAAAATTATGATCTCTTTTTATCCTTTTATGGTAACGATCTTGGTTTGCTGACATGTGGCGGTTTTTATAAAGAAATTTCAGATTTAATATATAAGCGAAGTGGACACAAAATACTTAACGCAGAAAAAGAAGGGTTTGCTCCAGAGTTACAGGGCTTTCTTCTTGATCAACCTGAAAACAATCCTTATGAAGCACGAGTAAAAGGCTGGGAAGTGGAATGGCAGACAAGGCTTCACTGGCTTCCCGGATTGTTGGATGGTTTTGTGCTCAATGCAAACTATACACATATTTGGTCTGAAACACGATACCCCAGGTCTTTCGTGGTTCAGGAAAAAATTAAAGAATTTCCCTATGTTCTAACAACTGTAATAGACACTTTTCGTGTTGCCGATATGCTGGACCAATCAGACAACATTGCAAATATTTCACTTGGTTATGATAAAGGGGCATTATCTGCACGACTCTCCATGCTGTATCAAGGGAAAACCTTGTCTGGTGTGGGTGAACGGCCGGAATGGGACCGTTTTACAACCGATTTAGTTCGTTGGGACCTGTCTGTTAAATATCGGTTAACTTCACAGCTAAGCTTTTTCTTTAATTGGAATAATATATCCAATGAACCGGATGAAGTTTATCAGGAACAATCGAGGTTTATTACCAGCCAGGTATTTTATGGATGGACATCAGATTTTGGAATCGGTTATACATTTTGAAAATAATCAATCGAGTCATGCATGTGTTCAAAGGAGGTGGTATGTGTTTAATTGTTTCGGTTAATCCTTTGTTTTTTTTAAGAAAGGAGGTGCGCAAATCAGGTTTTGTTGACTAAAATAGCATTAAATAGATTAATCAAAGGAGAAGAGAAATGAAAAAGAATTTAACACTCATTTTAGCAGTTGCATTTATATCTGTTTTATTTGTGATGGTTCAAACTTCCAGCGCTCAAGATACGGATATATTAGATGTTGAGCCGGGATTTGAGACTCTAAATTTGGCAATCCAGGGTGACACGACAGCAACAGGTGAACCGGCAAATTATAATCGGATTTATCGACTGGAACGTGGAGAATTTTACTTGCTAAATGGTACAATTCAGGGGCTTCAGGATGTACCTCTTAGAATAATTGCTACAGAAGGTGATGGACCTAAACCGGTGATTGTTCCGGCCGTTAGTGAATCGGGATCAGCCGGTAATGCATTCAGGCCAAATGGGGATGTTGACGTCAGTAACTTGTATGTTACCGGTATTGATAACCTGGGTAATGTGGCAGGAAAAAATATGTTTCGATGTGATGGCGATAGTGCAATTATTAAAATAGACAATTGTTTTCTGGATCATGAAGAACAGGCGTTCATTCGAATGAATTCCAATGATCAACAACTTTACCTGACAAATTCAACTTTAAGAAATACGATCCGACTGGCAAAAACCAGTAATGGTCGTTTTATTGACACTCGCGGTAATACACAAGAATCCATCTTTATTCAAAATTGTACCATGTATATTGCCAGCCATACTCCCATTCGTGGAGATCACGGCATTATTAGAAACATTACGATGGATCATAATACTTTTTATGAAATAAGAGGTCGATTTGAAATTGAGCGAATGATTAATGGTACGATTACCAATAACATTTTTGCCGATTATGATTACGAAGGAAATGACTGCGATCCGGCAAATCCAAATGCTGACAGCCTGACTCAAAGTGATCTTTTAAAAATTGAAGCGCTGGAATCGGATTTAGCAACTGACGAAGAAAGACATATCAGAGTCGCAAATAATGTTTATGGCTGGTCTCCTGAAATCCAGGAAATGTTTAACCGTATTGATTCTGTTAAAGCAACACCTGTTCATAATTTAACAACTCTAACATTTTTTGATACATATCCAAATATGATTTGTGAAAATAGTATTGAAGAATATCCCACCTTTTCCGATGCCCCGGATCCGGCAGTCGTTAAGACTTATGCTGAATATCGAATTACGTCCGGTTATAGTGATGAAAGCAATCCTGACCCGCGTGCAGACAGAAATGGAATCGGTGCTTTATCTGAAAATCCAACAAGTTTTGGCCTTGCAGATGATGAGTTTGATTTTGATTACAATACCGACGCAGCAGCTTATACGGCCGCAGAGGGCGGTTTCCCGGCTGGTGACTTGAACTGGTTTCCGGATAAAAAGGCTGAATGGGAAGCATGGATACAATCAGGCGTAGCAAATAAATCCAATCTTCCCCGCGAATTCGCTTTAATGAACAATTACCCGAATCCTTTTAATCCGTCAACAACCATTGCATATCAGTTAAAATCTAACCTGAATGTCAAGCTAAATGTTTATAATGCCCTTGGGCAGCACATTCGGACACTGGTAAATGATGTAAAACAACAATCCCGGACAACATAAAATCCAATGGAATGGATTAAATGACGCCGGTCAGCAAGTAGCAAGCGGTGTTTATTTTTACCGACTCGAAGCCGGTAACAATGTACAAACTATGAAAATGATAATGATGAAATAGTTTCCGGTCAAGATGCTCATATAAGCGGGTGGTGATGTTATAATCATCACCACCCGCTAAAATTGTAATCAATAACTATGATTTTAATTTGTCCATGTCTGATGAGATGTTGTCAGACAAAATGATGAGTTTTGGTGGTATCGTTGGCTCTGGTTTTAATACACCGAAAATATATAATGATTTATGGTAAACGGCAAAAAAAGCTACACGTTAATTTGCATATTTTTAATTTTGATTGTTTTTAGATCAAATAGTGTATATGCAGTGAATCACCCATATATAATTGTTACTGAGGCTGAATATCCGCAGCTCATTGAAAAGTCACAAGAATGGCCTTGGTCAGAAATGAAGGAAAGTGCGAAATCTAAAACGCTAACGATGAATGTTCGTATGTATGCCGATATTAATCAAATAACCTGCGACGTTCATGACCTTGCCGGTGCGGCAGCACTTGCCTTTATTCTTGATCCCGGCAATAAAACGGCATATCTCAATGTGATAGAACAAAAGTTAAAACCTGCCATGGCGCGAATAAGAATTAAAAAAGAAAATGGTTCCGACGATCATGGCTACAATGTTGGCCCTGCTCATGCTGCCTTTGCAATGTATTTGTTACTGGATATAGTTTATAATGATGTGGATACCGCATTGCGCCAGACAATAGAAAATGACTGTGATTATATTGCATTAAATCATAAAAATAGCTGGAAAGCTAGTAAATATGCTATAGAAGGACTTTCCGAGTTGTATCACAATGGATGTAGTGAGATTTTCATTACTAAAAAGAACGATTATAAAAATTATGTGTTGGATAATACAACTGCAGATGGCATCTATGGAGCCGGCCCCGGATACGCCGAAAGCCGGTTTAATATGGACAATCGAATGCAGAAAAAGATATTTATGGATATTTGCGAATACCAGGGCTATCATGAATTTTATTCTAATCCCAGGTTGCAAAATCTATATGAATGGCATTATGGCTATTCAGTAACGCCTTTTAATCGCTCTTATACTTTTGGAGACTCACCGCCAACAAAACAAATCAATGATTGGAGTGTCGCCGCTCTGAGGGTCAACAGATTTTCACGGCTTGCCCAATCCTATGCTGTCTGGTATATCGGAGAGTTTGACGACAGTGCAATTAAGGGGCATTTGATGCAGTTTTTGCTCTGTGATTCACTTCCGGTAACCAAACAAAAACCAACCAGTAGAATTTTTAATAATGGTGGCGCCTGGTTAACCGAAGACAATCACGCCAAAGATGCACTGGCTGGTGCTTTGTGGAATATAGAAACATCACAGTTACCCAGCCACGCACACTTTGAGGTGAATGCAATACACATTGCGGCCTATGGACAACATGTATTAAGAAATTCGGGTTATGATGGATGGGGTGAGCCTGCAGCAGAGACATGGGAATGGCTTCATAATACTGCAGAATCTTCAAATACATTGATGTTGAGTCACAAAAACCATCAAAGCAAGTATGGAGGCGGAATTACAGAGGGATTGCTTGATGCTGATATGGATTACGTTAATGGTTCATCGGATAAAGCGCTTGTTTTAGCTGATCACGCGAGGAATTTTCACTTTATTAAGCCATCTATTGAACAATCAAACGGCTATTTTTTTGTTGTTGATGAGGTGTATTCCGGCTTTATTTGGAAGGATGATGTTCCCGTCAGCACAGCATGGCATCCCAACTCCGGATCGGAGCCGACAATCACTCAAGACAGTACGGTATTTACCTGGCCTTCGTTGGGAGGATGCTGTTACGGTGAAAATCAAGTTGGATTGTCAATATGTCTGGCCACCAAACCCGATGAGATTAATATTCGTAAAGGTTATTTGGGGTCCTACGACGCGTGCAGCCGGTTTAATGGAAAGTATTTATACAATACCTATTATAGCCAAGACAACCAAGTGTCTGCGTTAACTTTTTTCATACCATTTGATCAGGTGAACCCGGCTCCCGGATTTCATTGTATTTCGTTAGAGTCTGTTGACGCAGCAAAAATTGATCATGGCAATAATTGTGTTGATTATGTATTTGCCACACTGGATACAGGGATGATTGAATACGATCATATTCAGTTTCAAGGAAAGACCTGTTTTTGGCGGGAGACAAATAAAGAGGTCGATTGGTATTTTTTAAGAGAAAGCACGTCTTTTCATAACAACCGTTCAGACCATAAAGGATTTGAAACGCAATATCCTGTTACAATAAAATTTCATGGGAATATAGGAACAGTGATTTCCGATGCTACTGAAATAAAATTTTTTGATAAAAACATCGAGAGCGTTTTAATCGATCAGTCTGAAGCTACGATTAATGATCGAAATGACTCTTTTGTTTCAATAAGCCTGGATTCCGGTAAACATGATATTGCTTTGTTGTATAATAATATGGTGGTAAAAGGACAGGTTAATTTAATAAATGATTTTCAATTATTTCAAAATTATCCCAATCCGTTTAATCCAACCACATCTATTTGCTACTCGCTTTATGTTCAAGGTCATGTTGAATTAAAAGTATTCAACGTATTAGGCGAAGAGGTGGCGTCGCTTGTCAATCAAATCCAAAATGCCGGTGAGCATCGTGTTTTATTTGATGCCTCTAATTTCACAAATGGAGTTTATTTCTATCAGTTGAAAACATCTGATCAGACATGCAGTCGAAAACTGCTGATTGTAAAATAAAAGTAATTGATTTTTGCTTTTGGCCTTTATAAAGGAAAGAGATGTATAACATTTTTAAAAATATATATTTTATTTTTTTATGTGTTCTTTACAGTGCGAGTGCAGGCAAAGAGAATATAGAGACACAGCACGCGACGTTTTCAGATAGTCTTGTTGGATTTGAGTCAAAATATCCGCAAAGCGAATGGGACGTAAAACGACAAACAGCTCGATTTGTCGGCAAAGAGCCTGCTTTGTTTCTGGATGACACATTTATTCTCGCCAGCCGAAATTTGGCCCGTTCCTTACATCCGTTTCAAAAACGATCCGCACCTTTATCTTTTTTAATGTCAAATGATTTAATGAAATCCATAACAGTCAAATCAATTGTCCCTGCCCCCGATGGTCATGGTTTTTTTGCATACTGTCTTGGCAGCTACAAGGATAAAAGTTTATTTTTACTTTTTCGGACTATGGATGGGATCGTTTTTAACCCGATAGATATTGATCAGATCCCTTCAAAAACAATTTGGGATGATCTGCCATCAAATGAACGTCCGGACCATAATAATGTACTCAATCTAAATTTTAATAACTTTGGCGAGAAATTTTCTGCCTATTATTCGACATTTTTCAAAGTAAAAGAAAGCTATCCCTATCGCGCTATTATAATTACTACCAAACCACGGCCCCGAAAAGCAATGATCATTCAGTCACTTGACGGTATTTCCTGGGAACCGATGCCTCATCAATTTTTACGAACGGTCCCTTATGAAACCAACAAGCCAACCTATGATCCGTTTCATGATCGTTATCTTGGCTATCTGCGGTTATGGGACCCACATAACGGCCCTGTTTCCAGATGGCGCAAAGTGATTTTTAGCCAAGCTTTTGTAACACCAGATAGTATAATTTGGACAGAAGATGAACTGATATTATCTGCCGATGAAGGGGACGGCCCATCAACTGATATATATTATATGCAGGTTACCGGATACGCCGGGCAGTATATTGGAATTCCGACCATGTATCACAGGCCTTCCGCCTTGGATGTGGGTTCTGTTGGTAAACTGGATTGTGAGTTGGCCTACAGTCATGATGGCCGAAACTGGAACCGGATATGTCAGGGACAGCATACTTTACCAACGGGTACTGCTGGAAGCTGGGATGCCGGTATGGTGGGTATAAGCACCAATCCCGTGATTTTTAACGACAGTCTTTATTATTATTATTGGGGAACAACCAGAACACATGATGAACCGGCAGGTCCGGATTACCATGTGGATGCAGGACTGGCATCTCTCCGGGTTGATGGATTTGTCTCTATGGATGCCGGTGATGAACCCGGAACATTGGTTACAACTCCATTCTGGCCGACAGGAAAATACTTGTATATTAACGCCGATGCAACAGAAGGTGAAATTCGTGTAGAGGTGTTACAGGATTATTATTATGTTGAATTGAGAAAAATTGAAAAAAATCCGGAACAAGTAAAAGGTTTGTTTCGCGCTGAAAATTGTATCCCTTTTGTGGGAGATGAAATTGCTCATCGTGTAGAATGGATAAATGGTGAAAATTTTGTGGATGATTTTCCCGGCGATTGGAACCGTTTTTTGCCGGAACAAAAAAAGAAAAGATCGTTTTCCAAAAGAGCTGTTGCATTAAAATTTTATATAAAAAATGCCAAATTGTATAGTTTTTGGTTTGCGGATGAAAAATTACCCGTTGAAAAAGGCAGATTAGTGCCGTTTGAATAATAATCCAACAGACCTGATAATATAATGATGAATAAGGACAGCTATATTGAGAACCTAAAAAAATACAAAGTGAATTGATTTTGATTTTTTGAAATTATCGATAATTTGTTAAATTATAGAATCAATTATAAAGGAATAATAACATGAGAACATACTTGTTAGTTCTTATAATTACTATCGTTGGGGTTGGTAACGCCTTTAGTCAGGGAAGTGACCTGGCTATTCATATGTTTGGCATTGGATCTTTTCCCACTGCTGATTATGGTAAAGATATTGCCGACGATACCAAACTAACCCGAAGGTACGGTTTCAATATTGGCGAGAATATCGGTCTTGCTGATTTTGGGTATGGTGTTGGTGCTGAACTCGTGACACCTGTTGGCATTCGTGGACTACAATGGATATTTAGTGCCAAGGCTATTATAAACGGAACTAATACAGAATCTATTCAATCCGACTTTCGTTCGGAGCTTGGAGACTCTGTCGATTTAACTCTGGATTATGGTCAGTGGCTAAATTTTCCTGTTATGACCGGTTTCAGGTTTGATCATCTGTTTACTCATACTTATACAGTTTATGGCATATTGCAAGCGGGTCTTAATTTTTCTAAAATGCCGTCACGAAAAGCGATGGTCGGTGATTTAACAGTAGAAGACGCTTCATTTGAATTTGCCCGGGATTATGGTTTTGAATGCGGCATAGGTTTACTGTTAAATCAAAGATATAATTTTGGTTTGCGATATATGTCCCTGCGAACGACCCGTTATGAAGGGACAAAAAAGATGTCAGAAGTTATTTTTCCGGAAATTTTTTCTCGGGAGATGGCCATACTTGGAGAAAAACGTACTATATCAATGCTATATATAACATTTGGAATTCAACTTTTTAAATAGGATACAGATATTAATGCGAAAATGGATGTTGTTGCTTTTGGGTGTATTTATTTTTACAGGTTGTGAACATCAAGATCAAGTTTCAAAAATTGTTTTTTTATCCAACAGAGAATCCCCAAAGGGGCAATTTGATATTTTTTTGATGGACCCTGATGGAAGTAATCAAACCAACCTGACAAAAGAGTTGGAGACAGTACGCAGCATTTCCCGCCCGCAGCTTTCTCCGGACGGGTCAAAAATTTTGTTTGTTGGTTTTGAAAAAAGCAAGTCTCTGTGTCTGCTTGATATTGTTGATAAATCGGTCACTCCTCTGGTAACCCTGGAAACCGATTCACCCCAGGCTTCTTTTTCACCCAAAAAGGATGAAATTCTCTATATTGACAAACTCGCCGGTAAAAAACAGATATATATTGTCAATATTAAGGATAAAAAGAAAAGGCTGCTTTCAGATGGCAGCGCAGAAGATTTTGATCCGGCTTTTTCGCCGGATGGTAAAAAAATTGCTTTTATCAGAAAAACCGGTAATAATTCATCCATTTGGATTATGAATCGGCAGGGCGGAGATTTGAAGCAAATTACAAGTTCCGACAGCAAAGACAGGTGCCCCTCATTTTCACCGAATGGCAAAAAAATTGTATTTCAGTCTTTTAAAAAAAGTAATGATATTTGTCTTGTCACCATTAAAAATAAAAAAATTGAATCGCTCTTTCAAAACAGTGCAAACAATACAAAGCCTGAATTTTCTCCTGATGGACCATATATTTTATTTTTATCCACTACCAGGGGGATGAGATATCTTGATGTTTTTAGTTACAATCTTGAAACAAAATCGGTTAAAGTTGCGTCGAATAATATCAATTTTATTAATCAGAATCCTGCCTTTACACCGGATGGTAAAAGAATTGTCTTTGAATCGGTTGCGTTTGATGATTCAGAGATATATATCGTTAATGCGAATGGTGAAAAGCTTGAAAATTTAACCAATTCTAAAAAGTGGGATTGCAGTCCTTCTTTTTAAATACAAGATTATCTAAAGATTTTTATATTTTCCTTTAATTCAATCGGTAAATTTATTTTTCCAAAGGGGCTGTCAATCGCCGTATTGGCTTTAAAACCGCATGTCATATCCTTGCCATTGATAATATTTTTCAGAGAAGACGTCAGTTCTGAAAAGCTGATTTTTATCGGCAAAACAATTTCACTGCTGCCTTTTTTCTCAAATGAAATGGCTTTTTCAGTAATACCGGAAATAACCTGACTTTCTGCTAAATTTATTTCGTAATTAAACTTTCCAAGATTAAATGAAAAGTTGTTGGGGTTCTGGATGTTTAAAGCCAGTTTCATATCCAAACCACCGAGTCCGAATTTTTCGACTTTTAAATTTGCAAGGCTTATTTTAGGTATTCTTACATTTGGAAGGTGTCCGGATTTTTTAAAGGGGATATTAAATTCAGACAACAAGCCGGCGGGTTTGATGCTGCCGCTGATTGTATATGATAAACTGTCATTGTCTTTACTTTGTTTTTTTAAATTATAAATGTCCTGAAAGTTGAGTGTTAGGGGTAAATTAATCGTTCCTGTTCCCTCTTTTTCAAGATTTATCGGACTGTTTTGTTCGCCTTTTAATAGTTCAAAATCGTCGACAAAAAATTGATAAGTAAAGCTGCTTAATTTTACAGAAAAGGCATTTGGATTGTTGACGAGGAAACCAAAGTTAAGGGTAATGTCATTAAATGAAATATCTGAGATATTAACGGATTCTATTTTTGCTTTTGGTGGTTGAACAAGTTTGGAAACCTGGGCGCACCCTAAAATGGATAGTAAACCAAGCAGCATACATATTTTTAATAATTTCATCTTGGACCTCTTTATTCTAGTGATTGTTTTACTAAAGTATTAATAAATCAATTATAATAAAAGTAGAATTTGGTTTTTTTGTTTGCGATTAATAAAAAAATGTATAAATTCTAATTACATATATATTCGTGAATATTTATTCATAATAATGGTGAGCTATTAATGTCTGATGTAAACTATACAATAGAAATGGCGCTGAAACATGCGCAAACAACAAAAAAAGTTTTTATTGCTGATGATGCCGTTGATTCTACAGCACAAATTTTTACTGATTTTTTCCCTAATAAAAGCGCTGTAGTTATTGCTGATGTAAATACTTTTCCGGCAGCGGGGAAAAAAGTATATGACGTCCTTTGTGCTGCTTCTGTTTCGGTCAAAGAACCCTTTGTTTTTGATCAGAAATATTTATCCGCTGATTATCATGCTGTTGAGCAACTCACGCAATTTTTAAAAACAAACCAGGCAGTGCCGATTGCTGTGGGCTCGGGTACTATAAATGATGTGGTTAAATTAGCTTCCTATCAATGTGGCCGTTCCTATATTTGTGTGCCCACGGCGGCATCGGTTGATGGTTATACCGCTTTTGGCGCTTCAATTTCCAAAGATGGATTCAAACAAACATTTTTTTGTCCTGCTCCGCCGGTTATAATCGCTGATTTGACGGTCTTGTCTCATGCTCCGGTGGTGATGAATGCTGCCGGATATGCAGATTTACTGGCTAAAAATCCGGCCGGTGCTGATTGGATACTTGCTGATGCTTTGCAAATTGAACCCATAGACAACCTGGCCTGGAATTATGTTCAATCATCTTTGCCGGAATGGACAGCAAATCCTCATAGAGTTGTTCAGGGAGACAAGTCTGTTTTGTTTAAACAGGTTGAAGGTTTAATGATGAGCGGACTGGCTATGCAAAGAACAAATTCTTCACGACCGGCATCGGGAGCAGATCATCAGTTTAGTCATTTATGGGATGATGAAAAACATACTTTTAACAATAAACCTATTTTCCATGGCTTTAAAGTGGCTGTCGGTTCTTTGGCGTCTGTGGCCCTTTATGACAGGTTGTTAAACCAAACTGTTCCACAATTACGTTCTGCCTTTCAAAACTTTAAGGAACAATGGCCTGAATTTGACATTATTCTTGCTGAAATAGGGAACGAATTTAAAGATCCCACAGTTCTAAATATGACGATCCAACAGAGCAGGGAAAAATATATTTCAAAGGAGGATTTGGAAAAAAGGATAAACACATTTATTGATAATTTTCCTGATATACAAAAAAGTCTAAAACAGCACCTTTTAACTGTTGAGGATTATAAGAAAAAATTACAAATAGTGCAGGCGCCAAGTCATCCCGAAGATATCGGAATATCCTTGGCTCGGTTGCATCATTCCTACAGAAAAGCCTGGATGATCCGAAAGCGGTTTACAATTTTAGATATGGTCTATCAGGCAGGTTTATGGTCCGATTGTGTGGATGGATTATTTCGTCCCGGTGGTTTTTGGTATTTTAAAAATTAATTTTTGGGGTATGATATGAAAAATAATTTTGATTATCAATTATTGCACATGGTTGCTTCGTTGTATTATAACGAAAATGTCGGTCAGGTCGAAATTGCCGAGATGACAGGCGTTTCACAAGCCAAAGTATCGAGACTTTTAGCTGCTGCACGAGAAAGAGGAATTATTCAGATTCATGTTGAACCCTTTCAGCCCAGGAATGAAATTTTAGAAAATAATTTGTTAAACCGTTTTTCATTAAAAAAAGCGGTTGTTATAAATGTAAATTCAGCACAAAGTAAAAGTCAGAAACAAAAAACAGTTGCACATTACGCTTGTCCTGAGATAGAATCCTTATTCAAAAAGAATAATATAATTTGTATATCAGCCGGACGGCAATTAAGTTATTTGGTTGATAAAATTGATTTTCAAAACAATTTACCGGGTGGTCATGTTCTTCAGACAATGGGGAATGTTGATACTGACATACAAAAATATGATGCAATAGAACTGGGAAGAAAGCTGGCGCTTAAAACAAGTGCAAGATTTCTCAGTTTGCCAAGCCCTGCAATTGCTTCTGATATTAATTCTTACCAGGTTTTTATTAATCACGAACAAATAAAAAATGTATTAAACGAAATGGACCATGCCGATTTGGCCCTGGTTGGAATTGGTGTTTTGGATGATTCTGTCTTTGTTGAAAGAGGTTTTCTGGGATCAAAAGAAATTAAAGAATTAAAACAAGCAGGTGTGATTGGTGAAATTTGTGGCCGGTTTTTCGATGCAAATGGAAAAGAATGTGAAACCGAATATAAAAACAGGGTTATCAGTATTCAGTTTGACCAGCTTGGGAAAATACCCCTGGTAGCTGCTATGGTTTGTGGTGAAAAACGTAGCAATGCTGTCAAGGCTGCTATTAAGGGTGGATTGATTAATTGTTTAATAACAGATAATGCAACGGCTGCTGCCTTGTTAAAAGATTAAGAAAATTGGGATGTCTTATGAATGTTTTTTCCTTTTTGAGCCCGTCTGTTCCAAAGCAACCGCTGAATCAAAATGACAATAATATTTCACAAACGTACAAATACTGGCGATTTCGTATTCTCTATTCAACCATGATAGGCTATGCCCTGTTTTATTTTGTTCGAAAAAATATTTCGTTGGCTATGCCGGTTATGGAAACGGACTTGGGCATTTCCAAAACGGAATTGGGGCTTTTTTTAACGCTGCATGGTATTCTTTATGGTGTTTCCAAATTTGTAAACGGATTTTTAGGGGACCATTTAAATCCCAGATATTTTATGTCACTGGGATTGTTATTATCTGCTTTAATGAGTCTGTTTTTTGGGTTAAGCAGCACTGTTATTGCTTTTGGTATCTTTTGGCTGTTGAATGGATGGTTTCAGGGAATGGGCTTTCCGCCCTGTGCTCATAGTTTAACAAGCTGGTTTCACCCCAGTGAACGGGGAAGAAAGTTTTCCATTTGGAACACATCACATTCAATCGGCGCCGGGTTGGTTTTGTTGCTGAATAGTTTTTTGGTATTGTATAACTGGCGGTATTGCTTTATTGTGCCTGCTTTTATAGCGATTCTGGGAGCTTTCTTTTTATTAAATAGATTAAGAGATACACCGGAATCTTTGGGTTTACCGCCGGTCAAAGGTGAAAAAACCTTTGAAGAAAGAAATTTTAAATCATTTTTATTAAAAAATGTCTTTTCGAATCCGGCTATTTGGATTATTAGTTTGGCCAATTTTTTCCTCTATACGGTACGATATGCCATTTTGGATTGGGGCCCTACATTTTTAACGGAAATGAAGGGGACCGAATTGCAGCACGCCGGTTGGATCGTTGCCGGCTATGAAGCAATGGGCATTGCCGGTATGCTTGTTAGCGGCTGGATGATGGATAAGGTGTTCAAGGGCCATGGCGGCCGTGCGTGCAGCATTTATATGTTTGCCTGCACCATTTGTATTTTATTGTTTTGGAAGCTGCCGGTTCAGTCTGCCGGTTTGAATGCTTTACTTTTATGCGCAATTGGATTTTTTATTTACGGTCCTCAATGTCTCGTAGGTGTTATAGCTGCCAACTTGGCAACGAAACGCGCCGCCGCCACAGCCATTGGTCTGACGGGTTTGTTCGGTTATTTAAGCGGAATTCTTTCGGGATGGGGACTTGGGCTTGCCGTTGAAAAATCGGGTTGGGATGCCGGTTTTCTTATTCTTGTTCTTTCAGGTTTACTGGCAACGATTTTGTTTACGCTTGTGTGGAAGGCAAAATAAAAGATTTGTGGAACAAAAAAATCCCAAAGCCAATCTGATAACTTGGAATGGGGTTATGCAGGATTGATCGACTTTGGGATATTTATAAAATGTTAATCCTCTTTCTTTACATAAAAACTGTTTTGCTCATAATTAAACGCACAAAATACACCTAATCCGTTGTTGACGTTTGTAAGTGGTTCATTCAAATCTCGAGAGTCCTGAATGCGGGAAAAGTATAAATCCGCATATTCTTGGTTTACACGATAGACTCTTAAAACATGTTGACCATAACAGGATATTTGGCTTCTGCTTATATTATACTCATTAGAGGGTGTTGGAGAAGACATAAATCCTCTCATCATATTCATACCTCTAAAGCCGGTATCCGTGTCAACGCTGTCAGGGTTTTCCTCAATGTTTTCAATATAAACATAAAACAAGGCATCTTCTTGTTTCCAGGAAACAAATATTGTTTTCGACGAATCCTCTTCTGAAAAATTAGGAAATGTCATTTCCTCAGAAATATATAATGTGTCTGACGACATGGTCACATTTTGTGGCTTTAAAGGAACTGTTGTTTGTGCAGAAATAAACTCGTTATTATATTCTATTTCCAGGGTAAAAACATCACCTGCTTCCACGCTCAAATCCTCTGAAGGGTATTGGTAATAGCCACTATCACCGGCACTTGGACTAAGCTGAAATGTTTGGTCATTTTTTAAAAGTAGAACAATCGCGTCATTTACTGGAGGCATATTATCATCATCACTGCCGAGTGAAAGAGATTCAGAAAGTTTTATTTCCTGTACTTTTTCTCCTTCAAAAATATACGCTTGGACTACCAGCGATACTTTTTCCGGTTCAAGTGTATTTTCTGTTGAACAATTAGTCAATATTGATAAAAACGATAAAAGAAAAATTAAATATTTCATTTCTATTTTCCTTATTTTAAGTCCATTTGTATATAAATTGTTGGTGTTAAGCCCAAAAAGTTAACGTCTGTAATTGTAATTGGTAGTGTATCCAGGTTATAATCTTTATACCATACATTTTTGCGATTATAGACATTGAAAATACTAAGGCCAATTTCCGTTTTCCATTTAGCTGATTCAAATTTTCTTGAAGCGCTTAAATCCAATCGGTGATAGGCAGGTAATCGGTTTGCGTTTTTATCACTGACATGAATATAGCTGAATGAATCCCCGTTTAACAAGTCAATACTGTATTGGCTTTCCGGTGCGGTGTATGCATTGCCGGATGCATACACCCATGTTGCTGCAAAAGTATAGACGCCGAGTGTATATTTTGTAACAAAGTTAATTTCATGACGTCTGTCCTGCTCAGCAGGGAATTCAAGTCCGTTGTTGATTTCTGGAAAGTGATAATCCACTTTTCCCAATGTATAGCCTAGCCAGCCAGTTAAAGTTCCCCGTTTTTTTTGAACAAGAAATTCAATTCCCTTTGCCTTGCCATTACCAACAAAAAAGTTTTCGATCGTACTTCTTTTGCTCACATGACGACGAGAAAATTCAATAATATCATTTAATTCTTTATAATAACCTTCAATACTAAATACATAGTTAGGGATTTCATAGTATAATCCCAGAATATAGTGTTCTGAAAAACAGGGTTTTATATCATTATCCGCTAAAAGCCAAAAGTCTCTGGCCCCTTGAGTTACATCCTCATTTGAAATTTGATTGATAAACTGGTAATATTGTCCCCATGCACTTTTTAATTTTATTTTTTTTGATATGGGTATTGAAAGTGAAAATCGTGGTTCATAGTATATTTTTTCAGTGTTTTCATAATATGAACTTCGTAAGCCTAATAATAAATTTGCAGATTTTATATCCCAATTGTCCTGGAGATAGAATGCGGAAAGAGCCGTCTTGTTATCTCTATTAAATATTTGAGTTGTATCATCTCTAGAAGCGATATATGAATTGTGAAATAGTGAATGGTCCAGCCCAAATCCTAAGCGATGGGAAGATGAAATTTGCCAGTCAGCATCGATTTTAAAACTTGTATCTGTAACCGTATTGTCTTCACTTGTTGCGTTTGAAAAAGTATTGCGTTGATTGGAGCTGTCATTTTGCATCGAACTCATTAGGGAGTTTATGTTAGAGCTTTTGTCATATTCGCTAAAATATTTTGACGCTGCGAATAAAAAGTCTATGTGTAATCTTTCATTCCATTGACGTGCCCACCGGCTGCTGAATCCTAAATTTCCCCATTTTGTAAAATCATCTGTTTGTAACGATTCGTTGTTATTAGCAAACTGAAAATTAACATTTGAAAGATCCTGTGATTTGTCGAGGTAATCTTTACCAGAATAAAAACTGAACGTTAATATGTCTTTCGGTGAAAGATTTATAGAAAGTTTACTGTTTAGATCGTAAAAGTAAAAACTGGGACGGAAATCGGTTTGCATCCGGTTACCAAAACCACCACCTCCTCTATTGGCATTGGGCATTCCTGTAGCACCGCCGTTTTCTTCGCCGGTTACCAGCCCGTAAATATCGTCATATAGAGGACTTTGTATGAAATCCGTATATGACCTTCGGCCTGTAATTAAAAATGTGCCATATTTTTTCAGGGGAATTTCAAGTTTGGCATGTGCGCTCAATAGATTTGCACCATATCCAAACTGGGTTTTATTTTGGTGACCTGTTTTCCCTGTTAATTTTACGACACTTGATATTCGTCCGCCATATTGTGCCGGAAATCCTCCTTTTAAAAGCTGTATGTCTTGAATAGCGTCTGCATTAAAGGCGCTAAAAAAACCAAAAAAATGATCAACGTGATATATTTTCATTCCATCAAATAAAACCAGGTTTTGATCTGGAGTGCCGCCACGGACATATAATCCTGAGGACCCTTCGTTTACGGCACTTATGCCTGGAAGAAGTTGGAGTGTTCGAAAAACATCGGTTTCTCCTATACTTGGAAGCGAGCTGATCTGTCGTGGAGAAATTTTGATTTGACTGATTTTTTTAGATGTTTCAAGCATTTCTGCATTGGCCGTTACTGTTACACCCTGAACGTTTATAACTGTTGGCGCCATTTCAATTTTTAATTCTGTTGTTTGATCGTGTTTAACCTCAACATTTAGAGATATACTTTTATATCCAATATAATGGATATTTACTGTTTGTTCTCCAACCGGTACATTAATTAATATAAAGTAACCCGCATCATTGGTTGTCGTGCCTTTGTTTGTTCCCTTTAATGATACATTTGCATAGGGTAATGCTTCTCCTGAATCTTTATCCTTGATGTAGCCTTTAATGTTTCCACTTTCAGTGCTACAAAAAACAATTTTCGGGACACATAAAAGAAAGAAAAAAGTTAACAACCATTTTTTCATAATGCTTTTCCTTTCAAAAAATGAACTTTGATCAAATTATTAATTACTCATATCTCAGTGCATCTATCGGATTTAGATTGGACGCTTTCCGTGCCGGATAATATCCGAAGAATATACCGACAGCGCCGGAAAATGAAAATGACAATACTATGATACCCGGCTGGATGACTGTAAATATTTCTGTCCATCTGTTTAGTGAATAAGAGATAATAAACGCCAGTATAATACCAAGCAAACCTCCGCCCAAGCTGAGAATAAAAGATTCTGTTAAAAACTGGCTCAATATATCACGACTTCGGGCGCCGACTGATCTTCTTATGCCGATTTCTCTGGTACGTTCCGTAACGGATACCAGCATAATATTCATGATACCAATTCCACCTACGAGCAATGATACGGCAGCTATAGAGCCCAGCAAAAGAGTCATTGTTTTGGATGTAGACGAAAATGTTTCTGTAAGTTCCGATTGATTACGGATTGTAAAATCATCATCTTCACCCTCTTGCAGCTTGTGCTTTTCCCGCAAAATAGAACGAATTTCTTCCTGTGCGGCCGGTATATTCTCCGGTGAAAAAGTGCTTACTTGAATCATATCGATGAATTGCCCGCCTTTTAATCTGTATAAAACTGTTGTAGATGGCGCAAATATTATATCGTCCTGGTCTGATCCGCGAGTGTCTTGCCCTTTTTCTGATAATACACCGATAATTGTAAAAGGTGTGTTTCTTATCCGAATTTTTTGACCAATTGGGTCTTCATCCGGGTAAAGTTCTGTTGCTATGGTTTTACCTATTACAGCTACTTTTTTCCGTGATATAATATCTCTGTTGGTAAAAAATTCTCCTGATTCTAACGGCCAGTTTCTGATTTGTAAATAATTTTCGGAAACACCTTGAATTGTTGTGTTCCAGTTTGATCCGTTGCCGATTACCTGGGCCCCGGCATGAATAATAGGGGAGACCAGATTGAATAAAGTGCCTTTTTCTGTCAAAACATCAGAATCATCCATCCGTAGTCTGTTAAAACTGCCTGCTCCTTTACTAACACCTCCGGATCTGCTGACACTTGGAAATATAATGATTACGTTTGTTCCCAAAGACTGAATTTGATTTTCGATTTGTTTTTGAGAGCCTGAACCAACAGCAACCATTACAATAACTGCACAAACACCAATGATGATTCCCAAGGATGTTAACATGGATCTCATTTGGTTTTTAAATATGCTGGTGACGGCTATCACTAATAAATTATGAATACGTGTCATTTTGTATCTCAGACTTTTTTTACATTCTTCCCGGAGGCGGCATAAAACCGGGACCGTGGAATTTATCATTGTTCGAGCTTGTAGAAGTTGATGTGTGTGAAATTAAAATTTCTGAACCGTCTGCTAACCTCGGATTATTTTCAATTTCCGTATATTTACCATCCGTAATACCGGTTTTAACGGGGACCGGTTCCAGACTGTCATCTGTTTTAATCCATATCATTGTGGGTGCTTTTCTGTTTTTTTGAAAATCCGGTTGACCGTCCGGTTTTTGACCCGCCTCCATTGGTGCTCCCTGAAAAGTTGTTCCCATTTTTGGCAAATTTGGTCTTTCACCCTGATGTGATTTGCGTTTGTTAAATAGTGTTTGCATCATTTCTTCTGTAGGTTTGATTTTTAGCGCATTGTTTGGTACCCGTAAAACATTTGTTCTTTGTTCAATGATAAAGTCAATTGAAGCGGTCATTCCGGGTAACAGAAAACCATCTTTGTTTTCAGCATCTATCACAACAGTATAGTTGACAACGTTTTGCACTGTTTCCGGTTGCAGCCATAGTTGTTTGACTTTGCCTGAAAATGTTTTATCCGAATATGTTTGAACGGTAAATGTTACCGGCATTCCTTCTTTAATTAATCCAATATCACTTTCGTCAACTTGAGCATGTATCGTCATCTTGGACAAATCTTCAGCTATTAAAAAAAGCGTAGGGGTTTGTAAACTTGAAGCTACAGTTTGTCCTTCTTCAACATTTCTCTCCAGTATTTTACCTTTTATAGGAGAGCGAATAAAGGCATAATCCAAATTTTGCTGCGCTCGTTTTAAAGAAACGAGCGCAGATTCATAGGATGCGTAAGTAGTTGCTTTATTCGTTTTAGAGGTAATATAGTTGTATTCTGATAATAAATTTTGTTTATATAATCGTTCTTGCTGCTCAAATTGATAGACAGCCTGATCGTAAAGGGCTTTTGTTTTGGAAACATTGATTTTAGCCTCGAATACACTGTTGGACAAAATGGTAGTGTCCAACCTGGCCAGTAACTGGTTTTTGTGGACCAAATCGTTATAATCGACAAATACCTGATCAATTATTCCGGATACTTGTGTGCCGACATCAACCGTGGAAATCGCACTCAATGTTCCTGTACACGTTACACTGTTTTGAATGTCACCTCGGTCGATTTTTCCAAAGATGAATGTCGTTTCAGCGTCTTTGTTCTTCTGAAGAACAATTTTTGCGCCGGTAAAAACAAATATTGCTACTAAAGCCCAAATGATAAATTTTTTCATTTTAATATACCTGGGTTTAATTTTCTTTATCAAAAGCTGGTTTAACTTTTATCCAAAATTTTAATTGGTCCAACATTTCAGGGGGCTGCATTCCCTGCTGACCGCCCATTCGGCCGCCGCCGCCACCCATACCACCTCTACCCATGCCGCCGTCCGGAGGCATACCACCACCCGGGGGCATACCACCGCCGCCACCTGGGGGCATCCCGCCATTCCTTCCTCCTCTTTGGCCTCCCATTTGTTCCCGAAAAGATTCGCGGTCTATTTTTGTTGTTTCAAATCCTATACTTATTTTCTTTGTATCCCATAAATCTTTTACATCATCATCATATTTGCTGCTGTCTGTCGGGATTGCAAGTTCATAGATCATCAGATCTTTTTTCATGCTTATTTTTGCCTCAATTCCCATTTCCAGGCATTCTTCCGGAGTATATTCTTGAGTATCTGTGTCTTCTTTTCCTAAAATTTCGATTTTATTCAGCGAACTTTTAGCCATTGTATCAAACATTTCACTTGGGTCTTTATCTTTATTCGATTTCATAATAGCTCTGTTCTGTCGCATTTTTTCAGGATCTGAATGTAAACCAACCGGATATTTAATGCCGAACTCTTTTTTCTTTTTACCCTTTAAATCAATCCATATTGACATTCCGTCGTTAATGATTTGTCGTTGTCTTTCATTGTTCATCGTAACAAAACAAATATATACATGATTGCTGTCATTCAGAACACCAATGGAAATATCTTCGTCTTCGAGATAGTTAAGATATGGGTCCCATTCTAAATGATTGCCATCTATGGTTAGGTTAATTGAATCAGAACACCAAAAGCTGTTTATTTTGGGTTCAGCAAATGTATTGTTAAAAGTAAAAAAAGGAATGAGTGCAAAGAGTGTGAGAATTATTTTTTTTAAAAGCATTTTATTCTCCTGATGTTTGACAAATTAATAAGTATTTTTATCTACCTGAAAGTATGAAAATCATGTCATCTAAATGTTTAACAATTGAATAAAAAAAATCTTGTGAAAAAATAAAAAATAATTAAAATATGTTGGAACTTTTATTACATACATACGTTTATGTATGTAAACTTTAAGGAAAACAAATGAAAATTATTTTATGTACAGATGGTTATTTACTGCATTTTAAGCTGGAAGAAAATTTTTTATTTGTAATTAAAATAAAAATTTAGTAACATACATGCTTTAATGTATGTAAAATTCATAAGGAAGTGAAATGAGAAGAACAAAAGAAGAAGCTCAGGTCACCCGACAACATTTATTGGAAGCTACTATAAAAATTATGAGTTTGAAAGGTTACGCCGGAACAAGGCTGGAAGATGTAGCTGAAGAAGCAGGTGTGACACGAGGAGCCATTTATTGGCATTTTGGCAACAAAAAAGAGCTGATGATTGCATTGTTGAAGGAAAGAATTGATCCTTATTTCAAAATTATTGAAGATATGACTAAAAAAGACATGCCTGCTGTTAAAAAGTTGTATAGTATGATGGTCCAATTGTTCAAAAAAATGGAATCAGATCAGTTTTTTACAGCCCACCAACGGTTTGGTCTTATTGAGTACGCATCTCGTGATGATTTTTGTGAGGCTAAAAAATGTATTAATGAGAGAGGAGAAAAAGTTTTCTATGCTTTATCTGGTATGATCAAAGATGGCCAAGAAGAGGGTAATATTCGCAAAGATGTGGACCCTGAGGCTGTTGCATTGAATATTTTAATATTTTTTAAAGGATATGGTTTTTTTCTTCAACATGAAGAAGATAGGGAGATGTTTTCTTCAAAACGTAAAGCCATGATAAAAAATATGTTGTATGGAGTTTTAGAAAGTGATGTGAATTTTTTACATGATTAAACATACATTTTTTCTTGTATGTGATTAACAATAGTTTTAACGGAGGAATCAATGAAAAAAGCAATAATTGGTTTATTAGTGCTTGGCGCTTCAAGTATATTAATATTTGCAGGTTGTACAAAAAACGAAATAGAAGCAAAAAGTATGGAACAGTTACACCGCGAAAATGGAGTGCCGGTAAAAATCACCACTGTAGAATTAAGGCCTTTTTACCTTGAAAAAAGTTACAATGCTGTTTTGACGGGTATTAAAGAATCTGTTGCCAGTTCAATGGTTGCCGATCAGGTCGAAAAAATTCATGTTAAAGTTGGCGATGTTGTTCAAAAAGATGATATTGTAGTTTCCTTTCCGAATGATAATCCGGGTGCCCAATATTTTCAATCTAAAGTATCGTTCGAAAATGCGCAAACGACCTTGGAAAGAATGAAAAATTTATATGAAAACGGCGGAATATCGAGACAGGAATATGATAATGTTGAAACACAATTTAATGTTATGAAAGCAAATTGGGATGCTGTTCGACAAACTGTTAAAGTTAAAGCCCCGATCAGTGGTGTTGTTTCCGGAATTTACGTACAGGAAACAGACAATGTTGAACGGGGTGATGTCCTTTTAAAAATTTCACAAACACAAAAGTTGAAAACACAACTTTGGGTTTCAGAATCTGATGTTGCCGATATTCTAAAAGGTGCTCCTGCACTGGCCACCTGGAACAGCAAGACAATTACAGGTAAAGTCACCCAGGTTGATCTGGCCCTTAATGCCGACCGTCAGGCTTTTGGTGTTGTTGTAGAGTTTGATAATAAAGAGTCTGCTTTTTTCAGTGGCGTAAATGCCGAAATTGTTATAAAAAGTTCTATCAGTGATGATACGGTTATTATCGACCGTAAAGATATTATTGTAGAAGGTGAAGATTCTTTTGTGTTCGTCGCTCAAGACGGCAAGGCTGTAAAGAGAGATGTGGTTTTAGGTAAAGAAAACGGTATAGATGTTCAGATCATCAAAGGGCTCAATCCGGGTGACAGCCTGATAACAGAAGGCCAACTATTATTAAGTGATGGTGTCAAGATCAATATTATATAATTACAGAATTGGTAAAAGTTTATAGAACAGGATATTAAATATGTTTCTTTCAGATTTATCAATACGCCGGCCGATATTGGTGACTATGGGGCTCGTAGTATTTTTACTTTTTGGTACGCTGGCATATTTTGGTATGAATTTACAATTAACACCGGATATCAAGTTTCCGATTATCACCGTACAAACAATATATCCGGGTGCAGGCCCTAAAGAAATTGAAGCACAAATTACAAAAAAAATTGAAGACCAGGTTTCACCTATTAATAAAATTGACAATATTACTTCCTATTCAATGGAAAATATTTCCTATGTTCTTATTCAGTTTGAATTGGATAAAGATGTGTATTTGGCCCTTCAGGAAGTTAAAGATAAAGTCGACGGAATTCTTAATGAATTACCAGATGACGCTGAACGGCCCATTGTTAAACGATTTGACCCCATGGAAGCGCCTGTTGTGGATATTGTTTTGTCCGGAAATCTCAAAAAGACAGAGCTTTATGATCTTGCGGATAAAACATTGGCCGACAGATTTTCACAAATTGAAGGTGTTGCCAATGTAGATATCACCGGTGGGCAGGAACGGGAAATTAAAGTTGAATTGGACAATAAAACCGTTTTTCAAAATTCAGTATCACTCGTTCAGCTTGCTGCCATATTAAAAGCCCAAAACATGGATATGCCGGGTGGCCATTTTCAAAAAAGGTCCCAGGAATATTCCGTGAAATTAAAGGGTGAGTTTGATGATGTAGAGACTATTCGGGATATTGAAATTCCCACAACATTTGGCTATAAAAAATTAGGTGATATTGCCAAAATTACGGATTCTTCTGAAGAGGTACGGGAGAGGACGACTTTTTTTAATAATGTATTAAAAAAGGGTGATAATAATGTTATTCTGCTGAGTTTGAAAAAGGCTTCAGATGGTAATGCCGTGCGTATTGCAGCAGCTTTGGAAAAAGTTTTACCTCAAATTCAAAGTGAATTGCCGACTGGCTGCAACCTTGAAATAGTATCAAATAATTCTATATTTATAAAGTCAACTGTTAATGATACCTTGTCAAACATCATTCTGGGCGTCATTTTAACGGCACTTGTTTTACTCTTGTTTTTGCATGATTATAAATCAACAATTATCGTCGCATTGTCAATGCCCATGTCTATTTTGTCTACGTTTATGTTTATGAAAATGTCCGGTTATTCTTTAAATATCATGACTTTAATGGGGTTGTCGACAGCCGTCGGTGTGCTGGTAACAAACTCTGTTGTTGTGCTGGAAAATATTTTTCGACACAAAGGTATGGGACATAATAGAAAGGAAGCTGCCTCCAAAGGAACATCTGAAATTGTAGTAGCTGTTATTGCTTCTGCCATGACCAATATTGCAGTATTTTTGCCCATTGCAAATATGTCAAGTATTGTTGGAAGTTTTTTCAAACCTTTTGCCATGACGGTTGTTTATGCGACTATTTTTTCGTTGGTTATGTCCTTTACGTTGACGCCCATGCTTGCTTCGTTGATTCTTCCTGATAAGGATACGAAAAAGCATCCTATTGGTCAGCGGCTTGAAGGTATGTTTAAACGATGGGAAGATTTATATCGCTGTATTTTGCAGTTTATTCTTAAAAGGAGATTAACCAGTGCCGCTGTTATTCTTTTAGGAATTATTATGTTTGCCGCTAGTTTTATTATGGCTTCACGAATCGGTTTTGATTTTATACCTGTGACGGATGAAGGTGATATCCAAATGGAAGTTGAACTGCCTGTAGGATATTCACTGGAAGAAACAGCCGAACTTGTTACCGGCATTGAATCTGTGGTAAAATCTCATGATGAAGTAAAGCATATTTTAACCACTCTGGGTAAAAATAGCGACACCGATCAGGGAACAAATTTATCATTAGTTAGAATAAAACTGGTTGATAAAGCTGAACGTAAAATAAGTACGCAACATATGGCAAGCCAACTGATCAGAGAATTATCTGAAATTCCTAATGCTAAAATTAGAATAGCTGCCGTATCTTCAATGGGCGGCGGCGGCGAAGAAGCACCGCTTATTTTTGATCTTATGGGACAAAATGTGGATACATTAGAAGTATATAAGAATAAATTTCTAGAAGATATCCAAGATGTTCCCGGATTGGTGAACTTGAATACCAGTTCAAGGGCTGGAAAGCCGGAAATTTCTATAAAACCGGACCGAGCAAAATTAGCAGACGCCGGTTTGATGATTGCGGATGTGGCTTTGGCTTTACGAAGCGCTCTGTCCGGTGATGTTCAAACAAGCTTTAAAAACCAGGGTGAAGAATACGATATCCGGGTTATGATGAATGACGTAACTGTGGATAATCCGGAAGAAATCAAAAATATTCCAATTGTCAGCCAATCGGGTGTTTATCTGCTTTCTCAGCTTTGCGATATTGAATTTACAAGAGGCGTCAGTCGTATTTTACACCTGGATAAGTATAAACAAATTCGTTTTTCTGCGTCTGTTGCTCCTGGTTATGTATTAGGTAATATCCAAAAGGAAATTGACAGTAGACTAGCGAATTTTGAATTACCGTCCGGTACCAAAATTAAATGGAGTGGTGAAGTTGAAAGAATGCAGGAAGCAGTTGCGGATATGTCTGTTACATTTCTTATTGCTCTTTTGTTAACATATATGCTTCTGGCCGCTATTTTGGAAAGTTTAACGCAGCCATTAATGATTTTAGGAACGGTGCCGTTAGCTTTGATTGGTGTTTTTGGCGGTTTATATATTACCGGTTTATCAATGAATATTATCTCTATGATGGCCATTATTATGTTATTAGGAATTGTAGTAAACAATGCTATCTTGCAGCTTGATTATACAAATTCTTTAATTCGTGAAAAGAAATTTTTAATACGTGATGCACTACTTGAAGCGTGTCCTACAAAACTAAAGCCCATTTTAATGTCTTCCATTGCCATTATTTTGGGTATGTTGCCAATGGCTCTCGGTATGGGAGATGCCGGTCGTGAAATCAGACAACCGATGGGCGTTGTAAGTATTGGAGGTTTGATTGTATCAACAGCTTTATCGTTGTTTATCATCCCTGCAATTTTTAACCTGACTTCAAAAGAAAAAAATGTGAAAAAAAGTTGATCGTCAGATATTCTTTCGAGTATATGATAGTAATGAGTTAGGAGAAGTAACTGATATGAAAAAATTTATAATTGTTTTATATATATTCTTAATCGCTGTTCCGTTATTAAAAGCTGAGACCTATAATCTGGATCAGTTTTTAAAGCTGGTGGAACAGCATAGTAAGGATTTAAAGTTGGCTTCTGAAGATAAAGCCATGGCAAAAGCCCAGAAAAAGGAAGCGGTATCTACAGCATTGCCAAAAATAGCTTTCGAAGCGGGTTATACCCGTAATTTGTCAGATTATTTTATGTATATTGACATGGCCGCGTTAACAGGTGGCGGTGGTGCTCAAAAATTTAAAGTTAATAGAAGTAATGAATATACCGCCAGCGTTGCCCTGCAACAGACGTTGTTTAGTCCGTCTGTGGGTAGCGCCATTAAAGCTGCCAAACAATATGAAAAATTGACCAATTTTGTTTATAAAGCAAGTTGGCAAAATATTAACACAGCAGCAAAAAAGTTATTCTATCAGGCGTTGTTATTGGAAAAAGTATGGCGTGTCAATCAGGAAGCTGAAGGGAATGCTCTTGATAATTATAAGAACATGCAATTAAAATTTGATAATGGCGTGGTTTCAGAATTTGAGTTATTACAATCCAAGGTAAGGTGGAAAAATGCTATTCCGGCTACAGCAGAAGCAAAGCGCAATTATGAACTGGTTTTAAATAATTTAAAAAATTGGGCCGGAATTCCTGTCCAGGAAACCCTGGAGCTTGATGGTGGTTTTGACGATATTCCGCAAATTCCTGAAATGGTGGATATTCCATCTGTCCTGAGTTTGCGTCCCGATTTTAACGCCTTGAAATGGGAAGAAAAACTGCGGGAAACAAATGTTCAGGCAAATAAAGCCAGTTTTTATCCTTCACTTACAGGCCAGTTTGTATATAATTATTCGGCCCAGTCAAACGAATTTAAGCTTGATGAACAAAATGAATTATATATGGCGGGTGTGAATCTGTCGCTGCCTATATTTACAGGCGGATATAGAAGGGCCCAGGTCCAAAAAGCTAAAATAGACCTCAATAAAACACGAATCAGAATAAATCAAACCAAAGAAGATATTTATAATGAAACTACTAATATTTATTTACGTTTAAAAGAGGCTCATGAACGTATCTATTCTGCTGAAGCAACACTAGAGGCTGCCCAAAAAGCCTTTCACATCGCTGAAAATACAGCACAGAGTGGTTTGGCTACTCAATTACAATTAAAAGATGCTCGTGTGGGATATGATCAGGCTAAATTGAATTATTACGCCGGTATATTTGATTATTTGAACGCCTATTTCGATTGGCAACTGGCCACGGGTCAGGTAAATTCAATTGAAAATTAATCAAAAAAATGATTATATTCTAGTCTCTTATATATTAATAGATCCGATTATTTTGTTTTTTAATAATCGGATCTATTCTCCGAAATTAATTTAAATTCTAATATGGATAAATAATGATAAAAAAACAGTTTTATACGGACCTTGGGGAAAAGGGTATCAGTTTTTTTACAACAGTCTATGAAATTTTTGATCTTTTTTTTAAAACGTTAAAAGCATTTCCCAAACTGTGGTTTTATCGCCGACAACTTATCGAACAGGTTTATAGTTTTTCAATCAATACGTTACCTATTGCTTCGGTAATCTCTATTTTTGTTGGTTTGGCTTCAACAGTTCAGGGAACATACCAGTCGTCGGATTTGGTCCCGCGATATTTAACAGTGAATGTTATTTTTAAAACAACAGTTATAGAATTATCGCCAATTATTTTATCACTTGTATTGGCCGGTAAAATAGGCGCCTCTGTAGCGGCAGAAATCGGTAGTATGAAAATTACCGAACAAATTGATGCACTGGAAACCCTTTCGCTGGAACCGGTTGCCTTTCTTGTTTTACCAAGATTAACTGCTGCTGTTATAATGATGCCTGTTATTACAATTTTTGCCAACTTTTTGTCTATTACAAGTTCAATGTTATCCCTGTCTGTTTTTACAGATTGGATTACCGTATCAGAGTTTTTTAATGGTGTTAAAGTTGACTTTAAGGCTTTTGAAGTGGTTTACGGGAGCGTTATAAAACCGGCCGTATTTGGTGTATTGTTGGCTGTTTTGGGAAGTTATTTTGGACTTAAAACAACCGGAGGTGCCAGGGGTGTCGGTAAATCCGCAACCAATGCCGTTGTATTGTCCGCTGTTCTCATTGTTATTATGGATTATTACCTGGGAGAACTGCTGCTATGATATCGATAAAAAATTTAAAAAAGTCATTTGATGGCAATGTTATTTTTAATGAATTAAATTTAGATATTTATGATAATGAAACAATTGTCATCCTTGGTCCAAGTGGACAGGGTAAAACGGTTTTAATTAAAGCGATGAACAGACTTTTAGAGCCGGATAAAGGCTCTGTTATTTATGACAATGTCGATTTTTTAAAGCTAAATAAAAAAGATTTAACGGAATTTAGAAAACAGATTGCTTTTGTTTTTCAAAATAGTGCTCTTTTTGATTTTTTAAATGTACATGATAATTTGGGTCTGTACCTTGATATGCACCTTCGGTTAACAAGACATGAAAAAGAAGAGAGAATTCGTCAGGCATTGGCTTTTGTGGGGCTGGGAAAAGATACTTTTGCCAAATACCCGGAAGAGCTTTCAGGTGGTATGCGGAAAAGAGTTGCAATTGCCAGGGCTCTTATTAAGCGCCCAAAATATGTTTTTTATGATGAACCAACAACCGGATTAGATAAAACAAATGCCGAAAAAGTAAGTGAATTAATTAAAATGTTACAAAAGGAAATTTCGGCCACTTCTATAGTCGTTACGCACGATATCCAGCTTATGCATGATGTTTCTGACCGCGTAGCTCTGTTAAAGGACAAAAGCCTCTTTTTTGTTGGAAAAAAAGAAGAGATGTCCGAAAATACACTTGATTACCTATACGACGGAGATTAAAATGAATTATAAAAAAATGAGTTTTGTGTCAGGTATTGTAATTTTTTGGGGATTAGTTATTGTTCTGGTTTCCATTATAGGATTGGCTGAAAAACGTATCTTTTTTTCACACGATTATATAATTTACGTCAAATTTCAGGATATAATCGGACTTCGAGATAACTCTCATGTTTATATGCGGGGTTATAAAATTGGAACCGCTAAAGATGTCCAGTTTTTACCTGATGGTGTCAAACTTCGGGTTGACATAAATAAAAAATACAGCATTCCTCTTGATTCCGAGTTTGAGCTGAACACGGTTTCCATGCTGGGTGAAAAAGCCATTTCTATTACACCTGGAACATCAACAGAGTATTTTAAGCATGGAGACTTTGCCATTGGCCAAAATAAAGACTTGATGGTGGAAGCTAAAAAATTGATAGGAGATTTGCGGTCCAAAACAAAAGATGGAGAATTGCGGGATAGAGTACAAAAACTATCCGCAACTATCGACAGACTTTATTCTGTTGTGGACAAACTTGATACAAAAATCGATCAGGTCAATATTCCCATGTATAATGAACAGATAAAATCAATTGGTGATGCCGGTAAAAGTATTAAGGACCTTGCTGACAAAAACAATGTTCAAATTGAAAGTACGTTAAAGCAGTTGAATGATGCTGCGGTAAAAATGACAACATTGTCTCAAACGCTTGATAAAATCGCGGTTAAAGTAAATGATGGCGATGGAAGCGTTGGAGCGCTGGTTAATAATAAAGAGTATATTGAAAACTTTAACAATACCTTGCTTGAAATAACCACACTCATAGCTGACCTGAAAAACAATCCCAAAAAATATATAGATGTTTCGGTTTTTTAATGAAAAGGGACCCATTGAGGTCCCTTTTTTTATATCTCGCCCATATATTCGCTTTCTCCTTGTATCTTTATAAAAAAATTTGTATTAATAATACTCTCTAATTTTTTTAATATATACCGGGAAAAATGTTTTTATAAAAAATTCCGGTCACTACCTTTTTGCAAAGGATTTTTTTATGGTAAAAAGCCTTGCTCCTATCGATTATTATGTTCTCGGATTTTATATTGTTTTGATGCTTGGAATAGGTGTCTATTTCAGCAAGTTTATGAAAGGTTCAAAAGAATACTTTACCGGTGGTAATATGCTGCCCTGGTGGGTGGCCGGTATTTCTTTGTATATGAGTAACTTTTCTGCCTGGACTTTTACAGGTGCCGCTGGATTTGTCTATTATTCCGGTTTGTTTGGTTTCATCTATTTTTTGACCTGGTCTGTTTCATTTATCCTTGGGCACCGAATTACAGCGGCAAGGTGGCGACGTTCAAGGGTTATTTCACCCGTTGAATATTCATCGGTCCGATATAACGTAACGACACAACAACTGGTTGCTTATGTTTTGGTGCTTAGCGGTTTGTTCAGCAGAGGTGTAACCTTGACTGCTGTTTCAAAAATTATTTCTGCGACCATTGGTGTGAATATTGAAATTGTTATTCTTATTGCCGGTATTGTTATTCTAATCTATACGTTGCTGGGAGGTCTTTGGGCTGTTGCCATAACCGATGTTGTTCAATTTATAATTCTTTTGGCGATTACACTTATTGTTATGCCGGTTAGTATCATGTCTGCCGGTGGTTTATCGAATTTTATCAACCATGTTCCACAGTTTGAGCTTGAACATGTTTATAATGGAATGAAATATGATGTGAAATACCTGCTGGCCGTTACCCTTTTTAATTTGATTGTTGCAAATTGGGGTGCTGCGCAGCGCTATTATAGTGTTAAAGATGAAAAAGATGCAAAACGGGTGGGATTGTCTGCCGGATTGTTGTTTTTAACTGTACCCATTTTATTCGGTATTCCCCCTTTGGCAGCCCGAATTATCTGGCCCGATCTATCAGCCGTATCGTTTTTTCAAGGAGCATTCAAACCCGAAGATCTTGTATATGTCGGTATGGTATTAAAAGCTATTCCAAACGGACTAATAGGGTTCTTTCTGGCAGCGATGTTTGCCGCAACCATGAGCGCGATTGATACAACCTATAATATTGACTCTTCAGTTATTTCCAGAGATTTATACGGCGGCGTTATCAACCCAAAAGCAAGTGATGAAAAAATACTAAAGGTTGGAAAATATTCTACCATCATTTTGGGAATAGTCACTGTTGTAACAGCTTTGATTTATGCAAAAAGTGAGTTGGGGATTTTTAACCTCATGGCGATTTTTTCCGCATTGTTTTTAATGCCGATTGCCATTCCTATGACATTTGGATTGGTTTTTAAAAAACTGCCCAGATGGTCTGCTTTTGGGGCCATTTCCCTGGGATTGGTCGTCAGCGCGACTGCCAGGTTTGTACTTGAATATTCTGTCGGCGCCCATATATTTGCAACTATTTTTGTGACATTTTCCGTACTTGTTTTTTCGATATGGATTTCAGAAATTTATAAAAAAAGTCGGCTTTTTACAGCACTGTTAACTGTTATCAAGACGACTATAATTTTTACTGTTTTTTATCTTTCCATTCCACTTGATCAAAAAACGACAATAATTCTGGTTTGTATTGCTGTCGTTTATGCGGTTTTACAATATTTCTTTGCTTCTTTGTGTGCAAAAGATACAGTTAAAGACAGGGAGATTGTTGAAAAGTTTTTCAAAAAACTGGACACCCCGGTTGATGTTGCAAAAGAAGTTTTTGTTGGAAAAAAAGGTATGTCCAGTTTCCCAATTGTTGGGATTATTACTATGATTATAGGCGGATTTGTTTGCTTATTGATATTCACAATGTCTGTTTGGCGGGATATATGGCTGACATTGATTATGGGTGTTTTACTTGTTGTCGTTGGATTTTTAATGTATTATTTCGGCGGCAGACAAGAGAAAAAAATGATTGAATCATTAAGCCGTGAACAGTAAAAAGCGGGATGTTATAATGAAAAAGATTTTACTTGTAATCTGTGTTGTTTTTTTAACCTTTCGGGTTTACGGCGCTGTAGAAAATGATTGGTTGAATGATTTTATAAACAAACTTGATCCCGAAAGCGAACCGGTATTAAACCTGAAACAATTACCTAAAGATGCCGCCAGAGAACAAAAAATATCGGTTCTGGCAAAATATTTTCGGACCAAAGAATATATTCACCCGCATTGGGTCATTTTTAAGCCTGATGTAAAAGATCCGGATAAAGTTGACCCCCGGGCCTGGGAAACACTTGAGAATAATGTATATTATTCCGCCTATGAAAAAGGCGTGTTTGAAGGAGACATCCCATGGTTTGACCCGGATAAAACCGTCAAATCTGTTGGACGGTTTCCACATTTTGATTATCTGGTCCCGGCTTATTATCATACAGGTGATGAGCGATTGGCACAGTTGATTGTTAAAAATATGAGTGACTTTATCAAACATGTGCCGATTTCCAAAGCAACCGGTATAAACGTGCAGGACTATTTTGCCGGTAATCCCTGGAACTGGGTGTTGCAACATTGGCGCATGATGCGATTTATTGACACGCTGGATTTTCTTAAAAATTCACCTTCCATGCCGGACAGCCTTTTTCTGCAAACAATTTTAGATGTTCACGATGAAATGGAATGGTTGATCCCGCGAATGTTTTTAGGTTTGCATAACGGTACCCTCGGAAATATCAGAGGGATGATTTATGTTGGCCTTAATTTTCCTGAATTAAAACAAGGTAAAAAATGGCTCAATGATGGGACCGGTTTTTTTCAGTTCTTTTTAAATACCTATTTTTATCCCGGAGAGATTTGTGTTGAACTGACCGTTGGTTATTCAACGTCTACAGTACAGCATTGTTTAAATATCTATGGCGCTTTGCCGGAAGGCCGTCAAAAAGATGACCTGAAAGAGATTTTGGGGAAAATTGTCGAAACACATATCGGCCTAATGAAGCCGGACAAAAGTCTGCCCCGATATGGTGACCACGGCGCTTTTGATGTTCGGGACAGCATCCTTAAAAAAGCAGCCGATATTTTAAATCGACCTGATTTGTTGGAACTGGCAAAGAACAAGCCTGAAAATATCCCGGAAATGTTTTTATCTTTTCCACAACATTCCGCCCCGCGTTATATAAGCGGCTATTATGCCATGCGTAACGGATGGGGGGTATCCGATCAGTATCTGGCAATGGATGCCGGACCCTATGGCACCAATCATCATCACGCTGATAAACTCAGTATTTGTGTTTCTGCAGACGGGGCCAATTTTATTGTCGATCCCGGAACGCCCATTTATCATTCAACAAAAGATACGGTCCGCTATGATTCCCGTTTTGGTTTTTTGCATAATAATTTTGTTATCGACGGTATCGATCAAAACGCCGGTTGGGACCGGCATTATGAGTTTGATTACATGGAAAATCGCTGGGTAACGAATAAAGAATATGATTTTTTAGAAGGACTTTATGAGTTTCGGTCCTCATTGCTGCCGGTAACAGCCAGACGAACCGTATTTTACAAACGTGGTGAATACTGGCTGCTATTGGATGATTTAAAAGGCAACGGACAGCACAATATCGAAAGTAATTTTCAGTTTAATTTTGATAATCATGTTGATTTGAATGATAATGTTTCTGCAACAGCAGATAACGGTGCTGTACTTAATGTTTGTTCTGTCGACGATGGCCTGGAACCGACCGTTGTAAAAGCAGACACTGTTTTCCCCGGAACCAGTTATAATATTTATTACCCCAATAATTTAGACTGGACCTTTGCAGGTCGCGGCTGGGTTGGTACGTTTGGTAACAATACCCCGGTTGATCCTTCTGCTTCTCATCCGGCGCCTTCTGTTGTTTACAAAGGAACTGTCAAATTTCCGTGGCATACGGTACGTGTTTTGTATCCATCTCAGAAGAAAAAACCACACAAAGCTGATGTTAAATGGATAGAGAATACAGATGATCATCTTACTGTTTCCATTAAACATTTGCACCAGCAGAAAAATGTTACGGACATTTTGGACTGGAGTTTTATCAACCAAGTCGAGCGTTATCAACGCTGGCCGGATGAAAGTGGATTCTGGCTTCGATTTGTCGATAATGATCTGAATGAAATTATTTTGTTAAATACCCAAAAAATCAACGGCGAGTTTAATAATAAAAATATTTCTATCGGGTTTTCTGATCCTGTTGAAGGTTTTATCAAAAAGGATAAAAGGGATTGGAAGCTTTATATCGATTCAATCATAAAAAAACCGGTTTCCATTCAGAATGTTTCATTATGTGGAAAAGGTGATTTTATTCTTTTTAATGAAAAGGGTGAAAAATGTGATAATCAGGTTTTATCCGGTAAAACATATACGATCCGGTTGAAATAACATATTATATTTATTCGTGTTAAAATGCCATAATTGAGGAATTTTATGAAAAAGTTGACAAAAAGTTTGCTGGTGTTGTTTGTTTTTATTGCTTGCGGAAAGCCGACACCAGAGATAAAAATGCCGGAAAAAGGGATTTGTGCCCATCGCGGTGCTATGGGAACACACCCGGAAAATACAGTTGCGGCATTTAAAGAGGCGGTTCGTCTGGGCGCCCAGATGATTGAACTGGATGTCCGGTTTACCAGGGACAAAAAGCTTGTTATTTTGCATGATGCAACTGTTGACCGGACAACCGAAGGAACAGGCGCTGTTTCCGAACTTGATTTTGATTATGTCCGTTCGTTGGATGCCGGCTCTTTTAAGGACTTGAAATTTGCCGGTGAAAAAATTCCAACACTTGATGAAGCTCTGCAAGTGATGCCCCAAAATATCTGGCTGAATTTACACCTCAAAGGTGATTCATCTCTTGGGAGTGAGGTCGCTAAAGCTGTTGTTCGCCACAACCGTTTACATCAGGCATTTTTAGCATGTAAAACCGAGTTGGCAAAAGCTGCCAAATCTGTTTCACCTGAAATTAAAATTTGCAATATGGAACGTCAGGGAGATACGGAACAATACGTTAATGATACAATTGAGATGCAAGCGGAATTTATTCAGTTGCTTCGAGTTGAACCGGGACCTTTATTAGAGAATTTTGCCCAAATTTTACATGAAAAAAATATTATTGCCAATTATTGCTGTACCGATGATCCTGAAGCTGTTAAAACCTTGTTTGATAATGGTGTTGATTTTATCCTGGTCAACGAATTACATGAAATAATGCCCATTGCCGAAAGTATCGGCATCATACCGGTTGTCCCCGTTTATTAAAAAGGAAATTGTATATGAAGTTTCGATTAATTTTTGTTTTTCTGTTATCTTGTTTTTTTGTCTTTTCAGCCTGTAAAAGTAATAAAACAGGTATTGAGCCGCTTGCCCAGGACGGCGTTGTTGTTTATGATGCGAATGATTTAAATCAAGTCAATGTCGGAACCCCGGCTATTGTTTGTTTGGAGTCAGGCCGTATGGTTTTAACAATAGATCAGGGCGGAGCAGGTGTAGCGGAATTACCAGGAGAAAAGAATTTTTATAACGCTTCAAAATCCTATGTTCAGGGGAAAATATTAACATCGGATGATCATGGTAAAACCTGGACTGTAAGAGGGACTTTTCCATATGGTCATGCACGTTCTTTTGTTTCCGGTTCATCTATTTATATTCTGGGACAATGTCAGGATTTGATGATTATGCGATCGGATGATAATGGGGAGTCCTGGAGTAAACCTGTGCAAATGACCCAAAATGAGACCTGGCATGCCAGTGCCTGTAATGTATGGTATGCGAATGATTGTATTTATCTGGTTATGGAAAAACGATTTGAACGCGGTTTAAAAGAGTGCTGGCGGGTTGGTGATATTGCACCGATTTTGATGCGCGCTAAAGTCGGTGATGATTTGTTAAAAGTTGAAAACTGGACATTTGCCTCGCCGCTTGTTTTTCAAGATGTTGTCAAACCGGAAGATTTGGAATATTTTGGCGTACCGTTTTTTACTTCTCCGGCTGACGGACCGTTTTATCCGGCGCCAAATCGGGGCATGTCTCCGATTGGCTGGCTGGAAACAAATGTTGTCCAGTTTACAGACCCGGCCCACCTTTGGACGGACCCCAGTGGTCATACCTTTCATTTGTTCATGAGGGCGCATACCGGTGGAACCGGTTATGCGGCTTTGGCTAAGGTTGTGGAACAGGAAAACGGTGAAATGATCACCCAAATTGAAACGGTTCCTTCGGGTAAAAAGTTAGTGTTTGTGCCGTTTCCAGGCGGACAAATGAAGTTTTATGTGCTTTATGATGAAATAACAAAACTCTATTGGATGGTCGGCACTCAGGCAACCGACAGCATGATACGTATCGACAAAATGCCGGAGGATAGATACAATCTTCCAAATAACGAACGACGCAGAATGGTTTTACATTTTTCAAAAAATATGATAGACTGGTGTTTTGCCGGTGTTGTCGCTATCGGTCCTGTTGAACATGCATCGCGGCATTATCCTTCAATGGCTGTTGATGGTGAAAATCTGGTTATTGTCAGCCGATCCGGGGACGAAAATGCCGGCAGCGCTCACGATTGTAATTTAATTACTTGCCATACAGTTAAAAATTTCAGAGAGCTTGTATATTAAGAAAAAAAGCCGCGTTTTAAACGCGGCTTTTTTTGTATTATTGAATTCGTGATTCTTTTTCCCACATGTCGGGATTTTTTCCAATTTTTTGTTTGATAATATTGGAAACCGCATTTAATGCGTCAACAATATCATCCGATAGTTCCAGTTCCATGGCCTTAACATTTGCCTGAATTTGTTCCGGTGTTCGGGCGCCTGCCAATACACTTGTCACCATCGGTTGTTTAAAAAGCCAGCTTATCGCAATTTGTCCCATGGGTTTTTGTAGTTCCTTGGCGATTTCTGTCACCTTGTCAATAGCCTGGAACAGCTCTTCTTCACAGCCGTCCTCACCGTGCCTTACCATTTCTCTTTTACTTGAAAAATAGCGGGTACGTGCCCGGCCATCCGGAACGCTTTCAGCGTTTTTAAATTTTCCGGTCAACAGTCCCTGGGCAAGTGGACTGTAACATAGTATGCCGACATTTTTCTCCTGACATTTGGGCACGATTTCATATTCAATTGCCCGCCAGAGCAGATTGTAGGGCAATTGGTCTGTTTCAATCGGTCCGCATGACAAAATGTTTTCCAGATCATTAGCGCCAAAATTGGACATGCCGATAGCGCGTATTTTACCCTCTTTTTTTAATTGTGTTAAAGCCTTATAGGATTCTTCAAAAGGCACTTCACGGCTCGGCCAGTGAATTTGGTATAAATCAATATAATCGGTTTTTAATCGTTTCAGGCTGTTTTCACATGCTTGTATTAAATCGTTGTAACCCACATTTACAGTACGGACTTTGGAAGCAATAACAATATTGTCTCTTTTGTTTTCAAGCGCTTTTCCTAAAATTTCTTCTGAATAGCCCATTCCATACACTTCAGCCGTGTCGAAAAAGTTAATTCCGGCATCCATAGCTGCGTGAATAGTGCGAATGGCATCTTTTTCGTCTTGCGGTCCCCAGGTTTCATCACCTACGATTGCCCAGCATCCCATTGCCAGAGGTGTTACGTCTATATCAGTGCTTCCCAGTTTATTATATTTCATGAATAAAATTCTCCTTTTTAGAAATCTGTTTTAAAATGATTGTTCAAGATTTGTCTTTTTACCGAATTTCAGGTGAATGGCATCACTGATTTTAACAGTTCCCGCATTGGCAATGCTGATGTCTGATAATTGATCCTCTTTAAATCTAAACCATCCGTATGAAAAATCTCCTTCGATGTTTTTTATAAAATTGTGCATGTTTCCATCTGATAAAATTATAACATCAGTGTATTGGTCTGTTTTAATTTCATAAACAGCGATATTTTTATTGCCGGTTTCCACTGTTGAAAAAGAAACGGTTTCTGCATGTTGTTTTGTTTCTTTTGTAAAAGGGAAAGCAAGAATATTAAAATTGTCAAGTGTAGAGTCTGCTTTAGATTTTTTCTGAAAAACAACCCAGTCGATTTTTCGGTTTGGTTCTTCGTTCGGTAATCCACGCAAGTCAGCATACCCCGATTTTAGGATTTTTTCTGTTTGTTCTGCTGCCGGGTGTAATAAAAGAACACCGTTTTCTTGTTTGGATATAAATCCCTGGTCTGTTATTTCCATATCCAAAGGTGTATGCAGGTTCCATTCAAGATTTTTGTTTGTTTGAGAGGTGCAAACATCATCCACAATAAGCCAGTATTCGCCCTTGACAAAAACAAAATGTCGCCTGACAGTCGTTTGTTGATATTGCTCATAACCCCGATGCGTGGCGGCAAAGTAATCGGTATTTGTTTGAAAAGCCTTTATAACATTTTCACCGGAAATGTTCCGTTTGTTGGGACTAATATTGTTTATAGTCAACATATTATGAGCCGGGGCGCGTTTATACCAGGAAACATGTATGGGTTCGGAATAGCCTTTTAAGCCCAGCCCAGCGTCAACCGCGAGAGCCTGACCATTGGCATACATTTCAAAATCCAGAATGTCATAATGACCGTGGTTTTCAAAAGGACCGTAATTGATCATCATAAAATAGGAATTGTAATTCCACCCGTCCCGCATAACAGCGAATTTTGAGTATGGAAAGTCAACCGACAATTTGGATGGAATAACAGGCTTGACTTTAGAATTGGCCAGTTTTTTGGACGGGACACTGTTTTGAACAGCACCTAAAAACTCGCCTCTGTTGAAAAAATCACCCATTTCGATCAGCAAGTCTGTAAGATAGGTGCCGCGACCACAATCATTAAAAGGACAGTTTAAACCCATGGGTGTTGTGGTATAAGCAGTGAATTCCATCAGGTTTTCCAGTCGGGGCAGGTAGGTTTCGAGCAATGTTGTATCATTTTCAAGATATTTAAACATCAGCATATATCTGTAAAACATGCCAAAAACATAGGACGTATAACTGCCGGTCCTTTCAATATAACCGCCGTCATCGTTTATATCATTTTCAAAATGTTGGATCATATTTTTTTTACTGGCCTCCAGCCATTTGTCTGATTCCGTAAATTCCGGAAACGTCAAGGCTATATATGCCAATGTCATGGATGTTTGTGTTTGCCAGTTATAGGGATGAAAAGGTGTTGTTGACAGGCATTCATATAACCATCTGGCTGAACCCAGAATATTTTTTAACATTCGTTTGTGTGTTTCAGGCGTTAAGGAATCTTTATAGGTTTTATATGAATCAATAAAATAGGGGATTCGGACACCCAAACCCAGCTCATACCAAACGACATCTCTGAGTTTTGTTTCCCACGGTTTTTGCTCATGTTTTACCTGGTCGATTTGTTCATACCATTGATTAAACAAATCCTCAAAACTGGTTTGGTAGAAATTATCTCCGGTCGCTAAATAGGCACCGAGAAGTATTCTGAAAAAATGACAATAATGAACGCCGTAATCAGAACGGTCCTGCCAGTTGTAATCAAAATTCACTTTAAAGCCGAATGGAATTTCTCCGATTCTGTACCCGCTGTCCGGATCAGCAATATGTGCCGCTTGTTTCAAAAGTCCTGTTTTTCGTTCCGGGTCGTTTTTCAAGTCATTAAGGAATTCGTCTCGAGTTATAAATGGAATTTTTTCTACACCGTCATATTTATACAACCGGTTGTTTGTCAGTTGTTGAGAAAAGTATTTTTTTAAAATTTGGTCCAGTTCGTCTGCGGATTTTCCCTTTATCTCTGATTGTAAACCATTTGGTAAAACTAGTGATGAAATCAGTTCCTGGTCTGAAATATGGTCGATTTTAGATTTGAAATATTCCGGATCAAGAAATGTGTCATGCCATTCCGATAATTGCAGCGCCGGATCAATTTTTGAGCGGTCACCGTTTTTAACAGGTTTGTTGCATATCGGGCAAAACCATTTTCCATTAACTTGATAGATATCCGAGTATTGGGAAATATTGGGTTCCTGCGCCGGTTTATTACACATCACGATGAACAGGGTTGTAAATACTAAGAGCATGGCACGTTTCATCTTGATCTCCTTTTTGGAATAGGTAAGGTCGAGGTTTATTAAATATAATTAATGACAAACTTTTTCTCAAGTACAAGTTTGTTGCTTTTTATGAGCTAATTTTTTATAATTGATAAATCCTTCCCCCATAAAAAAAATGTGAGAAAAACTATGAATCCAAAACAACTTGATCGTCGAGATTTTTTTCAAAAAGCCGGTTTGTCACTCGCTTCCCTCTCTGTTATGAATTTATCCCTGATTAAAAATGTTAACGCGCAATCTAAAGAACTACCGCTGGAGTTGTTCTTTTCAGCAGATGATCTGGATAAAATTCGTGAAAAAACCAAATTGCCGTTGTTTAAGGACTATTGGTTGGCACAGACAAGCCTGGACCACACAGATGATATTAATTTTTTAAAAAATGATCTAAGTTATAATAATCACATTCGACATTTTGCACGAGCCAGACAAATTTTGGAACGAGAAGCTTTCCTTTATATAGTAACAAAAAGTGCCAGACATGGAGAATTGGCTTATCTGGCTGCAACAACGCTGCTGAAATATAAAAAATGGGACTATCATGTTGAGGATAAAAAATATGTGATCGGTCTGCAACGCGCACCTGAGGGTACGATTGCCATGAGTATGGCCTATGATTGGTGTTATGATTTATTCTCCGACCAGGAACGTAAAGAAATTTTAAAAAGCATCGGAGACAAAGGATGTGAAGCCTGTTATTTGTCTCTGTGGGGTATGCGCCATCCGGATAAAGTTAAAGGATGGGGATATGACCCGGAAGGTTCTTATCATGCCGATGTGGATATGAGCCGTTGGCCTTACTTTTTTAATGGTATTAACCTAAAGGCGGTACCTTTTGGAGGATTGGCCGTAGGAGCAGCCGCGTTAATGAACACTGACAAACGCGCTGCAAAATGGTTTGAGATGGTTTTGTATAGTTATAAAAATTTTGTCGACAATTTTGAAGCCGACGGCAGCTATAATGAAGGCGGTTCTTACTGGAATTATACGGCATCACACATGGCTTTGGTAGTTGAAATGTTTGCCCGTAAGAAAAATATGGGATTGTTTGATGACGCTAATTATGTTGGTATGATGGAGTTTTTACTTGCCTTACAGATGCCGCACAGTAATTTTCCTCATGAAACGGTCAATTTCGGGGATAGTGGGTCCAGTTTTGATTCGGGATTGGGTTTTTGGATTGCCAGAAACTCCCGCGATGGGTTGTGCCAATACATCGCTTTAAATCATGCCAGAGGACACAATAATTATTCTCTAATATGGTATGATCCGACAATTATACCTATAAAACCTACCCCAAAATTTTATTTTAAACATTTTGACCTTGACTGGATAATTACCCGAAACGGATACGAGTCCCGGGATTTGGTTGTAGCCATGCGAAGCGGAAAACCATCCAATCATGAACACGGCGATCGTAATTCCGTGATTTTAAAGGCCTATGATGAAGTATTACTGGCTGATTATAAACATCCTACCTATAATGCAAAAGATCCGGGTTGGCTGTTACGAACACCAGTGGCCCATAATACAGTATTAATCGATGGACAGGGCCATCAATATCACAAAGGCGAGGAAGGTACCAATGCATCCAAAGCTTCTGCGAAAATTGTAAGAAGAGGTGATCGGGGCAAGTATGTTTTTTGGGCAAGTGATGCTACTCAGGCTTATAAAATTGTTAATCCCGACGTCAAAAGCGTAACACGAACCGTACTCGTTTTTGAAAGTGCTCCTTTTATCCTTGTTTTGGATAAATTGATAAAGGAGAACGAGCCTTCTGTTTTGTCGGCAAATTGGCATATTGAGAACAAGGACAATAATGGCAGTTGTAATGTTGATGGGAATTCTTTTGTTATAGAACGGCCATTAGCAGAATTTTATGCGGTTTGTGGAGGTTCACAACCGGTAACAGCCTATTCTAAAACATTACCGTTGCCAAAAGAATCCGGTATATGTCCTTTTGTGAGTGTCGAGTCAACGGTTAAAGAAAAAAATCCCTTTATGATTCTTGCCGGTTGTCCTATGAAAAAAAACGAACAAGAACCGATAATTAATATTGTTAAAAAAGACAACTATTATACCGTTGATATGGAAAAAGGATGGAAGCGGATTAAACTAGAGATTTTTGATAACGGTGAATTACCAGAGTTTGATGTTGTTGAAATGGTCCTTTAATGTTGAGTCCCGGATAAGGGTATTTTAAATGCCCTTATCTTAGACATAATTAAATAATCAAGTCATTCCGGATATAACATAAGGTAATAAAGATGAAATTTGGGCTCCCGACTGTTGATTATCTCGTTATTCTATTTTATTTGGCATTAATGCTGGGTATTGGTTTCTTTTTTTCAAAATTAATGAAAGGTGGAAAAGATTTTTTTGTAGGGGGTAATATGATTCCGTGGTGGGCAGCCGGCTTGTCGTTGTTTATGACAACTTTTTCGGCCTGGATGTTTACCGGGGCTGCCAGTTTTGCCTATAACACAGGCTGGTTTGGAATATTGTATTTTATTACCACTCCTATTTCTTTTTTAGGCGGATTTTTATTATCGGCAAAAAGATGGAGGCGTTCGCGTATTACTTCTCCTGTAGAATATGTACAAACCCGGTTTAACAAAGTCACTCACCTGTTTCTCAGTATTATGTTGATTCTAAGTTTGATGTACTGGCCGGCCCATCATTTGGCGTCATTAAGTAAAATATGTGCACCTACATTGTTTCCAAATTCCATGTTGGCCATTGACATCATGATCATCTTTTTTGCGATCGTTATTTTAATTTATACATTTTCAGGTGGATTTTGGGCTGTTTGTATAACGGATGTTGTTCAGGCTATAATTTTAATGAGTGTCATTTTCGTATTAATACCGACAATATTTTTGTCCGGCGAATTGGGATCAATTACCGACTTTATTAAACGAATTCCTCCTTTGGAGTTAAAACACGTTATTCGTGATAAAACAACATATACATATTGGTATATTATCGGAGTAGCTACATCTCATATTTTTGGTAATGCCGTAGCAGATAAAGCACAACGGTTTTACAGTGTTAAGGACGAAAAAGCAGCGATGAAAGTTGGCTGGCTGGCTTTTGCGTTATTTTTAACCGCCCCGATTATGTTTGGAATTCCACCACTTGTTGGAAAAGTATTGTGGCCGGATATCAGTCAACTCGCCCATTTTTCAAATATCACCAAACCAGATGAAAATGTTTATATTGCCGTTGTTTTAAGATATATGCCGGCCGGTATTGTCGGAATGTTCTTATCCGCCATGATGGCAGCTTCCATGTCTGCCTTGGATAGCGTTTGGAACACCGTATCGTCCATCATTTCTATCGATATTTATAAAAACCTTTTTAAACCCAAGGCCACTGAAAAAGAAGTTTTAATGGTCGGGCGTCTTGCTATCATTGTTTTATTCTTTTTTGCTGTGTCAATGGCCTTTGTTATTATTCATAGTGAATATGGAGTTTTTACTTTTAGTACGATCTTTTTTAGTTTGACCGGAGTACCAATATCCATTCCGCTTGTATTGGGGATTATAATTAAAGATATTGGCCGATGGTCCGGTGTTGCTTCGATATTGGCGGGAACATTGATAGCTTCGGTTGCCCGTTTTGTATTAAAATTTACTTTGGGCCCTCAGATGTTGCTGACTGTGGCTGTTACATTATTTTTTATACTTATTTCCAATCATCTCGGAAGGCTCTATATAAAAAACAAAACAGCAAACAGAGTTTTATGTGTTGCTATCGGCATTTTGTTTTGGTTTATTTTTGTTACAGGAAATGCTGATCCCAATATTTCATTAACAACTTTTTTTACATCTGACGGTTCATTACTGTTCCTGAGCGCCAAATTCTGGATGACTATGGCGGCATTGGCCTATATCGTTATGTTATTGTTTTTCTCTCGTTTATATGCAAAAGACCTGCTGCTTCCGCAAACAGAAATTGACCAGTTTTTTGAAAAACTAAACACGCCGATTGACGTCGATTCTGAAGTATTGAAGGATAATGAAGAAAAGAGCGTCTTTCCGCTAGTCGGTGGTATTTGTATTGCGTTTTCCATGTTGTCTTTGATTGTCCTTGTTTCTCCGGCTGCACGTGAAAAAATTGGAGTAAATTTGGTTTTGAGTGGAATTTTATTTTTAATAGGCATGATGATGTTTCTGTCGGATCCGAAAATTTTGCAACAGATAAAAAATTTGAAAAAGGCCTGAAAATTTTTTTGTTGAATTAGCGTCAAATTACGTTTTTATACAAATGTATGGATTATTTCAGTTTTAACGAAAATGGAGTTGAAGATGAAATATTCTCGACGTAATTTTTTAAAAACAATGAGTTTTTGTGTCCCGGTATTAGTCCCTTCCTCTGTTCTGGGAAGGACCTGTATATCTCCTAATAACAGAATTAACCTGGGACACATTGGTGTTGGTGGTCGCGGAACAAGTTTGCTGAAAAGTTTTTTAATGTTGAAAAATACACAATCAGTAGCTGTTTGTGATGCTTTTAAAGACAGATGTATTGACCGTGCATCTATTATTGATCAGCATTATAGTGAAGAATTTAATGATCCGTTGTACAAATGTTGTCGCGTATTCAGCGATTTTCGCGACCTGTTGGCGCAAAAAGACATAGATGCTGTTGTCATCGCCACGCCGGACCATTGGCATGTGCCCATTGCCATCGCTGCCGTCAAAGCCGGTAAAGATGTTTATGTGGAAAAACCACTTGGTGTCAGTATTTCTGATAATCAAAAACTGAGAAAAATCGTTCACAAATATGGTGCAATTTTTCAGTATGGAACACAACAACGTTCTTTTTATGATTTTCGTTTTGTTTGTGAACTGGTTAGAAACGGCTATATCGGTGATTTACATACGATTTATACCTGGTGTGCGGCGATGGACAGCCAGGCATCCGTTTTTAATGCACCCGGCGGTTCTATGGTCCCGGTTTCTGTTCCGACTGGTTTTGATTATGATATGTGGCTTGGCCCTGCCCCAAAAACACCCTATACAATCGACAGGTGTACAAATTTTGGTACTTATCATCATTATGATAACAGTCTCGGTTTTATCGCCGGGTGGGGAGCGCATCCTTTAGATATTGCGCAATGGGGGAATAATACGGACAACACCGCTCCTGTTTATTATGAAGGGAAAGGCACAATCGCAGAACAGGGTTTGTTCAGAACAGTGGATACCTGGGATTTTTGGTGCACCTATGCAAACGGTGTTCGAATGCGATTTATAAATGAAAAGCAGGCCCTTCCTGTTGTGCAAAAAGAGTTCAAACAAGCCCGTGACCATGGAACAATGTTTGTCGGGTCTGAAGGATGGGTTGCAGTGGACAGGTCTCATGCTTATGCTTCTCCCGCTTTTTTGCTGAATATTAAATTAAAAAAAGACGATATTAAGCTTTCTTCAAGTTTAAATCATTATCAAAATTTTATAGATTGTGTTAAAAGTCGCCGCCAGCCGGTTAGTCCCATTCATTCGGCTGTTCAATCGGATATTATATCTCATCTTTGTGATATCAGCGTTCGTGTTTGCAGACCCATTCAATGGGACCCTTTAAATGAAAAAATTTTAAATGACCCGGAGGCTGACAGATTTATGTCAAGACCTTACCGCAACCCCTGGCATCGGTAGTGAAGGTTTGACAAAAACTGAGGATAATATCGAATTATTATAGATTTCTGTAAAAAAGATTGAGAAAAAAGTTAAGAAAAGATTTGTTTTTCAATATTTTAATGTTTACATTTGTTTATTAAATAACAGTACACCGTTGTTTTGCTTAAATATACCGAGTATGTTGGAATTGTTCGCTTGAATTTAATTATCTTTACAGCAAACTATTGAAAATCGTAATCAAAGTGTTATTATAAATAACTATGGTTACGATTTTTTTTATGGGCAAACCCTAGAGGGTGTACAAAACTGATCTGTATTAAGCAGATGTAATTTATATCCAGAAAGGATATTTTTCATGGCACGAGGAACAGTAAAGTGGTTTAACAAAACAAAAGGCTTTGGTTTTATCGAAAGACCCGATGGAGATGATGTATTTGTTCATTTCAAAGCCATTGTTGATGAACCAAAAGAGCTAAATGAAGGCGATGGTGTAGAATTTGAAGTAAAAGAAACACCCAAAGGTTTGCAAGCTGTTAACGTAAGTAAATTCTAATAATTCCACTTGAATTTAAATCCCGATTTAACTTTTTATTAAATCGGGATTTTTAAATTTACAACCAGTTAAAAAGCGGCCAACCACGCTCTTTAGCTGTTTGTTCCAGAAGTTTATCAGGTGTTATTATAACCGGGTTGCCGACAGCTTCCAGCATTGGCAAGTCGGAAACGGAATCTGTGTAAAAATAGGCGTTCTTTAAAGAGTATTTGTGTTCCGAGCAGTATTGTTTGGACCGGATGAGTTTTTCCGTACCGTAACAAAAACGATTTTTAGGCAAACCCGTATATTTTTGATTTTCAGTTTTTAGTTCGGTGCATATTAGATCATCAATTCCCAAAAACTGAAGAAAAGGGCGGCATAAAAAACTCATGGATGCGGACAAAATAACAATTTGCGCGTTTTGTTTTTTGTGAAAGTCTATTTCTTTAACAGCATCCTTTCGAATGGTATGTTTAATTACATCCTGAAACAGTTGTACGGCAAAGTCAATTACCCGTTGTTCGGGTTGGTCTTTTAACCACTTGACCAAACGACTGATAATTTTTTCCCCTTCCATTAACCCGGATTTATAAGCAATTGCCAGTAATAAGCCTTCAAAGGCTTTATGCTTTTGCAATAATCCGTGCTTCAGGGCGTGCAAACCCATCAGTTTTCCGCTGCTGTCATTTATAATTGTATTGTCTAGATCAAAAAATGCAATATAATCTTTCAAAGATATATCCTTATCGTTGATAATTATGTTGGCTGAACAAATTTTTTAAATAACTGGCAAGTTAAAGAAATAACCACAAAATTGCAAGCAAATGTGTTCTGTCAGAGAAGAAAAGTTTGTTGCTATGCCAGCAATTTAGAAATTTTTTCAAATGCCCAATCAAGTTCCTCTTTAGTAATTATTAACGGCGGCGCAAAACGAATAATTGTTTCATGTGTCTCTTTACAAAGCAAACCTTCTTGTTTTAACGCTTCACAATATTTTCGCGCACCACCGGCATCGGGCTGCAGCTCAACACCGATTAATAGTCCTTTTCCTCGAACTGTTTTAATTAACGGACTTTTTATAGATAACAATTTTTCTTTAAAATATCGTCCCAATTCGTAGGATTTTTGCGATAAATTTTCATCCATTAAAATATGGAGTGCTTCTCGTGCTATGGCGCTTGCCAATGGATTTCCTCCGAATGTGCTGCCGTGGTCTCCTGGTTTAAAAACATCCAGTAATTCCGATTTTGCCAGTACGGCAGAAATCGGGTAAAATCCACCGCTTAACGCTTTTCCTATAATCACTGCATCCGGTTGAACATCTTCATAATAGTATGCAAAAAGTTTGCCACATCTTCCCAATCCGGTTTGTATTTCGTCCACCATAAAAAGTGCATTATATTTACAGCAGAGATTATATATTTCCGTTAAAAAACCGTCCTGTGGAATGATGATCCCGCCTTCTCCCTGAATGGGTTCTGCAAGAACAGCAATTGTATTTTTATTAAATGCTTTTTGCAGCGCATTTATATCATCATAGGGAATAATTTTAAATCCCGGGGTTAAAGGGCCGAAACCATTTTTATATTGGTCTTCGGATGAAAAACTGATAATCGTAATTGTACGTCCGTGAAAATTGTTGTTAAAAACGATTATTTCTGCCTCGTCCGGTTTCACACCTTTTACAGTATATCCCCATTTTCGTGCTGCTTTTATAGCTGTTTCTACAGCTTCTGCGCCGCTGTTCATCGGAAGGACCCGTTCAAATCCGGTTAATTCTGCCAGTTCTTTGCATAAAAGGGGCAACTGGTCGTTACGAAAGGCCCTGGATGTCAGGGTGAGTTTTTCTGCCTGTTCTTTAATTGTGGCAACAAGGCGCGGGTGGCAGTGACCCTGATTTACGGCGGAATAGGCGCTGAGGAAATCAAGATAACGGTTTCCTTCAATGTCATATACCCAAACACCTTTTCCGCGATTAATAACAACATCAAGAGGATGGTAATTGTGTGCACCAAATTGATCTTCAATCTGAATGAGTTCGTGTGTTGTCATAAAACCTCCGGTTGGAATGTTATATATTTTACGCCAAAATCTAATACTTTTAAGATGAAAAAGCAAGCGAATCACATACTCTTTTACCTTACTCTATTATTATTCTTTTTACTTGATTAAAGTTTGTTTTTGATGTATTTTTTACACTTGAACTTTTTAATAAATTAAGTTAAATATGGTAATTTTTGTTGACATTTTACTCATTGTTGTAAAAAGTGTGTTTATTTTATGGGTCATTAGGAATAAAATAAACAACAAATGGAATTTTTTGTCTCTCCTTATCAGTCTGCTTCTGTTTCTTTTTCAGTGTTATTCCTTTTATGGTTTTACTATTGATGATGCATTTATTTCTCTAAGATATGCCCAAAACCTGGTTAATGGCTATGGTTTGGTTTTCAGTACGGACGGCAGTGTGCCTGTGGAGGGATATACAAATTTTTTATGGGTAATGCTCGAATCTGTCTTTTTTCTGTTTAACCTGAGCAAAGACCAAGTTTTGCATGTTGTAAAAATTTCCGGTGTTTTATTTGGATGTGCAAGTGTTATCACCATGTTTTTTCTGGGTCGTATGCTGACCGGAAAAAAAGAAACAGGATATATTGCCGCTTTGTTTTTTGCTTCTGTGCCGTTTTTCGCTTTTTGGACGGTAGGCGGGCTTGAAACACCTGCATTTTTGTTTTTTCTTTTATTGTCATTTTATCTTTTTATTCGGGAAAGGAAAAGGCAAAAACCCCATTATTTATCTCCATTTGCATTTTTGGCGCTGTCGATGACCCGGCCAGAAGGACTCTTTTTCATACTGTTTGTTTTTGGCTATGTTTTTATTGAAATGGCATATTTTACTGTTTACAGAAAAAAATCTATTAAAAAGGTTTTTATCAACATATTACCGGCTTTGTTGATATTTTTCATTGTGTATGGAATTTATTTTGTCTGGCGTTATAACTTTTATGGTTATTTACTGCCAAATACTTTTTACGCCAAAGTAGAGTCGATAAGTTTGAATGTTTTTTTGTCTCGTTTATCTGAACTCAAAATTTTTCTATTATATCTTGTTCCGTTTTTTATTTTTATAATTTTTTATTTCCGAAAATTCAACACATCGGATAATTTTTTTATTTTTTCAGGTATTATTGTGTTATTTCTGTTTTGTTTTTCAGCTTCACGTGAATGGATGCCCGGATTCCGATACGAATTGCCTTTTGTCGCTGTTTTGATGGTTTTGTTCTCCGTGTTTACAAGTTTGTTTTTTCATAAAGTTCGACTTTTTTATTTTGTAATATTCCTTCTACTTGGAATTTACCTTGTTTCACCGGGTTTATATCTGGCCGGAAAAGTTTCATACACAAATAACTTGAATCGGTCTCATGTGCAACTTGGTAAATGGCTGAAAAAATTTGCTCCTCCTGACGCGTCCTATGCCAGTTGGGATTTGGGAGCAGTGCCTTATTATTCGGATATACCCCGTATTTTTGACATTGGTCACCCCAAGAGTATCCTGAGTGCATATACGACCCATCATCCCTATAGTATCGATTATTTTCTCGATCATAAGCCGTCGTTTATTGTTTTACACCCGGACCGTGGTGAGTATGAAGGATTTGCGGGATTTCATAAAAATGAAAAATTTTTAAAAAACTATAAATATATTTTTACACTCGCATTTAGCAAGAATTATCATTTAGCTGTCTATCAGCATAATGATGTGATTTTAACCTCCAAAGCATACCAAAATGCTCAGGAAATTAGTAATATGAGTTTTGATGGAGCTTATTCAACAAGCTTTCAATCCGATTTATAAAGATTTAATATAAAAATATATTCTCGAAAGGAGTTATTGTGCGCATTTTATCAGGTATTCAGCCTTCCGGTTCTTTACATTTGGGAAATTATTTTGCAATGATGAAAAGAATGATAGAATATCAGGAAAATCACGAATTGTTTTGTTTTGTAGTGAACTATCATGCTTTAACATCCGTATTTGATGCTGATCTTTTACGAAATCAAACCTTTGAAGCTATTTGTGACTTTTTGGCCCTGGGTATTGATCCCAATAAATCCATATTTTATGTTCAGTCGGATGTTCCTCAGGTAACCGAGCTGACATGGTTATTATCGAATGTAACGCCAATGGGACTACTGGAAAGAGGACATTCCTATAAAGATAAAAAAGCCAGAGGTATTCCTGCCAATCACGGACTGTTTGCTTATCCTGTGCTTATGGCAGCCGATATTTTATTATATGGCGCACATCGGATTCCTGTGGGAAAAGACCAAAAACAGCACGTTGAAATGACCAGAGACATTGCTATAAAATTCAATCAAACTTATGGCGAAACATTTGTTATTCCGGAACCGGAAATTCCAAAAGACGTTGCTACCATTCCTGGTCTTGACGGTCAAAAAATGTCCAAGTCCTATGGCAATACGATTGATATTTTTTCGCCGAAAAATGTGTTGAAAAAAAGAGTCATGTCCATTGTAACAGATGCCACACCTGTGGAAGAACCTAAAAATCCGGATAAATGTAATTTATTTGCCATTTATTCATTGTTTTTAAATGCAGAAGAGAAAAAAGAACTGCGTAAACGATATCTTGCTCCCGGTTTAAAATATGGTGAAGTTAAAAAAGAACTTTTGGAGCGTATCTGGACTTATTTTGAACCCTATCGCGAGGCCCGTGAACGTTATATACAGGATAGAGACCTTGTTCACGATATTATGAGAGAAGGCGCAAAAAAAGCAAGCGCTGTTGCTTCAGAGTATTTGGAAAAAGCTCGTGCCAATGTTGGTGTAAATTATTAAACGGATTGTGATATGAAAAAAATACTATATATACTGTTTATTTTTACAGGTTTTCTCTATGCAAATCAACGTGCTATGACCGTTGAAGACATGTGGGCCATGAAGCGTATTGGTCAGGCTGTGCTTTCTCCTGATGGTGAGTGGGTAGCTTTTGAGATGACCGAATATAAAATGGATGATAACAGCCGAAATACAGATATTTGGATGGTTTCCACAAAAGACGGCACGGTCCGGCAGATGACAGTCAATTCAGCTTATGACGGCACACCCCGTTGGAAACCGGATGGTTCAGAATTGTCTTTTATATCTGATCGTAACGGCTCTGCACAGATTTTTAGTATGCCATTAAACGGTGGAGAGGCTTGCCAGTTATCTTTCTTTCCGGTTGATGTTGATAACTTTATCTGGTCTCCTGATGGCAAACAATGGGCATTTGCGGCAACGGTTTTTGCTGATGCGCCATCTCTGGAAGCGAGTGCAGCCCGGGACCGTGAAAAACAGGAATCTCTGGTTAAAGCACGTGTTATTGACCGGTTAATGTTTCGACAGTGGAACCGTTGGACAAACGGAAAATATTCTCATATTTATGTCAGCGATGTACAGGGCAATAATGTTCGGGATGTGACCCCTGGCGAGTATGATGCCCCTCCTCTGGACCTGGGTGGTGACCAGGATTTTATGTTTTCACCTGACGGCAAAGAGTTGGCCTTTGTCAGTAACCATGATTCCATGATTGCCATATCAACGAACAATGATGTTTTTCTGTATTCACTAAACAATCAGCAAACAACATGTATAACCGTGCCTAACAAATCCGTTGATAACCAGCCGGTCTATTCGCCGGATGGTCGTTTTCTTGTATATAACGCCATGAAACGACCCGGATTTGAATCGGACCAAAATGAAATTATACTTTTCGACCGTAAAGCCGGCGAAAAAACGTCTTTGACTGAAAATTTTGACCGGAATCCACAACAGGTCATCTGGTCGCCTGATAGTAAAAAATTATATTTTTGTGCCGAAAACCGGGGCCGAAAAAGTTTGTATGAGTTGGAAGTTAAGAGTAAAACAACAAAAGAGATCTTGTTTCAACATTCCAATTCAAATCTTATGATGGGACCGAACAAGAATTGTCTTTATTTCAAACAACAAAGTGTGTCAGCACCGAATGAGATTTACAAACTCGATCTTTCTACCGGAAAATATACACAGCTTACATTTATAAACCAATCGTTGTTAAAGGAATTGGCTTTTAACAATGTTGAAGATTTTGAATACAAAAGTTTTGATAATCAAATGGTGCACGGCTTTATGCTCAAACCACCATTTTTTGATAAGAACAAAAAATACCCGGTCGTATTATTAATCCATGGTGGTCCGCAAAACATGTGGTGTGACAATTTTCATTTTCGCTGGAACGCCTCAATGTTTGCTTCTCCGGGATATGTTGTTGTTATGATTAATATTCGCGGTTCCAAAGGCTATGGACAGGAATGGTGCGACGCTGTCAGTAAAGACTGGGGCGGCGGACCATATAAAGATCTAATGAGCGGTCTTGATTATGTATGTCAAAATTTTAGTTTCATTGAGGGAAAAAAGATCGTTGCTGCCGGTGCAAGTTATGGCGGATTTATGATTAACTGGATTGCCACTCATACCGACCGTTTTAAGGCGCTGGCATGTCATGCCGGTGTTTATGATCAGGTGAGCATGTATGGCTCAACGGAAGAATTATGGTTTCCGGAATGGGAATTTGATGGCAATCCTTATGAAAATCCTGATCTTTACAGAAAATGGTCTCCTTCCACATATGCGGCAAACCTGAAAAAATACAATGTTCCCACTTTGGTTACGCACGGTCAAAACGATTTTCGTGTGCCGGTTAGTCAGGCATTTCAGTTTTTTACAGCGCTTCAGCGCCAAAATGTGCCGTCTCGGCTGGTTTATTTCCCGGATGAGTATCATTTTGTCACCAAACCGCAAAATGCCCAATTATGGTGGAATGAAATTTTTAACTGGTTTGAAAAATGGATCAATTAACTTTTTGGATCGTATAATAGAGTACAATAAACCAGGCTTTAAGGAGTATATTTTTGGTTAAAATATTATACATCGGATTCGGCGGATTTTTAGGTTCTGTTTCACGTTATGCTGTAAGTGGATTTTTTTATCGTTTATTGGATAAACCCTGGTTTCCCTATGGAACAATGGCGGTAAATTTAATTGGCTGCCTGGTGATCGGCTTTTTAGGGGGAATTTCCGAATTTAAACAGGTTTTCAGCCCGGAGCTTCGGTTACTCGTTTTTATCGGATTTCTTGGTGGATTTACAACGTTTTCGACCTTTGAATTTGAGGTGTTTCAACTTTTAAGAGATAATCAGTTTTTGCCGGCGCTCATTAATGTTGCTGTTCAGATAATAACAGGTTTGGGTGCTGTTTGGGTAGGTTTTCTTTTAGCCAAATTGATTTAGGGAGTTAAAATGAAACTTTTACAGGATGGTAATTTATTACGCATTTTTATCGGTGAAAGTGACAAATTTGAAGGCATGCCGTTATACGAGTGGATTGTGAAACGTGCCAGGGAACGAAACCTTGCCGGCGCTACAGTCCTTAGAGGCCTGGAAGGCTTTGGCGCCCGAAGCCGGATTCATACAACGAAAATACTTCGCCTCTCTGAAGACCTGCCGATTGTTGTTGAAATTGTTGATTCGCTTGATAAAATCAATGAATTTTTACCATTAATTGATGATGCCATGAAGGAAGGCCTGGTTACCCTGGAAAAGGTACAGGTTATACTTTATAGAAGTGAAAAGGAATAAATTTTTGGATTGTTTTATGTGTTTTAAAATTAAATATGTGTCTTTTATATTGCTGTCTTCGTTACTGTTTATTAACCTCAGTTGTAAAGACCCTTTAAAAGAAGAAGATAAAAAAGAAGAAATTATTGTATTGGTAAATGAAACATTACATGAGGTGGGCAGATATATTTTTATGTGGGACGGTAAAGATAAAAATGGCAAGGTGATTGAACCGGGGAAATATATTTATACTTTCGAGTCCAAGGATTTTAACGATCAGGACTATATGGAAGCGGTTGAAAACAATAAAATTGCCAAACCGGAATTTACTCATTTCGAGGTCGGTGTTTGGTATAATTATGAACTTGAAGCGGCCGAGCCAAATCCATTTAATATAGAAACAGGTGTTGCCATCGCCATCAAAATACCCAGTCCAACAAGTGTAAAAATACGAATATTTAAAGATTAGTTCTTAGGGCTGTGCCGCCTTGATGATGCCCTCCTGGACTGAAATAATTTGATCTAAAAGTTGGTCGAGCTGAGGGTCTATTTTAGTTTTATCCGCATTTTGTTCATGCCAGGAAATCATTTCACGAACACCCGTTGAAAGGGGGATTTTGGCTGTAAAATCCGGGACGATTCTTTTAATTTTTGAATTATCAAAAATCAGGCTGATGCTTTTGTCGCCCAGCCAGCCGGCAGCCCATTCGGGATCAAAGGCTGCAATTGTATCAGACGTAACATGGACCGCATTTAACGGTTTGTTGAGGATCTCTGCAAAAATTTCAAAAATTTGGTTCCAGCTTGTAAAATTGTCGGATGTGATATGAAATGCTTCGCCGATTGCCTGGTGGTTTCCCAACAATCCTGTAAAACCGGCAGCGAAATCGCGATGATGTGTCAACGTCCACAGAGACGTGCCGTCTCCAAAAATAATTACCTTTTTCCCGTTTTTCATTCGTGACAGGGTTGTAAAACCGCCTGGTAAAAAGACTTTGGAGCAATCATAGGTGTGTGAAGGCCTGACAATTGTTACCGGAAATCCTTCTTTGCCGGCCTGCTGCAATAGTTCTTCACAGGCAATTTTTTGCTGCGAGTAATGCCAGTAAGGATTGCTTAACGGTGTTGATTCCGTAATCGGCAATATGGCCGGCGGTGTTTGGTAAACGGAAGCAGAACTTATAAAAATATATTGAGATGTTTTTCCCTGAAATAATTCAATGTCAAATTTTACTTGCTCGGGCGTATAGGCAATCCAGTCAACCACCACATCAAACCGTGGTTGATCATTCAATACTTTTTCTACGGCTTTAAAATCGCGATAATCCGCGTGTATTATTTTTGCCTGCTCCGGAATTTCTCTGTGAGTAAGCCCGCGAAGTAGTAAAGTAACGTCATAGCCTTTTTCTATTGCTGCTTTCGTACATGCTGAACTGATGACCCCTGTCCCGCCAATAAATAAAACACGTATCATTATTAATTCCCGCTTTTTAACTCATTGCATTTTTAAATTCTTCAGGAATGGCAATCACTTTTTCTTGTTCGTTTACAAATACAAAGGCCATTTCCGACAAGGCACATAATTTATCTGTTGTTGTGTTCCAAATTTCATATTGAATAATAAAACTGGACCTTTTCCATAATGAAATTTTACCTCTTATTTCCAGAATATCATCGGCACGGGCGGCTGAACGATATGTTATTTCTGTTTTTATAACATAAGGATACTTTTTCCATTTCTGAAAATCGTTAAAACTCAGGTTCCTTTGATGCATATATTCACAACGGGCAAATTCAAGATAATTCAAATAGGTTGCATTGTTTACATGACCAAAAGAATCCATTTCATAACTTCTTACCTGAAGAGATATTTTAAATGTAGAATTGTCCATAAAAAACGCGCCTAAGTTATTCTTCTGATTTTAATGGTTTCGGTAATATGCTGCATAATATTAAAAACCTGTTCGGAAACGTCTCTATCAACATCAACAATAAGATAACCAATATTTCCTTTGGTTTGCAGAATCTGACCTTCAACGTTTATGTTGCGGCGGGCAAAGACACTGTTGATTTTTGCCAAAACACCGGGAACATTGTTGTGTATGTGCAAAATTCGATGTTTACCGTTAAGTTTCGGCAGCTCAACTTCGGGAAAATTTACGGAACCAATGGTTGATCCGTTTGATATATATCTTTGAATTTTTTCACTTACATAACTGGCAATGTTTTCCTGGGCTTCCTGTGTGCTGCCGCCAATATGTGGAGTTAAAATAACATTTGGAGAGTTTTGTAATGGTGCATGAAAACTTTCACTGGATGAGCTTGGTTCGTCAGGAAAAACGTCTACGCCTGCCCCGGCAATTTGACCGTTATCCAAAAAATGACGAAGACTGTCAAGCTCTACAACCCGACCACGGCTCAAATTTAATAACAAAGAGCCTTTTTTCATTAGAGACATTTCTTTTTTGCCGATCATATTTCGGGTGTCCGGTGTGTCCGGTACATGCAGTGTAACAATGTCAGAGTTTATCAATAAATCCGATAAATCTTTTGCCTGCTTGGCGTTTCCTAATGGAAGTTTATCTACAATATCATGATAAATAACTGTCATGCCTAAACTTTCCATAAGTACAGAAACCTGGGAGCCGATATGTCCATATCCAACAATACCAATTGTTTTGCCCCGAATTTCAGAACATCCGGAAGCATCTTTTAACCATTGGCCCTGATGGGCGGCCACACTCTTTTCATAAGCACGCCGGATGAGTATGATCGCTTCACCAACAACCAACTCCGCAACACTACGGGTGTTACTGAATGGGGCATTAAAAACAGGAATGCCGGCATTTGTCGCAGCTACAAGATCGATTTGGTTTGTACCAATACAAAAGGCTCCCACGACCCACAAGTTGGGAAGGCAGGTAATCGCTTTTGCCGTTATTTTGGTCTTGGACCTTATACCTAATACATTTGTATTTTTTGCCTGAGAACAAAGCAGCTTTTCGTCCCATGCTTCATTATAACTATCAAGTTTAAAATTATTTTCTTTTAAACGGTTTATGGCTTTAGGGTGAATGTTCTCCAGCAACGTAATATGTGGTATATGCGATTTATCCTGTATTTTAACCTTGGTCAAAGTTTTTACAGAATCGTTGCCCAATTCATCGTTCGAGCAAAATAATGGCAGTAATTGATCAAACCGTTCCACAGAAAAGTCAGCCTGATGACGAATTTCTTCCCTGTTTTTTGTGCCGGAGAAATAAACAAATATTTTTGCGATATTGTTTTTTCGAATAGCCAAATCCGGAAAGCCGTCGCCAACAACCGCTGTGCCGCCCGAAAGTCTGCCTTCGTCTTTTAATCTTTCGGCGATATACACTTTACCCATGCTTAAAAACAGAGGATTTTCGTGATTTAGTTGATTGACGTTTCCATTTTTATCATAAGATACCTGGTTGGCAAAAACATTGTCATCACTGATGCCTAATGCCCTGGTAACCGGTCGAACGACCTCTTCAAAACTGCTGCTAAAGACGTAAATATTTTTTCCGCCTTTCATCAGCAGGTCTATTGTTTCCCTAACCATCGGATTAATAGTGTCCAGAATGTTCTCCGCTACAATACTGACGTCTGAAAAATTAATCTCCGCCAGAGCAAAGCGTTTTGGCATTGCCTCGCTTAACGGGATGTCCCCGTTTGTTGCCTTTTCCGTTAGTTCTTTAAGTTTTGCCAGGCGTAAAGATTTATCTTTTGCGTTTGCTCTTTCTATTGCTTCTTTAATGATCAGGTCAATACCTTCAGCATTAATAATTGTACTATCATAATCAAAAATGATATTATTAATCATTTTGAAAAACCTTAAATATGTTTAATAAATTTCTATTTATGAAGCATATATGATACAAAATTTCTTTAAAATTTACAATAGAAAAGAAAGCTTTTTACGGCAGCAAATAAATACGTTATTTTTTGTGAAATAGTATTTCAGGTATTATTGTTTAAAAATTTACCTTGTAGTGCAAGGTATTTAAGAAAAGGAGGTGTAGAGTTTGCAGCAACCCCTTTTAGATGAATTCTAAAGGAGGTGATTGTTATGAAGGTTACAATCCCGGATTATTTCACTGGTGTATTTGAAAATACAAGAAATGCACTGGGCGATATGTTAAGTAATCCAACCCTCTGGTCAGAAGCGATAATTAAAGAGACATTAACAAGGACCGGTAGTCAGGCATTTAATATTGAAGATGTACAACATATCGTACGTGAATATTTAATTGTTTTATCAGAAAAAGTAAGAGAAGGCTCCGACCTGGGCGTTTAGCCTTACATGTAAATGTTTTGGGATTGCTGCTTCTCTCCTCCGATATAATTAGTGCCGGTTAGCTTAAAATACCATAAAGAATAATTATAATGGAAATAGTTGCTTCCAGAATATCTGTCTATGAAGTTGAATTGGATTTAAATAGCTGGGACGTAAAAACAAGTAATAAAGTACCTGGGTTTTCTCAAAAAATTCTCGAATTAATGCCCACTCTTTCAGACCACAAATGTATGGAAGGCAAACCCGGCGGTTTTATTCGGGAAGTTGAAAAAGGCACTAATTTTGCCCACATTATTGAACATGTTTTGCTGGAAATGATCCATTTGGCCGATAAAGGCCAGGTATATAAGGGGTGGACACGAAAGCTTGAAAAAGATCATTACGTTATTCATTATAATGCCCCGGATTTTTTAAAAGGTCGGTTGGCTGCCATTTTGGCTGTGGATTTTGTTAAACATATTTTACAAAATAAAAATGTTAAAAGTATTGAATATCTTGATATTTTAAAAAATCCGATTGACTATTTTTCGGGCCATAAAACTGAAACGACCGAGTTATATTTTGCCGATTCTATAAATGAGTTTAAAACTGTTGAAAAAGCGGTTGATGAATTAAAATCCGAAAGATTGACAACAGAGCAGCAGCAAAATATAATTTTGATCATATCTCACATTCAAAAACATTTTGGTTTTATTAGAGAAACCTGGCGAAAATCATTTTTAACCTTTGGTGGAGAATTTGCCAAAACAATAGAAAATAAAATAGAGCTTATCAATATTGATAAATTTGCACATTACATTATACAAAATGAATTTGATCGTGTTTTTAGCGGGATTAAAAATCTAAGTCATTTGATCAATACCTACCAGATTCCCAAAACCTTTGTCATCCGATCAATATGGCTTTTTAAGAATAAATTGCTCCGCTACATCATTGAAGAATATCAAAACGATAAATTATTTTTACAGCATGCGATCAAGGACCTTGAGGATTTTTATCAGATTATTTTGAAAAATGTCAAAATGGGGTTTGAGATGAATGATTATGAAAATAACATTTTTTCTCAATTACCAGAGCTTGTGGAATTTCGCGAACTTGAGCAGATACGTGGTTATGTGTTGATCGTTGATGATGATGAAGTTGCCAGGCAGGCCTGTGCGGACATATTACGTTATCATAGCTATCCTGTTCTCACCGTATCAACCGGATTTGATGCATTGGATAAAATTGTTAAAATGGGTGATGAAATTACCCTGGTAATATTGGACATAAATTTACCCGATATGAACGGCAAAGAGGTTTATCAACAGATTAAAAACAGTTATCCGGATAAAAAAATAATAATTTCCAGCGGTTTTTTGCCGGATGACCAGCGAATTCATTTCAAACATGATGTTTTAACGGCGTTTATTGATAAACCCTATAAAGCTGTAGATATAGTAAATAAAGTCAAAATGTTTATGGAAGATGAAAGTAAATAATTCCCGGGGATTATTTTTAGATTGAATCCAATAACACCTGTTTTCATCTAATAAAATAAAATCAAATCAAGAGGAAACAGGATATGATTATTCTTTATATTATTGCTGGTATTGTTGTATTATTCTTTTCGTTGCAATTTTTTATGGTTATAAAAATGCGATTTAAAAAGGGAAAGGATGCACCTTCACTCTCCGGAAGTGCCGGAAAATTAATTCAATCCGGAAATAAAGCATTGTTTTATTTTTTTAGTCCTTCATGCCGTGCCTGTTATGCCATGACACCGATGATGGAACAATTGTCCAGAAAAAATAAAAATGTTTTTAAAATTGATATTTCAAAAGATATGGATACGGCACGTAAATTTGGAGTTATGGGCACACCGTCAACGGTTGTTGTTGAAACAGGGAAAATTAAAGAGTTTCTTGTTGGAGCACAATCAGAGTCAAGAATAAAAGCACTTTTATAATAGAAAGCCCGGTTTTATTACCGGGCCTTTTTTTTTAATTTCCAAATGCTTCGTCAAAAACTCCTTTGGGGGTTGGAAAGTTTAATTCACGTAAAAAGTTACAGGCGTCTGCCGCACCAAAATCCCGGTCCATTCCGGCGTCTTCCCATTCAACCGAAAGCGGGCCTGTGTATCCGGCATGGTTTAAGGCCCTGATAACAGCCTCGAAATCCACATCGCCGTGGCCTAATGAACGAAAATCCCAGCCACGTCGCGGATCACCAAAATTGAGATGTGATGCTAAAATGCTTGTTGTGCCGTCCAGTGTTACCGCGCTGTCTTTCATGTGGCAATGATAAATACGGTCACCAAACTCTTCGATAAATTTTATAGGATCTACACCCTGCCATTGTAAATGACTGGGATCAAAGTTAAATCCAAAGGATTTACGGTGGTTGATTGCCTCAAGGGCAATTCGTGTTGTTACAATATCATAGGCAATTTCCGTGGGATGTACTTCCAGGGCGAATCTGACACCACATTCTTCAAAAACATCCAGAATAGGATTAAATACATCAGCAAAAAATTGATATCCCTTTTCAATTTCTTTAAAATCATTTGGCGGGAATGAATAAAGCAGGTGCCAAATTGAAGAGCCTGTAAACCCGCACACTGTATCAATACCAAGATTTTTAGCCGCTCTGGCTGCTGCTTTCATAGAGTCAATGCCAAATTGGCGTTTTTTTTCAGGGTCCCCGGCGCAATCTGCCGGAGCGAAACCATCTGAACGACTGTCGTTATTGGGATCGCAAATAAGCTGGCCTGCCAGGTGGTTTGAGATGGCATAGAACGTTAATCCGTGTTTTTCTAAAAAGGCATGTTTTTCGTCACAATATTTTTGGTCTTTGGCTGCCTGAAAGACATCCATATGGTCGCCCCAGCATGCCAATTCCAAACCATCATACCCGAACTTTTTTGCTTTTTCACACATGGTTGCCAGGGGTAAATCCGCCCACTGACCGGTAAAGAGTGTTATAGGTCGCTGCATGATATATTCCTCCGTATCGTTATTTTATCATTTTTGTCCATTTTAAATCACTGTTGTTACTTTCGATGGCTGTTTTAATAAACGCCATGCCATTCAAACCGTCCTGAACTTTGGGGAAATCATTTTCCAGTTCTGTCGGCTCATCGCCAAGCATCTTTGCACGAATGGTATCAGCCACATTGTTATAGATGTTTGCAAAAGCCTCGATAAACGCTTCCTGGTGGCCGGTTGGAATACGCGTTGCTCTTTTGGCCGCATCGCATAAATAATCATTGGCCCTTCGCAGGGTTTGGATGGGTTCATTCGCCTTGTAATAATATAAATAATTCGGATTTTCCTGGATCCAGTTTATCGAACCTTTTTCACCATATACTCTGATTTTTATATTATTTTCGTTTCCGGCGCACATTTGTGATGCTGTTAATATGCCTCTTGCTCCGTTGTTATAGCGCAATAATATATTTATATCGTCATCAAGCCTGCGTCCGGGCATAAATGTTGTCAAATCCGCACAAACCTCTTCAATTTCCAGTCCGGTGATATATGCGGCCAAATTTTCACAATGTGTTCCTATATCACCCAGGCAACCTCCGGCCCCGGCAACATCCGGGTCTGTGCGCCACATGGCCTGTTTTTGACCCATATCTTCCAGTTTGGTAATCAGCCAGTCCTGAGGATATTCGACGACAATTTTTATAATTTTACCTAGTTGACCTGTGTGCACCATGTGACGGGCATGCTTTACCAGAGGAAATCCTGTGTAGTTGTAGGTTACGGCAAAAACAAGCCCGGTCTTTTCCACAATTTTTTTCAATTCAACAGCTTCTTCATAATTGAATGTCATTGGTTTTTCACAAACCACATGGAACCCGGCTTCGAGGAACGCTTTTGATGCAGGAAAGTGCAAATTGTTTGGAGCAGCGATCGTAACAAAATCAATTCTTTCTTCAGTCGGTAGTTTGAGTTCATTTTCGATCATGGATTGATAATTGTTATAAACTCTGCCGGGATCCAGGAACAAGTCCTGGCCGGTTTGAGCTGATTTGTCCGGTTTGCTGCTGAACGCACCGGCGACTATTTCTATTTTACCATCCATTCGTGCCGCTTTTCGATGGACTTCTCCGATAAACCCGTCCGGTCCGCCGCCTATCATGCCCATTTTTAATTTGCGATTTAAATGAGATTTAGTTTGACGCCCTTCAATCATATAGCCTCCGTAAAAAACGCAATTATTTTTATTGTCAAGATAAAGCTAAACAATATTTTCAAAAGAAGCAAGAGGAATAGGTAGAGATGTTTAATAATTTGAGATACTTAGGGCGAAAAAAAATAGAAAAACGCTTGACATTTTCTTGTAAAAACAATATTTTTATTTAAATCGCCTGTGCACCGTAAACCTTGTACCACTGCAAAACGGATCACTCGCCCGCCGGTAGCAGGATCATTTTGTATTTTGTGGACGCACCCACATTTTACGTTATTCACAAGGACATTTTTGGGTGTATGTTAATTGTACGCAATTACAAGAAAGGATCACCAAATGGAAAAGGGAGTCGTAAAGTGGTTTAGCACGTCAAAGGGCTATGGGTTTATTACTCGAAGTGTTGGCGGGGATATTTTCGTGCACTATTCAGGCATTCAGGGAGATGGGTTTAAAGCTTTACAAGAGGGAGATGACGTAAATTTTACTGTCGAAGAAACAGACAAGGGACCGCAGGCAGTAAAAGTTGCCCTTGCGAATGTGTGAAACCACTTAATACTCTCAAGCCCTGATAAAATATCAGGGCTTTCTGTTTTAGGGGTGTTTAATTTTTTTTATTACTCAAATAGTTGGTTGCCAGTTCCATGAAAATTTCCAAATCATTTTCTATGTGAGACTGGACGCCGTCAAAGTAAAACACGCGTAATGGAAACCCACCCAAATCTTGACTTAATCTCGGATAAACAGCTTCACAGACAATACTGTTCATACAGGTAAAAGGGCTGATATCTATGACACCGGCAGCGCCTTGTTCATAATACCATATTGACCGGCCGACACTCATAACCATTTCACCATGCGAACCTTCTCTGGGAAGATAAGGGCGGCTTTTTTCCAGAACTTGCGTTACATGCTTTGGTTCATTGTACCCTTTAAAATCATCTTTAAAAACAGACATCATCTTTAGTTCATCATTATGCATGACTTTTTGACGCAGCCTGCAGCCAAACATTTGAAAGGAAATTCTTTTACCTTCCCGGATTAAACGAATTTCTTCTTCGTTATTTGTGTACCATACCCATTCACTAACATCAGACATCCATGCTTCACCGCCTAATGATTCGATGACCTTTATCAGATCATCGTTGCTGAAATTATTTAAACGACAGAATATTTCCCCAACAATGCCGATAAGCGGTTTTTTTGTTTTTTTTACCGCTATGTTGTTAAATAAACTTTTTACCTGTTTTAATGCTTTGACAATTTGGTTCATTCTTTTGGAATGTGATATGTTTGTTAAAGAGAGCGCATCACATACAATTTCCATGCTTTTAGCAAAAATTTGGTCTGTTTCACCTTTGTTTATCTCATAGGGACGTGTTTTTAACAATAATTTTCTTAAAATATCCGAAACAACCACCGCTCTCCATCCGGTTCTGACCAGGTCAGAAGCCTGCTCTCCAATGTCCTCATATCCGTTGGAACTTGAAGGAGACAATATTAGCACATCTTCTTTTCTATCCTGGAAAATTTTTCGTGCCAGCGGCAGATAATGACCAAACCGACATGGACCGTTGGATGTGGGCAGCATAAAGGCTGTTTTCTCCGGTTTGTAATCCGGTTGTTCCGTTACTTTTAAAAAATTACCCAATGTAATGGATTGGGGCAGACATTCGTCTCCGGATAAATACTTTCTGGCCAATTCATAGGTCCGGTTGTCACTATCAGGAGAAGGTTCCGCTTTAATACCTATGGATTGAAAAGCGGCAGACATGCAGCGCGCACCTTCATAAGACATTTGAGGAATGTATAATTTTCTATTTTCAAGATTATTTTTTGTGTTGGTCATGTGTTTAATTACTCTTTGATTGGTTGTACTTTTTGAACAGTTTGAGATGTGATAATATTTTTACTTTCCAGATATGCTTCACATCGTGTCATAATACCGGCATCATTGCTGTGGTCATCAAATTGTAACACTAAAAAGGGTGAGCAAGAAGCTCTTGAAACAAAATGTTTAACATAGGAATCCGGACCACATTTAAAGTTTGTAAAATAGACAAGATCGAGATTGTTGTGCCGGCCGGCATATATTGACGTCTGAAGTATTTTTTTTCCATAATTCCAGAACATATTTTCATGAATATGTGAAACCGGTATGTTTTCAAATGGTAGAAAATCCATTGGGATGATATTTATACCATAGTTTTCTCTTAATTTTGTCGGTACATTCAGGTTTAATCCCGAATCATATATATTATAGGGTCGGCCTAATATAACGATACCTTTTTCATTGGAATCGGATAATAATTTTAAAGCATTTTGTCCGGCTTGTTTTATGGTATTTTTAAACTGTTCCTGAGCCGCATAAGCAAACTCTACAGCTTGGTCATTTCTTTTCCGGGAAATACCAAATGGTTTTGCCATTTTATATAAAGCCTCTTTAACGGATTGTTTACCGTCCCGAAACCGGATGACCGGGGCCAATATTTGTTCTCTTGCTTTATTGTCCTTAACGGTGTTTTTTAACACGAGTGGAAGCGTTTGACCCCACGGACAAAACCATGATTCCGTTTCAGTGATTTCTGTTTCGCTGTTGATGACATTTGGAATGAAAATATAGTCCACATTTTTATTGACCAGATCCTGGTAATGACCATGACCGGCCAGAATGGGAAAACAAGGTTCAGCAATACAAAGTTCCCGTCCCAGAGTGACAATGTTTTTGTTTGTAGGTTCCGACAAAATTATTTCAGCACCAAGTTGGGAGAAATATGCCTTCCAAAATGGAAAACGGTCATAAAAATACATGGCCCGGGGAAAACCGATTTTTAAACCCAAACCATCCGGCCCGGGAATATTTCTGGTGAGTTGCTGATGATACAATTCTATCAGGTCCGGTATAACGGCTTTGTTGCTTACCTTTCTTTTTTTACGAAAACGTTCGGAGCATTTATCGCCCCAATATGTTTTTTCACCTTCAATAGTACATTCCTGTACATCGCATTGGTTTGAACACGCTTTACAGGAAATATTTCGGATTGAAAAATTAATTTTTGAAAGATCGAATCCTCTGAAACGAGTCTTTTTATAAGAGCTTTGTTTTTCTTTTGCCAACAGGGCAACACCAAGCGCCCCCATGACACCGTTATGAGGGGGGACGATAATTTTTTTATTCAGGGTCATTGCAAAAGCAGCCGCAACGGATTTGTTATAGGCCGTGCCTCCCTGAAAAAATATTTTATCGCCGATATGTCTTTCTCTGACAACCCTGTTTAAATAATTTTGCACAACGGCAAAAGCCAATCCGGCGGCAATGTCCTTTTTGGGAACACCTTGTTGTAAAAATGAAGTAACGTCTTTTTCCATAAAAACCGTACAACGTTCACCCATTTGTATGGGGGTTTCAGATTGCAGGGCAAGGTTTGAAAATTCTTCTTTTATGGAAATTCCCATTTTTAGAGCTTGTTCTTCCAAAAACGAACCCGTGCCTGCGGCGCACGCTTCGTTCATGGTAAAATCGATGACAATATCGTCCTGAATAGAAATGAATTTGGAATCCTGCCCACCGATTTCGAATATGGTATCAACCGTATCATTCAACATTGTTTTGGCGATAAACGCCGATCCGGTTTTATGGGCCGTTATTTCGTCGTGGATGACATCCGCTCCGGTGAGTTCACCGATAAGTTCGCGACCCGAACCGGTGGAACCGACGCCCAATATTTTTATTTTATCGCCCCATTTTTTATTCCATATATTAAATTCACGTTGAATGACTTTGATAGGTTGCCCTTCCGTACGTGTATATATTTCATCAATAACATGCCCCTTTGTGTCGATCAATACCAGGTTGGTACTGACCGAACCTATATCCAGTCCTAAATACGCGTTTATCGGAAATGTTGAATAATGTTCTGGGTTTACCGGACTTATGATCTGTACTTTTTCTGTTTCCAGTTTTTTAGACTTGGATTTTTGGATTGATATCGCGATAGGTTGTGACAATTTTAGTAATTGGTCTTTTGTAATAGTTATATCGTTGTCGTTTAAAACGCAGCCAAAAGCTCCGGCATAGGCATGGGCTTGTGGGATATGCAGTTCATCCAGCCCAAGATTTAACGTTTTATACATGGCTTCAACAACACCCTGATTTGCAGCCAGTCCTCCTACAAATGCAATTTTAGGGACCAGGGTTTTGCCCCGTAAAACCGTGCCTTTATAATTTCGCACCACGGCTTCGCACAAACCTTTAAAAATGGAGGCCGGACTAAAACCCCGCTGCTGGGCGTGCACCATGTCCGATTTGGCAAAAACAGAGCATCGTCCGGCAATGTTTGCTGCCGAGTCTGCTTTGATAACCATAGGGCCGATGTCATTGACTTGAAAGTTTAAACGGGCTGCCTGCTGGTCGATAAAAGAACCGGTGCCGGCGGCACAGTCGCCGTTACGTTCATAATCAAGAATTGAAACCTGCCGTGTTTCAGGATCGTTTTTTATGTGCATATATCTGGAACCGTCTCCACCGATTTCAAAAATCGTTTGGGCATCGGGTACCAGAAAGGCTGTGCCTCTGGCGATTGCTTTAAACTCATTAATAAAAGGGGCCTCTACTATCCGGGCGATATATTTACCGTGCACACCGGTTATTTGAAGGTTTAATATAGAGTCGGCAGGAATGACATCTAAAACAGGGCTTAGAATTTTTAAAGCTGCTTTAAGCGCATCTCCGAGTATCGGATAAACAGGTGACAAAAGAAAATTAAAGTCATTATATTTTTCCACAGACCATTCATGTTTTTTAAGGTGATCTGTCAGAAAAGTTAACGAGTTGCTATTGGTATTGATGATACATTTTGCACTGACGGAACCAATGTCCAGTCCAATATTTATGGTGTTTTTTTCGGTCGTATTCAAATTTTTCTCTGTTAAAATGATATTTTTTTAAAACCCAAGAGAATAATATAAAAAACAATCCTTTTAGGTTCAAGAAGAATTCTTTTTCGTCAAATCTTTTAATTAGTTAATATTACTCTCTTGATTATTCAACGACATTTTCTTATTTTTGTAAAAAGTACTGAATTATATAAAAAAGGTATATATGAAGAAAGGCAATAAAGAAGTATTGGTTGTCGGCGACCGGGTGTTGATAGTCCCGGATGTCGGCGAAGACCGTAGCGAAGTCGGTTTGTATCTGCCGAAATGGGCTGTTGAAAAAGAGTCGATTCAGGGGGGACGTATTGTTGAAACCGGCCCCGGAGAAAATTTACCATCTCCGACTGATATTGAAGAAGAACCCTGGAAAGAATCCGGATTTAATAAAAAAACGCAGCCTATGCAGGCAGTGGTTGGGGATTTTGCTATTTTTTTAAGAAAAGCAGCCGTTGAAGTCAAATTCGAAGGTGATACCTATCTTGTCGTGCCTCATGCGGCAATTTTACTGTTGTTAAGGGACTAGTAAATTTTTAATGGCGGCAGAATCAAGCCGGTATGTTGTCCATTCGGACTGGGGGTATGCGCCTAATGATTTGTAAAAATTGAGGGCAGGTTCGTTCCAGTTAAGGACTGCCCATTCTATCCGCCCGCACTCTTTTTGTTCCGCAATTTGTGCAAGTGATTTAAATAACGCCAAACCATATCCATTACCGCGATGTTCCGGCAATACAAAAAGGTCTTCAAGGTACAGGGTCGGCCGGCTTAAAAAGGTCGAAAATGTGAAAAAATAGAGAGCAAAACCAACTGCAATAGTTTTTGAGTTGATATTTTTTTCACATAATATAGTATGAAAATAAGGCGAATCGCCAAAGCCATGCTTGAATAATAGTTCCGGTGTTGTCTTTAATTCATGGGCCAGATTTTCATATTCGGCAAGGCCCCGTATTAAAGCCAGAATGGTGTCAACATCATTGGCATTCGCTTCTCTTATTGTGAAATTTTTATCTTTATTCATTTGCATTTTTTACTATTGTGTCGAGCACCTTCACCAGTTGTCCGGTTAGATGCCTGCGTTCGTAATTTTCACTGTTTATATTTGAATCTGTAGTTTTGGAAGTTAATATTTTTTCCAAAATATTTTTTATTTCTGAAACGTTTTTGGGATGGGCTATATAACCAAGATTTTGGCTTTTTATCAGTTCTGTGGCATCTCCTTCAGGGGCAAGGGCGAAAATCGGTTTTTTTGCGCCGATATATTCAAATATTTTACCGGTTAAAATTCCTTCGTTGCCGGGAGCGTCATCAATAATTAAAAGAGAATAATCGGTTGCCAACAGATAACTCAGGCTTGTGTTGTGTGTAACATAGGGGATTGTTTCAAATAAATGGTTGACAGGTGACATGTTGATGCGCTGCAGAATAGGGTCACCGACTCTACCGACAAAACGAAACAGCAGGTTGTCCAGTGCTTGCGGGCTGGACATATGAATATCCTCAAGGGCCTGAAGTAAATATTCCGGATTTCTGTTTCCGTAAAGAGATCCCGTATATGTGATGGTGATGCGGGAGTCTTTTTGAACGGGCGTAATATCTTTAAAATCGTCAGCATCAAAACCGTTTGGCAAGAATTCCCATCGATTATCATCGAGATGATTATGCCGGCTTAAAAGGTGGTTCTTAACGCCGTTTGAAACCGTGAGGATTTTGTCGGCATCGCGTAACACGTTTCTTTCCATACGTTTTTCAATCGCACGGGATAACCAGGGCCGCCACTGCGGTGTGGATAACCATCCGATCCAGGAATCTCTGAAATCAGCAATCCAGGGTAGGCCGCTTTTCAGTGCCAGTTTTCTTGCAATGAGGTGTGTTGTGTAGGGCGGAGCAGAGGAATAAATCGCCTGAATGTGTTCCTGTTTAATGATTTTTTTACCCAGTGAAACAGCAAAAAAATACCACAACATTCGGGCATCCGGGACGAATAAAGCAGAACGTATGAATTCTGAAATACGTTCCGACAGCTTTTGTTTGGTCTTGCTGTCTTTGGTTAGCGTTGCAATATCAGCCGATTCGTTTTGGGCCCTTCCTGTAAACTTTCGATATAACCGATAAGGTTCAATGATTTTGGATTTATAGACTTTGACACCTCGCGGAATCTCTGCCAAAAGCTCTTCATCATAAGCCGGATAGTCTGCATTTTGTGCCGTTAAAACAACCGGTTCCCAGCCAAAGTCCCGCAAATACTTTACAAATTTTAAAGTTCGTTGAACCCCGGACCCGCCTGATGGTGGAAAATAATATGCAATTATTAGTACTTTATTTTGAGGCATAAGAGTTTATTTACCGGACATAAAATTTTCAATAACGGACGCAATATTGTCCCATGAATATTTCTTTTTTTCCGTTTTTACATTGTTGGAAAATTCTTCTTCACGTTTTTCCTGATAAAAACGGATCACAGCCTTTGCAAAGGCATTCGGATTGTTGGACGGTACTATAAATCCTGTTTTTTTATCGATAACAACTTCCGGCAGTCCTCCTACATCCGTTGCAATAACCGGTTTGTTGTAATTATAACAAACCTGAACAATGCCGCTTTGTGTCGCTGAAATATAAGGTAAGGCCACGGCGTCGGCAGCGGCAAAGTATAACCCGACTTTTTCATTGGGAATATAATCACTTTTTAGTATAACACTGTTTTTTAATTCCAGGGATTTTATTTTTTTGATATATTTTTGTTCGTCATCATAAAATTCACCGGCGATTAACAGTTTCAAGTCCAGCTCGTTTTGTAAAATCGGCATCGCGTCCAGCAGCACTTCAAGGCCTTTGTATTTGCGAATATAACCAAAAAACAATAAAATGGGTCCCGATGGCAGGTTTAACAGTTTCCGGGCTTCTTTTTTAGAATATTGTGTTTCAAATATTTCATATACAGGGTGGTAAACCATTTCAACCGGTGCCTCTGGTTTGAAAAGTTTAAGGTCATTACCAACGGATTTTGACATAACGATGAAATAATCAACCGTAGAAAGCGCCCATTTTGTCAGAAAATTATCTCCGATCCGTTTTTCATGGGGTATGATATTATCACATATATATAATACTTTGGTGTCAGGACATTTTTTCTTAACCTGTGCTGCTATCGTTGCAAAAGCCGGAGCGAAAAAAGGCATCCAGTATTTAAAAATAATCAAGTCCGGATTATATTGAATGATTTTTTTTGCGGTTTTATACCAGGTAAACGGGTTGATTGAATCGACAGTCGGTGTTGCGTTTATCGGAATACTGTCTTTGCTGTCGTCATATTGTGTTTTCCCAGGGAAAAAAAGTGACGGGTATTGACGTGAAAAGGAAAAAATTTTCATTTCATGGCCGCGGCTCTCAAGCGTTTTGTACAGTAATGCATTAAAATGAGCAATCCCTCCGCGGTGCGGGAATGCTGTTCCTACCATTGCAATCTTCATAGGTTTTACCAGAAATTTATGTTAATAATGAAATACAGGATTCGATGACCCGATCAACGGAAATATATTGCATGCAATTGTTTGGGCATTCCGGTGCATAATAACAATCGCAATCAAAATCCGGTTCCAGGATATGCCCCAAACCGTATAAATCAAATTCAGCTTTATTGAATGTATTGTTAAAAAGAACAATTTTTTTGTTCAATGCGATAGTTATGTGCATGGCCATGGTAACGGCCGTTACAACCAGATCACATTGATTTACCAGATTAATGAATTGGGCAAGCGGGAAATAACCCGGATAGTGAGCACCGCTTTTTCGGGCGATATTTAAATTTTTTTCATGTTCTTCCGGTCCGCCCAGCAAAATAACGGTAAATTTGCTTTGTAAATGGTGGGCCAGTTCTATCCAGTTTTGTTCCGGCCATAACCGGGATTTCCAGCGGCCGCTGCAACCGGTGTTGAGTCCGATAACCGGTTTGGACCGGTCCAGAGAAGGCCAGTCATATTCACCTTCGTGATTATCCAGAATATAGGTTTCATTTTGAAATGTGTAACCGCATATTTCAAATAATTCCTGCGGGTATGACTTGCTGTTTTGTTTGCTAAGATCATCAAACATGCCGGTTAAAAATTTATTAACAGCATTAGCATCAGCCGGCCAGGGACGATTATCTTTTAAAACAAATCCTTTTTTTACTTTTGCATTAATAGAACTTGCCAGAGCGCAGGCTTCATAATCCTTGTCCAAATTGATTAAAAGATCAAGTTTCAAGTTTTGAAGTGTTGTAATATGTTCCAGCGAAAATTTATAAACCCTGTCTACAATCTGGGGTATGACTTGTGGGGACAGCGTCAGCCAGTGGATTTCACTTTTTGGGTATTCTTTTTTTAATTTATGCAGTATGGGGGTGCTGCGAATGACGTCCCCAATAGCGCCAAGTTTGATAATCAGTATTTTTTCTTTTACGGGATCATAAAACGAACAGTCGTCGCATTTTACCTTATGTTTTTTATGAGGTTTGCACGGAATATGTCCTAAAAAATGCCGGCAATCAGGATGGAGGTCATCCGGTTTGATCATAGTGTTTAACCCTCTTTATTATCCAGTCCGAGCTGTGTTTTAACCAAATATGAGTCAGATTTCTGGCGAAATTCTGTTATCATTTCTCCAAGCAGTCCAATGGAAAAAAATTGTATACCAACAATAATAAGCAAAACACCTAAAAACAGAAGAGGTCTGTTGCTTAAAAATTTGTTTTCAAAGAGCCTTTCATAAGCCAGAAACGCTGAAATTCCAAGTCCAAGAGTAAATGTAACAAGTCCCCACAAGCCAAAAAGATGTAATGGCCTTTTTTGATATCGAGTGAGAAATGTAATTGTCAGCAAATCAAAAGGTCCGCGAACAAACCGGGCAATACCATATTTTGTCTTTCCGTGTTTGCGAGCGTGGTGTGTTACGGGAATTTCAGTGACACGAAAACCGTTACGAAAAGCGATGACCGGCAAATAGCGGTGTAATTCGCCATAAATATTCATGCTCTTAATGACCTCTGAACGATAGGCTTTTAATCCGCAGTTAAAATCATGCAGCCGGATGCCACTGAAAACAGACGTAAAATAGTTGTATATTTTTGAAGTGTGTTTTTTTATAAACGGATCGTGACGGACTTTTTTCCACCCGGAAACAAGGTCATAGCCTTCTTCAAGTTTATTTACAAGTGAGGGAATTTCTTTGGGATCATCCTGCAAATCAGCATCCATGGTTATAATATAGTTTCCCTGCGCTGCTTTAAATCCGACTGAAAGACCGGCCGCTTTCCCATAGTTTATTCGAAATTGAATGAGTTTGACGTGTTTGTCATTTTCATGCAGATTGTTAATAATAGAACCGGAATTATCTGTTGAGCCGTCATCAATGAAAATGATTTCATATTCAACAGGTGCAAGCTTTTGCATCACCGTTGTAATTTGTTGATAAAGCTCGTTTAAAGATTCCGATTCGTTATATAATGGAATTACAATAGATATGTCCGGATGCTCAGGGTTGGATGTTTTTAAAGGCATTTTGCTGTCCTTGTTATCGCATTATAATTCAATTTGTGAAGCTGTTTTAGGTATTTTTATTTCAAAATCTTTTTTATCAAGTTTACTGTTAACGATAAGTTTGTTGTAAAAGAGAGTAAAGGCTTTTTTCTCTGACGGTTTTTTCAGACGGATCGTTTTGGGCAGATAAACACCCTGGTATTTAACAAACCGGTCAAATTCCTGTAAAAGGATAATTTCATTGTTTGCGTCAAGAATTTCAATTTTTTCAATTACTCCCATATAAGGATCTATCCAATAATGATAATAAAGTGAATCTTTTTCCCCGGTTAGCAGTAATCCTTTTTCCGTATTTGCAAGTTTCGGATTGTTTAGCTTTTCAATTTTTTCAATTCCCGAAAGTGATTGAAAAAGATTTGAATAATTTGAATAAAAATCGATAAAATGCACTTTACCAAGAGAATCGATAGAGCCTGATATATATGAATTTTGCATGGGAGTATATAAAATGAACTGTTTGCTGTCTGCAAACAAGGTCCCTACATCAATTCCAAACATGGCTTCTACTTTAATATACAGGGAATCCGGTTTTTGAAGCCGAATTTGTGAATTAGCCGTATAGTTGAATTGAGAGGTCTCAATGGTGAGTCGGCCTGTTCCCTGAAGTGTTTTCAGTTTATTATAATTTTTATTAATAACGGCCGGAATTGTCTTCCAATTGGTTTCATCCGGTTGTATTAAGGGCCGTTTATGAAAGGTGCTGCAACCTGTGGATAAAAGGAAAACGACCGTAATGAATATAAACGGTCGCTTTATATTAGATAAAATATGAAAAAGCCTAAAAAACAATGTCATGGTGTTGTTTGTCCGATTTTTTTCAACAGGTGTTCTCTGCTTTTATCAAGATCATAGGCTTTGCGCCAATATTCTTCAGCCAGATTATATTCCTCTAGTTTTTCGCATACATCTCCAAGATGTTCAATAACTTCCGGTATGTCTGACTGAAAAGATAATGATTTTTCGATGTATATTTTTGCGTTGGTATAATCACCGAGTTGGTAATATATCCAGCCAAGTGTGTCCAGGTACGGAGAATTTTCCGGATCTGCCTGTAATGCTTTTTTAACGTATTCCAAAGCTTCCGGAAGCCGAATGCCCTGAATGGATAAATGGTAGGCATAGTTGTTTAGAATTATTGGACTTTCCGGATTTTTTTCCAATAATTTATTATAAAGCTCACTGGACTGATCAAATAAATTTATTTCATCGTAAACGCCGGCAAGAGCCAATATAGTCTGCAAGTTTTCAGGATCATTTTCCAGAGATGCTTCCAGGTAAGGTACGGCTTTTCGAAATTCTCTTTTTTGACTTAAAAGTGTGCCGGCATAATAGTTAATGTCCGGATCTTTTGGAAATTTTTGCAATGCTGTTTTAAAATTATCCAACGCTACATCAAGGCTGTCCATTTGCATGTAATTGACGCCTCTTAAAAGCCAGACAAAAGGCAGGTCACCTTTTAAATTTATTGTTTTGTCAAAATAATCGGCGGCTTTGCCGAATTGTTTTGTGGATACATAAAATCGTCCGAGAGTAAAGGGAACACGCCAGTCATGGCCATGGGTTTCCATCAAAGATTCACATTGCCGGATTGCCTCAACTGAATCTCCTTTTTGCATCGTTAATATAGCAATTTCAATATTTGCACCGACGCGGGTAGAGTCCTGCTCTACAAGAGGTGTATATAGATCAATGGCCTTGTCCAAATCTTTTTGGGAAATATAAATTTCTTTCAAGCGTTTTCGTGATTCCAAAAATTCTATATTTTTTTCTATAGCCTTTTTATAAACATTAATGGCTTTAACAGTATCTTTTTTAATTTCATATAAAGCAGCCAAAGCAAGATACGGTCCTTCTGCTTCCGGATGTTGGTCAATTGCCGCCTTGAATGTATTTAGAGCCTCAACAGTGTCTTTTTTGTCAAAATAGAGGCGCCCCAATTCGATTTTGTATTCAATGTTTGATGAGTCTTGTTGCGTAAGCCTTGCAAACAGAGAAATGGCTTCATCTTTTTTGTTCTGCTTTTTGTAAATATTTAACAGTTCTGCTATTGCGTCAGTAAAATTGGGATTATACTCTATTGCTTTTGTATACCATTTTATAACCTGCGCTGTATCATTTTGAGCTTTGGAAATAGCTGCCAGACCCAGGTAACTCGCTTCAAATTCAGGGAACTGCGCCTGAATATCCATGTATACGGATCCTGCCTGTTTGAAAGCTCTGCTCTGTAAAAACAAGTGTCCGACACGAAGCCGAAAATCAGGATCTTCCAGTCCGGCAGATACCATATTTTTATAGGTAGACAATGCTTCTGGATATTGATGCGCCAGGATTTGTAGCGAGGCCAGATTATACAACGTTTCTATGTCAGTCGGTTGCAGTTCCGCAAGTTTTTCATAGATAAGAAGGGCGCTTTTGTAATTTTTCATCATATCATAACTGGCTGCCAACAGTTCCAGACCATCTGTGTTAGTGGGATCAAGGCGAACTGCTTTTTTCGCCAAACGGATGCAGGATCTGGGTTTTTCCATATTATAATAATCTTCAGCCAGAGCAATAAAAATTCCAGGTGAAGATGTATCTATTTCGGCCGCCTGATGGTACTCTACAACGGCATCCTTGGGTTGTCCTATTAAATCTGCAATAGATCCATTGATTATATATTGTAGAGCTTCTTCACTGTATTCCGGTTTGTCGTATGATGGGGGGGTGATTTTACGTGTTGATGCACAACCAACCATTAAAGTGAGAGCAACTACTGTCGTCGAATATTTTATAAATTTTTTCATGTAACTCAATATTTGTAAAAAATTAATAGATAAAAATATATTATTATTTTCTTACATTCACAAGGAAAAAATCCAGGTTATAGACTTGTTTTATATAAATTGTAGGCATGTTTTTCTGACAATTTACTTGAAGTTATATTATATTATCAATAAATTATCCAAATACTTTTTACTTTTTAAACGAGGTTTAAAATGATAATTGTAACAGGAGGAGCCGGATTTATCGGCAGTAATGTTGTTCGCGCATTAAACAATCGTGGTATTGAAAATATTTTGATTGTGGATAATCTTTCAAACTCTTTTAAACATTTAAATTTGAATCGTCTTAAATTTATAGATTTTATAGACAAAAATGCTTTTTTTGAAAAGCTCCCAAAGCTTGATACGGTTAAAACTATTTTCCATCTTGGCGCATGTTCAAATACAACAGAGTCGGACGGCAAATATATGATGGAAAATAATTACGAGTATTCCAAAAAATTACTCAGTTTTAGTCTTTCGCATAAAATTGATTTTTTATATGCTTCCAGTGCTGCTGTATACGGAAATGGAGATAATGGTTTTTGTGAAGATACAAAATGCGAGTATCCGTTAAATATTTATGCCTATTCAAAATACATTTTTGATAATTTTGTAAGACGTATACTAGCAAAACAACAGCCAGGTTCCCAAATTACCGGTATTCGCTATTTTAATGTTTACGGATATCAGGAAAACCACAAAGACACAATGGCTTCTGTTGCTTTTCATTTTTTCAATCAGCTTAAAACAAGCCACAAAGTAAAATTGTTTGAAGGCAGTGAAGGCTTTTTTAGAGATTTTGTTTTTGTTGAAGATGTTGCCGATGTGAATATGTTTTTTTATGAGAGCAAAAAAAGTGGTATCTATAATTGCGGCACCGGTAAAGAAGAAAATTTTCTCAAAATTGCTGAAATTGTTCAACAATTATCACCAAAAACCGAAATAGAATATATACCTTTTCCCGAACATTTAAAGGGCAAATATCAAAATTTTACCAAAGCAGATCTTACCAATCTGCGTAACGCAGGTTACGAAAAACCTTTTCATGACCTGAAAGAGGGATTGACCAAATACTATGAATGCCTTAAAACGACTGGCGGATATCTGGTGTAAAGGAGAATAATGAGTCAAGATTATAATCAATTTGTAAAATTTAAGAATACCAAAGCTATTGTATGTGACCTCGATGGAACTCTTTATTTAGATGGAAAACCATTGCCCGGAGCCCATGATTTTTTAAATAAAATTATATCTACCAATCGAAAACTGTACTATTTTACAAACAATACTTCACAATCGAGACAAACCTATCTGGATAAACTGGACAGGCTTAATTTCCCGGTTAGCGATGATATGTTGATTACATCAGCGGATTGCGCTGATAATTATTTAAAAAAGAACCGGTTGTTTCCCGATATATATCTTGTTGGGAACAAAGATTTAAAAACGGAATTTGTAAGCAGGGGGTATAGCTGTTTAAGTGAAGAGCAGGTCGTAAATGTAAAACCTCTCGCTGTTGTCCTGGGTTTTGATACGGAATTGACCTATCAAAAAATCCATACCTGTTACGATCTGATATTAAAAGATATTCCTTTTATTGCAACGCATGCTGATTTATTATGTCCTGTATCGAAAAATGTCTTTAAACCGGACGTGGGTTCATTTATTTCGATGTTTGAAACAGCTACCAATGGTATCCGTCCAAAAGTAGTCGGCAAACCGAATAAAGAAGCTGTGGATGCAATAAGTGACAAAGCACAATTACCCCCGAATGAAATAGCGTTTATTGGAGACCGGCTTTATACCGATATTCGAATGGCACAAAGCTATAACATGATAGGCGTGTTGGTTTTTAGCGGTGAAACAACCCGTGAAATGCTGGCAACCTCCGGGGATAAGCCTTTAGTTGCTGTAGACGGAGTTGTTGATTTAATTCAGTATTTATAAAAAATTATTTATCGGCTTCATTTAAACGCATTGAGCTGAGAACGACCGATTTATTTCCTGACCAGTAATCAAATGCAGACCATAATGTGATGACAGCCGCTACAGCTATAACAACTGTAATAATGGAAACATTTGGTGCAATATCCAGATTTGATGGTAAAACAGATGTTTTTTGCAGTAAAAGAATAGCCATAACAATGGATATACAGGTTGCTTGGACCCAGGCTTTGGTCTTGCCGCTTTTTCGTGCGGCAACAACAATACCTTCTTTTATTGAAAAAACACGAACGACCGTAACAACAACATCTCTATAGAAAAAGACGGCAATTAACCAGACCGGTGCCAGTCCGGCAGCTAAAAAACTCATAAAAACTGAAAAACGAGATATACTATCTGCAAAAGGATCCATAAGCTTGCCAAAATCAGTGATTTGCTGGTTTTTTCGGGCGATTTGACCATCCAAATAATCTGATAATTCCATAAAAATATATATAGGAATACAAACGAGAAATGACCAAAGTGTGTCTATCGAAAAAAAGATGATAAATAAAGGTGATACGGCAATCCTGAGTAGTGTTAAAATATTTGGAGTTTTCATATTTTCTCGTAATTTATTAAAAAAGTTAATTTTTTCATCATAAAAGATACCAAAATTTTAGTCAAGCTTCAAGACATTTTATTTGTAATAGCATAAAATGATGCGAAAGCAATGTGATAAAAAGCATTGAAAGGTATCTTTTTTATGTTATATTATCAACGATATTTTATATGACAAGGGTATACTGTTGAAAAGTAAATTGATCAACGAAATTATTGATACATTTGAACAGTTTTTAGAGCTTGAAAAAAATCTGTTTTATAAAAATGTGAATGATGTTTTATACTGGCATTATATACGTTTTTATTTTTTTGATGAAATTCTCAAGGTCAAAGGATGGATTAAAAAAGAAAACTCTTACAAGTCTATGTCACTTCCGCTCATGTTTTCTACGGGTTTGAATATAATTAAAAACAGTCTGTTAAAACATTGGATGTTTGATTGTAAAAAACAAGATATCCTCGTGTTTAATTCTGCAAATCGTATTTTTTATAATGGTAAAAATATGGACCCGTATACGGGTTTAATGTTGGAAAAGATAGATCATTCCTATACAATCTGGCAAGATTTGTTTTTTTGTAAAGATAAATTTAAACAACAGGAAAAGGGAGTTTATTACCTGAACAGTCTGTGGCCCAAGGTTTTAAAAAGGTTAAACAAACAACAAATTAATAATATTGACGATGAAGCAGTGTTTTTGACAAAATATTTCAACGATGAAATGGGAGTTGAAATAAATACAAAAACAATCAGTAGCTTAATTATCAAGGCCTCGCAATTGGTCCTCTATTATCAGGGCCCGATTAAGAAAAAGTTACAGAAAAAGCAACCTAAATTAATTATTCTGGTAAATCACTACGACCCATTAAAAATGCTTGTTATCCAGATTGCAAAATCCCTGGGGATATATGTGGTTGAACTGCAACATGGTATTATGGGCAGATACAATATTGCTTATAATTTTGCTCATACAAGGGAATTACCAACCCTGCCCAACGAGATCTTTACATTTGGTGAATTTTGGAATGATACAACTCGGATTAAAAACAATTCGGTAAAATTAACGTCCGTGGGTATGCCTTATTTTGAGGAAAAGATAATGAACATTAATGTGCCGGTTAAGAACGATAAAACCAAAATTTTGTTTCTAAGTCAGGAAACAATCAGCCATCAGATGGCACAGATAGCCTTTGATTTGGCTGAAAAAGTTTCTAAAGATGAGCTTCAAATTATCATCAAACTACATCCAAGAGAGTATGAAAATTGGTATAAAAAAAATAACATTTCCAAAGTGCCGGAAAATGTTAAAATTTATTCAAATTGTGATTTGTATAAACTCCTGGCAGAATGTGATATATATGTGGGTGTTTATTCGACAACCGTATTGGAAAGTCTTTTTTTTAATAAATCCTTGTTTGTGATGGAATCTTATGGGGCACATTATTTTCTAGACTTGTTAAAAAAGAAAAGAGCTGATTTTATTAGAGATGCTAATGATATTATAAAATTAATTTCAGATAAATTATTATATAAGAATACTAATGTTGAGTTGGATTATTATTGTAAAAATAACAGTATTGAGAATGTTAGGAATCGAATTCAATATTTATTAAATTAGAATAATTGAAATAACTTTTTGAGGCTAATAATATGAAAGATTTTTCTATAATTGCGGAAACTGCTTTCAATCATATGGGGAGTGTTACATTTCTGAAAAAATTAATTACTCTGGCTGAAAGTAAAGGAATAAAGAATTTTTCTTTCCAGATTTTAAATCCGGAATCTTTATCTACAACAGATTATTCAAAATACAAGTTTTCTAAATTAGTAGAAATTTCATATCAAGATTGGGAGGACTTTTATACCTATTGTATTGAAAAGAGTGTAGAATTTATCCCATGTTTCCTTGATGAAAAATCGTTTGATAGTTTAAAACATTTAGAGTTTAATTATATTAAAGTTCATTCTACAGATTTATTTAATCGAGCGTTAATTCAAAAAATTATAAAATATAATCCAAAAGCTGTTTTACTGGAAACACAATGTACTAATTTGCATGAAATTGATGTCGCTTTTCAAAATTTTAAATCATATACTGGGGAAATAATCTTTTTTCATGGTTTTAGTGATTATCCAACAAGCTTGGAAGATCAAAATCTTAATATGATTTCTTTCCTGAAAGACAGATATAAAACAAGAGTTGGTTTTGCCGACCATACTTTAAGTACCGATTGCATCCCATTAATGGCTTTTGCAAAGGGTGCCAATATCATTGAAAAACATATAACACTTGTTCGTAATGAAAAAGATTTTGATTATCAAGTATCTTTAGAACTAGACGAGTTTGAGTTATTGAAAAATAATATTGAAAAATACAAGATCGCCTTGGGTGAAAAAGTAAAATTTCCTGTAGAAAATGAGTATAAATACAAAAATTTGATTCATAAAAAGCCAATGCTGCAAAAAAATATTAAGGCTGGAGAAATAGTACTTGAGCAAGACCTTAAGATTATTAGATCAGATTTTGGTATACCTGCTGGATATTTTGGGTGTTATTTAAATAAACAAAGTAACAGAGATCTTTTAAAAGGTACAATGATACAGCCGGAAATTCATTTTGATCGTCAAAAAGTAGTTATTGCTTTAATAGCACGTCTAAAAAGCACTCGACTAAAAGATAAAGTGATTAAAAAAATAGACGATAAATATATGATTGAAATTTTAATTTCTCGATTAAAAAAAATTAATAATGTCGAAAAAATTGTTTTGGCTACTTCACACTTGGATGAAGACTATCCTCTCGTTGAGATTTGTAAAAATAACGGGATAGATGTATACCTGGGGGATCCGTTAAACGTTTTGGATCGTTTGGTTAATATTGGTGAAAAATATAATGCTGATGCTGTTATTCGTGTAACAGGTGACAATGTTTTGACTGATTACAAGTTGACATCCAAAATTATAGAGTTGTTTCTGGAAAATCCTGATTTAGATTTTATGCGATGCAATGATTTACCTCTTGGCCTTGTCCCTGAAATCTTGAGCATGAAGTGTTTATATCAATTATATGATACAATGGGAAATCCAAATAAAAGTGAATATCTAACACTTTATGCCAACAGGCCGGAAATTTTTCATATTGGTATTATTAAACTAATTGAGAAATTTCATATTATTAATAACAGGTTGTCAATAGATACACCAGAAGATTTTAAATATTTGTTAATGCTTAAAGATTGGTGTAAGCCTGAAACATTAGAGTCGGTTGATTTGAATGACATTATTGGTTTTATGGTAAATAATCCTGTGAGTTCGGATGAAATATTAAATAAGGAATTCAAGTTGCCAGACGGCCGGACAACCACTTTTAAAAAGTTTTCGGATGAACAAAAGGATAAAGAATTAAAATCAAAAATATTTAATGTTAAATATTAATTTAAATTTATAACTATAGAGTAGTGATATGCTTGGAAATACTTTTATAATAGCTGAAATAGGGCAAAACCATAACGGAGATATGGATCTGGCCCGGAAACTTGTCGACATTGCTGCTATGCCGATATTTGATAAATATGGTAATGTTGAATTGCCCGGGGCTAATGCTGTCAAGTTTACAAAAAGAGATTTAACCGAAGAATTAACAGTTGAAGAAATGAATAAACCCTATAATTCACCACATTCTTTTGGTCGAACTTATGGCGAACACCGAGAAAAATTAGAATTTTCGTATGAACAACATGCTGAACTTGAAAAATACTCACACTCAAAAGGATTAAAGTTTATAGAAACGCTTACCTCTATAAAGACAATTTCATTGTTAAATAAGGTAGATATTGATGCTATAAAAGTAGCTTCACGTGATTTAACAAATATTCCTTTATTGCATGAACTTGGAAAAACTAAAAAAAAGATAATAATATCTACAGGTATGAGTGGCGAAGATGAAATAGACTTGGCTATTAATATTATTTCAAAATATCATGATGATATATCAATTTTACATTGCATTTCTCAATATCCAGCATCGTATGATCATTTAAATCTATTAACGATACCGTATTTAAAAGAAAAATATCCTTATAAAATTGGCTTTAGTGATCATTCAATAGGTATTGTCATGTCGCCTGTTGCTGTGGCATTGGGAGCTGAAATTATTGAAAAACACATAACCTTGAATCGTCAAATGAAAGGATCTGACCATAGTGGGTCTTTAGCGCCAGACGGTCTGTGGAGAATGATAAGAGATATTCGCAATGTTGAAAAAGCAATGGGGAAAAAATGTAAGATTGTTCCATCTGTTATTAAAGAGAGTAAGTTGAAATTAGAAAGGTCCATTGCTACAACGCGTACAATAAAAGTAAATGAAACGATCCAGGAAAGAGACCTTTGTATGCTTAGTCCTGGGAATGGCTTGAGATGGGATGAACGAGAAAAAATTATTGGGAAACAAGTTAAACGAGAAATTCCTGAACATACAACTATTCAATTGAAAGATATTATTGATGGATGAATTGAGTTACAAGTGCAAAAAAATCAAATTGTTCCTTACGGATGTTGACGGTGTATTGACAGATGCTGGCATGTATTATACTGAAAATGGTGATGAATTAAAAAAATTTAATACACTTGATGGTGGTGGTCTTTTACTTTTAAAATATATTGGTATTAAACGTGGTATTTTAACATCCGAAAAAACGAAATTGGTTGAAAGGAGAGCTGAGAAATTAAGATTGGATTATGCTTTCCAGGGTGTACAAGACAAATTGTCTTTTGTAAATAATTTATGTAATGATTTAAATTTAAAATTAGAAGAAATTGCTTACATCGGTGATGATATTAATGACATTCCTCTTTTGCAAAATGTAGGTGTTTCAGCAAGTGTACCTAATAATTTTTTAAATAAATCGGTTAATCTAAGTTATATCACAAAAAGGCAAGGAGGGCAGGGGGCTGTTAGAGAATATATTGAATGGATTTTAAACCAAAGACAAGAGTATGACATTGCACTTGAAAAATATTTTAACGATAAATTGTTGAAAAAATAATGTCAGAAACAAAAAGACTGTCTAAAGAATTATTTATTTATGTTTTAGGTGAATTTTTTTCAAAATCCCTCACTTTTTTACTATTACCAATTTATGCTTATTATTTTTCAGTAGATGAATTTGCTACACTAAGTTTGATTTCAATTATATGGCCTTTATTAATAATAATTTTTGGATCTGGGTTTTCTACATTCATATTACGCGGCTACTATGATTATAACGAGAAAAAAGGGGAATTCTTTTTTACAATATTATTTTTATCAATATTATTAGCCTTGTTATTCGCAGGTATAATTCACTTTACTGGTGAGCATCTCGTACGATTAATTTTTAATAATTTATCATACAAACCATTGCTCCAATATTCTGTTCTGTTTGCCTTATTTAGATTGTATTTCAATCATATTCTCGCCTTTTTTAGAGCGGAACGAAGGCCAATTATTGTGGTTACATTGTCCTTTCTGATATTTTTATCAATCTCCTTAACAACTCTATACATGGCAATTATTGAAAAATCAAGTTTGGAATCTTTACTAAAGGCACAAGCTATCACATATTTTTTTAATGTGATTTTATTCAGTGTGGTTATAAAACCTCATATTGAATTTAAAATTAACTTGAATATATTCAAGTCCAGTTTGTTTTTTGTAATACCTTTATTACCTCATGCATTATCAAGCTGGGTTGTACCATATATCAGTAGAGTTTTTATTCAACGCTCTTTACCTGCATATGATTTGTCTTTGTATCATATAGCAGCACAGATCGCATTGGTTTTAGGCGTTTTAAATTCAGGATTGAACCAATCTTGGATTCCATTTGTATATTCCAATTATCAAAAACCAAATTTTAAAAAATTATTTAAAGTTGGGGCACAAAGATATTTAGTGTTTTCATTTATATGTGCTTTATGCATTATTTTTGGTTGTAAAGAATTGTTATTATTGATTGGTAAAGCTGAATATTTTTCGGCTGTTAAGATTGTTCCGATTCTGGTTATTGCCTATATTTTTCAGGCTGTGTATTTTTTACATACTCCATTACTTTTATACCATAAAAAAACAAATGTATTTCCAATTATTTCAATATCGTCTGGAACAATTTGTGTTTTACTAAATATCTTGTTACTTCCCGTTTTAAATGTGTATGGTGCCGCTTTAGCTACTCTGATTTCATTTGTTCTTATGGCAAAATTAGCGAGTGTTTTTAGCAGAAAATTAATTATTATCGATTTCGTTGAACGTTCGTTTATAACTTTTCTTATTCTGGTAATTGTTGTTGGAAGTTTTTATTTGGTAATAACTAATTATTGGAATTTGTTTTATCGACTTGTTTATATAATAGTTACTTTTTCATTATTAATTGTTTATTTAATGAAAGGTACTTTAGTGTTCGGGCAGAATAAAATATTTACATTTAAAAAAATATTGTAGCATTAGAGTTTTATATTTCTTATGTTGGTTTTACAAGGTTTGTGTATAGTAAAATTACTCTTGGCACTTAACATTTTGGGAGGAAAAATGAAAGCAAAATTTCAGATTTTAATTTTTTTATTGATTCCTTTATTGTTTGCTTGTATGAACAAGAACGATTTTAATACCATGGAAAGTACTGCTACTTTGGACAAGTGTACAGTACATTTTCAGCTAAAAAAATCCGATGGTTTAGGAGATAAAGTTGTAGCTGCGAAAGCAATTGTTACTGCTAACGATATGGATTCAATTTGTGTTGATTTAATTGTGTCAGATTCTGTAATATTGGGGATTATTACTGATATTCCGGCAGGAAATAATAGAAAGTTCGAAATACTAACTTTTGATATTTCTGGTAATTTAAGTTATTATGGTATGACGATAGCAGATATTACTCCTGGGGCTGTTGCTAACCTGTTGATTGTGCTTTATCCGGTAGATCAGACTGGAAGTGCTACTATCACAGGATATTTTGCACCGGGGCAAGGTGATATAAATACCGGACTTGCTTTTGATGGATATAATGATTTTGTTATTGTTAAAGATCCCCCTGAACAATTTAATAAATTAACAGCTTTAACCATTGAAGCAAAAATTAAACTTGGTTCATATCAAAATGACTATACAAGAATTATCGAAAGATCAGATAATATCAAGGATGATAGAATTGTTTTTGCTGTTCTGAACCAGTATCTTCATATGAATATAAATGGTATTAGTGTAACTTCAAGTCATGAAATCCCACTAAATGAATGGACTCATGTAGCGGGTGTTTTTACTGGTCAAGAAATTATTTTATTTATTGACGGAAAACAGTCGAATTATACCGTATGCGCTGATACAATTGATTTAGATACTAATGAGATTTTTATCGGCAATAGTTTAGTAAAAACAAATCCATTTAATGGTTGTATAGATGAAATTCGAATATGGAGTGTATCGAAAGACCATGATGAAATTCGAAATAATATAGATGCTCAACTAACTGGTGATGAACCAAACTTATTGGCTGTTTGGACAATGAATGAGGGGATGGGGCAACTAATAATTGATAAGGTTTCTAGATTAGTTGGATACCTTGGAAATTCAGTGTTGGATGATGAATTTGACCCTGTTTGGGATGTAGTTGATGATATTCAAACCGGTATATAATGTTTTTATGATATATACAAACCTTGCCTGATTTATATTTATTTAATTGTTAGAGGTGTAACGTGGTTAAAGAAAAAAGAAAAGTTAGGGAAAAGACACAATCTAATACCCCATCGTTCTGGTCAAAACATCCTTTGTTGACTTTTGTAATTATCGCATTTGTATTGCTTTTGGTGTTTTACAACCAACTGATGTTGGGTAATAAAACTTTTGTATCCCCTGATAAAATGTCTTCAAAGGCTGTACAGCCATTTGTTAATGATGCCCTCAATAAAGGGATTTTTCCGCTTTGGTGCCCGTACATTTTCGGTGGAATGCCCTCTTTTGCCAGTTTACTGAGCGCACCACGTGTGAATGTGCCTGACCAAACTGCGATTAAAGTTTTATCGTTCTTAGATTCTTTTCTTCCGATTCCACAGTTTACATTCATGTTTTTAAATTATCTGCTCTTTGCAGTTCTCATGTACGCTTTGATGCGGAGTTTAAAGGTCAATAGAATGGCGGCTGCTTTGGCCGGTCTTGTTACGATTTTTTTACCACAATTTACCGCTTTTACCGCCTTTAGTCATAATTCCAAATTTGTTGCCAGTGTGCTGATTCCGCTGATTTTCATGCTGACGTATAAAATGTTTCAAAAGAAAAGCTTGCTTTATTTCAGTCTTTTGGCATTAACACTCGGTTTTCAAATGCTGCGGGCCCATGTTCAGGTTTGCTATTATACCTACCTTATGCTGGGAGTATTTTTTGTTATAAATTCCGTTTTTGAATGGCGTCAGGAAAAATCGGTAAAAAATATTTCTACCCATCTTGTGCTGCTCGGCGGGGCCGTGGTTGCCGGTGTTTTATTGTCTTCTGTAATATATGTTTCAGTCTTTGATTACCAGCAGTTCTCTATCCGTGGTGCCGGCGCTGGTAACGGACTCGACTTTGGCTATGCCACAAACTGGTCTTTTCACCCCATAGAGATGATCACCTTTTTAATCCCCTCTTTTATGGGATACGGTGGTGCAACCTATTGGGGCAAAATGCCCTTTGCTGATTATCCCTATTATTTTGGTATTTTTGTCTTTTTACTCGCGGGGATTCCGTTTATTCTAAAAAGAGACAAAATTACCTGGTCTATGGGATTTGTTTCATTATTTGCTCTTTTGGTTTCTTTTGGAAAACACTTTTCCATTTTATATACACCCATGTTTAAATTTTTACCGTTTTTTAATAAATTTCGTGTTCCAAGTATGATTCATATTATACTTGATATTGCCCTTGTTATTTTAGCGGCTTATGGTCTGCATGCTTTGATGGAAATCGGGCCAAAACTTTCGGATAAAAAATATGCATCGATAAAAAAAGCATTAAATCGCTATCTTGTAATTTTTACCTCGGTTGTTGCTGTTTTGGCGCTTTTTGTGTTATTGGGAAAATCTGTGTTGTTGGGCATGATTGCTGATGCCAGGGCTAATTTGGATGCCGCTCAACGTGAACTCGCCTATACGAAAGCCGTTACAGACAGCCTGAAGGCCATTGTATTTGCCGGATTAGGTTTTTTTATTATTGCTCAGTTTTTAAAGAACAAACTATCCGGCAGGAACCTTGCTATTTTTATTATTATACTTTCTGTGATTGATGTATGGATGGTGGGTTCAAAAATTGTGAATCCTCTTTCTCCTTCAAGTGAAAAAATGTATTTTGCCGAAACACCGGCTGTTAAGTTTATTAAAAGTCAAAATGATAATAGCCGTATTTTCCCTGTATTGGATGATAAAAGCGGCAACTGGTATATGTATCATCTTCTTCAAAATATTCAAGGTTATAGCGCTGCAAAATTACGTATTTATCAGGATTTTCTTAATGAAACCGGCTTTGATTCAAGGGACCAGGCAGGTTTAAATCCTTTTTTATCAAAATACTGGCGATATGCCATGCGTGATAAAAGACCAACCTGGATACCTGTGCCCGTTCAACAGATTGATCCTAAAAACCTGTCGTTTCATGCTTCCATGCTTGATATGTTGAATGTAAAATATATAATCAACAGCTATCTGCCGATTAATGATCCCCGTTATCGTCAGGTTTTCAAAGAGGAAAATACACTTGTTTATGAGAACACAACAGTATTGCCAAAGGCATTTTTTGTAGATTCTGTCGTTGTACTGAAAAATCGTCAACATATATTTGATGAAATGAAAAAAGAAGAGTTTGATCCCGGGAAACTGGCTGTTATTGAAAAGGAAGCGCCATTTGCCCTTTCTTCATCAGATGGTAATGTTGTTGACCTAACCGGCTATGAACTGCATAAAATCAGCCTGGATGCTCACGTAAAGGCTCCGACGTTATTAGTTTTAAGTGAAATTTATTTCCCTTCCGGTTGGAAAGCATTTGTAGATGGTCAGGAAACAGAAATTTTTAAAACAAATTATATCCTCCGATCTGTATTTTTACAGCCCGGAGATCATAAAATAGTGTTCCGTTTTAATCCGGCTTCCTTTAAAATTGGTTTATGGATGAGTTTAGGTACATTAATGGCGCTTGTCGGATTATTTGGTGTCACTTTTTTCAATGATATTAAAGGTCGTTTCGGGAAGAAACCGCCATTTGCTAAAGAATCCGGTGAGTAAGAGTCGTTAAAAATGTCTATTCGCCGAACTTTATACCTGATGTCAGGCACACTGCGAGGTGCCTTTTTTATCGTTATTGTTGTTTGTCTTCTCGGCATTATTATTTATACTCAACAACTGGTAGCGGATTTACGTAAAGATACGCGAGACATTGTTGAATTTTATGCCACGACTATTCAGCGTGTTGCTTCCGAGCAGTTACCGCCGGAGGCGCTGGGTTGGTTTTTTGAAAATGTAACGCAGCGGACAAATTTCCCTCTGATATTAACTGATCCTGACGGGAATCCAAGTTCCTGGGAGGGGCTTGGAATTCCTGAAACCGACAAATCTCCTGAAGCGCTTGAGCAGATCCATAAATTTATGCAACGGATGAAAAAGGAAAATGAACCGGTTGCTATTTCTTACGATGACCAGGTTATCAGTTATTTATATTATGGTGATTCCAAGCTGATTACGCAATTGGTTTATTTACCCTATATGACCATTATTGGTTTTGGGTTGCTGGTGTTAGTGGCATTTTTGGGATTCGACAGCATTAAAAGAAGCGAACAGCGTTTTATTTGGGTGGGAATGGCAAAGGAAACCGCTCATCAACTTGGAACACCGATTTCTTCCTTGATGGGCTGGCTGGAAATTATGAAAGGAGGCAACCTTTCTCCTGAACTTTTGTCTGAAATCACTCATGATATTTCGATTGATGTAAAGCGCCTGGAAAAAGTAGCAGCCCGGTTTTCACAAATAGGATCAAATGCAGAGCTTAAAAAACAGGATATCCATATTATTATTTCGGATGTTGTGCATTATTTTCACCGACGTTTGCCGCAATCCGGTAAGGAAATAAAACTGATCACATATTTTGGAGATTTACCCAACGTTCCCATTAATAAAGATTTGTTTGAATGGGCCGTAGAAAATCTGATTAAAAATGCCATTGATGCTATGAAGGGTAAAAACGGTAAAATTGAGATAACAACCGGCCGCACGCCGGATACACATCAACCTTTTATTGATTTTAAGGATAACGGCAGCGGGATTCATGTTAAAGCCAGACGTGATATTTTTAAAGCCGGTTACAGTACCAAAAAAAGAGGATGGGGGTTGGGTTTAAATTTGTCCAAGCGTATTGTTGAAGATTTCCATAAAGGGAGATTATATATTAAAGAAACCCAGATCGGAAAAGGCACAACAATGAGGATTTTATTGAAAAAACAATGACAGATTTAAAAGATAAAATTATTGTTGTTACAGGAAGTTCCCGAGGAATAGGACGGTCGATTGCGCTTGCTTTAGCCCAAAAAAAAGCCTATATTGTCGTCAATTATTTAAAAAGCGAAAATAAAGCAAAAGAGCTTGTGGACCTTATTTATAAACAAGGTGGTCAGGCTCAGGCTGTTCAGGCTGATGTTCGTGATTTTAATGCCGTAAAAAATATGTTTGCTGCTGTGAACAAGTCTTGTAAACGTATTGATGTTCTCATCAATAATGTGGGTGATTTTATTCATAAACCCCTTAAAGAACACAGTGAAGCGGACTGGCACGATATGATTGACAGTAATTTAAATAGCTGTTTTTACTGCTGTCAAAACGTTGTGCCCTATATGAGAAAACAAAAATTCGGACGGATTATAAACATCGGTCTTGCAAATGCGCATCGCATTCATGCGTTTCAAAATGTGGTTCCCTATGCTATTGCCAAAACCGGCGTTTTGGTGTTGACAAAATCTCTGGCTGTTGCAGAAGCTGAAAACGGCATAACCGTAAATTCTGTTTCACCCGGTCTCATGCAGAATGGTTCATTAACGGATTCTGATATAAAGAGAATGGAATCGGCCATTCCAATTGGAAGAGTTGGAAATGCGGATGACATAATCGGCGCTATAAATTATCTGTTGAGTAAAGAAGCAGAATATGTAACCGGTTCGGATATTGTCGTTAGTGGTGGTTGGGGAATTTAATCTTTAAATTCTATTTTATATCCGGATGTTGTAACCTTGATAACAGCGACATCCTCAAATGACGGAAACGTGTAAACGCTGTTGCCGTAAGATGATTTTACCAGCGGCAGCTTTTTCCCATACTTGTATAAAAAATTCCATATAACATGTTTTTCTTTGTCTGTTAAAGAATAAACGCTGGGCGTTAGCTGTTTTTGATCTTCAACGTCTTCATAACGTCCTTCAAGCCTTACAAGCCGATACATTGTATGCAGACCCAGAAAATTTACAGCAGAATCCCATTGTAATATATCTCCGCCAATAGCCCATTGGTCTCCCCTCATGTCAAAAGTCAATGTGTCTGAAACACCTGTGACGTTCAACGGCATGACATTTAATCTGAAATCATAATTATCGTTTTCCGGAAAATCGCACACTATATATGCAACAGGTTCCTCTTTGGTAAAAGCGGTAAAAGCCCGTAAAAGAGAAGCATAAAGAAGCAAAATTGTCGCTGCCATAAAGAGCAGCAATATTGAAAAAAAACCAAGTCTGTTTCTACCGATAACCGGGTTTGCAGGATTTGGTTTTTGGTCATTTTTTGGCACAGGACGAAGAGATAGTAAAAATAATGATAAAATAAATGCAAAGAAAAATAACAGCCCATAAACAAAAATGGAATTCATATTTGACAAGCCATCAAGCATAAAAATAGCCTTTGCTGTAAAAAAGTGTGAAATATCCTGAATTTTTAGATATAATATATTGTTTATATACCAATATAAATAAACATGCGGCAGAAAACAAGTCCCAGATTTGGTGAATGTAAGAAAATGCTGTTTTTATTATGTAAATCTAAAAATTCAATTGAAATTACATGCGCAATTTATTACTTTCAGGCCTAAATAGTTTTAAAAAAACAAGTCATAATACATTCTGGTTGTTTGAAAACGTTCGGAAAATTTAACATGGGTAAAATAAGCTTAAAAAAAGGACTTGATCTTCCAATTCTTGGCGAGCCAAAACAACAAATAGATGCTGCAAAACAAGTCAAGAGTGTTGCACTTCTTGGAGATGATTATGTCGGTATGAAACCGACGATGGCCGTCGCTGTTGGTGATCAGGTAAAATTAGGTCAGGTGCTTTTTACAGACAAAAAAATGCCGTCTGTAAAATACACGTCTCCGGGCACCGGTAAAATTGTTGCCATTAACAGAGGGGAAAAAAGAGCTTTTAAATCTATTGTTGTCGAATTGGAAGGGGATGAAGAAATCACTTTTCCATCTTTTTCTAATGACAAAATTAAAGATTTAAAACGAGAACAAATCGTAACACAGCTTGTCGATTCCGGGCAATGGACGGTTTTAAGGTCCCGGCCGTTTAGCAAAGTCGCTGATCCGGCTGCGGTGCCGCATTCCATTTTTATCACGGCAATGGACACAAATCCGTTGGCCCCGTCTGTGGAAACAATCCTTAAAGGTCAGGAAGAACTTTTTATTACCGGTACCACCATTCTTTCCAAACTGACGGATGGAAAGCTTTATTTGTGTAAATTGCCGAATACAAAAATTCCTCAGGCCGATTTAAACGCTCTTTCCGTCCATGAATTTCAAGGACCTCATCCGGCCGGAAATGTAGGAACACACATACATTTTTTAGACCCGGTAGGGCGGAATAAAACAGTTTGGTACATCAATGCACAGGATGTGGTTGCTTTGGCAATTCTGTTTACAACCGGTAAAATTTCCGTCGAAAGGATCGTTTCTTTGGCAGGCCCGGCTGTGAAAAATCCCCGGCTGCTGAAAACGCGCATCGGTGCGGCTGTTAATGACATTACTATGGATGAGATTAACGGTTCAGATCCCCGCATCATTTCCGGTTCTGTTCTGTCAGGGCATGAAGCCTCTGATATTAATGCTTTTCTTGGCCGATATCACCAGCAAATCAGCGTGTTGGAAGAAGGCCGTCAGAGAGAGTTTTTGGGATGGCTTTCAATAGGAATGAACTTGTTCTCCGTAAAAAAGATTTTGGCTTCCAGTCTTGTTCCAAAGAAAAAATTCAATTTTACAACATCTTTAAATGGCGGTCCCCGGGCTATTGTTCCAATTGGCAGTTATGAAAAAGTAATGCCGCTGGATGTTTTGCCTGCTTATTTGTTAAGATCTCTGGCAGTAAATGATGTTGAAGAAGCGGAAAAACTCGGTTGTCTGGAACTTGACGAGGAAGATTTGGCATTATGCACATTTGTTTGTCCGTCAAAAATTGATCACGGTGCGAATTTGCGGGAAACATTAACTTTAATTGAAAAGGAAGGATAGTGAAAGCTTTAAGGAATTTTCTGGATAAACAGGAGAAACACTTTGTTAAAGGAGGTAAATACCATTGGTTTTATCCTCTTTATGAAGTGATCGACACTTTTTTGTTTACATCGGGAAAAGTCACCAAATCCGGTTCACATATTCGCGACGCCATGGACCTGAAAAGAATGATGATGGTTGTTGTTTATGCGTTGATTCCTGCCGTTTTAATGGCTTTTTATAATACCGGATTACAGGCGAACCTGGCTATAGCCGGAATGGGTGATGCCGCTATAACCACATGGCAGGCCAAGCTGGTAGCTGCCTTGGGAATTGGCTTTAATCCTGATAATATTTTTGCAAATTTTATTCATGGCGCTTTATTTTTCCTTCCTGTTTATATTGTTACCCTGGCAGTCGGTGGTGTTTGGGAAGTTCTCTTTGCTTTGGTCAGAAAGCACGAAGTGAATGAAGGTTTTTTAGTAACGAGTTTGCTGTTTCCTCTTATTCTGCCCCCGAATATTCCATACTGGCAGGTTGCCATCGGTATCAGTTTTGGCGTTGTTATTGGTAAAGAAGTTTTCGGCGGTGTGGGAATGAATATTTTAAATCCTGCATTGACCGGCAGAGTGTTATTGTTTTTTGCCTATCCGGCACAAATATCCGGTGATAAAGTATGGGTTGCAGTGGACGGATTAAGCCGGGCCACACCTTTGGCCCAACTTTCTGATCCGGCTTTAACGTTCTCAACATCATGGCTCGATGCTTTTTTGGGTTTTATTCCGGGTTCTATGGGAGAAACTTCCACTCTCGCCTGCTTAATTGGCGCTGTCATTCTTATCGCCACAGGAATCGGTTCCTGGCGTATTATGGTCAGCATTGTTGTTGGAATGACGGCACTGTCCGGATTATTTAATTTAATAGGAAGCGGTTCGAATCCCATGTTTGCTGTAACTCCTTTACAACATTTGGTGTTCGGCGGATTTGCTTTTGGGACAGTTTTTATGGCCACAGACCCGGTAAGCGCTGCTTTTACGGAAAAAGGCAAAATCGTTTATGGATTGTTGATCGGTGCGGTAACAGTACTTGTTCGTGTTCTTAATCCTGCCTTTCCTGAAGGAATGATGCTTGCCATTCTTTTTATGAATGTTTTTGCGCCCATTATTGATCGAATTTATATCAATGCAAATATTAAAAGGAGACAGTTGCGAAATGTCTAACGACAGTACAAAAAAAATGATTCTTGTTGCTTTAGGCGTATGTCTTGTGTGTTCCATACTTGTCTCAACCGCTGCTGTATCTTTACAGGGAAAGCAGCAGGCTAATAAAAGATTGGACAAGTATAAAAATATTTTGATGGCCGGAGACTTGTATGATGATGGCGTCGATATAGAAAAAGTTTATAATGAAAAGATAAAGTCGGAACTGGTTGATCTGGTCAACGGCGTTATTGTGCCTAAAGATGACTATAATGAAATGTTGAATACCGAATCCTTTGATATCAAAACAATGGCAGCGAGTACTGAATATGGAAGAGCTATTCCATCGGATAAAGATATAGCTGATATTAAAAGGATGCCGAATTATATGGCCATTTACGAGGTTGTGGAAAATGGTCAGATTGAAAAGTATATTTTACCCATGTATGGAAAAGGATTGTGGTCCACCATGTATGGGTTTATGGCTTTAGCTAAAGATCTAAAAACCATCAAAGGATTTACATTTTATGACCACGGTGAAACACCAGGACTTGGTGGTGAGGTTGATAATCCCAAGTGGAAGGCCCTTTGGAAGAATAAGCTTGCTTTTGATGATGATTGGAATGAACAGATAGAGGTTATTAAAGGAAAAGTCGACAAAGGTAGTCCAAAAGCAAAATATCAGGTGGATGGTTTGTCCGGTTCCACTCTTACAACCCGGGGTGTTGATAATCTTGTAAAATTTTGGTTAAGTGAAAGCGGATATGTTCCCTTTATCAATAAACTCCGGGAGGAAGGGATAAATGAGTAAATATAAAACAATATTATTGGACCCGGTTTTTGATAATAATCCGATTGGAAAACAAATTCTGGGGATTTGTTCAGCGCTTGCTGTTACATCAAAGCTGGAAACCTCTATTGTTATGTCGTTGGCAGTAATTTTTGTTGTGGCCTTTTCAAACCTGGCTGTCAGTTTGATCCGAAATCATGTGTCCAGCAGTATCCGAATTTTAGTTGAAATGACGATTATCGCTTCTTTGGTTATCATCGCCGATCAGTTGATTAAAGCTTTTGCTTATGATATCAGCAAACAATTGTCCGTTTATGTCGGTTTGATTATAACAAACTGTATCATTCTCGGCAGGGCAGAAGCCTTTGCTTTAAAAAATCCTCCTATATTGAGCTTTTTAGATGGTATAGGCAATGGATTGGGATACAGTTTTGTTTTACTGGTTGTCGGATTTATCAGAGAACTTGTCGGGTCAGGCAAACTTCTTGGTTATACGATCTTACAAGTCAACACTGATGGTGGATGGTATGTTCCAAACGGACTGTTTGTATTGCCTGCCAGTGCTTTTTTAATAATTGGTCTTTTGATTTGGGTCCTCAGGGTTTGGAAACCTGAACAAGTTGAAGAGGAATAAAAAATGTTTGAACAATATCTCAGCCTTTTCATAAAATCGGTTTTTATCGAAAATATGGCATTGGCC
>CAXXFV010000021.1:0-55588 GCA_963674595.2 bacterium
AAAACGTTCATTATTTAAAATCTTTTTAATTTGCTTTGAATCATCTGCATATATATTCGGCTTTATTCGAAGTAAAAGCCCTCTACTTTCCACATATTCAGCACGCAATGCCCGGATCATGGCCTGAAAAATTTCAGGATCATTTTGAGCGTCTTTTTTCCGCCAAACAGGGCCCCATGGGACATAAGCAATACCGGTTTTCAAACCAGGTAAAGTTTTAATATGAACCTGGGCCAAACCTGCAACTTTACCATCTTTATACAATACTAAATGACTCAGATTATCAACGCCTCTTCTAACAGCGCCATACGTCCAGGTTTGAAAAATAGACGCATCATCAAACTGATTCAAAAGTTTTCGCCATTGATTTTTAGAAATTTCATCGATTGAAATATTGTATGTGTTTATTTTATTCACAATTATCCCCTTTGCTTTTCATTATTAGCTGTTTTGTTTTTTGTTTCATTTTCGATGCCAAAACCATCCAACGGAAAGCACCGTTTAGTTTTAACCATAGTTCAACCGGCCAATCATCAGGTGAAGCAGCAACACGACCTGAGATAAATTCATCAGATACAGTCATTGACCAATCAGGTATAATGGTAAACACTCTGTAATAACCGGCTTGCTTTGCTGTTTCAATAATATGGTTATTAAAAGCGCCATAGGGAAAACTAAACATGGTGACAGAATATCCTAAAATCTGCTCCAATTGTTGTTTAGAATTTAAAAGTTGGTATTTTATATTTTCCTGGTCAAGCATTGTCAATTTAGCATGTGAAACCGTATGTGAGCCGATTTTGATTAAATCAGCATCAAGATTTTTCAAATCGGTTTCACTCATAATTTGTTTGGATCTGTCTGCACATGTATCTTCCATATCCCAATCCGCATTTTTATCGACGAATCCGCTCGGGACAAATATAGTAGCCGGAATTTTTCGTTCCGCCATCTGTGGAATTGCGGTTATTAATAAACTTTTAAAACCATCATCAAACGTCAACACTGAATACAGTTTTGCATCTTTATCAAGCTCAGCAATATCAGCCGGAACAACCTTGGAATTTTTTTGGATCATATCCAACTGACGCGTAAATTTTTCCTTTTGTTCATTGGTAACGTCGTGATAATATAAAGTGACGCAAAAAGGTCTTACGGGACGGCCAATTATTCGTTTTATTAAACGAAAAAGGCCAAATACGGCAAGATAAACAAAACTCACTGTTATTTTTATAATACGAATCATCATAATCCAAAACCCGATTGCAACCTGCTCATTTGCCGGTTGCGCAAATGTTTAATAAAATCAACAGAAACCGGACGCTGACTTTGTTTTATATTCGCCCAGATAAAACCACACATACGGAATAAAGCACTAAAGAAATAAGGACGTTCTGAAATTCGGCGGACAATTTTAACAGCTTCGAAAAAGGGATGATAACCGATCATATAATCGGCTATTCCATGACGAAATCTGGCACGTAACATAGATACCCGGGCTGAATTTGACCGGCGATGGTGCATAACAGGTAAAGAATGAACAGGTTTTACTTTATAACCCGCCATAATCGCCATCTCTGTTGCAACCGTATCTTCATGTGCATAAGGCAAAGGACGATATCCGCCAATTTCATCAAAACATGATCTTTTAAAAAGTTGTATGGCACCGGCTACATAGTCATCAGAATTTCCATAACGGTTTACAAACTGACCTTTTTCCTGTTCATAAATAATTCCGCCGGTAATACCCAGATCCTCGTCCTGTTCAAAAACATCAAACAACTTTTCAAAATATGCAGGTTCAAAACTCACATCAGCATCTAAAATGCCTATATAATTAAAATCCAAACCATGTATACTATTATAGCTATAGCCATATTGCAAGGCTTTAACTTTTTGAGAAAAATCAGGGATTTCACTATCCGGTAAGCTCAAAAGTTGAATAAAGGAATGTTGTTCCGAATATCGGGTTACAATATCTTCTGTTGCATCCGTTGAGCCGTTGCTGACAATAATCCAGGCGATTGGCAGAACAGTTTGCTCAATAACAGAACGAAGGGTATTTTCAATATAACCTTCTTCATTTCGAGCGGCTGTTAATAGTATGTATTTTTGATCTGACATTATTTTACATTTTCTGTTAAAAACTTTTTATCCAAAACTGCGATATAAAAGAAAATAAGTAAATTAAACGGTCCTATTTTAGAACCAAATACAGATTCAGTAAGAGAGTGAATCGTAAAAATTGAAATGATAGAAACACCTCTCAAGGCGACATCTGCGGAAACATTTTGAACAACTGATTTAAATTTGACAAAATACCTTAATGAATAAATAAAAAATGAAGCATAGGCCAGTAAACCCATCAATCCAGCGGACAACAAAATTTCGAGAAATGTATTATGTGCATTAAAAGCGTAAAAAGCAGGAATATCATAGCCTTCATTTATAATCAACCGGCTGACGCCGTACCCCGATCCAAAAATAAAGTTAGCAAAAGAGACAAATATTTTACGGATAACAACAGGCCAGATAACCGTGCGTCCAGTCATTGATTCAATTGTTTCCAAACTTTGTCCCCTGTTAAAAAGGTCCAAAGTATTGACGACACCGCCAAGGTTAAAAGAAACAGCCAATATAATAAAAAACAAAGCAACAGCGGCACCGCTAAAAAGGGCATACTTTACATTTAATGCCCTTTCTGACTTTATGCTGTTTGCATACCATAACCGGATAAATCCTGCAAGAATAAAACTTATCATAGAACTGCGGGACCATGATAAAACTAAAATTGCAATACAGGCAAAACGGATGATCCACATTAAAACACGCTTTTTATTATCAACAAAAAATGACATCCAAAAAGACAACGATGCATATGCCCCAAAAACATTTGCATGAGTTACTCCCATACCTAAACGGCTTGGACCTCCAACGTGATAGTCCATTTGCAACTGGGGAAAAAGATAAGATGTTGCTGTGTCTTTAATAAGAATAAGTACAATTACAATAAACCAAGATTTTTCTATAATATTAAGGTCTTCAACAGTGCGGCTATATTGCACCAATGCGACCGTCAAAAAAGCCGCACCTGATAATAAAATCCAGTAACCGACAACCAGAGTCTTGTATTGGCTAAAAAGAACAGATAGCAAGGCGGCACAAACGTAAAATAAAATGCTATAGGCACCAAAACCGAATTTTTTATTTTTAAAAAACATAAAAAAACCAAGTGCCATACTAAAAGCGCATACAAACAACCTAACCAAAACCAACCAGTCCATTTGCATGGAAGCTTCTTCTTGCCGAATTCGGAAATATGTTCCGGTAAAGACAATAATGGCTATCCAGAAGATTAAAGCAATTTTAAAAATCCGGTCCTGGCGGGCATTGATATTTTGCATATTTTCATTTAGCATGATGCAAAGCACTTCTTTTTAATAAAATCAATCGGAACTATTCCAAAGCCAATCGTCAAACCAATACTCGTTATAAAGATGATTGGAAAAATACCATAAAATATGTAATTATTTTGTGACTGTAGTAAAAACAAGCTTCCTAATAAAAAAACCATCAAAAAAACAGCAAACGCTATCTTCTTAAAAGACAAGGTAATAGGAAAATACTTCAACCCTATTATTAATAATATTAAAGCTATAGACATATGAGTGATATTATATACAACAATCACACCAAAATAACCAAAACGCGGAATGAGCAGATAATTAAAAACCACACTTAATATGGTAACAACAAAAATAATTGAACCGGTAATTTTGGTCTTTTGACGAATATGCAATAAAGATTCCGCAATATAATAAATACCTGTAAAAGCAATTCCCGGAAAGATAAAGAACACGAGCATGTATGCTTTATTATATTCTGCAGGTGCTATTAAATGAATAAAATCTTTAAATATAAAGGCGATTCCCGCTGTAAGAAATGCAAAGACAATAAGCAAAAAAACCATGGATTTTGAAATAAACTCCTGAATACCATTTTTGTTGATATTGCCATAAACAATAGGTTCGTAAGCAAGCTGAAAGGGAAGGATCAAAACTATATTCACAATTTGCGCAATCTTGAACCCAAGTGAATAAACAGCCACCTGTTCCAGTCCTGCAAAATAACTGAGAAAAAACAAAGCTGTTGAATCTGTTACCAAATCGCCCGATTGAGAAAAAACCAACGGGTAACCGAAACGGAACAATTCAGTCATGGATTCTTTCGTTACCACCAGCCGTGTTTTAAAATAAACCGATACCGTGAGTCCCAGCCACAACACTCCATAGGAAAAAATTTGAGCAATTAAAACGCCTAAAATCCCTTTTTTAAACACAACCACCAGTAACATATTACTCGCAATTAAAAACAAAAAGGCAGCAGAATTGGCAATAACAAAGGTCATACCTTTGTTCAATGCCCGGTAATATGTTGTTAATTGCATATAAATGGTCTGAGCCAATGCTGCCAAGCTGGTAAATAAAATTAATTTTTGTGGATTTTCAACATGCAAAAACGAGGAAAATAAAGGTACCAATAAAGTTAATGACACAACTGTTATTACCACACCGCCAATAATATTAAGAAAAAAAGCACTGCCTAATAGAGCACCAAGACTGCCTTTTTCATTATACTCTGATGCAAAACGAATAAAAGCACTACGTGTTCCCAAGCCCATAAAAACGCTTAATATCTGAATGGTCAATAATATTGTTGCAAGCATACCGTATTCAGAAACAGAAAGTGCGTGTGTATACAACGGAACAAGTAAAAAAGACCCTGTTCGAAGGCCTATGTTACCGATTGCATAAATAATAGTATTTTTTCCAAATGCTTTGAGATTCATAAGACGCCAGTCATTAAACCTGTAAACCTAATTCTTTAATTATTTCATTTGTAATACAATTTTTTGCTTGTTCAGAGCTATTATCTAAAAATGTTTTTTCCCGCTTGGAAAGAGAAATAACTGTTTCCAAATCCTGATCAGGAGTAATTAAAACCAGGCGATTGGATTCCGCCAAAAACTTGTCAACAGCACCCAGTTTTCCCTGAAAAATACTAAACACCGGAACACCAAGAGCAGCGGCTTCACGGTTCATAGTGCCACCTCCGCTGATAACCAAATCAGAAGCCCAGATAATATCCAAACCTGCAAATACCTGTTTTGGGATAAATAATTTATTTCCAAAAAATTCCGGCCATTCATTTTTAATTTGAATACCCTGTTCTTTATCTCTTGGAAGTAATAAAATTTTCACGTTATCCTTAGACACGAGAAAATCCATAACATTTTTGAAAAGCTTTTCACTTGCAGGATTATGATAATGAGCCTGGTTTGCAGGAGGCCTGAGTGTTACCAAAATTTCATCCTGTAAAACAGATAATTGTTCCCGAATTGTATCATTAGGTTGAAAACCAGGGACATATACATCTTCTTTAATTCCAGGATAAGTTACAACAGCATTTGCCTTTTTTTGCATTTTTGTTACAGGTACTACCTCAGGGACTAGTATCTTGCCGGCCTTAACAAAAGGCAAAAGTTTTACATGTTCATAATCAACAAGAACAATCCACGGGAGCCCCAAAAAGGCAGAAATAAACATTTGCGATCTGGAGCCATGCGAAACAGCCAAATCAGGACGTTCTTTGATCAAAAATGGTATCATTTGAAAAGCGCGAATAATAAGACCAATTACCTTGAATAATTTATGCTTTCCATAATGTTTCCCGATAATTTTATATTGCAAACCGGCTAATTCAGCCAGTTCCACAACCTGAAAACAGTCCCGAACTGTAATAGTTACCTGAACACCTTGGTTTACTAACGATTTTACAATCGGTAAGAAAAAGGGAACATGAGGAGAGTTGTCAAAATCGAACCAAACCTTTTTCTGATTAATATTTTTCATATTCGGCCTAACCTTATCATCATTCTTTTATTAATCACCAATTTTTCTTAATTCACGAGCAGGATTACCGGCAAAAATAGTATTTGCTGGAACGTCCTTTGTCACAACAGAACCAGCACCGATAATAGAATTTTCACCAATTGTAACACCACATAAAATCGTAGCGCTGGACCCAATAGACACACCTTTTTTGACCAAAGTACTGACACAAGCCCAATCATCTTCAGTTTGCAAAGTGCCATCGTCATTTACAGATCTTGGATATTTATCATTAATAAATGTAACATTGTGCCCTATGAAACAATTGTCCTCAATAGTAACCCCTTCACAAATAAAAGTATGACTGGATATTTTACAGTTATTGCCGATCTTGGCGCCCTTTTGAATTTCAACAAAAGTCCCAACTTTACTATCGTCACCAATTTCACAACCGTACAAATTCACAAAATTAAAAACTTTGGTATTTTCACCAATTTTAACATCCGGGGCAATGCTTTGAAAATTCATGTTCGTTTCCTTTTTGTTGGATTTAAAAATTTTGTCTTTTTGATATTTTATCAGCCACTACGATTAAAAAAGAATACAGTCGAGTAAAGAAACTGCGGATGGATCAATAGTAAATTACTCGACCGTATTCAGAGAATGTCATGCATATTTCCCTTCACCATTTACATTGACATTTTCTCGAAACATGCTGATAATAGCAGGAAAGGTTTTTAACAGGATTTTCACATCACCCCAAAACGTGTGTTTATGAGCATAGGAAATATCCATCCGGATCATTTCTTTAAATGTTGTTTTGTTTTTGCCGTTAATCTGCCAGGAACCGGTCATACCTGGTAAACAATAAAATCTTTTCTTATGCCAGTTTAAATATTGCTCAGCTTCATAAGGCAAACAAGGACGCGGGCCAATTAAACTCATCTCTCCCTTTAAAACGTTGAACAATTGTGGTAATTCATCCAAACAACTTTCACGTAAAATACTTCCAAGTGGAATAATCCTTGAATCTTTCTGAGCATCGAGTTTCTGCATTGGAACATCCTGATGAATAAACTCTGTATAATGTTTTTTATGAACATTTGTGTCAGAGTTGACATGCATACTTCTAAATTTCCAAAAAGTAAACTTTTCTCCACGAATACCGATTCTTTCCTGTTTAAAAAATACCGGACCAGGGGAAACGATTTTAATAAAGGCGGCAATTGTTATAAATGCAGGTGATAATAAAAGAATACCGGCAGCGGCTCCGAAAATGTCCATAAATCGTTTCCATTTTGGAATAGAATAGGGAACCAAATCTTCAATGTTCGGTGTATACTCGCTGTCAACGGCTATATCACTGTTTTTCCAATCCATTGCGCCGGTAGCATCCCATACTTTTCTTTTCTTTTCCCAATCGCTTATGTCTGAGATATCCGGTTTATTATTATTTTTAGTAAAATCCATACCATCCGAGGGATAAGAATAAACATTAAAATTCATCTTTCCACCGATATTCTTATATAAAGTATCAACATCATTCGCAAACATATCAGCCGCCTTTTTCTCTGTATAGGGTAAAAATACTGCAAAACTATCTTCTTTATACCAGGTTATATAATCCATTTTTCGAATACGGAACGCCAAAATCCGGGCGAGATTAAACTGGCCATTACCATTAAATGTGTGGTCCTGGTTAGAAATGATGACCAAAGAAAAATGGTGCAGGTTTCTATCAGCCCGAGACTGCTCCCTTTCCAGGTTCACATAAAACTCACTCTCAGGATAAAATCCATAAATACGGTTTATTTTATCCTTTTCACCATTGCTCAACATTTTTAACTTGTTGGTATTTTTCAACATTTCAGTCACCTTACGATTAAAATCTTTTATAAAACAGTTCCGGTATGTGGTATTTACGTTGATTTAAAACACCTCCAAGCACCCTTACGCCAGAATTTTTCAAAACCTGACTTGCATTTTTAATTGCCTCAAAACGTGTATTTCCGGCTTTAACAACCAAAACTACACCATCACATAATCTGCTTAAAGCAAGGCCTTCCGGATAGTTCATTACAGCCGGAATATCCAAAAAGATATATTCATAGTGTGCTTTAGCAAATTCTAATAAAGATGCCAACTTTTCCAATTCACCTTCAAAGAAACCACTGCTTCGTTTTGTAGCCAGGGTTATAACATCCAGTCCGGCAAAAACGTTTTTTACAGCTGTTTGAAAAGTTATCTTGTGAGATAACAGATCGACCAAGTCATTTTCTGCATTAACCGCAAAATTTTTGTTAAGCGATGGATTTCTCAATTGCGTATCAATCAGCAACACACCTTTTTTTCCGGTTTTACTAGTAGCTATTTCTTCATCAACTGAATGAACGAAACCATCGTGGCTGTTATTGTTATTCATACCGGCAGCCAATGCAGACATTAAACCGACAATAGTTGATGAACCTTCACCAGATACTGCACTGGTAATTCCAAAAACTTTATGTCCGTTTTTAAAAGATTTTAGATTTTCAATTATTCTTTGTATGTCCATTAAAAACTGATTGATCTCATTTTCCTTTTTTACATCCAAAGCCTTTTTCGCAGGAATGGATTTAGCAGATTTTTTAGAAACAACTTTACCTGGTTTTTTAACTTTATAAACAGGTTTGCTGTTCTGTATATTATGTTGTGGAACTTTAATTTTTGGGCTTTCTGAAGTAGAAACTATATCTAATTGATCAACATCAAAATCTTCTACATAAATAAAATCATTACTTTCGAGATTTTCAGACTTAGCAACAAACAGTTCTTCACTTTTGTCCATTTTCAAAGTTGCGTTTGTCACATCCAATTCAGTTTCCAGGTCAGCTTGTTTTGATAATACTTGCTCAGAAGCAACCGGGTGTGCAACTAAACTGGCATAAATGGATTTTTTCATTTCGTTCTTCATTGTCTTGTTCAATCCTTTGTTCATTTTTAATCTAAAAATCCGGTTAATTATTAATCGTTTGAAAAGTTTGTTTATTATTATATTGTCGCGTTGTATTAGCTTTCGAATTCATTTCACGAACAGAACCGATAAAATTTAAATCCGTCAACTTTTCCAATTCCTCAGGTGTATTGACCGTATGATCAAAATACTCGATTACGAATGTGAGGAAAAAGCCGAGAAATAAACCTAAAAACATTCCGATAAGGATATTCAGTTGCTTTCTCGGCCTTATGGGTTTAGGAGTTACAACAGCGGGACCAATAACTTTAATTTTTATTCCATCTTGCAATTTTGCCAAAGAAATTCGGGCATCTTCACGTTGTTTAAGAAGCATTGAATAAATTTCACGATTATCATCAATACCACGGTTAAATTTAGAATACTGATATTCCGTTTGAGCAAAATCCTGAATTTCTGTATTTATCTTTGCAATCATATTTTCGTGTAATTGTTCTTCAGCTTTCAAAGAGCGTATGGCTGTTTTTTCAGCCGAAACAATCTGTTTAATCTCATTTTTAATTTTCTCTTTTGTGGTCGCAATTTGTCTGTCCAGACTTTTAATATCTTCGTATTCAGGTGTAAAGTGTTCAAGCAATTGTTCTCTTTGCATCTCAAAATCCAATAACTCGCCTCTTAACTTGGCAATATGTTTTTCACGACTTGGACTGTCACTTGCTTCTGTTACAGGAATGTCTACATCTTTTCCGGATGCCAATTGTTCATCAATGACATTTACTTTAGCTTCTTTACCAATTCTTTTGGTTTGAATTGCTGTCAAGGTTCGTTCATAATCGGCCAGCCGTGAAACCAATATCTGTCGTTGTGCTTCAGGAGAAATCACTTTTTGGTCTTTTTTAAATTCAGACTGTCTTTTTTCCAGGCTGCTAAGTTTCTCTTCTGCAATCTTGATCTGATTTTCAAAAAACTGATACTCTCCTGTTTCAGTATAAAGTTCACGTCGGTATTGTTGATACGACTCAACAACCTTATCAACAATCTTTTTTGCCAAATCAGGATCAGCATCATCAAAGCTGACCTGAATAACATTGGTACGTTGTGCATGGTTAATGCCAAGTGTATTAATGAAATCATGAGGCTGAATATATTCAGAAGGATTTTCTGAACTCTTTAAATCAAGGTCCTTAATAATTCTTGAAGCAATAGGGTTACTCTTCATAATTTCTGTTTCAGCTATAATCCAGTCGTAACTTTCAACGCCGCCATTCAAATCCATTCGAAACAGCAAAGCTTTTTCTGAATCAACTTCACGTTCAACTATCAATTTTGCAGATGCTCTATAAACAGGTGTCATAATAAAACTGGCAATTGTTACAACTCCTGTAACCAACAGGAATGAAGTAAAAATGAGTTTTTTTCTTTTAAACAACGTTCTTAAAATCTGTCTGGCTGAAGTTGTAGTGTTTTGTGTCAAGTATGTATTGTTATTATTATGCACTGCTATAGCTCCTATAAATTACTTGTTGTCCGTCAACCATAAATAAGTTGCATAGCTGTTAACGGGTGGCAAAAGTCCTGCATAAACTTGTGTTAAAAATTCATTCATATTGGCAATTAAAGTCTTTGGAACATAAACAACATCTTTTGGCTGTAAGTATAAATTTGTGCGTGCTGATCTCGAACTACCTTTTAAAAGGTTAGATACATCAACTTTGGTGGCATACATCTTTTGATCAACACCTTCGCGAATAACAATAACACTGCCAAGTTTTGCTTCTTTTGTAGATCCGCCGGCAAAAGCCAAAGCCTGTAAAATCGACGTATCTTTTTTTAATTCATAACCACCTGGGTTTCTTACTTGACCAAGGACAAAAAACTCGTTACCACCAAATTTTCTGACAATCACTGTGATTTCCGGGTCACGGATAAACTTGGCATAATGAGAAGTAATTAAGCTATCCAGGCTGGATGGTGTCATACCGGTTACATAAATATCGCCTACTCGTTCCAGGGTGAGGCGTCCATCCGGTCGAATCGTCAAATTTTCATCAAACTTGGGTTGATTAAAAACCTTAATTTCTATTTCATCGCCATAACCAAGTTTATATTCCGGCGGTGCAACAGAAACAGCAGCACTTGAATTTGCAGACGGTTGAACTATTGAACGGGAACGAATCATCTGTTCTCTTTGCTGAGAGGCGCAGCCTGAAAAAGCACCAACAACTGAAAAAGAAATCAGCGTTATTCGTATCCATTTTGTTGTTATATTTCGAACTCTTTTATTCATCATTAACTCTCTAAAAAATCAGTTTGCCCAAAGTTTGCATAATCCAGAATCGGCGCCAGCCATTACGTTCTTCTGTTTTACTATTATCTTCTTTGTTTAATGCGTCAATAAGTGGTAAAATAGCAACATCACCAATTTTAATTAAAGCAGCGCTTGCACTTTTATTAACCAAACTTTCCGTATCGCAAACGTCAAATTCTCCCAGGGCATCAATTAAAGAAGAAACCGTAGTAGAGTCTCCTAATTGACCTAATGCTTTTGCTGCATTACTGCGAACCAGGTATTTGTCGGACATTAGTGCATAAAGTAATGTTTCTTTAACCTTGGCATCTTCAATGCGGATAAATTCCCAACTTAAAACATCAAAAGAGTCTTGAGAAAGTTGCAGGTCTGGTGTAGTGTTTGTTGATAAATCACTGATATCGCTTTCGTAGAGAATCGGGTAAACCGGGACAAAGCGCTCATCATCTTTTAAAGCTTCCTTTGTCAGCAATCCCTGGACATCAATTCTTTGTACATAATTCATCACGATTCCTCTTTTTTATTTGGTTAGTTCTAAAATTGGTGTTTATGCCATAGCGTAATAAACATTCCAAATGGCAATTATATCTTTTTCAGCTTCTTGTTTATGAAAAGAGTCGACATAGGTTAAAAGGTCGGCGGTTTTTCCACATCTGCGGCATTTCACATAAGGGTTGAACAAACCACTGCTGGAAATACTAATTTTTAGATCGGCAAATCCACCACATTTACACATGTCTATTGTTTTCATTTGTTGTTATCCTTTTGTTGCAAATAACTTTGTTGCGCTTTTGATAGACGCATTTAAAAAATTTTAAAAAATGTTTATTTGAGGAACTAAGAAATGTCTTTTAACCCATGCACGTCACAACCACAACCCCAAGACATCCTGCTAATTTAAGGTGTACTCACATTTTAGCAGTTTTACTCTTTTTGTCTTTGTTATTCTTAAGAGATTTAATTCTTTCTATAACCAATTCCAATTCATCGTCGCGAACAGGTTTAACAGCAGAATAAAAAACTTTAAATTCTTTTAATTTTTACAAATGTATCAACCGAGTTATCATCTGACAAAATAATGACAGGTAAGCGTGGACGAACGCGTTGTAAAATCGCTATAATATCCAAATCCAGTTTATTTGGTGCTTCCATATCCAGAATAATAAAATCAGCTTCGTTTGTCTAAAACCTGAATTATAGATTTAACTTTAGAATCTTCACACAAAACCATATACTCTTTATCATTCAATATATTTGTCAATTGAGTTATGGTCTCTTTGTCATTTGATGTTATGATAACCTTTGATTTCATTTAATTCTCCGCAACAATTCCCCGCCATCACTAGTTTGTATCTTTTTATTTGCTTCTCACCCCTTCTTAAGCAAAGGGTGTGTGCCAATTAACAATTGGCCAACAAATAAAAATTTATAACCATAACATATTGTTTTTAATGTATCTTATAAAAATAAAAAAGTCGCAATATTTTGCGACTTTTTCGAGACTTGTTAACCAAAAGATACAACCAAACTCTTAAATCCCCTTTATTGTTTGTTTTTTAATTACTTGGAACGGTGCGCCAGAAAAGTAACACTAGCTGTTTAAAAAATGCTCAATTTCAAAGTCTTCCAGCAAACGGTACATAGTACGACGGCTTACACCGGCCATTCTGGCGGCTTGAGAAATATTTCCATTAACTTTTTTCAGCAAATCCTGAAAATATTTCTTGCCAAAATCTTTAATGTACTGCTCTCTTGCTTCTTTAAAATTCAATTTTGTATACTCTTCCGGTTCAAAAGAACTAGAGTTATCCCGGATATGCATAGGCAGGTCATCAGTATCTATCACACTGTTTTCAGTCAAAGAAATAACCTGTTCAATGACATTTTGCAATTCACGAACATTGCCGGGCCAGGTATAATTTTTTAAACTTTTTAATGCAGAAGGAGAAATGCCCGTTACTTCATTTACAGTCATTTTCTGAAATTTTTTTATAAAAAATTCTACTAATAATTTTATGTCATCTTTTCTTTCACGCAGAGGAGGAGAATAGATGGGTACAACATTCAAACGATAATAAAGGTCCTGCCGAAACAAATTTTGACGCACAGCTTCTTCGGGATCACGGTTTGTTGCTGAAACAATTCGAATATCCACCTTTAAAAAACTGACGCCCCCCAACTCTTCGGAACTGTCGCTCCTGTATAAAATCGTAACAATTTAGCCTGAAGTGAAATATCCAACTCGGTAATTTCATCCAAAAACAATGTACCGCCATTGGCCAGCTCTATAACGCCCGGTTTGCTTTTTGTAGCGCCGGTAAAAGCGCCCTGCTCATAGCCAAAAATTTCACTTTCCATTAGAGTCGGTGGCAGTGAAACACAATCCAGGGGAATAAATGGTTTGTCTGCCCTTTTTGCTGTTATTGTGAATGCTTTTTGCAATCAGTTCTTTTCCTGTTCCGGATTCCCCAAAAATCAAAACACTGGCAATCAGAGGGGGCTACTTTCACAACACGTTTAGCGACGTCCTGAATAGCTTTACTTTTGCCTATAATATCAGGAAGAAAATATTTTACAGGTTCATCTTTATCCGTCTCATTATGCACCATTTGTATTTTTCGATATTCGGCCGCTTTTCTTAATACCAGTTCCATTTTTTCAGGAGAAAAAGGTTTCTGCAAGGTAATCATAAGCGCCCAGCTTCATGGCGTTGACGGCAAAATCAACCGTACCATAGCCGGTAAACACAATGACGGGAATATTGGGATCAAATTCCAACGCACTCTTGAGCAGGTCTATACCGGTTTTATAGGGCATATTTTGGTCTGTGAGAATGATATCGGCTTTGTCTCAGTCAGCATTTTAATTCCTTCACGGCCGTCTCTGGCAATCACACACTCATAGCCAAACTCGGAAATTATTTTGGATTTATCCCGAAGTATTTCAATTTCATCATCTACTAACAAAACCTTAAACATTCTTCTCTCCTGTTCCCTCAACTCTTCGCAATCGGTAATTTGATCATGACGGTTGTTCCAATATTGATCTCACTTTCAATTTCCAAAGTACCACCATGCTCTTCAATTATTTTTTTACTAATCTTTAAAACCCAAACCCACTTCCGCCACTATCAAGATTTTTGAGTAAAAAAAGGTTGAAAAATTTTTGCCCTAGCACCTTCAGAAATTCCAACGCCATGATCTGTAATAATAACAAAATCTAAAAAATCATCAGATTCTTTAGATTCTACAATTATCTCACCCATATTATTCATTGCTTCAAAAGCGTTCATCAAAATATTTTTTATAACAATCTCTAACCCAATGGCATCACCCATAATAAACGGCAATTTGGGTTCCAACCTGGTTACCACTTCAACTTTATTGGCCCAATACTCATCTAAAAAATCTATTGTCAACATGATGATATCGTTAACATTCACTAAATAGCGCTTCTGAAACCAGGGCTTGGCATATTGTAAAAACACTCTGCGATAAATTTGTCAGGCGATTTATTTGATGGTCCCAACTTTTTCCAAATGAGTTGAAGCCTCATCAGAAATATCTGCAGATTGCAGACTTTTCTTTAAACAAAAAATAATTTAGTCTGTATAATATCAAGAGGATTATTAAGCTCATGGGCAAAAGCCGAAGAAAGCTGTCCCAAGCGCGCCAATTTTTCAGCTTCACCTAACTTTTTGGAAAGTTTTTTCTTTTTCATATTTCAGGTTAACATTAATAGAAATATCTCGAAATACATAGAGGATACCAATAGTCTCATCATTTTCAATTATCAATTTCGAACGTAACAGCACCGGAAAGAGCTCTCCGGATGTGCTTTTCATAAAAATTTTTCCGTACCAATGATGGTTTTTCTTTTAAAACATTTACGATATTCAAAAAAAACTTGCTCATCCTGGAATAATATGGGAAAGGCCGCGCCCTATCATATTGATTTTTATTATGATCATATCCAAATATACTTTTAAATGTTAAATTATGATAAATAAACTCATTGTCTTTATTGGCAATAAGTATGGCATCACCAACAAATTCCATTGCTTTTTTTCAGTCGTAATGTATCCAGCTCACAATCATTGCAAGTTTTTTTCGAGGAATTTACTTTTATTTTCATCTAATGGCATTATCACATTTCATTTTAAAATGGTTATCAAGTTAGTACTTTATACTGTTGTCAAAATGCAACTCTTGTACCAAAAGCAGGATAAAACAGAAGGTAAGCAGTGAACCCTAAAGTCAATATATTCAAAATCTTAAAAAGACAATCATTTTATATAAAAAATCAAAGCGTCACAATTTTGTGACAATCAGGAAACGCTGATACTTTTATGGAGGGCAAAAAAAAATATTAGCAATACAAAATCAAAATTCTTGACATTTAAACAAAATATTAGTTATATTTATCCTCATTTTTGAAACGAAATGTTTGCGATCCGGTGTAGCTCAACCGGCAGAGCGGGTGGCTGTTAACCACTAGGTTGTAGGTTCGAGTCCTACCACCGGAGCAGAAAAGGTCCTTTATATAAAGGGCCTTTTTTATTTAAAACTGGAAATTCAATCCAAAGGAAGGTACAAAGGGAAGCATATATGTAACATTTTTTTTTGGCTAAAGAAACCCCGCTATTGCTATTACTGGTAAAATCCCACTCATACAAATAAACATTTTTATTATTAAGAACATTCATAAAGTCAAGATAGGCCGACATGTCCCAACTATTGCCTTTATGCTTATAAGTAATTCTTAAATCCACACGTGAATAAATTGGATATCTGCGGGAATTTTTTGCGCCTTTTATTATTTGCCAGCCATCCAAAGCCCCATGTGTTGAAATATCTTTTTGCAAACCATCGACAGGTGTATAGGGAAAACCACTGCCATATCGGAATACCGACCCGATCGACCAGTTACCTGAAACGTCACACTCTAATCCGGCGGCACTCTGATGTCGTTGATCAAAATCTAAATATGTTCCAATGCAGTTCATCTTGTCTTTTATACTGTGCAACGGAATAAGAATAATTTGCCCAAAAGTTGTAGGGCAGAAAAAGGTGACCGCTATTTTGCAGGGTAAATTCAATACCGTTTGCCAGGCCTTCCCCCATATTTTCCGCTAAATAACTATCCTCATCAGCAACCAACAAATCGGATATTTTTCGATTATAAACTTCTACTTTTAAATAGCTATTTTCAGTCATATCCCAATCGAAACCAAGTATATTATGAACTGCCTTTTCAGCTTTTAAATTTTCACTACGCTGGGTAATATCCATGGGTTCGCCACGAGAAATAATCGTCATCAGGTCGGGAAATTGAGAATACAATCCGGAACTGGCCCAAAGCCTTACACCGGGAACCGGGGAATATATAATCTTTGTTCTTGGGTTCCATTGTGCCTGATTATATAAAGTTGAATAATCATATCGAAGACCCATCGAATATTCTACTTGTTTTAAAAATCTTAACCGGGTCTGCCAATAGGCGCTATTGTGCATATATTGAGCATTAAAATTGATTTGCGTAGGCAGTTCAATATAGTTACGCCAGGAAATGTCCCAGTTCACATCATTATTATTCGCTTGTACTTTAGCGCCTGTTTTGAAAAACAGCCATGAAAACGGATAAAAGTGAATGTCCGCTCCTGAACTCCACCTTTTAACACCATATTTCAACTTTGCAATGAAAAGAATAATTATAAGTGTCATAAATATTGGTATTATTATAATCTGAATAATAACCGAAATGGCTTTTAAATGCCAGTTTTTTTGCTCAAAATAGCATCAAAATTAACACCGGCAATATCGCCATTCCCTCTGTTTATCAGGTCCAAACTTTTCACTTTCAACATTATACATTTGGGCCCCTTCGCCCAAATGAGAATAGAATACCCGGACCTGTTTGTCCGGCGAAAACCGGTAAGAAAATTTGCCATTCATATCAAAAAAAATAAGGGAACACATAATTCTGAGAGTAAAAATTATTTGCCAGCATATCATAAAAACTTCGGCGTCCTGCAATTAACCAGGAACCTCTGCCGTGTGCTATAGGGCCTTCCGCAACAGCGCGAACACTGACAAGTGACGTGCTGCTTTTAACAGCAACCCTGTCCCGTCTGCCATCACGTGTGGAAATCTTCATTAATGCCGACATTTTGTTACCATACTCAACATCGAACCCGCCTGGCGCCAAATCAATGGCTTCAATAATATCCGGATTAACTAAACTAATGCCTCCTCCCATAACTACAAATAATCTGGAAGGATTAAAAATTTCAACACCATCATATATAACGAGATTCTGGTCCGGGCTGCCCCCGCGAATATAAAGTTGTGTATTCAAATCATTTCGCGTAACCACACTGGGCAAGGTGGCCATGGCGCGGTAAGCATCTTCCAACGACCCGGCCTTGGAAATAGTGGCCTGGGAGTTACCAGTTCATGCCCTACAAAAGACATTTCATATTTTGTTAATTGGGTAGCCTTATCAAGCCGTCACTTTAACGCCGCCAAGTTCTATAATCTGTTGATTCAGTTTCAACCCGACAACCCGAATTTTTCTTTTCCAAAATCGAAACATTATTAACTTTTAACGGACGATATCCCCATCATTGTAACAACGAGTGCATAATTACCGGCAGGTATTTTGTTAATCTGAAAATACCCTTCACTATTTGTCACTGTCCCCAAGGTTGTATTATTTAAAAATACGTTTGCATAATTAATCGGTTTTCCTGTTTTTGCATCACGAACATAACCGATAATTCTGCCCCAGTTATTATCAGCAGCGTTGACGTTATTATTATATATCGCAGAAAAAAACAGAAACAATGTAACCCCAATAGCAAAACATCTCATTACTATTGTCTTACTCATTTATACCTACCCAAACCGGTTCACAGATGATAGTGCCATTTACTGAACAAGCCAACCACGTTCCATCCGGAGACCATGAAGGCGATATGCCCCCACTAATCAGTTTATACTCAACACGGTCAAGATATGAATAAGCGGTTATGGAATTATTTCTTTCAAAGGCCAGCATTCCACTTTGTCGGCTATTTTTATATACAGGATTTTTCACCCCTTATTGTTTTATTATCCAGCTTTTCAAAAGAAAATTCATTAATGCTGTAGCGATATAGATAAGAATTATCATTTTGAACACCCGTTACGATGAGAGAACTAGCTGATTCCCAACAGAGTGATGTAATCTCAAAACTGGAGGGAAAAATCACCTCTTCCTGGTCCGAAAGTAGCTCCCCATAAACACAATTTACCATCCTTAATAAATGCAATCTGTTGACCGTTTGGTGACCAACGAGGAAAATATTCCTGACCATTATCTTTTGTAAGCTGTGTCGATTGATTTAAACTAAAATCATATAGCCAAATATCTGCAGAACCGGTCCTGCGGCTTGCGTATACTAATTGGTGTCCTTGTGGATGATAATCAGGATGGCATATTCCGGATGAATCGAACAAAATATCTGTAATTTGTTTCTGTGCGATTGTAATCTCACGTAAACGTTGTTCCCCAAATTATAGATTCATTATTGTTTGATTTTTTAACCCCAGAAACGTAAACCAGCTTTTCCCCCAGAGGATGCCAAACCTGCTGAAAATTTAAATAATTATCATTTGTTAATACAAGTGATGATGGTACATTAACGCTCTGGTCTGTGATTGACTGTTCCGTACAGTTAAAACTGTAAATGCTAAATAGTAACAAAATAAATATTATTTTTTTCATTCTCTTGGACTTTAATGTTCAGAATATTTTTTACAACATACGCAAGATATATGCCAGTCAAATTCCGTGAGCTGAATAAAGCCGGTAACGAGGAAAGAAATATGAATAAAATGGCGAGAATATAAATTGATAACACTAATAAAATCAATATATAAAAATAGACATTGCTGTTAAATTTTAATACAGTACTATTATTAACATAAAAAAAGGAAAGCAAATTTCAAATAATAATATTTTTGTTTCACATAAAAACAATTCAACAGAGTGAAACAGTGCTACTGACTAGTCCCCAAATATAAAAATCTGTCCAGTAAATTGACATAATTACTCCATCTTTTATCAGGCTCCTTTTGCTGTAATTCTATTCTGGAAAAAGCATTCATTTTAGAATCAATTTCATCTGCATAATTCAGCAAAATAGCTTCCCGGCTCATGGGTTTAATATTGGAACCTGATTCAGGAGTACCATGATGTGATAATATTAAATGTAAAAGTTCGGATCGTAGTAATTCAGGAAAATCTTTAATATTGTTCATCTTTTCGCACAAAAGTTCGCTGCCAAGAAAAACATGACCCAGTAGACGCCCCTTATCCGAATACTCTATCATAGGTGCTGTATGATATTCATATATTTTGCCGATGTCATGTAAAAGTGCCCCTGTTGTCAACAAATCGATATTTACAGAAGGATATTGTGCAGCAAAAAACCTGACCAGTTTTACAACCTGGATAGAGTGTTCCAGTAAACCGCCCTGATAACAGTGGTGCCATAATTTTCCGCCCACGGCATCAGAGTAGGCTGACCATAGCTGTGAATCATTAAAAATCAATTCCAGGAGTTTTTTTAAAAAAGTATTTTCAATTCCCCGGATCATTTCCTGAATTTCGGCAAGACCCTCATCTGCATTAACATCAGCTTTTGGAACCAGTGAATTTATATCCACGTTATCTTTATCTGTGGCACGCCTGATTTTTGAAACAGACAAATTACAACGGTCCTTCCATTGCGTAACTGTTCCTTTAACCTTGACGACCTCCCCTTCTTTCAATGAATTGTTGATCGTTTGTGCATTTTCCCATACAAAACCAAAAATTCTTCCTGATGCGTTACATAATTCCACAGAAAGATAAAGATCATCATTTTTTTGTTTTTTTCTTATTTCCTTTTTTCTTAAAACAAAAAAATTGGTAATTATCTGCCCGGGCTGAATATCCTGAATCACAACTCCCTCCTGTTAATGAATTTCTGGAAATCTTGATCTGCTACCTTCTCCCCTTGTTTTCCGAGCTTCTGCTGCTTCTGGGAGTTGATTCGGTTTTCACATTTTCACGTCGTTTAAATGTGCGTCGATTATCGTTATCTGTATTGTTGTCATCAACATTGGAGTTACTTGTTTTTCCTAAAGGTACAGCAGAAGGTCCGGCAGACGAAGTTGCTGTCGGCCCATAATTACTTCCGGAATATCCTCCCTGAGGGGATCGGACACCGGTACGCTCCTGATAATTCTGACTATCAAAATTTTGAGATACGGCTTGATCCCGCCACCAGGCAGATTGACTAAAAAACAGCCAGTTAGGATCATTTACACTGCCCTTGGGTAAAACAGGAGAATAGCTATACGCGGATGCAGAGTGGCATGAAGAGCAATCATCCGCAACCTGAACATCTGAAAATTCATAATGAGATGCAGAGTTTTCGATATTGGGGTGTTTAAGCATGGTATAACATGAAATCTGTCCAAAAACAAAAACCAGTACTAAAAGATATTTCAATTTCATTACATCCTCTTTTTAAAAAGATATTCAATATAAACAATCACTTTCCCAAATTTCAGAGCCAGGATTTTTATTTATCGTAAAATAGAATCACAATAAACAAACTTGATAATCCTGCTTTTTTGTCCGCCCGGGTGATATGGATCATCATCAGCAAGCAAATTTTTAAAAGCGAATTCCAAAAACATCTTTCCTGAAAAAGCCCACCGAACACCGGCATTTAAATAACCTTTTGCATTGTTCTTTCCTCGCTTTTCATCATCATTTGAGGCAAAATCATATTCCGAAAATACAGACAAATCGCGAGTTAATATAACATTCATTCCCATAAAGATGTCAGGATCTTTATCATCGTCATCATTTTCCAAACTCATGTTAATACCGGCATGTATGCCGACGTCCCAAATCCAGGATAAACTTTTCGAAGCAACAAGATAAAATCCCCTGGATTTATATTTATACCGATCATAAAACAACGAACTGTCCTGTGCGGCATCATTACTAGATTTTGGCAAGTACTGACCATAACCTTGCGAATCAAACCCGATAACTACGGCGGGAATGGTATGTTGACGGGTTTCTTCAATGAGTCGATAGCAGAAATGAACACCGGGATTATTATACCAGTCAATTTTATCAGACTCTCCCAATACCTCAAGGCCACCATAAGACACACCAAACATGATTCGTTTACTTACACCGACAGAAAGACGTCCCAAAGCGCCGCCCTGTTCAAAAAGACGTATTGAGGCACGGATATCCCCACTCTGCAAAATACTGGCAGTTGGTAAATCAATTAATTGCAAAGGTTTGGAAAAATAAATATCAGATCCTGGTTTATTAATCCTTTTCTGTGCAAATCCCTGCTGTGTCAGCACTAAAACCAATACTGAAAAAATCACTAAATTAAAAAAACAAGTTAATCGATCTTTATTCACACGAGGCCTCTGTTTGCTCTATTCTAAATTTTTATAAAATTTAGTGTTAATTAAAATGAATGTCAACCATTCATTTTAACAGTTTTTAAAAAATTAAATTTTCACAAAAATACTAAATCCGATACTTACCTGGATGACGGTCCTTGGTTCATCAAAAACCTTACCTGAAGGCAAAAGATAAATAGCCTGAATTTTTGTCCTCAATAGTGTCATTTTAGCTATACCGGAATGTGTACCGATTCCAGCAGCTAAAGCAGGGCCTACAAAAGTATTGTTTTCACCATTTTTCACAGAATACCCGTCAATCCAAAATCCGCCACTCATAGACAAAAACAAACCGGCAGAAATACCGGGATCCCTTTTAGTGGTACGGTAATGCTTTTTATAAGAATCCGGAGATAAATCCACAAGCTTATAGGCAGGTCCAAACATTATAAAAGAAGAAACTTGTGTTTCATTCTCATTGATATTTAATTGCACACTTGGCTCAAACTCTAGCAAAAAATCATTATTTAAATAATAACCGACAAGCCATGCAATATTTAAAAAACTTTGGCTGGAATCGGACCCGGAATGGTTCAGAAAAGAAACAGAGCCACCCGTATCAATGGCACCTTTTCGCTGCGCAAAAGATGTATTAATTAGTGCTAAAAGTGCTATACCCAATATTAATTTTTTCATTTAATCTCCTGAATCGTCAAATGAAACTGCATTAGGCATAAATTAATCAAAATTTTGCAATTCATCCATTCTTTTCTTTAAAGAATCTATCATTAATTTTAATTCCGGTTGTAAACTTTTAGATTTTAAATAAGAAATTCGCAACTCGTACTCTTTATTAATCAATAAACGAATTAATTCTTCCTTAACTTTTGAGGATAATTGAGATTCAGGAAATCGTTCAAGAAAATCATCATAAATCGTGAAAGGTGCCGGGGTTGTTTTCCAGAATTTCTTCCACCGATTTTTCACGGATGATGATATAACCTTTTGTATGGTTTTATTAATTTTCATGTCATCATTTAATTCGACATAATTTACCATACCCGAATAGTTTGTAAAAAGTTTTTTTAAATAGTGTTCGCGAGTTATCGCATCGTTTTCATGCTCTGCTTTATCCAGATAATAAAGCACATCGTTAAACCATTTGTCTTCCTGAAAATAAACCTTGCTCAAACGGTATCTTAGCTTTAATCTTGTCCAGGCCCCTATTGGTTTTCCATCTAATTCAGCGGGTTGAAACTCTACACTCTTGGCAAACTCCAAGGCCGCTTTGTCCAGATCCGGGTAATTTGAAGATTCTTCGAGATTAATCTCCTCAGGACTCCCCTTATCGTTAACAAAAATTTTTAACAGAACGTCCCCCTCCATATGCTCCAGTTGGGCGTTCAGCGGATAATCCAGTTCTTTATTGGATATAACTTTAGCAGAATGAAATCGGCTGGTTCCACATGAAGTTATTCCCCCTATTAAAAAAAATATCAGAATAATGTTTTTATAGAACATCACCTAACTTTTTATATTTAAAATCGAATTGAAATTGTACCCACTAATTTATTAAAAGATACATCTTCATCTGTTGGAGCATTTGTATAAGCGTCTGTTGTTGTTTGTTTCCATGAAGCGTTCATATAGGCCAAATCAAGCATGACCTGTTTATCAAGCATAATACTGGCTCCGGCAGTAATATAATCTTTATCAGGATATAGGTCTTTTTCTTTATAAGGAGAAGGTTTTTTGCTATAACCCGCTCGTATTTTTGATTTAAGAATTGGCAAATATAATTCACCACCGAATCGAATATTTTTCACATCTGTTAAATTTTTCTTCAAATCATAATTTATATCACTTTTGGAAACACCATAAATGGGAGGATCGGTTTCAAACTTTGCCTGAGACCAATCTTTATATTCAATATCGGCAGCCAGCAATAAATTTGATAGTTTATAAGAACCCCCCAAAGTAAACGTATAGGGTTCCTTAATTTTATATTCTGTTTCATTTTCCAAAACAGGGATATATTCCACATCACCATTATCATATTCAATATCCCACTTGTCGCTCCATACTTCTTTAATTTTATATGTAGATGGTGGTTTTATTGTAATACCGGCCCGAAATGCTTCACCAACCTGATACAGGGCACCAAACTCTATATGTGTTCCGCTAAAATCAGAATTTATACTTTGTTCATAGTTCCATGCATATAAATCAGAAAAAATAACAGTATTATCTTCCAGAGTATCCGGCTGGGCGTTATGTAAATTATCCTCATCACTTTCCACAAGTCTCAGAGAATATTCGTCTTTACCGCTAATGGAGTGCAGTGAAAAACCAAGGAAAAAATTTCTTTGAACTTCCGTAGATATAGAAAAAGAAAATTGATTGAGGCTTCCCTCATCAACAACGGATTCTTTTTGATAAAGATTATCAAGAACATCAGTAAGAAATTGATAAGGTTCCGTATCTTCATAAGTGTATGTTTGATCAAAATAATCCGGAAATGCCGCCCAATCCCGGTTAAAGCCGGCAATTTCCAATATACCTTCAAAATCCCTGACCTTATTATACCCAAGGGCAAAGACAAGGCTGCCCTGATACGTTGGAACCGGAAAAACAAAGCCAATAGAGTTTAATCTTGTAACACTGTTATCCGCTTGCTGATTATTCCCCAGAAAAAGAGCATCATTTTTCACTTTGTTATGAGCAAAACCAAAATTCATTTCCATTCTGCGAATTTGTCCCAAACCAGCGGGATTCCAGTAAATAGCCGAGTAATCGTCTGCCACACCGACAAAGGCACCACCCATTCCCATAGCACGAGCACCAACGCCCAATTGATCACCAAGGAAAAAGATACTCTCCTGGGGCAGCGCCTTTGCAGACAACATAAAAGTCATTATTAATATTGCATATAGCAGACTGCTTCTTTTATTCATAATTAACTCCTTAAAAAACTCCATCTCTATTCGTAATTAAATCAGCAGTCTTGACTTATCTTCTTCCACCGGAGGATCGTGACGAACCTGAACTGCTCCGGCTTCCTGAAGACCGACTGGATCCACTTGAAGAAGAACTGCTACTGCTACCGCTGCTACTGCTTTTTGAAACACTTCCGGACGATGATTTGCCGGAACTACGTGACCGGCTGCTTGAAGAACTTGACGATGACGATGAAGATGGTCTGGATCGACTTGATGACGAACTTGATCTGGAAACAGATTCACGTCTGTTTACAGTTCGTGACCGACTGGAGCCACTTGAAGCAGAACTGCTGCTGCTACTGCTACTGCTTTTTGAAACACTTTGTGACTTGTTTCTTGACGAACTGGACGAGGACGATGAATTAGTCGTACTGCGTGACCGGCTGTTATACGAGCGGGACGATGACGATGGTGAAGATTTTGTTTGACTCGATGAGCCTGAACTTGATACCGATTCTCGTCGGTTTACAGACCGGGAACTAGTACTGGACTGCCCACTCGAACGGGATGTAGCTGATCGCCGTGAGACAGTTGAAGATGTCCTCTGGTTCGTAGAACGGCTGTTGCTTACATCAGCATTTCTGGATGAACGTTGAGTACTGCTACGGGATACAGATGAATTTTCCGGTTGTGAGCTGGACCGCCTTATTGTAGAAGTTGTTCTCCTGCTTGACGAGGTGGCAGCACTGCGGCTTTTTCCGGATACCTCACTACTTCTGGGCGTACCTGAAGGTCCATATCTAGTATTTTGGTTACGGTCTTTATCCCTCAAAAGATCTCGACTGGAAATTCCGGCAGCGCCAGGTGTTCTGCGCCAAAAGTCACGTTTTTGATTGTGTTTATAGGAAATACTTCCATAGTTATTAAAATAAACATTACTATTGTAATAATAATCCCGTCCATAATACCACCCGCCATAATATGAAGTCGGTCTCCAATACCAGGGGTCTCCATAAAATGAATAGTAATTATAGTATGGATCATAGTAATGATAATTTCGCCACCAAAAAGAACTGTTCATAGCCCAATACGGTTCATACCACCAGTTATCAAGATAAATTGAACCGGCATAATAATCATCATGCAGATATACATCATGATCATGTTGGTGATATATTACATCAGAATCAGAGGTTTCGGAATCATAGACATAATCATAATTAGAACCGTCGTCTGCGTAATAATCTTCTTCTGCCGTACTATGTACTGTATATGGTGCACTCAATTGGGTGTAACATCCGGAGATGCCAAACACCAGGGCAATGAAAAAAGCACCGTAAAACATCTTTTTTATTTTAAACATCACAGATCGCCTCCTTTCCTGAGCTTCACGCTCACCTTGTTAAATGGCGACTAATTTGTTTGTTTACCTAAAATATACAACCATTGATTATACAAATCAATTTCATTTTTTCTTAGTTCTCAAGGTACATATATTAAACACCGAAAACAGAAATTTTCATGCACTATTTCGGTTGAAAACTGTATTCGCAAATCGTCCACATTGTTATATTTTTATTTCCGCTTTTTGCTGGTAAATATTTGCTTTTAAAAGCGGCATCTATGGCCATATCTTCTATAAGTTTTTCACCTGTTGTATTTTCTGAAACAACAACATCTTTGACCTGACCATCTTTATATATATTTAATAATAATCTAACTTTTCCGGCTACTTTACGCTCTACAAGTTCTTCAGGATACTCCGGCATGACCTGCATAACAGGCCTGGGAGGAATTGTATCTATTTTACCAACAATTAAAGGGCTGTTTCCGAATTGAGTATCCCCGAGATTCCAATGAAATTCTGTATCGTCGATAGTAACGTCTTCCGGAACCGATGGATCTTCCGCTTCAATTGGAATAACAGGTTTCTCAGGAGAAGCCATTCTCTCTCTTACAGTTTGTTTCGTTACTGGTATGTCACTAATAATAAAACGAAAACTAACTGGCAAAAGTTCCGGTTTTTTCTTTTCAAATCTTTTGGGTAAGATCAAAAATGATAGTAAAAAGCAATAAAGTGTAAGGATTAAAAATTTTTCAACTCGTCGAATATATCCTTCACCAGAATGCTTACGACGATATATCATCATCCTGCCTATAAAAAAGTAGCTTAAATTCTCTCGATACTCTCCATCGTCAACCAACCAACTTTTCCGTCCGGTAATTCAATTCTTTGAAAGGAACCCGATTGCTCAGATATTTTAACCTTGGCGCCTTCATGCAGGGAGAACACATCTGTTGCATCCAAAGACGGAGAACTCTTTACTTGAACTTTTTCTACAACAACGATGGCTTCCTTATTTTTATGTTCATGATTCAAACGAATAAAAAATAAACTTGCAAAAATCAAAAAAAAGACAAAAACCGGAACAAAGGCATATTTGGAAAAATTTTGCAAATACATTCTCTTTGCCAGCATTCGCACAATAATAATTCCTATAAATAATATATACAAAAACAAGCCAATAACAGCCAAAGTTTGTAACGAAAACATAAATTTTATTGTGTTCCAAACTTTTAATAAAAAAAACGGTTCCGGTATAATAATTTTATCAACAACCCGTAACTGGGCTAGATCCAGGTTAAAATTAACATCCGGTGCATTAGGGAACAGTTTTTTGGCCCGTTCATAGTTCAAAATACTTTTTCCCAAATGACCAGTTTTATAATAGGCATTTCCCAGGTTGTAATAAAGTTCAGGGCTTTCGTACCCCAGGTTGACGGCTGCCTGATATTTTTCAACAGCCTGAAGATAATTACCTGCCTGATAAGCCTGATTGCCCTCATTGAACAAAGAAATTGTTTGGCTCATATCGGCGGACTGACCGATAAATAAAAAAACTGAAAGAATTAACGTCATCATATTAATTAAATTGCTTTCTCCAATTGAATTATTGATTCTTTTGCCCTGTTAAAAAAGGCTTGCATCTCTTTGCTTTGTACGTTAGCAGGAGCAAATCTTTGAAAATCGCACTCTTGAATAAGAGAGAGATATTCCTTAACAAATTCCGGATCAAGATTTCTTGATACAAAATGCTTTTCCAGCTCTGTGCTTATAACACCGGCTTCCGACAAATTCAGTTTATCTGCAGCAAAACCAACCAGAGAACTGGAAACCTGAGCATAAAATTGTTTTTGCGTATCTTCGCTTAGCAAACTTTTGGCCTTGCTCAGGCGTTTCATGGCGGTCCGGTTTGCTTTTCTGCTTCGTGCATAAGCGATATTACCGCTTAATTTCTCCTCATGTTTTTTATACCCAAACGAGAAGGCCAATAAAACAAGCGGCATAACAAGCAACAAAATAAAAGTACCGGATTTATAAACCCTGTTATCTTTCTTTTTAAAATCAGATGAGGATAATTTAATAAAACGAATATCCTGCCCGATAAATTTGACTTCTTCTTTTCCAACACCGGTTGACAATGGCACCAACTCCTGGTCGCCTTTTTCAACATCAACAACAAATTGTTTTGAACTAACTGTTTTAAATTGCTTTTCAGCCGGATTAAAATAGGTAAAAGTTACAGGTTTAATTATATGCTGACCTGGAAATCGCGGAATTAAAACATACTCAAAGGTTTTACTCCCGGTTACAGCGTCATTCTTTCTATTTATTGATTCGGTAACTTTGGGTTCGTATTGTTCAAAATCATTAGGAATAAAGACATCAGGTTTTGGTATCTGTTTAATATTACCTTCACCGGATATGGTAATTTTTAAAGAAACAGCATCATTCGCCTTTACATTGGTTTTATCAAGACTGGCATTTAAATTAAATTTTCCAACCATTCCGCTAAAATTTGCCGGCCGCCCTGTTTGAGGGATGGGAAGGACCTCTATATTTACAGGTTTTGAATAAATTGATTTTCGAACAGTACGTCCAAAAAAAGGATCATCAAAAAACGAGTCAAAAATATCACGGCTCCGTCGACGACTTTGTACACGCACATCACAATCAAGTCCCATGGCGCCAATCGTTTTTTTCCCGGAAGATGTTGGAAAAAGGGCAATCTTTTTTATATCTGCAACAGTATAACGCTGGCCGTTATAAACTTCTTCTCTGGTAACAAGTTGATTGGAAGTTTCAAACTCTTCCGTCCAAAATCCTGTTGTTTCCGGCAGTTGTAAATTACTTACATTTTGAATATTAACTTTTAAATATAAACGAAATGTAACAACGACCGGCTCATTTTGATAAACCCTTGTTTTATTGACAATGGGGCGAATAAACAGGTTATCACCAAAATTTTCGCCACTTGTTTGAGCCGTATTGCCTTGTGGTGTGGCCTGTTGAGTTGGTGAAGCAGATTTTGTAATGGTTACCGATATTGGCTGTGAATAATATTTCTTGCCTTTATATTCAACACTTATTGCCGGAATTATATACGTACCTACCTTGGCAGCCATGTAATAATAGGTAAATGATTTCGTAACATCCATTTTGCCATTGACTATTTGAATATTCTGTGACGAACCACCCGATCCCAAAAAATCAAGAAAATCCGATACAACCGGTGGTTCCGGCTGAGATGCTTTGTTTGCCGATTCACCGGACAACTCGATGGTCAACGTCAGTTGTTGGTTTACAGCAACACTTGTTTGGTCCAGAGACATCTTGACAGTTACCGCCTGGGCAACGGTAACGGCTGCAAGGCTAAAAATTGTGAATAACAAAAAATATTTAACTTTAAAATTCTTCATCTCGAATTACCAGTCCTTTGAAACCGACATACGTCCAGGCATTTTTTTTCTTTGTGCGTCTTTTAATTTTTCCTTGTCTTCCTTGAGAGCCTCTAAAATACGTTCGGCATCTTCTTTGGAAATATTCTGCTCTTGTGCCTGCATTTGCTGCTGTTGTTGCTGCTGCTCTTGCTGGTCCTGATTTTCCTGATCCTTATTTTGCTCATCCTGTTGTTGTTGGTCCTGCTGCTGTTGCTGCTCTTGTTGGTCCTGATTCTCCTGATCCTTATTTTGCTGATCTTGTTGCTGTTGGTCTTGCTGCTGTTGTTGTTGCTGTTTCTGCTGATCTTGCTGCTGTTTTTGAGATTTGTCCTTTAACTGTCTGCGAACAAACTCGAGATTATACTTGGCATCCTGATCATCCGGATCAAGCTCAAGGGCCTTTTTATAGGACATAATACTCTCCGGCCACTTGTTCATACGATAAAGAGTGTTGCCCATATTGTAATAAGTTCTTTCCTGAAGTTTTGCATCATCGGAACTGAGACAAGCCTCATATTCCTTCATCGCATCTTCATACTTTGATTTTTTGTATTGAGCAGAACCGATATTATGTTTGATGTCAGGAGATTCAGGACTGTCTACCTGAGCATCAAGGTATTTATTTAAAGCCTGATCATACTTTTCTTCCAGAAAAAGCTCGTTACCTTCAATAACTTTTTTTCTGGCAGACTGTGAAAATACCTGCTGAAACAATAAAAATGTAAAAAGTACAATTAATATTTTCTTCATTTTAAAAATATCCCTACATAAACCTGCCACGCCATTCCTGCTTTACTTTACGTCGTTCGGAAAGTAATAATTCCCAAACAAGCAGTAAAATAACAAAGACCAATAAATATTGAAAGCGGTCTTCGAATTGCGAAAATTGCATGGAACCAAGTTCTTTTTTATCCATTTTATTTATGTCATCATAGATTTTTTGCAGTTCATCTTCACCACCGGTAGCTCTGTAATATTTTCCACCGGTTTGCAAAGCAATTTTTTCCAGAGTCACTTCATCCAGTTTGGTGATAATTACCTGGCCGCTTTTATCTTTTTTAAATCCTTTAGATGCAGAGCCGCTTTCATCAACCGGAATAGGATCGCCTTTTGCTGAACCAATGCCAACGCAATATATCACAATACCTTCTTTTTCTGCTTCCTTGGCTATTTCCAGCGCATCACCCTGGTGATCTTCACCATCCGTAATAAGGACCAATACTTTATGCTTTCGTTCTTTTTGGTCAAAAGCATCAACACTCTTTTGAATGGCTTTACCTATAGCGGTTCCGGGTGTTGGAATCAAATCCGGGTCCATAATATCAAGAAAGATTTTCGCAGCACCATAGTCCAGAGTCAGGGGACATTGCACAAAAGCAATTCCGGAAAAGGCAACAAGCCCGATACGGTCACCCTGCAGCCGTTCTATAAATGTTTCCACCTCATGTTTGGCTTTTTGCAAACGGCTTGGGGCTACGTCTCTGGCAAGCATGGATTTTGAAACATCCATTGCCACGATCACGTCAACGCCTTCTCTTTTAACTTCTTCCAGCTTCGTGCCTATTTGCGGCCGCGCCATGGCAAAAACCAGAAACATAATAGCAGAGAGTAACAGGGCAATTTTAGCGACTTGTCTGCCACGACTGGTGTTGCGGCTTAATTTTTTCAGTAATTCCAGATTACCAAACCGCTGCATGGCTTTTTGTTTTGCCCGAAAGACAAAAACGTAAAAAATAATAAAAATCGGGACAAGCCATAACAAATGTAATAAAAAGCTATTTCCAAAACGAAGCATATAAAAAGAAACCTCGGTTAATTATGGTATTTTTCGAAAACGTGTATTTGCTAAAACAATTTCTACAACCAGCAATGCCAAAGCAATCAACAAATATCTAAGGAACAATTCCTTATATCGTGTATATTGCTTGACTTCAATTTTTGTTTTTTCCAGGTCACCAATTTCATCATAAATCTTTTTCAAACTTTCAGTATCGGTGGCCCGGAAATATTGTCCGCCGGTAGTGGCAGCCACTTTTTGTAACAAATCTTCATCTATTTGGACCGGCATTCTGACATATCTTTTGCCGAATATCGGATCATCAACCGGATACAAAGCCTCACCTTTTTTACCGGCACCTATTGTATAAATGCGAATATCAAAAGCTTTGGCGACCTTGGCGGCTGTCAGCGGATCCAGTTCACCGCGATTATTACGTCCATCCGTCAATAAAATAACAACTTTACTTTTTGCTTTACTGTCACGAAGACGGTTAACACAATTACCAATTGCCATACCGATTGCTGTTCCGTCATCAATCATTCCGATTTTAATTTCTTCCAGAAACCGTAACAAAATTCCATAATCCAAAGTCAAAGGACATTGTGTGAAACCTTGTGCCGCAAAGACGACCAGACCAATCCGGTCACTTTGACGGCCTTTAATAAAATCAGAAGCAACAATCTTGGACGCTTCGAGACGATTCTTGGGCTTAAAATCTTCCGCCAGCATACTGCTGGAAATATCCATAGCCAAAATAATATCAATTCCCTCGGTTGTTATTTCCTCTTCAGTGCGTCCGGATTGCGGTCTGGCAAAACCGACAATCAGCAAAGCGATTACAGCCATTCTCAGAACAAATAAAATATGCCGATATTTTTTAATCGGTGATGTTTTTACTTTTTTAATAATACCCAGGTTCGAGTACTTGAGCGTGGACGTGTTTTTCCTGTTCTTTTTAATATACCAATAAACTAATACCGGTATAATGGCCAGTAAGGCAAGAAATTCCGGATTTGCAAATCGAAACATATTAATTCCCCTCCTGTTTGATTTGTTCTTCCGTCTCCGGTACCGTGGTTTCTTCCTGGTCTACCGGATCATTTTCGGTTTCCGCTGTTGATTGCACGGCTTCCGGTTTTTCGTATTCCACTTTTGTTGCATTTATAAAATCAAAAGCATCCTGAGTGGTTTTATCAATTTCATTTTGTTCAGGAATATACTTGGCAAACTTGACAAGGTCACATTCATTTAAAAAAGTGTACATCATTTCAATATATTCTTTATCAAGCTGTTCGGTTTTCATATTTTCCAAAAGTTGGGTTGTCGTCATTTCAATGGCACTGATAAAAAACCGGCCCTCAATGTAATGACGAACAATATCGGATAATTGGATAAAATATTCCTTAATTTTGCCCGTTTGCAGCAAATCACTATTTACCAATTTTTCAAGCTGCTCAAGGGCCACCTGATGGGCGGGACGCGGAGGTTCCTGCCGTTTGGGTAAAATAGATTTACCCGCTCGTCGTCGTTTCCAAAAGTAAAAACCAAGCGCAGCAGCGATAAGGACAACAAGAGCAATAATACCCATGATAATATAAAATTTAATGTCCTGCGGCGGTTCAACAGGTGGTTTTATATCTCGAATATCACCGGCTTCTTCGGCGACCAGACTTTCCACCTTTATGGTTATTGGTTCTGTTTTTAAAAATTTTATAGTACTGTCGGATGTTGTAGAGTAACCGATTTCCAGTTCCGGAATTTCAAATTCTCCGGTATCAAAAGTGGAAATAAGATAATCTGTTTGATCAACAATTTGGCCGTCTTCCTGTTCACGGGATTCCAGCACTTTGTAATCACGAATTTCAAACTGTCCCAAGTTAATTGCCAGGGTTGGTGTTTGAAGGTCTATATCCTTATCGTGGGTTACAACAACAGAATATTTTATAACGTCACCAATATAAATCGTACTCTTGTCGACGTGTGATTCAATTGAAATTTGTCCTGCGCCATAAAGATGTAAAGCGCAAAAGAGGACACCAAATAATATATAAAAATATTTTTTTAACAACATCATAGTGTATTAGCTTCAGCGTTAAGATTATTCAAATAATTTATCGGACCTGGTTATCATAAAATTTAACACCCTCTGCAAGGATCATCTTTTCAATCAATCCCTGATAGGCGTCTTTATATTTTTCAAGATAATATTCCTGAGCAACTTTATCTTTTACCTGATCAAATGATTTTTCAGAAATAATATTGCCGTCATTATCCTTTTCGGCATAATTGTCTTTATTTGCTTCGTAATAAAGTTTAACATCATTGTCCTGAATGTCTATTTTTGATGCAACCCGTTCCTGCAAAAGCTTGCGCACCATAATAGACTTTTTCATCTGAAAAGCACCCTCGATAACATCCGGATCCGAATCCAGGCCGGCACGTTTGGCAGTATCATACAAAAGTTCTGTGGCCACAAATTCACGTAAAAAATCCAGTTTTTTGTTTTTATCATGGAACTGTTCGCGAACAGTTGGGGGTAACTGATCAATCTCAAAATCCAGATCACCCTGGGTAATTTCTCTTTTTCCAATTTTGGCAACAATAGCGCCGGGGCGCTTTTTCTCAACCTTGGAAGGATCCAACTGTACAGACTCGTCCAGGGCCTGCTGAGCATCTTCGGAACGTTCCAGGCGTTCCAGGCAAGCAATGATCTTTTTATTGGTCTCTTCAACAAGACTGCTTTCCGGATACAGATGTTTTATTTTCAAATAAAAAGCCAGAGCGTTTTCATAATCTTTTAACCGATCAAAATAGGTATTTGCAATAATATAATTTACATTTGCCTGTTCACGGGCATCAATGTCGTATTCATTTAAATATTTGACATATTGCTCGATAGCCTGCTTGTACAAAGACCTGTTGATCAAGTCTCCGGCATACTCTCGTACCTTGTCACCATCTACAGCCGGTTTATTAGTTGAATTGCATCCGGCCATCGTGAACAGGACAGCGATAATAAAACCGACTTTAAATATTTTATTCATTTTCATTACATCCTCCGAAAACTAGTCTATTTAACGGAACCGTTTCGCCCGCATTCTAAAAAAACGAATCAATGGTTCAATATAACCCTGATCTGTGCGAATGTCAATATGGTCAACATTCATAGTACGAAATAATTTTTCACGTGCAATAACCGCTTCCGATGTATGAACAGCAAAATCATTTCGAACATCCACACTGGATGTATCTACAAGAAAAGTCTCTCCGGTTTCAGCATCTTCAAGCTCAATAAAGCCGATATCCGGCAAATCCACTTCTCTCGGATCAGTTACTGTTATGGCAACAATATCATGTCGTTTGTTGGCAATTTGCAGAGCTTTTTCATAATTTGAGCTGATAAAATCAGACACCAAAAACACAACAGCACGCCGCTGAGTTATACGAGACAAAAATTCAAGCGCTTCAGCAATGTTCGTCTGGTGCCCCTGCGGTTCATGATAAAGAATTTCCCGGACTACCCGCAAAACATGGGACTTGCCTTTTTTCGGTGCGACAAATTTTTCTACCTTGTCGGAAAAAATTACAAGCCCGACTTTATCATTATTTTTAATGGCTGAAAAAGCCAACAGAGCACAAATCTCTGCCGCTATTTCTCCCTTCATCTGCTCAACCGTTCCAAACTCTCCAGAGGAACTAACGTCCACCAGCAGCATGACCGTTAGTTCACGCTCTTCCTCGAAAACTTTAACAAACGGGTGCCCCATTCTGGCAGATACATTCCAATCAATCATTCGAATATCATCACCGACCTGATATTCACGTACCTCGGAAAACTCCATCCCTCTGCCTTTAAAGACGGAATGATATTCTCCGGAGAACACGTCATTAACAAGCCCGCGTGTTTGTATCTCAATTCTTTTAACTTTTTTAAGTATCTCTTTTGGAATCACGGCTCATCACACTTTTTTATGGTACTTCAATTTTATTTAATACTTTGCGTACAACTTCTTCTGCGGTAATTTCTTCGGCTTCTGCTTCATAGGTAACAATAACACGGTGACGCAGCACATCCATGCCGATAGACCGGACATCTTCAGGAGTAACATATCCACGTCTTCGTAAAAAGGCATGCGCTTTGGCAGCCATACACAAATTAATAGAAGCACGCGGTGAGGCGCCAAAAGCAATCAAACCATTGAGTTCCTCAAGACCAAAATCAGAAGGTTTACGTGTTGCAAAAACAATATCAACAATATAATTTTCAATCTTGGGATCCAAATAAACCTGGTGCACGGCCGCTTTTGCCTTAATAATATCTTCAGGTGTTACTACGGTTTCAGCAGTCGGAATATCTTTTTGTGTCATCCGACGCATAATTTCAAGCTCTTCATTTCGGTCCGGGTAACCGACCGAAAGTTTCAACATAAAACGGTCGACTTGCGCTTCCGGTAACGGATAGGTTCCTTCCTGCTCAATTGGGTTCTGTGTGGCCAAAACCAAAAACGGGGACGGCAGGCTAAAAGTTGTTTCACCAATTGTAACCTGTCGTTCCTGCATGGCTTCCAAAAGTGCAGACTGGACTTTGGCAGGAGAACGGTTAATTTCGTCGGCGAGTACGAGGTTGGAAAAAACAGGTCCCTGTTTTACGGAAAACTTGCCGTTTTTTTGATCGTAAATCATTGTTCCAATAATATCAGCCGGCAGCAAGTCCGGGGTAAACTGGATACGTTTAAACTCTGTTTTAATTACAGATGAAAGCGTTTTGACTGCCATTGTTTTTGCAAGCCCGGGCACACCTTCAAGAAGAATATGGCCGTCAGCCAATAATCCGACAAGCAAGCGCTCTACCATATATTTCTGGCCTACAATGACCTTTCCCACCTGATCCATTATCTTGTCGATAAAAGCGCTCTCTTTTTCTATTTTTGCATTAATTTCTTTAATATCGATATTCATTGAACCTCCCAAACAGGCTAATCATTAATTGATTCATTTGGATTCTCTTCCGTTGTATTTAAATAATCATTACGTAAACTTTTTTCCAAAACAGCTTCGCACAAGGTTATTACACGGTCCAGTTCACTTTTTTCAACACTGCCTCCGGAAAATTTAACGACATCGGCAACAGATAAAACTTCTGATATATCGTTTATAAACCGTTCCTGAAAGTCCTGACGAATAAGCTTTTGTTTCAGATCTTCTGTCGTTACTTCCAGTCCGGGCAGATTGAATTTTTCCGTTAAAAACTTTCGTAGTATTTTGGAACAGGTTGAAATAGCCAGGCCGGTATCCTGATCTATATTCGTTTTACCGGAAACCGTTTTGAGTTCCTGTAAATATTTTTCTTCAATTATTACGTTTTCAATTGCCAATTGTTCCGCTTTCAATTTTTCCGCTGCTTTTCTTTTGCGAATATTGATGAACAAGAAAATGCACAGCGCAATACCAAGAGCACCGATTAAAACCCACAAAATCCACATTTTTGAACCCGGCTCCGGTAACGGATCAACAACTTTGACTTCAATCCTGTTTGTTACAAGCCTGAAATCTTTATCAGCAGCCATATCCGTATATTTAATAATCATCCCTTCGGCATAACCCATTCCCAGGCCCTGGGGTTTTAAAATATATTCGTATGTTTCAATGGCTGTATTTTGTCCGTCGATAACCGCAACACGATTGGATGACGAATTTCCAATAATATCAAAATTTTGTAAAATTGGATTGTCAAACTGGTGAACTTCAAACCGGTCAAGATCGCCGTACCATTTCAACTCAATTGTAAAGGTAACCGTACGGTTTAACGGTACTTTGGTATCATTAACACTGGCGGTGACTTTAATACCGTTGTCAGTGTTGGAAATGCTTTGAGCATGTAAACCGGAAAGCATAACGCCAAAAAGAAAAACAAGATAAAATTTATAGTTCATCTTACAAAGCCTTTATTAAAATGCTCAATAAAAAAGCCGATTTCTTTGGCATCTTTTTAACCAAATAGGATCAGCTTAATTGTTATGCGATTCTATTGAACAGAAATTAAAATTCTTAAATAGATGCCTCTATTATAAAATATATAATCCTGCCCCCCCAAGATTTTTTACTTAATTATTCTTTTTTGTCTCCGGCTCTTCCAATTGAAGCTCGATGTCGGTAATATCTTTGCCTAAATTATCCAGCTCCCATTGTACAGACGAAGCAAGTTCATGGTCGGGATGTTTTTGCAAAAACTCCGTATAAGCTTTACGGGCTTTTTCCATATCTTTTAAATTGTTGGCATAAGTATAGCCAATCATAAACTGGCTGTTTATGACATGTCCGCTTTGAGGGAACTCTTTGATAATCCGATTATAGCATGCTATTGCTTTATCGAAATCATTTAAATTATTGGCATAAACAAATCCTAAATTATACAGACTTTCATCAATATTTTTAGAATCCGGATATTTGTTAATTAAAGTTTCAAGTGTGGTGGCCATCTCCTTCCACTGTTCCTTGTTCTCATAATCACGAGCTTTTGCTCTAAGCTGTTCTTCGGTTAAATTATTGCCGCAGCTAGCGATTATCATCAACATAACGATAGAAACGATATAAGCATACCAATGCCTCATTTACGACCCTCCGTCCTTCTAGTTAAACATTTTCCAATATATTGAGCTCCCAACCAGCTAAAAAAGTTATTACCTTTTTTGATGAAAATCAAGTAAATTTTCTTTAACACTGACCTGAATTGTTTGACCTGCTGAGAATTGGCCTTCCAACAACCTGACAGCCAACGGATTGATAACATCTTTTTGAATCAGTCTTTTTAACGGACGGGCACCAAATGCCGGATCATATCCATTTTCTGTAAAATAATTTTCAGCCGACTCATCAAGTTCAAGTTCGAGATCATGTTTTTTCAACATTTTTTTCACTTCAAGGAGCTGTAAATTAACAATTTCTTTTATATTTTCTTTTGTTAAAGTATGAAATACAATAATATCGTCAATTCGATTTAAAAATTCCGGCCGAAGTTGAGATTTTAAAAGATTATAAATATTCTCTGTGATTTCATCATGAATTTGTTCACGATTCTCATTTTGAATTTTCACAGATTTTTCCATAATCATTTGGGCACCGATATTGGATGTCATAATGATAATGGCGTTTTTAAAATTAACGGTTCTGCCTTTGTTATCAGTTAAACGTCCTTCATCCAAAACCTGTAGTAGAATATTAAAAACCTCAGGATGCGCTTTTTCAATTTCATCCAGTAGAACAACAGAATATGGTTTACGGCGCACGGCCTCGGTTAACTGCCCGCCTTCTTCATACCCGACATAGCCGGGAGGTGCACCAATTAAACGGGAAACAGCATGCCGTTCCATATATTCCGACATATCAATCCGGATCAACGCATGCTCATCGTCAAATAAAAACTCTGCCAGTGCACGGGCCAGTTCTGTTTTTCCCACACCGGTAGATCCTAAAAATATAAAGGACCCAATCGGTCTGGCAGAATCCTGCAAACCCGTCCGCGATCTTCGTATTGCATTGGATACAGCCTGAACAGCTTCTTTTTGATTAACCATTCTTTGATGAATTCGCTGTTCCATATTTAGCAATTTTTCTTTTTCACTTTCAAGCATCCGGTTGACTGGAATACCGGTCCATTTGGCAACAATCTGAGCGATATCTTCTTCCTCAACTTCTTCCTTTAAAAGCTGACGATCTTTTTGTAAATCAACGAGTCTTTTATTCTCGTTATCGATCTCGTTCTTTAGTTCAACTAACTTGCCGTATTTAAGTTCCGCAGCAAGATTTAAATCTCCGTCTCTTTCGGCATTATTCGCATTAATTTTTGTCTGCTCGATTTTTTCATTTAATGCACGAATAGCAGAGATAACACTTTTTTCCATTTCCCAATGAAGTCGTAATTCACGGCTCGTTTCAGAAAGATTGGCAATTTCTGATTCTACAACAGACAATCTTTTTTTGGAAACAGGGTCATTTTCTTTTTTCAAAGCCTGACGTTCAATTTCCAGTTGTTTCAAACGTCTTTCAACTTCATCCAGTTCCGTGGGCATACTGTCAATTTCAATTCGCAATTTTGAGGCGGCTTCGTCTATTAAATCAATGGCCTTGTCCGGTAAAAATCTGTCTGAAATATAACGATCAGAAAGCATGGCCGCAGCCACCAAAGCGCTGTCCTGTATACGCACACCATGATGAACTTCATATTTTTCTTTTAATCCGCGTAAAATAGATATGGTATCTTCAACAGTTGGCTGTTTGACATTAATCGGTTGAAACCGGCGTTCAAGGGCGGCATCTTTTTCGATGTATTTGCGATACTCGTCCAAAGTTGTCGCGCCCACACAACGCAGTTCGCCCCTGGCCAGGGCGGGTTTCAGCATGTTGGATGCATCCATAGCGCCTTCGGTAGCGCCCGCACCAACCAGTGTATGCATTTCATCGATAAATAAAATAATCTCTCCACTGGCGTCAGTCACTTCCTGTAACACAGCTTTTAAACGCTCTTCAAATTCACCGCGAAACTTGGCTCCGGCTATTAATGCGCCGATGTCAAGGGCCATGATTTTTTTCGTTTTAAGATTTTCCGGGACATCACCCTGAACAATTCGATAGGCAATTCCTTCTGCAATTGCTGTTTTTCCAACGCCCGGTTCACCCACCAAAACAGGATTATTTTTAGTGCGTCGCGACAATACCTGTAAAACGCGTCTTATTTCTTCATCCCGGCCAACAACCGGATCAAGTTTTGAAGCACGTGCCAATTGGTTCAAGTCCCGAGCATATCTTTTTAACGCCTGATATTTATCTTCAGGGTTCTGATCTGTTACTCGTTTTGATCCGCGAACATCTTTTAAAGTTTGTAAAATAACATTTTTTCCTAATCCGGCCTGGCGCAAAACATGACCGGCATCAGACTTGTCTTCAGACAAAGCCAATAATATATGTTCAATGCTCACAAACTCATCATGCAGTTGCACGGATTCTTTTAATGCCTGGTCAAACAGATTATTAGAATTTTGTGAAAGATATATCTGTCCGATACCACTTGTTACTTGCGGTAACTTTTTTAAATTTTTTTCATTTTGTTCATATATTAAATGTTGTTCAATTCCGGATTTTTTCAAAACAGCCTGAAATATACCATCTTTAGGTTCCAGCAAAGCTGCCATAATATGTGACGGTTCTATTTGCTGGTGCTGTTTTTCACCCGCTATTTGATGGGCTCTTTGAATTGCTTCCTGAGCTTTAACAGTTAATTTATCAAATGACAACATAATCCCTCCATATACTATATATCTAAAAAAAGGCGAGAAAAACTCGCCTTTAATTTAAATCATTCGATACTATTTTTTATCATCGTCAACAACTTCAAAATCCGCCTCCTCCGCATCAGGTGTATCGGCTTTCTGTTCACCAGCAGGTTCCTCCGGCGATGGTTGAGGTCCCTGTTGTGCCGAAGCAGCTTCATACATTTTTGATGCAGCTTCGTTCCAGATTTGCGATAATGCTTCACTGGCAGATTTTATTTCATCCAGGTTTTCAGTCTTGAGTGCTTCTTTTAAACGTCCAACACTTGCTTCCAATTTATTTTTAAGGCCATCATCAAGTTTATCAGCATTGTCTTTAACTTGCTTTTCTGTTTGATATACAAGCTGATCACCCTGGTTCTTTGCATCTATAAGTTCACGTCTCTTTTTATCTTCAGAAGCATGTGACTTGGCGTCATTCACCATTTTGTCAATTTCTTCCTGAGACAATCCGGTGCTGGCTTCAATTCTGATGGACTGTTCTTTGCCTGTCGCCTTGTCTTTAGCAGAAACGTTTAATATACCATTGGCATCAATATCAAAAGTCACTTCAATTTGAGGGACGCCACGTGGTGCCGGTGGAATTCCATCCAGATGAAAACGACCTAATGTTCTGTTACCGGATGCCATTTCCCGTTCGCCCTGCAAAATATGAATTTCAACAGATGTTTGGCTGTCTGCGGCTGTCGAAAAAGTCTCTGATTTTTTCGTCGGAATGGTTGTGTTCTTTTCAATCAGTCTTGTAGCAACACCACCGAGCGTTTCAATACCCAGTGATAAGGGTGTTACATCCAACAATAAAACGTCAGAAACCTCACCACCTAGCACGCCACCCTGAATGGCAGCACCAATAGCTACAACTTCATCCGGATTAACACCGCGATGCGGTTCTTTTCCAAACAATTCTTTAACCAACTGCTGTACTTTCGGCATTCGGGTAGAGCCGCCAACCAGCACAACTTCATCAATTTCACTTGCCGACATACCGGCATCTTTTATAGCAATTTTACACGGTTCCAGAGTACGCTGGAACAAATCATCACAAAGCTGCTCAAATTTTGATCGGGTTAACGTCATATTGAGGTGCTTAGGTCCCGAATCAGTTGCCGTTATAAAAGGCAAATTGATTTCTGTTTGAGCTGTGGTAGAAAGTTCACATTTGGCTTTTTCAGCAGCTTCTTTTAATCGCTGTACAGCCATTGGATCTTTTGACAGATCAACACCTTCGAGTTTTACAAACTCATCAACCAGCCAATCGATAACACGCTGATCAAAATCATCACCACCAAGGTGTGTATCACCATTGGTAGATTTTACTTCAAAAACACCGTCACCAATTTCAAGAATTGAAATATCGAACGTACCACCACCTAAATCGAAAACAGCAATTTTTTCATTTGCTTTTTTATCCAATCCATAGGCCAATGAAGCAGCCGTCGGCTCATTTATAATACGTTTAACAGTTAAACCGGCAATTTCACCGGCTTCTTTGGTTGCCTGACGCTGACTGTCATTAAAATAAGCAGGAACAGTGATAACGGCTTCTGTAACTTTTTCACCCAAATAGTCTTCGGCAGTCTGTTTCATTTTCTGTAAAACCATCGCAGATATTTCCTGCGGTGAATATTCTTTATCATCAATCTTAACTTTTGCAACATCATTTTGACCGCTTAATACTTTATATGGAACTTCTTCAATTTCAGTACCAACTTCTTTATATCTTCTTCCCATAAAACGTTTGATAGAGTAAATCGTTTTTTCCGGGTTTGTAATAGCCTGACGCTTTGCTACCTGACCAACCAAACGTTCACCATTTTTTGTAAATGCAACAACAGAAGGTGTTGTTCGGGTTCCTTCCGCATTCGATATAACAGTAGGTTCACCACCTTCCATTACAGCAACACAAGAATTCGTAGTTCCTAAATCTATTCCAATAATTTTTCCCATGTTCTCAATCTCCTAAGATCAAATTTATTCGAAAATACATTTTTTACTTTTTCCTTCTTTATGCAACATACATGCCATTACCAAGCATTTTCAAAAGTTACAAAAAAACAGGCACATAAATCAAATTACAATTATGTGCCTGCAACGTTACAGATAAAAATATTTGTTATCATCATGTCAATATGGCAGAAAAACAGCCATATTGACAATAATTAAATAATTTTATTCTTTTTTGGTACTTTTCTCTTTTGATTCATTTTTAGGCGTACTCACAGAGCTTTTTTTATTTTTATAATCAGTTATATAAAAGCCGGAACCTTTAAAAATCAAACCATTTCCACCGCCAATTAATCTTTTAACAGCTCCACCGCATTTGGGGCATTCTGTTAAAGGTGAATCGCTCATAGATTGAAATTCCTCAAATCTATAATCACAATTCACACACATATATTCATAAGTTGGCACAGCTTACTCCTTCGTATGACATATTCGAAACTTATTTTTTATCCTTTGGTATACGAAGCGCTCTGAAAAAGCTGGTATCACCTCGTTTCAAACGGAACAAGACGATATCATTCTGTTCCAGGTCTTTAACAGCATCGTTAAATTCTTTTACAGACTTTACTTCTTTTCGGTTGACAGACATAATCAGGTCACCTTCACGAATTCCTTCTCGCGCTGCAACAGAATTACTTTCGAGCTGAGAGACAATAACGCCTTCTTCAGTTTCATATCCCAAACGTTGACGTAAGGAACTGGATAATTCTTCAACCTCAATACCAAGTTTATTTTTTACGGAATCATCTGTTTTTTTCTCACTGCTGGTTCCGTCAGCCGGACGCTCTCCCAATTTGACGGTAACTTGCTTTTCTTTTCCTTCACGCCAAATAGTAACATTAATCTTAGAGTCCGGAGCAAATGTAGCAATATAATTTGTTAATTGCGAGCTATTTTCAATTTTCACATCTTCAACTTTAGTGATAACGTCGCCGTCTACTAAACCAGCCTTTTCTGCCGGGCTGTCTTTTACAACCTGCTGAACCAAAGCGCCTTTTGTATGTTCCATTTCAAATGCCTTGGCCATATTTTCATCAATATCGGCAATATATACACCAAGCCATCCACGAATAACACGACCGTCATTTATAAGTTGTTTCATTACATTTTTAGCCAGGTTGATAGGAATGGCAAAACCGATTCCAACATTTGCCTGCCCAACAATTGCAGTATTTATACCAATCAATTCACCACGAAGATTAACAAGTGCACCACCGCTGTTTCCCGGATTGATGGCAGCGTCCGTTTGAATAAAATCCTGATATGGCATCCGACCGCCACCGATCTGTAAACCGGAACGGCCTTTAGCGCTGACAATACCGGAGGTTACTGTATTTTGTAACATATCGGAAAAAGGATTTCCAATAGCCAGGACCCATTCGCCAACTTCAAGATCATCAGAGTTTCCAAGCTTAACAGTCGGCAGGTTATCTTTTTCTATTTTAATAACGGCTAAATCACTTTCCGGGTCTTTTCCTATAATTTCTGCTTCATATTCTTCTTTATCAATAACAACTGTAATTTCATTGGCGTCATTTACCACATGATTGTTGGTTAGAATATAACCATCCGGGTTAACAATGACACCGGAACCTAAACTACGTACGGATTGTTCTCTCTCTTCCGGCATTCTAAAAAAACGTTTGAAAAATTCATCATCCATAAAGGGATGATAATTTTGACGTTTAATAACAGTCTGACTGTTGATTGTTACAACAGCAGGACTCACTTCTTTTGAAACAGCAACAAAGGCTTTGCTTAAACCTTCCAACCCTTGCAGCTCTTCACTTACAACCGATGTAGCTCCAAGTTGTATGGGTTGATCGTCATTCGAGCTGCCGGCAGCTATGCTTTTAATAGGTAAATTCAGATTCGATGATATAACCAAACCAACTACAATACCAATAAATATTGAAAATAAAACAACAAAAGAAATTTTTCTCGATTTCATAATGTCACCTTTCGTTAATTATCCAAGTCCAAAATTTAATAAATCCAAATCTTACAATATGGTTCTATTTTGAGACGTTTTTTATACGATCAGGTTCCAAATTAAATTTTCAAACCCGATGCTTCTGCGTATTTTACTAAAAGCTCTTTTGCTTTTTTATTTAAATGGGTCGGGATTTTGATTTTCATTACCACATAATGGTCACCTTTTTTACCATCATTCTCAATCCCTAAACCTTTTAACTTTAACATCTTGTCAGGTTGAGTACCGGCGGGCACGGAAAGTTCAACAGTGTTACCCTTAATCGTTTTCACTTTAATTTTCCCGCCCAATGCGGCATGCACCATATCAACCGTAACATTAGAATAAATGTCCAGACCTTTTCTTTCAAATTCCGGGTGCGGTTCAACCACAAGTTTTAAAAGCAAATCACCGGCAGGACCGCCATTTTTACCCGGCTCACCTTGTCCTTTTAGTCTTATAACCTTATTATTTTCAGACAGCTTGGGAATATTGACAGCCAATGTTTTTTTAGCGGTAACATATCCGGAACCATAACAGGAAACACAACCCCTGCCATTACAGGATGGGCATATTTTAGGACTGTTAATAGTAAACTGTTTCTTACCGCCCTGTAAAGCCGTATCAAAACTGATTTTAATTTCGGTATCCAGGTCTTTTCCTTTCGCAGCATGACCGGCTCTCTGCTGTGTATGTGGCTGACCTCCAAAAAACTGACTAAAAATATCTCCAAACCCGTCAAAAGAAAAACCACGAGACGATTGGCTTTGAGCTCTTTTACCGCCAAACATGCTTCCAAGGTCTTGAAAATCAAAATCCTGAAAATTACCACCAAAAGCGCCCATCTTTCTCATCTGGTCGTATTTTTGACGCTTTTGACTGTCATTTAAAACCGAATAGGCTTCAGAAATTTCCTTGAAACGTTCTTCAGCAACTTTATCATTCTGATTAGCATCCGGATGATATTTTTTTGCCAAAACACGGTATGCACTTTTCACCTGAGCTTGAGAGGCATTCTCATCAATACCTAATATTTTATAATAGTCTTTACTCATTCTTTGTCAATCTCTTCCTCAACTTGAGCAACCTTAACTTTTGCCGGCCTGACAAGTTTTCCTTTGCAAAGAAATCCCTTTTGCCAAACCTCCAAAAGTCTTCCACTTTCACCATCTTTAACATTTTCCATCATAACGGCTTCATGCAATTCAGGATCAAACACTTTATCATCAGTTTCAATCGGCTCAACACCAATATTCTTTAAAACAGACAACAGTTTGTTATATATTAACATAACGCCATCTATTGATATAGCCTGTTCATCCTGATGCTGAAACAAATATTCAAAATCATCCAAAACAGGCAATAATTCAGTTACAACATTACGGGTGGCGGTTTCATACCATTCCACACGCTGCTGTTCTATTCTCTTTTTATAATTAGAAAAGTCAGCCTGCAATCTTTTCAATTGCTCTAAATATTTATCAGAGTCACTATCACTCTGTTTGATTTCAAAATCAATTTTTATGGGCTCACCCTCTTTATTTTCTATATTTTGTTCGTCTGACATCTGTTTTTCTTTACTATTTTCCAAATCCATCTGTTCCTCTGAATATTCTAATTTTAAATGATATTATTCAATGTCTTTACCAAGCAATACACGTGCCAGCAACACATTTCATACAAATAACACATAAGGCATTATTTAATATAAACATGTACGAAACAATCATGAAAAACAAAATCTGTCATCATCTGCCAATATGACAGACATAAAAAAAGGAGATGATTTTTTGTCATCTCCTTAAAAGTAAGACTATCTGTCACCACGCAATAAAATCAGCCTTATGAGCTGCAAGACTGCCATAGCCGCAGAAGCGACATATGTTAACGCGGCAGCGTTCAGCACTCTCCTGGCGCCGTTTATTTCATCACCTCTTAAATAACCACCGGAACTTAATTGCGCCAAAGCCCGGCTACTCGCGTTAAATTCAACAGGTAATGTCACAATATGAAATAAGACCGCTCCGGCAAAAATGAGAATTCCCAAATCCAAAAGCACTGGTATTGAAAAAATCAAACCACCGATAAACAGTGGAATACCAAGAGATGAACCCAGATTAGCAACAGGAAAAATGCTCTGCCGTATATTTAACGGTATATAAGCCATTTTGTGTTGTATGGCATGTCCGGTTTCATGTGCCGCTACACCTATAGCCGCTAATGAACTGGAATTATAAACATCCTCAGAGAGCCGCAGTTTTTTAGTACGGGAATCGTAATGATCAGTTAGAGAACCCGCAACAGGTTCTACAGTCACATCGTTAATATTATTTTGATGAAGCAATTGTTTGGCTACCATAGCTCCTGTTAAACCTGAAGATGAGCGCACTTTACTCATCTGGGAAAAGGCGCTTTTCACTTTATACTGAGCATATAGTGTCAGTGCAATTGCCGGAATCAGTAAAATCATTGTACTATCGAAAAAAAACATTATATACCTCCAAAAAAAATATAATCCATTATATTTTAGATGTAACCAACCGGAAAAAGTTACACTCGTTTAAAACGAAATTTTTGTTTTAGAGTTTCACGCACAGATTTGGGAAGCAGAAAAACAAGGCCAAAAGATATAAGAACAATACCGGGAATAATTGGTAAAACAAGGCCAAGAAGACCAATAACAACGAGTAAAGTACCCATAAAGGGTTTCCAATTTTGAAAAACCCGAATTTCTTTCCGTAATTTTCCGGGGTTCATATCATTCCAACCTTTATAGTAAATTTCATCCTATCTGTTACTCAACGCCTCATTATAATAATCCTTGTATTTTGCCAGTTGTTTTTCCTTTTCTGTTATCTGTTTGTTTAACAAATCCCGTGAAAACATCAAATCTTGACTTATAATTTCAATTTTCATCCTGACATGCTCAGACTTTTTACGAACATAAATAAAAATGAATATTTCAGCCACAAAAAGAGAAAAAAATAACCAGGGATTAAGAATTGAAAATAATAGTAGAGATGCTATTATTACAACCGCCGAAACAACAAGCAAAATATTTAAAAAAACTTTATGTCTGTTATATTTTAAAATCCTTTTATCAAGTGTACGTGTTCGGTTATAAAGTTCCTGAATTTCATTTTGCAAATCATTTATAGAGTTACTTATTTTGTTTATTTCCAAATCTTTATGCATTGCTATCAGATCGCGAACGACAAGGCCCTGTTCGTTTTGTTCATCCTTTTGCAGCACAAACCGGTTAAGTTCTGCTGCTTTTTCCAGCTCACCATTCTGTAAATATGAAAGTGATTTTTTATTATAAACTCGTTTCGGCAGCCATTTTTTTGATTCCGCGAATTGATAAGCAGCCTTAAAAGCCAGGGCCAGACCAAGACTTGAAAAAAATGACATAAATATCCCTTGTTATTTAACAGCCAAGGCACGTTCTAGATATTCTACAGCTTTGGGATATTTTTCTCTAACAATTTCCCATTCACTTTCCGTCAAATCTTTGGGTTCTTTACCGGTCAGTTTAACAGCACTATCATAAACCATTTGGATCAGGTCACGGTTGGCATTTAAAACGCCGGCTGTTGCGCCAATCACTTCCAAAACACCATTTACAAAATCAACACCTGTTGCTGATTCCAGGCCTCTTTCAACCAGCAGACCGGTCAGGCCTCCGATCGCTCCATGTGTTAAAGATTTTTTAATTCTTGGGATTGCTTTTTTCATTTTTCTCCTCCCTGTCTTTCATTTCCAACAAGGATTTACGTACAAGTTCATCTTTTTTAACAATAACATTTTGTAAACGCCTGACTTCCCGCTCAAGTTCCCGCAGACGTTTGGGCCCCCAAAACCGGCCCCAGACTTTTTCAAAAATAATAACACAGGCAAAAGTCAAAATGATCCCGAAAATAAAACTTGCAATATCAATTTTCATAACAACCTGCTTTGTTTAATACTTACGATATTTAATCATCTGTAATTTATTGCCTTCAACCGGATCCTGATCATAGTTCAGCTCATCCACAGCGTGCCGGATGATATGAAGACCCATCCCGCCTTTTTTTCGTGTTTCGGCAGCGGCAGAAATATCATATTTATAATTGTCATAAAACAGGAACCCTTCACCATGGTCTATTATTTCAATGACAAACTTTTCAGAATCAGCCATTACATTCACGTAAACTTTATTGGCCGGATCTGAGTGATAAGCGTGTTCAATTACATTTAAACAGGCTTCATAAACAGCTATTTTAAGTTTACTGATTTGATTTTTTTCAAATCCATACTCCTGGGCAAGGTCGGTCACAAAATCACAAGCAAGATATAACGCACTTATTTTACTTGGAATATCTATCTGTTTTTCAAAAACAGCGGACCGCTTTGTCGTACTTTCAGATATTTTCGAAATCTCAGCAGGCCCATGATCTGAAGCCGTACTTTCATCATAGGATAAATAAGAAAAAGGATGAAAACTTTCAAATGCTTCCAATGCACCGTTGGAAATATTCTTCAATACAACACTGCCTCCCTGTCGTCGTGCTGTGGCAGTCATCTCAAAAAGCAACACAATAAAGCTCGGCGGCAGGTCATCAAATCTTGAAAGATCAAAAATAAAATTTTTACCACCGTTTTTTATTGTTTGCCGGAATTCGGATAAAAGTGCCGGCACCAAAGAAATATCCCGTTCCGAAGCAAGTGGAACGATTTTGTATAAATTTTCTTTGCTGCTTACTTTTTCAATTTTAACGATTCGATCATCCATTATAAACCAAAATCATACTCTAGAGTTTTTGTTTAATTCACGTTTTAAAACTTTACCTAAAAAATTTTTTGGAAATGCGGTTTTATAAATAAACTCTTTTGGAATTTTATACCGGCCAAGTTTTCCTTCACAAAACCTTATTAATTCCTTTTTATCAATATTGAGGCCGTTTCTCGTTATAATAAACGCGTGTACTTTTTCTCCGTAAAAATCGTCAGGAATACCGCAAACGGCTGCCTCGGCGATATTTGGGTGCTCCAGTAAAACATTCTCAATTTCACTCGGATATATGTTATAACCACCGGATAATATAATATCTTTTTTCCGATCTAAGATATAAAAAAATCCCTGTTCATCAAAATAAGCAATATCTCCTGTGGCCAGCCAGCCGTCACGGGACAAAACTTTTACGGTTTCATTTTTATTTTTCCAATATCCCCGCATCACCTGCGGACCTTTAACTTCCAACTCGCCGATTTGACTGGATTTTAATATCTCCCGTGTTTGCACATCAACAATTCGGGCATCTGTATTGGGGTAAGGTAAACCGATACAACGTTCTTTATTAATTCCATATAACGGATTACAATGAGTAATTGGACTTGCTTCAGTTAACCCATAACCTTCAACCAACTTGCCGCCGGAAAGCTCTTCAAATTTTCGTTTAACAAACAAAGGTAAAGGTGAGCCGCCACTAATACAGGAATGTACAGATTCCAGCGTATTGGACTGTAATCCCTGATAATTTACAATGGCGGCAAAAAGTGTCGGTACACCCGGAAAAATTGTAATCTGATATTTCTTAATATCAGCCAACAACCTTTTAATCTTGAACCTGGGTTCCAGAACAAGTGTTGAACCGCTTTGTAAAGAAAGGTGCAGGCACGCCGTTAAACCATAACTATGAATAAACGGCAAAACAGCCATAATTTTTTCACATCCCTCTTTAAGGTTCGTGATCCAGGCGCGGGATTGCAGTACGTTTGCAACCAAATTTTGATGCGTTAGAACAGCCGCTTTTGACTTGCCGGTAACGCCCCCCGTATATAATAAAATAGCTGTATCATCAGGTTTTACATGTGGTTTTTCCGGAACAACGTAATTAAATAATTGTCTAAAGTATAAAACTTTATTACTGTCAAATTTGTCCTTTTTTAATAATACTTTATTTTTTAACTGTAGGGCCATACTTAAAAAAGACGGCATATATGTTTCAACATAACAAATTATGACCTTTTCAACATCAATTTTATGTAAAATCCGGTTCACACGTGGAAAAAGACGATCTATTGTTACAATAAATTTTGCACCACTGTCTTTGAATTGCATAAAGGCTTCCCTACCGGAAAGCAAGGGATTTATAAGCACAGCTACAGCGCCTATTCTCAATGCAGCAAGGTAGGTGATAAGAAATTGGGGAATATTGGGTAACATAATGGCAACACGGTCCCCCCGTTGTAATCCTTGTGCAAGTAAGCCGGAAGAAAACTTTTTTACAAGTTCATCCAAATAATGATATGATATATTCTTGCCAAAATAAATAAGCGCATGATTGGTAGGAAATTTTTTAACTGTTGCGTCCCAAATATCATTTATTGTCATATCGGGAATATAAATTTCATCAGGAACATCTTTATCATAAAAATCGGTCCATATTTTTGCTTCTTTAAATTTAGAATATGGAACAATATTTTTAATAAAAGATGCAAAACTTTTCATCCATTTTTCAAATATTGATAAAACCAAATTGAAACCCAAAATTATTTTACAAGAAATGCGTTTAAGGGAAATTAAGCATTTTCTTGATCAGGGTCAATACGAACTTGACCGGAAGCAGTGACAAAAACACCTGGTTTTCCAACAACCGGACATTTGTTTTCACAAATTCCACACCCTATACACAATGTTTCATCAACATAGGGAAATTTAACAACTTTTGTTTGCCCGTTGGGTAAAACCACTTGTCGGTTATCAAATTTTATCGCTTTATCAGGGGTGGGACAATGCTCCTCACATACCAGGCAGTCCTCATTTTTATACCAGGGTATACATCGGCTTTTATCAAAAAAAGCTAAACCCATTTTAATATTTTTTTTGGCTTCTAAATCGAGTTTTTGTATGGCACCAGTGGGACATACCTGGCCGCAAAGATTGCAGTTATATTCACAATAACCCAATCGGGGTTTTGAAACAGGGGTCCAGAAGCCTTCAACGCCTGCCTCAATAACCGCAGGCTGCAAGCAAGAACCGGTCGATGAACAAATTTTAGTACATTCGTGACATCGAATACACCGGTCAAGAAACTGGTTTTCTTCCAAAGCTCCGGGAGGTCGAATAGCTTGTCCAATATGATTACGGGATACAGCAGCCGTTTTTACAAGAGCTAAACCAGTTATACCGGCAGCACCGGCCTGCAAAAAATGCCGTTTTGAAAGATCAATTTTACTTTTACCCTTATTAATTGCAAAACGATAAGATATAGATTTCGGGGGACAAACATCAACACATTCAGCACACTCTATACACTCTACCGTATTGTTCTGAGTATAATCGTCTTCTATGGCATTCATGCGACAATTTCGCTGACAAAGACCGCATTGTGTGCAGCTTGAATTTACATAGCGTTGCGTCAACCGAAACTTGGAGAAAATCCCAAACAATGCACCCAGGGGACAAAGGTTTCGGCACCAAAAACGCCGGGATATAGCCCCAAGAGCTAAAATACCAAGGAAAACCGAAAAGATAATAATTCCCTGTTTAAAAAACGGCTGGCTTACGGGTAAAAAAGAATTTTGTGCAAAATCGTATAACGTATATAACTGATCTTCAGCAATACCAAGATTAAATGCAGTGTTAAAAAGGCCATAAAAGAAAAAAACAAAAATCGGAAAGATCACAACGGTCATTGTTCGTGTTAATAATACTATCGGATCAAAAAACCAAACAAACTGAAATGAAAATAGCGATCCCACCAAAACAGCAACAAGAACAAAAAATTTAATAAAACGAAAACGGGTATTCGTTTTTGATTTTATATTCTTTTTAGGACGTTTGAAAAAACGATCTGAAAAATCGATTATAGTTCCCAACGGACAAATCCACCCGCAAAAAAATCTGCCCAAAGGAATGGTTAGTAACAGAATGACAAATCCTATTAGAACAGAAGAAATAAATGTTCGCGAAGCGATAATAACAGACAGTCCGGCAAGAGGGCTTGATCTTAAAAACAAATCTGCCGGAATTCCAAATTCATAAGGATATCGTGCCGCAAAAAACATGGTGATAAATAAAAGAAAAAACAAAATTTGAGATATTCTTCTGGCATTACGCATATAATAATCCTGGCGGAAAGTTTATAGATTAATTTCTTTAAAATTTAAGCTGGTCCAATCACGGGTCCCAAGTCCCCGTTCTTCAGCATTTTTTAAATACTCAATTTCATTAGGATTGATGCTAAACAACTGCATGGCATAGGAATCCACAGCAACAGGATCAACACCGGCTATGAGTGTTTTCTTTTCTTCAACATCAGCCAGGTTTCCACCGGAAGGACCATTTCTCATCAAAACACGATAGGCATCGATAATTGTCAATTGCGGTTTAATGACAGTATTAACATCAACAATTTTTGTCATAAATTCCGTGTGAATGGAACCCCTGTCTCCGCCTAAAAGACCCATAATATTTTTCATACCCAACGTAACTCTTGAAATGGTATGGTGTTTGGCAATGGGCACATTAATAAAGACATCCGCATCGAGTACATCTTTATAAAATTCCCAGGACTTTAATATTTTTCCATCCGGAATATCAACTTTTTGAAAACGGCTATCCACAATATGTCTTACCTGTGCACCAGCCTCAGAAGCAGCCTCTTCAATACCACTTCTTTTATAACATCTTCTGGCTTGATTACAGGTGCGGTCCAATACTCTTACCCGTTTAGCCCCGGCAGATAGACACATTTTAACAACCTCAGCAACCAATTCAGGATTTGTGTTTGCTGCCTGTTCAGGAAGCCGATCCCATCCGATGTTTGGTTTTATTAAAACAGTTTGACCTTTTTTAACAAAACGTTGAATACCGCCCAGTTCGTCCATCATTTTACGAGCTAATTCTTTTATCGGACCGTTTTTTACAACGATAACGTCTAAAGGATTATTGTTTTGAGAAATTACAGGGGAATGTCTAAATAAAGAGGAAAGAAAAATTCCGGCGCTTGTATAATTTAAAAAATCTCTTCTGGTAAACTGCTTCATTACAATCTCCATAAAAAGTTGAAAAATTTATAATCAATATAAAAAATTCCATTCTCTTATGGAAATAATAATTTCTAAATAATTCGGTATAAAAGAAAAACGCCCACTTTTTAGCGGGCGTTTAAATTATTATAAACCTTTATTAATAAGATCTATTTCATATTCAGCGTTTTTTCGCCATCTTCTATCTTTAGAAGCTTCCTTAAAATGGGTTAATGCGCTTTGAGTATTACCTAATTGTTTTGATGCGACGCCGGCTTCAAAATGAGCAGCAGCATCAAATTTTCTGCTTACTTTGATACACTCTTCGGCAGCTTTTAAAGCATCCGCATACTTGCCAACTTTGTTATAAGCTGCGGCCATTCTATACATGGGTTCGTCATAATTCGGTTTTATGGCGATAGCATTTTCAAAAGCCATGATTGCATTATCCACCTGGCCGGATTCTACATAAGCAGCGCCCAGACTGTTGAATGCTTTATAATAATCAGGTTTAACTTGAGTGGCCATCATAAAATATTTGATCGCATTTTTCAAGTCTTTCTTTTTATTATATACCAACCCAAGATTGTACATCGTTGTATAATGTTGTTGATTTAAATCAAGAGCTTTTGTATAAGCATCTATAGCCTGATCGTATTGTTTAAGACGATTGTAAGCAGATCCTAAAGCAGAAAAAGATCTTTCATCGCTGGGATCAATCTCAGTCGCTTTAGTATAAGCGGTAACAGCATCGTTATATTTACGCTGTTTAACGAGAGTAATTCCTTTGCCGTAATAAGCACCGGCATTATTTGGATCAAGAGAAATGGCCTGTTTATAAAAAGTTATTGCCTGTTCGTACTGTCCTTTTTTAAATGCATCATTACCATCATTGTAAGCGGTTTTTGAATCATTTAACTTTTTAGTGTATTCAACGTTTGCCTTTAACTGACCTTCCAACCCTTTAATCTCTTGTTCTATTGCTTTGTATTTTGCAGAAAGTTCTTCATACTTTTCAGTAGAAATGTCAGGGGCGCCCATTTTAGCGCGAACTTCATTTAGCTCTCTTACTTTCGCATTGTACTTGTCCTGTACATCCTGAGCATAAACGGTGCTAATTAAAAACAAAATTGTTAAAAATAAACTTACCAGGTTATAAAAGTTTTTAATTCGCATGGGTTATCTCCGATTTTATAATATTAAAAAATTAGTGGTGCCGAAGGCGGGATTTGAACCCGCACGCCCATCGGGCACTACCCCCTCAAGATAGCGTGTCTACCAATTCCACCACTTCGGCTAATTTTAATTATTTGGTGCTTCTTCTGGAGTTGCTTGAATTGGAGCAGGAGCAGCTTCAGGTAATGTTCTCGCTGGAGAAGACATTCTTTTTTCTCTTTCTTGCTCTACCAAGCTCTTTTGATCGATTGTTCCTCTTGTAATCATCCCGAGAATTAAAGCAATGAGTAAAAATAGTGTTGACAATATAGAGGTCGCTTTTGTTAAAAAAGGAGCGGATCCTCTACCGCCAAATATTGAACCCATTGCATCTCCTCCTCCAAAGGTACCGGCTAAACCACCGCCTTTACCGGATTGAATTAGGATAACAAATGTTAAAAGCACACATACAATTGCGAATATTCCAATTAATAAAGAATACATAACTTCTCCAACATCTTTAGGCTTTTATAATTCCAACAAAGGATTCGGCCTTTAAGCTTGCGCCACCAATAAGACCACCATCAATATCTGTTTGACCCAGCAATTCAGCTGCATTATCTGGCTTCATACTGCCGCCATATTGAATCCTGACAGCATCAGAAACATCACCGTCATACAATTCTTTTAACAAGTCACGGATAAATTTATGCACGGCCTGTGCCTGATCAGGGGTGGCAACAACACCGGTTCCAATAGCCCAAACAGGTTCATAGGCAATGACAATTTTCAAAACATCTTCTTTAGACAAGCCATTTAATCCACCTTTTATTTGTGTGGCAACAACTTTTTCTGTATCACCGTTTTCACGTTCACTTAATAACTCGCCAACACAAACTATTGGAATAAGCTGTTTTTCAAGAGCTTTTTTAACTCTTTTGTTTACAGTTTCATCTGTCTCATTAAAATACTGACGTCTTTCAGAATGACCAATGATAAC
>CAXXFV010000022.1:0-64386 GCA_963674595.2 bacterium
CGGAGCCGGTGAATTGGACCGGACGGCTGTCACTGTTTATGACGGCTGCAAAGTCGGACGATGGAATATCGAGTTTACCAGTGATACGGATTATAGTATTCCGGTCCGGGTATCAGCTCGACCGGAAATATAGGCTCGAATTTAACCTTACCCGGGTTTATTCAAATCCCGTCAACTGCCTGGGGCGGTTTGATACTGGAAGGCTACAAGCTGTCCTTTTTAACCGGGATTTCATGGGTTGACGAAAATCCGGTACAGGCCATTTATGATGTACTGACGGCCAACCAGATAGGAACCGGTTTAATCGGGTCGTCTTCCTATTTCGGGAAAAAAACTGCCGGCACCTTATATGAGAATGCCGATTCCGGGGCTACGGCCATCAAGATCAGGGTCAATGTCCCGGCGCTTTTAAAAACCGGAGCGACTCTTACCATTACCGAAGGGACTACAACCGAGGACATTGTCATTAGTACGGGCAATGATACCCTCAGCAGCTACCCGCCTTATGTTCAGATCGGCGTTTCGGCCCTGACAAACTCTTATTCCATGGCCGCGCAGGTTGAGCTTAAACAAAGTGCTGCCGTTGATACCGGGAATGAACTCGAATATACTTTTGATAACGCGTTCTCCTATTGTGATGCCAATAGTTTAAATATTTCTTTGACACTCGATACGGCCATGAAGGTGTTACAGGCCCTTGAAGTGATCTCGGCCCATTTTGACGGGTTTGTTTTTCTGGACAATTGGGGCGTTCACCATATCCATGTTTTTAAAGCCTCACCTGCAGGTGAAACCTTGCCGGAGATTCATTCAAACAATGCCTTAAAAATCCCGGACCCGCAGATTGAGGAGCTGGACGTTGTTAATGAGATCATTGTCTATTATGGGTTTGATTATGCGAAGGAGTCTTTTTTATACACCTTGACCTATCCAGCTACAAATGCTGAGAACACGTCATTTATCCGCAACGGTTATAAACGCACCAAAGAGCTTTATTTGCCCGGATTCTATTCATCGGCTCCGGCCCAATTTATCGCTCAAAATAAATACAAGTTTTGGGAGGGTGGAGTAAAACTGGTCCGTTACAACCTGACGCTTTTGGGCGTTCTGGCGAGACTGGGTGACCGGCAACATGTTATCAGTGACCAGCCGGATTTTGACCTTGATGTTGAACTGATCGGTTTAAGCGGATTTAAATTATCAGATGGTTTTAATGTCGAATTATTGGGGTATGCTAAAAACGGGATATTTGATTAAATGATAAACGATGTCATGAAATTAACCTGGCCAGGCGGTACACTTTTATTCGATGATCAGACCGCCATGAGACTGGAGATTGAAAAGAACCAGGCCTATGATATTCAGATACTACAAAACAGGCGTCCGATCATTTATCTGACCGGGACCATGTGGAAAAAGTACACGTTGTATCTTTTCAACCCGGATGATTCCTCCTATATCCAGAGCGCTGAAACCTTACGGGGTATCACGGATTACATCAATCTGTTTTGGGACTATAAGGACCGTCCAAAGGAATCCGTTATTGTCCGGGTTGATCCGAATATTAAAATCCCAATGATAGAGGGGAAATACAATGCCGTGGAACCGGTTATTGTTACTTTTTACGAAACAATCGGGGACCAGGCCACATTTACATTTGATTTTATGCTGTTAGGGAGATTTTAAAAATGAGTACATGGGCTGCTGAATACATGATAATAAGCATGAAACACGGAACAACCGGGAAACCGGACACGACGGCCTATACGATACAATATCAGCCGGCAGATCAGGCTTACCCGACCGGGGCTATCAGTGCTACTCAACTTTCAAGTTTGGACGCTTATAAGCCGGACTCGGATGGTGATACTGAACTGGCCTATGATATATATAAAGATGGAATAAAAATCGGTCGTATTCAGGGACCGGATTTAATTGGTTTTGTTGGAGCATAACTTTTTTATTTAACAGGAAGGAATACAGTATGAAAAAATGGTTAATGTTGTTGATTTTGGTCATGATGAGCGTTTCGGCTTTTTGCCAGATTACTTACACCCATAACCGGGGAATATACGGTCAGGTGTGGTTTGACTCGAATTATGAGAAAAGTCATTCGACAATCGCAGACTATGATACAAGTTCGATCGTATTAAAAAATATGGATGGTGTTTGGGCTATTATGGTCTACAACTCAACAGGTGTACAAACGTTTTATTTAGACCCGCTTGGAAATTTAGAGCTCACCGGGTACCTCATTGACCGGGGTATTATATGGGAATCACGTAATAACCCGGAGAATAATACCTGGCGGTCTGTAGCCTACGGCAACGGGGTGTTTGTAGCGGTTTCTGCTTCCGGGATCGGTAACCGCGTCATGACATCTACGGATGGTGTTTACTGGACTTCCCGCACCAGCGCTGCCGATAATTCCTGGACCTCTGTGGCTTACGGGAACGGGCTGTTTGTGGCCGTTGCTAATAGCGGTACCGGTAACCGTGTGATGACATCCCCGGACGGCATTACCTGGACGTCCCGTACCAGCGCCGCCGATATTTCCTGGAATTCTGTTGCTTACGGTAATGGGATGTTTGTTGCTGTTGCGAGTACTACCGGTACAGGCCACCAAATTATGACATCGCCGGATGGCATTACCTGGACGTCCCGCGCCAGTGCCGCCGATAATGAGTTCTGGAGTTCTGTTGCCTATGGCAACGGGCAGTTTGTTGCCGTTGCTTCCAATGGTACTGTTTACTGTGTTATGACTTCTACGGACGGTATTACCTGGACCTCTCACATGGGTGCTTCTGATAACCAGTGGTACGCTGTTACCTATGGTAATGGGATGTTTGTTGCTGTTGCCGCTTCCGGGACCGGTGACCGTGTTATGACGTCCCCGGAAGGTCTTTACTGGACATATCGCGCCAGCGCTTCCGATAATGCCTGGCGGGCCGTTACCTATGGAAACGGGCTGTTCGTTGCCGTTGCTAATAGCGGCACGGGTGACCGCGTTATGACTTCCACGGATGGTATCACATGGACGTCCCGTGCCAGTGCCGCCGATAATGCCTGGCGGGCCGTTGCTTATGGTAATGGAATTTTTGTTGCTGCCGCGACTTCAGGCTCTAATAACCGGATTATGACATCCGGGAGAATTTATTAAGTGTTATACCAAAAGGGAAGATAATGGATTATAAAAAACTCGGTTTAAAGCTTGATGGCTATTATGTCTACCCGGTTATTACCGGTATTGTCACGAATAATCCCGATGATTTAAGAATCCAGATCGGAATTAAAATCGATACCAAAGAGGGCATCAAAGACGATCCGACTCGGACGATTGATATAAAAGGTTATACGGCCATCCGGAGAATGAGAGATTTTTGTGATAAAATGCTCTCACAATATGAAGAAGCAAAAATCAAATTAAAGGATGAAACAGACCCGGTTTCAACACCGGATGACGAGAATATTGATTCCATTATTTTTGAAAAAAACGCCTGGTAAAATGGAGGTTTAATGTATACTTATTCACCAATATCAGAACAACGTTTATCTACAGCAGATCCGGATTTACAAAGGGTCTTTAGAAAAGTACTACAAATAGTTGACCATGCTGTTTTAGAAGGTTACAGAGACGAAAAAAAACAGAACCGTTATTATAAAGAAAACAAATCCCGTGTACCATATCCTCAAGGTAAACACAACGGAAAACCAAGCAAAGCGGTTGATGTTGCACCCTGGGTAAACGGCAAAGCCTCTTATCAAATACCTCACTGTATATACTTTGCAGGAATCGTGATGGCCGTAGCCGAAATGGAAGGTGTCAGGCTAAGATGGGGAGGCAACTGGGATATGGATGCGGAGGTCATGACGGACCAGGATTTTCAGGATTTGGTTCATTTTGAGAAAGTTGATTAAATCGGAAAGGAGATTGTAAATATGAAAATGCCTAAAACATTAACCGGATTGGGTGTGATTTTACTTGGGGGGGCCGTTTCACTCATTCCCGGCGTTGGACCTGTAGCCAGTCCATGGATTTGCAAAGTGGGTTCGGCCATTGCAGTTGCCGGAGGAGTGGCCAAAGGTGCCAGGGTTGTAAAGGAAAAATCTGTCAAACCGGAAACATTATTTAAAAATGAGATCAGTGTGGTTAATTCGTTAAAGAAAAAATAAACATTATCTCTATCAATTAATATTAAACAAACACAGAAAGGATCAATTATATGTCTATTTTAACATCAGCAGTCTCGGCATTACCGACAGAATGGCTAATCAACTATTCCATTGATATTGCTCAAACCGTTCTTGATAAATATGTCAAAGGTGAAAAATTGAATGATCGTGAGATCAAAATTGTTCAGGAAGGATATATCTCAGCCAAGATTTGGCTTAAAGATTTGGTCGAACAGAGTAAAACAACCACAGATGACAAAGGCTACAAAACCTTTATGGCATTGTGTGAAGATACAGCCCAGGAAGGTGGTTGGCCATTGCCGGAATTGGCAGACTGGGAGCGACCTGTTGAGGAGCTGGTTGAAATAACCGAAGATGTTCTTGTAGAATAGTAAATTTTATAACAGAAAAGCCCTGTGAGAGCAGGGCCTTTTTATTAGGGGAAAACAACAAATTTTATCCTCTGTTCAAAACAGCGTAATAATATATCTCATCTTTTCATCACACCAGACTTATTTGAATCACAACTATAAAAAGCTCATTTTGTGCGGGAAAAAATAGTTAAATTCTTAAAAAATCGCTTGCACAGGGCAAACAAAATTTGTATAATTATTTTGTCGGATATAAAGGACTATTTTCAGGACAATTCGGTCGGACATGGGAGTCTCTGAAAACCTTTAGCTGATTTACCACACACATAATTGGGAATCATAAGCACACACGAGGAAGAGATTGCGTCGGTCACATAATCATATTCCTGTTATTTCATGTTCGTATATCTGGGGTTGGGTGAGGTGTGTCTATATTCAAAATCAATTGCAAGGTTTTCTAGGTAAAAATGTTTGCTGCATCTGGATGCTGCTTAAAAATAACTTGTTTTAATATGCCTTTTCTCAAATTTACCTTGAATCTAAACAATTTTCCTAAAAGAGAAAATCTCTATTTTTTAGAATACATTCCGGCACAGAGAAGGAGCTTAATTATGGATCGACTGAAAATAGTGTTTTTTGTTATTTGTTTTTTGGCACCTTTATATTTAGCTAATGCGCAAGGATTAATAGATTTTCAAGATGATTTTAGCAACAATCCCAATACGAATGGAAAGTGGCAAGTGTATAGATACGATAACAACTCCAGTTTCGAAGCTTTTTGGAATTCTGTAGAAGAAAATTGGTATTTAACGAAAAATTCAGGAAGTAAAGCTGCTGCCGTATTTGCAAATTATTCCTTAAATACTAGAAAATGGAAAGTAGAGTTTGATATGAAAATAGGTGGAGGTAATAGTGGAGATGGTATGACTTTTATGTTTTATAAAAATAAAAATATGTATGGAAAACCAGATGCTGGAGGTGATTTGGGTTTTACCGTAAATGGACAATCAGTAACTGGTTACGGTATTGAATTTGATACTTATCGTGGCGACGATCCGCCTACACCCCATATCGCATTAATAAAAAATAATGTAACAACCCATCTTACTTACAATGAGATATCAGGCTTTCGAGATAATAATTTTCATAATATTGTAATAAATTTTGATCACGGAAATATTTTAGTAATGCTTGATGGGGTTCAGGTATTAGACTATTCTATTTCTAATGTAAATTATAATTTTTCTGGCGTCGGTTTCTCAGCTGCAACTGGTGGTAATAATGATAATCATATAATTGATAATTTTAAATTATATGTTAATGAAATAAAAATAAAATATCCAGATGGGGGAGAGATTTTTGCAGGTAATAGGCCAGTAGATATTACATGGGAAGTAGCACCAAGCGTTGTTTCATTAATTAATAATGTAGAGTTATTTTACTCGATTGATGGAGGCGCAAGTTTTCCTTATGAAATAACAAGCAGTTTATCCGCATCAGACAGTTCATATTCTTGGTTGACACCGAATTTAAATTCTTCTAGTGTTAAAATTAAAGCTATTGCTAATAATAATAATAACAATGTTTTATCTGAAGATGAGAGTAATGGTGACTTTACAATTGATTCCGGCCCGCCCAATAGTTTTGATTTATATTTACCAATTAATGGTGAATGGACAAGTAAATATCCAACTTTCCAATGGTATCCTTCAAGTGATGATTATTCAGGGCTTTTAAAGTATCAATTGTTAATTGGTAATATATGCTATATAGACAGCATTCCTCCTTATAGTACTTATTATTCATTAAATGATTCATTATTGCCTGGCTTACATGTTTGGACAATTAAGGCACTCGATAAAGCATATAATGAAACACAAGCGAATCAAACTTGGTCTATACGAGTAGATACTACACGACCTACAAATTTTAATTTAATCTCACCTGATAATGATGAGTGGTCAACCACAAGCAGACCAAACTTTATTTGGCAAAAATCAGCTGATACGGAATCGGGCTTGGCAAAATATCAATTATATATTGATAATACATTATTTGTTAATAATATTTCTTCTAATAGCGCTTCAGTTGTCCCTAATTCTAATATCGTTGATGGTGAACATCAATGGCATATTGTTGCAATTGATAACGTAAATAATATCCGTCAATCTACAGAAAAGAGAACAATCAGGATTGATACATCACCTCCAGGGGGATCGTTCAAAAATGGATTAAAAGGCAGTTATTATTCCAGCCCCGGATCAGGGAATGAACCTGTTTTTGGAGATTTAAAGTGCACTCGATTGGATGAAGAAATAAATTTTGATTGGCAGGAGAATTCTCCAGCATCCGGAGTTTCAGCTAATGATTTCCAGGTTATTTGGACTGGCGAAGTATTTGCCCCAAGCACTGGTACATATACTTTTAAAACATACACAGATGATGGAGTTAAATTATGGATTGAAAATCATCTTTTAATAAACCAATGGCATGATCAAGAACCAACATATTATTCTGCAACAAAATATTTAAATGGAAATCAATGGTATAGAATTATAATGTATTATTACGAAAATGAGGTAGATGCTACCGCTAAATTATATTGGAAACCACCTGATAGTTCTGAAGAAATTATACCAAGTAATAGTCTAAGGTGTGAAGTGGGTTTCGATCTTTTATTACCTGATAATAATCTATGGCTTAAAAATGAAACCCCTACGTTTTATTGGGAAAAAGCTGTAGATTATGGAATCGGTCTTTCAAAATATCAACTTTGGATAGATAATGAGCTTAAAATAGATAATATTTCAACCCTTGCAGATAGTGTTGTTTTAGATACATCGCTGGCCTTATCTCATGGCAGCCATACTTGGTTTATTAAAGCATTTGATAAACTTGATAATGCTAGTAATTCTAATTCAACTAGAACCATAAAGGTTGATAATCGACCACCTTCGAGTTTTTCTTTAAAACTTCCTTCTGATAGTAGTTTTGTTTCATTTCCTACCCCTGATTTTTCTTGGAATTCAAGTTATGATTCTGATTCAAAACTTTCTCATTACCAAGTCTGGATTGATGATGCATTAAGTGCCGATAATATTAAATCTACTTCAAGTGCTCCAGGTTCTCCATTAATAGAGGGATATCATAACTGGTGTGTGAAAGCTATTGATAATGTTGGAAATGAACAGAAATCTGATGAAACTTGGATAATTGTTGGAGAATGGAATCCTCCACTTTCTTTTGATCTCACTATACCGAAAGACGGTGACACTGTTAAAACAAGTCAGCCTGTTTTTGCTTGGTATTCTTCTAATGATTTAGGTGCAGGTTTAAAAAAATATCAATTATGGATTGACGGCCAACTTGAGAAAGATAATATTTCACCGATAGATACATCAGCTTCCCCAACAAATAGTTTGTTAAATGGGATGCATAATTGGTTTGTGAAGGCAATTGATAAAGCAAACAATGAAACTGTTTCAACTTCAATAAGACAATTTGTTGTAAATCGTGACCTTACCCCGCCCGTATCTAATATTACCAATCTTGCTGATGGAGATATAATTGGGGGAGACAGATTTCTTATTAAAGGTATTTCAGATGATGGCCAAGGTTCTGGTGTTGACTCTGTACTGATTACTTTGGACGGTGGAACAACGTGGTATAATACAATAAATACAGGAGTTAATTTTAGTACTTGGGAATATTCATGGACGGATTTATCTCATGGTAGTCACATCTTAAAGTCTTTGGCAAGAGATTTTGAAGGAAATCTCGAAATACCTGATTCCGAAACAACTGTATATGTAAATAAAAATGCTCCTTATGTCTCAAATTTTAATGTTGAGCCAAATCCTGCAACAATTGGAATAGTGACGGTTACACTAAATTTTTCAGCAAATACATCGGGCATAAATAATATAATAAAACCAATTGTTGAATATTTACCGGTAAATGACAGTACATCCTTTATATTTACAGAAACAAGTTTTATTAATGATACATGGCAAGGTACTGCTACCATTGACTCATCTATAATAAATGGAACTGCTTTTATTTCAGTAAGGGGGGCAACGGATAATTTGGGTAATGTTATGATTCCCAATAACAATGTGTGTGAATTTATTATTGATACAGTTGCACCAACTATTAGTGATATTTTTGTAACTCCTAATCCAGCAAAGGCAGGAAATATTGATGTGTCTGTAAACTTTTATGAAGCCACTAGTAGTTTAAATACACTTATTAGTCCTACAGTATTATTTACTCCACTTGGCGGTCTTCCTGTATCAATAACACAGATTAGTTATGATGATAATGAAAATAAGTGGAATGGGACTGCTATAGTTACTCAAGAAATGAATGATGGGATTGCAACAATTCAGATCAAAGACGCTTCGGATATAGCAGGTAACATCATGCCAATTAATGATAACGCAGGCTCTTTTTAATCGATGTTACGCCGCCTGTTGCATTTGAATTGTCTTCTCCTATTGATAATGAATGGACTGCAGTGTCAAAACCAAAATTACAATGGAAGCCTTCTTCGGATGTAACTTCAGGTATGATGAAATATCAATTGTTTTTAAATAATAACCTGAATATTGATAATATCCCGCCTAATGAAGTTTCAGTATCTTTATCTTCAGATTTGTCTGATGGAGATTTTTTATGGTACATTTTGGCTTATGATAGTGCTTTAAATGTGACGCAATCAGAATCCAAATGGCATTTACAAATAGACACGACACCACCTTCTTCAGCGATAAATAATTTATCTTCAGGGATGTTTGTGACTAAAGACACGCTTGTTATTGAAGGAACTTCTAATGATGGGAACGGAACTAATGTCGGCTGTGGTGTAGATAGCGTTTTTATTAGTTTTGATGATGGTAATTCTTGGTTACCAACTATTAATATGGCGACTAATTTTAGCGTATGGCAATACATTTGGACGGGATATGAAAGTCAAAACTATATGATAAAAAGCAAGGCTATTGATAAAGTAGGTAACGAAGAAATCCCAAAAGATGGTATGATCGTAACACAAATTAATGAAAAAGTAGATAATAATATTCCAAAAGAATTTGCTTTACATCAAAACTACCCAAATCCCTTCAATCCTGAAACTGTAATTGGATTCCAATTGCCCAAGCCGTGCTTTGTAACAATTAAAGTTTATAATACCCTTGGGCAGGAGGTTAAAACACTAGTGAATAAAAATATTACAACAGGCTATTATCAGGTTATTTGGGATGGTAAAGATAATTATGGAGGAAACGTTGGTTCAGGAATTTTCTTATATCAAATAAAAGCAGGTAATTTTATCGGAATGAAAAAGATGATAATGCTCCAATAATACTACTGATCATTTAGGTAACTGCCCGTTATATCATTCCTTTTGCACAAACCGGATATTTACTCCATGCAAGAAGTTGAACAAAAATTTGGTGAACAACTGTTGGATTTAATTAGTAAACACAAACTAAAATGTAATACCAAATGAATCAATAAATCGTTTTGAATAAAAAATGCTTTAAATAGTATAATTAACAAGCAAACTTAACAAAAATGGAGGACTTATGAAAACCAGGTTTTTGGTTCCAATCATCACTGTAACATTTGTTTTATTGTTTGGTTGTGCTACAACTTATCTAAAAGTACCTGTTCAAAAACCAGCAAATATTAATCTTGCAGGAATTAAAAAAATCGCCATCGGTGAAATTACCGGGAATGGGGCAGGTGATTTTTCAGACGAATTAACGGCAAAACTTTTCGAATCAGATCGCTTTGATGTCTTGGATCGCCAACATTTTAATGACATTTTACAAGAACACAAGTTAACATATTCTGGTCTTATGGATGATTCTACTACGGCTGAAATCGGAAAGTTACTTGGAAGTGCTGCTTTGATTTTCGGTCGAGTTAGTAATTATGATTACAATGAGGAAACGACATATGATACTTATAATGATAAAGAAGGTCGGTCTCATCGTTCCTATACAAGAAAGGGAACTGCATCGGTTTCAATATCACTACAAATTACTGATTTAAGAACAGGAAAAATTATTGCTGTTCGAAAATTAAATCAAAATGTGGAAGAGAAAACAAGGGCTACGGATAAAACCCCGGCGGGAATAGATAAAAATCATGTCCTTGCTGATGCTCGTAATCGTATTCTAAAAACATTTATGCGTGATATAGCTCCCTATACTGTTACTGAAAAGGTCAAACTTCTTTCGGATAAAAATGTTCCCCTTTTAGAGCAAGGGATTAATATGATAAAAGTGGGTGAATGGGAACAGGGTATAGAGTATTTTGTTAAAGCGGAAAAAGAAGCTCCAATAAATTCTAAAGTATTTTTCAATTTGGGTGTTGCTTATACAATGACTTCCCAGTTTGACCAAGCAATTTCTTCTTTTGAAAAAGCTTATTCTCTTGAGCCAAAACAAGATTACGCAAAAGAATTGGCTCATTGCAAAGCTCTACAGAAAGATCATGAAAAATTACAGAAACAGTTAAAGGATGCCGGTATTTAAATTTAATGAGTCATAAACATTTAGTTGTTTATGTCTCATTTGTTTTGAATTTAAGTGAACTTTAAGCTCTAACAAACTGCTACACTGGACACCCAGACAGGGCGTTTTCTGGAAGTATTTCTACCCTTTCATGTCTCCGCGCAATATACTGCGTATTCCGGTTGAAAGTTTACCACTGAACAATCCAAACATTTAGACAATTTTAATTTATCATAGTGGCAATTTTCAGCCGGATTGGGTGGCAGTTTTCAAACGGAACAGGTGGCAACTTTCACCGGATTGGGTGGCAATTTTAGGCTGGAATATGCAATATACCTCCGTGGCTGGTTGGCGGGCCAGTTAACATAGTCGTTAGCGTGGTATATAATTTAAAATATCTGTTACTACTATTTGGAGTACCAAATGAAGAAAGTCATTTTATTATTAACATTGTTTGCAACTCTCATATCAGTAAATTGTGGTAAGAATCCAACAGAGAATGAGAAAGCATCTCAGAATACAGTGACTGACATTGATGGCAATATCTATTCGATTGTAAAAATTGGTGATCAAATCTGGATGGCTGAAAATTTAAAAGTTACTAAATATCGTAATGGGACGCTTATTCCTCATGTGACTGATAACAGCGAATGGACTGGATTAACCACAGGTGCTTATTGTATTTATAATAATGATAAGAGCAATGTTGCTACGTATGGCAATCTTTACAACTGGTATGCTATAAATGACACCCGCAACATCGCGCCTACAGGCTGGCATATATCCTCAGATGACGAGTGGAAGCAACTGGAAATGGCTCTTGGTATGAGTGAATCTAACGCTTATGATACCTTTTGGCGCGGTACGAGTGAAGGTAGTAAGCTTGCGGGTAAAGCTGACTTATGGTCGAATGGAGAGCTTGAGAATAACGCTGGATTTGGAAAAAGTGGTTTTTTTGCGTTACCCGGAGGCTTTCGTAGCTACTCCAATGGTACTTTCAATTATATTCGTACTCGAGCCTACTTTTGGTCTTCTACGGTGTATAATGAAAACGTGATAGCCGCGTGGATTCGGGGGCTCCGTTATGATCATTCAGATGAAACCCGCGACTATGGCCATAAGAGAAACGGGTTTTCAGTACGCTGTTTACAGGATTAGACTATTTGTTCATTTTTCATAATATCTAGAAGTTTGAGTATTTACATAAAAATTATAAGAAGAAAGTAAGTATCAAATTTTTCTATTAAAAATAAGAATAAAAAAATTTTTATTTTAGTTAATCTATCACATATAATAACTGGGAGATAATATAATGAAAAAGTTAACACTACATTTATTCTTTGTTTTCATTCTTTCCTGTTTATTATTTTGTTCAAAGAAAGATCCCGTAAGTACAAATGAAAATGATGAACATGAAGAAACTAAAAAAGTATTAGCCTATATATGTGCTGAATTTGATGGTCTTTTAATTGTCGATGTAACAAAACCAGATAATCCCCAATTAATTTCAACGTATAAAGATTTTTCTACTGTTAATAGTCATTTTGGAGACGGGCTTGCAATCAAGAATAACTATGCTTTTATTAGTAATGCATACAAACTGGCAATAATTGATATTTCTGATATTAAATCACCCGCATATAAAAGATCTCTTGTTCCGATTGATGCGGGTGATATTTGGGATTATAAAATAATTGAAAATTCTTTGTTTATATCTGCAAATAATTATAATAACGGATTAAGCTCAATAATTATTTATGATATTACTGATCCTTTGAATTTTATTGAAAAGGAACGTTTTGATTTATATGACGAAGATATTCGATTTGAAAATTTTATAGTTAATGATAATAAAATATATTTTAATTATCTTAAAGGAATATATAATAGTGATAGTCGTGATACAAGTAGAATCGGTACCCTTGATATTAATGCTATGAGCAATTCGTTTTCATTAAGTGATTTTTCAAGAGAACAAAGCGGGTCTCCAAGTCGTGTTAATTTTGGTATTTATAATGAGGAATATTTAATAGCGACATATCGTGAAAACTCTACTAATACTAATTCAATGATCTTTTTTAATATAACAACTAATCCTTCACATCCTGATTCTTCATTTACTTTTGATTTAAATAATAATACGATATATGAATTTTTAATTGAAAATAAATATGCCTACCTTTGTGGCCCAGGGGTAAGTTTTATGCAAATCTATATTAGTATATTAGACTTATCTCATATTTCTAATATTAGAGAAGTTGGAAAGACAATAGACTCCGAATTAGGATGGCTTCATGATATTTTTATGAAAGACAACCTTGTTTATATGGTTGGTACAGGTGGCTTGAGTATATATGATATTTCAAGTTTATCTAGTATTAAATTTAAAAGTGTCTGGAAAGGGGAAGGTGATTTAAATGGGATAATTGTTAGATAAAATTTATCAACATGCCTGTAATTAATGGTAAAACAGTATAAAAATGTATAAAATGTTTATTTTTGATAATTACAATTTTTAAAATAATAAAGAAAATAAAATGACAAATAATACTAAATTATTTCTTTTAAAGGTGTTATTTTTTCTAATGATTAATCAATTATGGTCACAAAATGATATATATAATATAACACCAAACAGTAAAATGGAAAGTATAGTTTGGGATATTTATAAATCTTTTAATGAAAAAGGGCAGACATCAAGCTTACAGGTTGCGAAACAAGCATTATTTCATACTAAAGATAAAAAAATTAAAGTAATTGCTAATTTTGAAGGGGATATCCTACCATTAGAAGAATTGAACAATTTAGGTGTTGAAGAAGATAATATTTTTATAGTTCGAGATAATAAAATTCAAATGATGATTCCTATTAAAAATCTATTAAAGCTGTCAGAGCTTCCTAACATTATTTGGATTCAAAAGCCTACAACATCAATACCACTCGTTGTCAGCGAAGGGGAGCGTATAATTGAAGCAAAAAATTATAAAAATTTAAATTTTTATGGACAGGGTGTAAAAGTAGCTGTTATTGATTGCGGTTTTGAAGACTATGATAAATTGCTTGGTAGTGAACTTCCAAATGATGTTAAAACAAAATCATTTTATAATGATGTAAACGGAAATGGTGATATCACTGGAGATGGGCATAACCATGGGACTGCTTGTGCAGAGATTATATACGATATTGCTCCTCAAGCTGAATTGTATCTGATAAATTATGATTCTGATGAGGAATTTAGATTAGCTGTTGAATATGCTATAAATAACAATATAGATATTATTTCTTGTTCTATGGGTTGGTTGAATAGTTCAAATTATGATGGGACTGGTTTTATTTGTGATATTACTCAAAATGCTAAAGATAATGGGATTTTATGGGTAAACTCGGCTGGAAACCATGCTGAAAGACATTATGAAGGAATTTTTAAAGACGATAATAGCAATAAATTTCATGAATTTAATGACGATGATGAAACAACTATCATCAACGCCGTAGCAGGTCAAAAAATTCGATTATACTTAAGTTGGAATGACTGGCCTTGTACTTCAAATGATTATGATTTATATTTATACTATAATGATCTTTTTGTGGCTAAGAGTTATAATCGACAGACAGGCACTCAACCTCCAACTGAAGCACTAGAATTTGATGTATTAGAATCAGGTTTTTATCATATTAAAATATTAAACTATAATTCAAACGGTAATGCCCATTTTGAATTATATAGTTGGGAGCATAATTTATTAAAGTATAACGTAACAGAAAGTAGTTTACTTGATCCTGCCCCAGCAAATAGTGTATTATCAGTAGGAGCAACATATTGGCAAGATGATACTTATGAGAATTATAGTTCACAAGGTCCAACTAACGATGGTAGAATTAAACCGGATTTAATCGCTCCTTCAGCAGTTTCAAATCAATCTTATGGTAATTTTCGTGGGACTTCTGCTTCCTGCCCGCATATAGCTGGTGCTGCTGCTTTAATATTGTCTCAAAATCCATACTTAAGTCCTGATCATCTTCAAAATTATCTTGAAAATAGCACCGTAGATATGGGAATACCTGGAAAAGATAACCTATTTGGTTCTGGGAAATTGCAGTTAACTTGTGTTAACTTAAAAAATCCAATAGATGAGGGAAAACTGTTTGCTGGAGATTTATATAATATTGAATGGTCGATTCGAGGTCAAAATGTAAATACTTTTAACCTGTTTTATTCGACTAAAGGTGAAAATGAATGGAATTTTATAACATCAATTACGAATGATTCATCTTATGTATGGTTAATTCCCGATAATAGTTCTTCAAATTGTAGAATAAAAGTTGTTGCATTAAATGATAATAATAAGCCAATAGCTGAAGATATTAGCGACAATTATTTCAGAATATATAGTACAAGCTCCAATATTCGTGTATGTACATATAATCATGATCAAACTAATCCACAAATTATCAAAGATGGGCAAGGTGGTGCAATAATCGTCTGGGAGGATAAGAGACAAGGTAACTATTGGAATATTTATGCCCAACGCATAAATATAAATGGTGAAACAGTTTGGAAGAAAGATGGTATTCAGATCGGTTTTAATAATGAAGCAACTGTACCAATAACAAACCCATTAGTAGTTAATGATGGACAGGGAGGAGCTTTTATTGCATGGACTAATATAAGGAATGAATTGAAAGATCCTCCAGAATCAGGTATAATTCAATATGTGGAATTATATATTCAAAAAATTGATTCGGATGGTAACCCTGAATGGCAGGAAGGTGGATTTCCTATTTTACCAGGTCATCCACTAGGTCAAGCTAAATTGGTTGCAGATGGTGCTGGAGGAGTGATTATAGCGGGGCATGATGGACGCGATGAATCAACCGACACAGATATTTATGCACAAAGAATTAGCGCAAATGGCAGCATAGTGTGGAATATTAATGGAATGCCTGTTTGTAGGGCAAATGAAAAGCAATTTGGGTTACAAATGGTAGCTGACGGATATGGTGGAGCTGTAATTATATGGAAAGATTATCGAAATGGGAGAAGTTTGCCCAGTGCTGAAGATATTTATGCTCAGAGGATTAATGCGAATGGTGATGCTCTTTGGCAAACTAATGGGGTGCCAATATGTACATCTGAAAATGTACAAAAGGCAGGCGTTATAACAAACGATGGCCAAAATTCCTTTATTATTGCTTGGCAAGATATGCGGTTTAGTTCAGGTTTATATGATATATATGCACAGAAAATAAATATTAATGGAGTAATACAGTGGCAAAACAATGGAATTCCTATATGTACGACTTTTGGATATCAGGGTGTACCCCTTGTAGTCGCCGATGGTTCAGGAGGTGCAATTATAGGCTGGGCTGACGGGCGATATCAAAATGCAGATATATTTGCTCAAAAAATCGATACTAATGGAATTCATCAATGGATCAGAAATGGTGTTGCAGTTTGTCGAAAATCTGGAAATCAAGACTATTCTGTTATTATAAGTGATGATCAGGGTGGTGCTATATTTTCTTGGCAAGATGACAGTGGAGTAGATTATGATATTTATGCACAAAAAATAAGCAATAATGGCATTATTCAATGGGATACGAACGGATTTGAAATTTGTGGAGAAGTAGAAAATCAGGGATATCCTGCAATAATATCTGATGATAATTATGGGGCTATTATTACCTGGAAAGATAATCGTTGGAGTGACGATACCGATATATATGCTGAACACATAATTAATGATGGTACTGTACCAGTAGAACTAATGGAATTTTATACAATTGTAAATGAAAACACTATAAGGATTCTTTGGAAAACTGTAACAGAGACAAACAATTTTGGTTTTGAAATTGAACGTTCAATTGATAATAAAAATTTTGAGAAAATAGCTTTTATAAATGGACAAGCTACTACTGTTGATCCACAAAACTATGAATTCATTGATAAGGATATTACTTTCGGAACACTATATTATTATAGATTGAAACAAATTGATTTGGATGGGACCTATAAATATTCAAAAATTATTAAAACAAAAATTATTTCTCCTACTAAATTTGAATTGTTTCAAAATTACCCAAATCCTTTTAATCCAATAACTAAAATCAAATATCAATTACCTAAAGATTGTCATACGATTATTAAAGTCTACAACATATACGGTCAAGAAATAAAAAATCTTGTAGAACAGGATCAGCAATCAGGTGTTTATTCTATAGTTTGGGATGGAAAAAACAATGAGGGTATGAATGTAAGTTCAGGTTGTTATATTTATACAATACAAGCTGGAGAATTTAGAGCATCAAAAAAAATTATATTTTTGAATTAATAAAATTGTAACTTTAATATCATATAATACTTTAACTGTTTATATTTAACTTTATACAATGTTATAAATCTGAATAAATTATTTTACAAAACTAGAAAATAAAATTATTGGTTCTTTTAGACACTGTTTATTTAATTTTAAAAAATATTTGTTTTTTTACTTTTAATTTCGTTAAATAAGGTATATACATAAACGTTACCAACAATGTGAAGAAAAAACAAAAACTGGGTAAAAATTGAATTTTTCTACTTAATACGGAGAAAATAAACCCACTAGAATTTTTAAGAAAATCGTCAACTTTTCAGGAAAAATGGATTTGGAAACTATACAAAAAAATAATAGAAAAACAGCCCCACCAATACAACGTTTGATAAAACCAAAGAAACTTATTGCCTTTGGTTGGTATGGTGGAAAATTCTCTCACCTTGACTGGCTTTTACCACAACTTCCTGATTGTTTACATTATTGCGAGCCATTTGCAGGTTCGGGTGCGGTTTTACTTAACAGATGTCCCTCGCCAGTGGAAACATACAATGACATTGACGGAGAAGTTGTTAATTTTTTTAAAGTTCTTCGAGATGAAAAAGATGTTTTAATTGAGCAAATAGCTTTAACTCCTTTTTCAAGAGAAGAGTTTGGAGTTGCTTGTCAATTAGACCCGAATTTGACTAACCTTGAGCGTGCAAGACGATTTTATATAAGAGCAAGACAGGTACGAACTGGTTTGGCTCAAACCGCTTCAATCGGGCGTTGGGCAAATTGTAAAAATACAAGCCGTTCTGGAATGAGTGGAGTTGTCAGCCGTTGGCTTGGGGGAATTAAACAGCTTGAATTTATAGCAGAACGCCTTTTGAGGGTACAAATTGAAAACAGACCTGCAATTGACATTATCAAATTATATGACAGCAAAGAAACCCTTTTTTATTGTGACCCTCCATACATTCATCAAACAAGAGGTGATAAAAAAGCATACGGATTTGAGATGACTGATTTTGACCATAAAAATTTAGCCAAAGCACTTAACTCAATTGAAGGGCTGGCTGCCATTTCTAATTATGATTGTGATTTAATGGATGAGTTATATCCAGCAAGTAAATGGACGAAGATTTACAGTCCTGAAAAAGTAATTCATTCCACCAAAGATACGCGTCAGGAAGTAATTTGGGTAAACTATAAAATTAAAGATTTAAAACACAAAAACAGATTTTCACTTTTTGCCGATGAATAAAAAAATACCAACAGAAATTTTAGAAAATATTTATCTAAAAGCCTTCAGCAACTTGACGCAAAGTGCTGTAAAAATTGTGAGTGCAAGAGAAAAAATCGAATTTGTTTGCCGTTGTAATTCTAACAAAGCGCCTATTAGATTTTTAATGTCTTGCTTACTTGCTAAGACACACAATCCCAAAGTTGATATTAGAAAACCATATACAGAAATAGAAGGTAACGACACTTATTCTGGACGTTTTTATGATGAAAAATTCATTGAGTTGTTAGTACACAAATACAAACTACCTTGTAATCCAACAACTGCATACTTGACGCCTGCCTTCAGAAATCTTGACCGTATTTTGACTACAGATATTGCTTTAGTAGGAAGACCGAGAGAAGTATATGTGGCTGCACTTGAAATACTTGATATAGTATATACAAAAAAAGAAAATCCAGAAAATATTCTCCAAGAAATAATTCGTTTTCTTTTAATCATCAAAGCAGAAGACGAGCTAAGAATGAAACAACTTATTTCGGACCTTAAAACAAGCAGATGACATTCTTCCTCTTGCATCGGAAGAAATTGTGACCCTACTAACTCAGCATCTGAATTGCAAGGGGACAAGTCGCCTTCCTGTTTTAATTGTTGCGTCTGCTTACCAGACAATAAAAAACCAAATTGGAGAAGTAAACAAGTTGCTTGAATCTCATAATGCGGCTGACAAACAAACTGGTTCAATTGGTGATGTAGAAATTACCCTAACGAATGATGACCGAATTGTAACTTGCTATGAAATGAAAGATAAAAAAGTAACAAAAACTGATATACATGTTGCCTTACAAAAATTAGCAAAAACTAAAAACAAAATTGATAATTACATTTTTATAACAACAGATATTATTGAAAGTGAAGTATCGGAATACGCAAAAAGTCTATATGAAAAAACTGGGGTTGAATTTGCTGTTTTAGACTGTATTGGTTTTATAAGACATTACCTGCATTTTTTCCATAGACAGAGAAATGCATTTTTGAATATTTATCAATCAATGGTTTTATCTGAACCTACAAGTTCAGTTTCACAACCATTGAAGGAAGCATTCTTAGCTTTAAGACGAGCTTCAGAAGCGGACAATCGATAAGTAACATTACCAAATCGTTAGATAAATATTGTAGAAAAAAAGGACAGAATAACAAACTACATAAACGCCTAGTTGGTAACTACGGCTATATGCAATAAAGGTTTCGGTGTGAATTCAAGCATTCTGCCCCGTACAAACTTTAGTGTCGGTGGACAGGAAAGTAGCCTGCAATTCTCAATGATTTCCTACTGACAAAAGCTAGCAACAAGTGTAAAAGAAAGACTAGTAGACAGAATCGTTAACGATAAAAATGAAGTAAGAAAGGATTTAGTTTTTTAGTAGGACAGTGCGAATATGATGTAATTTATTTTGTTTTTTCTCCACATGCAAAAAGAAGAAATCCCACCTAAATTGCACACATTTGCAAGCCCGCACGAACCAATGTTAAATCCTAAGCTTGCCAAAGAGGATGACTATCCTATCGGGTTTAATATTTTTATATTTATTTTCTGCCCCTAAACTGCCCCTAAAAAATGGGGGACAATATGGGGGCAATTGCCGATTTTTGCTTATTTTACAATTTTTTAAGAAAGTCGATTTTTGTAAAAACAATAAGTTACAGAAAATACAGTGCTTGACTGGGGGTCAAGGGGTCGGAATCCATCATGTTTTTGATTCTAGAATTAAATATTCAAAAAGCCCCGTGAAAGCAGGAATTTTTTTGTAGACATTTTGTAGACATTTTTAATAAAAATGGGTATAAATGGGAAATATGATTTTAGCGTTTTTTAAATCATTACAAGTTTTGCTGTAGAGTTATTTTTCATAACTACTTGTTTTTATTGATTTACGAAGCGCTTGATTATTAAATTTAAAATGATTATATTATATTGTTAAAAGCGGGAGTAATTCAGCGGTAGAATGCAAGCTTCCCAAGCTTGACGTCGCGGGTTCGATCCCCGTCTCCCGCTCGTGTTTATAAACCTTCTGGAATATATATTCAGAAGGTTTTTTTTGTTAACAGAGCGGATAGTTCATATATATGCTTGTGCGGCCTGTTTCACCTTTTAGAAAAGCGAGCGCTGTTTTTGAAATTCGGACTATTCTTTCATCAATATCCGGTTCGGATAACAGTTTTTCTATGGGTTTTATGGAATTTGGGTCTCCGATTCTTGCCAGAGCACTGACAACTCTGCACTTGCCTTCCTGTTTTTGTTTATCAAGCAATTTGATGAGTTTTTGTGTTGCCTTGTTTCCATAGTTACATATTGCGTTTTCCGCACTCAGGCGAACACTCCATGATATATCAAACAATTTTTCCAGCAAAGGTTCAAACGCCCTGTCGTCTGTAAAGTCACCCAGAATACGTGTGGCTTCCAGACGAATGTTGCTGACTTTGTCATCAAGTACAAACAAAGCTGTGCTGAACAATTTTTCTGAACCGATTGACAATTCCCGAAGGATCCTTAATGCCTCAATCCGAACTTCGTGAATTGGATCTGTTTTGGCCATTTGTATGAGTTCATCGATTGTTTCAGTCCCTTTCAGATTACCGATGGCCCTTATGGCTTCATATCTGACATGTGGTGAAAAGTCTTTCAGGGATATTTTAATTTTTTCTATGATACTTTTATCCGCAACGTTACCGATAACCTGCAGGGCCCCGCATCTGCCCCAGGCTGCACAACCTATTTTTACAAGAGATTCCTGCGCCGTAATAGCAATCTCTGCCTGTGAATCGGACAAAAGTTCTTTAAGAATAGTTGTCGCACGATAATCTTCCAGATCACCCAATGCTTTAATAACGCGCAGTTTGCCGACAATACCGTTTTTTTGAGATGCTTCTTTTAACAGGTCTTGTGTCTCAGAGTGTGCGCTGTAAAGTTGTTCAATAAGAGGCGTAATAACAACAGGACCGAATTGTGATAGCGCCAGCACTGTTTCAGACCTTACAATATGGTAACTGCTTTTAAGATGCTCTATCAGTATGGGAATACTGTTGTTGTCTTTTAATTTTCCAAGAGCATTTATTATAGAAGTCCTGACAGTTTTGTCCAATGCGTGTGAAAGTTCGCTTTGCAGGGGTTCAAAAGCTTGTTTCCCGAATTGTACAATCGCGTTAATAAGCGCCTGACGCACCTCATCATTTTGGTCTGTAAGATGCTGTATCAAATATTTTAGTGTTGAAGCATCCTTTATTTTTCCGAGAGCAAGTGCAGCTTCTTTTCTTACAACTCTTTGCGGATCGTTTAAAGCATCGATGAGAAGCGGCAGGGCACGTTGGTCAAGTGTCTCTCCCAGAATATATATAATGTTTTTGCGAATTTGTTCGTGAATGTTTTTCATGGTATCCATCAGCAGAGATGAACAGGCAAATTCTATATTAATCAGTCCTTCAACAGCAATTTTGGTTATCACAGGTTCGTCAATACTTAACATCCGGATTAAAATTCGGGCCAGTGACGGGTCCTGCCTTTTTACGATTTCCTGGGTTTTATCAATAAGGATTGAGATCACTTCATTGCGTATAAGCCATTCTTCATCATCAACCAAGGGTACTATTGTATCAATAACATGTATGTCACCGAGTTTACCTAGGGCCCGAACGGTCGCCCAACGCATATTCAGTTCTTTGGATTGTAAATATCTCGGTTTTGCTAACAGACTTACAGCACGAGGGTCGCCAAGACGTGAGAGGGCAATTATAGCGGAATGACGCACTTCACTGACAGGATCATCAAGTGCGCTGGTGAATAGTGAAAATAGTTTCGCATCCGAATAATGGCTTAATTCAATTATTGAGAGCCGGCGTTTTTCCCATTTTTCACTATTGCGAGCTTTATCGACCAGAGATTGAGGATAGCTTGACATAATATGTTCTCCAGGTAAGCTTGTATATAATCAATCAAATTTAATCGAAAAATAATAACAGACATAGAATATAATAAAAGGAACCCGGATGTTCAGATTCCTTTTAGCATTATCTGATTTCTATATAACCTCTGCATATTTTTTGAGGATCAAATGCGGTTATCTCATAAGTACAGTCCCGTTCTGCCAGCATTTTTACAGCAGCCCGGAAACACCCGATACGAGCGCATGTCAGGTCCTTGAGTGATATTCCATCCTGAAGTAAGGCTTCACATATTTTTCGATAAGGACATAGATGTATTGTCAATTCGAGACGATTAGGATTTATATCGTGTAATTCGAACTGACTAGAGTCCTGAAAAAGACCTCCAATAACACCGATACGGATGTATTCTTCAACAGCTTCTTTTATTGTTGATGTTTTTTTTGCCGGAACACCAAATTCATTTTCCAGCGTTTTGATGTAATTGGTTGTGGCATGTTCATAAGCACGTTCGCAGAATGACCGTGGGCGTCTTCCCTGAAAATCGCGCGCTGTTTCTTCAAGCGCTTTCAACCAAACCAAAGCAACAATCCAGCCGCTGTCCTCTTTTTGTATGTTATCCATTACAACCTCATGGTAGAGTTTATTGGTTCATTTTGGCAATTTCAGATTTTTTCTTTTCTGAAACCGTATCCAATCCCAATAATTCTGTTTCACGTTTAACAACTTGAACAGGAACTTTTTTACCTGTCTTTTTTTCAAGCTTTTCTGCTAATTCAAATATGGTGATATGAGGATTTTTTACCCAAATCGATAAAAGTTCTGCTTTATCATCGCTGGAGAGTTTCGATAGTTCTTTGGATAAAGTTTCATCAGAAACCGGTTTATCAATTTCCTGCTGCAGTGATTGTAAGATAGTTTTTGTGTCTCTTGCTATAGCCAGCTCTTCATTGGTTGGAACAACAAGTACTTTGACCTTACCGGTACCGATATCAAACTCATTATTACTGTTTTTGTCACAATCAATGTCAATACCAAACTTTTCCATGTTTTGCAAAGTGCTTTTACGAACTCCGGCAGATTTTTCACCGATTCCCGCTGTGAAAACGAGTATGTCCAGGCCACCAAGAATGGCCATATAAGAACCAATATATTTTTTGAGACGGTGACAAAAAATGTCATGCGCTAATTGATGTTGTGCACTTCCTTTTGAAGCTTCCATTTCAATTTCGCGAAAATCATTTGTTGTTTCCGTTAAACCAAGCATACCGCTGTTTTTATTTAATAACGTGTCTACCTGATTTAATGTTAAATTTTCCAATCCTGCAATATAGGGAATGAGGGCCGGATCAATATCTCCACAACGGGTTCCCATTGCCAGACCTTCCAATGGTGTAAAACCCATACTGGTTTCCACACATTGACCGTTGTCTATAGCTGCGACACTGGCGCCATTTCCAAGGTGACAGGTAATAATTTTTAAATCTTCAATCGGCTTACCGACATATTCAGCAGCTTTTTTTGCAACAAATGCGTGTGAAGTCCCATGGAAACCGTATCTTCTGATTTTATGTTTACGGTAAAGGGCCATCGGAAGTGCATACATGTATGCTTTTTCAGGTAAGGTGTGATGAAAAGCTGTGTCAAAAACTCCAACCTGGGGGATTCCCGGCAGGAGCTGTTCGCATACTTCAATCCCTTTGAGATTGTGGGGATTATGTAAAGGTGCAAACTGAATACATTCTTTAACACCCTGTTTAACCTGTTCTGTGATTAATACAGAGTTTATAAATTTTTCTCCGCCGTGAACGAGTCTGTGACCAATTCCGGCAATATCGGCTTTATCTTTGATGACCCCATTTTCCGGGTGCATTAATGTGGATAATACCAGGCTGATAGCTACATCGTGATTCAATATTTCGCGCGTTTGAACTAAACTGTCTTTATCTTTGGGCTTGTATGTTAGGATCGCTTCACTTGATCCTATTTTTTCCACAACACCTTTTGCAAGAACAGCTTCTTTTGTCATCTCAATAAGCTGGAATTTGAGGGATGAACTACCACAATTTAGAACAAGGATTAACATGAACCTCGTCTCCTTTAAATAAAAATTGTTGAGTTGTTTGGAAAGTAAAATATATTTTAAAAATTAAATAAAAATTTATTATCCTGTACTTTTACATAAATTTTTATTTATAAAGTTAGTATTTTTCTTGAAAATATCAAGCAAAGTTTTTCTTTAACCCTCAATTTTTGCTTAGTTTGAATCGAATTCATCGGGTGTCCCATTTGTGGGACGGTTGTGCTGATTATTTAACAAATTGGTGTCAAAATAATGACTCAAATGTTATAAATTAGACGATTATGACGCCAAAAATAGACAGTTTTGTGGCCCTATATTTGCTTAATGATTTGAAAATAAACTTAAATATCATGAATTCGGAGGAAATAATGGATCATGAAATAGAATACACAGAAATGGTATTTAACAAGGAAGAAGCTCTGGATCGGGTTGATGGTGATTTTGAATTATTTGTTGATATAATTTCAATTTTTGTTCAAGATACACCGGAAAAAATGGCACAAATTGAAAAGGAATTGCAACAGCAGGATGCTGAATCGTTAAAACGTACTGCCCATAGCCTTAAAGGCAGTATTGGCGTATTTTGTGCTGACAGTGCCTATAGCGCTGCCCTTAAATTGGAAAGTGATGCAAGAGAAGGCGATTGGGAAAAAATTTCCACATCCTATAAACAACTAGATGCTGAAGTAAAAAAGTTATCTGATAAATTAGTAGAGTTTGCTGAAGGATAGGATCGTATGGAAATATTATTGGCAGAAGATGAGATTGTATCTCGTCGGATATTAGAAGTAATGTTAAAAAAATGGGGGTATAATGTTGTCATTGCAACGGACGGCGCCGAAGCCTGGGACATATTACAAAAGGATAACGCACCGCGTATAGCAATTCTCGATTGGATGATGCCCAAAATGGATGGGTTGGATGTCTGTAAACTTTTGCGTGAAAGCGACAAAAAAGAATATACCTATATTATTATTTTAACGGCAAAAGACAAAAAGGAAGATATTGTCGCTGCATTGGATGCAGGGGCCGATGATTTTGTTAATAAACCATTTGATCGGGCAGAACTGGAAAGCCGTATCAAAGTCGGTACACGGGTTGTGAATCTTGAAAATGCCTTGTCTAATAAAATTAATGATTTACAGAACGCTTTAAATCATGTCAAGCAATTGCAGGGATTGCTGCCTATGTGTTCCTATTGTAAAAAAGTAAGAGACGATAAAAATTACTGGCATCAGGTGGAAGAATATATAACGGTCCATGCCGATGCCAAAGTAAGTCATGGTGTGTGTCCGGATTGTTATGATAGGATTGTTAAACCTGAAATTGAAGCATTGAAAAAGGAGCGTCAAAAACAGCGAGAGCTGGAAGCCAACTCATCGGCTAAAGATGTTTAAACCTCATGTCCTGCAATTAGCTGACCTCTATTTTTTTTAAAGATTAACCATTCACCTGCCTCTTCGTTCACCTTTTAACATATTAATATTATAATATAAAAGAATGCAGAAAACCGGTAACACTGATTTTTCATTTTTCAAAGGCTATCGGTTTTTGCTGATTTTTTTTATTCGGCTGTGAGAAATTTTATGAATCCGATCCGGCTGACGCTCGTAAAATTATCTAATGATTTGACTTTTTCCCTGTTTGTAAAAAAGAAAAGTTTAACAAACAAATATTGGACTTGACAAATTGCCCGGCTTTTTCATATTTTTAAAAAGTTGGTTTTCTCAGTTTATTTCTAAAAAAGATCATGATTTTCGGGTTGATTCTTTTGAATTGAATTATATTTTATTAATATTGATATCTGGACAAGAAAAATTTCAGGATTGGTGAAGGAACAGATATATGGATCGAATTATAATTGGTATACACGGTTTGGGCAATAAACCAACGTGTAGATTGCTGAAAAAATGGTGGATAAATTCTATTCAGGAAGGTCTTCACCGAATCGACCGTCCGCATCTTTCGTTCAAATTTAAAATGGTATACTGGGCTGACATTTTACACCCCCAACCACTCGATCAAACGGTTCAGGACAAAAAACATCCATTGTATATGGATACTCCCTATGTGCCGTCAAAAGATTTTTACCAGGAAACACCCAATAAAATTCGCAGAAAAATCCTGGATTATGTTGAAAAAACAGATGGATAAAATATTTTTAAACGATGATCTTTCCATAAATTTTTCTTCCATTTCAGACTATATTATTCACCACTTTTTTAAAGATCTGGAGGCTTATTATACTCCTTTTTATGTTCATCATAATTCGGAAAAGGTTTTGGCTAAAGAGCTGATACAGCAGCGGTTGAGCAATATTTTATCAAAATATCGTAATAAACGCATTTTATTGATTGCCCATTCCATGGGTTCTATTGTAGCTTATGATATTCTTTCACAATTACCGGATGATCATAATATAGATACGTTTATTACCATCGGTTCTCCTTTGGGTATTCCTGTGATATTGAGCAGACTGGCGGCTGAACACGGTTTGGACGCTGAAAAACGTCTCAAAACTCCTGAAGCCATTACAAACGGCTGGTATAATTTTTCGGATTTGAATGATCGGGTTGCTTTTAACTATACTCTAGGTGATGATTATAAAAAAAATTCAAAGGGAGTTGCACCGGTTGATCAGGTTGTTTATAATAATTATAAATACGGGGATGAAAAAAATCCTCACAAAGCCTATGGCTATCTTCGTACGGAACAGGTTGCCGAAACAATTGTCAATTTTTTAACTACAGACCGGAATCCTGTATTTGTACGCCTCGGGGAAAAATTGGAATCTATTAAAAAGAGATTTGGATTTTAGTTTAAGATTTATTTCAGGGGTTATACTTTTTTAAAAATGTCTTGACATTTACATTACGATTTTATATTTTTTATACGATTTATATATAATTGTAACAAAATCGTATATTTTTCGTATGATCGTATAAAGGAATTAAGTGATTACAGATAAAAAAAATCGTAAAAAGGAACAGATTTACAACACAGCCAGGCATTTGTTTATGAAATTCGGTATTCGCCGGGTTTCTGTTGAGGAAATTTGCCGGGAAGCCAATGTCAGTAAAATGACATTTTACAAGTATTTTCCCAATAAAATTGAGTTGGCCAAATATGTATTCAAGGTGATGACTGATAAGGCAATGCAAAAGTACAAAGATATTGTTCACAGTCAAATTTCATATAATGAAAAGGTGGAGCGGTTTGTTCAATTAAAAATACGAGAGTCTAAAGATATAAGTTCAGAGTTTTTTCACGATATTCATCAATTTGACGACCCGGATTTAAGGAGCTTTATTCAAAATTCCATAAAGCAAAATATAGATATTATACTGGATGATTTTATTAATGCTCAGAAAAATGGTGAACTTCGGCATGACATTAAACCCGAATTTATTTTGTATTTTTTTAATTTAATCCTGGATATTGCCAAGGATGAGCGGCTGGTCAAGATGTATGATTCTCCTAAAGAGCTTATCAGTGAAATGACAAAGTTTATGTTCTATGGTATTTTACCGAGACCGTAATATGAAATATTTTGTTCCATATATTTTTTTGATACTGGTTTGGGATGTTACATGTTCCTATTCAGTTGATTTGGGTGTGAGGGGGCAGGTTTCAGGATGGTCCCTGAATAATACGGAAAAAGTTGATAAACCAACGATAGGTATCCGTTATATTCCTGAAATATCCATGCAAACCAACGTTCGTTCCAGTTCGCTGGATGTTTTGTTTTCAACGAATATAAATGCTTTTAAAGAGTTTAGCGACCCTGAAAATGATGATTTTAATACCGAGCTTTACCGTGCCTGGGGACGGTTTTCAACGTCGCAGTTTGAATGCCGGCTTGGTTTGCAAAAGATCAATTTCGGTTCTGCCACCATATTGCGACCGCTTATGTGGTTTGACCGCATTGATTCCCGAGATCCTTTACAGATAACCAACGGTGTGTATGGTTTGTTGTTTCGATATTATTTTTTAAATAATGCAAATATCTGGGCGTGGGTGCTGTATGGTAATGACGACCCTAAAGGTTGGGAGCTTTTGCCCACAGCAGAAGGTAAACCTGAAGTGGGTGGCCGGATACAGGTCCCTGTATTAACGGGAGAACTGGCTGCTACCTGGCACCATCGCAAAGCCGAATTGCCTGAAATAGTTGTACCGTTATTTAATGTTAATTCTGAAATCCCGGAATATCGTTATGGTCTGGATGGAAAATGGGATGTGGGTGTCGGTCTGTGGTTTGAGACTTGTATCATTTATCAGGACCATTTTTTGGATTCTCTGCAATATCGGCGTATGTCAAATTTTGGTCTTGATTATACAATAAACATCGGTACCGGTTTGACCCTGACAGCAGAAAAGTTTTCGCTCAATGTTGCCGATGTACCATTTTCAAGTAATATCAATTATGATTATTATGCCTTTTCTTTAAACTATCCCTATGGTTTGCTGGATAATTATACCGGGCTGTTTTATCATGATTGTGAGCTTGACGAATGGTATCGTTTTGTTCGCTGGCAGCGCAGTTATGACCGATGGCAATTCCATTTGAATCTGTTTTGGAATCCTGAAACAACACAGCTTTACCAAAACCTTGGTCAGCAAAATTTATATTCCGGAAAGGGTTTTCAGTTTTTAATTGTGTTTAATCATTAAATGTTTTGTACAGTTTAATTGAGGTGTAGAATGAATAATTCGCATATTATTTCTCTTATAGATCTGGTTAAAAAATTTCCCATCGGCGGCGGTGAATTTACCGCATTAAACGATATAAATTTGACTTTTAAAACAGGTGAGTTTACCGGACTTGTCGGTCCAAGCGGTTCGGGTAAAACAACACTGTTGAATATTATCGGTTCTCTGGACAAGCCTACGTCCGGACAGGCAATTGTTTTGGGAGAATCTATTGAAAAACTTTCCCACAAGAATGCAGCGGCACTGCGCAATCACAATATCGGTTTTATATTTCAAACCTATAATTTGCTGCCGGTCTATACGGTTTATGAAAATGTTGAATTTCCGTTATTGCTGCTAAATATGACGGCTGACAAACGTAAAAAGGCGGTTATGGATGCTTTGGACTGGGTTGGACTGACGGACAAAGTCCATTCCAGACCGTCCCAGCTTTCCGGCGGGCAAAGTCAGCGGGTTGCCATTGCCCGTGCTATGGTTAAAAAACCCAAGTTGGTCCTGGCCGACGAACCTACCGCAAACCTGGATGCTGAAAATTCGTTTCATATTCTGGAAACCATGGAAAAATTAAATTCCCAGTTTGAAACCACTTTTATTTTTGCAACACACGATGATAAAGTCATTCGGTATTTAAAACGCAAGATTTCTCTTAAAGACGGTCACGTTGCAAAAGATGAAACTGTAAAAGCGCACGTTGACTGAGGAGGTTGTGGTGATAGCATTAAAATTGGCATATCGAAATCTTGTCGGGGCCGGCTTGCGGACCTGGCTGAATGTTTTTGTTTTATCTATCTCTTTTGTCATAATAATATGGAACCAGGGATTAATGGAAGGATGGAACCGGCAGGCAAAACGGGAAACGATCGATTGGGAAATCGGCGGCGGTCAGTATTGGCATGAGAAATATGATCCCTATGATCCGTTTACGATTGAGGAGAGTCATGGCGCGATTCCCTCTAAACTTGCTGCGTTTATTCAAAAAGGCGCTATAACACCTGTTTTAATTTCCCAGGCGGTTATTTATCCTGATGGACGGATTAAAAGTGTACTTTTGAAAGGAATTGACCCGCAGCAGAATATTTTAAAAATACCGGCCGCATCTTTGGATGTGGATATACCGGAAATTCCGGCTGTTATCGGTGCCCGTATGGCTAAAAGCACAAAACTGAAAGTGGGTGATTATGTTACAGTCCGATGGCGGGATGCCAACGGTACTTTTGACGCTCAGGATATTAAAATTGTCAATATTATGAAAACCGATGTACCGTCCATTGATAATGCTCAATTATGGATTCCGCTGGATCGGCTGCAAAAGATGCTGCAGTTGGGTGACGAAGCGACTCTTTTGGTGACAGCCAACAAGCTGGATGCTCCTGAAAACGTCCCCGGATGGATTTTTCGGGATCACGGATATCTTTTTAAAGAAATAGACGAGATGATTAAATCGAAAAATGCTGCCGGCTCTATATTGTTTATCATTCTTTTGTTGCTGGCTATGCTGGCGATATTTGATACTCAAGTTCTTGCTATTTTTCGACGCCGGAGAGAAATAGGAACGCTCATAGCCCTGGGTATGACACGTGCCCGGGTTGTGCGAATGTTTACCATTGAGGGCGCCATGCACGGAATATTGGCGGCTATCCTTGCGGCAGTGTATGGTATTCCATTATTAACCTTACAGGCAGTAAAAGGATTTCACCTGCCCGAAGTGGCCGATGAAATGGGATTTGCCTCTGTGCAAACAATCTTTCCTGTTTATGGTGCTGCCCTGGTTATTGGAACAACGGTTCTCATTCTGATAACCGTGACTATTGTCAGCTTTTTACCGGCGCGCCGTATCAGCAAAATGAATCCGACGGACGCGATTCGTGGCAAAACATCCTAGTTGACGTTGTATGATTGAGTAAAATTTGAGGCATTTATGATAAAATTTTTATTAAAAGGTCTGCTCAGAGACCGCTCCCGAAGTTTGTTCCCTGTAATAACAGTCACACTGGGCGTTATGTTGACCGTGTTTTTGCATTCATGGTTTGGCGGGATTATAGGAGAAATAATTCGTTCCAACGCAAACTTTTCGACCGGTCATTTAAAAGTTATGACCAAAGCATATTATGAAAATAAAGAACAAATTCCGAACGATCTCGCACTTTTAGATATTCAAAATATTATCAAAAAACTTGAAACTGATTATCCGGATTTAAACTGGCTTCCAAGAATTTATTTTGGCGGTTTAATCGACATACCGGATGAGTTTGGAAATACACGCAGTCAGGGTCCGGTTATGGGTTTTGCCGTGGATTTGTTTTCCAGCCAGAGTAAGGAAATAGAACGGCTTAATTTGCAAAAGGCCGTTGTTCAGGGACGCCTTCCAATCGCTGCCGGTGAGATTGTCATTTCAAATACGTTGGCTGAAAAGTTAACGGTGAAACCGGGTGATCCGGCAACGCTGATGGGGTCGACAATGTATGGCAGCATGGCGTTGCAAAATTTTACTATTGTCGGCACGGTTAAATTCGGGATCAGCGCTGTTGATCATGGGGCGGTTATCGCGGACGTTCAGGATATGCAAAAAATGCTGGATATGGATAATGCCGCCGGTGAAATTTTTGGTTATTTCCATAATGATATTTATAATAATAAAAGAGCTCAGCAAATAAAAACCAGCTTTAATAAAGTTTATCAACAATCCACTGACGAATTTTCCCCGGTCATGATTTCCCTGACAGACCAAAATGGTTTGGGCGAATATCTGCAAATGGCTTCAAGCTTTTCCGGTATACTCATTTTTATCTTTGTTCTGGCCATGTCCATTGTTTTGTGGAATGCCGGGTTGCTTGGCGGCCTGCGACGCTATGGTGAGGTTGGTGTGCGTTTGGCTATTGGTGAAAATAAAGGGCATATTTACCGTTCCCTGATTTGGGAATCAGTATTAATCGGAGTGTTTGGATCGTTATTGGGAACCGCAATAGGAATCGGTTTTGCCTATTATGTCCAGGTACACGGCATAGATATCGGCTCTTTTTTGCAAAATTCATCCATGATGATATCCAGTGTTATTCGTACACAAATCACTTCCCAAACTTATTTTATCGGTATTGTTCCGGGTTTGTTTTCCACAGTGTTGGGAACAATGTTGTCCGGTATTGGTATATACAAACGGGAAACCGCCCGGCTTTTTAAAGAACTTGAAGCATAACAAAAAGGTTTTAACATGAAAAATATATTAATCTTGCTTTGTTGTTTTTACATGTCTGCACTGGCCCAGGAGCCGTCAGGTAAAGAAATTTTAAATAAAATTGATCAAAATATGTCTTCTAAAAACCGGATTTTGACGTCAAAAATGATCGTCCATGGCCGTCGGTCCAGCCGCACCATTGAATCCAAATCCTGGATTGTGGGTGATGAAAAATCTTTTACAGAGTATCTGGCGCCGGCCCGGGAAAAAGGCACAAAAATGCTTAAAATTGAAGACCAGTTATGGATGTATTCACCTGAGACCGACCGTACCATTCAAATTTCCGGTCACATGCTGCGTCAATCTGTTATGGGGTCTGATCTTTCCTATGAAGATATGATGGAAGATAAAAAACTGATAGACTCTTATGATGCCGTTGTTGTTGGTGAAGACACCCTGCAAAATCAAAAGTGCTGGGTAATTGAATTAACCGCTGTTGAAGATGTTGCCTACCATTCCCGCAAAATGTGGATCGATAAAATACGATTTATACCTTTAAAACAGGAACTGTTTGCAAAAAGCGGAAAACTGTTAAAAAGGTTGACCTTATCTCAGATTGTTAAAGTTCAGGGCAGATGGTTCCCCAAACATATGCTTTTTAAGGACGTTTTGAAAAATGGCAAGGGTACGGAATTTATTGTAGAGTCTGTACAATTTGATGCGAAAATACCCGATTATATTTTTTCAAAAGCTGCTTTAAAAAGATAATATATTTATAACGGTAAAATTTGTTTTTACAAAAAACATTATTACATTTAATCATTATGATGATGATCGGATGAAATTTTTGAATTGCCGGAAAAGTTATAATGTCGTACGCACCGTTATATATATTATTAATATGTGGAGGGAAATATGAAAGTTTTTAAAGTTATTTTTATCATTCTTCTGGTTATAGCGGCCATTATTTTATTGCTTGGATTTATAGGACCAAAGGAATACCATGTTGTTCGTTCCATTGAAATTCAGGCCCCGCAGGACCTGGTGTTTCGTCATATAAAATTTTGGAAAAACTGGCAGGCCTGGTCACCCTGGGCGGAGATGGACTCTACCATGAAGATTGAAATTGTTGGTCAGGATGGCGCTGTTGGTTCAAAATATGTCTGGATGGGTGATGAAAAGAAAACAGGTCAGGGAGAAATTGTTAATACCGGTTTGGATGAGAACAAACAAATTGATTTTCACCTGCATTTTATTAAACCCTGGGAAAGCGAATCAGACGGCTATATTCGCATCGATGAAAATAATGAAAAGGTGATGGTCTCTTGGGCGTTTTTTGGTGAAAATTCGTTTTTATTCCGTATTGTCGGTTTATTTATGAATATGGAGGACATGGTCGGCAAAGACCTTGACCGCGGACTGGTTTTGTTAAAAGGAGTTTGTGAACAGGAGTTTAAGCAAATTTCTTTATATCAGGTCCAAATAACCACGTTCCCGGCAAAGATATATGCGGGTGTGCAGGATACAATTACCATGAGTGAGATGAGTGATTTTTTACAAAAATCTTTTGGTCTTTTAATGCAGCAAACCGGTGAACAGGGTATTGCCGTACAAGGAGCGCCGGCAGCTCTTTATTTTAGTTGGGACGAACAAAACCAAACAACAGATGTGGCAGCCGTTGTTCCGGTATCCGTACGTTTTAAACCGAGTGAAGAAATAAAATTAATCCGATTACCGCGAGAGCAGGCTTTTTGTATTGATTATTTTGGTCCCTATGAAAAAATAGGTGACGCCTACTATGCAATGGATTATTACCTGAAAGACAACAACATTAAACCCGGAGAGTTTGTTGTTGAAGAATACCTTACAGATCCGCAACAGGAACCGGACAGTTCCAAATGGCTGACACGAATATATTTTTTTGAAGAATAATTTTTAATCGTTTGAGCAGGGCAGCTTTGTTAAAAGGCTGCCCTTTTTTGTATGTGTCCAATTATTAAGGAAAGTAAAACTTTGGCTGAACCGGGGAGTATATCTTGTTTTAGAGATATAGAATTTATATGGTTGGGGAAAAATTACTTGTCATTTGCTGAAATTCCGTTAAATTAGATTGTATACGACCAAACAAAAGGGAGAAATAATGATTGAAATATTATAAAACGGTATATTTTTTAAAAGGAAGAGATATACCGTTTTTTATACAAGCTGGTTTGAATTGGGGATTATAAATATATTTTGTAAAAATATAATTTGAGGAACGGATGAGGAGAAATGGTCTGGTTTTTGTAATGATGTTGGTAGTATGTTTGTTGTTTTGTTCAGAAAATACGAATTCAGTTGATCCAAATTTTCATATTAGTATAAAAGATAAAATCCTGAACGTTCAAGATTCAACAATAGTTAAGATCAATATGTTGGAAAAAGATCAATCCAATTTCTCTGTCAACTGGTCAACTAATAATGGCGTTATCAAGGGTGAAGGAGATCAGGTAAAATATATCGCTCCAAATAAAAAGGGAAAAGCACTTATTATTGCCGAAATTATTGACAGGAATAATAAAATTTTTAAAGATTCGACAGAAATTTTAATTTACAAACAATTGGTGTTTTTAAAAGCCGACGATGTTGTTTTTGATTCTTTAAATGTCATTTCTCCCCAATGGAGGTCATTTATAAATTTTATCAAACAAAAACAAATTAAAGCAAGCCTGGGATTAATAGGAAATTCTCTTTTACAGGGAAGCGATGCTTATTATTCTTATTTAAAAAGCCTGGCAGCTTCCGGTAAATTTGAAATTTGGAACCATGGTTTTGATCATTTGCTCAATGGTGTGAATGAAAACAGAGAAAAAATTCACGAGTTTTGGAACACACCGTTGGAACAGCAAAGGGAGCATTTATTACATACTCAAAATTTGGCAACAGAAAAATTAGATTTAATCTTACATACCTTTGGGGCGCCTGGAAATGCAATTGACAATAATACACTAAAAGCTGTTAAAGAAATTGATGATCTTGTTGTGTGGTATTTTGGACCAAAAGAATTTTCAAAATTGAGTTTGCAACGTTTTAGAGAAATTGAATATCCGACCTGCCATCCGAATTATCAAAAGTTTTTTGAAAATTATGATCCCCAAAGAGATTACTATGTTTATCAGCTTCATCCAAATGCATGGGATGAACACGAATTTTCAGAGTTTAAAAAGGCTGTTGATTTTTTAATATCCAAGGATGTAACGTTCATTAATCCTTACGAGTATTACCAGTTAACACGATAAAAATATGTTCTATTGAAAATCGTTACTTGTTATTGAATGTGTTAGTTGGAAAACCAAGTTTCCTAAAAGCATATTGGTTAATATTTTGAAGAGGCGCTTATGAAAGTAAAAATTTGTTTAGCATTTTTGACTTTATTTTTAACAGCATGTTCAAGAGATAAAATTGTAGATACTCCGAATAGTCTTGAACACGAAACCGGCCCGGCGACAATAAAAATTGTCACTCCGGAAAACAACGCTGTCATCAATAGTTCATCAGAATTTATTGTTACAGTGGAAAGAGGGGAACAAATAAAACCTATTCAATGTGATATTGATTTTAAACTCTTGAAAGAATTATCTGCTGCACCTTTTAGTTTTACCTGGAATTCTAATGAATTTTGTAATGGAATACATATATTCACAATTTCTGCCTGGGATACACTTTACAATGTAACAATTCACGATTCAATAACAGTTACTATTCAAAATCCAATACAATCTTTTACAGATATTGCGACTGATGCCTTTAATAAATCCGATTATTCTGTTTTTGAATGGGAAAAGCTTCCCGTTACAGTTGATAGTGATTATTTTAGATTTGCTTTAACCAGCCAAGATCATTTGTTTTTATGCGATGGGGATGTTAAACGATCCAAAGATCATGGTCTAACATGGGAAACGATTCGTTTAAATTCCTTTGGTGAATGTCCGACCAAAACAATTTTTATTGATCAAAATGATTCATTATTTGTTGTTCGAAACTGTTTACTTAAATCCGGTGATTATGGTAATACATGGATGTTTGAGGATTATCCTTTCTGGGCTTCAGCATTTTTAAAAACAAATACCGGAGCTATTGTTTGGGGGGGATTTAATGAAATGTACCGTTCTACGGATTATGGCAAGAGTTATGAACAAAAATTTACGTACTATGGAATGCCGCTGACTTGTATAAAAAATTATAAAAATATGATTTTTGCCGGAACAGAAATTGATGGCGTCATTTGTTCTCGTGATGATGGAAATACATGGGAAGCAATGAATGGAGGTATCCAGAAAGGCCAAAGTGGATATGCAGGGAAAATAAGTGATATCGAGTATAATCCGGTTACAGATGAACTGTTTGCTGCTGTTGGAAGTTTTTTATATAAATTGGATAGTAGTAATAACAGTTGGCCCCAGTTGTATAATGTTTATACTCGTATTGAAGCCTTTGCTTTTGACAGCAAAGGCAATTTATATGTTGCCGGCAACATGGCTCAGGGATTGGGCATGCTTTTTAAAAGTTTTGATAATAATACATTTCAATCAACAAATACTGTAGGCAACGAAGAGCATGCTTATATAAAAGATATTGTCATTAATTCGGCAGATCGACCGTTTATTTGTTCAAGCAGCGGAGTTTATCGCTTGAGAGATTAGTTTTATCTTTTTTGTTGACGAATATTTTGATATTATTTTCATGTGATTTATTTAGAATCGAGAAAGCCGCTTAATTTGGGAGATGAAGGATGAAATGCAGAATCGTTGTGTTTGTGGTTTTATTATGCGCTGTTGTTTTTATGGGTTGTCAGGAAAATGTTGAAGACGTGACGATTATCGGAAATATTGAAAATCCGGATTCGGCAAAGGGTGAACCAGTTGTTATTGAAATAAAATACCAAAAGCCATCTCCGGCAGGCTATACAATATTTCGGGCGGATTTGGACAAGAACAATGAATTTAACTTTTGTTTTCCATTGGACCATCCGCAGGACGTTATACTAAAAATTAATGAAAATTTTATGAAACTCTTGGTCCAGCCGGGAAAACATTTGAAAATTAAAATCGATCTGCAAAAATATTTGATTATAACCAATCAAAATAATTATAATGGTGTTACTTTTTCCGGGCAGGGAGGACCTGTAAACCAGGTAATGGCTGATTTTGTGCCAAAAATTGATGCTATGAGACCTTCGGCACAGGAATTTAACAAGTTGTTTAGCATGTCACCTCTTGAGCGTAAAGAGGTTGGGAAGGTTCACTTGCAAGAGGAAAGAGTTTTCCTCAATAATTATCTTGAAAAGAATAAAGTACCACCGCTATTTAATGTTTGGGCTAACTATCATGTTGAATACTATTTTGTTCAGGAGTTAATGCGTTATGCAACGATACATCAACCGGTTGAGATTTTAGGGACGGATAATGCTGTTTCAGACAGTTTTTTTACATTTATAAATGATTACAAACTCGAAAATCCGGATGCGATGATGTGTCAGGAGTACGTTCATTATGTGAATAATTTTTGTCTTCATAGTTTGATTAAAAATCAGCGGCTGCCGGATACAAAGGCCATATTTGATATTATTCTGGAACAGGGGACCGAGTTAACAGCGGATGAGCGAACCCGTTTTTTAAGCTTGCGTGATGAGGACTTTGAGACAATGAATCAGGAGGATAAAACGTTTTGTTCAAAAGTTGTGGGATCACATCAAAAATTTCTCGATGACTTTTCCGCGAAAATGAACATTGAAAGAATTTTGTCCCGGCCCAATGGTTTTGTTTTTGATGTGATGTTGGCGTCACAGTTAAATTCCTTATTAGAAATCGGCACTTCAACCAATATCATTGACAGTTATCTTGATGTTTTTAACAGCAGAGTTGAGAACAAGGTAATTAAAGATTTTATTAATAAACAATATGACCTTAAAAAAATCAAATATTCATCCTTGCCTGAAGCAGATATTTTTAAAACACCGGTTAATACCGGGGACAGCCTGCTCATTGATATTTTGAAAAAATACAGGGGGCAAGTCGTGTATGTTGATTTTTGGGCGACCTGGTGTGGACCATGTATGGTTAAAATGCCCCATGCACAAAAACTTGAGCGTGAATTAAAGGATAAAGGTATCCGGTTTGTTTACATCTGTGTCGATTCACCTGAAAAAGACTATAACCGTTTTTTAGAGAAAAATAATTTTATCGGCGACCATTATACAGCGAACCGTAATCAATATTCATACATCAGCCAACGTTTTTCCTATGCCGGAGTGCCCCAGGCTATGATTGTGAATCAAAAGGGTATTGTTGTCGATCAAACGGCCAGCGGTCCGGAAACAGGAGATTTTATTAAGAATGATCTGTTGACCGTATTGGAAAAACAGGATTTATAAACAGATTTCCAATTATTTGATTAAAAAATAAATAATGAAAGCACGGTATTGATATGAATTTGGACCTATGCAAAAATTGCAAACATTATGAATTTGACTGGCAGAAAGGCGTGTTGTGCAGTCTAACTCACGCTAAACCTGATTTTGTTGACCAGTGTCCCGATTATGTTCTGGATGCAAACAGACCAGAACTCACCATTAAAAAAATGAAAAAGAAAAGCCTGTTCAATTTGAAAACAGAAAGCCATGAACTGCCGGATATGGATGAATATCTTAAAAAGTGGGGCATTGGACTGAATATTTTAGGCTTCTTTTACCTGATTGTAGGAGGCGCCTCTACCAAAATTTTTGGTTTTCTTTTAATAGCTTTGGGTATATTTAATTTTATTTTTCGAAAAAAAGAAATGGTCCTTATCGATGGTTGTGTTGTTTTAGCAGTCGGATTTTTAAATGCTGTTACCGGGATTATCGGCAAAAATTATTTTTTTGTAATTTTCGGGACTCTACAATTGATTTGGGGCTGTATGGAAGTATTCAAATTTATAAATTTTAACAAATATGAAAATCAGGGAAAAGATATTTCCAAACCACAAATAGATTCAAATATATCCGGAACACAGTTCCAAAACCGGCATTCAAATTTGGGAATTATTTCCATTATTGCCTTTGCCATGATTTGTTTATTTCAATTTATTAACCTAATTGTCATTAGTGTGCTTACAAATGGTGCACCGCATATGTTAAAAAAATATCCCCAGGCAGCTCTTTTTGCAGGCGTGATAACTTTTGGTTGTTATTTATTATGCTTAATAGGACTTTTTGTAGGCATTATGGGACTGAAACAAAAAGACCGTCAAAAGATATTACCTGCTTTGGGTGTTGTATTAAACTCGTTGGCTATTATTTATTTTATCCTGTTGAATATTATATCCCTGTTTTTTATAAAAGGTGCCTGATTATTTGGTTTTTGCTTGTTTTTAAAAAAATATTAAAATTTTAAATTTATTCTCTTGACAATTTTTGAAATAACTGTAAATTATTAAAACTGAAAATTAAACGGGTGATATAACGAATTCAGTTATATAAAGGCGTATTTTGTTAAATTATACGCCTTTTTCTGTCAAGCCTGTTCAATCCGTACTATCAAAAACTAAAAAGGAAAGGTTACGATGTTATACGTTCGTGTCATTTTAAACTATTGAAATAATGTTGAACGGCCGGTCGGGTCATTTTTAAATTCTAACCTCGGTACTTTCCTGCGTTGATCCTGGTAATTGACGGGTTTAACGCATAGGAATAGGTGCGAAAAACCTGTTAAGGAGGATTAACATGTCTCAAGATTATCCACAGATGTGGTCGAAATTAGGGCTGGATTTGAAAGCTCATGATGCTTTGCTCAAGGTTCTCAGTAATGCTTATGTAGATATTTATTTGTCTCAGAAAAATCGGCCTGAGGGTATGCAATATTTTAACTTTGTGATGAGTGAAGTACACGGACTGCGAATTAGCGAATTGATTGAGGAACAAAAACAGGGACGAAAAATTATTGGGTCTTTTTGCGTCTTTGTTCCGGAAGAGCTGGTTTTAGCTGCAAACGCCACACTAGTCGGACTTTGCTCCGGAGCTGATTTTGTCACAGAAGAGGTGGAGCAAGTTTTACCGCGAAACACCTGTGCCCTGATAAAGTCCGCTTTTGGTTTTAAACTGGGCAAGGTATGTCCTTACCTTGAATCGGCTGATATGGTTGTCGGTGAAAATACCTGTGACGGCAAGAAAAAAGCTTATGAAACTTTTGGGGATATGGTTGAAAATCTTTATGTAATGGACTTGCCCCAGGTAAAATCAGAACAGGGACGCGAACTGTTAAAAGCCGAGTATTTTCGTTTTAAAAGCGCTGTAGAGCAGTTGACAGGTAAGACAATAACCGTTGACTCTTTGAAAAAAGCTATTTTTACCGTTAATGAAAAGCGTAAAGCAATACGGCGGCTGGCGGCGCTGCGTAAAGCAAATCCTGCTCCCATATCCGGGTTGGATGCGTTACTGGCGAACCAGGTTTTCTTTTATGATAACCCGGAACGATTTACAGCATCGGTACATAAAATATGTGATGAATTGGAAAAACGAATTGAAGCCAGGGAGGGTGTTTTTCCGGAATCTACGCCTCGAATTGTAATGTCCGGCTGCCCCATGGCTGTTCCAAACTGGAAGCTGCCCTGGCTTATCGAATCGTCCGGGGCTGTTATTGTCGGAGAGGAATCCTGTGTCGGTGAAAGAGGTGCCCGCCATTTAACGGATATGACCGGCGAAACTATAAATGATTTAATGGAAGCTATTGTCGATCGTTATTTCAAGATCGATTGTGCTATTTTTACTCCCAATCCTGACCGCCTCGAACATATTGAAGAGATGGTTAGAAAATATGATGCCGACGGAGTGATTCATTATGGATTGCAATTTTGTCAACCCTATAACATGGAATCTTTTTCCGTAGAAAAAAACTTTGAGGATAGTAATATTCCGACTTTACGAATTGAAACGGATTACAGTATGGAGGATGTCGGCCAGTTAAAAACACGTATCGAAGCGTTTATTGAACAATTACATTAATTGAGGAATATAAATGAAAACTGCCGGAATTGACATTGGTTCCCGGACTATTGAGGTTGTAATTACGGAAGATAAACGCATACTTGATATCCGGCAGACGGATAGCGGATTTAATCCCATTGTTCAGGTTAAAAAGTTATTGCATGGACTGTCTTTTGATCGTCTCTGTGCCACCGGTTATGGAAGAAACCTTATGGAGATAGAATTTGACAGTCCGACTGTAACTGAAATTAAAGCCTATGCCAAAGGTTCGAAGGCATTGTATCCTGAAGCAACGACCGTGTTGGATATAGGCGGGCAGGATTGTAAAGTTATTTCCCTATTCGATGACGGACGAGTTAGGAAATTTGAAATGAATGACCGTTGTGCCGCCGGTACCGGTAAATTTTTGGAAATTATGGCGCATACACTTGGATTTGAAATCGCTGATTTTGGTATGAACGCACTTGAGGCACAAAAAGATATTACTATCAATAGCATGTGTACTGTTTTTGCCGAATCAGAGGTTATTTCACTCATATCAAAAGGTGAGGCCAGGAATGATATTGCCGGCGCTTTGCACATGTCTGTTGCAAAGCGGGCGATGAGTATGCTAAAGCGTATCGGGACTAACGGCAGTATAGTTTTTGCCGGCGGCGTTGCGAATAATCCCTGTATAAGGCAATTAATTTCCGAACTTTTAGGATTGAGTGTATATGTCCCGGAAAATCCTCAGGCTGTTGGCGCCTATGGGGCTGCTTTATTGGCCGGGGAACAATTATAAAAAAAGGCTGCTCATTCGGGCAGCCTTAATCATATTATTTTTTTGTTATTTTAAATTTTAACGGTTTTGATTTTATCGGAACTTTGAGGCATAGACAGGTATCTGTTAATTTTTCGTATGTTATTGGTTTTTCGTTGATCAAAACGTTGTAATCAAAATCAGGGTTCATACAAACCAGAACCGTACTTTTATCTGCATTTTGTTCTTTTGAGAATTGTATGGTTGCTGTAAAATCGGTATTGTCTTGATTGAATTTTTTCTCTTCAATCCAGGCATTCAGGCCGGTTGTTACCATACCGGGTTTGTAATAAGCCGAATACCAAATTAAAACCGGTGAGGATAATCCGCCGAATTCATGCCATCCTGCGCCGCGTCCGGATTCAATTATAAAATGTTCCATACAGCAATAGGTCGCTTCAACTTCCTGTTTCCACACTTTTAGGGCTGTGTCTGCTATTTTAAAAGCAAATTGCGACTCTCCCAAATCGAGCATGGTTTTCCAGAAAAACCACTGGTGCGGCATCCACACGGCGCCGTTCCAATAGCCGTCGTTTGTATAATAAGAAGCGGTTTGGTCTACAGCGCTTAACCCGACACGTGACCAAATTTCTCCCTCGGTTTTTAAATGATCGAGAATTTTTTGTTTTTGTTCATCCGTACAAATCCCTGCAAAAAGCGGATAACAACCGCCAAGACCTTTGTTCATATTTTCGCCTTTTTCATTTTGCAGGATTTTTATTGGCTCACCCTGTTCATTATGCACCACATAGCCAAAATAACCGGCATCATCATCCCAGGCATTTTGCTGCAGCGCCTTGCTGAACATTTTTATATCTTTATTATATGATTTCATATCATTTTTCAAACCCAATTGCTTTGCCGCCATTTTCAGAATTTTGGCAGTTCGGATGGCGTGGGCCGTATTCACAACCGGCGTGTTTGTGGCTTCCATTTTATAATTATGGGTATATTTTTGCGGTGGATAATCATCCCATCCGCCGGAATTGTAAAAATAATCCCAGGTTTTTAACAGGTTTGATTTTAATGTTCGTGTTGTTGAGCCCGGTGTATTGCCGGACAGAAACTCGTAATACTGTTTCATTCTCGGATAAAAATAGTTCAAAAGTTCTTTTGACTGGGTTCGGTTCCAAAGTTCATAAAACAAATAGTGCTGCACGGGTACGGGTGTTCCGTGGTGGATGAATGCGGATTGAGCGCCCGGTTCCTGCACGTATGCATTCAGGTTTTCCACGGCCCGTTTTTCATCAAGTTCCAGCAACCCCAATCCGATAAAGCCGGAATCCCAGGTGTATAAACAATCCCACCAGCGGCCCGGGGCATGATGACGGATATATTGTTTTTGTGTATAAACCGGGTAAACGACGTTTGATAACACTGTTGCCGCCATTCGCTTTTGGCTAAAGGTAAATGGTTTGCCCTGTTGCGACGGCGTCATATCGGTCAAATGCTGTCGTGCCTGATTATAGATCGGTTCAAAATTTTTATCATCGGTATATTCGGATAATATTGATTTGACTGTTTCCTCATCTCCTGTACAAACCAGTCCGTAAATAGTTTTGCCGGATTGTGCATCCAGTGTTATGGGACGCAGGAAAATATTGGTATAGTGGCCTTTACCCTGATCATGAAAAACCGTTTTTGTATGATTATTCGCCATACGACGGAAATAGATGTCCAGGTCTTTGCCGAAATATTGTCTTATTTTAAATTGGGGATAAAACCATTTGATGCCGTAAAAGTTTTCCGTATCCTCGTATTTTATAAGAATACTATTGTCAACAGGACCTTCAATGAGTTCCGGTACCGGGTTCCAGTCTGTTATTTCAAAAGCAATATCAGAGACATTATTTTCAGGGACAACTGTAAAACCATCGATCTCAATTCCTGCTCCACCCAGAGATGTAAGCGTCAGGTCAGCTTGACCGGCATTAACGGTACCAATTGGTATTGACACTGTTTCCAATCCGCCTGTTCCTTCAAGCGGAACAATTATGTCGATCAAACCGGTACCATGTAACTGCAATGATTCATTTTCTTTCATACGATAACGGATGACAAGGGCCGCATCGTTAATGCTATTTTTAATATCCCAGTTGTATAGGACTTTATCTCCTTTATCCGTGCCGAAACCTTGTCCGATTCCGGAGCCGTTGACAAAATTATTAGCCCGGACCTCTCCCCGTATTTTACCATCGTAAACAAGTTTATCCTGAGGACCTGGTTTTGCATATAAAAAGTCCGTATAGTCCAACGCGTCAAACCATTGTGCTTGTTCAGGTAAAACGGCCCTGGCAGGCAGCAAAGGTGTATCCGGATCATATTCTTTCAGCGAAGGGAAATGGAGGGATGCCATAAAATGCAGGACAATGGATTGTTCCAGATTCGTTGTATTTTGACACTGGATACGAATCAGTCGTGTCTGGTCATTAATATATGAGTAAGAAATGTCGGTATAAACCCGGTCCTGCCATTCCACTTCGTGACGAAATGCAAAGTAATACATGTCCGGAGATGCTTCCCAGGGGTGGTAACCGGATTCAAAAAATACATTTGGAATATCAAGCTTGCGGCGATAAAAACCGGGAAAAACTGAAAGGTCAAATCGTAAGCCTTTTTTTAAATCAGGAATATGTGAGATGCCGATATATTTTTTGGTATAGGGGCCCCAGTTCGGAAATGTTAAATCGTGACTTTTTTCAATGGTCGTCAGCATATTCCCATAGTCGGATTCAGAATAGGTTTGTGCCTCCGCAGAATGACCCAGGGCTGAAAGAAAAAATAGCATTAAAATGAGGTGAACTGTCTTTTTCATGTTTCGTCTCCGTTGATTTTGAATGCTGTCTATTTTAAATATAAACATTTTTGTACTGATTTGTAAGAAACAGTTTCACATTGGACAAAATAAACGCCGCTGTTGACTTTAATCCCGGTATCATTTGTTGCGTCCCATTTTATTTTAAAGGAACCGGCCGGGTATTTTTTGTCTGTCAGTGTTTTAACATGTTGCCCGCATTCGTTGTAAATGTTTATTTTAACATATTGCGGCTGCGGCATATCAAAACAAAAGGTTGTTGCGGGATTGAATGGATTCGGGTAACCAGGGTATAAATAAAATTGTACAGGAAGAGACGATGAATTTTCTTTTTCATTTATATGGGTCGATGTATTATCAGACGATAAGGACAGTGAAATGTTGACTTCACCGCTTGCACCTAATAAAACAGTATTATAGGGGAAAAAGAACCAGTGCCCCGACGGGTAATCTGCCAGGTTTTCTCTTATTTTCTGTTCGTCTCTTACTGGGGAATCTAAAAAAGAATTTAGAGAAATAAAATAAATATTTTCATCAGTATAATTAATTTCAGACCGGCCGCCGTTACTTGTAAACATGGAAATATTTTTATCTTCATTTTGAATGGTGATGGCGTCGCACCAGTCTTTTTCAAACATATTGAGCAAGTTAACCACCAGGCCGAAACCGATTTCAATATAGTCGCCTGACGGAATTTTATAATGTGCGTTTATTTTTTGTCCATCCAGAGCGAATGTTTTAATCAGACCTCCTGGTATTGAAAATTCCAGACTGCTGTCGGTAGCTGTTGCCTGATAAACAGGATAATCCAGATTGCCGTCCTGGGTGATGTCTTCTGCAAAAACCGCGTCTACTTCTCTGTCCCAGGTGGGTGCAATGGCAATTTCACCGTCCTCATAATTCCAGCCCCAGCCGTCACCGGTCACAATCTGCTGGTATTTGGGGGCGACATGCTGGACCGGTCCGTATTCCGGACTGTAGGAAAAAGCATATTCGGCGCGTCCGCCGTCGTTTTCAAAAAGGACAAAAATTGAATTGTTGTACATTATATATTCCTGTTCTCCATCCAAATCAACATCCTCGGCAAGGACCGTTGTGTTTGTCTGCACCAATCCATCTATAATATTTTGCACCCATTGGGCTGCTTTCAGGATTTTGTTGACCTGCCGGACATCATTTGCTCTGAATTTAGCTGCCGGATGTAAATATTTCCCGCCGTAATCACCACTTGCCGCTTGCGGACCGGTATAAAAATGTTGTGCATGAAATGTTTGTTCGGCAATGCCGTTAAAATAGGCCAGCCAGGCCAGTGTCGTCAGATCGTTGTCCGGCGCTGTTGTCAGGTTTTCAAGGGTTTTATAAAGAATGCTCTCCGGCGTCTGGTCATCGCCCATTATATAATTTGAAGGGATTTGTTCATTGTCACGCAGATAGGGAACATAATCATAATAGGATTCGATGCTGTCTCCTGCCTGCACCAGCGGAGAGTGACCATCGCTTATGCCGCCGTAATAATAATCAGAAAAATAGGCGTTATAATGCGTGTCGCCATCCATTGGGTACTGTACAAGGAGGTCCTCCGGGGCGAGCGGCAAAACACCGTGGTCTATTGGCGTCCAGCTGCGTGATATAATGCTGCTAAACGTCGTCGCTTCTATCCAGTGATGGTGGGCGATCCACGCAAAATTTTTATCCGCATCATCCTCAAACATCCAGGCCGTCAGGGGCAGGTCCGTGCCGACTGTAAAATATCGTTCCTGGTCTTCGTCCATGGCCATGTCATGCAAAAGTCTGCGCCACCACAAATGCAGGCCGTCATCCGTACCGACAAATTGATCATATTCGCTCCAGTTTGACCAGTTAATAACGCCCCAGCGGTCATCACCGGCTATTCCCTGATAATTGCCGATTCGGGTTTCAAAAACAAAATCGATGTTGTTTATTTTGTGAATTTTTCCGGGCATTCTGATTTCCTGCTCTACATAATCCGGATCGCTCCAGTCATTTATCCAGCCGAACCAGTAACGGTACTGGTCCAGTCCGTAAATAGCCTTGAATCCCAGCTCTTTAATCAGGTCCACATCTTCTATTTTTAACATGGCTTCATAGGGATAGATGACTTCCGGGACCGGCAGGTCCAGATGTTGCCGAAGTGAAGCAGCCATATCGATTGCTTTTGTGTCGACAATGTCCGACTGCCACGGCATAAAGTAGCCGTAATTCAGTGTTGTCAGAGGATCAAGTAAACCCTGCTGGGCCATTGTTCGTATTCGTTGATTGATTGGCAAATATTCGTTGCCGGGCAACTGTTCAATGCGTAAATCATTGATGGTTAACGGAACCTTGTATTTTTCAGCCGCGTCCAGCAGATATTTGAATCCTCGTCTGTCACCGGGCCGAATTTCCGGCCGCAATGCAAAACCATCGTACCAGCTTACCGCATGGGGACCATAGCCGATAAAGGCGTTCATAAAATGGATGACCAGCTTTGCACGGCCTGTCGAATCAGCCGTATGAAACACACTTGTTTGATCGGATTTTAAATTATTATTCAAGGTGAAAATCTGCATTTGAAAATTAAAATCGGCTGGTGAAAACATATCTTTGGACAGGGCAAAACTGATAAAATCGAGTTTGCTGTTTACAGTCAGATTGGAAAGATGATTTTTATTATCATTGTATTGCGTGTCAAAAACCTGATACCAGCTCGAATCGGAAATGAATATACACACGTCCCATTCCAGGTCTGTTGAAAAAGAAATCGTGTTGATGGAAACCGATGTGTTGCCTCCCTGTGTATAATCGATTAAAAATATCAGTTCCGTTTTATAATCCGCAAGCATATCCAGAAAATCGATGCGAAACAGAAAATCCGTCGGATTTTCATTAACATAAGCGGCAATGATGTCCTGATAGTCGTTTTCAACATCACCCCATGGGTCAAGATGTTTAATATCGCTATGCTGCCATATTTGATCGGAATTTAATATTGTTTGTGGGTATGCGTTTCGGAAAGGAAAAAGTATCATAGCGAGTGCTGTAAAGGTCATTAATTTTTTCATAATATGTCCTCTCACATAAATTCACTCTACTATTTCAAACCCGTTTTTGCTAATATTTTATCCTCTTTTTTTAATATATCAGGAATTTGTGTTCCAGACGCTCTCCGTTTTCATCTACAACCGTTAAAACATGTTCACCCGGTTCGGGACTGAGGGCCATCTGGTGTATGCCGGTGGTTTGTGAAATATAATCATCATCTAGGTGCCAGTAAAGCGTAACATCCGGATTCCGGTGGGAAATTTCAAATACGGTTTTTCCCCGTTTACCGTCCAATTCAAGCGGCACATAAATTTGACTTTTGCCCTGATGATGTATCAGGCTCATGGCGTGGTTGGAATTTGTTGCCGCTTCTGCAAGACAGTCTGATCGAAAAGGAGGGAGGGGTTTATAATCGGCATGGTTCTGTTTGTAAAACCATTCTATGGACGGGGGCAACACAAACCAGGAGACAATATTCATATTGTAAACATGTTCGCATTCACTATGGACCCGGAATTGCTGGTTTGGAGTGCAGCGAACCAACCGGCAATAGGGACAACATTTGGTGCGTACGCTGTTTTCCAACCCGTAAACGGTTTTTTTATTTTTGCAATAGGGACCGGCGCGGTAGCCGCTTTCCGCACAAACTTTAATACTCAACAGTTCCGCTTCCGGCATGTCAAACCAGGTTGATGCCGGTAAAATCCCGAAAATTTCAAACAAAATCGGTGCAGCGGTTGAAATACCGGTTAATCCGGGCCGGCCTTCTCCGTCTGCATTACCGACCCAAACACCTACAGCATATTTTGGATTTATACCGACAGCCCAGCCGTCCCGGAACCCGAAGCTGGTGCCGGTCTTCCAGGCGATTTGCGACGATGAACTAAAGTGCCGCCATCCGGTTTGACTTTCCGGGCGTCCGACCTCACGCATGGCATTTAATGCCAGCCAGCAGGCTCCCGCTCCAAGAGGATTACCCGGTTGGTTTGTGATTGTTTGGGCTGAAGAATTGTCCGACAGATAAACCGCCCTTTTAAAAACAGGACTCTTTTCCTGTGAAAAGTTGAGGTAACGATTAACATTGCGGGCCAGTCCGGCATAGATAGAGGTAATTTCCCACAACGTCCCTTCAGAGCCGCCTAAAATGAGCGACAGACCGTAATCATCTGCCGGACGAAAAAGGGTGGTCATGCCGAGTGATTTCAGCACATCATAAAACCGGTCGATACCATAACTATGCAGCATTCTAACGGCCGGGATATTTAATGACCTGGCCAGCGCCTGTTGTGCCGGAACCGCGCCTGCATACACCCGGTCGAAATTTTGCGGTGCAAAACCACCGATGCGCGTGGGAATGTCCGGGACCAATGTTGTCGGCAAAATTTCACCGGCATCCAGCATGGCTGCGTATAGCAACGGTTTTAAAATGCTTCCCGTGCTTCTGGGTGAGGTGATAATATCGACATATTGTCCGTGTTCATTGTTATTTTCTGTTGACGCATTACCGACATAGGCCAAAACACCCCCGGATTTAACGTCCAGGATTATAGCTGCCGCGTTATGAACGCTGTTGGATTTCAGGTAATTTACGTATCTGTTTATAATTTGCGTTGTTTGATTTTGTAAAGAAGCATCCAGTGTTGTCAGGGCCCTGCTTATATTTTTAACGGAATTTTCCTTTTTTGCCCTTTGCAGCAGATGCGGCGCCATGTTGGGAATGGCATAAGGTTTTGGCGGAAGCGGTTCCTCTTTTGCCAGACGGCATTGCAGCGAATCGATATGATGATAACGCAGTAATTTGTCCAGCAGCCGGTTTCTTTTATTTAACAGGGCGCTTCGGTTTTTACCGGGATGAATAATCGAGGGATTGTTGGGCAAAACAGCCAGCATGGCGGATTCGGCCCAGGACAATTGTTGCGGACCCCTGTTGAAATAACGCCAGGACGCTGCTTCCAGTCCGACAACATTGCCGCCAAAGGGAGCGTGAGATGCATATTGGATTAAAATTTCATTTTTATTTTTTGCAGATTCCAGCCGCAAAGCCAGCAGGGCCTCTTTGCACTTTTGTAAAATAGACCGCGGTTTGTCCGGCTGAGACAGGCGGATAACCTGCATGGTAATTGTACTGCCGCCGCTTTTTATTGTGTGCGACAACAGATTGTCCGTTGCAGCACGACAGATCGCCAGAATGTCCACGCCTGGGTGATTAAAGAAGCGCCGGTCTTCAAAACAAACAATCGCTTTGGTGAATTTTTCCGGGAGCGAATCCGGCTGCGGAAAACGCCACTGTTCATCGGCTGCGATTGATGCGCCCAAAAGCTGTCCCCGGCTATCGTATAACGCCAGGGACAAAGGCTGTTCTATTTCAACAACAGGAATGATATGCCATATTAGCAACAGCAAACCGATTCCGGCTGAAATTGTAAAAAATTGTTTCATAAAGTTTTACTTGTCTAGTCCGGACGGGTGATGGTCATCCATTGTCCGGGGACCTGAGCATTAATTGTCGCGTCATACATGGTTTCCACATAAACCGGCGGAACATAATATTTTCCTGTATAGGCCGCGTTCAATAACACTCTAAAGATCTTTTCTTCATTTTGTTTTATGTCGAAATAAGTATAAATGCGGTCATCACGGATGTCCTGATAGTCAAACAGTTTATTTTTTACCGTGTTATCCGCTATTCTGGCATTATGAATTTCACAACCGGACGGCACCAGATGCGTCAGGGCAACTTCTTTCAGGGTGCCGCGGACGCCTGTATTTTTTACTTTAACAATGGCAATAAAATCGGTTCCCTGTGCCAGTTGTGTAATATCCAGGGGATTTCCATAGGGATTAATATATTTTACGGTTAGCTTAAGTCCGTTGGACATCGGTTGTTCCTGTCCGACTCTGGGAAGACCTTCCAGTAATAGACGCGCATAAATAATTTTATCACTGTTGTTTTTGACGTTAATTACTGCTGTTGTATCACTGTTTATTTCCAGGTCCTGTTGAAAAACCGGAAATTCTGTTTGTTGTGATACTTTTTCATTATTCCAGGTATACTCGAATTTCATTTTTTGATCGTTGTTTGCGGACAAATTCACATGGCGGGCCAGGGCAATCAGCGCATAGGCTGTGGTTTGAGTGCTGTACCATCTGTCTTTGGCAAGTTCCACGGCAATGTCCTGTGCCAGTGTAATGGCCTGCTCTTTTTGGTCTGTTAAACACAGTGCCTCAAGGATCATGGCCTTGTCGCGCAGGTCCGAACCAAATGTGTTGGACAATTCCTGATAGGGGGGAATGCTCACTTTTTTCTGCATCAGCGATGCTGCTGCTTCCGGTTGACCGGCAATCTGATAGGCAGCCGCCAAACGCCATTTAGCGGCTGCTGATAATTTATCACTTTCTTTGAGCCGGTTCATGGCGCCCAGTTCCGGTGCATCTGCCAGGGCCAGCGTATACAGACGATAAGCCTGAGTTAGATCGGAATTTTCACCACCGGTTACCCATGCCTGGGCTTTGTTTCTCTGGTAACGTTTCAATTGGTTTATCATTTCCTGCGGGACATTGTACCCGGCTTTTTCGGCTTCAATCAGAAAATGCCCGGCATAGTTTGTACACCATTCGTGTGAATTATAGTTGCCCGGCCAGTAGCCGAACCCGCCGTCTGCATTTTGAAAGCCGGACAAACGGGCTATACCGTTTTTGATATTGTTTTCCACGTCCTGTTTTTGATCTTTAGACAGTTTTATAAAACTGTTCAAATACAGTTGCGGAAAAACAGCCGACGTTGTTTGTTCGACACAGCCGTGCGGATATTGAATCAAAAAGTTTAACCGTTTGCCCAGGTTTAGCGGTGGAATTTGTGATATTTCCAGAATAACATTGTTGGTGCCCGGTAATCCCGGAAGCTTAATATTCTTGTCCCACTTATTGCCGGGTTCCAGCGCTTTATCCACAACCTGCGTTACCCTGTTGACCGGTATTCGTACATCCATTTGAATTGTTTGCCGTGCTTTTTCGGAACCGCTTACCGCTTCGATTGACACTTCTCCCGTTCCCGGTGTTGAACCGGCGGCTACATTAAAGGTGACCAGTTTGTCGCCGGTTGCGGTAAAGGATATGGATTTACTGGTGCTGCCTTTTGCCTCAAGCGTGCCTTTGGTTTTAATATTGACCGTTACATCTTTAATATCGTCTTCCATACAGAACACGGAAACCGGAAGGGCTGTTTCTTCACCGGAACTGAGCACCCGTGGAAGTGTTGCCAGCAGCATAAGCGGTTTACGCACAAAGACCGATTTTTCCGCATGACCAAATGCTTTTTTATGTCCGGCTACCACCATAACACGAACCGAACCGACATATTGAGGAATGTCGACCGTGTGTTTTTGCTGTTTTCCGGTATATTCAAAGGGACCGTAAAAACGCACCATTGGGGGGAAACGGTTGGTGCGCTGCTGCCCGTCCATACTGATTTCGCCATCACCGCCGATGGCAAGCAGTTTTTCCAGTGTACCGCCATAGGCCCCGGCTACCAGATCATACAGGTCCCAGGTTTTGACACCCAAGGCTTCCCGTTGATAAAAATGAGACCAGGGATCGGGTGTTTTAAATCGGGTTATGTTTAAAAGTCCTTCGTCGACCACGGCCAATGTATAGGTCATTGGGGTTTTATCCTGTTCGGAAACTTTGATTTCAACCTGGCTTTCCGGTTTAAACACATCGTTACATTCAATGAGCGGCTGGATTTGTGTCTTTGGATCATTGATTTTTACCGGAATGACGCCGTACATACGAATCGGCAGATCGTTTTGTGTGTTTAAATGCGGTTGTAAATAGGTGACATTAACAAACACATTAGGCGCCATGCCCGGTGCCGCCGTGAATTCATACTGAACACCGGTGGAATCTCCTTCAAACCAGTCGGCTGAAAGTATCTGCGATCCTTTTTCAATACTTAACAATCCTCTGCCGGAAAAAGGCGTTGGAATTGTGATCCTGACTTTATCCCCGACATTGTATTCTGTTTTATCCGAGGCAAAAGCAAGGACCGTTGCCCCTTCCGGGGACATTTTTCGGCCGCGTCCAGCCCAGCCGGGCCAGTCGATATACATGATTTTTCCGGTGATGTGTTTTCCCTGTTCGTCATACACACGCACTAAAAATCGGCCCCAGGCCGGGTGATTGATTTTTAACGGCCAGTTTGCTTTGCCGTTTTTTAACGTAATTTCATCTGTTTTTATCGGCTGATAGGATTCCCGTCCAATGTAATCGGCCAGTCTTTCACTGCCTTTTTCCCACCACCAGCGCCAGTTAATTTTATATAATTCGATTTTTACTTTGGTGTTCGGCACAAGCTTTCCATCCGTATCAACCGCAACTATTTGAACCGTGTGTGTTGTGTCCGTCAACAGCATTCCACGGGCCTGATCGCCCTTTGGGGTTGAAATACCGATATACCGGTTAAACGGGTGAAAGGGAATGGTTTGATATTCCGTGCTGAATGCCCCGCCCGGTTCAAAAACCCGGGTTGTAAAACGGGCTTTCATCATTCCCGGGGAAACATTGTCGGCTTTAAGTTTAAAATCAAAATTAGTGCGTCCGTCCTGATTCAATTTTCCTTCGTAAATGGTTTTACTTTCCGGTTCAAACGTGCGTACCGGATCATCAAAAACGAAATCCTTAAAATTGTTAAATTCGGTTTTGATCGGTTTAAACTCCAGTTGAACATCTGTTTTCAGGTTTTGTGCCTTGGCGCCGTGCAGCCAGGTGGCTGTCAGTTTTGCCTGCACCGGTCCCTGTTTGAGAACTGTTTGGCCGTTATTCAAATTGAGGTCCATTGTCAGACGGTTCGGCATAATGGTTTCAATTTTTAGGGTCTTTTCAAATTCGGCACCGCCTGCCTTGACTTTAACCTGCCAGTTACCGGTCGGTGCGTCTGCCAGGGTTTTTAATGTAAAAGTATAAAAACCGTTCAGCGAAGATTGCTGTGTTATTCTATCGATAACTTGGCCCTGTGGATTGGAAAATTCCAACTGAATCGGATAGTTCGACGGCAGTCTGTTTTGCAGGTCAAAAAGAATAAAACTCAGATGGATCGGATCACCGGGCCGCCACACGCCGCGTTCGCCGTAAATAAAACCTTTTATGTTCTTTTGTACACTCTTGCCGCCCACATCAAAGTGACTGATGGACAATGACGATCCTTCATCCAATTTTAGAAAACCTTTCTGTTTGCCTGACTCTGCCTGCAATAAAAACGGCTTTCTTGCGGTTTTAAAAAACGCCTGGCCTTCCGAGTTGGTTTTTCCCTGGGCGATAACATTTTTTTGAAAATCATATACTTTAATGTCCGCATTGGCTATGGGATCGGTTGTTTTGATGTTTGTGACCACAACAAACAACGAATCCGATTGACCACGTTTGGCCATCAGACCCAGGTCGGAAATGATAATGTTTTTTGACTCGGTAATATTATGATCATAAAAGGGGTGATAATAGCCCGCATGACATGGATTGAAACGGTTATCATAATATTCCCGCCAGTTGAAATCCGGATCATAATAGTCCCAATAACTTTGTTCCCAATCGTCTTCCGACTCTTCCTGTTCCGTTAATTCATCATCTTCAGCCGGCAGGTCCGGACAATCATAGATGATATGACGTCGTTTAAACGAAAGAGTAAGCCGATAAAATCCACCCGGATGGTTTTCCAAAAGCGAGGTAACATCCAGACCGAACCGGTTCCACTGGTTTACTTTGTCCGGGGTAATATCCAACTGGACTGTCTTTTTCCAGACAGTTCGCCCGACCCGGTTTAATTCATATTCGCCGTTTAAACTATTTCGTTGTAAAAACTGATGCACATTTTGACCGAAAATTTGTTCAGCTTTGACAATGACGGCATTCAGGTTTACGGCTTCAATCGGTATGGTTAAACCCTGTGTCGTAGGAATAATAACACCTTTATCCGAAAATTTAACCTGCGGCTTTAATTCCTGGAAAAAAAGATCAAATGTTCGGGGCTCTTCCAAACGGGTGCCCATTGTGTTTTGAACGACGCTGGTAATTTCGACCGTGACTTTGTCCTTAAACTGTTGGTGACTGTATATACGGATTCTGTTGCCATCGATTGTGAAGCGCAAGTCGCTATGGTCTTGTACACGAATAAGACCCTGCAAGTTTTGCCGTGTATTTAAAGGATCGGAAAATTGCGCTTCTATACACTGGTTCTGTCCCTGAACGGGTTTTACATCAACAATTTTGAAAACAGCCAATGAAGGAACGTCGTAAATTCGTTCACCTTTATCATCGACGTCAATTGTGTTTCCATCCCATTTCAGTTTTACCTGTGAAGGCTGCTTTGAACGTGTAACCGGCTCTATGGAAAATGAATGTACACGTCCGTCGCTGCTGTGCTGCCAGGTTATGTTTAAATCCTTCTTTTCTTGTGTTGCCGAGAGTACATTTTCAACATTATGACCGTATTCAAAGTCTGCTGTTACAAGCGTGCCGTCAAGTCTTTGTTTTGTCAAATCCTTTTTATCTATTATCTGCAAACCGGACGTGGTAATATCTATGGATTGGGTGATGGTAGAGAAAGAAAACTCAAATGATTTTTCAGATGTTTCAACAAACCGATGTATGTCGAACTGCACCTGGTAGGTTTGGTCCTGAGGAAGGCGTTCATCAGGTTGAAATTCGAGTGTTCTCGGATCCGACCAGACCGTCGTCCCTTTTAATTTGGGTTTGAATGAAAAAGGATTTGGTTTTACCGGTTTGTTTAACTGACTCGAATCTGCAACATCCATTGCAAAAAGGATCCGAACACTGCTCATACGGGAGATGACTCCGGACGTATGGGCGGCGATCAGTTGTTTGTCTGCATCTGCAAATTTTTTCTGTTCTTTTTTTGTACATGAAGCAAGACAAAAAGTCAACAGGAGAGACATAAAAAGAATTGAATGTTTTTTCATATAAAACCTCCGGGAAAGCGGGGTTCCGGCCCCTTTTAAAATTTCACATAGCCCAGCCCTCTCCATTCGGGCCGCAGCTTAATACTTTAACACCATTTTCCGTAATAGCGATTGTATGTTCAAAATGCGCACTAGGCTTATCATCGAGTGTTGCTATGGTCCATTGGTCGCTTAACAAAACCACATCTCTTAGTCCGGCATTGATCATGGGTTCTACTGCCAGTACCAAACCGGGTTGCAGCCGAAAGTCGGGCAGGTCATGTGCATAATAATTCGGTACCTGAGGTGTTTCCCACATTTCTCTGCCAATGGCATGGCCGACCAGTTCGCGTACCACAGAAAATCCGGCTGTTTCCGCCATTTCCTGCATTTTATTGGATATTTCGCTCCAGCGCTGCGCCGTACCCATTTGCTGAATTGCATACCTTAAAATATCTTCAGTTGTTGTCAGCAGTTGTTGATACTCTTTTTTTATTTCACCAACCGGATAAGACACGGCCGCGTCGGAACACCAGCCATCCAGTTTGATACCAATATCTAAACTGATTATATCTCCTTCGCGTAATTTTCGTTCGGACGGTAAACCGTGGACAACATGTTCGTTCAGAGAGATACAGGTGGCGTTGGGAAAGGGATAGGCTCCGGGCACGCCTTTAAAAAGCGGAAGAGCATTATTCGATACGATAAAATGATCTACGGCCGCATCGATTTCTGCCGTTGTTATACCCGGTTCTACCATAGAGGCGGCCAGTTGATGTGTTTCCCATAACAACAACCCGGCTTTGCGCATGGCCTCAATTTCCGATAAAGATTTTAGTTTTATTGCCATGAAATCACCAAATATAAATTTAAAAAAAATTCCCCCTGTTTAATTTTATATTTTAATGATAGCTATTAAATTTTTAAAATACAAGAATTGAAATTTGTAATGAATTGAAAAAATCCATGCTTACCCTTTTAAACAAATACGGGTATTTTTGCATCATTTTTCAAAAATACCGGAATTGTATCCAGCGGCGCCTGGACGTTAATAAATTGTCCGCCCTGGAATTTTTCGCTGGTTTTGGCATAAACCCAGTCAGCACCTTTTGGTAAATAAACCGACCGTTCTGTTGCGCCTTGTTTGACAATGGGGGCGATAAGGATATCCGGCCCCAACAGGAACTCATCTTTTAAATTTACACAATTCGAATCTGCCGGAAAGTCAAAAATTAATGGCCGCATTGGCGGTATGCCTTTTTTGTGCGCCAGCTCCATTTGCTGCATAATATAGGGTCTCAGGCGTTCCCGCAGAAAAAGCATGTCTGTTATCAAGTCATAGGCTTTGTCGCCAAAAGACCAAACTTCATTCGGCGCGCCGCAATGTCCCTTTTGTTCCGGTAAACGAACACCATGCAATCTGAAAAGCGGGCAAAAGACGCCAAACTGGAACCAACGGACAATCAGTTCCTGGAAATAGGGTGTCGTTGGATTACCGCCGTAAAAACCACCGATATCTGTTGTCCACCAGGGCACACCGCTCATGGCGACATTAAGTCCGGCTGTTACCTGGATTTCCAGCATTTCAAAGGTGGAAGGAATATCACCGGACCACAAGGCGGCACCGTATCTCTGTACACCCGCCCATCCGGAACGGCACAGGGTGATAATTTCATTATCTCCGGCTTTTTTCAAACCTTCATAAACCATTCGTGCATTTTCCATGGGGTACTTGTTAAAAACCTCAAGACCTTGTCCTGCTGCAAATCGTAAATTGTCAGGGTGTTTTGGCTCCATGTCCGGTTCACAAGAGTCCAGCCAGAATATTTTTATCCCATGTTCATAATAATTTTTTTGGAGTTTGTTCCAGACATATTCTCTGGCTTTTTCCGATGTGGCATCATAATAATGGACCGACACGGGACCTGTTGTATTATTATCAAAGAAACTAAAATGCGCCGGCAAGCCGCGTTCAATATCCGTAATAAATCCGTTTTCCATCATCTCTTCAAAGTTTTCACTTGCCAAATTAACCGTAGGCCAGAAAGAAATCATGGCCTTAATTCCCATGTCTTCCAGTTCTTTAACCATGGCTTTGGGGTCCGGCCACAGTTCAGGATCAAATTTCCAGTCGCCCATAAGCGTCCAGTGGAAAAAGTCGATAACAATGATGGATATGGGAAGATTTCGTTTTTTATATTCGCGGGCAATTTCCAGTAATTCTTCCTGAGAACGGTAGCGAAGTTTACTTTGCCAGAATCCCGCTGCCCATTCCGGAAGCATGGGGGAACGTCCTGTTACCTCGGTATACTGCTCCATAATTTTTTCCGGGGAATCATCGGCTGTTATCCAATAATCGATTTGACGTGTTGCTTCGGCAATCCATCGTGTATGGTTTTTGCCAAACTCGACCCGTCCCACAGCCGGATTGTTCCATAAAAAACCATAACCACGGGTGGAAATATAAAACGGAATGTTTATCATTGTATTATGCTGTAAAAGGTCAATGACCATTCCTTTTTGGTCCAGGTGTCCGTTGGGTTGTTGACCCATGCCGTAAATATGTTCATCAGTATAGGCTTTAAACCGTGTTTCAATGTGAAAAAGATCACTTCCAAGGGACGTATATTTTCGTTTTGCCAACAAAAAGTGCGGAGAATATTCAGCAAGCAGCTCCGAATGGTCCGAACTTTTATAAAAAGTCAACTGACCCTCACTGGTTATTTCTGCTGAAATTTTGCCATTGGTAATAACAGCTTTTTCATCGGAAATTTTAATATCGGTTTTTTCAGGGGCAACAGAAAGTAACGCTGAAAGTTCTTCGCGTTGATGAATCTCTAATCCTTTAACAGCACGGACACGAAGACTGTTTTTACCCCACGGTTCTATTTGTAATCTTTCATGTTTAAATTGAAAGATTAGAGTATTTTCTATTTGTTGAAATCTATTCATGTTTTCTCCGGGATATTTTATGTTTTGGGTGAATCCGGTTTGCGGATTTTATGTTCAGAGTCTTATATTAACATTTTTTAACAAAGACGCAAGCATATTCTTGACCCAAAAAGTCCTTGCTTTCCTCGATAAAAATAGTAACTTGACTATTTGTTTTTTCATTCCATGTTTAATGTTCCAGCGACTTTTAGTTCGGGGATTTTTAATGAATGGATCTTTTATTCTGGTATATAGGTAAAATATATGTGGTTATATTTAGGAATTTTTTCAGCATTTTTTTTAGGACTGTATGATGTTTGTAAAAAACATGCTGTTAAAGAAAATGCCGTACTTCCCGTACTTTTTATTGCTACGCTTTTTGGTTCTATGCTGATGCTGCCGGTTATTATCTTGTCGTTTTTAATGCCGGAAAAAATGATGGAATTCGGGTTTTATGTTCCGTTTATCAGTTTAAAAGCTCACGGATTTATTTTTATTAAAGCCTGTATTGTTTCGTCATCATGGATATTTGCTTATTTTGCGTTAAAACATCTGCCTATATCAATTGCCACACCCATTCGTGCTTCCGGTCCGCTTTGGACTTTAATCGGTGCTGTTTTGCTGTTTCATGAAAGTCCCTCCATGCTGCAATGGTTCGGTTTGGCGGTTATTTTGTTTTCCTATTACCTTTTTACCCTTTTGGGTCTTAAAGAAGGGATTCATTTCGGACGAAATAAGTGGGTGATGTATATTATTCTGGCTACTATTTTGGGGACCATTAGCGGGCTTTACGACAAGTATTTACTGCAAAATCTTGATTATCAGCCGTTGGTTCTGCAGGCGTGGTTTTCAGTATACCTGGTTTTGATTTTAGGCGGCATTGTTTTGCTGTTCTGGCTTCCTCAAAAACACAAATCAACGCCGTTTCATTGGCAATGGAGTATTCCCATGATTGGAATACTATTGATTGTTGCCGATTTTTTCTATTTCCGGGCATTAAGTTATGACAATGCATTAATCGCTCTGTTGTCGGCTATCCGGCGTACAAGCGTCCTGGTTTCATTCGGAATCGGCAGCAGAATTTTTCATGAAGTCAATATCCCGAGGAAATCTCTGGCGCTAACAGGTGTGCTTGCCGGCGTTTTTATGATATTGTGGGCCTAATTAATAAATAAAAAACGAGTTTTTAAAAATAGTAATTGATATTTAAGAATTTATATAATATTTTTATTCATACCTTTTCCTTTTTTCATTACCATTAAAAATCTACCATCTACAAAAGTGTCAAGAGGAGGTTTGTATGAAACCGAATGTGATTTTAACAATTGTCTTGGTGATTTTTTCTTTTCTTTTTATTCAATCCGCTGGTGCTATGGATGTGGGTGGCGATATTTCAGAAAATACTACATGGTCGTTGGCAGAAAGTCCTGTCAATTTAATTCAAGATGTTACAGTAAAAGGGGTGGAATTAAATATTGAGAACAATGTCGTTGTTAATTTAAATGGATATGATATTTATTTCCTGTATGATTACCTGGGTGCGGGGAACTATGCTCCAACCAGCCCTGAAATCTATGCAAATTATGTAGAGTTTAATGGTGGTCAAAATTTATTGTCTCAATTTTATTTTCAGGGACACAAGAGTAATAACACGGAATATCCCGCAATTGGAAAGTTTGAAAATTGTGATTTTCAGAATGTTGAAATTGTTTTTAATCAATACTCAAGTCCTGAGTTTTTAAATTCTACTTTGTCTTCTGAATTATCCGGTACAGCTTTTAAATCATGTTACGGCAGTCAACCTGAATTGACTGGTAATGTTATTACGGGATATAACTTTGCTTTCCATATCTTTTCAAATGGTTTGCCTGTTCTTCAGTCTAATATAATAACTGATTGTGGTTATGATGGAATTGCCTTATCAGGGCAATTTTCAAAGAGACTTTATCTCAATCAGGAATATTTGTTTTTTGACAATGATTATAATTTTGAATCTATGGGCTACTCTTATAAACTCGTTGATGATTTAATAATAAAAGGAAAAGTTGTAACTGTGGATTCCGGGGCGACTATTGATCTGGGTGGGCACCAACTGCTTGTTAATGCGATTAACTATGGCAGCGGCGAGTGTTATGATGGATATTTTCAGGCTTTACACTGTAATTTTATAAATTCAGCCTCTGAACAGTCACAAATTTATTATGAAGGTATTCGCAGTAACGAGACCAATTATATATGTGGCGGAGAGTTTGCAGAATGTTCTTTTCAAAATATAGAAATTTATGTAGATAAATATGCGAATCCTGTATTTTATGAGTGTGATTTTGTAGGAGATGGTGACGGTATAGCGTTTACATCTGAACTAGGAAGCCAGCCGACAATTCAAAATAACTCTATCAGTAATTATGAGTATCCATTCTTAATTCAGTCAAACGGACTTCCTGTTATTGAAAATAATACAGTTAATTGTAATATTAACAGAATTGCATTAGCCGGAGAGTTTGCCAGTGCATATTTTATGGAAAATATTTTCCATTATTTTGCCGATGATTATTTGTTAGGAAATTATGGATATAGCTATGATCTGATTGATGATGTTTTTATAATAGGTAAAACTTTAATTGCGGACCTGGGAACAATTGTATATCTTAATTCAAAAACAATCCATGTTCAACCTCTGGTTTTGGAGCCGTTATTGCCATCAAACGGAAATTTAAATGCCGAGAGTGTCACTTTTTATGGAGATGATTATTTAGAATCGACTATTCGTTTTAATGGTAATCAAGAAAATCCCTCCAGCGGTGCCTTGACAAATTGTCAATTTACAAATGTCAAAGTAGAGTGCGCAAAGTATGCTTTTCCTGATATTCGTAATTGTAATTTTAATTCCAATGGTTTGGGTATTGCATTGTGTTCCTGCCTTGGCAGCAATCCGGTCATTGAATCCAACACAATCGAAAATTATGAATATCCGTTTTATATTTCATCCAATGCTGATTTAGACCTTAATAATAATACAGTGAACAACTGTGGTTTTGCGGGTATTGGGATTTCCGGAGATTTTGCCCGCAGACATTATGATTTTGCCTCAAATACTTTTCTAAATTTCGACCAGGATTATATCCTTAGAGACCATGGATATCCTTACCAGTTTACTGAAAAAGTACAGATAAAGGGTAAAAAACTAGTAATAGATAAAGGCCTGTTTCTGTCTTTAAACGGATTTGATCTTTATATCATGTTTGATTATTTAGATTATACGACGGCTGCTAATGGTGACATAAGTGCCGATTTAGTTTATTTTACTGGTGATGATTCTTTGGAATCTGAAATTTTTTTCAAGGGCACTGAATATTATTCTGTTGAATACAAAACACATGGGCAATTGGATAACTGCCATTTTAATCAGGTTAATTTAAATTTTGTTGAAAATTCAGATCCAACTGTTTCAAATTGTACTTTTTTTTCAAATGGCAATGGAACGGCAATTAAGCTTTTAAATAATTCTCAGGCGACAATACAAAATTCAATCGTATCCGGATATGCCAATGGTATTGAAAATTTTCACGCCAGTAGTGCCGTGATTAATTCAAATGATTTATTGAACTGTACAGATTATGCCGTTTACAATCGTTCAACCACACTATTTGATATAAGTGGAAATTATTGGGGGCATATTACCGGACCAACGCATCCGGATAATCCCGGTGGTAAAGGACAGCTTATTCATGGAAATGTAAATTTTATACCATTTTTAACTCAACCATCTAATATTCAGGATTATGATATTTCCATTAACGAAATCATGTATGCTCCGGCTAGTGACAATATGGGAACAGAATTTATTGAAATCTATAACAACGAACAAAATGCAATTGATTTGCATGGATGGATGTTAAATGGAGCTGTTAATTTTACCTTTCCGGATTTCATTCTTTTGCCGAATGAGTATGTTATCGTTTGCAGGGACAGTTTGAAGTTTGTTGACCTCTATGGAATCAGGGAGAATTTATTTCAATGGGTGTCATTTCAATTTGAAAGTGAATTAAACGAATTAATGTTGTTCGATGATTACGGTGCTTTGCAGGATATTGTCGAGTTTGGAAAAATCGATCCCTGGCCGACTTGTTCGATAGAATCGGGACATTCTATTGAATTAATTGATGTCAGCATGGATAATAACTTGCCTGAAAGCTGGCAGCTTTCGGATGCTGTTTATGCGCCATACGGAACTCCCGGATGTTTAAATTCTGTTAATCAGACTGGAAATCATTCCCCCTATATCCTTTCTCAGCCGGATACACTTTTATATACAAATTCACCCTGGAGTTATCCGGTTCAGGCTGTTGATCAGGAGCAAAATATTAGCAAATATCTATTGGAAACCAATGCCGGTTTTTTAAAAATGGATTCAACATCCGGTATACTCACTGGCACCCCAACAGCTAACGATACGGGATCATACTATATAAAAATAACGGTCCAGGATTTAAATAATGCAATGGTAGTTCAGGAGTTTATGATTCGTGTTATTTCCATAGATCCGAAAATCGTTATTAATGAATTATATTTTGGTAATGATTTTACACAAGAGGATTCCACTGATTTTGTTGAGTTGATAAATAATGATACGCTTTCTATTGATCTCGGTGGTTGGAATTTGAGTGGGTTGAATTCATATACTTTTAATTCGAATACAATATTGGCTCCGGGAGAATTTTTTGTTATTCGGTCTGAACAACAAAGCAACTCTGCAAAACACTCCCAAAAAGTTTCGTCTATGGATTTTACCAACATTTCCGTGACATTAAAAGACGTTCACAATACGACAATAGATAGTGTAGATATTGACAGATTCGGTTCCTGGTATTACGATCTTGCTGTTGGTGGATGTTCTGCTGAGTTGGTTCATCCTTCTATAGATAATAATCTGGATTATGCATGGCTTCCCAGTGAACAACCTGGCGGGACTCCCGGTCAGAAAAATTCAAATAATATAGATGTAATGAACTATCCCCCTTCAAGAATCAATTTAATTAGTCCGAATGGAGATACTGTTGCAACCTCTGTTGAGTTTCACTGGGAATCTGCCTATGATTATGACGGTGACATAGTGAACTATACATTGATGATTTGCGGAACTGATTGGGATACAACATTTACAAATCTACAGGATACGATGTTTGTATTCAATGTTTCAGACGAACTTTTTACAACGTTAACAGAAATCACCTGGTCGGTTTATGCAACAGACGAATTTTATTCAACACCCTGTATGACACCATACCATTTTTATATAGGTTCATCAACAATTGTTGATGGCAAAGAAAATGTTCCTGAT
>CAXXFV010000023.1:0-950646 GCA_963674595.2 bacterium
GATAATCAGTCCAAAAACCACAACCAGCAGCGATGCCCAATGTGAAATTTTTACAGTTTCCTTGTCTGTTGCCGTGGATTTAAAATAGGGCTGCCAAATATCCCTGACTATAAATGACGCCCCGCTGTTGACAATGGAACTGAATGTGGACATGAAGGCGGCCAAAAGTCCCGCAATAACCAGTCCGCGTATACCGTTTGGCAAATATGTTAACAGAACAATCGGCATCACTTTTTCCGAGTCGGTAACTCCGGTAATGCCGGTTAAAGCAAGCAGGGCAATACCCATGGTCATGGCCCAGCGAACGATCAGGAAAAAGCTCCAGGCTGCGCCAACTTTGGATGCGTCTCTGGCATCTCTTGTGGCCAGGAACCTTTGGAAATCATACATTTGTGCAGGTCCGCCCGCGTTTAACAACAGACCTTTGAATACCCATACCATGACCAAGGCTCCGAAAAATTCAAATTCAGCGTGTGCCGTATTTGAAAATTCATGAATATGCCACGGCACCTTTAAGGAGGTCCAGTTTTGCGGCAGGGAAGATAACAGCTCCGGCGAGAGTTCTGACCAGGCGATATAGGCAATAAAAATGCTTCCCAATGTGAGGATCAGTGTTTGAATGACGTCGGTAAATACCACACTATAAAGTCCGCCGACAACAACATATAATGTTGTGATACTTATGATGAGAATAGCCAGAATATCCGGCTGATGGTTTTGAATAAAATTTGATAAAATTGAAAGGGGAATTATTTTTACCAGGGGATCAAGAGAGATATATACCGACGCGAATTTACCGATACCCTGATAAGCATAACCGATAAAACTGGCCAGGGTGAGGACCGCCATAATGGCATAAGCTGTACGTGCCAGTCGGCCTCCGGTATCGTCTCCAAAACGTGTTTTCATCCATTCTGCCGCCGTCATCACATTGGAACGGCGCACCCATTTCCCCATATAGGCCATAAAAAAGGCAGCCATATAAACACCCCACATCCAGTGGTGCCACATGGATTTCATACCCAGAACAAAAAGAATGGAAACAATCCACATGGTACCGGTAATGTCAAATGTGGAAACCGAACCGGACATGGCCAACGGCAGCCAATGCAGGTTTTTTCCGCCCAGAAAATAGTTGTTGAGACTTATTGATGCACGTTTTTGGAACCAAAAACCGAGGCCGATAACCAGAATAAAATAGACGAAAATAATCGAATAATCAACAGGGACCATATTTTTTGCTCCCTCATTTTAACAGGATAGTTTGTTGTTATTTTTTCCAATCTTTGCAAGTCTATCCACTTGTCGTCGTAATATTGTTGATGATAGACAAATGTTTAAGAAAATGCAACAGAATTTTCCTGTTTTTTGTTGAATCTTTTTGAAAATTAGCGCATCCAATTAGTCTCGGAATAGTGTAACAAAAATCGTGAAAAAGGAAATGGTTTTTACTGAATATGAAACAAGAGTTGTTACCATAATAGTTTAATATCTGGTTTCTTTCCTTTTTATTTAACAATTTTTAATTTTTGTATCGTAAAGGAAATTTATGTCCATACGAAAAATTTTGCCATTATTGTTATCGATAATTGTTCTGACCATATCGGTTTTGTTTGTTTTCCTTTGGCCTGAAAAAAAGATCGATGATCCCTGGGCAAAAGTCGCAAAAAAAACAGAACATACAAATCATTCTGAATTGTTAAAGGGCCCATTTAAAGACGGACCTTCCGTGACCAAGGCTTGTTTACAATGTCATGAGGAATCCGCTCATCAGGTCATGAAAACAGTGCACTGGACATGGGAGGGAGAGCCGGTAACCTTGCCAAATCGTCAAAATCCGGTACGCCTGGGAAAGAAAAATGCTATTAATAATTTTTGTATCGGCATTCGCTCCAATTGGCCGCCGTGCACAGCCTGTCATGCCGGTTACGGTTGGGAAGATGAAAAGTTTGATTTTACTCAAGAATATAATGTTGATTGTCTGGTTTGCCATGAGCACTCCGGGACTTATGTAAAGTCCCTGGGCGGTCTGCCGGCAAAAGATGTCGATTTGGAAAAGGTTGCCCAAAGCGTTGGTCTGCCGACACGGGAAAATTGCGGCAGTTGCCATTTCAGGGGCGGCGGCGGAAATGCCGTTAAACACGGCGATTTGGACGGCAGTTTATATCACCCAACGGACCGTATTGATGTTCATATGGGAAAACATGGATTTGTTTGCACCGATTGCCATACGACTATCGACCATCAGATTAAGGGGCGGGCTATTTCCGTTAGTTATGAGGACAAAAACCAGGTTTATTGCACCAATTGTCATGATGGTCAGCTTCACAAAGACCAGCGTATCAATGCGCATGTCGCTACTGTTGCCTGTCAAACATGTCACATCCCGGAAGGTGCTGTTAAAGAAGCTACAAAAATGCATTGGGATTGGTCTACGGCCGGTCAGGACTTGCCGCAGGACCCGCACAAATATCTAAAAATTAAGGGCAGTTTCGTATATGAAAGCAATTTCCAACCCAGCTATTTTTGGTATGATGGAAAAGCAGACCATTATTTGTTTGGCGACAAGATGGACCCAAAAGAAACGACATTGTTAAATGATCCTCAAGGTGATATTCGTGACCCAAAAGCCAAAATATGGCCTTTTAAAGTTCACACCGGTAAGCAAATTTACGATAAAAAATATGAATATTTTTTACAGCCCAAGACATTTGGGAAGGACGGTTTTTGGACGGAATTTGATTGGGACAAAGCAGCGAAATTAGGCAGCGAAACAACCGGTCAAAAATACAGTGGTGAATTCGGTTTTGCTCCCACGGTTATGTTCTGGCCGCTGACTCATATGGTTGCGCCAAAAGAAAAAGCCCTGCAATGTGTTGACTGTCACGGTGATTCAAAAGCAACACGCATGGATTGGAAGGCATTAGGATACGATGGTGACCCAATGTATACAGGTGGACGAAAATTATGATTTGGAAAAGAATTTTATATACGAACATATTAATTTTATTAATATCGACAATTTTGACGGCCCAGTCCTCAATGCACCCTGTTTTTCCGCTTAAGGACAAAAATAATATAAATGTCTTAAAATCCGGCGGACCGGTATCAACCTATAAAACCTGTGGCCAATGTCATGATTCACAGTTTATTGCCACCCACAGTTTTCATAGTCAGGCCGGGTTGGAGGATATTACAAAAACAGATTCCGGGAAATATGACCGGTCCTGGGATTATGGTTCAGGTCCATTCGGGCAATGGAACCCGTTTTATTACCGTTATTTAACATTAGACGATAAAACAGCACCAGACATGGGTGTACCGGATTGGGTACAGGTTTACGGCGTCCGTCATGCCGGTGGCGGACCGGCAGAGTTTGAACAGCTTTTATCTATCGAACCTGCGGCAAAAACCCTTGACCCGAATACCGGGGCCTGGAAAGAATGGGACTGGAAAAAATCCGGTAATGAGGAAATGAACTGTTTTTTGTGTCACACAGGCAATCCCAATAATACGGATCGGATCCACGAAATTCAGCAGGGGAATTTTCAATGGGCGGCAACAGCGACACTTTCCAACACCGGTGTTGTTGAAAAGACCAAAGGAGAATGGCGTTATCAGAAAAATGCTTTTGATGCGTACGGTAATGTTAAAAAGGAATTGTTACCCATTAAAGATCCGAGTAACGAAAACTGCGGGCAGTGTCATGGCCTTGTACATTCTGATAACAAGCAGCCCCTGGTTTTTGATGATTTTTCCTTTTCGTCCTGGAGTACTTTGACGACAGGACAAGTTTTTTCCGCTCAAAGAATTTCCGATTCAGGACTGAATCTGCATAATAAAAAATCACTGGATCGATCATGGGACGTTCATACTGAACGGCTGCTGGATTGTGTCGATTGCCACTATTCAGTAAACAATCCGATTTATTATCAGGAAGCGGCAGATACCAGACCGGACCATTTGCAGTTTGATGCCCGTCGTCAGGATTTTTCCGACTATGTATATCGTCCCAGCCATCAATTTGCATCCGGACGATTTGATCATAACGAAAATTATGGCATGGATGTGTCCTCAATGCGCAGTTGTGAATCCTGTCATGATATGTTGTCTACTCATAATTGGCTTCCATACAAGGAAAAGCATGTCCAAAGTATGACCTGTGAGGCCTGCCATGTTCCTCAGGTAAATGCGCCTTCGCAAAAGGTTTTGGATTGGACATTGATTTCACCCAATAGCGAACCTCGTGTTGAGTTTCGCGGTATTGATGAACCGGTTGTGAAAAGTAACACCTTTATTAAAGGTTATGAACCGGTCCTATTGCCGAGAAAAGAAAGCGACGGACGTTTCAAGCTTGCACCTTATAATCTTGTAACAACCTGGTACTGGACAACCGGAGACCCGGAACGACCTGTACGCTTCTTTGATTTGAAAAAAGCCTTTTTAGAAAATAATAGTTATCATACAGATATTGTGAAAGCCTTTGATGCTGATCATGACGGCAATCTGTCCGAAACAGAAAAAAGACTGGACACTCCATTAAAAGTCAAGACAGCGATACAAAGGCTGCAAGCTGTAGGTGTTGAAAATCCGGTCATACGTGGCGACGTCCAGCCCTATGCCATTCATCATAATGTCGCTGAAGGTGAATTTGCCACACGTGACTGTGAAACCTGTCATAGTCAGACTTCGAGAATATCCCAGTCTTATGAACTGGCCGGATTTGTTCCCCTGACGGGAGAAAAATCAAATTTTATTTCCAGCTTACCGGTCAAATTCTCGGGTAAAATTAAAATAGATGATTCACGGAAAATGATTTACAAACCTGTCGTCCGTTCAGACGGATTTTATGTACTCGGGCATGATAAAGTAATTGCTGTACAATGGATCGGTGCGTTGACGGTCATTTTTGTTTTAATCGGTATTTTGATTCATGGTGGTTTGCGAATAAAATATACCCGAAGATTGAAACAGAAAAACTTTTATTATAAAAATATTTATTTATATCCTATTTATGAGAGATTTTGGCACTGGCTGCAGGCCTTTACCATTATTGGTTTAATTTTTACGGGTCTGGTTATTCATGCTCCCGATGTTTTCAGCTTTTTGAATTTTGCTCCGGCGGTTATTATACACAATATGCTGGGTTTTATTTTGTTGATTAATGCGTTTTTTGCTGTTTTTTATTATGTCACCAACGGAAAGATATTCGGCTTTCTACCGGAACCGCAGGGATTTTTTAATCAGGCAATTCAGCAGGCAGAGTATTATTTACGAGGAATTTTTAAAGGAAAACATCACCCCTTTGAAAAAAATATAAACAGGCGCCTGAATCCATTACAAAAAATCACCTATTTACTTATTTTGAACGTTTTACTGCCTTTGCAGATCATTTCAGGCATTTTAATTTGGGGAGCACAACGATGGCCCCATGTTGCTGAAAATTTAGGCGGTCTGGGACTGCTGGTGCCGTTTCATTCTTTAATTGCCTGGTTTTTTGCAGCATTTTTGATTATGCATATTTACCTGGCTACAACCGGACATAAACCATTGACCCATATCCAGGCAATGGTAACCGGTTGGGAAGAGGTCGTTGTGAAAAATGGAAAGGAAACCAAAGATGAAAAGTAAACCCTATTTAAATCCATACGTGGCCGGCGTTTTATTGGGGATTGTGCTTTTTCTGGCTTTTTTTATAACCGGTAACGGATTGGGCGCTTCAGGTGGCTTGAACCGTATCATTGTGGCCGTTGAAGATTTTTTCGTCCCCAAACATGTTGACCAGACACCCTATCTTTTAAAAATGGCCGGTGGCGATAAAAATCCATTGGACCATTGGATTGTTTTTTTAACAATCGGCACCGTTATAGGCGGATTTTTTTCCGGTTTGGTTCATAAAAGAGTTCGATTTGAAACCGGTAAAGGACCGAATATATCAGTTAAAACACGCTGGCTTTTGGCATTTATCGGCGGCACTTTGATGGGATATGGCGCCCGGTTTGCCCGGGGCTGTACTTCCGGTCAGGCGCTGTCCGGCGGCGCTGTGCTGTCAGTCGGAAGCTGGGCGTTTATGTTTGCGGTTTTTGCCGGTGGTTATGCTCTGGCCTATTTTTTTAGAAAAGCATGGAATTAACATAAAGGATAGACAATGAATTTTTTTCCAATAATTGATCAGTTTGGACATTTGGCAAGTTATATAATTTATTTGTTTATCGGGATCGGATTTGGTGCTGCGCTTGAAATGGCAGGATTTGCCAATTCTCCCAAACTGGCTGCACAATTTTATCTGAAAGATATGACAGTCCTGAAAGTCATGTTTACGGCCATAATAACCGCAATGGTTTTGGTATATCTGGCAACTAGTTTTCTTGTTTTGGATATCGACCAGGTCTGGATTAATCCAACCTATTTGTGGCCGGGGATTGTCGGCGGCCTGATAATGGGTTTTGGTTTTATTATCGGAGGCTTTTGTCCGGGTACATCACTGGTTGCCTTGGCGACACTAAAGCTGGACGGCATTTTCTTTGCCTTGGGTGCATTTTTTGGTATTTTTCTGTTCGGTGAAACAGTCGGCTTTTTTGAGGGATTTTGGAATTCCAGTTTTATGGGGCGTTTTACCTTGTATGAATGGTTTGGTGTTGATGCCGGTGTTGTTGTTTTTGCCGTCAGTATTATGGCATTGTTCATGTTCTGGGGTGGTGAAAAACTGGAACATATTTTTGGAGATATAAAAAAATCCGGTAAAAAATTTAACTATTTGGGTGCAATTACGCTTTTGGTTTTGGCCGGTTTGGTTATGGTTGTCGGCCAGCCTTCGTTACAGCAAAAATGGAGCAAAATTGCTATTCAAAAGCAAAATTTGCTGATAAACAGGGATGTCTATATACATCCGGGTGAATTGTTGACGTTGATGAATAATGATGATATAAATTTAATCATGTATGATGTGCGTCCGGAAAAAGACTATAATATGTTCCATCTTTTGGATGCTAAAATGATTCCGGACTTGACAACTCCAGGGCTTTCCCGGCAATTAAAAAATTTGCCGGTAAACAGCCTCATCGTTGTTATGGGAAATGACGAACAAACTGCCACGGAGGTTTGGAAACGAATGGCGGCCATGCGCGTTCCCAATACTTATATTTTGGATGGCGGTATTAACAATTGGCTCAATATTTTCGGACATGAAGGACATGAAGATTGTCCTGCTACTGAAAGCGGCAACAATGAAAACTTTGTTCACGTTTTTCCTTCCGCACTTGGTGACCGGAATAAATCTTCTGCCCCGATGCTTGAACATTTTAAAGAGATTCATTTTCAACCAAAAGTAAAAATTCAAAAACAATCCAAAAAGCAGGGAGGGTGCAGTTAAACAGAGCTTTATTTAAAATACATTTTACATTATTGTTTTTCACTTGCCATTTTGATAATATGTTTTAAATTATCAGAACACAATATTTATTCTGTATTTAAATCATTACGAGAGGTGAGGAATGACAAAAAGTTTTACATTTATATTTAAATTGATGGTACTTTTTTTTATATGTCCCTCTTTATTACATTCATCAGAACAATCCGATAGTTCTGCCAAGTCTTCAATAAGTATAAAACTCGTTAAAGATAATTTTATTACAATTTCCAACAAGGAACACAAAAACAACAGGATCGGTTACCGGTTTTTTGAACATGAACCTGTTGTTTTTGGCAATGTTCCACTTTCTGCTTCCGAAGCAAATATTGATCTTGATTATATCCGGAATGTAGAAAATAGTTTTAAAAATCGCACCGATGTTTTTGTTTATAAACACCAAATTGACAAAGATGAACATTGGGTGGAACAAACCTGGACTTATTATATGGTGCCGGTTTCGGATGGTATTGAAATTTATCTTGTCGTAGAAACCGGTAAGGAAGGACTTGCCGAATACTATGGTATTCAGCAATGTTTTCGTTTAAGCGGAAAAACAAATGAACAATGGCGTCGGGAAATAGCGGAAACACCGGCGTTTAGTGAATATGATTTATGGAAAAAATCGCAAAAAAGTTTAACATGGGTCCTTCGTAATAATGAATGGCAGTCCCTGCCGGCTGGAAAAGATGCTGTCGGTGCGCGAACACCCCTGGGTTTGGCAATCGATGATTTGACTTATAATGTGGAAATGCCAAAAAATATTGGACCTTATGATGCGCTGATGCTGGCCCCGGTTGATAACGGTTTGATTGTTCGTACGGATATTGATGAGAATTATGTGTGTGGTATTTACTGGAACAGTACGTCGCATGTTACAAATCATCATCCTGCTGATTGTTTACACAGTGTTGTAAATATCGGAAACGTACCGCCCTTTTCAAAACGAATGGTTCAGGGGAAGATTTATTGGCTAAAGGGGAATAAACAGGATCTGTTGACCCGCTATCAAAAGGATTTTCAAGATTCCAAAAAAGGTACGTTGCGTGTTGCCGCCTGCCAGTTTTCTGTTGCCGCCGGTATTACGGATAACGCTGAATGGATAAAAAAGCAAATGAAACATGCACGATTACAAAATGTGCAGTTAATCCAGTTTCCGGAAGGGGCCCTGTCAGGATATGCCGGTTCTGATCTGTCTACGTTTGAAGGTTATGACTGGTCTTTGTTAAAAGAAAAATCCCGGGAAATAGCCGCGTTGGCTAAAGATTTAAAAATGTGGGTTTTACTTGGCAGTACCCACCACTTGTCAGATGGAAACAAACCTCACAATTCTCTTTATGTTATTACACCCGAAGGCAAAGTCCTTGACCGGTATGACAAAAGATTTTGTACGGAAAGTGATTTAAAATATTATTCACCCGGAGATCATTTTGTTGTGTTTGATGTAAATGGTGTAAAATGCGGACTGTTGATATGTTATGATATCCGTTTCCCGGAACTATATCGTCAGTACAGTGTTTTAGGCGTTAATGCAATTTTTCATTCATTTTATAATGCCCGGCACAAAGAAGATTGTATTCATCCGAAAATTATGCCCATCACAGGTCAGGCCCGTGCCGCAGAAAATGGTGTTTATGTGTCTTTTACAAACTCCAGCGCCCCATATAGCTGGCCGTGTCATTTTATTACACCGGACGGTATGATCCAGAAAAAGCTGATAAGAAATATACCGGGTATATTAATTTTTGATATTGATTTGTCAAAAAAATATTATGACATCAGCGCTCCGTTTCGGCTGGATGCCATTAAAGGCAAGTTAAACAGCGGCGATACAGTGCAGGATCCCCGGTCAGACAAGCGAAACGAATTTTAAACAAAAAAAGCCCGTATCTTTTAATACGGGCTTTTTTTTAATATAATTGTTATTCCGAAACACCCTGGTCTTTCATCTTTTCCAGTTTTTTCAGGTCAATTTTTTCAACCGCTTTTTTAATAACATCCATTTCAACATTTGAGCCTGAAATTTCAACAATAAAACGGTCACCGACAATTACGCTTATCTCTCCCCATTGCTGGTCGGTTTCATATTTTTCATACGCTTTAAAACCGTCAATTTTTGTGGTTCTTTCATAACCGGTATCAGTTTCTTTGTCAATGTCAGCCATTGTCCAGCCGGCTTTTGCCAATCCGGCAAAGCCTTTCATTGTGCCCATGTCTGTAATTTCGACATTAACAGAAGCACCTTCATCATTGTCATATTGTGCCTCTGCCGTAGAAACTTTAATACCCATGACGGAATTTTTTTCACCCGTTGCTTCAGTACGTTTCAGGCCCGGCAGGTCATCAGGTAAAAGTCCTTTGAGGTCCCGGAAATTTACCGGTTCAACGCTTTTCCCGTCATTTGCTGCTTCAGACATCTTTTTTAAAGCATCGGCCATATTTTGCATGCCTTCTTCCATGTTTTCCGACATGACTTCGCCTGCTTTTTCCATCTCTTTAGCTGCTTTTTCAAGCTCGGTTTGCTTTTTCCCACAACCGACAGCCAAAAAGATTGTAAATGCCATAAATGAGATTAAAAATTTTTTCATATTACCTCCATTTTTTTATGACGAATAGTAAAAAAAACAAAGGTGAATAACAAGCCATTTTTTGTTTATTTTGTTTCCCAGTTTGTGTGAAAAGAACCATTAATATCCAGGCGTTTATAGGTATGCGCGCCAAAAAAATCACGCTGGGCCTGAATAAGGTTTGCCGGCAGCATTTTTCGGCGCATGGCCTCAAAGTAGGAGAGAGAGGCTGTAATCGCCGGTAATGGAATACCAGCTTTACTGCCTGCGGCACATACATCCCGCCAGTCCGATACTCTGGGAGTTATTTCCTGCACAAAATTTTGGTCCACCAGCAGATTTGGCAGTTGCGGATTTTGTGCAAAAGCTGATTTTATTTTATCTAAAAACGCCGCCCGGATAATACAACCGCCTCTCCAAATAGATGCAATGTCGTCAAGTTTTAGCCCATAACCATATTCCAAAGAAGCCCGGCTTAATAAAGCAAATCCCTGTGCATAGGAGCATATTTTTGAGGTATAAACGGCTGCCCGTATTTTATTAATCCACTCTTTTTTATCGCCTGGAATAGCCAGAATATCATTATTGTATGCTTGTTGGGCACAGGTCCGCTCCTCGGTTAAAGAGGACAAGGCACGAGCATGTAATGCCGCGATAATGGTTGGGATAGGTTCGGCAAGGTCCAGGGCTGCCTGCCCTGTCCATGTTCCTGTTCCTTTCATGCCTGCCTGGTCCTGTATTTTGTCCAATAAAATGTCTGTCCGGTTCCGGTCATCCGGGAAATTGGCTATTTGGGCTGTAATTTCAATTAAAAATGATTTCAGTTCGCTCTGGTTCCATTCGTTAAAAGTATCGGCAACTTCATCCGGTGTCAGCCCTAGTCCGAATCGTAATAAATCATACGCTTCTGCAATAAGCTGCATGTCACCGTATTCAATACCGTTATGGACCATTTTTACAAAATGCCCGGCGCTTTTTTTACCGATATAACAAACACAGGGCTCCTGGTCGTTTACCCTGGCGGCAATTTTTGTCAAAACAGGTTCAAGGTAGTGATAGGTTCCTTCGTCACCTCCGGGCATCATACTGGGTCCCCATAAAGCTCCCTGCTCTCCGCCGCTTATTCCCATGCCGATATATTCGATCCCTGTCCCTTGTAATTCTTGCAAACGGCGATCGGTGTCTTTAAAATGTGAATTGCCTCCATCAATCAATACATCTCCGGGCTGCAAATGCGGTAACAGCGTTTTAATGACGGAATCCACAGCCGCACCGGCCGTAACCATCATAACAATTTGCCGCGGGCGTTCAAGAGCGGATATGAATTCATATACTGTTCTGGCTCCCTGAATGTTTTTGTTCTTTCCCTCATTTTTTATTAATTTATCCGTCAGATCATATGTATAGTTATATGCGACAACAGGAATGCCCTGTCGTTCCATATTAAGGGCCAGGCTTTTTCCCATAACACCCAGTCCAAAAACACCAAAAGTATTTTGCATTGTTACTCCTTTTTTATATAAAATAATTATTTGAATCGGTTCAAGTTGTTGATATTTATTATGATTTCAAAATAACGTGTTGATCAGAAAATTTTAACGGATCGATTTAATATTTTATAGAGTTTGTTTTGGTAATTCAGGAAAGTATAAGGTTTTGGGGATTTTCAGGGTCGCAAGGTGTATTTTTGCTTTATTGGCTTTTAATTTTTTTTGATTTTTTGAATCTACCTGGTTGTTTTTGCATCTATTAAGAAGGAAAAGTTAATAATTTTTTAGTTTATAATAAAGGTTTATTTCAAGTCTAACTATCGAGGTTATATGAAATCCGTGCATTTTAAATTCAGAGGATTCGTTTCACTTTTGTCCACGTTTACATTTTTAATTTCTCTGGTGTCCGGTATTGTTTTGTATTTTGTTCCCCAGGGCAAAGTTGCAAATTGGATTCACTGGACGTTTTGGGGACTGGACAAGGACACATGGGGCGCTTTGCATATCAATTCGTCGTTGATATTTTTTATCATCATTTTTTTCCATATTTTTTATAATTGGAAAATTCTTTTAAATTATTTTAAAAATAAAGTAAAAGGTGTTTTTAAACTAAGATTGGAACTTTTGTCTGTAACAATTTTTTCATTGTTTATTGTACTTGCGTCTTTGTATGATTTGCAGCCTTTTGCTAAAGTTATGTCCTGGAACGAAGACATTAAAGATTATTGGGCCGGCAATGCCGATTCTCAACCACCTGTTCCGCATGCGGAACAGATGAGTGTAACGGAATTTTGTCAACAGATCAACATTCCTGTTGAGCGTTTTGTAAATCGGATGAAAGGTGAGAATTGGGTCGTTCAGGATACAAGCCAAACTATAAAGGAAATTGCCGAATTAAATGATATTGCTCCGGCTGAGATATTCAAGGCTGTTAATCTGGCGACCGGATCACCGAGCAGCTCGGGCAGCGGCTGGGGCCGAAAAACTGTTGAACAGGTATGCAGCGAATATAATATTCCTGTAAACGATGCTCTGGATCGTTTAAAAACTCAAAATATGACGGCAGAGTCAAAAGATGTCATTCGCGATATTTCCGGTAAATATAACCAGCGTCCTGTTGATGTTGTGAATACAATTACCGGTCAAACCGTCGATTCGAATCATGAATAATTTATTTTAAAAATATTTGTAAAAAGCCTTGTTTTTCTGGTTTGTGAAATATATTTTTCACAAACCAGAATTATTTATACGAAACGAGGTTTTTTTATGGAATGCAAAAAAGAACGTAATTTAGTGAATTGTAATTGCAGTTATAATCCCTGTTCACGCAAGGGAGTCTGTTGTGAATGCGTGCAGTACCATCTGAAATGTCGCGAGCTTCCGGCCTGTTTTTTCCCAAATGATGTTGAGCGAACCTATGACCGCTCTTTTGAAACATTTGCGCGTTTGGTAACAAAAAATGTTATTTAATATCTGTTAAAATATAACGGGGGGCCTTTTTAAACCGTTAATTTATTCAGACAGTAAAGAAATACGCCTGAAGACCAGCCCATCATAGGCGGCATTTTGTATTCATCATTGACCTGGATTGAACCTTCAACAACATTATATTTTTCCCATAACGATCCGGTTTGTTCCCAGTTCTTTTGAACAACATGGAGATATTTTTCAGCGATCCGGTTTGCCTGCTCGTTGTAATCATAGTTCTCAAGTCCTTTGATGACGACAAATTGCAGCGGCGGCCAGCCATTGGGATGGTCCCATTGATATATTCTTTCTCTATTACCGGCTTTACAAGTTGTCATTCCATAATCGTATTCAAATAATGACATATTTTCAACAATGGCCTTTGCCTGTTTCTCATCTGCGAGTCCGGCAAATAACGGGAAAAAGGTGGCAAGTGAAGGTGTTGTTGTGTGTTTATTTTGACCATAATGATAATCTAAAAACAGTCCCTCTTTTGCGTTCCAGCAATATTGATCCATCAGTGTTTTTCTCAATTCTGCTTTTTCCAGCCATTTTTGGCTATCCAGTCCTAAAATTGCATTGAATTCACCTAAATTTTTTTCCAATGAATATAACAGGCTGTTGAGATCAACCGGTATATAATCAAGACACTGATGGTCAAACCGGGGCGTAAAGTCCCAGCCTGTTTCGGCTTCAGCCAGTAAATGACCGGCTTTATGGATTTTTTCTGCATCTGATTTGAGACCAAAGTGAAGACGCGGTTCCAGTTCGTTATTGTAAAAATCTAATAAATAGTTCTGATCTGCAGAGTGGCCGTTTCTGTTCAGACCGAGCGGCGTTATTCTGTTATGCATCCAGAAATTGTACTCTTTTTCCAGAGTAGATATGGCCTGCCGCAGCCACTGTTTATCCTCGTAAATTTGATAGACATCTTTGACCATTAATGATAAAAAAGGCAGTTGAGAGCGGTTGAGCATAAATTGGGCATTGCTGTTTGGGACAAAGCCGAGTTTTTCTACTATATACAGCAGGTTGTCCGTGTTGTTTTTCGCCAATTCATATTCTTTTAATAAAATGAGTCCGATGTTGGTAAAATAGGTGTCCCAGTAAAAAAGAAACTGCAAGTCATCTTTGATACAGGGAACGGCATAAGGATAGGGCAGGCCGATGACCTCGTCCGTGTCATTTGGGATTTTTCGGGTACATTTGGGCCATTCTTTTTGGATATACTTGAAAATATTTTTCAAAGAGTCCATAATTACCTTTAATTTATATGAAAACGGCGGCATCTTTTGACGCCGCCGTGGGATTGTTTAATATTTATTTTACGAGTTCAAAACCCCAGTCTTTGCCTTTTTGAGTTGCCGGTACTCCGGACTCCATCCAAACCGGCGCCGGTTCATCTTTAAGGTAATGATCAAAAAATTGCTGCATTCTGATTGACAAATCTTTACGATTTTGTCGTTTAACCAGGTTGTGCTCTTCGCCATTATAGTTTAACAGCCATGCAGGTTTTCCCAAACGACGCATGGCAACAAACATTTCAATACCCTGATACCAGGGTACGGCACCGTCATTATCATTATGCATTATGAGTAATGGGGTTGTTACATCCGGTACGCGGAAAACAGGTGAATTTTCAATATAGTGCCAGGGTCTATCCCAGATAGTATCGCCGATTCGGCTTTGTGTATGTTCATATTGAAACATACGGCTCATACCGGATCCCCAGCGAATGCCGCCGTAGGCGCTGAACATGTCTGAAACCGGGGCGCCGGCCATTCCGGCGGCAAACAGATTTGTGCGTGTAACCAGATAGGCAACCTGATAGCCGCCCCAGCTTTGACCCTGAATACCGATTTTGTTTTGATCTACAAAACCTTTTTCAATCAAGCTCAACACTCCCGGAACAATGCAGTCATAGGCGCTTTTGCCGGGATAACCGATTTGATAAACAATATCCGGTATGAAAAACAGGTATCCGCGACTGGCATAAAATGAAGGTCGTACGGTTGAGGGACTGGGGCGTGGTCCCATATACCAGTTTTTAATAAAAGAAGTTTTTTCGTAAAAATAGACAATCATTGGATATTTTTTATTCGGATCAAAATTTTCCGGTTTATATAATAGTCCTTTTAATGAATCACCATTTGCCGAAACCCAATTGACAAGCTCAACAGTACCCCAGAGATAATCTTTTTGTTGTTGATTGGCGGCACTGATTTTTTTCATATTATTAAAATGCGTGTCGCTTGTCCATAAATCCGGGAATTCCTGGAACGTACTTTTTGTGAATAAAAAGGTGTCGCTGTTTTCGGCTTTTTTAGGATTGGTAAAATGATAGTCCATCTGGACCAGTTGTTCTTTTTTAGCATTTTCAGTACATGTTGTATAGACAAAACCTTCGGTATAATCGTCCTGATTAAGGGTTTTAAACAGCATGTCCTGGTTTGGTGTTAGAAATCTTTCTTCTTTATCTATTCGAACATATCGATAGGTGGTATTTGTTTTACGGCCTATACCATCTGTCCAGTTGACAGGTGCTTTTATACCTTCGGGGTCCAACTGCCAGGCGTCGAAACGGTCATAAACATAAAATTCTTTGTCGTCTTTAGACCAGGCCATTGCACCATGACTGCGGGCATAATCCGGGTGATCATCAAGTTCATTATTAAAAGAGACTTTAATATCTTTGGTAAGATTATTTAAAAATCCTTTTTTTGTGGACCAGGTTAACCAGTCTCCTTCAATTTCATCAAACATGTAAATATATTTTGCTGCCGGAGAAATATTAACCGGGCCGCGATGTTTCTTTTTAACAAGTGTTTTGGAGCCGTCTTTTAAATTAACAAGATAAACGTCATCATATAAAGCGCCTTCCCAGGACAGGAATTGTTGGTATGGTAAAGAGGACGTTCCCAAAGCAAGGTCTGCATTACGTTCCGAGGTCAGGCGAATATTCGGCATGTTTTCATCTGCCAGTTGAATAAAGTTTTTGTTTTTCAGGTGAATAACAGCCATATAAGATCGTTGAAGTTCTTTTTTTAATTGTTTGAGCTGTTGTGGTTGAAGCAAAGGATCTTTCCAGTTCCATATATCAACTTTGGCTACTTCAAAATCTACAATGGTCGTATCTTCCGGAGCAGGAATTGGGGCCGTTCCGAAAAATAGTTTTTTGCCGTCTTTGGAAAAAGTGATTTTACCATTTTCGCTGATCAGCCAGTGTTCCGGCAAACCTTTTGTCAAGGTATCGGCAATAACCGTTGCGGGCTTGTTTTTACCATCCCAATAGTATAAAGAGAAAAATCGCTGTTTATCTTTTGATGTATCGATATCTGCTACAAATGCAGCCTGTTGACTGTTATCGTCCCAAACAATCTGCTTAAATGAACCCTTTTTTGCAGATACCAGGGCAAGTTTTGTTGTATCGGCTGTGTTGAAAACAAATACACCGGCTTTTTCTGTGCTGTCATTACCGGCGCATGCATAAATGAGTTTTTTCCCGTCTTTGGAAAAAAGATAATCTGTTACTAAATCAATTTTATACTCGTGTCCGTCATTTAATCGACGAATAACAAGGGTCGTTCCTTTGTCATTTTTTGAATCATCTTTACCATTTTCAGCATCAAGCCGGTCTTTTTTTTCTGCTTTTTCTTCTTCTTTTGTTTTTGTTGTGTCTTTAACAGGTTTTTCTTTTTCAAGTTGATAAGCTATCCAGCCATAACCTTTTTCCGGCGTTTTAAAGGACTTAACCAGGCCAATTTTAACCAGTTCTTTATCGTATAAAGAATAAATACCCAGAGAATCTTTGGGCATATCGTCTTTTTTCTTTTTGTCTATTTTTGCCTGTCTGGTGTCTTTAAAAAACGGTTTGATTTTAAAGACAGCATATTTCGAGTCTTGTGTCAGTTTCGGTTCCGTACCACGTGGAAAAATAGTATCCGAATCGTTTTCCAGATTGCGGATATACAGATTAGCATCACCCTCCTGGGGTTCCTGTGAATAGATGACCCATTTTCCATCATTTGATATGGATTCCTGTTTGATGGATTCCCACATATCGTAAACAGTGTGATCCAGTGGTTTTTTGTCAGCTGCTGACAGGGTCATAAAACCGGATAACAGAATGGTTAGGATTAGAGTTGTGAAACGATTCATGTTTGATCCTTCTATTTAGATTAAGATTAGTATGATAAAGAAAATAAAGAATAATTTAATTTTATTCAAGCATTGATGCTGGAAAATGCTGATAACCCTGTATTGCTACGAAAAAAAAGTCCAATTGTTACGGCCATACCCCAATTTTTTTTCATTTATTTGCTTTATTCTTGATTTTGTTTTTAATAATGCTTATTTCTCTAGTATCAATTGAAAATATAGGAGATATGATGAGAGTTTGGGCCGTTTTTCTGTTATTTTTATCCTTTTTATTTTGTGATAAATCTGCCACTGTTCATTTTTCCGAGTTTGTTAAAACCGATTTTTCTCAGCATGATTTGATTTATAAAGAACCGGTAACACGGTGGGATGAAGCCCTGCCCCTGGGCAACGGATTAATGGGCGTTCTAGTGTGGGGTGATGGAAATCCGCTAAAACTTTCTCTGGATAGGGCGGATTTATGGGATTTAAGACCCGTTAAAGAGTGGGAATCCCCGGATTATTCCTATCAGGTTATGCGCCAATGGGTTAAAGAGGGCCGCAAAGATGATCTTTATAACCTTTATGAAAAACCCTATTCGAAAAATGCCGGACCAACAAAAATACCTGCCGCACGTATTCAGATTACAGTCCCTTCTGCTAAAGTCAGTACAAGTCGATTAGCCTTGTCATCAGCGTCTGCAAACGTCAAGTTTGATGATGGGACTGTTGTGGATGTTTTTCAACACGCTGATGAAGCTTTTGGTTTGATCAGGATTTTACCGGGTCAAAATTTTCCAGAGTTCGAACTTGTTGTCCCTGCATTTTATAAAAAAACAAGTGAGACCGAAAGTAAAAACGCCCTGGATACCGGTGATTTGGGACTGCTGGGGTATCCGGCCCCAACACTGCTTGATGATGAAAATTTTTATGCTTTTGAACAGGAGGGATGGGGAGGATTCCGATATGCTGTTTCGTTGGAATGGAAAAAAGAAAAGGACTATATTATAGCTGCCTGGAGCATTGCTACCACCAATGAAAGCGACAATCCCTTAAAATTGGCCCGGCAACGGACGCAAACTGCTCTGGACAAAGGTTTTAAGAAAAATTTTGATGAGCATAAAAAATGGTGGAAAAGTTTTTGGCAGGAAAGCCGAATTACTGTTCCTGATAAAACTGTTGAGCGACAATGGTATCTGGATACCTATAAGTTTGGATCGGCTGCCCGGCACAATACGCCGCCGATTACTTTGCAGGCTGTCTGGACGGCAGATGAAGGAAAAATTCCCCCCTGGAAGGGTGACTATCACCACGATTTAAATACCCAGCTTTCCTATTGGCCTTGTTACAGCGGAAACCATTTACAGGAAGGGATGGGCTATTTGGACTGGTTATGGGAAACACTGCCGGAAGCTGAAATGTACACCCGCAATTTTTTCGACAAACCCGGCATAAATGTTCCTATGACGGCTGATCTTAGAGGACGCCAAATCGGTGGTTGGCACCAGTATACCCACAGTGCAACAATTGCCGCGTGGCTGGCACAACATTTTTATCTGCATTGGCGCTTTAGTCAGGATAGACAATTTTTGAAAGAAAGGGCTTATCCCTATATGCGGAAATCAGCCGTGTTTTTAGAATCTATGCTGGAACAAGACAAAAATGGAAAACGATATTTACCCCTAAGTTCTTCCCCGGAAATTTTTGACAATAAATTAAAAGCATGGCTGCCGCCCACTTCGAATTATGATTTGGCCTTAAGCCGCTGGCTGTTCTCTGCCGTGGCAGAATGCGCTGACGAATTAGAACTGGAAAATGATAAGGTTTATTGGGAAAATATTTTACAGGAATGTCCTGAATTGGCATTGGCTGATGATGACAACCGTTTGCTGGTTGCACCGGATTTGGAATTGCCCTTTTCTCATCGTCATTTTTCACATTTAATGGCCATTCATCCCCTGGGTTTGGTGCGCTGGGAAAACGGACCCAAAGATCAACATATTATTAAAGCTTCATTAGACGAACTGGATCGTATGGGGACCGATTATTGGACCGGTTATAGTTTTGCCTGGCTGGCCAGTCTTGCCGCCCGAGCCAGGGACGGTGAAAAAGCTGAAAAAGCCCTGAAAATATTTTCCAAAGCTTTTTGCTCAAAAAATAGTTTTCATTTGAACGGCGACCAGACAAAATCCGGATACAGTAAATTCACCTATCGTCCTTTTACGCTGGAAGGCAACATGGCAGCCGCTGCCGGATTGCAGGAAATGCTTTTACAAAGTTACAGCGGTACTGTGCGTTTGTTTCCGGCTGTTCCTGCTTCGTGGAAGAACGCCGGCTTTTATCAATTAAGGGCTGAAGGAGCTTTTCTGGTATCAGCTCAGAAAAAAGACGGACATGTTATACGAGTAGCCATACAATCTGAAAAAGGCGGATTGCTGAAACTGGAAAAACCTGAACATCCAATCCATTGGCATTTAAACAAAGTGAAAATTGTTTCTCAAACCGACGATGAAATTGTTTTTGATTGCCGACCGGGAGGTTTAATAAACGGATATTAAAGTTGATTAGGAGAATTTTGTGTTTTTTCGAATGCTGTTTTTATCCTGTTTTCTATTTGTGTTTAATGCCGCATCTCAGGTTCAATTATCTGATCCGGTATTACTGACGGATCAGGGAAATGACAAGGGTTCCGGGTATTCCATGCAGACTAAAATTGTTACTTGCGATGCCGGCGGTATCCGAAAGACTCATTTTGCTTATACATGTATAAATTCGTCCACATTTAAACATTGGGAAGGCATGTCGGTATGGATTGCAGCCTATAATCATTCGACAAAAGAAATCGAGAGCCATACTTTTATCGGTAATATCTTTGACAATCATGGAACCCCCTGCATGGCGGTTGATAAACAGGGTTATCTTTATATTGTTTATGGCCCGCATCACCATCCGTTTCATTATCGAAAATCCAGATTACCGAACAACAGTACCGAATGGGAAAATGAAGAAATTTTAAGCTTTATGTACGGTCGTGTTGATTCGGACACCTCCTACTGGCGTCAGGATAAAATGATTGAGAAAAATGGTGAGATGGAATGGACATATCCTGTCATCAGAGTGGATGAGGATAATATCATTCATGTTGCCGGTTCTTTAGGGCCTGCTGTCGGTTATGTTCGAAAAATAAACAATAAATGGGAAAAACCGCGAATAATTTACAACGCTGAAAAATCGCTGTGCCGTTATAATGTTATGATGAATATCAGTAAAAAAGGCATTGTTTATATTCTTGCGCCTGATATGGAAATATCCAAAAACGACAATAACTATTATCAAATGAATACGGACTATTATCTGTTTAAATCAAATGATAGTGGTGAAAATTTTAATACGATGGGTAAAGTTTTTTCCGGATTTGTTCAGGGATGTGGAAATTTGAGTGTGGATGAAAATGAAAATATTCATTTTTTAGCCATGTTGCGCAATTATGAAAAACGCAGTCATCAATACCATTTTTATTATGATGGTAAAAAGTGGCATGAAAATTTGTTAACCGTTCCGGAGCGATATATTTGGGACTCTTCCATGACACTCACGAAAGACGGGACTGTTTTAATATTATCAACTGCCAACAAAAGTGATAACCATTGGCGGCACGCTTCCAATGAAATATATCTGTTTACCGGTGTTCAGGATTCAGTGCATGGGTTTAATTTTACACATGAAAAAGTCATAGCAAAGGCGGCTGAACGAAATCACTGGCTTCCGAGTCTGGAAGAAAACCAGATTTTTTCTAATTTTGATGAAAATCAATTTTTTATCATGTGGACAGATGAGCCTGATCTAAAGGGTCAATATACAAAATTTAAACATGCTCAACTGGCCACAAAAGTATATTGTAAACTTTTTCTGAAATAAAAATATAGTTCACGGCGGTTACTTTTGTTGTAGAAAAAATGTTTAAAGTTAAATCGTATGTTTACTCGGGTATATCTGCCTCAACAAGCAAAGAAACCGTATAATCTCCTGCTACTTCTTTGTGCAAAACGCGAACAGGCGGTAATTCGGCCTCTAGTTGTCCGAATGTCAGGGAATCCGTGCCATGTTTCTGCCATTCCAGCAGATAGGCAATCCACCGGGACGCATCAATATAGGCAGCACGTTCAGCGGATTGTATGGCAACAGCAGACCGGGCGTTTTCCGGTGGCTTTCCCTGTCCTGTGGTGATAATTTTTTGCGCATTTTCATCAACACATAATTGCAGGAGAGACTGGTACAGGCTTTTGTCTTCCGGTGTTGTCTGGATTTCACTTTGAGTGTTGATTATTTCAGGCATTTTAGCCTTAAATTGTTCAACATCAATTTTTGCCTGTGCATTTATTTCAGGTCGTAGTTCGTTTACTTTTTCTTCTTCTTTAGAACACTGCACCCAAATAAACGCTGTCGATAAAAGCAAAAGACCGAAGATATAAATCTCCGGTCTTTTAAAATTTTTAGAAATCATGTTCCCATTTCCCATGATGCTAAATATTGTTTTTGTTCTTCAGTAAGTTCATCCATAACGATGTTCATACTTTTCAACTTTAAGCGGGCAACCCAATCTTCTATGTCGCTGGGCACGTCATGGACTTTAACATCGAGTTGTCCGGCGTTTTTAACGGCCCATTCGGTGGCCAAAGCTTGTGTTGCAAAGCTCATGTCCATAACAGAGGCCGGGTGACCTTCTGCGGCAGCCAAATTGATCAAGCGTCCGTCGGCAAGCAGGTTGATTCTGTTATTGTTTTTTAACACATATTGATCAACATGGTTACGTACTGTAACCGGTCCGGAAGCGGCAAGGTTTTTAATTCCGTCAATATCAATTTCAACATTAAAATGACCGGAATTGGCAATGATAGCGCCGTCTTTCATCAGTTCCACATGTTCCGGGCGAATAACATGAATGTCGCCGGTCAACGTACAGAACAAATCACCGATTTTTGCGGCTTCAATCATCGGCATAACACGAAATCCGTCCATGGCGGCTTCCAGGGCACGAATTGGATCAACTTCTGTTACAATAACATTGGATCCCATGCCACGGCAGCGCATGGAAAATCCTTTTCCGCACCAGCCATAGCCGGCAACAACTACATTTTTACCTGCCAGTAAAATATCAGTAGCGCGTATAATACCGTCAACTGTTGACTGACCGGTTCCGTATCGGTTGTCAAACATGTTTTTTGTCATAGCGTCGTTTACGGCAATAACCGGAAATTTTAAAGCACCGTCTTTTGCCATAGCTCTTAAACGGATAACACCTGTTGTTGTTTCTTCCATGCTGCCGATAATGTTTTTGGCAATTTCCGGGTAATCGGAATTTATGTTGGAAACAAGGTCTGCACCGTCATCCATAGTTACAACCGGTCCGTGTTCAATAGCGGCCCGAATATGTTCGTAATAAGTTTTGTTATCTTCACCTGTTATGGCGTATACTGCAATGCCATAATCGTTAACAAGGGCTGCGGCTACATCATCCTGTGTGGATAATGGATTAGAAGCACATAGAACGAGATCTGCTCCGCCAGCCTTTAGTGTTCTGGCCAAATTTGCTGTTTCTGCGGTAACATGCAGACAAGCAGACATTTTTTTACCGGCTAATGGTTTTTCTTTTTCAAATCGTTCACTAACCAATCTAAGAACAGGCATATCATTTTCTGCCCATTCAATACGTTGTTTGCCCTTGGGCGCTAGATTAATATCTTTTATATCGTAATTCACTTAACCTCCTTGTGAATTTTTAACCTTTTTGTAAATCGTTAATTTTATCTGTTTTTTCCCATGGGAACCCGGCTTCTGCTCTGCCAAAGTGTCCATAGGAGGCTGTTGCCTGATAAATGGGTCTTCTCAAGTCAAGCATTTCAATAATACCGGCCGGGGTCAGGTCAAAGTTTTTACGGACCAGTTTGACAATTTCTTCATCCGATGTTTTTCCTGTTCCAAAACACTCTACAAATATGGAAACCGGTTCGGCAACACCAATGGCATAGGCAAGTTCTATCTCGCATTTTTCAGCCAGACCGGATGCAACAATATTTTTTGCAATATAACGTGCGGCATAAGCGGCGGATCGGTCCACTTTCGTTGGATCTTTTCCGGAGAATGCACCGCCACCGTGACGTGCATAACCACCATAAGTATCGACGATAATTTTACGTCCTGTTAATCCTGCATCTCCCTGAGGACCGCCTGTTACAAAGCGGCCGGTAGGATTGATGTGATAGGTTGGACCGTTTGCAATAATCAGTTCCTGAGGAATAACCGGTAGAATGATCTGCTCTATCATGTCTTTTTGGATTTGTTCATTTGTTACATCGGGTTCGTGCTGAGTTGAAATAACAACAGTTTCAACCATAACCGGCTTACCGTCAACATATTTTACACTAACTTGTGATTTCCCATCCGGACGCAGGTAAGGAATAGTACCATCTTTACGTAGTGCGGCAAGTCTTTGGGTCATTTTGTGGGCCAGCATAATCGGCATCGGCATAAGTTCCGGTGTTTCGTTACAGGCAAAACCAAACATCATTCCCTGATCACCGGCGCCTGCCCGGTCTACGCCCATAGCAATGTCCGGAGATTGTTGATCAATGGTTGTTAATACAGCACAAGTGGAATAATCAAATCCATATCTGGCATCGGTATAGCCGATATTTTTAATTGTTTCCCGTGCGATTGTGGGAATGTCAACATAGGTTTCTGTTGTAATTTCACCACCAATGAGCGTCAAGCCTGTTGTAACAAATGTTTCACAAGCAACCCGGCCATTAGGGTCATCTTTGAAAACAGCATCGAGCACTGCATCAGAAATCTGGTCGGCAACTTTATCAGGATGTCCTTCCGTTACTGATTCTGATGTGAAAAGCATTTCAGCCATATTGTTCGTTCTCCTTTTTCTGTCAGCACAATTTTGTGTTTATTGTGTTGTGTATCTATATTAATTATTCTATTTCTGCAAGTTTGCCTTTTAAAAAGTCAATGTTACTGACCGGTGTCGGATCAATATTATTTAAAAGCGCCAAATAATAACTGACAAAGTCACCATAAATTAAAAGGGACATGGTACGGCACAATCTTGATGTGCCGGTTGATTCAAATTCGGTAATTGGTATATCGAATCTGCTGAGGATTTGTTTCGTTATATCAACTCTGGCTTTGACTCTGTCAGAGTTTAATTTATCGTTCAGAAAAATAACATGGACTTTATCCAGTATGCCTGTCGGTGTTTCCCATCCGACAATTTCATTATGGTTCATTTCCGGTAAAAGGTTACCGAAAGCTAAAATTTTAGAGTTTTCTGAAAACTGATTTCGCCATCTTGTCGGAAGCGCCTGACTGGGTTCCATGCCACTGTAAATGATGGGTGCTTTTCCTACAATATTTTGAGCACATATAACTGTCGGGTTTTCAGGATTATTATAATCGGCTATATTTTTAATGATATCTTTTAAAACGGTAGTTGTCTCTTCAAAATTTTTCTTTTGGTCTTTAATTATCGACAGTTTTTGCATGGCTACAACAGTGGCTGTAAACAGGTATGGCAGGGCCGTACGGGGAGGGCGTCCTGCAGGGACTTTAATAAGCGAGTATCCTTCTTCTTTGGCTATTTTTTCCAGCGTACCGTTCGAGGAAATACAAATCGTATGGGGTGCTTTATCTTTTACGGATTTAATCGCTGATATGGTTTCTTCTGTGTTTCCTGAATAGCTGCATACAAATAAAAGCGTATTTTTATTAACAAATTTTGGCAGGTTATATTCCTTGTTAACATAAATTGGAATGTCAATGTCCTGTGCAAATAAAGTTGCAAGCAGATCACCACCGATACCGGATCCACCCATTCCAGTTACAACAATATTATTAATTTCATGAGCAGGCTTGGCAATTTCCGCCTGCATAGCAATATCCCATGCTTCATTTAGTTGATCCGGAAAAGAGACCAACAAATCATACATGTTTGAAATATCCAGTTCTTTTAATTTAGTCAATTGACTCATGATTTGTTCCTTGTTTTTTATATTTATAATTGAAAGAGCAGATCTTTAAATTTTTTCTTGAGAATACTTTTTAAATAGTGATCTATTTCTAAAGAAGTACTGTAACTGAGGGCTCTTTCTGCCAAATTTTCACATTCTGTATAGTCAACACGACGAATAATTTCTTTAATTAATAAAAGCGAAACAGGCGATACACTGAGTTCGTCGATTCCCAGTCCAATGAGGATCATTGTAGCATAGGGATCGCTTGCCATTTCTCCGCACATTCCTACCCAAACCCCCTTTTCGTGTCCCTTTTGGATAATATCTTTAATGATTCTTAATATAGCCGGGTTGAATTGTTGGTACAGATAGGCTATATGCTCGTTGCCGCGGTCAACAGCAAGTGAGTATTGAATCAGGTCATTTGTTCCAATGCTCAAAAAATCACATTCTTCGGCAATTAAATCTGCAATAACGGCGGCAGAAGGGACTTCTATCATTGCACCAACCGGTATCATATCTGCAAATGATTTGCCTTCACGTTTTAATTCTGCTTTCACTTCTTCGATTACGTTGTGACAATATCTCATTTCAGAGACACAAGCAATCATTGGGAATAAAATCCGAATTTCTCCAAAAACACTTGCGCGAAAAATAGCTCTTAATTGTGTTTTAAACAGGATTTTGAATTCATCACGATATAAACGGATACCACGAAGTCCCAGAAACGGGTTTTCCTCTTTGGGTAGTTTAAAAGAAGTCGGCAGTTTGTCACCACCAAGATCAAAAGTTCTTATAATTATAGGTTGTCCGTTTAGTTTTTTAACAATTTCAGAATATTCCTCAAATTGTTCTTCCTCTGAAGGAGGTGTTTCCCGGGCGATGTATAGATATTCGGTACGATACAAACCAACACCATAAGCGCCCATTTTACGAACGCTTTTTGCTTCCTGTGCAAATTCTATATTTGCAGAAAGTTCAATGCTCTTTGCATCTTTGGTTAATGCCGGTAAATTCGTTACATGCGTTAGTTTTTCTTCAAATTTTATGTAATCAGTTGATATCTGTTCGTACTTTTTTATTGTTTTATCAGTCGGATGGATAATCAGTAATCCTTCAATTCCATCGACGATAACCGTATCTCCGGATTCAACTTGTTGACAAGCCTGATGCAGGCCCACAACAGAGGGCACTTTTAACGAACGTGCCATAATGGCCGCATGTGATGTGCGTCCGCCAAAATCAGTCGCAAATCCAAGAACTTTATTGTGATCGAGGTTGATCGTATCCGATGGTGTAAGTTCTTTGGAAATAATAATGCAAGGTTCCTTGAACATAGAACTTATTGATTTGGAACTACCTTGCAGAATGTTAATAACCCGTTTTTTGACGTCCCGAATATCTGCTGCTCGTTCGTTTAAATAATCATTGTCAATTTTTGCCAGAGATTTTTCAAATTGTTCCATTACCTGAAAAAAGGAATATTCAGCATTCCATTTTTCTTTGTGAATGATTTTTTTTGTTTCACCGACAATAAGCTCATCTTCCAGCATGAGTTTATGAGTTTCAAAGATAATTGCCTGGTTTTCACCCACAGACGAGAGTGCTTTTTCATATAAATTATTCAGCTCATGCTTTGCTTTATTTAATGCGTTATTAAAGCGGTCGATTTCCTGTTGAACATTATTTTCAGAAATGGATTTTTCTTCAACACGAACATTATCACCACTTAGCACAAAAATTTTGGAAATGGCAAATCCCGGGGATGCAGGAATCCCTTGCAGAATAGTTTGAGTTTTTTGTTTTTTTGGAGTTGTTTCGGATAGCATTTTTTAATCTTCATTAAATTTCTGTCGATCAACAAGTTCTTCTATCGCTTCCATTGCAGCAAATTCGTCATCACCTTCTATGCGTACCTGAATTTCACTGCCAAAAGCAGCTTCCAGCATTAAAACCCCCATAATACTTTTCGCATTAACTTCATTGCCGTTTTTTGAAATATAAATAAATGACTTAAATTTTGATGCTGTTTTTACCAGCAAACCGGCAGGTCTGGCATGAATGCCTAATTGATTTTTTATTTTAAAATTTTTTGTTATCATTTGATCATCGCTCTAGGTTAAAATGAATAGCAATATTCTTGTCGTAAAAAGTATAAAGATTAATAACGACAGTACTTTATTGACAGGAACTTTTTTCTTCAGCATAAAATATCCGACAACAAGTGATGTGAGAAAGGTCATAGCTGAAAAAAGGTTCTGATCCAGGCTTTTTTTAAAAAAGATCGCTACAATGATGCCTGTAGTGATTAAACCACCAATAGACATGATAGAGAACCATTTTTGGTAACGCTTTAATGCCAGGTATTCTATTATATTGAAACCTTTTTCAAAACCTAATAGAGTTCCTTTTATTCGGACACACAAGTGTGGTATGTTATATACCAGCAAAAACACAGGGATGGCGAATAAACCAATGGTCAGCCCGAGAAAAACTCCGATGGCTGCGGAAAAGGGTTTTAGGCCATTCCAGAATAATTTATCGCCAACTACCCCCAGTGGTCCTATAAGGCGTTCTTTAAATACTTCAATTGATGCCGTATCGTTCCATTTTTTTTCTTTAGCATCATTTTCCAGTTTTGCAACTGCACCGAGACATAGGTTGGCAAAATAGGGGTGTGAGTTGAAATAAACAAGATGCCTGTGTAAGAGCGCCTGTTTTTCCTGTTCATTTTCGCAAAGTTTATCTACAATGGGGAGAATTCCGTAACAAAATCCCAGGCCTATTAATGCTTTAAAACTCCAGGAACCTTGAATGAAAATACTGTTCAGGATAATTTTATAGAGTTGGAGTTTTGTTATTTTTGTGTCCATGTTTTGTTTATAAGAAAAATATTAAAAAGCCGATTATTAAACTGGGTAAAATTAACCATCGGTGCTTGTTTTGTTGATAAAAGATTGTTAATAATACGGCACATCCTATTCCTGTAAAAATACTTGTAATAGGCTCAAAAATTTTATCATACTCTGCCGGTAAAAAGACAAGTAAATTGGGAATAAGATAGTAAACACAAACAAATGTTGTGATTCCTGTTAGAAAAAATCCAATCAGAAAAGAAAATAAAACACCGGTCATGTGAGCGCGTATAATGCTCGTTTGTGTTAACTTTTTTTGATACAGTAATTTTTCAAAAATATTTCCGTTTAAATGCCGCATGATAATAACAAGCCGTCCGCCGAAAAAACTGATTAAAATGGCTATTATCAAACTCAGGGCGACAACCGGAATAGCTCTTTGCGTTTGTTCTGTGGCAATTAATGCGATTGCGGCTGCGGTCGTTGCTCCCACATTTCCTTCAGAAATGTGGGCTGCACCAATCGGCAGCTCATTTAACCAAACAAGTTCCATTAAAATACCCATACTGAAAGCAAGAGGTATATTGCCCAGAACCAGGCCTAACAGCGTGCAGGATACCAGTGGATGTGAAATAAGGCACTGTGCTGCTGCTGTCGTATCGAGGGATACAATACCTCCCCAGATACTGATTATTAATAAATCAAGCCACATTAAATCTCCCGCATTAAAGATTTATATTTTAAGTAATTATTTCCTAATAATCAATAAAAAATATAAATGTAAAGTCAGCATCTATTGGATCATGCGGGTTTGCGCTGTTGACCAGGTTTAATGGTTTTTAAGAATAAGCCCCAGGGTGATATTTTAACCGGCATTAATTAATGAAACGCCGGAGCTTGTACCTATTCTATTTGCACCGGCCTGAATTAAAGACAATGCCGTTTGAACGTCTTTTATGCCTCCGGATGCCTTTATGCCCATATTTGGACCAACGATTTGGCGTAAAAGTTTTATATCCTCAATGGTTGCCCCGGCGCTGGAAAAACCTGTTGATGTTTTTATATAGTGAGCGCCGGCCTGTTTTGCTATAGTACAGACAATGATTTTTTGTTCATCAGATAACAGGCAGGTTTCAATAATGACTTTAACTATTGCAGTACCGGCAGCTTCCACAATGCGGTGTACATCATTATAAACACCTGTCAGATCACCGGATAAAAGTTTGCCAATATTTACGACCATGTCTATTTCCGATGCACCGTCAGAAATCGCCCGTTTTGTCTCTTCCACCTTAATACATGTGGTGTTTGCCCCAAGAGGGAAACCAACTACGGAACAAATTTTTGCCTTTGCGCCTAGTGTTTCGGAACACAATTTCACCCAACATGGATTTACGCAAACGGAAGCGAATTTATATTTTTCTGCTTCCCTGCACAGGTTTATAATATCCTGGCGGTTTGCATCCGGCTTTAAAAGTGTGTGGTCAATAAACGGAGCCAGGTCTTTTGCGCCAGATGGATTCTTTTTGTTGAATGTATTGCTGGTTTGCGACTGGTTTTGCAGTTCAAATATTACTTTTTCTACAATTTTTTTTATGTCTGATTCTTGCATGTATTTATAATTATCTTTCAGGAATTGGATAGTTGAATAATTTCATTTTTAAAAGCATCAATTAATGATTGTGTCTCCTGTTGCGTCGGCGATTCGGCAATAACGCGAATAATGGGTTCGGTATTGGAAGCACGAATATGTACCCATGATTTTTCATAAAGAATTTTTACACCGTCGATTGTATCAATATTGTCCTGCTTGTGGGCATCGTGCAATTTCTGGACAATTAATTTTGCATTTACATCAAAGGGCAGTGCAATTTTGTCTTTGATCATTGTATATTTGGGTAAACCATCCTGAATTTGCGAGATTGTTTTTCCCGATTCCGTCATATACTGCAATACAAGGGCAATCCCGACAATAGCATCTCTTCCAAGATGCAATTCAGGGTATATAACACCGCCGTTACCTTCACCGGCCATAACAGCTTTGATTTCACGTGCTTTTGTTGCTACATGAATTTCTCCGACAGGTGTTCGGTAAACCTGGCTGTTATGTTTTTTAGCAATATCGTCAATAATTCGTGATGTTGAGGCGTTAACAACCACATTTCCGGGAGTTTTAGACACAATGTATTCTGTTGTCAATGCCAGGGTCAGTTCCTCGCTCATGGGTTCGCCTTTTTCGTTCACTAGCGCTAACCTGTCAACGTCAGGATCAACAGCGATACCAAGGTCGGCTTTATGTGTTTTAACGGCCTGGCAAAGTTCACTCAGGTGGGCCGGGGTTGGTTCCGGATTCCTGGGAAAAAGTCCGTTAGGTTCCTGGTTTAAAAATATGGTTTTACAGCCCATGGCTTTTAACAGGGATGGTAATATCGTTCCACCGGCGCCGTTACAGCAGTCCGCAACAACTGTGAATTGTTTTTGCATTATAGTTGGCACATCAATGAGAGGTAAAGCAAGTGTTGCATTGATATGTCGTTCTATGGATAATATACAAGTTGTGCTTTTGCCGATTTTGTCCCATGATACAAAGTTATAGTCATCATTTTTTACACGTTCCAGGATTTTTTCACCCTGTTCCGCGTTTAAAAACAAGCCATCCGGGGCTAAAAGTTTTAGGGCGTTCCACTCTTTGGGATTGTGGCTGGCAGTTATAATAATGCCGCCTGAATTCGCGGGACGTTCTGTTGATAATTCCGTTGTCGGTGTCGGAACTATGCCGATGTCAACGGCATCACAACCGACTGATAATAACCCGGCTATAACAGCGTTTTTAACCATTTCTCCGGTTACGCGTGAATCACGACCCACGACAATTTTCCCGGGTCCGAATTCACTGCCATAGGCTTGTGCAAATTTTAGAGCAACTTCCGGCGTTAAACCATCGCCAACTATTCCGCGAACGCCGGATACAGATATCATTAAATTTTTTAATTGTGTCAATATTTTTCCCTTTGTTTTAAATTTCGTAAAAATAGAAATTATACGGCAAAATAGCAAGAAATTCTATTTATCCTCGGGCTTTAATAATATTATTTTTATTATCGGATTACCATTTTGGGTTGGGTATGGACCGTCAATAATTATCGGATAATTACCAAAGCTTTGCAACTGCGGCATGGTTTTGAAAAAAGAATTCTTTTCGTCGATTTTTATTTTATTCGTGTTGTTTGTCAATGTTCGCACAAGCGGAACAAGAACATAGCTTGTATCTTGAATCGTGTTATATGTTGAATCAAAATTTGTCTGTAAAAAATCAACTATATGTGTTTGATAGTTTTGCAGATTCGATATGTCCATACTCAGACAGGAAGGAATGATGATGGTATCTCTTGGAGAAACATTTTTTATTATCCAGTTTGCTGCTTTGTTTCTGGAATCTTGAGTAAAATCAAAAATTTTTACAAGATTTTTGTATGGCAGCAAGCAAATAATGATTGTTATAAAGAGTATCTGAAAAATTAGTTTATATTTTTTGTGGTTAAAAGCGGATAGCATTTTCCATAACTCTACTATTCCGATTGAGATGAAAATTGAATAGATCGGGAAAAAGGAAAGAATGTTACGCACAAAATGCACGCGCTGCATGCTCATAAATAAAAAAAACGTGACAGGAAAAGAGAGCAGCAAAAGTATCTTTTTAGGCAATTTTTTGATGCTTTGAAATATTCCAAAAATGCCGATAAGAAACAGCGGCAGGCCAAAGTCGTTTATAATTGTTTTTAAATAATAAAGAAATTGCACAATTCCCGGCGTGCTTTCGAACCCCGGATGACCCTGTTTGTAATGAGCGAATTCGAATTTAATATCCAGCAGAAATTTATGAAAATCCAAAACACTAAAGGGAACGACCGCAATAAATGCCAGAACAAAGAGGCCGGCAAAAATTAAGAGTTTTTGAATTTTGTCTTTACTTTGTATAAGAATGTACAGAAAAAAGGGAATCGATATAAAAGCAAGATTGTATTTGCAGCCGACTGCCAGTCCGCAAAAAACGGCCGGGATGATGATGTTGTGTATTAGTGAATCTTTATGAAAAAAATAAGCGAACCAAAATAAAGCAAGGGTGATAAAAAATGTTCCATACATGTCGACATTTATATATGCCCATGAAAAGTATAAAAATTGTCCGGACAGGATCAAAACCAGAGGGGTTAATATGAGCAAAAATTTGTTTTTAAAAAGAAAAAAAGCAATAAATCCGCTCATGATTACAATAAGGCTGGACAGTATGGCCAGCAAAAATTTCCCCGGCAATAAGACGTTTCGCGGATGGTAATAGGGAAATCCCAGTGAAACGTTTTGGTTTTGGCTGTTTGTTGTTGCGAGTCCGATTTTTAATGCAAGGGTGTTGATATAAATCGGTAGCGATGGATAGTTAAAGAACTGCGGATTTAAACTGCCGGTTTGCAGAATACGCATGGCGTTATTGTTTATTGCAGATTCATCAACATGCAGCGGGTAGGGATTTGTGTTTAAAATATGAGTGATTCGAATTGACAGAGCAATCAGGAAAAGAATAATGATTATGCAGAGAGTGCTTTTATGTGAACTCATATTTTATTAGACTAATATTAGGTTATTATATGATTTATAGAAATATAGGTGTAATTTTTACAAAAAGATAGCAATAATAAAAGTGGTATCAAAATAAATTTTCTGTTTTACAGGAATTTAAAAATATCAAAATGAAAATAAAAGCATTGACAAATTTAAATTGAATTGCTATTTTGTCACAACTAGGTATACCAGGTATGCTTTTAAGATTGGATCAATAAATGCCCCGTTCATTTCCTTTATATGAAAAAGTCGCCGAGTCAATTCGAGAAAAAATTTTAAGCGGTAAGCTGCCCGTTAATACAAGGCTCTCTTCTCAAAAGGAGCTTGCCGAAACTTATAACGTGAGTCTTATAACAGTTAAAAGGGCATTGTTGGAGCTTGTTAACGAAGGACTGCTTATCGGTCAACCTGGAAAAGGGGTTTTTGTAAAAAGCATTCAACAACCAAAACAACATAACGTTGAAACGAAACCATGTATCGGCGTTGTTATTACCGAATTATTAAGTCCGTTTTATTCAAAAGTATTAAGTGGTGTTGAAAAAGAAGCATCGCAAAATGATTACATTGTGCTTTTTTCAAATCCAAATCGTAAAGATGACGACGAAGTACAGCAAATAAACCGATTTCTTGAAGCAGGCGTAAAAGGTGTTGTTGTCGCTTCAAGAAAATGTAATCAGCAAGTTCCGCCGTTTTTAGATGAGTTGCGTAAAAATGAAATACCACTGGTTTTTGTTTCCTATATTTCTGATTTATCCATGAATTATATCGGCAGCGACCATCAAAAGGGCGCCTATTTAGCGACTGATTTTTTAATTAAACGAAAATATCAGCATATTGCTTATGTTACACCGGAACTTCATAACCCACTCAGTGAACTACGCTTTCGCGGCTATCGTGAAGCGCTGTTTGATGATGGCAGAGAGCAAAAAGACCTGAGTGTTTTTTCTTTAAAAACTGACTTGTCTTATAATCGTTTCGAGGCCGGTTATGAATTGGGCCTTCAAATAGTAATGTCTGATAACCGTCCTGACGCAATCTTTGCCTTTTCTGATTTGGTTGCTTTGGGATTAAAAAGGGCATTTTTGGAACAAAATATTCGCGTTCCGGATGATTTAGCGATTGTGGGTTTTGATGATATTCCCATGGCGCAACATTCGGTTATTCCGTTAACGACTGTCAGGCAGCCGTTGGAAAAAATAGGCAGTTTGGCGTTCGATACATTACTGCGTAAAATAAATGGTGATAATTCAAGTACACGAATTGCATTAATGCCGGAATTGATCATACGTTCATCAACCCGGTAAATTTATTTAATATTTTGAGAGTTTTTTTTGGGCTTTGGCGTCTGGGATTTTATTGTAATTATTGTTTTTTTTGTGGTCGTTTTGACCATAGGTTCTTTGGCATTTAAAAAAGTCCGTACAATTGATGATTTTTATCTTGGCGGCCGTCGGTTTGGAAAGCTGTTATCTATTGCCCAGAGCTTTGGTACCGGGACCAATGCGGCACAGCTTATTCTGGTAGCAGGCGCATCCTATCAATTAGGTATTGCCGGAATCTGGTATCAGTGGTACTGGTTGTTTTTAACACCGTTTTTTTGGCTTTTAGCGCCGGTTTACCGCCGAATGGGTTATGTTACCCTGGCTGATTTTTTTCAGGAACGATATGGCGACCGTGTTGGACGCAGTTATGCACTGGTTGGATTGTTATATATTATCATAAATTCCGGCCTGATGTTAAAAAGTATCGGTATTACCATTGAAGCAATTACCGATGGTAAAGTACCTTTTGCGACTTCGATTATAACCGTATCCACTATGATTGTGATTTATGGACTGACCGGCGGATTATTCGCCGCTGCGTTAACCGACCTTATTCAAGGTGTGATTACAATTATTTTTTCCTTTATTATTGTGCCTTTTGCGCTCGCTCGGATCGGCGGATTTTCTGCTTTGCATCAACAGTTGCCGGCAAATATGTTTGATATGTTTGCTATTAGTGAAGTTACACCGTTTTTTTTAATAGCAACAACAATAAATGGCTTTGTGGCTATGGCTGTTTACCCTCATCACATGGCCATGATGGGATCAGCCAAAGATGAGTTAACGGCACGTATCGGTTGGGTTGGTGGAACGTTTATAAAGCGGTTTATAACCATTGGATGGGTTTTTACCGGAATTTTTTGTGCTGTTCTGTTTCCCGGACTTGGTGTGGCAGAGCGCGATATGGCCTTTGGATTAATTATTAAAGAGTTTATTCCTGCCGGACTTTTAGGATTTATGATAGCGGCTTTGCTGGCGTCTATTATGTCAAGCTGTGACGCTTATATGCTATCCGGTGCTGCCCTGGTAACACAGAATTTAAGCCCGCTTTTTCGTAGTGAAAAGTTAAAATCCTTATTAGGAGCGCGTATTTTTTCAATCATTGTTTTGGGCTGTTCGGTGTTGTTTGCTTTTTTTATTCCGTCTCTTACGGATGGTCTCAAGATTTTATGGCGTGTCATGGCGCTATTCGGAATCGCTTTTTGGGCAGGCATTTTATGGCCAAAGGCAAATGCCACAGGCGCTGTGGCAAGTATTTTTTCCGCTTTTTTTGTAATAATGGTAACAGGGGATATAAATGGTTTTGGTTTGCACTGGTCGATAGAAAAGCAAATATCCGCCTATTTGCCAATTGGTTTAATAGCGATGATTATCGGAAGTCATTTTACAAATCGTGCTTCCCAAAACAAATTAAAGGATAAAGTACCCAAAAGTTTAATTGTTGACAGTGTATCAGGAAGAACTGGTTTGCTGTTATTGGATATATTTAACACAAAATTAGAAAAGTTATGGTCTTTATATAAAATTGATATCGGGGGTGTTTTAGTTTCTTTACTGATCATTATATTATTATCAGGTTTATTGTACTTGTTAACAATATTATAAAACAGGAAGACTTATGAAAAAATGTTTATTCATAATTTTACTCGTTTCCAGTCTCAATTCATACGCCGGCATTACCGGAAAAATTGTTGGTAAAGTGGTAGAAGCCGAAACCGGTACGGCTTTACCCGGTGCAAATGTGCAGCTAAGCGGAACAATGAAAGGCGCAGCAACAAATCTGGATGGTGAGTTCCGAATAGTGAACCTTCAGCCCGGCAAATATACCCTTGTTACAACATATATTGGATATAAACAAAACAGTATGGAAATTACCATCAGCCCGAAACAAACTCTATCCATTAAGGTTGAAATGGTTTTTGAAACACTCAAAGGTGAAGAGGTTGTTGTAACAGCGCAGCTTGAGGGCCAGGCACGTGCCATAAATCAGCAAATAGCCTCCAACACTATTGTGAATGTTGTTTCTCCGGACAAAATTCAGGAACTGCCGGACCAGAATGCTGCCGAATCTCTTGGACGACTTCCCGGTATATCCGTTCAACGTGATGCCGGTGAAGGACAAAAAGTTGTGGTTCGTGGTTTGTCCCCCAAGTTTAATTCTATTACTGTTAATGGCGAACGTATCCCGTCAACGGATGAGGAGGACCGTTCTGTTGATTTGAGTATGATTTCTCCTGATATTTTGGCCGGAATTGAAGTATATAAAGCATTAACACCGGATAAAGACGGTGATGCCGTCGGTGGTACGATTAATTTTACAATTCGCAAGGCCCCGGAAAATTTTCATGGTGATGTACGTCTTCAAACAGGATATAATGACCATGAAGAAAAATTTGGACTTTATAAAGGCAGTTTTAGTGTCAGTAATCGGTTTCTTAATAATAAAATAGGTGTTTTGTTTACCGGAAACACTCAACGGGCAGACAGAAGTTCAGACCTTTTGGATGCCAGTTATACTTTTTCAAAAGATAAAGGTGACGAACGGGGCACTGTAGAGGTTGCCGATTTAAACCTTGTAGACCGTCTTGAAACCCGTGACAGATATGGCGCCAGCATAGCCGTAGATTATGATCTGGAAAATGGCCAGATTTTATTCAGCAGTTTTTGGGGCCTCACAGAAAGAGATGAAATTCGCCGTCGCAAACGATATAGGGTTGGTGAAGCCAGAGTACAATATGATATGCGGGACCGGGAAATAAATACTTCCCTATACACTAATTCTTTAAGCGGTACTCATATTTATAAAAGCCTGGAAATTGAATGGCGTGGTTCCTATTCGAAAACCAAGCAGAATATGCCATTCTCTCACTATGCTTATTTTCAGGAAAAAGCGCCGTTTTACAATAATATTATAACGGACAAGGGACCGACATATATACCTGAAGGTGCCAAAAATAATCTCGATGAAACCTATTTTAAACGTGGTTTCTTGGATGAGCTGTATGTAAAAGATAAAGATTGGACGGCTCAACTTAATGTTAAATATCCGTTCACTTTTGGACCAAAGATTTCAGGTTACATAAAAGCAGGCGGAAAAATACGCGATAAAGAAAGAATCCGGGACATTACACAATATATGACCGATCATTTGGAGTTTGTGGATGTTGTTGATATATATAATGCTGATCCCGCCGGTTTTTACAGAGATCTTGTAATTACGGATGATGATCGTATTGGAATTAAAAGTTTTATTAATCCTGGTTTTAGTACCGGTGATTTTTTAAACGGTCAATATGAATTCGGACCGGGATTAGATGTTGATCAACTCAATGAATTCAAAGACTATTATCGCAGCAAGTATTATTTAAATACTGTTATTGATCTTGAAGATTACACGGCCAGTGAACAAATTAAAGCCGGTTATTTTATGTCGGAGATCAGCTTTTTTGAAAAAATTATGATTTTGGGCGGTCTTCGTTATGAAAAGACAAATAATGATTATGTCAGTATCTGGGGAACGCCTGTTTCCACGAGCGGTACAACGACCATTGCATCCGCCTCTGACACGACCGGTAAAAGGAGCTACGAAGAAGTACTGCCTATGATACATTTACGAATTAAACCCTTGCAGTGGTTTGATATTCGTTTGGCAATGACAAAATCTCTTTCAAGACCGAACTATATTAATCTGGTCCCCTGGAGGGCTGTTTATCAGGGTGAAAATGAGATGGAACAGGGTAATCCAAACCTTATGCATACAAAATCCTGGAACTATGATGCGTTTTTATCTTTTTACAATCGGCTGGGTTTGTTTACCATCGGCGGATTTTATAAAAAATTGACGGATATTGATTATCTGTATGTTCACAGAGTTCTTGATAAAACAGATCCATATTATGGTTATAATTTAACAGAGCCGGTGAATTCGCAATCCGATACAGAGGTTAAGGGATATGAACTTGAAGTGCAGACGAATTTGAAATTCTTACCCAGCCCGTTGGATGGTATTGTCCTTTATTCCAATTATTCACATATAAAATCAGAAACATTTTTCCCCTATTTTGAAATTGGTCCCAGAAGTACGGAACCACCTTATCAACCGACAATTATAGATACAGTTCGTGCCGGAAGGATGCCCGGTCAGGCGGATGATATTCTTAATTTTTCTATTGGTTATGAAAAGGGAGGGTTTTCCGGCCGTATATCCTTTACTTACCAGGGTGATATTATACAGACTATAGGGGAGAGAAGTGAGCTTGATGGTTTTATAGATTCTTTTTCACGATGGGACCTTGCTCTTCAGCAGAAAGTTTATAAACAGACGAGTATTTTTCTGAATATTAATAACCTGACTGATGAAAAAGAAGCTGCATATTTGGGAATAGAGAGTTTTACCACACGTGCCGAATATTTTGGCATGACAGCTGATTTAGGAATTCGTTACAAGTTTTAAAGATTAAATTAAAATTTGTTGAAAGAAAGGAGGAAGCAGGATTTTTTTTAAAAAATAATAGTAACAAATCGTTGAATTTAAGAGGAGGTTCCACAAATGTTACATGTTAAACGGTTATTACCTTTATCGATAATCGGTTTTCTTTTAGTTGCAAGTAATTTTGTTCTTGCACAAAGAATTGTTAACGTCGATCCGGGTTTTGAGACATTAAACAAAGCGATAGACGAAGATACGACCGCCACAGGAGAACGGGTAGATTTGAACACCGTGTATGTACTTGAAAGAGGTGGATTGTATTTGTTAAACGGTACGATAGAAAATCGTTTTCCTTTAAAAATCCATGCAGCCGAGGGAGAGGGAGCACGCCCGATCCTTCAGCCGGCAGTGGTATCCGGAGGAGTATCGGACTTGCCGTTTACCCCACGTGATGATCTGGAGATCAAAGGCTTGTATGTAACGGGAGAAGATGAATTGGGTGGATTGAATTCCCGAATTATACGTGTCCGTGGAGATTCGGCACGAATAGCAATAGATGATTGTCATCTGGATAAATCGAGTCAGGCAGGATTTCGAATTGATACGGATTGGACGCGGTTGATCTTGACGAATACGATCATCAGTAACATAGGCGAAACTGTAAGTCCGAACAATGGACGAGGAATTGATGATCGCGGGAATGACATCGATTCGTTGGTTGTGGAAAATTGTACCTGGTACAATTTGACAAGCCGGGCGGTTCGCGATGATGGCGGCGTTATCAACTATGCCAGGTTTAATCATAACACGTTTGTTAACCTTGGACAACGTGTTGTGACATTTGGGCCGACAAACACGGCGATATTCACGAATAACATGGTCGTGAATGGCGGATACTATGGCAACAAGATGCTGGTAGAGGAAGAACTGGCGAATGTAGTGATTGATCCGGGTGATGCGGTAGAGCAGGTTCGTGACATCCGCAATAACAACTTTTATTTTGATCCGGCCCTGGCAGGTGCTTTTCCTGATACGGTAGCTGCAATGCCGAATTTTGGAGCGACGGCCCAGGCAGCTATTAATGCGGCTGGTGCAGGCAGTACGATTTTGGCGGAAGCAATTACATTTACCAATGGTCCTGCCACACCAACAGAAGTTATGACATCCTGGTATACGAATCCGGGCGCCGAGATACAACCGGATTTGGATACATCCGGTGAACCTTTTGATTTTTCCTATCCAACATCATCAGCTTCTTATACAGGCGCTACATCAAACCAACCTATCGGTTCTCTTGTATGGTTTGATATGGAAATAATTCCAACTCCGCCTTTTGTTCCTGAACCTCGTTATGTCCAGGTCGATCCGGGTTTTGAGACATTAAACAAAGCGATAGACGAAGATACGACCGCCACAGGAGAACGGGTAGATTTGAACACCGTGTATGTACTTGAAAGAGGTGGATTGTATTTGTTAAACGGTACGATAGAAAATCGTTTTCCTTTAAAAATCCATGCAGCCGAGGGAGAGGGAGCACGCCCGATCCTTCAGCCGGCAGTGGTATCCGGAGGAGTATCGGACTTGCCGTTTACCCCACGTGATGATCTGGAGATCAAAGGCTTGTATGTAACGGGAGAAGATGAATTGGGTGGATTGAATTCCCGAATTATACGTGTCCGTGGAGATTCGGCACGAATAGCAATAGATGATTGTCATCTGGATAAATCGAGTCAGGCAGGATTTCGAATTGATACGGATTGGACGCGGTTGATCTTGACGAATACGATCATCAGTAACATAGGCGAAACTGTAAGTCCGAACAATGGACGAGGAATTGATGATCGCGGGAATGACATCGATTCGTTGGTTGTGGAAAATTGTACCTGGTACAATTTGACAAGCCGGGCGGTTCGCGATGATGGCGGCGTTATCAACTATGCCAGGTTTAATCATAACACGTTTGTTAACCTTGGACAACGTGTTGTGACATTTGGGCCGACAAACACGGCGATATTCACGAATAACATGGTCGTGAATGGCGGATACTATGGCAACAAGATGCTGGTAGAGGAAGAACTGGCGAATGTAGTGATTGATCCGGGTGATGCGGCAGAGCAGGTTCGTGACATCCGCAATAACAACTTTTATTTTGATCCGGCCCTGGCAGGTGCTTTTCCTGATACGGTAGCTGCAATGCCGAATTTTGGAGCGACGGCCCAGGCAGCTATTAATGCGGCTGGTGCAGGCAGTACGATTTTGGCGGAAGCAATTACATTTACCAATGGTCCTGCCACACCAACAGAAGTTATGACATCCTGGTATACGAATCCGGGCGCCGAGATACAGCCGGATTTGGATACATCCGGTGAACCTTTTGATTTTTCCTATGCCACAACAACAGCTTCCTATACAGGTTCTACAGCCGGTCAACCTCTTGGATCACTGGTCTGGTTTGATATGGACATTATAACCTCAGTAGAAAACCAGAATCCTTTTGATTCCGTAACAGATTTGCCTTCAACTTATAATCTCGTTGGCAACTATCCAAACCCATTTAATCCTACAACGGAAATTGTTTATAATGTTGCTCAACCCGGTAATGTCCGATTAACGGTTTATAATTACCTGGGACAAAAAGTGGCAACACTTGTTGATAAACATCAGGCGAGCGGTTCCTACCAGGTTACATGGAACGGTCTTGATGACAGCGGACGCCAAATGTCTTCAGGACTCTATTTTTATCGCTTTGAAGCAAATAATTTCCAACAAACCAAAAAAATGATTTTAATGAAATAACATGTTTGTTTATACCATGCCGGATGTTTTTACATTCGGCATGGTTCCTTTTAATGTTTAGGTACCGGGTATTGAAAAACCCGTTTTAGAAAGACCAGGAAATGTTGTCAAATGTTTGCACGGGGACGTCATTATATATGCCTTGTTATAAACGGCATAAACAGATCGGAGTTTGAAAATTGAAACATAAGAAAAGTTACTGTTTTAGTAAGGAAGGTTGGCTGTTTTTATTCCTGGTTGGCTTGCTTTTTATTAATGTTTGTTTCAGTTTTTCAAAACAGCTTGATAACAACATAATGTATCGTTTTGATGCCGGAATGGATTCCTGTACATCTCGTACGGATATTACTATTTCCCCGGATGATTTATATCATCCCGCAAAAGGGTATGGTTGGACAAATCCTCCTTTAACCACATTCCACCGTTCACAATTAAAAAGGTCCCGTAATTCATTCACCATTGATGGAGTAACGGCAAAGAATGTTGCCTTTCGTGCTGACGTACAGCCCGGAATATGGCATTTTTTACTGTGGATGGAATCCGGGATTGAAGATTCCTGCACGGCCCTTTTGGTTGTCAATGAAAAGTCTGTTCCGCTTGGCTGGCATAGTTTTTCAAAATCAGCCGAACCACCTACCCGGTTAAAAAAAACATATCGTTTTTTTCAGCAGGCATTTGATGTAACAGAGCAATCATTTTCGTTCCAAATGACAGGTGTGCAGGATTCGTTAAGAATATTGGGCTTTGCGCTTATTCCCGATAAAAAACCGCAAACGGAAATTGAAAACCGGCTTTTTGAGAAAATTAGCCAGGCCGGACGTTATAAGTCTGATTTGTCCTTATCCTCGCTTTTGACAGAGTTTGAAAAGTTAAAAACAAAAAATCCTCTGGACCCTTTTTACGGCTATTGGTATGAACAGATTTTTCATCTTTTATCCGCTGAAAAATTGATCAATATGAAGGGCTGGGAATGGGCCATGGAACAAACCGGGCTCGGCATTTTCCCGCGTTATTATCAATGTGTTATGTTGTTGGACGGGATTTTAAACAATAATGTTGATAATTCCCCGCTGTTTGAAAGGGCGCTTTGGTACCGTGGTAAAATATTATACTGGCTGGTTCAGGAAGGAAGTGGCGCCGGTTCCCGTATACAATATATTAAAGATCTTTCCTGTTTGAAAAATAAATATCCGAATGATCCTGTACTGAAAATGTATCTTGGTGAACAGGTCCCCACTCCTGCATTGTGCGATACCTTAAAGCCTGGTCCGGATGTTCCGGACTGGGCTTATTGGCAGTACCGGGTTTTGTGTAAAATGCAAAATATTGCACATTGGTGGGTAAACGAAGCTCAGGCGGACAATGGTGAACTTGGCGGCAAATTGGGTGATGATGTTGAGATTCTCAGATGGTGGTCAACTTTATTGGTAATGGGGGATAAAACCGTCATCAAAGGCTGGAAAAAATTAGCCGATTGTGTGTGGACTCATCCTAAAACATATAACGGATATTCGGCCCGGCCGCTGGATGTTGAACATGCGGCCGAATACATTGCTGATTCAGCGCCCCAGTTGCCTCTTGTGTTGGATGACAGCATTTATACAAATCGTTTGAAATTTTCCGCAGATTATTTTGATACGTTATGGACCGGGTTCAATAATAACAAAAACCGGTTTTTCCGTTCAGCATGGTTCAGTTCTACAAAAGTTTTGTCGGAACCTCCGCGAAACCGAGATGTGGATTATAACGCCCGTGCCGTTAAAGCGGTCCGTTACTGGGCATGGCTGAAAAACGATCCCCGGATCATTCAATCGTTATATGAATGGTCAAGCTCCTGGGCAACGGTATCCATGCAAACTGACAAAGGAAAACCAAAAGGTCTTGTGCCTGTTTCTGTTCGCTTTCCTGATGAAATGGTTAATGGAGAGGTCCCGGATTGGTACAGTACAAATATGTACTGGGGGTACTTTAACTGGAAACACCATGCCGGGGCCATGGTTTTGGATCAGTTATTATTTTCCTATATGATGAGTAAAGACGATTTTTTGTTACAACCACTGAATACAACTCTTGTACTTTTACAGAAATATTTAGCAAAACCGCCGATAAATCCGGAATATGGTTCGGAGCAATGGGCTGTTGACGTACTTTATTCAAACGGCTTTTTTTGGAACGTTGCTTCTGAGTGGAGGCTTGTAACCGATGATCCTCGGTTTGATGAATTGTTTCTCAAATATGGTCCGCCTTTTATCCGATATTATCTGACAGGACAAGAAGAGCTTCTTGTCAATCATCTGAGGGAAATGGATGAAAAATTATCATATAATTTTCAAATGGTTACCTCTGAAGCAATGCATACGGACAGGGTCTATGTGCGCGGATATGAAGATGTAAAAGCCATGCTCACCGGTGATTTGGTCCACGAAAGCATGTCCCCCTATTATATCCTTACCTGGGAAAATACCCGATCCGGTTTTACGGCCTTTGTGAAAGATTTTAAAAAGGATTATCTCAGGATAGAATCCTATAATTTTTTGCCTCAACAGCAAAAACCAACGATCCGATTATGGAATTTGGAACCCGGACGTTATGAAATGGTGGTCCGTGTAAATGGCAATGAAAAACACCAGTTTTTCCAACATAAAGTAAAAGGAACGCGTGTATCGTTGGATTTATTGCCTCAGCTATTAACAGAAATAGTTATACAAAAACAGTAACATAAAAACAGGTTTAATTGTGCAGCTTTCTCTACCAGACTGGATTATAATTTTATCCTATGTATTGTTCACACTCGTTGTGGTTTTCTTTTATGTGAGGCGGGCCGGACGTGGGACTGACGAATTTTTTGCGGCCGGGCGTTCGCTGCCCTGGTGGCTGTTGGGTACTTCCATGGTTGCCACCACCTTTAGTACAGATACACCCAATTTAATTACAAATGTTATTCGTGAAAAGGGTGTTGCCGGCAATTGGATTTGGTGGTCCTTTTTGTTGACCGGTATGATGACGGTGTTTTTTTATGCCCGGTTATGGCGCCGCTCCCAGGTATTAACTGATTTGGAATTTTACGAAATCCGTTATTCCGGCACATCGGCGGCAATTGTTCGGGGTTTTCGGGCCCTTTATCTGGGATTGTTTTTTAACTGCGTTATTATGGCAACCGTTACCCTGGCTGCGGCAAAAATAGCCAATGTTTTGTTTGGTTGGTCACGGCTCGAAACGGTCATTTATGGCTCTATTGCCGCTGTTGTGTTTACCGCGCTATCCGGATTATGGGGTGTGGTTGTAACGGACCTTATCCAGTTTATTATGGCAATGACCGGCGCCGTTGCAGCAGCTTATTTTGCTTTACAGCACGAGGCTGTCGGAGGCCTGGACGGGCTTGTATCTAAACTTGATCCGCAGACATTACAGCTTTTACCGGATTTTGGTAACTGGGAGCTTGTTGTTACGGTCCTTATTATTCCCTTGACGATTCAATGGTGGTCGGTGTGGTACCCCGGTGCGGAACCCGGCGGCGGCAGTTATATTGCGCAGAGAATGCTGGCGGCCAAAGATGAAAAACATGCCTTTAAAGCGACGTTGTGGTTCAATATTGCCCACAATTGTTTGCGTCCCTGGCCGTGGATTATTGTGGCCCTGGCCTCCATGCTGGTGTTCCCGGAACTATCGGATATACAAAAAATGTTTCCACACGCTGCGGCTGACCTTATCGGCCATGATATGGCCTATCCGGCCATGCTTGTGTTTCTGCCGACCGGATTTAAAGGGATAATGGTTGCTTCTTTATGTGCCGCCTATTTGTCCACTATGGATACCAGTTTAAACTGGGGAGCATCCTATCTTGTTCATGATTTTTACAGACGATTTATGCAAAAACAAAGGACGGAACGGCACTATGTCAAAGTGTCCCGGTTTGTCACCTGCGGCCTCATGATCATCACTGCCGGTATTACATTTTTGCTTGTATCGGCCCGCGAAAGTTTTCAACTGTTGTTATCCATAGGCGCCGGAACAGGTTTGATCTATCTGTTGAGATGGTTCTGGTGGCGGATTAATGCCTGGTCAGAGATCGCTGCCATGACAGGTTCTTTTATTTGTTCTATTGTTTTGTTTTTTATAAATAAATCAGGCCATGCCATCCCTTCTCATATTTCGCTGATCATAACCGTTTTTTTTACAACATTAATCTGGTATTTAGTGACGCTGCTGACAAAACCGGATTCCCAGGAAACATTGGAACGTTTTTACAAACTGGTCCGTCCTTTTGGATCCGGCTGGAAAATGATCCGTGAAAAAAGTAATTTACCACCGTCTCCGGATAGCCTGCCTCATTGTTTTTTAGGCTGGATTTTGGGTTGTGTTTTCGTCTATTCCGCATTGTTCGGGACCGGACATATTGTCTATGGTCAATATTGGCAGGCAGGCGTTTTTGCTGTTGTTACGCTTTCAAGTGGTATCGGTTTGGGCTGGTTGTTACCGAAAATTTTAAAATGATATGTGGATTTTTAAATGACATCAAAAGAACGAGTATTAGCCGCTGTTAATCACAGGGAATCGGACCGGGTCCCCATTACCTTTGACGCTGAAATGGAAGTGTATATAAATTTATTCAAATCCCTGGGTATTAATACCCGTGAAGAATTATTTGATTTTCTTAATGTTGACACCTGGATGATTTTGCCTGAAAATTTTATCTATCCAAAGGACCAGGAAAATTTGATGACAAAAACATCGATATGGGGGTTTCGGACAAAAAATACCTTTTATAGCGGCGGCAGTTATGATGAATTGTCATGGTCTCCCCTGGCAGGGGAAAATGATATTGATGATATAAAAAAATTTCCGTGGCCGTCTGATGATGCGTTAGGTTTTTCCGGATTTCCTGCTGAAATTGATCTTTATAAACAACGGGCCATTATCGGCGTGTTTACCTGGGGCGCTTATTTTATTGCCACCCATGTGCGCGGCATTGAAAATTTAATGCTCGATTTTGCCCTGAATAAAAAATATGCCCACTATTTAATCGATACCATTGCGGACCGTTCCTTGTTTTTTTTGGAAAAAATGTTGAACGAATATGGTGATGGGATTGATATCGTTTACATGGCGGACGATTATTGTTCGCAAATCGGACCCTTTTTTAGTCCGGACAATTTTACAGAATTTGTCGTACCCTATCTTTCCAAGTTAGTGGAAACGGTACACAAACATGATAAAAAATTTCTGCTGCACGTGTGCGGCGCGGTCCGGCCTTTACTGCCGATGATTATTGATGCCGGTGTGGATATGCTGGAGCCGATTCAAACACGGGCACAGGGCATGGGGCCCGAAGGACTGAAACAGGACTTTGGCAAAGATATCTGTTTTTATGGGGGAATGGATTTGCAGCATATCCTTTGTCATGGTACAGAACAGCAGGTCGCTGAAGAAGCGCGATTCCTGATTGATGTGCTGGGTAAAGACGGCGGTTATATATTTGGTCCCGGTCATACATATATTCAGGTGGATGCGCCGTTGGAAAATATTTTGACAATGTATAAAACAGCTTATTCCTATCGCCCCCATTCGGTGAACAAGTAAAAGGAGATTCTATGGAAAACATGTCTGTTAAAACAAAACTGGCCCTGTTTTTTGCATCTATTGCACCCGGCATTTTTATGATTGGTTATAATATCGGGACCGGCAGCATTACAACAATGGCTTCGGCCGGAGCAAAATATGGAATGACCCTGATATGGCCGTTGCTGCTGTCCTGTATTTTTACCTTTATTCTGATTTTTACTTTTGGACGATACACAGCGGTTACCGGTGATACGGCGCTATACAGTTTTAAAAAATATTTTGGCAAGCCCTGGGCAATTTTTGTACTTATTTCTTTACTATTCAGCGAATGGGTGTCCTGTATGGGTGTGATGGGCATTGTTGTGCAGGTGGTTCAGGAATGGTCCCGACCACTGACAAGTTCCGGAAACGGATTTAACACGATTATTCTGGCTATGATTTTTGGTGCCATATTATATTTGATGTTTTTAAAAGGGCAGCATCAGTTTTTTGAAAAAATTCTGGGCGTTTTTGTTGCTATTATGGGCTTATCGTTCATCTTTACCATGTTTATGGTTATCCCGGACCCTGTGCAGGTATTAAAGGGCCTGGTACCCAGAATGCCAAAAGAATCCAATGCCGCTTTGTTAATGGCCGGTATGGTGGGAACAACAATGGGCGGGATTTTGTATGTCGTCCGGTCTATTTTAGTGCAGGAGAAGGGATGGACCGTTAAAGACCTGAAAACGGAAAAAAGAGACGCCTTTATTTCTTCATCAATCATGTTCCTTCTAAGTGTGGCTATTATGGCCTGTGCCGCCGGAACGTTATATCCACGGGGACTGGTTGTGGAAAACGCTATTGATATGGTCAAACTTTTGGAACCTCTTGCCGGACGGTTTGCCATTTCCATATTTGTGGCCGGCATTGTCAGCGCCGGATTGTCATCTCTGTTTCCCATTATCTTACTCGCGCCCTGGTTGTTTGCCGATTATAATAATAAACCCAGAAATTTGCGTTCCCTCAGTTCAAAACTACTGGTTTTGTTTGGTGTGCTGTTGGGACTGGTTGTGCCGATTTTTGGCGGCCGACCGGTCCTGGTGATGATTGTTGCCATGGCCCTGGCCGCAGTGGCCACACCGGTTGTGGTGTTGTTGATGACAATTTTAATCAATCGAAAAAAATTAATGGGTGAGCATACCGCCTCTGCAGGTTTGAATATATGGTTATGGCTTATTTTTATCTTTACGGTCTTTACGGCTGTTATCGGTATAATCGGTATTGCCGGACTCGTTTAAAAATGGAGGAATGAATGTATAACGAACAAATAACATGTGCATATTTATATATTATTACAAAATACGGTTATCCACCGCCGGCAGAAAATACGATTGATTATTTAAAACAGATGAAAGAATTGGGATTTAAAAGTATTGAACTGGAAGGTATCCGCGAAAAACATCTTTTGGATATGTACAGCAGGCGCTTTGACATACATCAAAATTTGGAAAAGTTGAATTTGACGGTACCTTATTTTTGTGTTGTTTTGCCGGGACTTGCTTCGGCGGATAAAAAAGAACGTAATAAAAATATAACATTGTTTGAAATAGGCTGTAAAATCGCCCAATTGATTGGAGCCAAAGGAGTTCTCGATAATGCACCGCTTCCGCCGTATCAGTTTCCGGATGATATTCCTGTTGTGCGCCATTATGACGAGGATGTTCTTTTAAATGCCCATTTGCCGCAAAATTTTAACTGGAAAAATTATTGGCCGGAATTAATTGAGACCTTTCGTAACGCCTGCGATATTGCCGCAAGCTATAATCTGACCTTTCAAATGCATCCCTGTCTGGGATCGCTGTCCTCAACATGCGATGCATTTTTATATTTTTATGACGCTGTCGGTCGTGACAATCTGCGTTTTAATTTTGATACGGCCAATCAATATATGCTAAAAGACAATCTCATTCTGTCCCTTTACCGCCTGGCTGATCACATCGATTATATTCATTTATCCGATAACCGTGGTTTAAAAGTAGAGCACTTGACACCCGGACAGGGCACTATCAATTGGGACCTGTTTTTTGAAACATTGGATAAAATCTCTTTCAAGGGGCATATCGGTTTGGATATTGGCGGCGCAGAATCCGGGATTGATGATATTGAAAATGCCTATAAAACAGCCGCAGAATGGTTGTCCGATTCCTGGCAAAAGAAGGTATAAATGATGAAAAAAAATATTTTTTGTGTGTTCTGTTTTATATTTCTCGTTTCAACGTTTTCATTTGCTGAAGATTTGCACCTTGTGCCCTGGCCGCAAGAGGTAACCCGGCTGGACAGTGTTTATAGGTTCTCATCGGAAAATAGCCGGATTGTCATTGAACCGGAGAATGATTCGGATATGCAATTTGCAGCAAAGCAACTGCAACAGGAAATTAAAAATGATGCTGAAATTGATATAAAAATTACCGATCAGGACAATCCGTCGGCTCAGATATTACTGACTTTAATGCCGAATAAAAAAACGATTAAAGAATTAAAAGAGAATGGACTGGTACTTGATGAGAAATTAGGTGATGAAGGGTATGTGCTTTTTGTACAACCGAAAAAAATTATCATTGCAGCAAAAACTTCAAGCGGTGTGTTTTATGGCGTACAAACACTTAAACAGCTTGTTCGGGTCCATATTGATAAAAACAGCATCCCCTGTGTAGCTGTCAGGGATTGGCCGACATTACAGCTTCGCGGCGTTTCCGACGATATCAGTCGCGGGCCCATTCCGACTATGGAATTTTTCAAAGAGTGCATTCGCCGCTATGCCGAGTTAAAAATCAATATGCTGAACTATTACACGGAAAATGTGGTCAGGACGAAAAAACACGGTTGTTTTGCTCCTTCCGGGGCATTGACTTTGGAGCAAATCCGCGAGCTTTCCGGTTACGCAAAAAAATATCATATCGATCTTGTGGGCTGTTTCCAGTCTTTTGGTCATTTTGAAAAAATTCTGGAATATCCTCAGTATGAACATCTGGGTGAGATGGGATCGTTATTATCACCGGCTTATAAAGAGTCTTATCAACTGCTGGCCGATATTTACAGCGAGCTGGTGCCGGTTTATCCGTCGCCATATTTTACCGTTCTGTGTGATGAATTGTGGGCGTTGGGTAAAGGCGCCAGTGAAAAAATGGTAGCGGAAAAAGGACGCGCCCGGATCTTTGCCGACCATGTCAACTGGTTACATGATGAACTGGGAAAATATAATAAAAAGATCCTGGTTACCGCAGATGAACCGTTGCAGCACCCGGACATGTTCGATTTGATGAAAAAGGACATTATTCTTTTGCCCTGGGATTATAGTGGTAAAGAATCCTTTAGCGACATGCTGCAACCCATAGCAGACCACGGATTTAATTTTCTGGTAACAACCGGTGTTAACGGCTGGCGGAAAACATTCCCTGTTTTAAATGAGAGTCTGGTAAATATTAAAAATTTTGTTCGTGACGGTGTTCGTTATAATGCTTTGGGTATGTTAAACACGACCTGGGACGAATGGGGCTCCGGATTTTTTACCAACAACTGGTATGGTATTGCCTACGGGGCGGATCAGGGTTGGCATTCGGAAAATTCTTATTCAGACGATTTCGGAAACAGATTTTCTGCTGCAATTTATGGTGATAAATCAGCAACTGTTTACAAGGTAATAAAAACCTTAACTGATGTGGCGAGCATTCCGCCGCTGCGGAACTATGAATCAACCGTATTTTTCAGTCGTCTTTTCCCGGATGTTGGATTGTCTGCCCAGTTGTCAATTCTTTACTGGAATGATTTGAAAGCAGCAGGTGAAAAAGCATTACAACTGTTACAAAAGAGCCCAACAGCGTTGTACAGCAAAGACATGTTATATTTACGCTACGCGGCTGATCAGTTGATTTTTATGGCGGATTACCGAATGGCCGTGCTTCAGACTGCTGAATATTATCGCCAGGCTTGTTTGAACCAGAATGATAAAGACGCGTGTAGAAATTATTTATTAAAATCCATTGAATTGTTGTCATCCATTCGTCAGCGTTGGCAAGGGCTTGAAGAACAGCACAAAAATTTATGGCTTTTGGAAAACAGGAGCTATTGGCTGGAAAATATTGTCGAGCAATTTCAGTTGCTGGAAAATGATTTGGATGATGTTATCGGACGTTTGACAAACGCCTATTCTGATTTTGAAAAGGGTATCTTTTTGCCGTCACCGGCGCGAGTGCGGTTGGCTGTTAAAGAGTTAAGGGGAAATTTTTTCCAGACCTGGCTTTTATGCGGCAGTTTTCCCAATCCAAAAGACAATCCCGATGCGCCTTCTCATTCACCGGCATGTGTCGGATTTCGAACGGATTATTTAACGGCCATTGGCGGTGAAACGAATGCCAAACCGACCGAAGGGCTTTATGTACAAAGACCGGAAAAGTCCCAAATTTCATGGAAAATGCATACCACCAACCTTGGTGCTAAAATCGATCTGAAAAATTTGTTTGATTTTGCGGAACGGTCTGTAGCCTATGCCTATTGCGAAATTATGGCACCGGAAAATATGACCGTCAAGGCGGCTCTGGGCAGCAATGACGGGGTTAAAGTCTTTCTGAACGGCCGTTTGCTCCATGAAAAACATGAACTGCGCTTTGTTAAAATCGATGAAGACGTGGTAGATTTTTCATTGCAAAAGGGCACAAACAGAGTGTTGCTGAAAATTGATCAGGGACGCGGCAAGTGGGGTTTTGTCTTTCGTTTAAAAGACGTTCCGATTGAAAATCGTGGGAATCTTTATACCATTAAAGAGGAGTAAATAAATGATGAATTCGGTTAAAACGGTGATCACAATTTTAATTAGAGTTTTTATGCTTTTAGCAGTCTCTGTCTTTGCCCAGGATTGGGCGGAATTAAAACCGGCTGTTCTTGAGGCTATTCAGGATGGTGCGGATTATGCCTCGGATGTACTTTTGGATGAAAACGGCAAGAGCCGTTGCGACTATCATCTGGTGCAGGGAAAGTGGTACGATTATGAACCGCCGTGGCATACCGGACAGCTTGTTTATGCTTTGGTTGATGCTTATGACATTACAAAAAATGAAAAATATTTGCAGGCTGCCGTCAGGGCCGGAAACTGGTGGAAAAGCCTTGAAATTACAGACCATCCGAAATTAAAGGGAATGCTGCGTGCTGTCCATGGAGATACTAATCCTCATATCGTTTTTGCCACGGTCAGCGACGGGTCGGCAGGGCTGTTTTTATTAAGCAAAACAACCGGAAACAACGAGTATGCCGATGTGGCAACATCCGCAGGTGACTGGATGATGAAAAACATGTGGGTGCCTGAACAAAAAGTGTTTTATGATTGTGTGAACCCGGAGACGGGAGAGGTGTTAAAGGAAAAAAGTCCCTTTTGGCCGGATAAGGAACAGCAAGAATTGTTTGATGTGTCCCGTCCGAATAATGAAGGTTCTATCTTTAAAGACATGTTTGAGCATACCGGCAAAAAGGAATACATGGACATGTTTATCACCCTTTGCGAAAGTCTGTTAGAGTACCAGGACGAATATGGATTATGGATGGATTTTATGCCGAATGACAAAGAAAGTGGGTATTTTCATCCGCGTTTTAATCTCTGGTATGCGGAATCTTTACTTGAAGGGTATGAACTGACAGGTGATAAACGATATTTAATGGCCGCCAAAAAGACCGGTGATTTTTATGTCAATTTTCAAAAACAGGACGGCACGTTTTATTATAAAAACTATGTGGATGGTCACAGTTCGACCAAATCCATTTGCGGCTCTGCTGTTTCCTTTGCCGGAATCATCTGGCTGAGGTTATTGGAATATGGTGTCGGGGACCACTATAAAGACAATATTGAAAAATCCGTAAACTGGCTTGTTACAAACCGGTATGCTAAAGACCATCCGGACCCGAATCTGGCCGGCGGTTTTTTTGAAACACGGGTGCGTTTTATTAAAGGCAATGTCTGGATTGTAAATCGGGATATTGCCACAGCTTTTGGTGTACGTTTTTTAAGTGATTTTTACAGGTTTTTGGAAAAATAAAAATATCACCTGGGGGATTTTATTTTTACTGTAAAATTTAATATCGTTATCTTTTCCATACTATATTTATAGAAAAAGTTGAATAATTTTCCCATTTGTCATAATCAACAATATAACTGGGTTGTTTCATATTTAAATAGTTAATAACAATGTTTAGTGGATATTTCATATCTACAAAATGTTCAATTGGGAGATTGATACCGGCCCCATATGTTATATCCGTTACTCTGTCTTTATTACTATAACCTCCCGGCATATTTAGCGAATAAACTCCCATTCGAATAAATAACAAATCTAAAAATGAAAATTCACCGCCTGCCTTGAAAACAGTTTTATAAGAATAATTCAGCACATCTTCATACTCTATATTGAGCAGAAATCCATATTTATACCGGTTTTCCAAAACAGTATTTGGACCAAATGAGAATTGATATGCGGTACCGGCTCGTAAAATTACCGGAAACACAACTCCATTTTTAATTTTGGTGCCAAACATGTCGTAATAATCCATCGTCACATTCGTGATATTTTGGATTGAAAGCCCAAAATGCATTTTTCGGTTTTCATGTTTTGTCTTTTTTATTTGAATAGTTTTTTTTATTCCCAGGTCAACCGGATAGGCTGTAGATGTTTCATAGTTTAATTTATCCTGATATATATTAAAATTAACGCCGACTGCTAATAAGGAACCGAATGATTTGGCGTAATTAAACGTATAAAGAGATACTCCAGGGGTGTATTTTTCAGGTTCTTGATTGATTCCAGAGGTTGTTTTGCTGGTTTCTTGACCTAACGAATAGTGATACCAACTTAATCCAATCACGCCATATTCTTTAGACCCATAGTTGACGCCTAAAAAATGATAAAAAGCCTTTTCAGCAAGATATACGGGACTTGAATGCGAGTAACCCAGATCAAAACCTTCAAGTTGATGATTTCCGGCTGGATTTGCGAGGATGGTAAACACACCGTCATTATTCGCCACCAAAGTTCTTCCCATGGATTCTGATTTTGTACTGTTTGAACGTTCTAAATAGAGCCCGGAACTATACTTTTCATATTCTTTATAAAACGCAAACAATTTGGTTTGAATAAAAAGTAGTAGAATTAACAGAAACAGCTTTTTCATTTTTTTCTCCGTAAATTGTTTCTTATGGCAATTAGTTTTTCTGTCTTTTTAGTTTTCCCCTGTACCGGATGTTATGAGATTTATCAATTAATAAAATGATGCACCCCCAATTTATTTTTATCCCTGATAAAAATGGTCCCTTTGCCAGGATTTTGGATTGTTTAAAATATAGGATGTTATTTTATTGTAATCTGTTTGATTATAAATAATGTGATCATAAAAAGATTTTTGCCATTCAAACCTGTCTGTGCTGATTTTATTGATACGGCGGGAAGATAATGATTTAAAACCCCGAATCATTTCACATAATCCGTGTATTTTTTCTGATTTTGGATGTCGGCAATCCTCTTCTTTTAATGTCGTGTATTCGGATTTTTTTGACAAATCACCTGGATGCTGGTCTTCATGATTGTTATGGTTATTCTTTTCATTATTTATTTGGATCAGCATGTGCACATGATTCGGCATGATAACATAAGAGTGTACCACACAATTTGGATATTGAAAAGGTAACTTTATCAGGCATTCCCGGACTATTTGTCCAAAGGCTGAATAGTACATAGTTCCGTCAAATATCCAGCCAAAAACAGTTTTTGAATGTTTTACACATGTTGTTACAAAATAACATCCGTTATGGCAATAATCATGTTCTTTCAGGCGAACAGCTCTGTGATTTTCAAATAATGATTTGGAAATATTTGCCGACATAAGTACTCTTGGGTTTTATATACAACTCTATTTATGGACCCCTGATAAAATTTTGACGGGATTTCAACAAGATGTTGAGAATACGTCCGGTTTTACCCGCCCCAGATACAACAGCCCACAACTGTATTTATTAATTATAAAACATCTGTTTAAATTTAGCAAGTGTTAATTTGAAATTTTTTCTAAAAAAATTATTTCGGGACAGGACCCATTCCTGCCCCATAAAATTTTTTATAATTCTTTGATAAAAATATTGGTAAACTCGACAGGATCACCGTGATGCTGCAAAGCAATGGGACCTGTTTCCGGCATGTCCGGAAGCTCTGCGTTGTTTATAACCCGTTTTCCGTTTAGCAATACGGTAACAAAACTGCCTTTAACCGTAATTTCAAACCGGTTCCATTCACCGATGGGATTGTCGGCATTGACGATTGGTGTTGCTGCTTTTCTGATTTGTGCCGGCATTTTATCATCTGTACGGTATCCCCAAATTTCTCCCGATCCGATGGGCCAGTTCCAGATATTGATTTGACTTTTGGATGTTCCCCGCAAATAAATTCCGCTGTCTCCGGCATCCGGAACAGTGACTTTAATCTGTTTTCCTCTTTTATTTACAGCATAGGATCCGTCCGGCAGGATAACCTGCACAGCATCCGGCTTGGGCTCTGAAGGCTGCCGCCAGTCAACAATCAATACAAAATCTTTATAATTTTTTGCAGTCCACAAATGACGGTCTTCGCCCTCGGCCTCGCTTTTTCCGTCGTAAGAAATAATCCCGTCTTTAACCTGCCAATGACCTTCATTCCCCTTGACATGTTTCCAGCTATCCAGATTAACATGATTAAAAAGACTGACAAATCCTTGTGCCGGAAGAGCGGTTGTTTGTTCATTCGTGCTGGAGGGCGGTAATTCTCTGATATTGATATTTTTATAATGAACAGAAGAACCGTTTGTTGTTAAACAAATATATCCTTTACGTGGATTACAATTAAAAACACGCTGAACATTACCGTTTATCGTCGCGGTCAACATACCGTCCAGAGATTTTATCCGGCAGGTATTCCATTGTTTATTCGGCTTGGAGCTTTTTCCTTTATCTTTTTCAGCGCTGTCTTTAATCATGAATGCATTGTAAAGAGGACGAATGCCGTTACCTTGTTCGGCGTCAAGATTTATTTCAATGGATCGCATAAACGCCCTGCCTGTGGCCGGCAGGGCATCGGCATGAACCAGTAAAGCATTTTCCCCTTTCAGGTCCTGCCGCTGCCATTCCAGTTCCAGGATATAGTTTTCATACTGTTTATCAGTCCTCAGCACACCCTGTGGTTGACCACTGCATTTAAGGATTTCATTTTCAATGGCCCACGTATCCGGACTGTTGTAAGCATTGGTCCATCCCTCCAGGTTTTGGCCGTTAAAGAGAGAGATTAAGGGTTCTTTTGCCTGCATACACACAGACGTAAATAAAGCCAGTATAATAACAACATATTTATAAGCTTTCATTTTTTTCCCCTTAACGTTTAGACCTGTTCTGCCGATGAAAATTATTTTAATTCATCAAGCCAGTTTTTTAATGTTGCGGCATCCTGTAAAAATTGTTCCGGTGAATTGTTTTTAACAAATTCCAGCATGGCATCGCGGTCATTGGATAGTGTATTGGCAAGTTTTAAATAGTCCAGCCAGACGTTTTCTCCTGCCGACAAAGGAAATTGTTCCCTGTTCTCACCGTTAAATGTCCAGTGAAAGACATGGAGATTACACAATTTCGGTAACAGCTTTTCCAGTCCTTCAAGGCAATATGATTTATCTTTACCGTTTGTCGGCTGCCAATAGGACAGGATATTGGAATGGTCAACATCTTTAATAAGCTGCTGGGCTGATTCATTGGTGTCTGTTAATGTATCGGAATGATATTCGTAGGCAATTTTAATACCTTCTTTTTGGGCTATGTCGGCAATGCGTATGGAATCGTCGGCCACTTTTGTTCGATAATCCGCATCAGCAAGAGCAGAACCTTTTTGTCCGGCCCAAACCCGAATGACAGGGGCCTCAAGAGCCAGGGCAGAAGCCAGTACGGCATTAAAAGACAGTCCCTGGTTTTCGCTCTCGGCAACACGATAATAAGAACCATAAGCGGCAACTCTTAATCCGGCGTTGCGGGTCATTGCTGCAACATCTTGGGCTGTTTTTTCTTCACCATGGGGAACATGAACATCTCCGCCCCACTCAATACAATCCAGTTGTGCCTGTTCTACAAGTTGAATTATTTCATCGGTTTTTAATTGGCGAAAGGTAACGGAAACAAGTCCGGGTTTAATCATTATAAGGTCCTTTATATTTTTAGGATTTAAGGATATTTTTTATTTAATAATATTTTATATGAAAAGAATAATTAAAATTTATAACAACAAACTCAGATCGAATCATAAACCGCTTGTCTGTTTTCATCCGGCAGTTTTACTTCGTTAAAAAAGGTCATGCCTTTAAAACGGGGATTGGTTTTGTAATATTCTTTGCCCCATTTTATAATGGACTTTATATATTTTGGTCCTTTGGGCGGTAGTTTGTAATTATGGGGAGCATCTCTGCGAATGGTTGTGTGCAGGTAAATGTCCATTGGCGCCAGAAAATCGATAACTTTTTGTATTTCTTCAATTTCCTGTTCTTTATGACGGCCTTCACAATAGGGCATAAGAAAATCACAACCGATTTCTTTGAGTGTTTTCGGATCATGCCCGCGATCAAGTTGGAATTTTGCAATATCACCATCTGATGGTGAAAATCCGGTATAAAATCCGAATTGGAAGTTTGGATTGATGGATTTGGCCAGATTTTTTAAATCGATCAGGGTATCACGAATCCGGATAGCCTTCCATTGTCGAATTTCCGTGGTAGATAATTCGTCCATCTCTTTTCCGGTGTCCTGTTTTATACGTTGAAGCGAATCTGTACAATAACAGGTGTCTCCTGAATAGGATGGATGTTCCAATACAATACCATCAAGGTCTTTATATCGGGTCAATACATCTGTAATTTTATCGCGCATATATTGGTGTGCCTGACTGCTGTCACAACAAAGGTGTAGTGTTTCTGTGGCTTTGCGTTCATATTCGCCGGCTTCCGGTGGAGTTTGATGGATACTGCTGCCGTCTTTTTTGGTTAAAAATTTGACTCCCGGATATCCTTCCTTAACGCCGATCATACCCAGATATTTTATTTCTATAAAAATTTTGATGTTTAAAGAGTGTGCTTTTTTAATTATTTTTGAAAAGAATTCCGTTTCTTCAAATGCATTGACCGCTTTTTTATCCACTTGGAGTTTTAGTTTTTCATTTTTCACCGGCCATGCCAACCCATGGTTCAGAGGCGAATAATATCCGTGGCTTGCCATCATAACTATTAAATGCCCCATCCCGTGGGCATGCATTTCATCCAGCAGATTGCTGAAATAATCATATCCCAGTTTTCTATCATTGGTTTCGTATGTTAAACAGGTGGTCCATCCGAAATTCATTTTTTTGTGATTTGTTTTATGGCAGGCAACATTCCAAAAAGCAAATGGTAATGTACCCAATATTTTGATAAACTCCTGACGTTTCATAGCCGTTTTCCTTTTCCTTTTATGTTGGGACCAGAATAGCAGAATGTTTGGATATTATCCGTTTTTAAAAGATAATAATTTTTTATCTATAATTCCAATACTGAAGATTAAATATTTATGAAAACCGGTTAGAGTTTGAGATTTTTTGTCTTTTCCGTTCAGGTTTATGAACCAATTATCAGACAATTGAAAAGGGATTTTTAAAATATCTTGTCAGATGAAATTCAGTTTATTTTGTTAAAAAGGACTTGCAACCATATTGTATAATTTGTATTATTTTGTTTGATATGGTTTAAAAAATATTTTATCAATATTCCTGATAATTCCTGTTTAAACGTGAATGTTATACCTTGTTTATGGAGTAACCAAAATGAACCTGCTGTGCCGCAGCCTGATTTTTTTATTACTGGTAATGATGTCCTGTGAAAATCAAAAAGTTTCTATAGTTAAAAATCCGGATGCTAATATTAATAACAGCAATTATGTGTCCAACAGAGCTCCTTTACAACCTGCGCCGCTTATCAAGCTGCCGCTGGGTTCTGTCAGGGCAAATGGCTGGTTACAGCATCAGCTTGAATTGACAGTAAACGGTGCGGCTGGTCATTTGGATGAGCTCAGTTATTTTTTACAGGATAGCAACGGATGGCTGAATCCGGATGGTATCGGCTGGGAAGAGCAGCCCTACTGGCTGCGCGGATTTTTACCCCTGGCCTTTTTAACGCAGGACAGCAGCGCGTTGAATAAAGTCGATAAATGGATAAATGCCGTACTTTCCGGTCAGGATGACGATGGATTTTTTGGACCGCAAAATTTGCGGTCTGTTCCGGGCAAACAGGGGCAACAGCTTTGTGATTTGTGGCCGCACATGGTGATGATTGATGTGTTGAGACAGTATTTTGAAGTTACAGGAGATGAGCGTATCATCCTGTTTTTAACCCGTTTTTATGAGTTTTGTCTAAAGATTCCGGATGAAGAATTTATCAATATTGAATCTTTGGTTGATCCTTCCCGCTTTCCCGAGTCGTGGAAAGCCTGGAATCAGAATGTCGTCTGGAAAAATAAAATGCAGCATATACGGGCCGGCGACATGGTGCCGCATTTTATCTGGTTGTACAATTATACCGGAGAGACCTGGCTTCTGGATTTGGCTGAACGTTTTTATAAGAAAATAAAACCATCAGAGGACCAATGGCTTGAAGGACATAATGTTCATTTTGCACAACGTTATAATTATTTTGGGTGCATTCCTTGCTTTCCGGCAATCCGGATGATATTAAAAAGTCAGAGTACTGGTATACCATGCACATGGAAACCTGGGGACAGCAGCCGAGGGGTATTTTTGCCGCAGATGAACGAGTTCGCGATGGGAAAACAGACCCCCGTCAGGCATTCGAAACGTGCGGTATGATTGAATTTACCAAAAGTTTTTATCTGTTGGGACAAATTTCCGGTGACCCCATGTATGCCGACCGTTGTGAAGATATTATGCTGAACCATTTTCCCGTTGCGCATTCACCGGATTATCGGGCACTGCATTATTTAACCGCATCCAATATGCCGCAGCTCGATGCCGGAAATAAACACGATTTTTACAATCAAAAACCGCAGCTTTGTTACTCTCCCCATATGTATCGCTGCTGCCAGCATAATGACGCTATGGGCTGGTCATGGTATGTTCAGCATTTATGGCAGGCAACATCTGATAATGGGTTGGCGGCCTGGCTTTATGCTCCCTGTACGGTAAAAGCCAGGGTTGGCGATAATAAACCGGTAACGATAGAATCTGTTACCGGTTATCCGTTTAAAACAAATGTTGAACTGAAAATAACAGAGGCAAACGCCGCCCGGTTCCCCTTGTACTTGCGGGTTCCTGCCTGGTGTCAACAGTTTAAAGTACTTTTGAACAATGAACCAATTGACGTTGAAACTGAACCTCAAAATTATGTTTGTATCAATCGTACCTGGAATTCCGGGGACATTGTGCAAATTTCCATGGACAATGAAATAACTCTTACAACTTGGCCGAACAATGCCAGTGTTACCGTCAATCGCGGACCCTTGAGTTATTCTGTCAAGATTGATGAAAAGTGGAAAAACTTTAATCGATTTAAAATGAGTGATGAATGGAAAAAGAGTGCCGGTTTTTCCACACCCGTCTCTGTTAAAATTGATATTAAAAAGTGGCCGGAATGGGAAGTTTTTCCTGCAAGTCCCTGGAATTATGGCTTGCTGATAGATCAACAACATCCTAAAGAGTCGTTTACTGTTTTCGAAAGCGATACCCTGGCTGAAAATCCGTGGACTGTGGAAACTGCACCGGTCCGTTTGACTGTAAACGCCAGGCGAATACCATCCTGGTCTTTGGACAAGAGCCAAACCGTTGAGCCATTACCGAAAAGTCCGGTTGTTTCAACAGAGCCAACCGAACAGATAACATTGATTCCGTTAGGCTGCGCACGATTACGGATTGGCTGTATGCCGGTTATTTTAGGAGAATGATTGCTGTTTTATAGATAATAAAAATTTAAGGATATTATTATGTCGGAAAACAGGTATACACGACGTTCTTTTGCCAAACATTCCGCAATGGCTGCCGCAGCTATGGCATTTATAAACTGCAATCCGTTTTGTAAAAAGTCTAAAGGGAAAAGACCCAATATTTTGTTCGCCATAGCCGATGACTGGGGATGGCCGCATGCGCGGTTTTACGGCGACAAGGTCGTAAAAACGCCTGCATTTGAAAGCATTGCCCGTAATGGCATCCTTTTTAATAATGCTTTTGTAACAGCGCCTTCCTGCACACCTTCGAGAAATTCAATTCTGACCGGTCAGTATCACTGGCGTTTGGAGACCGGGGCAAATTTACACAGCCGTTTTCCGGACGGACCGCAGACTTTTCCAAATATTTTAGAGGACAATGGTTATTTTGTGGGTTCGTGCAGTAAATCTTTTGGCCCGGGAGCGGACCGTGAAAGACCGGTAGCCGGAATAAAATATGATAATTTTGAAATTTTTTTGCAGACTGCGCCAAAAGACAAACCGTTCTGTTTTTGGCTGGGCTCCAAAGACCCGCATCGCACCTACGAATGGCAGTCAGGCGTTAAAAGCGGTATGGACCCTGACGACGTACAGGTCCCGCCATGTTTACCGGACACAAAAGAGGTACGCACGGATATTTGTGATTATTACTGGGAAGTACAGCGATTTGATAAAACTGTTGGCGACGCTCTCGAACTTTTAGAGGAGTCCGGTGAACTGGACAATACTCTTATCATTATGACCGGTGATAACGGCTGGCCCTTCCCGAGGGGAAAATCTAATCTTTATGATCTTGGAGTACATGTTCCGCTGGCCGTTCAGTGGGGTGACGAAATTAAAAAAGGCCGCGTGATAGATGATTTTGTCAGTCTCGCCGATTTTGCACCCACATTTTTTGAGGCTGCCGGTTTAGATGTTCCGGAGGATGTGACGGCTAAAAGTTTAATCAGCTTGTTTGAATCCAACGAATCCGGATGGATCGATCCTGAACGTGACCATGTCCTCACCGGCAAGGAACGTCATACCCTGGCCCAGGCAGATAGTATGAGCGGCACACCCATGCGCGCAATTCGGACAAAGGATTTTCTTTATATACACAATTTTAAACCGGACCGCTGGCCGGCAGGTGCGCCGAAAAATCTATATGGCAGAGCTTTTCGTGACATCGATGACAGTCCGACAAAATCGGTCATTCTCGAAAATAAAGACCGTCCGGAAATGAAAAAATATTTTAAACTCTGCTGTGGTAAAAGACCGGCTGATGAATTGTATGACTTGCAAAAAGACCCGGACCAGTTGACAAATGTGGCGGATGATCCCACCTATAAACAGGATTTAAAAGAGTTAAAAAAGCGACTTTTTGATGAACTGAAACAGACAAAAGACCCTCGTGTTTTGGGAAAAGGGGATGTTTTTGACAATTATCCCTATCTCGGAAAAAAACCGGTTATAAAATAAACATAATTCGTGGAGGCTTTATGAAATCGATTAATAATAGCAATATTTCACGCCGAACGTTCCTTGCCGCTTCAACCCTTGCTGCATTTTCCTTTCATTATGTACCAGGTCGATTGTTTGGCTCTGAGGCCCCCGGTAACAAATTGAATATAGCAGGAATCGGTGTCGGCGGCATGGGCGGCAGTAATTTAAGCCGATGCGAATCAGAAAATATTATTGCCCTGTGCGATGTTGACAGCGATTATGCGGCCAAAACCATTGAAAAATATCCAAAGGCAAAGGTGTATACGGATTATCGGGTCATGCTGGAAAAAGAAAAAGACATTGATGCTGTCGTTATTGCCACACCGGACCATACCCATGCTGTTATAACCCTGGCAGCTTTGGAAGCCGGCAAGCATGTTTACTGTCAAAAACCGTTGACGCATACGGTATACGAAGCCAGAACAATTAAGCAAGCGGCCCGAAAATATAATGTTCAAACCCAGATGGGGAACCAGGGCCATTCTTCCGAGCATATACGATTATTGAAAGAGTGGCTTGATGACGGTGTGATAGGTGATGTCAGAGAAATTTACGCCTGGACGGACCGGCCTGTCGGTGGTGATATCTGGTCGACCTTTGCCGTTAAAGCCGCACCGAAAGATACACCACCAGTCCCGGCATCTTTAAATTGGGATTTATGGCTGGGACCGGCTGCTTACAGGTCTTATCATCCGGATTACCACCCCATGGCCTGGCGTGCCTGGCTGGATTTCGGCACCGGCGCATTGGGTGATATGGGATGCCATATTCTTGATCCGGCTTTTTGGGCGCTTGATTTGGGCGCACCGACACAGATCGAAGCCACGTCCACACATTGGCAGGAGGACGTCAGTTCGGAAACGTTTCCCAGGGCTTCTATTGTGCGCTATCAATTTCCACAACGGGGAAACAAACCACCGGTAAAATTGACCTGGTATGACGGACGGTTGATGCCGCCTTTACCGGACAGTTTTGAAAGCGGTCGAAAATTACCGGCAAGCGGCGCTATTTTAGTCGGTGATGACGGCTGCATTTTGCACGGTTCTCATGGCGCACACGGGATGCGGCTTGTACCGGAATCGAAAATGCAAAGCTACAAACGTCCGAAAAAAACACTGCCGCGTGTAACGGGTACGCACGAAGAAGACTGGATCCGCGCCTGCAAAGACGGCAAACCGGCCAGTTCCACGTTTGAATATGGCGGTGCGTTAACAGAAATGGCGCTTTTGGGTGTTTTAGCAATCCGTATGAAAGACCAGCGTTTGCAATGGGATTCTGAAAATATGAGATTTACAAATAATGAAGAAGCAAACAAATTACTGCATATAGACTATCGTGCCGGCTGGAAATTAGGATAACCGGATTGAAATAAAAGAGAGAACACTTGAATGGGACATGAAAACAAAAAACAGCTTTACAGAAATCTTTTGATTTTTACGGTGGTAACCCTTGGTTCCGGATGGATTGCCATGTGGCTGAATGTTAAATCTACCGGACAGCCCTCTCAGGGTATGGGTATTTTATTGTGGCTTCTTGCACCGTTGTTGGTTTCTATTATACTCCGTTTGTTTGCCGGCGACGGATGGAAAGATATGGGCATTTGTTTAAATTTTAAAAATAATATACGATGGTATGTTGTAACAATCATGCTTTATCCTGTGTTGATTGGTTTTATTCTATTGCTGGGCTGGTTGACCGGATGTACTGCTTTATCCGGATTTTGCACAAAAGGTTTTGCTCTGTTTTTTCAATTACTTTTGGCAGCGTTGGTTGGTAATTTTTTCAAGAATATTTTTGAAGAGTTTGCCTGGCGGGGTTATCTGGCTCCAAAAATAAACAAACTCGGCTGGAACAGTTTTGCGTCCCACATTGCGGTCGGACTTGTATGGGCAGGATGGCACCTGCCCTATTACATCGGCTTGCTGGACCCGACGGATATTCACAAATACACGCCTTTAAATATGTCTGTTTTTATCCCGTTTGTTTTCCTGGGCCTCATTGCGGCATCAGTTGTTTACGGAGAATTGAGACTGCTCACCAATTCCCTGTGGCCGGCCCTTTTGCTGCACACCATCGGCAATGCTATTATTTTGACACTGTTGATGGAAAATTTTGTATCCATTAAAACAAAGGCCCACTTTTTGTTTTCACCTTCGTTTGAAGGTCTTTTGATGATTTTATTGTGTTTGTTGACAGGTATTGTATTGAACAGGGTGAGAGTGAAAAGGATGTGATTTTTATCCTGAAAAAGAATTGATAAAAAATTACTCTTTTATCATCATTTTATAACCCTTGCCGTGCAGATTTTTGATCTCAATACGTTCATCTTTTTTTAAAAAACCTCGCAGTTTGCTGATGTAAACATCCATGCTTCTGGCGGTAAAATAGCTGTCATCTTCCCATATTTTATCAAGAGCGGTTTTTCGTTTGAGCAGTTGGTTTTTGTTGACAGATAATAAATAAAGCAGTTCCGATTCTTTAAACGAAAGTTTATAGTTTTCATTATTAAATATCAACAACTGTTTTGAATAGTCAAATATATATCGGCCCAAATGAAAAATTTCCGAATTATTTTTTGAATGTTGGTTTTGGGTCCGTTTCAACACGGCTTGAATACGCAACAACAGTTCTTCCATACTGAACGGTTTGGTAACATAGTCGTCACCGCCGATTTTAAATCCCTCTATCCGGTCTTCTTTTAAAGATTTGGCTGTTAAAAAGATAATGGGAACGAGTTTATTATGCTCTCGTATTTTTTCAGCCAATGTGAATCCATCCATAACCGGCAGCATAACATCAATCAGACACAGATCAAAAGACTGGTTTAAAAATTCATCTAGTGCATCCAGTCCGTTTTCGCATCTTACAATAGCATAGCGCTGCAATTCCAGCGATTCCTGCAAAATAAATCCCAGGTTCGGGTCGTCTTCCACCACAAGTATTTTAGTGTTTTGTTGCGTCATTTATTTCGTTATATAAAGGTAACATGATTTCAAAAACAGTGCCTTTTCCCGGTTGACTTTTTACTTTTACCGAACCCTTATGGGCCTGAACGATCAATTTGACATAGCTCAAACCAAGGCCAAACCCTTTTACATTATGAATATTTCCGGTCGGTACTCTGAAATAGCTGTCAAATATCTGCTTTTGATATTCAACAGGGATGCCGATGCCGTTATCGCTGATTTTTATCAGGACATTGTTTTCTGAATTTGCCGTTGTTATCCGGATTTTAGGATTCTGCTGATTGTATTTGACAGCGTTATCCAGCAAATTAAACAGCACATTTTCAATATGGACGGGATCGGCATAGATTAACGTATCAAGTGCCTCCAGCGATAATGTAATAGCGCCTGGATTTTTTTTTAATTGTAATTCAAAGCTCTTTGCTGCTTGTGTAATCAGTTTATGTATATCCAGCGGTTTTAAATCCAGGTCAATGTCATTGTTTTCAAATTCCGCCAGTTGTAATATCTTTTCAACATGCTGTTCCATTCGGGTTGTTTCGGTTTTTATAATCTCAAGATATTGTTTGGTTTTGTTCTTTTGCTGCTGCACTGCCGGATGTCCTAGTGATTCACCGGCCAGGGCAATGGTTGAAATCGGGGTTTTAAACTCGTGTGTCATATTGTTGATAAAATGGACCAAAAGGGCGGCAAAACTTTTTTGTTTATAGACAATTTTTAAAACATATAAAAAACAAAAAAAGATGATGAGAATAAAAACAAATGATGAAATGATCCAAATGCCGGTTTGTCTGAGTAGAAATATATTCTTATGTGTAAAAGAGACAACCAGATCTTCAGACGGTTGAAAAAAATCGTTTGGAAAAAGTTTAATGTGATAGGGATTTTTCAGATGGATGTTTTTGTGTTTTTTATAAAGGACAGAATCTGTTTTTGTGTTTATAATGGCATAATTATAGGGTGTATCGATTTTGTACTTTTGAAATGTCGTGGATATCAATGAATCCAGGGATGTTAATTGAATCCTTTCGAACACCGGTTTGGGTTTGATGATCAGGTCCTGCATGACTTTTTCGACAAGCTGTTGTTTGGCCTGTTTTGATTGTTGAAACGGTTGGCCGGATATTTTTGTTTTAATCATATAATCTATACTATCAGGTTCGCCTGGATAGCTTCCTGATGTCGTTTTGTTCGAAGCATTATTGGGGAAATAATACATTTTTTTTACAGCGGCGCTTGTTTTATGTGCCGTGTCGCTGGATATTTGGCTAAAATCAGTTATAATCTGCATCATCACTTTTGTGCTTTCGCCCATGACATTCTGTGTAGAGTCTTTGGTGATGAATATTCGTGTAAGATTTAAACTGTCATTTCCTTGTGTATCAAAATCTGTTGATGATGCATCAAGTTTTACTGTAATATTGTCGGCAATTTCCCTCATTTCCAGCCTTTTGACAATATCATGCAAACAATTTTCCGCAACGTTGTTAAAACTTTCTGTTTCCAGTTTCAGGGCGTGATGAAACAAATAGATTTGCAGACTAATCAAACCGATCAGAGCGGCTGAAATGAATATGATAATGGTAATGATTCTTTTCTCAGGTTTCATGGTTAAAAATACAATATTTTAAAATCAAATTCACGGACTTTAACACTTTTTAACATTTTCTAACCTTATTTAACTAGGGCATGAAATTGAGAAATATTATTTTGGCGATGTAATAAATATTTTATTGTAAAAAAAAGAGGTCCTGCCATGAAACGTATTATCATTAACTCTGTTTATTTGATTTTGCTTATATGTTCAAGTGTGTTTTCCCAGGCCAGGATGCAAAAAATCATGCTGCAAGGTGATGACATTTATATAAGCCGTGAACTGGAAACTGTTATCGTCGGTAAGGACGGTGTTGTCACGGTCGCTACCTTAATGCCCCTGGAAATGCGGTCACAGGAATACCGGTCTATAGATATAAATGAAGGGGACACCATCCTGTATTTTAATGCTGAAAAGGTTAAATCAGCCAAAGAGATCGAAAAATTGTACAACAGCATAGCTGTCGGCGGGGGAATAAAACTTGGGATAAAACGCGGCCCGGAAATGCACCTGATCAGTTATGCCAAGATCGATCCGGCAAACCTGCCCCAGGGACAGCGGATGGTTGTTCGTACAATGGACAAAGATCCGGATATGAAAATGATGGATTCTGATAAGGTCATTATCAAAAAGACGGATAACATGCTGCCGTTAATGAGCGAAGGCATTATTCTGGAAGATGTGGAGAATGCCGTTAAGATTTCCGAGACATTTGATGTTAAAAACAACCTTTTCAAAAAAGGCGATATTATTGTGTCGATGAACGATCAATCCGTAAAAACGATCAAAGAATTCGATGAAATGTATCAAAAAATAAATATCGGTTCTGAAATTTCTTTGAACATCCAGCGTGGACAAAACAATCTAAAGCTGGTTTATAACAAATCCAAAGCTCCTGAAATTATTAAAAAAGATAAAGAATAGGTGTATATACATGTTGAAACGGATATGCCTGACGGCGTTGGTATTTACTGTTCTGACAGATTTTTGTTCTGCGCAGACTGGTTCCTACTTTAATCAACGGGATGACCAATATACGTTGTTGGGATTAAAACGGGCCAAAGAAGCTTTTGATATGGCCAGAAATAATTTAAACCGCGTTCAGGAAATGTTTGATAAGGGCCTTGTGTCTCGTCAGGATTTGGACCAGGCAAAAAATTTGTTCACAGATGCCGAGGTTAATTATCAACAATCCCTGCTGGCGGTCATTTTTGAAAAACAGCATGTCAGTGTGCAAACAGCGGTGAAATACCAGGCCAAAGACGGTCGGAAACATGTGCGTCTGGTTTTGGCAAACACGTCTGGTGGCAGCAGCGAATTTAAAAAACTGATCAATATTGATGATGAGCTTTATCACGCGTTAAAACCCGAAATCATTAACGATGTTTATGTCTCTCTGATGAATGACGACCAGGCAATTATCAGTCAACCCTATGAAATGAAAATAGACCGGCTCCTATTTGGGCAGCCCGCTACGTTGGATTTTACACTGCTTCAGGACCTGGATGCCGTGTCCGTAAATATTATTTATGGGCGGGGTTACAGCAAATATTCCAAAGTGTTTTTGCAAAAGGATGCTTCAGAAAACAAGGTTATTGTTCAGGCTGAACAGTTTTCTCAGGAAGTGGAACTGGGCAGTTCCGCCTCATTAGACCTGACTTTGGAGCTTTTCAGTGGAACTTTGAACACGTTTAAACTACAGGTTGTTAATTTACCACAGCAGATAAATCGATATTTTATTGAGCCTGAAAGTCAGGCCCGGTTGTCACAGTTTAAATTCACCGAGAGTACCTCCACACGACGGGTTTCGCTTCAGGTGTTTTTACCGGACCGGCCGTCGGAACAGGTGGTTATAGATAAGCCGTTGCCGTTTTACGTTCTTGTCATTCCGGCTGATATGTGGAATAAGACGGATGATTTTCAGACGAAATTCTGGACACAGGAGGAACTGGACGCGCTGCATATCGGATATGTCAAGCTGGAACTTGTACCGCGCGGCATCGGCAAGCTTTTGGTAAGGGCGCCTCAGCTTTACTATTCTATCAAACCGGATGATAAAGTGGACATGGAAATAGAACTTGTCAATGAAGGTACGCGCCGGCTGGATAATATTGAAATTGAGGTAGATGCTCCGTTAAACTGGCAAAAAATCGTTTCACCTGAATTAACACCGAATCTTGACATAGCCCAGGAAAACAAAATTTCTCTACAATTGTTGCCGCCGGAAAATGTTGCTGTCGGCCGGTATGAGTTTCGAATCCGTTCAACATCGTTGTCCGACAATCGGCCGGTCACCGGCGATGATAAAACCGTGATCGTCAGAGTTGAGGCAAAAACAAACATTTTCGGAACACTGTTGATTGTTCTGTTTATTGTGTTGATTTCGGTTACCATGGTTGTTTTTGCAATTCGGTTGTCGCGAAGATAATAAAAGAGGTTTTTATGCAAGTTAATAAAATGGAAAGTCTGTTTAAAAATTCCAATTCACCTCAACCGGTTCTTGAGGCTGACAAACTGACAAAAAGATACGATAATGGTGTGTTGGCTGTTGATAATACGAGTTTTAAAGTATATCCGGGACAGATTTATGCCATGCTGGGTGCAAACGGCGCCGGTAAAACCACGTTGATTCATCTGTTCCTGAATTTTATCGAACCGACACAGGGTGTTGCCCGGATCGATGGCGTTGGCGCACAACGCGAGCCATTGTTTGTTAAACAACGGCTGGCCTATGTTTCAGAAAATGTAATGCTTTATTCGAATTTTACCCCGGTACAAAATCTGGATTATTTTTGCAAACTGGCCGGGCATAATCACTATACCCGACAGGACTATGAGGCCACACTTTCCCGGGTGGGACTGCAATCCTCAAGTTTTACAATGAAATTAAAAGATTTTTCCAAAGGCATGCGTCAAAAATGCGGAATTGCGATTGCCATATTAAAAAATGCGCCGGTTATTTTATTGGACGAACCCACCTCCGGGCTGGACCCTAAAGCCGGTCATGATTTTATTCAGCTTTTGGCTGAAACTCAGGCAGGAGGGAAAAGCAATTTTTAATGTCAACCCATGATATTTTCAGGGCCAGACAGGTTGCCGATACTGTCGGCATCATGCGTTCCGGAAAGTTACTGGTTGAATACACACAAATGGAACTGGAACAAAAAAATTTGGAACAACTCTATCTCGACTATATGATGGGTGAAACGGAAAATTAATTTTTAGGAACGTTATATGATTAAAACGATAATGAAAAAAGAGCTGTTGGAAATTATCGGTTCCCGAAAGTTTCTGGTGACTTTTTCAATATGTTCTTTGTTTATAATACTGGCATTTTTTGTAGGGACGCAAAATTACAAAAAAAATTATGCCCGCTATCAGGCTGCCTGTTCGGAAAACCTGCGTCAATTCAGCGGTTTGACGGATTGGACCCAGGTCACCGGATTTAAACTGTTTTTACCGCCGCGTCTGTTAGAGTCTCTGGTGACGGGTGTTTCCAATGATATCGGTCGGACCATTAAAGTGTATGGACGCGGAGAGTTATCAACCCAGGACAGCCGTAACAGCGGCAATCCTTTGTTCGCTGTTTTTCAATTTCTGGATTTGACGTTTATTTTTCAAATCGTGTTGTCCTTGTTTGCTGTTTTTTTAACCTATAATTCTGTAAACGGTGAAAAAGAACAGGGGACCTTGAGACTGACATTTTCAAATGCCGTTCCAAAAGACAAGTTTATTCTCGGTAAAATGACAGGCTCTTTACTGGCCCTGGTCCTTCCTTTATCCATCCCGATTTTGCTGGGTTGCCTGTTGATGCCTCTTCAGGGCATTCATTTACAGATTCAAGAGTGGCTGCAATTGGGACTGGTTTTATTAACCGGCATCGTTTATGTGGCAAGTTTTCTTTTTCTCTCTATTTTTGTGTCTGTACTGACAAAAAAATCTTCAACATCGTTTCTGGTGCTGCTTGCCTTGTGGATTGTTTTTGTATTTATTATCCCCAATTCTTCGGTTGTCATTGCCGGTCATGCTGTGGATGTCCCGTCTGTTGACTATATGAATTATCAAAAAGGACAATATCGCGCCCAGCTTTTTAACCGGGAAAGAGAAAAGCTGAACGCGTTTAAACCATCCAGTAACGGTGATATGGAAAAAATGCTGCAAGAGTTTGAAGAGTTTATGGATGATCTTGGCAAATCCAGAAATGAAAAAATGCAGGAATATACCAATCGTTTGAATGAACAGCGTTTAAACAAGCAAATAGAGCAACAAAAACTGGCTTTTGGCTTTTCACGGCTTTCTCCGAGTGCGGTTTTTACTTTTGCCGTAACCAGGCTGGCGGGCAGTTTTATCGATTTAAATCAACATTTTTTACAACAAGCCGGCGAATATCAAGCGCAGTTTCTGCAGTTTATGAAAAGCAAAACCGGAATTGTTCCTGACAAGGGCGCGGTCATTATGAAATTGAACGACGATAATTCAAAGCAGGAAACACCGATTAATTTAATGGAACTGCCGGAATTTAATTATCAAGATTTTGCTTTTACGAATTCCATTCAAAGCGCTCTGCTGGATATATTTTTACTGGTTATGCTGAATGTTGTATTGTTTTTTGCGGCTTTTTTAGCATTTTCACGATATGATGTCAGGTAAAGGATGAGGATGAAATGATAAGGTTGATTTTAAAAATGAGATAAAAAATATTGTTGCCGGTCCCAAATTTGTCATGACGTTTATAATTTCTACATTACTGGTCATGCTGAGTGTATATTTGGGCATTTTGAATTATCAGGCGCATCTGGAATCCTATTATGCCGGGGAGCAGTTGGTTAAACAGGAACAGAACAACCAGATGTCCTGGGCGCAATTTGATACCAAGGTTTATCGAAAACCGGAGCCCATGCAAATATTTGTGTCCGGTGTCAGCAACGATATCGGTCGTTATACCCATATTTTGGCATCACCTGTCAAACTGGTACACAGCATCTATAGCGATAATCCGATTTTTGCCGCATTTCGGCTGCTGGATTTCCAAACAGTTGTTATGGTCATTTTACCTTTGCTGGCTATTTTATTTACTTTTGATGCCGTAAACCGTGAAAAAGAAAACGGTGTGCTGGCACTGGTGTTTTCAAATGCTGTTCCCCGAAATAAATATATTTTGGGGAAATTTATCGCGATCTGGACAGGACTGGTAACACCTGTTTTACTGGCTGTTTTATTGGGTTTTCTTTTTGTACTGATGTTCGGAATAGCGTTGACCGGTCGGGAATGGTTATTTCTTTTTGTCATGTTGATGGTTTCGCTGGTGTATTTTTCATTTTTTATTGCCTTTGGTGTTTTTATCTCCACATTGACAACCCGTTCCGCCGGTTCTTTTTTAATATTAATTGCCGGGTGGATTATTATGGTATTTTTTATACCTCGGCTCGGCATTATGTTGTCTTATCAAGTTTATCCTGTGCCGTCAGTTGAAGAAACCGAGGCAAATATTCAGGGCTATGCCAACCTGGAATGGGCCAAATTTGCAAAACAACTGGAAGGCCTGTGGCAGGAACGTAATCGTGCCCAAATTGATATGACGGAACAACAAAAACAGGATTTTCAGAATGAATCCATGTGGCTGTGGATACAGCAGGAGGATTCCATGAGAAAAGCTGTGCTTGAGGATATAGATAAATTTACGGACAAGAGCCATCAACAGATCAGGAACCGGCAGACACAGCAGGAGGATCTGGCCTTGAACTTTTTTAAATTATCGCCCGCCTCTTTGCTGCATACGGTGCTTTTGAATATTGCCGAGACGGACATTCATTTAAAAGCACGGTATGAAACAGATGCAGAACAGTATAAAAATGTATTGTCCGATTATGTTGTGAAAAAAGAAAAATCCGAAGGAAATATCGGCGGAATACGTGTTACTTTTGGTCCAGCCGGTTTGAAAATTGATACGGGTCGTCAGGCGCAGTTAAACACAAGTGATATGCCGGTTTTTGAAAAATCCTGCTTGTCTTTTGGAACGCTGTTTCTTTCTTCGTTAAACTCTATCATGCTGTTGCTGTTTTATACGGTTATTTGCCTTGCAGGCGCTTTTGTGGCCTTTACACGGTATGATGTGCGGTAAGGTTTTTGAACGTTATATATCCTGGTTTTTTATTCGGTACTCTTTTTCCTGTCATGTCTGTTTCGCGGGAATGACAAAGTTGGCGAATTAACGCAAATCCTGCTGAAACATAAAATAATCTGCTCATTGGGATCAATGGTTTTAAATCTGCTTTGTTTTTTTGTCATGCCTGTGAAAACAGGCATCCAGTGTGAAAAGTCTATTCTGGATTCCCGTTTTCGCGTGAATGACAAGATTAGCGAATTATTACAAACCCTGCTGAAACAAAAAACCGATTCATTAAATTTAAAACCCGCCTGTTAACGATATACTAAAAGTAACATTAAAAATCTTGCTTCAAAACGGCAAAATAGCTATTATATGAAAAAATCGAAATCAAAGAATGAATCATGAATGAATTAGCTCAGCGCAAGTGGACGATTTTAGCGATTATTGCCATTGTTCCCATTGGATTTTTTGCCAAATTTTATACCGGTCCTGCCTGGTTTTGGGTGAACAACTCTTTTAGCGGTGTGTTTTACGAACTGTTTTGGTGCTTTGTCGGTTTTTTGTTCTTTCCAAAGTCGAGGCCGTTCATTATTGCATTGACGGTTTTAATTATCACCTGTCTCTTAGAGTTTATGCAACTGTGGCACCCTCCGTTTTTGGAGATCATCCGTCAGACCTTTTTAGGCCGCACTCTTTTGGGTACTTCATTCACCTGGTCTGATTTTCCTTATTATTTTATCGGCTGCGGTCTTGGATGGTTTTTGATTGCCTGGCTTAAAAAACTGGAAAACAATCATTAAAATTTTTCAAAATTTTTAGTTATGACAGAACATGAAACAGATTTCGAGTTGAACAATGATTTTGCCGGATTCAAGCAAAAAATAAGGTCCATATACCCGAAACTGTACCTGGGGACGTGCAGTTGGAAATATGATTCCTGGAAGAATGTGCTTTATTCGAATAATGTGATGAACCATCTTGAGGAATACAGCCAATATTTTAACAGTGTTGAAATTGATCAATGGTTCTGGTCACTGCATGGTGCCGATAAAGTGTCGTTACCAGATATAAAAACTGCCCGTGAATATGCCGCATCGGTTTCCGGTGATTTTAAATTTAGCGTCAAAGTACCGAACAGTATAACGCTGACCCATTTTTACAATCGTAATAAAAACGAACCTTTGGTTGAAAATCCTCATTTTTTATCCAATGATCTGTTCTCCCGGTTTTTGGAAAACATCTCACCGTTGGCAGACCGGCTCGGCCCGATCATGTTCCAGTTTGAATATTTGAACAAGCAGAAAATGGTTTCTCAACAGCATTTTCTACAGCAGTTTGCTTTGTTTATTAAAAAATGCCCCTCTGAATTGCAATATGGCGTTGAGATAAGAAATCCGAATTATCTGAACGTATCTTATTTTAAGTTTTTAAGAGAGTTTAATTTAACACATGTCTTTTTGCAGGGTTATTACATGCCTTCCATTTTTCCGGTATTAATAAGTTTTTCTCATTTACTCAAGGATTGTGTTGTTATTCGTCTTCACGGGCCGGACCGCAAGGGGATAGAAAGTGAAAGCCGGGGAGACTGGAACCGAATCCTGCAATCCAAAGATACTGAAATTCATGAACTGACATCTATACTTGAATCGTTATTTAAAAAACAGCATGAAATTTACATCAATGTCAACAATCATTATGAAGGGTCTGCGCCCCTTACGGCCAAAAGAATTTTAGATGGTTTGGACTGATTGTATATTTGTTGTTGTTTTTAATTTGAAAATCCCATACAATATATTATCAAACTTAACTGTTCTGGTGGTCAATTGGGAGAAACAAAATGAGATCAATGCATAAAGGCGAGTTGTCTTCACTTACAGATGATTTTGTGCCTGCAGAATTTTTACATGAATCGAATGATCCCTATTTTTTAAGAAATTCCATTACAAATCCGGATCGGTTTCGTGATCTAAAGGCGGACGAAATCGAGACGTTGGTCAAAAATATGAACACAGCACAGAACTGGAATAAAATTCAGGTTACTGATAATTTTAATCCTGCTCTTGTCAGGTCCTGTGAATTTTTGGGGATGGTCCGAATTGGTGATTTGGAAGAAAATTTTTTGGAATATCATGATATCCGTTTACCGGTCGGTCTATCAAATTGTGTTATAGAATCCTGCGATATTGGTAATAATGTGGTTTTGCGAAATATCGCCTACATTGCCCATTACATCATTAAAGACGAATGTATTTTATTTAATATCGATGAGATGATAACAACCAATCACGCTAAATTTGGTGTTGGAGTTGTGAAAGACGGTGAACCGGAAAGTGTGCGTATATGGCTGGAATTGGGTAATGAAAACGGCGGACGTGCTGTTTTGCCCTTTTCCGGGATGCTTTCGGCAGACGCCTATTTGTGGTCAAAATTTCGCGGTAACACCACATTAATGGAGCGCCTGAAAGAGCTAACGGAAAAAACGAGCGACACTCAACGCGGATATTACGGGTGCGTTGAAAACCGCTCTGTTATTAAAAATTCAAGAATTATCAAGGATGTAAATATTGGGTCAGATGCCTATATCAAGGGGGCCAATAAGCTTAAAAATTTGACAATTTTATCTTCCGGCAAGGAACCTACCCAGATCGGGGAGGGAGTTGAACTTGTAAACGGTATTGTCGGTTATGGCGCCAGAGTTTTTTATGGATGCAAAGGTGTTCGTTTCATAATGGACAGAAATACCCAGTTGAAATATGGCGCCCGGTTAATAAATTCCTATCTCGGTGCAAATTCAACCGTTTCCTGCTGTGAAATTTTGAATAATCTTATTTTTCCTTTTCACGAGCAGCATCATAATAACTCTTTTCTGATTGCCACCACAGTCATGGGACAGAGCAATATCGCTGCCAGCGCGACCATCGGCAGTAATCATAATTCACGGTCCCCGGATGGTGAAATAACAGCCGGACGTGGATTTTGGCCGGGGCTGTGCAGTAATTTTAAACATAACAGCCGGTTTGCCTCTTTTGTTCTTGTTTCCAAAGGTAATTATCGGTATGAGCTGAATATTAAAATTCCATTTTCATTAGTCAGTCAAAATATTCCGGAGGATCGTTTACAGGTTATGCCGGCCTATTGGTTTTTGTACAATATGTATGCTATTGCCCGCAATGACTGGAAATTTGCCAAACGCGACAAAAGGGCTGTTAAAGAGCAGAACATTGAGATGAATGTTCTGGCCCCGGACACGGTTGAGGAAATGTTTTCTGCTATTGATCTATTATTACCGGCAATCGGTCATGGAATTGTTCAGTATAAAGGAAATAAAGTTGATGAAAATATTCCTGAAAAAGAATTGACGGAAATTGCCAATGATTTTTTAAATACATATCAGGGTGATGAACAACTCAAAAGAATTGAAAATAAAATCAAGGTACATCTGGACGGATTTGAAAATTCCAGAAAATATACAGAAATCCTAAAACCAATCAGCGGTGTTTTAGCGTACAAGGACATGATTTTATATTATGCTATGACCACGTTGCTGGAATTTTTGCAAAATGAACAAAATCAAACCCTGTTGAATAAAGTATCCGGATTGTCGGACCTTTCGGATTTATTTACAAATCCGTTTGATAAACACTGGTGGAATTTAGGCGGTCAGCTTGTTTATCAGGATGATCTTGACGAGTTGATAGGAGACATTAATTCCAAAAAACTGGATTCATGGCAGGATATTCATCAGCGTTACCATGCTTTGTGGAAAATTTATCCTTTCCAAAAAGCTAGTCATGCCTGTTTTTCTTTACAGCGGGTGCTTGGTAAATCTTTGACGGAACTAGCGAATAAAGATTGGGTTGATTTGTTTCAGAAAACCCTGGATATTCAAATAGAAATCGAAAACAGAACGCGCAAATCAAGGGAAAAAGATTTTATAAATGATTTTCGTAAAATGGTATACGAAAATGATGAGGAAATGAAAGCTGTAATCGGTAATCCTGATGATGATGGTTTTTTAGAGGTGATGCGGGATAAAACAGTTGCCTTGAAAAACAATATCGATGTTGTCGTCAACCAGTATTATCGTAAAAAGAGGGAGTAACAAGTGAATGAAAATCTATATAACGCCGAACTATGATGTGATGAGTAAAGCGGCCGCTCGTATTATTGCTGATTTGGTCAATAATAAAGCTAATGCTGTTCTCGGGCTGGCAACAGGAGGAACGCCAATCGGTACTTATCAGGAATTGATACGGATGCATGAACAGGAAAATCTTGATTTTTCCCAAATTGTCACCTTTAATCTGGACGAATATTTGGGCATCGGTTTGGAACCGGAAAAGAATTATCATCAGGACCAAAGTTATGGCCGGTTTATGTATGAAGAGTTATTCAAACATATCAATATTTCCCCCGAAAAGTGCCATATTCCGGACGGTAAAACTGAAAATCCTGAAAAACATTGTTTGGAATATGAAGGCAGTATTAAAAAGGCAGGCGGTATTGACCTGCAATTGCTGGGTATCGGTGGTGACGGACACCTGGCGTTTAATGAACCGGGTTCTTCTTTATATTCGCGCACACGGATTGTTGATCTGCATGCCCGGACAATTGAAGACAACTGGCACAGCTTTTTTAAAAATAGCGGGTTTGTAAAAACGGACATGCCCCGTCAAGCGTTGACGATGGGCGTGGGGACTATACTGGAATCCCGGCACGCTGTAATGCTTGCCTCGGGAAAACAAAAAGCTGAAATAATCGCCAGGGCATTGGAAGGACCTGTAACATCACAAGTTACCGCTACTGCCCTGCAACTGCATCCCGGAAAAGTCACCGTCATACTGGACAAAGAAGCCGCTTCTGAACTTGTAAACAGGCAGATTTGTTATGAAATAGATGATATAGATTCTTAATATTTTATATTTTATTATTAATTGGAGGAATGTGTGAAAATCAAATCCCTTATAACAACCATTTTAATTCTGGTTCCCTTTTGTCTTTCCCATGCAGATGATTTGTCGCAGTGGACCAATCATCTTATTCCCTTACCGAAAGAAATAACGATAACAGGTGAAACAAGCATTGCATCCGACAGCATTATGCTGGTCCTTCCTGAAACAAAAGATATTCTCATTCAAGCGGCTGTTAAGGAATTGGGAATTTCATCCGCTAATAAAAGTCCTTTTACGATTCAGTTATGTTTGACGAGTGAAAAAAAAGTTTCAAAAAAGGTAAAAAAATCATTGGCCAAGGTCGCTAATTCTGAACAAGCTTATGCCATTCAGCCGATTGAAAAAGATGGTGAATTTATTGGATTGCAATTTATAGCCAATTCACCGATTGGGCTGCTTTACGCCGTCCGGACTTTTGTACAGTTGGTGCCGGTAAATGAAACCTTTTGGGAGATTCCTCAGGTAACTGTTTTGGACTGGCCGGACCTGTCCGAACGCGGAGAATGGGGCTGGAATTTGCCTCATGACAAATTTGGACTGGCTGCGTTGAAAATGAATGAAGTGGAAATGCATTCCCGTTTGGGATTTTTTGAGGACGGGCAACCCCGAGCCCGGTTTGATGAAGACATGCTGCGAGAAGCGCATCAAATTGGTATTCAGATTGTTCCTGTAATCAGTCACATGGAGCAATTGGCAAAAACAGGATTGTTCAAATATTATCCGGAATTGGCGGCTGTGCCGGAGCCCGGAAAACCGTTACCAACGGATTATCAGCCGGCATTGTGTTTTTCTCATCCCAATGCCGTACCTGTTATCGCTGCCTGGATGCGTCAATTACTTTCCTATGACCGGGTCAATGATATCAATGTCTGGCTTGCGGAACTTGACGCTCCCTGTTATTGTGATCGCTGTAAAGGCGGTGAACCTTTTGAAATGCAAACCCGGGGTATTGTTAAAGCATTTCGTGAAGTGAAAAAAGAGTTTCCAAATGCACACATGCGTTTGCTGCTCACTCAGGCCAGTTATAAAGTGAATGACAAAATTTTGTCTGCAATAGATCCGGACACCCGAATAACATATTATCATGGTCATAAAACCTATGACAGCTCACGTGATCCCATGATCTATCCTTTACTGGAAGATTTTTCACGATCAGGCGGATGGCTGGGCGTTTATCCGCAATTGACAAATTCCTGGCGTACGGTTTTTCCCTTTACAGGACCGCAGTTTATTCAGGCCAGAATGCAGGAATTTGTGGATAAAAAGCTGCAAAGCTTTAGCGGATATGCCACACCGGCCAACTGGTATTATGATTTTAATATTGCCGCTTCCGCCGAATGGAGCTGGAACAGTCACGGGCGTTCTGTTCATGAATTTGCAGCCGCCTATGCTACACTTATCGGGCTGGAGAATCCTCAGGCCTTTGCCGACTGGGCAGAGCTGATTGGTGATATCGGCTGGAACCTGGCTGAAAGCCGGGTTGTGGAAAGTTTTATTTTTAATGCCGGAAATGCCGTTTTTATCGATGGTGTTATTACCGACGGTACATTATATTCAAAGGAAAATCCTATAACATTCGGAAAAGGAATCCTAAGGTCCTATCCGGATATGAACGCGCTGGACAATGATGTTTTACGGGCCCAAAAAGCTTTAACTATGGCAGAACAGGCCGCTGAACCTTTGATGATAGATGAGTCCATGTGCGTGTTGGGGACATTAAACTATGTAAAATCTTATAAAATTTGTGCCGATTTGCTGAATACTCCGGATGTTGAAAAAAGCCAATTTAATAATGCATTAAACCGGCTTGATAAAGATGCAATGTATTTAACAGTTGTAATGAATCAGTGGGGTGCACGACAATATCCTGCAGAGCGGAATTTTGTACATTATCGGCTGAGAGATTCAATTGATTTTGCGGCCAACAACAGTGAAATGATCAGACAGGCTGCGCTCAAGATTCTGCCCGACGACCCCTATGAAGAGTATCGTTTTCAGCAGGTTTCCGAATGGACGACCAGTGATTTTGATACGACTGATAAAGCTGTTTTTTGGATGGATATCACGGACTATCTGGGGCGATGTGGTGAATACGATGTTCGGTTTATGTTTGAAGAGGGAACATCCGGTGTTTATACGAACAGCGTCACCCTGTTAATGGGGCCATCCAAAGAATCGGCGAATCCCATAGATTTGGACAAGTGGGAAGCAAAATTAAGCCGTTATGGCCGTTATATTGAATACTGGATAACCGTACCTGAAATGCCTAAAAAATTATCTACCATCAAAGACAGATATTTTATCAAGGCAGAAATTACCGGTCCAAAAATGGAACTACCGGCAGAACGACGGCAAACAAACGGTAAGATTTTTATCCGCAAATCCTGGCGGGATGCGGTGTTATAATTTGAATAAAAAAAGGAGGCAATCGCCTCCTTTTTTTATTTTAAATGTTTCCCGGATTCGATATAGGGTTTGAATCGATCAACCAAAAAATGGCGCCAAACTTTATCAACAATCTCTTTTGTGCCTTTAGCAATTTCCCCGGAAGCATGTACATCAAGTTGCAGTCGTGTAGAATCTTTTTCTACAGGTGTAAATGTATAGGTACACACCATTTGCAATGCCTTGCCCGAAAAACCCAGGGGACCGTCAAAGCGTAATATTTTGCCCCTGTGTGCCAGAATCACCGTAGCATGTTTGGCCCCGTTGCCGCTTTCATTAAATATTTCATAAAAACCACCGCCGGGTTTCGGTTCAATGTATAATTTTAACGGCTTTTCAGAAAACGAATGGTCCCACCATTCGGAAATGTCGCCGGTTATGGCGTCGTAAATTGTTTCCGGTGTTCCGGGGAGGATCAATTTTTGTTCAAAAGAAAACGTGCTGTAATTTGAACCCTCTCCCTGCGTTGATTCTTTCTCACAGTGACAGAACAACACCAAAACCAGTAACAGGCTGGAAATTTTATATATGTTCATAACTGCCTCTAATAAAAGTGTAATTAGTGAAAAAAAAGTTTGTCTATTTTTTACGCCTGCACACGATTGTAACACAAAGCAGTAAAAACACAGCCGTCATGCTGAAAAACAGAGACTGACGGATGAAATAGGTCTTTTTACCCTCTGTCGGCATGAATGAATAGGCAAGCGGTGGTTTAAATAAATAGGTTTTAACGTTTGTCCAGAAAAAGGCCTTGTCTTTTAAAAGCATTGAATAAATGTTGCGGATCTCTTCACAATTTGGTGTTCGGCGGTATTTTATGATCGCGTTTTTAACAAGCTGTCCTTTAACGACCCGGTTACACCAAGAGAGCGGAACGGTAACAATAGAATCTTTACCGGCATCTATATCCAGCTTTTCCCATTCCCAGTCCTTATAAATCCTGGCAAAAGTGCTGTCAAAAGCATCATACTGGTTCAGGTGAAAAAGGTCTGCCGTATTAAGCACAAGACCATTTCTGTCTGTAATATAAATGTGGCTGTGTGCCAGGTCTACAAATGTCCACCGGTTCTGTTCTTTGATATAAGATTCAGCCCAGGAATGCCCTGTATAGGTAATGGTATTGTCCTGGGTATTGGCCCCAAAAAGATAACGCGTGGGAATTCCGGCCCGATTGGCAAAAAATGTATAAATTTGTGCGTGTTGGGTGCACCATCCTTTGCCGGTGCCGTTTACCATTTCCTGGTAAATCAACCAGGGATTCATCCAGCGAAAATCATCTTTTGGTACGCCCCGAGCATTTTTTAAGGCAATTCTGAGGTACTTTGATAATTTTTCCATTTTTGTAAAAGTGGGGTCTGATGGAAGAATGCCCATTTCATTACAAATAATGTCATCCGCTTTTTTTAAATTTTCTTCACCAACATAGGCATAATCATCCAGCCAGTAACTCACGGGGTATTGTTTAAAGGAGCCGTATGGTACGTCTGACGTTATGGTATAAACATCATTGCGTTTCATACCACGTTCTGCATAATATTCTTTAGAAATAAAACGTATATCGAAATCAAGGTTCGGACCGTTGCCTTCCGGCAGGGGTTTTAAGGTATATTTTTTATATTCAAGCTCATCTCCGTTTAGTTTTATTCTGGGCTTTGTACCATAAATGATTTCTGTTGGTACATCATCAATAAAAAGCTGCCATTTTTCAGCCTGTCCGGACCAGGTAATATTCAGTTCCAGAACATCCCGATCAATTATTTTCCAGTTTTTAATGCTGGGTACATCCAGCGGGTAATAGAGCGTTGCATAGCTGGTGGGGTAATAGGATTGTTCCCAGTCGCGTTTTAAAAACACCCAAATATTTACAATGAGTAGAATGATTAAGAGGAAAGCGGTCCATAAAACAGGACGGTTCAGAGAGCATTTCATTTTTTTCTCCTTTATACGAGCGTATGATTTTATGCATCAATGTCGTACAAAGCAAGAAAAAAATCAAGCTGTTTTAGAATTTTTTAATTGTTTTAATATAGAGGGTAAATATTGAAAAAGATAATCAATGTCCTGCAGGGTATTTTCAAGACCAAAGCTGAAGCGGATAATTCCATAATCCCTGGTGTCGGTTCCGAGAGAACGAATAACATGCGAGGTTTCCGTACTTCCCGCACTACAGGCCGACCCGGAGGAAACGTATATACCGATTTCATTTAAACTTAATAAAAGGGCACCGCTGTCAATGCCTTTAAACCCAATATTCAAATTATTGGTGAGCCTGTTATTTAAAGAACCGTTTATGATAAAATCAGAGGTTGTATTTTTCAGTTTTTCGAGAAAATATGTTTGCAGTGTTTTAAAACGATTATATTCCTGAACTCTTTCACTAACAGCAATTTTGGCAGCTTTTGCCAATGCGGCGATATAGGCAATATTTTCAGTACCGGCACGTTGCCCATGTTCCTGACTGCCGCCGTGAATAAGGGGTGATATTTTTGTGTCTTTGCTGATATATAAAGCACCAATGCCTTTGGGAGCATAAATTTTATGTCCGGATAATGATAACAATGAAATACCGGTGGTTTTTGGAGCAAGTTGTATTTTGGCAAAAGCCTGAATGGCATCAACCATAAATGGAATGTTGTACGTGTTGCAAATTGCACCAATTTTGTCAATTGGGTTTATTGTTCCGATTTCATTATTAACCGCCATTATAGAAACAAGAATAGTATTTTTTTTGATCATTTTTTCGAGATTGGTAATATCTACCAAACCATCGGGTGTAATATCCAGATAAGAAACCTGAAATCCCAATGTTTCCAGCCATCGCAGTGTTTTCAGAACAGAGGAATGTTCGTATTTACTGCTGATAATATGTCCCTTTTTATCAAGATGTTGAAAAGCAATTCCTTTTATGGCAAGATTATTGGCCTCTGATCCGCTTCCGGTGAAAATAATCTCTTCCGGCAATACATCAAGCGTTTTGGCAATTGTGCTCCGTGCTTTTTCAATTTCTTCATAGGCATTTTTTCCAAGAACGGTGCTGTTACTGGGATTACCAAAACCAAATGGATTATCAAAATAGTTATTGAGGACCTTTTTGACTTCGGGACGGATATAGGTTGTTGAATTATGGTCCAGATAAACATGCCGGATTTTGTCTACATCAACGTGGGCAATGGGTTTACAGCCGTCATTCGTTGTTTGTATGGGAATGCCGACCCATGAATATACCGAGTTTAATTCATGCGGGAACAAGCTTTTCAACTCTTCTCTTGTTACCCCCAATGATTTATATAGGATATGATAAAGCGGTCCAACACGATATTTATGATAATGCTCGTAGGCAAAATTTAAAATTTCGTAATGCCTGTGGTCAAGTGTTGTATTTGTTAAGCGGGCCATTTGGTGAATGGTTGTTTTGACAAGATTATCCATAATTTCTTTCTCTGTTAAAAATCGCCGGCGGATGGATACATGTGAAACGGAAAACCATTTTGTGAACGTTGCATGGCATCTACTATGGTTTCGAAAATTTTAAACGGCATTGCCAGTCCCAGCCGTTCTGCCTCATACTGGGCTATAATTCGGCTTCCAAGACAATAGGATGAAACATTTATTTGTTGTTCGAGATAAGGACGGGCAATCAGATCGGAGCCGACCGCACGCAGCCCTCCCATATTGGCGATGACTCTTTTTCCTGTATCGTATTGAAAAGCCTGAATAATACGTGTCAGTTCTACCGGTCTGACATCACATAAAACCAGGTCAGGCTCAAGGTCATAGTCCTTTGAATAAAAAAACACGGCCTGTGTCGTTGCCGGTTGAATGGCCGTCATCTCCGCTACGGCTGCTTTGGCGGTATCAACATCTTTGAATCTGCCGCTGTCCTTTTCACCAAAAAGACAAAATTCTTTTTTACCGGCTGCATGACAGGCATAAACAAGACCGTCTGTAAAATCTTTGGGAGAAGGCGGAACAAAATTGTTTTTTTCGTTATATTGTTCGCGCATTAAATCCGTATAAACTCGCGGACCTTTTAAGGGATTTGGATCATTCTGATCTACGAGTCCGAGAGAAATTGCAGCGGCAATACAGCCGATGTTTTCTTTAGACAGGCATATTGCATCACCTGTTGACGCTTGTCTTACGGCCTGGCAAGATGTCAGCGAAATAGAGTCGGGATGATGCTCCCATACTGCGTCCGGAACAGTGTCGGTTTGTTTGTAAATTTTGATAAAAGTAGTGGGTATTTCCAGTCCCTCTATGCCGAAACTGTGTACCAGATTATCATAAAGGTGTGTCAGGTCGATTTCTTTCATCTCCTTGAATTCCATTGTGTTATGTCTGTTTGTAGAAAAGAAGATCAAAATAGTATTCAAAAAATACAAAAATCATACCATGTTACATTGTGAAAAAAGTCTTTATTTTTTTCAAGAAATAAACTATGTTTCAGTACATAAAGATTGCTTGCTGTTATTATATATTTTTAATCTCATATTTTTGTTATTGAAAATCCGTTAATGAGGAGAAAAGATGATCAAGTTCCCTTTTCAAAATCTTGACCTGCCCTTTAAAGATCGGGTTGAGGATTTTGTAAGCAGAATGACGTTGGAAGAAAAAATTTCACAAATGGTGCACGATGCCCCGGCAATAGAAAGACTGGGTGTTCCCAAATATAACTGGTGGAATGAATGTTTGCATGGTGTCGGCCGTGCCGGATTGGCAACAGTTTTTCCGCAGGCGATTGGTATGGCGGCTGCTTGGGACGCTGAGATGATGTTTGATATAGCAACCGTTATTTCAGATGAAGCGCGGGCCAAACATCATGAATATTTGAGACAGGATAAACATGAAATATATCAGGGACTCACCTTTTGGACGCCCAACATCAATCTGTTCCGCGATCCCAGATGGGGGAGAGGCATGGAAACCTATGGTGAAGATCCCTATTTAACGGCTAAACTGGCTGTTCCGTTTATTAAAGGATTGCAGGGAGATAATGAAAAATACCTGAAACTGGTCGCTACGGCAAAACACTATACGGTCCATAGCGGACCGGAAATTGATCGTCACACTTTTGACGCTCAAACAAGTGATCGTGATTTTTGGGAATCCTATATGCCTCATTTTGAAGCCACGATTAAAGAAGCAAATGTTTACTCTATCATGTGTGCCTATAATCGTTTTCGTGGAGAAGCCGCCTGCGCCAGTAATTTTTTAACAAATGAAATTTTACGGGACCAATGGGGATTTGACGGCTATGTGGTTTCTGACTGCGGCGCCATTTATGACGTTTTTGCCCATCATAAAGTTGTCAATTCAAAACCGGAAGCGGCGGCGCTGGCTGTTAAATCGGGAACGGATTTGAATTGCGGCTGTGTTTATAACAGTCTTGGCGAAGCTGTGCAGCAGGGATTGATTACGGAAGCGGAAATTGATGTTGCTGTTAAACGATTGTTCCTTGCCCGTTTCAAATTGGGAATGTTTGACCCGGAACAAGATGTGTCCTATGCGCAAATTCCCTATTCTATTGTGGACTGTGACAAGCATAAAAAAATCGCTTTGGAAGCTGCTCAAAAATCAATTGTTTTACTGAAAAATGAAAATAATTTATTGCCATTGTCCAGGGATGTCAAATCCGTGGCTGTTATAGGTCCAAATGCCAATGATGCGGACACGCTGCTGGCAAACTATAACGGATATCCTGCTGATCCGGTTACGCCGTTACGCGGTATTCAGGAAAAAATCGGAGCGGATAAAGTTTCTTTTGCCTACGGCTGTTCCTGGGCCAAGGAATTGCCGCTCATGGAAATAATCCCCTCTTTAGCATTATTCACAAAAGAAAATGGAACAGTTGTCAACGGACTCAAGGCGGAATATTTCAATAACCGCGATTTATCCGGTGAACCTGTTTTTTGCCGGATTGATAAAGAACTTGATTTTACCTGGTGGGAAAAAGCGCCGGCCGATAATTTAAATGCCGACGGTTTTTCAATTCGCTGGACAGGCAAACTTGTCGCACCGGATTCCGGCAGATATGCCATTGGTGCCAACGGTATGAGCGGCTACCGGATTTATTTACAGGAAGATTTGCATGTTGATTATGAGAGTCCGGATGAAGCGGTTACGCAATATGAGTATATTGATTTGCAAAAAGGACAGGAATATAAACTGGAAATAGAGTTTTACAAAACGAACGGAACCAGCAAGTTTCAATTGCTTTGGGAACAGCCGAATGTCGATTTACAAAATCAGGCCCTTGATATTGCCGCCAAGTCGGATGTTGTTGTTATGTTTATGGGACTTTCACGCCGTCTTGAAGGCGAGGAGATGAAAGTTAAAGTGCCTGGGTTTGATAATGGTGATCGTGTTGAAATTGCGTTACCGGCGGTACAGGATGAACTGATGAAAAAAATTCATGCACTTGGAAAACCGGTTGTGCTGGTGCTGTTGAACGGCAGTGCGGTTTCATTTAACTGGGCGGCAGACACTGTTCCGGCCATTGTTGAAGCCTGGTACCCAGGTCAGGCTGCCGGACAAGCCATTGCGGATGTCCTGTTTGGTGATTATAATCCGGGCGGACGGTTACCGGTGACTTTTTACAAATCTGTTAATCAACTGCCGCCGTTTCATGATTATAACATGCAGGGTAAAACCTATCGCTTTTTCAGAGAAGAACCTTTATATCCGTTTGGTTATGGATTGAGTTACACCAATTTTAAATACAGCAACTTGCAAATGCCAAAAACTGTAAAATCCGGAGAAAATGTCCGGGTTTCTGTTGATGTTGAAAATGGCGGGCAACGGGCCGGGGATGAGGTTGTACAGCTTTATGTTACGGATGTTAAAGCAACGGTCCCGGTACCGATATGTTCTTTGCAGGGTTTTAAAAGAATATCTTTAGAACCCGGACAAAAGCAGACAGTGGAATTTGTTTTAACACCCAGACAGGTGTCTGTAGTTGATGATGATGGTAATTTCGTTGTTGAACCGGGAGAATTTGAAATTTTTGTCGGTGGTAAACAACCGGGATTTATCGGTCGCTGCGACGCAGAAACAACACAGGTTATCAGTCAGGTGATTGAGATTAGTTAAAAAATAAAAGGACAGCTTAAAGCTGTCCTTTTTTCTATTATGAAATTCTAAATAACAAACGTCAGTATTGCAAATATATCAATAATCACAAGCGTCAGGGAAACCTCTTCTTTTTTTCCTGTTAAAACTTTTATGGCAGTCCAGCTTAAAAATCCCCACACAATACCCTGGGTTATGGAATAGGTTAATGGAATAAGTATCATTGCCAAAAATGCAGGGATGGCGTCGTCATATTCGGACCAGTTTATTTTCAACACCGGTTTCATCATAAATACGCCCACAAGGACCAGCGCCGGGGCCGTGGCAATTGTCGGAATGATGGAAAGGACCGGAGAAAGAAACATAAAGGGTAAAAATAATATCCCGGCAACAACCGCTGTTAACCCGGTGCGGCCGCCCTGTTCAATACCGGCGGCAGATTCAATATAACTGGTACCGGCGCTGGTGCCGAACAGTCCGGAAATGGTTGTTGAAAAACCGTCAACAATTAATGACTTTTTTATATTTCTCGGTTCACCGTCTTCGTCCCGCAAATCTGCCGCTTCAGCCACACCGATAAAAGTCGACAAGCTGTCAAACATGTCCGTAAATAAAAACGCAAAGATAACCGGCCACAAGGCAAATTTTAAAGAGCCGGTAAAATCCAGGGCAAACATAACACTAAAATCCGGTTTGGCAAAAAGGCCTTTCCAGGTTACCAGTGTAGATGTTCCGAAATTAATGGCAGAAGCGTCACCATAGAGTCGGCCGATTGGAAACGCTAAAATTGTGGTTGCAATGATGCCAAAAATCAAGGCGCCGTTTATTCGTTTAATGACCAAAATAGACGTGACTAACATTCCCAAAAGAAAGGTGATGGTAATTGCGTTCAATTCACCAATGCCGTTGATAGTAGATGGATTTGCTACGATGAATTTGGCGTTAACCAGTCCGATAAACGAAATAAACAATCCGATACCGCCGGCTACGGCATAGCGCAATTGTTGTGGAATGGCTTTAACGATAAACGTTCTGATGTTTAATATGGACAGGACCAAAAAAACAATTCCGGACCAGAATACAGCGCCCAGTGCCGTGCGCCAGTCTACTCCCATTCCTACGACAATGGAATAGGTAAAAAATGCATTGATCCCCATACCGGGTGCGAGAATAATCGGATTGTTGGCATAAAGTCCCATGGCAATGCTGCTGAATGCACTGACGAGTATTGTTGCTGTTAAAACACCGCTGAATGGCATCCCGGCATCACCAAGAATGGACGGATTGACAATAATAATATACAAAGTCGCCAAAAAAGAGGTGATTCCGGCGATAATTTCAACTTTAACGGATGATTGATATTCTTTTAATCGGAATAACCGTTCCATTGTTTACTCCTTTATTAAAAAGTCCACTTGATTGCCAAGGTCGGCATAAACTCAACTTTGTCTGTTGGTAAAAAGTTTTTACTGATTTCAACTTCGCTGCCGATTGCAATTGTCGAATTCAGATTATACCACACCTGCGGTTCTGCCTGTAAAACATTTTTTTTGATACCGTTAATGTCCTGTGACCATATATCCATATACCCGGTAAAATGGATTTTATCATTGTAAAAAGAATTGAACCAGACAAATGTTAGTTGATAATCCGGGGCATCGGACGTATACATATTTCGGTACAAAATTTCGGTATTGATCACTGTAATGCCCAGATTAACCGGATACATGAATCCAACCATCCAGGCGTTGTGTAAAGGACCCCATAAAGCAGCGCCGTCGTTATATTGAATGGTTGCCGACAACTTTTTATTACCAACCGGCAGGGTAAAATAACGTGCAATTTCCCAATATCCGAGGGACATGCTTTTGTTGCCCTCATTATCATAATCCATATCTACAAACCAAAAGGTGCTCCCCAATTTGTCTGTTTTAAACATTTCCAGTGTTGTGGTTACATATTTTCTGTTTTCTCCCATATCATAATGGACCTGAAGGTTTTGTGAAAAAATATTTTGTGTTAAAAACAGTAAAACAAAAGTAATATAGAATTTCAAGAAAATTCTCCTCAAAATAGTAAAAAAAAATAAATTTTTGTATAATATGATAAATATATTTTTTTTATGAATAAAAAACAATCATGAAATAAAGAGACTGCTTTTTTAACAAGCCTGTTTATACTTTTAATTATTTTTACTATCTTGAATATGAGAAAAAGTGATTTCAAACGAAACGATTTATCACACATTTCGTAAATGAATGAGTAATTTCATTAAAAGGTGTTTTATGAAAACCTGGCGTTCCAAATTTCATGAAATTATATTTGAGGCGGATACCAAAGCCGGCAAATTGTTTGATGTGTTGTTGATTATCATCATTTTGCTGAGTGTTTTTGTTGTTATGCTGGACAGCGTCCATGCTTTCCGGGACCAGTTTGGGTCTCTGCTTTATGCACTCGAGTGGCTTTTTACTATTCTATTTTCCATAGAGTATATTCTTCGCCTTATGTGTGTCGGCAGACCTGTTAAATACGCAACCAGTTTTTACGGTGTAATCGATTTTCTGGCAGTTGCACCAACCTATCTGAGTTTGTTGCTGCCGGGAACACAATTTTTGCTCGTCATTCGGTTGTTAAGGATTTTGCGTATTTTCAGGGTCTTTAAGCTGGTGCAATATATCCGTGAAGCCGGTCAGTTAAACCAGGCATTGCGTGCCAGCCGCCGTAAAATAACCATCTTTTTATTTATTGTGCTGGTTTTGGTGGTTATTTTCGGTTCGCTCATGTATGTTATTGAAGGAGAGAAAAACGGTTTTACCAGTATTCCGCGCAGTATTTACTGGGCCATTGTTACGCTTACAACAGTGGGATATGGTGACATCTCTCCCAAAACCAATTTGGGTCAGGCCTTGGCAGCTATTATTATGATATTGGGTTACGCTATTATTGCTGTTCCAACCGGTATTGTTACCGTGGAAATGAGCGCGGCCATGTCCCGTGATATTTCAACACAAGCCTGCCCTCAATGCAGTGCCGAAGGGCATGACAAGGATGCCAAGTTTTGTAAATATTGTGGTGCAAAATTATAAAGTGACACGTGGATGAAAAATAATATAATTTCTCAACTTGCTGAATTCAGTGAGGATTTGGCGGATATAAAAAATTATAAAAGTATTGCTCAAAAGGCCATGGATTTTATCGAAAATAACTTTGATCCTGTAGTATGGTCCCTGATGCTTTTTGACGCACACGATTTTTCTTTTAAAGAAGAACAGTTTCGGGGAGTCAGGTTTTCCCGCACTGTCGATCCCTATATAAAATTATCCGGAGATGTCAACGCCAGTATCGCCCAGGGCGGAGAAGTGCTGGTGCTTCCGGACAAAAATGCCTTCCAGTTTTTAATGCTCTTTGATCAGGATTTGTATAATACCTGCGAGCTGCGATTTCCTTTTTCCATTGGTGAAAAATATTTGGGCGTGTTGAACCTGGGACCAAAACAGTCCGGTACCGATTTTACAGTCCAGGATATTGATGTGTTTCGCATTTTGGTTAATCTGGTTTCAAATGCCTGTCTGAACTGTTTTGAAACACTGGACAGGGATGAAGTAAGAACAGTCCCAAAAACCAAATCTTTCTCCACTTGTTGTTACAAAGTTAAAAACAGAAGCAGCGATTTTGACCTGCTGGGCAGCTCTGAAGCCATTCTGAAAATCAATCTGTTGATTGACAGGGTAGCTATTGAAGAAGTTCCGGTATTGATTACCGGTGAAAGCGGTACGGGAAAAGAGCTTGTAGCCCGGTCCATACACATGAAGAGCGGCCGAAACCAGAAGCAGCTTGTGGCCATGAACTGCGCTGCCTTGCCGGATTCTCTGGTGGAAAGTGAATTGTTTGGTCATGAAAAAGGGGCCTTTACCGGGGCCTTTGCGCAAAAAAAAGGCAAGTTTGAATATGCGCACCAGTCCACACTGTTTTTGGATGAAATCGGAGATATGAGTCTGCCGACCCAGGCAAAACTGCTGCGTGTGCTTAATGACGGACATTTTCAGCGAGTCGGTGGAAATCATTCCATGTTTTCCGATGCGCGGGTTATTGCCGCAACAAACAAAGACCTGCGCACCAGCATGAAAGAGGGCGATTTTAGAGAAGATTTGTTTTACCGTATTAATGTTTTTCAAATTAATATTCCGCCGTTACGTGACCGAAACGACGACGTCATCATGCTTTCTGAACATTTTTTCCAATTTTTTAACAAACAATATCAACGCAAACTCGCCGGATTTGATAAAACTGTTGTCGACTGGCTGCTGGGTTATGAATTTCCGGGGAATGTAAGGGAGTTGAAAAACATTATCGAACGCGCTGTTATCATGGAAACACATAATAAAATTACGTTGGAGCAAATGCCGCATAGGGATGTTGTGCAAAAAGATCGTTCGGACACGCCACAGTCAAAACTGGCTGATCTTGAGCGGGAACATATTCTGGCTGTCATGCAGCAAGTGGATCATAACAAAAGCGCGGCCGCACGCATCCTGGGGATTGCCCGTAAAACACTTCGGGAAAAACTCGCCAAATATAATATCTAGGTGGTACGAATCGTACCAGTTCAGGGTGGGGGATACGTACCAGTTGCTGTACGTTTTTTGAATGCAATTCATAAAATAAAAAATTGTGTTGCTGTAAGTGCAATAAATACAATGATAAAATTTTTTTGATACTTTTTCCAATTATGGCATGACGGTTGCCTGAACAAGGCTGTAAGAGAGAACAATTGGCATTTTAATATTAGGAGTGTATCATGTTTAAAAGATCATTGATTTTAAATTTATTGTTAACAGCTATTATCTGTTCCGTAGCATTTGGGCAGGCACATGCAACAACAAAACCTTTGGATAAAAAAGACCAGGAATTAATACAATCACTACAGGATGATAATTTGGGTATTCGCACAAGTGCCGCACAGCTTCTTGGTGAAAGAGGTATAAAAGCCGCTGCCGATGATTTAATGGATATGTTGAAAAACGACAAAGAATATCGTGCACGCATAGTTGCCGGTATGGCCCTTTTGGAAATGGGCGCCGAAAACGCCTACGATTCTGTTAAACACCAGGCAGAACATGATAAAAACAAAACCGCACGAAATGTGTTACGCGGTGTTGTCAAACGTATGGAACGGGAACAAAAAGTTACATTCGCAACTCCAGAAAATAATTAAGCCGGAAAGGCCCCATGAAAATGGGGCCATTTTTGTTTGGTTCGTCTTGTAATGCTGGTCTAGGGGAAATTAAAGTTATTTTATTTTAGTTTTTTTTCTACTCTATTTAATAACTTTAAATCGTCCTCTTCAGTAAAGGTTTCTTTGTTAATGTCTTGAATGAGTATTCTAATTGCTTCTTTTTTTCTTGAATCAGATATTTTAATTTTGTCAATGGTTTTAATAGCAAACAAAATATCTTCTTTATTATGAGAAACAAGCAAATGTTTTATTTTTTCGGCAATTAAATTATGAATTACATTATCTGAGATTGATTCTGTTGAGAGAAATTCTATTAAACCAGTAAAATTGTAATCATTTTTATCTAATTCCTTTAAAACTATTTTTATGCTTTTTCTTATTGCTTCTTGTGAAATTTCTGCTTCACGAAGTTTGTTGAATACCTCTACAAGCTCATCATAGTCTGCTTCATCTAGTGTTTCATTTATAATAACCTCTATAATTTCACTAGCCCCTAATTTATTAAGGACGCCTATTATATCCAGTTTAACATCGCTTGATAATTTATTAACCTCTGTTTTAAAAGATTCTATTAATACCGGATTTTTCAATATTGTCGAAAGCCACTGAATTATAGTTTCCTTATTTTCTCCATTTATTAGGTTAATATAATTTCTAAAGATTTTCGATATCTGATTCTGATTTAAGCCATTGTCTTTTGTGGTTATTGAAAGCATTAAATTAATAGTTGATGCTATTTCTATTTTCGTATCCCAATCGCTAACTTGAGTGAAACGTTCAATAACTTTTTGAGAAAATGGCCAATTATAAACTTCAAAATGATTTATGATATCTTTATAAAGGGTATTTATATATTGTATAATTTTATGTGATTCATTCCTAGAAAAGAAATTGTTTAACCAGGTTATTTGTTGATCGCTTTGAGATGATATATTTGTTACATAATAAAGCTCTTTAATACTATTTGTTAGAATTAATAATGATTCTTGATATATGCTATTATTCCATGCTAAATTATAAGTAGACCAAAAATAATCATGCTTTGCTTGAAGAGTGTTATGAATATTTGTTGTTATTTCATCGTCATTAGTAAATTTTAGTAATATGCTTAACTCCTTTAACCAAAATGGAAGAGTTTTAAGATCATTTATATTTTTAATAAAGCTTAATACCTTTATTAGATAATTTTCATATTGTTTGTTTGATAATCCATTGGATTTTGTTAAAATGGATATTATTTTAACTTTGTATATATTTTCATCATCGTCAACGTTAACAGATATTTCATTTATAAATTGGTCAGTTAAGTTACTATTAATTAAATTTTTTACAACTTCATGATTTGAAAGAATATCCTCTATTTCATTTATAAAATTGAAATCCTCTTTTATAAGTGAAATGAATTTAGGAGAAATTTGTTTATAATCTTTTGGGGATTCTTGAAAAGTACGGATGTACTGAATTAAAAGTTGTTTGCTTTTATTTTCGTTATTAATCGTCTCTATGACAGTTGGTTTTAAATGAGATGTTAGTGAATTGTTATTTTTAATAAAATTAAGTAGTAATTTACTATCTAAATCTAATATTATTTTCTGAATATTTGAAGAATTAATAAAGTTTTTAAAGTTACCTAAAAATTTACCCTTACCATATAAAAGATTATTAATATCTTCTTTGAGTATTGAATCAAGCGAAAGTTGAAACAAAAGATTTAAAATATTAACGATCGTTGTTTTAAACTCACCTCTTCTAATTGCTTTTTCAAACTTTGTATCAATGAATTCAATTAGTTTAGAGCCTGTTAATTCTTTGTTTTCAATTTGTTGTTCAATGCTTTCAAAATCATTTGATTCCACTAATTTATTTGTAATATCAGGAATATCTCTGAATGAGTCTTTAGTGTTAAAGAATAGTTCATAGTTAGTGTGGTTTGGTTTAATATGTTCCGTTCTTCTGAAAAAGCGTATTTGTTCATCTTTCAACTTAATATCACTGATTTGTTGAATTTGGTGAAGGTCTTTTATCAATATAGGAGTTTCTTTTAAATTATTATAAATGTCTGGCCATTCTTCTCGAATAATCAACAGTTTTGTGAAAAATGCTAAATTATCTGTAATTGATTTATTCGGAATAATTTTACGTCCTTCCTGAAAATTTGCTAGTAATAACTCCGTTTGTAAGACATTTAAGAATTGAATTATTTTTCTGGGATTTTTTGAAAATTCTTGAGAAATAATGGATATAACTTCTACAGGAAAGCCAAGTTTATATTCCTTATTTAGCGTTTTAGCAAAGTCAAACAAATCTCCTTCTGATATCCTTTTTATATAAATGGTTGTATTAAATAGTTTTCTGATGAACTCGTTTGGGTCATTACCACATTTTTCTATATGTTTTTTTATTTCGCTTTCATCAATTGGAATAATAAATATGACATTTTTTTGTTCCAAGAAATTTTTAATTGTTAGTAATAATTCAAATGCAAGGTCCTTATGGCATCTATCGATATTATCAATAACAATTACTATTTTTTCGATATTTTCTTTCTTATTGCTTATAATGCTGTTTAGCCATTGCCATTTAATTTTTTGTTTATTGGTTAAACTGTTTATAATTTCTGTAATACTTATCTTTGAACTTGAGAAAAGGGCCAAAAATATTAAATTAGTCTATTATGAAAAATGGAGGCCCAATGAGCAAACGAAGACGCTTTACTGCTGAAGAAAAAGTCCAAATTTTAAGAGAACATTTAGAAAATAAGATCAGCATATCCGAAATAGCTAAACAATATAATATTCATCCTGTAGTTATACACAGATGGAAAAAAGAGCTCTTTGAAAATGCGCTTGACGGTTTTTCCGGCAAACATAAAAAGCGTAAAGGAAAATCTGTCAAAGAAGAACGTCTTGAAACCAAAGTCAGCAAAATGCAGGAAGTCATCACCGAACTCTCCACAGAGGTCGTTGATTTGCGAAAAAAGTATTTTGGGGCAACCTGAAAAAGACATGGGTTGCTCCTGATGTTAGAGATGATGTTTTGTCTTCTCTGCAAACGTTAACGGCAAAGACCGGTGTTCCTTTGAGTTTATTACTCAAGACCATTGGTTTGTCCTGGACCCGGTACTATGACTGGCAAAAACGTTTTGGTCAACCAAATCAACATAACAGCGACACACCTCGCAGCTTTTGGCTGGAACCGTGGGAGTGTCAACGTATCATAAAATACAAAAAGGAACATATGCAGATCGGCTATAAACGACTGACCTATATGATGCTTGATGAAAATGTTGTTGCTGTGAGCCCGTCAACGACCTATCGTATTCTGCGGAACGCCGGACTCACAAGTCAATGGAATAACAGTACGTTACAATCAAATAAGAAAGGCTTTATTCAACCCAAAAGACCGCATCAGCATTGGCATATAGATATTTCCTATATTGCCTTTCATGGTTCGCATCTCTTTTTGATTTCTGTACTGGACGGATTTTCAAGATTTATCGTTCACCATGAATTAAGAACTCATATGCAGGAATATGATGTCGAGATTGTACTGCAAAGAGCTTTGGAAAAATATCCAAATGAAAAACCTCGAATTATTTCCGATAATGGTTCACAGTTTATTGCCAATGACTTTAAATCTTTTTTAAGGTTAAATAATTTGACGCACGTTCGAACTTCGATTAATCATCCACAGTCGAATGGTAAAATTGAAGCTTTTCATAAAATCATTAAAAATGAATGCACCCGAATTCAAAGTATGATTAATCTGGAGGATGCCAGAAATAAAGTCGTACTTTATATCCATCAATACAACTATAACCGGTTACACAGTGCTATTGGATTTATTACACCATTTGACAAATTATCAGGAAAAGCTGATAGTATTTTCAAAGAACGTGATATGAAACTTGAACAAGCCCGCCAAAGAAGGCAGGAAAACAATAAAATTATAAAGGCAGCTTAAAACTAACTTATTTCAAATATGCCTTTTCTCAAGTTTACCTTGAACCTTTACAATTTCTTTAAAAATTTCCTCAAATTGTTCTGGTGCAAAAGTTTTTGGTTTAGAAACAGTAACTTTGTATTGAACAAATGTTTCTCTTAACAATGTAGTAATGATGGTCAGAATGATTGATATTATTGTTGTTGTTACTTTCAAGTCTTTTTGTGCGGGAAGCATCCAAATAAGTATTAAAAATAATGGTGATAGAGTTAACCACCACCAAACTGAAAATTTCTTTACTGCTAATTTATGTTCAATATCTTCACTTCTATCTTCATAAAATGAATTAAATCTATCAGAGACATCTAAACTAAAGTGCTCTTTAAGTTCATATAAAAATGTTCTCCTAAAAGAATCATTAGCATATTTCCAAGCATCGTATATGAAGACAGCGATTTTTAAATTTTTATCAGTATTGAATTTTTCTTGAATTGTCCGAATAATTGAAGATTTTCCTACGCCCCAGCCTCCAAAAAGACCAACAGTAAATGGGGTTTCGCTGGTCATTATAATTTTCTCTAATGTATCTACATAAGGTGCTGCTCCCAACTGGTCACTTTTATCAATATTAATTTCTTTGTCTTTAATATAATTAATTTTCATATTGACCTTTAATTATTGTAATAATTAATTTGCATTATGACTTTTTAATCGCAGTGAGATAAGTCGAATTTGTCATTTAACGAACACACTCAACTTTCCCAACAAATATTGATTGTGAAACAATAGAAATATGATTATCAATCCGACTCAACATTTTTTCGTGTTTATCTAATTCCCGAATTTAAAATAGATGGTAAATCAGCCAAAGGTTAATCAGAAACGCCCGTGCTCACCCAATTGTCCCGAAAAACAAAGCTTTATGGCTGATAAAGGAATTATACAAATTATTTAAAAACAGCGCAAGGTGTTTTTAAAAAAAGTATCTCCATAATTTAATAAAAAGGTGTTTTCAAAGAGCGCTTATTGGTGTCACAATGCCCTTGATTATTTTCATTTTTGGGAATGGTTGATAATCATGATACCTTTTACAATAATCTTTTATTTTATCTATATCAGAAATACTGGTAAGGATTACTAAATTTGTTCAGTGACCACGCCCGCTATAAAAAAAATGAATTTGTGTTTTGTGGTTAATTAATTCATTCTCTCTTTACGTGCAGGGCGCTTTCTTAGCGGCTAAAGCCCGCTATAAAAAACTAAATTTGTGTGGCACGCGCCTTTAGGCCGTGCCATTGAATTTATGAGAAATAAAAATTTCTAGTTATTAATTCATTAAAACAGGAATGCCCAATTGATCAGGTATTAATCCTTCACCAAACATTTTGGCATGTGCTGAAGACCAAAGCCAGTCCTGGGCTTTTGGAGCCAAACCTGCACGAACCGGATTTTGTTCTATATAATGAATAGAAGCATGGATCGCTTTTGCCGACCACATGTTTCTATCATAGCCTCCACCAGCTTGCCAAAAGCGAAAGACCTTTTTGCCTTTGATTTCCAGGCACATTTTTATATATAATTCTGGATTGTTTTCTTTTAACAGATTTCTGTACCTTGTTGACATTTTCCCTTTGATTGACTGCATTATTTTAGATATGTTATAATCCTTTTCTATTGGGTAAATTAACAGGTGAACATGTGTCGGCATTAGCACGTATGCCCAAATATGGAAATGAAACTCTTTTCCGGCTTTTTCTAACTCTTCAATAAATAAGGAACAGCTTGTACTATCAACAAGATATCTATATTGATGATAACATGAAAAAGTTAATTCATGAGCATGGCCTTTAATATTATAGACTCTTTTCGTTTTCATTTTTTTTCAGGGTGGTATTTGAGCTTGTGTTGCTTATTTATAGTTGTTTAGCACGGGCACGGCCTAAAGGCGCGTGCCACACGTTTTTTAGTTTATTAATTTATTTTTCCGTTACGTGCAGAGCGCTTTTTTAGCGACTACGAAACAATAAGAATATGATTTTAAATACGACGCAACTCTTCCTCGTATTTGTCTAATTCCCGAATTTAAAATAGATGGTAAATCAGCCAAAGGTTAATCAGGAACGCCCGTGCTCACCCAATTGTCCTGAAAAACAAAACTGTTATGACTGATAAATGAATCATACAAATTATTTAAAAACAGCGCAAGGTGTTTTTAAAAAAAGTATCTCCATAATTTAATAAAAAGGTGTTTTCAAAGAGCGATATGTTTTGTACTTTCTTATAGTATCATAACACGAAAAGTGTTTTTTAAAATTCAGGGGACAATATACAATATTAATAAAAATCCTGTTTATAAGGGAGTTGAAATGATCAAGAATGCACCTTTGTATGGGAAAATTTTATCGTTATTTATTTTTGTTTTAATAGTCGGTTTTATGAGCTGTGGGCCGGATAATGAAAACGGCTGGACCACCTATCGCCACGACGGTTTTCGCAGCGGTGTAACGACGACTCCGTTGCCGGATAACCTTCAGCCGCAATGGACTTTTAAAACCTCACACGAACCAGTCACGGCCTGGCACAAACCCGGCGAAGAATTACCCCGAATGCATTCCGACAACACCTACCATATCACCGCCGCAAACGGCCTCACCTATTTTGGTTCTTCTGTTGATGATAAAGTTTATGCCCTGGATACATTTACCGGCAAAATAAAATGGACATTTTTTACAAACGGTCCGGTTCGCTTTGCGCCATCGTTATGGAAGGGCCGTGTTTATGTCGGCTCGGATGACGGACATGTTTATTGTTTAAAAGCATCCAGCGGCAAACTGATCTGGAAATACCGGCCGGGACCGTCGGACAAAAAGGTGCTGGGAAACGGACGAATGATTTCCCTGTGGCCGGTGCGTACCAGTGTTCTGGTTAAGCATGATGTTGTTTATTGTGGCGCCGGTGTTTTTCCCTATGAAGGTATTTATATTTGTGCCCTGAATGCCAGGAACGGAAATATTCTCTGGAAAAATGATACCATCGGTGACAAGGCCTATGAACTGCAATACGGCGGTATTTCTCCGCACGGGTATTTACTCGGGCTTCAAAGGACGTTTTATACGTCCCATCCGGTCGGGCCATGCCGGCTGCATTCAACCTTTACAATGGTCAGTTTCTTTACACATTGAGTCCGGGCAGCAAAGTTGGTGGCACCTGGGGACTCATTAGTGATGATTTGCTGATTGCCGGTGTTGACCGCTCCGGTACGCCCGCCAAGGTGGCTTATGATGTGGAAACCGGACGCCGTCAGGGCGATGCATTTGTCTCTCTGGACGGTATTGACATGGTGACTACCAAAAATATTTCCTATGTGGTGACGCAAGAGGGAATCCATGCGGTGGACCGTATCAAATTTCCCACTATTAAAGACAGAATTGATTCGTTACAAAAAAAGATGTCCGGCATCAATAAATCATTGCGCAAAATGGCCCAGGTCAATCTGGAATCCAATATTAAGGCAAACAAAGAATTTAAATCAGCCATTACTGAAATGGAGGGGTTAAAATCTGAAATTGAACAGATTAAAAATTCTGCCATCAAATGGCAGATCAATAAAAAGGACCTTAATACAATTATTATGGCGGATAACAAACTTGTGGCCGGAGGCAAAGATGCTGTTTTTATACTCGACGCACAGACCGGCAAAGACCTGCAAAAGCTTGAAATTCAGGGTACGGCCATGGGACTGGCCGTGTCTGACGGTTGTTTGCTGACCACCAATGAAAAGGGTCAAATATTTTGTTTTGGTAAAAAAAATGTGCCAGATACTGAAATGATTGAGCCAAACCTGACCGCTTCCGGATTTGAAAAGCACAAATTGTCCTCGTTTTATCAAAAAGCAGCGGAACAGATTTTGCAAGAAACCGGTGTTAAAAAAGGCTATTGCCTGGTATTGGGTGCCCGGGAAGGCCGACTTGCATACGAACTTGCCCGAAAAAGTGATTTAAAGGTAATCGGCATTGAAAAAGATGCCGGTAAGATAAAAAAAGCGCGGAAGAATTTGGACAAAGCCGGATTATACGGTTCACGTGTTGTCGTTGAAAACTGGGACATTTCGAATCTGCCGGACTATTTTGCCAATCTTGTTGTTTCCGATGATTTTCTCTTATCCGGTAAAATAAATACCGATTCAAAAGAGATTTATCGGGTGCTCAAACCTCTGGGCGGAGTAGCTTGTTTTGGTCAGGCAGAGGATATGGATCATCCGATGCGGGCAATGGACCAGCAGGCTCTTGTCGAACAGATGCAGCAACTTGATGGAACGTTATCACAAAACAGCAGTAACTGGGTTACTGTGACACGTGGCGCCCTCCAGGGCGCCGGCGGCTGGACGCACCAGTATGCTGATCCGGCTAATACGGTATGCTCTGATGATCAGTTGACCAATTATCCTTTTAGCGTGTTGTGGTTCGGTGAACCAGGTCCGGAAAAAATGGTGGAACGTCATGCCCGTGCCGCTTCACCGGTTGCCCGGGACGGCCGTATGTTTATTCAGGGCGAAAATGTGATCATGGCTTATGATACTTATAACGGCGTTAAACTATGGGAGCGGGACATTCCGGGAGCGAACCGGGTGCGCGTGGATGTGGACGGCGGTAACCTGGCCTTGTCCGATTATGGATTGCTGGTGGCGACAGGTAACCAATGTTTGCTTCTTGATGTACAGACCGGTCAAACCCTGAAAACATTTGAATTACCGGCTTTAACGCATAGTAAATCCCGGCGTTGGGGGTATATAGCCTGTTCCGGTTCGACGCTTTATGGATCTGCAGCGAAATCTTTTGCCAACGAATACAATTTTTTGTGGAAAAATATAAGCGGGAAAATAGCGAAAAAAGGTTCGGAACAATCAGGCGTATCATCCTACATGGCGTCTCAATTTCAGTCAGAGGAACGGGCCAGAAATGAAATGCAGCAGTCCGGCGCCAAGTGGCATTTTATCACCAATTTCCCTGCCTGGGACGGCGGTATCGTTGGTGTGGAACCGGCAACTGAACAAATTATGCGTAGCGATGTCCTGTTTGCTATGGATATTAAAACCGGCAAAACCAAATGGATATATCAGGGTAAAAAAATCGGACATATAACCATTTCCATAGGTGACGGCAAAATTCATTTTGCAGATAACCAGGTCACCCCGGAACAAAAGCAAAAAGCGATTCAGGTTCGGAAAAAATATACTCAGGAAGGCATCTGGGAAGACTATGCCGAGCCGGTGAAAAACAATCAGACTGATGTTCGTCTGGTAACGGTATTGGACTGTGAAACAGGTGCTAAAATTTGGCAACAGCCGGTTGATCTGTCCGGATGCGGCGGTGATGCGGTTGCATCTGCTTATAAAGACAATACCCTGCTTTTCTTTGGCAGTTTTGGTTTACATGATAAATGGCGTTTCCCGGCTGGTGAATTGAAATGGCACCGGGTGACGGCCTTGTCCTCAGATACCGGACACCTGCTATGGTCCCGGCCGCTTAACTATATGGTCCGTCCGGTTATTATAGACGACACAATTATTGTCGAACCCCGTGCCTGTGATCTGAAAACAGGGAAAATTAAAACTCGTGTGCATCCAATCACCGGGCAGACTGTTCCATGGGAATATTACCGTCCCGGCCATACCTGCGCTGTAACATCGGCAAGTTCTACCTGCCTGTTTTACCGTTCTTATAATGCGGCCTTTTATGATTTGAAAAACGATCAAGGCATTACTTATTACGGCGCTATCCGTCCGGGCTGCTGGATCAACATGGTCCCGGCCAACGGGTTGTTATTGTTTCCGGAAGCAAGCGCGGGCTGTACGTGCTCTTTTCCACTGCGGACTACCATGGTTTTGAAACCCCAGCCTTATGACAATAAAAGTGACTGGAGTATTTTTGTCAGCCAGGGACCGGTAACACCGGTTAAACGGCTCGCCATTAATCTGGGTGCGCCCGGTGATAAAAAGGATAATGGCGGCAATATCTGGTTTGGTTATCCGCGACCGGGTATAGGTTATGGAATAAAATTTGATCTTAACGAAAAGATCCGGGATAATATGGGTTATTTTTATTATGATGCCCGGGGTGTGGATATTAAGGGCACGGACAAACCATGGCTATGTACATCCGGGTGTGCCGGTCTTTCCGAATGTACTATTCCATTGATCGATGAACTTTGGAATGCAGAACCGGGACGTTATACTGTGAGACTCGGTTTTTTCGCACCTTTAGGGAACCGAACCTTTGATATTAAACTTCAGGATGAAACCGTGCTTCAGGATTTTAACCTGACAAAGGAAGCGGGTCGGGACAAACACGTGATTGTCAAAGAATTTAATAATGTACAGGTTACAGGAGACCTTGTACTGGAACTGGTCCCGAAAAAAGAGACGGTAAACGCCGACCAGGCGCCGGTTATTAATTTTATTGAAATCCTTCGTAAAGATGTTGCCGCTGTTGCCGAATCGGCTGTTTCAAAAGAGCTGTTGAAAAACAGCAAAGCAAATGAAATGTTAAGAATGGCCCAAAAAGCTTTGGCGGATAATGATGTAAACAAGGCGCTGGACCTTTTTCATACTGTTTTTAAAACTTCTTCTAAAGCTGCGCAAATAAAAGCGTTGCATGGTATGGAACAAATCGGCAGTCCAAAATCTTTGAACGTCATTGAGAAATATTTACGATACACAGAACCAATATATTGGGATTACAAGATTCCCACATCAGATTTTATTGATAAAGTTAATGCTGTATATGTCGCTATTGCCCTAAACCAGGCTGATACAAATCCGCAAAAGGCAAAAGCCATGCTGGACCAGGCTTCAAGGATAGCCACAGATGTCAAGTTGAAACAGAAAATTTCCGCCGAACTTTTTAAACTTGGTGATCAATCAACAACGGCAATTTCTGACAATATGGTTCCCGGAATATCCTATGATTTTTACGAAGGTCATTTTACGACGGTCGATGGCTTGGATCTGTCGCAGCCAAAAAGCAGTGGTGTGATGAACACAATAAAACTTGATGAACCGAAAGGTGTTGACAGTTTTGGTTATCATTTCAAAGGTTACCTGTCTGTTCCAAAAGACGGCTTTTATACTTTTTTTATAGAATCAAATGACGGCAGCAAACTGTATATTCATGATCGGGAGCTTGTCAATAACGACGGCGCGCATGGTGTTAAAGAGGAATCCGGCAAGACGTTTTTACAAAAAGGATTGCAGCCTTTTGCTGTAAAATATTTTCAGATGGGCAGCGGTAAGGCCCTGAAAGTGAGCTGGCAGAGTGATAACTCGGCTAAAAAAGAAATTAGTCAGAAATACTTTTTTCATGAGGTCGCTAAATAATCTGGTTTCAGGTGGATAATGTATATAGTTGAATAAAATTGTATGCTTGTAAAAAGCATAGTTGTGGATTTTTATGAAATTTTTTGAAAAGCTGTTTTTCCTTTTTATCGCCTCTTGTTTTATTTACAGTCCAAACGCCTTGGCTTGTAAATACACGGTGCGTGATATTGGTTTTACAGATCTGGGATCGTCACCGTACCAGCTCTATTTTTATGTTGATGCCGGCACGCCACAGGACATTATAAACTCCTTTGAACGATTTGCCTATGCGTCATTGCTTGAATCCAATGTAGAAACTCACACTATTCACGTACAACAGCAGAAAAATCATCAGGCCCTGGCTTTTCTGAATGCACAAAAAAGATCTTTGCCTCTTGTTATTCTTGTTGATGAAAGAGGCAGGACAATTAATTTGCCGCTCAATTTAACGAACGGTGATGTAAAACAAAATATCTGGCAAACCGTTGAGAGTGCTGTTTCTTCGCACCTGCGTCAAAAAATTGTGGATTTGGTCACCACAACATTTGGTGTTGTTCTGCTGATTGAAGGAACAGATAATACTGCCAATGATTTGGCAGTATCACGTATCGACAAAGCTGTTGACGATATTTCACAAATCCAACGCATTATGCCCAAACCTGTTAAAGGACGGCCCCAGGTTGTAAAACTGTCCCGGAAAGATTTTTTGCAAGAAAAAGTATTACTCTGGAGCCTGGATATCGATACGGAAAAAATTACAGGACCCCAGGTTGCGGTGTTATTCGGCAGGGGGCGGCGTATTGGTTCGGTGTTAAGCGGCCAGGACATTACCCGTGAAAACATTTTTGGCCTGCTGGCTATCATTGGTGCAGACTGCGAGTGTGGTCTGGACAAATCCATAATGCTGGGAAAAATGATTCCGTTGAGATGGGAAAAGCATGTGCAGACGATTCTCGTTTCCAGTCTCGGCTTTGATGTGGAAAATCCCATGATCAAAGCAGAAATGGGACAGATTTTGTCCATCGCACCAACAAAACAGGGTAAAAATCCTTTAACAGCCTACCAGGAAGGTATTGTTCGGTTTGACAGTGTCATGTCCGTACCCACCATGTCGTCCAACCAATTCAGACCAGTATCATCTAATTCTTCTCTTGCAAAGGGCTTTTCGTGGTTATCTGTTGGATTTTTAGCAGGAACCGGTTTAATAATCGTTATTTTAGTTTTTTCTGCTGTGATATTTTTCAAAGTGAAAAAGTAGGGGAGAACACCGCTCTAAAGAACGGCGTTGGGCATTCATTGTCAAGTTCTATTTTTTTGATAATTAAAATGTCGAACTCCGGCCTTTAATCCTGTATAATTTAATAAATCTCTGCAAGTTTAGATGCCGCATTTTCAATGCCAGTATTAAATAGAGTTCCCAAATCTCCTTTAACCTCTTCTTTAACTATTTTTAAGAGCTCCCCGGTGTTCACTTTATTGCAATGTAATTGGATTGAATAAAAAGAGTCAACTTTACTGACGCTTCCGCTTATAATATGCTGGACGTTTAATAATTTTCCTATTTCAACCAGATTTGTCGTTGTTATATCACCCAATTGTTTGAATCCGTGCTTTAGAAGTATACTATCTATTTCTTTCCGGTCCATTATTTTCATTTTGCCTAAACAAAACAGTTCATATTGTAACCTGTCTGTTAATTCGAGTGTTATATTGTCTGAAATTCCTTCTGTCTTGAGTTTTAAAATGGCGATCTTTTTTTGGTCCAGGGCAGGGAATTCGTTTTTGTATTTTAATATTATGCTTTCAATATCAATATTTAAGTATCTTTTATTAAAGTCCTGATTTGGTTCTGACTCCAAATAAAGTTCATAATATTTTAGCGATTGCGATAGATTACCTTTTGTTTCATAACTCAATGCTAGAATTAATTTTGCCCAGGTGAGGTCTGATTTTGCTTTCAACGCAGCTTTACACGTTTCGATTGCTTTATCGTATGACCCAAGACCATACAGTGCCCATCCGATATTTTCTTGAAATCCTGCAAAATTATTTAAATTATATACATTGCGAAAATCCACTAATCCATTTTCATAGTCCTTTTGTGCACAATATAGAATACCTCTCAAGTTTAATGCTTTTTCACTTTTCGGATTAATACCTAAAGCCATATTGCAGTCTTTAAGTGCAAGTACATAATCACCTTTAATTTCATATACCAAAGCCCTTTGAAAATATGCGTCATCGTTATTTGGATCAAGTTGAATCACTTTTGAATAATCACTAATAGATGATTGGAAGTTTTGTGCTTCTTTATAAGCAAATGCCCGCCAAATATATGTTTGCAGACTGTCTGAAGAATTTACGAAAAGATGTTTTGTTAAATCCTTTATTGCCAAATCATAGTTACCGATTTTGATAAGGGATATACCCCTTAAATAATATATATTTTTAGGAAAATCCTCGTCGCTGGATTTGATATCTAATGCTTGTGATAAATCTTTTACGGCCTCTTGAAATTTTTGTGTATAAAAATATGCAGCACCTCTGCAATAGTAATTAAGTGGAATATTTTTATTTAATTCGATTGCTTTTGTAAAATCCTTTATTGCCAAGTTTAGATTCATTTTTAGTGAATAAGCTAGTCCCCTTACCCGATATGACAGGTCATAATTTGGATTATATCTTATTGCCTCTGTGGCTTTAGAGATGGCCTGATCATATTTTTCTTCATCTAAAAGTTGGGATGCCTGTATAGCTAGCTTTTCTTCCTTTTGGGCCATAGCGGCAGTTATCACAAATAGAATGATATAAATGATTTGCAGATTTTTTGTTTTATTCATCAAAATATCTCCTTTACAACGCAAAAGGCTTTATATTTATAATGGAAAGGGTGTTTAAAGGCTATTTGCACCCAAGATAACATATTTTTAAAAGTGTCCTGTAAGAAATAATAAATTTGTGTATTTGTGTGGCACGTGCCTTTAGGCCGTGTCAGCTTGCTAAAAGCGAAAGACCTTTTTACCTCTGATTTCCAGGCACATCTTTATATATAATTCAGGATTGTTTTCTTTTAACAGATTGCTGTACCTTGTTGACATTTTTCCTTTGATTGCCTGCAAAATTACAGATATGTTATAATCTTTTTCTCGTAGGTTTTTAATCCCGTATTTAAAATAGGTGGAAAACCAGCCAAAGGTTAATCAGGAATGCCCATGTTTACCCAATTATCCTGAAAAACAAAACGTTGTGCTGATAAAAGAATTATACAAATTATATGAAAACCAAGCAAGTGCCAAATCCCACGATTTACTTTTTTTTATCCCAGAATATTGTCAGAAAAACAGGTTCATGATAGGGAACAGACTTTGTCAGTTGTAACTGAAATGTATCCTTTACTTTTATAATGGAAAAATTTTTACAGGGTTCCCAGTCTCCGGTAGCGGTCAGCAGTTCTGTTTTTTCAATTGTACGTTTGTCCGAGAACTTAAATTCCACCTTTTCCCAGGGGTCCAGGGACAAATTGAATAATCCCAAAAGTGTTTTATCACCCAGGTCTTTGCGGAGTCCCAGCGGATAAACGCCGCCACGCACCAGTAAAGGTACATCGTCCCGACCCAGCCAGCGCACCATGTGCTGTAACTGTTCCCGGCGGAATGTGTGGTTATAGGCAACGCCGTAAGCTGTTGCCAAATCAAACGCCTGTACGATAATGCGTCCGCCAAGTTGGTTCTCATAAGCATAGGCACAAACGTGGTGCCGTTTGGCATCCGGATCGACAATCCGGCTGATAATTTCGGCTTCGTCAACAGGTTCCATAATGCTAAAGTCCGGACGGCCGGTTAAATCCGGCATGGTGAGGGTCAGAAACTTTTTCTCTGCACCACCAAATTTTGGATTAAAAAATTCTTCGGCTGAAAAGGCTCCCAAATCGTTTAGAAAAACCGGAGAATTAATTGATTTGAGCCCGATCTCCCCACCAAATCCACGATCAAAAAGGATTTTAGCGGCGACTGCGTCCAGCCATATACCTTTGGATAAAAATCCATGAATCTCCGAATCGTTAAAGGCGCGCAATTGCTGCCCGGAACTTGCCAGAATGTGAGAATTTTCATAGATTGTAGGTATACCGTGACTTTCCAGCATTTGCATCAAACACTCACCGTCTCCGGCGAGTTCTAAAAAATTGGTAGAGCTTTTCAGTTTTTTTTCATAACTGCTTTTTTCATGCACCAATATTTTAACACCGCGATAGGTGCCTGATTGTTGAGCGCGTCCCGCCAGGGCGTGAAAGAACGGTTTTTTCTCTTTCAGCAATTTCCCAAACATGGATTCACGTTCCATAGGCGTTCCGGCATGATCAAAAAGATTCAAGGTTACGCCGTCTGCTCCAAAGGCAAAGGAAATGGCCATTTGCAGAAATGTGAACGATGTGCTTTTGGAATATTGGGTAAAAGGAACGTTTTCAACTTCTGTCTGCTGAATGGTATCTGCGGGCAGCATGTGGCGTGTTAACTTGATAGAATCGTGAGAATAATATAAACCACGCAAAGTCGCTTCGTGGTAATGGCCCAGCGGCGGACGACTGTAAAGAGGTTTGCCGTCGGCAACAGCGTGCGCAAAATCGTGCCATCGCCGCCCTTCCATAGCATGACCTCGTACGTCGCTGGACATGAGTCCCAGCCGGGTGTTCGGAGAGGTTTTGTGGACCACTTTGGCTAAAAAATCGACCAATTCAATCATCACGTCGCCCTGCATGTCCAGAAATTCACTACGCCAGGGATGCGGATCGCCCGGTTTGAGTATCGCTTCAACCAGTGTCTCACGGGTGACTTTTTCGCCGATTCGGTCGGAAAATCGCTCAATATGCAGGTGACAAAAACAACTATAGCGCACCGGACGGTGAAAAAAAGTCCGTAAATCATCTTCCATCCAAATGACATGCGGTTTGGTTTCTGCGTACATGGTCCAGATTTTGGCAACATGCTCGCGCCATGCCAAAGACATGGGACAGGCACAGGCCATGCATTCCGTGCCGTCGTGTCCCACCATTGTTCGAAGAGCGGGGATATAGGTTCGCGAGTCCCGTCCACGGTCGTTGTGTCCCACGGTAATCCAGGGATTGATTGAAAACACAATCCCCAGTTTGTCCATTTCCGCCTTTATTTCGAATAAATGCGGTTGATATTTTCTGATCCAGTCCAGCGGCGGCTGACCATGCGAAAACTCTTCGGTATCAACTTTAACAATCAGTTCGTCAACACCATATTGCGGCAGATATTCAATTAATTCTTTTAAATTTTCTTCAAAACTCCAGGGCGGCAGTGTACGACGCAACGCATACCAGGCATTTGTTTGTTTCTGTGTTAAAGGCATTGGGACAAACTCCGGTTGAAAATAATCGTTGGGAAATATAGATAAAAAATAAATTATAACATTTTAGCTAAAATTACTGATTGAATGTTAAAAAGACAATGTTTTATTACCTTTGGTTGCCTCAGATTTGATAATCATGATTTTTTGTAACTTTTAGACTCATAACTTCTATCCAATATACATTAATTTATTTTTGTAGTTGAAATAAAGCGATAAAAATATTGACTTTTGTAAAAAGTTAATTATATTGGTAATATAGGTTGGCATTAATTAAAGGATAACTATTTATTAACGTATTGATGTACATCAAGCAAATTAAAAACATTGTATTAGTATCTGATTATGTTCAAACACAAAGTGAACAATTAGAATCAGCTGCAAAGAAACAAGGTGTTATCTTTAGGCAAGCTAGTGCATCTAGTACCGATACATTGCAGAAAGCAATAATACAACGTTTCTCAAACAAAATACTTCTTTATACCAATGTTGATGAGTTTAAATTGAATATCAATGCACATATTGATGATCTCATTTTTCCATACTGGTTTGGTAAACATTCAAGAAATTCACAATCGTTAATACCAGCACTATGTGAATTGTATAATATTAAATATATTGGAGGAGATGCATATACCAGAATAGTTTGTAATGATAAAATACTATCAAAAGAAATAGCTGTTCAGGCTGGTTTTAAAACACCAAATTATATTATTATTAGATCATTGAACGAAATTAACTCATCATTTGATGTAATCTCATATCCATCTGTAATTAAACCTATTTATGAAGGCGCTTCTATCGGAATTACTCAAAGAAACAAAGTTAATAATAAAGATGAAGCTTATGAAATTGCTAAGCATTTGTTTATTGAATTTGAACAACCAATCCTAATTGAAGATTTTATACCTGGCAAGGAAGTAAATATTTGTCTTCTTGGATATGGTAAAAATGTTAAACTAATGAATTCGACTGAATGGTATTTAAAAGAGGATGAGGAATTCTTTATAAACAATTTAAATACCACACAAGAAAAGAAAAGTGGAAAATATATACATTGTGTCCGAAATGTTTCAGATAAAATACCAGAATATGTTTTTAACTCTAGCAAACAAATCTTTTCATGGCTTGATAAAGTTGAAATTCTAAGAATTGATGGAAAACTTTTTAATAACGATTTTTATCTTATTGAGCTCACATCTATGCCACACTTAGGGATGTCTGAGTACACTCTTTCTCTTATGATGAATAATTACAGCTATGAGGATATAATCGAAAAAATTATCAAATATGCCGTCTATGGTTATTCAGTCGAATAATATAAGAATATTATTATGGAATTTCCTGATGTACTAGACAAAAATCCCTATCCAGGAAAACTAATTGCACTATGCGGAGTTGATGGGTCAGGTAAAACAACACAATTAGTTTCGATTAGTAATTTTCTCAAAAAAAATGGGTATGATGTTGCTACTACTATGCAACATACTGATAGCATGAAAGAATATCCTATAATGAAAAATTTTAATCTTTACCCAAAAATTCGTTCAGAGATTGATTTTAGAGCAATAATATGCTTATCAATTGGGGATAGATTACAACATTTACATTCAATAATAAAACCTGAACTTAAATCTGGAAAGATCGTTATAACTGATAGATATATCTATTCTTTATTAGTATTTATCCTCTCTTTTAATTATCCATTACAGAATTGGATATTGGAGCTATTTTCATTTTTTATTGCGCCAGATATTACCTTTTTATTCACGGCAAGAATAGATGTTATTTCAAGAAGAATTTTGGAGAGAAATAACGAAGAGGATAGAGATATTAATTATATTTCACTAAAAGTTGAACAAGATTGGTTTTACAAAATTTCTCAAAATTACAAATTTGAGATTATTGAAACCTCAGAGATGAATAAAGATGATGTTTTCAAGTTTCTTAAACAAAAGCTTATAAATGTTATTCAAATAAATGAAGGAAATCGAATGTCCAATTAACAAGGTTTATAGTCTTAAACGATTGAACTTGAGAATCCTTTTTATAGCTAGTATTTCCCAAAAATCTTTCATTCCAACAAGCTTGACGTAATATTGATGGAATTTTGGTACCTTTTTTATAATACAAATGAGACAAAGCTTTGTTTTTTATTGATTTGTAAAATAAATAAGCATTGTAATAAAAAATTTTCACTAACTCATAATCTAATATTTCTCGATTTTTTTCGGTTTCCATCTCCTCAAGAATAAATTCAAACGATGTTTGCTTTTGGTTTTCAGCATATAGTACTAACAAATTATTTAAGACAATAAAGCGATCTCTAAAGTTTGATATGTTGTTTAGAACTCCCAATAGCTTTTCTTCAATAGAATTGAATTCATAATTTCCTTTTCGAATAAAAAGTACAGCAAAATTGTTTTCTACTAGAGAGTATTTATAATAATATTTTGTAGATATTTTTTTTGCTTTATTAAGTTCATCTTCAGCTTTTTCAAATACACAATCTTTTAAATAAAATCTAGCTAAAGAAATATGGGTAGACATAACTTGTAGTTCATTTTTACTCTCGCTAAAACCCTTTAATGATAATTTTAAAAACTTTAATTTATACTTTCTTTCCTTGTCATCATACATGAGAAAATCAGCACATTTATAAAAATAAGGTTCAATGTCTGTCCTTTCAAATGTTTTCAAATTTCTATGTTTGTTCCATAACAGCTTTGCTTCTTCAATCATGTTATTGGCTCTGTATGAAGATATCAATGATATAATTGCCCCCCTTTTTAGTTTAGCATTATGTGAACTACTAACTATATTCATGCCTATTCGTTTTGCATCATCAATTTTACCATCTAACCCCATGGATGTTAAATTAATTAAAAGTAATAGAGCATCTTTTTTATACTTATCAGTAATTCCCTTAGCTTTTTTATAATTATAAGTTCTATAATAAATCAAAGGCTAGTTTTTTATCGAAAGCAGGGATTATTTTACTATCACTTTTTAATAATCGTTCTTTAAGATCTTCTAGATTTTATTATGCATCTTTCAATAGATAATAGTCTGGGGATAAGCTTAATAGCTCCATTTAGAATATAATGAAACTCACTTTGATTGGTCACTTTAGACGAGAAAAAAATTAACTGGGTAAGGCAACGGTATTTTGGCATATATATATCATAATCATTGTTAAATAAGGATCGGTAGATATTAAGCCAGATATTAATAGAGATAATACGATATTTTTCTAATGCAGTCTCTTTCAATAAAAACGAAATTATACTGTCATGCTTAATTTTAAAACTGTCATCCTCTTTATAAATTAAATCTTTTTCTTTTAGTATTCTTTCGACAAGTTCATTCGTATTTATAACAGGAGTAGTTGTTGTGAAGTGCCTATGCTTTATAAATAAATCAAGGAGTTCTTCTGAAACATAACCATCATGTAATGCAATTCCGCACATTAACAGTTGTAATATTTTATTTAAAGAAAAAATTCTAATAGAATCAATTTCATCATATTTAATTCTTTTTTCTTGTTTTATTTTAATATTTTGGAGCATTTGTAATTTATGTAGATTTCCTGATGATTCCTCGTAGGATCCTTTTACCAGATTCAGATATTCCTTTGGTGAATTTTGAAATGCGGTTATTATATCAACTAATGGCAACTTTTAAGGTTACATTTATGTAAATATATATTATTGCTTATAAAATAACTGCTTAGAGCGTCTATTTCAATACTTACTTCCTCGCTTTTAGTGTACTCCAATATTAAATAAATCTTGTTTTTAAGTAGAAAACGATAAAAACAATTTAAGGAGTACGAATCAATAATTTGAGAATTATCAACTAACACATAAAAGTATTGTTCATTAAGAGCATACTCAATATACTTGGTCGCTTCATAAACTACTGAATCACTTGAATAGAATAACGTTTGATTTAATATTTTAGATTCATAGCCTATATCTTTTGTAAGTTGTTCTGATATTTTTTTTAACCTAGTAATATCTGCTACTGCTGCTGATATATACTTTTTAATATCAACCTTCTTGTACTTAATAAACTCAACGAATGAAAATAAATTTGAGTCATTTGCATTGGAATAGTCATTAATAGCTATAGCAAGTTGTCTCACAAATAATCCTTCAACATTTGCATTATTTTTATGTCTTGCAATTTTGACATGTAATTTTGCCAAATTACATTCATCTAATGCTTTCTCAATCAATGAAGATTTACCAATGCCAGATTCTGCTGTTATTAATAGTACTCGAGAAGCTCCTTTATAATTTTTAAAATCTTTTATTAAGAAGGCTTTTTCATATATCCTGTTTATAAAAGGAGTCATAATAAATAGTTATCCTTTAAAGCAAATTAATTCATCGTCCAAAACAAGACAAAATTTTGCAATAAAAGGATTTTAAATATCACAGTTATCAAAAAGCAGGATGTGGTGATTTTGTTGCCTGATTAAGTAATCAAAATTGTTGAAAAATGGATACTTCCCCTGTGTCAAGCGGTTAACACAATTTTTTCGCGTGGGTGTTTTTGGGCGAGAATTTGTTTTTGTTTTTCATTGGTAACATGCGTGTAAATTTGTGTAGTGTGAATACTGCTATGGCCCAACAGATGTTGGATGTATCTCAAATCCACGCCTGCTTCCAAAAGTTGTGTTGCAAAGCTGTGCCTGAACATGTGTGGTGTTATATTTTTTGTGGACTTTATTTCCGAAACATACTTTTTTATCATAAATCGAACGGACTGTTCGGACAGGCGGTTGTAATTTCGATTCAGAAAAAAATGATTTGATCTTCTGCTTTCATTATGAAATAACCTGGAATATTCTTTTAGTACGTGAAGGACCTCTTTGTGGCAAATTTGACTCATTCTTTCCTTTCGGCCTTTGCCCTTAATTTTTAAATCACCTGTACTTAAATGGATATCTAAAGTCTGTAAATTACACAACTCAGATACCCGCATCCCTGTTGCATACAATACTTCGAGAACACAAATATCCCGGACAATATTTTGATATGCCTTTCCAGGTTTACACATGTGCTTTTTCAAGTAAACATGTTTTAATAATTCTTCTATTTCCTTCATAGTAAAAGTTTTGGGTAATGCTTTTTCTTCCTGAATTTTAATCCGTATTTTTCGAAAGGGGTTAGTCTCGATTATATCTTCATACTCATAATAATTGAGCATAGCTTTGAGGGATGCTATTTTCCTTTTAACTGTTTTGGGTTTATATTGAGACATTATATCTTGAAGAAATTGTTTGAGAATGACCCTATCTATTTTTTGAATGGATTCTGGAAAATTTTTCTCCGACAAAAAGGTTTGAAATTGGTACAAATCAATTCGATATGCTTTGATAGACTTGGGGTCCAGATTTTTTTCTAATCGACAATATGTCAAAAATTTTTCAATGCAGGTTTCCAGTCGCATAACTTACTTTCTCCATTCAACAGAATATCGTGGGGATAATAGTCTAATAGTTATTTGTTTTCACAAAGTTATTCAATAATTGGTTGATTTTACAAAAATTATAATAATATATCCTCTCATCTCTTCGTAGCGCACATTTGGATGGTGCTTTTTCATTGAGTAAAAACCAAATCCAAAATTTTAATCTCCCCAACCGTATAAAAAATACTTGTAACTTACTATTTGAGTTTAGCATCAAGTCAGAGCTTTTATTGAATTACTCCAATCAATAAAAGATCGTGAGAAACCAGGATTAATTAAATATTATGATGAAAAAGCAGACAATCTTAGTGGGACTACAAGTGGAATAGGCATGAACTAACTTGTTGAGGAACGATATATCAAAGGGTTATTGTGTCCGATTTTACTATTGTGATGAAAAAGATAATATATTACTTTTTAAATTTATGCTTAAATTTTTTTGGTTATATCGAACAAAAAAAATCATTATAACATTATATTGAAAAACAAAAACACCTCATATCAATATACACTGATCGTGGTTAAGAATAACAATCATCCGTCAGTTTTTGTTTGCCTATAAATATTCCTTCAATATCAAGTTTTATGACATTTTAAAACAAAACTTTCACGCTGCTGTGCCACCAATATTCAGGTTTAAAAACAATCCTTTCTTATCAGGATTATAATATATGTTTTCTAATTTTACAAGTAAAAACTCTGGTATATAAATTATTTTTGATGGCGTTTTTTTACTGAATTTTTAACATGGCACATCCACGTTCTAACGGAACATCTAATGCTACGACACCATTTTTTTCTGTCAATTCTATGGGTTGCCATTCTGTCTTGCCCGGATGGATGATCATTGCGTGAAAAGAATCATTACCGGACTGCTTTTGCAAATGGCGTAACTCAATTCGGCACGTTTCAGACTTTTCTCCAAAAGTAACCGGTACCACATAACCATCTGCTATGGAAAAGAGATTGGCTTTGGCTGAATTTTCCGCCACAGTGACGGCATGAGGTTCAAGCACCCACTGCTTTCCACGCAGGGCATCCAACATGGGGCCGTAATCAAAATAAATTTTATCCACATTATCCGAAGGTACGATTGTGTGATCATTGCCCGGCAGTGGGGCTGTTAAATAAGCACCCATATACAGGTGGCGTTGAAAATAGGCGTCCGGGGTTTGGTCGAGTTCCGGGACCATAATTGTCCAGGCCATAATCGGTTTACGCAACGCCAGTAAAGCGCACAGGTTCATACTGTGTCCCATTTGCCCAAACTCATCATAAATACCGTCAATATATTCCAATAAATCCAATCGACGATAATGCGGATTACAGTAGATCACTTTATCATTTTCATGCATTACCTTACCGATTTTCCGGATAACGTTATACCAGGAGATGACCAAAGAACGCGCCGGTTTATTATTGACCCAACTCAGGCCGTCATCAAATTTGGGATTATAAAATTTTAGCCAATCCATGCGGTCAATACAAATACCGGAACTTGAAGGGAATTTTTCCACATGAAGTTTTGCCTGGTCTGCTAGAAATTGCTGATAAACCGGATCACCCGGGTCCATGGCCACACAGCCTTTCCAGGATGGGATGGGTTTATCGTCACCTTCGCGCACAAGTATGGCATCGTTTAACACATTGTAAATATAATCATTGGCGTCTTTCCACAAGTCCTGATCGTTTATCGCTTTTCGAGGCGGCGGCGGGTATACAATGTCCCTGCCGAATTCTGTTACATTAAAATAACAAAGGACATAAAATCCCATGTTGGTAAAGAAATTTATATCTTTTCTCATATTGTTTATCGAGTTGGGTTTTGATTTCATATCAATCCACTCTATTTTGTCATTCTTTACCGGCGGTACAAACATACCCATATAGGGAAAGTCGAAACTGGCTTTCCAGTTTACTTTGAAGGACATCCGTTTCAAACGTTCTGCATCGAAATCCACGGCATGACTCGAATATGCGCCGCAGCCGGCCATTTCCTGAACATGAGGATTTGGCGGGTTAAAAAACTGGGGATACTTGTCCACCAGCCACCCCAGGCCACAGCGCCAATCCGCTTCATGTCGGACCAGATCCATCGAGAATGTAACAGGCGTTTCTGCTGAAATCCGGTGACAGGTGCGGGAAATTGTCATTTGTCCGGTAGATGTCACATCAAGTTCCATGTCAAAAATGAGGTCTTGAGGGGACATAACCAGACTGATACCGTTATCCTTTTCAGAATCAAACACAGAAACCAAAGGATGGCAAAACGTTTGAGGAAGGGTGTGTTTACGGCCTCCGTAAAAAAGGGATGCGTCTGTAAAAGCAATCGGCATTAAGGGGTCCGTCCACCATATTCCGTCGTCAACATCCCCCAGTCGTTTGCCTTCAGCAGCGTCAGGACGATTGTCTCCCCAGGCTGTCCACCATGAAAGTCCAGCCGTGTTTTGCCATTCCAGTTGGGTTGTGATTGCGGTTGTCCAGGGTGCATCTTTACCAATGATTTCAAATTCCCAATGCAGACCGTCTTTTGTCGGTGTAAACCGTTCTATCAATACACATTGTTTGCCATTTTTTTTATGACGGAGGTTTTTACGGAATTCCTTTGTGCCGTTATTTAATACCCGGCTTTCGATTTTATCTGTTATAATACAATCGGCAAGTTTGGTTTGTGCCGTTAATCCGGTTATTACGTTCACATTCGATGATTCATGAACAATCCCCCTGGCATCAACTGAGAATAAATTTGGACCGGCGAAATCGTTAGTTTGGCAGCAAATAAAGGTAAGAAAAAAAAGGACGATTAAAAATATTTTATCAAGTAAAGGGTTCAATTTTTTCAAGTACATAAAATTTCTCCTTTCGGTTTTCCGACAGCCAGACTAAAGCTCTTTCAGAGATTCCGTCACCCGGTATATTCAATACTTGGTCATAAATATTTCAGTTATTTGGTAGTGAAATTGATTTTTTGAATGTTTTTGGCAATCTCTATCCGGTTGATAATAGATTCTATAAATATCTCGTACAACCTGTCCTTTAATATAAAGTCTTCAACACCCAAATCAATATTGGGATTATCATTCACTTCAACAACATAAACCTTGTCATCAACCATTTTTAAATCAACACCATACAGGCCATCTCCAATTAATAATGATGCTTTTTGGGCTGTCTGCAAAACGTCTCGTGGGACCTTGTCAATGCTTAATGTTTCCCAATCGCCGGATTTGTCTATTTCATCACTTTTCCAGTTATATATCTGCCAGTGATTTTTTGACATGTAATATTTACAGGCAAAAAGAGGATTATTATCCAGCATCCCGATTCTCCAGTCAAACTCGGAATAAAGAAATTCCTGACAAATAATCATATCAGACTTTTTGAATAAATGTTTAATTGCCGAAACCGCTTCCTCAATATTTTCAGCTTTGGTAACCCCCAGGGAAAAGGCACTATCAGGTTGTTTTAGCACCAGGGGAAAGTTCATCTGTTCTAAAATTTTTTTATTAAACAGATTTTTTGTGAAAACGGTTGTTTTTGGCGTTAATATTTTATGTTTTTTAAAAATTTCATTCTGATATATTTTATTAGAACATTTGAGAATGGACCAGGGATCATCAATAACAACAAGGCCTTCGGCATAGGCCATTTTTGAAATTTCATAGGTGTGGTCATTAACGCTGGTGGTTTCTCTTATAAAAAGTGCATCGAATTCGTTTATTTTATCTCTGTCTGCTTTGGTGATAAACTCTGCATAGACACCTTTTTTATTGGCTGCATTTACAAATTTCTGCAAAGCGTCCGGACAGGATGGAGGAGTATCTTCCTGTGGATTTACAAGTATGGCCAGATCGTATTTAAAGTTTGTTAATTTGGAGATATTGAATCTCTTTTTATTGAAATATTTTCTGGCAAACTCATACACGATATCAAAATCGTCTTTAGGTATTTTGTTTAATGTTAAAAAGGAAATATCTTTGATGAGCCATTTATCGTGCTTGACAAAATCAATTTTAAAAAGTGGCGCTTCGAAAAGTTGGTAAAGTTTTAATGATAAAGCCTTATAAGCTTTTGCATTTGTTTGTCCAAAATAGATATTCAAAGAAAAAGAATTACCATTTTCTTTATTTAAGGATTTATTTATCAGTTCATCAATATCATAGGCCGCTGAATGAATGACTTTGAGAATTTTATAATCTCTGATTGTAGATGTGCTTGGGATGACACGCTGTCCCCGGGCCGAGGCGAGTAATGAAACATAATAACCATAACTTTGATACCTGTATGAACTGCACAGGTTAAATATTCTAAAATCTGAACTATTTTGGTATATAGGATTATTTATGTATTCTTTGACAGTGATTATTGTAGCATTGATTTCCGGCAAATTCCATTTATAAGGTTGATTAATAACAATGACGTTTCTTGTTTTTTTGGATATTGATATTGCATTGGTTTTATATTCCATTTTCAATGCATTATCACCATTGCTATAATAATCCGACAAAATATTCTGTTCGGCAAATCCTCTAGTTTTATACCAATCAACAAGTTTTGTGTTATTGGCATTTACCTCGAGCATTACTTTTTCAATTTGGTTTCTGTTTGCCAGTTCAAAAACATGCTTAAGCAATACATCCCCAATACCCATATTTTGATGTGCCGGAAGGACGGCAATTGAATAAATTCGGATGGTTTTTTTATATTTAAATAAAACAACGGCACCAACACCTTCCTTATGTTGCCCGGTTTCGGCAATCAGAATTTCCTGAAATTTGCTATTGATACCATGTTTTATATTTTGTTTTGAATTTCTTTGAAAAGGGGGGAATGATTCATTTTCCAGTTTCAGCAAGAAATTCAGGTCATTAACCTCAGCTTTCCGAATACTAATATTCATAATCTAAACTAGATTCTTTTTTTAACATCATGAACACCTAAAAGTTTAATGTAACAATAACCGGTTGTTTTGTTTACAAGTTAGTAAAGTTTTAATATTAACACTATTACTTTTTAATATTTAGCAAATGAAATTGTTCAGTTTTATTTTTTAAACATAAAATAAACAGCCAGGATTAAAAATATAAAGGCAATGATATGATTCGTACGGAGTGTTTCCGTTTTAAATACAAGGAGTGTGAAAAGTGAGAAAATAACCAGCGTTATTACTTCCTGGATAACTTTTAAATGCAACAGTGAAAAAGGTCCGCCGTTTGCCTTGAATCCTATTTTGTTTGCCGGGACCTGAAAAATATATTCAAATAACGCAATCCCCCAACTGATGAGAACGATTGATACAAGCCCTAATTTACTGAACCATTTCCATTCGGCAAATTTTAAATGCCCATACCAGGCAACGGTCATAAATGAGTTGCTTAGGACCAATAGCCCAATTGTCAGGATTCCTTTCATTTTAATTTATCTTCCGTATGTTTGAAATAATACCTTTCTCAATTCATTTTAAAAACACGAAATATAAATAAATGAAAGTTTTAGAAAAAGAAAAAAATTTTCAATATGTCACGTTGTGCACAAAATCTTGTAATTTTAATATAAAAATCAGGCTTTCCTGGTAAAATTTAAAAGCCGGGATCGGTCTTTTTATTACCTCTTGTTAAACCAGCTTTTAGAGTCTTTTATTACAAGAATCTTTGTTTAGCTATGATGTTTGTAATTAATTAGAAATTAATAATGGAAAATATTTAATATAATTTATACCTGTTCTCATTTATGCCGACACAAGATGATGCATTGTGTGAAAAGATTTTGAAAAAAGTCTGTATTTGGTTGTATTTCAAGACCTTTAATATCAGTTAATTATTGATGTTTTGTAATAACGCCGCATAATAATCTCTATGAGCATCCTTAGATTTAGACCATAATTTACTGATTAAAAGATATTTTTTAGTTTGGTCTTTAATTACCGAACATGACACAATTAATTCTTTAAAATCGATCACTGTATCCAAAATAATTGTACTATAATGATTTCCATTTTCAAAGCTTAATGTTCCAATATTCACCGTTGTATCGGATTTAATGATTTTATTTTCAAAGTTATAATTTAAATCTTCCTGAAGATAATTGTACCTGATTTTTTCATCTTCAAGATCATTCCATTGAGGTGGTATTTCCGTAAAGAACACCTCAATATATGAGTTAAAGTATTTTGCAAAATCAGGATGATTTAGACTTGTTTTTGACAAACATAATATTTTTTTATTTTGATGTGAAATGACTGATGCATCAACATCATTAATATTTGGATTGGCAATAACAATACTTTGGCTGTTATTATCAATATTAAAAATATACCAATTATCAACTTCCGGTAACTGGAAATAATAATTTTTAAATGATATTGTTCGGTTTTCATAATTATTAGGAAATTCCAATATTTGAACGTGACTACAAGATACCATTAAAGTCATGATGATGATTGCTACAAGTTTTTTCATTTTTTCTCCTTATTTATTTCTTGTATAGAGTGGTCCCATAATTTTATATAGATAGTAAAATTTCCTGGTTGTTGTGGTGGTTTTATTTCAAGGGCTAGAGCCTGGTCGTGATGGGTATGTCATTCACCGCTCTTAAGAGCGGTGTTGATGTTTTTGAGTACTTGATTTAAAAATTTCAGTTTGTTTTGCTTGGTAATAAAGATGTTCAACTTTGGCTTTCAGCGCGTACTATATATTTTTAAACTTACAAATAGACAATTATTTCCCATCTAATATATTTTGTAAATTTTGTATTATTTCGTTATTTATCAATTGGGTGTAATCATGCGTTATGATGTTGAATTGTTTAAATACCATAGGTTCATTTTCAGGAATGAATTTGTTATCATTATTACGGTCAATACCAATTTCTATAATTATTTTATCCGAATTTTCCAACCGATAAGAGTGGAGTATAAATTCATCTTTTTTGTTAATTCTTTTCATTTCTTTAGAGTATATATCATATGAGTATAATGACAGTAAATCATTTTTATTTAAATAACCATCATTATTTGAATCATTTTCACATAAAACGAGAAACAGATATTTTTTGTTAGCAATAGAATAAACAATATAATCAATAATACTGACTCTACGATCAAATACGGGATATGAAACCTCATCTTTGGAATTAAAGATCAATATATTGTTCATATTTTCATACCCTGAATAGTATCCGTACGAGGAGGAGGAAGGCGAATATTGTTGGTACGTATCGGGTATATCGATTACTTCCATTTTGAGTGCCTCAGAAATTAACTCAGGCTCTTTAAGGGATTTTTGATATACAGGAATAATATATGTTTGTTTTGTAGAGTCAATGAGGTCGATTGTTCTAAAATTGATGAGTTGAGCCCGTTTATTTTCTTTTAAGAGTTTATCAATTTTTTTTTCGGATAAAACTTGGTTTTTTTGTACTCTTGAAGGAATTATCTCTTTTATGATTTCGTAAAGACCAATTGTCAAGATAATTATAGCTAGAGATAATGTAATTGATAGTAGAATTGTGTTAAATTTTTTCAGATTCATTTTTAACTCTTTATTAAATAAATTGTATTATGTTGTGTTCGTGTGGCACAAGCCCCTCAATAAAGTTGAGGACAAATATTAAATCATTCTAAAAAATATTTATCGACCGGGAACGCTCCATCGTTCTTATAATCAGTTGCGCTGAAAACAGTGAAATGATTATTTACAATCTCCGCCTCTTCCTCGTGTCAAAAATAAGATACAAAAATATATTTGTTACTTTGCAATTTTTAAAAAGAAATACAAGATAAATATTATTATATAAAAAAAACACCATAATCCGAAAATAATCATAATAATCCCTATAGATATAGCCCATTTCCCCTCAAATGGTTTCTTCCTGCTAAAGGGATTCGATAAATATTTTGTTTTAATCGCTATTATTCCGCTAAATGCACCCAGGCACATGCCTATCGAAAGTATTAAAACTCCAATCATTATTTTTCCAATAAAAAGTAGAAATTTTATTCATTTCAAAAATTTGTGGTTATCCGAATTATAATTTACCAATACGTTAAGCGAGTTAGAATTTCCTTCTAAAATGTAAATAATTTTTCCCATCACTCGATATGGGAAATTTTTTAAGGTTTCTGGCAACATCACCGGCATCAAACATCAAATAAATACGATTATCAACATAAAATTTTATGTCTTTTTCAACATCCAGAATATGATTCTCTTCCTCTCCGTATTTTTGAACCATTACCGGAATATTTCCTGTATTTTTAACCGTAACCGTATCTTTAACATAGAATCCTTTTATAAAATCTCTGACAATAAAGTAGGGATTACTTGTATTTATGTCTTGTTTTAAGAGATTTAATTCTTTGTCTTGGTCAAAAATACTCAGATCCATCAGCAAAGCATTGACATTTATATCCGCCTCAAGGTTTATTGCTATATTCTCTCCAAGCTGGTTTGTTGTATTTCCATTCATTGTGAGTTTTGTTGAATTTTGTCCCATATTCATAAGGTTTTGCCCTGTACTTCCTGTCCGGCTGGAGCCATGATAGGCCGTTAACTTTAGTATGGAATATTCATCCATATTGTTCAAATTAATCGTGGATGTCGGCGGCAACAGGTTGATTGTTTCAGGGTACACTGAAAAGGCCGGATTTTCAACAGAAAGGGTGACGTCCTTTATATCATGATCACCTGTATTGATCAAAATAAAGAAAAAGTCAGTTGTTTTTCGAATATCGCCTAAATCAAAAGAAAGATTTTGCGTTTGTTTCGTTTCTGATGATGGTTTAAACAACGTATTGGTGATATTTTCAAGCCACGTTAGCTGAAAACTTCCTGCATTATGGCTTTCTGCGACATCCATGGATACGTTGATATTGGCATTCCCGCCGTTGGTCAATAGAGATATTATCCCTGAATATTGACCTGCTTGCATATTATTACGATTGACGGTTACCCTGATACGGCTGGAATCTGATAATGTGCTTCCTGCGGACGGTGAGACATCAAACCAGTTTTTGTTAAAATTCAGAATCCAGTCAAGTTTTCCTGTACCGGCATTGGAGATTACAAATTCCAGTTCATTTTTCGTGGAATCAAAGTCTAAAGAAAGATGAGATATGGAAAGAATTGGGTTTTGTCCCACATTTAAAATAATCGCACTTTTGTCGGTGCTGTATGGGTCACTGACTTTGACATTACATTGATACTCGCCGACTATTTCCGGGGCCTGCCAGAGGACGGTATCCCCATTGACACCCATTGGAAAAACACCCTGATCAGAACTCCATGTGTATGTCAGTTTGTCCTTGTCGGGATCGTTTGCAATAACAATTAATGTACATGTTTGTGCTGTTTCAATTTTGAGAGGTTTTGCAAGGATATAGTCTATTTCCGGTTTGTTATTTTCAGGTTCGGTGACATTTTCTTCACATTGATAAAAAACGAGTAAAAGCAAAACCAATACAAATTTTTTGTGTGCCATGTTAGCCCCTTTTATTTAGTCTCATAGATTAACAAGTGACATGTCACCTTGGTCATATTCATTTAACACAGACCTTGTGGTCATGTCATGAGCGAAAAAGTCTTTAGCCAACGTATCAAGATTTACGAAAAGCTTGACAGGAATTTGATTATCGATTCGATACAATCTCTTCCTCGTGCCTAAAATAATACCCGTGTTTAAAAATGGAAAATCAGTGAGAAACGTTTCAGAATTACCCGTAAATGACCAACCGTTCTGAAAAAGTCACAGACTGATATTTAATGATACAAATTCCAGAGGAACCACGCAAGAGATTTTTATATGAAATTTTAATGGGATTTGTATAGGAAAATCCCCCTTTTGCTATAGGGACTAGTTTTTTTATTTAAAAGCCGGTTTTCTTTCCAGCCAGACTGCCATTTCTCCGGCACCCCGATGTGACCATGCATAATAGGGAATGGCTGTTAATGTTCTCTTTTCACCGGATTTATCCAATACCTGTCCGGTAATAACATCAATTCCGTTTAACATGTCTTTTTGATGTTTTACCTCAAATTCGGCATCATCCGGGATGACAAGATCAAAGACCGTGTTATTGTTATCCATCCATTCAGCACAATAAACCAGGGGACCCCGGCCCAGGGCAACTTTGGTTCTATTTCCCGTTACCTTGTCGTGAGAGATAATCCGGCGTACCGGCATGGGCAGGTCCAGCTCGATCATGTCTCCTGCTGCCCATTTTCGGTTTATAAGGGCATATCCATTTTCCATTTCAACATGGACCGGCTGGCCGTTCAATTGTATGGTATATTTTTCCGGGTTTTCATCCAAATAACGATACAGATCAGCGGGCATGGGTTTGTTTAAAGCCCATCCGGGAATACGAACCTTGAGCGAAAATTTTGTATCTGTTTCAGGATTTATTTTTATTGTCACCTTGCCTTGCCACGGATAGTCTGTTATCTGTTCTATCGCAATATTGGTATTATTAATTTGGAGGGTTGTTTTACCGGCAATAAACAGATTGACATATAACACATCGTTTTGATGGGCATAGATATAGCCGGGTATTGAAGGCATAAAACGGCTTACATTTGTGGGACAGCATGAGCAGTCAAACCAGGGCTGGCGGGTGAGTGCACCGATGTTAAACTTGAATTTTCCGTCTGATTCCAGACTGTTGGGATAAAAAAACGAATCACCGGACAGTGACACACCTGAAATCATCCCGTTGTAAAGAATACGTTCCAGGACATCCATATACCTGGCGTGACCGTGAAATAAAAACATTCGATGGGTCCAGTAAATATTGCCGATTGCTGCGCAGGTCTCATTATAGGCGGTCAGGTTGGATAATTCATAATTTTCACCAAATTTTTCTCCCTCATGCCGTGAACCGATGCCGCCTGTGATGTACATTTTTTTTGAAACCATGTTTTCCCAAATTTTATCAACCGCCTTTATATAATCAGCGTTGTTCATTAGCACACCAATGTCGGTCATTGCCGCATACATATAAACCGCCCGGACAGCATGTCCGACAGCTTGTTCCTGCTCCGTAACCGGCTGATGGTCCTGGCTATAATCGCCATAAAGATTATGGTTTTCCGCGCGTCCCCGTTGATCAAGAAAAAATTTTGCCATGTCCAGATATTTTTGATGTTTCGTAATGTTGTATAATTTGACAAGACCGGTTTCAATAACCTGGTGCCCGGGTACATCGTATTTTTTTCCGGGACCAAAAGTGTCCACAATTAAATCAGCGTTTTTTAGCGCCACATTCAAAAAGTTTGATTTGCCCGTAGCATGATAATGTGCCGCGGCAGCTTCATACATGTGCCCTGCATTATATAACTCGTGACTGAATCCCAGGTCGTGCCAGCGAGGTCCTGCTTGCAGCCAGGGCGCCGGTGATTTTTCAGGATGAAGGGTTTTCCATGTACAAAGATATCCGTCGTCTTCCTGTGCGGCGGCAATTTGTTCTATGATCTCGTCAAGATATTTTTTCAGGTCCGGGTCCGGGTGTGTTTGCAAAGAGTAAGCAGCTCCTTCGATTATTTTATAAACGTCCGAATCATCAAAGGGATTTTTCCCTTCATAGTCTCCGTTCAACAGGCTGCCTGCTTTTGCAAAATTTTTGATCCGGCCTTCATGCCGGCATTTTTTAAAACCAAAGGGAATTGTAACTGTTCTGTTAATTTCGATACGTTTGTTCCAAAACAGGTCTGTTAATTTTACATGTGTCATTGCTACAGGTGTAATTGGGTAGGTCATTCTGTTTCCGTTTCGTTTTAAAAGAAGTTATATTATGGTGTTGTAACCTGGTTTGTTTGTGCCGATTAATAATTCTTGAAAATAAACCCGGCAATTTCCGCCGCTCCTTGTAAAGAGTAACCGGCCCATTTTATTGGTTTTTGTGCTATATTTTTAAGAGACTGTTCCCACGCTCCGTTTTTAAAATCATCATATAAAAGTTTTTCACTAACACACTCTTTCTGCAAAACATCTTGCAGGACTTTTTCTTCGGCAAAGTCCTTTCGTGGAATATAAAGTATGGGTGTCTGGTTTATAATCGTTTCCGATACAATTCCGTAGCCGGGTTTGGAAATCACCATATCACAGGCATTGAGAATGTCCTGAAAGGGAAGAAGGCCTTCCTGAAAAAATTGGATATTGCTACATTTTATTTTTCGGGAAGAACTGATAAAGGTATAGCCGGTAATGGATTCGATTTTTTCCCAGTTAACATCGGCCAGGTCCTGTTCACGAAGGGCCAGTAAAACGATTTTTTTGGTATGATTGTGTAATCCCAGTTTTTGCAGGACACTTGTTTTATCCATTGAAGCTTTGCGGCCTACCAGAGAAACATCCTTAATTTTTGGAAACACGCTCATGTCGCCGTAAAAAGGCAATCGAAGCAGAATGTCGGCTTTTTTATAAGATTGCTGAATGTCGTCAATGACAAATTTATATTGATGGTACTCTGAAATCCAGGCCTGGTATATCCAGTCCCATGAAAAATTACCGACGGCAATGGCTGGTATAGTTGTTTCCTTTGCCGCATCAAAGGCAAAGGGAATAATATCGCTGACGACGAGATTGATTTTATTTTCTTTAAGAAAATTTATCTCCCCGGTTAAAAGCTGGTCTTTGTTGCTTATCAGGTCAGCGTATTTTTCGAGTGTTTGTTGTTTGTCGATGCTAAAGCTGTCCTGCTGAATTGCCCCAAAATCCAGGTGGTTTTCATAATATCGGATTTTGTTCAAGTCGTTAAACAGCCATTGTGGTGCGCTTGTTCTGACAAATATATTAGTATTTTTCCCTAAAAGCGCTTTAATAATTTCAATTGAACGGACTGTGTGACCATACCCGTGTCCGGTTATATAATAGACAATATTCATGCGTTTCCGTATCTCCGTAAGTAAAAAGAATTTGCACGAGTCATTTTAAGATAAAAAAAAAGAGTTCTTGAAAGAACTCTTTTTTAAATACTAGTCGTCTGCTTTCGCCTGTTTTGAGTCCCAGACCATATAAACACACAGTCCGATAAATAAAGCAAGAGCCAGCAGTTGGCCGGAATGGCTTTCCGCCCATTCTGTTGTAATAAGCGGGGCAATTACACCAATTTTATCAAAGTTGATGAATTTCAAAAAGGCGGATAAAACACCCATAATAGCTCCACCGGCTATAAAACCGGAAGCAATCAAAGTACCGCGTTCACGGCGTTTAGCCTGTAATTTTTCATTTTGTGTGCTTTTGGCAACGAGATGAGCAATAATTCCACCGGCCAATATCGGTGTGTTCAGTTCAAGTGGAATATACATACCCAATGCAAAGGCAAGTGGCGAAACACCAATCATTTCCAAAATACCGGCAAAAAGAGCGCCGATAATATACAACATCCACGGGGCTGGTTGGTTGGACATGAGGGGTTTAATAACAGCGGCCATCGCGTTTGCCTGAGGAGCAACCAGGGCGCCTTCGCCGACAAAACCATAGGTTTCATTCAACATCATAATAACCAAACCGACAGATGCGGCTGCTACCAGTGTTCCCAGAAATTTATACTTTTGTTGATTAACCGGTGTGGTGCCAAGCCAGTAACCGATTTTTAGATCGGTAATAAATCCTCCGGCCATGGATAGCGCTGTACAAACAACGCCGCCGATAATCAATGCGGAAACCATTCCTGTGGGGCCAGAAAGACCAAATTTTACCAGAATGACTGAAGAGAGAATCAACGTCATCAGCGTCATACCGGAAACAGGATTGGTGCCGACAATGGCTATAGCCCGCGCGGCAACGGTTGTGAACAAAAAGGCGATAATCAAAACAATGAGCAAGCCGACAACAGCGTGTCCTAATTGGTCAACAACACCAAATTGAAAAAACAGAAAAATGGCAATGGCGGTTAAAACAATTAAAGCACCGACAAGTCCCATGGGCAGGTCTTTGCTTGTACGTGTCGTTTTCTCTTGTTGAGAAGTAATGGCTTTTTTACCGCCGGCAATTTCAGCCCATGCCAGTTTTAGGGCGCCGCCGATAATTTTGGATGATTTGACAATGCCGATAATTCCGGCGCAGGCAATTCCGCCGATACCGATGTGTCTGACATAAGTTCCAAAAATTTGTTCGGCGCTCATGTTGGCGATCAGGTCTGTTGCTGTACTGCCGATAACAACGGGTATATGTTGTCCAAAATAGGAGACTAAAGGAATAAATACAAACCATGAAACAAAAGAACCGGCAGCTATGATGGCAGCATATTTAAGTCCCACAATATAACCGAGCCCCATAACAGCGGCCCCGACATTTATTCGGAACACGAGTTTCGCTTCATTGGCTAAATTTGCTAAAAACGGAACGGCCCGGCTTTCAAATACTTCACTCCACCAGTGAAAAGTGCCGATAATAAAATCGTAAATACCTCCGATGGCCATGGCTTTTAGTAGGATCTTTGCCTGGTCGCCGCCGGCTTCTCCGGCTACAAGCACTTCGGTCGTGGCTGTTGCTTCCGGGAACGGGAATTCACCGTGCATTTCCTGAACAAAATATTTTCGGAACGGAATAAGAAAAAGAATTCCTAAAAATCCGCCGAATAAGGAGGCAAGGAATATCTGATAAAATTTTGCATCTAATTCCAGAATATAAATTGCCGGGATGGTAAAAATAGCTCCGGCCACAACAACACCGGATGCCGCACCAATGGATTGGATGATAACATTCTCCGAAAGTGCATTTTTTCTTTTTGTGAAAACCGATGTTCCCACAGCCAGAATGGCAATGGGAATGGCGGCTTCAAAAACCTGCCCGATTTTTAATCCCAGATAAGCGGCAGCCATGGAAAATATGGCGGCGTAAAACAGCCCCCAGATGAGTGAATAGGGGGTAATCTCTTTTAATGGTTTGTCGGCTGGAACAACCGGAATATAAACCTCTCCCTCTTTTAATGGTTTGTAGGCATTTTCCGGAAGCGATGTTTTGGTTGGTTCCATTTAAAATCCTCGCAGCGTTTGGTTTTGCTATCTCTATTAAAATTTTGAAAATATAAACACTATGAAATGATTATGCAAGGAGAAATTGTTTGAAATAATCTTATCTTTGCATTACAGGACTTTTTTTTTGTAAAAAAAATCTTTACATTCTTGAAATAATTTAAAATGATTTTTAACAGGTATGAATCGTGATAAAAAAATTATTGTTATTACTCGTTGTTATGGCGGGTTTTTCCTGCTCTACAAAATCGTTACAGGTTACTGTTGATAATATAACAATATCACAGGATGGCCAATCAATTACTGTTCACAAAATATCTTCCCCTTCGGCTGTTTACCAGGCTGCTATCATACTTGCCGGACAGGGATATGATGCCTGGCAACCCTTTTGTGAAAAAGTGGCGCAAACCTGTTGCGATGTTTATTTTGTTTCGGCTTCTGATGCAGACTCTGTTGGAAAAACGGCCGAGCTGTTTCAAACAATTAAAACGGTTGTTGCCGATTCCTTTGATGTTCGTCGTGACAAAATAGTTCTTATGGGCAACGGACCGATTTGTATGGGTGCCATAAAAAGTGCCGCAACAGATTCGGTGAAAAATACCGTGATTACCATGACTCCGCAGTGGCCTGATAGCAGCATATTGATCGACAGTTGGTTGAAAAATATTCAACCGGGACAGTTTGTATTAATAACGAGTGGTAAGGATGCCGCTGTTGCCAAAAAAAATAATGATCCTTTTTTCAATATGGCATCTGATCCGAAAAGAGTTGTGTGGCTGGACACTGATGACAACGGTGTGCAATTAATTCAATCTGATATGGAACCAATTGTCCGAAGAATCGTATTTATGGCGATAGAAAGAATGATGCGCTAATTTATGCGGAGGATACAACAATGAGTTTTATCGGTAATCTTTTTTGGATAATTTTAGGCGGTTTGTTTGTCGCCCTTGAATATTTAATCGGTGGTATTTTGCTTTGTTTGACAATCATCGGAATCCCTTTTGGTATTCAAACCATAAAGCTGGGTATTTTGGCTTTACTGCCTTTTGGGCGTGATGTAAAAAGCAGGCCTAATGCGCCGACATTTTTGAGCACTATTTTCAACATTATCTGGATTCTAATAGGCGGCATCTGGATTTGTGTGAGCCATCTTGTATTGGCTATTTTATTTGCTATTACACTTGTCGGCATTCCTTTTGCCAAGCAGCACCTTAAACTTGCCAAGCTTTCTTTAACGCCGTTCGGATATGAAATTGTGTAATAACCTTGTTTTGTTATGAAAGTATATATATTTTCAGGTCGTACTGAATTTTTTAAAGAACATATTTCCGGGGAACAAATCCGGGCTATCCTGGAACGCGTTGCAAAGGAAACAGATACAACCGACCTGGTTGTTGCTTTGTACTTTGACCGCCGGTGCACATGGACCGGCGGTACGGCTTATGTTCGTTCCTGGATGACACCGGACCGTTTTAGAACAGGGAGAGGTAAATGGAAGCTGACAACCAGATTCCCCAAACCGGCTGACCTTCCCAAACAATACAAACTAATTCGTATGTACATGCAATGCGATTCGGTCCGTTATCCGTTAACAGAAATGGACCGTTACCATTGGAAACACAGCTACCCTTCCATAGAAGCTCATATCGCCCATTTGTTTGCACACGAACTGCATCATTTTCGAAGGTATCATTTGGACCTTCATCCCGGGGAAGGAGAGAACCGCGCCAATCAGTGGGCAAAAACCATAGCCAATAATTTAGGGTATGCTGTTGAGAGCCAAAAGATTAAGATAAAAGTGAAAAAACGTCGTAAAAAACAAAAATCTGTTGATCTGCGGGAAATATTAAATCCGAATGATTTTCTTCATCTTGATGTAGGCGGACCTGTTACTGGATGGGTGCGAATGATGAAGCAGGTATTGTTAAATATGACAGCATCCAAGAAGGAAAAGTATGTTCATGATAAAATGCTTCATTTTGAAAAACTTCGTTCTTTACCCGAGGGAAGTGTTTTAAACGTGAGCTATGATCCTTCAGAAAAATATTGTGGTCAGAATGTCTCAGTTGTCCGTCCTTTGAAACGTAATTCCTACCGAATTGTCATTCAGACCGGGGACGGTAAGGTGTGGCGCTGGCCTATGGCATGGTTGAAAATATGCGAATAACTTATTAAAATATAATAGTTAAGCAATATAAACCGGGGTTAAATTCCATCTTTTAAAAAAAATCATCATGTTTACATTTTTTGGCGCAGCTTTTGCGTATTTAAAAGCTGAATTATATAATACTATAATAACTTGGTTATAGTTGATTTTAAGATTGCTATAAGCATATAAATAATAAAGCTTTATGTTGTCGGTTTTTGAAAGGTGTTTTCCAGTTGAAAAATAATAAAAAAAAGCCGTCAAAATTATTTAACAGGTGACAGTTATTTGTGTCACATTAAATAAAAGAATTTATTAAGGGCAATACTCATGCGCAAAAGTATATTTTTCATATTAGCCTTTCTGGTACTTGGATTTATTGTTTTTTGTAACAGTGATGATGAAGAAATTGTTGGATCTGTTTCAAAAATAGAAGTTCAGATACCACAAATCCTTGCTGATGGTATTGCCACAACAACAATCGTCGCAACAATTTATGACGATAGTGGGCGTGTGGCTGTGGGATGGACCATTAATTTCAGTGCGACTTTTGGTACTATTTCTGAATCAGCAACGACAGATGGGCAGGGTCGTGCCTATGCTGTATTAACAAGTTCTGCCAGTGAAGTAGATTTGACATCCAAAGTTACGGCAACAATTAGCGATACAAGCAGTTCATTAAGTAAAAAATCGGTACAAGCTTCCAGTATGTATCTTCAGGTTGTCGGCAGTTCAGGAAAAACACCTGTTCCTTCTTTGGCAAAAACCAGTGCCTCGCAAGCCGATAATTCGGCCAGTGTAAACGTGATGTTTTTGGGTGTAACTTTTAAAGCAGAGCTGGATGCTTCGGCTATTCCGGCTGACGGCAAGTCAACAACAAATTTGAATTTTTCCGTTAAAGAAACAACCAGCAAAAAAGCTGTTGATAAGGGTGTTATAACGCTTGCTGCTGCTCTTGGAAATATTACAAACAGTGTTACGACAAATAATCAGGGCGCTGCTTCCACAAGCATTGTTTCTTATAACAAATCGGCTGTCGATACAATATATGCAGAGTATGGCAGCGGACATAAAAAGAATTTGATTTTAAATTATGAAGCACCCAAGCTGGTGCTCGACCCGCCAAGTGCTCTATTATTAGCAGATGGCAAAAGCACCAAAAAATTTACGGCAACTCTGCTTTCCCAGAAAAACACGCCTGTTACCGGAATTGAGATAAATTTTTCCGCTTCAAACGGTATTTTGGAACCAAGTAAAGGTACAACAAATACGAGTGGTCAGGTTCAGATTACATTGACCAGTGCAGCACAGGTTGATTCCAATGTTGTTATTATCGCCCAATCCAATGAACTGAGTGATACGGCAAAAGTTCAGTTTATTCAACCTGTTCTAAGTTTAACGGCGCCACAAAACATTCTGCCGGCAGATGGTCTAAGTCAGTTAGAAATTACTGCCAATTTGTTCTTGCCGGACAATACCCCTGTTTCTGATGCTGAAATTACCTTTTCAAGTACTCACGGAACCATTAACCCGTTAAAAGCTGTAACAAACAGTGAAGGCCAGGCTGTTGTGACTTTAAAGAGTGGTAATACTACTGCTGAAAATGTTGTTGTTACGGCAAAATTTCAAGAACTTGTTCAAACTTTTACACTAGCTTTTGATACACCCAAACTTACTATTTCGCCAAAAACAGCAAAATTGCCGGCTGACGGGCTAAGTAAACAAACTTTTTATGCTACGTTACTATCATCAACCAATAGCCCTATTGTTGATGCTCCGGTCCAGTTTTATACTTCCAAAGGAACCATCACTGTTTTGTCAAGTACCACAAACTCTGAAGGCAAAGCAACAGCCGAATTAAAGAGCGGTTCTGAAACGGATGATAATGTTATTGTATATGCAAAGTTTAATGAACTGGCAGATTCAGCCCAGGTGCAGTTTGTTTCGACTTCTTATTCAAGAGGATTAAAACTTGATGGTGACAGCGAGACATTAAGAGATGGCTTGTCTTCTTTTGAGATAGCTGCTATTGTCATGGATGAAAATAATAGCCCGGTAAATGGCGCCAGTGTATTTTTTACTTCTACCTATGGTGAAGTAGAGGAAATGGCCACAACAGATGCCAGTGGATATGCTTCTGTTACATATACGCCGGATACCGGAACAAATGATGCTGTTGATACCATTGTTGCCACAATGGGAGCAATTACTGTTCGTCATGAGGTGAATTTGATTGGTTTAACTATGCAAATGTTTGCCATTCCCGATTCTATTCCAGCCGACGGTGATGCTTCTTCACAAATATCTGTTAATTTAAAACGAACTTTAACTCAGCAGGTTTTACCCGGATTAGAAGTTAATTTCAGTTCGGATATAGGATACCTGGAACCTGTCGCAACAACCAATAATCAGGGTGTTGCCGGTTTGGCGTTAACATCTGCTGTTACACCTGGTGTGGCAACGGTCACCGCAAGATATGGTGGTTTTAGCAAACAGGTACAGGTACAGTTCTATCAAAATTCCCCACAGAGTTTATTGTTATCTGCTGAACCTAATTATATTTGGGTCAAAGAAACCGGAAATTTAGAACAAACCATGGTAACAGCAACCGTTTTAGGACTGCAAAACCAGCCTATCGGACATGATGTTTATGTTCAATTCTTTGTGCAAAACGGACCTAATGGCGGTGAAGGTTTTGTTGTAGAAGATGGAGAGTCTTCTACTCAGTCCGAGCCTATTAAAACAGTTGACGGTAAAGCTGTTATTGGTTTCCGTGCAGGTACACGATCCGGAACTGCTGAAATTCGTGCTCAAGTTGTTGGTGAATCAGTACCTATGGCACGTACGACAAATATTATTGTTCGTTCCGGTCCTCCATATATTTGGGTGGATCCCGATAATAAAAACAACGTTGTTCCACACATGACACTGGCTTTTGATATTTTTAACCAGGAAGGTTGGAACCATGTTAGAACATATACGCCTACTGTCTATATTGGAGATAAATACAACAATCCTGTAGAGCTTGGAACAGCCGTTTACTTTACCACCACTGGTGGAATAGTAACGACAGATGTTTTGACGGATGAAAAGGGCATTGGAAGTGTTGAACTCTTAAGCGCCAATCCAAGACCGTATTTGCAACCGGTTGACGGAACAGCTTTGTCTCCGCATAATATTGAAAATCCGAATGATCCAAGCATTAATTTGCCAATCATTGTACCTGATTTTGAAGGTAGTGAGGTTTTGAACAGCGAAGGAAATTATGGTGAAAATGATGGAATGACTTTTGTCGTTGCAACAACGCATGGCCGTGACCAATATGGAAATGACGCTGTTGTCTATGCAACAGGAGGCGTTATTTTCAGCGGTCCGATTGCTGTCTTTACGGCCCAGGCTGAAAGTAACAGTTTGGCTTTAGGTGAAGCAACAACTGTTTATCTAAGAGTTTATGATATTAACGGTAATCCTCCGGCTGCCGGTTCAACGTTAATACCTGAGACAACGGCCGGATCAGTTACTCCGGATAATTTGATGGCGGCAAAAGAAGACTATGGTTATGGTACTACATATTATACTGCTACAGTTATAAATAACCGGGTTCCGGATGCAGATGGAAATCTGTTTCCGACAACAGCGGCTGTTACATTTAAATTAAAAAGTCCTAACGGCAGCGGCGCTGTTACAGTTAATATTTTTATGGACAATAAATAGAATTTTTTTTCAACCCTCCACACCCACGAAAGCGTCTACGCAGTTTTTCGCGTGGGCGCTTTTATTAATTTATGTGGACTATCGTATAATGGTTACATCATGTCTTAAATACATGACAAATAACCAAAGGTGTTTTTTACCATGCTTTTTTAGGTTTACCTAAGTATAATAAAATTAAATGTTATTTTTTAAGATTTTTCCAAATTGCGCGGCACATTCTCTGCAACATTATAAACTGGAAAAAAGTGTGTTTTACTAAAATTGAGGCTGGTTATGAATAGTGGACATATGATGCTCGTTATCGGCAGTATTGTTCTCTTTTCCTTTCTGACAATAAATGCTCATAGAACAATATTAAATTCTACAGAGTTGACACTCTATGCGGAATACTTTTCAACAGCGACTTCCGTCGCTTCGAACCTGGTCACAGAAATTACAACAAAATCTTTTGATGAAAAGACAATTACCAGTGAAGTAAGTTCTGCTGATTCGTTGACCAGTTCAGAAAGTCTTGGCCCGGATTCCGGAGAAAGTTATCCGAATTTTGATGATATTGACGACTATGATAACTATCAAACCGTTGTCAGTACACCAAGGTCAGGTAACTTTACGGCAGTGGTTGATGTCAGCTATGTAAATGAAAGTACGCCCGATAATGTTGTTAATTCACAAACAAGGATGAAGAGAATAAAGGTCGATGTTACCGGCGCTACGGTAACGAGTCCGGTTTCATTATATTATTATGCAAGTTATTGAGGTAATTTATGAGTCAGCTTGATTTAGTGGGGTCTTTTATTGTTGGAGGACTGGTTCTGTTTGCGATTGTAGCGTTTCAGCTACAATTTGACAGTATTGCCCAATCAAATGCTTTTACTGAATCAACCCAACTTACAGCAACAGAATTCGGACGGGTTATCGAATATGATTTTAATAAAATCGGCTACCGTGTGACAAGTGGATCTAAGATATTTAGCCTTGGTACTTCAAATATTTCATTCCTGGCTGATTTAAATAATGATGGAACAATTGACAGTGTTCTTTATTATACAAACAATTCACAACAAAATTTAAAGCTTTTTCGACATACAAGTCTGGATAATGGTAATAGTTTTAACATGGATATCGGGTCTTTTACGATTCAGGCCTATGACTCTCTGGGTACTGCGACGGCATCGGCGTCGGCAGTCCATAGTATTAAAGTCGATTTGTTACTGCAGCAAAATTTCAACTTGACAGATAAAGTAGAAAGAATCGGTGCATATTGGTCGCGCCGGTTATACCCCAGGAATTTATAAATTAGAAAGAGGTTGAGATGGGTAAAATGTTGATTATCATCATAATTGCTCTCGCCGCTATAACGGGGTTGGTATCTGTGAATATGATGAAGAGTGATGCAAACATGCTGGTAAACTCTGTTGACGAACGCAGTCGTCTTCAGGCCAAAGAGATAGCAAAAAGTGGTATTGAATTAGGCATTAAAAAAATATATGAAGATACAACATGGAATGATGGAATATCAAGGCTGTCAATCGGCAGCGGCGTGCTGGATTTAACTGTAACAAACAGCACCAGTCTTTATCCCAGTGGGCCTTCAGCAGGCACCTTTGGAAGAGAATTAACCTCCACAGGGACCGTAAGCGGACAGACCTATACGATTCGTACGATTATAAACATACCAACCACGCCGGGAACGCCTCCTTTTCTGGATTATGCTCTGGCATCCGATGGTGACCTGCAGCTTTTGGGAACAGTGGATGTTTTGGATGTGCAGGGTGGTGCAACGGGTGTGAACTCTAATATTCATACAAACAGTGATTTGTATGTTCAGGGAAACACAACCGTCACCGGATATGGCACCTATTCCGGAAATAGTTATCTAAATCCATCAGACCCGTCGCGTTTTTTCCATCCTTATGATGTAGAAGCCGGACAATCACTGGTTGCTGAATCTGATCCTATTTCAATTCCTGCTTATAATCCTACGGATTATAGAGATGCCGCGACCCAAATCATTAGCGGCAGCACAACTTTTACAGGAAGCGAAACATTGGGCAGTGAGGAAAGTCCTGAAATTATTTTTGTTGATGGTAATATAACCATTAGTGGTAATTTTACCGGTTGGGCGGTATTCATTTGTACAGGAAGTGTTACAATAACAGGTAATATCTCTTTAGACGCTGAAAGTCCGCTTTCCAATCAACTTGGAATAATAGCTGCCGGAGATATTGATATCGGTGGTAATGTTGATGTTGAAGCTCAACTATTTGCCGGTGGTAATATAGAATTTAATGGTAATAATGAATTGTATGGTATTGCAACGGCAAAGGGCCAGATTGATTTTCGTGGAAATGTTAACGTGCGATACCGTCAAGCATCAAATAACTTAACTGGACCAATATGGGATTATGCCGATGTATTACGTCCTGTAATTGTTTCATATTTGGAATAGTTGGAACTTTATACGAAAAGGGTTAGAAATGTCAGTCGATGTCAAATTAGAACAGTACTTGGATAAAGTTGATCATCTGCCTACTCTGCCCGTTGTTTTGGTACAGATTTTAAAAAAGCTAGAAGATCCTGATTTTGAAATGAATGAAATTGTGGATTTGATTCTTATGGATCAGGTCCTTACTGCAAAAACCATTCGAATGGTTAATTCAGCTCATTTTGGATTAAACAGACAAGTTGAATCTTTAAGAAAAGCTGTGCTTGTACTTGGTGCAAAAGAAATTCGAAATTTGGTTTTAACAACTTCCTTGTTGGATCTGTTTCCGGGAAATCAAAAAACAGAATTTACAAAAACTTTTTGGGAACACTCTTTTGCCAGTGCGTTATTCAGCACAATTCTGGCCAAGTGTGTTGGATATAAAAATCGAGAAAGATCTTATCTGGCTGGTTTACTTCATGATATCGGAGAAATTATCCTTATAGTGAATTTTCCGGACGAGTTTGAAAAGGTGGTGCAGGAAAGTAAAAATACAAAATATGATTTTCATGAAGCCGAACAAAGAGTGCTTGGTATTAGTCATATTAATTTTGGTCCTTTATTGCTGGAAAAGTGGAGTTTCGGTGGAGAGTTGTCACATGTCGTTTCGCGGCATCATCATCCTGAAACAGCGCTGATTGATCCTGTGTTGGTTGCTATTGTCAGACTTGCTGATTTGTTTGCACGTAAAAATGGTTTTGGTATTGGAAACCATGATAAAGTTTCCGTCGAATTTGAAAATGATATAGCATGGGATATTTTAAAGAAAAAGTTTTCAAATTCCAACGGATTTAATCCTCAGGAAATAATTCAGACCCTGGATGATAACGTTGTAAAAGTTGATGAGTTCATTAGTATGAATTATAATTAAGGAAAAATTATGGGAAGAATGTTGATACTTCTCGTACTCGGAACTTCTATTATTTTTGGTATGACAACCTTAAATATGAACAATAGTAATACGAGAATGCTCAACGCTACAGTAGAAGACTATGAAACACAGCAGGCCAGAAATCTGGCTAAAAGTGGAATTGACTTGGCCGTTAGTAAAATTTTTCAGGATACAACATGGACGGGCGTTTCTAATCTTCAAGTGGCGGGTGGTAAACTTGATGTTTCAATCAATTCAACAACAAGCCTGTATCCGAATGGTGAGGATATGGGAGAGAATGGTCGAGAAGTCAGTGCCGTTGGTACTGTGGCAGGCCATTCTGTTACTGTAAAGGCCGTATTGCAGTTGCCCCAGGGAAGTGGTGTGCCGCCATTTTTTAATTATGCTCTGTTATCAGAAGAGGATCTGGCGCTTACCGGAAATATCAGCATACGGGATGCAAATGCCTCAGGAATTAATTCAAATATTCATACAAATGAAGATTTAACTGTAAGAGGTAACGCAAGTATTAAAGGTTTTGGGAGCTATGCCGGCTCTGCTAGTTTTCAACCAAATAATCCTTCACGTTTTTTTAATCCCAATGATAATCCTGAAAGTTTGCCTGTTACGGCACAAACATCAGCCATTACCATACCCGAGTTTGACCCAAGCGAATATGTTGGTATTGCTACGGATACATATTCAGGTACCTTGACTCTTGCAGGAAACCATAGTTTGGGTACAAAAGAAAATCCGAAAATTTGGTATGTAGACGGTGATCTTCATATCAGTGGAAATTTTTCCGGGTATGGTGTTTTTATTGTAACCGGTAATATACATTTAACGGGAAATTCTTCTGTTATTGCTGCTGATCCGCTTGGTAATAATCTCGGTTTTTATTCAGGTGGTGATATTTTAATGACTGGTAATACAACAATTGACGCACAGATATTTTCAAATAACAATATTTCAATGCGGGGTAATATCCGCTTAAATGGCCTTGCAACTGCAAGAAACACAATTGACCTTTATGGAAATGTGGCTGTTTACTATAAACCTGCTGCACAAAACTTGACAGCCCCTTTTTGGAGCGGTTCCGAAATGGGCAAACCCGTCGTGGTATCATATTATGAATAGTGGATAAAAATTTACAAAGGTGTGAGAGGTTAACTGGAAATGGATGAAAAACAAGAAAAATTACACTATTATACGGAACACTTGGAGGAGCTTCCGACATTACCTTCAGTCGCTACGCGTATTTTAGAAAAACTGCAAGACCCTGATTATGATATTAATGAAATTGTGGATTTGATATTGATGGATCAGGTTTTAACCGCCAAAACATTTGGTTTGGTAAATTCAGCCTATCTCGGCCTGGGCCGAAAGGTTGAATCTGTAAGACAAGCAATTTTGTATCTGGGAACAAAGGAAATACGTAATGTTGTTCTGACAACGTCGTTAATGAAACTTTTTCAAGGTGCAGAAGAATCAGGTTTTGTCAAGTCATTTTGGGAACACTCTTTTGCTTGTGGTTTGTTTAGCAGTATTCTGGCAAAGAGTGTCGGATTTCGGGATATTGAAAGAGCATATTTGGGTGGATTGCTGCATGATATTGGTGAGGCCATTTTTATCCTTAAATTTCAGGATGATTTTGATAAAGTCCGGGCAGAGGCAGAAAATTGTAGTTGGGATTTTCACAAGTCGGAACAAAAAGTATTAGGCATTAGCCATACAGATATCGGACCCTGGTTGTTGGAACGCTGGAACCTGAATTTTGAAATTGGTATTGTTGTAACATGCCATCATGCTCCAGAGATGTCTGTTACAGAGGCTGCGTTGGTTTCCATTGTAAATTTGGCAGATCTATATTGCCGTAAAAAAGGATTTAGTTTGGGCGGTAAAATTGATTTTCAAACAAATTTATACACTCAACCTGCATGGAAAATCATTGCCAAAGAATTGAAACTTGCTGAAGACTTTGATCCTCAACTGCATATCGATGTGCTTGATAAAAATTTTGAGGAAGCAAAAGAATTTATAAATATGATCTATTAATTTTATATTTGCTTTAATGGAGGTTTTGATGGGCTTTCCCGACAAAGTTTACGCACCAAAGACAGAAAAGCAGGCACGGTTAGCCTTTTATGTCGAACGAATTGAAAATATACCAACTCTTCCTACTATAGCTTTTAGTGTTTTACGAAAAACCGAACAGCAGGATTATGATATTGATGAGTTGGTTGATTTAATTCTAATGGACCAGGTATTGGCAGCCAAAACCTTAAGAATTGTTAATTCGGCTTTTATGGGATTATCGCGGCAGGTACAAACATTACGCCAGGCATTAGTTGTTTTAGGTGCAAGAGAAATTCGTAATTTGGTATTAGCCACTTCTTTACTGCAGTTATTGGATGATTCTAAAAACAATTCCCTGGTTCAGTCTTTTTGGGAACATTCATTTGCCTGTGGCATCTTTAGTATTATGCTGGCAAAAAACATTGGTTATCGTAACACGGAACGCGCCTATCTTGCAGGATTATTACATGATATTGGTGAGGTGATTCTTATTGCCAATTTCCCTAATGAAGTTAATGATATTGTCGACATTGTGCCCCAATATAATTGGGATTTTAACAAGGCAGAAGCAGAAGTGTTGGGCATAAGCCATGTTGATTTTGGTCCCTGGTTGTTGGAGCGCTGGAACATTGGCGGCGATATTGCCCATGTTGTGGCCAGGCACCATGAACCTGAAAATGCTTTGGTTGACCCCCCACTTGTAGCTATTGTCAATATGGCCGATCTTTATTGCCGTTCCCGTGGTTTATATATGGGGTCTCGATTTAATGTGAAAATCGATTTGGAAAATCAGATCGCCTGGAAAATTATGGATAAAAAGTACCCCATTTATGGCGGTTTTGAACCAAAATTTCATCTGGAGTTTCTGGACAGTAATCTCAAAGATGTGCAGGATGCAATTAAAACTGTTTTTAAATAACTAATTATACCTTAACATAAGACATGTTTTTATCAGCGGATGATTGTAATAATAAACTCGTATGGGTTGCTTTTAAAACATCCGCTGTTTTTAAATCATCTTGATTCGTTTTTTCGTAAATATCGCGAATAAACGAATCGAGATATCCTCCGGGGTTGCCCGCTGATAATGGTTTGTTTTTCGGTTTTTTCTCACCGTTTTTATAAATTGAAATGTATTCCTGGTTTATCCCGGCTTCTAAAATTCCCTTATCTCCCCATATTGTTGTACGCCAGTATTGAGGGACAGAGTATTCAAAAGAATCCGGTACCAGGTAGGAAAAATCACAAACAATTCCTGCATCATTTGACATTTCCAGCATGCCCTGTCCGCATTCTTTAAAATAGGGGAACTGCGGCAACCGCGCGTTCCAGCAGCGAGCGGATACTATTTGTTTAATTTCTAGTCCGGTTATCCAGGGCAGGATATCTATAGCGTGAATGCCGATATCATTTAATGTTCCCCCATGTTTGCCTTTTTCAAAATACCAGTGAGGACGTTTGGATAATAAAAGCGGATGTTGTCCTCCTATTTGAACAGCATTAACCTCTCCAATTTCATCACCTGATATTAAATCTCGTAAACCGATAAAAACAGGCGAATCTCTTAAATCCAGCATACAGCCGATTTTTTTGTTTTTAACCAGGTTTTTAATTATTTCCAATTCTTCCAGTGATGTACAAGCTGGTTTGTCGCTGATCACATGTTTGCCTGCCTGCAGGGCTTGAATAATTCGTTCGCCTCGAATACTGTAATAATCTCCGACAGCAATAGCGTTACAGTTTATTGTCGACAACATTTCTTTGTAACAGTTATGGGTAATTTTTATGTTGGTATTCGCCAACTCTTGTAAACAACTGTTGTCCTCTTCACATGCTGCTGTTATTTCTATATCATCTCTTTCAACACACCTGTTGTAAAGATCAAAAATATGCGGGTGACGAAATCCAATGAATGCAATTTTTATCATATTTTTAACTTTTTAGTACTTGATTAATTTTCTCTGACGGGTAGTTTTATTCTTCTTTTTTCCGGTTCCGGATTTTCACGGTACAAAATAGCCACATGACCAATTATTCCTGCCAAATGACATTGACACTTTTCAGCCATTTCGGCGCTCAATTCTTTTCTCTCTTCTTTAAATTCGATAAATTTTACTTTAATCAATTCATGGGCATCCAGCGCTTCATTAACAGCATCAATAAGGTCTGTGTTCAATCCGTTTTTCCCGATTTGAACGACTGGTTTTAGGGGATTAGCAAGTCCCCTTAAAAATCTTTTTTGAAATCCTTGTAAAGTATTCATTTTTACTCCAATTTAGTTACGTAAATGGCCGTGACCATGAACGATCCATTTGTAAGTTGTTAATTCCTGCGGCCCTACCGGTCCTCGTGCGTGTAATTTATCGGTACTAATCCCAACAACGGCCCCGAGGCCATAGTCTCCTCCACCGGAAAGGCGTGTTGATGCATTTACTAAAACAGAAGCGCTGTCAACGCAATTAACAAATTTATCTGCCAAGGCCAGGCTTTCTGTAATAATGCTGTCTGTATGACCGGAACCATAATAATTGATATGCCGGATGGCTTCATCAATGTCTTTAACGATTTTTATGGATAATATCGGTGCAAGATATTCCGTCATCCAGTCCTCTTCAGAGGCGTGTTCAAGCGAAGGGGCCAGTTTTATCGTTTCGTGACAGCCTAAAAGTTTGATGTTATTTTGCTTAAAAGCTGAAACAATTTTTGGCAAAATAGCGGGAGCTATTTTTTGATCAATTAACAGGGTTTCCAGTGCATTGCACACTTCAACTCTTTGGCATTTTGAATTAACGGCCACATCGATTGCCATTTCCAAATCAGCATCTTTTGCAATATACAAATGGCATATTCCTTCATAATGTTTAATGACAGGAATGTTGGTTCCCTGGGCAATTTTTTTAATCAGCTCTTTTCCCCCTCTGGGTATAAGTACATCAATGTACTCATTCATTCGTAACAGTTCTGAAACGGCCTCGTGACCGGGGGTGCGAAGAATTTGAATAGCGTGTTTTGGAGCATTGTATTCTTCAAGTGCGGCTATCATGGCCTCTGCCAGAACTATATTTGTTTCAATTGATTCTGAACCGCCGCGCAAAATAACGGCATTGCCGCTCTTTAAACAAACAGATGCGGCATCGGTCGTAACATTTGGTCTGGATTCATAAATAATTCCAATAACACCGATTGGAACGCTGACTTTTTTAACTTGCAGTCCGTCCGGACGTGTGTGACCTTCCAGGATTTTATCGACAGGATCGGGCATGGATGCTACTTTTTTTAACCTGTTTAACATATATTGGTATATTTTTTCCGTAATTTCCAGCCTTTTAATAAAAGGTTCAGAAAGACCGGCTTTTCGGGCCTTTTTCAGGTCACGCTGGTTTGCCAGAAACAAGTCTTTTTTTATAGATTCGAGTTTTTCCGGCATTAATGCCAAAATGTTTTGCCGTGCCGATCCTGATAAAGTTTTTAATTCAAGAGCAGCCATTTTTGCATTTTTCCCCATTTCTTCTATATCCGGGGAAATTTTATTGTTTAACATGAAAAACTCCAAGTGTACTATTTTTTTTAAAATATACGAAATTTTTTTATCAAACAAATGTGTTTTATAGCGTGTAAAATTATCATGCGATATTTTAGAAAAGAAATAAATGTATATTCATCATGCAAAAAGGAATTCGCCTATGAATTTGTGGAGAGAGCTGCCTCCGGGCCCTGATGTGCCAAATGTTATTTATGTTGTTGTAGAAATTCCAAAACGTTCTCGTAATAAATACGAATATGATGAAGGTGGCGGATTTATTAAGCTGGACCGGGTCCTTTCATCCTCATTACACTATCCCGGGGATTATGGATTTATTCCGCGAACAATGCATGATGACGGTGACCCGCTGGACGCCATTGTTTTAACGAATGAACCTACATTTTCAGGCTGTGTTATTGAGGCAAGGCCTTTGGGTGTTTTCCATCTCATTGACCGCGACCAGGCTGATGATAAAATTTTAGCTGTTCCTAATACCGACCCTCTTTTTAATCATTACCGTACTTTGGATGATGTTCCGCCTCATTTTTTAAAAGAAGTGAGTCATTTTTTTAGCGTTTATAAAGACCTGGAGCAGGTTAAAATGCAGGCAAAAGGGTGGGAAGGAATAGAACGGGCCCGTGAAGAAATTGAACGCGGTTTGGATTTATATGTTAAAATGTTAAGATCCACCCGCTGAGATTAAATGTCGTTCCATGTATTTGTGATGTTATCAACGACAATGTTGATATTGAAAGTTTGGGTGAAAAAGTCTGATTTTTTTTCAAATCCATAAATTTCCGCACTTATTTCACCCCGGCAGAAAATATGCAAATGAACACAATCGGCATCTAATTCTGCCTGAATTTTTTTTACACAATTTGTATGGGATCGGTCCAGGCCGTCTGCTATTCTTAAAAGAGATGCCAGAGATTTTACTCTTTCCTGGTTTTCTTTATCAAGTTTGTCAAAATTTTTATGCTTTAAACTTGGAAATGATTTTCTATGGTACCTGGCAATATTGGCGATAAGCAGCTTTTCCTTTTCATCCCATCCGGGCAATTCATTTAAAAGTATCATTTTCATACTATTTTTATGATGACCTTTTGGGCCTTTTGACCAGCCAATATCGTGTAACAGGGCAGCCGCTTCCAATAATTCTCTGTCTTTTTGGTTCATTCCATGTAATATTGATAATTCATCAAACAATTGAAGCGCCAATGTTGAAACCTGTATGGCGTGCGATGGCTCCCGGTCAAACTCTTTCATCAAATTTTCAGCAGTTTTTATTTTTAAAGAAATTGGTTTATTCAATATTTTTATATTCCTCAATTAATACTCCAAACATCAAATCTTTCAAGCTTGTTAATGTTGATGTCAGGTTAAAAAATTTCATTATTGTTTTTGTGACAAGAGCACCTGTTATAATAACATCTGCCCGTTCCGGGACAAGCCCTGTTATTTTTTGTCGGTTAGGATAATCAAGACTTTTAAGCTTGTCTATCATTGGACCGAGTTTCTTATATTTCAGTTTGTAATGATGTATTTTTTCTGCCTGAGAAATGTCAATATTGGCGTCAATCATGGCAATGGTTGTTGCGGTCCCGCCTGTGAAAACTGAATGTTCGATTTTTGGGGGAATATGCGGAAGACCTTTTAACAGGTGCAAAATATGCTGTTCGACTTTAATAATTGACTGATCAGAAAATAAAAGTTCGGGGAAAAATTTTGTAGTTAACCGTCGGCTGCCGATTGGCAAACTATGTTTTAATATTATTTCGTTTCTATTGCCATATACAAGTTCGGTACTGCCCCCGCCGATATCACAAACTAAAAAGTCATTTTGATCGAGATCACTGGTAGCGCCTAAAAAGGACAGATAGGCTTCTTCTTTACCGCTGATAACCCGGCCTGAAATTTGGTTTTGTTTTTGAAAGAGATTTAATAATTGGTCCTTGTTTTTGGCCTCTCTCGCAGCACTTGTTGCTATCAGGTGGATTTTTTTTGTATCGGATTTTTTGCAAATCTCCTGATAACCGGCCACCGCCTGGCTGACACGCTGCATGGCTTGTTCGGATAACATTTTATCTTTTGTCATTCCATAGCCAAGACGCGTTATTTGTTCCCGCATGAGGTGTGTTCTAATACAACCGGAAGGATCAATATCTGCAATGAGCAGACGTGTGGCATTTGTTCCAATATCAATAACTGCTATACGCATGAGATGCTAGTATTCGCCCAGTTTTGTTGAAAGTAATTTAGTAATATCGTCAATTCGTCGTATATCCTTGAGGCGCCCTTTGTGAGATTTGATTTTAAGGTTTTTGATGGCCTTAATCATTAAATTCAACTGAGCTTCATCCTGAGCGGCTGCAGGAATTTCCTCGTCTTCAGGGAGTGATAAGCCATTTATACACCAAATCATTTCAGATTCCAGGTTGGCCTGATAGTTTGTCACACTTTTTCTAAATTCTTTTCTTAAATTTCCAATTTCTGATAAAAGTTCCTTACGTAGTTCGCTTTTTGTTTTTTTCATAGAATCGTCTTTGTTCCCGATTTTTATTGTAATATTTTTTCGATTTTTTTCTGCAACTCGGCAGAGATGGCCCGTGGTGACCGATTGCCGTTTATCAATTCAAAATTATATTTTTCATGCAAAAGTTTAAATTGATTTTTCACTTTACGTTGATATTTGATAAAGCTGTCAAAGATGTCTCTTGAAAGCCGAATATCCATACCTGATTCCCAATAATCAAGGGTTGTATCTTTTTGAAAATTTCGTTCAATCAGAAAGCGGGGTGCGACATCTAGGTAAAAAACAGCATCCGGTACCAGTGCAATTTCGCTGTATAGCCTTTCCAGCCATTGCGAATCAGCACCTCTGATAATATCTCTTACCATTAAAGTATATATATATCGGTCTGCCAATACTATAAATCCTGCTTTGAGTGCGGGAATAATTTGATTGACCAACTGGTCTGCAAAGTCGGTTGCATAAAACAAAGAAAGTGTTACAGGGCTTAGAATATTTCCCTGCATTGCTTCTTCCAACTGTCTGCTTACAAGGGTAGAACGTTTTAAACCAACGTTTACAGTTGCATGTCCCCGGCCTTCAAGCCAGTCCGTTAGCAGGCGGATCTGAGTTGATCTGCCGGAACCATCTGCACCTTCAACAACAATCAGTTTGCCAGTCAATTCCTCTACATTTTTACACTAGGTAATCCTTTGCCATAAAATTTCATGACTTGCTCCTGATTTTTAATTTAAATGCTGGTAAATCAATTTTTTGTCCAACAATTTTTCGAACTCGGCGTTGTTGAATATCGGCACTTTGAGCCGCCTCGATTGTCGTGAAATTAAAAACATCAATCATATTTTCATAGGCTTTATGTACCATCCCCTGAAATATCCTGAAACTTTCATAAGGGTCTTTGGATAAATTCAGGTCCATTCCCGCTTCGTGATATTTTAGTGTTGGTCTGCCTTCTAAAATTCGATCGATTGCAATAGTTGGATCTACTCGAAAATAAAATGTAATGTCCGGAACTGTTGCAAAGCTGTAGGAATTTTTAACCCACTCTAAATCACAACCTCGTGCTACATCTCTGGCAAAGGCCGTAAAATAATACCGGTCCGCCAGAACAATGTACCCTGCACGTAAAAGCGGCCATATTTGTCGTTCATAACGGTCGGCAAAATCAGTACAATGGATGAGAGAGAATGTTGCCGGTGTCAGCAAGTTTCTTTTTTTTGCCTTTTTTGTGGCGCTTTTTACCAACAGAGAGGAATTCCATTCGGTAAAAAAAACTTTATGGCCTTCCAGTTCCAGCCATCTTTTTAAAAGGTATATTTGTGTGGATTTCCCTGAGCCGTCCAGACCTTCAACGGCAATAAGGCGACCCGGACAATTGTGTTTTTTCATTTCGACCATTTTTAAAATACCTGTAATTGTATTTATATTATTTGGAATTATTCATTCCAGAATTTCTTTTTAAAGCTGTTTAAAAGTTGAACCGCTTTTTCTATATCTTTAATTTGTTGTTCTCCGGATATTTCACGCTCTATTGTTAACGGCCCTTCATATCCTATCTCTTTTAAACGTTTTTATAAAGTTTTCCATTCCCACATCTCCCTCTCCAAGAGGCATTTCCTGGCCCCAGGTTATGCCTGGTTTTTCCGACCATAGGGCATCTTTACAATGGGCGCTTTTAACGTATTTTCCTACTTTTTCAAGTGCCTCAATGGGTTCTCCCGAACCATATAAAATCATATTTGCCGGATCAAAGTTAACGGCAAGATTGTCTCTGTTTACAGCATGAATAAACTGTAAAAGCCCGTCGGCTGTCTCCTGACCTGTTTCCAGGTGCAAACGTTGACCATTTGATTTACAATAATCACAAAGTTCCTGGGTCATGGAAACGAGTTGATCAAAATCGAGACCATGTGCCTTTTCAGGGATAAAACCAAGATGAAGGGCTGTTGCTTCCACACCGAGTTGTTTGGTAAAATCCGAAATCGATTTTGCTTCTGCCAGTCGCTCTGCCCGGGTTTTAAGAGGAACAAGACCGACTGTTTGTTTTACTGTTGGAATATCGGCATAACTTTCCCCTGTAAAGCCGCAAAATACAACTGTAATTTTTATGCCGGCGTTTTTAAAAATAGATTTCAATTCTGAAATTTTTTCCGAACTTCTTTCAGTCTGTGGTGGAGCCAAAATTTGGGCTGTTGGAATACCCAATTTAACAGCAGCTTCAATGCGGTTGTTTAGTTCATGGTCAATTACTATAAATGCGCCGATAGGATGAGTCATTACAAAATTCCAATCTGGTTTTGATGATGTTTGTTTATTTAAAACTCAAATATACTACTTTGATGATGGTTTGTCAAGCTGTTTCAATTTTCATTTTTAAAAATAAATACAATTCTTTTATTTTAATTGAAAATGTTTTACATTCTTTTTTAATTATATTATTGAAAATAAAAGCCGGAGATACACTAAGAGAATGGGAACGAAAAAATTATTTGCCGATTGGAAAGTAATAGCAGGTATTTTGCTGAGTATATTTTTTCTTTATATCGCGTTCAGCCATGTTCAATTTAAACTAATGTGGGAAGCTTTTAAAAGCGCGAATTATTGGTATATTATTCCGGCTGTGTTGCTCATGTTTTTTAAGCCATTGGTGGCGTTCGGTACGCTGGCGGTTTTTAATGGAACCTGTGCAGTATGTGGAAACCAGAGTTTTGTTTTCTGCGCTGCTTGTCGGATATATGGCAAATACCTTTCTTCCTGCTCATTTGGGTGAATTTCTGCGTGCTTATATGGTTGGTAAAAAACGTTCTGTTTCGTCAAGTGCTGTTTTTGCAACGATTGTTGTTGAAAGACTGATTGATGTTTTTACATTACTGGTGCTGATGGCATTAACCATTATTGTCTTTCCTTTTCCAGATTGGGTGAAAACAAGTGGCTATTTGAGTCTTGTTGGTGTATTTGTTTTGTTTGGTATGCTTGTTTTAATGAAAAGGAACAGAGAAAAAAACGTTAGAGTTGATCTCTAAAATTATGAAGCCATTTCCTGATAAATGGAGCCAAAAACTCCATCATCTTGTATATTCCTTTCTGGACGGGATTGTTCCGTTAAAAACGAAAATCAGATTATTTCTGGGTAACAGTGCTCTCTATATTAATTTGGGCATGTTATATGTTTATTTTTCAGGTTTCCTTTTATGCTTTTGATTTTATCAACTTGTATCACCTGCCCTGGACCGCTGCTCTGGTACTTTTGGTTATAACCACCATCAGTGTGTTGGTACCTTCTTCGCCGGGATATGTCGGCACATACCATTATTTATGTCAATTATCTTTGGGGCTGTTTGCTGTTCCTGAAAGCCCGGCATTGACGTTTGCTTTTGTGGTACATGGAATAAACTTTTTGCCGATTTTAATTGTCGGGTTGATTATTCTTTCAAAGGAAGGTATGAATATCAAATCTTTACAAAGCCAATCCCGTGATTTAAAATAGGTTTAAACCAAAAGGGCCTGGCTGTAATTGGGATCGCTTTGCTCGACCTGAACGATGACCGGAAGCATATCTTTTATTTGTTCAATGTGAGTAATGAGAAATATTTGACGGAATTGGGTTGACATTTTTTCCAGGGCGTTGAGAATCAGTGAACGGCGCTCTGTATCCTGTGAACCGAAAATTTCATCCAGCACGATAAAATTAATGGGGGAACCGCCCTGTCTTTCGGTAACAACGTGACTAATAGCAATTCGTAAACATAAATTAACCAGGTCCTGTTCGCCGCCGGAAAATCTGGCAAGCGGAAACGACTCATTGCCGTCATAAAGAAAAATATTATAATCCGCGTCCAGCTCTAAAATGCTGTATCGGGAATTTGTGGTTAGAGCAACAAGCTCCGATGCCTCGATAGGCAATAAGCGGGCGAATGCGGCCTGCCAGTTCAAGCCGAAATTTCCCCAAGTATTCGTCCAATGCATTTAAATAACAAAGTTTTTCTTCTATACCCTCAATTTCTTTTCTTAATTCTTTTTGTTTTTTTATATCGTTTTCTATCTGGTTTATAGAGCCGGTCACGATTGCTAATTCTTCCCGAAGGTTGCTGTGCTGGTCTCTTAAATCATGTAAAATTTTATTATTTACTTCATAATCCTGCTTTAATTTTTGATAAATATCCTGATCAAATTTTAACTCTTTTTGTTTTTGTATGCTTTCCTGTTTATCTGTTTCAAGTGTTTGGATTTTTTCATTGTATTCCGTAATTTCTTTGACTATTTGTGTTTTTCGACAAGCACGTTCTTTTAACTGCACTGCTTTTTGCTGGAAATTATATAATTCGTTCAGCCTGGATTTTAATTTTTGGTGTTCGGATTCGTTATAACTTATGTGGTTGTGTTTGCTGATATAATCATCAAGTTGTTTAATATTTTGATTATATTCCTCAATGGCCGATTGAATATTTGCGTATGTTTTTACAGCTTCTGCTGCCAGGCTGTTCTGCTTTATCAGTTTTTCTTTTTCAGAACGTAATTCGGAAATTTCCTTTTCACCGGTTTTACGTTCTTTGTCTGCGTCTGTAAACAGCTCCTTCATTGAGCGATATTGTTCTCTTAATTTTTCCAGTTTTAAATTTTGTTCGTCAACAGCCTGATTATAATGATCTCCCAAAATTTGTCCGCATTCCGGGCATTGTCCCTGTGGCCCCAGTTTTTTAATATTTAAAAGCTTTTCTTTAACTTCTTTACCGGATTGTTCTGAAGATAAAAGTTGTGCCTGATATTTGTTTGCTTTTTGCTGCAAAGTCTGGATTTTTTCAGAGAGTTTTTTTTCATCGGATGTAAATTGTGATAAACGCAATTGCAAGTCGGTGGCCTGGTCGGCACGGATTTTATATTCTGTTTGCCGGTGTTGCTCTTTGGCAACAGTTTGGTCCAGTAATTTTTTTTCGTTTATTTTTCCATCCAGTGCCGCCTTTTGGGTTGCCAAAGCATCATAGTTTTCTTTTTCTGTTTTTACGTTGTCAAATTCTTTCAGAAAAGGCTCCAGCTCCTCCAGGTCCTTTTCCGATTTAACGGCCTGGCTTTTCTCCTCATTTAATTTATCAATCGTTTTATTTGTTTCATTGTGCAATGATTCCAGTTTTTCCAAATGGGCCTGCCAGTGCAAAAACAAATCTCTGGTTTTTTCCGCATCCTGCAAATCTTTGTTTAGTTGATTGTTATGACTGGTTTTTTCTTTTATTTCGCTGGAAATTATCTCTGTTTGCTGTTGCCAGCTCTTTTTGTCGGGGTAAAAGTTTTTCTTTTTGTGCCTTTAATTCCGGAATGTCTTTTATATTAGATTTTTTCCCATTTAAAAAGGCTGTTTGTTCGTTTTTATCCCGACGCACCTTATCACGCGCTTTATCGATTTGGTCGATGTTGATGAGCCGGTTAATACTTTGCCGTCGTTCTTCCGGCTGAAATGAAGATAGTTTGGCCAATTCTTTTTGTTGTGCAAAAACAGATGTTGTAAAGGACCGATAATCCAACTGTAACAAATCTTCAACAAACTGATTTACTCCCCGGTCTTGTACTGCTTCGGGTTCGGTCCCAATTTGTCGCGGTAAATAGCGGCTTCGGAAATGGCATTTTTGCCTTTTAATTTTCGGACAGCGCAATATTCGTGACCGCCATATTCAAAAATCATTTCAACCGTGCAAGCCTGGTTTTCTTTAACGCCCTGTGTGCGGATGTCACTTTTATCGGTACGAACAAACCGGTTACCGTATAATACCCAGCCGATTGCTTCAATAAGAGAGGATTTCCCTGCGCCGTTTTCTCCGATGATGCCGATTACGTTTTCAGGGAATTCAATATCCACTTTTTGAAAACGGCGAAAATTATTTATTTTTAACGATTTTATTATCATTTGTTGTTATAGGCTTTCAAGATAATCAATACCTGTTTTAATCAGACGTTCCGGGTCCAACTCTTTTAAATTTAAAGACTGAATAAATCGGTTAAATTCTACAGGCAATGCATCCAGAAAAGTTGAACATTCCTGAGATGATGAATTTGTTATTGTCCGTTTGAGCTGTTTTTCCAGATACAGCGCTTTGTTAAACATTTGTGAAATTTTATTGCTGTCCAGTTTGAAAAAAGTATCCACATCAAGATTATTAAGGGTGAGGCTGACCAGGGTTTGATTTATATTATCATCACAAAACGGTTCCAGTTTTTGATAAATAGCTGACACTGTTAGTTTCTCACAGTCTATCGGCGGAATTTTAATCATCTGCCTGGTTTTAATTTCTTTATATTCCACTGAAAAGGGTGACAGGTCAACCTGTAAAAATCCGCAGGAAGAATCATGCTCGTTAAAGCTGGTTCGTTCCGTAGAACCACAATACCAGGCATGGTCTTTTACCGGAATGGGTCTGTGGTAATGACCAAGGGCAATATAATCAAAATTTATATTTAACAACGATTCAAAATCGGGAAGCCGTAGTTCGTTAAATTCACCCATGCTGAATTTACTGCTGCCTGTCCAGGCACCGTGACTGACCAGAATATTGTAATCAATATCAGAATCAAGTTTTATATTATCAATAGCTTGTTGCAGTTCTTCCTCTGTGGCGCAATGCGGAATACAGTGGAAATCAATGTTTTTAATACGACATTTTTTTTAAGGAATTATAAACGGCATAAACATTGTCAAACAAGTCAATGGATTCGAATATGGAACCGGTGGTTTTTATTCGTGGTGTTTCATGGTTTCCGGCAACAAGAACAAGGGGGATGTCGGCAAAACTAAGTTTTTGTATCCCTTCCAGTGCTGTTTTTATCGCGCGGTTACTGGGTCGTGGTGTATGAAACAGATCACCGGCATGTATAACGACGTCCGGTGAAATGTTTAAAATGTTTTCTATAACCTGGTTCCAGGCGTCATAAAAAGTCTTGCTCTCTGGCGTTTAATCCTGTTACCGCAGAGAGTTTGTTGTACTCTGAATAACCCAAGTGTGTATCTGAAAAATGGACAAGTTTCATGCTAACCTTTGCAATTTGAATATTTTTCTTGGCAATATACATAGTAAAATTTGATTTGTCAAGATTGCAATGGTGTTGTTTACTTTGTGTCACACTTTGATTGCGTTAGTTAAAAATTTTTTATAATGTGGCTTTTTGTATACATGTGATGAAGTTAGGAAACAATAAAACATAGGGTGTCAAATATTTATGGTGTTGCTTAAAGTGTTTGTTTTATTGTGTTTATAATTTTTTTTGTAAAAACTAATTTTGGGCATAGTGTTTGCCAATTTGCAGGTGAAGGTAAGAATGCCGTTGTAAAAATAGAATGTCAAGGAAACGGAATTAATGAAAAAACTCTTCTAGTTATCGATAGAGATGAAACCCTGCGAAGGTTATACTCTAAAATTTTTGATACCGGCCATATGCAGGTTATCGAAGCTTTGGAGTTGAGCGAGGGTATCAACCTTATTCGTGAAGAGGGAGAAATTGATGCCGTGGTTGTTGATTATTATTATTTGGAAAGCAACGGTCTTGATACACTTTCTGAAATCAAAGCTATTCGACCTTCAATTGGACTACTGGTAACAGGGCAGGTTGCAACTCCCAAAGTCATCGAATGTATCCAAAATGGAGCTGATAACTTTGTAGAAAAGCCTTTTACAGATTTGGAAGTATTAAAAACTTCAATCGAGAGTTTGTTTCAAAGGTTTCCAAATGATACAAGTTCAGATGTAGAGAAAAACTTTCCTCATTTGTCACATGAAGCAAACAGGCTCGTGGGGCAGAGTAAGAGCATAATGGAACTGAAAAGACTGGCCTACAAAGTCGCACCGTTGGATTCTACCGTCCTGATTTTAGGAGAAACCGGAACCGGTAAAGAAGTTCTTTCAAGAATGATTCATTCTATGAGTCCGCAAAAAGACCAGAATTTTGTGGCCGTGCATTGTGGTGGAATTCCGGATACATTGCTGGAAAGTGCATTATTCGGGCATGAGAAGGGTTCTTTTACAGGAGCCTACAGAACACAAAAAGGATATTTTGAAATTGCAGATGGCGGAACAATTTTATTGGATGAAATAGGTGATACAACCTCTTCTATGCAGGTAAAAATGTTGCGTATTTTGCAAAACAAACAATATCGTCGCGTTGGTGGAACAGCAACATTAAACTCTCGTGCAAGAATTATTGCCGCTACAAATCGTGATCTGCATAAAATGGTGGATGAAGAAACATTCCGTCGGGATTTATTCTATCGCTTAAATGTTGTTACATTAAAAATTCCATCATTAAGAGAACGACCGGAAGATATACCGTTGTTGATTCGTTATTTTATGAGTATTTATACGAAAAAACATAACAAGGTTGGAGTTTATTTAAAAAATGAAACAATTGAAATACTCCAGCACCAGCCATGGTATGGTAATGTACGTGAACTTGAGAATGAGATTGAAAGATTAGTGGCTTTAACCGATTCTGACTGGATTGGACCGGATGAATTACCGCAAGAGTATCTGGATGTAAGTGAGTCTGATTATTTTAAACAATTACCATTTTTACCCTATTCAGATGCAAAATCATTGTTTGAAAAAGAATATATAAGCAGACTTTTAAGTAAAACAGACGGTAATATTTCTCAGGCCGCCAGATTGGCAGGTATGCCCAGGCAAAATCTTCATCAGAAAATTAAAAAGCATAATTTAAAGCCGAAGAAAAGTTACCAGGCAGCACCTGTTTCTGAAAATTAAATTGTCTTAAATTATTGACGAGTTTTATGTGAAAAATGACATGCGATACTCTTTTGTGACAAAGATTCCCCTTGGCTGTAATTTAGCGATGACAAAAGAGGACAATACCCTTGTGATGAAAAATTGTGATAATTCACTTAACTGTAATAAAATTAGTCATTTTTGTTAAAAGTTGACAAATTTAATTTTTGGAATAGGATTTGCTTAAAAATAAGTAGTAAAATTGTAAAGGTTAAAAACAAACAAAAAGAAATATAAATTAACCCTTCATCATTAATTATTTAAGGAGTTCGAAATGGGACAACAGCAACTTTTACTTATCGTTCTTAGTGTTATCATCGTTGGTATCGCTGTCGTAGTTGGTATTCAGATGTTTGGCGCATCCGCCGCATCATCCAACCTGGAAGCTGTAACGAGCGATTTATTACACTTGGCTGCTCGTGCACAGCAATTTTATGTAAAACCTGCCGGTATGGGCGGTGGCGGCAACAGTTTTGCTGATTTAACTGCTGATGCTGCTGGTATTCAGAAACTAACCGCACGCACAGAAAATGAAAATGGTACATATTCTATCTCTGGTGCTGGTACAGGAACATCAGTTACTGTTCAGGGTATCGGAAAGCAGGATGGCGACGGTGATGGAACAAATTGTACAATCCAAATCACTGTTTTTTCCGATAGTATTGCAACGACTGTTGTAAATCGATAAATTTTATCAAGTAGACAATGCGTTATATAAGGAAAAAACGGGTCTAAAGATTAAAAAATGATCTTAATTTTGGTTAGTCAAAATCACATGTGTGATGATGTTGAAGATGGGCTGTGTACATCCGCGAAAGGATGAAGTGATGTGTCGCTACCAGAAATATTTTAAAGAAAATGACAGGCCCAAATTTAAGATGGGCCTGTTTTGTTTCTGGATCAAACAAGTTTAAGGATTTTAAAATGGCTGAATTTCGCTATACAGGTGTTATGCCTGATAAAAGAAGGGTGACAGGTTATCTTGAGGCCAAAAATAAAAAAGTGGTCAAGGAAAAGATTGACAAGATAACAAAGCAGCATGGTTTTACCCTTCATTCTATTCAGCGTAAATATATTTATGATTATAAGGTTAAGAACAAAAACGGCGAAATTGTCCGTGGTGAACAAGAGGCTTTTTCAAAGATGAAGTAGAGTTAGCACTTCGTAAAATGGGATTTGAGCAGGTAAGCGTTCAGCAGAGAATTCTTGATTTTCGGTTTAAACCACCTCATGCTGATGTTATAACTTTTATCCGGTTGTCTGCTGACCTGTTACGAGAACGATTACCGTTTGACGAAATACTATCTTTATTAGAAAATGATATTGATAACAAAGCCATGAAGCGTGTCATTAAAGAAATTCACGCGGACCTGAAAGAAGGTAAAGACGGAGAAGAAGTATTTAAAAAACAAATTAGTTCTCTCGGCAAATTTTCTTCCAAAATGTTGGGTGTTGCTTCCAAGAGTGGAAATATGGCAGAAATGTATGAAAGTACAGCCAAATTTTTGGAACGCAACATGGAGTTTAAAAAGAGTATCCGAAGTGCTATGCTGATGCCGGCCATTACATTACTGGTGTTGGCTGCTGCTGTTATCTTTTATGTCGGTTATATTTTCCCAAAAACTGCAGAGATGTTTGCCAAGCTGGGCGCCGAACTGCCTCCGATGACTGATTTTAGCTTGCAAATGAGTATATTTTTACGTGAAAACATTATTTTAATAATACTTGCTATGATTGTGCCGCCGATTTTGTTTTTTCAATTTTCTATGACAGAAAAGGGACAAATGTTTATAGGCAAATATTCAATCAAATTGCCTATTGTTGGACAATTAGTTCATAAAGGAGCCATTGAAATCTTTTGTAGGGTATTTTATTCCATGTATAGTGGTTCCGGAGAAAATATTGAAGTTATTCGTACGGCTGCTGAGGCGTGTCGTAATAAATATATGGAAAAGCAGATAAAAGAAATTACAATCCCACTCATGGTCCGTGAGGGGCGAAGTTTTGTTTATGGGCTCAAAAAGGCCGATATTTTTACTGAAAATGCATTAACACGATTAAATACAGGTGCAGAATCCGGTACCCTTAAAAAAGTAGCATTGCAGATAGCAGAATATTATGAACGTGAAACAACCTACCGAATGAAGGGAATTATTGACTGGATCCAGGTTGCTGTAGCGTTTATCATTATGATTGTTATGACACTTTTAACTGTTGTTTCAGCAGAAACTGCTGTGGTTCAACCAAAAATGCCGGGTATGTAAGATGATGAAGACGCAATCAAGATTTCCGAACGTCATTGGTGAACTGCTTTGGGAAGAACGAATTATCAGCAAAGAATCGTTCACCAAGGCGATGGATATTCTTGCAAAAAACGGTCAAAATAAAAGTTTGGGTGATATTCTTGTTCAAGAACTCGGATATGACCGTCATAAAATATATCGAGCTATTTCCCGTATCTATGCTTTTAGGGAAATTGATCTCAGCCGTATTACAATTTCCGACGGTTGGGCCAAGTTTATTCAAAAGTTTTATCGATCTTTGGAACTTCGGTATCGTAAAGAATTTGTAAATAAAAAACTAGTTCCTTTTGGCTATAGTGAAAAAAATAAAAACCTTTTGTTGTTTTTAACTCCAGACCCAACAGACAGAAAAAATGAAGAGGTCCTTCGACAGGCAGGATTTAAAAAATTTGAACTGGCTTATGCGAAACTTGAAGCTATAACTGAACTGATCAACCGCACCATTCCAAAAGAAAATGAGTTTCTTGAGGTTGTTAAAGAAGCCAGTGAAGTTAAAACCATTGAAGAAGAAGAAACCGAAGAAAATTCCGGACTCGATGAAGATGAATTGAATGCTTCTATCAATCAAAGTGTATTGATAAACCTGTTTGAAGGATGTCTTATAGAGGCTGTGCGAAAAGGTGCAAGTGATATTCATATCATCCCTAAAGAGGGAAATATTACTGAAATTCATTTTAGAATAAACGGGCGTTTAACCATTTGGCATATTCAGGAAGGTACCAAACCGGAAGCTTTACTTGCCGTAGCAAAAGACAGAACTAAAAATGTTGACCGTTTTGAATGGGAAAAAGCCCAGGACGGTTTTATTCAGCGTGAAATTGATAACTATCTTATTCGTTTTTCGTGGTTTCTATCGTACCGATCGTATCTTCTGCTTTTACCAGAAAATATGAAAGCGTTGTTATTCGTGTGCTGGATGACCGTAAAGTTATAACCGATCTTGATAAACTTGGGTTGGATGAATTTTCCAAAAAAGAATTTTTAAGTGCTATAAAAAGACCACAAGGTATGGTTATTTTAACAGGACCGACCGGAAGTGGAAAAAGTACAACCCTGGTTGCAGCGTTAAATTATGTAATTTCGCCGGAAGTTAATGTGCTTACTGTTGAAGATCCGGTGGAATATAACATTAAAGGTGCAAGACAGCTTAAAATAAGTTCGAAAATGGGATTTGATGAAGCTATTCGGGCTATTTTACGGCATGACCCGGATGTTGTAATGGTAGGTGAAATTCGAGATCCGAAAACTGCTGATATCGGTATAAAGTTGGCAAATACGGGTCACCTCACTTTTTCTACCCTGCACACTAATGATGCTGCCAGCGTTATATCACGACTTTATAAAATGGGCATTGAACCTTTTTTAATTGCAAATGCCATTAATCTGGTCGTTGCACAACGATTGATCCGTACATTATGCAATTCCTGTAAAAGGGTTGTAAAAAACATGGATGTAAATATACCGCTCAGTTTGGGTTTTACGCGTGAAGAGCTGGCTGGCGCAAAATTTTATGAACCGGTTGGTTGTGAAGAATGCCGCAATGGATATGCCGGACGAATGGGTATACATGAGGCATTACCTTTTACGCCGGAAATTAAACGAATAATATTAGATGCTTCTACGGATTTGGATGAAGATGCCTGTAAAGACGCCGCAATAAAATATGGCATGTCTACATTACGTGAGGCAGCTCGAAAACGAGCGTTGGAAGGGCGAACGAGTTTGGATGAAGTAGCAAGCGTAACAATGGATTCATAGAATAAATAATAATTAATAATTTTATTGATAAGCATCTCGGAGAAAATTATGGCACACATACTTGTAATCGACGATGAAAAAGAAATTCGTGATATTTGCGCTGATTTGTTAGAGTGCGAAGGTCACACTGTCGAAAAAGCTGCCGATAGTGTTGAAGCGCTGAGAATGGCCGATAAAAGCGCTTACGATTTGGCTTTAGTCGATCTGGTATTACCAGGAAGTTTGAATGGTTTGGGTATTATTGAACGTCTTCGCAACAAATCGAATAACATCCGCATTGTTGCATTTACCGGATTTGGAAGTGAAGATGCTGCAGATGTTTCGGTTAAGGCCGGCGCAGATGTTTTTATGGCTAAACCATTTTGGTCCAAACATTTGGTCGATACTGTTAATCGGCTGATCCGGAAAAACTATACAAAAAAAGTAAGTTAATAGTTACAACTTAATCTCGTGTTTAGGAGAGGTCAATGGCCCGAATATTAGTCGTCGATGACGAACAGGAAATACGCAATATTAGTGCAGATGTCTTACAAATTGAAGGCTTTGTTGTAGACACTGCTAAAGATGGCGATGAAGCTTTACACTTTGCTGATTCAAACAAGTATGATTTAGCCCTCGTAGACCTTGTCTTGCCGGGAAGTATGAATGGCTTGGACATAATTGAGCGGTTGAGAACGCTGTCTCCTAATATTAAAATTATTGCGTTTACCGGATTCGGTGGCATGGAAGTCGCAGAAAAAACCGTTAAAGCCGGCGCTGATGACTTTATGACAAAGCCATTTTGGGCAAACCACCTTATTCAGGCTGTAAGAAAACTTGTGGAAGAAGAAACAGCACCTCCTCCTGAGGCAAAACCGAAAAATGTTGATACGCAAACAGAACAGAAACCAAAAAGTATGCAACCTGTTGTGCCACGATTATTAAGCGGATTTGATAATAAAGTTGTAGCCAGTTTCATTAAAGCCGGAAATCGAAAACAAATTAAAGAAGGCGGAGAATTAGAAGTCAAGTGTAATCGGGAACTCGCTGTAATTTTAGCAGGTTCTGCCCGATGTCTATTTCGTAATGGTGTTGTTGGTGATTTGAAGGGTGGCGACGCAATAGGCGAAGCATCCTTGTTTATAAAAAGCTCTGATATCGACATGATTTTAGAAGCTGAGACGGATTTAGATGTTGTTGTCTTTTCCAAAGATGACCTGAGAAAGTTTTTTATGAGCCAGGATAAAAAGTTTTTTACACGGTTTGCAGCGAATGTAATTATCGGTTTGTCAAGCAAGGTTTTTGATGCTTATGAACAAATCGCCGTAAATAGTGCAGCCAGGAATACATCTAAGATGTTCAGAGGATCATCGATTCATAATAAGATGATAGCCTGAACGAACAAGTTAGGCTTTTAGAGATTGTAAAGGAAGGTATCCATGTCTGAAAAACATGAAACAGCATTAGAGTTTGAGCTTCTTCAAATTGAAGAAAAGGGAGCACAGATGGCCCGAAAATGGTGGAACTATGTTCGATGGCTGTCTACTGTTAGCTTTCTGTCTGTAGGCATTCTGCAAATGGCAATGAATAATATGGAGCTTCCCAAAGACGCTTTCCTGCTTACGTTAACAGGAATAGTATTATTAAATATCGTCTACAGTTTTTTCTTGGGTAGTTATACCAAACAACAACTTTACCATGTTTTTTACAATTTAATGGATGTTGCCATGTTCTCCCTGGCAATATTTATGACAGGTGGTATGAAAAGTCCTTTAATTTGGAGCTACTTGATACCAATTTTAACATCAAGTATTAATATTGGTCACCGTGCCGGGTTGACCGCGAGTATCGCCAGTGTTATCGGCTTATTTATGGTGATGCTTATGGACAGCAGCGTTGTTGTTTTTGGCATGTCAACATTTGGCGAAAGTGCGAAACATATTTTTCAAAACAATACACATACACTGCTTTCTTATGCCTGTCTGTTCTTTCTTGCCTATTTTATTTCATCTTTTTTAGCCAATACGTTACGGCTACAAAATGGTATGCTGTCAAAAATGAATTATTTGCTTAACAAAAAGAACCGACAACTTATAGAATCTCAGGAAAAACTGGTGCAGATGGAGCGCCGGGCTACAATCGATAAAATGGCAAGAACAATTCAAAATGAACTGAATGATCCTTTGACGATTGTTTCCATGAATGTAGAGATGTTATCAAAGAGTCAAGCCGCTGTAAAACCGGAACGTATTCATGCGATTGCCGAATCTATTCAGAGAATTCAAAAAGTTTTGGCCAAAATAGAGGATTTATACAAATCGAGCTCTACCACAAAAAGCAGGTCAAAGGACATAAAAATAGTAGATGTTTATCAAACAAAAATAAATAATGATTTGCCTATGGACGCTGATCCATACTCAAAAAATTAGTCGGTTTAAAATAAAGAATGTGTTATGGTACAAGATATTTTACATAAAGTTATTGATTCATTACCAAAACATGTTGATGGTCTGGAAAGACAATTGGCAATCGGTAAGCAGGTTATGAGTCTGTCTCATCAGGAACGTGAAATATTACATGATCAGATGAATAAATACCTTGTGTATATGAGAGAAAGTTCTTCGTCTGACATTGAAATAGGAGGGGCAACCGCTGGTGAAAAGATTTGGCTTCGCGTTTACGGAAAAAAAGCACCGCATACCGATTTGGGTCTTTTAACTTTGGATGAATCTGATGTACTATTGCAAAGTTTAATATCGCCAAAGCAAAGAGAACGATTGTTTAAAAATCGTGCTACAGATTTTTCTTATTCATTAAAACATAACGGTGGCGTCTTTCGTTGGCGTGCCAGTATGTATATGGATTATGGCTATTTAGCCTTAAATATGAGGTCAATCAATGACCAGGTCCTTCCCTTTATTAAACTAGGTTTGCATCGAAATATTGCCAAGTCATTATCATTGGCTCATGAAAAACAAGGCCTCATTTTAATTACCGGTATCACTGGTTCCGGTAAAAGTACGACAATGGACTCTATTATTGATGCAAATAATCAGACTGTGGAAGGACACATTGTTATTATTGGTGATCCAATTGAATTTATACATAATTCCAAAAGATGTATTGTAAGGCACAGAGAAGTAGGTCGTGATGTCCTTTCTTTTAAAGATGGCGCCATACAGGCATTACGACAGGATCCTGATATCATTGTTGTCGGTGAAATGAGAGATCCCGAGACAATTATGACATGTTTGGAGATAACAGATACCGGACATAAAGTTTTTTCAACACTACATACCTGTTCTGCCGTAGAAACAATTGACCGAATTGTAGCAGAAGTACCGGAAGTTGAGCAAGACCGTGTAAGAAGCCGGTTGGCAGATGTTTTAAGAGTTGTTATGTCTCAAAAACTTGTGCCAACCATGGATAATAAATTAACATTGGCAAAAGAAATATTGTTGGTTACATCATCCGTGAAAGCGGCTATCAGGAATAAAAATACACATGAAATATATCAAATGATCAGTGAAGGTGGAAAGATTGGGATGATGACACTCGAGCAGGATTTATACACGTTGTATAAAAAAAGAGTAATCAGTGAACAAACGGCATTTGATTTTGCGAATAATAAAAAACGATTGCAAGAACTCTTGCTTAATAGAGTTTAGGAAATAAAATGGGTAAAAGAGTACTTGGCATATTTATCGATGGACAGATTTTAAAATCGGCATTGGTTCATAAAATTGAAGACAGTCTTGTCCTTGAACGTATGGAAACCGTCAAACTTTATGACTCTCTAGACCTTTCAGAAACGATGGATGCTCTGGAAGATGATGAAGAAAATGATGTTTTTGCCAGCGAGGAGGAAGAGAGTCCATTTGAACTGGATGGCGACGCTGAAAACAGCATGACAGTTGTTCAGGCAGACAGCAACGCAGATGTTATACTGGATTTGATAAAGAATATGATACCCAAAGGGACATCTGTAGCCATTAATATATGTGATACATATACTGTTTATAAAGATATTCCTGCCCTTTCAGATGGAAAATTGAAAAATATTAAAAAAGATATTTGGAAAGAATTCAATCCGGGTGCGGAGCTTGATCCAATTACCGAAAACATTGGATATTTTAAAAGGCACGATGGCAGTTATGTGGGTATGTATCATGATGATCCGATCGTATTTTCCACTTTATTGGCAGAGACTATTGAATATACAAAGAAACAGCCGCCCCGTATCGATTTAATTGATACTATTGAATTTGCTCTGGCTCATGAAGTTAGTTACGGATTTGACCTGGGTGAAAACGAACATGTCGCTGTTATCGTTTTTGCCAAAAGATTTACTAAAATATTTTTTATGCTTGGCAATGAAATAGAGCTGGTCCTTCCCACCATTCATGAAGGGTCCGATTCAAAGAGTATTTGTGAAACTATTTTGTCAAAAATATTGTTTGAATTCGATTCCGGTAATATAGGTCCGTTGCACAGAATGATTATGGTTGGTGACAGTGAAGTTGTAAATGCTGAACAAATATTCCAGGAAAAATTAATTTCACTCCCAATTCAAAGATTTGATATAGAACGTTTGACCTTTGCTTCAGAAATTGAAACACAGGAAAATCGTATTAAAGATTATGGTGTGGCCATTGCGCTGGCAATTAAAGCCCTTGAGGGAAGAAAAGATTCCCTGTATAATCAAAACTATTTACCAAGACGAATTCGGGACAAACAATCCGTTTATAAACTCGCCTGGCATGGTATGGTAACGCTGGCTTTACTGTTTGTTTGTGTGATGTTTTTGAGCTACAACAGTATAAAACGCGCCCAGGAAATTCAGTTAGCCAAAGAGTCTATTGGAGAATTAGACTATAAACTTCAATCTCTTGCATCCGTTGAAATGGAAGTAGACAGCCTGAGGTTTCAGATAAACAAATTACAGGCGGGAGCATCGCTATTGGATTCACTATTACAAAATGTGACTCGATGGTCTCCTGTTATGGAAATTTTTTCCGATGCACATCGCAAAGTCGGAAACTTTTCAATAGTCAATATGAAAACTAATACAAACAATAAATTTGTTGTTGATGCTGAAGTGACAGACAAAAATGCTGTTGCAGAATTGGAAAGATTTATAAACAATAGCCGTGTTTTATCAGTTGTCACTACCCAACAAGAAGCCGGCAATAATTTACGTGTTCAGATAGAGTGTGTAGTTGATTAAGGTCAATTTTTAAAGTAGGTATATTTGTATGTCTTATACAATTCGAAATACGATTATTTTAGCAGCCTTTTGGACGATTATATTGGCTGTTGGATTTTACAATCTGTACGGACGTCAAGGTAAAATCAAAAAACAATTAATTGCGGAAAAGACACAAAAGTTTAAAAAAGTAACCCGACTTGAAGAACTGGCCCGTGACCGAACCGAGTTATACGAGTTTTATCAAAAGATTAAAGATATGCATAAGGATCAAAATTGTGTGATTACGGCCGGTGAAACTCCTGGTGAAACTTATGACTATATCTTGAGAGAAGTAAAAAGAGATAACGCTAAATTAGACCTTGATTTGGTATTTATGCAGGAAGATTCGGTTCAGGGTGTTTCACATAAAGTCTATGCATTCAGTGGTGAGGGAAATTTTGTTGATTTATATAAAATTATTTGGTTTATCGAGAATGGTCCAATTTATTATGATTTGAGATCAATCTCTATTGACCGTATAGACAGAGATGAAATAGGTCCGGTTGCCAATCAGGCAGAAATCAGTTTTTCTTCAACTCTTCACTCATACTCAGGAAAAGAAGGCCCCAGTATTACATTATTAAATGAAAGTGTTGGAGAACCTGTTCAATTAGCAAATATGGTTAAACCTATGTTTAAAAGTTACATGCCTGAACCTGTTAGAGCCCCTAAAACAAATTATGCTGCTGTTTCAAAACCTGCTCCGGTTGTTCAGCGAAACACAGAGGGCTTGCCGGAAATTTCCGCATCAAGTGAATTGTTGGCTATAACCCCGTTTTCAGTTATGGTAAAAGGTAACAAGGGCAGGACTTATAAACTAAGAAAAGGAGACCGTATTTTCGGTGGTTATTTACAAAATATTAATCCTGTTCAACATAATGCAGTTTTTCAAATTAGTAAAGGTGGCGGTTCAAGTCCGCTTGTCTTAACTCTGGTATCAAAATAAGAGAAGAGTTCAATGAAAAAGAAAAGAACACTATTGTTAGCAGTTGTTTTTGCCTGTATATTTAAAGTTGCTGATGCGCAAGATCGGCTGCCTCGGGAGTACGTACCTCCTGAAGAATTAGTGTCCATGAATAGTGACTTGGAATTAGGTGTGGCACTGGATCTGTTAAGTGAATATTCAATACAATTTGCAGGAAAGCCGATTTATGATCCTTTGAAAACAAAAGGATCAATTGGCGTTGATATACGTGGACTTCCCTGGCAAAAAGCATTGGAAATGATTCTAAGCAGCAAGGGGTTGTGGTTTGTGGAGAGCGAACATTACCTCCAGGTTGTAGAGGCAAATGAATCTGGAGCACAAGGTGATATTATTAAACTTGAAGACGGCACACAGTTAAAGGTAGGCGGTCGTGAAGTTAAAATTGAAGCCATCTTTTTTGAAGGTAACCGAAAAAGTCTTAGAGAAATTGGAATTGACTGGAGTACTTTTTATAACGGTGAATTGGATTTAACGGCAGATGCTATTGGCGCTCTTAATATGGGTGAAGAGTATTTTACTTTGGATATGACTTTTCCCAAGAAAACATTTGGTGTTGATATTCACGCTCTTTTAAAAGCTTTTGATTCTAATAATGTTGGTGAAGTTTTGGCCCAACCTCAAATTGTCGTAATGGAAGGAAAACAGGGAAAAATTCAGGTTGGACAAGATTTTTCAATCAAAACCCGTGATTTTGCTGGAAATGTTATTGACCGCTTTTTTAGCACCGGAACTATATTACAGGTTACGCCTTATATTTTAAACGATGCAGAAAAAGGTAAAGCAATATTTCTTAACATACACGTAGAACGCAGTCAGGCAGTTCCTGATGTTGTTAGTACAATTATCAATAAATCGGAGGCTAATTCTAATCTACAGTTGTTTGATGGCGAAGAAACCTTGATTGCCGGACTATATTCAACTGAAAATACGATGTTAAGAAAAGGAATTCCAATATTAAAGGATTTACCCTGGTGGTTATTAGGAATTCGATATATATTTGGATATGAACGTGAAGAGACAACGCAAAAGGAATTGGTCATTATAATTAGAGCGTCTTTATTACCGGATGTATATAATCGTGACAATAGTGAAGAAAATGAAATTCAGCAACACAAGTATAATCAGCCGGATGAATTAAAATTACGTCCGCTGCAATCTGATTATTATTCGCAGCAATATTCTGAGCAAGAAGCTCGGGATAAAGTCAGGATTATTACATCCTCTGAACCGGAGAGAAAAGGTGCTGAAAAACGAGTTGAACAATATAAATATGATGATAAATCCGACCATGTAAAAGAGTTAAAGCGCGGCATAATAACCAAACTGCAAAACCAATTGGCACTCATTGAATGGGAAGAACCCAATGTAGCTTCCCAGGTTGTTGGTAAATATTTAACTGTTCTTCGCAGAAGCGGAGATCAACCTTTTAAGGCTATCGGCAAGGTTCATGTAATTAAATTTTACAATTCAAGGACCGTTGCCACCCGTCATTCCCAGGGCAAAACAATGTGTCCAGAGTTGATTGTTGGAGATCGTGTTGTTGCTAATCTTTAGCTTATTTTGTTAGTTTATCAAGCCGGATGAATAATGTTCGTCCGGCTTTTTTTTTGTTTGGTTTTCAAATCTGCTTTAATATATTGTTGTAAAAATATGTATAAAAGGGCGATGAATGAAAGAATTTCAAATTAAAACTCTGCATCGATCGATCAAACGTCTTTATTCGTTTAAAGAAAAATTAAACGGCTTCAGCCGTCGTTATTCCTGGATACGTTTGAGTATTTTTGGTTTTGGGCTTTTTATTAGTTTATTATTCGGTTATTATGGTAAAAATAATCTGGGATGGATTTCGTTATTATTTTTTACACTGGTTTTTACTATTGTCGCATTTTTTCATCGACGTATTTTATTTTCGCTAAAACGGTTGGAAAAGTGGATTGTAATTAAAGAAACACAATTGGCCCGCCTGGAACTTGATTGGCAGAAAATTGATGTCCCTGATGTTGAAATGAATACAAGCCATCATCCCTTTGCCCGTGATATTGACGTAATTGGACCCCGTTCTTTACATCATCTTATAGATTCGGCTGTTTCAGACAAGGGGAGTCAAAAACTGGCGGACTGGTTATGTTCGCAACAGCCTGATCTTAAAACCATAAACTCCAGACAGAAACTGGTTAAGGAACTTGCCGGAATGCCCCGATTCCGTAACCGTTTGTTACTTGAATTTGTAATAGTGTCCAAAGAACAACTGCAAAATGAAAATATTATGTCATGGATAAAGGCCGTTCCTTCCCGCTCTATTTTTATATATCTGTCCATTGCCGTTGCTTTACTGGTTTTGAGTGCTGCGTTTTTTGTTTCAAATATGGTGTTTGCCTGGAAACCCTATTGGGTCCTTTTTTATACTGCTTATGCTTTATTTACCCTGTCAAGACAAACGTCTCTGGCAAAATATTTTAAATCAATAATTGTAATTGATGATGAATTGGCCAAGTTGTTGACCATTTTTAAATATTTATCCAGGTATCCTTTTCACAACTCTAAACATATAAAAGAGTTTTGTCGTGAGTTTCAAAATGACAAAAATCCGATTTCTGTTTTACGGAAAATTAAATGGCTCACCGTGACAATCGGCATGAGAATGAACCCGGTTATGATGGTTGTGCTGAATGCCGTATTTCCCTGGGATTTTTATTTTTCATCTCTTGTGTACATGTATCAGAAAAAAGTCGGTAAAATAATTCCTGTATGGCTGGAGAAATTTTATGAACTGGAAGCGTTGTCCTCATTAGCTAATTTTGCAGCGTTAAACCCGGAATATACCTTTCCACGGTGTCAGGAGTATGGTAAAGATTTTAAAGAATTCCATGTTGAAAAGCTGGGGCACCCGTTGATTCACCCGGCACACAAAGTGTGCAATAATTTCAAACTAGCCCAAAATGAAATTGCCGTAATTACCGGTTCCAATATGGCCGGAAAAAGCACATTTTTAAAAACGGTTGGCGTTAATTTGTGTTTAGCCTATGCCGGGGCTCCTGTGAATGCTGCTTTATTTCAAGTTCCGCTGTTTCGTTTATATACCTGTATCCAAATAAATGATTCCGTGACAGACGGCTTGTCGTTTTTTTATACGGAGGTGAAACGGCTAAAATTAATACTTGATGTGGTGGGTGAACAGGGAGAAATGCCCGTTTTATTTTTAATAGATGAGATTTTTAAAGGGACAAATAATAAAGAACGACTTATCGGCAGCCGTTCATATCTTGAAGAAATTGTTCGTAAAAAGGGTATCGGGCTTGTTTCAACCCATGATCTGGAACTTGCCCGATTGAGTGATGATTATCCCAATTTGAAAAATTATCATTTTCGGGAAACAATTGAAAACAATAAAATGGTTTTTGACTTTTTACTTAGACCGGGACCTTGTCCGACAACCAATGCCTTGCGGATTATGCAGCTTGAAGGATTACCGGTTTTAGATCAACCTACTTTCCGTTAAACTCTTTAACAGCATCAAACATGGCTACGAGATTTTCTACAGGGGTATTTGCCTGAACATTGTGAACCGTGTTGAATATAAATCCGCCATCTTGAGCAAAAATTTCACAACGTTCCAGCACCTGCTCCCGGACCTGGTCCGGTGTTCCAAAGGGAAGTGTAAACTGTGTGTCAACACCGCCGCCCCAAAAAACGACTTTTTGTCCGTATTTTGATTTTAACAATTTCGGGTCCATGCCTTTTGCGCTGCATTGGACCGGATTTAAAATATCAAATCCACTTTCAACAAGTTCGGGGATCAGAGGTTCAATTGCGCCGCAGCAGTGTTTAAAGGTCTTCCACGATGTGTTTTTATGGATCCAATTGTTTACAATTTTATAATAGGGCATATAAAGTTCCCGAAATGCGGCCGGTGAACAAAATAGTGATTGCTGGGTACCGAAATCCGTTCCACAAATAAATACGGCGTCAATCGAGTCCATAACGATTTGATGCAGCTTTTCCAGGTTATGCAGCGCGATTTCAGCTTGTTTTTCAAAGACCTTGTGAATATAATCTTTGCGGGTTACTGTTGAAACATACCATTCTTCAATGTCCCTGATTCCTTTTGGGTATTTTAAAAAAGCTGCCGGAACCAGTGAAATATCACCAAATGCCGTTCCACCAAAAGTGGCTATTGTAGCGCGTTTTGTGGCTTTTACCCGTTTTACCTCATTTTTATAATATTCCAAATCTGCATCAGAAATAGGAACAAATTCTTCAAGATTGTCCTGAGGATCTAATTTGTTTTCGTCCAGAGGTTCTTGCCGAACAATTGTATCGAAATAAAATCCTCCCTTTGGCATACGTCCGCTTGGAGGGGCTGTGGTGTCGCCTTTGGGATAAATTAATAAATCGCCATTTGGATCACGGGACGTTTTCATGTGTTCGGAGATTAATACAACCAGGCCGGAATCCAGTTGCCATTCTTTCCAGTTTTCATTGCGAAATCCGAAAAATGTGTCGGGACCAATAATACCTTCTATATCAATATCCAGTGCTTGTTTCAAATCTTCATCCAAATAGCCGAGCATTTGGTAGGGTTCGTGCAGTTTTACGGGTATTTCCTCCAAACCGTAATATTTTCGTAGCGCAGCAACACATGTAATATGAATGCCGGTAACAGCCGTGGCCCCGAATTCAACCGGTACTCGGGTTGGTTGTTTGTGGTTTAAGGACTTTATTACCTGATCTCGTTCCAGCATAAACGCCTCCGTTTTAGATCATTTTTGATGGAATGTCATTTATGGCCTCGGCCACTTTGGGCAGGTCTTCTTTTTCCAATACCATCATGTCCAGATAGACTTTATCGTTTTTTATATATCCAAGAATTGGTGGTTCATTCATTCTTAAAATTTCGGCAACTTTTTCAGCCGTAAAATTTTCTGAAAATAATGAAATAGCGATACTTTCAAGCTTTTCCAGCGGCAATGCGCCGCTGCCTGTTTGCGCCTGGCTGTTTTCTTTTTTAATTTGAATTGTTTTTTTTGTTTGATTCGATATCAATGCCAAACATTGCTCGGCTTTTTCATTTAAAGCATTCATATCCTGAACAAGCAGCCGTAATGTTTTATTTTCTTTGAACAAGGTGTTTTCATTTAAATAAAGTTTCAAGGTTGCTTCTAAAGCGGCATAAATTATTTTATCACACCGAAGGGCCCTCATAAGGGGATTGCTGTGGATTTTTTTTAACCATTCCTTTGAACCGACAATAATACCACACTGCGGGCCGCCCAGTACTTTATCACCGCTGAATGTAGCGACATCTACTCCGGCTTTTAGGCTGTCTTGTACCAACGGTTCATAGGGTAATCCGAATTGTGTCAAATCTACAACAACGCCGCCGCCAAGGTCGTGTAAAACCGGGATGGAATGTTGATGGGCAAGTTCAGCAAGTTCGGATAATTCTGTTTCTGTTGTAAATCCTAAAATTCGATAGTTGGACGGATGGGCAACACATATCAGGCCTGTGTTTTCACCAATAGCTTCGCTGTAATCGGAAATTTTGGTTTTGTTTGTTGTACCGACCTCATGCATTATAGTACCGCTTTTTGCCATGACATCGGGAACACGAAAAGATCCGCCGATTTCTACCAATTGACCGCGAGAAATGATCGTTTCTTTCCCGAAAGACATTGTATTCAAGGACAGCAAAAGAGCTGCCGCATTATTGTTGACAACGGCGACCGCTTCTGCGCCGGTGAGTTCGCATAACAATTCTTCAACATGGCCTGTTCGTTGACCTCGTTTTCCGGTGCTTAAATCAATTTCGAGATTGCTGTACCCTTTGATAATTTCTGTTACATTATCACAGGCATTTTTTGATAAAGGGGCTCGGCCTAAACCTGTGTGCAGAATAATTCCGGTGGCATTTATGACAGGTTTCAGGCTGGGCTGCATTTTTTTTTGCAATTCAAGTTCAACACGTTCAAGAATAAGGGTAACAGCTTGTTCTCTGTCAAGCTCTTTAATCATATCGTTCAGGATTTCATTTCGAATTTGATCCAGCACATTCCGAAATTCGTTTCTCACAATATGTCGTGAATAAAATTGATTTAATTCTTTTGCTTTTTTGGTTGAAAGCAAATGTTCAACGGATGGAAGTATGGAAAATATTTTTTGTTTATTCATACTTGGCCCGATTTTGTTTTTGTTTCAGTTAAAAAACATGCTGCGATGATTGAGATAATTCCGGTCATGACTAAAATTTTTAGTGCAAGGCCGATGCTTGTTTTATCTGCCAAAGCTCCCAAAGGAGTTACGAGTAAACCGCCAATACCCCAGGCCAAACCCATCATAATTGATGTGACCGTATTAATTCGTTCAGGAAACAGTTCCTGGGCCATAATGATATTAACAGGAATTGAAGAATAAAGGATAAAACCTGCTGCTCCTAAAAATATAAAAGCCCATAATGATTCAAGATGTATAAACAGCCAAAGACACGGCAACGAACAAATGAATGAGACTAAAATTATAGATTTACGTCCAAATTTATCCGCAAGCGGACCGCCGACAAGAGCACCGATGGCTCCTGAAATTTCAAAAACAGTAATAGCTGAACCGGAAAGAAGGAGAGAATGGTCCATTCTATGTAAATAAATCGGAAGAAATGTTATAAAACCCGCTATAATGAGGGCGCGGATTGTAACAATGAGCCATAAAAATGATAATGACAGATATTTTCTGGGATGGATTTCGTGAACGTGTGTTTTCGGTGCATGTCTGGGGGCATGCGGCAGTGCAGGAAGATTGTAAAAGAGAACACTGGATATGATAATCCCAAAAATAATGGTTAACGTACTTGCACCCAGTCCCCAAAGTGTTACAATGGGTAAAATAATAAGAGGTCCTAATGCGTGCCCGGCGCTTCCGCCTGTAACAAATATCGACATCCCAAGTCCGCTGTTTCGTCCGCTGGCCCGGTTTGTAAGAACGGCCGTTTGCGGGTGAAAGGCAGCCGTACCCAATCCGGCAATAATTAACACAACTACAATGGCTTCATAACTGTTCCATATACCGATGGAACCCAGAAAAAGAGCTGTTATTAGCGGACCCCAAACCGTCATATAGGGTCTTTTTATTTTGTCCGCATAATGACCAAAGATCGGTTGTGAAAGCGAATTAAAAATCGCCTGTATGGAGGTAAGTAAAGCTGCGAGCGTTAAGCTAAAACCCAGTTTTACCATTAACAACGGCAGCAAAGGCGCCACAAAACCATGATAACCGTCGTTTACAAAGTGGGACATGGACAGTAACGCAACACGACCTTTTTGCATGGGTTCGTTTGGAGTTTGAGGAAACGGATGTTTGTTGTTCGTGAAAAATTTTTTCATAGTAATCTATTTTTTAATTGCATTATAAAGCAGATATGTGCCGACAATAATCAAACCAAAGGAGAATAATATGTCCCATCTTTGCCATGATGAATAATCAATATATAGATATATGGCTAAAAGAAAACATCCCAGTGCCGGAAATAACGTCCATTTCAGGTTTGTGGTCCGGGTGAACCATAGGTAAAGAAATGTAAGGCCGGTTCCGATAAAAAAGATGATGTTGACCAGTTTGTTCGGCAATAGCTGTAAAAATTCAAGTAATGCGTTTGTGCCCAGAGTTATCAAAATACCGGCAATTAAAGCAAGCCACCATAGATGTTGCTTTTTAATGTATACGATAATGGTGGAAATTGCCAAAGACCATAATATCGCCACTCCAAGAATATTTGATGATAACATAAACACAGATTTGAGAATTAAAAGAGCACCCAGAATATATAAGGTTATTGCAGGAATTATGGCCCATGTTTTTTGTTTTATATAAAGTCTGTGAAATATAATTCCAGCAATTATAAAAAGAATACCTCTAAAAATCTCATGTACTCTTGTTAACACACCCATATTTACCAGTAGAGCAATGATCCCCGCAAAAATTATAACAAAACCAATCATCAGGTTTTTTGTATTCTCTTTCATCGCCTTTCCTTTGCAATTGATATCACACCAAAATTTATCAACATTCAAAATTAAAGATAAGGATTTTATTTTATGGAAAAAAGCATAAAGTATAAATAATTAAGCGGGATTTTTCCCCTGGAATTATGTCGTGGTATATTATTTTTTTCTCAAGATGATTCAATGAATTGAATACTCGAATATTTATTCAACGAGAGTATCCAGCATATTGCACCCTGCTATGGCAAATTCTGATGCCAGTAAATAATTTTGTTCCGAATGAAATTTTTTCGCACTTTGCAGCAAGAGTTGTGCGGCCTGTGTAACATGAACCGGATTTGAAATCATTCCATCTTTAATTTTTTGATCCAGGATTTCTATTTTGTTTCCGGTTGTTTGTATTGTGGGAACAATGGCTGTTCTGGAATGGTGATTGCCGTGCTGAATGATTTTATTTCCAATTTGAATAAATTCATAAGCAATATCATAGTGATTGTTTACAGCAAAATTTCGGCTGTTTTTTAAACAAAAGTTTATGGCATTTATAAAATCGTTTTTATTTTTGATGTTTTTAAATTGCCGCTGTTTTAGGATTTTGGATTGTCTTTCCAGTTTTAGTATTTCCCTGTCAAACGTGCTGGGTTTACTCAATCTGGAATGCGGCATTTGTGTTGGACCTAGAATATCCTGTCCCATTTCCGCATTTCGAATGGCTGCCCTGTAATTTTTCTTTTTTAAAGCCATTTTCGAATTTTTTAGAAACAATTTCGCCTTTTTTGTTTTTTGGGGAGTATGTTGCTGTGACCCGTCAACAGTTTTAATTGTATTTGTGAGCAGCTCAATTTTTTCTTTTGCCAGTATAAAATCATCCTTTTGGTTTTTACAGGTATCAATGGCACGAAATAAAAGCCGTGTTGTTTCATAATAAAGATCAAGGGCCTTTGTATAATCCTTTTCATTCAATGCTTTATCAATTAGCTGTTCTCTTTGCCCGGCCTGAACCAGCAATTCATTTGCCCGGGTGCTTTGGCATTCGCCAATAAGGGTTTCTGCATGATTTTTTAAATTTTGGAACCGTTTTTTTTCAAGTAAAAGTTTTTCTTCTGTTGAATAATTTTGGTTTCGGCACATATCCAGTGACTTTTGGGCATAAAGTTGACAAAGTCTGAAATTGTTGATCGCTTGTTGGGGATCAATTTTATCTTTGATTGCTGCGAAAAAATTGATCTTTGCATTGTCGTAATATTGTGCAGCTATGGAATGAGTTGTTGTGTCGCCAAGACATTTTTGTGCCTCATTTAACATTTGTTCGCATTCCTGATGATGCAACTGAATAACTCCCGGTGAAAGTTGTCTTATTATGTCCTCTAATAGTTGTAAGGATTTTTCCTCGTTTTTTTCGGCTGCAAATCTTTTTCCCCTGTTTACCTGTATATTCGCACGATTGTGTAATTGTTTGGCGAGAATAAAATCTGTCTTTACGCTTTCGGAATCAGGTGATATTTTTACCAGATATTCGGCGAATTTTAACGTTTGGTTGACCTGACGTCTGTAAATATTTTTCGGCTGTGAATAAACATTCCAGGTTTGGATTAAGAGAAAAATTATTATAACAATATTTTTTATCATTGTTTGCCTTTTTATACTCAAGCCAGCAATGGGTGTGCCGTAATTTTTCAGGTTATAATGTGTTATAAAATCTTGTTTTTCTGTGATGTGTTTTTATAAATATATAAATTATGTACGTAAAAGTACAGTAACAAGTACCCCGATGTACAAAAAAAAGACGCGAAAAACGCGTCTTTTTTTTTATTTTTTATCTTGTTCCAATTGTTGTATCAATTTATCGCGGGAAGCAATCGTTTTTTGCAGCAGCTCTTTCATTTCATCATATGCTTGAAATTGTTGTTCTATTGCCTGAATACGCTGAGATAAAGTTGTAAGTTGTTTGGCAGATTTTAATTGTTGTAAACGCTGCATTTGACCTACTGAAAGCTGCGGTTTTGTTGCTGTTGCGGCTGTTACTTCCGTTGATGATGCCTCTTCTCCGGACATGGAAGTCCATTCGTAACCATTGTCATATATTTCTCTTTGAGACAATGAAAATGCAAATCCGGCATGGGCGCTAAGATAGTTATCTTTTGTCCCATCATTTACATGATCAAAATCATCACCACTTGTCAGGTGGTATGCACCGCCAACCGAAAAACGAATGGATGGTGCTAATTTAGCTGAAAGTCCCCCACCAAATATGCCGTCGGCATCCCAATATCTGTTATCGTTAGCATGTGGAAAGTTTAAAACTCCAATACCAACTGTAGCAAAAGGTGAAATTCTGGAAAACGGCATCAGGTAATAATTGAATTTTAAATTACCTGTATAATAGTCATTTGTGAATTTTACACCTTTGGGATCATAGTCCTGTTTGGCATATCCAACTCCTAGTGCAGCATGTAAATGATTGGTTAAGGGTTTTTGCAGGAAAACTTCTGTTGCATACCCTATGTCTGTGTAAATGTTGTCTGTTTTAAATTCTATTGCGCCGCCATTGATGCCAAACTCTAATCCACTTGCGTACTGTCCTTGAGCATTAACAAAGCCAGGGGAGAGCAGGGACGATGCTGAAACAATAAGAATTACATAAAAAAAGAATTTTTGTTTCATTTTTCACTCTCCTATTGAAAAAATGTAAAGAATTACAAAATTGTTGTTGCAATTTTTGGTCCAATTATTTTGTGAGAAATATTTTTGTTGTAAGTGAATTATTTACAAATCCTTATTTTTGTTTGTAGTGAATTACAAAAATTTCATTTACTAATATGTCTTAAAAATATTAGCGTCACTGTATCAATTTTGGGACACTTAATAAAATCAAGTAGTTGGGCTTGAAAGTAATTGTTTCAAGCATTAGTTTTAGTTATATATATATAAAAAAGAATTTGGTTTTTGCTGAAGAATTTTTTATATTCCAATCTTAAAATAATAGCGCCTATAGCTCAACTGGCAGAGCAACTGACTCTTAATCAGTAGGTTCGGGGTTCGATTCCCTGTGGGCGCACAAAAAAAGCTCCGTGAGGAGCTTTTTTTTATTTAGGTCTGTAATGATTTGTTATCGGCATTCTGCGATCTTTACCAAAAGCGCGTGGTGTTATTTTTGTCCCTGGGGCGGCTTGTCTGCGTTTGTATTCGTTTATATCGACAAGACGTGCAACTTTTGAAACAATTTCTAAATCAAATCCCTGTGCAGTTATTTCCGGCACACTGTTATCTTTTTCAATATAGAGTTCCAGGATATCATCCAAAATATCATAGGGAGGCAGGCTGTCCTGGTCGGTTTGGTCGGGCCGGAGTTCTGCCGAAGGCGCTTTGTCAATAATTGATTGCGGGATGATATCATAACCAGCCTGTTGGTTTCTGAGATGACACAGCTCGTAAACAATCGTCTTGTATACATCTTTTAACGGACCATATCCGCCCACCATATCCCCATATATTGTACAATAACCCACACTCACTTCACTTTTATTGCCTGTGGCCAGGGCCAAATATCCAAATTTATTGGATAGTGCCATAACAAGACTTCCCCGGATTCTGGCTTGCAGGTTTTCTTCTGTTACGTCCGGCTCTGTACCACTAAAGGCCTCTTTTAAACTTGAATTAAACGCATCGAACATTGGTGATATCTGAATATTTAACAGTTTAAATCCAAAATTATTTGCCAGTTGTACGGAATCATCCACACTGCCCTTTGAAGAATATTGTGACGGCATCGTTATACAAATGACGTTCTCTTTTCCTAATGCATCTGCCGCAATTGCGGCTACAAGAGCAGAGTCTATACCGCCGCTTAATCCGAACACAACTTTTTGGAACCTGTTTTTGTGAACATAGTCTTTTAAACCCAGTTTTAGTGCCTTGTAAACCTGGACCATTTCAGACTCGTTTAGGTCACTTGCCGGTTGATTTATTTGTACTTTTGGTGCACTGAACTCCGTATCAAAATCGTCAGTATGTATTGTTTCATAAGGGTTTATAAATTCGCTTTTGAGTTTACGGAAATCACTGCTTTTTTCACGTTCTTTACGCAGTTGTGTAAAATCAAGGTCATAAACAAGAAAATCCTCTTCAAATGATTTTGCCTGAGCGAGGATTTCGCCGTTATGGTTTGCTATAAAACTTTGTCCGTCAAATACCAGTTCATCCTGCCCTCCGACAAGGTTAACATAAGCAATAATGGATTTTGTCTTTTTTGCTTTGTTTTGCAAGAGTTCTATGCGTTCATGTCCTTTTTTAAAATAAAAAGGCGATGCTGAAATGTTTAGGATCAATTCTGCACCCTCACAAAAAGTCTCTGCTTCTATGACACCGTCATCTATCCAAATGTCTTCGCATATACTTGCACCGATTTTTACGCCGTTGACGTTGAAAACAAAGGGTTTTGTTCCCGCTACAAAGTAACGTTCCTCATCGAAAACGCTATAATTCGGGAGGTGTATTTTGTGATAAATTTGCGGCGCATGATGCGGGATGTTGATCGCTGCCGCATTATATAAACCCTTTTCGGTTTGATTTACAAATCCAAATACCTGAATAATATTATCATTATTGTTTTTTATCTCTGAATATACGTTATACTGATCTTTAATAAATTGTGACCGGTATAAAATATCTTCGGGCGGGTAACCGGTAACCGCAAGTTCCGGAAATATGACAAGATCGCAGTTTTGTTTTAAAGCCCGTTCTGTCCAGGCGATGATTTTATCTTTATTGCCTTGCAAATCGCCAACTGTTGTGTTGATTTGTGCTAATGCAATGCGAATTTTATTTTTTTTCATAAATAACCTTTTTATTAAAAAATCTTTCTGTGCGAATATAAATATTTTATTAACGCAATTCAATTGATTTTGTGGATTATAATTGTAACTTATAATGTAATTTAACCTGGATATAGATATGAAATTACGTGAACAATGGTATCACAAAGTCTTTGGGCAGATCGGGGAGAGGTATTTGTCCTATGATTATACAAAAGGAACAAAACAAGAAGCTGCTTTTTTAGCCGAGTTGTTTGGTGATGATCTCAATCAACGAATAATCGACATCGGATGCGGTCCCGGACGCCATGTTAATGAACTGCTTAAATATGGCTATCATGTTTATGGTTTGGACCTTTCAAAAAGGTTTTTACAGATAGCAAAATCAAACAGCGAATCGCTTAAAAATACAAATCCATTTGTCTGTGCTGACGCCAGAAATATGCCGTTTGAAAATAAATTTGACTGGGCTGTTTGTTTGTGTGAAGGCGCTTTTGGAATTATGGAAAATGATTTACAAAATCAAAAAGTAATATATTCCATTTCTCAGTTATTAAAACCCGGGGGAAAACTGCTTTTAAATGTATTAAACGCGTCTTTTATATTTCGTCATCCTCAAAATGATGATTATGTGGACGTTAAAAATTGCCGGGGTCACTGGACAGAATATTACACAACGGAAAATGGTCAAAATAATGAAGAAAATTGTTCCAATCGCTATTATACATACCCCGAGATGAAGATTAGATTAAAGATTGCAGGTTTAACGCCGTTAAATGTCTGGGGAACAATAGCCGGAAATTATAGTAAAAAAGAACTTGAGCTTGATGATTTTGAAATGTTGATTCTTGCTAAAAAAAACTGTTCTGCAAATTCGGATTATTGCAGTAAATACTTGTAATATTTGTTGTTAAAAAACCGATAAATAAATTGACTTTTTTAAGGTCTATTTGTACATTTTACGATGTTGGTTTATAAAATGTATGAATATTTAATTCACCATAAAAATAAATTAAGGAGTAAAGTGCATGAACCTGGCAGAGATAATTGAAAAAAAGTCGGTCAAAGTTGGTGTTGTGGGTCTCGGGTATGTTGGCCTGCCGTTAGCTGTTGAGTTTTGTGCAAATGGTATCTATGTTCATGGAATTGATAATGCGGCATCTAAAGTTGAAGCGATAAATAAAGGTGAAAACTATATCGATGATGTAGAAGATAGCAAATTAAAAAAAGCTGTAGAGAGTGGATTATTAACCGCGTCAACGTCCTATGAAATGGTTAAGGACCTTGATGTCATTTATATTTGTGTGCCTACTCCGTTTACAAAAAATAAAGAACCGGATGTTTCCTATATTGTTTCTGCTGCTGAAGGGATTGCCGGCGGATTACGTAAAGATCAGTTAATTATATTAAAAAGTACAACCTTCCCGGACACGACTGAAGGGATCGTTCAGCCTATTTTAGAAAAAACCGGGTTAACGGTCGGCAAGGATTTCCATTTGGCTTTTTCACCGGAACGAATTGATCCGGGAAACAAACAGTTTACCACGTCAAATACCCCTGTTGTTGTTGGTGGAGTTACCCCCAAGTGTACAGAATTAGCTTGTTTGATTAATAAACAAATTATCAACCTGGTTGTACCGGTTTCGTCACCAAAAGTGGCAGAGATGGAAAAACTATTGGAAAATATTTTCCGTAGTGTAAACATTGCTTTGGTAAATGAAATGGCAAGACTTTGTGACCGTATGGGAGGTATTGATATTTGGGAAGTTGTAGAAGCTGCTGCAACAAAACCTTTTGGATTTATGCCGTTTTTCCCTGGTCCGGGTATTGGCGGACACTGTATTTTAATTGATCCTTATTATCTTTCCTGGAAAGCACGGGAATATGATTTCCATACACAATTTATCGAATTGGCTGCTGAAACCAATGAAAATATGCCTTTTTATGTTCTGGGACTTATACGCAGAGCATTAGGACAAGTTGGCGTTTCATTTAATCAGGCTAAAATTTTAGTACTAGGTGTTGCATTTAAAAAAGACATTGATGATATGCGTGAATCTCCGGCACTAAAGGTTATCCATTTCCTTAAAGAAAGAGGAGCCACGAAAATTAGCTACAATGATCCGTTTGTCCCGGAATTTACTCAAAATGGCGAAAAATTCGTATCTGTTGAGCTTTCAAAAGAAACCCTTGAAGAGGCTGACGTTGTTGTTATAACGACAAGCCATTCAAGTTATGATGCAGAGTTTATTGTAGAACATGCCAAATCAGTGGTTGATACCAGAAATTTGACGAAAAATATTAAAAAGAATCAGGATAAAGTTACAAAACTTGGATCTGGTACACGTTTTTAATTTATGGAGATGGAATGCTGAAAATTGTAAATGTTGTCGGAGCACGCCCGAATTTTATGAAAGTTGCTCCGATACATTATTTAATGAAAAATTCACATAAAATAAATCCTTTGCTCGTTCATACCGGGCAGCATTATGATGAAAAAATGTCCAAAACTTTTTTCATAGAGCTTGAAATGCCGGAACCGGATTTGTATCTGGGTGTTGGGTCCGGAACTCATGCTCAACAAACAGCCGCTGTTATGGTGGCTATGGAAAAAATGCTCCAGGAAGAAAGACCGGATTGGCTTCTTGTTGTTGGTGATGTAAATTCAACCCTGGCTTCTTCCATTGCCGCAGCAAAATTAAACATTCCGGTTGCCCATGTAGAGTCCGGTTTGAGAAGTTTTGATCGTCAAATGCCGGAAGAAATCAATCGTATATTAACCGATTCGATAGCTGATATGTTGTTTGTTACTGAACAAAGTGGTTTAGACAACCTGGAAAAGGAGGGTATTCCCTCTGATAAAGTGTGTTTTGTCGGTAATGTTATGATTGATTCTCTTGTTCAACATTTGCAAAAAGCGAGTCAGGAAAATACGTTAAAAGATATGCAAGTTGAACCTGACCAATATGTGTTGATGACATTGCATCGTCCATCAAATGTTGACAATAAAGAAAATTTTATTAAAATTCTTAACGCTGTCCAAACGATTAAAAAAGATTATCCGATAATTTTTCCAATTCATCCCCGTTCAAAAAAAATGATAGATGAATTCGGCCTGCAATCATTGGTTGATGGTGTAAAACTGGTTGAGCCGCTTGGGTATCTTGCTTTTTTAAATTTAATGAGTAAGGCAAAATTAGTGCTTACAGATTCGGGCGGCATCCAGGAAGAAACAACCTATTTGGGGATTCCATGTTTAACTATACGTGAAAATACGGAACGACCGGTAACCGTTGAAATTGGAACAAATCGTCTGGTGGGTGTGGAAACAAAAGATATTTTAGGTGCTTATTCTGCTATTTTTTCAGAGTTAAAAAAAGCACAAATCCCGCCATTATGGGATGGCAAGGCTGCCGAACGAATTGTTGATTTTTTTCTAAATATATAAATTTTATAAGAGCGGAGGAGTTCGATGCAAAGGTGCATCATTGTTTTATTTTTGTTTTTGACCACCTGCCCAAGTTATTCTCAGGAATCATTATCACAATTTTCCGAAATGAGTAAAATTCAAAGTATGGTAAAAAAACCAACATTAACGTCTTTGCCCGACGCCCCGGTTTTGGAACATGCTGTGGATGAAAAGAATTATATCCTGGGACCTGGAGATGTCCTCACCATTATAATTGGAAATCAGGAAGAAAACACACATCAGGTGAGAATCTATCCGGAAGGGAATATTGTTTTACCTTCGGTAGGAAGCGTTAAAGTCTCAGGGTTATCCTTGTTTGATGCAAAAGAACAGATTGTTGAAAAAATAAAATCAAAATATCGGAGCGATGAAATTTATGTCTATTTGACCACTCTGCGGGCTTTTCGTGTTACTGTTAGTGGTGCCGTTAATAAGCCAGGGTTGGTTACAGTTAACGCAATGTGGCGTGTTTCCGAGGCTATTGAGCTATGTGGAGGATTTACATTACCTGTTACAGTAACGTCCACAAAAGAAGAAACCAGAGTGGAAACACCCTATCAAAAGCAAGTTGCTACCCAGTCCGTTGATACTAAACAGGATATAGAATTTCAAACATTACAGGCTTCAAAGAGGAATATATATATTAATCGCCGATCAGGGATAAAAGTCAATGCTGATATTGAAAAATATGAATTAACCGGAGATTTGGACGCTAATCCCTATTTATTAGATGGTGACGTTATTGTTGTTCCAACAAAACAATCGAGATCAGGGCAGGTATGGATTTTAGGGGCTGTTAAATCACCCTCCAAATTTGAGTTTGTAAATGGTGATTGTGTAAAAGACCTGTTGGATATGGCACATGGGTTTACGTCCGATGCTGATTCTGGACGAATTGAGTTGGTTCGTTTCCGTAATGGGCACAATCTTATAAACAAATCTGTTTTGGAACTGGACTGGCATGATTCAACACAGGTTGAAAAAGTTCTTAACACAACTCTTAAAGCAGATGATCGTTTGTTTATCCGATATTTATCAAAATTCCATGAAAAGAAAAATGTTGAAATAAGAGGTGAAGTTGTTTATCCCGGAGAATATGCGCTGGAAAATGACAAGGATGTTCATCTGTCCGAGTTGATCAAACGCGCCGGCGGATTTACGGACGAAGCTTCTTTGAAAAACGCCTATGTTGTACGCCGGGCACAGGAAGACGCTCGTGATCCGGAATTTGAGAGACTGGAAGCTATGGCTGTCGCCGAAATGACGGAAATGGAAAGGGAATATTTTAAAGTTAAATCCAGAGAGCGTGCCGGGGGAATGGGTATTGATTTTATTGCTCTTTTTGAAAATAATGACAAAAGTCATGATGTCATTTTAAAAGATGATGATTTAATAGTTGTCCCGGGAAAAGAGTTAACCGTAAAGGTGGCCGGACAGGTTATTAATCCGGGCTTATTCCCCTATAAAGATCAAGCGCCTTTAAAATATTATATTGAGGAATCCGGTGGATATAACTGGAATGCCCGAAAAAGCCACATCCGTGTCATTAAAGGAAAAACCGGTGAATGGATGAAACCGGGCCAGAATACAGTTATTGAAGTAGGTGATACTATTTTTGTTCCGGAAAAGCCGGAACGTGACTGGTGGGTTATGCTTCGGGAGACCATTTCTGTTGTAGCACAATTAGCTACAATTTATCTTGTTATCGAAAGAGCAACTTCTGATTAATAGAAAAAGCCTCTCCAATGAGAGGCTTTTTTTATTGCCGTTATAATAAAATTTAAACCTTATGAAAATAGTTTTTCCAGTGTTTTTTTATCCGGTTTGGGCGTTAAATAACTGACGATAATTAAAGTTAAAACAGAGCCTGCCAGGGCCGGATATATACTAGGAATGCCCCAGGGGTCACCGCCTTTTAACAGAGCAGGAAATCCATAAGGAATAACCAGATCAAATACAATCGCTAAAACAGCGCCTGTAATTATACTTGCGATGCCGCCTTGTTTTGTTGCACGTTTCCAGGAAAGCGCTGCAATCAGCGCCGGCGTTATTGCCACACCATATAGTGTGTAAGCAAAATAGGCATATTTTAAAACAGATATTTGCAGATTGAATTTTGTGGGAATAAAAATCATTAAAAAGGCACATAATCCCAGGATGACAATAAATATTTTTTGCAGTGCCACCATTTTTTTCTGGTCCGCATCCGGATTGATAAACTTTTGATAGATATCGCGCATTATGTTTGTAGAAGGGCTGAGCAAATAATTCATCCCTGTAGAAAGTACCACAACGCATGCCGCCGCCAACAATAATAGTCCAACAGGGGCCGGTACCATCTTTTTTGCTGCTTGTAAAACAATGGATGCCGGGTCAATCGAAGGATTGTTCCAAAAATAGGAAGCTCCATAAATGGCAATGATTATGACAACGGTTTCGACAATAATTGTTCCGAATATCCATAAACCTACAGCAATTTTGGCCTCTTTAGGACTTTTTGCGCTGTAAAACTTTTGATACATACTTTGTACACCGAGTAATAAAAACATGGTTGCTAAAAAGTAGCTAAATGCTTTGAGTGCCGGATATTGTCCAAAATCGGATGAAAAAAGTTTCATGTGTCCTGGTGGTAGTGTTTGGGCTGCAGATTGCCACCCACCGGCCGTCATTACGACAAACGGTGTAGCAATGATACAGGCGAGAACAATGATAATTCCATTCGGCAAGTCCGTATGTGCTACAGCAATCATTCCGCCAAGTGCGACAAATGTTATCACAAAAGCAGCGGAAATAAATTGCCCCGTTTCTACACTGATGTGGCCGTCTGTAATGATATTTAAAATATAACCGCCTGCGCGAAACTGGTAAGAAACAATAGTAGTAAAAGCGATAATAAGGGCAATGGCGCCAAAAAGTCTGGCAAACTTGCCATATCGTTCTTCTAAAATATCCCCTATTGTGTATTGCCCAAAAGTTCTGATTTTGGCTGCCAGAAAATATATAATGGCAATTCCGGCCCATGCGCCGGCCGGCATCCATAAAGAACTCCAACCGGCCCGAAATGCATACTCTGCACCGGCAATAAAAGTTCCGGAACCAATCCAGGTACAAACCAGCGTAAAAACCATTTGAGTTACACCCAGACTTCGTCCGGCTACCATCATGTCGTCCTGGGTTTTTATCTGTTTTGATTTATAAATATTATAAAAGGTCAAAACTGCGAGGTAAATGAGAATGATAATGAGATAGGTATTCATAATCAACCTCCGGTTAGAACGACTGCGATATCCGCACTCAATTTTTGAGTTTAATTAGCACTGTTTTGGGACGACTAGATTGATAAAATGGGTATTATATTTTCCTGCATAGGGCCGGTCACATCAACCTGACCTTCATCTGTTACAAAGACATCAATCTCAGTGCGAAATCCGATTTTTTCGTGCGGCAAGTAAATACCGGGCTCAATGGAAAAACATGTACCGGGTAAAATAATTCGTTCGTCTTTTGTTTCCAAATTGTCAATATGAACGCCATTGCCGTGAACTTCTTCCCCTATGTTATGGCCTGTTCTGTGTGAAAAATAGTCACCATAGCCTGCTTTTGCAATAACATTGCGGCAAACATCGTCAACCTGCCAGCCATAAATTTTTTTGCTTTGGGCAAAACTGGTCTGAATAAACTCTAGCGCTGCATCCCTGCCGGAACGAATAATTTGAAAGATTTCTTCCAGCTTTTCCGGTACTTTATCGCCGATATAACCCATCCAGGTTATGTCATAATAAATGCTGCCGGGCTTTTTGTCTTTGGCCCAAAGGTCCAAAAGTACAAGATCGCCTTCCTGCATAGGAAAACTGTTTTCATTTGTCGGTTCAAAGTGAGGGTCTGCCGCATGTTCGTTTATGGCAACAACGGGTCCGTCTTCCCAAAATAGATTATTTTTATGCATGAGTTGATGCATAAAATTTTGTATTTCAACTTCCAGAGGATTTTTATCAGCCAGAATTTGTTTTTTAATCTCGGCAAAAGTTGCATCTTTAACAGATTGCATAATGTGGCCGGATTGCTGGTGACTTGCAAAATCTTCCATTGAAAGATGCGCTTCAAATTGACCGACAAGGTCTGCGCTGGAAACTATTTTAATACCAAAATCCCGCAGCAATTCAACTGTTCCGGCGTCTACAATGGATACATATGGAATTGCGTTTTGCGGTGAATATTGCATTGCAATAGTTTTTGCTGTGCCAAGTAGTGATTTTAAAAGCGCATGTTGTTCCTGCCATGCCAGGTAAATATGTTTTTCACCAGGTAAATGATCACATCTCCAGGGTTCAATCTTGTGGACCAGTTTTTGGGGTTCTCCATTTGATGGAATAAAATAATACCATCGTCGGGAAGCGAAGCGGTTGGTGTCCATTTTCAGCACACGTGCTGCAATGGCATCTCTGTTATGGAAATCATAAAAGAGCCAACCGTCAAGGTTTGCTTTTTGCAAAGCACTTTGTATGGCTTTCAAGTCCATGGTTTAGACTCCGGTTTTAAAGAGGGGTTGTCGATGTTGAGGTTATTGATCGAATTAATCTCTTCAACATTCTTTCAATTGTGTCAAATTCTTCAATGATTTCTTCAATGTCATCTTTGACATAGCCAAGATCGTTTGCCAAAATTAAGAGGTATCGGGATGTTTCAATTTCGGTTAAAGCTGTGCGATAATAATGTACCTTAGTTTTAATGCCTCTTTTTTTAAAACCAATAATAATATTTATGGGAATAATTGAGGCTGCTTCTCGTTGTTCCTGGGCAAGAGATGTATTCTCTTTTTTCGGATATTTTGTCGTAAGCTTGTAAATTTGTTGTACCAGGGCATGACTTTTTTGCCAGACAACGAGGTCCTGGAAAGTTTCGACCTTTTTGTTTTCCATATTAATTAACCTTTCATTTGTTATCATGTTTCCAGGTTATATTTAAATAGTTATTTTTGGTGCGTATTATTGGAAACATGTATTTAATCCCCATTCCTTCAAAATTTGAAGCGGTTTACTTACGCGGTTAACTAGATAAAACTTAATCAATTTTAATACGAAATGCAAATGATTTTTGCATTTTAGCCGTTTTTGTCTATACAAATAGACGATTTTTTACATTTTTTTTAACTTTTAATTAAATTTTTGTGTTATGAAGGGAAAATTCCGGTCCCTTTTTTAGTTTCGTTAGGATTGTAGGGTGTGTTCGTTGCAGGCTTTTTAAAACTCTTTGAAATTATAACAAATATTGTATGATTGAAGTTGTTTTGTGTTTGTACAGATTTTTATTTTCGGGGATGTGGTTGCGGTATGGATGTTAAAATGACGGACAAGTCGATTACATGAACTGTAAACAGGGCATAAAAAAAGCCCGGCTTAAAACCGGGCTTGTATTTATTTTGCTAATAGCATCTTTTTAATTGCCTGAAACGATTCGGCTTTAATTCTGTAAAAGTAAATTCCTGTCGGGGCCTTTTCACCGGAAGTAAGGGTGCCGTCCCAGATGAGTGTTTTGGTTCCGGCATTTTGCTGCGTATTCAACAGTTCTTTGACAAGTTCGCCTCTGACATTAAAAATGTCTATTTTAACCTGAGTATCTTTGGGTAAATCGTAGGATATGGTTGTTTCCGGATTAAAGGGATTTGGATAGTTTTGGTTTAAGGCAAATTCTTTTGGAATGGCCTGCTCGACAAAAACATTAATCGGACCATGAAAACGTGATGAGCCTGTTTGATCAACATCTTCCAACTGATAATAGTAGGTTTTTTGTGCTTCAACTTTGTCATCGGCAAATTCATAATTTTGCGGTGTTGTTGAGTTGCCGGCGCCCATAATCAAAGAGGAATTAATTTTAGTATAGTCACCTTTTTCAGAATTACTGCGGTAAATATTAAATCCGAGATTGTTTTTTTCGGTTTGTGTTGTCCAGTTGATAAAAACACGGTTGTCTCTGTTTTCCGCTTCAAGCAAGGACAATTCAACAGGTAAGGAGACGTCACCAAGGTCCTGGCTGGACATGACCCAGTCATCTACATCATCCTGAGGATTGTTTGAAATTTGTAAAAAATATGCAGCAGCATGAGTTCCTTCATCAATAGAAATATTAACGGATGTGGCTGTGTTGATTGTCCAACGAAGTGTTACAATGCTTTGCCATTCTGTTGTTATTGGCACACCAGGAGGATCTCCCGGTCCATCAGTTCCAACAGCATTGCCGGTTATTGTTACTTTATAACGTCCAGATAATTTATCTACAGCCCTTGAATACCCTGTGGCTGAACTTACATACCAGTTCGTTCCAGGAAAGGCGTCTGCCCATTCAGTAAGTTGACTTGTATAATAAACCTCTGCTGTTATGGAATTTAATGTTCTTGTTGATGTTCCGCTAGTAATCCTTAATTGCAGATCCAAATGAAATTCTCCGCCAACAGTGGCGTCGTTTTGGGTAACAACAGTGCGAAATTCGGCATTATCTGCAAATACAAAGGTGGCTGTCAGGGATATTATAAAAAAAATGATAGCAATTTTTTTCACGATTAAACTCCTTATTTAAGATTCTTTGCTATATAGTACGTGTAAAATAAAAAAAATGCAAATAAAATTTTACCTATTTTATGGCACGTTAGATGACGCACCGATCCGGGCATTGTTATACCAATTGGTATAGTCTGTTGTTGTTACTTGACCATCAAAATTAATGTCGGTGGTCTGATACCCGGATGCACCAATTCGGGCATTGTTGTACCAGGTTGTATAATCCGAGGTGGTCACTTCACCGTCCTGGTTAATATCACCGGAAAACAGACCCCAAATGTCTGGCTTTAATAGCTTTGCAGAATTCGTGCCATAGTAGTATGAACTGTCTGCTGTAAAATTAAACAACGTTGAGCTTGTTTCACTTAGGGAAAGTGTTGGTCTGCTCATTATTTTTAAATGATTGCGGCTTTTAATAACCAAATAATAGTCTCCGGCCGGTGCATTCAGCGCCACCTGACCGGTGACACCATCATCTGCAACAATTCTGCCGTCTTTATTCAAAAAGGCGCTTTTACAAAGTACGGAATCTCCTGTATCTGTTTCTCTTAATTGCAGCAATATCCAGTCTGTTACGTTTGCCGGGACCGAATTGATCGTTCGAGCGTCATCTGCAAAAGGCGAGGTGGCTGGTAAATCGCTTGCGTTTAATGTGGTTGTCATTGTGTCGGAGTCAGTGTCAAAAGGCCCCTGAAGGAAAAGTTTTGCTTCCAGTAACACACCGTTTTGCGTTACAACCGGCCTCAGCCGCAGATCATAGGAGGACAAAATAGCCCAACTCCCGCTTGTATAGATAAACGAACGATTTGTGGCATCTCCGTTATCATTGCGCAGAAATATATTATCACCCGGGTTTGTAAGTTCTATAACGGCATAATAATCAGTTCCCTGTTGGACCCGAGCATAAGAGTCGGCCATATCCGCATAATTCCAACTGTACTTTAAAATGTCAGAATATGGAAAATTAACAGTGTTGCCGATTTTTGTTCCCGGAGCACCGCTTCCGTTATCGGACCAAATTTCACATTTAAGCGCACCGGTTAAACTGACGGTTGTTGAAGGATGAAATAACAGGCCGTTGACAAAACCGTTCATTGCAGGCGTAAATTTGACAGCCAGTTTGTTGGTGCCGGTCAGTTGTATATAGCTGGATCCGTTCCATGAGTCGTAACTGCAAATTTCTCTGTCGACATCGTATCCTAAACCGGAATTGTTACAAACTGCTTTATATATGTCCATTTTGCCATTACCCCAGCTCGAATTCCATACACTGCCCGTATATCCATCGGTTTTCGCACCGTTCGCCAGTAATGTTTTGGTTTCTGTCGGCGTCAGGGTATTGTCCTGCTGTAATAAAAGTGCAATTGCTCCGGTTACAACCGGTGAGGACATACTCGTTCCCTGTCTTAAAATATGTTTTTTCCCTTCTACAATAAGAGCTGTGTCGGAACTTGAAAATACATTTGGAATGTCCATTGACAGGCATGAAATAATCCCTTGTCCGGGTGCGGTTATGTCCGGTTTTTGAGCATCTGTTCGGGTTGGTCCGATGCTGCTGAAGGAGGAAATATCATCGGAATAATTTGTTCCTGTATAGGAATACCCAGCGACATAATAGGGTGACCATCTCCAACGGTGTACATAGGAAGCAACAATAACCGCTTCATCGGCTGTATTGCTCAATGTGTAATCTGTATTGCCGCCTGCTACGGATACAGTTGAAGTAGTCGGATGCCCGATGTTGTAATCATATAACCAGCCGTGAAATGAAGCGGAACTGCCTGTGTTGTTTGTTAAACGTAATGTCCATGTTCCCGGTATCGGCGTTTTTGTCGAATCGTCATCGAAAATATACATCTCTATTTCTCTGTCGCTGTTGCCGACATATTGTTTATTGTTTATATAAATGGCGCCATCATCGGTATAGCCGATTCCGGAGGTTTCAATCGTTCTAGTGCTTGTATAGGCGTTGGGTGAGGTTACCCTGGCTGTTATATTTGGATTATTGTCAAACCAGAGGTCAAATCCAATATCATCATTTCCCGAAATCAAGTCCGTTGAATAGGATGGAACTGAAAATGTTATGTCTGTATAACTCAGGGCTGGGACCGTCCCTGACACATGAATGCTGTTGCTGCCTGCATTACCGGCAGAAGCGGCAACAATAACGCCTGCTCCGGAAACATAGTCAATACCAACACTTTTACTGTCAGTTCCATCGTGAGGACCGCCGTAACTGCCCAAACTTATATTGACGACAAGAGGTTTGCCGGCTGCGGTCGCTTTTTGTTTTGCCCAGGTCAATCCGTTGACAATATTTGTTGTTGAAAAGGAATAGTTACCCGCTTTAACGACCAGAATGTCTGCCTGTGGAGCCATACCGGCATATTTATTATCCCCAAAAGAGGCGCCGTTACCTGCGGCTGTACCGGCTACATGGGTGCCGTGACCATTATAGTCTTTTTCACGCACAAACCCTGCCGGTGAACCATCAATTTCATCCTCTATATGTGCCTGGGTATATTCAACGCCTGTTGAATATCCGCTGGGCGGACTTTCACCATCTTCGGGTACCGCTGTTATTGTTTGGTCCCAAATATATAAAATTCTGCTTTGTGTTGTATCACCGGGCTGACGAAAATCAAGATGACTCCAGTCAATCCCGCTGTCAATAATACACACGATGACATCCTGTCCATAATAATTGGTACTGTTGACAACACCGGAATGCAGCACATCTGCTCCAATAACGCCGGCTGCGACATCGTTCATTTCATAATTGATTTCACCCGGATCGATATATGATATTGTTTCCAACTGGGCCAGTTCAGAGATTTCCTGTTCTGTTACCTGGGCCGTTACAAAACCAGGCATAACCGCATTGACTTTAATATTTCGATTCCTTAATGACTGCACATCATCTGTGTGAATGATTACGCTGTATTCTTTAATGCCGTCCTGCCGAACAGTTGTTACTGTTTTTAGTTTTCGGGATTTTGGAGATAAAAATAAAGAAGGTGCTTTTTGGGCTGTTTTATCCCGAAGGTTATCCGGAAGGCTTTCTATAAAATTTTTATGTGCCGGTTTGGAATACACAGTACTGAAAAGAAAAATAAAAAATAAAAAAGTATGACGATTCATTCGTATCTCGATTTTTTAAATTATATATACCTTATCTTTATTATTATCGGCCTAAATTTGAATAACTAAAGCTGTTTATCATTTTTTTTGCTTTTTTTAATTAAAATTTATGGAATGTTTGAACTTGCCCCGATGCGGGCATTGTTATACCAGATTGTATAGTCACTTGTCGTTACCTGACCATCCATATTGATGTCTGTGTCAAGAAATCCGGATCCTCCGATGCGTGCACTGTTATACCAGAGTGTATAGTCTTCTGTTGTTATTTCACCATCCCGGTTTACATCTCCTGCCCAGACTGCCCACACGTCGGTTTCCATTTCTTTTGTTGAGCCTGACCCAAAAGAAGCATCAGCACTAATCGTAAAGTTCCACAAAGAAGAGCTGTCTTTTTTTAAATTTAATAAACCTACACTCATCACGGCTGTATGATTTCGTGATTTAACAATAATATAATAATTACCGGTGTTTACCAGGGGCATACCAAGCGACGCTGTAGAACCATCCGGTTCCACAATAATACCATCCTTTCCAAGTAAAAAAGATTGTTGTGCAACAATAACACCCTCTGACGTACGCAGCATGACAAGCACCCAGTCTACAATATTTTCTGGTATATAAGAAACAGTTCTTGGTGCTTCGGTAAATGGTGATGACAGGGGTATTAAACCGGAGTCATTGAGGAATGTGCTCATACTGTCACCGGCTACATCGTATCCGCATTGTAAAAATACTTTGGCCGCTGTCAAAACAAAGGTAACATCGCCGACAATTTCAGAAATTTCTGATTTATTGCCCCAGGAATCAACAACAACGACCAGATAATATACGTGAACATTTGGATCATCAAACAAAGGTTCGTTATATTGAAAGCTCGTTTCTGTTGTTGCCACAAGAAAATTTTCGTCAGTGGGTGTAAAACCGGGAAATGTGCTATAGTGAACATTATAAAAAAAAGGTGTTTCTATCGGATCACCGTCTGTATTTAACGTAACAGGGTCCCAGGAAATGGTTACGGTAGCAGCCATGGTATTATAAACTTGCAAAAACAGGAAAAAGAAAAATATTTTCAAGATCTTCAAGATAAATTTTTACTCCATTAATTAATTGGTTTTTGTAGAGCATGCAAATTAAATACCATTCTTTTAAAATCAAACATATATTTTTGGGCTGTCGTTAATTTTTGTGCTGTTTTACAAGAGTTTGTGTTGATGTGTACGTTTTTTCTCTCATAAAGCTATATTTTAAATCAGGTCGTTTTAGAGTGATACAAACGATGTAACAAAATATTTCATTCATGTAATTCACCTAAAAATCCTTGATATTGGAAAGAAATTGTGTTAATTTTCAAGTCATTCAAACATTTTCAGGAGACTCAAATATATAAATTTTCTGCAAATATTGTTGTAACGGCGGTCACATTTATTTTGTTGTTGTCTTGTGCACGTCAGGGTTTTCCTCCCGGTGGACCTGTTGACAAAACTCCGCCATCAATAGTTTACACAATTCCGGCAACGGATTCTCTTAATGTACCGGTTGACACTTTTGTTGAAATTGGTTTTAGTGAAGCTGTGGAGCCCTATTCTGCAGAGGCTTCATTGTTCATTACACCATATCCGGGTGATAATGTTGAGAAAAAGTGGAAAAAGGATCGTTTAAAAATATTATTTCAGGACAGTCTGCTAGATAACCGAACGTATGTTATTACCGTCGGTACCGGAACAAAAGACCTGCGAAATAATGCCATGAAAGAATCCTTTTCACTGGCTTTTTCTACCGGTGCCGTTTTGGACAAGGGAGAAATATCCGGATGTGTTTTTGGGGATGATAAAATCAAAGGCACCCAAATTTGGGCCTATGATCTTTTAGAAACGCCTGAACCAAACCCGGTAGAGGTTAAACCGCTTTACATCACCCAGGCCGGTGATGACGGCAAATTTCAATTTATACATCTTGCTGAAGGAAAATATAGATTGTTTGCTGTTAATGATCGTGACATGAACAAACGATATACTCCCCAATATGATATGCTGGGAGTAACTTTTAAAGATATCAGTTTAACAGCAGATGCTAATTCAGCAGAAAATATTGTTTTTAAAGTATCGCTGCGTGATACACTACCGCCGTTTATTTATTCGGCTTATGCTCTTGATAATCATCATTTTAGTTTACGGTATTCTGAAAAAATGGTGAGTGATAGCCTGGACCGCGTGGATAATTATACGTTTTTATCAGAAACAGGTGATACGTTGGAGATTGCCGATGTATTTCAGGATTACCGGAATGCCGGGGTTTGGCATTTTACAATGAGAGATTCTCTGTTAGATGAAAAATACACTATCCGTGTAAAACATGCTTATGATATGGCGTTTCATACCATGCATCAGGATTCAAGTTTAAAAACTTTTACCGGAACCTCAAAACCGGATACAACCGGACCACAATATATTGCTATGGTGCCGTCTGATAGTTCGTCACTTATTTATCCGGACAGCTCTTTTCAGTTTTATTTTTCCGAACCGTTGGATAAAAATTTAATAGAAAACAGTATCATTTGTGCCGATACATTGGGTGATACCTTGTCTGCAAAAATTACATGGATTAACGGTGCCGGTTTTGTTTTTGATCCGGATTCTTTAAAACCGAAAACATATTATCAAATTACAATTCCGGTGGATTCTGTTAAAGACATTTTTGGCAACGTTACATCTGATACACTTTTTTTGAAAAGATTTACAACTCTTGATCCGGATACCCTCACTGAAATTTCCGGTAAAATATCGGATGCAGATACATCTGCATCAGGCCCGTTTTATATGCAAGTCGTATCAACAACCAGTAACAAATACAATATTGTTCTTGTTAAAGATGGCGATTATCGATTTAATAATATTTTGCCCGGTATTTATACAATAAATTATTTTCGGGATGAAAATAAAGATGGCAAATATAACTGGGGTAATGCTTTCCCGTTTAGTCCGGCAGAACGTTTTTGGTTTAATGCCGATTCAATCAAGGTCCGTTCACGATGGCCGAATGAAGAAAATGACCTTGTATTACCAAAATAATTAATAACTCGTTAAAAATTGATAAATATAAAAGTGAATACTGGAAAAGTTTATGATACCTTTTTCTTACAAAGACAAAAATTTATTCTGTGAAGATACAAACCTGACTGAAATAGCCGAACAGTTTGGAACGCCGACTTATGTTTATAGTAAAAAAAGTTTGCTTGAAAATTTTTCAAAAATTGATAAAGCTTTTGGCGACTATCCGCATAAAATATGCTTTGCACTAAAATCCAATTCAAACAACCGCATTTTAGAGCTGTTGGCGGAACAGGGCGCCGGTGCCGACGTTGTTTCCGGTGGTGAGCTTGCTTTGGCCCTTAAAGCAGGTTTTCCTGCCGAACGTATTGTTTATGCCAGCGTTGGGAAAACAGATAAAGAAATTGAATTTGCCATAAAGAATGATATTCTTGCGTTGAATGTGGAATCCTGTCAGGAATTACAGGTAGTGAATCAAATAGCCGAATCTATGAATAAAAAAGCGTCGGTTTCCATTCGTATCAATCCGGATGTTGATATTGAAGGTCATCCCTATATTACCACCGGAACATCGGCAAACAAGTTTGGTATTCAACTTGGTGAGGCTGAATCCTGTATGGAATGGGCCTCAAAACAGCCGCATATAAATCTTGTTGGGATTCATTGCCATATCGGTTCTTTAATCGACAAACTGGATGCTTATATAAAAAGTGCTGAAATTTTGGTGGATTTTGTTCTCAAACTCCGAAAACAGGACGGAATAACGTTAAACCATATTGATATTGGTGGTGGTTTGGGGATTGATTATCATAAGGTATTGGCAGAACATGGTGATCCGTTTACAATTGATCCGAAAAATTTGGCCCAAAGTGTAATTCCGTTGGTTAAGGAAACCGGTTGTGAGCTTTTGTTTGAACCGGGACGGTCTGTTATTGGTCCGGGTGGGGCGTTGTTGACCCGGGTTTTATATACCAAAGAAACAAAAGGAAAACGATTTATTATTGTAGATGCCGGTATGAGTGATTTAATCAGACCGTCATTATATGGAGCTTTTCATGAAATTTTGCCGGTTATTCCGGCTGAAAATGATACATTGACGGCTGATATAGTCGGCCCTATCTGTGAATCCGGGGATTTTTTAGGAAAAAACAGACAGTTGCCCAATGTTAAGCGCGGTGATTTGTTGGCAGTTATGACGGCCGGCGCCTATGGGTATACATTGGCCAATAATTATAATACGAGAGGCAAGCCAGCCGAAGTTTTAGTCGATGGCAATGCGGCAGATAATATTCGTGAACGGGAGATAATGATTTAAATAGTTAGGTGAGAATTATTCCTCATCAAACATGGATACAACATTTCCACTTTCAACATTATTTGTCGAATTTGTTTTTGAATCTGTTTCTTCAATTAATGTTTCATCTGTTTCTTCCTGCGGTACTTTGATCCGTTCGATTCGGACAGGATTGCCGCCCATTGTAAAGTCGGCACCCCGAATTTGTTGTTCGTCAAGAATCCAGGTTATTTTTTTCAGTGGGATTGTGAGGGTTAAAAAGGACATTTGCCACCATCCTTTTTTATGGTCAGGGCTGATGTCTTCAACTCTTATAAAAAAGGCTGGTGTGTTTTGAAAATGTACAAGGAGAACTTCTCCTGCTGTAAATGCTTTGCTGGAATCTGACATGGAAAATATTACCTCAATTAATTATAAATATATATTATTCAATTCTTAAAAATTCAATACGTCTGTTTTGTGCCCGACCTTGTTCTGTTCCATTGTTTGCAATGGGGTTTTGGGGACCGTATCCAACCGCTTTAATTCGGTAGCTGTCGATTCCCATGGAAATTAAATAGCTTCGTACTGAATTGGCCCGATCCTGTGAGAGTTTTTGATTGAGTCCGGCACTGCCCGTGTTGTCCGTGTAACCCTGAATTTCAATTTCAACTTCCGGATTGGCATCCAAAGACTCGTAAACCTCATCAAGTATAATATAGGATTCTTTGGTGATTTCCGCGCTTCCGGTTTCAAAATTTACGCCCTGCAGCACAATCCTGCCGCCTTTTTCAACAATAGGGGGGGGGACCTCATCGGGACATCCGTCATCATCCCGGTATCCATTAAAAGTTTCCATTTCAGTTGGGCATAAATCCGAAATATCGGGAATTTGATCTCCATCATTATCATTATCCGGAATACCATCTTCGTCCTGGAAACCATCCAAATCCTCAGGGTCGTTAGGTGCACCGTCATAAATGTCCAGGATACCGTCCCAATCATTATCCGGTTCCGGAATGCCGTCATTGTCTTCAAAGCCGTCCATGTCTTCTGCTATTAAAGGCGCGGCATCTGTAGAGTCCGGAATGCCATCATTATCGTTATCATAGTCCGGGGCGCCGTCCATATCCTGAAAACCGTCCATATCTTCTGGCAATTTTGGGGCAATATCGATTTTGTCCGGAATGCCATCGTGGTCGCTGTCTTTATTGCGATGAAAATAAAAAGTTCCGTTAATACCAAACTGAAGGATTTTGTCATTCACATCATTGGTGCCGATATTGTCTGCTTTTTGGTCTAAAATTAACATGAATTTAAATTGAGGTGAAAGATAAAAAGATTCGTTGACGGCCCAGTCAATTCCTAATCCGGTATTTAAAATTGTATTGTAGGTTTTCCCTGCATTGATAGAGTTACCATTAGATTTATTTTGAAGGTCCCAAATAAGCAATCCGGCGCCTGCGAAAACAAATGGATTTAAGGTTTTGTCATTCAATAATTTTGCTTTTAAATATATAATATTGGACATTAAGGATGTTTTATAGGGTAATAATGGATTGGAACCGAATAGAGAATTTTCCTTTTTAGGATGAACGGTTCCATAATTCCAGTTATATCCTATGGCATATTTTTGAGAAAAATCATAAAGAAAATTTATTCCACCACTGCCGTTAATGTTGGAATCACCCTTTTCTCCTCCAATTAAACGGATTGTTGAAAATTCTGCACCAATTCCATATTTTTGTGAATATGGTTGACCCTGTAACGTATTGATATTAATTGTTAATGAGAGAAAAAGTAGTAAAAGTAATATCACTTTCAGAATCCGCATAATTTAACCTATAAAGAAAAGTTGTAATTGAAATAGTAATGATATGTATTTTTTAATTTTAACCATTCTGAATGAAATTGTCAAGACCTTTTCAAATAATAAAAAACACCTTGCATCTATTCCACTTTATTTTTAAACTTGTAGTTAGAAAATAATTTCATCGTTGCCTTCCTGTAGTTTTGTGGAGGGTATTTTTTTGAATATTTCAAGGGGCAAATCATTTAATTTAAGGAAAGTGGTTTTCTAATGGAATTAAAAGTTAAAGCTGAAATTATTGATGAAGCTGGTCTGCAAAGAACTATAGTTCGATTGGCACACGAAATTATCGAAAGAAACCGTGGTGTAAAAAACCTGGCTATTGTCGGGGTTCGAACTCGTGGTGCTGTTATTGCTGAACGGTTGGTTGAAAAAATTAATGAAATAGAGAATGTCCTCGTGCCTTTGGGAATTTTGGACATTACATTGTATCGGGATGATTTTCGGAAACGACTGAAACAACCGGTTGTACAGGTTACTGAAATTCCATTTGAAATCGATGATATTGCTGTTGTGCTGGTTGATGATGTCCTGTTTACAGGAAGAACCTCTCGTGCCGCTTTGGATGCTCTAATGGATTTTGGTCGGCCCTCTTCTATCCAATTAATGACATTAATTGATCGTGGACATCGCGAGCTTCCCATCCATGCCGATTATGTCGGTAAAGAAATTCATACCTCCGTCGGAGAAGAAGTTCAGGTCCGGTTAAAGGAAATAGATAGCGAAGATTGTGTTTTGTTAGTAGAATCTCCAAAGGAGGAAAAATAAATATGACCCTTGCAATTTCTCATTTGTTAGGTCTTGAGGGCGTTTCGAAAAAGGATATAACCTTGATTTTGGATACGGCAAAATCGTTAAAAGAAATCCTGAGCCGTCCCATCCCCAAAGTTCCGACCCTTCGCGGCAAAACAGTCGTCAATTTGTTTTTTGAAGCTTCTACCCGCACACGAATTTCTTTCGAGCTGGCAGAAAAACGATTATCTGCCGACACTGTAAATTTTTCGGCTTCTACAAGTTCCGTTAAAAAGGGTGAAACCCTGAAGGATACCATACGAAATATTGAAGCCATGAAAATTGATATGGTTGTGGTTCGTCATGCCGCTGCCGGAGTGCCGTTGTTTCTGACAAAATGTGTAGACGCCGCTATTATCAATGCCGGAGATGGTATTCATGAACATCCGACCCAGGCACTTTTGGACATGATGACTCTATGCGAAAAATATGGTAATTTGGAAGGATTAAAAGTAGCCATTGTTGGAGATATATCCCACAGCCGTGTTGCCGGTTCAAATATTCACGGTCTTTTGACAATGGGTGCAGAGGTTATGCTGTGCGGACCCAGAACCCTTATGCCAAGGCATATCGACCAGATGGGTGTTCGTGTTTCCCATAACCTGGAAGAAGCAATAGAATGGGCAGATGTTTTAAACGTTCTGAGAATACAATTGGAACGACAGGAAGCCGGACTTTTTCCATCTATTCGGGAATATCATACAGAATTTGGTGTTACACTTGACAAATTAAAAAAAGTGGATAAAGAAATTACAATTATGCATCCCGGACCTATTAATAGGGGCATTGAGTTAGATAGTGATGTTGCAGATAGTGACTTTTCAGTTATATTAAATCAAGTGACAAATGGTGTTGCTGTTCGAATGGCAGTGCTGTATTTGTTGAGTGACCTTGAAGGGACTGAGGACAAATAAAAACAGGTTGGTGTATTGTGACAAAATTTAAAAAAACCGAACAAATTCTTTTATCAGGTGGTGAAATAATAAATCCTGAAAATGGAAACCGCCAAAAAAATGATTTGATTATTATAAATGGAAAAATTGATTCTATCGGTAATTTTGATAAAAAAAGTTTTTCCGGAGATGTAATTGACGCAACAGGCACGCTAATTATGCCGGGTTTAATAGACATGCATGTTCATCTTCGTGAACCTGGACGGGAAGATGAAGAGACAATAGAAAGCGGTTGCGAGGCGGCTATGGCCGGAGGCATGACGGCCGTTTGCGCCATGCCCAATACAGACCCGCCTTGCGATAAGCAGCAAACGGTTAAATATTTAATAAACCGTGCAAAAAATGAACTGGTTGATGTTTTACCGATTGCCGCTATAACTAAAAACAGAGCCGGTCAGGAGATTACCGAAATGGCCGAGCTTGTTAAAGCCGGTGCCGTTGGTTTTTCTGATGATGGCAGTCCGGTACAAAACACCGATGTAATGAGGCGTGCGCTGGAATATGCTGCAATGTACGATTCTGTTATTATTGATCATTGTGAAGATCCCTATCTTTTCAAAGGGGGTCATATGAATGAAGGGATCATGTCTACGCGCCTTGGGGTTCCACCCATTCCGTCAATCGGCGAAGAAATAATGATCGGGAGAAATATCCATCTGGCAAAATATACGGGCGGGCGTATCCATATAGCCCATATTTCAACAAAAGATGGTGTGGAATTGGTTCGGCGTGCAAAAAATGAAGGTGTAAACATAACCTGTGAGGTTACGCCGCACCATTTGGTTCTAACGGATGAAGCCCTGGTAAATTATGATACCAACCTGAAAATGAATCCCCCGCTGCGCACTGCCGAGGATGTTGAGGCGCTTAAACAAGGTTTAAGTGACGGGACTATTGATGTCATCGCTTCTGATCATGCGCCGCACTCTATAGAAGAAAAAGATGTAGAGTTTATCGCGGCCCCATTCGGAATTATAGGGCTTGAGACAATGCTGGGATTAATTCAAACTTTTATTGTGGACAAAGGTATCTTGTCTCTTGAGCAGGCCCTTAATAAAATGAGTCTTGCGCCGCGTAAAATTTTGAATCTGGATATGCCCAAAATTGAAAAAGGGGCAAAAGCAAACATAACTGTTATATACCCTGACAAAGAATGGACTGTTAACGCAAAAACATTAAAATCCCTTTCAAAAAACACGCCTTTTGATAATTGGAATTTAAAGGGCAGGGTAAAATGTGTAATAAATAACGGGCTTTATTACGCAACATAAACAATTTAAAGCATGGAATTTAAAAAAGATATTGCATATTTGTAATTTTTTGCTTAAATTTTGCGTCTTTGTGGTTAACTAAATGGGAGAAAAAGATTGAAAACATATTCACCAAAACCAAATGACGTCGAACAAAAATGGTTCGTCGTAGATGCAGAAGGGCAGGTTTTGGGACGTTTGGCCAGTAAAGTGGCTCATGTTGTTCGTGGTAAACACAAACCTGCATGGGCTCCGCATGCCGATATTGGCGATTTTGTCGTTATCGTTAATGCTGATAAAATTCTTGTTACTGGTCGTAAATCGGAACAAAAGAAATATCATCATCATTCCGGTTACCCAGGCGGTCTCAAAGTAACACCCTTTAAAAGTATGATGGAAAATAAACCGGAGAATATTTTATACCAGGCTGTACGTGGCATGTTGCCAAAAAATCGTCTTGGTCGTAAAATGCTGAAAAAAGTTAAAATTTATGCATCTTCGGAACATCCACACACGGCTCAACAGCCAGAGTCATTAACTGTTTAAACGTAATGGTACACAAGTAAACGCTCTGATGTAAGGAGAGAAAATGAAAGATACAGAGTATTACGCAACCGGGCGGCGAAAAAACGCTATTGCTCGTGTTTACCTTACACCAGGCAACGGCCAGATTAAAGTAAACAATAAAGAGTTGATGGAGTATTTTCAAAGAGATACTCTTAAAATGATTATTGAGCAGCCTTTGGTCGTTACTGAAACGTTAGGAAAATACGATGTAATTGCCCATGTAAATGGTGGCGGTCTTACAGGTCAAGCCGGAGCAATGCTTCTGGGTTTGGCACGTGCATTAGTAAAAGTAGATGAAGAATTGAGATCTGTTTTACGTCAAAACGGCTTTTTAACACGTGATCCCCGAATGGTTGAACGTAAAAAATACGGACGTCCGGGTGCTCGTAAACGATTCCAGTTCTCGAAACGTTAATTTTATCAAAAAACACACACTTGCCTTTTTTCGCGGGGTGATCAACAACTGGTTGGTTTCGCAAAAGTCAAGTGGAGGAATAACCCCAGAAATAGGAGTAAAAAATGCCAAAAACAAGTATCCAAGATCTTTTACTCGCTGGATGTCATTTCGGGCACCTCACCAGACGGTGGAATCCCAAAATGAAAAATTACATTTTTATGGAACGTAATGGCATTCACATTATCGATTTAAAAAAGACATTGCAGTACTTGAATACTGCGTGCGAACAGATTACTGAAAATGTTCGCAGGGGCGGAAATGTATTATTTGTCGGTACCAAAAAACAGGCAAAAGACATCATTCGCTTGGAAGCGGAACGCTGTAATATGCCTTATGTTACAGAAAGATGGCTTGGTGGTACACTAACCAATTTTATTACCATTAAAAAAAGTGTAAAACGCCTGAAAAATTTAGAGAAAAAAGCGACAGATGGTACTTATGATAAATTGAGCAAAAAAGAAATTTTGCAAATCGAGCGGGAAAAAGAAAAATTAAATAAAGTTCTCGGTGGTATCCGTGAAATGGTTCATTTGCCTTCAGCAATTTTTATTGTAGATGCTAAAAAAGAAACGATTGCCCTGAAAGAGGCTATTCGTTTGAATATACCAGTATTTGGCATGGTTGATACAAATACTGACCCTGATCCTCTTGATTATATTATTCCATGTAATGACGATGCCTTTAAATCAATCAATTTAATAGCGCACTGCATTTCTGACGCTGTTATTGAAGGCAAATCAGGCCAACTGGAAGCTCAGATGGCAGAGGGTGCTGAAGAGCAGGCTCAGGCGGAAGAAGCTGAAATTGCTGCTGAAGAATCAAATGATGAATCAAAATAATTTAATGACTTTATTTCTTGGAACTTAAAATAGGAGATATATAAATGGCCATCCAGGCTTCAGATGTTAAAGTTTTAAGAGAAAAAACCGGCGCTGGTATGATGGACTGTAAAAAGGCGCTGACAGAGGCAAATGGTGATATGGAAGCTGCCATTGAATATTTGCGTACCAAAGGTTTACAACAGGCTGAAAAGAAAGCCGGGCGTTCAGCTCAGGAAGGTATTATTCAGTCATACATTCATCCTGGAAGTAAATTGGGTGTTTTGGTAGAAATCAATTGTGAAACTGATTTTGTTGCCAGAACAGATGACTTTTTAGAATTTACCAAAGATGTTGCCATGCAAATTGCCGCTGCCAAACCAATCGTTGTTTCTCGCGAAGAAGTAGATCCAAAGATTGTTGAAAAAGAAAAAGAGATTTATAAAGCACAGGCAATTGAACAGGGTAAACCTGAGAAAATTTTTGATCGTTTTGTTGAAGGTAAACTGGAAAAATTTTACCAGGAAAACTGCTTGTTGGAACAAAGTTTTGTTAAAGACCCAAACAAAACTGTTAAGGATATTTTGAATGAAATTATCGCCAAGCTAGGCGAGAACATGATCATTAAAAGATTTGTTCGATTTCAGCTAGGTGAATAAAATAAATATGGAGCGAAGTTTTACTTCGCTCTTTTTATATAACAAATACAGAATATCTTTTTATTTTAGGAGACTGTATTTTTGGAGAAAAAACCTCAATTTAAACGAGTTTTACTCAAATTAAGCGGTGAAGCACTTATGGGGAGTGAAAAGCTTGGTATTGATCCTGTAACAGTTGATCAAATCAGCAGGGAAGTAAGTGAAGTCGCTGCCATGGGAATTCAAGTTGGTATTATCATCGGGGGAGGAAATATTTTTCGAGGGCTATCTGCAAGTGCCCGTGGTATGGATCGCGTTACCGGTGATTATATGGGAATGCTTGCAACTGTAATAAATTCTCTTGCATTGCAAGATTATCTCGAGCGTCATAATGCCAAAACACGTGTTATGACTGCCATCAAAATGGAAGAAATTGCTGAGCCATTTATTCGCCGTCGGGCTATTGCACATTTGGAACGAGGTGATATAGTTATTTTTGGAGCTGGTACCGGTAATCCATATTTTACAACAGATACTGCGGCTGCCTTGCGGGCAATCGAAATTGAAGCAGACGCTATTATTAAAGGGACTAAAGTTGATGGCGTGTATGATAAAGATCCTGTGACCAATCCGGATGCCGTAAAATTTGATCAACTGACCTATATGGAAATCGTTAATAAACGTCTGAGGGTCATGGATACGACTGCTGTTACCCTGTGTATGGAAAATAAATTGCCAATTATGGTATTTAACCTAAAAACAGAAGGTAATCTAAAAAGATTAATGTATGGTGAAGCCATTGGAACCAAAGTAATCGGTGAGTAATATGATAGAACAAATTAAAAAAGAAATGAATGAAAAAATGGAACTTTCTGTCGAAAGTGTCCGTACAGAGTTTACAAAGCTCAGAACAGGAAAGGCGACTCCTGCTATTTTGGATGGTATTTCCGTAGACTATTATGGTAATAATACGCCTTTAAAACAGGTTGCAAATGTCAGTGCACCTGAACCCCGTTTGTTGGTTATTCAGCCGTGGGAAAAAAGCTTGTTGGGAGAAATAGAAAAAGCTATTCTCAAATCAGACCTCGGACTAAATCCAACAAGCGATGGTATTGTTATTCGAATTCCAATACCTCAACTTACTGAGGAACGGCGACATTCTTTGGTCAAGGTTGCAAAAAAAATTGCCGAAGATGGTAAAATTGCTGTTCGTAATATCCGGCGGGATGCTAATGAAAAACTGAAAAAATCAGAGAAAAATAAAGAAATCTCTGAAGATCAAATGCATTCTGCACAGGATGATGTACAGAAAAAAACAGATAGCTTTATTTCCAAGATTGATGAACTTTTGTCCGTCAAGGAAAAAGATATCCTGACAATTTAGTTTATAACTAAAATTTTAGAACTTGCAAAACCGCTATTAGTTATAATAGCGGTTTTTTTAATACAAATCCTTAAACAGGAATTTTGATGATGGCAACGTACGACCCTTTTGCAAAATTTTATGATTTGGAATATGGCCATAAAGATAACGATATTCCCTTTTACCTGGACATTGCCGACATGCATGGTCGCTCAATCCTTGAAATCGGCGTTGGAACAGGCCGTATGGCCATTCCGTTGGCCCAGAGGGGCTTTTCTGTTCATGGCCTGGACAACTCGGAATCCATGCTGGAGATCACGCGACAAAAAATAGCCAAACAGGAATATGAAAATTTATTGCAGCTAACCTGCGCTGATATGAGAAATTTCAAGCTGGATCAAAAATTTTCACTTTGTATTATTCCTTTTCGCGCGTTTTTACATAATTTGAATACCGAAGACCAAATTTCTACATTAAAATGCATTTATGATCATTTAAACAAAGATGGTATGCTTGTTTTTGATCTGTTTGTTCCATTACATGCCGTTCTTGCTCAAAACCGATGGAGCGAGATTATAGAAGAAGACGAATTATCCGTAGAAGAGAGCGGTGTTACAATTAATTGTAATGTAGAGCATGATCCGATAAACCAGTTGCTGGTTATGGAAAATTTATACATTGAAACAGATAAAACTCAAACCAGCCAGATGAAAAATACCATGACATATCGATATGTTTTTCGTTATGAAATGGAACTATTATTAAGGTTATGCGGGTTTGAAACTGTTCGTGTTTTTGGGGGCTTTGAAGAACAAGATTATAATTTCGACAGCGGTATAATGATTTTTGTTGCGAAAAAATGCTAATATTAATAATTTAGTATAAAAATGGCAAGATACAATACACAATCCGGAACCAGTCAGTGAATCTTAAAAAAGTTAAAATTGTTCAAAATCCAAAATCAGGGATAATTAGAAGTCCATATTTTATACGCAAATTGATTGAATTTATTTTGCAGGATGCCCCGTTTCAATTTGATTTTGTTGAAACGCAATATAGCGGTCATGCTAAAGAAATTGCCAGGCAAGCTGCCAAAGACGGATACGATGCCGTTGTTGCTGTTGGTGGTGACGGCACGGCAAATCAAATTGCTTCGGCATTACTATATACGAACACAGCCCTTGCTATTGTTCCCATGGGGTCCGGTAACGGATTAGCCCGTGCTGTTAGAATTCCTTTAACAATAAAAAAAGCCGTTCAATTGCTTTTAGACGGAAAAATTAGACAAATAGATGCCGGTAAAATTCAGGACAAATATTTTTTCATTGTAACAGGACTCGGATTTGATGCCGAAATTGGTAAAATTTTTAATGAACAAAATATAAGAGGACCGGTCCCTTATTTTGCAATCGGCTTGAGAGAGTTTTTTAATTATCGCCCCGAAGTATTTATCATCAAATTTGATGACAAACAAATCGTTGTTCCTTCTTTATTCGTAACAATAGCCAATGCAAAGGGATGGGGCGTTGGAGCTATTATTGCACCTCATGCAGAACCGGATGATGGAATTTTGGATATCTGTATTATTCACCGGATTAAATTTTTAACGGCAATTTTTCATTTACCAAAATTGTTTACAGGAAAGATTGAAAAGGTGCGAAAATATGAGAGGTATCAGGCAAAATCCTTAAAGATTATTCGTGAGCGTCCAGGCGCTTTCCATTGTGATGGTGAATCTTTTGACGGTGATACGGAATTGGATATTTCTGTTGAAAGTAAAGCATTAAAAATAATTGTACCAAAATAAAAAATATGAAACCAAATAGTGTTTATTTGAGTCTTATAGAAAAGCCTGTTTCAAATTTTAGAGATGCTTTATGACTCTGTTTAAAAAAATCGGATTTGCTCTGTTGGTGTTTTTTATGTCGGTGGGAATTTTCTTTTTATTATCTAACAATGAGCAAATAAAAACAAATATTCTCCGAACTTCATTAGAGTTATTTGGTAAAGAGTTATTAGCTATGGTCCCCGAGGGTAATGAAAAAGACCTGTTGGTTGATCGATATAATCAATTTATCAATAAAGCGGAAAATGATGAAATTCCACCTGAAAAAATAGAAAAGATTGCTGCAACTATACTAAATCTTGCCAATCAGGATTCTCTGATAAGTGCGGAAAAAGCCATTAACGCTCTGGAATTAACTGATTTGGAACCGATTTCAAAAGATTCCTTATCGATTCGGAGTTCTTTTATAAAAAGAGTGCCCGATTTTCGAATGCCTTTACCCTTCCTGTGGAAATTGCATGACAAAAAACACATGGAACTGGCAAACAGGCTCACGGCTGCCCGGGAGTTTCATGTATTTATGCGCAACATGAGCATACCTGACAGTTGTCTTGACGTTATGAAAAAACATTATGTGTTTATGGCTGACAGCGGTCTTCGGATTGTGATGGATATGAATATTGAAAAAGCCATGCCTGTAGAACGTGTAAAAAGCCTGGAAGATAAAATTGGTATTCTTGAGGAACAAAATCAACTCGTGTGGACAAAGGACATTGAACCTTTTATTTTAAACCATGCTGATGATTTTACGAATATGAGATTTTTACGTGATTTTAAAGATCCGCAGTTTCGTCGTCGGTTTTTAGAATCTATTAAAGGATTGAATGGGAAAATTAATATCGATTCAATTGTTGTTGTCAGTCCTGATTCATCACGAAAAAATATGACAATGTCGATTCAAATCAAAACAAAGTAAAATATTTTTATAATGGTAAGGCGAGTACAATTGTTTTTTTGGAAACAGTTATATTCGCTTTTTGTTTATTTAGCGCTTCCAATAATACAATATAAATCCCAATACGGCACCTCTGACCGTCTTCGTTAAACCCGTTCCAAAGAAATGTACCCTTTGCACCACTTGGTTCATGGTTTGCTAAAAATCTCACCATTCTGCCGTTTATATCAAAAATTTTTAGATTTATAAAAGCTGTTGCTGAAGGCAGTGAATAGGTAATCGCAGCAGTATCTTCAATACCATCTCCATCCGGTGAAAATGGATTGGGGGTTATTGATAATTGGGTTGCAGCCGGTAAAATTTTCGTATAAATACTGTTTTCACGTCCGGCAGTATGTCCCGCTGATGAAACACACGTCGCCCAGTTGTTTGCTTTTTGGCCTGAAATTCGGGGATTGATTTTTTCCAGGGATTTACCTTTAGCCCCGCCCCAATTTTCATCATAATTTACCTTATCGATTATTTTTCCTGTTGCGTCATAGATATATAATACATCAGATGTATTATTCAATGAAGGAAATTTTGTGTTTATAATAACTTTTGATGTATTATTTATTGTTTCGCAAATTGTTGAATCTTTGGCAATAATAATATATTCACCCGGAGTTATGATACATGATGAATCCGCGAGGCCGAACGGATCAGCATCACTATCGGAAAAAGACCAGGAAAAAAGTTCGATATTAGCATCCATTGCATTGAAAATTTCAATCCACTCACAATTACCAGGTTCCGGATTATACATAATTTCATTGATATACAGCGTACCTTTAGGATAGGATGTGCTGCATATTTTTTCAAGAATATTATTATCAGGAACCTGGTCAAGCCCGGTTTGAATATCTGCAATTATGTAAAATGTTCCGGGTTGACGGTTTTCCCAAATTATAGAGAATTCTTTAATTTCGCCAGGTAACAATTCGCTAATTTTTAAGGTTTCAATATTTTGTTGTGAATCTGAATAAAGCGGAGAAAAAGAAAAATTAAGAGATGCCTCTGAAATCGGATTTCTGCCAAAGTTTTCTATTTTAACAGATATGGTCAATGGATTGTCCGGTTCCGTGTTTTCCGTATCAAATGTTAAGGAATTTTCCACGATCCTCAAATCATATTGTTTGGGACTGCAACTGTTCAAGCTTCCAGGTGTTGATTTTAAAGAATCCTGACACGTTTGCCAGTTAGCGGCCTCGAATCCCGGATTTTCATAATAAATACGTTCCAGGGAAATATTCCTGCCGCCACCCCAGGATGGATCATATGTGAGGCTGTCTATAAGAGCGCCGGAAGAATCTTTAAGCACCAAATCATCTCCGGTATTATTAAGCTCAATAAAGGATGGTATTGAAATATATGGATAATTTTTTTGTTCAGCACTGCCTAGGACGACATATTCGCCGGAATTTATAAAATAATCACCAGATGTAATTGTGACTGTTTTTCGCCGGTCACCTATTGTCCAGTTTTTTAAATTTATTGTGTTTTCCCGGGTGTTATATAATTCAATCCATTCCTCTTCACGTTCATCGGTATTATACATGATTTCGTTTATTACAATAGCACCGAACTCTGATATTTTTTTCTGTTCAGAAACGCCATCATCATTACTGTACGCCGACTTTATTAAAATAGTGTCCTTTGAATGGAGAGATATTTCTTTTGTTTGACTAACGCCGGGTTTTGTGCTTAAAACAGATAAAATACTTAGAACAAAACATAAAAACTTCATCACAATCCCCCTGAAATTAGAGTCAGGAATCCGATTTTTTTAATAGGTCTTTTAAACTTGTGTTTGAAAAAGTGGTACGTAATGTTTCTTCCATTTGTTTTTGAAATTCTTCAACAGTTTTACCAATATTATAATCAGTATCAAATGTTGAAAATGAAATGCCGTGTTTTTGCAGTTTTTGTATAACATCTATAATTTTCATGTTTTCCAAACTGACTGCCGGCGTATAACGTGTAATATCGTCGTCTATGGCATAAATAAACCGTTGAGCTATTAAATCGGTTAGAATTTCGTTTATAAGTCGCTCCGGCACGTTCAAAACATCGGTTAAATCTTTCATAGATGGTGCAGGTTTGGCATAATGAAAGGGTTCGCCAACCAAAACAAGTATTTGAATGGTAATTGCTTCTTTGAATTGTTGACTGTAATGTGTTCCCCTGATTTCCCATGAGATTTTATTGGCATTTTGATGGGCATAAGCAATTTCTGCACCCAGTAATACAATTGCCCAACTGATAAACAGCCAAACCAGGAAAAGAGGTAATGTTGCGAATCCGGCATAAAGGGCGGCTTTTGCGCCGGTTTGGTAAGATGCTACAATAAAACGGGCGAAAAATATATTGGCGAATTGCCACAGCGTGCCGGATAAAATCGCCCCGATAAGTGCTGAACGCATTCTAACACGCGTATTTGGAATAAATGTGATGAGAAAGTAAAAAGCAACCCAGCTTGTAACAGTGGGCGCTGTTTTGTTTACAATAAATGAAACGACCGGCATTTTTTGGATCATTTCAACCAGTGTAAAACTTTGCAGTGATGCCGTAATACCGAGAATAGTGAATAACAAAAGCGGACCCAGCAGCAAAACTGAAAGATAATCGCTAAAGCGTCTTTGCAAACTTCGGACACGGTGGACCTTCCATATATCATTAAAGGCCCTTTCAATATTATTAATAATCGAAAGGACGGAAAATAAAAGCAACAGCAAACCTGCTGCACCCAAGGCACTGACATCAACATTGTCGACAAAATTTACAATGTTGGGAATAACAAGGTCCATTGCCTGCTGGCCTAAAGGGGCCATAATTTGATATAATGTCGGCTCAAGGCGGTTATGAAAGCCAAAACCTTTTAATAAGGAAAACATAACAGCTAAAAGAGGAACGATGGACAAGAGTGTTGCATACACCAGTGCGGAAGCTCTTACAAGCAGACGATCCTGAATAAAAGCCCTGGCAACCAGATAACTGACAAGAATTTGCCGGTAAAAAAAAGCTTTTAATCTTGAAATTTTGGTAAAGTCAAGATGCCAAAGGTCTTTTGTTAAAAATTGATGAATAAAAGCCATCAATTCCAGAAAGGGTTTTATTAAATTATCCATAACATAAATATCTAAAATGGGTTACCGAGTTGATTTTAAATAAATTATAAGAATAGCAGGCTAAAAAGTCAAGTGTAAAGAAATTTTGTTTTGCATTAACAGTCCGGCATGATATTTGAATTATAAAAAAGTGATGAGGCTCATAGTATTATTTGAAAAAAATGCTAAATTTTTGTACGCAAATTTTTAATATAACTATATAAATATATTGAGGATTAATTAAAAGCGGTTTTGAAATTTTTCCCGGTTTAAGATTGTTATTGAGACATAGAGTAATCATATATGACACAAATGACTCAGTTTGATAGTTTGTTAAATGGAGCATGATAGATATGAAAAGAGTAATAAAATCAAATTCTGTGCGGGTCTTTTTTCTGGTACTTGTCGCCTCATATCTGGGAATAACAACGTTGGCAAGCGATGCTAACGAAGTATTAAACTCAAATCAGAATCCACCTGTTATTTCACACAGGGCCGTCAAGCTTGCTTTACAAGGCGAAAAAATTAATATCGTTGCCGGAATTGGTCATCGTACCGGAATTAAAGATGTTGCTTTGACAATAAATTATGGAAAGAATAAAATTATTGTTGGTAGTTTGGTTCCCGTTCAAGGACTTGGTCCGGTTCCTGTATCGGTTAGTGCATTAAAAAATGTGCCCGTATTAAAGGATGTCGGATTAAATCAAAAAATTGCTGGTATTTTTAAAAACGGTGAACAAGCAAAAGTAACCCTGGTTCGTGGAGAATATCTGAGAATTCTAACTTCCGACGGACTGGAAGGCTATGTTGAAAAACGTCAAACAGCCACATTGTTAACCGGTGAGATGTTTGGCGCTTCTATTCCCGAATCCATGACAATGGATAATTTGTCTTATAAAATTAGTGTTGTTTCAAATAGTGGGGATATTGCACAAACTGACGAGATTCATGTTAAATTTTTAGACGAAAACGAGATTGCATATATAAAGTCTGAATTAAATAATGCAAATAATAATGAATTGAACCCGACTTTAAATATGGCTTTACTCACAAAATAGTTATTTCCCTCCTCTTTTTTAATATATTAGAAAAAGCCGGTTTTTATGCCGGCTTTTTTATTGCTATTATCTGCCCCCCTGTTATTTGATTTCCTCCCATTTTTATCGTATATTTCTGCATAGATTGAAATTTTTTAAAAAAGTGGACTGATATTTGTGTATAAAAGATGTTAGTTAAGGAAAGAGATTTTGTAAGTTTAATATTAATAGCGAAATAGTTATGGATTTCGTGGGCAGAAAGGTTAAATTAGCCTCGGGAGGGCGTCATATCATGAAACAATTGCGTACATGTGAAACATTTTTGGCCAGTGTTGTCCTGTTGGTCATACTCCATTTGTTGTTTTTCCCTATGTATTCCGACATTTTAAAGGCACAAAACCTTGACGGAAAACCGATTGTTGTTTCTCATTATCCGGTTACCAAGGCTTACCAGGGAAAAGCCTTAAACATTATTGCATTCGTCGCTGCTGACGCGGCAGTTGCAAAAGTGACATTAAATTTGACATCTAATGGTAAAACCATTAAAGGGGCTGTTCCCCATCAGAGTAAAATGGGTGTTGTGCCTGTTATTGTGCAGGCCGATCAGGACCTTATCGTTTATTCAGGACCCGGCATAAAATATCGTGTCCGTGGTGCTGTTAAAAAAGGAGAGCAGGTGTATGTAAACAGGATTCGAGATGGTTATTACCGGATCCAATCTGCTATTGGTGTCGTCGGTTATGTTGATGCCGCCCTGACAAAGGTGGTTAAAACCGGAAAAGCTTATGGTGTTTCGGTCCCGGCCAGTATGACGAGTGCGGATTATTTGACATACCAGATAACAGCGGTTGATGCATTGGGGAATACGGTTTCTACTGATTTAATTCAAACCCGTTTATTGACAAATGAAGAAGTTTTGGCCCTGCAAGGTGGTAAACAAAAACAGGTGAAAAAACAGCCAAAATCCGGACAGGAATTATCTTCTCAAAAGTCTATATTCGCAAAGCCTCTATTTTGGCTTGGACTTGCAGCGGTTGGCGGTGGAACTTATTATTTAGTCAGTCAGCAGGATTCAAAGGATAAAGAAGCTGAATTTAATATTATCCTCGATACTGAATAATAAATTTAAATCGATCAACCTTGTTTTGCACCTTTTGAAGGAGTATAATTATGAAATTCTATCATAAATTTTTAGTGCTGGCTGTTGCTCTTGTTGTTGGATTATCCGGTTGCAGTTCCATCTTTTCCAATGATGACGATGATAAACCGATAACCATAAAATTAAATGTTAAACTACCGGACGCGACCAAAGTGGAATTTATAATAAATGCCGTTTTTGTTGAGGTCACAGCCGCTGATATACAAAAAGTATCAGCAAAACTTACGATTAAAGACAGCATGGCGACCGGTTCAATTGAAGTAAAACCGGGAAATGACCGGACATTTACGGTCATCGCATATCAGGATACGGTTGCCGTCCTTTCGGGAAGCAGCACGAGCAATGTTGAAGCTGATAAAAAAGTCAACATTTCCATCATTTTGAAAAATATTACCAAATCATTGAATGTTCAAGTGCCTTTACCATTGATTAATGCAACAAAAGCAATGTTAAAAATCATCGGTATTGGTATGGACAGCGTCGAACAGGAATTGACAATTACCGATGGTGTTGCCTCCGGAACAGTGGATGTGCCGGCCGGACCTTCGAGGACTTTTGTGATATCGGTTTATAAGGACGGTCTGGCAGTATTAAACGGTCAGTCTGTGATAAATGTTACAGATAAAACCGGGGATATAAATATTAATTTGGATCAGTATCTTGTTCCTGCCATACTTTTGACGGCAGATAAAGCAACAGTCGCGGTAAATGACCTTGTGACAGTTTATTTAAGCGCCGCAAATATGACGGATCTGGCAACTTTTGGAGCGCAGGTCCAGTTTGATAATACAAAATTTATGGTAACTGATTTGGGACGTGAAGATGCGTTTCTCACCCAAAACGGGGGGAGTGTAAATCAACTCGAATTTAAAAAGGATAATGTACAGGGAACTGTTGATATTATTTTAGGTATATTTCCTGCCTCTGCGGCTGTAAGCGGATCGGGAAATGTGGCGAAAATTGTTTTTAAAGCGTTGCAATCTGGTACTTTTGATATTACCTTGCTGCTTGATACGAATGTGGATCCGGACTTGGGTATTTATGATAAAAATGCAACCTTAATACCATCGCTGGCTGTAAACAGTCAGATTACAGTTCAATAAGTAATATTTGGCATTTAAAAGTTAATTTTCCCTAGTTAGGAGATATACGATGAAAAGAATATTATACCCGGTTCTCTTTGTATTAACCGTTTTATTGATTTATTCGATACCGTCTTTTGGACAGGTACAAGAAAAAGCTATTGATAATAAAGCATTGGAAGTTGGTCAGGTCAATCATACATTGGCTGAACAAACTATTGTCGGCGATTCACTAAAAATTAAGGTATGGGACAATCTGCAAATGCAGATTTGGAAATGGCAGGATGGCGCGTGGAGTCATCAGGTGTATGAACCATATGGAACAGATCCCGCTGGTCATAAAGGTTTTAAATTATTTTATAATGAAAATAATATGGCCTCTTATTATACCGGTAATGAACCCACACCGGTTTCCAACACCTTGACGGATGATCATACCATTGTCAGTGTTGTTGAAAAGGACAATATGCGAATAACACAAACGGTGACCTATGCAAACGGACAAAATTATTATTCGGTCCGATGGGACATTCAGAATAATACATCATCGGTTATCGATTCGGTCAAGTTTTTGGCTGGTGAAGACACCTATTTTGCCGGAAGTGATAACGGCATGGGCTATTATGATGCCAGCAGAAAAATGGTCTATGTAAAAAATACCCAGGGCGGTGAAACCGGCATTATGGGCTTTTATGGTATAGAACCAACCCCGGCAACGAGTTATATAGAAGCATATTATTCAAATGTTAAAGTCGCTGTTGCTGCCGGTATTTTACCCAATACTGTTAATCCTTTAAATGTTGATGCCGGGTATGCACTTGGCTGGCGAATGAATAATATGGAACCGGGACAAACATGGACGATTTATGCCCGGGAAGTTTTTCAAAATGTCGCATTTGATGATGAGCCGCCATCCGTAACTGTTAATTCTCCAAATGGCGGTGAAACCCTGTATGCCGGTGTAAATGCATCCATCAATTGGACCGCTACAGATAACAGATCTGTTGAACAGGTTGATATTTATTACTCAACAGATAATGGCGAAAATTATACAAATATAGTATCCGGTTATGCAAATACATCACCCTATACCTGGGCTGTTCCGGAGGGCCTTTCTTCATCACAATGTTTGGTTAAAGTAACGGCTTATGATGCATCTTTTAACTCTTCCACCGATGTAAGTGATGCTGTATTTACAATTTCAGAGACAGCGCCGTCAACGACAATGACTGCTGAATATGGACCCCCGACGGTTGCTAATGAATGGCAGAAATTTACCATACCTCTTACACATACAAGTTTCGGAGTAGATGAAGCGACTTTTGAGTATATCTTGTCCAGTGTTTACCAGTTCAGGATACGCACGGAAATGCATTCCGGTGATGATGTTGGTTCATTGGATGATGTAACGGTTGGAACGTTGTATTCCAGTGATTTTGCTTCCGACCTTGAAGGTTGGAGCGCTGCCGGTGACGGCACCATGGGATGGGTAGCCACAGGTGGTGTTTCAGATGGTTATTTACAGGTCAATGACTGGGCATCCGGTGACTGGCACTGGGCTGTTGCACCGGCCGGCTGGATTGGTGATTGGCGGGGACAAATTGGCAACAATATAGAGTTTTATTTTAAAACAGATCATCCTTCTTCTGCAGCCTATGTTGAAATAAGTCGTGATGAATACAATCGTCTGGTACTTTCTGCAGATCCGCAAACATTATCTGCCGGAGGAAACTCAACAGTTCGGGTTACTGCTTATCCGGCGCCGTCTACTGATTTAACCATTGGATTGAATTCTTCAGACACAGGTTGTATTGATGTTCCGGATAATGTCGTTATTAATGGCGGACAAAGTTACGTTGAATTTACAGCCGGCGCTGTTGGCGCTACCGGTGGCTGCAGCTCTGTGTTAACGGCTACAGCGACGGACTATTCTACATCACGTTTAACATTAAATGTACAGGAAGGATCTGCTTCCGGCACAGCGACTTTAACGGGCCGTGTTACCAGCGCTACGACCGGAGATGGTATTCCGAACGCTACGGTTAGAATCGGTGATTTAACAACGACCACCAATGAAAATGGTGATTTTACGTTAACAAATGTACCCATTAGCGGCGTCTCTGCAAATTTCTCAGGAACACCTCAAAGCGGAACAGCTCCGTTAACAGTTCAGTTTACGGACTTGTCGAGCGCCGGCTATCAAACCGTTCAGGTTTCTGCAGACGGGTATATCAGTTCTGAAACGGCTGTAGTTTTGACCGGAGGTGGAACCGTAACACAGGATTTTTCACTTTCACCAACGTTAACCGATGATGAGTTCAGACTGGTTTTAAACTGGGGTGAATCACCGAGTGATTTGGATATTTATTTAAAAACTCCCGAGATTGACGGCACGGAATATGTCATTTCCTGGCAGAATGAGGGGACGTTAACAGCAGCCCCGTGGGCGGCTTTGGATCATGATGATATGTACAGCTATGGGCCGGAAACTATTACGATAAATAAGGTATCCGATGGTACGTATAAATGCTATATCCATAATTATTCCGGATCACCGGACATCTCTACGTCAAACGCCGTGGTCCAAATTTATGGCAAGACTGGATTATTGAATACAGTTACGATTCCGACAGTTGGAACAGGGCGTTATTGGCATGTCTGTGAAATTGACGGCGCTACCGGAAATATATCCATAACCAATACGATTTCCAATGATCCTCCGGCCATGCCGGGCTTTGAAATGCCGGTTTTGGCTGAGAAAAAAGTACAACCAAGGGCACGCGGTATTGCACCACAAACAAATGATATTGTTTCCTGGCAGTGGGATTTTGAAAACGACGGTATGTATGATTCGGAACTTCAAAATCCGTCACATGTTTACACAACATCAGGTTACTATTCTGTAAAGTTACGGGTATTCGATGGAACCGACTATTATACCCGTGTTAGAGAAGAGTATATTCATGTTATTTCTTCCAGCGAACCGGGAAGTGGCTTAAAAGTTAATATCAGCAGCATTGATGTGACCGGTTTTCCATTGGTAAAATGTTATACTTCTGTTTTGGACTCTGCAACACTCAGCCCGATAACGGGATTGACATCAGCCAATTTTGCCGTTAAAGAAGACGGTACAACCGAGTCTCCCATTACCGTTGAAGAGGTTTCTTCGGAAACAGGCGGTAAAGCAGACATTGTTTTTGTATTTGATGTGACCGGCAGCATGGGCGGCGAAATTAATTCGCTTAAAGCTAAAGTACTTGATTTTGCCAATGCCCTGGAAAGTCGGGGTATCGATTACAGACTTGCACTGGTGACCTATGGTGATAAAATTCGCGATGTTTTTGATTTTACGGCCGATGCAGAAGAGTTTAAAACCTGGGTGGAAGGTCTCAGCGCTTCCGGTGGTGATGATTCAAAAGAGAATTCTTTAGAGGGTCTGGCGCGTGCTACAGACCTCAGTTATAGGGCAGTGTCTCAACGATTAACAATTTTAATTACCGATGCAGATTATCACGAAGCCGGCGAAACCGGAAATGGTACCACAACTTATACCACAGAAACCATGGTGGAATTATTAAAGAGCAAGAGTATCGTTAATAATGTTGTCGGACCGGACTATACACAGTATCATCAGCTCGCAGAAGATACGGGCGGACTGTATTTTAATATTTCAAGTGATTTTGAAACAATTATTGATATGCTCGGAAATATTATTTCCTCTCAATATATCGTTTCCTATACCACACATAATACCTCTGTTAATAATACCTGGCGATATGTTAATGTAAATGCCACATCATCCGCTAAAACCGGATATGATGACGGCCGTTATTATATCGGCACAGCTACAGATAATGTTTCCTCATTTTACGCCTATGCTGTTGATTACAGTCATATTGTGTGCCGCTGGTATAATCCGGCGGATACGACCTTTTCCGGCGTTCGGGTATTACGTAAACAATCCGGATACCCGACAGGCCCGGCAGATGGCACGGTTGTTTATGAAGGCACGGCATCCGGTTTTATGGATAGCGGTTTGGACGCAAATACGCGTTATTACTATGGCGCCTTTGCTTATAATCTTGCCGGTGTTTATTCGGCTGCCACCGTATATTCTCAGGATTGGGCTGTAACCTACAATGATGAGGAAATCGGGACCGGATGGAAAACACTTGCCAGTGGAACAACAAATGATCTTATGGCTGTTACAGGTGCCGATTCATTCTATGTGTGGGCTGTTGGAGATAACGGAACAAGTTTAAGATCAGCCGATGGCGGTTCAAACTGGGCAAATCATCCGACCAGTAATTCTACCGACCAGTTAAAAGATGTTTCTTTTGTCAGCCAAAATACCGGTTGGCTGGCTGGTGTCTCTTCGTCCGGGGCCGCATTGATCTATAAATCCGGTAATACCGGCGTGAACTGGTATTCCTGGAGCAGTAGCTCTTCTGCTGCCTTGTGGGCCAACTGTTATGTTAATGATCTATACGGCTGGAATGTCGGTGCAAACGGAAAAATTGAAAAGACTGTTAACGGAGGTGGTTCTTATTCTGCATTGACCAGCGGTGTTACGGAAACACTGTACGATGTGTGTTTTATAAACAGTAAAACCGGTTGGGCTTCCGGTGCAAACGGTAAAATTATAAAAACCAGTGACGGCGGTAAAACATGGTCCGCACAATCCAGTGGCGTATCGTCAATTGTTTACAGCATTCATTTTCAAAACGCATTTTACGGCTGGGCCGCAACAGGAGACGGCAAAGTATTACGAACAGTTGATGGCGGTAATAGCTGGACCAGCTCAAGTTTAACCACGACTGCACTGGAAGGTATCCATTTCAGTGATCCTTTAAATGGTTATGTCGTCGGTGCCGGCGGAAAAATATATGGAACGACAGACGGTGGAACAACCTGGGAAAAAGAGGACGTCGCTGTTACCAATAATTTACACGATGTTTACCTCATTTCACCCTATTGGGGTTGGGCCGTTGGTGATAACGGAACTATTCTTCGTTTGCAAAAATCAAGTGCTGCCGATGCCTATAAAGGTTATCATGTAAACATTAGCAGTATTGATGCTGAAGCATTTCCTAAAATTAAATGCTTTGTTACGGTCATTGATACGACCGGTGGTGAATATGAGTTTGCAACCGGTCTCACAAGTGATCATTTTACATTGGCTGAAGACGAAACAAATGAATCACCGCTGACGGTTTCTCAGTTAAGCTCTTCATCCGGCGCACGTGCGGATATTGTGTTTGTGTTTGATGTTACCGGAAGTATGGGTGATGAAATTAACGGTCTTAAAGAACGGGCAGTAAATTTTGCCGATGTTCTCGCTGCAAAAGGCATTGATTACCGCCTGGGACTTGTAACTTTTGGCGATGAAGTTCAAGGTGTTCATGATTTTACGGATGATATTAGTGAGTTTAAAACATGGATCGAAGCACTCTCAGCCAGCGGCGGTGCAGATTCCAAAGAAAATGCTTTGGAAGGTTTGGAACGTGCGACAACACTCAGCTTCCGTGGAGTCACCCAGAAAATAGCGATTTTAATTACAGACGCCGACTACCATGAGGCCGGAGAATCCGGTGACGGTACCACAGACCAAACAACAACATCAATTATAACTTTATTGAATAGTCAGGCTATCGTAACCAATGTAGTTGGTAAAGATATCACTGAATATCACCAAATCTCAAGCCAGACCGGTGGATTGTTCTACAATATAAATGGTGATTTTCAATCAATTGTCGATCAGATTAGTGACAGAATTTCCACACAATATGTTGTAACTTATACGACCCATAATTCCACAGCCGACAGCCGTTGGCGGGACGTCGCACTTGTAGTTCAAAACGGCACGTTGGCCGGTTATGACAGTGGACAATATTATGTCGGCACTTCAAAATTGGCCATGAGCCCGACAAACCTGATTGGTATAGTAAACAGCACTTTTACCATTCAAATAAATGTGGAATCTATAATAAATCTTGGTTTGTGTAATTTAAAAGTCGCTTTTGAACCGGCAAAATTTGAGGTTGTAGAAGCCACAGCAGGAGATTTTCTCAAACAAGACGGCGCTTCTGATCCGCTATTTTTGCCGACCATAAATAATGCGGCTGGAACCGTTGAAATTAATACAACGCGAATCGGAACAACCTCCGGTGCCAGCGGAAATGGTACATTGGCGACCATAAAATTTAAAGTGCTTTTGGAAAACTGTACCGGTGATCTTTCATTCGCCTCCGTGAACCTGAGAACTCCGGATAACGCGTCCATCCTTGTAACAACACAGGGAACACATATCGACGCGGTTGTATCAGCCGGATTGTTGGGCGATTTTGACAGCGATTATGATATCGATACGCGTGATTTTGCCCTGTTAGCCACCTATTGGAAACCGGCTAACTCCAGCACCGGCGACATTGGTCCGGCTTCAGGTACTCCGCCTACACTAACGCCTGCACCGGATGGAGTGGTTAATTTTGAAGATTTGTTTGTCTTTACCCGCATGTGGAACTGGTATCATGAAACGGTTACACCATCTCTGGCCAAAACCCTGGCCGGACAGACACAGCTTGAATGGCGAATTGACAACAACTCTTCTAACACCAATAAAGTTTGTATCGATTTATGGGCTGAAAATGTAAACGATCTGTCGATGGGACACCTTGTTCTGAAATATGATGCCGCATCCTTAAGCGGACTGACTGTGAAACAGGGTCAGTTATTGACAAATGATAACAGCGGATTGGCATTCCTGGTTGATCAAAACCGTAATGCCGGAGTGGTTGACCTGGCTTTTGCACGGTTACCGCAAAAAGGCCAGAATGCGGCTGTTCGCGGCAGTGGTGTTATCGCCCGATTTGAACTTGACAAGCACCAGATAACAGGCAACTCTTTTATAGAACTGGAAACAGTTGATTTGAGAAATGTGGAAAATAACACGCTTTCCATCAATGCTATTCAGCCCTTGTCATTAAGTTCTGTTGAATTACCGACAAGTTTTTCACTGGATCAAAATTATCCAAATCCATTTAATAGTCGTACAACATTTCAATTTAAACTGCCACAGGATTCACCTGTTGTTGTTCAAATTATAAATATCCTTGGTCAACCGGTACGAACAATCGTCGATGGGCGGTTGGAAGCCGGTATCCATAAAGCAGTATGGGATGGAAAAAATGATTATGGACAGGAAGTGGTAAGTGGTGTTTATCTTGTACGTATGAAAGCTGATAATTTTAATCAAACCCGTGAAATTTTATTCTTGAAATAATTTCGCCTGATGTGCACCTACCATGAAACGAGGGTTAACCTGCAAAGGTTAACCCTTTTTTATTGATTAAAATTGTTCCACCAGTTTAAAATCCGCAAAGCGATGAGGGTGTTTATTCGGCTGGGTTGACCTGCTTTTTCCAGTTCAAACCAGATTTTCCCGGGGTGGTTTTGCTGAAGCGGCCATCGGTTGTTTTTTTGTTTATGTTTTAAAAGATCAATCGCATCACAAAAACGTGGATCATAGGGATGGTTTATTTTTTGAAAATAATCAAGCGCTGTGTGTACATGATAATACCAATGAGTCGGGTAGGAAAGTCGTGTCATACGGTTGCTGACAATTTCACCTGTTTTATGCGATTTGAACAACCGGTGTTTTAGCAGAAAACCATGCGCTCGTGATTGTATTTTTCTAATCCCGGGTATTTGTTCGGGATACAACTTTTCATACTCGTATAAACTTTCCAATACCAATAAAGTCGTATGAAAAGAGGCATGAGTTGCTTTTCGGGGATATTGGCAATTCCATCCTCCATCCGGCATTTGTTGTTCTTTTAAATGAGAAAAAATATATTCCAGGTGTAAACCTGTCAGTTGAAAATAACAAAACATTGTCAGTGACATGGCTGTAACACATGTTTCCCCATCAGGATAATTTTTCCAATAACTGATGCTGCCGTTTGGCCTTAAACCTTTTTCCAGCAATATGTTGCAGGCTTTTAACGCCTGTTTGTTATGCTGTGGCAGGCCCAATCTTTTTAACAATAAAAGTGTATAATGTGTGGATGTCCATTTTGGGGAATACAGGCTATTTGCCCATGTTCCGTCTGCGGACTGACAGTCGACAAGTTTTTTACACCAGCCTTGTTGCTCTGTTTTTAACTGTTCTGTTTTATAATAAGGATCATTTAACAGGTCTTTATAGACTTGCCACCGAACTGCCGGGTCACCCTGCAGCAGCCATTCAATGGTGTTCTCCATTATATTTCCTCAAACAGAATTAAAAATAACGAGGTGTTTTTGATTTGTACTGTTGATATAAAGCACCGTATTTATTTTCTAAAAAGAGTTCTTCTTTTTTAACCATGTGGTTAGTTGAAAATATCCATATAAACAAGAAAATTATATAGATAAAGTTAATCAGATTTATATCCCACCCCATCAGAAAAATGCCGGTAAAGAAGAAAAAACCACCGACATACATCGGATTTCGGGAATGACTGTAAAGGCCTTTAGTTATAATTTCGCGTTCTGATGAGCGAAAAGACAAGATAGAAAACAGAGAAACCAGTACTCCTGCGAGAAAGATAATAATTCCTAATGGTAATAATGTACTGTTTTTCAGTGGCATAAAGAATGTGCAGATAAATAACAGCAAGGTCGGAACAAATCCAATCATTATCATTTCAGTTTGTGTTGTTGTGGAACGCATTTCAGGGTCTTCAATTGGCTGGTTTCGTTTTTTGTTTGTCCGGGCCATTGTTAACCATATAAGAGCATAACCTGACAGGAAAAAAATCCACAAGTTTGAAAATAGTGATTTCATACTTTTTTAACCTTCCAATTTCCTTTTTTAAACCATAGTGCCATTAAAATTCCTTTAGCGGCTGTTGTGATGGCTATTGCCCACCAAATACCGGTGCTGCCCATATTAAAATAATCAGCAAAAAGAAAAGCGAGAGGAATACGCGCCCATGTTATGGGAACAGATATTAACATGGGAGGTATTGAATTTCCGGCACCGCTAAAAGCCCCTTCAAATACAACTTCAAAACCAAGAAATAATTCAAACAGGGCAACGATCTTGAGATAGTTTGTGCCTTCTCTGATAACCGCAGGATCGTTAATAAAAAGTTGAATGATTTGCGAACTGAAAAAATAAAAAATGACGCAAATAATACCTAAAAACAGACTGGTTATTCCAACTGTCTGCCAGGCCGCTTCTTCTGCCTGTTTGATTTTTTGTGCCCCCATATTTTGCCCGACAAGTGTTGCCGCAGCAAATGAAAATCCAACGGATATAAAATAAGCAATACCTTCAACTCTGTGACCAAGGCCCAGTGCTGCCAGGGGCTCAGCTCCGTATCTTGTTATTACAAAGGTAAGGAACATATAACTAACGCTGAACATAATTCCGCTCAAAGCAATGGGAGCGCCGATTTTTGCAATTCGCCATATAAGATTGGGATTTATCAAACGGCCTGGTGTTTTCTCAAGAGAGATATTGACGTTTCTTTTAGTGAGTAAAAATATACTCCAAAAAACAATGAGACCATGAGAAATAACCGTTGCCAGGGCTGCTCCGGCTGCATCCATTTGCGGAAAGGGTCCGATACCAAAAATAAGTAAAGGGTCCAGCAGCATATTAAAAGTGAGGGCTATTGAAATTATTTTCAACGGTGTTTTTGTGTCACCCATACCACGAAAAGCAGCATCTGTGGCAAACGAAACCGTTATCGTAATGAGCCCGATCAGGATGTAGGTCATATAATCCAATGCGGCTGTTAAAGATTCACCCTGTAATCCCATGAGTAAAAAGGTCTTTTTTTGCAGGATCAGGCCACCCAGCCCTAAAATAACTGCGAGAAAGATAGAAAAGAGGATTCCCTGTCCAACGACCTGACTGGCTTTTTTAATCATTTTTGCACCGACAAAACGGGCCACCATGGCATTAACGCCGGTGCTGACAAGTGTTGAAGCGGCTTCCAAAGCCCACAGAATAAAAGATGCTGCACTGACGCCGGCCAAAGCCTTTGAGCCCAGTTTCCCGACCCACCATGCATCAACAATGTTGAACAACATGATAAAAAACATGGAAGCCGTGGCAGGACCGGCCAGTTTTAATATTGCCTTTGTAACCGGCATGGTCGTAAGATCTGGTGATTGTTCTTCGGCAGGTAATAAACTGCATCCTTCAGCAGAATTCCGCCAATCCAGCGGCGGAGGGTAATGTTCCGGGGACTTGGTATGGTCTGACATTTTTGAATATCCGGTAATTTGTTAGGAAATAATATAAATAATAAAAATTGAAATACCAATACAGTTGTTTGTTTATTGATTTAATTTTTTATATTTAATCATAAATAATTCGACGTTCAAGTTTCAGGTTTTAATGATTGTCCGGATTTTTATGACTTTTATACGAAAATATTTAAATTAGTTACAGACAAGCCAAGTTATTGAACTTTTAATTAAAGGTACTAACATGCGTAAATTTGCCGGAATTCTCCTTTTCACCACTCTTGTATTTTCACCATGTTTCGCCATTGAACTGACATCACCAAATGGTCACATTCAGTTAATGTTTGAAATATCGGATATTGATGGTACAACAAAATGTCCGAATTACAGCATTTTTGTTAACAAGAACGAACTGGTTGCCCCATCAGGACTTGGATTTGAACTTGCTGATGGCACGGATTTGACTCAAGATTTTGAGCTGGTGTCGGTAAATACATCGACGCATGATGAAACCTGGCGGCCCGTATATGGTGAGCGGGAGTTGATTCGGAACCATTATAATCAGATGACGGTTAAAATTGCTCGAAACACAGAACCGCAAACAATTATGGATTTGACTTTTCGCTGTTTTAATTCAGGTACCGCCTTTTGTTATACAATTCATAATGTCGGAACATCCAACGATGTGAATATAAAAGAGGAACGAACAGAGTTTCGGTTCCTGAAAGATCATACTGCCTGGACTACTGATGAAGCTCAAGATCCCTATCGTAAAACAACCATCAGCCGTGTCGGAAAGAACGCTGAACGGCCATTGACGATTCAAGCGGATTCAACGGGTTATGCGGCTATTGCAGAAGCAAAGCTGGTGGATTATGCCCGAATGAAGCTGGCTGTTTCAGACAACGATTCATTATGTCTCTTGTCCACACTCGGCAGTCATGTCAATGCCGCGTTGCCGCTGACAACACCGTGGCGGGTGATTATGGTTGCCGACAGTCCCGGCCAATTGCTGGAACAAAACGATATAATTTTAAATTTGAATGATCCGTGCGCTATTGAAGATGTATCATGGATCAAACCGGGTAAAGTGATCCGGGAAACAACGCTGACAACAGACGGCGGCCTGGCTTGTGTGGATTTTGCTGTAAAACATAATTTGCAGTATGTAGAGTTTGACGCCGGGTGGTATGGTTTTGAACACGTTGACTCATCTGACGCGACCACAATTACAGTTGATGCAAAAAGGTCTGCCGGTCCGCTGGATTTACATCATATCATTCATTACGCTGCAAGTAAAAATATCGGAATTATTTTATATGTAAACCGGCGGGCATTGGAAAGACAGCTTGATGAAATTCTCCCTTTATATCAAAAATGGGGTGTCAGTGGTGTAAAATATGGATTCGTACAGGTTGGTTCTCAAGAGTGGACGTCCTGGCTGCACATGGCCATACGCAAGGCGGCGGCGCATCGTCTGATGGTAGATGTTCATGATGAATACAGGCCGACAGGTTATTCCCGTACTTTTCCGAATTTTATGACTCAGGAGGGAATACGTGGTGATGAGGAAAAACAAACCAATGATCTGGGGTTGACCACTCTCTTTACACGTCTGCTGGCCGGGGCAGGCGATAATACAATTTGCTATTATAACAGTCGTGTGGACACCTATGCTACACATGCTTATCAGTTGGCCAAGACCGTGTGTTTCTACAGTCCCTGGCAATTTTTATACTGGTACGACCGGCCCCCATCATCCCGGGATAATAAAAGTGAGGCTCTCCCAAGCAATGTTATCGGGGATGAACCGGAACTTGAATTTTTTGATGCCGTGCCGACTGTTTGGGATGAAACCAGGGTGTTGGCTGCCGAGATAGGAAAATACGCTGTTATTGCCCGCCGTTCAGATAAGGAATGGTTTGTTGGCGCTATGAGCAGCGGACCCGAACGAATATTTACCTGCAATCTGGATTTTTTGAATAATGATGAGACATACCTTGCATCTATTTATAGCGACGACATGAATGCGGCAACCCGAACTCATGTCAAAATAGAACGATTTTTGGTGAATCACAAAACAATGCTGAAAATGAATGTTTTGGAAAATGGTGGGTGTGCTGTTTACATTACACCTGCAAAGCCGGGCCTTGAAGGCGATTATCCGCTGTATGAATAAATTTTGTTTTCAATTATTTTCGCTCCCAAGCTTTTTAGCCTGGGAGCGAAGCATTTGAATCTGCTACTCACTGAGCAGTGTAACCGGTCCCAAAAGTCCTGAGGGTATAAGGGGAGAGTCTTTTTTATAATATTTGTGGGTCGTGAATGTAAAACGTCCGCTGGTCCGTGGCGTGCCTTGCAGCAGCCAATCCGGCCATTTTCGGTCTTTAACGCCGTCATCGGGGAATTGTTCGTCACCAATAAGCCGGTTTGGCCAAAGATTTACGATCTCTATTTCCAGAACATTGTCCTTGTCCTTTATCACATCTGTAATATCCACCTGCCAAGGTGCTGTCCATAAAACACCCAGATCATGTCCATTCAAGATTATCTTTGCCAAATGTTTTACCTCGCCCACATCCAGAAACAATCCTTTATTTTGGTCAGGAGAATAGCTGTCAGGTAAATTAAATGTTTTGTTATAAACAGCTTTTCCGGAATAGTATTTTATACCCTGTTCCGGTCTTTGGGTCCAGTCTGCAAGCTGTTCAAATATAACATGTTCCGGGCCGCCCCACTTGGGATCAAAAGAAACGTTCCAGGGACCTGTTAATTCAGCAATTTTTGTTTTTTGAGTAAAATTGGACTTTTTATCTGTTTCTGCTGTAACAGTTTTAATATTTTTATCAAAGACGATAAAAAAGCTCTGATAAGCATCAAATTCTAATGGAATGACGATGCGTTTTTCTTGTTGTTTGTATTCCGTCAAGGTCCGGATTTCGCCGTTCAGAGGGTTCCATAATTCAGGCGTACCGTGATCAATTCTAAAAGTGCAACCGGCATTTACAGAATTTTCCGACTTGTTCGCCACAAAATAAATGTCCATATTTTTGGTTTTTCGGTGTGCATAACGAATGGGGGCGGTTGATTCAAAATCCGGTTCCACAGCAAGCTGTTTTAAAATGGCTGACGTTGTGTTATAGGGCGGGAACAATGACCCTGGTTCCGGTTCGGAATATTCGCCTCCCCAATAAATGGTGCCTTTACCGTATTGTCGTTCCGATTTAGATTGCGGGATGTCAAATGAATTCCATAGTTGTGTTGCTTTTGTTTGTACTATTTTATCGCATTCGGGATAGTTTACCAGGCTTGGGGATTTTTTAGGCGGATTACCGACAATTCTGGCGCCTTGTTTCACCAGTGCATCCAGCTTGTCAACCAGTTCCGGTGTCATGGTTTCAACATGTGGTAATACTAAAAGTTGATAACTCGCACCACCCGGGAAAACGATTTTGTTTTCTTTAACCGAGGCTTTTTCCATCAGCATTAACGGTGAACAACCGTCAAAATTATAACCTTTACGATCGGGTATGGTGTCGTTTTCAGTAATGGCTGATTTGGGCGGCAGAAAAACCTGGGGAGCGCCTTCGGGTGTTAAATACAAAACATCCGCAACCGTGTTTCCCTGCTGAAGCATGTGAGAACAGCGGGAGATATATGTGTGGTATTCGGAAACCATTGGCCACCAGGTTTGCCCACGGTCCCAGTGCACACCATAAGGTCCCATGGTCATACCGGGACGCAGATTGTCGCCAAGGGGTTTGTGAGCAAAAGTGTGATACATAAACCGATTTATACCGACGGCAAACGCCCAGTCACCCTGATTTTTCATAGAGCCGGGATACTGTTTCCATGCTTCGTGATGGTCGGCGGTAAACGCTTCTGCCGCACACACCGGATTGCCGTTGATATGGGCAATCGATGAAGCTTCAAAACAACTGAATGACGAATTGAATCCAAAGTTTTTGCTCCAGAATTCACACATGGGCACATCGGCCAGGGCACCGAGATCAAGGTCTGCGCAGGGATTCATATCATAGGGCTCGATGGAAAGTCCGAATCCATATTGACGCCCAAGTTTTTTAATATGGCCGGCATGATTTTTCAGCACCAGTTCCTGGGCTGTCAACCGGATGTCCCAGAGAAACCGTTCACTTTTTTCCAGATCATCCACGATCATTCCGGTATAGGTCGGCAGGAACGGTAACGGATCATAACCGCGACGGTTTTGAAATTTTTGACGAAAATCCTCTGTCCAGTTTTGTGCTCCCATTTCCCAACTGTCCATGTGCAGCATGGTCCAGCCGCCGCCATTGGTACTGTCGCGGGAACCCACTTTATTTATCAGCTTACCCACAAAATTATCAAAATGATCGTCAAAATCCTGAGCGCTAAATTTATTACATTCAAAACCGAGTCCCGGTTGCGGTGCCGGACGCGTTACAGCGCCATTGTTGCGTGTTCCAAACCGCATTATAGTCCAGTTTCCGGCCGGAACGTCCCATTCAATGGACCCATCTGCTTTCAGGCTGTCCGTCAGATTAATGATGTCATTTGTTGAGATTACGGCTCCGGATTCCGGCTCTATATAATCAGCCGGCATAGCTAAAAACGGTTTGACTCCCGGTTGTGACGTATAAGGTGCGCGATAATAAAGTGATTTTTCATCACTATCGTTTATTCTTTCATTTCCTTTGCGAGTCGGAAATGCCAGAACAAACTTGTCTTCGTAATAAGCCAGCCATTTCTCCTTTAATTCCTCGGTCAATGCCCCTTCTCCAAAAAATGGACGACGTGGCTGTGGAACAGGCAGCTTTTGGTGTATTTTTCCCGGTCCCTGAACAGTTACCAAACCTGCAACCAGATGCAGCATGGACTGTTCCGGTTTTACCCAGGGACCGCCGCTACCGCTCCAGCCCGGTCCAACGCCGAGTGTGATCTCTATACCCAGTCGTTCTGCTTCTCTTACGGCATGTACAAAAAGGTCCTGCCATTCTTCACTGAGGAAATCCACAGGCCCACGTGGAACGCCTACATTTACTTCCAGAAATACCAAATGACCAAGGCCTGCTTTTTTCATGGATTCCAAATCCGCTGTCATACCTTCTTTGGAAAGGTTCCCATCCATAAAATACCAGTATACACCGGGCCTGGCAGAGTTTGGCGGATTTAAAAAATCAGCCTTTAATTGTTGTTTAAAATTTTTATTGCTATTAAAACAACCTGTTAATAATGTTGTGATAACGAGTAATAAAATTTTTCCTATTTTTAATATGTTTGGGTATTTAGGAAAAAGTAAAGGATGATTTTTAAAATTTTGCATTTGTTACTCCTGTTCCAAATAAATTAACAGAAATTAATCCAAAAAATCTGCAAGGTCCAGCATGGCCTGAGCGTCACGAGTTGCACAGTTAATCCAGCCTGCTTTTTGTAGTCGTTCATTATACTCCCAATAGGTGGGATAGCGGCCCGTTTCTTTGTCCTGTGCTACTGTCATAGTATTTGCCAGTTCACAAGCTTTGGCTAAATACAGAATATCTCCTGATGCCTCGTAAGCCTTTTGAAAAACGGCAATCAATTTGGCGGCACTGGCGTCAATGGGCACATAATAGTGATATTGTTCCAATACACAGGGTGTAATCCATTGTTCTGTAGGCCATTTTTCCTGCGGCATGGGTCGTTCCCACACAACAAACTGGTCCTCGGCAAAACGAACTATTTCCTGTGCCAGGTCAAGATATTTCGGATATTGGTCCATGTGTTCAAATAAATGGATTGCAAATGAACAAGCCAGGTGTTTGCTCAGGTTTTTGTATCCTTGACTGGGTTCCACATCCTCAAATTGTCCTTCCCAGTTCCAGGTTTTAACCGGATTTTCCAAAATCCATTGAAAGGCCCGTTCCTGGCTCGCTTGATAAGTTGTAATACCATATTTTTTATATAAATGTTCATAAAGTGTTATCATATCCATCGGCATGGTGTAATTTTCATTGACAGCCGTCCCGTCGGACCGTAATTTTAAGCGCCAGGTCCCTTCCGGGAGTTGGAGTTTCAAATAGGTGTCGGCAATATGTTTGGCCGCCTCAAAATAGATTTTATTTTGGGTTCTGTCATATAGGTCCAGATAAATCACGGCGACTCTGGCCGGATAAATAAGCATAAACTGGTCTTTATATTGATCGGCCGTTCTTTCCGTTCCGACATAAGTCGGCGGGAAATATTCCAGAGGAGCGCCGGCCGGTTCACTAACACTGATGAGATAGTGAGCAGCTTGTTCGGCAATCTGTAACGCCCTTTCCGCATTTTCAGGAGAATATTTGGAATATAACACCATACTTTTAATGACCGCCCCGATAATTTTTGTAGGATAACAATACAGATCATAGGATGTGTCCGGTTTGCCTGTGGTCAGCCAGTTTTGATAATGGTCTAAATCAAATAGATATTTTAAAGCACCTATGGCGCTCTCCTTATAAGGCAATACCGGTTCATGGTAACCACTTTTGAATACGGCTGCCCGGTAAAATTTCCGTGTGCCGGCCGGACCGATAATTTTCGATCCTGAAAGCGCTTCTACCTCTAAAGAAACAAATCCAACCGGTAACTGCTGCCAGATGGGTGACAGGTCTGATCGGGGATTTTTTGCCGTAAACTGATATTTTTGACTATCTGATGCAATGGCGGTAAACCGATAGGAATCTGCCCCGTCGATAACCGCAAAGTCAAAGGACGGTACATGGATAAACCTTTTGGCGTGGATATTCCAGAACGGCTGGTTTGGACCGCTGGGCCGAACCGGTATCATGGATTCTTTTTCAGCCATTTTTATCAATGTGTTTTTGTCCGGGAAATTTATTTCATTACCACAGGAAAGGACCATCAGGCCAACCAAAGCCAGAGAAAAAATATGCCGATAACGAACTGATTTCATTTATTATCCTCATATAGATTTATATAATATACGGGAACTGTAATTATTCAGATAAAAGGGGAACAGATTGTAAAGGCCTGGTTCAAGCCATCGCTAATATAATACAAGCATGTTGTAAAGTCAATATATGGCGGAAATATTTTGGATTTAAAAGATAGGTTTGTTGGAGGGACATAGAATATTTATTTATTTTGTGAGGAGACGCGATTTATTGCGTCTCCTCTGTAATATTTTGTTTTGAATTAGATCAGGATACGGTTTGTTGTTCCGTAGCATGGCTGTATTTATCTGTAGCAGCGATGACTATTTTATCTCCGGCTGTGTTTTCATTGGCCACTGTTGCCGTATATACCCAGTCGATTTTATTACGATCCTGAATTGCTTGCCCCTGTTCCACCATGGTCCCGTCATCGTTATAAATGCTGATATCGACGTTGACGACACTAAAGTTATCAGTACAGCGAATACGTATTATGTCTCCAACACTACCGGAATAACCGCTGACGTCAATTTCATCGATATCCGGAGCCAGCATAAAATCAGCTACACTCACATTAAATGATGTTTTTAATCCTTTGCCCCTGGCCTCGTATTCAAATTTTGAAAGCTCGTCAAGTATCTGGTTTTTTCCGTAAACTATGGCCTGTTGAACCGGCAATTGATTTGCCTTTTTACTATTTGATTGTTCGGTTTTGCTTTCTTCAGGAGAAATCGGCATTATTGTATAACCGTCTCTTTGCCTGATAACAATTTGTTCTCCAAACATGCCGGTTGCGCCATGTAAAATAATGTTTTTAGCGATCTTTGCCATGCTTATTCACCTCCTTTTAATGATTGCTGCCGAGGTGAAACCGGAATAAAAATGTAATGAATCATAATTACCTCCTGCTTTTACCGGAGGTGCCCCGTGAATTCACTATCCCCACATATAGTCCATTTCATGCCATTTTTCCATCATGGGCGAATTCCCTCAAAGACACCATAGTTAACTGTTAATGTCTAATAAAATAACTGTTTGCTATAATATTTTCAGATTTTATCTGTCAGACCAACTCATCTAAATATGAAATATTAACAGTGCCGACTGGACCCACAAGCTATTTTAATATAAATTCAAACCGTGTTGTAATTTCCCATGTTAAAATATAATGCAACATAGCTAATAATGCAACTGTTTTTTGTGAATTTAGCGAAAATTGTATGCTTTAGTTGTTTTGGCATTCATGCTGTTATCGTCAATAGCCAGATTACCGTTATGGACAGTGAAATAATACAGGAAAAATTTTATATAGGTAGAGGTGTTTAATTCAATCCGTATCTTTGTCTTTAATTCACTCGGCTAAAAGTTTTCAGAATATAATTTTTTATATTAAATATTTTGCACCGATTGTATCATTGTTTTTTTCTATCCAAGCCTTTAAAAGCTGTCGGTGTTTTATCAGAATGTCTTTATAGTTTTCATCACCTGCCAGATTTTTCATCTCTCCCGGGTCATTTTTAAAATCTACAAGCTGTTCACGATTTTTGCCCGAATCATAGATGCAGTATTTATATCGCTCCGTTCGGACCATTCTACCGTTTTGGCTTTCAACAACAACATGGTCCCGCCATTCAGGTGTATTTTTACCTTCTGCTATCTGCCTAACACTAAGCCCGGACAGGTTTTCCGGCATTTTTATACCGGCATAATCACAACAGGTCGGCAGCAAGTCAAGGCCGTTTGATATTAAATGTGTATTGTTGACAACACCTTCCGGTATAACGCCTTTGTAGCTCATCATAAATGGTATACGTGTCGCTTCCTCATAGAGTACGGATTTATGTTCCATTTTATGGGCCGAATCCATATCACCGTGATCACTGGTGAATATAACCAGTGTATCCTTTTCAAGTCCGGCATGTTTCAGTGCGTTTAATAGTATCCCTATCTTTTCGTCCACAATTTCAGTTAAACGGCAATATGCCCAGCGATGCAAACGCCATTGCTGTTCCGACCAGTTTTTTCGAATGAACGCCCTGAAAGGCCTTGCTTCCGTATAGTTGCGCGTAATACATTCCGGTTCGTTTTCCGGTATTTCGTGGTTACTGCCAAGCTCCGGACAATTATCATTCACAAAGGTATTTAAATCTTTACTCTGGCGCGCCTGATCAAGGATCATCTCGCAGGTTTTGGAATCTGTGTTCTGATACGGATTTTTACCCTGTGTTCGCAGAAAGTCATTAATTGCCATATAACAAATATCATGTGGATTTATAAAAGAAGCGAATAAAAAGAACGGTTTGTCATGCTTTTGTTTAATAAAGGCCGCGCATGTATCAGCAAGCGTCTGACGTGGACCACTTGTTAAATTTTGATAGCCGAGATCGCTCAACTCTTTCATCCCTTCCGGCAGGTGGACTTTGCCCCCGTAAGCGACATTATAGCCGGCATTATTCAAAAGGTTTCCAAGTGATTGCCGGATCATTTCATCGGTGACATGAGCATTGGGAGAATCTTCATTTCGGCCCATCCCGATTGCACTCGGCATCAGTCCGGTTTGCAGACTGAATCTACTGGGAACACAGACCGGATTACAGGCATAAGCCCTGTTAAATCGTATACCGGATGCGGCCAGTTGGTCCAAAGCAGGTGTTTTAAGCCATTTATTACCGGCACAGCTCAACATGTGTGCGGATTGCTGATCGGTCATAATGTATAGAATATTGGGCTTTTTGTTTTTTGGGGGATTATTATTCGTACAGGCTATGCCGCCTAATGTCATATACTCTGCTGCAGCAACTGTGTTTTTTATAAAATCTCGTCTGTTCATGGTTTTGTTTTTGCTCCGATTAATTGGATAAAATGTAAATGTTTATAGCGTGTTTTTTCGTTTTAAGGCTATAAACACGCCGGATACGAGAGTTAGAAAAAAAAGTATTACAATTATCATCATCATGTTGCGATATAATGTGGATTCTTTAATAGACTCTTCTATGTCTTTGACGGATGTAATCAGTTCCGTGTTTTGGGATTGATATGTGGAATCCTTTTTAATGCCGGACAAGGACTGATACAAGTTCGGACTGGAAATTTTTTTTATAGCCGACCAGTTTTGGTTGAACAACAAATCCAGTCCCGTATTATATTCTTTTATTTCACATGTACAGGGTCCTGCCAGGATGGAATGCGCTTCATTTATGTTCCGTTTTGTGATGCCGTCGCCAACTAATGTATACAACAAACGACCTTGACCGAAAATTATAAATACCATGGGATAGTCGGTAAAGTCTATCAAATCGTTTTCGCTGTATAATAACATGGCTTCAAGTAATGATTCGTTGGCTTGTTTTTGGTCCAATAAAATGAGAGAATAATCTGTTTTTAGCGTGTCAGTTTTAGTACGTTGAGTCGGATTTTCATTGATTGAATTGTTTAAATATCCCAGTTCTTTTTCCAATATTTGTTGGGCCTTGTTATCTTTTTCAAAATTTCCACTTTTGAGCATCAGCCATACTGCTGTTTTCCCGTAGGACAATTCATTGGAAATTTTTGTGCAAAGAGGAGAAGAAACAATTTCCTTTACATGAGACTCGTTGAATGGTTTTTGCCAGATACTCGCTGTCGATTGATGTGTGCCGGGATAACAAACCGTAATAACAGGTAATGTTGATTTGTCGATCGATTCTGCTAATACATTATCCTTCAAAGAGATTTTATCAAAATTCACAGTCGTTAGTGAATAATTTGCATAGCCTCCGTATTGGACTGAATTTTTGTTCAGAGTATCAACAAGCTGTTTTTCTGTTTCTGTCAGTTGTCCCTGGTAAAAAACATAAACATGATATAAATCAGGCTGCCAGTTTTCAAGAGCATATCGATACACCGGGGTGTCACAAGCGTGTGTCTGATTGAACAAAAAAGACAGAGCAATGATTAAGTAAAGTGGGAAATTTTTCAAATTACTTGTTTTCATTCGGTTTTATATTCCGGTTGTTGTTTTACCGGCTGGCTTTAAAGCAATTGTTGCTTTTATCAAATAACTGCAGTTGCAGCGATCCGTTGCATCGGGCATTAACACAATACCGCCGACAGGAAGCATATTTATCCAGCAGCCGGGTCGAATGCCTCCGACGTTTTGCGTTCCTTTATCCGGTTCCTGCCAGTCCAAATATCCGATTGTACTCGAACGGTATAGCAACATGTTTTTACATCCGCTTATAATGCCGCAAGCGTATGATCTTTTAAATTTTGTATCAAGGCGTTTCCCTGTTTTTATAAGATAAGTATAGGGTTCCAAAAAGATCGTGGAATCATTTAAAATAGGCCGTGAGCTGAAAGGATAATTCAATCCGGCCTCGAGCTTAGAGTCGGCTTGCCACAGCTTTTTCCCGGAGGAAGCTTGAAATGCGGTCATAGGGCCGCGTTTTTCCGAAGGGGATTGAAAGCGGGTAAATTGGTATCCCATAATGAGAATATCATGCTGAGTTGAGAGTGCCAGCAATGTACCATAAATGTTGTCGGATTTTTCATAAATCAGTTTTCCTGTCTCCGCATCCACTGCGAGCAATGTTCCCATTGGATGGGATATTTGATCAGAATTCGTTGTTGTTTTAAGATGCGGGTTCCTGATTTTATCAATTTGAGCAATCGGACGGTCAATCAGGTAAACACGGTCGTTACCGATGGCAATAGCGTTATGACGAAAAGAGTGTTTGGCCGGAAGCATCCATTTAAGTTTGCCGGTGTGAGCATCCATTGCAAAAAAGGCAATGGATTCGCTAAACAACTGGTTCATATCCGATTCACGATAACCCCATTTTTGGATATGGCTTTGGTTTATAATAGAACCAAATAATATACCGTTTTCAACAGCAATATAACCCCAGTACGCCTCTGTTTTTCCATCCGGTGCGTCCGGGACACGAAACCTGTCAACCAGTATTCCGGTTTCCGTATCCAGCACAAGACACTCCCTGCCTGTAATATTGGCGATAGACGGTCCGGGGCGAACATATAACCTGTTTCCTTCTAAACACCAGTTTCCCTGTGTAATGGCTGTTCCGGTTAAATGTTCCTGATCATAGGGTTTCATCAGGTTTTCAATATAATATTCCCAGAGAATCGTTCCATTATAAGCGTCTACCGCACGAATCGTATGAGTCCCCTGAATAAATAGCCGGCCGTCGCTGTATAGAGGCGCCACACCCCGACCGTGTCTTGAGGGCATTTCCATTTGATCGTCGTAAAACCAAAGCATTTCCAACGGTCCTTTGACAATTTCGTCGGTCGAGGTTATCGTATTTGCCGCATCACAATATTGATGTGTCCAATCACCCGAGCCTGCCAATGCAGGACGCACCTTTATTTCCATTTCATCAAATTTTCCGAGACATGATATTCCTCCGGACGGACGCTGCAAACGTTCCAGTTCTTTCGAATTAATGTATTCTGTTCCGTTTGTCAACGCTTTTCCTGAGACAATCAAATTGGCAAAATAATCCGGATAATTGGTGTTTTCCAAATCACAATGATGGACCATAGCCTGTGTTCCCAGCAATCCGGTTTCATCTAAAAGTTTTCGTGTTTTTTCCACATTTTTGAGATCAGAATCTATGGCATAAATAAACATATTGGTCCTTTTAGCCAGCTCATAGGTCAGCCGTCCGTCACCACAGCCAAAGTCCAGGCAATAACCTGACGATATATTTGTTTTTTCTATTATATCCTGGGCCGCCTGAGCATAACGATCGTTGTCTCTAAAGGGTGCACTTGATTTGGTAAGCACATTTACGGTTTTATTTTTATCCGAATCAAAGCAATATATGGAACCTTTGTCTGTGCTCACATACAAACGGTTATGGGCCACAGCCAAACCGTAGGGGATGCCGTCAACTTTATCCGACCATACCGCTTGTTTGGTCTCCGCATCCCAAATGCTGATTCTGTTATTGACAGAACCACCGATAATTTTATTACCTGCCGCAATAAGGGTAACAAATTCCGGCTGATGCGTGTCCACAGACCATACCGGAGAAGACAATACTTTTTCTTCCGTTTGCTCACCTTTTCGATCTGTAAATAACTCTGTTTTAAACATGTCGTTCCGGCTAACAGCCTTTAGGCTATGGTCGATTGAATCGACATAATAGAGATAATCAGGAGTTATGGCAATGGCTTGCGAATTTATTTCATTTTGAGAGTAAAGCAGGCCGGACATTGTATTAAATATGGCCTGACGGTTGCCGATTATTTCCTGAAAGTCCCTTGTATTTCCGCTTGTAACAAAAAGCAGCGAATCACTGGCAAAAACGCGGGAACCTCCGTATTTTCTGTATTTTTGCAAATGAAAATATTCTAAAGAACCGTCATCCAGATTGAGTGCCGCAGGGACCGCTCTTCCGGTCGGTATAAATAAATGATCTTTATTTGCCGTGAGATAGCCCTGAGCAGAAATACCGCTTTTGGCACGGGCCGTACTGTGGGGCTGGTCCCATTCCAGACCACCGGAATCTTTGTTTGTCCATAATTCTTTTCCGGTCTTTGGGTCCAAAGCATAAATAAATATGCCTTCCGACGGCCAGATCCCGGCGGCAAAATATAATATATCGTTTTGAATGACAACACCACCTCGGGCCGGCCACCGCGAGATCATACGGTTGTTTCCAAGAATCATCCGATCATCTTTACCACCCTGTTTTTTCCATATCAGGTGACCATTGTCGGCAGACAGGCAATACAGATAACCATCATCACTGATGACATATACGTTTCCTTTCCAAAGAGCAGGAGAAAATCGGACCGGGGCGTTTGTGTAAAACGACCATTGTTCTTTCCCGGTTCGGGCATCAAGCGCATAGACTTTACAGTCGGTGGAACCGGCAAAAAATAATTTCTCGCCTGATATGACGGGTTGGTAGGCAAAGTCGAAAGGCATTCGTGTATGCACACCTTGCCACGCTGGTGTGGGGGGCGGCTGTTTTAATACCCAGTTTAAAGAAAGGTCGTTATCCAGATGATTAGGAGAATAAGCGCATCGTCCCGCATCATAACGATATTGCGGCCAGTCGCCATTTTTTTCATTATGTTGTCCGCATTGCAGGAAATATCCGGAAACAGTTATTATGGTCCAGTAAATTATTTTTTTAAATGTTATCATAATCTGACCTTGTTCTTAATAACGCTTTTTATGTTTGCCTGTCACTCTATGATAATATAAATAATCCCAATAACAAAACCATTTTTGAAATTATAATTATTGAAAATTTTTAATTTTTGTATTTTAATCCAATTTCAATATCGGTAATCTCACGCAAGATGGATAATCTTTTCCAATATACAAACGTTGATTACTGATTCTGCCCTCTTTTGCGGAAAATAGGGGTTCGCCGGTATTTAAATTCCGGTTAAAACGGGGGAACCAGGAAGAGGTGATCACAACCCGAAGCTTGTGGTCTTTGTTAATTTGATAACCGGTAGCCCAGACAGAAACATCAATTTTTTGTACACGTGGAGAACAAGCCGCATCATTGAACAGTCTGGTTCCGCCTTCCTGAATGTTGAGAATATTTCCGTCCGGATATACATCCTGCAGACAGACGATACAATCTGTACTTGGTGCGTCTGTACTGATATATAAAGTAGAACTGATGGGTCCTAAAAGAACCATATTGCTGTCCAATGATGATGTTTCAAAAGCAATTTGATCGGTTCTGGACAGATTGTCATTCTGCCAACTCGTTCCCACGTCACCTCCGATTATCGTACCGCCGAGTGAAGGATAGGGATCAAGGGGATTATACTGCCATTCTATATTGCCGGTCAAACTATCGGGTAATAGTTCCAAACTTTTTTCATCAAAATAAAAGTTGGTAAACCTGGCATTTCGAGGCGGCCATTCGTCCGCAGCATACCATTCATTTCGCTGCATAATAAAAAGTAAATAGGGTTTGTCTTTAAAAGGGGCCTGAATGACTTGTACTGTATCGTCTTTCATGTGTTTATCAATAAATCGATGCAGAATCGGATTTATGTTTTTACCCAAATCACCTTGTTCTCCGAAATCTATTTTTGTGGCTGGTTTTCCGTGCATCCACGGACCTATTATCAGGTAGCTGTCCTGATGGCGGTTGATGCCTAATTCCTGAAAATCTTTAATCTGTGTTTCTAAAAAAATATCATACCATCCGGCAACAGAAAAGACAGGAATATGAACCGGTGTTCGATGATTCATGGCTCCCCAATAGGCATCCGGATATGGGTGGGCTAGCCAGTCATCCACAAATTGATTGGATTTGGATGTCGAATCGTCTGCTGCTGACAGGGGCAAAATTGTGTAACTGGCCTCCATCTTTTCGCCGGGGATGGGATGAATTGTTTTAGAGTTTACAATTAAACCCCACCTGAATGCTAATCCCAGAGAAAACAATCCACCCGGATACAGGGCATCGTACATGTTTGCAGTGGTAACGAGCGGCGTTATCACTGCAAACTGATCTGAAATAGCCCATTGCGTATAACCCACATAACTCCCGCCCCAGCCACAGATTTTGCCGTTGTACCATGGCTGTTGTTTAATCCATTGAATCGTTGCCAGCCCGTCCCGGCGGTCGTTTTGAAATGCATAAAACGTTCCATCAGATGCAAATTTTCCCCGTGTATCCTGACAGACAACGGCATATCCCTTGTTTGCAAACATTTCAGCATCTTTTTTTAAGCCGTCTTTGTTATAGGGAGACCTTCCGAGGATGCAAGGATATTTCCCTTCTTCTTCCGGTAAATAAATGTCTGTTGCAAGTTTAATTGAATCTTCCACAACTACAAATGTGGTTGTTTTTACGAATGCATGGGTGACTGGCGCTGTTATTATCACTAAGGAAAACATGCAGAGAATACTAAATATGGTCTTTGCTTTTAACATTGTCCGCTCCTTTTGTTTTGTTTCAGTCACTGTGATGTCTATTTATCTGGAAAAATCACGAGATGTTTTTTAATAGACTCGCAAATGTTTGATAAATAGAAAACTATTTTACTAGTAAACATTTAACAACCTGTGTATAGTTTGCTGATTGAAATTTTATGAAATAGCTGCCGGATGGTAACGAATTCGCATTCCAAATAAATTTATGAACGCCGGGTTTTAATTCACCATGATGGATTGTTTTAACATTTTCACCTTTTGTATTATAAATGTTTATTAAAACATCTGATAATTCCGGGATGTTTACCTTGATTATGGTATTTTGATTAAATGGATTGGGATAATTTGGGTAAAGCATAAATGTGGTTGGATGTGTGGTGTCGTTGGAGGGTCCAACATGATCGGCCGTTGTTATATTTAGTAAAAATGAATCTGATATGTCGGCCCCATAATTATCGGTTGCTGTTATTTTTATTTCCAATGAATCAATCTGTGGAGGGACGCCGGAAAATGTAATATCCTCGTTATTAAAAGTAATCCAGTTTGGCAGCGGTTCTCCTGTTGTTAAACACGCTGAAAAAGATAACGTGTCGTCATCCAGAAATGTTAAATCATTTATCCTCTGGTTAAAAAACTCATTTTCGTAAACAAGCTGATCAGGGATCTTTTTAAAAACAATCGGTTGAAAATTCGTCATCGCCGCCAACTCTTTATTCCAGGCAGATGTATCAGCCAAAACAAAATCATTCATTGTTTGTTTTATCAAATCAGCATCGTCAGGCCCGATGTTTTGTGGTATATAAAGATTTGTAATATTTTTATTGAAAATTGTTGTATAAATTGTCATTGCTGAGATATATGATCCTAAAAAACTGGGATGATAATTGTCTCCTCCGTAAAATTCAGAAATATCAATGGATTTCATCAACTCCTGCCACACCAGACCACAGGGTGCAATGTTTGAATTAATGAGATTACCGGCATTTAAATAATTGATTTTAACACGTAATTGCATATTTTCATAATCGCCCCAATTGTATCCCTGGGTCATATATAGAACGACTTTTGTATTTGGATTATTGGTTTTAATTTGTTCATTCAAAATGTAGGCATAGGGTAAAAAAGCCGTTACTGCAATATCATAGGCCATGCTCCCCCAGTTTCCACTCTCTTGTAAAACCACATAATCCCATTTTTGGGATTGAATTAAAGAGTTTGTTGTATATCTGTATGTATGGTCTGCCAGCCTGGATCCTCCCACAGCGGATTGGACTGTATTGACTGTATCACCATTTAAATCAGCAATATTTTTAAATATTATCGGCAGATCATTGGCATAGGTATGACTGTTTCCAACAAAAAGAATTTGCAGAGGTTCCGACTGTGAATGCAATTCAGAAAAAATTACAAACAGAACAATGGTTACACGAAATAATACGTTAAACATGATTTATTGTTTTTCGTAATAATTCAATCAATTCAAGTTAGTAAAAACTGTTCTTTTGTTATTTGCCATAACCGGAGTAGAGTGGACTGGCCTGTTGTTACAAGTGCGGTGATCGGTTTTTATAATAATCAATAAAATTGGCAGGACGTTAAGGCCGTTATCGGGTTGAAAAACGGCCTTGGCGTCCATTCGCATTATATATTCTTCAAATAAAATTTCTATTCTGATTCACGAATTCGTTGTTCGGTAAAGTATTTGTTATAATTATATATCGATGTCGGCGCCCAGGGTGCGTTGATTTTGGGGAGATGTTTTTTTAAGCGCATTTTTGCTTCAGTATAGTCTTTCGAATCAGCCAAATTATACCATTCATCATGGTCGTTACGATGGTCGTAAAGTTCTTCAGAACCGTCTTCATAATGAATATAACGGAAATGTTCATCACGAATACTGTGATTATTGCGACCATAGGTTGTTATTGCTGCGTTTTCCCAGGGAGCTGAGGAATTTTCGAGCAGTGGTTTCAGGCTGTGGCCCTGATTTTGTGGATTTGCTTTAAAATTGCATAGATCCAATAATGTCGGGTAAAGATCGATACTCCCGACCGGTTTTTGGCAAACCTGTTTTTTGTTAAAATCCGGAGTCGAGATAATCAGCGCTGTTCGTGTGGCTTCTTCCCAAAGGGAATGTTTACCGAATCGGTTTTTTTCACCAATATGATATCCATGGTCCGACCACAGGACAATAATCGTGTTGTCGGCATATTTACTGTTTTCCAGTGCTGTCAGCACCTCGCCTACATAATGGTCTACAAAGGAAATGCAAGCCAGATAAGCTTGAACAATATTTTTCCATTCACCCGTTTTAATGGCCCATTCTGTTGTCGGCATCATTGGCAGCTCTGCTACCTTTTTTCCTATTTCCGGTATATCATCGTAATCGTTTGGCAAATAGGGCGGCATCTGCAATTGGTCTGCCGGGTGCATATCAAACCATTTTTGGGGTACATGCCAGGGCACATGAGGTCTTAAAAAACCGACACCCAGAAAGAAAGGTTTGTCATGATCTTCAGCCAGTCTTTCTTTGGCCCATTGAGCGGAATGATAGTCCGGCATGTCTTCATCTTTTTCAGGAAATGCGCCCCAATCCGTGCTGGTGCCGCCGTAATCAGGACCGCTTTTTCCTTCCCATTTCATCCGTTTTTCAGGTACAGGACCAAAACCGGGAACGCGTCCACCGGAAACATCAAAGACACCTTTCGGTGCATGTCTGTGAAACAGTTTACCGATTCCCATGGTTTTATATCCGTTTTGTTTAAAATATTCCGGCAAAAAAGTACAGGTTTGGGTGGCCGTATTGGATTTTCGAATATCTTCATCCTCAATCTGACCGTAAATTCCTGTGGTAGAGGGATACAGCCCGCTCATAAGGCTGGCACGGGACGGACCGCAAAGCGGCGCCTGGCAATGAGCATTTGTAAAAACTGTTCCCCGGGCAGCCAGTTTATCAATGTTTGGCGTTTTTGTATTGGGGTGACCGGCCATACAACCGATCCAGTCATTTAAATCATCGACAGCAATGAATAAAACGTTGGGCTGTTTTTTTGCGGTAAATTGTTTGCAGGAGGGTAAAAGCATTGCTCCGGCTGTTCCGGTAACGGCATATTCCAGGAATTTTCTTCTCTTCATGTGTCAGTAACTCCTAACTAATTTTATTTTAAAAAATATCAAGATTTTCCAAGTTTGATCGTACAACTATTATTTCCAATTTTTGTGCTTTTATAAAAGATATCAAGACTATAGTTAAATGTTTTTCCCTCTTTGTCGCAGCTTGCTTTAATAAAAGTGTCCAGGTGGGCCCAGTCATGGGAAGTCCCAGCCGTGTTTTCCATCCCTTTAATCAGGACCAATTCAGGACCGGAAATTTCTTCACCTGTTTCAAAGTTTTTTAGTTTTACGGTACATTTATAAGTGCCCAGCAATTCAGGGTCTGTGTGTGGTTCAATCGTAATTGTTGATGAATAGTGAGGCGCATTTTTTATATTTAAAGGTTCCTGAGATTTTGTAAGATCGGTCGTATATAGTACCAGAATTGATACTAAAAGAACAGCTAATAATATACTTTTCTTCATGATCAACCTCTCTTATTTTAGATTATTTATAAACAGGACAAAGATGATAATGTTTTGGTACGATTCCTCCTGCGATTATAATCCACATTTACCTGTAAGCCGCCTTGTTAATATCGTTTAACGAATTAATGGGCCTTGGCGGATTCAGGTATCCTCCTATATATTTATAAATTTTCACCCGAATTTGTTTTGCCGTCTTTGTATCCATTCTGTCAAAAGAATGTCCACCCGGTATGTCCTGATATATTTCATATTCAAACTGCTTTCCTTCAGCCTTTAATGACTTTACCAGGTGTTCAACTTCCAGAACATTTACATCTTCGTCATTGGTATTTGTATGAATTAATAAAGGCGTATTAAGTTTGTGTGCGTTCCATGCCGGTGATCTTTTTCGATATTCTTGAACATTTTTATGGGCTGTTTTTCCGATATGATAGTCGGCTGAATAAAGGTCACGGTATTCATCATCATAATATCCCATACGGGAAATAAGATCACTCACCGGCACGCCGGCAAAGGCTACTTTATAATCCTGCGGATGTTCAAAGATATTAAATAACGTAATGAGCCCTCCGTGACTCCATCCGATGATGCCGACACGATCTTTATCAACAAATTCATAATTTTCGATCATATAATCCCGGCTTGATTTTACGTCCTCAACCTCTAATCCGCCGTAATCAATTTTTTTATAATGAGATTTGCCATAGCCGGTGCTGCCCCTGTATTCTGCAGCCACAACAATATATTGTTGGGCCATCAGCTCTTTAATAATATGTGTATAATAGGTTGAAAAAATTACCATGAACGCCGCCGTGCGGAAAGACGATAAGCGGATATTTTTTGTTGAAATCAATGTCTTTGGGAAGAAATATATAGGACCAGAATTTTGTCGGATTTCCGGCTCCCCAAGGCTGTCGGATTTTTTTCTTCCTTTAAAGGGGGACCGGTCATATAGACTTTGTCTATAAAGGCCACACTGCCCACTCGTTGAAACCATATAATATCATCAATCGACTTTTCCAGTTCATCCAAACGGTGTTTAAGGTTTTTATTGTCTTTTTGCAGGGAATTGACTTTATCCGCAATATCTTGCTGTGAATTTTGACTAAAGCCCGCTGATACTAAAAATAAGAGTAATAACGATAGCGTTTCGATGAGCATAGATTTTTTCATTATCGTTCACTTTCAAATTAAAAATTTTAACATGATGTGTTATTCATAATCTATTTTTGCAATTCAGTTGTGCATACATTCAATCAACCCTATTCAAAGTATAAATACATTATCTTATTTAATCAAGCCCTGTTTTTTGTTTTATGTTATTTGGTAATGGGTAGAGTGGAGGGGGTAAAATTTTTAAAAAATATTTAATTGCCTACGAATTTCACCTGTACTGTTAGAACGACCTGATATTAGAAGAGAAAGGACGTTAGAAAAATGGGTCAAATCTGATTTTCGTATATCCTGGCAGCATTGTTTCTTTTAGAACATCAAAAGCTTTGAGAAATCCCCAGGGTTATAAATTGACTTTTGTAGTCATAATAGGGATCGTTTGAGGAATTGGCAATATTTACCCAGGAAAGTGTGATTGAGATTGGCTGAAGTTTGTTGGCAATTCTAAAATTCTTTTTCAGGTTAATTCCATAAGAAAATTTATCATCTTCTCTTAAACGATTGTCAGGAAACGGAAGTCCTTCTAAATCCAGCGCAATTCTTTTATCATATTCTCTTTTTTGGAATTCGCTGTAAACCGACAACTGAACTATGCCGGGGAAATATTTTGTTAATTTCCCTGAAAATTCATAACTGTTATAGCCATAAACATCGTTAAAAATTTCATCGTCCGAATAGTAAACACCATCATAGGTGCCTAGATATCGAACAGAACTTGACAGGTTTTTTCTTGAAAGAAATTTTACATTTATACCGGTGGTTGGTGTGATAGCCTGAGCGGCTTTGAGCATACTGACAATTTGCTGGCTCTTTGCCGGTTCCCAGTGTGACAATTTCCGGTAGTTCTTCTATTGTACTTGTGGTGTCGGAATTAAGATAGTTTTTTGACAGCAGATTAACTTCAGCAATGAGAGTTGTTCCGCTGTCAAAAAACTTGCTGAGACGGGTATAAAGATTAATTTGGTGATGTGAAAATGCGTCTAAATAACTATAGTTGTTTAACAAAGCACTGAAGCCAATGTAAGCAAAGGTTTGTTCATTTATAATAAATTATTGTTTATATAAAAATTGGTTTCTGTTAATTCAAACCATTGATAGTCCGGTGTGTGAAACCTTTTTCCAATATCAAAACCCACTTTTAAATGATGGTTAGACTTGCTCCAATATTTATAAAATATTAATCCGCTTTCAACATTCTGGTAGTACGATTGTTGTATTTTTGAAAAATTCCCAAATCACCATTAACATAGAGGCGAACGCCATGTTTTTGATAAATCCAGTCGTTGTTAATATTGGCTTCAAGCCCGGTATAATAGTCCGGTAGAGAACGATAATTTGAAAAAGAGTTGTCCGTATATCCACTTTGAGTTTGAACCGAGACACCAAGCTGTGCTTGGGATGTTGATAATAAAACCAGTATGAGTAAGGATAATATTTTTATTTTCATTTTACACCACCAAAAATTAAAAAATGGTGATGATTATTTAAAATCATCACCATTCAGTTCTTTTTATTTATTCGTACCGTTTCCTGAGCTGCCGTTACCGCCATTGCCACCGTTACCGCCGTTTCCACCATTTCCATTGCCTGGGTTATTGCCGTTACCGGATGTAGAACCGCCTGATTTACCAAAACCTTTTCCCATCTTGGCGCCTCGTCCGAGACAATCTTGTGGTCTTACCCAGTCTGCGTCTTTACCATTTGGGATACCGTCGCCGTCATCATCCAGCATTCGGTCGTTTATTCCGTCGCCGTCTTCATCAACAAATCCGGCAAAACGTCTTCCTTTACCAAAACCTTTGCCTGCTACTGCTCCGGTTCCATCCTGAGGTTTTACATAGTCCGGGTCCTGGCCGTTCGGGATACCGTCACCATCATCGTCCGGGGCATTGTCGTTAATGCCGTCACCATTTTCATCAACAAAAGCGAGCCCTTTGCCTTTTCCGGCGCCTGTTTTAACATAATCCGGGTCCTGGCCATTTGGAATGCCGTCACCGTCATCGTCTTTTGCATTATCGTTATAACCGTCACCGTTTACGTCTACAAATTTTTTGCCGTGTTCTACGGGTTTTTGGTTTTGTTGTTTGGGCAAATGTTTGTGGAATGGTTATGAAAAAGACAAAAAGTGTCATTATTGCTAAAAGTGTTGTCAAGCGTTTCATTTTCATACTCCTTTTAATTTGGTTGTTATGTTTTTATTTCACTTCTACCTAAAGCAACAGGTGTGCCAAAAATATTTTCGCATGATTTTTTGTGCAAAAGATTATTAAAAATAATATTTTATGTTGATTTTATCTGGATTGTTAAAATTGGCAGGTTCATTAAAAATTCGACCAATTCGTCGAAAGAATCGGCGATTTGGTCGAATTGTGTGGTTTTTACCGACTAGAATTTCAAGATAATTGTGGAGGAAAATTTTTAAAAAACCCCTAAAAGGAGGGATTTTAAAATCCCTCTTCCATTTCTTCCTCCGTTTCCATTTCCGTTTGATTCACCGTTTTCTTCGCGGTTTCGTTCACGGCGGTAATTGTTGAAATTATATGTTAATGTCATCGTTACCATCGGAGATTTGCGTTCATGTTCACTGGAACTGTAAAATCCAGGACCTTCATAAATATGTTCATGTTTTGAACTGCTGAAAATGTCACGAATTTGCAATGTTGCAGAAAGTTTGTTTTTTATAAATTCCTGCTTTACACCGGCATTTGCCATAAAGAAACCCTCTCGGCGTCCCTGAGAAGAGACTGTCGGGCTGTTATACATACCGTTAATTTGGATTCGGGTTGATGTTCCCAGTTTAAATGTATTGTTCAACCGGGCACTCCAGTTATTACTTTTTCTTGAAAAATCGCTGTCATATAAAACACCTTCCACACGATAGCGGTAAACGTCTCCCATAAGGTTCAGGTTCCACCATTTTATTAAATCGTGGTTTACCATCATTTCTACACCCAATGTATAATCTTTACCGACATTTTCAATGCTGTGAAGAAAAATATTGGTTTCATAAATGGAACGTACCCGTTCCACTTTATTGTTTGTGATCCGATAATAGGACTCGATAGAAAAGATACTCTTATTGATCTGTTTTTGATAACCCCATTCAAAAGAGTCGATATATTCCGGTTTTAATCCGGGATTTCCCTGTCTTACATTATAAGCGTCGGTCCAGGTCAGGAACGGCTCCAGGTAATAACCACGCGGTCTTTCGATTCTGCGTTGTATAGCTGACCATTGTTTGGTTGCCTTTAGAAAACTCGTAGGAAAAATGGACAGTTGGGAAAAGGTCCCATCTGTCTATTTTAAATTCCTGTGCTTCACCGACAAGTTCAATGGTCCGGTAGGTGTATTCACCACGCAAACCACCCTGGAAACCCAGAGGACCGGTTTCTCCGGAATAGATGGTATAGATAGAATGAATTTTTCTGTTGTATTGAATGGAATGACTGAATTGTGGTTGTAAAACATATATGCCGGTTACCGGTTCATAATCAGACATGGTTGTTCCGTCTTCAGATTCGCTTATACGGCTTTGGAATCCGGCTTCAAATTTGTCATTTTCCCGGAGCGGCAACGTATAATCCATTTTAACACGAATATTGTCGCCAGGACCATTTTCTGTGGAAAGCTGACCGCTGGTAATAGTATTGCCCTGTAACAATTGGTTGGTCGCTTCTTCGTCACCTTCCCGATGACTGGATTGGATTGCTGCGGAAATTTCGTGCCCTTTTTTGGCAAACTTGTGTTGGTAATCCATATTCAGGGAATAATAATCACCGTCACGTTTCCAAATACTTGAACTTGTATATAGATTGTGCAGGAATCCCGGTATTGTCCATTCGTCGTAATCCTGTGATCTGTTGTTGTTCATTGAACGGTAACCATATCTAAAACCGAAACGAATCAGGTCGTTTTTACTCGGATACAGGTCCAATCCGCCTCTAATTCCATAGGATTCCATTTTGCGTTTAGAGTCGCCGCTTGAGTAAATATAGGATGTCGTATCATCAGAAAATGTTCTGTTTTCACTTTTTGATGTGCCGGGAAAATTTCTGGAATTATAATTGGCGCTGACATAGGCTGTAAATTTTTCCTGTCTGAAATTTATTAAAAAATCTCCGCCGTATTTTTCATCCAATCCGGCATTAAGATTTACCATGCCGCTTTGTCCGTTTAGGCTTTTCTTTTTGGTTATAATATTAATGATGCCCGAGGTCCCATCCGGGTCGTATTTTGCCGAGGGATTTGTGATGATTTCTATATTTTCAATACTGCTGGCCGGTATCTGCTGCAAGGCTTCATTCGCATCCAAAACAGAAGGTCTGTTGTCGATAAGTACCATAAAACTGCTGCTGCCCCGAAGGGAAACGTTTCCATCAATGTCAACGCGCACAGAAGGTACATTCTCCAGCACTTCTACAGCCGAACCGGACAGTGAGGTAAACTGTTTGCTGACATTAATGACTTTTTTATCAATTTTATATTCAATCGGCGCTTCCTCCGCTTCAACCTGAACACCTTCCAGCATTAAAATGGCCTGTTCAAGTTCTATCTTTCCCAGGTCTATTTGTTCCTGACCGGGTTTTACGCGAATATCTTCACGGTTGTATTGGTGATAGCCCATAAATTTTACCTGAAGTGTATAAACACCGGGTTTTACTCCTTTTAATACAAACAGGCCTTCCTTGTCTGAAGTGGTACCTGAAAACTGTTTTTGTGTTTTTTGTTGTATAAGAATTATGTTGGCATATTCTATTGTAGCATCGATTGCGGGATCCACAACCTTTCCTGTTATGGTTGCACCACCCATATTTCTCTGATAATTACCTCGCTGTGGTTGTGCCGGTTGTATTGCATAGCATGTCACCGCTACCATGAGAATAATACTGCTGATTATTTTTTTCATTCTGGTTCTCCGTATATCTGAATTTTGCATAATATACATGTTGATTCTGTAGAAATTTTATGTGAATTTTGTAGAGAGATTGTATTTTTTTGTTTGGAAAGAATACAAGCATTCACCTGCAAAAATAGATTTGTTAAGCAAAAGAAAAGCTATTATAAGCCAAACAAAATCAATGTTTATTTGTTTTGGGACTTTCCGGGTTATACAGGATAGATTTGTTGGGAAGAAATCATGACTCTTTAAGGTTTATCAATTGAAAAATATGTTGTTGATTTTCATATTGATAATTAATATCAATGTCGTTCAAATCACATATTTTTTTTACAAGAGCAAGTCCTAATCCCAGGGAAGCTTTTTTACTGTCTTGCCGGTAAAATCGTTGAAAAATATGTTCAGGCGTTTTTTTCAGCGGTTCACCATAATTGGATATCAATAGCAATTGATTATTGGTTTCAATGGTTATTGGTTTTTCTGCTGTACCATAACTTATGGCGTTTCGTAACATGTTTTTCAATATAATATCAAATAAAAATGGATCCATCCAGATAATATGGCCGGCATCCAGTTTTGTATTTATCGTTATAGATTTGAGACCTGCAAGTTCCCGGATAGATTCTATATGTTTTTCAATAACAGGTTTTGTTTGAATGATGGCGGTATTATTGTATTCCTTGTTTTCAATTTTGGTTAACAGGTTTAGGGTTTTTCCAAGTTTGGATAAATGATTGATTTCATCATAAATAATTTTAATGGTTTCCGCCTGATTTTTCATAACGTTATCGTCAGCAATCAGGTTTTCTATTTTATTTCGAACTATGGTCAGCGGGGTTTGCATTTCGTGGGCCATGTTTTCCGTATATTCTTTTAAATTTTGGTAATCATTTTCGATACGGTCAATCATTTGATGATAAAGGTCCTGCATTTTTTTAAATTCTGATGTTGATGTGTTTATTTTAGAGATTGAGGACCTTTGGCCAACATGATATATACTCATTTGGTGCAGGATTCTGTTAAAAGGCCTGAAAAATAAACCGGATGATAAAAAATTAAAAAGTACGATGCCGATAGAAAGCAGGATAAAGGCAGGTATGAGAGCGCCAAAAATATTATTTTTTAATTTCAAATAGTCATCAATGTCAAGCATGATGGAAACTTTGTAATAACCCGGTTTTGCTTTTATTTTAGTTGTTTTGATACGATTTGTTTTAAAAACATCCAGGTCTTCGTTGTATATCAATGTATCCTGATAGGATGGTTTTATGCTTTTAGCCAATGTGGAATCTAGCTCTGTAATTGAAATGAAATGCGGTACTGATTTTATATCTCGGCCGTGATTTATTTTATATTCAATTTTTTTTTCATGAAACCAATAGCGGTGGTTGAGCTCTCCGTTTATAAATTTATTGGCCTCGTTTGTCAGTAACATAGCGCTGCTGAAAAAGGCAACAAAGGTAAACAATAGATAGATAAGAGTAGATTTGGTTAATAGTTTTAATGATTTTTTTTTCATAATTAATGGTCCGAAAATTTATATCCCATACCATACATGGCCCGAATATAGTTTTTCCCTCCGGCCTGCAGGATTTTTTTTCTCAGATTTTTTATGTGGTTATATAAAAAGTCATAACTATCTGCTTCATCAATGTGGTCGCCCCAAAGGTGTTCGGCAATACTTTCTTTCGTCAGCACCCGGTTGGGATTATACATAAAATAAACCAGCAGATCATATTCTTTTTTTGTGAGGTTTAATTCTATTTCGTTTATATAAGCTATAGAGGCTAGTGTATCCACTTTTAAATTATCTATTTTTAAGAATTGACTGCGGTTAAATTTATTTCTGCGTAATATAGAGCGAATGCGGGCATGAAGTTCGGTTTTGTGGAAGGGTTTTGTTATATAATCATCAGCCCCCAGATCAAGCCCAAGTACTTTATCTTCCAGGGCATTTTTAGCGGTGACGATTAAAATGCCCGAATCAAGTTCTTGTTTTTTAATTTCACGAACCAGGTCAAGCCCGTTACCGTCCGGCAAACCAATGTCAACAATGATAAGATCATATTGATAATCATTTACTTTTCTACTGGCTTCATCCAACGTTGCCGCAAGTTCGACAATGAATCCGTTTTCTTTTAAAAATTGCTGCATGTCGGCAGCCAGTGTAATATTGTCTTCTAAAATCAAGATTTTCATGGTGCCTCTTTTTTTATAAAATACAAAATAATTTTGTAGAAATTCTATATTTTTATGCCTCCTTTTAAACAAAAAAGCCTCCTGTAAATATTTTAACAGGAGGCTGTATATTAGCTGATATTTTTGTTTTTACGTCTTTTGGCTTTTTGTTTTGGGGGAGAGGTCCTCGTTTTGAGTTTCTTTTTCCCAAAGTGTTGTTTAGGCAGTTCTGTTGATTTGGAAATTTTTAATTGTTGGCCGGCAACCCATACCTTTTTTAATATTTTAAAAATATCTTTGGGCATATTTTCCGGCAGATCAACTGTGCTGTAATCATCCATAATATTTATTTGACCGATGAATTCACTGTCCAGCCCAACCTCGTTAGCAATTGCACCAACAATATTGCCGGGTTTAACACCGTGAGCATGTCCGACTTCAATCCGGAAACGTTCCATGCCCGCTTCGGGCTCGATAGATCTTTTTAGCCGTTTTATGCTTGTTTTACTTTTTTTACGAATCGGCTCTTCATCTTCCGGTTCCGGTCTGTATTTTTTTTCTTTCAACAATAGCGGTGTGTCTCCCTGGACCATTTGTGCCAGTGCGGCTGCAATGATTATCGGATCTGCATTGTGTTCTTGTTGAAACTGATCAACAATTTTGTGAAAAATACCCAGGTCTTCCGATTCCAAAGTATCTGCTATTCGTTGTTTAAATCTAATTATTCGTTGGTCATTGATCATTTCCGCAGAGGGCATCTGCATAAGTTCAATTTTTTGATTTGTGGCTCGCTCAATAGAAGACAGCATGCGTTTTTCTCGTGGAGCAACAAACAAAATAGCTTCTCCGGTTCGTCCGGCCCGACCGGTTCGTCCGATTCGGTGAATGTATGCCTCCGTATCATAGGGAATGTCATAATTAATAACATGACTGATTCGGTCAACATCAAGACCCCGTGCGGCAACATCGGTAGCCACTAAAATGTTTAGCGTCCCGTTTTTTAAATGTTCTATTGTGCGTTCTCGCTGAGACTGGGCAATATCGCCGTTAATCGGCGCAGCCGCATATCCCCTGGCCAGTAATTTTTCGGCAAGCTCAACCGTTGCATTACGGGTACGTACGAAAATGATAATGCCGTCAAAAGTTTCAGCTTCCAGAATACGTGTTAATGCGTCGAGTTTATGCAGTCCGCTAACCATCCAATAACGTTGTCGGGTTGTTTCAACCGTTGTTGTATGAGTTTTAATGGTTATTTCCTGCGGGTCTTTTAAATATTTTTGAGCAATGCTGCGAATTTGTTTGGGCATTGTTGCAGAAAAAAGTGTTACCTGGCGTTTTTCCGGTGTTTGTTCCAATATCCATTCAACATCATCTATAAAACCCATACGCAGCATTTCATCTGCTTCATCCAAAACGACGCAATCTATAGAATCGAGGTTTAATGTTTTTCGACGCATGTGGTCCATAACACGGCCTGGTGTGCCGACAACAACATGTACGCCTCTTTTTAACCGTTTAAACTGTATGCCAAAATCCTGGCCTCCGTAAATTGGCAGAATGTGAAAATTTTTTATAAAGTGCGCATATTTTTGGAATGCTTCTGCAACCTGGATAGCCAGTTCTCGAGTCGGTGTTAAAACCAATACCTGTGGTGCGGTCTTTTTTAAATTTATATTTGAAAGCAACGGCAAAGCAAATGCGGCTGTTTTCCCTGTTCCTGTTTGGGCTTGCCCAACAACATCCTGTCCATTCAGAATATGTGGTATAACTTGTGCCTGGATAGGGGTTGGTGTTTCATATCCAACATTTTTTAAAGCTTTTAATAACGGTTTAATAAGTAAAAAGTCATCAAAGGTCATGTTGGATATATTTTCATCGGGCATTATATTCTCCTAAATTGTTACATAATAACTCTGGCAATATTTGAGAAATGGTTCTGCTAAATACAAACGTTGTAATGGGAAATTTTTCAAGCAGGAATATCTACAAATTATTTTTTTGTTGGAATGCTAGAGTCGTGTGATGTGCTACGTGAATTGAAAACAAAAAAATAAGCTGCCTTCTGTTCGAAAGCAGCTTTCCTTTCATATAATATGAAATGTACAGCTTTTCTTTTTAAAAAACAATGCTTTTGTTTTGTATTTAATGTGTAAATATTATTATATTGCATAAAGGATTTATTTCGATTTTGTTGTAAAGAGGATGATTATGAAAAAGACAGCAATACTGATTTTTATTTCCCTGATAAATATTTACAATATAACAGCCAAAGCTCAAACATCTCCCTTTATAAGTATTCAGGAGTTTGGTGTTGTTCCGCAAAATTCCGCTAAAGAGAACACGTTAAATCTTCAAAAGGCAATTGATTGGGCATCAAAACAGGGAGCTGCTCTGTTTGTTGAACCAACCGAGGATCCGTACCCTGTTGAAGGTGGAATTGTTTTAAAGAAAAATGTTTCTCTTGTTGGTGTTCACGGCCCTGTCGGCCGCGGAACACGGCACCCTGAAAAAGTTCAGCCTGTAGGCAGCGTGTTTCAAATAAAAGATGAAAGAAATGTGTTTATAACTGTTGAAGCGGCCACCCAAATTCGGGGAATTCAATTTTGGTATCCGAATCAGACATTAACAGACCCTCAAAAAATTATCCCCTATCCGCCTACTATTCAGGCTTCCCCAAGTGTTTCTGCACAGGGAGTGACGCTGTCTTGCCTGACTTTTTACGGTGAATATATTGCAATGGATTTTAATACGTCTCCCGATAATATTTGTGAACAAGTTTTATTTGAACATTGTTACGGCTATCCGTTAAGCGGTGAATTTATTAAAATTGATTACTGTTATGATATCCCGCGTATTTTGCATTGCCACGTAAATCCGGCTATTCGGCGTTTTATAGATGGACAGTACACTATACAGGTTATCAATGCTGTTGTTGATAAAAAAACATATACATATCAAATTAACCATACCGATAATGCTCAACTAATAGACGTTTTTACGTTTGGTGTTTTTGGTGGTATTTACCTTGGGCCTGAGACCTATGGACAGTTAACGAACTTTAATTTTGATTGTGTTACAGTGGGGATTAATAAATTTGGTGATAATTCTTTTAACCGTAATTGGCAGATCAGCCAGGGATCTATAATTGCGAATACGGGTGATGACATTACAGAAATCCATCCGATAATTATTCAAGGCAAAGGGCACACTTCAATTACTAATGTTGAGGCCTTTTCCGGAGCAAATGGCGCCTTGACAACATTGGATCAATCGAATGATTTTTTATATGTAAAAGGAACGGACACATTAACAATAAGCCTGTTTGGCTGCAGAATGCGTAATTACAAGGCAAATAATCCAATTACTTTTGAAAATCCGAAAGCAATCATTCAGGCTTTTGGATGTATTGATAAATATGAAAAACCTTTCAATTATTAATACCATTTTTGATATATCTCATAAAATATGCTTTTCATACTTGAAGTTTGTTAAATATTAAATTACCTTATTAAAATGGTTCTTTCATTGTAGTCATAATTTTTATATCTTGAAATTCCTGCAAATATTTTTGTGTTTGTTGAGAGTCACTATATTACTATTTTTCAAGGATTCGTTTAATGAGGCTAAAGTATAAAGCTGGGTTACTTTTTTCTGTTCTGTTTTGTTTCCTCTTTTATTCTCAAGGTTTATCACTTCCCTATGAAATTACCTTTATGAGGTACACAATGGATAACGGTCTTTCCAATAACTCTGTCCATTGTGTTCTTGAAGATAAAGACGGGTTTATGTGGTTTGGAACAGAAGAGGGGCTTAACCGATTTGACGGATATTTTTTTAAAACTATTAATGCAGATAAAAATGAAATACTACATTTAAGCGATAAGCGTATACGTTGCTTGATGCAGGATCACACCGGAATTATATGGATCGGTACCGCAGAAGGGGGCATCAACCGGTTTGAACCAGACGAGTACAAGATAAAGTACTATGTGCATAATCCTCAGGATTCTCTATCATTAAGTAGTAATTTTGTTATATCATTATTTGAAGATTCACAAGGACGTATATGGGCAGGAACTGAAAGAGGCTTGAACCTTTATGACCCTGGAAATGATTGTTTTAGGCGTGTTGGAGATGAGAGTACAAAACCCTTAAAACAATCTGTACATAAAATAGTCGAAAATATCGATGGGACCTTTTGGCTGGGTATCTCTAATAGTTTATGTTTATTCGATCCGGTGAAAATGACCACAAAGAGGGTTTTGTATGATAAAGTCCATAACAATTCATTAACCGGATCAGTTCAAGAAATCTATAAAGATGAAAACGGAATTTTATGGTTGGGAACTGGAAATAGTGGTTTTGTTAAATTTGATCCTAAAACCAATAAATATTGGTTTTTTAAAAATGATCCTTCTGAAAAAAATTCCATAAGTAATAATAGGATCACCAGTATTTTGCCGGATGATGACCATAACTTTTGGATTGGCACAAGAGACGGACTAAACTATTTTAATTCAAAAACAGAGCAATTTGAACATTATTCTGCGAATGTATATGATGATCGTTTGTATATTGATTATCGAATTGTTTCTATTATGAAAGATAGTAATGACGGAATTTGGTTTTGTACCGGTAATGGTATAAACTATTTAAATAAATCGTTATCAGAATTTAAAGTATATTTGAAAGAATTGAATGAACCTAATTCTCTTAGTGATTCACGGGTCTTTTCATTTTTTAAAGATACAGATGGTATCCTGTGGGTGGGAACAGCAAATGGAGGTCTGAACCGAATTGACCGGAAAAAGAATAAATTTTCATTTTTTGTAAATGATCCATATAATGAAAATTCAATTTGTGGGAATAATGTTCGCTCAATTGTCAAAGATAAAAATGGTTACTTGTGGTTGGCTACAAATGGTTGGGGAATTGATCGGTTTAATCCCAAAACAAAAACATTTTCTCACCATCAAGAGTCGGACGACCCTGCCGCTATTCAGTCTAATTACGTTAAAGTTATTTTTAAAGACTCAACAGATCAACTCTGGTTTGGTACCGGAAGAAGTTTGGAAAAATATAATCCGGAGACAGATTCATTTATACATTATTTAACAGAATATCACGGAAATACAATTTTTGGTATAACATCTGATGGAGATGGTCAATTACTAGTCGTTTATTACGGTATGGGAATTATCAAGTTTAATCCGGAAACCGGCTCACATGTCATATTTTTGTCAAATACTGAAGAGCCAAACGCTCTGCCAACTAATGATGTCCTTTCTATTCTCAGAGACAAAAACAATGATTTATGGATTGGTACTCATCACGAAGGTGTAAGTTACTATAATCATGAAACAAAAATTTGTTCCACCTTTACAACTCGCGATGGTTTGTCTGGAAATTCTGTGTTTGGCATTCTTGAGGATGATGAAGGATTTTTATGGTTTAGTACAGATAACGGCATTTCACGTTTTGATCCGATTCATAAGAGATTTCGTAAATTTAAAAAGTATCGCAGTTTTCAGGGTAATGAATATAATGTCGGAGCTTGTTTTAAAGCTTATGACGGAGAAATGTTTTTTGGCGGTACCTTTGGTTTTACATCATTTTATCCTCACAATATTTCAAATGAAATTAAAATTCCCAGGGTTGTTATAAATCAATTCAAAGTATTAAACCAAATTGTTGAAGAAGGCGAACTGATTAATGAACGAATATTATTAACAAAACCAATTTATAAAACAAAATCTATTCAGCTATCATATAAAGAAAAAGCATTTACAATATTTTTTGCTGTACTTGATTATGCCATTCCCAATGAAAATAATTTCGCCTATTATTTAGAAGGCTTTGATAAAGAGTGGCATGACGTTGGTAATCGAAATTTTGCAACTTATACAAACGTTCCGCCAGGGCATTATACGTTTAAAGTTAAAGGGGCAAATAGTAAAGGTGAATGGAACGAAACCGGTGTTGAATTGAAAATAAGCATTTCTCCACCATTTTGGGAAACATGGTTGTTTCGAATTTTTTTAATCGTAACAATTATAAATATTTTTATTATTGTTTTAAGGTATCGGGTTAAAACAATAACTTTGCGTAATACGCAGCTACAGGAAATGAATGAAGAATTAAATAAACAAATATTTGAACGAAAACAAGCTCAACAGGCATTAAAGCAAATAAATGTAGAGCTAGAGTCGACTGTGGCAGAACGGACCAAAGAACTGAAAGATATAAATAGACAACTGGTGCAGGAAATTTCCGAGCGAAAGCAAACTTTTTATGCTCTTCAGGCAAGTGAGGACAAGTATAGGACCTTGGCTGAAACAACTTCTGACATTATTTTTGTTTATGATCAAAACAATAGATTGACCTATATTAATAAAGCCGGTTCCGTTCTCTGTTGTCAAAAAAATAAAAAGTTGAATGAAATTGATTTCAGTGATTTTATTCATGACAAGTATAAAAAACGAGTCTTAAATCGTCTCGACAGGGTAAGAAAGGGCGAAAAAACAATTGATATTTTTCAGACTGAATTTTTTGATGAAAAATATTTAGGTATACCTGTTGAAGTAAATGCTGCTTCTTTGCCGGGAAAGGACGGAACGATTGATGGTGTTTTAATAATCGCCCGAAATGTTCAGGATCGGAAAAAAGCTGAAGAACGGATAAAAACATCATTGAAAGAAAAAGAAATTTTGTTAAAAGAAGTCCACCACCGTGTTAAAAATAATTTGCAAATCATCAGCAGTTTGCTGTATTTACAATCAAAACATATATCTGATCCAAAAGATTTTTATATATTTTTAGAAAGTCAAAATAGAATAAAATCGATGGCTCTGATTCATGAAAAGTTGTACCAAAGTCAGAATTTTGCCAAAATTGACTTTACCGCCTATGTCAAAAGCCTTTTAAAAGAGTTGGTAAATTCATTCAAAACCGATTTAAATAGAATAAAAATAAACACACATATTGATAATATATTTCTTTCTATTGATAAGGCTATACCATGCGGGCTGGTTATCAATGAGTTGGTTTCAAATGCATTAAAGTACGCCTTTCCCAATGAAAAAGGCGGAGAATTAAATATTTCTTTTATTAAAGAAAAGAAAAAATATTTTCTAACGGTTAATGATAATGGAATTGGCATGCCGGAAAATTTTAGTGTTGATAAATCAAAATCACTGGGCCTTTCTTTGGTAAACGGCCTTGTTGATCAACTCGAAGGGAAACTCGAATGGCATGTTGATAAAGGTACAGAATTTAACATTTCATTTTAAGACAGGAATTTTTTTTAATAAAGGGGAGTGATTTATAAAAATTATCCTGACCAGTTCCAAACATGTTGAGGAGGCCAAGTGAGCATCAATATTGTATTGAATTGTTTGGAACTGTAGTCAGGATTTTTTTCTAATTAAAGTTTACGATATGTTCTGCAAAGTTTGGTTTTGTTGCTGAATTGTTTTTACTCAGTTTAAATGAAGCAACCATACTTAACATTTCCTGGGCCTGGCTTGTTAATTCTTGCGATGCACTTGCTGATTCTTCGGAATTTGCCGCATTTTGCTGCGTAACCTGGTTCATCTGATCAACGGCTGTATTTATTTGCTCTATACCTTCCGATTGTTGTTCCGATGCCGCAGCAATTTCAGACATCATTTCACCGACTTTTAAAACCTGCTCAGTTAAACTTTGTAACTTTTCTACTGTTTCCTGGTTATACGTAAATCCATCGTCTGCATTTTTTACAGACTCTTCAATAAGTGACGATGTATTTTTTGCTGCCTCGGCGCTGCGCATTGCCAGATTTCTAACCTCTTCAGCTACTACGGCAAAACCTTTTCCTGCTTCTCCTGCCCTGGCGGCTTCAACAGCGGCATTTAATGCAAGCAGGTTGGTTTGAAATGCAATTTCATCTATAGTACGTACGATTTTGGCTGTTTCATCAGAAGAATTTTTAATCCGGTTAATCGCTTCTGAAAGTTTGGTAATACTTGATGTACTTTCTTCCGCCTTTTCTTTTGTTTGCTCAGAGAGTGTTTTGCCTTTTCTCGCAGTAGAGGTATTTTGTTTTGTCATTGCTGCCATTTCCTGCAAGTTGCTGGAAATTTCCTCCAGAGAACTGGCTTGTTCGGAAGCGCCCTGTGCTACTTTTTGGCTGCCTGTTCCAATTTGGTCCGAAGCTGTAGCTACCTGCTCGGATGACAACATAACCTGCTGCATGCCGGAATCGATGTTATCAATAGCTTTGTTTAAAGATGTTTTAATAATTGCGTAATCGCCTTTATAGTCTGTTATTATTCTGGCTGTCAGGTCGCGTTCAGCAATTTTTCCCAAAATTGCGGATGCTTCATTTATCGGCTCAACAACGTCGTCCAATACTTTATTGATACCGCTGATTATAGTTGCATATTCTCCCTGATGTTTTGATACATCCATCCGTGCCTTTAAATCTCCATTTACAGCTTTTTGGGCCAATGTTGCAATATCGTTTGTTAAAGCATTAATACTTGTTTTCATCATTGTCATGGAATTGGTCAGTTTATTTTCGCTAGCATCCGTCATTTCCCGGAATGCATTGGCCAGATCTCCAATTTCATCTTTTTGATAAATATCGATTTGTTCTGCCGTAATCTGCGTTTTTTCCATATCAAGGTTAAGATCACCAATAGAGACGGCCTCGGCAACTTTTGCTTTGTTTTGTAATGAATGGCTTATTTGTAATGCAAATTCCGTAACTTTTTTAATCGGATTTGCAATGCTTTTCCCCATCCATACAGCAAAAAAGATAACTAACACTAATATAATCAGGCTGGAAAAAAATATCGTTTGAGTTAGGTTTTTTATCGGTGCTTCAACTTCATCCGAACCTATTTCAGCAATAATATTCCATTTTACATTACTCGGTAATTCGATGGGCCCGTAATCGGAAAGAACTTTATCACCTTTATAATTTTTAATAATACTGTGGCCATCAATACCTTTTAAAGCGTTATCAATAGCTTCATTGTCTATACCATTTTTTTCAACAGAACCTTTTAATGACGCTTCAACTGAATGTGTTGTCGGGGCTAAATATGAATCAGACCGCATACGTTTATCCTGTCCAACCAGATAGGTTTCGCCGGTCTCTCCCATGCCCTGACGTCTAAGCATAATCTTTGAAATCTTTTCAGTGGGAATTTGAATAGCAAGCATGGCTGCCGGATTACCGTTATCATCCCTGATTGGCGTACCAATAAAACTTGCCGGTTTATTTCCTGATGGTTCATATAAATCATAATCGACAAAACATGTTTGGCGTTGTTCGATTACTTTACTATACAATTTTCCTAAATTACTTTCTTTTAAATATCCTGACGACAAATTGGCACCAAGATCTTTTTCTTTAGCCTGGCTGTAAAGAACATGTCCATGGGCCCAACATATAACAAAAACATCATAGTATCCATATTTTAAAACCATATCTCCCAAACGTTTGCCATAAACACTATTGCAAATTTCTGCATGTTCAGGCGTTGATATATCTAATGGATCATGAGGTTGTGTATGCATTTCATCATGATATATCTTCATGTTTTTATACATTTCGAGCGCATCGGTACTTTTGGCAAATACTTCAACATTTATTATCATTTGATCGAATAATTCATTAATTTCTTGCTTTTTAATTTCTTTTTGTGAATCGAGCTGATTAAAAGCTTCTTCCATCAATGATTTGTCCGCCCTGTCAATGCTTAATACCGTTATTATGAGAATCGGCACAAGACTTACTAATAAATATGTGGAGATTAATTTTGGCGCAAGTTTCATGTTTTTGAACTTTTGTACAGAAATAGACATAGCAGACTCCTCTAAAAGTCCATTTAATATAATATTCATTCTAACTATCTATATATTTATAATGCAGGCAGTTACATTATAGCAGATCGTATGCCAGTTGTATGTAAGACGGCAACTGTTTAATTTATATATGGTTGGATGGTGTGAAGAGTTTGGCTTTAAAAAAAATGTCTTGATAAATATACAAAAGCGTATACTAAATTGTATGGATAGGAGATTGAAAACCGGCAGCTATTATGCTGCCGGTTGGGGTGTCTATTTTAATTTGTAGCCTTGAGGGACTGTAAAAAGTTCGTCTTTGGGGGTGTCGTATGATATGTTTTTGGTCTCGGTAACAACTTGAAAAACCTCAGTCTTCAGTTTTGGTTCATTAGCTTTTTCTTTTTTGGCCATTTTTTTCAGCTTTTTGCCAAACATGCCGCCAAAGGAACCTTTAAGATCAGTTACATCTACAGATTCTTCCTCATCATTTTCTTCATCCGGGGTTGTTTGCTGTTTAACATGGTTTGTGGTGGTGAGTACCATTTCCGATTTAATCGGGTATCCCTGAACTTTATCAAGCTCTTTTTTCATTTCTGACATCTGGTCTTTATAAGCATTTAAAAACTGTGAAAATCCTTTTTGCGGGATATTTTCAAAACCCAGTTTTTCAGATAATTTCTGGTTAAAGTTTTGTGTTTGCTCCATAGCAGAATTGGCATCTGTTGTATTCCAGGTGTCATTTACAAAAAGCAATGTATCTGAAATACCGGTTGCTTTATGTTTACCAACAGTTGTTACACTAATAATATAATGTTCACAGTTAAAATTGTTAATTTTTTCTTTTTCACCTGTTTTGTCCAGTTTCACAACAGGTTCCTGCCATTCATATTCGCTGTCAGCTTCTTCGTCCTCTTGTTCCATTTCCGGTTGGGCCGGCATATCCAGTGGATTTGTACCCTGCTCGATCATGGCTTTTATTTCTGCAAAAGTTTGTTCGCTATATTTTTTATTCTGGTCGTCAAAATGCCAAAACAGTTCTTTGTCCAGGCGAGTGATTTCAATATCAGTTCCTTTTTTGTTCATGTGTTTCATGATGGAACCTGTGAATTTAAACTGGGTTTCGGTTCTTTGGGCATCCCCTTTTAATATCGTTTTGATGTTGCTCTCGAAAGCACCTTTACCACTAATACCATTGCTGGATGTATAGGTTTCAATAGTAACTTGAGAAAAAACAAGTTGGGCTGTCAGGACAATTATTGTGGCAAGTAAATATACCACATTTGGCTTTTTCATAGGACCTCCAATTGAAATTATAACAAATATTGGTTAATGTTGCATTCTGCTAAAACCTTTGGTTTTGCAAATGTCATATATAATTATTATATTTTATAAAAATTCGTCTGAAAATATATTCAATTTATGAAAAAAACAAGTCAAATTATTCTTGATCCATATAAACACCAAAATGGTGTTAATTTATTTCTTGATTATTATGCGATTAGAACACAATCACCGGGACTCGAATTTTTACAGTCAATTTTACGTCATTTTTCAAAATTGCCTTATGAAAATGTGAGCAAAATTATAAAATTAAACAGGGATTTTCTAAGTCCTGAACACATACGATTACCGGAAGAAGTTTTTGATGATCATGCCCGTTTTCATTTAGGCGGCACCTGTTTTTCATTAACATTTTTTTTACAGAGTATTCTTTTACAACATGGTTTTCAGGGATATCCGGTTATTGCTCATATGCGCAATCGACCGAATGTACATTGTGCATTTGTTGTGTTGTTGGACCGTAAGCAATATTTGGTTGATCCCGGGTATCTGCTGAACCAGCCTATGGAAATTCAGCCGGACTCTAACCGGTTTTATCGAACAGCCCATACCGGTGTAGAGCTGGCCTTTAATCCCGACGATGAGTTTTATCATTTGTATACTTTTGATAAACAGGATAAAAAATGGCGCTATTGTTTTCAAAACAAACCATTGTCAGAACAGGAATTTTTAGACCACTGGTTGAATTCCTTTTATCAGGGAACCATGCACGGTATTTGTATGACCCAGCTTCGGGAAGATGGTATGCTCTATCTTCATAACAATTATTTACGTATAACAACTATAGAAGGCCAACAAAAACAAAGAATAAAACAGGATTATTATAATGTTGTGCAGAATGTCTTTGGCATTGATTCTTCGCTTGTGGAAGAAGCTATGGCTGCCATTTCTGAAAATATGGCCTTTGAAAGAGAGTTTGGATTAAGAGCTAAAGAGAAAAATGAAGCCGAATGAACCTATAGCCGTAAAACTTGTTTGCGGGATTTTGTACAGTGACGAAGAGTTGCTGGACCAGGCGTCCCAATTACTCGTTGAAAAGTATGGACCGGTCGATTATAAAAGTCCGCGTTATGATTTTGAAATGACCGACTATTATGTCCCTGAAATGGGAACGCCCATTTATCGTGTGTTTTATTCCTTTACTCATTTAGTTAATCCCGGAAGGCTGGCGCAAATCAAAATTGAATGTAATGATATTGAAGACAAGCTGGCTGTTGAAGGAAAACGAAAAGTGAATCTCGACCCCGGTTATATGGACTATGATAAATTTGTACTGGCGTCTGCCAAATATAATGCGCATAAAATTTATCTGGACCTGGGTATTTATGCAGACCTGACCTACAGTTTTAAAAAAGGGCATTATATCCCTTCACAATGGTGTTTTCCGGATTTTCGCAGTCAGGTGTATGAACCGGCTTTTTTACACATTCGGGCCCGTTATAAAGGTCAGGTGCGGAAGATATTTAAGACCGCCAGGACTGAAAATAGTGAAAATTCGGAAGAACCGGCTTGACTAGTCGTTAAAATTCCAGGTAAAACCCCAGCGAAACTGGTTTTGCGGCATTGAATAGGGGTAAACCAGTTGATATTCCTGTCCTAAAAAATTATCCAAAGCTACAAAAATTACGGCATCACGAAATGTAAACATGCCGTGTAAATAGGGGACCACAATCGGATCAAGCTTTTCAGCATAATAACTGAAATTGCTGAACTGTGAAAAGGTGTAATATTGTTCTCCGGTTAATGTCAATCCTATTCTGAGCCTGGTATAAAGATCACCTTTGAATAACGGATAGGCCCATTGCGCAAATGCCTTGGCATAATATTTTGGTGTACTGAGCTGATAAATGTCGTTTTGTTTTAAATCAGAAACAATGAATTTGCTTTTTAGCTGCAGGGACGTGTTTTTTATCACGGATTGTTTCAGATTTAAATCCACTACAAAATTTTGTTTATCGGGCAGGTTTTGAAAAACAGGTAAATCATCGATTTGGAATAAAACCGCGCCTATGGGATTTTTTGATTTTTGAAAAGACACGGATGAAAAGAGCTCGGTCTTACAGGTTTTATATTCTAATGCTAATCCGGCTTGTTGAATTTGGGTTCGCTGTAAATTTGTATTTCCTGTAACAAACGGATCGTTGATGTACTTTGCTTCAAAGGATGGTTCCAGACAGGATTGATGTGCCCACGCTATAAATTTTGTATTCGGCGTCATCAAATATGTCAAGCCGATTTCCGGTTCAATAGTGGCATCAAAATTTTTTGCTTTTTTACTGTTTAATAACAGATACCATTCAATATTTTTTGAATAGTTACCCTGAATATTGGTCCAGAATTCCAGTTTATCCTGATCAGCGTTTTGCCAAAATTCGCTTTCCAGTTTATCCCGTGTTGATTGTACGCCTGCTTTTATCTGAAACGGATTTTTGATAATAACATATTGGGCCAGAATGCGGGTTCTTTTTGCAGTATGAACGGATTCAAAATCTCTGTGCATATAACCGAAAAATTCTCTTTTCAGATTAGTGTACTGAAGAAAAACAGAAAATCTGTCATGATACTGAATGTGTAATCCCTGGTCTTTACGTTGGTCTTTATGGTGTATCAGGGGATAACGAAAACCGGTTGGTGCAAAATAAAGCGGCATATCCAGATCAAACTTTTGGGACAGCAATATATATTTCACTGTCCATCGAGTGAACAGTTTTTTTTGTATCTGAAGGTTTGTTTTTAAAGCGCGATAATTGCTGTAAAGTTGTGTGCTGTGATAATTTTTTAAAACAGAGCCGGCATTGATGGCCAAAGTCGGAGATGCCTGCATCCCGGCTCGTACATCTATGTCGTCATATCCGCTGGTTCCATTACGGTAAGTGATCCTGGACCGGATTGGATTTGCGGCGATATTTATCGGATTGATTTTCAATGATTGTCCCAGTTGTTCATTACCGAATCGTCGCTGCTGGTTCGTCAATATGATATCAGCTTTATCAATACTTTCAACCGGTATCATGTTGAGGTTTACCTTTTCAGTAATGGGGTCATTCAGCAAAAGGCCGTCATAATCGATTTTTGATTGCTGTTCTGAACCGCAAAAGATAAAACCAGGTGCCATGCGTCCGGTACTACCTTGGTTAAAATAATAAGTCGCCGGCATCCAGTTATAAATATCGGCAAAGGATGTATAATTCCATCCGATGATGGCTGTCGAATCTATTGTCAAGGCATTTATAGATTCGGGGGGTGCTGAAACAGAGTCCGTCTTTACAGTGTTTTCAACCTGCGTTTGTGCTGAAAGATGTGAAATATATAATAAAAGAGTTATGAACAGATATGTTTTTTTCAAATGTAACTCACTTTTTGTTGTTTTGTAAGCAAAAGGGCTGTATTCTTTTTAAAATAACCGGAACAATGAAAATAAATGTCACAGTATTGATCGTCAAATGTATTAAGTAAAAAGACATTCCATAAAGAAAAGACACCACCATCTTTTGAAAATTAGCACCCACCATAAACAGGGTGAAACTCAACGTTGTCATAACATCAAAAAACAGTGTCAAAAGAAAACCGATTGCTCCGAGCAATAACATTTTTTTAATTGTGAAACTTATTTGTGGATTTTTTTTGAAATAATAACCACCACACCACCCAACAACCGCCATGGAAATAATTTGTGCAATCAGTAAATTCGGCATTGCCATGCCAAGGGGATTAAAAACAGAAAATAGAAATTCTGACGTTGCACCAATTGCCGCACCATAAACCGGACCAACAATGCAGCCGCTGATAAAAACAGTTGCTGTGTAAAATTCAACGTTGGGTACACCGGCAAACAGATAACCAATAACCACAGCCATTGCCGTTAACAGAGATGATAAAATAATTTTAGAGTTTAATTTGCGCATCGTGTTTCCGTTTAGAATGAAAGAATCAATTTAGAAAACAGTCATTCGATAATCAAGTGCTTTTTCTGCCCTGTATTTCATCCTGTTAAAAAATATGTTGCATAAAATAGAAAAATATGTTAAAATAGGTGTACATAATAACACTATAAGGCAAAGAGCATGACATTTGAAGAGATAAATGAATATATTGAAGTTATTTCACATTTTACAAATCAGCGAATGCATCCGCTACGGTTTAAATGGAGAGACAGGACCTATTCCGTGTCGCATGTAAATGGTGTGTGGAGTGATGTAAAAGGTCAGTCTCGTGAATATCATTACCATGTTTCAACACGGAATTCCGGGTCTTTTGAGCTGATTTATAAAAATAACACATTTACATGGACGCTGGGCCGTGTTTGTTTGGATGACTGAAAATACGGTTCCTTTTTTTTACATGCCGATGCCGTGTATAACAGCCCCGCATGAAGGGCATGTTCCATTGTTAATATTGTTGTTTAGTATCTGAAATCCATATCGTTCAATAAGCTTTGTGCCGCATTTGTAACAAAAACTGTGTTCACCAATATCTCCGGCAATGTTTCCGGTATAAACATAATACAACCCGCATTCCTGCCCGATTTCCCTGCCTCTTTGAATTATACTCGGCAATGTTGGCGGGACCATTTGATATTTATAGTTCGGATAAAACCGGCTGATATGCCAGGGTGTTTCCGGTCCGAGTTCGTTTTTAATAAAAAGTGCGATTTCTTTTAAATTTTTTTCATTATCAACATGTTGGGGCACAACGAGTGTTGTAATTTCCAGCCAGATGTTTAGTTTTTTCATCTGTTTCAGCGTGTTAAGTACATGTTTTAAATTGCCACCGACAGTGTTTTTGTAAAAATCTTCGTCCCAACCTTTAAGGTCAATGTTGGCGGCTTTTAAAAACGGTGCTGCCTCTTGCAACGGCTTTTGGTTAATATATCCATTGCTGACAAAAATGGTATCTATCTCGTATTTTGCAGCAAGCTTGGCAATGTCCAACGCATATTCATAATAAACAGTCGGTTCTGTGTATGTGCAGGAAATGGTCTTGCATTGAGCTTGCAGGGCAAGTGCAACGATATTTTCAGCGCTTAATGTGTCGCCTAGAATATGACGATTGCCTGTTTTGGGCATTTGTGAAATTTCGTGATTCTGACAAAATTGGCACGAAAAATTACAGCCTGCTGTGGCAACAGAAAAAGATTTTGAACCCGGATGGACATGAAACAGTGGTTTTTTTTCTATGGGATCAATATGCGTGGCAATGGCTTTTTCATAAACAAGACTGTACAGCGTTCCTTTTCTGTTTTCCCGAACACCGCAAATGCCCCGTTCACCCGGATTGATTTTACATTGATGCGGACAAAGCAGGCACATAACTTTGTCGTCTGCAAGCTTTTGGTAATACAGAGCTTCCTTCATAATAAGCTCCTATTTTTGTTCCCGTTCTTTTTTACTGAAAATACAGCCACAATAGTCTTGACGATAAAGATTATATTGTTTTGAAAGTTCAATGCTCCGTTTGAACCCGTCTTTCTTTTTAAAATTGGATTCGAGATATTTTGTTCCCGTTTTTTCTGCTATCTCAAAACCGATTTTATTAATAAGCTCGGCATCTTTATGAGGACTAACAGTGAGCACAGTGCCGAAATAGTCGTATCCGTTTTCTTTGGCGGCAAGGGCTGTTTTTTGCAGGCGCATATAAAAGCAAACATGGCAGCGGGCGCCTTTTTCCGGCTCATGTTCCAGACCTTTAACTGCTTCAAACCAGTTTTTGGAATCATAGGGGGCCGGAAGTACTGAAACACCGATAAGCGGTGCCAGCCGGATCATCTCTTCAACACGCAGCTCATATTCGGATTGCGGGTGTATATTGGGATTATAAAAAAACACACCCACATCAAAATCCTGCTGTAATCGTTCCGCACCGACGGTTGCATCCGGGGCGCAACATACCTGGAGTAGTATTTTGGGTTTCATCGTGTTTTTAAACCTCCAAGCCGGTCCATGATATATTTCCCTGTTTCAAAGATGGGTTCTGTTTTATTAATTTCGAGTTTTTCTCCAATTATAATTTTAACAGGATGTATTTGAAAGAACGAACCCCATCTGGGCAGCACCTCAAAAGAACCCTGAATTCTGACCGGATAAACAGGAACGTCCAGGCTTTTTAAAAATTTAACAACACCAAGTTTTGGGGGTAAAAAATGACTGTCCCAGGTCCGTTCGCCCTCAATAAAAATACCAACCGGTTCTTCATATTCCAAAACCCGCAACGCACTGCGTATGCATTGAGGGTCTGTTTCATGTCTTTTTACCGGAATGGCCCTGAACACATTGAGCACATATCGGAACAGTTTGTTTTTAAATTCACTGTTTTTGGTGAAAAATGAAATTCTTCGTTTAAGAACAGCCTGAACTAGAAACGGGTCTAATAGCCCTTCGTGGTTGAGAATGATAACAAAAGGGCCCTTCTTTGGCAGATGTGACTTGCCGGATATTGAAATTCGAAATGCAAGCTTGAACAGCCATTTTGCCACAAATTTCAGGAAAAAGTAAAATAATTTGTCTCGTTTTCGTTCCTCAACATGGTGTGTTGGTGAAAAGCGTTTTAGGGCAGCTGGTCCTGGTTTTGGTTGTTTGAATGTGATTTTGGGTTGATATTCAACAATGGTCCGGCCTGTTTTGTTACGCCAAAAATCATCAAGGATATTTCGTGTCGTTAGTTCCAATTGGTAGGGACTTTCTTTTTGAAAATCCAGGCGAAAATAGGGTTGGTTTTTTATTTTTAACAAAAAATGGCTGGAATCTGTTGTAATGCAGGTTATATCTGCAAGATCGAATTCGAAACAGGGTTTTTCCGAAGCAAAGGAAATTTTGTCTGTTGTGATTAAAAGGTTCCCTTCCTGTACAAAAATCGGTAAATCAATGTTGTTATAAATGCCTATCTGGTGCTGCCAGGATGATATATTTTGGGCTTTGTATAATTTAGCCGGACCGCTTTTAAACAGAACCTTATCATCTCCATTCGAACGTGCGTTGTCCTTTTGAAGATGTTCTTTAATATCAGCAAACCATTCGTCGCACAACCGGATTTGATCGTTGATCTGAATCAAGCTGCCTTTTCGTTTAAATTTGGCGTGACAGGAACTGCATTCCGTTTTTCCATCTGAGATAATTGAATTTTTTGAAAAACATATAGGGCAGATAAATAAAAGATGTTCTATCATGGGATCCGTTCATGTTTTAATTAGTTTATTTTTGCTTTATAACCTGATTAAAAACCCTAATAAAATTTTTACCCCATATTTTTTCAATATCCTTGTCCGAATAACCTCTTTTAACAAGTTCTATAGTAATATTTGGTAATTCAGAAACATCATTACATCCATCAACACCGCCGCCGCCGTCAAAATCAGTGCCGATGCCGACATAGTCAATGCCGACAAGTTTCACCACATGGTCTATATGGTCAACAATATCTTTAACCGATGCCCTGGGAGAAGGATATTTGTTCATAATTTCCTGCTTTTCCAGTTCGTATTGTTTTTTTTGTGCGTCCTGTAACTTATCAAACGGACCAAATTTTTCATCAAGCTTTTTAAGCGCCGAGTCACCTTGGGCTGTGATATCCGGTGTTTTTAAATATATATCAAGAATACACATTTGCAAAACACCGTTGTTTTTCGCCAGAGCGCGGATCATGTCGTCTGTCATATTTCGGGGATGGTCGCATAGGCTTCGTACGCAGGAGTGGCTGGCAATGACAGGCGCTTTACTTGTACTCAAAACATCATAAAATGCCTTGTCTGATATATGTGAAACATCGATAATCATTCCCAGATTGTTCATTTCATGGACAACCTGTTTGCCGAATTCACTGAGACCATTGTGTTCGGGTCCATTTCCATCTGTCGATGAGTCGCAAATATCGTTGTTTTTCGAGTGGCTTAATGTAATGTATCGAACGTCTTTATCATAGAACTTTTTTATGTTTTTAATATTTTTAGCAATGGCAAAACCGTTTTCAATGCCGATAAGTGCCGAAAGATACCCCTGTTCATTATTTTTATAAATTTCATCCGGAGAGGTTGCCATACGGATGATGTCATTGTTTTGTTGACACATCTTGTGAATAGCATTAATAAGGTTATCTGCTTTGTTCTCTGCTATTTCGTATTGTTCCGGGTCACGGTCTCTTTGGCCGACAAAAGCCGCAAAAAACAGAGCGTCCAAACCGCCCTGTTTCATTCTTGGTAAATCAATTTTGGAATCATCTTTTATTGTCGGTGTGTGATGTTTGGAAATATCCCAATCCGGTTTTATCATATTTAATGGCGTATCACAATGGGTATCGATCGTCAATATTTTATTATGAAGGTTTTTTGCATAATCGGCATTTTTTATATCTGGTGTACTTTTACAATTTATAAAAAGTGTGATAGATATTCCGCAAAGGAAAAGTCGGGCAGCTTTTTTCATTCCGGTTCCTTGTTCAAGTCGTTAAAAGTGATTTTGTTTAAAATTCTTGGCATTGGTTAGTAATTTATCCAATATATAACATAACAGGCTGGTTTTCGTTTGATATGTTTTACATATCCTTTGTTATAATTTCTTTTGTTCCGTCAAAATGCAGTATATACATATTATCGTTTTCGATTAATAACATTTGGGGATCGGAATTGTCTTTTAAAATATCGTTTTCGGGTATATAAGGCACACTAACACCGATTAAAATCACTTTATTATCATACAATGGCGTTATTTTTTTTATATGTTGATGCCCCATAATGATGGTGTCACTGTTGTAATAATCAAGTATTTCAGTCAACCGGTTTGAGAAATTTTTCTTTTCCCATTTTATGTATTTTAAGGAGAAATATTCGTCACACCAATAGGGCCCCCAAAAACCTTTTAATCGCCTGAAAATTTCTCGTTCATCTTTATCGGCGGCATAATAGTGTTTCAGTTTTAATAATTTTCGTGTATAGTTATTAATGTCGTTAATTTCCAGTTGTTCTTTTTTCAAATAAGTTGAAATACATGCATGTGAAAAAAGGACATTGTTGATTTTTATGACCCCATTTTTAGTGCCGAGCCATTTTCCAAATTCCGTGTCCTGGCCAAACAATTTTGTATAATCAAAGCTGGCGATGGAATATCCGCTATTGTCCAGGTCCAATTTTTCCATTATCAATTCATATTTTTTGTGAATGCGGTGGAGTCTTCCCTTTAATATTCCTATTTCATGATTACCCAATAAATAATGGACTTTGCCTCCGGCTGTTTCCGCCTGTTTTTTCAAGTTTTTTGATGAACCAGAGGCACTGGGTGACATTGGGTCCCTTATCGAGCACATCTCCCACAATGACAAGATGTCCGGTTTCCCAATTCCAGTTTAAACTGTCATCTATTATGTGATTGTTCTGCAAACGGGCCACAAAATAATTAAAACAGCCGTGAATATCTGAAACAGCACAAATCCTGTCGGCCACAAAGATCGATGTGTCCGGCTTGTGTTCCTGATATGGATTGAACTCTATATTTAATTCATTTTTGATTTTGTTTAATACTAGAGTTGTGTCCTTTAAATTTAATTTTGATTCACTAATATTAAAATCTTTGTTCTGAGGTATGAATTGAATATCTAATATTTTTAGAGTTGTATCATTTGTCCAAAAAATATAAGGCCCGTCATTTAAATCCATTTTATCATAGGAAATTTGATTGGAACGGTTGAAGAAATAAAACAATCCTAATGATATAAGGACGATAACAAAACTAATAATTCCAAAGATCAGAAAAAATTTTTTAATAATTTTTTTCAATGGTTCCTTTTTTGCTGTATTTCGTTGGTTTTATTATGGAATACGCGGCGTATCGAATCCAGAGTCAATTTATTGGCAAGGATCCCAAGGCCCGGGACACTTTTTACTTTATATAAACCGACAGCGTAACAAGTTCATTTGTCCCATAATGGGCCGCCTGCATAATTTGCTTCAAGAATTATTTAAAAAATGAATAAATGTTTTAACGATCCTTTAACAACAAGTCGATTTTTTCCATATCTTCTTTTTCAATTGACCAGCCGGTGCCATGTATGTTTTGCTCAACCTGACTTTTTTTACGGGCACCAACAATTGCACAGGTCACAGCCGGATTTTCAAGCGTCCAGGCAATTGCCAGTTGTCCCACAGTTTTATTATATTTTTGTGCTATTCCCCGTAACTTTTCAATAACCTCTAAATTTCGTGAGAGTTTTGGCTCTTTAAAATCACCGTTTTTATGACGCCAATCATCTGCGGCCAGTTTTGTTATGTCAAAGGAACCGGATAAAAGCCCGGAATACATGGGACTATAAATAACGACACCAATATTATTCTTTTTGCAAAAGGGGAGTATTTCTTTTTCCGTATTTCGAACAAACATGCTGTATGGCGGCTGCAGTGAGTCAATGTTTTCAATTTCCAGACATTTTTTCATCAGGTCAACATCAAAATTCGAAACGCCCAGCCGGCGCACTTTGCCTTCTTTTTTTAATTTGGCCATTTCATTCCATGACTCTTCTATGGGTGTATTTATGTCCGGCCAATGGATTTGATAAAGATCAATTGTTTCAATATCAAGCCGTTTTAGGCTGGCTTCAACTTCACGTCTTATACTTGCTGGTTTTAAACTACGGATCACATTTTCGTGTTCGTCCCAGACCATGCCGCACTTTGTAGCGATGTAAATATCGTCTCTTTTTCCTTTAATGGCTTTACCGACAATTTTTTCCGAATTGCCAAGACCGTATGCCGGGGCCGTATCGATCCAGTTTATGCCAAGGTCAATGGCCCTGTGAATGGTTTCTATAGAATCTTTTTCGTCGGATTGTCCCCAGCCCCATTCCCAGGCCCCGCCAATGGCCCAGGCGCCGAGTCCTATTTCTGTAAGTTCGGGGCCATTTTTCCCCAAGATATTTTTTTTCATTTTAACCTCAATTATTTTTATTTAATTTACAGCAGGTGCTAAAAAGAGTATAACCGGTAAAAGCAATAAAATAATGATAAGCATATTTAAAAAAACGACACCAATACCTTTTATTAAGCTGAATTTGTTGACTTCGATGACGCCGTTAATCAAAATGTATAATGACAAAAATCCAATGATAAAATCAACAAAACTTAATATGATAAAAACCATATTAAGGACAGGTTGTGCCTGTATCCATTCGATGTTGCTTGTAAAGATATCCTGTCGGAATAAAATATACTTAACGCCCCATAAAGGCAGTGTGTAAACAATCGGCGCCCAGGACCAGGCAACTGTTACTTTAAGATCGTTTCTGGACGCTATCCCGCCGAGTTTGCGGCTTAAAAAATATAACAGATAGCTTTCTATAAACACTGATAAAAACCCGCCTATTGGGCCGGCTATCAGCGTCATGAGTATGAGTACATTAAATGGATACATGTCACCAAATCCCTGTCCGGCGAGATTGGCGAGCGCTTGCCCAATGCCGCCTAACATAACAAGCAGGTAATAGTGGTGATGTGGATTTGTTTCAATGATATATCGTATCGTCTGTCTGGGATTTAACCAAATTGTAGACCATGGATTGAGTTCATCGTTCATATTTTTATTCATCCTTTAAACTTGGAATGCGAAAAGCAGCCAGAATATCGTTTTGACTGATAATTCCCACGAGTAATGAGCGGTCTCTTTTATCAACAACCGGCAGGTAAGTGATGTCACTGCGTTTTTGAAAAATTATCAAAACTTCTCCAAGGGTTTGTTCCGGATGAACAGCCAGCGGTTCCGGTTTTAATAAATCACGTGCAACAACAATGCTGGAAAGAGATTCATCGACTAAAACATCCCGTATATCACTGTAATCCAGTATGCCCAAAAAGTGGTTTTCATCATCAACTATGGGAAATCGATCGTATTTACTGTGTGAAATTAATTTTAATATATTATTAAAGTGTGTTTTTTCATTTATAGTGTCGACATTCTTTCTCATAACGTGCTGAATAAGAATGTCGGACGGACTTTTGAATTTATGACCTACTGGAATACCCAGTGAACGTCTGAAATGCTCAAGAACATGATGTAAACCCTCATAAGTCCCTTCCGGTGCACGTTTAACAAGCAATGTTAAAACAGGGACCTCGCCGGAATGCACCAAAGCATGTCGTACTGAAATAGGACCGATAAGTTCGAAAATTACGACCGATCCTAAAATAAGTGATTGTACTATCATACCGCCTTCCGGCCAAATTTGGGCCAGCGTTTGCGATAGCCCTATTGCTACTCCTGCCTGGGCCATAAGCGCATAACCCAGCCATTTTCTTTCCACAAGGCCAAATCCACCCAGTTTTGTTCCAATCCAACTGCCAAAGATTTTACCGGCAATTCGGAAAATAATGTATATCATGCCTAAAAATCCGATATGCGCTAATGCGTCAATATGTAAACTGGCACCGGCAATGACAAAAAATAGCACATAAAGTGGATAGTCGATGCTTCTGAGTGCTTCGAATAACATTTTAGATTTTGGTGAAGAGTTGATAATAACAACACCGGCGATAAAGCAGTCTAAAAACAGATCAATATGTAATAGCCGGGAGATACCGACGTTGGCAATTACGGCACCAAGTAACAAAAGCTGCATTTCAACCCTTTTTTCCATTTTTTGGGCCCAGATACTGATAATAAAACCTGTCAATATTCCAAGTCCAACAGGCGCCAGTAACTTCCAGATGAGTGTGAGATAAGATCCCTGGGCCTGGAAAAGATAGCGGGTAATAATGTTAAAAGTAATGATAGAAATTAAATTGTTCAAGCCGATGAGGGCCAATACCAGGTCTGTTACCGGGCCGTCTGACTCATATTCCCGAATAACAAGCAGTGACGCTGCCGGAGCTGTGGCAATGGAAATAACACCCATGAAAACGGACAAGTATATGGATGTTGTCAACACACTCATGGAAGAGTGTATCGTGGTTTTTATAAAAAATAAATTTGTTAAAAACAGTGACAAGCCCACTAGAACAAATGTAATAAGGGTCTCTGAAACTGAAAGCACGGCAAGCCTTTTACCCCAGCGGAGTAACGAGTCTGTTTTAAATTGACTGCCGATTACAAGCATGATCATTGCCAGTGCAATATCGGAGAGTACGATAATATCATGAATCGATTCGGCTTTAATTAAGGCCGGGTATCCCAATAATTTTGCTAAAGACGGACCTGTCAGCAAACCGACAATAAGATAGGCCGTTACTTTGGGGATATGAATTTTACTTAGTAACCTTGAAAAAATCAGAGCAGCCATAAACGCTGTTCCAATTCCCAGTAAAACATGTCCGTAATGTGTTGTCAAGCGACATCCTTTCTTGATATTATAATTATAAAATATACCAGATTATATATAATATCAATATTAATATCAAGTTTATTCCTTTTGCCGTTATAAAAGAGATTTGCTATAAAAACGTATGATAATTAAATTTTTCTTGGATTCTTGCTTTTGATTTTGTTCATTTGAAAAATACAAATTTTTTTAATAAAAAAGAAGGATGTTGATTACTGTGGAAAAAAATAGACGAGAACCATCAGGCATTTACCGTTGGACTGTTTTGTTTTTTATCAGTTTGGCAATGTTCGGTAATTATTATATTTATGACAGTATAAGTCCTCTTGCTGATCTTTTGAAAAATCAGTTGGGATTTTCTGACAGTAATATAGGTTTATTAAATGCGATTTATAGTATTCCCAATGTCATTATGGTGTTGATCGGCGGAATTCTTATTGATCGTATCGGTACAAAACGCGCTTCGTTTTTGTTTGCCGCTTTTTGCATGATCGGCGCCATTATAACTTCATTACAGGGAAATGTGGCTTTAATGGCCACCGGACGACTTGTCTTTGGTTTAGGTGCAGAGTCATTGATTGTTGCTATTACAACGGTCATTGCAAAATGGTTCAAGGGAAAAGAGTTGTCCTTTGCTTTTGGTTTGAATTTAACCATTGCCCGTTTGGGAACATTTGCCGCACTTAATTCACCGACTTGGGCAAAATCTTTATATGTGAATTGGCAATATCCGTTATTGATTTCTGTTGCTGCCGGTGTAATTTCGGTATTAGCTGTTATTGTCTATTTTTCCATGGAACGTTATGCTGATAAACATTTTACAATCAGCGAATCTGATAAAGTTGATAAAGTATCCTGGGGTGAAATTTTTAGAATGAGTCCATCGTTTTGGTATATTACTCTTTTATGTGTTACGTTTTATTCGGCTGTTTTTCCTTTTCAAACATTTGCCGTCAAGTTTTTTATGGAACATCATGGAATAAGCCGGTCTATGGCAGGATTTACTTCCAGTTTTATCACCTTTGCATCCATGATCGGTACACCGCTTTTTGGTTTAATGATTGACCGCATTGGTAAAAGGGCTTCTGTTATGATGCTGGGCTCATTGCTGCTTGTTCCCGTATATTTATTGTTGGTCTATACGCCGCTTCACCCGCTTGTGCCAATGGTTATGATGGGTATTGCTTTTTCACTTGTTCCTGCATCCATGTGGCCTTCTGTTGCCTTAATTGTGGAACAAAATAAGCTGGGAACAGCCTATGGTTTAATGACAATGATTCAAAATATAGGACTGGCCGGTTTTAATCTTGTTATTGGTTTTGCAAATGATCAAACCGGCGGCTATTCTGCCGGAATGTGGATTTTTTCAATATTGGGATTTGCCGGAATGTACTTTGCGTTTATGTTAAAACGTGCTGATCAAAAATCCGGAAACGGAAGACTCGAAAATAGTACTGTGAAATCGCCTGTTTAATACTGTGAGATAATTAATCGATTATGGAGAAGTTATGAAAAAATTTTATTTGTTTATTTTTTGTCTAAGTATTTCATTAATTCAATGTGCTCCACCCCAAAATACTGTTTCAATTATGACATTTAATCTGAGATATGGGACGGCTGATGATGGTGACAACTCGTGGGAGTTTCGAAAAGACATGCTGATTGAATGTATACAACAATATAACCCGGATATTCTGGGCGTCCAGGAAGCATTACCCATGCAGATAGAAAAAATATCATCCGCGTTTAAAGATTATAAAGTTTTTGGAGTCGGCAGATATTACAACGTAGAAATTGATGAAAGGCCCCAGGAAAGTATGAATGGTGAGTCTTGCAACATTTTTTATAATGCTAAAAAGTTTGAACTTTTGGACCATGGAACCTTTTGGCATAGCGATACTCCGGATGTCCCTGCAAGCATGACATGGGGAAATAATCTTCCCCGCATTACCACATGGGGCATTCTTAAAGACTTGCAAACAGATAAGCAGTTTGTTGTGTTTAATAACCATTACGACGGCCGTGAACCCTGTGCTTCCAATACAACAAAATTAAATTTGAAAAAATGGAAAGAAATTGCCGGAGAAAAACCAAGCATTTTTATGGGAGATTTTAATCTCGAACCGTCCTCTGTCGGGCACCAGATGTTTTGCGAGCCTGATCAGAACGATTTATTAAAAGGCAATTTTGTGGATGTTTGGCAAGCATTAAATAAAGATGAAGAGAATGCCGGCACTTCTAATGATTTTAACGGCCGGAAAGATAAAGCCCGAATTGACTGGTTTTTGACAACAAAAAACATTAAAGCTGAAAAGATTGAAATCGTTTATTTTAATAAAAACGGCCGTTATCCGAGCGACCATTATCCTGTTTACACTGAATTGTCATTTTAATCGTCCTCAATAAATATTAGGATTATTTTGCCGTTAATGTTGTTACGTTAATAGGTTCACATATTTTTTGGTATAAACTGAAAAGGGGGAATTGTTTGAACATATTAACTATAACGGGAGGTCAGTTATGGCAAAAGTATATTTAACCAGGCGGGTCCATTTTTCCGCATCTCACAGGTTACATACTGACCAGCTTTCCGCTGAAGAAAATTGGCAGCTTTATGGTCGGTGCAATAACCCCTTGGGACACGGGCATAATTATGAACTTGAAATTACAATTTGCGGTGAACCGGACCCCATAACAGGAATGATAATAGATTTAAAAGAATTAAAAAATATTGTTGAACAGGAAATTATAGAGCGTGTAGACCATAAACATCTTAATTTTGATGTGGATTTTCTTCAGGGAATCGTTCCGACAGCAGAAAATATTATTGTAGAATTTTGGAAGATACTTGAAGATAAATTCCCGAATGGAGAGCTCTATGAAATAAAACTTTATGAAACACCAAGAAATATTGCAATTTACAGAGGTGAATAATATGTCAAGTGAATTTCAAAAATTGATTCATAGGCAGTTGGAATTGATAGGTGAGGATACAACAAGAGAAGGCCTTTTGCGTACCCCCGAACGAGTTGAAAGTGCCTACGAATTTTTAACCACCGGTTACACAGCAGACATTAACGAGATCATTAATAATGCAATTTTTCATGAAGATTGCCGTGATATGGTTCTGGTCCGTAATATAGAATTTTACAGTTTGTGTGAGCACCACATGCTTCCATTTTATGGTAAATGTCATGTGGCTTATTTGCCCAAAGGTAAAATTATCGGGCTGAGTAAAATCCCTCGAATTGTTGATGTTTTTGCCCGCAGGTTACAGGTTCAGGAACGTATGACAAACCAAATTGCCAGAAAACTTGAGGAAATATTAGCTCCGGATGGTATTGCCGTTATTGTGGAAGGAAAACATCTTTGCATGATGATGCGGGGCGTAGAAAAGCAAAACAGTTTTATTACGACCAGCGCCATGTTTGGGGCATTCAAGCAGGAGCGTGCGACCCGTATGGAATTACTGAATTTGTTGAACACCAGGGGTTGATAATGGTTGATAACTCGTTAAAAGATAAAATAGTTTGGATAACAGGCGGTGGCAGGGGTATTGGCCAGGCTGCGGCAGAAGCTTTTGCAAAAATGGGGAGCAAGGTTGTCGTTTCCGCCCGAACAGAAGAGCAGGTCATGCAAACCGTCCGTGAAATTCAAAATTCCGGGGGAACTGCGCGTGCCGGTGTTTGCGATGTTACCAAAGCTGACCAGGTCCAAAATACTGTTAATATGATAAAAGATAATTGGGGAACTGTTGATATTCTGGTAAACAATGCCGGTATTGGCATTTTTAAAAAAATTTTAAATACAACGTTGGATGATTGGCAGACCATGCTGGATGTTAATTTAACATCTGCTTTTTTATGCACCCAGGCTGTGCTGCCGGACATGATTGAAAATAAAAATGGCATGATCTTGAATATTGTTTCTGTTGCCGGAAAACAGCCCTATTATAATTGCGGCGGATATTGTGCTTCAAAATATGGTATGCTTGGTTTTACGGATGTTTTAAGAATGGAAACCCGGAAACACGGTATAAAGGTTGTTGCCGTATTACCCGGCGCAACAGATACGGATATATGGGGGGACGCAAATGTTGATCGCACATTAATGATGACGCCCCAACAGGTTGCGAACTCTATTGTATCGGCTTGTACGACCGCCCCGGACGCAATGGTTGAAGAGATTGTTTTAAGACCTGTCGGTGGTGATTTGTAATTTGTATTTTTATTTTCCAAAATGGGAGAGGTTAACATGCTAAAATTAACTTATTTTTCTCATGATGCTTTTTTATTACAAAATGCCGATACAAAGTTGATTTTTGATCCGTTCCTGACCGGTAATCCCAATGCTGTTATAACTCCGGAAGAAATTAAAACAGATTATGTTTTGCTGACACACGGTCATGGAGATCATTTGGGCGATGGAATAGCCATTGCCAGTGACAATGATGCTATGATTATCGCTCCATACGAACTGGCCATTTATTGTGGTAAACAGGGGTGCAAAGTCCATCCCATGCACATCGGCGGAAGTTACCAGTTTCCCTTTGGACGTGTGAAATTGACCATTGCACATCATGGCTCCGGGGCCGATCTTGGCGATGGTGCCTTGTCTTATATGGGAAATCCATGTGGTTTTCTTGTTACTATTGGCGATAAAACAATTTATCACGCCGGTGATACCGGCCTGTTTATGGATATGAAACTCATTGGCGCCATGAATGAAATTGATATTGCCCTGTTACCCATTGGTGACAATTTTACAATGGGGATTGATGATGCCGTTAAAGCCGTAGAATTTTTACAGCCGGAATTAACAATCCCCATGCATTATCAGACTTTTGATGTTATCAATACAGACCCTGATTTGTTTGTTGAAAAAGTTCAGAATATGGGGCTGAACGCAATGGTCCTGGACTATGGGCAGACCATAGAGTTTTAGCTTGACTGACTTGGTTTTTATTAATATATTTTATTTCTTGACAAATATATAGTTAAATCAATTAAGAAATACTTTACAGTTTTTGAAAGACAAAGGGTAGTTGGAAAGTTATTCTTTATACCGGCTACCTTTTTTTAATCAGGGCTTTTAAGGTGAATTTGATATGAGGTGTTGTTCTGAGAAAAGTTGAAACGTTGCTTTTGGGCTTTGTGGTAATGGTTTGGTGTTTTTTTGCACCTTTATTCGCTTCCGAGTGGAATGCTGAAATTATGCCCCTCAAGGATGTTCAACCCGGCATGTCGGGCATCGGAAAAACGGTTTTTTATGGGGAAGAAATCGAAGATTTTGGTGTTCAGGTGGTTGATATTATCAAAGATTTTTACCCCAAAACAGACATTATCCTGGTTCGGTTGACCGGTGCAAAAGCGGAAAAAACAGGTGTTGTCAGCGGAATGAGCGGAAGTCCGGTTTATATCGACGGGAAACTGGTAGGTGCGCTTTCATTAAGGTTTGGCCAATTTATGAAGGAGCCGATAGGCGGGGTTATGCCGATTGAGCACATGTTTAAACTCGTTTCGAGTGAAAATGTCCGGCAAATTGAAACCGGTCTGTCCGGTGGAAATATCATGTCCTATTTACAATCTGCCTTGATTAAACCGGAGGAAAATTTTTGGGTAAAACAATTTAAAACGGTCCCTGAAACGAATAGTACATTTCCATCTCTGAAAAATATTCATGCGCCGCTGGTTTTTTCCGGTTTTAATGAAGAAATTATTTCCCCCTACCAGGACGTGTTTGAAACGATGGGTTTTAAAGTTATGGCCGGAGGCGGGCAGTCAAGTCAAACAGATGTTCCAAAGGACTTTCAACCCGGTTCTGCTGTTTCACAAGTGTTTATCAGTGGGGATTATACCATCGAAGCAACAGGAACTGTAACGGCCGTCAATGACCATCGTATCCTTGCCTTTGGACACCAGATTTTTAATTTAGGTCCGGTTAATTTCCCCATGTCTCATGCTAAAATTCTTGTTACATTACCGAGTTTAATGGGATCCAGCAAAATGGCGGTTGCAACAGATATTGTTGGAACATTTCGTCAGGACAGACTTGCCGGTGTGCTGGGAGACCTCTCCGTATTACCTGAAATGGTCCCGGTTTCTCTTGATATTAATTCACCAATAGATGGTAAAAACAACTATTCTTTCAAAATGGCTTCCGACCGGTCCCTGAATAACCTGATGCCCTTTTTCCTGCGAATTGCTTTAATCCAGGGATTGACAACGGCCCGTTTGTCAAGCAGTAATAATTCATTGTATTTGAACGGAACTATACATTTTTCTGATGGTCGCAAATTAAATTTTAAAGATTTTTTTTCATCCTATCAAAATTTGGGATTTTTTGCTCCGGGTAATGATGTCACAGCCGTTGGTGATCTGGTTGCCGGTCTTATGGGTGTTCTTATGGTAAACAATTTTAAAGCACCAGAGGTAACTAAAGTTGATCTGTCTGTGCAAAATGTTCCCGGAGAACATGTTGCCGGTATCAGCAGCATTCAATTGGACAAAGTTGAAGTTTCCCCCGGAGATTCACTGACTTTGACAATTCGTTTAAAAGATAGTTTTGAAAATAGAAAAAATATTGTCGAAAAAATAAAATTACCTCAAAAAATTTCTGCAAAAAAGTTAACGCTTATCGTTTCTTGTTCGGAAACGTTGACGCAATATGAAGTACAGGCAAGCCGGTATCGATTTGTTCCGAAAAATTTCAGGCATTTACTGGAAATATTGTCCAGACGCCGTCAATCCAACAACATTTATATTCAGCTTCGCGCCCGAGAAACAGGCCTTGCCATTAATGATGATGAACTTGTCGGGCTTCCACCGTCCATTATGAATGTTATGAATTCCGAATCCATTCAGGGTGAAGAAAATGTTATGAATGACAGAGTATTGTATGAGACAAATATCAGTACAGAATATATGCTGAGGGGCGCAAAAAAAATGAGCGTAAACATTAAACAACCGGCAAAGGCTGTTGTGCCGTCCTTTGATGAAGAAACTCCGAAAGAAACTTTTTTCTGGTAATCAGGTAGATAAAAAGGTTTAATGAATATGAAAACAGATTTTAAATATTTTTTGACTGGTTTGTTGATTTTGGTTCTGGCTCAATTCGTTATGGCGGCCAAACCCCGTGTCTACAGTTATAATTCTCAAAGCGATTTCGAAAGAGGTACCTATAAAGGAATTTCCATTCTCCATCCCGGCAAGATTACGATTTCTCCGGCCATGCAAATGATCGCTGAAACCGGTGACCCATACATCTGGGATATGGCCTGCGATTCCAAAGGGAATGTATATGCCGCTACAGGAAATGATGGAAAACTCTATCGCTATACCGCGAATGGAGACAGTTCTCTCTTTTTTGATGCTCCTGAACTGGAAATTTATGCTGTTTGTTTAGACAAAAATGATCGTGTTTTTGCAGGCACTTCTCCGAATGGTAAGGTTTATTCCATTGACAAAGCAGGTAACAGTAAAGTCATTTTTGATCCCGATGAAATATATATTTGGGATTTATTAATTGATAATAATAATCAGCTTTACGTCGCCACCGGGCAAGCCGGTAATATTTATAAAATAGATGAATCCGGAAAAGCGCAAACTGTACTAAAAAGCGGTCAAAGTCATATTCGTTGCCTGGCAGTTGATGAAAAGAATATATTATATGCCGGTACGGCAGGAAATGGCTTTGTTTATAAAATAGATAGTTTAAACGATCCTTATGTTTTGTTTGATACGCAAATGCAGGAAGTACATAGTCTGGTTGTTTCTGAAAAGGAAAATTATCTGTATGCTGCTGCTTTTGGTGAACCAAGTCAATTAATGCCGGACATTTTAAAACCTCAAAAAAGTAAAAGTTCCAAAGATAACGGTACTGATAAAGGTGATAAAGACGTTGCTTTAGCACCGCAGGCTATTATTTTGGACGATTTTGCCCGAAGTGTCAAAGTCCCGACCGCTTTGTTTCGGATTGATAAAGATGGTTATGCGCGTGATTTATGGCTGGGTCAGGACGAACGTATTCAAAAATTATTTATAACACCAGATGGATTGTTATTGTGTTTGAGTGAAAAGGGACGATTGCACCAGGTTTCTTCAAAAGGGCAGAGTTCGGTTTTGTTAAAAATTAAAGAAGCAGAATTAACGGCTGTATGCAGTTCTTCAAAAGACCGTTTATTTATAGGAACATCAAATATGGGGTGTATTTACTGTATTGGTCCGAATCCTTCTGAAAATGCCGAATTTGAATCGGAAACCCTGGATACCGGGGTTATTTCTCAGTGGGGCGTGTTAACATGTGAAGGTATATTTAATAAAAATAATTGCCGGTTTTTTACACGATCCGGTAATACCGAACAGGCCAATGAAACCTGGAGCGATTGGAAAACGGTGCGTATGGAAAATGGTGATATGCGAATTGACTCACCTTTAGCACGGTTTGTACAATGGAAATGTGAGCTGCTGAAATCCGGAGGTGCGGCACCGGTTTTGGATAAAGTGTCTATTTCCTATCTTCAGAAAAATTTACCGCCGGAAGTAACAGACGTGGTTGTTCATAAACCCGGCGATTATTATGAAATGGATGATTCCAACAACAAAGGAAAGGGAGTGGTTTACCCCAAACCGTTACCCTCAAGCCAAAACAAAAGAGGCTTTCAAAGTGTTGATTGGTTTTTTCAGGACCCCAATTTTGACGGTCTTTTGTTTGATGTTTATTATCAAAGACTGGGCGATCCTTCATGGATTGCTTTTGTGAAAAAATTTGAATCCAATTTTTATTCATGGGATACACAGCAGTTGGCTGATGGTCAATATTTGATCAAAGTTGTTGCCACGGATTCCCCGAACAATCCGGCAGGTTCTGAATTATCCGGTGAACATACAAGCCAGGAGTTTGTCATTGATAATACCGGTCCGCAGGTTAAATTTATTGAACAGAATGACAATAAAGCAACTTTTCAGATAACCGATTCATGGAGTATGATTAGGGAAATTTATATCAGTATCAATGCACAGGACTGGCAGCTTGTCTATCCTGTAGACGGGATTAGTGATTCGAAAAATGAAAAAATTGAGATAAATATTGATAACGATGTAAAAAATATAGCTGTTAAAGTCATGGATGCTGTTGATAATACAACAGTCGTTCATAAGGTATTTAAATAATAAACGGGAACAAGTAAATAAATGACAGGAAAATACAACTGGACAGAGTTTAACCGTTTTATTGAGGATAAAAAAGAAATCCTCATTACCACCCACGTCCATCCGGATGGTGATGCGATTGGTTCTGAAATTGCTCTCGCCATCTATCTCGAACAACTCGGTAAAAAAGTTGTCATATTGAACAGTGATCCCATGCCCGGGTATTTCAAGTTTTTAGATCCCAAAAACCAGGTAATAACTTTTAAGGGTGATGAACATCATGATCTGATAAAACAGTGTGATGCGGCTGTATCTGTAGATATATCTGAATGGCGGCGTTTGGGCAAAGTCGGTGAAATAATTCAGCAGATCAACCTTGCCATGGCCTGTATTGATCATCATATTGCTTCGGAAAAATTTGTCGATGTATTTATTTCCGATTCCCATGCATCTTCTACGGGTGAACTTATTTATGACCTTGTGTTACAAAATAATGGTGAATTTACACCACAACTTTTAAATGCCCTTTATACATGTATTTTAACAGATACAGGATCGTTTCGCTTTTCAAATACAACCCCGCATACCCATAAAATCATTTCTGATCTTATTGCGCGAAATGTTGATTTTATAGGAGTTTATAAACATGTTTACGAGAGTTACTCTTTTGGACGGACAAAGCTGATTGGTTCTGTGTTGTCTAATTTACAGCAGGATTGTAACGGGCGTTTGGTATGGTTTGTGCTTAGTAATAAAATGATTGCCGATGCCGGTATAGAGTTTTGGGAAACAGAAAGTTTTTCCGAACTGACGCGGAATATTAAAGATGTTGAGGTTTCTCTCATGTTTACCGAGGTGGACCGTGGGACCAAAGTCAGTCTCCGTTCCAAAGGTCAAGTCGAGGTGAATACATTGGCAAAATCATTTGGCGGTGGTGGACACAAATTTGCTTCCGGTGCAACAATCCCCAAACCGTTAGACAACGTTGTTGAGGATGTTGTTATGGCGGCAAAAAAGCTTTTTCAATAAAATCATAAATGATTCTTCTATTGAATATTATTAACAGGATCAATTGTTATATTTAATATGAATATATTGGGCACAAAAAAAGACGACTCTATTTTTCAATTGAGTTCACGAATCCTTTCGCAAACCGATTCGGTGCAGGCATTCCTTTTGGTTAGAAGGCTGCTGGTCGATTTGGTCCCTTGTGATGCTGTTTTATTACTAGTCGGTGACCAAAGTGCAGGAAATCTTCAGGCCCTTGAAAAATATAATCAGGACAGCTCCTTACCCTATCTTCCGGAAATATCTTATAAAGACCCGGTTGTTGATTTTATTTTCAGAGAAAAAAAGATATTTACCCGGGAAATGGCCGAGGACCCGCTCGTCACTTCAATGAAGGCAGAAGTATTTGTACCGCTGCATTCTTCGGATGATGAATATGGATTCATATATATTGCCCGCACCTATTTAGAGCGTTTTTCACATGATGAGCTTTTGCTTCTTGAAAATATTGCAGCCGGCTTGTCCATTGTTTTTGAACGGCAAAAATATCAATTTTCTTTCAAACAATTGCAGGGTGTTGTGGATAAATGGCAGCAAAAATATTATGCTCTGCTTGAGGGATTCAAATTTCCGGCTTTGATTGTTGATTTGGAAAACGACAGTGTTAAGGATATTAATGACAGCGCCATTGCTCTTTTTAATGTTGAGCAGGATAAACTTTTTACCATACCGTTTTCCAAAATATGTAAATTTCCTGACTTGAAAAATGGCAAAAAAGCTGAATTCAAGTCTCCTGTTGAACTTTATACGACCGGTCAGGTGAAAAACGTTCAGGCTGTTTTTTCCCGTATCGGCGGACAGGAATCCAGTGAATATTTTGTCAACTTTTTACTGCCCCAGGAAGGCTCAGATGCCGAGTTTTCAAATTGGTTAAATGATTTTCAGTCATTATGTAAAGATATAACATATTCTCCGAATTTTGGTAATGTCCTTAAAAAGCCATTAAAATCCATGCTTTCATATTGGGGAGCTAAATATTTAACGTTTCAGCAGTTTGATGTAAATGATCACCCTAAACCGGTTTTAGGCTTGCAGCAGGATGGTTCGGAAAATACAGGATTGAATGATTTTCTTTATTTTTCCCTGAACAGCGGCCCGTTCCAGCAGTTTCCCGATCAAGCCAAATCAATCTTTATTGATGATGTATCAAAACAAAAAGAACAACATGAATGGCAGGTTGTTGCCGAACGGTGTGGAATTTCTTCCTATGTTCGTTTACCGATTTTGTCGGAGGATGATGAAAAAAGTATTGTTAATCTTTATTTTGCCGACAAAACATCCTGGGACACCCGTCAAATTGAAATTTTTGAATCCATACGAAAAAGTTTGCAAGAATTATCAAAACGATATACGGCGCTTTCGGAATTATCTTCCTATCAAAATCAAATTCAGGCAGTCAAACAGTTTTTAAGCAGTACTTCCAGTGGCGGGAATATTAAAGATATTGTATTGAATTCAGCAGATACCCTGAACCAATTTGTTGAATTTGATTGTCTGGTTGTGACGGTATTTGACAATAAACAAATCCCGGCAAGTTATGAATTATGCCAGAAATCTGTTTCACTCCATTTGGATCGTTCTTATCAACGTAAGGCCATTGAAAAGTCGCTGTTTGGTTGGGTACAAACTGAACCAAATATGGAAAACGAATCATCTGAGAATGGTGTTTCGGATATCCGGCCGAAAAGTTTGTTATACAAAATGCCGGTCAATAAAACATTTCTATTAATGCAAAATGAACGTTTTTTAGGTAGTTTGTCCCTTGGTCGTGTTGAAGAAAATTCTTTTTCCGTAAATGATATAAAAACAGTCGAATATTTTTGTGTTCATTTGGCACAGTTCCTAGACAAATCAAAAGAGCACCCTCACGGAAAAAAGTTTGTAGAAATTGATACGTTGACTCGTTTACTTGAAAAAACCGCTCAAAGTGAAAATTTGGATGATGTCTTGAAGCAAATTCAATCAGGTTTTGCGGGATTGATGGATGCAGACTTTGACCATATCGTTACTCTTACGGACCAAAAACTCCGTTTAAAACAATTAAACTGGCTATCGGAACCGTTACGTGAGGCTATATCTGAAAAAGAGATAAAAATATTGTCCGACTTTATGCTGACAAGCCATACCCCTGTTTATTTTCCGGATATTAGCTTTTTTAAAGACAAAATCGGTAAACCGGAATTAAACATTAAACCCGAATTGTTTTCTCCGTTTATTATAGCCCCTGTTTTTTTCAGCGACATTGCCCGATATTATCTTGTTGCCGGCTGGCAGCATTCCCCTGATGATAATATTGATTTAAACCTGGTGCAGGGATTTGTTCGGTTCGTTGAAAAACTCCTTTTAAATAAAAATCTTTATACAGGCATTCAGGAACAAAATGAACAGCTTGAACAGTTTGTTTATACTGTTTCTCATGATTTGAAAACACCCATTCAGACGATTAAAAGTTTTTCCGAATTGCTCAAGGAAGAATTGGGAGACGAGATATCAAATGACGCTCAAAAATATCTTGAGCGTATGAATGCCAACCTGGACCAAATGAACCGGTTGATTCTTGATTTGCTGGAATTTTCCCGGATTGGCCGGGTGGACTCCAATTTTGAACCTGTTGATATAAATGAAATTGTTGACCAGGTCGTTCAGAGTTTTTCTGTTTTATTGGATAAAAATAATATAGAACTTGAAATTTTAAAAAAACTTCCAGAAATTACCGCTGTCTCTACAGGTATTTATCAGGTTTTTTCCAATTTAATATCAAACGCGTTAAAGTTTTCGAAAAGTGCAAATAAACCCAAAATTACCATAGATTATTCGGAAATTCCGGGATTTTACGAGTTTAGTGTTGCTGATAACGGTTGTGGGGTCCCAAAAGAATTAAGCACAAAGGTTTTTGAACTGTTCCGTACTCAAAATGGAGACATGAATCAGGAAGGTACAGGCGTGGGATTAGCAATTGTAAAAAAAATTATAGAGCTTCATAATGGTAAGGTTTGGGTAGAAGAAAGGTCCGGGGGAGGGGCAGACTTTCGGTTTACGATTCAAAAAAAATAGAATAAAAATCCTCATTTTACATTTCTTTATATTCAATTTATGTGGTTGACTAATTTATGAGTGAAAAAAACAAGGTTCTTATTATAGAAGATCATTTCGAGCAAGCTCGATTAATGGAAGTGTTGTTACTTCGTCATAGCAGTAATTTTTCCGTGCATATTGTTGCAGATGCGGAAACCGGTCTGAAAAGACTTGAAGAAGAAAAATTTGATATAGTAGTGTTGGATTATAATCTTCCAAATTTAAATGGTTTGGAAACTTTGAAAATTATTAAAAAACGCCAACTTTCCGTGCCGATCATTATGGTTACGGGACAAGGTGACGAACGGATTGCTGTTGAAGCCATGCGGCAAGGCGCTCATGATTATATTGTAAAATCACCTGATCACATGGACCTTTTACCGCGTGTATTGACTCGGGCCGTTGAAGAACAACGTTTGTCGTCACGGTTGGAACAGAGTGAAAAACGTTACTTTGCCCTGTTTGAAACAGCCAGTATTGCCATTTTTATAGCCAACGCTGAAAATTTTCAACTATTGCAAATTAATAAAATGGCCGAACATCTTTTACAATCACTGGAAAAAGATTTAGTAAATAAAAATTTTATTGAATTATGTTCCGCAAAATCACAAAAAATCGTTGCAGATGCCTTGTCCCATATAAGCGAAAAGAAACAGATCAACCTGGATAATCTTTATCTGGTTCGTTCAGACAACCGAATTATCCCGGTAGATTTAAATGGAAGTATAGTAAAAATCGGCGATAACCATGTGATCCAGCTTTTTGTTCGGGATATTAGTGAAAAAGTTAAAATGCAGCGCCAGCTTTTGCTGAGCCGCCAGCGTTTGATTTCTTTGTTTGATGGAATTACCGATTTAATTTCGGTCCAGGACCACGAATATAATTTGGTAATGGGAAATAAAAAATATTCACAGGTAACTCGTCAACATAATGAGCAACTGGTCGGAAACAAGTGTTACAAATCTCTTTTCGGCAGGGAGCAACCCTGTGAAAATTGTCCGGCATTTGCAACCTATAAAACCGGGCAATCCCATTCTATTGAAATTTTTCACAAAGGGAGAACATATCTAATCTGGACATTTCCCATGGCCGGTCTTGATGGTAAACCTGATTTTATTGTCGAATATACCAAAGATGTTACGGAACAAAAGGAAATTGAAAAACAACTGATAAAATCGGAAAAATTGGCTTCCGTAGGATTGCTCTCTTCGGGAATCGCCCATGAACTGCGAAATCCTTTAAATATTATCGAAACCGCCCGGTACTCGATTGGTATGGAATTGACTGAACAGAATGAAAATGTTGATAACAAGCTGGAAATGATCAAAAAAAATGTACGGCGGGCAGCGTTTATTATTGATAATTTGTTACAGTTTTCCCGGCATTCTGAATTCGAGCGGGAAAAGGTGGATATTGAAAAACTAATCGATACTACCATATCATTGGTTAAAAAGGAAATCAGCCAAAGACACATTGAATGTGTTTTAAATTTTAAAAATGTACCCAAAGTATATTTTAGTATCGATTCATTAAAACAGGTATTTTTAAATATTATTATGAATGCTTTCCAGGCCATGCCGGAAGGCGGTACGCTGGAGATAAGTTCAAAATTGTCTAATGACGGAAACTGGGTGTTGGCCAGTTTTGTGGATAGCGGCGTAGGAATTTCAGAAGAGAATATGAAACATATTTTCACCCCGTTTTTTACTACAAAACGTACAAAAGGCGGGACCGGATTGGGATTGTATCTGTCCTATTCTGTCCTAAAAAGAGAAGGCGGCGATTTGATCGTAAAAAGTGATGAAAAATACGGCAGCAATTTTACCGTTAAATTACCTATTGCAAAACCTGGTGACAAACCTGTCTAAACGAAAATTATTTATTAATTTATAATCGTCATGGACAATGATATTGACAATAAAATAATAAATCGTTAAATTATAAATCATAAATTTCGTTATAGTTAGCAGGTTTTTATATGTACCAGAAAAGGATGATGCGTGGAAATAAACGACGTTTTTTTACCGGTTAGAGACCATCTTGATGAATTTGAAAAGGCCTTTTCGGACCTGCTTCATTCCAATATACCCCTTGTTGATCAAATTGTTCGATATATTGCCACAAAAAGAGGAAAACGTCTTCGACCTTTACTCGTTTTGCTTTCTGCGCGGCTGCACGGACAAATAACCAAAAAGACGCTTCAGGCCGGAATGGTTGTTGAAATGCTGCATACGGCAACCCTGGTTCATGATGATGTTGTTGACGAATCCGAATTACGGCGGGGTTCACCAACCGTTAACAACATGTGGGACAATAAAATATCCATTTTAATCGGTGATTTTCTTTTTTCAAAAACCCTTTCCAGTGTTCTGGATATGCGTGATTATGATGCTCTTTCTATTCTGGCGGAAACGGCAAAAGAAATTACCGAAGGTGAGTTGCTGCAAATTGAACGCGGTAATGACATAAACATGGGTAAAGATATATATTTTGATCTGGTTTCCAAAAAAACAGCTTCTTTAATCAGCGCTTCCTGCGAACTTGGTGCGCTTTCTGTTAACGGAAGCAAAGAGGACCTGAAGCGGATGCATGATTTTGGAATGAATTTGGGAATTGCTTTTCAAATACAGGATGACCTGCTGGACTATATCGGTGATTCTTCCGTGTTGGGCAAACCAACCGGAAACGATATTAGGGAAAATAAAGTCACTCTGCCGCTGATTCTTTCGCTGCCGTCTTCTGATGAGGAGGAACAAAATCGTATATTATCCATGTTTGAACAGGGAATTGAAAACGATAGCCAGGTCGCAGATGTTATTCGTTTTGTCGGTAACAACGGTGGTGTTGAAAAATCACGAGAAATTGCAAACCAATATATGGACAAAGCGATTGGAATATTGTCCGAATATCCGGATTCTGACAAATTGAATGATTTGAAAAATCTTGTGCAATATTTAATACGTCGAGAAAAATAAAAAACGATTGCTTGTGTCATTCCTGAAACCAACTTCCAATTGAAAATTTGAAAGAATTGCATAAAATACTCGTCATCCGCTTTAGTTCTATTGGTGATATTTTATTATCATTTCCGCTTTTACGAATATTAAAAAAGCGTTTTCCAAATGCATCTGTTGATTTTGTGACAAAGTTACAATACAAAGAGCTTTTGGCGACAAATCCTCACCTGAATCATATTTACTATCTCCCAACTCACAGCAAATTTTCTGATTTGAAACAATTGCGAAAAGAAATCTCTAACCAGAAATACGACCTGATTGTTGATATTCATAAAAATTTCCGCAGTTTTTATTTACGTGCCTTTTCTTTTGCTCAAGTAGTAAAATACCATAAATATCGTATTCAGCGATTTTTTTTGATTCAATTTAAATTCAATTTTTATCAAAAATATACTCCCGTATATAAAAGATATATTGACAGTGTTAAAAGTTTTCAGATAGAGGATGACAAAGAGGGCCTCGAGTTCTTTTTAAATGATAAAGGATGTGAACATGTCAGACAAAAATTATCTGCCAAAGGTCTCCAACAAGATGGGTTGATTGTTGCTGTTGCTGCCGGGGCCAGTTTTCCAACGAAACGATGGCTTCCGGAATATTTTGCCCGGGTTATCCAGAGTATCAGCCATTCAACGCCGGTGCAGTTTGTTTTGTTTGGTGATAAAAATGACCGAAAAAATACGGATTACATTGAATCCCTGGTTGAATTTCCAGTGATTAATATTGCCGGTGAATTTGGACTGATGGAAACGGCCTGTGCCCTTTCATTTGCAGATCTAGTTCTTACCAATGACACCGGGCTTTTGCATCTATCCATGGCCCTGAAAAAGAAAACTGTCGCTATATTCGGGCCCACAACCCGTGAATTGGGATTTTACCCTGTTGGAGAAAATGTTCGGGTGCTTGAGAATAATGCCCTCGACTGCCGGCCATGCACCCATATCGGTACCAATAAATGTCCCAAAAAGCATTTTAAATGTATGACAGAAATTACACCGGACGTTGTTATCGGTGTTTTACAGGATATATTGAACCGTGTTTAAGCCGCCTATCTTTATCTTGTATATAATAATAAGGTTTAGTATATTTTAGTTTTGATTAAAATATAACATAAGAAGGATAAAATACGTGCAGGGAAAAGAGTTAGCTCAACAAATTGCCCAACTTGTTTTGGATAAAAAAGGTTATGATGTCAAGATTTTGGATTTACGAAAACTGACAACCATGACCGATTATTTTGTTATATGTTCCGCCGATAGTGATGTTCAAATAAAAGCGATGGTGGAGCATATAAAGGATGAACTCATTTATCAGTCTGTCAAACCCTGGCATACGGAAGGCGAACAGTCTTTAAACTGGGTGCTGATGGATTTTGTTGATGTTGTTGTTCACATTTTTATGCCGGATACACGTGATTTTTATGAATTGGAGCGTCTGTGGGGAGATGCGGTTATGACGGAAGTTAAGGATGATAATGAAACCACATGATTATATACAGAATTGCATACGCCAGGCACTGGTAAAATTAAATATTGAACTTGATGATGAAAAAATGCTGAGTTTAGAAAAACCCAAACAAAGTGATTTTGGCGATATTGCCACACCGATTGCCATGAACCTGGCTCGTGTTGTTCGTCAGGCACCGCGAAAAATTGCTGAAAGTTTGATCGAAAATTTTGATATTGATACATATTATATTGAAAAAGTAGAAATAGCCGGCCCGGGATTTTTAAATTTTTATTTGTCCAAATCCTGTTTACAGGATTCCATTCTTGACATTTTGCAGCAGGGTGAAAATTACGGTAAAGGTCAACAGGATAATCCGCAAAAAATCCAGTTCGAGTTTGTCAGTGCCAATCCAACCGGTCCGTTGAATATTGTCAGCGCCAGGGCGGCAGCCGTTGGTGATGTATTATCTTCGCTTTGCACCCAGGCCGGTCACTCTGTGCACCGGGAATTTTATGTTAACGACGCAGGCCGACAGGTCCGGTTACTCGGCAAATCCCTGAGTGCTCGTTATCTGACCGCATGCGGCATGCCGCAAGATGTACCGGAAGACGGATATCACGGCGAATATTTAATTGATTTGGCCAAATCGATTTTTGATAAAGATGGAAATAAATATTGTGATTTGGACGCCGAATCACGAGAGCAGGCATTAAGCCGGATTGCATTGGATTATATGACCGGCCGCCAAAAAGAAAGCATGAAAAAATATCGCCTGGAATATGATAACTGGTTCAGCGAAAGCACCCTTCGGGAAGAGAACGCGCACGAACGGGTCCTGCTAAAACTGGAACAGGGTGGATATACCTATTCTCAGGATGGTGCGCTTTGGTTCAAATCGAGTGATTTTGGTGATGAAAAAGACCGTGTTCTGATTACCAGCGAAGGCGAGCCCACCTATTTTTTAATTGATATTGCCTATCATGAAACCAAATATGAACGAGGTTTTGAAAAATTATATGACCTGTGGGGACCGGACCATCACGGATATATTCCCCGTATGAAAGCGGCCCTTCAGGCATTAGGGCATCCGGAAGACAGTTTTCAAGTCCATATAATTCAGCAGGTGAATCTGTTAAGGGACGGCCAACCTGTTAAAATGTCCAAAAGAGCGGGCAAGATTATAGAAATGGACGAGTTGATTGAAGAAGTCGGCGTTGATGCCGCGCGTTACTTTTTTGTTGACCGCCGCATGTCGCAGCCGCTGGATTTTGATATCGAATTGGCTAAAAAACAATCCGATGAAAATCCGGTTTACTATGTACAATATGCCCATGCCCGAATCAGCAATGTTATAAGATTTGCTCAGGAAAGCGGTGTGGATATTCCTGAAAAAGCTGATGTAACACTTTTGGAAAATGAACGTGAATTTGAATTGATTAAAAAGCTGTTGGACTTGCCGGAACTGATTTCCAAAGCAGCTTTCTTTTTGGAACCGCACCGGGTTACAAACTATCTGCATGAAACAGCAACAATTTTTCATCGCTTTTATCATGACAACCGTGTTGTTACGGAAGATAAAGAATTGACCCATGCCCGGTTGTTATTATGTAAAGCCACGAAACAAGTTCTTGCAAATGGATTGAAAATATTGGGCGTATCTGCGCCGGAAAATATGTAATAATTTAAGAAAAAGGATATCGATATTATGAGTTTGCTAGTTGTCGGTTCGGTTGCCTATGATTCTGTAGAAACACCCTTTGATCAGGTTGATGACGCTTTGGGTGGTTCCGCTACTTTTTTTTCAGCAGCCGCAAGTTATTTTGTTCCTGTAAATTTGGTTGCCGTGGTCGGAGAAGATTTTAATCAGGATGATATTGCCTTTCTTAAAAAACGAAACGTCAATTTTGACGGATTGACGACCGAACCGGGAGAGACCTTTCGTTGGAAAGGTAAATATCTGGAAAATATGATCGACCGGGAAACGATCTATACTCATTTGAATGTTTTTGAAAAATTTAATCCGGTTTTGCCGGATCAATATAAATCCAGTGATTATGTTTTTCTGGCCAACATAAGCCCGGACTTGCAGTTAAATGTTGTTAACCAGGTATCAAAACCAAAGTTTGTCGCCCTGGATACCATGAACTATTGGATAACCGGTACCCCGGATGATCTTAAAAAAACGCTAGCCGTCGTTGATGCGGTTATGATAAATGATTCTGAAGTGCGGTTGTTATCGGGTGAGAGCAATCTTTTCAAAGGAGCTAAAATTGTTCAGGAAATGGGCCCGAAAACACTTATCGTAAAAAAGGGTGAGCACGGCGCTATTCTTGTTCATAATGACAGCTATTTTATGTGTCCGGCCATTCCGGTTACAAATTTATTTGATCCGACAGGCGCAGGTGATACCTTTGCCGGTGGTTTTATGGGATATTTGGCAAAATGCGGTGATATTAGTGAAAAGAGTTTAAAACAAGCCGTCATCGCAGCTACAGCCTTGGCTTCATTTTCTGTGGAAGCATTCAGTATGGACCGCCTTAAAAATTTGAGCAATGCCGAAATTAATGATCGTATTCAGCAATTGCTGACATTAATTAAAGTGGAAGACGCCGTAAACTGGGTATAACAAAATGAAAATAGTAACGGATTTTATCGCCATTTCTACAAAGGGTGATACGGACATTATAGATATTACGGGAAATGTTGAAAACCGTTTGGAAGAATCCGGTCTTAAACAGGGGACTGTTACTTTTTTTGTCTCCGGTTCTACAGCCGGTATTACGACAATTGAATATGAACCGGGATTGTTGAATGATCTTCCCGAAACCTTTGATAAAATTGCGCCCAAAGGCGCTCGATATCACCACGATGCGACCTGGGGCGATGGCAATGGTTACTCGCATGTGCGGGCTGCCATGTTGGGAGCTTCATTAGTAGTGCCCTTCCAAAACGGCAGAATGCTGTTGGGGACCTGGCAGCAAATTGTTGTTATCGATTTTGACAACAGGCCCCGGCAGAGAAAAATTGTCATGCAAATTAACGGAGAATGAGCCCTGTCACAGCAGGGCTTTGTACTGTAGAGTTGAAATATAGAAATAATGATAGAATTTGATCACGTAACGTTTTTTTATGGTCAGGAAACATCTGAGCAGAATATGATTTTGAATAATGTTTCTCTGTCCATTCAGCCCGGGGAATTTGTGGTTATGATGGGGGCTAATGGGTCCGGCAAAACAACATTATCAAGATGTATAAACGGGCTTTTGTTGCCTGCACAAGGTGATGTAAAAGTCGACGATTTTAATACAAAAGATGAAAAAAATCTCCTGCAAATTAGACGTCTTGTCGGTATGGTTTTTCAGAATCCAGACAACCAGATTGTTTCTACTACCGTAGAACGTGAAATCGCGTTTGGATTGGAAAATTTAGGCATTTCATATGAAGAAATGCACAAAAGAGTAAACAAGGTATTGGCTGATTTTCATTTATCGCCATATCGATCAAAATCGCCGCATTATTTATCCGGTGGCGAAAAACAGCGTTTGGCATTGGCTTCTGTTATGGCCATGCGTCCTAAATATTTGGTTTTGGATGAGCCGACATCATTGTTGGACCCTAAAAACCGAAAAAAAATATTAGGATTTATTAAAAACTTGCATGAGCAGCAAAATGAAAAATCCGAAACCGCTATTGCAACTGTTTTGATAACGCAATTTCCTGAAGAGGCTTTAATAGCAGACAGACTTGTTGTGATGAGCCAGGGAAAAATTGTTATGGATGACAGTCCAGATAAGGTTTTTCAACAGGCAGATCAACTGGAAACTATCGGATTAGCACCTCCTGTGAGTTATTTATTAAAAGATGTTCTGAAACGTTATAATTATTTTGATAATAGTTAAATTCACCAATGAATTATTGACATTGAATTTTATTTCATCTATATTATCTCATCCGGTTCCCGCATCCTCTGCTATTGCATCCAAAACTAAAATTTTTAATAGATTATGACAAAAAGAAATAAATATTTTATTATTTGCTTATTTATTTTATTTGCTTTGCAATCAGCCTTTGCCATCGTGTATGATGACTATTTTCATACGAACACTCTTCGTATCGATTATTTTCATACGGGCACAGCAAATAATGAATTTTTCAGTATCGATGAGATTAAAGTTGAAGATGAATGGCCGGGAAGCAGGCATAATCTGATAGATACGTTAAATCTCGGCAAGTATCTTATAAAAATTTATGACTTGAAAACAAATCAGTTGATTTTTTCCAAAGGTTATTGCACTATTTTTGGTGAATGGCAGACAACTGATGAAGCACAAAATATATATAAAACTTTTCATGAAACGATTCGTTGCCCTTTGCCGAAAAGAAAAATTCAATTGACCATTGACGTACGTAACAGGGATAACGTTTTTATAAACAAGTATTCTACTGTTATAGATCCGGATTCCAGGTTTGTAAACCGGCAAAAGCAAAACTTGAACTATCATAAAGAAGCTGTTATAAATAACGGTGATCCGGGGAAAAAAGTTGATCTTGTGATCCTGGGTGACGGTTATACTGAAAATGAATTGGAAAAGTTTAAAAATCAGGTGAATTATTTTCTAGATGTTTTGTTTAAAGTTAAACCCTTTGATAAATACAAATCATCTTTTAATGTCTGGAGAATTGACACGCCGTCAACCGATACCGGGATTGACGAACCCAGGCTGAATAAATGGAAAAGTACCGTTTTTGAAACAGGCTATAATTCGCTGGATTCACCGAGGTATATTCTGACGCAATCAAACAAAGTGTTGCACGATGTTGCGGCTATGGTACCCTATGACTATATTTATATTATGGTAAATTCCTCCCGTTATGGCGGAGGCGGTATTTATAACTGCATGGCAACGTCCTATACAGACAGCAAAAACAATGATCCGAAATGGTGGCCGGATTATGTTTTTGTCCATGAATTCGGGCATTTATTCGCCGGACTCGGAGATGAGTATTATTCGTCAAATGTGGCTTATACTGATTTTTATCCGATAGGTGTTGATCTCTGGGAACCGAATATCACGGCTTTTACCGAACGGGAAAAAATTAAATGGGCTGATTTAATTAAAAACGATACGCCCTTACCAACACCATGGGACAAAGCAAAATATGATTCTTTGAGTAATATATTATCAAACATAGATCGTCAATCAGAAGAATATGTTATAAAATCGAATGAATTGAAACCTTTTCAACAAAAAATTTTACAGAATAATAGAGTAAGTGGTGTTGTTGGATGTTTTGAGGGGGCAGGTTATGTTTCTGAAGGTCTGTATAGACCTGGTATCGATTGTCGAATGTTTTCCAAAACGGTTGGAGATTTCTGTCCTGTTTGCCAGGCAGCTATCATTCGAATGATCGGTTACTATTCTAATTAGTTGGGTTGGGTTGTGTTTTGTGGTTTAGACAAAGGAAAAATGACTTGAATATTGATACCTATAAATTAACTGATTTGGTTGAATCAGTTGTCTTACAACAGGTACAAAATACCTATACATTAAAAAATCAAATGGGGATTGCCATTTTTGATGATATGGGACATTTAGTTACACAGCCGTTTCAAAGCGTGTCTTTTCAAACAGACGTTCCATCATCGCTTATGAAACGATTTTTTAATATGTTCCTGGATTTTATTCCGGATAAAAATGACGCCAATTTTTTTGACGGCAAAACAATATTTTCAAGTTTTGCCAATGGATTGGTCATAAGGGCCTTTATTCCTGTCATGTTTCAGGATAGTTTGTTAGGTCTATTGGGTTTTGTAAAATATCAGCGACCTGTTGACGAAAAACTGGTACGTCATTGGGTGCAGATGTTTGAACAGAGTGAAAATAAGGAATCCGCTTTTCTGACTTTTATGGACTCGGAACCTCCTGTTTTGAGTAACGAACTTCATAATGTTCTTGATGAGTTTAAGACAAAAATATATTCTCAAGTTGAAGCCGGTTGGGAACGGTTGAAATATAAACAAAACGGGGAATCTCATTTTGATTATGACGAGACAGAGTTTGAGAAGGAAAGTGATCTTACAATATCCGTTTCCGGTGATTTAATTTATTGTTCCAAAACTTTGGCCCAACAGTTGGGTTATGATCATGTAGATGAAATATTTGGATTAAATTTTATTAACTCATTTATCATCGATGAGCATACCAGGTTTACGTTAAAGACGTTTTTGCTTGAAAAAGATGAAATTGACTGGCGTCCTTTACAGCTTGAAAAAAAGGACGGTTCAACGTGTGTTTTGTTTTTTAAATTTGTCCCGAGAAATACGGACATAACAAACCTGTTTGAATATGATGGATTTGTAAAAAAGAATATTAATACGGATTCTGAACGGGCTGAAATTGAAAAAGACAAATCAGCCATTGAAGTGATTAATCAGAGATTGTCTGAAACGGAATCTATTGCAGATACATTACAAAATGAGATGCATGCTGTTATCGATTATCATGATGAACCTGTATTGGATACGGACCAGGTTGTAGAGATAGAAGATAAGGAAGATAACGAACCTCAGACCGATCAGGAAATATCATTTACACAATCATTTCGCGGTGTTGCCCAAATTCTGGACACCGTCCCCTATCCTCTTTTTGTCATTGATGAAAATGATCAGATATGTGTCTGGAACAATCTGGTTGAAAATATATTTGACATTTTGGCTTTGTCGGTCCTTTCGACAAATTTTTCAAATTTACTTCTTGGCGAGGCACAGGTCAAATGGGACGAATGGATAAAAACATTTCGTAACAGTAAAAAACAAAAAGAACTGCACCCAAAAGAAAATATTTCCTTGTTGGATAGAAACGGCAATATTATAAAGGCCAAAGTACAATTATCAAAGAATTTGATAATCGGTAAAGAATTTATCTCTGTAACCATTAATGAGTGGGAAAAGGTTAAAGAAGGTAAAAAGCTAAAACAAACAAGTAAAATTGACAAGAAAAATGTCGATGCTACTATTTTTTCGGATAATGAAGGCAAGATATTATATGCCAACGATTCGACTATAAAATTATTAAACGAAAAAAATGAAAAAATATTAGCCCTTTATATACATGATCTTTTTAGGGATATTGACGTTAAACTACCGGATGATATAAACAGGAAAATCCGTGTTGATAAAGCAATAAACCAAAATGTACGGTTTATGCCTGAATTTTTGGACGGGGCTAAAGTTACATTGTCCGTGCAAATGATTGAAAATTACGAAAACGATGATCAATTTTTATTGTGGACAATTCACGAAATTGAACCGGTCATCGAAAAAGTCCATGAAGAGCCCGCTGTACCCAAAACGACACCGGCTAAAAATGTCCAAAAATTGGATGAAATGATTCAGTTTACTAAAAATGCTTCATTTAATATCAATTATATATCATCAGAACTGGATGACCAGATAAAACAATTGAAAAATGAAGATACAAGCCAATCAATTTCCCAGATCATAGAAAACCTTGAAAAGCTTTCCGATAAAGTAAAATTTATGCACAATCGGTTAGAGTCATTTTCAAGGACCAAAAAAGTCAGCTCTCAATCCATTCATTTAAATAAAGTCGTTAAAAAAGCTCTGGAATTTATTAAAGAAAAACTGCCCTATGACATTACCATAAAACTGGATTTGGATGAAAGTTTGGATGTAATGCCGGGAGATTTTGAACTTTTATCACAGGTTGTTCAAACACTGTGTTTCAATTCCTTTGAGGCAATGCCCGATGGAGGCGATTTATATATTTGTACTTTTTCAAGTTTACATCCGCAAGTAGATCCTAAAATAATTCCGGATGACGAACAGCAATATAATATATTACAAGTTAAAGATAATGGCAGGGGAATTTCCAAAGCTATTCGTCCGCATTTATTTGAACCATTTATGACAACCAAAATGAATTTGCCGGGTGCCGGACTAAATCTGTCGGCAGTTTATGGAATTATTAAAAATCATGACGGTCATATTAATATCAAGACAAAAGATGATGAGGGGACGACCTTTACGATTTTTTTACCGGTTAAAAAACAGGAACCTGCAAGCCCTTCTATCGAAGGACCATCACAAGGCTTACACGAAACCATATTACTTATTGATGATGATACCGGAATTGTGGAAGTAAATTCGATTACCTTGAAACATTTTGGTTACTCTGTTATAACGGCCCTTACCGCAGAAGAAGGACTGGCGCTGGTTAAAAAATACGCTCCGGCAATAGATTTGATTATACTGGATGTTACGTTGCCTGACATGCCAGGGTCCGAATGTGCTCTGAAAATTCATGATCTGATACCGGGAACTCCTGTTATTTTGTCAAGCGGTTATCATTATGATGACAATCTTTTGAGTATCATGGACCAGATTGGTGCAAAATGGCTGCAAAAACCATTTACAACCAAAGTACTTTTGGAAAATGTTCAGGAAATGCTGGTTAAGCGTAAAAACTAAATTCTGCTCATTTTGCTTACTCGTTGAATATCGGTTTCGTGTTGAATAAAAAACATTTTTAATGTATATTCTGACTTGACGTATTGACATCGTCTTATATGGAAAATTATGACAGAAAAAAAGATTGCTGATTATTTAAGATCAAATACTGTTAAAAATATTTTTGATGTTCTTTATTTACTCGCGATAGTATACTTGTTCCTGTTTAGTATTAATCTTTTGGGGCATTCATTCAAATTATTCGGAAAAGGATTTGCAGAAAACATCTTGTCAACAACGGCGAATCCCTTTCTTGGTCTGTTTTTAGGTATATTCGCAACGAGTATTATTCAAAGTTCTTCAACAACCACATCCATTATCGTTGGGCTTGTTGCCGCCGGCGGCCTCTCTTTGAACAATGCCATACCAATGGTTATGGGGGCGAATGTTGGTACAACCGTTACCAATATAATCGTTTCATTTGGTCACGCCACCAGGCGGGCCGAATTTCGCAGGGCTTTCTCTGCCGCTATTGTGCATGATATTTTTAACGTGTTTAGTGTTCTCTTGTTATTTCCGTTGGAATTAAAATTTCATCCCATTGCCAAAGCCGCTACGCTGCTTGGTGACGGATTTGTCGGTATGGGAGGCTTGAAATTATTTAATCCTCTCAAATTTATCATTAATCCGGCCATCAAGCTGATGGATATACTATTGGGAGACTTTTCTTTTGCCGCCCCATTAATGACCATTTTATCTCTGGTGTTTTTATTTATTGCACTGGCTCAACTCGTCCGTAAGATCAGGTCTTTGGTAATGGGAAGGATTGAAGTTATAGTTGACCGTTATCTCTTCGGCAAAGACATAATGAGTTTTGTTCTCGGAATTGTGGTCACTGCAATTGTGCAAAGCAGCTCTGTTACCACTTCTTTAGTTGTACCGCTTGCCGGGGCCGGTTTGTTGCAGGTACGCCAGGTTTTTCCATTTACGTTGGGGGCAAATATTGGAACGACCGTTACAGCTATTATTGCCGCGCTCGCTACGAATAATGTCGTATCTGTGACAGTCGCTTTTGCACACTTGTTTTTTAATATTTTTGGTATTATTATTTTTTATCCGATACGGTTTATCCCTATTAATTTGGCTCTCAGGGCTGGTGAATTTGCCGGCAGAGCGCAACGAAATGTATATATTATTATCGGTTGTTTTATTGCTATATATTTAATTCCAATTGCTTTTTTCCTGTTTTAAAAATGAAATGCATCTTGGAATAAATACGGTTTTTGGAGGTTTTATGTGGTTTCTGAAAAAAAACGAACAGATAAGTCTGGTTAAACTGGCCTATCAGGAAACAATAACCATGATGGAACTGGGCCATCAAATGTTTAAAATGGTTACCGAAGTTTTGATTGAAGATACAAAACAGGGAAAACTGGACAAGATTCAAAAGATGGACAAAAAAATAAATCGTTATCATCGGGATGTCCGGAAAAAAATCTATGAACATTTGTCTATTTCTCATGGTAAGGATTTGTTTGAATCTTTGGTCATTCTTATCGCTGTTGATGATTCGGAGAGAATTGGGGATTATAATAAAAATATCGCAGAATTGATTGAAATGATGCCTAAAAGAACAAATTTTAGCGAATATGATAAAATATTTAAAAACATATGGAATACAACAGATAACTATTTTGTAAAAACCCTTCAAGCGTATAAAAACGATGATGAAAAGCTCGCTTCAGAGTTGTTAAAAGAATATACAGAGAATGCGGAAAAATGTGAAAAACTGATTCGTGATATTATGCTGGCTGATAAAAAAGCCACGGAAGTCAGGAAGGATTATATTGTATTGTTATTGTTGATGCGATATTTTAAACGGCTGAACGCCCATTTGAAAAATATTGCATCAACTGTTGTCAATCCCTTTCACCGGATTGGTTATAGCCCCAAAAAGAAACATTTAAAGAAAAAATAACGTTTAAACAGCAAAACGGAATGAAATAATATCGCCATCTTTAACGATATATTCTTTTCCTTCCAAACGAAGAACGCCGTCTGTTTTACATTGATTTAATGTACCGCGCTGGATAAAATCATCATAATGGACAACTTCAGCGCGAATAAATCCCCGTTCAATATCCGAATGAATCTCTCCGGCGGCTTGCGGCGCTTTGGTGTTGTGAGTGATCGTCCAGGCCCGAACTTCATCACTCCCGACCGTAAAGAATGATAATAATCCCAATAAATCATAAGAAGCCCGAATAAGTCTGGACATTGCCGAATCGGTAAGCCCGAGATCACTTCTGAAAATTTCTGCTTCTTCTTCAGACAATTGTTGAATTTCCATTTCAATTTGTGATGAAATACAAACTGTTGATGTTTTGGGAAAATTTGCTTTTTCTGAAAATTGCGAAATGATTTTTTGTTCTTCAGAAATATCCTGTTCGGAAATATTGGCGACTATGATATGGGGTTTTAATGTCAGGAATTGATAGCCCCTTACAATCAGTTCCTCATCAGCGGTCATACTCATACACCGCAAAGGTTGTTCGTTTTCAAGCTGGTCTTTAAATTTTTCCAGCAAATTATATTCCCGCACATCCTGGTCATTTTTTTGCGCCCTGAGCGTTCTTTGCAAACGCTGCATCCGGTTTTCTATGATTGCCAAATCACTTAATATAAACTCAGATTCAATATAGGCCAGGTCCCTGACCGGATCAATCGTATTCAACGGATGGGGGACGTTATCATCTTCATAGGCCCTTACAACCACAAGAATTGCATCGACAGTTCGAATTTGGCCGAGAAAGTTGTCGCTAAAACCCTGCTTTTTCTGTTCAGATGTTGAAAGACCGCCCAAATCAATATAATCTATAGTGGCAGGAATTTTTTTCTTTGGCTGAAAAATTTCCGTCAGTTTTTCTACACGTTCATCCGGCACTTTAATTGTGGATTGATGAGCTTCGTCCTTTCCGCCGCTATAGGATGTTGTATCGACATGCGCCCCTGTCAGGGCGTTAAATAATGTTGTTTTGCCTGAAAAAGGCAAACCGACAATTCCAATTTTCATCTATTTACTCTTTTTATATTTTTTTTAATTATTTAAGACTGAAATATAGTCGAAACAGTAACGATTTGCAAGTAAAAAGATAGAACTGTATTATTAACAGACTGATAATTTATACAAATTGTTTTAATGATGCATTTATTATTTTTAAAAGTGAATAAAATTTTATACTTTAAAAATCAAACTGAAAATGGTTTTTTATGAGGTTATAAATGATAAACAAAAAAACAAACGGTTCTATAGTCTGCCCCAGTTGCGGCCGTCTTATTTCAGCGAATTCAAAAGTATGTATGCATTGCGGACGTAAAAATCCCGGACTGTGGGGCTATGGCCCGTCTATAAACAAAATATTGGCAAACCTGTCCGGACCCACTCAATATATTATTGCCGCCTGCGTTGCCCTTTATGTTATATCACTGTTGATAGATCCCAGGGTTATTTTTCAATCCATGAGCCCGTTTTCACTTTTTTCACCAAGTCGAGATGCATTAGAACAAATGGGTATGACTGGAAATGTAGAACTGTTAAAGGGGCATTGGTATACCATGATTACGGCGATTTATTTACACGGTGGTGTGCTTCATATTCTTTTTAATATGCTGTGGTTAAATCAACTTGGACCGATGGTGGAGCAGTTGTTTGGCCGTTCCAGAATGTTTTTGATTTTTACGTTTGCCGGTTTTTTCGGTTTTTTTCTGTCAAACATATTTGGGATTTCCGCCACGATCGGAGCTTCCGGTTCTGTATTTGGTTTATTAGGAGCGCTTGTATATTACGGACGAAAAAGGGGCGGAGCTTTTGGCACTGCTATTTATAAACAGGTCGGTATATGGGCTGTGGTTTTATTTGTATTCGGATTTATGATGCCGGGTGTTAATAATTTTGCTCATTTCGGCGGATTTGCCGGCGGTTATGTATCGGCCTTTATATTGGGTTTCCATGAAGAACGTTTTGAAACAAAAAATCATCGTCGGTTAGGTCTCATTGCAGCCGCTTTTACGGTTATTTCATTTTTACTGGTTTGGTTTTTTTAAGGGATTAGCTAACGAATTTATAGGATTGTCAATGGATTACGATTATCTTGTTATTGGTTCCGGATTCGGTGGGAGTGTATCAGCACTTCGTTTGGCGGAAAAAGGTTACAAGGTCTGTGTTTGTGAGCAGGGGAAACGTTATCGCGATGTTGATTTTGCCGATACAAACTGGCAGTTGTGGAAATGGCTGTGGATGCCGAAATTGTTTTGCCACGGTATTCAGCGGTTAACGTTCCTTAAAAATGCGTTGATATTAAGCGGTGCAGGTGTCGGCGGCGGCAGCCTTGGGTATTGCGCTGTTTTGCTGGAACCTGGGAAACCTTTTTTCACAGACCCTCAATGGTCTGAACTGGATGACTGGCAGAACAAGCTGTCCTCATATTATGCCACGGCACGCCGGATGCTGGGCGTCACCCCAAATCCTAAAATGTGGGAAAGCGATCAATTGGTTAAGGAATATGCTCAGGATATTGGCCGCCTGGATCATTTCGAACCGACAAATGTTGGTATCTTTTTTTCGGAAAACGGGGAAACGGTACCAGACCCCTTTTTTGACGGCAAAGGCCCTGAACGAAAGGGTTGTGACCATAGCGGCCGCTGCATGGTGGGATGTAAAAACGGTGGTAAAAATTCCCTGGATCGAAATTATCTTTACCTTGCCGAAAATATGGGAGTGGAAATCCGGCCGGAGACGGAAGTAACGTTGGTTAAAGAAATTCCGGGTGGATACGAGGTTTATACAAAAAAATCAACGGCCCTTTTTTCACGACAAAAAAGCGTTATAAGAACAAAAGGAATCGTTTTTTCTGCGGGTGCACTCGGCTCAACACGGCTGTTAATGACATGTAAAAACAAAAAGACCTTGCCGGGATTGTCAAGCCAGCTTGGAAAAACAATGCGCACCAACAGTGAAGTGCTGATCGGAGCGTCTTCAAAAAGAAACAATCGTGATTTTAGCAAGGGCATTTCCATTACTTCCAGTTTATATGTGAATGACACGACACATATTGAACCGGTGCGTTACCCGGCCGGTTCGGATGCCATGTTCTGGCTGTCCACAATGATTACGGACAGCGGTACCCGTTTAACCCGGCCCTTGAAATATTTGTGGAATTGTCTGCGGCACCCGATAAAATTTCTTTATACTCTGAATCCGTTTGGCTGGGCAAAAAAAACCGTTATTCTGCTGGTCATGCAAAATCTCGATAACAAGCTTTCCCTTTCTTTAAAAAGAAAGTTGTACTGGCCGTTTTCTTATAAATTCAGCACAGGCAAGGAAAACAGTTCCATTCCAACCTACATTCCCGAGGCTAATGCCGCCGCACGTGCCATTGCAGAGAAAATGGACGGTATTCCGCAAAGTGCTATTACTGAAGTATTATTGAACAAACCCATTTCCGCTCATATTTTGGGAGGATGTGTTATCGGTAAAGATTCGGAATGTGGGGTTGTTAACCAAAGATGTGAGGTTTTTGGTTATAAAAATATGTATGTGATTGACGGCGCGGTTGTTCCGGCTAATTTGGGCGTCAATCCGAGTTTAACAATTACAGCCATTGCCGAGTATGCAATGGACCAAATTCCAATGAAAAGCTAAACTGATACGAACATGAAATCTGAAAATCAACTGGTATCCATCAATCCAACAACCGGGCAGCAATTCGGAAGTTTGGATGTTATATCTCAAGAGCAACTGGACATTATTATTTCCAAAGCGCATTCCAAATCTGATGAATGGGCAAAAACAAGCATTTCGGAACGTATTAAATATTTACAAAAACTGTCTGACGTTATTCTTGAAGAGAAAAACGAGATTGCCAAACTTGTTGCAGAAGAACAGGGCAAGCCGGTTGGTGAAGCGCTTGGCGCTGAGGTGCTGGCGGTTTTGGCTATTTTAAAAGATTTGATAAAAAATGCCAAAAAAATACTCGTAAAAGATAAAGTGCCGCATGAACAAATTTTATTTGCTCATAAAAAAAGTCATTATAATTATGTGCCCTTTGGTGTGGTTGCCATTATTTCACCCTGGAATTACCCCTTTTCCGTACCGGTCCCTGAAATAGCGGCTGCATTGGTTGCGGGTAATACGGTTGTTTTTAAACCGGCGCCGCAAACCATTTTTGTTGGTAAATGTATTGATGAACTGTTTAAAAAGGCCGGGTTCCCCGAGTATGTGATGAATACGGTTTTTGTAACGGACCATGTTGCCCCTTTTATCACCACCCATCCGGATGTTAGGAAAATTGTTTTTACCGGCAGTACCGAGGTCGGCAAAAAAATTATGAAAGCCGCTTCCGACCACCTTAAACCTGTGGTTTTGGAACTCGGCGGTAAAGATGCCGCCGTCGTTGCTGGTGACGCCAATTTGCAGCGCGCCGCCAAAGGCATTGTTTGGGGTGCCTTTTTTTCAACAGGACAGGTTTGCGCTTCGGTTGAGCGGGTTTATGTCGTTAAAGAGGTTGCTGAGCAATTTTTAGAATTATGCGTCAAAGAAACCGGCCTGCTCAAAGTCGGTAATCCTTTAGAACATGATACCGATATGGGCCCGCTTAGTACGGCTGAACAGATGGAAAATTTTCAGGCCCACATTCAAGATGCCGTTGAAAAGGGCGCCAAAGTGTTGGTTGGCGGTAAAAAAATCCCCGGACCGGGTTTTTTCTTTGAACCCACGGTTCTATCTCATGCAGACCATTCCATGAAAATTATGACCCATGAAACCTTTGGACCGGCTTTGCCCATTATGATCGTGGATTCCCTGGATGAAGCTATTCGAATGGCGAACGATTGTGATTTTGGCTTGTCAGCATTTGGCTGGACCCAAAGTCGAAAAACTGCTCAAAGGTTAATGAATGAATTACAAGCCGGGACTGTTCTGATTAATGACAGTACCGTGACCTGGGGCGAACCGAACGCGCCCTGGGGCGGTATGAAACAAAGCGGTATCGGCCGAACCCGGGCACGGTTTGGATTGCTGGAAATGGTACAGGTAAAATATACCTGTATGGATAAAGGAAACAATGATTATAATCCCTGGTGGTTTCCCTATAACCAGGAACTTGTTTCACTGTTTCAATCGGCTTTGGATTTGTTGTTTACAAAAAATATTTTTATAAAAATTAAAAAACTGGTTTTCCTGTTGACCCTGAAGCGTTTTACCAAAACCGCCCACTGGACGGCTGTTTTTAAAAATTTGAAAAAATTGTTTTAAATGAAAATTTCTGTCATTATACCTGCTTTTAACCGTGCTTCTTTTGTTGTTGAGGCGTTGAATTCCGTGTTGAAACAACGTGAAAAACCGGATGAAATCATCATCGTTGATGATGGATCAGAGGATGAAACGCAGTCGCTTTTGCAGCCTTTTCAGGATAAGGTAAAAATTATCCATCAAAAAAACAGTGGTGTTTCCGCAGCCAGGAATACCGGTATTAAAGCCGCTTCACATGAATGGCTCTCTTTTTTGGATTCGGATGATCTGTGGAAAACCAAAAAACTGCTTCGGCAAAAGGAAATGCTGACGCAATATCCGGACTATAAAATATGTTATACCGATGAAGAATGGCGCAAGGACGGAAAATGGATGAATCAGGGAAAGAGACACCAAAAATATTCCGGAAATATTTACCCGAACTGCCTTCCTTTGTGTATTATCAGTCCGTCGTCCGTTATTATTCACAAGAGTGTTTTGGACCAGATCGGCTTGTTTGATGAATCTTTACCTGCCTGCGAAGATTATGATTTGTGGTTGCGAATTTCTGCTTTATATCCGATATTGTTTATCCCGGAACGATTGATTGTAAAACGGGCCGGTGACTGGCCCCAGCTTTCAAAACAGCACAGCCTGGACAAATATCGTATTCTGGCTTTGGTAAAAATGATGGATTCCGGCAGCATCCCTGCTGAACATGAAAAAGAAACTCTAGACGAGCTGGTGCAAAAATGCCGGATATATAAACTCGGCTGTGAAAAATATAATAAAGCTGACGAAATCGAATGGATTGACAAACTCCTCAACCGTTTCGCTTGAGAGGGGTTGCAATAGAGTATGATTTATATAAAGAATAATTTTGAAAGGTAATATAAATGGAAAAAATTGGATTTATCGGTCTTGGCATAATGGGACAGCCGATGTGTTTAAATTTACTCAAGGCCGGATTTGAGGTTACAGCATATAATCGTACCACATCTAAACTGGATGCGGTTAAAAAAGCCGGGGCTGTTGCGGCTGATTCGCCGAAACAGGTCGCCGAACAGTCAGATATTATTATCACTATAGTCACGGACTCTGCAGATGTAGAACAGGTGATACTTGGTACAAACGGCGTGATAGAAGGTGTTTCTGCTGAGAATGTTGTTATTGATATGAGCACCATTTCACCGTCCGTAACGAAAAATATTGCAGCGGCTCTTTTTGAAAAAGGTGTTCACATGCTGGACGCGCCCGTCAGTGGTGGAGATTCCGGCGCTATAGCCGGAACATTGGCGATTATGGTTGGCGGTAAAAAGGAAATTGTAAATCGATGTCTGCCTTTTTTTCAGGCAATGGGAAAAACCATTACCCATGTTGGTGATCATGGCATGGGTCAAACCGTCAAGTTGTGCAATCAAATTTTGGTTTCGGTAACCAATATGGCTGTTTGCGAAGCGGTGACTTTTGCTCAAAAAGCCGGTGTTGATCCCAATGTTATGATCGAAGCCACAAAGAACGGGGCAGCCGGTTCCTGGCAATTGTCAAACCTGGGACCTAAAATGGTGGCCGACGATTTTAATCCCGGCTTTATGATAGATTTACAGCAAAAAGATTTACGGCTGGCCCTTGAAGCGGCCCGTGAACTGGATATGCCGCTTCCTGCTCTGGGTCTTGTCCATCAATTATTTCTCGGGTGTCAGGCTCTTGGCGAAGGACTGGAAGGGACGCAGGCTTTGGTGAAATCGTTGCGGCGTCTTTCCGGCACTCAAAAATAGAAAATTAACGATACTTTGTAATCATACATGGTATCCGGAGAATTTGATTTGCAGCACCGGCTTTTAAAATATGTGATTCTTGCAGGATTGTTTTTTTATTCAACTATCCTGGCTGTGGAACCGCATCGTTCTGCTGACTTTATGGTTTCCTCAAACGGTCATTGTTTGATTGCCTATCATCATAATTCCCGTAAAGTTGACGGATTTTTTCCCCACCTGCCGGATAGCTGGGACGTTGGTGAAAAAACACCAAATCTGATAAAAGCCGCCGGATTCAAAATCAAAATCGATGATGTATCTCTTGATCTGGACCGTCTTCCTGTTATCAATGCCGGTTATATCAACGGAACAGGTATTATTCGCATTGAACAAAAAACAGATAAATTGAAAATTACCACCTATGTCTGGGCGCCGATGACCTTTGAATTCAAGTCCCTGTTTTTGATGGTTGATGTGGAAACAGAGGATTTGTTGTTAAGGCCGAAAAATTTTGAACCCTATTTTATTTCTGATTGTGAGTATCTTGAAGGTGTTCGCTGTCAGGATTTGGATGTCGGCAGGTTTCAGGTTTGTCAGGCTGTAATCTATACTCCGGGAATTGCTGAAGAAACTCTGGAGGTAATGCGTAAGGAACTGGCGCTTGCCAAACCTCTTCTTTTGCTGGAGGCCGAACAGAGGAACTGGATGCATTGGCATCGTATGGGACAGGTGCCGAATTCAATTATCAGCAAAAAATACAGTGTACTGAAACAATCCCTGGCTTTTTTAAGAATGGCCCAGGTTCAGGAAAAGGGACCGGGATTTGGTCAGATTGTGCAAAATTTATCCCCTCATAGTAAAAGTTACGCCCACCCTCGTGATATGGCCTATGCTATCATTGCTCTTTCCCGCACCGGGCATTACTCTGAAGCGAAAAATGCTTTGACCTTTATGTTAAATGCCGGCATGGGTATATTTTATAATTATAGGGTCAATGGTGTACAATGGGGAATGCCGCAGCCTTATGTTATCTCTCTTGCTTATTATGGCGGTGTTGGTTATGAAAAGACCGATCTGTTAAACGGTGAACCGGCACTTTATTTGGATGCACAGGGTTTATTTCTATGGGCATTGTCCGAATATGCCAGAGAAAGCACGGATTTTACCTTTGTTTCAAATAACCGGCAAAAGATAATAAAGTATGTCATTAACCCGCTCCTGGCTTCTATTGATGAAACCGGTTTGATCCGCAGGGATTCGGGTTTATATAATTATGCAGCACCGGGAGAACATTTCAGTTTTACCTCTCTTTGCGCTTTTAAAGGACTTAATAGTGCCATTACACTGGCGCATACTGTTGGTGATTATGAGTTGGAAAATTTTTATACCAAAAAAGCTGCTGCTCTCAGAAGTAATATTATGACAAAATTAACAACCGGCAAGGCAAAATTAATCACCAAAAGTCTGGAAACAACATCTTTTCCGGAATTGTTAGACGGCTCAATGATTGAAGCAGTTAATTGGAGGGTTGTCAAACCGGATTGGAAAACATCAAATACGATAAAAAAAACATTACAGGTGTTTTTACAGGCTGGTGATAAAAAAAGAGGATTTGTTTCCGGTTATGCCAACGAAAATGAAAAATTACCGGAAAATTTGTTTACAAGTTTGCGGTCTGTAAATGCACTCAGAAAGTTGGATGACCAAAAGCGGGCAGACCAGATATTGGATTGGGTCATTGAACAGAGCGTTCGAAACGGGTGTATGGTACCTGAATATTTTACATTAAAAGAAGCTGATTATCTGGGGAGTTATCCTGTCATCGGACAAGGCGCTGGTGTTTTTATTATGGCAGTTATAAATAAAAAATAAAAAAAGCCGGGTTAACCGGCTTTTTTATTATAAAACCATTGCTATGGGATTTTCCAACAATTTTTTCAGTTCTCTTAAAAAGAGCGCTCCCGTGGCACCGTCAACAATACGGTGATCACAGGACAGTGTTACTTTCATAACATTACCAATAACAATTGCATCGTTTTTAACAACAGGTTTTTGCTGCACGGCCCCGACTGCCAATATCGCGGCTTCCGGAGGGTTAACTATTGCTGAAAACTCTGAAATATCATACATACCAAGGTTGCTTATGGTAAACGTTGCGTTTGTATATTCATCCGGCATTAATTTTCGGTTTTTAGCTCGTTTTGCCATATCTTTAACCGTATTTGATATTTCGCCCAACGATTTACTGTCGGCATTTCTGATAACAGGGGTAATCAATCCTTCTTCCAGCGCTACGGCAAACCCGATATCGATACGCTGATGGAGTACAATTTTTTCATCAACAAAAGACCCATTCACCAGCGGATGTTTTTTTAAAGCCTGTGCGCACGCTTTAATGACCATATCGTTATGGCTTATTTTTGTTTCGGACTGTATTGAATTCATGGACAACCGCGCCGAAACCGCTTTGTCCATATCAATTTCCATGGTCAAATAAAAATGTGGTACAGTCGTTTTGCTCTGCGTCATTCTTTGTGCAATGACCTTTCGCATCGTCGAAAGCTGAACCTCCTGGTCCTGGCCTTCTATTAATGTGCCGGTCGGCAAGGTTTCTTTAATATCATCAATATCTCTTTTAATTATTCTACCGCCGGTGCCGGAACCTTTAACCGTTTTCAGGTCTATTTTTCGGTCCTCAGCGATTTTACGTGCCAGCGGAGACGCTTTAATTCTCATCGAACCTGTTGTCATTATTTGGTCTTTTGGTGTGTCATCCTTAATCGGAGCAGCAGGAATTGGTAAAGGTTCAGCTTTTTCACTCTTTGGAGTCGGCGCTGTCTCTTTTTTAGGGGCTTCCGGTGTTTCATTTAGCATATCTGAGATGTCTTCATCTTCTTCTGCAATGATTGCCAGTGTACCACCAACAGGGACTTTACCACCTTCCGGTATCAGAATTTTTTTCAACTGACCTGCGTCAAAAGCTTCCAATTCCATTGTCGCTTTATCACTTTCAGCTTCGGCGATAACTTCTCCGGCTTGAATAATTTCACCTTCTTTTTTTAGCCACTTTAACAGAACACCTTCTGTCATTGTGTCGCTCAGTTTCGGCATTGTGACTTTGGTCGCCATGTTCCTCCTCGCTTATATATATAAAACTTTTTTTGCTGCTGTAACGACTTTTTGTGCATTTGGAATGACAGCTTTTTCCAAATTTGCGGCATAGGGCATTGGAACATCTTCACTGGATACCCTGACAACCGGTGCATCGAGGTGGTCAAACGCCTGCTCGGTGATGCGTTGGGCAATTTCCGCTCCCACACCGGCATAGGGCCAGCCTTCTTCTACGACAATGCATCGATTTGTTTTTTCAACAGATGTAATGAGCATTTGATCATCCAACGGACGTAATGTTCTGGGATCAATTACCTCTGCGTCGATGCCTTCTTTTTCCAGCATATTTGCTGCTTCCAATGCAACATGGATCATTTTAGACCATGCAACAATTGTAATATCTTTTCCTTCGCGTTTAACATCTCCAACACCAATTGGAATCAGATACTCTTCATCCGGAACAAAGCCTTTATATCCATAGGCAACTTCGCTTTCAATAAACATAACCGGATTGTCATCTCTGATGGCTGTTTTCAGCATTCCTTTTGCATCCTTTGGAACGCTTGGCGCCATAACAATCAAACCCGGCACATTACATAACCAGGGATCAAGGCATTGCGAATGTTGGGCACCGAGCTGATGCGCTCCTCCTCCCGGTCCCCGAACCACAAGCGGAATTTTAAAAGCGCCGCCTGACATATATCTTAATTTTGCGGCATTGTTTATAATTTGATCCAATGCTAAAATGGAAAAGTTGAACGTCATCATTTCAATAATGGGTCGTAGTCCAACCATTGCGGAACCTACACCTACACCGGCAAAACCAAGTTCGGCGATGGGGGTATCTATAACCCGTTCAGTACCGAATCTTTCCATCAATCCCTGGCTCACTTTATAAGCTCCCTGATAATAACCGACCTCTTCACCCATTAAATATACATTAGGATCACGTTCCATCTCTTCGGCCATAGCCTGATTGAGTGCTTCTCGATATGTTATCTCTGACATATTAAACTCTCTATTTAAATGTAATATTATCTTGTTAGGCGTAAATATCTTTAAAAAGTTCATCCATGGAAGGTTCCGGGCTTTCTTCGGCAAATTTTACGGATTCCATGACTTTGGATTTTATTTCATTCTCAATGTTTTTAATTATTTCCGGTGTTAATAGTTTATCTTTTAATAATTTATCCTGAAATAGTAAAATGGGGTCCATCTTTTTTTGTTCTTCTACTTCTTCTTTCGTCCTGTAATGTGAATGGACCGGATCGGACATGGAATGACCTCTGAAACGATAGGTCCTTGCTTCTATTAAAGTCGGCTCATGTTCGTTTCTGGCGCGATCGATTGCTTCTTTTAAAACATCATAAACTTTAAAAATATCCATTCCATCTACTGTGGCTCTGGCCATGTCGTAAGAACATGCTTTTTGTGAAAGGTCCCAAACCGCTGAAGCACGTTCGAGGGGTGTTCCCATTCCATATCGATTATTTTCTATTAAATAAATAACCGGAAGTTTCCACAGTTTCGCAAGATTTAATGATTCATGAAATGCACCTTGATGAACAGCCCCTTCTCCGAATGAAATAACAACAACATTATCAAGTTTTTGGTATTTCATGGCAAAGGCCATCCCTGTTCCCAATGGTATTTGTCCGGCAACGATACCGTGGCCGCCCATGAATCGTTTTTCGGCATCAAACAAATGCATGGACCCGCCTTTACCTTTTGAAACGCCCGTGCTTTTTCCGAACAGCTCTGCCATAACCGGATTCGGGTCTGCTCCTTTAGCCAGAATATGTCCGTGATCCCGATAGGAAGAAATAAAATAGTCATCGGGATTCATTGCTTCAACCGTTCCAACGGCAACAGCCTCCTGTCCGATATACAAATGGCAAAATCCGCTTATTTTTTGCATACCATACATTTGGGCGGCGCGTTCTTCAAAACGGCGTATAAGCAGCATCATTTTGTAGATATCAATATAGCGTTCTTTTTTCATTCCAGCTTCCTTTATTAATTCATTTCAAATTTTTTAACCTGACGATACTCATAAAATCGAAATCGGATCAACATCCATAGAGATTGTGACCCGATGGATACGGTGCTTTTTTTTAAGATTATTTAAAGCCCTTTTTATTGCATTTTTCATCGATGTTCCCCCGGTATCGTTTTGTTTTAAACTCATAAACAAAATTTGCCAGCGATAATTCCCTTGAATTTTCGCTAAAGCAGCCGGTGCCGGACCCAGCATTCTGAACTGCCGTTTTACCGGAATTTCCTGTGCAAATTGTTCGGCTGTTTTTTTAACAGCGGCTTCATCTTCTCCGCGAAACAGTATGTTAACGATGCGACTGAACGGGGGATAGCCTAATCCACGCCGGTCGCTTGTTTCCATTTTAAAAAAACTGTGATAGTCGTGGTATTTTGCAAATTGCAGACTGGGGTGTTCCGGGGTGTAGGTTTGGATAATTACATCACCCTGCTTGTTTTTTCGGCCTGCTCTGCCGGCTACCTGGGTCAACAGTTGAAAAGTACGCTCACCGGCCCGAAAATCAGGAAATAATAATTCCGTATCAGCAGAAATAACACCTACCAGGGTTACATTTGGAAAATCCAGTCCTTTTGCTACCATTTGTGTGCCGAGCAAAATTGGATATTCACCACTGCCGAATTTTGATAATATTCGGTCGTGCGCCATACGTCCTTTGGTTGTATCCAGGTCCATACGTAGAACTTTAACACCCGGAAACAGGGTATTTATTTCTTCTTCTATACGTTGTGTTCCGACACCTTTCATAAAAATATCCACACCACCGCATTCAGGGCACCTTTCAGGGGCACGAGTTGAAAAACCGCAATAATGACATTTTAACCGGCTGCCGTGTATATGAAAGGTTAAAGATATATCACAATTTTGGCATTTAGCCAGATAGTTACAGTCCTTGCATTTTATAAGAGTGGCAAACCCACGGCGATTTTGGAATAGAATAATTTGTTCTCCGTGGGCCAGTTTTTCATCAATTTTTTCCCGTAACCTTTTTGAAAAAATAACCGGCTCTTTTCTGCCGATAATTTTCGGCTCTCTTTTCATGTTGACGATTTCTATGGCCGGCATGGGTATGTTATCAATTCGGTTCGGCATGGAAAGATGAGAATACTTGTTTATCGAAGCATTAAAAAATGTTTCGATGGAGGGTGTGGCAGAGCCCAACACCACAACAGCCTTATTCAAGTAGGCCCGAATTATTGATACATCTCTGGCGTTGTATTTCGGCGTCATGTCTGTTTGTTTGTAGGACGGTTCGTGCTCTTCGTCAATAATAACCAGTCCGATATTTTTCAGGGGAGAAAAGATGGCGGAACGTGGCCCGATAACAATGTGGTGTTTCCCTTCCCAGGTTTGTCGCCAGGAATCGTATCGTTCTCCCGGTGACATCCGACTATGAAAAACCGCCACTTTATCTCCAAAATGAGAACGAAAACGGTGCACCATCTGCGGCGTTAAAGCAATTTCCGGTACAAGCACAATGGCATTTTTATTTTTAGCCATACAATGATAAATAGCTTCGATATATACCTGAGTTTTTCCACTACCGGTTACACCATGTAACAACATGGGAGAAAAATCGTTTGAATCAATTTTTTGTATGATCGCGGAAAGTACGGATGCCTGGTCTTTATTCAAATCAAAACGAATACCCTGTTCTATAGCGGTTTCTTTATAATAGTCCCTGACAACTTCTTTTGTGGTGAATTTGATGAATCCCTTTTGTTCAAGCGTGTTTAAAACAACTGTGTTTATCTCTGCCAGTCTGCAAAGTTCGGGACGGGAAAATTCCTGATTAGGCGAAGACGCAAGAACTTCCAGACAATTTGCCTGTTTGGGGGCACGCTTTCTGATGGAATCAGCCTCAGCATATAATGAGTCCGATGTATGATTATTGTGTACGGATACAAATATTTCATGTTTTATGGAGACTTTGGGTTTTGGTAATTCCAGCTCCATGCGAATATGTCCGGCTGATTTTAATTTTTTTAAACTTGCATAAATATTACCGGAGGACATTGTTTTTAAAAGTTTACTTTGCCGAATCGGATTTTCTGCTAAAAGTCTGCGGATAATTTCAGCCTGGCGGGGTGCCCGATTTTCCAAAGAGGAAATAAGATCATGTGGATGTCCGTCAACCAGGCGAATGATTTTTTCAGAATCCAAATGAATACCGGAGGGAAGCGCTGCTTTGAGGACCTCGCCCCAGCCGCAAATATAATATTCTGCAATCCACTTTGCCAGTTCCAGTACTTCCGGAGTGAAAAGCGGTATCGGATCAAGAACGTCCTCGATTTCTTTGATCTCCGTTAAATCAGTTTCGTTTTTACGACTGACAATAAATCCTGTGGTTTTACGTCTGCCAAAAGAGGCTAAAACCCGAACCCCCGGAACAGCATCTTCATTAAATCTTTCCGGAATTTTGTATGTAAAAGCATGTTCTACGGGAACCGGAAAGACAATTTCAGCGTATGGTTGTATGATATAATTTTCCATTGGAAAAAATAACAAAATATAAATCGAGTTGCAATTAAAAAGAAACATGCTTAAAGAATGTTACTTTTTTAAGGTGTGTTGTAAAGTGTTTTGAATTATTAATTGAAATTATTACATTTTGTAAATTTGTCAGTTTGTAAGAGGAGGAAAACATGAGGTCTTTAACAGTTGTTTTGGTAGTATCATTAATGTCATTTATTATCGGTTGTAGTAAAACTGAAAATGTTCCGTTGACAAAACCGCAGATTAAAGAACTTTTATTTAATGTTCAGCAAATGCCGCTTGAGCCGGTTGAAAAAAACGAAGTGGCTGTATTGGAAACAAATTACGGAAAAATGGTATTGTCCTTTTTCCCGGATATTGCACCGGAACATTGTAAAGCTTTTAAAAGATTAGTTAAAGCCGGATATTATGATGGCATTAAATTTCATCGTATCGTTAAAGATTTTATGATTCAGGGTGGAGATATTTTGTCACGTGATGCCGATCCTAATAATGATGGTTATGGCAGCCCCGGTTATACATTACCTGCCGAGTTTAGTGATATTCCTCATGACAAGGGAATTCTTTCCATGGCCCGTCGTGGTGGTGATGACAATAGCGCCGGTAGTCAGTTTTTTATATGTCTTTCCAGAAAGGGATGTATGGCTCTTGACGGAAAGTATACGGTATTCGGCAAAGTTGTTGATGGGATTGATGTACTTGAAAAAATCGGCGATCTTGAAACAACAAAACGTCCTAACAGTACTGAAAAATCGATGCCGGTTGAGCCGGTTGTCATTAAAAAAGCCTATATGAAAATTCAATAAGATTAATCTGTTTTGAAACCGTGCGGGCTGAAAATTCTTTTTATTTTATATTCATGTTTGTTTTTTTATACGTATCTTTTTGCAGAAAATTCAAATCATGATAAATATTGGATTTATTTTAAGAATAAGGGCCCCACAAATTATATTGAAAAAAGTTTAAAAAAAGCCGGGCACTATTTATCTGAAAAATCTGTTGCCCGGCGAATAAAACATCAGATTGCTGCTGTTGATTATGCCGACCTGCCCGTATGGTCTGAATATATACAACAGCTTGACTCGCTTGGTGTCCGTATTGTCCATTCATCAAAATGGTTGAATGCCGTCAGTGTCATCGCTGATCAAAGTTTGGTGGAACAGATTTCAATCCTGCCGTTTGTGACACATATTGATAAAGTCGCTTCTGCCTGTCGAAATCGTTCCCCGGAATCTCTTGAAAAAAAGTCGTCGTTCAACGCAGACTATTATGATTATGGCTTTTCCCTGCAGCAGAACGATATCATTGGCCTCCCCTCGGTTCATCAAACCGGAAATACCGGTGAAAATGTTCTTATCGCCATATTTGATACCGGGTTTAATGTAAACCACGAGGTTTTTGCTTCAACCAAAATTTTATCGACCTGGGATTTTATTAATGGTGATTCTGTTGTGAGTAATGAATCGGATCAGGATATGGCACGGCAACATAGGCATGGCACAGAAGTTTTATCTGTTGTTGGCGGATATGCTCCCGGGAATTTGATCGGTTCTGCTTTTAATGCTGAATTTTTATTAGCCAAAACAGAAATCGAAGACCAGGAAATACCTGTAGAAGAAGACCATTGGATTGCAGCGGCTGAATGGGCAGACAGTATTGGTGCCGATATTATAAGTTCCAGCGTGGGTTATCTGGACTGGTATAGTTATGAAGACATGGACGGCAATACGGCGCCGATTACCATCGCGGCTGATATGGCAGTTAAAAAAGGCATTGTTGTTGTGGTGGCGGCTGGTAACGAGGCGAATCTGCCGTGGCATTATATAACAGCCCCGGCCGATGGCGACAGTGTCATAACAGTCGGATCGGTCCTTTCAAACGGTATCCTTGCAGGCTCAAGTTCGCGGGGTCCGACTTTTGACAATAGAATTAAACCCGAAGTGGTTGCAATGGGTGCGGCTGTTTATACAGCAAAAGCCTCGGCGGCGGATCAGTATGGAGATCAATACCAATATTCTTCAGGTACATCTTTTGCGTGTCCTATTGTTGCCGGGGTCGCCGCTCTGATATTGTCTAAACATCCTGAATTAACAGCTATGCAGGTTCGGGAGGCATTAATAAAAACCGCAAGTCGTTCCAGTCAGCCGGATAATTCCTATGGTTATGGTTTGGTTGATGCGCCGGCGGCTGTAAACTATTGGGATGATGAAAATACTGATCCTGAGATGAATCAGTTTGTTGCTGTTTATCCAAATCCCTTTATAATAAATGAAACAAATCAGGTTTATTTTAGTCTCAATTTAAAGGCAAGTACATTTATTGAAGCAGATATATTCAATATTCGCGGACAAAAAGTAACAACCATCTGGAACGGATTTTTATCCAAAGGAAATTTAAGAAAAATATCTTGGAGTGCCCGAAATGCCCAGGGAGACTGTGTAAAAAGTGGCATATACTTTTGTCGAATTAAAATGGATAACCGTAATTTGTATATAAAGTTTACCGTAATTACAGGAAAAAACAGATGATCGAACCTGTTGTTCTGGCGCTTGGCGGCGGAGGAGCAAGGGGATTTGCTCATATTGGCGTACTTCGTGTGCTGGAGCGTGAAAAAATACCTGTTAAGGCCATAGTCGGCACAAGCATGGGTGCTATGATTGGTGCAATGTATGCTCACACACCGAGCGCTGATTTTGTGGAAAATAAAGTCAGGGCAATGTTAAATAATAAAAGATTTACATCTAATATTTTGGAACATGTTGAAAAAAATTCGGTACGCCGTGGATGGTTTGATCCGATAGAATCTGAAAACGGTGAATTGGTAATAAAAATTAAAAAGAATAAAATATCCGAACTCTCCGGGGATAAAATTTTTGACATGCTTGATTTGTTGCTGCCGGACCATAATTTTGAATCAAATAAAATTCCTTTTGCAACTGTAGCTTCTGATATTATGACCGGTGAAGAGGTTATCTTTCAACAAGGCTCTGTTAAAAAGGCCGTAGCTGCCAGCGCTTCCTTGCCCGGCATTTTACCACCGTTTGTTATAAACAACCATACTCTTGTTGATGGTGCCGCCACTTCACCTGTTCCTGTAATAGCTGCCCAGACTCTTTATAATGAAAAAATTGTCGCAGTTGATGTTTCGTCAAGTTTATATAAAAATCCGAGGCTGGATAATATTTTAAGTATTATTATTCGGAATTTTTATTTAACTGTCAGAAAGCACCACGATGAATTAGTCAAAAGGGCGGATATTCTTATTCAGCCGGATGTCGGTACCTATCATTGGTCTGATTTTGAAAAAATTGATTTTTTTATTAAATCAGGGGAAGATGCTGCCATACTGAAAATAAACGAAATCATTCAAGTTAAATAGATATATATTTTTATACGAATAAAATCTTGGAATTTTTATTTTATTTGTATAGCTTTCTTTATTGTAAATGAATTAATCGTATTTTTAATGCCTGCTTTTATTTAATTGGTTTAGTTGGATAAATGAAAGAATATTTGAATAACCGAAATGTAACTCTTTTCTTTATTGCCATTCTATTGGTTTCATCCTTTTTGATCCCGGTGACCAATACAATTTCTCTTGATGAGGCAGATTATATTGCCTCTGCTGACAAGGGATTTGTTGCAAACTATTTTGATTTAGATGGCACCCGGGATTTACGTCACTTTCACGGACCAATGGTTTCATACCTTATTCAACTGGGCTTTATGTTTGGTGAAAGAGAAATGTATGTATTACATACATTGAACAAGATAATAGGACTGCTTTCAATATTTTTTGTTTTTCTCGCCTGTCTGTCCCTGTTCGGTAAAGATGGAAAATGGATCGGTTTGGTGAGTGGTTTTTTGTTACTGACCATGCCTGTATATATTCATACTCATATCAGTGACTCTGCTACAATGCACCCCATAACAAATTTGTTCAGTACACTTTGTTTCCTTTTTTTATCGTTGGCTGTCATTCGTAAGGAAAAATTATATCTGTACGCTTTTAGCGCCGCCCTGGGACTGATGTTTGTTTCTATGGAATATGGTTTTATTTTTTTGTGTATAGCCGGTCTTACGCTTTTTATTGTCCCAAATCCATTTTTTAGTCTCTCATTCAAATCGATTAAAATTTCAAAATCATTGTGGATATCTGCGCTGCTTTTAATAGCTGTTATTGCTGTTTTTTGGAATGCCGGAATATTTAAATTGAATCTTTTAAAAAATTTTGTTTATTATTTGAGATATGGTGCGCACGGTCACCCGATATATTTTCGCGGGGAATTAACATATCATGCGCCCTGGTGGGCATTTATTTACTGGTATTGGAAAATAAATGCAATTTTTCTTGTCTTTTCCATTATTAATCTGGTCGGGTTTATTTTCCTGATAATTCAAAAAAAGTTTCCAAAAGAATATGCAATATTGGGAGTTTTTTTCGTTGTTTTGGTTGCTGCTTTATTTCGACAGCATATTATGTCGCCACGATATAGTTTGTATATATTGCCTTATCTTTGTCTGATAAATGGTATTGTATTCGTATATTGGATGAAAAGAGTGCCAAAATATCTGAAATTAGTTTTTGGAATTATTTTTACGGCTGTTCTTCTTTACGGTCCTTTAAATTATACTCCTTTTGCCGGGGATTATGAACCCTTTAAAGATGTGGCCCAATATATTCAAAAACATACTGAAAAAGATGATAAAATATTATCAGATTATAGTTCTGTTTTAAAATTTTATTTACATGACTTTGATAATATTTTTAACTATAAAACAGGATATGCTGATTCTTTATTAGTTAAAGATATTCAAAATTACAAATACCGGTTTGTCGTTCTTACCGTAAACCGGTTGAGACGTTGGCCTGACGATGCTGCAATATTATTTATTCGTCAGAATTATCGTAATAATTTTACAGTTTATTATAATGACGAACCAAGAATTTTTATTTACGAGTCTGAAAATAACAATCAAGATTGATGTCTTAAAAGTGGAGATATGCCGGAGAATATGGAAACAAATCTAGATTTAAATTATGAAATAAATAAATATAGTCTAAACTCTTTTTTCTATGATAAAGCACTTGTTGAACTGGTAAACAAGAATTTATTTTCCATTGTTATACCTGTTTTTAATGAAGAAAAAACAATTTTGGAATTGTTGGAACGTGTTCAAAATATCAGTATCCCTAAAGAAATTATAATCATTGATGATTTTTCATCCGATGGTACCCGTCCTGTTCTTGAAAAATATTGTTCAGAGCATGATAATGTAAAACTTTATTTACATGAATATAATCAAGGCAAGGGGGCCGCACTTCGAACCGGCTTTGAAAAAGTAACGGGCGATGTTGTTATCATACAAGATGCAGACCTGGAATATCATCCCGGTGAATATTATCGGTTGATATATCCTATTTTAATCGGCGAGGCTGATGTAGTTTATGGTTCCCGATTTTTGGGAGAGGCCCATCGTGTATTGTTTTTTTGGCATTATGTGGCAAATAAAATGCTGACGACTTTTTCCAATATGATGACAAATCTTAATTTAACTGACATGGAAACCTGTTATAAGGTTTTTCGCAGACAGGTATTGGAAAATTTTGTCATTAAATCCAACCGGTTTGGATTTGAGCCGGAATTTACAGCCAAAATTGCAAAACGTAAATGGCGCATCTTTGAAATGGGTATTAATTATTACGGTCGGGATTATAGCCAGGGTAAAAAAATCGGCTGGAAAGATGCTGTAAGCGCTTTTTTTTCAGATTGTAAGGTTTCGTTTTTTCGACTAATAAAATCAAATACTTGTGTTTCTAAAATAAAATTTGAATAAAATAACTTGCAAAATTTCTGCAATATCTCTATATTTAGCCAGTAAAATTTTATAACTTTTGGTCCCTCGTCAGGGATAATAGGGAAGACGGTGCAAGTCCGTCGCAGCCCCGCTACTGTAATGAGCTACGAAAGTCGCACTTGTTAAGACAAGCCACTGGAGTTTACCGGGAAGGCGCGATTGTAGGTTTGATGCTCAAAGCCAGGAGACCTGCCAAAAGCAATTTTGTTAAGCAACCTTCGCGGGTGAGGTAGGCTTTGTCTCTTTTATGCAAATCCCCCCAACTTGTCGTGACTGGTTGGGTTTTTTTATGCCCTCCCCCTCCGCGTATAATCTTTATTTTATTATTAAAAATTTATGCAATCTCAAAATTACTCCGGATACATTCATATCTATACCGGTAATGGTAAAGGTAAAACCACCGCTGCCTTGGGTTTGGCCCTGCGAGCTGCTGGTGCCGGCATGAGGATATATATTGGTCAATTCCTCAAGGGACAGTCCTATGCTGAACTGGAAGGCGTTAAAATGTTCGGCACACAACTGTGCATAGAACAATTTGGACAAACCTCTTTTTATAAATTGGGTAATGGTGATTTAAACGCAAAATCCTGTGCTCAAAAGGGTTTTCAACGTGTACAAAAAATCATTCAAAACAATGAATATGATATTGTCATTCTCGACGAAATCAATGTAGCCGTTTCTCTGGATTTAATCCGGCAGGACCAGGTGTTGGATTTGATGAATTTAAAACCGGCCATGATGGAACTGATTATGACCGGACGAGGTGCCAGTCAGGCAATTATAGAGCAGGCTGATTTGGTCACTGAAATGAGGGATGTAAAACACTATTATCATCAAGGTGTTATGGCGCGCAAAGGAATTGAACATTAAAATGAAAAATGTTTTAAATATATTTTTAATTTTTGTTCTGATCCCGTTTATGGTTACAAGGGGACAGTCTGTCGAAAAAGTTGTTGGCTATGTAATTGATGAAAGCAATGGAATGCCGCTAATCGGTGCCAATGTTGTTGTTCTTGGTACGTCTCAGGGTGCATCAACGGATATAAACGGTCGTTTCCAAATTTCTAATTTATATAATGGTGAATATTCCATTATTGCGCAATATGTCGGCTATGAATCAATTGTCAAGTCCGTACAAATCCAGATGGATCGACCGGTGAACATCATGTTCCGGTTAAAGCCGACAGTTGTAAAAGTTGATGATATAGAAATAGTAGCTGAAAGAGCAGAGCAAACATCTGATCGCATTATTGAAGTAATCCGCCATGAGGATATCCGCCGACTTGGTGCAAAAGATGTCGGTGATGTTTTAAAAACGCTGAATGCTGTGGAAATTGCAGAAACCGGGGGTTTGGGTAGTAAAAAAACTATTTCTATTCGCGGTAGCAATGCCAACCAGGTGCTGGTTTTACTCGATGATGTCCCCTTGAATGATCAGATGAGTGGTGAGGTGGATTTGTCTCAAATTCCTGTTGATATGATTGAAAGTATTAAAGTCCACAAGGGCGGCAGTTCTCCGGCATTCGGTAACGGGGCCATTGCCGGTGTTGTGCAAATTGAAACACGCAAAGTTTTTAAAAAATATATATCCCTTCAGATGCAAACAGGGTCTTTTCAATACCGACAGTTTAATCCGAGCTTTTCCGGTGTTTACAAGAATTTTGGCTATTATACATCGTTTGGTTATACGGAAAACAAGGGAGATTTTGAATTTTCCTATGAACACGGAAATGAAACAATTAACGCTGTTCAACAAAATGCAGATTTTATTTCCAGAAATTATTTTTCACGATTTTATTACGATTTAAAAGACAATCGGTTAACTGCCCATCTGCAATTGTTTAATTCTGAAAGGGGCCTGCCGGGACAAAAACGGCGCTGGTCCATTTGTGCCCGGTCTCATAACGAAAGAAACTTGTATGGTTTTGACTTTAATCGAAATAAAAAAGTTTATGCTGTTACTATGAGTTATCGCATTACGGATGAGGAAACCGCTAACGTAAATTTACCTCCGGATACGTTGTCCGCTGCTTACAAGGGAAACAAGTATAACTATGTTTATAACGTTGAAAATAAACTTTTTATAGCCAAGGTGAAATATTTTCCAAAAAACTGGATTTATCTGACCATAGGATTTGATAAAAGCCATTTATCTTATAATGATGAGGATTTTCTTGACTTTATTTCCCCAATTGGTCATGCAAAAGACAAATCCCATTCTTTTTCCAGCGACCACGAGATTAAGTTTAAACAACCAAAGTTGTTGATGCAGGGACAAATCCATTCCTATATACGTTATGATGAATTTCGTCTCGAAAGTAGAAAAACAAGACGTTTTGAACATCAAACGAGTCCGGGTATCGGCGCCAATTTACAATTCGGAAATAAATACAAAGTTTTTTTAAGAGGCAATTTTTCCCGATCATTTCGGATTCCTACATTTGCAGATTTGTTTTATCAGGACGGGCGTGTAATCGGAAAACATGATTTGCTTCCGGAGAAGGGTAAAAACAAGGAATTTAATTGCGGGTTTGATATTCAATGGTTTGGAGATTGGACCAGTGAATATGCTGTCTTTCAAAATAAAATTGATGATTTGATCTATTGGACAAAGCAGGCCCATGATACCTTTACGCCGGCCAACACCGACGCACAAATTGATGGTTATGAATACAATCTCTCTTACACAAGCCCAAACGAATGGGTTATAATAGATGCCGGTTATACGCATTTGGAACCACTCAACAAATCAAAGAATATTACACTTTACGACAAAATCATTACGTTTCGGCCGCAGGATACATTCAAGGGTAAAATAGAATGGCATATAAAATCATCTTATTTGATTTTACAATATCGTCATATCGGCAAACGCTTTACAACTATAACCAATACTTATGCAGCGCCGGAATATGAGGTTTTTGATCTTACATCCGGTTTAACAAAAAATTTTCACCATTTCAGTTCAACATGCAGTTTTGCTGTTCTTAATGTTTTTGATGAAGAGTATGAGCTTGTTCAAAATATGTCCATTCCGGGGCGTCAATGGCGAGTCGGATTAAATTTTAAATTTTAAAAAAGTAACATAAAACCAAGGAGATACTATGCGGAAAAAGTTTGTTACACTGTTTACCTTAATTGTTCTTGTTATTTCAAGCGCTTTTACTGTTTGGGCTGAAACTCCCCGAACTATGTATGTGATGAGCAGCGCTTCCCGTTCATTATCAAAAATGAACATGGAAACCGGCGGCGTTTTACAGGATGTTGTTTTGTTGGGTGAAACCAGCAACCAGGTTTTGGTCAATAATAATAAAATTTATGTTGTCAATTCCGGTACGGATGACATTATGATCATTGATGCGGAAAACGACCAGGCTGTGCAGCAAACCATTGCTTTGGACATTGGCAGCAATCCCTGGGCTATGGATTTTATCAGCAATGATATGGCTTATGTTAGCAATTTTTTAGATAATTCCGTATCTGTTATTGATTTTTCGACAGGACAGGCAACAAAAAAAATAACTGTCGGAACAGCACCAGAAGGTGTTTTTGTAATGGCAGATGCGGCTTTGGGAACCAAAGCGTTTATAACAAATACCGGTTATGCCGGTTGGAACCAACCCTACGCCGGTTCGTCTGTTTCTATTATTAATGTTGCAAACGATTCTGTAACACATACAATTGATATGCCGGTTAATCCTCAGGATATAGCAATTGACAGTTGGGGACGTTTACATGTTATGTGTACCGGTGATTACGGCGAAAACACGGGAAAAATAGCCATCCTCAGTATGTATACCGGTGATAACTGGAATGAACCTGGTGTTGTTGCCACGGTAGATATTGGCGGTCAACCCGGAGATATTGTTGTAACCCCTGACGGAAAGGGATATTGTGTTGCCTGGGGTGATGGTACAAATGGATATTTGTACGTTTATGATGCCCTGGCCGATACAGTTATCCATGGTGCTGATGACCCAATTTTAATCGGACCTAATGTATCCAATCTTGTTTATGATAACAAAGAAAATTGTCTTTGGATCCCCTATATGGCGGAATGGGGAGGCGACAGCTATATCCAAAAATTTGATCTGGAAAGTGAATCTGTTGTATGGCAATCGCCATTGGTTTGTGCAGGCGCTCAGGCTCTTGCTATTCTGGAACCAATTTTGGACACAGATGCATGGGCAGACGGTGTTGTTTCATTTACAGCAGGAGCCGAGTGGAACCATTTTGGTGAAAACTTTTTTCCACAAAATGTTCTCGGGCCACCGGACCCAAGCCCGAATATCGGACCATACTCTCCTTCTGCAAAGGCCCAAGAATTGTTGTCCTTGGGAAACGGTGGGGAAATCGTCCTTGAATTCTCAAATAATGTGATTGAAAACGGAGATGGTGCTGATTTTACTATATTTGAAAATCCGTTTATTTCGTACTTTGATGGTTCTGTAAATTGTGAAACAGGTATTGTCTCTGTCAGTCAGGATGGTGAAAACTGGGTACAGTTCCCCTATGACGCTGAAACCTTGATCGGACTGGCTGGTGTTACACCAACCGGTGATACGCAGAATCCAACTGACCCGGCTGTTTCCGGCGGTGATCAGTTTGATTTGGCTGATGTTGGTTTGGCATGGGCACGATTCGTTAAAATTACAGACGCCGGTGATCTGGTCGTTGATAGTGGTGATTTTGATCTGGATGCGGTTGTGGCAATAAATTCTGCTAAAGAACCGACCTCAGTTGAAGATAATGAACATAATGTGCCGGAACAGTTTACCTTGGAGCAAAATTATCCGAATCCTTTTAATGGACAAACCTCAATCGAGTTTTTATTAAACAAAAACAATCATGTTTCTGTTGAAATTTATAACACAAACGGACAGCTTGTAAAAACGCTCATGAACAAATCCGTACAAGCCGGAGCTCATCGCGTAGTATGGGATGGACGTGATAATCAAAACCTTGACGTTGTCAGCGGATTGTATCTCGCTGTTCTGAAAACGCCGGTTAAACAAAAGATGATTAAAATGAGTTTTATTAAATAGTTTCTTCTCGTCAAAGGCAAGTTCGTTTTGGGTCGGCTTGCCTTTTTTTTCCCCCCCTGTATTCGATTTCAGGTTTTAACTTTTAGTTGAAAAAAATCCCATCTGCCAAAACAGCAGATGGGATTTTTTATATGAACTAGAATAAAGTTTGTAAACCAAAGTAAAGTGTCCTTGGGCGAATAGGACCATAGGTATAAGCCGGGTCCCGGTCCGGACCTTTATCCAGATCGTCCTGATAAGCATTTGTGATATTTCGAACACCAAAATTTAATTTTGTTTCCATTCCATGGTTTATCGGTAATTTTATGGTTGCCCCAAGATCGATTTGGAAAAAGCTGTCGCTTTCAATCAGCAATAACTCTGGATCATCCTGGCCTTCTATAGCCACTTCGTGGGGTAGGTCTGCTTTGCCGATATAATTTCCTCCGATAAACACACTAAAACGGTCAACAGGATCAACCGTAAAACGAATATTTCCAGTTAAATCCGGTGTACGTAAGAAATTGGTTGTGCCAAAATCTTCATTCGGTGTGTCATACTCGCTCTTTTTATAAGTAAAACCGGCACGGGTCTCCAGTATGGGGACCGGACGAATTCCCAAATCAAGTTCAACGCCTTTAATTTGAGCGCCATCACTATTGATGCGTTCCCAGTATTCAATAACGCCTTGTTTGGAAACAAATGTTTCTGTAAATCCATCATCAAGGGTTGTGTTGAAACCGGTCATTGTAATCATAACCGGAATATGATTGTATATGCCTTTAAATTCAAGTCCGGCAGAATAGGAATAACTTTTTTCTTCTTTCAAGTCGTCGGAATTTCTGATGATTCGCTGGTCGCCTTCAATACCGCATAAATGTAAATCTTCATCATAGGTTTGTGGCGGTTTAAAACCTGTTGTAAAGGCAGCTCTTGCTGTAAATCCTTTACCGATATCGAATTTTCCGTTGACTCTCGGACTCCATATCCAGTTTTTTAACTCAGAATGTTTGTCGGCTCTTACACCAATAACAAACTCTATTTGCTCATGGCTTCCAAAATGAATATTGTCTTGGAGAAAGATTCCTGTGTTTTTATATGTTTCGTCAATGTAATACGTTGTTTCTGCTGCAGTTTTATCTTCGAGCTTGTCAAGTGTGTGCTGAAAACCCAGAGTCATCAGTTGACCGGCAAGTCGATAATTTAACTGGCCTCCGAAAAAATGAAGAGGATTGTTGGTCCTTCCATAAAAAGCCAAAGCATCAAGCTGGTCCTGGTCAGTGTCTCCCCCTAGACCACCAAAATACGACTTGCGTTTTTCAATGGAAAAAGAGTAATAGAGTCTGTAATCAAGCAATGAGGAAGGACGATGGTTCCAGCGAATGCTCCCGCCAGACCGCCAGTGTTCAAGCCATTCAGCAATTTCTGCTTCATGTACAGGTAGATGAAAGTTGTTACCACCACGACGTTCTTCGTGAATACGGTGGAAGGAGGTTACAAATTCACCTGTTTTAATAGGTTGATAATACCATTTGAACCCTATGGACTCATTTAACAGTTCACCCAATTCGCTATAGCCGTCTCCATTATGATCATAGGGATTTCGTTTGCGAAAAGAGCCGAACACATAAGCCCCGGATGTACCTTTTTCATTGACTGTTTCTGCTACAGCACCAACACGCTGGTCCGGTAAACCATTTGATGAATTGTTCAAATATTTAATTCGTACCTGGTTCATAATGGGTTTACGGGTGATCATATTAATAACGCCGGCAACCGCACCGGCACCGTATAATGAAGAACCACCACCTTTAACGATTTCAATTTGGTCAACCATCTCTTCCGGAAAATGTTCCAGACCGTATACACTGGCAAGACTGCTGACAAGCGGATCACCATCAATAAGAATTTGTGAATACTTGCCGTCCATACCTAAAATACGTACCTGAGAAAAGTTACAGTTTGAACAATTGTTCTCAACACGAACACCCGTCTGAAATTCGAGTGCTTCAGCCAGGTTACTGGCTTGTTTTTGCTCTATAATATGCCTTGGAATAACTTCGGTGCGTACCGGCATATCTTCTACCAGGTGCGGGGTTGCTGTACCGGTTACAACCAGGGCGCCCATTTCAAGGGCTGTCTGCTCCAGCTCAAAATCGACAACAAGTGATTCATTTGCTTTCAGGACAACAGTTTGATGGACCGTTTGATATCCTATCATTGAAGCTGTTAAATGAATTTTCCCGGATGGTACGGATGTAATAAGATATGCACCTTTGTCATTAGCTGCTGCACCATTTGTTGTATGATGGATTATAATATTTGCACCGGGTAATGGTTCTTTTGTGTCGGCGTCATATACCGTACCGCTGATTTTTCCTTTAAGATGATTTGCATTGTTACGCCCTTGATGTCTGCCATGCCTTTGTCCTTCTGCAAATGCAACGCTGCTTATTACAAGTGATAAAAGTAGTATAATATATAAAAATAGTTTTTTCATTATTTATGTTCCTCTGGTTTAAATCCTTTTCTTACGTTAATTAATACAAAAAGTGGCTCACCAGAGGGGGCGCGCGGGTGTGGTACCTGAAGCATGGATTTATGCTCAAGTAGTAACATTTATACTTGAAAATTGAAAAGAATAAAATAATAAATAACAGGACTTTAATGCCAATTAAAAGATGAGACATTATATTGGTAATAAATTCCCAATAATAAAGTTTGAATTCGGAATGCGTATGTGCTGGTGTTGAATTGTTTGCACCATCCTTTTGAAATGGATGAGCGTGAAAAACAAACTGGTTATATATGTTTTTATGAAGATGTCCATTGACAGCATAATTTGACAACAGGGCCAATAACTGTATTAATAGAACAATTGAGAGAAATGATTTTATAAAAATTGATCTCATAATTGTACGATTTTTATGATCAGTAAAAAGTTAGCTGGAATATCTATAGCAATAGACTAAAAATATAGAATATTGTTTTTAATGAACATACCAAGGCTATTTAAGCTGGTAAGAGCATTTATTTATTTTAAGTTGAAATGTTAAAAGGAAAAGAATAAAGGGGGACCGCGTAGGCTAAAACATAAAATATAAGAAGAAGGTGTTAAAGTACGTTGTTTAGCCGAGTATGAACGGTTGATTGTGAGAAAAATAATAAAAAGAATAAATAAAACAATAAAAGCCAAAAGATTTGTGATAAACTGATAAAAAAGAAACTGGGCTTGTGTATGCGTATGTTTGTTTTGGAAAGGTATTGTTGATCTGTCTTCATGTGAAGAAAACGGATGAGCGTGAAAAATAACAATACCATTTTCATTTTTGTGAAAATGGCCATTCATAACATTATTGTAACACAACAATAATGTCACGAAAATCATAAATAAAGCTGTTAATTTTTTTATGTAATTAAATTGTACCATATTTCCTTTCTATAACGTGATTAGAAAGATAAAAATAAACAGAGTGATTGTCAATATTTATCTTTCAAGCTCTTTTGTTTATGTTTAGGGCATTCGTTAAAGTTCAAAAAGAATTTAATGATTTTGTGTTGTGTTTTTTTATGTCTGAATGGGCATTTATCATTTAATAATTATAGACATAACATGACTAATTTGTAATATAGTATTTACAATTGCCGGTAGTTCATTAAAAATAGTGATTTAAATGTATATATCGTAATTTATTGTTTTAATTGTACTTTTCCTTTAAACATTTTTTTTGAAAAAAAATTGGAAAAGACTTGACTTTATTGTCAATCATTTGTATAATTGTAATAACAATTAAAGCGAATGGAAAGAATATGAATATTGATAAAAACAGTCCTGTTCCTCAATATTATCAATTAGAGACATGGTTGGAAGAGCAAATTGATCAGGGTATTTTCAGGGAAGATGAAAAGATACCAACAGAGGAAGAGCTGGCACGTATGACTGGTCTTTCCCGTCCCACCATTAGGCATGCCATTCAGAATTTAGTAAATAAGGGATATTTGTCCAGAAGGCGCCGGTTAGGTACTTTTGTCAATAAGAAATTTTTAACGTCATCTACGCAAAACATATTAGGAATTCTGGTAAATTTTTATAAAAGTGGATACGCCACGGAATTGATCCGGGGAGCTGGAGACGCCTCGGCAAAGGAGAATTATAGCCTTGTTTTATGTAATACCGATGATTCCTATGTTATGGCAGATATGCATATAGATAGATTGTTAGAGCAAGGAATTCGGGGCGTTATTTTTGTTCCTACAGCCGCTTCAGATGAAAAGAATATATTACTTGTCCAGAAATTGCTAAGAAAAGGTGTCAAAGTTATAATAGCAGACCGTCACATTCCCGGTGTCGATATAGATAATGTCATTACGGACAATTTCTGGGGAGCCTATAATATAACCAACTATTTAATTTCAAAGGGGCACCACAAGATTGCAATACCAATAACCACCCTGTTTAATACGGCCCGTGAGCGATTGGAAGGTTATAAACAAGCGTTAAAGGATGCCAATATATCTATTGATCCTTCATTGATATTTTTAAATAACGAACGTTTTACGGATACATCATATTATGAATATGCGACACTTGTATTTAATACAAGGAACAAGTTTTCATCTATTTTTGCCAGCGATGACAAAATGGCCCATATTTTTTTCTCGGTTGCACGGCAAATGAATATCCGAATACCGGAGGATATTTCTCTTGTTGGGTATGATGATCTGCCCTGTTCATCGCCGGAATTTTTCGACTTGACCACCGTGCATCAACCTATTTATGAAATGGGTCAAAAGAGTACAGAGATTTTATTAAGTCGTATAAATGGAAATAATGAAAAGACGCAGCAACTTACACTAAAATCATATTTAGCCGAAAGGCGTTCTGTTTTACCTCAAAAATATTATAAACGTAAATAAGTATTTAATATAATATTTTTATAACCTAATCATTGAACTGTTGTTTTTTTGTTAAAAGACAGATTTAAAAATGATTTTCAGATCAAACACCTATAGCATTCCTTTTTTTAAATTATTATTTAAGATATTTATATCACAATGATATTTCTTTATGTCGGTGTGGCACTAGAAATTTAATTGGCTAATAAAAGTTAGAATAGCAATAACACGTTTTTTTTGACAAAAGATTTTATTAACACATATAAGATATTTAACTAATTGATTGATTTGGTAAAGGATTTGTTATGCGAAAAATCAAGGTATTTTTATTATTTATTCTTTTTTTGGTATTGTTTTCAGAATTGCACGCAGGGGTTACCGGAAAAATTGCGGGTCGAATCGTAGACCGTGAAACAGGGGAGCCGATTCCCGGAACAAATATTGTTTTAGAGGGAACGTCGCTTGGTGCTTCTGCTGATTTGGAGGGATATTATTTTATAATCAATATTCCGCCTGGCCGTTACAATGTAGTATTTCGGTGTATGGGTTATACCACACAAAAGTTTGAAGAGATTAGAGTGAATGTAGATGTTACCAATACGATAAATGTCAAGCTTGAGCCTACGATTATAGATGGTCAGGAAGTGACCATAGTAGCAGAGAGGACACTTATTCAAAAGGATTTAACCTCTACGTCCGCCCGTGTTTCAAGTGATGACATCGAGTTGTTGCCATTGGAAAGTGTCGGAGAGGTTGTAAATCTTCAGGCTGGTGTTGTAGACGGCCATTTTAGGGGCGGACGACTCGGTGAAGTAACGTATTTGATAGATGGTGTTTCAGTAAACGATGCTTATGATGGCGCTCAAATGATTAACCTGGAGCCTAACGCAATTGCAGAAGTTGAGGTTATAAGTGGAACGTTTAATGCGGAATATGGGCAGGCAATGTCCGGTGTCGTTAATATTGTTTCCAAAGAGCCGGAACAAAGAATAAACGGTCAGTTTTCTGCATATACAGGAGCCTATCTAAGTAATCGTAAGACACCATTTGCCACAAAAAGTGGAGATGCTACGAAAAGGGATGATTTTGGCCAGGAAGAGCTTTCCTATTTTGATATTGCTGGTTTGGGTGATGTTTATGATGTTCAGGGGAATTTGACCGGGCCGCTTTATAAGGACAAGTTGTTCTTTTTTAGTTCAGTACGATATAACAAAGATGACGGTTACTATTATGGGCGGAGGTTGTTTAGTCCCGGAGATTCATCATCTTTTATGGGAGATCGTGAAGATTGGGAGATTGAGGCGACCGGAGATGGTGAATTGGTTCCAATGAACTGGAAAAAGGCGCTGAGTTTTACCGGTAAGCTTATAGCCAAGCCTTTTTCAGGCCACAAGATTACGTATAATTTTATATATGATGATGATGAAAATCAGAATTTCACACACAAGTACAAATACAATCCGGATGGCCGTCCAACCAACTATGGTAAGAGTTTTTCACACATGTTTCACTATGATTATGTAATAAATCAAAATGGTTTTATAAATTTCAAATTTGCGAATTTTAAAAAGGATTATAAAACATACCTGTATGAAAATCCTTATGACCTGAGATATGTTCCGGATACCCGGTTTAGTATTGGTTCGGGACCAACTTTTTATATGGCGGGCACAAATATGAGTCATTCCTACCGTTCTTCCCTTAGCACGGTGGCGAAAGCAGATTTGACCTATCAGGTAGACCGGTATAATCAGATTAAGGTGGGTGTACAGGCCCAGGCGCATGAAATAAACGTACACAGTTATTCGATTAGGTTGGACCGTCAAACAAACTGGCTGCCACGACCGATAGAGAAAGAGAGTCCTAATTACGTACAATATACAAAAAAGCCTGTAGAATTTAGCGCCTATATTCAGGATCGTATTGAATGGTCTTATTTCATTATGAATGTTGGCTTACGTTATGACAGATTTGAGCCGAGAAGTGTCATACCTACGGATTTAAATGATCCTTCCAACAGTGAAAAGGTCGATGCCAAGGTAAAAAGCCAGTTTAGTCCCCGTTTTGGTATAGCTGTACCCATTACTGAGCATAGTGTGCTGCACCTTTCCTATGGTTTGTTTTTTCAGATGCCTTCTTTAAACGCTCTTTATTTAAATCCGGACTTTAGAATTCCTGTTGCTTCCTACTCACAGATCGGTAATAGTGATCTGCAACCACAAAAAACGGCAACATACGAAATAGGCCTGCAGCACGAGGTTACCAAAGATGTCGCGCTGGAATTGACGACTTATTATAAGGACATTAGAAATCTTTTGGGAATGGAATCATATACTATGTATGAGACATTTACCCAATATGCCAGATATGTAAACAGGGATTATGGTCAGGTGTTTGGTTTTACTGTTTCATTGGAACAACGAAGTAGTGATTTTTTAACCACCTCTGTTGATTATACCTATATGCTGGCAGAAGGAAATGCTTCCGATCCCAAGGATGTGTATTTAAAAAGTGTAACAAGTCCTCCAACAGAAGTTACAAAGCAGCTTATTCCATTGGACTGGGACCGAACACACAGTTTAAACATAACAGCAACGGCCCATGACCGAGATCGCTGGAATTTGGGACTGATTGGAACATTTGCTTCGGGTGTTCCCTATACGGCTGAAAAGAATGACAATTATTTTGGTCCGGCAAATAGCGAGCGGAAACCATTTTTTGTTAGTTTTGATTTAAATTTTTCGGTATCGTTTAAACTTGCCAAGATGAAGGCAACGTTTTTCTCCAATATGTATAATATATTTGATATAGAAAATGATATACAAATATATACGGATAGCGGTAATGCAAGTTATACAAGAAGCATGAGCACAAAAACAGATGATATGATAACCGGAATTAATACAATCAGGGATTATTATTATCGTCAGGATTACCGAAGCGCTCCGAGAAAAGTTGTTTTAGGTATACAGGTTGAATTTTAAGTGTATTATTTAATTTAGGAATTGAGTTAAAACGCAAGGGAATTTTAATTATGTTGAAACAATTTTTTCGAAATAATATAGTCATAATGATCCTGCTGGTTTTTACCGTTGCCGGATTCGGTCAGCGAGATGAAGATGGTCATATTCTGCACCGTAAATATGGTGTTATGGACGGTAATCTGACACGTGTTCCTTTTTTTAACGATAGTCGAATTGCGGTAAACGTGGGCATTATGGGGTATGTTTTGGAATACCCGATAGGGAGTGGTCACCAGCAGATGGACGGTATAGGTCCCGTCGTTGTAACCAAGATAACAGATGTAAATGGCATCGTTAATGCCTGTTGTGAAACAGGTTATAGTAGTGGTGACCCTAATCCGAATGGAACAACGCGCTGGCGATATGAGGCCCTGGGTGGATATTGCAATCCGGAGCAATTGGAAGCGGCTATGAGTGATGATGATTATACTTGGCCGGACGTATGGCCGGACAAGATGGATGACAGTATCGATCCGGGCTGGTCCGGTGCGTGGAACGGATATTTCGGCAAGGGCGTGATGAATGCAGACCTGGAGACCTATTTTGTTGTTGACGATGATTGTGATGAAGAGTTTGACTATTACCCGGATGCAACGGACCCGAGCCGTCGCGGATTGGGCACACAGATTTATATTCGTTCTTTACAATGGCGCAATGTAATGACCGAATCGCATAATTTTTGGCTGTATGAGGTGGAGAATGAAGGTACGACGGACTATGATTCGGTTTATTTTGCCTTGTTTGCAGATTTTAAAATAGGCGGAGACGATGATGATGTGGCAGGTTATAATACCCGGTTAGACATTGCCTATTGTTATGATTTTGCGAATGAAGGTTTACCGGGAAATTACAAGCCTGTTCCGGCGACTTGTTACGGATTTTTGGAGAGTCCGACCCTTGGCTATGACGGCATTGATACGGATGAAGACGGCCTTGTGGATGAGAAACGCGACAGCGGTCCGGGCACATGGATATACGGATCGACGGGCTATTATACTCAGGGAAGGCTTGATAATGAGCGGCAGTCGGGTCATGGTGCCTATTTTGAGAGCTGGCACTGGAGCGGAGACGAAGACGGTGACTGGCTTGCCTATGAGGACAACAACGGCAACGGGCAATGGGACGTGGGCGAGCCGTTGAATGATGATTTGGGAGTGGACGGTGTAGGTCCTTTTGACGAGTCTTATACGGGCCGTGATGAAGGAGAGGGAGACGGCATGCCGACGTTGGGTGAGCCGGACTTTGACAAGACGGATTTGGATGAAGGCGATCAATTGGGATTAACCGGCTTTTGGAGAGGTGCACACAGTGAACGTGCAGACCATACTGATGATGAATTGGTTTTAAGCTGGTGTTACCAGTCGGTTGGATTTGGTGGGTATGAATCCCGTTTTGCAGATAATCTTGGTGTATGGTTTCACTCGGGGCCGGTATATTTTCCGGCCAAAACACGGAACCGTTTTTCATTTACATTATTTTTTGCAGACGGATTGACGTATGTAGAGCAATTGGAAGATGCAACGCGTAAGAAGGAAACTGTACAAAAGATATATAATGCAAACTATAGTTTTGCGCAGCCTCCCAAGGTCCCGAATTTGAAGGCAGTTGCGGGAGACGGAAAGGTATATTTGTACTGGGATGACAGTGCTGAGAATTCCTATGACCGGTTTTTAGGTATTTATGATTTTCAGGGATATTCACTGTACCGGTCAACAGACCCGTCGTTTACGGATTGTCATATCATAACGGATGGATATGGAGTCGAGTCTATGAACAAGCCGATCTTTCGGTGTGACAAGCGTGATAGTATATCGGGATTTTTCCCAGGTACGTACAATGGTTTACATTTTAATATCGGCAATAACAAGGGCTTGGTACACAGTTATATAGACAGTGCGAATATTATCAACGGACAGACTTATTATTATGCGCTGTGTTCATTTGACAACGGCTGGATACCGGCTTATAATGAGGAACTGGGAACGACAGAGTTGGGGTATGTTGGAAATGTATTGAACGAATCGATATTACCTTCAGAGTGTAGTTTTAATGTCAAGATAGACATGTTGAATGATGTACAGGCGATGTCTCCGAACTGTGCGATGGTCAGGCCAAAGGCAGTAGCGGCCGGATATAGTGCGCCGGATATAGGTGGCAGTGTGATACATTACGGACCGGCATCAACGACGGAGATAAGTTATAAGATATTTAATCCGGGCGAGTTAAAGAGCGGCAAATACCGGTTGGAGTTTAGTTATCCGGATAATGGATGGCGGTCAATGCCGTCCTATCAGGTGGTGGATGTGAGTGATGCGGTTGCAGACACGATAGAGAGTTTACGGGAGTTGGAGCGTCTGGATGGAGAGACGCGCTATTTTGATGGATTGATCGTCAAGATGGATTTTGACACGAGTCGGGAGATTATCTATCAGGGTTGGCAGAGCGGTAGTAAATGTGAGTTGCCGGCGATTATATCGGCAGAGCCGACGCAGGACCTTGAGCTGGCGGTTAATTTTGATTTTGACATCGTGTTTACAGAAGAGATCAGTGACACGACGTTTCAAACGAGCCGGTTCAGCAAGTCTGTAGGCGTCCCGTTTTACGTATACAGCCCGACCTATGGAAAACGAATGGATATGACGTTTATCGATGCGAACAATGATAAACAATGGCAGAGGACAGAGATTATTCGAATTATATTGGGTAATGACCGTGCAACAGAACCGGCGACGGGCACAGGTAAATTTCAGAATACGTGGCGAATCACGTTTGAAGCGCCTGCAGGAGTTGAAGAAGAAGATGTTGTATGGCCGCAGCCCGGAGATGTATTTATGTCGCGAATGAATGTTCCTCCCCAGCATGGAGAGGTTTATGAGTTTTTGACGAATGAGGCGCGTATAGAGTTAAGCAAGGCGTCGAGTGAGCTGGACAAGATAGCGGTCGTGCCGAATCCCTATGTCGTGACGGAGGTTTGGGAGCCGTCAAGTCCATATTTGGCAGGGCGAGGACCGATGGAGATTCATTTTATACATTTACCAAACGAGTGTACGATACGGATATTTACGATCCAGGGCTATTTGCTGGACACGATAGAGCATCGCAGTGAGATCAATGATGGACTGGCGATATGGGATGTAATGTCAAAGGATAATATGCAGATAGCGCCGGGAAATTATATATATCATGTCGATGCCCCGAATATAGGACAAAAGATTGGCCGGTTTGTGGTGATCAAGTAAGAAGAAAAGATGAAATGGTTCAAAATTGATTAATAATAGAAATAATCAACCAATGAATTTTCGGAAATAGGTGATAACATGAAGAAATTATTTTATATACTTTTGTTTGTCATTTTGGGAGGGATGAATCAAGCGTATGCTCAAATTTCATTCAGCTCTTTCAAGTCGGATGTAACCAAAGTCGGAACCACATCCGGAGCTTTTTTAACAATTCCTGTCGGAGCACGCGCCAATGCAATGGGTGGAGCCTTTGTATCTGTTGCAAATGATGTAACAGCACTATACTGGAACCCTGCCGGAATAGCTTCGATTACTGGAATGCAACTGGCACTTATACATTCCAACTGGATTGCAGATATAAAACATGATTGGATCGGTGTTGTTGTACCACTTGGTATTGCCGGTAATGTTGGATTTAGTGTCAATTCATTGACCATGGATGATATGATGGTTCGTACTCCTGCTTTACCAGAGGGTAATGGTGATATTATGGAGTGCTATGATTTGGCACTTGGAATGACTTATGGACGAACCTTAACAGACAGGTTTAGTATAGGTGGTAGTTTCAAATATGTCAGAAGTCAGCTTTGGCACATGACGGCGCAGGCTGCAGCATTTGATTTAGGTATTATGTTTTCAAATATATTTGACATGTTCCAGTTAGGAGCTGTGATGACAAATATGGGTACAAAGATGCGTTTTGATGGTCGTGATACCTATGTATATTATGATGTCAGCGAGTCTGAAAATGGTAATAATGAGAAAATCGATGCAAAACTTTCAACAGAAAGGTATAATTTGCCAATAGCCTTTCAGGTTGGCGTTTCTACTGTTATTAACAGAAAGAGTTCGTTTCCTTTATTGCTTGCTGTTGAATTTTACGAACCATCTGATAATGTACGCAGTGTCAATGTAGGTGGAGAATGGTCATTTTACAACATGGTCTTCCTTCGTGGTGGATATGCCCGGATTTTTGAAAAAGATTCGGAACGCGGATTAACACTTGGAGCCGGTTATAAATTTCGAATTCCAAACTCTTCTTTACGATTATTACTGGATTACAGTTATGAAGATTTAGGTATTCTCGATAATTCTCAAAAGTTTTCTCTAAATATTGTTTTATAATATCAAGTTTAAAAAAATTACGATTGAAATTTAATATTTAGGATAGTGACTTATGCAAAAAACTCTCTCATGGAAATATTCTTTATTATTGGCGGGGCTATTATCTGTATTTATTGCCTGTCAAAAAAAAGACACCGGTTATGATCATAATATCATAGCAAAAATAAACGATTCCAAAATCACTTTTCAGGATTTTAGTGATTACTTTAAACAAAAATATCCTAAAAAAAACCTTATAAATGCATCTGATAGCCTTAAAAACAACTTGCGTAATGATATGATTTTGCAACAAATATTGTTAATGGAGGCTTATCGGTTAAAATATAATAAAGATATAGATATTGTCAAGTTTGTAGATGAAAAGGAACGAGAGTTAGCTGCAACTGCCATGCTCAAACAAATTACGACGCCAAAAAGGGTGACAGAAGCAGAGTTGAAAAGATATTATCAATGGTTGGGAAAATCATTTACTTTTTATTCTATAATGGTGAAAACCGGTTTTTTTGATGAGAACCGGAAAAGTGCTGAACAAAAAGCAAATGATCTTTATAAGAAAATTTTAAATGGTAAAGATTTTAAAGAAATAGCCTTTAAATATTCGGAAAAGCCCGGAGCCAAATCGGATAGTGGCAGAATGGCAAATATGGAATGTTTTGACCTTTATGAGGGGCTTACAAAACAGCTCTATCAAATGAAGGAAGGAGAAACAAGTAAGCCTTTTTATACAGACAATGCTTATTACATTATCAAATTAGAAAAAATTAATGAGAGAAAATTTGGGGACTATAAAAAAGAAGAACTGCAATTAAAAGAATCATTAGATAAATTTTATAACGATTGTGTTACGTTTAAAACCAATGAATTTAATAATTATATTAGAAAAGAAAATCATTATCAAACGTTCGCGGATAATATAGATTTCTTTTGTGAACGCGCAAAAAACATGACGTTCCGTGAGGATACACTCGGGTTATTCACAGATAAAGAAAAAGCCTTACCACTGTCAAAAAATGATGTAGAGGAAATAACGATTGGTGTGTTTCTCCCCAAAGTAATTGAATTTTACTGGGATTCACTTATTCATGAACGCGTTGTTGTCATGCTGTTGGATTATATGAACACAAAACGATTGATTAAACACAAAGCTATTGAATTGAAATTTAATGAATTGCCCGAGCAGAAAAGAGATTTGGAAATTTGGAAGACACATTATTTAAAAGAGCAGGTAATACAAAAAGAAATACTTGACCATGCCAAAGTTTCGGACGATGTTTTAAGGTCCATTTATATGAAAAATAAGGCAAAATACAAAGTAAAGAAAAGAATAACGGTCAGAGAAATATTTTGTAAAAGTCAAACTCAAGCTGAAAAAGTATACCAGTTAGCTATAAACGGTGAAAATTTTGAACAACTTGAAAAGAAATACAATCAAAATCAGGAATCAAGAACACATGGTCTTCTTGGACCATTTGAAAAAGGAAGAAATGGGATATTAGGAGAAACAGCCTTTAATGATATGCCGGTTGGAAGTATTAGCAAACCGTTTCGTTACCGTGGTGGGTATTCCTTCTTTAAAGTAGTATCAATTGAACCTGAAGGTTATAAATCTTTTCAGGATGTAAAAGATGATTTGAAAAATCAATATTTAGAGGATAATAAAAATGAATTTATTTCCAACTGGTTTCAAAAGGTAAAGAAAAAATATAAAATTAAATTGTTCGAATTTGCTTAAAAAACTATCATTGTCCAAGTTCAACTAATAAGTTCAGTTAATTATCAATCTATATTTTCAGTTTAGAAGGAGGTGATAAAAGGCATTTAGATATATTTATACCATTTTTCGAGTGTTGGTGTGAGTTTGTACGACGAGGCATCTGATTTTTAGAGGCCTTACCTATTGAAAATTTTAAAACAGAACAGGAGAAGCACAATGCAGAAAAAGAATTCTCTGTTTCTAGGGATTATTGTACTGTTGCTTATGGCTGTTACAGTAATCGCGCAGAACGACAATAACAATATGAAATGGCAACTCGCCTGGACATCACCGGCAACCCTGAATGAATCGGAACATCCGGTAGTCGGTAATGATGTTCCGGTCCCGTACCGTTTTTATAATTCAGAAGCATGGTTTGATTTTGATGGTGATGGTAACCTGGAATTTTACTGTGAGGACCAGGACCCCTACCGTGGTTATGTTTATGAAGCAGACGGGAACAATCAGTATGTATACCGCTGGCACATTGACTATTTCATAAACGACAGCACGAATTTGTTAAGAAGTGAGCGTTCATCACACGGAACAGACTGTGATGGAGATGGGGCGGATGAATTAATTCATCAGCATACTTGTACGATAACGGACCCTGAAGATCCGAATTATATTCCCTCGATTCGTGTATTCAAGCATGAAGCTGGTTCTGCTCAATTTTTGCCGGACCCGATGAACTGGACAGTAGCCTGGTATGATCTTCCAACGGGCCGGGAAGACAATTCATTCCGGCCGGAATATTACACGGATGCCGGAGATTTTGACAATGATGGCAAGGGTGAATTTGCAATCAATTACAAGCGTAATGCGACACATCATTTCGCTATTGTAGAGGTTACGCCTCCGTTAACTCCTGAAGAGGTAGAGTTCAAGATCGAGTTAATGCTCGACAAAGAAGAGTACATGAAACCAGGTGTAGAGATTGGAAACGGCTATAACAGTTGTCGAATAGACGGCGAGGATTTGGATGGCGACGGTCGGGCTGAATTTTTCTTGTTAAACCGTGAGACACCAGCCGTATTGCCGCAGGCGGATTATTATGTAGACTGTGTTGGTCCAGACACCTATAATGTTCATGGATTTTTCAAGGATGATGAGATCGTATTTCCGGTACCTTATGTACGCATCGGAGAGAACTATACGTTTATCGATTTGGATCATGATGGTGTAAAAGAGATGGTCACGTATGCCAAGGGCTTGACCGAAGACGTAAATATGGGAATCATGTCATTGTGGGTAGGCAAGTTGAATCCTTCTGATCCGGCGCATGTAGTAAATATGGACAGCTGGTATTTGGTAGCGACAGTAGACCAGATGCTGGGATTAGAACCGGGAACATATTCAGGTGGCGGCGGCTGGATCGAAGCCGGCGATGCTGATAAGGATGGTTTTGGAGATGTTTATATCGGTGCTGGAGCTGATGGTCTTGTCATCGATGCCGAGTTTGTCGGTGACGATCTTTCAGACGTAAACGATTACAATTTCTATCCTGTTTTTAATATGCAGACGGCCATGAATGATACGATCAACGGATACCATTCGGCCCGAAGTGCAATCGGCGATGGAGATAGTGATGGACAGACCGACATCGTTCTTTGGAACAAGGTTAAAGGTGAGACAGCACGCCCCGGTATTTGGATAATGGAATTTGAGACCGGTGAATGGGCTGATAAAGACAATAATCAATGGCGACTCGCCTGGACATCACCGGCAACCCTGAATGAATCGGAACATCCGGTAGTCGGTAATGATGTTCCGGTCCCGTACCGTTTTTATAATTCAGAAGCATGGTTTGATTTTGATGGTGACGGTAACAAGGAATTTTACTGTGAGGACCAGGACCCCTACCGTGGTTATGTTTATGAAGCAGACGGGAACGACAACTATGTATACCGCTGGCATATTGACTATTTCATAAACGACAGCACGAATTTGTTAAGAAGTGAGCGTTCATCACACGGAACAGACTGTGATGGAGATGGGGCGGATGAATTAATTCATCAGCATACTTGTACGATAACGGACCCTGAAGATCCGAATTATATTCCCTCGATTCGCGTGTTCAAGCATGAAGCTGGTTCTGCTCAATTTTTGCCGGACCCGATGAACTGGACAGTAGCCTGGTATGATCTTCCAACGGGCCGGGAAGACAATTCATTCCGGCCGGAATATTACACGGATGCCGGAGATTTTGACAATGATGGCAAGGGTGAATTTGCAATCAATTACAAGCGTAATGCGACACATCATTTCGCTATTGTAGAGGTTACGCCTCCGTTAACTCCTGAAGAGGTAGAGTTCAAGATCGAGTTAATGCTCGACAAAGAAGAGTACATGAAACCAGGTGTAGAGATTGGAAATGGTTATAACAGTTGTCGAATAGACGGCGAGGATTTGGATGGCGACGGTCGGGCTGAATTTTTCTTGTTAAACCGTGAGACACCAGCCGTATTGCCGCAGGCGGATTATTATGTAGACTGTGTTGGTCCAGACACCTATAATGTTCATGGATTTTTCAAGGATGATGAGATCGTATTTCCGGTACCTTATGTACGCATCGGAGAGAACTATACGTTTATCGATTTGGATCATGATGGTGTAAAAGAGATGGTCACGTATGCCAAGGGCTTGACCGAAGACGTAAATATGGGAATCATGTCATTGTGGGTAGGCAAGTTGAATCCTTCTGATCCGGCGCATGTAGTAAATATGGACAGCTGGTATTTGGTAGCGACAGTAGACCAGATGCTGGGATTAGAACCGGGAACATATTCAGGTGGCGGCGGCTGGATCGAAGCCGGCGATGCTGATAAGGATGGTTTTGGAGATGTTTATATCGGTGCTGGAGCTGATGGTCTTGTCATCGATGCCGAGTTTGTCGGTGACGATCTTTCAGACGTAAACGATTACAATTTCTATCCTGTTTTTAATATGCAGACGGCCATGAATGATACGATCAACGGATACCATTCGGCCCGAAGTGCAATCGGCGATGGAGATAGTGATGGACAGACCGACATCGTTCTTTGGAACAAGGTTAAAGGTGAGACAGCACGCCCCGGTATTTGGGTAATTGAATTTGGTCAGGGAGTATCTCCTAATGGTGTTGACGCAAATAATGGTGACGCAACGCTGCCTGTTTCTTTTTCATTGAATCAGAATTATCCAAATCCATTTAATCCAACAACAACCATTAGTTATACTCTGGAAAAAATGTCCAAAGTTCAATTGGATATTTATGACATTAATGGAAGACTGGTTAAAACGCTGTTTACAGGTCAACAAGGACACGGAAACCATCAGGTTGTATGGGATGCAACAGATTTTAATTCTAATAAAGTCGCAACCGGTGTTTATTTCTACTCATTGGTTGTCAACTCTTCAAGAATCGTTAAAAAGATGACTTTATTAAAATAGTGTAACAGCACTATTATTTAGTTTCTGCTTCTTGGTATAGGGCTTCCTTGATTGTGAGGAGGCCCTATAATTTTATTAAATAATTTCAAGCCGACTGTTTTGATCAAGATGTACTTTAATGTTTTTTCGGACTAATAATATTGAAATTCTCGATCATCATATCATGGATGACAATGGTTTTAAATAAATATATTGATAAAATTACTGTTTTCGTTGTTTAATAGAAAAACATGTGATAAGGCTATAAAATTATTTTGATATAAAAATGTAATGACGATAATAAATTAAACTGTTTTATGAATTTTTTTTTAGATCTAACTTTTTTAAAAAGACTGAAAGATTGATTAATATAGATAGCATATTTTTAAATTACCAAACGTTGATGAAAAGTTTTAAAATTATTTCCTTTTTTAACCCTGGATTTACTAGAAAAGCCTTTTTACTATATATATTAATTATTTTTTCAAATCTTCCGGGAAATGTCAATTGTAAAAAAGCCGGCAATTCTTTTGAACCAAATTTTACTGATTTTCATGGCTATGAACAACCAAACGGCTGCCGGGATAATACTTTTAGGCCAAATTTTTACCTGCCTTTACATGGTACTGCTAACTTTTTTCGAACAACATATTTTTTCAGATCCAACTTGAGCAGTTCTCTTGTGCTCGGATGGAATATAAACAATAACGATTGTTCGCAAGCTGAAATGCAAAGCTTTATTGCGGATTTTAAACGATTAACACCATATTATTATGGAGATTATTATCCATTAACAAAATTTGGCAACAGATTCAGGAATAATACTGGCTTTCCGTCGTGATAATTGTCGAGATGAATCTCGCCATATATTAAATTTTTTATAAAGGTTATGATATTAAAACAGAGCAAACAGGAGCAGAATTAATGAAAGGGATAGATATTTATATTCCAGTGGAACCGGGCTCTGATAAGTTATAAAATAGAAAAGTAAAAAATTATATTTATTATTAAAATTTCTTTGTATCATTGAATAGAAGTATGTTAGGATGCTTTTCAATATGATCCGGATGGTTGGTACTGTTATACGGCGATTGAGTTTATAAATGATGATATTTTACTCTCTTGTTGTGCAGGAAACCGCAAACAAAAAACCGGGCTATCGGTTACACACGTATCTCTGTTAAATTTTGAAAAATTATATAAATAATAAATTATAAAATAGAGAATGTATCATGATTTCTAAGAACAAAAAATTTTTAACCTATGCGTTAAACATCTTGTTACTATCCTTTATCTTACCTACCATTTTAAATTGTACAAAAACTCCTTTATTTGAAAAGCAGATTGTTTTAAAACGTACCGAATCCGGTGCGTATGCAATTCCGAAAATTATTGTTACGAATAATGGGACCGCCGTTATTGTAGCACAGGACAGGGATGGCGGCGACTGGGGTAAAAAAATCCAACCTGTTTGTCTGCGCAGTACGGATGGCGGAAAATCCTGGAGTGAGCCTTTTTTATTAATCCCTGATGATTTTCCAAATCGTAATAATTTTATTTTAAAGCCGACAGGTATTGTTGTTGATCAGCGTAATAATCGAATTTTTGTTTTTATAAATCGTTCCCCGTTGCCGACTCCGGAATTAGATATCGATGAATACTGGTTTTATGCCAATATCCAAAAAACACGTAATATGGGCCGGGCCTGGTTTCTCACTTACAGTGATGATGATGGTCAAAGCTGGTCTGAACCTCGCGAAATTACACAGGAACTCATCGTAAAACCTCATTGGCAGGAATGGTCGCCTGTTCATAAAGGCATTCAGTTGGACAGTGAAGCTTATAAAGGACGGCTGGTTGTTCCGGTACGGTGTTATTGCCCGGAACAGGATCCGAGTGTTCATGATTTAAAATATCAATATAATGGTGTTATGTACAGTGACGACGGTGGTGAAACCTGGATTCCCGGAGGGCGCAGCGATGCTTATCTTGGCGAATGTTCTATTGTTGAAACGTCCGACGGTTCAATATATGCCAATCATCGGACCGCCCGGGATTCATCCCGTAAAACAGAAAGAATGCATAATCTCAGCAACGATGGCGGTGTCTCCTTTTCTCCATGTACATATTCCGGCGTTGCTGATGCCCGGTGTCATGCCGGTATAACGGCGCTGACTAAATCTGATGGAACACGAATTTTATTGATGACAAATATACCAGGCCCCAAGCGTGAAGGTTTGACTGCAAGTATCAGTAAAGATGATGGTAAAACATGGACTGCTAAAAAAGTTTTAGAACCGGGATATGCAGCTTATTCAGATATTGCAATATTGCCCGATAAAACAATATTGTGTGTTTATGAAACAGGTGATGAAACATCACGGCAACATTTGGCAGTTGCAAAATTTAATATAGAGTGGTTGGAAGAACAATAGAATTTTAAGGTAACGCTAATGTCAGTTTTTTTTCGTTATTAATGAAAAAACAAAAATTGACAAGATTACCAATTAAAAAGGGTGAAATCGATATTATAAACCTTGTTGATACAAGTTATTGACGTTGTGTATAAATGGAGATAATTCATGAAAAAATTTACATTAATAATGGCATTTTTGTTATTTATTAATTTAAAATTAACGGCGCGGGAAAAATTTATGTTGACTGATTTTAGTATTGAACTGAAAGAGATAACATCGGCGCCGCAGCATGTTTGGGTGAACAGTGGTTACACAACAGTCAATCCGCAACAAAATACAGTGATGAGTGTGAATGAGTTTTTCTCACCACCCTATGCCGCCAAGGAATTCAATTTGAGCGTCGATCTGAAAGCAGGCTCTCAACTCATTAAAGACACAGGTAGTTTCGGAAAGGGTGATGTCGGTTTGTTATACGCCGGCGGTACGTGGTTCCCTCATAAAATTGTACGACGAGGAACATATCATCATTTGAAAGAGGAAGGGCTCATTTCACTAGGCGTCACATCCGAATTGATTCCGTTGTTCGGTATTCCCGGATTTATGCTTAAAATTAAAGTCAAAAACAGAGGTGATCAGGCCATTCAATTAAATCTCCTGCCGACGGTAAATCCTGGCAACCCAGTGTGTTTACCTCTGAACAAGTGGGCCTTTGGCCAACCCAAGTCCACCAAACCTGTAGCCGAGAATATTTCTGCTGCTGTTTGGGGAAATGAAGATGGGAAACTTGGCCTGTTTCAGGAGAACATGGAACCGGAACTTTTACCCGGTGCATCCTCCATATCCTATGTTGTTGTTATGATGACGGCTGGCGACGGAAAGCTTCCGGAAACATGTAATCCCAGGGAACTAGAACAAGCTTCAATTCGTGCCTGGGAGAACAGGCTGGCAAAATATACGCGCAACATTCCCACACTCGAAAGCGATATTGATGGCTTGCAGGAATATTATTATCGCTCGGTGTTAAGCGGACTGGTGTGTATCTGGGAAAATGATGCTTTTATCGTTAATCCATATTTAGCCACGGCGGGCATGGACGGTGGCGGCACATGTTCCTATTTATGGGATATTGCGGGTTATGTTCCGAATATGGTGAGTTTAATGATGGATTCGGATATTATACCGATTGCCCGGCAAATGGTTAACATTGATCTGGAAAAATATTATGCGTATGCGTTTGACGGTGGGGGAGTTGGTGTGCGCTATTCATACAGTCCAAATGCGTTTACAAAACTGGTTTGTTCAATTGCAAAATTTTTTGGTCCCGATGAGCTATTGTTTCAATCTGCGAAAAAATTGATCCTGAATGATGAAAAAAACACAACACAGCGTGATCATCTGGTAGATTACGGCGTACAACACAATCTCCTGGAAATGCGAAGCACAGGATGGGAACACTTTGTTGCGAGCCCCAATGCGGAACGCGTTTGGTGCCTGGATCAACTGGCAATATTGGGCGAATATGTTAATGAAAATCCTGATGAATGTGCTGCCTGGCGGGATAAAGCAAAAGTCATTAAAAAAGCTATTCAAACAGAATTGTGGGACGATGATGTTCAGTGGTTTATATCCAAATATCCAAATGGTTATAACGACTGTGTGTATACCGTTCAGGTCTTTGATGTACTTCGAACCGGTGTATGCAATGAAGCTATGACAGATGCCATACTTGATCATTTACGTGACGGCGCGTTTTTAGGCGATTGTGGTATCACCAGTATTTCCGCTGAGGATTCGGTCCATTATGAAATATTGGATACCGACTGGTCCGGCGGCGGAGCGTATACAGGTGATGGACCGCAATTGGCGAGTACATTATACGAAATTGATAAACCTGACCTTGCCTGGGACGTGTTAAAACGTCATTTCTGGATGGGAAAACGGTTGATTTATTTCCCGCAGGAACATTATAGCGACAGGCCAATGGTGCCCGCACACAAACGCGCCAATGTTGTATCAGGTATTGCCGGCGCCGAAGCCACACTTTTTGGATTGATCGGGTTACAGCCGAACTATGATGGGCATTTATGGATTAATCCCCATCCGGTGAATGAGGGAACTGTCAAGATTCGGGGCTTTGGCTATAAAGGAGCCATGTTTGATATTGAACTGACATCGGATAAATTAGTTGTATTTCGAAACAACGAGCTTCTTTTTAAGGAGAGTCCGAAAAGAATTAGGATTATGTAAATAAATAATTTTAATTATTTTATTTGGTGAGGTCGACATGAAAAAATTAATGTTATCAATCGTTTTACCGCTTTTAGTAATTTTAATAACTCCGTATTTGTCCTTTGGAAAAACAGATAAACTTGATAAAGATTTTATCCTCGTAGCCCACCGGGGTGGTGTTGTAGATGAGAATACTTCAGAAAACAGCATAAAAGGCTTGGAGGAGGCCATTAAGCGCGGTTATACCCATATTGAAATTGACGCCCGTGTAAGTAAGGATGGTCATGTTATTTGTTTTCATGATGAAAATTTAAAGCGTGAAACAGGTATTGACAAAAATATTTCAGATTTGACATTAGAGGAAATTAAAAAAATAAAATTGTTACGCAGTGAAGAACAAATTCCGACATTTCATGAATATTGTCAGAAATGTCAGGGGCGTATCAATGTTATGGTTGATACAAAAGGTGTTTCGGACAAATATGTGGAACGATACTGCCGTGAAATTGAGACCGCTTTAGCAGATAACGGTCTGTTAAAGGATGCTCTTTTTATCATAAACATTGTACCCATACATAACCAGGAAAAAGTAGCATACTGGTTTGTCGGAAAATCTAAAGTCTGCTGGCGTGTCAGTTTGGAAAAGGCAAAAATTCTATTAAACACAATGCCCAAAGACATTGGTAAATATTATTATATATTCAATTATCCCCGACATTTTACTAAAGATGACATTCAAGGTTTCCACGAAATGGGATTAAAAGTCGTCCTTAGTGTAAACCTTTCCCATTATAAAACCGGAGATCCCCAGCAGCAAGGTTTGGATGATATTTGTAAAGCCCTTGATATGGGTGTAGACGGACTTCAAATTGATTCCTGCTATGATCCGATAATTTTACCGCTGCTTGCTAAATAATATATAATGTTTAGCTGTGATTTGTAATGTCATGAAATGAGAATATATCAAGGGGGCATTTCTCATGATTTACATATCCGTTTGTTACTAAACTGGTAAATTATTCCTGTTTTGAAATGGAAAAAACTGTTAGCTAACGTGTGTTTTTTAGAGTACCTGTCATACTTGTTTTCAGATTAATACCTAAATGATGATGTAATGGACTCGTTTCAATGAATGTAAAGCGTGTTATTCTGGATATTTGAAATAATCCAAGTCTGTAATAATTGTTCGATATAATTAGAAATTAGTGATTAATATAATATTTTTAACCCCGGAAAAATAAAAATGAAAAAGAGATTTCTGCTCCTTTTTGTTTTCACATTTTTATTTTGTTCAAAAAATAGTGATGAAAACAAAATTATTGCAACAGTTAAAGATCATAAAATTTCTGTTGCTGCTTTTGCCCGAAGTTATATTGACGAAATTCAATATACACCTGTAAATGTCCAGGATTCTCAGGAATTAAGAGAAAAGCACCTTGGCGATATGATAACCCGGTATTTCCTTTCCCAAAACGCTTTAAAGGCCGGCTTGGATACGTTGGCAGTGTTTAAAAAAAACATATATGCCGAATCGACGGCTGTTATTATTCACGGTTTATATGAAAAAGAAATTGTCTCTAATTTTGACGAGATAACCGATGAACAAGTAAAAGAGGCTTTTAAAAAAATGCATTCTGAACTGCATATACGGCACCTCGTTTCATCGACCAAAGAGGGGATTGATTCATTATATCAGAAACTTGTAAATGGCGAGAGTTTTGAAACTTTGGCCAAAAAGTGTTTTCACGATTCTACGTTACAAAATAACGGAGGTGACCTGGGCTTTATAAAATGGGGTGATCTGGATATAGATTTTGAAAACGTTGCTTATACATTGGGCATAGGAGAATTTTCAAAACCGGTTGAAACAAAATATGGATGGCATATTATTAAAGTAGACAATATCCTTGTAAATCCCATTGTCAGATATGATGAGTTTCAGGCCAGGGAAGAGAGTATCCGCAAACAGCTTTTAAATCGGCTTTTAATCAATAAAGCGGACCTTCGTATTAAAGAGTTAATGGAAAGCAAAAATGTCAACATGAATGTACCGTTAATTCAACTTTTGGAAAATGAGCGAAGACGAGTAAAATCAAAAATGAACAATAAATTAGTTATAAGCCAGGATGAAATTATTTTACCAATGAAATCATTGCTTGAAAAGTACAAGAATGAATCCATCGCAACCTACGACGGGGGAAAATGGACCGTCGGAAACATGTTGGAGTATTTGCCTACCGTTGCCGGAGGATTTAACACCAATAGCGTTTATCGGACTGTTGCCATGACGTTACGTAATAATTTTTTATTACAGATTGCAAAAGAGAAAAGAGTTGATAAAATTGTAAAAGTAAGAAATATGGTTGATGAAAAGCGAGAACGTTTATTGTCCTATATTTTTTTAAACATGTATGCAGACACATGTTCCGTAACAGATAAAGAGGCTGAGGAATTTTACAATAAAAATTATAAACAGTATAATGACAAAAAAATGAGTGTTCTTGAGATTTTGGTGAAGACCGAAAAAAAGGCCAAAGAGATATTGAATACAATACTTGAATCTAACGAAGGCGAAAAGGCTTTTCGGGAATGTGCCGGAAAATATACCATACGCAAAGGTATGAAGGAGAAGGAAGGATATTTGGGAATAATTAAAAAAACAGATTATGGTGAAATTGGTCGGGCATGTAATCGGCTTGAAAAAGGAAATTTAATGGGACCAATTAAAACCAAAGATGGTTATTCGATCGTCATGCTGGTTGATTATGCATACATTACAATACCCTATGAAAGTGTAAAAGAACAGATGAAAAAGTTGATTGACCAGAATAAGACAAGTTATGTTTTTCATATGTTTAAAGATGATTATTTAAAATCTCAAGCCCAGGACATAAAGGTTAATAACGATATTTTAAATAATATTTTTTAGTAACAATTAGTGTGTTTACAAAATAAAAATTTAAACTTGATGAATAGAAGAGAATTTCTCAAAACGACAACGCTGTGTCTTGCCGGTTTAAACGTCAGGTTCGCATGCACAACAAAAAAGTACAATATCCGAACTTTGACGAGAGGCCCAAAACATCATTTCTTTGGTTATTATGGAATATGTCCATGGAACAAGTCTGAAACCTATTTACTTGGACTGGAAGCAGATTTTCAAAACCGTGAGCCAAGTACAAGTGATCGGGTTACCATCGGATTGATTGACAATAAAAACGGCAAGTTTGAAAGGATTGCCGAAACCAATTCCTGGAATTTTCAACAGGGAGCCATGCTTCATTGGAATCCGTTAAATCCCGACTCGGAAATTATTTATAATGATCGGGAAAATAACCAAATAGTATCAAAAGTTATGGACATAAACACAGGTAATACCCGTGTGTTGGACCGGGCTGTCAATGCCATAAGCCACAACGGTAGATATGCGCTGAGTTTAAGTTATGGAAGACTCGGTCGTCTTCGCAACGATGTTGCCTACTCTGGCGTAAGTGATCCAGGTATTTATGAGCCATATCCGGAAAATGACGGTGTGTATTTGACCGATTTAAAAAACGGTACGTCAAAATTAATAGTATCTATTGCAAAAGTTAATGAAATCCTTATGAATCGAGGTTTGGATTTAAAAGGAAGCCATATGTGGTTTAACCATGTTGTTTTTAATAAATCCGATTCTCGTTTTTTATTCCTTGCCAGAACATGGCGCCCCAAACACCTTCCTCATCTTCGTGATTTAGCAACAGGTATGTATACTGCAAACATTGATGGATCAGATTTAAGAGAAACAATTCCTTTTGAGTATGGCGTTTCTCATTTTGACTGGCGGAATGATCATGACATTGTTGCCACGTTTCAGGATTTGAATGATAATAAAAGATTTAAGCATTTTATTTTTAAAGATGGAAGCAAGACATACAACCTTGTGTCTCAAGAAAAATTAAATTTCGACGGACATTGCTCTTTTGCGCCAGATCAAACTCTGTTAGCGACGGATAGAAAAATTATAAAAGATAATTATTACCGTCAGTATTTGTATATCTATGACATGCTGCAAAATAATCTTCAAAAGATTGTCGATTTTGATATGCAGGCAAAGAGAAACATTAAAGGTGTTCTAAGATGCGATTTCCATCCACGCTGGAACCACACCGGTGATACAATTTGTATAGATGGAATTGATCAGGACAATGGAACCCGGCAAATGTTTGCCATAAGTTTGAATAATTGATAATAATTGATAATATTTTTTGTTTATATGTGGTCTTTTAATTTTTCCATATAGCATATAAACAAAATAATATTAAATGATAGTAAAAGTCAACCTTGCTTTGGATGTGTATGGAAACTGCTTATAGAGCAAGGTCTGTTGTTTAGAACTGCAGATAAAACATTATTCTAAAGAAAATGGAAAAATTTTATTGTGAGGCAAGAATGAAAAGTTTTCAACCAAACTATGAACATGTAGTGAATGCGGCGAGGAACATTAAACCGCAAAGATTGCCGCAATGTGATTTCTGTTTTGATCTGGCTTTAATGGAAAAGGTTTTGGGGATTAAATTTGCCCATTTAAAGAACAGTAAAGAATTAGCGGACCGGAAAGAATTTGCCAAACAATACACGAACGGTTTTCGCGTATTGGGTTACGATACGGTTGATTTTGAAGCGGTTTTTAGTGATGTAATAAACTATGCCCAATCGTTAAAGGGTTTAGTGCCTGGTCCGATACAAAATCGTGAGGATATGAAAAATTTTCATTGGGACGAACTGCCCACACTCTATTTTAAAAAATTTGATGAAACCATATCATTAATTGTTGAAGCATTACCGGAAGGAATGAAGGCCGTAGGCGGAGTCGGTACCGGCATCTTTGAATCAGTTCAGGATTTGACAAGGTACCAGGAATTATGTTTTATGATGTATGATGATCCGGAATTATATGCAAATTTGTTTGTAAAACTGGGTGATGCCCTGGTTGAAACCTGGCGACAATTTATGAAAAAGTATGGAGAGCATTTTTGCGTACTCCGGTTTGGTGATGATTTGGGTTATAAAACATCCACATTAATAAGTGAAGATGATATTAAAACACATATAATTCCTCAATATGCCCGCATTGTTGATGTTATCCATTCTTATGACAGGCCGTTTCTATATCATTCCTGTGGATATGTTTTTAATGTTTTGGATGACATTATTGAAGGAGCAAAGATTGATGCCAAACATTCGAATGAAGATGCGATTGCTCCTTTTTCAGAATGGGTAGATAAATTCAGCAATAAAATCGGGCTTTTTGGCGGCATTGATATGAACGTCCTTGTATATGAAACACCATCATTTATTAAAAAATATACCAGAGAAGTTATTGATTGTGCTGTTGATAAAGGCGGTTTTGCATGTGGTTCCGGAAATTCATTACCGGATTATATACCCCCGGAAAATTACAGAGCGATGATCGATACGATTCAGGAATATAGGAACATGTTTCAATAAATTGAATATTATGATGTGTTATTTAGGAATTATCAATGAGAAAATCACTGGTTTTTTGCGTTTTATTTTTAGGCATATATAGCCATGGTTATAAAAGTATAGCTGGTGAAAAGGAAGTAGATAAAATCTGGATTCATCCGCTTTGCAACACTTTACCATCAGACAAAGTTGGACCGTTTGTACGTCTTGAAGACGGTGGTATACTTACTGTTGACGGCAAAAATGCCTTGGTTAGTCATGATGGGGGCAAAACATGGACTTCTACACCTCTTTTTACTGGTCTTAAAGAGTACAAGGCTAATAAGGAATGTGCCTTGTTACGCACGCAAGTGGGTGTAATTATACTCGCATTTTACAACTTGAATGAGATGCTTTGGACCTGGGATAAACGTCTCAATGAACTTGGCCCCGGTGCTCGTTTACCGACTTGTGTCATACGCAGTCTTGATGAAGGAAAGACCTGGCAAGATTTGCAGATGCTTCATGAAGAATGGACAGGCGATATACGCGACATGATAGAAACAAGCGATGGGCGTGTTATTTTTACATCTCAAAAGGCATTGATGAATCCGACAAGAAACGTCACTATTACCTATTCATCAGATGATCAGGGGGAAACCTGGGTGCCCGGTAATCTTATTGATCTAGGTGGAAAGGGTGATCATGCCGGCGCTTATGAAGCTACGATTGAGGAGTTAAACGATGGACGGATATGGATGCTTATTCGAACAAATTTAGACAGATTTTGGGAAGCATTCTCTGATGATGGCGGGAAATACTGGCGTGTCATTCGACCATCGAACATAAAAGCCAGCAGTGCGCCTGGTATGCTTAAGCGACTTTCCAGTGGCAGGCTGGTGCTTGTGTGGAATCGCTTATATCCGGAGGGAAAAGATAGTTATAAACGCAAAGGTGGTGATGGCATAACCTCTGAAGTTGCGGCAAGTTGGCATCGTGAAGAGTTATCCATTGCTTTCTCTAAAGATGAAGGAAAGACGTGGAGTAAACCTGTTGTCATTGCAAAAAAACCGGAAGCATGGTTGTCATATCCATATATCTTTGAGTATCAGCCCGGTGAATTGTGGATTACAACCACGCAGGCTGATGTCCGGATCAAACTATCTGAAGAAAAATTTGTTGAACTATAGTGATTTGGTGAGTTCTTTTGTCTCGTCAGTACATGAAATAAAAAAATATATTTTAACAAAAGTATCTAAAAATAAAAAAGATTAAATAAATGGAATGGAAAATTGAATAATATGATTTATCGAAAATATTTTATTAATGTTAAAATTTTGATTAAAAGTTTTCTAGTCATTCTAGTCATTTCTTTTAGTAGTTTGACTCTGGCTGAATCACCGGATTGTCAATATATACCAGGACGAATCATTTTGAACATAACTGAAAATCCTGCTGTCAGCCAATCGGTTGCATGGCGTACTGACGGACAGATAACAAATCCGCAGGCACAGATTTCAATTCCAACTGATGCCTCGGACCTGGTCACAGGAAGCAAAACATTTTATGCAACGACTGAAGCGGTTCAGATAGACAGTGAACGAACAGCTTATCATTATACAGTTGTTTTTGATTCGCTAAAGTCGAGTACACTTTACGCTTATCGGGTTGGTGTTGAAGACCATTGGAGTGAATGGAATCACTTTAAAACAGCAAATGAAAAATTTGAACCCTATAAATTTGTATACCTTGGTGATCCTCAGGATGAAGTCAAGTCCATGTGTTCCCGGATTTTTCGTGAATCCTTTAAAAAAGCCCCTGACGCGCGATTTTGGATTATCGGTGGCGATATTGTAAATAAAACAGACAAGGATAATGAATGGGGCGAATTTTATTACGCAATGGATTGGATCGCAAAAGTAACACCGCAAGTAATCGTATGCGGTAATCATGCATTTCCCAGAAAATATGTTAACGGTAAACGTGTTGTTGAATTGTCCCCTTTGTGGCGTCCTCAATTCAAACTTCCTGAAAACGGACCTGATGTAGTAAAAGAAACAGCTTACTATTATGATTATCAAGGCGTTCGATATATAGTTTTAAACGGAAGAATCGAACTGGATGTACAAGCCCAATGGCTGGAACAGGTTTTAAAAGAAAATACACAGCGATGGACGATTGTTTCTATACACCAACCCTGTTATTCAACAGGGTCCGATCGTGACATCCCGCATCAACGTAAACTATTACCGCCTATATTTGATAAATATTCCGTCGATCTTGTTTTGTCGGGTCATGATCATGCTTATGGACGTAGTTATAAACTTTATGATGCCAAAGTTGTCAAAGATAATGAAAAAGGAACAGTTTATGTGTCGTCTGTCTGTGGACCAAAAGCTTACGAAATAAATAAAAATTTTACACACTTAATGGCAAAATCCGGAACAGACCGTCAGTTATTTCAGGTCATTAGTATCGATTATAATCGTTTGAAATATGAAGCGTTTAATGCTATTGGAGAATTGTACGATTCTTTTGAATTGGTAAAATGAAATATTTAGAATTTATATATATTTAAATGAAATTTTAATAATTAATTTAACCGATTTTTTTTATTTACACCCATAACTATTAGTATTTTTAAAGGAGATAAGTATGTTTGGTCTTCCGATTATAGATATTGTGGTTATTATTGGCTACTTTTTAGTAATAATTTTTATAGGAATGTGGTCGATGCGTCATATTAAAAATCAGGAAGACTATTTTCTTGCTGGCAGGCGCTTTGGCAAACTGGTGCAAACTTTTGCAGCTTTCGGACAGGGTACATCCGTAGATACGGCCGTTGGTGTTTCAATGTCTACATATACCAACGGTGCCAGTGGTATTTGGATGTCTTTGTTAATGATTTTTGCCACCCCTATGTATTGGTTAACCTCTCCTTGGTTTCGAAGATTGCGTTTGTTAACAATGGGTGATTTTTTTGAAGAACGTTACGGTTCAAAACGAATGGCCGCTCTCTATTCAATTGTCGGTACAGTCGGTATGATGGCAGCCATTGCTATTGCATTTACTGCAATGTCAAAAACAATTGTGGCTATTACACCCAAAGATGTTGATCAATTTACACAGGAAGAACGGATTGAATATCAAAGGGCAATAGAACTGGAAAAACTGGAAAGCATTGATTATGCCACTCTTTCCGCTGTGGAACGATCAAAACTCGTGGATTTACAGCTAGAAAATCCACGAAAAATATTCTCTCATATTCCTGAAACAGCATTGATCTGGTTTATTTGTTTGGTTGTTATCATATATGCTGCTGCCGGTGGTTTGGAGGCCGCCTTTTTAACGGACTTGCTTCAGGGTATGTTTATTATTTTTCTTTCCTTACTCATGTTACCTTTTGCCTGGGGAAAGATTAATACGATGTTTGGGGGGCATAATATAAAAGATGCTTTGGAGATTATTCATCACAGGCTGCCGGAATCATTTATTGATATAACCGGATCACCGACGGCTATTGATTTTACATGGTATTATATTGCTGCTCTTACATTGATGTCTGTTATAGGTGTTGTTATAGCACCAAATATGCTGGTTGCAACCGGTTCGGCAAAAGATGAATTTACAGCCCGGGTCGGCTTTACTACCGGAAATTTTATGAAAAGATTTTGCACGGTTCTGTGGGGTTTGTTTGGTCTGGCCGCTATTGTTCTTTATAGTCAAACAGTCCACAATCCGGATTTTGTATGGGGCTATGCCACACGAGATTTGCTTGGACCGTTAAATATGGGTTTGGTGGGTCTTATGATTGCGTGCTTGATGGCAGCGTTAATGTCCACGGCTGATTGTTTAATGATCACAGCCTCAAGCTTGCTGACACATAATATTTATCGGCCATTTATCATTGGAAAAAGCGAGCGTCATTATGTTTTAATGGGACGTATCTCCGGTGCTTTGGTTGTGCTTGGTGGCGCTTTAATCGCTACCCAGTTTGATAGTTTGTTCGTAATTATGAAGTTTGCCTGGGAAATTTATATCGTTGTAACGGCCAGTTTTTGGCTGGGTATGAAATGGAGACGGGCAAATCGCAAGGCGGCATGGGCTTCTATGATCGCTACTTTACTAGTTTTTTCTTTGGGTCAAATGTTAGTGCCTGCATTTTTTCCGTCTTTAAGAACCAATCCTGACTTTTTAAAAATGACACATCCTGATCCTCTTACACGGATTTACACAGCTCATGAAATGGATGTGGAAGAAAGACAAAGACAGATTGAAAAGTGGGAAGAGCTGGATATGCAGGGTAAAGCAATTAGTCAAAAACCGATGCCTATAAATGTAGGTGAAAAGTTTACAAAAATTGAAAAGTTGCCTCAAAAGCCAATATACTGGACACAGGGGATAAAAAAAGATAAGGATGGTAATAAATACGGATGTGGTTTTATAAGCCCGGAACTTGTATTGATTGATAAATTGGGTTTTGATTTAACGAAAAATCCTTTTGCATTAAACGAGACATTGCGAATATTGATTCGAACGATTTTTCCTTTTGCAGTTCTTTTTTTAGTGGCCTTTTTTACAAAGCCCGATGATAAAAAACGGCTTGATAGATTTTATGCTAAAATGAAAACGCCGGCATTAATAGACCACGAAGAGGATGCAAAGGAACTGGCTTTATCCTATGAAAATCCACATCGATATGACCATATCAAGTTATTTCCCAATTCTAATTGGGAGCTTTACAAGTGGGATAAAGAGGATACGGTTGGCTTTCTTTTATCTGTTGTTGTTTTAATTGCAATTATAGGTATGCTTTATGTTGCTGTAGCAATTGGAGGTTAGAAAATACTAAAAATATGATTATTATTCATCTGAGTTTACTACTTTACTAACTAATCTGGAGCTGTTATGAAACATTTAAAGTTTTTGTTTTTTGTTTTAATAGTATTTTATATTATAGGGTGCCATTCTGGATTCAAAAAGAAAGCACCTGTTGATTATGTCAATCCTTTTATCTGTTCCGAGGGAGACCATGGGCACCAGCACCCGGGTGCCTGTGTTCCGTGGGGAATGGTGGTATTGGGACCGGACACCTATCCCAGCAGTCTGACCGGCAATGGCAACTGGGCGCATTCCGGATATAATTATTCGGATTCTTATGTCCGCGGTTTTAGTCACATCCGCATTGTTGGTTCCGGTGGAACAAGTATTCGTGACCGTGAAAATATGGTAACTTTGTTGCCGGGAACCGGAAACGCTGAAATTAAACCGGAGAAACGGTTCACTCATATTGATAAAAGCACAGAGAAAGCAAGCCCCGGTATTTACAGCGTTGAACTTGACAGTGCACAGATTAAAGTTGATCTGTCTGCAACAGCTCATACCGGTTTTCATAAATACACGTTTCCCAAGACGGAACAGGCTTTTATATTTTTTAAAATCGGAAATGCAAGGCGAAAGTCAGGCGCTTATTTGGAAATCAGTAATGAGAATGAAATTTCCGGATATGATTCCGATCGTTTGTTTTTTTATATTAAAATCGATAAACCTTTCAAAACCGCTTTAACCTGGAAAGATACAACTTTATTAAAAGAAAATAAAGTTACGGGCGGTTATATTGGTGCTGTTTTTAATTTTGAAACCAAAGAGGACGAGGTCGTTCAGGCCAAAATCGGTTTTTCCACAGTAAGTATTGAGGATGCCAAAAAGAACCTGGAAGCTGAAATTCCGGATTGGGATTTTGATTTATGCACCGAGCAAGCCCGAGCTGCCTGGGCAGACCGCTTGGGTGTGGTTGAACTGGAAGGCAATGAAGAGTATAAGCAAATATATTATACCCATTTGTATCAATCCTATATAACACCTTGTAATATTACCAACGTTTCTAAAAAGTATACAGGTTCAGACGGCAAGGTCCATGAGGCCGAGGATTATACTTTTTATGCGAATTATTTGTTCTGGGACGAATACCGCACAAAATATTCATTGTTGTCTTTGACTCAGCCGGATGTTTATAAAGATATTATACGTTCTTTGCTGGATATTTATGAAAAAGGATTTTTGACGAGTCCCTTTCTTGCCTGTAATCATCAGCATATGATCACTGTTATTGCGGATGCACAGGCTAAAGATTGTATTGACCATAGTATTGAAAAAGCCTACCCAATTATGGTTGATCTGATCAGCAAAAAGCACTTTAGAAGAAAAGGCTATGCAAAGAATAATCTTGCTGAACTCAGAAACAAATTTGGTGAAATCGGTTACATTCCAACACGGCCTGATTATACGTTAGAATATTCCTATGATTGCTGGTGTGCTGCTCAACTTGCTAAAAGTATCGGAAAAGAGCAAGATGCCCGTGAGTACGTGCGGCGGTCAGAATTTTATAAAAATGTATGGGACAGCACTGCTCCATTTTGGCGGGGAGAAGCTGAAAATATTTTTGGTTTTTTTCGGGCCCGGGATGAGAATGGCGAATGGCTGGAGTTCCCGCATGATCCGCGTGTGATTGATGAAAAATATGTTTATGAAGGCAGCATGTGGCACTGGCGCTGGTTTGTTCCTCATGATGTTAAAGGTTTGATTGAGTTGGTAGGCGGCAATGAAAAATTTGTAAAGGATTTGGATTATTTTTTCAGTCATAACCTTTATCAACCGGGCAACCAACCGGATTTGCAGTCGCCTTTTATGTTTAATTTTGCCGGTGCACCTTGGTTAACGCAGAAATATGTTCGAAGAATATTAACAGAACCGGTGACAAGCTATTTCGGGACCCATGAATTTTTTGATGAACCGATCCATGGCCGTATATTTAAGGCCACTCCGGATGGATATGTGCGTGAGATGGATGATGATTTTGGCTGTATGTCCGGCTGGTATGTTTTGAGTGCAATGGGTTTATATCCGGTTTGTGTCGGAGATCCTGTATATCAACTTACGGCCCCTATTTTTGAAAAAGTTACGATATATCCTGATAAAAAAGCTCACCCGGAAAAGACATTTACGATTATTGCCAACAATTTATCTGCCAAAAATATTTATATTCAATCGGCAACTTTGAACAATCAACCTTATAACAAAAGTCAAATTGCCCATAAAGATATTGTAAAGGGAGGAACTTTAATATTTGAAATGGGTGATCAGCCCAATAAAAAATGGGCAAGTCAAATGACTGATATCGCAGGTTTAACGGATTCCATGGAGTATGAAATGGTAAAAAAAAAATTAAATTATAAAATGATTTTATTAATATCTTGTTTTTGTATTGGCTTTGCCTTTGCACAAGCACCTCATTCAGATTCTCAAAGTCAGAAAAATTCTGTTTTTAACATAATGGATTTTGGTGCTGTTCCGGATGGTAAGACCATAAACACATCAGCTATTCAAAAAGCCATACAAAGTGCTTATGAAAACGGCGGCGGAACGGTTTTTATACCGCCAGGTGTATTCTTGTCCGGGTCTTTAAAACTTTTTGATAATGTTGTTTTTTATTTGGAAGCAGGTGCAACTATTTTAGGGAGTCGTGATTTAAAAGATTATGATGAAAACCATTTGATCGTTGCAAGAAATGCAAAGAATATAACAATCACAGGAAGTGGATGCATCAATGGCCAGGGAGACGCTTTTTGGGAGAGTCGTACTGAAGAACCGGAGTGGATGCTTGGGCGTGCCGAATATGGTTATGTACCTGCTTTTAAATTTCAGGCTAAAAAACGCCCCAAATCAATGATTGCATTTATAGGATGTTCTGATGTAAGATTGGAAAATATATTCCTTAAAAATTCACCAGCCTGGACAGTACATTTTGTTGCATGTGATTTTGTGAATGTAAAAGGCGTTCGCATCCGAAATCTCGTTCATGGCTGTAATACGGATGGTTTGGATATTGAGGCATGCCGTGATGTTCTGGTATCGGATTGTGATATTATTGCCGGAGACGATGCAATCGTTTTAAAAAATAAAAACACAGAGAATTTAAAACGAACATGCCGAAATATAACTGTTACAAATTGTCTACTTGCTACGACCTGTAATGGTTTTAAAATAGGTACCGAAACTCAGGCTGATTTTGAAAATATCATCTTTACTAATTCTGTCATTAAAAGAGTGGAAGAATTTGAGTTGCAAACAGAAATTGCACCGGAAATGATAACCAATGAAAAGCCGGAAAACCTGGGACCCTTGGGCGGAGTTGCTCTGGAAACGGTTGACGGCTGCCATGTTCATAATATTGTTATTTCAAATTTGGTGATGGATGGTGTTCGTGCACCGATATTTATAAGGCTTGGTAACCGGGGCAGAGGGCAGACCTCAGAGCCTACCATACCGGGCAAATTATCAGATATTTTAATTGAAAACATTATTGCGAAAAATGCTTCAATTACTTCTTCCATTACAGGCCTGCCAAATTATCCGGTTGAAAATGTGACCATAAAAAATGTAAAAATCACTGCTGCCGGTGGCGGCACAAAAAAAATGACTGAACGTACGATACCTGAAGAAGAGAAAAAAGGTCCCGATTCTATTATGTTCGGACCGTTACCGGCCAGTGGTCTTTTTTGCCGGCATGTAACAGGACTTGAATTACGTGATATTCAAATACCGTTTGACCAGAAAGAAGAACGACCACTATTGTGGTGTGACGATGTTTCGGATCTGGTCGTTGAAAATTTGAAATCAAATCAATATCTTTTTAGTGATCGTTTTATTCATTTCAATAATGTACGTAACGGACAGTTTTTTAATTCAGCCTATGCTGCAAATGTAAAGCGACTTTTGAAAATAGACGGTCCTTTATCTGAGAATATTTATATCGCTTTATATAACTGGAATAAAAATCAGACACCATTTGAATTAACCGATCAGGTTTCGGATAAAATAGTTGGTTTTGTTAACTTTTAGTACGACGGATGATATTATTCATTTAAAATTTTTTGTTTAATAAAAGATAAGGAACTCACATGCAGGTAATCGATTATTCAATTGTTGGAATTTATCTAATTGCATTAATTCTTTTCGGATTTTATTTACGTAAAAAAGCAACTCAGGGAATGGATGAATATTTTTTAGGGGGCAGAAAAATACCATGGTGGATTCTTGGTATTTCCGGAATGGCTTCTAATCTTGATATGACCGGCACAATGGTCATTATTTCATTTTTTTATATTATCGGAGTTAAAGGTTTTCTTATCGAGCTTCGCGGCGGAGTTTGCCTGGCTATGGCTTTTTTTATGATCATTATCGGAAAATGGCATAGCCGTGCAGGTGTTATGACTGTTGCTGAATGGATGGAATTCAGGTTTGGTAAGGGACGACAAGGTGAAATAGCCAGATTGTTAAGTACAATTGCAACGGTTATTACGACAATTGGAATGGTCGCTTACTTTTTTGTCGGCACAGGAAAATTCCTCTCAATGTTCTTGCCTTTTTCTCCTCTTGTTTGTTCTTTGATTATGATAGCAATCGCATTGTTTTATACGGCGTTGAGCGGCATATATGGCGTGGCATATACGGATTTAATTCAGTCTCTGTTAATTGGATTTGCTACCGTTTTTATTTCAATAAAGGCATTTTTAACTGTAGATTTTCAAACTATCCAATCAATGACGTCTGTTGGATGGACTGAAGTGTTGCCGTCATGGAGGATGGATATGCCGTCTGGTTATGAAATATATAACCTGTTTGGTCTTTCCGTTGTCTTTTATTTTTTAAAAGTATTTATAGAAGGTTTTGGCGGTCCACAAGGCTATATGGCGCAGCGTTATTTTTCAGTAAAAACAGACCGGGAGGCCGGTTTAATGTCTGCATTCTGGACCACTCTTTTATCATTTCGCTGGCCTTTTATTATCGCCGTTGCTCTGTTAGGATTAACACTCGGTACCAAAGTGCAGGATCCTGAAATGGTGCTGCCGATGGTTCTGGTTTATTTAATACCAACTGGAATCAAGGGCCTTGTTATTGCCGCATTGATTGCGGCTGCTATGTCGACTTTTGATTCGACAATAAATGCAGGCGCTTCTTATTTAATAAATGATGTGTATTATAAATACATGAATCCAAAAGCCACTGAAAAACAACTAATAAATGCCAGTTATGTTGCATCAACTTTAATTGTGGTTGTTGGAATTATTATCGGAGTAATTACACCAACTATTAATACAATATGGGGATGGATAACGATGAGCCTGGGGGCGGGTATGATTATTCCGCTTTTTGTACGTTGGTATTGGTGGCGATTAAACGGATATGGTTTCGCGATTGGAACCGGAGCTGGTATTGTGGGTGCAATTTTACAGAAAGCATTCTTCCCGTTTTGGCCGGAATGGGCGGCATTTCTTGTCGTTAGTTTTATTTCTCTTGCCGGTATGCTGATTGCCACTTTATTAACAGAAGCGACACCAAAAGAAGTGCTGGAAAATTTTTATTTTAAAACGCGCCCTTTTGGATTTTGGGGACACATTAGGAAAAGTTTTAACCAGGAGATTATCCTCTCTGTTAAAAAGGAAACCCGTTGTGATCTGATTTCATTGGTTTTTGCAATACCATGGCATATTTCATTATTCTTGACCCCAATTCATTTTGTATTACATCATTGGTCCCGGTTTTATATTTTTCTGGCAATCTTGATTGTTTCATCAATTGGTTTATATTTCTTTTGGTACAAGAATTTAAACAAAAACGTAATAACTGAATAGAGAGAGGTAATAATATGAATTATAGTAGATTGAGCCTGAAAATTTTTGCTTTGTGTTTGACCGGGATAATTCTTTTTGGATGCAACGGACAAAAAGCGCCGAAAAAATTCATCCTTATCGCTCATCGTGGTGTTGTCGGTGAGGGAGTAATTGAAAACAGCCTGGCTTCGACGGAAGAAACGATAAATGAAGGCTATACCCATGTTGAAGTGGATTTACGTTGTATGAAAGACGGTACAATTATTTGTTTTCATGACCGCACGTTAAAGAGGGTGTTTGGAATTGACAAAGATATCACACAACTAACTCTTGACGAATTAAATGAATTGGCGGCAAATACAGATGCAGGATCCATTCCTACGTTTGAAGAATTTTGTTCCAATATTCAGGGGCGTCTCAACCTGATGCCTGATGTTAAAAATTGTAAACCGGAACAGACTGAGCAATATGTTTCAGACATTGTTCGGATACTTGAAAAGTATGGTTTGCTACAGGATGCACTGATAATAGGCAGTAAAGAAATTTTACCCAAGTTTTATGGCAAGGGTAGAATAGCCTGGAGAGACAGACTGGCAGAGGCACAGAAATCAGAAAAGGCTCACAACAATCCGGCAAAATATTTTTTCATTTTTAATCATGGTGAACATTTTGACAAAACAGAAATCGACGGATTTCACAAAATGGGGTTACCGGTTATTGTCAGTATTAATACCTGGCATTATCCCGATGATGATCCCGGACTTGAAAGTGGTAAGGCAGATATCAAACGTTTAATTGAGTTGGGCGTCGATGGTTTGCAGCTTGATTCTCAATACGGAGATTTTGCGTTTTCCTGTTTGAAAAAATAATATATTGAACAAGAGTAAGAGTCAGCCATGAACAAAAAACTGATTATCGGATGTGTTGTGGTGTTCCTTCTGCATCATTCTATGGAAATACGTGCAACCGAGCCTGTTTATAAGGATATGAACGCGCCTTTGGAAAATCGGGTTAATGATTTGATTTCACGAATGACATTGGAAGAAAAAATATCTCAACTGGTGCATTCAGCAAAAGCGATCCCCAGGCTGGGTGTTCCGGAGTATAATTGGTGGAACGAATGTTTACATGGCGTGGCGCGGGCAGGAATAGCAACAGTGTTTCCACAGGCGATTGGTTTGGCGGCAACCTGGGATTCTGATCTGATGTATCAAACAGCAGATGTGATTTCAACAGAGGCCAGGGCGAAACATCATGAATTTGTTCGAAATAACCAACACGAAGCTTATCAGGGACTTACGTTTTGGAGCCCAAATATAAACATTTTCCGTGATCCACGCTGGGGAAGGGGCCAGGAAACCTATGGTGAAGATCCGTTTTTGACCGCACGAATGGGTGTTGCATTTATCAAGGGACTGCAGGGTGATCATCCTGATTATTTTAAAGTCATTGCAACGCCCAAACATTATGCTGTTCACAGCGGACCTGAACCGAGTCGTCACGAGTTTGATGCCATTACCGACAACCGGGATTTGTATGAAACCTATCTGCCGGCGTTTGAGGCGTGCATAAAGGAAGCCGGCGCGTATTCCGTGATGTGTGCCTATAACCGTTACAATGGCAAAGCCTGTTGTGGCAGCAATCAATTGCTTCAAAAAATTCTGCGTGATGACTGGGATTTTGATGGATATGTTGTTTCCGATTGTGGTGCTATTTGGGATGTTTACAAAACTCATAAACTTGTGAATACACTGCCCGAAGCGGCTGCGTTGGCTTTGGAAGCCGGGACAGATCTGAATTGCGGTGACTCTTATAATTCACTGCTTGAGGCTGTTAAATCGGGTTTGGTAAGTAAAAGTTTTGTTGATTTATCATTAAAAAGATTATTTACAGCCCGTTTTAAACTTGGGATGTTTGATGCTCCGGAAATGGTCCCTTATACACAAATACCTTTTGAAAAAAACGATTGCCGGAAACATCGGGCGCTTTCTGCTCGTGTAGCCCGGGAATCGATTGTGCTGCTGAAAAATGATCAGAATATACTGCCGCTGAAAAAGAATACTAACAAAATTTTTGTTGTCGGGCCGACGGCAGACAATTTATCCGCTTTGCTTGGTAATTACCATGGCACGCCGTCAAAATTTGTAACACCGTTGCAGGGCATTAAAAACAAAGTCAATGCAGACACCCGGATTGTTTTTGAACAGGGGTGTAATATTCTTTCGGAAGGACCGTTTGCGGAGATAATATCCACTGGTGTTTTTAGCTTTAATGGTAAACCTGGTTTAAAGGCTGAATATTATAAAAGCAGAGATTTAAGCGGCGATCCTTTAGTGACCAGAATTGATCCGTTTATAAGGTCCAACTGGGTGTATGGAGAAAACATTGAAGGCTTGGGAACGGAAAATTTTTCCATTCGCTGGACAGGGACATTAACACCTCCGTTATCCGGGGAATATGAGTTTGATATAACCGGGGATGATGGTTATCGTGTGTTTATCAATGATTCTCTGATTATCGATGACTGGAATATTGAGACATCCGCCATGCGTACGATAAAACATACGTTCACAGCTAACAAACCTTACCGATTTAAATTGGAATATTTTCAGGAAAGTGGAAGGGCAGATATCGAACTGCGTTGGCTAAAGCCGGATCGAAATCAACAAATGGACAATATCACTAAAATCGCCAAAGAATCGGATGTTATTATATTTGTCGGTGGAATTACCGGTCGACTGGAAGGCGAGGCAATGAGTGTCAAATTTGAAGGATTTGAAGGTGGTGACCGGACGAATTTACAGCTTCCGAAATCACAACATGATCTGTTGAAAGCCTTATACGCCACCGGGACGCCGATTGTTTTTGTCATAACTACAGGCAGCGCATTATCAATCAACTGGGAACAGGAACACCTGCCTGCTATTATTCAACTTTGGTACCCTGGCCAGGAGGGCGGCACGGCTTTGGCTGATGTCTTGTTCGGGGATTATAATCCCGGAGGGCGTTTGCCGGTTACGTTTTATAAATCTGTCGGCCAATTACCACCTTTTGATGATTATGCAATGGAAGGAAGGACCTATCGCTATTTCAGAGATGTTCCCTTGTATTCCTTTGGTCATGGTCTTAGCTATACCACTTTTGAATATAGCAATTTAAAAGCACCTGATACTGTCACTGCCGGTGAAAATGTTGACATTGTTGTTGATGTGAAAAATACCGGAAAACATGCCGGTGATGAAGTAGTGCAATTGTATGTTAAAGATGTCAGCGCATCTGTGCCGGTTCCGATAAGATCGTTACAAGGATTTAAACGAATTCATTTAAATCCGGGAGAAAAACAACAAGTGACCTTTCATTTGACTGCAAAGCAGTTTTCATTAATTGATCAAAATTTTGAACGGATTATTGAGCCGGGCGAGTTTGAAATTACAGTTGGCGGATCATTACCTGAATTTGTACCGGCCGGCATACAGGTCGTTTCATCAAAAGTAACGATGGTTGGTGATGATTTTCATATAGATTAAAGGTTTGACTAATTGGTTTTAAGATGATTATTTCTATATAATAGCTAAAATTAAGATAAACGAATTATGAGGTTTTTTATAATGAAATTATTGAACCAAAAATTTACATGTATACTTTTTATTTTAACGTTAATTGCAGGCGTAACCGGCTATTTAAATGCTCAAACGGTAAAGGGAAAAATAAACGAAAAGAATTATTCTGTTTTTGACAGTTTTGATGAGATGATAGAAGCTACGGATGTAAAATACTTGAAGCCGGTTCGCATTTCTCCGATCGGCACAAAAGAAAAGCCCATGTACCACGGATTTTTCTATTATAATCATACACCATCTGAATGTTTGCAGTTTGAACCCACGGGACGTTATCTGCTGGGGATGAGAATTTTTATCGAGGGCAGAAAAGTACAGCCATTTGATAAGGGAGAGGTCGGTTATTTTGACTTGCAAAAAAACAACAAATGGACAAAGATCGGCGAAACGACTGCCTGGAACTGGCAGCAGGGTTGCCGTTTGCAATGGGTGCCGCCACACTTTGAAGAAATAGCCTGGAATGAACGTACTAAAGACGGGCAAACTGTAATTAGCCGATTTTATAACATAAAAACCAAAAAGACACGCACATTGCCATACCCGATCTATATTTTTTCACCGGATGGTAAAAAAGCACTATATGTTAATTATGAACGCATTCAGCATCGTGGCTGTATGTATGTTGGGATTGATGATCCCTATAAAGACCAATGGGCGCCGGAGCAGATTGGTGTATGGGAGATGGATGTAAAAACCGGTGAACGCAGACTCGTTATTTCATTAAAAGAAATGTCTGACTTTATGTTTCCTAATGGAATTCCTGTCGATACGACCAAATACAAACTCTATTTTTTCAGGGCCGGATTTAATCCGTCCGGTACGCGTATTTTTGCTTTTGCCAAATATTTTACTCACAATTGGGGCAAATTAAAAGTTATTACGGAAGGTTATACGTTTGATTTGGATGGAAATGATATTAAATATTTTTATAAAGAGCCCAGTCATCATTATTGGCTGAATGATGAGGAAGTTGTGGATAATGGTTATCATTTAGGACCGGACGGTAAAGAAAGTCTCGGCTATTTTCGTTTTTCAGATGATGGGTCCGGGAAGGCCAAAGAAAAGTTTTTTGATGCACCGAACGGGCATATTACTGTTCACAATAACGGCGAATGGATTTTAACCGATACCTATAACATGCATGGTTACATTTTCCTGTACATGTTCCACATACCTACAAAAAAAATGGTACCCCTGGCAAAATTGGAAACTCAGCTCGGTGGCTATAAATTCCCATATCATGTCGGCCTTATCAGGGTCGATTTGCATCCCCGCTTTTCTCATGACGGCAAATCCATTTCCTTTGATTCAACACACGAAGGCGTGGGAAGACAAATTTATATGATGGATATTTCTTCAATTATTGATAACCCGCCAAGTCGTTGATGAGAGATTACTACCAGACTGGAATTTGGAGATTTTTTAACTGATACCCCAATAATTATGTTTACTGTTAAGGGATAACCCGACTATTGCCGAAAGAAAAATGAAGAATTGTTCAGTATAATGCAGAAATATTTAACCAACCTGGAAAAAATTGTATCATGAATTATATTTTATCCTGCAAAAAACTCTATTCAGGGTTTGACAGGATATTTGTATTCAACACTTGAAGAGCGGAGGTTTGTTTGAAAAAAAGTATCCGGATTTTAATAATTTATTTAATTGTAAGTATTCCGTTATTAACATATAGTAATGACAAAACAGCTTCGAATCATTTTCGTTTCGTTTATATGTCCGATATACATGTTCAGCCGGAATTGGGTGGTGCTGAGGGCCTTGAAGCTGCCATTCACGCTGTTAATGCCTTACGTCCCAAACCGGATTTTGTTATAACCGGCGGGGATATGATTAAAGATGCTTCCCGGCAAAGTTTTGGCCGGTCTGATTCGCTTTACAAACTTTATATGGAATTAAAAACACATTTTGAAATGCCTGTTTACCATACTATAGGTAATCATGATGTCTTTGCATTGTATGCGTCCAGTCATGTGGATACGACGCATCCTGAACACGGTAAAAAAATGTTTATGAACCGTCTGGGCGAGGGACGCACCTATCGTTCTTTCGATTACCAAAATTGGCATTTCATCCAGCTTGATCCTATTTTTATGACACCTGAGCGAAAGTATTATGGAAAAATTGATTCGGTCCAGATGGAATGGTTGAAACAGGATTTGCAGAGTATAGATAAAGAGCGGCCCATCGTAATTACAACGCATATCCCCTTTTATACCATGCTGTACCAGTATGAAAACGGACCGGCCGCTCCAATGAACAAAACACGGGTCATTAACAATGCCAATGAGGTCAGTAAATTATTTGAAGACTATAATCTGAAATTAGTCATGCAGGGACATTTACATATAAGAGAGGATTTGTTTTTCCGAAACGTGCACTATATAACAAACGGGGCTGTTTCAGGTGATCGCTGGAAAGGCCCATACCTGGGTTTTCCTGAAGGATTTACTGTGGTAGATGTAAATGGCAATGACTTTGAATATACGTTTCAGACCTTTGGCTGGGATGCAGGTCCCTACCAGGATAAATAAAATTTTAATGTTGCCAAGAGTAATATATTTTTGTCATAAAAAACGCGTCTGTTTAATAAATTTAACTTGCTGAAAAAAAGTTTTAGGTTTCAGTCAATTGCATTCTATTTTTATGAAAGGTCGAAAGTTATATGGAGATTGTAGTACTGGATTCCGGATACAAATCTTATGATTATGAAAAAAAAGTTTTTGAGAAAAATGGATACAATTTAAAAATACATCCTGCTTTTGAAAAGATATTATCTGAAAAAATAGAGTTTGCCCGAAATGCAGAAGGCATTTTGGTCCGGCATACAATAATTGATGAGGCATTTCTCTCGGAAATGAAAAACCTCAAAGCCATTGTTCGCTATGGTGTCGGGTATGATAATATTGATGTTGATGCATGCAGCAGACACGGGGTAAAGGTTGCGAACGTCCAGGGATATGCCAATCACTCCGTATCCGATCATGCTATGGCGTTGATGTTTTCTTGTACACGTGCATTGTGGGACCCCAAATTCCAGGTGCTGGAAGCATTTGCCGGACCTCCTGTTGCCGAAATTTTTGAACTGCATGATAAAACGTTGGGAGTTATTGGTATCGGCAGGATCGGCAGTGTGTTTTGTAAAAAAGCATCTCCATTATTTAAACAAACTCTTGCCTGTGATCCATACAAACCTAATGATCATTTTAAAGAATTAGCTGTTCAAAGTGCCTGTTTGGATGAATTGCTGGAAACGTCGGATGTTATCAGTCTTCATTGTAATTTGACAGATGAAACCAAATATTTGCTTAATACGGAAAATTTTTCAAAAATGAAAAACAAACCGGTTATTATAAACACCTCACGTGGTGAAGTGATTAATGAAAAGGCATTGCTGCAAGCCTTAAATTCAGGTAAAATTCATAGTGCCGGATTGGATGTTTATGAAGACGAACCGGTAACAGAAAAACAACATGATTTGGTCCATCATCCGCGAACAATTTGTACAGGGCATTATGCCTGGTATTCTGATCAGGCCTCTTTGGAAGTTCAGCGGCGTGCCGCTCAAAATTTATATAATTTACTCGCTGGAAATTATGTAGAAGATTGTCTGAATTCCTGACAAAATTAAAATAACTGATATACATTGAATTTTTAAAATAAAAGATAAGATAAGAATATGAATTTCAAAAAATGTGATTTTAAATTATTTTCATTTAAAGTAAAATTAAGTATACTTTTCACGGTTGTTGCTTTTATAGGATGTCAATCGTCATGGCAAATTGACAGTCCATACAATGATATTGATTGGGAACAATCTGGTCAATATAAGGCAAACCTGCATACGCACACAACAGTCCGGGGAGGCTGGATGAATCCGCAGACAACGGTAGAAAAATATCGTGAAAGGGGTTATAAAATACTGGCCATTACCGATCATTTTTCTGTTACTTATCCATGGGAAGAGTTTTCCAAATTTAATCCGGATGACAGGACGAGGCGACGCGTTGTTGAAAAGGTCCCTAAACCTGATGAAGAAGAAACAATGAAAGAGGATGAACTAGAGTTTAAAGATGTAAGGCCTTCTGCTGTGGGTATGGTTGCCATACAGGGGAATGAGGTTTCTTACCTCGGGCACGATGTGAACAGTTTTTATAATGATTATAATAGTCGGAATTCTAAAGAAACACTCGATGTGATTACAACAAAAGGCGGTTTGGCGGTTTTAAACCACCCCGGAAGGTATGATTTTCCTGTCGAGTGGTATGTTGATGAGTATAAACGTTACAACCATCTTGTAGGTTTTGAAGTATTTAATTGTGGAAATCGTTATCCTAATGATCGGCGGCTTTGGGATTCCATCCTTACTGTTATAGCTCCTGTCAGACCGGTATGGGGTTTTTCCAACGATGACATGCATTCGATGCGTGATTTTGGTAGAAACTGGAATGTTTTTATTCTACCGGAATTAACTGATGAGCTGGTACGTCGTGCCATTGAAAAAGGAGTATTTTATTTTGTAAATGCACCGCAGGGGCATGACGGATCTGTGCCGCCAAAGATTGAATCAATTAATATTAATCAGCGCAAAGCAAAAATAGAAATAAATGCAACAAAACATGATTCAATTGTTTGGATTGCTGACGGAGAAAAAATTTGCAAAGGTAATAAAGTTTTATTAAATAATTTGAATAAAGAAATTAATTATGTTCGGGCTGAAGTTTATGGAGCCGGCAATTCAGTTGTTTGTACTCAACCTTTTATTGTCAAAAAATCCAAGTGATAATAGGGAGATATTGTGAAATGACTAAACGAATTATATTTATTCTGTTTTTATTAGTAACAAATTTTTTATTTGCTCAGAATACCGAGATCCAGTATTTGTCGGGAACTGATGCCGAAAACACTATCGACTGGGATTTCTTTTGTTCCGCAGGAATGAACAGCGGTAAATGGACGACGATCGCTGTGCCGTCCTGTTGGGAACAGCAGGGTTTTGGTGGTTATAATTATGGACGTGATAAACTTGAAGGACGTTGTGACGAAACCGGTACTTATAAATACAACTTTACAGTTCCTGCATCCTGGAAAAACAAACAAATTCAAATTGTTTTTGATGGTGTGATGACAGATGCCGAGGTCAAGATTAACGGCAAATTGGCCGGACCCGTTCATCAGGGAGCCTTTTATCAGTTTAAATACGACATTACCCGTTTAATTAAAACGGATGGAGATAATAATCTGCAGGTTTTTGTTAAAAAGCAATCTGATAATTTGTCTGTTACCAAAGCGGAACGGTTTGCGGATTATTGGGTTTTTGGCGGAATCTTTCGTCCGGTTTATCTTGAGGCAAAACCCGTCGAAAATATTAAGCAAATTGCCGTCGATGCCCGTATGGACGGTGATTTTAATGCGGATGTCTGTTTGGATGGATTAAAAAAAGGTAAAAAGGTCCTGGTTGAAATCCAGACATTGAATGGCGATGTGAAGGCCCGCTTTGAAACTAAAGCTGTAAAACCGGTGACGCGTGTTTCGGGAAAAATGCAGAATCCCCAAACATGGTCTTCAGAATTTCCGAATTTATACAATGCAGTTTTTTCACTTGTAGATAAAAACAACAAGGTCATTCACCAAATGAATACTCGTATTGGTTTTCGTACTATTGAGGTGCGGGAAAACGACGGAATTTATGTAAATGGTGTTCGGGTAAAATTAAAAGGAGTCTGCCGTCATACCTTTCATCCCAGGTACGGGAGAACGTCATGCAAAAAATTCAGTATTGAAGATGTGAACCTCATGAAAGATATGAATATGAATGCGGTGCGTATGTCGCATTATCCGCCGGAAGAACATTTTTTGGATGTGTGCGATTCTTTGGGATTGTTTGTTCTGGATGAACTGGCGGGCTGGCAAGAACCTCCCTATGATGATGTGGTTGGTGAAAAATTGCTAAAAGAAATGATTGTGCGAGATGTTAATCATCCGTCTATTATTTTATGGGACAATGGAAATGAAGGTGGAAATAATTATTCCCTGGATGATGATTTTGCAGAACTTGATATTCAAAAACGTAAAGTGCTGCACCCCTGGCAGGAATATGATTTGATAAACACGCTGCATTACATTGATTATAATTATTTGTCTCTGGACGGATTTAATCCACGGAAAATATTTTTACCGACCGAGTTTTTACATGGATTGTATGACGGCGGGCATGGTGCCGGATTGGATGATTTCTGGCAAAGGATGTGGGATGATCCCCTCTGCGCCGGCGGATTTTTATGGGTTTTTGCAGATGAATCGGTTGAACGATCCGATCGTAACCGGGAACTCGATTCAGACGGAAACCATGCTCCTGACGGCATCCTCGGCCCATACCATGAAAAGGAAGGCAGTTTTTATACGATCCGGGAAATATGGTCACCAGTCTATTTTGAAAAGCGATATATTACACCTGAATTTAACGGCACTTTTCATATTGAAAACCGCTATTTTTATACCAATCTCAATCAGTGTTCTTTAAACGCTGAATGGTTAAAACTCCCGGGTCCTGATGAAGATGGGACGGAACAGATTGCCGCTGCTCAGCAATTAAAAGTGGACCTTGCCCCCGGTCAAAAAGGAGTGTTAAAAGTTGATTTGCCGGCCGAGTGGGAAACCCTTGATGTACTGCGAATTAAAATGATGGATCCGCATAACAGACCGCTAAACACCTGGACCTGGCCGTTAAAATCTGCAAAGGTCAAGGCTGCGGATTTATTGACGGCCAATTCTCAAGTTAAACCGGTGATTCAGGAAACAGAACAGGTATTAAAAGTTGAAACTGCGAATCTGGTTTTTACTTTTAGCAAAAACGACGGGACTATTCAGCAGGTTTATAACGATGGCGAACGGATTCCTTTTTCCAACGGACCATTGTTTGTAAGCTGTGATAAAAAAGTAAAAAACTCGACCTTTTGTTTTAAAGGAAATGATCTTGTTGTTGAAACCCTGTATGAAAATGATGACCGGGTAAAATGGACAGTCTTCGGCAACGGTCTGCTTGATTTGGACGTGGCCTATGAACCCCGCAATAGATGTCAGTTTGCCGGTATTACATTTGACTTTCCGGAAGAACATGTTGCCGGTATGAAATGGCTTGGAAACGGTCCCTATCGTGTTTATAAAAACAGAATGAAGGGGACGGAATTTGGTTTATGGGAAAAGGCATATAATAACACGGTGACCGGTGAATCCGAATTTATTTACCCTGAATTCAAGGGGTATCATTCAGATATTTACTGGGTAAAGGTGCTGGGTAAAGATGTGCCTGGTTTTAAAGTTTATTTTCATAGCAATGATGTTTTTCTGCGTATGTTGACACCGCAGGCCCCCAAATATCCGTTAAAGACAACGACAATTGAATATCCGAAAGGTGATATTTCATTTTTGCATGGTATTAACGCAATTGGAACAAAGTTTAAAGAGCCATCAAAAACAGGTCCCCAGGCGTTTCCGTACCGATTTAAATCGGCTAAAATTCATGAGGGCAAATTAAAAATGAACCTAACGTTTGATTTTCGATAAAAATGATTGAGGCTTTGTTTTTTTCAGGGGGCAATCATGATGTTTTTTAATAAAGAGATTGAAGAACTGTTCGTCATTATACAAAACATACAAGATATATGACTTTTTTGATAAATTATTATTATATTTATCAATTATTTTCCTTTTCCTGTGAATCCTTTTGTCATTGGAGTAAATAATGCCCTATTCTCCCACAAAACTGATGGACGAAAAATTAAACAATTTATTTAATCGGATTGAAGACGAAATTTACAAACCGGTTGCTGATTTAAAATTGACTGCCTGGAAAACAAACGAACCTGTTCCTTTTAAAGATCGTATAAACGGTGAAAAAGCAGAATTAAATATCGGAGATAAATGGGGTGACCTTTTTGATTGTGCCTGGTTTTATATGTTTGGGAATATTCCTCAATCTGCTGCTAATAAAAAAATCGTATTACTTGTTGATTTGAGTGGTGAGGCCTGTGTAGTTGATAATGATGGCAATCCAATTCAGGGCCTGACCACATATAGTTCCCTTTATGATTTTAGTCTGGGAACACCTGGTAAAAAGATTATACCGATAGCAGGAAAAGCACAGCCAGGTGCTGAAATAAAAATCTGGCTCGACGCCGGTAATAATGACCTTTTCGGCAACCTAAAAAATAACGGCACTGTCCGGCAAGCGTGTATTGCTGTTTGTAATGAAGAGTTGCGTCAGCTTTATTATGATTTTCAAGTATTATATGAATTATCGCAGCAGTTGGAAAAAACAACCGCAAGATACGAACAAATAAGGTATGCGCTTTATCGTGTATCTGTTGTTCTCAATGAACTGACACCTGAAGAAATAAAAGAGGCCCGTGAAATATTGGCGCCTGAATTGGCCAGGAAAAACGGCGATTCTTCTTTGAGTGTCAGTGCCATGGGACATGCGCATATTGATCTTGCCTGGTTATGGCCGATCAGGGAAACCATCCGCAAGGGCGCACGTACCTTTTCCAATGTTTTAATGGTAATGGATAAATATCCTGACTTTAAATTCGGAGCTTCGCAGCCCCAGCTTTATCAATGGATGAAGGAACACTATCCTGTCCTTTATGAACGGATTAAAGCCAAAATAAAACAAAACCGGTGGGAAGTTTTCGGCGGCACATGGGTAGAAATCGATACCAATCTTCCGGGCAGTGAAGCTTTGGTACGGCAGTTTTTATATGCCAGGCAGTTTTTTAAAGAGGAATTTGACGCTGAAATAGATTATTTGTTTCTTCCTGATACTTTTGGCTATACCGGCGCTTTGCCGCAAATTATGAAAAAAAGCGGCATCAACTATTTTATAACCATAAAATTATCCTGGGATGAACTGAATACCTATCCTCATCATACTTTTATTTGGAAGGGGATAGACGGTTCGGATGTTTTGGTGCACATGCCGCCGGAGGGTACCTATAACAGTTCCGCAGCACCAAGAGCAATAAAAAAAGCAGAGGCGGATTATCTTGACAAAGCAGTTTCTGAAAATTGTCTGATGCTTTATGGAATTGGCGATGGCGGCGGCGGACCCGGATATGAACATTTGGAGCGGTTAAAACGCGAAAAAAATCTTGCCGGTATAGCTCCGGTGCGACAGGAATTTATCAGTACTTTTTTGCAGCGTCTGGAAAAAGACCGGCACAAACTGCACACATGGAACGGTGAATTGTATTTGGGACGTCATCAGGGTACCCTGACAAGCCAGGGATTGATTAAAAAATACAACAGGTCTATGGAACTCGCTCTTAGAGATTTGGAGTTTACGTCCGTTTTAGCCTCTGTTTTTACCGGAAAAAAATACCCGTCAGAACAGATTGAAACAATCTGGAAACAGGTGTTGCTGTACCAATTTCATGATATTATTACCGGTGATTCTATTACCCGTGTTTTTGAAGAGGCTTATAAACATTACCCTGTTTTATTAAAAGAGACCAATGACCTTGACGAATCTGCCCAAAATGCTGTTTTGAGGCAAATCAATACATCCGGTTTTATAAAACCCGTTGTTGTTTTTAATTCTCTTTGCTGGCAGCGAAAAGAGTGGCTCAAAATTGATGAAAAATGGCATTTTGTTCAGATCCCGCCATTGGGATATACGGTCATTGAGGGTGATAAAGCGGAATCATCTTTTCCTGAATTGAATGTTAATGAAAACCTCCTTGAAAATGAAATTCTGCGAATTGAATTTTCCAGTGAAGGAACAATTGTTTCTATCTTTGATAAGGAACATCAAAAACAGGTTATGTCACCAAAGACAGAGGCAAATTTGCTGACGGTTTATCATGATGATGGCGATGCCTTTGACATGAGTCTGGATTATCATCAGCAAATTGCCGGATATTTCAAGTTGGAATCGAGTGAGTATGTTTTAGACGGTCCGAAATGTATTGTTAAACAGGTGCGTAATTTTGGTCAGTCAAAGCTTTATCAGTTTATTAGTTTGACGGCCGGAAGCCGTCGAATTGATTTTGAAACCCGTGTGGATTGGAAAGAGTCTAACAAAATGTTACGAGCATCCTTTCCTGTGGATGTTTACGCCCGGGAGGCTTTTTTTGAAATTCAATTCGGGCATATTAAACGACCGACACATAGCAACACAAACTGGGACATTGCGCAATATGAAGTTGTTGCTCACAGGTGGGCTGACCTTTCGGATAGAACGTACGGCGTTGCTTTGCTGAATGATTGCAAGTATGGTTACAAGGTAAAAGAAAACGTGCTGGATATCAATCTGTTAAGGTGTACGCACTGGCCGGCGATTCACTCAGATGTGGGTGACCACGACTTTTTATATGCTTTGTATCCTCACGCCGGTGACCATATTTCTGCAAATGTCATTCAATTGGGATATGAGTTAAATATACCGTTACAAACAGCGGCTTGTAACAGTCAGACGGGTAAACTAGATCAGCAATTTTCATTTGTAGAGATTGATGCTGAAAATATCATTATCGAATCTATTAAAAAAGCACAAGACAATGAGGACATTATTATTCGGTTATATGAAGCAGATGGAATATCATCAGACTGTAATATTCAATTTAATCTGAATGTTAATGATATTCATTTAACGAATTTAATGGAAGAAAAAATTAAACACCTGAACGTCATTGATCAAAAAGTGACACTGGATTTTAAGGCTTTTGAGATTCATACCATCCGCCTGATTTTATAAGTATAGTAATATTACTGTTTATATATATAAAGGGATTTTTAGATATTACCATATCTAAAAATCCCTTTTTTGTTTTGAGTTTTAATACGGTAATAATTACAAAAATAATATTTAAAAAAAACGCACAAAAGGGGAGGGCTTTTTTATTTGCATACGTCTATTTAGATAAATCCCGCATTTCTATTCCTATGATTTAAAACGTTTTTATTGCAATCGGCTCAAGATTTAGTTTAAGGGTAACATTTATATATTTTTATTATTTAGGCAGGTTATTCTCCACTTTTCCAAGCGCCAAACGTTGGTATTTGTAAAATAAATTAACTGTTAATTCAAGTCGAGTCTGCCATGTTTTTAAAAAATAAATTCAAGCTTCAAGCCAAATCTTTTCTTTATTCTACTCTTTTTGTTTTAATATTTTCATCCGATTGTTCCAGAGACAAAAGTGTTTTATTGCCGAACTATAATCAAGACAATGATTTTAATACGGCGGATTATGTTCTTCCCTATCCGGTTGGAAAATCCTATCAGTGTATTCTGGGAAATTCTGAAGGATATCACAGAAATAATTACCGATATGCTCAGAATTTTGCCATGCCGGCTAATTCCTATATTACCGCAGCAAGAAAGGGACGGGTTGTTTATGTAAAAGAGGATGTGGCTGATAATGATCAGTCTGATGTTAATTATTTACTTGTCAAACATTACGATGGTTCCTGTGCGTGTTATGCGCATTTAAAAAATAATGGTATTTTTGTTGATGGTGATCAGGGAGTTATGCAAGGTGACACCATAGCGCTGAGCGGTAATACCGGGTTTACCAACAATACTCCCCAATTAGAGTTTTATGTCAGGGAAAAGGGCCCTTTTGAAAACTCTGCAACCATACCGGTGCGGTTCAAAAATACCATTCCTCATTCCAATGGTGTTCAGGCAGGTACTTTTTATAAAGCGTTACCCTATGAAAAAGAAATTATTGAACAAAGCGATAACAGCGAATTTCCCGTATCAACACCCGAGCAGCAGGGAATTAATGGAAGCAAATTTGAAGAAATGGTTGTTAAAATTGATCAGGGAGTTTATGGTAATATACACTGTTTATTAATCGCCCGAAACGATACGTTGGTTTTTGAAAAGTATTTTCAGGGATTTGATCGACAAGAGTTACATTGTCTTTACTCTGTAACCAAATCTTTTACTTCGGCATTAATTGGAATAGCTCTTAATGAGGGGAAAATCAATAATCTTGAACAAAAAATGGTGTCGTTTTTCCCTAACTATAATATTACAAATAATTATTCCTTAAAAGAAAAAATTACCATAAAACATCTGCTAACGATGACTTCGGGATTATCTGTCGAACATGAAAGTCTGGCTTATTTCAGTAATAATTGGATACGGTCCATGCTGAATATACCCATGACATCCGCTCCGGGTGAACAATTTGTTTACCATACCGGAAATAGCCTGCTTCTCGGAGGAATACTAAAAGATGCAACCGGACAGGATGTAGATGTGTATGCTGCTGAAAAATTATTAGGGCCTTTAGGAATTCAAAATTGGAGATGGATAAAAGGTCCCGGTAATGCCGTTGCTTCCGGTGGATGGTTGGGAGGGCTTCATTTAAGGCCTTTGGATATGCTAAAATTTGGACTGTTGTTTTTACATAAAGGTAAATGGCATGGAGAAACAATTGTGCCGGAAGAATGGGTGCAAGAGTCCACCTCAAGGCACGCGTCATTTTCTCCGAACGAGAATTATAGCTATCAATGGTGGCGTGTTAGTAACAATCATAAGATTGCTGATTTAGTTGAAACAAACGATATTTTTTATGCTGCCGGTCATAAAGGTCAGTTTATTTATGTCATTCCACATTTGAATGTGGTAATCGTATCGACAGCCTGGGGGAGCGAGTTTTCGGAAATGGTTGCTGATTATATACTGCCGGCAGTAACTAGTTAACGAGTTTTAAACAGTATAATTAAAAATGATATTTATATAATTGAATATAAATGACTTCATGCCGGGTGTTTAAAAATGGCGTTATCACTGGTGAGGATTAAATAGCAGAATCTTGTTGGGATTATATAAATATAAAATCAACGTAATGAAGGAAAATTCTATGAATTTTCATAAAAAATTGCATGGTATGCTTTGTTGTTTTCTTTTATTGCTGTGCAGGATTTGCTACCCGGTAGAGAATGATTTTCCTGATTTGGCCTATATTACAGGACTAGCGGTTGATTATGCTGAACCCGATATTGTTTATGCCGCTACTTTGTCCGGCGGGCTGTATAAAAGTATTAATACAGGTGATGAATGGATTCGGATAAATGCAAGTGCGGGATTCATACAGTATTATACTGTCGTAATTGATCCTCAAAATCCCAGCCGTATTTTTGCCGGTGGATTTGAAACCGGTATATGGATTTCAAACGATAGAGGGGAAGGATGGATACCCGGTGGTCTTGATGGTATAACCATTTGTCATATTGCTGTAAATGCTCAAAATCCCAATCAGGTTTATGTGTTAACGCCCGGTGGTGTTTGTAAAACCAATGATATTCGGACAGGAGTTTGGGAGTACATTTTAAATCATATAGATTTTATTCATAGAAAATATGGAATTACAGATTTTTCCGGTCCGCTTAATCCTTACTTTAGCCGATGGACAAAAATGGCGGTCAATCCGCATAATCCTCAGGAAATATATACAGCCACGGCGTATATTTCCGGTTATTTTTTTAGTTCGGATGCCGGTAAAACCTGGGACCATTATTTTATTTCAGGTATGAAAACCAACGGGAGGGTGGATATTATTCTGTTTCATCCGACCGATCCTGATATAGTGTTTTTGGGAACACATCACGCTGGTGTGTTCAAATCTTTTAACAGTGGTAAAAGCTGGGTTTCAATGACCCGGGGAATGGAGCCGCAACGACGCACTCCCTGGTATGCTGTCTGGCTTATTTCAGGACTGGTTATCGATCCGACAAATCCTGAAATAATGTATACGGGCGGCGATTACTCAAACTGGAAAACTATTGACGGCGGAATTTCATGGCAGGAACTCGGTAATACTCTAACCTGTGAGTTTGCCCGCAGTTTTGCGGTCGATCCGGTACGCCCTGAAATCGTTTATGCCGGGACAAATGTCGGAGTGTTCCGCTCCACAGATGGCGGAGATACCTGGAAACTGAGAAATAACGGCTTTCCTGATTTTGAATTAATCAACAAAATTCAGGTGAATTATAACGATGAACAATTTGAATATGGTATCGGTCATAATCATCGTTATATCTTTCGGCATTCTTTGACCGGGAATAATGACTGGGATTATATGGGATTTTTATTGTTTGATATGGTTATTGACAGTCTTGGTTATGATGAAAACGCACAGCGACTCTATGCCTATGGTGACCCAGGAACTTTTCAAAGCGATGATGGGGGCCTCACCTGGGACGTTCCGGTAATTCAGTTTGATCCGAATCCCGGTCCCGTTATTGAGGTCCCTTTTACCGGAAACCGCAACGATCTACAGTTCTGGACATTCGAGCTGGAAATTCAGGGAGATATTTTTTTTATCGATTCTCTTGCACAGGAAACTTATCAGAATATATATCTGGAGCAGCCGCATATTATGGTACAATTAGTCACACCTGAATACCCGCTTGATAAAACCAAACCGATTTGGCAAAAAACATTATACAATTCTCTTGATGTAACCCTGCAAATTCCCAAAAGCTGTTTGCAGCTATATCAAGATTGTTTATTATATGTCGAGGTCAGGGATTTTCAAAAATTGAAACATTTTGGAGTTATAGAGATAAATAAAAGTCAACTGCCGGACCGGGTTTTTGTGCCGGTGGATACCGAAACGTTATTACCGGTTTTTAATACTGATTTTGTTTATACACCTCTTGCAAAATCACAATTGTTGCAAAATTTCCCCAATCCCTTTAATAAAAGTACCAATTTATGTTTTGAAATAATGGATTTTGGCAGGGTAAATATATCCATATATAACTGTTTGGGACAAAAGATCAATACCCTTGTTGACAGTCCTGCTCAAACTGGAATTTATTATCTGCCCTGGGATGGGGTGAATGAACAGGGGATTGCCGTTTCCACAGGCGTTTATTTTGCCGTCATGCAGACAGACAACACCACTTTTACTCGAAAGATGATATTGTTAAGATAATCTGCAAACCGGGGAAATTCCTTTCCTTTTTCCAAATCCAAGATCAAAATCATCTATCGTTGAAGAATTTTCTGATTACAGTTTAATTTTATGATACAATTACATTTGAAAACGAAAAATTAAAGTTTTCCTCAAAACTGAATCTCTGGTTTTCAGGTATATCAGCATTATTTGAGTTTAGGAATTAGGAAAACGGTTTTTTTATGCATAAACACCCAAGTAAAAGGCAGAGTGGCAGAAATAGCTTGGCAATTTGCCTGATAAGTCTTAACTTAATAGCTTTGTCGGTCACTAGTACTTGTCTTGTCAAAACGAGAGGCTGTTTGGGCAGGCGTGAATAAAAATAATTATCAAATGTTTAAATTAACAAGGATACAAAAAACAGTTATGATATCAACAACAAAATTATCAATTATATATGGCCAGCAGGTTTTATTTAAAGATGTTTCAATTAAATTTGTCGAAGGAAATTGTTATGGATTGATTGGTGCAAACGGTTCCGGCAAGTCAACATTTTTAAAAGCGCTTTCCGGTGAAATAGATGTCAGTTCCGGCGATATCCATCTTCCAAAGGGAAAACGAATCGCAACGTTACGACAGGACCATTTTGCTTTTGATGAATATACGGTTATGCAGACTGCCCTTTTGGGTCATAAAAAATTATATGATCTTTTGGAAGAGAAAAATTTTCTTGAAGCAAAAACAGACATTACCGATGAAGAAGGCATGCGTATGTCTGAGATTTATAATGAAATGGCAGAAATTAACGGCTATGAAGCTGAATCTGAGGCTGGCCGGCTTTTAGATGGGCTTGGCATTACTTCGGATATGTTTGACATGCCGATGAAAGCTCTTGATGGTGGTGTTAAAGTGCGAATTTTATTAGTTCAGGCCCTGTTTGGTAATCCGGATATCCTGTTGCTGGATGAACCAACCAATAATCTTGACCTTGAATCAATCACCTGGCTGGAAGAGTTTCTTTATAACTTTCAAAATACAGTTATAGTCGTAAGCCATGACAGACACTTTCTTAATAAAGTTTGTACCCACATTGCAGATATTGATTTTAAGACAATCAAGATTTTTGCCGGCAACTATGATTTCTGGTATTATACAAGTCAGCTTGCTGTGCAGCGGTTTAAAGATGAAAAACGAAAAAGAGATGAAAAGGTCAAAGAACTGCAAGAGTTTATTTCACGCTTTTCGGCAAATGCTTCCAAAGCCCGTCAGGCAACCTCGCGAAAAAAATTGATAGATAAATTAACAATTGAGGATATGCCTTCATCGTCCAGAAAACGACCGTATGTGGAATTTAAACCCGAACGTAGCTGCGGGAACAATATTCTTCGCATAACCGATTTGAATAAATCAATTGATGGTGAAGAAATATTCAAAGACCTGACATTTACGGTTGATGGCGGCGATAAAATAGTTTTTATTGGATTTAATAATAACTATAAAACGGTTCTTTTTGATATCATTTCAGGTGAGCTTGAACCGGATAGCGGTACTTATGAGTGGGGCGTTACTATAACATATAATTATATGCCTCGAAATAATGCCGATTTTTTTACCGGCAATAGCAACCTGGTAGATTGGCTTCGTCAGTATTCCAAAGAGGAAAAAGATGAAGCTTTTATTCGCGGATTTTTAGGACGGATGCTTTTCTCGGGTGATGATGCCCTGAAAATGACGGACGTTCTTTCCGGAGGAGAAAAAGTCCGATGTATGCTTGCGCGTTCAATGCTTTCCGGTGCCAATGTTTTGATTCTGGATGAACCAACCAACCACCTTGACCTTGAAGCGATTACAGCACTGAATGATGGTATGAGTAAATATCCTGATGTTCTTTTGTTCGGTTCGCATGATCACGAGTTGAATAACTCTGTTGCAAACCGGATCATTGAATTTACTCCCAAAGGAATTATTGACAGAAAAATGACTTTTGATGAGTATTTTACCGATCAAAAAATTAAAGAAATTCGGGATAAAATGTATGATGGTCATCAGCGCCCGGTTTTATAATTATAAGATAAATGGAAAATCAAACAAGTAAAAACGAATATAATTAAAATATTTTGCCATTAAGAAAGAAAAATTTGTGTCTGAAGACAAACCGAAATATACAAAAGAAGAAATAGATAGTTGTATCAACTTGCTTGACTATATGGTAAACAATGAAAAAGATTTCGTTGCGCTGCCAAGGGAAAAGCAAATTGAACTATTAAAGCTGGCAGGGCAGTTGTCCCGGCCGGATAAGGAACAAAAAAAGCAGCGAAGGAAAGAGGCCAAAGCCCGAAAAAAGCAAAAGATCGATTCTGCAGAGCGAAAGGCACGAGCGGCAACCGGTATTCGTGTTGCAAGAGAGGCCAAAGTATTCTCCGCCCCTTTGCAAATTTCAGATACAAAGGAATCCTCCGGAAAGAATTTGGTTATAAACTCGTTCCGCAATTGTTATGTTTGTAAAGCAGAGTTTACCCAGCTTCATTTTTTTTATGATAGCATGTGCCCGACCTGCGCAGAATTAAATTATAAAAAACGTTTCCAGACAGCAGATTTAACGGGTCAGGTCGCTTTAATAACCGGATCACGTCTGAAAATAGGGTACCAGGCAACACTCATGATGCTCAGGGCCGGCGCCACTGTTATAGCTACCACCCGTTTTCCAAAAGACTCTGCGTTAAGATATTCTAAAGAAAAAGATTTTAAGGAGTGGAGCGACCGGCTGCATATTTATGGTCTGGATTTAAGACATACACCAAGCGTGGAAATTTTTTGCAGCCATTTCCAGCAAACCTATGATCGTCTGGACATACTCATCAATAACGCTGCCCAAACAGTTCGGCGCCCACCCGGATTTTATTCACATTTGATGCCTAACGAAATGAAAGCGTTGAATGAATTTCCGGAGAATGTGCAAAAACTGATGACAAATTTTCATCAATGTACCGGTAAATTAATCTCGCTTTCGACGTCCCAAAGTAATTTAGCCTCTGACCTTCCGGTTACCTGGGATGGAAAACTACCGGGGATTGGATTAAGAGAATCTGCACAACTTTCACAAATTCCTTATGCCTATGATAACACGCTAAATACGGAAAGTGTTTTCCCCAAGGGGGAATTGGACATTGACTTGCAGCAGGTTGACCTGCGGACAACAAACAGTTGGCGGTTAAAAATTGGTGAAATTCCAACAGCAGAAATGATAGAACTGCAACTTGTCAACTCGATAGCACCTTTTGTGCTATGCAACAAGCTGGTGCCTTTTATGAAAAAAGAAAATACCGGTAAAAAGCATATCGTAAATGTCTCTGCAATGGAAGGCAAGTTTTTCCGTTTCAAAAAAGGCGAACGTCATCCCCATACCAACATGGCAAAAGCCGCTCTTAATATGTTGACCCACACGTCGGCTAGTGAACTTGCAAAACATGGAATTTTTATGAATGCTGTCGATACCGGTTGGGTAACGGATGAAGACCCTGTACAGTTATCCAAACTAAAACAGGACCTGCATGATTTTCAACCTCCGTTGGATATTGTAGACGGCGCTGCAAGAGTATGCGATCCATTTTTTGATGGCATCAACACCGGTAAACACTGGTGCGGCAAATTTTTAAAAGACTATTTTCCTATTGAATGGTAAGATATTTAGCTGTTCAGGAAAATAGAGGTGACAGAAGGACATCAATCCCGGGATTTCACCTATAAACTATTATTGAAATGAAAATACACAGGAGAGAACGACTATGGAAAAACGACATCCCAAAGGATTAGCAGTCCTTTTTTTTACGGAAATGTGGGAGCGGTTCAGCTTTTACGGAATGCGAGCCATCCTCGTACTTTACTTGACGAAAGAAACAATGGGACAAAACGCAGGCCTTGGTTGGTCTAACGCAAATGCACTGGCTTTATATGGCTGGTATACAATGCTGGTTTATGTTATGTCCATTCCCGGCGGAATAATTGCTGACAGATTGTTGGGCCAAAAGAAAACAGTCCTTGTCGGTGGTATTCTTATCGCTGCGGGACAGTTTGCATTGGCAGCGAACGGCATGGTTACTTTTTACACCGGTCTGGTCCTGCTTGTAACCGGCGTTGGCTGTCTTAAACCTAATGTATCTACAATGGTTGGCGGGCTGTACAAATCGGGTGATCCCAGACGCGACAGCGGTTTTACTATTTTTTATATTGGGATCAATATTGGTGCGGCAACGGCCCCGTTGCTGGTTGGATATATTGGTGAAGTGTATAACTGGAACTATGGTTTTGGTCTGGCTGGTTTGGGAATGATTTTGGGATTAATTGTTTATGTGCTTGGACAAAAACACTTGAAAGGAGTGGGTGATTTTGTTCCTGTTCAAAAAATTAAAGGAACTAAAAAAAGTGTTCCTCTTACTAAAATTGAAAAAGACAGAATTGTCGTTTTGTTGATTTCCTTTTTAATCGTCATTGTTTTCTGGGCTGCCTATGAACAAGCAGGCGGTTTGATGAACCTGTATACAGAGAATAAAATCTATCGTATAGTTTTGGGTTTTGAAATACCGGCCAGTTTATTTCAATCTGTTCCGGCAATTTTCGTTATTATATTTGGGACTGTTGTTGCTGCTTACTGGGCCAAACGCCAGAAAAAAGGAAAAGAATCTTCATCGCTTTTTAAAATGGCAATCGGTACAATGGTTTTGGGTTTGGGATTTTTAATGATGTCCGGAGCTGCGTTGCAGGCACAGGACGGTAGTAAAGCCATGCTCATTTGGCTTATCCTTTCTTATTTGCTGCAGGTCCTGGGTGAGTTATCTATTTCGCCGGTGGCGCTTTCTTTTATTACAAAACTTGCTCCTGTAAAATATGCCTCCATTATGATGGGGCGTTTATTTTGCTGCAACCGGTTTAGGAAATAAAGCAGCCGGTATGCTTGGTGAATTAGCCGAACACGCTGGAGAACTGCAAGTGTTTACCGGTATATTTATTTTCTGTATAGCAGTCGGTGCTTTATTATTGGTGTTCTTTAAAAAACTTGATACACTGACGCATGGAGCTGAAGATATTAAAGAGGCATAATTTAAATTTCATTGACTTTTTGCAGTTTTTTTCCTCCCAAACAAGATTTTTTGGATTTTGGTTTGGGAGGATTTTTTTTATAACCTGACCATTTTAAAAGTCGACTTGTAAACTATTGTAATAAAGTGTTGATTTTTTCAACTATAACTGGCAAAGTGTTTATAAAATTGTTATTTTAGCATACCTTTTCCCCCAAGTATGATATTATTTACAATCCTTTCTGTAAATAACTGGTGATGATTTTTAGCGAGAAAAATAACAGGAGAGATTATGAGATTCGTTTTTTTAATTCTTTGCCTTACTCTATCCAACCTTTATGCTGTAACTGTTTCACAACATTTACAAAAAATCAATAACGTTATCCTTCCAAATGAAAAGAGCGCCGGAATTTGTACGGAACTGCTAAAGGATCAGTTGTCCCATGTATCTGTTTCCGTAAAAAATGATGCTAAATTTTCTGGTAAAAACACGCTTTTTATTGGCAGTACGGACATGGAAAGAGACCAGATTCCTGAGAATACACCTGCTGAACAAAGTTGGATATTTGTTCAATTAACCGGTGCAGGAGCGAATAAAATTCTGACTTCTGATTCCAACTTGTTATATACGGCTCTGTATCGCCTGCTTAATGACTGGAGTGATTACGACGTTGCTGTTTTTAAGGAGGGACGCTTTTTTTACCCCACCTTTGAATGGACTGAAGCAAATGACGGATTTTTTGCCGCACGAAAATATTTTAGTTATCATTATGATCCTGATCAATGTGTGAAAGAATTTGCACGAATGGGTTGTACCCATGTTCCGGTAAACGCGCTTGCCACGCCTTTTCCCTATGAGCAGGGCCCTCCGGGTGAACATTATTATCGATTTTATATTACAAATCCGGACCTCGACCAGTTTGTGGCTACGGACCTGAATGACGGCGTTTATCCCCACGAATATCTTGCCGCCAATTGTAATCAGATGCGAAAAAATATAACGCTTGCACGCAAGTACGGACTCAAACCCGGACTTGCCATGTGTTCACCCCGGTCAGTACCGGAGGCTTTTTTTGATAAATATCCTCTGTTAAGAGGCGCCCGTATCGACCACCCGTTTCACAGTTACGAACCACGATATACAATGACACTGGCCCATCCGGTTGTTCGATGGCACTATGCGCAGATGATGGAAAAAATGATAAAAATGTTTCCTGATCTGGATTATGCCTATATCTGGAGTAATGACAGTGGATCCGGTTTTGAACACACTATGACGACCTATCCCGGCCGAAATGGCGGCGCTTTTCTGGTCCGTGAATGGCGTACAAATGAACAAATTGCAGATAAAGCGGCTGGAAATATTTTTCAATATTTGACGATTTTAAAAAATGCCGGTCAAAAAATAAACAAAGACTTTGGGGTTATTTTACGTATTTTTTCATTTACAGCCGCCCAGGACACGCTTTTAAAACAGTTTAAAGATGGATATGATATGCGTGTTTTACCTTCATCGGTAACCGATAAGGAAAAATGGCAGAAATTACAAACCGTACAGAAAAAAGGTTCCTTAATATCGACCACTGTAAATCTGGGAATTCCCTACAGCCATGTAGCGGGAATAGCTTTTCCCTGGGAATGCCGAAAACGCCTGGACGGATTAGCCGATGCCGGTGTGAAGCGAATTTCTTTAACTGTTAATCCCCAATCGCTTGCTCCTTATGATATCAACAGAGAAATTTTTCATACTTATCAGTTTGAACCGGATATCCCGGTGGATTCTGTTGTCACCAGAACTGCTAAAAAATGGATTGGAGAAAAATATTCTTCATTACTGGTTAATGTGTGGCAATTAACAGATAAAACCGTAGCCGATTTTCCCAATGTTCCGCTTTATCAGGGATATGGTTTTGTCTCTTTTCGGTTGTGGGTAAGGCCCCTTGTACCCAATTTTGAAAATATTCCCAAACAAAAAAGGGCTTATTATGAAGATTTTTCGCTGTCGAATTATAATAATCCCAACCTGGTCGATTTGAGTGAAAATGCCTTGTGGACGCTTGTTCCCGTAGACAAGGCACAACAAATTGTCGATGAATGTGAAAAACAGGGCTATAAGCCCCTGAATCAGGCAATCCAAATGCTTGACAAAGAAATCAACAAACTGAACGCAGACGATGAGCAACGTAAAATTTTAATTGACCAGCGCGACAGGATTTGTGCGTTGATTTGTTATTACAGAACGCTGCAAAATACAGCCCGATGGATTGTGGACGTACATGGGTATATTGATTCTAAAAATGATGAACAGAGAAAAAAACATCGAAAAGCGCTTGATAAAATGATGGCGGATGAAATTGAAAATATGCAAAATTTACTTGATTTGTGGAATTCCAGTTCCGTTACGTTTACACCGATTTCCAGTTTTGGTGAAAACTGGTATACCTATGGTGATAATTTGGGTGAACTTTTGGCTAAAAAGATAGAATTAATGAAAGAGTATCAAAACGATGAACCCTATATTGACGGCAATTTTATGTGGAAAATGCCGGAGCCTTTTTCAGTGACACCGGATCAGTATTTAAAATTTGTTGAATAAAATTATATAGAGGATTTTCAGATAAAAAAATGCGGGTAACATCAAACCTGTTACCCGCACTAGTATTGTTAAAAAGGGGAATGAATATAAATTATAGTCGCGAAACCGACACCGGTTTTTCCTTACCTGATACAAAACATTTTTCAATATCAAGCTCACCTTTGTATAGCTGCACAAAGGGTTGGCCGTTTTTTAATCCGGCAGTACCGAATGCGGATGCCGTGGCAAGAAAAACCGTAAAATCATCACCTATTTGTGAATTGATATACAGGGTTTTGTCGACAGCATCATACCGGATTCCGGTCAAAGCCTGAAGCATGCCGTAACTGGACATGGCCCGGGCGTACCAGTGGCCGCACTCGTATTCATCAAAGGGATTACGAACCCGGCCGTCATATCGGGACCGGCATGTTCGTACAATTTCCAATCCTTCTTTTACATAACCTTCAAACATCAGATGAGAGGCCACTTGATATTCAATACCTGTCCACACTTCGTTGCTGTAAATAAAGGGCAGCGACGGTTCGTCCTTTTCCGGCCAGGTACACAATAGCAGTCCGCCTTCATGTCCGAGCGCGTAGGAAGGCCGTTGTGGATTGGCGTGGTCGAACAAATCTTTAACAAGGTTGTATTTATGTATGGATGTTAAATGGCTTTGCACTTTAGTTTTGTCTAAAATCTCCTGGTCCAGTCCGCACACACGGGCAATCCATAAACCCAAAACACCGTCCGAAAGACAGCCGTTGCCGTATTGATATTTGGGTCCCTCTTTTTCCAGAATTTCCAGAGCCTCGGGAGAATAGCCCCTTTTCCACTCCTGATTTTTATCGGATGGCGCTGTTGCTTTTAACTCTTTCCATTTAATCTGCTGAATAAAATACTCACCATTATACAGCCCGGTTTCCATATATTTTTTCCCTTTTTCCAGCAGGGAGGTGTAAAGGGAAATATCTTTATTCAGAGTGCCGCCCATTTCAATAATAGCCGTCAATGCTCCCAGGTAAAAGCTGGTGCACATGCCGTCCGGTCCCCAAAATTCAATATCATAGGTGTTGTGGTGCGGTTCTTCCACAATACCTTTATGGTCCGGGTCCCAGGTTTCAATGCAGTACTGCATGCTTTTTTGCATAGGGGGCCAGATTTTTTCCAGCCAGTTAGTGTCACCGGAAATTCGCCATTCCCGATATACTTTCATAATACCGCCGAGTTGTCCGTCTGACGCGGCATGATATGTATGTTTGATATAATCAATCGGCAGTCCGGAACGAAACTGCTGATGTCCCTGTTCATTTTGACTGATGTAAAATTCCGTTTCCCGCAAGGTCCTTTCCAATGACGGAAACAAGTGGGGGATGGCCTGAGCATAGTTCCAGACATGCGTGCAGGACCCCGGACAACAACCCTTTTGATTGTGGCAGCCTTCCCAGGCCCAAAGACGGCCGTCTGCCTGCCTGAGAACTGTTGGAGATTTTAAAATGGTTAAATTAGCTGCTATCGCTTCCATCACTTCCGGGGCGAGTGTGGAACTGTAAAAAGCCTTGCTGAACAGTTTTGATTCCTGATGTAATTTATTATAATTATTGCGCCAATAATCCGACAATTCGTAAATGTTTTTAAATTTTGCAGCATAATAGGGAACATGCGTTGAGGCACAGCATGTTTTGGATTCCGGGGTTACCGGAGGATCGATAAAATTTCCCCGTCTCAAAGTCGTATGCGGAACATACCAGCATAGCATAACTTTGATTGTTTTTTCTTCATTCGGCGCAAGTGTGAATGGTACATAAAAAGAAGCCCCTGCAACGGTTTCATCTACCGGGGGATTTTCAAAAATTTCCCCCTTTTCCACACTTTTCCAGGCCATGGTCAGGGCATCATAACTGCCGCCCCGAAACCAGTAATGATTGACTTTAACATTTTCTTCATCTGTGGCAAAGACAAAACCGCCTTCATCTTCCGGATGTTCCGGTTCACCGTCCTGCCATAATAAAAATCCCTGATGAATGGGTTTAACAAAATAACCGGGTTTAAAACTTTTTTCCCATACATCCGGAAGCGAAATGCGCATAAAGTTTTGTGAATGAAAAGAAAAAACAGCCTCACATGTTTCGGATGATGTGTTTTTAAAATGATATTCCAGTGCGCCTGCCGGTAACCCGGAATTGTCGGCGTCACCGGGAATGAACGGACTCCAGCCGGTTATTTGTACTCCCAAATTGACTTCAGGATCTTCCAGTTTAATATCAGCAAAGGGGAACCGTGCCTGAAATTCCGCTTTTTCAAACCTGGGCAGCCCAAAGCTGCTGCCTTCCAACCCATTGCCGCTTCGCGGTTTGCCGAAATATTTCCATTCCGGGACCGGCCCTTCCAGAACTTTGGCCGTGTTTTTATCTTTTCCTTTAATACAAATAGCGGCAAAAGTCAGCGGTTCTTTATCGACGTTGGGTTCATTCCTTACAGAGACATGGGAAACAGCACCGGTTCCCTCCAGGCATATCATGCCGGCCCCGATTCCGCCTATCGGAAAAGCGACGCGGTTCAGGTATTCTCCATTATAAGGTCCATTGAATTTTCTTTTTTCTGCCATGTCATCTCCTAAAAGCCATGAGACAGCAACAAATAAAACGATGTTGGTAAGAAAAAAAACAGTTGATTTCATTTTTAGACTCCCAGAGCTTTTCTATCCAAAACTGTTTTTATCAAGTTTGATTTCTGAAAATGCCGATTATTTTTTATTTAAAAATTACGGACACGTCAGAAATATTTTTTGCCTCTAATAATTTTTCGCGTTTTTCCGGATTTTTAACCACAACCATTATTTTGGATAATAATTTCAGATATTGTTGCTGTGCGTTTTCCGGGGCACCGATTAAAAAAACCAGTGAGACCGGTTTTTGATCAATTGATTCCCAGTCAACCGGAGTTTCTATAATGCCGGTCAGTACGAAAAATTTTTTCAGGTGCGGGCTTTTTGCATGGGGAATAGCCACACCCAAACCGATTCCCGTACTGAGCAGGGCTTCCCGCTCTTTGATTGCTTTTTTAAAGGCCAGCATATCTACCGCATTCAGGTCTTTGGCCTTTTCAACCAGTTCCGTTAAAATGGCGTGTTTGTTTTTTCCTGTCAGAAAGAAAATGTTTTCGGAATTAATAAAATCAGATATATTCATAATAATTACCTTATATTTTAGTGTTTGTGTTTTACTTTGGCAATACCTTCAAAAATGAGTTTTTCTTCACCGTCGAGTGTAACCAGTTGGCCGTCTTCAAGTGTTTCCGTTGCTTTGTAGGCTCCGGCTAAAGCTACCAGTTTTGGGTTTGCTTTATAAATTTCCTGCCAACTGATGGAGGAAAATTCTTCCAGGATATAACCGATTGCTTTTTTTAGTACGGGTATGTAGGACTCATCCATATATTTTGTAAGTAAAATTTCGTTGCCGTCACCTTTGATGCGATCATTGGCTTCCTGAACGCTTTTAACCTTGACGATTTTCCCGGAAACCGTTGTACCGTATCCCCGTAAACTTTTTCCAAGTACATTAACGATTAAATGAATCCGGATGGTGTTGAGCATAATCGGTGAATCAACCGGCATACCGGCCAGAATGACCAGTTTATCAAATTGTTTTAACAGGTCGTGGTCCATGCCTTTTTTAATAGCGTTTTCAAGCATGGTGTCTGAATCGACGGTAACGTCCGAAATAATGGGGTAAACGCCCCAATACAATAATAGTTTTCTTCTGACGGCTTCATAGGGTGTCACCGCCAAAATATACTGGTCCGGCCGGTATTTACTGATAAGTTTGGGTGTGTTTCCATGAAGAGACGGTGTTAGAATAGCGTCGGCATCAATATCACGGGCTGTATAATAGGCGGATCGTGCAATTGTATCAGCCATATTATGTTCTGTCGGAAGGTTAATATATGTCTTTTGCCTGGTTTTGTACTCTGTTGAACGTTCAATTTGCAGAGCAATTTTGTGCATCATTGCCACTGTTTTTACCGGATATTTGCCGCTGGCTGTTTCACCGGACAACATAATAGCGTCTGTACCGTCTATGATAGCGTTGGCAACGTCGGTAACTTCGGCCCGTGTTGGTGTCGGATTGTCGATCATAGAGTCCAGCATTTGCGTAGCAACAATAACCGGTTTGTTCTGTTCATTACATTTCAGAATAATTCGTTTTTGGACCAGTGGGATTTCCTCCGGGCGCAACTGAACGCCAAGGTCGCCGCGGGCAACCATAACCCCGTTGGACACTCGAATGATCTCGTCGATGTTATCCAGGCCTTCCTGGTCTTCAATTTTAGCTATAATATCAATATTAACATCACAAATATCAATAATGCCGCGAATTTCTTTTATATCGGCTGGTTTTCGGATAAATGAGGCGGCTATAAAGTCAACATGATTTTCAATGCCGAACATAATATCCTGAACGTCTTTTTCCGTAATGGCCGGCAGCGAGGTCCGCACACCGACAACGTTTACATTTTTGTGGCTGCCTATTTCCGCACCGCTTCGAATAATGCAGTGAATTTCCTGGCCGGACACTTTATCAACCTCAAGGTCGACCAGACCATCGGCAATGAAAATATGTTTTCCGGGTGAAATTTCAGAGGGTAGTTTGGAATAGGAAATACTAAGCAGGTCTTCCGTTCCTTCGACTTCATCCGTCGTCAGGGTAATTCGGTTGTCTCTTTTCAAAAGAATAGTTTTGTCATCTTTAATACGGCCTGTGCGTATTTCCGGACCTTTTGTGTCCAATAATAACGCAACCGGTATGGAGGTTTGCCGGCCGGCTTCACGAAGTATGTCCATGCTTTCTTTATGGTACTCATGATCACCATGGGAAAAATTAAAACGGGCAATGTTCATACCGTTGTATAAAAGCTGTTTCATTGTCTCCAGATTTCGAACAGCAGGTCCCATGGTACAGATAATTTTGGTTTTACGCATTTTTATAACCTTTGTTGTCGTAAATTATAGGTGATGATTCGATCATTGAATCAAATAGTCATTGTGTAACGGGAAAAATATATCCTGTTGGTATTAAAAATAAGCATTTTTTACGTGTAGATAAAGTTAAAGTTTGGTTAAGAAAATTTTTTTTATTCACTTTGCTTTTTTTAAGAAAAGATTTATCTTGTATGTTGAAAAATGGTTTTATGACCTGGCCTCCATTTTTTAATATTTTTCCCTTTTTGGTCCTTATGAATGCTCCGTCAAGCTATAGTTTGATACATAGAAATTAACTTATTTCTCTCATTTTGTATAATTACAGACACTATGAACATAAATAGCGAGTGAGTAATGAATCCGATTATTGGTATTTTCTATCACGCCCTGGGTGGTTTTGCTGCCGGAAGTTTTTATATCCCTTATAATAAAGTTCGTAACTGGGCCTGGGAAGTTTACTGGCTGGTAGGTGGTTTTTTTGCCTGGATTTTCGCCCCCTGGCTGGTGACATTACTGGTTATTCCTGATGTGTCCTTGTTATTTAAAAGTGTGGGAGTAAATCATTTTGTATGGCCTTATATTTTTGGTGTTTTGTGGGGTATCGGTGGTTTGACTTTTGGGCTGACCATGCGCTATCTCGGGATGTCCCTGGGTATGGCCTTTGCCCTTGGATTAACCGCTACGTTCGGGACGTTGGTCCCGCCGATTTATACAGGCCAATTCGGGATTCTAATTTCTCATCTGTCCGGATGGGTAACGCTTATAGGTGTTGCTGTTTGTCTGGTTGGTATCGTCATTACCGGCAAGGCCGGAATTATGAAGGACAAGGAACTTTCCACTGAACAAAAACAGGAACATATTAAAGAGTTTGATCTGAAAAAAGGTATCGGCGTTGCTTTGCTGGCTGGTGTAATGAGCGCCTGTTTTGCCTTTGGCATTGCGGCTGGAAAACCCCTGGCTGATAAAGCTATTGAATTGGGTGCACCGACTTTATTCAGCAACAGCCCCACTTTTATTATTATTCTGGCCGGCGGTTTTACCACAAACTTTATATGGTGTATGGGATTGAGCTTTAAAAATAAAACCATTAAAGATTATATCAAAAAAACGGACACACCCCAGCTTGGTAATTACTTTTTTTCTGCTCTGGCCGGTCTTACCTGGTACTGCCAGTTTATGTTTTACGGTATGGGAACAACAAAAATGGGTAAATATGATTTTGCCAGTTGGAGCATACACATGGCCTTTATTATTGTGTTTAGTAATATATGGGGCCTGATCTTAAAAGAATGGCAGGGCTCCGGACGCCGGACCATACGTGTTATTTTACTGGGTTTGCTGGTGCTGGTATTTTCGACAATAATTATAGGGGTCGGTAATTATATTCAAAAATTTGAATAAAGGAGAAACCATGACCAGTCGTGAACGAGTGTTAAAAGCGATCAATTTCCAGGTGCCGGACAGACCCCCGGTTTTTGCCACCATAACGCCGCAGGTTGCTGAAAAAGTTTCAGCATATTTAAATATACCCTACGAACCGCCGCTGGATTCATTACTTTCAAGCCGAATTTCCCATACGAAATTGCTGACGGCACTGGGAAATGATTGTGTTTGTGTTGGGGCATGCACTTCGGACAGTTCGCCGTCAAAAACATTGGCCGACGGCACAATTGTTAACGAATGGGGCATGCATTTTAAAAATGTGGGGTTATATAACGAGTTTTCCAAATTCCCTTTGGAACATGCCCGTACGGTCGCCGACATTGAAAGCTATGACTTTCCCGATCCGTTTGGGCAGGGACGTTTTGATGAGGCAACCGCTGCCATAAAAAAATATAAAAAGACTCATGCTATTGTTGCCGACCTGGAGACCTCGATTTTTGAAACAGCCTGGTACCTTGTCGGTTTGGAAAAACTGTTAATGGACATGGCCAATCAGGAACCTTATGTTGAGGCCTTATTTGATAAGGTCATGGAAATTAATGTTGAAATTGGTAAAAAACTCGTCGAATTGGGTGCGGACATTGTCTGGGCCGGGGATGATTTTGGTTCTCAACAGGGTATGATCATGTCCCCGGAAGCATGGCGCAGGATTTTTAAACCACGCATAAAAACAATGATTCAAGAATTTAAAAGTGTTAATCCTGATGTCAAGGTAGCCTGGCATAGCTGCGGGTCGATTTTCCCCATTATTCCTGATTTTGTTGAAATCGGTTTGGATATTTTAAATCCACTGCAGCCCCTGGCAAAAGACATGGACCCTGAATTATTAAAACGAACATTCGGCAAAGACCTGGTGTTATTTGGCGGCATTGATATTCAGGAACTTTTTCCCTATGCTGCACCGGAAGAAATTAAAAACAATGTCAGAAAAATGGCTGCTGTTGTGGGAGAGAACGGCGGATATATTATTGCACCGGCGCATAACATTCAGGATGACACGCCGGTGGAAAATATTTTAGCATTTTTTGATGCTGTTAAAGAACTCGCTCAAGAATGATATATTCTATTTTTGATTGTTGAGTTTCAGATCAAATTTTTTTCGCATAATGCTGTCCAAAACGGACGTGGAAACCAGTTTTTTTAAAAGCGGTAAAAGGTAAGCCCCATTACCCAAATGTATGATGGCCGGCGGATTATTTTTGCATAATTTGTCGGCCAATTTTTTTGTGAATTTTTCCACGGGGGTGGCATTTTCCTGGGATATTTCAGCCCGTGTTTGGATGGCGTTTTCCTGTTTGTTGTATATGGAATCCGTATTGCGTCCGGAAACTGTTTTTTTTGCATTGCTGCCGAATTGGGATTGCACAGCGCCTGCCTGCACGGTAATCACTTTGATGCCGAAATCAGCCAGTTCCATACGCATGGCATCACAAATATTGTGTATGGCTGCTTTGGATGCGCAATAAGCCCCGGAAAACGGGGTCGTTACAAGACCGGAAATACTGCCGATTGTTACGATCATTCCCTGTTTTTGTTTGATCATTGCGGGAGCAATTTTTTTTGCCAACAATACCGGTGCAAAAACATTGACCGCAAATTGATCTGTCAGCTTTTTCTCAGATAATTCAACAATAGGTCCCATTAATCCATAGCCGGCATTGTTGATAAGCATATCAATACGTTTTTCATCAGTCAGGACCTGGTTTACAACGCGATCAATTTGATCGGCATCGGTGACATCCAGTTGATATACAGCGCATCCTTTTTCTGACAGCTCTTTTAACGAGTCCAGGTTGCGGGCCGTTGCAACGACCTGGTAGCCCCGTTGAAGAAATTCCAGGGCAAGGGCTTTGCCGATTCCGGTGGAACAGCCGGTTATAAACACCACTTTTTGCATTTTATCTCCGTTCAATAATTACTTGAGAGCCTGACAGCTTTTTTTACTTTATGTAAAGCATTTTTTCTGAGCGGTAGCCCGAATGTGTTGCGATTCTGTAATAATAAATCCCGCTGGAAACCATCTGCTCTGTTTCATTTTTGGCGTCCCATACAAATGAATAAGCGCCGGTATTCAATGTTCCCTGATGTATGGTTTTTATATGCTGACCGATACTATTGTAAACAGTCAGGGTTACATAATCCGGTTGATTCAGATAAAAAGATATATGCGTTGTACCGTTAAACGGATTCGGATAGTTTTGCAGTAATTGAAATGTCTGCGGTGTTGTTCCGGACTGCGCAACACTGGTTTCCTGGTTTACCAGCGGCAGCAGCGCATAAGACGCATATTCACCGCCGGTGTAAATCGTATTTTCGGCAGTAACCGGCTCACTCCGGTCATTGGGCTCTGCGCCGGTGTTGGGATTTGTTTCAAATCGCGGATAATTGCTGGAAGAGAGACAAATTTTAATTTTATGTCCACTGTTGAAGACAATGGCAGTCGGCGGCAGTGTAATTGTCAGCGAATCCAGTTGATAGGGTGTTAACAGTTCTGTTTCTTCCTGAAAATATCCTTTTCGAAAACGTGACCGTTGAATGCCGTCGGTTACCAGCATTTCTCTGCCGTCCGGATAAATATCGACAAGTTTTAAGGTAAAATCCGTGTCTGTTCTGTTGCTGGAAAAATAGATTTTTCCTTTGACATAACCTTCCAGGCGCACCGGTGTTGATAAAACATCAGATTCAAAACAGATGACATCGTCTCTGATTGTTACGCTTTGCTGATCATAGGGACCGGCATTGATAGTCAGATTGTTTCCACCTATCGTCGGTACCGGATTTTGCGGATCATAGGAAAATGAAAATTCTGCATATTCCTGTTTATTTTGTGTCAATGAATTGTCATTGTTAAAATAATAGGCTTCAGGAGTAGATTGGGTCGGCGGCCAGACATCGGTCGTTATCCATTCACAGCCCTGTTCGTCTGTTTTTTGCGGATCGCCCATCAGGTAATAATAAACATCCGGTTGCTCTAAAACCTGGGTGTCCATACCTTTTAACCAATAGTCAAACCATTTAAAGGCTTCGTTTAAAATATCATAAGCGCCATCAGGATAACTCAGCTCTCCCACGTCACCATGCTGGGTGGTGGTCATGTGTTCCCAGGGACCCATAACAAGTTTTTGTGGACCGGCTGTTTGCTGCCGGCAAAGATCGTTATATAAAGCAACCGTGCCGTCGGAAAAACAGTCATACCAGCCGCCGATATGCAGAATGGGTGTGGTTATTTGGTCCGTGCGGGTGTGCATATTCACGCCGGGCCAGATGTTCTCATCGTAATAGGGAAAGGACAAGATATAATCAATCATATAATCTGCTTGTTGACCGTGTATCCAGTTTTCCACCAAAGATTTCCGATATTCACCACCCGGATAAACGACCTCTTTATAAAAATCGGAGGGAGCGACAATAGCAATACCGGCCTTTAAATTCGGATGAAGAGACCCGGCAGCCCGCAGGGTTGTAATTCCTGTTGCCGAAGCACCGATCATACCGATCTGTCCGTTACACCATTCCTGGTGAATGAGCCATTCAATGGTGTCGTATCCGTCCTGCAACGCCCCCCAGCCGTCGTTAAAATAAACCGAATCCTCACCTTCGGAATGATAACGTCCGCGGGTGTCCTGTGAGACAAAAGTATAACCGCGCAGGTTTAACAACACCAAAAGTCCTTCCACCAAATCATCATTATTTTTATCATAGGGCGTTCGAAATAAAATAACCGGACGGGCTATGCTGTCACTTGTTTTGTATACATCCGTAGCCAATGATACGCCGTCCCGCATCGGTACCATAAATGTTTCTTTTGCTGTTACCTGTTGAATAAACGTCGTTAATAAAAGAACAATGAATAAAAATCTATTTTTAAGCATAAAATAATCCGTTTATTTTAGTTTATAGTTATTACCGGACAAATTCAGCATCCGTGCCAGGTAGGGTTGCAGACCTTCGGCCATGCTTTGAAATCCCAGATCGTTCGGATGAACACCGTCAACAAGACCGTCTGCCATATCCGGCCCCAGCAGTTCAAATCCTTCTACAAGTAATATGTTATAATTTTCTATATTTCTTAACCGTGCAATTTCTTTACGAACAATGTCCCGCATAAACGTAGGTTTAGCAGGTCCCCAAAATTCGTGTGTCTGAAAAATGGGTGTTACTACGATAATTGGTGTTTGCGGACGCTTTTGACAGAGAATATCCATAAACGGGCCATATACCTTACTCAAGCTGTCCACACTCGGCAGGTTAACGCCGAAATCGATGACATAACAGGCCGCATCAATATCTGCTAAAATTTGGGCCATTTCCGGTTCACCCATGCCGTTGCCGGAATAGCCGTGATTAACGATGTCTATATTTAAATTCCTTCCGATTATAGCCTGATAGCTCATGCCTGGACGACTGGCGCAGCCTCCCTGTGTAATAGACGAACCGTAAAAGACGACCGGTTTTTCCAGCGCAAAGGGGAGTGGTTTGTCAAATGCTGCCTCGGAATCGGTGCCGATTGCCAATACCTTAACATTTGAGTAAACCGGCAGATAAAGCGTAATATTCCTCATTTGCTTTTTTTGATTATTAAAAAAGACAAATTCCGTAAAAGTGCTGTCTCTGGGGATTGCTGTTTTTATATATTGATTGTCGATATAGAGGTCAACACCGCATTGTCCGTAAACATGCATGTTTATCATATTTCCTTTATGCGGATATTGTAACTGGATTGCAAGTATTGTGCAGTCGCTTTGAAAACGGATACGACCTCCGCTTGGGGATTGGGCCAGGCTCCAGACTCGATCACGAACGGAATTTTTTTGCGATTTCGCTAAACGATAGAGATCAGGCTTGTTTTCCTGCCAGAAAACAAGTCCGTTGACCTGGAATTTTTCGTCCGGAAATGTGTGCCAGGTGATTTGGGCGTCCTGGGCAAAAAGATAATTGGAAAGAAACATTATCAGCAAAAAAAGTGGTTTTTTCAGCATTTCTGGTTACCTCAATATTTTTATTTCCAGATTTTTATATTCAACCGATGTTAAATGGCTCTGAAAACCGATATGTCCCTGACGCGGTCGCTGACTGAGCGGAAGCAAGCTGTTTCTGCCATGTGTGCATTTATCCATGTCTACTTCAAGGACCTTTTCGCCATTTAAAACGACCTTGATTAACGGACCGTCGACTGCTATCCTAAAATCATTCCATTCTCCTGCCGGTTTGCTGTGTCCCTGTAACGCCGCAACCTGGTAGTAAATGCTGCCTGTCAATTGGTAAAATTTCAGGTCTTTGTATTTATCAGCATCATCATCCAGGACCTGAATTTCCATACCTGTTTCAGAAGGTTCACCGATAAGCGGATAACGCAGTCCGATACCGCTGTTGCCGCCCTGTGGCAGCCGCCATTGACCGCGTAATATAAAATTTCGATACTGTTTTTCACTTGTCAGCCAGCCACCGCCTTTGGCATGACAGCACAAAATACCGTCTTTAAAGGACCATGCCGCCAGATTTCCGTCTTTGGCAAACCAACCCGTCATATCAGTGTTTTTAAATAGTGGTTCAAATTCAGTATTGTCCTGAATTTCGGTCCGGCATCCCATTAAAAATAGTATGATAGCGGCAAGAATGGAAAGGGATTTTTTCATCTGTTTTATTCGTTTTTAGATGTATTCCGTTATTTGAATAGATAAATGTCGGGAAAATATACACAAAAAGCAAGCTGCAACAGGTTTTGTTTTATGCTGGATTGTTAAAGGGAAGGTGGATGTGAGTTGTTGAATAATATAAAGTTAAAAATGTCTTTTCAGCCTGGTTCTGCCAAAGACAGCTTGCTTGAAATTTGTAACAATCCTTTCAATGTTAGTACACTAAATGTTCCATTCTATATCTGTCATGCCTTTGCAACCACCTGTTTCGCGGGAGACAGTAAGTTTTGTTACAAAAATTTTACTGAAATAAAGAACCGATCCAAGGTCATAAAGATGCTTTCGGCATGCCATTTCTATTTTTAATCAGGATTATCTGCTTTTAAAATTAACTGAATTTTAAAAAGCATCCTTTTTATTTAACACCAAATTCTTTAAATTCACATTAATTAACAATTTTGCTGAAAATAATTATTAACGGAAAGAGTTTAATGGACGACCATCTGATTTTAAATCAGCTTTATAATTTCAACCTGAAAGACCGGCAACTGGGAATTGTCTGGCTGGGACAAAGTGGATTTTTAATAAAATCAAAAAGTGCCGTGTTTTTAATCGATCCCTATTTGTCTGATTTTGCGGAACAGTGGACCTTTGGCAAACACAATGAACATATCCGAATGCACCCGGCACCCATTGCACCGAAAGAGATTTACGGTGTTGATGTTGTCCTTTGTACCCATGACCATGTTGATCATATCGATCCCTATTCCATACCGGTTCTTGCCCTGAGAAATCCGCAAACTCGGTTTGTCGCTCCTTTAACTGCAAAAAACCGGATACTCGGTCTTTATGTCGATGAATCCCGACTCGATGTATTGTCCGGTTTGGATTCGCTGGAAACAGGTCCCGTATCCGTAAACGCTATTCCTGCGGCCCATTCTCAACTGGATTATGATAAAGCATACGGGTATCCTTATCTAAGTTATATAATTAAGGTCGATGGATTGACAATTTTTCATGCCGGTGATACCGTACCTTATGACGAACAAACGGAATATCTCAGCACTTTTAATATTGATGTGGCCTTGCTGTCGGTGAACGGGGAAAAGGACCCGAGTCTGGATTTACTGCCCAATTTTAATGTCCGTCAGGCTGTTCAGTTCGCTCAGGACATCAATGCCAAATTGACCATACCCATGCATTATGACATGTTTACCATTAATACGATTGATATCAATGAATTTAAAATTGCGGCCAAAGACAAAATCAATTTTCAGATTGTCAAACTGGGTGCGCCGCTTGTGCTGTCACTGTAAAATTTGTGAATAATTCCAGTTAGTTATGCTATAGGTTGATTTTTTGGCCTTCAACGTATCGTTTTGTGCCAGTTTCAAAGGGTTTGTCGTGTCCGCCCATGATAATGCCGTCCAGAGATTCAATGTAATCTTTACTTTTCATAAAAAGATCGTTGCTGTACCGGGGGGCCAGTTCCTGTAAAGTGCGTTTCCAGAACAGGCGGCTCGGCATGGCATCTCCTGAACAGATGTACTGGTTTTCATCGCCTTTGATGATGACGGCATAGTGCCCGGGGGTGTGTCCCGGCGTATGTACAGGCTGAATAAACGGCGGTAATTCCGGCTGGTCTTCAATCCATTCGATTTGCTCCCTGTCTCCGATACCATCGTCCTGCCAGTATCTTTGCACCAGTTTTTGCGAATAGGGGCCGTGAACGTCCGCCCGCCGTTGCGGGTATTCCGGATAAAATTGTAACAAGGTCTTAACCGGATCATCCGATTCATACATCGCATGACTGTATCTTTTGGCAAAATCATAATCCGTTTTACTGACAATGATCCGCGCGTTTGTGAACAGTCTGTTATTCCCAACATGATCCGGATGCACATGTGTGTTGATCACCATGTCAAAATTTTTTGGGTCGAATTTCAACAGCCTCAACTGGTCCTGCAGCGCAGGTTGTTTTGCATAACCGGTGTCTATCATGATCAATTGTTCTTTAAATGCAACAACGGCCGCCATTAATGGCAGCCGTCCCTGCTTTTTATCATCAAAATTGACCATTTGCATGTAGATCGGATAAATCGTAATCACTTTAGATGCCGTTCTCTTTTTCTTTCATCAATCGTATTTTTGCGTCCTCAAACATGGGCTCCGCAAAATCACTTGACCATGTCCGTTCCTCAAAGGTCCTTGATTTTACCGTTTCTAAAAATCCTTTAAAATCTTTGAAATAGGCACCATAAATATGAAAACTGTCGACCAGGTCCGTATATCTTCCCACACGGACCGGTTTTCCGATGTTTTCACTGATCTTTTCGGCAATGATTCGCTGCATATCGGTAAATGCAAAAGCATTCATATAGGCTGCTTTATAGGCGTCCCGAGAACGCCAGTGGGTGTTCATATTTAAAACAAGCTGCCCGTTTTCGTCCGCTAATATTCGGCACCAGACACGCTGCAAACAGGGCGGGTCATAGGTGGGCGGATCTTCTTTGACATTCCAGGTAATTGCCTGAGCCCGTCTGGAATGAGGAGCCTCGCTGAGTTTTTCTATAATATAATTGATCTGATTAATGGCCGTGTTTTCCATCTCATAATCGTAAAGTCTTTTATGATAGGTATAAGTCCATTTTCCTTCTTCCGGCGCAATCCAGTGGTCGTGAACGCCATCCACAACTTCCTGTCTGTAAACCTCCAGGTCTTCCAGTCCTCCGGGAAAAGCACGATGTATCCTCGGTTCGGCAAAAGGATCTTCGACACACCACATCATTGTGCAGTCTTTACTGGGCGGATCATCCGGTTTATCATATTCCGTTTTGATAGATGCGCCTTTTTCCCAGCATTCCAAAACCGCTTTTTCCCAGGCTTCCGGTAATGTTTTACCATAAACTGCAAGTACGGGGATGTTACCATTCATAGTGACCTCCATTTGGATGTTTAGCCATGTTGTTTATAAAATTTTGTCATAAATTCTGTTAATGCCTGCACTGTTTCCAGGGGTACGGCATTGTATATGGATGCGCGTAAACCGCCTACACTGCGATGTCCTTTTAATCCGACAAAACCTGATGCTATGCTTTTTTCCAAAAACAGCTTTTCCAGTTCGGGATCAACCAACCGGAACGTTACGTTCATTTTCGAACGGCTGTCAGCCTGAGCCGTGCCTTTATAAAAACCGTTGGTTTGGTCCATTGTGTTATATAACAGGTTTGCCTTTTCGTTGTTTAGTTTTTCCATTGCTTCCAGGCCCCCTGTTTGTAATAACCACTCTAAAACCAGACCGAATATATAAATCGAAAAAACCGGTGGTGTGTTATATAAAGATGCTGATTTTACGAAAGTTTGATAGGCCAGCATGGTGGGGATGTTTTTACGGGCTTTGTCCAGCATGTCTTTGCGAATAATAACAACCGTTAAACCTGCCGGTCCCAGATTTTTTTGGGCGCCTGCATAAATAAGGGCAAATTTGGTTATGTCTGTTTTTCGGCTGAGTATGTCGCTGGACATATCGGCAACAAGCGGAACAGTTCCGGTATCCGGGAAGTTCTGCCATTGCGTGCCGAAAAGGGTGTTGTTTGATGTCACGTGCACATATTCGGCAAGGGTGTTAAATTGAAATTCCCTGGGAATACGGTCAAATCGGGTTTCTTTGGATGTAGCAGCGATATGGGTCGAACCTATTTTATCCGCTTCTTCACAGGCCTTTTCACTCCATCCGCCGGTCATGAGATAATCAGCGCAGGTTTCCTTGTCAAGAAAGTTAAGCGGGACCATTGAAAACTGCAGGCTGGCGCCGCCCTGCAGAAAAAGTATCTCATAATTATCGGGAATGTCCATCAATATTCTTAAATCCGCCATCGCTTTGTAATGGACCGCGTCGTAATCTTTACCGCGATGGCTGTGTTCCAGTATGGAAATACCGGAATTGTTAAAATTTAAAAAATCCTTTTGCGCTTTTTCCAGGACCGGTTTGGGAAGCGCTGCCGGTCCTGCATTTAAATTATATGTTTTTTGCATCTTTTTATTCCAGTTCGTGTGTTACAAGTCCGCTGAGTAATTTCCGGTTCAAACCAGGTTGATTTTGGCGGCATAACCTCACCAGCGTCTGCAATTTCTATCACCTCGTGCATTTGCGTCGGGTATAGAGAAAATGCTGCCTGATATTCACCGGAATCAACCAATTCGACCAGTTTTTGTTCGCTATTTATTCCGCCTGCAAAAGAAATACGTTTATCGTTTCTGGGATCATGAATACCAAGAAGAGGTGATAAAACGTGATTTTGCAGTATCGTTACATCAAGTGCTTCTTTTGTTCCGGCTTCCAGTATGTACCAGCTTTTATCCAGATACAATCCAAATGTTTTTGCTTTTTTCGGACAAACTGTTTCATCCGATTGCCGGATGATAAAATGTTCTTCCAGCTTTTGCAAAAATTCTGCTGTTGTTAATCCGTTTAAATCTTTAACAATTCTGTTATAGGGCAGAATCAGCAGTTCTTCGCTGTCAAATAAAACCGTTAAAAAACGTCCGTAATTTTCATTGTAATTTGAATGTTGTCCGGCTTTTTGATAACATTTGCAGGCAGCCTCGGAACGATGATGCCCATCAGCAATGTACATGTTTTTTTGTTGATTAAAAACATTCAGGATTTCATTGATCAACACTTGATCTGATATGACGGTAAAAATGTGGCGAACGCCGTTCTGTTCAAAGTCATATTCGGGCGGCAACTGTTCTGCTTTTTTGAGAACAGCTTTTGTTTCAGCGTTATTCTTGTAGGCAATAAAGACCGGGCCTGTTTGGGCTTTCAGGGTCTCCATTAAATTCACACGATCATTTACCTTTTCCGGTTGTGTGTGTTCATGTTTTTTTATTCGTCCGGTCAGGTAGGCTTCCACAGATGAAACCGTTACAATGCCGGTTTGTTTGTGGTTGCCCATTATTTGTCGGTACAGGTAAAAACAGGCTGTTTTATCCTGTTGTAAAATGTTTTTATTTTTATAATTTATATAATATTCCTGTGCTGTTTTATAATTATTTTCGTCAGAATCACTTTTATGTATTTCCGGTTTAATTATATTTAAAAAAGAGACAGGATTTGTTTTAACATATTCTTTTGCTGTATTTGAATCAATAACGTCGTATGGGGGACAGGCCACTTTTTCAACATAGTCCGGGGCCGGCCTGACACCCCGAAACGGAAAGATTAACGACATGTAAACCTCATAGTAATAGTAATTGAAATAGCACAAGATACATAAATGATATTTAAACTCAAAATCATTTTCATTATATTCTGTTGTTTTAATTTAAAAAACAAAAATCCTATTGCCTGTTTGTGCATCAAATAATCAGGATGTACATACTTTGAAAGGATAAAAATGTTAGATCAGGAACGTTTTAATACCGGATTTCTTTACAACGAATTTATTCAAATGACAAATGAAGAAACAGCGGTATATCACCATCATTATAATCGGACAGTTGTAAGCGACGATGACAGGAATTTTTTATCAAATTTACCAGGTTTAAATATAGCTGTTATTTCCGAACCCTGGTGTGGTGATTCCATGGTTATTTTACCGGTGATCCAAAAATGGATTGACAGCTTTAATCATATTAAAATGCGTATTTTTAAAAGAGAAGATAATCCCGATATGATGGACAATTATCTGACCAATGGAGCCAGATCTGTTCCGAAAATAATTTTATATGATATGGAATTTAATGAAATCGGTACCTGGGGACCGCGTTCAAAACCGGCGCAAAAGGTTTTTAACGAATATCATCAAATGCTTAAAGACGGCACAATAGAAAAAAGTGTTGTCCGAAATAAGATCCGGCGTATATATGCAATGGACCGGGGCAAAGATATTATCGCTGAAATAAAAGATAATTGCATATTTAAATAAATTAACAACCGGCATGAATGTGTTTTGCTTGAAATATGTTGTTTAATTTATTAAATTTAAAAAACGATTTAATATTTTAATGCTTTTGCTTTAAAGAACAATCCATGCCTGATTTTGCCGTAAGCGATTTTTTTGATTATAACACTTCTGTAAATGAAATATTGGATGCGGTCAATGCCGGAAATATTTTGGCCCGCCAGGACAAGATTTTGCTAAAGCCAAATCTTGTAGTTGCCTCACCTTTTCCGATAACAACACATCCGGATCTGGTGAGGGCCGTCATTCATTATATCCGTCAACATTCGGATGCCTCACTTGTTATCGGCGAAGGATGCGGCGATACCTCATGTGAAACAATGGATGTGTTTAAAAAACTGGGTTATATTGATCTGGCCAAAGAATTGGGCGTCGAGCTGCTTGACTTGAACACTGCCCCATTAGTCAAAATGGAAAAAGATTGTCCGGTTTTTCCGGTTATGTATTTACCGGAAATTGCCTTTAGTCATTATATTATTTCTTTACCTGTCCTTAAGGCCCATTCGTTTTCCACCATTACCGGGACCCTGAAAAATATGATGGGATTCGCACCGCCGAAATACTATTCCGGCCGCTTCGGGTCCTGGAAAAAGGCGGTCTTTCACGGCAACATGCACCAGGCTATTGTTGACCTGAACCGGTACCGAAAACCGGATTTTACCTTAATGGATGCCGGCGTCGGGCTTGCTGATTTTCATCTTGGCGGACCGGAATGCAGTCCACCGGTTAAAAAACTGGTCGCCGGGTTTGATCCGGTACAAGTTGACAGAACGGCTGCGGAATTATTGGGATTCCAATGGCAATCCATACCCCATTTAAAAAATCAAATATAAACGAATATTGATTTTTAATAAACAGGAGAACTGTTATGGCATTATCATTAAACAGACGTGATTTTTTAAAAACAACGGCGGCTACCTTGCCGGCTCTTTCTTTAGCCGGTCAGGCAATGGCATCGTCGAATGCCAAAAATATCAATATCGGTATTATAGGAACCGGAAATCGCGGTAAATCTCTTCTCAAAACTATTTTGGCCTTTCCTGAGGTGCATGTAAAGGCACTCTGCGATATTGACAAAAACGCCCTTGATGCGGCGCAGGATATGTTGATTAAAGCAGAGAGAAATAAAGCTGAACTTTATTCTGAAAATGAACATATCTTTGAAAAACTGTTGAAACGCGGTGATCTTGATGCTGTTATTATCGCCACGCCCTGGCAATGGCATACACCGATGGCTGTAATGGCTATGGAACAAGGAGTCTATGCCGGTGTTGAAGTACCGGCGGCACTGACACTTGATGAATGCTGGCAGCTTGTGGATACTAATGAAAAAACGAATGTCCCTTGTATGATGCTGGAAAACTGGAGTTTTCGTCAGGACAATCTCGCTGTTCTTAATATTATCAGAGAAGGACTGTTCGGCGATATTGTCCATTGTCACTGCGCCCATTCGCACGATTGTATTGATCACTGGTTCTTTGACAAGGAAGGAAACAAAAGATGGGGTGGAGATTTTCTTATCAACAGAAATTGTGATCAATATCCCACCCACAGCCTGGGACCGGTGCTGAGCTGGATGGATATTAATTGCGGTGATAATTTTAAATATATAACATCAACCGCTTCTGCTTCCATCGGGATAAATGATTATTTTATTCGGAAATTTGGTAAAGACCATCCCTATGCGAATTTTAAATTTAAACAGGGAGATATCGTTACCTCTACTATAAAAACCCACAACGGCAAAACAATTATCATCAATTATGACATGCAACTGCCGCGTCCCTACGATAACCGGTGGCTTATACAGGGTACGCGCGGTTTGTACAATGAACAACGAAATGCACTTTATATTGTGGATAAAAGTCCGGAATATCATAAATGGGAACCCTTTCCACCCTATATGGAAAAGCATGACCATTTTTGGTATAAACAAATGCAGGAAGCAAGTTCCGGTGAATATGGACACAACGGTACCGATTATCTGGAGTTGAAACTATTTTTTGATGCTGTGAAAGGTAAATCACAAACGCCTATTGATGTGTATGATTCTGTTTCCATGTCCTGTGTTGTTCATTTGTCTGAAATGTCTATTGCGAATGACAGTATGCCTGTTGAATGCCCTGATTTTACCCGTGGAAAATGGAAAACACGTAAACCAACATTTGCTGTAACAAGCTAATTCAATTAATATAACCAGAGGAAGTAGTATGAACCTTAAACCCTTTTACCTGCTTTTTTTAACATTTTTATTTGCGACATGTTCGTCACCTAAACTGGATAAAAATGCTTTTTATGTCTCATTGACAGGAAATGATATTTGGTCCGGAACGTCTGCTGATGTCAATGAAACGAAAACAGACGGCCCCTTCCGTACTCTTCAAAAAGCACAGGAAGCAATTCGTGAACTTAAATCAACAAATACCTGGCCCCAAAACGGGATGACCGTTTATATTCGCGGCGGTGAATATGTAATGGAAAAGGGCCTTGAGCTTTTGGACCAGGACAGCGGCACTGAAACAGCACCTGTAAAATGGAAGGCTTTTCCCGGCGAAAAAGTTGTCTTTTCCGGTGGCAAAGTTATTGATAATTTTAAATCAATAACCGATCCCAAAATTCTCAAACGAGTCTCTGAATCAGCACAAAAAAACATACTGGTAGCCGATCTTTTTGCTAAAGGCATAGCTGATTTTGGCATTGTGCAAAAACGCAGCAGTATCGGTCTGGAGTTGTTTTATAAAAATGAACGTATGTATATGGCTCGGTACCCGAATGAAGGATGGTTGAAGATTGCCGATATTCCGCAATACGGTCCCAAACGATATAACGAAGGTCTGGAACGGGAAAAACGATTCGATGGTGTTCCGGTGGGCCGCCACTATGGAAAAATTAAATACGACGATAACCGGCCTGCTAATTGGTCCGGTGATAACGAAATTTATATGCAGGGCTATTGGACCTGGGATTGGAACGATTCTTTTGAAAAAGTAAAAAAAATCGACAAAAAACGACAGCTTGTTTATTTTGAAGAACCATTTCATCATTACGGCTATACAAAAAACCAGCGTTATTACTATATGAATATTTTGGAAGAACTTGATTCACCGGGTGAATGGGTGTTAAACCGGGAAGCCGGTCTTTTATATTTTTGGCCGCCGGATTCTTTTAAAACCGGAGATATGGTTGTTTCGCTTTTAACTGACCCCTTTGTGACCATGAAAGGCTGTGAAAACGTTTTGTTTGAAAATATTCAATTCGCATTTTCCAGAGGTAATGGAATTGTTATGGAGGATGGAAAAAACAACAAGATTGCAGGGTGTCAATTTTATTGTTTGGGTGACCATGCCGTTTTGATTAAAGGCGGATCAAATAATGGTGTTACAAGTTCGGACATATATCAGGTCGCATTAGGCGGAATATATATAAATAGTGGTGACAGAGCCTCGTTGACCCCTGCCGGAAATTATGCCGTCAATAACCATATTCATCATTACAGTAATCTGGTACGAACCTATCAATGGGCTATTGATGTGACCGGTGTCGGAAACCTGGTTGCGCACAACCATATTCACGATGCGCCCCACGAAGCCATGCATGTGTCAGGCAATGAGCATATTATAGAGTATAATGATGTTCATGATGTTGTTAAAGAAACCGGTGATTCCGGTGCACTGCATACAGGTCGGGACTGGACCTGGCGCGGCAATATCATTCGTTACAATTATTGGCATCATCTGACAGGTGCGGGATTGCATGGTGTGATGGGTGTTTATCTTGATGATTTTTCCAGCGATTTTACTGTATATGGAAATGTTTTTTATAAAGCCGGACGCGCAACTCTCGTTGGTGGCGGCCGGGATAATGTTGTTGAAAACAATATTTATATCGATTGTCATCCCTCTATTCATCTTGACGCCAGAGGATTAAGCTGGGCACATTATTATTTTACCGGCAAATACCCGGTTCTGTTTGAAAAAATGGATGAAATGAACTATTCCAAACCTCCCTATAGTGAAAAATACCCCAAATTGCTTGAACTGTATTCCGATGATCCGGCCGTTCCAAAGGGTAATGTTGTCAGAAGGAATATTTCCTATGGCGGAAGATGGCTGGATGTTTATGATTTTCTCGATTTTGATTTTTCCGTGGTTACCATGGAAGACAATATTATTGCTGATGACGATGTTTGGCGGCGTCGTAATAAGGACCAGACAGGACCGGATCCTTATTATTTAAACATAGATATTCAGGAAGGTTATGATCTGTTAAAAAATGATGAGAACATTGGAAAAGAGTTAAAAAATAATATTTTTGTCAAGGGAAATCCTGGTTTTGAAAATATTGAACAAGAGGATTTTCGGTTGACTAAAGCGTCGCGCGCAAAGGAGATAGGTTTTGAACCTATTCCTTTTGATAAAATTGGATTATACAAAGACGAATATAGAAAAGTAATTGATTGATATAAAAAAAGGGCGCTTTCACAGCGCCCTTTTTTTATGGAAATAATTTATCTTGGCCAGCGGTCTTTTAATTCCGGTAATTTTGGATACTGTGCGTGGGGTTCCTGTTGATACCAAAATCCAACAGATGAAATGTCATCTGCCAGCGGTCTATAACCGCCGGGTTTACCGGGATACCACCCCAGGGCCTGAATTGTCACTTTTAGATCTTTATGAAAATGAATCGGATCCATGATATGCCAGCGATACAGGCTCCATTTTCTTGGTCCGTCACCTTCCTGCTTGCCCAATGTAGTTCCCGCATAAGCTGTGCTGTATACCTCAGGAAATCCCCAACTGCCGCAGAAATAATCTTCCGTGCCCGTGCCGCAAATGGTTGGAAATTTTTTATCACCATCGATAAAAAATTTAATTTCGCCTTCTCCAAACCAGCGGCTGTGAAGTTGTGTCCACGCCAGAAATGTACCGACATACTTGCCTTTGCCTTTTATATTATCCAAAATTGTGTATTCAGGGTTATCGGGATCGACAACAGCCCGACGCCACTGTGCATGGAAATAGGCCGCATTTTCAGGAATATCTGTTTTAATACCTGTGATTTGATAGGTAAACAGTCGAAGCGCTTTGTCGTTATCGTTCGTCAAGGTGATTTTTGCGTGTTTTTTAAAGGGCATGGGCCAGTAACAATTTAATGCCGATTTTGGATTAACAATGACAGGTAAAGAGTTCACCGGAGCAAAAAGATCGTGTCCAACGGCAAAAAAATCTGTCATCGGCACTTCAATGGATGGTTCTGTCTCATTGTCCCAATAAAAACGTAAAATACATCCCCGGCCATTTCCTTCCCAATTATTATCAGAAGTCATCCAAATATGTTGAATGATTCCCGGTCCTTCAAAATCCATAATTGTGACTGTTTCTCCGGCTGCTGGTTTGATAAAAGGGCGGACTTTCCAACCCTGTCCCAAATGGGCGGCCCGGTCTGAAAATATTAAATCCGGATCATCCGGATTGGGTATGGCCATTCCACCTTTTCCTTTTTCTCCGGTTGGATTTTCAGGTGAAATTGAAAAGGATTCTGCATCGGATAAAAAGGGAAGAGAACCTAAACTGAAATCAGAATTTGAGTTTACATGGAGTTTGTTAGTTTGGCTAAAAGATACACTTGATAATAAAAGAAAAGGAAGGAGGATTAAGAATATTCGTTTTTTCACTGGGATTCCTTTCATGTTTTTAATGAAATGAACTGTTAAAAGGTGCCTTTTAATCAGAGTAATATGACCTATTGTGGATAAAAAAACAATACTATTTTACCCATGTTATTGCCTGATATACCAATTGACGATAATTATCATTTTCAAATGCCTGGTGACCGTGTCCGGGCTGAATATACACTATTTTCGAATTCTTGTATTGATGCGCCCAACCGATTATTTTATCACTTTCAGGGTGATCGGTAGTGAGCAAAATCTGCACATCAGGTTCGACTTTGTAATGACTGTAAACCTCATCATAAATATCAAAAGATTTGATACCTTTGGTTACTGAATGTTTGGTATTTTTAATGTTTATTCGAACATTTACATCATGTTTATAATCTGATAGTAAACTGTCCGGTGTTGTTTCTAATTTTAATATATAACGCCCACCTATAATGTATTCAAACTCTTCCCATGTTTGATAAGAAGCCAGGGAATGGTGCAGAAAAACCATTCCTTTGCCTTTTTTTAAAAGAGCTGTTAGTGCCTGTTTTTGAGTGTCAGAGATTTCCTGAACCATATCATAAAAAACAAGAACATCATATTTCTTTATTTCAGGTGAACCGTATATCTCATTTGCCTCCGGTTGGGCCATGTTTGTGTATGATATATCGGGCATATTTTTAAACATATTGAAAAAAGGCCCATTTTCAAAATCATGACCGCCGGTGATAATTAAAATATTTGTTTTATTCGAACATGCAGAGAAAAGCAGAAACAAAAACAACATGGTAAGGATTTTGTAATCCCGGATAAAATGAATCATTGTTTTAACTTCCATTATTTTTCCTCCGATTAAATATAGTTATTTTATTCGGTGTTTTGATTTTTATTCAAGATACGTTGTAAACTTTTCATGTTCATCATCAGGAATCGGGGTTGATGAAAATTTCCGCGTCTCATGGGATGAACACCATTTTTTTCTCTGGATAACGGTTCTCCGAATCGGTCGACGGCCTGTTCCCAGGCGCCGATACCACGACATATCTTTTTCTTTACATAATCCCAGGTTTTATCATAATAGTCTCTGGCCCAATATTCGTCACAGTGTTCACGGACCATCATACAACCGATTAAAATTTCCGTATGTGCCCACATTGTTTTTAAATTATAATCCGGTCCCTGGAATGTATCCGGACCGCCGAATACATGGTAATCGCCGCTTCCCCAGCCGTCAAAAACATGGTCCCAGCCCATATCAAGATAGCGGTGAAAATGGTCTTTGGCATCGTTAAACAGTCCTTTGTCCTGTTTAATCAAGGCCGCTTCCATAACCATCCATTGTGTTTCAAGCGTATGTCCCAAAAACATGGTTTTTTCAACGCCTTTTATTCGGGAGTAATCCCGGTTCAGCGTTTCATTTGAGATTCGATAGGTCGGATGATAAAAACGTGTCATGATATTTTCAATGTGGTGATTCCACAATTTTGTCAGAGCACTGTCTTGATCAAATCTAAGCAACTGTGTTATTACCCACATAAACAACATGGAATGGCCCTGAATTCGCAACCCTTCATCGGGTGTACCTTTTCGGTAATTTGGATTTTCATAGGCCTGGTCTGCTGTGTGAATGGATAATTTGGCCAGTTCCAGATCCTTTTCATTTTTAGTCGCCAGATAATATTCAATCAAACCGCTTGCGGCAAACAGCCATCCGTAAATATCTGCTGATGGTTTGTCCGGTTTGGTGATGTTGCCGTTTGTGTCGGCCATTTTGTGCCAGCGTCCGTTTCCGGCATACATGTGGTTGACGAGAAAATCATGCAAACGATCGGCAATCTCCAGATATTTTGGGTCTTGACCGAAATTATTATACAAATATGAATACACCCAAAGTGCGCGCGACTGATACCAGATAAAAACCTGGTCGTCTACCGGAACACCGTTTGTTTCCAGATGGCACTGGAAGCCGCCTTTTTGCGGATTAAACGCATGGGGATGCCAGAACGGTAAATATTCAATATATAACCGGGATGTCAGTTCGTCCAGATGGTTTTGTAACGAAACGCCGGCAATTAAATTATCTTGTTTTAACATGAGAATTCCTTACGATATTGGTTGATAATTTGACAAATCATCTTTGATAGAGTATTTTAAAGTACAGCAATAAAAGTAAAAGGACGCAAGAGAAAAACCACGCATTACCATTTCCCACACATGGTTTTCGACCAGAAACAAATCAACCAGCAAAGGTGGGCAGGTAAAAAGGAAAAAAACAGCTATCCAGCCGTATTTTTTAAGCTCATAGAGCGTTTTTAACATATACGGAGTAAATACCAGCGCCGCACCAATAAAGATATATAATGAAAGAAGACCTATAACATGGTGTAAAATAAATATAGTGACACTACTTAATTCATAAGTCAGCCAATAGTTTAACTTTTTCAGTTTTAGTAATTTCTGTTTGCTGGCCATTTCCTGTCCCTGAGTTACTGAAAAGCGTGATCAATTGTTTTTTAATAGTATACTTTGTTTTCCTCTTAACTTGTATATAAAATTTCTTACCGTATATTACAACTTTATCGTTAAAAAACAAGCTGGAAAAATTATTTTTGAGTAGTGGAGATTAAGAGGGGAGAGTAGATAATAAAAAAGCCTCTAATTTTATAGAGGCTTTTTAGCACGCCCAGCAGGATTCGAACCTGCGACCTACGGATTAGAAGTCCGTTGCTCTATCCAGCTGAGCTATGGGCGCAAGATTTTATTGACTTTTGTTTTTAAGATACCTGCATATTTCAAGATATCTGGTAGAAAAGTCATTAGAAAATTAATTTAGCACAATTATAATTAAAATTCAAGATAAAATTATTTTATTCTGTTACTTTTTATCTTTAAAATTCCAATTTCACGGGGACTAAATATTAAAATTTATATCGTGATAACAGCCTCTTTTATCCCTTTATTTTAGTATATATTGATAAAAGTATCATAATATTATGGGAATGATTTCCTTTTATGATTTTTTAATGTTAATCCAAAACGAGGATTTATTATTCAAGCTTTCAGATCGTGTAATTGATAATTAACTTTATCCGATCAAACTTAAATATATTGACAGGACCGTTCGAAAAGAGCATGATCTGTTGATTTTTAAGGAATGAACTTTAGCAAACAAGAGTTGTAAGTAAGTGTTGGAAAATTGAATATTTTTTTTAACATTAAGGTCGAAACGAGATAAAAAAATAAAGAGAATATGTTTACAACAATTCAAAACAAATCTTTTAAAAATCATGCATATCTTCTGATTGCGTTCGCCTGCCTTTTGCTTCTGTTAAGTGCAGGGCAGGATTTGTTTCACAATCACGAACCCGATTCCAAGACACACCAGGATTGTCCTGCCCATCAGATTTATCTCATGTTGAGTGCAGCAATTGTGTGCGACTGTGCGTATTGGCTTTTTTATCTCATTGCCCTCATTGTCAAATGGATTTTTCGCCTGGCGAAATATTCAATCTCTTATACTTTACATCATTCCCGCGCTCCGCCCTTTCAATTAATGAAAATTGCATAGATCTAAAAAATTTTTCAAAAATTGAAAGGGATGTAACCATGTCTTTATATTTTAAAAACTGGTCGTATCTTATTGCCTTTCTATGCCTGTTTTGTATTGTATCTTTGTCGTTCGGCCAGTCGACCTATGGAAGTATAGAAGGCATAGTTGTGGACAATCACAATAATCCTTTGATTAGTGCTGATATTTTGCTGCCAGCTTTGGAACGCGGGGCAAGCACCAATCGAGAAGGGAAATTTCAAATCAAACAAATCCCTGCAGGGACTTTTAAAGTTGTTGCCCGATATATTGGATATCAATCAATAACACAAGATATTACGGTTGTCGGTGGAAAATCCAGCCAGATGCAATTTTCGCTTCACCAATCTGTGCTGGAATCGGAACCTATTGTGGTAACCGGAAGCCCAATTGCGTCTGATCCATTAAGTTCTCCTCAAGACATAAACTATATATCCGGACGAGAAAAGATCCGGCTGCAATCCACATCTCTTGGAAAAACCATCGAATCCATTCCCGGTATTTACAATATGTCTGCCGGATCGGTGGCAGGAAAGCCTATCATTCGCGGTCAGACAGGTGAACGCATCCGTATCCTGAACGACGGAGTAGCCCAGGAGTATCAGCAGTATGGCGAACGTCATGCACCTAACCTGGATCCCTTTAATGCAGAGCGGGTGGAAATTATCAAAGGTGCGGCCAGTTTGCTCTATGGTTCCGACGCATTGGGTGGAGCTGTCAACCTGATTCCCAACCGGTTTCACATGTCTTCCGGCAATGAAGCGGATTTTAACGGTTCGTTTACAAGTGCATGGAATTCGAATAACAATGAGCTGATGACGGGTATTAAATTCGGTGCGTCTTCCGGTAATTTAGGATTGACCGGATCGCTGGTGAGGAAAAGCGCCGGCAATTTTCATACACCTGATATAGCAACTTTTTTGGAAACCGGAAAAAACGGTGATCCGAAATTTACTGATGAAATAGATAATACTGATTTTGATCAGATCAACGGTTCTTTAGCGGCAGGATTATTGACCAGAGCAGGTCTCTTTTCTGTTCATTATGATCATTATTTTAATGAAAATAATTTTCTTTTACCTGCCGGAACGCCTATCGGGCTGAGGCTTGAGAACCAAACTATTTTTACCAAGGGCAATATGCCCATGGGGCGTTTTATTTTTAAACCAAAGTTGAGCTTCCAACGCAATCACCGTCAGGCAGCCAAAGCCGGACAGTCACGTGATGTATTGCCTGACTCGGCTGTTGTAGATTTAGTACTGGATGTGTATACCGCCCGTTTTGACGTTGAGCATATTGACATTTCCCGTTTTTCCGGAACAGTCGGTGTGGAAGCTAAATATTATGATCATGAAAATAACGGTAAGGTACCTCTTCAACCGACCGGACATTTTACCAATATTGCCATGTTCGGATTTGAAGAGTGGCAGGCGGAAGAACTCACTTTGAATTTCGGGGCGCGCTTTGATCATCGTTCCCAAAAATTCATTGCGTCGTCTTCCAATCCTTTGTTGCCGGTAGACGATGAAAAAACCTTTTCGTCTTTTTCCGGCGCTTTGGGAGCTTCTTATAAATTATCGACTATGTTGACACTGGCCGCAAACCTGGGTCGGGGATTCAGAACGCCCAGTTTTTATAATATGTATGTTTACGGCTACCATGGAGGTGTTTTCGCCTATCAAATCGGTAATCCGGATTTAAAGAATGAAACATCGCTGGATATGAGCGCCTCGCTGAGACTGCGCAGCCGGCGTGTTGAAGCCTCGGCAACGGTCTTTCAGAATAGAATTAATAATTATATTTTTCTGTATAATGCACCTAATCATGAACTGGCACCAGGGGGAGAAACCTTTGTTTTTGCCCACGATCAGGCTGATGCGGTGCTTACCGGTTTCGATATAAGTATCAGCGCTACCGTATTGGACTGGCTGGTCCTCAGCGCCAACGGATCGACGATTCGCAGTGATTTTGCCAGCGGACCTCATGATGGAAATGAACTTCCATTGATGCCGGCAGATCGTGTCTGTACGCAAGCTCGATTCCTGCTGCCCGGTACATCCGTTTTTCATTCTCCTTATATTCTGTTTAATTTAAAACATGTAGGAGACAAGGATGCTGCCGGTATTTACGAACCCTTTGGTCAGTTTGATGATGGTATCGGTCCAAATATTCCTTTTGGTGTGGCTTCTACAAAAGCTTATACCGTATTAAATGCCGGATTTGGTTTTGATTTAAATATTTCGAAACGATTCATTAACATAGACCTGGAAATCACTAATTTGCTGGATAATGATTATAGAGATTTTCTGGATACGTATAAAGGCTATACCCTGGCACCTGGCCGGAGTGTAAATTTAAAATGTAATGTGGCTTTGAATAGTAATTAAGTGATATATTATAAAAGCAAATCTTAAATGTTTCCTGTGATTTGTTTTTTTAATCAGATGAAAAGCGTTCGGAGAATCTATCCGGACGTTTTTTATTTTTGATACAGGCTCGAAAAAGTGCTAATGTTCTTTGGTTCAATGTTTTAATTTATTCCTGTAAACCATTGCTCAAAATTAATTGTTTTAGCCATTATGTTATGCTTTGTATGTTATTAATATGATCGTTTTTGTCTGTTTTTTGATATTTTGTGACAGCGCCACTTTTTTCTGTGATTTAAGTTTAATAAAAATAATATTAAGAATTTTTCTTAATTTATAATTGACTTTTGTACAGAATTTTCATATAATTCAGCAATTAGAATGATCGTTTGTGATCGTTTTGTTTTGGTAGAAAGCAGAATGAATGGAAAAACAGGCACGAATTAAATATATTTTACAAGTCATTGATAAAAAGGGTCGTATTGCTATTGATGATATTGTGGCAAGGTGTAATATCTCTCAGATAACAGCCCGGAGAGACCTTGAACAGCTTGCCGGTAAAGGGTATATCATCCGTACGCATGGCGGCGCTATAAAAGACGAGTCGTTTTCACATTTGTTCAGTTTTGTCCGCAGAATGGACAGCAAAAGCGATAAAAAAATGGCAATCAGCAAATATGCTGCTCAGTTTATTAATGATAATGAAACAATATTTTTGGACTGCGGGACAACAATCTTTAATCTCTGTCATTTTATCAACAAAAAGAATAACCTTCAAGTTATAACCAATTCATTATCTGTTGCTTCGGAATTGGCCAAGTATCCGCAAATTAAAGTTACTATGATCGGGGGGGATATTTTACCGGAACGACGGGCTGCCTATGGATTGACGGCCTGGAACCAGATTAATCAGTATCATGCGGATAAAGCGTTTATCGGTACAAATGGACTTTCGCTGACCGGTGGTTTCAGCTCCTATGATGATTCTGAAGCACAGGTTGTTTTGGCGATGGCCGGCGCCGCTGAACAGGTTTATATGTTGTGTGATTCGTCTAAAATAGAAAATGATTCGGTTTATAAATTTGCCCCTATTACGTTGGCAGATTATATTATCACGGATAAAGATTTGGCCCCGGATATTGTTAGTAAATATAAAGAAAATAATGTGAATATAATAACCGCGTAATACCTGAATTTAACGGTTTTTTTGATAAAAAACGGGAAACTGATTATGAAAGTAAATTGTATAAAATTTTTGTTCGCTGTTTTGGTATTTACCTGTTTACCGCTATCTGCACAAGATACTGCTGTTCTTGAATTAAATAACAACAGAGAGTTGTTTGTTGACTATTACTTGATCGACAAACTGGATAATCTTGAACTGACTTTGCAAAAGCCGATTGATGAAGGTCCGGTTATATATTTTGATAAACCCTGGGAAGGTGAGTTTAGTCTCTATACAACCATTATCCAAGATGGTGATACGTATAAAATGTATTACCGGGGTTTGCCGGATGTTCTTAAAGATTATGCAGACAGAGAGCTTACCTGCTATGCCGAATCATCTGATGGTATTCACTGGGAAAAGCCGAATTTGAATTTGTATAAAGTTAATAGTACATTTGAAAACAATGTCGTTTTCATTGACTCTCAACGTACAAACCATAATTTTTGTCCGATGTTGGATACAAACCCAAATGTTAAAGAGAGTGAGCGATATAAAGCCATAGGCGGCACTTATAACCATGGATTATTTGCTTTTGCTTCTCCTGACGGAATCCATTGGAAAAGAATGCAACAAGAAGCAGTTTTTAAAAACGGCAAGTTTGATTCTCAGAATGTTGCATTCTGGTCGGAAAGTGAGGAATGTTATGTGCTCTATTTTCGGACCTGGTCCGGCGGCGAATTTGATGGTTTTCGTAGTGTCAGCAGAACAACATCTAAAGACTTTATAAATTGGACGGAACCTGTTGCCATGACGTTTGGCGACACACCGATGGAACATTTATACACACACCAGACCCATCCCTATTATCGGGCACCGCGTATTTATATAGCGATAGGAGCGCGATTTATGCCCGGACGTCAGGTATTAACGGAACAGCAGGCAAAAGATTTTAATGTGAATCCCAAATATTACAAAGACTGCTCAGACGCGGTATTGATGAGTTCCCGTGGTGGAAATGTTTATGACCGTACTTTTATGCAGTCTTTTATTCGTCCGGGAATTGGCCTTGAAAACTGGGTGTCCCGTACAAATTATCCGGCATTAAATGTTGTACAAACAAGTCCTGAGGAAATGTCCGTTTATGTGAATCATAATTATGCGCAGCCAACGACCCATTTGCGCCGTTATTCCATGAGAATTGATGGATTTGCAGCATTGTCCGCTGACTTTGAAAAAGGTGAAATGGTTACAAAACCTTTTACTTTTAAAGGAAACAAACTGGTTATAAATTATTCCACATCGGCGGCCGGTGAAATTAAAGTTGAAATACAGGACCAAAACGGCGTTGCTGTGCCCGGTTATACCCTGGACCAGTCACAAACAATTATTGGAAATGAAATAGAGCGTACGGTCTCATGGGAAAAGGGCAGTAATGTACAGGAATTAAGTGGAAAGCCGATTCGGCTATGTTTTGTATTAAAGGATGCAGATTTGTATTCTTGTCAGTTTAAAGAATAATATATTTTAATTAAGGAGTAACAAATGAATAAAGATTGGTGGAAGGAAAGCGCACAAGGAATTCCCCATATCGTTACCGAATTACCCGGACCAAAGTCCAATAGTTTGTCTGAAAAGGGGGCCCGTTACATCCGGGGACTGAGTTCTCAGGTGCAATTGTTCCCTGTTTGTTTTGACAAAGGTTTTGGTGTTACCTTGACAGACGTTGACGGCAATACGTTTCTGGATTTTTCATCAGGAATATATGTGACGTCACTCGGACATTGCCATCCGAAAATATCAGACGCTGTTGCCCACTGGGCAAAACGACTGATGAATTGTCACGATTTTACCACACCGGTTAAAGAAAAACTGGTTTCAAAAATGGCTGATATCCTTCCGGGAAATTTAAACGGCATTCAGTTATACAGCGATGGTGCAACAGCGGTTGAAGCCGGCTTAAGAGCCGCCAGGGTTATTTCCGGAAAACACGAGTTTATATCCTGTTTTCGTGATTTTCATGGTAAGACAATGGGAGCTGTGAGTTGTGCCCGAATGTCGCGCGGTGAGGTGTTGTCCTATGCACCCACACGTGTTGCCGGATTTTATATGGTCCCAAGACCTGATCCCTACCGTCCTTTGTTTAAAAAACAGGATGGTACGATTGATACGGATGCTTATATTGATTTTTATAAAGAATTTATTAGAGAAGGCACTGTCGGCAATGTTGCCGCATTTGTTTTGGAACCTGCACAGGGTTGGGCCGGCTCCATTTTTCCGCCGGATGATTTTTTTCCGAAATTAAGGAAACTATGTGACGAGTTGAATATTTTATTCTTCGGCGATGAAGTCCTTACCGGAATGGGGCGCACCGGAGAGTTGCTGTGTCTGAATCATTGGGAGACGATTCCGGACATTGTTACTTTTGGTAAATCTTTTGGTAACGGGTTCCCGGTTACCGCGATGGTCGTTAAGGAAGAGTATGCCGAGGCTTTGGACCAGATTTCCGCGTCATCCAGTTATGGAGGAAACCCAATGGCCTGTGCCGCAGCGTTGGCTTCACTTGAAGTTATTGAAGAAGAAAATCTTTTAGAGAATACACGACTTGTCGGCGAAAGCATGATGAAACGAATGAAAAAAATGCAGCAGGAGCACCCGATTGTGGGTGATGTCAAGGGCAAAGGTTTGCTGCTGGGTATAGAACTGGTTAAAGATAAAGGAACCAAGGAACCTTTTGACGAAGCAGGCAAACTGGTCTATCAAAAAGCTTTTTCTAAAGGACTCGCCTGGATCCCTGCCGGACATATTTTGAGAATGTCGCCGCCTTTGATTATCGATGAAAAACACGCGATGCTCGGCTTGGACATGATAGAAGAAGCCATCGCCGAAGTTGAAAAACAATTTGGATATTAAAATGAATAAAGTAAAAGTAGGTATTATCGGCCTGGGTTTAATGGGCCGGGAATTTGCCAGCAGTGTCGGCCGGTGGTGCCATGTGCTGGATTTTCCCATAAAACCTGAAATTGTTTCCATTTGTGATGTTAATCCGGATTTGTTTCCGTGGTATTTGGAAAATTTTCCTTCTATTAAACAGCACACTACGGATTATCAGGAATTGTTGAACAACCCACAGGTTGAAATGGTTTTTTGCGCCGTACCCCATAATCTTCATGAGGAAATTTATATTAATATCCTCAAAGCCGGAAAACATTTAATGGGCGAAAAGCCTTTTGGTATTGACAAAAAAGCCAACACCCGAATTTTGGAAGAGATTGAAAAACATCCGGAATGTTTTGTACGCTGTACATCCGAATTTCCCTATTTTCCGGCAGTTCAGCGAATGTGTAGTATGATTGAGAACAAAAAATTCGGCCAGATTATCGAAGTGAACGGCGGATTCAAACACTCCAGTGATTTGGACCCAGATAAATCCATTAACTGGAAACGCATCATTTCTATAAACGGTGAATACGGGTGTATGGGCGATCTGGGTATGCACGTTTGCCATGTTCCGTTTCGGGCCGGCTGGAAGATATTAAATGTACGGACCATTCTTTCAAATATTGTAAAAACCAGACCCGGTAAAAACGGAAACGTCCCCTGTGAAACCTGGGACAATGCTACGCTGTTTTGCGAGGCAGTTGAGGAAGAATCTTCCAAGGACACTTTTCCGATGACGTTTAAAATGCAGCGCATTGCTCCGGGTGAAAAAAATACCTGGTATATTGAAATTCTGGGCACAAAGGCGTGTGCCAGGTTTTCAACCAAAAACCCCAAGTTGCTTCAGGTTTTGGAATATAACGGCGGTGAGCAGATTTGGCAGAATATTGATATGGGCCAGGAAACAGCCTTTAAAACCATTACCGGCGGTATTTTTGAATTTGGTTTTACAGATGCCATTTTGCAAATGTGGGCGGCATTTATCGATGAATTTTATCATAAAAAACCAAAAAGCAAATTTGCCCAGTGCGTAACACCGGAAGAGACGGCGATGAGCCATGAATTGTTTACGGCCGCGCTTGAATCTCATCATCAGCAAAAAACAGTTACGCTTTAAAATAATAACAAATTTATTTCGTGAGAAAAAAATATGTTTTCCATTAAAGGAAAAATAGTCACACCTGACCGTATTGTTGACGGCTATGTAAACGTAAATCAGGACCGCATTTCGGATGTGACTGAAGAAAAGCCTGCCTTTGAAACGGTTTACGACTTTGGGCAATATCTTGTCCTGCCGGGATTTGTTGATATTCATCTGCATGGTATCGGTAATTATGATACCGTGGATGCAGCAAATCTGGCCGGTATGGCAAAATTACAGCCGCAATACGGTACGACCAGCTTTCTGCCGACAGCCGCTGCCATGTCCAAACAACAGTATGCGGATTTGGGAAAGGACGCCCGGACCGCCATTGCCACAGTAGGAGGTGACGGCGCTAAAATTCAGGGGATCCATTTGGAAGGACCGTTTATCAATCCAAAGAGCTCCGGGGCCATGGCCCACTCCACCAGAAGGCCCATTGAGCAGGACGAGGCGGAATATTATATTGAACAGATAGGAGATTTGCTCAGGATTTTAACCTTTTCTCCTGAACTGGAAAACGGTCTTTATTTAACAGAAACTTTAAAAAAACACAATATTGTTGCATCACTCGGTCATTCGGTTGCGGAGCCACACCAGTTGCCTTCTTTAGTCGAGGCCGGGCTGAGCCATGTGGTGCACATGTTTAATGCGTTTGTTTCGTCCGGTGAAAAAGAACAGGGCGTGCTCAAGGCCGGTTTACTGGAACACATTTTGTTAAATGATAAACTTACCTGTGAATTTATTTGCGACACCCACCATGTTGCACCGGAATATTTGACAATTGCATCCCGCGTACTTGGGCCGGACCGCTTTGTGGCTATTACCGACAGTCTGCCCGGCGCCGGTTTTCTGGATGGAATTTTTCAGTTCCCGAATGGCAGTGAGTTTAAAATTGAAAATGGTGTCGCCCGTCTCTATGGTGGTGAACAGGGCGGGTGCCTGTGCGGCAGCGTATTAACAATGAACCGGGCATTTTTTAATTTGATTAATATTTGTCAGATTGATACGGTCCTTGCCGCCAGATATACGAGTTTAAATGCCGCCAGAGTAATTGGAATGGATGATCAAATTGGTTCAATTGAGCCGGGAAAATGTGCTGATATTACTGTGTTAAATTCTGATTACGAATGTATTGCTACATTTGTTAATGGTAAATTGGTTTATAAAAATTAGTTTTGGGAGAAATATAATGTCCACATCATTTGAATACAGTCCTTCAAAATGGGTTCCGTTTCGGGACAAAGATGTTTTGGATAAAGTCCGTAAAATCGATAAAAGTGAACTCACCAAACATGCAAATCCAAAGTTCCAAATTCGAATCGTCAAAGACGACATGGCCGAGATTGAATTTGTAACCGACATGTTTTGGCGGATTAAACAAGCTGCCGATGCTGATCAGCAAGTTGTTTTGATATTGCCAAATCCGAATCCATCATATAAAAAAGTTGCCTGTTTGATCAACAAGTTTCGGGTTAATTGCAAAAAACTGGTTGTTTTTGCCATGGACGAATATGCCGATGAAAATGGTGTCATTGCCCCTGAAGAGTGGCCCCAGGGATTTATGCAGGCATTGAAAAAGTATTTTTATTACCAAATTGATAAAGATTTGCGTCCACCTGAAAGTCAGTTTCATGGTCCGAATAATAAAAATATAAATGATTACAGCCAAATGATCCTCGACCATGGCGGCGCTGATATGTGTTACAGCGGACCGGGCTGGACGGGTCACCTGGCGTTTATCGAACCCGATGCACCTGAATTTGACGCCCCTTTGGAAGAGTGGAAGACCATGGGAGCGCGTATCGTGACGTTGAGTCCCTTTACCCTGGCCCAAAATTCTTTGCATGGCAGTTTCGGCATGAGCGGTGATCTGGCCATTGTTCCGCCAAAAGCCGCCACCATAGGCCCGGCCGATGTCATCGCTTCCAAAGCGCGTATGGAAATACATGCTTTGAGTGTACATAACACCACAACAGCCTGGCAGCGTCTTATTTCGCGTCTGGTTTTACATGGCCCGGTGACACCTTTGGTCCCTTCATCCATACATCAGATTTTGGAAACCAATTGTATTGTGTCGGAAACCATAGCCCAAAACATTGAAGTTAATTGGGACAAGGGATATTAATATGCAAAACAACCTTTTTGCAGGTGCGGCTGTTGTTGACAGCAGTCCAAAGGATTCCCAGTTTTTATACGGGTATCCCCATGTTGAACGTTACAGCACCGGAATTCATGATCCCTTGTTCAGTTCTGCTCTTTATCTTTCCGACGGGCAGACCAAAATTATGTTTATTGCCAATGATATCATCTTTGTCAGTAAAGAAATGACAGCCTATGTTCGCAATCAGATAAATGAACACACCGGCATTCCTGCGCAAAATATTTTGATATCCGCCACGCATACCCATTCTGGTCCTATAACCGTCAACTATGTAAGCAATTCAAGTGATCCTGTGGTTCCCAAAGCAGATATTGAATACATTCGGTATCTTACCGAATGTATGATAGAAGCCGCTTTAAAAGCCTTTAGCCGTGCTCAGCCTGCAAGGGTTGGACTGGGCCTGGCTGACAGTACCGGTGTTGGTACCAATCGGCATGATCCACAAGGATTGTCCAATCATCAGGTACCGGTCCTGATGGTAAAATCTGCAAAAAAAGAGGCAAACATTGCCTGCATGCTTGTCGGCTCTATGCACCCGACTGTTTTGCATGAAGATTCTACCCTGGTTTCAGCCGATTTTCCCGGATTTGCACGAAAATATTTGCAGCAGCAAGCGCTGGGTTTAGAGTGTCCGGTGCTTTATCATACCGGGCCTTGTGGTGATCAGAGTCCGAGACATGTTACTCATGGAAATACATTTTCCGAAGCAGAAAGATTGGGAAATATCCTGGGCGCATCGGTATTAAAGATCATTTCCAATATCGAATATCAATCAGATATTTCTTTACAATGTTTTCAAAGAGAAATTGACCTGCCGAAAAAATCTTTTCCAAATGTACAAATCGCTGAAAATCAGTTGAAAAACGCTGTGGAAAAACTGGAGCAACTGCGCTCCGACAATGCAAAATGGCAGGACATCCGGACCGCAGAATGTGACTGGTTTGGGGCCGAAGAAACACTGACATTGGCCAAAGCCGTAGAAAAACAGGAAATAAATGATTATTATAAATCCTGTTTACCTGCTGAGATTCAATTGTTAAAAATCGGGCCCTGGAATTTTTTCGGCTGGCCCGGAGAAATTTTTACTGAATATGCTCTTTTGCTAAAAAAGAAGGTGGAAAATAGTTTTGTAATCTCTCTTGCTAATGGTGAACTACAGGGGTATATTACTACTCAGGAGGCTGCCGATAACGGATGGTATGAAGGTTCAAATGCTTTGTTTCATGCCAAAAGCGGTCAGCTTTTGGTGGACGAGTCTGTAAAATTGTTTGGGCAGATATAAATGTAAAAATCGATATAAATATTTTAATAGAAAATGAACATGTAGCGTGATATATGGATTATGTTCTAGGCGTCGATCTTGGCACCAGTTATTTTAAACTGGGCCTCTTAAATAAACAGGGGGATTTGTGCGGATTTTCACGCATTTTTGTCCCCAAAGACACAGGTGACGGGACCCGAAGTGAGGTGCCGGTGGACCATTTTTGGCAAGTCCTGAAAAAGGGACTGCAAGACGCCTGTGTTCAGGCCCAAACAACGCCGTCCCGGATTAAAGCGGTTAGCTATTCTTCTCAGGCAAACTCTTTTGTTCTGCTGGACAAAAATAAAAGCCCATTAACGCCCATAATTTTATGGTGCGATAACCGAGCTGAAAATGCTGATCTGTGCAAGGACGTTTTTAATAATGATGGATTTTTGGATATTACCGGTCTGGGGATAGGCTGCTCGCATCAATTTTGCATTTCAAAGCTGCTCTGGTTTCAACAGCTACAACCTGACTTGTGGTCTCAGGTTGATCATGTTATGACAATTTCCGATTATTTTACATATTGTATGACAGGACAGACAGTGGGAGACGCCAGCACGGCTTCTTTGCTGGGTCTGTTAAACATTCATAACCTGCAATGGCAAAAAGATTTTTTCCCCTTTGAACATATCCATCTTTCAACACCGTTGCGGCCGGGCACCTGCGCCGGATCTGTTGTAAAAAATGGCACTGAGCTTTTTGGACTGCCGCCGGACATTCCCTTTGTCGTCGGCAGTCTGGACCATCTAATGGGCGCAGTCGGGGCCGGGGCCGGTTCTATTGCTGATATGAGCGAATCCACCGGAACGGTTTTGGCCTGCTTGAAACTTTCTTCCCATTATCATCCCCTTGAAAATACAAGTACGGGGCCAGGATTTACAGAAAATCAATATTATCAACTGGCATTTAATGATAACGGAGCGGTTGGTCTGGAATGGTATCAAAATAAATTTTCGGATAAAGAAACCTTTCATCAGTTCGTGCAGTCGGCCCGGGATATTAATGTCGGCAGCAACGGACTTGTCGCCAAACCGGGTTTCCATTTATACAAAGGAATGGAAGGTTTTGATAATTGTTCTCTTTTGCATGAAAAAGGTCATTTCACACGCGCAATTTTAGAATTAACGGCGTTAAGCTTGTTTCAACTTGTAAACATATTATCTCCCGGCTCTTTGCCTCAACGAATTGCTGCCACCGGCGGTGGCGCTAAAAGTGAAATATGGCTGCAAATAAAAGCCGATCTTTTAGGGATTGAATTTATAACAACACAAGCACAGGCACCGGCGTGTACGGGGGCTGCCATGTATGCTTCTCTTGCGGCCGGCTGGTTTGCAGATATTGAAGCAGTTTCTGCAAAGTGGATTAAAATTAAAAATATATTCAAACCGATAGAACGTAACCACGAAAAATATCAAGAGTGGTATAACGCTGTGACATCGAATCAGGTATAGAACATAATCATTGTAATGAGAAAAAATGGTACAGATCAAATAAATACGATTACTAATAATGAACCTCAAACCAGGAGCCGCTAAATGAATATTGGCAGAACAACACTGGGCAGTTTGGATTGGATTATTGTTATAATTTACGGCATTGGAATGTTGGCTGTTGGATTTTATTTTTCACGTAAAAATAAAAGTTCGGATGATTATATGCTGGGAGGGAGAAACATGAAATCCTGGCGGGTCGGACTTTCCCTTTTTGCTACATTATTCAGTGCTGTCTCATATTTGTCTTTACCCGGTGAGATGATTAAACATGGTCCTATGATATGGTGTCTGCTGGCGGCGATTCCTTTTATTTATATCATTGTCAGTTATTTGTTTATCCCATTTATTATGAAATTGAAAATTTCCAGTGCCTATGAATTGCTGGAAACCCGTCTTGGAAAAAAGAACCGTATTTTAGCCTCTGTTTATTTTTTGATCATGCGATTTGTTTGGATGTCCGTCATTATTTATATGTGTGCGGATAAAGTAATCGTACCGATTATGGGATGGTCTGAAAGTACGGCTTTGTGGGTCAGTATCATTATGGGTGTTGTGACTGTTATTTATACCTCACAGGGAGGATTAAGAGGTGTTGTATTGACGGATGTTGTGCAAACTTTTATCTTGTTTGGCGGATCTTTGCTTGCTATCGTTCTTGTTGTAAAACAGTTGGGCAGTGTCTCTGCTATTATACCTTCTCAGTGGCCTGATCATTGGGACGGCTGGGTGTTTTTTGATACCAAAGCCAGAGTTAGTTTTGTAACGGCTGCTCTTTCAGTTTTTAGCTGGTATATTTGTACGGCAGGTTCTGACCAAATGGCCATTCAAAGGTATCTGGCAACACGTGATGTTAAAGCTGCCCGTAAAATGTATCTCAGTTCTTTGCTTTCTAATGTTTTTGTTTATTTTATTTTGGCGGCCCTGGGACTTGCACTGATGGCATTTTTTAGTAACAATCCTCAACTTATTCCGGGTCATTCTACGTTGATGGAAAGTGCTGACTTGCTTTTCCCCCATTTTATTGTCATCGGTTTACCGGTAGGATTTTCCGGCCTGGTACTGGCCGGGCTTTTGGCGGCTGCCATGTCCAGTTTGTCATCCGGAATTAATTCATCCTGTTTGGTTATTATTAAAGATTTTATCGTTCCTATGCGAAAAAATACATCGGAACAGGACCAGGTAAAGCTGGCAAAAATTATTTCCATCGTTATTGGTGTTGTTATTGTACTGTTGAGTTTGGTTATCGGAAATGTTAAAGGCAATTTGCTGGAACTGACCTATAAAACCATCAATCTTTTAGTCGGGCCTCTTTTTGTTCCGTTTTTTGTGGCCATGTTTATGAAAAAAGCCACATCAACAGCTACTTTTATCGGTACTCTTTTCAGCGCACTTGTTGCTATACTGATCAGTTTTTCAAATGAAATTTTATCTGTTAATATTTCTTTTCTATGGATCATACCGGGATCTTTTATTGCAGGTGTTTTGGTAACTATTATATCAAGTTTTATTCGTTTTAAAGCCGATTCAAATAATTTGGATTAGAATACGATATCTATGTCAACAGGACAAAAAACAGGTAAATTAAAGTTAACGCTGTCTGAATCAGACACATATATATACGAGCGTCAAATTCGGCCCTATCTACCGGAACGAATTTTTGATGCCCACTCACATCTTATGAATACGGATTTTCATCAGATTGATGAGGATTTTAATACAAATCCGTTTTTTTATAATGTTGAAATGCAAGACCTGGAAAATTGGTGGCGGATTTTGTTTCTGAATGTCCGGGTAAACGGATTGATTATGGGAACACCCGTATTTGATTGTGATGTGGTTGCTGAAAATGATTATGTCAGTAAAAGTATAACGGATTCGAATAATCGTTTTTCTTTAATGGTACATCCGGAAATGTCTGCGGACAGGTTGGAAAAATATATACAAATTTATAAACCGGCAGGACTAAAACCCTATCTGCTGTTTGCAAAGGTTAACGATCAAGAAAATGCAAATATTACGGATTTTATTTCCGAAGAACAAATAGAACTGGCAAACAAATATAAACTTGCTGTTACACTGCACGTGTCAAAAACTAGAGGCATGGCTGACCCTGATAATTTATCTCAAATTCGCCGACTGGTGCGGCAGTATCCTGATTGTCAGTTTATCCTTGCACATTGCGGCCGGTGTTTTATTTCCATTAATATGCAAGATGCTCTCGGTTCTCTGCCGGTCGCCGAAAATTTATGGATTGATACCTCTGCCGTGTGTGATGTGGGCGTTTTTTTACATTTATTTTCCAAATATGATTCCGGCAGGATTTTATTCGGCACGGACCTGGTAACACCGACAGCATTTAGAGGTGGCTATGTCGGATTGGGAATGGGATGGCATACCTGTACCTACCAAATGCTGGACCCGCACGGAAAACGGCAAAACCGTTCAACGTTTGCTGTTTATGAAAGTCTTTCAGCCCTTTTTCAGGCCGTCAGGTTTTGTAAATTGGACAAGAAAGAGATTGAAAATATATTTTATAATAATGCAGCGGCACTTTTTAATTTTTAATTAAAGTTATTTAATATGAAAAGTAATATCACATCGAATTCTAAATTCAATAAATCAAAGGCACTGTACGATCAGGCTTGTGAGCTATTTCCCTATGGCACTCAATTGTTCAGCCGTCGGCCGGAATTAGGCGCGTTTGGTCAAGCTCCAATTTATTTTGATCATGCAAAGGACGCCCATTTCTGGGACATTGACGGCAATGAATTCATTGATACGGCCATGGGTGTTGGTCCTGTTATTCTGGGTTACTGTTACGAATCCGTTGACCAGACGGTAAAAGAACAAATTGAAAAAGGTGTTTTGGGGAGCATTAATCACAAACTGGAGATTGATGTAGCGCAGGCCATTACCGAAATGGTGCCCTGTGCCGAAATGATCAAGTTTTGTAAAAGCGGCGGCGAGGCTGATGCCGTTGCCGTACGAATTGCCAGAGGATACACCGGTAAAGATAAAGTCGTTTTTTGCGGGTATCACGGCTGGCATGACTGGTATCTGGCTGCGAATCTGGAATCGGATTCTTCGCTTGACAGACATTTACTGCCCGGACTGGCGCCCAAAGGCGTGCCGGTTTCTCTGGCCGGGACCTGTCTGCCTTTTGAATATAATAATCTTGATCAGCTTGAATCGGTATTGAAAAACAACAGCGGTCAGGTCGCCTGTATTATTATGGAAGCAACGCGTTTTAAAAAACCGGAGCCCGGGTTCCTTGAAGGTGTGCGTCAATTGGCTGATAAACATGATTGTCTGTTGATTTTTGATGAAGTGATAACCGGATTTCGTATGTCGGCCGGGGGTGCGCAGGAGTTTTTTGGTGTTACTCCGGACCTTGCCACTTTTGCCAAAGCCATTGCCAACGGCTACTCTTTAGCGGCTGTTGCAGGTAAAAAAGAGATAATGAAAACCCAGGCGGATAATTTTATCAGCAGCACCTATTGGAGCGATTGTGTTTCCCTGGCAGCCGGACTCGCTACGTTAAATGAAATTAAAAGAAAACCGGTGATTGAAACCATTAATTCAACAGGTCACAAACTTGTCAAAAGTTTGAGCGAAACAGCCCAAAACCATGAACTCGATGTTAGTGTGTCCGGGCATGGATTTGATTTTACACTGAGTTTTAATTACGATGCCGTCTCACAGAAATTAATGACATTGTTCATTCAGGAAATGATTGAACGCGGCATTTACACCAATGGTGTGTTTTATCCATGCTTTACACACAAACCTAAAGACATTGAGAAAATCCTTCTGGCGGCTGATCAGGTTTTTGCCGTGATAAAGCAGGGTATCCAAGAAAACAAGATAGACCAATTGTTAAAATGTCCGGTCCGTCAAACCGGTTTTCGCAGGCTTGCATAACCATTTTAGACTAGTTAAACAGGAATTTTTATGAACCAACGATTATTAGGACATACAGGAATTTCCGTATCGGAAATTTCCTTCGGTGGTGTGGAAATCGGTATTCCCTACGGCATCGGCGTTAACAGTGTTGAGGACATGCCGACCGATTCCCAATCGATTGATCTTTTACATGCTGCCATTGACAAAGGTATCAATTTTTTTGATACGGCCAGGGCCTATGGGCGCAGCGAAGAAATTATGGGCAAAGCATTTAAGGGAAAAAGAGACCAGGTCGTCATTTGTACCAAATGCAGCCATTTATCCTCTGATGAAGAAAAGTTGGCCGATAAGCAGTATGTGACAGAAACAATAAATTCTTCAATTCAACAGAGTTTGTCCGAGTTGCAAACCGATTATATCGATGTTTATAAACTGCACAACGCTCATCCGAATATATTAAAAAATGAGACTGTTTTAGATACTTTTGCAAAATTAAAAAAAGAGGGTCTTGTACGGGCGGCTGGTGTTTCCACCTATGCGGTGCAGGAAACGCAGCTCGCCATTGAACAGGGTGTGTGGGATGTTGTACAATTGTCGTTCAACCTGCTGGACCAGCGTCAATTAGCCCTTTTTGATATGGCCCAAAAAGCCGGTATCGGCATTGTTATCCGTTCGGTTTTGTTAAAGGGTATTTTAAGTGACAAGGGGCGTAACCTGCATCCGGCATTAAAAACCGTCCAGGAATACCGGGAACGTTACCAGTCCCTGTTGGATGATAATGTTTCTTCACTGTCGGTATTGGCGACAAAATTTGCCTTGTCATTTTCCCAGGTTTCTTCTGTTCTTGTCGGCATCGACCGTATGGAATACCTGGAAAAAGCCGTTGAAACGGCTGATGGGCACTATTTGAATTCAGATGTTTTACAAAAATTAAAAAACCTTGCCTATCCGGACCCGGCATTTCTTGATTTACCGAAATGGGACCGTGAGGGATGGTTAAAATAAATCAGAATTTTAAATTTGCGAGATAAATTATGTTAAAATTAGGTGTCATCGGTATGAGTCCGGGAAATGGTCATCCCTATTCCTGGTCTGCTATTATTAACGGCGATTATAATAAACAGGTAATGGATACATGTGAATTTGCCGGTATCCCGGTTTACCTGGCTGCCAACAAGGACACATTGGGCATCAACGGGGCCAACGTTACCCATATCTGGACCCAGGAAAAACAGATTTCGCAGCATATTGCCGAAGCAAGTTTAATTGACAATATTGTTGAAAATCCCCGGGACATGATCGGCCAGGTTGATGCTGTTTTATTGGCCCGGGATGATCCGGAAAATCATGTGCAAATGGCCAAACCCTTTATCGATGCTGGTGTGCCGATTTTTATCGACAAACCGCTGGCATGTACGGCTAAAGATTTGGAATATTTTACCGAAATGAATAACAGCGACAAATTTATCATGTCCTGTTCTTCCATGCGCTATGCCACTGAAAGCCGTGCTGTTAAGACGGAAATGGCTTCCATCGGAAAGATCGAACTGGTAACTGCTGTCGGCAAAAAAGACTGGATTAAATACGGCGTGCACATGCTGGAAGGTCTTTTTGCCTTTTTGGATGATCCGATTGCCAAAACAGTCACCCATGTGAGTTCCTCCCATAAAGACATTGTCTATGTGGAATTTGAAACCGGCTTGGTGGCCACGGTCCATCTTTTTTATGATATTGTTCCGACTTTTCAAATATCCGTATTCGGACAGTCGGGCTGGCGTTTGATCGAATATAAAAACTGGTACGCCATGTTTCGAGATAATCTTATCGAATTTATACGTTCCGTCCAACAAGGACAACCCAGATTGACCTTTGATAAAACACAAAACATTATTAAAACCCTGATCGGCGCCCAACAAAGCCTGGAAAAAGGTGGTGTGAAAATTTCATTATAAAGGATTTAAAATGATTCGTTTTATTTTTAAAACCGCAGCTCTATTTATTATAGTAATTATAACAGGTTGTTCACAACCGCAGAAAGAGATTGTTAAGAACCTGGTTGCCGACAAAAGTAATTTCAGAGAAAACATCGGCGGTGAATTTATTGTTCACAAATGGGAAAAAGAAGGTAAACCGGTATTTGAAAAAAAATATGATTGGGAAGGAATTGGTCCCAATTATGTTAAGGTTTTTAAAAAAGGTGACGGATACCTCATGTTTTACGGAGGATATTGCCTCGAAGGCGTGAATAAAAATAATTATCCAACGGGAATCGCCTGGTCGGATGATGGCTTGAACTGGAAACGTCAACCTAATAGTCTTGATAAAGACGGATTTGACTATCAGGCATTGGACAGGGCTTATTTCCCGGACAATCCAACCGGATTTGATTATCTCGGAATTGCCATTTATCGAGCCACAAAAGAATTGCCCTTTAGAGCAGACTTTTACAAATCGGAAAACGGACTTGACTGGGAAAAGTTTAAAAAAGACGAAAAGACATGGTGGTTTGGTCCTTCTGATGTGATCGACTTTTTTTATGATTACACCCGAAAAAAGTTTTACATGTACCATAAAATCTGGAAGGTTGAGGGCACAAAACTTGATGGAGAAAAATATGTTGGCTATTTCCCATCTTTTAGACCTGAAATGGACAAAGAAAAAGAGACCGTTCGAATTACGGCAATAAAAGAACTTTTCACAAACAATGAAAATATAGATATTACGTTGCATTGCAAAGGGAATGGTCATCAGGACGGCGGCGGCGGGACCATTACCAAAGACATGCGAATGCTGCGGGTGATTGCCATTGCAGAGAGTAAAGATTTTTTAACCTGGACAAATCAACATGTTTTATTAGAACCCGAATTTGATAATTTAACCGCGCAGTTTTATTCGTCTCCGGTGCTGCCTGTTTACGGTATCCATGTTTGTTTTCCTCGCTATTTGCAGGGTGACACCGGAGAAATGACGGTATTATTTGGCATGAGTGATACGAAAAAGCTGGAATTAGCGTCACTCGAACCAGTGCTTGCGTGCGGTCCAAAGGGTGCGTGGGATTCAGGCCTTATATTGGGTTCCGAGCCGATTGAACTTGACGGCAAATTGTGCATGTATTACACGGGAAGAAGAACAGATCACACGATTAGTGTCACCTCCACGCATATTTCTGCTCTTGGCAGGGCCTGGCTGCGTATTGATGGTTTTGTATCGTTTACCGGCGGGAGGCTCGTTACCAAAAACATGGATGTCAATGGCACCAAATTAATAATCAATGCAAAGGGAAAAGTAACAGCAAGACTCTTTGATGAGAATGGTACTGAGATAAATTCCGGTGCTTTTTCCGGAAACTGTATAAATGGAATAATGATGGAAACAGCCCCGCAAAAAGGCCAAACAGGGTATATTGAATTTGATTGCCATGAAGGTGAGTTGTTTTCTTTTTGGTTTGAATAAAAATTATAACAGGAAAGTATATGACACCCAGAGAACGTGTTAAAGCTGTATATAAAGGTCAAACACCGGATAAAGTCCCTTTAATGCTGGACCTTTCACACTGGTATAAAAAAAATTACAATGTGTTTTTTGATCTGACGGGCTTTAAAAAGGTTGAGCAGCCGTTGGTGGATTTGCATAAAAAATGTGGTGCGGTTTTATATGTTGAGACCGGCAGTCATACTGAAATATATTATGAGGACGATACCATCAAGTCAAATGCCTGGACTGATGAGGAAGGTGTTTTTCATACGGAAATAGTTACCCCACTCGGTACAATTTCCGAAGAGCGGGTATTCAGTCCGGAATCTTATTCTTATCATGTTCGGAAATGGCTGGTACAGAATATTAATGATATAAAGATATTGGAATATGCCATGCAGCGGAGAAAATGCAGACCCCTGTTTGACCGCTATAATGCATGGACAGAAGCGACCGGTGAATTGGGTTATATTTATACGGCGTTACCCTATTCCGGCTTGGGATTCCTGATTTCTCGTTTCATGGGTGTTGAAAATACGATCATGGCCATTTATGATTACCCAAAGGAAATTGAAAATTTTATCACAACTGTAAATGAATCCAATCTGAAAATACTTGATGCAATTATTGATCAACCATTTGAGACATTGATTGTTGGTGATAACCATGATTCAAATGTACAAAGTCCGGCGTTGTTTAAAAGATTTACTTTTGACTATTATAAAGAAATTGCCCGACGTGTTCATGAAAAAAACAAATTCCTGGCCGTACATGTTGATGGTGAGATGAGAGGATTATTAAAGTTAATGGCCGAATGTGATGTTGATTGTATTGACGCAGCCACCCCGGCGCCCATGTTTGCTTTATCTCCTGAACAAGCGCGAGAAGAAGCCGGTAAAGATTTGATCCTGTCGGGCGGCATTCCGGCCACGGTTTTTGGTAAAACCGGTACGGATAAAGAGTTTATTGATTCGGTAAAACGCTGGCTGGAAACAAAAAATCAATCGTCCCGGCTCATTCTCGCTGCCGGTGACCAGGTGCCGACAGATGCACCCTGGCATCGTATTGAAATGCTTTCACAGCTTGTGGATGAATACGGAAGATATTAGTTTTAATTATTGAGAATATAGAGAGAACCTATGAAACCCCTGAAACACCATGAAATTCGCGGTAATTGGGCGACATTACTTTTGCCGATTCAAAGTGATGATTCGATTGATTATTCGCTGCTATCCGAACAAATTGACCGGTTTATAGAATTTAAAGTCAGCGGCATTTATTCCAACGGAACGGCCGGTGAATTTTATAATCAAACAGAGCAAGAGTTTGACAAAATCAGTGAATTGCTGGCCGAAAAGTGTAACAAAGCTGATATGCCTTTTCAAATCGGTGTCAGTCACATGAGTCCGATACTTTCGCTGGGACGTTTGCAGCGGGCTGTCCAACTAAAACCCGGCGCTGTTCAGGTTATCTTGCCGGATTGGGCGCCGACCTGTTTTGAAGAAAATGTTGTGTTTATGCAGAGAATGGCTGAACAGGCCGGAGATATTGGACTGGTTTTATACAATCCTCCCCATGCAAAGCGTCATTTACCACCGGCTGGTATTATAAAACTAAAGCAGCACCTGCCTTCACTCATCGGTGTTAAAACGGCCGGAGGCGTTGCAACCTGGTATCAAGAAATGCAAAGCATCATGTCTGAACTTTCGGTTTTTGTTCCCGGACACAAACTAGCCGGAGGTTTTCAGCAAGGTGCGCATGGCGCCTATTCAAATGCAGCCTGTTTGAATCCGTTGGCTGCACAATTGTGGTATAACCAAATGCTGGTAAATATTGACGAGGCGCTTTTACTGGAAAAGCGTATTGTCACGTTTTTTGAAGATTATATCAGGCCTTATATTACAAAACAACAATATTCCAATCAAGCCGTTGATAAACTGTTGGCTTGCATCGGCAACTGGACGCCGATCTCGCCCCGTTTGAGATGGCCCTATAAATCTGTTCCTGAACAGGATGTAAAGGAAATACGAAAAGCCGGTAAGGCGTTGTTACCCGAATTTATACTAAATTAAAAATTAATACGTTCGTTAATGTCCAGGTTTTTGAAACAGTCAACCGAAACAGAACAAGGAAAGGAATTTTGATATGAGAGATTACAAAAAATTTGCCTTAAAATTAATTTTTTTATGCTTTGTATTTTCCGGTCAGTTGTACAGTCAAAAAATATCAGCAGAAATTATTTCTTCAAAAATTATCTGCTCTGAAGCTGACAGGTATATTGGTTGGCCCACAGTTATCTTGACACAGGAAAAAGAACTTGTTGCTGTTTTCTCCGGAGACCGGGATTATCATGTATGTCCGTGGGGAAAAACGCAAATGATAAAAAGTACCGACATGGGTGAAACCTGGTCGGAACCGGTGACGATTAATAATACACCTCTTGATGACCGGGATGCCGGTATTTTGCAGACATCCAAAGGAACGCTGCTTGTCACATGGTTTACGTCAAAGTTTTTTATATACGCTTGTGAAGAAAAAGATGACAGATGGCCGGTAGAAACATGGGAAAGACATATTGAAAAAATCAGTGCGGAAACCCAGAAAAAATGGCTTGGAAATTGGGTGCGCCGGTCTGAAGACGGCGGCAGAACATGGGGTGAATATATTCCTACAATTGTTAACGCTCCCCATGGTCCTGTTCAACTTGCAGATGGACGGCTATTGTACCTGGGTATCAATCAAATAATCGGAGATAAAAAAAGTGAGAATCCTCCGGACCAGCAGCGTATGGCCGCCGCAGAGTCCGTTGATGATGGATTGACATGGAATATTATCGGTTATATCCCTGTGCCTGAGGGAATGGAAAATGATGCAAAAGGTTGTCATGAACTTCATGTTGCTGAATGTAAAGACGGGAAAATTGTAGCCATGATTCGTAAACACGGCGAGCCCGGAGATCGTTATTTGTGGCAATCAGAGAGCAGTGACGGCGGCAAAACCTGGACTATGGCGCACCAAACGGAAATTTGGGGATTCCCGCCGCATCTTTTATGTTTAAATGACGGGCGACTTTTAGTAACCTATGGCCGCCGAAAAGAACCGTTTAGCGAGCGGGCTTGCATCAGTTCGGATGGCGGTGAAACCTGGGACGTTGAAAACGAACTGACTATATCAAATGCAGCGAATAGTGATCTCGGTTATCCGGCATCTGTTCAGCTTGATGACGGATCTATATACACTGTTTTTTATCAGGCCCCTGCAGACGGGCAAAAGACCTGTTTAATGGGGACACATTGGCGTATTGTAGAAAATTAATTTTATAAGGATAAAAGGAATATCGTTATGCGCATGAAAATATTTTCAACCATTATTTGTTTTGTTGCCATATTTACTCAGGCATTGTTGGGTGAAAATCCTGAAATTCAAAATATTGGAACACAGCGGGAATTGTTTGTCGATTCCACGCTTGTTGCGGAATTCCAGGGTAATGCCCGGATGAGACTGCACCATCCGCAACGCCGGAACATTGTCCTCGTACATGATGACCCCTGGGAAGGCAGCGGCTGCGGTTACAATACGGTTTTTAAGGATAAAGATATTTATCGGATGTATTACAAAGCCTGGCATATTGATCTTGGTGGCAATGTTTCAAATCCGGTGGTTATCTGTTATGCTGAAAGTAACGACGGTATAACCTGGACCAAACCGAATTTGGGCCTGGTCGAGTTTAACGGATCGACAAATAATAATATTATCCTTGATAAAATAGGCGATTATGGATGTCATGATTTTACACCCTTTATCGATACACGTCCCGGTGTTCCTGATGAACAGCGTTACAAAGCTATCGGCTTTGCCAGAGGGATGGAAGAAACTAAAAAAGGATTATACGGTTTTATATCAGCGGATGGCATTCATTGGAAAACAATTCAGGATGATGTTATCATTCAAGAAGATGGCTGGGTTTTCGATACACAGAATATCGCTTTCTGGTCAGAGGCTGAAAAACAATATGTGATGTATTACCGCAGAACTGTTGATAATATTCGGAATGTTGCCCGTGCTATTTCAAAGGACTTTATTCATTGGGAAAAAGAAGGGCTTTTGGACTTTCAGCAAAGAGACCCAAATTCTTTGGAGCAGTTTTATACCAATCAGATCAAACCCTATTATCGTGCGCCGCACATTTATATCGGATTTCCTTCCCGATATTGTGACCGGGGCTGGATAGACGCTACAGAAGCCCTGCCTTCGCCGGAGTTACGAAAGGACCGGGCAAAAGGTAAAACCCGTTATGGTTCCGCCGTTACCGATGCGCTGCTTGTTGCGAGTCGTAATGGTCAGAGTTTTTACAGATGGGACGATGCCTTTATCCGACCCGGATTAAGGACCCGTCACAATTGGGCCTATGGTGATAATTATATTGCCTGGCATGTTGTTGAAACAGCATCCGAGTTTGATGATCAGCCAACTGAACTTTCTCTCTATGCCACAGAAAGTTATTTTACAGGTACATCTTCCAGGCTGCGCCGATATACATTACGGCTTGATGGATTTGCATCTGTTTACGCCCCCCATGATGGCGGTGAGGTCCTTACCAAACCTTTTATATTCAAGGGAGATAATCTGGAATTGAATTTTTCAACATCTGCGGGTGGATCGATCTTTGTTGAAATTCAGGACCAGGCCGGTAATCCCATTCCCGGATTTCAGTTTGATCAATGTCAGCAAATTTTTGGTGATGCGCTGGATTATGTTGTGAAATGGACCGACCAAAGTGATTTGTCTGCTTTGGTTGGAAAATCGGTCAGGTTGTGTTTCAAGTTGCGGGAGGCTGATGTTTTTTCTTTTCGTTTTTATTAAAATGTTTTGAAAATGATTTGTAAAAAAGTATATTGGCCGATTATATAACGGGGATAGATTTTATTAATTTTTGGAGTTTTACTTATGCAGGTTCGAGAAAGTAATGTTTTAAAAAAATTGAGAAACGGTGAATTGGTCGTTAGTGTAAAAACCAACCTGGCTGAACCCCGGATTGTGGAAATAGCTGCCATGTGTGGCTATGATTGTATGTGGCTTTGTATGGAGCATGTTCCGAATGACTGGAATGTTATTGAAAATCAGATACGGGCTGCCAAGATACATAATATGGATACGGTCGTGCGGGTGTCGCGCGGTTCCTATAGCGAGCTTGTTAAACCATTTGAGGCGGACGCTTCCGGTATTATGGTGCCGCATGTTATGGGGCTTGAGGACGCAAAAAATGTTGTCCGGCAGACACGGTTTGCCCCCATAGGACGACGACCGGTGGATGGAGGGAATACCGATGGCGCTTTTTGTATGGTGGATTTTAAAGAGTATTTGAAAAGTTCAAATGAACAAAAATTTGTTATTATCCAGATTGAAGATCCGGAACCGTTGCAGGAACTCGATGAAATTGCCGCACTGGATGGAATTGATATGTTGTTTTTTGGCCCTGGTGATTTCAGCCACAGCATCGGAGCGCCGGGCCAATGGGACCATCCGGAAATAACGCAGGCACGTGAAAAAATAGCACAAGCGGCTGCAAAACATGGCAAGTTTGCCGGTACTGTCGGCAGTTTGGATTCTCTGCAGGAGCTTACGGATATGGGTTATCAGTTTATCAATATCGGTGTCGATATTCTGGGACTGATTGACTATTTTAAAAATATAACGGCAACCGTCAAACAGAAAAAGATTGATTTGTCGAATATAAAAAGTGTATACAAATAAGGATATAATTTATGAACAGATTATCCGGTGTTATTGCAGCTATTCCGACACCGCTTGACAAGAATGAAAATGTAAACGTTTCGGATTTGAAAAAACTTGTTGATCATGTCATTTCCGAAGGCGCATCCGGAATCTTTGTACTAGGAAGTATGGGCGAAGGTCCTGCGCTTATGGATGATCAAAAATTATTTGTCGTTAAAGAAGCTGTTAGCCATATAAAAAATCGTGTTCCGCTATTGGCTGCTATTTCTGATGTTTCCACTAAAAGAACGCTTGAAATGGGTAAAAAAATACAGGAGCTTGGAGCGGATTTTCTTGTTACGACCACACCTTATTACTACTCGTTTCCGCATCCGGACAGTATCAAAGAGTTTATCCAGGTACTTGCTGAAAATTTGCAAACACCTTTGGTTTTTTACAATTGTCCGGGAGCAACCGGTAACAAGGTGGACCTGGAAACAATGGACTATATTATGAATGTTCCGCAGATTGCGGCCGTCAAAGATTCCAGCGGAAATATGGCCATGGTGCTGGAATTATTGAGACGCTATCCCAAAGATGAAACCAGACCGTGCCGTATTTTGCAGGGAGATGAATCGGTCTATGATGTCAGTCTGCTGATGGGAGCCGACGGTGTGGTTACAGGCGGCGGGACGGTTTTTGTAAGCTTGCTGGTTGAACTTTATCAGGCTGCCATAATAGAGGACAAAAAACGTGCGTTTCGGTTGCAGCAAGAGTTTCGCAAAAAAATGGATGATATGCTGGGCCCGGAATTACTGATTGACTGGGTTTATGCCATTAAAAAACAGCTTGCCGATAAGGGCCTTTGCAGTGACAACCTGACCAGTCCATTTTTAAAACGAAAAAAGTAACATGACTGAAAAAATAAAAATATTGGACCAAAAAGCTTCTGACAATGAATATTTGCATAAAGATTTTCACGGTGCATTGGCCTATTCCATAAAATACCTGGAAGATGAGTTTGGACCCCAGGCCGTTAAAGAGTATTTGGTACAGGTTGCCGATAGTTATTTTGCACCATTGACGGATCAATTAAAAGATACCGGTTTATCCGCACTGGAAAATCATTTCAGGCAAATATTTGAAAAAGAGGGGGGACAGGCCACATTTGAATATGATAAAGATGTTCTGGTTATTACGGTAAGCGAATGTCCGGCAATTACCCATCTTTTAAAAACAAATATGCTGTTTACAGAACGGTTTTGCGAAACCACGAATGTTGTTAACGAAACGATCTGTCAACATGCCGGTTACAAGTGTTCCTGCCGATACGAACCGGGAAAAGGTACGTGTGTTCAGAAATTCTGGAAGGAGAAATAGATTATGATATCCTGTACGGAATTTATCCCGGCCTATAGCGAACTTTTTAAATATTTACATGAAAAGGGAGGAAAAGACGCTGTTGTCAAATTTTGGGAAAATTTGTCGGATGCTTTTTTAGGGAACCTGAGGGAACTGGTCATTGAAAACGGAATTCGCGGTTGTTACGAGTATTGGAGCCATACCTTGACGGAAGAGGCCGCTGATTTTAGAATGACGCTTGATGAGGAAAAGGGCCTGTTCCAAATAGAAATGCGCCATTGTCCCAGTAAAGGGCGTCTGCTGCAAACCGATCATATACAGAGTTATAAATATTATTGTGAACATTGTGATCTTTTATATCGCCGTGTTTTGGAGCCTTTGGGCTATGAATATCATGTCGACCTCGGTCACTGCGAGCAGGCCAAGTGTTTGCTAACAGTGAGAAAAAAGATTAATTAATTGAACAACAGGTGTTATATGCATGTTAAAGAGTTGTTAAGTTTAAAGAATAAAGTCGTCCTTGTTACCGGCGGTGCGGGGCGTTACGGCAAACCGATTGTGGAAGGTTTGGCTGAAGCCGACGGGACCGTTATAACCGCTTCACGTAACCTGGAAGCCGGGGAAAAAGTGGCCTCTGAATTTCGTCAGCAGAATTATGACGTCCATGCTTTGCAGGTCGATCAGGCCGACCATGATTCGGTTATAGAGCTTAAGAAGAACATTCAGGAAAAATTCGGCCGCCTTGATGTTTTTATCAATAACGCTGTTGCCCGCCCTATGAAGGGTTATAACGAACCGTTAGAAAACTGGCGGGAGTCCATGAACGTGAACGCTACCGGATCGTTCGACATTACCCGTGAAATGGCGGATTTGATGGCGTTGACCGGCGGCGGCACGATTGTGAATATCGCCTCCATGATGGGAATGTTTGGTCCGGATTTATCCAATTATGAAGGCACCAATATGGGTGATCCCCCACCGGATTATTTTTTCCACAAAGGCGGAATGATTACACTGACACGATACCTGGCCCGTGTGTTGGCAGATAAAAAAATCAGGGTAAACTGTATCAGTCCCGGCGGACTTTTAACGGACTATGAACTTCCGGAACGGTTTTTGGAAAATTATAATAAAAAAGTACCGGTCGGCAGAATGGCAACCTATGATGATATTAAAGGCCTGGTTGTGTTTCTGTCTTCGGATGCGTCAGCCTATGTGAATGGGGAAAATATTTTAATGGATGGTGGTATGCATGCCTGACATGCATACCATAAAATTCTTTTAATAAAATTACTCTTTAACCAATAATGCCACCACTTCAACGTGGGCCGTATGCGGAAACATGTCAACCGGTTGTAGTTTTAACAATTTGTATCCGTCTTCTGCAAGCTCTTTAATATCTCTTGCCAGCGTTGTCGGATTGCATGAGACGTGCACAATACGCTGCGGAGCAAGTCTTTTTATCGCCTGTACGGTTTTTGGGTGCATCCCGGCCCTTGGCGGATCGATGATTAAAACATCCGGCTTGCCATACCGGCTTGTAATTTCATCTGTCTCTTCAATCTGATTTTTCAGATCACCGAGGACAAATTCACAATTTTTAACCTGATTTAATGCTGCGTTTTTTTCTGCATTTTGCACAGCCGATTCAATCGCTTCAAAACCGACTACTTTATTGACATAATTGCTCATATACAGTGAAATTGTACCGGCCCCGCAATATAGATCATATACGGTTTCATTGCCTTTAAATTCAGCATAGTCCAGCACAACGTCGTACAGCTTTTCAGCTTGTTTTGTGTTGGTTTGAAAAAACGAGTTACCGGAAATTTCAAAAATATAATTGCCCAGTTTTTCGTAAATAACAGGTTTGCCGTGTAACACATATTCTGCTTCACTGAATGCGACACTTGCCTTGCTTTTGGTGGTGCTGAACAATAAACTGGTTATCTGCGGAAACTGTTTCAACAATTCTGTTTTAAGCAATTCTGCAATTTCTTTGTCATATTTGGATGCAACAATATTCACCATCAGATCATCCGTATTTGCACTTTTCCGAATGACGAGGAAACGCCAAAATCCGGTATGGTCCTGGGTGCTATAGGCCGGATATATACTTGATGCAGCAATGGAACGCACTTTACTCAAAATTTGTGCAATAACCGGTTCTGCCAGGTGACATTCCTTTAAATCGATAACTTTTTCATAAAATCCACGGGCATGCATTCCCAAAAAATAACCTTCTTTATCAAGCGGTTCTCCGGATTCTATTTCTTTTTGGGTAATCCAGCGCTGCCGTGCAAAGGAAAATTCCATTTTGTTACGGTAATAAAATGTGTTCACTGAGGGCAAGGTTGGTGAAAATTCAAAACCGGAAAAACCTCCCAACCTTGTTATAATATCTTTAACCTGTTCGGTTTTGGTTTTAATTTGTTCGGCATATTGATAATGCTGAGTAACGCAGCCACCGCAGTCTAAAAAATGTGAACATATTGGTTCCACATAATCATCTGATTGTTGTATAACGTCCAGAATTCTGGCAACAGCATAGCTTTTTCTTTTTTTAACGATTCGAACGGTGAGTTGTTGGCCGGGAACAGCATGATCAATAAATATAACAAAATCATTTATTTTTGCTACCCCCTGTCCGCCAAAAGCCAGAGATTCCACGGTTAATTCCAGTTCCTGGCCTTTTTTTACATTTGGTAATACTAGATCATTGGTCATTAAATATAATTCATCCTTAATTATCTTTTAATATTCGTCTGATGCCTGTCAATTGCTCCTGGTATGGACCGGCTGATAATTTGGACAGTGTGACCCCCTGGCTTGTTGAAGCGTGAACAAAACGGTCATTTGCAATATAAATACCGACATGGTCCGGTTCTCTATCGTTGTTGTTATTAAAAAACACCAGATCACCGAATTTTAAGTTTTTTTGTTGTATGGACATGCCAAGTTTAAAAAGCTGTGAGGTACTGTGCGGTAAAGAAATTCCGGCAGCATTTTGATAAACAGCCATTACAAAACCGGAACAGTCCACACCCTGAGGCGTTTCGCCGCCCCATACATAGGGCGCTCCCCAGAATTTTTGGATCTCTTTTTTCACATTTTCAAAAAAATCGGCTTTTTTTGAAAATAACTTTCCATCAGGCAGGTCGGATTCCTCCGTAACAGGTTCCTGTTCATAGCCCGGGTTTTGCTTCCGCTCCCAGGTTTGCCGGTCCCTTTGCACGTGTTGAACAGCACATTGTGAAATAAAGAGGGCCGTAAAAATTAAAAAAAACAGAGTATAAGATTTTCTTAACAACATTGTATCTTCCTATTTTTTATTTTTCTATAAAGTAATTTATACAACGTTAACTATCAAGAAAAATATATTTGCCATAATTTTTGCTTGACTTTTGACTTATTTAACTTAAATTTAAGCAGTTGTTGTTCTTTATCATCTAGAGATATTCATGGAAAATATATTTTTATTTATTAAACAAAATTTACCCTGTCCTATTTATCTAATACTTGGTTCAATAGTTTTTGTGCTTTTTTTTATTTTTCTTAAAAAGAGAACAAAGTTTATAAAAGCATCTTTTTTCAGTTTGATAATAGGAATCGCAGGGGTCTATGCTTCAGAATATTATATTCAGAAAAAATGGCCGCAAATTGATCAGGATTTATGTGGTGAAAAAGCTAAAAAGTATAATTTATCATTTTTTCGATACGACACCAATCCTTCGAATAATGACTATATTAAAAAGGACTTGACGGTTCCTGAACTTAAATTATTAGACAGGGTCCTTTTACTTGAAAAAAGAAAATCCGGTTTAAACCTTTCAGATGTAGATTTACAGAGCGTTGCCCGAAATAACAGGAGAGTTATGCTGGCTTATGAACGCTGGTGTGAGTGCAAACTTTTAATGCGGTCTAATCATCATGTTTTCTATCCTGATGAGCGAGCTTATTATTAACAATCTGTTATGTTAACGGAATATACGGGAACAAAATTTCCCGAAAGGAGTTATAACCCGAGGCCTTTCGGGTTTTTTCATTTAACCAAGCCTAGTTGAGGCATTATGAAATTTTCCAGATTATTATTTTTGAATTTGTTTTTGTTTTCAGTTGTTTTCTCTCAACAAACCAGAAATCCAAAATTAGTTATTTCCTATCTTTCAAGTATTGGGCAAACTGGAGAAAATCCGGGACAATTTTTAAAACCCGCCGGAATCGCCATTGATCCAAAAGGGAATATTTATATCGCCGATACGGATAATCATCGAATTCAAAAATTTGATCAGCAGGGGAAATTGCTGTTTTTTATCGGTGGGTTCGGATGGGAAAGAGAACAATTTCAATATCCTGTTGATATTTGCGCCAATAATACGTTGGATGTATTTGTTGCCGATTATGAAAATCAGAGAATTGAAAGATATGACAGGGATCTGAACTGGATTGCCTCTATTTATACGGATCCTTCTTTGGATGAACGTTTGCAATTGGGGTTTATAAACTCTGTTGATTACAGCCGGCACGGTGAATTGTTTGCGGTAGACAGCGAAAATAAACGAATTCTAAAATTTAATACACTTCAGGAACCCGTTTCCAGTTATGGAGATTATGACTGGGGACAAGGTGTTTTAACAGATCCTGTTAAAATTTGTGTGGGACCGGATGATATGATTTATGTCTCTGATCGCGGCGACGGGCGAATTTTTGTATATGATTATTATGGAAATTTTTTACACACAATCGGTGATGAAATTTTAAAATCACCATCTGGTTTGTTTTTATACAATACTATTCTATTTGTTACAGATACGGAACTGAATAAAATTTTTGCTTTCCAGACATCGGGACAGAAAATTTTTGAATTTGGTGCGCCGGGAGATAAAATCGGTGCATTTCAAAATCCAGGAGATATTGCATTCTATCAGAATAAACTCTATGTTGCAGATACAGATAATAACCGTATCCAGATTTTTAACCTTACTATTCAATAAACCGGAAATAAAAATACAATTGTGGTAACAACAAAACTCATACGATATTTACTGCCGTTTTTTTTTGCATGTTCACTTTTTGCCCAAACCAAGGGGAAACTGGAAACAATCAGTTTGTTTGAAAAAGAGGTGTTCCTTCGTGGTGAAGACCGCCGGGGACCCTATTTTTTGCCGGACAGTTTGATTATTCAGGGCTCTGAAAAAGTTTTTATCGACAACAATCTGCTGCAAACCGATGAATATGAAATGGATTATATTCATGGTGAAATCCGTTTTCCTGTTTCCGTGCCTGCCGGTGCGGAAATTCGGTTGAGCTATAAAAAATCTCCCTATATTTTTCAAAAAGAATATTATCATCACAAACTGATAAGACGCGTATTTGGTGCGCCGACTGAATCGGTGGATATGAGATTCAAACCGAAAAACGAAGAAGAGGATATTGCCGCTCAACTCACCAAAAGCGGAAGTATTACCCGTGGCGTCACCGTCGGATCAAATCGTGGTTTAAAGGTGAATTCCAGTTTGAACATTAATGTCAGTGGAAAGGTCGCGGAAAATGTAGAGGTCGTTGCCGCGTTGACAGACCAGTCCACACCGATTCAGCCTGAAGGAACGACCCAGAACCTTCAGGAAATTGATAAAGTTTTTGTTCAGATTAAGGCACCGAATGTTTCGGCAACCATGGGAGATTTTAATCTTGAATATTCATCAACCCAGTTTGCCGGTTACAGCCGAAAACTTCAGGGCGCTATGGGTAAAGTTGAATATGATCATTACAATGTTACTGTTTCCGGCGCTGTTTCCCGTGGAAAATATTATTCCATGTCTTTCCTTGGCTCGGAAGGGAACCAGGGACCTTATCAGTTACAGGGCGACCGGGGACAGATTGATATTATTGTATTGGCCGGAACAGAACGTGTGTTTATCGACGGTGAGGCAATGGTGCGCGGAGAAACCAATGATTATATTATTGATTATGCTTCCGGGCAAATTACATTTTCCCGTAGACGGTTAATTACCTCCGATTCCAGAATTGTTGTTGATTTTCAGTATTCTGATGAAAAATTTAAACGAAATTTATATTCTGCCAATGCCAATACCAGCTTATGGGATGGAAAGTTTAAATTCGGTACCACTCTATTACGGGAATCTGACGACAAAGAAAATCCATTGGATTTTACATTAACCGACGAAAAACGGGAGGTCCTTGCACAAGCCGGCGATGAAAGCAATAATGCAGTATTGAACGGAGCTACCTATGTCGGTAAAGGAAACGGACGTTATATTTTAAACACAGACAGTGCGTTTGTTTATGTCGGTCCGGATTCCGGTGATTATACTGTTGTGTTTTCCGATGTGGGAGAGGGCAAGGGTGATTACCTTTATAAAGGCGGCGGTATTTATGAATATGCCGGAAAAAATGACGGACGTTATGCACCGGTGGTTTTATTACCCACGGCAAAAAGCCATAGTGTTCTGGACTTTGATATGGCATTATCGCCGGTATCGTTTTTTAGCATCAACAGCGAAATTGCCGTCAGCAGTCTGGATAATAACCTGTACTCGAAAATTGATGACAATGATAACCAGGGTTATGCCCAAAACTGGACTGTTTCGTTAAAGCCCAATTCTCTCAGGTTTTTGGGTAAAAACTGGGGCGCTTTAAATGTTAAAGGCAATTATCGTAAAATTGATGACCAGTTTAACGACATTGACCGGACCAATGAAGTTGAGTATAATCGCAAATGGGATATAGGCAGCAGCCAAAGCAGAGAGGAAATCGTTAAGGAAACATCAGTACTTTATGAACCGATAAAAGACCTTGCTTTTGGCGGAGAACTTGGGGCAATCGACAAAGGCTCTTATTTTTCTTCCAACAGATGGTCGGCTTCCAGCCGTTTGGCGCGGAAAAATATTCCGTCTTTTAATTATAAAGTTGAAGATATTAATAAAAATGATAAAAATAATCAGCAAACCAGTGACTGGCTGCGGCAAAAGGGACAGGCAGAATATAGTTTTTGGAAAATAAAACCGTCCGTAGCTTTTGAAGGCGAAATTAAAAAAGAAAACTGGTCTGATTCTGTTTACACCGGATTTCGATTTGAAAATTTTACCGGCGGGCTGGAGGCAAGGCCATTTTCTAAATTGACGGCTTTTGCCAAATTTTCACAGCGTCAGGACTCGGACTATTTGGGAAATAATCTTTTCGAAAAAGTATCAACAGCGACAACACAAAATTATCAACTTCAATTACAACGGTATAAATCACTTACTGCTTCTTTTGAATTTACACATCGGGAAAAAAGTTATACAAATCCGGAGACCAGTAATCAGCGTACTGATTTGGCGGAAATTCGTCTACAATCGACTCCCTGGAAAAGGGCTGTTCAGGCAAATATGATCTATCAGATTTCAAATACAGCTACCGCGCAAAAAGAACGTGTCTATATCCAGGTCAGCCAGGGAGATGGAAATTATCGTTTTGACGAGGAATTGAACGAATATGTGAATGATCCGTTGGGTGATTATATCATGCGGATTTTGACAACAGACCAATTTATACCTGTTGTGGAATTGAAAACAAGCTCCCGAATTCGTTTAACACCCAAACTTTTGTTTAGTTCAAAGTCAAAAAATACTAAAAAAAAGCTATCTCTGTGGAAACGATCAATACAGGCCCTGTCGTCTGAAACCTATATCGCTTTGGAGGAGAACACGCAGGAGGATGATGTTTGGGATATTTATTTGTTAAAATTGTCAAAATTTCGACAACCGAACACAACAATTTTTGGTAATATGCTTTTTCGTCAGGATCTCCATATTTTTGAAAATAACCGGGATTTTTCCATTCGGTTACGGCACCAAAATCGTGATGAAAAAAATAATCAATACCTGGAAGGCGGCCAGGACCGGATAGAAAACAAGAATGCTGCCAGAATTACCGCCCGATTGAGTAAAAAGTTCAGCAGCCAAACCGAGTTGACACAAAAGCGGACGGCACGGATTTTTAATATCAGCGGACGACAAGACCGTGATATTTATGCAACCATTTTAAACACTGATATTTCTTTCAGGCCCAAGGCCCCGCTTGAACTTGCTTTGGAGGGCCGTTCGTCCTGGGAAGAGGACCGTTTTTATGAAACACCGACAGAGGTTCGGGCCTATGCTCTGATACCGCGTGTGAATTATTCTTTTCGTGGTAAGGGCCGGTTAAGGACCGAATTTGAGTGGAGCCACGTAACGGCAACACCAAATGACAGACTCATTCCCTATGAAATGGCTGACGGCAGAAGTATCGGGAGTTCCGTTCGCTGGGACGTTCGTTTTGATTATCGTATTTCTCAAACTATTCAGGCTTCGTTTTCCTATACCGGACGAAATGAACCGGAACGAGATAGAACCATACATACGGCCCGTGCACAGGTGACAGCCGCGTTTCACTAGTTGAAATTTAATCAGGAGTAAGTTGTGATGAATTTATCTGCAAGATGGCAAAAAGCCCAACAGTATGAAAAGCAGTGGTGGGAGGACCGAATAGACGCTATTGATACCGATTTTTATAAGGCCTATGCGCAGGATTTGATGGCTGAACTTGATGGGATAATGGAATTTGATGAAAACACACGAATCCTGGAGGTCGGCAGTGGTGCCGCTGGAATAATTACCTACTTGCCTGGAAATTTTCGTTGTGCCATTGATCCTCTTGAAGATTTTTATGGGACCGTGCTCAAGTTTACCAAAAACAGGGACCCAAAAGTCAGGTATTCCACAGGTAAAGGCGAGTCCTTACAATTTGATGATCAATGTATGGATTTGGTAATAATTGATAATGTTTTGGACCACTGCGAGGACGTTAAACAGGTTTTTTTGGAAATGTTTCGTGTTTTGGATGTAAATGGAATTGTTTATCTGCGGTTAAATACCTATAACAAATGGGGTAAATTTATTCGCGTTATTGTCGAATTGTTTCAGATTGATGAAGGGCATCCTTATACTTTTTCAGTCAAAAATTTACGGATCCTTTTTCAAGATAGCGGATTTACGGTAGTCAAGCATAAAAGCGCTGGTTTTTTCAATATTTGGCTGAAACAAGTTCGTTCGAAAAAAATAAAAGAATGGGCCAAGGCTGTTTTGTTGGCTGTGCCGGACAAGTCTTTATTTGTATTAAAAAAACAAAATTAAAACATGAAAATATTCATTTATATATTACTGATTTCAAGTTCTGTTGTTTATTCGGCTGATGTGCGCAAACCATCTGTTCAGGTAGAACATGTCGAGTTTTACGGTGTTTCCAAATCCCATGAACATAAAGTAAAAGAATGGTTTGATATAAAAGAAAGTTCTGTTTTTCGTTTGCAATTGTTGGAACAGAGTTGTAAAAAGGTATTAAACGAGTACGGCAAAATAGGTATGCCTTTTACAAAAATCGATTCTGTTATTTATTTCATCAATGCTGATTCCAGTAAAGCCGATATACATGTTTATTTGAACGAAGGGGGTATTGTAAAAACAGGTAATATCCAATTGATAAATCCTGATACAACAGTGACAACAGAATTAAAAGAGCGTTTTGAATCGGCTCCCGGACAAGATGTCTCTGTAGGCCGTATTGAGTCGGATATTGACGATGCATTGACACAGTTGGAAAAAGACGGACGTCCGTTCGGACGATTTCGGCTAAAGGCCATCAACCTGGATTCTGTCGATAATTATTCGGAATTTAATGTTGGATTTGAAACATCCATCGGGCCCCGGCTTGTTATACAGGAAATTCAACTGGCCGGCAACAAGGTGACGAAAGACCATGTTATTATTCGGGAAACACGAATAAAACCGGGAGACATTTATAATGAGACCAAGGTTAAAAACATTCGTACGCGTTTGATGCGCCTTGGTTTTTTTCAACATGTAGATGAACCGGCAGTGTTTTTGGCGGATAAAGATAAGGGCGGTTTGCTGATCAGAGTATCGGAAGGGAATGCCAGTACTTTTGACGGTGTAATTGGCTATAATCCGGGAACAACGGATGAAAAAGGATATTTTACAGGTTTAATTGATATTTCACTGGGAAATCTGTTCGGCACCGGACGCTCTTTAAAGGTCCACTGGCAGAAAAGAGACCAAAAAACTCAGGATATTGAATTCCATTATAAAGAACCCTGGATTGCCGGTTTTCCGGTGCACGCCGGTTTTGGTTTTGAACAGCTCATTCAGGATACCACCTATGTGCAGCGGCAAGTTGCTGTGGATGTTTCCATGCCTCTTTTTGAAAATTTATCAGCCTTTACCAAATTAAGCCGATTGGAAATATCACCCGATTCCACCGGAAGTTATTTGCTGGGCATTCCAAGAAGCCGGACATTAAATGCTTCTATCGGTATCAGCTATGATACGCGTGATGATTTGCTGAACCCGAGACAAGGCGCCTTTTATGAAACAAGCATTCAGGCTGGAAAGAAAAAAAATCTGGGACCGGATGATTTGGTTGAAGCATATCAATTGAAAAAAAATATAAACAACAAACAAATTTCATTGGATATTGAATTTTATATTCCTTTATTTAAAAGACAGGTTTTTGCGTTATCTTTTCACGGTCGTCAAATAACCAGTAATGAACAATATATACCTGTTCCTGACCAGTATCGGTTGGGAGGTGCCAGAACGTTGAGAGGATACCGTGAAGATCAGTTCAGAGGGAGTAGTGTGGCGTGGTCAAACGTGGAGTACCGTTATATCCTTGGTCGACGGTCGCGTGCTTTTCTTTTTACGGACCATGGTTATTATACCAGTTTGAACGAATCCGGAAAAACCGAAGCCTATAAAATTGGATATGGTTTTGGTTTTCGTTTGGAAACCGGCTTGGGAATTATGGGTATTGACTATGGTTTCGGAAAAGGGGAGGGTGACGGTTTGTTTAGCGGAAAGATACATGTTGGCTTAATTAACGAGTTTTAATAATATAATATTTAAAAACATAGACATCTTTTAATTTTTTTTGTACATTTCATTAAACAATAACTGATTAGTAGCGAGCAAATCATGAAATTACATTCGGACAAATTCCCTTTTTCAGGATTGATGTTTTTTATCCCGGTTATTCTGCTTTTACTGTTCTTTTCTCAAGATGTTTTTGCAGATACGACAAACGTTATGATAGTCCTTGATGCTTCCGGAAGTATGGGTGAAAAAATTGAGGGCCAGACAAAGCTTGATATTGCAAAAAAAGTGATTCATGATGTTCTTTTAACACTCCCGCCGGATGTTCGGGTTGGTTTACGTGTATACGGGCATCAATCGCCCAAATTTTTAAAAGACTGTTATGATTCCAGATTGGAAGTCCCTCTCGGATTCCATGACGCTTCACAAATAGAAAAGGTGCTTGTGCCTATTCAGCCCAGAGGATATACTCCATTGGCATATACACTGGATGCTATTAAAAATGATTTTATATATAACGGAAAGAATGTTATTATTTGTATGACGGATGGTGTGGAGACCTGTGATGGTGACCCTTGTTTGATTGCTGATAATTTAAGGCGCCTGGATATTTCTGTAAAAATTCACATGATTGGGTTTGATGTGGGTGAAATCGATCAGGAAATCCTCATGTGTGTTCCAAAAAATTCAGGCGGACAATATTTTTCTGCAAATAATTCCGTCCAGTTGGAAAATGCATTGCAGGATGCTTTTAAAATGAGTATTAATCCCGGATATTTAATCCTGGAGTTTAAAAATTTAAAACTTGGAGGCGGTGTTATTTTCGGCAAACTGTTTACCGAAGATAATGAATTCCTTTTTTCGCAGGCCAGAACAGATCAAAAAATAGCATTACCACCCGGTGTTTTCAAAATTCGGGATTTTTATATATGGTCTCCGTCAGACCCCAATCCATATAATGATTCTAATGTTTCCATTGATAGTGTTCGTGTCGTCAGTGGTAATGAAACCGTCGTCCCTTTGGATGAGTATGCGATTATTGACGCCGAAATTATTTTCCCGATGGACTTTCCACAGGAAACCAAAGTAATCATAAATGATTTAACGCGTGCCAAAATACACGATGAAATTATTATCAATGCTGTGGAAAAAAAGTTTTTACTGCGTTCCGGGGAATATAAAATTTCTGCGAGTTTAGTATCTGAACCTGATAGAATAATAGCGAAACAATATGTGTTTTTGCCGCAATCCTATAATGAAATTATTATAGATTTAAAACCGTTTGATTATACGCCTTTTATTTTTGGCGGTGGAATAGGGCTTTTTGTTCTTTTTCTTATTTTATGGATGCGCAAATCACGCCAGGACCCCCATAAAGTAATTATTGAATTTGCAAAAAATCCTCAATCATTTCGAGGCAAAATTGTGGAACTGGAGCTTCGTTTGAGCCCGGAAGACAAAGCATGTGGACATGCTGTTTCATTTTGGACTTATTTCCCCGTAGACCTGGGTGTCCAGATTTATGTTCCGGCGAAATTTTTCAAAATTAAGAGTTTTGATACCAGTTATAAAATTTTGGTGAAATTTATGTGCCAATCCGGAGATCATTTAAAAGGTAATGTTTTGATTTCTTATAAAAGAGGTACAAAAATTAAATAGTATTATTTGAGTAGAGGTTAAATTGTCCGATTCTGTATTAAGAAAATTAAGCTTTGAAGAAATTCACAGTCAACGTCCTGATATAAAAAAATTGTCCAAAATTGATCGTCATCCTGTTGTTGTATTGCTGGATGATATTAGGAGTTTGCATAATGTTGGGGCTGTTTTCCGAACTGCGGATGGTATTCATTTGGAACATATATATTTATGCGGTATTACCGGAACACCCCCCAGAACTGAAATTCGTAAAACCAGTCTAGGAGCAGAGGAAGCTGTTCCCTGGACCTATATTAATGATGCGGCCGGTGTTATTGAACAATTAAAAAAAGATGGTTATCAAATTGTTGTTTTGGAACATACCAACGATAGCAAGGACTTTCGCAAAGCCGACTATAAATTCCCTCTTTGCCTTATTGTGGGCAATGAGTTTCACGGTGTAAAGGATGAACTTGTTCCCATGGCTGATTTGGCGATTGAAATTCCCATGTTTGGAATTAAACAATCCTTTAATGTTTCTGTTGCCTTTGGCATAGCCGCTTATGAAATTTTGTCTCATTGGGAACAGAATAATAAATAGTTGGGATTGTTATCAAGTCAAATGAAAAACTATTTTTCAAAAATCGACCGTTTTCAGAAAAGAGGAATAGTGTGCATTGTAATTGGCGCTTTGTTGCTTGTTTATAAAGGCCTTGTCGTTAAAACAATGTCATACATCGAGTTTCTGCTTTACCTGGGTCTTATAGGTGTTGGTGTGATTATAATGACACATTTGAAGGAAAATAAAGACTGAGTAACTATTGGCGACATTTTCTTTCTGGGTTTTTGTTTTTATCTGTTTCTATTGCCTTTACGCAGGAGAAATCCGGTGTATCTTTTCATCTCACCAAAAATTCATCCGCTGATATAGATTCATCTTTTGATGTTCTTTGTTATAATATTTTTTTGGATATAAATCCGCAAAATGAATATATCATTGGTGAAACAGAGCTTACATTTCGACTGAATGAAGAAAAGTCATCAGTTTATTTGAATTTATTGGGTTTACAGGTAGATTCCGTTAAGCTGGACGATTCTGCAGTTTCATTTATTCGTGATAAAAAAGGATTATCCATTCCGATAAATTCTCCTCATGATTCGTTACGGGTTCAGGTTTATTATCAGGGCAGACCGGCAAACGACGGTACCGGCGGATTTTTCTTTACCGATCGTTGGGTTTATACTATGGGTGAAGCGTTAAACTCTAATCCGTCGTCATCTTTTCGATATTGGGTTCCGTCGCACGATCAACCTCATGATAAAGCTGCCGTTGACCTTTATATTACTGTCCCAACCGGTTTACAGGTCGTTTCAAACGGACTTTTACTGGAACAAACGCCGGTTAACGAAAAAACGCTATTCCATTGGCAGGAACACCATCCGATTGCTACCTATTTAATTGCTGTATCAGTCGGTGATTTTGCACATGAACAAAAAAGCTATGAGAGCATTGACGGCAATATTATTCCTTTTGAATATTATTATTACCCGGAACATGCCGGACTTGTTCAGAAGGATTGGCAAAATACAGGAATAATGATGCGTTTTTTTGAAGAAACATTTTCTTCATATCCTTTTGACAAATACGGAATGGTTGAACTTCCCGTTTCGGGCGCTATGGAACACCAGACAATGACCTCCTATGGCCAAAATCTGCTGACCGGAAATAATAAATTTGATTATATTGTCGCCCATGAACTGGCGCACCAATGGTGGGGCGACCTGGTGACGCTTAAGGACTGGCGAGAAATATGGCTGAATGAAGGTTTTGCCAGTTATAGTGAAGCCCTTTATTTTGAACATATCGGTGGCCCGGAGGATTTGAAAGTATATATGCAGGGCCTTAAGGACCTTTATCTCAAAGAAGTGCGAAATATTGGTCATTTTCCCATTTATGATCCGGAATATATGTGGGGAGGAACGGTTTATCAAAAGGGCGCCTGGATTTTACATATGTTAAGACGACAAATTGGAGATTCATCTTTTTTTAATTTGTTAAGAACCTATGCCCAAAATTTTGCCTATAAAAATGCTGCCATTTCGGATTTTGTTTCTCTTGCTGAAAAGGCAAGCGGCCAAAATCTGGAATGGTTTTTTGAACAATGGATATATGACAAGGGATTTCCGGAAATTGATATTGATTGGGACCTGCAACAATTATCTGAAAACCGATATGAAATTCAAATTGAACTCTCTCAAACCCAGACAACACAGGATTTTTTTGTGTTTCCGTTGGAAATAGGGATTCAAATGAAGAATTTTATTGTTTTAGATACATTATATGTCGAGATGAAAAATCAATTGTTTGCTTTTGAAACAAACCAGGAACCTCAGAATATTTTGTTTGATCCGGATGGATGGCTTTTGACAAACATCAGAATTAAAAGCCGTCCGCTTCCTGTCGGTTTTTTGGAAAATACGATTGCTTTATCTCAAAATTACCCAAATCCCTTTATACCGGAAGAATATCAGTCTTGTTCAATAATGTTTCAGATACCGGAAAAGTATTCGCCTCAGAACGTAACCCTGGTTGTTTATAATCTGTTAGGCCAGGAGATAAAACGGCTGATAGATAAAAAAATGACGGCCGGAATTTACACCTGGCAATGGGACGGCACAGATAACAGTGGTCTCAATGTTGCAACCGGTACCTATTTTTATACACTTGCTACAAATTATCAAACCATTAAAAAACAAATGTCGGTCATTCGACATTAAAATAAATGAAAGGAAAATTATGGTGGATATTAATCTAAGTCTTAAAGGAAAAACTGCCCTGGTTACCGGAGGTTCACGTGGAATAGGACGCGCTATAGCCGTCCGTTTAGCACAAGCCGGTGCTGATGTTGCTATTAACTATCTTCGCCAACGTTCTGCTGCTAATGAAACGCTCGAACAAATTGAAGCAGCCGGTGCAAAGGCACTTGCCATTCGCGCTAATGTTGGTGATCATGAAAATATTCACCACATGTTTGAACAAATTGAGAAAGAGTTTGGACATCTTGATATATTGATCAGTAATGCTGCTTCCGGTGTTTTAAAACCTGCTATGGAATTGACAGAACGTCACTGGAGATGGACAATGGATATTAATGCCGGAACGCTGTTGCCTTTGGCCCAACATTCACTTCCTTTAATGAACGGCAATGGAAAAATTGTTGCTGTGTCCAGTTTAGGCTCTATTCGTGCCATCCCTAATTATGCGGCTGTCGGCGCTTCCAAAGCAGCCCTGGAATCTTTGATTCGCCATTTGGCGGCTGAGCTGGCACCGAAAGGAATTTCAGTTAATGCGGTTTCCGCCGGAGTTGTGGACACCGATGCTCTTAAACATTTTCCGAACAGAGATGATATGATTGGTTCTTCTCTTGCCAAAACGCCATCCGGACGTTTAACAACACCGGAAGATGTGGCAGATATAGCTTTATTTTTGTGCAGCGATCTGGCAAAACAGATTCAGGGACAAACAATCGTTGTAGATGGAGGATATTCTATTTTAGGTTAAGTAAACAAGTGATTGATTGATACTTCTAACTGAGGTAGTATATGTCTAATAATGATATATGGGCACTCGTCCTCTCTTATGGATATGCATTTGATTTGTTGTTTTTTGTAGAATTTCTCGGCAAAAAATTTCAATGGTCGCTGGACCTGTCGCGCAAAATTATCCATATCGGAGCCGGATTATGGGTATGGGCAATCGTAATGTTGTTTGATACCTGGTATTTTGGGATTATCCCATTTGCTACGTTTATTGTGTTAAATTATATCTTTTACCGCAGGCAATCCTTTAAGCAGATGGACAATGAACAGTCAACCCTTGGAACGGTTTATTTTGCAATTTCTATTACAGTCTTGTTTTTATTGTTCTGGAGAAAACAAGGTCCATCTGATTACGCACCTATTGTCGTTGCTGCCGTTATGGCAATGACACTGGGCGATGCATTTGCCAGTATTTTGGGGATCAAGTATGGTAAAAAAGGTTACACTGTTTTTAAATTTAAAAAAACTATTATCGGTTCTTTGGCGATGTTTGCTTTTAGCCTGATCGGAATCGGTGCCAGTCTCTGGTTTCTTTCCGGTTCCAGTTTTAGCCCGTTCAGCGCAGTTCTGTCAGTGGAAGCCATTATTGCATTAACACTGATTTCCTCTGTTTTTGCCGCATTTGCCGAGGGCGTTTCGCCTGCCGGGACTGATAATCTGACGGTCCCTCTTGGTACCGGACTTTTACTTTATTTTTTGGTTAATTTATTATAATTTTTTCGTATAAAAAAAGCCCCAACATTTTAAAAATATTGGGGCTTTTTTATTAGAAACCATTGTTTTTAGCGACATCACCATACCAATAGGCAGAAGCTTTTGGAATGCGTTTTCCTGTTTCATAATCAACATAGTTAATGCCGAAACGCCGGGAATAACCTAACGCCCATTCGAAATTGTCCATAAAGGACCATAAAAAATAGCCTTTTAATTTTACACCGTTTTCTATCGCCTTGTGTGCTTCCGAAAGGTACAGTTTTAAAAATTCTATACGCTGGGGATCGTTGACTTTGCCGTCAATGACTTTATCTTTTAATGAACAACCATTTTCAGTTACATAAATATCGGGTTGGTTATAGCGGTTATACATCCATTCCAGGTTTTTACGTAAACCCCAGGGAACAATACACCATCCCATGGATGTTTTGTCCCATGCCGGGTCTGCCGAAAGTTTTACATCCTGATCTTCAGAAATGCCGCCGTTTCCATATATATCGTGTTCACTGTTATCATTGGGATCCATATGGGCTGCATATAGTGTTGTATAGTGGTTCAAACCGAAAAAGTCATTTGAGCCTTTGATTAAAGCAATGTCATCTGCTGTAAACTTGGGCAAGCGTTCGTTAACACGTTCGCGCATACAAGCCGGGTAATCTCCGAAATAAATAGGATCTCCAAACCAGCCCATAAAAAATTCGAGCGCCCGTTCAGCGGCGGCAATATCTTTGGGAGAGTCGGTCAATGGTTCCCGCCAGTCACAGTTGCAGGTTATGCCAATGACACCGTTTTGTTTTGACTGATATTTTTCCCGGTATAAATTCACTGCTTTGCCATGTGAACGTAATAATTGGTGGGCTGCCATATAGGGCTCTGAATTGGAAATTCGTCCCGGTGCAAATACGCCCTGCCCGTATCCTAAAATAGCCACAACCCAGGGTTCGTTAAATGTAATCCAGTTTTTAACCCGGTCACCAAAATGTTCAAAACAAACATCCGCATATTCCATAAAAAGATCGGCTATGGCCGGATTTTGCCAGCCGTCCAGTTCCGTTTGCAAGGCGAGGGGCAGGTCCCAGTGATAGAGTGTTACATGGGGTTGAATATCATATTTTAATAATTCATCGATCAGATTGGAATAAAATTCGATCCCTTTTGGATTGGGTTTGCCTTTACCTGCCGGCATAATTCGCGGCCAGGCAATGGAAAAACGATAAGCTTTTAAACCCTGTTCGGCCATCAGCGCGACGTCTTGTTTATATTTATGGTAATGGTCACAGGAGATTTCGGCTGTGTCTCCGTTATGGGTTTTTCCGGGTGTGTGTGAAAAGGCGTCCCATATACTGAGTCCTTTGCCATCCTCAAGCCAGGCGCCTTCAATCTGGTGGCTGGCTGTTGCCGTGCCCCAGGTAAAATTTTCAGGGAATTTGATCATTGTTGCTGCTCCTTTATTTTTATCTTCGTTCGGCCAAATCGGATTCAATTTTTAAAAGTGTTTGTTCATTTAAGGGATATATAAATGTGAATATCGTGCCGACGAGTATGATAACTGCCGGGATAATGCTCATAAGCAGTTTGATGCCAAGAATTGATGTGCTGCTTTGTTCGGCATTTGCTGCGTATCCAAAAATTGACAGCAGAAAACCCGTACCGGCACCGGCGATCATTCCACCGGTTTTAATGGCAAAAGTTCCTGCTGAAAAGATAATACCAGTTGACCGGCGGTTATTGACCCATTCGGAATAGTCTGCCGAGTCTGCCAGCATGGCAAAAAACAATACCGGCATGGGACCGCCGAAAAATTCTATAATAATATTGAGAGAATAAATGGCAATCCGACTTTCGGGTTGAAGAAAGAAAAACAATGTACTGCTGATACCCGCAAGAATAGTCGAACTGATAAACAGTTTTTTCTTGCCGATTTTTAATGATAATTGGTTTGTTATTGCTGCACCGATCATTGCCGCTATTAAACCTGTAACCATAAAAGAGGTGGCCGTGGATGTATCACCGATAAAGTATTTGAAATAGTAAAGTGTTGCACCCTGGCGCAGTGCAGAAAATGTGACAAACAGAATGCCGATGATAAATAGTATGACCCAGGGTTTGTTTTTTAACAGATTTTTGACGTCGTTTTTTAATAAACCTTGCTGGGCCTTTGGCGGATGAATTCGTTCTTTGGTGGATAAAAATGTAATAACAAATAGAATGATTGAAATAACGGCAAAAATAGAGATGGTCCATTGATAGCCTTTAACCTGGTCCCCTTGTCCGAAAAATTTGGTTAAAGGAATATTAAGTCCCTGGGCTAAAAGAGCGCCCAAAAATGCAAAAACAAAACGAAAAGTGGACAGTGAAGTTCTTTCATTTGGGTCTGATGTCATAACACCGGACAAAGCCGAGTATGGAATGTTGCTGACCGTAAAGACCATCATTAAAAGGATATAAGTTGCATAGGCGTATATGATTTTTCCGGTCGGACCAAAATCGGGGGTTGAAAACGTCAAAAAAGTCAGCAAACCGAAGGGAATGGCTGACCAAAGGATCCAGGGACGGAATTGTCCCCAGCGTGTATGTGTCCTGTCGGCAATTATTCCCATCAGCGGATCGTTTACGGCGTCCCATAACCTTGAAACAAGAAAAAGCGTAGCCACAACTCCGGCGGAAAGGCCGAATACGTCGGTGTAAAAAAAGCTGAGAAAAACCATAATGGTTCGGTAGGTCAGGTTGGTCGCGGTATCGCCCAGTCCGTATCCGATTTTTTCCTTAACAGAAAGTTTTTGCATTGGCGGTCCTTTCGGTACAATAGATGTAGAGAACGAGTTTTGTTTTTAAGCGTTGGTATTCAGGAAAACATTATAAAAGATACTAAAAATGAATTTAAAATACTATGGCTTTCAAAAGTATGACAAGGAAAAAGTTATAAAATTTTTTTTTAAAACGACAACAAACATTGCCAAATAAACATATGGCCCAGATCATCCGTATTTTCCCATATTGTCTTTACAATGTCTGCATCTCCGGAAATCTGTGGTAATTCTTTTTGCTTTTCCTGCCAGGGTATGCAAACACCCGGTCGGGTAAGAGTATTTTTATGCTCAGGCATTCCATAGTTTTTGTCATAGGGCACGTTTTCATCCGGCTTTACATATTGCGGTGTGGATGGATCTATATGACCGTCAGAATACACGCCGTATTCACGGGTGAAATTTGTAAGAGCTTTTATGTTTTCAACTTTTGTATCGTTTTGCATAATCGCACTGGCATCCATAATGTAACCGCCGTCCCGGGCGATGGTGTCAATAATGTTTTTGCAATAATCCTGAACATCCTGGGGAGAACCCAGGGCCAGAATGGCATTTGGTACGCCACCGCTTAAACAGAATTTATGTCCCAGTTTTTTATGTGTCAGGAGATAATCTCCCCGGTCGATATGATAAACAATACTGGAGAGGGGTAATTCGGCAAAACTATCCAGATGATGGTCCCAGCTTCCTTCGGCGTAAAAAAGCGTCTGGTTGCCGTTGCGCCAAAGTTCTTCAATAATCGGTTTTATTGTGGGCCAGTAATGGGATTCAAATTGTCCTTTGGAAACAAAAGGAAGGCCGCCGCGATGCATCCAGTAACCGACCGGCACCTGGTGGTTTGGGTCTGCTGATGATTGGGCAATGTGATAAATATGCGGCATCAAAGCTTCGCAGGCCTTGAGCACTTTATTCGGCTGGTTCATCATATCCATTGTCAGCCCAATATAGCCACGGAGCTTATCGGCAAGAATATCAAATGGCGCTTTTAAAATTCCGGAAATAGCGGAAACAACACCAATATCGTTTTTCAGCGTTTCTCCCTGCGGACCAAAAGCATTAAAGTATTGCATCATGGCCATGCCGCCTTTGACAAACGCAAGGTTGTTACGAAAAGATGTTTTTTCGTCTGCTGCCTTAATTTCCGTAGAAACACGCGGCAGCCAGACATTATACAAAAAGTCGGTTGGATTTTTTATCAGCAAGTCATATTCATCTGCTTTCATAAAAGCATTTTCTTCTTTAGGCTCCAGGTATTGAAACGCCGTATCAGGAGAAATTTCAATACCGGGCGTTGCATAGTACTTTAAACCAATTGCCTGGGTTAATCCGGTCCATACATACACCATATTACCTACTACGGCGTCCCAGTCAAAGTCTTTAGCACATTTTTGGGCGGCAATAAAGGCTTTGTTAAAATCATGGGTCACTTGCTGACAGGTCATGCCGGTGTATTTTGCTGTAAATTCGGCTACAAACGGACGAATGGGTATTTTGTCCGGTTTTTCGTTTTTCATAGCCGTTACATAACGGGCAAGTCGTTCCTGGTAAATTTCAGACGTTGATTTTTGCATGATTTCCTCCGCATATATGGAATGCCTGGCAATTATATCAAGTACTGTTTAAGGGAAATATAGGATTATATAATGTGCGCAATAAAAAAATCAGTTTGTGAACTTGCTTTGATCGTGTAATTTTTTAATAAAGCCGGAACAAGTATGACCTGGCCTTTTGAAAAAGATTCCGTATCATTTGCTGACCATTGTATGTCCAATAATCCTTCTGTTATGAGTATGATGTGCAGGCTGTTGCATGTCAGTTCGGTTTTTTGGTTTTGTTCCATTTTGTAATTAGAAATTTGAAATTCACTGATTGGTACCTGATAGTGTGTTATATTTAATTCATTATTGGGCTGCATAACAGGAACAGGTTGTGTTTCCCATGTCAGAATTTCCGCCAATGTTTCCACGTCTTTGAACTTTGGCGTTAAACCGGCACGGACCACATTATCGGAATTTGCCATACATTCGACAATATTACCTTTCAAATAAGCGTGCGGAATACCGGCATTTAAAAATACACCCTGTCCCTTTTTCAAATAGACAAGATTTAAAAGAAACAGCGAATATAATCCAACGTCTGTTCCGTATTTTTGGCGTAATGACAAAAACAGTTCTTCAGCATCGGAGAGATCGTTTGATTTTGACAAACGGTTTTCCAGATTTCGCAGGGATGTTTCCAGTTCATCTTCATGTGTTTGTGGTTTTTGCATGAGCGTGGAATATAATATTTTTATTTCTTTTGAGGCGTTAGTATCAGATTGATTTAAAAAAGATCCCACTATATCCGAACCGATAAAGTCAGCCATTTCCTGATAGTTTTTCAGAACTGTTTTTAATTCGGGGATTGTTTTAAATCCAACCAGCGCTGTCAGGTTGTCCAGAGCTATCGCTATTTCCGGTTTGTGATTGTCATCCGGATAATTTTTGGGGTCGCGTTTGTGCAGCATTTCTGCCTGTTTTTTGTTGGGATGTGCTTGTATGGAAAGGGCTTCTCCGGCGGAAAGGACTTTGAGCAGAAACGGTAATTGATTGTTAAATTTTTCAGCGACGTTTGCTCCTAAAATTTCCCGAGGATTTTTTTGAATATATTCATCAAGGTTCATTTCCATGTCGTCAATTTTTACTTTGGAAGGAGCTTTGGGATGAACACCAATCCATAATTCTGCATAGGGTTTGTCTTTTATAATATCTTTGCCGATTAATTGGGGTATAAAGGCCTGTTCATTTCTGGTGCCCCATTCATAGTGCTGCACACTGCTTTTTAAAACAAGTGGTTTGATCTGATCTTTTTGTAACATTTAGGTTCCATTCATATTTTATTTTCAGATTTAATTTTAGGTAATTTAAAAATTGTTTTGCAAAAATGAAAATAATTCCTTTTACTATTGGATATTGAAACGTGATATATTTTTGGAGAAAAGATGACAGTTACACGTCCGGTGATCATATTTGACACTGATATCGGTAATGATATCGATGATGCGCTTGCATTGGTGATGCTGCATTCCTATGTGGACATGGGATTTATTGATTTTGCTGCAGTGACCATCAGCAAGGATAATAAATGGGCAGCGGTTTATACGGACATCGTTAACCGGTTTTACGGTCATTCGTATATACCAATTGGTATTGTCAGGGATGGTAAAACGGAGGATACCGGACCATTTATCAAAACTGTTTCCGAAAAAATGGGTAAGGACTTTTCTTCCTTAACCGATATTGAAGACGCTGTGACCCTGCAAAGAAAAATTTTGAGTGAATCGGCTGACCAGTCTGTGGTTTTTGTTATTGTTGGTTTTTCAACAAATATTGCCCGGCTTTTGCGGTCTCAACCCGATGACATTTCCCCGTTAACCGGGATGGAGCTGGTACGTAAAAAAGTCCGGTTTATGTCCATGATGGCCGGGAATTTCAGCGACCATCCGGAAAGAGAATATAACATTTTTATTCATCCGGAAGCGGCGCAGTATGTCTTTGCAAACTGCCCTGCGCCCATTATTTGCAGCGGCTTTGAAGTGGGCATCTCTATCGAATATCCTGCAAAAAGTATTGAAAATGATTTCAATTACGTTGATTATCATCCTGTTGCCGAGGCCTATAAGGTTTTTATGAAAATGCCCTATGATCGGCCGTCCTGGGACCTGACATCGGTTTTATATGCTGTCGAACCGGATGCTTACTGGTTCACCTTGTCATCTCCGGGGAAAATCCGTGTTGATGCTAATGAGTTGACAATTTATCAAAAAGATGAAAACGGAAAACATTTTTATCTAAAAGTTGATGATATTCAGCGTGAGAATGTAAAGAACAAATTAATAGAGCTGGTAACGCGTTTACCCAGGAAATTTTGACTTGATATAAATTATCTAAACTATATGAGCCATAAAAACTCCAAATTACGTTTTATAAATTGCTGCAGGAAATTCAGCCGGATTTTATTTTTAATATTTTGTACAAACAGTATCCTTGCCGGCAATACATTCGCACAGGAACAATCTGTTTTTAAAGAACGATTGTCCGGTATGCTTTACAGTTCCATCGTAGCCGATGCTATGGCTGGTCCCAGAAAAGGACGCTCAATTGAAGCGACGCAGAATTTTTTAGAACTGGGTCACTGGATAAAATCTTTTGCACCTTATTCCCTGGAACAGCAGCAAAATGGAGAGGTATATAAACAAAATGCCGAACCAGGTACATTTACCGAAGAAAGCAGGATGCGGATTTTGATGGCACAAATTTTAATTGAAAATCAAAAACAACGACCTTGTCAGCCGGTTTTAAAAGAATTTTTAGCCAAAGAGATCATTCGCAGCTATCAGAATGCATTTGATGATTTTATGTTGTTTGATTCAAATTATCACAAGATGATACAAGAGGAGAGACCGCCGTTTGACGAATTTCGAAAACAGAAATATTTAAAAATGGCCTTTTTATGGGAATTGACAAAAATTTCAACTTCGGTTTTTATACCTCAGGACGTACCTCTTTTTTCTCCTCCATACAAAATACATCATGATAATGTGATACCTGTTGGGATTGCCGATGACTGGCACCTTGATCCGGTTGAACCGGTTTTGGTACAGGAAAATATAAAATCCGAATTTGCTCAAAACGCTTATGCGGCCGGTAAAGAGATACCGGTCGGACTTGTAGGGCTTTTACCTGCAGCCGCCTACTTTGCCGGAAATCCGGTCGATGCCTTTCAATATATAATGGATTTGAATTTTTTTGACATCGGAACGGCCCCTTTTTATACAGCCGTTCTTGGAGCTGTTGTGGCAGATTTGTTGGGTGGTAAAAACTGGCCGGATATTACACAAATTATTATGGATAATGGTTTGGACAGCTATCTCGGAACAGAAAAAAACGCTGTAATTTTATCAATTGAAAAAGAGTTTAACCAGGCTGTTGTGATGGCCCGTCATTTTAAAAATAAAACGAAAATGGATACAAAAGAACAACTTGTTTCCTTGATTTATGAATTGCATTACGTCGCTGTTGACGATTCAAATATGTGCACAGTTCCCGAGCTGTTTTTCTGTACTGTGGCTTTAATGGAATACGCTCAGGAAATTCCTTTGCTCATTGAAGCGGCGGCAAACTATGGACGGGACAATGACACGCTGGCGTTTATTGCAGGTTCTGTTGCCGGTGCCTGGCTTGGGGTAAAGAATGTGCCTGCTTCCTGGATTGAAACGGTTGAACAGGCCAATTCCGAATATTCTTTAATGGAGATATTTTCAAATTTTGAAAATATCTTTTGTGTGCCGGAGTGAGGTATTAAATGTTAATTAATGCTTTGTTTACTTGATACTATCTCGTCCAGCAGCTTTTCACTTTCCTGTAAATTTTTGAATTCTTTAACACCAAATATATATTGCCCTGATCGGGTTATCAATACTTTACCCTGATAGGCCGGTTCTGCTAAAAATTTGTTTTGCTGCAACTCTGATATTTTTCCTCTTTTTAAAATATTGTTTTGATATTCCTGAAATGCTTTATCTGCTTTTTGATCGTCCGGAAATATGATGACGAATGCCTGGCATGTATCTGCCGGAAGAGCGTATTCAGCAATCATGGTGTTTTCAAATATTGTCTGGCCCATAAATCCCTTGGGTATGTATTTTAATGATCTGGGAATTTGATTTTGATCGGTGAGCAGGGTTATTTCCGACGGTACCGGAAGGTCGGGTATTTTTTCTGCGATTGCGTTGGCGGTTGAATACAATTTGTCCGTTACAAATTTTTTATCGGACCCGGCATTTATTTGTACAAAAAAGCGGCCCTTGTAAAAACGAATATTGTATATGGAGGTAATTGCTTCCGTACCGATTTTTTCATAGGTCAAATTGGGATAACGAAAGCTGCTGTAAAGACCGAATGCATTGAGCGAACTTTGCATGTCGTAAATATCTACGGTCAGCGTTGCCGCTTCATCATCGACATTTATCCAGGAGGCGGTGAGCATGTGTTTAAAATGATAATCAATATAATGCTCTGCTTCACCATTGATATATTCGAACAGGTTTTCCGGCGTATAGAGCTCGGGTTCAAAATCAACCTGCCACTGACCATCTGCCGTTATATCAGGGATGTATTGCAACAGTGGATTTTCCGAGGCTTTTGCCGTTAATGCAGAGAGTATGAATATAATAAAAAAAACTTTTTTCATTTTTATGTTGCCTCCGTTTTTCATTTTTGGATATAATAGGCAAGTTTTCTTGCTTTAGCAAGAATAAAAAGCTTGAAAAGAAATATGGTGCTTTATAGAGCTTGTGAAAGTAAAAAAGGAAAGAACCTGAAACCGAGTCCGGTAATGACCTGATTGTCCTGAGTCAGATTGACAAACAAAGACGGGGAAAAATGTTTTGTTTTTATCATACCGGGATAAACATTTAATCTTGCTTTATAGCCTTTTGTCCCGGACAGAATTAAAGATGCAAGAAGTGAATTGTTTCGGTCATAAAAAACACCACATGTCCATATCAACTCTGTCGTTAATTCCCGGACATTGTTTTCATGTTGTATGTTTATTAGATCTTTGGCAACCAAACCACCGGCCACAGAAAAACATTGTGTTTTTGTTCGATTGTAGGAAAGACCGAGCATTCCATGACAACCCCAGTGATACATGATCTGGAATTTTTCTGTTTTAGGAATATCAATTTTTATAACAAAGTTTTGTCCGACGTTATATATTGATTTGTGTCTGAGATTAATCCCGGATAAAAACGACCAGTCCTGCATGTGTAACGTATTGCGGAAAAAACGGCACACTTTGTCTGATGAAAATATCAGAACTCCCAAAGGATTAAAAATATAAAAATCTGCAACAGGATCGACATTGGGCCCGATATAATTATTATTTTCCACCACTTCATTTAAAAAATGTGTTGTCATAAGTGACGAAAAGGCCAGTAATCGGGGATGCCTGAATCCTTTAATTTTATACCAGTCTGAAAATTTTCGATATGTAAAACCGCCGCCGATCATATGCAGAGAATAATTGGGAAAGTATTGGGCATTTTTAAGCTTAATTGAACTCGGAAACACCTCCTGACGCAGAAAATTGTCCCATCCATATTGCTCTATCGCTGTTATTGGGTGCGATAAATTGTATGAGACATTTTTTATACCCTGTTCAAAGGCAATGTCCGGCAAGTGATTGTTGCGATTGCTGATTTGCAAAATTCCCATACCGCTGTTGACCAAAATCCACAATGGTGAATACAGGGATTCCGACCCGTATTCCATAGGGGTATAGAATGTTAATGTCTCTCCGTGGGCGGTTTTTATCCAGAGTACGGAGAGACAGAAAAATAGCAGAACGATTTTTCGTGCGGTTTTTATGGCTTTCCCTTTAATTGATTTAATTTGGGTGGAAAAGGTTTAGATTCGGAGTTGATAAAAATCAAGATAACATGATCTTGACGGCAATAACCAAAAGTATGCAGGCCCCGAAAACTTCAGCTTTTTTACCGATAATATGTGCCAGGCGTTTACCCAGGGCAATACCGGTAATGGTCATTAACGCGGCAACGAGCCCGATGACCAGACATGGTTTAACAAGCGAACTGCCTATAAGACCAATGCCAAGCCCAACGCCGAAAGCATCAATGCTCGTGGCAATAGAAAGGGCAACAAGGGTCCAGCCTTTGGTAAGGTCTTTTTTCCCTAATTTATCTTCATTTTTGTCGCAAAACACTTCGTGAAGCATGTGGCCGGCAATAAGTATCAAAATTCCGGCTGCAATAAATTTATTATACTGTGAAAAGAGTCCGGCAATTTCATAACTTGTCAGCCACCCTAAAATCGGCATAAAGAACTGGAATAATCCAAAGTGAAATCCCGCTCTGAAATATTGTCTGAATTTGGCGCCCCTGCTGCCGACAGAGACGCCGACTGAAAATGCGTCTGTTCCTAATCCTATGGCAAGAATCAAAATTTCTAGTGCTTGCATGTTTCTCTAAAAATGGTTAAAACACGGCCCAATTAAAGGGCCGTTGTAATGCTGTTTTGTAGTCTGTTTAATCTTTTATCTTTTTCCAGCGCAAATTTTTCAATTCCTTTAAACAACCAATCTTCAGACAGGTGTGCTTCTTCGAGAATTTCATCAATAGTACCGCCTGAGCGCCACTGATTGTCCCAGTCTGAACTCATTGCATATTCTCTTGAAAGTTGAGAAGAAATCCAGTTGTACATATTGCGTCTGGCAGCGTTTGTAATGACAGTTGAGTTTATCCAATCTGCGTCGGAAACGAGTTTGTGCCTGTATTCTGCCGGTTGGAGATAAAAAAGTTCGTGGCTGACAGCAGCGATTAATTTGACATTCAATCCTGCCTGTTTTAAACGCGGCAAAAGTTTGATGACGTTTAAAGTCGTGCTGGTGCCTTGGACAAAGATTGTTCCCATTTTGGGTAAACCAGGATCATAGTCCCGAATCAAGTAAGCGCCTTTGGCGGCCTCAAAATGAGAAGCAACTCCCAGTTTTTCTCTGTCCGGAATTTCAATTGCCGGTCGGGTCAAATGCAGGGCAATGATTGGTGCTTCGGTTTGCAAAGCAGCTCCCAACAGGACCGGTACTTCGTTATGTTCCCAGGGGTACAGATTTATGACATGACCTTTGGGGAAAAGTTCGGTAACACCGGGAGAAAAAATGCCAAAATGTGTTCTGGAATCGTCGGCTGTTTCCGGACCGGAATGGCCGGCCACCCAAATGGTCTTTCCCAGCTTTATATTACTGTCCTGCGCCATTTGGCTAAACAGGCGCATGGGACCGTATTTTAAATAGGAAAATGAGCCATAGGTGCTTGAAGCTGAATAAAATCCGCAATAATCCTCAGAGGGATTTTCTGCAAAATTTACCGAAGAGAGTCCGGCACAAATGCCTGCATTGGCAAATTCTGTAATTTCCATCGGCAGCAGGCTGCCGGTTGGATTGGTTTCGCGGTTATAAACACCGAATCCCGGAGCGCCGGCCCACTCTTTGGCAAAACCGGAAATATTGGTCGAGTCGGCAAGGTCGGCTGACATGACGATAAATAAGGGGCGTCCGTATTTTTGCTTTGCAACGGAATTGACATAGGCGCCGAATTTTGCCAGTGCATTTCGGTTGGCGGCTTTGCTGCCGGGTTTAACAAAAACGTCGGCCGGGTATTTGGTAAAATCTACAATGTCCGGGTCTTTACCCGGATCTGTATTACAATTAACAGTAACTTTTGTTCGTAAATCAGGGATCATTTCTGCAATTTCAATCAGTCTGTCTGCGGTATAATCCAGCAATCCCGGCTGTGAATCATAAAGCGACATGACCTGTTCCAGGTTTTCCTTGGTTGCCTGAACTTTGTCCTTTTCAGAGTCAGGGGCAGGCTGATTAACGTCCTGGAAGGTTATGCCATATTTATCCATAAAAGGCTTTTTCGTTTCCCAGAATTTTTCACTGTTCATTGGGCTGTGCGGTACGCCGTGGGATTTGTTGTCAAAAATTCCGTAACCGCGTCCCTTTAATGTTTTAAAATATGATGCATTTGGTATGTTTTTGTCCTTTTGCCCATAAACAGCGTCTAAAATTGTTTGTGTTACGTCCGGCCATTCCATACCGTTTTCCGTTCCGGTAACGCGCCATCCGTGCGCTTCAAACCAGTCTCTTGGCGTACCGTAAACGACATGGTTGATGGGTGTATTGTCAATGCCGAAATTGTTCCAGTCAATTAAATAATAAAAATTATCCAGTCCCAGTCCATAAGCTGAATTTTGGGTTTCGTGAACACCACCCGGCGTTAAACCGCCTTCGCCTTCCATGGCAAATACACGCACATCGCCTGCGCCTGCCAGTTTTAAAGCCATGGCCTGACCTGCTGCGGCTGGGGAGCCGTGACCGGAAGGTCCGGTGTTGAATTTAAAAAACTGTGTTTTGCCTTCCATTTCAGCATGTCCCGGTAGCCCTTTGTTACGACGCAGGGTCAGCAGGTCTTCATAAACAAGCTGTTGATTTTTAGCATCATTAACGGCATAAATCGATTGTCCGGTTTTTTGTAACTTGCGCCGCAGAGCTTCGTTAAGGACCGCCAGTGTAGCATATACCAGCGGATTTGTGTGTCCGGCAACAAGAATAAAACGATCGGCAAAAGCTTTTTGTGGATTTCGTATGTCCCAGCGCATGGCCCCACTCATTAACAGCGAAAGCAGCATGTGGACTTTGGAACGGGAACCGCCGGGGTGTCCGCTTTGTCTCAGGTTGAGCATAAGATCAAGACTTTGGTCGATCATATCTTTTAACATTTCCCAATATTTAAAATTGGGCGAGGAGGTCTCTAGGTATTGGAGTACGGTATTATCCTTCATCGTAATTCTCCTTTTGGTTTAAAAAGGCTGTTTGGTAATAAAGTTTATCCGGCACTAGAAATTAAAACTTTAACCCAGAAATGCAAGGGAAATAAAAGGGCGGGGCCGGATGTGAAGTAATGAACAGTTTTTACATGAATTGTATTAAATTTTCCAGGTTACCTGGCACTGAAAACGTCTTCCCGGGGCAGGAAAAAGTCTGTATTGGTAATATAGTTTGTCAAATACATTGTTTATATCAAAGGAAAAATCAAATTTGAGTGTTTGCCACATGATTCGGGTATCTGTCAACATTTGGTCCTGAAATGAAATGCGGTCTTGATATCGATAATGAATGGTTTGTGTCAACTTGTTGTTCCAGTAATTCAGCTTAATTCCGGCAGTAAATTGATGTTTAAAATGTGAAATGGTATAGGAGGATATGGAATCCATGTTTTCTTTATTGGTTGTCAGATACGTATACCCAAAGGAAATTCTGTCAAGTATGGAGAGGTTTGAAAATTTTTTCTGGAAATCGGTTTCAAAACCTTTTGTGTTCAAATTTATAATATTTTCAGCAAGCCATTTTTGTTCCTGCTCCATCCACAGCCAGTCAATTATATCCGATCCTTTTCGAATAAAACAGGCGGCATTGACTAAATATGAATGGCGTTGTAATAAATAACCCCATTCATAGTTCCAGCCTTGTTCTGCTTTAAGGTTCGGATTGCTTTGGTGTCCCGGATCGGAATAGTACAGTTCCGTATAGGTGGGGATACGAAATGCTTTTCCAACCGTGAAATAGAATTTGTTTGAGGGATTTACATAATAACTGACATCAAGTCCGGGCCAGCCCTGCCAGCCCCAATGCGTGTTGTGAAAAATCGATGCACCGGTTGATATATGAAGATCAGGCCTGGCGTGATATAAATGCTCAAAGAAAAATCCGTATCGTGTTCGCGAGTGCTCGCCAAGGTTGGTGCTTGTTATTTCATCTGTACTTATTTCCTGTCCCAGGGATGTTGTACCGAATATGGATGACCAGGAGTAATTCATATCAAAACTGTACAAACGGGTTGTATGAAAATTTTCATACCATTCCGGGTGTTCACGGTTCCAAATATAGTGGTCCTTGTGCCGGCGAAAAGCCAGGTTCATTTTTAAGGTCTTTTTGTTTTTATGAAATGTTAATCCAAGGGATGAATAAAAGGTCTTGGTATGTTCCCATTGACGTGTTGATGTTGAACTGTAAAAACTGTTGGCTCCGAATTTTTTGTCCGTATAACCGGCTGTTAGTTCAAGTTCGGATGATCCGGTTTTCAGACCGGACAGGTAAGAAACATTGGAAAAATCATAATCCGTATTCGGACGGTAGCCGTCTGAAGCGGCACGCAAGACTGAAACATGGTGATTAGTTTTTCCGATATTTTGCAATAGCTGAAAACTGTGACGTGATGTGTTATAAGAACCCAAACTGCTGCTCAGAGATATGGATTTTGCCGGTGTTTTGGACGTTATAATATTTATAACACCACCATAAGCATTGGGACCATACAATCTGGCGCCCTGGCCTTTAAGAATTTCAATTTTTTCAATGCTTTCAAGACTGACAGGAAGGTTTAAATTGTGATGCCCTGTTTGCGGATCGATGATTTTGACGCCGTCCAGTAAAACCAGGGTCTGTTCATAACCGGCGCCACGAATGCTGACGTCGGCTTGTATGCCGTCAACACCCTGTTGTTTAATGTCGACACCGGAGATATATTCCAGTAATTCTGAAATTGATTTTGCGGGAGCTGCTTTTATATCATTTTTATCCAGTGTGACGATGGCCCGTCCGATATATGGAAATGCAGTCGGCACCCTGTTGGCTATTACGGTAACCGGCTGCTTTATCTCATATTGTTTTATTTCATGTTCGTTTGCCGACAAATTACCAAATAATATTAAAGAAAATATAAAAATGCGTTTATACAAATATTACTCTCCAATAATTGTTTTTGGGCTTTGTAGAATTTAAGCGTTATTCAGGCTGCCCGTTGCAGGCTCAGATTTTGCAGGTTTCGGGGATTTTGATGTTGCTGCCAGGATGATGGATAAAATAATAAAAATTGCCCCAAATAGTAAAGTAAAATTTATCTCTATAGATTGCAGGGATGATTCTGCCCAGTCTTTAAGGATGATGAATCCCGTACTGCCAAGTGTTGTACATAACAACAAGCGTTTTATGTTTACAGCCGGATGGAACAACAGCAGAATTATAGAATAAAGTATAATCATATATCGTATGCCGGGAAAAATAGCCAAACTCAGCGCGGCTGAATTCAGCAAAAGTTTCCAGGACGGCATTTGTATGACCATTTTACCTTTTTCAAAATCAATGTTGGCTTTTTCTCCATAGTCCATTAAGGACAAGCTGTCCATTTGTACCCAAACATGCCTGAAATTGGCGACAAGGCGGGCGTCTTTATATCCTCGTGAGTGTAAAATGCTGATCAGAAGAATCGCTTGTCCGTCACAGTCTTCCGTATGTTTTTGCCAAACTTCCGAGGCCGTGGGCCAATATTCTACATTTTTCCAGATATTCCAGTCATAATTGTATTTTATCTCTTTTAAAACAAAACGGGTGATAATATCCAGTTCTGATCTGTCCTTTGTGTCGGTTTGAATCAGAGAGTCGATTTTGCTGTTGATATTCGCCATATAGGGCGAATCAGGTTGAATGAGGGCGTTTGTATCATTATAGTGTTGAATTTGCTTAATAAGTCGCACGGGATTCGGAAACAGAACACCGACGATAATTAGTATCAGTAACACCAGCTTGACGAACAAACGCCATCTGCGTTTTTTGTCCGCACCTAAATTCCAAAATGTTAAAAATTTTTTATGGAATATACGAAAAAAACTTTTCATTTTATTTTTGTCCGGACATATAATTTTCTGCAATATATCGGATCTCTTCAAGACGATTTATAATGGGCAGCTTTTGGGTGCAAATATCTTCACATTGACCGCAGGCAATACATTTGCTGATAACATCATTATCCGCTCCAATGCCCCAGTGCCATTTTAAACGGTTCAACAATGCAGTATCCGTGCCTTCAAGCATATAATGATTATAGGCGTCCATCATTTTGGGGATCGGTATTTCTTCCGGACAGTTATCACAATACTGACAACCGGTACAAAGTTCGTCAAAAGTATCTTTAAGATTGTTGCGAATGGAATCAATTTGTTCCTGTTCTAATGGTTTAAAATTTTCAACAGCATGTATTGTTTCCTGTAAATCTTTTTGATTGGCAAAACCCACCAAAGAAACCGTAATTCTTGGATCGTTTAATAAAAATCCGAGTGCTGCGTCGACGACCGTTTCCTCCGCTCTTGTTCGTAAAAAGTCAAAACGATCCGGATGTTTGGGGATAATTCCTCCGCCTAAGGGATTCATAACAACAACGGCGCGGTTTAAAGAGGCGGCGGCATCCAGGGCTGCGTCCCGATAGGAAAAATTCATGGCCGAATAACCGAGTAAAACACCTTCAAAAGGATAATCATTTAAAACATCACCAATATCGGTACCGGTCATGTGGGATGAAATACAAATGTGCCGGATTAATCCTTCACTTTTTAATTGTTCAAACGCTTCAATAACGCCCTGTTGTTTGCGTTTTTCATAAGCGTCTTTTGTAAGAACACACCAGACATGATAAAAATCGATATATTCCAGGTTCATTCGTTTCAACGATGTTTCCAGCTCTTTACGGACTTGGTCCGGTTCAGCCATAAAAGTTTTTGTGGATACAAAAAAAGGTTTTTGTTCGCGAATTTTATTCATTTCTTTAAATGCAACGCCGAACAGATCTTCCGAATCCTGATATCCGGGGGCCGTGTCAAAATATGTAATGCCGTTATTATGGGCTGCCTGTACCAGTTCCGCGCAGGCATCAATATTTTTTTGATCTTCAAAACGCATACCGCCAAATCCGATAGCGGATACCTTGTCGTCTGTTGTTCCGTATTTTCTATATAACATGGACCTCTCTTTTTTAAGTAAATAATCTTTTCATTATAAGCGATCCTCAGCACATTTTCAACAGTTTTATTTCAATGTTTCAGTGATCGCAGGAAAATGTTTTTATGTTTTGGGTTTAATTAATGGTGGTTTGATGGTATGGTTAAAAACAGCCGTCCAATATGAATATGGACGGCTGTTGAATTTTAATCTGCTTTTTCAGGATATGGTGTGTTGTAACCTTTGACGGCATGCCAGATGATACGGTTAAAAGTATCTTCATTAATGCGGTCCAGATCAGAGAGGTCTTCTTGCAGAGATTTTTGGGCCCAATAGAGCGCTTTCCCACGTAAGCTTTGCAGCGGCGGGTTCAGTTCATTCAATGGAATAATGTTCGGCAATGCCGTATAGGGCGTGAAATCCGGTGTGTTTGTAAAACATTCAGTCATGGGATTCGCTGCCCAATCAAACTGGTTCATTGGCGGTAATCCCAAAATGTTTTCCATGGTACGCACCATGGAAATTTGTGTATAATAAGTCGAAATAACCTGGCCCCTTTTGGTATAGGGACTGATCACCATTCCGACTGTCCGATGACCATCAACATGGTCCAGTCCGTTTTGCGGATCATCTTCTGTTACAAAGATACAGGTCTCCGGCCAGAATTTGCTATTTGAGACAGCCTGTACAATTTGTCCCAAAGCCAGGTCGTTATCGGCAACCGCTGCTTCGGGCGTTGGTCGTCCGGGTCTTGTGCCGGATGTGTGGTCATTTGGCAGCAGCATGATTATAAAATTCGGCAGATTGTTCTTTTTTTCAAATTGATCCAGTTCTTTTATAAATTCACGAGCGCGGTAAACATCCGGAATAGAGTTTGGAAAGCCGGTATACGTTTCACATAAATAAGGTGTTAATGTTTCCAAATTTGCTTTGGCCCTGATTTTAACTTTGGATGTGTTGTTCAAATAATCATCATATATATCAGAAAAAGTGGCTGTATTCGGGGTGATTTCAGCCTGGACAAATTCGCCATAATCCCGAAACGTTAAACCATGTTTGAGGACATTGTCCCAGATGAATCCGGAAGCGGCATAGGCGAGGGCATCGTCACCGTCGTAAGGATAACTCCGGACCCAGTCCCCAAAGGATTTTTCCAGATAGTCGGTCACAAAGGCCTCGTCGGTCCACTGGTGACCGTCTGCACTGAGAATACCGCTGCAATAAAAATTGTCAAGCAGGACAAAGGTCTCGGCCAGTTTATGGTGATTGGGTGTTACATCCCTACCGAATATAACTAATTCCGGCTCTCCATTTCCCTGGGGCATGTCTCCGAAAATTTGATCATAGGTCTTGTTTTCTTTGATAATATAAATAACGTGTTTGAAAAAAGACGTTTCTCCGGGATTGGTTGGTAACGCAACTTTTTTCTCTGTCCCATTTGTTTGGACAGCAGGTGCTTTCGTGTACTGATTGTTTTCCAATGTGAGCTGGGTCAGTGTTTTTAATTGCTGTTCCGTCGGGACAGGAATGATGGATATTGAACCGAGATGGTCGTGAGAATTGTAACCGGCACGTTCTGTTTTCTGGTTTCGTGATCCCATGCCTTTAATATTGGCGATAAATAAAAATTTGTTTTCCCGGTCCAAAATAACCGATCCGGGATACCATCCTGTCGGGATAAATCCCTGAATTGTTGTCTTTTTCGCTTCTCCACCGGATTCTTTTCCCAGTTGAATAACACATATCGCATTGTCCGTACCGTTTGCTGCGTATAATGTTTGACCGTCATTGGAGATTGTAACAGCATTCGGTGAACTGCCGAATAACAGATGCGGATACATACGTGTGCTGATGGTTTCAACAACCTGTTCGCTCAGCGTATCAATGACATAAATGGTATCGCTGTTTGCACAGGCGACAAATAGTTTTTGATTATCCGGACTCAACACCATTCCCGATGGATGTAGCCCAACATTGATGGATTTTGTTCTAGTGCGTTTTTTAATATCAACAATTGAGATGGAACCGGTATTGGCAATGCCTGTTTTGGGATCAACCAGCACCTGCGATCCTGAACTGTTGGCTGTTTTTTCGTTTTTTTGAGGAACACGACCGCCCCAATTGGCGACATAGGCTTTGTTGTTTTCTCCCAAAATAACATTATAGGGGGCCATGCCTACAGGAATTGTGCGAACCCGTCCGCCCGGAACATCAATGATTGCCAGCAGATTGTATCGGCTTAATGTAACGTATAACTGCTTTTCATCCGGTGATAAAGTCAGGCCCGTCGGCGCCGGATCACCGCTTATTATTTCGCCGGTGTCTGTTCTGTTTTTAACGACGACATTTTCATCAAATTTTGGCACCAGAAAAGATTCGTTCCAGTGCATAATGTTTGATCCGTCAAGTTCGGCTACACGGACTCTGTCTTCGGCTTCTGTGGCATAAATTTTATGACCGTCGGCGGACCAGCATATTCCTGTAACTGCCGCACCGCTTTTTGGAAAAGCCAGAGACTGCATGATAACACGGTCAGATATCCGAATCAGATCAATGGAGCGCCAGTTTTTAAGCGCCAACAGTTTTCCGTTCGGGCTTAGCGCCAGGTCCACCGGACGGCCCGGCAGTGTGATTTGAAATCCGGCCGGTCGCAGGCGCTGATGTGTCGGTACGACCATGCTGCCGTCGGATTGGGGACCGACTTTTTCTGTTGTGATCTGTTGGGCAAAACACACAGGTATAATGATAAATATCCATAACATTAGAAAATAAACAGGGGACAATAATTTCTTAAACATTTGCTTTGTCCTTTCAAAAAATGGAAAATGCTGATTTGGTAATGTGGAAAGAAGGAATTTTATTTATTATTTCTTTTACATTGATTTTGGTATTTCAAGAGTATTGGGCTGTCTCTAACTAAATTCTGTTATACTAGAACCTTTATTAAATTACACAAAAATGTTATGACTAATATCTGGTTATATACAAACACTGACTGAGCTAATAATATTTTATGAATCTGGTTTATTAAAAGATAAGTGCCCGGTTTATCTGAATCAAGAAAAAATTGGGATTAATGTAATTGTTGGCAGAATCCCTGTTTTTTTGAAAGCCGTGCTTTTCCTTCGGCCAATTGGAGGGGGTATGGAGTTTTAGAGTGAATGACCCGGGGAAAATATTACTTTTTGTGATCTGGGGATAAAATTTTTATTTCGGTTACCTGTTATTTGGCCAAAATAAAAAGAAATCCCTTGATTTTCAACCGACAGTAAAGTATGTTTTATATTGGAATAATGAATGAGGTTTTTATGAATAAATTATCTCCGGACGAACTGTCGGAACTTTTACAATCTGTTTTCCCCAGGTTACCCCAAGACCAGCGGTTTGCTGTTTTGGTTGATTTCCCGGATGAGCAGGTAATTGACCAGCCTAAATGGAAGGAACGCCGGGACATGGCCTGGTACTGGGTGCAGCAGCTAAAAAGTCTGTCTGAAACAGGATTTGAGAATATTGATTTTATCGGTTATGAAAATGTAAAATCAAACAATGCCGATTTACCGGAACATGCTTTTATCCCTTCACAGAACTTGCCGGGTGATTTTGCGGAATTGTCAAACGGTGAAAAGGTGTCCTTTGAACAGGTTTTTCAACACTATCAGGTTTTTCTGGCGCCGACACAGTTTTCCGCAACAGCGCCGTTAAAAGTGGCGGCCAAAAAGTATGGATTTCGTGCCGCAACCATGCCCGGTTTTTCGGCAGCCATGATACCGGCATTGAGAATTGATTACGGTCTGGTCAATGAACGGGTTACCCTTGTTCAGCAAAAACTGGATGCCGCCGAATCGGTCAAGGTGCGGTTTTCTGTTGATGACAATACTGTCTATGATATGAATTTTGATGTTCGTTTTCGTTCTGCTCACGCCAGCGGCGGACGTTTTCCCAATGCGGGTACGGCCGGTAATCTTCCCAGTGGTGAGGCCTATATCGTTCCCTATGAAGGTGAAAACGAAAAGAGTCTCACCAGTGGATTGCTGCCGGTGCAGTTTAATGAAGAGATTGTCCTGTTTGAAATTTTGGAAAACAGGGCTGTCAAGGTCGTCAGTAAAGGTGAAGAAAGTACAAAACAGCAGGAATGGCTTGAGCGCGAACCCGCCTACGGCAATATGGCGGAACTTGGTTTTGGTATTTTAGGTGATTTTGGATTAAAACCGATCAATGAAGTTTTGCTGGATGAAAAACTGGGTTTTCATATCGCTTTTGGGCGCAGTGAACATTTTGGCGGCATTGTCGGACCGCCGCAATTCTCCGGTCCCGACCAGGTTGTGCATATAGATCGTATCTATATTCCTGAAACACAACCACGCATTAAGATAAAAACAATAGAGTTATATTATCCTGACGGAAATGTTGAAGAAATTATGAGAGACAGCCGATATCTGCTGTTTTAATGTGAAAGGACCTTATTTTGAAAGATGAACACAACGCCGGTGTATCCACCTCTAAAATACTTTTTTGTGATTTAAAGTGTGAATATGCATCCTTCCCGGAAGAGAACGATGTAGACGGAGCGCGAAGCTGCCGGACGTTTGCTGCCCTGTATTGTAAAAAGCTTGAAAAACTTGTTACAAAAAATGCACCCTGTGCGGCTGTATTTGGACAACGGCGTCCGAAAAGTAATATTTAATCTGTCTGGCTTGATTTAATCAAATCATTAGAATAAATTATCTTTAAATAGTAAAAAATCAAACTTTTATTACATTTTTAAGAAAAAATTAGTATATTGCGTTTTCAAAAATGGACCATTTAAACAATGGAAAGGAAAAAAATGAAAACCAAAACTTTTGTTCTTTCGTTTTTAACACTGGTTTGCGCTGTTTCTTTTTGTTCTAAAGATAAAAGTGGATGGCAGGATCTATTTAATGGACAAGATCTTAAAGGTTGGGAAAGGTTGAATGGTGAAGCCGAATTCCAGGTTAAAGATAGTGTTATTGTCGGTATTAGCAAGCTTAATACACCTAATACTTTTTTGGCAACAAAAAAGAAATATGGCGATTTTATCCTTGAATATGAAGCATTGATGGATAATGCCTTAAATGCCGGTGTTCAGATTCGAAGTGAAAGTAATAAGGATTATGAGAACGGTCGTGTGCACGGTTACCAAGTCGAGTTGGACGCTTCTGCCCGTGCATGGTCCGGCGGTATTTATGACGAGGCCCGGCGGGGATGGCTTTATAACCTGGAAATGAATCCACAGGCAAAAACCGCCTATAAAAATGAACAGTGGAACAAATATCGGGTTGAAGCTATTGGTAATAATATTTGCGTATGGCTTAACGGCGTTCAGACGGCTGATTTAATAGATGATATGACGCCCAAAGGTTTTATCGCATTACAGGTGCATGCAATCGGTGACAATAAAGAAAAAGAAGGTAAAACCGTTCAGTACCGTAACATTCGGATTATGACCGAAAACCTGGAAAGCGCCCGGACCCCAAAATCCGGAATACCACAGGCCAGTTATTTACTGAACCAGTTATCAGAACAGGAAAAAGAGCAGGGATGGAAATTATTGTGGGACGGTGCCACAACCAATGGTTGGCGCGGCGCAAAGATCGATCATTTTCCAAAATCCGGCTGGGAAATTAAAGACGGCGTATTGTCTGTATTGGGCAGCGACGGGTCCGAATCTGAAAATGGCGGCGATATTATTACTGAAAAGACTTATAAAAATTTTGAATTGTCCGTTGATTTTAAATTTACAGAAGGTGCAAACAGTGGTATTAAATATTTTGTCGATCCTGAACTGAATAAAGGCAAAGGCTCTGCTATTGGATGCGAATTTCAGATTTTGGATGATGATGTTCATCCTGATGCAAAAATGGGTGTAGCCGGAAACAGGACCCTGGCCTCGTTGTATGATCTTATCCCGGCCAATGCTACTTTTTATTCCCCGAATGAACGCCCCAAACGTGTTAATAAATACAATTGGAACCGTGCGAAAATCATTGTTCAGGGCAGCCATGTAAGTCATTATCTAAACGGCATCAAGGTGGTGGAATACGAACGTGGTACGCAAATGTGGCGGGCCCTGGTGGCATACAGCAAATATAAAAATTGGCCGAACTTTGGCGAAGCCGAATCCGGTCATATTTTATTGCAGGACCACGGCGATCTGGTATTTTATCGAAATATAAAAATTAAAGAGCTGGATTAGGTCTTTTAAATATATTTTTTTATCATGGGCGAAAACTTTTTTCGCCCTTTTTGTTTTATGATCCAATCTAAAAGTGTGGTTGACATATCTTGGGAGAAGAATGTGTGATCAAACTCTATATTCTAACGAATGTATTTATGAGTTGCGGTGTTTCAATATATTATTAACTGTTTTTGAAATTTAAACGAGTTGTTGACAATCTGTTAAAGTGCCTTTTTATTAGGGAAAAAATATACTGAATGCCGGCAGGGCAAATGATTAAAAATGATCCGAAATAATTGAGAATGATATTGTCTGATAAGAATACTGATAACCAAAAAGACCTGATAATCCAGCTAAAAAACGGACACAAAGATAGTTTCAAGTTTTTGGTTGAATTATACCAGGATAAAGTATTAAACACCTGTTATCATTTTGTTCATGATAAAACGGATGCTGAAGATTTGTCACAGGAAGTATTTTTACAAGTCTATCGATCCATAGGCCGTTTCAGAGAAGACGCGCAACTTTCCACATGGATATATCGGATTGCTGTAAACAAATCGCTGGACCATATTCGAAAGAAAAAACGTAAAAAACGATTTGCCTTTGTTACCAGTTTTTGGGGGACAACCGAAAATGAATATGAATTACAAATTCCCACGAATGAAAACCTGCACAGTGATTTGGAACAAAAAGAGATGATTCAAATTTTAAATAACGCCATTAACAAGTTGCCGGAGAACCAGAAAACAGCTATTACCTTAAGCAAGTATGAAGGATTCAGTAATAAAGAGATTGCCGAGATATTGGATACTTCTGTTTCATCGGTAGAATCGTTGATTCATCGGGCAAAGAAAAATCTTAATCAGAAATTATATCATTTTTATGAAAAAAATACGCAAGTTTTTGCCGGATAGCACGTCTAAATAGAAAAAGGCTTAAAATGAACAAAAAAGATAAAATAGATCATAGAGTTCAAAAAACACTGGATTGTTTTGAAAAGGCTGAGCGAATAAAATCCAATCCGTTTTTTTATACGAGGTTACAGGCACGCATTGACGAATATGAAACAAAGGGACGTGCTGAAAACCGCCAATTGGTATGGAATGGATTAAGACTGGCTTTTCTTGTATTTATGGTTGCGATTAATATCCTTACGGCAACAAAATTTTTCCATAACAGCGATCATGGTTATACGAACCGTGAAGGTCTTGTAAATTCCTTTGCTCTGGAATTTAACCTGGATTCGAACCAAAACAACCCGATTTTTTTAATCAATGAATAGGACTGTAAAATGGATTATTTGAAACAAAAACGCTTCACAATCTGGACGATTGTTGTGCTTGTTATTTTGAATATTTTCACAATTTCAATGTTGTGGCTTGGGAAAAATAATATGCGAGCGAATAAACCGCCTTTTAAATTACCAGCACAGAACACGAGGACATTAAAATTTTTACAAAAAGAACTGGATTTAACGGATTCACAAATACAGGATTATAAAAAACTGCGGGAAGAACATGCAAAAAAGACACAACAGCTCATACATGATATTCGTAAGCTGAAAGAAGAAATGATGGATGAAATATTTACCGGTGATCCGGATTCGTCAATGGTTACGAAAATAGCCGGGCAAATCGGCGAGAAACAAAGAAAAGTTGAACAGCTTACCTTTGAACACTTTATGGATTTAAAAAAATTGTGTGGTGAACAACAGGTTCGGAAACTACAGGGACTGGTGGGTGAGTTTTTCAGAAATAATCCGCCACCCGGAAATATGGGACGTGCACCGCGTCCTCCTCAGCCGGGAATGCCTCCAGGGCGACCTCAAATTCCGCCCGGAGATTTAAATTAATATAGAAATTTCAAGCCCCTTATCATTAGATAAGGGGCTTTTTTTTTACCGCAAGGTTTTTATCCAAACAACGTCTTAATATATGAGACCCGGGTAAAATGAATTTTTAAATGGGGTAGCGTGTAGAAAAGCAGCTTGTAAATATACATGTAATTTGTTATTCCAAAAACTGAGAGTATAATTTATTTGGAATTGGAGAATAAAATGAAATTAAAAATCATGTTAAGCATCGTAATTTTGACACTTTTGAGTGTTGTTATAATGCCTGTTTCCATATTTGCACAGGGAGCACCCCCGGATATTATTGATCATATCGATCCTTCCGGTTCTGCTGCCGGCACAACGAATCTTGCCGTGACAATTAATTTACAAGACCTGGGCACACCGCCTGTTCCGCCTTCAGATCTCGAACCGACGCGAGTCACCATCGGTACGCTGGAAGGGCGGGACATTGCCCGTAATAACCTGGTCATCACTGCCGTGTTTGATATTCCGGCGAATGAAACCAATGGACAGAAAAGCCTGTCACTCACCTTTCCCGGGCCAAATAATCAGGACATTACCTTTACTAAAGCAAATGCCTTTTTAGTAACGGGAGGTGAAGATGGCGATAATCCTGGCGAACCGGGCGATTCTGTTGACGTCACCGGAGACCTCGGCTGTTTGACCTATCCTGTCGTCGATACAGGACAGGACAAGTGTTATGATACCAGCGGTCAGATATCCATGCCCGGCCAGGAGGCGGCTTTTTATGGACAGGATGGTCAGATGAACGGATACCAACCCAGCTATACGATCAGTTCAGATGGATTAACCGTGGATGATAATGTAACCGGTCTCACCTGGACCCGCAAAGCCGACTGGGATGGCAACGGTACCGTAGATGCGGATGATAAATTCACCTACGCTGATGCCATGTCATACGTAGCTACAGTAAACGCCAATAATCTGGGTGGATATAACGACTGGCGTCTGCCGAGTATCAAGGAGCTTTATTCTCTGATCGATTATCGTGGGACAGATCCCAATGTTCAGTCGTCGAACAGTGTCGGGTTGGTTCCGTTTATAAATGACAATGTGTTCCAATTCGGATATGGAGATATGGATGCCGGTGACCGAATTATCGACTCTCAATGGGCCACCACAACGCTGTATGTCGGTTCGGTAATGGGGGGGCAGCAGGCTATGTTTGGCGTCAACTTTGCGGATGGACGGATCAAGGGGTATCCCGTATCCAGCGGTCCCGGGGGATTTGAAAAGACCTACTATCTCCGTTTGTGCCGTGGAAATACAGCTTATGGAGAAAATGATTTTATGGATAATGATGATGGTACCGTAACAGACAATGCCACCGGACTAATGTGGGCCCGAACGGATAACGGCGCCGGTGTGAATTGGGAAGGCGCCCTGGCCTATGCCCAGCAGATGAATTCTGAAAACTATTTGGGTTACAGCGACTGGCGTTTGCCCAATGCCAAAGAACTGCAGAGTCTGTTGGACTATAGCCGCTCCCCCGACACTCATGGTACGGCCGCTATTAATCCTCTGTTCAATTGCACACAGATCACCAATGAGGCAGGGCAGCCCGACTATCCCTTTTACTGGTCGAGTACCACTTTTTTGAGTTTCAACGGCAGTGCTTTCCGGGCCGTATACGTCGCCTTTGGACGTGGCCTGGGTTCCATGGATGGATCGAATGTGATCGATGTACACGGTGCCGGTTGCCAGCGAAGCGATCCCAAGGACGGCAATACCGGCGACTATCCCGCTTGGGGCTTTGGTCCCCAGGGGGACGTGCAAAGGGTGTTCAACTATGTCCGTTTGGTGCGTACGTCAGAGAAAACGGATTCAGATGATCCGGGGACAGGTGAGGCCGGCGACGGTGCCACCTTGTTTGCCCCTCAGGGCAGTACCACAACCTATCTGATGGATGAAAACGAGGAGATGATAAAAACCTGGCAAAGCAGTTATCGTCCCGGTCTTTCCTGCTACCTGCTTGATGATAAATCTCTGCTGCGGACCGGAAGTTTAGGTCCTCAGGGTAACAGCGTATTCGGCAGTACCGGTGGTTCCGGTGGTGTTGTTGAACGATACGACTGGGACGGCAATCTCATCTGGGACTTTACCTATTCGAGCGATAACTATTTACTACATCATGATATCGAGTACCTGCCCAATGGTAACATCCTCATGATCGCCTGGGAACGAAAGACCCAGGCGGAGGCTTTGGCGGAAGGACGTAATCCTTTATTATTATCTGGCGGTGAGTTGTGGCCGGACAAAATCATTGAGGTGGCGCCGGACGGTTCATCAGGAGGCGACATCATCTGGGAATGGCATGTCTGGGACCATTTGATTCAGGACTATGACGCATCCAAATCCAATTTCGGGACTGTGTCAGATCATCCTGAAAAGATCAACCTCAATTTTGTACAGGGCCGTGAGAGTGCCGACTGGAACCATATAAACGCCGTGGACTATAATGAAGAATTGGACCAGATTCTGCTCACTGTGCACAATTTTAGCGAGATATGGATTATCGATCACAACACAACCACCGCCGGGGCGGCCGGAACTGCCGGAGATTTGCTCTATCGCTGGGGTAACCCTCAGGCTTATGGGCAGGGCGATAATTCGCAACAACAGCTTTTTGTTCCCCATGACGGTCACTGGATAGAGAAAGGCTGTCCCGGCGAGGGTGACATTTTGATTTTTAACAACGGGGCAAACCGTCCTGACGGCAACTATTCCACTGTGGACCAGGTTACACCACCCCTGAACAGTAATGGTCGTTATGACCTGGAAAACGGTTCGGTTTATGGACCCTCATCAACAACCTGGATGTACGAGGCTGATCCGGCCACTCTGTTTTTTGCAGACCATATATCAAGCGCCCAGCGTCTGTCCAACGGTAACACCCTGATATGCAACGGTCCGGCTGGTACTTTTTTTGAAGTCAATACAACTGGTGACATTGAGTGGGAGTATGTGAATCCCTATACTGCTATGACGCCTCAGGGCGAAACGAATGAGGTTTTCCGTGCTGTACGCTATGATCTGGACGCCCTTGGTCAGGGGAATTCCTCTACATATATAGAAAATGATGAAAATGATACTTTGCTTCCGGAAACGGTTGTGCTCAATCCAAACTATCCAAATCCTTTTAATCCGGTTACCTCTATAAGTTTTAGTTTGCCCAACACAATGAATGTAGAACTGACAGTTTATAATCTCCAGGGACAAAAGGTGAAAACACTGTTGACCGGTGTTCAAAATGCCGGGGTTTACCAGGTGACCTGGGACAGTACGGATGAAAACGGGACAAAAGTAACTTCGGGCGTCTACATCTGTCAGATAATCGCCGAAAGTCAGCGGGAAATCCGTAAAATGAGCCTGATCAAGTAGGACCTTTCATATAAAAAAAGGATGTTGGAAATTTATTTGACATCCTTTTTTAAAAATTATTTCAAGGGGAAAAAATGGCGGCCGGATTCCGCACCAAAAACATGTTTTAAAATTTCCACATATTTAAATTGGGGTAATGTAAAGCGAATTTTTTTAAAATATCCTTTGAAAACAGCGCCTTTTATTTGTACTTTAATTATGTCCCTTTTCTCTCTATTACGGCATAGACTTGTTCATTCCATTTAAAACCCATAATTTATTGGAGGTAGAAACAATGCTGCGGAAAATGTTTTACGTCTTATTTATCCTTATTATCGTGTCCGGACTGTTTTTTTGCCAAAATAATTCAACGGCTGATGCTCCGGTGCCTGTCATTCATGTAACGGATTTATATACACCGGCAGGCGACCCTGATGATCATTGGGACCTTGCTTGTGAATTTGCATTGGCTTATCAGGAGAAAATTGATCTTAAAGGTATTGTTATTGATTGTGACCCGGACAACGTTCTGAATGGTAAAAGGCTTGACTGCGGTGATCCGGATGTGCGCGCTGTGGCCCAAATGAATTATATTACAGGTTTGAGCGTACCTGCTGTTATTGGAACACGCGGAAAAATACAATCCACTAATCTGAAGGATGAACTAGCTTCTCGTAAAGACCTCGGCGCTGTGAATTTTATTTTAAAAACACTAGAGGAATCACCACAGCCGGTTGTTATTCACGTCACCGGCACGGCCAGGGATGTTGCCCTGGCAGGACACGCTGATCCGCAATTGTTCACTGAAAAATGCAAAGCCATCTATTACAACGCCGGATTGTCACGTAATGACGGCAAGAGCGGAGAATATAATACCGGGCTCGATAGAATCGGCTATGCTGCGCTTTTTAATGTGCCGTGCCCCATCTATTGGATGCCTTGTTTTTCTGCCGGCAGCGGGTGGCACAAATTCCCGGACAGACGCGAAGAACTTTATGGAGACCGCTATAATGACATTATAGATTATGAAACATTCTGGAAGTTTACGCATGAAGAAATTTTGTCGGACCTGTCTGAAAATACACAGAAATTTTTTGCCTATATGTATGAAAATTATAAAGACTATAATAAAAACGAACCGGTAACTGAAAACTTTTTACGCTACCTGTATGCCGACAAGAATGAGGATATTATTCAGGAAGTGAATCCCAGTGTGAGACACATGTGGTGTACGGCCGGATTTTTACACGCTGCCGGACTATGTGTGGACAAGAATGGAACCATACAATCACTTGAGGAAGCAAAAGACAATAAATGGTACCGATTTGAACCTGCCAAAATAACGTCAGATGATAATGGCGCCACAACCTGGTCAATTGATACAGAAGCAAAAGACAGGTTTATTTTCCGTCATTTGGGCTGGGATCAATATAATGAATCCATGAAAAAAGGGGCAAAAGAGCTGCTATTAAAACTGCCGTAAAAAATGTAAACAGGATTTTTTTAAACACTCAATGAAAATACATTCTGTAAGGGCCCAACATCTCAACATGTTTGGGCCCTTATAGTCCCTGCCTTGATAATATTCAATATTTTTACAAATATCTCTTGCGCTGTTTTTATTTAATTTGTATTATTCAATTGTCAGCATTAATATCACTTTTTTAGGACAATTGGGTGGTCACGGGCGTTCCTGAAAGAATTTTTGCTGGTTTATGACCGTTGTAAATCTATGTTCCCGCTGGGATATAGAAATAGACAAACCTGGATCGTAACGATCCTTGTTCTCAATAGAATTTGGGCTATTATCTATTTCATTTGGGGGCCAAAGTCTCAGGAAAAACAAGGAGATGGTGTTGACCAAAATTATTTGAATAAAAAGTAATCTGAAGGTTACTTTTTCGGAATTTTTGTCTTTACCCGGGAAAATGAAAACTACTACTTTATTAAATCTGTAGGGATGTTACTTTTGTTGATTGATCATTTTTAATCCACCCAAATTTTTTAGATTTGGTTTATTTCATACTTACAAAGTGATCAAGTTTTTTCAATGTCGCCAAAAATAGAAAAGTAAGGAACTTGCGAAATGTTTTATAAACTATTTTTATGTATTTTATTAATATTTGTTTTTACGATTGATAACGTTTTTAGTAATGAAACTGAAGATTGGATTAATTATTTTGCCTTGGAAAGTTCATCATGTAATAATGAATTAACAATTTCTACAATAGATAGTTCAGGAAATGTAATCGTAACAGGCGTTGGTTATAGTCAAAATTATGGGAATTGTATAACCACTATAAAATATGACGCCCTTGGAAATAGAATTTGGTTGGAAAATTATGACGGTGGCGGTTTAAATGAAATTTATCCTATTGATATAGTTACTGATCTTGATGGAAATGTATTCGTTTTAGGGGAAATAAAAAATCGTAAAACTTATTATGATTTTTTAATTTTAAAATACGATTCTAAAGGACATTTTTTATGGGAAAAAATCTATAATGGAAAAGATAACCTTGATGACAGGCCGGCAAGTATTGCTTTAGATTTACAGGGCAATATTTATGCGACAGGGAAAAGTGAATCAATTAGCGGCTATTATAACTTTTTAACGTTAAAATTAAATTGTGATGGAATTTTAGAATGGTATGAACTTTATGATGGAGATAACAATTTTGATGGTGCGGTTGACATCGTTGCCGATATTTCCGGTAATGTATATGTGGCAGGGAAAAGTGCTAAAATGAATTCAAAAACTGATATCATAATCCTTAAATATAATAGTGAAGGTCAAAGAATGTGGTTAACTAGATATAGTAGTGTAACAGACGGCTTGGCTAATGTGCATAATATATTTTTAGGGGTAGATGGTAATTTCTATATCATTGGGACAGAATCTGATTCGCATGGAAATGTAGATTGCGTTACAATTAAGTATAATCCTTTGGATGGAGTAAAAGTTTGGGCGTCTCAATTTGGTAATCCAGGTGAAACGGAAATGGGTATGGGTATAACACAGGATGAAAATGGTAATATTATTGTTCTGGTAATTAACGAAGAAAAAAATAATGGATTTTATAATTCAATAATTAAATATGATCAGGATGGAAATGAATTATGGCGTGCCAAAGAATTAATGTCACAAACAGATGGTATCTTTAGAAATTTTCCCATAGATATTGATGCAGATGGAAATGTTTATTCAGGAGGGTATTATACCACACAAGATTCTTTGAATAATAAAAAATACAATTACTTGTTTACAAGCTATAATAACCAAGGCGTAAAAAATTGGACCATTATAAATGATGTCGACTTGTCTGAAAATAACATTCTAGCGGCAATTCATTGTGTCAGTCGAAATAGCATTTTTTTAACAGGGAAATCATATTATCCGGATTCCGGCTACGATTATACAGTACAAAATTATGACATTTGTGGAAATAAAAATTGGACGATGAGGCATAATGAAATTGGTAAATTGTCATGCAGTGCAAGTAATATTGGTATTGATCAAAATGATAATATTTATGTTATAGGAGCATATATCAATGGTTTTTTAATTATTAAATATGATAGGTTAGGAAATGAACAATGGTATATTAATCATCCAAATCCCTCAATCTCTTATTTGCAATATCTAACTTCATATATTGATAAGTTGGGTAATATTTATTACGTTGGATTATCTAGTGTGAGGTCAAATTCGATACCGGCTGGCTCAGACTCGATCAAGTCGGTAATAATAAAGTACAGTACAAATGGTATATATGAATGGCAAACGTCTCTAAACAATATTAAAATATCTAATTTAAAGTCAGATAAATGTGGGAATGTTTATGTAACTGGAACAAAATCATTATTATCACAATTACCTACTTTTATTACAATAAAATATGATAAATTTGGATTAAAACAATGGGAAAACGAATATGATGACAGCAGTACAAACATAGATAAATCTTTATTTATAAATTATGATTCGAAAAGCAATGTTTATATATGTGGTACAAATTATAATTCTTATTCGAATTCAAAATGTACTATAGTCAAATATAGTTCTGACGGTAACGAATTATGGAAACAAACAATTAATGGAATACCGATTGATTTTGAACTTGACGGTAATGATAATGTACTTTTATTAGGGCAAGGAATTTATCCAAACAATTTTGTTGCTAGATATTTATCGGATGGCACCAGAGATTGGATAATAAATAGGGAAGATATAAGTTTTATCAAATTAGCAATTAGTTTAAAAGATAATATATTTATTGTTGCCAGAAAAAGAGATGTTGAAGGAAAATATGTTTTTAGTACAACTAAATATGAAAAAACAGGGATAAAAAAATGGGATGCCATTTTTTCTGATTTTATTAAAGATGATAATAAAATAATTGATTTGTGTGTTGATAACAATGAAAATGTCTATATTGTTGGTTGCATGGATTCTGATATTTTTAATGATCCTGACTATAGTGATATCGATTATATTAATATGAAATATAATACTGAAGGCTCCATCCAATGGATTAAAAATTATTCAGGTGTAGGATTTTCTTTTGATAAGCCTGTAGGTTTGACAATTGATTCAAATAATTCTATTTATATAACTGGAACTTCGGGTGCTCATTCTTGGAAAGTAATTACAACAATGAAATATAATCAAGGGCAAACCCAAGTTGAAAAAATGTTAAATGATACAGTTAAACCACATAACTTTGAACTCCTCCAAAATTATCCAAATCCTTTCAATTCAAAAACTATAATAAACTACCAAATACATAAAAAGTCAAAAGTGATCCTTGAAATTTTTAATTTGAATGGAGAAAAAATAATAACATTAATAAATAAAATACATGATAAAGGTAGGTACTCAATTGAGTGGGATGCAAGTAAATATAGTTCTGGCCTTTATATATGTAGAATACAAAACGGGAAAATGTTTGAGGCTAGGAAAATGATTTTCCTTAAATAAAATATTTTCCAATATCGATAAAATAAAGGATCACCCAGATGTTCTAACCTCTGCTCCTGTCGGGATATAGAAATTCATAAAAATAAGCTGGATTGTGACGGTGCTTGTTCTCAATGGTATTGGGGCTATCATCTATTTCATTTGGGGTCCAAAGTCTGTGGTAAAACAAGGTGAAAGTGTTGAGCCAAATAATTAAATTAAAAAAATAAATTTTGCTATTATTGCAACAGGACGGCAATATTGTTATTTTCTATAAATTAGTTATATACTAAAAAATGGGAAAATCAATGAATGAAACGCAGTTAATACTCTTTATTATCACATCCCTGGTTGTTATTATTACGCCCGGTCAGGATATGGTGCTGGTCTTGTCGCGGGGCGTTACACAGGGTTCCAAAGCAGGCGTTGCTACGGCGGCCGGTGTGAGTGTCGGTTTGATCGGGCACACGCTGTTGACGGCGTTTGGTATGGGCGCTTTGTTAATGGCTTCGGAGATGGTGTTTTCAGCTATAAAATATATCGGGGCTGCCTACCTTATTTACCTGGGAATTCAACTGCTCTTTTCAAAAACAAAACAACTGGGATTCCGGGATGTAACGGCAACACCGTTATCGCGTTTGTTTTTGACCGGGGCGTTTTCAAATATTTCCAATCCCAAAGTAACGATCTTTTACTTTGCTTATCTTCCGCAATTCATTTCTTCGGATGTTGCGAATCCTTTGCCTTTACTACTCATGCTCGGTGTCGGATTTTCCTTATTGACCTTTTTAGTAAAAGGAACAGTCGGTTATATGTCGGGTCGGTTTTCAGCGTGGCTACGGGCACGTCCTGCTGTTTTAAAATGGATAAATAAAACCAGCGGAACGGTTTTACTGGGACTCGGTGTTAAACTCGCTTTTGAGAAAAGATAGTGCGATGAGAAAATTTTTGATTTTGGTATATTCAGGAAACGATAGTGAATAATTAAAAATCATCTTGAATAATGCTAAATATCATATTATATTACTTGTAGGTTAAACTACAAGTAGGAGTAATACAATGAGTGTTATGAGCATACGAATTGATGATAATAAAAGAAAAGCATTAAAAATTATCGCATCAATCGAAGGGAAAACAATGGGTGGGATTGTCTCTGATTTGATAGAGGATTATATTACTGAGAACATGGAAAAGGTTAAGGGACTTTCAGAAAAGGAAAACCTGAGAGAAATAATGAATATGTCTGAAAAATCGTTTATGGAGTGGGACAATGAAGACGATGAAATCTATAACATATTATAAAAAATGGGATATTGTTCTGGTTCCGTTTCCGTTTACAGATTTGACAACGATAAAGAGACGACCTGCCTTGATAATTTCACCCGATGAATATAATACAAATTCGGATATTGTAATTGCTTTTGTTACAAGTAATTTAAACGTAGACTGTAGAATGGGCGATTATAAAATCGAACATTGGCAAGAAGCTGATTTACCAAAACCTTCTATGATACGTATAAAGTTTGCTACTATAGACAAGTCAATAGTAATAAAAAGACTGGGGCGGATTGTAGAGAATGATCAGCAGAATTTCCAAAAACTGTTGATTGATTTTTTTAGCCAATAGGCATTTGTAAATATCTTCAGAATTTGACTTTTCAAATGTTATTTGTTTTATTCTATCTTAATTTTACTAGAGTTAAATAAATTATTTACCCCGGGCCCAATCCTGAACGTCCCAATCCGTTAAACGAAGGTTTGAGAAAAGTCAGTGCATTAACTTTACTCTGCACACCTGCTGTTTCCAGTTGAATCAACATGCCTGATTTGGTTTTTTGAAATAAAGAAAACATTTCGGTAGAAATGGGGTCACCGGAGGTGTTTTTAATTTTCAGCGGATTGACCGGTCTGCCGTTTTCATACAAGGCATAATGAAGGTGTGGGCCTGTTGCCAGACCTGTTTTACCCACATAGCCGATAACATCTTTTTGTTTAACTTTTTTACCCTTGTGTATGTTTTTTGCAAATTTTGAAAGATGCCCGTACAGGGTTATGAAACGATTGTTGGCGTGACGAATTTTAATGTAATTCCCTAGCCCTTTGTTGCGTCCTTTTTCAATGATTGTGCCGTCTGCTGAGGCCGAAACCGGTGTGCCCGTGGGCGCGGCATAGTCGATGGCGTAATGGGCACGGACGATCTTTAAAATCGGGTGTCGTCTTGCGGCTGTAAAAGAGGAACTGATTCGGCTGTAATTTAACGGGGATTTTAAAAACATTTTCTGAAAAGAGCGGCCGGATTCGTCATAATAACCACCGTGTCCCTCCTGGTTTTGAAAATACACGGCTGTCATTGGCGTACCTGCCAATGTATACTGTCCGGCAAGGATTTTACCGTATTTAACAAATTCACCGGTGGAATCCGGTTTGGATGTGTCCTGTAGAAAATATTTTTCAAAAATAATACGGAATTCATCACCCCGTCGCGGGTCTGTAAAAAAATCAATGTCCCATTGAAAGATGTCGCTGAATGCTATAATAATGTCCGGCGTTTCGTTTAATGCCAGTACAGCGTCATATAGAGTGGTTTCTACGGTGCCTCTAAGAGCTTCCGTCTTTTTTATTAGCGGGATTTGCTGAATGTGACCGGTATAGTTGTTGGTAGAGTCATACACTACCCAGACTGTTTTTTCCCTTTGGGCCTGGTATTCAAAACAATGAACGGTTTGGGTCGAGTCCTGAAACAGGCGATAAGCATTCCTGGGTTTAATCTGGCGAACATTAAATACATCGGAAAAGGCTTTAATAATTTGTACCGCAACCTTGCGGGATATATTTTCACGTAACAAAAGTTTTTCGAGCGTATCGCCTCTTTTAACAACGCCCTCTTTTATCAATAATGGGATGGATGGTGTTTCTTTTTGTATTACGTGTATGGGCTGTTCTATTCTGTTTTCAATACAATTCAGTAAAAATGAAAAAGAAAGTAAAACAATGAATGGTAATTTTTTAATAATCATGGTGCTTTCGTAATTTTTTTATTTTTGAATTGTAAAAATAAGAACAAATATTATATTAATCAAGGCTCATAAATTTAAGGATATCGTATGAAACGTATTTTATTAACCGGCGCCAGTGGATTTTTAGGCGGACATGTTTATACATTGCTGACAGGATCACATCATGTAATGGCCCTTTATAATAAAAATAAACCAAACATTGCAAAAAATGACTGGACTTTTCTTGATTTAACCGATTCTGTTACTGTAAAAAGGGTTGTGAATGATTTTATACCGCATGTTATTATTCATGCCGCCGCATTTAGTAATTTGGATGTTTGTGAAAAAAATCCGGAATCTGCATGGAAAGTAAATGTCAAAGCAACCCAAACACTTGCCGAATTATCAGCAAGTTTGGGCAGCAGATTTATTTATGTTTCCAGTGACATGGTGTATGACGGCAAGGGCTCCTTTTATAAAGAAGATGATCCTGTTTCTCCCATTTCTGTTTATGGACAGAATAAAGTCGATGCTGAGAATATTGTCCGGGATGTGGTGAAAAATCATGTCATTGCCCGTGCCGCGTTAATTTACGGGAGGCATATAATCGGAGGGAACTCATTTTCCGAATGGTTTGAAAATAAACTGGAGCAAAAGGAAAATGTTTCGCTGTATACCGATCAGTTTCGTACCCCGGTTCTGGTGAATAATTTAGCGGAAATTCTGGTGGAAATGGCCGGCAATGATTTTATCGGTACCGTGCATCTTGGCAGTCCGGACAGAATTGATCGATATACTTTTGGAAAACAGTTGTGTCGAATAGGCGGCTATGACCCCAATTTGCTACAACCCTGTTCCATGCATGATCACCATCCGGCTGCTCCGCGTCCGGCTGATATTTCTTTTTCCGTGGAAAAAGCGCAAAAGGTTTTTAAGACCAAACTGTTGACAACAGGACAGGGCCTGGAAAGAATGTTTCAATAGAAATAAACTGTTATTCATACCCGGTTACAGCAGTTTTTCGGCACCGGGCATGGCCGTGCTGGAAAAAATGATTTCTTTAAAATCGTTCTGGCTGATTTTAATTTCCGGGTGTTTTTTGCCCAAATATTCGATGTAATAATCCCTGATCATACCGTCGATAAAAGATTTTTCATTCTGTCCTTCCACAATGCTTACCGTACAACCGCCAAAACCGGCGCCTGTCAATCTGGAACCGATTGCGCCGTGCTTTAAGGCTGTTTCAACAAGTACGTCCATTTCTTCAATTGAGATTTCATAATTGTCGCGGCAGCTTTGGTGTGATTCGACCATAAGCTTGCCGAATTCCCGGATCCTGCCGGATTGCAGCATTTCTGCTGCCTGTTCAACACGGGCCGATTCGGTTATAACATGATCATAACGCATTTTGATTTTAAAACCTTCTTCAGGCGGTTGAAACAGATCGTTTGATTTGAGTCGTAAAAATTTTTCCTGAAACTCGCTGTCCGACAGGTTGAGCTGTTGTTTTATATCATCCACACTAAAAATGTCTTTATCAAAGGTTTGCTGAACAATCTGATTATATTGCTCGGTATCTATATCAAATTTTTTTATATCGACATCACAAAGCCGCGCAACATTTTCAATTTCATATCCATGTGATTTAAACGCACTTGACAGCAACGCTGCAGCAATACGGCATTCCACAGGACGTCTGTTGTAATTGTTTTTGGCTTTTTCTGTTTTTGGCGCCTGCATCAAAGAGTTGCTTATGATAATTTTATAGTTTTCGGGCAGGGGAATAGTCCGGGTGCGTAAGGGGAAAAAATCGATTTTCAATGCGGCATTTTCTTTGCCCATTAAAGAAACTGCCTGGTCCATGCCGCCGCCTTCAGTGCCGACGAAACGTTCCGCGCGTGCCAGGCGTTCGGCAAGTTGATCTTTTGCCATTTCGGTATTATTTACAGTTAAAAAGGTCATAGCTGTTGCGACAACCATGGCTGAAGATGAAGAAAGGCCGGATGCAGCAGGGACATTGCCATCATATACGGCATTAAATCCGTTAACCTCGCCTTTGTTTTCCTGTATATAGGGCAATAAATCAACAATTGCTGCCTTGACATAATTACCCCAATCACCGGCGTTATAGGGGGTGATTTTTTCCATAATTGAAAAGGTACGCTGTTCGAACCGTTCATTGGTGTTTTGTACGGAAACTGCCTTTGAATCGTTTACCGCAGCCAACACAAGAATATCCCGGGTTACAGCCATGGGCATAACCGGATAACCGTTATAGTCCGTGTGTTCACCAATTAAATTGACCCGACCGGGTGCACGGATAATATTAATCTCCTGCTCCTGGAAAGATTGTTCGAATTTAGAGACCAGCTTTTTCAGTCTTGATAAAAAATGAGTTAATTCTGTTTCTGAATTTTGATAAAGTGGGAAGAGTTTTTGAAAAAATATTAAATTAGAATTTTCGAGTTCTTTTTTCAGAGTTGTCAGTTTCATTGTATATTCCTTATTTTTAGAATCTAAGAATAATCAATGAAATGAAAAAAATTCAAGTAATTATTTACTTAATTAGAAATTGAAATGCCTTGACATTCGTTTGTAACGTTACTATTTTAAATAATAAATTCCTTTTTGTTATGAGTGGAATATCTGTTTTTAAGATTCTGTTTGATAAAAAAAAGTTTCAGAATAGAAAGGACATTTAATGAAATTGGCTGATTTTAAAGATGCTATGGACATGTGGCGGACTCCGGAACGTATTGTTTTTATAACTAGCGTTGATTCAGACGGAAAACCTGCGATTATTACTGTGGGTTGGAAAATGCGTTCATCTTTTAATCCACCCTCTTTTGCAATCGCTGTTCGACAAGACTCCCATATGCATCATTGTATTAAAACTTCCCGTGAATTTGTTGTCGCTGTTCCCGGTGCGGATTTGTCCAAAGAATCCCTTGTCTGTGGCCTTCGTTTAAAAGAGGGTGAGGATAAATTTGAAAAATGCAGTTTTGAAACCATCTCCGGGAATTATATTTCAAGTCCGTTAATACGAGATTGTATTGCCAATTTTGAGTGTAAAGTTGTGGGGCACCTTGATTCGGGTGACCATACGATTTTCAACGGTGAGGTGCTGGCTTCGTGGGTTTCTGCAAAAAATGAACTCAAAAATCTTTTGGTCATAAATTCGGACAAAGGTTATACATTGCTGGCTGAAACGGAATCATATAAAATTGGTATTATTAAATAGCTTTTTGAACGGAGTAAGGGCGTGGATTGCCGATTGATGACATTTGAGGATACACCGCACCTGATGGACCTTGTACAATCGGCGGGCTGGAACCAGTGTGAAAATGACTGGCTTCGATATATACGTATGGAACCTGAGGGTTGTTTTGTCCTTGAAAAGGACCGAAAAATAATCGGGTCTGTTACAACCATTTGCTACGAACATAAAATCGGCTGGATTGGTATGGTGCTTGTGCATCCTGAATACCGCCGGCAAGGCATCGGTACTGATTTGATGAATACGGCTTTAGATTACCTAAAACCAAAAGTTGATACAATAGGGCTGGATGCAACCGACCAGGGCAAACCGGTTTATGAACGACTCGGATTTAAAGCTGCTTACTCATTAAACCGTTTGTTTGTAAAAAACAGTGAACAGCATAAAGATGACGAATGTCTGAAAATGTCCGCACAAGATATTGACAAAATCGTGCAGTTTGATGCGGCATGTTTTGGAGCACGGCGAATGAATGTTATTTCCGAATTGTATGAGGAATTTTCAGATTTTAGTTTTTATACAATGACGGATAAAAAAATAAGCGGTTATATTATGGCCAATTGCGGTCGTAATGCCTGGCATATCGGGCCCTTTGTTGCCAAACGTGTTGAAGAGGCGGATAGATTATTAAAAACGTGTTTGTCCTGTTTACCGGAACAAACCATTTTTGTCGATGTGCCTGTTATTGATCAAACTTTAACATTGTTTAATAAATTTAACTTTGTACATCAACGTGATTTTGTACGTATGTTTTTAGGTAATGAACCAAATCAGCAAAATTTATCGTCAGTTTATGCTACGGCCCGGGCTGAAAAAGGATAAAAATATTTACCAGACAAAGAAAAAGTTTGACTTTTATATGGCCATTACTTAATTTGGTTAATCGGTAACGTAACCGATAAAGAAAGTTTTATTTAGGGATTTTATTATGTCACGTGTCAGACTTGAAGATATAGCTAAAATTTTAAATGTGTCCAAGGTTACCGTTTCCAAAGCGCTTCGGGATTATCCTGATATTTCTGAGGAAATGAAAAAAAAAGTCCATAAAATAGCGCAGGAGGTAGGATATACTCCAAATTTTATAGCCCGAAATTTGTCCGCGCATAAAACAAACACGATTGGACTTGTTATCCCCGATGTTTCCAACCTGTATTTTTCTCATATTATTCACGGAATTATTGATTATGCCTCTGAATGCAATTATCAGATTATTTTGACCGTTTCGCGTGAAAATGAAGAAATTGAAAAAAATAATATTCTAACACTTATATCCATGCGTGTGGATGGTTTGCTGATTTCCATCTCCCAAAACGCCCAAAATTTGAATATTATTGAAATGGTTAAACATGCTGATATCCCCCTGGTTTTCTTTGACCGTCATATTGAGAATGCAGATTATCACGTTGTAGAGGAAGACAATTTCGGCGGTGCCTTTAAAGCAACTGAATATATAATTGAGCAGGGATATACCAGGGTGGCCCATTTGGCGGGTTCGCTAAAAACGAGTATCGGCAGGGCCAGAAAAGCCGGCTATGAAGCCGCGTTGGAAAAAAATAATTTACCTATCCGTGACGAATATATTTACGAGTGCGGTTTTTCGAAAGAGGGTGGTTTTGCAGGAATGAACCAGCTTTTATCATTGAGTGATCCACCGGAAGCTGTTTTTACTGTCTGCGGGCCTGTAAGTGTCGGCGCCTATGATAGTGCAAAGGAACATAATATAAAAATCCCTCAGGATATTGGTATTGTCGGTTTTGGATTTAGTGAATTTACAAATCTTTTAACTCCGCCGTTGACGATAATGAGCGAACAGCCAAAAATCCTTGGGCAAAGCGCTGTTGAACTTTTAGTTAAAACGATAGATAATCCTTCAGCCAAGGTACAGCATATTATTCAGCCGTTGAACTTGGAGGTGCATGGGTCTATTATTCCTAAACAGTAAATTCAATTCTCCCGGGGATTAAATCTATTTTTCATTGCACCATTTTTAAATTATGTAAAAATGCTTTGATTTCAGTTGAGATTATTAGTAACTTTTCAGTAATTTATCATGAATAAAGCAATTATTGAAAATGAAACCAAAGCAAAACACAATCCTATTATTTTTAATTTTTATTATTTGTTCGTTTTTGACAATTACTCCGTTAAATAAATCGGTCAAAAATGCTGCAACAGATATGCTTGTAAAAACCCGGGGCGATCAACATGTTAATCCCAATCTTTTGTTTGTATATATCGGCCAGGAAGATATTCAGGCTTTAAACGGTTGGCCTATAACAAGAGATTATTATGCTTATATTACACATATTTTAAAAACATCGGGTGTCCGTGTTATTGCTTTTGATCTGTTGTTTGATACACCCGATAAACGTTATCCCGAATATGATGCAGATTTTGCCGAATTTTTACAGTCTGATGTAAATATCGCATTACCCATGGTTTATTCTGATTTTCAATTATCTGATACGGACACGACAGGGGAATTCATTCAGGGGCAAAATCCCCGGTATCCCGTTGCTGAATTTAAAAATCATGCTGATGCATTGGGATTCAGTAATCTGGGAGATGAAACGATCGTTCGTTCGGTTCCGGTTACGGCCCTGTTTGAAAATAAACCGGTGTTCTCATTCGGCCTGGAACTGGCCCGACTTTATTTGTCGGTGCCTGAAGAGCAGATTAACGTTACCAAAAAATCAATCCTTATGAACAGGGATGGGCAGGAGCTGATTAAAGTGCCCATTGATAAACATGGGCAGCTTTGTCTTTATCATTTGGGTAATATTTCCTCTGTAAACAGCATCGGATTTGTGGATTTATTGACAACTTTGCAAAACAATCCGGATTCTTTAAATCTGTCGGATAAATTGGTCTATATTGCCGTTACATCACCGGGACTGGCGCCGTTAAAAGTCACTCCTTTTTCATCAGCTTTTCCGGCCTCTTTGCTGCACCTGACGGTTGCTGAAAATATTATAGGTAAAAAGTTTATCAAACACCTATCCGTATGGCCGGATATTTTGATATGTTTTTTAATATTTATTGGAGTGGTTTTTTTTAGTCGTGATTATAAAAGAACGATCATCACCGCCGGTGTTTTTTTCATAATTTATCTTATCCTGGTTTATTTGCTATTTAGAACCATGTTGGTTGTGCTGCCTGTTTTCTGGCCGCTGACAAGTCTGGTTTTGTCCTTGGCGGCCATCGGGTTGTTAAAAATACGGCAACGTCAAAAAAAGGACATGGCCCGTAAAAATATTTTAAGGGGACGAATCACAGAAAAGGAAAAAGAACTTTTCTTTGCTCAGCAAAAGTATGATGAGATTTTTAACCAGTTGAACGCGGAAAAGCTTGAAAAACAAACTATTTCCGAAAAGGCACAACAACAATTGGAACAGAAACAAAAAGACATTCTGTTATTGAAAAACCAACTGGACGACCTTTATGTTTATGAAACAACCAAATCCGAATCTGAAAAGGTTGTAAACTCGGAAATTGTGCATACCGATAAAAGTCCGTTGGTTCATATTTTAAATATGATTAAAAAGATAAGTGCCGATGATATTCCTGTTTTAATTTTAGGCGAGACCGGCAGCGGTAAAGAACTTGTGGCAAGGTGCATTCATCAAAACAGTCATCGAAACGATAAACAATTTATCGCTGTTAATTGCGGCGCTTTATCCGAAACGCTTTTGGAGAGCGAGCTTTTCGGACATGAGAAAGGAAGTTTTACCGGCGCCCAAGCTCAGCGACGCGGCCGGTTTGAACTGGCGGATGGTGGTACTTTATTTTTGGATGAAGTGACGGAAACTTCTTCGGCCTTTCAGGCGAAATTGCTGCGTGTCCTTCAGGAGGGCACATTTGAACGTTTGGGCAGCGAAAAAACGCTTAAAGTCGATGTCCGGATTATTGCGGCAACAGGCAGAAATATTCAGGATGAAATTGCCGCTGAAAGGTTCCGTATGGACCTGTATTACAGATTGAACGGATTCCCAGTTCAGCTTCCGCCGTTACGGGACCGGAAAATGGACATCCCCGCACTTGTGGAACATTTTCTGTTTAAATATACCAATGACAAATCATTCTCTTTTTCTGAACAGATCATAAAACAATTGTCGGCTTATTCTTTTCCCGGAAATGTTCGTGAACTTGAGAATATCGTCCGGCATGCAGCTTTACTGGCAAAGAGCGAAGGCCGTCATTTGCTTCAGAGCAGGGATTTGCCACAGGATATATTAAAAAATCACACGCCGACCGGTTATGTGGAACTGGAAGACCAAATTCTGGAATCTCTTCGAACTCTTGAATTTTCTCATTCCGCCATCAGCAAAACAGCAAAAGCACTGGGGAACCGGGACAGAGGAACCATTACAGAGTATTTTAAAGGTATTTGTTTTAAATACTATTATGAAAATGACTTTGATCAGGACAAAGCAGCCCGGATCATTGCCGGTTCCGCAGAAACCCAAATTGTTCAAAAGGTAACGTCTAAACTAAAAGAGTATTTGAAAAATTTATCATTGCCATCCCGGGAATTATCTGAAACAGATTTTCAAAATTTACCCCAGTTGAAAGGATTGCCGCAAAAATACCACGAATATGCGATAGAAATTATAAAATATTTTTTAAATAAAGAAAATGATGATTTTTAAATGCGGAATTTTTCCGCATTTTTTTGTTTTTCCGCACTTGTGATTTAGTTTTGACGATATTGTAACTTATTTAAAAATAATACGTAAAATAATTTTTTCAAATGTGGCATTGTTGTTGCGGAACGGAAAGTAAATTGTTAAAATTTACAAAGGAGTTTAAAATGTTTCGCAAAACAATATTTTCAAGTTTAATAATTATATTTGCAGTTATGAATTCATTTGCTGATACAAATTTAAAAGATCGTTCGTCCGGTGTTGGTTTTAGGGCTTCTTATTGGTCCGGTTACAATGACCAGTCCGATTATACTGTTATTCACAAGGACGGCAGATCACATGTGGATATCGGCGGCGGCGGCGGCTGGTTGTCCTTCTTTTCCCGCATGAGCGAAAATGATGTTCTTGAATTAAGTTTGGGCGCCCTGGGCAATGCTGAAACCAAAACTACTTATTATTACGGTGAAGACACCGATGTGAATGTTGTTGCCGCTGTAACATTGGGTATTCGGCATGAGTTTTATTCTTTTTATCATAATAAAGCCATGGTCCCATACGTTACAGTAGGTGGCGGTCCCTATTGGGTCAGTGATATTTTAGTCAAGGACCGTGATTTTGATTATGATGATGAAGTTTTGGTACATACCAAGCTGCGTGCGGGAATGTATGCCGGTGCAGGCATGAATTTTATGCTCAGCAGTTGGTTCGGACTTGATTTTGACCTGCGCTATCATTTGATTAATTTTGACGTGAATAATGATTATAGCGGCTGGGAAACCGGATTAGGTTTTAATTTTTATTGGGGTTCATTTAATTAATTAAACGAAACGAGAGAGTAAATGAAAGTATATATGTTGATGATTGTTATGTTTATGTTTGCAGCAGGTAAAAATACTCAACTATTTGCCCAGGGCATGGTTCGGTCAACCGGTATTGGTGTCCGCGGAGGTTTTTGGGATGTCAGCGGTCAGTCAACACGTATTAATGTAAACTCTGATAATGATAATCAACATGTACAGGTGAACGGCGCAGGGGGAGAGCTGTTCTTTTTTTCACGGGCGGCTAATAATTTGTTTTTTGAATTGAGTATTGGTGGTGCGGCAAATGTCGATGCCATTGGTTCGGAAAATGATGATGAACAAGATGTAGATGTGGAAACGATTATTCCGTTTCTATTAGGACTTCGGTATGACTTTTTGTCTTCTTACTTGTCCGGTTCTTTTCATCCCTATATTATCGGTGCTGCCGGGCCATATTGGTCTACATCTGTAAATTCAAAAACAACAACCGAAGGCACAACAGATTCGGAAGTTGCAACCGGACAGGCTTTTGGCGGATGTTTGGGTGGTGGTGTGAATATTATTCTATCCAGTTGGTTTGCTTTAAATTTTGATACACGATACCATTTTGTTGATATGAAATCCGACTATGATTATACCGGAATGCAGTTTGCCTTGGGTTGTTCATTTATGTGGGGTAAAAAACGAGAAGCCATCAAAGTTCTTGGTACAAAGATTATTGTACAAGAAATATATCCGGCTTATTACCAATTTTATTCCATATATCCGTTGGCTTATGTGACCGTTAAAAATATGCTGGGAAAGGCTGTTGAAGTTAATGTGCGTTGTTCTGTCAAAGGATATTCGGAGCGGCCAAAGGAGAGCGGATTTATAAGGCTGGAAGGCGGTGAAACGCAGGACATCCCTGTTACTGTATTTTTTAGTCCGAAATTTTTACAGGTACCGCAAACTAAAACAGCCATACTCGATTTATTTCTGGAAGCCAGAGCGGCTTCTGTTTATCGGCAAAATATCAGTCAGGAAATAGTCATACACAGCCGAAATGCCTGGAGCGGTGAAATGGATAAATTAACATTTTATCTGACACCGGAAGAACCGAACGTTTTGAGCTTTGCCCGGCAGGCAACAGTAGCTGTTTCCCCGGACTCTGAAATTTTGTTACAGAAATTTAATTATGCTCAAAATATATTTAATGAACTGACATTGAAAAATATAACCTATTTGCCGGACCCAAATGTTGTCTTTTATCAGGACGACAGGGTACAGTTTGCTGCTGAAACCTTGGATATGAGGCACGGAGATTGTGATGATTTGGTTGTTCTCTATTGTTCACTTTTGGAAAGTCTTGGCATTCAAACAGCATTTATAGAAACAAGAGACCCTGAAAAAGAGATTGCGCATCTGTATATGATGTTTGACAGCGGGCTGGATGTTTCTCAGGGAGACTTGATCAGCAGCAATGAAAAACGATACATTATTCGTGAAAATCAATCCGGTAAAAAACGTATCTGGGTCCCTGTGGAAACCACCCTTATACCCAAAGGTTTTGAACAGGCCTGGACTGAAGGAGCTACATCCTATTTGAAAGAAGGTGTTTTAAGAAACGGTCTTTCGGAGGGATGGGTAAAAGTGATTGATAATCACTAGTTTGGAGAATATTATGTTAAGGAAATTTAAAATGTTTTTTTCCGGTATACTGATGACAAGTATAACGTTACTTTATGCTGAAGAAGCCGTTATTACAAAAATGAGCGGTGAAGTCAAAGTACGCCGGGGATTGGAAGAAGAATGGGTATCAGCGGCACCGGGTACATCTCTGGATGTCATGGATACTATATTGACCCTGGAAGGAAAAGTATTGTTAAAAATTCAGGATGGAACCAATTTTGAATTAGGAGAAAATTCCATACTGGATATAAGTGATTTACGACGTGTGACGAAAAGAGAGATGTTTCTTTATCTCATGTCTGCAAAGGTCAATAAAATACAGCCTCGCAGTGAAAAAACAAAACTGCGGGTTGGAAATGTCAGTGTTGTGCACGGTGAATCGAAATTAAAAGATGAAACTGTTAAAGAAATAAATAATGATTCCTGGTCAAAAGAGTTTAACGGCGCTGTGGCGTTGTTTGACCAGCAATTTTATACAAACACAGTCATAAAGTTGTCCAAAATTAAAAATAAAAATTCGGAATTGAATGATTGTGGTCAAGTTGATCTCTATTTAGCAAAATCGTTTGAGCATCTCAATGAACCTGGCCAGGCTTTGGATGCGTATCAAACGGCTTTTGAAGAAATTAGTAAAAGTGAAACATGTCAAAAAAATAGTCTGTCTGATGTTGAGGCAGCCATACAACGTTTAAAAAAATAAGATATAGCGCTATAGCGGTATTGTTGTAATATCGCGAACCCGGGTTCTCTTTTAATATATATCACAACGTGATGACATTAAAGGAGAAGTCATGAAAAGTTTAGTTTATTGTTGTTTGATATTTGTAATTATTTTTACTGTTGGTTGTGGAATCACCGATTCCGACTGGCAGGTTGAAAATACAGATTTTACTGCAGAATCCGAATTTGATTATGCAGTCAACATCATGGGGAAAAATCATCTTCATCTCGAATCCGTCAACGGACCGGTGCATGTCCATGCCGTTAAAGGTCTGGACCTGGTGGCCGTTAAGGGCGTCAAACGGGTTGGGTCTGAAACTCTTGAGGATGCGGAACATCATCTGAAATGTTTTGATGTGCAGGTTAGACAGGACCTTAATGCCGTGCATGTAAAAACATTGCACCCAAAAGAGACCAATGGACGTGATTATTCTACAAGTTATAATGTAACGATACCACAGGATTGGTCCGTCGATATTGATCTGGTTAACGGGTCAGTTGATGTCGATTCTTGCCGGAACAATGTTTCTGTAGAGGTAACCAATGGTCCGGTAACGTTGGAGGCTGTTCAAGCAAATGTATATGTTCGCACCACAAACGGACAGATACAAAGTGATCTTGTTCTGCCGGAAAACGGTTTGGCTGACCTTAAAACGACCAACGGATTTGTATCGCTTTTGCTGCCAAAAACAACCTGTGCTTCTTTTGCCGCTCAAGTTGATAATGGAGTTGTTCAATTTTTAGAGTTTCCTTTAACAATTGATAATTCTTCATCGACTCATGTGCGTGGTTATAGCGGTAACGCAAACGGCCGGATTTTATTACGTGCGATAAATGGAAATATTTTCGTTTACGGAAAATAATGTGCAGAAATTAAAATTGATTCGCTTGTTTTATCAGGCAATGTAGTAACCCTATTTTACAAAATACACTTTTGGAAGGAATGAAATGAAAAAAATTATTTGTATATGTATGCTTTTTTTTGCGGCGGTTCAAAGTTTTTCAGCGTCAATGATCGCTACAACAGTCAGCGGCTATGTTAAAGATGCATCAAACGGCGAGGCACTTATCGGCGCCAATGTCTTTTTTAAAGATACTTATCTGGGATGCAGCAGCAATAACAGTGGATACTTTGTTATTCCCGATATTCCGGCAGGAAAATACACCCTGGTTGTATCCATGTTGGGTTATAAAATGTATTATAAAAATATTACCATCAACAGAGGTCAAAACATTCAGCAAAACGTTATTCTGGAAGAAGAACCTTTATTGACTGAAGAAATTGTTGTGACGGCGGATTCGGTTCCCACTGTTGAAAAATTGTTTAGAAAATCGATTTCAAAAATTGAAATGTCGCCGCAACAATTAAAAAGGGTCCCGCAAATTGCTGAAGCGGATTTAATGCGTACACTGGTAACATTACCGGGAATTGTACCACTTTCCGATTATTCTTCTGCCCTGTACGTTCGCGGTGGTACACCAGACCAAAATTTAATATTGTTGGACGGCACAGATGTATATAATCCCGAACATGCATTCGGTCTTTTTTCCACTTTTAATACAGATGCTATTAAACATGTGGAAATACATAAAGGCGGGTTCGGTCCCGAATACGGCGGCAGATTGTCATCTGTTCTGGATGTAACCAACCTTGACGGAAACAGGGAAGAGTTTGAATGTTCTACTTCTATAAGCATGTTGTCTGCTAAAACAACCATGCAAATGCCGGTGGGCAAAAAAGGTTCTGTCTCCGGTTCCATAAGACGTACCTATTTTGACAAAACGGTCGCCAAAGTCATTGATGATATTCCTGATTATTATTACTGGGATGGCAATTTTAAGGCTTTTTATGAAATTAACAAGAACAACAAATTAACACTAAGCACCTATGGCGGTCGTGATGCGCTTGATTTGGTATTCAACAACAACTCGACCGAACAGACCGGGTTTTTATATGACTGGGGCAATAAAACCGGAAGTGCTAAATGGACGCATATTTTTTCGCCTCAATTGTTTTCCAATTTTTGGATTACAGGAAGCGAATTTACATCCAATTTTGATATGGACTTTATTGAATTGCAGGAAATTAATGATTTGAACGATGTAACCATCAAAGGAAACCTGGAATACTATTATTCACAACAAATGGCTGTCAAGTTTGGTTTTGAACAGAAATTTTTAAATAACGAGTACGAATTTAGTGGTGAACATACCAATACAATCCGAATCAAGAGCAAACCGGAACACAGTGTTGGTTACGGAAAGATTGAATGGACACCAACACCATTAATAAATATTGAAACCGGACTTCGGTACAATTATTTCAGGTCTGATGAAATTTTTCAAAATGTTGAGCCCCGTTTTTCCGCCAAGTACAGGATAACGGACAAAGCGAATATAAAAGCCGCCACTGGTGTGTATTATCAATATTTACATCATGTACCACGATTTTTATTTGCTGATATATGGACGACATCCAATAAATTTCAGAAACCGTCCAAAGCTATTCACTTTATTTTGGGTTATCAACAGGAATTAGCCAAAGACATAGAGTTTGAGGTAGAAACATTTTACAAGGATTATAAAAATCTATATTCCTATAATGAAAACATAGCGGCTGATGTTACGGCAATTGAATATGATGAGGAAGGACTGCCGATTTATACACAAACCGAAGGTGTGTTTAACCGGGCAGACGGCTGTTCCTATGGTTTTGAATTGTTGGTCCGCAAAAATTTTGGCCGAATCAACGGCTGGGTAGGGTATTCTTTATCAAGAACAGAGTATCAATTTGATGTTTTGAATCAGCAGCGCTGGTTTGCTCCGCGTCATGACCGAACCTCAACATTGAATGTTGTTGCCAATTATAACAAAAAAATGGCAGGTGGTAAATGGACTTTTGGATTTAATTTTGTCTATTCCAGTGGACAGCCGTTTACGGAACCCGGCTCGGCGTATTATATTTCTTCTTCACCGATGGCGCCCATACCATTCGTGGAATATGCGCCAACGCAAATTAATAATATCCGTTTTCCATATTATGCCCGGCTGGATATCAGCATCGCTTACTTGAAGCAATACAGCAATTGGAGCCTTGAACCTTATCTGCAAATTTATAACGTCGGAAACCGCCGAAATGTCTGGTTTGTTGATTATGACTATGATAATGGCGTCCCGGATTTTGAAGAAATTTATATGCTGCCTATTTTACCGACTATCGGATTTAATATCCGTTTCTAACTAATGAACACAGGAGTTTTATAATGAAAAAAATCATTTTTTATTGTTTTATATTGTCATTTACTTTAATCTTTGCTTGTGGTAAAAGTATTGTTTCGGTAACAAACGAGAGTTATGAACCGAAAATTGTTGTGCAGGGATATTTAACAGCCAATCTCCCCATTCAAGATATAATTATTACCCGTAACTTTCCTGTTGGTTCAAATCTTGAAAAGATGAATATTTTCCCGGATGTTAATACCACATCAGTAACAGTAGAAAACCTGACCGACCAGAAAATTTACACTCTTTCTTTTAAAGCGTCTGAAAATGGTAAAACAAATGAAGGAAGTTGGTGTTGTTTAGATCCGGGTGTGCGGGTTGAATATGGCAAAACATATCGTTTGAACGTATCTGCAACAGTTGAGGGGACAAAATTAAATACCAGTTCCACAACAACTGTTCCAAATGAAGGACTTGCTATTGTGTCTGTAAATTATGATAAACTGACATATCGCCAAAAAGATTACAATGATCATGTGATGAGTTTTAGTGTAACTTTTGGTCGTTCACCGGAAACGGATTTTTATTTATATGGAATAATGGCTGTTGATGCCCATCCGGATTCGTTCATTTATGATAATCCGGTTCTGGATTATGATCGGGAAGATGTTGTAAAAGACCTGGAAGACCTGAAATACACTCATGACTGGAACCAAAATTTGGATCCTGATTTAGACAGAATAACGACCTATCTGGATTGGTTTAGTTTCTGGTTTTATGGAAATTATCAAATTACTGTTTACGCGGTGGATAAAAATTATGCACGGTTTTTACAAACCTATAATGATGTTCAGGAAATGGATGGTAATTTTCATGAGGCGAGATTTTGTTTTGAGGGTGACGGTATCGGCGTTTTTGGCTCTGTTGTTGCCGATACTGTCAGTGTAAAGATTGTGCATTAAAAAAAATTAAGATAGTTTGAATTGACCGGTGCAGTAAAGCTGCACCGGTTAAAAGGTTTTTTACTTGCTGTAAATTTTGCTAATTATTTTCCCTGATGTATTTATATAATAGGCTTTGTCCTTTTTAATCACAATCGCTATTCCATTATAAAATGGATAGGCAACATCATAATTATCGTTCAAAATTATTTCATCTTTTTGATTTATATAAACCCAGCCGATTTCGTTCAACACCGGTGCCAATCCATTATTAAAACTTGCACCGGTTTTATACGTCGGTTCCAGAACAAATTCACCTTGTTTGTCGATATATCCGGTTTTGTCATTGTATTTTACACACGATAGATTTTGAGAAAAATTTGCGGCAAAATCAAATTTGGGGTCAATAATCCATTCACCGTCTTTATTGATAAATCCCATTTTGTCATCAACACACACTCTGGCCAGACCTTCATCAAAAGCCCATGCTTTCTGAAATTGTGGTTCTATGACAACAGAGCCTTGTTTGTTTATATAGCCAAATTTTCCATCCAAAGAAATGGCCGCCAAACCTTCTTTAAAATCGCCTGCCTGATCAAATTGTGGTTCAATTTGGAAATTTCCTTTTTTGTCGATAAATCCAAATTTTTTCTTGATTTGAACTCTGGCCAAATCCTCGGAAAAAGGTCCGACATAATCAAATTGTGGTTCAATTTGTATCGTGCCGTTTTTATTTAAATAACCGTATTTATAATCCCAAAAGACAAAAAAAGCTCTTTTTTTCATTTTTACCTGCAACAAACCTTCTTTACAGTCGCCGATCCAGTTAAAATATCCCTGGAATATTGTTTCCCCTTTGTAATTAATTCCTATTAATCTATCACCGAGTTGAGTTTTTAATAAATTTTTTTCCTCGATTGTTGTTATACCTTCTGAAAATCTGTAATTCGTTGGGGGCATTTTAACATCGGATGTTTTGTTTTCAAAATGGATTTTTATCGATTCGGGGTCTAATTTTCTTTCAGTATCCAAAAGAATTTTCCCTGTTGAGTCAATATAACAGAGTTTTTTATCTTTAATGATCGGTATAAAATATTTATCTGCTTCCAACTGTTCTGTTAAATTGGTTTCATTATCATTTACACTGTCTTTTTGTTTTAATATCAGTTCATCGCCAAAAACTGCATTCGATAATAGTAAAATAAATAGAGAAAAGCTTATAATGCCCTTTTTCATAGGACCTCCATTTAGTAATTTTTATAAGTAATGGGTTGGTTTCTTGGTGCCGATTTCTGGGAGGAGTAAACTCTAAAGCGCCAAGGTTCACCAACTTTAGCTCTTTATTTTAATCCTAATTTTTTACCTTCTGCTAATAACTGTATCGATTCCTTGATCCGTTTATCTCTGGTTTCGGGACGTTTTGCCGTAACGATCCACAAAAGATACTGTTTTTGTTGACTTGATGTCAGGTTGTTAAACGTTGTTTTGGCCTGCGGATTGTTTTGCAGGGCCTCAATAAATTCAGGCGGCATTGTTAAATCAAACTTGGGTTTCTGGGTTGGAGAATCCCAATTGCCGGACTGTTTTGCCGCATTCACCTTTTTCAAGCCGTGTTCCGTCATTCGTCCGTCCTGAATCAGTTCTTCAACACGCTTTTTATTCACCAGGGACCATTTGCTGTTGTCTTTTCTGGGTGTAAACTTGCGTGCATATTTTTCTTCATCAATTTTTTTAATCAGACTGTCCACCCAGCCAAAACAGAGGGCTTCGTCCAGTGAATCCTTGTATTCGATGCATGGGATGCCTGTTGCTTTTTTATGAAATATTAACCAGATTTCATTTTCTTTATCATGGTTCTCAGACAGCCATGCCTGCCATTCTGATGGGTTTTTAAATTCAATGGTTTTCATATATATTATTTCCCAGTTATATTTTTATTTTTCAGCATCCTTGTTTTTTTTGAATTCGCGCTGACCGCGTAAAGCAGCGGTGTCGTCCGTGATTTTATCCTGCCATCCTGATCGTACGTTATCTCGCCTGTCAAAACGGCCGACGTAAGGTTTTATGTCGATGACCGGTGTCCCGTCAAGCATGTCAACGTCTTCAATGTTGAGAACATTGCCTTTAACGGAAATTAATTTTACAATGCTGAAACCGATTTTATTGGGTCTGACAGGAGCCCTGGTAGCAAAAACTCCATGGGGTGTATCTTCTAAAAAGGGGCATACCGTCAGTCTGGTTTCTTTGGCTTTGTGAAACATATAAAGCACATAGATGTGAGAAAAGCCTTCCAGGTCCAGCAGGCCTTCGCAATAATCGTTTTCGAGTATAATTTGTCCCTTGATCTCTTTTGCAAACACGGGCTGAATCGGTGTTTCGGCGGGGACGGTATGCGGGGACCGGACAAAGCCGATTGACTTTACTAAAAATTCATCACGTTTCATTTTTTCCCTGTTGTTATAAATTTATGCTTTTTTTACACAGTTTTGGAATGTTTTGTAAAACAAATGTCCGGGTACAAAATCCCACGATACGCGACGGGTTCGGGTGGTGTGGGAGTGGGAGAGTAAAACTCCCATCTATTTTTTTTGTAAAAATTTTATTTGTTGTTTAATCTCTTCTTGCAGTGTTTCGTAAAACTTGCCAACATGAAGGCCGTCAATGAAAATATGGTTGACCTGAATATTATAAGGCAAAACTATTTTATCATTCAATTCGTAAAATTTACCCCAGGATATCCGGGGGATTGCATCATCATTTTTTAAACTCAATGTGTGATCAATACCTGTGAACGGGATCCATGGGAGTGTAGAAATAAAAACAAAATCACTTCTGCCTATTAGCATGCTCAAATCAAAATATTTATCACTGTTTATAATTGCTTCTTTAATTATCTTGTCCATCTTGAAAATATCGTCACAATACTCGACAGAAATTAACCGGAACAATTCTTCATTATCCCGAAGACATGCAAAGGACGGATTTATCTTTTCATATTGGACGACTTGTCCGTTGTTGACTCTGTACAGGAAATTGTTAATTTTATTCAGTGTTTTTGTTGTTAGATATATTAAAGAATTATTTAAAGAAAGTCCATGTAATTTTGTCTGTTCTTTTAATCCAGTAATATCGACATTGAAATTGACATTATAAAATGGCAGATCACTTTTGATAAAAAAATTGAAATGTTCTTTTCTGTCCCAATTATCTAAATTTATTTCTTTCATTTTTAGTCCCAATAGTATATTGAGGCATAATTCTAGTTCTCTCTTTCTTTGAATTATTTTAAGTAAATAATACTCATTCTTTTGGGTTGGCACAAGAGATTTTTATGCTCTCTACCAGTCCTCCGGATAAAATCCTGCCCGTCGTTGTGTTGCGGTTTCATAAGCACACGTTACAACATGAAATGATTTTGTTTTTTCCGGTGGAATGGATATTTCTACTATTGTACCCGGATTGTGATAAATTTTATAACCAAAATAATCCGATTCTGAAATTTCATATCCGTCCAGACACAGATGGGTCGGCTCGGCATCAGGATAGGGGATGAGAAGACGGAGAACAAGTCCGTTTTTGATGACCGGATCATCGACTGTCTCTGTTAAAAATAAAAGTTTTCCCACCAGGTAGGCCGGTATGGTTTTTATAAATTCCTGAATCGACTTGACATTATAACCCGGTTTTTTGGACAGGTTTTCAGCCATTGTTTCGAGTTTGCGGTCACCGATTATTTCCGGGATTTCTGCCGGATCAGAAGCAAAAAATGCCATCATGGAACCGCGTGGTTCCGGCCAGGCAATTGAATAGGCAATTTGACCTGCTTTTTGCCAAAGTTCAACCCGACTGGCCCTTCGTTGCGCAGCCGTCCGGCCCCAGGCGGATACGGCCATGGACCCCCGGCAACCCACCTGGCTCACCGGATAACCCGGGTAGCGTTCACCCCGCCAAACCTGATGTCCCAGTTCCAATAAACGTTTTAAACGGACCACCGCACTCTCTTCGAAACCAATTTCCATGGTCATTCCGATTGTGTGCGCATAGTGGTAAGAATAGGCCGGAGGAATGACATGACCGCCACGCAGGTAAAAATGTTCATCAGCACCGGACACCGGTCCGGTTGCTAATAGTTTTCCATCACTTTTTTCGCCTTCTGTAATTAAAAAACCGGCCTTTTCAGCCGCTTCATTCATGAGTTTTGGTATTTCCGGATTAAAAGAACGAGAAAAACCTCCGGTCCAGGAAATGCCCGTGCTTTCCCACATTGTTTGTTCTTTTTTGCTGAATCCATGCAGATCAACATGAACCTCGGGCTGGTACTTTTCAATGACTTTTTGAAGCACGGCTGCCTCCGGATATTGTGCCGGATCGGAAATGCCGTTCCAGTCCCAGCCGTCATAGTAAATATCCCTGACACGTTTCCCCTGTTTATAACCTTCAGGATCATTGCAGGGCATTACTAATATGATCTGTTGTTTGCGAATTTCCTCTGCCGCAGCATCGTCGCTTAATAAAAATTTTGTAAAATGTAAAATACTGGTGACCCCATTCTTTTCTGTTGCCGCGTGACAGGTCGTAAGTAAAACAATTTGTTTGTTCTCATCGGCAACAGAAAAATCGGTGATTTTACACAATAAAATGTTATTCCCTTCCGGTGTTTTTCCGGCAGCAGTTACCTGAAAAATGTTTGGGTGATTTTGCTGCCATGTTAGCAATCCCTGTTCTATTTCAGCAAACGAAGGACATGGTAAATCTGTGTATTGGGGCTTTTCATCGGCGTACACATTTGTGCAAAGAAATACAAGTAAGAAAATCCGGGAAATAATATTGGCAGAACTTTTTATCATACTGGTCCTTTCAGGTTTTGCTGGTTTTGTAATAATATTTACAAACAAGCTTTTGGTAAATTTATCTTGAAATTGTATGTTGGATCTGATTTATTATCAATTAAAAATTCTATTTATATCATTTGTCTGTGAAAACTTGTAAATGTTAAGGCCGGAAGACTATTAATGACACCATGAGATCAGCTCTTTTAAATTTGTTTCAGCAGCCGGGTGTTCAATGAGTCCGGTGGCAGTCATACGATCTATAATTTCATCTTTTGAATGTTCATCCAAATGTTTAATATGTTTTTGCACCCAATTATAAACATGCCTTAGTGTAACCTCATTGGTGAATGTCCATTTATACTCCGAACCAAGATGTCCGCTGCCGACGTATCTGTGAACATCCCACCATTTCAGCATGGCTATTGCGGCCGATGAAATGAGATCGATTATCTCTACGGATGTGCCGGGTATTTTTTGGGTGTTACGCCCTACAGTTGTGTGGGACTCTGTAAATGCCGCCAGAACATCAAGGTACATGTGGGGACCGCCGGGCAGCCATTGTGCTGCCAGTGATTGCAGGGTACTGTTTCGAATTTTTCCCGGGAGATCAATTAAAGTAATATCCCAGGCTTTATTTGCCACAGATAACGCCGGAACCAGCACAGAGGGATCTCCGCCGAGGAATTCCGCATAGGAGACAAGCACCTCTTCGTCCGTACGATCAAGCCATGTGGGATCAGCCGTGCATTGGGAAAAATAAAAAAGATTATGAAGCGCACAGATCGGCTGCTGGGCGTTTGCCATAATTCCTTTTACAACCGATGCATTATAAAGCTCCTCACGGATAACCTGTCGAATCTGATCAAACTGCAGGACAAAAGCCGGGGGTGTAGGCTCCAGTTCAACACATTCATAGGTGAGCAGGGTGGACCGGTCCATAAGACCTGCGGTTTCGACAAGCTCAAAGTTAATGCGTTCGTTGGCCCGGTTCGGATTGCTGCGTCCCGGCAAAAGTTCCCACGGTCCATCCAATTTTGTTTCTTTAAAAGCCTCAATAAATGGCGCCACAGCTTTTCGCAAACTGTTGGTATCAGACCAGCCGTTTTCAGGATCTTGTCCCCAGCCGCACCATATCCAGGGAATGATTTTTTGTGGTGTATCGTTACCGACTGTGTTTAGAATTTTTCGTATATCATGCAGCATACGCATGAAATCCCCGGGCTGTGCCCCGGGATAACCACCCGGATCACCGTCGATAAAGACATAGCCATCTGCGTTATTCAAACAGCCTAACAGGTCACCAAGGTGTGATATATATGTTTTATATTGTTTTTCATCATCAAATCTGAACACCTGTCTGTTCGGATAAAATACCCTCTCCTGCATCGGATTTTTACGAACATCTTTAGTCGTGCTGACACTGGGGGTGAATACCAGCCAGCATTCCAATCCAAGGTCTGTGGCATTTTTTAAGACCTTGCGGAATTCTATCAGGTACGCGCGGTCCTGCGGGGACAATGGCGGCGGGATAATCTCTGTCATGGGCCAAATCATCACCTTGTCCATTCCCATGGCTTGCAGTAACAGAAACATACTGTCGAAATCGTCATAACTCCATCTGCGTACGGCAAATGGATATTTATACATCCAGCTTGCATGGAGATAAAAGCCCCGACCGGAGAATTTTTTATGAATTACTGGTTTTTCCATTTTGTATCTTTTAGCAGTTGATGGTGGAATTTTTTTTATGCCATATTGTCAGCACTGCCCAGCCGACACACAGATGTGCCAGATAGTACGTTGGCAGTATCAACCGGCTAAGGACATGCATATCAAGAAAATCAGTGAACGCAATGATTGTGTCAGAGAATACAATCAGTCCCATGGCTGCAACATAGGCCCATTTGGCCCGGGCCGGTGCTTGCATTCCACAGGCTGCTGCAAAAACAAGGCAGGAGATTAAAAGATACAAAAGTACCGCAATAGAGAGTCCTGAATTATGAATAGCCGGATGGAGCCAGCACTTATAAAATGGCAGGTAGACGGCCAGGAACCCGCTAAACACCCGCCAATTCGGACGCCCGTAGCGTAGTGCAAAACCCAGGTATCCGATATGCGCACAGAAAAAAAGAATTACTCCGGCGAGAAAAAAGGAGACACGTCCGGCCCGCATGGACAGGAACCAGTCCCCGGCTGCGGAAAAGCAAAGCGCTATAATCACCCAGCTTATGTCACGGACTTTATCACGCAGGAACCACAGTAAAACGGCTGCGCAACTGAGCGGCACACCCAGTTTTGCAAAGATATTCCCCGTCATCAGGGCAACAACGGCCAGTCCGGCCGGAATTATTAGATAAAAAAACATAATATGCTAGTTTGTTATATATTCTTTGTATTTACTTTTTCTTAAAACTTCCATAGGCTCGATATCTATCAAACTCTGAGGATTCTCTTCAGGATATTGTCCCATATATTTTTTAACAATATTATAGCCAATACAGTATCCGCTTGAATAGGGAATGATATGATCTCCAACCATAATTCGTTCATTTAATTTTTCATCTCTTGAATCAAGTTTGTTTTTAATAATATCCCACACTATTTTTTCTTTTTCCTTGCTCAAATTAGAGTTCCAGGGAACGGTTATGTCCGGGTAGAGTGTTTTTGCAAAAGCATCGGCGCGGCCCTCAAAAACCAAATATTCTATAACGCTGAGGTCTTTTCTCTTGAAATTTTTGGACATCCAAACACTGTGATGGTATTCGTGGGCCAGAACAAAATTTAAAATGGTCTCCCAGCCTTTTTCCAACGGATCAATTGAAATAATGAGAATTCCTGAACCGGGAGTTATGGCTGTAACACCCGTGTACATAAAACCTAAATTGTGTTTTTTATACAATCCTTTCATATCCGGATTCATTGGAAGCAAAACAATAGTCGTGTTTGGTCCGGGCAAGTTTTTACATATATTTTTAAATGTTAAAGATATTTGAGAAATAATTTCTGAATTTTCAAGAGCTGTAATTTCTTCTTTTAATGCCTGAGCATTTTTACTTGATTGGTTGATTGATTCCAATATATCTGAAAATTCAGAGTTTTTCACAAATTGTTCTTTAATTGGTTTGAAAATAAATTTATTATAAAGGGCTGTCGAATTATTTGGTTCTTTTTCCAAAGCAGATATAAACGTGTCCATCTGCCGGTACATCGGGATGATTTTTAATTCTTGTTTATCATAAACAGAATCTATCGACGAATATTGTATGTTATTTTGTTGATGTTTACAAGAGGTGTTAATGACCAGGAAAAGACAGACCAGTAAAATTTTAAAACTATCTATCATAACGAACCTCTGGTTAAATTTAATCAATTCCCTGTGATGAGTATAATTAACATTTTCTGCTTTATTTTAGTTACAATTAAAGCCTTCTAAAAATTTTATATGGGCTTTAATCTCTTTATCATCTGTTTTTTTGCCGATATTTTTCATAGTGCTTTTATAAAGTCTAAAGTTTTTTTTGCTTGAATAATCTATAAATTTATTGGAAATATCTCCCGAAACATCCAGGTCAATGTCCATCATCTTGTGATTATTTCGGCACTGGAAATCTAAATGAGTAACGTCCAAATATCGTCTTTTTTTATTTTCTTTGGTTATAAAATATATTTTCATTTCAGATTGATCAAAAACGAGGCGCCATAAAGACTCTGGTGAACCCTGAATTTTTAAAAGTGTGTCGAATAATATATTAATCCCCTCTTTAAGGTTAATACAGTTCAAGTTTGTAATATCTTTGGCGGCTGTTACGAATCGTTTTGTTGTAATATAATTGAAAATATTATTTATTTGAGGTAAAGTCTGGTTTTTATAATGTGCAAGACAATTCGAATAGGATTGGTTGGTTACAACATGTATCGGCAAGGATTCGTTTTCGTAAATTATAACTTTATGATTCCTGAACTCAATCACCATGGATTGGTTATATTTATCACAAATGATGTAACGGTCAATCCCGGGTATAATTCTGATTTCTTTTAAAGTTTGTTTTACCTGTTCAACATTTTCGCAAACATCCAAAATATATTGGACCCAAAAATTACCGATCATCGACGGACGGTCATCTGGTTCAGGGCCTTTTGTTTCAGGATTTGAAACAGTGCTTACAACAAGTCCCTGCTCATTCATGCCATATTGAGCATATTCTTTACAGACAAGATTGAACGTTATGCTGCCGTATTTGGAAATCCAGTGTTTGTCTTGCTTCCCGTTGTTATAAAGGTCCGTTTGTTTTGATACGTTTCGATAATTAATAAATATCAATCCATCCCAGTCTCCCTCACCGTCCAGATTTGCGCCCATAATAAAGTACTTGCCGTAATTAATCCAAATGCTTGAACACGCTGTGGCTGATGTTGTAAAGGAAATTATGGTTATAATGATGAAAATAATTTTATTAATCATTCGTTTAATTTGCATGTAGCCTTTAATAAGGGTTGCTGGTCAGGTTTTATTATTTTTCTCCGGCCAAAACTTCTGCAATGTTAAATGCATGATCTTTAATTCTTCTATAGGCGTTTAGCATATCCAGATAGTTCAGGCTGTGTAACGGTGATGTTTCATTGTTTTCCAACCGGCTTAGGTGGTTGGATCGAACCAGTTTTACTCTATGCGTAATTGAATTACCGTTTGTTAATGCTTTTGACAGAATTTCGGTATTATTTATTTCAACCGCTTTTTTAATTTTATCCAAATATTTTGATACCATATCATGCAATTCAAGCATGTCTTTGAGCCCGCGTTTATTAAATGACAATCCGTCATTTCGCAACCGGCAGCGTAACTTTAAAATTGTTTCAATATAATCGCTGATGGATTCATATTCGTCCGCTATACGCATTTGTATTCTTGCTTCATTTACAATGCTGGTTACAAGACTACCGGCAAGCATTTTGCCGATAAATTCTACTATTTCTTTTTGTAAGATATCGAGCTGTTTTTCTTTGTGAAATATTTTATTGTCACGGGCTTTATTTTCATTTTCTTCCTGAATAGATTCCCGCAGCAATACCATCATTTCTTTGATTTCCAGTGCCATATTATTAATAGCCTGATACGATTGTTGAATGCCTATTGTGGGTGTTTCAGACATACCAACATCAAAATAGGTTAAATGTAGTTTTTCTTTATATCTTTTCTCCGGGATAATGTTTTGAATCATCCAAACTATGATTTTGGTGGATGGTAAAAATAGACTTACTAAAATTATATTAAATCCCGTATGAGAAAAGGCTATTCTGGCGGCTATAGGTCCATTTTCAGGCAATATCCATTTTAGGAAGGAAATATAGTAAAAAAAGAAGGGCAGCATGATAAAAACACCGAGTATTTTTATCATGATATGTGTAAAAGCTGTCCGCCTGGCAACCGTTGCTGCACCAAGAGAGGCAAGAAATGCAGTAATAGTTGTGCCGATATTTTCACCAAGCACTAAAGCAACGGCTGTATCATATCCAATTGCGCCTGTTTGAGCCAGGCTAATTGTAATTGCGACAGTAGCTGATGAAGATTGTACAATTGCTGTGACCAAGGCACCAACAAGTACACATTTTATAACTCCCAGATAGCTGTTTGGTTCAAAACGTGAGAACAGGTTCCAAACTTCAGGCATGTCTCGCAAAAACGAAAGGCTTTCCTTCATAATCTCAAGACCAAAGAAAATCATACCCAAGCCAACTACCATTATTGCCGTATAGCGGAGCTGTTCTTTTTTGGCGAATAAATAGAAAAATACGGATATGCCTAAAATTGGCAAGCCGTAATCAGCAATTTTTAAAGAGATAATCCATGCTGTAATCGTCGTACCAATATCAGCTCCCAGAATAACGCCAACTGATTGCCGAAGGGTCATTAAACCGGCGTTAACCATGCCGACAACCATAACCGTCGTTACTGAACTTGATTGAATAAGTGCGGTAACCGCCGCTCCAATGCCACAGGCCATCAAACGGTTATCCGTTATTTTATTGATCATCGCCCTTAACTTGTCACCGGCCACCACTTGCATGCCATCTGACATGTTTTTCATACCGAGAAGAAATATCCCCAAACCACCAATGACACCCAGAGTCATTTGAATAAATACTGTCAGTTCCACTTAAATATCCTTGTTTTATAAATGTTTGTTGTGTATGGCAACAGTTAAAGCAACTTGACGATCAATTTATTACTCGCCGTAACTATGCGAAATTTTTTAAGGAACATGCAATAAAAGTTCGTTTAAAAATATCGGCACTAACATACGTACAGATTGTAAAAAAAATATTAATCAATTTTCAAGCAGGGTGCCAACCGGTTTTTAAATTCAGTTCGTCGGCCTTGTTTTTTTTGTGTTAAGGAGTCACTGTATTTGTTGAATGAAATACTTGTTAACAGTAAGCCTTTCAGGAAAAAAGTCATGGATGTTAACGTCTGAAATTACATAATGTTTTAGAAATATAAAAGAAATTAATCTAATAAATTACAAATATTCTTTTTGGTGTGATGGTTGATTTTTTTGTTATGCTGGAAACAAGGAAACCAGGTAGATTAGGTTGTTGTATGCGATGATTTTTTTGAGAATAACAACCGCCTGAAGAATTTAAAAGGGGTTCTTGTAAGCCCGATGGTTAACAACAATCTGTTGTAAAATTGACTTGGAATTTTGTTTAAATAAATGTAAATTTTACGACTAAATATGATAACATAACAGAAGGAGGACATTTTTATGAAGAATACAAATTTGGAGAGTGTGCGATACTTTTTGGGAGAAAATTTTTATAAATCTAACAATCGAATATTATCGCATGGAGATAAAAATGTCAACATTGGAAAAGAATCCAAAAGATATAAACAATATTTCTGAAAGGAATAAAACAGAATTTTTAAATAATTTAGGATTCGATGAGTGGTTTGAATCCCAAGGCCAGGAATATATCAAAGACGATTTTTCTTTCGCCAGAATTATTGAAGTAAATAAAAATAATTACAAAATCAGTGATGGACAGCATGAAATATTTGCTGAACTATCAGGCAAGTTTTTATTTACGATTGAAAAAAGTACAGACTATCCAACCGTGGGTGATTGGGTAGTTGTGCAATGTTTTGATGATTATTCTATGGCAATTATCCATCATATCCTGCCTCGAAAATCATTGTTAAAGCGCAAAGATCCCGGCAAGGCGGTCGAGTTTCAACTGATTGCAGCAAATATAGATTATGCTTTTATCATGCAATCTGCTGATGCCAATTTTAATTTGAATCGCCTGGAACGGTATTTTGTTATGATTAATGAAAGCAAAATCCAGCCGATTATTGTGCTGAGCAAAACTGATTTAATATCTGAAAAAGAACTCTCTGAAATAAAAGAGAGTATCGATCGTTTTAACAACAAATACCTCTTTTTGCCGATCAGTAATTTGAACGGTGATGGTCTGGATACCTTGAAAAAGGAACTTGTTCCAAATAAAACCTACTGTCTTTTAGGTTCCTCTGGTGTCGGTAAAACAACCTTGTTTAACAGATTACTCGGAGAGCAACGGTTCGACGTGAATGAGGTCCGGGAAAAAGACAGTAAAGGCAGACACACAACCGTCAGACGGCAGCTTGTCCGTTTGGAATCAGGAAGTATATTTATCGATACGCCCGGAATGAGAGAACTCGGTAACTTTTCTGTTGAAGCCGGGTTGGAAGAAACGTTTGACGAAATTGTTTCTTTCGGAAGGCAATGCCGCTTTAGTGACTGCACGCATATCCATGAAAAAGGGTGTGCTGTAATAGAAGCTGTTGAAAAGGGCCTTATCGATAAGGATAGATATGATAACTATCTCCAGATTCAAAAAGAAGCATCCTATTACGAGATGTCATATCTGGACAAACAAAAAAAAGACAAATCATTAAGCAAACTGATTAAAAATTACAAAAAAATAACCAGAAAAAAATAAGCATCATATAGTGCTTACAGTGGTGGCTGGGCAAATATGAAAATCATACTTTATTTGGAAACAGATTTTTCCAATATAATGTCCGGCCGCGTTTCATATTTAATTATTTTGGTTATGAAAAATTGAATTTAAAGAGGATATTTTGAAATGGATATAAAAATCAGAAATGAAATGGAAAAAGACTTTGAATGCGTTGAAAATCTGACAAGAGAAGCTTTTTGGAATTTATATTTTCCGGGCTGTAACGAACATTATCTGGTTCATATAATGAGAGATCATCCTGATTTTATAAAAGAACTGGATTTTGTTGCAGAATATGAAGGAAAAGTTGCTGGTAACATCATGTATACCAGGTCCTGGCTGGTAAATGAAAACGAGCAAGAGCTGGAAATTGTCACCTTTGGTCCGCTATGTGTGTTGCCCGGGTATCAAAGAAAAGGGATTGGCGGCGCCTTGATTGAGCATACCAAAAAACTCGCTCGAGAAATGAATTACAAGGCCATCGTCATATTTGGTGATCCGCATAATTATTGTAAATACGGATTTAAAAGTGCCAAAGATCTGAATATCAGCACTATGGACGGCGAATATCCCTTTGGGATGCTTGCTCTGGAACTTGAAGAAGGGGCTTTGGGAACACATTCCTGGAAATATAACGATAGTGATGTTTATAAGATTGATGATCAAAAAGCGGAAGAATTTGACAAAAGTTTTAAAGAAAAAAAGAAAGAGTACCAATACTCTCAGGATATTTTTTCAATTATGTTTCGCGCTTTTGTTAAATAGCTATTTTTGTTCATCGTTTAATTGTATTTAAAATTATAAGGTAACCTTTTTTACAAGGTTACCTTTTTAATATTATCCTCTATATTGTTTACTTGCCGGATATTGAACAATGATCCGGCTATTAATAATAGGGATATAGGGGCGTTCAATGATGAATTATGATATTAAACCCATTCCGGATAATAATTCATGTTTGTATATTACCAAACAGGTCCAAGGGGAATTATTTCCATAAGACATTCATTGTCTCCCATTTTTACACTTTTTAACAGCTCTACATCGACTTTACAGCCAAAAGCTTTTTCGAAAAGAACTTTGCTATAGCCTGTCGTGCATTGACACCATGTATCAGTATCTAATTTATCAACATCGGCAAGCATGGGACAAGGGCAAAATGGAAATTGTAAATAGAGTTTACCATCTGAAAAAGATAGACCGGCTGCTTTAGCTTTGTCTTGATTTGCAAATCCTTCCAAATCAGACGATGTTTCTACAAGCTCTTTTACAAGATTTAATTTTTCGTCCATTCCATATCCGCATTGACAGTTCATTCTAATCTGTTTGACCATAGACGTGTCAAACTGCTTTTCCAGTCTGTTCATGGTGGATTTTACCCAGGTCGCATTGTCCTCTGATAAATATTGTTTGTGTTCTCCAAAAACGATTTTTGTTGCTGTTTCGTCATTACTTTTATTTTTTATGGCATTATAAATTACCTGTTCCTGGATTTTTCTTATATCAAACATTATAAAACCTTAATTTTTGAATTAAAAAATCGAGTTGTCTTTTTAGTCGTACAACAAATTAAAAATTTATTATAAGGCATTACTCGACAACTTTTTCAATATTTATTAATCTTTAATCCTATAACAAACATAGGCTTGTCCATTGTTGCTAATAGGTTGTGTTGATGCTACATTCTATTAATCCACATTGGCTGATAATCTCCTTTATATAGAACAGAGTAACGGGTATCTTTATTATTGGGTTCTATTAGTACACCTTTTCAATAGAGCTTTATATAATCTTTGATCCACGTTTTTTATTATCTGTTGTATGTTTAATTTATTTTATGAATTCTAAATTATTTTACTCTGTTCATTGGATTATGTTCTCCCTAAAATTTATGACTATATTTAATGAAATATATTATTTTTTATTTAGCGGGTAATTTAAATGATCCAGACCTGCAATTGTAGTAAAGCTCAAACAGCCAATGCTGATTTACAGGCAACTTGATCTACTGCTTGAAATATTATTTTAAAGAATTCATCAATTCATAAAAATAGTTACTTTCTCTTGTTTTGTATAATTTATACCAACTTTCCAAAGTATCTGCCTTGAACAACTTTGTCGCTTTCAATACGTTAAAACTAAATTTTAAAGGAGCCAGTCCGGTTGCTGTGATTAAATTTTCATCAGCCACAACCGGTTCATTTATATAATTTTCAAAACCATTGTAATTTTCACAGAAAATTTTTAAAAATTCTATATCATTACTCGTATGTTTTCGGTCATCCAATATGCCGGCTTGAGCCAGCGCCGCCGTAGCACCACATATTGCACAAACAGTAACACCCTTTTTAAGCAATTCTTTGATAATGTTCATGATACCAAAGTTTTGCGGTTCCATCCAGGAATCGGAACCGGGTAAAATCAAAATATCGTCTTTATTAAAACTAGTATTATGTATCGATCCCTCTGGTTTGATTTCTAATCCGCCTAATGTTTTTATACTTTCTAATGAGCTGGAAATTTTAATAATGTTAACTTTTTTGCTTTTATCGGAAATATATCTTCCGGTATTTAATTCCGGTAAAATATAACTTATTTCCCAGTCAGCTAATGTGTCCAAAACATATAAAAATACTCTCATATTTTCCTCTTTTTGTTGATAAATGTCTTTCCGTTTCGTTAACCGGACAAAGCCGGTATCCCCTATTGGACCGACTTTTGCTGTTCCAGGTTATTATTTAAATGGGGCATTCGTTTGTTAAATTTATTAATTTTAAGGTCATATTTTTTTAACAAGAACAGTCTGTTACCGTCGCTGGTTTAACACCCTTCTCATAACGAATCAGGATCATGGTGTGAGTAAAGAGATCCCTGTCTGCTGCTCAATAGTCAACAATTTGTGTTTTAATGTTTTTTATGTTGCCGTTGTCGATTCAACGATGGGTAACAGTCGAGAGTCTTCCAGTGCGGCGGTCCGGTGCCCCAAGCCTGCCATGTATGCTTTATTCGATGAAAATGCCATAAAGTCCGATAAAGAATTTTGGCGAATAAGCATTACAAAATCCCATCTTTCATCCTGGGGACCAATAAGGTTTTGGCCGCCTTTTCCTAAAAATACAATATCTCCACCGCTTTCCTTTAAAAATGGTAATGTGTGGTCAATATATTTTTGAAATGCTTCTGCTCCGGAAATCGGTTTAGACGGTTTAAGCTCCGGATTTTCTGAATAATCAGCAACTTTACGAAAACGTAATAAATTCAACATAATTATTTCACCTGTTATATTCCGTTTAAATAAAGCTGCTCCTGCTTCTTGTGATACTGTTAAAAAACGTTCTTGCATTAAATTTCCTTTTACTACTTATAATATGCCATTAAATGTCGGGCTGCAACAGCATTTAAAGTGCCTGATGCTGTTTATGGACCAAGTTTGTCTATATTCTACAAAAATTGATTTTTAGGATGGGGTGCATATTATCGTTATACGATTTTTCGTGACATCAAATAAAATTTTAATATGATTAACCATGACCGTTGTTGTATGCAGCACACTAATCCAACGGTCACAGTAGGTATCATATAAACCGATTTTATTTATGCAGACCTTTTTCTCTTAAATATTTTATCAAAATTTGAGGCCTGTCTGTTTGTATCATGTCCACATTATTTTCGATATACCAATCATATACCGTGGGATCAAGAGCGCCTTTTTCATCATTGTGACCGCCATTGAGGTTAGCCCATAATGCATTAACCCAAACTCCTGAACCGCTTTCTCTAATATCGTCAAATTGGTCTATTATCTTGACAGAGTCATTTTTAAAAACAAATTCAAAGGCAACAGGTTGAAGGTTTTCAAGATAATCATCTACCATTTTTTGCACATTCGGATTCGGCAAGACAACAACCGGCATGAAATGTACCTGGTTCAAATATTTTCCGAATTCACGTTCAACCTGCTCTAGTGGTTTTGCTGCTTTGATAACAACCTGGTCAAGTGTTCCTGTTTTTTTTATTATATCATAACATTTATCAAACATATCATAACTCTTGTCAAGATTAACAAGGATTTTGTCTTTGGCAACCAACAAGGCTTCTTCAAGTGTGGGAATGCCGTGAATCGTTTCCATGTCTAATCCGTCAACCAGCTTTAAGGTCCTTAAACTATCCAGAGTCCAATCTTTAACATAGCCGCTGGCCCTTGTCGTTCGGTCAATTGTATCATCGTGCATGAGTACAAGTTGTCCGTCTTTTGTTTCGTGTAAATCTATTTCCACCATATCCACGCCCATCGCAATACAATTTTTAATTGCCTGAAGAGAGTTTTCCGGTGCATTGCGCCAGTCTCCGCGATGAGAAATGACAATGATGTCGTCATTTGTCGAATCTTTTAAATTTTGAATTAAATCATTGATTGAAATTTGTGTTTTATTCTGGGCTTTATTTTCGCAGGAAATTATAACGGCTGCTATAACCAGGAATAATGTAATTACACGTTTCATCAATAGTCTCCCAATTTTAGTCGAGTTCATTACCACCACACGAATTGTTATTTTGTTCCGGTTTATTTACAAGTGTAATTCTTTAGTACAATGAGTAAATAATAAGAATTATGTATACTTGTCGCAAGAGATTTTTCAATTATTTGTATTGATTCTGAAATTCTTAATTTAAGTGATATAAATAATTTCGAGTTTCAACCCCAAGCAAGACTGTAGTTTTTTATTAAGGATTTCTGTTGATATTAACAACATGCTTGTCGTTTGAAACAAAAGTGCGGTTGTTTTTATTTACCTGGTCACATAACAATATAGAGAGCGGGAGAGATGTCCCCCGCTCAATTAGAAATTATTTACCACTATCTTTCTACGGAAGCTTTAACCAGACAAAATGACATCAAAATACCTTCTGCTATTGTTCCATCCTCAAGTGTCAAATATCTTTTTGTCATTTCAGCGGCATCAACCTGTTCCTTGATCATTATACCATAGTTTGTGAGTATTTCTTGCATGTGTTCTTTTTTTGCCCAAAATTTAAAAGGTTCTGACGGATTGATCGATGCAAGTTTGTCTGTCATATAATCAAAACAGAGAATACTTTGTGCCGGTGAATAATTTTGAATAAAGTCCAATGTTTTTTTTATTTTTTCTTTTGTGAGATAATATGTTACACCTTCCCAAATAAATAATGTTTTTTTGGTTTTGTCATAGCCGGCTTTTGATAAAACATCCGCAATTTCATCCGTGTTAAAGTTGATTGGAACAAACGACAGCGAGTTTGGAATGTCTATTTTGTTCTTTTTTAAAATTTCTGTTTTTCTTTGTTGTGTCGTATTGATATCCAATTCAAAAATGACAGTGCTTTTTAATTGTTTTATAAACCGATAGGAGCGTGTGTCGTAACCTGCACCCAGGAATACAATCTGTGGAATATCATCATTAATGGCATTTTCAAATATGTTGTCTATGAATGCCGTTCGCGCAATAAAATATCCATACAACGGGGATGTTACAACATTGTGTATGGCCCATTTTCTGGAATCATCATTTTGAAGGATTTTTTTTGCTTCATCCTTTAAAAATAATTCAGCCAGATAATCAGGGCCTTGCACTTTTTTCCTGCTTTCTTTTGATGCAAGGGCCCTGCAAAAGGCAACTGACAATGCTGTTTCAGAAGGTTGTTTTTCAACTGTTCTTTCTTCTTTGTCTAATACACTACCTGTTAGTCCGATAACGTTACCAAACGGATCGATTAATTGAGCAATTCTGATATTCAATACTTGTTTTATCGGTGTTTTAATTTGGGCCCCCTGCTTTATGAATTTTTCAAATGCGGAATCTATATCATCCACTTCCCAATAAACATCCATTCTATTGACTACGTCTTTCATTGGAGTTTGTGGCTGAGTGAGAGATAAAGAACAGTCACCGATATTGTATATTTTAGCAAAGGGTGTATCGAAAATCGGATGAATATCTAATACGCTATTATACCAGAGTTTTGCTTTTTCGATGTCATCAACATAATAAGTGATTCTTTTTAATGATTTAAACATTCATCGTTTCCTTTTAGTTTATTTTCCGGTCATTTTTTTGATGAAATCAATTTCTGTCTGTGAATAGGGTGTGCCGTCAATGCGATAAATGTCATGGAACCAGATTTCCGGTTCAGGAAAAAGCTCACCCGGCTGGACAGTATGTTCTTTATGTTTGCGAAGTTCGTAAACGTCCTTGCCTTTTTTGGAACTCCAGGGCCAGATCGTACCGGTTTTACCGGAAACAAATCCCCAGTTATAAGCAGCAATGTGATATTTTTTTAGAATGGGTAAAGCCCTTTGAAAGGTGCTATGGGGCCTTGCCATGTACTCGGTGCACAGGGCCGGCCGACCGATTTTTACATATTCTTGGATGGTGCCCTCAAGCAGCGAGTCGTTATAGCAGTGGAATGAAATGACATCGGAATTTGCACGGGCAATGTCGATAAAAACCTCGCCTTTTGATCCTTCCGCTGAAGAACAAACCGGTTGTGAGGGATTAATTTCACGCGCCCATCTCCACGCATCCATTAAAAGTGGTATGGATTTGTCCTCGGCGGAGCGGCCGGGTTCATTGTACAGTTCCCAAACCAATACCCGTTTATCATCCTTAAAATGGTCCATAGTCTTTTGGACATAATCTTTTAAACGTTTTTTCTCCTGGTCTGTGGCCTGGCCGTCATGATAGCGAATGACAAGGTCTCGTGCAGGCGATTTCGCCCAACCGGAATTGTGAAATCCCTTTACACAGGGGGGCTGCTTGCCGATTACCGGGTCGGGACGGTGACAGTCATCGAAAAAAACAAACAAAACTTTTATCCCATGCTTTTTACAAATATTGAGAAAAGTGTCCATGCGGCCGTACAGTCCCTCAGGGTCCTGTTCCCAAACCAAATCATGCAGGTACACCCGCAGGGTATTAAAGCCGAGGTCTTTTGCCCAGCCCAATTCTTTGTCAATCGTTTCGGGATCAAACGTGTCTTTCTGCCACATCTCAAGCTGGTTAATGGCCGTTGCAGGAATATAATTACATCCGACCAGCCACGGTTGTTCGTCGTACCAGGCCTGTGCTTTTTCCACCGACCATCGTCCCGGAATTTCCTCTACTTGTGCAAATAAAAAAGTGCTTAAAACGAGGCTGATAATTGTAGTTAATATTATAAGCTTTTTGTCTTTCATGTTTATCTCCTTTTGGTTATCGATGCTCTGTATCTGGTGTTGTGTGATTTTATAGTTACAATCAATACTTTGTTAACTGTTTTTTTTGTCAACAAGCCATTTTATTTTATGCGAATTAGTTTAATATTCGCATTGACAGTATTTTTTTAACAAAATTACAAATCTGTTTTGATGCTCTTGTATAGCAACTATTATTATATTTACACATAGAACTCTGTCTGCCCAATAGATCGTGATAGTTTACCAAAATAGAGACAAAAAAGCTCGTGATTATCTCCAAGATAGAGTTTCTCACATTCGTGTTCTGGAAGATTTTGAAATTCCTGTTGCGACACAAATGGCGGCAGCACAATAGCGACGTTTTTTGTTATTTTGAATATAGTATTCAGCAGAACATCTGCTGGTGGCTGGGTATTTGAGCGGATAAAACGATAAACATGGTCTGGACTGGTAACGGCCCAATCAGGATCAAGAAAAGCAGCATCAATTTTTGAAAGTTTGTTCAAGTTATCAGAATCCAAAATATTGCCATATATAAAAGACACATTCGATGAAAGCCCTGCCTTTTGAATATTGCTGATTGCCTTTTCCTGGTTGGATTTATTGATTTCAACTGTAAATACGTGTTTGGCTTTTTTGGCCAAAGATATTGTCGTAAAACCTGCGCCGGTGCAAGTTTCAAGTACTGTAAGGTCTTTAAAACGCTCTGCGAAATGGGTGGTAAAACGTATATCTATACCCATGATAAAAGTATTTTCATCGGCTGTATAGTCATCACCAAATTTTTCCCGGATGTCATTTGGATTGATATTCATCTTTGTTCGTTGATTTAAATTAGTTCTTAAATTTTGTGTTTTTTAATTAAACTATTTTGCAAAAACAATGATTCTTGAGATAATAGTCTTTCCAACCCAGATTATTATTAAACACTTTATACAAGGAAAAGATTTTAATCTAGATAAAAAACAATCTGTTATAACTGATCTGGCTATAATACAAATTCTGTAAAATTGTCGCAAGGAGTTTTTATTGCAAACTATGATAATCTTATATCATCCCTTCGGGATTTGATTATGTTTGTGGATTTATCTATAATAATGTCATCCCTTCGGGATTTGATTGTATTTGTGGTTTTATCTATAATAATATCATCCCTTCGAGATTATTAATTCTATAAATTTAAATCCACCGTTCTTGTTTTCCTAAAATCTACAATTCCTGCCTTTATCGATTTTTCAAATAAACTTTATTCGTTCTTAATCAGGGCTTAATTGCTTTCTAATGTTATGCTATTATCTTAAGCCGTACAAAAAAAGAGGTTTGATATGGTCAAAGTTTTTTTGAGTCAGATAAACAGTTGGGACAACAATCTCTGTTTAAAAATATTCAGGTTAAACGGAAAAAAGGTTGCCGATATACTGATGGTTGTCATGTCAAAAACAGGTGACGGATATTTATATGCGCTCATCGGCCTTTTGGTTTTTGTTTTTGATTTTACTACGGCTCTTAAATTCGTTCCTGCCGGGCTTGTTGCATTTGCTTTAGAGTTATCTGTTCATACGTTGCTTAAGCAGAAAACAAAACGAAACAGGCCTTTTGAACGGGTTTCAGGTATTAAATTTTTAATAAAACCTCCGGATAAATTCAGTTTCCCATCCGGACATACTGCTGCAGCCTTTTTAATGGCTACGCTTACCAGTTCTTTTTATCCATTCATTACGTTGCCGTGTTTTTTATTTGCCGCTCTGGTTGGATTTTCGCGTGTCTATAATGGTCTGCATTATCCAAGCGATGTGATTGCCGGCACCGTGCTGGGAATTACATGTGCCAATATTGGTTTGGCGTTTTTTTAAGGAGTTATAAAATGAAAGTCGCCTATTTTACGGAAAGCTTGCCCCCAAACACCGATGGTGTTGTTAAAACTTTGTGTCATTTGATCAATACGTTGGAAGATAATAAAGTCGATTTCAGGTTTTATTCGCCTGTAAAACCGGACAATTCTTTTACCTGGAACGAACATGTTTATAAGGTCCCTGCCGTTCCGTTTTTTTTATATAAAGATTATAAAATGGGCTTACCCTATTTTAACGGTATTTTTTCAAAACTGGACGAATATCGGCCGGATATGATTCATATTGTTAGTCCGACGCTTTTGGGATTGTATGGTCTTAATTATGCTCACAGTAGAAACATTCCGGTTGTTACCAGTTATCATACCCATTTTGTTTCCTATTTTTCCTATTTTGGATTATCCGGTTTAGAAAAAGTGGGATGGAATTTTTTGCAGTGGTTTCATAACCGCTGTTTAAAAACATACGTACCATCACCCAGTGCTTGTCAAGAGCTAGAGACACGCGGTATTCAAAATGTGGAATTATGGCAGCGCGGCATTGAACTGGACCGGTTTTCACCCTCGTTAAGAAATAATGAATTAAAGAGTGCCATTGGTGTTGATGAGGACTGTCCGGTTTTACTTTTTGTCGGTCGGTTAATAAATCACAAAGACCTTAATGACCTGGTGGATGCCCATCATCTGTTAAATGCCCAGGGATTCAAGTATAAAATAGTTATTGTTGGTGACGGTCCCATGCGGAATGAACTGGAACAAAAACTGCCTCAGGCCCATTTTACCGGCTACCAATATGGACAGGACCTGGCCCGATGGTATGCTTCATCGGATGTATTTGTTTTTCCGTCAACAACAGAAACCTTTGGCAATGTTATTTTAGAAGCTTTTGCTTCCGGTATTCCGGCTGTTGGTGTGGCAAAAGGCGGAGTTGCTGATATTATAAATCACGGAAGAGATGGTTTAATTGCAAAACCCAATGACCCGGTCGATTTTGCCAAACAAATATCCTATTTCCTGAGTCATCCGGATGAGCGGTATCAATACGGCCGGATTGCTCGAGAAACAGCGAAAACTTATAGTTGGAAAGCTATCAATACCAGATTGCTGCAGAGTTATGAAAATGTCATCCGTGCCTCTGAATCTGTCGAGTTTAATCCTGAAATATACAATTAAAATAGAGATAAGAGTATGAATTTAAAAAGCTGTGCTGATTTGCATGTCCATAGTAAATTTTCCCAAAACGCCGGTGATTGGCTTTTATCCAGTTTAGGGGTAAACGAGTGTTATACATCACCGATAGATGTTTACAATATGGCCAAAAAACGCGGAATGGATTATGTTACAATTACAGATCATGATACCATTGACGGCGCCCTGGAACTGGCATTGATGGATGATTTTTTCATTAGTGAGGAAGTGACAACATTTTTTCCCGAGGATAAGGTTAAAGTCCATGTTGTTGCCTTGTCTATTACCGAAGAACATCATCGCAACATTCAGAAATTGAGAAAAAATATTTACGAATTGGTCCAATATTTAAATCAGGAAAAGATTGTTCACTTTATTGCGCATCCGTTTTTTAGAATGAGTAAAGATTTGACCATGTTTCATTTTGAGAAACTGCTGTTAATGTTTAAAACTTTTGAAGTGCGCAATGGTGGGAAACAACTTGTTCCCGATGATTTGCTGGATAAAGCTCTTGAAAATCTGTCGCAGGATCGGATAAATTATCTTGAAAATAAACATAACATGGCAGCAATCGGGAGCGATCCCTGGATAAAAGGTATGGTCGGCGGCAGCGATGATCACGGTGGTCTTACTATTGGCGATACACATACTGTTTGTCCGAAATCGGAAGATAAAAACCGGTTTTTGGAATTTATAAACAACAGACAAAGTATGGCCGGTGGAAAAGGCGGGAGTATGCTGACTGTGGCGCATACTATTTATTCGGTTACTTTTCATTCTATCCGAAACAGTGAGTATGATTTTGACACCATTGGGTCTGATATGATGTGGGCTGTGCTGGACCAGGTATTCGACAAGTCCGGCGAGAAAAATTCCATGACCCTGGCAAAAGCAGCATCTTTTTATTTGAATAGCAGGCTGCATCGGTTCGGATCAAAAAAGGATAATTCTTTATTTGAAATTCTTAATAATCAGATCCAGGCGGTATTAAAAAAAGATTCGGATTTGTTGTCCCTTTTTAAACCGGATGAGCAGGTGGGCGATTATTGTCATGGCAAGTTGTTTCAGGTCATTGAGCAGATTATGAACACACTGCTGTCAACTTTTGATTTTGATGATTTGAAACAATCCAAAGAGGTAATGAATAATTTACAATTAATATTTAAAAAGCTGGCTGCCCTGGTTTTTCTCTTTGTGCCCTATGCTGTTGCGGGAAATACCGAATATCGTGACAGACATTTAATGAGATTAGCGTTTGAAAATTTTGCAAAGTTTAAAAACAATCATCATGCGGGAGTCGCTGTTTTTGCCGACGAGTCAGCAGGCCAATTAGTCGATTCAGGTTTGTTAAATGTCTTCTTAAAAGAGGAACAGATAAGTGACTCCCGCATTTCAATTTTTGGTTTATCAGATCAGGATTATGTCTCCTTGTATCATAAAAATTTTGCTCCTGTTGTTCATTATAACATGCCCTTTTTAAGCCCTGACCCTGTTGCTATTCCTCCGGTGCTTGATATTTTGTATTCAATGACACGCGGGGATTATGAGAAAATTTATATTCATTCTGCCGGTCCTATGGGCATTTTGGGTATTCTCATTGGTAAAATATTAAACATTCCAATTGTTGCCCGTTATCCTTTTCCTTTGGTCCTAAAAATATTGAAAGACGCTGATGATTATAAAAAGGAACAAATGTTCAGGCATTTATTCACTGCAATGTATTCCAATGTTGATGAATTGCGTGTGCTAACGCCTGTTGCACAAGCAAGCGCCGAGTCTTTAAAAATCGATGAACGGAAAATTGTTATCATCAGCCAGACCTGTGATTTTTCGCCTTCTATTTCTAAGGAAGATCGGCTTTTAAAACATGAATAATTCCTGCAGGAATCAATATGTATGGATTTAAAGTTTGCGATCTTGCGCAAGCCTATACAACAAAAAGCGGGGGAATACGGACCTATATTCTGGAAAAACAAAAATTTTTAAATAAAAATGGTCTTGAACACATACTCATTATTCCCGGCGAAACTGATTCTCTGACGATTGATCATCTTTGCAAAGTTTATACAATCGCTTCGCCCTCGGTCCCCGGATGCGAACCCTATCGTTTTATTTTACGGCTGGACAAGGTTTATCAAATTTTGCAAAAGGAAAGACCGGATATAATAGAGTGCGGCAGTGGTTATTTATTACCTTATGCTGCTTTTGCTTACAGACATCGAAATCCTTGTTCTGTTTTTGGATTTTATCATACCGATTTCCCATCTGCTTATGTGCAGCCGTTTTTGGAAAAAAAGATCGGCCAAACCGCCGGAAAGGTTGGCCTGAAAATAGCAGGTGCTTATGCACGTTTTATTTATAATCATTGTGATGTAACCATAACGTCATCCACCCAGTTGGAGCAGAAATTATATCATTCCGGTGTTAAAAACGTCAGACGTGTGTTTTTGGGTGTTGATACGGAGCTGTTTAATCCGGTGAAACGTAATCCCTGTATCCGGCAAAGGCTGGGTGTGAAACAGGATCAATTATTGTTTATTTATCACGGACGGCTGGATAGTGAAAAAAGAATACCCCTGTTATTAAAAGCTTTTAACAAAGTGTGTGACGAACTTGACTGCTTTCTTTTGGTGTTGGGAGAAGGCCCTTATAAAGACTGGATTTTGGATTGTTGTCAGGAAAATTCAAAAATTATATTCATGTCCTATGAAAGCAATCGAAATAAAATGGCTGAACTGTTGGCTTCGGCAGATATTTATATCACTGCCGGGCCTCATGAGACTTTTGGTTTGTCTGTATTAGAGGCACAGGCCAGCGGACTTGCTGTGGCCGGTGTCTATGCCGGTGCGCTTGTCGAACGGGTGCCGGACCATGTCGGTTTGTTGGCCGAACCGGATTCGATAGAGTCTATGGCCGGCACCATTTTTGACCTTTCTACGAACGGTTTTCGTGCAAAGGGCCAAAATGCCCGCAAGCTGGTGGAAGATAAATATTCATGGGAAAAAACTTTTCAACAGATTTTAAATTTATATCAGGAAAAATTTCGTGCTTGCAAAATTTAATCATCTCTTAAAATATCTGGCGGCTAGAAAAAATATTGCAATACTTGTTGTTCTGCTTGGATTGCTGGTTAATCTCGTTTTGACACTGGTGCTGACAGAACAGGACATGTTTCATAAAATCTATGAGATTGATTTAAAATATTTGATTTTCGCAATATTTTTAACAATAGTTCCCTGGTTTACCAATTCATTGCGTGTTTTTTTGTGGGTCCGGTTTTTAAAATACAAATTTCCATATTTTAATATTTTTAAAATCATCCTGTCACAGGAATTAGGTGCTGCGCTTAGTCCCACAGCCATCGGTGGTGGATACGTAAAAACAGCCATGCTGATTAACAAGGGCGTTAAATCGGGGCAGGCCGTATCGCTCATGACCCTGGGAAGTGTGGAAGATGGTTTGTTTTTTCTTTCAAGTTTGCCATTGGCCGCTTTTATAACTCTATATTCAAAGCAATATTTGTTTAATAATTTTGAATTTGCAACTAAACTGCCAACTATATTAATAGTTGCTATAGCTGTTGCTGTTGTTATTATTCTGGTTCGCCGGCAGCGGGACCGTATTATGACCCTGTCATTTATAAAAAAAATAGTCAATACTCTAAAAAAAATGTGGCAGGATTTTATCGCCGTATATGTTCTTATCGGCAAACACGGGAAGGCCAGGTTTTGTTTGACAATCTTTTTGGCAGCCGTTCAATGGACATGTCGTTATTCGGTTTTAACGGCCTTGTTAATGTCGTTGCATATCCCTGTTCACCCTGTTCAAATTTTTCTTTTACAATGGATTACTTTTACATTGATGACATTTATACCGACACCCGGCGCCGCACTTGGAGCGGAAGCGTCATTTGCGCTGGTTTATTCACCAATCGTTCCTATAGAATATACAGGGATGATTATAGCTGCCTGGAGGTTTTTGACTTTTTATTTTTTAATCGGATTGAGTACCGTTATTTTAGGTGTTTTGAATTTAATAACACTGGTCAGGAAAAAAAGGAAAAGTTGTGTTAAAAAGCGGATCAGGAGGTTACAGGATTTTACCCTGGTTTCCGGTAATTGAGTTATAGGCGTGATTTAATGTGCGGAAATTTTTAAATCCAGGAAAAGAAAATAACCAGAAAAGTAGATGCAATAATAGCCACAACCCAGTACCATGTTGTACAAAATTTTCGTTCTTTGTATTTATCCAACAATGTCTCATATAGAGTCGCCAGAAAAGGTGGGATGGCCAGCGTCAGAAACCCGATTGGTTCCTTTAGCACACGTTTTGAAAAATACGCCATTATGACAATACTGAATCCTGTTGCCAATGCAATTTGGATATGCGGAGATTTGAAAAAGTTTTTAATATTATCCATCTGTGTAACACCATTCAATTATTTAGTGCTAATAATTTTCATTTCCATTGGTAAATATTTAATTCCTTGTTCTTCCTGCATTGTACCTGCTTCCACAAATCCCAGTTTTTTGTAAATCGGGATTGAAAAAGGTGAAGCATGAACATAAAACATGTCGATATTCGGATCTCTCTGTATACATGTTTTTAGAGATTCCTGAAAAAGCTTTTTGGCGATACCAAACCCCTGATATTTTTTGTCTACAAACAGTAATGAAATATTTTTATTCTCTCTAATTTCAATCATTCCGACAATCCTGTTGTCAATAAAAGCAACCATCAGATTGTTTTGCTTTTTTTGCCGTTCAGCAATTCTGTTTGGCTGAATCCAGTCATAAAAGAATTGGTTGCTCTCATCAGAATAATCAATCGCAACGAATTCATCATACACTTTTTTTATCAGTTGATGAATTTCAATTTCCTGTCCTTTTTGGAATGGTTCGATTTTTATGGTATTCATTATATACTTGTTCGATTGATATTTTTTTAAAAATCAGATTTTTTCAAGATATATTGGTTTTTTCAACCTTTTGTACACAACGGCAAAAGCCATGAAATATGGCGCATATCCCGCCAAAAATTGAAAACAGTCCCCAAAATAAAGGCCTTAAAAATATATAAAATAAAGTTCCTTTACAATAGGGTAATAAATATAATCCCCATGTCACCAGGGCACAACCGACAATGACCAAAGTATGGCCGAATATTAAAGTTGCATTTCGGCCGGGTTTAAGGCCGATGTAAACAAGAGAGCAGCCCACAGAAAAGGGAATGATCCCTTTATAACTTTTTGCAACAAAAATAAAAAAGAGGGCAAATAGGATTAAAAGTATACCAAAGACGAACGAAATGGGTTTTCTGATTTTCAAGGGACCTCCACTTGTCTTGCTGATAAATAAGTCAGTTAATCTTGTTGGGTTAATCTATATTTTGTGAATTTTGTCTTTTTAATATATAGAAATATTTTTCTTCAGTCAACCAGTTTGAATTTTGGATGGTTGGGACATGCTGTTGATAAAATCTATTCACACTTGTTCTCTCTAACGAACATGATAAAAAGCAGCATGGACGTGCAGGACAGAACAGCGCCTGTTCCGAATGCTGTTAATGCACCGAATTTCGTGTATAAAAAACCAAACATGATACTTGCCGGCAGGGCTGACAAACCTATGGCAAAATTAAATAATCCAAAGGCACTGCCGCGTAATTCCGGTTTAACCAAATCCGCTACAAATGCCTTTTCAGCACCTTCAACAAACGCGTAATAAAGGGCATAAACAGCAAAAAGAACAAACGTGGCTATAATTTGTAAGGAGTCCGGTAAGCGGTCAAGTAATGCAAAGGATATATAAACAAATGTATAAATTCCCCAGCCGATATTGATGACGATTTTTCGGCCGATTTTGTCCGACAGTGCACCGAGATGGGTCGAAAAGGACACTTTGATGATATGAAAAAAAGCCCAAATAAAAGGAATGAATAAAATGTCTATCAGTTTTTTTTGTGTTTCCACGTCACCAAAGTGACTGACCATGCTGCCGATGACCGGTGTTGAGTAAATTATGGAATAAAGTGATTCACTGTTATGGAGAACATGCTGTACCCTGAAAAGTAAAAATGCATCCGATGAATTTCCCAGCGTAAAGAGTGTTATAATACCCAGATAGATGATCAGGTTTTTATCAAATTGTTTTAAAGAAAAAGTTATTTTTTTTGATGATAAAGCCTGAACTTTTTTTTCATGAACAAAAAATACGAGTGTTATAAGAGAAAGAAGGCCGGGAATGATAGCCAGCACAAATGTCCGGCGAAGGATTGAAACTGTATCCTGCATGTGAAAAACAAGAATCAGTATTATCAGAGCAGATAACGCAAGAAACGGTCCGATAACGGCCCCGGCATGGTCCATGGCCCGATGAAAGCCGTATGCTTTTCCGCGAATACGGTCATCAACGGAAAAAGCAATCAGCGCGTCACGGGGTGCCGTACGAATGCCTTTGCCTGTTCGGTCGATCATTCTGATAAATATAATTTGCCATGCCGCAGAAACGAGTCCGGTAAAAGGGCGGACGATTGTTGATATTCCGTAACCGATAACAACGAGTAATTTTCGTTTACCAATTTTATCGGAAATGATGCCGCTGACCAGTTTCAGCACCGAAGCTGTTGTTTCCGCCACACCTTCAATGATCCCCAAAATTAATGCACTGGAACCCAGGGACACGATAAATATGGGAACAAGCGGATAAATCATTTCGCTGGCAGCATCTGTAAAAAGGCTGACCAAGCCGAGCATGATAACATTCCGGCTTATCTTGTTTCGCTGGGTATTTTGAATACGAGTTTTCATCTGATCGCTTTTTTAAAATTCCATGTAAAAAGAGAATTAATGATGTGTTCGTTTCAAAAATAACTGGGTGATTTTTAGAGTAATTGTATTAAAATATTTACTTTACTTATTTATGAATTTTGATATAATGACCTGACGGTTTTTTTTATGAATTGAAAAAATAGTATTTTTATTGCTCCGGTCCCATGCAATTCCCTGTCCCAAACACTGTAGCGGAACCGTATCTACAAGCTCTAAAAAAGAACCTTTTTCCGGTAATTGCAAGACATATAATTCGGGATGATCATGGCCTGTACAATACAGATAGCCGTCAGGTCCCCATGAACCGCCTGAATTGCTCATGGGTTTAAATCTTTCTACAATATCCGGAGTGAAAAGCCATGCTTCCAGTTTGTTCCAGTTTTTATCAAATTTAACAACCGTTGTCCATTCCGTTCCTTTAAGGGTTTCTGTTTTCCATTTATCATACTGGGCAAAGGACGCCCACCAGAATCCATCATGCCAGTCTACCCAGGTGCAGGAGCCCCATTGAATTCCAAAACTGTGTGATTCAATATGTTCCAGCGTCTCTGGGTCCCAAACCTCTATCGAACTTGTCATGGGAATTCCGGGATAGTTGGAATGAGCACAATATAATTTCCCGTTAATAACAGCACCACTGTCCAAATGAATGATCGGTCCGTTCTCTTGTTCCTGCCATTGTTTAATAAATTCTCCGGTTACCCGATTGTATTTGGCAATTTGCCGTGTATTAATGGCATAAAAAAAAGAGTCATCAACGGCTACACCTTGCCGGGCTTCCGGAACATCAAACTGGTTGATAATTTCAAATTTTCTTTCCCCGGAATATCCATTTGTTGACGTTAATATTATGGCCGTAAAAAATAGAGATATTATTTTTTGATAATATTTCATTTAAATCCTTTTAATTTTTTTATAAAATACATCCTGATTTTCATAATACCTGAGATAAAAATATATAATACATTTTTACTGCTAAAGTTAGAACTATTATTCCGGTCCAAAGACTCCCAGTTCTGAATCGATTTCCTTGTAACTTTGTTTGAATATTTTTACATGTATAAAAAGCATATAGGCAACAAGCGCATAGGTTACCAGCATTCTTAGTGTTTGGGTCATCGGTATTGTGTGCTGAGTCCATAACGTTACAATAAAGTCTGTGCTCAGAAGCAGTGTAAATAGAAGCAGAATGTTTTTTGCTCCTATCTTTACAGCAAGATAAGCGGCGAGAAACAGTCCTGCGATTGTAACACCCGGAACGGCTGAAAACCAGAGGGAAAGAGGGACGTGATTGAAAATTATGTTCAATATAGTTCCCGCTAAAGATACGGCAGCCATAAGTGAAATACTTGTGATTATAGAGACCGCAGGATTTATTTTAAAAATAACGGTTAGTATAAAATAAAAAATGGTATCAATTCCAAAACCAATCCAGCCGGTAATAAGGCCGCCAAGAAAAGAGAACACAGCAAGAATGGTTATATTTTTGATATTTATTTTTATATACAAATTGGGATATTTGTGTCTGAAAATAATTGAAATGAAAATAATCTGGGTTAATCCAAAAGCGATAAAGTTGAATATCAGAGTCAGCAATTCGGGATTTTCAATCGGAAAAAACACAATGCTGAATACGACTCCGGTGATACCTCCACAGAGACATACGGGGATGACATTTTTTATAAAGAGTTTCTTGTTGACAAGAAACCATCGGAACGTTCCCAAGCCCATGCCATAGGCCTGAATAATTAAACTAAACTGCACCGCTGTAATCGGTTCTATGTTTATACGCGTCAGAATTGGAAAATATACGATCCCCGCTGCAGCAGGGGTGGTGTTGGCAACTGTTGCTGCAATTATTCCGAGAAAAGGCATGTAATAAAATTTATGGAGAAAATCCTCACGGAAACAGGGGAAGAATATAATCCAGCCAACTGAAACGATGGCAAATATTAAATATGGCAAAAGTTTTTTGTTTTTCACAAGTGGCCTTTACTTTATCTACGGTATCATCTGGCTTGCAAACCACTATTTATCTATTTACTGTGCTGTTTGTGTCAAATAACCAACATGAACTTTTTGCTGAAAATATCCTCAGGTTTTTTTAAAAAACATTTACTAGTTCCCCAAACTCTCAACTGTCCTGAATAATAATATATTATGATTGATAATGTAATAATACAAATTAAATAAAATCAGCGCAAGAGATTTTTAAATGTATCGGAAATAAAGGAACGGCAGGTTTATACCGGGATTCAAACTGTAAAATCGGTTTAATGGTTTTTCTGATTTGGGGCGGCGAATGGGTACTTGACAGCTCTGAGAAAATTCCCAAAGTTAGCGAATAATATAGGGACCTTGTTCGGTCCAGCCGATTTCTACTTTCGAAATATACCAGGTTTTCCCATTATCATTATTGCCCTGAAAAAACAGGTATGTTTTTTCGTCGCTATCTTTAAAGATATGCGGATGACCGGATTCGCTTGAATTCCACTCTCCGGGTTTGCCGTTTGATAAAAAAGGCGTTTCTGATATCTTTTTCCAGTTAATGCCGTCATTGCTTTTTGCAACACCGATTTGTTGGGGCTCATTATTGTACGCTCCGGCATAAAACATGAATAATAAATTGTCACGCTGAATAATTGAGGCTCCTTCTACACATTTTCGTTCCCACGGATATTCCGGTTTTAAAATGGAATGATCTGTTAGCTGTTGCCAATCATTTCTGCTAAAATTCGTATTTAATGGGGCGGCAGCGACTCCCTGCATTTGAACAGACATGGTGGTATCGCGGGTTGCAAAGTATAATAAATATTTATCATTAAATTTGACAACTTCTGCGTCAATGGCCCTGCCGATTGTCCAGTCTCCTTGCGGATTAAAAACCGGATTTGTTGAATTTCGGATAAAATCGATTCCGTTTTGAGAAAACGCGTGACAGATAGCATCATTTTTACCGTTGCCATAGGTTTGATAAAAAATGTGAACCGTGTCCTGAATGACCAATGCACACGGCGCACATAATCCTTTTGCTTCATAATCTGCCTGGGGTATAATTTCGCCTGTTTTTACCCAGTTTACCAGATCATGACTTTCGGCGATTCCTATTCCCCAACCTTTAATGGGATTCGTTTTGTCCGAGTATGGTGGAATAGAGTAATACATCAGGTATCTATTCTGAAAATGAATGACGTGTGGGTCTTTTGAGTACGGTACACCTAGTCTGGAAGTATCCCCGAACATCATTCTTTCGGTTGATTCTGCTCTTCCCGCACCAATACTAAACGCTATTGTCAAAATAAAACTCAAAAGAACCTTTTTCAAAATATTTTTCCTTATAATTAACTTTTGTTGTGTTGAAAACTATCAACTGCAAATATATGTTCATAAACAAATTTTTTAATATAAAGAAATTGCACATTAAATAAAATCAGTGCAAGATATTTTAAAATGTATTGGAAATAGAGGACCGGCAGATTTATGCCGGGATGCAAACTGAAATATCAGTTTAATGGTTTTGTGCTTTGGTGCGATGGATGGATATTTATTTAAGCTCCGGGAATTTTCCCGGAACCGGTTGTTTTTGACTTGATTATTTCACAAAATGAGATGCTTCTATTTTATTCATGGTCTTGAATAAATATCTTAATGCAAGTGGTCCTGTAACAATATTGGCAATAAATCCTGCCCAAAATACGCCGTAAATATTAAATATTCCGGCGCCAATCCACGCTAATGGAACATATAATACCAGCATTCTTATAATAGAAAAAATTGCAGACGGATAAGGCTTGTTTACCCCGTTGAAACTCGCAGTACTTAGTATAACAAGCCCTTGTAATCCATAACTTGCACCGATAATGTAGAAATATTTTTTTACTATTTCAATTACATTCGCATCGTTGGTGAAAATTGAAGCAATAGTATGACCAAAGAACAGGAACAGAACAAAAACAGCAACACCCCATGTTATTGAGAATTTTGATGCGATTTTTAAAGCTTGTTTAATCCGCTGATATTGGTGTTTGCTTGAATTTTGTCCTACGAATATTATTAATACGGAACCTAACGCCATTACAACCATTAATGCAAACATTTCCACCCTTGATGAAACACCAAATGCTGCAACTGCTTCTTTACCAAAATTGGATAGTATTTTAGTAATAAACCCTATTGAAATGGGTGTTATAAGCATGGTTAATGACGCAGGACCGGCGATATAAAGAACATTTTTCCATGTAGATAAAATGCTTTTGATATTTCCCAGGCGAATTGTAATTAACTTTTTTTTGATTATCAATACATATGATATCGCCAGTAAACCGATGCTTCTGGCAATAACTGTTGCAAGAGCAGCGCCTTTTATGCCCAGTTCAGGAAACGGACCGTACCCGAAAATTAAAAATGGATCCAGGATTGCATTGACGACTGCAATAACAACCATGATCATACCGGGTGTAAAAGTGTCTCCGGTAGCCCGGACAATATTGTTTCCAATCATTGGAAAGACAACAAAGGGAACTCCGATGTACCAAATACTCATATAGTCATGAACAAAAGCCAGCACCTCATTTTTTGCGCCCATTGCACTGAAAACCGGACGGATGGTAAGCAAACCTACGGTTACAAAAAACAAAACAATGATCGATCCAAGTAAAAGAGCCCGGCTTGCCATCATTCTAACCTTATTATGTTCCGTGTGAATTATATTTCTTGAAATAAGTGAACTTGTTCCAATACCAACGCCTTGTGAAAAGCTGTTGAGAAGCATAATAACAGGGAAACTAAAACTCATAGCGGCTAGTTGCTGAACACCGAGCTTTCCTACAAAAAAAGTGTCAACAAGATTGAAAATAACCATCCCCATCATACCGAGCAGCATGGGCCATGTTAAACTAAAAAGTTGTCGTTTTATATTTCCTTCGATAATATTTTTATTTTCTTTTGGCATTCTTAAACCACCTAAATATTCTTTTTAGCATTAAGAGAAAAGAATTTTGCAAACCTGAACGGATTTGATTCTTTATAATTTTCAATTGTAAAACCAATTTCATTTAAAAATTCAGTAAATTGGGCAGGCGTATACATTGATTGGTAAGGATGATCGGATATTATTCTCCAAAATTTGCCGATTCCTTTTGTAAAAGAAAAGATGGACAAATCTTCGAGTACGAGTTCTCCATTTGGCTTTAATACCCGTTTTATTTCGTCAAGACAATCTTTCCAGTTTGGGATATGGTGTATAATTCCGAAATCAAAAACAGCATCAAAATATTCATCCGGAAAATCAAGCTTTGAAGCATCCATTACTTGGAAAGAAATGGATGTGTCCTGGTTGCGCTTTACCGCTTTGTTTATCATTCTTTCATCAAGGTCTATTCCGATTATCTTTTCCGGGGAAAAGTATTTCTTAATCAGTTTACTCCCTCTGCCGTTACCGCATCCTATTTCCAGTACCCTATCCGGGTTTTTTACGGAACTCATGGACCGTAAAATTTTGAGTTCATATCTATCCTGAATAAAAGCCCTTACGGGACTGTTCATCGCCCAAAATTCAAGTTTATTTAATTTCATTCGAGTCTCTTAAATTGTAAAATTATTTTTTATAGAATAACATCAGGATTTTTGTTTAATTTCGCCGTCGGTGTCATAGTCGCTGCCCTTTAATTCTTTTTCCGCATTTTCAGCCGCTCTTTGAAGAAAATGGATAAACTGGTCCTGTTCTGCCTGAGTAAAACCCTGCATGAGAACGTTGGTCCAGCTTTGTAAAACAGGAATCAGTTCGTCTTTAAATTTTATTGCCTGGGGTGTTAATGTGATATTGTGCGCGCGGAAATCCTGATCATCTTTATTTCGCTGTAAATAACCGTTTGCCTCCAGTTTACTTAATGCGCGGGCCATGCTTGTTTTGTCAAGATGAAGGTGGTTTGCCAAATCTATTTGACGAACACATTCTTTATGATATAAGGACAACAGGATCGGCAATTGGCCTGCACCCAGATTAAATGGTTCCAGCTTTTTTTTCTGATAGGATTGAGAATAGCGATATAAAATTGAAATCCATTTTCCGACGGATTGTGATGTTTTCATTACTTCTCCTTTAGTTGTATGTGCAACTAATATAATTAAAAATAGTTGCACGTACAACTATTTTTAAGCCTCTAGTGTAGCAAATACGCATAATGCTTTATTTTATTGTTGTTATTTCAAGTGTGGGGAGGAAACAGCGATTCGAATCAATATCAACAGAAATGAGTAAACAGTCGTTATAAATTGAGTCGGCCTTTTTTAAGGACAGGGCAGGGACTCAACATGTTGAATCCCTGCTTGTAAATTTATAGGATTAATCTCCCAAGCCAATCGGCTGGATTGTAAAGTTGAAATGATAGATTCCGGGGAAGATCATATATTCGTCGTGTGGTTTTGCACCCCAACTGTCATCACCGCCCACACCCATCTGTTTCAGGTCAATATGCCATGAGATGAAATTTTGAGGTGTCACGTCAATCGTATGCCGTTGGGCTTTTGTTTTACCGGGGTCCATATCTTCACGGGCATAGGGCATGGCACTTGTTCCAAAAAGCGGGGCGCCTATAACTTTAACTCCCTTGCCCTTGCTGTTTTTCAACTCGGCCCAGCGAACATCGGTTTTGTAGCCGTTTTCCTGGGGCCGGTTGTAGGGGTAAAACTGGTCTTTTGCTTCTGATGTATATAAACCAACAAACGCTACTGTATTACGGTCGATATAGTTTTCCTGTGGTCCGCGGCCGAAATAGGTGAAATTTGAATACTCTTTCGGGAGCCGGGTGCGAAATCCGATTCGGGGTAGTTCCGGCAAATTTGGTTTGAGTAAATTGAACATACTTGCAATGGCAACGGAACCGTCCGAGTAAATATCATACTGAATGTTTGCAACGGATTTTATACGTTGAATATCAAACTCTACCGTAATCGTGGCTTTTCCGGGAATGGCTTGTTGAACATTCAGGCGTTTTACCTTAAATTCTTTTTCAAGATCTTTCCAAACAGCACATCGTTCCGGCATACGATTTCCAAAATCATTGTCTGTTGGAGCACGCCAAAAATCAGGCTGCAAGGGCATTAACAGTATCTCCTGATCCTGAATTTGATAGGAAGAAATCCAACCGGATTTTTTATCTATTTTTAGTATAAAGTTTTTTCCATCAATTGTAATTTCGTTGTCTGAATTGTTCAGCTTCAATGTTCCCTTTGTAGAACAAGTAACAGGAACATTGTTGTAAACGGGTAGTTTGAATTGCTCGCAGGCCACAACATGTCCTACTGGTATTAATTCTGTGGCTGTTTTGGTTTTTGCAAATAGCGTTATAAAATACTCGGTATTCGGTTCAGTTTTGATTTCGGGCAGGTCCAGGGAAACAACTGCCGATCCACCACCCGGCACATCCTGATGAAATAGTTCACTTTTTTGGATGGCAGCACCATTACCCTCAATGACCCAATAAAAGTCGAGTGCCTTTAGATTAGTAAAGGCGTAATGGTTATTAATTTCAATTTTTCCCGTCGCAAGGTCCACATCTTTAAAATAGACGGGCTGATAGACTTTTTTCAGTTCGAACAATGTCGGATGGGGCGTCCGGTCCGGATTGACAAGGCCGTTCATGCAAAAATTTTCGTCAGAGGGAACATCTTTGGGACCAAAATCGCCGCCATAAGCCCAGTATTTGTTGCCCTTGTCGTCGTATTTAATCAGTCCCTGGTCAACCCAATCCCAAACAAATGCACCCTGAAGGTTGTCGTATTTATAAATCAAGTTCCAATAATCCTGAAGATTGCCGAGGCTGTTGCCCATTGCATGCGCGTATTCGCATTGGATCAAGGGACGGTCAGAATATTTCAGGGCATACTTTTCCATGCTCTCCATTCGGGCATACATGGGACAAAAAATATCGGTGTTAAATTCCAGCTCAGCTCTTTCATATTGGACCGGTCGTGTTTGGTCTTTTGCCTTGATCCAGTTATAAGCCTGATACATGTTATAACCGTTTCCGGCTTCGTTTCCAAGAGACCAGATAATGATACACGGATGGTTTTTGTCCCGTTCAACCATACGTTTAATTCGGTCCATGTGTGCCTCAAGCCATTCTGGATTATTGGCCAGGGTTTTGTCACTGTCATATCCCATACCGTGCGATTCGATATTGGCTTCGTCGATGATATACAAACCGTATTTATCACACAGATCGTACCAGACCGGGTCCTGAGGATAATGCGAGGTTCGCACAGCATTAATGTTGTGCTGTTTCATTAGTCGAATGTCTTGCATACGTGTTTCAACATCCACTACGTGACCGTTCTTTTCATGGTGCTCATGTAAATTCACGCCTCTTAAGGTGACGGGCTTGCCATTGACCAACAGAAGGCCCTTTGAGATTTGCACATTTCTGAAACCAATATATTTGTGGATGGCCTGTAACACATTGTTTTGGTCTTTTAACTCAATTTCCAGCCCATAAAGGTTTGGGGACTCGGCGCTCCACTGTTTAACATTTTCAAGTATTGATTTAAAGGTTACGCTATTATCAGAAACAATTTTATCCTTACTGAACAATACTTTTTCATGGTCGGTTATTCGGCATGATATAGAAATATTTTTTTCAGATGTCTGATTATTTAACCCAACTTTCAGGTTAAACAAGCCATTTTGAAAAAATGAATCGAGATCCGCTGTGACAGTGAAATCTCTGATCATGGTTTGGGGCGTGGCTAAAAGAAAAACGTCCCTTTCGATGCCGCTCAGTCTCCAAAAATCCTGGTCCTCCAGATAACTGCCGTCGCTCCAGCGAATGACTTTTGCAGCCAGCAGGTTCTCTCCCTTTTTCAGGTATTTTGTAATGTCAAACTCTGCCGGTGTTTTGCTCTCCTGACTGTATCCGACCATTTTGCCGTTAATCCACAAATAAAAGGCAGACTTGACCGCGCCAAAATGGATAAAAACGCGATGGTTTTGCCATTCATCCGGTGTGGAAAACGTCGTTCGGTATAATCCGGTTGGATTATAGTCCTTTGGAACAAAGGGGGGATCAGGCTCCCCGAACGGGTAGTCTATATTTGTATAAATCGGATAATCGTATCCCTGGCATTGCCAGTCGGACGGGACCGGGATCAAGTCCCAGCTTTTATCATTAAATTTTACGGCCGCAAAATCATCTGTTGTGTCCAACACCCGATCAACGAGTTTGAATTTCCATTGTCCGTTCAGTGATTTGTAAAATTTAGATTTTTCGGGATTGTGGGTTTTTGCCGATTCAATGTCCTGATAGGGAATGAAAAAAGTATGCGGGTTTTCTTTATTAATGCCAAAAACCTTGGGGTCCTCCCAGTCTTTTTTGTTGTTACCAAGACAATTGTAGGATAAAAGGGCCAGGACGGCAAAAATGACATTACCTATAATTTTGTTGAAAAATAACATAAAATTGATCCTATTTTTGCATGAATTATCAGGAGATTACGGTGGGTTATTTTTTTTACATGTAATGATACAAATTCTGAGGAACGAGAGCAAGAGGTTTTTAAAAAATTTGAGTTGGATGACAATATATAAGGAATTATTTTTCTTTCGTGTTTTCCATTTTGCCTGAAAACCAAACTATTTAACAAGTAAACATTTTTTTACACAGCTAAACTTATCCGTGTCGATTTTGTACAAGTATATACCTGAACTGATATTTTCAGCATTCCAGGCTATTGTATGATCCCCGGCATTTTTAACCTGGTTAACCAATCTTTCAACCAATCTTCCCTGAATGTCATAAACAGATATATTTACATAAGACGATTGAGAGAGATGATAGGACAGGGTCGTTTGCGCATTAAATGGATTCGGATAGTTATTGCCGAGAACTGAATGCTCCGGTGTGTTTTCATTAGACTGATTTTTAACTTTGGTCTGGTCTATTGAAAATACAGTCATCACGCCCAGATGGTCCGAGCAGTAATGGGTTTCGTCAAAAGGCTGGTCGAGAACAACCAGAGAGCTATCGACTTTTAAGATTCCTGTGTTTTTATAAAATATATAATCGATCCGCTTATAAGGAGAATCAGCAGAATAGGTAAAGCCGGCTAAAGAAGGATGGACTGAAAAATAAGTGTCTATAAAATAAGAACCTGTTTCCCTATTCGTCAGCAGGGCAATTGGTTCCGTGTTTGGCAACGTGTTCATATCACCCGTTAGAATCAATGCCGTTCCCGGCCAGGCATTTTCTTTCAGCGTCATATATTCCATGATCTGCTGAGTCTGTAACAGCCGAACAGCATCATGTTCCGGTCGATAAGACAGGTGGGTATTGAAAAAATTGACTTTTCCCAATGGTGTGTTGATATGGTTCCACACCACTTTGCGGACCACATTGCCTTTGGCAAGCGCTTTATATCCATACTGCTCCACCGGATACTTGCTTACAATACCGATGCTTTCGTAAAATTCATCCCATCCGACATGAGTAATGCTGTAATAACTGTTATAGGGTCTGTTAAAATATGCGCTTAAAGAATCCGCAATGGTTACCGCCATGTTTTTCGCCGCCCCGTTTGTGCCTACGGGATGGCACACTTCCTGTAATCCGATAATATCCGGATCGAGGATTTTTAAATTTTGGATGATGTGATAGAGGCGGGTCTCATAATCAGTTCCGGGTTTCATGCCCTGAAGATTATAGGTCATGGTTTTAAGCGTTTGCTGCGCTGATAACGGATGAACAAAAAGAAAGATGAGCAAACAGACGAGTTGTCTCATTTTGTGCCTTGATTAAATTTTTTTGCATTTTGTCGATTTTGAAATACACAAACAAACACCTGATATTTAATTAACAAATATTCTGTGTAAATTGCAAAATGTTTCAAAATTTTAAAGCAGGTGAATAAGGTTGAAAGGGGTGCGGGAGAAATGATCAAAACATCTTGAATTTAAACGGTTAAATTTTAAAAGGTCCCCCAAAATGTATGCCCCGGGATGCAGGGTCCCGGGACGTGCTGAATCATGTCAATTTGATATAAATGCAAACAATAGGCTATTTAATTACAGGATTAATATCATAAATAGGGCAATCACAAAACCCAATCCGGTAAAAGCCATACCTCGTTTGAAAAATTTTGTATTCGGTTTAAACATCCAAAAGGAAGACAATGCCAAAAATACAAGTAGAATACCAAATGCCACTGTGAACCAATGTGCGGCATAATCGCTTGAGGTTTTGTGCAAGTTTATGAGCTTTTCAATAAAATCAGGAAATTTTTCAGTTGTATATACCGCAACTCCTGTTGATTTGGTGTAAACGCCATCTCTGAAATATATTTTATCCGCATCTTCATCGAGTATCTCAAACCTTTTGGATTTTAGAGCAGCTCCCAAATCTGCTGCTTTGATATCATGTTTCAATTGTGTTTCAACATTAACTTTAGATTTTAAAAAACTGGTATTGCGAAAAGTTAAAATAACGCCGCTAAGGCAATAAATGATGGTAAGGCCGATAATCAGGAATCCTATATCCCGATGCAGCGCACGCATTATCTTGTTGACCGATAATCCGGAATTCTGTTTCATATAAATCCTTTCTTGATGCATTTTTTAATATTATATATAAAATAGGACAATAACCGCAGGTTTCAACTGCCCTGTAGAAAATGAATAAATCATCACTTGTTATTAAAATCCCGAGTAGCAAAAAAATTTGCTCATTTAAACTAAATTATTTGAATTGTGGTTCACTTTGGGGTAAGGTGTGGTATTTCAGCTTTGCAATCAATCCTGTTTCAAAAGGATAATAATGAATGTCATTTGTAAATAACGCACTGCTGTTTGGTGAATTGGAGGTTGATGTTGGATTGGGTCTGTTGATGATTTTTTGGGAAATCTTTCGTAGAGTTTTATAATAAGATTATTTGAATTAATCATTCCAAATACAACTGAGGATTCCATTATTGCCCACCCGAATACATTGTTCATAAAATTTTATATCTTTATAATGATTAACTTTAAAATCCTGTGCAAACCAATCAATTGCATATATTGGTTCTGGTTTGTCTGGTAATTCATCACCATTATAAAATTCTTTGGCAATAGTATTAATTGGTACATCCATTCCTTTTGGAACATATTGAAGATAAAAATCATTAGAAAAACTAGACCATTCGACTTTCTCATCTTTACAAAAAATGATAGCAACAGGAAAATCTCCTAAGGTTCTGTACTTCAAAAGAGCAGATGTAATAGAAGATTGGAAAGAGTGAGCAACATTTTTAATAAGATCAAGATTAAAAAATTTACCCCTTACTTGATCAATAAATAAATGAGAAGGCATTAATAATTCAGCGGCAAATTTATTGGCTTCTAATTCGTGGTTTCCTTTTGCATGCCAATCGTTTAGGGACTTTTCATCATCCATATGAATTTGATTATCCAATAATAACCTGTGAAGCTCAAAATGACCTAATTCATGTGCTATAATAAACCTCTTTTTCCCTTCGTGATTAATATTCCGGTCATAAGAAATTATAGCTTCACTGCCATCTATCATTATTCGTCCTTGAGCACCGTCAAGTTTAATAGATTGTATATGTGTAATCCCTCTTGATAAAGCAACATCTTCACAAGTCAGGCCTAAAGGATCATTTAGTAAACCGCAGTCCTCAAGAACTATTCTAGCTGTATTGGTTGCTCTATCATTCGGAATTTTTATCATTCTCCAAATCCTTTCTCAGTTCTCTAACCAATTCCATAAATTTTCTATCTGTTAACATGGATTCTTTATCTTCTTCAGTAATTTCCTCGAATTTACTATATAGTTGAGGAGCTAATTTTTGGTATTTAGGTTGATCCAATAATTTTGTTAATAATTCATTTTTCCCTATTTCATTTATCAAATTATCCAAAATTTCCTTAGCTCTGTTAGATATTCTTTTTTGCATAGTCGCTTTTGCTTTAGTATTTAACTTTTTAATATGTGTAAGATGTTTTTGAAAATTTGAATTTGGGCGCTGCTTCAAATCTTCTAAAATTTCTTCATCAGGAAAATTTATAATGGCTTCTTCAAAAAGTTCGTCAAGATGTTTTAATATATCATAATAATTCATTACGTAGTCTCTTTAGAATGTTTGATAATATAATTTTTTACTTTTGATTTCAAATGATCAGTTACTCTGTAAAGTTTTTTTTTCTCCCACCCTGTTTCATTACAGATTTCATCACTAGATTTCCCCTCAGTAATATATAAAAAAAGTGTTTCCATATCTTCATTTCCATCAATTGCCTCCATTATGGTATCTATCTGATACTCATAAAATTTTTCTTTTTCTGCTGATTGAGTATCTTCATCAAAATCAACCATATTAAAGAAACCTATATTTTCAATTGGAATTTGAGTTTTTATAGAACTAGAATTTTTTTCTTGTTCCAATCTATATTTTCTCACATTTTCCGAAATAAGACTTCCAACAATCCTGCACATTTGTTCTGAAATGGAATATTCTTCTTTCCATTCCCAAGCACCACTATATAGTTTATTTATTGCCTCATAGATGTAATAATCAAATGGTGACATACCTAAATAATTTTCACTATGGCAACCAAATTTTGTTCTGCCTCTTACTCGAAGATCAATCAATCTACGGCATTTCTCTATCGCTACGATCCATTCATCTTCACATAACTCAGTCAATCGTTTTAATGTATATTTTTCTTTTTCCATATTAAATCACTTCATATTTAATTTAACTGAAAAATTAAAATATTCCCTTTTTGCTGGGTAAAAAATCTTCAAATCAGTTAATTGATAAGTGAAACTCAATAGAGTTATTTTAATTAAAGAAAACTACAATTAAATTCGGAGATTTTTTATGGAAAATCCAAAATTTCAAATTTTCAAGGACAGTGCATCTGAGTACCGTTTTCGTCTCAAAGCTAAGAACGGTGAAATTATCTTGCGTAGTAGCGAAGGTTATACGACAAAACAAAGCTGCCAAAATGGAATCGCTTCGGTTAAAGCCAATGCTCCTTATGATATAAGATATAGTCGCAATACTTCCACCAATGGTCAATACTATTTCGTTTTGAAAGCCAGTAATGCAGAACCGCTTGGAATAAGCGAAATGTATAATTCCAGTTCAGCTAGAGATAATGGTATTGAATCGGTAAAACAGAATGCGCCTATTGCTCCAACTGAAGATTTAACGGTTACAATGAATTAATAAATCCATTGATAGTTTAAGTGGCAAGAATGGTTTTAGTAATATTATAGAAAAAACCTTCTTGCCATCTAGTTTTCATGATCTTTAATTCTAAATTAATATCATCGAATTTGGGTGAATTTTTTAGTGATATCTTACAATCCAGTATTACCTAACATTATGCAATAGAAATACGATTCTTGTTCAAGTGTAACCTTATCTGTGTTTCTACCTTTAAATCCCGTATTTATAAAGTTGAAAAATCAGTTTAGAATGTTTTTTGAATATCCCACAAATTGCCAACCGTCTGAAAAACAGACTATTAACTGATAAACGAATTATACAAAATATTTAATACTACCGCAAGAGTTTTTCTAATAATATAGAAATAAATGAAGAGGCAGGTATCTGCAGGGATTCAAACTAATGAAACCCTGCAAAATATAGACATGTTTTTTTATTTATCACCCAATTCATAAAAAAACAGGGTGCTCAGACCGCGGTAACGGCCGTATCCTTCGGGTCTGTAATCGGGAGCATTCAGGATTTTTTCGGTATAGGGCATATCGAGTCCCATACGATTGTGATAGTGATTATACATGGATTCCCAAATTTCCATTGGTTTATAATCGGTTTCCAGAACGCGCTTTGCGGTTCCTTCTATACCCTTTGACAGCCTGTTGTTCTCTATGGAATAAAGATCAATGCCCTGGTTTCGGGCAATTTCGGCAATACCCGCCAATGCACCGATTCCCATTTGTTCATGTCCCTGGTCGCGCAATGTTTCCTGGGTTGTGCTGTCCTCGCGTACATAATAGGTCATTTTACCATTACCGATACCGTTCAAATAGTAATTGACAGCGTGATCAAAAATGAATTTGTCATCCAGGCAAATGCCCATTGAAATCAAACCTTCACCGATGACGGCGTCCCAGTTGCCATTATAGGAAGGAATAAAGTTTCGTAACAACGGCCAGTAAACCGTCCTGAGCCAGTTTTCAAATACAGTTTGGTCCTGTTCCTGCCAGCCGGATGCTGTGTTTTTAAGAATTTCAGCCGCATTAGCGAATTGTATCAGTGCGTGTCCGCCTGATAATTTGTCATTCCCGCCGGTTATTTCTTTGTTTGTTGTGGACCAGGCCCGAATAATTTCGATGGCCTTTTCCGCGTATCTGATGCTGTCTGTCAGGACCCATAATTCTGTGTTGAAAAATGCTGCTTTTGCATCTTTATTAATTTCTTTGTGCCCGGTGCTGACACTTTTTTGATAAAAACCGGTAAAAGTCAGTTTTTCAAACGGGGAAGGCTTGTAATCTTTATGTGCAAATTCGCTTGCCAATGCATCATCAAAAGCTTCTTTCCAGGGGGATTCTCCGGCCTGGATTTTTGATTTGACAAAATTAATCTGTTCCGTTGTTACAAGAATTCCCGGATGTTTGAATGCTTTAGGTGCATAAGCAGGCGGGACCGGCGGAACATAGACCAAGCCGCCGATCATAAAACGTGGTTTTAAATTGTCATAATCTTCCACACTGCCAAAACCGAGGTTTACGCCTTTTTCTTCGGTTTTAAAACACAGGCAGATATAATAATCCTCTTTGGCAAATTTTTGTTTTACAAAGTCTGTAAAATCGAGTTCATACACTTTTTGGGGTTCGTCAAATTTTTGTGATAAAATCGCTGTTTTACCGATTGGAGGCCGTTCGTTCCAGGTAAGCTGTGTTTCATCCCAGTTATGGTCCAGTACTTCATAAACCGAAACCGTGCCGGGTGTAATCACATCTTTTGTTTGTATGCGCAGGATGGCGCTGTCCAGCCTGGAGAATCCCGGAATAAAGTATTTCAAATAGGCCATGGAAGCGTCGTACTCGACTGTTAGAGTTTTATCCTGAGCAAAGTTTGTTGATGCTTTTTTACCGGCTTTGACCGGTGCGTCATCGTTCGGCTCAACGCCGACGTAATCATAGGTTGGCTGCCACATGGTCCTGTCTTCTTGACGTGTGCAGAAACTTGTCATTATCAGGAGCATGAGCAGGAGAACGTTAAAAACTCTGTACATGAAAATTCCTTTCCAGGGATATGAGTGTTGTGGTTTAAACTTTTTTAACAGTAATTTTTAAACATAGAATGACATTGACTATTCATTTCGTCTTGAACTATTTTGACGGTACTTTCCAGATCGTGCCCAGTATATCCGGACGCGAACGATTCGGATCGGGTGGTGTCATACGCTGATCTCCGTCTTCGGGATCGGGTTGATAATATACGGTTAGTACTTTGCCGGGCTCCAGTTCAACCGACGCCGGATAGCCCAGATCTTTATTAAAAGCATCGTCCCGTAAAATAATTTCATTTTCTTTTTTCCAGGTTATACCATCATCACTGACACAAGCACGCTCGCCAAACGGCGGTTTTCTGTATCCATAACTGCATACAACGCGTCCATCAGACAACAGCAGCAGATGCGGCGGATATCCCCACAAGGGCGTTGCATAAGGTTCAACCCATGTTTTGCCATTGTCATCAGAATAGGTGCAGTGTAATAAACAACGTGGATCGCCATCATTATAGGGTTTTGATGTTACCCTTATCATCATCACAATCCGGCCCGATGGTAACTGTAAAAGATGCGGCTCGGCGATGTTGAGACTGTCCGGTTGGGGAGAAGATATCAGGGCAATTCGCTGCCAATCTTCTTCCGGTGATGCGGTTGAATAGACACCGATTTGCGGTGAGTCCAACCGATACGCCGCAATCAGCAATGTCCCGTCAGGAAGCTGAATACCGCCATGACATGAATCTTTGCCGTATTTCAGGTCTGTCCATGAATGGCCATTGTCCTCAGATATGCGGCTTGATTCACCCTCATAAATGTGGGCATTTTTATAGGCCGGTTTTTCTACATGCTCCACCCAACGATCAATCATGTCCTGTTCGTATGAATTTGGACCCAAATTTTTGTATTTTTCAGATGTCCAAAAGGAAGTCCAATTATGGGTGATAATGCGTCCGTCGTTTAGTACTGAGAAACCCGGTTCTCTGTCATCAATCGGTGTATCAAGGACAATTGCCGGCATCTGCCATGTTTCGCCATTATCTGTGGAACGGCAGGTCACAATTTTTCCATCCGGTCCAAGGTGTTCTTCGTTAATGCAAAATGAAACCAACAAGTCCCCATTTGCAGCCCGAAGTATGTCCGGCCAGGCGCAGTATTCATCATGGCTAGCATAAACTTTAATGTGTTTGATGATGGGACTCGTTTCTCTGGTGGATTGACAATTTAACCATATTATGGCAAAGAGTACCAGGAATATAGCGGGCAGTTTTGTTTTCACAGGAACCTCCGGTTTGGGATGAGTGTTGTGTCTGGATAGTCGGTTATTTTAAATTTCGGATATACCAGGCAGTACAATTCATTAATTTATATTGACTCTAAATTTATTGTGATAACGATTTCAACCAATCAATGCAGCGGTCTGTCCACGTGTCCAGGTAACCTTTGCCGATTGCCAGCGAAAAGCCATGTCCGCCCTGGGGATAGATATGCATTTCTGTCGGTACATCGTTGTCGTTTAAGGCTTTGTAAAAAATCAGGCTGTTTTCAATGGGCACTGATTTGTCATCACCGGCATGCACGATAAAGGTCGGAGGTGTATCGGGTGTGACATGCAATTCGTTGGAATAATAATTAACCAACGTAGAGTCCGGATTTTCACCCAATAATGTTTTCCGTGAACCACTGTGTGTAAAAGATTTTGTAAGCGTGATGACAGGGTATAATAAAATCATAAAATCAGGTCTGCAACTCAACATATCTATCGGGTCTGATGCATCGGGATTCCCTGAATCGTAATGGGTCCCTGCTGTCGAGGCAAGATGGCCTCCGGCTGAAAAACCCATAATACCGATTTTATCTTTGGAGATATTCCATTCTTTAGCATGGAATCGTGTCAACCGGATGGCTCGCTGCGCGTCAAGTAATGGAGATTTGTGTCCGACAATATTACTTTTTGATCCGGGTAAACGATATTTTAAAACAATGGCGGCAATTCCTTTAGAGTTTAGCCATTTGGCAATATCCGTACCCTCCCAATCATAGCATACAACTCTGTATCCACCTCCGGGGCAAACAACCACAGCCTGACCGGTGGCATTCTTTTTGGACGGTAAAAAAACTGAAATTTCCGGTTTTTGCACAAGACTGAACATAACAATGTCTGTTGTTTCCCGGATCTTAACCTGATCTGTTTTTTGATAATTGGGAATGTTTTCCGACCATAACGGTAGAATATAACTTTGTCCGAAACAAATTGTGTTCAGGAGTAAAAAAGCAGTGATACAAAGGGAATATTTAATCATCATTCAACGTGCCTTTCTGGTTTAGCAAAGGTTACGGGGTTTTTTCGGTAATAAGCAGAATACAATTTTACCGGGTGGATTGAACAGATCATCGGTATTTTATTTTAAAATTTTTAATCTGGTGGTTATTTCAAGGATTTATGTTATGTTAAAAAGATATGAAAAAAAGACTTGAAAAACAGGATTTTTTCTGTTAAACGTCTTTTTTTCATAACGGTTGGATCTTATTTGTCCCCTTGATATTTCCTATTGTGCCGGCGGCAAAGGATCTGTTCCCCATTTTTTATTTGGACGAGGTCCCATTTGTAATTCCAGTTCAGCGCCGTCTATAATTTCTTTGTGTGTAATCCATGTCCTTGTCAATGGTTTTCCGTTTATTGTTGCCGATTGGATATATTTATTCTGACGCGAATTGTTATGAGCTTTAATCGTAAATGACCGGCCGTTTGCCAGGCTGATGCTGATTTCTTTAAACAGAGGTGAGCCGATAATATAGACCGGTTGACCCGGACAGACAGGGTAGAAACCCATTGCTGAAAATACATACCAGGCAGACATGGCACCGCCGTCTTCATCCCCGCAGATTCCCATTAAATCGTTTCTGAACCAGGTATTCATCAACTGTCGTAACCGTTTCTGGCTTTTCCACGGTGCACCTGCATAGACATATAAATAGGGCACATGAAAACTCTGTTCGTTTCCCATAACAAACTGACCTACAAGTCCGGTGCCATCCGGAATTTCGCTGTGTTGTGTCCATCGGCAATAGCCAAATAAAGGTTCATTAAATAACTGGTCCAACCGGTTTATAAATTGTTTATTTCCGCCCATCAAATCGATCAGTCCCGCCACATCCTGTTGTACGTGGAACGAATAGGTCCATGAACTGATTTCTGCAAAATAGTCCCGACAACCGGTCCCGCCCGAACGTTTCGGATCAAACGGCTCAACCCAGGCACCATCGGCTGTTTTCGGAGACATGAATCCGGTTTGCGGATTATATACATTTTTATAATTGTAACCGCGATTTTTCAAGAGAGTATAGTCATCTGTTTTGTTTAAGGATTGCGCAAGTTGGGCCAGGCACCATTCATCATAGGCGTGTTCCAGGGTTACGGCAACAGCCTGTCGTTTTTCAAAATCACTGACAGTTTTTACTGTTTCCGGTGTGCCCGGAGCAAGCGCCGGGAAATAGCCATGTTCCCTGTAAAAAGAGTCCAGTTCTGTGGCCTTGCCTTCCTGCCAGGGAACCATGGTTCCCGTTGCGGCATTTTTATACAAACCCTCGTAGGCAGAATCCATATCAAAATTTCGTAATCCTTTGAGCCATGCATCGGCGATGATTGCTGCCTGATGATGTCCGATCATACATTTACGATCACCAAAAATTTGAGGAAAAGTCGGCATCCAGCCGCTCTGCTGATACATACGGACATAGGACTGAATAATATCTTGTTCCATGTCGGGATTTAACAAAATCCGCAGCGGATGGTGAGCACGATAGGAATCCCAGCTCCAGTCATCTATATAAAAATCCCTGTCATCGCTATGGATTTTGTTGTCATAGGCACTGAAATATTTACCGTCCTCAGAGACGTTAACCATCCGTTCCAGGCATCGGTACAACGCTGAATAAAAAGCTGTTTTTTCATCATCCGTGCCGCCTTTTACCTGAATTTTCCCCAACTCGCTGTTCCATTTTTCTTTGGCAGTCTGTTTGGTTTTTGTAAATGACCATTCAGGTATCTCATTTTCAAGGTTTATTCGAGCCTGGTCTATGCTGATATAAGAGACACCGTATTTCATTTCAATGGTATCTGTCGGCAGCGTATTAAACGTAATAACGGCTTTTACATTATTACCGTTAACCTGGTTTTTTGAATTTTGCGGGGTATCGGCTTTGTACACATTATGAGAAACAAAGGATTTGTTAAAATTTATATAAACGAATTGTTGAACACCCTCGAATGATTCCATTGCGCGGATTGATGTGTCATCAATAATATGAAATTCTGCATTGTCTTCACCATTCAGAACAAGATGGGATTCTTCCGGTTTTGTAAAGGAGAAACGATAATATGCACAACGTTCCGTTGGTGTCAATTCCACATTGATATCATCATCTCCAAGGGTCACGGCATAATAATAGGGCTTTGCCGTTTCAAAATCATGATCATATTCCAAAGCCATTGCTTCAGGGTCGAAAACAAGTTCACCGGATACCGGCATGACAGACATAATATAACGATAACGGTGGGCCGGGCAGTTTATAGGAAATCCATAGATTTTTGAGGCGAGATAGGTGTCTGAAATTCCCGGGGTTGTAATCGGTATAATCCGCACCATACTGTTCGGAATGTGTATTGTTGTAAATGTCGGCTGCAAAAGATGACTAATCGCACCGATATGAACATTTACGTTATCAACAATATCTTTAGCATTTGTTGTTGATGAAAAAAATATAAAAATTACAATTAAAATTATCTTTTTCACAGTTTATTCCTTTATAATTATCCGTTAGCAGGCCACCATTCCGGATTAGATGGTTCCAGAATTCCTTCTTCGATTGCGATTCCGTACATCGGGCCAAAACAGCCGATGAGTGTCCCTTCGTATCCGGTCGGTAATCCTTCCCATGACCGAAATTCATGTCCGGAGCCATGTCCGCCGTTAAAAATGCCATCGGCATATCCTTCAGCAAGCTCTTTAGCCAAATTTTTTGCCCGGTCTGTTAATCCATGGATTGCTAAAGCTCTTAAATAATAAGTGGCCGGCCATCCGCTGACACTTCCATCCGTATAGGTTTCAAAAGTCGGCAGATTATCATTTAAAATTTTGGGTAACATGTGATCGTCATCGCGAATAGGGAGCAGGTTGCAGGGTAATCCGATGCGGGCTGTTCCAGGTCCTGCATTGTCCCGTAATTCTTCCAAAGCTAAAAGTGCTTTTTTAGTCAGGGGTTTTTCCAACAAACCAAAGGCAATGGCAATGCCGTTTACCCATATAAAGGCATAATCGTGAAGTTGCTCGTCACGACTGCGCCAACCAGCGACCCAGCCTGTTTTTGGATTTAAAAGTACTTTGGCATAATTTTGAGATAAATTTTTTGCTGCTTTTCGGCATTCACGAACCAGGTCACGATGATTCGAAAGATCATCCAACATTGCTGCTGCGTTTCGAAACGCACGATAGGCCCAGGCATTGACATATCCGTCAATATGTCCAAATCCAACGACATCCATTGCGTTGGAACTCCAGCGATAAGAACCCGAGTTGCCGCTCAGTTCTTTGCAAATCAGCATACCATTATTTCCGATTTGGCTCAACATTCTGGTAATGGTATTTAAAAGACCGGGTTCAATGTGTTTTAACCATTTTATATCCGGATTGGCCTGATGAATCCGTCCGGCAGCAGAAACAAGCACCGGATCAGAGTCAAGATAAAGATTACGCCAATACCCATATCCGCCGCCGTCCAATATCGCTCTGCCGACTGTAAACCTGGCGAGATCAAGAGGATTAGGCCCATAAGCAGGTCGCTTTGTATGAGCAACTATTTCAATGGGGGTGCCTTGTGATAAATGGCAATTTACTGAAGCCGAATGATTGGAGAATCCTCTGTATTCCGGTCTAAAGCAGGAGAAAACCGTACCCCAGTGTTTTTTAAGGCCATCACTCGGTTCCGGCGAGTTTTGTTTATTTATCGGTTCAAAGTTATCGAGAGCCAGTTCAAAAACAGCTTGCTTCTTGCCGGTGGGAACAACCTGACAATGGTTTTCTCCGGGATGTTTACCAAAGACAAAACCACTGGTTACGCATTCTTCAAAACGGTAACTCTCAGCTTGTAATCTTGTTTCCTGTGGGTCGCCGTTTACAAGACGGCATGATAAACATCCGTTTCCGTCACTTGCCCACATTGCCGGCAGCATTATATCGCCGTTTCGTCCCGGTTTCAGGGTCGGCGTACCGGCCAGGCCTGTGATCCCCTTGGTTATGTCCCATGCCAGTCTCCATGACTCTGCTTCGATAACAGGAATTTTCTCGTTGCAGGTTTGCGAAAGTTCAACTTTTAAATGATCACTTTCCACTGTAAAGATTGCATCGATTTTTAACCCATCGAATACGTGGAGATTCTCATATATAATACGGTTGCCATCCACGGATACATCTCCGGTCCAGAGATGTGCCGGATAATCTCCGTACAAAGTCCGCAGCAATGGACCGCTTACACCACCCATTTTTTTGTCTTTTTGTGGTTGTCTTGAGGCAAAAAGCCGATTTTTATGAGCATTTTCGCCACCGATAATGTCCCATCCTAGATGCATAAGAACCGGGCGGTATAGTGAAAACCCAACTGAAAAATATTTACCTTTATAAAGAAGCATATCCGGTAAATCAAAAATTCCCATTCCTTTTGGGGCGATAGGATTGATTTTTTTCTGATATAATATTGGTTTGTGCTCTACTTTGACGGAATGCATGTTCGAATATTTCCCGTACGCTTTAATTTTATTCAAAATTCCAAAAGGAACGTTAAAAATTCCTCCGTTACATTCTCCATGATTCGGCCAGACCTCATGTTCTCGATCGCAGATAATTCTCAAATGGTCCGTTTTTAGCTCCAGGGGAATCTTGAACGGTGGTTCTTTTAAAACACGATTTAAATGTTCATTCATTTTTTCAATCGACATATTTTGTGATAAACCTTTTCCTGATATCCTTTCATCAACCGGAAGGTTAATTTCGTGGACTGTTTGCCACAGAAGGGTCTTGCGATCCAATATTGAAAAAATAATGTGAGCCGGATGGGCCGGCACATCCGGTACCCATCTACCATATACCAGTTTACCAAGTTCAACGTGATTTAAATGGACAGATTTATTAAAACGTAAATATTTAATGCATGTTTGTCCATCAATTTTAATTCCCAGCTTTGGATTCATAACATGTTGAATGCCGCCGTGTGTAATGGCATCGTCAGCCAGATGTTCATACTTGATTTTTTTCGGTTGAGTTTTAGAATCATCATGAGATAAAGCATTTTCAGGCAGCGCCGTTGCTGCCAGGGCTGCTATTCCTGTTTTTAATACCTGACGTCGATTCATCTTTGAGTCCATATTACTGCCTTTTATTTTTTTGTACTTGAAGAAAAGTATATTTATTGTCTACCAGACAATGGAATTAAAATGTTTTGACGTGTTCTCAAATGAAATTCATTTTAATGTGTGCAAAAAACCGTGTTTTATCACGAACGATGAGTAAAGGAATGTGTCAGGATTGTCTGTAAGCTCATAACTGTTTTAAAAACCAACTGTTTATGGTTGACAGTAAATAATACAAATCATGCCTGAACAACGCAAGAAATTTTTTAACAATTTATTAGAAAAATACATTTGAATTAGGTTTCGTTTTTATAATTATTCTCATAAGGAACCATTACTATTCCGTATTTAATACAAATTATTTTTTGTACATAAGGAATAATTTTAAAAACAATTGTAAACATAAAGATAGTGCTTGCCATTTATTAGATAATTCTTTATTTTAAAAAAGTTTAGTTTGTACTTTTTGTTTTTGAGTGATAAATAGTTCTTTATATAAATTCGTTTTAATGAGGAATTAATATGCTTGTTCTGATGATTCTACTGGGCCTTGTTATTGCCGTAATTTTGTTGATTTTAATACTTTCATCAAACTCAAAAAAAACAAAACCTGACTTTCATCAGGAACCCCTCAAGCCATTATCAGCAGAAGACATTCGTAAATTCTATACAATTGATGGTCAATATTTCCCGCCGGAAAGTTTAACAAAGAGATCAATTGATGAGGTAATAGCCAACTCACGTTTAAAATTGGTGCGTGGTAGCGATGTTCAATCACTTCATCCTATTGGTCATGAAGGATTATTTTACGTTTTTAACGATCGTGGTAATTTGGAAGAAATTTGTATTTCTGCAGATTATAACACTGATTTTTTCGGGATAAGTACAGGGTATCCGGAAAGGGTGCTGCAGCAGCTTGGGTATGAAATGAAAATGCAAAAAGTTGCAGGCAGCCGAAATACACCTACAAAAATGCAGTATTGGGTAAAAGGAGAACATTACGTTGTGATAAGCCGGGTTGGCGCTAGTCGCAAAGGCGGAGTTTTAACAGAAATGATGTACACGTCCGGTGCTTTACCTAAAAAACTATAACCATCAAGTTAGCGGCTTGATGCTTCATATCAAGGGTTGTTTTTATTTGTCCTGTTCAAGCATTTGTTATTAATTTAACAGGGATCGTTTTTTTTGAGGGAATAACAAATGAACTGCAAAAATTATTCTCATTCCGACCTGTGCCGAATACTCGAAGACAAACAATTAGAAATTTCAAACCTGACATCTGAACTAGACAATCAGAAAAAATATATCCAGGCTATTTTACAGGAAAGGGAGGGATGGCATAAGGTATTTCAGAACATTGCAATACCGACTATGATTTTGGATACTGATTATGTGATTCGACATGTAAATGATGCCACCCTGGAAGCTTTTAAATGCGACAGGAATGATTTTATAGGCAAAAAATGTTATAAGATTTTTCATAATGGCTCAACAGCGGAAAATTGTCCTTTACAGGAATCTGTAGAAAAACAAAATAGTGTTTTTCATGAAATATTTATAAGTGCGCTTGATGGTGAATTTTTAGTTGCTTGTCGACCTATACCCGGTGACAATGGCAAGATTGAACAGATATTACATATTGCAACAGATATTTCAACAAATAAAAAAATTCAACAAAAACTTTACGAGAGTGAACATAAATTTCGGAGTTTTTTTAATACGGTCAACGATGTGCTCCTGGTGCACTATATTGATAAAAAGGGTGTTTTTTCGAATTTTATTGAAGCCAATGAAAACGCCTGCTCAGTATTGGGATATACGAAGAAAGAACTATTAAAACTATGTCCTAAAGACATTGTTGATTCTTCTTCTAATAGTTTGGCTAATCCAGGGGATTTCAAGGATTTACTTGTTGAAGATGGAAAGGCTGTTTTTGAACGGACTTTTGTAACAAAAGAGGGACAAAGGATTCCTGTTGAAATTAGTTCACATCGATTTTCTATGGATGGCAAAGCTGTTATTCTGTCAGTCGCACGTAATATTAAAGAGCGAAAGATCACAGAGAAAAAACTTTATGATCAGGTTAAAGAAAAAGAGGTCCTTTTAAAAGAAATTCATCATCGTGTTAAAAATAATTTGCAAATAATCAGCAGTCTGCTGGGTTTACAATCCCAATATATTAATGATAAAAATATGTTGTCTGTTTTTAAGGAAAGTCAGGCCCGTATACGATCTATGGCGCTTGTTCATGAAAATTTATACCAATCACAAGACCTTGCTCATATAAATTTGGGGAAATATATAATAAAGTTAGTAAGTGATCTTTATCATACCTATAATATAAATTACCGGGTGATAAATATTAAAACAGATTTGCAGGATATATTTTTAAATATTGAATACGCTATCCCTTGCGGGCTTATTATAAATGAATTGGTCTCAAATTCTTTAAAATATGCTTTTCCTGACACGTTTCAAGGTGACTGTTATATAAGTATTATTTTAAAAGAAATTGATGATAAAATTGAAATTGTTGTTCAGGACAACGGGGTTGGATTTCCACAAAATATTGATCTGCATAATACACCGTCATTGGGATTACATTTGGTAAGTATTTTAGCTGAAGAACAGTTGGACGGACGCGTTGTATTGGAAAAAGGCACGGGAACAAAATTTACAATTGATTTTCAATGCTGTCATGAAACGGGGCAAGATGAAAAGTGAGTTGCTTGTGGTGTTACAGGAATTGAACGAAGAAATACTGATTGTCAATCAAAAAGTTGCCTCAAGAAATCGTTTAAGGACAAAAATTAATCGAATCCTGGGACACATTAACCAGGAAAAGAAAAGACTAGACGGTCTCAAGATCAAAATGCAAAAAGAATTTGCGGATGTTGAAAAGCTTGAATCGATAAATTTAAGCTCTTTGATTTTGAAGATAAAAGGATCCATCAAGGAACAATATAACAAGGAACAGCAGGAATATTATGCTGTTCGTCTTCAATATAATCAATGCAAACATTCGATTGAAAAGCTTGAAAACGATGTTATTGAATTACGTGATAAACTTGCTGTTTATTCAACTGTTGATGATGAATACAAAGCATTATTATTAAAAAAGGATAAATTATTAAAACAACACCATGATGTTAAAGTTGAAAAATTTTCAGCGGAATTGACGGCAATTCAAACTGAAAAGACAGAAATTAGCGAAGCGATAAGCGCAGGGGATTCCTTGCTGGAAGAAATGAACAAGCTGGTTAAAATTTTGAATAAAGCAAGAGGGTGGGGAGTATTTGACTTGTTTGGCGGAGGATTGATAGCCACTGCTGTTAAACATTCAAAAATAAATCAGGCACAGGAAATTATTCACCACGTTCAATATCTTTTAAATAAATTTCAGGATGAATTAAAAGATATTAACTTGTCATCTGATACTTTGGAAAAGATTGAGCTGGGTTCTTTTTCTCAGTTTGCGGATTATTTTTTTGACGGATTGATTGTCGATTGGATCGTACAGGCAAAAATAAAAAAGTCTTATGATAGTTCGAAACAACTTTTGTTCCGTGTAAATCTTTTGGTCAAGGGATTAAGAAAAAGATATGAACTGCTGGAAAAAGACAGGAATGTATTACGGGGAAAATATAAACAATATGTTGAATCTGTTTCCTGATCTTTTTCTTTTACCTGCCTACAAACTGCTTGCAATTCAATAATATTTTTAGTATGATTTTTATTCGCTGCTGGAATTTATTAATAAAGGAACTTATGAAGTTTGCCAAAAATATACTCTATCGTCTCAATCTGCTTGAGCCGATTCGTGTTTTGTTAAATCGTTATAGCGGATTAAATCCGTTATCTTTGCAAAATAGCCGAAATATGAAACAGTTTTATCAGCAGTTTGTAGAGCCGGATGAAATGTGTTTTGATGTCGGGGCAAATTATGGTAACCGCAGCCGTATATTTCTTAGGCTTGGGGCCAGGGTTGTCGCTGTTGAACCTCAGCAGAGTTGTGTGAAATTTTTGGAAAAAGAATTTTCGAAAAATAAAAATTTTGTTCTTGAAAAAGTGGGACTTTCATCTCAGGAAGGCGTAGCGGAATTATCAGTTTGTCCGGATACGCCGGAAATTTCAACATTGTCTGAAAAATGGAAAAGCGACAGTCGCCATGCGTCCGGAAATGTGTGGCAGGAAAAACAACAAATTCAGCTTACCACGCTTGATAAACTGATTCAAAAACATGGTATGCCCGGATTTTGCAAAATCGATGTTGAAGGTTATGAAATTGAGGTTTTAAAGGGTCTCACTCAGCCGATTCCGGTTGTTAGTTTTGAATTTACCAAAGAGTTTTTAAACGATGCTCAAGAGTGTATGAATTTGTTAACGGCGATACATGACTATGAGTTTAATTACTCCACAGGAGAAAATCATCAATTAACTTCTAAAGAATGGTTGAGTAAAGATGACCTGTTTAAAGTGTTGAACAACAATTCGGATTCTGAATTGTGGGGCGATATTTATGCACGACGAAAAAACGGATAATAAAGAATGAAATATGATTTTTATAACAAGGACCGACTTTATAAACCGGGTTTGGCTGTAAAATGTCGTAACCGGCTGCATAAAAAAATATTACAGGGTTTGAATTTAAAATCCGTCTGTGAAGTCGGTGTTGGTTTTGCCGAATTTGCAAATTATTGTCGTGACAACGGAATTTCCTGGGTCGGAATAGATGCCAATGATAATTTATGTAATCTTTTGCGACAAGAAGGATTTACGGTTTACAAATCAGTTATGCCCCAGTTTCCGGAGATTCAGGAAGAATGTGATGCTGTTTTTGCTTCTCATTTTATTGAGCACCTTAATAATGTTCAGGAAGCTTTGGCTTTTGTTCAATCCAGCCGTGATTTGTTAAAAAGTAAGGGCGGCAGGTACATTATTCTGCTTTATCCGGATATTGAAAAGATAGGCGCCTTTTTCTGGCAGGATTATACACATAGTTTTGTTACAACAAAAAAACGTATTGAAGATTTGTTGTATGATTCTGATTTTGAAATCGTAAAAAGCGGTCGATACACAGCCTGTTTTTTTCGTTTGTCCGGTTTGACAAGTTTTATCGGAAAGATTTTCCCGTACTTTTTACTGCCGGCAAAAATTGCCCTGTTTGCACGCCTTTCTTTTCAGCAGCATTCTTATACAATCGCAAAAATAAAATCCTGATCAGGATTTTATTTTCTGACGGTATTCTGATGGTGTTAATCCTGTGGTTTTTTTAAATATGGCATTAAAAGCTGATTTTGAATTGAAACCACATTCATAACCGATGGCAACAAGGGTCAGGTAGTTATATTTCCTGTCTTTTATTCTTCTTTTTACTTCTTCAACGCGATATTCATTAATAAAAGTATAAAAGTTTTTCAACATCCCTTCATTTAAAATCTGCGTTAAATAGTGGCGGGAAATATCCAATTGCTCCGCCAAGTCCTGGATGGTAATTTCCGGCAACAGATATGGTTTTTCTTTTTGCATGTATTCAAGCAACTTGTTTTGATATTCCATTGCTTCTTTGGGGTCCAGTCCCGATCTTTTATATTTTGAATTTTTTGCTTGTATATTGGTAATAGAATAAGCTTTAAAAAGTGCGGGTTGTTTAATTCCGAAATAGCTTACCACAAAAGTAAAAAATGTCAGTCCAATTCGTAAATAAAGATAGGGATCTATTTTTACGGCGTAGAAAATAAAAAGCAAACTGGAACCAAAAAACAATATATATGTCAATATAAAAATAAACAAAACGACTTTAATCCAGTTGAGTGTTACGCTTTGTAAGGTATGTGAAAAGCGGTCTTTAAGGTGTTCTTTATGCTTTTTTGTCTTTCTCTGCACAAGCCAGCTATACAGCATAACTGAACAGAGAAAATAGGCTGCAAACAATAACCGGAACCACAAAGCACTGTCTATTTTTAAATATTTACTCGTTTGAAAAGTCGGTTGACCGGGGAAGAATATCAGGTAACTGATTATAAAAAATATAAGCGGCAGAGCGTGGCACAAATATTTAATTTTAAATTTTGGATTTTCGGAAATCAACATTAAAACATATATATAAAGCAGCGGGGCATAAATCAACGGCAGCATAAGAATGATGGGTGAATGAATAAAAAAATGGTCAATTTTAATATCCATTAGTGAAAGGGCCATTTCCAGACTGATTAACAGCAGCCAGAGAGCCAGAATTTTATCAGCAATAAATGAAGGCTTTTTAGTAATAACAATAAAGCTTGCAAAAAAGGACTGTGACAACCCGATGTATAAAACTGCTTCCATATTTCTCCCTCTGTTTTCATAAATTTACAAAAGGGAGAGGGTAATTGCAACGTTGATTTAACAGCAAGGCTTAAAAAATTAAGCCTTGCTGAAACAGTTTATTGTATTGTGAGCGTTAATGTCGCTGCTTTCCCAAATGTATTGTTTTCCAGACTTTTTGATATAATCTCTTTACCGTCTTTATCTATAACGGTAAAGTCAAGATTAATGACCCCGTACGGTGCGTCATAGGGAATGATGCTGGTTAATTCCCATACATTTTTTTCCGAATTTTTCACTGCTTTAAGGTAATAGGGATAGACGGCTTCTGCATATTCCCGAGGAATAAAAGAAACCTGTTCTATATCCAGTTTGGCTCCTGAAAGTTCCATACTTACTTTAATTGAATCGCCCGGTGAGGCGGTGTTTGGTTCCAGGGTTGTACTAATAACTTGCAATTGTTCGCCAAAACAAATGCCGGAATATAAAATAGCACTCATAAATAATATGACAAGTTTTTTCATAATTTTTTTCTCCAAAATCATTTGTGCTTTTTAGTTAATTTTTTCAACGTACTAATAAATGAAAATGTTTCCAAAAAATCGACCATTTAATTTATCAGGAGGTCTTAACCGCCGGGTTTGGACGTTCAAAATTTGAGTAAATCATTATCGGGTTAAAATTTGGATAAAATGAATTTTGGTAGATCCGGATCGATAATATTTTTTGTTCATAATGAAAAGTAATTGGAATTTCATTTCCATTTCCTTATTTTAAATCGGTTCAATTTTTTTAAGAAAACATATATCATATTTTTTTGATTCCCCAGGCAGTAAAGAGAAATAAAACCAGTCCGATATTTTTTTAAACATGGATGGTGAGGAATTAAATGCTTCATTTTGACATTCCCGGATTTAAAGATATAACGATTACCCAGGCCCTTTTTGATTATAATGGGACGCTGGCCGTTGATGGAATCCTGATTAAAGGTGTTGCGGATTTGATGGTCCGGTTATCCAGGCATGTTGATATTCATGTTGTTACTGCCGATACCTTTGGAGCTGTTGAAAAACAACTGGACGGTTTACCTTGCCGGCTTTGTATTATTCCTTCGGAAAACCAGATGGTCCAAAAATTGGATTATGCGAAAGAAACTGGTTTAAACAATACGGTTAGTATCGGCAATGGTAGAAATGATCAGCTTATTTTAAAAGAATCGATTTTAGGAATTGCTATCCTGCAGAAAGAGGGTGTTGCAAAAGAGACTCTTTTAAATGCCGACATTGTCTGCACTTCAATAATCGACGCAATCGAACTGCTTCTATCCCCCAAACGACTTGTTGCTTCCCTGCGAGCCTGATTCCCCATGAACTGTGATATTACTGTTATGCTTTGCTGGCGTTGAACAGTTTTTGTATTATAAAGAATAATGGATATAATTATAATCTGATATTAAACTAAATGACGGAGAAAAAACATGAGATATATTTTGTTTTGTTTTTATGCTGTTTGTCTGTTTTTTAACCAGTTTACTTTTGCGCAAGAAACAAACTCAACCCGTCCTGTCGTAATTGCACATCGTGGTGCATGTGGGTATGTCCCTGAACATACGGCAATCGGTAAGGTTATGGCATGTGCTATGGGTGCGAATTTTATTGAGCAGGATATCAGCATTTCCAAAGATGACCGGGCCATTGTTATTCACGATAATGTGCTGGAAAATGTTACAAACGTTGAGCAGGTTTTTCCCGACCGTCATCGTGAGGATGGGCATTATTATGTCGTTGATTTTACTTTGAAAGAGATTAAAAAATTAAATGTCCATGAAAGAACAGACAAGGGCGTTAAGGTAAGATATCCAGGGCGTTTTCCTGTTTCCGGCGGCCCTGCCTTAAAACTGTTGACTCTGGAAGAAGAAATAGAATTGATTCAGGGAATTGAAAAAAGTACAGGAAAAAAATACGGCTTGTATCCGGAATTGAAAACTGTTGCCTTTTATACAAAGGAAGGGAAGGATATTGCCAAAATTGTTTTGGATATTCTTGATAAATACGGATATAATAAAAAAGAATCCAATATTTATGTTCAATGTTTTGAACCGGATGTGCTAAAAAGATTAAGGACTGAATTTAATTGTAAATTAAAATTAATTCAATTGATTAGCGGTTCCGGTAAAGTATATGATGACATGGTGACTCCTGAAGGTCTGGATAATGTTGCAGCCTATGCGGATGGCATTGGGCCTGGTTTTACACGATTATTACAACTCAAAGATGGTGTGGTAACAACAACTGACCTGGCCAGGCTGGCACATGAACGTAATTTAAAAATACATCCATATACACTCCGCTATGATTCCCTTCCTGAAAATGTTCGGTTTGAAGAGTTGCTTTATGGTTTGTTTTGTGTTGTAAAGGTGGACGGCGCTTTTACGGATTTCCCGGATAAAGTTGTTTCATTTTTAGATAAAATATATTAAGCCCTCAATTTGAGGGCTTTTTTTATACCATATTCTGTTTTTAATTTTTCATATGTTCTAAAATGAAATCGACAATAGGAGTGGGATCTTCCAAACCGTGTGGATGATGACCGATCCCTTCTTTGTGTATTACTTTAATCTCTCCGCCAAGTTCTTTATATCGTTGTTCCAGGATTGCTGTGTTTTCTGAAACCGGTACTGTTTTATCGTCATCTCCAACGACGTGTATTAATGGAATTTTTGCATCTGCCAAAGGTGCCAGATTGTCGATGGGATTACATTTTGCTTCGATGGCTTGCTGTTCTGTCATGCCATATTCTTCCAAAAGTAAAAGCCAGTTTTGTGGTTTTACAGTACCTTTCCCTTTTGGCCAGCTTTTAATATCGCATACAGGAGCATCAGCGTATATGCAGTGTATTTTATCAGGATTTTTTGCCGCCCAATTATAAATAATGAGGCCACCACGGCTAAGTCCTTCAAGCACTGTTTTTTTATCAAAATTAAATTCATTTACCAGGTAATTATAATAATCATCCCAAATAGCCACGGCCCTTGGCGATCCGAATAAATTAGAGACATCAATATATGCAACATGAAATCCTTTTTCCAGCAGCGCGATCTCTGTTTGTGGTGCGTGTCCGAAAAAGCGGGCGCGCCAAATCCAGGGTTTACCCTTTGCTGCTTTATGAGGTTCAACGATTGTGCATTCTCTGCCGTTGTACTTGAAATCATAGCGGTTAAAAGAATTATACGTTGATTTTTCTCCTGGGTAATGAGTTGTTTCAGAGGAACAATAAAAAAGGCCTAAAATCAGGGTGAGTAGCAGTGTTTTGTACATAGGAAATCCGTTGGTTTGTGTTTTTGTTAACAATGAAAAAGCCTGATTTGTCAGGCTTTTTCAATATGGATAATAAATATAAAAATTTATTTTAATAAAATCATTTTTTTCTGTTCAATATTATTACCTGTTTTTAGCTGATAATAATAAGTGCCGGAAGGTAGATTGTAGGCATTAAAGTTTATTTTATGTAAACCTGTTTGTCGATGTTCATCAACCAATGTCGCGACTTTGCGTCCCAACATATCAAAGACATCGAGTTTAACATGCGACGGATTGTTTAGCTGAAATTCTATTGTTGTTTCCGGATTAAACGGATTGGGATAGTTTTGCATCAATTGCAGCTCTTGAGGATATTGTATCTGTTTGTTATTATTTCCTACATCCGAGCTGCCGCCTAATATAAACGCGAGCGCCAGTATACCCAGTGAACCATAAAAAGTTAATGATGTCGAATCGCCGTATCCGCTTAAAATAAAAAAGTAAAGAACGCCTGCGAGAATAAATAACATAGCTAATGAAAAGATGCTTTCCAATGTTGGAAATACCCCTATAAGCCCAAAGGTGATTCTGGAAAAGAGTAATAGTTGACCAATATATAAAGCTCCACCCTGAGCATTGTCGATTGAAGGTTGTTTATTATTTGTTTTTGCTGCGTTGAAATAAACAGGAGCATCTATTTCCGGGTTTTCATCCACTGTTCCGATGACGTTCGTTAATATATAATCGTTAACTACCTGTATGCTCCAAATTGTACCTTGTCCCGTACGCGTGTTAACTAACTGAGGTGTGGCAATATTTGTTAAATTAAATGCTTCCATAAACCATCCGTTTGCTGTTGTATTGCTGCCTATCAATGCCAGTGTATCCTCTACACTAATACACATGGGTATCCCTTGAGTCGGGATTGTTGATATGGTTGCAAGATTGGTTTTATCATTCAAATTTAATATTTTAACACTGTTATTGTTTTCATTAACCGAAGAGGCAATAAACGCCGTTGAATGGTTTGAGGAAACGGATAAAGCCCGTGCTTCGCCTTCAACAGGTAATGACGCTAAAATTTCTATGTTTTCCGGATCTTCAATATTTAGTATTTCAAATGTTGATGCATCGGCATCGTTATAGCTTAGAACATAGGCCAATGAATCTTGTGCATAAAGTCCGCGTACATTATCATTTTCAGGTAAAAACAGGCCGGTTTGAGTAATGTTGTTTATATCCGTTGTGTTTAGAAACATTATCGTGTCTTGGCGAACAGCCAGGATCAATCCGCTTATTGCGCTTAGCCTGGTCAGACCTCCATAGTTCCAATCACTGGCAATAAAGGTGGGAATTTGTGAATCCTGAATTTGGTAAAACCATAATCTTTCATCTCCTGCTACTATCAGTGTATCATTTACTGATGTCATATATTGAACAGACTTGGGAGATTCGAAAGCTTCTGCCAGTGTTGGTTGGGCAGGATCAGAAACATCAATTTTCATAAATGCACAGGATGAATTAGTAAGACCTAAATATACAAACGGGTATTCCACTTGCATGATTTTTGGTGTCGGCCAGGCTCCTTTGTCAAATTCATAATATCCTAAAATTGATGCCTGAGAGGCATTTTGAACATCTGCAATAAAAAGAGTCATACTGCCAACACATGTTAGATATGCTTTATTGTTTTCTATTTCAACACAGCTTGGTGATTTGTATGATGTGATATTGTCTTCTTTTATAAAGGTTGGTATAAAGTTTAATCTGTTCGGATTCGTTTTATCACTGATGTCAACAATTCCCAATCCGATATCCGGATATTCATCGTAACCCAGATAAGCTGTATTTTGAATCAGGTCAATAGTCGCTATTTTGGGTGATTCTGTTTTTGATACAAGTTCAGGATTGGCGGGATTAGAAATATCATAAATTATTAAATGGTCTTCCGTTCCAACAAGTAAAGTTGAGCCGGTTCCTTTTACTGACAATGCATCTTCAACCGGTATTGTTGATTCGAATTGAATATTTTCGGGATCAACGATATTAATAATAGTCAGCACACCATCTGAGGCATGAAAGGCATATCCATCTGAAAAGGTGACTGTTTGTGGAAACTTGCTGGGAAGAGAAAATTGCTGCCGTATTTGGGGATTGAGTGGGTCTGTTATATCAATGGTTTGCAGGGAAGAGTCCGACCATTGGTAAAAAACAAAAAGGGTATTATTTTTAATGAACATAAGATTCGGTTCTGCAGGCAGTTCAAAATTGCCTTTTGTTTCAAAAGGTGATTTTGAAACATCAACGATTGCAAGCGTTGTGCTTTGTGAAATGTAGGCCAAATTTTCTTTAACAACTGCACAATTAGGCCAACCGCCAATTCTGGAACGGCTGTCAAGTTCCGGGAGTTCCTGGGCAAAGACAGCATTAAAAAAAACTAATATGGTAAATAAAATACATTGATAAATTTTAAATAACTTGACCATACATCCTCCTGTTTTTTTTATGAGAATTATTCTTTTGGAAAAGTGATATTAAATATTGTTCCGTTTTTTTCAGATATTTTAAGCGTTCCGTCAATTTGTTCGACAAGCAGGTTAATTAAACGTAACCCCAAAGACTTGAATTTGCTGATTTTTAAATCTTTTTTTAGACCGATGCCATTATCAATCACTTTTAAATCATACTTGTTATGCCCGAGTTCTTTAAAAATAATTTCAACCTTTCCCTCTTTTTTGTCCGGAAAGGCATGTTTGAGAGCATTTGTTACAAGTTCATTGAGAATTAAGCCAAAGGGAATAGCCGTGTTTATATCCAGAAATATTTTATCAACATCATACTTTATAGAAATTGATCTGTTTGCATCATATATATATACCAATTCTTTTGTTAATGATTTAATATACTCAAAAAATTCTATACTGGAAAAGTCTCGGGATTCGTAAAGTCTTTCATGTATTAATGCCATAGAATGTATACGATTAACGCTTTCCTTGAATGCTTCATTTACCTCACATTTTTTATCCATGGCCATGGATTGCAGGTTTAACAAACTGGTGATAATATTTAAATTGTTTTTAACCCGATGATGGATTTCCTTGAGCATAAATTCTTTTTCTTTCAGGTTTTTTTGAAGTTGAATTTCTGCCTGTTTTTTTTGGGTTATGTCCTCAAAAATTGTATAAACATTATCCGGTTTTTTTGAATTAGGCTGATATTGTGGAATGGCGTTGATATTTATCCATATCCATTTGTTTGTTGTTTCATTAAATAATCCCATAACCTGATTTTTTACTTCTAAACCTGTTTCAAGCGCTATTATTGCGGGTTGTTCTTTAATAAGGTATCTGGAGCCGTCTTGATGAATTGTCTTAAACATGGAAAATGGAGATTTATTTTTTTTCATGTCTGCCAATGGAATTTTTAATATATTTTCAGCCGCAGGATTAACGTTTAGAATTTTTCCTTTCGAGTCCTGATAGATGACACCCTGTGTCATTGTTTCAAATAACATTCTGAAATTTTTTTCATTTTCTCGAAGGGCTTCTTCCGTTAACATTCGTTCTAATTCTGCAGATGCCCGGTCTGCAAATGCTGTGAAAATTGATTTTGAAAATTCTGACTTTAACATTGGCTTGTCATCCAATGCTACCATTATGCCCAGCGGTTGTCTTGTATTGTTAAAAAGGGGAATACCCATATAACTTATAATTCCCATATCAGACAAAAGTTTATCTTTGGGAAATAGAGTACAAATATCATTTTCGTAGATACATATTGTTTTTCCAATAACATTTTCACAAGGTGTGTTTTTCAGGTTATATTCCATATTTTCTAATATGGTATTATTTTCACACAATGCAATTGTTTTCACAGTGTCTTGCTTTGTTCCTGTCACTTGTCCAACGAATACATGGCGAACATCCAATACATTTGAAAGTCCCAGGATTAAATTACGGAAAAACATATCGCCTGTTGCGTGCTCTGTCCCTTTTAAAATGGTTTGCAATGCCAGCTCAGCATTCCTTTTTTCTGTAATGTCGGTAAGAATGACAAGGCATCTATCATAGATGTTTTGTTCGTTTTGAATTGGTTGGATCTGAGCAGAGAACCACATTTTCTCACCGCTGATAACTGTTTCATCTATTGATGAGATTGTAGTGCCGGAGTTAATAGCCTTTAAAATCATTTCCATTTGTATATCAGCAATGTGTTTGGGAAATATATCCCACATGGTTTTTTCAGCAAAATTGGTCGGAGTGCCTCCCAGAAATTTTGCCGCTGCAACGTTCATAAATAAAAACTGTCCGTCTTTATTTATTGTAAAAATCGGCTGGATAGCTGAATCAACTAAAATTCTATATTGTTTTTCGCTTTCAATAAGAGCCTGTTCGGCGATTTTGCGTTCTGTAATATCTATAACCAGTGCATACACACCGACAATTTTTCCCTTGTCGTTTCTGTGCGGTGTTAGTGTTGCCTGAGTACATTTTTTTCCAAGGTTTGGCGGCTCCCAATCTAACTCGTAGGTTGTAATTTGGCCGTTTAATGCTGTTTTGAAATATGGCAGGATGTTTTGAAATACAGATTCTCCGACTACCTTTTGCATATGCTTATTGATTATATTTTTTTTAGGGATGTTAAACCATTCTTCATATTTGTTATTTACATATTTATATTTCATGTTTTTATCAATATAGGATATCAGCGCGGGCAGCGAGTTTGCAATAAGGTCCAGCTTTTGCTTTTCATTAGAGAGTTCTGTCTCGATCCTCTTCCGTTTTGTAATATCTGTCATTGTGCCAATCATTCGGACCGGTTTGCCCTTATTATCTTTTGCTACGATTTTTCCCCTTTCCAATACCCATTTCCAGGTTTTATCTCCGGATTTAATTCGATGTTCCTGCTGCCAATAGGGCAAATTCCCTTTTAAACATTTATGTAAGGACGCCAGGACTTTTTCTTTATCATCCGGGTGCAGCCTTGTTGCCCATAAATCATAAAACGGTTTCTCAGATTCTGCGTGAATCATTTTGAGCCATGCCGGGCTATAATAAACAGAACCATTTTTGATATTCCAATCCCACAAACCGTCCGCTGTTGCGTCCATTGCCAGGCGATATTTTTCTTCGCTCTCGCGAAAGGCTTGTTCTGCTTTTATACGGTCCGTAATATCCAGACCTGAACTGAGTGTCCCGGTAATATTTCCAAGCTTGTCTTTAAGGTATGAATTATGCCAGATGATTGTTTTTTCTTCACCATGTTTGGTGATTATAACATTTTCATTATATTCTACAGGTTTAACAAGACCTTTTATGATTTCGGAAAAGACTTTTTTTACATTTTTTTGAACGGAACTCGGCAGGAAATTTTCGAACCAGTTTTTACCAATGATTTCATCTTGATCGTATTCCAGGATTTCGCAGCCTTTTGGATTGATACGGCTGACATTTCCATCCAGATCGAGAATAATAAACATGACTCCGGCAATGTCAAAGAGTGTCTCTGGTGAAATAATAAACGACTTTTCTTTTTTGTTCATATTATCACCTTTAGGCGGGTTTAGACAGTTTTTGTTTTATGGCTGTAAGAGAGTAGAATTTTATGTTATTATTCTCGCCATGAAATTATCAACTTTGGTCTACACATTATTGCAGACCAAAGCTGATATTAGTTTCACTAGTTAGAAAACAAGACACTGAAATTATTAAAATCCAGGATCATTTTTTCTGTGCCGTCAGTAATTTCAAAAATTTTACTTCCCATTGCCGATTTGACAAAAGGTCCGTCGAATAACGGCCATTTTTCAAAATCTATTTTTTGACCGTTTATCAAACGTTGTTTTTGATATGTGAATTCTAATTTATCACCATCGCAATTTGTATAGGAAACCGAAAGGTCATTCAGTTTTATTCCAAGTTTGTTGGCTTTTATTTGGCGTTGAAATGATTCAAAAGAATCGAATTTAGATTTCTGAGCAACTTCCATAATCACACCGGTTTTGCGATTGTTTAAAGTCAAACGATAATGGTCTTTTTCTTCGTTCCATTTACCCTTTGTCAAGGTTTTTACGGCAAAATAAATACTGTCTGTACTGCAAAAAATCCACCCGGAATCTTTAATTCGTTGTTCAATAATTTTTGAGAAAAAGCCGTTTACATGCCCGTTTTTTTCCTTTTCAGGAATGTCATATAGTGCTATAATGGTATTTTTGTATTGTAACAGCTCTTCAAAAGGTGAACCTTCAATCCATTTATTCGGGTTTTCATAGTAGGGGCGCTGACGAACAATATCCTGAACAATTTTATCCGGAGTAGAGTCAAAGTATTTTAAAAGTTGTTCGGCAGAATAGGATGGATTAATAAAAAAACATGTGGAACCGTCGTTTTTTGAAACCCATGTCAGGTCCCAGCGATGATTTTCGACAGCGGAAATATCACCATAGGAGGAACACAGGGCATAATCTTTTGTCACATAATCATATTTCCAAACAGGTGTTTCGCTTGTACAAATGCCTATTCCTTTTCTGGGGGCTTTTGTTTCCCGATGAACGTATGGCTGTTGGCGTGTTGTTGCAATATTGCCGATTATGGGAACCGGACGAAAACCTTGTACGGCGGCCAGGCCTGAATAAGCGGTTTCCTCAACTTCGGGATGAAACGGCGCCATTCCAAAAAACAGATAACCAAAAGGGATAGCCACACCACAGTTTAATACAGTGTGGGTCACTTGGTTATATTTTTCACGGCTGTGTGAACCAATCCAGTTTCCATATAAATATTCCGGGGCCCAATCTGCCAGCAAGAGCTGCATCATCATCCAGGCTTTACGTTTCATTAACGGGTCTTTAGCAAAATCATAAAGGCTCGTAAAACAGAGATAGTATAAAGAGTGATAGTTGACGGAATCATATTCATACATACCAATCGTTACTGTACGATCGATCCATTGATATATCCAGTTTTCTGCTTCAGCTTTTGCCTGCAAAGGTGTCATGCCGTCTGCAAAGACAGGTCCGTCCGGCCAGGTTTGACCAAAAAGATAACGAGCTGTCCGGTATTGCAATTTATGGTTGTCGGTAAAACCTTTGTCTTTGCCAAAATTTTGAGCCAATCTCAATTTACCTTTTTCTGCAAGTTCGCAGGGTATTTTATTTTCAAGCCTTAACAAGGCGTCCATTAAAGAATAGGTGTTAAAACATCCCCAATGGGTGCTGTCATCAATGGATTCTTTTAAAAATTCCAGTCCTGTTTCTGCATCAATATCTGAATAGAGTTTGGCAACACCGCGATAAATACGGGCCCTGCTGTCGTTTCCGGGCATCCAGCTTTGGCCGGCAATGGCAGACAATACGACTTTTCTTCGCATTTCATATTGTTCGTAGAAATCTTTGGTGTTTTTATATTGAGCTGAAGAGATGTGTGTTAGTGCTAACAGAAGGAATGTAAAGACTATACAAAAAGTTTTTTTCATAATTACCTCAATAATTGTCGTTGGTAGAATTATCCTCTGACGGCTTGGAACATGGCAATAATACTTTCGGGTTTAATGTTTGCCATAATGTTGTGGACCTGTTGGAAAACAAAACCACCGTTTCGCTGTAAAATTTTCACCTGGTTTTTAACGTGTTTTTTAATTTCATCCGGTGAGGCGCTTGGAAGGACCCTGCCTGTATCGCAACCGCCGCCCCAAAGTGTTAGACGGTCACCATACTTTTCTTTTAGATGTTGAGATTCCATGCCGGCAGCGCTGATTTGTACGGGATTAACCATATCCAACCCTGCATCAATAAGGTCTTCCAAAAGTGGTTCTATGGCGCCACAACTATGCAGTTGTACTTTAACATCTGCCAGTTGTTTTGCCCGCTGCCATAATTTTTTATGATAGGGTTTGAAAAATTCCCGATACATGGCCGGCGAGATGAGCGGAGCATTTTGACCGCCAAGATCGTCTCCAAAAAGAATAATATCTATATATGGACCAACGGCCCCCAACCACTTTTCCAGATTTTTTAAATGAATAGCGTAAAGTTTTTCATTGAATTTATGTATGGCATCCGGATAGAGCCCTAAATACATCATAAAATTATCAATACGAAACAGGAATTGTGGAATTTCAAACATGTTTCCGCCAAACAGTCCCAATATGGCCCTGTCTGTAGTAGGACGAAAGTTTTTCACGGTGGTTGTCATTTCAGCGAGCCCCTGATCATCAAGGGGAAGATGCGCTCCCGGATGGGCCACATACGTCCACATACTATGTCCGAGAATTTCCTCAAGATCATCAAAATCATCATTCTCAAAGGAACGTTCTGCCAGGGGGAAATGTGTTTGCTCAAAATAGAGACAGCCTTGTTTTTGAATTCCAAGGACCATATCATTATCATCCGTTAACAACCAGTCATTGTTTTGTTTGTGCACCCGGATATAGTTTGGAATTTTACAGGGAGTGCCATCAGGCAATACCCATTCTTTCCAGTCCTTTTCATTTGTTAAAAAAGCCCTGCCCATTTCAATTGTATCGATTCCGAAATAGTCGAGAACAGGCTTTTCAACAATTGCAAGCTGTTGCACCATATCATAGATATAAATGTCTCCGCTGGATATTCCCAAAGCTTTTTTCAAGTTTGCATAGGCAATTGCCATAATACCGGAAGATCGGTGACCGGAAAAATCAATCGGCGTTTTATCCGGTTCTTTGTGTGCAATAGCCGCCAGAACACGTTCACGAGAGGTCATTTTGTTCCCATTGGTTTAATAATAGATATTATGTTTTTCTATAATAAATAAATGTGATTATAAAGGCAAGAAGATTTTATGATAGATGAAATTCCCCCGAAATGGATTACTTGAACTGTAAGTGCGGTTCAAATCAGTTAATAAAAAATTAATGCTTATTATTCACCAAGTGACACACTGACAACATCCTGAAGGCTGTTTAACGCTGAGCTTAGACGCGCCTGTAACTGTTCAAGTGTTGTGTAAATACGTTCAGCTTCCTGACGTGACTGGCCGGCCAGATTTCTTACTTCTTCGGCAACAATAGAAAATCCTTTTCCTGCATCACCTGCTCTTGCTGCTTCTATTGATGCGTTTATAGAGAGAACATTTGTTTGAAAAGATATTTTTTCTATTGATTGCACAATCGGTTTAAATTCCGTTATCAGATGATTCAGGTCCAGGTCGTTTTCAAGCAAGTGAGTGACTTCTTTATGCATCTTTTCGGAAGTGTCTTGTTTGCGGGTAATGTTTTCATTTAGCTGTTTGCTTTGAAAGTGATGACAGTTCTCCGGACGGTTTAGTCCATTAATAATGGCTATGGCCATATCCTGACAATTCCCATAGCCGCAGGCAGCGCAATTTTTAAAATCATCTTCATTTTCTTTGCGCAACTGTTTATAGACAGTTTCCAGTCTTTCTTCAGAGATGTTTAATTTTAAATTATTGCCGGAGCGGTCTGTATAGGTTCGTGAATAAAGCTCTGGTTCCCAAAATTTATCGATAAATGTTTTTACATTTTCCTGAATTAGTTGATCAGCATTTCCATTTACATTGTCAAAATTTTTTAAATACCTGTTTTTAGCAGCTTGATTTCTGTTCTCAATCCGTGTTTCCAATTCATCCATTGTTTTGTCATAACCGTTTGTTCCGGTACCACCGTTGCATCCTTTTTCACAGTTTAAGCAGTCAATGACAAGGGGAGATATGCCGCGTTTTATGTCCTTATGCAGATTGTCTAAGTAGGGGTAAATCGCTGCCGGCCCTTCTATTTTTCGTGTTTTTTTTGCAAGTTCCGGAATCCATCTTTTTGCGGTCTCTTTTAGTCCTCCGGGGGTGGAAAATAATACGGCCCGTTCTGCCGGAGGATTGTCAAAATCAATTGCCGGATATTGGGATAAATGTTTATTCTGTGATGAAAAATAATTTTCCAATGATCGGAGAGTGACATTGTAATCACCATAGCCTGTCGATTCAAATTCCCGTTTTTTGGCAATACAGGGTGATATAACAACAACTTTATGGTTTTTTAATTGAGGATAATAATGTTTAGCCATTTTTATTGAATGCAGCATCGGGCTGTCGGCCGGAGCAAGATAGGGGAGCAATTCGGGTTTATATAATTCGATATAATTCACTATAGCCGGACAGGGCTGAGCAATTACTGTTTTAGGCCTGTTTTTCTTGACATGTTCCAGATAGCTTTTAATCGTAAGTTCGGCCCCAAAACTGACATCAAAGACGGCTTCAATCCCTAAACTTTTTAACCAGCCATTCAGGTTATAATAGTGGTCGGGAAAATGTGCAGCCGTTGCAGGCGCTACAATAGCGAATATTTTTTTATTTTTAACGTCTGAGATAAAACGGCTAAAATCATCCAGGGGAAGCCTTGCTCCCCAGGTACATGCTTCAATACATTGACCACAACCAATACACAAGTCAGGATTTATGGTTACATGATCTCCGCTGCCATCATTACAAAATTTTGACGGACACACGGAAATGCAGGAATGGCAATTACGGCATTTTTCTATATCAATTGAAATTATCGGCGAAAGAGTATTCTTAATCTGTCCCATCACAACCTCCACACTACCTTATTCTGTTTCATTTTCTGCTGGGTGATTTATGCCACAGTAAGTATAGTCTATTTTGTTATATGTATGGTTATTAAATACAATTAAAATATATGGTTAGTTTTGTATTGTATTGTAACCGTTCATTTCAGTTTATGGTAGAAGCAATAATTATTCCGGGATTTTGTCAAGGGCGGGAAATATTTTGAATGGAGCTGCATTATTTTTAAAAAGGGAGGATGCAGCTCCATAAAATTACAAATTAACCTTTATACTTGGCGTCTGAAAAAGCCAGAATCGGATAGAAAATAATACTCAGAAAAAATAAACCCAAACCGAATCCGGTGCCTTTTCCAAAACGTTTTGCAATGTCAAGGCTTACAAGTAAAAGAATAACAATGTTAACAATTGGAATAAAATAAAGGATGAGCCACCAGGCCGGTCTTTTGGCGATGACGAGCATCAGGTAAATGTTGTAGATAGGAATGATACAACCCCAGCCCGGTTGTTTTGCTTTGGTGAACACTTTCCACAGGGAAACAATCATAATAACAGCAATTATTAAGTAAATAATGCCTGTTGATGCAAAAATTCCCTCGTTTTCCATAATGTTACCTCCGGTTAATTAAACAAAAATTTAGGGTAATTATTTTATGTGGATGAACTGGAATTTAGACATATTTGGATGTAAATAAAAGTTTGCCTTTTACAATCAGGATTTTATGATAATAGAAAGTGTATCTGCTTTTAAATGAATATACTCAAATAAAACCTTTATAAAAAGAACTATTCCCAACATTTCTAACGTTTCTTCAACTGTATAAAATATAATATATAATAAATGTCTGTTATGTTCGGAACAGCCAAATAAAAACGCACAATATTCCAGGCCTAATGCGCCGGATAAATAGACGACCATTGCTAACAGTAAATTACGTTGGATTTTTTTATCAAGTCTGGTGAAAAATTTAAAATAAATAGCTATTATAAAAATAATTACCAGCGCATAGGGAACCGTCCATGCGTAAATAAACCTTACTGGTTGGCCTAGAGAGTTTTTAAGAAATACGCCAATTTGTTCATGAAAAAACATAGATTCATCCAGGGCCAAAAAGGTAAATACCAGTGCCAACGCTGCCCAATGTGTTTTTTCGTATAACGTGTTATTTTTATCAAATGAAATAATTACCAACAATAATCCGCAAAACAGTAGAGAAAAGGATGAAAAAAAGGTTGGAATGTTGTATTCTTTATCAAAATTGAAAAGAGGAACAATTCCATGGACAGAATCATGGCCGCAATATAAAATTGAAATACTTGCCATTAGATTTGCTAAAAAGAGCAAGGCAATTATGAACAAAAAGAATTTTATAATATCCGTCGCTTTAATTGAGATCTGCATAAAGTTCCTGTTTTCTTTTATCAATGTTTAATAATAATTTTGTATAAAAAAAGTAATGATAATAAATAAAGGTGGGTGGTTCTCTTAATATAAATATGTCATATTTTCTTTGGCAAACTGAAATTTTTGTTAAAATAGACTATTAAATATAATATTATTATCTGTAAAATAAAAGAGTTTTTATGGTTTTTGTGTTGAAAGAAAAATATAAACAGTCTGTTATGGTGTTTTTTAGCATTGCACTCACTTGGTACTAACAATGACCCTGTTTTTGAAAAAAGTCTTTTGTCATTACAAAAAAATACGGTAAATTATTAGTCAAGTTTTAGAAAATAATCAATTCTGGAAAAAAGTAATTGAGGGAAAAATGAAACCGGAACATGTTAAAAAAATTCTTGAAAAAATACAAAATGTGGACATAACCGTTTATGGTGATTTTTGTATTGATGCCTATTGGATATTGGATCCGCGTGGCTCGGAAGTTTCAATAGAAACCGGTTTGCAGGCCGATGCTGTTGATCACCATTACTATTCCTTAGGCGGTGCATCAAATGTTGTTGCTAATTTGGCCTCTTTAAAACCTGCAAAAATTCATGTCATCGGCGTAATTGGAGATGATATATTTGGCAGGGAACTGATCCGGCAATTTAAAGAGTTGGGTGTGGATACAAGCGGCCTTGTTGTTCAAAAGGAAAATTTTGATACCTATGCGTTTAATAAACGCTATTTAAATGACAATGAGCAGCCAAGAATTGATTTCGGTTGTTTTAACAAACGCACCCTGGAGACTGACAAGCTTTTAACAGCCAAACTAAACGATGCGTTGCAGAGATCAGACGTTGTCATCCTGAATCAGCAAATTCCGGAAAGCCTGAACAATCCGGAGTTTATTGACGATGTAAATTCACTTTTGGAAAAGTATGATGATAAAATCGTGTTACTGGATTCACGGCATTATGGTGACCGGTTTAAAAATATCTATCGAAAGACCAATGAATTTGAAGCGGCATTACTCAATGGTGTTGAACATGATTTTGATGATATTATTCCTTTGGATGAATCCAGGCTGCATGCCCAAAAACTGTATGAACAAAGCCGTAAACCTGTTATTTTAACGCGTGGTGAAAAGGGAATTGTCGTTTATGACAAAAATGGTTTTCATGCCATTCCCGGAATTCAAATGTTCAGTAAAATCGATACCGTCGGTGCCGGAGATACAACCGTCAGCGCTTTGGCGCTTTGTTTAGCCGCCGGTTGCACATCAGAAGAGGCCGCCTATGTGGCAAATTTTGCGGCTGGTGTAACTGTTCAAATACTTTACAGAACCGGAACAGCCACCCCTGAAGAAGTATATCAACTTGCCCAGGATGCCGTGTATCTTTATCAACCCGAACTCGCACAGGACATTCGTCAGGCAAAATACTATAATGGTTCCGAGATTGAAATCTGTATCGATGATCAGCCGGTTGAGTTTGGCCATATAAAACATGCTATTTTTGATCATGACGGCACCATCAGCACATTGCGTGAAGGATGGGAAGTTGTTATGGAATCCATGATGATTAAAATGATCCTCGGCGAAGCTTATGATGATGCGGACGAATCTCTCTTTTTTAAAGTGACGGAACGTGTCCGTGATTATATTGACAAATCTGTTGGAATTCAAACGATTTTGCAAATGGAAGCTCTGGTTGGATTGGTTAAAGAATTCGGCATTGTTCCCCAGGAACAGATATTGGATAAATTTGGATATAAAAAAATCTATAACGACGAGTTAATGATTTCCGTGAACCAGCGTATTAAAAAATTAGAGTGTGGTGAGCTAGATATCGGCGACTATACAATGAAAAATGTTGTGAGCTTTTTAAGGGCATTAAAAGATAAAGGTGTAAAACTTTATATGGCCAGCGGCACGGACATTGATGATGTGAAAAACGAAGCCCAGGTTTTGGGTTATGCTGATTTGTTTGACGGCGGAATTTATGGTGCGGTTAGTGATATTCAAAAGTTTTCGAAAAAAATGTTGATCGAAAAGATCATGACCGAGAATAATCTGCATGGGTCGGAATTGGTTGTATTTGGTGACGGACCGGTAGAAATTCGTGAATGCCGTAAAAGAGACGGCATTGCGGTTGGTATTGCCAGCGATGAACTGAGGCGTTATGGATTAAACAAGGAAAAAAGAACTCGTTTAATCAAAGCCGGTGCACATCTTGTCATATCCGATTATACTCAATGTGAGCAATTAATAAAGGTGTTGTTTCCAGTATAGAAAATTTTTATAACAGAATTTTTAAAACCTCTGGATTTGGCGCTTTATCATGCTGGTACCGGAGGTTTTTTTTTGATATTCTTAAAAACTGAAACATTTTTCATTTTTTGAGTTTGTATTTTAAAAAACATTCCGCAAAATAGCGGAATAACTTTATATTTTAATAAATGTTTATGTGATATAAATTCTAACAATAAATAAATTTTATGCCGTCTCCTGTTGGTCATGCTTTAATCGGGGGTTTGATATATCTTTCTCAATACCAGAAAATCGAGCGTGAAAAATATTATATTTTGATATTTACGCTTATTTTTGCTGTACTGCCGGATATTGATTTTTTATTTGGTTTTTTTATTGGGAACCCAAACGCCTGTCATCACCAGTTTACTCATAGTTTCACATTTGTAATTTTTACGGGATTTGTCGGGGCCTGGGCCCTGTCTAAAAGAAGTGTTTTGAAATTTCGTTTCTATTCCGTACTTTTTATATTTGCCGGGTGTTCTCACATCCTGGCGGATTTGGTAGCACTTGATAATAGCTTTCCCTATGGACTGCAAATTTTTTGGCCTTTTACAAAAAATTATTACATCGCACCATTTCACATATTTTCAGATATTACCCGAAGATCAGATTCCCGACAGTTTTTTTTCAGTTTGTTTAACAAGCATAATTTGGAAGCCGTTGGAATAGAAGTGCTGATTTGTTTGCCGCTATTAGGGCTTTTATTATTTTATTTAAAGCGAAATAAAAGGTTGTTTTGAAAAACTCTGCTCCATATATCTCTGTTGTTGTGCCTTTGTACAATGAAGTTGAAAACGCCATCCGTCTTTGGGAGGCGATTGTAACGTCTGTAAAAAGCATGGACAAAACCTATGAGATTATTCTTGTAGACGACGGCAGCACGGACGGCACACGTGATGTTCTGAGACAGATTGCGCAGGAAAACAAACACGTCAAAATTATTTTATTTCGTGCAAATTTTGGACAATCTGCGGCAATGGCCGCCGGATTTAAAGCAACCCGAGGAGATGTTGTTGTTGCGCTGGACGGTGACCTGCAAAATGACCCCAAGGATATTCCCCGGCTTGTGGAAAAACTGGAACAGGGATTTGACGTTGTCAGCGGATGGCGTAAAAACCGGCAGGATAAATTGATCGCCCGTAAAATACCATCCAGGATTGCAAATAAAATTATTTGTTCGGTCACAGACGTGCAGCTTCATGATACCGGTTGTTCCTTAAAGGCCTTCCGGGGTGAGATGCTGCGAAAAATTTCATTATACGGAGAAATGCACCGTTTTATTCCTGCCCTGTTTCGTATGCATGGCGCAAAAATAGCAGAAATGCCTGTAACGCATCATCCAAGGCTTTTCGGTACATCAAAATATAATATCAGCCGCACGTTTCGTGTCATCATGGACTTGACGACCATTCGTCTTTTAATGAGACATTTGGACAATCCGTCTGCCTATTTTGGCATCTTTTCCGGAATTTGTCTGCTGACCGGATTTGCAAGTTTGGCCGGTATTCTCTATTTTTTGATTATTCTCAACAGTGAAATGGCAGATGTGAATATTCTGGTGACAATGGCGGTTTTATTATTTGCAACATCTGTTCAATTTTTGTTTTTTGGATTAATCGGCAAGCTAATTGTTTTTAGTGGAAACAAAAGTTTAAATAAAAGCTGAATTTAAGGAAAAAAATGGCCTCATCTAACCTTGACATAAATATTAAAAAAGATTTTGTTTCAATAGTCGTTGCCCTGGCTAACGATGTGGATAAAGTCGAACAGCTTTATGAAAACCTGCAAAAATCTTTTGAAAAATCTGAAATTATTTTTGTAGACAATGGCAGCCAGGACGGAACCTGGAGAAAATTAAACGAAATCAGCAAAGATTCCCATCATGTAAAATTGGTCCGTTTGCGTTCCCAGTTCAGCGAATCGATCGTTCTGGATGCCGGTTTGCAGGCAGCGAGCGGGGACAAGATTTTATTTTTTACAACACGTGTTTGCATCAATACAACGCAGTTACCGGTTTTTATAGACCGTTTGAATGATAATGCTGATATTGTCGTTGGTGTACGTTCACCACGGCGTGATTCATGGTTGAATCGGTTTGTGTCCAGGTTGTTTAATAAAATAACAAAACAAATTACCAAAGTTGATTTACAGGATGTCAACAGCGGTGTTTTTGCCGCCAAAAGAGTAGTGTTTGAAAGTGTTCCTTTTTACGGATCGTTAAACACCTTTTTACCGGTTATTGCCCATCGCCAGGGATTCCGGCTTGTTGAAGAAAAAATTGAACAACTGCCCGGTAAATTCGATCAGTCCTGGTATCCTAAAAATTATATACGCCGGTTACTTGATTTGATCAGTGTAACCTTTTTAAGCAATTATTCAAAACGCCCCCTGCATTTTTTAGGTTTTCTTGGGGCTGTTTTTACAATTATCGGTGCGCTCATTAGTTTTTATTTGTTTGTTTATAGAATTTTTGGTTTTGGTCCCATTGCCGGCAGACCCATGCTGCTGCTGGGAACAATGCTTTTGATCATCGGTATTCAAATGATTTCCATCGGCTTGCTGGCGGAAATGATAATTTATACCCATGCTTCAGAAATTAAAGAATATAACATTGAAGAAATTATAGATACGACCGAATAAAAAAGTTTGGAGATTTATAAATGTTGGATGTACTGCTCGTTAATCCTTCAAATACATTACATCAATATGGCAGCAATAAGGACATGGTTCCGATCGGCATGTTATGGATTGCCGGGACAATGGAAAAAGCAGGATATTCGGTCCGTATTTTAGATTTGGAATTTGGACAGGACAATCTGGAACAGGCATTACAGGAAGACAAACCCCGTGTTGTAGGAATTGCCGGAACGTCTGTCAGCCGGTTTGGCGCGTTTCAAATTGCCCAGTTGGCAAAACAGGTCAATCCGAATGTTGTAACTGTTTACGGCGGGTCGCATGCCACGTTTACAGCACAGGACACGATGGAACATGTTCCTGAAATTGATATCATTGTCCGGGGTGAGGGCGAAGAGAGCATGCTTGAGATTATGCAATGTCTTGATGCCAAAAGCAGCGAATATTCCAAAATTTTGGGTATCAGTTATCGTGATAATAATTTGATCCTGCATAATGAGGCGCGGCCCCGAATTCAGGATTTGGACGGTATCCCGACCCCGGCGCGGCATTTGGTGGATATGGATCAATATGAAATGACCCTGGACCTGCTTAATCATAAAGCCGCATCGATTATTACTTCACGCGGATGTCCCATTAATTGTTCGTTTTGTTCAGCCAGTTTTATGTTTGGCCGGACATTGACAACGCGCAGCGCTAAAAACGTTGTTGACGAAATGGAACACGTCCTCACAAATTATGACGTCAAAGGATTCAAAGTTTTTGACAGCACCTTTACACTGCTGCGTCGCCATGCTGAAAGTATTTGTGATGAAATTATTGCCAGAAAACTTGAATTTCCATGGGAATGCGAAATTCGGGTCAATACTGTTGATCCCCCGCTTTTGGAAAAGATGCGCAAGGCCGGTTGTTATCTCGTGGACTTTGGTATTGAATCGGCAAGTGAGCGCGTGTTGAAACGAATGCATAAAAATATCAACCTGGACCAGGTTGACCAGGTGTTAAAATGGACAAATGATTTGGGAATTTCACAGCGGGCATTTTTTACGTTCGGACATATTGAAGAGACTGTGGAAGATGCTGAAATTACTTTTAATTATATCAAAGAACGTTTGAATAAAATTTCCCTGTTGGGAATCGGCGTGGGCATACGAATTTATCCCGGTACCGAAGTGGAACGTTATGCCCTTTCGCAGGGTTACCTGGACGGATTTTCATGGTCCGAACCCTATTCCAGTCCGGGAAATAACATCCTAAGTTTGTCGGAAAATATCCCAACGTTGATTCAGCCGCAGTTGGGATATGAAGAACTGCACGCAATTAACAAAAAAGTCCTTACGTTGCAGGCCCGGAATCCACGTTTTATTATTAGACGAATTTTAAAATCACATTCAAAAGCGGATTTTAAAAGATACGTGGGTATTTTTAAACGACTGGTCCGTTCATGGTTGTCAAATAAAAAGAAAAAAACAGCGTAATGTTTTTAATTTAAGGAAACGAATGAAGTTAATTATTCAAATTCCCTGCTATAATGAACAAGAAACCTTGCCGGAAACCTTGGCTGATTTGCCGGATAAAATCGATGGGATTGACTGCATTGAGGTGTTGATTATAAACGACGGCAGTACCGATGATACCGTTAAAATAGCCAAAGAACACGGTGTTCAACATATTGTCAATTTTCCGCAAAATAAGGGACTGGCTATGGGTTTTACAGCCGGTCTTGATGCCTGTTTAAAATTGGGCGCTGATATCATTGTCAATACAGATGCTGATAATCAGTATAACGGAAGTGATATTGTCAGGCTGGTAGAGCCGATTGTAAAAGGCCAGGCGGAAATTGTTATCGGCGACCGCAACACAAACGATATTCAACATTTTTCCTGGACAAAAAAACAGTTACAACAATTGGGTAGCTGGGTGGTCCGGCAGCTTTCCGATACGGACATTCCGGACACTACCAGCGGGTTCCGTGCCCTGTCACGTGATGCTGCTATTCAGATGAATGTTGTCACCCGGTTTACATATACCTTGGAAACAATTATTCAAGCCGGGAAAAAGAATTTAATTACCACTCACGTGCCGATAGATACAAATCCAAAACTGCGGGAATCTCGATTATTCAAAAGTAACTGGAGTTATATCAAACGATCCATGGCGACCATTACCCGCATTTATGCCATGTATGAGCCGTTGAAATTGTTTAGTTATATCGGCGGTGTTACTTTTTTAGGCGGTGTGCTGGTTGGTTTGCGGTTTTTATATTTTTATTTGACCGAACAAGGTTCCGGACATATCCAGTCGTTGATTCTGACATCTATTTTGTTAATTGTCGGATTTCAGATTATCGTCATGGGTTTGCTGGCGGACATTATTGGTTCAAACCGTCAGTTGATAGAAAATGTCCTCTATCGGGTAAAAAAAATAGAATTCAAACAACTTGAAAAAAACGACACAACGGAGCAGGATTAGGAGAACGAATGAAAGTTTATATGCTGGGTCCTACTTACCCGTTTCGGGGTGGTATTGCTCATTATACAACCTTGTTATTTCGTGCCTTTAAAAAGGTACATGATATTACTTTTTGCGCTGTTAAACGGCAATACCCTTTATGGCTTTTTCCCGGTAAAACCGATAAAGATTCAAGTCAGGATGCCCTGAAAGAAGATGGTGTAAAATATATGCTGGATTCCATGAATCCGTTTACCTGGCTGCAAATTGTTTTGGACATAAAAAAACAAAAACCCGATGTTGTTATCATTCCCTGGTGGGTCTCTTTTTGGACCATACACTTTTTGTTTATCGGCGGATGTGTTCGGTTATTTAAACTGTCAAAACTGGCGTTTATATGCCATACGGTCGTTGAACATGAATCCAACTGGTTTTATCGACTTTGCACAAAGTCGGTATTGCGTAACGGTGATTATTTTATTGTCCATTCCAAAGAAGACAGACGTCTGCTTAACGAACTCATACCCAACGCACAGGTTGTTCTAAAAGCGCATCCTACCTATGATTTTTTCAGCGCCGAAGGGTATGATCCTCAGGAATCGCGTAAAGAATTGGGCTTAAAAGAGAGCGATATCGTTTTGTTGTTTTTCGGGTTTATTCGTCAGTATAAAGGCGTACCTTATTTGCTGGATGCCCTGAAAATTTTAAAAGATAAATTACCCAATGTCAAATTGTTGCTGATTGGTGAAGCCTGGCATGAAGAAGAAGATAATATTTCAGCTAAAATAAAAGAAACGCAGACAGAGGATTTTATCATTCGTCACAATGACTATATCCCCAACGAAAAAGTCGGGACCTATTTCACGGCTTCGGACCTGGTCATTTTCCCATACAGTTCCGGAACAGCCGGCGGTGTTATTCAGGTTGCCTATGCGTTCCATAAACCTGTCGTTGCTACATCGTTAAGTTGTTTTATGGAAATTGTTAAAGACGGTGAGACCGGTTTTCTGGTGGAACCGCAAAGCGGTGACAGTATTGCCCAGGCTGTTTTAAATTTAGTTAAAGACGGTGATTTGGACATGTCCCGTTTGGAACAGATAAAGTCTCAGGTGATTGAACATAACAAAAATTTTAGCTGGGACAGTATGGTTGAAGCCATTGCCGGTGGTTGGGAAAAACTAGAGAAAAAATAATATTTATGGAAAATTTAGCAGACCAGAATGTCGACGTGTCGGTTGTTATCCCTTCCTATAACCAGCGGCACTATATTGAAAAAGTTTTGGATTCTTTACAAGAACAACAAACCCGGTATCGCTATGAAGTGATTGTCGTTGACAGCGGCACAGACCATTCGGATGAATTGGTAAAAGATAAATATCCGTGGGTCAAACTTATCCGCTTGCAGGAGAGGGCCCATCCCGGCAAGGGACGTAATGTCGGTGTGGAACAGGCCCAATCGGATATCATTGCCTTTACCGATACCGATTGCCGTCTCGACAAAACATGGATCGAATCTTCTGTTTCTGCCATTAAAAACGGCAGCAAAATAGTAACCGGTCCGGTGAAAAATGGGACCCCGTTTTCAATATTCGGCACGTTGGAATATCTTTTGGAATTTTATGATTCCTTTGATATTATCAATGGAGAGAAAAAAGGCCCGGTACCCACATTGAATGTTATTTATCATAAATCTATATTGGAAAAATTTGGTCCTTTCGATGATTATGTAAAAGGAAGTGACAGCCGCCTTTCCCGAAGAGCATTGGATGCCGGTGAAAAAATTATTTTTGAGCCGCAGATGCGTGTCTGGCACCATAACCGAACGGCTTTGAAAAAAGTATTAAAAAACCAGTATGACCTTGGAAAAGGCGCTGCGCGTACAAGTCAGGAATATACGCTTCATGGCAGAGTTTTAACGAAATACCCTGTTCTCATTCCACTGATTCCGCTGATCAAATCCTGGCGTATCGGCTGGATACTTGCCCGTAAATGTATTAAAATATTCGGACTTTATATTTTGTGGTATCCGTTGGTGCTCGTTGGATTGTGCGCCTATGGCAGGGGGTATGCAAATGGTGTAAAAGGAGATTAACGAAAAAACATGTCGTCAATAAAAAATGGAGTAGATGTAACAAAGCCTCATATTGCCTATCTTTTGAACTATTTTCCGGTTTTGTCAGAGACCTTTATTTTTTCTGAAATTAAAAATTTAAAAAACAGAGGGGTGAATATTCATCTCTTTTCGCTGTTTTATGTTGTAAAAGAAAAAAGGAATCCCCAGGCAGAATCTTATCTAAAAGACACCTGTTATATTTTTCCACAACTATCTTTGTGGTCGCTAGTCGGCTCACATTTGTATTTTATCAGTCATCATCCTGTTCGTTATTTCAAAACATTATTTTTTGCTTTAAAATACCAGAGTTTTAAAATACTTTTTGCAACCTTTTTTAAGCTGTGTTTTACAAATGCAAAAAAGAGAACCAGTTATACAAATAAAGAAAAACAAAGTTTGCTTGTGCACTTTATGCTGGTCATGCCCTTTGCCAGAAAAATTGAAAATTTAAAGGTGCAGGCAATCCATGCCCATTTGGCGGATACGGCGACAAGCTTTTCCATGCTTGCGTCTATGTTGTGTAACGTTCCCTACAGCTTTACCACACATGCTACGGATTTATTTGTCAATCCGGTACTTTTGCAGGAAAAAATCAATCGGTCCAGATTTGTTGTGACTTGTACGAAATATAATAAAAAATACCTTGAGGAAGCCTATCCTCAAATCGACATTAACAAGGTCCATGTTATTTATCATGGCGTGGATATTGATGCCTTTATACCGGCTGCAAAACGCAAAAAATCAGAAAAGCCTGTTCTGTTAACAGTCGGCAGACTGGTGAAAAAGAAGGGACTGATTTTTTTGTTACATGCCTTGAAATCTTTAAAAGAAAACAACATACCTTTTCAATATAAACTCATTGGAGACGGTCCGGAACGTTCGCATTTGGAGCTGTTTGTTCGTATTAATCAGTTAACAGACTGTGTGACATTTTGCGGTAAAGTGTCGCCGGATGATATGCTTCAGTATTACCAGACAGCGGATATGTTTGTTTTACCCTGTGTTGTAACAGAAGAAGGAGACCGTGACGGTATTCCCAATGTTATTGCTGAAGCCATGAGTTGTAATGTGCCGGTTGTTGCCAGTGAAATTTCCGGTATCCCGGAACTGGTGGTTAATGGTGAAACCGGGCTTTTGGTCCCGTCTTATGATGTGGAATCGCTGATTACGGCCCTGACAACAATGCTGACAAAGCCGAGGAAAAGAAAACAAATGGGAGATAAATGCCGTCAGCGTGTGCTGGATGTTTTTAACAAGCATGAAAAGGATCAGGACTTGATCGATCTTTATATGCAGCAATATGCATTAAATGAACCAGATAACAATTGAAATGATGTAAAGGATTTTAAATGAATGTTTTAATTACCGGTGGAGCGGGATTTGTTGGACGACATATAACAAAACGATTTCTGAAACTGGGACATGATGTCACCGTTGTTGATAATTTTTATCCGGGTTCCGGTTGTATACAATTAAATGACTGGCCGGAACATCTCAAACCATCGGCAGGACAAAATCTAATAGTTGTTCAACAGGACTGCCGGGAATTTTTTAAAGAAAATTTAGAGTCAGCGGACAAGTTTGATATTGTCGTTCATTTGGCTGCCATTGTCGGCGGGCGTATGGTGATTGAATATCAACCTCTGGCAGTTGGTGTGGACCTGTCTATTGATGCCGAATTTTTTTACTGGCTCTCCAAAATTGATTATAAACCCCATCGAATTCATTATTTTAGTTCATCTGCCGCATATCCGATTCATTATCAGCGTAAAGAAGAGTCTAAAATTTTAACCGAAGATATGATCAATTTTAACGGTGGTTTTATCGGTGAACCGGACCTGACCTATGGATGGACCAAATTGACCGGTGAATTTTTGGCCAAACTGGCCCATCAGAAACATGGTCATTACATTACCTGTTACCGGCCATTTTCCGGTTACGGCGAAGACCAGGACCTGTCCTATCCGTTTCCGGCCATTCTGCAGCGGGCCATGCGTAAGGAAAACCCAATGACGGTTTGGGGAAGCGGACAGCAATCGCGTGATTTTATTTATATTGAAGATTGTATAGACGGCATGCTCACCGTCAGCGAAAAAATCGGTGATGGTTCCGGCGTTAATTTATCCACAGGCATTGCCACCACTTTTAACGAATTGGCACGATTATGCTATGTTGTTGCTAACGAATCTGATGATAATTTGACCATCCAGAATACCGCCAGCAAGCCGGAAGGTGTTTTTGCACGTGTCGGTTCTACAAAATTTCAACAAGAGTTGGGCTTTCAATACAAGACATCATTGAAAGAAGGCATAGAAATTTCTTATAACTATATGAAAAATAATTAGTATTTTTCAACTTGAAAGAACAATGTAAAAACTTGATTGTCAATGCCGATGACTTGGGATATTCGGAAAAAATTAATCAGGGTATCATTCGTTCTATTCAAAATGGAATTGTGACAAGTGTTTCATTAATGGCAAACGGCAATGCTTTTGACCATGCCGTAGAATTTTTAAAAAATAATCCGACTGTTTCTGTCGGCTGGCATATTAACCTGACGGCCGGAAAACCTTTATCGGCAGCGTCGAAAATTAATACGCTGGTGGACAAAACCGGCAGGTTTTATTCGAAACGGGGATTTGTTTCAAGGACGCTTTTGTCCCGAATAAATCCATTGCATGTTCAACAGGAACTGCAAGCCCAGTATGAAAAAATCCAAAAAACCGGATTGACGATTTCACATATTGACAGTCATCATGATATTCATTGTCTTCCGGTTGTGATGAACAAAATTAACGCCTATAGAGAATCCGTACGTTTTATTCGATTTGTAAATAGCGGTGTTTTACCGTGGAGCTATTCGCCTTATTCTTCAGCGCTTATAAGCCTGATTCAAAAAGTGATGGTCCGAAAAAGTTATCATTTTCCACGATTCTTTTTTACCGGTTATGAACTGCTTTGGAAAAAGTCAAAGATTAAAGTTTTACAAAATTTGCTGAAAAAACTGCCGGATGGAAAAACGGTCCTTTTTTGTCATCCCGGATTTTTTGACGAATTTAATAAAGAGATAAAATATAACCGGCAGCGCGAACTTGAAGTTAACGCTCTTTGCCATGAGAATATAAAAAAATTAATTTCCCAAAATAGAATTAACCTGGTTTCTTTTAATAATTACTATGATTAAAATTGGAACTAAAAATATTTCCGCATCCTGGATGATCGCCGCAATTTGTGTTGTTGCGTTATTGGCGCGAATCGTTTTGATTCATCTGCGTTGGATCAATCCGGATGAAGGCGCTCACCTGATGGATGGACGTTTTATTCTGCAGGGCCTCACGCCCTATGTCGATTATAATGCGCGAATGCCGTTCTATATTTATTTAATTGCATTGTTTTTAAAACTATTCGGGATTGGTTTTAGTGCAGGGCGTTTATTGCCTGTTTTTGCCTCTGTTGCCGGCGGCTGGATGATTTACCTTATCGCGAAAAGGCTTTGGAATGAATCGGTCGGCTTAACGTCTGCCTCTTTTTATCTGTTCATACCGTTATCGCTTATATGGTCGCCTGTTGTAAAAGAAGAAACCGTTGGCGTGTTTTTTTGCTGTTTGGCCGTTTATATTCTATTATTGGGAGTTGAGAAAAAATCATCACTCAAATGGATGATTTTAGCAGGTATATTTTCAGCAATCGCTTATTATTCCAGGGCATCTATGGTCTATATCCCGGTTATTGCAGTTTTAATATTATATATTAAAAATCAAAATAATTTTGTAAAACGGTTTCTGCAATATTGTACCGGTTATCTTGTCATCGTTCTCGGCTGCTTTTTTTATTTTATTCCCAAAATGACATTTTCCGACTTTATGTCGCGTTCTCTGAATCCACTGTTTTTGGTTTGGAACAGACTTTTTTTACTGTTGGGAGTATTGCCGGAAACACAAAAAATTACAGATGATTCCGGATTTCGTATTCTGGGTCAGGATTTTGCCCTAACGACCCAGGCGTGGCAGAACAGCCTTGTTTTTTGTTTGTTTTTAATGGCGGCTGTTGTTTTGCTTCTGATAAGCAAAAATAGCAATCGTGATAAAACTGCTGATGAAAACACCAATTTTGTTGTCGGCTGGGCCGGTATTATCCTCTTTTTCTATTTATTACAGTCAGCAAACCGTGGTTTTTTTAGCCAATATTTTGTTGAGGCCATCCCGGCGTTGTCCATTACAGCGGCTGTTTTTTTAGAGCGTATTTTGGGTAATATGAATATCCTTAAAAAATTGGCAATGATTTGGATTCCCTTTTATCTGTTTTTTCTGGTGCAGTGGCGTTTGGAATATACCATTCAAATTGAGATGGTTCTGGCCTTTTCAATTATAATAATGTCTGTTTTTAGCTGGTTTATTTTAAAACAAAGAAAATTTATAATCTATCTGCTGATGGTATCTGTACTTGGTTTCTATTTCATTTTTAATATGTTTATAAATAATGAACTGTTTTGTATTATCATTTCTATGGTTTTTTATTATTATTTGAGTCAGAAATTTAATAATATTAAAGTCAGAATCCCCGGTTATCTTTATTTTATTTTGTTTTTTACTTTTGTATACAGCGCCCTGTATTCGGGACGTTATATCGAATTCGGATACATGTCGGTCTGGTCTCCTAAAACCGTTCGCCAGGTAACTCGGCTTTTACATGAAGAAGGAAATGCATCCGACCAGGTTATTAGCGGTGGTACGATCTGGCCGTTTGAGGCAAATATGCAGCCCTATTTAAATATCCCGCATCCGACCGAGTTTGTTAAAAAATATCGTCCAGAATTTGAGAAACAGTTTATACAAAACCGGCCCCAATTTGTTGTTCTGGATGGCTATACCCATCGCAAGTTTGAACGGTATTGGACATTTATTAAAGAACAAGTGCAATTAAATTATAAAGAAATCGGTAAATTTGAGGGGTCCAGATACCCTGTAGTGGTCTATAAATTAAATCCAACTGTAAATAATGAATTAACCCCGGCATTGGCAGGTTTGCCTGTTCCCCTGGAAACTTTATAATATGACTTTAAAACAAAGAACTGTTTCCGGGGTGATGTGGACGGGGATAGCCAAAATGAGTATGCAGATTTCACTGTCTGTTGTAACGCTTATTTTGGCCCGATTATTAACGCCTGATGATTTCGGTATTCTGGGAATGGCGGCCGTTATAACGGTTGCTATTGGCCTGGTCAACGAAAGAGGTTTCGGGACCGCCATCATTCAAAAACAGGACATATCGTCCGGTCATTTATCCTCTGTGTTTTGGGGAGGCGTTTTTTTTTCTTTTATTTTTTACCTGGTTGCCGTCATTGCCGCTTTTCCTTTATCTGTTTATTTTAAAACTCCCGTTGTTATAAAAATAATTTTGGTTCAGGCCCTTGGCTTTATTTTTGGGGCATTTGGTGTTGTGCACAGATCGCTCCTCACCAAACAAATGGCCTTTAAAAAACTGGCTATAGTTGAAATTATATCCGTTATCCTTAGTGGCATTGTTTCTATCGTGCTGGCTTTGATGGGATTCGGGGTTTGGAGTTTGGTCCTCGGTATGTTGCTAAGGGACGTATGTCTCAGTTTTTCAGTATGGATTGTTATATCCTGGAAGCCGGCATTCCATTTTAAAATTAACGAGTTTAAGGAATTATTCGGTTTCAGTGCTTATGTGTTGGCTAATAATCTGGCGGTTTATGCCAATACCAATGCAGACGTTTTTATTATCGGAAGGGTTCTTGGCGCCTATTCATTGGGCTTGTATACGGTTGCATTGAATCTTGTAAAGCTGCCTGTTACACGGTTATCCGGTGTTGTATCCAGGGTTGTGTTTCCGGCTTTTTCAAAATTGCAGGATGATACAATCAAATTGAAAACCGGATTTTTAAAATCTATTACCATTATTTCAATGTTTACCTTTCCCATTCTGGCACTTTTGGGGCTCTATTCGGAATTTTTTGTAAATGTTTTTTTGGGTGAAAAATGGCCGGACCTGGCGCTGCCTTTAACCATTTTAACGCCCATGGCCATGTTAAAATCTGTCGGAACGATCAAGGGCGCCATTATATTGGCAAAAGGCCGTCCGGATATTGAAGTGAAATGGAACCTTTTTTATCTGCCCTTTTTGGTTATCGCCGTTATGTGGGGCGCAAAATATGGTATAGCCGGAGCCGCGTCGGCATTTACCGTATTGTATATTATAACTTTTCCTGTTATACAAACAATTACAAATCGTTTGATTGATATAACATGGATTGAATTTATTTCTGCTTTAAAATTCAGCCTGATCGCTACTACCGGCCTGGTTGCTCTTTCAATTCCGATGTTGATTTTTATGAAAAATTTCCTCATATTCAGCGATTTGGGCGTACTTATTGTCGGTATCCCAGTTTCTATAATTATATACTCTGGTCTATATTGGATTTTTGGCAAAAAATTAATACAGGAAGTTTGGAATTTGATCTTTATCAAGAAAACACGTGTATATGACTCATTACCGGGGGAAGAGGTTTAATGAATATTACTATTATGGGTATTCGCGGAATTCCTGCGAATTATGGTGGATTTGAGACTTTTATTGAAGAAATTGCTCCGCGTTTGGTCGAAAGAGGGCATAATGTAACAGTATATGGACGTTCCAATTGTATTGATTACAAAGAACCTTTTTACAAGGGCGTTCGAATCCGGATTTTACCGACGATAAGTCATAAATATTTGGATACGGTTGTTCATACGTTTTTATGTGCTGTCGCCAATTTGTTTCATAAAAGTGATATTGTTTTTATTTGTAACAGCGCAAATGCAGCTTTTAGTTTTATTCCAAGATTTAAGGGCACACCGGTTGTGCTGAATGTTGATGGTTTGGAATGGAAACGTAAAAAGTGGAATGCGTTGGGAAAAGCTTTTTACAAGATTTCCGAATTTTTAGCAACATTTCTTCCAAATACAATTGTTTCTGACGCCAAGGTCGTGCAAAATTATTATGCTGATAAATTTGGTAAAAGTTCGGTATATATACCTTATGGTGCTCCAGACCGCAAGGTTACAACAACCGAGGTTTTAGAAAAGTTTAATGTTGGACCCGGAGAATATATTTTATACGTCAGCCGCATGGAGCCTGAGAATAACGCCCATCGTGTTGTTAAAGCCTTTGAACAGGTAAAAACAGATAAAAAGCTGGTTATGGTTGGTGATGCTCCCTATAATTCTGAATATATACAAAACCTAAAGGCCACCAAAGACAAACGGATCATATTTACCGGCTATGTTTTTGGTCAGGGATATAAGGAATTTCAAAGCCATGCATACTTTTATGTGCAGGGAACAGAGGTGGGAGGGACGCATCCCGCATTGTTGGAAGGAATGGGATATGGAAATTGTATCCTTGCTAATGATGTGCCGGAGCATCATGAAGTTATAGAAGATGCCGGATTGATTTTTTCCAAGACAGATGATAATGACCTGGTGGAAAAAATGCAATATTTGTGTGATCATCCTGATATTGTTACGGAATATGAAAATAAAATTATTCAAAAAGTACATGACCGTTTTTGTTGGGAAAAAGTTACTAAAGATTATGAAGACCTTTTTTATAAAGTAACCAGAATTAAAAAACAGAGTATTTAAACCTTATCCCCGGAAAATTATGAAAAGACTCCTCATTTTAATACCGGCCTACAATGAAGCCGTTAATTTACCCCCGGTCCTCAAGGCACTCGATCAGTGCCGTTTAAAAATTAAAAGCCTGGGATGGCAGGTTAATATTCTGGTTATCAACGATGGCTCTGCCGACCAAACCGCGAATGTTGCAAAAAGTTTTAACGTGGATGTACTTTCTCACCCGGTAAATTTAGGATATGGCGCCGCTTTAAATTCCGGGTTTAAATATGCTTTGCAGCATGATTTCGACGCCGCCATCAGCATTGATGCGGACGGACAGCATCAGCCCGAAGATATTCTTAAAATGCTTAAAGTGTTTACTTCTGAAAATGTTGATGTTGTGTTAGGGTCCCGATTTGTGGAAGATACGGGGTACAAAACACATTGGACCCGGTTGGCCGGAATCAAATTGTTTAGTTGTATGCTCCGTTTACTGAGCGGCAAGTCCATTAAAGATGTAACAACCGGATTTCAGCTTGTCAATAAAAATATTATTCGTCTGTTTGCAGAAGAATATCCGGTGGATTACCCGGATACACAGGTACTTTTACTGCTATCTCTGGCCGGTTTTTCTATTAAGGAAATTCCGGTTAAAGTATTTGCCCGGGAACATGGTCAATCCATGCATTCGTCAATCGGCGCTTTACTTTATCCTCTGCGCAACTTTTTAGCCATTATTGTAACCATGCTTCGAATTGCTCATATTAAAAATTTAATAAAACTCGGGGAAATTTAGTGCTGAATTTTTCTGATAATAATATAAAAAGAAACTGGATTTTGGTAGGTCTGATTTTTGGACTTGCCGCGTTTCTGAGGTTCTATGGTATCGATTTCGGCAGCCCCTTCCGTTATCATGCTGATGAAATAAAACTTGTTTCCCAGGCAGGACGATTACTGGATTCGCATTTTTTCTCAAAAGATGTCTATTTTGCTATTGGTGTTTATCCGCCTTTATATACATATATACTGGCAGTGCTGTTTGGAGTCTATATCGGAGTCGGATTGCTTTTTGGCCGTTTTGACTCTCTGGAACATGTTAAGGCAAGTTATTTCCTGGATCCCTTTCAATATTTTTTATTAGGACGCATATTTGTAGCTATTCTGGGATTATTGTCAATTTGGGTGCTGTATCTTCTTGTAAAGCGCCTGTATTCACAAAAAATTGCTATCATTTCAATTGCGTTACTTGCTGTTGAATTTGTTCATGTAAGGAATTCTCATTTTAATACGGTTGATATTCCTGTAACTTTATTTTCTATTTGTTCTATTTATTTTAGCTCACTCATAATTACGAAACAAAAATCCTTAAAGTATTATATCGGCGCCGTTTTTTTCGCTTCCTGTGCTGTTGCGGTCAAGTTTAGTGCGTTTTATGTTTTGCTGCCCCTGATTTATGCACATATCTATCATGCTTTTAAGGAAAATAGTTTTAAAGCGGTGTTTTCCCGTGAAATATGGATTTCCGGAATCGTTGGTCTATTGGTTTTTCTTATTGCTTGTCCATTGTTTGTTTTGGATTTCAACCAAACAATGAACGGAATCATTGGTACACAAAAGTTTGAAAAGTATGGTAAAATCGGCAGCGGCGGCAGTCTGTTGTCCTATTGGACCGGTGACCAATCACCTGGTTTTGGGCCTTTTTACCCCAATAGTATTCCGGAAACATTTGGCTATGTTTTAATGTTTGCAGCAATTGTTGGATTGTTGATACAAATTTTAAAACATAAAAAGCAGGATATTCTTTTATTAACTTTTATTCTTCCTACATATCTGTTGTTTGAAAATATGGCTTATAAAGCCATGCGGCATATTTTGCCCATTTTACCATTTTTGATGGTAAGCAGCGCTGTGGCAATAACCTGGTTTACGGATCGAATAAAGAATAAAAAAATTGCCAATTTTTTATTAATAGCTTTTGTTGGATTTAATATTGTTTTTCTTGGTATGAAAAATATAGTATATTTTAATAAACTTGAAAAGACAGACCCGCGAACGGCTGCTTTTTACTGGATTGAGGATAATATTCCCGAACATTCGAAAATTGTTGTAGAGGCTTTTCCGCCCCCGTTATATTTTTCGGAAACAGATGCTGAACAAAGGTACAAAGTTTATAATAAAGAGTATCAAATATCTCAACTTAAAATGACAACCCGGAAGCCCAACTTTGCTACAAGTGTCATTCAAATGATCCGGGATGAAGGTCTGGAATACTATATTGAGGATGGTTTTTCTCACAGTTTTTTTGACTGGAAATATACAAACCAAAAATATCCTCTTGTTGTTAAAGACCGGGAAAGGCTAAAAGAGTGGGTTGTTGCCAATAGCGAACTGGTCAAATCCTTTGATTCTGAAAATCCGAATATTCAACCCTATATTAAAATTTATAAAATGAATTTGCAAAAATGATCAAAAAATGTATTAATTTTTTTATTGAAAAAATATCAAATCGTCGGTTTTTATTACTGCTTCTCAGTGTTGCACTGGTTGTTCGTTTAGTGTATATTTTGACGCTTGAAGACAAATGGTACTTTTATGATACGGTCCATTATGATACGGCGGCCCAAAGCTTGTTGAACGGTGAAGGATTTGGCAAGAGCCTTCATTTTTTCACATTATATTCGCAATACTGTTTGGAACCTTTATATCCGCTGTTTTTATCATTTATTTATTTTATCTTTGGGCGTAATTTTTTAATTGTACGTATTATTCAGGCTTTGATAAGTGTTGCCACTGTTTTTCTTCTTTATAAATCGGCCAAAGAATTGGGGAATGAAAAAACAGCCCGCTGGACAGCTATCATAGCTTCCTTTTATCCGTTTTATATTTTTCTTTCCGGGGTTCTTTATGTGACCCAATTGGGATGTTTTTTTCTGCTGGCTGCTTTTTATGGTTTTGTCCGTTTTTCAAAAACGGCAAGTAAAAAGTGGCTTTTGTTTGCCTCTTGTTTTTATGCTCTGACTTTACATACACAGCCTGTGCTTTTTCCAAGTGTTTTATTATTTGTCCTGTGGATATTGTTTTACCGGAAAAGAAAATGGAAAAGAGCCGTTATCGATATTTTTTTATTCGGCTCAGTACTGTTTGTGCTTTTGGTCCCCTGGACAGTCCGTAATTATATTGTATTTAAGCAAATAACCCCAATGCGGGCGTGTCTGGGCCGTGAAGGTGAGATAGTAAACTCTATAAAGATTAAGTTTGAACGTAATAAAGTAATGACTCAAAACGTTTTTGCTCACAATAAAATCGGCTTTTATACGTATATGGAAAATAAACGTATGATGATCGACTGTTTTGTTGATGACAGTTATTTTTTAACAATCGGTACAAGACAGGAACCGGATTCTCTTTTTCCGTATTTTGGACTGGTTTTTAACGGTGATGAGGCACATTACATAAAAAGCTTTTCTGCCTCTCTGCGTCAAATTACCGGTAATGACACGGTCGATACACCTGTGGTCCAATCAGGAAAATCTATGGGTGCTTTTACGGCAACGGACCAAATATTTTTGGAAGATGCTAAAATTCTCGTAAAAAAAACAGATGAAAAATGGAACAATCGGATTGTTTTTAATACATCCAATAAAACCAATTTTTATGAAATTGTTTTCCCCAATGATATATCTCCGGCCAATGTGAGAAGGGTGGGGGTACTGTTTTCGCTGAATAAAGCTGACTTGAGTACCAATGGTTATATGGTTTGGCTGCACCCCTGGCTTGAACCGGATTTATGGATTTTTAAAGATGGGATGCCATCAAACTCTGTTTATATAAAAAAAATTGTTAAAGGACAGAACCAATCCGGTTTTTCCAGTATAGTACAATTGGTTGTAAATCATCCGGTTGAATTTTTTCGGGACCACTTTATTCCTGAATTTTTTAAATTCTGGTCTCCTTATATTGATCGAATTTTTACAACTTCTAATGAACCTTCTTTGCAGATACAAGTTGTTTCATTTATTTCTCTTTTACCGTTGTTGATTTTTGCCCCTATTGGGTTGTTCAGGCAAAAAAATATCAATATTATAATTTTAATATTGATACCGGTTTTAACGACCAGTATCGGATATTCAATTTTTGAAACTCAGGTGAGATATCGACTGGTTTTGGACGGTTTTTTGATATTACTGGCTATTCCCGGATTTGAATGCTTTTTACAATTATTTCGAAAAAATTTTAGAGATTAGGAGAATTTCATGTCACTTGAAATTGGAATTTCCTTAAGGGGACGCTTGATATTAATTGCGCTGGGATTGGTTTTTATTTGGTTTATTTTTGCGTTGTTGAAAAAAAGAAAAATCAACGAGCCTATTGCCTTGATCTGGCTGCTTATTTCTATCGGCTCAATTATCGTTCTTTCCAATAATAAAATGCTTTTGGCTTTTACACATTTACTTGGCGCTAAATATCCGGCTTCTGCGCTGGCTATGATCGGATTTTTATTTATCATTTCACTGCTTTTGTATTTTACATTTGAGGTGTCCTGGTTACGGAGCAAGTCAAAAGACCTTATACAACATGTTGCTATCCAGCAATTTGAATATGAAAACAAAATTAAAGAATTAGAACAAAAAATATCTATATTATCAAGTAAAATTGAACAAAATACAAATAAAGACCAGGAATCGTAGGTTCTGAAAATTAGAATAAATTGCCAAGGAAAAGTTGAGTAGAAATTTTGAAAAATAAAAAAATAACAATTGTCATCCCCGCACTTGACGAAGAAAAAAACTTGCCGCATTTGATACCGCGTTTTCAAAATGCTGCAAAATCTCTTTTAGAATCCGGATTTCAACCGGAACTGGTTTTGATTGACGATGGCTCTACCGACCAAACGTCCCGAATTGCCAAAGACCATGGATTTTCTGTCGTATCACACCCATATAATCTTGGCGTGTGCGCGGCATTACAAACCGGCTTTTTATTCGCCGTACAATCGGATAGTGATTTTCTTATTACCATTGATTCTGACGGGCAGCATAATCCCGAAGATATCAGCCTTTTATTAAAGAACCATTTGGAGCATGATGCAGATATTACAATTGGTTCCCGTTTTATTAATGAAACCGGGTATGAAAAACAATTGTCCCGTTATATTGGAATTTTGTTATTTTCATTTATTATTAAAATGTTTACCGGGAAAAAAATTCACGATATTACATCCGGATTTCGTGTTTTTAGTAAAAAAGCTATAAAATTTTTAGCCAATCATTTTCCGCAAGATTATCCGGATGCAGAAATACTCATTCTGCTGGCCCGGTTCGGTTATCGTATACAGGAATTCCCTGTGGGTATGAATGCAAGAGTGCATGGAAAATCCATGCATAATTTTTTCACCTCAATAATTTATCCCTTTAAAAATGTCATCGCTATATTTGCCGTACTTTTAAGGATACATTTTATTAAAAAAAGAGAAGAGCAATGAATTATTTACTGGATGTATCGCATCAAACAAAAATTGTTATTACGATAATTGGATTGGGATTTATCTTTTTTAATATTTGGCTGGTTTATCGTCGCAAACTTTCCGAAAATATGGCGTTGGGATGGAGTGCCATTACGATTATTTCCGTCACAGTTGTCCTCAGCGGCCCTATACTTTCTCATTTTGTCCGAATAACCGGGATTAAATCCGGCGCTGTTGCCATATCTATGGCCGCGTTTGCTTTTATTTTTGCCATACTTATTCTTTTTTCCATCAAAATGTCTACATTGACAAATCAGAACCGAAAATTGGCACAGCAAACAGGTTTGTTGGAACAGAAAATTGATAAACTGGAATTACAGTTAAGCAACCGATTAAATTCCGATCCTGAAATCATGTAAATGAACGTTATTTACCGGAATTAGAAATCTGGGATATATAATGAGCATGCAAGAGATTGGCTGTTGCGGGGCTTATTGTAAGACCCGTAAGGAATTTACAAGAGGGAATTGTCCCGGCTGTAAACTCGGATATACTGAAGGGACAAGAGATATCAATAAGGCAAAATGCAAAATGAAAGTTTGTTGTTTTAAAGAAAAACAATTAAATACGTGCGCCGATTGCCGGGATTATCCGTCATGTCCAATCATTCAGACCTGGTTTAACACCTCCGGATACAAGTATAAAAAGTACAAGGAATCAATTGAGTATATCAGAAATTTTGGATATGACAGTTTTTTAGCAAAAACTGATCAATGGCAAAATCAATATGGTAAATTGAAATAGTACTTTAAAAAGCAATCACAGTTTTCTAATTATGTTTTTTTTAAGATCGGTTAATATTGCTGATTTATAAAATGAGCGTTGTGTGCCTGCTGTTGTAAGTATATTAAAAGACAGACTTTATAATGAGTTGATTTAAAATGGATATTATTGGAATATTATTCTTTTCGCTTGGTTTATTTATGTCTATCACCCAGGGCTTTATGATGCTGGTTGGGACATTGTCCCATGGAGCGCCCCTTGGTGTTGATGTTTTAATGCCGGTTGATATTCCTATTTATCTTATTCTGTTCCTGGTAAAAGACAAAAGCAAAACCACCCGATTTAAAAACACTGTCACAACCGGTAAAGTCCTTGGGGTATTGTTTTTCCTGTTGTCCATCTCGGGTGTGTTTTTTGCTGAAGAACCGACGTACGTTCGGTTCCAGATTGTTCTTTTGGGGCGGGCCATACTGGTTTTTTACTGTCTGGCATCCAGGTTACATGATAAAAAATCCCTGGAAAAATTTGTTATTGGCTTGTTATTTGGTTTTGGTTTTCAATGTCTGATTGGGTTTTATCAATGGCGAGTTGGTCCTATTTCAATCCCATACCTCGTAACACCATCGAAAAATGTTTCCGGTACCTTTAATGGTGTTAGAAATGCATTTGCTTTGTATCTTATTACGATATTACCCCTGGTTATACGGGTGGCCTTTTTTACAAAACTTCGTTTCAAATGGGCCTGGTATGGAATAACCGTAATGGGGTTGGGATGCCTGTTTGCAACATTTACCCGTGGTGCATGGCTGGGTTTTGTTTTTTCAATGGCTTTGTTTTTTAGCAAAGATTTATTTGCTTCGCGTATGCCGATTCGGCAAAAGATTTATTTTGTGTCGGTCACGATACTTGTCATTCTGGTTATGACATTTCGATACGGAGGGCACATTACTCAACGAATGTCCGATTCTTCTGAAACATTAAAAGGTGATAAAAAGGAGAGCCGGATAAATTTGGCCAAGGATGCCATACGGGTGTTTAAACTTCATCCACTGCTTGGTGTTGGAATGGAAAATTATCGCTACCATTCCGATAAATCCATCCCCGGTCTTCGCATTGTTCACAATGCCTATTTATTGATAGCCGCCGAACAGGGTGTTTTTAGTATTGTCATATTTTTAATATTACATGGACTGGTATTTTTTCGGGGATTAGCATTACTTGAAGCAAAAGATACTTTTATATATCAGGTAGGCTCGGCAACCCTGACTAGTTTTGTCTCTGTTATGATTTATCACATGATTGCGCCCGATTATCGTTTAAATGGCGTGATTACGCATCATTGGCGAATTCCGGGGATGATCCTTGGTTTGCTGGTATGTATGGCGTTAAGTGAAAAAGTATCAAAGAGAAAGACTGCCAAACTTGCAGGGAAAAAAGCGCCTGTGCTTCCACCTGACTCTGACACAAGCAGCTCTTCTGAAAATAATACAACTCACAATAATTTTGGTACGTGGTAATTTTATCTAATTAATATTTATGGCATCATTAAAAAAGAATATCAGTTTTACCGGTATAAGTCAATTTTTATACGCAATATTGGCTTTTTTACTTATACCGTTTGTTGCCCGCTACCTGGGGCCGGAAGGATTAGGGCTCTATTCGCTGGCGGCGACAATCGGATTTTTTGTGTCGCTGGCAACAGATTGGGGACTTTCTACTTTACTGACCCGGGAGGTTGCTCAATATAAATCTTTGGCAGCACGGTTTTTTTCCTATTGCACGAGTATAAAATTTGTTCTCTCTCTGCTATCGTTTTTAATACTGTTAATTTACTTGTACCTGGGAGATTTTGGGGACGTTGCCATACAGACGATATTGATTTTTACACTGGCTTCCATTATCAGTTCATTTTCGCAATTGGTATTTTCCGTGTTTCGTGCATTTGAAAAAATGCATTATGAAGCGTTGGCCGTGTTTATTGATAAATTTTTATCCGTTTTATTGGGTATTACATTTTTGGTGTTAGGATTCGGAATTCGGGTTTTTATAACTTCGTTTGTCATTGCTGCCATCATTAAATTTTTATATGCTGTTTATATTCTTTCAAAAAATTTCTTTCTCATCAAAGTCCGTTTCAACCGAAAAAAATCGGTTGTTCTATTATCTGTTTCCATTACATTCGGTTTGTCTACCTTTTTGGCATTTTGTTATAATTATATAGACATTCTCATGTTAACTGAAATGACAAGTATGGAAGCGGTTGGACTTTATTCCGGCAGCTACAAGTTTTTAAATTTAACAAGTATGATTCCGGCCGTGCTGGCGACGGCATTTTTGCCACAGCTTTCCAGGTTTGCACAAAATCGTCAATTGCTCATGCAGACATTTTTTAAGGGGTGCCGTTATTTATGTTACATCGTCCTGCCGCTTGTTCCGGCAACGTTTTTACTTGCCGGCACCATTGTTTTTCTGGTTTTAGGTCCCGAATATGAAGGGTCTGTTGGGTCATTAAAAATTCTTGTTGTTGCTTCTATGGGGCAGATGTTTAATACATTTTTTGTGCCGCTTTATGCTGCCGTGAATATGCAAAAAAAAATCGTTTATTTTCAAATAGTTGGGTTATGCTTTAATGTCTTGTTAAATATAATCTTGATACCAAAATTCAGTTTTTATGGCGCAGCAATTGCAACTGTTTTAACAGAATGGTGTATTTTTATATTTATTTTAACACAGGCAAAAAAGAAAATTTTTACACCATCACCTGCGGTAAAAGAGTTTTGGACTTTTTTTTATCGTATTTTGATTGCCTCAATTGTTATGAGTATTGGTATACTTGTTACGCAATCATTAAATTTTGAAAGTAAATATGTTATATGTATCGCATTTGTGTTGTATGCAGCCATACTGCAGCTATCAGGTGGATTGAATTTTTTTCAACTTTATGCGCAACTCGTGGATTTTTTAAAAAGCAGAGAACATATTGACAAACAAAATTGAAAAGCTTCAGGAGTTTTATAAAAACGAAGAGGCATTAGTAACATCACCATTTATTACACAATTTGGACAAGTAAACAGCGATCTTTTAGATAATGTATTTGCACAGTTGGAAATAGAAACCGGAAAAAACGTTGGGGACGTTGGTTGCGGTTCCGGCTTGTTGTCAACATATTTTAAAAAACATGAATACATTGGATTGGATATTGTTATACAATCTTCTGTTAGCAATATGAATGGCCGACACTGTTCTTTTGTTCAGGGTGATGCACAAAAATTACCATTTGACAATAACAGTCTTGACCTGATAACATGTGTAGATAGTTTTGAGCACCACCCGGACCAAAATCGGGTTGTACGAGAATTTTACCGGGTTTTAAAAGAAAATGGCACTGTATTTTTGTCTGTTCCGACTTATGCCAATGTTGCCGGAATTGTGAAAAAGGTGATGGAAAAATGGGGCGGATATGAAAAAGATACATGGGCCCCGTTTGATTTTTGGAAACCGGAAGAGTTGGAACATTTTATAACACCTGGAAAAATTAAGAATGTTTTTTCCAGTGCAGGTTTTTCACAGTTTAAAATGATTGGTTTTGCAGATGAAGTTTCTGTCGGCATGTTTCCATGGATTTGGCACCCTAAAATGCCGGGAAAACTGGAAAAATTAATTCGCTTGTTTTTTAAAGGAATAGCCAAGCCCCTTGTTAGGTTATGTCCTTATGCAAGTTTACATACATTCTGGAAAATACAAAAATAATATGCGACTATTTGAGGATAGCTTATGAAATTAATTTGGAAAATATTGGTTTTGAATATCATATTTATTGGGTTTGGATTTCAGGCCTTTGCACAGGACCGTTTTGAGCCGCCCTATCCACGTATTGGTATGCTTGATTTTGTCAGTGCTCGTAACGATTTTTCCAATGGATCTCGAAATGAATATATTGCACAGTATGATATGCTTATAATCGATGCGATTGTTGAAAACGGCGGCCATCAACAGGGTGAGATTATGAGACAACTCAATCCGGACCAAATTCTTTTGGGAACGGCTGTAAATGGATTATGGTTATATGATCCTGTTGAGTATAACCTGACTCTGGCATATCGCGGTACGTTGCTACAGGATGTCGTTGCGGGACAAGGAACAATTTACCTGAGTAATACGGAAAATATGGAAGCAAATGGTGATATTTATATTACTGTAAATAATGATATTGTCAAAGCTTTTGGTGTTGTAAATGACACAACGCTTTCCGTTGTTACCAATTCCATAGATCCCCTGGCCTTTAACACATCTCATGCTGCCGGAAGCGAGGTGTATTGTTTGGTACGTGTTTTAGGTGGCGGCTTGCAACCCAATTTCAGTTCCTTTGCTCCGCAGGTAGATGGAAGATATGTATGGGAATATCTTGCTAATAAAAATTTTAATTCCAAAATGAACTGGACAGCCGGTATTTTTGATGGTTTTTTTCATGATTACTTTCATATTCATCCTGGAAATTATGAAAATAAAGATTTTGATTTAAACGCTGTAGCTGACTGGGGGGAACATGGTGAAACCTGGATGATAAATGAATGGCTCTATGGTACAGAGAAATTTTTGCACAGTGAACTGGATACGATGAACCTTAAAACACCGGACCTTGCCAATTTGATGTGTGTAAATAATGGCGCCGGAATTGAAGAATATTTTGATCTTATTAATGGATGTATGATAGAAGGTTATCAACGTTTTTCCGACTGGGAATATGTTCATGACGATTTGGTCGCGTGGATGCAAAATGGCAAAAAACCAAATATGTGTATTATTTATGATTATATCAAAGAAGATCATTTTTATAACGGTCGGGAACGTTATACGCAACGACGGTTTGGCTTGACGCACTCTATGTTGACTGAATGTTATTATGGAATTACAGCCGGCAGTTTATATCAGTTGCTTTTATGGTATGATGAATTTGATGCAGATATGGGGTACCCTGTTGATGATCAAATTCATACTCTTTCCAACGGTTGTTTGGCGCGTCAGTTTACCAAGGGAATTGCTATTTGTAATCCTACAGGACTTGAACAAACAGTCACCTCCGGTATGCTTGCTGCCATGCCTTCCCCTACAGGCAATTTATATAGAATGAAAGGTGGTCAGGACCCTGATTTTAATACCGGTGAACTATTTGATGATGTAGCATTATCCGGTATTGATTACGGCAGCCACAATTTACGAGGTGATGGAATTTTACTTTTTTACGATTCGACCACGGTTGTGGCAGATATTGTTGTTGATAATTTTAGATACAATGCGACCTCGCCGGGTTCAGAGCCGGTGGTTTTGGAAGGCTATTGGGTTAAGAACTCTTCTGACGGTTACACAGACATGACCCAGAATAATCCTTACTATTGTCAATGGGGAAGCGAACGGACATGGTCTGTGGCAACCTATACTTTTAATGAAGCCTATGGATACCATGCTACCTATCCCGGTAATGGCGACACAACAGCAACCTGGGTACCTACAATCGGTGTACCGGGCTGGTATGAAGTCAGTGAATGGCATGGCTGGCATGGAAATACAGCCGGGGCTTATGCAGAGGCAACAAATGTTCCGTTTCAAATTGTTGTAAACAATGACACAAAGATCCATGGGATTATTAATCAGCAGGCAAATGCCGGTCAATGGAACCGGTTAGGTTTTGCATATATGCCCAAGGGAACCAACAGCTTTGTCCGTATTAATAACAAGGCAAATGGTTATGTTATTGCTGACGCGATGCGGTTCCGTTTTATGGGTGACGATTATGTCCCGGATCTGACGCCTCCGGAAAAGCCCCAAAATGTTCAGATTGTTAAATAGTTGCCTTTGGGGGATATTGTTTTTTTGATTTAATATTTATTTACATAATCCTTGGGGGATTTTTATCTTTTTCTGTTCCCATGTTTAACAACAGATTCGTCTTTTTAATCTTTTCCTGCCACAAGTATCTTGTTTTTTAATTCAAATATCCTTAATTTTTTAACCATATTTTTTTTCTGCATATTGGCTTGTGCAGCAATATATTTAAGTGGTAATATAAAGCTCAGGCTTTTTCATTTCTATTAGAATCTGGAGTCTTTATGGCTGAAAATAAAATCAAACCATCTTTTTTGGTCCTTTCCGGTTTGACTGCCTTTCTTGTGTTTTGGTTGATTGAAGCTGTTTTTTATCAATTATTCTCACCAAAATACAGTTATTTTTATCTCTTTTCTCTGATCTTGTATATAGTTGGTTTTATTGTTTTAGGTGGTCTGGCTATATTATGTTTTAAAATTTGTTCTTCCCGTTTTGACAGTGAAAAAATTAGATATATATTTCCCTATATTTTTGTGTATATGCCGGTTTTAATTTATGGCTTTTTTCAAATTGTTATGATTTTCAAGTGGCCGTTATTACACTTTTATTCGATTATATTGTTTTTAATTATTGCATTACTTTTTGTATTGGTTGCTCTACTTTCAGTCCGGACATTGATTAAGTCAGATAAATTTACAAGAGGATTATTCTATTCGTTGGCGATTATTCTTCCGTTTATTGTCATATTCAGTAACTTTTCTGTTGTTGGGGAAATTTTATATGATTTTACAATGCTGAAATTTGGACTGGCAGTTTTCTTTTTTATTTTTATGCCGCTTTTTTCAATGTATTTATGCAGCTTTATGGTCAAGGCGTGGCCGGAGCGAAAGGCCGTTTTCCTTGGAGGTTATTTTTTCATTTTTCTCCTTTTTGTGTCAAGTCTGTGGGGCGGACAAGTTTTAAGGGACAAATATATTTACCGTTATTCCGGGCAAAATATTTTGCAAAATAAAACCGATGAATCCATGCCCAATGTTATTTTCATTGTAATGGATACGGCCCGGCGGGACCGTTTCAGTTGTTATGGATATGACCGGAAGACAGAAAATTTTGATCAATTTGCTTCCGAGGGAGTTTTATTTACGAATGTAATTTCCACCGCTCCCTGGACACTCCCTTCACATGCCGCCATGTTTACGGGATTTCCATCCTATGTACATAACGCCACCCATTCAAATCCTCAAACCGGCCAGGCAAATTATCTAAGTGACGGTTTTACAACCTTGGCTGAGGTGCTGAAAAATAATGGCTATAGAACAGGTGCTGTTGTTTCCAATACTGCTTTTTTGGCGCCCTGGTCCGGGCTTAATCAGGGTTTCGGGTATTACAGATGTTCGCAGGCATTGGGCGTTTCTTCTTTTGCTAATATTATTGCTTTAAAATTTAGTCTGATGGAGTACAAAAAATTTCTTTGGAAAACCGGAATTAACGACATTAACGACGCAAATTATATAAATACCCGAGCACAAAATTGGATAGCTAAAACCAGAAAAACTAAACCCTTTTTCCTGTTTTTGAATTACATGGAACCGCATGGGTTTTATTATTTGCCCAAGCCTTTTTCATCTCAATATACAACACCATTAAAAGATGAATTGTATAAAAAATATGATTCGTCCTGTAAAATTGAGCTTCCGCAAAACGTGGCACAAAAATATTCTGACTGGTATGATAACCAGATTGCTGTTTTGGATGTTGAGTTGGGAAATTTTCTGTCCTATTTAAAGGAAAATGATTTATACGATAACAGTCTTATTATCATGACGTCCGATCATGGTCATTTGATGGGTGAGCATGAATATTTCGGACATGATTATTTTCTCTATGAAGAGCTGCTTCGTGTGCCCATGGCTGTAAAATATCCAAAGGGTACTGTGGTCAATTTGGATGCTGACAAGACGATACAAAATTTTGATATTTACGCAGAAATTTTATCCTTTTTAAACCTGGAACATCCGCCTGTTATCAGTCAGCCCTTTGCTTCTGTTTCACATCCTATTTTTGCCGAAGTACGGCAAAATCCACGCGGTAAATTTTGTCCGCAAAGATTTGGAAAGGACCTGGCCGGTCTTTATGGCGGAGATGACCAATCTATGAAAATCATTTCCGGAACAGACGGTTCAAACGAGTTATACGATGTAAAAACAGATCCTTTGGAGCAAAATAATCTCATTGGTCCGGATACTGACCAGGAACCGCTTTTAATTCACTTGGAAAAATATTATGAAGAATTGGGGCCTTTGCGCGCTCTGTATCTTGATAACAGTGCCCGAAAAAATTTAAAACAGTCGGAAATTGATCGGCTTCGTGCTTTGGGATATATAAAATAAAGTAAAAATATGAATAATAAAAAGATGTTAAATACCGGCAAATCCGTATTTTCAATTGAAAATATGGTTCTCGCAGTACTTTTGGTTTTGGCCGTAATAATCCGTTTGAAAGGGATCACTTTTGGTTTCCCGCTTATTGTTCACCCGGATGAACCGACTATTGTTAATATTGCCAAAAACATCATTATAAATAAAGACCTGAATCCTCACTTTTTTAACTACCCTTCGCTTTTTATATACCTACAGGCTTTTCTTTATGTCATTATTTTTGGGCTTTTAAAAGTTTTTGGAACTGTGCAGCATTTTTCTGATATTGATCCGCTTGGTTTTTATTTATGGGGCAGAGTGCTGGCGGTTCTATTGGCAATGTCTACGATTTTTATCATGTTCAAAATCGGCAAATTATTGTTCGATCGAATCACGGCTTTGTTTGCCGTGTTGTTTCTTGGCGTTTCTGTTTTGCATATATCCAACTCTTTTATGATTACGGTTGATTCGCCGTTGGCTTTTTGGGCCATGCTGGCCATTTTTATGTCCATATTGATTTATAAAAATGGGCCGCAAAAGAAATATTACATTTTGAACGGACTATTTATCGGATTTGCTATAAGTACAAAATATACCGGATTTTGGGTTGCATTGTCGCTGCTTGCCGCTCATTTTTTGGCTTTTCAAAAGAGTGAAAAAATAAACTGGAATTTAAAATTTATATTTGATAAATATTTTATCATTGCAGTCGTATTAATCCCCATTGGATTTTTGTTAACTACACCTTTTGCCTTGCTGGATTTTAAAACTTTTATCAGGGATTTTTTGTTTGAGGCATCCCATTATCGTGCCGGTCATCCCGGATTGGAAAGTGAAAAATTCAGCTATATTTTTTACATCACCAGGCTGTCACAATATTTTGGAACCATTCCTTTGTTATTGTCTTTTTTCGGGACTGTTTGGTTATTGATAAAAAATAAAAAACATTTTTTAGTATTGGCGCTTTTTCCATTGATCTATTTTATGTTTTTAGGCTCATACAAGGTAAGATTTGAACGGAACATGGTTGTTCTTTTGCCCTTTTTGGCGCTTATGGCCGGTTATACCTGTTCGAATTTATACGCTGCTTTAAAAAAATATTTACCCAATTTAAATTTAAAATTTTTAAACATTATTGCGGCTGTGATATTTATTGCCCTGTTATCACATCCTGTTTATGAACAGGCACGAAAAGCTGTCAGGCATGTACGGTTGATTAATTTGCCGGATACGCAGGTGTTTGCAAAAAAATGGATCGAAGCACACATTCCCAAAGAAGCGCTGGTCGGGCAGGAGCATTATACCCCGCCTTTGGACTCGACCAAAATTCATGCAGAATACCTGGGCATTTGCGGCATAATTCGACAACCGATTGATAAATATGATTTTTTGATTACCAGTAGTTTAAATTACAAACGTTTCTTTAAGAATGAAGAGCAGTTCGCCAAAGAAGCCGGCTTGTATAATGATATCTTTGAGTCACATATTTTACTCAAGGAATTTGTTCCTGATAAAATACATTCAACCGGAGCGGTTGTAAGAATTTACAAAACAACCTGGTCAAAGATTGATACTCTGAATGCCGTTATTCCCCTTCAGAAGACAGGGGGAACGAATTAAAGATTCTGATAAAAAACTGCGGATTGCTTATTTTAATTATATGCAGGATTTATACGGCAGTTCAATTGGTTCAACAATAAAAGCAAAAGAACTGCTGACTCACCTAGAGTTACTGGGTCATTCGGTTTTTTATTATTGGCGCTATGAAAATCAAAACCATACCGGTAGTGTTGACAACCGGTCCGATACGGTTTCTTTTTGGAAAAAATCTGCTTTTCGTCGATTATTGTTTACACCCAAAGAATTGTTGAAAAACCTGGTGGAGCTTTTCAGAGAAGCCCGGTTTATAAAACAAAATAAACCGGATATTATTATTTTTCGCCTGGACGCCTATCGCTATTCTTTGGTTTTGCTTTCGAAAATATTAAAAATTCCTTTGCTGGTTGAAGCGGATGGCGCCATGTCCTATGAATGGCTCACCTACAGCAACAAGGATGGAATCATCTGGAAATCAGTTATTTTGTTTGTTGAAAACTTTTGTTTAAAGTCCGGCCGGAAAATTTTTGTTCAGTCTAATACAAGCAAACAATATTACCTTGATAAACATCATCTGCCATCTGAAAAGATAGCTGTTGTTACCAATGCGGCCCGAATTGAAAAAGAAAACACGCACCCGGAGTTATTGAGGGGGAAACTGGATATTCCATCAGATTCTGTCGTGATTGGATTCATGGGTTCTTTTCATTTCTGGCATGGTGTTAGTTTGCAAACCGTTCTTGTTGAACATGTGATGAAAAATTATGATCATGTGTATTTCTTGTTCATCGGCAGCGGCGGCCCTGTTGTTCAGCAGCTTCGAAATACTGTGAAAGAAAATGGCTGGTCCTCAAAAGTCAAATTTATTGATTTTGTTCCGCATGATGAACTTTATAAATATGTTGATGTTTTTGATATTGCTTTGGCGCCCTATAGTGACAAAAATCTGTTCTATTATTCTCCTGTCAAACTTTTTGAGTACATGGTCCGTGCAAAACCCGTGTTGACTGTTAAAGTCGGTCAGATTGCTGAAATTATTAGCGATGGGCAGAACGGACTGTTTTTTAATCCGAATGATATAGAGGATTTGTATTCAAAGATTGATAGGTTGATTAGCGATCCTGACCTTAGAGTGCGAATGGGAAATGAAGCTCAAAAAGTCATTAAAAAAGATCATACCTGGCCCCATAAAGCGGCACAGTTGCAAAAAATTTGTTATGAAATGTTAAATAATCACTAGTTTTACTGGAATTATTATGCGAAAAATATTTTGGATTGTAATCGCGGTTTTGGCGCTATTGACACCTGTCATATATTTTTATGGAATTGATCAGCTTGTTTTGGGTAGTGATGAGCTGCATCCTGCCCGGATTATAGTTGGTAACGACTGGAGCCTGACGCACTATCCCTGGCCGAAAGAAGCTGTCCGCGAATATTATGACAACTGGCCGGTCCAGTTCCCCCCGTTATTCGGATTGTTGACCCGGGCCAGTGTTGTTGTTTTTGGAGCCGGGCATTTCGCACTTCGGTTTTTTCCTGCTTTATTTGCTTTATGTGCGCTTTTTGCAAGTTTTTTCCTGTTTCGAAAATTTATGAAACCGGAACTTGCCGCCATTGCCGGCCTTGTGATGGGCTGGAGTTCCGACATTATGATTGACTATGCCAAGTTTTTTAAACATTACACGGCAGATGTTTTGTGCGCCATTATTATTTTTATTCTGACGATTTCAATTATTAAATCAGGAAAATTGAAATACTGGGTTTTGCTGGCTTTGGTTTCTGCTACAAGTATCTGGCTGGCCTTTGCCTCTTTTTTCGCCATTGCCACCGCGTTCGGATTGATATTATTGCATCAATTTTTAATTAAAGATTTGAAAAATAAACAGTTCTGGCTCAAATATGTATGTTCCGGTTTGTTTTTGTTTTGTTCTTTTATTGCCTTGTATTTTATTAATATAGCTAATGCCGTCAGCAATCCTGTGTTTTTAATGGATTGGGGATACCAAATTTTTAACTGGCAGCGAGCCGGTGATGCCATGTATTGGTTTATGTATTGGAAATATATTATCAGTCAAATTGTTTTAATGCCGGCCTATTTTTTCAAGATGTCGGTCGGAATCGGTATTGTCGCAAATATTTTAATACTGGTATGGGTGATACAGGCTTTTTTAAAAAAGGATTTTGAAAATCTGTTTTTGATGCTGACACCCATGCTGTTGTTGATCCTTGCTTCCTTTGCCGGAAAATACCCGTTTTATGCGTCAAGGTTATCACTCATATTGTTGCCATTATGGATTATTATGATTTATAACGGCGCTGTTATTGTATTCGACAAACTGAAAAATGTAAAATTCGCCAAACCGGTTTTGGTCGCACTTCTCATTGTGCTTTTCCTTCATCCGGCCTATTCCAATGTGATAAAGGTGAAAACACTTGACTTTCCGAATCGTCGTCAGGTCGATCAGTTGATGTATGATTTAAAAGACCAGGTTCAGGACGGCGATACGGTTATGCTGCATTGGGGCGCTATTTTGGCTTTTTATTTTTATTTTACAGACCATCAATCCGGCTATCTGGAATATTATGCGACAAAAGACAATGCCGGAGAGATTACAATAATTTACGGTGAGGAACACAGATTACACCCGGAACTGAACCAGGTGTTTTTTGATCGTGTAAAGAGTGAATCGGGGCGTTTATGGGTTGTTTTTTGTCATCAGTGGCCGAATGATGATATGCTGCAATTAAAGGAGCAGTTGGATGCATCGCGGGAACAAATTTCATACATAAAACATAACGGCTGCCGTGCGTTTTTATATGGGCCGAATCAGGAATTGAATTACAATGAAAATTAGATAGAGCGGAAAAGAAATGTCAGAAGAAAAAAAAATAAACGTGCTGCAACTCGTTGAAGGGTTCAGTCTTGGCGGTGCTGAAAAAAAATTGTGGGAATTGATTGCGAAAATGGACCGCAGCAAATACCGAACAGTGGTTTGCAGCCTGGGTCTGGGAGACACCATTCAGGAATATTTTGAAAAACTGGATGTCAAGGTCGTGACCTTGACGCGAAAAAGCAAATTTGATCTTTCTCTTATCTGGAGATTACGGGCGCTGATCCGCGAAGAAAAAATAGATGTAATAATGACGACGCTGTTTTATGCGGATTTTTTAGGTGCTTTGGTCGGTAAATGGGCCGGTGCCAAAGCGGTTTTTTCCTGGGAAACCATTTCTTCTCCCAAATGGCTGGTATGGCATCGATTATATTCCTATCGGGCTGCTATTAAACTGGCAGACCGGGTTATTTCGGTTTCACAGGCCACAGCAGAGTGGTTGAGAGAAAAGCGCGGCGTTGCTGCCCGGCAAATTGAGGTTATTCCCTATGGAGTGGACCTTGATATGTTTCAAGCCAAACCGGAACCTGATTTAAAGCAGGAACTGGGCCTGAGCTCTGAACAGCCTGTTGTCGGCATGGTTGGCCGGTTAAATGAACAAAAAGGCCACGTTTATTTGATTGATGCCGCTGAAATTGTTGTTAAAAAAGTGCCGAATGTCCGTTTTTTGCTGGTTGGTGACGGTCCGCTTCGTCAGGAACTGGAAGAAAAGGTCGCTTCCAAAGGATTGCAGGATAATTTTATTTTCCTGGGGTTTCGGCACGATGTTCCAAGGTTATTGCGAATTTTTGATATTTTTACATTGCCATCTTTATATGAAGGATTACCCAATGTGGTGCTTGAAGCAATGGCCGTGAACCTGCCTGTTGTTGCAACACCTGTTGACGGTACCAAGGAAGCGGTCGTCCAGGATGAGACAGGTTTACTGATACCGGAAAAAAATCCCGGGGCATTAGCCGATGCTTTGATTGAACTTTTGACGGACAAAGAAAAGGCTGTAGAGATGGGAAACAATGGAAGAAGGCGTGTTGAACAAGAGTTTTCTTTGCAGAAACAGGTTTCAAGTTTTGAAGATATTTATGCCGAATGGGCAAAAAAATAGATTTTAAATTTAGTGTGGATATAATAATATGAAAATTTTAATGGTTCATAAATTTTACTATGTTGAAGGCGGCGCCGAACGTTACGTATTTAATTTAACACATTTGCTTGAAAAAAAAGGACATACTGTTATTCCGTTTGCCATGAAGCATGAAAAGAATTTTGAAACAGAATATGCCGATTATTTTGCCGATACATTGCAGGTTGATCAGGTTAAATCCGGTTTTGGTTTATCGGACAGAATTTCATCAATAAAACAATTTATTTATAATAAAAATGCGCAGGTGCAGTTGGCCCGGTTGATTAAAGATACAAAACCGGACATTGCCCATGTTCACAGCATTTATCATCATCTTTCACCGTCGGTTTTGGACACGTTAAAAGAGTATAATTTGCCGGTAATTCAAACGCTGCATGATTATAAGCTGGTGTGTCCGAATTATATATTTTTAAACGGCCGGGGAGAGAATTGTGAAAAATGTAAAGGCAGGGCCTACTGGCACGCCGTTACAAACAAGTGTTTCCATAAATCTTACTCTGCCAGCGCTCTTATCGCTGCGGAGGGGTATTATCACCGGTTTGCAAATACCTATAAAAAGAATATTGATTTGTTTACATCCCCCAGCCGGTTTTTAGGTGACAAGGTTGTCAAGTACGGCTTTCCAAAGGAAAAAATGATATTTTTCCCCTATACCCTGCCTTTAGAGGATTATGTGCCGAATTATGATTATGATGATTCTGCCATATTTATGGGCAGGCTGACCCGTGAAAAGGGTGTCTGGTCGCTTTTGCAGGCCATGCAAGAATGCCGTGAATTGAATTTGAAAATCGCCGGAACCGGTCCTATCGAAAATGAACTAAAAGACTATGTCCGTAAAAATAATATGTCCAATGTTAAATTTCTTGGATACCTGAATGAAAAAGAGTTGAAAAAAGTTGTAGCACAATCCCGTTTTACAATTGTCCCTTCAATTTGGCACGATAATTCGCCATTGGTTATATATGAATCCATGGCGTTGGGAAAACCTGTTCTGGGCGCTAAAAGCGGCGGTATTCCGGAATTGGTTGATAATGGAAAAACCGGGTATATTTTTGAACCCGGCAATGTACCGGATTTGGTTGAAAAAATACGTAAAATTAATAATGATGGTACGTTGAAAGAAATGAGTTATTCGGCACGTAAAAGGGCCGAGGAGAATTATGCTCCTGAGGTACATTATCCGCAGGTAATAAAGTTGTATGAAATGATAAAATAATTCGGATTCTTGTTGAAATTTTAATTTTTATATATTATATTCTTAAAATCGTATAAAATATAAATAATTCGTTTTTATTTGATTTTATACATAAAATTACTGCCAAGAGCTATTGTTTCGAAGAGAGGAAAAGCATCGTATAACCAATTTTATTGGTTTTTGTCAGGCAGCATACTCGAAATTGTAGTATCCTCATTCATTTTTCCCAATTATCGAAATTTTTCTCTCAGCATCTGGCATAGTGTTTGCGTTTTTACGGCGCATAATATAGAGAACTCTTGTTTTTTATGGAGTAATAACCAGTTGTTTTATGAGCAAATACAAATCTGCTGTATCCGGTACAAACAGTTGTTTTGTTCTGAAACAGAACTATGTATCAATTGATCGGGAGGATAAAAGGCATGATGATCCGAAATCCTTTTATAAAACTTTTTCCCCTTATACTTATCAGTATAATGATTCTGTTTACAGTCGGCGTACAAGCCGCTACAGATACTTTTGAGCGTGCAGACGGCGCCTTGGGGAGCAGCTGGCAAGCATCGCCTGAACTTGTTGTCCAAAGTGGCAATTTTCATAATTCGGGTCCTGACAACAGTTGGAAATACACGGCTGTTTATAATCAGGAATCAGATCCGAACAGGGTTGAAATGCAGCTTGCCGGTTCAACGGACGGCTGTGATACCAACGGCGCCGGCCTTGTTGGTATTGCCTATTTAAACGCCTTGTCTGCGACGGCGGACGGCTATTTTATTCATTATCGCGTTGTAGCGAATGAATACCGTCTTTATGTACGTAAAGATCAGGCTCTTGCGCTGGTTAATACACTTGCAAGCAGCGGTACAGCTTTAACGCCAGGTTCTACATTGCGTGTGGATTTTGACAAAAACAATTTTACTTTTGATGTTTATGTTGACGGAACATCGGTTGGTACATTACAGGATGCCGCTCATTCTGGGCGTGGCATTACCTGGTCCACCCATTATGCGGGTATTATATCGTTTGGTAATGGACAATTAAACGATGTTGAAAGTTTTTCCGCAAGTTATGTCATACCGAGCACGGATGTTACGCCCCCTGCAACAATTTCCGATCTGTCTGCAACTGCAATGTCCTCTTCTATCGTTAAGCTGGCATGGACGGCTACAGGTGATGACGGCACAGGCGGCACAGCGAGTGAATATGATATCCGCTATTCAACAAGCACCATAACATCTTCTAATTTTAACGCTGCAACAAAAGTAACATCTGTTACGGCCCCGAAAATCTCCGGTTTGGATGAGGCGATTAATGTTTCGGGATTAGCTGCTTCTACGTTATATTATTTTGCCATTAAAGCGAGGGATGAGGCTTATAACTGGTCGAACATTTCTAATGTTCCTTCGGCAACAACAGCAGAAGGAACAACGCCGACAGGTTCATACAAATCCATTACGGATGATTTTGAGCGTACGGACCTGGGGCCGGATTGGAATGCAACATCTGCTATGCTAATTGATAACGGCAAGTTGTATCATACTAAAGACAACAGCACTTGGAATAATTATGCGGTTTATACCGCAAAAAAACAGTCCAAAAGCGATCGCCTATCGCTATGCAGCGACTTTGGGAACTGATGGTGCCATAACGGCCGGACATGCCGTTCTTTTGGACAATACCGATCCATCGATAATGAACGGTTATATGATTTTAAGAAGAAGTTCCGTTCTAAGTTTATTTGAAATTAACAACGGTGGATATGGTGCAAAGTTAAAAGAGGTCACTGGGGCACTTAACCAACCTATAGCTGGTGATGAGGTTAAAGTAGAGATTACGGTTGATGAGGCAACAAACGACCAGACCTTTGATTTTTATATTAATGATATTTTTGATGCCCAGATTGTAATGCCTGCGGCGTCTTATAATCCTGGAACTACCTGGTATTCCGGTATTGTTCAGCATAGCGCTTATGATAATTGGATTGAAGATTTTACGTTTTTCTATGAAGGCAGCGGCGGTCCGGAATCAATCAGTGCTTATTCCGGTGGCGACCAGTCCGGTCCCATTCAGCAGCAATTACCCAATCCTGTGGTTGTGCAGGTGCTGGATGCTGCCGGTGAACCCTATGAAGGTGCTTTGCTTGATTTTCAGATTGCACAGGGAACTGCCCGTTTGGATGATTTGGAAGATTTTGCGTTTGACGGCTATATTTGGCGGGAAGCTGAGAGTGGTAATATTCTTCATGCAGCCGCTAAAGTTCAGGAGGATGAAAATGCCTCCAACGGTGAATATATCTATCTGGATTATATTGCGGGAACACGAGAGAAAAGGATGTTTGAAATTCCGTTTTATGTCCCTGAAAATCTGAATTATAATATTTATATGCGTTATAAAACAAATGATAAAGATGATTTTTATGCCGGTATAGATAATGGTGATTCAACGCATGTAACATTGACCAATAAAAATAATGTATGGACCTGGCAGAAAGTTTTGAATAAAACACTAACCAAAGGTTTACACACTTTTAATTACATTCTTTGGGAACCCTATATCAGCGTCGATAAAATTTTGATTGTTGATAATACTAAAACCGTTAATTTAGGCTCCAGTCAGGGAGGTTCCGGGCCTGATTTTCCAAATGTTACGGATTGCCGATGGATTTGCATCCACGCATGTTACATTTGGAACAGATGCGGATACAAATGTTGTCATTAGTGTCAGCGGTACAAAAAGTGACGGCTCTGATTTGGAAGGATCACCGGCTGTTTTTACGTTGGATCCGACGGCCGGAAACGCCTATTCTATGGGCGAAGCCTATACAACAAGCGCGTCCCCGGGTTCAGACCATGAATTGTTTGTAACGATTAAAGATAGTTACGGTAACCTTAAGGATGGTATAACAACCAATTGGAATATTACACAAGGACTGGGTAGTTTATCCGCCGCACAAACAGTGTCTGATGAAAATGGGCAGGCCAAGGTTGTTTTAACACTTTCAAGAACACAATCAACACCTTACATCGTGCAGGCCAGTGTTAGTGGTTTGATCGGGTCACCTGTTAATATTACTATTAATCCGTCAGAGCCTGCAAAATACATTCAGAGAATTTCACCTGTTACCGCACAACAGGGAACGGCCCGTTCTACCCTGGACAGCCTGGTTGTAGTGAGGGTGTTGAAAGAAGATGCAATAACTCCATTTGAAAGCTTTCCGATTGATTTTAGTATTATTCGTGGAACCGGAAAATTATGGGAAAACACCATTGCAGATACCAGTGAAACAAAAACAATTTCTACAGATGCAGACGGGTATGCAGAGGTCCATTGGCTTCTTGGCGGTCTTGGGCAAAATGAAGTCCAGGCATTTGGCCAATTTTTGACAGGGACTCCTGAAGGAACCACAAACCCGATTGTATTCAGCGCTGAAGCAAGTGAAGGTGTGCCGTCGATCCTTACCATAGTTTCCGGTGATAATCAAACAGACGGGTATGTCGGGTTGCCGGTTGATCCTTTTGTGGTAAAATTGACTGATGACAATGGATTTGCCATTCCATCTTATCCAATTCGATTTGATGTTATTGACGGAGTTGGAGGTTATCTGGGACATGCCGACAGCACCAGCCGCACGATTTATACAAATTCTTTAGGTCAGGCAAGTGTTACATTGACACTGGGTTGTGAACTTAATGAAGTACATCGTGTCAGGGCAACAGCTTTAGAAACCGGAATTGCGCCTGTTACATTCAGTGCCACACCGACAGGTGTTGCCGCCAGTAATATTGAATACGTTTCCGGAAATAATGTAAACGGCGCATACCAGGAAGCGACTGTTACAAATCCATTGGAACAACCCTTTGTGGTTCGTGTTTTTAATGCTGTTTGTAATCAACCTGTAGCAGGCCAATCCGTTAAATTTACAGTTGCTCAGGGAAATGGAAATTTTAATAATCAAAATAGTGTTAGCGTAGTCTCCGATGCAGATGGTCTTGCTTCTGCTACATTAACATTGGGGACACAGGCTGGTGACAGTGTATATGTTGTAAATGTGACCTCTAATTTGGTAAACACACCAACACAACAGTTGGCAGGTTCGCCTGTTGTTTTTAAAGCTTCAGGAATTGCAAAAACGCCGGTCAGCATGTCAAAAGATGCAACAACGGACCAACAGGTTGCTGTTGTAGGTCAGGCTTTGCCTAATGCCGTTCGGGTTAAAGTTTCTGATGAACATGGAAACGGTATACAGAACCATCCGGTAACTTTTACTGTTACGGGTAATGGCGGCGCTTTAGTAGATAATATGGGATCAGACCAGATTAAGGAAGTTTTGACCGGAAGCGACGGATATGCATCCATCGTTTGGCAGATGCCTGAAAAACCTGGTTTTGTCCAGTTAACGGCAGCCGGTAAAAAGGCGGACAATACTGCTTTGACAAACAGTCCGTTAACTTTTACTGCTTTTGCAGACACCGGTGCTGCCAATATAATGGAAAAAGCTATTCCGGGTGACCCCGAACTTGTTGGTGTCGCCGGTAAAGCACTTTCACAAAAAGTAAGAGTAAAAATATCTGATAAATTTGGTAATGCCGTTAAACATGGCTATCCGGTTACTTTTACCGTAATGGACGGCGGCGGTCGTGTAAATAGTGCGACACAGGTTACCGTACAAACGGCTGACTCCGGATATGCTTCCGTAACATGGGTAATGGGAACAGCAAGCGGATATGAAAGCAATGTATTAAAGGCCAACGCCAGTGTTGCTAACAATCCGGAACTGGAATTTAAAGCAACCGTTGTTGCGGATATTGCCGCTATTATGTCCCCTCAACCTATTTCAGATGAGTTTGTTAAAGCCGGTAATTTACTCTCGGATCCGGTAAGTGTCAAGATTACCGATCAATACGGTAATGGTATTAACAAATTTCCGGTATTATTTCAAGTTGTTGATGTTGACGGAAATATGGGATATCTTGAGGTTCAAGGTCAAACGAGTTATACCGACTCGACCGATGAAAATGGAATTGCTCAGGTTAATTGGGGCATGGGACCCAATGTCGGGTTGAATATCAACAAACTTAGAGTTGTAGCCCAGAGAAATGGTATTGATCTTGAAAATTCTCCCTATGAGGGTTATCTGGTTTCTACCAGTGTTGGTGATCCTGACAGTTTGATCAAAATAACCGATGAACCTTTAGAATCCGTAGTAGGTAATACCGTTACACTCAGTGTCAAAGTTACAGATGCTTTCGGTAATCCTCGCGCTGCTCAACCTGTTGAATTTAAAGTGTTGAGTGCCACAACGGCAGGTGGTGGTTATTTTGATGGTGATGAAGAGAAAATCGAAATTACCAAAAATTCCGATTCTAACGGACATGTTACCGTACAGTTTACACTTGGAAACCTGGCCGGAGTTAATATAAATAAAGTCCAGATTTCATCAGCCTATAATGGTGAACCCCTTAATGGTTCACCGGCCCTGTATGAAATTTCAGCAAAATCCACAAATGCCACACGAATTGCCATTGAAGATGGTGACGATCAAAACGGCACTGTTGGAAAATTTGTTGATGAAATGTTAAAAGTTGTTGCTTATGACCGGGATGGAAACCGGGTTACGCAACCGCAACCAATTCGTTTCCAAATTGTTGACGGCGAAACAAAAGGTGGAGCGTTGGGTCATGGCACTGCCATTGATACAACTATAAACACAAATTCTTCCGGTGTTGCAGAGATTGCCTGGAGGCTTGGACCCAAAGTTGGAGCCTATGAAGTTAATGCCTCCTCAAAAAGTGGCAGCACTAATCTTGATGGATCTCCGTTGACTTTTTCTGCAAACGCAGCGGCTGATATAACAAATGCAGATACATCCAAGGTTGATGTTTTTCCACCCGTACAAGTCGTATCAAATGGTGGCAACAAAATCACAATAGTTGCCCGTCTTAAGGATAAATTTGGTAATCCGATTAAAGATAGAGCCGTTGTTTTTAGTGCGATTAATGCAAATGGTGTAACCATTACTCAACCGATTCAGGCGACAGATATTAATGGTGAAGCGTCAGGTCAGGTTTATTCAACGACTGTCGGAATTAAACAAATTGTTTGCCGTGATATTAATAGCCAGGTACAACTTTCAGATACCGCCCGAGTGACATTTACCGCTGCTGCAGCGGCACGTATTGACGAGCACCAGGATAGTGGTGATGGTGGAGCCGGTAATATAGGGACCGTATTAGGTGATTCGTTGCGTGTTTTGGTTACCGATGAATTTGGTAATCCGATAGATAACCATGATGTTTCATTTGGTGTGACTGCCGGTAATGGACAGTTACTTGAAAATCAACCGGTATCAACTGATTCTACCGGAATGGCTTTTGTTCGCTACCGATTGGGACAAGAACCCGGTACAAACACAATTGAGGCAATAGCCATTGGTATTGCAGGACAAAAAGTCCGTTTTAACCTTATTGCCGAAGATAACAATCCGGCACAGATCAAAATGGTTAGTGGTAATAAATCGTCAGCCAAAGCAGGCGAGCAACTGCCGGAACCCTTTGTGGTACGGGTTGTTGATGCTTATAACAAACCGGTTTGGAATGTCGAAGTTTTATGGAAAGGTGTGCTTAACCCCGGTAGTATCGTTTCCGAAAATCCGATTACAACCGATGAATATGGAAAGGCTTCTGCAAATGTTATAGTTAGTTCAACAGTTGGTGAAAATATTTACAGTGCTGAAATTCCAAGTTCACCCTCTATCAGTGCTCAAACATTCTATGCGACCACAACTGCAAATAAGGCAACTGGTATCGAATATGGAACGGATTCAGAGCTTGAGGGTGTTGTCAACCAATCATTGACTCAGGCATTGGTAATAAATACTGTTGATGAGCATGGAAACCGTGTGCCAAGCGTTAATGTAACTTTTACTGTTATGGAAGGTGAAACCGTCGATGGCGTTGGAAAACTTCAAAATGGCGCCAAAGTGATGAGTATTGCTTCAAACGCAAGCGGACAGGCACTGGCTTACTATACACTCGGTAAAAAAGCCGGAATAAACAGGGTACGCGCCTCCTCTGCCGGTTTGGAACCAACTTATCGAGAGTTTGTCATCACCGGTGTTGCAGATGTTGCCGATTCCATGTTTGTTTATTCCGGGAATAATCAGAAAATGGAAAAGGGTAAAGAATTGCTGGAACCGATTGTCGTGCGAGTTGTTGATCAATGGGGCAACCCGGCATCGAACGGACGAGTCTCTTTTGCTGCTATTCAGGGTGGTGGAACTATTATAGCGGATAATCCTGTTTCTTCCAACAATCAGGGCCTGGCAAAAGCCAGATGGATACTGGGCCCGACTGCAAATGTTGCTAATATTGCTGTTGTTATTTCAAATAATAACCTGAAATTTGCAGGTGATCGATTGGAGTTTTGGGCGACAGCCGAATCAAACCAATATCCGGAATTCCAAATGCTGGAACGATATGAGGTGTATGAGAATGAATTACTCCAGTTCTTTGTCTTAGCTACGGATGGTGATGGTGATTTTGTAAATTATAATAAGGCCAATATGCCGGCCGATACAAGCGCCAAGTTTTTGTATGATACGATAAATGAAAAATACAAGTTCCAATGGAAGCCGGGTTATGATCTTGTACAACGCCCGGAAACAGAAAAAACCTATTATCCCGTCTTTTATGCCGAAGATACAAAGGGCGGTCGTGATATTGATACGGTTAAAGTTGTTGTCAAAAACAAAAATCGTATGCCGGTAATAAATAGTTATGTGCCAATTGATAACTATTACAAGTTTAATCTTGAGGATGGCGTTATAGAATTCAGCGTTAGCGCTACGGATCCGGATAATGATGCATTGTATTATACATGGAGAGTCGGTGACGTTGTTAAAGGTAATTCTCAATCATTTACTCTTAATCCATATGATTTGTATCCTAATTTGAATAATATTAGTGTATCTGTTGAAGTTTCAGACGGTGAGAATTCTACCAGCTTTAACTGGACGTTGAGTTCCGTACAACTGACAAGTTTTACAGCAGATGTCACACCATATCAGGGTGTTATTCTTGAATGGGAAACTGCTTCTGAGCATAATAATGCTGGTTTTAATGTTCTTCGAAGTATGAAAGAAGATGGTACCTATGCCAAGATAAACAAGGACCTGTTAGATCCTGAAGTTGATGGCAAGTACGAATATATTGATAATGATATTGAAGGCGGATATCATTACTATTACAAGATTGAAGATGTCAGCCTCAGCGGTATTCGTACACAACATGGACCTGTTACAGCCGAAGCTCCGCTTCCTAAAGATTTTAATTTGTCTCAGAATTATCCGAATCCGTTTAATCCGACTACGACAGTTCGTTATGAATTGCCCAAAACAGCACAGGTACGGTTGGATATTTATAATACCATGGGACAACTGGTGAAGACGCTTATTAACAGACAGGTCAAAGCTGGTTATCATACCGTTATGTGGAACGGAAAGGATGAAAATCAAATGACTGTCAGCTCGGGTATTTATTACTATCGAATTAAAGCTGGAAATTTTTCAAGAATCCATAAAATGGTGTTCCTGAAGTAAAAAAATAAACCCTGTAAAAGCCGATACTTGCAAGTATCGGCTTTTTTTTTATGCTAATTATATGAAAGGGTCATATCACTACTTTTTAAACTTGCATTTTCATGGAATTTTCGTTAAAATTAAAATCAATTTTGAAAAAATATTTATATATACCAAGAGGAATGAATTGATTACTCGAATTGAAATAACAACAAAAAAGGACTTTCAGGATACTGTTGCAAAACGGATTATGTCTGAAGCGGCAGATTTGGATATCCGAACGATAAACAAAGTCTTTTCCTATACGGTTACCTATTTATTGGGTGAAATAAATGCTGAACAAAAACGCATCATAACAGAGAAATTACTGGCTGATACGATTGTTCAGGATTATTCAATTGATGAATATATAAAACGAACGAATGAAAGTGACGCCTGGTCTGTAGAGGTTACATTTAACCGTGGTGTGACAGATATGGTAGCCGAAACAACTCTTAAAGGTATCCATGATTTGGGTATCACCGGTATTGAAGCTGCTAAAACTGCCAAGCGTTATGAATTTACCGGGCAATTGACTGACAATGATAAAGATATTATCGTTCAAAAATTGTTGATGAATAAAGTAAATGAACATGTGGTCCAGGATGGAGAGCAGATATTTTTTCCCAAAATGGATGATCACTTTGAACTTGTCAAGGTTTCTTTGCGAAATGCCGATGATAAAACATTAAAATCCATTAGTGTTGAGCGTGATCTTTATTTAAATCTTGAAGAAATGAAGACCATACAGAATTATTATAAAAATTTGGACCGTGAACCAACCGATATTGAATTGGAGATGATTGCGCAAACATGGTCGGAACACTGCAGCCATAAAACATTAACAGGATTGATTGAATTTGATGGAAACGTGATTGATAATCTTTTAAAAAAAACTGTTTTTCAGGTGACAAGCGAGCTTGATAAACCCTGGTGTGTTTCTGTGTTTAAAGACAATGCCGGAATTATAAAATTTGATGATGAAAACAATATCTGTTTCAAAGTCGAAACGCACAACCATCCTTCAGCTATGGAACCTTATGGCGGCGCCAATACCGGAATCGGTGGCGTGATTCGTGATCCCTTGGGCACCGGTTTGGGAGCCAAGCCCGTTATTAATACGGATGTTTTTTGTTTTGGTTCGGTTGATATGAAACACAGCGATTTACCCAAAGGTGTGCTGCATCCGAAACGTGTTATGCAGGGTGTTGTCGCCGGTGTTCGTGATTATGGTAACCGAATGGGAATTCCAACATCCAACGGTTCTATTTATTTTGATGAAAAATACCTGGGTAACCCATTGGTCTTCTGTGGCAATGTAGGAATTATGCCGATTGACAAGTGTGAAAAGAATGTGGTTTCCGGAGATTATATCATCGTTATCGGTGGGCGGACCGGTCGGGACGGAATTCATGGCGCAACAGCTTCATCCGGTGAGCTGCACACGGAAAGTGAAGGGACCTGGAGCGGTGCCGTTCAAATCGGGAACCCGATTGTTGAAAAGAAAGTTGTAGATACGCTTATGCAGGCACGTGACCTTGACCTTTACAGGGCCATTACAGACTGCGGCGCCGGTGGCCTTTCATCTGCGGTTGGTGAACTGGCGGAAACGACCGGGGCTGAAATTGACCTGGAAAAAATTCCTTTAAAATACCACGGTTTGACTTATATGGAAATCTGGATTTCGGAAGCACAGGAAAGAATGGTTATATTTGTCGCACCGGAAAACGTAGAAAAAGCCCTTGAACTTTTTGCCAGCGAAGATGTGGAAGCCACCGTTATCGGCCGCACAACCAGTGACAAAAAGATTCGGTTAAAATATAATGGGACACTTGTTGGTGAATTGGAAATGAATTTTCTGCATGATGGTTTGCCACGAACGGTCCGAAAAGCTGTTTGGGAAAAACCTGACATTGAAAACAGTGTTTTTGAACAACCAAAAGATCTGGCTGGAATTTTACATAAAATATTGTCAGCGCCGAATGTTTGCAGTAAGGAATGGGTCATTCGCCAGTATGATCATGAAGTGCAAGGTGGTAGTGTTGTTAAACCTCTTGTTGGAGTGGATAGTGACGGCCCCGGGGATGCCTGTATAACCCGTCCGTGTTTGGATTCATACAAGGCTGTTATTTTGTCTAACGGTTTAAATCCTAATTATGGTGCTATAGATCCTTATTGGATGGCAGCATCCTCTATTGATGAAGCTTTAAGAAATATTGTTGCTGTTGGTGGTAATCTCGATGAAACAGCACTGCTGGATAATTTTTGCTGGGGTAACACAGATAAACCGGACCGATTGGGCGGATTGGTTCGTGCTGCCCAGGCGTGTTATGATATGGCCAAAGTTTTTGAAACACCATTTATTTCCGGCAAGGACAGTCTGAATAATGAGTTTCAAACAGAATCCGGAGAGAGCATTGCCATTCCACCCACTTTATTGATTTCGGCAATTTCTGTTATGCCGGATGCACGTAAAGCCGTGACCATGGATTTCAAAAAAACGGGTAATAAAATATTTATCGTTGGTTTAACACGAATGGAACTCGGCGGCTCTCATTATTATCAAATGTTGGAAAAGACCGACCAGCGGGTACCGATTGTGGATGTTAATGCTGCAAAGGATACTTTTCTGAAATTATCAAAATCCATTGAAGATGGATGGGTCCGTTCCTGCCATGATTGTTCCGAAGGAGGCCTTGCCGCAGCCGTTGCAGAAATGGCATTTGCCGGCGGAGTTGGTGCTGAAATATCATTGGCTCCAGTTCCAAAAACTGAGGATGTAAACAGAGACGATTTTGTCTTGTTTTCCGAATCCAACAGCCGGTTTGTTGTTGAGGTAGAACCGGAAAATGTAGCCTCGTTTTTACAATCAATGAAAGATATTCCTGTTGCTGAAATTGGTAATGTAACCGGAACACAAAATTTGGTCATTACCGGATTAAATAATACAAAAATAATAGATGAAAATATCGCCGGGCTCAAAGAATCCTGGCAAAAAACATTGAGGTGGTAAATATATGATTCCTCGAATATTAGTGCTTCGGGCGGCCGGCTCGAACTGTGATTTTGAAACAAAATATGCTTTTGATATTGCCGGCGGTAAATCGGATTTGGTTCACGTGAATCGTCTGCTAGAGAATAAAGTTTTACTCGACGATTATCAGATTATTGCTATTCCCGGTGGTTTTACTTATGGTGATGATATTTCAGCCGGTAAGGTTTTGGCAAATCAATTAAAATATAAACTTGCAGAACAGTTGACAAAATTTCATAAAGACGGAAAGCTGATTATTGGAATTTGCAACGGCTTTCAGGTGTTAGTTAAAGCAGGATTGTTACCTGTGGTCGATTTTAATGCGACTCAAAAAGTGACATTAACAGATAACGATTCGCATAAATATGAAGACCGTTGGGTCAATCTCAAGGTCAATGATAGCTGCTGTGTATTTACACAAAATATGAAAGATCAGGTATTTTTTCCGGTTGCACATGCGGAAGGAAAGTTTATACCTGAGAGCGATGCTGTATTAAGAGATTTGTGGAAAAACAGGCAGGTGGTTTTTCAATACACCAGCCAGAACGGAAGCAAGCCGGTTTATCCTGAAAATCCAAATGGATCTGTGGACGATATTGCCGGAATATGTGACACCTCCGGCCGTGTTTTAGGATTGATGCCGCATCCTGAGCGACACATTGACCCGACACATAATCCGTTGTGGACCCGCAATGGATTATCAAGTGAGGCAGATGGATTACCATTATTTAAAAATGCAGTAAACTATTTTAAATAAAATAATTTTTATAATAGAAACGGTGATTTTATATTGGTTCTATTTTTTCAAAAAATGGGGGAAAAATGAATTCGGACGATATTAGCACCATTCTGGAAAACTGGCAATATGTGCCAAATGATATAAATGTCCGGCTTATTGAGGGAATTGATGGTGAGACAAAGATACAGATGCGTCTTGATTTGGGCATCCTTCAGATGTATCTTGACGGTCGCCCTGATGGAAAAAGACCGCATCAATGTGATTCCTATTTAAGCTATTATGAAAACAAGTCCCAGGAAAAGAAAAAATCTACCAAAAATGCCAAGTTTCGCCTTTCGCCCATGGACTGCCTGAATTTGCAGCAAGAAACTATTCAATATTATCACCGGTATTTGGGTTTGATGAAGTTGGGGGATTATACTCGGGTAGCACGTGATACAAGCCGTAACCTGAAAGTGTTTGATTTTGTTTCAAAATATTCTGATAATGAAGATATTATCTGGTCTTTTGAACAATACAGGCCCTATGTTTTGATGATGAATGCCCGTTCTTTGGCTTCCATCAGTTTGGACAAGTCTAATTTTGATGAAGCGCTTGTATTTATAGAAAAAGGTATCAAGGTAATTTCTGAATTTTATGAAAAAAATCAACCCCGAATTGGTTCCGACAGGTTTGAAATAGAGTTTTTAACACAATGGGGCGAGGAAATACGCGAAAGAAAACCTTTGTCTGAAAGAGAACGTATAACCAAAGAACTGGACAGGGCAATTCAGGCAGAAGAGTATGAACGTGCTGCCATTCTTCGTGATCAGTTACGCTTCCTTGGAAGAGATATTTAGGTATTCATATTTAAATTTAGCGAGGGACTAATATGGCTGTAAATAAACGTGTTGCAATATTAATTGGCCCAAATTTTCATGATGAAGAAGCTACTGTACCCAAAAGTTTTTTAAACGTAAGGGGATACCAGGCAGAACTTGTGGGTTTAACAGATGATACTGTTACCGGAAAATACGGACGTATAACGTTAAAACCGGATAAAAATATTAATGATATTAGTGTTCGGGATTATGACGGGTTAATTATTCCAGGCGGTGGCGCGCCTGAACGTATTCGTGTAAATGAAAAGGCTGTTGAATTTGTTAAAGAATTTTGGAAAACCGGAAGGCCGGTTGGGGCTATTTGTCATGGGCCCCAGGTTTTAATATCTGCAAATGTTTTAAAGGGAATTACTCTTACTTCTTATATTGGCATTCGGGACGATATTATAAATGCAGGCGGAAATTTTGTTGATCAGGCTGTTTGTGTTGACGGGCAGTTAATTAGTTCCCGCACACCCGATGACTTGCCTGTATTTAATGAGACTTTATATAAAGCTCTTTCACAAGGTTTGCTGACAGGAAACGAAAGTGAATTGGGAGCTCTTGAGGCATTGGAATTAGCTGTAAACAGAGAAAAAGGTGCACAAGAGTTTTATGAAAAAGCTGCTCAAATTGCAGCGGCTGAAAATGTGAAAAATAAATTTAAATATCTTGCCACTGTCGAAGTTGAACATTTTGAACAGTTGTTTGATTTTTATTTCAAGATTTCAGGCGGAAAGGAGCCTGAAATAAAAACCCAAACATCTGAAATTGGCAAGCATTTAATAACATCGGATTTTTCATCTAATAAAGCAATAGAGCTTGCAGTAAATGCTGAACAAAAAGCTTATGATTTTTATAGATATGCATCCATGAAAGCAAAACATGCAAAAATTCGGGAAATGTTCGAATACCTGGCAGCCGAAGAAATTGAACATAAGCGGTTACTGCTGTTAGACAAAGCTTCTCTTGAAGGGGGTCAGGGCCATTTTCAATGGGCCACCCATTTTGATATTCCTCCCGGAATGGATGATTTATGGTAGAGATAATTGTAGGAATTATTATAATGTGATTTTTTGCACGTCGTGAGAATTTGTGTGTTCGTATATTTTTTGGAGTTTGGTTTAATGACAAGGGAGAAAACATTATGAAAAAAATGGGTGTATTAATTCTGGGTCTTTTTTTGTCTAGTGCCGGTTATGGACAGCTTGCTGACGGAGGACTTGGGTACATGGGATCTGAAGGGGGTATTATTGCCGGTGGATTTGGTATGACCGTTATTGATGAAGATGGCGGAACAAATACGTATTTTACCATAAATTTCCGTCCTGAAGTGGCCTTTGGCAAACTGGGTATCGGTTTAAACGTAAATCTTTTATACAATACGGAAAGCGGGGCTATCCGGTCTGAGGATTGGGATTCCGGGTATGATTATTTTCGTTTAATACGGTATATTCGTTGGGGCAAAAAATATGATCCTGTTTATGCCCGTGTCGGTACTTTGGACGCAGCCCGGCTTGGTCATGGTTTTATTGTAAATTATTATACAAATGAAGCCTCTTATGATAACCGAAAAATCGGTTTGGCTTTTGATTTGGATTTCGGACGATTTGGTTTTGAAACAATTGCCAGTAATATGGGGCGCGCAGAGATGATCGGGACTCGTGGGTATTATCGGCCTTTACTGGGAATTGTTGACGCTCCTGTCATTAAAAATTTTGCTGTTGGTGCCACGATTGTCAGGGATTTTGATCCGGATAGTTGGGCAAACTCTGACGACGGTGTTTCTGTCTATGGTTTTGACTTTGAGCTGCCTCTCATAAAAAGCGGCATTTTAAATTCAATGCTTTACTATGACTGGGCGCAAATCAAAGGGTACAGTTATATTGAAGAAAAAAGCAGAACCTTTGGAAATGGACAAGCTGTAGGTATTGGTGTTTCTCTGGGTAGACTGCTGGGGCTTTTGGACCTTTCTGCAAAGCTGGAAAGAAGATGGCTGGGTAAAGAGTTTATACCCTCCTTTTTTGATGCTTTTTATGAAATACAACGTTATCAGTCTTATTCTAGCGGCAAATCCTACAAGACGGATCTTCTTATTTCTATTACTGATGAAACAAAAGGAATTTTTGGTGAACTTTATGGCGGTCTGCTTAATAACAGTGTCCGTTTGCTTGGTATGTTTAGCCGGCTGGATGACCAAAAAGAGAGTGGTATTTTACACCTTGGCGCTGATGCTCCGGACCTTATTCCTGTTATTGCAGCACATGCAACTTATGATAAAATCGGTATTGAGCAAATGGAAGATGTGTTCACCCTGGATAACAGAAGTGTTGCCCGGGTTGGACTTGGTTACAAGATTAAACCCTATTTGATATTTTATATGGATTATATCTGGACGTTTGTAGAGGCAGAACCGAATAGCCACCAGTACAAACCGCAGGAGCGGGTGGAACCCAAAATTGTCTTTTCATACAAATTTTAATGATGAATATTCGGGGTTTTTTAAATCAACAGCCGGAGAAAGAGATTTTCCGGCTGTTTTCTTTTCTCAACAAACTTTTATGGGATTTCCTTTTTCCTCCAACATGCTTTTTATGTGAAAAAAAATTGGAAAATATCGAAAATTTTATTTGCATAGAATGTCAGAATTCTTTACCTTTGGTCGTAAATTACAAGCTCACTTCAACACAGTATCCCCGCTTGTTGGAAGAATCTGTTGAACCTTTCTATGATTGTATAGCTCTTTACCAATATTCTCAACAGATTCAACAACTCATTCACCTGATGAAATATCAGGGCTTCAAAGTTCTGGCTTCTTACTTTGGCCGGCAATTTGGTACGCGGTTTTGGGATGAGGACTGGAGAAGAGAGTGTGAGGTGTTGATACCCGTACCATTGCACAAAAAAAGACGACACGAACGAGGATTTAATCAATCCCATATTATAGCCTGTGAAATTGCAAAAATATTTGAAATACCATGTTTTGATAATGTTTTAGTACGTACAAAATATACGCAAATTCAGGCATCTTTAAAAAAAATTGAACGCAAAAATAATGTTATTGATGTATTTAAAGTTGTAGATAATTCATTTATTCGTAATAAAACGATCGGGCTGGTTGACGATGTTTGTACGACCGGCAGTACGATGGATGAATGTTCGAAAATTTTATATTTAGCCGGCGCGAAAAAGGTTTATAAAATGGCAATTGCCCGTGCCGAGTTAAAAGGGCTTAATTAATTTATATTCACCAGGTGGTGAATAAAATGTGTGGACGATGATGATGAGGTGTGATATGTTGAAAATCTACAAAAATAACTCTCCACTTTTTAATTTTCCAATTTTAATTTTCTTAAACCAGTAAGTTGATTGAGACAGAATTTCAACAGTGTTGACTTGTGGTAACATTTTTTTGACATTTTGTCATAATTATGTGCATTTTTTTTGAAATTTGTCTTATAAAAAACAGATACTTACAAAGCTGCTTTTTTTGTGAAGTAAAAAAAATTCTGGTACAATATTTGACATAGTCATCACAGCAAACGAATTTTAGAAAATGATTAAATTGGAGAATCTCTACACTTGCAGATAGAAACAAAAAATGAATTTGGACACGTTGATACCTGGCTTTCCAAATCATCGTCATTAAAAAAGACATCGACATCAAAAAATATTATTCGTAACAAAGATGTTGTTTTGAGTGATACTCCTGTTTCGTCGCCACCTCCTAAAGAAATCATTTCTGAAAATAAAGCAACAAAAGTAAAGGCAAAAGAAGAGCATGCAACACCGGTCATCAATCCTGTAGTAAAGAACGATATAGTTCAAGGTGTTGAAATCGTTTGTGGTTGTGGTGAAGTAATTCGTTTAAAATTTAATTATGATCAATGAGCATAGGCAATTGTAAATGAACGGCTATAATGAAATACGCACCGAATCGGTCAGGAAATTTGATCCGCAGAATTCATCTGATTATGCACTGTTGTCTCAAATGGCAACTGCAATTGCAGATGAAATCCGTAATCCGTTAGCCGGTATTGCCAGCACAGTTTCATTATTAAAAGTTGAACTCCGTGATGCTCTTGACAGCGAAAAGATGAATACCATAGATTTGTGTATTCAACGTATTGATAGTTTTGTTGAAAATTTATATTTGTTAACACGACCAGTTAATCCTGGTTTTGTTAAAATTGACATAACAGGTTTTTTAGAACAAGTTGTTTTACATTATTTTCAGGATACGGACTATAATTATACATTCCAGTCTTGTCAAAAACGTGTTTTTGTAATGGTAGACATGGTGTTGATGCAAAATGCTGTAACAAACATTTTGGAAAATGCCATTGATGCTATAAAACAAAAATCCGGTGAAATTCATATCAAAGTAGATACAACTGAAAATAATGAAAATGTACAAATTATAATTCAGGATAACGGAATTGGGATAGAACAGGCGGTTTTACCCAATTTATTTACGCCCTTTTTTAGTACAAAGCACGAAGGTCGTGGTTTAGGGCTTGTTATCACACGTAATTATGTCCATTGTCATAATGGCACAATACAATTAACTAGTGAGTTCTTAAAAGGAACCCAGGTTTCGATTAAGTTACCGGTATATCCAGGAGGAGATCAGGATGCAGGGACGCGGACATGTATTGGTAGTAGAAGATGATCCGATTGTCAGACAGTTTCTAGAACTAGCGATTAAAGAAACTGATTGTACAATTACAAGTGTTGCAGATGGTAAAAGGGCGATGGATGCCGTTACAAAAGAAGATTTTGATCTGGTTTTTACAGATTTAAAGATTCCAGAGTTTAACGGGTTACAAGTACTTGAATATGTTAAAAAAATAAAACCAAAAACCAATGTGGTTGTCGGTACAGGTTATGGATCTATTGAAAACGCTGTAAAGGCAATGCAACTTGGTGCATTGAATTATTTGACAAAGCCATATTCAATGAAAGATATCAAAGCCGCCGTTGCTAATGCTTTTAAGGATCATCGAAAAAACAAAACTCACAACATAAATCCTTCCGAACAATTTGAAATTATTGGTGAATCTCAAACCATTCATGAAGTTAAAGCAATGGTTGCCAAAGTAGCACCGACAAAAGCTACCGTTCTTATTGAAGGCGAAACCGGTGTTGGAAAAGAGATCGTTGCTGATGCTATTCATCAAAATAGCGGTTGTCCGGATGGTCCTTATGTTAAAGTTAATTGTGCTGCGTTACCAGATACATTAGCTGAAAGTGAACTTTTTGGTTATGAAAAAGGTGCTTTTACCGGCGCCCATGTCAGACGAAAAGGTCGTTTTGAAGAAGCTGATGGTGGTACGATATTGCTGGACGAAATTGGCGAGTTGAGCCTCCCATTGCAGGCAAAATTACTGCGTGTATTACAGCATAAATGTTTTGAACGTTTGGGAAACAGTAAAAGCATTAATGTCAAAACACGTGTAATTGCCACAACCAATCGGGATTTATGGGAAGAAGTTAAAGAAGGCCGATTTCGCAAAGATTTATATTTTCGTCTTAGTGTTGTAAAATTTAAAGTCTCTCCTCTGCGTTCTCGTCTTGAGGACGTCCCTCAATTGTCTCTGCATCTTTTAAGTAAAATTTGTGCCGAGTACGGGTTGGAACGATTGTTATCAGAACAAGCTGTTGATAAACTTTGCAGTTATCATTGGCCTGGCAATGTTCGTGAATTGGAAAACACTCTTGAAAAGGCAGCCGTCATCGCCGAAGGTGTATACATTTATCCAAAAGATATTGATTTTATGAGTGAATATAATGAGGATAATGAAAGCATTTTTTCCGATCAGACCATTCAACAGGTTGAAAAGCAGCTTATTATGCAAACTCTTAAAAAGTTTGATAACAATAAAACAAAAGCCGCTGACGCGCTCGGTATAACAACAAAAACTCTTCGCAACAAACTGAATGAATATGATAACAGTCAAGGGGAAGAAAATTCCTAGTAGGTGAATTTTTTACCCATTGTTTTTTACAAAAATTGAAATTCAGTTAGACTAGTGTTTTGTAAGTTTAATTAAAATAAGAGTTTTTGAAAGAGTAAAAAAAGAAAACAAAATGGCACATGTCTTGCCTTTATTAATGCAGAGAACTAGTATCATTAAACAAAGAGCATTGTGATGTTTGACAGTATATTTGATAAATTAAACATTGATCATTTTTCCAAGTCTTTGGATTTGTCTGCTGCCCGTCAAAGAAGCATTGCAGAAAATATTGCAAATATAGCGACACCCGGGTATAGAGCCAAAGATGTTGATTTTTCCGAATTATTAAAAAAGGAAACGGCTAAAACCGATATTCAGGGTAATGTTACTGATGAACGCCATATTGCCATCGGCAAATCAACCGGTAATAGTGACATTTCCATGATTGAGGAAAAATCGCAAATTTTGAAAAGTGGTGAAAATAATGTAGATGTTGACGTTGAGATGGTCAAATCTGCTGAAAACCAGCTTTACTATTCGGCTGTTTCCAAAACGATTGCCGGTAAGTTTAGAGCTTTACACTCAGCCATTCGTGGCAAATCTTAAAAAAATGAGGTGAACGATGAGTGTAGGTAATATATTTGGAGTTTTTAATATCAGTGCATCCGGTATGAGTGCACAAAGAAAAAGTTTACAAACACGAGCTGAAAACCTGGCGAATGCTGAAAGTGTTGATAAAACAACAGGTGAACCGTATAAGAAAAAAGAGGTTCAACTGTCGTCTCAATCACAAAGTAAATTTGCACAGCTTATTCAAGAGTCTCGAATTGCACTTGTTCGCCGTTCAAATATGCATATTCCCGGAATTCGTTCCGTTGAAGATTATCAACCAGAGTCTGGTGTTGCGTCAGAAATTGTCGAATCTAATGATCAGGAAACAAAGCTTATATACTCACCGGAACATCCGAATGCTAATGAAGAAGGATATGTGGAAGTAGCGGATATAGACTCTATTGATGAAATGGTTAAACTAATGGCTGCGGCCCGTGCTTATGAAGCAAATGCAACTGTAATGAGCGCTGCAAAAGATATGTTTAAAAAGGCATTAGAAATATAAGGCAAAAGGAATAGATAATGAAAATAGAATCACAAGCTTATACTCCATATTTTGCTAATCGTATTGATTCGCAACTGCCCAATACAAATGGATCTCAGGCTTCACCGGCAAAAACTGATGAGGCAAAGCAAACATTTAAAGATTCGCTTGTTTCACAAAATGTCAAAAATACAGAAAATGTTGCAAAAACAGAAACAAAGCAATATAGCCGCACAGAGATGCCTAATTCTTTAAATGAGGTTCTAACGCCTGAAGAAAAAGCAATGTTGCAACAGTTTTTTCCAAGTGATGGTTCTAAATGGGGTGTAAGTGCCTATAAAAGTGCGGATATGAATGTAAGTAAAAGTGGTTTGGTAGGAAAAAAAATAGATCTAGTTTCCTAAAGGTGTAATTATGAGTTCAATAACATCAATAACACAAAATCCATTAGCTGTTAATTCTGAAGCAAAAAAAACTCAGTCAAAAAATGACGGGGATAGCTTTGGAAAACAAATCGGAAAAATTCTTAATGATGTAAATAATTTACAGCTTGATTCCGGTAAAATATCAGAACAATTTGCTAATGGTGAAATTCAGGATGTACATGAGGTAATGATCGCCGGTGAAAAGGCAACAGTAGGTTTGGAACTTGTAATGGAAGTTCGAAATAAGCTTATCGAAGCTTATCAGGAAATAATGAGAATGCAAATGTAAACCTTAACAAATGTGATGAGTTATGGCAGACTTTTTAATTAATTTCAAAAACAGAACGTTGACCCCACTTGGTCAACTATCCTATGCCCAGCGAATAACAATGGGATTGGTAATATTATTAACGATTATCGGCACAGGTGTATTACTTAAATGGGCTACACAACCTGATTATGCTGTGCTGACTTCTGAAATTGATCCGGCTGATGCTCAAGCTATTGTCGAAGAACTTCAGAGTAATAATGTGCCCTATAAATTAACTCAAAGTGGACGAGGCATTATGGTTCCCCGAAAAGAGGTTTATGAATGGCGTATGAAATTGGCCGCTCAGAATTTACCTGCCAGTTCTAATTTGGGTTATGAACTTTTTGATCGAAAAGAAATTGGTGTTTCTGATTTTGTTCAAAAATTGAATTTTAGGCGTGCATTAGAAGGAGAGCTGTCGAGGACAATTCAGAGTATGCCTGAAGTTAACAAGGCGCGTGTCCATCTTGTTTTTCCTGAAGACAGGTTGTTCAAAGAGGACCAGCAGCAAGCTACCGCTTCTATATTTCTTTCATTACGTGGTAGAAGAGGTTTGAACGAAAGTCAGGTTTTAGGAATTTCCAGAATGGTTGCCGGTTCGGCAGAAGGATTACGTCCTGAAAATGTTACTATTGTTGATGAGCATGGAAATATCTTGTCTAAAAATGATTCAATCGATTCTGTTTCCGGCCTTACCGATTCTCAACTACAAATTCGGCGCCGTGTAGAGTCTTATTTAGAACATAAAGCACAGTCCATGCTGGATCGTGTTCTCGGACCCGGAAATACAATCATTCGTGTTACCGCTGATTTGGATTTCAGACGGGTGGAAAAGACAAATGAAATATATAATCCGGATAATGCTGTCGTTTTAAGTGAAGAAATTGAAAACCAAACCGTTACAGACTCTGCCAGCGGCGGTGAAAATGCCGTTGAGCATACAATAACAAATTATCAATTAGCTAAAACAATTGAACATATAGTTGATGGAATTGGAAATATTGAAAAGCTGTCCATTGCCGTTCTTGTAAATGGACGTAATGTAGAACGTGAAAATGATGCTGGTGAACTTGTTAACGAATATATCCCTCGTACCAATGATGAACTGACTCGCTTATCCACACTGGTAAGAAATGCCGTAGGCTTTAATATGGACAGAGGAGACCAACTGGATATTCAAAATTTGCCATTTGAAGTACCACAATGGGACCAGGAGAATAAAGTACTTGAACAGCTTGATGTTTTAACACCTTTTATGCCGATTATTCAAAAGATATTGGCTGGTTTGGCTATCATTATTGGAATATTGTTCGTTCGTTCAAAAATTAAAAAGGCCAAAAAAGCACTGGCTGAAATGGCCAAGAAAGCAGAAGAAAAGAGAGCGTTGACCGAACCAGCCGGCAGAGGTCAGGGCTTCGGCGGCGGTTCCAAATTTACTTCAGATAAAGCTGCTGAGGAGTATCTAGACTTTGCAAACGAGTTTGAAGAAATGTCGAAACAAGGAGCCCGTCAAAAAGAAGTGTTGTCAGAGTTTGTAGTAAATAATCCGTCAACAGTAGCTCAGTTAATTCGTTCATGGATGATGGAGGGATAGGAAATGTCAGCAGATAAAGCAGCAAAGATTGGTGGTGGAGCTAAAGGTCTTAGAAAAGCAGCCGTTTTATTAATTGGACTGGGTTCATCTGCAGCTGCAAAAATTTTTTCCGAGTTAAATGATAGTGAAATTGAGGTTTTAACACGTGAAATGGCTGTGATGGATAATGTTAAATCTGATGATTTTGAAAATGCAGCTAATGAATTAAGCCAGATGCTGACGGCAAATAAGGCAATTTTATTGGGTGGAATAGATTATGCGCGTTCTGTTTTGATGGAAGCTCTGTCGCCTGGTGAAGCTGTAAAAATTATCGAACGTGTTCGAAAATCTGCTGATGCACATAATATTGGTGGACTTGGTAAACTGCATCAGGAACAGTTTGCAAATCTGTTAAGCCAGGAACATCCCCAGACAATTGCTTTCATTATTTCTCAAATTGATAACGAACAAGCTGGAAAGGTGTTAGCACAGTTTGGTGAGAAATTAAGGAATGATGTTATTATCAGACTGGCTAAAATGAAGACAATTGACCGAAGTTTGGTTGGAGAAGTTGAAAGAGCATTGGCGTCTACCCTTGATTTACAGATTCGTCACGAAAAGGCCGGTGGTGTGGAAATGACCGCCGCCGTGTTAAACCATATCGGTCAACAGGCAGAAAGAAGCGCTTTAAGAACTTTGGAAGAGGTTGAACCTGCCTTGGCAAAAGAAATTGAAAAACACATGTTTGTTTTCGAATTTATTTTACAGCTTGAAGATGCTGATATTCAAAAAATTCTTAAAAACGTTGATATTAAAGAATTAGCCATCTCTCTTAAAACCTCCAGCGAAGATTTGAAATTACGTATTTTTACCAATATGTCTGAAAGAGCCCGCACCATGCTTGAAGAAGAAATTGAATATATGGGCAAGGTAAGGTTGCGAGATGTAGAAACTGTTCAACAAAAAATTGCTATGCAGATCAAACAATTGGTCGATTCCGGCGAGATTGTATTGCCCACAGCAGAGGAAGATATATATGTTTGATGCGAGTATAAATATTTCACGCCCCATTCGTTTGGCAGAGTGGATTCAGGACTTTTCAGAACTAAAGTCTGAAGATAAAGATGGCGATAAAAACTCTAAAATTAATTTCGAGCTTTTGGAAAGAGAACTATTAGTTCGCGAACAGGAAGTCGCTGTAAAACAAACAGAATTGCAGTTGAAAAATGACCTGAAAAGTTTATTGGATAATATTGACCAAAATTTAAATGATCATATTCAGGAATCTGCAAGAAAGCTTGAATTAAATAGAGCTAATCTTGTGTCTTTGGCAACATCAATTGCCAATAAAATTATTGGCTATGAAGTTCAAACCAATCATGATGTTATTGTAAATGTTGTAGAAAAAGCGCTGCAAGACCTCGGTAATGACAATAATATCGTCATTCAGTTACATTCAGAAGATAAGCAAATACTTGAAAGTTATATGAAAAAAATGGCTTTGGTAAGTCAAAATCAAGGCTGGCAATTAGAAACAAATGATTCGTTGAATAGAGGCGGTTGCAAGATATTTTCGAATAACGGTTCCATCGACGCTTCTATTGAATCGCAGTTAAATAATATTAAAAATTTTCTTATAAATAATTTACCCGGCAAAGGTCCTGATTCAGATGATTAATACGGCCCTAAATACAGTATTTTTAAATCAGCTTCTTCAATCATGCAAGCCGATTAACTATTATGGCACTGTAACACGTGTTTCCGGCCTGTTGGTTGAGTCCAAGGGACCCAGCGTTTCTGTTGGTGATATTTGCTGGATTGTTACCCGAAATGGACAGAAAAAATCGGCTCAGGTTGTCGGTATGAATAACGGGCATGTTCTGATTATGCCTTTTGAAGATACAAATGGAATCGGAATTGGATGCCAGGTTATTTCAAATCAGCAGCCGCTTAGTGTTGGTATTGGTGAAGGTTTACTTGGACGTGTTATTGATGGTTTTGGAAATCCTATCGATGGAAAGGGGCCTGTATTGGGTTTGCAACAGGTAACAATCCATCGTGATCCGCCGGCCCCTTTAAACAGGCCCCGTATCGAAGATCCATTGCAAAGTGGAATTCGAGTCATCGACAGTTTAATTACATGCGGCCAGGGACAACGTATGGGTATTTTTGCCGGTTCAGGTGTTGGTAAAAGTGTTTTATTGGGAATGATTGCCCGTAATAGTGGTGCAGATATTAACGTTATCGCCCTTATTGGCGAACGTGGCCGTGAAGTTCGTGAATTCATTGAACGAGACCTGGGCGAAGAAGGTTTGGCGAGATCTGTTGTTGTGGTTGTAACCTCCGAACAAGCTGCGGTATTAAGAATTCGTGGTGCGCAAATCGCTACAACAATTGCCGAATATTTTCGTGATCAGGGACAGAATGTGATTTTGATGATGGATTCCGTAACACGTGTTGCTATGGCTCAGCGAGAAATCGGCCTGGCAATTGGTGAACCACCCGCCACAAAAGGGTATACGCCATCGGTTTATGCGTTGCTGCCCCGATTATTGGAACGTGCCGGTACTTCCGGGAAAGGAAGTATAACAGGATTTTATACAGTACTTGTTGAAGGTGATGATATGAACGACCCTGTTGCTGATACGGTACGATCCATTCTTGACGGCCATATTGTTCTATCTCGTAAAATAGCGGCAAAAAATCATTATCCGGCCGTTGATGTGTTGAACAGTGTTAGCCGTCTTATGTCGGATATTAGTGAAAAAAATCATTATGAGGCTGCCTCACAGGTTCGAGATATGATGGCAACCTATGACGATGCTGAAGACCTGATAAACATTGGAGCCTATGCCAGAGGAAATAATCCACATATTGATTTTGCTTTAGACCATATTGAAAAAATACGAAATCATCTAAAGCAGGGTATTTATGAAAAGTCTGATTTTAAGTCAAGTCTTCAATCTTTATTGTCGATTTTTACAAATAACCAAAAGTAATGTGATATGAAAAAGTTTCATTTTTCTCTACAACGTGTTTTAAATGTTAAAAAGGTTTATGAAAAAGAAAAGCAAAGAGTTATGTCTGAAGCTTTACAAAAATTAAACTCTGAAAAATTAGTACTTGAAGGTATGGTTCTGGAAGAACAAGTTGCCATTCAAAAAATTATGGAGATGAAAAAACAAAACGTTACTCCTGCCATTTTGGCCCTTTTACACCGTTCGCTCGAAGGCCAGTATGTAAAAAAGAAACGCCAGGAAAATGCTGTTATGATGGCTGAAAACGATGTTGAAATGGCCCGTTTTAAATTGATTGAAGCACAAAAAGAGAAAAAAGTCTTTGAAAGATTGGAAGAAAAGAAAGCCCAGGAATATTTTGAACAATTGCAGCAATTAGAGCAAAAAGAACTTGATGAAATAGCATTGTTACAGCAAAGCAGAAAATTGTGAGATAGAGATGGCTGAAGAATATGATGATGAAATGTATGATGAAGATGAAGCGGGTGATGATGAAGGTGGTGGCGGTGGAGGAAAGTGGCTTTTCCTTACCATCGCTTTAACCAGCACATTTTTCGTCCTTTTTTTCTTTATGTATTTTGTAATGATTCGAAATCATGAAGCACCGGTATCTTCTTTACCGAACCCTGTAAATTCAGATTCATTGGCCAGAATTGATTCAGTAAAGGCAGATTCATTAAGAGAGATATTAGCGTCAGATGAAGATAAAGAATTAAATGATGATTTGTTTTCTGCCAATGATAAACTACGAATTTTACAAATTGAAAATAGCAGACGACGCAAGGAAATAGATTATTTATGGTCAGAAATTTACAAACTCGCACAATACCAGGAAGCTAAAGAGAGTGAAGAAGAAGCCCTGAAAAATAGAACATATAATGAACTTGTTACGGCCATAAAAGACAGTTTGCGCGACGCAAAAGAAGATAGTATCCGTTATGAGCGGGAACGACTACAACAGCTTGCAGAAAAGGAAAGGCAGCAAGAGCTTGAAAGACAAAAAGCTGATGAATCATTAATGGCAAGTGCAAAAATATACAGTGCAATGAAACCCACTCAAGCTGCAAATATTTTGAAACAATTTGATCCGAAAATGGCGGCCAAAATTTTATCAAAAATTCGTGAGAGACAGTCAGCAAAAATAATTGAAGCAATGCCTCCCGCACAAGCAGCACAAATTTGTAAAATAATGGCCTATGGCGCAGGATGATTAAAAGAATAATATAGGAATGGTTATGAATCAATTTATATTAAACTTGATGAATCAAGGTAAAAGTGACGGGCAAACCGGATTGTGGAATAAAGCCAAATCATTGGCTGGTAATTTTTCATTTAAATCAATCCTGTCAACAGAATCTAAATTATTTCAAAAGAATGTTGATGTGCCTTTGCCGGCACATATGGAAAATTTTACGGATGGACAGGAATTAAGTTTACGTGAATTTTTAAATGTTTCCAATATGTCCTCATCAAAGGCTTTGTTTCAAAAATTACAACTTTTAACAGAAACATCGACAAGTGACCAAAGTGATTTTCAAATAGTATCTGTTAACCAGCTTGGTAATTTAAATGTAGCAGGACAAGCAAATGATTCAGGTTCTGTTCCGGCAATAAATCTGTTGTTAAAAAAATCTCAGCAGGTAAACAAGACAGAAAAAGGTTCTATAGCCGAACCAGCTACAAAACAATTTCAAGGTGTTCAAGAATCAGATTCTGATAATGTGTTGACATTACAAGCTGACGCAGAGCCTGTTGTAACAATCCCGACTGTTATTAATAATACTAGTATTAGCTCAAATGTCAAAGCAGTTGAAAATACAAAAATTGATAAACAAACAGTACCGGCAAAGGGCCAAGCTAAAACAGTAAAAGCGGATGGAAAAATTGTTACAAATCCGGTAGCTGAAAATGTCCAAAACAATGGTTTTGTTAAAACACAAAAAGTTAATCCGTCAAACCCGGCTGGTCCTGCACTCAGTTCTGATGTTAGTGAAAGTCAGGATGTCAAGTTACCAAAATCAAATACAACTCAAACTATAGTGATAAATAATCACCCTGTTGTTGACGGTTCTGCAAATTCAGCGGATGTTAATGTAAAAGCTGCTGTGTCAGAAAAAAATACAAGTGCCGGAGCTGTTAAGAATTTTAAACAAATAAAGAAATCAGCGGAAAATTCTAAAAACGTTGTTCAATCTGATGAAACTAAAGAGACACTGAATAAAGCCGATTCAAATATAGTAGAAAATTTGAAAACAAAACCAACCGATAATGCTATAAAAAATAATGTTAATACTTTTACACAAGTAAATACAAATAAAGAGTCTGTCACGGTTGACGATGTTGGTAATGTGAAACCTGTTGCAGAAAATGACGGTTCGCAACCGACTGTATTATCTGGCGATAATGTGTCAACGCCGGAAGATGGTAAAAAATCTAAAATAACTCTCGATGGTTTTAAAATTACCAATATGACAGACTCGGACGTGAAAAATTCGGCAGTTAATTTTGAAAAGTTTACAGCAACTGAAAAAATGGCTGATATTTTGCAAAGTTCAGATGTGAAGGTTAAAAATACTGCTCAATATAATGAGATAGATGTAAAAAAAGACGATTCTGTATACAAATCGGTTAAGGTAATGCAGCCAAAAGATAACGACAACAAAAATCAAATTAATAAAAACGAAAATAATAATGTTTCAAAGCAGCACGTTAAAGGCTCTGTTTCCAACGAGCAGGGTTCTCAATCTGTTAATACAACTTTAAAAATAGAACATGTTGAAAACACAATAAAGCAAGTAAATCAAAAAACTGATCAATCCTTTGTAGAACCTGAAGATAAAATTACCGCTAAAATTTCTTCTAATCCAAATGTTGTGATAAGCAATACAGATAATGTAGTTGATAAAAAAGAACCTGTTCTCAAAGTCAGCACCGGTGTTGAGCAGAAAGAAAATAAAGTTGATAACCATGCTTTTTTGATTGTTAAAGATAAAGTTGAAAAATATAAAGAAACGCAAAAGCAAGCCGGCGAAACTGTCAATAAAGCCAATCAGAAGGATGATGAAAAAATTTATATAAAACCCCATATTTTGGGTTTGGTTGGCAATAAAGAAAAAATCCAAAGTCGCGCTGATCATGTTGAAAAAGAACAAAATTCTGTAAACACTTTTCATGAAGAAAAAGGTGTATCTGAAAAATCCGGTTCAGCTAATAATTTTAATCAGCCAAATATGGGTCATAAGAACAACGGAAATCACGATACTAATCAGCAACAACAAACAAAGACTGAAGCCGGTTCAGATAATTTTGGAAATTCGGTAAATAAAATTTCATCCGTATCGGCAGAAAAAAATGAGGTTTTTCATATTGGCCGAGATCATCAAACAGTTGCTATGTCCGAGTCCGGTAAAGTGAGTGTTGCAAGTCATGGTGAGTCTGCTGATGTTAAAAATGTTCAGGCCAACCTTAAAGTTCTTAATTCCTGGTTGTCGGATGGCGCCAAAATTATGGTTATGCAGGATGAAAAGTATTTTAATGTCCGTACTGAAATTAGTGATATTGGTAAATTGCATATCCAGATGCAGCAGGAAAAACAAAATGTTGAAGTTACTATTCGTGTAGAAAATGAACAATCAAAAGTCTATTTAGAACAATCAGTACAAGAGCTTAAACAAAGTTTGGCACAAAAGGATATTGTTTTAACCCAGGTTCGGGTTTTAATTGGCGAAAAGGCAGATAGAGAGTTTTCAGGTCAATCACAATTTACCGAACGTAAGTGGCAGGATATTAAAAAACGCAAAAATGCAGAAATAACAATTGATGAAACCGATGCGACGGTTATTAGCCGAAAAAATACAGCATGGTCAACCTATGAAACGGTTGCCTAAGGAGGAATGGAATGTCAGTTTCTAGTGTAAGTTCAAACGCTTCTACCGCGTATTCAGCGGATGTTTATACAAACAGTGCCCTGGATAAAGAAGATTTTTTAGAATTACTGGTTACACAGCTTCAGTATCAAGATCCGTTGGAACCTGTGCAAAATACTGAATTTGTGGCTCAACTTGCACAATTTAGTTCATTAGAACAGTTAACAAACATAAATTCAACACTGGATAATAACACTACAGTTACTCAGTCTATGAATAACACGATGCTTTCTTCTTTAATCGGACGTGATGTGAAAGCCTCCAGTAATGCGGTAAACCTGAATTCAGATAGTTCAACAACCATTTCATTTAATTTGTCAGAAGATGCTGATGTTTATGTTGAACTTTATAATGAAGATGGCGACCTGGTTCGTACTTTGTCATGTGGTGAGATAAATTCCGGGCTCAATGAAATAGAATGGGATGGCAAGAGTTCTTCAGGTGCAAATTTAGAAGAGGGACAGTATTTTTGTAATATCGTTGCAAAGAATGCTGGCGGTGATTCTGTCTCGGCAACCCCCTTGTTAAAGGGTACGGTAACCGGTCTGCGGTTTGATAGTGGTACAACATATGTAATTATAGATAATGCAGAAATTGATCCAAGTTTGATTTATTATATTTCTGAAGATTTTAATTAAAAAAAAGTGTTTTTGAAAGGAGGTGAGAATATTGGCTGATCCGATTCATGAAGCGCAAAACATACAATCTATATCGCAAGCGCAGCGACTAAAACGTACAAATGTGCCTTTGGGTAATAGTGATGCAACGAAATTTGATCAAATATTGCATCAGGAACAAACCCAATTGCAACGTGAAATAAAATTTTCACAACATGCTCAGTCAAGATTAGAAGAACGGAGTATTCAGATGAATGATCAGGACTATTTACGATTACAATCCGCCATACAAAAAATAAACGACAAAGGCGGAAAGGATTCATTGGTTTTGATGGATGACAGAGCTTTTGTTGTGAATGCGCCTAACCAAACTGTTATTACAGCAATGGATAGCGCAGCAATTAAAGAAAATGTTTTTACAAATATTGATAGTGCAATAATAATTTAACGCTGAAACGGGCTGGACCCCTACGGGAGGCCCAAAGCTGTTGACTGACTGATACAGCTTTTAAGGCAAAAATAATAAAAGGAGTATTAAAATGTTACGTTCATTGTTCTCTGGGGTCTCTGGAATGAAAAATCAACAGATCTCTATGGATGTTATTGGTAATAATATAGCAAATGTAAATACAGTCGGCTTTAAGGCCAGTCGTGTAACTTTTCAGGAAAGTTTGTCTCAGGTTGTTCAAAATGGCCGAAGCTCTACTGAAAATCTCGGTGGAACCAATCCGATGAATGTTGGACTTGGTGTTAATGTAGCCAGTGTTGACAAATTGTTTACACAAGGTAATTTGGAACGCACCGGCAATACCATGGATTTGGCAATTGAAGGGGATGGATACTTTGTTTTGAGTAATGGAAATCAAGAGTTTTTTACCCGTGCAGGAAATCTGAATGTTGACAGCAATGGAAACCTTGTCCTGGGTAATACCGGTTATTATGTTCAGGGTAGGATGGCAGATTCTAATGGAGCCATTTCTTCTGCTGCTGAAATTCAAAACATTACATTGCCGTTTGGGCAAAAAGCTCCGGCAAAAGCAACAACAACGATTAGTTTTGAAGGTAACCTTAACTCAGAAACTGATCAAAAATCTCAGATTCTTGGTTCAGATTTTAGCAGTTATGCCGGTGTTACCAGTGCTGCTCTTGCTGTTCCGATTGATTTAACAGGTGCTAACGAATTAACAATTGCGGTTGATAATGATGCTGGTGGTACCATCACAGAAACATTAACTCTTACAGAAGCAAGCTATGGGACGGTTAGTGAGCTGGTTGCAGAAATTAATGGACAAATAAGTGGAAATACTTATTTGACAGGTGAAGTGATTGCCGAGTTGGATGATTCCGGCGGTACGGACAAGATCGTTATCAGAACAACAGACACAGGTGGATCTGAGACAAATATTACATTGTCCGGGTCAGCAACGACTCCGATTAGTCTTGGCACAACAACAGAATACGGTACTGCTTCAACAACACCTCTTGCGGATCTTTCATTTTTTGGAAGTGATCTTAGTACTGGTGATCAGATTCGTATTAACGGTACCACATATCAAGGAGAAAGTGTTGCTGATGTTTATACCTATGCTGACGGCGATACGGTCCAGGATTTATTAGATGCTATGAATTCAGTTTTCAGCGGAGCCTCAGTTACTTTAAGTAATGATGGTATGCTTAGAATTACGGATTCGGTTTCCGGTGAATCGAAATCAACAGCAAATTTAATCTATATCGATAATGATACCGGTACATCATCTACATTACCTGTTTTTAATGTCACTCAGGAGGGTGTTGATGCAGGAACTCACTCGGCGAGCATGGTAACTTATGATAGTAAAGGTGAAGCTCATACTGTAACAATTAATTTTACAAATATATCATCTGAAGACGATGCAGATATTTGGCGATGGGAAGCTATTGTTGATGATAATGAAATTATTCCAAGTGCTGGCAACAGAGGCATCATCAAGTTTAATCCTAATGGTAGTTTAGCCTATTCGCAGTCTGATGATGGTCAATCTTTAACTTTTGAGCCTGGTGACGGTGCCAGTACAATGGAAATCGTACTTGATGTTGGTACGGCCGGCTCTTTTACCGGAATTACCCAGCTTTCTAATCCCATGACAGCCGTTGCAACAAGTCATGACGGATACAGCATGGGTGATTTGTACAATATTTCATTTGATGAAACCGGAACAATTACCGGATACTTTACAAATGGTGTAAGCCAGGAATTGGCACAGGTTGCATTGGCGACATTTAATAATCAGTCTGGTTTAAATCCTGTTGGAGAAAATGTATTTCAAGTTGGTAGCAACAGTGGACAGGCAGTAAAAGGTTGGGCCCAGAGTACAATCCCGGCCCAAATTACACCAAATTATCTTGAAATGTCTAATGTTGACTTGACTCAGGAATTTACCAATATGATCGTAGCCCAAAGAGGGTTCCAGGCAAATTCACGTGTTATTACCACTAGTGATACGCTGTTGCAGGAAGTGGTCAGATTAAAACAATAATACTAGTATTTATGGCGGGCATTGATTTATTTGCCCGCCATAATTAAAACTCTATTAAAAACAATAGTTTTGTTGTGTCGCAATGTGTAGGTATTATTTATGAATTTTATTTAAGAGTATGGTTAAGGCATGGATTTAGCTACTTTAATAGGCATAGGTTTAGGTATATTTTTACTCGGCGCCTCGATATTTACTCAAGAGGGTTGGATTTTCTTTTTTAACCTCCCCGCATTTTTAATCGTCGGTGGTGGTACAATTGCAGCCACACTTGTTAATTTTCCATTAAAAGATGTATTAGGCGTAATTAAAGTTGCAAGAAACGCATTTCAACAAAAAGTAATGTCGATTTTTGATGCAATTGAATTTTGGAGCGATATTGCCCGAACTGCAAGACAACAAGGTTTATTGGCTTTGGAAGATAAGACCCAGGAAATTGATGACGAGTTTACTCGAAAAGGGATTCAGTTGATGGTTGATCAGGTTGATCAGGAAATATTAGCCAGTATTTTAAATACTGAAGTATACTATATTCAGGAAAGACATGAAATCGGTCAAAAAATATTCAAGGCTATGGGAGCGTATGCTCCTGCTTTTGGAATGGTTGGAACGCTTATTGGTCTGATCCAAATGCTTCAAAGTTTAAATGATCCTACACAGATTGGTGTTGGTATGGCAACTGCTTTGGTTACCACCCTTTATGGTGCCGTGTTTGCCAACTTGCTTTTTTTACCTCTTGCCGGTAAATTGGAAACTCGATCAGATCAGGAAATGCAAAACAAACAATTGGTCATGCTGGCTATTCAGTCCATCCAGGCAGGTGACAATCCCAGGTTGTTAAATGAAAAACTAATGACCTTTATCGCGCCTGCAAGCCGTGAGGAATAATCAATTATCATGAGTGCTCCTGTAAAAAAACAAAAAAAAGCTGAAGAAGGTTCACCATTATGGATGGCGACTTTTTCTGATTTGATGTCTTTATTGTTGACATTTTTCATTTTAATTGTTTCCTTTTCAACAACAGAGATTATCAAGTTTCGAAAATTTATGGGAGCTATGCGCGGTGCCACAGGATCTATTTTAGAGCAGCAAGGAGCTCGTATCATTCCAAGCAAATTTTCTCCTGATCACGGTGTGACTATGGAAATGGATGTTTTGGTTGATCTTGTTAATAAAATGATGCAGGACCTCCCACATGAAATGGGTGAGTTTGAAAATTTTGAAAGTGAAGTTAGTATAGATGCCACAAACGAAGGTATTCGTTTTCGCATTTCAAGTCTAGTATTGTTTGAGCCTGGTCAGGCCGTTTTGAAACCAAACGGTTATAAATTATTAAGCCATATAGCACGAATTGTGAAAAAGGTAAATTGTTATGTTCGAATTGAAGGCCATACAGACAATATGCCGATACACACAGCGCAATATCCGTCGAATTGGGACCTGTCAACAGACCGTTCACTGAATGTGCTAAAATATTTTGCAAATAGCTGTTACCTGAATCCCTATAAATTGATTGCTGTCGGCAGAGGTGAGTATGACCCAATTGCACCTAATGATACGCCTGAAAATCGTAAAAAAAATCGAAGAGTTGATATTCACTTAAAATGGTATGATGAAACCGGTAAGCAACTTTTGGAAGAACGAAATGGAACATACTAGAAACATGAGAATATATATATATCGGAGGATTTGTTGAAGAATCATTTAATAAAAGCTCTTATTATTGTTGGTGTTTTAATTTTGCAGGTTGGTTTGGCCTATGCTGTTATAAAATATTTATTACCTCCTGGGAAGAGCCCTATTGCAACTGATTCTTCTTCGGTTGTCTCCTCGGAAGATCAACAAAAACAACAAGAAGAGCAGAAAAAAGAAAAAGAAAAAGAAAAAGAAAAAGAAAAAAAGAAAAAAGAAAAAGAGCATGAAACCTGGGATGACCTGGAAATTTCAGAGATTAGCAAAGATGAAATGGAAAAAGCATCCAGTATTTTGTTGGAAGATGTGGTTGTAAATCCGGCAGGGTCCGGCGGCAACCGGTTTTTAATTGTAACTTTGAAAATTTTTCTCAAGGAACCATTGGAAGGAGCCGAAGCAGATTTAAAGTTGCCGGCTATAAAGGATGATTTGGGCGTTCTTTTGGCTAGTAAAGAGAGTGATTGGCTGGTTGAGGTATACAACCGGGATGTGCTAAGGCACGAAATTATGAATTCTTTAAGAAAAATTCTTGGAGATGAAATGGTTTTACGCGTTTTCTTTGAAAAGTTTGTAGTACAATAGAGTTGGGTCGAAATAATTAGAAAATAAGAATGGAAATGCAGAACGAAAAAATAGAAAAAGCACTTGAAGATCGAGTCCAGGCGTATGATTTTCGTAATCCGCGAAAACTGTCAAAGGAGCAACGAGGTAGCATCTATCTCGTTATTGAAGCCTTTGCAAAACTTTTAAGCGCTTATTTAACGACTTTATTAAGGACGATGACTGAAATTCATTTAACATCAGTTAAGGAAATTCGGTTTGGTGAGTTTACAAGCGATTGTACAGACCCGGATTGTTTATGGACGTTTGAAATGGACAAGTCTGATGGTTTGGGTGTTATTGAAATGGAACCACGACTTTTATTTATTATTGTAGAAAGGTTGTTTGGTGGTATTGGTCAAGCCATGAAAACCATTAGACCGACAACTGTTATTGAAAAAAATATTGGAATGCGTGTTGTCGAACGTTTTTTACAAATGTGGGACCAATCCTGGTTTAGTTTGTTAATAATTCGTTCCACTATACGTTCCTATGAAACAAATCCTTATATGGTGCAAATTGCAGGTATTAACGAACCAGCTATTGAGGTTTGTTTAGAGGTCCGTTTTAATGAAGAAAGTTTTACCATTAATGTTTGTATACCCATTAAAACGATGCGGCCGTTGATCTCTGCAATTGATCAGCAATCTTCGCCGTTTCAATCAAAACATAAAAATGTTGAAGAAGACACGAGAAAAATGGAATCCAGAGTGGTAGAGTCTGAATTTCCGGTTATTGTAGAGCTTGGTACAACTAAAATAAAATTAAGAGAGTTTCACGATATTCAGGTTGGTGATGTTATTTTAATGGATCAAAATGTACACACCTTATTGAATGTTATTGTTGGAAGTCGAAAAAGATATAAGGGCCATCCCGGAGTTATAAATGACCGCCGGGCCGTTAAGATCCTTAATGTGATTGATGATAAGGAGTTTAACATTGAGTAATTACCAATCATTTATTAAAGATTTAGATGGTGATTTGATTAAAGCAACAAGTCAGCATCTTGAAAAAGTATTAGGTATTACACCTAAAATAGAACTTAAAGATTTTGCTGACGCTGACCTTTCTCAGGTAAAATCTGTTATTAGTGACAAAGCGATAGCAATTGAACTTGTTACGGCTGATGGTACTGTGATCTCTTATTTGGCTGGCAGCCATTTGCTTAAGGATGTAACAGGTTATTTGGAACAACAGGATGAAAGCCAGGGCGAGATGCCCGAGGAGCTGGAAAAGTTATTGGATGTTGCTGAACAGATTTCTGCCAGTACACAGAAAATAATCTCTGCAAAATTTAGTAAAGAATTAAAATTTGAAAATCCTACTGTTCAAGTTTGGCCGGGCAGCAGTCGGGTTAGTTTTGTAAATGCGTCAGCTACTTTTTATTCTGTTAAAATAGGTGAAAAGTCTGAATTTAATGTTGTAAGAGTAATGCCAAATTCGTTTATTGAATCTATTGCTGGAGCTAAAATGGGATCTGATGAGGGTAAGGTTAGAGTGAGCACAAAACAGTTCGATGAATTGACATTTGATGGTAATGGTTCGGATATTAGCCAGTCTATATCATTTCTAAGTGATTTGGAGTTGGATATTACTGCAGAATTAGGCCGAACGCGAATGTTGTTACGTGATATTTTAAAACTCGGAAAAGGCAGTCTTTTAGAACTTGATAAATTTGCGGGTGATCCTGTTGATCTTTATGTAAACAAAATAAAGTTTGCTGAAGGTGAAGTTGTGGTCATTGATCAGAATTTTGCTATAAGAATTACCAGCCTGATCCCAAAGGAGGAGCGTCTGTCAATAGCAAATTAAGGGATACACAATATGTGCGGGCATAATGTGTATTCTGTGTGTATTTGGGCAATGTTATGAATAAAAAAATAAACATACTAATTTTCAGCATTTTAGGAATTCTGTTATTATTTTTAATTATTCCTGTGGATGCAAATTGCCAAACACTGACGATTTCTAAGGATAGCACGGTATCGAAGCAGGTGCTGCCGCATAGCGGTTCAGAGATAAGTCTTGTAAAGGCTGTTTTTAAAACGATAATGGCATTGGTTTTAGTCATTTTACTTGTTATTGGTTTTATAATGGGAATGAAATGGCTGCAAAACCAAACCCGTATTCGTGGAGCCGGCTTTGATGCTTTTAGCATTGTCGGTAGTTTGTCTCTAGGACCCAAAAAATCCATATATTTGGTGAGAATTGTTGAACGTGTTTTGGTTGTTGGTGTGTCTGAAAATAATATCAATATTTTGACTGAGCTGGATGCAGAAGAGGCCAAACTTTTTTGGCAACATCCTGCTAAAAAACAAAACTCTTTTGCTCAATCGTTAGCTTCTCAAATTTCCAACTTGAGAGGTGACAAAAAGTGATGAAAAACAAAATGAATAAAATATCAAAATTTTGGTTTATTATACCTGTTTTAATGATAATATTTATTATTCCGGACCATGTGTTTGCGCTTCCTAAAATAACAGTTGGGTTGGATGAAGCAACAAAACCGGGCGAAGTTGCCGTAACGTTACAAATTTTGTTATTGCTGGCAGTTCTGTCTTTGGCACCGGCGCTTATTATTATGGTGACATCTTTTACCAGGGTTGCTATTATTTTTTCTTTTTTACGTCATGCTTTGGCAACACAACAAGCCCCGCCAAACCAGGTTATGATTGGATTAGCCTTGTTTGTGTCTTTTTTTATAATGGCCCCTGTATGGCAGGATATAAATGAAAACGCCTTTCAGCCATATATGAATGAAAAAATATCACAGCAGGAAGCCTATTCCAGAGCATTGGAACCTATCCGTGATTTTATGTTTAGGCAAACCAGGGAAAAAGATTTGGCCCTGTTTGTTAACCTGGCAAGAATGGAAAAGCCGGAAAATATGGCAGAGATTCCAACCCATGTTTTAATACCTGCTTTTATTATCAGTGAATTTAGAATTGCTTTTCAAATAGGATTTTTATTATATATACCATTTTTAATGCTTGATATGATTATTTCAAGTGTACTAATGTCCATGGGCATGATGATGTTGCCCCCGGTTATGATTTCTATGCCGTTCAAGTTAATTTTATTTGTTTTGGTGGACGGCTGGTATCTCATTGTTGGATCAATTGTAGCCGGATTTAAATAGAATTTATCAGGAGTTGTTATGACACAGGAAGTGGTTTTGGAAATTTCAAGCCGTGCAATTATGACAACCTTAATGGTTGCAGGTCCTCTTTTGCTCACAGGTTTGGTTGTGGGTCTTGCCATATCTATTTTCCAGGCGGTTACACAAATTAATGAAATGACCTTAACATTCATTCCAAAGATTTTAGCTATCTTTTTTATCCTGATTTTACTTTTACCCTGGATGCTGGATAAATTTTTATCCTTTACAGCAGAGATTTTTAACAGTATTCAAACGTTTAGCCGGTAAAATTATAACAGGTTTAATTGCTTATGTTTGGCTTTGATCAAAATGATGTTATTTTGTTCGTTTTAATTTTTGCGAGAATTACAACGGCCTTTATCTTGTTTCCAATTTTTGGTTCAAACAGCATACCTTCCTATGGAAAAATTGGTGCATGTTTGTTTTTAACTGTACTTGTTTTTCCTTTGCTGGAAAACTATCAGTTAGACCTTTTTCCGTCTACATCGATTATAATTTTGTCTATTGCTCAGGAGGTTCTGGTTGGCGTTATTATGGGTTTTGTTACGGTGTTTTTATTTGCCAGTATAGAAATGGCAGGCCAGATTCTTTCCATGCAAATAGGATTTGGAATTGTACAGGTTTATAGCCCGGAAAGTCAGGGACAAGTATCTATTATTAGTCAATACAAGTATCTTTTTGCTGCAATGGTTTTCTTTATTTTAGACGGCCATCTTTTTTTAATAGAAGGATTAGCTAAAAGTTTTCAAACTGTGCCGCCGTTGACAGCCCATTTTTCAAAAACTCTATACACTTTTAATATGCAAATGGCAAGTGAACTTTTTGTGGCTTCTGTAAAAATTGGCGCTCCAATTATTGTTGCTTTATTACTAACCAGTGTTGCGTTGGGTTTAATGGCACGTGCTGTTCCGCAAATGAATGTTTTCTTTGTTGGAATGCCTTTAAAAATTAGCATCGGTTTGCTGGCTTTGGCTTTTTCCATGCCGATTTTTTTATATTTTTTTAGAAAATTGGTTATAGAGTTTAAACACGATTTTTTAACAATTATTAAATTATTAGGATCATAGGAACGTTTTAAATGGCAGAAGAATCCTTTCAAGAGAAAACTGAAAAGGCGACTCCCAAGCGTCGCCAGGAAGCTCGTGAAAAGGGGAATATTCCACGTAGTATAGAGGTAAACTCTGCTGTTATATTACTAATTGTCAGTTTGTTTTTTATATTTTTAGGAAGTAAAATGTTCAGCGGTGTTATTCAGTTGGGCCGCTCAGTATTTGGAAATATGCATACTATAGATTTGAGTGTTCAATATATACCGGGTTTGGTGCAAAAAACAGGCATTGCATTTTCTTTTCTTGTTGGTCCGTTTATGTTGAGTATTTTGGTTGCCGGTGTATTGTCAAATGTTATGCAATCGGGTCTTACTTTTTCTGCAGAATCTTTGCAGCCGAAATTTAGTAAAATAAACCCACTTTCCGGCTTTAAGAAAATGTTTGCTCTTCGTTCTCTTGTTGAATTGGTTAAGAACATTTTTAAACTGTCCATTATAGGCTACATTGGGTACATTACCATTAAAGGCGAAACAGATTCTTTTTTTGCACTGGTTAATGAAGATGTGATGCAAATTGTTGCATTTGTTGGGGCTTTAACCCTGAAAATGTTTTTAAGAGTTGGCGCTGTTTTTATTATATTAGCTGGCTTGGATTTTGCATACCAAAGGTTTGAGTTTGAAAAAGAATTAAAAATGACCAAACAAGAAATAAAAGAAGAATATAAACAAACAGAAGGTGATCCTTTAATAAAATCGAGAATTCGAAGTATTCAGCGTGAAAGAGCCCGTAGCCGCATGATGCAGGATGTAGCCACTGCCGATGTTGTTGTAACCAACCCAACACATGTTGCCGTCGCTTTGAAATATGATTCGGAAAATATGGGAGCACCCAAAGTTGTTGCTAAAGGTATGCGGAAAATTGCTGAAAGAATTAAACAAATTGCTCGTGAAAATGGTGTTCCTGTTATTGAAAAACCACTTGTTGCGAGAATGCTTTATAAATCTGCTGAAATTGGTCAGGAAATACCGGCAGAACTATATCAGGTTGTTGCAGAATTACTGGCTTTTGTTTATCAATCAAAAAACAAAAAGCTATAAGATGGAGTTTTAAAATATGCCTAAAGGCTCAGTTTTATCTTTTTTAACAAAAAATAGTGATGTCGCCCTTGCAATAGGTGTTATCGGAATACTTATTGTGATGTTGATACCTATGCCAACGGCTATTTTGGATTTATTACTTGCTCTTAATGTTGCTTTAGCCTTATTGATATTACTTGTTGCAATGTATATTACCAAACCGTTAGAGTTTTCTGTTTTTCCCGGTATGCTTTTAATAATAACCCTTTTCAGGTTATCTTTAAATGTGGCCTCAACCCGATTAATTCTTGGTGAAGCTTATGCCGGTAAAATGATTTCTGCTTTTGGTGATTTTGTGGTAAAAGGTAATTATGTTGTAGGATTTATTGTATTCCTTATTTTGGTTATTATTAATTTTATCGTAATAACAAAAGGTGCAGGACGTGTTGCCGAAGTAGGTGCCCGTTTTACATTAGACTCTATGCCTGGAAAGCAAATGAGTATTGATGCTGATTTGAACGCGGGTATAATTGATGAAAGAGAAGCAAGAACGCGTCGTGAAGAAATTTCGCAGGAAGCTGATTTTTACGGAGCCATGGATGGTGCCAGTAAATTTGTCAGGGGAGATGCTATTGCCGGATTAATTATAACAATATTAAATATTCTTGGTGGATTTATCGTTGGTATTGTTCAGCACCATATGGAATTTGGTGAAGCTTTACAGGTTTATACCCGATTAACAATTGGTGATGGTTTGGTCTCTCAAATTCCCGCTCTTATCATTTCCACGTCTTCAGGTATGATTGTTACCAGGGCCGCATCAGAGACAAATCTCGGCACAGACCTTGGAAAGCAACTGTTCTTTAATCCACGTGTTGCCTATATTACAGCGGTTGTGCTGGTTTTACTTGGTATCACCCCTGGAATGCCTTTTTTTCCATTTATATTACTGGCAGCCGGAATGGGTGTTGTTGGTTATGTTATTCAATCAAAACCGGAACAAACTGAAGAAGTTGTAGAACAAGAACCTGAACAAGTTGAGGCCCCGGATGACATTCAATCTTATTTACGTGTAGAACCAATTGAATTTGAAATTGGTTATAATCTTATTCCTTTGGTTGATGTTGACCAACACGGCGATTTGCTTTCAAGGATAAATGAAATAAGGAAACAGATTGCAACTGAGCTCGGTGTAGTCATTCCTCCCATTAGAATTCGTGATGATATGCGTTTAAAACCAAACGAGTATGTCATTCTTATCAAGGGTAATGAAATTACCAGAAATTCGTTGATGATTGGGCAATACCTGGCCTTAAATCCGGGTGGGCTTGAATTGGAAGAGCTCAAGGGTGCAAAAGTACAGGAACCGGCATTTGGACTACCCGCAGTATGGGTAAAAGGTGATGAAAAGGAAAAGGCCGAGTTGTTGGGTTATACACTGGTCACACCTGGTGCTGTTATTGCCACCCATTTGGCCGAGGTTTTAAAAGCAAATTCGGATAAGATTTTGACCCGGCAGGATGTTCATGAACTGATTGATAATCTGAAAAAAGATCAACCTGCTCTTATTGATGAAATTATTCCAAATGTTATTACAACAGGTTCTATTGAAAAGGTCATCAAGAATTTATTGTCTGAGCGCGTCTCCATCCGGGATTTGGGAACAATTGTTGAAACCCTGGCGCAGAACATTGGTGATACAAAAGATTTGGACCTTTTAACGGAACATGTTCGTCAGGCATTGAGTCATACCATCGTGCATCAATATTTGGACAGAAATGGACGAATAACGGCAATGGCTATTGACCCAACACTAGAGCAAAAAATGAATAGTATGATTATTGAGGCCAGAAAAGCAGGTGTTGCAGGAGCTCAGGCGCTTGGTTATGCAATGACCACAGACCTTTTGCAAAAATTACTCACGGCCATTTCTGCCGAGATGGACCGATTTGAGAAAAAAGGCCATCAACCAATTATAATAACATCACCAACATTGCGAATGTATTTTAGAAAATTAGTAGAGCCGATATTTAAAAACTTGATAATTTTATCCTATGCAGAAATTCCAGCACAGGTGGAAATTCAAACGATAGGTGTTGTGAGGGTAGCCAATGAGGGTTGAACGGTTTAAAGCTGCAACAATGCGCGAAGCGTTAAATGCGGTTAAAGAAAAGTTGGGTGAAAATGCAGTAATTTTAAACTCAAAAACGAATCCGGACGGTGTAGAAATTATTGCAGCGTTGGATGAACCACACAAAGATAACTTGTTGTGGAAAAATGTTTTGCCATTTCAGGAAAAACCGGAAAATTTTTCCAGCGGTGGATATTTGAATATGACTTTACCGGCTGATGATCAAGAAAATGCCGCCCAAAGTAGTGGCTTTAAAACTTATGATTTTAAAGGCAATGTTCCCAAAGAAAAGCTTGACAATCGTGTTATCAACCGACAGACCAAGCAAGGTATGAAAGATCATAAAGAAGCCAAAGGTGAAGAATCTACCGACCGGCTATCGCACTCTGAAAAAACGGCCGAACAGACAAAAGAATTTGCCGAAACCATGCGCAGAGAAATGCAAATAATAGACCGGCAAAAGGAACTGTGGCTCGAGTCAGAAAAAAAATTAAATGAGCTTAAACAGGAAATTGCCGAATTGCGTGAGTCTTTATTAAAACAAGAGCTTGCGGCGCTTAAAGAAAAAGCAAATTTGATGCAATTAAAAGAGCGTCCTCAAAAACGTTCTAAAAAACAGGATCAATTGAGTAAAAAATATTATCAACAGATTTCATCACATTTAAATCGAAATGGTGTTGCAGATGAAATGATCCATAAAATTCTTCATAAAGTTGATGACAAGGTTGACAAATTAAATATCGATTTATCTTCTGAAACAGGAATACGCAGACTAAAAGAGTGTTTAGCAGACGAAATAGTAAGCTTGATACCTGTTTCAAAATTAGAACATAAAGCAGGGCAGACCAGAATTATCGCTGTTGTCGGTCCGTCTCATTCCGGCAAGACCACAACGTGTATGAAGCTGGCTGTTAAATCTTCTGTTATGCAAAAGAAAAAAGTTGCCCTGATTTTAATAAGTACTTCAACCGATACAACATCCAAACATCTTTCGTTGTTGGCAAAAGCGGCTCAACTGCCATTGGCAATTGTAACCACTCCTGTTGAACTTGAAAAAACAATAGCCGGCCACGAAGACAAGGATATGATTGTTATAGATTTTGCATTAAGTGACAAAGAGAATTCAGATATTTCTGCAATTAATAAATATTTGAATATAATACCATCCGTTGAAACACATTTGGTAATACCAATGAATGATGATAAAAATAAAATTGTTAATATTGCTCAACATTATTTATCTGTTGATTATCATCATATTATATCAACAATGATTGACAAAATGGAAAACCTGGGAGGCATGTTAGAGCTGTTCCAAAATATTAAAAAACCTTTGTCATATATTTGTAATGGTGAAATGATTCCGGACCATATTGAACCGGCGTATGCAGCAAAATCCACACGTATGATTTTGAAAGGATAGAGAGCATGATCGACCAGGAACAACATATTAAAGAAATTATAGAAAGAAATGAGACGAGAAAATCTCAGGTGATTGCTGTTACCAGCGGCAAAGGAGGAGTCGGAAAATCCAATGTTTCATTAAATCTCGCCATTGCCCTTGCAGAGTTTGGTAAAAAGGTGGTTGTTATAGATGCCGATTCTAATTTTGCTAATATTGATATTATGCTGGGTATAAGCCCCAAATTTAATGTTCATAATTTTGTGTTGGATGATTTACCTCTTGAAAAAATCATTGTTCAACATCCGTCCGGAATTGATGTTATTGCCAATAGTTCCGGCAGCAATGCCTGGCAAAATATCGATGAGTTAATGATGACAAAATTTTTCGATCTGTTGTATAAACTCATTGATAAATATGACTTTATTGTGTTGGATACAGCCGCTGGTGTTGCCCCGTTGACAATTGATCTTGCCACCCGGTCTGATAGTATCCTTATGGTTACAACGGCCGAGCCGACAGCAATTTCAGATACTTATGCTATGATTAAACTTTTAGATTCAATTAAACATGACGCACCTATTAACTTGTTACAAAACATGGTATCAAAACCATCTCAAGTAACAGATGTGTATGAACGGCTCTCATTAGTTTTGCAGTATTTTCTTGATACTAATATTGGTATTGCCGGATACATTGCATTTGATGAAAACGTAAGGTCCGCTGTTGAGCAACAAAGGCCTTTTATACAGGCTTTTCCTGATTCTATTGCAAGTTCCAATATCAGGGTTTTAGCCAAGGCTTATGTTGCGCAAGAAGTTGAAAAAGAAAAGAATTAATATTTATATGAGGATGTGAGGAAGATGAAGGAAATTGTTGGAGCAATAAGTGGAATCGTTGCATTCGGAATTTTTACTACTTGTATAATACAACATGTAAGCGTGGAAGCTATTTTTCTTCGAACTATTGCCGCTTTTATCATGTGTTATATATTTACCTATATTTCGTTTGCTTTGTTTTTTATTACCATGAAAGACTATAAAGAAGAAAAAGACTTGCACAAGGGTAAAAAAACTATTAAAGCAAAAAGTAAAAATGCAGACGCTCAAAATTCTGAAAAACCTGCTGCTGCTGCTTAATGTATAATTATATGGAGCATTTAATTGTCTGAATGTGTTGAAAAGAAATGGATTGATTATATAAAATCACGCAATCCGAAATTACGTGATCAATTAGTTATTCAATATCAACCCCTGGTTTATTATGTTGCTAAAGGATTTCAAAGGGGAAATGAGCATACCGGCGTGTTGGAATGGGATGACTTGATTAGTGCCGGTATGTTAGGATTGCTGGATGCGATCGATCGTTTTGATCCGGAAAGAAATATAAAGTTTGAAACCTATGCAATATTACGTATTCGTGGTGCTATACTCGATACATTAAGAAGTATAGATTGGGCGCCGAGAAATACACGTAAGAAAATTAAAAAAGTTATGAATACTATGGCGGAGCTTCAAAACCAATTAAAAAGAAATCCTACTGAGGTGGAAATTTCCAGTGCATTAAATATTTCTGTGGACGAATACCGCAAAGTTTTAGATGAAATGACGTTAACACGGTTTATATCATTACAAGATTTAATTGTCTTGAACAATGATGACAAGGTTACTCGGGAAAAATTAATACATGATACAGGGATTGACGACGACTATCATGATAGTAATGATGATTTGCGTGATGTTATAACTCATGCTCTTGAAAATATGCCTGCTAAGGAAAGGCTTTTACTGGTCCTGTATTATTATGAAGGTTTGAACATGTCAGAAATTGCATCTGTATTGAATATAACCGAGTCCCGAGTAAGTCAGTTAAATTCACAAGCTCTTATTCGTTTAAAGGTTTTGCTTACTGAAAAATACAGTTATGCAGCTTGATGTTTTAATTAATGTTATGTGGGAGGATTTAAAATGTCTGCACCCATTGATGTTCCTCAAAATTTACAAATTATGGTTCCACATGTAGAAAAAGTGGAGCAACCAAAAGAATCTGCAGCAAATAATTCTGCAAATCAATTTGAGAATTTGCACACAAAGTTGGGGCAAAAACATCACGATCAGTATATAAAAAAAGATAAAAAGCAAAAAGAGAAAGACCAGGGGAATGCACAGCAACAACAACAATCAGATTCTGATGAACAACAATTAGATGATAACAACGCAAACGACTCGGGTTATTCAAAAAATTCTAATACTGAAATTTCTTTGGGGAAAAAACTGGATGTTTCTATTTAATTGTATTTAATAGTCCAATCAATCCAATCAAATCTTTTCTATGATCATGTTACCTTTACTCTACACTTTTAAAAAAAGCGACGGGATATTGTTTCTGCTTATAAACAAACTGAGTCATACGAGCCACAATATTTTAAGAGTGTTTAAAATATACGGTGTTATTCGTTTTTGTAAGTTGTTTAAAAACAGTAAATGAAAGTTTTGAACACTGGCACACTGTTTGCTTTATGCAATATGAAAAACCAAAGTTATATTTAGTAAAGTATAAATGGAATTTTGTAATGGGTGTACAGCTTGTTAAAGGTGTTAGAAGAGGGTTAATTAATGCGAAGTCAAAGAAAAATACTCGTTGTCGATGATGAGGCAATGATACGTGATATCATGGAAGTAGCGTTTGAAGACGCTGGATATGACGTTACTTGTGTTGAAAGCGGAGAAGAGGCATTAAAAATAGCGGAGGAAGCCACCTTTTCAGTCATGTTTATTGACATTCAGCTAGGTGGAATGAGTGGTCTGGAGTTAGCACGGGCGATCCGGAAAAAACAACCTTTTGCTCAAATTATAGCAATGACTGGGTATTCTGCCTTTTATGACGAGAAAGAATGTATGGCCCATGGTTGTAATGCATTTTTCCCCAAACCGTTGAATTTGGCCGAGCTTATACGTTTAGCTCAATATTCATTTGCCAAAGTGGGTGGTGCTGTTATTTAACAGATGTGTAGTTATAATTTTAATTATAATGAATAATATTATTATTCATAATGTTTTTTAATTAAATATAAGCCATTATTACGATTTGATCGATTTACAATAAAAAAAAATTAATGTTAATATAAATTTTATCAAAGGCATTTTAAAAGGAGAAAAAAATTATGGTACTTAGAGCCTTGGTAGTTGATGATTCTAAGGTGATGCGGACGATGGTCAAGAATTCCCTTGATAAGACTGGGTTGGCGAAATTCAAGTTTACTGAGGCACAGGATGGTGCGGATGCGTTGCAAAAATTTGATCCTAAAAATATCGACATTTGCTTTGTTGACTGGAATATGCCAAAAATGAACGGATTTGATTTTGCACTTGAAGTTCGTGGCATTCGAGGAACCCGGCATATCCCTATCGTATTTATTACAAGTGAAAAAACAATGGGAAAAATGATGGATGCAACTGATAAAGCAGGTGCAAATGCATTTATTTGCAAACCCTTTACTGTAGATGAATTGAAACATAAATTAAAACCGATTCTCGATAAAATGTAAAATAATTCGAAATATATTTTCCATAGTATCTTCCTTGATGAGGAAGAGAAATAAAGATTTAGGAGCGCAAATATGATAGCAGATGTAAAACCAGTAGCTAATTTAACAGAACAACAACTAGATTGTATTCGAGAAGCTGTGAAAACTACTTTTTCTTCAATTTATGGAGAAGATATTAACTATCTCGGTGACAATGTAGAGGGAACTACATCAAAAAAAGGCGGTGGTGTTGTTGGTATTATTTCCTTTATCGGTGATTTAGCCTGGTCTTTGATGTTGGGTTTACCTGAAGAAACAGCCATGGCTTTAGCTTCGAAATTTGCAGGATTTGAAATTGATTTTGAAAGTGAAGATATGGGAGATGTGGTTGGTGAATTGGCAAATATTGTAGCCGGAGATTTGGTAGCACGATTGGACGCTATTGGCGCTAAAGTAAACATGTCCCTGCCGACAATTGCCCGTGGACGTGATTTTGAATTATTATTGCCGGATAAGCTTCCTTCTTTAAGAGTCGGTTTTACTGCAAGTGAAGGTGAGTTTTGGATAAAACTCGCTGTCGGAGAACCTAAAAGATAAAAATTTTATATAAATGGACCTGCATAGAATGGAACAGGAACTGATTAAAAAACTTAAAAAGCTCAAACCTGTTGTATCGACATTGGCTGTGGAAGATATTGAAAAACATTCCATAGTTGTTGATGAATTATTGGAAGTTTTTAATAAACTTCCTGACCAGTTTAAAACAGCAAAAGCTCTTTTAAAGCTATGTGCTCAAGTCGTTGCAAACTTTTCACATACACAATACAAGGGGGTTTTGGAATTAATTTCATCTGCTTGTGTTACGATTGTAAAATCCCTTAAAAAACAAAATGAATCAGAGTATATCCGGATTTTAATGCTATTTCAAGTGAAATATTTTTAAAAATCGGAGAATCAGGTGAAAATTGGATTGATGATTATATTAACAAGGATATTTCTATGAGTTCACAGGAATCTGTATACACAATTAATGATTTAGCTGCATTAATTATTCAGTTAGATATGGAAAATCCTTCATATTTTGATGATATTGTTAAAATTTCTCAGGAACTTTTATTACAATCAACTCTTCCGGAATCGGTTAAAGCAATTGTACGTGAAATTGATGAAAAAGCAAAAGATATTGATGACCTTTCTGAAGATGAAAAGGAAGATAATATTGCTGATATTGGACGTTTGGTCGGCCGTGCATTGCGTTTATCTGTCGAATTGGAAGACGCTGACCAAGACAAAATAGAAGAAGTTGAACAAGTTGAAAAAGATGTTTCTACAAAAGATAACGGTTTTGATGATTCTGCAAACGACAGCTTGAGCGATCCTTTTGCACAGTTATTGTCAGAAGATGCTGATTTATCTATTCTGAAAGAATATATCGTAGAATCCAGAGAATTTTTAGAAGATGCTGAAGCATCTTTGCTTCAATTAGAAACAGACCCTTCTGATGAAGAAGCCATTAATGTTGTATTCCGTGCTTTTCACTCCATTAAAGGTACATCAGGATTTTTGGGGTTGGAACCAATTACCGGCTTTTCTCATTCGGCTGAAAATTTATTGAGTCGTGTAAGAGATGGCGAAATTATATGCAAGGGCTATTATGCCGATTTATCCCTGAAATCTGTTGATATGTTGAAAGAACTTATTTCCCTGGTTGAAGAAGCAATAAATGATGAGCCTGTTAGTAAGCCACCCGGTTATGATGCCTTGTTAACTCACCTTGCTCGTGCTGAAAAAGCAAGTGCCGAAGAAATTCAGCATATGCTGGGGCAGGAAGTAGAAAGTGAACCGGCTGTTTCAAAAAATGAAAGTGCATCGGTCACTTCACTTTCCGATGATACAAATATGCCTGGAGTTATTGAAACAAAACCTGAACAGGGAAAAGCCAGTAGTAAAGTTGCGGCAGATTCAACATTACGTGTCAGTACCAATCGGTTAGATCAACTTATCGATATTGTCGGTGAACTTGTTATTGCTCATTCAATGGTTGCTCAGGACGGCACCTTGTTGAATAATAGTAATTATGAGTTTTTGAAAAAAGTCACTCATTCCGGGAAAATTGTCCGTGAACTTCAGGACCTGAGTATGTCTCTGCGGATGATCCCTTTGCAAGCCACATTTCAAAAAATGAACAGACTTGTCAGGGACACTGCTCAGAAGAAAAATAAAATGGTAAAGTTGATTACAGATGGTGAGGAAACCGAAGTCGATAGAAATATGGTTGACCTGATAAAAGATCCTCTTGTACATATTTTGCGAAACGCCGTAGATCATGGAATTGAAATGCCGGATGTAAGGGAAGCAAATGGCAAGTCAGCAACCGGGACTGTAAAATTATCAGCTTTTCATTCCGGCGGAAATGTTGTTGTGCAAATTCAGGATGACGGCAAAGGTTTGGATAAAGATAAAATTATTAAAAAAGCTATTGATAAAGGGATTTTAAGCCCGGATAGCAACATCTCTGATGAAGAAGCTTTTAATTTAATCTTTTTACCGGCTTTTTCTACGGCTGATAAAATAACAGATGTTTCCGGACGAGGAGTCGGTTTGGATGTTGTCCGAAAAAATATTGAAGCTTTACGCGGTAGAATTGAGTTGACCTCTGAAGCCGGACAGGGCTCTACCTTTACAATCAAAGTACCGTTGACGTTGGCTATAACGGATGGTATGTTGATTAAAATCGGTGAAGAGAGATACATTGTTCCAACTGTTAATATTCACCGAAGCCTTAAACCGGAAAAATCTATATTGTCAACTATAAATGGTAAGAGTGAAATGGTGATGATAGAAGGTGAATTTATACCGATCTTTCGTATTCATTCACTTTTTGATATACAAAACGCCATACAAAATCCATTGGATGGCTTGCTTGTTGTTGTTGACGATGGCGGGCGAAGGTGTGCCCTGCTTGTTGATGAATTGTTAGGCAAACAACAGGTTGTTACTAAATCATTAGGTGCCGGTATGGGTAAGGTAAAAGGCATCGCCGGTGGTGCTATTTTAGGCGATGGACGGGTTGGCCTTATTTTAGATACTGTAGAAATTGCAGCTCTGGCTCGCCAGACAGTCAGTGAATTAAAAGATGAGAATTGGAAAAGAGTTGCGCAGCATAATGATAAAGGAATAACTGTTTAATGTTATTCCTTTTTATCTCTTTTTTTCCTTTTTCCCATTTATTATTAAAATTTAAAATGTAATACAATTAATCAACAAAATTGCTATGATTTTGGAAGGAGATCAACATGTCAAGAAATTTGATCACAGTGTTTTTGATTTTAGTGCTTTTAACTTTAAGCCTTCCTGGAACAACGGCTGAAGTAAGCGCGTTGCAGCTTTTTTACCTGGTTAAACAGGTATTCCCGGCAGCAGAAGAAGTTAGTGTTTTGATAGGAAAAAAGGACCTGGACGGTGCTTTAAATGGAATTAACAGGGCCTCGGCTCAATTTCAGTTAAAGGTTACAGTGCATGATGTGAGCAATGCATTCGATATTGGGAAGGCAATTAAAGACATTCCTGATAACGCTATCCTGGTTGTTTTTGATTCTCCTGTTTTTGAAGAATCAAAAAATAAACTGTATATTTTGTCAAAATCCAAAGATAAACAAATTTCTATTGTAACATCATCAAGAAGTTATATCGACTCGGGAGCTTTATTAGGCTATATTAACGATGGCGGTGAGAAAAAGATTATTTTAAATTTGAAACATAGTGAACATTTAAGATCACAATTTACCGATGAATTTATTCAAAAGGTCGGCATAGCTGAGGTGATTTCCTAAAATTTTTTGTTTATTTTTTAAAAGGTGTAGAGGATGCTGGATTGGGATGCTAAAATCTAAAGGAGGAGAGTTTGAACTTGCGCATGTTAAAAATTAAAACCAGGATGCTAGTTTTTTTCCTTATTACAATAATTGCCGTTATGTTGGGTGTCATGGTTATTAATTCACAAATCACAAAGCATGCTTTAAATACCAATTTAACAAACGTACTGTATACTATGAGCAATATTGCTTCTCAGGGTGTTAAAATGGGTTTAGAGTTTAGCGACAGTGATGCCGTCCAAGATGCTTTAAAAAGTTTTACGGACCAGGAATTGTTTTCCTATGTATCTGTTGAAAACAGAGATGGTGAAGCAGTTTATACGTTCCGAAGAGACGGCTTTCCTGAAATTAAAGAAAATGACATTACTAAACTGAATTTTGATGGGGAAATTTTTAAACAGGTCCCGGTTACTTCAGATGATCAGGATATTGGTGTTATTACAATTGGTGTTCGTCTGGATGACAGGGACAAAGCCCTGGCCAAGGCAAGTTTGTATACTTTTTTACTTGCTCTGGGCATTATAGGTTTATTTGTTATAATCACCAATTACATTGCAAACGGAATAGCCGTTCCTGTGCAGAAAATTAGAAAAATAGCTGATGAACTGGCACATGGAAATTTGGACCATGATTTGGATGACAAGTTAAAAATTGGTCATGAAATTGGTGAATTAGTAGAATCATTCCGTCAGATGATTTTGTCTCAAAAAGAAAAAGCAGATGCTGCTTTGCAAATTTCAAAGGGCAACCTGGATGTTCAGGTTAAAGTGTTGTCTGAGGCTGATATATTGGGCAAAGCAATGAATTCGATGAAAGACAGTGTTCAGGCGATGATGGAAGATGCTGATAGTTTGGTAAATGCTGCTATTGAAGGACAGTTGGAAGTAAGGGCGAATGTTTCCCGTCATGAAGGTGATTTTGCTAAAATTATCAATGGATTTAACAAAACACTGGATGCCTTTTTAGGACCACTTTCAAAAGTTGTTGAATCATTACAGAAAATAGAGGATAATGATTTGACATGCAAAATTACCGAGATTTATAAAGGTAACCATGCCGAGACTGTACAAACATTGAATACTGCAATAGAAAAGCTGGATCGTAATTTACTGCACATTTCAAATTTGGCAGAACAAATTGCTACCGGTACTCAGGAAATTAATCAGGGTAGTCAGGCTGTTGCTCAGGGTGCATCTGATCAGGCCAGTTCTCTTGAAGAGGTTTCCAGCAGTTTGCAGGAAATGTCTTCAATTACCGAGCAAAATACATCCAATGCAAAAGAAGCTAAAGCATTATCTGAAAGTGCCAGAGAAAGTACCTCTCGTGGTGTTGACAGTATGAATGATTTGTCGATTGCTATTGAACGTATTAAAGATTCTTCCGACGAGACATATAAAATTGTCAATACGATTGATGAAATTGCTTTTCAAACCAATCTGTTGGCGTTAAATGCTGCTGTTGAAGCTGCAAGGGCCGGAGAAGCCGGAAAAGGCTTTGCTGTTGTTGCTGAAGAAGTTCGGAATCTGGCTGTACGCAGTGCTGAGGCTGCTAAAAATACCGCAAATATGATTGAAGAATCTGTTAAAAATGCCGGATCTGGTGTTTCACTCAGTCAGAAGGTATTAAACAATCTTTTAGAAATTAATGAAAGAGTTGTTAAAGTTGGTGAAGTAATGGCTGAAATTGCAATGGCTTCTGAACAACAGAATCAGGGTATCGATCAAATAAACCAGGCAGTGGAACAAATGAACCGTGTTACACAACAGACAGCTGCAAATTCAGAAGAAGCTGCCAGTTCAACAGAAGAGTTGGCCAGCCAGGCAAAAGAAATATGGAACATGATTTCAGAATTTACTCTGTCTAGTGGAAATTCTTCTTATGTTCAACCGGCAAATGGTAATAAAAATGGAAATTCCCATTCTTTTAATGCGGAACCTATGAAAATGCTCAATGTTTAAAAATAAAGCTTTTTATCAAGCCCGAATAAATTTTATTCGGGCTTTTTTTTTGTAAATCAGACCTATTTGTAATTGAGGTTGATTGTACTCATTTGACCCAATTATGTCACAAAAGATGTTGGTTTGGGTGTTTATTTATTATATTGTTTAATATCGGTTTAGGTGTTGTTTGTGGAATTTTGTCAAAAAAGTTAAAAGTTGTAATATGTGTTTTACTGGATTATCGTTCATTTTAGAGCATTATTTAAATTTGTTTGAAAAAAGTATGGCATGAAATACACACAAAATGGACATTGATGAGGCATATGTCTTTTTAAGCGTTTAAAAATAATAAGTTATGGTTTATTTTTATTTGGCATATTTCTTGCCATTTAACGACTATGTGATGTGCATTTAAAAATTGTTGAGGTGAAAGGTTTTTAAAATGCTTTTTCATGAAAAAATGTTAAATGTGGGTATTGATGTAAAGAGGAGTGAGGTATGCGGTCTCAATTGGGTAGTGAAGGAACATCAGTTAAAACAATTCGTGCAACAAAACATAAAACAAAATATTTAACCTTTTTTTTAGGCGAGGAAGAATACGCTTTTGATATTTTAAAAGTTGTAGAAATAATAGGGATGATTAAACCTACTCCAATACCTAAAACCCCAAAATATATTTGTGGAATCGTCAATTTAAGAGGTAAGGTGTTACCAGTAATGGACCTTCGGACAAAGTTTAACATGTCTGCAAAAAAGTATGACGATGAAACAGTTATCATAGATATTAAAACAAGGCAATTGGAAATCGGTTTTGTTGTTGACCGGGTTTCTGAAGTTGTTGATATAAAAGATGATGAAATTACGGAGCGCCCGGATTTTGGTGTCCAGATAAATCATGATTTTATTACAGGAATAGGCAAAATTGATGAACGAATTATTATTTTATTGGATATTGACAAGGTGCTTTGTTCTATAAGTCTGGATGGACTTGATGATGCATTAGAGAACAAAAATGTCCGAGAAATTACAGTGCAGGAAGAAATGGTATTCTGATAATCGATGGTATGATGGAGGTAGTAATGTTCAAATCACTCAAGGTAAAAAATTTACTTTTAGGTTCATGTGTTATTATCACGTTCTTGATGGTTATTTTAATTTTGTTTGAAAATAATTATTTACAAAAGATTTATGACAATAGTAATTTATTTTTCGTCAATCAATCAAGTATATCGGAATTAGATGAATTGCGTGACGAGCTTGATAATATGCGAACGTTAAACTTTGCGTTGATCGGTAATTATTCAATGAATAAGAGTGTTCGTCAAATTGAAGGTGACTTGGAAAAAACGGATCAAAAAATTGTTAGTATAAATAAAAATTTACAAAAAGAAGTAAAGTATTCCAAATTATGGAAAAATTATCTGTCCGATTATAGCAAGTGGAAGGAATTAGATCAACAGTTTATTTCAGAATTTAACAAATATAAAGGCATTAATTTTTTGGAATCCACTGAAACAAAAGAGTCTGTAATTTCTCAATTATTTGAAGAATTTGAACAAAGCGAGGCAGCATATCAGCAAGCCATTTTATCTTTGAACAAAGTTTATTCAGAATACAAAAAAGATAACGATCAATATTTTTCAGATATTACGGAAAATGTTTCATCTCATAAAGGATTTTTATGGGGTGCCGCATTTTTAGTATCTATTATTGCGATATTTTTCGGTATGATATTGATAAAGTATGTGACCCGGCCTTTGAATGAAATCAGCAAGATGCTTAAAGAAATAACATTAGGACGTTTTAGCAGGCGACTTGATATTTTAAGAAAAGATGAAATTGGTGATATTTCTGCATTGTTAAATAACTATGCTGACGAAACCCAAAATTATGTAATTTCTGCAATGAAAAAAATTGCGAATGGAAATATCGATATAGATATTAAAAATCGTGATGAAAATGATGAAATAGTACCTGCGCTTAAGGAAATAATTAGTTCTGCAAAGGGTTTGGACGACGAAACTAATATAATGATCGATGCCGCATTAAATGGTAATTTAAAACTTCGTGGAGATGCTGACCGCTTTAAGGGTGTTTATCGAAAAATATTAAAAGATATGAACAAAACGCTGGACCTGGTGACAGAACCGGTTGGTAATGCCATTGGAGTTTTGAATAGAGTAGCGGAAAAAGACCTTTCTGTAAAAATGTCAGGAGAGTATTTTGGAGATTATGCTGATCTTAAAAATGCAATGAACAAGAGTGTAAAAAATCTTCATGACAGCATTTTTCAGGTTGCTCAGACTGCTGAGCAGGTAGCCACAGCTTCTGAACAAATAAGAAGTGGAAGTGAAGTGATTGCTCAGGGTGCGTCGGAACAGGCAAGCTCTCTGGAAGAAGTATCCAGCAGTTTGAATGAAATCGCTTCTATGACCCGACAAAACACTGCCAATGCCAGAGAAACAAATGGTTTAACCCAGGAAACACGCAAAGGTTCTGAACAGGGAACCGATAGCATGAACCAGTTGTCCAGTGCTATTAATAAAATTAAGGATTCTTCCGACAGAACCGCCAAGATTGTAAAAACAATTGATGAAATTGCTTTCCAAACCAATTTGTTGGCGCTTAATGCTGCTGTTGAAGCAGCCCGAGCCGGCGAAGCAGGGAAGGGTTTTGCGGTTGTTGCGGAAGAAGTTCGCAATTTAGCGATGCGTAGTGCGGAAGCAGCAAAAGAGACAGAGTTGATGATCAATGAGTCAATTAAAAATGCTGATGAGGGTGTTGAAATTAACCAGCAAGTTATTAAACAACTTGAAGCTGTTACCAAAGGTATAATCCGGGTCAATGAGGTTATGACTGAAATTGCCACCGCGTCAGAACAGCAAAGTGATGGCATTGATCAGGTGACCACAGCGGTTGAACAAATGAACCAGGTAACACAACAGAATGCTTCTAATTCAGAAGAATCATCCGGAGCAGCGGAAGAACTTGGGGCTTTGGCTGAAAAAATGAGAATTATGGTTGCAGAGTTTAAAATAGATCACAAAGACTCTGTTTCTAACAAGATGAATTTTTTAGAAAAAAAAGTTGAGAATAAAGTTAATAAAGCTGAAATAAAATTTCAAAAACCTAAGGATGATAAAGAACATGATATGGAATCTGTAATTCCATTTAATGATAATGATTCCGGAAATTTTAATGGCGGTGATGATATTATTTTAAAACAGTTTTAAGTTTATTCTATTCTATTAATAATAGAAATTTTTGTATTAGGAATTAAAATGAAGATTATTTCGGTTATCAATCAAAAAGGCGGCGTTGGAAAAACAACCACGGCTGTTAACCTCGGGGCCGGATTAACAAAATTGCAGCAAAAGGTTTTATTGATTGACCTAGATCCTCAGGCAAATTTGACCTATTCTTTAGGTGTTTTGGCCCATGAATTGGACAATACGATTTATGATTTGTTAAGAGGTGATGTTACTTTTGATGAAACTGTGGTTACCAAAAATAACCTGGATATTATTCCGGCAAACCTCGATTTATCTGCAGCAGAAGTAGAGTTTGCAGGATTACCCGGCAGAGAATTTCTTTTGCAGGAAGTATTAGATTCTGTTAATAGTTATGATTATATCCTGATTGACTGTGCACCTTCTTTAGGTTTATTAACCCTAAACGCATTAACTGTTTCTCGGGAAATATATATACCTGTACAAACTGAATTTTTACCAATGCAAGGAATGGCAAAATTATTGCAGACGGTTGATGTTGTAAAAAAACGATTAAACCAAAACCTGGAAATTACCGGGATTATTTGTACACAATATGACAAGCGTAAAAACCTGCATCGCGAAGTTGTAAAGCGAATAACCGATCATTTTGGTGATAAAGTTTTTTCGACATTCATTCGTGACAATGTTAGTTTGGCAGAAGCACCAAGTTTTGGCTTGTCTATTTTTGATTATAAGGCCAGCAGTTATGGTGCACGTGATTATTTAAATCTTAGTAAACAAGTTTTAAAAAGAGGTAGAGAAAATGGCTAAGAAGCAACGTTTAGGTTCTGATCCGTTAAGCTGGATTGGGGATTCCAGGCCTGTTGAGGAACCAAAAGATAATACAAACAATAAAGAAAATAGTACGCAAGAGAAACCCAAAAAACAACGTGTTAAAAAGGCCAAAAAAGAGATAGCACCATCTACCTTAAAAGAAGATAAAGTGGTTCAGGAAGAAGAGCTGGAAACAAAACCAGAACCTCAAGAAGAAGCAAAACCAGAGCTTTTAGAAGAGGCAATACCGGAACCTCAGGAAGAAAAAATTGAAACAGAGGCTGAAAAAGAAGAGGTCCTTGCTGACAATAGTGTTGAGATATCAAAAGATGAAATACCTCAACAAACGGAAGCTGAGGTAGATGAGCAGTTACAAGACAAACCAGAATTTTTAGAAAAACCACAGAATAGTATTGAAAAAACGGTAACAGAACCGGTTAACACGGTAAAACCTAATGGGGCTGCTCAAGAAAATGAGACAGTGGTTAAAAAGAAGAGTATTGATGTTTCACAAAATGTTCAAAAATATTTGGCTTTTAGTTTATCCGGTGAGGAATATGGCATCGAAATAAGCAAAGTGCAGGAGATAATAGGCGTTTTGGCTATTACCCGTGTTCCACGAACTCCCGAACATATTAGTGGCGTTATTAATTTAAGGGGAAAAATTGTCCCTGTTTTAGATATGCGCATCTTGTTTGGTATGGAGAAAAAAGAGACTACAGAAGAAACCTGTATTATTGTTGTTCATTCCGATGATGTTGAAATGGGAATAATCGTTGATCGTGTTTCTGAGGTTGTTAATATTTCTGCAAGTCAAATTGAAGAAGCCCCGGCTTTTGGATCTTCTCTTGATACGGATTTTATCCTTGGAATTGGTAAAGCTGAAGGATCTGTAAAAATACTATTAGATATTGATAAAGTTTTGGTAATGCAAATAAGTAATGAAAGCAACATGTGATTTTCATATTGATATGAGAATGAATATGGTTAAGTAACGTTGTGATGGTGCTGGTGTCGGAGTGAAAAGTCTACGTGTTTTTCATTGTTCGTTATGAATAATAAAAAACAGAGGCTAACAATGCATTTATCTGTAACAAAAAAAATTGGACTTGTCGTGTTTATGGTTTTAACAGTTACATTATTTTCAATGGTGGTCATAAATCAATGGATTACTAAGAAATCAACATTTGATGTTGCTGAAAAAAATATACATGACTTGTCTACCTTGCTGACACAGTATTTAGTTTTTGCTATGAATCAGGGATTAGATGATGTTGAGCCGATAATTAACAGCGCCAAAAATATTCAACAAATTAAAGATGTCCGTGTTATGCCAACTGCTTTGGTTAATGAAGAAGCAGAAGCTTTAATGGATGAAATGGAACGTCAGGTATTAAAAGATTTAAAGCCCCTCTCACAGTTTGAAGAATTTAATGAAAAACCTGTTATTCGGTCTGTCGAACCCGTGTTGGCAGCAGAAAGCTGTGTGGAATGTCATGGTGGTAATGTAGGTGATGCCCTGGCAGTTATCAGTTTGCGAGCTTCACTGGAAAATGAATACATCGCAACGAGCCAACAAAAACGAGCCTGTTTTATAATGGGATTAATTATTCTGGGTGTTACAGTATTTTTCGTCGTTTTAGTTGTTCGTAAAACTATTGTCAGCCATCTGTTGATTTTAGTAAAATCAATTCAAAAAATTTCTAAAGGTGATTTAAATTTTTCCATTAATAGCCACTCTAACGATGAAATCGGCCAGGTGAGTACAGCCGTTAAGGATTTGCAGAAAAATATAAAAGAAAAGACGGCATTTGCCGATCAAATTGCACAGGGAGACCTTTCCGGCAAGTTAGATATTCTTTCGGAATATGACAGTCTCAGTAAGGCTATGATTAAAATGCAAGGCAATATTCAAGCTATGCTGAGCGATGTCAAAGAACTCATTGATGCCGCTGTAGCCGGTCGATTGACTTTTCGTGCAAACAGTTCAAAACATTCCGGTGATTTTAAGAATATTGTGAATGGTTTTAATCAAACACTGGATTCTATTTTAACTCCTGTTAACGAGGCAAAAGACGTTTTGGAAAGGGTAGCAACAGGTGAGTTGTCCGTTCGGGTTAACAGTGATTATAAAGGTGACCATGCAACAATAAAAACAGCGCTAAACGCAGCGCTGGAAAATTTGGATGACAGTATATATCAGGTTTCTAATACTTCTTTAGATGTTGCCAAAGCTTCTGATGAATTATTAAATAGCAGCCATACAATTGCTTCCGGTGCTTCCAGCCAGGCAAGCGCTTTGGAAGAAATTTCAGGAAACCTTCAGGAACTCGCTTCTGTTATAAAAAATAATAACCTGTCAGCAAAAAATATTAATAATTATACAAATGAAACTAATGAGCACGTTGAAGCGAGTGTTGATTATATGAATCAGTTCTCTGATACGATTCTGAGAATAAAAAATTCATCCGATAAAGTTGCCAAAATTGTGCACACTATTGACGAAATAGCTTTTCAAACTAATTTGCTTGCTCTTAATGCCGCAGTTGAGGCCGCAAGGGCAGGCGAAGCCGGAAAAGGTTTTGCTGTTGTTGCCGAAGAAGTACGGAACCTGGCTATGAAAAGCGCTGAAGCTGCCAAAGATACAGCCGTTATGATTAAAGAAGCGGTTGAAAATGCCGACAATGGAGTTGAATTGAATGTTAAAGTAACTGAAAAGCTTAATATGGCTTCTCAACAAGTTGGCAAAATTAAAGAAATGATGAATGAAATTTCAACCACTTCTGAACAACAGCATACCGGTATAGAGCAAATCACTCAAGCTGTCGATGAGGTTAACCATATTGTGCAACAGAATGCTGTTAATGCTGATGATTCAAATCGTATTGCCGAGGGCTTGAGCAATCAGGCAGATAAAATGCAGACCCTGGTTTCAAAATTTCAGATAACTAATCAGGGCCGAAAAGATAAAGATTTTAAAAAAAAGATAGATAGTAATATGCAACTGAATAGAAAAATTGCTGTAAATAGCAATTGATATTAACCTTTAAATGATAGGAAAATGATATGGCCGTAGATCTCATGTCTGTAGAATTGAGCAATGAGCAGTTTTCAAAAATTAGCCGTGTCGTGAACGATATTTGCGGTATACAACTGCCACCAGGTAAAGAAGGGCTCGTAAAATCCCGCTTGATGAAGCGTTTAAGAGTATTAGGGCTTGGAAGTTTTGAAGAATATGTAGAGTTTGTCGAAAATGATGAAACGAGACAGGAACTGTCTCATATGATTGATATGTTGACGACAAATAAAACAAATTTTTTTAGAGAAATACAACATTTTAACTTTTTATCGAAAAATATTTTACCAAATATAATATCCAAAAAAAAGTTAAGATTTTGGAGCGCCGGTTGTTCTTCAGGTGAAGAGCCTTATTCGTTAGCAATTCAGCTTAGAGAAGATATTCCTCAAATTGATCGTATGGATATCAAGATATTAGCCACAGATATTTCCAATCGAGTGCTTGAAAAAGCCGGAAATGGTATGTATGATGCTGATTTATTGAGTGACATACCACAAAAAATGTTGACAAAATATTTTACTCGTGTTTCAAATTCATCACCACCCGCTTTTCAGGCACAGGATTCTTTAAAGTCATTAATTCAATTTGCGCGTTTAAATTTATTATCTGATTGGCCGATGCAGGGCCCTTTTGATGTTATTTTCTGTAGAAATGTTATGATTTATTTTAATCAACCAACGCGTCAGAATTTAATTAATCGCTTTTGGGAATTATTGGCACCGGGAGGGTTTTTATTTATCGGACATTCTGAAAGTTTAACAAATTCATCGCATAATTATCGATACATTCAGCCTGCGATATATCAAAAATGATTTAAAAGGAGAAACGCGTGAAGATAGTTGTAGGCGTAGCTGACATGGCTGTATCCAAAAATCCGAATGATGAAATTATTACCTATGCGCTTGGAAGCTGTCTTGGAATAACTGTTTATGATCCGGTTGTCCAGGTTGGGGGAATGATACATATAATGCTTCCCATGTCGTCTATAGACGCAGAAAAAGCGAAAAATAAACCCTATATGTTTGTTGATACCGGTGTTCCAATACTTTTTACTGAATGTTATAAAGCTGGTGCTGTTAAAAGTCGTTTAATTGTCAAAGTTGCTGGAGGAGCTCGATTTAAAACTGAAGGACAGGATTATTTTAATATCGGGCAACGAAATTTTACAATTTTAAGAAAGCTGTTATGGAAAAACGGTATATTACTTAAGAAATATGATGTTGGAGGAAGTATTTCCCGAACACTTTCAATGGATATAAAGACCGGTACTGTTTTAATTAAATCAAATGGTACTGTAAGAGAATTATAAAAATTTAAATATATGGAGGAGAGAAAATGGCTCTTGACTTCCTGATTGTTGATGATAGTGCAGTTATGAGGGGAATGATTAAAAAGACCCTCAATTTGAGCGGATTACCAATCGGAAAAATATACGAGGCTGGAAATGGTTTAGAAGGCCTGAAAGTTTTGAGTGAAAATTGGGTTGACCTGGCGCTTGTTGATATCAATATGCCGGAAATGAATGGCGAGGAAATGATTGAAAGAATAAAGGCAAATCCGGACACTGAAGATTTGGCTATTATTGTTGTCTCAACCGAAAGTAGTGAAACCCGTATTGAATTGCTTCAAAAGAAAGGGGCTGGTTTTGTGCATAAACCGTTTACCCCGGAAATTTTAAGAGAAGCTGTTTTAAATCGAATTGAATAGGAGTAAATAATGGATAAAAATTTGGAAAATGAATTGGTCTCTGTTGCAAATATGACCTTTGAAGAATTGTGTTTTCTTTTTCCTATGCCGGAAGAAGAACTGGACATGCCTCCCGCTCCTTTCGACACATTTTCTCTGGTGCAATTCAAAGGTCCTTTTAATGGTGCTCTGCAATTAGGTGTCGCCTCAGAGCTTTTACCAATTTTAGCGGAAAATATTTTAGGCGAAGAAGATATTCAGGACCAGCAAAAACAAGATGCATTAGGAGAGGTTACCAATGTGATTTGTGGTAATTTACTACCCAAAATCGCCGGGAAAAAACCTGTATTTTATCTTGAGACCCCTAAGATAAGCAATACTCAAACAGATAAAAAGGATATATGCTGTGATTTGGTTGCTGATGTGGTATTGACTTTTATGGAAGGTAGAGCAGGAATTAAACTATATTTAAAAGATTATAAAGATCACCTAGTTATTTAATACAGTAATAATGATTAAAGGCAGTAAAACGTTATGATTAATGTACTAATTGTTGATGACTCGGCAGTCGTGCGTAAAGTACTATCCGAACAACTTGAAAAGAATGAGGATATAAAAGTTGTTGGAAGTGCTATAGATCCCTATGTTGCCAGAGAAAAAATATTAACATTACAACCCGATGTTATTACCCTGGATCTTGAAATGCCACGTATGAATGGCCTGGTTTTTTTAGATAAACTGATGAAATATTATCCTATCCCTGTCATTGTTGTCAGTTCTTTGACGCCAAAAAACAGTGAAGCTGCAATAAAAGCACTCGAATTAGGTGCCGTGGAAGTTATATGTAAACCCGGTTCTACTTTTTCAACACCAGACGCGCAACAACTTGTGCGTGCTGTTCGTGCAGCAGCCGCTTCAAATATAAGAAAAAGAATTCGGACACAGCCCTCAGAACCTACAAATCCAATAACTGTCGATTTTAATTTAAAAACAACACACAAGGTTATTGCTATTGGAGCTTCGACAGGTGGTACACAAGCGATTGAAGCAGTTTTAAAGGGTTTTCCCAGTGCAACCCCTGGAACTGTTATTGTTCAACATATGCCGGAAAATTTTACAAAAGCCTTTGCGAATCGTTTAAATACAATATGTCATATGGAAGTTCGGGAAGCAAAAGATAATGATAGTGTTGTGCCTGGTGTTGCTCTTATCGCGCCTGGTAACCATCATCTTTTATTACATCGAAGCGGTGCCCGTTATCATGTCCGCTTAAAGGACGGCCCGCCTGTCCATCATCAACGTCCTGCAGTGGATGTTTTGTTTCATTCTGTAGCACATCATGTCGGACAAAATGCTATTGGTGTTTTACTTACCGGAATGGGCGCAGACGGCGCAAAGGGGTTGTTGGCAATGCATGATAGCGGTTCTTTTACAATCGCTCAGGATGAAAAGACAAGTATTGTTTTTGGTATGCCGAAAGAGGCAATTAACCTTGGTGCCGCAGATAAAATTTTACCATTGGATAGAATATCGGCCGAGGTATTAAATTGGGTCCAGGCTGAAGAGAAACCAAGATAATGTATCTATTATAAGGCCTGGTTTATTGATTTTAACTGGAAGAAGAATGATGGATGAGATAACGTGGTGAGGTGTGACGTGTGGGAAAAACAGAAAAATAGTGCAGAGATAACAGATCATGTAAAAAATATTTTTTCAGATTCAAGTTTTAGTAAACAAGCTCTAAAAAATAAACTGGAAAAACAAACACCGCAAATACCAAATTATACTCCTTTACGCTTTATAATAACGTTTAACGGTTATTTGGTTGATTGTAGTGATAGTTTCCTGGATTTTATTTCTCTTCCCCGAAAAAACATTATAGGATTTCACATTAATGAGTTTTGCTCTTTCAAGTCAAATCTTCAATTTCTCGATAATTTGAATGAAACCCTTACAGAACATAATTCTCATTCATTTCAATATCTTACTCATAAAAACAACAAGGTTGTTTTTTATAAAGTCGTCCCTAAATTCGATCAATATACCCACAATAAATACTTTATTTTTGAATCATGTAAAGCTCCTTCGATAATAACTGATTTTAGTGATATACCCAAATCGGAATCGGATTTTATTGCTGATTTATTGTTGGAAATGTTTAAAGATTTAAACGAGGGTGTGTTTGTCTGTTTGCAGGATAAAGTTATTTATTGGAATCCAAAATTGCTTGAAATTCTAGATTTTCCAATGGATTCGGAAGATATAAATAAAATTGATATGCAAAACACAATAATGGAACTTTTTGATATCGATTTTATTAATCAGGCTACTGATGAAATGCAAACAAAAACAATTAAAACTCTTCATGGCCGGGAAAAGTATATTGAAATAAAAATCAGGAATAAAGGGTACTTGAATAAAAATGTAAAAATTGTTTTATTAACAGACAAATCCGAGCAGTATCGTTTTAAAAAAGAGCTGTTAAGGTTCAGTGCTATTACTGAACAAGCTGTTGAAGCAATAATGGTTACAAATCCTGCGGGTAAAATTCAATATGTCAATCCTGCCTTTGAAAAGTTGTTTGGTTATTCAAAAAAAGAAATTCTGGAGAAAACACCTGAATTTTTGTATAACGGGAATGATGACAGGTTTGATTATGATAAAGTCATGCAAATTGTACGGTCCGGTAAAATCTGGAAGGGAAGACTGTTAAACAAAAACAAGTCCGGTGATGTAATGGAAGCAGAAGCGACCTTTTCTCCGGTTATTGATCAAAATGGAAATATTATCAATTTTATTACAGTGGAAAAGGATATAACCGAACTTCGACGGTTGGAAAAACAGTTGCAGCAATCTCAAAAATTGGAAGCAATCGGTACATTAGCCGGCGGCATTGCCCATGATTTTAATAATATTTTAACGGCAATAATCGGATTTACGGAACTGGTTATTAGGGATGAATCTTGTAGTAAGGGCATTCAAAAAAAATTAAATCGTGTTTTACAAGCCGGTCTCCGTGCAAAGGATTTGGCTAAACAGATTTTGGCATTTAACCGTCAAACTGAACAGGATAAAAAGAATATTCAGGTTGGCTTAATTATAAAAGAAGCTTTAAAATTGTTAAGAGCTTCTTTGCCAACGACTATAGAAATACGCCAGGACATTAAGGCAATTTCAGGAATTATTTTTGCAAACCCTACGCAAATTCATCAAATACTTATGAACTTGTGCACCAATGCTTCTCATGCTATGCGGGAAAGGGGAGGTGTCCTTGAAGTTATTTTGGATTTTGTAACAATTGATCAGGAAAATTCAAGTCATTATCCTGATCTTAATCAGGGTCCATATTTAAGATTAATTGTACGGGACACAGGTTACGGAATGGATGAAAAAACCTTACGGCGTATTTTTGAACCTTACTTTACAACCAAAAAAATCGGTGAGGGCACCGGAATGGGTTTAGCTGTTGTGCATGGAATTGTTCAGGCACATAACGGTGCAATATATGTAGATAGTAATGTTGGTTTGGGAACGACGTTCGAAGTACTTTTCCCGCGAGTTGATTCTAATGCAACAAAAGAAAATAATACTGATCAGAGTTTGATTGGCGGTAATGAACGAATTTTATTTGTCGACGATGAAGAGGCTTTGGTTGAAGTAACACAGCATATTCTTCAGGAACTGGGTTACAGTGTTTGTGCAAAGACAAGCAGTCTTGATGCTTTGGATGAATTCACTGAAAATGCCGGTAAATATGATCTTGTAATCAGCGATCAAACCATGCCGGGTATTACGGGGGCTGAACTGGCGGATGAAATGTTTTCTATCAAACCTGATATTCCGTTTATTCTATGTACCGGATTTAGTGATGTAATAACTGAGGACAAGGCCATTGAACTGGGTATTAAAAGGTTTTTAATAAAACCGGTCCCCATGCACGATTTTGCTATCACTATTCGCCAGGTTCTTGATGAGGTGAAAGAAAAAGTTTGAAATTTTAGAGGAACGGTTCTGCCGTTCCTTTTTTTTATCCCTTTATCCATCGTCATTCTGTAAAAATCTTTCCGATACAAAAAAACAATCCTTTTTAAATTTAGTGTACGAGAGATCTCTAATATATTTTCGCGGGGATGACATTCTTGGATGATTATAAGAATTAGTTGAATGATGAATCTGTTTTGATAGTCGTTTTTATTTCAGAAATTCTCGCTATTCTAAAAATAAATTATCTTCATTTACACCTTATAATTAAACCAATAATTTAATATTGAATATTTTTTCTGCCAGGGGAATATCTTTCCTTCTATGGGTAATTTTTTCCTTTTTCATAATCAGGTATTATTTATAGGAATTGAGATAACTATTTGTTTTTTAGTTTCTTTTGTTTTTATAAAAACTGGCATGTCTTTTGAATATGTTTTTTATGAATAATTTTCTTTGGAGGAAATTTTGTTACAAGGTATTCAATACAGTCAAAACGGATTAGAAAATAAAAAATACGCTATCGACGTTATTGCCAATAATTTGGCAAATGCCAGTAGTGCCGGTTTTAAAAAGAGTATTGTTTTCAGCGAATCGTTAAAAAATGCAGACAGTAATCCCAAAGCTAATTCACAACCTCTTGAAGTTGTGGACACGAGTCAGGGTGCTTTAAGAGCAACCGGTAATCCGTTGGACCTGGCTATCGAAGGCGAAGGTTTTTTTGTCATCGATACGGAGCAGGGAACCAGGTTGACTCGACAGGGTCATTTTCAGCTTGATACTGAAGGATTTCTTGTTACGGCAAATGGTGATTATGTGATGAGTGACGGCGGTCCTGTTAGTGCGCAACAAGAGATTCAATTTACTGCCCAGGGCGGAATTATAGCCGATGGCGAACCGGCTGGGTCGCTTATGATTTACCAGGTTACGGATTCTTCAAAGTTACAACGTTCCGGTGATGGTTATTTTTCAGCAGACGAAAGGTATTTAGCAGAATTGGACAATACACCGAATGTTCGTTCCGGTTTTTTGGAATCATCCAATGTAAATCCGTTGGAAGAAATGGTAAACCTGATTGAAATTTATCGTCAGTTTGAGGCTAATCAGCGTGCGCTCCGTACTCAGGATGAGACCCTGGACAAGGCTGTAAACGATGTTGGCCGAGTTTAAGTTAGAATAGAATTTTTTATATAGTTTTATTGGAGATATATTTATGGATAAATCATTAAGAATTGCAGCAACGGGAATGCGGGCCCAACAACTGCACATAGACACCATTGCCAATAATTTGGCAAATGTCAACACTACCGGTTTTAAAAAGAGTAAGGTAGAATTCCAGGACTTGTTATATCAAACCATTCGTCCTGCCGGTGCTTCAGTTTCTGAAGATGTCAAGGCCCCTACGGAATTACAAGTAGGTTGTGGAACTAAACCTGTCTCTACGACAAAGATGTTTACTCAGGGTGATGTGGTTGCTACAGATAATGCTTTAGACCTTGCCATTGAAGGCGATGGTTTTTTTCAGTTGCGAATGCCGGACGGTACTCTGGCTTATACCCGGGATGGTTCATTCAAAGTTTCCGATGATGGTCAAATTGTAAATTCTGACGGATATGTTTTGGAACCTTCCATTGCTTTGCCGCAGGACACACAAAGTATCAGTATCGGCCGCGATGGTCTTGTTGCTGTAACAGTCGCCGGATCCAATGAAACTCAGGATATTGGCCAAATAGAGCTGGCACGTTTCGTTAATCCCGGTGGATTGAAAAATGTAGGACGTAATTTATTACAATATACTTCAGCTTCAGGAGAGCCCATTGTCGGAAATCCTGAACTGGACGGATTTGGTGCTTTGGGACAGGGATTTTTGGAAAGTTCCAATGTTGACGTTGTTGACGAAATGGTAAATATGATTACGGCCCAACGTGCCTATGAAATTAACTCCAAAACCATTCGTACAGCCGATGATATGATGAGCCTTGTTAACGGTTTGAAACGTTAAATAAGAGATGGTTATTATGAAATTTCGTTTATTAACAAATATGTACCTGTTGTTTTTTATTGTTGTTTTGTTTGTATCTTTTGCTTTTGGCAAATCCCTCGAATCGGGAACAACAAATAATGGTTTGATAGAAATTGGTATAAAAAAATATATCGAGTCCCGGTTTGGCAAGGAAGACAAAATTACAGTAGAAGTGATTTCTGTTACCCCGGATATAGCCGGTGCGGTTGCACCTCCGATTACAATTTCTACACGAAAAAAGGGAATCCTCAGAGGACGTACTGTCTTTCAGGTCACTTTTACAAACAGAGGCAAAAAAGAAGAACATCAGGTCCTAGCGTTGGTAAAAAGATTTCAAGAGGTTGTTATTACTTCACAGCTATTGGAACGTAATGATGTTATTGCAGTGGATGACGTGCAGCTTGAGCTTTGTGAAGTAAACTGGTCTACGCATGAGAAACTTGTCAGTATGAAGGATATTATTGGTAAACGTGCCACAAGACGTTTATCTCCCGGTCGTGTATTAACAGAATCGATGGTTGAAAATGTTCCGGTTATTGAACACGGAAGTTTGGTTAATATGGAATTTATCAGCAAAGGTTTGAGTTTGTCTCTTCCTGTTCAAGCATGCCAGGATGGATGTGTGGGTGAAGTGATTAAAGTAAAAAATATGACCAATGGCGCTTATTATCTGGCTGCTGTTGAAAGTCCTGATAAAGTAACCTTTGAACAAAACAAGAGTTTAAGATGAAAATTAAATTATTTATAACATTAATGCTTTTCTTTTCTACGGTTCGTTTTTTCAATCCGACATTGTGTGTGGCCCAGAGTTATCAACAGATGTCCTTGTTTACGGACCACCGTGCCAGACAGGTTGGCGATATTGTTACAATATTAATCGTAGAATATTCAAGCGCGAAAAGTGAAGCAAACAGTAGCAATGAAAAGACCAGTGACCATGGTGTACAGGCTACTGGTGGCCCAAAATCAGAATCTTATATGCCGATGTTTGGATTGCGTGGCAAGTTTAACAACGGATTTGATAATAGTGGTGAAACCTCACGTAAGGGAAGTTTGACCGGCAAAATAACGGCCACAATTTCCGAGGTAAAGCCTAATGGCACATTGGTTATAAACGGAACAAGAGTGGTTGCTGTTAACGGCGAAACAGAAAAGATTTTAATAAACGGAGTGATCCGGGCTGAAGATATTCGAAGTGATAATACAATTTTTTCTTATCAGGTTGCTGACGCCCAGATTTCTTATGCCGGTAAAGGCATTGTTTCCAAGGGACAAAAGCCGGGAATGCTGGACAAGTTGCTTGGTTGGATTTTTTAATATACAGGATGTATGGAGTTTTTAAAATGCTGAATCGTTTTTACACCGGATTGAAATATTTAATATTTGTGTTGAGCATAATAATTATTGCCGATGCAAATAATATAACATTTGCTGCTGCACGAGTGAAAGACCTTGTGGATATTAAAGGCGTGCAAGACCAAAAGCTGATCGGTTACAGTCTTGTGATTGGGCTGGATGGCACCGGAGATTCACGCCGATCTACCATGACGGCCCAGGCCGTACGAAACATGCTGACGAAAATGGGCATGAATGTACCGGATAATAATTTGGCTGTCCGCAATGTTGCTTCGGTTATGGTCACCGCTAGTGTTTCTCCTTTTGCCGGAATTGGCAGCGCGGCAGATGTTACGGTATCTTCACTTGGTGATGCTTCCAGTTTGGAAGGCGGAACCCTGCTTATGACACCACTAATGGGTAAGGACAATTTGGTATATGCTGTTGCTCAGGGACCTTTGAGTATTGGCGGATTTAATGTTGAAACGATGAGCGGAGAGCGTTATCGAAAAAATTATTCCCTTGTTGGACGGGTGCCAAACGGTGCTGTGATTGAACGAGGCATGGAGGCGCAACTGATTCAGGGACAAAATCTGGAAATGATGTTAAGGCAACCGGATTTTACCACGGCTGTTCGCATTGCGGAAGCGATAAACAATCAGGTTGGCAGTTCTGCTGCTAATGCTGTTGATCCGGGAAGGGTAAATGTACAGGTTACAGACCCGGCCCAGGTTATGTCATTGGTAGCTCAAATTGAGGGTATTGAAGTGGATGCCGATCAGGAAGCACGTGTTGTTATCAATGAGCGGACCGGTACGGTTGTTGTCGGTCAGGACGTTCATTTAATGCCCACGGCTGTTGCGCACGGAAATTTAACAATAAAAATAAGTTCATCTCCCTATGTTTCTCAACCACCTGCTTTTTCAGGCGGATCTACTGTTGTTGTTCCGCAAACACGAACACAGGTTATTGAAGAACAGGGTGCAAGTGTGGCGGTGATGGATGATGTAGCCAATGTTGAAGAATTAGCTTCAATGTTAAATAGTTTACAGGTGTCACCGCGTGACATCATTGCCATTTTCCAGGCATTAAAAACGGCCGGCGCTTTGCAGGCAAAACTTGTAATTATGTAAGTGTTGATATGCATATTAATAGTGTAAAATCTCAATTTATCCCTCTTGATAATAGTCAAGAGACAAAGAAAGTAAATAACGATAAAGAGTTACAGCGATTAAAAAAGGTCTGTGCTGATTTTGAAGCTGTTATGTTATCCAAATTGATGAAATCAATGCGGCAGACAGTTGGCGAAAGTTCGTTGTTTGGAGAAGGTTTTGGCGCTGAAACATATCAAAGTATGTTTGATACCAAAATGGCAGAAGAGATAGCACACGGCAGTGGTTTTGGAATTGGTGAACTTTTGTATAAAGAATTGTCCCAAAGGTTTTCAGGTGAGGACCTGCCGGAAATCAATAAACCGATTTCCATTAAAAGCATTATCGCAAAGCAATCTTCTGATTCAAATAATAATATCACCGTAAACCGGACATCTGCTGAATCCAACAATAGCATTATCGAAAACAAGACACTTGCCGTTTCCGATACAACAGTGTCCAGAATTCAACAATATCATAACATCATTGAACAAGCTTCTAATGAACAGGAATTACCTGTACATTTGGTTTATGGTGTTATAACCCAGGAATCCAGTGGACGAGAAGATATTGTCTCACGTGCCGGTGCCAAGGGATTGATGCAATTAATGGACAGTACAGCCGCAGATTTGGGTGTTAAAAATTCTTTTAATCCTGAAGAAAATATTCAGGGCGGCGTTCGTTATTTAAAACAAATGTTGGACCGTTTTGGCGAAACAGAGCTGGCACTTGCCGCTTATAATGCCGGACCCGGTAATGTTGAAAAATATGGTGGAATTCCACCGTTTAAAGAAACACAAGAATATGTTGATAAAGTAATTGGTTACAGCAATTCCTATAAAAAAATGTTTGACGAAAATATTTAGTGTGGCATTATGACCATAGCAATAGAAAATATTCCACAAGAAATAAGCAATAGCTGGGTAGAAGAACTGATTCAATTGATACAGGATGAAATCGGTTCCTATAATTTATTGCTCAACCAGCTAAAAGCACAGCAAAGTGCCATTATTGATCGTGATATTTTACGAATGACTGAGAATAGCAAAAATGCCCAGGATTATATCCACATGGCCAAGGAAGCCTCTTTAAAACGTGCGGAAAAAATCAAACAGGTCAACATACCAGTCAGACCGAAACAGGAATTGCAATCAATTGAGCATGTTATTCCTATTGTTAAAAAACAATATTCTGATCGTTTAACCGAATTACGTACGACTTTAAAAGCCGTAATTAAAGACATTAATCATTTAAACAAGGTCAGCGCGCATTTATTGGCCCGATCTTTGGAACATGTTAATAAGAATTTGGAATTGATTTACGCCGCAGCAGAACCAAATAAAAATTATGATGCCGGCGGAAATTTACAAAAATTTAAAAAATATTCAGTAATGATGGAAGTTGTTTGACCATGAATTTGTACAAGTTTGATAATTATAGTATTAAGGAGTAAATTGTGCCGTCTGTTAATAGTTTATTGGAAATTGCACGCAGGGGCCTTTCAGCTAGTCAGATAGGAATTAATACAACCGGTCATAATATTACGAATGCCGAAGTAGAGGGATATTCCCGGCAGCGTGTTAATTTGCAGACAAACTCTCCCTTATATTATAGTGGATATGCTATCGGTACTGGTGTTGATGTGGATGGGATTACCAGGATACGGGATCAGTTTTTAGATAAGCAAATTAACTTACAAAAGCAATCTCTCGGTTATTTTCAGGCATTGGAAACAAAATACAATCAGCTTGAAAGTATTTATGGAGAGCCGTCAGATACTGGTTTGGCTTCTTCATTGAACAACTTTTTTAGTGCCTGGCAGGACCTGGCAAATGATCCGGATAGTTTGGATACACGTAATTTGGTTTATCAGTCAGGTTATGCACTGAGTAATAAATTCAATTCGCTGCATTTCAAACTTACAGATTTGCAGGATTCATTGGAACCTGATTTTGATGAAACAGTCATCCAATTTAACAGTTATACACGTCAATTAGGTGAAATAAATATCCAGTTAACGTCTGTCGGGCAGGCCAGTAGTCAGGCTGGTGATCTGTTGGATGCAAGGGACCAACTTTTACAGGATATTAGTGAAATTGCTGATGTTAATATCCAAAAAAACCAGTATGGTCAGGTTATGTTGAGTCTGGGTGGTAAAATGTTCCTGGAGCGGGACCATGTTGTAGAGTTGGAACTTCCGGATGATTCCTCTGATTTTTCTAATATTCAATGGGCAGATACACATAATACAGCAAAAATCAGCAATGGTAAATTGCACGGTTTGATTGAAATGCATGATAATGTTTTGGGTGACCAGCTTGAAAAATTGGACAACCTGGCCCTTGGACTTGTCAGCTCTATTAATACTTTGCATAATTCGGGATATGGCATTGACGGAAGTACAAATCTTAACTTTTTTGATGGTGCTACAACCGGTGCAAAAGACATAAAACTGGATGTAAATATGGAAAATGACGTCCGAAAAATAGCGACGTCAGCCGATGGTACGGGCGGTAATGGTGATATTGCTTTGCAAATATCCCAGTTACAGGATGAAAGAGTTCTGGCAAATTATCAAAATACTTTTAGTGAATATTATTCGGGCATCGTGTCTGAAAATGCAACGAGATTACTCGAAGTGCAAACGAATGTAGAAGGTCAGGAGATTTTTGTTTCTCAATTGGAAGAGCAACAGGCTGCTGTCGCCAGTGTTTCTCAGGATGAAGAAATGACTAATTTGATCAAGTTCCAGCAGTCATATCAGGCCGCTGCAAAACTGGTGACCCTGGCAGAGGAAATGATGCAAACAGTTTTAGGTCTGGTTTAATTACCTGGATTTTAAAGGAAGATATAATGAGAGTAACTAAAAATTATATTTATAATAGTCTGCTGCAAAATCTGCAACGTATTGAAAAAGAACAGATGAAATATTACGAGCAGTTGTCCAGCGGAAAACGAATTAACAGAGCTTCTGACGATCCGGTTGGAACGGGTAAAGTGCTTGATTTTAACAAAGAATTGAAACAACTGGAAACCTATAAAAAAAACGTAGACGATGGTGATAATTGGTTACAGTTTACCGAAGCCTCTCTGGATATTATTAATGAAGAACTTTTGGGAATGTCATCCGAAGCTACACGTTTGTCCAGTGATAGTTATGGTGAATCTGAAAGAAAGCAGGTGGCCAGTTTAGTGCAGGATGCATTAGAAAACATTATCAAAGAAGCCAATAAACAGATGGGTACAAAATATCTTTTTGGTGGCACTGTTATTGATTCTCCTCCTTTTGAATTTACCAGTCTTGTAGAAGATGAAACTTTTACTTCAGCATTTGATACTGCTGTTGAGCTGGACTATACGGGCTTGTCATCAACCGCTGTTGTGGTTACATCGGCAGATGGCAGTGTAACGTATACCGAGGGTACCGATTTTACAATCGATAAAGATAAAGGTACGATAACGGTCCTTTCTACCGGTACAATGACAGATGCTACGGATTTTTTAATAACCTATGAAACTGAAGAGCCCAGTGTTGTTACTGTAAATCCACAAGGAACCGACGGCCGTATTGTTCGTGAAATTGAAAAAGGTGAAGAAGTTCAAATTAATTTTTCCGGTGAAAAAGTATTTAATGATGATGTTAATATTTTTCAAGTTTTGACTGATTTTAAAAACGCTCTTATGCGAAATGACGGAGATGCAATCCGAAGTGTAAGAACGGATATGGAATCAGCTATGAACCAAATAATACGCAACTTGGGAACAGTCGGTTTGAAAATAGACCATTTTTCAACGACTTCCCTGGCTTTAGATGACTATGAAATTCAAATTAAGGCACTTAAATCTTCTGTAGAAGACACAGATGTGGCAGAGGCTGCGGTGTATTATGAATCAAAAACAAATGCATATGAGAGTGCGCTACAGGCAAGTGCAAAAATTATTCAATTAAATCTTTTAGACTATTTGGCCTAACTTTGGAGAGATGTGAAAAATGATGATTGAAGAGGCAACAACCTTGGTAGAGTCCAAAATTGTGAATTCACCTGTTTTAGGTGAGGTGAGGTATGTAAAGGAGGACACCTGTTTTTTCCCTGACGGAATAATAGGTTTTGAGGAATTCCAACATTTTGTAATTGTGTCAAAACAGGGTTTTGCACCGTTTCGGTGGTTATTAAGTCTTGATGATCCACAATTTTTGTTACCTGTTGTTAGCCCTTATTTTATAATGTCGGATTACTCGCCTCGTGTAGGCCATGCGGAATTGCAAACTGTGGGCTTACGCCATGCAAAAGAAGCCGACTTTTTAGCAGTTGTTACAGTTAACCAGGAAGAAAACAGAGTTTCTGTAAATTTACGAGGCCCAATTATAATTAATCCAAAAGAGAGGCTCGCAAAACAGATTATTTTGGTAGACAGCCAATATTTGGTCCGCCACCCAATTCATGCAGGAAGCAAAGCAGTCTAACTATTTTTGCCAAGGAAGGCTTTTATGTTAATATTGACGAGGAAACCAGGCGAAAGCATCGCTATTGGTAATGAAATTAGAATAAATATTTTTGAAGTTGATGGCAGCAATGTCAGGGTTGGAATTCAAGCTCCCAAATCTGTAACAATTTATCGGGGTGAAATATATGAAAAAGTCCAGGAAGAAAACAAGGATGCTGCTCGTCTTGGAGTTAATGTAGACTTTACTATTCTGGCTAATTCACTACACCAAAATATTAAAATAATTTCTCAGGATTTAGAAGAGGTTCAAAGTGATGAGTAACAATAATAAAATGAACACAAAAGAAACGGCATCCGTTCCTGAAAAAACATATATCGTATCTGATAAAATTGAACTGGTTGGTTCTCTTATTTTAGAAAACCGTCTTGATGAGGCACACAAGATTTTATCTGAATTGATTGATGATGATTCGAGTTATGCTGATCAGATTTATTGTCAGCTAGGTATTATTAATATACGGCAGGGAAATTATAGTGAAGCTGAACAGAATTTGCTTAAAGCTGTTCATTTGAATCCGGAATTGACTGATGCTTTTTATAACCTTGGCTGGCTCTATGAAACACAGGGAAAATATCAAAACGCATTATCATTTTATAAAGAAACAATATTGCAGAGTGGTGATGATGGTGAAATTTTTGAACGTATGGGACTGTGTTGTTTGGCTATAAATAATAAAAAAGATGCCGAAGTATTTTTTGATGAGGCGCTTCGCTTTTCGCCTGACTCTGTTTTATCTGCCGCACACCTGGCTGATATTTATTTTCGCCGGGGTGAAACAGACAAAGCCCAGGAAGTGTTAAAGTATTCTTTGGTATCAAATCCGAATATTCCGGAATTACATATTACTCTGGGTACAATACAAAAAGAACTGGGTGATTATGAACATGCCATGGCCCATTTTCATAAAGCTGTAACTTTTGATGAAAACAACTCTGTTGCTTTTAATTCTTTGGGCGAATGTTGTATCGCTTTGGGTTTGGATAAACAGGCAGAGCCGTTTTTCGCCAAAGCTGCCAAACTTGATGATATGAATTTTAGCGCTGTTTATAACCTTGGTAAACTTTATTATGAAAAGAAAAAGTATGAAAATGCCGTTGTTATATTAAACCACTGGTTGGAACGTCATAAACAAGTCCAAAAATTACGCAGCGACAACGATTCTTTGAATGTGGACGCTGTACCGATTTTAAATTTACTGGGTTCGTGCTTTAAAAAACAGAACAAGACCAATGAAGCAGAAGAGGTCTGGAAACAATCTCTGGAACTTGCTCCGCAACAGGATGATATTAAAAATGAGTTAGAAAGTTCAAAACCGCTTCATAAAAAGATAACGCTGAAAATAGACGACTAGTCTGTATCGTGAGGATGTGATGGAGGTGTATAAAGAATTACTTGAGGCGGCGGACAAGTTAGTAAACGAATGTAAATATGAAAATGCCTGCCAGGTTTGTTTGCAGGCTATAGAGCAGGAACCTGAACGGGTTGACGCTTATTATAATCTGGCGCTTATTTATCATCAACAGGGGGATGTTGATAACGCGATCAAGTTTTTTAGGCAAGTTGTTTCCTTAAAGCCACAGGATGCTTCTGCTTCTAATAACCTTGGTGTGTTGTACTATTCACAGCAAAATTGGGAAAAGGCTAAAGAGAGTTTTAAAAACGCTGTGAATGCAGATCCTGCCTTTATTGATGCCCGTCTGAATCTCATTAAACTGTATAGGAAACTGGAAAATTTTGATCAGGCAAAAGCTGAATTAAGAGAGTGTCATGCCCTGCAGCCTGATAATGAAAATTTGAAACAGCTTCGTAACCGGCTGCTCGCGGATATTATTCGTGCAAAAAATAACCTGCAAATTCAGATCGTTTCATTGTCGGATTTGGAAAAAAATGCCGAACGTAAATTACGCTGGGGAGATTACTGGTTTAAAAAAGAGATGCAGGACGAGTTTCGTTCCATGGGGCATGTGATTGCAAACCACAAAGCAGATGTTTTGGTCCATCTTTTCGGTGCGCCTTTAAAACAGGTTCCTGTTGATACCTATAATATTTTATGGATACACAGTCATCCGGACTGGGTCACACCTGAAATTTTAAAACAATATGATAAAATTTACTGCCTTTCACCGCTTTTTATCGAAAAAATTGAGAAAATGGGATTTAAGGCTGATTTAATGGTTGGTGCGACCGGTAAAATTTTTAAATCCCAAAAAATTGAACATCAGGTAGTTTTTGTCGGTAATGCCAAGGGTGACGCAGGACGTAAAATAGTCCGTGATTTGGGCGATTTGAATAATTTTAATTATGACCTTGCCGTATGGGGCGAAGGATGGGACAAAGCTGTTCCGGCTGAAAGTTGGAAAGGATTATATTTTTCAAATGAAGACCTGGACAAGCTGTATGCCGCTTCTGAAATTACACTGAATGATCATCATGATGATATGCAAAGAAACGGATTTATTAATCCCCGAGTTTTGGATGTTATGGCAAGTGGCGGATTTGTTGTTTCCGAATTTAATCCGGCTCATTCGGTGTTGTTTGGCGATATTGTTTCCGAATATAAAACACCTCAAGAACTTTTAAATTTGGTGGATTTTTATATTAATAATCCCCAGGAGCGACAAAAGAAAATTAATCAGGGTGTAGAAACAGCACAAAAATATACTTTTCGAAAATGTGTGCAGCAAATTTTAGCCGATTTGGATACACCTTATTGGAGAAAAAACATGACAGAGTATGAACAATATATAGAAAAAGCGGACCTGGCCAAAAAGCAGGGCGATTTTGAAAAAGCGGTTGATCTGTTGAATAATGCCCGTGCTTTGGATGATAACAGGGCAGAAGCTTTTTATAATTTGGGCTGGATTTATGCTCAACTGGAAAACACAAATTATGCAATAGAAAATTATGAAAAGGCCCTGCACATTCAACAGGACGATACCATTTTGACTGAGCTGGGTGCTTTATATTCCGCAAAAGCTGATGAAAGTTATAAAAAAGCGCTGGCCCTGAATCCGCAATCTGACCAGGCCCAAAAAGGGCTCGTTAAAGGGAACGGCCGGATGGCAAGCCATTCAAAGACCAATGTCACCATCATTGCCGGCGCTATTTACAGCGGAACGTCCATGGTTGCCAAAATATGTAAAGACAACGGAATATGGCTGGGCGATACGCTGGACAGTCATGGTATTAAAAAAGATTATAAAATTTATGAAAACGCCCGCTTTTTACAGCTATGTAAAAACGCTTTGGGAATGGAAAAAGACTTGCAGGGACAGGATATTAACCAATTATTTATAGAGTTTTTTCAGCAGTTGCCCAAAGACAAGCCAGTAGTTCTGAAATTCCCCGAGTCCTTTTATTTGCTCGATCACATGAAATCCAAATTAGGCCTTAATTTTAAGGTGATTTATGTTATGAGAAATCCGTACCAGCGTGCGCTTTCCTATCAAAAACGGACGAATGCGCTTAATTATGTTACGGCTCTGCATGACTGGAATGAGGCTTATATTCGTCTTTCTCAGCATACTAAAGGTATTGATGTATATACTATCCTTTACGAACGCTTTTTTACGGAACCGGAAATTGAAACAAAAAAGATGCTGGATTTTATTGGTGTGGATTATGAAACCGTCAATGTTTCCAGTATCGATAAAGGCCTAAAAAGATTTTAAGATTGAAAGAAAAATGAATCAGGATATGGAAAAATATCAATTACTTATTCAGCAAGCCCGGAGCTTTGTGGAAAACGATCAGGAACAGGAAGCAATATTGCTTTATAACAAAGCCATTCAACTTGTTCCCATGCGTGCAGATGCCCATTATGAATTGGCAGTGCTGCATCATAATATGGGTAATGTGGAAAATGCCATCAAGAGTTTTCAACAAGTTGTAACTATTGAACCTAAAGATGTTTCTGCTCTTAACAATCTTGCTGTTTTGTCCTATGTTAATGGAAATTTGAATGACGCAGAAAAATATTTTTTCCGGACACTGGAAATTGATGTGGGGGCAAGTGAAGCTTCTTTAGGACTGGCTAAAATTTATAACAAACAAGACCGTTTTGAAGAAGCTATAGTTGCATTGAAAAAATGCCTGACTCATGATCTGAAAAATGAAAATGCAAACGAATTGCTGCAAAAGATTTTGTTGAAAACATACTCTCCCAAATCCATTAATATCTCCAATGATTCCTTCAAAATGTGCGCTGTTGTCAATAATTCGGACGCCCAGACAGCCCTGGACCAATTATGGGCTTGTTTTTTGGCATTCGACGCTGTCAGCATACATTATCCAAATGTGGTGCTGGATCTGTATTCCTGTGTGGAAGTGAATGACTGTCCCTGGGAATTACTGGACGTATTAAATAACAACAATCGGATTTTAATGAATAAAATTGATGATTTTTCAGACCAACATTTATCTGCTGATTTGTTTGTTTCTCTTGAAACGAACGCTGACTTTTTAGTGCCCCTAAAACAGGCAATTGAAAAAAGTATCCCTGTTTTATGTGCAGGCTCTACTGTAACTGATACTTTTGTGCAACATGGGGTCAACGGTTTGTTATTACAGGATTCATCCAATGGATCGATTTCGATAAATGAATTGGCCGCTAAAATTGCATTTTGTGCCGGCGACCCGGAATTCGTTAAAAAGCTTGGACAGAAGATCGGTTTGAAAGAGGGGGCAAAACAATGAATAATACCATGAAAAATCACATTCCCGGAGTTTTTCGTAAAATTTGCTGGATTGGCGCTTACAAGGGCGAGCATGTATTGGGAAAATATATCTGCAATGCGCTGAAAAATTTGGGATTTACAGTTGAAGTTTTAGATTATCGTGAAAATATAGAAATTTTAGACCAGCTTTTTCCGAAAATAAATGCCGATTTGGTCATCATCAGCCGGGGCGGAGGTATTCCGCCACAATTAATTGAAAAACTGTCCTGTCCCACTGTTTTGTGGTTTGGAGAAGTTATTCATGGAGATGATGAAAATTCCAGGGCCCGGCTAAAGGAACTGGAAATTAATTCGAGGGTTTTTGATTATGTGGTTTGGGGCGCTGAAAAAAATCCGGAAAGTATGCAGTTATTGCGAAATTTGGGATGCAGCCGGGTTAATTATGCTTATCCCTGCCGTTTTGATCCGAACCTTTATCAAAAACTGAATGTAGAAAAAAAATACGATGTTGGCTTTGTCGGTTCCATCACACAAAGACGTAAATATTTTTTGGATAAAATTGCACAGAAATTTAATCTGGAAGTAAAAAATATCTGGTCCATTGCAGAGCAGGTCCGGTTTTTTAACGAATGTAAAATTGTATTACATATCAACTCGTTCGATTTTATCAATATCGCCGGGGTTAATTTACGTGCCTTTGATGTTATGGGATGCGGGTCCATGGTCCTTCATGAAGATGTTGTCTACCCGTCTGTTTTTGGTCACGAGTTTGAGGACGGTAAACATCTGGCCTATTGGCAATATAACGATGCCGATGATCTGTTGGAAAAGATCGGATATTATTTAAAAAATGAAAAGGAACGTGAACAGATTGCCGGCGACGGATTTGATTTTGTTCACAGTTATTATACAGTGGAACGTACCATGGAAGAGCTGCTGAATAAAGTACAATATGATATTAAAGCAGGAACAATTGGTGCGAAAAGTAACGAATATTTTGATAAATGGGGCCGAGTTACAGATTCGAAAAATATATTTTATAAAGCTGTTGAACAGGTGGTGTCACCCAGCTATGCTTCATCCTATTATGAACGCGGAAAAATTTATTTTGAATTAAAGCTATGGAACAAAGCACGGACGATGCTGGAACAGAGTGTCAACAGAGACCGTGGATATGTGGATGCGTTATTTTTATTGGCCCTTACCTATTTAAATTTGGATATGGATTCATTAGCTATACAACAATTGCACCGTGTGTTAAAAGAAAAACCTTTGCATAAACAAGCTCATCAGCTTTTGGGCGATATTTATATGCAGCACGGTGACGATGAACGAGGGTGTTATTATCAGTTAAAAGGAGAAAAATTATTTTCTCAAAAACCCTCACCTTATTACAAGGAGAGTTTGTAATGATTGAAGGAAAAACAATTTTTATAACAGGTGGAGCAGGATTTATCGGTTCGGCTATTGCCGGGCGGCTTGTTGAAAAGAATAAAATAATTGCTTTTGATAATTTGGCAAGAAATTCTCTAAAGGACAAGGCCTTTTCCGAACATAAAAATTTGACGATGATACAAGGTGATGTTTTGGATTTTGATTTGCTGGCTAAATCAATGAAGGGCGCTGACGTTGTAGTGCACTGTGCTGCAATTGCCGGAATTGATACCGTTATAAAAAGTCCCACATCTACCATGCGGGTCAACATGGTTGGTTCAGCCAATGTATTGGAAGCCGCTTCAAGATTACCCCGATGCGACAGAGTTGTCTGTTTTTCCACTAGTGAAGTTTTCGGGCAGCATGCCTTTCGTTCTACGGAAACAGATCAGACCGTTATGGGACAAATCGGTGAAGCACGGTGGACCTATGCTGTCAGTAAGCTGGCTGAAGAACATTTGGCAATTGCTTATTATCATGAAAAATGGCTGCCGACAACAGTTGTCAGGCCTTTTAATGTATATGGACCGGGACAGGTAGGAGAAGGCGCTTTAAGGATTTTTATACAAAAAGCGATTAAAAATGAAAAAATAGAGATTCATGGCGACGGCACCCAAATTCGTGCATGGTGTTATGTTGACGATATGGTAGACGGCGTTTTACTGGCAATGGCGCATCCAAAAGCTGTTGGTGAGTCTTTTAATATCGGTAACCAAAAAGCTATTACCACAATCTATGGTTTGGCAAATACCGTTGTTCGGGTCCTTGACTCTAAATCGAAAATAGAATTTACCCGTAAAAATTATGCTGATGTTGAATTGCGTATTCCTTCTGTTACCAAAGCAAGAGATCTGTTGGGTTTTGAAGCAAAAATGGACCTTGATGAAGGTATCCAGTTAACAGCAGATTATTATAGAGGGCACACAGAGTGATCCGATTGTGCCGACCTGTTATAGAACCGCACGAGTTGCAGGCTGTTGAAAATGTGTTGAAATCCGGTATGCTGGTCCAGGGAAAAAATGTGGCCGAGTTTGAAAAGACTGTAGCAGACTATATCGGTATAGAGCATGCTGTTGCCGTCAGCAGTGGTACCGCAGCCTTGCATTTGTCATTGCTGGCATTGGGCGTTAAATCCGGCGATTTGGTGCTCGTATCTTCCTATTCATGGCCGGCAACCGCCAATGTTATCGAATTATGCGGTGCAAAACCTGTTTTTGTTGATATTCTACCGGACACTTTTAACATGGATACATCCAATTTGGATAAAACCCTTGAACAGCTTTCTGAAAGTGAACTGGAAAATATTAAGGCAATCGTTCCTGTTGATGCTTTTGGACAAATGGCGGAAATGAACAAGATAAAAGAATTAAGTGAAAAGTATGATATTCCTATAGTCGAAGATGCGGCGTGTGCATTGGGTGCTGTTCATAATGATAAAAAGGCCGGAGCATGGAGTGATTTTACATGCTTTAGTTTTCATCCGCGAAAAGCCGTGACCACTGGTGAAGGCGGCATCATTGCTACCGGTAACGAATCCTGGGCAAATACTTTAAAAACGCTACGTAATCATGGGCTGGATGCTACCGCTTCCAAACCGGATTTTATCGTACCAGGATTTAATTATCGTATGACCGATTTTCAGGGTGCACTCGGTATCCATCAAATGGCAAAAATGGATGCCCTGATTGAAAAACGTATAGCGGCCGCGAAAAACTATAACGAACTTTTAAAAGATACTGTTGTTACTGCCCCGGTCGTGTCAGCGAACAATATACATGTATACCAGTCTTATATTGTTTTGCTGCCGAATGGAGTTGCAGATCAACGTGATACTATCATTCAAAAGATGCGTGACGATGATGTTGAAACCTCTATTGGTACATGGCATATGCCGTTGACTACTTTTTATAAAAATCAATATGGCTTTATGCCGGGAGATTTTCCGGTAACCGATGACGTTTTTAAACGATCTCTGGCTTTACCGCTGGACGCACAAATTACAAAAGACGAACAAAAGCAGGTTGTTAATACTTTATTAAAATATATAAAATAAACATGAACGAGACAAAAAATATATTATTGACCGGAGCCAACGGTTATTTAGGAAATGTTATTCTGGACAAGCTGGAAAAAAGCGGACATCGTCTGGTTTGTGTCCAGTCGCCGTTTGACTCGGAAATCAAAGACAATTTTGTCCAGGCAGATTTGATACAACAAAATGATCTGAAAAAACTGGATGAACATGGTCCGTTTGACGCTGTTGTGCATTGTGCAGCCATGCTTCCGGGAACCATGTCTGAGGAAGAACTTTACTATGCCAATCAAAAAATGACTTTGAATCTGGCAAACTGGGCCGGTGAACAACAGGTCGATCATTTTGTTTTTGCCTCCAGTTGCAGTGTTTATGGTTATGGAAATAAAGAAAAAAATGAAAAAGCTGTGCCGGAACCTTCAAATCTGTATGCTGTGAGTAAACTGGCCTGTGAGAATATACTTCAATCTCAGCTCGTTGCGCAGCATATAAAAACCGCGATTTTACGAATTTCAGCACCTTATGGCCCCGGAATGCGTATGAACACGGTTATTAAAATTTTTCTGGAAAAAGCGGCCGCTGGTGAACCGTTGATATTAATGGGAGACGGACAAAGACGCCAGGATTTTATTTTTGAGCGGGATATTGCTTCCGCTTTTGATTTAGCTGTTCGCTATAAAGCGCACGGTGTTTTTAATTTATCAAGCGGTAAAGCGGCAAGCATGAAAAATCTTGCCAGAACAGTGGCAAAATTGTTCAAGCATGATTTTTCATGTATTCAGTTTCACGGCACCGATTTGCAGGAAAATTACCGCGGTCTGTTTCCGAACAAGGCCGCCCGAAAGAGTTTTGCCTTTACGCCGCAATATGATTTGCAGGACGGATTAAGGTTGACGGCCAAAAGTTGGGGATTGTTATGAAAATTGCCCTGATTGCAGATATTCATGGTAATTTACCGGCTTTCAAGGCTGTCCTAAATGATATGCCGTCGGTTGACAGTATTGTCTGCTGCGGAGATTTTAGCGAATACTATCCGGATGTGAACGATGTTTGTAAGCTGGTGCAGGATAATGATATTATTACTGTTCGAGGAAACCACGACGCCTATGTTTTGGAAGAGATTGTGCCTGATCCGGATAAAGTCGGACTTTATAGAACAGAGTGGACCAGGGATATTATTCATAAAGATAATAAAAAATGGCTTTTGTCCCTGCCTGTAGAGTTGGGCTTTCAATGGAATGAAATTCGTATGAATGTGAGGCACGCCAATCCATGGGATGAAATGTTGTATTTGTATGCCGATTCCACAGAGTTCGAGCGGTTTCCTGAAAATGAAGCTGATATTTGGGTGTTTGGGCATACCCATCATCCTTTTAAAAAGAAATTGAATAAAACCATGATTGTCAATCCCGGTTCTGTCGGACAGCCCAGGGATTGGAATCCGCAGTCAAGTTATGCCATAATGGACGTTTTAAACGAGACCGTAGAGTTTAAACGAGTGCCCTATAATGTTGAGCAATATCAAAAGAAATTAAAAGAAATGGACTGGCCGGAACAGTTGATTTCTATTCTAAGTCGCAGCAGGAATTAAAAATGACAGACCAAAAAATTAAAAAACAAGTTTTACAAGCCAATATCGATTTTCATACAGCGTTGTCTGAAACCTATCATGAACAACCGCATTATTTACCTGAAAACCGGGAACGGTTTGGCACTAAATTAAAAGAGTTGTCCGCAAAAGCAGGTAATGATCTTTTAATTGATTTTGGCTGCGGTACCGGTTTTGTTATTGATCTGGCTGTGCCTCATTTTAACCAGGTTTATGGTGTTGATATTACGCCGGCCATGATGTCCAAAGTTAACATGTCTTCGGGCAAGGTTAAATTATTACAGGCCAGTACCGAGCAGGTGACGTTAAAATCCGGTGTTGCAGATGTGGTTGCCTGCAACAGTTTTTTACATCACCTCTGGGATGTTGAGCCGACCATACGGGAAGCGGCCCGTTTGCTGAAACCGGGTGGTGTTTTTTATAGTGAAGAAGACCCGAATGTATTTTTCTGGAAAGCGATAAATGAAGCTGCTGAAATAAAGAATGACCAAAATATGTCTGATTTGATTCAACGGGAAATTAAAGCTGTTGTGGAAATTGATGACGATCTGGGCCAGGAAAAGCACATTGATCCGGAAATGGTACGCTTGGCCGAATACCAAAAAATGATCAAAGGCGGTATGGATGCGGAAAAACTTGAAAACATTTTTAACAACGCCGGCTTTTCGCAAGTTTCTATTTCCTATTATTGGTTTTTAGGACAGGGAGCCATGCAAAAGCAATACGGCATAGAAACCGCCTTAAAAATAGAAAGCTTTCTACAGCAAACATTGCCGTTGACCCGGCATTTGTTCAAATATTTGCGAGTGGAGGCATGGAAGTAATGAATAAACAAACCGTATTAATCACCGGAGTCGGTGGCGGAAGCATCGGCGAGCAGGTGTTTAAAACGCTTACCATGGTGAAAGATACATATAAAATCATTGTTACCAACTCTTCTTCCGTGGCTTTGTCTGTGGCGGACACACCATATAAAGAAATTTTACCCAATGCCTCATCCGATGAGTATCTGGCTGAATTGATGCAAGCTGTAGAAAATTATAAAGTGGATTTTTTGATCCCCGGCAGTGAACCTGAATTACTGAAAATTTCACAAAACCGGCAGGAATTGCTGAAAAAAACAACCTTGCTGATCAATTCCGATAATGTGATTTCAATATGTCTCGACAAGAGCAAAACTTTTACCGAGTTGAAAAATCATAATATTCGGGTACCGCAAACATGGACAATTGATGATTTACAGAATGAGTCTGTTAAAGAAATAGAGTTTCCAGTCATTGTCAAACCGGCTGTCGGCGGCAGTGGTTCTGCCGGAACATTTCTGGCTCAGGACAAAGATGAAATGCAGTTTTTTGTCCGTTATTTGATCAAGTACGGATATCGTGTTCTCATTCAGGAATATATCGGTCGTTATGACCAAGAGTATACAATCGGTGTGCTGAGTTCACCGGAGAAGGAAATATTGGGCACGGTTGTTTTGAAAAGAGATATTTTATCCGGTTTATCCAACAAGCTCAAGATGAAAAACAAAACCTCTCGCAAAGACCTGGGAGAAATATTAGCTGTTTCATCCGGCGTTTCCCAGGGGCGCATTGTGGATAAACCGCACATACAAGAGCAGACAGAATATATCGCCAAAATGATTGGCTCCGAAGGTCCGTTAAATATTCAGGGCCGCTGGGACGGCAAAAATTTTGTTCCATTTGAAATCAATCCGCGTTTTTCAGGAACGACTCCCATGCGGGCCATGGCCGGTTTTAATGAACCGAAATTATTGATGGACTGGCATAACGGAATCCGGCTGGAGCAAAGACCGGATATACAAAAGACAACGTTTACACGCGGATTAGTTGAATATAAATCAGATTTTTAGGAAAAGCACCATGAACAAGCATACCTTAGCATTATGCATGATTGTAAAAAATGAAGAAGCATTCCTGGACCAATGCCTGGAAAGTGTAAAAGGCATTGTCGATGAAATTGTTATTGTTGATACCGGTTCAACAGACCGGACCGTTGAAATTGCAGAAAAACATCATGCAAAAATATATCACCATGCCTGGCAAAACAGTTTTAGCGAAGCACGAAACTATGCGCTGCAATTTGTTACCAGCGAATGGGTACTGCAACTGGATGCTGATGAAGTTTTGGAAAGAGAAGATGCCGCGTTGTTAAAAAAGACACTGGCCGTTTCCGATAATTTTACCAGTATTTGTGTGCCGATTTTAAATTACCTGCCGGATGGTGTTGTTTCCAAATTTTATTACCGACGATTTTATAAAAAAGAATTTGCTCATTACGAGGGCCGGGTACATAATCAAATAGTTGTCAGTGGAGAAGCTGTTATAAAGGAAATTCGGCTTTATCATTTTGGTTATGATCTTTCTCCTGAAAAAATGGCAGCCAAACATAAACGGACACTGGGATTGATTTTAAAACAGCTGGAGGATGAGCCAAACAGTATTTTTTATCGGTTTAACCTGGTTCGAACTCTTCGCAACATGGGTGATTATGATCAGGCTATAAAAGAAGGTTTGGCGGCTTTGGCTTTACCCAACGTTCAGGATCGGGTGGGTTATTATTTAATGTTGATTAATGACACCTCTCAGTCCATGCTGCTTAGTAATCGCCCTTCAGAAGCTCTTGAATTATGCAAGCTGGCTCTGGAAAAGGACCCGCTAAATATAGATATATTGTTTGGTATGGGCGGGTCGTATGTGGCGTTGGAAAATTATGAACAGGCCATTGATTACTATAAAAAGTGGGTCCAGGCTAAAAAGCAAACCAATGGAATGCCTGTGGATGTAGCGATCAGTATTGATACCTGGTCAATGGATGGTCTTGTTTATGAAAACATGGGCCGTTGTTATCGTTTTCTCAAAGATTATGATAATGCCATAAAAAATCTTTATACATCTATTGAACTCGAGCCTGCACGAAAAGAGGCTTTTAAAGCGTTGGCTTTGTGTTTTATTGAAACGCAAAAATGGACGGAAGCTATTGATGTGCTGGAAAAAGCGATTTCCAATAATCATGGCGACTCTTTTTTATATTACAAATTGGGCATGCTGTACCAAAAAGTTGGTAATATTCAAAAGACTCTGGAAAATTTGGAACATTCGGTTTCATTGGATGACAAAAATTCCGACGTACTCAGTACGCTCGGTCAAATATATCTTTTAGTCAAAAATGTTGAAAAAGCACGGTTTTATCTGCAAAAGAGTCTTGGTATTAATGGTGAACATATCGGCGCCCGTATCACCTTGTTACAGCTTTCTCTCGCTGCAAAAGAAATGGAAAGTGTAAAAAAACAAGTTGATGAAATTTTAGCTTTATCACCGCAAGATGTGAATATTTTTTCCGAACTGGGAGAGATATGCAGCACAAACGGCCTGTATAAATCCGGGATCAAGGCTTTTGAAAAATATTTGCAGTATAAATCAGATAATGAAAAGGTGTGGCACAATTTGGCTTCGTGTTATGCCCAAACCGGTAATTTTGACTCGGCGAGGATTGGTTATCAAACAGCTTTAAAGATTAATCCCATGTATGCACCGTCAAAAGCCAGTTTACAATATTTAGAACAAATAACTGCATAAGAGGAATATATAATGCACAGCGACAGACCTACAATTTCATTATGTATGATCGTTAAAAATGAGGAACGGTTTCTGGAACAATGTCTGGAAAGCGTTAAAGACCTTGTTGATGAAATGGTCATCGTCGATACTGGATCCACAGACAAGACCGTTGAAATTGCAAAAAAATACACAGATAAAGTTTTGTTTCATGAGTGGCGCAACAGTTTTAGTGAAGCTCGGAATTTCAGCTTAAAATTTGTAACCTGTGATTGGGTCCTTCAACTCGATGCAGATGAAAAATTGGAAAAAAATGATATACCATTGTTACAAAAAACAATATTAAATAAAGATATTAATGCTGTATTTCTGCCGATTTTAAGTGAATTACCGGATGGCGGCATTTCAAAAAGTTATTTTCCCCGTCTTTTTAAAAACGGAAAAGCACATTTTGATGGTATTGTGCATAATCAATTAATTTTTCAAGGAAACGCCATTCATGCAGAAATTCGTCTGCATCATTATGGATATAATTTAACGCCCGAACAAATGGCCAGGAAAAATGAACGCAGCGGGAAATTGCTTGAGAAACAGATTCAGGAAGATCCTAATAATCTGTTTGTATGGCACAATTATATTCGAATTCATAGAAATGAAAAAAAGTATCAACAGGTGGTTCAGGAAGCCCAGGATGTTATAGACAGGCTTCCCTATGAGCAGGAACCGGCGTCCTATGTGATGATCGTTTATGATGCGGCCTGTGCTGCTTATGAGTTGGGGCGTTTTAGTGAGGCCATACGATTTTGTCAAATAGCATTGAGTAATATGCCGGATTATGTGGATATTATGGTGGTCTATGGTTCCATATTGTTAAAAATGAAAAAATATGAATCTGCTATTCATCATTTTGAAACATCTCTTGAATATCTTGAGAAAATTAAAAAGTCACCCAAACTGGTACAGCTTAAATTGGACCTGTTCAATAGTGATTATCTTGTATATCGTCATTTGGGATTTTGTTATTATCAGCTTGGCAATAAAGAGAAATCGGTTGTTAATTTTGAAAAATGCATTTCATTAAGGCCTGATAATACGGAAGCGCATAATTTACTTGGTTCGATTTATTGGGAATTGAAAGAAATGGAAAAAGCTGAAAGAGAGTTTGAAAAACTTGTTGAGCTTTTACCAGACCATGTGGGTGGATGGAGTAATCTTGCTCTCCTGGCTGTCCAAAAACAAGAATTAAATAAAGCGCGAGAAATATTGGCAATGTTGGCAAACCGGGATAATATTGATCCTGCTGTTCTTGCATTGCTTGGAAAAATATGTGTTCAGGTTGGTGCTTTTGATACGGCAGTTATAATTTTTGAAAAGCAATTAAAGGCTGAACCTCATAAAATTGAAATTCTGAATAATATTGCCTCATGTTATGCTCAGACCGGTAATTTTCAGGCAGCATTAATGGGCTATCAATCTGTTTTACAATTTTTGCCGGATAATGCTGACGCAAAAAGAGGACTGATGGATATTCAGAATAAAATCAACAGCTTTAACACGATAAATGCTGGTTTTGCTACAGTAAATAAAAATTAAATAAAGTGTATTTTTTTAATAAAAAAACTAAAGTTTTAATAAAGTGTGTCGATACTATATAGTGGAAGCAAAAAAAAGTTGGATACTGAATCTCGAACGGATAAATAATCAAGTTTAGTGTCACGTTTCCAAATTGGGAAAATATTAACAAACAAGTATGGGCAGGGAAGCCCTAACTCGAACAAGGAGGTTTATCATGGCAAGTGCAGATCTTTCCCGTATTAACACTAATATTAGTGCCTTACAGTCTTTAAACTCATTAAAGTCAATCAATAATAAATTAAATGTTCATTCATTGAGATTGGCTACTGGTAAAAGAATTAACGAGGCTGCTGATGACGTTGCTGGTTTTACCATTGCGACAAAGATGAGCGTTCGCTCTGACGGTTTGGGTGTAGCGCTGAGTAACATTGGTGATGCCAAGAACATGATGGCTATTGCTGAAGGTAACTTGACAAAGATCAGTGACATTCTTCAGCAGATGAAGTCAAAAGTTACGCAAGCTGCGAACGATGCGTTGGGTGCAGAAGAACGTAACGCTATTAAAGAAGAGTTGACAAGCTTGACATCACAGATCAATGATATTGTAGGTCAGACGGAATGGAATGGTCAGCAATTATTACAAGGTTTTGGTCTTAACACCGGTTTTACCTTCCAGACAGGTGCCGGCGTTACAACCAGTGATGAGATGGATTTCAAACTTGATGCAACATCTCTGGGATTAGGAAATATTACCGGTTACACCGCAGGTAGTATGAATGTAAACGTTCGTGATGCTGCTTCTGCTTCTAAATCCTATGATCCGGTACTTTTTGGAGCCACTGTAGCAACATCCGGTACAATTGGCGCTGGTTTGAACCAGGTCGCTTCCGGTAATTATTCTGTTGAAGTTACAGATGTCGCCAATGGTGGTGCAACTGTTACATTCAAGATCAGAAATGCTGCAGGTACAGTAATGACTATTGATGCAGATGGTGACGGAGCCGGTGGTACAGGCGCAACAGCAACAAGTGTTTCTGTCGCTGTCGCTGGTACGAATATGGCAACATTTGATACCGGTATTGGTTTCTCCATCCGTATGACTGGTTTGGCAAGTCTTGATACAGGTCAGTTTGGTGTATCTTATACCTCTGCTAACCGTGTCGATTCTCATGATGATGCCAAAGCATACATGACCTCTATTGATAATGCTATTTCTGATGTAAGTAAATCATTGTCATTTATCGGTGCTAATGTATCTCGTTTGACGTTCCAGGAAGAATCATTAACAGTAGCTAAAGTTAATACCGAATCTGCAAGATCACGAATTATGGATGCGGATATGGCAACGGAGCAATTGAATCAATCAAAACTCCAGATATTACAACAAACAGCTACTTCAATGTTGGCGCAAGCAAACACAGCACCACAAGCTATTCTCAGTCTGTTCAGATAATATTTTTGCTTATTTTTTGGAGCACTCCCAATTTTGGGATGTGCTCCATTTGTTGTTTTGATACGAATTAAGAGTGATGTGAGGAGAAAAAATGTCTTATCAAGTGCCGGTTGCAAACCCATATTTAAAACAAATTTCAAACTATCAGGAAAATGAGGTCCTTTCAGCCTCTCCGGAAAAACTGATTTTAATGCTTTATGATCAAGCTATTTTAGGATGTAAACGTCAAGATGCTGAAAAGGCTTCAAGAGCTGTTGCGGAATTAATTAATTCTTTAAATTTTAAATATGAAGAAATTTCTACGGGTCTATTCCGTCTTTATGATTATATATTACGCGAAATAAAAATGCAAAAGTATAAAGATGCTCTATATTTATTAACTGACCTGCGACAGACATGGGATGTCGCAATTCAGCAATTACAGGCTGCTTAGTAATTTAAGGAACTATTATAATGAGTATAAGTTCTACATCAAGTACCTCATATTCCAGTCTGGAAACTCTGGTACAACAATATATGGCTATTGAACGTCAGGCGGTCACGAAATATGAAAGTGAAAGAACGTCTTTAAAAGCACGTTCATCAACCTATGATACCCTTGATACATATTTGACCAAGCTGCAGGATATTGCCGAAAATTTTAACGATGAAGATAATTCCATATTCGACAGTGTCTCGGTAACATCGAGTGATACAAGCGCTGTAGACGCTACGGGAAGTGATGATGCAACCATAGGCAGCTATGCTCTTCGGGTCCGTCAGCTTGCAACAGCAACCTCGATGAACAGTGCCGGTAAATTAAATACCGCTAATTCTGTTGTCAGCAGTTTACAGGTTGTCTCCGGGTCGGAAGGGATTGATGTTGATAAAAGCTGGGCTGATGCAGGATTTGATGAAGAACCAACAGGATCAGTGACTTTTAACACAGGCCATGGTGCTGTTGAGTTCACACTTTCAGATTATGAGACAGTTGAAGATTTTATGGATGCTGTTAACAGTGATGCAAATGCGCGTGTAAACATTTACTATGATGAAGACAAGGACAAGTTTGTTATAGAAGCTGATGACCCAACTGATATGCTGTCAATGTACCAGTCAGTCGATAACGGCTTTTTATACCAGGCTAAAATTGCTGATGAGAGTTCAGGGCAGGTAATAAACGATACTATTGGTCATGATTATTATGCAAATAATAGTGGCATACAGACAGATGTGTTTTTGTATCAGGCAAATTTTGACAATGATTTGGCGGAATCAGATTCCGGAAGTTTTAAAATTAACGGTGTTACCTTTAATTGGGATGCTGATGATGATACGTTTGAAGGGATTATAAACGACATAAACTCATCAAAAGCCGGCGTCACCGCTTTTTATGATGAATCTCTGAATAAAATTAGTATTACGTCCAACAGCACCGGAAGTGAGGCCATTCAGTATGAAGATGTTGAAGGTACGTTTTTATCAAATACCTTAAAACTTGGCGGCGTTACGCAAAATCTTGGTTTGGATGCTCTGTTTACCATAAACAGTACAGATTCTGTTGATGAGATTGCAAAATCATCAAACGAATTTACTTTAAACGGCATTACTTTTAATTTAAAAGAAGTTACTGTTGAAAATGATGATTATACAGACACTGATACCAAAGCGGTTAATATTAAAGCAGAAAAAGATGACACGAAAATTACAAAAAATATAAATAACTTTATTACTGAATTTAATTCCGTTATCGATTATTTGAAAAAACAAACTTCGGTGGACCTCACCACATATACACGTGGTTCGTTTGCCAGTGAGTCGAGTATAAGGTATTTACGGTCTGATTTTATTAATATCATGCTGTCTGAAGTTACCGGAGGTAGTAGTGGTGATCCGGCAACATTAGCTGAATTAGGAATTACTTTTGACAGTGATATGCACCTGGAAGTATCGGATACTGATAAATTGTCCGACGCTATTTCTGCGGATTTACAGGCAGTTAAATATTTATTTACTTCAGAGAATGGTTTTACTACCAGAATTTTTGATATACTTGACAATTATACGGATGATGATGACGGGATTATAGAGCAGAAAAAAGACATTATTCAGGACCAGGTAGAAACTGTTAATAAAAGAATAGATCGGTTAGAAGCACAATTGGAACTTAAAGAAATACAATACCGGAATGACTTGTCAACAATGCAATCTCTTTTGAATCAATCTGTTCAGCAGTATGACCTGGTAACAAGTATAATGGGGTATACGTCCAATATTTTAGGTTAGTAGGATGTAAGTTATGATAGTGAGGAATTAAAATGAATGTTGAAAGAATCGATTTTGATGTGCAGGCTGATCCTACACTCACAGTCGCTGTTAGCAGGACTCAAAACAGCGCTGCAGTGAAGGATGCGGCTGCCAAGCCAGAAGAAAAATCCCAAAATGATTCTGTTTCAGCAACACCGGAAGATGTTGATAAAGCATTAAAATCCATTGAAACAGTGGCAAATGCGCTAAATACACATCTCAGGTTTTTAAAGGACGATTCAACCGGTGATACTGTTATTCGTATTGTGGATGATGACACCGGTGAAACTGTTCGTCAAATTCCTGCTGAGGATATTTTGAGGATAAAGTCGAGGATGCGTGAAACAGTCGGATTATTGTTTGATCAAGAGGTTTAGAATGGAAAAAACTGGCATTTTAACTAAAAATGATGTACATTTAGCCTTAACACAGCAATGTGTTTATCTTGATGAATTGGAACAGATAAATAAAACTATTAAAAGTTTAATTGAAAAACGGTCTATTGCCAGGACCAAAAGTTTAATTGAAAAAAGTATTGCTGTGCAACAGGAATTGGCTGACCTTGACAGAAAACTCAGAATGTCGCAAGAAGCATCACTGCTTGATGGAATTTGGAACAGTTCATCATTGCGAGAGTTGGTAAAAAATGTGAATGTTAGAGCAGCACAGGTGTTGACCCAGTTAAAACTGCTGATTGATAGTATAAATGATGTAAAATCAGAGTTTGAAAGAGATTTAAATCAAATTAAAAGCCAGAACAAAGTGGCTTTGGTGTACCAAAAAAATAATACAGTAAAACGAACTACAGGTCTTTAAAATGAAGATAAACGGCCAGTTTTTAACAAATTCGACACCGGAATCCGGGCGAAAAAAATCATCCTCTGCACCAAAAGAAAAAAATGGTGTAGCTGGAAATTCGAATGATCAATACAAAGATAAAGTTGAAATATCTAAAAATACAAATGAATCTTTGAAGCAAGTTGACAGACAGGATCAAATTTATTCAAAGTTTCAGAAAAATTCATCGGATGAATCCGGTCAGGTAAGTGAAAACCTTGCCTCAACAGGTTCTGTAGAAGATGAAAAAATAGCAAAAATTCGGGCCCAAATTGCCGAAGGAAATTATGATTCTATTGTAGTGAATCGATCCGTAGCAGACCTTATTTTAATGGAATTGAAAAAATAATTACAAAATATACTTTCCGTATTTGCCCCCATTTTAAAATTTAGGCTTATTATAAAAGCCGTTTTGAGATAATTCTTGACTATTAAGCAAAATTTCACTATAATTACTAACTTTTGCCGTTTATAGGTAGAATTTTGAAATATAGTCTTTTTAAAATGTTTGAAAGGTGGATCAAGAATGCCTAAGGTTAGTACTAAAGAATTATTTGAAAAAGCATATTCCGGCGGCTACGCTGTAGGTGCTTTTAATGTAAATAATATGGAAATAATTCAGGGAATTGTAGAAGCTGCAGACGAAGAAAAAGCTCCTCTTATTCTTCAAATTTCAAAGGGAGCCCGCGAGTTTGCTCGTCATGAATATTTGATGAAATTAATTGAAGCCGCACTTGAAACAACTGATTTACCAATTGCAGTACATTTGGATCATGGTGATAGTTTTGAACTGTGTAAATCTTGTATTGATGGCGGTTTTACATCAGTTATGATTGATGGTTCTCATTTACCGTTGGAAGAAAATATTGCCCTCGTGAAAAAAGTTGTTGATTATGCCCATCCACGAGGAATTCCGGTAGAAGCTGAGTTGGGTCGACTGGCTGGAATTGAAGAGCATGTAAGCGTTGATGAAAAAGATGCTATTTTTACAAGACCTGATGAAGCAAAAGAATTTGTTGAAAAATCAGGCTGTGACTCTCTGGCTGTTGCTATCGGTACAAGCCATGGAGCTTACAAGTTTAAAACAGAACCAAAATTAGATTTCGATAGATTGCATGAAATTGAAGAAGTGCTTCCCGGTTTTCCATTGGTGTTACACGGTGCATCATCCGTACCGGAAGAGTTTGTAAATTACTGTAATCAATATGGCGGCAAGTTGCCTGGCGCTAAAGGCGTTCCTGAACGGATGATTACTGAAGCTTCTAAAACAGGCGTATGTAAAATTAATATCGATACAGATTTAAGATTGGCGATGACTGCTTCTATACGTAAAGAGTTTGTGGAAAATCCATCAAATTTTGACCCAAGAAAATATCTTGGCCCGGCTCGAAGTGCATTAAAAGAAATGGTTCGCCACAAATTACATATATTAGGATGTGCCGGAAAGGCATAATTTTACAATCATAAAAAAATAAAATGAACTTTTGGAGGATGTTATGGCTATAAAAATTGCAATTAACGGTTTTGGCCGAATTGGTCGTTTGGTTTTCAGAATTGCCTCTGCCCGTAAGGATGTTGAGGTTGTTCAGGTTAATGATATTACAGATGCAAAAACATTGGCACATTTATTAAAATATGATTCTGTTCATGGTGTTTTTGACAAAGAAGTTAAAGCAGAAGGCGAATATATGATCGTTGACGGTAAGAAAATTAAAGTTTCTGCTGAAAAAGATCCAGCCGCTTTACCATGGGGAGAATTGGGAGTTGATGTTGTTGTAGAATCTACTGGTGTTTTTAGAAAAAGAGAACAAGTTGCAAAACATTTGCAAGCCGGTGCAAAAAAAGCTGTTTTAACAGTTCCTGCTAAAGATGAAATCGACGCAACAATCGTTTTGGGTGTTAATGAAGCTGACTTGAAAGCTGAAGATCAGATCGTATCAAATGCATCCTGTACAACAAACTGTTTGGCTCCGATTGCCAAAGTACTTAATGACAAATTTGGTATCAAACGTGGATACATGACCACAATTCATGCTTTTACAAATGATCAAAAAATTCTGGATTTACCTCACAGTGATTTACGTCGTGCACGTGCCGCCGCTGTATCAATTATCCCAACAACAACAGGCGCTGCCAAAGCTGTTGGTAAAGTAATTCCTGAATTAAACGGTAAGCTGGATGGTTTTGCCATGCGTGTTCCTGTGCCAGATGGTTCTGTTGTTGATCTGAATGCTGAATTAAACACAGAAGTAACTGCAGAAGAAATTAACGCTGCTATTAAAGAAGCTGCCGAAGGTGAAATGAAAGGCATTTTGGAATATACCGAAGCCCCAATCGTTTCTATTGACATCGTTCACAACCCGCATTCATCAATTTTTGACGCTCTTTCAACAATGGTTATGGGCGGCAAAAGTAACTTTGTTAAAGTTGTTTCCTGGTATGACAACGAATGGGGTTACTCTAACAGAGTTGTTGATCTTGTAGAAAAAATTGCAGCTTTATAGAACTTTTTCAAGATTTGTTAGTTATATAATAATGATGGTTGAGTTTCGGCTCAACCATCTTAACTATGAGAAAATATATTTATGCGTAAACGAATTATTGCTGGAAATTGGAAGATGAACAAAACTCTTAACGAAGCTGTTGAATTGGCATCTTCTGTAAGAGATTTGGTCGCGAATAATACAGATGTAGATGTTGTTTTGTGTCCTCCTTTTACAAATTTATACGCTGTTTACCAGGTTATTAAAGATACGCCTGTTAAACTTGGCGCACAAAATTTGTTCTGGGAAGATAATGGTGCCTATACGGCTGAAGTTGCCGCAGATATGTTAAAATCTGTTGGAAGGGAGCGTAAACCAGCTCTTTATCCCGGTTCGGCTGCAGGGTCACCTGGTTAACTCCGGCTACACCCACGGCAAGTCCTTGATCGTTGATACCGTCAAAGGCATAAAACGGAGCCGCAAGCAGTTTCTGTCCGAAAACACCTGAAGTGAACGGTTCAAGATCCGTGTGCCCGAAACCCAGGCTGATGGACCTGGTAAACGAAACCGAAGAATATCCCTTCGGAGGATTGTACAGGCTGACTATTATGGAGCCGACGTTCTGGTTGTCCCAGTTCCGCCCCATAACCACAGAGCCTTCACCTGAGGCTGAAAACAGGCTGCAGAAACGCCAGGTTTGGTTCAGCAGAGGATTATCAATCATAGACTGATTTTCTTTCTGAAAAATCTCCTCGCGGTCCCCAAAATGGGTCATCAGGTAAAGGCCGTCTTCACGAAACTGCCCGGTTCCCTGGATTTTCAACAGGCTCTGCAAGGATCTTTCCGCCTCCGATCCATCTGAAGAGGGGAACTCAAACTGCAGATTGGTAGTTTCACCATCGGCCATTAAAAATCCCGGCACCAGGAAAAAAAGAATTAAGGACACAAAAACAGAATACGTCTTGTAATGTTTGACCGGCATAATCAAAACCCTCCTGGTTTTGTTTTGTTTGTTACATATAGATTAAGACGGATGCCGGGTTGTGAAAGTTTACTCAGTTTGGTAAAACTCGTGCTCTCTATTTAATAAACAACTTAGATTATGAGGTTGTAGGGCTCCGCCCTGATGCCAATCGGGAGATTGGTCTTCCAATTAACGCAAAGGCGAAAAGATTATCCTGGAATAACTTCGAAGCCAGGAGCATCGGAGTCGGTATAGGAATCGGAATCGGGATCGACTGGCTTCAGCCGGATTGCGCTGAAAACAATCGATTCCGATACCGACAGCGATACCTATACTGACCCGGAATCAGACTGGAATAAAGGCTGATTTTTAGATACTTCTTTACCTTTATAACCGCTTAGAAGAAAACACAATAAGACAGGATCAAAATAAGGATTCTGCCTTTCGTCGTAATGAATTAATTAATTAATCCATGACTTTTAAAATTTTCTTTTCAATCCCGTAAGGGCAAGCAGCCCAAAACCCAGAAGCAGCATGGTCGCGGGTTCCGGAACCTGGGTGAGGTCATGTACCTCAAAAGAATAATTCTGATTATTATTCAGTGGATCATCATTATCCCCTCCATAAGTCCCGCCATCGTATGTAATAGTCATCCAATCAATAAGAGTATCGTCAAGGTAGCTATAAAACTCAAAACTGAATGGAGTGGATTTATATTCAGTATTAAAAGAATAAAACCAGAGCAGGATATCGGTATCGTCTCCCGCGGCTGTAACTTGATAATCAGATACATAGGTTACACTCCATGTGTTAAAAACATTAACATCATAGGTGTAACCAAATTGGTCTGCATAATACTCAGTATAATTTGTATAGGAATTCAAGATATACAGGAGCCGTTTATCTTGTTTTTACCCTGGTATGATAAAAAGGGTTAAAGATATATAACCATTACACCCGACTCGATGGATAGTCGAAACTGTGGAGTTTTTCATTAGAAAATATCCATTTGAAATATTTGCATTCTGAAAATCAAGGTCGTGTTCTGTAATAGATATATAAAGACTTCCTGACAGTCTTACCTAAATAATAAAATATCCAGTAACTACAAGTAGTTAAAAGAACATTTGAAAATTGTAAAAAAATCATACACTTTCATTCTTATTTTACGCATTCAATGATTACCAGAATGAATCGCCAGGCGCACATAAGGGCAAGCATCCGTTTTACCTGGGCCGGCGGGACAAACAGGATTTTCTCTTGATGAGTATGGCTAAGCGCCTAAATATCCGCACTCCGTTTTTGCCGGGATTCGGCTCGGCTGGTATCCGTATTGAACTCATTTGTCACTCAAAATTAACAACTTTTTTTAAAAGATTCTTTTGAAGTCTCGCTTGTGTTATTTTTGAAACAGCAGGATGGAGATTCCACATAATGAATTTCAATTCCATAATTAATTAATTAAATGCCTTCAAGTAAAAAAATATTCATTCTATTTATTTATTCTTTTTTGCTTTCAGGTTTACATTCCTTGGGCAGTTCCCTGCAAACCGAGACAAAAGAATCCTTTTCAAGGTATGCGAAAAATGCTGAAAAAGAACTGGTGCTGAGAGGAAATGGGACACTCAGTTTTTTCAGGACAGCCGACTTACCCGCCAATCAGCCCGGAATATCCCGGGGAGAAAAAGTTATCATCAATCTCAATAGCGAAGACGAAACTCCAGGCGGAATCATCCATGATTGGATAGGTGCAGTTTTTATACCCGGGGTAAGGCTGAAAAATGTAGTCGATACCCTGCTTGACTACGATTCTCATGATCAGATCTTCAGTGAAGTAATCGATTCCAGGCTGAAAAACAGATCGGGTGATTTACTTACTGTTTATATGAGGTTCAAAAAAAAGGAAATCATCACGGTGGTAACGGACACCTGGCACGAGGCCGCGCTTCATTCCATATCGGGAACGAGGGCGCAGCTGTTTTCGCGAAGCACAAAAATCAATGAAGTGGAGAATTTCGGTGAAAAAAATGAAACAGTGCTTCCTGAAGGAGAAGACCATGGATTTCTCTGGAGAATGAATTCCTACTGGAGCCTTGAAGAAAGAGAAAACGGAGTGCTGGTTGAATGCAGGTCAATTACCCTATCGCGTGATATCCCCACAGGGCTTGGCTTCATAATCGGGCCGATAATTAATAAAATGCCCCGCGAATCATTGGAATCGGTACTGGAAACATTGAAAGCGCACCTGGCCGGCAGTCCCATCATAGCAGGCAGCTAGATAGTAGCGATTCCTAGCTGGAGCGGGATGCTCCAGCCAAAATCCCCAATCCCCAATCGTCAATCTGAAATCGTCAATAAAAAAAGGGCTCCCTATGAGGGGAGCCCTTTTTTGTTTATATATATAATACCGGCGATGACCTACTTTCCCACACCGCCTCCGGTGCAGTATCATCGGCGCTGAAGGTCTTTACTTCTGTGTTCGGGATGGGAACAGGTGTTACCCCTTCGCTAAAACCGCCGGTAAACTTGTAAACTTTTTAAAACTGGAGAATAGGGAAACAACATTATCCACGTTGAGATATTTTTGCAAATGGGTAAATTTCAGGTCAAGCCTCACGACCGATTAGTACTGGTTAGCTGCATACGTTACCGTACTTCCACATCCAGCCTATCAACCTCGTAGTCTTCGAGGGGTCTTCAGCAGGGTTTTCCCTGGGGAGATCTAGTCTTGAAGAAGGCTTCGCGCTTAGATGCATTCAGCGCTTATCCCTTCCGCACTTGGCTACCCAGCTATGCCTCTGGCGAGACAACTGGTGCACCATCTGTGCGTCCGACCCGGTCCTCTCGTACTAAGGTCAGCCCTTCTCAAATCTCCTACGCCCACAGCAGATAGGGACCGAACTGTCTCACGACGTTCTAAACCCAGCTCACGTACCGCTTTAATCGGCGAACAGCCGAACCCTTGGAACCTTCTTCAGCTCCAGGATGCGATGAGCCGACATCGAGGTGCCAAACCTTGGCGTCGATATGAACTCTTGGCCAAGATAAGCCTGTTATCCCCGGCGTACCTTTTATCCGTTGAGCGATGGCCCTTCCATGCGGGACCACCGGATCACTAAGGCCGACTTTCGTCCCTGTTCGACTTGTAAGTCTCACAGTCAAGCGGGCTTATGCCTTTGCACTCTGCGGCTGATTTCCAAACAGCCTGAGCCCACCTTTGCGCGCCTCCGTTACTCTTTAGGAGGCGACCGCCCCAGTCAAACTACCCGCCTAACGCTGTCTCTGTACCTGATTCAAGGCCACAGATTAGATGCACGATACAAAAAGGGTGGTATCTCAACATTGGCTCCACCGAACCTGACGATCCGATTTCAAAGCCTCCCACCTATCCTGCACATTCAGCACCAAACACCAACGCTAGGTTATAGTAAAGGTGCACGGGGTCTTTCCGTCTAGCTGCGGGCAAACGGCATCTTCACCGCTACTACAAATTCGCTGAGTCTCTTGTCAAGACAGCGCCCAGATCGTTACGCCATTCGTGCAGGTCGGAACTTACCCGACAAGGAATTTCGCTACCTTAGGACCGTTATAGTTACGGCCGCCGTTCACTGGGGCTTCAATTCAGAGCTTCGCCGAAGCTAACCCCTCCTCTTAACCTTCCAGCACCGGGCAGGCGTCAGACCCTATACGTCGTTTCATTGACTTTGCAGAGTCCTGTGTTTTTAGTAAACAGTCGCCTGGGCCTATTATCTGCAACCTTTTTCCGCTTCATTCGCAAGGAACTACACGTACAAAAGGCCAACCTTCTCCCGAAGTTACGGTTGCAATTTGCCGAGTTCCTTAACAAGAGTTCTCTCACGCGCCTTGGGATTCTCTCCCTGTCTACCTGTGTCGGTTTACGGTACGGTCACCTTCGTCCTCGCTAGAGGCTTTTCTTGGCAGTGCGGAATCAGAAGCTTTGCTGACCTTACGGTCATCGCTATCGCACCTCAGCATTGAATGGACGAGTGGATTTGCCTGCTCATCCTGCCTACATGCTTCGACCTGGTATTCCATCACCAGGACTTCCTATCCCTCTGCGTCACCCCATTGCTCAAACGGACTACGGTGGTACAGGAATATTAACCTGTTTTCCATCGACTACGCCTTTCGGCCTCGCCTTAGGAACCGACTAACTCTGGGCGGACGAACCTTCCCCAGAAAACCTTAGACTTTCGGCGAATTTGATTCCCACAAATTTTATCGCTACTTATGCCGACAGAGTCTCTTGTCTACTCTCCACCAACCCTTCCAGGTCAGCTTCAACGTATAGACAATGCTCCCCTACCATCCCGATAAATCGGGATCCGCAGCTTCGGTGGTGTACTTTAGCCCCGTTAGATTATCGGCGCAGGACCGCTTAACCAGTGAGCTATTACGCTTTCTTTAAAGGATGGCTGCTTCTAAGCCAACCTCCTGGCTGTCTGTGTGTTCCCACTTCCTTTCCCACTTAGTACACGCTTCGGGACCTTAGCTGGCGGTCTGGGCTGTTTCCCTTTCGTCTATGAAGCTTAGCCCCCATAGACTGACTCCCGAGTTTACGTTCTCAGCATTCGGAGTTTGGTTGGAGGCGGTAGGCGATGAAGCCCCCTAGTCCATCCAGTGCTCTACCTCCGAGACGAATCACTCGAGGCTAGCCCTAAAGCTATTTCGGGGAGAACGAGCTATCACTGAGTTTGATTAGCCTTTCACCCCTATCCTCAGCTCATCCAAGCCATTTTCAACTGACACTGGTTCGGGCCTCCAACAGGTGTTACCCTGCCTTCACCCTGGCCAAGGATAGATCACTCAGCTTCGCGTCTGCTCCAAACAACTATACGCCCTATTAAGACTCGGTTTCCCTTCGGCTCCTCTTTATTTTCAGATTAACCTTGCTGCTTAGAACAACTAGCCGGCTCATTATGCAAAAGGCACGCCGTCACCCCAATAAATTGAGGCTCCGACCGCTTGTAGGTTAATGGTTTCAGGTACTATTTCACTCTCCTCGCAGGAGTTCTTTTCACCTTTCCCTCACGGTACTAGTTCACTATCGGTTGCGGATGAGTATTTAGCCTTGCGAGATGGTCCTCGCTGATTCCCACAAGATTCCTCGTGTCCCATGGTACTCGGGATTCCCAACCCTTCTTTCCACCTTTCATCTACGGGTCTTTCACCCTCTTTGGATCGCCTTTCCAGAACGATTCGATTAGGCTTTCAGATCTTATGTCGGGTCCCACAACCCCAGTTACACCGAAATGAAACTGGTTTAGGCTCTTTCCTTTTCGCTCGCCGCTACTGGGGAAATCGATATTTCTTTCTCTTCCTTCAGGTACTGAGATGGTTCACTTCCCTGAGTTTGCTTCCTTATACTATATATTCATATAAGGATGATTCCGCTTTCACGGAAACGGGTTTCCCCATTCGGACATCCCCGGTTCTTCGCTCGCTTGCAGCTCCCCGAGGCTTTTCGCAGCTTGCCACGTCCTTCATCGCCTTTCCGCACCTAGGCATCCACCATTAACCCTTAGTAGCTTGACCTGAAATTTACGCATTCGCAAAAATTTCATGTCTCTTACTGTGGTTTGTATTATTTGCCCTATATTCTCCAGTTTGTAAAAGATCTATGCCGCTCTCTATCAGCCGCGGCCCACTGTCCGGTCTTTCCACCGATTTGCGGAATGATACAGACTTTCTCCCTTTTATTCAAGTTTTCCAGACAGATTTTTCAGGGTTCTTTTTTTGTACTGCCCGACCCTGTTTGCCAGGGTCTCCCAAACCCGGCTCCTAATTCAATTTATATATTTATTATTTAATCCCTTCCATCAATTACGGGAATATGATGCAAAGCATCTTTTCCGAAATCCCTATTCCAGATTCAATCCGAATCTAAAGATCATCACAATATTAAATACACCTTCAAACCCTGATATTTTCCAGAAGAAAAAAATAAAAGCTAATTAGTTTCACCCTGTTCCAATAGGTAAACTTTTAAAATCGGCAAAACAGTCTTTTCACCAGATCAGCCCGCCCTGCTATCCAATCCAAAAGCAAGTTGAAAAAATGGACAATATCCTTCACTATTCGTGAATGCCCCAAAATAACCAGAAGGTAAATAATAAAAGACACAAGATTCTTGCGGCCTCCGTTCACCTGTTAACAGCATTCGGATCAGTTCTGGGTCTGCTGGGATTTGCGGCCTGCAGCCGCGGAGAATGGCGGACGGTCTACATCCTAATGATTTTGACTGTATTGATAGATGCCTTTGATGGCTCTCTGGCAAGAAAATTCAGGGTCCGGGAGGTGCTGCCTCAGATCGACGGAGCCCTGATGGATAACCTGGTGGATTTCGTAAATTACGCCCTTCTGCCTGCATTTGTATTGCTTTTATCAGGTCTTCTCCCGGTACAATTCAGGCTTCTGGGAGCGTCCATGGTCCTGTTGTCTTCCTGCTTCCAGTTTTCGCAAACCAATGCTAAAACAACCGATCACTTTTTCCGTGGATTCCCTTCCTACTGGAACCTGCTTGTGATTTATCTCGGATTATTAGGCACTTCCTCATGGACAAATCTTATGGCTGTCACAACCTGTGCTATCCTTGCCTTTGTTCCAATCTACTATGTCTACCCATCACGCACGCCAGTACTCAAGAAACTCACGCTCTGGCTTTCTCTTCCCTGGCTCATCCTGCTTACCGGGGCTGTTTTAATGTCAGGATCTTCAACAATGGGTGCTTTCTCATATCCTGTCACTCTCATTTCTCTTTTCTATATACTTTACTACCTGTCGTTAAGCTTTTTTCTATCGTTCCGCAGAACAAAAGCCAGGCACAAATTCTAATTTCATCCGAGCAAGGATATCCCCCCAAATTATGTCCATTACTAAAAAGGCTAAGAGCAAAAAATCCGGCAACCGCCACATTCCTTTATCAGTTTGGGGGCTTGTAGCATTAATACTGCTGATCGGGGTCTGGCTTTATGCAACTGGACACAGAGTTCACTGGCCCGGCTTTATTTCCATCATGGTTTTCTATCTGCTTATCTTCTACCTGGGTTGTTTTGCTTCCAGAAAATATTCGAGTGGAAATATCGATGATTTGATGCTTGCGGGACGGAAACTCCCCCTGGGCTTAGCCGTCTTTACAATGAGCGCCACCTGGGTCGGGGGCGGATACATTAATGGAAGCGCGGAATATGCCTATTCCAATGGCCTGGCATGGGTCCAGGCACCCTGGGGTTACTCCTTAAGCCTCATAATAGGAGGTCTTCTCTTTGCGGCTCCAATGCGGCGCAGAGGTTACAGAACAATGCTTGATCCGCTGCAGCAGCGCTTCGGGAAAAAAGTATCTTCTATCCTCTTCTTACCTGCAGTTACCGGTGAACTCTTCTGGTCAGGGGCAATCCTAGTAGCTTTAAGCACAACTTTTGCCACGGTGTTAAATCTGGATAACCGTACATCCATCATAATTTCTGCAGTCATAGTAATCGCTTACACCGTGATCGGCGGACTGTGGGCAGTTGCCCTGACGGACACAGTCCAGCTGGTGCTTATTTTTGCCGGACTCTGGCTGGTTATTCCATCGGCACTGCCACATGTCGGGGGAATGAAAAAACTCCTGGCTGACTATGGAGCATCAACCGGATCCCTGGGAGGATTGCTGCCTCCATGGGACTGGAGGAGCGATCCAAACTGGGGCAACTATTTCTGGAACTGGCTGGATTACATGCTCCTTTTAGCACTGGGAGGGATACCCTGGCAGATCTATTTCCAAAGGGTACTGGCAGCAAAATCAGCCTCAGTAGCGAGAATCCTTTCTATTCTAGCTGCTTTTGTGTGTTTCGCGGCTGCAATCCCAGCTATCTTAATCGGCATGATAGGACACCAGATACCATGGGGAACCGGAATCTATCCTGCAGCACCGGAAAACGCCGCCAGTATTCTGCCCTATGTCATTCAGTACTGCACAAATCCGGCAGTAGCCGCAATCGGGTTGGGCGCAGTCGCTGCTGCCGTAATGTCATCAATGGATTCATCTATCCTGTCAGCAGCCTCCATGAGCACCTGGAATGTGTACAGGCCGGCCAGGCACAACACTCCTTCACCCAAGGAAATGAAGACGGTTCTGCATACCTGCATAGTTGTTATAGGAATAGCAGCCGCACTTATGGCTTTAAAAATTCAGAGTGTTTACGAATTATGGATCCTGTGCAGTGACTTTGTTTACTGCATCCTCTTTGCCCAGCTGCTTTGCGCGGTGTATGACAAAAAAGCTAACAAAATTGGCTCTATTGCCGGCATTGCAGTGTCTTTTATCCTCAGGTTCGGCGGCGGTGAAACTGCCCTGGGTATCCCCAGGTTGATTCCTTACCCCATGATAGCTGAAGACGGAGCGGTCCTATTCCCCTTTCGTACTCTTTCCATGGTTGCAGGACTGATTACGATTATCGCGGTTTCCCGGCTGACACAAAAACGGTGCCCGCCTTCCAGCCTCTCTTCCGTTGAATAAATCCGGGAATGGCCGTCACATGACAAGACCAAAATCGTCAATCATCAATTAAATTGTGTCGCCCTTCCAGGGCTGGGAAACGTCCCCCGTAGATGCCGGGGGACCAGAAACTGGCAGTTTCCGACCACGGGTGTCAATCGTCAATCGTCAATGGATTTGGCTTTTTCCAGGGCCTGGGTTGTCGTGAAATATTTAACCTTCATGTTGGATTCTTCCCATTCAGGCAGAGCGCCCTGCTCCAGATAACCGAGGTACCTTTTCATTACCTGAGCAAAATGGGCTTCGTGGCCTATGCGAAATTCATCCGGAATGGTGATATGCCATCCGTTCGCGGTTTCGCTGCATTCTACGCCGGGATAATTTTTCTGGATACCTTCCACCGCCCCGACCAGGGCTGATTCCACTGCTGCTTTTTCAATACCTTCAGCGGGTTCAACAAAAAGTTCAGCCTTGTAAGCCTGGTCAGCACCCTGGCGAATAATAATATTCGCCTTGGATCCTCTCATGATGGAGTAATGGGTATCAGCGGCGCCTTCGGGAGCCTGGAAATTCCATTTAACAATTGCCTGGCTGTGTATGCCCTTCAGCTTATAGTCAATCTGCCCGTTGGCATAACAAAGCAATTCACCTCTTTCGTTAAGACTGCCTCGGAGATACTCCGGAAACTCTGCAACACCGGTAACTTTTTCGAATTGTTCCCGGCTGATCACGGTAGGCCAGCGTTTGGCGCTGACAATCTCAATATCATTATCAGTAATGGCCTGTTCCGGAAAAGCCTCCCACATAATCAGGTCCAGCAAATGGTTGGTAACATCAACGATTCCTTCACCCTGCTGGGTTGTATCAAAAGCCCAGGCTGGTCTTTGCAGAGGTTTTCCGCTGACATACTTAAAAAAGTGATGGACACTTTCTTTTACAATGGCGGGCTCTTCGAGGCTGCCCTGAACCAGGGTTCCGGACACCTCAGGAGTATGAGCCAGCTCTTTCTGCAGGATGGTCGTTATTTCAGACCGCTCCGTCATGATATCGTAGATAAGTACATTGTTCTTTTTGGCTGAATCGAAGGCTGCCAACAGAGTTTCATATCCCTCGGTGTTAATGCACATGGGTTTGTCAGCCAGTACATTCAGCCCCGCGTCTACACATGCCTTAATGTACTCGGCTTTCTTTTTATTATTGCCCGCCAACACCACAAGATTACCTTTTTTATCGGCCAGCATTTTTTCGAAAAAGTCATCCCCGGTATATACTTCCTCTTGCCAGGAAGTAGGATTTTCCTTTTGAGAATTGAATCCTTCAATTAGCTTAAGGTGAGCATCAAGTTCAAATCCGGCTGGTGCGTATACGTGAACAACAGGACTGATCTGCGGATACATCAATTTCTGAACCAGGGCCGCATGAAAATGGCCAGGGTCCAGGGTGACTAACCTGATTGAAGCTTCTCCCCCTTCTTTCATTGAACCATCCGGCGACGCCTTCTCAGCAATGTCACATCCGGTACTTCCAATTAACAGGCAGGCAGCCATCCCCCACATTACCAACATCTTTTTCATCACTATTGTCCTTCTGAAAATTTCTATTTCCGGTATTAAATTCCACAACCCAGCTTTTTCAATCATGAAATTACATTTAATTTTAAAAAATAAATCCGGATTTAAACGATTAATTCAAAACCAGGGAATTTCCCGCTTCCCCTATCCCAGGATTGTATTTTACCCGAGGTAAAACTATCAAAAAATATCATGGTATCAACAATAACATTATTCTTTGATACCAGTGTTGTACCAATAGCGCTACCTGTTTCTACCTATCCGCCAGCAAAGCGGCGATCTGGGCCTGGCGGGCAAGATTCATTGAATCTCCCAGGATGCGGGCAGCCTCCTGCGGACTGTGGAAACCAGTGCTGTTTTCTGAGGAGACAAAATCCCAGCGCATTGAAGCCTTTCGCTGCAGCTTCAGGGCTTCAGCCAGATCCTCATCTGAAGCTCCATCTGCCCTGGCTCCCACGATAGCGTCAATCGCATCAACGATTGCTTCTTCAGATGACCTCAGCAGACTGGCGGTCTTGTGCTGGATTTCCAGTATCCTTCCCTTAAGTTCCTCTTCATCCCACTGGTGACATGTCTGGCATGAATGATTAACATTGGTAAGCGGGCTGCGGACCCAGTGGTCAGACACCTTCACGCTTCCCTCCCTGATATAGGGCATGTGGCAGTCAGCACAGGACACTCCGGAACGGGCATGAATTGAACTGCTCCACATTTCAAACTCCGAATGCTGCATCTTCAGCATCGGTGCCCCGGTTTCTTTATGGGTCCAGTCAGAAAAATTAATTTCATCGTAATACTCATCAATATTGTCTATGCTTAAACCCTTGGTCCAGGGAAACGTTAATAATTTGTCCTCGCCCTTGAAATAGTATTCAACGTGGCACTGCGCGCAGACATACGTCCTCATTTCCTGGCGGGTAGCCTTATTCAGATCAATGCCTCTCGCCTCCATGGCGTTCTTGAATGCGGGCCTGGTAACACGAAGGTCCATGGTTACGGGATCATGGCAATCCGCGCAGGATGATCCGGTTTTCAGGCTGGATTTCAGTTCATTATAGGGAGTGTGGTTAAAAGCAGGCCATCCCATTTCTTCAATTAATGCCGGTACTTCGGCAGCGTGACAGTTGGCGCATGCTCCAGGCTGATCAACTATCTTGGTCCTCTGGGTATTTAACTGATCAATCAAAGCGTAATAATGGCCGCGTTCTTCGTTATGATCCACCGCGAAGGAATAGCCGGCCCAGATACGCTTCATAGCCGGGACTTTTTCCAGTTTACTGTAAGGGGTAGAGCCGCCGTATTCAGTACTGCCGTAATCAATCTCGGTCTTTACAAAGGAGTCATACTCCATCGGGAAATTGCGCCCCCACACCTCGGGATTAATTTCACCCTCAGCGATCTCCACCACGTTCAGCGGATACTGGAAGGCCTCCTCCTTGCGCGCCTGAATGTTAAAAAGAAGAGCCAGAATGGCAATAGTTACAGCTCCGGCACCTGCAAAGGCGGCTACATAAACAAGTCGCATCCATACTGATTTGCTCTTCATTAACAAATCCTTCCTATTTTTTCCTGTTGTGCCCGACATGGCTGTGACAAAACAGGCAGTCGGCATTCTCCCCGCCAGTCCCGGCACCCATGCGCCCAACCATGTCCTGATGACAGCTGATACATTTGTTTTGAACTATATCTTTATTAAATCCCTTGATCCGCAAAGGTTCCGGGAAATTACCGGTAGTAAAGGCAGCGCTGTGATTCCATCCGTTAATGGCTTTTACCGTATATTTACCAAAAAAATCGTGAGGAGTATGGCAGTCATTACAGGTAGCTGCAGCATGATGGCTCGTGCGGGCCCAGGCATCAAAATGCTCTCTCATGATGTGGCAGTTTTTGCAGGCAACAGGGTCATCCTGCAGATAGGAAGTACCCTGCGCGTAGTAAAAGGTATATCCGGACAAGCCGAATACGGCACCCAAACATAGCGACAGAATCAGGAGTGCCCAATGAATTGATCCTGATCCGTGTTTACTTATGCCCACGCCATATCCCCTCTGGCTATATAACCTACAAAACTATTGAGCGCCTGCTTCTAAATTTATATTAAAAAAACGGATATTGCGAGAAAAAAGTAGTAACTCAGAGGAATATTACTTTCCCCAGTCCGTTGAACGTTTTCTTCCCCCCCTGTTTGTACGAGTACTGATTCCAGGAGGAAGAATAGAGAATGGAGAGCCAAAGGAAGAAGCTGTCAACCAGGCCGCCATTTACCAAGTCAAGATAAAATCCTGGGTAGGATGTCCCGGCTGCAAAATGAAGTTAATCCACCGGAATAGCCATACCATTGAAGACGAAAACTTCCCGGTGCCGTCTTTTTATGGATTCCTGATTCGAATTCATGTCCTGGCAAATCCCGGCTGTTTCCCGCCCAGACCACTGTCAAAGAATCCTTGTTTTTAAGGTCCAGGTAAAAACCTTTGCTGAAAAAATTCATACTTTCTTCAGCAGCACGCTATGAGCTCCGCCGATTTCAAGCTGTTTAATCTGCTGAAAATAATTATTTTCAGCAGTTCTGACAGATGAAGCAAAAACAGATCTTGATACATGGCCGGAAGGCTCCGAAAACAACAGGTTCCCTCCGGGTCTTAAAACTGTGTATATGTCCCTGAAAAGAGCGTCCTGATCCGGAACTTCGTGGGCGACTGAAAATAATAGAACAAAATCAATTTTGTTAAGGTATTTTTCCGGACTGATTTTGGGACCGGTAATCAGAAACGGTTCAATTACATCTTCTACTTTTGCCTTTCTGGCTCTTTTTATGAGTGCCCGCAGCATTCCCTCCTGGATGTCCGCGCAGATCACCTTTCCTTCAGGACCTACTAAACCGGCCATTGGAATACTGAAGTAACCCATGGCCGAACCATAATCAAGAGCTGTCATTCCCGGGCTCAGAAATGATCCCAGAATTCTATCGGGATTCTGGCGCAGTTTCCTGAAAGGGCTCAGCAAAAAATAACCTATCCATACTGGACATACTCTCCCAGCCATAATTTTATTTCCTCTGTTTTATGATAGAAAACATCCAGTCCAATCAGCTATGCTGCTAATTTTCTACCAAGTTTCCTGGCTTTTTTCTTTGCTTTTTCCGGCAGCTCCATCTGCTGTTTATTGACCAGCCCCACCCAAAGCACACCTACAGGTTTAGCCCCTAAAAGTTGTGACAGTTTCTTCAAAGCCCCCAAAGCTCCCGTTAGATACCTGCCAATAATGACAGGGGCGGCTGAAGAAGAAACCAGGACAGCTTTCTTCGTTGTCCCCTTTACTCTTGTTTTAGGAGCCGAAGTATTCCAGGGCCAGTAACCATACCCCACGCATCGTTCCATAAATCGCCGGGTCAGGGCATTAACGTTTCCTATGTTCACAGGAGCTCCTATAACAAGAGAATCGGCACTTTCAATCTCATCCAGCAGGGAATTCAAGTCATCTTCAATTACGCACCTCCCCCGTTGGGTTCCGGGGATCTGCATGCAGGAGCGGCAGTTAGTACAAAACTCGATTTTCTGGTCTTGGAGATATATCTTTTTCGTTTGCACACCCTGCCTTTCAGCTTCCGCCAGTATTTCGGTCACAGCTGAATCCACTATGTTCCCCTTCCTGTAACTGCCCACGATTCCAATAGCTTTAATCTTGGTGCTCATACTAACCACTCCAGTTTAATAACAGTTTCATATTTTTCTTACACATACAGGCTTAGCTCTCCTGGATATCCGGAGAGCTCTTTACTATTTTATATTCTCTAATTAAACTTTCAAATACTCATATTCGTACTATCTTTGGAAGTTAAAAATAAGTAATCAAACCTACAGTAGAAAAATTCAATTAGTTTATTGCTGAATTCGTTTGTTGTTGTAAACCAGGTTTTCATTTATATCATTTACAGTGTTTATTATTTAAAAAGCAATAAAATGCCGAAGCTACAGAAGGAGAGATTCCTATGTTCCTAACCCTGCTCGTCGTTACCTTTTTAATTGCGTTTGTGGTGTCGTTTATTGTAACGGTAATTTTCAAAAAGCCCTTTAACGCTATCCTGCATCGAATAGTGGATGAAGAAATCGGCCAGGCCTGGTCTAGGTACCTGACATTCGCCATCTATGTAGTCGGCATCTCCACCGGGGTACGGGTATGGGACCTTGAAAAGTATATTACTCCAGCAAAAGAAAATTCTGAGATCATCCTTCTTAACCTGGACCGCTGGGTATTGGAAGTCTACCGTACCATCATCGGAACGCTTCAGGGCATCGCCTGGATGCTGCTTGTATTCTTTTTATTCTCACTGATTGCTTACGTGATAGTGCGGATCTTTGAAGGCAGGGATTCTCAAGTCAAATAGAGAAATGCCTGTCTGCAACGGATGTTGCCATCCGTTCTAACACGCATTTCTATCCTAGTCAGGCAGCGAGCCGGCAACTGTCAGAAACTTGCAGGCTGAATATTGGTATTCTGTCGAACAAATAATTCACTACAAAAAAACCAGCGCTTAGAATTCAAGCCTTAAGGCAAATACCCCTTTATCAAGATATGCCTTTCGCTCACCTTTTCCACCTGGAGACTTAGTCCGGCATTTTTCAGCTGCTCCTCAATTTCCTCCACCGTGAAAGAGGCACACAGGGAATTGTAAAAGTCCAGCTTAAGAATGGGGTCCTCGTCAGGGGAAACATCTTCAACAATCTGCCTGGCTGTCTCCGCTGATTCCGGCCTGTAAAGATCCATGACGCAGACCAGCGCTCCCGGTTTGGCGAGGCGTTTTGTTTCGTTCCAAAGAACATAAGGATCGGGCAGATGATGAATCATGTCTTTGCAAAGGACTGCGTCAAAGCTTTTCTCCTCAAAGGCCAGGCCCGGAATATATCCCTGCATCGGACTGACACGGTCCTCCAGGCCCGCGGCCTGAACTGCCTGTTGAGCCAGCATTATCATTGGCCCGGAACCATCAATGGCGGTAATTTGGATATCGGGGAAGGTTTTTGCCAGCCTGATCGGGACATCAGCGGGACCGCACCCGAGATCCAAAACTTTCTGCATACTGCCTGGAAAGCTGACCTGCAGCATGTCGACGTACCACTGATTTGACTGGGAAAAATCCGCTCTGGCATAGGCTATCGCCTGCTGTTTATCATCCATAATTTCCGGTTCCAGTACTCTCTTCATCCATATCTCCTTGCCGTATTTATCATAGGCATAAACCGCCCTATCAGAAGTACCCTGTCCGGTTTGAGAACTTCAAAAAACATCAATCCATTTAATGGTACAGCAAAATCCAGCAGCCAGAGCCAGGTGAGGCATAATCCCAAGAATGCGCTACTGCCATCTCCGTCCGGGTAACCGGCCCGGAGTAACTGCATCGCTCCCCTCCTCCCAGAGAGTCCTCAACAAAACATCAGGGACTCTATTCACCCGGGCAACCGTCTTCTGAGTAGCAGTGATATAGAGCCCGTTTTCCCATATAAAATCCGGATAGCTGATACGAACTTCAGGGTCTTCATCGTAGAGAACCGCAACCGGTTCACCCCAGTGAATGACTTTGCCTTCCGGGGAATCGTATTCGACTCCGCCCAGCAGGTAAGCCGGGTTTCGACCCTGGTAATCACGGCCGCCGTGGTTGTGAAACCAGTAAATATAATGGCCCGCATAAGGCCCTTCTTCAATTTTCCTGACAAAATTGGCGGCACGCGGATGATTCACAAGTTTTCCACCCGGCTGATAGGTCATAAAAGCGGATTCGGTCCAGCTCCTGCCGTCATCGCGGGAATAGGCGTGACAGGGATGCCCTGCCACAGTGCGGTATGTACAAAAAAGGCTCCCGTCTGACAGGCTGGCCAGGTTCATTTCCTCAGCGATTGGGCCTTCAGGGGATTTTAAACCGAAATCACCCTCGGGCAAGGTATCCCATTTCAGTTTTTCAAGATTTTGCTCTGTTTCAATATTTCCGCATCGCAGCAGCCAGGATTCACTCTGTTCCAGGAATCCGCGGCCAAACTTTCCGACCTTGGAAAATCCGAGATACATGCCTCCTTTATGCCGGATTGGTTTGCCCACACCCCAGAAAAAACGCACTTTCCCCTGGTATGGATTATTCCGGTCAATTGCCGTCTCCCTGACCGGAATATACCAGCGCTTTTTCGACCAGCTCAACCCGCCATTATCGGAATACTTGAAGGCATATTCTCCCAACGTGTCCACCCGGTTCCCGCCGCCGATAACCGATCGCATATTTGCGGCATTGCAGGTGTAGAAAACATAGAGTCGCCCATAGCTGGTGAGGTATGGCATAACCCAGGATGCCTCCGGCCCGTCAGAAGGCTCAATATCAACCAACGGGCTCCAGCTCCTGCCCTGATCATGGCTGCGCGTGGAAACGATGTGCTGCCCATTCTGTCCCTCATTCCCAGGGGCCGTAGTCATAGTGCAGAGCCAGTTCCCGTCCCCAAGCTGCACAATATAAGGCTGATCGCAGTAGCCCTCTGAGGGAATCTCCCAGCCAGTCTGGAAATCTACTGGAGGAGGGACCTGGTTAGTCCAGGCAGGCTCTCCTGCCCTGACAAGCAGGCAATTAGTAATAAAAAACAATATGGCAATCAGATTGAGTTTCAGTTTCATGCTGTCTCCGCCGTTAATCATAGCCGCAGGTCTCAGGTGACAGGCTGCGATACCCTGTTAGTGATTACCATTCTATCCTCTGTACTCTGCATTTTCTTGCCTGAAATAAGAGAAAAGTTGTAAGTTTAAGCTTATGACTTCTTCGAAACCTGAAAAAGGCTTTGCCTGTTTCCGCCTTACAGTCCTGGGACCAGTAGCAGTAAAATGGGGCTCTTTTGACAATTTTCCGATGGTTACAAGGATACTGCTTACTGATCCTGACAAGGAGAGAAGCATGTCCCAGGAAAACCCTTTTCCCAGTCTTCCCCGGTCCTCCTGCAGGGAGATGGAAGAGTTACTAAACCAGATCGAAGCATTCACAAGTGGAGATAAAATTAATTTTCCAACCGATATCCTGCGGCTGAGCGACTGCTCCGGATTCCAGCAAAAAGTTCTGCAGGCCGAATCAGCCATTCCCAGGGGCATGGTCAGCTCTTACGGACACATCTCAGCTCACCTGGGAATACCAGGCGGGGCCAGGGCCGTTGGCACAGCCCTGGCAACTAATCCCTTTCCACTTGTGATCCCCTGTCACCGGGCAATTCGCTCCGACGGCTCCCTGGGAGGATTCCAGGGAGGACTCCCTATGAAACAGTTTCTGCTGGAAAAAGAAGGGATAGCCTTCAACCAAAAAAATCAGGTGGTAAATCCTGACTTCTATGACTGGGAATGAAAAGCATTAAGCAGACTGAATAATGAGATATCCGCACCCAGGCCGGCGCCTCCGCCACCTCGCTGCTTAACCGAGAGAAAAATATGGATTAGTCCTTTGGCGGCTTGTTGTAGCCCCTGTCACCGAAGGGAGATAATTTCTCCAGCCACAACTCTTCCAGGACACGCAAATCTTCAGCGGGGTTATAGGCTGGATTATCTTCCGGTTTAAGAACCTCAAGTTCCTTGAATTCAAACATCTCGGGACCATACTCCCGCCATTCCTTCAGGAGGACCGAATTACGATGACTGCCCAGCTTCAGCTCGGCCTTATGCCGATTCAGAATTGCCGGCATATTGACACTGGAGCCTATAAAAACTTTTCCATTTGCCTTGTTTTTAATCTGGAAAACACCCATGGTACGGGGAGTATTTTTATATTCTCTTATTTTTTCTTTTCTATCCATTTTTATTTCCAGTCCCTGCCCTTGCAAAAGTACGACAGGCCGGTTCTTTGCCATTTACAATCACAGTAATCCTTTGAACTCCGGCACAATAGTTCCTGGCTGAAGTGCTTTGAAAAGAGTGCCGCTTTTTGACTGCTTTTATCTGGCCGGGATGTTCCATTTTGGAAATTTCAAACAGCTTCCTGGCCTGTTTCCTGCTATTTTTTATTAGATCCACGACATATTCAATCCGCGATTTCCCCAGCCTTTTCTCCCGGCTTGGAAAAGACAACCCAAACCCCGTAGTTAACCTGTTCCTGATCTATCCGGGGCCTGATTATTTCATAATCGCTAATTCCCAGATTCTTCATGATCCCTGTCAGTTCAACTGAAGTATCAGCAGGGCTGTACCTGGGACCCCCTCCCTGTTTTTCCCTTACCTGCTTTGCGATCTCAAGCGGCATATTTCCGGAAAACCCTCGGCCGACAAAGGCATGCCCGCCAGGTTTTAACACCCGGAAGATCTCGGCAAAAACCTGTTCTCTGTTTTTCCAGAACTGCAAAGACCCGCGGGAAACTATCACATCGGCATAATTATCCCTGAATGGCAGGTAGTGAGCATCCGCGAACAGAAATCCGATCCGGTCGGCGCACTGCTTTTCACGGGCTCCCTGAAACAAAAACCCGGAAAAGCAGGTATTGATATCAGTGTTGATCCAGAAGAAGGAGGAAGTCCGTTTACATAATTCCAGGGCCAGATCTCCAGGCCCGCCGCCAATATCGATTCCTATTCCCTGCTTGTCCTGGATTCCGAATCGATCAACTATGTCCTGGGCCAGGTATGGATAGGCCGGGGCGAGAACCGTTTTTGCGGTCAGGTTAAACTGCGAAGTCTCTTCTTCTGTGAACTGCCGGTATGATGGAGATTCCTGAATATCCTGTGCCCAGATCAGCGCGCCGGGCAAGACCAGAAAAAAAAACAATACAAACTATCAGGCTGGCGGTCTTCAAAATGCGTCTATCCTTTTCTTTTTAAAACTACCTCCTGAAACCTTCCGAACCTGGAAGCCCAGAGATACTTATTGCCGATCAGAGGATCTATTATGCGCTGTATAGGCAGCAATTGCATCTTTAAAAACATGGACAGCTGAACGCAGGAAAAGTGCCATTCCGGTTATTGGTAACAGAATCTAGGGATTACGCTACAGCCAGAATAACAACTTTAATCGTCAGGTAAGGTCCTGAAATAAAGTTGTCTCTGTTAGTGTATTTGGTGTTCATTTTCTCTAAACAGGATGATTCTCTCTTTTGGGGGAGGGGGGAGAAAATCACACGGGCACCTGCCGCCCGTGATTGTTCATAAGCTGGAAGCTTATGCCACGAGACAAGGTCAATCTTCAATCAATAATTCTTTTCCTCTTCTTTCCCGGGAACTAATAGGGTAAATTTATTAATGTATTTATTTTGCAAACAACCCGGCCCAAGCAGGCTGGACATGGGCGACTCATCGGGTCACCCTTTATCCAGGCTGAAGTGCCGTTTTACGACAAATAAGGAGAGTTACTTATGTCAGAGAATCTGAATCGTCGAGACTTCCTGGTCAAATCCGCGGCCGCGGCTGGAGTAACGGGGCTGGTCGCCGCGGGCAGTGTCGGCGAGTCCATGTCTGCTCCCTCGGCTGCTTTGACCCAGGGATCGGCATCCTCTACCCAAAAAAAGACACTCCTGGCCATCGGCGCTCACTATGATGACTGCCCTTTCGGTATTCCCGGAATCCTGCTGGATGCCGTAGAAAAAAACTACCGGGTGGTCATTCTCAATATCATCGGCGATTACTCCAACTGGCCTCCGGTCAGTGACCGAGTGGAAGAGCTGCGCGCCAACAGCATCCGCCTGGCCGCGGAGCGGGGAATGGAGATGCGGTTCCTCAACTACGCTTCAATGGGGTACGAGGTGAATGATAAAACCAAAAGGGAAATGGCCGAAGTTGTGGCCGAAGTCCAGCCTGAGCTGGCCTTCATGCTCTGGCGGCGCGACCGGCATCCCGATCACGAGGTTGCCTCCCTGTTGAGCGAGGCCGCCTTACGCCAACCCGGCGCGATTCTCGGACGTTCCGGCATAAAAATTCCCCGGCGAATTTATTATTATGACAACGGCCCGGGGCACACGGTTGATTTTGAACCGGATACCTATGTGGATGTTTCCGCTCACTGGCCCGCGGCTATGGAATGGCTGGGCCGGAACATGGCTTTTGTAAGAAAGCTGGCCTATGACCCCAAGGCGCCGGACGGATCCCAGACGGTCAAGGAGAAGCTGGCCCAATACCGGGGTATGGCCTGCGGGGTCGAATACGCTGAAGCCCTGATGGCCTATAAAGACTATCCGGTTGAGATACTATGAAGTCTCAGCTTGCCGCTGATGGCTGATTATGGGCAATTATCTGACAGGGGGATACCTGTCCGCGATTTTAAGGATTAGAACGAATCAATATAATTCTAAAGGAACAGTCAATGAAAAAATTAGCTGCCGTATGCATGGCTTTGACATTTTTAATAAGCATCAGCCTTTACGCCCAGCCGGATTCCCAGCCAGTGAAAATCGGAATCGTCGGCCTGTCTCATTCGCATGTGCACCAGATCCTGCGGAGACCCGCGCAGGGTGACATTGAAATAGTCGGCATCGCCGAATCGAACCGGGACCTGGCCCGGCGCTATGCCCAGCAGTATGGATACTCAATGGATATCGTCTATGACACCATTGAAGAAATGCTGAACGCATCCCATCCGACTGCCGTGACAGCATTTAACCCGATTGACGAGCACATCCTGGCGGTGCAGGCCTGCGCTCCCCGGGGAATCCACGTCATGGTGGAAAAACCACTGGCTGCCAATCTCAGGCAGGCACGGGAAATGGAAAAACTTGCCAGAAAATTCGGCATCCACCTGGTTACAAATTACGAAACCACCTGGTATGCCTCCAATCACCGGTGTTACGAGATGGTAAATGAGGAGTCAGCGATTGGAGAGATTCAAAAAATTGTAGTCCATGACGGACACCAGGGGCCAAAAGAGATCGGCGTCAACGACGAATTTTTCGAATGGCTGACCGACCCGGTTAAAAACGGAGGAGGCGCTGTGATTGATTTCGGGTGCTATGGCGCCAACCTCATCACCTGGCTGATGAAGGGGGAAAAGCCTCTTGCCGTTTCCGCCATACTTCAGACTAATAAACCTGATGTCTATCCCAGGGTAGATGACGAAGCGACGATCCTACTTAAATATCCAAAAGCGCAGGGGATCATACAGGGCTCCTGGAACTGGCCTTTTTCCCGCAAGGACATGCAGGTCTACGGCCGAACCGGTTATGTCTTCGCGGATGACGGCAGCAAAATGAGAATCCGGCTCGAAGGTGAAAAAGAGGAACATACAGCAGTCCTGGAAAAGAGGCCGGAGCCGCTGGGTGATCCGTTTGCATATTTTGCGGCAGTCATCAATGGCGAAGTAAAGCTTCAGCCATTCGATCTTTCCAGCCTTGAAAATAACATGATAGTCATGCAGATACTGGATGCGGCAATCCGCAGCAATGCCGAGGGAAAGACGGTCAAACTGGCGATTGAGGATTAGCCCGCAGTTTACTCCTCAAAGCGCAGGAAAAAAGGCTCTCCAATAACGTGATCAGATAATTTCAAGCGTTCCAGTGACGCCTCGACGGTGCCAAACAATTCCGGTTCAACAGTTACAATATCGGGAATGACGGGAACTCCGTCAATATCTGCTTTAAACCTCCATCTCTGCACGGAATCCTTGATATTCATCCCGGCATCAGCCAGAATTTTGGAGGCATCGGCAAAACTGCCCGGGACATGGGTCAGCCCCATGCGAATATAACCCTGTCTCTTCAGGGTTCTGACATCAGCAATGTCAATTTCATTATCCAGGGTTGGAAGAGGATCACTCACGCCCCTGCGGAGATTGTCTGCGATATGGAAGATATCTGAAACAACGGCACTGGCAGTCGGTTTCATCCCGGCGCCTTTCCCCAGGAGGAGCTGCGGACCGCAGTAGTCACCCTCCATGTATACGGCATTGAGTTCATCCCTGACGGAAGCCAGGGGATGGTCCTTCCTGATCAGGGCCGGGTAAACAAAGAGTTCCAGGGCCTGCCCGTTGTGCCTGACGGAAGCCAGGGATTTAACGGTATATCCCGGTTCCCCTTCCTCAACCCTGTACTTGACCGCGAAATCAAGGTCAGTGTCGGTTACGCTGGTTATGCCCTCGCAATAAATCTTCTCAGGATTGATATGGGTGTTGTATACCAGTGAGGAGATTATTGACAGCTTATCCCGCGAATCAAATCCGCCGGTATCCAGGATATGGTTGGATTCGGCGAATCCTTTTTCCTGGGCCAGGGTCAGGGCATCCTCAAAACTCATCCCCCCCTCCATGCAGGTGAGCATGAAATTACAGGTTCCGTTCAGAATTCCGGTGATCTTGTTAAAGGGCTGATTTTTATATCCGCGTAATACCCGCAGGATAGGGATGGATCCGGCAACCGCTGCTTCGAATTTCAGGTCTGACCCGCTGGCACGGGCGGCGTCAAAAAAACGGGGCATGTGGTGAGACACTGCCAGCTTATTGGCGGTAACTACTGATTTCCCTTTTTCCAGGGCAGCAACGATAAAATCACTGGCCGGCCTGTCTCCGCCGATAAGTTCAACAACTATATCTATTTCGGGATCATTGATGACTTCTCCAGCATCCGCGACCAGGTTATCGAACTTAACAGCCCTGGGCCTGGAATGATCCTGGTCAGCGACCTTTTTGAGGCATACACCGCATTTATCCGGCCCGGCATAATTCTCCTGGAAATAACTGACTACGCCACTCCCGACGGTGCCGAAGCCTATGATCCCTACATTAACTATTTCTTTCATAATCCCGATCCTTTCACCCAGCAGCCGGTACCGGCAATCCGGGCGGCCCAATCGGTCAATGCTACAAAAAAATCAAGAGAAAGAGCAAGACCCAGAAGCAGTTACTTCTTGGATTTACACCTTTCCCCGGTTAATGGAAGCCGTCCCGTGTTGAAAGAGCTAAAAAGAAAACTTCAGCTTACTCCCCAGGACATGGGCATCCTGCCATTCCAGTGACCCATTTTTTTTCTGCCAGATATAATATGTATCCAGGGTAATATACTTGCCAAGATAAAAGGAGTTCCCGCCCGAAACACGGTTCCAGACCAGGTGATCGTTGGAGTTGATAGTTGAGAGGTACTCCTCTGATAGATACGGCTTGATCCTGAGTGAGCCCAGGTGCATATAGGTCGAAACCTTCAGCCTCTGTTTCAGCCGGATCTCGGCCGGATTTTCCCCTGAAATATTCCAGAACTCAAAAAGATTCCTGAAATCAACTTCATACCGTGAAGGATGCCACTTGAGGGACATGCCCACTCCCGGTACATAATAGCGGTGCCATCCGCTGGGGCCCAGGAGGTCCAATCCCTTCAGGCTTCCCCTGAGACTGATCCGTTCCGATACTTCATATTCTCCCCCTGCTTCAATCTTCCTGAAATAATCGGACTCTAAAAATCCTCTCTGTTTTAGCAGCCCGCTTATGAAAATTTCTCTTCCGGAACCCAAGTCTTTTTCAGCATCAAGTCCCAGGTTAGTTTCAATTTCAGAGTCTCCAGCCTGCATGACTCCCTGCAGGAGAAAACAGATCAGAAGAAAAAATGGCAATAATCTATACATATTCCTTATAACCATTCAGCACCTGAAACAATTAAATTCTTTACGAAAAAAACAATCCATCCAAAGAAGCCGTTTCCCGGACCCAGCTATCCGGATAAAAAAGTTATCTGTGGAAATCTTTCTGCTGTAACGATTGAATCAAGATAAGTAAAACCAGCCTGTAATAGAATTAAAGGCAAGTTAACTTATCTTTTAAAACCGCATTCTTTATTAGGACAAAATTGTACAGTCCCATCTTTCCTCGTCGTTTTCTCTACCAGGTATGGAGAACCGCATTCAGGACAGGCTTCGGGTACCGGCTTTTGCCAGGACACAAAATCACAGGCCGGGTACTGGTCGCAGCCGTAAAACATCCGCCCTTTCCTGGTTCGTTTCTCGACAACCTCACCTTTGCCGCACTTGGGGCAGCTTACACCCACCGGTACAGAAATCGGCTTGGTATTCTTGCAGGTAGGATAAGATGAACAGGCCAGGAAAGCTCCATAGCGCCCCTCTTTAACTACCATTTTCGAATTACATTTATCGCAGATCTCGTCGGTTTCCTTTGCAGTTACCGGCGCACCCGGCTGATCCTCTCCATTGATAGGCCTGGTATTGCGGCATTTAGGAAAATCAGAGCAGGATAAAAACTTTCCGAATCTTCCCCACTTTATTATCATGGGCTTCCCGCACTCTTCACAGATTTCGTCGGTTTCTTCTCCGTTTTTACGGAGATCCTTCATTTCAACCGCGGCTTTTTGCAGGCTTTCACGGAATCCGCTATAGAAAGACTCTAATGTCTTGATCCAGTCCGCTGATCCTTCTTCAATTGAATCCAGGTCTCTTTCGAGCCTGGCCGTGTAGTCATAATCAAAAAGTTCACCAAAGTGTCCTATAAGCAGATCATTTATGAGCTCTCCCAGTTCAGTAGGGAGGAACCTGGCGCTATCCTTGCGCACATAATCCCGGCTCATAATTACCTGCAGGATCTGCTGGTAGGTAGAGGGTCTTCCTATACCCTTCTCTTCCAGTGCCTTGACCAGGGAAGCTTCATTGTACCTGGAGGGAGGCTGTGTGAATTTCTGCTCCTTGGTCAGCTCTTCAGTCTTGAGCACTTCTCCTTTTGAAACATCAGGAAGAACCACCCCGGTATCATCAGAATTATCATCACTGCCTTCAACGGATTCTGAATAAACCTTAAGGAAACCGTCAAATCTCATGATCGAACCGGTAGCTGTAAACTCCGCCCTGCCGGCTTCTACAATAATCTGGGTCTGATCAAACAGTGCCTCCACCATCTGGGAAGCAATAAATCTCTTCCATATAAGGCCGTAGAGCTTAAATTCATCCCGGCTCAGGTAAACCTTCATGCTGTCAGGATCACGCCAGGCTGAAGTGGGCCTGATAGCTTCGTGGGCATCCTGGGCATTTTTCTTTGATTTATAAATATTTGGCTTGCCGGGAAGGTAATTTTCCCCGAATCTTTCAGAAATGTATCCCCTGGCTTCCTGGAGCGCGGAATCAGAAACCCTGGTCGAGTCGGTCCTCATGTAGGTGATCAATCCAACTGAACCCTCTTCGCCTATTTCGACACCTTCATAGAGACGCTGGGCCAGGCTCATGGTTTTTTTGACAGTGAATCCCAGCTTCCGGGCGGCATCCTGCTGCAACTTGCTGGTAATGAATGATGGGACCGGTTTGCGCTTTCGCGCTTTTTTGCTTACTTTCGCAACAGTAAACTGTGATTCCCTGAGTTCATCATAGAGTTTCCCGGCATCTTCCTGGTTAGTAATGGAAAATTTCTTTCCATCCAGCTTAGAAGCTTTAGCCAGAAAAGATGGAGGTGTGCCGGCCTTAAGCAAAGCCTTGAATTCCCAGTACTCTTCAGAATTAAAAGCCCTAATTTCCCGTTCCCGGTCCACAATCAGCCTTACCGCGACAGTCTGCACCCTTCCGGCAGAAAGTCCGACCCGCACCTTTTTCCAAAGGAGAGGGCTGATCTTATAGCCTACGAGGCGGTCCAGTATCCTGCGGGCCTGCTGGGCGTCAACCTTGTTCCGGTCGATTTCTGTCGGATGCTCGAACGCTTTCAATACTGCTTCTTTAGTAATTTCATTAAAAAGCACCCTGTGTATAGTTTGCTCGTCATTACCTCCAAGAAGATGGGCAAGGTGAAAACAAATAGCCTCTCCCTCTCGGTCAGGGTCAGCTGCAAGGTAGATTACTTCGGCTTTCGCGGCTTCTTTCTGTAGTTCTTTGACAACCTTTTCCTTACCGTGAATCACCCTGTATGAGGGTTTGAAGCCATTCTTTATATCAACTCCGAGCGCTTTGGGGGGGAGATCCCTTATATGCCCGGCCGAAGCACGCACGGCATATCCTTTGCCCAGATATTTGCCGATAGTCCTGGCTTTGGCTGGAGATTCCACAACTACAATAGATTTTGCCATCAGTTAAATACCCTTGTTTCAGTTCTGGCCTGAATTCCATCTCCCGGTTAATCAGAATCTGAAACCCTTTTTATTTTCATCTGCTAAGGAAAACGACATTCTACACATTTATCCTGAATAGTAAAATTACTATCAGGTTACTACTAGTTTTTCACAAAGGTTTCACAACAAGCAAACCCGAACGCTTCCGGGCCTTCGGCCCGGGAAAATAAATTCAAGATTCAATTCAATTCAATCAAGTACAGACCAGGACGAAAGAGGCAATCACCTTAACCACCGAGCAGCCTGGGAATGGAAGGTCCATGCAGTCCATGTAGTCCATGCAGTCCACCTCGTCCACAAAGCGGGAATTGTTCATACATTCCCTGCTGCCTTCTACCCGCGGCTATTCCCTGTGGAAGCAACACGCCCTACAGGCACTTGCAGTAATGGGATCCTGACATTCTTTTTATAACGTCCCTGCTTTCGAGTTTAAGCAGGATTTCACTCAAATAAGGCCAGGAAAACCCGGTCCCTGAAACCAGGTGGTCCAAGCTGGTGAGCCTGTCCGGGAAAAGCATATTCACCACAGTGGATTCATCCCGCGAAAGAGAAACACAGTCCTCAGTATCCGCCTCGACGATCTCAGCTTCCAGCTTTAGTTTTCTCAAGACGTGTACAGGCAGGTAATCCACGATTTCCGCCGGGCTGAGAAGCGGGTGCGCTCCCTGTTTTATCAGGTAATTTGGCCCATAACTGGTTTTACTGGTGATGTTACCCGGCACAGCCCAAACCTCCCGGTTCTGTTCCAGGGCCAGCCTGGCTGTGATCAGTGAGCCGGAAAATTCAGCTGCTTCGGTTATCAGGGTGCCCCAGGAAAGCCCGCTTATGATCCGGTTGCGGACCGGAAAATTCTGGGGAGCTGGATATGCGCCCATGGGGAATTCAGACAGGATGCATCCTGAGTCCTTTATTTTCTGGTACAGCCCCCGGTTTTCCCTGGGGTAAGGCACATCAACACCAGTACCAAGGACAGCTATCGTGGGCTCTTTTGCAGACAAAGCGCCGAGGTGAGCCCTGGTATCAATGCCCCTGGCCATACCGCTGACTATGCATAGTTTCATTTCTGAAAACTCCCGGGCCATGTATGTTGTGACTTGTTCTCCATAGACCGTGCATCTTCTGGCCCCGACAATCGAAACTGGGGGGATCCGCAAGAAACCCGGGTCACCAGCGGCATAAAGTATCAGGGGAGGATCATAAATCTCCTTAAGCAGCTCAGGATATTCATCATCTTTCAGGCTGATAATCTTCACGCTTTTTTTTTCGGCCATCCCGACCGCCTCTTCCGCTTTCCGCTCCGACTCCCCCGAAACAATGGAAAGACAAGCTTCATTTCCAAATTTAAACTCCCTCAAATGCCGTGTCTTCATCTTCATTATTTCGCAGGCACTTCCCGCTACCTTGATCCCATTAAGGATCTTAACTACACCTATACCGCTGGTTAACGCCAATGCCAGCATCGAGAACTTTTCATCATCCATTACTGGAAATAACGTCTCAAAAACTGGAATTGCGAAATCAGCAGGGTTTTATTTTCTGGTAGCAGATCTTGGTTTTCGAATTTCAGATTTTGTGGTTGGGATTTTACGCCTTTGGCAGGAGGGTGCTTCACATGTCGTAATTCTGTTCTAATATATACCTATGAAAATCAAAGTTGGCCTCGAGGTACTCCTTGAGAAAAAAATGGAATTGCTGAAGGGCGCACGCATCGGCCTGGTGGGCCACCAGCCGTCAGTCAACTCTACCCTGGATCATGCTGTGAACCTTCTCAACAATCATCCATCGGTGCGGCTGACCACTGTATTCGGGCCGCAGCACGGCATTTGGGGAGAAACCCAGGACAACATGATTGAGTGGAGGAGCTACCGGGATCCAAGGACCGGGCTGCCCTTCTTCAGCCTGTACGGAGAAACCCGCAAACCGACCCCGGAAATGCTGGAAGAAGTTGATACCATCGTTATTGACCTGCAGGATGTTGGGGCGCGATATTACACCTATATCTATACCATGGCCTTGACCATGGAGGCATGTGCCGAACTGGGGAAAAAAGTTATTGTCCTGGACAGGCCTAATCCAATAGACGGGATTCATATAGAAGGACCGATGCTGGACCCTGCCTTTAAATCCTTTGTCGGATTGTATCCGCTGCCGGCCAGGCCCGGCATGACCATCGGAGAGCTGGCCCTCTATTTCAACCAGGAATGCGGGATCAGCTGCGACCTGGCGGTGATACCAATGGAAAACTGGGACCGGGAGATGTATTTTGAGGACACCGGATTCCCCTGGGTCATCCCTTCCCCTAACATGCCGGCAATCACTACGGCGGCTGTTTATCCGGGCATGTGCCTTTTTGAAGCCACCAATGTCTCAGAAGCGCGGGGCACAACCCTTCCCTTCGAACTGACCGGCGCGCCCTGGGTGAAAGATCCCCACCAATTTGCTGAAAGGATGGGAGAATTTTCACTCCCCGGGGTGACGTTCAGGCCCCTATATTTCACACCGACTTTTCACAAATGGAAAGATCAGCTGATAGGGGGAGTACAAACCCATGTGACTGACAGGAAACTTTTCAAACCTTTCCTGACCTCCCTGGCCCTGGTTGTCGCCTACCGGGAATCGGGAGGCCTGGATTTTAAATGGAAGGATCCCCCCTACGAATATGAATATGACCTGCTGCCTTTTGACATCCTGGCGGGATCAGACCGGACCAGGCTGCAGGTTGAAAGCGGGGCCAGCCTGGCAGAAATAGAAAATTCCTGGAAACCCGGCCTGAAAGAATTCAGAAAAATCCGGCAGGGTTACCTGCTCTACTGACATAAATCGGTTCACTTTTTCCAGCCCGGCAGGCTCAGATGGCCAAGAATAAAATTTTTGAAGAAATAGAAATAAAAATCAGGATACCTGAAGAATCCCTGGATTCATTCAGGACAAAACTACTTGGTTACGGATTCAGTAAGACTTTCCCCAGGAGCCTGGAACTGAACACCCTGTTTGACTACCCTGACCGGAGGATTTATTCATCCGGCTGCACCGTACGCCTCAGGACCTATGGGACCCTCCATATCCTGACCTGGAAAGGGCCTGTCAAGCCTGATTCGCAGCTTAAAATCAGGGAGGAAATTGAGACTGAAGTATCCAGCCGGGAAGCTGGTATGTTAATCCTCAAAAAAATCGGCCTGCAGCCAGTAATAGAATATTCAAAATTCCGGGAAAAATACCGGTCAAAGGTCAAGGGTGAAGTCGAAATCTGCATTGATGAGACCAAGGCGGGAAATTTCATGGAAATAGAAGGGTCTGAAAAGGATATAAATCATATTGCTGCGATGATGGGGCTGACCGGATCAGATTATGTTAAAGATTCATATGTTGAGCTGCTCATGCGGGACGAAACAGGTAAAGAGGATCAAAACAATTGAAAAATCTGCGCGGGATGGTTTTATCCGCAGGACTCGGAACAAGGTTAAGGCCGCTCACATACATGATGGCCAAGCCGGCAGTCCCGTTCCTGGGCAGGCCCTTGATCCACTATTCCCTGGACATGCTCACTGAACTGGGAATCAAGGATATAGCCGTCAATCTGCACTACCTCCCCGAAACTGTGGAAGCTGTCCTGAAGGACAGGAAAGAAAATATCCTTTTATCCCTGGAGAAAACCATCCTGGGCACTGGCGGATGCCTGGGGAAACTCAGGGACTATTTCTCAGGAAGTACCATAGTCCTCTCCAACGGCAAAATCTATTTTACCGAAACCATGCTGGAGTACGCCCTGAAAGATCACTTCGACAGTAAATCGCTGGTAACCATGGTGCTGGTACCCTGGGAGGAAGGAATGCCTTACAAAAAAGTATTCCTGAACAGGGATCACCAAATCCTGGGATTTTCCAGGAATATTTCATCCGAAGATGAGATGCGCCGAATCAGGGAACAAAGCGGCAGGGAGCCGTTTGTATATACCGGAATCCAGATCATTGATTCAGCTGTACTGTCCAGCATCCCTGATGGGTATTCAGACACTGTCGCTGATATTTATCCGAGGCTTATCCGGAGCGGCTCATCCTTGAGAGGTTATGTCAGTTCCGGTTTCTGGCGAGAGTGCAGCACGCCTGCCAGGTACTTGAAGTCTTCGCTGGATGTAATGCGGAAAAACCGGGCCTTACGGCATGAACCTGATCAGGCCTCAGCCGATGAAATCTTTACAGGACATTCTGTTAAGATTCCTTCAGAAACCAGGCTGCGTGACTGTGTGATCTGGGACAACTCCCGGATCGGAAGCAACTCATGTTTTGAAAACGTAATTATTGCCGGAACATCAGGCGTTTTACCGGGCGGGATGGAAGTTAAGGATGCCGTAATTACACCCCCCCTGGCTGATATTCCCGCTGTTATGCCATCTAGTGCTGAAACCGGGCCCGGATACATAATCTGGCCTTTAAATGAATCAAGGGATTAATTTCCCCTGTTTACCAAGGAACGACAAAACGTGGACCAGCTCAATCCCAATCCTATTCAACAAAGGCTGATGGAGTTCATCCGAAAGGAATTGGCTCCCGAAAACGGAAGCTACAGTGTCAGGAAACTTCTGGGGGATGCCTCTTCCCGCCAGTATTACCGTTATGTGGCAGGTTCAGGGGAATCCTTCATAATGGCGGCCTATCCTGAACCTTTTGCGGAAGATCATTTCTCCTATAAAGAGATCTATGACATCCTCCGCCTGATTGATGTGCCTGTTCCCGAGATTTTGAAGATTGACGGGCCCCTGGGCATTGTCTTCCAGGAAGACCTTGGAGATGAGTCTTTGCAGAAAACCCTGGCAGAAACTCCTTCCAACATGAAAAAAATCCTCCTGGAAACTGCTATGGACATGATCATAAAGATCCAGGAAAAAGGAACTCACGCTTTCAAACCTGAGTATGAGGGGTACAAACTGGCGTTTGACCGGGAAAAGCTGATCTGGGAATTCAATTTTTTCAGGAAGCACTACCTGGGTAATTACCGGGGAGTCAGTTACGATTCAGCCGAAAGCATAACTTCAGAGTTTGCAATCATTGCCGAGGAATTGGCTGGCCTGCCGCGGGTCCTCTGCCACAGGGATTTTCATGTACGCAATATAATGGTAAAAAACGGAATCCAGTACCTGATTGATTTCCAGGATGCCAGGTGGGGCCCACTGGTTTATGATGTATCATCTCTTTTAAAGGATTCGATGAGCCTGGACCGTGAAACGATAGACAGTGTCCTGCTTTACTACCGTAAGGAGATTGTCAAATGTGACCTCCCCGGACAAAACAAGGCGCAGCTGGAGCCGAAATTTTTCCTCCGGCAGTTTCACCTGATGTCCATACAAAGGCTGTTAAAGGCCCTGGGTACCTATGGATACCAGGTGATAGTCCGGGACAACTTCATCTATGAACAGTATATGAAAGGTTCTCTGCAGAGAGTCCTTCTTTCTCTCAAGGAGATTGGGGAATTCCCGAATATCGAAAATATGGTAGAAAAGGAACTCCAGTATAAACTTGAGGGAAAATAGTTACTCTTCCAGGCCAGGCACCGGAACTGAGAACGGCGAAGTGAGATTGTCGAACGCCCTTGAATCTTGAATCTTGAATCTTGAATCTTGACCTGGCCTGGAAACCAGATAAATAAAATAAATGTAATTCACCCGGGGTAATAATCCTGGGATCAGCAGCTGTACGGCGGAGGAATTTATGCATACCTATATTTCAGACATCAGCAAGCACGAAGGTGCCGACATAACCATTAAGGGATGGGTGTACAACAAAACTGACAAGGGAAAACTTCGTTTTCTCATGCTGCGTGACGGTACCGGCACAGTCCAGGCAGTTGTTTTCAAAAAAAATGTCAGCGAAGAGTCCTTTGCGGCGGCAGATTCAGCCACCCAGGAATCCTCGATAATCGTTTCCGGAACAGTGCGTAAAGATGACCGGGCCCCCGGGGGATACGAACTGGATGTCAAGGAATGCAGTATTTTCCAGCTCGCCGTGGATTATCCGATTACTCCCAAGGAGCATGGAACGTCCTTCCTGATGGAGAACCGGCATCTCTGGCTCAGGTCTTCCCGGCAGCATGCCATTCTCAAGGTTCGGCATGAAATTATCCGGGCAGTCAGGGATTTCTATGACAACAACGGCTATACCCTGGTGGACACGCCGATTCTCACTCCTGCTTCCTGTGAGGGAACAACAACACTTTTTGAACTGGATTATTTCGGGGAAAAAGCCTACCTCAGCCAGAGCGGACAACTTTACAATGAAGCGGCCTGCATGACTGTTGGTAAAACCTACTGCTTCGGCCCGACTTTCCGGGCTGAAAAGTCAAAAACCCGCCGCCACCTGATGGAATTCTGGATGGTTGAACCTGAAGTCGCCTGGGCTGACCTGAACGACATTATGAAACTCTCGGAGGATTTTGTTTCCTACGTGGTCGGCAGGGTTCTGGAAAACCGCCAGGAAGAGCTGAAGATCCTGGAGAGAGATACATCTCTCCTTGAGGCCATTGTTCCGCCCTTCCCTAAAATCAGCTACGATGAGGCCTTCGGCCTCCTGGAAAAAGAAGGAACTGAAACACCCCGGGGCTCTGACTTCGGGGGAGGTGACGAGACCGTAATTTCCAGCAAGTTTGACAAGCCGGTTATTATCCATCGTTATCCCTCAAACATAAAGGCGTTTTATATGCAGCCCGATGCTGAAAACCCGGAACTGGCCCTCTGCATGGATATGCTTGCTCCTGAAGGATATGGGGAAATAATCGGCGGCAGCCAGAGAATCCATGACCTTGACCTGATTATGAAAAGGATCAGTGAACATAACCTTCCACCGGAAGCTTTTAACTGGTTCCTGGATCTCAGGAAATACGGAACTGTTCCCCACAGCGGTTTCGGAATGGGAATTGAAAGGGTAGTTGCCTGGATATGCAAACTGGACCACGTAAGGGAAACCATTCCCTTCCCCAGAATGCTGCACCGGATGTATCCCTGACCTTCACCCTGCAATAAAAAGAAGAGGATACAACCGAAACAGAACCAGACAGAGCTAAGGCTCAAAAACTTTAGGCTATAATTAAGAACATGGAAACACGAAAACTATCAGGCAAAATCACCGCGGACGCGATCAAATCTGAAATTGTTGAAGAGGTAAACCAGCTGAAAGAGCGGGGGATAGTACCCGGGCTGGCAACAGTGCTGGTAGGTGAGGATCCGGCTTCTGAAATGTATGTCGGAAGCAAAGTAAAAACCTGCAGCGAGCTGGGCATGTTTTCGGAACTTGTCAGGATGCCGGCAGATACAACTGAGAAGCAGCTTCTGGAAGCAATTGAAAAGCTTAACAATAATGACAAAATCGACGGGATCCTGGTCCAGCTGCCCCCTGCCCGGCCAGATAAACGAAACCCCGATCCTGGAAGCCATCAGGCCTGACAAGGATGTTGACGGTTTTCATCCAGTCAACACCGGAAAACTCATGAAGGGTGAGACATCCCTGGCTCCCTGTACACCCATGGGCGTAATGGAGATGCTGGCCCGGGAGAAAGTGGAAATAAAAGGGGGCCAATGCCGTTATCGTCGGCAGAAGCAATATCGTGGGCAAACCCATGGCCATGCTGATGCTGCACCAGCACGCTACCGTTACCATCTGCCATTCCAGGTCCCGTAACCTGGCGGAAATATGCCGGCGGGCTGATATCCTGATTGTTGCAGTGGGACGCCCCGGCAATGATTACCCGTGAATATATCAAGGAAGGCGCGGTTGTTATTGATGTTGGAACGAACCGGATAACTTCCCTTGATCAGGTGGTGGAGCTCTTCGGCCCGGATTCCCCCAGGATTGAATCATTTAAGAAGAGGGGTTCAACCATAGTCGGAGATGTTCAATCCCAGGGACCCCTATGGTATCGCAGCTGCTGTTACTCCGGTTCCCGGAGGTGTGGGCCCTCTTACGATTGCCCACCTGATGAAGAACACACTGATAGCCTGTAAGGTAAGAAGAGCCTCTGTATGCTAAGCTGAAGAAGCTGATGGGGACTGCCATTGCAAAAGGGGAATCCCGGGTGCGGCGCGTTTCATAGTGAACCAAAACAGGCTAAAATGGAATCTTAAGCAGAGTGATTATGATAAAAAATTCAATTAAAAAAAGTGTTCCTGGTATTTTGCTGACCCTGTTTTGGCTGATGCTGACCATCACCCCGGCCCCGGCCCAGGGAAAACCTTTCGCCCAGGTAAAATCAGCCAAAGGCCCCTATTTTGCGGCGTTTAATGCTGAACATACCAAGCTCCTGGCCACCTGCTTCGCCGAGAGTGAAGTTCAGATAATAGATCTCAAGATGAACCGGCCCGGAGCCAGGTTTTACGCCGGATATGAGCCTGTCGGAATTGCAGTTTCTCCTTCGGGAGACAAAATTCTGGTTACCAATCTGAGTCCCGGGTTGGTAAAAGTCATAGGTTCAGAAAATTACGAAATTCTGGATGACATCAAGGTTGGCGGAAGGCCTTCCAATATAGTAATTTCCTCCAACGGAATCCATGCTTATGTATCCAACTTCGGGTCGGGCCGGATTGGGAAAATTGATTTCATTAATGTCAGCACTCACCGCGTAGAAGGTGAAGTTGAAGTGGGGGTAAGGCCATCCGCCCTCGTTATTTCCCCATTTGAAGATCAGCTTTTTGTTGTCTGCTCAGGGTCAAACGATGTCTACCAGATTGATATTTCCCGCAAGTCTGTCATCAACAAGGTTTCCGTGGGGCTGGGTCCAGATGGAATCGCCCTTTCCAACGACGGACTCACGCTGTACGTGGCAAACAGCAGTACCAACGATATTTCCATTATTGATATCCTGGAAATGGAAGAAACCAGGAGGGTTTCTGTAGGTAACAAACCTTTTAACATCAGGGTTACGGAAAACAACGAGATCTGGGTAGTAGAAACGGGAGACAAGCAGATAAGCGTATATAGCCCTGATTTCGAAAGGCTCAGAACCTATAAAGCCCACAAAAAACCGGTCGATCTGCAGATATCCTCGGAATTCGGGACCTTTTTTGTAACTGACGAAAAAGACAACAAAATCCTGATTTACCGGCTCCCCTGAGTTCATCGGGCCGATCCATCAGGGATAGACGGTTGATTTTCGCACGGTTTCTGGGTCATAACTTGCCTTCAGCTCTTCTTTGTTTCAATTTGGATTAATAAAATCAGACGCATTCACCGGTCCAACATTTGATATCATTCCAGAACAAGTGAAAAGCCACACTAAAACAATTCTAAAAGCTGCATTGAGTTTCGGCCTCCTGGGACTCCTTTTCTACCGGACCGATACTGAAGAGCTGCTTAGTGTACTGCTATCAATCAACTGGTTTCTGATCATTCCGGCCGTATTCATTCTCTTCAGCACGACTCTCCTCCAGACTCTCCGCTGGAACCTTATCCTTCGGAATTTTGATCTGTCCGTGAAATATGGATGGCTCTACAGGATTGTACTGATAGGTTGTTTTTTCAACCTGTTTCTCCCTTCATCAGTGGGCGGAGACTTTTTCAGGGCCTACTACCTTGGCAAACATGAAGGAATAGGTGTCCCCGTGGCCGCGACTACAACCCTTATCGACCGGATTTCCGGGATGTTCGCCCTGATGCTGCTTGGCCTGTTCTGCTCCTTCTTCTCCCCCCAGTCGCTGGCAGGAGTCCCCCTCAGGATGATATTTATCGGAATATTCCTGTTTTTCACAACCGGCATAATCATGTTTTTTCATCCGGGCCTGCACAGGCTCCTGGAAAAAATTCTTATCCGCGTCAAGGCAGCCGGCCTGGCCGAAAAAACGGCCCCGATTTATGAAGGAGTCACCCGTTTCAGGCAGAACATTCCAGACGTGCTTCTGACAACCGGCCTGTCCCTGGTGATACAGGTAATTTCCATCTCTTCAGTATGGGTGGCAGCCATGGCCATGCATATTAAAGCCCCTTTCCTGCTGTTCCTTGTTTTTGTTCCACTCATCAACATCGCGGTCGCGATTCCGTTAACCATCAATGGAGTAGGCTTGCGAGAAGGCATGTACTTCCTGCTCTTTTCACAGATCGGGGTTCCCATGGAATCTTCCATAACCCTGTCCCTGGTCACCATGTTCATGTATTTTGGAATGGCTTTACCAGGAGGATTTGTATACTCTGTTTTCAAAAAAGATCAGGCTTTTCCATTAGAGACCTGATATTAAAAATTCACTTATGAAAATAGCAGCCGTAGTGCAAAGGTACGGGGAGGATGTCATAGGCGGGGCGGAAAGCCTGGCCCGGGAAGTCTGCCAAAGGCTGTCCGGAGAACACGAGATAACAGTCCTCACCAGCTGCGCCCTGGATTACCGCACCTGGAAAAATTATTATCCGCCGGGAGAGCAGATTGAAAATGGAGTAAGAATCATTCGCTGCCCGGTCTCCAGAACCAGGCACTGGAAAGGATTCGGCTATTACAGCAGGCTCCTTTTTTTCCTGCGGGATTTTGTCACCCTGCCCCGTTTCCTGGAGCAGCACTGGATCAGGGCCCAGGGCCCATTCTGCCCGGAACTGCCGGGCAAACTGCTTTTAGAGTTCGGCAGAGCCGACCTGGTCCTCTTTTTCTCCTGCCTCTATTATCCGACAGTGGCCGGCCTGCCTCTGGCAGCGGAGAAAGCCGTTTTAGTGCCTACAGCCCACGATGAGCCGGCTCTCAGGTTTTCCCTGTACCAGCATCTTTTCACCCTTCCCCGGACACTGGTATTCCTTTCACCTGAGGAAAAAATATTTGTCAACAGGCAGTTCAATGTATCAGAAATTCGGCAGGAGATCGCCGGATACGGAGTGGAATTCCCAGAGGTTTCAGACACCGGGCCCGGGGATTACTTCCTCTATCTCGGACGAATTGAGCCTGGCAAAAACTGCGGGGAGATGTTCTCTTATATCCTGGATGCCGGGCTGAAACTTAAGGCGGCTGGTCCCGCAAACATGGCCATTCCTCCAGGAATAGACTATCGAGGTATTGTCACAGAAAAGGAAAAAAAGGAACTTCTCGGTGGTGCCAGGGGTGTAATTATTCCTTCCCGCAATGAAAGCCTTTCCATAGTTGCCCTGGAAGCATGGGCCGCGGGAAAACCTGTGATTGTTTCCGCTGCCAGCCCGGTTTTGGCCGGGCAGGTCGAACGTTCCCGGGGAGGCCTCACATACGGTAATTTTGAAGAATTCGTCCAGGCTGCTGACAAAGCTGACAGCGCCATGGGGATGAAAGGCAGAGAATTTGTTTTGCATAACTATTCCTGGGATGCCGTTATGAAACAATGGAACCACATTCTGAAAAACGCCGCCGTTAGGCGGCAGCCAGGTGAAGGCTGAAAGCCTGCCATTTAATAGCCGGGGGTGACCGGAGGCTCCGCCGAAGGGAGCCCCAGGAATGAGGCAATGCCTCCGGCGGAACCCTGGAAAAAAGGATGCGATAAGTAAAAGGGAGTGCCACGGGTACGACCGAACGTAATAAAGGATTCAGTTCCATAGACACTGCCCGTCATATTTTGTTTATTGGACGTTTTTCCTTATGGCTCGATTCCGATTCCGACTCCGACCCAGATTTGACTCTGCTTTAAGGAACTATTTCAGGATTATCAGTTATAATGCTTTTCAGTTTTTATCTTTTGGCCAGCCACACATGGATATAAAAAATATGAATAACAAAACGCCGCATTCCGAGCCTTCAACACCTCTTTCCAAGCAGAACATCATCAAAAAGATAAAGGATAGAAAAGCCCTCGTTGGTGTCATAGGACTTGGGTACGTAGGATTGCCTTTATGCCGCGAATTTTCCCGCCAGGCGTGCCATACTCTCGGCTTTGATACTGATCCCCGGAAGATTGAGAAGCTGAAAAACGGGAAAACCTATATTGATCATATTCCTGATTCTGAAATCAGCCTGATGAATGCCGGGGGTTATTTCGATGCCACCAGCAATTTATCCAGGCTTGTCGAGCCGGATGTAATCCTGATCGCGGTACCTACTCCCCTGGATAAAATGCGGCAGCCGGATTTGAAATTCGTAATCAACAGCTGCAGAGAGATCGCCGCAAACATGCGGCACGGACAGCTGATTGTACTGGAATCCACAACGTATCCCGGCACCACCAGGGAAGTAATGCTTCCAATCCTGGAAGAAGGTTCCGGCCTCAAGGCAGGAACAGATTTTTACCTGGCCTACAGCCCTGAAAGGGAGGATCCAGGAAGGAGTGATTACAACACCAGGACCATTCCCAAAGTCGTCGGAGGTTACGACCAGGATTCGCTTGATGTTGCGCTTGCAGCCTACAAGCTGGCCATAGATAATCCTGTACCCGTTTCCAGTTGCGAAGCAGCTGAAGCCAGCAAAATCCTGGAAAATACTTACAGGAGCATTAATATTGCCCTGGTGAATGAACTAAAAATGCTTTTCGACCGGATGGGGATCGATATCTGGGAAGTAATAGGTGCGGCATCCACGAAGCCATTTGGATTCAAGGCGTTTTATCCCGGGCCCGGCCTGGGAGGGCACTGTATTCCCATAGACCCGTTTTACCTGAGCTGGAAGGCCAAGGAATACGGGATACCCACAAGGTTCATCGAACTGGCAGGAGAGATAAACATCGCCATGCCGGAATGGGTTGTCAGCAAACTGGCTGACGCTCTCAATAACCAGGGAAAGGCAGTAAAGGGATCACGGATTTTAATCCTCGGCCTGGCCTATAAACCTGACGTGGATGATGACAGGGAGTCTCCGACCTATAAATTGATGGAGCTGCTGGAGAAAAAAGGGGCGGAGATCGATTATCACGATCCGCATATTCCGGAAATACCCCCAACCCGTGAATACCGCGTTTACGCGGGAATTAAATCGGTCGGCCTGACAGGTTCCGTCATCAGTTCCTATGACTGTGTTTTAATAAGCACAAATCACAGCTCGGTTGACTACGAGCTTGTTGTTAAAAACGCCAAACTGGTCGTTGACACCAGGAACGCTACTAAGGGAATCAGTGATCCGAAGAAAAAAATAGTAAAAGCTTAAGTAACTTGGATTTCAGGATGCCCTGGAACTTGAAATTCACAAACAGCTTTTTCTGTGTAACCTTATTTCCGATTATTCTGTCAGTTGAGGAATCAGAGCAGGCATGGCAATTATACGAATAGACATAAAGAGGCTGAAGCGAATAATCCTGCACTATGGGGACCTGATTTACAGCTACACCAAAGCCAATCTCCGTGGTGAGGTAGCCCGGAACTTCCTGGGATACGCCTGGTGGAGCCTGGAACCCATGCTGGGCATGCTGGTGTATTACCTGGTTTTTGCCGTGGGACTGCGTTTAGGAGATGAAAATTTCTTGACATTCCTCCTGGTAGGGACCAGTTTCTGGCTATGGTTCAACAAGACTGTATTGCAGGCATCCACCAGTATCACGAAGGCTAAAGGGATCATACTCTCAGCCAAGGTATCCAAAATCGTTTTCCCTCTTTCATCTATCCTGCACACGTCTGTCAAACAGATTGTAGTAGTGGGGGTACTGCTGGTGTTCCTCCCGATTGCGGGAATCAAGATTTCCATCTACTGGCTGCTGCTCCCCCTAATAATGGCTGTCCAGCTGTTTTTTATAGCGGGAGTGTCTCTGTCGGCATCGATTATCGTGCCTATTATCCCTGACATGGGTTTCCTGATTGACACCGCTCTCCGCTTGATGTTCTTTGTTTCCGGGGTCTTGTTCAGCCTTGACAGGATTGGCCCTCCCTACGGCAAGTACCTCTATTATGGTAATCCAATGGCAGGACTGATCACCAATTACCGAAAAATACTGCTGGATGGAGAACTCCCGGATTTTCCCTACCTGGCCGGGTGTTTAATTGCATCTGTTTTCCTGTGCCTTATCGCAGGATTCACGCTTCATAAACTGGACAAGTATTATCCGAGATGGGTACTCAAATGAAATCAGAACAGGTACTAATAAGGGCTGAAAATATAAGTATCACCTATAGCATGGGATCCTTCTGGAACAAAACCAGCTATACCCCGATAGAAGACATGACGTTTGATGTAATTTCGGGGCAGAACCTCGGAATAATAGGACGGAACGGAGCCGGAAAATCCACGCTGCTCCGTCTCCTGGCCGGGATAATCCTGCCTGACGTCGGCAGGATTATCAAGGGACCTGAAGTTTCAGTAAGTATGCTGGTAGCCAATGCAGGTTTTGATCCTTTTATTTCAGGCAGGGACAACATATACCTGGCCGGAATGATATTCGGCCTGAGCAGAAAAGACCTTAATGAGAAAATGCCCAGGATTGTGGAATTTGCCGGCATAGGGGACTGGATTGATAAACCGCTGAAAACCTATTCTTCGGGAATGGCTGCCAGGGTGGGGTTTTCCCTCTCGCTTGAAATGACACCGGATGTCCTGCTTATTGATGAAGCAATGGGTGCGGGGGATGAAAACTTCCGCAAAAAAGCCCGGACCAGGCTGCTGAAAAAAATCCAGTCTGATCAGACAACAGTTATTGTCAGCCATGACCTGGACGTCCTGACCGATCTATGTTCCCGCGTGATCTGGATTCATGAAAAACGCATCAGGATGGATGGTGACCCCAAAAAAGTTACTGAAGCCTACCTTAAAACCACCGGCGGCAAAAAAGAAAACAGGAAAAAAAGTATCCTGAAAGGTGACTAGCCGGGATTTGTCTTGTTTGGGCAAACTGAAATTCCAAATCTTGAACTTCAGACCATGTCCAATGATTCTCCATAAGCTGGAAGCTTATGCCACGGCTAACCTTGAATCTTGAGTCTTGAATCTTGAATTGTGTGCCTGCGCCCCCGCAGGTACGCGATTATTCCTCCGGACAGACTATATTCAGAGTTTTGGGGTAGAGGCTGAATTCACAGGAGCCTGAAGAGATCAGCTCCCCGTCCGCCTGGATCGGCAGATCATCCCTTCCCCGGATCCTGAGCTGACTGGTCTTGTAATAAATCACATCACTATGATTAAGATGACTCCCCGTAACGGAATCGCAGAGAAGGCGTCCCAGCCTGACAATACTGTCTGATGTAAAGAGGCAGACATCCAGCTCTGGAGAAAAAATACTGGCCTTCGGAGCAATCTTGAAAAATTTTCCGTAAGAACTGCTATTAGAAACCACGGCCATGGTAACCAGTCCGGAATATCCATCCGATTCGATCTCAAACGGTGTCATATTATACTCAGAACCCCTGGTTATAGCCGTAACACCGAAGGAGAGAACTCCCAGGTATTTCTTGAGGTAGGCAGGAACACTGGCAATGATATGCCCATCAATACCGGCACTGGCCATTAGGTGAAACGGACGATTTCCGGCTGAGCCCAGGTACATTTCCCTGACCCTGCATTTTTCCAGCATCATCAGGTCCTCAAAAAGGAAATAAGGCATATTCAGCTCATGGACCAGGACATTGGCGGTTCCCCCGGGAAGAAGCATAACCGGGATGCCCCATTCAGTAACTTCAGGAAGCAGGTAATGGAGGGTCCCGTCACCGCCATAAATTATCAGGAGATCCCGATCCGGAAAACGATCTGCATAGCCAGGCTTGCCGGTATACTCCACCTCAATGTCAAGACCAGATCTCCGCAGCACATTTAGAACAAAATTCAGCCGCAGGAACTGAATCTCCCTGTTCCCGGCAAGCGGATTATGAAGCAGGAGCGCTTTGCTGAATTTCATCTGAACCTGAATTCTTCTTTGAATGAAAACCGGAGCCCGTATCTATCGAAATACGGCTAATCCCGGTACCGTCCAGAACGAACTGCTATCTTGCCGCGGTTGCGGTAACATTTCTATCTACTTCACCATCAGCATCCGCCATCAGAAGTTTTTTGTCCTCCTGGTTCAGCCTTTCGAGAAAAGCATCCCTGAAAGCGATGTAGGCAGGCATCACTGAGGCGCTGACCCCTGTTTCAGAAGGCAGGGCGATCATTTTCCTGGGATTAAGCCACTTTCCCCGGTTGTCCTGAATCCTGTAATCAAGATGCGGGCCGGTTGCCGAACCAGTCATACCGACCAGTCCAATACGCTGTCCCTGCGATACACTTTGGCCGGCATTTACCAGCATTTTGGATAGATGCAGGTAGTAGGTGTGGAAACCATTCGTATGGCGAAGTTTTATAAAATTACCGTTGGCCCCCTTATAATGAGCCTCTACAACTCGCCCGCTGGCTGATGCCAGGACAGGCGTACCCTTTGGAGCAGCGTAGTCTACCCCGTAATGGGGCATCCTAACCTTGTGAATAGGATGAAGCCGGGAACTTGAAAAATTCGAGCTGATCCTGTGATCATATTTAAATGGCGCTTTCAGGAAGGCCTTTTTCACGCCTTTTCCATCATAATCGAAATAACTGCTTTTCCCGGTTTCAGGGTTCATGAAGAGAAACCCGTAAAAATCCTTGCCGCCATTATGAAAACTGATCGCCTTTACCTGTCCGTATCCCAGAAACTCACCTTCACAAAATTTCTTCTCCAGGATTACCTTGAATGTATCTCCGGGCTGAAGCGCAAAAAAATCGACGTCCCATTGCATTGGCTCATAAATGGACATCACCAGCTCTCCGCTCTCTCCGCGGGAAATAATCGTATCCCACAAGCTGGTGCGGATTTCCCCTTGTATTAATTCTTCCCTGATCTCTACCGGGCGATCTACTTTTAACGCCTGGAAGCCTGTATCATTGCGAATAACTGCCACATACTCTTCCCTGCTGACGTTGTAGATGAAGCGGCGGAACCTGCCGTCTGCGTATTTTTCCAGTGAATAGGTGGCATCTGATTTCACCTTGTTGAAGTCATAAACATCCTTTGAATCTGCAACCAGGTAATGCAGCTCCTGGGGAGTGAATCCATTTCCCAGCAAAACATCCCGTAAATTTGAATCCCTTCCAAACGCCCCTGTAGATCGGACTACCTTAAACGCGTCAGGAACTGGAGGGCCCATCACTAGCTCTGGTTCCGCAGGCTCTTCCTGGACTTCTCTTCCCGTTACGGAATACCAGGTCACCAGGAGCAGCGCGGTGACGATAAAAATACCGGCTACCAGAAACAAACTTGATTTTCTGTCCAGCAATTTCATGTTCAGGAATCCCTCTGTTTCTTTTTATTACCGTTTTTTTTGAGTTTTTCCAGAATCTTCTGTTCTACAAAATCAGGAACAAGCCCCTCCACCGATCCTCCAAGCGCCACAACCTCCTTCACCTGGCTGGAACTCAGGTAGGTATACTCAGAGGAAGGCATCAGGAAGATTGTTTCAACTTCTCTCTCCAGTCGCCGGTTCATCAGCGCCAGCTGAAACTCATAATCAAAATCTGTCACTGCCCGCAGGCCTCTTATGACAACACCGGCTTTCTTCTCCTTGGCAAAATTAACCAGAAGGCCGTCAAAACGTGCCACCTCAACATTGTCAAACGGTTTGATAGCCAGGGCCAGCATTTCAGCCCTCTCGGCCGCACTAAAAAAAGGATCCTTTCGTTCATTTTTAAGTACAGCTACAATAACCTTGCTGAAAATCCGGCTTCCCCTCTGGATTATGTCCAAATGCCCGTTGGTAACAGGATCAAATGAACCTGGATAGATTGCGACACCCGCTTTATTCATATTTTTACTTTTTCCCTGCTCCGCCAGTTAACGGCTACTTGCACAATTTATACTTGAGAGGTTCTCTGTCACAGAGCCTGTATCCGCAGGCTTACCGATCTATTATAACCATTCTCTCTGTAACCTGAATTATTTTCGAACCGTGATCTGCCAAGCCCGCTTAAAAAAACCTTGACGGAGATATAATCTGCTGAGAGAATTTAAATGCTCACCCGGTATTCTTCAGGGGCTATTGTGCCCGAACGCCTCTATTACGACAAAACGTATTTTTGTGCTTAGAGATAAGGTTTGGGAAGAAAATCAACGTCTCTTCCGATCAATTGTTTTTGCTATTGTCAGAAACCCGGCTGACATTGAAGACGTCCTCCAGGAAACATACCGGAGAATCCTTAAAACACCCTCCCAAATAACCAGTCGGGAAGAAGCGTTTTATTACCTCAAAAAAAGTGTCCGGAACACGGCTATCGACTGGAACAGGAAGTCATTCAGGAGAAACCTCACGGTCAAGGAACAGGTTTCAGACTACGACAGGCTGGAAGAATTACATTCATCAGGAGACAGTCCACTTTCTCAACTGCTGGAAGAAGAGAGAAAACAGTCTTACGCTGATTTCATCAGTGAAGTGTACCTAGCCATGGATGAACTCCCTGAAAAGCAGCGAGAGGCGGTAAAAGCATTTTTCTCGGTTAGGGGCGCTCCGTCTCCGAAAGAACTCTGCGCTATTAAAAACATTCCCTATTCAACGCTGCGGAGCAGGATGGTCAAAGGGATCGACTCAATCAGGGACATCCTGTCTAAAAAAAATATACCCGGTTTCGCTAAAGCCATTTCTGAAACGTTATTAAAGAAAACAGAAAAGAGCGCAGTTAAATGAAATGTACTGATATTTTGCTTTACGAGTATCTCTCCGGCAATTTAAATCCGGAAGAGGCAGAAAAAACAGCCGCGCACCTGGAGGAGTGCCCGGAATGCAGGGAGAAATTCAAAATCATGGTAGCCCTGGACAATCCGCGGATGCCGTCCCTGCAAAAAAAATCGAACAGGTTCATCCCTGCCGGGAGAAATCTGCGACTCGCTGCTGCCGGGCTGCTCCTGGCTGTTGTCCTTTCCATTTTGTACAGCCAGCTTCCAACTGACTGCGGTTTTCCGGCCAGCAGTACCCTGGCAACCAGCCAGCCCTATCCCCTGGTTATGCTGGAGACCAGGAACAGCAGCGGGGCCGGTCTCACCAGGGGACTCCATCTTTACCGGGAGGGGAGCTATCGGGAGGCTCTGGCCGAACTGGAGCAATATGAAGAAAACCATGACGCCCTGTTCTTTTCTGCCATATCCCTGTACATGCTTGATGAACCGGTAAAAGCTTTAGAAAAGTTAAAACGGCTAGCCGTAGTTTCTGAAAAATGGGCTTTCGCTGCTGACTGGTACCGTTCCCAGTCCCTGCTGAAGCTTGGGAAAACCGACGAAGCAGTTTCTGTTCTGAAAAAAATCTCCGAAACCGAAAACCAATACCGAAAGCAGGCACTTGAACTTATAAAAAAACTGGAAGAACAATGACAGGGGAAAATTTCTTGCTGTTTCTCGCCGTTTCAATTCTACTCTTGTCCGGGTTTTGCCTGGCCGGAGAATCTGAAATATGCAGTTTCAGGAACGACCCTCTCTGTTTCCACGAAAACATGAGAAGAAGAGCAATGGAAGGGATGGACAACCGGGCCGTGCTGGAGAATCTCCATACCGAGTTCCTGGAACACTCCTTTGATGGGCTGTTAAAAAGCCACCCCAAAGGGAACGCAGGATTTATTCTCCTTTACAGTGCCTGGGTTCGCTGGAATGAATCCAGGCAAGACGAAGCACTGCAGTACTACACTATAGCCAGGCGGGTATTCCGGGAGGCGGGCATGGCAAGCGAGTCCCGTTTCTGCCTTTATTACATGGCTCGGATTGCCGCTGAACAGGAAAAGTTTTCGGAAAGTATAAACCTTCTGAAACAGGCTCTTGCTGAAGGAACAGCAGTCAACGCGCCTTACCTGGAAGGCCTGGTTAATGAAAGCCTGGGTTACGCGTTATGGTATATGGACAGGCTGCCGGAGAGCGCGGAATCCTTCGGCAGATCGGCTGAGCTGTGGCTCCGGATCGGGTATAAACCAGGAATGGTCAACTGCTGGAGCAACCTCGGTTTGCTTTTCCAGGAACTGGACCTGCCGGACCAGGCCTGGAGAGCATATGAAAACGCCATCAATTGCCTGCAGGAAGATACCTTCCCGGAAATCAAGTTCCTCCTTTATCGCAACTGCGCCCTATTCCATTATCGTAATAATCACCAGGAACTTGCTTCTTACTACCTCCTCAACTGCCGGGAATTCAGGGAGTGTGATGAAACTCTCTATATCCTTGCCAAAGCTGAAATACTGGAACAGCCTGAGCTGCTTATTTCCTTGAATCCCGAGATTCCATCCATGGTTTTTATCAGGGACCTCCTCCTTGCCAAGTTTCAAAAAAAAGAGGGCAATATCAGTGAGGCCATCGGCCTGATCAGGAAGGTAATAAAAGAAAGCCAGTCATTAAACATGCCGAGGCATACCCGGGAGGCGCGCCTTTCGCTGGCGGAAATCATGGTAGAGCATGGATCAGCGGATGAAGCAAGGAAGCTATTCCAGCAGTCCCTGAATGAGAGTACCTACCTCAACAGTATAGATATTCTCCTCCCCTTTTCCAATTCATCAGAGCGGCAGTTGAATGGCCTGATACGCTGCCTGGTCAGAAGCGGAAAGATACGCGAGGCCCGGTCTTCCATACAGGAGGCAGCATCACTCAAAACCCGAAAAGGCAGACTGTTTCTTCGCAGCCTGAAGAACCAGTCCAAGTCCGATTCAAACAGGCTCCTCAACAGGGCGGTAATGAAAATGGAAGGGAAAACTGATTTCAAGCTCGGTCTTACCTCCGAACCTGTGTGCCCGCCTGCTGGTGTCACTATGATAGAGTTCTGGCCTGATGGGAAAGAATTATTTGTGTGGATTGACAATCCCCGCAGTCATTACTTTCTGCAGCTGGAGCTGAATGACTGGATCGGGGATATCATTCGCAGGCTAACATCTTCTCTCTATTCCCAGGAACCCTTCCTTCCCCCTGAACCTTCCGGTGAAATTTCAATAAGTCTTTACCGTCAACTATTCCAGCCGATGGAACATCTCATTGCAAATAAACGACTCCTGCTAATAGCCCATAAAGAGCTGCAGTCCCTGCCTTTTGAAATGCTGCAGCCATGCCCGGGTAATTACCTCCTGGAAAAATACACCTTCAGTTACCTTCCGGGACGGCATTACCATTGCCGGACTGAGGAAATAACCCAGCCGCCTCTGCTGATCCAGCCTTCCGGATTCAGCAGCAGGGCGGGAGCTGCCGGGGAACTTGAATTCCTGCAGTCGATCCACCCTGGCCTTAAAACACTGGAGTCTCTTGATATCAGGACTCCCTTGACCGCCAGCCTGATCCATATAACATCACATCTAAAACTGGACCGTAGGTACTGGCTCAATTCCGCCCTTGCCAGCGAAAATTACTCAAAATCAATGGCTGATCTATTTAAACAGGAGATGAGATGCAACCTGCTCTCCCTGGGTGTCTGCGAATCTGCCAATTCAGCTACCTCGGCTTCCCCTTACTGGATGGGATTTTCAGAAATGTTCATGCTAAACGGAGCAAATACCCTCCTGACCAGTAGATGGAGGATGGACGAACTTTCATCTCATATCTACACTGAATTTTTTAAATTGTGCAGGGATGGTATGGCCATGGATGAGGCTCTCAGGAAATCCAGGTTAAAATTCCTGAAACCGGAGAAATATGGATTGCCGCCACAGGCCGCTCACCCCTTCTACTGGGCCGGAATCACGTACGTCGGAGAACCGGGAAGGATGCTTTCTTTCCCCGTAAAGAATAAAAACAGTGCAGGTATTGTCCCGGTTATCTTTTGGTTAACCCTGCTGGCGGCTGCCCTATTCAGGGATAAGTGGGCTTTTTGTGCCAGGAGGATATTAGGCGCATTGAAGGCAATGCAAGATTCAAGAGTCAAGATTCAAGATTAGGGGAGGAGGTGGAGCAGGAGAAATCAGGAGCTGATTCCGGAACCCTATTTTGAATTCTGAATTAATTTCAGCAGGATCAGTCGGCTGCCTCCGCCCTCTAGCTCCCGTTCCACGGAAAACATTTCAGGCACTAAATCAAGAGAAGTTTTCTTAAAATATTCCAGGATCACCAGCGAATCCTCATTAATCCAGTCAGATTCGGAAAGTTTACTTAACAGCTTGGTATATCTGCCGAAATCAAAGGGAGGGTCCAGATATACATGGGTCGCAGGACGTTCGATAAAAGCTCCTGAAGAATTGCGGATCAGGGTAAAGGCATCCCTCTGCAAAATCCTGTGAGGTATGTCCATTCCTATCCGGTCAATATTGGTCTCAATCAGCTTGATCCCTGTGCGGTCACGGTCATTGAACAGGACAAAATCAGCGCCCCGGCTGGCGGCTTCAATGCCAACGGCCCCGGATCCCGCAAAAAGATCAACCCATATTGAATGAAGAAGCGATTCATCTATTACGCTGAATAGTTTCTCCCGCAGGCTGTCCATAGTGGGACGGACTTCGCCCCTGACCTTTGCTAATTGCCTGCCCCTATATTTTCCGCCTATTATTCTCATAATATTAAAGGTTACACCCCGGACAGCCATTTTATCAGAAAGAACGATTCCAGGCCCGCGGCCGGCGGATTCAGGATCGTCAAAAGGAAATTCAGGATTGAAAAATTACTCCTGTAAGGAATTTGCCTTGAACCTTGAAACTTAAACTCCCCCCAAAGCGGGGCCAATCTTGAATCTTGAATTAAAAAGCACCGCTTTCAAACTTATCCGGAAGAAGAAAAGCCGGCTTTCCCCCCCCACTTCTTCTGATAGATAGTATTTAGCCGATCCCTGTATTCCTGGCTGATCTCGCCATTATCAAACAGTTCTGAAACATCCTGCCTGGCCGCGGCAAGAAGGCTGAAATGTTTTACCAGGCTGCCGAAATGAAAATCAGGCGCGCCAGATTGCCGGACTCCCAGGTAATCCCCCGGGCCCCTGATCTCCAGATCCTTTTCAGCTATGACAAATCCGTCGTTGCTTCGGCACATTACCCGGAGCCTTTCCACTGCTTCCCTGGTGGCAGCCCTAACTACCATGAGAATACACAGACCCGGAATCTCTCCCCTGCCGACCCGGCCGCGCAACTGGTGCAGCTGGGATAACCCAAACCTTTCCGCATGCTCAATAATAATTATGGCTGCTGCAGGCACGTCAATCCCTACCTCTATCACTGTTGTTGTTACCAGCACCTGGATCAAGCCATCCCGGAAGTCCACCATTACCCTGGTTTTCTCATCCGCGCTCATTCTGCCATGCAGGAGTCCAACCCGGGCAGATGGAAATACAGACTGCAGGCGTTGAAACATTTCAGTCGCTGCCGTCAAATCCATTTCCGCCGACTCCTCGACCAGGGGACAAACCACAAAAACCTGCTGCTTCAGCTCTAGGCGCGCTCCAACCAGGGCATAGACCTCCTCCCGGGAAGCTTCTGTCTTGACCACTGTCTTTACCGGTTTCCTCCCCGGAGGAAGCTGGTCAATAAGCGAAACATCCAGGTCTCCATAGAGAGTCATGGCCAGGCTTCTGGGGATCGGAGTCGCGGTCATCACCATTATGTCAGGGGCAGAGCCCTTCCCGGCCAGAATGCTCCGCTGCATTACACCGAACCGATGCTGTTCATCAATTACCACCAGACCCAGGGCTTTAAAAACCACCTTTTCCTGGATTAAGGAATGGGTCCCTACTACCAGTTGAGTCTTGCCTGAAGCAAGGCTTGCCAGCAATTGCTTCCTGGATGCAGGCCCGGTGCTGCCCGTAAGAAACCCCATTTTGTAGGGGGTTCCCTGCAGCAGGGCAGAAAAGCTGATGAACTGCTGTTCAGCCAGCAGTTCAGTAGGAGCCATGAATGCGGCCTGGTAACCATTTTCCATTAAGACAAGCATGGCCTGGAGGGCCACGATTGTCTTTCCTGAACCGACATCACCCTGGAGCAGCCGGTTCATCCTCCGCGGGGCAATAATGTCCTGTACTATTTCCCTGAGAGCCTTTTTCTGGGCTGGAGTCGGCCTGAAGGGAAGAATGCTCCTGATGCGCTCCCTTAACTGGGCGGTAATCCTGATATCCCTCCGGCACGAACCGAGGAGATTCTTTATCCGAAGTTCTTTGAGTCCAGCCTGAAAAAGAAAAAATTCCCCATAAATCATTCTCTTCCGGGCCGGTGTTTCGCAGTTATTAAGCTGTTTTAAAAAATCCTTACGGTCAGTTCCCGGGGGTAGCGAGGGGAAATGAATTCCCCAGTAAGCGTCATATAATCCGGGAAACTTATATTTAAGAAGAATCTTTTCGGGAAGATTTTCTGGTATTTCAGGAGAAGAGGATAACAGCCTGAATATTATCTGCCGGATCATTCTGCCGGAAATCTTACCAATCCTCCGGTATACAGGTACTATCCGGTCAGTGTGAACAGGAAGATCATTCCCCTGGTTCAGCATCTCGATTTCCGGGTTCAGCATGGTGAGGGCCCTGCTGTATTGATCCCAGCTGACCTCGCCGTAAAAAACCGCGTTCCTGCCCTCTTTCAGTATGCCGGACAGATAGGGCTGATTGAAAAACTTGATACTGATTGAAGCTTTTCCGTCACTGATTATGGCTTCATAAAGGCTGAATCCCTTCCGCCTGGTAAACCTTCTCCCTGAGGCTGAAATCTTACCCCTGACCACACACTTGTCCCCGTCGCGCAGTGAAGAGATAGGAAGGCAGGATTCCCGGTCTTCATAACGGATCGGAATCCAGGAAAGCAGGTCTTCGACCGACTGAATGCCGGCGGACCGAAACATTTCAGCCCGGGAAGGACCAACTCCCTTGATATATTGAACAGGTGTATCCAGTTCCAGAATCATAAGCGGCTGCATTTTCCCTCTGATTCCAGGCTTTGCTTCGACCAGCCTGGATTAAGGTTATCCCAAAGAACCAATTCATTTTAACAATATATATAACGTTCCAGACGGCCTTATAACGAAAACCGTCAATAATAATTCTGAATCATCAGGCTGAATAATCTCATAAACCCATATGTCTGCTCTTGTGAAGAAAACTATGGTATATTTTCTGGAGTGCAAATCCGAAAATTTTTAATGATTACTCTTTTCCTGTTACTGGCTTCCTGCGGCCGAAGCATTGAAAAACAGGCCCGGGACCAGGTAAGGAAGCTCAGCAACGCAGACCTGGAGAAAAAACAGGTATCAGTGTTCAATGTCAGCCAGATGGGTGACACCGCGACAGCGGAAATAGATATCCATACAGCTGTAAAAATGAGCAAAGAAGATGGCAAGTGGCTGATTAAAGAAATTCGCCTGGGCAGTGAGAAATGGGAAGACGTCCACAGAATAGTCGGGGCGATTGAACAGATAAGAGCAGAAGATACCATGGCTGACATGAAAACAATAAGAGATGCGGTTGAAGCATACAGTAAAGAAAAAGGCCCCCTGGAACTTGAAATAAATTTTGTAACCTTGATTGATCTTTTGGCTCCCGAATATCTGCCTAATCCAATCCGAGAAGACGCGTGGGACAATCCGTTCACCCTGCTGGTGACAAAAGAAGGCTTTCAGATCAGATCCGCCGGACCGGACGGAAAATCTGGAAGCAGAGATGACCTGGTATTAAACAATGAAAATTAAAGAAAAATATACATATTTTTATGCCGTTGCAGTTATCCTGCTGGCTCTCATCGGCGCCTCCTGTGCAGGCGGAGATACTGCGACAGGTGAATCAATTAACTGGCAGCCTGATGTTTACGCGGCTTTTAAAACAGCTGCCCAGGAAAACAAAGACGTACTGCTGTACCTCAATGCTGACTGGTGCGGTTACTGCCGGAAACTGGAAGCGGAAACTTTCACGGATGCCAAGGTAATAAAAGAACTGGGCGATGCCTTTGTCTGGGTCAAACTGGATGGGGATAAAGATCCGGACGGAAACCGCTATAAAAACAAGTTTAATGTCCGTGGTTACCCCGCGATGTTCATCCTTGATCCAGAAGAAAACGAGCTTGACCGTATATCCGGATATCTCCCTCCCGAGAATTTCCTGGAGATGATGATTTCCATGCGCGACGGCAACACTTTTGCCGGGCTTCAGGAGAGAGTTAAAGAGAATCCGGATGACATGAAAGCCAAACAAAAACTTGCTGAAAAACTGCTTTTCAGAGGCCAGCCGGGAGATTCCCTGAAAAACCTGGAGATGGTACTTAAAGCTGATCCTGATAACGAACAAGGACAGATGGAACCGGCCTTGTATTTAATGGCCCAGGCGACTTATGCCATGCGCCAGTATCAGCCGACTCTCGCTGTCCTGGATAAATACGAAGAAAAATTTCCGGATGGCACACATATTGCCGATTTCATGTTGCTCAGGGCCCAGTTAAACCTTGAAAATAATGAGAGCGAATCCGCCCGGTCCACGCTGGAAAAATTCCTCAAAGCATATCCCCATCATCCCAAGGCTGAACTTGTGAGACGCCACCTGTCCGAAAATTAGCCGAAACAAGGGAGACCTGAATAGTTGCGAGTAGCAGGTTGCGGGTTGCTAAGTAATCGGGTGAGGCTATCGTAGTTTACCAAACAATTGGGGTGGGAAAAATCAATCCCGATTCCGAGCCCGACCCCAACCCCGATGCCGAGCATAAATTGAGGATCCGCAAACGTCGCACTTTCCAATTGAACTCAAAAAATGTCAAAGTATGAATGACGAATTTCGAACAATTACGCACTTCGATGCAGTCAAGACATCGGTAACACTAATCATTCAGGACATAGGTAACAGTCCGTTTATGCCCCTTCACCCGGGCGGCAACAACTAACGCCGGAGGCGTTTAAGTTTCCCCGGAAACAGTAGGTGGCGGCGTGTGCATTTTCAACTGCAATGGGTATTACCTATGTCCTGAGCAAAAGTGTTACCTATGTCCTGAACACGCGCCCTTAACAATTGCCTGATTCAGATCAGGTGCCCCATTCTTTCCCTTTTAGTATCCAGGTATCTGCTGCTGTGCTCCGAGGGCTCAATTATTAGAGGAACCCTTTCCGTCACATCTATTCCCTCTTTCTTCATGCCTTCCAGTTTGCGAGGGTTATTAGTAAGCATCCGGATTCCCTTCACCTCAAAATACCTTAGAATCTCAGCGCAGAATGCGTACTGCCGCTCATCAGACCTGAAACCCAGTTTATGATTGGCATCAATCGTATCAAGGCCCTCATCCTGGAGGGCATATGCCCTGAGTTTATTAAGCAGCCCGATGCCCCTTCCCTCCTGCATCTGATAGATCAAAATTCCTTCATCGCTCTTTCCAATAGCCTCCAGTGATGCATCCAGCTGCTTTCCGCAGTCACAACGCAGGGAGTGGAGCGTATCACCTGTGAAGCACTTCGAATGAATCCGGGCAAGCACATTTCTGCCCTTGAGTTCACCGGACACCAGGGCTACCGCCTCCTCATCACTTTGCGTGTCCTTGAATCCGTATATGGTAAAACTTCCGAACGAGGTGGGGAAACAAGCCTTGACGACCTGTTCCGGGTCTATACAAGGCCGATCACTGCTTAATTCTTTCTGATTACTCATTTTTGGAATTATACCAAAATCGCCGCTATTGAATCGCTTTCGGAACAGGGTCTCTACCGGAAAAGACAAACAAAAAAATATTCTTACAATCCCGATTAGATTTTTACATTAACTAAGAAAATCTTTTACCAACCGCTCAATATAAATTAATTTCTTGTTTATATTTTCAGCCTGTGCTAATACAATAGGAAAATCTGTTGTGGAGAATTAATTGAAATTTTTCATTAAAATAATTTAATTATCTGGGAGAGGATTAAGAACCATGGAAGAAAACAATATACCCACCCCGCCAGGAACGCCACCCGAAACACCACCTCAAACTCCTCCTGTAAATACACCTCCTCCACCAGGAGGCGGCGCAGGATATGTATCTCCGAACCGTACTATTATGCTCATACTGGCCTATCTCAGCGTTCTGGCGCTGATTCCGCTTCTTACCGAAAAGGAAGACAAGGAAATTCAGTGGCATTCCAAGAATGGTTTGGTAATCACAGCAGCCTGGATAATCCTTGCTATTGCCTTAACGATCCTGGGTTTTATTCCCATTGTTGGACAGGTTCTTGGTTGTTTGGCCATGCCGTTTATAGGCCTTGGCGGGTTGATAGTATTTATTTTATGTATCGTCAAAGCCCTCAACGGAGAACGTTTCCGCCTTCCCATGGTTTCTGACTATGCAGATAAATGGCAGTAGACTGACTGACTCGAAATGAACAGACAGGGGGTAACCAGATGTTAATCCTGATTATCCCCCTGGACCCAGCCCGCAATCCCTTCCATCGGGCCTGAAATGAACATCAGAGAGATGCTCAAAACCAATAAAAAAGCCCGTATCCTACTCGTGGGCTCAGCCCTTTTCCTGCTGCTGGCCGGATTAACTGCAACTGATATACCGCTGCGTTACGAAATCAGGCTGATCCATTTTTACAAGTCTCATGTTTCCCCCGTTTCCAGTCATTTTGTGACTTGCCGATTCAGTCCTACCTGATCCAGCTATGCCCTCCTGGTCCTGGAGGCTGACGGATTTTGGCTGGGGAATCTGAAAATCACCGGCCGGCTGCTCAGGTGTTCAGCCTTCGGATTCGTGTGGGACGCCTTGTTTTCAGAAAAACAGAAGGAACAAAAGCAAACCGGGATTAGCTGTTTATTATTCAGGGAATTTTCACACCGGCTATCATAATGTCTAAATCCATATCACTTGCATCCACAACAATTAATGGACCGTCCCCTTTTAACTACCCGGCAAGGGCTTTCTTCCCGGCACCTTGCCCTGTAGACTGAATATTCGCGTGTGTTGACTATCAGGCAGTTTACTGCAAATATTATGGACATGGTTTGGTACAAAAAACTGCACTGGCAGATTATTATCGGGCTGGTTCTCGGACTGATATACGGGGCATTGGCAGCATCCATCGGCCTGCAGAAATTCACTGCCGACTGGATTGCTCCTTTTGGCACAATATTCATAAATCTCCTCAAACTGATTGCGGTTCCCCTGGTACTTGCTTCCCTGATATGCGGAGTTGCTTCCCTTTCCGATCTAAAAAAACTCTCAAGAATCGGGGGAAAAACAATCCTCATATACATGGCCACCACTGTTATTTCAGTTTCTATCGGGCTGACACTGGTGAATATTCTCAAACCAGGACACTATGTCCCACCGGAGATGCGGGAGCAGCTGCAGCAAACCTACGAAAAAGATGCCGCCAGCCAGACTGACCTGGCCAGGCAGGCCAGGGAGAGAGGCCCGCTGCAGCCCCTGGTCGATATTGTTCCCTCCAACCTTTTTGATTCCGCTTCTGATAACAGGAACATGCTGCAGATTGTGTTCATCGCGCTGCTGGCGGGGATTGCCCTGATCCAACTGGAAGACAGTCAAAGCAGGCCTTTACTTGAATTTTTCAGTTCCCTTAACGAAGTCATTATCAGGATTGTTGACATAATAATGCTGATGGCTCCGCTGGGGGTATTCGCCCTCATATCAGGAACCATCACTTCCATTGCCGAAGAAAACATCATGCAGGTGGTCAACCTGCTCGGGGCCCTCGGGTACTATTGCTTCGCGGTTGTTCTCGGATTGATGATCCAGGGATACGTAACCTATTCAATTATGCTCAAGCTCTTTACCCCTATGCCGCTGGGACGCTTTTTCAAGGGGATAGCCCCGGTTCAGCTGGTGGCATTCTCAACCAGTTCCAGCGGGGCCACCCTTCCGGTCACCATGGAAAAATGCCAGGATGAACTGGGAGTTTCAGACGAAATATCCTCTTTTGTGCTTCCCCTGGGAGCGACCATCAACATGGACGGTACCGCTCTTTACCAGGCTGTGGCCGCAGTTTTTATTGCCCAGGCCCTGGGTATGGAACTTTCTCTCTCAGCCCAGCTGGTAATCATCCTGACAGCTGTACTGGCCTCCATAGGAACAGCAGCCGTGCCCAGTGCGGGAATTATAATGCTGGTTATAATCCTGGAAGCCATTGGCGTTCCCAGCGCGGGGATTGCCCTGATCCTGGGAGTGGACCGTATCCTGGATATGCTGAGAACTGTAACCAACGTGACCGGGGACAGCTGTGTTGCCGTGCTTATAGCCTCATCAGAAGGACAGCTGGACCAGGAGGATTAAACCCACTGAGGAGTCGATAATGGCAGAGGTATCACGGAGAAAATTTCTTCAGGCCGCGGCAGGTGCCGGGATTCTGGCCGGACACTCAGTCGCGGCAGAAACAAAAATACCCGGAGACGCCCGCCCTAATATCATAATAATTGTTTCAGACGACCATCGTTATAATGCCCTGGGGTGTATGGGTAATCCCGTAGTCAAAACACCTGTACTTGATGATCTGGCTGCAGGTGGAGTCCTTTTTCCCAATAACTGCTGCACTACTTCAATCTGCTGCTCCAGCCGGGCCAGTATCCTGACAGGAATGTATACATCCCGGCACAAAATTATTAAATTTGACGATGACCTGGATCCGGCACTATGGAGCCAGTCTTACCCGGTTCTCCTGCGCCAGGCCGGATACCATACCGGATTTACCGGAAAATTTGGAGTCGGGACCAACCTGCCTGCGGATTCTTTTGATTACTGGAAAGGAATCCCCGGACAGGGGAAATACTGGAATGAGGTCAACGGCCAGAAGCGTCACATTACTGATATTTTTACTGAAGATGCCCTCGGATTTTTCGATACCTGCCCTGCTGACCGCCCTTTCTGCCTCTCCATCAGCTTCAAAAGCGGGCATACCATGGATTATGATCCCCAGCCCTGGCAGCCAAAACCTGAATTCGAGCATCTGTACCGGGACGATGTTATCCCCGTACCGCCAACTGCAACCGAAGAGGCCTACCAGGCCCTGCCGGAATTCCTTAAAAATTCAGAGGGACGCAGCAGGTGGAAAAACCGGTTTATAACCCCAGAGCGTTACCAGGAAACAGTGAAGGATTATTATCGACTTCTGACCGGAATGGACAGTGCCATAGGAAAAATCCGCTCCAGGCTGGAAACAATCGGCAAGGCTGACAATACCATCATTGTCTACCAGGGAGACAATGGATTTTACATGGGGGAGAGAGGCCTGGCCGGAAAATGGTATGCCCATGAAGTATCAATGAAAACACCTTCGATTATTTTCGATCCGAGACTTCCCCGGGAACTACGGGGACGCAGGCCCCGGGAGATGAGCCTTAACCTGGACATCACTCCAACCATCCTGGACTGGGCCGGCATTCCGATACCCGGAAACGTACAGGGTATCAGCCTGCTTCCTCTCCTGGAAGGGAAATCGGATTTCCTCAGGGAAGACTGTTTTTATGAACACCCCTTTGAATATGACGGTAAAATCCCACAGAGTGAAGGAGTCCGGTCAAATCCATGGAAATACATACGATGGATCAGCCAGGACCCGGTTTACGAAGAATTGTACGATCTCGAAAATGACCCGGATGAAATGACCAACCTGGCCGCAAACAGCACTTACCAGCCTCAGTTGGAAAAAATGAGGGTCCGCTGGGCGGAGCTGAGGAAAGAGGTCAGGGGCACCTGAAATCGGAAATTCAAGAATCAAGATTCAAAATTCAAGAGGGAAATTCAAAATCGGCTACCCTGGTCGGACTTACATCCCTCCCCGGCGTTGCTGTTGCCTTGTTCCCCATGGTTCCGCTTGACTTCGCAAGGGATTCGGGGGACCTGAGGAATGCCTTTGGCGACGTTGATTCAACAACCTCACCAGGAAGAAATCTTGAATTTTCAATTTTGAATCGATCTTGAATCTTGAATCTTGAATCTTGAATTACTTGCGCGAAGGCGCGCAAGTCCGGTCCACAAGCACCGCCCTGACCGGAGATCCGTCTCCGCCGGAAATTTTCAGGGGAAGCGCGATCAGCTCATATTCTCCATCCGGGACTTCCTCCAGAAAAAGGTTTTCGAGGACCACTATTCCGGCAGCCATTAATATGCGGTGGGTTTCCAGGGCAGCGCTGTCCGGAGGGTCTACTGAAGGAGTGTTGGTACCTACCAGCAGCACTCCAGCCTCAACCAGGAAACGAGCTGCATCCGGGCCGGGATAGGTGAAGGCTTCAGGAAAACTCCGAAGAGGGGCATCCTGTCCCGGGCAGCGGAAGATCACTCTCCTGGCCTTTTTTTCAGTTAAGATCCCAAGATTTTCCGGATTTATCACCGGGCCATTAACTGTCATTACCAGGGCAGACCCGATTACAGCGGATAAATCGACCTGGTCAACAGTCAACCCGTTCTCAATAGTATGCCGCGGGGCGTCCAGATGGGTCCCTATATGCAGGGCTGTCCTGATATTACTCGAATTGCTTCCCTGCCCATCCTCAATGCGGCAGGACAGCTCCCGGTAAAACTCCCAGTCCCCGGGCCAGGCCGGCAATCCCTCCTGCAAGGTGTGCGATATGTCATATATCTTCATAATTATTTCTTCCCTGGCGTCCCTGATCCCTTGTCAAACCATGCGAGAGCAACCTCCACCCCCTGGAATGAAGTGCTACCTTATTGTCAGCATTTCAGGCGGGAGATGCCCGGTACAGTTAAAGCTATGTAATACCGGCCCCCGTTCCTTTAAAACAAATTCTGTTACCGAGCAGTTCTTAAGTCTGAACGTAATTTCCATGGTCTGGAGATCATCAAGTTTAAGGAGTGTTCCTGTAATAAGGGATACAGGGGTTGCCGAAGTAAAAACCACAATATTACCTTTACTCCCCGCTCCGTCCAGGATCCTTTCCAGGGCTTTTATCACCCGGTTCCGGAGATGGGGAAGGCTTTCAATGCAGGAAGTACTGACCTTCCCGGAAACCCAGAACAGCATGGCCTGTTCAAAATATTCCTGGAATATAATGGCTTTTTCCCCGGGATCACCAGACGCGCGGTAGGATGTTATAAGCCTTTCCAGGTCAGGGTATTCGGTTCGAAAATCATTGAAATAGGCCATGATCCGGTCAGCGTCAATCTCTGCCAGATCTTCCAGGATCACGGGATCCGGAAACGGGAGTCCGCTCTTACGAAAACTTTCCCCAACAATTTCAGCTGTCCCCTTCTGCCTTTTTAAAGGTCCGGAAAAAACCAGCCCAACTTCCAGCCCGCTCTCTTTCCACCATTCAGCAAGCAATTCCGCCTGCCTTTTTCCAAGATCCGAAAGCCTGTCGTAATCATCAGTAAAAGCCGAAGCCTGCCCATGTCTCACCAAAATCAATCTGCTCATCGCCATTTTCTTTCTTTATTGAATCAACTCTCCACTTAATTCCTATAGCGAAAGAGTATACAGCGAAGCAGTTCTCCAGTGAACCCGGATATTTTGAATATGCATTTAACAAAAAAAGGCTTGCGCCTGCCGGGCAGTCTGGTTTAATAATAAGCTCCTGAAGATTTTTTTCTTCTTCATCAAAAAAATAAAAAATGACCAGCTGATTGCTGGACAATTGGAGGCTTAATAATGAAATTAGGGATTATCGGTGCAGGATTCATTGCAAAGTTTCAAACCGTTGCCATTTCCCAGGTAAGAGGGTGGCAGATAGCCGGGATCTGCAGTCCGGAAGGGGCTGAAGAACTGGCTGCATTTGTAGAAACAAAGGGACTCGGGCCTGCATCCATCTACCCTTCTATCAGCGAAATGGCAAAAAATGTGGATGTCCTGGCCATTTTCTCCCCGAATTTCACCAGGATAGCTGTCATGGAAGAGATTAGAGACGCAGTGAAGGAAGGGTGCCAGCTCCAGGGAATCATCTGTGAAAAACCTTTAGGCAGGAATTATGCCGAAGCAAAACGAATGGTCGAACTCCTGGAAGAGACCGGGGTTCCTGGAGCCTACTTTGAAAACCAGCTATTCATGAAACCCCTTGTTATCCAACTGGATCAGCTGGCCGGAGTCAGGAAAGCCATGGGCCCCTTATCACTGGTTCGTTCCGCTGAAGAACATGGAGGGCCTCATGGTTCCTGGTTCTGGAATCCGATTCTGCAGGGTGGAGGAGTTTTAAACGACATGGGATGCCACAGCATCGCGGTGGGATGGTATGCACTCACCCCTACCGACAGGGAACTTACGTTCCTCAAACCTGAAAAAGTGTCGGCTGACATCGGGCTGCTTAAGTGGGGACGGCCTGAGTGGCGCAAAAAACTGCTGGACAGGTATGGTGTCGATTTTTTAAAAACACCGGCTGAAGACTTTGCCACAGGTATGATCACCTATCGAAACCCGGAGACCAACCAGCTTTCGAAAGCACAATTTACCAACTCCTGGATGTTTGAAAAACAGGGGCTCAGGATTCTAATGGATGGAACCGGTCCGGGATACGCCTTTGAAATCAACACCCTGGTCTCCCCTCTGACCGTGTTTATCGGGGACGATGCCGCGGAAGCTATCGCGGACCAGGAAATGGCCCTGGAAAAAGCCACTTCCAGCCGCGGGCTGCTGGCGGTTCAACCCAATGAAGCTGACCTGTATGGATATACTGATGAATTTGTCGATGCCCTGGCTTCTTTTGCCAAGGGGCAACCCGGAAAACTTCCATGGAGTTACGGCCTGGAGGTAATCCGCCTGGTAATGGCCTCATATATGGCGGCTGAAAGGGGAAAAACGGTGGACCTTACAGACCCTGAAACCTGCCGGGAGCTGGAGAGCTATGTTCCCGCCATTGCCAGGGGACTGGGTGCTGATATTTTGTATTAACAGAAAATTTAAGGATTATTAAAATATTGATCATGGTTTCCGGGTTTTCCAGAAGAACGGACACCTTAAAACAAAAAAGGGGAACATTTATGCCTAAAAATATTGGCAGAAGACAGTTTATTCAGACCAGTGCCATGGCCGCGGCCGCTTCCGCTGCTGTGTCACCTGTTCTGGCACAGGAGCAGAAAAAAGCTCCGTCAGACCAGGTAGTTATGGGGTTCATCGGGACCGGCAGGATGGGGAATGGAAGCCTGAGGACTTTCTGTGATCATCCAGGTTTCAGAGTTGCCGCTGTATGCGATGTCTACCAGACCAACCTGGACAAGGCGCTTGGTGAACTTGACTCCAGGTCAATCAAGGCCGATTCCTACAAGGATTTCCGCAAGATCCTGGAACGTAAAGATATTGACGCTGTGAACATTTCTTCCCCAGACCACTGGCACCCCCTGATGGCAGTTATGGCCTGCCAGGCCGGCAAGGATGTTTACGTGGAGAAACCAATTTCCTTAACAGTCGCTGAAGGCCGGAAAATGGTTGAGGCAGCCAGGAAATATAAAAGAGTTGTTCAGGCTGGAACCCAGCAGCGTTCAGGAACGCATTTCCAGAAGGCAGTTAAGCTGGTTCGCGATGGGGAACTGGGCGCTATTACGGCAGTAAAAACCTGGAACCTTGGCAACGGCTTTCCTGAAGGCTGGGGCAATCCTCCGGATTCAGACCCTCCTGCCGATCTTGACTGGGATTTCTGGCTGGGACCGGCACCCAAAGTACCCTTCAATAAAAACCGGTTCGGAGTTGCCCCCGACAGGTGGTCCACATTCCGGTATTTCTGGGATTACGCCGGCGGAATGATGACCGACTGGGGCGTTCACCTTATTGATATTGTGCAGTGGGCTATGCAGGTCAAGGCACCGGACACCGTCTACGCCACCGGGGGCAAATACCAGATAAAAGACAACCGGGACACACCAGACACCCTGATGGTTTCCTACCAGTACCCCGGATGGATTCTTACCTATGAAAACCGCGATTGTAACGCTAATCCCATCAATGGTCACGGTTACGGAATCGAATTCTACGGAACCAACGGCACCATGTTCCTGGACCGTTCCGGTTACGAAATTATTCCGGAAACAGACCGGGACGGAGACAGGTCTATTCCGAGGATGTATTCAATGCAGGGCGTCAATGTGAATAATTCCAGTTATGATCACGCTGATAATTTCTATAACTGCATAAAGTCCAGGAAAAAACCTATTTCTGACATCGAGGAAGGCCACACTTCCACGGCAGCCTGCCTGCTGGCCAATGTTTCCTACCGTACCGGGACCAAGCTGGTGTACGACGGCGCAACCGAAACCATTAAAAATAATCCGGAAGCCTCAAAACTCCTGGATAAGGAATACCGGGCTCCCTGGAAACTGGAAGTCTAGCAATTGACGATTGACGATTGACGATTTGGGATAAAGTCCTAAGTTCGAAAAAAAGCGGGCCTCCAGGCCCGCTTTTTAATTCAAGATCAAGATTTAAAATTCAAAATTTGAAATTCAAGGTGGCAGGCCCCCAAGCCATAGTCCATACCGTCCACAAGGTCCATATCGTCCACAAAATCCCAACTTTGAACCTTGAACACCGCCCAGTGGGGCGCCAACCTTGAATCTTGAAGTGATTTCGGGCTGCAAGCCCGAAATCACTTCCCCATCAGTTCCAGCACCGCGGCGGACACCAGGCGAACCCCGGTACGGAGTGTCGGCTCCGGATCAGGAGCCAGCATCGGCGAATGCAGGGGCGGCGGAATCTGCCCTGCCCTGGCCATTTCCGCAGCCCTGTCACTATTGAGGGATCCGAGCCAGAACAGGAATGAAGGAACCTGGTTATCTTCCAGCCTGTACCTGGAAAAATCCTCCCCCGGCATGACCGGGTCCAGAACAACTACCTTATCAACCCCAATTTCACGGCGAAAAACGTCACTGATTCGTCCTGATAATGCGGGATCATTGTAAACCGCGGGGGTATAGACCTCATTCTCCGGCATGGAAACCACCGGAAGCAGCTCCTCCGGCAGCCCATAGGACAGCGCCGCATAACGGCAGATAGTCTTGATCGAATCCAGTACCTGTTCACGTACTTCAGATTTGTAGGTCCTGACCGTCAGCTGGAGATTGACATGGTCCGGAATAATGTTGTGCTTGGTCCCTCCATGGATTGATCCGACTGTAACCACGACCGGGTCGAGGGGAGAAACAATCCGGCTGGAGATAGTCTGCAGTTCCAAAATTATCTGTGATGCCAGGACAATGGGATCCTTGGTTTTTTGAGGAAGAGCTCCGTGACCGCCGATACCCCGGACCAGGATATCAACGGAATCCACGTTTGCCATCGCGTATTCCGGGGTGAATCCAACGCTTCCGGCAGGAAGGGAATCATGCACGTGAAGGGCCAGGGCATAATCAGGCCTGGGAAACTTCTCGTAAAGGCCTCCCTTCAGCATGGCCAACGCCCCGCTGCCCATCTCTTCGGCAGGCTGGCCGATCATCATCAGGGTTCCGCTCCAAAGATCCCGGTTCTCGGCCAGGGTTTGGCCGACTGCCATAAAATTCGTCATGTGGATATCGTGTCCGCAGGCATGCATGACACCGGTTTCTGACCCGCTGTCATCAGCAAAAATTACCGTACTGGCATAGGATAGTCCTGTTTGTTCAGTGACAGGTAGCGCATCCATGTCAGTCCTGACCAAAACCACCGGACCTTCTCCATTTTTCAGGATCGCCACAACTCCATAGGCAGTTAATCCCTCGACCCCATAGTCCCCAAACCTTTCGGTTACTGCAAAGCCGGCATCTCTCATTTGCTGAGCCAGGAAAGACGAGGAGTCCTTTTCATGATAGGAGAGCTCCGGATTGGCATGCAGGTGCTGGTATATTTCAAGCCAGTTTTCCATATGCCTGTTTATCGTATTCATTATCGTCACATTATCCTCCGCTGAAACAGGAATCATGAATAACACCAATATAACAACCATTATTTTATATTTCATGTCGCCTCTTTAGAAAAAACATAAGTAATAGTCCGGCCATTTCACCTCCAGGGAAAAAGACAGGTACAAATTCAGTCGAATAATTTTGCTCCGGTTCAGACAATGAATTCAGCCACTGAAACCGGACAGCTGCCATTAGCCGCGGAAGCTTCAGCCGCCCAGATTACAGCTTCAGAGTGTCTCACCAGGCTTGATTCCAGTCCCAGGAGCGGGTCCTTTTCTCCCTTCAGCACATGCCCTATGAAGGCCCTGACTGTCCTGCCGCATTGATGTTCCCAAACATCCCCGCTGTCGAGATGATGCAGGGCAAAATCAGGATCCGGAGAATACAACCTTCCCCTCGGCACAGATGACCAGCAGACCCTGCTTTCCAGGGGATTAAAGGGGCTGTAGTCAAACTGCCCTCCAGTCCCGATAACGGTGTGCCTGGCGTCATATTTTTCAGCAAAATCAATATTACCCTGCACTACCGCGGTAACATTATTTTCAAAAATAATAATTATGTCCATCTGGGTATCATAATCAAATGCCCGGATACGGGGAGGACTGCTTTTGCATATTACCTTTTCCGGAACCGTTCCCACCTGGAACACGGCAGTGGAAACAGCATGGCATATTCCCATGGGAACAGCGCCGCCGCTGAGGGAACGGGACAGTTTCCATACCTGTTCAGCAGACTGGGAAACCTGGATAGGATGGCGGTAGGTGAAATGCACAGAAGCAAGTTCCCCGAAAGCTCCTTCCTCAATAAGTGACCGGAGATTCTCCTGCTCGTCATAATGGACCAGTATGTAGTCCAGTTTCGTGGTAAGGCCGCAGTTTTTTACGGTTTCACAGAGCCGGCGGGAATCCTCCCGGGTAGTGGCAAAAGGTTTTTCAAGGAACAGGTGTTTCCCGGCTTCCAGGGCCCTGACCGCGAATTCAGCGTGCAGGTGGTTGGGGACGGCTAAAATAACCGCGTCGACGTCTCCATTCCTGAGCAAATCTTCATAAGAATCAAAGCAAACCGCGCTGCCCAGGCCGAGTTCCTCGCGGCGGCTATCCATAACCTTGCGGTTCAGGTCACAGAGCGCGCTGACCTGTGAAACTTTACTTTTCCGTCCCCTGCCGGTTTCCCGATCAAATCCCCCATCATCATATTCAACGCCAGCGGCGAGGGCTCCCGCCATCCAGCCTGAGGCCCCTACAATTCCAACCTTAACTTTTTCTGTCATTCATTCACCTGGACAATCATTAGATTCAGTTATTTCTGATGATATATACTGGTCAGACTTTATCAGCTATTATTCTACCTTCTAACACCCTCCTTACCAAGCCGAAATTCTATCCCTTTCCCCGTCTTGCTGTTGTATCAGAAAATGCCTCGTTCCGCTGTCAACCTTAAAAGGGGCAGCATCAGGATGGCCGGCGATAACTGGTTCCTGGATTCAAAGTAACCGCGCCACCCAACATTGTCCGGTTGATTTAGTTACAATTAAAAGAATTATGAAAAATAAGACTTTTCGGGAATTAAAAAAAACAGCCGCTATTGTCTGTTTTTTATTACTCCTGCCGGCATGCTCTGAACCTGTGGAACAGGCTGAAAAACAACTGGTTCCTGAACATCCCAATATACTGCTGATAATCTCGGATGACCAGGGATACGCTGATATCGGAGTTGCGGGACAGGCTTCTGATGTTCACACTCCCAATATTGACCGAATCGCGGAAGCCGGAATCCGCTTCACCCAGGGATACGCGACATCCCCCATCTGCAACGCTTCCCGGGCAGGCCTGATGACTGGAGTTTACCAGCAGCGATTCGGCACCTACTGGTATGGGGGAAAAGGGATTCACGATGGACATTTCCCCACAATAGCCGAAGTGCTGAATGGAGCCGGGTACTCCACTGGTTATGTAGGCAAATTCCATTACGGCGATCCTTTGCTGCAGGGTCCTGAAAACCGGAATTTCCCGTTAAATCATGGTTTCGATTTCTTCTTCGGAAATGGTACTCCCCGCAAGCATTACCTCGTCCATAACAGCCAGGCTGAAGAGGACTTCCAGAAGGTAAAGCAAAGGTTCCATAAAACAGGGCAAAGCCTGCAGCAGGGTCCTATGTGGGTAAACGATAAACAGGCGGATGTAGACGGTTTCAGCACAGAAATCTACGCGGCACAGGCCAGTCAGTTCATCATGAGCCATTTAAAAGAACCTTTTTTCCTGACCCTCTCCTTTAATGCTGTTCATAATTTTACTCATCAGCTTCCGCGTGAATATATGGAGGCGAACGGGCTGAAAGGCTACCATGACTGGGATCCGGCAAAGGAGGATTACTATGAATGGTATCAGCAGGGAAGATTTCCTAATAATCCGGAAGGGAGAGCCCACTACCTGGGACAGCTCTACTACCTGGACCGGGAAATCGGAAAAGTACTGGACCTGCTGAAACAGCAGGGACTCTATGAAAACACCATTATTGTCTACATCAGCGACAATGGCGGCTCTACACCCATATATGCCGACAATTCTCCACTGAGAGGAAGTAAATATACCCTTTATGAAGGAGGCATCCGGGTCCCCTTCCTTATATCCTGGCCGGGGCGCCTTCCGGAAAATCTCACCAATGACAGGGTAGTAAGCGCTTTGGATATTTTTCCCACCTTGTGCAGCCTGGCCGGAACAGAGATCCCGTCGAACCTGGATGGCCTTGACCTGTCAGATATGCTTTCAGGTGCAGACCCTGGGCTTGAGCATTCTCTCCTGGTCTGGGACACCGGGCATGAAACAGCGGTCAGGCAGGGGGATTGGAAACTAAAAACAGCAACGGATAACAGCAGCGCCAAGTACGAAATGGTGGAGGTTGAACTGGGCGAATTCCTGTATAACCTGGCCGACGATCCCGGAGAAAAAGTCGACCTCGCCGGAAAACATCCTGAAGTTTTAAATCAGCTGAAACAGGTTTACCTGGAATGGAAGCAACGGACAGAAAACAAATAACCGGGACATTTTCCCGGGAGTTTAGTTCCAGCCCGCGTTCCTCACCGGTTTACGTATCAAGTAGGTGGGGACGCCCCTTTGCTCTTCGAGCTGTGGAGGACAGGGCCGGCCCGACAGGGTTCATTAAAACCAAGGCCGCAGCTGCAGTCAGACGATGAGAGATGCGGGCTGGAGCACTCAGCTTTATCAGACTTCCTGTGATACTATTAAAAAGAAAATCCATCAAAAATATTAACACTCTTTATAAAGTGCCTGTTAATGTATAATTAACGGAAAATTATACAAATATATATACGCATTGAAGGGGAAAGCTCGACCTTGGGCTCCCCTTTTGTTTCCGGTTGAAGTTACCTGATGAATAAAAATAGAAAATTAACAATTTTTTTTCTGTTTCAGACCTGTTTTTTTCTTACCCTGATACTCTGCATGTCAGAAAGTATTGAAACACCGTTTAAGGACTGGTCAAAAGAGTACTCCTTAAGCATCCTGAACGAATCCTCCTGGTCGCAGCATAAAACCTATATCCGCCAGTTAAGGGGAATGGGCAGCGGCATCCAGGGCGAAAAGGAAATTTACAACACCTATTTTGTCCGCTTTCTTTCCGCCCAGCCGATCCGGAAAGCTTTCGCAAGGATTAAGGAACTCCACATAGATTATGACGAGATGAGTGAAGGCGAAAAAGTGGATTTTGACAACGAGAACCAGAAATCCGCGGACCTCGAACTGAAAGACTGGATTGTTGTTTCAGTGGCATTCCGGTCAAATGTGCCCAGGGAAGAATCCGCAGTGGACCAGTTCCTGATGAGCCAGACAACGGAAACCGTAAAAAACCGGGTTTACTTGTCGACCAAAAAATTCCCGCGGCTGGAAATCACCGAATATATAGCACCATCCGAAAAAATTGTCGGTGCCAAATTTATTTTCCCCAGGACCAAGGACGGTCAGGAAATCGTAACTGCTGAAGATGATAAAATCACCTTCGAATTCAACGCGCCTGGATCGGACCCTCTTCTCCGCGCAACCTTTGATGTTAAAAAAATGATCCAGGGAGGGGAACTGGTAATATGATCCGCCTGAGAAAATCAGTTTTTATTGGACTGATTCTCCTTTTTGCATATGTAGGGTTTCTGCAGGCCGGCACTGTATCCGGAGTAGTGCGAAATTCAGCTGGGATATTGCTGGCTAACCAGAAAATCATTTTTTCCGGTGGAGAAACTCTTGGCGATAAGATTATTCTTTCCGACCTGGAAGGGCGTTTCAGAATTGAACTTAATGCCGGAACATACCGGGTTTACCATCTTCTGGGGGAAGAGCGGGTTTACCTGGAAGAACTTACGGTGTCAGATACTGAAGAGATCAAGCTGGAACCGATTGTCGAGGAATACACCGATAAAACACTGGATGCGATAAGAGAATTCAGGGTCGGTTACAGCACACTCAACAGCGATGCCTATCAAAATCTGGCTGAAATGATCAACCCTTTTCCTGACAAGGGGAAGGGATGGCTATATGGATCATTATACGAATTCCACCGAAATGATAATTTCGACGCCAGGAATTTCTTTGACCCAGTGGGAGAGCCCCTTCCGGAATACAAAAGGAACCAGTTCGGCGTTACCGTAGGGGTGATACTTAGTCCGCACCTGACATTGCAGGGAGATTTTGACGGGCTCCGCATCATCCAGGGATCCACTGCGGTATCGCACGTGCCGACCAGCCTGATGAGAACCGGGGATTTCAGTGAACTGGAAGTTGACATCATTGATCCTTTCACTGGGAATCCTTTCCCCGGAAACAAGCTGCCCCTGGACCGTATGCATCCTGTCGCGCTCAAGGTACTGGAAGTAATCCCTACTCCAAATCTTGCCGATTTTGACCGCAATTTTGTCAATAATGACCCTTTTATCAACTATCAGGATAACTGGTCCACCCGCATGGACTATACAGCTGAAGACAACTCCAAACTGATTGTGAACTACAGCTTTACCGACAGGGACCGCAACCAGGTAGGCTCCCTGCCGGCTTTCACTTCCAAAAGGACTGAACGTTACCAGGATTTCTCCGTGTCATTTAACAAGACTCTTTCGGAAAGGCTGGTTTCCTATACCCGTCTTTCCTTTAACCGAAGCCTCTCCTATGGCCTGTCCCCAAATTCAGGAAATGCCGGGCTCCTCGCTTCGCTGGGTATCAGCGGACTGGTTCTTGATGACCCACTGGAAGAGGGCTATCCCGACTTTGAGCTTTCCGGTTACGCCGACCCCGGAGACGGCAACAATCCCAGCACTGCTGTCCGGAACCGTCTGGAACTGGACCTGTCTTTCACCTATGCCATCAATAATCATTCAATCCAGATGGGGACAGAAATCGGGGGAAACCAGCTCAATAATTACAGGTCAGGAAGCATGCACCGGGGGAGTTTTGATTTTTCAGGGGAATATTCAGGCGACGCATTTGCCGATTATCTCCTTGGATTTCCTAATACTGCTTCATTAGGAATAGGTACTGACCGTGCCGATCTCAGGCGGAAATACTGGGAAGTATTCATCCGTGAATCCTGGAAAATCCATCCGAAATTCGACCTTTCCATGGGCCTGACCTACAGTTTTCAGCAGCCTTATCATTCCATCACCGACAATGTGTCGTCCTTCTATCCGATGCTTTTTGAACCGCCAACAGATGGAGAAATAATCACCTACGGAACTGTCCGCTCCAGGATTCTGGGTTTTGCCGGGGTCCAGGACGGATCACTTATCTTTCCGGATAAAAATAACTGGGCGCCCAGTATCTCTTTCGCTTACAGCCCCCTGGGAAGCAATCAACTGGTTATAAGGAGTACCTATTCCCTGTTTTATGATCCCCCGGATGAAAGAGATTACTCAAGAAGGCTTACCAGGAACTATCCTTTCTTCTACTATAAGACCGCGGAAAGCCTGCAGGATAAGCCTTCCATTGATCTCGCAAATCCGTTTACCGGAGCAACGCCGCCTGAAATTTCAATCCAGGGTATTGCGCCTCATTTTGCCCACCCTTACTTCCATTACTGGAGGGTTGAGGCCCAGAATGAAATTGCGCCCAACTGGAACATAGAAGCTTCCTACGCCGGGCGTAGGGGAGTTCATACCAGCCGGACCATCCCAGCCAATGTACCGCTTCCCGGCGAAGGCGATATCCAGGCAAGAAGGCCTAATCCTCTCTATGGCAAATTTTCAATTTTTGATGATGGAGGCAGTTATTCATCCAACGAATTCCGGCTATCCCTCAACAAAAGGTTCTCTAAAGGTTTTTCCATTAATTCGGGTTGGATCTGGAATAAAACCATGACCAATTATCACTATGGGGAACCCAATAATCCCAGGAATCTTGCCGCCGAAAACGGCCCCACGTCATGGTCACCCGAAAAACGCTTTTACCTGAGATATATCATAGATATCCCCGCGCATTTCATTTTCCCCTGGAGAACTAATGCCAGTTTTTACAAATGGATCCTGGACGGATGGAGGCTTTCCGGTATAACCGATATCACCGATGGCCGTCCATTTACGGTTGTAGTAGATTCAGATCCGAACAACGACGGTGTTTATGGAGACCGTCCCGACAGGATAGGATCAGGGGAATTATCTTCTCCCAACGTGGACCAGTGGTTCAACACCGCTGACTTTGCAGCTGCAGCACCCTATTCATTCGGTAATTCCGGGCGCGGCATATTGAAGGGGCCGGGACACCAGACCTGGGACATCAGTGTTATTAAGCAGACAAGGCTCAACCAGGGAGATATGGTTGAATTGAGGATCGCCCTGTTTAATGCTTTTAACAATGTCAACCTGGACAATCCCAACGCTACTTTCGGCAATGACTCCTTCGGCACTATATTCGGCGCGGACAGGGCCCGGGAAATAGAAGTGGCCCTGAAGTACTCATTTTAAATAGTTGCGGGTTGCGGGTTGCGGGTCGCGCGTGACAGGGGGCAGGTAGCAAGTAGCGATCAAATTCCCGGGATCACAATACACCAACTCGTTGTCGCTATCGTTGTCAGCAAAGCGGTTATCGTTGTCGTAATCGGAACCGAAACCAGGGTAGAATCCATCCCTCCCGGCACTAAGACTAAGAATTCGATAACGACAACGACAACGATAGCGACAACGATAATGGAAATTAGTACAGAAACATAGGTTTCCCCAGGACGCTGGTCACCTTGGGTTTGTATTCTTCCAGATCGTAGAAAGTATCTACATCCACTCTTTTCACACCCTGTGAAACAATATCCAGGTCTTCGTGGGTATAGCGCCCGTCACGAGACGCGACCAGGCGGCCGGTTTCTTCTTTCTGGATCAGTTCAATAGCCAGGCTGCCGAAGTTGGCAGAAACCATACGGTCCAGCAGATCAGGAGTTCCGCTGCGCATCAGGTACCCCAACCTCTGGTAAATCACCTTGCGGCCGGTCCTGCGGCGGATCTCATCAGCGGTAGCATCCCCGATACCCCCGAGTTTACGCCTGCCAAACTCATCAGCCGGTCCGCTCTGCATGACCTCATCGCCAATCATCCTGGCCCCTTCCGACATGGCTACAAGGGCATAGTTGCTGGGACTCCTGTCCTGGTCTTCCATGAGAAACCTCGACAACAGGTCAGGGTCAAAGGGCACTTCACTGATAATAGCCCTGTCAACGCCGGCCAGGTAGGCTGCAATCAGTGATGTCTCTCCTGAATTCCTGCCAAAAAGCTCTACTACCCCTATTTGTTCATGGGATCCCACCGTAGTTCTGAGCTGGGTTATGTAATCAACACTGCGGCTGACCGCGGTTGAAAAACCAATGCAGTAGTCTGTCCCATGAACATCGTTATCCATGGTCTTAGGAATCGCGACAACCTTGACTCCCTCAGAATGCATGCGGTGGGCATAACGAAGAGTATCGTCACCCCCTATGATAACCAGGCTATCCAGCTTCAAAGCTTCCAGTACACTCAGGATATGGGTGCTGCAGTCATACCAGGCCCGATCCTCCTGGTATTCCGATTTCGTTCTCAGGAACATCGGTAAATGCTCCTTTTTCACGCGGGCAGGATTGGTCCTGGAAGTATGAAGAAAGGTCCCTCCGCTCCTGGCCACAGTCCTTACCAGCTCAGCAGTAAGCTCCATTGTATTTTTTTTAACCGATTCCTCATCGCTGAGGTCGCAGTTCAGCAAGCCGGCCCAACCCCTTCTAATGCCGACTACCTCATCGCCGTCTTCCAGTGCGCCTTCGACCACAGCCTTAATGCACGGGTTTAATCCGGGAACATCTCCCCCTCCAGTGAGAATTCCAATTCTTTTTGACATATTACTCTCTCTTATCTGCGCCTTCACGCCTCTATATGAATGTATGCTCCAGTGGCAAACCATTCATGTCAACAGGTTTATCACCTGTATTGATTACAATCCTGGCCAGATCACAGCCGGTTTCCCCAAAATTTATCAACGTTGCTATTCAAAAAACCAGGCCGCCACTCCACCACATTCTGGTTTTCTGCTATTTCGCCGTCTGCTAGTATATAACCTTATTAAAACCAAGACAAAAATCTTATCTGGGAGTAATATATTAAACTGGCAATAAACCAAACATTTAAGTTATAGCGGAGGTTATTCAATGACGAATATTAGTCGAAGAGAATTTGTTGTAAAGTCAGCCGCCATGTCGGTAGCAGCTTCAGCTGTTGCGCCGACTATCCTGGCGTCCGACAACTGGAAAGGCGCAAATGACAGGGTCAGGATTGCGGTAGCCGGAATCAGGAGCAGGGGAAAAGACCATATTGGGGGCTATCAGAAACTCAAAAATGTCGAGGTCGTGGCACTTTGCGATATCGACCAGAGCGTCCTGGATGATAACCTCAAGGATTTCCAGAAAGCCGGATGGAAAACACCTGAGACTTACGTGGATATTCGGAAAGTCCTGGAAAATAAAGAAATTGATGCCGTTTCCTTCGCCACTCCCAACCACTGGCATTCACTGGGCACTATCTGGGCCTGCCAGGCGGGAAAAGACGTCTATGTCGAAAAACCTGTCTCCCACAATATCTGGGAAGGCCGGAAAATGGTGGAAGCGGCAAAGAAATACAACAGGATTGTGCAAAGCGGTTTGCAGATACGAAGCAATCCCGGGATGAGAGCCGCGATTGAATACCTGCATGGCGGACAGCTCGGTGAAGTATACCTGGCCAAGGGTTTATGCTACAAATGGCGCGATACTATCGGCAAAACCCCGGACGCACCGGTCCCGGCCGGTGTCGATTACGACCTGTGGACAGGTCCGGCACCAAAGAGGCCTTTCTCAGAAAACCGTTTTCACTACAACTGGCACTGGAACTGGACATACGGAAATGGAGACATCGGAAACCAGGGCGTGCACCAGTTTGACATAGCCCGCTGGGGCCTGGGCATGGACGACCATCCAGTCAAGGTTTCCTCAATGGGTGCCCATGTGATGTTTGACGATGACCAGGAAACACCCAACATCCAGCACTCTACCTTTACCTATGATCCCGCATCCGCCGGCGGAAAAGTCAAGACCCTGCAATTCGAAGTACGCCACTGGATCACCAATCATGAAGGCGGTATAGGCGAAGGCCCTGACAACACCGTGGGAGTCATCTTCTACGGTTCCGAAGGCTACCTGGTCGTGGATGGTTATGCCAGCTGGCACGCTGTTCTCGGCAGGGAAAGAAAGCCGGCGGCTTCTGCCAATGTTGAAGGCGATCACTACAAGAATTTTGTTGACGCCGTAAGGTCACGGAATGCTGGAAACCTTAACTGCAGCATTGAAGAGGGCCACAAAAGTACAGTGCTCTGCCACATGGCCAATGTTTCCTACAGGGTCGGCCGATCACTGGAATTTGATCCGGCCAGTGAAAAATTTGTAAACGACGACGAGGCCAACAAACTGCTTTCCCGCGATTACCGGGCGCCTTTTGTTGTTCCCGAAAACGTGTAGGCTGAATTAGATTTTTCAGGTTCAAGATTCAAGATTTGCAACATCTTGAATCTTGAACCTCCAATCTGCCATGTCTGGCCATCGGCCAGTATCAACCTGAATCGTCAATTTAAATGTGCCGCCCTTCCAGGGCTTTAATGCTACTATTGGGACCATTCTTACCCCAGGTTCGCTGCGCTCACCTGGGGCTCTTCCCTGCCGGGCTTCCAGCCCTGAATATCCAGCCGCATCAGTCCCGGAGGGACGGCATGCCTTAGCCCTGGTTGACCCGACAGAGCTCGAAGAGCGAAGGAGGCGAGCCCAGGGTAAAAAATTCCCCTCACCAGAAAGAGCACTGGAAGCGCGACACCAGAAATGCGAATGCCGAATGTCCTGCTGACTGACCCGAGCATCTATTTCATAAGCTGGGAGCTTATGCCACGGTCAAAATCGTCAATCGTCAATTAATTGTCATCCCAGTTCCGGAATATCCACCCAGGAGCGTTTCTGCCAGGATTCAAAACCCTTTTCAGCCAGCTGAACTCCTTTCGCGCCTTCCAGTAAATCCCAGGGAAAAGGTTCACCCATCAGTACATGCCGCAGGTACAGTTTCCACTGGGCTTTAAATGCGTTTTCAGAAGCCTCCCCTTCAGAGGCCTTTATCCAGTCGTCAAAATAATTCAGGGGACTTTCCACATCCGGATTCCAGACCGGCCGGGGCGTAGTCTCGGCTGTCTGCAGCCTGCATTCGCGCAGGGTGGCTACAGCTGAGCCTCCAGTGCCGTCCACCTGGATAGTCAACAGGTCATCCCTCCTCACCCTTACGGCCCAGGAAGAATTAAAGCTGACCAGGACCCCGTTCCGCAATTCGAATGAACCATAAGCGGCATCTTCCGCCGTGCAGTCGTAGCGGTTTCCATCCTCATCCCACCGCACCGGGATATGGGTGGCAGCAATGCAGCTTACCGACTTGATATTTCCAAAAAGATTGTCGATAACATATCTCCAGTGGGGAAACATATCCAGGATGATGCCGCCGCCGTCTTCTTTCCGGTAATTCCATGAAGGCCTCTGGCAGGGGACAGTGTCTCCTTCAAAAACCCAGTAGCCGAATTCTCCCCTTACTGAAAGAATCCTGCCTAAAGCCTTTTTATCCAGGAGGGATTTCAGTTTCAGCAGACCCGGCAGCCAGAGTTTATCCTGCACGACACCCTGCTTGACTCCGGCTTCCCTGGCTAACCGGTATAGTTCGACCGCATCCTCCGTGTTGAGGGCGGTAGGCTTTTCGCAGTAAATATGTTTTCCGGCAGCAATGGCCTTTTTCACTGCTCCCACCCTTAAACCCGTAGTCTGGGAGTCAAAATAAATTTCGCAGTCTTCCCTTTCCAGGGCTTCATCCAGGCTGGCAGTCCAGTCCTTAACTCCATATTCTTCTGATATTTTTTTGAGTTTGTCCGGATTCCTGCCGACCAGCACGGGACGCGGAATAACAAACTCACCGGGTGACACCTCGATCCCGCCTTCCGCGGCTATGGCCAAAAGAGACCTTTCCAGGTGCTGGTTCTTCCCCATGCGCCCCGTGACTCCATTTAATATGATTCCGATTTCCCTTTTTTTCATGTTTCCTTCCCAGAAAAATGTATCCCTTAAGACTCAATTCCATTATCTAAAATCAGGCTTTAGTGCACTGCGGCCAGGCTCCTTCAGGCAGCGGGGGAACATCCTTGCCAGCCACAGGAAGCGTTCCGCTCAGCTCCTGTTTCCAGTGAGCCACATCTCCGGCCGGGCCGTAACAGTAAATCATTAGCATTGGTTCATCACCGGTATTTGTCAACTGGTGAAACACGCCGCTGGGCACGTAGACAGCCTGCTTTTCCCTGATGATTTCCATTTCTTCACCGAGGCAGAACTGCCCTTCCCCCTGGATAATAAAATATACTTCTTCCTGATCATGGTCATGCCAGGGCACCTGGCCTCCCCGGGGTTCCAGGGTCACGTATCCCATGCTGAAAGCTTCAGCCTGGATAGGGGACTGCCCTCCAGACAGGTTCTGGGTTTTCCTCCGTGCCGGGTAGGTCCGTCCTTCAATTTCTCTCAAGTCCACAATCTTCATAACTCACTTTTTCCTTTTATTAATATCAGCCTTCGAGTATGCCCTGCAGGTAACCAATGGCCCGGGCGGCCTGGCTCCGTCCATCCGGAAAGTAATCAAAAGGTTCTACGGCTAAAACACCCTGGTAATTATTATCCTCCAGGGCAGACAAAATCCTCCTGAACTCCAGTTTCCCCTGTCCCGGAGCTCTCAGGCAGGGATCGTTCAGGTGTACGTGCCGTATCATGCCATTAGGGACCCATTTATTTATCAGTTCAGGGACAGACTCTTTTTCCGCGCCCGAAGCAGCCTTGGTATCCAGCATGGTCCTGAAAAACGGACTGCCCACTTTTTCAACCAGTTCCGCGGCCTCGGCAATTGTATTTATGAAATTAGTCTCCTTTTCAGTCAGGGGTTCAATACAATAAATCACTCCGGCTTTCCCGGCCTCCTCAGCCACCCGGGAAAAAAGCTCGGCAGCCCTTATCATGGCAGATTCCCTGTCTCCTGAAAAAGTCCGCTGTCCGGGAGAGCCGTGCACCAGGGTTCTTCCCCCCAGGTCGGCACAGAGTTTAACCAGGCCCAGCATCACTTCCAGGGTTCTTTTCCTGACTTCACGGTCAGGAGAAGTTATTGATAAACCTTCGGGCACCAGCAGCAGCCAGTGCAGGCTGGTTATTTCGATCCCGTATTTTTCGGCTGTCCGCCTGATTAACAACCTTTCCTCCGCCGGGATCAGGTGGGGATTGCCAGACAGGGTAAAGGGAGCCAACTCCAGGCCCGCGTATCCAATTTCAGAAGAAAACCTGCACTGTTCCTCAATATCTAAATCCCTGATTACTTCGTTGCAGAGAGAAAATTTCATAACTGAAATACTACCACGCCGGCAGAGGTCAAAACCATCATTCATCATCGACCATGTAACCTATGATTCCAAGGGGATACTTACCTTGGAAACCAAGGCATCTCAAGAAGGACGCTACTTCCAAGACTTTTACACATTTTCCGGAAAAAACTTTGGATTTGATTTTTAGTGCTTAAGATTTTCCCGCCTTCATGCGGGGATTTGCGAATGTCGCGATAAACCGGAATGTAGTGGAAAATGAAAGAGTCCTGCAGGAAAGGAGTAGCTAAACATTAAATCTTAAATCTCAATAGTGTCCATGCCTGAATTCCCATAGGACGTCTCAGCACCGGAGGCACCGTAACTGAGAACTGAGATGTGAGAAGTTCGAAGTGGTGGTGTTCAGCACCGGAGGTGCGGCAGGTAATAACCCAGGCTGATCCCGGACCGAAGGTTCGGGAGAGCCCTGGGTAGGAGCATGTGGCCAGGTGAAGGAGCTCTGGAAGGGCGGCACAGGAATCAAAGTCTTGCGCGGATAGCAATATAAGGAGTGTTATCATCTGGTTCTGGTGATAAAATTATAATAATCAAGAACTTAAATCCTGGTGGAACAAGGAGCAGAATATGAACAGCACGTGCAGAGCTGCAATAGTTATCATGATGGTGATGATCCTTATGAACCCAGCCCTCCTGGCCTGGGGCAGTCCTGTTCCCGGCCGATGGGAAAAAGTTGCAGAAACTAAGCCATGGGACAAAATAACTGTTTACACAAAAGACGGAGTTGAGCGAACCCTCAGATATAAGGCCATTAATGACCAATTCCTTACCTGTTCCGACCAGGATAACACCGCTATTCAAATTGAAAAGGTCTTCATAGATAAGATAATTCTCCATAGAGCCGGATCATTTGCAAAAAAATGGGCAATCTGGGGTGCTGTGGGCGGAACCATTGGCGGGGCAATTTTTAGTCAAGGCCTCGATTTTGTTCCATCGGGTCAGGTAATGGTGGCAGGTATAGGTGCCTGCCTCGGTGCTCTTGGAGCTGGTTTAGCAGGAGGTACTGTTGCTTCACTTGGAGGACCCATTTACATTTCAAAAGAGGCGGCGCTGGCAAGAGCGGCAAAGGATTAACACTATGAATAATAACTACAAAGCAGCAGTGGCAGCAGTCGTGGTTATGATCCTTATGGTCAATCCAACTCTCCTTTTTGCAGGCAATCCGATTCCAGGAAGATGGGAAAAGGTTGCGGAGACTAAGACAGGGGAGCAAATCAATGTACTTATGAAGAGTGGTATTACGCATAAATGTCGATACGTGTCAACGAATGAAGAATTTCTAATCTGTTCCATTAAAAACACAGACAACCTTCAACTTGATTTGGTATCGATCGACAAAATTGTCGTCCCGAAGGCAGGAAAGTATGCGGCATATGGTGCGCTTTTAGGAGCCGTAGGCGGACTTGGAGCATCTGCCCTACTAGTTGGTGGCGCGGATGCTACTACATCAACTGGGGGATTCATCAGCTTTATGGCTGTCTGTGCCGGTTTAGGGATCGCCGTGGGTGCTGGAATAGGTGGATCCGGCGAAACCATCTATATTTCAAAAGAAGCGGCACTGGCAAAATAGCATCATGATCCAAAACTTCTTCTGGCCTTTGGATACCCATCCAGCTACACCTGAACCTGCCCTCGTCTCCAAGGCCATGGGAAATACCAGGGAAGCCTCAGGAGACATATCCTGCTGTCCAGGGATGGCCTTTCACGTCCTTGTTGATTTTATTATCTGAGGTATAGGGAAAAAGTGATTCCATCATCTAATTTCAGTGGTAAAATTTAAACTTAGCTGATACTTAATACAGTGGAGGCAGTAATGAAAAAGATTATCTTTTGCCTGTTTAGCATCCTTGTTACTGGAACAATGGCCCATGGTGGAGACGGGCCCTTTGGTCTTGAAATGGGTATGAGCCTGGAGGAAGTAACAACTGTGTTGGGTGAAGCTCCGACCCCATACCCGCAAGTAGGGGAAAAGACACTTCCTCACGGATACAAAGTCTGTGCCGCTAAAACACCTCCCGAGCTCGAATCGTTCATCCTGACCATCACTCCCAAAACCGGCTTATGCGAGATTTATCTCCGAACAGGCAATTTTTCCAAAATGCCTGCAGATATGAATAGTCCTGATCCAAGGGATGTTTATCCAAAACTGGTGGATATGGTTTCTTCTAATTATGGAGATCCAGTTAAGGGAGCAGAAATCCCGGAAGGAGAGGATCTGTTTGAAGGGGAACCTCTCGACCTGTCAACAGTCTGGAAACCTGGCAAAAATGGAATTGAAAGCATTACCCTGGGTTGGGTTCCGACGTCAGAAGCAGGCAGCAATATGAATATATTGTATGTTTTCAACAATAGGGCTATGGCCATTGAGGAATACCGGCAGAAGGACTTTCTCTCTGATATAGAAAAAGAAGTTAAGCCATGAGATAAAGCCTTATCCCTTTCTTGCTGATCCACGCGCGCTCCAGTACCTATTAGTCCTGCGAAGATCATATCCCCTTCGCTGAATTCAGGGGGAAATCCGAAGCACTAAATCCGAAATCCGAAAAGGATTTTCAGCCGGCAGAAATCTCACATATGTAACCTTCGGATTTCGAGTTTCGGATTTATAATTTTCCGCCGGAGGCGGACGAAATTCCCGGTTCAGAATCTCAAATGCGGATTTTCCCCCTTTTTTTTATAAATCCGGAGTTTATAATGTTGCTATGATCGATATTGATAATAAGCTTACCCCCCGGGACCTTGCCCCGCTGTTCCCGGGCTTCTGGGAGTGTTCCGGCGACAAGCTGCGCTCCATAGAAGATAACTTCGATTTTACAAAAGGCTCTCCGGTTTTCACTGTCAAGGGAGCCTACACAACCCGGGGCTGGACCGACTGGACCATGGGATTCCTTTATGGATCGGCCCTGCTGCAGTTTGAAGCTGCCAGGGACCGGGAATTCCTGGACATGGGGATTAAAGGTATCCTGGAAAAAATGCCGCCCCACCTCACCCACACCGGGGTACATGACCACGGATTCAACAATGTAAGCACCTATGGAAACCTGCGGCGCCTGCTGAGAAACGGGATCCTGCCCGAAAACGAATGGCAGCTGAGATTCGCGGAACTGGCCCTGAAATGCTCCGCCTCCGTGCAGGCAGCACGCTGGACATCAACCGGGCCACTGGGTTTTATCTACTCTTTTAACGGGCCCCATTCCCTCTTCGTGGACACCATCCGAACCCTGAGAGTACTGGCCCTGGGGTGGATACTCGGCCATCGTCTTTACGGTGAGAATGACCGGCAGATATCACTCCTGGAAAGACTGGTCTCTCATGCCAGGATGACTGCCCTCTATTCAGTTTTCTACGGGGAAGGCAGAGATTTGTACGACACCAGGGGGCGGGTTGCCCATGAATGTATTTTCAACACGAATGATGGAAACTTCAGGTGTACCAGTTCTCAGCAGGGTTATTCAAACCATTCCACCTGGACCCGGGGCCTGGCCTGGGCCATCACCGGCTTTTCAGAAATTCTCGAGTTTTTACAGATTGTCCCTGCAGAAGAATTGTCAGATATCGGGGAAAAAGTGGGAATTGAAAGCCTAATGCTGAAAGCCGCCCTGGCTACCGGCGATTTCTATATCAATTTTACCCCTGCTGACGGAATTCCCTACTGGGATACCGGCGCCCCCGGCCTGCATAACATCGAAAACTACCTCGATAAAGCTGCTGATCCATTCAATAAATTTGAGCCTGTGGATTCCTCCTCCGCGGCCATTGCCGCCCAGGGCCTGCTCCGGCTCGGCAGGTATGTCAAACTGAAAGGGCTGAGTGAATTGGGGGACAAATACCGGCAAGCCGGACTGAAAGTAACCAGCACGCTGCTCCGGGAACCATATTTGTCCAAAAATAAGGACCACCAGGGCCTGATCCTCCATTCCACCTACCACCGCCCCAATAACTGGGATTACATCCCTGAAGGACAATCGGTGCCCTGCGGCGAATCCAGTATGTGGGGCGATTACCATGCCAGGGAACTTGTTATGTACCTGGAACATATGCTCAGGGGTTCAAACATGACATTCTGGGGAGAAGAGACTTATGGGTAAAGTAGCATTGATAACAGGCGGCACCCGGGGCATCGGGCTGGGCATATCCACGAAACTGGCCCAGGTGGGCATAAACCTTTGCCTTTGCGGAAGAAAACCGGCCGAAGAGGTCTATGAGACCATTGATGAGTTGAAAAAAATCGGCGTTAATGTTCTGTACATACCTGCCGATGTGTCCTCCACCGGTGACAGGCTGCACCTTCTCAATTCCATAATCAGGCATTACGGCAGGCTCGATATTCTTGTCAACAATGCCGGAATTGCACCCACCGAAAGAAAGGACCTCCTGGAGGCCAGTGAAGAGAGTTTTGAAAACGTGATGCGGGTCAACCTGCAGGGGCCCTATTTTTTAACCCAGATAACAGCCAGGTACATGGCAGAACAAAAAAAGGCATTTCCTGAATTCCAGGGATGTATTATCAATATTTCATCGATTTCAGCGGAACACGCTTCAGTTAACCGGGGAGAGTATTGCATTTCAAAGGCTGGAATAGCCATGGCCACCAAATTGTGGGCAGCCAGGATGGCGGAATTCAACATACCGGTATATGAAGTGCGTCCCGGAATCATCAAAACCGACATGACCTCAGGAGTTACGGAAAAATATGACAACCTGATTGCGGAAGGACTCATGCTGCAAAAAAGATGGGGACTTCCCGAAGACATAGGAAAAGCCGTGGCCGCACTGGTTACCGGCTCATTCCCCTACTCCACAGGCAGTGTTTTCATGGTTGACGGCGGGTTCTCCGTACCAAGACTGTGAAAGCAGGGGTCGAATGGCCTTTGATGAACGAATACGGTTTTCGAACGGCACGGCAACTGCAACCACTCAAGGCCGGAGGCCTGACATGATTTAGCCCAGGCCGAAGGCGTAGCCGTAGCCTTTGCCCTGGGTTGACGGCCATCACCAAAACCAACAAAGCTCCGGAGGAGCGAAACCGTCATCCTCACCCAAATCTGTAAATCAATTACTCATGAAGATGTCCAGGGAACATCGAAACGATTAGGAAACTAAAATTATGCCAAAATCCCTTATCCAGCGGTCATGAGATGAAATAAAACTTTTTCTAATCACTCTGTGCCGCTCTTCCAGAGCTCTCTCCTCATAGACCGGCCTTTTTCCCCAGGGTTCCGCCGACTTCGCAACGGCTCCGCCATTTCTCGTCTAGGCTCCACCCTGGGCTATGGCCTGACGCACCTGCCGGCGCTGAAAATGCAGGTTAAACGCCTAAAACGCGTTCCAGGTGTGGAGGATTTCGCCTTCCAGAGTAAGGATCCTGATCGTTGCCGGCCGGCCTTTTCCCCAGCCCTCCCCCATTACCAGCTCATCAATTCCATCTCCGTCGATATCAACAGCTGAAAGGTTAGCCCCGCAAGAGCCCTCGCTCTCCCAGGGGACCATGTCCCTGACCGGGCTCCAGCCCCGGCCGTGGGAGAACACCTTGATCCATGGGGGATAGCCCCGCAAAGGGCCTGGGGACACTGCTATACCCCAATCACCATCGCCCAGCTGCACCAGGGACAGGTTAATTCCGAAAGTTGTCGGAAGAGTTTCCAGAATTTGCAGATCTTCTCCGTTAGTAGCTGAGACAGCCACACTGGAAGGATTGACGGAAATCCCATTTCCCCACCTGATCAGCTGTGGGTCAGGCCCGGGCCTGACAACTCCCCTTAATCCATTCTGGAACAGCAGGTCATCAGTTACCTTACCGTCAGGCAAAAGCCATTTGCGGACAGGGACTCCGGCGGCAGTATATTCCGCTACCACCCGGGGAGCCCGGGGCCCGGGGCCAGGCCCCAGGAAAACACTGCCGCCGGAGGCATATACCCAGGCACCATATGATTCCGGAAAATCAGGATCAGTGATCAAAAATTCTCTTAAAATATCCCCGGAAGTATTAAAAACTCTCACTAAGGGAGGATTAACCTGCCCCGGCCCCGGTACGGCTATGATCTCGTCGCCCGGCCCGAAGCCGACATCCCCGACCGAAATCATGGCAGAGAAATCATATTCAGGGAATGCTGTCCATTCAGATAAAATTTCTCCCCGCGGAGAAAAAAGCCGGATATGGGAATTATTGCCCCGGTCAGGGCCGGGAACCGCGGCAATAAACGGTGACCGGCTGCTTCCATATCCGGCTGCCACGGTTACACCATCTCCATAAGCCTCAAAACGGAACCCTCCAGGGCCGACCTGCAGTCCCCCCATTACCCCCGCCTTCAGAAAGAATGAGAGACACAGGCCCAGAAAAAAATGGGAGATCCAGGCCCAGAAAAAACTAGGCTGCCCGGTGTAAATCAGGCACCAGAAAAAAGCGGCGGCAAATGTCACCATGACAAAAACGGGTGAGGGAAAATGGAACAGTGAGAAGGCTGCTGCTGATAAGAGTGATGACAGGATTCTGGTACGCCGGCTCAGGGATTTTCCGGCCCGGGCTTCCCCCCATTCTCCCTGGCTAGAAAAGATGATCAGCGAGAGCCGCAGAAAAAAATTCTGCAGCGCATATTGCTGAACTGCCGCCCAGGCCAGGTACCCGGGAGCCTCCGCCGTTATCTTCAGGTTCCAGTCCGGATTATTCCATCCGGCGGCGGCAATGCCCAGACATCCGGCAATAGTCAGGGCTCCATACCACTTGCCGGCTCGAAGAAAATACTTAAACCCAAGGCCCAGCGAATCCAGGTCAGGTTTAAAGAGAATGTGGGAAAGAAGTATCAAGCCGAGACAGGTTGCTTCTACCAGAATCAGCACCGGAAAATGCTGATAGCTGTATCTCCCCGCCCATAAATAATAGAGCAGGGACGCGGTAAACAGCCCCAGCATTAACAGCGCCTGTATCTTCTTATTTTTCAAAAATCACCTGTCGGAATTAAATCATTCGGGCTGCCCGGGATTCACTGCAATGCGCCCCTGGCATCAACATTCCATGTCTTTTCAACCCTGCCCTTCCGCACCCCGACGACCTGGTTAAACAGGTTATTACATACACAGCAGTGATTCGGAAGGATGGTTACCCTCTCCCCGATCTCGGGCTTCCTGCCGCAGGAGGAGAAATCGACATTGCCATGCTCTTCAGAGAGGGCGTATATCCTGGCTTCCGGGTATTCAAGAATCAACCCATACCCATCCTGCCCCAGGAGATCAGAGGAAAGAGCCTTGCTTCCGGTATCCAGGATTCCCCTGTCAGCGGTTGGCCTGCTCACCACAGTGGCGCGGACATGAAACGCACATTCATCCAGGTTGTGGGTTCCGGCCTCCACAGTGTAGCGGTCTCCGTAAACGTAGGTCCCAACCCTGTATTCAGTAATCTCCTTGTAGTTGTGGACGTGCCAAAGCTGTGGACTCCCCCCGGCGGATACCTTTTCAAAACTGATGCCAGGAAAACTCCTGGTTTCCCGGACAAAGGTATCAGTATTCCTGTTCACAGGGTAGGTCATCAGGCCGTCGAAAATCAGCCCGGGAGATCCCTTGATTATTGCTGCCAGTTCCGCTGCTTCAGCGGGAGTCTGTACTCCGCACCGGCCGGAGCCGGTATCAAACTCTACTGCAACCGGGAGTTTAATCCCGCTGGCCTCGGCAGTTCTTGAAAGGCCTTGCACCGTTACAGCGGAATCAGCCGTAACGCTCAACTGGATCTTCTTTGCCAGCAAGGCCATCCGCTCCAGCTTGGCAGCTCCCAGCAGATTGTAGGGCAGGAATATGTCGCCGATGCCTCCGTCAGCCATTATTTCCGCTTCAGAAATCTTCTGGCAGGTTATGCCCTTTGCTCCGGCATCCATCTGCATCTTGGCAATCACCACATTTTTGTGGGTTTTGATGTGGGGGCGGCTGATCAATCCAATTTCATCAAGATAATTCTGCGCCTTTCTGATATTGGCTTCCAGTTTATCCATGTCCACGATAGCCGCGGGTGTATCAATCTCGGATATCTTCTGGTTAATAATATTCATGAAAATTATTGTATCTCGAAGACTCTTTAATCGCCAAACTGGATTTGCCCGGCAGTCTCCTGTTTTTCATTCCCACGAACGCAGTTCTCCTGATCTGCATAACTCGCGGTTCGTATTTTGGTGTTCTCCCCTTCAGGATTTTGGGTGTTCAATCAGGGGGTCGGGGTCAGGGTCGGAATCGGAATCGTTTATTTTTGAGAAACGATCGTTATTTCCGGAAATAAAACCTGTTTTTCCTTTTGTACCGGCAGCACTCCCTTCGGCTCATTGCATCCCCTACCGATGGTCCACCTTCCCCTAATGATTGTCCCGTTCTGACTCTTTCGGTTCGCAACTATCCCGGGTCCTGGCGGACCGGAAGCAAGGCTGCTTCCGACTACAACCCGCCGATGGCGGGGAAACCCGAAGCACTAAACCGGCAGCACTAAATTCAAAAATCCGAAATTCATTCGGCATTCGCAATTCACAGTTCGACCTTTCCCTTTCACCCTTTCATGAAATATCTTTCTACCATTTCCTGACTGGGCCTTTCCGGATCGAATTTCGAGACCAGGATTCCGATCAGAAAGGAACTGAACAATCCCCACATTACCGGGTGCAGTCCCAACAGATCCAGCCGTATTCCCCCGAATACTGTCGGGGCAAACATCAGCAGGCATACGGCCAACCCGCCCACGAATGCGCTTATGGCCCCAACCCGGGTTGTGCCCTTCCAAAAAAGGCTCAGGCAGATCGGTGCCAGGAAAGCGCTGGCAAAACCACTGCTGGTGAATACCACTATGTATTGGAGAAAATCAATCTGCTGGGTGGCTCCAATGGTCACAATAACTCCGACAGTTACCGTAGTACAATAGCTGATCCACTTGGTCTTACGTTCACTTATATCCGGGTTTATGCTTCTCTGGTAAAAATCCCTGACAATTGCTGAGCTGATCATCAAGAGAAAACTGTCTACCGTGGACATGACAGCCGCAAAGGGGGCTGCCACAAAAATCGCTGCCAGCACCGCAAAAAATGGCCCCATGTCTCCCACGATCCTGGTTGCCACCAGGATCATGGCTTTGTCCGCGGCCTCTGGCGGTACGTAGGGAAGCAGTACCTTGGCCGAGGTAAATATAAGAACCAGGGGAATATAAATCAGGGTGAAATAGAAACAAACAATGATAATCGCCCGGCGCAGGGAACGGCTGTCCTTAAAGGCCATCAGCCTGATCATCATTCCCGGCTGTCCCATGGCTACAATGGCCCACATGACAAAGTAGGACATAGCCAGGCCCAGAGGATGAAACGGCAGCCCATTCGATTTTCGGCCCGGTCCGAACATGTACTCCCCGCTTCCAATAAACCAGGTCTTTTCCATTGGTTTAACAATCCCGCTTCCATCGTTGTCATAAGCGAGAACCACATCTTCCAGGAGTGCTGAAATCCCGGGGTCACTGATGATTAGGCCCCTGATTTCATCAGCCGTTGTCACTACATTCCCGCTCCGGTCAGCTTCAAGGATCACTTCAAGCCATCTCTGTCCGCCGGAATCCCGTACAACTGAAACACAAGGTGAATTGACTTCGCTTCCAGAAGGGAAAAGATAATACACTCCCTGTAAATCATCTTTGGAAAAGTCATCACTCCGGAGAAACGCCAGGTCGTTATTCTCTCCGCTGATGGAAGTCACCGCAGCAGCGGGCTGCGACATTACCCGTTTGGCGGCATTATCCAGGCCTCCTACATGGGAAATGACAACCGGACACAGCAGCACAACACCCAGGCCCATCACCACTCCCTGCATCACATCTGTCCAGACCACCGCCCTAAAGCCTCCAAAGGAGGTATAGACAACAACAACAACAGAGAATATCAGGAGTCCAACGATGTAGCCCCATGAGGAAGGAAAATTGAAGGTCTCTTCAATTATAATTGCGCCGGCCTTGAACTGCGCGACCAGGTTGCAGGTTGTAAAAAAGGCTATCGCCAGCGCGGCCATGAGACCCAGCGCCGGAGAATCAAACCTGTCCCTCAAAACGTCCGGGACCGTGATAGCGCCTGTTTTCCTGGCTACCTGGTTAAGCCTCTTTCCCAGAATCCCCATTGCTGTTAGCGGATAGATCATATAGCTGGCAATCCAGAATGCAAGAACCCATCCATAACTGTAAATGAGAGCGGGAAATCCAATATAGCTTCCGGCTGAGGTGGCGGTCGCGGCAAAGGCAAAGGCCAGGGTCCAGCTCTTCATGCCCCTGCTCCCAAGAAAATACTCGCCCATGAATTCCCGGTTTTTCATAACCTTGTGAGAAATCAGGGCCAGTAACAGGACGCCCATAATATAAATAACAAAAGCTGCTGTTGTAATTGGGTTGGTTTCAGCCATTTGTTGTCCCGTCTTCGCTTTTGTTAACCAAACCCTCTCCGCCCAGGTCATCATCTTTCATATAGAAAGTACAGAAAAGCCAGGTGATGACAATGCAGAGAAACCAGGGAACAACAATGGCGTAAAAAACCCAGTCTGGAATGCCCAGTCCCAGGGGAGTTGTCAGGGACGAAGGGTCCCGGTTAAATGACTCCAGGGGACCGATAAATTCTTCTATTGTCAACCCGCTGGATATTCCGGCTGGTTCATGGCTGGTATAGCCGTACAGGTAGGAGACAACAATGGAATAAGTGCTGAAAAAAAGCCAGATAAAAAATATCAGGATCGCTTCCCTTCTGCAATTCAGGTAAACACTATCCATTAAGTTTTTGCCAGTCACAAAACACCTTCAGTAAATGAAAAAAAGAGGGATCCAGCAGGCTTCCGGAAAAACACAAACCTGTCACGGTGCAAGTTCGGCCAATCGGCGGGCTGCCTCTATTGAAGCGCTGTAGTCAACATGGGAATAGATATCATCACAATACTCTACATGGCCTAAAATATTCATTTCATCCAGGATAAACACGGCCCTTGATAACAGCCTTAATTCCTTGATCAGGACTCCGTATGCCCTGCCAAAGCTGGCCTCCCTGTAATCTGAAAACATGTAGAATGAGTCTACCTTGGAAAGCGTGCACCAACGGTCCTGGGCAAAAGGAAGATCCATGCTGATGGTATAACACCTGACCCCATTAATCTTGGCGGTTTCCTCGCTGAAACGTTTGGCCTGGGTAGCGCAGATAGGGGTATCAAGTGAAGGGACAACGCTGAAAATCTTTATCCTGCCTTTTATGTCCTTAAATGTCACTGGTTTCAAAGCAACATTAACCACGCTGAAATCAGGAGCCCGGTCCCCAACTGCAAGTTGCGGCCCGATTAATGTTTGTGGGTTTCCTTGTATTTTTACTGCGCCAGGTCTTTCAATGTTCATCTATAAATCACTCCCTCTTTTTGAATTCAGCAATTAATTCTAAAGAAAATTCTCCAAAGGTGAAACCTCTTTCCAAAACCAGCGTCTTATACTTTATAAGAAAGTGAATAGTTCAACCAGCAGGAATCCGTGGCTAATATTTGATCAAATCGCACTAACTACTGGAAGAATTTGAAAGAACTGAGTATCCGGAACATTAAACTAAAAATAATTTTTATCGGAAAGATAAAAAAATAAAAAAAGTTCTATAGATTTTCAGTGAAGTGTGTTATAAATGCTTATTCTCGATTTCCAAGAGACTATTCGCTGTGCATTTCGCACAACCATCACATATTGTTCGAGTTAATTTTTTTAAATCTATTAAGGAAATATTTTTACCATGAGAAGTTCTGCATTGGAAAGTGAAGGTCTGTACCCACAAACCAGGAAACCTGATCCTTCTTTGTTAAACCTGTCTTTAGGGATATTGCTCCAGGCTTTCCGGGATATAGTTGCACCCAAAAAGACTTCAAATAAAGAGTGGGAAGAATGGCGTCAGGACGCCCTGGACTGGTTCTATTCCTACGAAAATCAGCCGGGCAGCTTTCACTGGGTTTGTGAAGTCCTGGAGATGAGTCCTAATGAATTAAGGGGATGGTTGCAGGAATACAGGCAGAGTACAGCCAAACAGAAAAAAGAAATGGCAAGAAAGCTTACTCGATTCCAGATCCGCCATTGATTTTCAGAAACCCTTCTTTATACTTGTTTTATGACAGGCACTCCGCAACATCAGGGAGTGCCTGCATTTTTTTGGCGCTGCTGGAAATGATGAAATGAGTTTTTTTGGTCTCTTCATACTCAGCCTGTTTGCGACCTATGTCATAATTTTTTTTACGGCAATTCATCACCTTCGCAAAAAACAGGCCCGGCGCGTTAATCTCCCCGAAAAAGAAAATATTTCCTTTAATGAGATCAAAAACGATTACCCCCTCCTGGAAGTAATCAATGTCAAGAAATCTTTCGAAAATCCAGTCCTGAAAGGTATTTCTTTCCAGGTCATGCCGGGACAGACCCTGGGTATACTTGGCCGCAGCGGTACCGGTAAAAGTGTTCTCCTCAAACTGATAGCCGGATTCCTTAAACCTGATTCCGGGGAAATTATCTACAGGGGAGTAGGAATTCGCAATTTTAACGAAGAAAAGCTGCTTACCCTCCGCAAGGAAGTCTCCTATGTATTTCAGAGCGGAGCCATATTTGATTTCTTTAATGTTCGGGAAAATGTAGCCTTCCCCCTGAGAGAAAGGGGAGAGCTCTCCGATAAGGAAATCGAAGACCGGGTAGACTACCTTCTTGAGGCCGTGGAAATGGAAGGCATGGGACACCTGTTAGTAACTGAACTGGGCGTAGGTGCTAAAAAACAGGTGGCTATTGCCCGAGCCCTGGCAACCAATCCCAACCTGATTCTCTACGATGAACCTACAACCGGAACCGATCCTCTTATCGGGAAATCCATCAGCGCCCTGATCAGAAAACTGAGCAAACAGGAACAGATAACATCCATAGTAGTCACCCATGATATGAGATGCCTGGAAACCGTTTCTGATCGCATTATCCTGCTCAAGGACGGACTGCTTCACTTCTCAGGTATCGCCAATGACTTCAGAACTTCAGAGGACGCGTTCGTCACCGCATTCAGGGAAGGACGTCTTTTCAAGGAAGCCCCAGCCGCCGGAATATAGACGCTTTATCAGAAAAACCTCATCACCTGGTAAAAATCTCTCTGCTCTGTCTACTGTTTTTCAAGCCTGCCGTTTTTCAACTTCCGGGATTGTAATCAGGAGGGGGAAGCAGAAGCCAGAGAATTATGTATACCACAATGCCGGGAAACATAACGCTGACCACTGAAATCAGGACATAGGCAATCCGAACCCGGTTAGGGGAAAGCCAGCCCAGGTATTCCGCTATTCCAGCGCACACTCCGGCAACCATCTGATCACTAGACCTCTTTAATATTTTTTTCTGACCTTCTGCCATTTTGGTTCTCCATAAAGCCATACTGAGTACTCCGGCACCGCATCGATACCGGCCTGGTTTAATTATCACTCTTCAATATAGAACGAAGAATCTAAAATCCAGTAAGAAATATTGTTCAAGGCTGTCAATCTCACTTAGGGAAGACTCTCACCTGGCAACAGGTACTTAAGTTTTAAAAATTTCAAATAAGAAGCATTTTGTAAAAAACCACACTGACAAATGTCTTCCAGGGGACTGGAAAAATTGAATTTACCTGGAAGGTTCAGATATATTATTGACCAGAAATCTCCAGGGATGGAGTCCCCTGCATATAAGTGCCATGGTCGGGCTGATGACTCCTGCCACGCAGACTCCTTCGCCAGTGCTGGTTCTTCGGTTTTTCCGAAAAAGTTCACTGCATTTTTTTCTGCGTAATGACCGGGAGTCTCATTCTGAACAAAGGATTCAATTATGACTCATAAACTCATATTACTTGGCCTGGCCGGAGCGCTGGGCACATTGTCCAGGTATGGGCTGGCAGGTTTTGTACACCGTTTCATCGGCCCATCCTTTCCCTGGGGAACCTTTTCGGTCAATATAATCGGCTGCTTCATGGCAGGACTGCTTTGGGCATTATTCGAGAGCCGATGGCCGGTCTCAGGAGAAACAAGAACAATAATCCTTGTCGGTTTCATGGGTGCTTTTACAACATTTTCAGCGATGATCCTGGAAACCAGCGAGTTAATGCGCTCTGCGGAATGGTTGTATGCGGCTGGCAACCTGAGCCTGCAGAATGGCGTCGGATTCGCAGCCATATTCGCTGGAACAGCCCTGGGCAGGATGATTTAGAAATCCTGGCAGTCTACAGGTGTAATATAAAGTTTTAGAGGAGAGAAAAATGGAACTCCCATCTGAAGCCTTGTTGCTGCGAATTTTTATCGGTGAAAGCGACAAATCCGGAAACAGGCCTCTTTATGAATTGATTGTTGAAGAGGCTCGCAAGTCAGGCATGGCCGGCGCCACCGTTTTAAGGGGATGCCTGGGATTCGGGGCCACCAGCCGCATCCATACCTCCAAGGTATTAAGGTTGTCCGAAGATCTGCCCATGGTAGTGGAAATCGTCGATGCCAAGGCCAAAATCGAAGCTCTTCTGCCGAAACTGGACAGTATGATCACTGAAGGATTGATCACCCTGGAAAAGGTCCGGATCATCGCCTACCGGCATAGTTCAAAAGAAAAGTAACAGGGGGCAGGTCACAGGTAGTAGAAATTTAAAACCCGGAACCTGCAACCCGCAACCCGCAACTATTTCAATCAAACATTGGCTCCAACCTGGTGGTTGGGGGGATGGCCGCCATGTAACGCAGCGACCTGTCTCCGAAGAGCTGCTGGCCCGCGATCGGCTGGTCACTCTGGATCCTGATGAATCCGCCTGACTGGGTCGGGAATGCCGGCCATACGTCAGGGTCAGTCAGGGTCCTGGCAATTCTTTCGCCCGGATCAAGCACCAGGGTCTTTTCCGCAACCTTCCCCTCATCAACCCCGAATGCCTCAATCAACACGGTTGCTGTTTCGTCTCCGGGATTGTAAAAGGCAAACCCGGTAAATACCGTGTCCAGGTTGGAAATATGGTTGAATACTGCTTCCTGGAACAGCCTGTCCTGCAGGGGCAGGGACATGGCGTATTCCATGGTATCGCCATCAGCAAAAATAATATCCCCGATGATGCCTCCCATTTCAGTTTCAACAACCAGGGAGCCGGTATGGATGACACCCTCACCTTCCAGGCCGAATAGTGTTCCAATGTCGGCACGATAGATGGACCGCATGGGTATATTCACCTGGACGGGATCAGCCAGGGGATTTCCGTTATCCCCGATGGCGGTCAGGGTCACCAATCTATCGGATTGTTCAGTGTTAACCAGCCGCAGGTTGGTTACGATATTGGATCCATGAGCCAGCTGGGCTGAATAAAGTTTAGTGGCAGGTGTCCGTTCCACCGCGTTCATTCCCAGGGCGGTTCGCACCCCGGGAAATTCAATTCGGGAAAAGCCCACCACTCCCGGCCCTTCCGTCACCTCGATATCCATGTAGGCATTGATGATTCCCTGGTTGGGGTAAATCAGATCTCCATAGTCTCCCGCGATGAAACCCATGGGAGGAATGGTGTGGGACCTTATGGAATATCCATTGGAACCCTTTAAAGTGCATTGGATTGTAACTTCTTCATCAGTCGGATTGACAATACACATCTGAATCTCAGGCTGCCAGCCGGCAAAGAATCCTTCATCCAGGGGCCTGGTGAAAAAGAGCCTCTTTGCATAATGAGACTGGGATTCCGCTCCATCCAGCATTTGCGTATCGCTCACTCCATACAGGAAGATGCTTCCCATCTTATTGCTGTTCTCAGCCCTCAGTTCAATCCAGGAGAAATCAGTGTGATAAGGATCTCCGTGAAAGAATTCCCAACCCAGTTTACTCATCTGCCTTCCGGCATTGACCACCTGGTGGTTCTGGCCCTGGGGCTCCATGACTCCATTTGGGTCATAAGCCGCAAGGTCAAGATTAAAGGCAGAGTCCCCGAAATTGGAAACAACTACCCCGGTAAAATACCCGGGAGCCTGTTTCCAAGCCGGGATAAAAGCCCGGGACAGGGTTCCGGCAACAGCGGCAGCGGTTTCAGCGCCCTGGCTCTCCAGGTTATTCTGGTTAAGGCTATGAGCCCAGGTAACCGCGTTGACCCGGAATTCATACTCAACACCTGGTTCGAGATTGGCTACGGTCAGTTCGGAGCTGTCCTTATCAGCGGCCATCCCGTAATAATTGAAATCAGGATCACCAGCCTGCCGGTAATAGACCTTGTATCCGCCTTCATTACTGGTGTATGAAATCGGATCCCATGAGACCCTGACCCGGTTTTCCTCGGTTCCAGAGATCTCAGTTACTTCTGCCGTAACACTCTCAGGTTCAATGGTCTGGGTATCCAGGAAGTGCCCGGAATGCTTGGTTTCCATGGCGGCCAGGATTGCGGGATTATCAGTGTACAGGCAATTCCAGCTTAAATTCAGGGTATCGGGAGGGGTGGCCAGGAAGGCCGGAAGGCCGCCGGAAAGTTTATTGGCGTAGAGGTCCAATCTCTCGAGATTGCCCAGGTTGCCGAGTTCAGCAGGGATCTCACCGCTTAAGCTATTGGAGGAGAGGTCTAGTCTCTCGAGGCTGGTCAGGTTTCCAAGTTCTGCTGGTATTTCACCACTTAAATTATCCCTGAAAAGGACTAACTGCCTAAGACGGGTCAGGTTACCCAGTCCCGGAGGGATCTCCCCATCCAGGCTGTTGTTACTAAGGAACAGTTTTTCCAGGTTGACAAGGCTGCCAAACTGGGAAGGAATGGGTCCAGTGAAATTATTGTCACTGAGGTACAATTGTTCTAAGCCATGCATATTTCCCAGTCCCTCCGGAATCTCACCAGTCAATTCATTACTATTGAGCCAGAGTACTCTCAACCCGGTAAGGCTGACGACTTCCACCGGGATCTCACCGGTCAGCGCGCAGTTAGACAAACCCAGGCAGGTCAGGTTTGCCAGGTTGCCCAGTTCAGGCGGAATTATTCCTCCCAGGCTGTTACCGTCCAGGTACAAAATATCCAGCTCTGCCAGATTCCCCAGTTCCGGAGGAATTCCACCAGTCAGTTTGTTTGTAAGTAGGTATAGGGCTTCTAGATTCACAAGGTTGCCCAGCTCAGGCGGAATCTCCCCGGTCAGCTGGTTAACCATTAAACAAAGTTCCCTCAGGTTTACCAGGCCACAGAGTTCCAGGGGAACAGGTCCGGTCAGCGCGTTTTGACTCAGATTCAAAATCTCAAGATTGTCCAGGCTTCCTAATGTGGAAGGGATGTTGCCTGTCAGGTCATTGGAAAAAAGATACAACCGCTCCAGGCCGGAAAGATCCCCCAGTTCCTCAGGGATGGGCCCAGTCAGGCCATTATTACCGATGTAAATCTCCACTACATGTCCACTCTCAACCGTAATTCCATACCAGTCATCGACTGGTTCAGCGGAAAGCCAGTTGGTGTTGTCTGTCCACCCGGAGCCCCCCGTACCATTGTACAGCGCATACAGGGCCTGGCATTCCGCATCCGGAATTCCGGTGCAGGTCTGGGCGGCGGCTGAAGGAACTGCTCCTGAAATCACTACTGATAAAATAAGAAATCCCAAAACATGCAGTCTTCTAAAGGGAAACAGAGACCCGTCATAGGTTGGATGGCACATGATCACCTTCCTTTTTTATTCAATTGTCAGGTTGGCAGCTCAACCAGCCCATATTCAGTAAAACTGGTTAAACACCAATATTGAATTCATTAATCAGAAATTTATTCCTCAATCGTCAATCGTCAATCGTCAATCGTCAATTGATAAACATGCCTTCCAACCTGGTGGTTGGGGGGATGGCCGCCATGTAACGCAGCGACCTGTCTCCGAAGAGCTGCTGGCCCGCGATCGGCTGGTCACTCTGGATCCTGATGAATCCGCCTGACTGGGTCGGGAATGCCGGCCATACGTCAGGGTCAGTCAGGGTCCTGGCAATTCTTTCGCCCGGATCAAGCACCAGGGTCTTTTCCGCAACCTTCCCCTCATCAACCCCGAATGCCTCAATCAGCACGGTTGCTGTTTCGTCTCCGGGATTGTAAAAGGCAAACCCGGTAAATACCGTGTCCAGGTTGGAAATATGGTTGAATACTGCTTCCTGGAACAGCCTGTCCTGCAGGGGCAGGGACATGGCGTATTCCATGGTATCGCCATCGGCAAAAATAATATCCCCGATGATGCCTCCCATTTCAGTTTCAACAACCAGGGAGCCGGTATGGATGACACCCTCACCTTCCAGGCCGAATAGTGTTCCAATGTCGGCACGATAGATGGACCGCATGGGTATATTCACCTGGACGGGATCAGCCAGGGGATTTCCGTTATCCCCGATGGCGGTCAGGGTCACAATTCTACTGGATAATTCAGTGTTGACCAGCCGCAGGTTGGTTACGATATTGGATCCATGAGCCAGCTGGGCTGAATAAAGTTTAGTGGCAGGTGTCCGTTCCACCGCGTTCATTCCCAGGGCGGTTCGCACCCCGGGAAATTCAATTCGGGAAAAGCCCACCACTCCCGGCCCTTCCGTCACCTCAATATCCATGTAGGCATTGATGATTCCCTGGTTGGGGTAAATCAGATCTCCATAGTCTCCCGCGATGAAACCCATGGGAGGAATGGTGTGGGACCTTATGGAATATCCATTGGAACCCTTTAAAGTGCATTGGATTGTAACTTCTTCATCAGTCGGATTGACAATACACATCTGAATCTCAGGCTGCCAGCCGGCAAAGAATCCTTCATCCAGGGGCCTGGTGAAAAAGAGCCTCTTTGCATAATGAGACTGGGATTCCGCTCCATCCAGCATTTGCGTATCGCTCACTCCATACAGGAAGATGCTTCCCATCTTATTGCTGTTCTCAGCCCCCAGTTCAATCCAGGAGAAATCAGTGTGATAAGGATCTCCGTGAAAGAATTCCCAACCCAGTTTACTCATCTGCCGTCCGGCATTGACAACCTGATGGTTCTGGCCCTGGGGCTCCATGACTCCATTTGGGTCATAAGCCGCAAGGTCAAGATTAAAGGCAGAGTCCCCGAAATTGGAAACCACCACCCCGGTAAAATACCCGGGAGCCTGTTTCCAGTTTGGGATAAAAGCCCGGGACAGGGTTCCGGCAACGGCGGCAGCGGTTTCGCTGCCCTGGCTCTCCAGGTTATTCTGGTTAAGGCTATGAGCCCAGGTAACCGCGTTGACCCGGAATTCATACTCAACACCTGGTTCGAGATTGGCTACGGTCAGTTCGGAGCTGTCCTTATCAGCGGCCATCCCGTAATAATAGAAATCAGGATCACCAGCTTGCCGGTAATAGACCTTGTATCCTCCTTCATTACTGGTGTATGAAATCGGATCCCATGAGACCCTGACCCGGTTTTCCTCGGTTCCCGAGATTTCAGTTACTTCTGCCGTAACATTCTCCGGTTCAATGGTCTGGGTATCCAGGAAGTGCCCGGAATGCTTGGTTTCCATGGCGGCCAGGACCATTGGATCAGAGGCGTGAAGACAATTCCAGCTTAAACTAACATTATCGGGAGGAGAAGCAAAAAAATTCGGCAGATCGCCGGAAAAAGCGTTGGAGGAGAGGTGTAACCTCCAAAGATTGTTCAAGTTGCCCAGCCCTGGAGGAATCTCTCCGGTTAACTCATTTTGACTGAGTTGAATATCTTGAAGATTGCTCAAAGTGCCCAGTTCAGGAGGTATCTCACCATATAAACTATTTCTAGCTAGGTATAACCGTTCAAGATTACTCAAGTTACACAGCGCATCCGGAATCTCACCAGTTAGATTATTATCGTATAGGCTTAACGTTGTAAGACTGGCCAGGTTGCCCAGTTCAGCCGGTATCTCACCAGTCAAGCCATTAGTACTAAGCCCTAGCGATAAAAGATTTGTCAGGCTGCCCAGCCCTGGAGGAATCCCGCCGGTTAACTCATTTTCACTGAGTTGAATATCTTGAAGATTGCTCAAGGTGCCCAGTTCAGGAGGTATCTCACCACTTAAACTATTACTAGTTAGGTATAACCTCTTAAGGTTGATCAAGTTACCCAGCGCATCCGGAATCTCGCCAGTTAGATTATTGTCGTATAGGCTTAACGTTGTAAGACTGGTCAGGTTGCCCAGCTCAACCGGAATCTCACCACTTAAACTATTGCTGAAGATGTATAATCCATCAAGATCGGTCAGATTGCCCAGTTCTGGGGGAATCCCTCCAGTTAAATTATTTTCACCGAGTTCCAACGCTGTAAGGCTGGTCAGGTTGCCCAGTTCAGGAGGTATCTCACCAGATAAACTATTTCCGGTGAGGTGTAATCCCTCAAGACTGGTCAGGTTGCCCAGCGCAACCGGAATCTCACCACTTAAACTATTAAAAGAAAGGCCTAACCTTTCAAGACTGGTCAGGTTTCCCAACTCAACTGGAACTGTTCCAGCCAGTCCATTTTGGGAAAGCCAGATTCTCACTACATGTCCACTCTCAACCGTAATTCCATACCAGTCATCGACTGGTTCAGCGGAAAGCCAGTTGGTGTTGTCTGTCCACCCGGAGCCCCCCGTACCATTGTACAGCGCATACAGGGCCTGGCATTCCGCATCCGGAATTCCGGTGCAGGTCTGGGCTGCAGCCGGAGATGCTAAGGCAAAAATGGGTAAAACAAACAGTAATACCCGATACATAATTGATCTGTGGAGAAAAATTGGAGAAATTTTACATGGTTCACAGCACATGATTAAGCACCTTCCTTTATTTAAATATAAATAACCCGAACCGGAATTCACCCGGATGAGTCAATACTATTCAATAAAAAAGCCTTATATCCTGTTGAAAATGCCGTGTGTCTCATCCGGCTGGAGCATGCCTGATCAGCAGCTTGATAAGAGATGTAGTTCCGGTTCAGCTGAAGCCCCAAAAGTGTGTCTGTACCCAACCTCTAATCTATGAAGAAATTTTACGCCTTGCGCATGGAAATTGTAAATGATGAATTAATGCCTTCCATGCGGATTCCGAACTCCGGAAATGACTCCTGGTGAATGGTTATTTCCTGAAATCCCGCTTGGCGAATATGGTCAAGAAGGGATCTTTTTGAAAAAAGACGCATTTCCAGGGTGGACCCCTTCCCTCCATGAAAGATAAGATCTTTAAAAACCTGCTCCTGCCCTTCGCGTGTCCTGTTCACCAAGATCCTCTTCTCACCCTTGCCTTCAATCCTGCAACTGTGGAGGTCAGGAAAATGTTCAATGGTCAGTCCCTCATTTTTATAAGGAACGGTTAATACGCAAAGGCCATTCGGTTTCAGCAATTTAAACAGGTTCTCAAAGGCTGTTTCAACCGGAGGGGGAACATGTTCAAGGACTTCGCTCGTTATCACAAAATCTGCGGTTCCCTGCAGATCATCGCTTATATCGGTAATGTCCAGCCTGGGGCGCTTGTGGTAAAAAGTGTTGGTGTAGGAGAATTTTTTTCCCAGAGGCCGGGCATAAACGGGGGAATCACTTATTCCGATTCCCACCAAGCCCCTGGATCCAGGCATGTCCGTGATCGGGACTATTTCGCCAAACAGCTCTTTAGATAAAACCGCGATTATGGACCTGAACCTGAGGTTGGAGCCGCAAAAATAACAGGAAGGAGCTTCCCTGTCAGTGATTGCGGAAACAGGGGAAACAGGGAATTTACCGCAGATATTGCAGCGGAACCCATAAAGATCTTTATCCGAATAACGCCTCGCCAGTAAAAACTCAAGATGCATTCTTCGGTATTGAATCTTAATCATAGGTGATTACTGCCAGTTTCCCTCGATTGAGAGGAAATAATAATCGTTTTATTTTTTACCTGTGCCGCGACTCCAGTTCCCTTACCACCTCCTGCAGGGTTAGATCCTGCTCAACCAGCAGTACCAGCAGGTGATAAACAAGGTCCGCGGATTCCGATACAGTGCGTTCTCTGGATTCCAGGGTGGAGACCATGACCTCCACCGCTTCCTCCCCTACCTTGCGGATAATTTCCGGAAGCCCTTTCTCAAACAGGGAATTAGTGTAGGACCCCTTTGCCGGATGTTCCTTTCTGTCCCTGATAAGTGCTTCCAGGCTGTTTAAAAAATCCAGGTTGTTGCTTCTCTTTTCCATAGTATCCAGTCTACAGCCGCTCTCATGCCGCTGGTTTTATCAATTTCCCCCTACATACGCATGGTCACACCATGCTCCTGCAGGTATTCCTTTACCGACCTGATCGTGTATTCCTGGTAATGAAAAATACTGGCAGCCAGGACTGCGTCGGCGTTCCCTTCGGTAAAACCCTTCAGCAGATGCTCCGGAGATCCGGCACCTCCTGATGCAATCACCGGAATCCTGACCAGTTCTGAAATCCTGTTTAATAATTCCAGGTCATATCCGTCCTTGGTCCCGTCACAATCCATGGATGTCAGCAGGATTTCCCCGGCGCCCAGCCTTTCAGCTTCACAGATCCAGGCAATGGCATCCTTCCCGGTCGGCCATCTCCCGCCGCCGACATACACTTCCCAGCTCTCTCCGACCCTCTTGGCGTCAACTGCCACAACAATGCACTGGGAACCGAAGGCCCTGGAGCATTCCCTGATGAGTTGAGGATTCTTCACCGCGGAACTGTTGATTGAAACCTTGTCAGCCCCGGCCCTTAACAGTTCCTGGACCTGTCCTAGGCTGCTGATGCCCCCGCCAACCGTAAATGGTATAAAAATGGTGTCCGCTACTCTGCGGACCCATTCCAGCATGGTCTGCCGCTTTTCCACGGTTGCCGTTATGTCCAGGAAAACCAGCTCATCGGCACCTTCCCGGTAGTAGCGCCCTCCCAGCTCGGCCGGGTCTCCGGCATCCCGGAGGTCTACAAAATTGATGCCCTTGACTACCCGCCCGTCAGCCACATCCAGGCAGGGAATGATCCGCTTAGCCAGCATTCAGGAAATCCTCCATTGTGAAATTACCTTCATAAAGAGCCCGGCCCACTACCGCTCCGCTTACACCGTTTTCAGACAGAACCTGTACGTGCTCCGGAGAGCATACGCCGCCGGCTGCAATAAGAAAAGCATCGTCAGGAAGAAGAGATAAAAGCAGTTCCATGGTTTTCAGATTAGGCTGCTCCATGGTCCCGTCTTTTTCAATGTCAGTGCAGATAACCTGGCGGATACCCCAGCCGCTTATCCGCCTGACAATTGACTCCAGCGGCTCTTCACTCTGCTCCATCCAGCCGGAGGTCCGCATTTTCCCGTCCTTTACATCCAGGCTGACAATAAAACGATCCGCCCCGAAAGCCTTGATCCAGTCTTCTACCCTGTCTGGAGTATCCGCGACCGCGGTACTGATAATCAGGTACTCAACCCCGCCTTCAATTAACTGATCCACGTCTTCACGGCTGCGGATACCGCCTCCAACCTGCATGGGGAGACGGCAAGCCTTCCGGATACCTGACACGGTTTTCCGCTGCCTTCCCTTTCCGTCCCTGGCTCCTTCCAGGTCAATCACATGGATTCTTTCAAATCCAGCGTCCTGGTATTTCCGGGCCTGCTCAACCGGGTCTATCTCATACCTGGTCTCAGCCCCGTAGTCGCCCTTGAGCAGCCTTACACATGCTCCTCCAATTACATCTATCGCCGGAATTACTAACATAAATCAGGTTACCTTTATAAATTCACAAAATTGTTAAGAAGTTTCAGCCCTGTTTCACCGGAGCGTTCCGGGTGAAACTGCAAGCCGAAATAATTACCCTTCCTGACCGCGGAGGAAAAAACCCCGTTATACTCGGTAGACGCAAGTGTTACACCATTTGAAACCGGGGCAAAATAGCTGTGTACAAAATAATAAAAACCGTTGTCCGGAATGTCCTTAAGCAAGTTATCCTTTAAGCCGGAACAGGCCGCCTGGTCCCATTCAACCTGGTTCCACCCCATGTGCGGCACCTTCACGTCTCTGCGGTCAAAAAGCTTTACAGTTCCGGGTAAAACTCCCAGGCATTCCACGTTGTCTTCTTCTGACGTTTCAAAAAGAAGCTGCAGTCCCAGGCAAATACCGAGAAAGGGAACCCTCAAGTCCCTTATAACCTGGCACAGCCCTTTTTCCTCTAATGAATCCATGGCAGCCCTGGCCGATCCGACACCCGGAAGGATTACCTTATCCGCGGTACAGATTATCTCGGGGTCAGAGGTAAAAACATGATTCACCCCCAGGTGTTTCAGGGCCAGGCCCACGTTATACAAATTACCGGCTTTGTAATCAATTACTGCTATCATAATTCCCTTCTACAGGAGTCCTTTGGTTGAAGGGATCCTTCCAGGATCGGCACTACCGCTTCGGTTGATGCTCACCGCAAGCCGCAGGGCCCGCCCGAAAGCCTTGAACATTGCCTCCACCTTGTGGTGTTCATTTTCACCCTGGTTCATGAATTTGAAGTGCAGTGTCAAACGCGCTTCACAGGCCAGTGAGTAAAAAAAGTGGTTGACCATATCGGTTGGCATCTCGCCCAGGCTGTCGCGGACAGGTTTGTAATCCGAGACATAATAAATCCTTCCGCTCAAATCCAGGGCCGCAATCGCCATGGTTTCATCCATCGGCAGCAGGAAATATCCATACCTCTCTATTCCCCTCTTGTCCCCCAGCGCTTCCGCGAGAGCCTGTCCCAGCGCAATTCCCACATCCTCTATGGTGTGGTGGGCATCTACGTTCAGGTCTCCTTCAGCTTTAACCCGCAAGTCAATCCCTGAATGCCAGGCCAGCAGGTTAAGCATATGGTCCAGGAATCCCACTCCGGTGCTGATATCAGATTCCCCGCTTCCGTCCAGGTTGATTTCCAGGGAAATCCTGGTTTCACCGGTCTCCCTGGTTATCTTGGCGGTTCTTTTAGCGTTATCTTTACTCATTGAGACTTCTCCTTACCTCTTTTAAAAACAGGTCATTTTCTTCCGGAGTGCCAATAGATACCCGCAAACAGTTGTGCAGGCCATACTGGGTGCCGCGGTCACGGATGACAATTCTTTTCTTAAAAAGCTTTTCATACAGGGATAGGGCTTCCGCGTAGCGGAACAGGACAAAATTCGCCTGGGAATCAGACACGATCTCAATCCCGTCCATAACCGCGAGCTCTGATTCTATCCGTCTCCGTTCACTGATAATCAGATCTATTTCCTCAACCGCTTCCTGGATTTTTTCCAGCTCCATGATGCCTGTTTCCTGGGTCATGGCGTTCAGGTTGTACGGAAGCTTGACTTTCATAAACAGCTGGATCAAAACAGGATCGGCCAGGACATACCCCAGCCTGATTCCAGCGGAGCCAAATGCCTTGGACATGGTCCGGGTGACAACCAGGTTTGGATATTTTTTTATGAGGGACGAAATTGAGGGTTTACCGGAAAACTCCACATAGGCCTCGTCAACCAGGACAATGCCCTTCCACTGCTCCAGGACCCCGGTGATCTCGGCGGCATCCATAAGGTTTCCCGTTGGATTATTAGGAGAGCAGAGAAATAACACTTTTATATCTTCCCCTGCTTTATCCAGGAAATATTCTGATTTAAATGCAAATTCCCGGTCCAGCTGGAACCTCTTTACCGGAATCCCGAAAATTTCAGCCAGGACCTCGTACATTCCATAAGTGGGTTCAAATATGGCTATGGAGTCCCTGCCTGGAGTACAGAAAACCTTGAAGATCCAGTCGAAAACCTCGTCAGAACCGCTTCCCGCTAATATGGAAGAAGCAGGAATCGCCGTGAAACGGCTCAGGGCATTTCGCAGTTTATCCTGGTGAGGATCGGGGTACCGGTTGACCAGGGCTCCACCCTGCCAGCGGGGAAATGGATTCTCATTGGCATCCAGGAGGATTCCCTCCTTAACCGTGTCCCTGGCACATGTATAACCCTTCAGTTTCAGGATTTCGGGACGCACCAGCTTTAAAACTTCATCAATGGTGAGCATTACTCTTTTCCCTTCCTGATCAGGTTTAACCTGGTTGTTACCGCGTTCGCATGGCCTTCCAGATCTTCCTCCCTGGCCAGGAGCCTGAGGGGGTCCGAAATATCTGACAGACCCTGTTCTGAAATCTCCTGGAAAGTCAGCTTCTTGACATAACTATCCAGGGAAACCCCGGAAAAGGCACGGGCTGCCCCTGATGTTGGAAGGGTATGGTTCGTGCCGGAGACGTAATCCCCGGCTACTTCAGGGGTCCACCTGCCCACAAATACAGAACCGGCGCTCCTGACCTGGCTTGAGCTTTCCCTGGCATTCTCAAAAAGCAGGATCAGGTGTTCAGGGGCATACTCATTGCTGAAGCCTATGGCTTCTTCCAGGGTTTCAGTTGTTAAGATAAAACTCCGGGAGAGTGCAGCCTCGGCAATCTCTTTACGGGGAAGAACGGCTATCTGGTCCTGCAAGGCCTGCTGAACCAATTCCACCAGTTCCCTGGAAGTGGTTACAAGTACTACCTGGCTGTCCCGGTCATGTTCAGCCTGGGAAAGAAGATCACTGGCTACTACCTGCGGATCAGCCGTTTTGTCGGCAATTACCAAAACTTCGCTGGGGCCGGCCACCATGTCAATGGCTGTCCCCTGGAGCGTAGCCACCAGCTTGGCCATTTGCACAATTCTGTTTCCGGGTCCAAGTATCTTGTCCACCTTGGGGACAGTCTCAGTCCCCAGCGACAATGCCGCAATAGCCTGGGCCCCTCCGATCTTGAAAACTTGGCGTACCCCGGCAATCCTGGCAGCTGCCAGGACAGTGGGAGAAACAGTGCCGTCCTTAAGAGGGGGAACGGTCAAGGCCACTTTGCTGCATCCGGCCAGGATTGCCGGAATGCCCAGCATCAGAACAGTTGAAGGTAAAACAGCGGTCCCGCCAGGAACATATAACCCCACTGACTGGATAGCCCGGGCCGCTCTCCAACAAGTCACCCCATCCTGCACTTCAACCGGGTTGGTTGCCATCTGCTGGGAAGAATGGAATTTCTTAATATTCCGGGCAGCCAGCTCCAAAGCGGAGTTAAGCTCTTTCGGAATCATTTTGGCCGAGGCATGAAACTCTTCAGCGCTTACCCGGCAATCTGATAAGTCCACCTGGTCGTATTTGAGTGTGTATTCCGCTACAGCCTCATCTCCCCTGGCCCGGACTTCCTCAAAAACACCCCTGCAGAAATCAAATAGTTCCGGGTCATAAACCGGATTCCTCTTGCACAGGGAATTCACATCCCTGCCTGATAATTTTTTTAAATCATATACTTTAACTAACATCAAAGCACCAACTTCTCTATGGGAACAACCAGTATATCTGTTGCCCCGTATACTTTTAACTGTTCAGCCACATCCCAGAATTCATCTTCCGGAACTGCTGTATGAATAGCAATCAGCCCTTTCTGCGCCAAAGGCAGCACCGTGGGGCTTTTCATGCCGGGCAGTATCTCTTTTATCCGGTCCAGCGATTCCTCCGGCGCGTTCATCATTACGTACTTTGTTTTCCTGGCCCGGAGATAACTCTGAATCCTGAATCTCAACCGTTCAATAAGGTCTCTTTTCCATGATTCAGCCAGTGTATCAGGATTGGCAATAAGTATTGCTTCAGACTTCATAACAGTTTCAATGGGCACCAGTTCATGCAGCCTCAAAGTACTGCCGGTTGAGACCAGGTCGCAAATCGCGTCGGCCACATCCATGGTGGGAGTAATTTCGACCGATCCATGTATCTCCACAATACTTACACCAGGGACCTCCCTGCTTTCCAGATATCTGGATAATATGTTGGGATATGATGTAGCGATTCTTTTTCCCGCTAATTGTTCAACTGTTTTGAGATCGGATTTCCTCGGTACCGCAATGGTTAATTCACACCGTCCGAATCCAAAAAATTCCAGGTACGAAACCTTCGCCCCGGTCTCCTCCACCACATTCTGGCCAACAATGCCTAAATCAGCATTACCTTCCTGTACATATTCCGGGATATCGTCATCTCGCAAAAAAATAATATCAAGGGGAAACTTCCGGCACCGGGCAAAGAGCCGGCCCTGGTGTATTTCGAAATCAACCCCTGACGACTTCAGGACTTCAAGCGACAGTTCGGACAAACGTCCTTTCTTCTGGACTGCTATCTTAATATTTTTCCCGTTCAGTTTCATATTTCTTCCAGGCATCCGGATTCCGGCCTGCCATTTATCGCTGTTTATTCAGCTTTAGTAATTTTTTCACGCCTCTTCAGCATGGTCTGGTAGCCGCCTTCTCCATGTTTGCACCAATGAGCAATCCGGGTGACAGTAGTGGTACTGGCCCCGGTCACCTCGCTTATCCTGCGGTAGGAAAGCCCCTTCCCCAGCAATCCGGCTACATCCAGCCTCTCTGCCATGGCTTCCAGTTCTCCGGGCGTACAGAGGTCCCTGAAAAAACAGGCCGCCTCCTCCCTGTCACGAAGAAGAGAAATCATTTCAAAAAGATCCCATAACCGCCGATTCTCTTTTAATATCTGTTCCATTGTTTTAACACATTAACACAAAAATTCTAAAATTACAAACATCAAAGTTTTCGAATCTGTTTCAAAATTACTCGTGAACTTATGATTTGAGGCCGCAAAATGATGGACCTGGTGGACCTGGTGGACGCAGTGGACATGGTGGACATGGTGGACGCAGTGGAATTGGCGGGAAAGAAGTTCGGGAGCGGGAGGCGGATTATCCAATCTTTACAAATCTTAACGAAACATAGCCCGCAAATGACGTTATAGTAAGCAGTTGACATAAGACATCCTGGAATCGAGTCAAATAACTTGTGATCACAGATTCAAGAACGAAGAAAAAACCAGGGTTAATCAGGATTACTAATTTTTACTGAGTTTTATAAAAGGAGAATTGCAATGAAGAAGTACACATCAATTTTAATAACCGTTGTTTTAGTACTGTCGTTTATATCAATAATTGCTATCGCCCAGCCTTTTGGCGGCGGAATGCAGGGAGCCGGAAATAGCGTCCGGGGCCAGGCCCGCGGCGGAATGCAGGGCGGTGCCATGGGTATGGGACTGATGAACCTCAATCTCACTGATGAGCAAAGAGAGCAGATTAAGCTGATTATGGATGAAAACCGTGAAGTCATGCTGGCTGACTGTGATGCCACCCGCGAAGAAATGATTGAGATCAAAGACCAGCTGAACGCTCTCATGGATGCCGAGGTTTTTGACGAAGCCGCCGCGCAGCAGCTTCTGGCCAAAAAATTCAGTATCAATACTGAGAAACAGATTCTCAGGATGAAATCCCAGCACCGGATATTGAATGAAGTACTGACCGCTGAGCAGAGAGAAACCCTGGCCAACCAGCGGGCCAATGCCGCGGCTTTCGGCAGGGGAGCAGGAATGGGTGCCGGTATGGGCAGCCAGGGAAGAATGAACCGCGGAGGCCCCCGGTTCTGATTACCAGAAACAATAAAACGAAACGCTGTTAAACGATTAACCAACTAAAAAAACAAAACTGAAAACATAAACTGGAAAAGGGCGGCTGATTTAGCCGCCCTTTTCTTTTTCATTAACCCGCTTCAGGAGGCCAGAGGTCCAGTCTTGCCAGGCACTCTCTGACTTCGGTTACCCCTTTCGCAACGTAAGCCCGCATCCCGGCATCCCTGGCAGCATCAACGCACTCGGGATTGTCATCAAAAAACAGGATTCCGGAGGGATCAATCCCCAGATCCTCAACCACGTATTCATAGATTTCCGGATCAGGTTTAATCATCCCGATTTCATGAGACAGGTAACATTTATCAAAAAAATGATCTGCCTTGAACTCCTGTTTCAGGCGGTTCCAGTGGACCACCTCATTATTACTGAGACAAGCAACTTTATAGCGGGTCCTGAGATCTGTCAGCAACTCGAAAGCTCCTGTCATTGGCCCCTTGTCCCAGGTCAGGAAAGCCTCCATGATTCTTTCGTCAGCAATCGAAAAATCCAGTTCACTGAGAATGCCTTTCACGAATTCAGAGGCACTGCACCTGCCCCGCTCGAATTCTCTGACCCATTCTGAATTCAGCCAGAAAAGCCGCGACTCCTCCAGTGTCATTTTCCCATCTGAAAAATCCCTGAGGCCTTCAACACCTTTCCAGGTTACCAGTACACCGCCCAGGTCAAACAGTAAAATCTTTATATCGTCCTTCAAAACCACTCCAGCTCTTTAAATCAGTCAGTATTCCCGGACGGCATACAGCCTCTCGCAGGTAGAAATCAGGATGAAATTACATACTATCAAGATGACGAATAACTAGAAAATATTACAAGGCTTACACGGCAGTAAAAACAGCCCTGCTCCAAAGCAGGTTTTGAAAGTATAAAAAACCAGCCAGGCAACAGACCGGAGATGATCAGTTAACGGGCTTCCTGGGAACCGCAGAACTCCTGAAGGGAGGTCTCGTGTAAAGCTTGAGTTTCATACCTGCCTGGTCAGGCAGAAAAATAAGAATTTTTTCCTGGCCCTCTATCTTCATCCTGATGGCAGCCGGCCTGACTGCGGTTCCATCTATCTCGGTACTCCATCTCATGTTTCCGGCATGAGTGATGGTAACCTTTACCCCGGCCTCAACCTCAACCTGGGCAAGTTCCTTTAATTTGAGGGGGTCTTCAATCAAAGATTCAAATTGGCTGAACTCCTCGTTCACTCCAGGTGAGTCGGCCGCCCTCAAGCCCAGCTGAGCAGAGTAATCAGGCAGCCAGCCGCTGCCGGTGAAAGCCAGAGCGCCTGAGGTCATGACTGAAACAACCAGGACCAACAATAAACCAAGCCGTGCCAACTTCATCACGTTTTCCCTTCGGTCTTACGCTGGAAATATGTTGCAGAAAACAACTCCGAACAAAATATCACCCGCTTGAAAAATTATACCAAACCATACCCTTCAGTAACTGAATCTTTTTTACCTTCCAATCCTACGGGTTCAAAAAAGCACCCATCGGCACCAACCAGAATGCACCCCTAAGGAAACATGGATAGGTGAACCGGAACTGAGAACGATGAAGTGATAATTCCGAGCGCTTACGATCACGATGATCTCAAATCAGCATCTCAGATAGGGCAAGGCCTCACGCCTGGACGCCAGAGCGCTAAGAGGAATGTCCCCGCTTCAATGAATACCCTGCCGCTGCACCGGCAGCCAGGAATAAAATAATTTCAATAACAGAATAGATATCAATCCCGCCGAACCCGGCAAATGCCAGGCTCGTTAATACCGGAACCGTGCTCACCAGGATTCCATTGACGACTCTTTTGTCCCCGGTACCTTTGGCCACAGCCCAGGCCCGCCAGAAAATCAAAACGCAGAACAGCCCGGCATAAAAACCCATCAGGAGTGTGCTGCTGCTGTACATTTCCGAAATAGCTGAACTGATCTGGCTGCTGACAACCTCGGGATTTCTAGTTTTAGGCCCCAGCTCAAAACCCATTTTCATGCTTACTATCAAGCCGGGAATCATAAAGATGATAAATCCCAAAATCCAAACCAGAAAACTGTTCAGTAACGATTTCAGCCAAAGGATTCTGCCTTCAATCATATTATTGGAAACCATCACTCTTTCCCCCTTTTTCTCCTTCGTTCAAAAAAACAAATCCATGCCGTGAAACACAAAAGGGCGAATACAAGATTCGCCCCTGCAAAATCCATATTCGCCCTTGCAAAAATCCACATTCACCCCTACAAATATCTGCCGCTGGATGTCATGAACCCTTATTCACTTTCAATGGCCAGCCGTCAGCAAACCTACCATTCGCCTTTTTGTCCGAACTTCTCCTGGACAGCCTTTCCGAAACGTTTTGCGGCATCGTTGAGATCGGAGAGAATCTCCTCCATCGGCTTTCCGGTCGCGTTACGGGCGGCAGAAATCATAGTATCGCACTCATTCCGATCCATGAATATCGAGGCATCCAGCAGGTCTTCCTGATCTTCCTCTGGAATGACAAGAAATCCATGTTTATCGGCGTGAATCAGGTCACCATGGTTGATCCTGCGGCCGAAAACCTCTACTTCACAGCCCCATCTAACCGGCCAGGAGTGCGCATGGCCAACGCAAAGCCTGCGTGCCAGGGCCTTGAAACCCGCGCCGGTCATCTCATCAATGTCACGAATCGCTCCGTCTGTAATAGTGCCCACACAGCCCAGTGCCCGCGAAAGATTGGCGCTGACTTCCCCCCAGTATGAGCCGAGGGTAACGGGTTTATCCATATCCTGAACTACCACGATCTTGGGTCCGGGAATTGAGGAGATATACTCACGGCACTGCTCCGGGGCCGAAGCGTTTTTCTTGTGATCGGGATTGCCTGGTTCACAAACCACGGTGACGGCATAACCGATCATCGGCCCCATCTGGGGCATGTAATCATGGGCTTCTTCGAGGTTGAAGCAATCATGGGCTGAATCGTGACTGGTTATCTGCTCCCAGCCGTTGTAGATAGTAGGAGTATTCCAGCGTGTTAGCTGCAACAGTTCCGAATTGGAAAGCCTGCGTTTTAACACTCGTTTTCTCCCCGGCATCGGTCCCTAGAAGCTATCCAAATATAAAAACCTGGTATTCAGTTTCTGGTTCCGGTTATTTGCCGCAGCAATGTTTATACTTTCTGCCTGATCCGCAAGGGCATAGATCATTCCTCCCAACTTTTGGGACCTGCCTTACCTGCTGTTGCACCGGGCCTGCCGTCTGCTCCCTCTGCTGGGGAACTCCCGGGGATGAATAAGCGGAAACCGTGGCAGTCTCCCCCTCTCCGCCGGAATAATTGTAGGCCCGCCGGGCTTGCTGGGCCTTGGGGGAAAGTACCGAATCCTGCTCTTTTTCAGCAGGCTGCAGCAGGAATAACATTTTAACAACCTGGTCCCTCATGCGGATTCTCAGATCTGAAAATAATTCAAAGGATTCCCGCTTGTACTCCATCTTCGGATCACGCTGTCCATATCCGCGCAGGCCGATACCCTCTTTCAAATGATCCAGGGCTAACAAGTGGTCCTTCCACTGCTGGTCTATAATCTGCAAGATGATCATCCGCTCAAACCAGCGCATGAAACCATCTTTAAACTCCAGCTCCTTTTCGTCATACCTCTCTTTGACCACCTTCAGGAGACTTTGTTCCATTTCAGCCCGGGCAAGGTCCTGGAGAGAAACCGTTTTCCCTGCATCCTTGAAACCTTCCGGTACCTCAACTTCCTGCGGGAGCCCCATTCCGAAGAATTCCCTGAACGCAATCCCCAGGTTTTCAAAACTCCAGACCTTGGGATCCACATCTTCGCTGGCATGAGTGTCCAGGAACTCATAAAGTATTTCCTCAGCCATCGCCAGGACATACTCTTTCTGGTCCATTCCCTCTAACAAGTCTCTCCTGAAACGATATATCTCTTCCCTCTGCTTGTTCATGACATCGTCATATTCAAGCAGATGCTTGCGGATATCAAAGTTGCGCGCTTCCACCTGGCTTTGGGCCCGCTCAATCTGTTTGGAAATCAGCCTGGACTCAATGGGCACGCCTTCTTCCATCCCCAGCCTCTGCATAATTCCAGCAATATTTTCTGAGCCGAAAATCCTTAACAGGTCATCTTCCAGGGAAAGATAAAAACGGCTGGATCCGGGATCTCCCTGTCGTCCCGCTCTTCCCCTCAGCTGGTTGTCAATACGCCTCGCTTCGTGGCGCTCGGTGCCGATGATATGCAGGCCGCCCAGCTCAATTACCGCGTCATGCTGCTTTTTCCAGTTCTCATATTCAACCAGGCGTTCCTCGTCCGTGGACTCCACCTTTTCAATGCCATCTTCCGGTGTTTCCAGGTTATCCAGTCCTTCATTGTCAAAAACCTTCAACTTATTGAGGTCGCATCCAGGTTTTCCACCCAGGATGATGTCAGTCCCGCGGCCTGCCATATTGGTGGCAATAGTAACAGCCCCCAGGCGGCCGGAATTCTCGATTATCTGGGCTTCCTTCTCATGATACTTGGCATTCAGTACAAAATGCCTGGTGCCCCTTCTTTTCAGAAGAGCTGAAAGTCTTTCTGACTTTTCAATTGAAGTCGTTCCGACCAGGACCGGCTGGCCCCTCTTACTGAGCTCCTTGATTTCATCGGCGACAGCATCAAATTTTTCCCGCTGAGTCCGGAAAATGACATCTGGAAACTCCTTGCGTATCAATTCCTGGTTAGTGGGAATAACAACTGTTGCCAGCTCGTAGGTACCTTCAAACTCAGCGGCTTCGGTCTCAGCCGTACCGGTCATGCCGGAGAGCTTGTCGTACATCCTGAAATAATTCTGGAAGGTAATGGTCGCCAGGGTCTGGTTTTCCCTTTCAATTTTGACTCCTTCCTTGGCCTCGAGCGCCTGGTGCAGGCCGTCTGAATAGCGGCGGCCGGGCATCATTCTGCCCGTGAACTCATCAACAATTATTACTTCCCCTTCCCTTACCACGTAATCCTTGTCACGGGTAAAGAGGGTATGAGCTTTCAGGGCCTGCTGAATATGGTGAACCAACTCCATATTTCGGGGGTCGTAAAGGTTGTCGATGCCCAGAGCTTTTTCTGATTTTTCAATCCCTGTTTCCTGGAGGACAACAGTGCGCATCTTTTCATCAACTTTGAAATCCTCTTCCCGCACCAACCTGGGGATCAACCGGTCAATTTTATAATACTTATCAGTAGATTCTTCAGAGGGTCCGCTGATGATCAGCGGTGTCCTTGCTTCGTCAATCAGGATGGAGTCAACCTCATCGACGATGGCATAGGGGTGTCCGCGCTGGACACAGTCTTCCAGGGCGTACTTCATATTATCCCTGAGGTAATCAAACCCGAACTCATTATTGGTCCCATAGGTTATGTCAGATCCATACGCCAGTTTCCTGCCGGATTCAGGCATATCGTGCTGGATTGAACCAACCGTCATTCCCAGAAAATTGTATACCGGAGACATCCATTCGGCATCGCGGCGCGCCAGGTAATCATTAACCGTGACGATATGCACACCTTTTCCCGGTATCGCGTTCAGGCAGGCTGCCAGGGTCGCGACCAGGGTTTTACCTTCACCGGTTTTCATTTCCGCGATCCTGCCCTCATGCAGCACCTTGCCGCCTATGAGCTGCACATCATAGTGCCTCATGCCCAAGGTTCTTTTAGATGCTTCCCGGACAACGGCAAACACTTCAGGCATAAGGTCATCCAGGCTTTCCCCGGCTGCATTCCGGGTCCTGAATTCAGCGGTTTTTCCCTTCAGCTGCTCATCTGAAAGGGAGGAAATAACCGGCTCCAAAGCATTAACCTTCTCTATCACCGGTACCGTTTTCTTGAGATACCGTTCATTCTGGGAACCAATTACCTTGGCGAGTATTGAATTAAACATGATTGGATATTCTACATTATTAAGACTGGATTAAGACTGGCTTATCTCAGCTTTCGATACGGTAGTTAGGAGCCTCTTTGGTAACCATCACATCATGGACATGTGACTCCCTTACTCCCTTATCTGAAACCTTGATAAAAACAGCCTTCTCCTGGAGTTCCTCAATCGTGGCGGCCCCGCAGTAACCCATACCAGCCTGCAAACCTCCGAGCAGAACTGAAATAAATGGCTCCAGCCCTCCCTTGTAGGGAACCCGCCCCTCAATTCCTTCAGGCGCTAACTTCTTAAGCCCGGGTTTCTGCTCATGGCCATATCTGTCAGTTCCATATCCGACTGCCATTGCACCCAGGGATCCCATCCCCCTGTAGGACTTGTAGCTGCGGTTCTGGTAAAAAATAAGCTCCCCCGGAGACTCGTCCGTGCCGGCAAAAAGATTCCCGATCATCACTGAATCAGCACCTGCTGCCAGGGCTTTTACAATATCTCCGGAATACTTGATTCCGCCGTCGGCAATAACCGGAAGCCCCAGTGTGGAAGCAACTTCAACCGTGTCCGTAATAGCTGTAAACTGGGGAACCCCGGCGCCTGTCACAATCCTGGTGGTACAGATGCTTCCCGGCCCCATTCCGACCTTGACAGCATCAGCCCCGACATCAAACAATTCCCGGGCCGCCTCGCCGCAGGCAATGTTGCCGGCAATCACATCCGCCCTTTTCAGGTTGGCTTTGAGCTGCCTGACAGCATCCATTACCCTGCCGGTATATCCGTGAGCTGTGTCCACCGTAATAACGTCAACCCCGGCTCTCTCAAGTTCCATGGCCCTTTCCAGAAAGTCACCGGAAACACCAACTGCCGCCCCAACCCGCAGGCGTCCTTTTTCATCCTTGCTGGCATCGGGATAGGCAATTGATTTCATCATATCCTTGTAGGTGATCAAACCGCGCAGATAATAATCCTCATTGACCACCAGCAGCTTTTCAATCCTGTTTTCATGGAGTTTCCGCTTCGCTTCTTCCAGGGAAATCCCCTCCTTGACAGTTATCAGCTTGTCCTTGGTCATCAGTTCAGAAGCCCGCATTTCCAGGTTATCCGCGAACCTCAGGTCCCTGTTGGTCAGAATACCCCGCAATCTTCCGTCCTCTTCCGTCACAGGTACCCCAGAAATCTGGTATTTATCCATGCAGGCGAGAACTTCCTTCAGCGGCGTATAAGGCCTAACCGTCACAGGATCCGGAATCATTCCTGATTCAGAACGCTTCACACGGTCCACCTCAGATACCTGCGCCTCAATCGTCAGGTTCCGGTGAATGATCCCTATACCCCCAAGTCGGGCCATGGTTATGGCAGTACGGGATTCCGTCACAGTATCCATGGCGGCAGAGGAGATCGGAATGTTCAGTGAAAGGTTCCGGGTAAGCCTGGTGGCCAGCTTGGCTTCAGCCGGCGCCACATCAGATCTGATCGGTTTCAATAGAACATCATCAAAGGTTAAAGCTTCTTTAAGTTCCATCTACGGATTATATCAGGTTGAAGCAATACGAGGAATTAAAAACAAAGCTTTTTCTCTTTAATCTGAAATAAATCCAGGCAGAATTCCCAGTCCACTCAGTCCACCCTGTCCACTCAGTCCACCTGGTCCACCCTGTCCACTCAGCCCACCTAACCCACTCAGTCTATTACCAAGATCGATACGCTTTCAATAACGACAAATACTCCTCAAAAACAGGCTGAAATTACAAAATTAGAGATATAAATTGCAAAAAAAGATATAATTCCATCAAAAAATGATAGAATTATTGCAGAATTTATCAGATAATAGGCTGTACTTATAATTTTCACGCTGATAATCGTGGTTGGCACTGATGAGTAAAATGGCAGAAGAGGCTTTAAAAAAAATCAGGATGGCCGGAGTTTGCGGAGCCGGAGGTGCCGGGTTTCCGACCTACGCGAAACTGGGTGCCCAGGTGGACACCATTATCCTGAATGCTGCCGAATGTGAACCCCTTCTCCACAAAGACAAGGAAATCCTGCGTCATCACCTGGACACAGTGCTGGAAGGATTATCCGCTGCAGCCAGCCTGATCGGCGCTTCCCGGGCCTGCATTGGGATAAAGGAAAAATATCACAGCCTTATCGATCAGCTCAGGCAGGCTTCCCCTCCGGGTATTGAAGTAGTTACTGTCAAAGATGTATACCCGGCCGGAGATGAAATAACCCTGGTATACAACGTTACCGGACGAATTGTCCCGCCCGGCGAAATACCCCTGGCCGTAAGCGCTGTGGTTATTAATGTTGAAACAGCATTTAATGTAGCCCGGGCCCTGGCTGGTTACCCGGTGACCGAAAAATTTCTGCCCATAGCAGGAGCTGTTAAAAATCCCTGTACCCTCAGGGTACCTGTCGGCATCAGCTTTGAAGAGTGTATCCAGGCCGCCGGAGGGCTTGCCACCGACACACCCGCTTACCTGATCGGCGGGGTTATGATGGGGCGGCTGGCACAGGATTCCACCGGCCGCGTCACCCGGACCACCGGCGGAATAGTTGTGCTGCCTGCAGATCACTCCTTAGTGGCAAGGTACAATAAAACCTGGAAAGAAAAAGCCCGCATCGGGCGCAGCGCCTGCGACCAGTGCGGCTTCTGCACAGAACTCTGCCCCCGTTACCTGCTGGGGCACCCGGTTGAACCGCACCTGGCAATGCGCAGCCTGGTGTTTAACCAGGTCGGAGACTCCCTGATCAAGGGAAGCAGCTTCTGTTGCGAATGCAACCTCTGCAGCCTCTTTGCCTGCCCTGAAGCCCTGGACCCCAAAGACGCCTGCGTATGGAACAAGTCTGAACTGGCGGCAAGCGGACAGAAATGGGAAAATCCGGCGTTCCGGCCCCGCTCGGCCGAAACACTGCTGCCAAACCGGCAGGTCCCGACATCCAGTTTAATGGCCAGGCTGGACCTTAATCAATTCAACAACCGCGGCCCTCTGCGGAGCGAACCGGTAAGCACCGGGCGGGTCGGACTTATGCTTAAACAGCATATCGGAGTTCCCGCCTCGCCCGCAGTAAAAGTGGGAGACAGCGTGAGTATCGGCGACATTGTCGCGTCAGTTCCCGGGAAAGGCGGCAGCGAACAGCTGGGCCTTCCGATCCATGCCTCGATATCCGGGCGGATTTCGGAAATAACCAAGGATATGGTCTGGATAGAATCATGAGCAATCCAAAAGTAATAGGAGCCCTGGAATTATCCAGCGTCGGGATAGGTTATAAAGTCCTGGACCGGATGCTTAAAGCAGCCGCGGTAGAAATTATCCTTGCCCGGACAATCTGTTCCGGCAAATACCTGATTATCCTGGGCGGAACCGTTTCCGACGTGGAATCAGCTATGGCCGCGGGCAGGGAATCCGGCGAGGGCGCGCTGATTGACGAACTGGTCCTCACCTCGGTCCACCCTTCAGTATTCCCGGCACTCGGCCAGTCAGTTTCCATAACCGGGGAACAGCTGGGGGCGCTAGGTATCGTTGAAACCTTCAGCGGCGTCAGTATCCTGGCGGCGGCTGACGCGGCGGCCAAGGCGGCAGCAGTCACCCTCTTCCGGGTCCATGTGGCCATGGCCCTGGGAGGAAAAGGTTTTTTGCTGCTGACAGGGGAGCAGGCAGACGTGGAAGCTGCTGTTTCCGCCGCTGTGGCAGAAGCAGGCAAAAGGGGTTTATTGGTAAGCCAGGTGGTTATCCCCAGGCCTGAACCATCACTCATCAGTGAATATATTTAATAAATAAAATTAAAAAAATGGCAACTTACGAAAGCATCGGACACCGCAGGGACCGCATCACGGAGCTGGTAACCCAGAGAGGATATGTATCTCTTTCGGACCTGGGAAAATTCCTTGATATCAGCGACAGCACTGCCCGGCGTGACCTGGAAGCCCTGGAGCTTAACGAAGTCCTGACCCGCACCCGGGGCGGGGCGGTATGTAAACAGTACAGCTCAGTCCAGCGCCTGGAACTGGTTGACCGTGAAACCAGCATGGCTGAGGAAAAAAATGCCATAGCCCTCCTGGCCGCCGGCCTGATCCAGGAGCAGCAGCTGGTTATAATCAACGGCGGGACAACCTGTTACGCCCTGGCTTCAGCCCTGGCCGGGCGCAGGGTCAGCGTAGTGACAAATTCCGTGCCTGTAGCCTCACTGCTCTCCGCTGATTTCCAGACGGAAGTTACCTTGATCGGAGGATATCTCTATCCCCGCACCGGAGTGGCACTGGGAATTGAAGCCCAGGAACAGATGGCCTCAATCAGGGCTGACCTGTTGATTACAGGGTGCGGAGGCATCAGCGAAGATGAAATTTTCAACATAAACCAGATGATGGCTGATATGGACAGCACCATGATGAATTCGGCAGACCGGGTTATCCTGCTGGCCGACAGCAGCAAATTCGGGCGGAGCGGCCTGGCCCGCGTAGGCGGCCTGGCTGATGTTAACACCATAATTACTGACAAAGGGCTCAGTGAAGAATGGAAAAGGAAACTGGCCTCCCTTTCCATTGAAGTACTAATAGCCGGGTAAACCGGAAACATTTGAATACAGGAACAGGATTTATGAACAGTTTAAACATTCCCATGCCCAGGGAGCAGGTAGAAAGGGTCGTTCGACAGCTGGTCCGGGAGCAGTTTGCCAGCCGGATGAAGGCGGGTGAAACAACCTTTACAGCTGAGTATTACCCGAACCTGGTAGTAAACATATCTGCCCGCCACGTACACATTACCCAGGAAGACCTGGAAAAACTTTTCGGCAAGGGGTCAGAGCTGACCGTGTTCCGCTGGTTATATCAGCCTGGAGAATTCGCCGCTGAACAGCAGGTAGCTATCGTTGGCCCCAGACAGAAGATGATCAGCCAGGTCAGGATACTCGGGCCGACCCGCAAAAAAACCCAGGTGGAGCTGAGCTTTACGGACTCAATCGCACTCGGAATCGACGCCCCCTGCCGCCCTTCCGGCAGCCTGGATGGCACTCCGGGGTGCATACTGGTGGGACCTGCCGGGCACGTTGAACTGAAGCAGGGCGTGATCAGGGCCGAAAGGCATGTGCATATGAACCCGGCTGACGCGGCCTTTTACGGTTTCAGCCATGGGCAGAGAGTCCGGCTCCGGGTAACCAGCGACTGCCAGATCACCTACGAAAACCTGCTCTGCAGGGTGAATCCCAAATCCCTGCTGGAAGTACACATTGATACTGATGAAGGCAACGCCTGCAACCTGGTAAACGCAACAGACGTGGAACTGCTTCCCTGAACTGCGGTTTTGTCCGTTTTCCAGGGAAATAGAAACAATAGAAACTTAGAGAACAAATTCAATAATTTAAGGAGATAGAAAATGGCATTACAGGCAATTGGAATGGTGGAGACACGAGGTCTGGTAGCCCTGCTGGAAGCAAGCGACGCCATGTGCAAAGCAGCCAACGTGGAAATGATCGGCTGGAACAGGGCAGGCGGCGGGCTAGTGACTTCCTTTGTAAAAGGTGAAGTCGCAGCAGTTAAAGCCTCGGTGGACGCCGGCGCGGCCGCGGCTTCAAAGTTGGGAGAAGTCGTTACTGTGCACGTTATTCCGCGTCCCCACGATGACTTGGCAGATGCGCTTCCGCCCATAAGCGCGGTGTAGGCAATAGACCGGAAAACATGTGACCTAAATCCGGGATGTACCCGGATCATCAGGTTCTAATAAGTTTTTTTGCGGCGGAATAAACAGATTTTAAGAGATTAAAACCGGAGATAAATAATGAATGCTATCGGCATGATTGAAACCAAGGGAAATATCGGAACGATCGAAGCAACGGATGCCATGTGCAAAAGTGCTGACGTCAGACTGGTAAAACGTATTGAAATCGGCGGAGGTTTTGTGACCTCCATAGTAGAAGGAGATGTAGGGGCTGTTAAGGCAGCTGTTGACGCCGGCGCGGCCGCGGCCGGACGGGTAGGCGAACTCGTAGCCTGCAACGTCATCCCCGCGCCCCACAAAGGAATGGTCGACACTTTCCTGAAGTAAGGGCTGTGAAAGCCCGGGGACAATGTTGTTATTCCGGATATACCCATGTCAATAAAAATTCTTGTAGCAAATATCGGCTCAACCAGCTTTAAGTTCCGTCTCTTTGAGATGGAGACAGAGACTGAACTGGTCTCAGGCGGAGCTGACCGCATCGGGCAGGATGGTGGAATTCTCAGGTTCAACCGTCCCGGCCGGAACGAGGAAAAGCAGCCGCAGTCCTACTCCAATCATGGAGAAGCTGTCCGTGACATCCTGCAGCGCCTGGTGGCCTCAACTGTGCTGGAAAGCCTGGGGGATCTGGATGCCATTGCCTTCAAGGCTGTCATGGGAGGAGACTTGCCTCCGGTCACGAAGGTTACCGAAGAAGTTCTTTCGCAAATGGAGTATTTCTCTCCCGTGGCCCCGGCTCATAATCCGCCCTATGTGGCTGCCATGCGTATGTTTGCAGAAGTACTGGAAGGAACTCTCCTGGTTGCCGCGTTTGATTCCGGATATCACCATACCAATCCGGAACGCCGGCGCAGATACGCGATTCCCGCGGAGTGGGCTGATTCTTACGGAGTAAAGCGCTACGGGTACCATGGAGCATCACACCGCTACACCGCCAGGAGGATGAGAGAACTGATGCCCGGCGCTGACCGGGTGATCAGCATGCACCTGGGCGGAAGCAGTAGTATCTGCGCTATCAAGAGCGGTGTTTCAGTTGCCACCAGCATGGGGCTCTCCCCCCAGTCCGGGCTGCCGCAAAGCAGCCGGGTCGGTGACTTTGACCCCTTCGCCCTGGACCTGCTGCGGAGAGGCGCAAACCTTGATACGGACGAAATTCTCCGCATACTGGGATCCAAAAGCGGTTTACAGGCACTCAGCGGCACCAGCGGCGACATGCGGGATATCGAGGATGCCATGGACCGGGGATCCCCGGCAGCCATCCTGGCCTTTGATGTTTACGTTACTGCCATTCGCGACTACCTGGGAGCTTACCTGGCGGAACTCGGCGGAGCTGATGCCATAGCCTTTACCGGGGGCATCGGCCAAAAATCCGATAAAGTGCGGAAAAGCGTGTGCAGGGGCCTTGCTTTTGCCGGGATTGCTTTAGATCTGGAGAAAAACAGGTCCACCAGGAAAGAAAACCGGATAGACAGTGAGGATTCCCGGACAGCTGTCTGGGTATTGGAAACCAATGAAGAGCTGATCGTGGCCAGGCAGGCCGCGGAATTATTAAATGCATCAAAACGAAATTAAATAAATCCGCGGTTTATTTCCGCGGGAAAACAAATGGAGACAGGAACAATGGACGAAGCAATTGGAATGATTGAGACAAAGGGGCTGGTTGCGGCTATTGAAGCCACTGATGCCATGCTGAAGACTGCCAAAGTCGAATATGTCGGGACAGCAAAAGTCGGAAGCGGTTACGTGAATGTCGTGGTTAAAGGCGATGTAGCAGCCTGTAAAGCCGCGGTTGACGCTGGCGCGGCCGCAGCCGGGCGTATCGGCGAAGTCGTTTCAGTGCATGTTATACCCAGGCCGCACGGCGAGGTATCTGCTGTACTCCCCAAGCTATCCGCCAAAAAAGGATAACTGGGTAGAGTTCAGTGAAATGTCAGCCGCAAGGCAGGCAAAATAATCGTCCGCGGACTTTATTTATGAATTAATTATTTTATTTATTTATAAAACCGTGACTTTTCAGGAGTTAAATAGACATGTTTATGGCCAGAGTTAAGGGCAACGTAGTTACGACCCAGAAAGTCGAAAAAATGAAAGGGCGGAAAATGCTGGTGGTCGAACCTGTCCGGGTAAACCCGGATAACAGCGGAATCATCGGTACCGGCCGTTCCTTTATCGCTGTTGACACTCTCGGGGCCGGCACAGGCGAACTGGTGGTTATCACCCAGGGATCCAGTTCCAGGATGACATCAGGCACTTCTGACGCACCGGTTGATTGCGTCATCATCGGGATAATTGATTCGGTTACCATTATGGGCGACAAGCTTTACGAGACCGATCAATAAAGGTTCCAGTCAAGTGATAATCACGGCATCCAGTATCAGAATTCTTAATATAAAAACGGTTGTAAACCCGCATATTCCTCAAACCTGCGGGCCAGATCAAAGGGAAGAGCATTATTATGCAAGGCCTTAATGAAAACGAAATAAAAGCAATGGTGGAAAAGGTACTCACCCATCTGGAAGGTGGATGGAGCAGCCAGGAACCTCCGGTTCCGGGAAAATCCGCTACTCCGCCCATAGGACAGACCTCTGTGCGGTGGAATGGTTCATCTCCACAGACCGCCGCCTATAACAGCAGCTTCAGCTTTTCGCCGGCTGCCGCAAATGGTCAAAGGGGCCTTTTCAGCAACGTCAACCAGGCAGTTTCAGCCGCCGAGAACGCCCAGAAAGCACTTAACCGGCGTTCCCTGGCCCAGAGAAAGCAGATCTGCGAAATCATCATGAATATCTGCCGGGACCAGTCAGAAGAACTGGGCAGGCTGGAATATGAAGAAACCCGGGTCGGGCACGCCGCCCACAAGCCGGAAAAGATGAGGATCGTAGCTGACTCCGCTTTGGGTGTGGATTACATAACTTCCGAATGCTTCAGCGGCGATCACGGCATTACCGTGGAAGAACACGCCCCCTGGGGAGTAGTCGGGATTATTACCCCGGTTACCCATTCCCTGCCGACACTGGCCAATAACGCCATCAACATCATCGCGGCCGGTAATTCACTGGTCTGCAACCCCCATCCGGGTGGAAAAAAGATTGCGGCTACCGGAGCAAGGCTGTTTAACGAAGCTATCTATAAAGAGACCGGCATAGATAACCTGATCTGCGTTATTACTGAACCAACCCTGGAAACCGCCAACCAGATTTTCACCCATCCAGGCGTGAACCTGTTAGGCATTACCGGAGGACCGGGTGTTGTTGCCGCAGCCCTTAAATCCGGAAAACGCGCCATCTGTGCCGGGCCCGGAAATCCCCCGGTCGTGGTGGACTCCTCCGCTGACCTGAATAACGCGGCCAACTGCATCATCGAGGGAAGCACCTACGACAACAACCTGTTATGCCTCTCCGAAAAAGAAACATTCGTGGAAGCTTCTGTCTTTGATGCTTTTATGAACGCCCTGGTCCGGGCCGGAGCCTGCAAGCTCACTACCCAGCAAATGGACAAGCTGGCTGAAATCTGTCTGGTAAAAGGTCAAAACGGACACTGGGCCGCCAACAAGGAATATGTAGGCGCTGAACCGCAAGTGATTGCCCGGACTATCGGGGTATCAATCCCGCCTGAGTGCCGTATGCTCTTCGGTGAAACCGGGCCTGAGCATGCCTGGGTAATGGCCGAACAGATGATGCCGGTTATGCCGGTGGTCAAGGCTTCTACTTTTGAACAGGCTGTGGAATACGCGAAAAAAGCGGAGCACGGGTTCAAGCACACCGCTGTAATCCATTCCCGCCTGGTGGATCACATGACCCACATGGGCAAGGAACTGGATACTACCCTTTATATTAAAAACGGCCCTTCCCTGGCCGGAAACGGTTCCGGCGGAGAAGGTTATGGAGGCTGGTCAATTGCCTGCGGTACCGGGGAGGGCATTGCCACTCCCATGACCTATACCAGGCTGCGCCGGTGTTCCATGATCGATAACCTGAGGATACTTTAAGATGCGATTAGGACTGGTTGAAGGAACCGCGGTATCGACAACTAAACACCCATCCATGGTGGGTTACAAGCTGCTGTTAGTGCAGCCCCTGGATGCCAGGGGCAAGGTCGGCCCTGAGGATGATCCCCTCCTGGTAGTAGACACCATCGGGGCCGGGCACGGGGTAAAAGTGGTTATCAGCAATGACGGAAGAGCGGCAAGAGAACTGGTCGGAGACACAACCAGCCCGGTACGCTGGACCGTGATCGGCATATCAGATGATTAGGAAAAATCGACATCCTTCCTGGGGATATTCCCCGGAGGGCAAGGGATAATATGGATCCGGAACTTATAAACCAGATAGTAAAGGAAGTAAAAAACTCCCTGCAGCAGGACGGGCAAATCAATCTGTCCGCCGCGGCCGGAACTGCTTTCCCCGGGGACAGTGTTCGCGGCCGTAACGAAGATTTTCTGAAAAGAATCTTCGTTACTGCCGATGACCTGCTGGCCCGGATCACTGCAGGCGGTTCCTCCTCAGTGGAGCTGGCTTCCAATGAATTTCTCACACCGGCAGCAGCGGACCTGGCAGCGCGCCGAAAAATCGGAATCACCCGGAAAACAGAGTCCCTGAACAGGCCCGTTTCCAGACCGGTACCGGCGCAGAAATCGATTCCAACCTGGAAGGATGTTCCGCTTTCAGCTTCCCGGAACAGTACCGGCACCGGCCCCGTCGGGCTGATCACCTATTTCCCTGATGAAAAAACCGATTCCGTGCTGCAAGCCCTGGCCCATGACGGGATCTTTTTCACTGACTGCACTGACGATGAATGCTGGATGGTGAACCTGTTAGGCCTTTGCCGCAGGATCACTGCCGGCTCCCTGTCTCTCGGAGTAGCTCTTTTCCCCTTTGGAGCTGACGCTCTCATAATGGCCAACAAGGTCCCGGGAATCAGGGCTGTACAAGGGACAAAAATCGAATCAGTCGCGGCTTCGGTGCGCAGGCTCAGCACCAACCTGCTAATCCTGGAGCACCGGGTTTCAACCTTTCACGAGCTGCGGGCCATGACCAGGATTTTTGTGCAGAACCGGATGGTCTCCGGCCTCGCTGACGACGTGATCAAAAAAATTGAAGAAGTCGAAAAACATTAAACCAGGCCGGCAATAACGGATCCTGGGAAAGAGAATAATGCGGATAGCTAAAGTAATTGGAAAAGTGGTTTTCAGCAGGAAGCTGGATGAAGTGGTACCAGGGAATTACCTGGTGGTACGAACCTGCAACCGGGGTACCCTGGCCGGACAGAATGACGGAAACGAGGAAACCCCGGTGATCTATGATTCCCTGGCAGCCCGGGAAGGCGACCTCGTTGGCATGGTGGAGGGACGGGAGGCCACGGCTCCATTCTATCCTGAAAAAGTTCCTTTTGAATGCTACTGCGCCGCGATCCTGGATACGGTGGATTTTGACCCGATACTGCCGCTTTCCATAGAAGAAGAATAAGGCCGGTTTCATTGACCTGGAAGCCGGTTAATAAAAAGTTTATTTGAAATAAGGTTAGTTTTGGAGAATTAATAAAATGGTCAGTGAATGGGAAGTAAAAAAAGAAATCTGTGAATTAGGCCGCAGGATGTATATCAACGGCTACGTCGCGGCCAATGACGGAAACATCAGCTTCCGCATGGGCGACGGAAGGTATCTCTGCACCCCTACCGGTGTATCCAAGGGTTTCCTGAAACCAGGAGACATCGCGGTTGTGGATGACAAGGGAAAACAGCTGGACGGGCCCCTGCCCCGCACCTCAGAAGTCCTGCTGCACCTGGAGATCTTCCATGAGCTTCCCTGGGTAAACGCGGTATGCCATGCCCATCCGCCCCATGCCACGGCTTTCGCGGTTTCGGGCATCCCGATTCCAACCGGTATCCTGCCGGAGGTGGAGATCTTCATCGGCCAGGTCCCCCTGGCGGATTACGAGACCCCCGGCAGCAAGAATTTCGCCGAAACCGTGCTGCCCCATCTCAAGAACAAGGCCAACACCATCCTACTGGCCAACCATGGGGCGGTAGCCTGTGACAAAAGTTTATTACAGGCCTATTTCCACCTGGAAACACTCGACATGTACTGCAAGATCCTGCTGCTTTCCAAGCAGGTCGGAAACATCAACCGCCTGCCCGGCCAGAAGGTCAAGGAATTGTTAGACATCAAGAGCAGTTTGGGCCTGGAAGACCCCAGGCTCGAATGCACCACCGAACAGTGCATTCTGGCAGGCAGCGACGAATTTCTAAAGGGATTCTCCTCTTCTCCCATACCCCAGCACAGCACCAGCCCGGACGGGCATGGCCGGGGACTGGGAATCGAAGGTGAAACCAGTCAAAAGGGAGAGCCCCAGCCCATGCCCAGTAATTCTGTTGGTATTTCAGTTATGGCAGCGGGAAAGCTTTTAGCCGGAAGTGCCAAGCCCGGCAGCAGCTCCGCCACGGCCCAGCGCCGCGCCCAGGAAGACGAAATCGAACGCGTCGTCCAGCTGGTCACTGACCAGATTGTGGGAGGGTAATTGCGGGATGGAAGCCCGCTAATCGGAGATTCTAAATTTCAGATTCAAGATAAAATTATCCGGCCTTCCGGCTGGTAAATGTCCCTGATGCCTCCGGATTTTCAGCCATGTGTGATAGGGGTAGGATGTTCAGGGCTGGAAGCCCGACAGGTTTCAGCCCAGGGTGAGCGGCAGCGAACCCTGGGTAAAGAAACAGACCCAACGAAGAATAGCCCTGGAAGGGCGGCACAAATCTAGAATTAAAATCACAATTGTTGTCATTCGACATCTTCACTCCCCACTTCTTATGTCAGTGTTCTCAGTTTTAATGTCGGACCTTCAGCCCTCCACATATTTTGTGAAGTTCCGTTTTACCCAGGGTTACGCCCTGGGCTGATATGTTTTGACCTGTCAAGTTAATAGATAATGCTGTTAAAAAATATTTTATTTAAACAATATATCTTGAATCAGGGCGGGACCAGGCATTTTGCGATTGTGACTCATGCTGATATACGTGGATTGGTTACCGACCTGACTTAAATGCGTCGCGGAGCTTGCCTATATCTATTAACAGGGATCATCAACAAGAAACGTCCAGTTGATGCCGATTTAGCCCAGGACTAGGGTTCTCCTCGCTGGCCTGATCCCAGCCTGATTCAAGATGTCTTCCTCCTCTTTACTTGTATTGTTTGTTGTAGTTTATTTGTTCAACATTGTGGTGAAACTGTTTTAATGGGACTGTTGCAGTTTAGGCATTTCATGACGGGTAATATCCCAGATAAAGCCCAGCAACTCACGGGCAATGGCTACAACCGTTATTTTAGAATCCTTTCCGGCCATAATCAGATACCGGAATCGTCCGCACAATCTCTTTTGAGCCTTCCACGAAATACTTCTGGCCTCATCAGAAGCTTGAGCCGCTTTGCTTTTAATATGTTTTGTCTGGCGCGCTGCAAAACGATAAGTCCAGGAAGATTGGGTAAGCACTCTGCGCACATGAGAGTTCCCTGTTCTGGTGATTTTTCCCATGTGTGTTTTGTCTCCCGTAGAATGGACCATGGGCACCAATCCAACGAAGGACATCAGCTGTGAGGGAGAATCAAAGCGGGTGATGTCGCCCAGTTCTGCCAGTATGACAATAGCCGTCAGCTTGTGGACACCCCTAAGAGCCATAAGGGAATACACCACCGGCGCTAATGACCATTGCGGAAGCAGCATTTCTATTTGTGCCATGATGTCGGCAACCCTTTTGGTGGCTGCTTTTACTGCGTCAATGTATTCCTGCAGGGCTACTTGCTGCCAGTGATGAGGAAATTTCAGGGATTCCATCCAGTTCAAGTGAGTCTTGTTCCATCGTTGTTTGCCGGAGGGATAGTAATGGCCATGTCGGAGCACGAAACTGTTGAGCTGATGGCGGGCTTTGCTCTCTTGAGCCTTGAAGTCTTCTCGGGCCCGTACCAGATCCCGCATAGCTTCCTGTTCCTCATCAGGCACCCATACAGCTTTAAGATCACCGCTGCGTAAATAATGAGCCAGTTTACATGCGTCTCGTCGGTCTGTTTTAATGCGATCTCCCGGCCTGTTGGGAATCATGGAAGGCGCGATTACCTGACAGTCATGCCCTGAGTCCAGTATCTGACGATGAAGAGCGTAACCGCAGGGACCGGCCTCATAACAGAATAACAATACCTCGCCTGCGAATTCAGTGGTGAGCTGCTTGATCAGTTTTTCCACACTCTTAGGTTTGTTGGCAATTTCTCTCCTGAACTCTGGTTCCTCTCTTCCAGATCTGGCTACTGCAACTGCGATGGTTTGACTGTGTACATCAAGACCAATATAAGCCGGATAGCTCACTGATTCTTCTGCCTTTGTTGTTGACCTTGTTTTGCTTTTGCTGCTTTCTGAGTTACAATTTTTCATGACCTGTCCTTTCTATTATTTGTGGCGCTGTGCCAGTTAGTTATCTTTAACCAGCATAATCCACGTAGATTAAATAGGACAGGTCAAATCATTATGTCTATTATCCCGAGCCCAAAGGCTCGGGATTTTCCGGACCTCCGGCCCGGACTTGTGGATACCGTCTGGCGGCGGTGCTTATGCAATTGCCGGTCAGGAGACCGGCGTGGGAATAGTTACAGGTCCCAGGGGACAGGTTACAAACTCCCGCTACCCGCAACATGCTGCCTGTAACAGCCGGTCATCAGACCGGCGCAAAGAGACCGGCGTTCCACACAGGGATGTTTCTGCCCGGTAGGCCTTCACAACCGTTTGCTGCTGCCGAACCTGTCCATCACCTCCTGATAATTGATAACAAACTCCGAAATATCACGTGAATGGACTTTTTTATAGTAAGCTCCTGTCTCCAGCGCGGCCTCTATTTCCTGTTTCGAAATTTCTATGCCAAGAATTTCAAAAAAGCGATTGAAATACTGGTACTTGTCCTCAAGAAAGTCTTCATAGAACAAGGGAAAGGCATCGATTCCTTTAGATCTGAACTCTTCCATCAGGCGGTTCTTTCTCGCCAACATCATCTCCGATTGCGCAAAAATTTTCTCCAGCCGATCACAATCAACATGGATTTTCCCTATATCTTCCCTGCTGATCTTTCCGCTGGCAAGATCAAACTGCATATGCCCGGGACGGCAACTCCCGTCACCGTGATACTTGGAGAGGCTCCACCTCAACAGGTCCTGGCGAAAGGCAACAAACACAACAGGATTATTCTTTTGTAAAACTTCCAGCATCATCCTCCTGAAAGAACGGTTCCTGGATTTCCTGAAAGCCTTTGATGCCCAATTATTCCAGGAGTCGAAACCAAGCGTTTCCGCAATGCGATTACCGGGAGGCTTGAACCTCATCTTGAAGCCGACGGAGCAGTTCCTATTGGTCTCCTCCAAAGGTTTCAAAGACGTTTTCGTATAGATTCGATTCAGCCTGGCAAAATCTATTTCTTGTCCGCTTAACACGATATCGAGGCATTTTTTAAGATTGCGAATAGATATGGGGCCGCATTCATGCCGGTCGAAAGGCTCCAGGGCGCCCCCTCCCTCATGATGGAGTACCGAAACCCGGTCAAAATTATCCAGCAGCTTCATAAGAGGGCTGGTTCCCTCCTTGCCGATAAAAAATATAATAAAATTCCTCATATCCACTCATCCAGGCTTGGCCGATAACAAATCCTTTGCTTTAAATAGAGCTCGGGAGGCTGCAGATTCATGAATCGCCCCTACAATAGACGAAAAATCCCACCCGTTTTCCCCTTCAATCTTAAATATTGAGTTAGCGCGCCTCAGGCCGGCTACATGTTTCGGTAAAAGAACCGGCACATCTTCCGGAGGAAGGGGCTTTTCATTTTTTCCATCATCCAGGTTTCGGCCACCCGCTTGCTGAGAAATCCCATGGTAGGGAATGAATGGGCCAGGAAAAGAATGCTGAGCAGGCTTATTTTCTTCTGGATAACCAGGGCCCACTCGTTAATCATTTCACCGGAGCCTTCTCCTACGATGCCAACACCGAAAACCCTGCCAAAATAATTGGCATGAACCTTCACCCAGCCGATGCCGACGTTTTCAGCAATCGCGGCGCCGTAGTCTTCATACTTCACGGTAATGGTCTGGTACTTGATACCCTTTTTCTTGAGCTCCCCTTCCCTCATTCCCACATAGGAAACCTGGGGTTCTGTGAACACAGTCCACGGAATCACGTAATTTTTATACCGAAACATCGCGAAGGGGCTCACCGCATTCATCAAGGCGAACATGCCCTGGTGCATGGCAGCATGAGATAGCAGGATCCCGTTGTTACAATCTCCAACCGCGTATATATGTTTAACAGATGTCCTGTATATGCCGTCCACCAGGATACCCTTGTTATCGTATTTAACGCCGGCGTTGTCGAGTGCCAATTCACTGAGATCTACTCTTCTCCCTGCTGAAATGAGCAGCTTTTCTCCTTTAAGACGAATTCCATCATCAGTATACAGGCAGATTTCATCTCCCTCTTTAGTAACGCTTACCAGTCTTTTAGAATTGTGGACCTCTATGCCTTCCTTCCGGAAAACATCTTCCAGCAAATCTCCTGCTTCCCGGTTGCCATTGGGAAGGAGATAATTGTCCATATGGACTATGGTGCATTTGCAGCCCAGCCGGGTGAAGGCCTGGGCCATTTCACACCCGATGGCTCCGCCGCCGATTATAATCATGCTCCGGGGAATTTCATCCTGGCTGAAAACATTCTTGTTCGTCAGGAAATCAATATCTGAAATGCCGTCAATACGGGGCACCTGTGGCTCAGTCCCGGAAGCGATAAAAATCCTCTGGGCCGTAATAGTCTTCCCATTCACAGTTACCGTGTGGGGATCAATAAAACTTGCCGGGCCTTTACCGAGAATCAGATGCACTTTTTCAAACATCTTCAACGTTTTTTTGCTTGAAATATACTCCAGGTATTCGGATATTCTCGGAAAGGGAACCCTGATTTCCGGTTTTGCAGCCTCATCCAGCAGGCCCATTTCTTTCAGCTTCAGCTGCGCGGTGCAGAATTCGGAAATCTTCAGCAGGGATTTACTGGGGATGCACCCGATATTCATGCATTCTCCGCCGATTTTATTTTTTTCAATCGTACAGACCTTTAGTCCCATCTCCGCTCCCATCGCGGAAACAGCCATGCCTGCTGGGCCTAACCCTATACAAATCAAATCAAATTCATATTTCATATTTTTTTCCCGGCCTGATTCACACAGCAAACATTAATACTTGTAACACAGATAAGATTACTACAAAAGCTGTACCAAAGTGATTGAAGATTCTAGGAAGGGGTATCGGGGATAAAGCAATTTAGGGCAGTTCAGCCTGGGGAGGAAAACTCACGGAGGCGGATCGGGATGATCCGCCCCCTGGAAACTTAATCTCTGGACGAAGGTCGTCTAGCGACGGCCGCTGGAACGTCTTTTGCCGCGAGGGGAAAAACTTCCCTCCGAGCGTCCGCCGAACCTTCCACCGCCTCCGGCACCGCGGCCGAAATTTTTCGGGGCAGCCTTGAGGGACCGGAATGCGTCTTCGGAATGATATTTATGATCCATCTCAGCTGGAACAGATTCGCCCAACAAGCGTTCTATGTCCCGCAGATAGGACCGGTCCTCAGCGCAGCAGAACGAAATAGCGTCTCCGTTAGCCCCTGCCCGGGCGGTGCGCCCGATACGGTGTACGTAGGTTTCTGCCTCTACCGGAAGATCATAGTTGATTACATGGGTGATGTCGTCCACATCCAGTCCGCGCGCCGCTACATCGGTAGCAACCAGAAATTTAAAACTGCCCTTCCTGAAACCATCCAGAGCCTTGGTTCTCATAGCCTGGCTCTTGTTCCCGTGGATAGCAGTGCCGTTAATGCCCGCTTCGTTCAACTTTTGCACTACCTTATTGGCGGAATGCTTCATCTGGGTAAAAATAATGGCTTTACTGACATGAGGATCACTTAGCATGGAGATCAGCAAGGCATCCTTATTCTTTTTCTCTACAAACAGCACCTTCTGGGCGATAGTATCCAAGGTGGGACGGTCATGGGTGATAGTTATCCGCACCGGATTGCGAACCATGGTGTGCGCCAGAGCAACCATTTTCGGGGCCATGGTGGCCGAAAAAAACAGGGTCTGACGGTCTTGCGGAACCTGGGTCAAAACTTTCTTGATGTCGGGTATGAAACCCATGTCAAGCATCCGGTCACCCTCGTCAAGGATGAATACCTCCACCTCATTCAGGTGTATGTATTTCTGCTCCATCAGGTCTAGCAGCCGGCCGGGAGTAGCTATGAGAATATCAACCCCGCGTCTCAGGGCATTTACCTGGCGGGCCTGATTTACTCCGCCGAAAATAACAGTATGGCTGAGGCTCAGGTAGCGCCCATAAGTCTTAATGCTCTCGCCGATCTGCGCCGCGAGTTCGCGGGTAGGGGCAAGAATCAGGGCCCTGGGAGTTCCAGGCCGGGGCCGGGGATAATTTCCGGACAGCCTCTGTAAAAGAGGCAGGGCAAACGCTGCGGTCTTGCCGGTTCCGGTCTGGGCGCATCCCAGAAGGTCACGTCCCTCCAGCAGGTGCGGAATGCACTTCTCCTGGATGGGCGTGGGTGTATCGTAACCCTCAGCAGCCACAGCTTTCTGAAGCTCCGGGATCAGGGTGCTGAAAGCACCTTGCGGAATCTGGGTATGCAACTGCAGGGTAGAATGGTCTGTACGCGTGCTCGGCACACGTGATTGTGCTAATTCTTTCATTTTTTTCCAAGTCCGGGGTTCTACAAATCTCTACCCGCCGGACACGTGGAAAAGAAAAGACCGCAACAATCGCGGCAATTTGATTATCCCTGCTCTAATGGCCGGGATTTATGGTTTGATATTGATAAGAAATCACTCCTTAAAGGTCTGGACACATGTCACTAAAACCTTCATAAGAGAGATTCTATAGGCCGCATTATACAGATACAGGCCAGGGAATACAAACCAGGTACAACCTGAAGGTGCCGCCAGCAGTAGATTCTGGCCTTAACGCGACCTGAAGCCTGCTAGTCTTCCAGGTGTCCTCGGAATCCCAGGGAAGCATCCAGAACCCTGCCTTCACAGGGGAGAGTATGCGATTCCTTCGCGTACCCTGCCATTTTGCGAAGGATATCAGGGTGATGGTCAGCTACATTGTTCAACTCCTGGATGTCCTTGCTTAAATCAAACAGCTCAAAAATTTTTAGATTCTTCGGCCTGACAGCTTTCCAGTTACCCATGCGCACAGCGCAGCTTTCAGCATCCTCCCAGTACAAAAACTCATGCTGCTTTTGACTGCGACCGACTGTTTCCTCCCCTAGAATGGTTGGAACTGCTGAAATCCCATCGGTATTGCAGGGTGGATCATATCCCGCCAGTTCCACCAGGGTAGGCATTACATCCGGGAAATAGCCCAGGTGATCCGAGACAATACCGGGCCTTATCCTTCCCGGCCACCGGACAAGGAAAGGAATTCTCAAGCCTCCTTCATAGAAACTGCCCTTTCCGCCCCTGAAACGCACTCCAGTCCTGGGATCACGGTTAGGAGCCAGGAAACCATCCGGATATTTTTCATTCAGGAAATAGGGCTGCCCCCCGTTATCACCGCAAACAAAAACGATCGTTTTCCTGTCGATATTCAGCTCACGCAAAAGAGTGAATACTTCTCCAATATGGCGATCAGCCATTTCCACCATTGCCGCGTAAAACTGGGCATCACGTTCGTCGCCCTGGTTTCCCGCAGCCCATTTCCTGTCCTTGTATTTCAGCCATGCTGGATCATTTTCCGGCATGCCCCAGAGGCCGTGAGGGAGAGTCCAGGGGAAATAAGCAAAAAAAGGACGGTCCTTATTCTCACGAATAAATTTCAGTCCTTCTTCATGGATAAGATAATGAGAAAAAACCTTTCCTTTACGCATATCTCCAACATTGCCTTCCAGCATCACCTTTTCACTGTTGCGGAGCAGGTACCTGGGATAATATGAATGAGCATGGACCTGGTGGTAGTAGCCAAAAAAAGTATCAAATCCATGTTTTTCGGGCACTCCTGTCGTACCGGCGTCACCTAAACCCCATTTTCCAAAACCTCCAGTGGCATATCCTGAGGCCTTGAGAATATCAGCAATCGTTAAGTCATCGGTGCAAAGGGAAGCACCTCCGCCATTGGCACGAACGGTTGTATGACCGGTATGCAGGCCTGTCATGAGAGCGCTGCGGGTCGGAGCACAGACACTGCTTCCGGCAAGAAACTGGGTGAACCGGATTCCTTCGGATGCCATCCTGTCGATATTGGGGGTCTGCAGAATACGATGCCCCATGGCAGACCATTCAAAATATCCCCACTCATCCAGCATTATAAAAATGATATTCGGAGTCTCCGCGATATCCGAGGCATCCGCTTTTCCGGGCAATGCCGCAGCAGCAACAGCGGCACCGGTCGTTTTCAAAAACTTTCGTCTGTCCATCTAAATTTCTTTCTCATACACTGAACGGTCCAGCTTCTCTTCGGTAATTCTTTGAAAATACGATACGTCCCGTTTGCTTGTTACTTCTGGAATTATCTATCAACAAGATAAACCAGTAAAGGAATCAATCGTTAAACTCAATTATTTTCAATAATTTGCTGAATTAATCTTGGAGTTTTTCCTATGTCCTGAGCCTCAAGTGTCAACCATGACCTGACTGCACCCTGTTATCCTGCAACCTTCAAGCCTGCAACCTGATACCATTCAGTTGATTCCGCTCATTCGTTGGTTGATAATGGATTCTATAAAACTACGTTTCTACTGACTGTATATTTATTACGGTGTCACGATAAACAGGAGGTTACCCAATGAGCTTTGTAACTGATTTTAAACCCGAAATTTTATGGAAACATTTCGACCGGATACTGACCATCCCCCGCGGTTCCAAAAATGAAGGTGCCATCCGTCAGTACATCCTGGATTTTGCCAGGGAAAAAAGATTGGAAGCAGTAACCGACGCGGCGGGTAACGTGCTGGTTAAAAAAGGACCAACCCCGGGCAATAAAAATTATCCGGTGATCCTGCAGGGCCACATGGATATGGTCAATGAAAAAAACGCTGATGTAAGCCACGATTTCGAGAAGGACCCCCTGATCCCCCGGCAGGAAGGAGATTATCTCTATGCTACCGGAACCACCCTGGGGTCTGACAACGGAATCGGCGTGGCTGCTGCCCTGGCTCTCTTGGAGGATGACAAGGCAGAGCATACCGGACTGGAATGCCTTTTTACCGTAGACGAGGAAACCGGACTAACCGGGGCAGCTTCTTTGGAGTCAGGGTTGCTCAAAGGAAAACTCCTCATCAACCTGGACTCGGAAGAAGAGAATGCCGTGACGGTAGGATGCGCGGGAGGCTCCGGACAGGATATCGCCCTGGAGCTTGAACCAGCCAGGCAGCCGGGCCATATCACTTTTGAAATAAAACTCTCCGGGCTGAAAGGCGGGCATTCCGGAGTGGATATCCACCTGCAGAGGGGTAATGCCGTCAGCCTTATGGCCAGGCTGCTGAATGAAATACCTGAAAATTTCTCCCTGAGGCTTGTTGATTTTCGCGGCGGCAACATGCACAACGCCATTCCGAGGGAATCATTCGCGGTTATTTCCGATAAAAAAGAGAAGGCGGAAATCATCAAGGCCAGGCTGGCCGAGGTTTTCGAAGACATAAAATCTGAATTTGGGAGCGTGGAACCGGACATTAAGCTGAAAATCAGCGCGGGGGCACAGCCTGTAAAAGCTTATTCCCTTGATTCTTCCGCCAAGGCGATAAAGATGCTCCTGGCAATTCCGCACGGGGTGGCTGCCATGAGTTATGACATCCCTGACCTGGTCGAGACCAGCAGCAACCTGGCTTCCGCTAAAATTAAGGACGGCAAGCTCCAGATCCATGTGAGCAGCCGCAGCTCCACAGCTTCAGCTCTCCAATCCCTGCAGCGGAGGATTGAAGCTGTCACCTCCCTGGCCGGAGCGGAGAATATTACCCTGGGAGGATATCCCGGATGGAGACCGGATTTAAAATCCAGGCTGCTGAAAACAGCCAAGGAATCCTATGTTGAGGTCTCCGGCAAGGATCCGGAAGTTTATGCCATCCATGCCGGGCTGGAATGCGGAATAATCAAGAAAAAATACCCTGACCTGGACATGGTTTCAATCGGCCCCCAGATTGAGTTTCCACACTCCCCCGACGAAAGGGTACTGGTTCCCTCCGTGGCAGATTTCTACAACGTACTTAAGGTAATGCTGAGGAAAATCGGGGAATGATACAGGGGCGATTCAGGAATCGCCCCTGTAATTCAAGATTCAAGGTTCAAAATTCAAGATTGAGATGCCGCAGAGACCCGGCCACTCCCTTGAAGCATGGTCATGCCCGAACCTTGAACCTTGAACTCCCGTCGATTGGCGGGCTACTCCAGGATCAAAAGAGCATCGGATACCGGCCTCTCCACAGCTGGCCCATCAGCCGCAGGCCTCTCCATACCCGGCCTGCCAGAAACAGGTCTGTCAGCACCCGGCCTTTCCCTGCCCGGCCTGCCAGCACCCGGAGCCGGGCCCATCATCATGCCTGGCCTGTTGGAAGGGCTGTTAACGACCTTCCCGTTCAGGTACATGGTTGATGAGCCCCCGCCGTCAAGGTTGATCGCATATTTGCAGTCGAGCGAAGCCATCAGCCGGGTCAATTCCTCAAGTGACATCCCGACACTCTTTCCGGGCTGCCTCCCGTCGACAACGACAAAATACCACTTCCCCTGCCCGTCAATACCTACCGCGGTCCGGGGGTGCTGGGTCGTATCGAACGCATTTCCCTGCTGATCCAGTTGTTCTACCAGGTAATCGCCTACGGGTTCTCCGTTCCAGATCAGCAGCCCGGCACCTCCGACCAGATAGTCCATCTCCTTCCATTCCGAGTCTCCGGTCTTTTCCGGGTGTTGAGGCTTGAACACGTAGCTGATTTCCACGGGAGTCCCAGCTTCAGGAACCACCGCTTCTTTTGCGGCATCCGCTCCGTAGGAAAGAACAAAGCCATTCTCCGGGATAGCGGCATTGCCATCGGAATGGTAGCTTGCAACCTTTCCATCCTTAACAATGATTTCAAGCCCGCCTGCTTCGGTGAGGGTTGATGGATTAAAGGCAGGGGTATAAAGGACTACATCCGTGGATTTCCTGGCCGCATTAACTGTGTTTAACTGCTCTTTCCGGCCATTAACCAGGGCTGTCCACTCCATATCGAGCTGGTCAATCAGAACCCTGGTTCCATCTTCACTCCAGCCCAGCACAGCTCTCGGAAATCTGGGAACACCAAACCATGCTCCTTTTATCTTCAGCATCCCGACTGGAATTCCCGCGAGATCCCCGTTCATTTCAAAAAAGCTGGCATTAATGCCCAAAACAGCATGCTCCCTGGCGGCGATTGAAGAAACGGTCTCTCTTCCCAGGCTGAATTCCCTGGCTTTTTCCATGACAATTCGGCCCTGCCCGGGCATGAAACCGGAAATGTGTATGGAATTGGGCTCATCAGTGACTCGATGTTCATATTCAATCGAAACATTTGAATCAGGGGCAACCAACGCCTGGGCGGAAAGCCCGAGGGTCATAAGCAGGGAAAGCAGGGTAATAAAAACGAACGATCTGGTTTTAAACATCTCTACGCAACTCCCATAATTTGGTTTTATAAATTTCCATATCAACCTTGATATAGATGCTGTTTATTCTCACTCAGCTGAATCGAAACCTAAAATAGGACCTCTTGGGAAACCTATTTAGTTAAATTGAGTCCAGGGGCACAGTCGTTACCGGCAGGCAGGAATGAGGTCGCTAATTAAATTTGACTGCTTCCTGTTATTGCTCTTTTGAAACGTTCAACTGCTTATTCTTAAACTACGAAAAGAATTGTCATTGTTTCGTTTTATACAAAGGTAGTTAGCTCGCATTCCTCGCCAAATGGCCGCTGCGAAGGCAAATACACCCGTCCGCCGGGCTGGGTTATGAATCCTAAGCCTCCTCAACATACAGCCAGGTACGCCTGCGGGGCCTTAATCGCAAGCCTTGTCAGGCCGGCCCTGTCCTCCGCAGCTCGAAGAGCAAAGGGGCGTCTGCACCGCCTCGCTACGCAAGTTGGTGGTGAAGGCAGATTAGAATCGCGGAGATGGACATGCGGGGGTGATATTCAGGTCCGCGGCCTTCCTCTTGCCCTACGGGCTTCTTACAAGCTACGAAACACTCCATAAAGGTTATTTCGCCTCTTTTATTCCCAAATTGCCACAATGCATAATCATAAGGGAGGCCCAACCCAAACTTTGAACTTAAACTTTGAAAGCGGGCCGGTCGGAGTGCTACTCCGGGAGTATCATCAGGGCGTCGGAAACCGCCCTTTCGCCGCTTACGTCAGAAGGACTATTTACGACAGCACCATTCAAATACATGGTTGATGAGCCCCCGCCGTCAAGGTTGATCGCATATTTGCAGTCGAGCGAAGCCATCAGCTGGGTCAATTCCTCAAGTGACATCCCGACACTCTTTCCGGGCTGCCTCCCGTCGACAACGACAAAATACCATTTCCCCTGCCCATCGATACCTACCGCGGTCCGGGGGTGCTGGGTCGTATCGAACGCATTTCCTTGTTGATCCAGTTGTTCTATCAGGTAATCGCCTACGGGTTCTCCGTTCCAGATCAGCAGCCCTGCACCTCCGACCAGATAGTCCATCTCCTTCCATTCCGAGTCTCCCGCGTATTCTGGACGAACAGGCCTGAATTCGTAACTGATAGTTACGGGAAGCCCAATCCTCACCGGATTTGCTTTTTTTGCGGCCTCAACCCCATAGGAAAGGACAAAGCCATTTTCAGGTATAACTGCGTTCCCGTTTGAGTGAATCTCGGCAACCTTGCCGTCTTTAACAATGACTTCCAGGCCTCCTGATTCAGCAAGGGTTGATGAATTGAAGGCTGGCGTATAAAGGACTAAATCAGTAGAGTTTCTGGCAGCGTTAACTGTGCTCAGCTGTACTTCCCGGCCCCTGACCAAGGCTGTCCACTCCATATCAAGCTGGTCAACCAGAACCATGGTTTCATCTTCCTTCCAGCCCAGCACAGCTCTCGGAAATCTGGGAACGCCAAACCATGCTTCTTTTATCTTCAGCATTCCGACTGGAATTCCCGCGAGATCCCCGTTCATTTCAAAAAAGCTGGCATTAATGCCCAAAACAGCAAACTCCCTGGCGGCGATTGAAGAAACGGTCTCTCTTCCCAGGCTGAATTCCCTGGCTTTTTCCATGACAATTCGGCCCTGCCCGGGCATGAAAGCGGCAATGTGTATGGAATTGGGGGCACCAGTCACTCGATGTTCATATTCAATCGAAACATTTGAATCAGGGGAAACCAACGCCTGGGCGGAAAGCCCGAGGGTCATAAGCAGGGAAAGCAGGGTGATTAAAACAACCGATCTAATTCTTAACATCTTTCTTCAACTCCAATGATTTAACCCTATAAATGTATATTTAACCTCCGCCGCTGTTGCTCCTGGTTGCCGGAATCTGAAGCAGAATCAGGCTAAACCCGGCACCTCGGACGACTCTTGGCCTTAATCGAAAGCCTTGTCAGGCCGGCCCTGTCCTCCGCAGCTCGAAGAGCAAAGGGGGTGTCTTCACCGCCCTGCAAAGCAAGTTGGTGAGAAATAGAGGCTAATTACTATTACGTGAATTGGCCCCATTATTTCATTTGATGAGCAGATATTTACAGGCAAGGATAAATTTAAGTTTCGTGAAAAATTCCGGTGAGTTTTCCAAAAGGGGAGGATACGCGAATCATCGGTCCGGGTTCAGGAATCAACACAGCCTCTGCCTGCATCCAGGTACTTGCTACCTGTTTCCATCAATAATCATCAGGGCGTCGGAAACCGCCCTTTCGCCGCTTACGTCAGAAGGACTATTTACGACAGCACCATTCAAATACATGGTAGCCGAACCTCCGCCGTCCAGATTTATAGCATAGCGGCAGCCAAGGGAGAGCATCAGGTCGGTCATTTCATCCAGGGTCATGCCGACACTTTTTCCCGGCTGCCTGCCGTCTACCACAACAAAAATCCACTTTCCCCGGCGATTGATACCGACTGCAGTGCGGGGATGCCTGGTTGTATCAAAACCTTTACTCAGCTTTTCAACCATGTAATCCCTGACCGGCTCCCCGTCCATGATCAGCAGCCCTGCGCCTCCGACCAGGTAGTCCATTTTTTTCCAATTTTCATCCACGGCGTGGTCAGGGTGTACCGGCCTGAATTCGTAATTGATAGTTACGGGAAGCCCAATCCTCACCGGTTGTGCTTTTTTTGCGGCCTCAACCCCATAGGAAAGGACATACCCATTTTCAGGTATAACAGCGTTCCCTTTTGCATGAAAATCTGAAATTCTGCCATTTTCAACAATGATCTCCAGTCCACCTGGAGCTGTAAGGGTAGTTGTATTAAAAGCGGATGTATAAAGGAGCAGGTAATAGCGGTTTCTAACCGTGTTAACCATGTGGATGTGTTCCTCCCGGTCACCAATAACGGCTGACCAGTCCATTTCCAGCTGGTCCATGAGAAACTTGGACCCATCTTCCTTCCAGCCCAGTACCGCCCTGGGCATGCGGGGGACTCCGTACCAGTCTTCATTGATCTTGAGCATGCCAGCGGGAATTCCGGCAAACCTGTCTTCCATGACAAAAAAACTGGCATTAATGGCCATCAGGGCATTCTCCCTGGTACTTATGGAAGATACCGTTTCCCTTCCCAGGCTGAATTTCCTGGCTTTTGCCAGGACAATCCTTCCGTGGCCCGGGTTGAACCGTGCAATGTGTATGGAATCAGGTTCATCAGTTACCAGGTGCTCATATTCAACTGCAGCCAGGGAACCAGAAGAATTAAAACACCCGACAGAGACGCCGAGTGTCAGCATAAAGGACAAAAAAGTAATTAGAACAACCGGTCTTAACTTGTACATTTTTGCTCAACCAGGATTACGGACAGGTTCTTTCTGAAATAATACCATGCCGGGATACAATTAAAGATTCAAAATTCAACTGCCATGAAACTGGAAGCTCAAACCGCTGAGGTTGAACTTTGAAACTTGAACCACTAATTAACGCCCAGTTTGAACAATCAGATAAATTTACCGTATAATTATTGTATAAATATCCAATAATTATACAGGAGAGTTTTCTAATGAATTCCAAAAAGGTAGTTTTAGCGTACAGCGGAGGTCTTGATACCTCTGTAATCCTCAAATGGCTCCTGGAACGTGACTATGAAGTCATAGCCTACATTGCTGATGTCGGACAGGAAGATGATTTCGAGGCAGCCAGGGCCAAGGCTCTGAAGATCGGTGCCTCCAAGGTATATGTTGAAGACCTGAGGCGGGATTTTGTTGAAAACTACATCTTTCCGGCCTTCAAGGCCAACGCGGTTTACGAAAGCCGCTATTTACTGGGAACCGCGCTGGCACGGCCTCCCATCGCCAAACGGCATATTGAGATCGCCCGGAAAGAGAACGCCGCATACGTGGCCCACGGAGCAACCGGAAAAGGAAATGACCAGGTCCGTTTCGAGCTCGCTTATTATGCCCTGGAACCGACAATTAAGGTAATCGCCCCCTGGAAAATGCCCTCCTTCCTGGATGAATTCAAGGGACGGCGGGACATGATTGCCTATGCCGAAAAACATGGTATCGACATTAAGGTTACAGCCGGAAAACCATACAGCGAAGACGACAACCTGCTGCACATCAGCCATGAAGCCGGAATCCTGGAAGATCCCTCTGTTGAGCCTGAGAAGAATGTTTATTCAAAAACAGTGGATCCTGAGGACGCGCCGGACAAACCCACCCGGATCTCCATTGAATTCCGCGACGGGATTCCGGTCAAGGTGAAAAACCTGGATAACGGTACTGAAAAAACCGATTCCCTGGAACTTTTCATTTACTTGAATGAACTGGGAGCGGCCAATGGCATCGGTCGCATCGACATCGTGGAAAACCGGTATGTGGGAATCAAATCCCGTGGTGTTTACGAGACTCCCGGGGGAACGATTCTGCATACGGCCCATACCGACATCGAGGGCATTGCCATGGACCGGGAAGTGATGCGGCTGCGTGACATGCTTTCAGCCAAGCTGGCTGAATTGATCTACAACGGATTCTGGTTCAGCCCTGAAATGGATTTTCTCCGCTCTGCCATTGATAAAAGCCAGGAAGTGATCGACGGGACCGTGAACCTCAAGCTGTACAAGGGCAACGTGTTCGTTTTAAGCCGCGAAAGCCACAGTTCACTTTATGACCAGGATCTCTCCAGCATGGACATTGAGGGAGGTTTCAACCAGCAGGATTCCGAAGGGTTCATTAAGATCAATGCCATCAGGCTCATGGCCCACAACGCTATTATAAAGAAAAGAAGCCTTAACGGAAAAAGCTGATCAACAGGAAGATTTTCGGCTGTAAAGCCCAAAGCTTTCCTGGTCCAGCTCACCCAAGCAGGTATCGCGAATCGCCGGATCAGGGTTAACCCCGATCCGGCGATTCCTCTACTGCCCGCTTGATTCCAATACCTGTTTTATGGCCGGAACCTTGGGATCATCAGGGAAATTATCGATGAAATCATGCAGTTCAGCCGCCATATTCTCACCCTCACCCCAGAGGCGATAAATCTCCGCGCTGAGAATCTGAGGCTGGGAAAAATGCTTGGGATTAATAGTCTTGGCTTTAACCAGCTGATCCATTGCCAGGGACAGTTCCTGTAACTGGTAAAGGGCCATTCCCAGCTGGGCCCGGGGCTGCGGGTCTCCAGGCATGATCAAGACTGCTTTTTCATAAAGCGCCCTTGCTCCTGCCGGGTCCCCTTTTACCAGCAATATGGTTCCAAGGTCCGCCAGAGAACGGGATGAATTGGAATCTATTTCCAGGGACTTTCTAAAATATTTTTCAGCATCATCCAGTTTACCCGCGGAATGCTGAATCATTCCCATATACTCCCAGGCCTCAGCATAATGGTCAGCTTCCTTCACCGCTTCCTCAAATTCCTTGAAGGCTTTTTTCCCGTTTCCCTTGCCGAAATCCTTGACTCCTTTTTCAAAAGCCTTGGCAGCCTTCTCAGGAATCTTTTCTCTATCTATTGGTTCGATAACAGTGCCTTCGGCTTCAAAATCAAATTCGAGTTTCAGCTTCCCATCCTTATCCACCGAGTCAGGTGAAACCTTAATTTCCTTTTCCATATATCCCAGGTCAGGGATGGCAAAAGTGAGCTTATAAGTCCCCGGTTGAAGCCCGTCTATTTTGAATCGTCCCTTTGGGGCTTCAGTCATAACACAGTGCCGGTGATTTTCATTAAGCTGCAGAAATACCAGGGGTTTCATTTCCACAAATTCATAGGTATCCTTAGAACTCCATTGACCGGGGCCACCAGACATTCCTCCGACATTGCTTGAGGCCCCACTCATGGTAGCAGGGCTTACCTCGAAGCTCATTACCTGCATTTTCTTTTTAACCCGCCCCGCATGCGGAAGCCCAACCTGCCCTTCCAGCCGGTACTGGTCAGCGGCAACTGCGGTATCGGTAACCGCAAAAACTCCAAGCCCCCCCAGGATAAAAACCCAGGAAAACAGTCTCATTGATGTTCTTGCAAACCGTAAATATTCCCTTGAAGATATGAATAATCTGCCTGCCATATTAATTCGGTACCCCCTTCACAATTTTTATACGAATAATCTACTCCTTATAGGGAATTAAAAAAAGTAGACCCCGTCATATTTACTTATAGATACGTACCAGTCCCAAAACATTTCAAAAAAAAATTTGGAGTGGGCTCATAACAGTTCCGCCTGCCATACCTATCATTTCATTAAGCAAATTAAACCTCAGCGTTCCAGCGGAACCCATCTTCTCTATCGTTGTCGCTATCGTAGTCGCTATCGCTGTCGTAATCGCAGTCGTAGTCGCTCCATGATTGCCTTCCCAGCTCTTTTCACTGATCTCACTTTGAAAAATTATCAGTAAATTTCGCCAATTCTTTTTTCTGTACGTTTTTTCTTACAGACGATAACCTGCGGGAGAAAAAATATGCTGTTAAAAGTACATAGTGCTTATGTCCTGGGCATTGATGCCCAGATGATTGATATTGAGGTTGATTTGTCGGTTTCTGAAAAACCTCAATACCACGTAGTAGGACTGCCGGACACTGCCATCAAGGAAAGCGGGAAAAGGGTACAGGCTGCCATACGCAACTGCTGCTTCTGCTATCCCGGCACCGGAGCCATCACCGTGAACCTGGCCCCGGCTGATTTCAAAAAGGAGGGGGTCCTGTTATGACCTGCCCATTGCCCTGGCGGTCATGGGTATTACCGGAGGAATGGAGGAAAGCCGCTTACGGGACTGGCTGATCCTGGGCGAACTCTCCCTGGACGGAAGTGTCAGGCCGATCAAGGGAGCTTTACCTGTGGCACTCAGTGCCAAAAAGAATGGCTTCCGCCGGGTCCTGCTGCCCGGCGCCAATGCCAGGGAAGCCTCGGTAGTCCGGGGAATTGAAATCTACCCGGCGGCTTCCCTGCCCCAGGTTGTGCACCTGCTGACTGAAGGCTCCACCCAGGACGCGGTTAAACCGCTGGACCACAACCGTCTGCTTGAGGAAAATCCCGTGAACGCTCCTGACTTCTCAGAAATCAAGGGCCAGCAGGCAGCCAAGAGGGCGGTGGAAGTGGCGTGCGCCGGGGGGCACAACATCCTGCTTAATAGGGCCGCCAGGTTCCGGAAAGACCATGCTGGCCAAGCGGATACCCTTCCATCAATCCCGAGGATGACCTTTCACGAAGCCCTGGAAGCCTCGGCAGTACACAGTGTCTGCGGAAGCCTGCCCGGGGACAAACCTTTTCTGACTCGGCGCCCTTTCCGCTCTCCGCACCACACCATCAGCGCCGCCGGCCTGGTGGGCGGAGGCTCCAATCCCCGTCCCGGAGAGGTATCCCTGGCCCACAACGGAGTACTCTTCCTGGACGAACTTCCGGAGTTCAACCACCACGTGCTGGAAGTGCTGCGCCAGCCCCTGGAGGACCGGGTGATTACAATCAGCCGGGCGGCCCGCTCCCTCACCTTTCCGGCGGACTTCATCCTGGCGGCGGCCATGAATCCCTGCCCCTGCGGCTACTACAACAGCCACCTAAAGGACTGTAAATGCACACCCCCGGCCATCCAGCATTACCTGAACCGGATCTCGGGGCCGCTCCTGGACCGGATCGACCTGCAGGTTGCCGTTCCCGAAGTCAGCCACGATGAAATGCTCGCGGCTCCGAAAGGAGAATGTTCCGCCGTGATCGCGGCAAGGATCACCGCGGCCCGAAAAATCCAGGGGGAGAGGTTCAAAAAAACAAATGGCCGCTACTGCAATGACCAAATGACTCCCCGGGAGATTGAAATTTACTGCGCCCTGAACCAGGAGTCCCGGGAATGCATAGAGGAATCCATGAGGACCATGAAACTTTCGGCCCGGGCCTACCACCGCATCCTGAAAGTCGCCCGCACCATCGCCGACCTGGAAGGCGATCCTGAAATCTCCTCCGGCCACCTGTCAGAAGCCGCTAACTACCGGTCGCTTGACCGGGATTACTGGAGTGGGTTTTGAGGAAGGAATTTAACGCAATGACGCGGGGACGCAAAGACGCAAGGAATTCATTCAATACTCATTGCGCCTCTGCGACATTGCGCCATGGCGTTAAAAAGGAAGAAGACCCGTATAATCATGTATTTTTGACTTTATTTTTATGCCCGCCTACACTAAAATTCGAGAAGCGAATTCCTTCCGGTGGACCAATGAAATTTGAGATTAAATCATTCACTTTGACAACACAAAAGGAACAAAACTATGAGACCATCACTATTAATTTCAGGCGCTCTGCTGTGCATGGTAATTGTAGCTGGCTTATCATGTGTCCAAAATGATGCAACTCCCGTTGTCACAGAGACACAGGTGGTCGCCGAAACCGGCCAACCTCCTTCTCCGCCGGCCGGATGGCTCGACCGTTACATTATAGCGAACGGAATTCGCATCCATTACTGGCGTACCGGCGGCGACAAACCCGTGCTGTTGATGGCCCACGGTTCATCGGACTATGGGCTGTGCTGGACAAATCTGGCGATGGCACTGGAAGGGGACTACGACATTATCATGGTGGATGCACGAGGACACGGTTTTTCGGATCCGCCCTCCAAATCTGATCCCGTCGATGCCCAGGTCGAAGATCTGGCCGGTCTGATTAGTGAGTTGAAGCTGGAAAAGCCTATCATGATGGGCCACTCGATGGGGAGCTCTTCCATGTCATGGTTTGCCGCGAGGTACCCCGATATCCCTCAAGCCGTCATTCTTGTGGATCCCGGCCTTACACCCCGATCTGCCGGTAATGCCAGTCCCGCTGAAGTCGCGAAAGCACAGGAGGAAAGACGCGCCCAGATACTGGAGCGTAACAACATGACGTACGAAGAGCTCGTTGCCTTCGTTATGGAGGGGAATTCTCACTGGGACCGACCCGAAATTGAATTCTGGGCCGTCTCACAGCATCTCCATCATCCCGACAATGCTTACAGGAGCCGTAGCGGCTACCCGGCTATGACTGAGTTGTTTGCCAAGATTACCGCGCCGACACTTATCCTCAAAGCCGACGCCGAGGATGATGTCCAAAAGCAGAATGAAGAAGTGGCCGGAATTCTCCAAAATGGGAAAATAGTCCACATCGAAGGTGCCGGTCACAGTGTTCACCGGGATCAGAAGGAACGCCTACTCACAGCGCTGAGGGCGTTTCTCGCCGAGTTGTGACACCTAGTATGATCGAGAGTTGGCGCGGCCTCAACCTGGAATCCCGGGACTGAATTGACAACGCCATGCGGACCATGAAGCTTTCGGCCCGGGCCCACTGGAAGTGAGATCTGTGATGTGAGATAGACGAAGTAGAGTTCGAACTTCTCAAATCTTACATCTCACTTCGAAGTGGCCCGCACCATCGCCGACCTGGAAGGGGAAGCGGAGATCTCCGCCAGGCACATCTCCGAAACCGCCAACTACCGGTCTCTAGATAGAGACTACTGGGAAGGATTTTGAGGAAGTGACGACTGTACAGATTGAAACACCTATCATTTTTCACTTACTCCAGGTGTAGGTTGTCATCGGAAAGGGGGTAATCAAGCCCATAAAGTCTCTCTTAATTATTTGCCTTTATGTGTCCCGTTTGTGCTGAAGGCAAACACGGGGAGAACTCCAACCTGAGCTAATCAAGTCGCAGTCACTACGAGACTGGCATGCTGCTCTTTCTATCTCTCTAGGTTTTCCAAAGAGGAAGTATCCATAAGAAACTATGAATCCAAGGTGAAGTACATATATTACAGGCCAGCATGAAGATTGAAGGGGAATCCCATAAAAAAAATTCAATGATATTTTATACAGAAACAGCAGGACAAAGAGAGTAAACAGGCAAAGAACTATTGCCCGCCTGGCCACAGATCTTTCAGAGTCCCTAGCGAAGAAAGAAAGAACACCAGTGCAGATGACAAATATCCCCATACATCGGGCAATCAGATAAGAATCGCCGGCTGCATTAAAACCCACCAGCGAACTGCATAAAGTCGGAAAAAATATAAATCCTGCCCCAAAAAGGTATGAATAAATGTAGTTCACGGTAAAAACTGTCTTTAACCGCATGTCGACACCCCCTTAAACAGACTATTTTGTTAATAAATCACTCAGCGGCGGCATCAGCCCTACTAATCCTGAATTTAGTAATATTCACAGTTTTTTTATCAAGGCTAAGGTTGGCATAAACCATTTTGGTTTTTAACGACGCGTTTATAATTCCTCTAGCATTCATACCGGCAATAATCTTCTTTTCCGGCAACAGATTCTCGAGAGACTTTTTCCCTGCATCACAGCAGAAGCTGATTACTGCATCACAGTCCTTACATTTTTCAATAATCTTCTTGCGATTTCTTTCATCTAGGACACACATGGCGACTACCGGATACTTGCCAACCCAGAAATTCGCTTTCAAACCCTTTTCATTCAGGACCTTGACCAGTCTCCTGACCTCCTTCTGCATTGAAACCGCCCTGAAACCTGTAGGGGTAAGTGTAAGCATCGGCGAATCTTCAGGGGCTTTTTGAAAATAAAGACTTATATTCGCGCAGACTGGACAACCGAGCAGAACAACCTCTCTTTCGTTTTCCACGTCGCTTAAAATTTCTGTGTCTGAACGGGGTTCACAATAGATCATGCCCACCCTCCTCTGTAAAATGACCGACGATGTAACCAGGGCTGCAATCAGATTGATTCTGGGGATAATCCAGACAATTATGATTTTCCAGGCAGATTAAGGAGAATCTTGTTTTCCTATTTCCCTGTTGTACTAATCTAAAAACTCAGACTATAGATCAGAGCCTTATTCAATATCTCTAGAGCTCAATTCAGCGGAAACTGATTCTGGCAGTTGAACATCAACGGCCGAGTATATGGCTGTCGCTCAAATGTCTGTTCCTTGAATGTTTCTATTTTAATTTTGGTCAACCGCATAACCACAATTATTTCCTCAAGCGATCCTGGAGAAATCTCCGGGCTGATCCCAATGACGAGTTCCGTTCGATAGATTGAGGCAACCATTAAAAAGAGATTCCTCCACACCCTGGAAATAGGAGAAAACAAAAAAGTAATGTGTTCTACCTGTCTATCGTGCCGTCACTCGACGCCAGGTTTCCTCAGAAATGGTTTTATCAGGGAAAAAATATTTTGACTTTAAGACGTCACCCTGAAGATTGAATTCCGTGCGATTCGTATACCCAATCCAGTCAGGATTTGAGCCGTTGATAATGACTTCAGTAAAGGTATTTCCCTCTACCGTATAGGTCCCGGCGTTAGCCCAGCCAAAAGAACCATCTGAATTATGACCAACGACAGCAAAATGGGTGGCATTATAAACCTTGATAGACCTCCCCTTGTCATCAGCAACAAATTCCTCAACGTTCCCATCGGGAGATGTCATTTTTATGGAAACCAGCTCCCAAGTACCTTCAAGTAATCCCGTTTGCGCCAGGATGGTTCCTGGAAGAAGAAATGAAAAAGTCAGGATCACGACTACCCCAGTTAATAATGACTTCATGGCAGTACTCCTTGTTTAGGCGGTTAATAATGGACTTGCCCCACACTCACTCCGATCTGAACAACAGCTGCTGTTCCGCCCTGATTTGTGCTGCTGAGGATGTCTCGCTCCAGTTCCGGGCAGAGCTCCTCAACGTTTTCACCTGCAGCCATTTTGAGGACCCGGTGACGAAAATCGTTGCGGTATACCGCTTCGGAAACGTGACCGCGAAAACAGGCCCCGTTACATCCAGCTAGGGTTACGGTTTGTCTGATAGGTTAAACTTTCACCCCTGCTCGCGAACTAACCACTATTGTCTCCATTCACAGCGATTAGGGACACTCCTTTTTACAGTTGGGATCGGCGCAGTCTATCAGCCCATCGCCGTCATTATCGTGTCCGTCGTAGCACAGTTCACCTTTTTCTGGACCTAGAACGATATCATCGCCTCCGCTGTCCGCTGGGAATGCGATGCTAAAACTCACAGATTCTTCTTCCATCAACACTAGAGGATCATCATCAGGAATATAGAGCACCAGTACCATGCTTCCAGGGTCGAAGACGACCTCGCCGTCGCTGTAGATGCCGAATCTGACAATGATGCGATAAGTACAGGTGCTTAAGTCGTCATTATCACAGTCAAAATAGAAGTCCAGCCTGCCCCCTTCAGGTCCATTATCCTTCAGGACGCGCGCTCTGCCCGAGTGCCAGCCCGCGATCTCTGTACCGAAGAGTTCTTCGGACAAGTTCAGATCAATTTCCTCGGGAGAATAGCTCCAGACATTGGTGCCGACAATCACCTCCCCGTAGCTGCTGATGTCCAGTCTCCCATCTGGAGCCGGCCCGAAGACTGCAGGTTCAGTTTCAATCTTCTTCGGTTTGCCTGAGACGACAGTCATCGCAAAGATGGTTAACAATACGGCCGCAATACTTAGTTTTTTCATGATTTTAACTCCCTATGTATAGATACATTCCAAAGGTATATCCTAGGCAAATCCGCTAAGAAGAGTCCATGCATTGGAAGTCATTTGATTGTCAACTGGTAATTTATTGCTATAAAAAGACTTACAAGGTTATATCTACAGAGGAATGAAGCCCCGGCATGTAAATCAGGAGGTTATTGACTCTCTGCAGGCAGAGTGTCATACTCCATATTGGTTTATGATGAGTGAGGGTACCAGGAGGATACCGTGGCAAAAATGATCCGCTCTCCAGGATTCATTCGTTTCGGACTTTTCGAGGTAGATCTCAAGAACCGTGAACTGCGAAAAAGGGGTTTGAAGATCAAACTCCAGCAGCAACCGTTCGAAGTTCTTGTTGCCCTGTTGGAACGCCCTGGCGAGATTGTCACTCTCGACGAACTGCGTCAGCGAATATGGCCTGAAGACATGTTTGTGGACTTCGAACACAGCCTGCGTACGGCGATTCTTAAAATACGGACGGCGCTGGGAGACCACACTGCGAATCCTGGCTTCATCGAAACCATTCCCCGCCACGGTTACCGTTTCATTGCTCCCGTTCAAGCTGTTTCAAACAAACAGGCTTCCTCAAGACTCGGGCCGTCAATTCGTCGGAAACTCCGCTGGTCTATACAACTTGCCACGGTAACTGCCCTCGTTTTCACAACTGTCTGGTATTTCGTATTTCGTCCTGAAGACAGACCTCCGGAGAACCTGCTGACGGCCACTCCACTGACCAGTTCGCCGGGTGGAGAACTTATGCCTTCTTTCTCACCGGACGGAAATCAGGTCGCCTACACCTGTTGTGACGAAGGTGCCTGGGTCCTAACAGGCAACTGCGACATAGTCGTCAAACTCATCGGCACGGAATCCTCTTTATTGCTGACCGAGTACCCATGGGTAGACCAAGGGCCGGCATGGTCACCAGACGGGCGGCATATCGCTTTCCTTCGTAATCCGCCGGAAGGTATGGCATCGTATTATCTGATACCGGCGATCGGTGGCCAGGAACGTATGTTGACCGAGACATTTCCACCAATGCCGCCTCCGACTTTAGGAACGGCCATATCCTGGTTTCCTGATGGAAAACACATCTCCATAATTGTCCGGGATTCTTCGGACGGTCCTCGCAAAATTGCAGTGTTTTCAGTTGAAACTGGAGAACGGCGTGCGCTAACGACTCCCCCTCCCAAAAGCTATGGCGACAAAGCCCCTGCGGTCTCACCCGATGGCGGCAGTATTGCATTTGTCCGCGAGGGGACCGGCCGGGATAATCTTTCAGACATCTACCTCCTCAAGCTTTCGGACGATCTCACCAGTATTGGTGAACCTCAGCTGCTACTCGCTAACCTCACTCAGGCAGCACTGGCATGGATGCCGGATGGAGATGCCATCATTTTCTCGTCTGGTGGCAGCTTGTGGAGGATGGGCGTATCGGCCGGGCGAGGGGCGAGACCCGAGCGGTTGGCGTTTGGGGGCCAACAGGTCAGCGACCCCGCACTGTCGCGAGACGGGCAGCGTCTTGCTTATTCACAGGGGATCGTGCGGGAAGATATCTGGCATGTGGAGCTAACCAATACAGGCGAAGTGGCCGGATCACCAAGAGAACTCATTTCTTCTACCCGTCAGGATGGCTATCCGCAGTACTCTCCGGACGGTATCCGAATCGCCTTCCTGTCGAACCGCTCCGGAATTCGTCAGCTCTATGTCTGCGACGCAGACGGTTCGAATCTCGTGCAGTTGACCTCGTTCGCAGCCGGGGTGGAGCTTCCCTATCCCGGTTGGTCTCCAGATGGTAAAAGCCTCTGTTTCACTGCGAATGTCGAGGGCAACCAGGACGTTTTTTGGATCGACCTTCGCCGGGGATCGCCCCGCCGCCTGACGACAGAAGCGTCAACTGATTCCCAACCTCAATGGTCGCAAGATGGGGGTTGGATTTACTTCACCACCAACCGGACTGGGGAGCCGCAAATCTGGAAAATTCCTGCCGGCGGCGGAGCAGCGGTACAAGTGACCCACAATGGTGGTGGGTGTGCCTTTGAGTCTCCAGATGGAAAATTTCTCTACTACATTAAACCCGGATCCGGAGGTGCCGAACAGCTTTATAAACTTCAGCTATCTGGTGGCGAAGAAAGCCTGGTTCTAGAAGAAGTGTTCTGGCTAAACTTCTCTATGTCTGGAGAAGGTATTTACTTTATCCCGCAGCGTGATTCCGATTGCGACTGCTACCATCTTCAGTGGCTCGACTGCACGACCGGGAAGAGCAAGCCGGTGATTGATGTCAAGAACGTTGGTGGAGGGCTCTCGGTTTCGAGTGACGGCCACTCTCTCTTGTACACAAAGGTTGTACACTTCAGCACAGATCTCATGCTGGTGGAAAACTTTCACTGATGCTCCGAGCAGTACCTTGTCAACTTAAAAAGCCAGTCAGCTGCATCAGCGAAAATTGCAGCATACAATCCAGTTACAAAGGCTACCAATTGTCTCCCGAGGAGGACCTTTCACGAGACCCTGAAAGCCTCGGCGTGCACAGCGTCTGCGGCTACTACAAAAGCCGCCTCAAGGACTGCAATGACCAGATGACACCAAGGGAAATCGAGACTTACTGCGGCCTCAACCAGGAATCCCGTGACTGCATAGACAACGCCATGCACACCATGAAGCTTTCCGCCCGGGCCCACTGGAAATGAGATCAATGAGAGTGCGGTTTGGGAACAATCTTTAAACGTTATTATGATGTCCATAACCTGCCAGTAATCAATCGAGCGTGACGAAGCCTTGGTATCCTTCCTCATCCCAGCAGATTTCGGCTCCATAGCGCCGCGACCTGGAAGCAATCCGTGCGATGATAGACCTGCCCAGCTCCGGGTCGGCAAGGCGAGGCGTTCCGCGGGTTGAATCCGGGTCGTCACGGCGAAGATCGAGAGGCAGGAGTCGAAGCTCAAGGACGCGTCCTGCCGCGATACGGAGCGATGCCGCGACTGATTCCCATGCCTGCCGGGGCCAAAGCGTTCCAGGCAGCCCCCCCAACCTTGCCTGCCGGAGGTCCTCCGGCGCAGCGTTGTCTCCCAGCCCGTATCTTTCGTAGGTGTCGTCCGGATATCGATCGATCTGGTGGACCTGAAAGCTGAAGTTTCCGAGACAGTAGAAGATTGGTTTCCCGGCGTAGATCTCGATACCCTGGATCTCGTGGGGCCCGTGGGCAACGAAGACATCGGCCCCCGCGTCCAGGATTCGGTGGGCCAGCCCCCGCAGCCACGAACCCTGCCGGTGGGAATGCAGCGAGAAGATCACTACATCGGCCTTATTCGCAGCCTCCCGCACCGCCGCGAGATTCCCAGCCAGGTCTGAGGGATCCGGGCGCGTCCCTGACGCTATTGAAAACCTATCGTCGATCCGGAAATCGAAACCCGCGATCTGGAAGCGCGGGCGGCCGAACCTGCATCCGGAGAATCCCAGGGCCAGGGCTGCCCGCTGCAGCCCGGAGGCTGTTTCCGGTGGCAGAGTGAAACGCGTGTCAGAAATGATCCGCAACGGGTTGATGCCGGGTCGGCCCGCGACACCAGGCCGTGAGTTCGAGGCCAGGCCGTAGGGGGTGAATGTACTGGCGGCGGAGACTAGAGCAAAGGTGCTCTCCTGGTGCCGGAAGTATCGGGGAGCGCGGGCGGCTGGGAGATCTTCGCCGGATCCGGCCAGAACGATGCCCGCCTCCCGCACGTTCTTCAGGTTCTCGAGAACGCCCAACGATCCGTAGTCGAAGCTGTGATTGTTGGCGTGCGACACCATGTCAATTCCGGCCCACGCGATCTCTCGCGCAATCTCGCGCCGGGCGGCCAGCCACCCTCCACCGCCGTGCGCCTGGGCGTAACCATGAAAATCATTGATCACCTCCTCGAGGTTGACAAGGGTCACGTCGGCCGAACGAAGTACATCCACGAGGTCCCGAAAGGCTGGATCAGGATCCCGCGACCAGGGCTGCGTGAGGACCATGTCCCCTCCGATCAACAGAGACAGTTCATCGGGACGCGACGCTGCGGCGACAGTGTCCGGCAGCCCTTGGCTTGTGAATCCTCCTGGAAGTCCCTTGCTTGATCCTCCTCCGCGTTCCGCCGCCTTCCCCATATGTCATCCTCGTCGAAAGCAAATTCTTATGTTATATCTATTAGGTCGTTTAGTCCTGGAGGGATGAATTTGCCTGTCCCTCTTCGTCGAAGATTTCCCGCCTCAACCTCTTTACTACGTCATCAACCTGCATGGGAGCAGTTCCCAGGTAGGTGGAGATATCAAAAAGATCATCCCATTCGCGTTCAGTGAAGGGACTCCGTAAATCAGGTTCCTGATTGGCCAGTGTCTTCAGGGAGAGATTCTGATCCCGGGCCATCGTACAGAGATCATGCAATTTCTGATGGATAAGCATCTTCTTTCCGGTCTTGCGGTAAAGGGCTATCATGATTCTTTCGGTAGCAACCTGGTCCAGCAGTCGGGGATTGAACACGTTACCCCGCATTGCTTCCGGATGAATTACCAGTCGATCCATCGCCTTGTTGAGATTAGCCAGAGCCCTGGAGGTCATCAGGTACGCCCCTGGCAGTGCCGTCCAGAGCACTGGAATTCTGGTGGCGTCACGATGCCCTGTCTGCCGAACGGACAACATGGCATGGGCATAACCCTGGACCAGGCTGGCCAATCCAGCGAGGTGCTCAAGGCTTTCCGGGTTCTGCTTGTGAGGCATGGTGCTGCTCGAGTGTTCTTCCCGGTTCAGATTCACTGCTATTTCATCCACTTCCACCTGCATCCCGTGCACCAGATCCATTGCCATCTTAGCCAGCGAGGATGAGATCCCGGCCAGTAAAGTAACGGGTTCCGAGAAACGGTCAAATCTTTCCTGGAGGTCCATTGGGGGGACTGCCAGGCCCAACTGAATGCACATGCGGCGCTCAAGTTCGCGCGCATTGAGCGGATCCGCCAATTCAACAAAAGCACTCTGCGTGCCCACTCCACCACTCAGGCTTCCGATTAGCCAGCGCCGGCGGGCCTCATTCAAGCGGACCCGGTGGTCCTGAACACACAAGGCCCATCCGGCGAGAACCAAGCCGAAGCTTGTAGGGAGAGCAGGCTGTTGGTGGGTGCGTCCCATGACGACGGTTTCCCGGTATTCCTCGGCTCGGTCACACAGGATCAGGCAGAGATCTGCGGATTGCTTCTGGATCAAATCATGGGCGGGGTTCATCTGCAGAACCATCCCGGTATCCATGATGTCCTGGGTAGTCGGGCCCACATGAAGGTGTTCAGCAGACTCTCCACAAAGGTGGCGCAGGGTTTTAAGAAAGGCCACCATCAAATGCCCCACCTCCCCTTTTCGGACCAGGACCTGGTCAGGCTGAATCTGAATAGCATCCAGAGCCTCAAGTAACTTAACACCAGGACCGGAAGGAATCATATCCAAAGCGATTTGTTCCTGTAACACAACACGTTCCACTCGCAACCAGGTATCAAGCATGGCGCCTTCGGTCCACAGTTCCCGCATTTCCTGGGTTGATACCGCTTCACGGGTCAGTAAGCCTCCGAAAGGGATTGGGTTTTCCATAACTTTCTCCTTATTAAATAAAATTCAGCGTGTTATTGGGCATCCGGACCGTTTCCCCTAAGTAATATTGCGATCCCACGCTTAATTTCTGCCAGAAAGGGTTTTGGATCCTGCCATGAAGCTACGGCAAAAGCCCTGGAATGCAGGTAGGGAGCGAAAAATTCCGACAAAGTCAACCGCTCAAGGTCTCGACGAAGTAAGCTGTAGTACAAATCATCCAGAAAGTGAATCCAGCACCCATCCCAGTCGTTGGGGCACGGGTCTTCCAAGGAACGCCCTACCGCCTCAGACCAAGCCATATGAGCATAGTTAATTCCAGCACATAAAGCAACGCCGGCCATCAGGAAACAGCGCCCGTTAAAATCAAGCAGTGAAAACCTTCCGTCGCGGGGATCACGCTTGAATTCCAGGCTTGCGATCCCGTGCCATCCCAAGCTGTCAAGCAGCTTGCGTGCCGGCTCTTCGAATCCTGTTTCTTGAGTGGGCCGGGCCACCCGGCCCACCCCAAACTGCGGAGGACTCTTTCGCACCTTCCGGACCCGGAATGCGCCACGGATATCACCCCGGCCATCCCGGTAACAGGTGAAATTGTAGCACTCGGAATCCGGGCCGGGAATCAGGTCCATAACCCGTGCCTTGAAGCCGTATTGATCCAGCAATCCAATTTGAATTTCGAGTTCCTTGCGGTTCTTGACCAGAACCACTTTCTTTCCAAACACAGCATGGAATCGATATCCATGACAAGGTTTGAGGAGAAGTGGGAAGGTCAGGTCCGACCTCATCAACACCCTGCGGTCTGCGGACCCGTAATCTCCAGCCACGGGAACACCAATTTCTCTTGCCAGGCTGTACAGACGGTCCTTGTCCACCACAGCTCCTACTATGGACCATTCCGGTGCGGCTACGCGGTATGTTCGCTCCAAATCCACACGATGGCGGGATAACTCTTCCAGCGCCTCATCGTTGGTGGGCATCAAAACTCTCCCCTTCCAAATATCGGCCCGATCCTCAAGAAGGGCCAGCAACCGCTCCGGTTCCGCATGGAAACGAGGCACACGCACGCTTTCCTGAACATAACGAGAGTACTGAGCCATGTCAGCGTTCCTGGTAGAAATAACTGTGGAAGGAACTCCCCGTAAGGCCAAAGCCCGAACCGTGGTTAAGGCGTTGACATAACCTCCAATAACGACTGCTCCCGGTTTGGACTCCGGGGAAGTCAGCTCAGAAGGATCTCTCATTGCAGTGATTTCTCTAATAATTTTTTGTTTTTCAAAATTATCTCTTGGTAAGCAGTTCTAAAATCCTGATTATCAAAATCTGGCCAAGAATTCAATAAAAAATCATTCCACCATTTTCCTGCTGAGAACAGTTATAAAATCTGGATGATCTGCAATTTTATTATAAAAACAGTTGTTCACAAAGTCTCCAATTCACAAATGGTCCCACGGCATAAGTGCGAATCCCTCCGGACACATCTCCGAAGCCGCCAACTACCGATCGCTGGATAGGGATTATTGGAGTGGAATTTGAAAGAAGAAATGAACGCAGAGGCGCAGGGACGCCAAGGCGCAGTAGGGAAAAACCCCTGCTGCAACTCTGCGGCATGGCGCCTCCGCGTTAAAAATGAAAAAGACATTATCAGCAATAAAACTGTTCTCTGCGCTCTCGATCAATCATCATTCAGATCCATATCGGGATAATACTCATCAGCACATTCCGGACAGATGCCGTGGCTGAATTCGGCCCTCGAATACTCCCGGATATAGGATTCAACCTGGTTCCAGTAACCATTGTCATCCCGGATTTTTTTGCAGTGAGCACAGATTGGAAGCAAACCGCCCAGAGTCTTGATTTCCGCCTGCAGCCTCTCACTGATCATCAGCGTCATTCCGGTGGTAACTCCAATAATATAAATCGGTAACCAAAAAAATAATCCTACCGTAAAAGTCCCGGACATTAAAAAGGAGCCAGAAGGCGACTGGATAAGTGTGAGCACAATGCGGACCAGGTAAAACGCGGTGTTAACCGCGTAAATGAAGCCGCTTAAGCGTTGGGCGTGTTTACCTGTGCCTTTGGTCTCCCTTAAGAGCTCATAAGAGATGGCTCCTGAACACACAATTATCGCTATGGAACAGATTATTGTGCGAGCCGCCAGTGAAGGTTGTATCTCTAAATACCAAAACAAAAAAGGGACCATGGCCAGGGGGGCTGTCAAGATTACTTTCAGCATGCTGCCGCGCCCGACAAAAAGACGCATGCCGCTCAAGGTTATGCCAAGGCCATAAATCAAAGTGGTATTGGCAAAAATAACTGTGACAAAATCCGGCAGGATTCCTTGAAAGGAAAGCAGAATGAGCGAACCTGAGATTATAAAACCTCCGTAGGCCCAGAACAACGTTCCCTGCACCTCCGAATGCAGCTTGTATATGATAAAGATAATTACTGCCGAGCCCAGGCTGGAAAGGGCGAGCATAATTATCAGTGTCCTGATATCCAGGTCCATGTTTCCACCTTACTCCGTTTTTATTACAAAATACCCTGACTTCACCAAAACCATATCTACTATTTTGATTGTCGTAGTTTCATCTTCAAATACTTTTCACTCAATTACAAATCGCCGGGCCTCTATCCTATCGATAATCCCCTGTTTCAAAGGCGTTTCCGATAAACCGTCCTAGACTGTAATAGGCGCGATCAGTCGCGGCAAAAAGAAACGGCTGGATTTTCCCCATGTCCGCTTCTCCATTTTCAGAAAGCTTTTTGGGATCCACCATCACATCGATAATTTCCCCTATGAACTGGGTATGGAGCCCGATCTCATGATAATGGATCAGCCTGCATTCGATTATCAGCGGGAATTCTTTCACGTAGGGAGCGTGTACTTTTTTGGAACCGATCGGCGTAAGGCCGGTCACCTGGAATTTATCCGTGTTTTTTCCGGATGCGGTGCCTATGAAATCAGCTTCCTTCAGGTACTCCAGCGAAGGTATGTTCACGGTAAAGGCCTGGGAATCGATCAAGTTTTGATAGGTATAGGTTGCTTTCCTTAGTGCTACCGAAACAGCGGGAGGAATGCTGCAGCATATCCCCGCCCAGGAAGCAGTCATTACGTTCGGTTTATTATCCTTGTCATAAGAGCCTATGCACCATACCGGTGAAGGACATGCCAATGTTTTCGCGCCCAATGATTTCTTCATAAGATCTCTCCATTTTTTGATTTAGGTCCGCTAATAATTATACTGCTCCCCTTCGGATTCGGAAGCCATCTTCCCTATCCCCATTGATATTCACTGCGCCTTGGCTCCATGGCGTAAAGCTCACAGTTCACAGGCCAAAACACCTATGCCACCCCGAAATGAACAAGGGCCTCCCATAGCAGATATAACGCGAAACCGGCCAGTACGATTCCAAGAATCCGCATCATGCAGAGGTATAACTTCCCTTCCATGAAGGTCCGGAATCGGCCGACAACTAATGCAATGAGTATCTTTGAGCCTAAAAGAAAAACATAAAATGAGAACAGAAACAGCCAGGGCGCGACTGGATCACTCAGTCGGGCTTTCAGAATCATCGGAACGCCCACCGTGGCCCAGAAAAGATATGGATGGGGATTCAGGGCATTGACGATAGCCCCTTTCCTTATGGATTGAGGACAAGCCTCGGAAGCATCAACTTTTACCGGCCCGAGTGTCAGCGTCTCGTAAGCCAGGTAGAGAATATACAGCCCTCCCACCGAGGATATAATCCCTAGAATGATTCCCAGGGCGGACAACTTATTCAACACAAAAAACGATACCAGGACAATCGGCACGTCAGTCAACATGGGAGCAACCGCTACCTTCGCCCCTTCAAAAGTATTATGCTGGAGCGTCTGGGTTATGACTAATGTTAAAAGAGGACCAGGCGCGAAACCAGCCGACAATCCAAACATGATACCCACTAATATTGCCGACAACAATCTTGAGCCCTCCTACGTGCGATGAATTATACAAATTGATGAGGCCTATGTTAATAATCAACTATGATGAACTATGGAATCAAGGTAGGAGCCTAAGAATCCCGGATTACGCCATAAGCTAATGTTTTCCATGCCCCGGGACCGAGCCTGCCTGAGATGCCTCTTCAGGCAAAAAATTAGCCCAGAAGGCCCTGTGGAGGTTGTCCATGAAGCCTTATCCAGCAGGTTACAGTTCAGATACTCCAGGCAACTCTAACTGGAAGCCCTATTTCCCAAGAACCTCCAGCACTTTAAGAGCCAGGCTCCTGAAGGTCTGTCTTCCCCCCGTTAGAGCCGATAGCCCACAAACTGCGGAACAGGTTAAAAGCATGAGACAAAACCAATTATTACTGAAAATTCGTACTTCGATACGACCACCTGTGATAGATTAACCTGATTAGTTGCCGGTGATTAGTGAGCCAAATGCTCACGGGCAATCTTGCTTTTCGTTAGCCGCAGCCTGCGAAAATCAAGGATTAAATCAAATTGTATTGTTCGGAACCAGTCCGAATTCCATTGAAAATATGGAATCGCGGGACATTCCTCAAGTAAAGGCTACAAAGGCGATAGTAAATGGGATACCAGGATTCTTCAATTAACAGGGCAACCATTATCCTCCTCTATCTTTTTGGAGGCTTTTACTCCTTGATCCTCACTTCAAACATACCGGAAATCCGAGCTGAATCCGCATCAGCTGATGGCGAGATCCAGCAGCTCATCGACCGCTCCACACAATTGTTTTCGGTGCAGCAGGAAACCTCTGTACAGCTCGCGAGAGAGGCAGTAGAAAAGGCGAATGAAATTGGCAATAAAGCATTGGAGGTTGACGCCTTGAATAACCTGGCCCTTTTATATTATCGCCAGAGCAAGATGGAAACCGCGGAAGCAGTGCTGCGTAACGCGATCGAAATCGGCCAGGAAAACGGTTACATGAGAGGGGCCGGAATCGCCCTGAATCGACTGGGCAATGTCCTCTGGTTTCTTGAAAAAAGGCTGGAGGCCAAGACTTGTTTTGACCGTGCCCTTGTAATCCACTCGGACCTGGGTGACTGGAGGGAAATAAGCAGGACCAAGAACAACCTGGCCAATGCCTACCGCTACTGGGATGACTATCCACGGGCTATTGAACTTTTTCTCGAAGCCCGGGAAGGATATCAGAAAGTGGACTACCAGGAAGGAACCGCCTGGCTCAGCTATTCACTCGGCATCCTCCACAAAAAACTGGAAGACTATGACAGCGCGCTGGAGGCAATTGAATCAGCTTTGGAAATATACACGGTTATGGCCCAGAAAGATGGCAGCTACAACGGTGTCATGATCTGCTACGGGCAGCTGGGAGACATTTACAACCTTACCGGGAAACCAGAGCTGGGTCTCGAATATCACCGTCGAGCTCTTCGGCTTCGTGAACAGTCCGGGAACAAAGTTGCCATCGCGGATGGTATCAGCGGGGTTGCGGAATCCTTCTTTTACCTGGGAGATTTCAAGCAGGCTCTGGAATATTTCGTCCAGTCCCAGGAAATGCGTGACGCAATCGGTATCAAAGACGGCACCGCGACCAACATGAAATTCATAGGTGAAATATATCGGGATACGGGGAATTATGACCTGGCACTGGAACATTTCAATCGTGGGCTGGCCGCGGCCCGTGAGTTGAGCGACCGGGATACTGAAAGCGAAATCCTGGAGATGACGGCTGACCTCTACGCCCGGCAGGGCCGATACAAGGAAGCCTGGAATTCTTTCCAGGAACACCGGACTGCCCAGGACCAGGTGCTGAACGCGAAGATCTCAAAAAGTGTCGCGTCCCTGCAGCTTCAGCATGAAATCGAAATCCAGACGACGGAAAATGAACGCCTGCAGGGGGAAAACAGGATCAAGGACCTGCAATTGGGACGATCCCGAACTCAGTCCATACTGCTTATCGTGATCATTCTTTTCACGGTTTCAGGAGCTCTTTTCCTCTTCTACCTGCATCGGAAGCAGCTGCAGATCAAAACCCTGCAAGGCCTTATCCCTATCTGCTCCCACTGCAAAAGCGTAAGAACCGACAGTGGTTTTTATGAACAGCTGGAAACCTATATTTCAGCCCACACCGATGCCCAGTTCAGCCATGGAATCTGCCCGGATTGCTACCAGAAATACTACTCCGAAGAACTGGAAGACTCTCCTCAAACTAGAGACCTCAAGTAGCTTCCCGGTGTCCAGTATTTTCCGGCCTCAACTGGCAGGGCTCCCATATAAAATTAATTCACGGGCGAACTCACCGGGAGTTATCAGCTCATCAACGTTTTTTTACACTGGTGACTGGAAAAGGGAGGTTAAATCCATGAAAAAGCAAGGATTGAATCGGCGCGGTTTTCTAGGCGGAGCTCTGGCGGTTTCAGCCACGATGCTGAACAACAGAAGGGTAGAGGGATCCAATGACCGGATCAGCATAGGGATAATCGGGTGCGGCAGGAGGGCACAGGACAGCCTGCTGAAAGACATACTGCTTTTCAGGGAGGATACCAATGTAGAGGTTGTTGCCGTTTGCGACACCTGGAAAAAGATGCGCGAAGCCGCGGCCGCTCAGATCGGGGACGCAACAGGGGGGAAGCCTCAGCAATTCACCCGTTACCAGGACCTCCTGGCCCTGGATAATGTGGACGCGGTAGTCATCGCCACCCCGGAACACCAGCACTGCACCCAGTTGATCGCCGCGGTTGAAGCCGGCAAGGATGCCTACGTGGAAAAGCCCCTGGGCATGACCATGGAGGAGATCAACCGGGCCTATGATGTTGTCACCGAACACAAGGCCATTGTCCAGAACGGAACCCAGATCCGCAGCCTGCCTCAAGCCCTGTCCGCCCGGACATTTGTGACCGGCGGAGGCCTGGGACGCATCCTGAAGGCGGAGCAGTCGCGAAACGGAAAGAAACCCTACTGGTATGACTATGCTTCCCGCCAGCTCAACGCCCAGGATGTCGACTGGGATGCCTTCCTGATGATGCGGGAGAAGAGGCCCTTTGATCCCAAGCTTTACGCTGGATGGTACGGCTACCGGGAATTCTGCCTGGGGCCCCACACCACCCAGGGGCTGCACTTCGTCGACCTGGTGCATTACGTGACCGGGGTCGGCTGTCCGAGATACGCCACGGCCCATTTTTCCCAGGTGGAATACAAGGATGGATTCACGGTTCCCGACAGTGTCGAGATGGTTCTGGAATACCCTGAAGGCTGGAGCCTCCGCTACGGACAATTTTTCGGAAACAGCGGGGGACGCTACCTCAATATCTACGGCTCACGGGGCACCCTGGATGCCTCCGACTGGAGCTGGGACGGAGAATGGCCGCTTATCGGAAGGGACAGCGATAGCCAGGACAGGATTTCGGAAAGGACAAGGATGCCTGAGTCTGAAAGCACCCCCCACATGAAAAACTGGCTGGAGTGCCTGCGGACGCGGAAAGAACCCAACGCCCCGATTGCAGCCGGATACGCCCACGCCGTGGCTGGGATTCTTGCAGACCTTGCTAACCGCAAAGGCCGCAAGATGAGGTTTGATGAAGTAAAACGGGAGATTCGGGAGGCGTGACCTGACGCCAAACCAGTCTCTCCCTCCTCATTCATGATAAAGCCCTCTTGAGGGCCTGGACAACCTCGGCATTACAGCGTTTTGACACCTCAGCTTCCGGGACCTTGACGTCAAAGGCGTGAAAAGCTCCGGGATAAACGTGCAATTCAACAGGAATCCCGGCCTGAACCAGCCTGCGGGCAAACATGATATCTTCGTCGGCAAGCAGGTCTATATCACCTACCGCTATAAAAGCAGGGGGAAGGCCGGACAGGTCAACGGCCCGGGCGGGCGCGGCATAAATTGACACATCACCCTTACCAGGTTCCTTTCCCAGGTAGGATTTCCAGCCGAAATGGTTGTTGTGCCGGGTCCAGAAAAGCGTGTCCGGGAAACCTTCGCCCGCCTGGACGGTATTCCGGTCATCCAGCATCGGGTAAAGCAGAAGCTGATAGCAGATTTTCAGTTCCTCGCGGTCCCGGGCCAGGAGGGCCAGTCCGGCGGCCAAACCGCCCCCGGCACTGCCCCCGCCGATCGCAATTCGTGTTTTGTCTACACCAATTTCATCGGCCCTCTCAAACATCCATTTAAGGGCGGCATAGCAGTCCTCAAGGGGTGCCGGATAGGGATGTTCCGGGGCAAGCCGGTAATCTACCGATACAGCGACGCATCCTATCTTCTTTACAATCTCCCCGATCCGAATATCGGCCTGTTCAGGAATGCCTGAAACGTAACCCCCGCCATGGATCCATAACAATCCCGGAAGCGGGCCATTCCGTTCTTCAGGTCCGCAGATCCTGATCCTGACATCCGGCTCTCCCATGGGTCCGGAAATTTCAAGATCCCTGAATCTCAGCCCTTTCGGTATCGGGAGGGCTTTGGCCATCTCCCGGGTTTCCTGGTTAAACATCTTGCGAAGCCTGACTATATTATCCAGCCGAAAACTGATTTCTGGAAAAGCTTTCAAAGCCGGTTCAAGCTCGGGATCAAGATTAGCTATTTTTTTCATCTAAATTTTCCTTTACCTGGTGTCCCAATTTCATTATGCCTTACCGGGATAATAAGCAGCGGACCAGTTATGCTTTTATAATAATCCGGAATAGGTCAGGAATTCAGAGAATGACAGGAAATAGGTGATTAACAAAATCATTTGATAGATAATGCCAAGGTTATTCATATTGAAGCAACGCGGCACTTAACCCGGATTTGCATTCCAGGGAATAGTTACGGCCCTGGTGAACTGAAAGAATAATTCATTTGTCCCAAAAGCAGAAAGCGATAATCCTTATTTTCCTGACAGCCCTGCTCTGGAGCAGCGGCGGATTCCTCATAAAATCTGTTGATTTGAATCCCATCTCTATTGCCGGCTACCGCAGTTTGATATCAGCTGTTTTCCTGTCCCTGTTCCTGCGTGACATCACCAGGAAAAACCTGAGACACGTTATTGCCGGAGCGCTTTTCTACGCGGCCACGGTCATACTCTTTGTTGTATCAAACAAGCTTACTACAGCGGCCAACGTAATCCTGCTGCAGTACTCCGCCCCGATCTGGGCAGCCCTTATCGGGGCATGGTTCCTTAAGGAGAAAGTGAAACTGCTGGACTGGGTTTTCATTTTCACCATGATGAGCGGGATCTTTTTGTTTTTCATGGATGAACTCACATTCAATGGGAGATGGGGAAATATCCTTGCACTATTGAGCGGAGTTGGTTTCGCGGGCACTGTTATTTTCATGCGCAGGCTTAAGGATTCATCCCCCCTGCTGATGATCACCCTGGGCAACATTTTCGCGGCATTATTCTGCCTGCCCTTTTCGGTTTCCGTCACGCGGATTGGTGAACACCTGCCCCTGCTCCTGGTCCTGGGAGTATTCCAGCTGGGGCTGCCCTACATCCTCTACGGCATCGCCATTAAATCAGTGCACGCGGTTGAAGCTACCCTTATAGCGAGTATTGAGGCAATCCTGAATCCTCTCTGGGTCTTCATTCTTTTAAGTGAAAAACCGGGATTCTGGTCTATTACCGGAGGGATTATAGTCTTTACCACCGTTACGGCATATGGGGTTCTCTCGGCGTCAAAAAAAAGCGCATCCGGATCGCCGTAAGCGGATTATTCAAAATTCTCCCCCGCTCCCTGACTGCCGGTTTCATAGCAGCTGGAAATTTAAAAGCATCCTCCTTATTTTTGAAAGGCTGTTGGATGCCCAGGGTTTTATCTGAATAAATATTCTTAACCATTGCAAAGAATCTTCTAGGCGTGCGGCGACAGTAAAAGGCGTATTTCAAAGCAGCTGCTCAGCGTTCCCCCTGCATGGGAAAGGAAAAGACATACCGAGGCTGATCAGTTTTTTTATATCTGCCGGGCGCAATTAATCCGGCCCCACTGTCAGGAACCGGAACACGCGGCGCAGAGATTCCCTGTACTCAGGGTGGTTATATGGTTAGTGCAAAACCATTTGTTACATCTTGTGCATTTTCTGGAATGATCAGCACAGGCCCAGTTTCCGCATTTACTGCAGGCGTGGGCGACATTATGCTCTTCACAGATTATGCAGCGGTACACGGTCCACTTCTCTTTTTCCTCAGACATGTCACGCTCCTGTTCAGCAGGAAATAATCCTTGGTTGACATCAACTCTCAATCTCTGGTTTTCAGGCCTCCGGCACTCCAGGGATTATGGTGGATGGCAGCCGGGGGAATAATGCCCCCGGCTGCCATCCAGCCTTATCCATACTTCTTAAACGGACTAGAATTTAAGGATGTTATCCCAGCCTTTGCGGTACTTGGGTCTCCTGATGAATGGATCTGCTTCAGGAGCATTGGTGGCACGCATATTTTTGTAGTCCCACTCGATCTTCTTACCGGTACGGTAGGCCACATTGCCGAGGTGGTTGGCCTCGGTTGTCCAGCCGGAATACTGGAAATTCGAGCCGGGTACCGGGCCATTTCCTTTAGCGTAGTCAACCCACTCATTGTAATGGCCGGGTGAGCGGCGATAGACCGGCGGAGGCATCTCGAAGTCCTTGAATTTCTCCTCCGGAAGCAGCTTCCAGTTTCTGCCTCCCACAAGTTTGCCTCTTTCGCCGATGAAAACGTTGGCGCGATCGCCCCAATCCTCTGTCCATCCGGGAGGACGGCTGTCTCCCTGGTGCCAGACGAGTTTAAGAGCCGGCTGGGAGCCAACGGCGGCATACTCATATGTTGCTTTAAGGGTGGCGGGCGCCAGTTCCTTATGGGCCGGACCATTGGGGGAAACGGCTTCGACAGTCAACGGCACCAGTATTTTCCTGCCCATTTCATCTGTCTGCCAGATATCCAGCACGGTGTAGGGTACGTCATTGTCGTGACTGCCCAGATCGCTCATGGTTCCGTTGGCAAAATCCCACCACCGGTACCAGCGGGGGCCGGGGAAATAGGTGGCATGGTAGGGACGCCAGGGGGCTGGTCCCAGCCACAGGTCCCAACTGAAATGATCGGGAACCGGCATCTCTTCCTTGAACCTGTCTACGATCTGTTTGCCTTCGTAGAATCCGAAGCGCTCGTCATATTTTTTTGCGGATTCCGCGTCCTGGAGGCCCCAGGCTCGGCCTGCCCAGACATGGACTTCACGAACCTTGCCTATAACTCCGGTGTCCAGAATTTCTTTAACTGTGCGCCGCCGTTCGGATGCATGGCCCTGGTTACCCATCTGTGTTGACAGATGGGGATACTTGGCCGCAGTCTCCCTTATCAAGCGGGTTTCCTGGATGTTGTAAGCAAGCGGCTTCTCGCAGTAAACGTGTTTACCATGGGTAAGAGCCAGGTAAGTGGCAATGGCATGGGTCTGCTCCGCTACTGAAACCACTACGGCATCAAAATCATCAGGGCTGTCAAAGACCCGCCGCATGTCTTTGTAGGTCTTGGCCTTGGGAAATCGGGCTGACGCGGAGTTCAGGTAATTCTGATCCACGTCGCAGAGAACGGTGACATTCTCATCAGGATGCGGTCCCGCTCCAGGCTCTGGCGGACGAGTTGATCGTTCATCTCCCGGGAGGATGAGCAATCCTCTCATGTTGGCGTTGGCCCGGCCTCCGGCACCGATAAACGCAATGTCCAGTTTACTGTTAAGATTCTGGCCACGCAGAATCGCCGGCGCTCCGGTGGCCACAACACCGGCAGCCAGGGCACCTCCGACAAATTCACGGCGGTTTATCTGATTGCGGTTTGTTTTCTTGGTTTGATCCATATTCCTGCTCCTTTCCAGGCGATTTCCGCCCGGATAATCCCGAAACTGAACTGTAATCCAGTTTCATCGCTTACATGGTCTTACTCCCTTAAAGCCCTCCAAGTTTTCCCCTCCTGTCTTAAATTACAATCTACAGTCCCGGAAATGTCAATGTCCTTATTGATTTATGATTAAATGCTTCGTTTTGTGATTTGCGCATTTAATTCAGGATACTTTCATCCTTATCAAAAATGAACGGCACAGGCAGCTTGACCAACTTCAGAAATCCCCGGCCAGGGTACAATCAAGCTTGGAAAAACAGTATTTAACAGGGCTGGCCGCGGCGAAATTCACCTGGTTTAAGTTCCCTCTGATTAAAAACATTACAGCGCTTCTTTATCCTTTGGAAATTATCATTTTTGGAAATTTGGAACTTTCAATCATTTTCAATGTATAAAACCGGAGATGAAAAATTTCAGTGAGAGGCTGGGTTATAAGGGGCACCGGCCATGTTTTTTCTACAAATACGCGATGGTAATGGCAGTGTGCAGCGGATTCGGGACAAAACCTGCTAATCAATATATGAGAGATATATTTACATCATTTGGCTTTAATGTATCTGATGTGTATAGAGACAAATACAGAGCAGACTATCAGTATTATAAGGACAAGACTGAACACCCCTATACCGGAAGCATTAATCCCTTTAAAAAATTCGCGGCAAAACGCGCGGTTGAAAAATTCTCAAAGGAAATCAGCGAAAACAGATTATGAATAACAATTCCCCTTACAGGTTCCTTCTCATTTCAGTTATCGGCCTGATGCTGATTTCCGGTTTTTCCATCGGGCAAGACCGGGACATTAACTCTCCCCGAAAAACAGTTATTTATCGTGTTGCGGAATATCCGGATAATCCGGAATTGTTAAAAGCCAGTCTTACGCTCCCGGCGCCGACCAAAGACGAGAATACTGTTCTCTCTCTCAGGGGAACGCAGCTGAATATCAAACCGCAGGTAATCAATGTCAGATGCAGAGACAACGCCCTCTCCCTGAATGAGAAAGGCCAATGGATCCTCCCAGAAGGCTGCAGGGAAATCACCTGGCAGATTGAATTAGCGGCGGTTGAACCTTTCAGCATTGAAATAGCCAGGCAGCAGAGTGTCCTGGTTAAATCGGATCCTTCCTGGATTCTACTAAGCGAATTCTCATTCCTTCCCAGGCTTGAATCAGGCGATTATTCCGCGGTAATCGAGTTCAGCCGGGATCTTGAAAAAAAGTTGGTTTCCTTCCTGGATAGAGACCGGAAAAACAGGAGAATTATATCTGGAGGCAACGGACCGATTTTTCTTGTTTTCGGACTGGAAACTGTAACCCACGACTCACCCTCAGGCATCACACTCAGCTACCTGGCAGATGACAAGGAGTCTGGCCGGGAAATTAACAGCTTTTATCCCAGCCATTTACAATCAATCAAATATATCCATTCTCTCTTCAGTTACCCCGAAGACCGGGAGTTCAATTTCAATGTCATATGGCTGGGTCTCAACCGGGAAGGAGGCCTGGGCGGAGCCGCGGGTAACCGCTCCTTCCTTATCAACTATCCTCGCGAAAACGGCAGGCTGCTCAAAGACAAATTCATCTGGGCCATGATGACAGCTTTTCATGAGCAGTTCCATGTGCTGTATTATGGGACAGGCGCATCCCAGCCGACCTGGGCCAATGAGAGCCTGGCCCAGTATTACGCGCTTAAATCACTCGGGAAGGCAGGCTTTCCTACCAGTATCACCAGGCCCGTGCGGGAGCGTTTCCTAAATCCGGAAAGAAAAATCAAAACAGGGCTGGCGGAAGCCAACCGACGCTTCGAATCTGACAATGACTTTTCAGTCTACCACCTCTTTTATGACCAGGGCTCCACATTCTGGTTTCAACTGGATAACCTGATCAGTAAAAGCACTTCCGGGGAAAAGGACCTGGATGATTTCATCGGACTCTTTTCAAAAATGGTCTTTCCGGAAGATGGGACGCTGCCGGCGGAGTTCCTGGAACTCCTGGAATCGAACGGGGTGGAGAACATTCATAACCTGTGTGAAAAATATCTGTAAATCTGAATTCCGGATTTCACCGAACAGAACCTCGACAGCCTGTTATAGATGGGACAGCATCACTTTGAAGGCCACTGAGAAGACCACGGACCAGGTGACGTTAACCATTGTTCCGGCAAGATAATAGAAGGAATTCCGCTCCATATCCTCTTTCCGCACAATGGCCTTGGCCGCAAAAACAATGGCCAGGGCCGTGTAGGCCTCCAGGAGAATAAATGTCAAAATCAGAATGTTTTCACTCTTTCCTATTATCCGGCCGGTTCTGATGATCTTTTCTTTGTCCGATCCCTGACTGGAGTCTGCCTCTTCACCTTCTTTATCAAAAGGCACGAACCTTTTCACAACTGTCCCACTGGTAATGAGAAGCAGTAGATAACCAAGGAAAACTACGGCAGTTTCTTCCCAGAATGACATTTAAAATCCCTTCTAAACCGTGAACCCACCAGAAACAATATTAAAAAAAGCGTTAAGCCTTTTTTCAGCTTCGTTCACACTATGCCACTGCCCACTCTTCAGGGCAAGCGAAACAGCCTGCTGGGAGATGCCCAGGCATTCAGAAATCTCCCTCTGTTTATATCCCTGCCTGTACTTTTTAATGATTCTCAATTGATGAAGGGACCATTCGTTTTTCCTGGCAATGAGTAAATTCAAGTATCCTTCCAGCAACAGGTCTCGCCCATCTTTGAAAACTGAAACATTAACCGCCAGGTTCCTGCTTTTTTTCAAGGCAGCCATCTGGACTGCCGCGTTGTGAAACGCGGGACCGTCCATCAGTGATACATCCCCTTTATCCAGAGCCGTATCAATAATCCCCGAGGCAACAGCGAAACGAATTCGTACAGGTAGAAGCCCCTCTACTATCCCTGACAAAACCTGGTAAAAATTGGAATGGGGACTAAGTACAATCCCAATTTCGTCCTTTCCCTTTAATATCTTCATCCCCGCGAAAATTGAATCCCGGTACCGGGTGTTAATCTCATCGCACAAATTCATCATTCGATCGTGGAATTCGGCCGGAGATGTAATTCTCCTGGAATCTATAACATCACCAATTATTACTGTCCAGGAATCATTAGCCGTGATCATGACCCAGCCCCCTAAGACCTCAGAAAATACAAACCTAAATTATTGTTTATTCATAAAACAATATAATAACATTGTTAATTTAAAAATCCAATATTTTTCTCCAAGGCCGGAATCAATGCCGACTGCTTCGCGGGCCTATCCCGTAAACAAACCGAAGAGCGGGATTACGGTTCAGATAAAAAAACTTTCCAGCTTCTTTTCAAACTCTTCAGGGCCTTCACAAAAAAAGCCATTCAACCGGGGATGTAAGGTCATCAGGTTCTGTCCCCGCAGCCGATTCACATGATCGCCCAGTGCCGATAAATCTTTTTTACTGAAATTATATTCCGGCAGGCGCAGTTCCTCCATGAATACAGATAAATCATGATCGTTCCCCAACTGGTCATTGATCAAATCAAGCTGTTCGCTGTTTGTTTTAAAACATCCGGGATGCAAAAGCCACAGGAAATCAAGCTGGTAGTACAGGCGTTTCATAAGTTTTCGAAGCGAGTGTAACTTCTCCGCCTGCTTATCTGCCGGTAATTCCAGGAAGCGCGTATGGCTCTCCAGGTAATTACAGCCTATTTCGTGGATAATCATATCCAATGTAACTTCACAGGCACCGGCATCAATTAATCCAGACTTCATTCCTGAAAAGCATTTACTGACAGATCCGTAAAGCTTTTCCGCATCAAAACTGCCGCTAATCAAACCCAGGTTCTTATGCCTCAGTTTTTTCCCGGTGCTCTTCATTTGTTTTTCAGAAACAAGCCCGCTTCCAGCCAGGTAATCTTCAAAAAGACCTACATTGACATATGACTCGCGCAGGGGAGAAAGTATTCGGCCGAACCGCTTGATATTCTTCCTGGCCTTGCCCTTTATTTTCCCGGCAATTTGCGGATAAAAACGAAGCAGCGCCCGTAAACGTTTGAATGACTTGCGAAGTTCATGCACTGCCAGGTCTGGAGAAATACTTTCAGCGGTGCAATAGTATTCAACTTTTCCCAGCTGTCGAACAATTGCATCGGCTAATTTTGCACCAGCATCATATTCCATATTAATAATCCCGGCAGTAAAATCTCCTTTGCCCGGCTTACTCCAGGCTCACAGCGATTTAAGAAGGCATCTCCTGGAGGACAGTTGATCTATCAGCTCATTCAGCCGCAGGCAAAACTTGTCCGTCCTTTCAGGTACTGTACCAAAATGAATCAGCCAAATGGCAGAGTTCAGTTTATGCTTTCTTCCTCAAATTGCATAAGTCCTGAATACAATCTCTCCACTGTGTGAATTATGAACCGAAAAAGTTGACAGTTATTCCCCTTTCGACGAGAGATACACCACCACCTTGATCGAATCCGGAAGATATCCCGGCTGCTTGATCCTGATCACTTCCACCGCATTCAGAGATGAAGCCAGCAAACCAAAAACCAGGGGAAACAGAAATTTTTCACTAAGCATAAGTGTACTTTTCCTGTTCATCCTCCCCGACTCAGGATCACTATTCAATCCCGGTAAGGGCTTCAAATTCAACTTTTATTTCTTCCAGCTTCTCCGGCATTTCTTCGGCCAGATTATTCTGCTGTCCCGGATCAGCATTGATATCGTAGAGCTGGTATTCCGGATACAGCCCTGTCTCGATATTCACATTAGTATTAACCGGATTGCCTTCATAGGGGGGAATCATCATGTAATCTCCGGAGCGGAAAGCAATTCTCCGGCTGGCTTCAAGCACCAGGCTGTCCCGCCCTTTTTCAGATTTCCCCAGGAAGGCATCCAGAATATCCTGGCTGTCAGGCCCTGTATTTTCAATCCCCAGATAAGCCGCCAGGGAAGCCATCAAATCGATCTGGCAAACCAGGGCGTCTGAAATCCCGGGTTCAATCTGTCCGGGCCACCAGGTTACAAAAGGTACGTTAGTGCCGGCGTTAAAGAGGCTGTACTTTCCTCCCCTGTAGGGACCTGATGGAGTATGGTCGCCTACTTTCTCGACAGCGTCATCATAGTATCCGTCATTCAGGACAGGCCCGTTATCGCTTGAGAAAACAACAAGCGTGTTTTCATCCAGGTTCAGTTCTTTCAGCTTGGCCATAACCTGTCCGACACACCAGTCCGCTTCGGCTATGGCGTCACCACGCGGGCCCATACCGGTAGTGCCCGCAAACCTGGGATGGGGAGTTCGGGGCACATGGGGCTGCTGCAAGGCATAATAAAGGAAGAAGGTTTCATCCTTGTTTTCTTCAATATATTTCAGGGCCCGGTTCAGGAAATTATCAGCCATATCCTCATCAATCCACATGGCTGATTTGCCGCCCTTCTGGTATCCGATCCGGGGAATGCCGTTCCACACGCTGTGGTTGTGGCCGTGATGCCAGCGCAACTTCAACATTTCCGGATTATCTTTCCCCGTGGGTTCCCCCTCAAAATTTTCCTTATAGCTGACAAAAAGAGGGTCATCAAGAGCCAGATTAGCCACTCTATGGTTCTCAACATAAACGGTGGGCACCCGGTCATTGGTGGCCGCCATTACATAGGAATATTCAAATCCCACAGCATTGGGGGTCAGCTCAATCGGCTTGTTCCAGTCCACCTGGCCATCTCCAATCCCCAGGTGCCATTTCCCTATAACCGCGGTTTTGTATCCATTTTCCGCCAGCATCTTCGGCAGTGTCGGCTGCTGGGGATCGATCAGCAGCGGCGCGTCTCCCGCCAGGATCGCGGCTCTCTGGTTGCGCCAGGGATATTGTCCTGTCAGCATCGCGTAACGACTGGGTGTGCAGGTCGCGGAAGTACAGTACCCACTTGTAAACCTCAGGCCTTCTGCGGCCAGATGGTCTATGTTGGGAGTCTGCAAAGTACCTGTGCCATAGGCGCTCACATCACCGTATCCCAGGTCATCCATGTAAATAATCACCAGGTTGGGATTTGCCGGGACTGCCGGAGCCGCAGGTCCCGAACATCCAGCCAATAACAGGGCAAACAATAATAGAATAGTGCAGCTGAGGATATGATTTCTTTTCATACCCTAATAGTAATAGCAGTTGCCTATCCCGGCAAGGGTTGTATGAAACCGGATCAGGCCGGATTGACGTAATACTGTAGATTATGCGCGATCGGTGATGGGTGAAGGAATGGGTTAAATACGAGTCCAGCCGTCGAATTGTGCGAATCATGCAGGAAAGAAACTTTGGGAAGTGAAAAAGTCGGGACCAGGGATATTTACGCGCCCAGGGGCCGATTTTGACTATCTTCATCATTTGGATTTCGGACCCGGCGTATAACGCCGGAGGCGTGTCCGCTAATAGCCCCAGTTGACGACGAACCGAAGGTTCGGAGGAGCCTGGGGTATGGAGATACCTCCCAACCTTTTCCAGCTCTGGAAGAGCGACATAATTCTCCGAAATATCGTTATTTCCTCACCTCATACGTTGTTGAGTAAGAGGGGATCAATGACTCAGTCTTTTACGCAGAATCTACAACACGTAATTTTCAGTACAAAATCCAGAGATAACTGGATCGATACATCATGGGAGAAAGACCTTTATTCCTATATTGGAGGCATCTTGAAAAGGATCGACTGTAAATTACTTACTGCCGGAGGTATACCTGATCATATCCATTTATTGACATCAATTAGCAAAAACCTGACTATCCCTGAAGTTGTCAGGAAAATTAAATCATCGTCAACAAACTGGGTGAGGAAAAATATCCGGAATAAAAGAGGCTTCGCCTGGCAGAATGGTTATGCGGCATTTTCGGTTAGCAATTCAAAGGTCGATCAGGCGCAAAACTACATCACGAATCAGCGCTATCATCACAAAAAGATAAATTTTGAGGAAGAATTAAAACAATTTCTCGATAAACACAGAATTCCATATGATGAGAGATACTTGAAGGGCTGATATTGCTGGCTCTTCTGCCGCCCTTCCAGGGCTTGGGTTGTGTTGTTATGAAATGCGAGATCATAAAAGGAACTGTGGCAATTTATCACCACGCCGAACATCTCACATTTTGTATCTCACTCCTTACTCATCACTCCTCACTTCTGAATTCATAACGATTGAACCGGAGTCAGGCCTTCACTGCCACGGATATCATGCGGTTATTCATGAATCCATAATCACCCTTCAAATGGTGAGCAGAAAAATTCTTGAGGATGCTGATATCCGCAAATTCCGACCGAGAAACCAGATCTCGAAGGCTGTTCTCATCGTAGAGCCTTATTGAATAGCTTTCGTCCCGCACCAGGCCTTTTCCTTTGCTCATTACCATTTCCCTGGTGTTGAGAGAATCCTCCTTCATTTCCCGCTGCCGGCAGACTACGATATCATCACCGGTTTCATGCCAGGATGTGGGACTGAAAGTATCCCTTACGAAGTCCCCGTCAGCGACGTCTATAAGCAGCCTTCCGCCCGGAACAAGTACCCGCCTGGCCTCATTGACGATCAAGCTGTCTGCTTCAGCATCGCTGATATATCCCAGCGAGTTCCCCAGAATACAGACAACATCAAAACTCTCTTCCGGCAAGCCGGTATCCCGGGCGTCGCCCTGGATCACCCTGATCCTGATGTCGTTTTTCTTCGCCCTGCCGCGGGCCTTTTCAACCAGGGTATGGGAATAGTCAAAAAGGGTACAGTTCTCAAATCCCCGGGAACAAAATTCAAATGTATGCCGGCCCTGCCCCCCGCACAGGTCAAGAATTCGGTGCTGGGAATTCAACGACAGCAATTCGCAGATCAAATCCACTTCCCGCCTGGTAATACTTTCATCACCGACTGAGCGGGAATCGGTTATTAGATAAATATCGTCAAACAGGGTTTTCCACCAGTCTTTTTTGACGTCAATACTCATATCAAACCAGCTCCGATCCAAACCCGAACAAACCATCAGAGGCAATAATGGCATGGGAGCCCCCCCAGGGATTCATTCTGGCGATTTCCAGTTCCTCTTCTTCGATCCGGACAACAGCATCCAGTTCACCTGAAAGCCACATTCGTTCCAGGGTCAGGCAGTCAGACCACATTTTCCCGCAGTATTTCTCAAGGGCTTTAATCTGTTTCAAGGTTATAAGCCTGGGCCTCAGGGCCAGCCGGATAGGCCCCAGCAGATAGGTAAATTCATGCTCCAGGGCCATTGCCTCCTGGAGCCTGACCGCATCGGTGATTTCATCAATGCCAGCTGACATGATCACATCATTAATCCTTTTTGCTGCTTCACCTACGGGCATGTCAGATTCCAGTACGGCCAGGGGTTGAACTCCTCCTCCGCTGCCTACATTGGTTGGGACTCCCCCGAAGCGTCCCATAAAACCGAACAGTCCGTCCGGCCCGGTAAGGCACCGGAAATCAGTCTGCACCTTTTCGATCAGCAGCCCCTTCTCATTCAGTGCGGGGATCTCCTCGGCCCACAAATCAAGAGGAACCTTTTCCTGGACAATGTAATCTTCACTCCCCAGGGCCAGTCCCACCGCCTCGTCCGCGCTGGTATTCACGCCCCCTACCCGGACTCCACGACCGGAATATCCTCTCTCCGGCTTCAATACCAGCCTGTCCCAATTGGACCTGGTCCATTCAACCAGGTCATCAATGGTATCGCCTGAAGGACTTTCAGTGCGCCGAGGATAAAACTGCCTGGTCCAGGGAGTCCGCTCAACAATTTCTTTATGAAAATTCTGCCGATGGCTGCCGGTGATAATTTCATACATGCTTTTTACATTTATCGGCTCTGTTCCCCGGGGATTTATAATCCGGCCCTCTTTTACTGCCTGCAGGACCGGCTCAAGCCCATGTTTTCGGTGCAGAGATATCAGCACATCAGTGTTGAAATCCATAAAAATCGTTGAGACAGGATTCCCTTGCCAGCATACTTTTCCCCTGGATATTTCCAGTTCCTGCGGAGCCATAAGCCTGCCCGAAATCCCCTCTATCGAGTCAAGATGCCTGGCCAGGTTTTTATTCTCCGTCACATCTTCCAGAGTTTCTTCCTCAGCGATAACAACAATCAGTCCAGGATTGGAACCCTCGCGGCCGCGGTGGGCGTCTACAAGCATTTCAACAAAGCCGTTGACCGGGAAAAGCCTGGGGTGGTTAAAATCAAGATTGATCCCTGATGGGCAGCACTTCTCAATTCTCTCCCACACAGCTTTCCCAATTATCTGGGTTATTCTCTGGTAATCCCAGCCTCCCGGGCTTCCCAAATTCCATTCAGAGTGATATCCGTTGAATTCTTTCAATTTAACAAGTACCTTATTTGTCAGTTTTCTCAATAGCCCTTAAACGCTGTTCGATCCGGCTGAAAGGAATCTCGCCTCCATCCAGCAGATGTTCATGAAACCTCCCCAATCCCAGCCCGAATCCAAACTTATTCCTCAATTCCCTGATTTCATAGCTGCCCAGGCAGTAGCAGAGCTGATAGCCGGGATTCAGGCGGAACCTGTCAATCTGGACCAATGCTTCCCGTTCAGTAAAGCCCACTTTCTGAAGAAGTTCAGTGGATCCCCCCCTGTCCAGTTTACCGGTCGCTGTCCCAACATCAATCTGGCAGCGGGCCGCTCTCCAGAGCCGCCTCCTGAAATCGATTAACCTGTCTTCCGGCTCTATAACATATTCATAATCTGACAAAAGGGTTTCAGCATATGAAGCCCAACCTTCATAAAACAAGGGAGATTCAATCTGCCTCCTCACTGGATTCTCCAGTCTCCGGCGTTTTCTATCCAGGAGATAATGCCCCGGAATGGTCTCATGGGCTGTAAGAAACCGGAATTCTCTGTGCAGTCTCCGGGCATACCGCTCCCCCTCAGACCCATCCCCGCCGGATCTCCCGGTTGTTATATGAAAGTAATCAGTTTCACCCTTTCCATCAGCCAGGGAGGCGGCAAAGGAGGCTGAGCCGCGGACTGATCTGAGATAGGCAGGTGTTTCGGTTACGCGCAAAGCAGAATATTGGCTGCTGTCAGCCAGGCCCTGCTGCCTGAAAAAAACCTCTATCCTTTCAGCCTCGCTGCTGTACCGGGAAATAATCCCTTCATTTCCCGGGTTATCCGGGACTATTTTTTCGTAGACTTCCTGCCAGGGAAGATCCGGTTCTATTTCTTTTCCCACGGCTTCAAGGTTTTCCAGGTTTTCATTCCAGTCATCCAGGCCGATCTGGAAAATCTCATCAAGGGACCTCCCACACTTGAAGTGATCCCTCAGGGAGGACTCAATTGTATCTGTGAAAAAATGATCGTCAGGACATGGTTTCACAGATAATAAAAACTTTCTGAATTCCTCGACAACTCCGGTCGCCCTTTTTGACCAGGCCCCTGGCCTGGATCCCTGACTCATTTCAAGACCCGCCAGTGCCGCGCTGCTTTCAAGATATCGCTTACAGTCAGCAATCATCGAAACTGCGTACCCATAATAAGACTCCGGGACCGTGACCAGGTTCTCAATGCCCTGGTTTAGAAGGGTCGGAATCGCATCGAGCCTGCTCAAGACACGTTCAACAAGTTCTTTCGATGATTCCGCCGGTTTATTAAGAGCATGGTCCAGGCCTATAAAAACTATTTTCAGGTACAAAAGGGGGTTGTTTCGATAGGATTCCCTGGCTTCAAACTCCACAAGGAAACCATCAATATTGGCAATAAGCATTTCCAGGTCTATCCGCTCTTCAAGGCCCAGGCCCTCCCGGGATCCAATAGCTGAAAAACCGGCCCGGAAATGCTTCAGTTCATCAATGGCATCCTTGATTGAACCGGCATCAAGGATATCCAGCCTATCGTAGTATTTCGCGGCGTCCCAGGCCCTGGGAAGGAAGTGAAATTCATCGCTGGCGCACATCACCGGAAATCTCTTGGCTACGAACGCAAAATACTGCTCTGCGAGCTTGTTCAACATTAGACTCACCGGCTCCGGAAATTACTTCAGGATTGACAACCCATTAATTATTGAACCATAAAACCATAAAGGAATCAGTAATTTCCGACGAAACCAATCAATAATACTGCCGGTGGCAGCATCGGTAGCAAACCGGATGGGAAATGCCGTTTCTCTGGATGTTCTGCCTGAATTTCCTTTGCGCCTTGCTGTTCCATATCCTGTTGAGCTTTTCATTTTTGGCGTTGCCGATAACCGCTTCAATCTCTTCACAGGCTATGACATCCCCATTGGGCTGAATAAAAAGCACCAGCCACGGCAAGACACATTTATTCCGGTTCAGGGGGAATTCAGGATTGAGGTAGTAGTCCTCGATATCCTTTATTTTGATATCGGGGAAAAAAAGCACAGGCTTACGCAACTTGCCCTGTTTTAGTTCTGTCACCTGTTTCTTCAGGAGTACCGGATCAATTCCAGGGTCCCTGTCCTTTGTGAAGATAGCATGCTGAAGGGTGATACAGCGGGCATGACTTCCCTGAAATCTTTCAACTATTTCTATCAGGCTCCCCTGGTTTTCAGTGTTAATGGGGCAAGCCAGGTTTATATACATCCTGTTATCCCGGTCGAGATCTCTAAAGAGATCCAGGGCGGAAACCTGCTCCTCGAAATTCATGGTGTTCAGGGACATGTTGATTTCCATCCGGGCGCCGCTGTCGACAAGAGGTTCAACAAGATCCTTCAGGCCGACACCATTGGTGGTCATGGAAAGCCGGTATCCTTCACCGGAGAGATATCTCACAATCTCAAAAAAATCACTGTTGATTGTAGGCTCACCGCCAAAAAGGTGTATCCGGGGTTTTCGCCAGAAAGAACGCCTGATATTTTTCTCAATCAGCTTTATATCCTCTAGGGTCATATCAGGATGGGTGCTTCTCCGGTCTCGAGACTGGAAACAAAACGGGCAGCTGAGGTTACACCGGTAGGTTAGGATCATAAAAACGGCCAGGGGTGGAATCGGACTGTATCCGCCAAACAGCCTCACCACATCAAGCAGCTTCCCGGCGCGCGTATTAATAAAATTCTGCTGTTCTTTCAAGTTCATAGTATTCCAACAGATCCCAATGATAAGGCAGGCAAGAGATGGTTAAAACCCTTTACCTAATTATTTCAGGTCTGGTTTCTGTAAAGGATCAGATAGGATAGCAGCCAGTAAGCGGATTCTTGCATGTCAAACAACTGACATTCTGACATTTACCATCCAGCACGGCTGATCATCGATAGATTCCCCGAAAAGAGAATCGAAATGGTTGGAAAAATCCTTATTGCGCTTTTTGCTCCCCGGACCAGGAGAATCATTGAGAACTGCTGATAGTTTCCAGGACAGTGTCCAGCTTTTCAGACTCCAGCAAAAGCTTGATTATCCTGCCCTCCAGAGGTTTGTAGTACCTCCCTCCAGTAACTATCTTCTTTGAGAAGTCAATTTCATCACTTTTGAATTTTTCAATCACTTCATCAAAAACGGGCAGAATCAGGCTAAGCATTTGTTTTTCATTAAACCTGTAGCTTTCCTGGTAATTGATCGGAAATCTTCTCTGGGACACAACCCGTCCGGCGTCGATCTTTTCATTCATCACGTGAGCACTTACCCCGCCCTGTCTCTCACGGTTTAAAACAGCTTGGGGAAGGGGGTGTCTCCCCCTGTAGTATGGCAGGATTCCTGAGTGAATATTTATTATCTTCCTGTCAAGGTATTCAATGATTTCTGGGGGAACAATGATTCCAAAACTACAGACAATGGTCAGGGAAGGGGGCGGTGCAGAAAACACCTTCTCAATCAAATCGCTTTTTGTTTCAATGAATGCATGCTTCACCTGGTTTTCCTCGGCAAAACCCGTCAGCTCTTTCGGACATTTGTCTTTTTCAAAGATGAATCGTGAAATGCCCTTGCTATATTTCGATATGACAATTTCACTTACCCTTCCCCAGTAACATATATCAGTGTTGTTTTTCATACAGTTCTATAGATTCGGCATAACCTCCGGCCTTCAGTCAACTCCTTAGGGAGGGACAAGAATTCCGTATGTAGCTGGAAGCGAGGGGCCCACAATTGAAAATCAGATCCATAATGGAAACCTGGTGGTCAAATACTCCATGCAGTTGCTTGTATTCCGGATATTCATACCTCATGTATTCGATTGCGATATCGTTTTCTCTGAATTTTTCTGGATCGATATAACTCCTGGCCGAGGGGCCAGAGACATAGCAACGGGCACCCAGCCTTTTACATATTGCTATTATCTTTTGCTCCTTCCCCTCAGAGACAGGAATCTCTGCCATTGTTATGAATTCAGTCCTGATGCCAAGGATTTCACAGAGCAGTTTAGTCGAAAAGATGTTTAATTCAGAGAGCTTTTCCCATTTGTTTTCGAGGTAGATATTGTCAATGATCCACCGGTACTCGTCAAAGAAAGGGGCTTTTGCATAATTGACCTGAAATGCGCAGTGGTGCTTTCTCTGCCAATTGTAACTCGTTTCGATTACCACATCTGACAATTTCTGTCTGAATCTTCCTTTAGTTTTTACCGGTACTGTGATCCACTTGGGCCCGTGACAGGTTTTAATCCTGTTCCGATTTCTCCAGTCACCTTTCGTGTATTGGACTCCTTCATAGAACACAAAGGTATCGACTCTGTTAATCAGGTCAAAAACCCCCTTCCAGGGAAGGTAATTGGACTGTAATATTGCTGTCCTGCCCATAAGGTTCTCTTTTACTTTTTTCCCGATATTACGGCTGCATAAATCCCTGGTTTGATTGTCGGGCACACCCAAGACCCTATCCGAACATCCTTAAAGCTCCAGGCACCTTTCCGGCCCTGTCATACATTAGGTCCTGTTGTTCTTTTAGATTCATGCCCTTCCGACAGGTCCCAATAATACCGTACCAACAGCCTGTAATGAAAACCTAATTGATTTTTAAATCCTGGAATCCAGACGGGGAGGGATTAATGCCATGGGTATTGCCACTTATGTCTGTGTTTTGTCCCATTGACACCGAACCTGACGGCGTTTACTCTCTAGAAAGAACTGTTAAAAAAGGCCCATCGTAATGACGGCCAGATTTCCCGGAAAAGAGAAAACCCATGATAAACAGAAGCCTGATCGCAACAGTTATAATCACAATGATTTCGATTGCACCTCTCCTTGCCGACCAGTCTATCGATACTGAAGCAACCCAAAAAATAAAAGAGTACACCACTGATCCCCAGTACCTCACTCCTCTGGTGGACCACCTGCCCGCGTCAGAAAACGTTCCCGCTCCCCATGAAGTCCTGGGTTACGTTACCGGAGCTCCCGGCCACATGACCTATTACCGGGATATTGTCCGTTATTACAGGGAACTGGAAGAGGCCAGCGGCAGGGTTAAAATCTTCGAGGTCGGGAAAAGCCATGGAGGCAATACAATGATTGCCGTTGTTGTCGGGAGTGAAGACAGCATCACCAATCTGGACAGATACCGGTCCAATACCAAAAAGCTGTCTGATCCCCGCCTCTGCGATGAAGCGCAGATGAAAACTCTTCTCAAAGAAACCAAACCAATCTACATGCTCACCGGAGGGCTGCATTCACCGGAAACGGGAAGCCCGGAAATGCTCATGGAAATGGCCTTCCGCCTGGTGGTTGAAGACAGCCCGATGATCAGGGAAATCCGTGAAAACGTGATAACAGTTATCATTCCGGTCCTGGAAACTGACGGCTGGAACCGGCAGGTGGACTGGTACTACCGCCACACCAAAAAATTTGGGGAAGATGAGTGGGACGACATACCTCGCACATCTCCTCCATTCTGGGGGAAATACACCGTTCATGACAATAACCGTGACGGCATAATGCTGAGCCAGCCTTTGTCCAAAAACATGAACAAGACCTTTTTCATGTTTCATCCGCAGGTTGTGCATGACCTGCATGAAAGCATTCCCATTCTCTACATAAGCACAGGAACCGGACCCTACTATCCGACAATGAGCCCGATTGTACGGAATGAATGGCAATGGCTGGCCTTTAATGAGGTGACCCGCATGACCAGCCTGGGCGTGCCAGGTGTCTGGACCTGGGGCTTCTTTACCGGATGGTTTCCGGGTTACGGGGCCTGGCCGGGAAATAACCACAACGCCATCAGCCGCTTCTATGAGACTTTCGGCAATGCCGGGGCCAACACCTACGAACGAATCATCAGCCAGACTCCCGGTGAGGGACGGACTTCCGAGGAATGGTACCGGCCCCTTCCGCCGCCGGCCAAGACACTCTGGAGCCTGAGAAACAACACCAATATAATGCAGAGCGCCTGCCTGGTGGCCCTGGAATTCACAGCACGCCACCGGGACACAATCCTGGAGAATTTCTGGAAGAAAGGACACAACTCCATATTGAAGGGTGAGTCGGAAAAGCCATATGCCTGGATCATTCCCACAAAACAGAATGATCCGCTTGCCGCCCGGCGCATGCTGGATATTTTCAGGATGCACGGCATCGAGATTCAACAACTGACTGAAGATTTTTCAGTGGATGAGACCGGCTATCCTGCCGGAAGCCTGGTTGTACGGATGGACCAGCCTTACCGCAATTTTGCCAAAACCCTGCTTGAAAAGCAGGAATGGCCGGAAAAAAGCACAACCCGTCCCTATGACGCGACAACCTGGACCATCAGCTTGATGCTGGGAGTCGAGACTTCCTGTATTGAAGATGAATCCATACTGCAGGCGCCCATGCGAATGCTCGACATTGATCCTTTCAAGGGGGAACTGCAGGAAGTATCCTCCCCAACGCGGATAGTGATCCCGCCCCAGGGAAATGCGACTCTGGCTGCCGTCCTGGCCCTTCAGGGAGAAGATATCAGGATTACAGACGAGGATATTGAAACGGAAGAGAGCATCATCCCTGCCGGCAGCCTGGTTCTCGGTGCTGAATCCAGAAGCAAAATCGAGAAGCTCTGCAGTGAATCAGGGATCAAAGCTATCGCGGTTAACCGGGAGATCCCTGCCGCCCGCAAGCTGGCCCTGCCCAGGCTGGGGCTTTATTCCGCCTGGTTCACAACCCAGGACCCCGGATGGGCCAGATACGCGTTGGACGCCGCCGGGATTCCCTGGACCTGGATTACTAAAGAACGGGTTCGCCAAGGCGGGCTGAACAGTGCATTCGATGTAATAATTGTTCCCCACCATGGAGGACGAACCAGCGGCCTCGCCTTCCTGCGGGGCATTGACTCGCGTCACAGCCCTCTCGACTATAAACGGACCGAGGAATTTCAGTTCCTCGGCTCCCCGGTTGAATCAGGAGACATAACCGGGGGACTGGGACTGGAGGGGCTGGCGGAGATCGAAGGATTCGTCAATGAAGGGGGAATCCTGATCACCCTGGGATCGGGAAGCCGTTTGGTCACCGACTTCGGAATGCTTTCCGGCGTGACTGCCAGGTCAGCGTCCGACCTGGTCTGTCCCGGAACCCTGGTTTCCGGCTGGGTAAGGCAGGAGAACAATCCTGTCGTTTATGGGATCAGCGAACATCCGGCTATTTACCAGAGCAGCATGCCGGTATTTGAAGTGGCTAAACACCTTCGTTCGTCTGTTGTAATGCAGTTCGGCACCGAACTTCCCAAGGATGTTATGAACGAGATGAGTGATGAAGACAAAAAAGCGCACAAAAATATGCAGAAGGAACACTCATTAAGAATCAGCGGGCTTCTGAAAGGCGAAAAAACACTGGACGGAACAGCCGCGATTGTCGATGCCCCGCTTGGCAAGGGCCGGGTTGTTCTCTTTGCCTATAATCCTCTATATCGCTGGATGAGCCAGGCCAGTTTCCCAATGGTATTCAATGCCATACTCAACTGGGATGCTCCGGGAAACCTGGGGAGCCAGCCCAGCCAGGATGGGATGTGAACCAATAAATGAACCGTCAATCAGCGGTCCAGGACCGGGCCGCTGATCACTCCCAAGTCATATTCAAACGAAACTGTGGGCGGAAATTTTTGAAACGCTTCCTGTAAAGCCCCGGGAATTCCCCTATCTACTCTTCTTCGGTCAAATCCTCATCGCCAGGATGGTTTTTCTCCATGCAGCTGGGACAGATCCCATGGCTGAATTCCGCCTCTGTATGTTTTGAAACATAAGCGTCGACCTGGTTCCAGTATCCCTGGTCATCCCTTATTTTCTTACAATATGAACAGATGGGAACGATGCCTTTGAGCGTTTCAATTCTTTTTTGATAAGACGATATGCTCACGTATACAAGAGCTAGAACAACTAGCGTGATCAAAAAACAGATGCCAAGATTGATCAGCAGGGTAGTGAAAATTCGCCTGGTTACCTGGTCTTCGGACTGCTCCACAATAAGATGCCAGCCTAATTCAGATATATAACGGGTATTTATATGAAGAACATCATTTCCGTTTTTATACTTAAAATATTCTTCGTCGAGGGTAAGCACTGAATCCCTGTATTCTGGACTTAATCTCCCGCTGAAGACATTATCTATAGCTTTAGGGAAATCGGATCCCGCAAGCTTAACGTCACCAATCTCATCTATAAAATAAATACTTCTGTCATATTTCTCCTGATACTCCTCAATCAGCTCCCTTACGGCATTGACTGCCAGGCCTACGCCCGCGGCTCCTATATAATTACCCTGATAGTCCCGCACCTGATAGTTCACAAAAATTGTTGTAGTATCCTCGTTGGCCATATCAGGATCGACATTGATTTCATAATCATCCGTCATCTTCCTGACCCTGAAATACCAGACATCCCGCTCTTCATCGGGGGAGACTTCCTTTAGAATCCCTTCGGCATAATAGTATTTACGGGATTTCTCGGAAACAAAAAAACTGGTGAGGGTTTTGTACTTTGTTTTGATTTCACTCAGGTATTTAACGATTCTGCCTTCATCGATCTCCCCTGCAATAATCCAGTCCTTTAAAAAAGTGTCATTGGCCATCAACGACGAAATGAATACAGGGCGGAACAGATCCCTCTGAATTTCGGAATAGATATTGTCGCTTGTCAGCGGCAGGGCAGTGGATGAAATCTCAGATCGCAGGGACTCGACGGAAACATAGTAACTGGCAAGGCTGGTGATCAGGAAACCAACGATCAGCAGCAGGCTGATAACGGCAATCAGTCTTTTTTCTTTTGTCATATTATAAATAACCAATCGATACAAAAAAAAGGAATGCACAAGAATACATCATCTATATGGTCTTCTATCAGCGATTTATGGACATCTCAAGAAAGCGGTCCGGGAGCAATCCAGATTAAATCCCCGTAATTTTGGGCAAAATACGGCCCGTGAATGTCCAGGATTTTTAAATGGGGCCGCGATCTCCCTTTTGGAGAGGACGGGTTGGTGAATCCCCCGAAACTTCAGGGGAAAAATACCATTTTCCGCTTTTCCTCATCCCATAATTTCAGATGGGGGCAGGATAGGCTTTCCAGGAGTGTTACCGGTCTTTCTATCTGCACCACGGGAACCGAATCGTAACACCTTTTGAGATTATAATTGGGAATTAACGGATTAAGGTGGTGTATATGGTGATAACCGATATTACCTGAACACCAGCGCAGTATGGCAGGCATCCGGTAGAAGGAACATCCTTCCATTGAGGCTTTCCACCTGTCCCAGTCCTCTCCCCTGGCCCAATATCCATTGGAAAACTGGTGCTGTACGTAAAACAGCCAGATTCCCGCCGCACCGGCCATCCAGATCACCGGTATCTGTATCAGGAAATAAGTCCACAATCCAATAAACTGGGCTGCCGAAAAGACCAGCGCCAGTATCAGCAGATTTGTGAACATGACGCTTACTATTACTTTTTTACCCGCCCTGCGGTCTGGATACCTGTTGATGATCAGGAACAGAATTAAACCACCCAGGAAAAACAATACCACTGGATTTCGGTAAAGCCTGTAAAGGCCACGCCTCCATTTCGATAATTTCCTGTATTCGGCTACCGTCAGTGTCCAGACATCGCCATATCCGCGCTCATCCAGGTTGGCAAAGGAAACATGATGCCTGAGATGGTTGTACCGCCACTCCGCGAAGTCAGTAAACACGAGGACACCGCAAATGTAGCCAAAAAAGCTGTTGGCTTTCTTCGAGCTGAAAAAGGAACCGTGCGCGCAGTCGTGAAAAAAAATAAAAATCCTGACCAGGAAAGCGGCAGCGGGCACTGCCAGCAGTAATGTCCATAAATAGGAATATCCCAGCTCGACTGATCTGATCATCAGGTACCAGGTACAAAAATACAGTACCAGCGTGGATGTCAACTGCCAGATGGCTTTCCAGTTTTCGGATTGCCGGAACGGTGCCAACATCCTGTAAATATCAGATATCGAAATGCCGGGATTCCTCCCGTTTGTCGAATTTTCGATCCTGTTTGGATTATCCTCAGTCATAATCATAATCCTTAACGACTGATTCCTGTTTTGGAAGATTCGAGCTTCATTCAATGAAACTCAACAGGAGCAAAAAAACAAGTCTGGAAATGCAGGCTGGATTATCAATTAACAGTATTATCCAGACTACTGTTTATCTTACCAAATTCAGAAAGAATGTCTATTGATTACAAAAACATATGAGTCACTTATTGCTGTAATTGATAAGCTTTTGGATGGTACTATTTAAATTAAGCTAAAGTGCATTATCAATAATCCTGCAAAGGAAAAATATGAGAAACATCATGCAAAAAAGGCTCTGGATGGTATTAGTCTTATTATTCTTTTTCTCCATCACTCCCCTGCAGGCCCAGGTCAAATGGCTCACATCGTTCGAAGAGGCCAAAGAGATCGCGACCAGGGATAACAAATTCATTGTCATTGATATCTCTGCCTCCTGGTGTGGTCCCTGCCGAAAGATGGCTCGTGAGGTTTATCCGGATCCGGATTTCATAGCCTTCACTGAAAAAAATGTATTCATGCTCGTCGATGCCGAAGAGGACAATGAAGGAATTGTCCTGGCCCGGAAATTCAAGGTTCACTCCTTCCCCACCATCCTGGTTCTTAATTCAAGGGGAGAGGAAATCGACAGGCTATCCGGCGGAAGAGATACAGAGACGCTGATTGAAGATCTTCAAAATATCTTCACCTATAGTATCCCCAGAAAAGAATTAAACCGGAAAGCTGATAGAAACTTCAGCGATTTTGAATTACAGAAGGTCGCAGGATTTCGCGCTTTTGACCGCCATGATTTCAAACAGGCTGAGAGGTATTTGAGTAGAGCTGCCAAGCTTGCTGTTGAGGATGATCCGGGAACCCTTTTCTCAATTTACATGTTTCTAAGCCAATGCCAGTTCAAAGAAGAGCATTTTGAAGAGTGTATAGACAGCCTGGAGAAGATGGAGAAACTATTACCGCTATCCGCTGAGGTCAACTATGTTGCTCTTCTCAAGGCCAAGGCGTTGGCAAATCTGGAAAGGTATGATGAAGCTTTTGCCATATTAGGGGAATTCATCAAATCCCCCGAGATGAAGAACCTTGCAGATGTCCGTGAAGTCCTGAAAAAACTGCCGGAGGAATATCGAAAAGATCAGGAAACCGTCGAAAAGCAGAACAAAAAAGCAGCAGAGCTGGCCGAGAAAAACAAGCTTCAAGAAGCTGAAATCCTTGTAAACAATTCACTGGAACTGGATCCTGAAAACATCGATTCACTGCTCATCAGTGCCGGGGTCCAAATCGTAATCGCCAGCCGGAATCAAGAAGATCCTGAATCGCCAAAACGGGTAGAAACAGCTTTAAGACAGGCCCGTATGGCCATACGGCTGGCCCCTGGTGATTTTTCTGTCTACAACAAAGCAAAAAGCCTGCATATTTATTCCCCTGCCGGATATATTTTGCCCAAAAATCCCGAGGCGGTAAAGGAGTTCAATAAAGCCGAACAGGATTTTGCCAAGGCCAGATATGAAAATGCAGTAAGACATTACCTGAAAGTAATGGAGCTGGAACCCATGTTCAGCTACACCTATCTTCATCTAGGAGACTGCTTCTTCGCGAACAAGCAGCTGGAGCAGGCCCTGAAACTATATGAACAGGCCATTGCCCTGTCTCCGCTTAATCCAGCAGGCTACCGGTATGCGGCTGATACATGTGCCAAACTCGGCCAACCTGAGAAATGCAGGGAATACCTGATCGAATCTGTAAAGGCCGATCCTTCTTACCCCACAACCTGGCAGTACATGAACAATTCCAAGTATGGAAAAAACGGGATCGAAAGACACTATCACTTAATTCCTACCAAGCTTCTCCTCTGCCGAAGCGAAGATGACTACGAATCCCTGCTGAGTGACTTGCCCTCCCGGACTCTCCCGGCCTGGCGGGCTTACATCAACAAGAAACTCAGCTATGAGAACCGGGAACGAAAACCCGGAATAATCCACTGGCCATCAGCCGGAGGGGAGCTGGAATGCCTCAGGGAACTGGTAGCCACATGGAGTGCCCTTAAGCTGGAAATCTGGGACCTGCACGATGCCGATCTGGATTTCATCCGCCAGGTTTCAATTGATGGTCACCTGGACACGTTTGTCTTCCTTGAGCTCTACACCGAAACATACAGGCCTGAATTTGAGCTGTGGAAAAAAAAGAATGGGCGCAAAATCAACGAATACCTGGAAAATTACATCTTTGATATCCCCCTGTACTCACTGAAGTCCGGACAGAATACCTCTGCCGTAAAAGCTTACAACAAAGGGGTTGACCTTCTTTCTTCAGATTCGGCAGCTGCTATAGCAGAATTCCAGAAAGCCCTGTGGCAGGATCCGTATATGACCCCGGCAATGCAGAATTTAAGCGTTTTGCTGGCCAATGCTGAACAATATCAAGAAGCCATGGAAGTCGCGGAAAGATGGCACCAGGCCTACCCGGATTCGCTGGATGCCGTGAACCAACTCTCCTATATATATCTAAAACTGGAAGAATTTGAGAAGGCTATCACGTTGATCGAAGAGACATTACGTGATGATGCCGTGAAGAAACCGACTTCCCCGGATTTGATCAGCAATCTGGAACAGATGCTCCAATTCTGCAAGCAAAGGCTATTACTATAATCAGATAAACTTCCCCATCAGGATTATATTGTCGTACACTCCATTGAGCTTTCGCCCCTTGATCCTCTTTCCCTCGATGTTGAAACCTGCTTTTTTGTATAAATTCACAGCAGGCAGATTGGACTCAAAAACCTCAAGGTCCACTCTTTCGATCCTGTTAATTTGCCGGGCATGTTGTATAGTGACCTCAAGAAGCCGCGCGCCAATGCCCCTTCCTCTCCATGCCTTCAGGACCCCCATAGCCAGTATTCCCGTGTGCCTCATCCCTTCATGGCCGCGGGGGAGGATATCACACCACCCGATCACCAGGTCCCCTTCCAACGCGTAATACTGGGCCAGGTTTCCCTCAACAATTGTCTTCACAAATTCCCGGGTGGATTCAAGCGGAAAACCGGTTGTGGCAGCCAGGTATTTCCTTTCCCTGGCCACGGTTTCTACAGCCCGGCCAAAGGATTTCACATATTTAATTGAAGCCTGCTGAATAATCATCAATCAGTTCCCTTCAAATAAAGATTAACAAGGTTTCAAATAATTTCACTAAAAAATCCCGGAAGTCGATTCAGAAGCTCCTGTCTTGTGCCGATATCTTTACAAATCTTCACAGAGTTTCTCGCCATTAATGTAATACTTCCACGTCAATTCCCGTCTATAGAAAATAAGAGGAGCATACCTTATTTAAAAAACTTCAAAAATTAAAAACAAGCCTGGATAACGATCATTCCCACATTTTGTAAGGAGACAAGATGAGAAGATTAAAAAAATCTATTTTAGTAACGGTTTCATTTGCTTTACTTTCATCTGTATTTTTCCAGCCCGTACAGGCCAGACCAAAGGTTAAATGCACCGCAAAAACCGCGGTGATTACGATCGATGGAATCAATCAGGAATGGGAGGGTTCATTAGAAGTAATCGAGGATGAAAACCTGGCCCTGAATGTAATGAGGGATGAACAATTCCTGTACCTCGGTGTTCTTTTCAGCGGCTCCGACCAGCAGAGGCAGGCCATGATCCAGGGATTGACCGTCTGGTTCGACACCGATGGAGGCAAGGATGAAGATTTCGGAATCAGGTTCCCCAAGGGGCTTATGGATTCCGACTATATGCAGGAAAACGCCGGAGACGGCAGACCTGACCCCGAAGAGATGGTTCGGGCTGCTGAAGAACAACTGGTCGAAGCCGACTACTTCATGATCCTTGGACCGAAAAAAGAACAACAAACCCCGGTTGAATTTATGGATGCTGCTGATGTTAATGTCCGGGCCACCCTGGAAGAAGGAGTTCTGTTTTACGAACTCAAGATCCCCTTGGCGCGAACCGAGGCACAGCCATTCGGAATTGGTGTCCGTGAAGGCAAAAAACTGGGTATCGGTTTCACAACTCCCAAGATGGAGAGCCGTCGTCCGCAAATGAGCGGCGGCATGAGCGACCGCGGCGGTATGGGCGGCGGTATGTCAGGCGGTATGGGCGGCGGTATGTCAGGCGGCATGGGCGGTGGTATGTCAGGCGGCCGTGGCGGCGGTATGGGCGGCGGCCGTGGCGGTAGAGGCGGAGGAATGGACCGCCCCGAAATGCCGGAGAGACTCAATCTCTGGATACAGGTTGAGGATATCGACAAGGCGCTGGAGAATTAACCGTATCCCTTCTAAACAAACAGCAGAAACAAAATCTAATCCTTCCGTGTTGTAACACGGGAGGATTAGCCGATTCCTCCACAAAAAACAGCATGGGGATAATTCTTCGATAAGAACTCTGAAGTTGGATTTCGGATATAAGATGTGAGATGTTCGAACTGAACTTCACAAATCACCTATTTAACATCTAACTTGAAACTTGGGATGGTTCAGGAAGAGCGATAATCTGGCAACTCATTTGTTTTGCTATATTTTTCAGGCAGGAGAAGTGTTTTATTGGAACCTTTATTCAAACGCCGGAGGCGTGGCCTCTAATAGCCCCAGGTGGATCCCGGGCCGAAGGCTCGGGAGAACCTGGGGTTTAGATTCATAACAACACAACCCAAGCCCTGGAAGGGCGGCAGAAGAGCCAGCAATATCAGCCCTTCAAGTATCTCTCATCATATGGAATTCTGTGTTTATCGAGAAATTGTTTTAATTCTTCCTCAAAATTTATCTTTTTGTGATGATAGCGCTGATTCGTGATGTAGTTTTGCACCTGATCGACCTTTGAATTGCTAACCGAAAATGCCGCATAACCATTCTGCCAGGCGAAGCCTCTTTTAACCCGGATATTTTTCCTCACCCAGTTTGTTGACGATGATTTAATTTTCCTGACAACTTCAGGGATAGTCAGGTTTTTGCTAATTGATGTCAATAAAAGGATATGCTCAGGTATACCTCCGGCAGTAAGTAATTTACAGTCGATCCTTTTCAAGATGCCTCCAATATAGTAATAAAGGTCTTTCTCCCATGATGTACCGATCCAGTTATCTCTGGATTTTGTACTGAAAATTACGTGTTGTAGATTCTGCGTAAAAGACTGAGTCATTGATCCCCTCTTACTCAACAACGTATGAGGTGAGGAAATAACGATATTTCGGAGAATCATGTCGCTCTTCCAGAGCTGGAAAAGGTTGGGAGGTATCTCCATACCCCAGGCTCCTCCGAACCTTCGGTTCGTCGTCAACTGGGGCTATTAGCGGACACGCCTCCGGCGTTATATGCCGGGTCCGAAATCCAAATGATGAAGATAGTCAAAATCGGTCCCTGGCCGCGTAAATATCCTTGGTCCGGACTTTTCACTCCCCATAGTTTCTCCCCTGCATGACCCGGTGAGGCCGGAGGCCGGACTAACTTGAAACTTGGGTAGTTTCAGAAAAAGCCATTAGTCAGCAACTCATCTGGTTTGCTGCATTTTTCAGGCAGGAGAAGTGTTTTGTTGGAACCTTTATTCAAGCGCAGGAGGCGTTAGTTGCCGATTCCGGATTCTAAATAACGATGATTACAACATCAGGTCCTCTGACCTCACATCTATCCCGGGGTAAATTCTTCTTTCCCCCAAGTTTCTTCCCTGCATGATCCGCCCATGGCGACGGCTGGACTCAGTTCTTTCCTGAAAATCAACCATCCCACCTGAACCTCCTGCTGTATCACCCAACTTCGCACTTCCCCAAGTGCCCTTTCTCCGTCAAACCCATGGAGTTTTTGCCTGCTCTCAAATAGAATGTATGAATTCAGGTGACCGGAATTAATGATTCCAGGCATAACGAGAACCGGCCGTATTCACAGGAATGAATTGCCTGGATCCAAGGAGGGGAGACCCATGAAGATTAAACTATTCTTGATGCTGACATTATCCATTTCCCTTAACGCTATCGCCACACCTCTCCAGCTGCACCCGGAGAATCCCCACTACTTCAGCTATCAGGGGAAGCCGCTGGTCCTCATCGGCTCCGGCGAACACTATGGAGCTGTGCTAAACCTTGATTTCGATTACTCGGTCTACCTGGAAACCATGGAGAGAGAGGGGCAGAACCTCACCCGGCTGTTTGTTGGATCCTATGTGGAAAAACCCGGGGCCTTCGGAATTGAGAAGAACACCCTGGCTCCGGCTGAAAACCGCTTTCAGCCTCCCTGGGCGCGAAGCGATGTTCCCGGATACGCCAATGGTGGAAACAAGTTCGACCTGGACCGATGGAATCCTGACTACTTCGAGAGACTGAAAAATTTTATCGGGAAGGCTTCCGATCACGGAATATTCGTAGAAGTGGTTTTGTTTTCGTCCATCTATGGGGGGGATAACTGGGGTTACAATCCTTTCCATCCGGCAAATAACATCAATGGAATCGAACTGGATAACCGAAAAAACTGTAACACTCTCAATAACGGAAAAATCCTGTCATACCAGGAAAAAATGGTCCGGAAGATTGTCAGGGAATTAAATCACTTCGACAATATATATTTTGAAATCCAGAATGAACCCTGGCCCGACAACCCGATCCGGCCGGTGTGATCCTGGAGCACCTGCTCGATGATGAGCTTCCCACTCCCTGGCAGAATGATGTAGTGCTGGCCAGCAACGCATCTTTGGAGTGGCAGGCGAAAATCGCGGAATTTATTGTTGACGAGGAAAAAAACCTGGGAAGCAAGCATCTCATTGCCCAGAACTACTGCAATTTCCTGCACCCCCTGCGGGATGTGGATGAAAACATTTCAATACTCAATTTTCATTACGCGATCCCCCAAAGCGTTGATCTCAACCTGGGCTGGAATCGCCCTATTGCCCTGGACGAAACCGGATTCGCCGGTCCCGGGCCCGATGTCTACCGTCGCCAGGCCTGGAGGTTTATCATGTCCGGCGGCGCGGTGTTCAACGGACTGGATTATTCATTTTATCCCGGATTCGAAAATGGGACTGGAAAACTGACCGGCCCTGGAGGGGGAGGCCCCGAACTCCGACGGGAACTCGCCGTCTTAAACCAATTTACCGGGAGATTTGACCTGTCAAAAATGCGGCCCGACAAAACAACAGTTATTCATAGCCCTGGATTATTTGTATACCTCTTATCCCGGCCCGGTGAACATTATGCCGCCTACCTGGAAGGAGAAGGACCCGCCAAACTTGTCTTAAATATTCCCGCGGGTGAATACACAGTCCAATGGATAGAAACAAAAAGCGGCAGGGTTTTAAAGGAACAACATCTGGAGCATACGACCGAACTGGCTGAAATAGAATCAACCGATTCTGAGGGAGAAATCGCCCTGGATATCCGACGAAATTAGCAATGCACCGCTCCTGGTTAATATCAGGATGCAACTGGAACCAGCTAATCCAGTCCGAACAGTTCCAGCGGCTATGTCCCGGTTGACGCCGGGACACAAATTATCTAAGGTTCTGCGAAAGATTTAGCTTTACTGTTCAAATGACAGGCCGGCTCCCCCCAGGAATTGTGAACCGGGTCTGTCTACGGGAATATGAAATGATTATCCGAGGCGGAAGATTACGAGCCCTGTCCACGATAGTTGCGCAAAACCGCCTGACAAAAGCCGAAATTCATAATTTTCAAAACAGGCAGCTGCGCAGGCTGGTTACCCGCGCTTACAGCAAGTCAGATTTCTACCGGCAGCTTTTCAAAAGCCATGGACTCAAACCGGATGACATCAGGACTGTCAAACACCTTCCGCTTATACCCCTGACTTCCAAGGATGACTTGCGGGGTACTCCCCTTAAAAACGTACTCACCCTATCAGCCAGACCTGACTGCCTAATCAGGCGTAAAACCAGCGGCTCTTCCGGCAAACCTTTCACAATCTACCGAACCCCTCTTGAGGATCATCTTCTCAACCTTTTTCGTATCAGGGTGCGCCAGGGCTACGGGATGCGAATTTCAGACAATATAGCAACGATCAGGGAATTAAGACTGGTACAAGACAAGTTCAGTATTTTGACCTCGGTGAAAAAAGCCCTCAATCTTTACACAACCACAATAATTGACTGCTACAGTGACGACAGCGAAATCATATCCTCGCTTGAATCGATACAGCCTCAAATCATCACAGGATATCCAAGTACCCTGGCCCGGATTGGCTCCATATTTGAAAACCGAAGAAGGATTGGTATCAGTCCCCGTTTTGTTACCACGGGCGGGGGAGTTATGACTGCTGCCATGCGTCGGAGAATCGAGGATGGTTTCCAGGTCCCGGTTTTTGATTTATATGGTTCCCATGAATTCAACATCCTGGCTTGGGAATGCCCTGATCATCACGGATATCATGTCAGTGAAAACAATGTGATCCTGGAAATCCTCAAGGATGGCCAGCCTGCAGGGCCGGGAGAATCAGGAGAAGTAGTTGCCACAGGCCTCCATACCCTTGCCATGCCATTCATTCGCTACCAGACCGGTGATATCGCCACCAGGGGGCACGAAAACTGTCTCTGCGGCTCATCATTTTCTACCATTGAAAACATCCAGGGCAGGACCATTGATTATTTCAAATTGGCCGGGGGCAAGGTAATGCATCCTTACGAGATAACCGCTCACCTGATAGGCGCGGAGAATTCCTGGATCAGCCAGCACCAGATGGTACAGGAAACCGAAACCGACATCGTTCTGAAAATTAGACCTTGCCTGATTCCTGGGAATGATGATCTGGTCCGGCTACAGCATCTGGGGCAGGAAAAGCTGGGCCGAAACATCGTATTCAGGGTTGAGCTGGTAAACGATTTCAAGCATCAGGCTGGTCAAAAATTCAATCCGTATATCAGCCTGGTTAACCAAAATGCGGTTCGAAAGGATTCAGAAGGCTAATCATGGCACCTCCCGGCATAAGAAAAAAATCACACAACTGGCTAAGCGAACATTCAGCTAAACCGCCTGTACTTATAATCCATGATCCGGTTGAAGCCGGGGCTTTGGGCCTTATGCCGGACAACAGACCCCTCTCTGACCTGGAGGACATTTTCCTGTTCAGAGAAAAACCGAATATCAATGAATACTCCAGACAGCACAGGGTCTTTTCAGAGACACTGCGCAGCCACGCGGAAGCGGTGATCTACCTCAAGCATCTTGTTGGCGATGAGGCATCTTTCAGCCAGGCAGCCGATAATCCGAACCAGGTCTTTACCCGTGATTCAGTGATCACCTTTCCCTGGATGCCCGATTTCTATATTCCGGCGAGAATGAAAAAACAGCTGCGGCATCCTGAAGTAGCTGCCATGCAATCAGCTTTAGAAAAGCTGGGCCTGCGTAAACTTATAGAGCTTCCAGAGGAGATGGTCCTGGAAGGGGGAGATGTTATTCCGTTTTCAGCGGAAGGGGAAAGAGCTTTGTTGATCGGATATGGACCGAGAACCAGTATAGAATCCATCCGTTTCCTGGCCGACAACCTGATACCGGAACACCTGGACCAAATCATCGGAATTGAACTCGCCGGATGGAGAATGAATCTGGACGGAGGCCTGGTGCCGGTTACTGAGGACGTTGTTTTATCAGACACTCAAAGCATAGCCAGCTCATTTATCCTGGATCAAAACGGCCGCGGGAAACTTGATATCTTCGGACTCTTCAATGACCTGAAAATTACAGTCATAGAGGTTTCCCGGGAGGAATCAGTCTATTCCCAGGCCTGCAACTGCGTGTGCCTGGGAGAAAGAAAAATTATCTACTATGATCTCTGCCCCAGGGTAAGCGAAATCCTGCGGGAGAAAGGAATCGCGGTCATTCACGTACCCGGATCTGAACTGGTAAAGGGCCGGGGCGGCCCTCGCTGCATGACCAGGCCGGTCTATGCTGAACCTTCTTTTTCCCAGGCTGGTGAGTAGGAATATGGGAATAAAAAACCAGGCTTCTTGCGTTTGCGTTAGAATTCAGATCCTCACTCTTCGATTGGGTTTAAGACTCTTCAGGTATTCTCTTGCCTTTGGACCACAATTGAAAAGCAGATCGAGTACGGACAGGTTTCCGTCGTATGATCCCCAGAGTTGAGGATACTGCTTGTAATCATAATTTTTGAATTCAAGTTCTATTCCCTGGCTGTTAAATAGTTCCGCATCGGTATATGGTTCGGCCGTCGGACCTGATAAATAAGAACTCGCTCCAACTTCTTCAAGAATTCTCAGGGGGCGACTGCTCTTACATCCTTGAGAAGAGAATTCAGAGGCATAAACAATTCGGGTTTCAATCTTCAGCTTGCCCATTAACCAAATGATAAGGCAAACATTCAATGATGATAACTCTGCCCCTGAGGTATTGATAATCTCCCGAAATTCGGGGAAGTAGTCATCAAAATAGGGGCTTTGTCGATAATTCTCAGTAAGCAGGCTGCAATGGCGCCCAGCCCAGTCGACACTTCGGTCGATTTTCACCTCACTGATCAGCTTGTGTTTTCTTCCATGGATCAGCGGAACCGTCAACCACCGGGTTCCGTGCCTGGTTTTGATTCTGTTCCTGTTACGCCACTTCCTCCCCTGGCCGAACTCGACATCATCATAGATAATAAAAAGGTCCACGTCGTCAATCAGATCAAAATAACCCCGCCAGGGAATGTAGTTGGACTGTATCATTCCGACCTTCATTGTCCCAACCCATTTTTCTTCAAGAGCTCAAAGGCCTGCCCGCATAGAAACAGGCTCCAAAGCTGCCATCCATAGTTCTTCTTCCCATCGAGAGTTTGTCTTACCATGCGCTCACACTCTCTGCAATTGAGATACTGTTGAGAAAAAGCAGAGCTGTCAAATATCTCTCCTGTAAGATCGCGGCAGGTGAAATCCAGAAAATAGGGTTTGAGATCAAGCCTGAGACCCCTCTTTGGCTGTTCCAGGAGATATTCCGGATAAATATCTTTCAGGGCTTCTCGCAACAGCCATTTGCTCTCTCCATCCCTGATCCGGTATTCATCGGGAAGTGCCAGGAGGGAAGCCATGAGATTCGAATCAGCAAATGGATTCAGATAGCTGACACCGAAACATTCTGAAAAAGAACTGTCGATGTAGGCCCATGCCTCCCAGACAGTCCAGAGATCATACTGAATTCGCGCCTTCATCGACAGGACATGCAGAGAATCGGCAGGCGCATGATGATCGACTCCCCGTGGCGGAACCGGGCCCAGAATCCGATCAATCATTTCAGGGGCCGTCACCCGGATTCGCTCCTCATGCCTGGCGGGATCAGAATATTCTTCTCCATACCAACCATAACCCCCCAGAACCTCATCAGCTCCCTGCCCGGTTATTATCAGGCTGCTGCCCCTCCGAGAAATATCCCTATCCATCATGAACCTGACCAGGTGTGAAGGGTGCGCTATGGGAAAACCGATCCCCTCGGATATCAGGGAGCGTCCAACGGCGAACACATCGGCATCATGGAAATCGAAAACCTCCAGGTCCAGGTCAAATTCATTCTCCAACTTCCGCACAACTTCAATCTCTGAGCCGGGACCTTCACCTCTAAGGCTGCAGGTGGCTGTTCGCACCGTGGACTGATGCAGCTGAGACGCCAGCAGCACCAGTGCTGAGGAATCAAGGCCAGCGCTGAGATGAAAGCAGCTGCGATCCAAAGGAATGTCAGCTAACTGGTAGGCGAGAGATGACCTGAGCCGGGGTACCAGGCTGCACTCACCATCCAAAAGGGCCGGCGTTTCCAGCGAGGAACTGCAATACCTGCCCTTCTCAAGGACAACTGTTTCGCCGTTTCTGAGACTGAAGATCCCGGCACAGAAAGTATGCCTGGTAAAGGGACACTGCCTCGCCAGGTATTCTCGAAGGTAGAAAGTATCAGGGAGCAGAGCAATGCCCCGGCGCCCCAACTCCTGAACAAGCTCAAGCCAGGAAGTCGAAGCGGCAAAAAAAATCTCTGACGAATAGTAAAACAGTGGATTCCTTAACAGTGCAGTCCGCTGCAAAACCAACCGGCCATCCGGCAGTAATTCAATTGAAATGCCGGAATCTCCGGCATACCAGGCCAAGCCGTCCTTTTCAAAATTGGATTCCTCCGGCTCCCTTTCGCCATACTGATAAAAGAAGTAGGAGTGCATTGTTACTTCCGAATGATTCGTGACTTCTCGCTGAAGCCAATCGATTTCCGCTTACTGGCTTAACTTTGCCTGAATCCAATTATAGAAAAGTTTCATTGATCGTCAACTCGAAAAATCACAGCGCCGAGCAGTCAATTGAGTAGACACCGGCCATCTCAAAAAGCAGAGCCGGCAAACTCTTGGGGACGCGGATTCCAAAGATTTATCTCTGCCCCACTGTTAACCGTTGGCGTTTCATAATATATTTACCTGAATCAGAGATCCTGTCTATGGAGAAACGTTGAAAACCTCAAAGCGAGCGGATTATGTTTGACCAAATAGTCATTCTATCAGGATGGATTCTCAACCTGATAATACTTGCAGGATACCTGCTTGTCGTCCAGTCTTCCCTGAAGGAAAACCGGTTCCGCCCGCTTCTGGTCTCTTCACTCTTGGCCATCCCGTTGATTTCCCTGCTCACGGTTCTCCTGTTGTTCCCCTTCGATGCAAAGGTTCTTTTTTTCTCCCTCGTCCTCTCAGTTTTCCTGTTGCTGTTAGCTGGGGTTACCATTCCCTTCGGGAAGAATCCGGTTCTCAAGATCATCGGCAAGCAGGAAAAACTGGATGAGCGGGACGCGCTGTTTCACAGATTCTATACACTTCATCCCGGCATGCCCGAATTTGATGAATTCTACGACAGCAATCCTGACCTGAGAAATGACGATAATGAAATCCGCCGGCTGCCCAGGTTTGAAGAGGCTGGAAGCCGTTCCTATCATCCGCTTTCATCACTCTACCAAAAAGCACTTTTTGACCAGATTGAATTTCTTTCCAGCGGCATTGAAACTCCCCCGGCCAGCCAGGCCCAGGAAGTATCAACCGAGGAAATCACAAGAAGGCTCAAGGGCTTTTCCCGCTACCTGGGGGCTTCCCTGGTGGGCACTACCAGGCTCAATCCCAACTATATCTATTCCCATGTCGCGAGAGATGCCGACCACTGGGGAGAACCTATAGCACTTAATCATAAGTACGCCATGGTATTTGCCGTGGAGATGTCCCACAAAATGGTGCGGCATGCCCCCTGGTCAGAGGTGATCACTGAATCGGCTTTCCAGTATCTTGAAGCAGCCAGGATTGCCACTGCCGTCTCCCGTTATATTCAGCTGCTGGGCTATGATGCCCGGGCTCATATAGACCAGAACTACCGGGTAATGTGTGTGCCGATCGCGGTTGACGCGGGATTAGGAGAGCTGGGAAGACTGGGATTGCTGATCACTCCCGAATTCGGTCCTCGGGTCAGGCTCTCGGTAGTAACAACGGAATTACGACTTCTCCAGGACCAGCCTGTTCACTTCGGGGTTCAGGATTTCTGCGAGATCTGCAAAAAATGCGCGGTCAACTGTCCTTCCCGATCAATTGATTTCGGTGAAAAAAAGGTTTACAGGGGGGTTGAAAAATGGCAGTCGCGGATGGAGAATTGTTTCCGTTTCTGGAGACAGCAGGGTTCGGACTGTTCCATATGCCTCAAGGTCTGCCCCTATTCTCATCCGGATTCCCTTCTTCATAACCTTGTCCGCGGAGCGGTACGGAAAAATCCCCTGGCCCGCCGGCTGGCACTCTGGGGGGATGACCTGTTTTACGGAAGAAAGCCGAAAACCGTATATTCCCAGGAGGAATGGCACAAGCGGGTTTAACAACTTTTTGATTTTTTAAACCTGCTGGTTCCAATAAAATTGCTGCATTATTGACAATCAAACCTTTATAGGCGCAGGGTATTAATTTGAAACTGCCAAAAAACAAGCTGCAAATGCTCTCCAGCTGGTGGGAGGGTTATTCCGCCTACGATGCCGACTCTTGCAGAACCAGCCTCACAGGTCCTGTCGGCGTTCAGATTCAGACTATCAATCAATGCAACGGGACCTGTATTATGTGCCCTTATTCCACATCAGCTCCCAGCCAGACAAAGACTCAAATGGATGATCGTCTTTTCATCCATGTTATCAATCAAATAAAAAAAACCGGCTCCGTCAAAACGCTGGCAATGATGCTGCAGAACGAACCCCTGCTTGATTCGGGCCTGGAACAGCGTATACGACAAGCACGGAGCATCCTTGGTGAAGATGTAATAATCCGTACAGTTACAAACGGAGTTTTGCTGGACAGGCAGCGCACCGATGCCCTGTTAGGCAGCAGCATTAATCAAATATATGTAAGTATCGACGCCTTCACTGCTCAAACCTTTGAAAAAATTCGCCGGGGCCTGCCCTTTGAAAGGGTTGTCCAAAATACCCTCTATCTCTTGCAAAAGGCTCCGGGATACGGGGTAACTGTTACAGTGAAGTTCCTCAGGCAGGAGATCAACCAGGAAGAGCAAAAAGACTTTGTCAGATTCTGGAGCTCCAGGGGAGCAAGGGTAAGCATCGACAAGCTCACCAACAGGGCCGGATCAATAGGTGAATACAAAAAGCTGAAAAGAAAGAAACTTTCCCCGCAACAGCTGATCTTACATCCAGTACTGAACCGGATGATCCCTTGCTGTCCTTTACCTTTTTCTTCTCTCGGAATTCTTGCGGACGGAAAAGTCGTGTTGTGCTGTCATGACTGGGAGCATAAGGAAATACTTGGAGACTTAGGCTCGGAAAGCCTGGGGGAAATCTGGAATGGCGAAAAAATAAATCACCATCGGCAACTTCTTGTTGAAAAAAGGGCGGATGAAAGCGGCACGTGCAGGGGCTGCAGCCTTTCAAAAAAATTCTGGGGTGACTGATCTACTCCCGATTGACCGCCCAGATGCCCGGGAATTAGGAAGCTGCCTGTCGGGTGAGGCTTCAGTCCATGAAATATTTCCCCGATGCTGATCCTCCGCGATCACCTTCAGGTCCCCAGCCGCAGGCCCTCTGAAATGTATAAACCGGCGAATCGAGAACACCCTCCGCGAATTCCCATGACTTGCAATAAACAGGCGTGTAGACAAAAATAGTTCCTGTTCTGATAATATTCCATGACAAACAGGCACTGGACGCAATCTCAACCAATACAAAGGAGATACGAATGAGCAAAACTACTGACAACCTGAAAGCGGCTTTTGCCGGGGAATCCGAAGCCCGCAATAAATACACTTTTTTCGCCAAGGTCGCCCGCAAAGAAGGCTATAACTATATCGCCAGAATATTTGAGGAAACCGCGGAAAACGAAATGCGTCATGCCAATGATCATTTCAAAATGCTGAATGGCCTCGGTGATACCGCTGCTAACCTGAAAGAAGCCATGGATGGCGAAAATTATGAAACAGTAACCATGTATCCCACTTTTGCCAAGGAGGCGGAGGAGGAAGGGAACATGGAAGCGGCACTGCTTTTTACCCAGATCGGCAAAGTCGAAGCCGAACACCGGGAAAGATACAAGCGGCTTCTCGAAATGGTGGAAAACGGTACCGTGTATAAGCGCGAAGAGCCTATCAAATGGAAATGCTCCCTCTGCGGATGCACCTATATCGGGACTGAGCCTCCGCCGAAATGTCCCTGCTGCAGCCACCCAACCAAATATTTCGAACCGGCTGACATGGACCTGTAAAAACCTCTCCCGGCCGCCCATTCAAGACCGCGGCCGGGACACAAACCCTGCCGGCAATAGTTTATGAACACAGTAGAACCGTTAAATGATAATCGTTTTAATCAGGTTTAACCTATTCTGCGCTGTAACAATTATCACCGTTATAATTGTTTCTGCTTTAAAAAACGAACACAAAATGGCGGTTTCAGAGCTACAGGATGCCCTGCGTGAAATCAAAACCCTTAGCGGGTTCATACCTATTTGCTCCCACTGTAAGAATATCCGGGATGATTCAGGCTATTGGAACCAGCTGGAAGCCTATATCCTCAAACATTCTGACGCTCAGCTATCTCATGGTATCTGCCCCTCATGTATGGATAAATACTACGGAGAAAAAGTAATGAACTCTGAAGAAACCGATCTGCCCCTCATGTATGGATAAATACTACGGAGAAAAAGTAATGAACTCTGAAGAAACAGAGAACAGGGGAGTGATCCCTTTCTATATACAGAAGCGATCCCCTTTCCAACAGCGACATTCTTTGCCGTGGAATTTTAATTCAGGTATGAATCTATTGAATCCTTGGTAAAAACACCCGCCTCTATCAGGATGCAAACTGCAGGATGCGGTGAATCAGTTCACTGCGGCTGTTAACCCCGGCCTTCTGGTATACGTTATAAAGATGATTTTTGACAGTACTGAAGGAGATACAGAGGATATCTTCAATCTCCTTATTGCTCTTCCCGGCCATCACCTGCTGAATAATCTCCCGTTCCCGTTTAGAGATGCCGAATTTTCCGCAAAATTCCGTCAGCTTCTCTTCATAGCCTTCGGTTATCTCTATTTCAGGATTTCCCTTTTCGTAAAAATACCTCAGCCACAGAAGCGGACACAGGTTGATAAGCAGGAGCATTACCGGATCGTAATAATTATGAATATCTGAACGAAACAGGTAAAAGTCAAGGTGGGCAACCGCAAACAGGCTGTAACCAACAAGAAATATCCAGCAAAAGGACCTGACAGAATTCAGATCCCGGCCTTTTCCTACGGGATAAAACAATCCTGAAACAAGAATACCCAGGATAATAAGGATCATTGAAAAGATCCATGCCGCATGAACCAGGTAAAAAACCCGCCACTGTGTATCCCTGAAAAGCAGAAGCAGTCCATAGACGGATGCCGCCGCAAAAAGGATAACCCAGGCTCCCAGCAGCCGGCCCCCGGCTTTCGACAGCACCCTACCCTTAAGACGTTCCACCAGCCTGCAGAGACTCAGGGTTATTGCAAACTCCGCGCAAAAAACCCCAAAAAGCAGCAATGAAGCCAAAACCGGAGATTCCATTACCAGGGAAGGATCATTTTTGACTACATTTGTACGGGCATACTGGTAACAAAAATCGACGATATTCAGTCCGTTGAAACTGAGGATATAGGCCAGGAGTGTAACCAGAAAAGGCCGGCGCAACCTTCTCCAGGCCCCGAAGACGTAGAGAAATACCGCTGTCCCGGCTAAAAGGTTTATTACTAGGGCAAAAATTATCAGGTGACTCATAAAAACCGCTAACCATATTTCATACACCCCCGCGGCCAACTGTCAAGCACAATTATCTCTTGCGCCGGTTCCTCTCCATTCTTCATGGGAATAATTTCCCATTTTGAAAAATGAGACTTATTTCCCATTTACCGACCGGCTTCGCAGGCCTAGACTGATCAGGAAAAACCAATCTCAATTAAATCATGAAAGAAGAGGAGGCGGGAATAATGAACAGTAACCTCAGGACGAGCTTAATAATTTTTACGGCAATATTAATTTCAGCGAACCTGGCCGTTACGGCCCAGGATTCCGGAATCACGCGGGACATTCTGAGGGCATCTTCCATACCGGTACTCTCGATAAATCCTGATTCCGGCGATCAGGACCTGGAATTCCTGGAGGATTTCATCGGGGATGCCCCGATAGTTGTACTCGGTGAAAGCCAGCACCTGATGAGTGAGCAGTACCTGTTCAAACACAGGGTCACCAGGTACCTGGTTGAGAATATGGGTTTTCGCCACATTGCAATTGAGGACAGCTATCCCGGGACAATTGCCATTGATGACTACCTCAAAGGCGCTGACATCTCTCCGGCAAAGGCCCTTGAAAAAACCGGGGCCTGGTATTTATGGGACACCGAAGAAATGCTTTCCTTGATAGAGTGGTTAAGATCCCATAATGACCAGGTGCAGGCAAATAAAAAAGTCGCCTACACCGGAATCGATATCGAAGATCCCTGGCCGGGAATCGAATATCTTCTGCGGTATTTCTCCGGGGTCGACAAAGAATTCGCGCGGTATCTTGAAAACCGCCAATCGCTGCTCGCGGTTTTCGATCAGCCTATCTGGTTCATCATTAAGAACAAGTATGCTGAACTATCTAAGGATGAAATCTCGGATATAGGCTCCACCCTGGGAAAGACCGGGAAACAACTGCAAAGCCATCATGATACCTACCTGGCTGAGAGCGGGAAGAAACGGTACAGGGATTGTGTCGAGGTCGTCAAGAACCTGAAGAAAGCCCACCTGTACTTCATTGAACTCCAGACCATAGGTGACAGTGAGGTGGGAATCAGGGAAAAAACAATGTTTCATAATATCGTCAGGATAGTAGAAGAAGGAGGACCAGAAGAAAAAATTATCGTATGGGTTCATAACGCCCACGCGGCCAAGAGTCCCGTCGCCCTGCTTGGCACCAGCAACCGCGACACCGAAGAAATGAAACTGCTTGGTTATATGCTGGCCGAAAAATATGGAGACCGGGTTGTCTCCATAGGCATGGCCTCACCGGGAGACAAAAATACCAAATCCGACTTTCAGCCGCAGCCGGACGTGCTGGACCATCTATTGGCGGAAACCGGCCTCGAATTCTCTTTCCTCAATATCGCAGCCCTGGAATCGCCGGAAAACGGCAAAAATCTGTTGGACTCACCCTGGAAACTTACGGCAGATCAGGGCGGACACCTGTTACTGAATCCCGCCGCAGCCTTCGAAGGCATCTTTTTCATAAAGCATGTAACGGGGGCGAGGCATTCCTCAAAATCTGCCGAAAGAATGAAAACACTGTTTTGAAATAACTCTCATCCCATAGTCAGCCATGAATCCTTTGATGCCCTCCAAAATTCAGTCATCCGCATGGTTAAACCTTTTCCTGATTCGGCGGGCACTGAATCCAGGTTCCGGCAGGATGGAAAAAATCTATCCTGCCGGCGCCGGGAGATCACGTTAATCCTGCTGTTTAGGTTTCCTCTGTCACTTACACCTCTATAGAGAAAAAAATTTCGTCCATTATAATATTCCCTAAAAACCTTAATCACAGGAAATTATTTGCATATCTGGTAACTTAGGTTCTACTCTTGTTTCTGGAGGGAATAAAGAGCTGGGCCCGCTTCAGTACACTGCACGAAAAAAGAAAAAAACCGGCTGCCAGGAGCAATTCAGCCATCTCCTGGTCCCGCCAGGATATCAACTGCCCTGATACAGAAAATCCTGTCGCGGACATTATCCCGCCCAAGTGATATGAAAGCTCAAAATACAGGTAAACAAAAATTACCGGAAGAAAATAGGTGCTGATATACCAGGGTGGAACTGCATTGCCCCATCGAGATTTCCCTGATATGAGGGCAGCCAGCCATCCCACAGCACCGGCCATTCCGGTCAGGATATAACCCAGGTGCAGCAAAGGCTGGAACACAGACAGGTTGTGAATAGTAAGTTCCCGCTGGACATTATGACGGTCAAAAAACCCGGGGCTTTCCAGCGCCATTATCCTCTGTCCCCAGCTAATCTCCTCAGCACAAACCAGCGCGAGTCCCAGGCTTAGGGCCAGGTATATCAGGGCGAAAACCTTTGTTCCCTTCGTGAAGAATAGCCTTGAGGCAACCAGGAAAAATGCCGCGGCAGAAAGATATAAAAACACCTGCGCAATCTCGAAAAAACCGTCCTCTGCGACAAGGGAACGGCAGAATCCCGGCGAGGAAAATCTGATTGCGGCAAAAATCGAAATAAAAAAAACCGGAAATATAAATAATAAAATTTTGAAAATATTCTTTATCATCCTCTGCAAGATTCCTGTTAACTGCCGCGATTCGTTGTCCCCATCATCTTCCGGGAAACTCAAATCCTCACCAAGGACAGCCGCAATCCCACTCCTTAAACATCTGAAACAAATCCACCGGGCCATTCAATCATGCGGATTTCTCTTCATGCATGACTTCGATAATCTCCCGAAAACATATCCTGGCAAAATAACCGGCCCAGGTCACAATTCCAAGGTACTTAAACCCGTCCTCGACCAGGATCCTGTAATTCCCGTCAATATATCGTTCAATCTGATGATGTCCCATGTCGATAAGGACAGACATTCCCCAAAATCCAAATACAACCAGCAGAAGAATGTATTCGGTATTCAGCAGCTGTTTCCTGAAAACCACCCCGCCAATAAAGAATAAAAAAATGTAGGCCGCATAAGAATGGAGCTCCTGCAGGCCTAAATAGGCCTTAAACAGGCATTCATGAAACATAAAAAAATCATCTGCCAGAAGAATCGAAGTCAACACCGCGGAATAAAGGAGAAAAGGTAAAAAATCCCTTTCCTTGTTCAAGCGCCATAAAACAAAGCTGGAGAAAAAAAGGATGGCCGCGCAGGCCGCGAAAAACAGCACCCCCAGGTTGGATATCACTCCGGCCAGGGGATGGAGTCCCCCCAGGACCTGGGGTTCGCGCATGAAATAATGAACAGCGACGCCCCGGTCCAGATGCCTTACCAGTACCGCTGCCAGGCAAAGAACAGGAAAAAAATACAGGAAAGCCAGGAAAGTCAACATTTTAATTAACTTTGTGTTCACTTCATAAATCCTCAATTAACTGAATCCTTATACCAAAAATGCCTGTCTGCTTTGAGCCAGTTCTGCCGCATATATCTTGAACCACGGAAGATCATCACCTGAAAATCCCGGTTCTTTAAGGCCTTCCCTAAAATCAAAGCTAAGAGGAAATCCAGGGAATACAAACTGCTCTCACCGGAGAGAACCTGAATCCTATCAATCAGCTATCGTGCAGAACAGCCTGTCCTCACCGGATAAATAACGCGGAAGTAAGAATACCCATGAAAACCTTCCAAAGCAAAATTATCACCTCACTGGATCTTTTTATGTTTTCATAGTCATGAATCATCAGTTGAATCACGTCAAAATAAAAGGGAGCAGAGTTGACCTATGACAGATCCGTCAGAATCAAAAATCCCGCTTTCAAAAAAGATTAGCCTACTCATTTCCGGCATTTTCCCTGGCTGTAGTGGGGATTCCGGTCTATGTTTACATACCGAAGTTTTATACCGATGTAGTCGGAATCAACATCATCCTTCTAGGTTACATACTGCTCAGCGTTCGGGTATTTGACGCCCTGACAGACCCGGTCCTGGGATACATTTCGGACCGGACTCGTTCCAGGATGGGCCGAAGGCGTCCTTACATAGCATGGGGTTCGATATTTGTAGCTCTTTCCATGTATTTTCTTTTTAATCCCCCCCACGCTTCCCCCTCCCAGGAAACCGTCTGGTTCATGGTTTTTATATATGTGCTTTTTCTAAGCTGGACAGTTGTTACTGTCCCTTATGAGGCGCTCGGTCCCGAAATAACCTTTGATTACAATGAACGCACCACTATTTTCGGGATAAGGGACGGCCTGCTCATAGCCGGCACCCTGGCCGCCGCGAGTGCGCCAGTGGCCGTGGAGTGGATTTTCAGCCTCTCGAATGATCCGGACGGTGAGAGGCTCAAATTTTTCTGGATATCAATAATTTACGCTCCCCTTCTAATCGGATCCTGCTGGCTCTGCGTATTTGCCGTCAGGGAAATACGGTTACGGCACGATCCGGGAACCACCAGTATTTGGAATGGTCTCCGCCATACATTCCGCAACCGGCCCTTTGTAATCCTCCTGTCGGCCTATACGATAAGCGCCATCGGCAGCAACCTGCCGGCAGCGTTGATTCTGTATTACGTTGAATACGTACTCCAATCCCAAATGGCCGAAGCTTTCCTCCTGCTCTATTTCGTTACCGGGATCATATTTCTGCCGGGATGGATTGCCATCTCAAAAAGCAGGGGTAAAAAGACAGCCTGGCTGGCATCAATGGCTATCAACAGCGGGGCCTTTGCCGGGGTATTTTTTCTTGGCCCGGGAGACACCACCCTTTATGGAATCCTGGTTTTCCTCTCGGGAACCGGATTTGGTGCAACCCTGGCCATACCTTCCTCCATACAGGCCGACGTTATTGATTATGATGAACTGATGACCAATGAAAGAAGGGAGGGACAGTACGTAGGCCTCTGGGCCATCTCCAAAAAACTGGCAGCCGCTGTGGGGGTGGGGGCCGGCCTCTCGATCCTGGGAATGTCAGGCTACGTTCCCAATGCTGAGCAAACCGAACAGGTACGGCTGGCCCTGCGCATCCTATACGCCCTGGTCCCTTCAGCCTGCAACCTGCTGGCAATCCTGATTGCCCTCAAATATCCGATCACTGAATCCCTGCATAAAGAAATCCGGGAAAGTATTAGCATGAGAAAACAGGGGCAACCCGTGGCAAACCCTTTGAACACTGATCAGATTATTGCCTGAAAAGCTCTGCGATATCCCACGTGAAGCGACTGGATCAGGGCCAATTATTGATCAAATTTTTCGGATCTTAATCTTAAATGCTTTTTGCGGATTTTCCCTCACCAGTGTCCTGATCTCTTCTGGCGGGTAACCCTCTGTCTCCAGAGCCGGAATAAAAATGGTGAAGAGGAAGTCATAATTTTTAGGCACACTTTTTTCTCCGACCGCGTTGTAGGAATTTCCGTCATGGGAAAGGAGAACCCGATCCAACAATCCTCTTTTCTTCATCTGGTTCACCAGTTGAAGGTGGGATTCAGCATTCTTTTCACTTACCCCGTCAAACTCGATCCATGCGCCCTGGTCAGCAGCCCAGGCCAACGCATCAATATTTTTGACATTCTGGGCATGAACCCAGATCCAGGCACTGGGATCAACCCCTTCTTCCCTGAGGATTTCAAACTGCTGCTTTACAGCCTCCAGGTTGTCCCCGGTATGAATCGCCATAACCATCCCGGTTTCCAGGTGGGTAATTGCCGCTCCCCGTACCAGCTTGGCATCAATCTCTGACAGGGGCCCCGGATCAATTCCAATCTTGATAAAACCGGGCCTGATTCCAGTTCCTTTTATCCCGTTTTTAAATTCTTCTATCCATCTTCGGGCTAATTTCTCCGGAGGTTCTTCATAAGCATGTTCCGGGACATAGCGGTCATCCGCCGCTCCGTAATAGCCGGTATTGGCAATCAGGTGCAGCCCGCTTTTTTCCGACATGTCTCTCAGGATTCCCGCATCCCTTCCAAAATACCTGGTGGTGCAATCAGCTACAGTCCCACATCCCAGCCCTTTCAGATATTCCAGATACGGCCGAACCCTTCCGTTTAATATTCGATTGTCATATACCGGATCATCACTGATTTCCGCGCCGAACCTGGACATAATATGCTCATGGGGCAGCATTATCCCTGCTTCGGTATGATCAATAGGACCCCTGACAGTCATTATCTTTCCCAAAGGAGAGGTGCTCCCTGAAGCTGAAGTGGTATATGATGCCGAGCCGGCCAGGCCGGCACCCGTAATTTTCAGGAAAGTTCTTCTTCTCATTTCAACCTCCGCCCTTCAAGAATATCAATCACTTAAACAAATCCTACTTTATCCAGTGTACGAAAAAAATCAGGGTGATTGGAAAAAAGTGTTTCCCGCATTGATTAAGGAACCCGGATCCTCGGCTGTTTTGTCCAGCCTGAAAGGGGAATCTGATTTCAAATGCGGTGGAGGATAGATACTTCCGGTCATTTCCGCCCGAATAAACCCAATATGGTGTCTTTAAACCAACGTATAGGGTAGGTGAGCCTCCAGCTGCTGGAATTCAACAGATTTTGTTTATGTCTTCTCTCGGTCCTCAACAGCCTCCTCATTCCGGCTAAAGAGGCTTCAGCTTCCAGTAATTCAGCCTTCAGCCTCTTCTCCAGGTGGAACCTCTCACTAAGCAGCTGCTGCTTGAAACCGTCATTTCCAGACTCGAACGTCCCGCCGTAAAAACCCGATTCATTCCTATAGGGTGAATACCTGTTTATGGCCGGGTTTGATCCGGCCCGGTCTTCAAAACACATATCATTCTCTGGAGCCCGCCTGCCTGTTGAGCAATGCTGACTTCGGTCCCCGGCCTGGCCATCTTCATGTACACGACTCAACATTGAAGAATCCGAGTATTCTATGCCCGGGAAAAGGGCAGGTATTTCATTCCCCCTGCAGAACACAAGAATATTCTGCCTGTACCACCATTCAACCTGGTCATTGTCCCAGATTTCAGGCCTGATTATATCCAGGGCCCGATAACCGTGACTATCAAACAGGCCGGCCCAGTATTCCGGCCATTGCTCGTTGAGGTGCCGGACCCCGCCCTGGGATGGAACTGCGGCTGAAAAAAGAATCACGTTACTCAACCGGACAAGTTCAGCAATAAAGCTCTCTGCCCTTCCTGACGGGAGATGTTCAGCCACCTCCAAAGATAATGCCAGGTCGAAAGGTCCATCAACCGGCAGCGGCAGGTTGAGATCTGCCGGAATAAAGGTATGGGGTTCCAGTTTATAAATTTTTTCAGCCCAGGACCCATCAAGTCCCAGCACGTTATCCGCCCCCAGTGAACGGATCACGCTTAGCCAGGCTCCGCTTCCGCATCCGGCATCAATTACCCTTTCAGGCTGAATCCATTTGAATAACAGGGGAATCACGATTTCAGCAGACCTGAGGCTTCCTTCGTGAATCTTGTCATAAAACTCTTCACCGTATTCATTTTCAAGATAGGCATCAGAACAGCTGACCCTGAAAATTCCGACATTATCCCTCCACTGCTCCTCCGGGGTGATGTAACTCTCCAGCAGTTCAACCTGGGGAAAAGCTGATGAAAGGGCTTTAAACGCATCCTTTTGAAACCGCCAGCAATCAACCGGATGGGGATGGTATGGTCCTTCTGAAGGTACATTCAGATAAATCAGGGCCCCGTCACGGGATACCCTGATCATCTCCGCAAAGGTGTTCCAAAAGGCCAGGTCATGTTCGAGGCAGGAGGATGAGACGATCACATCAAATGAGTCGTTCTCAAAAGGAAAACCTCCGTCAGGCATGATGAAGTAATTAACATTTTCTTGCGGGGTGCCCTTGTAATCAAGGCCCACATAATCCCATCCTGATTTTTCAAAACAAGGCTTCAGGGAGCCGTTGACATCATAGCTGCCTACATCCAGAACTCTAATCTCAGGCATCCTGGAGAGATACTTTTCGACAAATCTCAATCCATTACTCATCGCGCTGGGATGCATCTAACCGTACTCCAAATTTAATTCCATGAAATTCTTGTCCAAGTACCTGCTCCCGATATAATAGTCAGGTAATGCAGTCAAAAACAACTTCCAGACTCAACCAGGTCCAGTCCGTTTCCTTTCCCCGCTCAGGTCATCATCTGCTTGAACACACCCTGTCTGCCTACTTCAGGGCAAAAATATCATGCGATTATTACGAATGCTGCCGTTCCATTCCCTGTGCCAGGGATTATCCCTTCCGAAAGAACCATGACATGGAGGGAACTCTCCCCAATGATGCCTCGGGAACCTATGTTATCCAGTTGAGGCGCAATCCCCAGGCCCAGTTCCTGGCTTACTTCAGGTTCTTCAGGCAGCTCTACGCGGAGGGAGACCGTGAGTTTGAAGTGCAGAAATACTTTGATTACTTCATTGGATATTACGATAAATATTTCCGCGTTTTCCTGGAAGAGCCGGGCAACAGTGAATCCCACCAGGATTCTTACTCCAGGTTCGTGGCGGATCACCTCGAGTATTACCGGGAATTTGTTGAAAAATGGCTCCTGTCAAATGCCAACGCCAACACCTACCTGCTGTTCTATGAAGACCTGTTATCCCATCCGGAGGATCATGTATCAAATGTCATACGATTGCTCAGGGATGACCACAGGATTGACAAGGCTCATCTATCGAACGTCCTAGCCGCAGAATCAATCGCCCTGAAACACGACCTTACTGAGAGCCCTTTTCATGATCACTCCTTTAATAAGCACCATAATCTTCCCGAGCTCCATCACTTTCGAAGCGGGCCACTGTTTTCCTTACCCGCTGAAAAAAATCCGGTTGCCGGCAAACTCCAACGGCGCCTCAAGCCCTTCGGTACACAGGCTGTTCTGCCTACGCGGACAAAGACCGCTGTTTTCATTCTCAATTACAACTTTCCCGAAGCAACCGACCGCCTTCATGACTTGCTGAGCCCATACCAGGGAAAGGACCATGACCTGTTTGTGCTGGACAATGGATCATCAACCTGGGGGATTGCCGAGTCCACTACCCACCGGCTCGAAAAAAACCTCTTCTGGGGAGGAGCTCTCAACTGGGCCTTCCGCTTTATTCTCTCGAAAAGACAGTATGACAGCCTTCTATTCCTTAATAATGACATCTCATTGAACCCTGCCTCCTTTGTATCCAGGCTTCGTCGGGAATTGTTTAATGGAAACTTCCAGCTGATTTCCCCCTGCCTGGCGGGACCGGCTCAGCCCTGGCCCCAAATGCAGTGTTGGTACACTGGCGCCACGCGCACCGTGAAGTGGATAGATATGCAGGCTCCTCTGTTCCACCGCATGCTTATTGAGCGCGTCAGCCAGTTCAACTCGAGCCTCGATTATGGATGGGGGCAGGAACTGGTTTGTGCCAGAATTTGCGAAAAAAATTCCTGGTCTACCGGGGTTGCTGACCATATCTGCATAGAGCACCAGGGAATGGCAACCCTGAAACAGATATCGGGATGGAAAGCAGGCAAAGAAATCAACACTCCCGTCTCACTGGAGGATTATCATAACAAGGCGCGCTCCAATTATGAAAAACTCGTCAACAGCGATCCTGTGTTCTATGAACCTCTTGTCCAGTGGGGCTGGGATTATGATGGCTTGCGGGACCACAAGCCGGATAAAGTCGCACCCCAAAGGCCCAACCGGACTGACATAATAAACAGCCTTATCAACAGATTCGATTTCAAAACCTACCTGGAGATTGGTGTGGCTGATGGCAAAAATTATAATAAGGTTGAAGCGGCAGCCAAAGTGGGAGTTGATCCCAATTCCGCCATGGAGATAGCCAACAAAATTTCCTCCGACAGCTTCTTTGCATCCCTGGATCCTGAAACTGAATTCGACCTGATATTCGTGGATGGGCTCCATGAAGAGAAACAGGTCCTGAGGGATATACACAATTCACTCAAACACCTGGCCAGGGGAGGCTTTATAGTGGTGCATGACTGTAATCCGCTAGTTGAAGCTCAGCAGCTCCCTGGACCCTGTCTCCAGGAATGGTGCGGTACTGTCTGGAAAGCCTGGGCTCGGCTGAGGTGTACCAGGCGAGACCTGGAAATGTTTGTAATCGACTCCGACTGGGGTGTTGGGGTGATTCGAAGAGGCAACCAGGAGCTCTTCCAAGGTGAAATTGAACAATTCGACTGGCGTTTTTTTGACTCCAGCCGGGACAGCCTGTTGAACCTCATTTCACCTGAAACATTCTTTAACAGCCTGGCCGCATCGGATTCAGCGGTCAGTAATCTTGTATTGCCGGATTATACCCGGAAAACGAACCCTGTCTAAGGTGTAAGTGGAACCTTTGGGACGGAACCAAAAATCAAAGCTCCATTCTACTCCAGCCCGTCAAAAACCGAGGTTTCCTTAGCCGGGACAGGCACAAGGGATTTAACCAGGCTGAGCTTGCCTTTACGGGCGTGATACACGCCCTGGCTCTGGAAATTCCGGATCACGTACTCGCCGAAATCCAGGCAGGTTCCGTCGGTTCCTTTCAACGGCTGCTCGGCCACTGTAGCCAGGCTGAGAGTTTCCGGGTAGGACTCACTGGCCAGGACATATAGTTTCTTCGGCTGCCAGGGCTCCAGGCCCAGGCGGGTCAGCTCCGGCCAATGGTCTTCAGCTCCTCCAGCGGTTTCAAAAGCGGGCAGTCCCGCTCTCCCGGAAACCTTGTGGCCAGGCTTGTCATAGTCGCCGAAAACTCCCCCGTGAGTGATAATAATTTCAGGCCGATACGCCCGTATCGCCGCCACCATGTGCCGGACAACGCTTTCTTCACCTTCCCAGAGACGTTCATTGTAGTGGTAGTAATCACTGCCGTTGTTACCGGTTTCGAACTCGTTAAAATTCGTAGTAGTCCTGACCCCGACCATCCACATGTTGCGGTCATGCTCCAGGTTATAGGTTTCCTCGTATTCGCTGCTGTGGGTATCGCTCATAACCCCGGCTTCAACGATGGTCCGCCCCTCGTTGATGCAGTAGTGCGAAAAGAAAGCATTCAGGTTTATCGGGGCGTCATCCCCATGGGCCAGGAGCACAAGGATATCGGCCTTGGCCCTGTCGCCGCGGGCAGCATCCCAGGAATATCCCCTGTCGGCGGAAAGCCGGACTTTCTCCCTCTCCCCGGCGATCACAACCTTCCCATCGGCATCGGCCCAAACCGACCTCATCCATTCGGTATCAGGAAGCGGCCGATACGACCAGCTGTTACCTCCGTCTTCAGTTACCATCAGGCGGGTTCCCAGTTCCCCCACCGCGTAGCCCAGTTTCGGAGTAGGGAAAATTACCCTTCGCAGGTCCATAAGGTCCCTGATTTCCGACTTGAAATAAGTGGCAGAAGGCTTCCAGGATTCCCCTCCGTTGTGAGATATCAGGAGGCTTCCGTTCTGCCCCGCAACGCATCCGGTTTCGCCATTGAATGTAATGTCGCGATAGATGGGCTGAAATCCGTATGGCCTCCGGTCGGCGCCCGCATCCAGCGGAGTCCAGGTTCGACCTCCGTCTTCGGTTTTAATGACAGTTTCCCGCATCCCCACGGCAAAACCCCGATTCCGGTCCCTGAATGTCAATCCATAAAGCCAGTTAATGGTCCCGGTGGTACTCAATTCTTTCCAGGTTTTACCGCGGTCCTCGGTCTTCAACAGGATTCCCCGCTCTCCGCAGGCATATCCGGTATCAATATCCACAAAATCCAGGCCGAACAGCAGCCTGCCCCGCTCTCCATACTGGCAGGCCCAGGTTTTACCGCCATCTTCAGTGAAATAGATAGCGCCGTATCCACCTCTTTTGTCATGGCGCATGGATTCATTGGTTTCAGCGATTCTAATCCGGCCTCCGGCGATCCAGCCATGCCGATCATCCACAAAATCAACCCGGTAGAAATCATAGTCACTGTCCAGATCCACGCGATTCCAGGATTTTCCCCCGTCCTCGGAACGCAGCACGGTACCCAGGGCCCCTACCGCCCAGCCATTGTTCCCGATAAACTGCAGATCCATTATCGGATACCCCCCGCTGACCGGGTGTGGTACAGATTTGTAATACTCAGCTGACTCGATTATGCCCGCCATATTGTCAATTCGGCACAAGGTTTCCTGAGCTGCCCGCAAGTCTCCTGCTTCACTGAATCGGATTCCTTTTATCAGGGTGTCGAGCTCAGCGGCCTTGCCCGGATAGGATTCATGCAGGGCTGCGACTTTTTCCTTGACGGCATCCAACCTGTTCTTCATGCCCGCGGCAATCGTCTCCGGATTGATTTCAGGTATTCCTTCGAGGAGTCCAAAGCTTACGGGATTAAGGTAATCATTCCCGGTAAATCTCCAGGCCAGCAGTTCGTATCCCCCGTCTTCCAACAGGCGGTTGCGGAAAACATTAAGGCCCCAGCCGTCGGCGGAATCCAGGGGGAGGTTCAGGGAAGAGATATCAATATTGACCTCAACACCCCAGCCGCTTTCGGTGTCATACAGGTCCACTTCCGCCCTGGGACTCCAGGATCTGGAGGGGGCTCCGAACCGGTCGTAATGAGTTGCCCTTATGTCGCCGCTGTTATTGACGATGATGTGATAAAAATCCTGGTGAACCTGGTCGGCGTTCCGGTCCCGGGGCTGGAGGATAATCCAGAAACATTCGTCCTCGAAGACAGCCCGGTCCACAAACACCCCGTTCACCCCGCTCATCTGAGCGGCCATACCTTCGCCCAAATCCGACGCGACTGAAGTTTCCCGGGATATTTTTGCTCCTTCAGCCTCCAGCGAAAAACAGAGATTCTCACCGGCCCAGCCAACACGAGCAGCAGCCCGGTTCATAGCCAGGGGCTCTCCCATGCGGTCCCCGCGGAAAATTTCCGCCCGCGGAATTGAATCCCAAAGATGGGTGTCGGGCTGCTCATTCACCAGGGGTTTTGATGCCAATGGCTTCACCTGCAGAACACTCCTGTCCCGGAGACTCAAATCAGGCTTCACCTCCTCCATGAAACCAGGCCTCGGCCAGTAATAGGAAACCAGGCCGGGACGGCGGACCCTGATACCCTGTTCCACGGTGATGCCAATATTGGCGGAGCTTATCCTTGTATCATCGGGCTGAACATTGCTGCCGTGAAAAAACTCCAGTCCCCATTTCCATCCCGGATCCGAAAAGACATCGAGTCCTGAGAAGGGAATTATCATTTCAGCGGTCCACGCACTGCCCTTCCTGGCCACAGCGGTTTTTGAACCTGAATCCCAGGATGTAAAAAAGAATCCATCCAGGAATGGATCAAAATAAGCATCAAATACCGAACCCAGCGGATTTATCGCTATGGTGTAGTAATAGCCCCGGGCATGTTTAATATCATCGGGAAGCCAGGGTTTCAGGTCTACCCTTATATGGTCCTCCCCGGTGATTACCGCGTCATCTTCGGTTTGGGAAGCGTTTATCCCACCAGTTTCATAGACTTCCCAGAACAGGTAGATATTTCGCTTATCATATAGAACCCGGACCTCAGTTTGATCCGTTCCATCCCCGCCCTTGAAAGGAGTAATTCTTGAGGCTTCCTTCCATTCCAGCTCATCCATATGGCCATCAGGGATTATCTCCAGGCGGGAAAACAACCTGCCCTTTTCAAACAGTATCCTGCCCGGTTCCGACCTGGCTGATATAAGGCGGTTCCCCCTTACCACCCTGTCCCCTTCGGCAAGATGAGACTGAGCCAGCGGGGTTACCGGAAGAATTGCAATATATAAAAACAGTGCCGCAATAGAATAAAACCTGTATTTCACGATTTTCTCCCTCGAGTTTACAGATGCCCGATCCAGCATCAAATCCGCGGTACATGTCCGGCCAATCAAATGACAATCCAGCACCACCCGGCCAAGATTCCGAGCAAAACCGAAAGAGCTCTTCAGAAATCAACCAGGAAGGGTCTCTTGAACATTCGCATCTTCCGGCTATATAATCGAAATCGAGTACTTACCCAATCTGTCTTTACATAATATTACACGGAAAGAAAACATTCTTGAATGTAAGTATATTTATCCTGAAACTTATCCAGGTTGTCCCAAATCATTGAATAGAATCTCAAGGACAAAACGACCATAAAAAAACAGCCCAGGCCTATAGATCTTTCGTGATATTCTGCTCTAAGGATGGAGATTAAGAATCAGTTTCACCACATTCGTTTTTCTGTAGTCCCATATTAATTGCACAGGCAGATCCTGGAAAAGGCATCTTGTAATGACTTTTAAAAAAAAACAGAACGAACAGTTGAAAGGTTCACCCGCCCACCCAGCCGGTCAAACGGCAAAAGAAATTCTAGAAGAGCAGCTCAGTGAATCCCAGAGACGCATGTCAACCCTCCTGCAGAACCTCCCGGGAATTTCTTACAGTTGCCTGAAAGACAAGTACTGGACCATGCTTGATATCAGCGAAGGCTGTAAGGATTTGACTGGGCATGAACCTGCAGATCTCATCGGCAACAAGGTGCTGGATTATAAAAGCCTCATCCACCCTGATGACCGCCGCCATGTAACCGAAGAAATTGAAAACGCCGTCGAAAACCAAAGAGCCTTCACTATTGAATACAGGATAACTGACAGGAATGATGTTGAAAAATGGGTGTGGGAAAAAGGCGTGGCCACGGGGATTGATGCGGAAGGCAGACAAATCCTGGAAGGATTTATAAGCGATATTTCAGCCCGGAAAAACGCGGAGAAAGCCCTGCAGGAATCCCATGAGAGATTTCTGACGGTCCTTGACAGTATTGACGCCACGATCCATGTAATTGATATTGAAACCCATGAAATCCTGTTCATGAATAAATACATGCTCCAGTTATATGGTGAAGATTTAACCGGAAAACCCTGCTGGCAGGCGTTCAAAAACAGGAAGGAACCCTGTCCGTTCTGCAATATCCCTCAGCTTTTAGAGGGATATATCGATTCTGAAAATGTGAAAGCATGGCAGGATTGGCACCACGTTGAAGGGAGATGCTACCTATGCTACGACCGGATTATAAGATGGACAGATCAACGCCCTGTGAAAATCCAGATCGCCACGGATATTACTGAGCTGAAAAAGCTGGAAGAGGATCTTCGCCAGGCCCACAAGATGGAGGCCATCGGCACTCTCGCCGGAGGTATTGCCCATGAATTCAATAATATCCTGGGAATAATCCTGGGAAACGCCGAACTGGCCATAGACGAAATCCCCGAATGGAGTACCGCCGGAGAATTCCTGTCAGAGGTCCGCAAGGCCAGTTTGAGGGGAAAGGATGTAGTCAAGCAGCTTTTGAGTTTCAGCCGAAAGAGCATACAGAACAAAAAGCCGACTAATATGGTGAAAATCCTCAAGGAAGCCCTGGTTCTTCTCAGGGCTTCCTTTCCGGCAACAATCCAGCTTAATGAATTGATCCCTGCCACCTGCCCTCCGGTTAAGGCGGACCAGACCCAGATAAACCAGATTCTTATAAATCTCTGCAATAATGCCTACCAGGCCATGGAAGAGGATGGCGGCATCCTTGAAATCACCCTGGAGCATATACAACTTAAACAAAAACGAATCTTCCTGGACCAGAAGCTTGATCCGGGTGAATATGTGCGTCTCGGCGTTTCAGACACCGGCCCGGGAATACCAGAATCAATCCAGGAGCGCATCTTTGATCCCTTCTATACCACCAAGGAAGTAAACAAGGGTTCCGGCATGGGTCTTTCCGTGGTTCACGGCATAATAAAAAACCATGATGGTTTTATTGAACTGGACAGTTCCCGGGAGCAGGGAACCAGGATCTACTGCTACTTTCCCGTGTCCGAACTCCCTCCCGTTGAAGATGACGAAGAGATTGACAAATCAGTGGGCGGGCAAGAAACAGTTCTTTTCGTTGATGACGAAGAGTCCCTGGTAAAAGTCTGCGAACATCAGTTGGAAAGCATGGGTTACAAGGTGATCACCAAAACCGATCCTCTCGAAGCTCTCGATTATTTCAAGACCCACCAGCAGAAAATAGACCTTGTCATAAGCGACATGACTATGCCGGGAATGACAGGAGACCAGCTGATAGGCAAAATGAAAGAGTACAAACCCGAACTCAAATCGATAATCTGTACCGGATTCAGCACTAAAATCAGGGAGAAAGAAGGCGAATTCGCCGGTGCCACCGGATATATACAGAAACCCTTTGACAAAAGAACACTGAACCAGAAAATAAGGGAAATCTTCGATTCCCGACCAGCAAATAGTCGCGGGTGACATTAGCGCCATGACGCAATGACGCAGGCGCAATGACATCTTGTTGTCGTTGTCGTAACCGTACTACGGGCTTCAAGCCTGTAGCTCGTAGCTGGAGCCGCCGACCGTGGCTGGAGCTGCCAGCTCCAGTAAGGCATAGCAGTCCATAGTTACCAGCTCAATAAAAAAACCCGATAATTCACACCGAGGGGGGTAATTCTCAGCCTTCAGCCGCAAGGCCAATCCGGAGTTACTGGAGCCGGCGGCTCCAGCCACGGCGGATCAGGAGATCCGCGCTCCCGGCGAAGAATCTGTTGTTATTTGTTTTTTTTGCAACTAATCTCCTTCTCGGGCATCTTAATAAATACCCGACCAGGAATGAGATTTATCAAGATGAAAAACAACAGCTTCTTTTTGGCATTTGTCTTTATATTATTCCTTTCCCTTCTCCCTCTGCACGGAGAATGCGACTGCGCAAATGTAGCCCGCACCGGTGTCATACAGTCAGAATGTGAAATTTTACTGACTCTCTATGGAACTATGGGAGGAGTAGACTGGTCGGAAAACCAAGGCTGGAATTCATCATCCCCGATCAATAATTGGTTAGGCGTGACCGTAGAAGATAGTCACGTTACCGAAATCATTCTTCATCACAATAGACTAACAGGATTCATCCCTCCGGAACTGGGCAACCTGGAACACCTTCGAATCCTGGAATTGTGGGGTATGACTGAGGTAACCGGCGGTATTCCGCCGGAAATCGGGAATCTTTTCAACCTCCAGGCACTGGAACTGAGAGGCGATTTAACTGGCGCGGTGATCCCTCCCGAACTGGGAAATCTCCTCAATCTGCAGGTTATGTATCTTAACTGCGGGCTAACAGGAGAGCTTCCGCCAGAGCTGGGTAATTTAAAAACCCTGCGGGAACTTAAATTTTATAGAAATAGTTTTAATGTCCCAATTCCTCCGGAATTAGGAAACCTTACCAGCCTCCAGAAACTGTACTTATCAAGGAACCAGTTTACCGGATCAGTCCCCCCTGAGCTGGCAAATTTGGAAAACCTCCTGGAGTTGGCCCTGGAAAACAACCAATTAACAGAGATACCTCCAGAAATTGGGAGCCTGACAAATCTAAGGGAATTGAGCCTTCACGGCAATCAACTGCAGGAAATTCCAGGGAGTATAGGTGACCTGTCAAATCTATGTAAATTGGGACTCGGATACAACCAGCTTAGAGAACTTCCCTCAAATTTTTTTAACTTGGACAATTTATATTATCTATACCTGTATGGGAATGAATTCAGCGGTGAGATCCCAGCTGAATTTGGACAACTGTTAAATCTGAGAACACTTAATCTCAGCGGAAATCATTTTTCCGGTCAAATACCTCCCGAGATTGGGAATTTGCGCAATCTGGAACTGTTGTATATCAACGGAAATAAATTGATTGGACCCATCCCCCAGGAGATAACCAAGATACCGGATCTTGGAGGATATGGGGCTTTAGCAGTTCATTATGCGGAAGCAGACTACAACGCCCTGTTTACTGATGATCCAGATATTCAGGATTTCATGCAAGTCAGTTTCCCCGGTTGGAGTCTGAGGCAAACTGTCTGTCCCCTCAATATCGGATTGGAAATTCCGGATCATCTGTTCCCGACCGGGACTGCCCCAGGTGAGACTTCCTCGGGCGGCAGTAACCTGGTCAAATTGACCTGGGATCCAATTATTTTCCAGGATTTCGATGGCGGCTATGAAGTCTGCCTTAAGGAATCCGCAGAAGGATCATGCCTGCAGGGCGCTGGGATAACCGGATACAAGAGTGAATCATCCCTGGTTATCTCAAACCTTAAGCCGGGCACTGAGTATTTTTTTGAAATCGTAAGCAAGACTTATCCGATGGAAAACAAGAATCCTAATACTGTAACCAGCACCCCTTCCGACACCTATAGCATCACCACCGGCAGGACGGCAGTAACCGCTTTTCCTCTTTGGAAAATGGAATCAGGAAATTTTATCGGGATGGCGTTTTCAAATTACGGAAATGAACATGCCGATTTTGTCCTGACTGCCTATGACGAAAACGGACTGATCCAGTCCGTGCCCCAGAATCCATCCCTGTTTTCAGTAGACGGCGGCAGCCAGTTCGCCCGGATCGGGACTGAAATGTTCGGGATAACTCCTGATATTCCGAAAAAACTTTCCTGGATAGAAGCGACTTCGGACCAGCTGGCCGGAAGCTTCTTCACCTTCGGCTCCACCGACCTGCGGATGCTGGACGGAGCCGTGACCCAGAGCCGGCCCTCCCGGCATCTCTGGTTCTCCCGTCCCCTGCCGGCAGGAATTCCGGCTGACCCGGAAGAACCGGTTGAGATTTACTTCTCCCTGGTGAATCCGATGGACGCGGAGGCCGAACTGACCATCTCCCTGGTTCGAGACAATGAAACCATCCGCGAAGCCGAGAGTACCATCGCCGCCAAAGGCATGCTTTACTTCACTCCGGAAGAGCTCTTCGGCACCCAGGCCCTTCCAGAAGATGGCTTCATTGAGGTCAAGGTCACTGAAGGAACCGGCGTCATCGGCTTCTCCCGGGTAGTCTTTCCGGAAACAAAAACCACCCTGGGACTGAACGCGGCCGAACCTTCCAGCGCGGAAAACCTCTATTCAGCCCAGCTGGCCAGCGGACCTGCCGCCGGTACCACCGGAATGGAAACCCATATCCGCCTGGTGAACTCGATGTATGAGGACCGGGAAGCCACCTTCACCGCTGTAGCCGAGGACGGAGCCCTGCTGGCCGATCCTGTTACCAGGACAATGGAAGCGCGGACTGCTGCCGGTTTCCGGGCCAGTGAACTTTTCGATTTCCCGACCGACGCGTCCATTGGTTCCCTGGTGGTCGAACTGGATGCCGGGGGAGTTATCGGCGACGTGGTCTTCACTCCCTGGAGCGGGGTCGAATACGCCGCGGCCATGCCCCTGCAAGCCCGTCCGGTGACTGAAGCGGTCTTCAACCATATTGCCAACTCTGATGAGATCTACAACCGGTTTGGCCTTTTTCAATCCCGGAGAAGAAGAGAACGAAATCGCCATCGAAGCCCGCAACGCGGCTGGAGTCATCACCGGGACCAGGGTGATTTCCCTGGGCCCGGGAGAGAGGATATCAAGGACGCTCAAGGATCCGGACATGCTTCCGGGAACCGCTTCCCAGTTGAACGGATTCATCAGTATCCTGGCCACCAAACCGGTTGTCTGCCAGCAGCTTTACGGCGGAACCGCCCTCCAGTTCCTGGCTGCTGTCCCGCCCACCACCGGCTGGGGTGAGATGTTTTAGATTCATCGTGGCATAAGCTGCCAGCTTATGCTCCGGAAGCCTCCGGGTTGTTGTCTGGCGTTGCTGGAGCGGGCCACTCCAGCTACTATCCGTTGTCGATTCTTGTGGGTACCCTCGGTGCCGTTGATTGAAATGCCGATCTGGAGATCGGCGATCCACAAAGGCCGCGTC
>CAXXFV010000024.1:0-23484 GCA_963674595.2 bacterium
TCATGAAACATCAGGTCCCAGGTACGCGTGCCGGCATGGCCGATAAAATTGGTCCAAACAACGCCGTTATTCATAGCATCTAAAATATCCTGCCGATGCTCTCCCTCCTTGTATCCCTGACTTTCCTTGCTGATTAGAATCACCTTTCCAAAAGTCGGGGCCGCATTTACATACTCGTTAATGATTGTATTTGACTGATTTTTAAAAGCGGTTTGCTCAAAGGTGTCGAATCCACCGGTAATAAACAAAAATGTTTTCTTCCAGGAATCGGAAGGTGTTGCTTCATAATCCATAATTTTATCCAGCACCGCATCACCCTGATCTGCCGTACTGACCGGAAAACGTCCGACATTTAAATTTGGTAAAATCTCATCATCATTAAAATAGGTAAACCATAAATCACAGACCGGGCTGCCATAGGAAGGCACATAATCAATATTCGTTGTTGATGACATGTTCTGTTTGGGATCAAGGCAGGCATCTCCAAACAAAACCAGGTATTTCGGTGCAGGCAATTGCCAGTTTTCAAAAGCATATTGTACAAAATCTTTGATAGCCTGAGGGTCTTTGATCCCATAATTAAATTCATCATAAATATCCGCCACATCAGCAACCAGGGTTCGAAATCCGTTTTGGGCTTGACGATATTGAGCTAATCTTTGTGCCTGTTGATTAAACTTTTCATGTGTTACAATAATGTAATCAGCACCATTATCTGCAAATGCCAGGCGGCTTGTATTATCTTTAATAACAACCGGTTTTTTTAATGAACTAAAATCGAAAACAGAAAAGGACTTTTCCTGTAAAGACGAATCAGCAAAAACAACTCCATAAGAAGAGCCGCCATTTTGAAATAGAACTGATCTTGTTACCTGGGCCATACCATTCCCGGATGTTTTGAAGCATTTCCGGAACAGTACCGGGCAGAGCACCTTTTTGACCGATGATGGCCCAGGAATCACGGGAACCCAGCTCCCGGATTTTTGAACTCCCTATTTGTTCCAAAGCCACAAAGGCCGAATCATTCAACATCCGGCTTCCTTCATCTCTCACGGCAGCAAGCACAATACTGTTCTCGGGAAGTTGGCTGATCATTAAGGCAAGAGTGTCCGCGTTTTCGGACGCCAGATAGGTGTCAAAATTCCTTGCAAATATAACAGTCCCGCTGTCCGAATCCAGGGCAACGACATTCACACCCCGTTTACCGAGAGATAGCAGGCCCCCATTCATATAAAAATAGGCATAATTTCCATCCAGATAACCGGCAGACTGAACATCAAATTCGGCTTTCCAAATTTTACCTTTCTTTTCCGGTTGAACCAGGCGTTCTTCATTTTTATCCAGAATAAATAATGAATCGGAATCAAAATCGTTCACAAGAAAAGCAGTTACAGAAGGTGGTTCATCTATTTCAAAATCAAGTTGTCCGTTTTGTGCTTGAAACAAACGCTGATAATCACATTCAACCCAATCGATATAAAACTGTGATAGTGTAGCTTCCGTATCATCAATCGATAGAATTTCAAGCTTGTTGCCGCTTTTTTTTAACAAATCAGCCGGTGCGCTAAAAGCAGGTATTTTATCTTCGCGGTCATCAAAATAAAAATCATAAAGTGTTTCATTATTAACAACAAAACGGGCATGATGGTCCGGTGTTTTTGGATCATAAGTCGTACCCCGAACTCTTATCCTGAAACGGACGGAATCACTGTCAGAGGCAAGCCCCGGCAAATCAAACGTTATTCTTGCTGTTGAGCCCGGATACATATGAAGGAACCAAACCCAATCTTCTCCCGACACCTTTTCGGTTTCGTGAATATCTGAATCATTATCACCGTTATGATAAGCTTTGTCTTCTTCAAGATGCAAAGTATAAAAGAACGAGGGTTCCGTATCGGCATCCGTTTTATAGGATGGATCAACCACAAAACGTTTTTTCCGAAGGTCCGTCCCAGCTTAACCAGTAAACATTCGTGTCGCTATAGGCTTGATAAAACTGGTCCTCACCAGCCAATCGTTCTCCGTAAAAAACAATAGTACTGTTTTCGTCAAATCCATCGTCCGCATCAAAAATATAACAGGATTGTTCCATCCCTTTATTAAAAATCCGAATATTATCTGTTTGAATTCCAAAAAGATCAACACCGGCGGCGGCAAGCTCGTGACCTGAAACACCATAAACACCGCTTTCAACGACATATAGTTTGACAGGTTTGGTATCTGCTTTCGCCGTGAATGTAACATTTGATTTTAATTTTTGGCGGGAAAGTAAATCAGTGTCATTGTTTTGTTGTTTAAAAAAACCCACTACCCTTTAATAAAACAATATCATTTTCATTGGTGGCATTTTCCCTGTTAGGGACAAATAATTCCAGCTTAATATAACGTAAATGTTTAACAATTCCCTGCCCGGCAAAATATTTCAAAGGATGTACGGCAAGACGTGAAAGGTTTTGCGAGCGATATTGTGTTTTTACAAACTGAATAAACGAGGATACTAATAAATCTTTATTTTCTGTAGAGTTTTGTTCAGAACTGTTATTTGATTCAGGGAAAGGGGAAGCAGCATGATAAAGTTCTGAAACCGGGACATCAACCGATACGGAATCCAGAATACGAATTTTAGTATTCTCGGGTGTTTTTAACAAAAACGCATCAACAGGAAGAACGGGTTGGTTTGGCAAATAAAGCAGAGGCAAATCTCCACACCTGGGCCGCATGACCTGATTTTCACCGTCATCTATTGTTTCCCATTCCAGGTCTGGACTTGTCCATTCCAGGACAAGATTTCCGGCGCCGGAACGAATAATATTTATTCGTTCCCCGGCAAAAACCGATAAAGCCCCCAAAATTATAAACAAAAAAACTATTTTCGATTTAATCATTTCATAAGACATACGTTGTTATGGCGCTGTTATAAAAGGTTGAAACAATTTAACTTCTGTATGAATTCCCTGTGCAAATAAAAATGCAATAACTCCGAGAACAATAGTTACACCAACCATAAACAGAGCGGCGCCTGCCTGGCTTAATCCCAGCTTGACCAAACGATGATGAATATGCTCACGGTCAGCATGAAACGGATGGATACCTTTTCGTATACGGCGAATAATGGCAAGCAACGTATCGGTAATCGGCAATCCCAATAACAACAGCGGGACAATAACGGCAACTTTGCCGGGGGTTATGGCTGCCGCATTAAAGGTGATACACGCGAGTAAAAATCCCAACGGCAAACTACCGGAATCACCCATAAATATGGATGCCGGGAAAAAATTATAGCGCAGAAACCCGATCACAGCACCGGCTACCAGCACAGCCACAAAAACCAGCCAGGTATGTCCAAACAGGGCGGCAATGGCCGCTGAAATAAGAGAAATGACAATAACAATGCCCGGCGCCAGACCGTCGAGTCCGTCTATCATATTAATGGCGTTTACAATTCCGACAATCCAGAATATGCTGACAGGATAGGTAAAATACCCAAGCCCCAGTTCCAGGGCCGAAGGCAATACGATTGTCTCAATACGCCATCCGGACAGTACAGCCAGAGTTGCAACAATAAACTCGATTGATATTTTTAAATTACAGCCAAGGTCCATTTTATCATCAATTGTACCCATGATAAATAAAACCATCATTCCAAAAGTCAATGTTAAAAGCTGAGCCTGCCACTGAGAAAAAATTTCAGGCTGCATATACCATATAACCAACAACGTAGCTATAAACGCGAGGATAATGGCTCCACCTCCCAGTTTTGGGGTGATGCCGGAATGCATGGTGCGATGGTTCACATGGGCAAAAACTTTCCATCTGTAGGCCAACTTCCGCATCAAGGGTGTTATCAGCAATGCAAAGACAATCGAAATTGCAAAATATCCCCATAGTTCTATCATATTCTTTACCCTCTGTTTAATTCATTAACAGCCCAGCATAGCTCACAAATTTAGATGCAACAATCAAAGGTGCTATACACTTTTTCAATTTGTTCAACCATTTTTTCAATCATCCAATCTTCCGTAACATAAGACTGGCCCAGTTTTCCCATATCCTTTGCTTTATCAATATCATTAATTAAATATTCACACTTTTCTCTAAGGCTATCCGTATCTTTTAACGGAACAACAAATCCATTGACTTTATTTTTTACCAGCTCTTGAGCGCCTTCAATATCAAATGTTACAATAGGTTTTCCTAAAGCGGCAGCCTGAACAAGCACTCGTGGTAAGCCTTCCCATAAAGAAGTCAATACAAAAATATCAATTGCGCTCATGACCTGTTCTATATCATTTCGGTGACCAAGAAAAATAACATTGCCGTTTAATCCGATATTTTTACAATAGTTTTTCAAAAATTCATACTGGTCACCGTCACCGGCTAAAAGAACTTTAACGGCATGTCCATTATAATTCATTTTAGCAATTGCATCAAACAAAAAAATATGCCCTTTTCGGTGCTCCAGACGAGAGGCTGAACCGATAACAATATCATTTGGACTTATATTGTACTGATTTCTAACTAACAAATTATTTTGTTTTATTTGTTCATCCGAAAGCAAAAATCGATCTATATGAAATCCGCTTCGTATCGTAACATAATCAATTTCACTGCCCACACCTGCTAAAATGTACCGTTTTTTAAGATCATTTCCTACGGTAATGATTTTGTCTGTCACTTTTGCAGCAAGACGCTCCAAATATAAATATACCTTATTGTGAACCGGATGAAGATTGTCATGAAATGTAGAACCGTGTAATGTGTGAACAATCACCGGAACACGACAAAGAAAAGCTGCAAATCGTCCCAGCATTCCGGCTTTTGCCGTATGCGTATGAACGATATGATATTTATTCTTACGTATTATCCTGACTATTTTAAAAAAACATATTAAATCTTTAACAAAAGACAGCTCTCTTACCAATTCCGGAATGACAAAAATCCGACAACTGTTAATTTGACTAATTTGTTGCTCTTCTGATTGAATTCCTATAATTAAATCAACATCGTATTTATTTTTATCAAGTCCTTCAACCGTATAAATAGTATTTTCATCAGCACCGCCTCTTATCAGTCGGGTGATGATATGCAATACTCTGATTTTTTTATTTCTATTCAAGCTGCTGCTATTCCTTTCAACACAACATCAGTTATTCATCATCATGCTGTCGTACAATTTCTCATGGTTCTGAATCATATTATCGATTGAAAAACTTTTTGCTTTTAATAAACCATTATTACTTGTTTTTTCATAAAGCATTTCATTTTCATAAATTTTTAAAATTGCTTCTTCCAACTCGATTTCATTTCCGGGATTAATCAAAAGCCCGTTGATGCCGTCTTGAATCAATTCAGGAATGCCTCCAACATTGGTTGCTATTACAGGTATTCCCATAGCCATTGCTTCAAGCACTACAATACCTAATCCCTCTTCCAGAGACGGTAACACAAAAATATCCAATGAACTTAAATATTCCGCAACACGATCCTGACTGTTTTCAAACTCTATCCATAAAATATTATCGCTTGTTACATTCCATTTTCTATTAACACCTGCACAAAATTGAAATTTTTTCAAACTTTTCATTTTATCAGCACACTTTGAAAACGTTAAAAATCCTTTTCGGGGATCATTTCTCATCAAGGTGCCAATTAAAACAGTTTTTTTATCAAACAAGTGTCTCTTTTTAGCATGTTTGTATCGTTGCGGATCAAAAATATGTAAATTTATACCATTATAAATAGTATTAACTTTTGTTTTCTCAAGAGATGGATTCTTTTCTAAAATAATATTTTTAATAGCATTTGACACGGTAATTATTTTTTTTCCAATTCTCAGGTAAAAATTTGTTGCAAGTTTATAAAACCAAAAATTACTACTATATATAGTCGTATTATGTTCAGTTGACACAATATTTTGCACACCAGCAAACAATGCCGCACAAGATGAAAAAAAACTTGCCATACATAAATGTGAATGAACGATATCTATTTTATATTTTTTAATACTCCTATAAATACTAATTATAGCTCTAATATCGCCTTTAAACATGGGTTTAAAATCAACAACTTTTATACCAAACCTCATTAATTCCTTTTGTAATTCATTATTAGTAATAAAGTTCAGGTTTAAAACATGAATTTCATACTTTTTGCTCAAAAAAAAAGCCAAATTGCATACAATTCTTTGAGCACCTCCAATACTCAAATCATTAATAACATATAGTATTTTTACTTTTTTCCTAAACATTAATTTAAAAACACCTATTTCTTTTGACCTAAAAAGTATACGCCGCCATTTAGTATTTTTAAATTTGGTGCTTTTTTCACAAAAATATCAAAATATTTTAACCAAAAGAATAACCAGCCAACTATAAATTCATAAGCTAGTTGAAATTTTCTGCTTTTTGAAAAGATCAAACCAAATTTTCGAATGTACCAAACCAACACAGAAAACGGACCAATACATACGCCGGAATCTAAACAATCAAATGTAGTAAACTCTTTTTTTACACCGGCAAGTGTATATCTGCGAAAGTCATCACCTTCATAAAAATGTTCTGCTTGTAAAAACGGAACTTCAATATAAATATATCCTAATTTTTTCAAAACCCGATATAGTTCATTAACTATATTTTTAGGATCCGATACATGCTCTAATAACGCACTGCACACAATAATGTCTACACTATTATCTTTAATTGGTAAAAAAAATGCATTGCCTGTGACATGAATTTTATCAATTTTTCGAATATCAATATTAATTATACCAGGAACAAGAATACGGCTTCCTGAACCAACATCAATGATTTTTTGATCATTTTTCGCATGTCTTTTTAACCAGGTCCTTACAAATTTATTTTGATAATTGTAAGAAGGACTGGGAGGAAAAAATATTTTTAATGTTTCAACCATATCTAGTTTAAACTCGATATTTTAAATACTGATATTCTTTTTAATGCAACAATATAACTATCCAGAATCGGTTTAATTTTAGCAGGACGTGCACAATATACAGGCAACAAAAATAAAATTTTAAATAAAGAAGATATGATAAATCCTGTCTTTAATTTTTTTGCCGTTGTGTCGCCATAATACTTTTAAAAAACTGTAATTTTGAAATATAACCGCTAATAACGGCTGTTTTTCGGGTTTTCTTGATGATTGTCCTTCATAATGTATTACTGTAGAAACCGGATTAAAAATTATTTCATATCCCAAAGATTGAGCCCGCAGGCATAAATCAACATCTTCAGCATACATTAACAAACTTTCATCAAATCCACCCAGTTTATTTAATAGATCATGTCTGATCATTAAACTCGCACCAGACACCCAGTCAACAGCCTTAATATCCTGTAAATCCAAATCCTTATATCTATAACTCTTGAAGAGAAACGGCAAAAAGCGTGGAATCAAAAAGATTTCCAACAAAGTTGTATATAATGTCGGTTTTTTACCAACTGAATATTGAATATGTCCATTGCCAAATATTAATCGTGGGCCACAAACACCAACATTCTGCATTTTCCTCATAAAATCAACAAGTTTGGCAAGTGTGTTTTTTTCGCTTAACTCAGTATCCGGATTTAAAAACAAAACAAACTCACCGTTTACATCATTTAAAACCTGATTATTCCCTGCAGCAAATCCTTTATTTTCAATATTTCCAATAATTTTTAAATTTTCACGATTTTGAAATTTTTTATTCAGATGCTCAACAGTACCATCTGATGAATTATTATCAATTAAAAATATTTCAAAATTGATTTCATTTTCAAAAGAATACACGGATTCGATACATTTTTTAACCAAATCAAGAACATTATAACTTACAATTACTATAGAAAGATCAACACTCACTCTTTACCTCAAAGGATTTCATCAAAGTTAAAATCAAACCAAATATTATTGCCATAAAAAAACGAAAGTGACCGGCAATATAACCGATTGTTATAGTAATAACAAAAGTAAAAAATACCAGTTGCAAGCCTTTAATATAGTTGCTAATTAGTGGACTTTTAACTTTTAATAGAATATAAACCAACGAAATCAATACCAGCAAAAACGAACAAAAACCAACAACTCCACATTCTGCCAAAAGCTGTAAAAAAAAGTTATGCGGTGTCAAAGTGGAAAATTCTTTTGTACGTATAATATCCCACTGACCGGTTTTTACAAGAAATGAGGCATAATTTTCAGCGCCAATACCAAAAATCGGACTTGACTTGAAAGCATCCAATGCAACCTTTGCCATACCAAAACGTTCAATATTGCTTGCACTTTGCGGATCAACAGCTGATATTAATCTCCAGCTTAATAATATTTGAACAGGTTTATAGCTTATTATAAAAACAAAAAACAAACTTAATGCTGCTAAAAGCAGCATTTTTTTCTTCGCATACCACTTTTTAAACAAAATCAGCAAACTAGGAAAAAGTGCAAGCCAAGCACCTCGTGAAAAAGATAAAAATACAGCTACCAGGCATAAAAAAAGAATAAATAAAACATCTTTACGAAAGTTTTCCATAAAAGGAAACAACAGCGTAAAAGCAAAGAGCGGTTCATATCCTGAAAAAATACGGTATTGATTAAAAGCAATAGAACCTAATAAAAGTTTTAAATATACCAGCAATGGAAATCCTAAAGCGCCTACCAAGAGTACAATATAAATAAACTTGAACTTTCGTATAGAGTCAATCCAAAAAAAGATCAAAAATGTTAAAAGAAAAACCTCAAACCATTTTATCAAAGCTTTAACTACAAGACTTTGGTTAAAAGCCATCAACATAGAAACAGCAATCGTAGAAAGAAAACAAATAGACCCTATCAAGTAAAACAATAATGGTCCTGAATCAATAACTTTAAATTTCAATCCTTTAGTTTGAATTGAATGAAAAGCAGCAAAAACCAAAAATATTAATAATGGTATTTCAAAAATATGAAATGTTATGTTAAAAACTTTAATAATCATATTTTAATTCGACCAACTATTATTAATAAATATTTGAAGAAATTAGAAACTGATATGCCAAAAGACCTTTAAATGATTTTAAAGTTATAAAATTAATTATCTTTAATTCCAATCCCATTTTGCTTTTAATTACTATTCTTTCAAATCCTGCATTATGAAACATTTGTTTAATCGAACGATAAGTAAAAAACCTCAAATGGGTCTTGTCGAGCGTACCGCCGTCTTTGTATTCCCAGCGGCCGGCAAAAAGTTTAAACAGGGTTTTAAAGTGCTGTACATTTGGAATACTGGCCAGTAAATACCCGTCGGGTTTTAAAAAACTTCGATAACGTTCTAGTGTGTTCCAGGGATCAACCAAATGCTCCAATACATCTGCCATAAGTATCAAATCAAACTGTTTTTCTTTAAACGGCAGTATCTCGGCATCGGCGGAAATATTATAAACTTTGTCCAAAACATTTTCAGCTTTTTGGGCGATTTCACTTTGCAACTCTATCCCGACAACATTTTGAACACCAAAATCGGTCTTCAAAAGCTCACCGGTTTTTCCGACTCCGCAACCAACATCAAGCGCATTGTCAATTTTTACATGGTCCGGCAGCAATGATAACAAATCATCGCGTACCCATCCGTAATATTTGTCACCATTCATAATTGTTTCAGCCCGTAAAACACATTCAAAACCTGACGTTTAAACAAAATAAAATACAATACTGCATATAAACTAATAAAAATTAAAATTTGCAGAAACAACGTTATCGATAAAAACTTGAACAACAGAAAAATTAAAATAAACATTATAAAATGAATACTGTTCTGACGGATAACAGTCCAGCTTTGGCTTAATTTGTAATAATAATAACTGCCTAACACAAAAATCACAGCATTGCTGAAAATAGTCGAGTAAACAGCTCCATAATAACTAAATTTTGGTATTGTTATGATGTTCAGGATCACATTTACAACAGCACCTGCAAGACTTGTTTTAAAATAATCTACCTGCCGGTCCGTAAACAACAAAGGAGATAAAAAGGTTGTGCTGGTAATAATTATAAAACATGAAACAGATAAAAGTGATAAAACAGGAATGGATTGAGAAAAACCGGTACCAAATAGTCGTAAAATGATTTGTTTACTAAAAATTATTAAAAAAGCACAAACAACACCGGCGGACAAACAGAGCACAGCCGAATATTGGGCCACCAAATCATTTAAAGCTTGAATATTATTCTTTAAACGGGTCATTGAAGGGGCAAAACCGGTCTGCAGAATAACAGTTATACCGATAAATAATAAAATTACTTTATATGCGGCATTATACCAGCCAACAACCTGGGGTTGGTCCATAATACCCAGTAAAAACGTGTCAAAAGAATAATAAACACGAATAACAACAATGGAAGCTGCCATTACCAGAGATACTTTTAAAGAAGGCTTGACATCGTTCCAAACAAGCTTATTTGAAAATGATATTTTGATTTTTTTTAACAACAAATACCAGATAAATATAGCAGCGATCATTTCTGATAAAGTACGAAAAAAGCCGACCATCCATAAATCAGAACGTGCATGGACCCAGATAAGCAAGGGAAGCAAATACAGGATTCGCCACCCGATTCGGAAGGCAGCAACACCTTGCATTTTTTCGAGTCCCTGAAGCGCAAATTCCGGCTTTAAGGCCTGTGCAAATACGATAAAAATTCCGCCCCACAACAACAGCCTTAATTCATTATTAATATTTAAAATATAAAAAAACGGAACACAAATTATAAATAATAATATGGCCATTACAAAACGAATTTTCAAAATTTGTGAAATTATATCCGGTGCATCATTGTTTTTCCGGGCAATTTCCCGCATCCCATAAGTGGATAGCCCCAAATCAACAATAAGCATTAAATAAAGAAGTAGAGACTGAACAAAAGCCCAATGTCCGAACCCTTCATCTGTCAATCTACGGGCCAGCCAAATGGTTGTAACAAAAGCCAGAAAACTGGAAAAAGCTTCGCCGGTTAATAAATGAAATAAATTTTTTGCAATTCGTTTCATCATTTTAGTAATTTAATCCCAAACTAAAGATGATTTCAGACCGTTTTTCAGAATTTTTTGTATATAGTTTTTTTTCAAAATCTGTCACATAATGACTGAAATTCAAACACACATAACAATTTCGAAACAGCTCATAACTCAATTCGGTGCCGAAAATATTTGTTGTTTCCAAATCACCATCCAGCAATTCAACATATTCCGGATCATTTAATACATTTCGTTGTCGAAAAAATGTTCCGCCCCAATTTTCACCGGCAGGATCAGCACCGTGTCTTCTAAATTCATATCGCACTTTTAAGAGTAATTGTTTGGAATAGCGGTACGTTGTTTCGAAAAACAAATTTTCAGCATTTGGGCCAAGCCAGTGACCAAGTGGTGTTGTAAAATGACGATAATTTGTTACAAAATCTTTATGTGAATAAGTAAAGGGCCGGATACGTGTCCACTCAAGACGTGTGTCGAAATTATCAAAACCCAACGCATCAACATAAAACAAGCCCAGCGTATAACCATATTTATTACCGTAAAAACCGGTCCCAAGTTTTTTAGTCGTTACATCATCAATAAACAATTCACCATAAAGTTTGGTTTTTGGAATGACTTTTAATTCCCAGTCCAGTCCCATAACAGCATTGTCCCGGTCACCCAAATAGTGTTCGGCAGATCGAAAAAACATCACAGGATTGAAATAGGCCGGTTCAAATTTCCTGTCGGCAAAAACAACCATTTCATACATTCCAAGCTCCAGCCATTTTGCCGGTGCAAATTCCAAACGATGAGCTGCCAGCATTTTGTCTTCGTGTTCACCGTCAAAATAAGCGTCATAGTGCTGTAAAAAAGCCAGCATACTTGTAAATTTTAGACGCGGCCAAACAAGCTGCATTTTTATCAAATCATAACTTGTGGCAAGGTCCGACAACCCCAATTGCCCATGATATCCCGGTCCCCAGCGATTAGAGTCTTTACCATATTGTAACAGAAAATATTTCCATTGCCAGGTTACATAAGCCAAGGTTTCATCATGGTATAAATGGTCATTTCCGCCGCGTGCAAAGCCGAGTCCTTCACGGCTGAAATTTTTTACTCCGGGATAGTCCCGGGTCCCCCATTCTTTACTGTCTCTGACATCAATCACAAAACCAAGAGAAGAACCGATGGTTCCCCACATTGAAAATCCGTTGGTATCATGAAAGACCTTTTCCTGTTCCGAAAGCGTATCCGCTTCCGCATAAAGACGTTTCCGCCGCATAACAGGATCAATATAGACGTTTAATTCTTTATGTTTAAACTGTAAAAAATTTCTGTTATTATGATAAAGAATATCCGGTAAAACCGCATCTACAAATTTATTCTTTTTTATTTGTTCAACACGTGAAATATAATTATCAGAACTACCGTTATCTAATTCTTCCTGAAATTCAAAAGCGAGAAAAGACAACTGCTGTTGTTCTGTTTTCGATAAACGCAGATAAACTTGCTCATCATTTATTAAAGGCGATAAATATCCGGCGATTTCTTTTCGGGTTAACGGTTTCGTCCCAGACAAAACAAAAGATAAAACACCCTTTGTTTCGCAACGGTCCAAAAATTCATAAACCCAATGTGACGACGGAACGTAAACAGTCTGCGACCATCCGTCAGCAATATTGAAAAAAATGGTTAATAGATATAAAACCCCGATAAACCACTTGAAAAACGGTTTTAAATACAAGTTAAAAATAATCGACCTCGCTGCTTTACAATAGTTGCTAAAAATTCTAATGGTCGTATTTATCATCTAAAATCTGAGCAATAAGCTCACCGGCATTTCCTTTTCCATAATGCTGTTTCTGTTCAGTAACAGGTGAAAAAGTGTTGATTGCCTGAACTATTTTCTCTTTTGATGCGCCAGTCAGGAGGTTCCAACCATCCTGAACAGTTTCGATCCACTCTGTTTCATCTCTCATGGTTATACAGGGCACACCAAAAAAATATGCTTCTTTTTGCACACCGCCGGAATCGGTAACGATTTTTTCTGCATGTTGTTCCAGTTGAATCATATCCAGATACCCGACAGGCTCGATAATTTTTATATGTTCCATTGCGGTTAATTTTTTCCAAAAATCATATTTTTGCAAAAATCCAACCGTCCGTGGATGAACCGGAAAAACAACTTTTTTTGCCGATTCGGCAAGAGCCCCAACAATGTTTTGCATTCTGGCCGGATCATTGGTATTTTCAGCACGATGACACGTCACCAGAACATAGTCCTTAGGCTCTAAATTTAATATACTAAAAATTTCTGACTTTTGCCCAGCAATTTTTTTAAATTGTTGAACAGCGTCATACATTACATCACCTATCAAAAAAACATTGGATGTTATACCTTCATTTCTTAAATGATCCACAGATATTTGTGTAGGGCAAAACAAAACATTTGAAATTTTATCCGTCAACACCCGGTTAACCTCTTCAGGCATGGCTCTATTGAAACTGCGCAAACCCGCTTCAACATGAGCAACCGGAATACCAAGCTTGCTTGCCGTAACACTTGCTGCCAAGGTTGAGTTTGTATCACCATATACCAGTACAAAGTCCGCATTTTGTTGTTGCAGGATTTTTTCCAATCCAATCATCATTTGTCCAGTTTGCTGCGCATGACTTCCGGATCCGATTTCCAAATTAACGTCCGGTTCCGGTATATTCATTTCCTGAAAAAACAACCGGCTCATATTTTCATCATAATGTTGGCCGGTATGAACAAGAAATTCCTTGTGCTTTTTTCGTAATGCCTTTGAAACCGGTGACGCTTTAATAAACTGTGGTCGTGCGCCTACAACAGAAACTATTTTCAATCCCATAAAATTAATCCCACCCCTGATTTTTCAACAACTGTTCTTCCGGTACCGGCCTAAGCACTCGTGCCGGGGAACCAACAACAATCTGACCGGCAGGGACATCTTTGGTGACAACAGCACCGGCAGCAACAACAGCGTCCTGCCCGACAACCTTTCCGGGTAAAATAACGGCATTACCACCAATACGTCCGCCGGTTTCAATGGTTACACCTTTGAAATGTTTAAAACGCTCCTGAGTTCGCCCCAAAAAGTTATCGTTTGTGGTGTGAACGCCCGGAGCAATAAAACAATAATCACCGATTTTTGAATAAGCCGTAATATAACAATTTGTTTCCAGCTTGCATTTTTTACCGATTTCGGTAAAATTTTCTACTGTTGCATTGCGGCCGATAATGGTATATTCACCGATTGTTACATTTTCTCTAACAGCCGCGCCATCGGCTACGAGGACAAAAGACTCAATTTTACATCCGGTATAGATTACAACCTGCGCTCCTATCATACAATTATTGCTGATTGTTGCAGCCGGAAGCTGTTTTTCATCTTTAAATATACTTCTTTTTGAACGCATCGGTTGTTTTCCCACAACCGTACAGGCATCTATGCGTACATCATTACCGATTATGGTACCTTCGTGAATCACCACATTATGCCCTATTTGACAGTTTTCACCAATTTCAACACCATCTTCAATGACAGTGAAATGACCAATTGTTGTATTTGAACCGATTTTTGCTTTTTCAGAAATATATTGCATATCTTTTTCCCAAAATTTCATTTTCTTTTTGCTGTTATATTTTTTATTCGTAACCAGTCGTTTTTAAATTCAGATAAAATTCTATCAAGCTGTTGTTTTTCCTGCGGACGGTTTGAAAGGCCGCCCATATACTCTTTGATAAAAATGTAAAAACCGGTAAATATTATACTCAATAAGCCAAAAACGATAACCAACAACTTTCGTTTTGGGGCGCTTTTAATAACCGGAGGAACCGCCTCATCCAACACCTGAACGGTTGGTGTATCTCTGGCTTCTTCTATTTTTGCCTGATAAAACTGCTGGTTGAGTAATTCCCACACGGTTTGTTGTACTTTAACATCGCGCATTAATTCCGCCAGTTGCAGCCCAACTTCAGGGACCTCGGAAAACGGAAGATAAAACTCTCTGTTATCACCTCCTGAAGCAGCAGGATACTGTAAATCATTATAATTCGCATAGAGTTCTTCAAGCTCTTTTTCAGCCCTTACAATGAGCGGATTTTCAGGCTTCATGGTTTGCCGCATAACACCAAGTTGTACTTCTTTGGCAATAATTTGCCCTTTAAGTTCGCCGGCCTGTTCAATGGAAGCTCTTGTTTGTTCTTCAAGAGAAACAGCTTTATATTTTTGTTGAAACTCGGCTAATTTTTTAGTAGCCTGATGCAGTTTAATTTTGGTTTCTTCGAGTTGTGACTCGATATAAACCCTTGAATTTTTAGCGCGTGATACACTTTTCCCCTGGTTTACCAAATCCAATTCTTTTACAAAAGCATTAGCAACATCCGCAGCCAGTTGCGGGGTAGACAATTCCGCTGAAACAGAAATAATACCCTGCTTGGAAACAGTAAAACCGGCAAACTTGTTGACATTTAACAGTGCTTTATCAATATTCGAAAATCCCAATATTTTATAAAGCTGTAAAGAATCCGATTTATATTTATAATAACGATTCAAAACGCGCTTTGAAACAGTACGGCTTTTCAAAATCTCCAATAAAATTTCCGCTGAAGATGCCTGAGATGGTAAAGAAATTCCCGGAACGGAAACATCGGATAAAACACTGGTCATGGAAAATTTTTCCTGTTCCTGTGGCGGCATTAATGTGGTTTGTGCCAGATATTTATTTGGAAGTAAATAGGATAAAATAATAACAGCAACAACGGTGATGAAAAAATTCTTGATTAGGATTTTTCTGGCTTTTACAATCACCAAAACATAATCAAGCAAATGGATTTCTTTAATTTTATCTGAGGTAGAGGACATATAGATTAAAACCCTTACTGTAATATTTCTAATCTACAGCATTTTGAATAACAAGAAAAATAGCGGCGATTTGCCCTGCTACTAAAATTGTATCTCTGAAAATCTGCCAGTAATTTCGGTCTGGTTTTCTGGGGACCCAAATTCGGTCACCAGGGGCGAATTCATCGACATCTTCATCGTCTTTAATTTCACCGGTTACTTTGATAACTTTGGTTTTTTTAGGGGCAGAATCCCAACTATAGCCACCGGCTTTGTTAATATAATAACGTAAATCAGCATTTTCTTTATAAAGGATTCCACCTGGATTTGATACCCGCCCGGTTACAAGAACGACATTGGGTTGTTTAGGAATGGTAATAACATCACCTTCTTCCAGAACAACATTTTCATCCTGATTACCCCTGATTAACAAATCGTAAAAATCGACAACAATTTCCCGAATATCAGCCGTATTTTCTTTCATAACCAGATATTCGTATTCCAGGTCACTCATTTCTTCACGATTCATGGCTTTGAGTCGTTCATACTCTTTATCTTCAACCATGGGTTCACGTTTACGCACCAACTTTGCTTCATTAATATGAGCATCATCAGTTAATCCGCCGGCCTGTTTAATTATATCCTCAAGTTTAGTGGAATCTTTAACGATCGGATAATATCCCGGAAAACAAACTTCACCACGGACCTCAACCAATGGCCCAACTTGCCATTCCGGAATTCTGCGAATAAACACATGATCATCCACTTCAAGCAATTGATTTTGGTCAGAATCCGGATTTTTCAATGCCTGCTGCAAAATCACTTTATTTACCTTAACCGGCTCTTTGGGATCTACCTTGGCGATCTCTGCCTGTAATAAATAGGCTTGCCGTGTCAGGCTTCCGGCCTTTAAAATCAGGTCGCACAGTCGCATGTTTTCTTCAAAATAATACTCACCGGGATTCGTCACCTCACCGTGAATATGAACGACTTCTTCCGGTAACTGGTTTAACTTGGAATAAATAAATAATCGATCGTTATTTTGCATTATTTTATTTACGTTCAGACTATCTGCTTGTTTAATCTGGTTAAAATCAAAATAAGAAATTTTACGCTCGCCGTTCTCTTTCATTCGGCTGAATTCAATACGCTGTAAAAAAGCCAAATCCGTAAGATTTCCCGCAATTGCAATAATATCAGAAATTCGTTCTTCTTTATTTGGATTCAATTCGTAAATAGCTGGTCTATTAATTTCCCCGGAAATTTCAACTACGGATTTTATAATAGGTACAAAAATCCGGTCACCATTTTGAAGAAAAATAGAAAAATGCCTACCTTTCGGTTTTAACAAAAAGTCATACAAATCAATATGATAAATCAAACTATCATTTCTAAAAATCTGTATATCCCGCAGCGAACCTTTTTCAGTTGGGGATTTTGCATATAACAAAACATCCAAAACTGTACTTGATCCGCTTACAGTATAATCACCGGGAGCATTCACTTCACCGGCAACACCGATTCGAATATTTTTTGGCGCTAATAATATAACATCGACGTCGTAATTACTATAAAACGGTTCTAATTTTTGGTCTAAATATTTTTCAAATTGTTTGATGGTTTGCTTATATACGGAAAGCACACCGACGGTAGGTATATAAATCTTATTGTCTGAGCTTATTATAACATCATAATATTGTTGTGCTTTACCGCCAAAAAACACTCCCAGGTGGTCGCCCGGACCCAGAATATAATCTGAAACGGATATAAGGCCGCCTGCACCGGCTGGTGCTGTAAAATTATTTTCGAAAATTTGCGTTCCAAATCGTTGCAATCCCAGGGATTCAGCCTCAGTTGCTTCCTGTTGTGGAACCGCAGAGATATTCCTTGTAACACGTCCCGAAATCACTTGCTTTTGCAGGATTGACTTTTGACTTTGTGCGAATAACGAAAACCCGAGAAAATAAAAAATAAATAAAAAATAGATTTTTCTTTCCATACTTCCACACACACAAATAAATAGTTATAATAATTTGAAATATAAACATTTAAACCTTATTAGTCAATAAAATAAAGGCCCGAGTCCATTGCGGACTCGAGGCCTTTTGGGGGAGGGGCAGAGGAAAGTATCTATTTGAGCAAAATCATTTTTTTTACGGACGTTTCAAAGTTTTGGCGAAACTCTTGTCCATTCTGCACCCCCTGTTCCCACACCTCTAAGCGGTAAAAATAGACACCGGCAGCAACCGGATCCCCCGTATGATCGGTCCCATCCCATACCATTTCCTGCAAACCCGTGCTGCCGGGTGCATTATACAACGTTTTGACTAGTTGCCCCAAAATGTTATAAACTGTGAGTTTCAACCATCTTTCTCCCGGCAATCCGACACGAATCGTTGTTGTAGGATTAAAGGGATTTGGATAATTTTGCCATAGTTCAACTTTTTCAGGAAGACGTTTCCAGTTTGTCCAGATACCTTCAAGCATTCCTTTTGTTTCAGAAATATTTAACGGCGGTTCTTGCAAAAGGATAAAATACATGGAACGAACTTCTTTTGCACCATAGCCAAAATTCCCCCCTAAATCTAATGTTCCTGCAGGGAAATATCCCTGCCACAAATCCATTTCCGTTGCATTTTCAGCTACCTTGATAACCTGATTTGTTTTTACAAATTTGGCATTTAACCAATAGGGTACGGCCACCGCACGTGAATCATAAGCAATCCATACTATTGTGGGCTGGTTTAAATATAGTTGCAGATATTTTGCTGACTGGCTGAACCGGTCGTTATTGGCTGTTATGATCATGGTTAATTTTTTAAGACTGGACGGAAATTCTTTAATTGTGTAGGAACGGTCCAGATAACACTCAACATCAACCTCCAGCGATGAACGGCGGGTTGCACCACTTCCAGAAACCTGATAATTCATCACAGGAAAATAGCGGTACGCCAAAACAGTATCGGGTATAACGTTATATTTAATCCCTTTTGTTAAAACGCCGGATATTTTCATTGAATAAATAATTCCGGGAAATAGCGGATCAATCGTTAGAGCAATACAATTAGAGGTTTCATCTAATTCTGCTTTTTGTATATATATTGCAGGGGAAATAGAATAATTTTTAATATTCTCTGCAGACATTTTATCTACAGGTTCACTAAAAGTAATTTTTAAAGCATTTTCTCCAAAAATATCCAATTTTTTCACAAAAGGACTATCTTTTTCCTCCTGGGGCGTATGATAAAAAACCGGATAATCCGGATCAATGGTCACTTCCGGATTATCCGCCGCCTTCACATTATTTAAGAGGAGAGTGTAAGATCGGTCTGGTTCATGTAAACTTGTTGTCAACGTTACTTTTTTATCAGCCTGGTCATATTCAGCTTTAAAAATATTTATATCTTCAAGAGAACTAAAATTTGTCACGTTAGTTGCCTCATTTTGTAAAACAGGTTCATTAAAATAAAGATGAATTTTATTTGTGCCTTCAGTTTCCACATCAGTAACCAGAGGTCTTGATGTATTTTTTAAATTATAAGTAAATTCAAACTGGTTTTCCGGGTCTATCATGGTTCCGGCATTGTCATAAATTCCGGATACAGATAGCTGGTAGCTTTGTAATGGTTCAAGTAATGAAACTGTTAATAAACAAACTCTGCTTTGAAAGCCGCATTGAACATCCTGCACGATTATCTCTTTATTAAAAGTAAAAATTTCTTGCAGCAGAGATTTATCAAATTCAACGGGTTCGCTGAAAACCACCCGAATGTGTTCAGAATCGATCACATCAATATTTGATAAAAAGGGTGGTATGTTTTCTATTATATTATGAGAATAAAATATTTTATAACCCGCAGCAATTGTGTTACTGTTTGCACTGACATCCTGCACACGACTGCAAGACAATGAATAAAAGACGCCGGAACTGTGCTTTTCTGTTGTCAGGGATACAACTCGCTGCGTTCCATCCAGTTCAGCAGATAAAATTTGTAAAAATGGTTCAATTTGATAATTCTCTATATTCTCAGCCGTTTCTTTAGAAACCGGTTCACTGAACATGACTTTTAAATATTCCGGTTCATTCACTTGCACGGTTTGTATAAAAGGTGCAACCTGATCCATGCCGGTAAAATAATATGGAAAAACAGTCGCTGTTAAAGTTTGATCTGTTTCTTTATCAACAAGATTTTGAATGGAAACAGAATAAAGATGATCTATTTCATGCGCGGATGTTTTTAGTTTAATTCGTTTTTGTTCATCATCCAATTCCACTGACATCACCGAAACATTGCCGTCAATAACATAATTGTTAACATTCCGGGCGGAGGCAGTGGTAACGGCCCTGTTCATCTCGATAAATAATTCCGATTCTTTTGAGATGGAAACATCAGACACAAGCAAAACAGAACTGTTTTTATCAGGCAATACATAATCGCAGCCACATAAGGCAGGTGAGACATTTCCTGATTCACTGACATCTTTAATCCCGTTAACGTCAAGTCTGTATCGAATTCCGGATTCATGCGGTGTGGTTTCCAACAAAACGCTATAACCGCCGACATCATACTGAATAGCGATTATCTTTATTTCATCATCAAGCTGATAATTTTGAAAATTCTCAGCACTTTTTTTATCCACTTTTTCATTAAAAAACACCCTTAAATGCTGGTTATCTAGCATTATAACTCGTCGAATGACCGGACCATTTTGATCCACAGACTTTAGCACATAGTTAGAGTGCTGCGGTTGCTGGATGATATTTTGATTGACACTGTTATCTTTAATATTATTTACCGTCAACTGATAAGCTTGCTCTGCCTGGTGCCCGGTTGTTTGTAAATGAACAATTTGATTTGAACTGTCCAATGAAGCATGTTGAACTCTTATTCCGCCATTGATTCCATAATTATTAATATTTTCAGCGCTCTGTTTTGCCACGGTTTCGTTAAACAGAACATCAATGTTATTGTCATGAACAGCTTGTACCATAATGATTACAGGCTCAACATTATCACCCGGCATATAACTGTATGAATATTCCGTATTGGATTGAATTTGATTGTGTTCAGAAGAAATATCTTTAACATTTTTCACAGAAATTTTATAAACCTGTCCACTTTTATGTGCATTAGTTTGTAACCGGATGTGATGACGGGAAACAGTTTTAACAGATAAAATCTGGACCGCCGGTGTTATCTGATAATTGCTCAAATTTTCGACCGATGATTGCAGCATGGGCTCTGAAAAATAAACATCCAAAGCCTCTTGATTTGCCAAACCAACGAATGAAACGGAAGGTGCGATAACATCGTGCTCCTGTCCTTCATAACGATATGAATAGCTGCCGGCATTTGTCATCGTGTTAGCCGGAACAGCAATATCCTTTATACCTGCTGCCGATAAATCGTAAATTACACCTGCCGTATGTTCTGTGGTAATAAGCCGAACTGATTTTTTATTATTTTCAACAATAGCTTTGTAAATTTCGATCCCATTGACGGAATAATTTCCGGTTTTCTGTGCAGACAAAGAATCTACTTTTTCATTAAATAAAACACGTAATTCAGTTAAACCAAGCGGTGTAACCTGAGTGATAAAGGGAGCCTGATTATCCCCCAGTTTGAAATTCAACTCTTTAGAATATTTACTTTCATTACCGGACTTGTCATGAGCTGTCATGGCCATAAACAGTTCTTGGTTTACAGGCAGATCTCTGACAATGTATTGGGTAACATTTCCAAATTTTACATGTTGATTATAATTTCTGGAACTTTTACCTATATATATGGAATAGCCGGCAAGGTCTGTTTCCTTGTTGGCTTCCCACGAAACTTTAACATCCATTGCATAGCTCATATGTACTGTACTTAATGTTAAAATAAACCAAATTGTATTTCTATATTGACAAATCCTTGTTGTCATTATTTTCTCCGCATTACCTCTTGCCACATTGGCTTTAACAAGAGTTATGCCAGAAATAAAAAACCTCTAACTTTAAATTTTATAATAAATTTTATTTTAACCGTAAAAAAGAGAATACAGGAAGGATATTTCAATTACAATTCGGAAATAAAAAAAAGCCAGAGCACAGGCCCTGACTTTTGAGGAAAGTAAGGTGGTCAAATTTTTATCGAAGGATTGTCACCTGACGTGTTAATCTTTTATCAAGTACGTTCAGTTGACAATAATAAATTCCGCAGGCGACAAATTCACCTAAATGATTACGTCCATCCCAGGGGAGAACGTGTTTACCCGGCTCAAAACCAAAAGACACAATTTCATTAACAAGTTGGCCAAGCTGATTATAAATGGAAATTTTGACTTTTGCTTCATCCGGCAGCAAAAACTCAAAATACACAAAATCATGCATATCCGGTAAAAATGGATTAGGAAAAACATAATTTAATTCTACTTCTGCAGGAAGAGTATAAATACTTCCGTCTGATTTCACAATTGTAGACAATTCAGATTCATTGCCGGAGAAATCTATCGCAGATACAGCGACATAATAAGGTTTCTCGTTGTCAATCCCGGTAATTTCAAAATTGTTCACATTCCCGACGTTCTCAGAAAAAACTAATTTTGATGGTGAAAAACCCCAATATACCCGATAACCTAATAAATCATCTTCTTTGTTTTCATCCCATTTAATTTTGATTGATCCTGCATAGGTGCAGGTTGATATTATAATTAGAGAGTAAAAGCATACTGTAAACCAGCGTCGTACTGTCATCAAACCCGTTTCCTGCCTCATTTAAAAATTAATTATGTTTTCGCCATCCATGATGAGTGATATTATGTTGTGAAATTTTATAGTTCAATGCACGTGCAGAAACACCTAAAAGTTCTGCCGCCTCTTTCTGAACCCAATTGGTCCTTAGTAAAGCTGTTCGAATAGCCATCGATTCCAATTCATCAAGATTCAATGTACTTAAAGATTCGCCGTTTCTGTTTTCATCCCGACGTCTGTCGCGACCGCCTGCAGCAAAATAGTCTTTACCGGTAAAAGCCAAATCCTGTGGTGTAATAAGTTTATTTTCACCAACAACCAAAACGGCACGTTCAATAATATTACGCAGTTCCCTGATATTTCCCGTCCAGGTATGGTTCGAGATCAGTTCAATCGTTTCTTCTGTAAATTGTCCTACATTTTTTTTCAATTCACCGGCAAATTTAAGACGAAAATATTCACTTAAAAGGGGTATATCCTCTCTGCGTTCACGTAACGGCGGAATATGAAGAGAAACAACATTTAACCGATAATAAAGATCAGCCCTAAAATGTCCGTTATCTATTTCCTGCCACAGGTCTTTATTTGTAGCAGCTATAATTCTTACGTCAACCTGGATTGTTTTTTGTCCGCCGACACGATTAAAACTTTGCTCCTGTAAAACACGCAAAATCTTGGCTTGCGTGGAAGGATGCATATCACCTATTTCGTCTAGAAAAAGTGTACCACCGTCTGCTTGTTCAAATTTGCCCACATGTGTTGAAATGGCACCGGTAAAAGCGCCTTTTTCATGACCGAACAATTCACTTTCCAGCAGTTGTTCGTGCAGAGCAGCGCAGTTTACAGCGACATACGGTTTGTTCACCCGGTTAGACTGGGCCTGAATGGCACCGGCA
>CAXXFV010000025.1:0-89158 GCA_963674595.2 bacterium
GAAGTTGATACTTTGGAGCTTAAGTTGAGTGATCAAAAATCCCCTGAAACAGTTCGTCTCATATCCTGGAATTACTTCGGCGTCTTGCAAATTTTCAACGAAGAAAACGATACGGGGAAGGGCTCAAGTTTGAAATTTCTATGCCAACTGTAAATAATAAAACAAATGAAGATTTAACTTCGAAGCAGCTGGCTCGGCTATGGCGTGCTATCGAAGAAGATCATGATATTCAAATTAAAAATATGCTTAAATTATGTATGTTTACTAATTTAAGACGTGGTGAAATTTTCAATATGCAATGGTCGGATATTGACTTTAATAAAGGAGTTATATATTTACCTGAAACTAAATCAGGAAGGCCACAAGAAAAAGCATTAACTCCAATAGTCGAAGACATTTTAAAAACCCACCCTAAAACTAAAAATAGTAAATATGTATTTCCCGGGCAAGATGGGAAAAAACGACAAGATGCAAGACGATCAGCAAATCGAATCTTAAAAAGGGCTGGGCTAGTTGGTGTAATTCGTCCATTTCATGGTTTGCGACATCTATACGCAACAATAGGTGGAAACCTTGAAAACGTTAATCCAATTATTCTTCAAGAGGATATGCGACACGCTGATCAAAAAACTACCAGTCGATATATTGCGACCCGAAGAGATAATTTAAAGGCTTATAACCAAAAAATAAATGATAGCATTTTAAAGAGCATCAAAGAGGGAATGGAAACGCTGGCACCAGATGATCAAACTAATGTAGCGTAAATCCTCACCTACTGATTCATTTTTAAATATTTTTTCTGATTTTAATTCAAAAATACCTTTGTGTGTAATTTTGGTATGACAGTTGCCACTCATTTAGTAAAGTTTGCTTGATCAAGTTTATACTATTTTCTTTAGTTTAGTAATACACAGAAAAAGTATTAAGGTAAAGTGGACACTAAAAAAAGCTATTTAAATCGATAATCACTTGGTCAGATCTGGAAATAAGGTACAAATAATCCGAGTTTCAGGTATCAGCTATGACACAGATTGATTATTAGTTTTAAATTAATTGTATTCAAAAATTGTTGCTTTACATTTTTGTGAAAGAACAAATGTTCCTAAAAGATATGAAGGATAATTTAGTATTTTGTTTTTTGTTAAAACAACTGATTTTTCTTCAAATTTAACAGTCAATTCACCTTCTTCAACAAATACATATATTTCAAAAAATGTTGTTTGCCAAGGTTTGGTGAATTTACTATCTGAATCAATTTTTGATACACGACAATTTTCGTCAGAAAATACGGTTTGGATGTTTTTATTTTCTTCAAAATTATAATCAATAATTGAAATCACTTTTTCAATATCTGATTTATTATAACGGCTATTGAAAATAGCTTCTTGAGGAATGCCGAGAGATGTTTGAAGATGTAAGGCTAAGCTTAATTTTGGTTCTGCACCATGTTCGATGTTATAAATAGCAGTCTTTGAAACACGACACTTTTTTGCTAAATCACCAAGTGAAAGTTTTCTTTTTTCTCGATAGTAAGTGACTAATTCTGAAAAAGTTTTATTTTGCATAAAAATTTCCTTTGGTTGGAGTAATAATTTTTGTTTTAATAAGAATGTACTTAATTGTGTGAAAAATACAGCGCTTGATATCGTTTCTGATTGAACCTGTTCGAATCTTTTAAAATAGTATCCCATGAATAATTAAATGCATTATATAGTCTACTAATAAAGAATATAAAAGTATAATGATGATTGATGAAAAATGCAAGTATTTTATGAAAAACGTTCATTAAACTTGTACAAATTTTATATTTTTTTAAAAAAATGAATTTTTAGTACTTGACATTTTCCAAAAATTCGTTAACTTATATTAACGAAAGTAATAAATATTTGTAACGCTATAAATTATATTTATTAAAATTTGGAACTGAAAAGCTTGGAAAAATCTGTAGAAGTTTTTAATGACAAAGGGGGTTAAGATACCCAGGATATTTTTTTGCAATAACTGTTAATTAAACTTGACGTAATTCATTTTACGCGTTAAATTCAGGCATGATGGTATTTTAAATGAAAAGTATTGTACTATAAAAAATTACCTTGATAGTCAATTCGACAAAGAAGCAAATTTTTATGTCCTAAAACAAACTAAAATGCCAGCTATTTTAACAGAAAATTTTTTCATGGACAGGTTGAATCCAGATTTTAAAATTTTATCTTCTCCGGAAGGTATTCGAAAAATCGTCGAATTACATTATTAAGCAATTTTGATTGTATCAGGATTATCTGATTGGAAAATTTTAAGTAGTGGGTTAAACCAATTAAATTTTTATTCGAAATTTAACACAGTCAATTAATAAGTTTGTAAAATCATTGAAAATTATCAAAAACCATCTGTGTATTATTAAAAACGTGCAGTCTCGGTGCCCGGGTACAATAAATACAATTTCGAGCATAAGTTCAAAGCCCGTGAAGGGCAGAAAATCTTGGTGTCCGTGGCAACGTATAACAAGGACCCGTCCTGACCGCAGTATAAATATCTGGTCGGCCAACTCATCAAAGACTGGCTGGCGGACTGCCAGGGATTTACACTGCGCCTGGGCATTAACTTTCGAGTTGCATTTTAATAAACGTAAGTACCAGGTTTGCAATCTGGACAGGTCAAACACCATCATTGAAAAGGTATTTCCTATTTCAAAAGAACATACAAACCGTGAACAGTTGATGCACATCATAGATAGCATGATTGCGCTGATTAACGAGATCGATCCGGATTTCCCCGTCAGTACCTATCATTAATGGATGAAATTGTACAAAGATTACCTTATGAGCAAGGAGGAACGATGATAATTCAACAAGTGGACAATTGGATTTTCGAGAAGTTTGTAAAACTGTGTTATCAGGGTACGTTGAAAGAGTTTTTGGCCGAATTTAAAATACTGCCGGATTGGTCATTTCGTCCGGTGGAAACGGACCCGGATGAAAATTTCTGGTGGCTGGGTCAACGTTCGGTGGACCGGTTCCTCAACCTCAAAAAAATCTATATCGACGATGTGGTTGCCATAAAGCAGTCCGATGCCGATGCGGGATTCACACCCCTGCCCCGGGCCAATAATCCACTTTCATTCAAGCGGGCCGTATCATGACCCGGCTTACCGATACGGAAAAATGGGAAAAATTGTTGCTGTCCATTACCCATATTCCCACACGATTGTTTGTCATGTATTTCTGGGACAAGTGTTCCCACGCGGGCATTCTGTCGAAAAACGAGGCGCTGTTTAAGGTTTATTGCGGACCCGATTTTTCCCTGGAAAAAGCCAAACAGGAACTGGGCGACAAAATGCTGGAGATCGATAACGGTAAAAAACTGTGGTTTGTGGGCTTTGTGGAATTTCAGGAAAAGGGCCGGCTCTCCACCGCGCACAACCGGAAAAATCAGGCGCTTAAGGAGCTGCAAAAATACGGTCTGCTGGACCTTATATGTCTGGATAAATCCACAGAACCCGGTAAAAACAACCTTTTGCACGATGTTTATATTATTTCCGATGTGCTTTTGCAGAATGATGTGGGCGGTCCTTTAGGTAACTGTTACCTGCCCCCCAGGTTACAGGTACAGGAAAAGGTATCGGTAACGGAAGAGGTAAGGGAACCGGTAAAAGATAAAGCAGCATTGGCAAAAACAATTCCGCTGCAGGATTTCCGGTTCATCGAGTCGTTTTTGGAAATTCATCCGGAATACAACGCCATGCTGGCATCTAATCAGTTTCGTGAGGACGATCCCTATTATTTGTTATATAAACGTTTAAAACTGATTTGCAACGGTGATATGATAGGAGGGATGTCCGGATTCCAGGCCCTGAAAACGGCGGTGGAAAACATTAAACAACAAGAGTGGTTTGGCAACAACGGCGGTCTGTTTATGCTGATCAATCCCCAAAAATCCGTGGAAAACGCCAAAACCAACATTGCCAAATACATGCGAAAGGCGGCACATGCACATTCCGGAGGTAATAAAACAAAAACAACTCGACCCTCAGCTCAAAGAGGCGCTGGCCAACCAACGGTTCGCGTCCTTTCGCTCTGAGAAACTGCGGATGTTTTTGATCGACATGGGCATTGGGCCGCTTTACTGGAACATTGACGAGGACCGGCTGGCCGGCAAAAGTGTGGTTGAGGAATATGTCAGCGATTTGAAAAACAACATCCTGGCCGGCCGGGGACTGGTGCTCAGCGGCACGGTCGGGGTGGGCAAAACCACGGCCCTGTGTTATATCGCCAAAAAAGTGTTTGGACTGGGCGACATCACCAAATCCGAATACAACGACGGCTGGCACCCGGTTAAATACCGGCCTTTTTGCAGTGTCAAATTCTCGTCCATAAATCACCTGTTCAGCCAGTTTTTTCAGAAAAACCGGGCGGCGGACGAGTTTAAAAACTGCAAACTGCTGCTGCTGGACGATTTTGGACGCGAGTATCAGCACGATTTCCCGGTGTCGGCTTTTGAAGATTTTGTGGAACACCGATACGCCAATTTACTGCCCACGGTCATCACCACCAATCTGGCTGCTAAACAACTGCGGGACCTGGATATTTACACCCGGGTGGTGGACCGCTGGTCGGATAAAAAGTTATTTAAATATGTGGAGATTCAGGGCATGTCACAGAGATGAGTTATGAGATTTCTGGTAGACAACGTTTAGGCTGGACGCGAACGTAACAGGTTTGTGTCGGAGCTGTATCTGGTGGACATTGAAAAATTGAGACAGGAATCCAACGATAATGTTTAGCGTATTTTGGACATCAACGCCGACGATTCGGACCAAGTTGTGTTTTTGGCAAAAGAGTTACAAGCATCCCGACCAGGCAAAGTATGGCTATGTTGGTATAAAAAAGGGGGGAGTTTGCAGGATCAGACAGTTGATATTGATAATAAAATTATCGCTCTTGACCGGACACAAGCACTTGATCGTGTTCTAAAGAATATTTTAAAAAGTGAGCAGGATGGATTTATCCTTCCTAGAAATTGGAGAAAAGTATCTGATGGAGAGTTATTGGACCATTTTACATTGCCAGTCAGGTATTTTGATCCTAATACGAATCGTCAGGTTTGGAGTAAGCCCATTAGTGGAGACCACTTACTTCATGCAGCAGTTTATTCGTTAATCAGTGAAGAAATTGGTGGAACAATAGGGGGATCGATGGTGTGGAGCAGGGCTGGAAAGGCCAGATAAATTTAATAGAAAGGAATGATATGCCAGTACAAATAAATCCTAAATTAGAATCAACAAAGAAGCGTTTGACGATATTAAGAAATCATATTTATGATATGAGTAAAATATTTGAAAAAAGTGGTTCTAAAAGTCCGGCAAGTGATGCGATTCGAGAGGTATCTAGAAAGACTGGATTTTCTGAGAGTTATTTACGTGATGTTTATTACAAGTATTGAGGTCGTGAAAAGCAAATAATTAAATAGCTTGTCAAGCCCTACAGTGATGCGGGGCTTTTTTTGATGGGAAGGGGGGGATAAATTTTTTAAAAACAGCTTGCAGGACAAATTAAAAATTTGTATCATTATTTTATCAGACAAAAGGACGATTTTTCAGGACAATTTGGTCGTACACGGGAGAGCCTGATACCTTTGGCTGATTTACCACGTTTAAATCATATATATGGGAAGTTACAACACTTACGAGGATGAGATTGAGTCGGTTAGTTAGTCATATTCCCGTTGGTTTACGGTTAATTACTTTTGGGTTGGGTGGGGTGTGCCTATGATAAATAGGAAAATTTTTTAAAGATAAATAGTCTATTTATTTGTAATTTGAATTTATCATAGTTGTGCAATATATATTTGAAAAAATGGTTTTGTAGTCTTTAGTTAGTCATTATACTTTTTAAATATTATACAAATTTTAACACTAAAATTTATAATTAAAATGAATGAAAATTTAGATAAAAATCATAAAACTATAAATATTTTTTATAGTTATTCCCATAAAGATGAAAAATATCATAGAGATTTAGAAAGGCATCTTTCCATTTTAAAACGACAAAATATTATATCAGATTGGCATGATCGAATGATATGTGCAGGAAATGAGTTGGAAACTGAAATTAACAAAAACCTTATGAATTCAGATATTATTCTTCTATTAATAAGTCCAAATTTTATTGCCTCAGATTATTGTTATGATATTGAAATGCAAATTGCTCTGCAAAGACATAATAATGGAGATGCTTCTGTAATTCCAATTATTGTAAAACCTTCTAAATGGGATGCCACACCTTTTGCAAAGCTAAAAGCACTTCCTAAGGATGGTAAGCCTATTACTTTATGGAGAAATCGAGATGAAGCTTGGCTAGATATCGTTAATCAAATTCAATTAAAATGTAATGAAATTTGTAGACAAAATAATTTGTTTAATGAACTTTCAAATTATGAATCAAATGAAAGTAAATCGGAAATTAATACGACGAATAAACTGAATCAGGATACACAAATAAAAAATTATAAAAAATTTACAAATGAATACAAAAAAGTATTAGAAAAACAAATTTTTGAAAACTATGAATTATATTCGAAATTCGCTGAAAAGTATAAATTTACAAATAATACCGATGAACAAAAGGATGAAATATGGATTTTAAATAAATATAAGAAATTAGTAAGTACCTATATAAGAATCTATTTCCATATGTGTGAAAAAGAACAACTTCCTTTCAACCCATCAATTGTTGAAATTGCGACATCTATAAATGAAAATCATATTACTGAGAAAATTAGCAATATTGCAAATATTAAAAATGAAAGCATATATACTTATTTAAACGGAACAAAAACAATACAAGTAGAGGTGTCTCAGCTGTTTAGAATTGCTGATTTATTAATACAACCCGAAAACGTTAGGGCGAAAAAGTTTTATGATACAATTACAAATATCGATAAAATGCGTCGCACTTTCAATAAATGTGCTACCTTTAAAATTGGAGAATTAGGTGAATTAAAACCTATCATTGCAAGTAAGTATGTGTGCGATAATTTTTGGCGAATGGGAGTTCCTGATTTTAGGTTCACTTCAAATGCGCTTTGTTTTATACCTTTTCAATTAAATTTTTTACAATCTAAAATATTATATGAATTGAATATAATCCCAGACTCAATATTAGAATCTTCTCTTTTGAAGGGTTGGGATAGCATACAAAACAAACAAATTAGTGCGCGATTAAGAATTTATCCACCTGGGGTTGGAGTTATAAAATTAAAAATGGTTTTATCATTCAAAAATGCCGTTAACATAGAAATTGTATCACAAATTGCCAGAAATGTAGAAGAACTCCTTTTTGTAGATCCTGATGGCCTAAAAAAACCCTGTGAAACACTATTTTTAGAGATAATTGAGGAAGTTATACAAAACATGTTTTTAGAAGAGGGATTTTCATATGATGAAAGACGATGGCGCCCTCCAAATACAACCTTTAGTTTTCGCGATGATTTTGGATTTAACCCTGAAGAGAATGTAGATGAATTAGCATATTTATTATCTTTGGCACCTCAAAATCAAGAAAATATCCGCTTTTTGAGAAATCGAATATTTAAAATGCTTAAAAGTCCTCATTGGAAAAGAGATAAAATTTTTACTGTTGTTGGACAAGGAGTTTCTTTATCTTTTATAAAAAGCACATGTGCAACTGGTAGAAGAAATAAAATTAAAAATTTATATAAATGGATAGACGAAACATGTGATATGGTTTCAGCTGCTGCATATGCAGAACATGAATTTGAAGAAGAAATTGAAAAGATTGCGGGACCCCGACTTTTAGATCATACCTGGTTAGAAGACAATAGTCCAAAATTGAATTATCTTCTAAATCTCATTTTTACAATGAGAAATGTAATGCAAGCTATATTTTCAATAAAAAAACATTTGCAAAAACAAGGAACTGGAATCTTAATGGCGTATGCAAGAGATATTTGGACATATAATAATCCTGTAAATTTAAATGAGCTTTCTAAAGGATTAGATTATATTTTGAACTGGATTAAAAAAGCTCAAGCACAGCATTCAAACCTTGCTTTAGAAAAAATATCTGCTCATTTAGAAGATATAAAAAATATGACATCACCTTTCTCTATCCATGAAAACGGTTATCTCAAAAAAGTTGATACTGAACTTCAAGAAGAATTGGAAACGCAAATTCTAGTTCAACTTTCAGAAATAAATAATGTAATAAGGGATAACGATTTTGACTTTAATGATAAACTTAACAATCAGTTTAAAAATATATTAATCAATCGTAGATTACTTGGTATATAGGTACATTATTATAATAACCTAGTGGCAGTTCCGTGGTTTTTAATTACGTGAGTGGCTTGAATTTTGTCGTTTTCAAGGCTGGCCTTCAAAAATTGAAGTGATACAGCAATTTGAAGATTGTTAAAATCGAGTTGCAGTCACTTTTAAACGACGAAAGTGGCAAAAGAGAATTGAGAGGAGGTGTGTATATGTGAGTAGGGCGCTTTGCGCCAAATAAAACAATCAATCCTGTGTTAAATGAATTAGGTTTTTTATTGAAAATCTTTGAAAAAACTGAAGTTAAGTTTTTTCAATGCTGAACAGATTAATAAAAAATAAAAACTTGAAATATTTAATCAAGAAAGGAAGGAAAGTTGCTTAGAAGCCCATCGGGCTTAGCTTATTATCCAATTAAAAATAAGTAACTTAAGAAATTAACGTCATGACTCAGATTTGAGTTTAATGCTAGAAAAGGCTGGTTAAATAAGTGGGGTAATGTGCCAACTAGCACTCAATGTGAGAGTATAATCACATGCTTAATATGATAGCTAAATCATGTGCTTAATTTGAGAGCTAATTCAAGTACTTAGTACGAGAGTAAAGTCGTATGCTTAGCTTGAGAGCTAATTCAAGTACTTAGTACGAGAGTAAAGTCGTATGCTTAGCTTGAGAGCTAATTCAAGTGCTTTGTACGTGAGCAAAATCGTATAAAATCTTGAGATATATCTCAAGTGCTTGCTGCATGAGAGCGATGTCATGCCAACTCAATTTTACTTTTTCTATTATGCCACTAGGTTACTTATTTATTTTCCCACCCAGAAATTTTTTTCAATTATTGAGTGGGTACATAATTCAATGCCACCAATTAACAAAGCCTTGGTGAAAATGTTGGGTTCATAAAAATAACCAAACTTACATTTGTAAATATGGATATAGAAATGTATTGAAACTATGTTAGCCACTCATATTAAGATACGGAAATGGAATGTGCTGGACTTCGGAACATATTAAATGGTTCGTCGACACCGGTGTACGACTGAATACCGCTGACGGCAAGGAGATCGCGGTTTGGGAGTTCCGTCATAAGAAAGACGAGGCGGTGCTCTCCGCTTGGGCGAAACACTTTCGTAATCATTACTGCTTGGATACAGAGATCGATTCCCTCCGTGGCAAACGCACGCGATTAGATTATCTGACCAATATCAAGTTCCCTTGTAAAACAACCAACCTCGGCCCAGGAATCAGAGCAGGAGATTTTGGGGAAATCCTAGTTGCTGATTACCTGCAATGGCTTCTAGGTTATTGGGTGCCCAGGGTACGGTGGGCATCGAAGGTTGTTCGAGATGAATCACCTAAAGGCAGCGATGTAATTGGTTTCCGATTCCACAAAAGAGATGGCGAAGCCTCCCCCCAGGATGTGCTGTTTGTCTTTGAATCCAAAACGAAGTTTTCCAGCTCAAGGATCAATCGGTTACAAGATGCCATCAATGATTCGGCAAAAGATCACATTCGAATCGATGAATCGCTGAACTTCATAAAGCAAAAGTTATTTGAAAAAAGGGAAATCGAACAGGCTCAAAAGATCGAGAGATTTCAAAACCCTGTAGATATGCCTTATGAGGAAACCTACGGAGCTGCGGCTATCATTTCTGATGAGTGTTTCGATTCCGAAGAATTGGCTTCGGCAGATTGCAACAAAATCCCAAAATTTTCAAAATCTAAGAAGTACTTTCCTCATCCTAATGGTGACAGCCTTGTCCTCTTGGTTATCAGGGGACCTGGCATGATGCAACTAGTCCATGAGCTTTACAGGAGGGCTGCGGATGAGGCCTGAACAGAAATCCCAACTCTTGCTTGGCGTCACCCGGTCAAAGGCCAAGATGCTCGAGTACGGTGTTCCAGAAGAATATCACATCAAAATCACACAAGATCCTGCCAAACTCTTCACGATCTCGATTTGCTTGCTGGGCGACATCGCCGCCGCTATCAACCGGGAGGACCCAGATCCCGGTTCCCTCTCGGAACTGAAAACCAATCTGCTTTTCTCTGCCCGTTTTTTTGACTCCTATCTCCAATCAAAACTGAACGAGACACTTAATCCATACCTCATGCTTCTTGGCTCTGCCTCCTATTACCTGTGTGATCTGCCGGGGAGCGCGTCGGTATTGGCGAATTGCATTGATGGCGACTCACCGGACCTGGATAGTGATGGTTTGGAGAACCTGTTGCTCTGGTTGTCACAGGCCGATCTGGAAACCTATTTTGATGGTGCTGAGGGACCATTCGGCGTATTCATCGACGGGATTTCAAAAAGGATTCACCAGTTTTTTAAGGATGGGACAGGCGAAGGCAATCTTCTCGATTTGGCAACGAAGTTGAGGAAAGCAGTCTATGAATTCGGTACACCCAGGCAGCTTTTAATTGGTGATGTGATTGCGGCCGTTCTGAGGAAAAAGCTCGAAAATTCCACGTGGAAGGCTCTTCCATCGTATTCGGGGATGCCCCACGATAAATGGCTCCATGCGTTGCAAAAGGAGTCGTTCATCAAAGAGCTCTGGCCTGCACAACACCTCTTGGGCAAGGCTGGCGTTCTCAAAGGCGAGTCTGCCATCGTTCAAATGCCCACCAGCGCTGGCAAAACAAAGGCAACGGAATTGATCCTTCGAAGCGCGTTTCTGGCCGACCGCGTAGCGCTAGCTATCATTATTGCTCCTTTCAGGGCATTATGCCATGAAATCAAGAACAACCTCGTCGAAGCATTCCATAATGAATCCACCAAGGTGGATGAATTATCCGATGTCTTACAGACCGACTACGAGATTGCCGAACTCCTGGGGCACCAACAGATCTTAGTTGTAACCCCCGAGAAGCTGCTCTACGTTCTTCGGCACGCTCCTGAGCTGGCTACCCACGTTGGGCTACTAGTTTTTGATGAAGGCCACCAGTTTGATAATGGTGCCCGAGGTATCACATACGAGCTGCTCCTAACATCGCTACGTTCCATGATTCCCGAAGATGCTCAGAAGGTGCTGATTTCGGCGGTCATAAGCAATGCTGATGCTGTCGGGGAATGGCTGAACGGCGAGACTAATGTCGTCGAAGGAACTACCCTGATTCCTACGTTCAGGTCGGTCGGGTTCGCGAGTTGGCTTGATCAATTGGGAAGGATCGAGTACGTTGACAGCCGTAACGTTGAACAAAACGAGTTTTTCGTTCCGAGGGTGATTGAAAGGTTCAATCTCGGGAGGAAAAAAGGGGAAAGGACGGACCGTTTTTTTCCAGAGAAAACCGATGCGCAGACTATTGCACTTTACCTTGGTCTGAAATTGGTCTCGAATGGCAGTATCGCTCTTTTCTGCGGAAAGAAGTCGACAGCGGCAAGCGTCTGCGAAAAGGCCATCAGTATTATCGAGCGAGGTGTACCCCTGGCCTCACCGTCAGATTTTTCAGACGAACAGGAAGTTGAGCGGCTGACACATTTGCACGTCAAAAATCTTGGTTCTGACGCCCCGGTGTCCAAGAGCGCAGCACAAGGCATTTTTTCTCATCATGGCAATACGCCGCATGGTATCCGATTGGCGGTGGAGTACGCCATGCGTGACAACCTTGTGCGATTCGTTGTTTGTACATCCACCTTAGCACAGGGCGTAAACCTTCCGATTCGATACCTCATCGTGACCAGCGTCTATCAGGGTATGGAGCGTATCAAGGTTCGCGATTTCCACAATCTCATTGGCCGAGCGGGCCGAGCTGGGATGCATACCGAAGGCAGTATTCTGTTTGCAGATCCGGTGATCTATGACAAGCGGAAGGCCCGTAATGACAAATGGCGCTGGGATCAGGTGAAAGGACTTCTGGATCCGCGCAATTCGGAGCCATGTATCAGCAATCTCCTATCGATCTTCGACCCCATCAAGAGTGATGACGAACAATTCACCATCTCCATAAAGGCTCTGGATTTTGCGAACGCTTACATCAGCGAGCCGGATGAAATTGCCAAACTCGCCGCAGGGATTGCCGCACAACATGGGGACAAAAGATTCTCACAAGACGGTGTGGAGCGGCAAGTTGCTTGGAGAATCAGCCTCATCTGTGCCGTCGAGAGTTTCCTGTTATCCCATTGGGATGAGAATGAGGATGGTCTTTCTGAGGCTGATGTGACCCGACTAGCCGAAGCAACGTTTGCTTTCTTCTTGGCTGATGGACAGAAAAAGGAATATATCCGCGAGTTGTTTCAGCTCCTCGCTAAGAATATCTCCGCAAACATCACCAATCCGGCTCGCCGTAAAATCTACGGCAGGACGCTTTATGGTGTTCAGGATGCCCAAGCCATTGAAGGATGGGTTCAGTTCAACGCTGATAGCCTGCTTTCGATTGTTGATGAGACAGAAACGCTATACCTTACCTGGCCATTACTCACCCGGCATATAAACGGCGGTGTGTTCACGAAGTTCGATAAGCCGGAGGTGCTTATAGAAATTGCGCTTGGATGGATCAGTGGGCTGCCGTTCAGCGACTTACTGGGAATCATCCGTGAGCGCGAAGCCAAAATGATATGGGGCACCCGGCGTAGGGAATTCAAGATCGATCATGTCGTTGATGTCTGCGAAGGGACGTTAGCTTATGATGGTGCCCTGTTGGTAGGCGCCTTATGTGAATTCATGGAAACACTTGACAAAGACTGCAACGGAGACTTGGTCAATCGCCTACAGCTTTTCCAAAAGCGCCTCAAATATGGTTTACCCACTGAAACCACCATTGCCCTATACGAACTTGGCTTTTCGGACCGTGTCATCTGTCAGGACTTCGCCGTATCCTTGAACCTGGTAGCGACGCAGAAGAAGGATCTCGTGAAGGCGCTGAAACAAAACCGGGACGGAGCCAAAGTCCTGATGGAGAAATACCCAAGCTATTTTCAGGAACGAATGAATGAAATCATGGGCTAGCAACCGCATCAACTCGGACTGACAATTCCGCTACGTTCCATTACCAGCTGTTTATGCGGAGCGTTAGCCACTTTAAGATGATATTATCTATAGAACGTCAGGCACTGGCCCAGCCTGACATGTCAGTTATAAAGAATTGTTATGATATGTGGGGATGGACGGTAATCAAGTTTATAACATATTTTTGTATAATAAAAATTTTTTTCATATATCTGACATTTTTCAACAGGCTATGGATGTAAAATCCCCTAAATATTGCCCTGGGATATTTGATAAATTCCTTAAAAACACCTTGCACGGATTCGACAAAATTTGTACTATTTAATTGACTTAATCACCATAGAGGGATTAAGAGTTAACGGACCAGATGACCGCATGTATTAACCGAAGGCTAGGTAGTATCCCGAACCTACCTTCCATAGTGCATTGCCGATCATGGGCCCGTTTTTTTGTTCATAAGTTTAAAAGGGGAAAAATATTTCTTGCAGGTAGGATGAATGCGCAGGCAGGACTCAATTACATGAAACTTACTTTGGAAGCATCGAAAGAGGTGAAAAAATTTCCACGATTACGAACCTTGAAAAACAGTCAATGCATTGAAGTTACTCTAGTTTCAATTGTTAAAAATAGATTATAGTTATGCAGAAGATCGGATAGCGGTTAGTGAAGTCTTGGATATTTATATATCTCAGTCCCTTGGAACAAAAAATATTGTAAAGAAAATAGTAAAAAATCGGGGGAACAGGGTCATGTGAAATGTCATATTTTTGAATATTTTAAAACTGTCTCATAATCGTTGATTAGTAGGATTCGCTAAATATCGAGTTGTTTGTATAAAAAAAATTATTTCTGTTGACATTTTTCCCATAATTTTGTAAAATGTTTTCGGGTTTTTAGAATTACTCAATTTTAGATTTTGGTGTGGCATCTAATGTAAGGCTTCTGGTATGATACGACTATCCCATCAAACTATTTTTCCCTCGCAAATAATTTTTTCAATAAATATTAAAATAACGGCATACTATTTGTTAATAAAGTTTGTAGACCGGGTGTTCATTGTCTTTTACGATGGACATTTATATTTCCATTAACATATTTATTACATTATTGGGTAACATTACAGAATTGTAAGAAATTAAATTATTTATTAAGGATTGGTATGTAGACTAACTGAATTGAAATAATTATAAATAACCCTTGAAAAAAAAGAGCCCACGCATCATAATTCCCTTGGCCGGAGAATTTTTATGATAATCAGCGTATTTGATGGATACGTACGCCTTTTTTGTGCGGGCTCTGTTTGTAATGTATTGTTTTTAATCAATATTTACAAGCTGTTTTTTATGTTCGTCAATCATGACTTTTCTCGGGGTTCATTTAAGTTTAAATTGTGGTCTGTTATTTTTAAATGGAGGGTAGATTGTCTGAAAAAGATTCATCTTCGATCTCGGCATTTATTCTGGAAAATTATCCCTGCTGTGTCCTTTCGCAAAACAATGGGTCTGTTGAGCTGGGCGTCAGTGATCAGTTGTCTGATAAAGAGTTTCAGGAACTTTTGTTTTTATGTGATGAAAATACCAAGATAAAAAAAGTCCCAAATCAGCAAATTAATCAACGTATTGTGAATGCTCCAAATACATCTGGCGGGCAGCGATTTACTGTTTTGCAAGAGTTAGCGGAAACCTTACCGGTTAACAAGAAAGATTCGGACACCGATGATGGTCAGGTAATTCAGTTAGTTAATGATCTGATTTCTGATGCAATTTATTCCAGAGCAAGTGATATACATATTGAGCCCTATGAATCGGTATTTCGCGTTCGTTACCGATTGGATGGATCATTAAAACAAGTTAAATCTTTATCAATGATATTAAAATCACCACTCATTTCCAGATTAAAAATTATGGCGGAATTAGACATAGCTGAAAAACGCCGTCCACAGGATGGACGTATTCGTATGAGTAATGGTGAACGAACCGTTGATATTCGGGTCTCTTCATTACCTACGGATTTTGGTGAAAAAATAGTATTGCGTATCCTGGACAAATCATCCATTGTGTTCGATGTGAAAAAAATTGGTCTCTGTGAACGTGATCTGGATTTGCTGAATAAAACTGTTCATTTACCTTTTGGAATGATTTTGGTTACGGGGCCTACCGGAAGTGGAAAAAGTACAACCCTCTATTCTGTACTTAAAGAGCTCAATACTGAAGATCAAAACATTGTTACAATTGAAGATCCGATTGAATATAACTTGCAGGGAATCAACCAATCACATGCTCGAAGCGATATTGGATTTACCTTTGCCAACGCGTTACGGGCGTTTTTACGACAGGACCCGGATGTTATTATGGTCGGTGAAATTCGTGATAGAGAAACAGCCGAAATGGCGGTGCGTGCATCTCTAACCGGGCATCTTGTCCTGAGTACCTTACATACTAATAATGCGCCGGAAACCATTACCCGTCTTTTGGATATGGATATTGAACCTTTTTTAATTGCTGCTGCCGTTAAACTGGTTATTGCCCAGAGATTGGTTCGGGTACTTTGCTCGCAATGTAAAGAGTTAATTACAGACACCAAACTTTTATCCGAACTTGCAGAAAAATGCAAAACATCAACAGATCAATCATTTTATAAAGCTGTAGGGTGTCAGGCATGTCATTATACCGGTTTTAAGGGACGGACTGCCTTATTCGAATTGCTTTATCTATCTGAGCACATTGCCCAATCCATTCATTCGCACATTTCCATAAATGATCTCAGCGAATTGGCCATTAAAGAAGGTATGAAAACTTTGTATCAACAAGGGATTGATTGTGTTAAAAATGGTATAACGACTTTGGATGAAGTGTTACGGGAAACAATGAGTTAATTTATAAAAACAATATAACCTGCGGGTGGAATATGAAACGTCAAACAATCTTTATATTAGTGTTGTTAATTATAATTTTTTCGGACCTTTTTGCACAAGAGAAGGGACAGCGTTTCAATAATCATAGGCGTTTTAACGATTCAACCAGAACAACTTTGTTGACAAGTCAAATAATTACTGTTCTGGATTTTAAAAATACTGACATTAAAGATATCATGCGGGCACTGGCTGAAAAATATGATATTAATATTTTTGTTCAGGACGCTATCGATAAACGTATTACCGTGCATTTGACCAATATTAGTGTTGATCAGGCCATTCAGTTTATGGTGGACCAATGCCAGCTTTTGCTGGAACAGGAGGGAACAATTTATAAACTCAAATTGCCGGAACCGGAACCAGATCCGCCGCCACCACCTTTACGCATATTTATGGAAAACGGCTTGCTGACTGTTGATGTGAATAATGAACCATTAGACCGTGTCATTCGGCTTATTGCTGAAAAAAGTGGAAAAAATATTGTCCTTGCCAATGGGGTTTCCGGATACATCAGCGGGTTTTTACAAAGTATTGAATTAGAAGAAGGAATTCGATCTCTGGCTACAATTAATGGTTTTTCACTGAGAAAACAGGAAAGTCTTTACGTCATTGATTGGGGTATTTTACAGGATACGCAAAAATCAGGACAAAGGACCGGACGTTTTTGGGTGAATGCAAAAGATAGTCTTTTATCTATAGATTTTGTCGGTGTGCAGTTGGCCGACGCAGTTCGTGAGATTTCCAATCATTTGGGGATTGATATTATAATTTATGGTGAAATTAAGGGTATGATTACAGCGAAATGTTCAGACCATCCCATTGAAGAAGTATTGAACCTTCTTTTTAAAGGAACCAATTATACTTTTCGCAAAAAAGGACGTATTTTTCTTGTGGGGGAGAAAACAGTTCAGGGTATTTCTTCCACAGAGCTTATACAACTAAAACACATGAAAGTCGAAGGATTGACAGAAATTTTACCAAAACGCCTAACCTCTGAAGCTGGAGTTCAGATTATCAAAGAGCACAATGGGATCATGGTTACCGGCAGTCAGGAAATTATCAGCGAGGCACGTGATTACCTGAATCAGATTGATAAACCCATCCCACAAATTTTGATCGAAGCGATTGTTGTGGATTTTAATACAGCCGATCTTCGTGAGTTTAGCCTGGATGCCGGTCTTGGATCACCTGATTCTTCCAAGGTATCCAGCTTTCGCCAGCTTTTTCCTTTTGTTGAGCAAACAGCTGATGGGGACTATTTAAATGCTCAAATTGATCTGTACACACCGCGTTGGGGCTTGCCTCAAGTTGGCAGGTTACCAAGCGATTTTTATCTTCGTATTAAGGCCCTGGAACAGGAAAGCAAGGCCAAAATCCGTTCCCGGCCCCAAATAGCTACCTTAAGTGGACATACAGCCAGCATTAGTATCGGAACAACCCAGTATTTTATTCTTGAAACGAATACACCTTATCCGGCAACTAATAATATCTATGTTCAGGGCTCCCAGCGTTTTGAGACGATCAAAGCTGAAATGCTACTTGAAGTTACACCTTGGGTTAGTGCTTCCGGTGAAATTACTACTGAAATTCATCCGGAATTTAGTACTCCAAAGGAGCATCTTGATCCAAATGTGCCTCCGACCATTGATCATCGAATCCTTAATTCGACTGTGCGTTTAAGAGATGGAGAAACCATTATTCTTGGTGGATTAATTCAGGATATGGATTCTAAAAGTTATGAAAAGTTTCCCATTTTGGGTGATATTCCACTATTGGGATATCTGTTTAGAAATCATTCAAAAAATAACACCTCATCCGAACTGATGGTTTATTTGACGCCCCATCTTTATTACGAAGACCTCGGAGATGTCGATATTGAGGAAAAGTTGAAATAAATATAAGGGGAGAGTCGTATGAATTTACATAATATAGGTGTCAAATATACCCGGCAATTCCTTAAATGGTTTTGTATGAGTGAAAAAGTCGTTGCCATTGAAATTCAAAATAACTTTGTGCGAATTGTGGGTTTGGAAAAGTCACAAGGAAAAATATCTCAATGGTTTCAGGACACCACATTTATTTCAACACAACAAGAAAATGAACTGACTTTGTTGTTTATTTTGAATGACATCATAGAAAAATATCCCTTTATTAAAAATGTAGCTGTTGTCATCGTCATGCCGGATTTTCCAGTGCTGTACCGAAACAACAATGGTCAATCGGGCTCTCAATCTTCGTTATTTGAATCTTCGAATAATAAAACAGGATCATCTTTTCAGGTCATCAATGATCAGGCAGATCAAGGTCGTTTAGCCCCGACAATCATTTGTAAACATCAGGATTTACATCCTGTCTTAAATGCATTGGAAAATATCCCATTAAATATCGCATCGTTGGTAAAAGGAGCACCGGAATGGTTAAGCGCCTGGCTGGTGAGTCATGCAGAATTCCTTGAAATCGAGTGTACGTTAGCTGAACGGAATGATACTCAATCTATTTTGTATCAAGTTGTTCAGGGACGCTGTACCGGGTATGAAATTTTTACTTCAGGTGAGAATAATTTGCATGCACCGGAGCGATTGAAAGAGGAATCCTGTCAATTTGTATTTGATACGACAGCTTTAGCTGAAAATAATAACAACGGGAATGATTCCCTTACAAACGATAAAGCATTTATGCGTGCAGAGGGATCAGCTTTATGTCGATTTTTTAATCGATTTTCAAGTTTTAATTTGTTACCACAGGATAAAATTGCACAATTTGAAACATGGCAGCGTCTGCAAAATGTTAAAAACATTGGCATTCGGGCAGCATTAGCCTGGATGGTTTTGATGGCGGTATTATTGGTTCCGTTTTTAATAACAAACAGTAATTTGAAGAACTGGGAGAAAAGCTATCGTGTTTTCAAGGGGCAGATTCAAAAGATTGAAGAACTGAAATCAAAGCAAAAACAGTTATTGGACCGGCAGGAAAATCTTGGGCGTGTTTTCGGAAAACGCAGTGGCTTTGCAGCCGGACTTGGTGCACTGACACAGAAAATGACCAATGAGTTATGGCTGGACAGGATTAGTTATAATATGAAAAGCTTGACTTCTTTACAAAAAAAAGACAATTCAAATCTCTTGCTTGAAGGGTTTGCATTAAATGATGAATCCGTAATTACTTTGGCAGAGCAGTTACAGAATGATCTTGGCTTTTCCAGGGTCACTGTAGATCTTTTACAAAAAATTCCCAGAGACAAATTGCCCCACACTCAGGGTACAAGCAAGTCATTTTTATATCACTTTCAAATTAGCACGGTTGTGACATGGTAAATTGGAAAATATATTTTATCGACAAAAAGACTCGTCTATACATAATTATGGAATGTGCTTTGTTATTGCTTCTGTGTCGTTTTTTTACATTTCCGATGATTGGAAAGATTTTCACTAATATCACCAATTCAAGCCGGTTTAAAAATCAGGTTATTGAAGCGCAACAGTGGCAGCCATTAAGCCATAAACTGGAAACCCAGCTCAGCTTACAGGAACAAAATCTATCTAACGCGGAACAGAGTATACTTGTTCGTAATATGTCTGCCTATTTGCGTCTATTGCAAAAATCTGCAAAAGAGAATAATATTCAGTTGCAAACTGTCCGTCCCGGTGATGATAAAGACAACGAATTTTTAATAATTCAAGTCCAGGCAAAAGGTCCTTTTCACAATTTGGCCAGGTTTATTAACTCTTTAGAACGATCACATATTTTAGCCTGGGTTGAAGCCTTTGAAATAAAGCATGAAAAAAAGAATTACAAAGCAGTAATTGCTGTGATAAATTTTGGTTTTCAAAAAACAGGTAACAATGCTGAAAAATAAAAAAACATTACCGGTACTACTTATCGTGGCCGTATTAGTCTGGGGATTAAATGGTTACCGTTTGATTAAAGGGATAAACCTAACTGATCAGCCGTCTTTGTTCCAGGACTTGAATTCACAAAATTTTTCAGGTGTCTGGCAAGACTCTGTTTGGTATAAATATCAATATATATCAGTAGATCGGGACCCGATGTTTATGCCAATAAAAAAAATGATTATGAAAAAGCAAATTCATAACCGTAAAAAGGAGAAAAGAAAAAAGCCGGAAATCAAATGCCCACAGCTCAGGTTGACTGGAGTTATTACTGATGAAATGGGTAAACTGGCAGTTATTCTTGATGTAAATCAGTATACTTATTTTGTCAGGCAGAACCAACAGCTTGATTCTGTACAAATCTCTGCTATCAGTGATTCGTGTGTAATAATTTCTTATAAAAACAAAAAATTTAAACTTGATCTCTAATGAAATATATTATCGAAATATTAAAAAAGCAGCAAGGTTCGGCGCTTGTAACTGTCATGATTTTTTTGACTATAATATTTTTATTAACCTCTGCAATTCTGGTTATTATACACATTCAATTGAGATTTATGAAAAAAGATGCCAATCGCACACAAGCTATTTATCTGGCCGAGTCTGCTATTTATCGACTTTTGACTGAATCGGATGCAGAACAGTTGTCCTTGTTTATGGAACGTGCAACACCCTTATGCGTAGACTTTGAGGATATTAATGGTCATGCAGAACTGACTTTGCGTCCCTGGGGATTATTTTTAAAGGTATGCTCAACCGGATTTTTTAAAGGCTCAAAAGCAACGATTAAAGTAATTGTGGGTCTACATCGTTCCACACAATTGAATGCAGCTGTTAATCTCAAGCGGTTGGATTTTCCATTAATTCTTACGGGTGATACAAAAATAACAGGAAATGTTATTGTGGGTCCCCGTGGTGTACGGTCTGGGAGAATTAAGACGATAAAATACAATTCCAAAGAACTGGTCAACGGAGAAATTATCAAATCTGAAAATTCTTTTCCAGAATATGATCTGGATTTTGTGTTAAACCGTTCTTTGGCTTTTTATCGTTATCAACTTCAGTATCCGGACGGAGTTGTTCTTAGTCAGTCTCTTATCATTGACAGTACCAATGTCGCTATATTGGATCAGGCGGGAAAAATATTTGTTGATGGGGACCTTATCATCAATGGATTTTTACAAGGTTATCAAATTAAAGCTTGTAGTTTAGCTGTGGCTGGACAGGTTTTTGTTAATTCTGATATCAGCTTTGGAAACGATGTTATACTAATGTCTAATGGTGATGTGAATATTTCCAATTGTTCTTTTGCTCAAAGTATTGTTTATAGTCAAGGTATGGTTTCTTTCAACGGACAGGTTAATGGTGATGTTCAGGTTTTCAGTGAGAATAAAATAAAATGTTCGGGCAATGTCAATCTGGAATGGCCCTCTATTTTATGTGTGCAGCCTAAAAATTATGACTCGGAAGATCCTAATACTGTTGAGCTTGATGAAGGCTCCTATATTGTTGGCAGTGTGCTTTTGTTTACAGATGCATCGGGCGGACCATTTCAAACACATCGAGTATTTATCGATAAATCAGCTGTTTTAACCGGGTTATTGTATACAACAGGAGACGTAGAGTTGGCCGGGTGTGTTAACGGTACAGTCGCTGCTAATATGTTCTATTTTTACCTGGATCCGACCCATTATATGGATTGGTTATTAGATGCAGTTATTGATTTTAGTCGTCTATCTAATGAGTTTGTGGCGCCCTGTGGATTTAATAATGAGTCAGGTTTTCGCATTGCTGTCTGGAATTGTGAAAAGCAAAAAAGGTAATTATGCAATTTTATAAAATTTTTAAGAATTGTGCAGGATACAGTATACTGGAAACTTTATGTGCCCTGATATTGTTAACGGCTGTCCTGGTTCCTGTATGTGGTTTGCTGAGCCGGTTGGCAGTGAATCATATTATCAAAACTCAATATCGAAAAGTCAACCTTGCCCGTTCTGTTATGGAAGAAACCCTGGCCCAGTCAACTTTTGTCAATGATTCATGGCAGGTTACACGAGACCGTAAAACGTGGTTTGTTCAGCGAAAATGCTGGACAGAACTTTCAATGATTCATTTTAAAATAATTGTCAAACAACAAAACACAGACAAAAATGAATATGTGTTGTACGCCTGTCGTCCTAAATCATTTTATAAACGGTTTTAGAGTTTGTCATGATTGTCAAAAAAAATGATGGTTTTACTATCGTTGAAATTATTGTCGCTCTTGCACTGACCATGATTATTATTAATCTGGGCTTTCTTTTACTTCGGTATGCACATAAGCAGATACACTTTTGGAAACAACGTGATAAACTAGTTCGATCTGCTCATGTTTTGGATGAACGTTTTTATAGGGATGTTAGTCAGGCCCGTTCTATTGTCAGCATAACAGAAAAGCAAATTGCATTATTGGACATGGGTAGAAAGGCTATTGTCTATAATAGTGTAGAAGGGAAAGTTTCAAGAAATCAAATACCAATACTGTCTGAAAATGCCTGGATATCTGATTTTAAATTTGAGGCCGTATTGGATTTAGATGAGCAAGAGTTGTCTGGCTTATTCACCTTCGAACCATCAGAAATTAACAATTCGGATAATCCTATTAAAGGTATCTGTTATACCGGTCTTTTAATAGACTCGACCGGTTATCAGATTGAAATCAAAGGATGTGCATCTTTACGAAATCATAAAATAGAGCAAAAGTAATGGAAATTTCTGTAAAACATATTCAAGAAATAAAAAGTATCTCTGAAATAAATTCTGAGAACAAAAAAACTAAGAATTCTCTACACAACCGTTTTTTTCAGCGCGTCAAAACCCAGCATATTACCCAAATTGTACGTCAATTAGCAACACTGATACAAATGCGCCTTCCGCTTGACCATGCATTGAGCATTATTCAGCAGCAATTGGAACCAGGTCGTTTACAAGATATTATATCCGATTGTAAAAACCGTGTACAGCAAGGCCAAACATTGGCAGACGCTTTTCAAGCGTATCCAAAACTTTTTCCTGAGGCTGTTATTCGTTTTGTTGCAGTCGGTGAACTCACAGGACAGTTAGGTGAAACCCTGGACCAGGCGGCTACTCAGTTGGAAAAAACCGCCCAACTCAAACGAAAGTTAATGACTGCTCTGTCCTATCCATCTGTTATTATGGTAGTAGCAGCCGGTGCCGTTACCTTTTTACTGGCTGTAGTTGTGCCGACTTTTTCTGAAGTATTTGCAGATTTTGGAGCAGAACTCCCGGCCGCCACTCAACTGTTGGTTACCTTGGGAGATTTGATTGTTCAGCGCTGGTATGTTGGTGTGATCGCTTGTTATGCATTGATTATACTGATTCGATGGTTATGGAACCAGCCTAAAATTCGCAGACGTATGGAACATATGTTATGGAAATTGCCTCTGGTGGGTAAAATTATTCTCAAAGAAAAACTGACTCGCTTTACCCGTACCCTTAGTGCTTTATTGGCTAACGGTATCATGTTACCCACAGCTATTGTTACCAGCGGCCGTACAACCGGTAGTTTGTGTTTGTGCGAGTCGGCTGAGCGTATGACCGAGCAGGTCAAAAGAGGATTGTCTTTTCACTTGGCCATGAAAGAACAGGGTTTTTTCCCAATTTTGATTATTCAGATGATTAGGGTCGGAGAAGAATCGGGTGCGCTCAATACCATGTTAAATAAAACCGCTCAGTATTATGAAGCGGAAATCGACGCATCGATTGAGTCGTTGAATGCCGTATTGGAACCGATTATTATTGTTGGTCTAAGTATTGTGATAGGTGCTATTTTAATTGCTATGTATATGCAGATTTTTAACGTAGTCAATGTGATTCAATAAATTTTAAAATGTTAGAGCCATACATTTTTAACAAGTATAAATTTAAATGAAAATCTAATCAACAGATATATATAACAAAAATGAAAGGAATATCATGAAAACATTACGCAAACTTTTGGCTGATCAATCTGGATTTTCATTAACAGAACTTCTCGTAGTTATCGTCATTATTGGTATTTTGGCAGCCCTGGCAATGCCTAAATTCCTCAGTGTAATTACTCGTGCTAAATCAACAGAAGCCAAACTTATGCTCAAACATGTGCACCAGCTGCAAAAGACCTATTATATGGAAAATGACATCTACAGTACCGATCTAACATCAATAGGTTTTGAGCCTGAGCTGTTAAAGACAGAAGGTGGAACTGCCAGATACCTTATCGAATTACGCGATGTAACCGCCACTGGTTTTGTAGCCCAGGCAACCGCTGTGGTGGATTTTGATAAGGATGGTGTATTTAATGTCTGGACGGTTGACCAGAACGGCATAATTCGTGAAGAGGTCCCGGATTAATAACATCTGTCTTATAAAAGCATGATAAAAAGTAATTTTCATAATAATTTTAAAAAAGAACTGAAATTTCTATGTATGTCTTTATTTTTTTATTTGGATTGGCTTTTGGCAGTTTTCTGAATGTTTGTGTATACCGACTACCAAAGAGAATATCACTTTGGCAGCGTTCTCATTGTCCTCATTGCAGAAAAACTATAAAGTCGTTTGATTTGGTGCCGCTTTTGGGATATGTATTCCTGGGTGGGCGTTGTCGTTATTGCCGTGAACCCATTTCTTTGCAATATCCGCTAGTGGAAGTATTGTATACAGGCGGATTGACTGGTTTGTCTCTTATTTACGGTATAAGCTGGGACCTTTTGTTTTATGCATTGGTCGGCTGGTCTTTACTTGGTACCATGCTGACCGATGTTCGGAATTTTATTATTCCAAATTTTTTTCTGTTTCCCCTGTTTATGGCTTTAATAATTCGTTGGCATGCCGGAACAGATGTTCTTGTAATGCTTTCCGATATGGGTATTATCCTGGCTGTTGTCCTGGCTGCAGGTTCTATCGGATTTTTGCTGCAGGGGCGCTTTGGATTTGGTATGGGCGATGTAAAACTACTAACTTTATTGGGTGGTTTATTCGGCTGGTACTTGACACTGGTTATATTTTCTGGGGCAGCATTGATTGGGGCTAGTTGTGGTTTGGTCGGCGTTCTGTTAAATAAGCTCAATCGCCAAAGTAAACTACCTTTTGGACTGTTTTTGGCGCTGACCAGTTTAGCTTTGATATTCATTCAATCGGTTTATCCGAATATTTGGGATTGTTATGATATACAACAATACTTTTCTTTATGGTAAAATAGTTTGATTTTTAGGAAACATGATTAAATAAATATTTATTGTTAGCTATGGATAAAGGATTTTAACGGGGTAGTTGAATGAATCACGATCCGTGTGATAAAATAATTGGTAAAAGTAAGCAAATTGTTAATATAAAGAATCTGATTAAAAAAGCTGCAAGTTTCCCTCAACTTCCGGTTTTGATTACCGGAGAAACCGGAACAGGCAAAGAATTAGTTGCCGAAGCATTACATCAAGTTGGAAGTCGGGTAGATAAAAGTTTTGTAGCTATTAACTGTAGCGCTGTACCGGAAATGTTGCTGGAAAGCACTCTTTTCGGCCACCGCAAAGGAGCTTTTACCGGGGCTGCCTGTGACCAACAAGGCCTGGTTGAAAAGGCTGACAAAGGCACCCTTTTTCTGGACGAAATTGGTGATATGGATATCCGACTCCAACCCAAACTGTTACGCTTTTTGGAAAATGGAAAATATCTTAAAATTGGTGAAAATCGGGAGCGATACGTAGACGTTCGGATAATAACCGCTACCAATAAAAACCTCCTATCTGGAATTAAAGAACAAAAGTTTCGTAAAGATTTGTTTTTCAGATTAAAAGGATTTGAAATAGATTTACCGCCCTTAAGACAACGTTTGCAAGATATTCCCCCGCTTACGAAATATTTTCTTAATGGAAATCATCATCTCATTACTTCGGAAATCCATTGTTTATTTTCGAAATATCATTGGCCGGGAAATATAAGGGAATTAAAAACTCTTTTAGAAAAAATACCTCTTTTGGATCATAATTCTCCTGATTTTGTTGATCAATTAAAAGACTATATGCAGATCATTCCTGAGGGTGACATTGATTCTATCAAGACCTTGCAGGAAATTGAATTAGAATATATTAGCAAGGTTTATAAATTTACAGGCTATGAAATTCGTAGAACGGCAGCCCTTCTTGGTATTACCCGCAATACCTTAAAAAAGAAAATCAAAGAAAATAATTTGTACAACCAAAATTAAAAGAACAGGTGGGTCAATTATTGACAACTATAATAAGGTAATTATTTGTTTTTATTATATAAATACAAATTGACTTTCAAGTAAAAAATTAACCCACCCTTATCATTTTGTTTTATCAAACCTTATAATACTCGGGGAATCCTTAGTGGGTCAAAAATTGATCCACTAAAATTAGTTATTTAAAAACACTATTTTAATGTATGGTTTGTAATATGTTGATTAATATCTAGTTGGGTGTGGGGTTGCAAAGCTTCTTTTGTTGGCATGATTGCTGTCTATAGAGAGTCAAACAGTCAATTTTGTATTAAAATTGGGAGAAAATAGATGAAAAGATATTTTTTGAATTGTCTGGCTTTACTCATGATATTGAGTACAACATATGTTTGGAGTGATTCTCATTTTTTTGGTGCACCTCCGTCCATATCAGTTCCTGTATCCAATGTTGCAGAAAATATAAACATGTATACAGGAGAATTCACCGCGAATATGAATTTAGCTGGATTAGTTGGGAAAAATGGGATTTCATTTGCCTTAAATATTTTATACAGTTCCAATGTTCGTAGTAACTATAATAAAGATAATACGACAAATCAGGCGAGTATTGTTGGATTGGGTTGGAATTTGGATATTCCTGCTATTGTCGGGAATCCTAATTGTACGACTTCTACTGATCATCACTTTGATTATTTGGGTTTCGTCGCAAACGGATCTTATAACCAACTGAGGCAGATTAGTACCTCTGATTTTTATAAATTAACAGATTATAAATTTTGGGAAATTAAAAGGACAACAAATGCCAATAATCAAATCCTTAAGTGGGAAATTTGGGATGAATCCGGTATGAAATATACTTTTGCTAACCGATGTCACCGGGTTGTAAGATATTACTATTCAGGTACAATTTTTATAGAGACAACGGATCATTGTAAAACAATGGGTTATAGATGGAATTTAACCGAAATAGAAGATCCCTTTGGTAACAAGATAACATTACATTATGAAACCCCGGTAATAGAAAAAGTGAGTGATCTGGAATGGTTGGGAGATAGTTTTTCAGGTTATTCCGATTATACTAAAGCTTATTATCTTGATAAAATAGTTGACCAATCAACTAATAGGACAATAAAGCTTTATTACGCAACTGGAAGACAAGATGCTGGTGACAGTAAAAATTATTTTTCACCGCTAACAGATACCAATGAAAATGGTGATAGCTGTCAGGAACTGGTATTTGAAAAAAATTTAACCGATATTAAAGTATTTGACAAGGACCCGGATATCAATCCTGATGAGACGTGCCTTAAACATACAAAGCTTAACTATAATTATGACACTTGGAAAACAGATGATGAGTATTACCGCAAACTAATGCTTACTTCTGTTCAAGAATATGATCCCAGAGATGGTCAACCTGCCTTTCCATCTACAAATTTCACCTATGAAACAAATACTGACTCATTAACTCATAACTGTGCTGCATTAAAAACAATAAAATTACCTAACGGGTGCGAAAAAAGTATTGTATATACGGTATTGACAATGAGTTATACTCGACATTTTTACTATACTACAAGTATTACAGTTGATGATGGCATAAATACCCCTGTTGTTACGCATTATTATGGAACCACACCAAAACCTTATAATGATTCCTTATATGTTGGGTATAACTCTGCTCTTTTATCAACACAAGCTGCAGATTTCAGATATTATTTTGAGAATCCGGGAGCCAGTTCCGCTGAGTTTTATAAAAGAGGTGTCTTAACTGAAATCGAAACTATGCCAGCTGGAGGAGGTAGTGTAAAAAATGAGGTTGTAAATACATACAGTTATACTAATAAAAATGATGGATGTTATTATAAAAAACTAACACAAACTCAAGAAACAACAAATTATTCTTATCCATCTTCCGGTTCTTTAACTTCGACTGTAATATATTCCGATTTTGATGATGATAACGGCCAACCAACAAAAATAACAACTACAAATACGGATGGTACTGTAAAGATTTTAGAAACAACATTTGCACACGATATTCCGCAATATAGTAATATGACAGAAGACGCAGTACATATGGTTTCCCAGATCGCCCAACAGACGGTTTATGAAACCAGCGATATTAATGAGAATGCAAAATCATCAAGTGTTACAACATATAAACAATGGGATACAGCCGACCCGAGTGTAGATACATGGGCGCCGAATAAAACCTATCAATGGTATGAAAGAAGTGCTACAAATTCTCTCCAGGCATTTAATTATGCCTCATGGTCTATCCATGGCTATGAACCCACTTCGTCAGACGATTGGATTCAATTATCAGAAATTGCTAAGAGAGATGATTATGGAAATGTTTTATCAGTAAGATATCCTAGCTCTTTTATAGCGTTTGAGAATGGAAATTTTAGTTCAGTTCAATATGGGTATAACAATTGTCTCCCTGTCGCAGAAATTAAGAATGCTTATGTAAATGAATTTGCTTACGAAGGGTATGAAAGTGATATCTGCAATTGGGGTATTCATGATTCGAACCGGCAATCAGTATCAAATGAAGAGGCCTATACAGGCCGGAAATCGCTCAAGGTCTTGTCATCCGATTATTATAGTGGATGGGGCATCGACAAATCTTTTATTAGTTCAGGCTCAGACGATATAGATCAGGATTCAAAATATATTTTTACTGCTTGGGTCAAGGCGCCAGCTATTCATGATAATATTTATCTTAATATTTATTATACATTATCTGGTGGAGGGTCTGGTTATGCAACACCTTGCTTCTATACTGGAAACGGAGAGTGGCAATTATTGACCTGTATTTTGGATCTTGGTACCATCGCCAATGTTGCGACTGTTATGCCGTTTGCGGCTAATTATGGGACTAATAGCATTGCCTGCTATTGGGATGATCTGCGTTTTCAACCATATGATGCTGTCATGAAGACAACTGTCTATGATCCAAAAACGTTTCAACCAATTGCTTCATCAAATGCTAATAATTATCCCTCCTTTATTTGTTATGATGTTTTTGGCCGTCCTATTGTTTCTTTAGATGAGGATAAAGAACTTTTAAGCACATCGAGTTTTTATTTGTCTCGTGTTGGAAGCGGTAGCGATGAGTTTGAGAGCACAGTTCCCAATTCAACCACGTCTATTTCAGCAATGGGTGGTGGTGAGTTTGATGATTTTGAATTGACCAATTCATTGTCAAAATATACGGAATCTCAAACACCCAGCGCGGCGACCTGGTCTTTGGATGATGGTTATTTAAAATCTACTCATGTTAATGACGGTTACAGTTTTTTATCTAATCAGAATAATGTATATACCGATTTAGTATTGGAATGTGATATTAAATATGACAGTGATAATCAATTAGGCGGTTTTTTCGTTCGCAGCCAGGATGGTACCTATAACAATTGTATTATTGTCGATGTAAACACAACAAAATTTGGATTTCGCAGACCACCTTACGGAACAACTGAAGGGGTTGTTTATGGTGGTTTAACACACGGTGAATGGCATCGGGTCAAAATAATTGCCATAGATACAAAATACGAATTGTATGTCGATGGTGAATTGATTACCAGTATGACGAATTCATCCTATTCCTCTGGTTATTGCGGAATGATTTCACCCCATTATAAAGACAATATTTATTTTGATAATTTTTCAGTAGCAGAAAAACCGGTTGTAGCGGTAGCTTATACTGATGCCATGGGGCGTTCAATTCAAAATCAGTCCAGAGACGGTAACTATGATATTATCACAAAGACAGAATACAATTCTTTAGGTAAAGTTTATAAGCAATACAAGCCACAAAAAATTAGCAATTCAACCCATGCATTTAAAACAAATGTGACCGGATTGTGCGAAGAGTTTACATACTCTGCCGACGGATTGGCCAGATTGACACAACAAAAACACCCGGACAATGAAGTGATTACTTATGCTTTTGGAAAAGATTTATTTACCTATGATATTGGTCAATCAGACTATTTTCACTATGAACAGGTAACTGATGAAAAGGACAAAGTTTCTAGGACTTATTTTGACAAATTTGGAAATAAAATCGGTGGTATTTCTGCCTTAGGTAGTGTAAATGATGAAATTAAATCGGCAAACGATTACGATGTCTTGGGTCAGGTAACTAAAATAAAACCCCCAAATTATTTTGATCCACCATTAGGTTCTTCTGCTGGAGATTGGGATACTATCATGACCTATGATACTATGGGTCGATTAGTGCAAAAACAATCACCTGATGAAGGAATTTCTAGATATGTCTATTATAATGATGGATCTTTATGTTACTCTCAAAACGCTTATCAGGACCAAACACATGATGGTTTTACTGTTTATAAATATGATAGATCTGGTCGCTTGTTAAAAATTTGTGAGGAAGATGATGTGACTTGGGGGCCTCCTCTGATATCAAGTATAGCATCCTATGGTTTAGAAACTGGAGAAATAAAGGTTGAGAATTTCTATGATACCGATTATTCCGGATCTGATTCGCATTTTGGTATTGGTCAGTTAACTAAGGTTATAAAATATACTGGAACCGGAGCCAATGATTTTCACCAAAGTCTTTACAAGTATGACGAATTGGGACATATCATCAAGAAAAAAATGAAAATTTTTAATGGCATTGACGTTAGCGAAAAAATTATTGAACATACTTATGATCATCTTGGCCGGGAAATTCAGCTGAAATATCCCACCGGGCATACGATTGTAAATAGTTTCGATAATTTTGGCCGGTTAGATAAAACATATTCATCCAATTAATTGAATTTTATTATAGATAAATGAGAGGATAAAAAAATGAAAGTATTCTCTAAAGTATATACCCTGCTTTTTCTGTTACTGACTTCTATGCTTTATGCCCAAGAAGGAGTATCGATTATTCCGGATTCTTTATTAACAAGAATTGAGAAAAAACAAGCCAACAATCGCGGTGTTGAAGTCAAATCTAAACGTACCAATTTTAGCAAGACGTTTATAAATAGTGAAACCGGTAAACATACAGTTGTTTTGTCGAATGGATTTATGCACTATCAGGATGCAGGTGGTGAATTTCATGATATTAATCGCAGACTAATGCCAGTAGACAGCACCCACTATGGCGTACGTGAAGGTATGTTTTATGCTTCCTTTGCCAAAGATTTGCAGGAAGACTGGCCCTTTACAGTCATGACAAAGGACAGCTCTTTTATTCGCTGGAGACTGGTATCTATGGTCTATTTTGACCAGGACAAAAAGAGCTATAAAACAGTTTATAAACTAAATCCCTCCGAACCTGATGTTGTTGGTAATTGTATTACTTATCACAATATATTTCCGGGCGCAGATCTGCGTCTGGTATACGGGGACGTTGAGGTCAAAGAAGAGATTGTTCTCAGTGATGAGGCACGAAAAAAATTGCCCACACCAGAGAGTTTGAGTATGAAAAGCGAGAAAACCAGCATCATGTTTTTAGCTGAAATGCAAAATAGTGAAGATATTCAGGCCTTTTCAGATGTAGAAATAATTGTTGAAAAATCCTATAATACTAAAAAAGCAATTTTCTTTAAAAATAAATCAAACAAATCACGTTTTATTTTTCCTATAAATTTTGCTTTTCTGGCAAAGGACCGTGAAGATCCTTTTTGTGAAACATTTGAACTGGATAAGCAATTTTTGTATGTAGATAAAAGTTCATTCTTTCTTTTCGGCATGTCGTTTAACCAATTTAGAGAGATACCGCAGGGAGACCTAGTCTTTGATCCGACTACAATTATCCAACCGGATGCCGCTGCAGGAAAAGATGCTCGGTTTGGTTATTTTACTAACGGTAATTATAACTATGGTGTAAATTATATTTTGCAGTTGCATGCAAACAATTATAATTATTATGGCGGCCGTACCATTATACAATATGATCTTGACCAGATACCTTCCAACGCAGATATTCAGTCAGCACAATTAAATATGTATTATTATTCTGATCAAAATATGTATGTGTATCACAACAGTGCTGATGCCAATATCCATCAGGTCAGCCGAAGCTGGGTAGAAGGAACCGGAAATTGTATTTATTCCAACGACGGTGTAACGTTTAACACTTATAATGGTGTTAGCAATTGGACCAATCTTGGTGGTGATTATAATGCAACAGTATTAGATGTAGTGACTTTTTATAAACAGGATTACAAGTGGATGGCCTTTGACCTGACTTCCAATGTGCAAGATATGGTGGACGGCACCACCACCAACAACGGTTGGATCATCAAGTGGGCTCAGGATATTTACCCTAATTTTAGTACTTCTCAGGGTGCTTTGTTCTATTCGTCAGACTATACCACAGATGTATCCAAACGACCCTATTTGGAAATAACCTATTCAGTACCATCCTTGGCGAGTTATGATTATGATTCCATTGGCCGCTTGTCCAAAGTGACCTATGCCAATGGTGTTGAAGAGTCCTATAGTTATGACACCAACAGAAACTGGATGTCTCGTAAAGAATATGAAAACAACAGCAATAATGTCTATGATATTGACTACACCTATGATGATGTAGGCAACATCACATCCCAAGTCTATGCTTATGCCATGGAAGACAATACGACCATGAATTATGACTATAACGACCTGCATCAGCTGGATGACTTTTGGATTAGCGGTCAAGCACATTTAGCCTATGCTTATGATCCGAATGGAAATATTACTTCCAAAGAGGGAACGAGCTTTGCCTATGGAACAACCAATAAACTCGACTCAACCGGAGGTTTATCTTTTACTTATGACGCCATCGGACGAGTTATCGGTATTACCGAGTCCGGATCGACAGATAATATGAGTTATGACTTGTTCAGCAATATGACTGCTTATAACTCTAACAGTTATTCCTATGACTCTTTTAACCAGCGGGTATATAAAGATGAAGATGATGTAGAAACCTATTATATTACCAGTGGACAGGTTATTTTGGCTGAGTATGATGGAAGTGACAATTTACAGGCTGAATATATCTATTCCGGTGGTAACCGTATCTGCACCTTTGATCCGGGACAAGGTCATTTATGGTTTTACACCGACCATTTAGGCAGTAATCGGTTAATGAGCAATTCATCGACAAAACGGGAATATTACCCCTATGGAGATTTTTATACCACGGTGGGAGACGATGAAGTGGGCTATGAATTTTCCGGAAAAGAACTTGACTCTGGCATAGGACTTTATTATTTTGGTTCAAGGTATTATCATCCCGGGATTGGACGTTGGTTGGTAACTGATCCGGCAGGACAGGGATTTAGTCCTTATATCTATTGCTGTAATTCACCTGTGGTAATGGTCGATCCGGATGGTAATTTTTCTGTTTTTGGTTTTTTAATCGGATCTTATATCGGAGGAGCCTTTTTTTCTGGTATAACAGGTACTAGAGGTTTTATGAATCCAGCTAATTGGGACTATAGCGATCCCTATTTGTGGGCCTCGATGATCACTGGTGGTCTTGCAGGTGGATTTAATATTCCTTATGATATTAGCTATGAATATCTAGCAGGAGGAGCAGGAGGAGCAGGAGGATCTTATTGCCTGCGTGCAGGTTTAAATAATTATGATGGTGGATGGCCATCTCTTAATTTTGGGGGAACAGCAAGTAATGATTGGGGCAATGGATTGGTGTCTGACGTTTCTTTTAATTTTTTCAATGGTGGATTAGGTACTCCACATGGAAGTAGAAGTTGGCAGTACGATGCATCATTCTCAGTTCATTACACTTATGGTCGTGGTTATGGAAGTGGTGATCCAATGTCGATTTATACATTAAATTACAATACCCAATCCGCAATTAGAAATACATATGGTGCTTGGTCCATTACATATGGACAAATATGGACGTATAATTCTGCAACTGGAGAGCAAACACGACAGGGAATGCTTGGAGGAAGGTATGGTGATGTTTCATTATATTATCATAATGATCATGTCGGTGCCCCAGGTTTTGGCGGTGATACAGATCAGGGCTGGACTGCTGGCTATGGAATCGCTGTTTCACATGGTGGGAGTAGTTATTTATTAGCTCAAGAACAATTTACTGGAAAAGGAAAAGGAGGGCCTGTAGAGATAATAGATGATAAGCTTTATTATGTTCAAAATCCATACCAAATGAGTTTGAATAAGGCAGATACAATTTTAAGGGTTAACGGACTAGGATTTACTTTCAGCCGTGAGCCATGGGGACAAAATTATGTTCATGATAGGGCTAATGGGGGAGCTGGAATTCCTCGTTTCTTTTATTATTAATTTAGTAAATTTCAACGTTATTAACAGAATGGAATTTGTTCTAAACTTTAAATTAACATATAAATGATCTTTAATATTAACTTGTGGTTATTTTTGTTCTCTGCTTTTCAAACCAAACGAAAGAAGATTTAAAAAGAATAAAAAAAGTATAAGCGAAACTAAATAATAGAACATATAATTTAAAGGTATATTGATGTGAATGTTAAATGCTTTTTAATTTTACTAATGGTTGTCATGGTGTCCTGTGCGACAAATTTAAAAAGGCTCCCGGAAGGTGGATTTCGGCCTAAAATACCGAATTTTAAGCTTGCAAAATTACCTTTTAAGTTAAAAAATAATGTAATCGATACCAATACTGTTTATTATGAATTGGAATTAGATCGAGATTTTCGAATATCTTATTTTGACACATCATTTTATTTTTATCGATTTTTTTCAAACGGTAGAGTGTATGTGAGTAAAATGTTTTATAAAATTCCAACTGATGATGCTGATTATAATGAATTGAAATCTGGATATATCGGATATTATAAAATTGAAGATAATAATAAATTGATAATAGAAACATTTGAGCCGATAAATTTAGGAAAATTTGTAATCAGGTATGGAACTATAAAAGGTGATTCTATCATTATTCATAGTGAAGATAACAGTAAACTTTTTTTTGGATTAACAGATGCTAAGATGGATATAGAAGATCTTAGTTTAGTCAAACTTAAAAGTCCTAAAATAAATTTATATTCGAAACCTGATTGGTAACTAACATTATTTAATCGCCCCAGATATCACCCCTTTGAATTAAAGAAGCAAGAATATGCTTTTATAGTCAACCAGAATTTATTTTTTTAGGGTATTATTATCAAAAAATCCTCAAAGGTTTTCATAACTTTTGGGGATTTTGTTTTTATAAGTACTTGATAATGGCATAGGCAAAGAACTGGTGCTTTTACTGGGGCTTCCTGTGATCAGCAAAGCCTGGTTGGAAAAGTTGATAAAGGGACCCTTTTTCTGGATGGGATTGGAGATATGTATATTCGACTCCAACCCTTCTTGGTATTACCCGCAATACCCTAAAAAAGAAAATCAAAGAAAATAATTTGTACAACCAGAACTAAAACATCAGGTGGGTCAATTATTGACAACTATTTTGAGGTAAATAATTGTTTTTATTGCTTATGTGCAAATTAACCCTTGAGTAAAAAATTAACCCACCCCTATCATTTTGTTTTATCAAACCTTATAATACTCGGGAATCCTGGATGGGTCAAAAATTGACCCACTTGAATTAGCGTTTCAGAATAGATTTTTTAACCAGTGAATGTAATTTATTTATTAATATTGGGTTATGGATATGCTAATGAATTTATTCTCTTGGCATGATTGCTGTATTCTTTCACAAACTCATATATAAACCGTATTGGGTGAATCTATAAGGGCTTGAAAGCTATATTCTATTGTATAAACCACTAGTAGCTCTTTTACCTTAACTGTTAACTTGAATTAGGAGTAAAGAATGAAAACAAAAATTACTCTAAACCTTTTCATTGTATTTGTTTGTTTAAAAACTGTTTTGTTGGCTCAAACAGGTGGACCTATTACTGATATGATGTTTGATAATCATATAGCTTCAATTAAATATTCTTATGAAAATTTGATTGACCTATATACAGGGGATTTCCAATTTGATTTACCTTTATTTGAACTAAAATTACGAGGAGGCAAAACAATTCCATTTTCTGCAAAGTATCAATCAGGAATTAAGATGGGACAAGTTGCAAGTTGGATCGGCTTAGGATGGCATTTTAGTCCGGGAAAAATTATGCGATCAATCCGTGGAGTTCCAGATGATTTTCGTCATTGTTATGTTGAAAAGGAGCAAGTCGGTGAGTTTACTAATTTTTCCTTGAGTCAAAGTTTAACTGGCTTACCATGGTATCGTTCAATTTGTATTTCTTGGGAGAGAACAAGACAACATACAAAGGATGATATTTATTACTATGGATACTTGTACTATCAATGTTTTAATGATGAGTATTATTTTGACCCAAATATTACTTTTTCTGATGAAGTCTGTCGTGAACAGAGCCGGGCAAGGATGCATATGAATTTTTCTGGAAATTTAACAATGCCCTATTTTTTAGCAATGGATGATTACTATGTGACTGGATTTGGTCCCCAGGGGAAAATTGCCCCATACAGAGATGGAGCTCAGGCCCATTTATTTTATGATGATGAACCGGTTGAACCTATAAATAATTTTATTTTCATAAACAATGATACCAAAGCTAAAGTGAATTACATAACGGATTCGGATGGATTGATCACAGGCTTTATTGTTACTGATATCGATGGCACACGATATGTTTATGGTTACCCTGTTTTTAATAACAGTGGGCAAGTTGGTATCGGTTATAAAGACTTTGGAGTGACGAATAATAATTACACAAAACATACATACAACCAAAAGTATGCACTTGAATGGCAGTTGACGGCAATTCTTTATCCTGATTTTATTGATAATGGGACAAAATTTGATGGGAGAACAGTTGATACTGATGGAAACTGGCTTGGCTTGGATTATAACGACGATGGTAATTGGATTTATTTTAAATATTCTTTATATAATGATGTTTATAATTGGAGGGTGCCTGAAAGCTCAACTAGAATTTCATCATTATGGGGTGTGTCTTCAAGTGATAGTAAACATGAAGTTAGTTATGGCTCAAAGCAATTAGTTTATTTAACAAAGATACAAACACCTATTAATGAGGTAAGATTTGAAATCGATCAATTTGAGCGACAAGATGCATTGGAAATATTTTCAAATGGTACTATTGGTACAGACAAACCTGCCGCTTTGTCCAAGATTACCGTTTATAACTATGATGAATTAAATAATGGAAGAGGTGAAATTTGGGGTTTTGATTACAAAATAAATTTTCATTATGATCACTCACTTTGTACTGGATCACCAAATTCCACCTCTGGTAATGGAAAGTTGACTCTAACGGATGTAGAATTTATAAGAAAAGAAGACTATTGCATGACTCTTTCAGAACATTGTCAGCCGTCTCGTACAATATCTTTTGAATATAATGATGATCCCAACTGGGACAATATTAAGTGGGATCGATGGGGTTATTATAATAATAATGTTACTTTATATAATCATAAAGTTCCTCAAATTGGCTATAATGATGAATATGTTAGGTCCTGGAGCTTGAATAAAATTAATTTTCATTCAGGTGGTTATATTTCAATTAATTATGAATCAGATTCTTATCATAAAGTTTTTAATCTAGACCCACAGCAGGGGATTTCCTCTGATTTAAAATATGGAGGAGGTCCTCGTGTTAAATATTTAAAAATGAATGATGGACATGATACAGTCAATTACCGTATTTTTTATTCTCGCAATGATGTTTGTGATGATTTTTCATTTCAAACTAATCGTGATCAAAGTTCTGGTGTTGCTGAAGGAGAACCGGAACCATTTTGTGCTTTAAATGACTTAGATACTCGACCATGGGAGTGGTATCCATTCGCAACCTATTCTATCGGATACGAACAAGTGATAGTCGTTCCAAATGCGGTCCAAAAGGAAGAAGCTGGTAATTATGGACATGATATAGTTGATGAAACAGATGGTAGGATCATTTATGAATTTACAGCGGGTGATGAAATTCCTGATATTTACACATATAATAGTAGTACGTATGAACATTATCGAGAAAATAATTCTTGGAAAAGGGGAAAAGTAAAAGGAATTAGGTATGGATTTATAGATAAAACTACTGACCAATTTTGTTGTACAAAGGAAATTACTAATCAATATCAGAACCTTGAAACTGAATATCTTGATTTTGATAAAGTAAGTTGGCATGATCAAAACTTTCTTCAAAATGTGAGAGTAAGATCAGATTTTGTCGATGTAATTGGTGGAAAGGCTGTGGTTAAAACAAAATCTGAATCACTTGATGGAGTTGAAACAACAACAAATATTACATATTCAAAAGTTAATGGGATGCCTGTTTCTATTTCAACAACGAATTCAGACAATGATTTAAAAGAATCGCAAGCTGTATATGCATTTCAGCAATATAAGACAGGTTTAGTCCCTTCAACTACAGAAGATTACAGTCCAATTTTCTTGGCAAGCTGGAGGTTTGAAGAGAGTCAGGGAACAATAGTGAAGGACTATATTAATCCGATAAATACTGGGGATATGCATGGGGCTGCATGGGAAGCATCGGGAAAAATCGGTTACTGTTTGAATTTTGATGGGATAGATGATTATGTCTCAATACGAAGATCTCCTGAATATAATGTAGTCAATACATTATCTATTGAAGCATGGATTTGTCCTGATTCTACGAATAGCTCAAGAACAATAATTAGTAAAAGAGGTGCTTATGATTTACGTATAGATTCAGGTTATTTAAAAATCGGGGTCCAAAAAGACAATAATTTTATTTGGTACGGCTCGCAAGTTTTAATATCTGCAGATGTTTGGTCACATATTGTAGTTACTCTTGAAGGTTCAATTTACAAAATATATAAAAATGGTGTATTGGAACAAACATTGTTAACACCAGGAAATAGTACTGATATTTGGGATACAGGTTATGTTAAAGGAATTTGGATTGGAGCACATGAAGAGGCAAATAGTGTTGGGAGTTCCTTTTTCCAAGGTAAAATAGATGAAGTTTCCTTATACAATAAGGTTTTAACTCTTGAAGATGTTTCTGCTAGATACAACAGTGGGGCAGGTAAACATTTATCAGGAATGGATGCGAAATATATGTTAAGTCCAGTTTATAGTGGTATTATATTAACAAATAATAATAAATTTTTATCAAAATTGTGGACAAAATGGTGTGAGCTTGGTGATAGTTTTGTGATGGATGAAGATTGGATATGGAAGGGTCAAGATGATGTGGCTCAAGTTCCCAGTAATCCAGGAGAAAACTATACTCTATGTACAAATATTTACAATAAATATGATGAACATAAAAATATTATTGAGACAACAGATGCAAACTTGGTTAAAACAACTCAAAAATGGGGGTACGATGGTGCTTTAAACATTGCCACTATAAAAAATGCTATTAATGGGGAGTGTTCCTTTTTGAATTTAGAGGATGGATGGAGTGATTGGACATCGGGAAATAGTGATCTTTATCGGACAACTTCTGATTTAGTACCGAACAATCAAGTCCATTCTGGTATTTATAGTGCTTATTGTAGTACTGCAAGTAGTGAATATGGTCCCACTTTAAATATGTATATTGGCAGTGATGGAATTGATATCAACAAAAATTATATTTTTGAAGCATGGGTAAATATTGAAAATGGAGAGGTCAATATTGGTGCAGATGCTAGGAATGCACAAGGGCAATCAATTGCTGGAATCGGATGGTATAATTCTATTTCCACAGGTGATGGGTGGCAACTCCTTACCGTAGAAATTACTTCAGATCTTATGAGCTCTTTAACACCCGGTTGTTATTTACAGTGTTTTTGTGGTTTTCCCAATTCTGGTAGTTCCGGATATGTGGATGACCTTCGGTTTTACCCCAAAAATTCTTTAATGACAACTCAAACGTTTGATCTCTGGTCATATAATTTATCATGCTACATGGATGAAAATAACATACCATCATTTGCTGAATACGATAATTTTGGCTTGTTAAAAACAATTAAAAATTCTAATTATGATATTTTAAAATCAATAAGTTATAGTTATTCAAGAGACAATAATAGTGATCTTTATAACGTAGCTGATCCAAACAAAGTTATCGAAACATTAAATTTTGATGATGTTAACCAAAGTGTAAAAAGTGTATACTATGATGGATTTGGTAAAAGTATACAAACACAAATTCAAGATGGCGAAAATGATATTATTTCTGCTATTGACTATGATCTTCTTGGGCGTGAGTATAAAGTGTGGAAACCTTTTGTTGCTAATACAAGCCATGCATTCACCGCCCAATATGATGATAATGAAGATAGTGATGGTATCACAGAGAGTTGTAAAGAATATTATGATGCTGATGGTCCCGGTGTGAACTGTAATGGTTTTCCTTTTGTTCAAACAGCATATGGAAATGATCCTCTTAATCGAATTTCAAGGATTGGGAATCCTGGTAACAATTTTAATATTAATAGTGGTCACAATATATCCTATGAATATGATGAAAACTGGGATGAAGTCACATCATATACTCAACATAATCTATTCAAGAATACAACATTTGATGAAAATGATAATCAAAGGGAGATTTATACGGACAAATTTGGTCATACTGTTTTAGAACGTAGTTATGGTGTCTATAATAATACGTCCTATTATTCAGGAAGTATGGATCCATTGTCGGTCCCAATTACCAATAATTCAGGTGGTATTATAGATGATGATAGGGCGACTTCATTTACACCTACTGTATCTTGCGATGCTATCTGTAATGTAAATATTATTACATCAGCAGAGGCAGGAGAAGGCATAGTTGTTGTGAAAATAGGAGATTACGAAGGAAGTGCAAACATTTGGTATAGGCAATTTACATTTTCTGCAGGTCAAAATCCGACAGATAGTTTCTCATTTAAAGTAGCGGGTGGTAAAACATATTATGTTGCTGTTGCTGCTCAAACGGATGATTATTTGGATATTACTACTTGCACAACGACTGTTGAATATAATAATGAATTTATGGCACCAATTGACACCTATTTTCATCATAGTATCCTGGGAAATCTTGAAAAAATAATTCCACCAAAGGCAGAGGGTGTTGGTACGAGTCCTTTATGTACCTCTATGAAGTATAATACGCTTGGTCAGCTTGTTGCCAAAGTAACACCGGACGCCGACGGTGACGGTGATGGTGATCCAACTGATGAATCTATATCAACCGATAATTTCGATTATCAATATAAATATGACAACAATGGTAATATACGGTTTACCAAAACAGCTAAAGGAGAATTTATTTATAACAAATATGACGTCTTTAACAGGCTGGTTGAAACCGGTGTTTATGAAGGTTCGACAACCTTTGATAATGCCAATGCTTCCACATCCGGTGAGCCTCAAACTGATTTTCCGACTTTAGATAAATCAGTTAAAATTATTTATCAGTATGATCAAGAACCTTCATGGAACGATGGAACTTGGCCGGCTGAACCGCAAAGTCCCATGTGGTTTTTTAACAATCTAAAAGGCAAAGTGTCAGCGGTTAAGTATATGACAGATGGATGGGCCTATACCTATTACTCCTACGACAAAGAAGGACGCATCGAATGGATACGCCATAGTTTGCCCAATTTACCCGATTATTCCACCATCGAGTATGAATATGACTTGCAGGGAAATATTATACGTCAAAAATATACACGTGCCGAATATATTAGTGAAGGTCAATATTATGATATTTTTGATTCTTTTTATATCTGGTATGATTATGATTTACTTGGGCGCTTGTCAGCAGTTTACGCTGGTAGATCATCCTCAAAATCATCCATACCTGTTGTTAGTTATACATACTGGCCTACAGGACAGGTTAATGAACTGATCTACGGAGATCCTGCTGATCCTCTTCAAACTGTCAGTTATGATTATAACAGTCGTGATTGGGTCTCTCAAATCGGCAGCAATCTTTTTACGCAAAAATTGGGTTACCAAACAGCGGCTGATATAGCTTCCAGCTCCGCGTTTTCATCAAATTTTGATCCGCAATATAACGGCAATATTTCCTGGATGTCTGTTCTGCGCAATTCCGGTTCTCTACCTCTGACCCGGACCGGATTGTTGTTTGATTATGATTTTGATAACCGATTAACAAACGCTGATTTTGGCTACTATGATACAAGCCAGTGGGCCAATTCTGTCAAGTATGATGTTTCTACAACCTATGACCTGAACGGTAATTTATTGACTCTCTCACGGCAAAACAATATAACCAGCACGGCTGCAAAGCTTTACAATTATATTTATTACACAAATTCCAACAGGTTGAAAAATGTAAGCGGCACATCAACAATAAAATACAGCTATGACCGTGAAGGTAACCTAACTTTTGATGATTATAAAAATGCGACAATCAATTATGATTATCGTAATCTGCCTTACAGGTTAGAAGTGCCGGGTATCAAGGTTGTTGGTCATTATTATGATGATAATGGCCAACGTGTTATTAAAAAGAAATCTGAATCAAGCGTAACTCCCTAATTGATTATAATTATAATGAATATAAATTTTAGGAGAAAAGAATGAAAAAGTATGCCATGTATTGTTTTGCTTGTTTGTTTTTGTTTGTGGGTTTAAGCTATTCACAGAACAAATCCCGTAAAGAAGTTGTAAAGAAAAGATCTCTATATTCCAAAACATATTATAACGCAGACTCTACCTATACACTTGAGGTTTACACGTCACCGATTCATTACCGTAAGGGAGAAAAACTGGTTGATATCAAAGAAGATATTGTTCCTTCCAATACGGATTATGCATACGAAGTCACACAGGGTCGGTATCATGTGTATTTTCAGAACCATTTTAACGATGATTATCCTGTCTTATATGAAAAAGACGGTGTGATAGTTGGTTTTGGTTTAAAAGCCATGGTTTATTGGGACAAAAAATTACAAACCTATGAAATTATTGAAAAGGCCGGTGGTAGTCCCTATACCCAAATAGAAAAAAATCAGCTTGTTTACAAGAATGTATTTCCCGGTGTTGATTTGGAATATGCTTACCTTTCAGACCAACTCAAGGAAGGTATCCGTCTGACCTCCAAGGCGCGCAGCAGCCTTCCATCGCCAACCAGTTTTAATATTTCTGAAAGTAATGCTTATTTGATGTTTCTCCAAAAAGTAGACCTCGGTTCAACTCTGCCGGCCAGTATTGGTACAGAAAAGATCGGTCGCGGATCGGAAAAACGTTCGATTGAAACCTATGATCCGGTATGCTTCAAGGACAAAAAAGGTGAAACTTTATTTCATTTTATTGCGGATTATGCTTTCGTACGTATAGAGGATGAAGATAAATTAGCAAACAAAAAGAACGCTGTACGTATGCTTAATCGTTTGTTTAAAGATGGTAACGATTATTACATGTTATCCGGTATACCCTATAGTGATTTAAAGGAGCTACCGGCAGGCGACATTATATTTGATCCTACGGTTGAAGATGTTCTTGATAATTCAGATCCTACAAATAAAGACACCCAGATATGTAGTTATTCTTCTTATGTCGCCTATAATTATGGTGGCCGTGAATATGATATCAAAGCGTTTCACCGATCAAGTTATGAATACCGAACGTTGCTGGAATTTGATTGCGGATCAGGTGTTGGTGTGGAGAGCATCCAATCTGCTACGTTGACGATGTATGCGCAGTCTTTTGCAAGTGTTGCAGATAATGTTAATGTTTATGAACTTAACACAGAGTGGGTGGAAGGTACCGAGGACGGTACGGCCAACCAAACCGGTGCCACTTGGAATACCTATGACGGGACAAATAACTGGAGCCAGAATGGTGGTGACTTTAATACCACCATTAAAGGAACATATTATGTTGAACAGGTTGGGACGTGTACTTTCAGCCTGGATGCCACTATGGTTACCGGCTGGTTAACAATTCCTGCCAACAACCATGGAATTCTACTTGCCTGTTCACGTGATATTTCAGGTGGGGACGAATGTCGGGTAGGTTTTTCAACATCTGCTAATGCTGATGCAAGTAAACGTCCGAAACTGGAAATTGTGTATACAGCAGACGATGGCGGTTCGTCTTCAGGTACAGGAGGTTCTACTACAACACTTCCTGCTGGGACCACATTTTATATTCGTGGAGCTGATGGTAATGTCGTTGCCACTTATAAAGGTGAAGAAACCAGTGAATGAAATGATGATTAAATCTTGGGCCTAACCTTGAAATAACGGTTTGGCCCTGTTTTTTTTAGGAGAATATCACATGAAATTAACAAAGCTATTGCTAACTGCTGTTTTATTTTCTATATTTACAAGTAATGGATTAGCTGAAATTACTCCACCACCAGAGACGACAATCGAGGAGAGTTGGTATTACCACATAAACGACCATTTGGGTAGCTGCCGCACGGTTTTCAAGGACACCAACGGCACTGCTTTAGTAGTACAGGAATTTGATTATTATCCCTTTGGTATGGAAATGCCGGGCCAGACAGATGTAGGTGGTACCAAGGCAATCTTTACTTATTCTAACAAAGAACTTGACGACGAAGCCGGTGTCAACTTACACTATTTCGGGGCCCGGTTTTATAATGCAGAGATAGGGCGGTGGTTGAGTGTGGATCCGTTGGGAGAACTGCGGGCTCATGAGTCACCTTATTCATATTGCGGCAATAATCCTTTAAGCAGGATTGATCCTACTGGCTTATATTGGGGTATAACTGAAATTAATGGTGAAAATGCCTTAATATGGGTTGTTGAAAAACCAGTTGTTGTTTTTGCGGACAGGTATTTTTCTCCATTAAAGATAGCTGGTTTTATTGGACTTGGGGTTTTTGCATTCGCTGAACCCTCTTTTGCGGGAGAGGCTTTGTTTTATTCAACAGCTATTGCCTCAGGTTGGAAAGTTGGTAGCTATTTAAGTAAACAAAAAGAGCGTGAATTAAACGAGGGGAATACTGAAACAGATCAGTGGGAAGATGACGAAGGAAGAGCTCCCGATCCGAATAAAGTGTATGTAGATAAAGATGGTAAAGAATATAAATTCAAACCCAAAAGAAATTGGGACGGAAAACCTGATAGAAAGGGAAATTTTGTGGATAAACAAGGTAGGGCTTGGAGTAAAGTAACTGATCATAAAGGATCGCATAGAAACCCTCATCGTGATATACAATTATCAAATGGTCGTGATTATGTGAGAGTATGGCCCAAGAAATAAAGTAGTGTAATATAATAAGTGAAAAGATGATTGCATATAAAGATGGGATAGAATAAATAGATTGAATTTAATAAATTAAAAAGTAAGAAGCATCTATTGCAGGATTGGTGTTGATGATTTAAATTGTAAGGACAAATTATGATAAGTTACAAAAAATATGAGAAATGGTATAGTGATCATGATAATGATGATACATTCCTATTGATTGCTGTAAATTATGATCCTGAAAGCAAAGAAAAGTATATTCAGCAGAAAGGATTTGATTTAGAGTGTCCCATTTCAGACATTGAGAAATATTCTGATATACTTACTAACGTAATCTCAAAATTTGCAGGTAATTCTTTTCATGTTAAGTTACAATACGAAGAGTTTTCTTGGTACCCTGATTGGTTGTATAAGGAATATAAAGAAACCGAATATTTAAAAAAATATTTGGAAACGGTAAAACTGAAGAATAATTTTGAAGGTGAATTTGAGATATCAAATATAAAGGAGTTTTTAATTAATTTTTTAGATTATCCTTCAAAATATAGATATCAAGATATAGAGATTTTTTCAGTTGAATCTGATTTTGCCTTTGTTATTTCAGGGCATGGAACGTTTTGGTTTGTTCATGAGAATGAAGGTGTTCTAAAGGAGATTGGTAAATTATTAGATAATGAAGGCGTAACAGTAATGCCCTTAAAGTATTTAACATAAGATACTATGCTCGCTCAGGAATTTCTTTTCTTGGTCGCTAAATAGGTTTAGGCATTTGACTTTTATATTTGTACTATATGGTGCAATTATATTTTCCTTGGCAGAAAACAGGTGCGGTTAAATCGCCGCACCTGTTTTCTTTTTTAATAAACATTCCGTTAGGCGTTTTTTAGAAATCAGATATATTATTTGGTCAGGCCCAAAAGGTATTACCACAAAAACGAACATTTTGGTATCTGCTACTATCTTCATGTACATATTTCTGAATTTTATGTACAGGACAAAACTTTCATGTACTAGGTGTGTACATATTTTATTTTGAGACTGTAAACTTTTTTGTGTAAATGAATATTACTATATTTGAATGATCATACGGTCCTTAAAAATAATAGACAATTGCGACACAATAATGGGCCAATTAGCGATAGGTTTATTCCACTTTTTAGCAATGTCCCGATAAGCCAGGAACAACATTTTTTTCAAAGCGTCATCATGGGGAAACAAAGATTTCGTCTTGGTCACTTTGCGTAATTGCCGATGAAGTGCTTCAACGCTATTGGTAGTATAGATCAGTTTTCTGATTTCTTCCGAATACTGGAAATAGTTTGACAGGTTGCTCCAATTATTTTTCCACGAGTTTGTCACCACAGGATATTTTTTGCCCCATTTTTCTTCAAGATGTTCCAGTTGCAGTTCAGCATTCTCTTTGGTCGGACTCTGATAGACCAGTTTCAAGTCTTTGATGAATTCCTTTTGATGTTTGGACGCTACATAACGTAATGAATTCCGGATTTGGTGGATGACGCATAATTGTACGACTGCCTCAGGGAAAATCGTGGCAATGGCATCAGGGAAACCTTTTAATCCATCAACGCAGGCAATGAGTATATCTTCAACACCACGGCTCTTTAAATCGGTCAACACGGACAACCAGAAATTAGCGCCTTCGGACTGGTCGATCCAGATGCCAAGCATTTCCTTCAATCCGTCACTGTTGATCCCCAAAACCGTATAGGCAGCTTTGTTGACAATACGACTTTCTTCGCGGATTTTATAATGAATAGCATCTAAATAAACAATAGGATAGAGTTTATCCAGAGGACGGGCCTGCCACTCCACGACAAACTCCCTGACCCGTTCGGTGACATTGGATATAAACGCCGGAGAAACTTCCAGGCCATACAATTCATCAAGGTGCTCCTTGATGTCTCGTGTGGTCAATCCTTTAGCATACAGGGAGATGATGATCTCATCGATTTTGCCCAGATCACGGTGGTGTTTTTTGATCAAAGCCGGATCAAATTCACCGTTGCGGTCGCGAGGGACTTTGATTTGAATTTCACCAAAGTCTGTTTTTACGGTTTTACTACTGGCACCATTTCGGCTATTACCACTATTATCGCCTTCTGATGAATGCTTCTCATAACCCAGATGTTGGCTCATTTCCGCTTCCAGTATCTGGTCGGACAAACCACGAATTAAATTCTTGACCACACCGTCTTTACCCAAAAGATCGTCTGCGGTCTTGCAGTTTTCAAAGTCTTTTTCAAGTTGCTTAATAAGTTCTGATGTGAGTTTCATTGGTAAATTCTCCTGTGTTATTTTAAAATGTCATTTTCTTTGATAAAACACAAGTGAATTTACAGTCCCTGGCGAAAAAAATGTCAGTAAATCAAATTAGGCCGAAATTCAATAACCCTACGGGTCATTGAATCCTATGAAATTGATTTACACAAAACTTTGGACACTTCCGTCTATGGGAATCCTGCTGCTCCGTTACAGACTGTCGCTTATGATTATAACAGCCGTGATTGGATCTCCCAAATCGGTAGTAATCTTTTTACACAAAAACTGGGTTATCAGACGGCGGCTGATATCGCTTCCAGTGCGGCTTTTTCTGCAAATTTTTCTCCACAATATAATGGCAATATTTCCTGGATGCGTATTCCGGTGAAAGTTGCCACTGATTCCGGCTGAAAGTTTACCACTGAACAATCCAAACATTTAGACAATTTTAATTTATCATAGTGGCAATTTTCAGCCGGAATGTTTACTGAGAATTTTTCTCATAGAATCTCCATTCATTTCAATTTTATATGAATTATGCACGAGACGATCACAGATAGCATCAGCAATAGTCGAACTGGCCATCAGCTCGTGCCAATGAGTAACCGGAAGTTGCGAAGTCATGATAGTAGACTGAATGTTATATCTGTCTTCCAACAACTCGAGCAAAATTAATTTACACTGTTCATCGATAGGATGCAAGCCGAAATCATCAATTATCAAGACGTTTTGTTTTTGAATTTTTAGCAGCTCTTTGACATATGTTCCCTCTGCCTTGGCAAATTTCAATTTCGAAAAGAGTTTGGCCGCATTGAAATAAAAAACAGTAAAACCATTTACGCAAGCCTGATGTCCGAGAGCACAAGCAATAAAACTTTTACCGATACCGGTTGGTCCTGTGATAAGTATGTTTTCACTTTTTTGTACCCAGTCGCAGTTAGAAAGACGAAGGAACAAGTTTTTATCCAATTCCCTTTTATAGTTAAAATCAATTTGTTCCAAACAACACTGATGACGAAACCTGGCAGCTTTTAAAATTCGTTCGAGCCGTCTGTTGTATCGTTCTTCCCACTCTGAATCGACAAGATGAGCGACCAGTTCATCAGCAGTAAAGTTTTGGTTAAAGTTTTTTTGCAAAGTCGCATGAAAAGCATTGGCCATGCCATAAAGTTTCATGGTGTGCATTTTATCATAGGTTGCTTGATGAATCATGGTAATTCTCCCTGTTATAGTATTTTTGTCCTCTGACGTTTTGATGCTCCGGCAATGGTTTGTACTGTTCGGGTTGATATGTGTCCATTTTGTTTTCTAAAATTCTTTTTATGCCTCTGTAGGAATAATATTGAAAGCGAATAGCAATTCGACAAGCATTGTTCAAACGTTCTTTGGTATATTTTTTCTCTAAACCAAGTATCCCCATACAGACTTTATATGCTTGCTCCGGATGTTTTCTTTGAGCCAAAACCTGCTCTATGACGTGCTTTACATGGTCACCTGACTTTTGTGCCCAACTGATAAATCTATTCGGACTCCAATCATTGACAAACCTGTGATGTGACGGCATATGTTCTTTTACAGTTGTATAATGATTTGGAGAACAGTCTCTTTTATGAAAAGCAATTCTCTTGTTTTTGAAAAAAAGTTCGACAATGCTATCGGTATAAATTACAGTGATTTGCTTGCCACGGTAACGATAGGGCACACTGTAATAATGTTTGTCCTCACTGAGGTAAACATGATAGTTGAATTGAGCTTTCAGGCATTTAAACCGACGTCTTGTATATTTTTCTTTTGGCAGGTCCCGGAGTGCCGCCTTCTCTGTCTCATCAAATAATGCTTTTCTTGAGACTTTTAGTTTTTGCATGGGTTTTGAGTTATATTTTTCGAGTTCCTCCATAATCGCCTGATTAAGCTCTTCAAGGGTATGAAATATACGATTACGTAAACTTGCAAATATCCAGGCATATACGATTTTCACGGCACCTTCAACAAGAGCTTTATCTTTTGGAGCGTTTGGTCTGGCCGGTAAAATAGTTGTCTGAAAATGACGGGCGAAATCTATATACTCCGGATTGATATCAGGTTCATATTTATTTCCGATGTTTACTGCCGACTTTAGACAGTCCGGCACGATGGCTTTGGGAACACCGCCAAAATAGTAAAGTGCATTTTGATTTGCTTTTATCCAGTCTTCCTTTTTCTGGCTGATGGTGGCTTCCACATAAGTGTGTTGACTGGCGCCAAGAACGGCAACAAAAACTTCAACCTCCTTAATTTCACCGGTATGTCTGTCGACAATCTCGAGATGTTTACCAGTAAAGTCGACAAACATTTTATCCCCTGCTTTGTGATGAATATGCATGGTCAATTCGCTGCTGTTTCGCCATTGCTGGAAATGATAACAAAATTGAGAATATCCATACCCATCAGGATATTCAGCTAGATACTCTTGCCATAGTCGATGTAGAGTGACCCCTGTTCGTTTTAATTCTTTAGATAAATAATCGAATTGGCTGGATATAATTTTATATCGTTGGGAGTTGGATATATTTCTATCTTGTACGAGGGCTACAAGTGTGTCGTCATCCATGTCTTTTATGGCATCATAATTTAGACCGGCATTTTTGATTTGTACAAAATATTGTTTTATAACGGGTCTGGAAATATTTAGCGCACGAGCTATGGCCCGGTCGCTTAAATTTGCTGTTTCTTTTAATCGGATGATTTCCCGTATCTTTTCCATGGGTATTCTCCTCATAGGCATAATATGTTCCTCCATCGGCTTTTGTCCAATGGAGAAAATTAATAATTATGTCTAAATGTTTGGAGAAAAAGAAAACCGAAAAAATTGGGGTGGCAATTTTCAACCGGATTGGGTGGCAGTTTTCAAACGGAACAGGTGGCAACTTTCACCGGATTGGGTGGCAATTTTGATCCGGAATATGCAGTATGATAGCTTATGTCCAATTTTTTAATTTTTTTTCTTACCTTAAAGCTACTAAATAAATATTTGGCAATATTTGTGCAATTGCTGATTCCTGCTTATAAGGACAGAATTATAAATGAAATTCGATACAAGGACGCGTCAGGGGACAAATTACCAACAATATAAAAAAGTATAGAGAATGATTGAATCCAAGTCATGGGAGAGATGCGCTTATTGACAGCTACCAGGAAAGACTTTATAAAGAGTATCTTTAAATCCACAAGTCTTTCGTTTGTGAGATATGGTATCAATTGATAAATATATTTTTTATATATAGAGTCAAGTTTTCTTGACGAAATTTATAATTGGCACGGCAGTTGCAGTGATATGTTGTAGAATATCTAATTAGGAGAAAATGATAAGATTGATTTGTTGAGGTGTTTTGTATATGCAAACAGTTTCTAATGAAAAACTGCCTAACTATGTTGATGAATATATGGTTTCTAAAATTACCGGAATTAAAGTATCTACTCTACGGGACCAACGGTTTAGACGGAAAGGATTACCATTCATAAAAATTGGTCGATTAGTTCGGTATGACCTGGATGTGATCATTGAAATATTTAAGAAAAATACTGTTAAATGTGATTAAAATATAAAAATTGGGAGGGGAAAGATGTTGGTTTTAAATGAAAAAGGCTTAGCTTATTATCTAAGCTTTTTTTATGTAATTTTTGAGGACCAGCATTAATCTTATGTCCTTTGTGGGATAAACGTAAATCAGTAAAAAAATACGGGGAAATTTTGAAGCCGTTTGATAGAATGGTTGCTTTTATTGACGCCTACCAGGAATCATTGATTCAAGTATGTATTTAAGACAAAAAACAGATCAGGGAACTTGTGTAAAAAATAGTTTTTGATGCAGTATAAATTTTTATAGAAGACAAAATTATATGAGATTAAAATATCAAAATTAGGTGGGGGATAGGGTGGGGGACGGTGTTTTATGATAAAGAAAATAGCTTAAAATATTACCATTTAAGCGTATGTTTTTATATAGATAAAAGATGATATATTTTTGCAATTATTCATTGGCCTCCGGAGCCAAAGGTTGTGGGTTCGATTCCCGCCTGGCGTACTAAATAAATTATCTAAACACAAAAGCCCGTTAATTTGACGGGCTTTTGTGTTTTATTGAGCACATTTTTTAGCGAAAATAGGGGAAAATGATGATAAAATGTGATACAAATGATAAATTTTAGTATTCAAAAGAAATTGAATTTGTTTCTGCTTATGCGGTTCAGTGTGGATTTGCCAGTCAAGACAAATTATGATGAAGAAAAGTGATTAGACTGTAATGATTCAAGGTAAACTTGAGAATACGTAACATTTATAATATTCGATTTACTCAATAATACAGGTCAAAAAAAACAAATATTTAATAAAAGGGTTGACTTTTTTAAATTAAATTATTTGTTTATTTAAACATAGTTTGTATATAAGACTATGTTTAGAATGATATGGGCGATTACAAATAATTTCAAACACTATTTAGTAAAAAATTAATAGGGTAGAAGATACTACATTATATTGGAGTAACTTGTCCGTAATTGTATAGACATAAAATCGTCTTATTCATGGATAGTTATGAATCTTTTATATTTTTATCTAAATGAAAATGCAGAGTCTATTCGTCTTGGTTTTGCCTGGTAAGCAATTGTCAAGCGTTAATAAAGGACACATTGGGTGTAATGGGCCTTTTTCTGTTTGAATTTCTCTGCATTTATAGTATAGAATTATTAGGGTATTATTCAACGGATTTTTACCTCTTAGATATTATGGCAAAATATTTATAATAGGAGAGCTGATCTGATTTTATAAGTATATGATTTATTTTTGGAAATATATGATGTAGAGGTTGCTTTTTAGTGTAAAATATTTGTCTATTATGATCTTAAATTTATTTGCACTGCAAGTTATTTAAATTACAAATGTTTTGACTCATTAGAAATCCTGTTGATTTATGAAAAGAGTATTAATCGTACATCATTCGAGTAAAATCAGTGGCGCTGAAAAAAGCCTGATTGATTATATAGAGATTGCGTGCCGATTAAAATTTCACAATTTTCGTTTTCATTTTGTTTGTCCAAGGGGTGATCTTTATACCAAACTATGTTATTATGATGTTGTATTAGACACTTTACCTTTAAAAAGGTTAAAACGTACTAAAAATATTTTAAAATTAGCTAGGGATGTCATTCACATTGGTTTTATAAATGCCAAAATGTATTATTTTTTGTTAAAAAATAAAATTGATCTTGTCCATGCTAATACCTCTACTTCTGCCTGCTATAGTATCTTGGCTGTAAAACTTTTAAATATTCCATTTATTTGGCATGTCCGGGACATCCGGGAAAGTTACTTATGAAGTTTACCTAAAAAATCAGACACAGAGAAAAGTTCGTTTTTGATTAAATTGTTTTTCAAAGTTAACTGGTGAAATATAATTCAAGCTTGAATGAATTCGTTTGTGATTATAAAAGATGTCAATATAGTCAAAGATTTTTTGTTCAGCATCGTGAAAGGATTCAAATCGCTCAAAAGAATAAAATTCTGATTTGAATGTATTAAAAAACTATTCCATAACAGCATTGTCATAACAATCACCTTTACGACTCATACTTTGAATAATGCCATGTTCTTTTAAAAAAGTTTTAACTTCAATACTTGTATACTGAATACCTCGATCTGAATGAAAGATTAAACCTTTTTCCGGTTCACGACTGATAACAGCCTTCTTTAGAGCGTTCAGTACAAAGTCCAAAGACAGGTCACGACTCAAGGACCAGCTAATAATCTGCCGGGAAAATAAATCCATAATCGCGACCAGATACATCCACTGATTCCGGACTTTGATAAAAGTAATATCAGAAAGCCAAATCTGGTCCGGCTGTTCAGCATGAAAGTTTTGTTTTAACAAATTTGCAGCAACACGAAATTTATGTTTTGAATATGCCGTAGCTTTATATTTTTTCTTAATTTTTGAACGTATATTATTCTCTCGCATCAAGCGTGCAACACGATTTTTACTACTTTTTATGAGCTATGGTTGAATAACCCACAAAATATGGCCCTGGGATATTTAATAAATTTTTAAAAACCACTTGCATTGATTTAACAAAATTTGTATAATCATCTATCAGATATAAAGGATTGCTTTTCAGGATGATTTGGTCGAACATGGGAGTTCCTGAAGTCTTTAGACTGATTTACCACACACATTAATGGGATTTAAAAACTACACGAGGAATAAATTGCGTCTGGTTCAAAATTTTATTCCTACTATAAAACAGATAAAATGCTGGACAGTAAAGCGTCCTGCCTATCTGGTAGTTTTTATTGTAAAGGTTAAAGGTAAACTTGAGAAAAGGCATATTTAAATCAAGTTAGTTTTAAGCAGCCTTTACGGTTTTTTTGTTTTCCCATCTTCCTTGGCGGGCTAAGTTTCATATCACGTTCTTTGAAAATACTATCAACTTTTCCGGATAATTTGTCAAAGGAAGTAATAAATCCAATAGTACTGTGTAACCAGTTTTCGTTGTATTGATGGATATACGTTGAGACTTTTTCCGGCATCCTCCAGATTAATCATAATTTGAATTCGGGTGCATTCATTTTTAATGCTTTTATGCAAAGCTTCAATTTTACCATTCGAGGTGAACGATAAATCTCGAAAGTCCGGCGTTCTAAAGGACACGATAGGTAGTTGACGGACTAACAACAACGACATTTTCATCAAGCATCATATAGATCAGTCGTTTCTAGCCGATTTGCATATGTTCCTTTTTGTATTTTATGATACGTTGACACTCCCACGGTTCCAGCCAAAAGCTGCGAGGTGTGTCGCTATTATGTTGATTTGGTTGACCAAAACGGTTTTACCCGTCTTAGTATTGGGTCCATGACAAACCAATGGTCTTGAGTAATAAATTCAAAGGAACACCGGTTTTTGCCTTTAACGTTTACAGAGAGAACAAAGCATCATCTCTAACATCAGGAGCAAACCAGTTCTTTTTCAGGTTGCCCCAAAATACTTTTATAGCAAATCAACGACCTCTGTGGGGAGTTCGGTGATGTCTTTGCATTTTACTGACTTTTGTCTCAAGACGTTTTTCTTTGACAGATTTTCCTTTACGCTTTTTATGCTTGCCGAAAAAACCATTAAGCGCATTTTCAAAGAGCTCCACTTCCAACTATAGGATGAATATTATATTGTTTAGCTAATTCGGATATGCTGATCTTATTTTCTAAATGTTCTCTTAAAAGTTGGACTTTTTCTTCAGCAGTACAGCTTCTTCGTTTGCTCGTTGGGCCTCCATTTTCCATCATAGACTAATTTAATATTTTGGCCCTTTTCTTAATTTCAAAGATGAGTATTATAGTTCAATAGACTGGATTCGTGTTTAGGGTCTAGATTTTAGTTTAGAACGTCCAGATTTGACATATTAGTTTCCAACTCTATCGCCAGTTATACGAATTTAACCGGTACAGTTTTTATCGGTTTTATAATTCTGATAACAAACTTGAAAAAGAAACAATTATTGATTTCATAATGATTGTATTCAAAGAACCTGAAAATCAATATCCTCCTTTGTCAAATGATCAGGTTACACTCTTAACATAGTAATAGACATTATTTTTTTGCACTTATCCTTACCGACATTGTCGGAAGGTCTTTAGATGAAAAAATAAATTAACATACAGCTTGTCTTTCTACAAAATCTTGTGATTTTTTAATAGGAGAATGGGAATATGTGTAATGTTAAAAAGTGTAAACAAAAATTAGTTTTTCAGGTTATTGTGGGAATATTTTGTTTTGTAATTTTAGCTGATGCTCAAGAGGTCAACTCTGAGTCATCGGTTTCAGAAACAAAAAAAATTCTTATTGGACAGAATACAATAAAGCCAAATAAACCAGTCGGGACATCAGATCCTGAAGAGAATAAAATCTATAAAGACAAGGTTACTCCGGAAAAGGTTGTCCCGGTTTCTGTTAAAGAGGACAAAATTTATGAAGACAAGGCTACTCCGGAAGAAGTCGTTCCGGTTTCTCTTGAAGAGGACAAAATCTATGAGGACAAGGTTACTCCGGAAGAGGTTGTCCCGGTTTCCGTTAAAGAGGACAAAATCTATGAGGACAAGGCCACTCCGGAAGAGGTTGTCCCGGTTTCTGTTGAAGAGAATAAAATCTATAAAGACAAGGTTCCTCCGGAAGAGGTTGTCCCGGTTTCTGTTGAAGAGGACAAAATCTATAAAGATGCGAATAACCCTGACGATATTAGCACAAGTAAAATTGTATCCAGCCCTCAATCTTTACCTGATTTAGAACCATATGCCCGCAGTGGCTGGGATAACAAGATTGTATTATCCACCTCAACAGGAACCACCACAACAAGTTCAACGATATATAATGATCAGACAATATATGTGGACTATTCATGCATAAATACCGGAGATGCCAATGCAGGCGCATTCAAACTCGGATTTTATATTGACGGTACATTAAAACAATATGCCTCACTAGCCTCACTAGCAGCAGGTTATCACGGTTACATACTGGATTCGAATATTGGTACTTTAAGCGCCGGTACTCATACATTTATGATTAAAGCAGATTATGAGAACAGTGTAAGTGAGTCCGATGAAACCAATAATACATACAGCCGTACTTTTACAATTACAGCCCGGACAACGGGCAAACCTGATTTGGAACCATATGCCCGCAGCGGCTGGGATAACAAGATTGTATTATCCACCTCAACAGGAACCACCACAACAAGTTCAACGATATATAATGATCAGACAATATATGTGGACTATTCATGTATAAATACCGGAGATGCCGATGCAGGCGCATTCAAACTCGGATTTTATATTGACGGTACATTAAAACAATATGCCTCACTAGCCTCACTAGCAGCAGGTTATCACGGTTACATACTGGATTCGAATATTGGTACTTTAAGCGCCGGTACTCATACATTTATGATTAAAGCAGATTATGAGAACAGTGTAAGCGAGTCCGATGAAACCAATAATACATACAGCCGTACTTTTACAATTACAGCCCGGACAACGGGCAAACCTGATTTGGAACCATATGCCCGCAGCGGCTGGGATAACAAGATTGTATTATCCACCTCAACAGGAACCACCACAACAAGTTCAACGATATATAATGATCAGACAATATATGTGGACTATTCATGTATAAATACCGGAGATGCCGATGCAGGAGCATTCAAACTCGGATTTTATATTGACGGTACATTAAAACAATATGCCTCACTAGCCTCACTAGCAGCAGGCTATCACGGTTATGTACTGGATTCGAATATTGGTACTTTAAGTGCCGGTACTCACACATTCATGATTAAAGCAGATTATGAGAACAGTGTAAGCGAGTCTGATGAAAATAATAATACATACAGCCGAACTTTTACAATTACGGCGCGCACAACAGGCAAACCTGATTTGGAACCATATGCCCGCAGTGGCTGGGATGACAAGATCGTATTGTCCACCACAACAGGAACCACCACAACAAGTTCAACGATATATAGTGATCAGACAATATATGTGGACTTTTCATGCATAAATACCGGAGATGCCGATGCAGGAGCATTCAAACTCGGATTATATATTGACGGTACATTAAAACAATATGCCTCACTAGCCTCACTAGCAGCAGGCTATCACGGTTATGTACTGGATTCGAATATTGGTACTTTAAGTGCCGGTACTCACACATTCATGATTAAAGCAGATTATGAGAACAGTGTAAGCGAGTCTGATGAAAATAATAATACATACAGCCGAACTTTTACAATTACGGCGCGCACAACAGGCAAACCTGATTTGGAACCATATGCCCGCAGTGGCTGGGATGACAAGATCGTATTGTCCACCACAACAGGAACCACCACAACAAGTTCAACGATATATGATGATCAGACAATATATGTGGACTTTTCATGTGTAAATACCGGAGATGCCGATGCAGGAGCATTCAAACTCGGATTTTATATTGATGGTACATTGAAAAAATATGCCTCACTAGCCTCATTAGCAGCAGGCTATCACGGTTATGTACTGGATTCGAATATTGGTACTTTAAGCGCCGGTACTCATACATTTATGATTAAAGCCGATTATGAGAACAGCGTAAGTGAGTCTGATGAAAACAATAATACATACAGCCGTACATTTACAATTACGGCGCGCACAACGGGACCTGATATAAATGTAAACCCTCTTAGTATTACGATTAGAGAACGCAAAAGTAACAGCTCGAATAATTACCTAACCGACTATCATAATCAAATTAATGAATATACCACAGGTCTCATCATCCCAGAGCATATAAAACAATATTGGATTACTCATGAACCAAAAGCCAAAGGTTATAAAACTATTAATCTTAAAAGTTCTATTGATTGGAGTGTAAATGATAGTCCTGTTAAATCTCAAGGCTCCTGTGGCTCCTGTTGGGCATTTTCGACAATAGGTTTGATTGAAAATCTTAGTGGATTGTCGGATCTTTCCGAGCAGGTAATCGTATCTTGTGTGCCACCTGAAAGCAATATGAATAATAATTGCAGTGGCGGATGGTATGGCTATGCTTTAAAATATATTCATTCTGATGGTGTTCCTGAAGAAAATTGCTATACTTATTTGGCTGAAAATGGTGACTGTTCAGATAAATGTGATAATCCCGGACTGTTAGTTACCGTAGATGAATATGATGAATTTGGCAACTGGGGTGTTCCTACATCATCTACTGTTAATGACTTAAAATCTTTATTACAAAATGGCCCGGTACTAGTAAGTATGCGGGGTACCGAATGATGGCACTTTTAATGGATATACGAGTGGTGTATATAATTATGAAGGAGGAACTATACCAGAAGATAGGGGGCATGCTGTACTTTTAGTTGGATATAATGACAGCCAACAATATTTTAGAGTAAAAAATAGTTGGGGACCAGGATGGGGTGAAAACGGCTATTTTCGTATTTCTTACGATGATGTAACTGATGATGTACAATTTGGGGGATATGCTTGTACAGCATCTGGAACAAATGTTGAAGGAGAGGAAGATAATACTTTCACAATTTTTAATACCGGCAATGAATTATTAAAAGTAGATAATATCAGTACAAATAAAAGCTGGTTAATTTTGAACCCAAATGCACCATTATCAATACAACCATCGAGCTCTGAGGTTATTTCGTGTAATGTTGATTGGGATAAAGTTTATTCTTCTCAAGATATATGTACTATCACTATTCATTCAAATGATTCTGATGAACCAGTTGTAAATGTACAAGTAACGGCAATACCTGAAGATTATACGCCTCCACCACCGCCTGATGCTGATATATATTTAACTATCCCTGATACAGAAGCGTCCTCCGGTAGTACGGTCAACATTCCAATAATCGCAGAATCAGGTTTTAAGGATGTTGCTATAATAGAATTGCACATAGGTTTTGATAATGATTTATTAACTTATTCTGGAATGAGCAGTGATTACGGTTTGACCAGTAGCGATGTATCTTTATCGGACGATCAGATCACTATCGTTTGGGTTTATTCAGGTAGTATGATGAATGTTCCGGATGCAGGGAGTTTAATAACATTAGAATTTCAGGTAAATAATAATGCAAGTCAGGGTGAAAGTTGTAATATTGAATTTACAGGATCAAATAATATCGGTGATGTCAATGAAAATCCGTATGAACTTGATCTGAGTAATGGGATATTTACGGTATCTTCTGGTCATAGTATCTCTGGGAAAATATTATATTGTGCAACTGAGTCACCTTTAATAAACAATAAAATAATATTAAGTGGTGACGATAATAAAACAGTATATACGAATTCCACCGGAGAATATCTGTTTGAGACTATTGTGGGAAATCTATTAGTGACGCCACAAAAACCGGGTGATACAAATGGTGCAATAAATGGATTTGACCTTTTAAGGTTAAAGAATTATCTGTTGGGTACAACCGAATTATCGGAATATGCACGACTTTCATCGGATTGCAACGGTGACAAGTCCGTAAACGGTTTTGATCTTTTAAGATTAAAGAACTATATACTTGGAACTCAGGTTGGTGCGCCAATGGGAGAGTGGGTTTTTAGCCCTGCAAAATATAGTTATAGCCCTTTAAATAGTAAAAAAATCAATCAGGATTTTAAAAGCTATATAATCGGTGATGTGAATTTAAATTGGCTTAGTAGTAATGCATCTTTAGCAAAATCTGATAATAGCGGCGAAGTTAAATTCAGCGACTGTTATTATGATAATGATAAGAATATTCATGTTTCTGTTAAAAGTGATCAGAATTTAGCTCTGGGAATGTTGGATTGGTGTATTGATTATGATACCACACTGTTCGACTTTAAAGCTCTTGAAAGCCGGTTTTTAAAACTGGGTGATTATCAAGTGAGAGAAGGGCAAATACAGATTGTGTGGATTTACTCCGGCAAGGAAGAGGAATTTGCTTGTGATCAAACGATCTGCACACTAGTCTTAAAACCGAAAGAAACATTGTATTCTGGAAAGATTTCATTTGTGGGAGATAATCATTTGTCAAAAGGCAACGAAGCGCCATACAAGTTAGAATATAAAGATATTGAGATTGATCTATCGGTATTATCAAAGTTCGAGGAGAGGCAGGTACCCACTGAAACATGTCTTTATTCAAATTATCCAAATCCTTTTAATCCAACAACAACAATAAGTTATTATGTGAAGAAAATATCAGATGTGGAAATAAAAATATATAATATTCGAGGTGAACTGCAGAAATCATACTCTTATAAGAATCAGGCGCCCGGATTTTACCAGGTAGAATGGAATACTACAGAGGCAAGTGGAATCGCTTTACCCAGTGGTATTTATTTTTATAGGTTATGTTGTAACGATAAAGTTTTCACAAAAAGAATGTTGCTAATCAAATAGAAAAAGTGATAGGTGATATGATGAAGAAATGGACATTAATTTTAGGTATCGTTTTTGTAACAAGTATTTTTGGATTTATTCAGAGTTATGGTGCAACAATCGAACTTTCCTTACCAGATACGTACGCTGAATCCGGCGCTTCAATAACTCTTCCTATAACTGTTAAAGGATTTTCAAATGTTGCAATCATTGAATTGCATATAAGTTATGATACAGAGGTGTTATCCTATCAATCAACCAGCAGTAATTATTTGAATGAGGGAGATGTGAATGATATTGGTGGACAGTTAAATATCGTATGGATCTATGGCGGTACTCCTTTATCAATTTCGGACGGGAATAGTTTATTGGTGTTTAACTTCGCTGTGGTTGGCAATTCCGGTGATGTCAGTAATTTGGCTTTTGTTGGAAATAACAATATCGGTGATCCCAATGAAAATCCATTTACTCTTGATTTAAATAATGGAAAATTAACTGTCTCCTCCTCCTTAACCTTGTCGCTCAATGTGAGTCCACCGGGATCAGGAACTGTTAGCAAAAATCCGGATAAGACGAATTTTTCTCTTAATGAATCTGTAGAGTTGCAGGCGAATGCCAAAACCGGCTATCAATTTGATCATTGGGAAGGTGATTTGAGTGGAACTGCAAATCCTAAAATTATTACAATGCAAAAAAGCAAGACAATAACAGCCTGTTTTACACCAAGCGAAACTCCGGAAAGCGTATCCCCCCCCAATCAGCCGAGCGGTCCTTCTGATGGCAAAGTCGGGCAAAGTTTATCATTCACCAGTGAAGGCTCAAACAGCAGTCTTGGACACGATGTGGAATATCAGTTTGATTGGGGTGACGGATCACAATCAAGCTGGGGCGCTTCAACAAAAAGCCACACTTTTAGCAGCACAGGTACTAAATATGTTAAAGCGCGTGCCCGTTGTCAAACGCATACGGATATTGTTTCAGACTGGTCTGCTGTTAAAACTGTTACAATATCCTACTGTGTTTTAACGGTCAATATAAACCCTACCGGTAAAGGAAGTGTTACTAAAAACCCAAACAAGACCAATTTTACTTATAATGAAACAGTTCAGTTGACTGCTAACCCAATTTCAGGTTATTACCTTAATAGTTGGGATGGTGCGTTAAGTGGTAGTTCCAATCCACAAACATTGACAATGAGCAGCGATAAAAGCGTTACGGCCAATTTCACTCAAAACCAAAGTCAGGAGACCGTCTCCACACCAAATAAACCAAGCGGTCCTTCTAGCGGCAAGGTTGGGCAAAGTTTAGCTTTCAGTACTGGTGGTTCGAGCAGCAATTTGGGACATACGGTTGAATATCAGTTTGACTGGGGAGATGGCACACAATCGAGCTGGGGGTCGGAAACGCAGAGCCATGCTTTTAGCAGCTCCGGTAACAAATATGTAAAAGCACGCGCCCGATGTCAAACACACACAAGTATTGTTTCCGGCTGGTCAGGCACAAAATCTGTTGCTCTTTCTTACTGTAATCTTGTAATTTCTTCAAGTCCATCAGGTTCTGGTAGCGTGAATATAATTCCAAACAAGACTAACTTTAGTTATAACGAATCTGTACAATTAGAAGCAGTAGCAAATTCAGGCTTTACATTTGATTATTGGGGTGGAATAAGCGGAAGCGTAAATCCTAAAAATATAACGATGACGCAGGATAAGGATGTTACGGCTTATTTTACACCCAGTTCGGACGTAACATGTGAATCTAATGATATTGAAAACATAAAATCTTATCGATTGAATCAGAATTACCCTAATCCCTTTAATCCTGAAACAACGATTAGTTTCCAGTTACCAAAATTATCTTATATCAAGCTTGCTATTTATAACCTTTCCGGTCAACTCGTAGAGACATTACTTGATGGTTTCCATACTGCAGGAGAATACAATGTAAAATGGAGACCTGAAGGCCTTGCAAACGGAATTTATTTATACAGGTTAAAAGCTGATAATTATATTGAGACCAGGAAATTAATTTTACAAAAATAGTTTATTAGGCTGGGCGTGTGTTAAGAAGCATCCCACAGTTTGGTACGTTTAATAAACTAGATAAATTATCTAAAAACAAAAGCCCGTTAATTTGACGGGCTTTTTTTGTTTATTGGGCACATTATTTAGCGAAAATTGGGGAAAATGACAATAAAATGTAATACAAATTGTAATGATTCGAGGTAAACTTTTGAGAAGGTATATTTTCCCCAAGATAGATTAACCCTCAAAGGTTTCAGCCTCTGAGTCGATCCAGGCTGTTATGCTATTTTCTACATTAATTAAAAATCCCTTGATCCGGTATTATTTAATTTGTATCATTTATTTATTCAAAAGCATATCAAAATATAATCAGGATGGCTGGACACTTTTTAAAGCTGTAGGATTTATTCCTTCCGCACATTTTAATACCGGCAAATCAAAGCAAGTAAACGGAACAGTAAAATTGCACCCTGCAAAATAGCCTTGAATTATTAAAATTTTTTTGTCCAAGAGGGAATATTCAAACAAATCAAGGCGGCATTTTATGGAAAAGGCCATCATGAATGTAAAATTTATAATATACACCATTCTATTAATCAGTATTTTATTTTCTATACCCTTTGTTATGCACGTTGTGGGGGATGCCCAAGTACATTTGGCCGCAGCAGAAGGATTTGCTATCGGACAGCCCTTTCAATATAATAAAGGTGACGAGTTGGTAAGCGCATCAACCAGTCCGTTATGGACGATATTTTTAACACTGTTTTTTATCATTTCAAAACACTATGCTCCGCTTTTACTAAAAATCATTGTTATTATCATTTGGGGTGTTGCAAGTTTTTTGGGCTATAAAATTTCCTCCGAGGATTGGAAATTTCCAAAACTCATTCTTTATTGTTTGTTTGGGATTTGGATGACAAACATAGCGATTGTTGCCAACTCATTAAGCGGAATGGAGAATATCCTGTCATGTATGCAATTACTTTTGTTGTATATATTATCATATAGAAACCTGAAAGTTTTAACATGGCCGCAGGCAATGGGCTTATGATTATATTGACGCCTTACAAGTGCGGGGTAAACTTGTTGGACTTTATCAGAATAATAAACCTTATACAAAGGGTGAGGTTGCTAAAGCATTAATAGAGTTGACAAAATCTGAGCAAAAAATTTTAACCACAGAACAAAGATTGTTGAAAAAATTATTACTTGAATTCGAGGAAGAAATAGATTTTCTGAATAATCATCAAAAATCCAATTATGAAATACAGATTGGCACAAGACTACAGGGAAATATAGACAAGGTCCAAACAATAAAAACATCGTATAAAGGAATTTACCGTACTAAAGCGCTTGTACAAATCAATAACAATATAACTATATATAACGGAATTAATGTTGATCAATACCTGGTAGATGATCCATTATACAGGGGAAAAGAATGGCGTGGTGCGGTTGGCTATAATGAGCAAGCTTATATCACCGGTAAATTTATAAGATTTCAAATAAAATTTGGCCGTGATTTTTTAAAATGGGGGGCTGGTCGAACAGGTACATTAATGTTCTCTGATGTTGCTCAACCTATGGACCAGTTTAACCTTAAAATTCAATTAGGGTCTTTGCAATATAATTATTTTCATGCACAATTGGACCCTATGGACGGATTATTTTATTCAAACGATTCTTTGGCTCTGGTTAAAGGTAAAGCTAATCGTTACATTTCAGCACATCGGGTGGATATGCACTTTTTGAATCATCGATTGGAATGTTCCATTACAGAAGGTTTGCTCTACTCCGGTTTATACGAGTCTGTTGATTTCTCCTATATAAATCCATTTATAGTCTATTATGGAGCCCAAATTAATAAATCGGATGAAGCAAATATGTTCACTTGCGCTGATATTCGATTCTATTTAAAAAACAACCTTTCTTTTTACTCTTCACTATTAATTGACGATTTTCAGGTTGAGAAAACCGGTCCGGTTGATCTGGAGCCAAATGAAATTGGTTACATTTTGGGACTTGATTGGGCCGATCCTTTCAATTTATCAGGTTTTTTATTATCAGGTGAATATACAAGAGTGACGAACAGAACATATAAAACGCCCAATCCATGGGAAAGTTTTCTTTATCGTAATCGAACTCTGGGTCATCCTCTCGGTAATGATTTTGATCTATGGCTTATTGAACTTTGCAAATGGTGGACAGGTAATTTAATTGTCAAACTTGACTATCAATTCATTCGAAAAGGCGAGGGCAGTATCTACACACCCTGGGATGAACCCTGGATGGATTATACGGTAAATGAAGGCTATTCTGAGCCTTTTCCGACAGGAATTGTTGAAAAAAGAAATCGGGTTGGAATTGATGTGAAATTTTATCCTTCCATTCATTGGGGAATACAGGGCATTGTAAATTATTTAAATCGCAAAAATGCAGACTGTTTTCAAGACAATAATAAAGATGAAACCCAATGGCGGATCGGCATATGGTGGCAGGGAGATATTAATCTTGATTTATAGTTCTGACTTTGGTAGTTTTATTGGATTTTTTTAAAATATTAAATTTCTATACTTTTTTTAACAAATCTATTTGTCAATGGGTATACATCTGTCTTTACGTATAGTGATTTCATCATCAACAAGAGTTTTTTGAAAGTCTGGATAGGATAATTAGTGAGACGCTGTTTCCTGTAACTGTATATAGAGTTGTCTGGTAATACCTGATAACCGGATTGATTTGAGTTTATAGATCAACTCGTCCATGATTTACCTCCTGTTAAGATAATTTGATAGTCGAGTGGAATTCGAATTGGCCTAATTAATATTGATATTTTATAAAATAATTCTATCTTAAAATTACTAGATATTTTTAATAAAATTCGAAATTTAGAATTTTTTATACTTTCCTCCAATTTAATTGATAAATTGTTATTTCTTTTTCTCTGGTGCTGTTAAAAATTGCTAATGACTGCTAAAATGAAAATATTTTCACAATCCTTTTTTTTATTTATTTTTATCTTTGTTCAAACTTTAATCGCAAATCAATTATTTATAAGTGGTTATCAAGATATGTTCTCGGAGTCCTGGCGTTGGCAGGCTTTCCCGGAACTAAATGGAAGAGGATGTCGATGTATAGCTGAAGATGTTGATGGCAACCTATGGTTTGGAATCAATGGAGGAGTGTTAAAATATGATGGTTTAAAATGGGATTTCTATTTTACAAATGGTGACTCGACAAATGATCCTGTTATTGCATTATGTGCTTCAAGCGACAATACGCTTTATGTAGGAACAAACAGCGGCATTAGCAGCCTTAAAAATGGGGAATGGAGGTTTTTGGATATTGACCTGGGGTATGGAGACCAAACTGATTTTCCAAATAATAGGTTATCAATTATTGAAGGTGTTGATAAAAGCATTTGGATTGGTACACATCAGGGTCTTTTACGAATAAAAAACAATATATTAAACCTCTATCGTCCGGACGCTGTTATTCCCAATCTTCAAAATAGAAACATTGACTTTCAGGAAATACGCGATTTACCGCCAATTAATGTGTTTTCTATATATGAAGATGAGCAAGGAGTTTTATGGATTGGCCTAAGTGATGGAAAAATATTTAGATGTCGATATGATCCGAATGATATTTCCGCAAGGCCCAAATGGACAAGAGTCGATTTGGAAGAGGGCTATGTGCCGGCGAGGTATCCTTTAATTACAATTGCCAACAATGGAAATGTTTTGGTATGTAGTGGGGAGATTCGCAGGGGTATCAATATATATAATGGTAAAAAGTGGGAGCAATTTAATTTTTATCAAGAATTTAATATAAATGATGTTCATACAGATGTTTTAAAGATGAATAATGGCACAATCCTGGTCGGAGTTAGTAGCGGTGTTTTTGCTTATAATGAAAAAAAATGGTTAAAATATATTAATCCCGATTTACTACTTCCTCAGAATCGATGGAACTTTTTTGAAACAAGCAGAGAAGGACTTTGGATATTCGGTCTGGGAGGTGAGGTTTGGCGTGTTGATTTATCTACAAAAAAATGGAGTTCTTTTAAAGGAGTTCATTTTATAGCTCAAGATTTAAAAGGAGATAACTGGTTTTTGTCATATGATGGTGCCGTCATAAAAACTAATTCTACAATGCAGGCACTAAAAAGATATGATGATAGTGATGGATTAATTGATACGCCAACTTCTCTATACGTTACTAAAAGAGGCCAGATTTGGGCTGCCGGCAGCCATCGCCAAATCGCAGCAACTGCCTATTTCGAAGATAATAAATGGCATCGTCACCTGCATCCAACTCTTTCCTGGAGTATCGACCATCGGGCTGTTATGGAAACTAGAGACGGGAGCCTTTGGTTTGGTTCATGTGCCGATAAGGTGGCATCCAAAGGGCATAGAGGAGGTTTGGTAAGATATTTAAATCCATTTGAGAGTAAAGATAAATTTGAATACTATTATTTTAATGAAAAGTTTGAGCTGTTTGCTATTTATGGGATAGGGCAATCGCAAGATGGAAAGCTATTTGTGGGAGAAAAATTATTATATCAATTTGATGCTGAAAATGATTCATGGGAACTCATTACCTCTCCTTCAGGAATTGATAAAAGTTTTATTGATTGTATTCACACGTCGCAGGATGGTAATGTTTGGGTCGGTACGCGGGCAAATGGTTTATTTATGTATAACCACTTTTCTCAGGATTGGAAAAATTATACCACTCTTGATGGGCTCTCAAGTAATTCTATTATAGCCGTTCTTGCAAAATCGGATTCTAATGTTTGGGTGGCCACCGAACGAAATATTTGTCACTTTGACGGTGAATCCTGGATGAAAGAAGTTTTTCCCAATTTTGTGGGTTTGCACAGGCCAAGGTTTAAAATGCTGACTGCAAAAGACGGATCTATTTGGTTTAATTTAATACCGAGTCGGTGGTTATCCCGGGCGCTTTATCCTGAGAATTCTTTGGAAAGATTCCGGAATGATTTTATTTCATATCACTATATTCCTGATAAAATACCCCCGGAAACAGTTATTACTTTTTCACAGAATCAAGTTAGTCAGCCTGGTAATGTTTATATTTCATGGTTTGCACATGATCCATGGCGATCTACACCTGATGAATTATTGTTATATTCTTATCGAATAGATGATGAAACCTGGAGTCCGTTTTCTTTTAAGACCGGTAACATTTTTTTGAATCTACCTGATGGTGATCATACATTTGAAGTAAGATCACGAGATCAGGATATGAACCTTGATCCTGTCCCAGCTCATGTCTCCTTTTCTGTTATACCCCCCATTTGGAAAAAAGTGTGGTTTATAAGTCTGATAATATTTTTTTTATTGACAATAACTGTTTTTATATTTTTTCTGCAGCATAGAAACAAGATAATTCGAAATCTTTCCCTGGCAAGGGAGCAAATGTTTACAAATATTTCGCATGAGCTTCGTACTCCATTAACCTTAATAATTGGAAATGCAAACAAAATCCAGGAATGTGTTGACCCAAATAGTATTATTTATCTTCCGGTAACGCTATTGTCCCGTAGTTGTGATCGGCTATTTCGTTTGGTCAATCAGATTTTAGATTTTGAAAAATTGGAATCCGGTGTTGCGGATATTTGTCTGAAAAAAGGTGATATTATTGCATATATTCGTCAAGTAGTAGAAGCTTTTCAGGTTATGGCAAATGAAAATCACAAAGTATTAAAGATTAACACTACTATTAACGAACTTGATATTTGGTTTGATCCTGACAAAATTGAGAAAATTTTGTTCAATCTTTTGTCAAATGCTTTCAAATTTACAGAGAAAGATGGATTAATTCAACTGTCTCTGTCTATTGAATCCGGTTCCACCTCTCAAAAAACCAATCTTCAAAATGATATTGCCATATCCTACAAAGATTACCTGATTATTACTCTGGTCGATAATGGCTGTGGTATCCCGGAGGAAAAGTTGGATAAAATTTTTAGCCGCTTTTATCGATTACACAATCACACAGTTCTTAACAATTCTGGTTGCGGCATTGGCCTCTCATTGGTAAAAGGTGTCGTCGAACTATTGGGGGGCACCATTAATGTAAAGAGTAAAGAGGAAAAAGGAACAACATTTACAGTGGCACTGCCATTAATTAACGAGTATTTTACTGATAATAGAAAACAATTAGAATGGAGTGACAGCGCAACTAATATAAAACTTCAGATGCCAAAGCAAATAGAAAAGTCCCGAGATTTAAAAAATGTAAAAAAGGAAACAAAGGTACTTTTGGTAGAAGATAATTTTGATTTGCGTAAATTCCTGCGCCACGAACTCGAATCTGAATATAAAGTCTTTGAAGCCACTGATGGAAAAGACGGTTTAACTGCTTCTTACAAATTAATACCGGATATTATTATTTCTGATGTTATGATGCCAAATATGGATGGAATCGAGTTCTGTAAAAGTATCAAAGGTGATGAACGAACAAGCCATATTCCCATTATTCTTTTAACTGCAAGAACATTGCAAAAAAATAAAATTGAAGGTCTTCAGTATGGTGCTGATGACTATCTTACTAAACCATTTGATGTTAAAGAGTTAAAGTTACGCATACAAAATATTATTGAGGCTCGCAAAAGGACCTGGTTAATGTTCCAAAGAGATGTACGGCTTCAGCCTACAGAATTACAATATAATTCTCTCGATGAAAATTTTATCAACCGTGCGATTGAAATTATAGAAAAACATATTGATGATCCTGACCTTGATCCTAAAAAATTTGGCGAAATAATTGGTATGAGTCGTGCGGGATTGTATAACAAGATACGGACATTAACAGGCAAATCAGTAAACGAATTTATTATCCTTATTCGTTTAAAAAGGGCCGCCCAGCTTATAGAAAAATCGGGACTTAATGTAACTCAGATTGCATATGAAGTAGGATTTAAAAGTCCTTCTCATTTTGCTAAAGCTTTTAAAAAACAGTTTGGCACTATTCCTTCAAAGTTTAAAAATAATTCTAAAGAAATTTAATATTTAGACAATTTTTATATTCAATTTGCAGGCGGGAACTACCAACACTAAAAATAAAAAGTAGTGCCGTCTCCTGTTTCATATTTTAAAATCATCTATTTATTGCTCTCCGTTCGAACCCTCCTTGAATATTTCAAAAATTTAAAATTAGACGTTAAGACTCAAACCTTAGACGCTGACGTTGGCGAATGAGTTATTTATTTTATATAATTAACCATAAAATTTAGCTCAATTCGTCCATGTTTACGAAACAAGTAGGGTTTACATGAAAAGATCTATTTCTTTATTTATCCTCCTAATTATTGAATTAAATTTATTGTTAGTAGTACATGCTGCACCGGTTGTTCCATCAAGCACCACGCAATTAGAAATAACAAGCGGGCCTTATTTACAGCGGGCAGATGCATCATCAATGACAGTAATGTGGATTACTAGTAAAAAATGTTTATCCTGGGTTGAAGTGGGGATTGATAAAAATCAACTTGAAAAAACAACCAATAGCTCAAACGGGCTGACTGAAATAAATAACAATATTCATAAAATACGTCTAACAAATTTAACTCCCGGTCAGCGTTATTTCTATCGTATCGTTTCTAAAGAGATTGTGAGCTTAACCGCTGATGATATATTATATGGTGAAGAGATATCAAGTGAAATTTATGAATTTGAAACACTGAATCTTGACAAGCAGGAATTCTCGTTTGTTGTTTTAGCCGATATTCATCAAAATATGGATATTCTTGATCCACTATTGGAACAAGCTACAAGTAAAAATTTTGACCTGTTATTTTATAATGGAGACATGGCAGACTATTTTTATTCGGAAGAACAAATCTGTCATGATGTCCTCAATCCCTCTGTCACCCATTTTGCTAATTACACACCATTTGTTTGGGTTCGTGGCAATCATGAATGCCAGGGAAGTTACGCACGAAAGATTATCAATTATATCGATACATGGGACTATGAATATTATTATTCATTTGATCATGGTCCTGTCCATTTTCTTGTGCTGGATACTGCTGAAGCACGACAGGATTTTGAAGAAAAAAATGGTGCAATTGGACGTTTTGAACCTTATAGAACATTAGAAGCTGAATGGTTAAACCGGGAAATTAATACTGACAATTTTAAAAACGCAAAATTCAGAATAGCTTTTTGTCACATTCCATTCTATATCAGTGGTGATACGGGTCCTGAAATCGAAGAAAAATTCGGTCCATTGTTGAATGATGGTAAAATTGACTTACTCATCTGTGGGCATACCCATAATTTTACATATTTAGAACCAAATCCCGATCGTTATAATTTTCCTGTTATTGTTGTTGGCGGGGGGACGGCCGGTTCGTGCACATTAATGCGTGTCGACGCTTCAAATAATGAACTCGTTATTGAAATGACTAATATAAATGGTGAATTATTAAAAAAAGTAGTTATTCCTGTTAAGGAGTAAAAAGCTTGTTCATTCAAACTTATCCCAATATTGACTTAAAATCTGGAATAATCATGAAATTATTACTTTATAGTTTTTTTGTTCTTGGCAGTCAGTTTTTAACAAATGTATATTCTTTACCGATACAAAAAACATCCTCTCAGGATCAATTTGCCATAACCTCAGGGCCTTATTTACAGCAAATTGATGAAACAACAATGACTGTGATGTGGATGACTAATAAAAAGTGTTTATCCTGGGTTGAATATGGTAATGATAAAAACAATCTTGAAAAAATTATTAAAAGCCGAAATGGATTGTTCGAGCTTGATAGTACAATTCATAAAATACGTCTGACAAACCTTTCGCCTGATCAACATTACTTTTACCGGGTTATTTCAAAAGATATAACATTTCTGAATAACGGGGAGATTTTAGTTGGTGAACCCATTTCCAGTGAAATTTTTGAGTTTGATATAATAGATAAAAATGCAACTGAATTTTCTTTTGTACACTATTGCGATATCCACGATGATCAGGAGTTATTGAACCAACTTCTTGACCAGGCTGCAATGGAAAAATTTGATCTCTTGTTTTACAATGGAGACATGGCAGATTATTTTTATTCCCATGAGCAAGTTTGCGAACTATTAATTAATCCAAGTGTATCACATTTTGCCAGGAACATTCCATTTGTTTGGGTACGGGGAAATCACGAATGCCGGGGGATTTGGGCCCGCCACCTTATCAATTATATTGATACCCCAAATGATCAGTTCTACTATTCATTCGATTTTGGACCTGTTCATTTTATTGTTTTAGATACAGGCGAAAATCATTTCGACTGGGAGGATATGTTGGGGGCCATCGGCCGCTTTGAACCCTATCGAACTGAGCAGGCTGAATGGTTAAAACAACAATATCAAACAGACAGCCATAAAAACGCCAAATACAGAATTGTTATTTGCCATATTCCATTTTATATCACCTATGACAACAATGAGGATATAGAACAAACTTTTGGTCAAATTCTTAACGAAGGAAATATTGATCTGATGCTTTGCGGACACCGTCACGTATATTCGCATATACCTCCGGAGGATGAAAGACATAATTTCCCGGTAATAGTCGGTGGTGGCGGTTCAGCCGGCTCTATTACGACAATTAAAGTTTTTGTCACAAATTCACAACTTGTTATTAAAGTGTTTAATCTGGACGGTCAGTTACGTGACGAAGTGATTGTTCCCGCAGTTGAAAACAATTGATGTCCATGAAATTATAAGGAATGTTTAAGAATGATGAATAAAATAGTTTGTTTTACGATGACTAGATTAAATTTTGCACTAATTCTGATTTGTGGGCTCAGCTTGTTAGTTATGCCTTCAGTGAGTACCGGGCAAAATTTCATCGATTATAAAATAATAAATAGCGAATCTTTTGAGGTTTCTTATGGTCCGTATTTACAGTTACCATCGGATACATCCATAGATGTTGTTTGGATGGTGAATGACTTATGTATACCATACGTTTGGTCGGGAATTAATGCACCTAATGAAGGATCAACATGCAACAGTCGTCATGGTTTGGTTAATGTTTGTGAACAGACTTGTAGAGTATCTTTGAGCGATTTAATGCCGGGGACAATCTATCAATATCAAGCTATCACAAAAGAACTGGTTATAAGCGGCCAGGGCAAAGATGATGTTGCATTTTACTGGGATTTAAGGACACACAAATCCAGACCCTCTAATTTCAAGACATTATCCGAACAAAAGACAAATTTTTCTTTTGTTGTTTTGAATGATCTTGCCGGGAATATGAATTTAATGGATTCGTTACAGTCGATTATTAATATTGATTCACTGGACTTTGTTGTTTTGAATGGAAATATGCTCAATGCCGTTGAAAATGTTGACCAGATTGGCATTGAAATTATAGAACCCTGCGTAAACTTGTTTGCCTCAAAAATTCCTTTTATTTATATCCGTGGTGCAAATGAATGCCGTGGAGCCATGGCAAATTATTTTTCTGATTATTTTGGCAAAAATGGCAAACATTATTTTTCATTCAATAATGGGCCTGTACATTTTATTGTTTTGGATTCAGGTGTGGAAAAAGAAGACTCTGACCCTGATTATTTTGGAACAGTTGATTTTCAAAACTACCGTACTGAGCAGGCAAATTGGCTTGCTAATGATTTAAGCCGTGATGAATGTAAAAATGCAAAATTTAATATTGTTTTCTCACATCTTCCATTATATGGAGGGAATGACAGCTTTGGTGAACAAGATATTCGTAGCAAATTTGGACCATTATTAAACGATGCAAACGTTTCTTTGATGTTCTGCGGAAATTCCGATACCTATAAGAGGATTGAACCTGTCGCGTCAGAGAATAATTATCCGATTTTAATAGGCTGTAAACCCTCGGATGGAATTGCCAGTTTTTTTAAAATTGATGTAACCGAAGATGAAATAAAGGTCACCACCATTCTCACTGACAAAACCATTGTAGAGGAATATTATGTATTGGGAGAAACCGGTGTGCACTCGTCAGGGAAAACGAATTCCGGTATGGAATATAAATTATCACAAAACTATCCCAATCCATTTAATCCTGCGACAAGTATTACATATACTCTATCCCAAACAGACAAGGTTATAATAAAACTTTACGATGTTTTAGGAAAAGAGATCAAGACATTGGTAAACGATGTTCAAAATGCCGGAAGCCATACAATTCTGGTTAATGCTGAAAATTTACCAAGCGGGATTTACTTTTATAGAATAAAAACAACACAATTTTCGGATGTTAAAAAGTTAACTGTTGTCAAATGAAATGTTAGGTTTTGTCAATTCCCTATATATGATCCCATTGGAATCTTGTAAAAATTTAGAATGGATTTGAGATTGCCTTTTACAGTTACGTAAAAGTACGGAATTTCTCTTATATGAAGGAAATATAAATTTGCCCAATTTAAAAAATATAACACGTAAGGATTTTTTGCATAAAATTTTCTCAATGGCAACTGGTCTTTTTACATCATGTTCTATTGTTTCATGCACTTCCGGAAAAAAAAAGTTGTCGAATGGAATCAAGTTTGGTTTTGCGTTGGATATGAATGTTAAAAATTTTGACTTGCCAAAGATAATTCAAAATTGCGAAGCTGTAAAATATGCCGGTATTGAATTCTTGATGCAGCAAAGCAACATCGATGAACTTGCAACAAATGCCGCACAACGTTTGGAATTGAAAAAGCGATTCGCTGATAGTCCTTTAAAATGTATCGGTTTGAGTAATACTCAACCTATAAATTTATCACATACGGATAAAAGGGCAATGGCTTTAACTGATACGTTCTCTCTAATCAATTTATGTTACAACATTAACGGTAATAGCATAGGCATTAAATTAGCTGACTTGGATATTAATGAGAATCCGGATTTTATTGAATATGCCGGAGAATTTTTAAATACTATTGGCAACTATGCCAATGAATATGATCGAAAAATCAGGATTGAAATCTGTGATATAAATAATAATACGATTGAGAATTTGAAATGTTTATTTGATCAGATCGAACAACCCAATATTGGTATTTGCTGGAATAGTTTTAAAAATAGCAAAACGTCTCTTTTAAAAGAGAATTTACCGTTATTAAAAGATTACCTGGATACGGTTCATATTCAGATATCAGGCTCTGATAGGTATTATCAGCAATCATTATTTAACCTGTTGGTTCAAATGAATTATAGTGGATGGGTAATAGTAAACGACCAACTTCAGGATCAAAATAATATTATTACGATGAAGGAGCAAGTTTCCGTTTTAAACAAAATGATAAAAGAGGCGCACCTTTAAAATGGTGATTAGACGATTAATTTGTATTGCGTATTACCCTTCTTAATTTGTTAGAGTTCTGTTTTTAATACAAGCTGTCTCTTAAACTTAATTTTCCTTTATCAACCAGCATTTGATAGAATGTAGACGTTCAGACAAATTTTTTAGACGCTCAAAGAAGATAGAAAATCAAAAAATATTATATTAATATTTATATCAACCGCTTTTACGCCTTGACGATTTAAAAGTACAAAAGATCTAGAGTTTCTGTAGGGTTCATTTAACAAAAATGTAATAGATATTTTTGAAAGGAGCCATATATGGTTCGAAAGTTTTATCTGTTTTTTATTTTGCTTTTATTCATTGTTATGATAAATTCGGCCCTGGCACAATCAGCAAAGATTGTGGGTGTTGTAAAAGATATTTCTACCGGAGAACCATTACCTGGCGCAAATGTTTTGATAAAAGGTACTTCTATTGGCTCTGCTACAGATTTGGATGGAAGATACCATATTTTAAGAGTTCCACCCGGAAATTACACTATCACAGTCATGTTCATCGGCTATAAAACAGCCGAAAAACCAATCAAAATTACACATGGGCAATCACTTGAATTAAATTTTGACCTGGAATTTGATGTTATTAAATTTTCTGGCGAAGTTGTTGTAACCGCTCAACAAGAGGGGCAAGCGGCTGCAATAAACCAGCAAATACGTTCAAACACAATTGTAAATGTGGTTTCTAAAGATAAAATTCAGGAATTACCGGACCAAAATGCAGCCGAATCTCTGGGACGTTTACCCGGTATCTCTATACAGCGTAGCGCCGGTGAAGGAGAAACTGTGGTTGTACGTGGATTGTCTCCGAGATTTAGTTCAGTAACTGTAAATGGCGAGCGTTTACCCGGAGGTGATGACCGTTCTGTTAATTTAAATACCTTGTCTCCTGAAGTGTTGGGAGGAATCGAAATTTTCAAAGCTCTTCGTCCTGATCTTGATGCTGATGCTATTGGGGGGAGCATCAATTTTATCACTAAAAAAGCATCGGAGGGAGTTGAAGGGAAAGTTCGTTCTTTTGGCAGTTATAATGATTTGAAAGACAGCAATTACAAGGGTAGTATTTATTATAGCAATCGTTTTATTCAAGCAAGTAACAAAGGACACAAACTTGGTGTTGTTGCCTCGGTGAATTATGAAACCCGAAATAAAAGCACTGAAGAACTATCAGCAACGTACGATTGGAGCCGTGTAATTAATGGCGAAACGGTATATGAGACGAATAAGGTACGTCTTACCGACAGAAATAATTCGGGAAAACGTTATAATATTAATATAAGTACAGATTATCAACTTGGATTCAATCAGGAGATACTTTTTAGCAGTCTTTATACATATAGTAAAGGTGAATCAGAATGGCAAAGGCAGGAATACGATATAGGCGGGAATAGTCATGAGCGGGATTTTTCATTCTCTCGTACCAGGGGTAGCACCTGGAGCAATTCACTTGCCGGTAATCATCTGTTTTGGTTTGGTGAAATTAACTGGCGTACTTCTTATTCAAAAATCAAATCCGAAACTCCCTGGTCAACGTCCTTTAATTTTTTAGAGTATAGCGCTTTTTCGCAGGATACCCCTGCAAAAATATACGATCCTCTGGATATCCCTCAATATGCAAAAAATGATTCCTATGCTGCATGGCTCGATCACTCTTATATAAGTAAAAAATTGATTGAAGATCGGCATCTTACCGGTCAATTAGATATCAAACTCCCTTTCCAGCTCGGTAAAAATATATCGGGATATTTTAAAACCGGTGGAAAAATCCGTAATAAGCACCGGGAAAAAGATGTGACAAAATGGGGAGGCAATCGCTGGGCAACCGGGCAAACCGTAAACAATTATTATGATGACTGGTTTGTTGATGCCAGGGGGCAGTCGGAAGATATTGCTCTTGTCAATTTTATAGATAAAAATACGAAAAAGTATGAGGATTTCCTTAATGGTGATTGTGATTACGTAGAAGTACTTGATGCTGAAAGGATGCAATGGTTTGCTGCAACTTTTGATTCCATTTATAAAAAATCACCCTATTACGAGGACGATGTTAACGACTATAATGGCAGTGAAAGCATTTCGGCTGCCTATGTAATGGCGGAATTTAACTGGAAACAGAAAATTATGTTCATGCCTGGTATTAGATATGAACGCACGGCAACTGACTATTCTACCAAACTGACTAATCCGTTGGATACTGATGCATTAAGAATACAACCCTCTTATAATGATACCTCGGGTAATCGAATTTATGAAAACTTTTTACCAATGTACCAGGTGCGGGTAAAGCCGGCAAGCTGGTTTGATATTCGCCTTGCCTTAACAAACTCGATTTCACGGCCCGTTTTTTATAATTTAATCCCCTATGAATACCTTGAATGGAGTTCTTCCGAACTTGAGTATGGAAATCCTAATCTAAAAGAAACGACCGCAACGAATTATGACGCTTATATCTCTTTTTATAATCGGTTCGGCTTGTTTTCTGTAGGGACCTTTTATAAGGAACTGGAGAATATCGATTATATTCGAGAGAGTATACGGTTAGGAGGATATTATTCACCTTATTTAACGAACATGAAAGGCTGGACTGTTACGAGTCCCGAAAACCTTGAAGACAAAACAAAAGTGGATGGTTGGGAAGTTGAATTACAAACCAATTTTAAATATTTGCCGAGCCCGTTGGATGGAATTTTGCTTTATGCAAATTTTTCAAAAATTCACTCGGAATCGCAGTATCCTTATTCAATATATCGAATGGAATACCTTACCACGCCACCGTATGTACGAGCAACTGTAACTGATACTGCACGCATTGGCCGAATGATAGGGCAGGCTGATAAAATTATGAATATTACAATCGGATATGAAAAAGGTGGTTTTTCCGGTCGATTGTCCATGATTTACCAGGGCAATGCAATACGAGGCGTCGCAATGGATGATGCAGAGGATAGTTTGGATGATGATTTTATTCGCTGGGATTTGGTGATGCAGCAGCACATTTATAAAGGGATTAGACTTATTGCCCAAATAAGTAATCTAACCAACCAGGAAGAGAAATCGCATATTCGTTTTGAAACTCTACCTACAAGTAGAGAATATTATGGTCGAAAAATTGATATCGGGATACAATTTGAATATTGATCCGGCTTAAATCTTAAATTTGATATAAATCATAAGCTTTGTGTATTCCGGTTTGTATTTACAAAATGATGATACTCTACTTTGTTAGCAAGGAATTCGGATGTTTAGACGGTTAATCAATTACTTTAAAACAGGCCCGTCTTTGGCCCCAATACAAGATAAGCAAAAAATCCGCATACTTTATGAACGTAAGCGTTGGAGCGTTTTTATCACGTTGATCATAGGATTTGGATTTTTTTATACGTGCAGATTAAGCTTGTCTGTAGCCAAGAAGCCCATGCTCGATGCCGGAATTTTAGATGCAAAACAAATGGGAGCTATTGGCGCCGTTTTGTTTTATGTCTATGCAGTGGGTAAATTTACGAATGGTTTCCTTGCCGACCGGGCAAACATTCGAAAATTCATGTCGATTGCCTTGTTTTGTTCTGCAATTATAAATCTTTTATTCGGGATGACAACATATTTTGTACTATTCATGATTTTATGGGGTATAAATGGATGGTTTCAATCTATTGGCTCGGCACCCAGTGTTGTTTCGATTTGTCAATGGTTTAGTAATAAAGAACGGGGGACCCGATATGGTATTTGGGCGGGCGCACATAATATCGGAGAAGGTTTAACATTCATAGGCACATCCTTTCTTATAAGTACACTTGGTTGGAGGTGGGGGTTCTGGGGACCAGGAATTGCTTGTATTTTTATTGCCATCGTTATGTTTTTTTTACTTGCTGATCGTCCTGAAACTTATGGGCTGCCCAATATCGCCGATTACAAACAAGATTATTCTGCCGGTAAACCTTCCCGGGAATCTGTTGGAAAATTACAAATGCTGGTACTAAAAAGCCCGATAGTTTGGATACTTGGTATGAGTAGTGCATTAATGTATATGTGCCGTTATGCCATTCACAGTTGGGGACCATTTTACCTTCAAGAAGCAAAAAATTATACGATAGTCGAATCGGGTGTGATAATAGGTGCGAACACAATGGTGGGATTAGTCGGCGCTGTTTTCTCCGGGTTTATTTCAGATCGGTTGTTTCATTCAAGAAGAAATGTGCCGACTTTGTTATATGGCCTTTTACTATCCGGTTCACTCATTATGTTGTATCTCATTCCACCGGGGCATCGAATACTTGATACGATTGCCATAGGTTGTTTTGAATTTTCCATTGGTGGATTGATCGTGTTTTTAGCAGGGCTCATTGCTGTTGATGTTATGCCTAAAAAAGCAGTCGGCGCTGTAAAAGGAGTCATTGGCTTGTTTAGCTATATCGGGGCAGCAACACAAGATTGGATTAGTGGCTATATGATTGATGCCGGGAAAACGGTAAGTAACGGCAAAACCAGCTACAACTTTGATTTGGTGTTCATATTTTGGATTAGTGCATCAATATTGTCATTACTGCTGGCATGTTTTGCATGGAATGTAAAACCACGAGAATAAATGCGGGTATTTTATTTAAAAAAGGAGGTGATACACCCAATTTTGTAATTATTTTTTTACCAAATATTGAGTCAAAATTAAATGACGTCAAAATTTTCAACAAAAGGAGAAGACCATGAAGATTAAAAATTATTTGGTTTGGTTATCGGTTTTATCAATGATTTTGTTATTCAGTTCATCGATTTATGCACAAGTTCATGAAGTTCCCAATTTGACTGAAATGGTAGCGTATTTAAATGCAGATACCACTGCAACAGGTGAACCTGCTCATCATGTTTATGGATTGCAGCGTGGTGGTGTTTATTTTTTCCTGGGTCGATTTGAAAACGATTTTCCTCTCACCCTTAAAGCAATCGGGGATGAATCATTACCCCGTCCTGAAATGAAAATATTAGTTAATGAAAGTGGAGCTAACAAATATCCGTTCCGACTCTACGATGATTTAACCATGGAAGGTTTATATTGGCACGGAAGAGACGTGGCAGGAGGCGCCATCAGTGAGGTGTTTAGGACCAGGGCTGAAAATTTGAGAATTGTTCTTAAAGATTGTGTGTTTGACAGTATTTTGACTTCACCGGCACGAATTGATAACAATGGAAGCAGTTTCTTTGCTTATGACTGTCTTTATCGCAATGGTGGTAAATCCGAGTTTACCGGCCGGTTTTTAGATGGACGTTCAACCTTTATGGATTCAGTTGTCATCCAAAATTGTACTTTTTTCAATATTGTTCACACTGTCGTTAATAAATTTGGAGGCTGGGAAAAATACTATCTGTTTGATCATAATACCGTCTATAATTTAGCACGAACCCCGCTTAAGGTTTATCAATGTCCTAATATCAATATAACAAACAATTTGTTTATTCAAACCGGCTTTGTGGGTTGTGAAAATTTTTGGGTAGATTTTTATAATAATCCGGATTATAATTATACGGATCGGGACCATTGGACCCGGATTGAATTGCTGCCTTTAGCTGAAGATACACTGGTTGTCGATATGGGGTATACACAGCAGATTAATTTTAAAAATAATAACTTTTGGCATGACATAGCGATTGATGAAGCATTGCCTGATACGGTATTCCCATACTATACTTTAGATTTTGATTTTGCCAAAGCAATGGTAGGGGCTGATACATTAACCTGGATTTCTGAAAACCCCAATTTTACAAAAGCTCCGCAAGTACGTGGAATTGAGATGGCAATGACTACTCTGGAGGACCTGGAAAATATTATTGTTAATCCGGGATTTGATTTTTCAAATCCACCTTATGTATTTTCATATCCGACAGACGCAGCCTCATATACGGCAGCCGAGGGAGGTTTTCCGCTGGGTGATTTAAACTGGTTTCCTGACAAAAAAGCCGAATGGGAAACATACGTAACAGGTGTCGAAAAGTCAAATATATCGGCTCCAGTATCTTTCAGTTTGGAACAAAATTATCCAAATCCATTCAATCCGACAACATCTATCAGCTATTCACTTACTTCTAAAAGCCACGTGGAATTAAAAGTGTTCAACACATTAGGTGCAGAAGTAGCTACACTTGTAAGCAAAACTGTAGATGCCGGAAACCATCGTGTTAATTTTGACGCGACACAATTGGCAAGCGGTGTTTACTTTTATCGATTAAAATCCGGTAACCAGCTAATTACACGGAAAATGATGCTGGTAAAATAAACCTCATCTTAATAACAGCACATGATCATTTAATTATACTAGTTTGATCGGACGGTGATCCTTTTTCTGTTAGGATCATCGTCCGAATAATTCATTATTAAAACTTTCTTTCTTTCTGTTTAATAATATCGCACTTAATTTTTTCCCCTGCCGACACCTACTTGTGGTTATCACTTGGCCGTCCATCTCTTCCTTTTAATAATTTGATATTTCAACTGTCCTGAGACAATTTTTTTAGATATCCGATAAAAATATTCAAAATTTTTTAAGACCTATCTAAATATAAAGAAATGTCTAATTTTTCAAAAAAAATTAAAAACTTATTTCATCTTTATTAATGCAAGTGTATATTAGTAGAATTGGATCAATATAAATTGTGGTATATATGAAATTAGATGTTGAAATTGTTACTTTTATCGGTTTGTTTGCGGCTGTTTGTACAACGGCTGCTTTTTTACCCCAGGCTTTAAAAACAATTCGAACCAAAAAGACGCGGGACCTTTCTTTAAGAATGTATATTCTGCAGGCTATCGGCAATGTGTCCTGGCTTGTTTTTGGACTGTTGACAAACAATATTCCGATAATTTTTGCCGACAGTATTACCTCTGTTCTTGTCATTACTATTTTAATTTTAAAGTTAAAATATAAATAACTACCTGTTTAAAAAATATTAAAACAATTGTGTTTTATTTACGTAATGAGAATTATAAATAGAATTCTTCACCCGGTTAACAGGAGGAATGAATGACGGCTGTAAAACTTGAGCATGTAAGCAAATCCTATGGAAATGTGCATGCTGTAAGCGATTTAAGCATGGAGATCAATGAAGGACAGGTATTTGGTTTGCTCGGACCAAATGGCGCCGGCAAGACAAGCACCATCCGTATGTTGATGGACATTATCAAACCGGATTCCGGGTCCATCAGTATCCTTGGACAGCAAAACACAACAACAATCCGGGACCAGGTGGGATACCTGCCCGAAGAACGGGGATTGTATAAAAAAATGCTGGTTAGGGATGTTATTCTCTTTTTTGCTGAAATTAAAGGCATTTCAAACCGGATAGCTGTTGAAAAGAGCGATCTTTGGCTGAATCGTTTTGAATTGTCGGAGTGGAAGGATAAAAAAGTTGAAGAACTTTCACGCGGCATGCAGCAAAAATTACAATTTATCTGCACCATTTTACATGATCCCAAATTAATTATTCTGGATGAACCTTTTACGGGTTTGGACCCTGTTAATACAAACCTGCTGAAAAACATAATTCTCGAATTAAAAAACAAAGGCACAACCATCATTTTTTCCACACATTTAATGGAACAGGTTGAAAAGTTGTGTGAGTCGATTTGTTTGATCAATAAAGGGAAAACTGTTCTTAAGGGTGAACTGGGGCAGATTAAATATAAATTCGGTAAAAATCGTATTCGAATGCGGTATAACGGAAGCGCCGATTTTATTAACAACAGTTCCCTGGTTTCTTCTTTTGACGATTATGGTCAATATGTGGAAATGAGCCTTGCTGAAAATATTAAACCTCAACAAATTCTTGAAAAAGCAATTCATGAAGTAACGGTTGAACATTTTGAAATTGCAGAACCTTCATTAAATGAAATATTTATCAATATCGTCGGCAAGGGAGGTGAGGCATGAAAGTTATTTCAATTGTAAAAAGAGAATATATCGCCAGAGTAAAAACAAAGGGTTTTCTTGTGGGAACTCTTTTATTACCGGTTATGATGATTGCTTTTTTGTTAATGCCCGGATTTTTTATGTCAAAAAGCAATGATGATATTAAAAAGATTACCATCATTGATCAAACGAATCGTTTAAAAGAGCCCGTTGAATCGTTTTTTCAGGATATTACTTTTGATGATGGAAAACAAAAGTATGACATTGAAATGCTAAATCCGCAAGGTGACATTGACGTTATTAAAACTGAACTAAACAACAAGGTGAATAAAGGTGCATTAGATGCTTATCTTTTAATTCCCTCAGATGTTTTTACGAACAACAAGTTTGAAATGTATTTAAAAAATGTCGCTAACATTGAAATGATAAGTCGCATGGAGCGGAATATCAGCGGCATCATTCGAAATATACGTTTGACAGAATCCGGGCTGGACCCTGATTTAATCAACAAACTTGGCAAAAGGGTCAATGTTACCACCTTTAAAATTGAAACAGAAGGCAGCAAGGAACAAAGGGCCGAGTTTACCTATATTCTTACTATATTTATGGGGCTCATTTTATATATGATGCTGCTTTTATATGGTCAGTTTGTTGTTCGTTCTATTATTGAGGACAAAAATTCCAGAGTTATTGAAGTTTTAATTTCATCGGTCAGACCCTGGCAATTTATGGCCGGCAAAGTGATTGGAATCGGCGCCACCGGACTCACTCAATTTTTAATATGGGCCGTTAGTTTTCTTCTTATATCAACCTATGGACTAGTCATGGCCCAGGTTTTTGTTCCTGAGATAACACAACTGCATTTACCCAATGTTTCTGCATTTGTTTTAACATGTTTTTGTATCTTTTTTATTCTCGGTTACTTTTTATATGCAACAATAGGCGCGGCCATTGGCAGTATGGTTAATACCGACAGCGAGGCACAAAGCTATCAATGGATTATGATGTTCCCGATCATTATTTCCTTCTTTTTAATGTTTTATATCAACAATCAGCCGGACAGTTTTGTCTCTGTGGTGTTGTCTTTTATTCCATTCTTTACGCCGCTGCTGATGTTTGCCAGGATTTTAAATGAGGCGGTTCCATTATGGCAGATCGGCTTGAGCATGTTGATACTGATTTTATCAGTATGGGGAATGCTGTGGATTTGCGGGCGTATTTTTAGAATCGGGATTTTGATGTATGGTAAAAAACCGGACCTGCCCCAGGTTTTAAAGTGGATCAAATACCAATAAATTTTAATTTGTCTTTTAGTTAAAAGCCGGGTATATATAAAGTATCCGGCTATTTTTTTGAAAAAAATCGATATATTTTGTAAACCTTTTCCATTCGAATTACGACTTATATATCAGAAAAGGAGATATGGATGTCGAGTGATGCTGTTTTAATGGAAAAAGTCAGAGAGGGGAGTAAAACCGCATTTCGGGATTTGGTTTTAAAATATCAAAAGTTGGTGTACGGACTTGCTTATGATTTATGTGGAAATCACCATGAGGCCCAGGATTTGTCTCAGGAGGTTTTTACTGTTATTTATCAGTCACTGGACTCTTTTCGCCATGAAGCAAAATTCAGCACCTGGATTTATCGGATTACGGTAAATACCTGGTTTAATATAAATCGAAAGCGAAACAGGAAACTTTTATCTGCTTTGGATTCCATACATGACTTGAAAAACAGCACCAAACTATATGATGAAAACAATTCTCCTGAAAAAACAACCGAACATTCAATTTTATATGAACATGTACAAAAAGCTATGACCAAATTATCTCATAAAGAACGCACCGTGTTTGTTCTCAGGCAAATGCATGATTTAAAAATAAATGAAATAGCCGAAACCATTAATATAAAACCCGGCACAGTTAAGAGTCTTCTTTTTCGTGCGTTAAAAAAATTACAAAAAGAGCTGTATTTTTATAATTGTTAAAAAGGACATTTATGAATATTTGTCAGAAAATACAATCTCTCTTTTTAGATGTTTTGGAAAATCAACTTGATAATGAACAAAAACAAAACGTTCAGAACCATCTTGACGAATGCCAAAAATGTTTTCAAGAGTTTGAAGCGTTAAGCCGGACATTCCATTCTACAAAAAATCTAAAAAGGCCGGAGCCCGGAGAGATGTTTTGGGACAATTATTGGCTTAACCTGCAACCAAAATTAACTTCGCATGGCAGGTTTTCAGGTATTAAAAATTTATTTTCCCAATTTTCTATTGAACAATATCTAAGGGCCGGGCTTGTAACAGCCGGTGCTCTTATTGTTATTTTGTGTTTATTTGTTGGCGGCCCTCGTTTCCAGTTATCACAGGTAACACAACCGCCTGCCCGGCAGATAAAACAAATTCATCAAACAGCACAGACCTTTTTAGAAAAAAGTAAAATATTGTTATTAAGTTTTGCCAACATGGAAAAAATGCCGTCAACATCAACAAATACCTTAAAGCGTCAAAAGGAACTTTCACAGGCATTACTTGAACAATCCGTTCAATTTAAAGAGGATTTGAGTTCCGCTGAATACCAACAAATGCAAGATTTAATGAGTGACCTTGAAGTGGTGCTGCTGCAAATAGCCAATTTGGACAGTACCTGTGATGTCGGCAGCATTGAACTGATTCAAAACAGTATGCAAAAACGGTCGTTGTTGTTCAAAATTACATTAAAAGAATCAGCTATTTTTGATAAAAAAATCTAGTTGCGATTTAGGAGTTATATTATGAAACAAAAGCTATCCATTTCAGCCATCGTTATGATGATGATTTCGACAAATTTGTTATATTCCCAACCATCCACATCAGTACAACAAAAATATGAACAGGCATATAATAAAATACTGGAAGGAAAGTGGGAAGAGGCCCTGGCTGAAATGCAGGATATCGTTAAAAATAATGCAAAAAGTGAGTGGGGTGATGATGCGTTCTTTTGGAAATGTTATGCCCAGTCAAAAATTACCGATTCGCAGGAACAATCTTTCGCGTGTTTTAAACTCTTTTTAAAAACCTATCCTGATAGTAAATGGTGTAATGATGCGGAAATGTATATGCTGCAAATTGCAAACAACCTGGCGAAAACCGGCAAACCGGAATATAAGGCCTTTGTAAAATCGTATCAAAAAGATTCGGATATTGATTTAAAAATTTCCGCTTTACATGCCTTAATGAATATGGGCAATGAAAAAGCACTGGATGCCATACTGGAGCTTTATGAGAACACCAAAGAACCGGTTATTGTTGAAAAATTAATTTTTAGTTTGAGCGAATTTGACAATCCAAAGGCAACTGATAGATTAAATTTGATCGCAACTCAAGACCCCAATCCGCGTTTTCGAGAAAAAGCTGTTTTTTGGTTATCTGAAAGATCGGATAATAAAGAGACGGCTCAATTCATATATAACATTGCTTTAAGTGATAGTGATCTTAATGTGTGTGAAAGAGCTTTAATGGGACTGGCTGATATAGACTATGCTGTTGGAATGCCTTTTTTAAAAGAGCTTGCTAAAAACCATAAAGATGCAAAAATTCGTGAAAAAGCTGTCTTTTGGATTGGTGACAGATCTCAAAATAACCAGGACATTAGATTTTTAATGCACATTGCGCTCAACGATCCGGATTACAAAATCCGTGAACAAGCTGTTTTTGCACTAGCCGATGCTGATAATGATCAGGGAAAACCTTATTTACAAAAGATTGTTCTTACGCACAAGGATGCGAAAATACGTGAAAAAGCTGTATTCTGGCTCGGCGATAAGGCTGAAACAAAAGAAGATATTGATTTTCTTTACAAGATTGTAAATACCGACCCTGATACTCGTATTAGAGAAAAAGCCCTTTTTGCTATTGCAGATGCAGATGATGATATCGGCATTGATGCCTTGATAAATATCGCTAAAAAACACCCGGACTATAATCTGCGAAAAAAAGCCATTTTCTGGCTTGGGGATTCCGGTAATGAAAAAGCAGAAAACGCTTTGCTGGAAATTATCAAATCGTCAAAATAAAATTTTATTACATTTACCTGGTTTTAAAAGCCTGACATTGTCAGGCTTTTTTTATAAATAGCCCCATGACATTTCTCTTGATTCTTATACTCAGGATTAATATACTTGATAAATTTTAGTTTAGAAATAAAGGAGAAATCATGCGAGCTTTTGCATATCAAACACCAAAAGGTGAACCGCGTGTCGGCATCCAAATTGATGGAAAAAATTACAATTTTACCTATATGTGGCAAATTTTTAAAGAATTGAAAAATTCTCCTTCCAGTCCGGATATATATTTTTTGCAGATAATTATTGAAATGGAAAATTTTTCCAAAACCGCTTTTATGGAAGTGTTTAATACTGTACAAGAGATGCGTGGTGTTCAGGACCTTGTTATTAAAACACCCATTGAATATCAGGTCCCGATTCCCAGACCGGAAAAAATTATTTGTTTAGGTCGGAATTATGTGGCACATGCCGAAGAGTGGAATTCCGATGTTCCAACAAAACCTTTGTTTTTCGGTAAACTCCCTTCTTCACTTTTGCCAAATAATGGTATCATCCGCTTTTCAAAAGGAATAGGACGAGTTGACCACGAACTTGAATTGGCTGTTGTTATCGGCAAAACAGCAAAAAATGTATCGGAAGAAGATGCTATGGATCATGTAGCCGGTTATACTATTGTTAATGATGTTACGGCCCGTGGTATGCAGCTTGAAGACATAAAAAACGGAAAACCCTGGACTTTGAGCAAAGGTTTTGATACTTTTTGTCCCATTGGTCCGTTTTTAATTCCGGCTGATGCTGTTAAAGACCCTCATAATTTGAATATGGAATTGACGGTAAACGATGTTGTAAAACAAAAAGCCAACACAAAACAACTTGTTTTCAAAATACCGCAGGTAATCGCCTATATCTCTCAGTTTATCACCTTTCAACCCGGCGATATTATCTGCACCGGAACACCGGAAGGAACCCTGCCTATTGTGAATGGTGATGTTGTTGAAGCAAAGATCGATGGTTTTGGTGTTTTAAGAAATACGGTTCAAGAATTTTAATATGAAAATCGCCTATGTTCAAATGGACTGCAGGTTTGGTGATGTCATCGACAATTGTAATAGAGCTGTTGAACTGATCCGTTCTGTCGATGCAGATTTGTTTGTTTTACCTGAATTATTTAACAGCGGCTATTTGTTTATATCAAGCCAGGAAGTGGAGGCCGTTGCTGAACAATTACCAGGCGGTAACACGGAACAGACGCTTACCAGTTTAGCCATTGAGAAAAAGTGTTATATTGTTGCCGGATGTGCGGAGGATGACGCCGGTGCAATTTATAACTCCAGCTTTTTAACAGGACCTGAGGGTTATATAGGCAAATACCGGAAAATTCATTTGTTTAATGAAGAAAAAAAATGGTTCAAGCCCGGCGACTTGCCCTTTCCTGTATATGATATCGGGTCGGGAAAAATTGGTATGATGATCTGTTTTGACTGGATTTTTCCTGAATCCGTGCGCACGTTGGCGTTAAAAGGTGCGGACATTATTTGTCATTGTACGAATCTTGTTTTGCCCTATTGCCAGAATGCAATGGTTACCCGCTGTTTGGAAAACCGGGTATTTGCTGTGACCGCCAACCGAATCGGATTTGAGCAAAGGGGGAACAAGTCATTCACCTATACCGGTATGAGTCAGATAACCGGTCCGAATGGTGAGATTATTCATCGTGCACCGGCTGATGTTGAGCAGGTGCATGTCGTTGAAATTGATCCGACACTTTCACGGGACAAAAATATTACCCCATTCAATGATTTATTTACAGACCGTCGGCCAGACATGTATGCCTGAACTTTAATAACCAATATTTATAAAGAAAATTTATGTCAATTTTTGTTAGTATAAAAAGACTTTTTAAACACTCTGCTGTTTATGGTATCGGACACATCATCACCCGCTCTATCGGATTTTTGCTGCTGCCTTTGTATACCAATGTTTTTCCGCGTGACGAATATGGTGTTGCCGGACTGATGTTTACGTATTTGGCGATTATGTTGATTTTTTATACATACGGTCTGGATGCTGCTTTTTTCCGTTATTATATCCTTGAAAAAGACAACGACAAACGGAAAACAATTTTTTCAACAGCGTTTT
>CAXXFV010000026.1:0-167622 GCA_963674595.2 bacterium
ACAGATGAACTGGGCCAATATTCTATCCAAATAAGTGCAGCAGGCGTTGAAAATAATTCTCTGCAAAAACCCAATGGTTTCCGGTTGCTGCAGAATTATCCCAATCCCTTTAATCCGTCTACCGTTATAAGCTATGAACTGGCCCATCCCTCTCATGTTAACATTGAGGTTTTTAATGTTTTGGCCAGCATGTAAAAACCCTTGTTGATGCTTTTGAATATGGTTCGGGCCGTGTGGTTTGGAACGGGACAGATGACCATAACCGGGGCGTGGCTGCCGGATTGTATATTACAGCATGAAAGCGGGAGATGTCAGGATCAATAAAAAGATGCTGCTGATCGATGGTCAGACAGGCAGTGTGGCGAAAGCAATAAATCATTCAGCGCCTGTAATGTGCGATCCAAGTTTTTTAAAGAAACAAATGTCTAATAAATTCACACTTACTATTACCGGCGATAATATTGAGACGTATCAAATAGATAATATCAGTATAGGTGGGGACAGTTGTATTGATGTTTCTGTTACCCGTACGGTTACAGACATTGACGGCAATGTCTATCGTATGGTAAAAATCGGCGATCAATGGTGGATGGCGCAAAATTTAAAAGTAACACATTATAATGATGGAACACCCATCCCTCATGTTACCGATAATGATGAATGGAGAAGATTAACAACCGGCGCTTATTGCACTTATAATAATAATGAAAACTATGCTATCACCTATGGCAGACTCTATAACTGGTATGCTGTAAATGATGCCTGTAATATCGCCCCCGAAGGCTGGCATGTGCCCACGGATGCAGATTGGAAAAAGTTGGAGATGATTCTTGGTATAAGCCAAGCTGAAGTAAATAGTGACAATTTACACGGCACGAATGAGGGCAGTAAACTGGCGGGCAATGCTGCTTTATGGAATGATGGAGAACTTGTAAATAAGATGATGCATTTGGCGAAAGCGGTTTTTCCGCGTTTCCGGGCGGTTATCGCGAGTATAAAGATGGCACATTCACCAGAATGGGTCGCCGGGGCCTTTATTGGGCTCCTAAAAAGTGGGATACTGATCAACAAGCGTGGTACCGGAGCATCGACTGTTATTCTTCACTTTTGAAACACATGTGCAGCCCAAAGAGGCTAGGGTTTTCTGTTCGCTGTATCATGGATTATGATCCTTCCCTTACATTATACTACATTACTATTGAACCAAAAAACGCAACTGTTTATGGTAATGAAACCATTCAATATTCCTGTAAAGCATTTTATTTTGATGGTTCTATGCATGATGTAACAAATGATGCGGACTGGGTAATTAATCCTGATAATTATGGCAATTTTTCACCCGGCGGCGAGTTTTTCCCAAGCGATGTAAACGGAATCTGCACAATTACAGCATCCTACAAGGGAATAAGTGATAAGACAAATTTGACATTACATTCAGGCGAGCTGTTTGAAACCGGCATGGTAACCGACATTGACGGCAACGTATACAAAACCATTAAAAAAAGCGACCAATGGTAGATGGCGGAGAATTTAAAGGTAACCCATTACCGTGACGGAACATCCATCCCTCATGTTACCGACAATAGTGAAGGGCCCGGATTATCAACAGGTGCTTATTGTGCATATGATAATAATGAAAGCAATGTTACGACTTATGGTTATCTATACAATTGGTATGCTGTGAATGACAGCCGGAATATTGCGCCTAATGGCTGGCATGTGCCCACGGATGAAGAGTGGAAACAGTTAGAGATGTATCTAGGTATGAGTGAATCTGAAACAAATAATTACGGTTGGCGTGGTACAAATGAAGGCAGTAAACTCGCGGGAAACGCTGAGTTGTGGCCTGGTGGAAATCTTGAAAATAATGCCGCATTTGGCGAGAGTGGTTTTTCCGCGTTGCCTGGCGGTTATAGCTGCTACGACTCTGGTTCCTTTAGCTATATGGATTACCGCGCCTACTTTTGGTCTTCTACGGAGATCAATGATAACTCCGCTTGGGACCGGGCTCTCGTCCATAATCATTCAAATGTCTTCCGTACTAACCTCTCCAATAAGAAACTCGGGTTTTCGGTGCGCTGTTTGAAGGATTAGACTATTGGATTGTTTATAAAGCGAGTTACTGTTTCATCGGCCGGAGGTTCCGGCATCCGGGCGTAGGGAGTAAAGGCCCGGCGTTTGCAAATTATAGCCTTACATAAGGAATGTTTGATATAAAAGGGTAAAGCCCTTTTGTTATTCCGTTAAAGGGCAGAGAACCCCTGGACGATCAAACACCGGTTTTTATGAGGAGAGAAAACATGTTTAAACGAAATTTTCTCACGTTTTTCAGCTTGTGTCTGGTATTTGTTCAAGCTGTTTTTGCCCAAATCGTAATACATGGGACCGTGACAGATAACGGCGCAAAATATTTGGGTAACGGAGCCGAACCGGTAGCGAACGCGTTTGTCAGATTGATATATCAGCCTAATCCCATCGTTTTCTTTAGCGCTTATACAGATGAACTGGGTCAATATTCTATCCAAATAAGTGCAGCAGGCGTTGAAAATAATTCTCTGCAAAGTCCTGATGCTTACCGGTTGCTGCAGAATTATCCCAATCCCTTTAATCCGTCTACCGTTATAAGCTATGAACTGGCCCATCCCTCTCATGTTAAAATAGAAATTTTTAACGTTTTGGGCCAGCATGTAAAAACCCTTGTTGATGCTTTTGAATATGGTTCGGGCCGTGTGGTTTGGAACGGGACAGATGACCATAACCGGGGCGTGGCTGCCGGATTGTATATTTACAGCATGAGAGCAGGAGATGTCAGGATCAACAAAAAGATGCTGCTGATCGATGGTCAGACAGGCAGTGCAGCTACGGCGGCAAATCATTCAGCGCCTGTAATGAGCGATCCAAGTTTTTTAAAGAAACAAATGTCTAACAAGTTCATACTTGACATTACCGGCGAAAATATTGAGACATATCAATTAGAAAATATCAGTATAGGTGGGGACAGTTGTATTAGTGTATCTGTTAACAGAACGGTTACGGACTATGACGGCAATGTTTATCGAACAGTAAAAATCGGCGATCAATGGTGGATGGCGGAGAATTTAATGGTCACCCATTACCGTGACGGGACGCCCATCCCTCAAGTTACCGATAATGGTGACTGGGCAGGAATAACGAACGGTGCTTATTGTGCTTATAACAATGATGAAAACAATATGGAGACGTATGGACTGTTATATAACTGGTATGCTGTAAATGATGCCTGTAATATTGCCCCTGAAGGCTGGCATGTACCCACGGATGAAGAGTGGAAAAAGTTGGAGATGTTTCTTGGTATGGACGAATCTGAAACAAATAATATCAGTACTTATCGTGGCACGAATGAAGGCAGTAAACTGGCGGGTAATGCTGAATTATGGTCTTATGGCGACCTTAAAAAAAATCCTGCGTTTGGAGAAAGTGGCTTTTTCGCGCTACCGGGTGGTTATCGCCGCGACCACGGTGGTATCTTTGGCCTTATTGGTGGTAGCGCTAACTTTTGGACTTCTTCCAGGGTTATGGAAATCGCAAATACCGAAGTATGGCGCCGGATAATTACTTGTGACTTATCAAGCATCTATCGTGACAACTACACAATGTTCGCTGGTTTATCTGTACGCTGTATTATGGATTTGGAACCTATTATATCATTAGACCACATTACAATTGAACCCAAAAACGAAACTGTTTACAGTAACGAAATGATTCAATATTCCTGTAGGGCATTTTATTCAGATGGTTCAAAGCAGGATGTAACAATTTATACGGATTGGTCAATTGAACCTGATAATTATGGCAGGTTCTCATTCAATGGTATGTTTTATCCAAACTATGTAGACGGAACCGGCATTATTACAGCTTCCTATGGCGGGAAAAGTGATCAGACAAGCGTGACAATACCTGGTGGTGACCCAGAAAAAACCGGCACGGTAACCGACATTGACGGCAACGTATACAAAACCATTAAAATAGGTGATCAATGGTGGATGGCGGAGAATTTAAAAGTAACCCATTACCGTGACGGAACATCCATCCCTCATGTTACCGACAATAATGAGTGGGCCGGATTAACAACCGGCGCTTATTGTGCATATGATAATAATGAAAGCAATGTAGACACCTATGGTTATTTATATAATTGGTATGCTGTTGGTGACAACCGGAATATTGCGCCTAATGGCTGGCATGTACCAACGGATGAAGAGTGGCAAACCTTAGTCGATTATTTAGGTGGTTATTCAGTTGCCGGCGGCAAATTAAAAGAAGCAGGTACTGAACATTGGAACAGTCCGAATACCGGGGCGACCAATGAAAGCGGTTTTTTCGCGTTGCCTGGCGGTAATCGGAGCTATGACGATGGTGATTTTCGCGGTATGGGTAACTTTGCCGAGTTTTGGTCTTCTACGGAGTACCTTAATAGTTACGTTTGGAACCGGCACATCGGAGTTTATTATTCATATGTAACCCCTGGCTTCAGCAATAAAACTCCGGGATTTTCGGTGCGCTGTTTGAAGGATTAGACTATTGGGTTGTTTACAAAGCGAGTTACTGTTTCATCGGCCGGAGGTTCCTACATCCGGGCGTTGGGAGTAAAGGCCCGGCGTTTGCAAATTATAGCCTTACATAAGGAATGTTTGATATAAAAGGTCAAAGCCCTTTTGTTATTCCGTCCAAGGGGTCGGAATCCCTGGACGATCGAGTTTTTTTACATTGGGGGTAAAATTCCTGTTTCATTGGTTCCGCAGGGGATTGCAAATCCCCTGTGAGCGGGGTATGAATCCTTGGACGATCAAAGTGAAACTTTGAAAACGATCAAACCATACAGGGGTTAAAAATTTTTAATCCCTACACATATCTATTGATCGCCCGGAGATTTTGCTGACTCTGGAAATTTCTCAAGGCGCGAATCAGGCGGGGTATTTATCCCGGTAAACCAGAGGGTTTAATGATTAATATGGGTCCGTTATTTGAGATCTGAACAGGGCAGAAGCCCTGATTTATTTGACTCCCGGGGGCTGGAACCCCTGGGAGAGCAGGTTTTTTATGCGCCTTTCGGCTCCGCTCAAGGCCCGGACCATAAGCGGACGTTGAGCGGCGTCGAAGAATGGGTGTTAAACAACACAATTTGTTAACCTTGGAAATTTTTTCTGAGTGCAGGTCAAGGATAAACAGGGTAGAAGCATTGGAAGAAAAGTTTTGTTAATACCTGTACTAAAAAGGGTCCAAAGATTTAGATCAATCTTTGGACCCTTGAAATGGTTTTTTTATTTTAATAAAGTCATTTTACGTGTTTTTACAAAATCACCTGCTGTCATTCGGTATACATATACGCCGCTGGCGACGTTATGGCCGTGGTCGTCAACACCGGTCCATGAAACGGAATGATCACCCTGTGATACGGTATCATTAACCAAAGTACAAATTTTACGTCCTGAAATGTCATAAACGGTAATATTAACAACCTGGCTGGCCGGAAGTTTATAGGTAAAGTTGGTGACCGGATTAAACGGATTTGGATAGTTTTGAGATAAACTAAAATCATCCGGTTTTATGTTTGTTACATCTTTAGAATCTACAAAATTATCGCCGGGTTCTTTTATATTATGATATTGATTTATCTCCAAACCGGTTAGTACTTGTTTATCGCCGAGCGGCCATTTGATAACAACTGAATCAATGGCTGTTTTGAACCCAATTCCAAAATGGGCCCAAAGGTAATCCTGGCGTGTAAAACCATTGCCGCATGTTGTGTATCGAACTTGCTTTTTATCTCCGGTATAGAGTGTTACCAACGTTCCGACCGCATCACGATTTGATATGGTCCCTTCCAGGGTGAATGCTATCCAGTTTGCATCATTGCCCCCCTGATTATGATAAAGCAGATGGTTATGTTCTGCTGATGAAATATAAATATCAAGGAACCCGTCCCGGTCATAATCCAAAAAGGTACCGCCTTTTCTATTTCCTTGTACTGTAATGCCTAAAAATTCGGCAACGTCGGCTAATGTTTGAGTACCATCACCCATGTCCGTATTCGCCAACAAAATATCGGATGTATTATAGTTGCCATTTTGAACAAAAACATCCACATCGCCGTCGTTATCAAAGTCGCCGATTGACAGGCCTCTATAATTATCCAGTGGAATGTAGAAATTCAAGTCCACGATGGCATTAACAAATACGCCGTTATCATTTTTCCATACTTCAGTTACGTCGCCGCTGGTGGGGTATCCATTTACTTTAAAAAAGTCAAAGTCGCCGTCATTGTCGTAATCAAAGAATTCCCGATAAGTTACGCCGGTAACCTGGTCGAATCCCATTTCGGCTGAAACATTTGTAAAAACGCCGCCATCGTTTCGGTACATATTTGCCCGTGAATGCAGGTCAGGGTCACCATCCAGATCAAAGTCGAACCAGCTTAGTCTGTAATCTTGGGCCATTTCAGTGTTATCGAGTCCGGCTTGTTCAGAAACATTGGTAAAATGACCGCCATCATTTCGGAACAGATACATTTTGGGGTTGTTGGTCTGCGTAATGGCGCAATCGAGATCGCCATCCAGATCAAAATCTGCCCATCCACCCATATTATATGTCCATTCGGTAATAAAACCGGGCGGTTTGTACCCTACAAATCCTGTTTCTTCTGAAACTTCAGTAAAAACATTATTATCATTCCTGAAAAGATGGATCGCCAGATTCGTTGTCATCGACAGGTCACGATCTCCATCATTGTCATAATCGACCCAAATAACACCCGTTGTTTTTTCTTCCACACTTTCCACCGCTTCAAGCGGCGATTGAGCTGTAATATCCTGAAAGACACCGTTGGAATTTATGTATATTCGGCTGTAGCCCGGAGCAGCCCAGCGGGTACATAAAATATCCGGATATCCGTTGCGGTCAATATCCGATATTGCCATTCCCCATTTTTCAAACGGAGCTGCTGTTAATCCAACACTTGAGTTGTTCACGAGTTCAAACAACGTTAAATCCTGACTGTAAAGAGTAAAGTTTGACAAGCAGAATAGTAAAGCAAAAAGCATAGCAATTCTTTTGTGTGTTTTCATTCTTTTAATCTCCGTGTTTTAATTCAGAAAAAACAGATGTTGAAAAAATTTTAATTTAGGAATGTGAATTTTGAAAAAAATGGTAAGAGAATGTCGTCATAATTTTTCGAACATTCTTGATATTTTATGAAATAAATTTGCAATGTCAAAGGGATTTTTTAATTTTTTTCAGGTAATATTATTTTTACTGAAATTTGGTTTTATGGGACCATACCTTGTTTTTACCCGGGATGATTTGAAGAGAGGTGTTTGGTGAGTACAGGTTTGTTTTGACGGAGTCGAATATGGAATTTGTTTTCCTTGGGGATAAAATTCCTGTTTCATTGGTTCCGCAGGGGATTGCAAATCCTCTACGAGCGGGAGGGTATATTTAAAAGCCTGTCTGGATTCCTGCTTTCGCAGGAATGACAGACGTGCTGTGTTATAATGAAATGGATATTTTTGTGTGATCGCCTGGAGGTTCCTACATCCGGGCGTTGGGAGTAAAGGCCCGGCGTTTGCAAATTATAGCCTTACATAAGGAATGTTTGATATAAAAGGGTAAAGCCCTTTTGTTAATCCGACCCAGGGGTCGGAATCCCTGCGAGAGGGGCAGGTTTTTCACGGGCCTTTCGACTCCGCTCAAGGCCGGACCATAAACGGTCTCTGAGAATCCCTCGTTTTCACTCGGGATTATGGGGAGACAGGTCTCTGAACATCCCTCGTTTTCACTCGGGATTATGGGGAGACAGGTCTCTGAACATCCCTCGTTTTCACTCGGGATTATGGGGAGACAGGTTTCTGAACATCCCTCGACTCCGCTCGGGATGACGGGAAGGAAATTCTGAACTGTGTCACCCTGAGCGTAGTCGAAGGGTAATCAGGACAGAGGGCTTTACTCAGACATTCACCACAGCAAAATCTATCAATCCTTAACCTTTATCAGCGCATTTGCTGCAGGAAAAAAATTGAATGATTTAAAAATTCCTTGCACGGGGTTGACAAAATTTGTATCATTACCTTGTTTATTGTCCGTATGTACCGAGTTTTGGGCATTGAAAGGAATATATTAAAACTATTTTAGCTATGAATTAAGGAGGGCAAAATGCCTTATAAGAAAATTTTAATCGCGCTTGATCGTACAGAAGAAGAAAATACTGTTATAAAGGAGGCCATTAGTCTGGCTGCTGCTTTTAAAGCAGAAATTTCCGCTGTGCACGTAAATGATCCGGCTGCCGGAAAAGCGCACATGATGATGGATTCTTTGCCGTTAAGTACTGAAGATGATATAAGGGAGCAGTTCAGCAAGCTGGGCTTTGAAAAAGAGGCCAAAGAAATTAAGGTGACTATTGTTGAAAGTGAAGATTATGCCCAGGAGATTGCAAAAGCAGCAGAGGACGCAGACCTGCTGGTTATCGGCCATCATCCAAAGAGCCGTTTTCTTGCTGCCATTGTGGACTCGACAGACGAGCGTGTTTCAGATTATGTTCCCTGCCCGATGCTTGTTGTACCCTTTAGTAAATAATGTTTGGCGGATGTCCGGGAAAGACATTGCTGTCAATATCAATATCAAGCCGGGTCTGTGTTCAGGGCCCGGCATTTCTTAAAATTTTATAAATATTGGGTCTGAAAATAAATCAGCCGCCTGTTGCTGATTTGGTAATACGGTGTGATTTTTCCAGTTGGTTATCAGACTCGTTTAATATTATATCAACCGTTATTAATATGAAATCTGAAAAAGCGGAGCGAAAATAATGGGGATATATATATGGCTCACTTTATTGGGATTTGTTATAGGCACCTATGGAACACTGATAGGGGCCGGAGGCGGGTTTGTTCTCGTGCCCATATTGCTGATGCTTTATCCCAATGAAAGTCCGGAAATCATTACAAGCATATCATTAGCTGTTGTTTTTTTTAATGCCCTGTCCGGTTCACTGGCTTATTCGCGCATGAAGCGTATAGATTATAAATCCGGACTGCTGTTTGCGGCCGCTACAATTCCTGGCGCCGTTCTTGGAGCGGTCAGCACCGCCCATGTTCCCCGGCGGCTGTTCGACGCTGTTCTCGGCGTTTTTGATGATCGTTGCATCCGTCTATTTATTTTTCAATACCGGTCAAAAGAACGGGGACAAAGAAGAGGATGAACGTCATCATCGTTTTATGAGAAATATTGTTGAAAAAGATGGTACAGCTTTTACTTTTTCTTACAATCCTATAACCGGCGTTGTGTTGAGCTGTTTTATCGGGTTTTTATCCACTTTTCTTGGAATCGGCGGCCGGCAGCATACACGTGCCTGTTTTGGTAAATGTTTTGAATTTTCCTGTGCACATTGCTACGGCAACATCGCATTTTGTTCTGGCTATCATGGCTTTAACAGGAACCGTTGTTCACATTGCAAACCGGCACATTTACTCACGGCGTGCATCGCACAATTGCGCTTGCCATCGGTGTGCTTTTGGGGGCACAGGTGGGTGCGCTGCTTTCCAATCGTATGAAAGGGCGATGGATCATTCAGGGTTTGGCAATTGCGCTTGGTTTGGTGGGTATCCGGCTTTTAATGATGATTTTATAAGAGCAAGGACCGGCGCTGTTGCGGTTGAGGTGTAATGCTGATAATGGATGGCACCCTGAGCGGCATTTCGGCTCCGCTCAAGGCCCGAGTCTGAAGTGGGACAGGTCTCTGAGAATCCCTCGTTAACACTCGGGATCATGGGGCGAGATGTCGCTGAGAACCCCCTCTTTAACACTCGGGATGACGGGAGGAGCTCTTTATGAATTGCCCCTACAGGATATTCTACCCCTAAAAATGCCCAAATATATTTTAAACATTTTTCAAAAACCGCTTTGCCTTGATTTTATTTAATTTGTATTATTATCTTGTCAGTTATAACGGACGATTTTTCAGGACAATTTGGTCGCGCATGGGAGTTCCTGAGGTCCCCGGCTGATTTACCAACTTTTTTTATAATTACGGGATTCAAACAGATACACGAGGAAGAGATTGCGTCGGTTAGATGGTCATATTCCTGTTGGTTTACGGTTAGAATTGTTGGGTGGGGTGGGGGTTAGTTTATTTTTGGAAAGTGGTGGTTGTATTACACTATTTTGATTTTTATATAAAATATAATTATATGGTAGAGCTGTCCCTTGCAACCTTTTTAATATTATGGTAAACTAAATAAGGATATTTATGCGTTACGACACTTATTCACTAAAAAAACTAATGAATACTTTCACCAATGATTTCAAAGGTGTAAGTGAGATTTTTCTCTTTGGTTCTCGCCTTCATAGGACAAGAAGCACAAGATCAGATGTTGATCTACTGGTTAATGTTGACGATTCAGTTGTTGGTGAGGAGGTACGTGATTTTGCGCTAATAAATTGCCCAGCTTTAGATTTTTTTTCTTATTGATCGTGGTGTTGCGACAAGCTGTGCCAATGGAAGTAAGGTCAGAGGCAGAAATAAAAAAAACCTTGTTATTAGGTTGGGGGCAAAAAAAAATATGGGATCGTAATAGAGGCTTTTTATCTGTAGATATAGACTGGGGATTTTAATGTAATTAAGGGGATGGAGCCTATGATGACGACCTTGGTTTCTTTAGCTCCCTTCCCATCAAAAGCTGAGGCTATTTCTGATGATATACCTATTGAAACTTTAGTTCATGGAAACTCTAAATGGAGCACCATCAAAGACCATCCAATTTGGATTATTATGGTAGTTGCATGCGCTGTTGCGGTAGCTGTTTTTTCAGCCACATATCAATTACGAATTGTACCACTTGAAAATGAGATTGCTAATTTTAAAACTGAAATTGAAAAAACCTAAAAAGTAATCATTGATAATCAACAAGAGAGACAAATAGAGCAAACAAAGTTTAAAAAAGAAGAACCCTAACAAAGTTAAATTCAGCCGACGAAAAAAAATACGCGGCCCATTAGTAACATTAGACTACTACAATGAGAATATGAAAATGAGTAGTAGAGTAAAAATATCTCCGCAGCAGAGGTCTCAATTACTTCTCAAAAATCAACACGCATGCTGCATCTGTGGCAAATCAGGTGTACAAATTCATCATATTAATTCAGATCCTTCGGATAATTCTTTTGATAATTTAGCAGTTTTATGCATCGCCCACCATGACGAAGCTACTGCGCCACCAGGTATGACAGCCACACTCAAGCCCGATGAAATAAAGAAATTTAAACGGCGCTGGGAGTGTAGTTTGTTCAGATCGAGTAAAAAAAGGTGCAAGGGCTAGGACTGCATTTTTTATGGTAGACTACAAAAATGTCGAAAGAATTCGTCAACTATTTGCACAACTTACTCCAAAAGAGTATGAATGTGCTTACAACATTCTCCAAAAGGAATTAATTGAGGAAACAAAGCTTAGGAAAGAACAACATTTCGATATCTCAGTCGAACCTACTATTAACGTGGAGTACACCAGTAGAAAGGCTACTTAGTTATATACGGGTGGGTATAGTGCATCCTAAAGTTTTTCAAGGTCTTCGAGGCCATCCAAAAGATCCACTTTTTCCAATCGACCTTGTTTTTAGCGATCCTCGAGTCGCTTACTTTGATATTTGGTGTCAGCTAATGATCAGGGCAATCATAGCAATAAGAACACCTTATTTATTAAATGACCTATTACAATTGGACGATCCATTGAATAGTGGTTTGTCAGGTCAGTTGGTTGCATTTGAAGCCAATCTTGAGGGAGATGTTAAATATCCTGATCAATGGGAGATACATCCGTTAACGACAACAAACTTATATCTATCTGGAAATGGTACAACTTTTACAAGTACATTAAATTTAAAAACCCACTATATATATTCTGTCACAGCTTCAGCATCACTTAGTGGTGGTAGAAGTTATGGATTGCTGATATTACGAACAATAGATTCAGTAAAGGAAAATGGGGAGCGTATTGTGAAATTTTCGTGTTCTCCTCTAATGATTGGTTGTGGTGGAGGAGCTTTATTGAATATTCCATAATAGTAGGGCGTTAATCACTCAGAGGTTTCAACCTGTGGTAGTAGAAAAAACTTTACACCTAATGACTAAAGTAAGGAATTTTTTAAATAGGAGGGCTAAGCCTCTTGTTAATTCGTCCAAGGGTATGGGTTCTTGAGAGATCAAATTATTGGGTTGGGTGGGCAGTGGTTTGTTATCAGCTTGTTTAATAATATATTACGTGGTAGGTGACTGGATATTTTATATGAAAAATCATAAAAGTTAAATCTCTACAAGTGTTGTTATCCTGTTAAAATGGAGGAATAGCAGCAATGTGAATATACAATCGTCTGTGGTAAGCCAAGGATAGAGAAAATTATGAACGATATAATAAATGAAATCAAAGACAATTTTATTGGTTCTAGATATAATATTGCCATTCTAAATGAACGGAGAGCTAAAGATATTGATATTGCATTTTTTACAGATGACATGGATAGATACAATACATATGAATATCGTCATTGATTTTATAAAGCGACTTGAAAATACTTCAATATCGAAAAGTTTTTTCTTAAAACATGAACATAGGAATATAGGTAAATCAAAGAAGAATTTTCATTTGCTGTTTTATCCATCTGTTTACTTTTTAAAACTATGGGAATTACCGTCATTTTGTACATCCCTTATTTTTTAACTCAAATGTAATCCATGGAAATGTTAATAAAGTTAAAAAATTATCAGACATTTATTTATCAAAAGATACTATTTCTTTTAATTTACAAGACTACCATATTGGAACATATGCCCAAATTGGAATATACAATTTCCTGTATATTTACTTTCAATCTGACATTTACCCTTATGAGACACAAATTGAGAATCTATTATATGTTTATAGGTTTTACATAATTGAAGTAATTAAAAGATATCACAAAAATATTAAAAATAGAGAAAATATATGGAATTGGGAAATATTTATAAATGAATTCTCCGGGATTTGTAGTAAACATAAGTATTTAATAAATCTATTTAAAAAAAAACAAAATGGGAGATTAGATGATTTAAAAAATGATGATTTGATTAAATATCATATGGATTTTATTAAACTAATTTCCAATAAAAACATGTCAATTTAAAAGAGATTAGAAATGAAAAAAGAAATAATAATTTATTTATCGTCTATCTTACTATCCGGTATAATGCTTTTAGTAGGTTTATTCTCAAAATTATATCCTGTTGATGCGACATTAAATCCTTTAGTTTCGTTAGTAGTTTCTATTTTCATCATAATTATAGGTGAACGAATTGCAAATTTTCAAAGAGAAGAAGCGAAATTAGAAAAGTTTGAAAGTAAATTACCACCAAATTTAACTGGAATTGAACAGTTTAATAATTTAGATGAGGCGTTGAATTATATCACATCCAAAATACCCAAAGCAGAAATAATTTACAATACAAGAATTGAAAAAATGAATGAAAAACAAAGGGCTGCAAGGGATAGTGAGAAAAAATACAGAGAAGTTATTGATATGTCAATAAGCAAGAAAGATGTTGAATTTCAAGAGATTGTTTCTGATAGTTTTAAAAATAATGCAATTGAGAGATTTAAACTAACTGCCGAAAGCGGTACATATAATGCAAAATATATTGATATAATTCCTCCAAGTTTTTTGAATTTCACTATTCTTGATTATGGTAATAATTCAAGAGAAATTTTAATAGGATGGGCAACATCTGGCTTAAAATCAGAATTACATCAACCAACTTTTATGATTAAAGACAACCGTGTTGTAGATTACTTCCAACAAATATTTGATGCAATGTTTTTTTATGGTAAGGATATTGAAAATGGTAATGATGAAATATCCTAATTGGTATAATAAATATTATGACGAAATTTTTAAAAGAAACAGCTATTTTGAAGAAATATCAAAGGTAAATAGTACTTATTCTCTAAAAGGTAGTAAAGTATTAGAAATTGGTTCTGGTAAAGGATATCATGCAGAAGAAATTCTAAAACTAAATCCTGAAATTTTAAAATTGATTGAAATCCAAAAAGAAGCATTTGAGATATTGAAAAAGAAGTGCAGTTATGAACCATTAACTGAACCAATCCTTGCAGACGCATTTAAAATATCATTAAAGAATAAAGTTGACATTGCATTAATCTTTTTTTCAGTATTACAACAAGTAAAAAATATTGATGAGTTTCAAAATAGAATTACTCATGTATTTGATAATTTAATAATCCCGAATGGGGTTCTTGCATTTGAATTTATTGATTATGATGTTTCATTAAGTGTATTTCCAGATAATACTGAAAGTTTAATATATAAGAGTAACGTAATAGAAGTTTATATAAAATCATTATATTTGAGACATTCTTTGGTAATAGAGTATTTTGGAAAAATCAATAATGAACCAATAAAATATACAGTTAATTTATTGAGATTAAACAATAATACTATCAATGAAATATTAAAGGATTTGAAATTAGAACTTATTGATAATATAAGTTTGGATGTTGATGGGAGACGAAGGATGATTTTTCTAAAAAGGCCGACCACTAACAAAACATGTAGAGCATTTGGTTGATAATACTAAAAATAAAGATAATAGCAATAAAAAAATATTATTGACTTAAAAGTAAAACGTTTTAAAATGTTAAACACACCATATTAAAACCCTTGAAAATGAAAGACATAACCAAATAATGGGCTGGATTGAAAAACACATCATCTTTTTATTAATGCTGATTTTGGGAATCATTTTTTCAATTAGAGTATCTTTTGGTTTTTCAATCGGTTATTATTGCCGTTAGGTCACTTTAAGCAGATATTATTATCTCGAAAGTGATCAACGTTGTGAACATTCATCGACCATTTTCAATTGTTTTTCATTATATCTAATAACTTTTAATAGAAGGAGGGAGTCCATCCTCCCCCCGGTATCCCCACCCCGAAAAACCCACCACATTTACTCGATATATTTAATTTTTTACTTGACAAATGTAAAATATATCACTATATTTAGACAGCAAGCGGTTAATGGTGACTAAATGTTGTAGTCACCGGACCGCTTTTTTGTTTTTGGGAACGATTAATTTGAGAATGTTATGCCTGAGGAAAAACAAAAACTGAACGGAAACGGCAGGGTGTCCTGGTCGGTGGTTATTCTCATTGTGACCACCATTGTGGGCTGGGCCATTGCCGGGTATTCCTTTTCCATTCAAAATGACATCAAACGGAATACCGCCGACATTAAAGAAACCAGCAGCCGGTCCCTGACCAACCAGGAAGAGATCAAGGTGATTAAAAACACGCTGGAGATCAAGCTGGATAATATTGAAAAGTCGCTGGAAATTTTGATCAACAAAAAATAGGTGAGCGCGTGAAGGCCCTGGATTTAGTGAGATATGAGGTGGAGGAGACCCATACGCACGGGGATTTTGTGCGGGACGGGCAGCCGGTGTGCAGGTGTTTGGAGCTGCCCTGGAAGGCGAATGCGAGGGACGTTTCCTGTATTCCGGCCGGGGAGTATGCGGCCCGGTATAATCCCGCGAAAAACAAGATCGAGGTTTATAATGTGCCGGACCGTGACAATATTCAAATTCATATCGGCAATGATATTGCGCCGGCGCCGCCAAAGGAGCCGGACAGTTTGGGGTGTTTGCTGCCGGGCATGGATTTTGTCAGCCATACGTTTATCACAAAATCTGCGGAGGCGTTTGACACGCTGAAAGAGATTGTGGGTGAGGAAAAGTTTGTGCTGCGAGTGAAGGACCTGACCGGCAAGACACGGTTGGCCTATGAATATAAAATTTTACCGCGAAAGGCCTGGAAGGATATTGCCAAACCCGATTTGGAACCGCTTGCTGTTCCGGATGATGTAGAGATCGGGCAGCCCTGGTATATTGTTTTCAAAAAGTATTTGACGCTGCAGCGGCTTATCGGGGTTGCTACTGTAGTTGGCGGGTGGATTAAAAAAAGTCCCCAGCTTGTGGAATGGGGCCTGGGCATCCTTGGCATTGATCTGGTGAAAAGCGGTTACGACTCCAAGCCGTCTGTTAACGGCGACAAGGGCCGGCTGTATTCGTTGATTGAAAGGATTATACGGTTTTTGCAGGACATTCTTAAACTAAGCAAGGGGTAACCGGTTGTTAATGGTCAACGAAAGGTTTCGGTTTGGGCGGCCCTCGTTTTCACTCGGGATGACTGGAAGGAGAGGACAAATCGGTGTCGCCCTGGGCGGCCTTTCGACTCCGCTCAAGGACCGCCCTGATTATAAGTGAACGCTGAGCGTAGGGGCCATTCATGAATTGCCCTTACAGGATATTTACCCTTACAGGATATTTACCCTTACAGGATATTTCCACCTACTTATTTTCAACTTTTTTAAAAAACACTTGCCTTGATTTTATTTAATTTGTATTATTAATTTGTCAGTTATAACGGACGATTCTCAGGACGGTTGGTCGAGCTATAATCTTCTGAGGTCGGCGGCTGATTTACCACCTTTTTTATAATTACGGGATTTAAATCTACACACGAGGAAGAGATTGCGCTGGTTACAAGGTCATATTCCTGTTGTTTCATGGTCAAATATTTTTGGGTGCGGTGGGGTGGAGTGTGGTTTGTTTATATTAGGAGAGTGGTTGTTGTACTGCACTATTTAATAGCTATATAAAATAGATAATTTAATGGTATAGTAAAACTGCTCATTTCAATTTTTACCCACAATATAGTTTGGAGGAGCAATATGCCCATAAACCTATATAAGAGACTTGAAAAAGCGGCTCTAAACAATAAATTACCATCTGTTATTGCATATAATCGAATTGATGGTCCTGGTTCGAGCTTGGATTTACGTTCTTTTCAACAAGCTATTTGGCGTGTACCAACAATTCCCCGGGAACTCGACAAAGATCCCTCAATGGAATGGTCACGTTATATGCCAAGAACTATCGGCATAACGATTAATACCGGAACTAAGGTTGAAGCCCATCCATATGAAGAAGACAAAATAATGGTTCAATCCATTGAATATGGAACTGAAGTCATGGGCAATCCCGGTAAAATCGTTCCGATTAAAGAAAAATTGGCTGATTAAGATTTTAGATATATTAGATCTTTCAGGGGTCAAGTTTGTTTTACATAATTTACGCGCAGGCACTCATTCAGCCGGTTTAGGTGGTTCTGCTACAGCGACAACCGCTGTTTGTATACTGGCAAATGAACTGGCCGGAAGACCATTCAGCAGCACACAACTTGTTGCCCATGGCATCATGTATGGAACATGACTTTGGTGTTAGTATTACAGGAACACAAGAACAAGCTAATGTCATTTATGGTGGAATAGTCGACTATATCTGGTGCCCATGGGGTATTCCGGGTCGTGCTGATTCTGGTTATGGTGCCTCTATACGCTCAGAATTGCTCGCACCTGAATATTATGCAGAATGTGAAAAGAGAATGGCAATTTTTCATACAGGTAAAATGAGAGCAAGTACAGATGTAAATGCAGTTTGGACCAACGCATTATCAACACTTTCCGGCTACTCTCAACATGCTCAAAAACCGGAAATTGCATACAATTTTCGTGAAGGTATCAGACTTCAACAGTGGGACAGGATTTCAGAATCAATTCATGAATACCGTAAAATACGAACAAATCTTTGTTCAGATTATTTGACCGGGTCTCATGAAATTATCGGGCACTCAGATTCATTGGGATGTGAAGCATTTCCATTGGGTGCAGGTGGCGGCGGTGGTGTTCTTGTTTTCAGCGCAAAGCCAGAATCATTAACTGCTTTTCGAGACGAAATTAAAGATGTTTATCGAGAAATTCCAATTAAAATCAGATCAAAAGGTCATGATTTATTTAATTTACCGTTAACGGGAGGAAAATGAAAAATGGAGCTTAAAGTATTAAATTGGAATATTGGCGGAGCAAAAGTACTGGAACAAATAACTAGAGGAAAAAGAGAAAAGGAAAAAAAAGTTATTAATAGAGATCTTCAAAGGCTTATTAAAGCTAATGAACCAGATGTTGTAACCTTGCAAGAAGTAATTGCATATAAACAGCCTTCAGATAAAAAGGTAATACATCTAATAGAAAAAGATATAATTGATAAACTTGGTTATAAATGCTTTTTTTTTCCACTTATTGATAGTTTAGGTTTTTCATCACAAGAAAAATGGAAGAAAGTAACAGATAAGTCAGATTGGGAGGAAAATACATATTTTTCCCAAGGTAATGGAATTTTACTTCGTAAAAATGCTCCTCTTTTTCCTTTTTGGGATTTATCAAAATCTAATCAAACAAGTCCTGGTGAACGATTATTATCAATATATAAACAACACAAAATTAATCCGGTTGATGATTTAATTAAAGAGTTTGATAATGATTTTCAAAATTACCTTATTGAGCGTGTTCATCTTGAGAAAGGAGTTTATTTCGGTGACAGAAATACTGAACCGCGAGTAGCTTTAATAACTCATTTGATTTTAGATTCACCTCTTAAAAATGATTCAAGGCCTATAGATGTATTCATATTAAACGTGCATCTAGTAACGATAATGAAAGAACGGGTTGGGATACCGTCAAAAGATGCAGAAGCTACTAAACTACGTTTAAATCAACTTGATGCAATATTTGACGGAATAATATCCAGATACAACTCATGGTTTGATGATGGTTTTCCGCATAGGGGTGAAAAAAGAATACCTGAAACCTGGGAGACGTTTGAACGACATCAACCTGTCTGGTTATTATGTGGTGATTTTAATTTCACAGAAAATTCTGATGAGTATGACTATATAATGCGACGAAATTTTATTGACACAACTCCTGGACATAGAAGAATAGCTGTAACACATCATGATGGAGTTACAACAAAGCATAGTGGTACTAAAACAAGTGGAGCTGGTAATCCTGCAACATTAACTTTAGATTATATATTTGCAGGACCAAAATTCGTGACATTCGATCCTCTTTTTACAGATGCCGTAATGGATGATAATAGAATCGATCATAATATCAAGTCTTCGGATCATTATCCTATAATATCAAAGATACCGCTCTATATGATAAGATGATATTTCAAAAACAACCTAAATTAAAAAATTTGCTGGGTCCATATTTAGGGCTCAGCATACTATTCCAAATTATCTCTCACCTCCGGAAACGTCTTCTTAAGGCGAGCAGGAACAGGGGAAGGAGAATGGCGCTGATGATGGTTTCTATAATTGATATAATATGACTGCACCTTGTCAGTAGAAATGGGGCTTTTCGTTGAAAGGAAAAGGCATAAACACTGACTTCAATGGCTTTTCCTATATTACTCCAATTTAATTGATGTATTCTTTCATAGACTGTGACGGGTGTTATGGGTATGGTATTTGGATATTCAAAGCCTGTTACCAAATACAAGGTAGGAAAAAACAGAAATACGAAAAATAACATCCAAAGGAGTGTTCTGACATAGCGTTCGCCGTACATGCTTATATAACGGTACCATGCCAGTGTGCTGAATATATGTTGGCGTAGCCATTTGCATACCGGTCTACTGTCCTGAGCCAGTTGTTTTCGGCGCATCTCCATGGCGCCGATATAAAAGTCTCCCGCTTCATTGGGGCATTTGTTTTTTTCAAAATTGGATTGCAGCCTTCTGTAAAGCTGTTCTATTTCTCCCAAGGTCGGTTTTGGTAAAAATTTACTATTTCCAATTTCATTAAAATTGTTATAATAAATTTCGTCAAACACCGCTATTCTGTTGCCAATTCTTGGCCAGGTGCAGTCTAAAAAGTTTATGTCCTGAACATTCGCTTTGACCAGTGCGACCTGTTCAAAATTTATTTTTTGGAACAGCACCCTGTTTGGATTTTCAAATAAAACATTGGTAAAATTTACTGTTCCGTTTATTTCTATATTTATAAAAGCCTCTCCTGCAAATCGGGAATTCATGAATGATATTTGGTTTCCAAAATTACATTCTTTGAAAGTAGTCCTGTCTCCAAATTTAGTGCTAAAAAAAGATGAATTTTTCACCGATTCTTTTTATAATAAAATCAACTTTACCTTGAAATTCAGCATAGTTAAAATTTGTTTCGTTATCAAATTCGACATTTTTGAAAGATGCGTTTTTACCGAATTTAGAATAATCAAATCTTACTTTTGGTCCGAAACTAGTTCCATCAAATGATGCTCCTTTTCCAAAAGCGGTAAATGAAAAATTTATATTTTCACCAAATACTGCACCTGAAAAATCAGTCTCTTCACCAAATTCGGTATGGTAAAACATTATATTATTTCCGAATTGTGCTCCTGATAATGTTGGACTGATATTAAATTTAGCATACTCAAAACGTAAATTATCTCCAAATTTTGTTGCAAGAAAACCCGTACAGGAACCGAATTGGGTTCTGGCAAAACATGTTTTACCTTTGAATTTTGTTTGCACAAAAAGTATACTATCTTCAAACTTAGAATATGAAAAATCGGTATCATTATAAAATGTTGTATAATTAAAATTTATGAAATTGTTGAATTGAGCGTAATCAAAGTGTGTTGATTTTATAAACTCTAAATCCTTAAGTTCTGTGTTTGGCAAAAAAATAAAGCCCCTGCCATCGAATTCTAGTATTTTTTTTGAATGGTTAACGCGTTCTAATTCTATTAAAAATTTCTCTCTAAATTCTTTAATTGATTTTTTTTCGCTATGAAAAATACACGTGTGTTCTAAAACGCTCCATTCTTCTCGATCACATATAAGTGGGCCTGTTCTTTTGATTTTTACCTGACATTTAGGTGTGCTCATAGAATTTCCCTTTTTTCGCAGAGTAAGATTGTTTTTATATATATGGAAATGCCGATTGGTTTAGTTTATAAATTTTTCTGAATTAATGCAATTGTTTTTTCATTATATATAATAACTTTTAAGAGAAGGGGGGAGACCATTCGCAACGTACTGCCCTGGGGTATTTGCTTATAAGGAAATGGTCATAATAAAAAAGCCGCTTTGCAGCGGCTTGACTCATTTATATTGTTTTATATGGAATAATATCATTTATTTTTTGATAAAAATCGTCTTGCAAACATGGAAATGATACAAATGAAAATCTCCAGATTGCTTTTGGTTTCATTTGGTTTTAAAAAAGTTTTGCAGTTTTGATGTAATGAGGCTCTTATTTCTCTTTTTTCTGTTTTAGTCAGTTTTTCACTCGTTCTGATTTCACAATGAGAATAATTTGTTTGTATAGGGCTATGTTCAACATTAAAAAATTTTGAGCCCACCTGTAGACCACGAATGGTGTTCACTTTAAAACCGGCCACAGCATAATCGCTGCAATAATCTTGTTTATCATTAAACCTGGTCCAAATGGGAATTGAATAATTACACCAATTGCACGACTGGTTTTCATTTATTCTAAAGGTCGCAAAATCGGGTAAATTTTCATCATGGTTCCAGTTTGTAGATGGTTTATGACGCGTGAATACGTAGTTCCATTCCCTGATTCTAGAGGCCTCTAATTTTTTTCTGTTTTTTTGGAATAAAAGAGAGGGAAATTTCATAAATTATTATAGAATTCCGTTAACTCATTCAATAATTCTTGCCCGCTATGTATTTCTTTATTTTTAATGATTTTTTTATCATCAAAATTTTCAACAAGAATTCCCAGTTCTTTATCGTTGTATACTTCGAAATAAAAAGAGAGTTTATTTTTATTAAAGACAAAACAAATCCCTTCTTCTGCTGATTGGGATATCCTTAATGGGATAAACTGGTTTTCTACGAGTTGAGGAATAATCTCTCTGGAAAAATTTATGGTATATTCATTTGGAGCGTTTATATCTTCTTCAGTCCAGTTTTCGCCCGCTTTTTCAATGGTGTCAATATGAGAAAGCAAGGATTTCACGATTATCTCTTTCTTATACACATCATAGGGTTTTTCTTCCCTTATGGAAGTTATTTTTTATACTGTTGTTGAATACAGAGCTGTCTCTTTCCTGAAAATCATGTGGAAAATTTAAAGAGCCATTAACAGTAATCGCCGTTCCCATTGTACTATTCCTCCCGATAACACCATACTTTTTTTGCTTGTTTTGTGATTATATTAAGAAAATTATTGATAAGAATGTCATGAGCAGAATTAAACCATTCGTTCATTTCCAATGAAGGTTCATATCCTCTGCATGTGTTTTCAAAAACAAACAGTTTTTCTTTGTCATCACTTTTTACGGCGCTTTTTAAAGAACTGTTTAAAACACCGCCAATTTTTTGATATGGTATAGAAAAATTGAAATCAATATCTTTGAATTCAATTTCATCTTTTATAAGCTTGAATATTGTACCTGGTTTATAGTTCGTCAAACTAAAATCTTTAATAATAATATGATCAATATAAGTCATTTCATATTGATTGATCTTGTCGTATAACTCGTTTTTAAGTCTTTTGTGTATAGTTTTGATTATATGAGTGAAAATTTCAAAAATTTTATCAAAATGGGGGTATTCATTATGGTCTTTTTCTTTTCGCCAGTTAAAGAAAATTTTGTCCGGCTGTATCTGAATCAATTTATCTTTGTTTTTATGAATAATATGCTTTCGTGAACAAAAAGAATTTAATATTTGTTGGGTTGGTTGATTTGTTACACTTTCTATAATCGCCGGAAGCGGACTATGTTCGGTTATATCCGTATAGTCATTTTTGTATATATTGAACAGCTCAATCATATCTGTTACAGAAAATATTGGCCCACTGAATTGAATACCGAAAATAACTTCATTAACAGGTGATTTGTCAAATACGATACTCATGATTTCCTGTCTTTTTGTGAATATTTCTAAAAGTTAGATGTGGTGTGGCTTTACTTACTAAAGCTTATATCCAAGTAAACAATTTTGTGTTTACTTGCATAGTGGTAACTTATTTGTGATTTTATGTAACCCTTTATTAATATGTTTTTTAGAGTTTTAGTTGTTCTCCGTTAAAATTTTGAAAACAATCCTTTTCAAGATTTATAACGTATAACAGGCAAATATTGTTCCTGTTATTGGTGCCAGGGGGAACACTAAAAGACGAAAGTGAAATCCCTTCGTCTGCTCCCACATTTTAGCACATTTTACACTTAAAATCAAGTTTTTTTACACTGGATTTTGTTGTGCCTCACTTGGATTACTGTCATACACTTGCAAAATTGTATAGTGTAGTTGTGATGTATTTCATTATTTGCTCGACCTATTTAATTTTTTACTTGACAAATGTAAAATATATCACTATATTTAGACAGCAAGCGGTTAATGGTGACTATATGTTGTAGTCGACGGACCGCTTTTTGTGTTTTTGGGAAGGATGAATTTGAGAGTTTTGTACCTGAAGAGAACAGAGATAAAGGGCAGTCACCGGATTGTGGAATGGGCGTTGGTTTTATCGGCGTTGATGAGGTGCAGGGCCGCCAGCATTCGAATCCGGCGGTGAATGGCGATAAGGGATTTTTTGCAGGTTTATTGAATAAATTGTAAAACTTTTGCAACAACTAATCAATCAAAGAAAGGGTTAACATGTCATTAGAAACGGCAGAAATTTTTGATGTGGTCGGCGAACTTTCCAAAGGGATTGCTGAAAGATTGCGCGACGAAGAGACTCCCGGGACGATTTCCAAAAAAGAAATGTACGAGCTTGCCCAGCAGGTTGTTTTGGATTTGCTGAGCGAATTTTCGGACTGATTTCCTCTCTCCTCCCTCAAAAGGCGTCGGCTGCGGCCGGCGTCTTTATATTTGAGCGGGTGAGAGAAACGTTTTGTAACCGGTTTAAAAAGTGAGGAAGAGATGAGACCCAATTATTTCGGCAGTATGTTGTTAGTCATCGTGATTGTTGTATGTGTTGTGACGCTGTAGGCGTTGGAAAACAGGTATCATGTTCCGGTGTATGTTTTTAACGGAGTTTATAAACACATTGACCTAAACAGGGTTATTCAGGACCGGCGGTTTGGGGTCCTGATGGACAGGACATCACGAGAATAATAAAGACGAGAGGATATTATGCTTGAAGTTAAAAACGGATGGATCCCGGTGACCAAGACCGAGTGCAAACCGATTACGGTAAAGCGAAAGCTGCACGGCATGGGCGCTGTGGACATGCAAATTAATTATCTGGACTGGCTCAACCGCTACAAGGAACAACTGGAGAGCGAGGGGATTCAGTGCCGGATTGAAACCATCGGCACGGCAACCTGCAAGTATTACCGGCTGCTGGCCTGGTTTGATGATTATTTGGTCAGCGACGGCGAGCAGTTGAGGTTTAAAAGCGTGAATTGATGGGTTGAAGGTTGGAAAGATGGATATATATGGTAAACACTGATAAAAGGTATGCTACCAATATCAATCGATTTGTTATTAGGATTTCGGTTGGCATAATATTTCATATATAATATCAATATCTTTTAATTTTTGTCCTGAAAAGTCCAGTGTTTTTTTTATGATTGCAGTTATTATCATTATTCGAGAGAGGTATTCTGTTATATTATTGAAGTGAATTTGGTAAAAATTCATATCGATCAAATACAATTTATTTGCTAAATTTTGTATTTTATCTAAATGTGAAGAGTAAATTTCCTTTGAATCTATACATTTTAATATCTGCTCATAAGTTTCGTTGTGATATTTTGTGAAAGAAGATATGGTTTCCATTATTTCCGGTTTAATTTTGTGGTTGTTTAATTCCGTTGAAAACCATTTTAAATAGATATCGTTAAAATACCCTTTGCTTAGTCTGTTTTCAATCAAATGATTGTTTGGTTCCACCTGAATGCAATACTCACTTGGTTTGGGATATTTAACTTTAGTAGCGATGTTATGCTCAGCATATTTAAAATAATCGACCATAAAAATAACATACAATTCCATATGTTTAATGTAATTATTAAAATGAATATTTTGTGTGGTTATTTGAAAGTTTTTTTCAAATTGTTTTTCAGAGGATTTGAATCTTTCTATTGCCACGACAACACCCAACAGGGTGGTTGTAAAAACAACTAGGGTTATTGGGAAGGAATAGAATTTATAAAAATTTTCAAAACCTGTATAACTGAAATCCGGCTGCCAAAAATTTATGTCTTTAGACCAACATGAAATCAAAATAAATATGAGTAAAGAAGCGCCATATCCGATTATAGCAATCGCATTAATTGATTTTGTATTATTTTTAAATGGATTTTTCATTTGTGGAATTTCTCCATAAAAATGTGTTTTTAATAAAATCGGTTATGATACCGGAACCTGGAATGTATTCATATTCGGTACATTAAAATGATCTATAAAAATTTGATCCCGCCAAAGATTTTTCTTTGGTAAACACTGATTTAAAGTACAAAGCCGGGTTGAAATTGTCAATTGTAATTATTTTTAGTAAATCAAACAATATTGGAAGGTGACATGGCAGGAAAGCGGTCCAAAAGTCAGCGGGAACGGGACAGGAAAAACATCAGCGAACTGTATCTGCAGGGGTTTACCCAGATGCAGATCAAGTCCCGGCTGAAAATCAGCCAGAGCACGGTGTCGCGGGACTTGCGGGTGATGCAGCGTTACTGGCAAATGAGCGCCATCGCCAATATGGACCAGCGCAAACGTATTGAGCTGGCGAAAATTGACAACCTGGAGCGCGAATACTGGCAGTCCTGGCTGACCTCGGGCGGTTCTGCGGGTGTGACCAAAACCGTGGAGACCATTACCAGCGACGGGTCGGAAAAGGCCAAAGAGGGCGGCAAAAGTTCCACAAAAATTTGGGAAGAGACCGGCGACGTGCGCTATTTGAGCGGGGTGCAGTGGTGCATCAACAAACGCTGTGAAATTTTGGGCATTAACGCGCCCAGGAAAATTGCGCCCACAGACCCGACCGGTAAAAAGCCCTATCAGACCACGGATGATATTATCAACGAGCTGATCCATATTTTTAAGAACAGAGAATGAGTTTGGACCTTGCACAACTTTCGAAACACAAACTTTTGCGGATCAACGAAAGTTTGAACTATATTGCCCCGGTTTTTGGAATTGCCCGGGTTTTTCATTTAAACCGGCATTTGAAACCCATGTCATTTGTCAATCGCGACTGGCTGCAGGACCTGTACGTGCCGCCGGGATTTTTTGGCGATCTGGTGTCCGGGGTGTCGCCCAAAACCAAAATGCCCAGATACATTGTCTTTCAAAAACCCGTGCAGGTGGGGCTGACCGAGCGGCTGCTGGTAGAGTTTTTTTATTACGTGTCCCTGGGACTGCGCGGGCTGTACATTATGCCCAACCAGACCATGCGCACCAGTTTTGTGCAGGACCGGGTGGACAAGCTGATAAAATACGTGCCCCGGTACCGGCAATGGATGGCTGAGGGCGGGCAGAGTGACAGCGTGATCCAGAAACATTTTGGCAAGGGAACCATGCGGTTTGTGGGGTCCAACGCCCGCACCGAGTTTGTGGAGAACCCGGTGGACATAGCCATGGCCGACGAATACGACGAATGCGACATGGACAATATGGACCAGTTGAAAGACCGGCTCAAGGCCTCCGAATATAAAATGGTGCGGTATGCGTCCCGGCCTTCTTATGAGAACATTGGCGTGGATTTTTTGTACAAGCGCACCTGCCGGTTCCGGTTTTTAAGCAAGTGCGGGCACTGCGGGGACTTGCGGGAGATTGACTGGTTTAAACACGTGGTGTGTCAGATGGATGACGAGGGCCACGAATTTGAATTGCGCAAGGTTGAGGACGGTGTGCCGCAGATCGAATGCGGTAAATGCGGCCGGGCCGTTGACCAGCCCTGGGTCGGTGAGTGGGTGGCGGAACAGCCGGGGAATGAGAAAATCGGGTATCAGTTCGGGCGGCTGATTTCTTTTGATACCGATTTGAAAGAGCTGTGGGACGAGTTTCAGACGGCGCTGGGTGATGAAACCAAAATGCAGTTTTTTGTTAATTCGAATCTGGGCCGGGCCTATGCGCCGGGCGGCAACAAAATTACCGAGGCGCTGATGGAGCGCTGCAAGGGCGATTACCTCATGCCGTCCACCAGTACCGGTTCTTTTATGGGCGTAGACCCGGGGGGACGCCACCATGCGTTTATCTGGGAGCCCTGTGAGGGACGCAAACGGTTGGTGTTTTGCGGCGGTGTGCGCGACTGGGCGGGTCTGGGACTGCTGATGGAGCAGTATAATGTTGAAAACTGCGTCATCGACGGCGCCTATGATCCCACCAAGGCCAAAGAGTTCCGGGATGATTTTCCGGGAAGGGTGTGGCTGGCTTTTTACAAGGGCAATGGGTCGCTGAAAGAGTGGGACCTGGACCATGAACATCGCGGTGTGAGGATCGGCCGCACCCAGAACCTTGACGCGGTGTTGACCAAGGTGATAAAATTTAAAGAGGGCGGATTTTTGTTTCCGGTCAACTGGAAACAGGCGGGCAATGGTGAGCTGAAGGACCATTTTACCGCGCCGACCCGTTTTTTTGATGAAAAGAGAGGAACACATGTCTGGAGCAAACCGGACGCCGGCGACCATTTGCTGCACGCGGCCGGATATTCACTGCTGGCTGAAAAACTGCCCGGGTCCGCTTCCGAGTGGTCCGGATTTATAACCATAGGAGGAACCCGATAATGCCGAAACGCAACAGCACCATCAAACGTCACGATGCCATACGCAACGAAGTGTATGAAAAAGCCAATCAACTGCGCACCTCGGGCATCGTGGACTATGCCAATCAGGCGATCTTACGCATCGCAGACAGGTACAAATATTCGTATTATACGGTGAGGGATATTTATTATGGGTAGGGGGGAAGAGTGTCGTAAAATGGAGCAGAGTGGGATTGTTTTGATGAGAAGAGAAATGATTTGGGCTTTGCGGTGTTATATGATATGAGAGCCAATGTTTGCAAATAATACAAAATATTGTTAAATATTTAGAAATAACTTGACATTTTCACTTTTAATAATTACAATTAGTATCTTTGATCATCGGAGAAGCAAATCTATGTATATAAATTTGGGTATTATTATTGCTTACCTTTTTAAGGAAAAGTAAATTTTATATTGTTCATATAAGGTAAATTATGACTTTTAAAATTATTTTTCCATTTTATTATGTTTTTTTTAAATTTAATCATCTTGCACTTTTAGCGTACAAGAAAGAGCATTTTGTCTCTAATCAAAGAATTGTTTTGTCCTGGAACAAAAAGATGACAAAATACATATTTTGTGACAAGTATTGAATTTTATCCTCAGCTTGATGATAGCTTGATGATAGCTTGAGGTTTTTTAGTATTTTTATGAGCCAAGTACAATTTCAATTAATAAAATGAATAGGAAGTAGCATTATTTTTAATAGTAGTGTTTATTCGGATAACAAAAAATTTTAACAGTATTTTATTTAGCCAGTTATGTTAACATAACAAACAGACGCGACGGACTTTCGTTATAGTCGAGAATGTAATTATTGTTTAATACTATTGTGGGAATCGGAAAAGGAATGAGAAAAACCCTTGGAGATTACTTTGTAATATTATTTTCCGTTGCAGGTAGTTATGCTTCGATTATGGCATATTCTCGTGTATTTAAAACAAGTTTAAATGAGCAAGGTAAGCATGGGGTCATAATTTTAGGAATTATTATTATATCTTTACTTGTGCATAATATATGTCTAACGATGAAGTATAGAAAAAGGATTAAATACGCTGATATTTTTAGCGAACTAAATAATGGTTTTTCATATATTCATTCAGTTGACAGAATAAAGAATCATGGTGTAATTGAAATAACTAATAGTATAAAATCTTTATGCAATTCTGTATCAAACACTTTTAGAAATATATATGGCCATCATATTGGTGTCTGTATAAAAATATTAACTGATGATGGGGGACGCCCAAAGGTACATACCTATTGTCGTGATGAAAGATCGGCAATGACACGATTAGTAAGAGATAATGATAAAGCTATTGAACATTGGTTGTGTGAAAACACAGATTTTCAATTTATTAAAGATGCTTTAAAAAATAATTTATCGGACTGTTATTTCTTTTCAAATGCACTTCCCTGGAAATCTGGTTACAAAAATAGTAGATTTGGAAACTGGGCTCCTCCTGGACCTTTACTTTTAAATTTGTTAACAAAACTTTTTTGTTGGCCTCTTCCATACAAGAGTACAATTGTAGTACCTTTGGTACCGTTGTCCATAAAAGATCAAAACGAAAGAGCACTCCGTGGATTTTTGTGTATTGATTCACATCGAAATTTTATCTTTAATGAAAAATTTGATGTACACATTTTAAAAGGTGTTTGTGACGGTTTATATAATAAAATTGATGTAATTTATGATGAAATAAAAGATGGGAATTACCCCAATGAAATCAAAAAATAAATTTACCGTAGAAGCTACTGCTTCTAATGGAGAAGCAACATCAGGAAGAATAAGTACAACATTAAATGGTGAGCGAACTGAAATTCCCGCAGTTATCTTTAGCAAAAGCGAGATAGAAAGACTGTTTGAGATGCTAAAAACTCCCCAGCAAACAGATGAAACGGATATCAACCATAAGACTATTGGCAGTTGGAAAGATATAATTAATTTTTTTATTTTCAAGTGGTAAAAAATTTATTTTGACACAATTTTAATATAGTATAACTCTTTTCAATGAAGATAATTAGAATTCACTGAATTAAAATCATTCTATGCAGATAAAGTGTTTTTAATTACAAAGTTTAAAATAACTTCCTCAACGTTATTAATTTGTTGTTTGTATTAAGAATGTTATTTATGCCGGACCTCATCAAGTTCGGTTTTTTTTATCCCCAAATAAATAACTGTATAGCTCTTTTTATGTTAGCTCGCTTATAATACCATTTCCAGAGTGCTGAATAAAGAGTTAAATATCTGTCTCCTGATTACCCTTCGACTCCGCTCAGGGTGACCCCGTTCGGCAACGTTAAGGGGATATGTTACGATCTTGCTCAGGGTGAAAGGCTTTAATTTTAATTTCGTTCACTGATATGATTTGAACTTTACCCGAAAAATCAGACACAAAGATAAGTTCGTTTTTGATTAAATTGTTTTTCAAAGTTAACAGGTGACCTATAATTCAAGCTTGAATGAATTCGTTTGTGATTATAAAAGATGTCAATATAGTCAAAGATCTTTTGTTCAGCATCGTGAAAGGATTCAAATTGCTCAAAAGAATAAAATTCTGATTTGAATGTACTAAAAAACGATTCCATAACAGCATTGTCATAACAATCACCTTTACGACTCATACTTTGAATAATGCCATGTTCTTTCAAAAAAGTTTTAACTTCAATACTTGCATACTGAATACCTCGATCTGAATGAAAGATTAAACCTTTTTCCGGTTCACGACGGGTAACAGCCTTCTTTAGAGCGTTCAGCACAAAATCCAAAGACAGGTCACGACTCAAGGACCAACTAATAATCTGCCGGGAAAATAAATCCATAATCGCGACCAGATACATCCACTGATTCCGGACTTTGATATAAGTAATATCAGAAAGCCAAATCTGGTCCGGCTGTTCAGCATGAAAGTTTTGTTTTAACAAATTTGCAGCAACACGAAATTTATGTTTTGAATATGTCGTAGCTTTATATTTTTTCTTAATTTTTGAACGTATATTATTTTCTCGCATCAAGCGTGCAACACGATTTTTACTGCAACTTTGGTTCTTTGATTTTAACTCGGCTGTAATACGCGGACTGCCATAAATATATCGACTTTGTTCGTGGACCTGTTTAATGAGTTTGAGTAATCTCTCATTTTCAAGTTCACGTTGACTGCAACCGCGTCTTCGCCAGGCATAATATCCGCTCCTTGAGACCTTAAAGGCTCGACACATCTTCAGCAACCGAAATCTGGAGCGGTGAAGAAATATAAACTCATATTTCATTTCGGTCGTTTGGAGAAGATGCTCATTGCCTTTTTTAAGATTTCATTCTCCTCTTCGAGGTCAATGATTCGTTTTTTCAGGTCATGGAGTTCCTGATCAGATGGTTTTAAATATCCTTTTCCAGGAAATGCTTCTTCCTGGTCTTTTAAATATTGGCGTTTCCAACTGCGTAATACTGTTGGTTGTATATCTAATTCTCTGGAAACTGCCTTTAATGGTCGTTGGCCATCAATGATCAATTTAACGGTTTTAATCTTGAATTCTTTGCTAAAGGTCCTTCTTGGTTTTTGTTCGTTCATTACACACCTCCAAAAGTTAGTTACAATATACGAACTTTTCGGTGTGTCTACAATATTAGGTAAAGGTCAATTGTTTACATCTATAAATACCGGGGCTTGTTTTTCCATACACTGAGGTCGGAAGCTCATGATGAGCAAAAGTTGTATCTATTGATTATATGATATGGTAACCTCTTCCGTGCCTGACAGTAGTCTTTCGTATTTTAAAAAAGACTGCAATTCTTTTAGACTTGAAAGCAAAGTGTCATTGACACTGATCTTGCCATTATCTTCAACTATAAGTTTCATGTCTAGCAAGTAACGCAGCAGATTTGATGCGTGACCGAAATCTGTGGTAGAGTTGCCACGGGTTATTTTAATAGATGCATTTCCTGGCTTATTTTCAAACAGGTTTGTGTAGATGGCGGCAAATACTGGTAAATTTCAGCAAATTGCTATAAATTTCTTGACATTTACATTAAAAAAAGTTAAAATAAATTAATTTTTGTTGACTAGTCAACAAAATCTAAACAATACTGTGACTTGGGTAAATTGACTCTAATTTTTTATTTTAAATCAGCAATAAAGGAGCTATTAAGTTAAAACGTAATTGATAATATTGTGGGAGTTAAAATAATAATTCAAAATATCACATCCTTTGAAGTTGTTAGCTATTCTAATTGCCATTTATTGAAAAGAATAAAGAATTAACAAGCCATGTTTTAATGTGGAGGGGTTAAATGAGCTTAATGAATGAATATATTGCTAAAAGATTAAGTGCTAATGATCTTGAAGCTGAATTATTGAAGCTTATTGGTGAATATAACACATATAATGATACATTTCTTTTTGTTTATGGTAGTGCAATTAGTAAGCCGATTCCTGATACTAGTTTGAATATGGACGATTACTTTTTTATTTTTGATATGCTTAATGGAATTGATTCTAAAAAATTAGACTTTTATATTGAAACTCCAGGCGGAAGTGGTGAAGCCGCAGAAGAAATTGTTAGGTTTATCAGGAATAAATTCAAAGATGTAAATTTTGTTGTTTCAGGTGAAGCAAAAAGTGCTGGAACTATAATGGTTCTTTCAGGTGATGAGATTAGCATGACAAAGAGCGGTAGTCTTGGTCCGATAGACGCTCAGATGAAAATTGGAAGAAGTATAGTTTCTGCTTATGATTACATGAAGTGGATTAAGAAGGTCAGGAAAAATGCAGAAAAGAATGGCAAATTAAATCCATTTGATGCTACTTTGGTGGCACAAATAAGCCCTGGTGAATTAAGGAATGTAAACCATTCTTTAAAATTTGCTGCGGATCTTGTTACGTCATGGCTTCCAAAATATAAATTTAAAAATTGGAATATGACTGAAACAAGAAAAATTGAAGTCACTAAGGAGATGAAAGAAAAGAGAGCAGATGAAATTGTTAAAGAATTAATCAACCATGGTAAATGGAGAAGTCATGGTCGCTCTATTAAAATTTCTGATCTTGATGAAATTGGCTTAAAGGTTAATAGAATTGATGATGATTCTACCTTGTGTGATATAGTTTATAGAATTCAGACCGTAATTCGTTTGTTATATAGTAGTACGAGTATTTATAAAATATTTGCCACAGAAAATGAAAAAATATTCAAACAAGCTATGCAGGCAGTTAAATCACCTAAGATTCCAGTTGAGCAAGCAGATGTTGTTGAGCTTGAGATAGTTTGTCCAAAATGTGGGAAAAAAGATAAAATATATGCAAAATTTTTAGAAAATCCAGCTATTGATAAAGATTTTGAAAAAATGAAGTTTAAACCATTTCCTAAAAATAATAGATTTTTATGTGATTGCGGATTTGAAATTGATTTAACCGGAATGAGAAACGAAATTGAAACCCAAACGGGAAAAAAAATATTAGCCTAAAAGGAGCGTAAAATGAAGAATTGCAAGAACAAAAACATTCAAAATCTTGCTGCCCCCATGGGTGATGATAAAGCATTGTTAAAGTTTTTAAAACAGACCAAAGATGGCAAGTATGCTCAAATTGAAAAGAGCTCTCTTAATTATACGAGAATCGAACAAGAAACAGAACATTATGATATAAATGAGGATGAATATTACTATAGTATAACATGATTTGGTAGTGTTTTTGTAATGTTTTGAATGCAGATCAAACAACAATTTTGTGCTAAAGATGTGGAGCAATAAAAGCACAGCACAATTAAAATATAGAACTTAGCCGAACCTTATAAAAAAGGGTCCGGCTTTTTTTTTGTCCTACCTCAAATACAACTATCAGTAAAAAACTGTAAACCCCTTGTTTAGTTTATCAAATCTCACTATATAGTGGTGGAGATGTCAATAACATCAATATATAGGTGAAAATGAATATTTTTGGCAGAGAACTATTGTTTGGGAAAAAGGCGCTGATGAATGACGACAGGCGGCCGGCTTCCTCGCAAACCCGTGAAGCGCTGAACGATCCTTTTTCAGCCTCTTTTAACGGGTATGAGCCTTTAAAATTTAATTTGGGATTGTATCAGGTGATCCGGGAAGCAATACCGGTGCTTGATGTGGCGGTGTTAAAGATCGTGCGGTTGATCGGTGATTTCCGGTATATTGCCGAAAACGCCCGCGACCAGCAGTTGCTGGATGATTTTAAACAGTCCGTAAAGGTCGGGTGGTTTCAGCAGGGATTGAATTTCTGGTTAAAACAGTTGAACGATTCGGCATTGTCCCTGGGTATGGGATTCGGTGAGCTGGTGCCATTGGCATCCAACAGCGGCGTGCATCGCCTGAAAATCGCCCATGCGCAGAATTTTCGCTTTATGCGCGACAGTGATAACCGGCTTGTTTTGGGCACGGTGCAGCGGGGCGGCATGAAACCACGTCAACTGGCTTTTCCGGATTATGTTTATTATCTCGCTTTTGACGTGCGCAACGGTTCTCCCCAGGGCGTCAGTCTGTTTTATTCGCTGCCTTTTGTGGTGCAGATTTACACCCGCATTGAAAAGGCCATTGAAAACACCATCTGGCGTGTGGGCGATCCCACGTTTATTGCGGTTGTTAAAGGCAGCAAGTTTGCCAAATATGCCGAAGTGAAGCAGGCCAAGGACGCGTTTTTGACCGAACTGACCGAGGTGAACAAGGACCGGCGGCAGAGCAAGGTGCGTGACATTGGCGTGGCCACGCCCAACGAAAGTGATTTTGAGCTTAAAGTGCTTGGCGAAGGCGCGGAAATGCTGGACATTAAGGTGCCGTCACGCATTATTCTGGAACAGATTATTGCCAAAACAGAACTGTTCCCCTACATGTTTGGCCTGTATGACTGGAACTCGAATTTTCGTATGAGTTCGGACCAGGCAGACATGCTGGTTTCCAATATCAATTCCTATCGAAAACAAAACGATCCCATTATCCGTAAAGTGACGGACCAGTTTTTAACATTGTCCGGACATGCCGGGGTGAAATACACGGTTGAATGGGACCCTGTCAATCTGATGGATGAAAAAGAGATGGCCAATGCCCGGGCGCTGAATGCCACGGCCCTGCAAAAAGAGCTGACAGCCTTTGACTGGATGCTGGAACGCGGGTTTATTACTGAAGACGAAATCCTGGAATTTCTGGTAAACAATGGGTTTGGCAGCAAAAAAAATATAAACGGCGAACAACGGCTTGTTTTGGAGCAGTTTGTTAAACGCAACAAAAAGGCCTTTGTGGGCAAGATAAACAAGAGTGTGTTGAATTGATGTATTTTAATTTTCAGAGATAATCCTTAAAAAATCAGGAACGTGACAGATGCCGACATTTACATGTGAAAAATGTAACAGAGACGTGACCTATCCGCTGGGGGACCGGTCTTTTCACCGGGCCCATGAGTGGGAGTGTCTGGACTGTTATACGGTGATTGCGGCGGACCGGTACGAAAAAAACGTTCCTGACCATACCACGGTTTTTATGCCCATCGGGTTTGCGCTGGGTGACCAAATCGTTAATTCGGTGGTACTGCGATATTACCAGGACCAGAATCCTGCCGAAAACGTTGTGGTCATCAACACGGTCATGTTTCCCGATGAGATAAAAACCACCTTTCATCCGGACAAGTTTTTCTGGTCTGATGTGGCGCCTTATAAACCGGCGCCGACCAATGCGATTTTGTACAGCGTGCCCAATGAGGCCAATGCCCTGAAGGAAAAGGGTTATTATCCGGAACTGTGGTTTACGCCGGAGAGGCCGGAGGTTTACAACGAATTGCAGTTTAAAAACTATGTGGTACTGCACATCCGCAATGTGAGCAAAGCGGCCTTTAAAAACGAGGAACCGAAACGGGTCAACAAAATTATCGAATATCTGTTAAACAGCGAATCGGTGGACTGTATTGTGCTTGTCGGTAATGACAATGACGATCCGCGTTATGCCACCCATCACGAAAAGATTTTTGACCTGCGCAAAAAGCTCAAACTGCAAGAGATCGCCTGGTTAATTCAGCACAGCCTGTTGTACGTGGGCAAAGATTCCGGTATTGCGCATTTGGCCGGATGCTGTAACGCACCCATGGTGGTGTACGGTTACGTAACCGAACGCTGGATGCCCAAGGTTAAACACGACCGGATGCAGGCGTTTATGGAAATCCATTCGTCAGTGGATAACATTGTTTATGCCATTAACGATAATATTTTACAAACAAAACTGTGTGCATAATATGTCTGATCCGGTAAAAATAAACATCGGCTGCGGCACCCGCAAGTGGAAGGGATTTTTAAATATCGATATTCAGGAGGCTGTACATCCGGATGTGGTTATGGACATCCGTTACCTGGAAAAAATCGCCGACAATTCTGTGGATGAAATTCTGGCCGAACACGTGCTGGAGCATTTTCCGGTATGGCAGACACAGACCATCCTCAATATCTGGGCCTCAAAACTGCATATGGGCGGATATATGAAAATATGGATCCCTGACTTTGAGGTGTTGTGCCGGTATGTTGTGGACGGCAATTACGGCAAAATGGCCATGCAGTCCATTTACGGCAAACAGGACCATCCCTGGAATTATCATTGTGTGGGATTTACCAAAGAGTATATAAAAGAGCTGATGAAAAACGCGGGCATGACCGTGACGGTGTGCGAAAGCAAAATGGTGGATATTTATCCCAATTTATATTGCAAAGGCATAAAAAATGGCCATGTTTCAGTGTGAAAAATGTTTAAAAAAAATTGCCTATTGTCCCGGCGACAAAACGCCGGTGTGTCATTGCAACGTACCTTTTTACAGACGTAACGATTTTGACCATAAAAATGAGGTGAAAAAATGCCACGATTATTTGACAAAGAAACAGGTGTAAGCATTGTGTATCCGGCCGGTGACAAGCCGCCCTATGACAGATTTAACGACCTGGTGAAAAAGAAAAAAAGTTTAAAAAGCGCCAATGAGGTAAAATCCGACAAAACGGGCCAGGTTGACCGGATAACAAAAGTTGAATCTGATGAAAAGAAAAAGACCTTTAAACGCATCGGTTTTGAAGGCATTAAATAGTGTCCATTCCCAACAATACATTAACGAGTCTTGAAGTAAAGCAGTTTTTGGACAAGATGCGGAACCTGCACAAACCTGTTTCGCTTTCCATCAACCATGCGGGAAACGGTAAAGACGAGTTTACGCTGTATATTGAAAAAATGCGGATTAATGACGTGTCCGATATCGACCTTATTCACTAGCAGTTTTTAAAAAATTTCCGGTCATTCTGAAACACGAAGCCGAATTTAGCGGCGCTGAAAAGGCGTGACGCTGGGTTCGGCTTTTTTTATTGTGAAAACGAAAATCCACTATGAAGCTAATCAATGAAACACGACGTTTTTTTATTGCCGGGTCGCCGGAACTGATAGATATGAACGGCATTGTCGGGAACGGCACAGAAATAAAATTTCCAAAATCATACGATACACTTGGTTATTTCATTCCCGAAAACAGGGACAAGATAACGTTTACGGATTTTAAACAATGTGAACAATGGATGGAACATATGAAACAATTTAAATCAATGGAGCCGCAGCACAAAACGTTAACCGGTGTGCGCACAAAAGCCGTCATATTATCGGATGATGATTTTGACGCCATGCAGTCTTTTATGGTTGCGCCCGAGACCTTTGCCAAAGAGGACTTTAAGGTTTTTGATTTGTGGCTTGCCAATAATTTTGCCGACAGGGACGGTGAACGGTTTGTGAAAAACATTCTCGAATCATTCAACCACACCATTGTCGGGAAATCGCTTTTGTACGGTCATTTTTGGGGACCTCCCGGAGAGGGCCGTTTTTACAAATCACGCATTGAAAAGATGACGATTGAACAGGTGCTGGAGATTGTAGGTCCGCATCCGTCTAAAAAGTTTAAAGAACATTTGGAAATGATTGAAAAGATCGACGGCGGATTGTATTACCTGGTGCCCACCATGTATATGCTGGCCGACCATCCGGACATACGAAAGATCGAAGCCGGTATTATTTCCGATGTGTCCATCGGGTTCAGTGCGCCGACGCGCGTTGAATATAAAAACGAGTCCGGCCAGACCTTGTGGTACGAATATAAAAATACGGACCAGTTTGAGGGTGAAGCGCTGGAGGGATCATTTGTTTTTCTGGGGTCCCAGTTCGGCGCCCAGTCTTCAAAAAGTATTGATCAAAACGACTATAAAAAATTTGTTGAAAACCTGCCGCAAAATCTGCGGGACGCCATTGCCGACCATTTTGGAAACCAGGTCGCGACACAAACAAAAAAGGGAACATCCAAAAAGGCGGAGGGCATGGTTACATTTCAACTCAACTCGATTGAATTTTGTAAAGAATTCGATCCTGAAAATCTTGACGGCTGTATCAAAGAAACACAGACAGCCCTTGACCAGGAAATCGGGCATTTGCAGAACGAACTGAGCGAGCAGATAACCGCTCTGAACGCTGTGACCCAAAGTATGGCGTTGAAGGAAAAGCATCTGGCTGATTTTTATAAAGCCCTGGGAAGCGATGAATTGACCGTTGACGGGGTAAAAAACATCAAGGCGCTGGCTGACGAATACAAAACCGAACTGATTCGCGAGACCGTCAAGTATGCATGCGGTTCCGGGATGCTTGAGCAAAAAGACGCAGGGCAGCGCAAGGCCCAGCTTGAAGCATGTTCCGTTGAGGACATAAAAGAACGGCGTGATGAATACCGCAAAATCTTTGATGAAAAAAATCCTTTAAGGGGACAAACACCGGAACACGATAACAACCATTCACAACATTTTGACGGCACCAACCAGCGTGCCTATGTCATGAATTAACGGAGGTACTCTAAATGTCTGATATATTACGCAAAGGTGGAAACAAGGGAAATCCTGTTGTTATTTCAGCGGTCCCGGATTCCACATTTAAAAGTGAAATTGACGCGCTTATCACGGCCGGTACGAATGTCGTGGGCAAGCTTGTTTCGCTGACATTTGCCAATGATTACGAAGTGACGAGTCCGGCTGACGACGCCATTCCGGACGGCGAGATCATTTCGTGCAAAAAAGCGACCCTTGCTGCGGGAAATTCCTACATCCTGACCGTGGCGCTTTTTCATTATACCGACCAGAACGGCAGTTCACACACACCGGTCTGCATCCGCGAGCTGGATTACAACGGCACCATTGCTTTGCAGGATTCTGTTATTGTCAACGGTACCACCTATCGAAATCTGGATGACGGCGGAACAGGCGGCTGGGGCGCTGTGATTGCCAAAGACACCAGTAATTCCAAAGTACATGTATTGTTTTAAGGAGGCCAGTAAATGTTTAAACATCGATCTGCACCATTACGTAACGACGAAAATTTTTGGGTTTCCAAAGATGGCCTCGACGTCGGATTATACAAAGAGGCTGACCGAAAGGGTATGTCCTTCAGCATGCTGCTTGAAGCGATAAAATCCGAAAAACAGCAGCAGGCGTCGCCCTATTTGGGGATGACCAAAAGTGAAGTTATTGAACAAAAACAGGCCATGCGCAGGGCCGGACAAATTGCACCGCTGACCGCTTTTGAAGAGTGTCTGGCAAAGGCCGGCATTCAGGTGGCCGGAAAATACACCGATCCTGTCAGCAAGTTTTTTGAATATTCGGATACCGACGTTCTGTTCCCGGAGTTTATTGCCGACAAAGTTTACACCGGCATGTTGTCTGCCTCACTGGTCCCGGAATTTGTTTCCATGGAAACCGTGGTCAGCAGCAAAACTTTTCAAAAACTTTATCTGGACGATTCTGAAGTAGAACGTGAACTGCGCGAAGTGGGTGATTTGGAAGACCTGCCGGAAACCAAAATTTCCGTGGGCGACAAATCCGTTCACCTCGGCATGTACGGACGATATATCAAAACATCCAAACTGGACCTGAACCAAATGCGGGCCAATGTTGTCGGTAATTTTATGGACAAAATCGGTTTGCAAATCGGTATCGACCAGACGGACCTGCTGATCTACCGGCTTATCAACGGTGACGGCAATGCCAACACCACACCCGGAACAACCAAAACAGCAAGCGCATCCGGCGCAGGCGCCATTGACTTTGAAGACACCATTACCTGGGCAACCGCTTTGCCGACGCCCTATAAAATGGACAAGTTTGTGGGCCGCAAAGCCAACCTGGTAAAATGGTATAACCGTTTGTATGACGGCACCACCACCAGTGTGGGCAACGATTTTATGGGCATTTTCCCCAAACCGTTTGAATGGGACCGCTCTGTAGTCACATCCAACTATTTCTGGGGTGTCGATTCCCGTTACGCGGCTGAATTCATCACCATCGGCGGCGTACAGGTCAATGCCGAAGATATCGTTCGTCAGCTTGCCAAGGGTATTGCAGTTTACACACTATATGAATTTGCCATTGCTGATAAAAACGCTGTCGCAAAGTTTGACATGTCTTCATAGTGAGGTGGTCTTTTGAACTGGATCTATGTAAAAAGCGCAAAAAAACAAACCACTGACCTTGGTGGATGTGTCGACCCGGGATGCAAAAAACAAAAACGAGTATTTTTGTATGAACATCAGTGAAAAGATGATTGAACAGGGCACACCGGCAAAAGTGCCGGACAATTCGTTTTTTCAGGGTTTTATCGCCCTGGGTGAACTGGAACAGGCAGACCCGCCTAAAAAACAGTCCCCTAAAAAAACGGCGGCAAAATAATGAAAAAAACGGCTCATCATCATTCTTTATCTGCTGTCGTGGTTTGGCCTTTCGCCGCTGTTTGCGAAGGAGCCGGACCGGGCCGTAACACAGGAACCGACAGCAGAACATGTTCAACAACATATAAAACGGACCAATTCAGGTGATTATTTATGTCTTATATAACAGCAAATGACGTGAGAAACCGGCTGCGGATAACCGACAGCACCATTGACGTGACAGACGCCATGCTCACCTCCGCCGCTATGATACCGGCCGGAGACGCGTGGATCGACAAAATTCTGTCACTCAACGGGACCGGTTTTGCTTCTTTAAGCGCAACAGACCAGGCCCTGGTTAAAGCGGCTGAAATTGCTTTTGTGGCCCACAAGGTTGTCAATTCCGCACCAAGACGCGGATCCAAAACCGGGCCCATTACCATAAAGCCGGTCCCTTCACAGGATAAAAAGGCCCTGGCCGACGAGCTGCAGCGTGAATGGGAGCTCTATTTTAACGCACTCGGCTACTCGCTTGTTTCTGTTTCCGTCAGTTCTGTGGGCAGCAACGACTATATGCCCGACGGTGAAGACCTGACAAACATTGATTTTAGCGATACTGAAAACGATTTTTCGGAATGGGCTTAAATCATGACTGACCAGGAAATGTTTCGATCGGATTGTTTGGCGAACGGCGCTTCCGCAACCATATCCAATACCAGCGGAACTCAATGCCCATGCATGATATGGCGTGATTCTGAAAACCCGGCTTACAGTGCAGAATACCATCGGTTATATCCTGCTGCTGAGGATTGCGGCGGCGCCGGTTTAATCAACCGCAGCGTTACCACCACCAACATTAAGGCTTTTTTTACGCCCCTGAACACCACCATCAGCCGGCTGTTTCAAACAAAAAGCCTTCAGGAGATCATTGGTGAACACCAAGATGCCGACCTGGCCATGGTGGGCGCGGTGAACACGGCCAACGGACAGTTTGTGGACATTTCCGGTCTGGTGGAACGGGAAGACAAAATCACCTATAACGCGGTAGAGTATGTAGTCAGGCATTTTTATGACCTGAGCAATTCCGAACGCGTGGGCCAGGTTGCTTTGCTGAAAAGGAAAAGCTGATACGTTGGTCCGCAGATAATAAACAGAGAAATTTTCAGGCGGCACTGTTGCAGAATCCGCCTGAAATATCAGATACAATAACGAATGAAATCAGAAAAGCGGGTAAATTTTGAGTATTCGACGAACATATTTGATAGATGACGTGCAGAAATGCGTTTTTCGCTTGCTGCGGCAGCTCACCGGGGCCGAGAGTCCCTGGACAAGCTGGAACGTCATTGAAGGTTATCCGGAAGACCGGGTGTTTGAGGAATTTGATAAACCCTTTATCTATGTGCTTAAACCGGTTGTCACCGGTGCCTACAGACAACAGGGCGGACTGCCGAATTACCTGATGGAAATGGTCATCGGCATGTGGGACGACCGCAAAACCGGCGGTCCGGAAGAGATCAATATCATCGGTTCGCACCTGCTCGAACTTTTTATGAATCCGCAGTCTTTGTATTCGAAAAAATTCAATGTCACGCTTGGAACCACCAGTTTTACAGACACGACATTGGCGGCCCAGGGTCTGCGCATAAAAAACATTAAAGGACCCAAAGAGCTAAAAGTCAAAGCCGTGAAAGAGTTTCGGCGTGAATTCACTTTATTTTTAAGGAGCTGAAAATGGCATACAACGATCAATTAGGCGCATTGCAGTCAAATGACATTATTGACGGTCAGTTTACCCTGCATCGTGTTTACCGGCACGATGCGGACGTGGCAACGGGGATTGTACCCATCAACATTTCCGGTATTCAGGACGTATCGGCTGAGGCCATGGCCCCGCAAATGTCCCGCGAAGTGTTTCAGCAGGGCGGCGGCAGCGACAGTCTGATCAGTGAACGCAACTTTCGTTACAGCGGCACCATCCGTCTTAAAGCAGGCAAACTGGATGATTTTCTCACCGCTATTTACGGCAAAACACACTCGACCACCGGTGAGGCCGCGTTGGTGCACAGACCTTCTGTTTTTCCGGCCATAACCCTGGAATCCATTTGCCGTGCCGACGACAATACCACACACCTTTTTTCCAAAGTGTACCAGGAACTGATTTTAAAACCCTGGAACAACAATTCACCCATGGAAGACGAAGAAGTGGACATTCCCTTTTACTCCATGCACGATCCGTTTTTGATCTGCGCCGGTGCTGAATTGTTCTATGACAAATTCAACGGCGACGGTTCAACAACCGACTTTACATTATCCGCAACACCATTGACTGCTGTAGACACAACAGACGCGGCCCGCGAAGACTGGGTGCTTGACAATGCTGTTTTTGTTGCGGTTAAAAATTCCGGCGATGACCAGTCCACACGACAGAAAAGCGGCGTGACATTGACCAGCACAACATTGTCCTTTACAACCGCCCCGGCAGCATCGTCTGTGGTTTCTTATCTGGGCATCAAGGCCTATTAATTTTAACCAAGAAGAGAGAACAATGAAAAGAGAATACATAACGGAATGTTTATACAGGGCTGCTGCGATTGTTTTAACCACCGGGCAGCAGCCCGATCATATCATTCGTGTACGCGGCGACAAAAGCAGGGCCGTGCTGACCTTTCACGTTGAAACCGATGTGATTGAAAAACTGGAAAGCAATGAACTGCTTGTGGACCCTGTTGCCTTTAAAGATGTTTTTATTCCATTAAAAAGAAAAGTATTCAGAGTAATAGACGAGGACTAAATGAAAGCTATAGATTTGTTAAAAAACGCCAACCAGAACAAAATCAAATCCATTGAATTTGTAATTCCAATTGACGACAACAACGGTATCGATACCGTGCTGCAGGCGCCGGATCTGTGGAGCCTGAAAGAAGAGCAGGAAAAAGTATATCACGCCAAACTTGTTGAACTGTGTCAGGAAGGATATGACCAGTACCCGATCAACGAACAGGACTTTAATAAAGAAGTGGAAAACTATCTGGAAAATCTGAAAAAATCGGGTTCCAAAGACATAGACAAGGCCGTGGAAAACTATAAAAAAGACCGGCCAAAATCTTTGGCAGACCAGTTGGCCCAGCGCACCAGCAAGTACCGCACGATTTTTGAGATATTGCCCAAGTTTTTACGCTACAAGGAAAACAACAAACTGTTGTTTCCCACGGCTGAAGAGCAGAAACAGTTTAAGGACATATTGTCCAGCAACAACAAACTGTTTGAACTGCTGACCGGGAAATACATTGAACTGTCCAAACTGATCAATGAGGAAGACACGGAAAAAAACTCCGTGAAGCCGGGGAATGGCAAGAGTACAGACTCCAAGTAGCCCTGGCGGACCGGTTTCAGTATAAAGGCCCGTTTGATCCACAGCTTTTAGATGATTTGAAAAACCCGTATCGGCGGATATTGCTCATTCACAGTTTGCAAATGCCCAATTTTCAGGACCATTTGTTTAAACTGCTGGCCGAACAGTATCCCGAGATTTTGAAGAATATGCTCAACATTCACGGGACGTCCATCGTTAAAATGCTGGCCGGCAAAAACGGGCACAAGATTAAGAGCATTTTTAAGGAAGAAAAGAAAAAGAGACCCAGCGAACAAATCGTTGTAACACCGGATGGTAAACGTATTAGGTTAAGGTCATAGTTATGAGTGATTTTACATGAAATTGTCCATTAGCAGCAGGCGGGACTAGCGTTTCAGATATTATTGAACCGTTTAACCTTGTAATAGATGTACTAGAAGAGGCCGTTAATACATTAGGCCTTTTCGATGAAAAAATTGAATACACGACAAAAAGAACAGGTGTTGATTTAGTTGATGCACTTATTAGATCAGCTGACTTTTTGGTTAAGAATGATGAAGCAGTAATAAAAAGCACACGGAGTCTTGATGAGTTGGCGTTAGCAGTGGCTGATATAAAGATGAAAAATGCTAGTTTATTGGGATTAGGGCCAGTTATCGATAAAATTACCGGATTTAATACAAAAGTTGAAGAACAAGCAAAAAAAATAATTGCAGCAAGAGACGCTACAAAGGAATTAAGTGAAAAAACAGGTGTTTATAACGATGCGCTGTATAAAGTCAATCAATATGGTCCAGAAGCTGCTCAGGCGATTTTTGGAATAAGTGAGGAAACAGATAAAAATAATGATCTTATCAGCATAGCTATTGAGAAACATAAGCAATTTACTGAACAACAAAAAGCCCTTAATGACGCTGGAATTGTGACGACAGCATCCATTAGAAGTCAAATTGATTCTCTTGAAAGTTTGTTCCCTGCAGTTGAAAATGATAATTATGCTTATAACCAATTATATAGTATGATACATGACCTATATGTGGAAATTGGTGATACGAAAGGATTAAAAGAATTTCGAGAAAAATGTGGTAATGTTACTAATACATTTATACCTTTAAATGTACAGGGGAGAGAGCTTGCCAATAATATTGACAAAGTTAGACGTTCTCAGGTGGATAATCATCCGGTACTAGAAACCTCAACAAAAAAGGCCAAAGATTTAAAAGAAGAAACTGAAGAGACGACTATATCTTTTAAAGATTTTGCCAGTTATGCAAATAAAGTGGCTGAAAAATTGCCAGGTTTAGATAATAGTGTTAAAACGGTGACTTCTGCTATTTCATCTTTGGCCACAAAAGGTTTTTCCCCTTTGAACATTGCGACAACAGCGGCTTCAGTTGCATTTGGTCTTTTTGGTGATAAAAAGGAAAAAGTTGTTGTTACCGTTGACCAAATCATTGAGCGTATGGGGGCATTAGGTGTTGAAATTACCAAAACAAAAGATTTTATTGAGGAATTGAGCGACAGCTTTCAGAGCAACGCGCTGGCGTCCTATACTAAACATCTGGATGCACTTTTAGAAAGGAAAGCCAAGTTAACTTCTGATTATGAAAATACGGATGATGGCGATAAAAAGGAAAAAATCAATGAAGCTGTCCATAGCATAAATGAAACTATAAATACCGTTATTAAGGAAATAAACAGATTAGTAGAAGCCCTGGTATTTGATGTTGATTTTACAGAGACTCTGGACGGATTAAAGTACCTGACAACAGAAGCCGTAAGAATGTTCTCTTATTATGGAGATACATTAAAAGGCACAGGTATTGTTGATCTGCTTGAAGAACAAATAAAAAAATCTGCTGAATTAAGGGAAGGACTTGATAAAGACTCTAAAGCGTATGCGGATGTGGAAACTCAAATTATGGCTGCCGCCCAGGCAATGATAAACTTAGGGGCTTTGCAAAATGAAGTTGCGGCATTGCTTGCCCGGTTTGATATGTCTTTAGTCGATTTTGCCGGTGGTATAAAGGATAAATTTGGAGACATTTTTGATAATAGCTCTGTTTTTGACGCTCTACAAAATCAGATGCAGGGATTTTTTAATTCCTTATTAGATGCCGAACAGAATATGGACACAGAAGCCTATGAAGAGATGTCTAAAAATATTTATGCTGTTGCTCAAAAGATGAAAGATATGGGTATTTCCGGTGAGGAGTTAAATGCGAAACTTGAACGTGTTGGTTTGTCTTATACAGAGCTGGCCGAAAAATTTAATTTGTCGAGTGAAGAGATCAATGAAGCAGCCGGTATCGTTGGCGCGCTAAGTACAGAAATGGCAGATTTAGGAGAGGAGCTGAAAACAATTGATCCTGATAGTGCTGCCTATGATGAGCAGGTTGAAAAAATAGTTGCCGTTGCACAGGCCATGCTGGAGATGGGTGCATCAAACGCCGAAGTAAATGCTGCTCTTGCCGCTACAGGTTTGACATTGGAACAGGTTACAGGCAAGGTTGCCGGTTTGGAAGACGCCTGGCGTACCGCAACGTCTGTTATGACTGGTGAATGGTCAACATTTGAAGATGAGGTTGCCGGTGCTAATAAAACTATAGACGATTTAATGTTTTTCAATGTCGATTTGGATACAACGGATGCGGATGAGAGCCTTCTGGCACTGATTGAAAGTTGGGATGAATATCTTGCAAAACTGGACCCGAATTCAGAAGCCTATCAACAAGCTGCTGAAATGGTTAACGGGCTGAAACAACGTTATAATGATCTAACAGGAGCAACTCTTGAGACGACAGAAGCGGCTGTAACAATGGCAGATGCTTTTCAGTTTGATACTGATTTCTCCAGTCAAAAAGATGAATTAGATACGATAATAGAAAAAGCGCTGGCAATTGGTGATTATTATGGTGATGCTTTTGATACCACGGCAGTGGAAGAATTATTGGCACGTTCAATAGAAACTAACCAGGCAATGTTGAATGATCTTGATCCGACAACACAGGCTTATGAGGAATTACAGAAATCAATCTGGGAAGGTGAAGCAGCTCTTGCTGTTATGCGCGGTGAAGTGGAAACAACAAATCAGTATTATGAGCAACATGGAATTGTAATTGCCGGTGTAACTGATGGTATAGAAGAGAATACGGATGCTGTTAATGATAATGCCGGTGCCATAGAATCATGGTCTGAAATTTTTAATAAATCCATAAATCAAATGTCTTCGGAATATAATCAGTTTGAAAAAGATGCGGAAACGGCCAGTAAGCTTATAGATGAAATATTATTTTTCAATATTGATCTTGACGCATCTGATCTTGATGAGCAGTTGGAAGCGGCCATGGCTTCTATGTATGCTTATATCGGCACGCTCGATCCGGACAGTGAAGCCTACCGGCAAGCCATGGAAACCCTGCAGGGATTGGCTGACAAATATTATGAGATAAAATATAAAACAGATGATTTGGCTGAAAGCACAGAAACTGCCATGCGCTCTGCCGGAGAGCCGTCAAAGTTTTATGAACAGGCATATAAAAAATTACTTGGTGAAATTGATAAAGCTAATGATGAAATAAATTCTTTAATGACCAAAAAAAGAATTATTGAAATTAAAATTGACATGGCAACTCAAAAAATTGAAGAAACTGAAAAATTAATTGAAGATTTAAAACTGAAAAAAATTGAGGTTGAATTTTATATTTCTCAAGTAAATGAAGAAATAGACAAACTCAATGATTATATAGCCAAAAAACAGGAACAGCTTGAAAAAATTGAAATTGCAATTGAAATAACACAGGCTGAAATTGATAAAATAAATGAAAAAATTGAGACCCTTGAAGTACAGAAACTTGAAATACAGGCACAAATTGATGATGCAAAGATAAATATTCAGGAATTGAATCAGTTTATTTCAGACAAAGAATTAGAATTACATGAATTAAAAATTCAATTCATGGCAGATGTCGATAGTTTAAACGAACAGATGGCAACGCTTGGTGCTGAGTTTGATGAGAAAATTAAAGAATATAACCTTAACAAAATAAGCATCTCTACTGAGATAGAAAACGCAGAGGTTTCCAAGTCAAAGTTGCGAGATATTATTGATTTACTCGGGACCGATATGGATACGTTGCTTTCCGAAGGGCTGGATTTTTATAAAGTGTCCACTATGCTTGAAGATATAACGGGTAAAAGTCAGACTCTGGAAGTCCAGTGGGAATCCATGTTAAAGACAATGTTTAACGAGTTTTCTGATTTTGAAACAGACATGAAAACCGCTTCCGATGCGATTGATCAGTTAATGTATTTTGATGTTGATTTGGATACTACCGAAGTTGATGAGCAAATTAACGCTGCTATCTTCCGAATGCAGGATTATCTGAAAACGTTAAGTCCGGAATCTCAAGCTTATAAAGATGCCAGTGCTTCCCTGACGCAACTTACCAAAAAATTTGAAGAGATGGGCGGTGTGTTGGATGAGGAAAAAGCATTACAGTTTAATGCCGAGTATGCAATACAGGAAGTTAAAAATTTCGATGATCAAATAGACGGTTTATACACTCAATTACAAGAAAATGATTTACAATTTGATATAGACCAGGATACTTTTGCCACTGAAATGGAAGCTCTTGATCAAGAACTTGCAAATTTATATACCGAGTACAATAATAAGCAAATAGAAATTGAAGCAGATATACAAGCGGCAAAGGAGAAAGTTGAAGCTTTTGAGGATCAAATAACGGCACTGGAAGACCAAAAGGTCGCAATAGAAACAGAAATTCAAGAGGCGAAAGATCAATTAGATTTATATCAATCGGATTTAGCTACCCTTGAAAACCAAAAGGTGAAAATTACGACTGATATTGCTCAAGCACAAACTAAAATTGATGAGTTAGAGCTTGAACTCGCCGGTCTTGAAGAAGAAAAAATGCAGATTGAAGCGGATATAACCGAAGCTGAAGCCCAGTTAGAAGCTTTTAAACAAGAAATGGCAAAACTTGAGCAGGACAAACTTGAAATTGATGCCGCAATTGATACTGCTTTAGAAAGATTAACTGAACTAGAGACAAGGCTTAATGACATGGAAACCTCGAAAACAGTTAATATTGATTTATATGTTAATAATAAATCAAAAGATGCGCAATCCAAATATCATACCGGCGGGCTGGTTACGGCGCATACGGGACAGTTGTTCCCTAATGAGCGGATTGCCAAAGTGCTGAGCGGTGAATATGTGCTGCGGCCGGCGGTTGCCGAACGATTTGGTGCGGACGCGTTGAACAATTTTAACGCATCGCTCAATCCCAATGCGCTTGTGTCCGACCACAGCCTGTCGCGTCAGGATGCCCGGGCCATTGTTCAGGAATCACGGCCTGTTCAGGTGCACATCCACGAAGCCACCCGGCGCACCTGGGCTGAAGTGACGGACCATAGTATTTATGGAAACGTTAAAAAACGTGAACGATTTTTTGAAAGTGAAGGGAGTCCGTTTAACTAATGGCATTAACGACAGGCATTCGGATTGTTATCGGCGCGGTTTATGTTGATTTTTACCGCGAAGAAGTGGAAGACATTGTGTTTAAACCTTTGGTAGAGTATATGGTGCTTGAGGGCCATAAACAGGCCCCGGACCTGATAAAAATCGGCTCAACACAGTCCATGATCGAAATGTCATTTACGGACTGGAACAGCGCCACCAAAGCCAAGGTCGACCAGGTTGTAAATGCTGACTGCGAAATGACCCTGTATTATCAATATGCTTATGATCCGACAGTTTATAAAAACGTTATCGTTATGGCTGTTGATGATGTTAAAAAGACAACGGAATATTTTAATTCTGCTGATATTAATTACGGCAGAGTAAAGACACGTTATTCACTTACTTTTGCGGAATGTTAATATGCCCTATTACACAGATTTGCCGGAAACATGGCAGGAAGAACTTGAGAAAAGGACCGGTGCACGCATCCTTATAGAAGCGGTGCTGGACCCGGATGGTGAAGCCAGGATCATTCCCTCGAAATATGATATTGTGGATATTTCGCCCATTACCAATGTCCGCGACCTGGATATTGAATATACGGACCGTTCGGTTGTGCAGGACGTGACCCTGACCTTTAACGATCCGGACGGCTATTTTAGCTACAAAAATCCGGCAAGTCCTTTTCACAACATGGTTGGCGAGTTGTATGAATATACCAAAAGCGGATCGAATAGCATAAAGTTGATTGATAATACCGGTGTGGAATTTGGCCACAACCAAAAGCTGGAAATTAATGACAACACAAATTGCGAACATGTTTATGTAAACAGTTTTACAAAAGCCTCGGGCAGTATCTATTATCATCAGCTTGGGATTGTGGGTGCGCTTGTCAACAGTTATAAAGGCGGCACAAAAATATATACCTTGCCGGTTGAAAAAAAGGAGATTTTGGTGCGTGTGTATATGGTCGGCGCCACGGTGCCCATTCACATGTTTCGCGGAAAAATCATTGCCCTGCCCGAAAGCGAAGCCGGAAAAGGTTTTTTGACCATTTCTTCCATTAAAAAGTTTTTGCTGGATGAAGAGCTGCGCGGCGCAGAAACCGGCGCCGATAAGCTGAAACGTATCAATACCAACGGCGATTTGGTTGATACCATCACCTGGAGTGAAGGCAGTTCCGGTACCCTGGACCGGTCAAAAGTCATTGTTAAAGATAATGCCAAGTTGAGAAACTGGACTTGTGAATTCAGCAGTAATACCGATTTTGTGCTCTATTCCGAGGACATTGGCAGCGGTGTTGCCGGAAAGACTGAAGCAGAACAAATTTTTTCTATTTCCGGCTTGGACAATTATTTATATTCTCCCCAAAGAATCATTGCTGACAAAAACTATGCTTATGTAATATCACGAAGTAATGCTTTAACAATTTGGGATATTCGTAATAAAAATAATATACAAATGGTTGGCGTTATTTCCGGCATTGGGGCGCCAAATTATCTAAATACACCGACAGACATGGTCATTAAAAAAAACTATGCTTATATAACATCTGCTGATAATGCTTTAGTAATTATTGATGTTTCCAATCCAAACAATCCGACAAAAGTAGGGCACATGGTTGGTGCCGGCAGCTCAAATTATCTTGAATGGCCGGAGTCCTTGTATATCGAAGATAATTATGCTTATATTGTTACAAACTATGATGAAGTTTTACTAATTATAGATATTTCTGATCCAAAAAATCCGGTACAAGTTGGACATACTGCAGACGGTTCATCCGGGTTAGCTTTATGTAAAAAAGATAATTATGTATATACTTGTGGTACTAAACCTTCTAATTATAATGATATTAATGTTTATGATGTTTCTGATCCAAGTTCACCAATATTAATAAATACTATAACACATTCTAAATTTTGCTACAAGATAAAAATACATGACGGTTATTTATATGCTTTGTTTCTAAATGATGATATTTTTAATATTTATAGTTTATCTGATCCGACAACTCCAACTCTGGTGTCAAGCTTATCCGGGGCTGGTAGTCCAAATTATCTTGATGCCCCAAAATATTTTAATTTTTATGAGCAATATGCTTTTATTTCAAGTGTGGCTGAAAAAACTATAACCATTATTGATATCTCCGATAAAAGCAATCCAACATTTTTTTGTAAATATGATATTATGTATTGTAATGATATTTTTGTTTATGGTGATTATATTTATCTTTGTTGTGCTCCTTATTTTGAATATCGTATTATTAAATGGTCTTGTTCTGACTCTGAAAATAGTGGTAAAGAGAGCATACAAATTCCCTTTGCAGCCTGGGGCGGGACCCGGGCCGAATCCGACTCGGTACAGTTTACCACCACCATAAATTTTGACAATCAAAATGTTGTGCAGGCCATTTATAATCTATATACAAAATACATCGGTATGGATAACAAACTGTTGGGGTGTTCGTCCTTTTTTGAGGACAAGGTCATCGGCACCTTAAACAGCGCCGTGCAACCCACTGGCCCCCCTGATCCCATTCATCCGGAGGACCCCACGATTTCTATCAAAATATCTGTCCCCATTGTCATCGGCACAAATGATGTCCTGACCATTACCGAAGGAAACACCACCGAAGACATTACCGTCATTGAGGGCAATACGGTTACATCAAGTTTTCCGCCTGTTATCACCCTTCCGGTCAGTCCCCTGACAAACGGATTCACCAGGGCCGCTACAGTGACATGGAAAAAAAAGGCTGCTTACGATCCTGCCTACAACTTTGACAGGGAATATCATTACTGTGATATTATGAACTATTGTGTTTCTTTGTCTTTTGATAAGCAAATGACACGTTTGCAGGCCCTTGAAGTGTTGACCCAGCATTTGGATGGATTTTTGTTTTCCGACAGTTGGGGTGTGGAAAAGCTGTTTGTGTTTCGGCCCAAATACCGATCAAGTGTGCCGGATGTTACCAAAACAGTGAATTTGAAAAAACCGAATCCCGTTATTGAAACCGTGAATCTGGTCAACGAAATCCGTTGTTTTTACGGATATGATTATACCAACAGCAAGTATTTATATGAATATGTGTATCCGGAAAATGATACGGACAATGACAGTTTTTTAAGAAACGGATTCAAAAGAACAAAATCCTTTTACCTGCCGGGTGTTTTTAATGAATCTGTTGCCAAAAATATGACAAGGCACAAATATTTGATCTGGAAAGACGGGCTTTCGCTGATTCGTTTTAATTTAACATTAAAAGGATTGGTAACGGAAATTGGTGATGCTTATAACCTGATCAGTGAAATGCCGGACATTGATACCCTTGTGGAAGTTGTCGGTATTGGCGGGATAAAATTGTTGAATGGCATAAACATCGAACTGGTTGGACTTGATGTTGAAAAAGTATTAAATAACTGGTTTTTACTTGACGACAGCGGGATGGGAACGGCCCGCGTATTATGGTAGGAGTTTTATTATGACATTTGTAACGGGCGATGTTCTGCCTGCCTCTACAGCAAACGCATGGCCGAGAAGCTATATGGAACAGGAAGATTTGGTGAGTTATGCTATTACTTTGACCGCATTTCGATATGCAGACGGCGCCATTCCGGACACGGTTGGAGCGGCCGGCAATCCAAAACTTGTTATGAGCGGTTGGGGATCCGGCACCGGTATTTTTCAGGGTGAAGATGCACAGGAGGTACTTAAGACAGAGACTTTATGTTTTGAGTTTGTTTTGCCGGAATGTTATGTGGCCGGACAAAGCGTAATCCTGAGTATAACCGCGCGTATTAACGACGCCGGGGGCAATTCGCATACGTTCGATTCGCTGGATGTAGAAGCCTATGAAATAGCCGAAGCTGGAACAGCCGAAAGTGATATTTGCGCCACAGATGCGCAGACTCTGGCCGAAATAATGACGGCTTATTCTTTTACCATTACTTCGACAAATTTGGGGCCGGGTGATTTGGTGAGGATATTTATCAGAACATCGATCCAGGGCAGTTTCGGTGGATCGTTCAAAGCTGAAATAGGCGGGGCAACTATGAAACTGGATATTAAAGGCTGATGGAAGCAATTCGAATAGATTATATCGACGGCGGCATACTGCAAACGATTACGTTTGATCATTTTGAATTTGAGACATTGATTGAAAAAGAAAAACAAAAGTCTGAAGTTCAATGGCTGCAAGACAATTCGCCTGTTTTAACCTACACAAGTGTGCGATGGAAAGAGTTCAAGCTTGTTTTGCAGGCAAAATACAGCTATACCTCAACACAAATTGAAATTTTGCGGGCCGTTGATACGGTGCTGTATTTTTATTATGATTATGTAAAAAATCCGAAAATGATGATTCCGGTCAAAGTTTTACCGGACACGCCGACCTATTTTTTTGGCGGTGATAAGGACGCGGAACCGCGTTTGGTTCTGGACTTGATAGAAACAACGGGTAATAAGACCTTTACATTTGAATCACAACCACTTGGAAGGTAAAATATGGCTATATGGAGCAAAAATGATATGATCATTACAATAAGAGATGCAACAACCGGCGAACTGGACACAGGGACCTATGCTATAAAATATCAACCTGTGGACCAGCCCTATGATACCGGCGCTATAACGGCTTCTCAATTGCCGTCGTTATCCAATTACAAACCCGACGAAGACGGTAATACGGAACAGGCTTATGATATTTATAAAGACGGCACAAAAATCGGGCGGATATGGGGCCCGGATTTGCTGCCGGATATAGGCGTCTGATAAATTTGTAAATAACGGTCATCGTGAAACATCGAGCCGGATGTATCAATAAAGTTTTTGATATGTCCGGCTTTTTTTATTTTGAAAGGATTGGAAATGAAAAAAATAATAATCGCTTTACTGCTGTTGTTATCTTCGGTTGCTATAGGTCAGGTCACCTATAAGCACAATGCCGGTAAATACGGTCAGGTATGGTATGATGCTGAGTATGAAAAAAGTCATGCAACCATTGCCGGTTATGACTCCAGTTCTATTGTGTTGTTGAAAAATGACGGATACTGGGCGGTTTCCATATATGATAATGAAGGCGTTAAGGTGTTTGGTGTTGACTCGACCATGGACATGGGGATTGTCAACGCACTGAACTATATGACAACCGCCGGATATCCTGTAAACGATATCCTCTTTCCCCAGGACATACAAAACTGGAGCATCAACTCCCTTAAAGGCAGTGTAGGTTTGGATGTGAAAGGGTATGAGGTGAAACATGAGCCGGCGGTGTTTGGGGGAACTTTAAACACAGTGAACTCTTGTTGTGCGCTGCCGGATGGAAATTTTATGATTGCCTATTCTGATGTTGATAATTCAAGTTTTGGAACATTTGTGATTTACGATGCCGACAGCAACCTGGTTAAAGCGCCGTCGGTTTTTAATAGTGGAACAACAACTTATATTTCTGCGACTGCTTTGTCCAATGGTAATGTTTTAATTGCTTTTCGGGATGAAAGTAATTCAAACTATGGGACCTTTGTGATTTATGACTCACAGGGAAACCTTGTTAAAAGTCCGGCAGTGTTTACACAGGCTGCAGTACAAAGTAATGTTGCGAAAACATTAACAAACGGGCAGGTTTTAATTGCCTTTCGGGATTGTAATAATTCTTATTATGGGACGTTTGTTATTTATGACGCTAAAGGCAATGAGGTGTGTGAACCTACCATTTTTGCGCAAACAGATGTAATTTATATTTCAGTGTCACCATTGACCGATGGAAATGTTCTGATAGCTTACAGAGATAACAATAATTCAAATCGTGGGACTTTTGTTATTGCAGGGCAAAATGGCAATATTGTAAAAACCGCTACTACTTTTTCAACAGGAGCTGTCTCACATATTTCTTCAACAACAAATAACAATGGGCATGTTTTAATTGCTTTTCGTGATGAAGCCAATTTAAATTATGGGACCCTTGTGATTTACGATTCACAGGGAAATTTGATTAAAAGTCCGACAGTGTTTGAGAGCGGGGCTTCTGCTTTTTTTACTGCAGCTACATTGCCAGATGGTAATGCTCTGATTGCCTATAGTGATGAAGATAATAATGGTTATGGAACCTCTGTTATTTATGATGACATGGGAAATGAGATTCAAACTCCTGATGTTTTTTACTGAGGCTATGATAGGTTACACTTTTTGCTGTGTGTTAACCAATGGCAATTTTGTCATTTCTTATCTTGATTATGATAACTCAAACTATGGGACTTTTGTCATATACGAAGGCAGTGGTGCGCATTTGAGTAAAGATTTACAGGTGGATGGAGAGGCATATTTAAATAGTGGGCTTTCTATCGGTGGAACCCCCTATAGTACTACAGTACCACCATCATACGGACTGATTGTTAAGGGCAAAGTAGGAATTGGCACGGATAAACCGGGAGAAAAATTGGAAGTAGTTGGTACTGCAAAAATTGGAGCAGATAGTACCCTACAGTGGTAATAGTATTTTATATGTGGTAAACACAGGGACTAGTCTTGAACCACCTATTGAAGGTGAGGTAATTACAGGTCATACATCAACTGTTCGAGATGTTCAGGTACTCCGGCGTACGAGTACGGGTGACATGGTGGATGGCTTTGGCGGTAGAATAGCGCTTGAAATTGAAGATAGTTCGGCTGTTGAAAATGGTATAGCCAAAATTGAATGGTCCAGAGATGGAGCGGATAATTCAGGAAAACTTGGTTTGGTAACAAAAAATGCCGGGACATATAACACAGGATTAGTAATAAAATCATCCGGTAATGTTGGTGTCGGTACGACAATACCATCGGAAGATTTGGAAGTGGCCGATGTAAATGCAAACGGGACCACAATTATTAAGATGATAGAAGACAATCCTGCAACGGTATCTATGGCAGCGCTTCGAACAGCCAATGACAATACCACTGGTTATGGCTGGTTTGGGACGGCTGGTACAGGTTATACAGTATTACCTGGATTGCAAGACAAGGCATTTATGCTGGCGGGTCCAAATACATCGGGAATAAATATCTACACAGAAGGTACCGATGATCCGATTGTTTTTACCACCGATGATACCGAGGCCATGCGAATAAACGATGGCGGCAACGTTGGCATCGGCACTGCGTCTCCGTATAGTTTGTTGCATTTATCCCAGGCTTCTGGAAATGCAATGTCCATTATTCAAACACAAACAAAAGCTGGTGATCCGATTTTACAGTTTAAAGATGGAGATGATACGGATAACGACACCTATCAGTTTCAGGCACAGGGAAGCACCTTGAAACTGCGCTATGGTGCTGATATTGCTGCCGGGGCTCAGGCAGGCACTGATCTGATCTCTTTTTTATCAAACAAAAATGTCGGCATTGGGACGACAACGCCGAATGCAGAACTGGAAGTAGCCAATGCAGGTGTTACAACCATTAAAATTCACGACAAAAGTGGAACCAGCAGAGGCGACATTGATTTTGATGACGAATCCTCTTCAAGAGGAACATTAAGATATGATTTTACGAGCGACAAATTTATATTTGTTAATGGTGGTTATGACAGGTTTGCGATTCAAAGTGATGGTAAAATAGGAATAGGTACAACGACACCTGAATATAAACTGGACATTGTGGGGGGAAGTGCAAGTATAGCAAGTAATTATGTTTTATGGTTAGGTGGCGCTAAATTATTTGAATCTGGAAATAACCTGTTTATTCGGCCTCAATCAGCTCAAACTTTGAATATACAGGGAGTTGGCGGTTATAATAATACAAATTTAAGTGTTAATGGCGGGCATTTATATATAGATGGTTCAAGCGGCTATGTAGGAATCGGTTCTTCTTCGCCAGCAGCAAATCTTCATGTTCAAAATGGAAATTCAACCGCAACACCGGATACAGGTGGAGACGATTTTGTTGTTGAAGGCACTGCTTCAGGCACAGGTATGAGTATTCTTGCAAATGATGATGATAATGTAAACCTGTATTGGGGATCACCGACAGACAGCCGTGGCGCCTATGCCAGATGGACCCATGATAACGATCTTTTTACCGTTGGAACAGATAATTCAAATGCAGAAATACAATTTGTTGTTAACACTTCTGTTCCTGTTATGCGAATGGATAATGCCGGTCATGTCGGTATCGGCACAGTGTCACCTGATAGAATGCTGCACATTTATGATAGTACGACCGCAAATTTGGAATTGGAAGGTAACGCCGGTAATTCTTATATATTCATGAACTCTGGTACCGATGGGGCAGGTTGTGAGGGAAGTGATATTTATTTTCAGGACAATTCAAACACAATTTGGATTGCTGGAAAAACTTCTTTGAATGATTTTCAGATTTATGACAATGTCAGAGGAGCAGATGCAATGAGAATCAGAGATAACGGCGACATGACACTCATGGAAAACGGTGGTAATGTTGGTATCGGGACAACGAATCCACAAGTATTATTGGATGTAAATGGCACAGCAAGAGTATATAGTTCAGCAGATGCACCACTATCTGTCCAATCAGCGGATGCGTGGACTGGCATTAAATTCCAAGATCCAGATGGAAATAATGTCATTTATTATAAAGGCTCAACTGGTGCTTTTTCTATTGGTGGAAGCGGTGGTAATAATAACAGATTAAATGTTTATGGAAATATGGCTGTTGGCACAAATTATTATGGCGTTTCAGCACCTAGTGAGGGGATGATAATTGAAGGCTCTGTCGGCATAGGCACATCGACGCCCGAATCCGGAACGGCTTTGGATGTTAAGGGACTCACCAAAACAGATTCCCTCCATGTTACCGGCGGCATAATCCTGCAGGAAACCGATTTTCAGGGAAACTATGCTTCCAGCCTGCAAAATCTTCAGGACAACCAAATCGGTCCCTATTACTTTTTCGACGGTATTAACGATATAGCTACGGTCACGGATAATAGTGCTATCGATTTTGGCACGGACGATTTTTCTATTGTAGCTCATTTTAATACATCGTCAAATGATAATTACAATACCATCGTCAGTAAAGGAACCTATGATACATCACACCGATACTGGGCCGTAACAACACATGGCGGCAAACCGGGATTTTCTATGGGTGACAGTTCCACAGCCATCCAAAGCACTTTTACTGAGGGAACTTTGGTAAATGACGGCAACTGGCATACTGTGGTTATGGTTGTTGAAAGGAATACGGCCACGGATGTTGATATTAGCTGTTATATCGATGGAAAACAAAACGGGCAAACCAGAAATTTAACCATGACCGGTAACGGAAATGTGTCAAATTCTGATGACCTGCTCGTTGGCCGGTCTGTCGGCGGTGATTACTTTTTCGGTGATATTGGTAAGGTGTTGCTGTTTAACCGAATATTGACTAATGATGAAATAAAATTCTATTCCAATCCGCTGGCCCAAACACAATATGCACATAAAGATGCCATCGGCAATTATACCTATGAAAGCGATTTCAGCACCGGTGTTGATGGTTTCGCTTCTGCTCGGGGTACGGCTGCCGGAAATATAGATGATATTGGCGGACAAAATGATAATTTAAGGTTTACCGTTGATACAGATAACAACACCCATTATGTTTATAGGACAGGTACATTCAGTGTCGGTAAAGATGTCATTATAACATTTGATTATTATATTCCGTCAGGACAAAGCCATGTCGATGGAATCAAATTTGGGGACGGATCGACATATTCCGATAACCAGACTGTTACAGATTCATGGACAACAGCAACAATGACGATTAATAGCACAAAAAGCAATATCTTTTGGGTCCATGCCACTGACAATGGTCTGTTTACGTTTCAGGATACCGGCGGAGATGATGCTTTTTACATCAGAAATGTTAAAATAAAACATCCCGGTTGTGTTGCCGAATATGTGCCCCAAAACGCCAGTGCTGCCGCCTGGTATGACGCCGGCAGCAACAACTTGGACGCTACAGTTTCCGGAGCCGCCATGGTTTCAGCGCCCAAACATTTGTTTGTTGACGGACTGGTGCATGCTGATTCTGTTTATACGGAAGGCGGCATTTCAGCACTCTATGTAACCGACCGGTGTAACTGGTTCGATGGTGATGCCCTGTCGCTTTTGATGAAACTGCAAAAAACTGTTGGTGCCCCCACAGGTCTTGATGGATTTACTTTTCTGGACCATACGACGCTTCCAAAAGGCGCCCGAAAAGAGAAAAAGACCAAGGTATGGAAAGCCAAAGTAACGGGAAAACACCCGGACCTTTATAAAGCCCCGACAAAAGACCTGGCTGCGGAATATTACCAAACTGAAGAAACCGACTATGGCCGCGACCTCGGTGACATGAATGCCCTGAACTCCCGCGCCATTCAACAGCTTTATGAAATGGTGATGCAGTTGCAGAATAGTGAAAAGAATAAAAATTAGTTGAAGGTTGGGTTCTTTTTTTGAACCCAACAATTATTTATCAAATTTTTATTTAGTTTAAATTTCAAATCAATATTATTTATCTTCATATTGCTTATTAGCTGGGTATTGAACAAGCACCCGGCTAAGCGCTTATTTAATTAAAAGCATTTTTTTGATTTTAATTATGTCATTAAACTGAATACGACATAAATATAATCCACTTGCAAATCCATCTGCATAAAATTCGATCTCATAGTGACCGATTTGCACAAATTTATCTACTAACGTGGCAAGCAATTTTCCTTGCAAATCAAAAATATTCACTTTTACATGTCCCGATGAAGGAGCAATATAACTAATATAGGTAGATCGCTTAAACGGATTTGGATAATTTTGATATGCTATAAATTCCTTAGGTAATTTAATTATAAATGAAAATGTATCTGCACTGGAAATATTGAAATAACTATCTGAAACAGAAACTGTCCAATAGTATTTTTCTTCAGGTACAATAATCTCCTTCCAGAAAAGATCATAGAAATTATTTGAAATATTTTCAATGGATATATTTTTTGAAGAATTATATATTTGTAAATTATATTTAAGTGAATCATTGTCTAAATCATAAGAATCTTCCCATATAAAATTAATATATTTAGAACTATACTGGATACTTTCATTATTAGGAGGATTAATTAAGTTAAAGTTCTTTGGCCGATTATTGAGTACATAAATTTGAAATTGAAAAGTATCCAAACTTGCAGTTTGAGAAAATTCATCATTTGCAATAGCTGTCCAATTGTATATTTCATCGAAATTTAAATTGTTTAACCAGTTGAAATTATAATATTCTTCAGAGATACCCATAATGGTTGTGTCTATCGTCGAGTTGAAAATTTTTAAACTATATTCTATTGAATCATTATCTAAATCAATGGATTCATCCCAACTAAAATGAATAAAATCATCAAGGTTATCGAGTCTTTCTGAATCAAATGGACTAACAAGATTAAAGGTCTCAGGGAAATTATTATTTTTATATAACTGAAGCTCATCATTATATTTACTGCTTAATCCCAAATCGATGTCCCCATCCATGTCATAGTCTCCTACAATTATAAAATCTCCTCGAATTAAATTTTGTCCTAACTCAAAGGCCCCATCGCCTTTATTTATTAGAATATATGAACCGAGTGAACCGGCAACTATAATATCAATATTTCCATCAGCATTAAAATCTGAAAAATTTAAATATGATAGAGTATAATTAGTATTAATACAGTCATATTTTATAAAACTGCCCTTTTTATCATTAATAAAGATAGTAACAGTTTTGTCGTTTTTGTTAGCAGCCGCTATGTCAATGTAACCGTCTTTATTTAAATCACAACTATTAATGGACAAATTGTATCCTACATCATTTAACTCTTGGTTATAAGAAAAATTACCTAATCCATCATTTTTGAGTACAGTTAAAATATGTGCCCCATCAGAGATTGCGATATCCATATCAAAATCATTGTCAAAATCTCCAGTTGTTATAGACATAGGCCAGCTTCCAACTTGAATATCTGAATTATAATTAAATACCCCTTTCCCATTATTCATCAATATCTCTAATTTGTTTTCATAGGCGTTTAATGTTGCTATATCAAAGTCACCATCACCATTGAAATCAGTTAAAATGCTTGAAGTTGTCATATTTTTTATTGAAGAGACCTGCATAAATGTAAAATCGCCTGCATTTATCCAAGACTGTGCCGCTCCCGATGCAAATATTAGTAAATCAATTTTATAATCCATGTTTAAATCTACTGGCATCAGGCTTACAGGATAACCAGAACCTAGGGAAAAACTTGTTTTCTGATAGTATTGTCCATTGGAAAGTCCAAAAATACCATATTCTTTAGTTTTCATATCTGGAATGAAAATTTCAATAGAGTTATTTCCATCAATATCAATACCACATACATCAGAGGATTCTATTGACTCTTGTTGGTTTTGTATTATCTCAAAAGTCTGTCCTTCAATGAATTGACTGTCTCCACGTAATGCTTCAATATAAAATTGCCAAATCAAAGGTTTATGTAGTAACTGTCCATTTACAAACCTCAAGTTTTGACTTATGATAACAGTAATAATTTCACCTGGATTAAATTGAGTATCTGGTGTAAATTTTATAAGAGAGCCCGAATCTAATATTTCAAAACACCCCATTTTTCGCCCTGTTTGCGATCCATAAATAAATATAGTTTCATTATTTTCATAAGATGAATCTGGTTGTAAATCAAAACCAAAGATTATGTTTGAATTTATTGGAACATTTGTTTCATTTTGCTTTGGTGATATATAGGCTAGAGTTTGTGAAATTGTTGTATTTGAAAAAAAGAAAATAAAAATGATTAAGAAATGTTGTTTATTAAAACTCATTAATAATTACTCCAAAAAATAGTCTCAGATGATAATTTTTTTTCTAATTGATTATGTAGATTCTGACCAAATAAGTTTAGTAGTCTAAATACAAAAATTTACCAGTTGCCGTTTTACCTTACCATTAACCATTTTTTAATTTGCACTTGCAACTGCGCACCGGAACCGGTTTCGGCACCTTAAAGTTACTTACATCTTAATATCGTTATATGATTTATAATGACTCTCGTAAATTTTAAAAATAGGAAAACCGTCAAAGTATTCCGGCACTTTGACAGGCTTCTTGCCGCGAGGAATAAAAACTTTGATACAATTAAGCGGACCCAACATGGGTGCCATTCCGCATTTTACCAATTCAATTCCATCCTGGTCACCATATAATTCAATAAACCTTTTTTCTACCTGTTTGAATATTTGCAAATGACGATCATTATACATATTGAGTTCCTGGCAAATAGCAATTTTATCTGATTCATTCAGGTTGTAATAATCTTGCACAGATAGATTGTCACTGTTATACTTTTTAAAATTAGACATATCGACGTTCATCTTTTAAAGGTTGCTGCTTTACAGCTCCATTTCATGATTTATTTCACATATAACATTTTTATCATGCTGGAATAATCATCTGTTTCAAAGTGTGTAAAATATATACCGCTAGGTAAATTGTCCAAATTAATGATGTGTTCATATTCGCCACTTTCTTGAAACAATTTTATATCATCTCTGACTTTGTGACCATTAATGTTATAAATCTTGATTGTTACAAGTGAAGCTTTAGATAGTTTATATTTTATTTTGGTCGTTTTGTTAAATGGATTTGGATAATTTTGTGTTATTTGATATTCTAAGGGCTGATTAATATTTATGCTTGTAAATCCACAAATACAGAAGGAACCATCATTATCAATTTGTTTTAAACGATATTGATATTTTTTGTTTTTTATATCATTGTCCGTATAAGAATATTTCGAAGTTTGATTTGTTGTGCCACACCCTTGTATAAAGGCGATGGTTCGCCAATCTTCATTTCCTGCTTTTCTTTCAATTTCAAATCCATAATTATTTGATTCGCTGTTTGTTTCCCACTGCAAAATTATATGATCTTTATTTGTTTGCGCTTTGAAAAACAATAGCTCGACAGGCACAACATCATCAAGCAAAATCCATTCACTTTCAATAAAGGTATCCGGATTGTCAGTTTCCTGCGGATCAAAAATCACAGCTTGGTTTTCATTTATGGAAATTTTTACAGGTTCTGTACTTGATGTGGTTTTCGAATACTCTATTTTTAGATAATATGGATTATTAACATTTAAACTGTCATATAATAGTATTCCGGAACTGTCAATACCGAAACTGGCCCAATAACAAATTTTATCGAGTTCGTGTTTATACCCTGAATTGTGAAAAGTCGGCTTTGAACCATCAATAAGCAGCGAATTATTTTTTTGTTTTGAACCTGCAAGCCACATTCTTTTCAAGTTTAAAACTCCTTCCGGTTGCCCGGCAGTGGTTAATGTTAAACAATTCAGGCTTGTGCTGTCACCCATTTGAGTCACTTGAAATTCCAATGGTGAATTAATTACTCCTGTTGCATGAAAACTAATTATCCCTTCCCGTTGAAGGTTATGGTTTGGTAGAATTAAAAGCTTAACGACAGCATCTCCGGTTCCGGTATCTGGAATTATTTTTACCCAATCGGGATAATAAAATTGCCAGGTGTTTTGGACCGAATCGTTTGAAGTTTTAAATAATGACGTGACCGGTTCAAATTTAACTGGCACTGGAAAATTCATTCCAGGTGAAGGAATTATGTTTTTTAATATATCCTTTATATAATCTATTACTACCTGGCGTTTTTTTTCATCGTTTCCTTTACGAACTTGTTTAACCACAACAATCTGCTCTGCTGCAGAACAATATTCTGTTTCATGGGTTGATAGAGTAAATTTGCTGGTCTTTTCATCCAAGTTTTCATCTAGTGCAGGAACTGAAAAGGATAATGCTTTATCAGGATAATAAGACGTTGTTGTTAAATAACCGTCCCCCTTAACCTCCCAACTTTCACTACAGTCTCCTTCAAATGAAAATGTATATCCCATTGAATATGCGTTTTCATCTAAAAGTATTATTTGTGTTGGAACAATAAATTTGCATATGCCATATTGTTCAAAATAATATGTCGGTGATAAAACCGTATTTTCAGAAACATCTTCACGTAGTTTCAGGTTAAAATAACGTCTTGTTTCATCATCATTTTCCTGAACCCTTATGTTTATTTGATTATTATTTATATTTTGGGCCGATAGTCTGTCCTCATCTCTACCTGATTTATCAGTATACCAGTCGATGTCGGTGCAATCTCCATCAGGATGTACAGAAAAATTTTTATTGTATGCTTTTGGAGAAATTTTTGTCATACTATTAAGACCGTTTATTTTTAAATTACATGGTCCTCGTTGATTGACTGTTATGGTGATTGGCGTGCCAAAAGAGCACTCGTCATATAATTCAATGGTTCCTGTACGAGAAGAGTTATCATTTTCATTCCTTGCAACCGTTACCTGATACGATTTTACAGAAGACAAATCCAGTGAACTGATTGTAACCCAGGAAGGTGATTTAGTCAATTTGAGATCACTGTTTTCGCAATCTCCGTCCTTTTTTACTTCAAAAACATAGGTGCCGCCTTTGGCTGGAACAGGATTATCAATGGTATTTTTCGTTAAAGAAAATTTACAGGAATCGGGAAAAGTAACTTTATACCAAGCAGACGTTGCAAACCGAAACCACCCTTCGCCCCAGTCTTCCTCCGGGGGATTGGGATTTAGATTCTGCGGCGTAAAGGAAATGCCCTGATCGACCCCGTTTATTGCTACGCGGATTGAGGATTCCGGTTCTCCATCTTTGCAGTATCGAATTTTGATATATTGCTCACCTTTTACACCGTATATATCATACCACACAGAACTTGGAACGCCGCCATCCTGGTTTCCGCCGAAAAATCCCCAGCAACCATATCCGCTTCTGCTGGTTGGATTGCCGTAACCGGTATGACCTAATTTGTTTTCACCTTCAATGATAACGGCGCCTGCTTCAGAGCGATTGGGTGAAATGTATATTTTTTCTATTTCACAGCAGGCCCATCTCTGTCCCTGGGTTGAAAGCTTTAATATATCACAGCCAAATAGGGGATAATTGGCCACAAAAAATATTACAATAAATGAAAAATAGAGTGTGTTGCTAAAAGAGTGACGTTTTTTGCATTTTTTCATTATAAATCCCTTAATAATATTCCGACCATTATTTAAAAAATTTAAGTTATGGAAAAGTTTTACTGCACCGTTTAGCTGTGGTTCGCTTAATTGCTTTGTAATGGCGTGGTAGAACCACATCCTGCCGCTTTGATTATTAATTCCAGTGATTTTTCAATATTGTCTTTTGAGATATAGGAAATTCCTTTTATTTTAAAATATTCATTATTAACTACCAACCTAATCGTATTGGTATTATAATTAATTTTTACTATACAATTACCCCAAAATTTTGCAGGCTCTTTTCTACTATCATTAAATAGCCTTACAAGATTAGAAATTTGTTTCCTGTTTGTTATTTTACAAATCAAAACTTCTTCAAAATCGTCATTTAAAGTGTAAATTTTAATGTTTTTGATATTTTTATCAGGAATCAGATCATTTTGGCAAGCCATTATACTCAACCAAATCAATAATATAAAATATTTTTTCATCACTTAACCTGTGTTTGTACCGATGGACCAAATCTTGATTAATAAAAAAATGTTGCGCTAATTGTTTCTATATCTCTGCTGCATGTCGTCAAAAACTTTTTGCAATTGTTCTAATTTTTTAAATTTATGTGATTTCAAATTATAGGAATAGATATATCTTGTTTTCAGAAAAAGGCCCAATTCATCTTTTTGTTCTTTTTTAATCACTTGTTCAAAAAGAATTTCATCGTTTTCTTCATTCCAAAAATTCAATAAATCCAGGTTTAGTGATGAGGGTGTTATCCTCTGCAGGTTTTTACCGGTTAAATCAGTAATGTAATATGAAGAACTATCGGATTCGTTTATTCTTCCATTGCCGTCTGTGTCTTTCAGGGCTATTTTATAGAGGATATAGTCTCGTTCTGGTTGTACGGACGAATCGGTATTTCGGTAATATCTTGGGACATCCATAAAAGAAATATAGCCAAAATCCTCAAGTAGCGGATACACCTGGCTTTCATCCTGATTAAAAAAGATCACATTGATTGTGCCTCCAAGCAAATCTATATTAAAATCATTCGCCCCTTGTATTACATCAAAAACTTCTTTGGGCAGGTCTTTATCGACTATATGAATTCTAGAGTAGTAATAATCGCTGTTTTGTATTTGTACCGGGGTATCGTAAAGGAGATGTTGTAAATCAATTTTTATCTTTTTCGACTGTGATTTTTTATCTTCAACAATGACCCCTTTGTTATATTCATATTTCTTGTGGAACAAATCGGGGCTGATTTCCATGATGAGATAAACCAGACCGAATATGGCGATAAGGAATATTATGACTCCATTTACAGCCCATATAAACTTTATGAATTTTGACTGATACATTTTGTTCGCCCTTTTATTTAGTTTAACTGTCATTTCCTTTATCACTTTATAATGGTGCGGTAGAACCACACCCTGCAGTTAATTTTTTATATAGTCTAACAACAAATCTACGCCCATCACTAACGTCGAAATACCAACTATCCCTGCTTTTATTTTTTTACTTATAATAGGTTCTGGTTTAAAATATTTATAATTTAGCATTCGTTCTTCTTCAGGAGGAAATAATCTATCTGCAATAAATATAAAAACGAAAGATATAATACTGCTAGAAAATAAAAAGATAATCATGACAAGTTCTTTATTTAGCTTCATTAAAATCTCCATACTAAATTTTTAATCGTTCAAGGGTCTTTCGGGCTGTACAACCTGTGAATGATCACAATTTTTCGGGGTAGATACCCCGTCTAATGGCGCCCCGGGAAAGATTCCCGGGGCGAGCTGGAAATGTAGGGTGTAGTTTTACTGCACCGATTAGCTGTTTTTCGCTTTATCACTTTGTAATGGTGCGGTAGAACCACACCCTGCAATTAATTTTTTAAATATTTTAACAACAGCCATACGCCCATCACTAACGTCGAAATACCAACTATCCCTGCTTTTATTTTTTTACCTAATACAGTATCTCTGGTCCTAATAAAATATTTATATAGTTCCGATTTATTTTCATCAGGATGATAGAATTTATCCACTGTAAAAATAAAAACGAAAGCACTAATGCTGATAGAAAATAAAAAAATAATTGCCACGAGTTCTTCATTCAGCTTCACTAAAATCTCCATACAATATTCTTTGATCGTTCAAGGGACGTTCAGGCTGAACAACCTGTGAATGACCACAATATTTCGGGGTAGATACCCCGTCTAATGGCGCCCCGGGAAAGATTCCCGGGGCGAGCTGGAATTTTTTGCATATAAATATACCTCACCGCACCCACCAACTCTGTCTGTGAACCAACAAAAATATAATGTTGTAACCAACACAATCTATTTCCTCGTGTGTTATATGTGCCCGTTTTTATAATATGGTGGAAAATCAGCAGAACCGTCAGGATTTCATGTGCTCGACCCAATTATCCTGAATACAGTCCCTTCCCGCTGATAAGTAATTGTACGAATTTTGTATTGTCGGAACAAGGGATTTTTAAAAAATGTGGAAAATAAGTTTTTAGGACAAAATATTAAACCCCTGCAATGGTGCGGTAGAACCACACCCTGCAGTTGATCCCGATTTATTTCAAATGCGGGCCGAAGGGCGCAACGCGCAGTGTTGCGTAATCCGTGTTTAACAGGGATTCATCCCCGATCTGTTCCATTTTCCGCCACATCTGTTCCACCATGGATTCTAAAACATCCCGGTACCTGGCATCGGCTGCCAGGTTGTTTTCTTCAAGGGGATCATCCTTTAAATGATAGAGCTCATCCACACCTGCGGGTGAAAAGATATACTTCCAGTCACCGTTCCACACAATACGCTGACTGTACATAAACCGCTGTCCGTAAAATTCGCCATAGGCAGTTTGCCAGTCCGCCGGATCAGACCTGTTTTCCAGCAACGGCACAAGACTGCGGCCCTGCACCTGTTGCGGCGTGTCCGGTCCGCACAGTTCCAGCAGGGTGGGGCATATATCGACAAGACTGACAAGCGCCTTGTCAATTGTTCGTCCCTTTTGCTTACCGGCACGGTCCTGCATCCATTGCGGCAGACGGATGATCAACGGAACATTATAAACATCTTCATAGGCCAGTCCGTAACCCACACCCATCAAACCGTAGGCACCGAGCATCTGTCCATGATCGGCCAGGTATAAAATGATGGTGTTTTCATATTTTCCTGTTTCATGCAGGGTTTGCAAAATTCGCCCTATTTCACTGTCAATAAACGTCATTTCTGCATAGTTGCAGGCTGTTATTTTTTTCCAGTCATCATCACTCAGGTCTTGCCAAATCGAACGCATACGGCGGAGAATTTCGCTTTTGCCTTTTAAATCACTTTTCAGGGTGGGGTGTGTTTTTATATCGTCCGCATCATACATGTCATAAAATTTTTTCGGCGGCATGTTTTCGCCCGGTTCCCGTGTTGAAACAAAGCAGCAAAAAGGCCGGTCATCGGCAGCGTGCCGTTTTATAAAATTTATCCCCAAATCATAGGCAGGGTGGTGCGGCTTTTCTTTATCGTCCTGCCGGACGGCCGCGAGCAAGTAATCAGTGTACCCGCGTTTTTGCGACAGGATTTTGCTGCCTTCGATATATTCGCCTTTCATAATGGGCGAGTTTTTTATTTCATATTCCTGCCAGCCATATTGATCAATATTTTTATTTTGCGAGGCGTGCCATTTCCCAAAATACCCGGTTTGGTAGCCGGCCCCGGACAACAGTTGTGCCCATTGTGTGAGTTGCGGAGAAACGTCTACCCATTCTTTTCGTTGTGTATGGGTGCAGTCCCAAAGACCGTGTGTGGAGGCATAGGTCCCTGTCATCAGAGAGGCGCGTGCCGGTGAGCACATGCCGGTGGGTGTGTAACAGCGTGTGAAATGGACGCCATCAGAGGCTAATTTATCCAGATTGGGTGTGAGGCACTGACTGGTTTGTTTCAGCACATCCTCTTTGCCGTGGTCGGTCATAAGGACCAGAATGTTGGGCTGCCGTCTGCCCGGCAGGTTTTTAGTGGTTTTTGGGGGTATGTTATTGGAGCGGGTGTCGGCTGCAGAACGATTGTCGGGAACATTCATAACCATTCCCGCAATCGCTCCTGCCGATGTTTTTATAAAACCGCGCCGGGTTGTGTCAGATTTTGATCGAAATTTATTCAACTTTTCTCCTTTCACACAACCAGTTAACATGAGTTTATTTTTGTTTACACGGTTGGTTCCCAGCCATCCTCATACTCACGTTGCCAAAATTTTTCAGCCTGCCGGTCGCCAATAATATGCCCGTTGCTGGGATCACAGTTAATGGTGCGGCCGGTGCGGCAGGCAATATTACCCAGGTGTCCCAGCAACACACTTTTATGACCTTCTTCTATCTCGGAATTTGGTCTTTTCCCTTCACGAACGCATGACAGAAAGTTTACAATGTGCGGTGTATCATAGGCAGCGCCCGGGCCGACTGTGTTTACAGACTGGGGGACATCCGTATCTTTGACCTCTTTGATAATTTGCGGTTTTTCACCGTTATCATAAACCGTATATCCATTGGCAATAAGCCGTATGGTGCCTTTTTCGCCGTGAAAAAGCACACCGCGCGCGTCGTCTTCGGTTGCGTATTTGTTGCAGCTCCGGCCTTCCCAGGTCATGGTTTTGCCTTCTTTAAAATCAAAACAGAGCACCTGTGTGTCCGGCGTTTGCCAGTCGTCTTTAAAATGATAGCGGCCGCCGGCAAATGTAACCCGGGTGGGATAATCCACCTCAAGTCCCCAGCGCATCAGGTCCATTTCATGGCTGCCGTTATTCAACGCTTCTCCGGTTCCCCAATGCCAGAACCAATGCCAGTTATAATGTATCAGGTTATCCTGATAGGGACGGCGCGGAGCAGGACCCTGCCATAACTCATAATCCAGCCAGGAGGGGACCGGCGCTTTTTTACCAAACCCAATGGACGTGCGGTTTTTTGCATACCATGCTTTGGCAAAATAAACCCGTCCGATGATGCCGCTTTTTATGTCCTGAATGCACTTTATATCATTTTCCAGGGACCGTTTCTGGTTTCCCATTTGCACAATGCGGTTATATTTTCTTGCCGCTTTAACCAATAATTCACCTTCCCGTGGATTATGGCCGCAGGGTTTTTCAACATACACATGCTTGCCTGCTTTACAAGCCATAATGGCAGCCGGTGCATGCCAGTGGTCCGGAGCGGCAATGACCAACGCGTCTATAGCCTTGTCTTCCAGCACACGGCGGACATCTTTTTCACCCTTTGGTTTTCTTTTTTGGACCTCACTTACTTTGGCAATGGTTTTATCAATCGCTCTTTCGTCCACATCGCACACATAGGCAACCTCTGCATTTGGTTGCCGGGCAAACAATTCTGCCAGCCAATGTCCTCGGCTGTTAACGCCCATAACACCGACAATGATTTTTTCATTGGGTGAATCTTTAGCAAACAGAGGTGATAATTGCGTACCAACGCCCATAACAACACCGGCACTCACACTGTTTTTAATAAACGTTCGGCGGTTCGTTTCTTTTAAAACGGATTTGTTGTTGGTCATTTTTACTCCTCCATGCGGCGAATTTTTATATGCTTGTGCTATAAAATCAAGCGCCGGCAGAAACAAAAATATGCCGATAATTTAATGATGTACAACTAGGCCTCATGGATATCGGCACGATTGGACTATCCCCAACGGCTATTGTATATAATTACTTTTCAAGCTATTTATGACAGGTTCCAGCATCTCAATGGTAACAGGCTTTTCAAAAAACTTTAAATAATTGATAACGTTTGCTTTTTCAATGATATAGTCCGTTGCAAATCCCGACATAAAGATGACAGGAATGTTTATTTTTTCTTTTATTCTTTTTGCTGTTTCAATGCCGTCCATGCCGCCTGCCAGACTAATATCCATTAAAATGAGATTCGGCTTTTCAGTGAGAGCAATTTGAACCGCAATTTCACCTTTTGGAACCGGTTGTAAAGGTTCAACATCAATATCTCGCAAATCTTCACAAATGCTCATAGCTATCAGACATTCATCTTCAACAACTAGTACTTTAAATTTCTGGGCCATTTTAAACTCTTGGTTCGTAAAGTTCTTTTTTTAAAACAATATTACAACTGAAACCATTTCCATTTTTAAAATCTACAATGCCGCCCAACTGATATTCGACTAGTTCAATAATTGTTTGAATTCCAAGACTGGACTGTTTTCGAATATCAAAATGGGGGGGTAACCCAACACCGTTATCTGAAAAACTCAGCAACAGTTCTTTTTGGCGGTTTTGATTCAGGGTTATATCAATTTTGCCCATACGATTATTGGGAAAAGCATATTTTATTGCATTGGTTAAAAGTTCGTTAATAATTAAACCAAAAGCCATCGCAGTATCTAATAAAACGTTTATATCTTTGCCGTTGACAGATATTTCAATTTTTTCAAGCGATGAAGGATAGGCCTTGCCGATTAATTTTACAAGGCCCTCGATATATTCTTTTAAATTTAAATGAGAAAGGTCCTGCGATTCGTAGAGTTTTTGATGAACAAGCGCCATACTCTGTATTTTGTGTTCAATTTCTTTAAAAACCACAGAAACTTTATTGTTATTCAAACGCCGCGATTTTAAACGAAGTATTGAAGAGATAACCTGCATGTTGTTTTTAGTGCGATGATAAAGCTCGCGGAGAAGAACTTCTTTTTCCCTGAGATTTTGACCCAGCTTTTCTTCAACCTGTTTTCTCGCGGTAATATCTTCAGTAAGGATAACGATACCGCCGACCGAACCGTCCGCCAGATTCCAAGGACGTATTTCTCCGCATAGCCATTGAACTGTACCGTCGATCCGTTCAAACTTGTTATCGTCTCCTTTTATCACTTCTCCATTCATTGCACGCTGATGCAGCAATTTCAATTCATCAGGCATTTCAGGGAAAATTTCATAATGTGATTTTCCAAGAAGATTATTTTCCTTTAGGTTGAAAACTGAATTCCATCGGCGGCTATGTGCAATGTATCGCATATCACGGTCGAACATGGCCAGGGCGGCAGGTGCATGTTCAACAAACAAACGCATTTTCTCTTCACTTTGCTGCAACTCTTGTTCATATCGCTTATACTCGGTGATATCCTTGGCAACACCTACAATTGCATAGGGTTTGTCTTTATCGTCTTTGAGTACGTTTACCGTCATGAACGTGGGGAATGTTTCCCCGTTCTTTTTTTTATGACCGACTTCACCGCTATGGGTGCCAATCTTGAGGGCTTTATTAATAAAGGGTTTGACTTCATTTTTCATCTGTTCAGGAGTATGTGAAATGGCCATGTTCTCGCCAATAAGATTTGTGTGGTTTTCATACCCGTGCATCTTGCCCCAGGTTTCGTTTATAAAAACGAGCTTACCGTCCAGATCGGCAATTGCCATTCCTTCTGTTGATTGTTCGACAACAGATGAAAGCATGTTTATTTTTTCTTCCGCTTTTAATCTTGCCAGGGAAGAGGCAACATGATCTGCAATTCGCCGGTACAAGGTTATTAATTCAATCGAAAACATACCTTTTCGATGATCGTTGAATTGTATCAAGCCAAATGTTTCTCCGGCAGTGCGGATCGGAATCAGCGCCACGGATTCGTAACCCTCCTGGCTGCAGAGATTCAGGCTGTATTCCTGCCGGTCAGCATCCGTCGTTGTTGTTAATAACTGGGTGGTGCTGTTAGCCCAGAAACAACCATCCTCCGTATAGAAATTTTTTGACGGATCAAATTTACCGCGTAAAATGTTACCGCACAGACCTTTCAGAATCGGCTTGCCGTCTTTGTCCCGTTTTATAGTGCCGTCATCATCATATTGATACAGCGTATTTGCCTCTTTTACAAATTGTTTGGGAAATCCTTTTGTGGTAAAATAGGGAAAATCTTGTCCATCGCGAATCCGAATCCCCACAGCTTCGCAATTGGACCATTTTTTTATACGACCAATTAATCTGTTGATGAGCTGTTCTATGGTTTTGGAATTATTGACAAGTTGAAGCACCTCCAGAACTATAAGGTCTTCTTTTTCTTTTTGTTGGTATTCGGCCAGGGTCGTTTTTAGCTTTTGAACCTGTTGCTCTAATTCTTCAATTGTCCGCTTATCAGACATGCCGGTCTCCATCTACTATCTTGCGACAGTTAATGTCTCATTGTATTTTAATTTATACTCAGCATTCCAAAATTACAGGGGTCGTTCGGATTTAGTCTATCGCGAAAGATTTGTCAAAAACATATCATTAATAATTATTGCCTGATTTTTAATAGATCAGTGGCAGTATATCTTTATAAAAAAAATTATTATAATTATATTTCACTAAAATTATGTTTTAAAAAATATGTTATGCAACTTGATTAAATGGACGGTTGATGTTTTTGAAATGATTTTTGCAAGTGATAAGCAGCATGACTCGCCTTGTCCGGCAAGCGTGAATATGAAATAAGAGGAATTTAGTTTTGGGATTCATACAATTTTTTCCTCTGGCGGGTATTAGAGTTCAAGTCTGCAAAACTTGAGAGTTAACTAACTCGTCCTAAAAACAGGCCTTTATGGATGTTAAAATAATAATACGAACTTATAACTATCGGTGCAAGGAGTTTTTGAAAATTTTTAAGGATGTTGGCTGATTTTAGTTCTTTTTACAAAAAACGTTTGCAAATATAAAAAATAGTTCTAGTTTTTATATAACATGCTGCTGCTTAATTTGTGGAACAGAGCAGCACAACACCCGGGGTGAATGCCTTTTTTATTTATGTTTTGATTTTTCTCCCGGGGCGAGCAGGAATAAATGATAATAATAACAGCAGTATAGCATAATTCTTCTTGAATGGAAAGGGAAAAGGAAACATGAAGAAAATAGCAATGACTCTTGTAATTGGATTTTTAATCAGCAATGTTACTTTAGTTCAGGCAAAAACAAGTTTTGGTATTAATGGCGGGCTATCGTTTCCGGCCGGTGAAATGAATGAAATTGCCAATGGGGGACTTGGATTTGGGACCGTTTTTATAATCCCTACATCGATTCCAATTACCGGATTAACTTTCGGTGCTAACTTTTTTTATCTTTCCGGTAAAACAATATCAAGATATAGCCCTTATAGTGATTATTATTCGTCATATGAATATGAACCAGTCAAGGTGTTTTCAGTATTTGTTGGCCCACAATTTGGTAAAGAAAAGGGCCCCTATTTTGTACCAGCAATAAATGGAAACATTTATGATGGGAGATTTCGTTCCGGTTTTGATGTCGGTTTGGGATTTATAAAACCGCTGGCTTCCGGGCGTACAAAATTGAATCTTTGTTTTAAAACAAGTCTTTTAAACTTGAGTAAAAATGATCATGAGATTAGAGCATATTTAGTTAGAATATTGGCAGGGTTAAATTTTTAGTTCAATCAGAAATTATCTTTTGAAACAGTTATAGGATTAATCATATAATGGTGCGGTAGAACCACATCCTACGCACTGCGTTATAATGACAAGAATAAAAGGTGCATTATGCGGGCATTTCTAATTTTATTTTTTTTGTTTCTAACAAGCGGTTGTACCGTACTTCACAGGTCTGTAACAATAGATGAAAGTAGTACATTTAATGATAGTTTTGGATATAATCATAACAATGCATTATATGGTATTAATTTTAGTGCTGTTAAGGATACATCATATATAAAGCGCCCCAGAATAAAAGGCCGTAAATTTAATCCAAATCGGTTGTCAATTTATTTGGGTCAGGATAAAACAGAGTTGGAGAGCTTTGCTATAAAACCGAAAAAGATTAAAAAAAAGAAAAAAGACGGCATTGAATACGAAATATTCAAGTATGTAGCTTATAAAAGCCTGGTTCAGCATATGGATGTATATATTAAAGATGGTAAGGTTTTCAAAATGAAGGGACTTGTTATTAGAGACATGCCATAGAATAGACAGTTATAATAACAGTTAACTGTTGTTTTCTTGATCACTTTGCAATGGTGTGGTAGAACCACTCCTTACAACTTTGTTTGAGGATTTGTCCGGAAATTTACGAATGTTAATATATGAGGTTCGACAATGAAATATCTAAAATATTTCTTGATGTTTTTGCCGGTTTTGTGTTTTTGTAGTCATGATCAGGCTATTGACTATAACAAAATTCAGGGATTTTACGAATACCTGGTTTTTGACCATAATACCGGGTCTGTGGTTGATACTTTGTATGCAACGGCAAGGGTTTTTCAGTGGAGGGGAAGAGACACCATTAGATTTGATCATAATATCACCGGACATTTTTTCGGTACAGAAAACAAGTTTTTAGGTTTGTGGAGTGTTGATGAAGTAGATAACAAGTATATCGCTCGTTATTATACGTTCTATTCTACTGATGTTAAGGCCGGTGATAACTGGAGTCTTAATGAAGAGCTGGACATTGGAAGGGGAACTTTTATAGAAGAATACTCTTGTTTATCCACGGACACAACGATTTCGGTTAATTCAGATATTGTTTTTAAAGATATTGTTTTTATTATCAAAAGAGACTGGGTAGATGTTGGCGGATTTTGGGACACAACTTTTTACGGTTATGATAAAAACCACAGGCTGGTCTATTTAAACCAGATGTTAATAAATCCGCGAGATAATTATATACATAATAAATCAAATTATCTTGCATTAAACAGTTTTATCCAAAAAGAAAAGTGGTCCTCGTCTGATTCAAGTAAATGGGTAGATAGGAATTCCATTGAATCCAAAAGATTGTTTTATAATAATTCCGATTATCTCAAGGACATTCCGCCGCCACCGCCGCCGCCTGAAGAGTTGTAAGAGTTGTTGTAAAAGTCCCAACCGCTGGAATAGGAAAATCAGTATGATTTTAAATAATAAATTGAATATAAAAATAGTTCTTTTATTTTTTCTGGTCCAATTTTTAACACTGTTTTTTATGAGTTTGTTAAATTTTTCAGAGTTTATTTTTGCTTTCATCTGCTCACTACTTTTAACAAGCTTGTTGGAAATTTATACCAGTTTCAAATACACAAATAGTAATTATTCAAAAGAACTGCTACGTTATTTTGTCCACTATCTGTGTTCCATTGCAGGTATTTTTATTGCAAATATAGCGTTTAATTTTTATTGGGCTTTGTTCAATGTTGATAGCAGTTTGTATTATATTTCAATATCAAAAAGTCTGTCTGTTTATGTTTTAACATTTCCTGTAATAACTTTTATTATGCTGTTAATGTTTATTTGTGGTATTTTTTTAAAAATAAAAGTTGATGAAAAAAGTTCCAGTCATTAAAATGTATTGGATCCATGGAAATTATTTTCAGGATATTTTATCTCATTAATTTTGTTAGGACTTGTTTTTATCAAAATGTCGGGTTATTAAAATGAAACTGAAAAAAATAGTTTTAATTGTGTTGGTTGTTTTATCTGCTTCTTACCTGATTATTTTAAGTAAAAATATCTATTTATATAGCATCTACAGGCATGGCGGCAGTAAATCTATTATATATAAGACAGTGGGTGAAATTGGTGAACTGGCAGGGACCTGGCAAGGTGTTACGGATATATGGCAGGAAGGTTATGATTGGAGACAGTTTGTTAAATATGAATTCAATGCCGACAGTGCAGGACTGGTGACAATACGTAATTTTAATTATAAAATTAACGGAGAATACACTCGGGTTTATTCATGGCGGTCTTTGTTGCCTTTTGATAAAAACAAATATTCGGAACATAAATATAAGGTGATCGTTGATCCAATCTATATAAAAGAAATTAAAACAGACAGTGATGGTAAAATCTATACATCATATTACAAATATAAAATAAACGCCGATTCTCTTTTTATTTCCTATGAATATAGCATCCGTCCCTATTCGGAAGAGCCTGTTTGGCGCCATGAACATTTAAAAGTTATAAAGTTTTCAGACCTGTTTAAATATTGGTTTTTTAAAAATTCAATCTTTCACTGGTAATTGTTAAATTGAATTCTATGGCAGATGCAGATTTATTACAGTTTATATCTGATTTGATCGTACAAGGGTTCAACCCTTATTTGAGGGCTTGGCCCTCCTGTGATAAATATCTTTCTCAGTTAATTAAATATTTCGGGGTAGATACCCCGTCCTATTGTGCCCCGGGAAAGATTCCCGTGGCGAGCAGTCTTTCTTAAGTATCAGGTTATGTTATGGTAAATTTACGAATATTACGAGTTGTCCTTTTGTTTATTATTTTGAGCTGCTGCTGTTCATGTGATTATTCATATAGTTTAAAAATAGATGGATCTGCTGATCTTTATGTCGATGTAATAGAAAAGCCATTTTCTGGTTCTACTGAGTTTAATTATAAAGTACACATTCCATATTCAGATGATATATCCCAATATGCAGGGGAAAGATATAGAATAACAGTCAAAAAGACAACCCGAGAAGGTGAATTGATTTTACGAATTGTTGAAGAAAAGAGCTCATTTTTTATTTTTAACAGTAATGGAGAGATATTTCGGTGTGAAACCACCGACTCTTGTGGTGTATGTAAGTATGACGGGTACTTTTAATTTTGATCGTACAAAGGTACGGTTTATGATGAGGGCTTGGCCCTCCTGTTTTTAAGCTTTCAAGTTGTAATGTGAAAGGCAAAGTCTTTATTTTTAAGCGCGCAGAGGTAGGAAATTCTGTACAATCAGTAGGTTACAAATTCCTGGATGATCACGATTTTAATAAAGGAAAAATATGAAATCACTTATTCCATTTTTAATCGTATTTTTTATAAATTGTAGTGGTTATGTTACATCTCGTTTGTTTAAAACATCTCCTGAATTTAAATTTTCATTTAACAATTGGGAAATTGATAAGATTAGTTTAGGGGCAAGTGATGCACTGAAGGAAATCGATTATTATTATAAAACTCATTTTTTTTGTGATTTTAAGCAAATTGACAAAAAAAATAAAATTTTTCCATTCTTTAATAATGATTTGGTTGTTGATTCCATTTTCATTAAGGCTGAAGGCAATTTTCACAAAAGTGCACAGTTACAAAATGATTATGGAAGTATAAATAATATGTTTAATCTCGATAGTAGTATTTCCTTTGTTCAAATCCAAAAGTGTATCAGAGATAACAGTTATAAAATCACTCCCTATTCCAAATCTAAAGGTTCAATCGAACCATTTCTAATAACTCTTCCTTTGTTTAAGGAAAAAGGATGTGATTTTAATAAAGGTTTTTCTGATACAGTAAAAATTAATAATGCTAATGAATTGGAGCAATATGTCAGCTCATCCACAATTAAAGCTGGCAAAATTATGATTTTTAAGGATATATATATTCCACCTCATATAAAAACTTTAACGATATGTTTTCACGCGAAGATAATTAATAATTTTACTTTTGAAATTTTAGAAACAAAATATTTCGAGCATACACTATATAGAAAAGATAAAAAAACATGGACTTTGGGTTATTAAAAAGATAATAAACCATAATTCAAGTGTATCGTTTTACGGCTTTTTAATTATAATTTATAACAACCTCACTCTTGTTAACAGTGAAAAACGTAAAATTTTAAAAGCGTTTGGGAACATTAAATAATCTCCTTCAATCGGAGTGCGTTCTTTGGCAGGAGAAAAAATGCTGTATTCGCCCAGCACTATTAAAGAAACTCTTTGCCATACCGGTACTTTTAAAGATGCTCCCAAAACCAGGGAACTGTTCCAGTTTTCCATATAACGGTCCAGGTTTGTCCTGGTTTCGCTGATTTCAAAGGACGGGTATTCTGTTACATACTCTGTTTCCGGTGACTCTAGTTTGGATACATCTAAACCAAACAGGACTGTTTTTAAATATGGATTGTCGGATAATTTATAATTGAAAAGGACTTTGTAAGAGGTGCAGTCAAATTCGGTGTTTATATCATACCCAATGGGATTAACCATTTTGTCTTTTGACCGCAGAAGGCGAAACCCGCAGTGTGTAAAACCAGGCTCGAAACTGATGGACATTTTTTCCGTCAATACAATATCCAGATAACAGCCAACCAGGGGATAATATTTTGCCCTGACCTCATCGGGATTAAGGTATTCTCTTTCGACATTAACGGCAGTGGTCCTTGTAAAACCCCCTGTCAAACCAATGGATATTCTTTTTACATTTTGACAGAACGCATTTGAATTGAGGCTGACAAGAACAGCCGTTATTAAAATTCTATATCGCATATCCTCTCCGTTGGTTGTTGGCTTTTGTCCTTAATACAGGTTTATTTTTGTCAAAAGTGAAATACGTGAAAATTTATAAGCGTTTGGGAATATTAAATAATCTCCTTCAGCCGGTTCTTGTTTTTTAACCGGAGAAGATAGACTGTGCTCGCCCAATAATACAAAGGAGACGTTATCCCATCCCGGAATTTTGAAGGATAGTCCGTAAACCAGGGAACTGTGCCAATTTTTCATATATCGGTCCAGGTTAGTAGCGGTTTCACTGATTTCGAATGACGTAAATTGTGTGGTATATTTGATCTTCGGCAATATAAGACAGGAATAATCGATCCCAAACAGCACTGCCGGCTGAAACAGTTTTTTAAACAAAACATATTCTAATACAGCCCTGGAAGAGAAATAATAAAATCGGGCGTTTATATCATAACCAATGGGATTAAATTTATCCTCTCGTGACCGGATGATGTGAAAACCATAGCCGGATAAAGATTGATCCAGGTTGATTGATAGATTTTGTATCAGGTTATAATCAAAATAATAACCGATTGAAGGTAAATATTTGTCTTTTATCTCATCAGAGGCAAAATAATTTTCCTTGATGTCATAAATAGATGTTTTGGAAATTCCCCCTGTCAAACCAATGGATGATTTTTTTACGTTTTGACAAAAGGCACTTGAATTGATACTGACAAGAACAGCCGTTATTAAAATCGCATATCGCATATCCACTCCACTGGTTTTAATTTTTGGTGTTAAAAAATGGTCCCGCAGCCATAAAAACCCCGATTTAATCATACCTTACGGTTAAAAAAGTAATCTATCAAAAACCGTGCATTCTGCACATTCGGCAGTTCTGCGTTTAAAAACGATGGTGTTGTAAAACCACACCCTGTCTGCCGCCGTTATCTATTCCACTTTTTATTATAACACTTTTGCACCAGTGCCCTGCTGTTTGACGTTCCATGAGAGGGGAGAAACTCGTTACAGCCTGTTTGTAAAAGTTTTCCCCAGCTTTTCAGCATCACATGTTCATCCTGCGCGTATGGAGGAAAAGCAGACCCTTTGAATATGCCGAACATGGTGTCGCCGACAATGGCGATTTCATCATCAATGATCAAACTCATAGAGCCGATTGTATGTCCGGGAGTATGCATCAAATACGCATTAAATCCCAGGTCCTTAAAATTATAATCGGACTCGACAACAAAATCCGGTTGACAGGGTTTATATGTTAATTTTGCAATATAACGTTTGCCGATACTATTAACAATACGCCGCGTAATAGGATTTGTTCCCCGTGGCAAAATATTATCCCCGTTCAGCAAATTGTTTTCTTCCTCTTTATGAATAAATACGTTGGAGTTGTACGTTTCCCTGATTTTACAGGCATTGCCGGCATGGTCAAAATGCGCGTGGGTCAATATCAGGTAATCCACGGATGTTATGTTCAGGCGGTTTAGGTTTTTTACAAGTCTGTTCCATGCGCCGGGCACAGAGGTGTCCACCAGGATATGGGTTGTGCTGTTGGTCAGCAGAAACACATTGCTTCTGCCGGACAAAATCCGGTAAATTGTATAACCGCTTTTTGTGGTCCATTTTTTCATGGTTGTTCCTGATTGGTTGGTAAATTTATTTATGCCGGACCTGCAAAAACACAGAGGAGACGATCCTCTACGTTCTGCGACAGATAAAAGAAAAACGTATTGACGAGTTTATGAAATCCACATTGGCCCACAAGGTTCCAGCCTCCATTTATTGTTTTCTTTTATACATTTGTAATAACCGCCAAAAGCCGCAAGCGGACCGGAATATAATTTATATCCAAAAATAATGTCATTATCCACCCGTTTAATGGGTGTAAACGTTAAAATACCTCTGTAATTGCCGATCACCATATAGTGAGAATCGATGACATCTGTGTTGTTGGAATAAAATTCATTTTCAATGCCGTTAGCACGCCAATCGTTTTGGAACAGGGATAATAATGAATCACTCATTGGCCGGATCGTTGGGGCACGATAATAGCACACTGAATGGTTACTATACAAGCTGTCGACAAGTATGCAGGGTGTGCACATATCAACAACGATTTTGTATATTTCATATTTCGTTTGGTCCGGCAGTGAATGATGGTAATCCAGACTCGCATATACAAACTTTATATCAAACGGTTTTTTATACAGTATTTCCTGATTTAAAATTTGGGGATGTTCGATGATTATAATAAGCAAATATAAAAATAGAGAAATGGGAAGCACCGTTTTGACCAAAGAATATCTTTTTGTTTTTATGAAAAAAAATGTTAAAAGTTGAATAATGATAAAAATTATTATACCGGGTAAATTCACGTTCTTTAAGTAAAATTCTATTAATCCAAACATTTGGTGAGGGATAATTAATTTAAACAGTCCGGGAATGATAATAACCAGATTGCAGATTATAATTAGCAGAGTAAGTGCCGAATATTTTAGTATGGATTTTATCATGTTTGTTTAAGTCTACTTTTATAATATAAGAACGATGTTGCAGGTGGCCGTTTTATAAGCGACGTTTAATTATTATTTTTTAATTCAAAATATATGTACCGCAAAAATTTCACCAATTATAATTTAAACTGACTCCTGTACTATTCTTATTTCCAACAGGAGTAACTGAAAAATGTTTGTATGGCGAGGTAAAATAAGAGCTGCTTAAAATGCCGATTAATGCTCCGGCTGTAACGTCATAAAAATCATGCTTGTCTGATTCTCCTTCAACCCGGCTCCAACCTACAAAACCGGCTGCTATATATGCCGGAATTCCAAATTTATTCCCATATCTTTTGTGTATAAATCGGGCCCCTTGAAATGCAGCGGCTGTATGGCCGGATGGAAAAGAGTAATCGCCGTTATTTTCCTGCCTCGGTTTATTGATGACATATTTTAACAGATAGGTTACGCTGAAATTGGTCAAAAACGATTTGATAAATTGATTTCTGCCTTTGCCGTCATTTATTATGATTGTTGTTGAAAAAGCACAGGCCGGGATGAGTATCTGTGTTATATCTCCGGTTCTTTCAAAATTGCTTTTCGCTTTCGCCTGGGGTATACTAACAAGCATTGTAAATATTAAACTCAAAAGAATTAATAAATTAACTATTTTCATTACGAACTGTTCCTTATGGTTCTTTTATATAAGAACATAGCCAGGGTGCGACAGGGCCTGCTGTTTTTATAAATTTTCCAATATATTAAGAAAACCCTGATAATGGATCTTTTGATACTTTATCAGCAATTTCTTGTCGGTTTTGTCATATCGGCACTTTTCAAGGTCATCCTTGTCAAAGGGGGCTTCCATGTCAAAGGCCGGTATACCCAATTCGCGGAAACACCAATCCGGCAGACTGCCGCTGGTGCACAGCGAAACGATTTTCGCCTGTTCTGATGAATCGGAACCGGTGCCCTGCCAGTACAAATCAGCAAATTTGGAACACTGGTTCAGATAATCTTTGTCGTCCATCCCGACTTTGGATATCCCCAGCGTTTCTCCGGCAATGCTCGCCAGACAGTGAAATGAAAACACAGCCAGCGGATTGTTGCTTTTGATAAATTCCATCACGGCGACTGTCTCCGGCTCACTGCCTGCATAGGGCCCGCGATAGGTCTGTGCATCGGGATCAGAGGTTTCGTAACCATAGGTCTGATCTACGTTGACCCAGTTGGCCGGAAAGTTCCGGTTCAGGTCAACATCATTGGCGTTTCGCCGCAGATACCAGGGATTCCCATAGGCCAGTTTGTCGCGTCTGTCACAATTGACTGATGGAATGGCGATAATGGATACCTTGTTCAACAATTCCGCATGATTTTGAAGGAGCTTTTGCAAGAGGGGAAGGATTAATTCGGGTCCGGATTCACCGGCATGGACCGCACCGATAAGGGCAATGGCCTTTTTCCCGTGACCCGCTTTGAGCGCCATTAACGGTTTGCGGTTCACCGTTTTACCGATTTGTGCCACAACGACCTGGCCGGGGTAGAGGCTCTTTAAATTTTCGATTTCCCGGACCACCTTTTCATAAGGCCAGCACACCTGCTGGTCTCTCACGTTGATTGCCAGCGGACCGATGGGCAGACCGTCGCCCGCCGCCATCCAATAGGCATAGGTGGAGCCGGTTTCGGCAGTCTCATCCGTAAAGGTGAACTTGGCGTCCACCAGGGGCGTTATTTCCCCCTTAAAAATACAGTCCGCATCTTTATAATTCAGACCGGGAAAATATTCATTATAATCCTTGCCGAATACAAAATCAGGACATGCCAGACGATAGATTTTAATCTCTTTAAAAAGGCTGTCCTGCTCTGCTTTCATATAGCGGATGGCTTTATAGGCTGATACAATAACCTTACCGTCATCAGTGTGAATATTCGCATGACGCAGCGTTACAAGTTTATTGTCCTTTGGTGATTGGGCCAGGCACGGATTTGAAACACAGCACAGATATAATAACAATCCCATGGTAAAAAAGGCCGGAAAAAAAGGGCGCAGCAGTGTTATATTTTTAGAAAACATGTCAAACCTTCCTCATTTATTGGTCGTCAGGGTAAAACATGGACCCTTTTACAGGAGCTATAGGAAATCGGTTAAGGAACCATCATCAAAATACAAAAGAAAAAAACAGATGTCCAGTGTAAAATAATTATTGAGGATTGGAGGTGGGTGAGGGGCTTGAATCCAAGTCAAACACGTGTTACCCTTCGACTCCGCTCAGGGTGACATGGTTTAGAATTACCCTTCTGTCATCCCGAGCGGCGTCAAGGGATGTTCTTAAACCTGTCTCCTTTCCACCCTTCGACTTCGCTCAGGGTGACACTGCTTCGGCTCGCAGAGAGAGGAACCTCAGCTGACCGGGTAAAAAATCACTGTGAATCTCTTCTCAACGCATTTCTAGAAGCCTTGTCCACCAGTCCAAAAAACCTGTGGACATCATCTTTTTGGTTTGATGGCTGATGTCCGCGTACCTTGATAAATTCACAATCCATTTTATCAGTCAGCCTGTAAAACTCTATATACAGATCGTAATTGTTGAGACGCTTGCCTTTTTTTGAATGATAATCGTTTTTTTCAAATCGTTCACGTCTGCCATTTAATCCGGTAATGTTTTGAGAATCCGTATACACAATCACTTTACGTTTACAAGTTTGAATATCGTCCAGGGCCCATAATAACGTCTGCAATTCCAGTTTTGTTGAAGATGTATTCTCAAATCGTTTTACTTTAATGCTCGGTATGGTGTCCGGAGAAAGCTCTGTTTCAGACGTGACAAGGTAAGCGCCATATCCAATATTTGATTGATTATCCACGCTTACATCTGTAAAAAGAAATAGTTTATCCATAAAACTCTTACTTGATATTTGCCGGGTCCTTGATAAATATACAGATTACAACCGGTATTATTTTTTTGTGACTCGCTCGCAGGGGATATGCAATCCCCTGAGGAATCAATGAAAAGGGGATTGTATCCCCATTCCAAATATCTGAAAAAATCAATTTATAAACAATTAGAACATTTCCGATTTTACGATGTTCTCGCAGAAGAAAATTTTAATCCCGGCAAATCACGAAAAATAATTATTATAAAATACATGAATTATAAAATAATAATTCAAGTGCAAATCAAAAAACATGATAAAATAAATCAGAATAAACGTAATAAAATTTATATCCAATTTGTGAAATAGGTTGTAAATTTTGGTGAAAATTAAAGCAATAAAAATCATCGCAGATGAAATCAGTCCATTAAAGAGGAAATAATATTTGAACTTTAATGCTACCTCTATTACCATATATGGGCTTAGATCATTGGCTAATTCTATAATCCTGTAAATATTTTCAAGATTTATTATGGCACAGGCAAAATAAAGAATGAAATGAATAAATATCAGGTTTACTTTTATAGATTTTAACTTTACAATATTAAGATAATATAACCATAACAGAACGATTAAAAAATAATTGATCAATGCATAATATTTAATCATGTTGGATATGAAATATTTATGCGAAAATATAAAATAAAAATCTATCAGATAAACCATTAATATTGTTACATTAAAAACACTAAAAAGGTTTTTTCTCTGAAATTTCGAATTTTTGTCTGGTTTCATGGTACCTGTATATAATTGTTATTGTTCTGTCGGTTTCATGCACGACTTGTGACAGGGTAGATGCATTATTTAAATAGGGTAATAGTTCCTTGTTTTTTTGCACAAGCCTCACAATTTCCGGGCCTGATTTTTCAAAATCAATAGCTATCGAGTTTTTTCCTTTGGAGTAAAAATGAAAAGAAACAGAGGGCTCTTTTCCAACGAAAACTCGGTATACGGTGAAATTTATGAATACGTTAATTTTGTTTTCCTTAAAAAATTTCGAATTTTCAAGTTCGTTTTTAATTTTATCAGCAACCGTTCTAACCGAATCTTCCTTGTTTTCGATAGATTGAATATCTGATTTTATCCGGTTTTCTGCAAACTTTATATTATAACCTATACCCACAATTATAAACAGTATGTTTAAGAAAATAATAATTTTCATGCTTAAATCCTCTGTTCCGCTCGGGGCTGTATCAGAAGCCCCAAAAACTGCAATTCAATAAAGTAATTTTAGTATTATTTAGAAACAAAGCCTGCTTTAAGAGAAGCGGGCTTTATATTTTTTTAATTTCCTGATTTTTTATAGTATTTTCGGATATTAAATGCCAAGCATAGCAACCCAAATTCATGGTTTACTTTTTCAATTCCCCTTAAACTAAATTTACTGAATTTTTGGTTTTTTTTGAAATCAGCAAACGGGGTTTCCACTTCATTGCCTCTTTTTTTACGGAGTTTTATACCTTTTTCAGAATTCAAATTCTTGCGGGCTTTTGCCTTGAATTTTTCCAATTCACGATTTATCTGCACTGTTCGATTTCCGAAACCTCTTTTACATTTTTCTGCATGCGGACAACCGTCACAATCTTCACATTCATAAACACGCTGTTGATTGAGGAACCCTGTTGCTGTTGTTCTGGTCCTTATATCCCGGAACCAAAGCGCTCTGTCTGCGGGACAATAGAAGCAATCCTGCTGCTCATCATATCTCATATTATCTCGATGAAAGATATTTTGACGAAAACTACGGCTTTGTTCTCGATGGAACGAACCATATTTCAAAAAGTTTTCTATTTTATATTCAGACAAAAGTAAATAGTTTTCATGATTGCCATAGCCACAGTCTCCGGTATAGGTCTCTGGAATAAATTTTTCATTCCGCTTGACGATCTTGAAAAGATGGGCTGGAAAGCTGGCTGAGTCCGATGCATTTTGACCAACAGAATAATTGACAAGAAATTGGTGGTTGGTACTGATTTGCACATTATAGGCAGGCCGAAGCGTTTCATCTTTCATTCGCATAAAGGTCGCGTCGGTGTCTGTTTTGGAATAAGAGTTGCGTCCGGCAAGTTTATTTTCCTGGTCCTCATATTTGGCCAATTTTTCCGATTCCTTCTTTAGCTTGTTGGCCCGGCTTTTTAAAGAGCGGGCCTTTTTCTTATTCCCTTCTTTTTCCAGTCGTTCGTTGATTTCTTCTGCAACCTTTTCAATGTTCTCAACCGTGATGTCCGAATGCTCTCCCCGTTCCGGTAGATCGCTTTCCCCATATTTCAAGTCCTCTTCAGCATTAAGCTCATCAATCTCGTGAAATAGGGATTGGACCCGTTGCTTTACAGCGGCTTTATAACGTTCGGTATTTTTTCTCCACACGTAGGTGTATTTACCTGCGTTTGCCTCAAATTTACTGCCATCAACAAAATAATCTTTTAAATCAATATAGCCTTCTGCTTCTAAAAACAGCAATACCTGGCTAAAAATATCTTCCATCGTGTTGCGAAAGTACTCACTGCGAAAACGATTTACTGTATTAAAATCAGGACGGCTCATACCGGAAAGCCACATAAAGGGTAAATCTTCACGCAGTGCTTTGGCGATTTTACGACAACTATAAATATGGCAAATATAAGCATATAAAATAACTTTGAGCATCATTCGCGGATGATAGGACGGTGTGCCGCCTCCGCTAAAACGATCTTCTATGGATTTTGAAGAAATTCGATCTATTACAGAATCCAATACCCGGACCAGATGGTTTTTGTCTATAAATTCATCCAGGCTCGGTGGCAATAACATTATTTGGTTCTGATGGACTTCTCTAAACTTTTTCATCCGCTCCTACTCGTATTACTTTCCTTTTTTTAAAATTATACTTATTTTTTATCTTATTATAAAGAACTTTTGATACAGCCCCGAAACCAATGAAAAGGGGATTGCATCCCCAATCCAAATATCTGAAAAAATAAATTTATAAACAATTAGAACATTTCCAGTTTTTCGATGTTCATAATCGAATGATCATCGAGAATGTAATTACGTGCGCTGCTGTATTGCTAATCTTCAGGACTGGCAACAAAGCCTTTTCTGCCCGGATTATGGTGCATATATAACAGCTTTTGGCGGCAAACTTTTTCCGTATATAAAATTTGGGGATGATATTCATCCTGCCATATTTTATATTTGCGGTCTCCCGTTTCGCTTTCGGCTGTTTTTTTGAAAACATACAGTAATAATTTTTGATTATCTTTTTCCATCTCGTTTGAAATCGCTTTGGATGTATATTTCTTCATATCACGCATCACGTCCTGAAACCGAAATCCTATGTCGGTTTGGGCTATCAAGTGAAAGTGATTAAGCATAATCACATAACCAGAAACATGCAAACCTTTATTTTCTCGGCAATATTTGAGACTGTCAATAATGATTTGAAAATATCTCTGTTCAACAAAAACCGGCAGCCATTCTATGATCGTGTGAGTAGTGAAATAAATACCATTTTCATCTATTGTTTTATATCTTCCCATTAAAGGCCCCTTTTAAGTATCGTTTTAAGGAGTTCGATTTCAGTTCGTTGAGTACAGGGCATCAGGGAATATAATTCCCAATACCATTTGTTCCGCAGAGGATTGCAAATCCTCTGCGAGCGAGGTTAATATATCAATCAATATTATTTATCTTCTTTAAATAGTCAAGCTTTTCTTGGATCAACTTAATATCAAAACTTATTGTATCAGTTGTAATTTCTTCGCTGTATTTTTTATTGAACAGACATTGAGCATAGGTGTGATATATTGGCACTTTAAAGCAAAATTTTGAAGACCTTTTTAATATAATACCACCTTTTTTACTTGTTGTTAATGATTTTAGATAAGTGGACAAGTTCCCTGAAGGATAATTAGGTTCATATTTATGGATTTTTGAAAGTATATCGTTATATTCTGCGCCTTCAATATCAAATTCTGATAGAGCTCTAAATATGAGTTGTGCGTTTTTAAATTTTCCTTTTCTCTGTTCTAGAGCGTTTTCAAAATCTGATTGTATTGTATCTGATGAATCATTGACATAAGCTTCAATTGCTGATTTTAATGCCTCTTCTGTTACTCTTATTTCTTCTTCTTCGTATACATATCTATTCAAATTGAAGCAGACATGTAAACATATTGAGTGACAAACCGAAGGGACACCATTTGCTAATTTTACAATCCTCTCAATTAAGAAATTCGGCATTATAATATTTAATTGAGAAAAGCCCATTGTTGGTATTTGCCGTATTTCGTCATCCGTCATTAGTGGTACAAAGATTTCAGCAACTCTATTTTTTAGTTCAACGTCAAATTGTATTACCTCCCTTCCTGTTCCTACAGCTCCAATACAAATAATTTTTATATCAGGATACTCTTCTGCCATATCCATAAAGAGTTTCATTGATTGAGATAGCTTTGATTTTTCGGTTTCTAAAACTTTATGAAAATCTTCAAGAACTAGACAACATTTTGCATTTCCTAAAAATCTAGCCAGTGTTTGAATCGTTAACATCGGCGGAATAATCCTTTTGAGTGATTCTGATTTATCTTGTGAGCTTGAACGACCTAATTCTGCTTTAATTAATTTGTAATCTGACGATAGTTTCATTGATTTCTGTGTACTTGTACTATTTGTTGTACTATCCATATAAAAAGGATTCAACTCATCAAAAGCTTGCAAAATTAAGTCTTCATATGTTAAACTTGCAGTGCATCTTACAGTGATATGATCTTCATATATTTGATGTAATTTATTAACTATTAAGGTTGTTTTTCCGCTCCCAGAATGTCCATAAATTACGATCTGTTTACCGGGAGTTCTTAATGAGTTTACAATTTGACTATCGACTGATGATCGTTCTACAAACGTTAATCTTGCTGGAGTTGATGGGGTAAAAACTTTAATAGCTTCTACCATATTTTGTTCCTCACTTTAATGTAGCATACAGTTCAACTATTATCTTCAATTAATTATATAATGCTGCGATAAAACCACAGCCTACTTGATGAATGTGTCTGTAAAGAAAACATGTAGTTCTTCACGTCCATATACATGAAATTGTTAAATATTTAATTGCATTAATAGACTGTAAGAATTTGAATATATTTGTTCATGTGAATGCAATAAGATTTGATTATTATAATAATCAACATCGCTTTTGTTTAATGTGTAATTTTTTTTATTTGACATATTTATCATTATGAGAGATCAATATAGCAAGTTTGGGTGATATTGGATAATAGATTTCCATATCTGTAACAGGTGTAGAAGTATTCGTATGTGAAGCTTTCGCCAAAATGTTAATTACAGGTTGATCTCCTGTTATCAATGAATTAAAGGTATCATTCTCAAACAATGTTAATTTAAATTCATCCTTATGAATAAATAAGTAATTTGCTATATTTAAAGCAAACATGTGACTCAGCACATTCCAAATGTTATTTATGTTGATACTATTAGTATCTTTTATAGTTGATACTATATTTGATTTCATTTTTTTTGTTCTAAAGTATTGTGTACAAAGAAATATTAAAAATGTCAAGTACTCTTCATCTAAATTCACAAAATTAGTATTTTTATTTAGCAGTGAATGAAGATGTGATATAGAATCTTGTTCAATTTTTGTATGAAAGTCTTCTGCTAGGTTATTTATAGCTATATCGATTTCTTTAAGATAATTATTATCGTTATAGCCATTTAAATCTAACAAATCAATCATCCTGAAAATTGAATTAAACAAAATTAAATAATCGTGTTGAAGTGGTTGTAAATGTTTTGGAGAATTATTAATAAAATGTTTTAAAAAATTGATATCATTTGTAGATAATCGTTTTAATCTATAGAAGTTCCTCATAACACCTACGCGATTTAATTTTGGATTGAATATCTTTTTATCTCTTAAACAATATAATTTGTCATTTTTTGTCCATGGCTTCAAGTAATGTTGCCAAACATAATGTTGGTTTTTCTTTTTTTGTATGAATAATTTTTTCATTTTAATAGATATGTAACATAATATTAAACAAATCTGTTAGCTACCTAAAAATTATTAGATCGTGTCATAAAATTTAATTCAATATAATTTTCTAGCCAACACAGTCTTTCCTTATATGTGTTATTAAATCCCGCAGATAAATAATAAAGTGGAAAATCAGCAAAAGTATTATCAGGAACTCCCGTGCGCGACCAAATTATCCTGAAAACAATCCTTTATAGCTGATAGCGAATAATACAAATTCTGAATTATCGGCGCAAGTGGTTTTTCAAAAATGTTGAAAACAAGCCAAGGGTCCAAAATTTCGAACCCCTGCAGGATTATTTTTGAATGACCTCAAACAAAACCCCGTCATATTTATTGTCAATTTTTACACGGAATCCCTTTTGCATCAACTCTTTGCCGGACAATTCGGCGACAATTTCATTTGAAATTTCCCTGCGAACCAGGTATGTTTTGTCCGGGTGTAAATATCTCACAAACACCTGCCGTTCTGTTTCCAGCGCGCCGTGACGGAACACGCCCACCAGTCCGCCGGATTGGGTTTCGGTGTTGATGCGCTGATAACCGTCCCATTGGCCTTCATGGGGCTCGCCGAATCCGGCCAAATCCTGACGAAACAGCATGTAATTGTGTTTTGTTTGCAGTTCGTGCAGCCAGTGTGACATGCTTTTGATCCAGGCCTGGTCGTCTTTTGCAATTGCTAAAATTTCACCGAGAACAATGGGAAAAACCCCGGCCACAGACCGGATGTGCAGCCGGTAATAAGGATCGTCCAGTTGCAGGTTGCCGATGACACAGGCGGATGCGGGAAGGGTCGGCGAAACAAGCCAGGCCAGGTTTCGGGCCTGCAGCGCGCCCACCGGACCGCGTTCATAAATGTTGGAAAGCCAGTTGCCTTCGGCGTGTTTGCACATGTCGTAATCAATCAAATGCGAGGCGCCCATGGTTTCATAGGTACAGTCGATAAAAAGCTCAGGGAATTGCCGGTGCAGGTCGTCAAACACCTGCCAGGCCGAACGGTAAATCGGCAGGTACGAATCATTCTGATCACGGTGCCCCGGATGGTTCGTTGCATGGCACCCGGACATGTCCCGGTCGTACATATAGGCGCTGGTGGCAATTGCCAGGTCGAGTTTGACATAATTTAAATCCAGGGCCTTTACCTTTTCGGCAATAACGTCCCGGATATAATCCGCCCAACCGGTTGTCATGCAGGCGGTTACATTGGCCGGCTGGATGCCGTGCACACACATGGGCTGACCGTTTTTGTCCAGAATAAACCAGTCGGGATGTTCTTTATAAACCGCACTGTATTTTGACGCCATTGCCAGACTGAGCCACAAACCCCGGCGCAGGCCTTTTTGTTTGATATAGGAATATACCGACTCCAGTCCGTTGGGGTATTTTTCAGGATTGACAACATAATCCCCGCATTTAAAGGCCCAATCCACATCCTTTTTCGTATCTTTTATCGTATACCAGCCCGCATCCAGGGTGATCTCTTCTATGCCGCATTCGGCGGCAGCATCGGTCAGTTTTCTTAAAAGCGAGTCATCCACGGTAGCGCGGTAGGGTTTCCAGTGATTGTATGCCAGCGACGGAAAATGAGACACCGTTGCCAGGCGAATACCCATATAGCGCCGTGTAAAATCCTGCACCGGCCCCTCGATAGCCTGAAACGGATCATCGGTATCGCGATACAGGCACAAAAACGTCCAGGGACTTGTCCAGCGTTCCTGCGGTTCAAGCCATTTGCGAAAGGCATATTCCTGGTCCGCATGGGTAAGACCGATGGAAAAATTAAAAGCGTCGGTAAAAGTGCTGATGCGTTTAATAACGCCCGGCGTTTCATTGCCAAGCACCAGGCCCCGTTTTTCTTCAACATGGTGGAGCGCCACAGCCGGATCGTGCCAATTGCCCGGATAGGGACCTGTTACCTTGTGTCTGGCATAATTGGTCATGGAATAACAGCGGCCGTCCCTGTCAAAAAACTCTAAATTTTCAACATCCACTGCTTCAAGATTGATGTCCTGATCGCCCATATTGACAACCGCCAGTTTTTTGCGGATGACAGGCGTTTGGGGATAAAGCAGGTAGGTAATTTCAAGGACAAGCCTGGGGGACCGGTTTCTTTCAAGGGTCACCGTGGCGCCGTTGCCCTGATGTTCATCGGCTGCCTTTTTGATGTTTTTAAGCGTCCATCCGTCCATACCGGATATGGGCAGATCATCGCATTCAAAATAAAATTCGTTGCTGCTGTTTTGGACAAAATTCGTATCCCCTTTGCAGAATGCCAGTCTTGATGTGGAGACAGATGTTTTTTGCGGATTGAACTGAATGACCCGTTTGACCAGGCCGTTATCCAAATTCAATTGCGAATCGTCCCAGGAGGCATAGTCACCGGCACATAATAAAGAGGCAAACAACATGATTAAAAGCGAAAATACCGATAACATCTGTTTCATTTCAGGATACCTCCGTGCAGCGCGTTATGGCTGTTGTGATTTTGGGTTATATGGGGATGTTTTTTTACCGGTTACCGGCATGGTGCCGTTCCGGTCCGCATGGTAAAAATACAAAAGAAAAAAACAGATTGCCAGTGTAAAAATTTATAGGAGGGAGGGGGATAGCTGATTCACAGAGGCGGCAGGTGGCAGAGACGCGATTAATCGTGTCTCTGCCACCTGCTTGCAGGGGATTTGCAAATCCTCCAGCGGCGAAGCAACAACATGTCAGGTTCGCATTGTTAATCAGGTATCTTGACGGGTTATTGAATAAATATCAGTCCTTCTGTCTTTGAGGTTTCGGACGCTTCCAAATTGGTTTAATTCCCTCAACAAATCTATGTCAACATCTGCAATTAAAATCATTTCAGTATTCGGAGTAGCCTCGGCCTTTACCCCGTTTGTTGGGAATGAAAAATCACAAGGCGTAAAAACCATGGATTGTGCATACTGGATGTCCATATTATGAACTTTGGGTAAATTTCCGACACTTCCCGCAATCGCGACATAGCATTCATTTTCAATTGCTCTTGCTTGCGCGCAATTTCGAACCCGGGAATATCCATTCTGAGTATCAGTCAAAAACGGTACAAACAGAATATTCATTCCCTCTTCAGCTAAAATTCTACCCAATTCCGGAAATTCCACATCATAACAAATTAAAATGCCAATTTTCCCGCAATCCGTATCATAGGTTTGAATGTTTTGTCCGCCCTGCAATCCCCACACTTTTGCCTCATCAGGTGTAACATGCAATTTTTCGAAACGTTCAATTCCTCCATCGCGTTTACACAAATAACCGACATTATAAAGATTAGAATCAACAATTTCCGGCATACTGCCCGTTATTATATTGATATTATATGATATTGCGAGTTTGGAAAATCGCTGTATAATTACCTCGGTAAATTCTGCCAATTTTCGGATAGCATCGGCTTCTGATAAATGATTGTACTCTGACATAAGCGGAGCATTGAAAAATTCAGGAAAGAGAGCAAAATCGGACCTATAGCCCGATACCGCATCTACAAAATATTCAGCCTGCTGCATTAAATCATCAAGGTTCTTGTATAACCGCATTTGCCATTGAACCAAACCAAGTCTTATAATTGTCTTATTAATGGCAGCTTTGTTTGTCTGTTTTTCGTAATAGACATTATCCCATTCAAGAAGTACGGCATATTCCTTGGATTCTTTATCTCCTGCAAGATATCCTTTCAAAATTCGAACAGGATGGAAATCATTCGACATTTGAAAATTCAAAACCGGATCATTGATTTCTTTTTTTCTCACCTTGTCGATATACTCTCTTGGCGTGAGGGTGTTTGCATATTTGTGATAATTAGGAATCCTTCCACCAAATACAATTCCTTTCAGGTTAAGTTTTTCACAAAGCTCTTTTCTATAATCATATAACCGCCGTCCTAACCGGAGACCTCGAAACTTGGGCCTTATAAAAATATCAATACCATACAAGACATCTCCGTCTGCGGTATGTGTATCAAATTTGTAATCTCCGGTTATTTCGTCGTATGTATGTTTCGCGTCGAATTTTTCATAATCAACAATAATAGATAGTGCACAGCCTGCTAATTCGCCATCGATTCTAAGAGCAATTTGTCCCTCGGGAAATTTATCGGTCAATGTTTTAATATGTTGTTCTCTCCAATACATATTCGGCATATTGGAATAAGCTTCAATCATGGCATTTTTGAGGTCCTGGTAATCACTGTATTTCAAGTAACTCAATTCAATGTTATCAATCGAATGTACGTCATCTGTTGACAAGTTTTTCTCCAATGTTTTAATATCTATTCAGTATTTATCTCATATAACAAATACGAATTAATTGTAGCAAATTTAATAAATTTATGTATTGTTACCAACAAATAATACCTGACATTTTTTATTATACGACTCAAGGCTCCCCTTTGGGATCAATGAATAGGGTGTTGCACCACCAATCCGAACACGTGTGATCCTTCGACTCCGCTCAGGGTGACACCGCTTCGACTCAGTCCTTGAGCAGAGCCGAAAGGCCGCTCAGCGTCCGCTTAATATCCGGGCTCGCTCAGTTGACACCACCCGTTTGCAGGGGATTAGGAATTCCTTACAAGCGGGGTGCAAATTATTTACAGGGAATTGCTGTTTTATAGATATAGAACATAGCAGAGACGTAAAATTTTACGTCTCTACAAATATAACAAATATATCAATCTCAATAAAAACGATACAATTTACTACCTGTGCTAAAAGAATATAATCAATTCATAACATCTGCCGTGAGAAACCAGCGGCCGTCTTCGCGGAGAAAGGTTACTTTTTTGTCGCCGGCTTTTCCGGCGGCCTTGTCCCCGTCAATTAACAGATCGCCCAGCTCTTCCCGGGGAAAAAAGGATTGTTCCGCCATTTCCGGCATATTGATCACAATGCCCATCAACTCCGGGACATATTTTGCCGCATCCACATGCCCATAAAGTTTTTGGGCGCGCTTGCGCATGTGTTCATCAATGACCTCTTGCGGCGTGTCCTGGGTTACATGCAGCTTTTCGCTGTCATCTTCATCTTCAGTGTTAACATTGAATTTTTTCTGTATTTCCTGGTACTTTTTTTTCAGTTCAGCCACTTGTTCACCTTCATAAAACTCCAGAAACATACCGACGGCCATGTCTGTGCCGAATGACAGCATGGCCTGTTCCGATGGCGCCACCAGTTTTGTCAGGGTGTTAAAATCTTTATTCGCTCCTGCTGTTTGTGCGGCGTCAAACACTGCCTGGGGCGTGGCGCCGCCTTTGGTTTCTTGTGCAACAATGGTTGTGATCCAGGTGCCGAGTAGGGAGATCGAGAGAATACAAGCCCATTGTCTAACACGTTTTGTAAACATTCTGTTAAACATAATCGGATTCTCCTTTTAGGAATATTTTTATATTTTCAGGTCCGGGATTAGTTCCATCTTACCGAACCGGTTTTTACTTGAAAAGGTCTTTCAAGTGCGACCCCAATTTAAAAACCTATCCCTGATTCCAGCTCAAACGGAAGCGTAAGGGCTTGCGGTTCCTTCCACAGATCAAACTCTGTTTTTAAAAATTTGGGTGTTGAATTTATATCAAGATTGTATTCCAGTTGACAGGCGTTGCCAAAGCTGAAAGAACCCCGGCCATATATTTCCAGGGCATTGCCATCCGGTGTGTAAAAACGGACATCTTTGAGGTCGTCTCTAAATTGCAGACTGGTTTGCAGCACCAATGTCAGAGTGTTGTCTTCAATCTGGGCTTTTTTTACCTGTATGCTTTCCTGCTGAATATTTACCTGGGCGCCGACTTTAAGCTCAAGATTTTCAATTTTTTCAGTCCGTTCCGAGGCAGCAACACGCAGGTAAATGTTTCCTTTTACATAAAGCCGGGTTGCGTCATGTGAGGGATTGTTTTTTGAAGACACTTCTATTAATGCGAGCCGCCCGTCTTCTGATATTTTGGGGAACCCTCCCCAGTCCACACCATCCAGCAGGTTATATCCGCGATCATCGGTGAATTTTTCCAAAGAGCATTTGGAATCATCCACATCAACAATCATTTTATTTGCCGGAGTTGTGACGACCAAAGCAAGGGTGGTGCCTGACTGCTGGTGAAAAGCCCGCAGTTCCGTACCATTCAATCCGCGTCCGGGGCCGACAATCTGTAACCCTGCCAGTTGCACAGGAGCATTTTCCTCTGCTATAAGGACCATTGGAAGTGATGACAATATCCCCATTAAAACAGTAAATATCCACCTCATTGTACAGTTCTCCCGGTTAATTGTTTACCAAATTACAGTAAAAACAATTCGCTAATGGGCATATTGCCCAAACAATTTTGAGTTGATTTAAATTTCAAAAAAGCCCCGGACTTAAACACTGCTCTTTGGTCGGCTTTTTATGGTGATGATAGGAAGGTACAGCAGGGAAGGGAATTCACCGGCGTGTAAAAAAAGTTTAATAGCAGAGACGCGAATAATCACGTCTCTGTTATAAACCGGGTGATCAAAATTTTTGGGACAGGTAAATAAGACGTAACTTTTTATACAATGCCTTTTAACAACAGTTCCCATCGTTCCCAGGTGGATAACCAGATAAAAGCAACGGCTTTAATAGCATCAGACAAGATATAGGGTGAAAATTTTATGACTTTTTTGCTATAGGTCGTATCAGCCATAATATCAATTGTTTTGTAGGCATCATTGTCCATGATGTCCATCGGCAGCATAGCCATGGACTGATGGAAGGATATGTAACATATCGATACCAGCAAATCCCAAATGTTGTTATGACAGAGATAATCCCTCCATTCGTTTTTAATCCTGACATTAATATTGGTGTTTTCGATCAGGTCATCTATTTTGTCGAACAGCTTTGATTCGCCGTTGTTCTGCTTTTGCAACTTGAAATCTTCATCCAGATCAAAGTATTGCGATTTTTTAGAGACTTTATAGATGTTGAGAATTTCATGTTCCCAATAGGCTTCAATGTCCCCATGAATTTTTGAAGGACCGTAAAAATCCCTTATATCGCAATGCAGGGGCATGTGCGCATCGGCAATATAATGGGACAACATGGAAAAGAACAAGGCGATCTGGCTGTTGTTGAAAATAATAACATCGCCGCTGTCTATTTTATTGGTTATGAGAATCATGTCCCGGATGGATTGACTCAGCGCTTCGCACCGGTCCGGGAGATCACTGTATTTGGTCTCTAGTGAAACTTTTAACAACTGGGACTTTTTGATTAACGTTCGGCCGTTCATGTAAACAGGGGGTTTTCGGCTTTCTTTTCTTCCGTTTTCATCGGGATAATATTTCCAGGTATGGCCCCCGGAAAGATTATCGGCAATGACTGTATCCGGAAACCAGGTGCCGCGCAAAAAGGTAGAAGGATTTTGGAAAATGAATTTTATAAAACGTTTTAAATGTGAATTATGCTCCCCCTGCAATTTGTTGTCCAATGAAGCCAGATATTCGATTGCTTTGAGTGTTATCCATGCGTGAGTATATTGTTTCATGTTATCACCTCATGAATGAAATGAATATTAAAAGTGGTTGCGACAAACATATCATTATTTCGTGCCCCGGAACGGAATTCCAGGGCGGTAATGAATTAATTTGTCATGTTCCCTGGTGCTCAATATTAGTACCCCGCTTACCGACGCCCCGGGATGGTTCCCGGTTGCCATGCTGTTCTGCTGTATCAATTAATGAATTTAAATTAAAGCCTTCAATTCGGATTCTGCCTGGGCCGCATTGATAAATTGAATCCCATGGATGCCCAACGAGCGCGCCGACTCTACATTAATCAGGGTATCATCAATCAATATGAGTTCATTCGCAGGACAGCCGATCTGCTCGATCACATAGTTGAAACATGCCGGGTCCGGTTTCAGGTAACCGATCTCATAGGACAAAAACGCTTTTTTGACATATTTGGTTATATGAAATTTGTCGTTCAGCAATTCAAACCATTCCTGCCGGGTATTGCTTAACAAATACACATCCGTTATTTTTGAGAGTTTTTCACACAGGTTATAAGTATCCTGTTTGAGCGAATAATTATTAAGAACGATGTTATCCAGCGACTGCCAATCGGGATATGAAATATTCAAATCATCGAGTACATTGTGCCAAAATTCCTGAGAATCGATTTTACCCAGATCAAAATCCGGTTCCCATTTTTCATAATATTTTTTTATCCGGTCAGCCGGTATATCTAAACGTTCGGATAAATCCGTAGCTGCGGATTTAAATCCGGATGACATGAGCACTCCAAAAACATCAAAAATTATTTTGTAATTTTGTTCCTTCATTTATCATCCTTGTTGTTTGATCGTACAAGGGCTTTGCCCTCGTGTGTCAGAAAATTACATGTTACACGGAATAATACTCTACTACGCCCAGAGGCAGGAACCTCGGGGAAGATCAAAACAAAATATTTTATCATTGTGTACATGTATATGATTGAACGATTAAATCTAAAATATCATCTATGGAGTATTCTTTATCGATTTTATTTGGATAAATATAAAGCACCCGCGTTATGTAACCATAACCATGCGTTTTTGGAACTTTTTGGGAAATGTTTTTGGGATCATTAATAGAATCATTATCAGTACGAATAAAAAATCTTAGACAATCTTTTCTGTTTTGTATTGCAAGATATGCAAAGTTTACTGAAGTTTTATATATAATTTCAGCTTTTGTTGTGTAACATTCTATTTCAGAACTTATATCCATTATTTTATGATGTAAAATGTCAAATTTTGTATTCAAATCAACAGAAGCTCCTTCAAGATGTTCAGCAATGCTCTTGGGCGTTCTTGGTTCTTTTTTGATTTTTTGAATTGTTGTTTTACCTGACTTACTTTTTATTAATTGTTCTGGTTCTTCCTCACGTAATATTATAAGAGTATTATTTTCATATAACCTATATTTCCATAACTCAGCCCCGAGTGATAATGCTAAACATTTATCATCAATAGAATATTCTTGTGCAAAGCAAATAATCCTTGGATTAGTAAAATCAACTTCTCCATTAAAATTTTTTATATTTTTACGCACTAATAATTCAAATGAATCTGGATTTTGTTTTATCCAAGTCATATATCGGTTAGCTTGAGTTAATTGACCAGTTTCTTTATATTTTTTATATTCTATAACAACTGGCCTATTTGATTCATCAATTGCTAAAGTTTCAATTCTGCCATGCTTATCAGTAACATACTCTTTTTTAATATAATTAATACTGAAAATTTGATCTAGGTTTGAATCTATAAGCTTATGTAACTCAGCTTCATTGGTAAATTCAATCTGTTTTATTTTTTTAGCTTTACCATCTTTTATTTGAAAAGCAGGCATTTCCATTATCTCCAAATCTAAAATTCATTTTCATCAATTACTGTAAATGGCGGATTTCCTAATAGCTTAACTGTTATATGTTGTAGGGTTCAGTTTTACTGCACCGTTTATCTGTTTTTGTTAATCATACAATTACTCATGTTGATCATTCCGTGAATTGAATTGATATATCTTTGGGCAAAGCCAGTCCTGCCGCCACCTGCATGGCTTTATAAATACCGGAAGGCACAACACATCCGGAGCAGCAGCCGTTTAAAGTTTCGCAGGCGCATTTTAAAATCTGACTCTGGCTTGTCGGCATGATTTCCTGATAGGCATCTATCGGATTTATTTTCTCAAGGGTTTTTGCCAGATTTTTTATTTTATCGCAGGTTGACTCTATCTGCAAATCTACATGCTGTTGGTCCGTGCATTCTGCTTTTACGGTCGTATGAAAGCCGCAGACACCGGCTTCTATTTTAACGGTGGTGGTCATATTAATTTCAGCTCCTGTTCGTTGTCGGGTGCGGTTTTATTGCACCGTGATTTTTTGATCGTACAAGGGTTCCTACCCTTGTACGGGTTGATTTGAGGGCTTGGCCCTCATTTGTCAGAAAATACAAGTAAAGGCAAAGCCTTTATTTTACTACGCCCAGAGGTAGGAACCTCGGGCGATCAAAAGAAAAAATAAAATCCCTCATGTGCCTATTTGAGCAAAATCATTGATTTTGTTTGACAAAAATTGTCTGCCAAAAGTTGATAATAATAGGTGCCGGCAGCTACTTTGTTACCGTGATAATTATCGCCATTCCAGTTGAGCGTATACATACCGGCTGACTGTCTGCCATCCACCAATGTTTTGACATGTTTTCCCGTAATATCAAACACTGAAAGACGGACGCGTGCATGCTGCGACAGTCTGTAACGAATGTTTGTTGACGGATTAAACGGATTGGGATAGTTTTGCTCTAATTGAAAAACATCCGCAACCGCTTGTTGCGCGTCATCAATCCCGGCCGCCTGTTTAAACGGGACGCTTTGATAAGAATAATCACCGGTTTCGCAATTAACGGTAATTAATTTTCCTCCTTTATCCACATAATCGCCGCCATACCCGCCATAGCCGGTTGCCCGGCCATAAACCAGCTCAATACCGTCGAGTACGCCGCCATAGTCATTGACATGATCATGCCCGCAAAAACAGGCGCGCATGGTCTGCAAATTTTTAAACAGATTAAAGGCATTGCTGTCATCCTGGCTGCCGCTATACACGTCTTCGAATTTAACACCCGGCGTACTGCCAACGTTCCAAACCGTTAAATATTGAGGCACCGGAATATGAAAAAATGAAAATGCGTGCGGGGCATACTTGTTGCCGTCGGCGCGATAACGTAAAAGTTCGGACATCCATGATTGCGCTGTAAAGGCGAGACCGGGTGAGCCGCCGCCGATGGATGAATTCATACAAATCAGGTCCCACAGCAAATCATCATCCTGGTTCCTTATTTCAATCACATAATTTCCGTTGGACGCACCGCCGCAATAAAGTGAATGCGGTGCATTGGTAAAAGCCGCATGTCCGTTTTCGTAATTATTCAACTGATCATGATTTCCCCAGGTAAAGGCCCAGGGTATATTCAGGTTATCGATAATGGAAATGGCCGTATGCATAAACTCTTCACCGCGTCCATCCGGATTATTATGCCAAAAATCACCGGTAACCAGGATAATGTCCGGTTTTGTATATTCCACCAGCCCGGGCAGGTCGGCCATGGTTTGCCAGTCTATGTTTGTTGTTTTTGCAAAAAAGTGTATATCGGTTAGTTGTAATATTTTGAATTCAGATGGATTGGCAATGACCAATTTGTTCGTTGCCGTTGCAAAGGCCGATGCGTTTGGTGTGAGATTGTTTGCAAAGATGTTGTTTTTCAAAACACTGTCCATGCCCATGCCGGAAAGAACGGCTGTTTTTATAAAATTTCTGCGGGATAGTTGCATAAAGGTCCTTGTTTTGTTTGTCTTATTCACCCGTGATTTTACAAAAATAATTATTTTTCACATTGTATATAATAATGAAAATACAAAAGAAAAACCTGGATTTCCAGCAGAAAAAAATTAAATGAGGTGTGAGGGAGAGGGATGAGCTGTTTTTTTATCGGGGCAGCACATGGTAGAGACGTAAAATATTACGTCTCTACCAAACATTACAAACAAATCAATTTCAATTAAAACACGGCGGTTACATCACCCGGGGGTAAATGTCTTTCCGGGTTTTTGAAAATTTATTTATTTGAGCAAAATCATTTTTTTAACCATATCCATACCACCGCCTTGCAGACGATAAAAATAGGTCCCTGAAGTCAGATGTGATGCGTCAAACGACACTTTATATGTTCCGCTTTGACGGTGATCGTCCACCAATACGGCAACCTGTTGTCCGCTAAGGTTGTAAACCCTGAGGCTGTAATGATCGTCTTTTGCAGCCCGGAAGGTGATGGTTGTGGATGGATTAAAGGGATTGGGATAGTTGTTAAACAATTCCATCTCTTCCGGTACAGCATTGTCATTACGTTCAACGCTGTTTGTTTCTTTATTAATGACCAAGTTGTCAATTTCAACACCATCTTTATTAATTGCTTCAAGCTGTAATGTGTTGCCCGAAATGCTAATGTAGGTAAAATGGTATTCACAAACTCTAACCGTCACATGATCATAATCATAATATTGACCGCCCGGTTCCAATGAACAGCCGCCGCCGCCGGTTATTACATAACAGACATCATTTAAAATTCCCCGTTCATAATCGTGTGTATGGCCGTTAAATACCATATCTATATCGTACTGTTCAAAAAGCGGCACCAAATTGGTCCTGACGCCGATTTCACCGGGATATTCCGGCCAGCCTTCACTCCAGGGTGGTTTGTGAAAATAAACAATTGTCCACTTTGTCTCTGCGCGCATCTCCGATTGCAGGTCCTGAACAAACCATTCGTATTGCGGCGTACCGGGAGAATAGGGGGAATCTGTATCCAGTGCAATAAAATGTGCCGGTCCGTAATTGAATGAATAATAACGTTCTGTGCTGTCCGGATTGTTATGGGGTAAATAAAAAGAATTCAAATAGGTGCGTGCATTATCATGATAGGTGTCGTGATTACCAATGCAGGTAAAGATCGGCGTGTTTTTCAATATATCTTTATAGCCTGTGTAAAATATAAAGTCATATTCATCACCGATTGTCTGGTTCACATCACCTGCATGCAAACCAAAATCGTATTCTTTTTTCATGATTTTGTCTGTAACAGCCAGTTGGTTTTCTGAGCTGGCAACACCGGCAACATTGCTGCCTGAATCACCAATAATAAAAAATTTCACATTTTCAGTTGTTGCTGGTTTGGTTGTATAAAAATGTTCGGGCTCTGTCGTGATATCGTTAAACACGACCCGATAAAAATATTTGGAGCCAGGCTGCAAACCGGTTATTTTTACCAAATGCTCATTTACCAATTCCTCATCGCTTATCGTATTGCTACAGGTTTCATCCTCTCCCCAATAAAGTGTTGTAGCTGTTTTTTGGAGGGTATTCCATTGAATAGAAATAGAATTCAAGGTCGGCAATACCACATGAGGATATCGGTCTACATACTCCCTGGGCTCTTCATCCTCTGCTAAATAGTAGATGCCATATTCACCCGTGGGCGGATTTGTTTCACTGATAGTCGCTCCAAAATCAGAATTGTAATAACTTCTTACCGCCACATAATAATTACCGGAAGAAGGGAAGACGCCGGTCATTTGCGAAAAGGTACAATTAAGAGAACCGCTTGGCGTATCTACATTACCAAGATCATCATTTTCATCAACAATGTTTCCATCCGAATCAAACAGGGTGATATAGGTGTCCGTATCGCGGGGGTGTAAATCCAGAATCGGTGTGGCCCCTATTGTATAGAATTTGCCTTCCTCTCCGGAAATTCTAAAATAATCAACATCATTCGCAGGATAAATGGCGCCATACACGGTATCATCTTCCGCAAGCGTGTTTGAGAATGCAGCATGGGCCAATGTATTGTCCGGTTCATGAACAAGCAGCCGAGTCTGCGACCTTCCACCGGCCAGTCTTACTTTATAGGCACCTGTTGTATTTTTAGTGTTGAATATTTTTGCATAAAAAATTCCGCTCGTAGCGGGCACATACCCGGACAGGCGAAAGTTGTCATTTGCATTTCGTCCGGCTACATTTGATGTTAAAATATTATTCGAATTTCCCTGCACGAAAAGTTCGATATTCGGACTGACACCATCGGCATTTTCAATGCTGGTTATATAATACATACTTGAATCATTCATTTCTATAGAAAAATAATCAATGTCAACTGTTGAGCTAAACTGAGCTGAAATTACGGAAGAGTCACCGAGAGCTAAAACATTTGCCTGACTTGTTGTGTTGTTTGGTTCAACTTCGTTGTATTGCCCGAATAATGACAGGGGCAAAATTAATACTAGAATTGTTGTAAATATTCTTTTTGCCATAATCGCGTACCTTTTTATTCTTGTTAAATTCGACTGTTTTGAAATTCTGATTATTATCTGCAGTTGATAATTGTCGATCACCAAAAAACATATATTAATTCAAATTTCATTTACGCTTAAATTTAGACGGCCTCCAAGCCTGTTTGTTTTAAATGACTCCTTTCTCAATTAGATGTGTCAACGTTCCTGTTTGCTTGTAATTTTTTGTAGTTTGCTATGTGTCCTTATTTTATATAAAACAACTTTATTACGGACTGAAACTGCCCGGCTTTTAACCTGAGCATATACATACCGCCCGGCAAATGACGTGCCTCGAAATTAATCTTGTGCTGTCCCGCCGGGACTGTCTCATCCAGCAGGATCGCCACACTTTGCCCCCGGATGTTAAATACATCAACTCTTACATGTACTGTTTTCGGCAGAGTAAATTGTATGGTGGTCGATGAATTAAAGGGATTGGGATAGGCATCGCTGAGTTTAAATCTGCCAGGCTGATCAGCAGAACTGTTTTCAGCTTCAACTTCGTTATAGTCATCATCCAGAATCGAAAAAACCACATGGGCAATATCGGTATTGTCAATATACTCTCCATAAACCGGGTCTGTGGCTATTACACAGGAGGCAAAGCGGCTGCTTCCCAATCCTTTTGCATGGAATGGTATGAGCAGGTTCGAATGATCATTTGTATAATATCTGAAATCAGGCATTTTGCCGGGACCATTGTTCCTGATCGGATTCCAGGTATTTGGCGCGTGAGAACCGGGGCCCCACAGATAACCGCTTTCATGGTCACCTGTTACAATCAGCAGGGTTTCATCCCAATTACTGTTGGCCTCAACCCATGCGACCACCGACTCGAATGTTTTGTTAAAGTTATCCATTTCTTCAATCATCCGGCCCAGCACATTTTCTTCATTGGCCCAATCGACAGCCCCTCCCTCGATCATAAGAAAAAGACCATCCGGATCATTATCTAAAACATTCAATGCCGCTTTGGCCATCATTTCCAGCGTCGGTACATTCCTGTTAAACGCTATTTTGTAAGGCGGTTCGGTGCTGTTTACCGCCGGGTGAAACCATCTTTGCTCCTGAAGGGTTTTATAAACCTGGGCAACACCAATCACCCGTTTGGGTGTATCGCCCTGTGCCAGATTTTGAAATTCCTGTTTTTCCTGAATCAGGGTCCAGGGATCATCTATGTTATCTCCATCCGCGTCGCCGCCGATTGTCCCGGCAATTAATCCATTCCACACGGAACTATTACCGACGTATTGGTAATCAAAATTGCTCCATAGTTTAATTCCGTCATTGCTATATAGCGGGTGGCCGCAGCCCATTATAACATCTATGGCGCTCTGCGTAATCATCTCCTGAGCCATGTCTGCATAATTATACCGGCTTATGTTATGGGCCACAAACCCGGCCGGTGTGGCATGCGAAATCTGTACACTTGTCACCACACCTGTTGCCATTCCACAGGATTCGGCGCGTTCGAGAATATGTTCCACCGGCTGATGAAAGGCGTTCAAGCCGATGCCCCCGTCGTATGTTTTTATTCCGGTGGATATGGCCGTGGCCCCAGCCGCAGAATCGGTAAAATCATACAGGGGATAGTCGAAATCAGCCCAGGCCGCCCGGCTGTCATACCCGCCCCCGAGTGACCAGGTGCTCATGGCATATTTTACGTCCCAGTTCGTATAAACCGGAGCGGAACCGTTCCAATACGTTGTAGCGGCAATATGATTGAATCCCCAGCCATCGGCTATCATAATAATAATATTTTTCTTTCGGGCCTGTACAGTTGTTACAAAAATCAGTGCTATCATCACAATCGTATGGATCGGTCGCAGGTGGATGTTGCTTCTCTTCAATAGGCTAAACTCCCTTATCAAAAGACGGATTTAATTTCATGTCAAGGTTTTTATGAATATAATTATTTTTGTCACTGAATATAATATTAAACGAGTTTAATAACGAACAAGAGGTTTAAAAAGTATTTTATATTAGATGAATAAACCAAAAGTCGGATTCATTGTTTTTTAAGCCGGATAGTTACTTGCCGTATTTATGCTGCCGGCCGTGTGATGAGGGTAAAGGTTTAAAAAATGGCCAGACTTTTTATATATATTAATTATTTTAACAATGTAAAATTGATAGTAAAAATTTAAATGCTGTTTATAAGTCTTTCAACAGCCTCTATTAACAAGTTTTTTGGTGAATTTTTCAACAAATGAAGAGGAATTGCTGTTTGTATTGTATTAAATATATATCCCTGAACCAGGCAAAACCAGTTAAACATCAGCTCTTTTGCTGATTCCCTTTCCTTGGTCAGTTTGAAAAACAAGTCCTGAATCTGCTCAACATCCTTTATAATCTCATCATTTGTCATTGGGGTGTTATAGTTGACCATTAATTTATAGAGTGCATTATGTTCAAATGCAAAATCCCAATGATTTGCTGATAATTGTAATATAATTTTTTCAGGGTCAGGCTCTGTTTCCATTGCCAGTTTATAGGCTTTATGCAGCTCACGATGCCCCGACATTGCCAATTCATTAAATAAATCTTGTTTGTTTTTAAAATATTCGTAAACTATTGGTGGGGTATAGTCAATTTTTTCGGCAATTTTACGGATGGTAACGGCATTCCATCCTTCGGAAATCCCAATATTCAATGCGGTCTCCATTATTGCTTTCCGCATCTGTTCTTTTTCTTTTTGCCTTCGTTCAATATGTCCCATATAACACCGTTATATTTTCTAACATTGTTAAGTAAAATATTATATCAATTTAAATTTAGATATGCAAGTTTTTTTTAATTTAATTATGCAATGGTGGGGTGGAATTACCCTGCAACTGCAACGAATTATCAAGCCGCCCTGTTTTTACCCAGGCTGACAACTGCCGCCATGGCCCACAGTAAAACAGCCCTTGAGAGAATAAATAATAACAGTCCTGTGCCTTTAACGATTGGGTCCAGAACCAACAGGGTTGCAACCAGACTTGTATGCATCAGTATAACTATTAACAAGCTTTCCGTGTGTTTGTAAACCCATACCATCAGCACTCTGTAGGGTGGAAGCCAGGAAAAAAGTTTGGCTAAAAGCAATAAAAAGGGCAGTAATGATGTAAAACTGTTGACCTCCCAGAATAACGGAAAATGCCATGCACCCCAAACAAGTCCAATGATAACGCCTGTGTTGAAAACAGGATGACGCTGCATTAGTTTGGGAACGGCAAATCCTGTCCAGCCGAGTTCTTCAAAAACAGCGACGATCAAACCGCCGATGGGAGCGAACAGCAACAGGTTTAGCTTTTCATTCGAAAGAAAAACAGCGGGAAGGAATTTATGAGAGAACAGTGAAAGCACGGCAATAACGGCCGCTGTTAAAACCGGGGCCGTTAATAGCGCCACGGCATACCATTTCACGTTCACGCGCCATTTGACCAATCGGGATAAAAGACTGCGATAACCGGCCAACCCGGAAAAAAAACCTGTTAAAAGAATGCCGGCAATGCTTGGTCCGAGAAGGATGGCCATGCCCAGTGTCATTGCCTGTTCTTCCGTTACCGGAAAGCCATTGGGATCGGCCAGAATATAAATGACTCCCCATGAGATGACAAAAACCAGGCTGAAATAGGTCAGCAGTGGATACTTTTTGCAAGTTTTGGTTGATAACATGGTGTACCCGGTATATTGTTTTTTAACAGAATTTGTGGAACAGTGCAGCAGTACCATATTCCGGTTTATTTTTTTCGTGACGGCGGGTGGTCCATGTTCATGTAAACGCCGCCTTTTTCAAGTTCATCAAGCATTTGAGCAAGTCGTTTTTCTTTTGTCGGTTGAAGCTTGGCCCTGTTTATCCATCCGATATAATCATTTTGCTGATAGGCCGGACGCGCCTGATAGTCCGCCATCAGACCGCGTTCTTCCAAAGCCTGCCGGACAAAATCCGACATGGGATGTTTTGGCCGTTTTAAATTCGAATGTTCTTGTATGGGTTTGTTCATTTTTCTCCTTTAAGGGCCGGAGGCATCTCATTGTTGGAAAAATTATCTGTTAATTTTTTTTGCCAGTTTTTTTATAAAAAACGGTTTTCCATGTGCCGGATATATTTGTTTGACGCCCAAATCGGTCAGTTTTTTCCAGCTCTTAAACAGTACATCCATATTTTCAGCGAAAACAGGGAGGTCAGCACCCAATGTCATGGGCAGGGCATTCATTGCCATATCGCCGACAAACGCATCACCAGAGTCCAGCACGACTGAAACTGAACCGGACGAATGGCCGGGCGTGAAAACGATGCTGCCGTTTATGCCAAACTCTTCTAATGATATGTCTTCATCGCCGATTATAATATCGGCTTTACACGGCTCTAGAACAAATTTCCGGCTCCAGTTTTTTAAAAACGCGCCGAATATTTTGCCCCAGCGCGTTACACCGGGCGGCATGGACTGCTTTCCACTTTCCAAAAAACGTGCTTCGTTTTTATGCACAATAATCTTTGCGCCGGTTGTTTCTTTGATGGCTTTTACGCAGCCGATGTGGTCCCAATGACAATGTGTTAAAACAACCCCCTTAATTTCCTTTGGATCAATCCCTGCCTTTTGCACTCCTTTGATCAAATCGTTACATGATCCGGGCATGCCGCCGTCGATTAATATTGTGCCTTTATCTTTTAAAAGGTAACAATTATCAACACCAACCTTTATTGTTTTAATTTCCATCCTTTTGCTCTTTTTTTCAGGATTATTTTTTGTATGTTCCTGTTAATTCGCCAAAAGCCAAAATATGATCTTTCATTGCCTTCATCAGATCTTTTTTTGCCGGCTGCAATAACTCAATATGAGGAACAGATAAAGCATAAATCCTGAAATAGTAGCGATGGGTGCCAAAAGGCGGGTTCGGACCGACATATTCAACGCCCTTAGTTATGTTTGTGCCCAGACTCATATTGTTTTGCTTTAATTGTTCAGCGGTTTGTGCGCTTTCTAAAAATTTGATTTCCGGATTTATGTTAAAAATAACCCAATGATCAACCGTCATTAATTTTATAAAAGGTGAGGGGGCATCATAATCAACAACGATTATCGCTAAAGATTGGGTCCCTTCCGGCAGATTGTCCCAATATAAGGAGGGAGAGGTGTTTTCGCCCAGTCCTGTATGCAGGGTCGGAATCGGGCCGTTTTGTTCAAAATCATCGGACCATAATTTAATTGACTGTGGGATATTTTTATGGTAATTCAATTCCTCTTTTTGGTCCGTATAAACAATGAAAATCCTGACAGCAATAATGAGGATTATTAACACCGGTATAAAAATTAATATTTTCTTGAGCATAAAAGGTCCCTGGTAATAATATTTTTCAGGTGAAATATAAGGTTGTATCCGGTATTTAAAGTACCGCCAACCATGTTTATACAAAATAAATAAAATTTTTGAATTAATTAAGTATTATGTAAAAAACTTGATCCAAACCTGATGTATGCGGCTTTTTATTTAATCGTGCAATGGTTTGGTAAAACTGCACCATACGACTTTGTTGAGGCTATGTTTAAAAACGCCCCGGTGGAATCCCGGGGCGGCAAAGTGTATACGATTAAAAAATCATTTTTATGGGTACCGCAATAATTAAAATACAAATGTCCAGCAGGACCAGGCTGAAAAATGCCCGCCATTTTGAAAATTCATTAGCCTGGCTAATAATCGGGATCGAGATGACGATGCCCCATATAATGACAATTTGATAAATAAACACAACAAGAATGAGAAACAAAACAGCGATAACCGGGAAATTGTTAACAGCAAAGGAATGCCGGAACAGACCATCGCCAAAGATTATCAGAATTCCAATCCAGAGAATAATAAGGGATGCCGTGGGAATATGGGCTGTTGCGAGTGATGTCATATTGTTGCGCCAGGTGCCTTTTCCCTTGAAAAGACGGGCGATGCCCTGCAAACCCAGGCCAAGGACCGGTAAAAAAATGATACCGGATAAAAGTGCTAAAGTGATATATCTTAAAATAACGTTACTTTCCGCATAGCGCCTGGAACCCATAGTCGCGGCAGATAAACCAATTATAACAAATGCACTGAAAATTGTAATGATCATGAAAAGGGGAATGCGGGAAAACCGGCTGTTCATCAGGTTATAGGCCTGCCTCGGATTCGTCCAGATACAGGTAAACGGATTTTTGGAATCCGCTGGTTTGGCGGCGTGTTCCGCAGGACCGGGTTTTTCTCCCCGGTTATAGAGAATTATCAAAATTATCCCTGTAGTTAAAAAGAGGACCGTCCAGAACAGTAAACCATGGGTTTCAGTAAAGGGAACAGAACGATCCGCCACGACCTCTTCCGGGATTTCCTGCGGAACTATATCGGTTTCACGTTCGATCTGTTCCGGTGGCTCTTGCTGCATTTCAGTCTTCAAAGGTTGGATTTCGGTTATCTGGCTTTTGGGCAATGGTTGAGGTACGAGGTTTTCAATTACATCCGGTGTTTGTTCCGGTTCCGGTTGGACATCTACAACCGATTCCTGCATAGTTACCCGTTCCATAACCGGTCTTTGTAAATGATCAAAGATGTGCTGAAGCATCAGGAATCCCACACACAGGACGACAATACCAATTATATATTTTGATTGATTCCTGGCTGAAAGTTTCACGCTAACCAGCAGTACTAGAAAAGAAAAGATCATCAGTAAAATTACAGGGTATAATTGGGTATAAATGGTTTGCATATTCACCCTGTTTAGTGTCAGCAGTTCAAACAGCCGGGTATTTAAAAGTAGGACCGCTATCATCATACTTGCTACAGCAAAAATTGCGAAGGGAATTGTGACAAATTTATAAGCCCCTGACCGGCAGGTGGTATATTTGATGAAAAGAAATATGATTATAAAGATAACCAGCAGAGGCATGATCTGGAGTTGACCGCCGCCTGACGCCTGCCCCGGCCTGGAGGCCACCATACAATGGATAGGGTCCAAACGAATTGAAAACAAGCTGAGAACCAGAAAAAACAGGAAACTCTTTGCAAATTGTGTTTTCATGATCACACCTCTTTTTTAATGTGAAACGAAAATGTTATCGGACATTCGACTAATCGTTGCAGGGTGCAGTAAAAGCACACCTTGTGGCTAAAAATGTTTTAAATTAAAAATATCCTGATTCGTTAACACAAAAATCGTTAAGGTAATCAAGTGTCTTTTAAAAGCCACTCAACCGCCTGATCAAATGAATGAAATGTCTCTACTTGGTAACCGACATTGACGGCAACGGTCTCTGAAAATTTATGTGACGTGTCGCCCTTAGCAATGACAACAGCTACGCGAATATCACGAGGGAACCCAATACTCGGAATGTCACTGTGAGCAAAATTGTATTCTTTCGTCGTACCCATGACATTGGGTGCATCGCGAAAATCGGAAATTATCCGTTTAATGCCTGTTTTTTTATAAAGTTTTACATATTCTTGTGTCAGTTCTATAATGACCTTTCTGGTTAACGGCACGTTTACTTTACCCATAATATAGGTGTTATCATCTGATATTGTTATTTCGAAATCCATACTTTTTCTCCGCTAATACAATATTGACCAGACTGTGGATTTGATTCATCTTTTTGTGCTGACAAGAATTTTAAGTTTTTTTTCATATGTAATTCCAAATCAAGGATTTATTTTTCATGTCGACTGTTTGCCGGGGCCTCAACAAGCGGTATGACAGTTAATTGAAATGTTTGTTCATGATTTAATAGTGACAATATTTTCTCACTAGTTTTTCGCATGTTTTAGCCAGATAATATCGGCTTCCAGTTTGCAAATTCGGCTGATAGCTGCTGCAAATTTTTCGCCCTTGAAAAGAAAAGGTTCCAGGGCGGTTGTTTGTATGTGAACCTTGCCGGGCTGGTCCATTTCCGGGTCCGAAAGCAGGGCCGCGATATGATGACCCACAGCGCCCGGTTCGTCCTCTGCAACGTATAATGTGTGGTTTACACCCGCACGTGACAATTTTTTACCGGGACGTGAGATCATCCATTCAATCCACCCGCCATCGGGAAAAAACAGTGAGCCTCCCTGTTCCTGTAAATTGATCTTTGCCAGGGCAAGCGGTTTTAAACCAAATGATTCAAGATGGTCCCTGACATCTTTGTTGTTCGATGCGGATGCCAGTGAGAACCAGGCTGAGGAAGGCAGCATCGTATCCGCACCTTTTACCAATGGACCGGTCTCTGAGGATCTCAAACTTGACCATAAATGAAGCTCCACGCTTCGGCCGGTTTCGTAACCATTAAAAGAATTTTTGCTGCAAACCTGTGCCAACAGCGCCACATAACATCGTGATTTCTCATCCAGCGTGAGAGTGTGGTGTGAGGGGATATTTTGAATCCGTTTGGCCGGAAGACGTATCATAATTATGTTTTCAGTCCCCACTTTACGGGATAATGTTACCGAATCAGATCGTTTACTCATTGTTGGTCCATTTTTATGTAGAGAACATCACCTAAAGGACATAAGAAATTTTCATACTTAACCAAATTGTCCTAAAAAAAATCGTTTATGACTGATATTAGAATAATACAAATTCTGTTGTACCGGCGCAAGAGGGTTTTGAATAAAAATTATCCTTTTTCCTGATTTGTTGTGGTGTGAAGCGTTGCCGGAACGTTTGTTTTTTATATAAAAACCGCCCCGGCAGGATTCCCGGTGCGGTTGGAATAGTTTATTTTACAAGAGATGCAGCACATGGTAGAGGCACGATTCATGGCGCCTCTGCGACTATCTTATTAACATCAGTTTTATTGTCTGTGTGCAAGTCCCGGCTTGAATGTGGCACATATAAACGCCGCTTGTCATTAAATTGCCGTTCTCATCTTTTCCATTCCATTGTACTTTATGTAGTCCTTCCTGATGGATTTTGTCTTCAAGCACCTTTATTTGCTGACCAAGCATATTGTAAATTGAAATTCTGACTTGCACGGATTTAGGCAACGCATAACTAATTGTAGTGGCCGGATTAAACGGGTTGGGATAGTTTTGTTCAAGCGAAAATTCTCTGATTATATTATCCTCTGTTTCAACGGACACAACCGGTTCACCGACAATAATCGTGTGTGGGTCCGACCAATCTGTTTCAACGGCGCTCTCGTTTTTTGCCATAACCCTGATATCAAAATACCCTTCTGTTGCATAGGCATGCGAAAACTCGAATGTAGAGGCATTTGCATTTAATTCAACATAATCAGATATTGTTCCGTCGCCCCAGTCAATTTTCATTTGCACTTGTTTCTGAGTGTTGTCTGTCGCTGTTGCCTGGACCGTTACCACCTGGCCGACCTCTGCCGAATCTGACGGTTCACACCAGCAAATTGCCGCTGCATTGGGGTCCGCACCGCAGGTCCCATCCCAGCGAATATCTTCACAATTCATGGAAGGGAGATTGTCTGCCAGTTCCTGCATTTTGGTTCCACTGATAATTCCCGGATTTTCGTTCAAATATAAAAGCTTTAATTTATCCAAATGATACAATCCTGGTAAATCTTCATGGTCAAGCAGATTACCGTCAATCCCCAGATTTTGCAAATTAACCAGGTTTTGTAAATGATTGACGTCTTTTAAATGAAGGTTGGCAGACCAAAAACTTGTTAATTCTGTCAAATTGGCAACTGGTGATATATCCTGAATAGGATTATTAGTAAGGGCCAGAGTTTTTAAATTACTCAAATTTTGAACGGCCGTAATATCCCTGACTTTGTTATTATCTATTTGAAGACCAATGAGATGGGTTAAATTTTGTACGGGAGTAATATCTTTTATTTGATTGTTCCTTATTGTCAGGTATTCCAAATCTGTCATGTTTTGTGTGGCAGAAATATCGGTTATTTGATTTTCAGAAAGAATAAGCTGATATATTCCCGTCAGGTTTTGCAAGGGAGAAATATCGCTTATCTGGTTATATGACAATTTTATATTTTCCAGGCCGGGTATATTTTGCAGCGGCGTTATATCGCTTATCTGGTTTGATGATGCAAAAAGCAGCTTTAGTTGATTTAAATTTTGTAATGGAGATAAATCACTGATGGTAGTACGTTCAATATAAAGTGCTGTTAAACTGGATATATTTTGCACGATAGAAAGGTCACTTAGATCTATACCGTTAATCATCAGCGTTAGCAAGTTGGGTAGATTTTGTATGCCCGTAAAATCGGTGATTGGATTCCTGTCAAGGTAAAGATATTGCAAATTTACAAGATTTTGCAGTGCGGTCAGGCTGGTGATTTGATTTTGTATCAGGCTGATATTAGACAGGTTGGTTAAATTTTGCAGCGGTGTTATATCAACAATATTATTTTTATAAAGCTCCAGGCGGGTCAGGCTGGTCAATCCTTGCAAAGGAGTCAGGTCAACTATCAGATTATTGTTAAGGTAAAGTTTTGTCAGATTTACGGCATATTCCAGGCCCGTTAAATCTGATATGCTGTCATCTTCGGCTGTAAAAGATGTTAATGTTTCCATGTCCGTATCGTAAATATCGCCGCTCGGTTTTGCCAGCGTTTCCCGGACAGCCTGTTCCAGATGGGAATCATTAAAAACCACAACAATCCCATCATTCACTGAATTTTTTACGGCATGTTTGTTATAAGGATCTGAAAAACCATTTGCTGTTTGCGCGGATACCATAGTGATCAAAAATAAAGGAATTAAACAGGCGATTAATAGTCTTAATGCTTTCATTATTTAATCTCTCCTTATTTTATTACCAGACGATATAAATTTGCATTAATCTCTAAATATTAAACCATCAAATGTAGAAAATTGAATTTTTTCATTTTGAGGTTCAAACCTGATACAAACGGTAAGAGTATCGTTGAGATAGAATGCGTATTTTTTCTGCAAATTATAATTAAATATTTCAATCTGCAGGGTATAGTTTCCTTGTGGATAGACTTTAGGGCCACTGCCCCATGCCGCGCTGATGGTATAATTTGTAGAGACACGTTTTTGAACAAGCAAGTCATTGTTTATCTCTATTCTTACGGAATCGTTTTTGAATGCCGATTCCAAATCAACAGCCAAAACAGCGTTTTTAATAATTTCAGGCTCTGTTGATTTTGTGCAGTTGAATATGAGAACCGAAATTATGGCAAAAACCAGAATAAAAACCAGAAATTTTGATTTCATAAAATTACCTGTATATAACGTTTTATTATTTCCAGGGTCCGGAATGAGGGACCGGCCTGTGAATTTTAGCCCGGCTTTTCATCATTCAATGGTGTTTTTCTTGGTTTCATGAGTGCGAGTACACCATATATCAGGGCAAACAGTCCGAACAGTATGACCATAGACCACCCGCGTGAATTGGCGCCGGCGTATTGGCCGCGAACGGCCATAACACAACACAGCGCGTTCGTGATGAACAGGGACAGCGATATTTTCCACTGTAAATTGTGGTCGCTTGTATCTCTGAAAAGCCAAATGAGCAGACCCAGTCCCAGAAGCGTGGCTCCCCAGAACTGATAAACCACCAGTCCCATAGGGGGTAAACTGACATCATAATGTGCTAAAAGCTGGTCCGGCATGACCATACAGGCAATTCCGGACACGGCGGCCAGTACGGCATTTATGGTTAATAAAACTTTAAACTTTATCATAACTCTCCTGAAATTCAAAATCTTCGGTTTTTGGAGTAGAGTCTTTAGGGGCTGTTTTATGGCACTATTTAATTTTTTCTATTTATCTCTGAATGGTACGCGATATTACCGTACTCTTTGCTACCCGTTTTAATATCCTGATTGAAAATCCGCAGGACTGCCAGAACCTTGTATGCTCGACCAAATAATTTTTAAAAACAGTCCTTTACGGCTGATAATGAATTATACAAATTCTGTGATATTGGCGCAAGGGGTTTTTGATATAAATATTTAAATCCCCGAGGAGTTGTTTTTTGTTTGCAGTTGCTAGTGCAGCATCATTAAAATGGCTGGTCTACTGATTATCATTAAAAGAGTTCGATATTAAAAAACCAGACTACACGTTTCAAATATCGCAAGTGCCGTTTGAATTAACAGGCCCTATTATTTGAAATAACAAACCTGCTTTTGGTATTTATTCTTTTTCGGACTCGACATCTTTTATTTGTTAGAGGCATTTTCTACCCGACTGAAAGCCCAGTTGCAGGATGGACCATTTTGGCCCATCATTTAATTGATATAAAAATCTGTGGTGTTTGTCTGTACACATCTTTTCGTGTTATTTTTTTGCCGGGTTCGCTTACTGAACCCGGCAAAAGATTAAATCCCGAACGAAAAATCAAAAGCATATTTTAAACCGGCATAAGCAACCAGCGCAATACTGGTGTGATCGTAATTTTTATCGTTATATTCATGTTCCGTGGCCAGGTAACTAATTCTTGCGCCAGCATCAATCGAGATTGAATTTTTTCTGATGCCGAAACCGCCGGACACCCATTTAGAAAAAAGAGGATCGTCATCATCATCAGTCATGTCTTCTTTGCGCATTCCAGCACCCAAACGCAGCAACAGGCGGGAACCCATTTCCAACCCAACACGATAGGCGTATCCGTTTTCGATGTCAGAATAATCACCGTATTCATCTCCGTCAATTTCAATATTTTCCCAGGGCAAATTGTCAATCTGGCCTGAGATGAGTATGTTTTGGTTTGGTTGGTAGGCCAAACCCAAAGACCAGGTGGAAGGTACCTTGATTTTTGTATCGTCCAACTCGTACTCGTAACGTTTTTCACCATTAAAAGTATTAGTGTATTCTGCATCTTTTACTTTTATTTGGTGACCAAACATGTATGAGAGCCCAAGTGATAGCTTTGGGGTTACTTTCATTATTCCACCCAACTGGAGGAATGAACCGCCGGAGATATCAGCTTCAAGCTCGTTTTCATAATTGTCTTTTTCAAAACCCGAACTTCCTGTCCCCCCTGTATCTCCTGATCCAGAGGATCCGCCATCAGAAGTTGGAGTTTTAAGATAACCCTCTTCCAATGAACTAAACCCTTGCAAGAGTGGAATGTTGAGTGACGCACCGATTTGAAAACGATTATTTATTTCTGTTGCTGCTCCAAGGGATAAGGTAGAAATGATACCTTTTTGGGTTGTTGTTTCCTTTAATGTATTGCCTTCTTTATTTTCATATTCCTCAGTGGTTTTTATTTTGCCATCATGAACCGGTCGTAATCCGACCGCTGCAACCAGTGGGAGGTTTGAGTTGCTCATTTCAACCGGAAATGCAACGGTAAAATCACGGAATTTTCCAAAGAGGTCGAGGTTGTTGCTGTACGAGATATCATCGTATCGATCCTTGTAATAGTCAAATTCATACTCATTTTTGCCCGCCACGTTCATGCTGCCACTAATAATAAACTGAGCCCTTTTCAGGTTGATCAATCCGGCGGGATTTCCATTCAACGCATCCACACCGGCATTTGTTGCCGTGTAAATACCGCCCATTGAGAATGCACGAGGCGTTCCAACTTGCGGGAAATCCATATCAATGTAGCTGAGAACAGTTTGTGAAAACAAAAGAGTGGTGCAAAATAAATTCAACAAAATGATGTTTAATATGAACTGTTTACGCACGAGTTTTTCCTTTCGGTTAGTTGAGTGTTTTTTTAGTTTATTTTAACAACAAACATTTTTTAACCTGCTTAAATCCATCAGCTTTGAAATGAATAAAATAAGTTCCGCTTGGATGGTTTTGTAGGTTGGGTCCATCTTTTTGGCCCCTACAATTACTCACCAAATTTATGTTCAACGATGCAATTCATAGTAATATTGTTTATCGCTGGGGCATAGATAATGCCCCAGCCTACGACTATAATTTTTGTTTGCCAATTATTTTTGGTAAATTAATTTTTTTACCTCTGAAAAGTCATTAGTTTGAATTTTATATATATAAACACCACTCGCCAAATTCTTAGGTTGCCATGTTGCTTGATGCTCACCAGTTGTCTGTCGGCAATCGACCAATGTCTCAACAAATTGGCCGGCTATATTATAAATTGATAGATTAACATACGTTGGTTTTTTGATATTATATTTGATAGTTGTGGATGGATTAAATGGGTTAGGGTAGTTATTAAAAAGTTGAAATGTCTGGGAATAACAACCATCGTTTTGAATAAATGTCGTTGTGGGAAGCATTGGACCACCAAAAGCACCTATGTCATTCCTTGTACCGTCTTGGTCATTATATTCGGGTGCCGGATCACCTGCATCAATACACGGGGAACTCTCTTGCAGATGATAATCGCCATGTTCAAAAGGGTATGGTGTTACATCGTTAGTAAATAACGGATCTTTAGATATATCATTCTCACCTGTATCAGTGTTTTCGTAATTGTTTACATTACCATAATCGTCACTATTATCAAATACATTATTATATGATATGTCAAGGATTGATCCATTTACGCTTTCTATTCCACAACCATAAACACCTGGCCATGCTGCCCCCCATTTAAAATCATTATTTGATATAATATTATTTTTTATGGTGCAAGATGAACTGTCTACTAATAATCCCCAACCTGAACCATAGATGGCTCCATTTTCCCCATCATTGTGACTAATAGTATTGTTGATTATTGAAACGTTTTCCGAAGAAAGTATTTTTACACCACAACCACCACCGCCATCTAAATAAGCACAATTATGGATAATTAAATTATTTTTAAGTATCACATTATTTGATTCCGAAATGGATACTCCAAAGCCGGTAGGATGTTCATAATCACTACCAAAATTATCACGAATGAAACAGTTCTCAATTGTTACATTCTCAGAATTATATGTATTTATGCCTACATTATAACGTTCAATTATAAAACCATGAATAACAACTGAATTTGCACTCATTATATGAATACCAACTCCACCTACTGTTTGACTATTTATCCATTCCTGGGAAATTAAAACGGTATAGTCAGAACTTATCGATACGATACTTATTGATTTGTCAATTTCCAGATTTTCTGAATATTCGCCCCCGGCAACTTCGATAATATCCCCTTGTTCTGACGCATCAATGGCAAGTTGAATTCTTGAATAATCTTGTGGTACTTTAATAACATTTCCTGTTACAGTAGCAGTCTTGAACATTATTATTAATGCTAAAACTAAAGTTAATTTGTAGTGTGATAAAAAATTTCTTTCCAACTTTCGCCTCCTTTACATTGCACTAATTTTAATTAATAAAAATATTGATATATTATACATTTTTTTTCCTAGATTGATACTAATAGCGGCTAACGGCTCGTTTCACCGGCCTTGCAAACATGCCCATCGTCCATTGGATGCCAGAGTTACATTTCGGCTAAAACTTGATATTTTACCGTTCTTTAGCTCAGCGGTCGCTTGAAACTCAAGCCTTAAGAGAAACCGAAACACAAATCAAGACATATCGTTCCGGTGAAAGCAGGAATCCAGAAATTTTAGGGAACGCCTTTGCGACCTCTGCAGCTCTAAAACTAATTTTTTGCTCGCAATTGAAACACTCAAGGCGGTTAAAAAGTCAATTTACTTGAGCAAGATCATTTTTTTGATCACATTCATACCACCTCCTTCCAGACGATAGAAATAAGTTCCTGAAGGTAAATTCGAAGCGTCAAACAAAACTTGATGTGTACCAGCTTGACAGTCATCGTCTAACAATACGGCAACCTTTTGTCCACTAATATTGTAAACCTTGAGGTTGTAATGATCGTCTTTTGCCGCCCGGAATGTGATTGTCGTTTCCGGATTGAAGGGATTAGGATAATTTTGTTGTAATTTAAATTCGTTTAAAACGTTTGATGTTGTATTATTAACCGCTGATTGGCCTTCAACAATTATATAGTTTTGTTTTATCATTATATCAGAGCCACCTATTCCATTTACAGTTAAAGTTACAGAATAAGTACCCGGAGTTGAATAAATATGAACCGGATTTTTCTCAGTACTTGTTGAATCATCTCCAAAATTCCACAATCTTTCAGAAACAGAAGCTTTGGAACTATCGAAAAATTGCACGACCAGAGGAACGGTCCCTGTGGTTGAATCTGCCAAAAAATTAGCTGAGGGAGGAAGCGGTTCCGGAATGACTGTGGCGGCACAACTGGTGTTCCGGGAATCATGGCCATCGCAGGGCCACGGGGTATTTGCAAGACCGCCTGATTCGGTCTGATAAGTGTATATTACTTTATCATCATAACAATAAAGATATATACGCCCATCGTTTGACATCTTGATGGCATTCATTCTACCGGGCACGGGAATTGATTTTTGTAGTACGCCATTTGGTTGAATAGCATACAATACATTTTCATTGGTTGTGATGTAAATTGTACTATCTGCACCGACTAATGGGGCCAATCGAATCCAATCTTTTTCATTATTAACTAATTCTAAATCGTATGACCATATTTCATTTCCATCAGTCTGATTTACAGCAGATAATTCTGATTTAGAATAATTTGACATGTTTTGTCCTGAAGCGATATAAATGCTACCACCTGGTCCAATAATTTGATGATGTGGATCCAAAAAATTATTGTTCGTTTCGAAATCAATATTTCCATTTGAATTAAGTGAATACAGAGAACACCATTGCAAATAAGTACTTCCACTATGGTTGCCCAGATGAAACACATTATCATTTTCACCAATGATAATGGGACCGAGAACGGATTTATATTCAACTTCCTTGATCCATTTTAATGTACCGTCTGGTTTATAAACATTGATTTTACCATGCATGTTGTAATGACTAAAGAAATAAATATTGCCATTGCCGTCAATGCTTATTTTGGTGTCGACGTCTATAAATTCAACAGGCGTTTTCCAATTGAGTGTTCCATCCTGTTGAAAAGAGTAAAGAGAATCAGATCCGAGATAGGAGTGATCTATACCGACGATTACAGAGCCGTCCAGACCTATGGAAGGCGGTTGATAATTAAACTCATAATATTCATCGAATTTGTATTGCCAGTTTAATTCACCCTGGGGAGAAATTGAAAAAAGAACAGCTTTGTCAGTTTTTCTAACAAAATAAACAAAACCGTCTGAATCAACTGCCATACGAGATATGTTAGAGTTTAGATCAGACAAGTCATAAATCCATTTGACAGTACCCGTCCTATCTAGGGCAAATAATTTGTAATTTTTATAATAAGTGCTTGGAATTCCGATTGTTAAACAATAGATAACATTTCGTTCATCATCAATAGCGATATCACGAATAGAAATTTTATTGTCATTATATTCATCGTAATCATTTAAATTAAAAAATGATATTGTTTCATACGATCCCACTATAATTTTATATGTAGTAGTTGTTGTATACGTTTTTCTCAGTGTAACCCCTTTTGCCGTTCTGGTAACCTTGATGGCGGTTCCCAAAGGTGTATCTTGAGAAATAATAATTTCTATACCCAGTTTAACAGCCCCGTCAATCAGGCCGCTTGCGTCACTAAAAGCTGTAACTTTTGCATATTCAGGATGACTGTTTTCAATGGTAAATTCTATACCCCCGATGAATGGACAATTGCCGCCACATGAAAGTGAGCCGTCAATTTGATAAATCGCATCGCCTGGTTGTACAGAAAAATTGAGTGAATATAAATGTGACGAAATAGCAAAGAAGAAAATAATAAATAGCGTGAGTTTTTTCATTACCTGGCCTTTCTGTTTAACATAAATCGAAATATTAACTCTTGATACATGCTGCAAAATGAATATTAATGGCTAAACTCTATCGTAAGGGTGGGGAGACAAGTGCCCGCATTCTGATAATTATGTTTTGGAATTCCACCTCTAATGCGGTTTATGGCGGATCGATAAATCGATCCACTATAAACTTTTATCAACCAATTATTTTAACAACAAACACTTGTGCGTTTTTTGATATTTATCCGCATAAAATTTGATAAAATATGTGCCGGTTGGATTATTTTTAGCATTCCAGATAATTCGGTGGTCACCGCCCGACATTTCCTGTTCTATGAGCTTTTCTACTAATCTTCCATTTATGTCATATATTGAAATATCAACAAATGATTTTTTTGCCAGCGTAAATGGAATTGTTGTCGTGGGATTAAACGGATTTGGATAATTTTGTTGTAGCTGAAAAGCCTCAGGGACTGAATTATTTTCGCTGGATGAAACAGACGCCGGAGTTTCGACAATGACGATAAAATCTTTCGAATCAACGGTGTGTTTGCCGGTAATGTCTGTAAAAGCATATGTTACGCTGATATTTGAATAATGGCCAGGTGGTGTGTTTTCGGCGATGGCAATTTTGAGCACCCAACCAAAACTGTCCATTTCATAAACATTGGGACCGCCAATAAGAATAGGTTGAATAAATTCATCACCGCCGGTAACTGTGCTTCGGTCTGCTAACACCACGGAATTTGTGTTTGCGTTAGTACCATGAACTGTAACCGTATCACCCGGTGTTAAATAAACTTCTGTTCCACTGCCCGGAAGTTTGTAGAAAAAGGTAGTAGAATTAAACTCACTCCAGGTGTTGTCGCTGTTCATTGCATGGGCGTATATTGTGTGTTTTGTATTGTTTTTTAGATTTGGAATTATTAACGGATTGTAAAATTCTTCACTCATACTGTTAAATTCACCATCCGTTGCAGGTAGAGGATAACCGGTTCCGTCTTCGCCAATGCTGTCAACAAAACATTCCACAGATTTTATTGTTTGGTTCGACTCGGCTTTGCCAACAATTTCAACAACATTTCCATTAGTCGGCGATTCATTTACATAAAGTTGAGAAATGGAAAAATCATTTGTTGAAACATAAATGGAATCTACAACAACATAGTCTTTCCCATCAAAAGCAGCAATTTTATAACAGTAGGTACTGCTTTCAGAAGGAGTATCAAATGATGTAAAATCGCGAACAGATTCAAGCAGCACATTGTCTTTAAATACATGAAAGGCTTCAATACCACCATTTATTGGTTTAATTTTTATATAGTCAAATTTGGCCTTTCCATTTTTTAAAGCATCATACATAACCAGGCCAACTTTCCCGCTGGAATGCTCTGCCCAAAATGGAACAGCATCTTTAATGTCATGATAATTTTGATAGACACCGTTGATGGTTACGGTTACGGCAGGGAGGGCCGATGCTTTTAGCTCAATTACATTCCATTGCCCCAAATTTTCATTTAATTCACTACTTGCAATCCATCCGGTCACGTTTTCAAGACCTTGAGAGGAAAAGTTGTTAATTCTATAATCTCCGTAGCCGTGAATAAATTTATGAGTCGATTGCCAATTCCCGTCATCTCTTAGTGTAGTTGGATCTCCATTAAAAAATATTCCGACATTATCTTTATCACCTTGAGTTTTTGTCATTTTTGTTTCTATTATAATGTTGCTATAGTTTTGGTCGAAATATATTGAAGCATTTTTGTGTGATCCTGAAGTGACTTCCAGGAAGCCGTTATTTACCTTCCAATTACCGGAGCGAGTTTTCCATTTGCTGTCAAGTGTTTCAAAATCGTCATATATGTACTTGTCAAAATAGCCATTTTCCAAACTTGTACCCCAATTTAGAGTAACTTTTCCGGTTTGTTTATCGACTTGAGCATCCAGACTGTAAATTTCCTGGCTAAAACTTTTTATAGTGGAAATTAAAATGAACAAAAGTAAATAGGTTACTGTTCGGTGTATCAACCTTGTCATCGTGACCTCCATTTCTGAATCATGTCATGTGATCTCTATCAGCATAAACCAACGAACTGTGCCGTATGTTGATTTATTACTTTGTATTGTGTTGTCAGGATAAACGTACTGTTTCGACTTTTTCCCGCTCAGATTGTTTATAATGTTGTAATTTTAGTACGTTTTTTGCCGGTTTTAATAAAATTTTGGTAATGTGGCACAATGTGCCTGAATAAACAGAGTTTTTCGGATATTTTTCATCAACAGTACTACATCTGAGTATTTGGATGTTGTCACTAACACAATTTTTTTTGTTCGTACTATTAGTACCCGTTTTTATAAAATGGTGGAAAATCAGCAAAAGACTGTCAGGGTTCCCGTGGTTGATCACATGATCATGGGAAGTAGTCTTTTATGGCTGACGTATGGATAATACTAATTCTGAGGTAAAGGTGCAAGTTAATTTTATATAAAGTTTAGGGATTTCCCCCCTGGTTTAAAACCCCCGTTTATAGTGTTGTGAACGATACTTTTCTGTTTAAAAATAGCGGTAAACAATGTCCTGAACCTGGTGCAGCCACAGGGTACGCTGTTCATGGGTGCTGGTAACGATGATGCGGAACATTTTGCGGTAAAAATCCTCAACGCCGCACAGTTTAAAAATACAGTTTTTCCAGATGGTTTCCAGGGGATCGCCAAACTCGCGCTGTTCCCGTGACGCTTCGGTGTCGGATGTGTTGAAAACCAGGGCGGTCTTGGCCTTTAGCAGTCCATTGGGCACGCCTTCGCCGCTGTCGCCTTCCAGAAATTCATAGGCCACACCCGGACGAATAACACGGTCCACCCAGCCCTTTAAAATCGCCGGTGGTTGTCCCCACCAGTTTGGGTGAATAATGATAATGCCGTCTGCCTGTGCGATTTCGTCACAATGGCGGGCAACCTCATCCGGCAGGACCGCGTCTTTGGGGAATTCCTGCGCCGGTATCAGCGGATCAAATTTTTCCTGATACAAATCGTGATAAAAGACCTGATGCCCCTTGTCCGTTAATACTCTGCGGGCCGCCTCGGCAATGGCATGATTTAAGCTGTCCGGATTCGGATGCGCCAGTATAATAGAAATGTTCATAGAATCTCCGATATGTGTATGTGCCGGCTGATCGTTTAATATATATTTTTTTACTGTTTTATAAAAGGGGAAAACGTTGGTGCGAGCAAAAAGTGTGGCTGCAACACGCGTCAGACAATATTAAACTCTTTTTTAATCATATTTTGTGCCTGCTCCGGAGATAAAAAAGCAAATTTGCTGTAATTTTTATGGACAATGACAATTTCATTCAATGCTTTGTTTATTAAAGTCGCATTCTCCCATGACTTTAAAGCGCAGATTACCCGTTCCAGGCATCCTTTTTTATAGCTTATTTGTCCAATGATATGAATTATTGTATCTGTTACTTTTATTTCCGAATCGTTTTGATGTTCAGCCAAAATTGGTAATATATCGTCCGGATGAGTGCGTCCCCAAAGTTCTAATCCATGAAGCAATTTTATGCGAACTTTTGGATTAGAGTGCGGCAACTTTTTTTTAACAAAAGCTATTGTTGGAACTGGATTTTTTTCTCCCAATTGTTTTAACGCGCCGGTAACCGCATTCAAGACCGAATGATGGCTGTCGGAGAAGGCTTGTTCAAAAAGTTCCTGAATGACCTCAAATTCTGTTTTTCCAATTTCACCCAATGCATAAACAACGGTTTGTCTCACTTTTTCATCTTTGCTGAGATATAAAGATTTAAGCATGGAGAGGATAATCTTTTTTTCATCTATATTGTTTTTATACAGTTTTCCGATTGCCAAATATACATTTTTCCGAATATATGTATCATCGTTTGATGCATAAGAATAAATATTTTTATAGTCTCTGCTTTTAAGGTCAGACTGGACAAGATGTTCGATTTTTTCCTTTAAAAGTGTGCGCTCTTTATTTGTCAGATCATAGTAACTCATTTTAATAATCCACAAGATGTCTTTGTTTTTTCCATTGAGTAAGGATAATGCGATAAAATCGGCACCCTACTGTTTTTTCAACATCACCCGAATCGTCTCTTTTTCCTGCGGGGGTGAGGGCTTTATAGCCCCGGATATAGTTCCAGCCATAGCCCCAGCGGTACCAGGTGGGGAAATAGGGACTGCCGCCGGCGCGGACAGCGTTATACATCATGTCCGCAAGATACTCGTCCCCGGTTTTTTCAATAATGCATTCCCTGAATTTTTGGTCGGTTTGCAGCCGTTCTTGTTTGGTGCCGCCGTGCCAGTAAACACTGTCGTGGGCTACACAACAATCGCACCAGGACTTTTCATCTATAAGGGACCGGTCAGGAAAAAGACTGCATCCGTCGCTTTTAAATTGATTCAGTTTCGGGTGGGAGGAACAACCAAACCCAAAAATAAACGGGATGATGAGTATTTTTAAGGAACGTCTGATATTTGTTTTCATGGTTTGCTCGAATCAATTTGGCTGATTGGTGAAAATTATTATAAATTTAACAGGTTTTGATTATTTAATGTAAAATAACACGCGAGACGCGATTAATCGCGTCGTTACTCTGCTGCCAATTAAATATATGATAATAAAATCCGTCTATTAATTCAAGTAACATATTTTTATACAAAATTTAACTTGCCAAAGGATTGTATTTTAAATATCTTTCAAGAGTTAACCAAAGAGGAAGGACATGGAACTGACGAAACTTTTTAACAATGTTTATCATTTTTTAAACCAAAAGCTTTTTACGCTGGGACAAACAGATGTAAACCTTATTTCCATTCTGTTCTTTGTGCTGCTGCTGGTGTTTGTTGTTGTGGCTTCCCGGTTCTTTGCCAGACGAGTTCTTACCCGGATCCTGTCCCGGTTTGCGCTGGACCCAGGTATGATATATAATTTTCGACAAATAACAGAGTATACGCTGATTTTTATCGGAATTATAATTGCCTTTCAAATGATCGGCATCAACCTGAGCGGACTGGCGGTTATATTCGGTTTGTTGTCCGTTGGTATCGGTTTTGGTCTGCAAAATATAACCTCCAACTTTATGTCAGGGCTTATATTACTGTTTGAACGGCCCATCAAAATCGGTGACCGGATAACCGTTGGCGATACCGAAGGTGATGTTATGGAGATCAACATGCGGTCCACAACCATCCGGTCGTTGAACAATATATCCATTATTGTGCCGAATTCCGAGTTTGTAAGTTCACGGGTCATTAACTGGACGCACGGTGACCCGAAAATCCGCATTGATATTGATGTGGGTGTTTCCTACGAATCCGATCTTGATCTTGTTTTGCAAACGCTGGAACAGGTGGCCGCCGAGAACAGTGAGGTGTTGTCTCACCCAAAACCGGAAGTACATTTGAGAGAATTCGGCGATTCTTCCTGGAACATGAAGCTGCGTGTATGGATTATGAATCCCAAGCGTTTTTATTATGTAAAATCTGACATCAACTGCGAGATCGTTCGCAAATTTCGCGAAAACAATATTGAAATTCCCTTTCCTCAGCGGGACCTGCACATACGTTCATCCGTGCCCATACCGCACAGGTCACAGGGCAATTAGCGTTATTTGGGGGACTGTAGCGCACGCATGGGATTTTATCTCCGATTCAAACAAGTGTCACCCTGAGCGGAGTCGAAGGGCGACACCTCTGCAAGCGAGACATTGTCCGCTGCTTTTATTCATAAAAATACCGATAATAACTATCCGCCTCTCCGCCGGAAAGGGGCACTAAATCCCTGGGGTCTTCAAGAATCAAATTTTCGTTTCTATCACAAGTATATTCAATTTGTCTTATTAACTCAGACTTGCTATTATAATAATTTTTCCGGGTCAGTACAGCGCCGTCATAGATATATTTGATTGTTTTTACACTCTGATATGGCGGTGAATATATCATTTGGTCTATTAAATTTTCTTTTGAATATTTATAGCTGATTGTTGTAAATAACTTGTCATCGTGGTATATCTTTTCTTCAATTAATTGACTGCCCGAGTATTCATACGTATATTTGTTTTTTTTATAAGAATAATCTGTTTTTTCTACAAGTTTGTTGTTTGCATATACAAAAATTATGGAATCCGTCAACGAATAAGTATCTGATCCGGTATTTTCAAATAACAGAATTTTTGTCAATTCTCCATTTGAATAAATATATTTTTCGTAATTCATAACCCTTGAATTTTGACCATCTTTATTTGTAACGGTTTCCAACAGATCATCGGCATTATACTCATACCCGGTAATTTTGTATGGAGTCGTTGAATTTTGCGGATATGAGCGTTTTTCTAAAAGTTTGGCTCCCTTTTCATAAACAACACCCTCCGGGCCAGTTACGTTGTCCCTGCTGCACATGGATATTAGAAAAACACACATTATCAGTAAAAAGTTTCGATTATTCATTGTTTATCTCCCTGTATGTAAACTATTTAGATTTAATCCTCTGCGGACGAGTTTTATCTTTTACTCATTTTTTAAAAAAGGCTGTTTTTCACTTGTACTAAATTGTCCAGATATTGACAGTTGAATGAACAATAAAATCATGATAACAATGGCGAATAAAAATATTCCAAGAATAAGCCTATAGTAAATTGATTCAATGCTTGTTAACTGTCTTAAATATAAAATAATTAGTGGCGAAGCTAATCCTGATAATCCACCGATAATTCCGCCTAAAATTTTTCTTTTTTTTGTCCATTCATACAGTGTACCACAATTAGGGCAAACATATTTAGTCCAATGAAAACTAAAAATAAACCAGCTTAAAGAAAGTTTGTTACCACAGCTTTTACATTTCATTATGATCTATCTCTTAAAAAAAATATTAAAATCAATTGTGAATTATTATCAGGCATTACATAGTTATAATATATTCCTCTAGCCATATTTTTAGTAGCTAAATATCGAAACTTTTTGATCTGCTTTTATAGTACAGTTCTAATACATTATTGATATATAATATTAAAAAATTTCTTATAATTTTTCAGACAGATAAAAGATCACATACTTAAAAAATCCCGTAATTATGTAGTGAAAATCAGATAAAGAACATTCAGGAACTCCCGTGCGCGACCAAATTGTCCTGAAAAACAGTTCCTTATGGCTGATAGCGAATAATACAAATTCTGTGATTTTGGTGCAAGGGGTTTTTAAAATATTTTTGAGCTTTTTATTCTCGCCCCACACGGTAGAGACGCGATTAATCGCCTCTCTACAAACTAATTAACCTTGTGCCAAATCTTTTCAATCTCTTCCAGACTTTTGCCTTTGGTTTCCGGTACAAATTTCCAGAAAAACAGCGTGGCGATAAAACAAATCGCGGCAAAGGTGAAAAATCCGGTGTTCATGCCAAAACTGCTGACATACCAGGGGAACATGTAGGCGCTGAAGGTATTGGTGCCCCAGTTGCTGAGGGTGGCAATGGACATGGCGCGTCCTCTGACGCGGTTGGGGAAAATTTCAGGGGTGAGCACCCATATAACCGCGCAAATGGACAGGGCCAGGCAGGCAACATCGGCGCCCAGCACAACCAGGATCAACAGTGCCGGGGGCTGCTCAAAGGAGAATAAAACGCCGGCGCTTGCCAGCATCAGCACAACAGCCGCCATACCGCCCAGCAGCAGGGGACGTCTGCCCAGTTTGTCGATAACAAACAGGGCAATGACGGTAAAGATCAGGTTAATGATTCCCAGCGCCACCTGGTACTGCAGCGCATTGGTCAGGGCGATGCCCGCTTTTTCCAGAATTGTCGGACCGTAATATACAACGATATTAATACCGGTCAGTTGTCCGAAAACCGACAATCCCACGCCCACCATCAGGGCCGTGCGCAGACCGGGTTTAAACAGTTCTTTGAGCGTGCCTTCTTCCTGGTTAACGGCCTGCTGAATGTCCCGGGTTTCCTTTCGGGCAATGGCGCTGCCGCTGATTTTTGTTAAAATGGACAGGCCCTGCTGATCGTTCCCCGACTTTATCAGCCAGCGCGGACTTTCGGGCACAAACAGCAGCATCAGGAAAAACAGTCCGGCCGGGACCATCTCCATACCGAACATGGCGCGCCACACCTGTTCCACAAAAATCAGGTGCAGTAATCCCGAACCTGTTTGGACTATCCGGGTTTCTGCATAACTCTGCAGGGACCAGTTTGAAAAATAGGCCAGTAAAATTCCAATAACAATGGATAACTGGTAAAGCGCCACCAGGCGTCCGCGCAGGTGCGGGGGCGCAAATTCGGATATGTACATGGGCGCCAGCACCGAGGCCATACCCACACCGATACCGCCGATCATACGCGCGGGTATGAGGATGCTGAATGTGGGAGGGACGGCAGAACCCAGCGCTGATATAAAAAACAGAATGGCTGAAATAACGAGAATGGGTTTGCGGCCGTAACGGTCACCCAGTGAACCGGCGACCATGGCGCCTAAAATGCAGCCGATAAGCGCCGAACTTGTAAACCAGCCGACCTGTAGTTTGGTCAGGCTGTATAACTTTTCCACCATGCCGACAGTACCGGAAATGACCGCCGTATCGAATCCGAATAAAAATCCGCCCAATGAAGCCACAAGGCAAATTAACATCAGGTAAAGGGGGGAGCTGTTAGAGTCTGTGGGGATTGTGTTTTCTGTATGTGTCATTGTCAAAAACCTCATTCGCTGATGATGTTTTGTAAGGGTCGGTTGGGTTTTTTATTATAACCGGGCGTTTGAAAATAAAAGATTGGCCAATATGCCTGCCAGGGGCGGGAAAATGAGTGTGGACACCAGTCGTATGACGGTGAACTTCCAGCCCAGAATGCCCAGTTCCATGGGAATGCGGCCGACAGCCCACAGGGACCAGCCGGTCATAAATGCCACCATGGTGCCGATGCCCGCACCGGCGTTTAAAAGTCCGGCAACAATCGGCAGACTAACATAGGGCCCGCCCGGTGTAAATGCCCCGGCTATTGCGCCGATAAAAATGCCGCGCATGCCCGATTCCGCACCAACCCATTGGGACAATGACTCTTTTGGAATGAGCACCTGCACCATTCCGGCGATGATAAAGGCAAAAATCAACATCGGCAAAATTTGCCAGGTCATGGTAAAAGCGGACTGTAGGCCGGTGATGTGTTCCTGGTGTCCGCGCTGATAACCGATGATTAGTAAAACAACGGCAATAACGCCCATAATTATACTGGGAACGAGCATGGATGATTTTCTCCTGTTTGGCACGTGTGGTCTTCTCCTTATATCGTATTAACGGTGAAATGTACAAAGAGATTTTGTGGATTTAAAGAAGTATTTTGAGAAATAAACAGGTGTGTGGTGAGTTGAGGATTTGTGGGGCTGAAAGGGGGATGGCTATATTGCGGCTGGATGTAACATGCAGTCAGGTGAAATGTAACAAATGTTAGAAAAAAATTACAGGATAAGGACCATTACCGGCTGATAAAAAATATCGAGATTTTTACGGGCTATTTGAGGGTTTGACAGATGGGGACTGACTGGGGATAAATATTTATAGGAGTCATTTGTACCACTTGAAAACAGCAAAATCGATTTACTGTTGACATGGAAAAAAGACCTGAATTTGTTAGGACCGCAGAAAACCTAGTCAATGTCCACGTCATTGGGGTGTAAATGAACCACCTTGCCGTTTTCGGATATGACTATACGTTGGTTTCTGTCTTTTTTTGACTTTATCAACTTGTGGTAGGTCAATTCGAGTCCTTTAATGATTTTTTCTTTAATGTCGTTATTTTTTTTCTTCATTTAAAGCAACCATTTTTATAGAGTCAAATATATCCTGTTTTTTAATACTGATAATTTTATTTGTATATCCTTCTGCAATTAATTCAGAAGGCAGTTTTGAATTATCAAAAATCATCCAAAAATCACAAACCGGCATATATAAACGAAAAAGATTTTTCAATCCTTTGAAATACCTTCTTATAATAATCGGTTCCGCAATATTATGTCCGCCTTCACGTACCCTGGTTTTAACCCGTTCAATTGCCAGTTTCGTTGAATCGAGCCAGAAAAAAACCAAAGTAATATGATAGTTTGCCAGTTTTGCTTTCTGAATCATTTTAACATAAGTTTTTGACGCCAAGGTCGTTTCAAAAGCAAAATCCTGTCCTGTTGAGATCAGTTTCTCTATTTTTGTCAGCATGAGCCTGCCGGATTCAATCAATGGTTTTTCAGGATTCAGCGGCGATAAACCTCTGGCAATTTCATCTGCATTGACAAACTCGTGACAATCCAACATTTCCGGTAATACGGTAAAAGAAGCCGTTGTTTTGCCTGCTCCATTACTTCCGGCGATAATATACAGGTTCGGCATTATTAATTTTCTTTAGTCATTTTGTTGGTATCAAAATCTTTTTATAAATTTTTATTATTACCGGATTATATAAATAACTTAGTTCGTTTTTTAATTATTTGCAAGTTAATTTATTAAATAAATCTTTATACTGATATCCTGCATATTTTAAAACTAAAAACAGTGGTCCGGACAGCCGATGTCTGTTTTTTACCTTTTTAAAACAATGTTATTTAAATTTAGAAGTATCCCGTTTTTAACAGCACGGATTAAAAGTAATATCTTCAGGACCGATGATGCCGCCGGATATGACCGTGCGGATACCTTCATCGACCGACCATTCCGGATCAATAATTTCTGATTCTTTTAAAATAACCATTGTCCCTGATGTAGGATTTGGGGGTGTGGGAACAAATACTTTGTATAGTTTTTCACCGGAATTTTTGTCTTTTAAAGAACCTGTTATAAACCCGATTGTATAGATGTTTTTTGTCAGGTAATTTACCAGCACGGCTTTTTTAAATACCTGTTTTTCCGGTAATGATAACGTGGTGGAAATTTGTTTCCCAACCTGATAGGTTGTTCCGATAATGGGTATTTTTTTCATGATACGTTCAAAAAAATTAAAAAACCACTTGCCAAACAGGTTTCTGGAAAACAAGCCGATCCCGTAAAGCAATAAAGTAATGAAAATTAATCCCAAACCCGGGACCCTGATGCCAATTAAATCGTCAATAAGGTTTAAAACATTTTGGTCGATTGCTACATAAAGAAACCGGAGCACAATAAATACCAGGAAAAGCGGAACAACAGCCAATAACCCTGAAAAGATATTTTTTTTCAAGTGTTGCATAAAATGGTTCAACTTTTGCCTCACATTTTTTTGCTGAAAAACCAATTTATTTGGTAGAAAGATAATATTCAACCGGATATAATACTATGTACCATAAAAAGCAAGAATTTTTTCGTCTTTTAAAGAAAGTCTGGTTTAACAGGCTTTAATACACATGGGTAAAATGGATTAACCGGACTGTCAAGTTTGCTTTCAGTATCAACAGGATTTGTAAAAATATGCTTGTTTTTGCCGTCATTACCGGCTGATAAAAAGAAACCTCAAAGGTTTGGGGACCTTTGAGGTTTTTTGGGGGGAATGAAATAATAATAATGCCGACCTATTATTATAAAACTGTTTGAATACAATTAAAACTCGGTTGTATAAAAAATATACAAGCCTTAATAGACTATTATTTCCCGCTCGAATACAATTGGGTGTAAATCGTTTATACCGCCGATTTTTATCGATCCCGCTTTGGTTTAATTATGGAGAGTCAATATTCCTGTAATAAAAAGATATCAACCTGTTGAAAAATACAGAAATATAACCGACCTCACATAGTGCATTCCCAAAGATCAGGTATCAATCGAATGAAAATATATAAAGTTCAAAAGACATGTGCAAGCGATAATTTAAAAAAAATGAATTTTGTTCAGCATAAATCGTTCCCGGGTTCTTTCTTTGAGACGGATCAGCGCAAGGGCAGGGTTTGGGGAATAAAATTCCAAATACCATTTGTTCCGCAGAGGATTTCAAATCTAATGCGAGCTTGGGGTTTTACCGGGCCATAAACGCCCAGTCTACTGGCTATGTTAAACACTCATTATTTAACCAAAATCATTTTTCCGGTTAATGTTTTTGTGTCGGTTTTTAATGCGTAAAAATATATCCCTGATGGTTGATTGACTGCATTCCAAATTGTTCTGTGTGTGCCGGGTTCCTGTTGTTTGTCAATAATTGTTTCGATAAGCTGCCCGTTGATGTTATATATATCAATTGTCACGTGTTGTTGTTTTTCCAAGTTATATTCGATAACCGTTTGAGCATTGAACGGGTTTGGAAAGTTTTTGATGTTTGTTAATTTATAATCATTTGTAACAACTACCGGACCATACTCGGTTGTTGTACCATCATAGTCGATCTGGTTCAGTTTGTATTCTATAGTCCCCGGGTTAATTTCATCTTTATAGGTATAATTATTTGTCTGTGTATCTGTTCCATTGCCTTTTATAAAAGCAATTTGTTGATTGTTTCGTAAAATATCAAATCCATAATTATTAGATTCTGTTCTGGTTTGCCATTCCAGCAAAATACAGTTATTTTCTTTTTTAGCTGTAAATGATGTGAGCTCAACAGGAACGACTTTACCTGTCAAATCAATGGAATAATGAGTATAGTATTTTACCGAATCATAAAGTACAGGCATTTCAATATAAGATGAAAAACTTGCCGTTTCATTTGGTGCTATCGTGTTGTTTGTCACGTCGGCGTAGGTATAGTCAATACAAATTATTTTATTGTTCCTGTAAAAAGCACAAAATATGGTTGGATATAAAATATTTGTCCCGGATTGGTTTTTTATAGTGCCGATCCATTCGAAAAGAGTATAGAATTCATGGAATGATGATTGTTCAAGTGTAAGTGCATTTGTATTTAATTCAACAATATCATCTTTATCGTATTCGGAATAATTCACTTTAAAGTCAACACTATCAAAATCAACTTTTTCCATAACGCTCTCTGCAAAAGCGAATGAATTTGGTATCATCCCTGTATCTTCACATGTGTTATAATCAATATAAGCGGTTTTAGACGCTATAAGCACATCATTTTTATAAAATAAAATGATAACATGGACGTAAAAATAATAATGAAAAGCATTGTTGTTTGTTAGTTTGTAGGTTACTGTCCAAAGGTTATCGCTATAAGTGCTTAGTATCAAATCATTGATGGTAAAAGTACTGTTAACCTGCACGTCATGAAATTCATGTTCAATTTCAATGTGTCCAGAACTCGCTGGATTTGTAAAGAGAAATAATACGATTGTAATAGCATAATACTTTTTCATGACCACCCTCATAATTTTGTATGTCTTTTATATCTAGCACGTTAAATTTTATTTATGGGAAAACATTCTGATCGTCCAGAGGTTCTTGCACATGGACTGATTAATAAAAGGTCTCTTGGCCCTCCTATGTTAAACATTAATTGTTTATGGTTATAAGGTGTAAAATTTTTCTGCTCTCAAGAATAGGAATTACTGGGCTATTATTAATGGCATGGCAATACCGCACCTTACTTTCATGGACATTCCACACTATACATTATTAACCGTGAGCCAAAAGGAATATGATCTTGTGACGGATACAATCTTTCCTCGTGCCTGTTTTTAAATCCCATATATGAATAAAAATTGAAAACCAGCAAAAGGACCATCAGGAACTCCCGTGCGCGACCAAATCGTCCTGAAATAATCCTAAATAACTGATATCAAATAATACAAACTTTGTATGTTTGAGGCAAGCGGTTTTTAAAAAATTTCCACCTTTTTTCCCGGCTTGTTTGGGTGGAACGTTGTCGGAAGGATGTGTTTTTATATAAAAAACGCCCGGAGAAGAGCCTCCGGGCGATTAAAATTTATTTTTTGGATTTTTGGGTAGAGACGCAAAATTTTGCGTCTCTACTTTCTTACGTCCGAACCCCTGTGTGAACGTCTTATCTGAACATTATTCCCTAACCACCAACACGCCGCACAATAACGGTTGTGAATTCGGGGCTTTGGCAGAGGCTTGCAGTTCGATTACAATATTGTCTGACGCGGTGATGTTTTTAAACTCTTTGATCAGTTCCGTGTCCAAGGTTTTGCTTTCGGCCAGAATGTCAAAATCCGTTAAAACTCTTTTACCTTGAATGGAGACGTTAAAAATCCGGTCGCCGGGTTTGAGTCCCTCCAGTTCGGCAAACACCAGCCGCACGGTGTACCGGCTGTCATCTGTTTCGTCACTGCTCAGGGGGATTTCCACACGGTGCACACCAATCACTGCGGAGGCGGCAACCCAGGGGTATTTTTCACCTGTTATATTAAACGTGTGTCTGCGGATTTTGGCCGTATTTTCCGGCTGAATGGTGACACCGATATTGGGATTTTCTTCGGCCATAATGGGGTATTCCAGCCATAACACATTGTCCTGATCAATCCGGTCACCGGGCGCACCAAGGTTAATGCCCATTTTTTCAATAGGGGAGCCGTCCCATTCCAGTTCACTGGTGGTCCAATATTCCAGACCCGGCATATATGTCAGGGCCAGAGAGGTCTGGTTGTGATAGGAGCACTGGCACGTCCGTGTATAGTCGGGTGCATTGAGAACACCGTCGGCGGCAATGAGGTTTGACGTACACCCGGACTTGAACCCGCCAAAATGGCCCGTACCACCGTCACCGTTCATGTCGGCAAAACCGGCTGTGCCGGACCGAAAGGTGAGCAAGTTTTCACTGCCAATTCTATAATTACAGCTTGTGGCCCGTTATAAAGGCCCAGTCCATGTTTTGGCCGGTGAGCGGGTGTTTGCGCTGCAATGGTTCACCGGTCAGCAGGCTAAAAGCCCTTGTTTCGGACAAAATTTTGTCGGTGTGCAAAAGCGGCGGATTATCATATTCTATGTTTTTGTCCCACACCACACTGCCGTCCCCGGCATTGTGAACAATCATACGCGTGCCTTCTTCGCCGTAAAGCATATCGTTGGAAGGCCGGGTGGCCTGCAGCAACAGATTATAATCTTTGGAATAGCTCAGCCAACTGCCGAAAACCGGTTCTTGTAGTTGCCATTTTATCTCCCCGGTTTCAATGTCCAGCGCCATCAGCCTGTTTTTATCGTGAAAATCCATGCCCCGGCGTTCCAGCTTTTTTGCATAATAGGGGGGAAGTTTGTCCATGCAATAGAGCGTGTTGTCGTGCACGGTGATGGCATTGTGAATAAATCCTACGTGGGACACCATGGTCCATTTTACCTGTCCGGTATGCCGGTCCATAACCACCAGCATTTTACTGGACGTTTTGTCATAGTTGCTGAAATCGCGGACTTTGCGTGCTTTGGACGGCGACAATCCGTTTGCCTGGGTCAGTTCGGACTGGCCCGGCAGGTAATCGGAAAAGGGAATAAACCCGGCCCCGGCAATAAGGTTGTTACCCTGAACGCCGATATAGCCCCACTCGGCGCGGCTGCCGGTGGGAAGCGGCGGCAGTTGCAGCAAGTTTTGCTCTTCGCCGGTTTCTACGTCCAGGGTCAGGCACACCATGCCCTGAACAATGTAAACAAGGTCGGACGTCACGATAAAATTGGTGCCCCGTGCATTAGCGCCGGGGATATGTTCCTGATTATAAGCCTGGTTCAACGGTATGTCGCTAAAGGTTTCGTTAAAAAACATACCAAAAGTACCAAGACTGGTAAACTCTTTTTTCCATAAAACCCGTCCGGTGTAAACGTCGCGGGCGTTCATACAGTTCATGCCCTCAATAAACAGCCGGCCGTCCACCACCTGTTCCGGCGGTCCGTGCCCGTGTCTGGGTAAAACATCCAGGTTTGATGAACCGCCAAACCACAGGATTCCCAACGGTAGCTGCACAAGGTCATCATCGGATTTTAAGGTATTTTCTATGTCCCCGTATTGATGGGTCCAGTTGGCTGCTCCTTTTAACTTGCCATCCCTGGAAATGACCAGTCCGTCGGCAAGAAAAGAGGCCTTTGCCTGGGGCAAGTTGTGATTTGCTGATATTGTTTTATTGCGTGTGTTCATCCATATCTTACCGCCATAGGGGCGGACAGATTGATATATTTTTTCCAGAAAATTTGATTTGAGAATATTTTCAGTTTGTTTGGCGTCCGGGAACAGCACCAGCGATGCAAAATAGGGGGCAAGCTCTACAGTTTGCGGACTGCCCGGAAGCAGATGCACCCTTTTGCCGTAAAGCCGCACAAGGTCCAGATTTTTGCGCCATTTTTCCAAGTCATTGGTGTTTTGTATATAGGCAATGATGTGCAGGTCTGAAGCCGCTACCAGTGTTTCCAAAAATCCGGTGTTGGGCGGATTAAAGACCAGGGCATAACCCTCATTAATCTCCAGTGTGGATATGATTGTTTTGGCGGTTTTATTGTTTGTATCCGGAACGGTTTTGGGTGTTGCTAAAATATTGTTATGGCCGTTTTTTAAGGATGAACCAAATGCATAAATATCACCGTCCACAGAAACGGCAAAAAGCTGATTGTTGGCAGCCACCAGGCGTTCTATGTTTTTTATGGGATACTGCCAGATAATATCCTGATTTTTAATATCGATGGCTGTCAGTTGCTTTTTCCCGGCTGCATACAATCTGTTTCCTGATTGTATCAGGTCACCGGATGCGTCCACATCCAGGGACCAGTACAAACTATCGGGTTTGGATTTTGAATAAGCGGTTATATTTTTCCCGGAAAAAATGTAAAACGAGTCGCTGATTACCGGTTGAATGCCCATCTTCATTTTTATACTTTTTCCGGTCTTCAAGTCATACATGTTGTAACATTTTTCACGGTCGTGATTAAAAAAGATATTGCCATCAAAAAAAATAAAAGAACCACCTGATTTATGGTTTTGGGCCGGGTTATAATAGATAAATTCGCCGGTTTTTCTGTCATAACAGGCAGGCACAGAGCGGCCGCCGGGAATGAGCAGAAAATCTTTGGTTGCCGTGAGCAAACCCTGCGGCGCCACACCGGCAAAGGACATGTGGTTGTGCGGTTGTTTTACCCAATCGGCGCCGCTGCCGTCGTTCAGCCAGACAATTGCGCCGGTGTTTGGATCCAGGGCATAGATAAACGTGCCCATAAACGGCCAGATACTGGCGGTAAAATACAGGGTGTCATCATAAATAACAACGCCGCCACGGACCGGCCATGTGGAAATAAACCGTTTGTTGCCGATTATTTTTCTGTCCGATGGACCGCCGCGCAATTTCCAAAGGAGTGAGCCGTCGGATGAATTGAGGCAGTATAAATAGCCGTCGTCACTGGTTACATACACATTGTTTTTATAACAGGCGGCGGGCAAGCGAACCGGGCCGTCCGTATAAAAGGCCCATTTTTCTTTGCCGGTTTTACAGTCGATGCAGACAAGCTTGTCGGTGTCGTTAAATCCCAGATATAAATTGCCGTCTTTAACCACCGGTTCAAAAACACGGTCATAGGGCATCAGGTCCTGATTCAGCGGATCGTCCCAGACGGTTTCACGCGGTGAATAACTGCGCTGCCATTGCAGTTCCAAATTGTCCGGCAACTGGTCCGAACCGGCGCCGGTCCTGTAGGCATTGTTTCGCCACATGGGCCAGTCAGCCGAATATACATTCATATAACAGATTAATATTATCAAAAGATTTTTTTTCATTCAGTCGGGTCCTTTTGCAGAATACCGTTTTTTAACTGATATCGTTCAAGCGCTCTTTGTGCGACATGGGTATCATGCGTTACCATAAGAACGCTTTTATTTTTTTTAACATACTCGTCCAGAAAATTCAGGACCAGTTCCTTGTTTTTACCATCCAGGTTGCCTGTAATTTCATCGGCCAGCAGCACATCGGGACTGAACAAAACAGCGCGCGCCAGGGCAGTGCGTTGTTTTTCGCCCACGCTCAGTTCAGATGGCAGATGGTCTTCCCGGTGGTCTATTTGTAAATATGCCATCAATTCCCGCGCATTTTGTTCCGCCGAGTTTTCCTGCCGGGCCAGGGTCGGCGCTAAAATGTTTTCTTTGACTGTTAAATAGGGAATAAGATGGAACTGCTGAAAAACAAATCCTGTTTTTTGTGACCGCCACTGACTGCGCTGCTGGTGCGTTAACGTGTAAACATCCTGATTGTCCTGCACAACCGCGCCCGTGTTCGGATGCAGCAGTCCGCCGGCTGTTAACAGCAGTGTGGTTTTACCGCAGCCGCTTTCACCCTGGATCGATGTTAAAATACCGGATTTCAGCGTGAGGCTCAGGTCCTTCAAAACAGGAATGTTTTGTTTATTTTTATAATATGATTTGGATATGTTTTTCAATTCGAGCATCTAGTCTTCCTTTGCCAGAACAATCGCCGGGTCCTGACGCGATGCGCTGAAAGCAGGCGGCCAGGTGCTGATCAATGTTACCAGAATAGCCGTTGCCCATGAACCGGCCAGCAATCCAAAGGTGATATATTTAAACTTGAAATAGGAAGCTGTTGTGCAAACCAGAATACCGGCAACCGTTCCGACGGCCGCACCGGTCATGCATATTAAAAACGCCTTTGCCAGAAACAGCAAAATAATCTGCGCCGGACGAACTCCCACCGCCATTAAAATGCCGATTTCGTTTTTGCGTTCATTGGCGTTTTGTGTAAACAGGATATACAGCCACACCATGCATAACAGCAGCACAAAGGGTATAAAAAGCGCTGCGAATTTTTTCTGAATTTCAAGCTGCTGCTGTTTATTTTTCCGGTCTGCAAACAGGGCGTCGGTTGCCTCTTTAGATGCACGTTGCCGTGCATGGGCGCGGGTGATGACCTTTTCCTGTTTTTCGATGATTTGCACATCCGGCAAAATCGCATTGATTTCTTTTCGAAGACTGTCCAGCGAGTTGCCCGCACATAAACATTTCAGGGCCAAAATAGCATTGATACGTCCGGGCTGGTTCAGCAGTTTTTGCGCCTGCTGTAAATCGATCCACAGGGAAATATCGTCGCGGCTGCCGCGTTCCGGGTAGCATGTTTCGATGACAAATGATTGGCCCAGCACCTTGATCGTGTCGCCGGCCTTGAGATCAAGCATTGTATGGATATCATACCCGACAACAACCCGGCCTTTGGGCACGGCCTGCATCATGGGTTCTTTGGGCGCACGATACAGCAACGGTACTTCGCCGCGAATGCCCACCAGCAAAACATGGCGTTTGGCTTCCGGCCATAATATCTTTCTCTCCAGACTGGGCAGTAAATGGCGAATGGACATAGAGGAAGAGGCTGCCAGTTTTTCCACATACTCTTCGGGCATTGTTTTAGCAGCAAAATTATTTGTATAAAAATCCGTCAGATTTTGGTCCTGCGGAAGAATCAACAGATTGAATCCCAGTTCCTTCATAATCTTGCGATAATCGTCCTTGAGCACATCCGTCCTTTTTTGTGTATCCTGAATTTTATCTTCCAGCACAAGCCGGATGTGATTTTCGTGACTGGTCAATAGTAAAATAGACCCCAGGAAAACAGCTACCGCAATGGTCACCGAGGCAACTCCCAGAATAAAGTTTCGTTTTCGTTGTTTGAGTTCTTTGATTAAAAGTGTGAACAGGGTCATTTTTTATACGAATATAAATTTATAAGACGATTATTTACGTTTTTTAATAATTGAAATAATGATTAACAACACAAAAGCAAAAATAAAAACCAGGACCATGTTTTTCAGCAAATCGGATTTAAAAGATGTCGGTTGTTGGGGTATGTCCTGAGTTTCTGTTTTCGGGGGTGTTTGAACGCTGTCATGATCGGTTTGGACAATCTTTTGAGTTTCCGGGATTTGTTCAACCGGTTTGGCCGGGGCCGGTTTAGCCAGCGAATCTATAAACGTTTCCACAACAGCGCTGGGCGTTGTCAGCTCCGGCAGCGATTCCTGTGTTACGGAACGCTGGTCCTGAATACGGCTCCAGTCCGCAGATATTAAAAGGTCCATGCCCTGATGCAGTTCTTTCACTTCACAGGAACACCAGGTCACCAGCGATTGGCAGGCCCTGTGAATGTTTTTTGAATGAATACCGTTCCCGACCAGCGCATACAACGAGCGTCCCTGACCGAATACGGGAAAGACCATAGGCTCCGGATAGTAAACAAGGTCCGACTCGGAATTTATTAAAATTTCGGCCAGTACCTTTTCCTGTTTTGAAAGCGCCAAAGTGGAAAATTTTACCTCAAGGTCATCACCTCTGCCGGTAATCTCCTGGCCCGTGGAATCGTAACCTGTTTTCGGGATTTCCAGTACCTGTGAAAGGCTGTCCAGTTCGTTTTGCAGCAATTCAAATTTGGTCTTGTTTACATCCTCATCCGGGCCGGGCAGGAACAAAAACACGGCCGTGTGCCCTCTCAACAGCCGGTCTGCTAATTCTTTTCTCACCGGTGAAAATAAAAGTGAATCGATATGCTGCGGATCAAGTGATGTATGATAAACAGGCCTGTTCATGCCGGTTTGCTGCGGCAGTAACAGGTACACGCCGGTTTTTTCAAAATCCCGGGCGCTTTGGCTGAGGGGTGCGATCTCCGGTTCGAACAGGGTAATATTGGCAAAATTTGAAACCGCTGTTTCATTGATATATTTTATGGTGTTGCTTTTTTCCAGCGAATCTGCTATGACTACAATTCGATAGGGATCCGGCTGCCAGCGTTCCAAAGCATAACGGAATATGGGCACATTACAGGCATGTGCCTGAAATGCTGCGATGATGATATAAATAACCAGAAAAAATTGTAAGGGCTTTTTTGCAAACATGTTAATTTATATTAAAATATCAGAATTTATTTTTAATATTCAGATTTTTAAGATAGTCTATTTCCGTATAAAAAACAAAAACTTTTGAATGGAAGGACGTTGATTTACAATAAATTACAATTTTATTTTCAGGAGGACGGGTGATAAATGTGCAGGGGAAATTGGGTAAAAAACGGGAGATGCCGGCATCTCCCGTAATATTTTTTATTTGTTTCGTTTCGTAAAGCAGTAAACGCTGCCGATTAAAAGGGCAAATCCTGCAATTAAATCGAGAGTCAGGTCCCGACGGGACGGATCATGTTTTTTTTTGGTTCCATATATCAAAAAATGCCGTTTATCATGAGGGTGAATTCTGCTATTAAACAAGAGTCAGGTCCCGACGGGACGGATCATAATCTTTTTTTTTCGTATCATATTTCAAAAAATACCGCTTATCACAAGGGTGGATTCTACTAATAAAACGAGTATCAGGTCCCGTAGGGACTATTTATTTCGTTTTGTAAAGCAGAAAACGCCGCCTATCATAAGGGCAAATCCTGCAATTAAATCGAGAGTCAGGTCCCGACGGGACGGATCATATTCTATTTATTTTGTACTATATATCGAAAAATACCGTTTATCACAAGGGTGAAATCTGCTAATAAAACGAGTATCAGGTCCCGTAGGGACATTACTTGTTTCGTTTTGTAAAGCAGAAAACGCCGCCTATCATAAGGGCAAATCCTGCAATTAAATCGAGAGTCAGGTCCCGACGGGACGGATCATGTTTTTTTTGGTTCCATATATCAAAAAACACCGTTTATCACAAGGGTGAATTCTGCTAATAAAACGAGTATCAGGTCCCGTTGGGACTATTTGTTTCGTTTTGTAAAGCAGAAAACGCCGCCTATCATAAGGGCAAATCCTGCAATTAAATCGAGAGTCAGGTCCCGACGGGACGGATCATGTTTATTTTTGGTTCCATATATCAAAAAACACCGTTTATCACAAGGGTGAATTCTGCTAATAAAACGAGTATCAGGTCCCGGCGGGACTATTTGTTTCGTTTTGTAAAGCAGAAAACGCCGCCTATCATAAGGGCAAATCCTGCAATTAAATCGAGAGTCAGGTCCCGACGGGACAGCTCTGTAAACAAGGGGGTCAGCGCTGTAAAAAAGCCGATTCCCATAAAAAAGAAACTTGCCGGCAACCATATTTTAAGTTCGTATTTTGATTCTTCCATATCATGTTCCTTTGTAACAATTAATAAGGATTAAAGAAGTATAGCTAAAAACGCATAAACCACAACAACGGCTGATACCAGAAAAACGCCCAGTATTTTGGGATTGTTGAGTCCTCTGCCGGTGATCTGCATATCTTCGTGTTCCACTTCCGGTTCGACAAAATTTTGTGCAAGACTAATGGCAACCGTAACAACCGTTGTTACCAGAAAAGAGACAAACGCGCGAAAATACAGAGTGTCTTTGGCAAAATCGGCCAGGTAACCTGCCATATCGGCTGTAAATAAAACAGAACCGACCACCAAGCCGATAATAACGCCCCACAATGCACCGCGCGGACTGCTGCGTCGCCACAGCGCGCCGAGAATCGTCACCGAACCAAAGGGCGGCATAATGGTCGCCAGAATACCAACAGCCAAAAGGAACATGCCGTTTTTCGCAAAGGTAAAGATAAAAGCCGTGCCGATGGCCGCAACCGTAAAAATGATACCGGAAAGCCGCGACACCTTGATCAGTTTTTCCTGACTGGCGTTTTTATTGATCATGCGGCTGTAAATGTCTGTGGTAAACATGGTGCAGAACGCATTGATCTGTGAATCCGCACTGGAAAAGTTACCCGCCAGCAATCCGACAATGGTAATACCATAAAGTCCGTGGGGAAGATAATTTTTAATAAGCATGGGCATGGCAAAATCGTTGTTCGGCAGACTGGGGAAATATTTAATCGCTGCCATGGCCGGTATATAAACGATAAAAGGCACGATCAGCGTGTGCCAGAAACCGGTGCCGATATAGGTTATGGCTGCTTCGCTGGTGTTGCGTGTGGAAAGCGGGCGCTGAATGATCTGCGCTTCACTGCTCCAGTAACTCATGGCTAAAAACAACATGCCGAAAATAGTAAAACCCAGCGGTCCGAAAGGAGTGTCCGGGTTCCAGATAGCGACTTTATCCGCCGGTAAACTATTGATCAGGTTAATGGGCCCGCCAACGTCCATCCACACAACGCCGGCCAAAAAGATAAAGGGAAAAAACATCAGCACAAGCTGAACAACATCCGTGGCAACAACCGCCCCGAATCCGCCTAGAATGGTATAGGTTGCGGCAACAACCGTAAGAAATACGATTGAAAAATACAAGTCCCAGCCGACCAGCGTATGCATGACAATAGCGCCGGCGTAAATATAAAGACCCAGGTTAAAAAGCATCCATATAAATGCCCAGATAATGCTGTAAAGGTTGCCGACCGGATCGCTGTAACGTTTTCGCAGCCATTCACCCAGCGTAAATACGTTCCTGCCCCGAAGTTTTCTCATCAGAATAAAGGCCAGAAAGAGAATAACCAGACTGTTAATTAATGAGGAGTGAATCATTACGATTCCCATGGCGTAAATAGCACCGGCGCCGCCGATAAAGTCGTTGGCGTTCATATTCGTTGCTACGGTGGAAATACAGCCGATAAATCCCGGCACTTTGCGTCCGGCCAGAAAAGAGTCTGATAATTTTGCTTTCCCCTTGTCCTTAAGCATAACGCCCCAGATGGTAACACCGGCCATAAAAAATATGACCATGACCCATTCGTTTAGTAATAGTTTACCCGGCTCCATTAAATTCTCCTTTCTAAACAGGTGAGTGAGTATAGGTGGGGTCAGTTTTCGTGATATTTTTAACAATAAAGTTAATAATATTTCCCAAAAAAACAACAAACGAATTTATGGAGGAGGATTATTTGTAAAGGGCAGAGAAGGAAAGGATTAGTTTGATAGTTTGGTTCGTTGGTTATTTCGTAGAGACGCAAGATTTTGCGTCTCTACCATGTGGGCCAGGGAGATGAAATAAAAGTCTAAAAAATTTATAAAAACCTCTTGCGCTGTTATTGCAGAATTTGTATTATTCGTTATCAGCTATAAAGGACTGTTTTTCAGGAAAATTTGGTCGCGCACGGGAGTTCCTGATTGTTCTTTTTGCTGGTTTTCCAATTTATTATTAAAAACGGGATTCAAAAGTACAAACGGGGAAAGATTGTGTCGGTTGTATGGTTATATTCTTGTTGCCCTTGTAACAAATAAAGAATTGAAGATGAAAGTTATGTTAAGCTTATAAAAATTGTTAATTGCTTTAGGAGAATTAAATGCCATCATTAGCTGAAGATTTGCAAACACAAAAATTTGAAATTGAAAGCTTTCGAATAGTTACTGAACGTGTATTAAATTATATGCAGGAAATGATTGATGAAAAAATTGAATGCGGTGATTATTTTGTCTGTTCTTCGACAACTGCGGGAACGCGAAAGGCTATAAGGCCCTATAAAAAAAATCTGTTTATTAATAAATCCGATCAGTTTAACGATTTATATAATGAATTCATCAAAATTCTGAATAAAATTAAAAATGATAAACATGATTTTACCAAATCAGATTTTACAGTACTAGATAAGGTTATTTATACAACACAACAATCTATCGGAATTGGTCTTGATTTTTTAGTTGAACCTAATTCTGCCAGGAAACATGTCGGAAACAGATTTGAGGAGTTAATTCGCACACTGTTATCAGAAATGAATATTCCCATTAAAAAGGTTGTTCTAAGTATACCGTATGAAACAGAGGAAGGTGAAAAATTTTATAAATGTGAAACTGATGTTATTATTTCTCCCTATGATTCTGTCCGTTCTGACCCAAAGAATATTGATCCGCATGAAATAGTGATTTCTCTAAAAACAACAACAAAAGATAGAATGCCCAAAATTTTTATTGATAAGATCCTGATGGAGAGATTCTTAGAACATCCGGTAAGGATGGTTGGTATCTCACAGAATGACATTCAACGTAAAGAGGATAAAGGCGAAATTAAAATAAGCTATACTTTTGTATCAAATTTATTCATGGTCTATACAAAATTTCTAGCAGAATTAGAAGGGTATTATTATTTAGATATTCCCAAAAGAGCTTTAGAATCACCATTTAATAGGCATATATTCCCATTCTCTAAATTCATTTTATCAGATATTTGGAACTTATTGCGTACGTAACTTTTTTCTGCGTGCAACAGCTTCATATTCATCTTTTGCTGATGCAATTCTGGAAATATTGTCTCTGTCAGATAACCGCTCTTTGATAATCTCGCAATAATCAAGATTAATTTCTGTTCCAAGCCAATTTCTATTGTATGCCTCTGATACTGCATAGGTCGTGCCTGATCCTCCGAATGGGTCTACAACAACACTCCCTTCGTAGGATGAAGCTAATACACATTTTCTAACCAATTCGATAGGTTTTTGTGTTTCATGTGGCGTCTTTTCCCACGCAGCGTTTGCTATTGTTGGGATTTCAAAAACGTCTTTTGGTTTTGCACCGTTAGGATGGGGTTCCCATATATATTTTTTACCATTTCCATTGTTATATTGCGAAGTTTCTGCCTGTGGTCTTTGGGGGTATTTAAGTGTATGTGCATTATAGGGGATTCTTACATCATCGATATTAAAAATAAACTTTTTACTTTTTCTGAAATGTAAAAGGCTTTCATGAGAACGCCCCCAATCATTTCCAAGATTTGCTTTATTACGGTAAAACCAGACCAACCACTTACAGCCCTTAAATAAATAGTTTGCTGCCCATTTGATGTCTGCTAATATTTCTGAAAAACCACAAATATATAAAGTTCCATGAGGTTTCAATACTCTATGGGCTTCCCTAATCCATTGCATGCACCATTCTACATATTGTTTTTGAGATTGGAAAGAATCCCATTCCGCTTTTTTTATATTGTAAGGAGGATCTGCAAATATTAAATCTACAGAATCATCATCAATAGATCTAAGAAATCTAAGTACATCAACATTATATAGTTTACCAAAATCAGTGCTAAAAATGGGTTGCCCTAATTTTACGTTTTTTCTTTCAGGTGTATATTGGAGTTGTAATTCTTTTACAAAACTATTAACTTTATCAAGTGGATATACCCGATAATTATTAATAGGATTCCTCGATGATGGAAATTTCCCTGTTTTGTCCCAACGGCGAAGTGTTTCCTTGTTAACACCAATAATTTCTGCGGCATCGCTTATTGAGATAAATGAATTCATAGTAATCCTCTTTACAAGTCACTTAAAGATTAAACAACGTTATACAAGCTTATACAAATAATATAAAAAATTAATAAAGAATGCAAGAAATAATTTCAAGCTCAAGTATTACAAACGCATAAACGTAAACAATGTCTCACATCAAAGGGACTTAGCATTTTACGATCTATTTTTTTTATTCGTCCTGGGGTATGAATTCTTGTCTATTAAAAATATTTTTATATATTAAAATTTTAAATCGTTTATCGTTTAACAGTACGAATCCAACCTGAAACGCAGCGAGAAGGGATTATTTATGAAAAATGCAATGATCGTGTTGATCAGTGCAGTTATGCTGGTTGCGGCATGCCGTGGTATAAAACCACAATCAATGTATCAACCTGATTTACTGATATCCACATCAGGCTCCTCTGCACATGCTGATAATGTTATTCAGCCGCTCTATCAAACACTGTTACGATTTAAAAGAAATATCGGTCCCATTCCTGTTAACCAGACCGCTGATTTTTTTAAACAGTTCTCTCTTCAAAAAGGTGAGTCCGAACCCATGCTTTTTGCGGCAAATATGAACAATATAACGGGAGATAACAAGATGAACACGTTTTTCGACGAACACGACATCGTGATTGGAGAAAAGTCTGAAACAGCCTTTATGAACAAATATGATATATATCAGGACGGCACAACACCGATGTATCGCGATGTGGACGGAAAACTTTGGGCAATGAGCGGACATTCGCATATGGGGCATATCGGTATGTTCTACGGTACACGTCTTGATGATTTAAAAGAGTTATACCCCATTTCCACAAATTTTTGCGTAGGACATGCCGATTATGCGTTTTCAGGTATACGTTATCCGGAAGGGATTAAACCTCGCGGCAGTATCTGGCCTTTTGGTTTATATATTAGTCCCAATACACACCGGTTTTTTTGCTTTTTTCATAATGAAACAGGCTGGAACGCAAAAGGAACCGGGTATATCGTTAAAGGCAAAGGCGACGGCGAACCGGATTTTCGTCATATTGGTCTTATGCATTCGGATGACGAAGGAAAAAACTGGACCTTCGACAGATGGGTGATTACGTCCGAAGAGGTTTGTTTCAGCGAATTGTATAATCCGGACGGGGAAAATGTTTTGGGACAAAAACAAGGACTGACGTGCCTTGGTGCCGGGGACTTTTCATTGTATGTTGAACCCGATGGGGAGTATATGTATCTTTTTTACAACCTTTGCCGGGTCGAGTCTGAATCGTCAGTATGGAATAGTTGCGATACCTATGTGGCCCGGACCCGTAAACGTACGGACGGTGTGATGGGTGATTTTGTCAAGTATTTTAACGGCGAATTTTGCGAAGCCGGTAACCTCGGGAAAGAAACACCTATTGTATATAACGCCTGGCATCCGCGTGTCGTTTATTCTAAAAAATACGGACTGTATATAATGTCGTGTTCGCACATGACACCGGGTAAGAAAAAGCATGTTATCGACGACGTTATAGAAGTGCTGACCAGTGAGGACATGCTGCATTGGAGCGATCCCATACGAATCATGTACGAAGGTAAAGAGTTCGGTAACCACTATCAGGCTATTGTGCCGAACGATGATAAAAATCAGCCCAATATTTTGGAAGGTGATGAATTTTATATTTTGACCAACCACAACGGTACGGATGTTATGCGTTACGCTGCAAAGATCGTCAAAAAATAGGGATTTAGCTTGTTGTATTGATACAGGCAAAAATAGTTAATACCAGGTGCATGGAATTTTTTAAATTGTAAATGACAGTTCGTAGCGACGCAAGATTTTGCGTCGCTACTTAGAATTACAAGGAACAAATGTTAAATTGCCGGGTTCATAATGTTGTATACAGTCCCTGGTTATTCTCCTTGATTTTTGTGCAAATCTGTTATAAATTGAGGGTCTAAACTACCTTAAAATTAATGGAGTAAATAAATGTCCGTTTCCAAAATTACCGATTTTAACAAACTCTGTATCCATACCATTACAACCAAACAATGGGACATTGAAACAATTATAAACAAATATTCCGCAGCCGGTATTAAAGGCGTTTCAATTTGGCGGCAATGGCTGGAGGGAAGAAACCCCCAAAAAATTAAAAACATGATGGCTGATAATGACCTGACCGCTGTTTCCCTGGTCCGTGGCGGATTTTTTCCTGCCCCGGATAAAGCCGGGCGACAGGCGGCAATTGATGAAAATAAAAAATGTGTTGACGAAGCGGCTGCTGTCGGCGCGCCCATGATTGTGCTCGTGTGCGGCGCTGTTCCGGGAATGTCTTTGACCGAAGCACGACAGCAGATTAAAGACGGCATTCAGGCGGTTTTGCCCTATGCAAAAGAAGCCGGTGTAAAACTGGCCATTGAGCCGCTGCACCCCATGTATGCCGGCGACCGTTCGGCTGTTAATACCATGAAACAGGCAAATGACATGTGTGATGCCATTGATGACACTCATATTGGTGTGGCCGTTGATGTTTATCATGTCTGGTGGGATTCCGAGTTGCAGCAGGAAATCAAACGCTGCGGCGAGTCCGGCAATCTTTTTGCGTTTCATATTTGCGACTGGCGCACCCCCACAGTGGACATGCTGAACGACCGTGGTTTAATGGGCGAAGGCTGCATCAACATTCCGGAAATTCGCGGCTGGGTGGAAGAGACCGGTTTTAACGGATTTAACGAAGTAGAAATATTTTCAAACCGGTGGTGGCAGGCAGACCCGGATGAGTTTTTAAAAGCCATTCAGGACGCCTATTTACAGCATTCATAAAGGCATATATAACTAATATCATAAAAAATATATTAGGTGTTTGTAAAATAAATTCATATATTACCCAGTTTTAAATCGTTTATCGTTCAACAGAGCGAATTAAACCTGAAATACAAAGAGAAAGGATCTCTTATGAAAAATGCAATGATCGCGTTGATCAGTGCAGTCATGCTGATAGCGGCATGCAGTGATAAAAAACCACAGCCAAAGTATCAACCAGGAACACCGGAATATGCATTTTTTGAAAAGGTCGCTGAAAAAGTTCCTGTACTCAATCCAAATGAAAATAATGTACTGGTCTCGACCTCAGAGTTTTCTGTGTATATCAGTGATGTCGCGCAGCCTCTGTATCAAACATTTAGACGATTTGAACAAAATATCGAAACCATTCCTGTAAACAATGTGACAGATTTTTTAAAACAATTTTCCACCCAAAAAGCAGAACGTGAATTGATGCTTCTTGCAGCAAATAAGAGCAACATAACCGTTCCTCAAGATTCTTTGACCAAACGTCTGGTAGAAATTTATACCCGTTTTGGCGGTGAGGATAAATTTGTTGAATATTTGGCAAAACAAGGTTTGGACCTCGAATTTGTTAAAAAAGATGTTAAAGAATCATCTATTATTCAAAAATATCTTCAAGATGTTGTTTTTAATGTTGACGACAATATCTCTGATGAAGAATTAAAAGAAGCCTATGATAAAGACAAAACCGCATCGGTTCGCCATATCCTTTTCAAGACCCAGGGCAAATCAGACACTGAAAAAGAAGAAATTCGTCAAAAAGCTGAAAAAGTTTTAGCAGAAGCAAAAGATGGGAAAGACTTTGCCGGATTGGCTAAAGAGTATTCTGAAGATCCCGGCTCAAAAGACAATGGCGGTCTTTATGAAGATTTTGAAAGAGGAAGAATGGTTAAACCTTTTAACGATGCTTCTTTTTCTTTGCCGATTGGCGCTATCAGTGATTTGGTTGAAACTCAGTTTGGTTTTCACATTATAAAAATTATTGATCGTAAAAAAGAAACAAGACCTTTTGACGAAGTTAAGGACGAATTGAAAAACAGTGTATCTGCTTTGAAAAAATCTGATGCCTATACCAACGCTGTGGAGTCGTTAAAAGAAGAGTATAAATATACTGAACATTTTGAAAATCTCTAGATTTTAAGCCGGAATTTTTTCCGGCTTTTTTTTTATAACCTGGTGGCCTGGTGCAAGTATAAAACATCTTGCACCAGGCCGAAATTTTTTATATCTTATATTACCTTCATTCGGAAGTGGGTTTCTGGAATACGGTTCCGAATTTCTCTCAAGACTATTTTCGTAAAACCCCACAAACAGACTCGTCCTTCAGTGATTACCACATATTAAGTTTATGTCATGTTTTTTTTAATCAAATGTCAATTTTTAGAAAGGAGACAACGATGCGAATTAACAGACAAAATTACTTTTTACTTCCGGTCCTTGTTATATTGCTGGCCGGCCTGTTGGTATGCGCCAAAAAGGACCAAAAAATTCCCATTACAACCTCTTCAAAGGAAGCAAAGCAAGCCTATTTACAGGGAAGGGACCTGGCTGAAAAACTTCGCAATCAGGATGCGCGGCCTTATTTCCTGGCTGCTATGGATAAAGATCCAGACTTTGCTCTTGCTCACCTCGGAATTTTACAGGCAGCTATCAGTGCAAAAGAGTTTTTCAATCATTTAAACAAAGCTGTAGCCTTGGCTGACAAGGTGTCGGAAGGTGAACGATTGATGATTGAAACGTTTAAAGCCGGTGTTGACGGGTTCCCTGTTTTGGCAAAAGAAAAAGGCAAAAAACTGGTGCAGCTTTACCCCCGCGATGAACGGGCACATAACCTGCTCGGTGGATTATATTTTGGAACCCAAGAGTGGGAGGAGGCGATTGCAGAATATCAAAAAGCTATTGCCATAAATCCGGAGTTCAGTTCGCCCTATAATCAGCTTGGCTATGCTTATCGTTTTTTAGGACAATATGATCAGGCCAAACAGACGTTCAAGAAATACATTGAACTTATCCCGGATGATCCGAATCCCTACGACTCTTATGCCGAATTGCTGTTAAAAATGGGTGAATATGATTCTTCTATTGAGCAATACCGAAAAGCACTAGATGTTGACTCACAATTTGTCGCTTCCCACATCGGAATTGCAACCAATCTTAATTATATGGAAAAACATGATCAGGCCCTGGAAGAACTTGACGTTCTCTATAACATGGCCCGCAATGACGGCGAACGCGGTGCTGCCTTGTTTGCCATGGCGGTTTCCTATGTTGATGCCGGAGATATGGAGATGGCCATTGCCACATTGAAAAAACAATTGGACCTGGATAAAAAAAATAACGATGTTTTTTCCATATCTGTTGATCTGGATAATGAAGCGGATGTTTTGATGGAATGGGGCGCTGTCGACAAGGCTGAAGAGCTTTACAACGACTCTTATAACCTTGTTATGAATTCGAAACTTTCCGAACAGGTTAAAGAGAATAAAAAAATCGGTAATTTGTTTGACCAGGCAAATATTCTGGCAAAGAGAAAAGAATTTGCAGCCGCAGAAGCCAAAGCAGACGAGTATTTAAAAGCGGTAACAGAGCGAAATAATAAAAATTTAATTCGGGTTGCTCATCAATTATATGGTATAATTGCCCTTGATAAGAAGGATTATGATATGGCTTTGCAGGAACTGGAAAAGTCAAATTTACTGAACCCGTACAATTTGTATCGAATGGGGCTGGCTTTTAAACACAGTGACAATGTTGAAAACGCCAAAGAGTATTTTAAAAAGGCCGCCAACTTTAATGCTTTAAATAGTTTAAATCAGGCTTTTATCCGTCAGAAAGCAAATAAAATGCTGGAAGGAATGTAAATTTTTAACGGGGGTATTTTTTTACAGGGGGGATTTTTTTAAATTCTGGTTTTATATTACTTTGGGTTGTTTTTTTGTTTATTTTGTAAAATTTCTGCATATTCTTCTGGAAAATGTTCCTGCATACAATCCGGACAAATGCCGTGACTAAAATGCGCATCGGAATGTTGTTTGACATATACATCAAGCTGTTCCCAGTAACCGTCGTCGTCACGGATTTTTTTACAAAAAGAACAAATCGGCAATATTCCCCTCAGGGTTTTTACTTCCGCCAACGTGTGTTCGAGTTTGGATACGGTTTCCTGCAAATTTTTGACAATCGGATTGGTTATTTTGAAAAACAAGCCTACACCCAGTATTATGGCTATAATCGCAATAACAGAACTTGCAATCATTGCTTTAATAAACGGCGTTCTTATTTCCGAGAGATCAATTTTTGCAACAATGCCCAGGTTTAATACCTTAACCGGTTCATATGCTGCCAGCACTTTTTCACCCCGATAATCCATGCCGATAATGGTTCCGGATTTACCGGAAAGCGCCAGCCGCATGGGTTCTGCCAAATCAGAGTCCCAGGGAACAGGTTTTGGTTCGTTAAGATCATAATGACGGTGACTGAGCAGAAAAACGATATGGTCACCTTTTTTTGATGAAAGTGTAAATTCTCCGGTTTCGCCGAATCCTTTATATTTTGAATGGGCTTCTTTAATCTGGTCAAGTGTTGCCTGTCTCGACCCCAGCGGGTAATCGTTGCTGTACATTTTATCAAATCGTGCAACCGCCTCAATCAGCCGCGCCTGGCTTATGGCCACTTCACTTAACCGGGCCCTTTCTTCTTCAATTGCCGTTATGTAAAGCGTTCGGATTGTGAAAGCTTCAACAGCTATAACGATTAACGACATTATTAAAATCAGTAATAAAATTCTTTTTTTTGGATTTGGGGCCATAACTTGCTTTACCATTATTAAATATGAACGATTTTATTTAATATTTGTAAAGGTTATACGTTTTAATATAAGATATAGTTGCCATGAAAACTGTATTTTTTTTATAAAAATTCCGGTTTTGTCACATTTTTATAAAAATACAGCCGTGCACATTTTTATCATAAGCTATAATATAATTTACGTGTTATGGTAATAGTTTATTTTAAAATTTATTGAACCATTTAAAGCAGGGCCCTAAAAATTGTTTTTGTCCCGCTTTGCATGGTCTTGGCAGTACGCGGTAGAAAGCTTTTTCACATCAAAATCTGGTTTGGGATGGAGTGGTTTTCATCCTGTGCCAGGTATTTTTCCAGTACCGGTGTTACGTGAAACGTTTGTTGAAGCTGTTTGTACTCTTGTTCAAGCTGCTGCCGGTTGTGTATCTGCCATTTTTGCGCTCTTACCAGGATATTTTTTTCCGTATATCGAGAGGACACAAATTCCAGAATGTCAACCTTGTAACCCTGCATTTCCAAAAGCAGAGCGCGGAGCGTGTCGCCGATTATATAGATCAGCTTTTCTTTAAACACCCTGTGTCGTGTTATGCCGGTGTAGGGGTGGCGTCTTAGCTGCTTTCGGATTGTATGTTGACAGCAGGAGACGGAAAAAATATGTTTTGCCTTGTTTTTAAGGCCCAACAGCAGGGTTTTGTCTGTGGCTGTATCACAGGCATGAAGGCTGTAAACAACATCAACCGGTCCGTTGTGGACATAGTCGGCAATGTCACAGGCATGAAAATGCATGTCATGAAAACCCAGTGATTCGGCAATGTTACTGTTTTTCTGCATCAGGTTTTTGTTAATATCCAGACAGTGGATTTTGATGGGTCTGTTATCAATGTTTTTGTAATAATAATAAATTAAAAAACTAAGATAACAGTTACCGGCCCCGCTTTCAATAAGCACCAGTTTTCGCTTTTTGGAATAAGAGCGGATCTGTGCGTGTATTGTTTCCAGGTAGGCAAGAATTTGTCCGATTTTTGCGGATTTATCATTAATTGCCTGCTGCGGATCGGCTTTAAGTTTAAATGTTTCAAAAAAATTATATAACGTTTTTTGTTCATCATGTTGAATAAGCATGGGATTCTCCATATCATACAATAGAAGGCAAGCTGTGTCAACAATGATGGACATGTTGATTAAGAATTAATACAATAAAAATATAATGTTATAAAGGATTTTTGAGATAGGATGAATGCACCCTCTCTGTAGATCGTCCTGTACAAATAGACACACCTCACCTTTGGATTAAAAAGTGAGTTATTTGAAAATATGTTACAGGTTTTTCTACAGCTCCAGTCTGACATTTAGGTCTTAGCCAAACCGGACAGGCGCCTCCATGTATAAAGAAGAACGTTGAATTGTTTGTTAATTTTACCAAGTAATATACTATTTTTAAAATATTATAACAAGTTAATTTATTATAAAAATTTGGTTTTACCTGGCGATTAGATTTTTTATATTATATTATTCAGCCGGTTTGTGTTGTCGGAATTTATTAAATGTTAGGATTTTTATACCCCTGATGCCTGTGAACGACAAAAACAAAAAATTAAAAATATTAATGATTGGTCCGGCGCTCCCGCAATTGGGAGGCATGGAGGCCAGTGTTTCTGCTTTGTTAGAGTCCGGCCTTAGAGACAAGTTTGATCTTGTTCATCACAATATTTCCAAATTCAAATCTAAAAATAAAAACACCCGAATCGCAACCGGATATGCTGCCGCATATAAAAGACCAATTTCAGTTTCGGCTAAAAGTTATCTGTTTTCGCTGTGGTTTTATGTGCTGTATCTTTTTCGGTTGTGTTTTTGCCGTATTGATATTGTTCATATCCATACAAGCTCCTATACGTCCTATTGGGAAAAGCTTGTGTATATATATGTGGCCCGTTTTTTACGAAAAAAGGTCATTTTACACATTCACGGTGGCATGTTTTATTCTTTTTATGAAAAAAGCCGTCCATTGTTTAAACGGCTGATAAAACATTCCATGTCGGTTTGTCAGGGTGTTATTGTTCTTTCTGAACAGTGGAAGTTGTTTTTTCAAACAATCATACCGAATGATAAATTACATGTTTTGCCGAATGGAGTCCATGCAAATGATATACCTGAGTTGCTTAAATTTCCCATACCAACGGGATTGTTTATGGGGCAAATTATTGAAAGCAAAGGTGTATATGATCTTTTGGACGCGGCTGAGCTTTTAAAGGACCGGGTAAGGACTTTTCAATTGCTTTTAGCAGGCGCCGGTCCTTTGGAACAAACGGATCAGGAAATAAAAAATAGAAATTTGGAAAATTATGTGAAATTACTTGGCCCGCAAACGGGTTACGCTAAAAACGAATTATTCGGCACCAGTCATTTTTATGTTTTGCCGTCTCATGCAGAAGGTTTGCCGATATCAATTATAGAGGCCTATTCTGCCGGGCTGCCGGTAATTGCTACGGATGTCGGTGGTATTCCGGATTTGTTAAAGGACAACGTAAACGGATTACTGATACCGGCACATAACCCGGAACGGCTGGCACAGGCGATTCAGGAGTTGATTGAAAATCCCGAACTTTGTAAAGAAATATCGAAAAATAACCGTGAAATCGCTTTGGAAAAGTATGATATTAATGTCATTGCAACGTCTTTGGCGGAAATTTACATGGAACTAAAGTAACTGGAGTGTTTTTTGAACACAAAGAGCACAAAGGTTTTTAAAAGTTTTGCGCACTCGGTGCCTCTGCGTTTGAGGTTAAATTATTAGGTGAGATGATTTTTTTTTAACGCAAAGGTCGCAGAGACCGCAGAGGACCGCAGAGATATAGAAAGTATGATCGTACAAGGGTTCCTGCCCTTGTACGGATTAAAAGAAGGGCTTTGCCCTTTAAGGCCGGATCAATTGTTTTTTAACACAAAGAGCACAATGGACGTTTCGCTTGTGCTGTGGAGGTATATAAGGTTTTTGCAGTCATTATGAACTTGTTTACAAGTAGCGGCAAAGGTCACAAAGGTTTTTAAAACCTCTGCGTTTGAGATTGTTTGTTTAGTGAAATATATATCTTTAAACGCAATGGCGAGTAGAGAGGTGAATAACAGAAAACAACGTATTTCAAAAGTAATTTTAAAAAATAAAATAACCGCTTGAAAGTAATGATAAAAATCGCTAAATTGTCTGGATTAATTTGATAACAATGTTAAAAATGATAAACTATCCCCAATGCAACGCCTTGCTCAAGTATTGGGGATTTTCACAATAATCAGGATACGTATATTTTTTTAGAAATAAAGGTATAACAAAGAATGGAACAACGAAAAATTAAAGCCCGTTTAGAACTTGAAGATGGTTCTGTTTTTCAGGGATATTCATTTGGTGCTCAAAGAACCATTGCCGGTGAAGTTGTTTTTAATACCAGCATGGTCGGGTACCCGGAAAGCCTGACAGATCCATCATATCATGGTCAAATTCTCGTCCTGACCTACCCATTTATCGGCAACTATGGTGTACCTGAATCAAAAATTATCGATGGTCTTGAAATGTGGTATGAGTCAAATCGTATCCAGATTCAGGGCTTGATTGTATCGGAATATTCTTATGATTACAGCCACTGGAACGCAAAAAAGAGTTTGTCCCAATGGCTAATCGAACACCATGTGCCGGCCCTTTATGGTATCGATACCCGAATGCTGACAAAAATTCTTCGTGACGAAGGAAGCATGCTGGGACGAATGCTGTTTTTTAATCAGGAAATTCCATTTACTGATCCCAATAAATCAAACCTGGTCGCCAAGGTTAGTGTCGCTACACCGGTTGAATATGGCAACGGCGACAAAAAGGTCATCCTTGTTGACTGCGGCGCCAAGGACAATATTATAAGAAGTCTGATTCAAAGAAATATAACGGTCAAACGCGTACCCTGGAATTATGACTTTACCAACGAAGACTATGACGGTGTTATGATCTCCAACGGTCCCGGCGACCCAAAAATGTGTACGGAAACAATCAACATAATACGAAAACTATTTCAAGATGATAAACCGGTATTCGGCATCTGCATGGGAAACCAGATTTTGTCCCTGGCTGCCGGAGCGGATACTTATAAATTAAAATTTGGTCACAGAAGTCAAAATCAACCATGCGTGGAAGTGGGAACAAAAAGATGTTATATCACTTCTCAAAATCACGGTTTTGCGGTTGACGGACGCACATTACAAGATGGTTGGGAACCCTGGTTTGTAAATGCCAATGACGGAACAAATGAAGGCATCCGCCACGTATCCAAACCCTTTATGAGTGTTCAGTTTCATCCTGAGGCATCCCCGGGACCGGTAGATACAGCCATACTTTTTGATGATTTTCAAAGGATTTTAGCATGATAAATTTACCAAAAAAAATAATAATTCTCGGTAGTTCTGCTTTAAAAATTGGTGAGGCTGGTGAATTTGATTATTCAGGAAGTCAGGCCATTAAAGCATTAAAAGAAGAAGGCGTTCGCACCATACTGGTAAATCCAAATATTGCCACCATACAAACATCGGATTATCTGGCAGATGAAGTTTACTTTTTACCGGTAACGCCCTATTTTGTAGAGCAGGTTATAAAAAAAGAAAAACCGGACGGCATTATGCTCGGTTTTGGCGGACAAACCGCACTTAACTGCGGTATTGAACTGGAAAAAAGCGGTGTTTTAAAACGTTATGGTGTTAATGTTTTCGGAACGTCTGTTGAAACGATTATAAACACGGAAGACAGAGACCTTTTTACAAACAAGCTTAAAGAAATTGACGTTAAAGTTCCGCTGAGTAAAGCGGTCGAATCGGTTGAAGAAGCGGTCAAGGTTGCTCAGGATATAGGTTACCCGGTTATGATCCGGATTGCCTATGCATTGGGCGGACTTGGTTCCGGAATTTGCCGAACCGAAGAAGACGTCCGTGATCTTGCCAAAAAAGCGTTTTCCTATACAAACCAAATTCTGGTTGAAGAGTATTTACTCGGCTGGAAAGAGATCGAATATGAAATTGTTCGCGACCAGTTTAACAACTGTTTGTCCGTATGTAATATGGAAAATTTCGATCCCATGGGGATCCATACCGGCGAAAGTATTGTTGTTGCTCCCAGCCAGACCCTGACAAACAGAGAATATCACAAACTGCGTGAAATTGCCATCCGCACGGTTCGGCATTTGGGAATTATCGGCGAGTGTAACATTCAATACGCCCTTGATTCCAAATCCGAAGATTACCGGGTCATTGAAATAAATGCACGGTTATCACGAAGTTCTGCGCTGGCATCCAAAGCCACCGGTTATCCGCTGGCGGCTGTTGCGGCAAAACTGGCCCTTGGCTACAGTTTAACGGATTTGCCCAATTCCATTACAAAAATAACAAAGTCCAGTTTTGAACCGGCCCTGGATTATATTGTTGTTAAACTCCCGCGCTGGGACCTTAAAAAGTTTAAACAGGTTTCCAAAAAACTCGGTTCCGGCATGAAGTCTGTCGGCGAAATTATGGCCATCGGGCGAAAGTTTGAAGAGGCGCTGCAAAAAGGCCTTAGAATGCTGGAAATCGGCGCAAACGGACTTGTCTGCAATAACGGATTCAAGGTTGATGACATTGAAACAGAACTGGCCGAACCAACCGATCTTCGGGTGTTTGCCATTCCTGACGCTATTAAAAACGGAATGACCATTGACCAGATTCACGATGCTTCCCATATTGATAAATGGTTTTTATACAAAATTCAAAATATCGTCAATATTGAGCAGCAGCTTAATAAAGTCGGTGAGCAGCGTTGTCCCCACGACCTGTTACTGGAAGCCAAAATGCACGGATTCTCTGATGATCAGGTTGCTTACGCCCTGCAAAAACCGTCTGAAGAAATTCGTCAGTTGAGAAAAAATTACGGCATTTCACCCTGCGTAAAACAGATTGATACCCTGGCAGCCGAATACCCGGCACAGACAAATTATCTTTATCTGACCTATAACGGATCGGAAGACGACGTTACCTTCCTGGACCGTAACTCGGTTATGGTATTGGGAAGCGGGGCTTACCGCATCGGTAGTTCCGTAGAGTTTGACTGGTGCTGCGTCAATTCGGTGCGGGCTTTGAAAAAACTGAATTATCAGACCATTATGGTCAATTATAATCCGGAAACCGTCAGTACGGATTATGACGAATGTGATAAATTATATTTTGATGAAATAACATACGAAACAGTGTTGGACATTTGTGAAAAAGAAAAACCCCTTGGTGTTATTATTTCCATGGGCGGACAAATTCCAAACAACCTGGCTTTAAAACTTCACAATGCCGGTATTAAAATTTTGGGAACGTCGCCCCTTAGCATTGACAATGCCGAAGACAGACACAAATTTTCAAAATTGCTGGATGATCTGAAAATTGATCAGCCGGAATGGAGAGAATTGACATCCTTGGACACTGCCAAAGAATTTGCAGATAATGTCGGCTATCCGGTCCTTGTACGCCCGTCCTATGTTTTAAGCGGTGCGGCCATGAGCGTTGCCTCAAATGATTTGGAACTGGAAAAATTTCTCAATAAAGCATCAAATATTTCTTCCGATCATCCGGTAGTTATCAGCAAGTTTATTGAAAACGCCAAAGAAATAGAGTTTGACGCAGTTGCTCAAAAGGGTGATCTGCTGGTGTTTGCCATTTCCGAACATGTGGAAAACGCGGGTGTGCATTCCGGTGATGCAACCATGGTGTTGCCGCCGCAGCGCACATTTTTGGAAACAACCCGCCGCGTTAAAAAAATTGCCCGTAAAATTGCCCAGGCGCTTAAAATTGACGGACCGTTTAACATCCAGTTCGTTGCCAAGGACAATGACGTCAAGGTTATCGAATGTAACCTGCGGGCTTCAAGAAGTTTTCCCTTTGTTTCAAAGATATTCCGGGTTAATTTTATCGACATTGCCACCCGGGTTTTTATGGGCCACCATGTCCCCAAAATCGACAAATCCGCATTTGATCTGGAATATGTCGGTATCAAAGCCCCGCAGTTTTCCTTTACACGGCTTATCGGCGCTGATCCCACACTTGGTGTGGAAATGGCTTCAACCGGTGAAGTGGCCTGTTTGGGCGATGATTTTGATGAGGCCTTTTTAAAGTCTCTGCTTTCGGTTGGCTATCGTTTACCCATTAAAAATGTGTTGCTCTCCACAGGTCCCATTGAGACCAAGGCCGCCTTTTTGGCCAGCACGCGGATTATGCAAAACATGGGAATCAAGTTTTATGCAACCGGCGGAACAGCCCGTTTTATGGAACAAAACGGCATACCTGTTAAAAAACTGCACTGGCCGCTTTCCGGTCAAACTCCGAATGTTGTGGATTATATTTCGGACAGAAAAATCGACCTGGTTATAAATATTCCCAAAAATTATCAGGAAGAAGAGCTGACAAACGATTATATTATCCGGCGTAAAGCGGTTGATTATGCTATTCCGCTGTTTACCAATTTACAGCTTGCGCGCCGGTTTGTAGAAGCAATATCACGAAAAAATATTAAAGATCTGCAAATTAAAAGCTGGAGTGAGTATGAATAGACATACTCACTCTTGATGTTATTTTTATCCTGTTAAATTGGATAAGTCAAAATGTCGCTTGTTCGTGAAAAGTCCTATTCAATGCTCAAAGAACCTTATCTGTTAAAACAGGGAACATTCAAGCGGCTGTTCACAGCCGCCGGATTGATTTTTCTGTTATTAATAGTAGGCACCTTGGGGTATATGGTTATTGAAAAATGGGACGTTTTAAATTCTTTTTATATGACCGTTATAACCATTGCAACGGTCGGATTTCGTGAAGTCGGCGATATGGGGACCCGTGGTAAATTATTTACTTCAGCTTTAATTTTTTTAGGTATAGGTATTGGTGGATACGCCATCGGTACCATTGCCGCCTTTCTTATTGAAGGGCAAATGTTGGATTTGGTAAAGGGAAGAAAAATGGCCAAGGCAATTACAAATTTACGCAACCATATCATTGTTTGCGGATATGGTAAAATCGGTAAAGAAGTTTGTCACCGGTTGGCTGAGGCAGGCAAAGATTTTATTGTTATTGATAAAGCCATGGAAAACATTGAAGATGCGCTTGCCTATGGCTACCTGGCGGCAGTCGGCGAAGCAACGGATGACGATATTTTGATTAAAAGCGGCATCCAAAATGCCGAAGGGCTTGTCAGCGCAATTTCCGATGATTCCGCCAATGTTTATCTGGTCCTTACGGCCCGTGCTTTAAACGAAAAACTGCGAATCATTGCCCGAGGTGTCGGCGAAACATCACAAAAGAAAATGCTTCGTGCCGGTGCAGACAGGGTTGTATCTCCTTATGAAATCGGCGCCCGCCGTATGGCTGCGCTGTCTATTAAACCGGATATGGTGGACTTTATCGAGGCATTAACGCCATCGCACAGCTACGGCTTGCTCATTGAAAAACTGACATTGAACAAAGACAGCAACCTGGTTGGAAAACGTCTGGACGAGTCTTTTATTAAAAGGGATACCAACGGCGCCATGGTTTTGGGTATTGAAAAAGTAGGGCACAAAATGCTTCTTAACCCGCACGGCAGCACTATTTTGCAGGAAAATGATATGCTGCTGTCAATCGGCACCGAAGAGCAGCTTAATGCCCTTAAAAAGCTTGTAACCAAATAAATTTATTTGATATAGTTAAAAATCCTTTTTATATTTTTATGGACAAGTATAAAATAAATCCTTATATTTCCCGATATGAGAAAGACTGACGCAACTATGAAAAAAACAATATTATACTTTTTCCTGATGTTCGGATTTGCCGTTTCAATCGCTACGGCTGCGCCAAAAACACTGGCTGTTTTATATTTTGAAAACAACAGTCTGGACAAAGCAGCGGAAATGCAGCCCCTGTCCAAGGGCCTGGCTGATATGTTTATTACCGAGTTTTCCAAAATAGAACAGTTCCGCGTTGTCGAACGAAGCCGTATTGAGCAGCTTATTGAGGAAATGAAGCTGGGGCAATCCGGATTAATTAAGCCGGAATCGGCCCAGCAGGTTGGGAATATGCTGGGTGCGCAAAACCTGGTGTTCGGTTCGTTTATGCGCGGCTTTGACGGAAAAATGCGGATTGATATTCGTATTGTTGAAGTAGAAACAGGCCTGACCCTTAAAGCTGAACAGGAAACAGGCAATCCCAAGGATTTGTATAAAGTAGTTAATAAGTTGGTTGCAAAAGTCATAAAAAATTTGGATATTAGAATATCCAAAGCCGAGGCCAAAAAACTGGCCCAGGTAGAAAACACATCTTTTGACGCGTCTCTGTTATATGCAAAAGGTCTGGAATATGAAGATAACGGAGATTTTAAAAACGCTAAAAAGATGTATGAAAAAGCATTAAAAAAGAACAAAAACTATACGAGTGCACAGGCAAGATTAAAAGCTCTTGCCAAATATTAATATTTGCCCTTTTTTAATTCGTCAAGCATCCTTTGTTTTTGCATCTGTGAGGCAGATATGTTGAAAAAAAATATTTACTTGTTGCTATGCATCCTCGGCTTGATGCTGATGATGCTGTTCACGGGGTGCGCAACTTCCTACTATTCACAAGGTCATTCTGCTTTAGAAGAGCAGGAATATGATACCGCCATTAAAAATCTCAAATTAGCAATTGCCGACGATTTTTACAATGTTGAGGCCATACGTGATATGGGAATTGCCGTGTATCATAAAGGCAATAAAAATCTCGCGCAAAAGTTTTTGCGGCTGGCGCAAACGCGCCTGACGGACGATCCGGTGATTTTTTACTATCGCGGTATGATTTACGAAGAGCAGGGACAGATTGATAATGCTATCAAAATGTACAGCAGTTACGCCGATGTCAGCCCGCTAAATTCACTTCGTAAAGAAATTGAAAGCCGTTTACTCGTGCTTTTACGCGAACAAATGAAAGCCAGTGTCAAACAAATGGTTGATATGGAACAGGCGCTGGATACCCAGTTGCTGCCGGACGATGCCCTGGCGGTCCTGTATTTTACCAACACAACCGGCGAAGAACAACTGGCACTCATCCAAAAAGGTCTTGTTGATATGATTATTACGGACCTTTCTCAGGTAGAATCCCTGACCCTTGTTGAACGGGCCAGGCTGCAGGAGCTTATGGATGAGATTGGTTTGGGCATGACCGGTATGGTCGATGAGTCTACAGCCGCCAGAATGGGGAAACTACTTGGTGCTTCCCAGGTGGTGCACGGAACGATACTCGGGCTGGGCGATAATATGCTGCGCATTGATGCCGGTTTGACAAATATAAAACTGGATGACAATCAAACGGCGGAAAAAGTAACCGGGTCCATGAAAGATTTTTTCCACCTTGAAAAAGATATTGTCTTTGAAATTATTGATATGATGAAAATTCCACTGACCTTTGAAGAACGTCAGGCTATTGAAAAAATACCGACATCAAATCTGCTTGCATTTATGTCCTATTGTCGCGGACTGGATTATGAGGACAAGGGCCTGTGGACCGATGCACAATTTGAATATCAAAATGCCGTTAATATTGACCCTGCGTTTAACGCCGCACAAACCGGTGTTGACCGTTCGCAAGCTTTTTCCAGTTTTACTGCCGTACCTCCGGAACCGACACTGGCAGAAGTGACACAAAAAGCGACCAAAACGAAAAAAGCACAGAGCAAGGTTACAAAGAAAAAGGCGGCAAAAAAACTGGCGTCCAGCTCCGAATCTCCCTTGGGGAGCCGGCTGGACCGTACCGCACAAACGGTCAGTGCAGGATTTATCCCCAGTGTGGATTCCAGAAAACCCACCACCGAAGAGGCCGCACCGACTTTTGGCGCGTCTCCTGACCTTCAAATAAATATTCGTGTCCCATTGCCTTTAAAATGATCTATTTGTCAAGCAACACATGAGGCCCATCATGAAAAGAGTATGCATCTTTAACATAAATAAAATAATATTTTATATATTGTTGGTTTCGGTACAAACGTGTCTGGGGCAGTCTGTATTAACAAGCATAAATGAAAGATTTCAAAACAGAACCATTATCGGCTATCAATACTGGCAGGCAGATGATGATAAAGTCCAGCAACTGGCTGTTCCTTTGACCTTTTCCTATTTATATAATGAAAAATTAAAATTTGAAATCAGCGGCGCTTCCGCATTCAGTAACAGCAAAACCGGTGCTTCGGCTGCTTTTAACGGTTTGGCAGATACCCGGTTCAGCGGCTCATACATGTTTGGCGAAGAAAAGTTTTTATTTTCCTTCGGCGCCAACCTGCCCAGCGGCAAAAACGCCCTTAACGCTGAAGAATTTTCAGTCGCCAATATCCTTGCCCTGCATGTGCTCAATTTTCAGGTGCCGATTTTGGGTCAGGGACTGGACCTGAGCACCGGCCTTGTGATGGCGCAGCCCTTTGCCGGTTGGGTATTGGGACTGGGCGCCGGGTATTTAAGACGGGGCGCTTATGAACCGTTTAAAGATTTGGACTTTTCTTATGACCCCGGCGATGAAATTACCATTTCCATCGGTGCGGACAAGGACATTGGCCGTCGTAACAAGTTTATGTTTGATTTTGGTTATACACTATACGGAAGTGATAAAACAGATACTCTTGAGGTTTTTAAAGCAGGCAACCGATTTTCCATCAGGGCGCTGGGTTATATTGAAGGTGAATTTTTCAATATCGTCCTCAGTTTGCAGGACAGGATCCAGTCGAAAAACAAAATCGGCACCGGGAACCTGGCGCCGGAAGCTCAAAACAGCAACGGCAATGAACTGGAATTTTTGGCCCTGGGAAATTACCAGATTGGCCGGGAGACCTATTTGAAAGGGATTTTTGAAGTTAAACTCTATTCTGATAATGCCTATAAAATCGGCGGTGCGCAAGTTGCCGGCATAGGCAGCGGATTTCGTCATTCTCTCACAGATCATGTTGATCTGGATACGGACATACGTTTTTACGTCGGTACGCTCAATATCGGAAAGGATGTTACTTTAAAGGGCCTGCAATTCAATACAGGACTAAAGATTGCATTATAATCTTTTGAGAGGAATGTTTACATGAAAAAGTATTTATATATATTGTTTGTGTTGTTTTTGGGTTGTGCGGATTTTTCATCCAGCCCGGAACAACTGCCCACCATAAATTTGGACCTTCACTTTAATCCCGGGCAGCCAGTGCCCAAAAGTTCTCAAAATTCATCGAATGATGTTTTAAACAAAACACAGGGCAGCGCTATTGCAACTGTTTTGCTGTTAAACTGCAACGGTTCGGACAGTACCACAGCATTTGATTATTCTGTGTATGCCAATCACGCTTATTTACATAATGTTAAACGGTTTTATCAGGAATCCGACCAAAAAAGGGGC
>CAXXFV010000027.1:0-426886 GCA_963674595.2 bacterium
AAAAAGGGTCCGAAACTTTGATGAATGTCGGCAAGTTTGCCTCACAAACATCTTCTGAATTGGGTGATTTTCTGCAAAAAATGATGGCAGATATTACAACCTCAATTAAACCGATGGAAAATTATCCACAAATTAAAAAGGATATTGAAAAAAGTTCTCACCAAATCGTTAATTATCTTTCTACTCTTAATAAAATAAGTACCGTTACACAGACATTCGAAGCCACTGATCAGGAAATTTCATTAAATGATGTTGTTTCAAATTCATTATTGTTGGCAAAACGAAGACCGGATGTTATACAGGCGAATATAACAACAAAATTATCCACGCCGCTTCCGGTTACTCAGGCCAAGATATGGTCACTGGTTCAGGTCTGTAATAACCTTATATATAATGCCGTGCATGCGACGCCTGATTTTCAGCCGATTGTTATTTCAACAGGGACAGAGGAAAAGAATTATGTAGTATTGCAGATAAGCGACCATGGTATTGGAATCGCCGAAAATATAATCACTCAAATATTTGATCCGTTTTTTAGCCAATGGCCCAATTCTCAAAACGTTGGGCTTGGACTGACTATATCGAAAAATATTATAGAGTCTTTTAACGGTAAAATTGTGATCGATTCTCAGGTTGGTGAATATACAAATGTCAAGATCTTACTTCCGATATCCGAAATTATATATTAACGGAGTTTCAATTGCTTACTGATAATCAGATACTTGTTGTAGACGACGAAGAAATCATGCGAAAATCGTTGGAGGCGTGGTTAACAGATGAAGGATTTTTAGTAAGAACAGCAGAAAATGGTATGGATGCGTTAAGGTTGATAAGAGAATTGAAACCGGATGTTATTGTGCTGGATATAAAAATGCCCGGTATGGACGGTGTTACATTGTTAAAAAAAATAAAGGAAGTTGATAGTGAATTGCCGGTTATTATGATTACAGCCTATGGCACAATTGAAAATGCCGTTGAATCGATGAAAGAGGGTGCGTTTGATTTTTTAACAAAACCCTTTCCACCGGAAAAATTATCGCACATGTTAAAACTTGTTCTTGAGCACCAGCATTTAAAAAGAGAAAATATTCGTTTAACAAAAGAACGAAACCATATTTTACAAATTATGTTGAGTATTATTGTTTCGATGATAATTTTGGGCTTGCTCTATTATTTTGTTCTCGCTAAATGAGATTGATTATGACCCCAGTTGTAGAAACCATTGAAACCAAATGTAAACGATGTTATTCCTGTATACGCCACTGTCCAGCTAAGGCGATAAAAGTTGAGGGAGGCCAGGCTAAAGTTATTCCCGAACGATGTATCGCATGCGGCCATTGTATAAGGGTTTGCCCTCAAAATGCAAAAACGATACGCGACGGAATTGAGCCTACCAGAGAAATATTAAAATCCCATGGAAAAAAAATAGCCGCACTGGCGCCTTCTTTTCCGGCTGCTTTTGCTGATGTGCCCTATGGAAAAGTGGTTTCCGGGATTAAAAAATTGGGTTTTGATGAGGTTTATGAAGTTGCCTTTGCTGCGGATTTTGTCGGGCGTGAATATGAAAAATTTTTGCAGTTAAACTCCATGCCGGTTTCAATTTCTTCGTCATGCCCGGCCATTGTCAATTTAATTGAAAAGCATTATCCAAATTTGTTAATGTTTTTAGTGCCTATTGTTTCACCTATGATCGCTATGGGGCGGTATTTAAAACAAACATTTAGTGATGCCACTGTTGTCTTTATCGGACCATGTGTTGCCAAAAAGAAAGAAATGGAAGATCCAAAAACCAGTGGGGTTATTGATCAGGTCCTGACATTTGAAGAAATTGAAAAAATGTTTAAAGAGGATAATATCATTCTATCAGAGTTGGATGAATCAGAGTTTAGCAATCCTCCGGTGAGCCTGGGTCGAATTTTCCCGTTGTCCGGTGGTTTATTAAAAACAGCAGAAAAACAAAACGATCTTTTAGAAGACGATATCATTGTAACTGAAGGGCGTGACCGTGTTATCGAAATTTTAGAAAAAGTGGATGAAGGGAGAATAGAATCTCAATTTTTGGATTTACTTTTCTGCCACGGCTGTATTGACGGCCCTAAAATGATAAATGATTTATCTGTTTTTATCCGCAAGGATAAAATTGTTTCCTATTATAAAAATAAAACAAATGATAAAAACAAAATCGATTGTCCTGTCTCTTTATTAAGAAAGTTTACCTTTGAACCTTTAAATTCTGAATTGCCGGATAAGGAAGAAATAAAAAAGATACTTGCTATTACAAATAAATTTTCGCCGGAAGATGAATTAAATTGCGGTTCCTGCGGATATGCTACATGCCGTGAAAAAGCGATTGCTGTTTACCAGGGTTTGGCTGAGGCAGAAATGTGTTTACCGTTTATGATTGAAAAACTGGAACAAACCCAACAGGATTTACAAAAGTCAAACAAAGAACTTGTACAGTCTCTTGAGGCATTAAGAAAAACCCAGCATCATCTTGTACAATCTGAAAAATTAGCTTCCATAGGGCAATTGGCCGCCGGGGTTGCCCATGAATTGAATAATCCTCTTGGCGGGATATTAATTTACACAAGCCTGTTGCTTGAAAAGGCAAATCAGAATTCGTTGGAAGCACAGGACTTGAATAAAATTCTTAATGAAACGGAACGTTGTCGTAAAATTGTTCAGGATTTGTTAATCTTTTCAAAACAAACACGTTTGGAAATGTCACGTGTGGATTTGAATGCAATCATTGAAAATACATTGGCCCTTGTTTCACAACAATCTTTATTTCAGAATATTAAAATTCATAAAAAATTAGTATCTTGTTCTCCTAAAGTAAAAGTGGATGTCGGTCAAATCCAGCAGGTCCTGTTAAACATAATTATAAATGCTGCTCAGGCGCTTGCCGGTAAAGGTAACCTGACCATAGAAATAAAGTGTTTAAAAAATTCTAAATTTGTAAATTGTAATATAACAGATGACGGTCCGGGTATACCGGATTCAATCAAAGAGAAAATATTTGATCCATTTTTTACTACAAAATCTCATGGAAAGGGTACCGGCCTTGGATTAGCGATAGCTTATGGAATTATACAAAAGCATGACGGAGAAATATCTGTAAACAGCTCGAAAAACAAAGGCACAACTTTTAGTATAAAACTACCCATTGCAGAACATGTGGAGACAGAAATTGATAATAGAAAAAGTGAAAATATTAATTATAGATGATAACGATTCCTTTCGAAATGCTTGTGCCGAATATTTAAAATATGCAGATTTTGATGTAACAAGTACTGATAATGCCGAAACCGGATTGAAACTGTGTAATAAAAATGTATTTAAAATAGTATTTGTTGATTATAAAATGCCGGGGCTGGATGGAATTGAATTTTTATTAAAACTTAAAGAAAAAACACCCGATGTTGATGTTGTGATTATAACAGGTTACGCCACAATTGAAATGGCCGTTGAAGCTATAAAGCATGGCGCTTATGATTATATTCCTAAACCTTTTCATCCGGACAAATTAAAAGCTGTTATAGACAAAATTTTAGAAAAAAACAAATTATTAAACAAAAAACAATCTAAAGCACTCAGTCTGGATTTAAATGGAACTCCGTTTCAAATAATCGGCAACAGCCCCCGAATGCAGGAAATTTTTACACTTGTACAAAAAGTTGCTCCATCAGACAGCACCATTCTTATTCTTGGTGAAAGTGGGACGGGTAAAGAACTGATTGCCAAAGCGATTCATGCCAATAGTCATCGCCGTAAAAAAATGTTTTATACAATGGATTGTGGTTCTTTGGTAGAGTCACTTTTTGAAAGTGAATTGTTTGGCCATGTTAAAGGTTCATTTACAGGTGCCATTGCCACCAAACATGGATCAATGGAATTGGCGCATGGCGGTACTTTTTTCTTTGACGAAATCGGAAATATATCCAACAATGTTCAGGCAAAAATTTTAAGGGCCATACAGGAAAAAGAAATTCGGCGGGTGGGAAGCACGACCACAATACCCGTTGATGTTCGGGTTATTTCAGCAACTAATTTAGACTTGAGAAATGCTGTTGAAAAAGGCACATTTCGGGAAGATCTTTATTACAGAATAAGTGTTGTGCCGATTTATCTACCACCTTTGAGAGAACGGAAAGAAGATATACCATTATTAATAGACTATTTTATAAAAAACCAAAATGTAAATCAGAAAACTCAAATTGATGAAATGGCTCCCGATGCCCAGGAACTGTTTATGCAGTATAATTGGCCTGGAAATATACGTGAGCTTGAAAATGCCATTGAACGGGCCATTTTAATAGAAGAATCTCCACAAATAACATTACAAAGCTTGCCAAAACAAATCAGAGAATTTCACGATTCGAAAAAACGATCCTTTTTATCTCTATCTGCTGTAGAAAAAGAGCATATTATAAACATTTTAACGCAAACAAAATGGAATATCAGCAAAGCAGCAAAGATTTTGGAAATTGATAGAAAATCTTTATATGCTAAAATCAAAAAATATCAGATTAGTCGGTAAAAATGTTCCTGTTATACCACACTTTTAAAAAAGTGTGGAGAAACTCCACAGTATGTTCTATCATTTTTGAGATATAAGAAGAAAAAGTATATTAAGCCTATATTTTACAGCTCAAAAATATGAAATTACCTTCATTTTTTTTAAAATAAATGTAAAATTATGGCGTGATTTTTGATATAACCAAGCCAAAAATGTTGTATAAAATCTGTAAGGCAATAATGAATTGCTTACTTATATCAAATCCTCAGTGTAATGAAACAAAACAGTTGTTGGAATACTTGCAATCACAACATGTCTTGGTTGAAACTATAACCGAGGCGATTGTTGGGATTGAAAAAGCTCAGGAACAACATTTTGACGTTATTGTTATGGATGCCAAGCCAAAAGGAATAAAAATTGACAAAGCGATTCGTTTGCTAAAGGGATGTATTCCGAATGCACGAATCATTGTTCATACGAATGAAAATTCAAAAAGGCTGGAAGCAAACGTAAGAAAGGAACAAATCTACTACTATCATATTAACTCGTTCGGAATGCAAGACTTGACTACTGCTGTAGCTACCGCCTTGGGAATAAAAATAATAACCCATTAAAACAAACGGAGGATGAAATGGCCAAGACAGCAAGAATTTTAATTGTAGACGACGATCCTGATTTTGTAGAGATTAACAAGACCATTTTAGAAAGCCATGGTTACACCGTTGAAACGGCTGACAGACCGGCTAACGCATGGGAAAAGGTTAAAAATTGGATGCCGGACCTTATTTGTCTTGATGTGATGATGCCCTCCGGTACAGAAGGTTTTCATTTTGCTTATAAGGTAAGGAGTGATACAGAAACCCGTGATATTCCAATTTTAATGATTACATCCATTCATGACCATAGTGATTTTCAGTTTTCACCTGATCAGGATGGAGATTTTTTACCGGTTGAATATTTTTTAGAAAAACCAATAAAATCTGATGTACTTATCTCTCATGTGGAATTGCTGCTTGAAAGCGGACGTGCAAAGAAAGAAACGAAACCTGATAAAGGTATTGGCTTAAAAAGAGATTAACCAGGCGCATGAAATCCACTAAAAAAGGTGGTTAATTATGGAAGCAAAACGAATATTATTAGCGGATGATGATCCGGATTTCCTCGAAATAAATAGAACGATTTTAGAAGCAAATGGATATTTAGTTGAAGAGGCTTCTACTTCTGCAGAAGCTCTCGAAAAACTTGAAACACATGAATTTGATCTGATTATTCTGGATCTCATGATGGAAGAACGCGATTCGGGCTTTACAATCGCCTATGCTGTGCGTGAAAACGAACGGTTGCGTCACCTTCCGATTTTAATGTTAACTTCGGCAGAAGAAAAAACAGGATTTTCATTCAAGTTTTCTAATGATAAGGAATGGATGAAAGTTGATGATTTTGCTGCAAAACCCTTAAAACCAGCAGAACTTGTTATGCGAATTGAAAAACTCTTAAAATGAGGTCATAACATTATGACTGATTCAGAGATTAGAATACTCGTTGTGGACGATGAAGAAATTATTCGTATCGGATGTAAACGTATTTTGGAAGATACGCCCTATACTGTTGATATGGCAGAAAATGGTCGTGTTGGACTGGAGCTGTTGAAAAAAAACAGTTATGACCTTGTTTTGATAGACCTGATGATGCCGCAAATGGGCGGACTTGAATTGCTGGAATATATTCCCGAAATCGATCCGAACCTTATTTCTATCATTATAACCGGTTTTGCAACGATAGAAACAGCCGTTGATGCTGTTAAAAAAGGCGCCTATGACTATTTGCCAAAGCCTTTTACTCCTGATGAGTTTCGTGCCCAGGTTCATCGTGGTTTGGAAAAAAGACGCCTGTTGCTTGAAGCGGAAAAGCTGAGAGAAGAAAGAGACCGGAATTTACTTGAATGCAGCAATGAAAAAACCAAAACGCTCACCATTATAAACTGTATGAGTGAAGGAGTTATAGTCACCAACAGGTTAGGGCAAATAGTTTTGGTAAATCCCATTGCTTCTAAAATGCTGAGGACTGACAAATCCAGGCTTATCGGCAAAACAGTTGACGGTCTGTTAGGAAGCAACGATCTGGAAAAATTGATTACCGAAACGCTTGAAAAAGTAACAAAAACAGTAACCACAACAAGACTTGAAATAAAAACATCAGACGAACGGGTACTTCAACCCAATATAACACCCATTATTGATGAAAATGGTGAGGTTGTTGGTATTGTAACCGTTATAATTGATATTACAGAAGAAAAGAAAATTGAAAAAACAAAATCGGAATTTGTCCGGCTGGTTTCTCATGAACTAAAAGCGCCAATAGGCGCCATTGAAGGATACCTTAATCTTATTATTGACGGACTGATTAAGGACAATCCTGAAAAACAAATGGATATTATAAAAAAATCACGAGACCGCGCCGAAGGACTATTATTATTAATCAACGATTTACTGGACCTTTCAAGAGCGGACCGTAAAATATCCAAGGTTATGGAAGTCCTTCAGGTTAATGATATTTTGTGTGATAATTTTGAATTTTATAATAATGAGGCTAAAAACAAAAATATTAAATTCATCTGTCAATCGGGAGAAAATATGCCGGCCATTTGGGGAAATGCGGAAGACCTTGCACGTGTTTTTGCCAATTTGTTTAGCAATGCCATTAAATATACGCCGGAGAACGGAACTGTAACCGTGTCATCTCTTGCAGAAAATTCACACGTTGTTGTCAAAGTTCAAGATTCCGGTATAGGCATTTCATCCGAAGACAAAAAAAATATATTTAATGAATTTTTCAGGACCAAAGAAGTTATTGCCAAAAAAATTACCGGTACAGGTTTGGGTTTGGCAATTGCTAAAAAAATTATAGATGACCATCATGGTCATATCGAAGTTGAAAGTACTCTTGGAAAAGGTTCAACATTTATTGTATCTTTTCCAATTTATCAATAACCCAATTATACAAAACAAATTTTAATAATATGAGGATTTAATGGACAGTAGAGAATTATATGAAAGACATCCTTCATCTGAAGCATCTGCACTTATACCTTTTTTACAAGATTTGCAGGAATTATATGGGTACCTTCCAGAAGATGAAATGCGAAAAGTTGCCAACCATCTAAGATTGCCTTTCAGTCGCGTTTATGGTGTTGCTACATTTTATAACCAATTCCGGTTGCAACCATTGGGAAAATATGTTATCAAAGTATGCCGTGGTACAGCCTGTCACGTCAAAGGATCATTTGATTTGCTAACAACTCTTGAAAATGAGCTCGGAATTAAAGCCGGCGAAACAACCAAAGATTTAAAATTTACTATAGAAACTGTTGCTTGCATAGGAGCTTGCAGTATGGCTCCCGTTATTGCTATAAATGATGAATTTTACGGTGGATTAACCGTAAAATCTTTGCAAAAGCTGCTGAAAACGATTGATAAAAACGGAGAAAAGGAGTAGAGAGTGGCTAATTTAAACTCTTTGAAAAATATATTTACAAATTGTTGGCATAGTTCCGACAATCCATGTCAATTTTTTATAGAATGTTTGAATGATGGGCAGAAATGTCATCAATCTCAAACAACAAAATCACGATTAGATGAGTTCAAGAATACCATATTATTTGAAAATAATACCAAACCTGTCATTTTAATAGGTATGGGAACGTGTGGACTTGCCAACGGGGCAAAAAAAGTTTATGATAGTTTTAAAAACGAACTGAATGCCAGAAATATAGATGCAACTTTGGTTTCAACCGGCTGTGTTGGATATTGTGCCAAAGAAGTTATTGTTGATATAAAACTTGCAGGAAAACCAAGAATAAGTTATTGTAAAGTTGTGCCTCAAGATGTTCCTGAGTTAATTGAATCAACACTCATTAAAGGACAGGTATACACAGATAAATTATTAGGAATTTATAATGCCAATGGTGAAAATTCCGACTGGAAAGGCCAACAAGATATTCAGGAAATTCCATTTTTCAAAAAACAGCACAAAGTTGTTTTAGCAAATTGTGGTATTATTGATCCTGAAAACATTGATCAATACATTGCTAAAGGTGGCTATGTTGCTCTTTCCAAGTCTGTTAATAAAATGAAACCGGCAGAAGTTATTCAAGAAGTTATTGATGCCGGGCTACGCGGAAGAGGCGGCGGCGGCTTTCCGACAGGTTTAAAATGGCAATTAGCACATAAAGTTGAAAGTGATATTAAATATCTGGTATGTAACGCTGACGAAGGTGATCCGGGAGCCTTTATGGACCGGGCCGTGCTTGAAGGTGATCCGCATCGATTGGTTGAAGGAATGACAATCGCTGCTTATGCCATTGGCGCCAGTGTTGGATATGTTTACTGCCGTGCTGAATATCCTCTGGCCATCAAAAGATTGGAAAAAACAATTAAAGATGCTAAAGAATATGGCCTTTTAGGTGAAAATATCCTGGGCAGTGGATTTAATTTTGAATTAAAAATCAAAAAAGGAGCCGGTGCTTTTGTTTGTGGGGAAGAAACAGCACTGTTGCATTCTATTGAAGGTAAACGTGGAATGCCGAGACCACGACCGCCTTATCCATCTGATTCCGGTTTATGGGGTAAACCGACCGTCATTAACAATGTTGAAACATTCTCAAATGTTTCCAATATTTTAGCAAACGGTGCCGAATGGTATTCAAGTATTGGAACAGAAAATTCTAAAGGAACCAAAATTTTTGCATTGTCCGGTAAAGTAACAAATGTTGGACTGGTTGAAGTTCCTATGGGTATTTCACTCAGAGAAGTCGTTTTTGATATTGGCGGCGGTATTCCTGATAACAAAGCATTTAAAGCTGTTCAGATAGGCGGCCCTTCAGGCGGTGCTTTACCTGAACAGGTTATCGATACAAAAATAGATTATGAATCCTTGAAAAAAGTTGGTGCAATGATGGGTTCAGGTGGTCTTGTTGTTATGGATGAGACAACCTGTATGGTAGACCTTGCCAAATACTTTATGACATTTATCCAATCGGAATCATGCGGTAAATGTATTCCTTGTCGTGAAGGTACAAAACGTTTACTGGAAATTTTGGAACGATTAACTACCAGTCATCGAAGTGAAAATTCCGCAACGGAATCGTTGCTCCGATTTCAGGGAATGGTCTATATGGAACGCCTTGCCGAAGTTATTGCCAATACATCACTGTGTGGGTTGGGACAGACAGCGGCAAATCCTGTATTGAGTACGTTACGTTATTTCCGTGACGAATATGAAGCACATCTTTATGATCGTAAATGTCCGGCTGGTGAATGTCGTGAGCTGTTAACATTTCATATTGATACGGATAAATGTACTGGATGCCATCTTTGTGCTAAAAAATGTCCTGAAAATGCCATTATCGGTGAAGTTAAAAAAGCACACTATATTATTGATGATAAATGTGTCCGTTGTGATCAGTGTAGAGCCAATTGTAAATTTGATGCGATTTATGTTGATTAATATATTAGAGGAATAGAATGAAAATAACGTTAAATGATAAAGAATGCTGGGCAAATCCAGGTGAAACAATATTAAAAGTTGCTGAACGTGAAGGCGTAAAAATACCAACTTTATGTTATTTAAAAGACTTTTCACCAACGGGTTCATGCCGAATTTGTGTTGTTGATGTAGAAGGTCAAAGAAGTCTTGTACCTGCTTGTGCTTTTCCTGTTTTTGAAGGAATGAAAGTTCAGACAAATTCTCAAAAAGTACGACGCTCAAGAAAAACAATAATTGAATTGCTGATTGCCAATCACCCTCAGGATTGTCTGGTATGTGTTCGTAGTGGTAACTGTGAACTGCAAAGTCTTGCACAGGAATATGATATTGCCAGTTTTCGATATTCTGGTGAAAGAAAACATAACAAACTTGATATTGCCAGTCCGGCAATTGAACGTGACCCAGAAAAATGTATTTTATGTGGACGATGTGTTCGAATCTGTCATGAAGTTCAAAAGGTTGGTGCTATTGATTTTGCCAATCGTGGATTTAAAAGTGTTGTAACACCTGCTTTTGACCAGAGTCTCAATACCATGTCATGTGTTTATTGTGGTCAGTGTATTACAGCATGTCCGGTTGGCGCTTTAAGAGAAAAAAGCCATTTAAAAATGGTATGGGAAGCCATTAATAATAAAGATAAATATGTTGTTGTACAGGTTGCACCTGCTGTTCGGGTTGCTCTTGGTGAAGAATTTGGTATGGAAGCGGGATCTGTTGTTACCGGTAAAATTGTTTCTGCTCTTCGCCGCATAGGGTTTGACCAGGTATTTGACACCAACTTTAGCGCAGATTTAACAATCATTGAAGAAGCAACCGAGCTTCTCGGCCGTTTAAACAATGGCGGCACATTGCCGATGATGACTTCATGCAGCCCGGGTTGGATCAAATATATTGAACATTATTATCCGGATTTATTGGATAATTTATCAACCTGTAAATCTCCGCACGAAATGCAGGGTGCTTTAATAAAATCCTATTATGCTGAAAAGATGAATATTGATCCTGAAAAAATATTCGTTGTATCGATAATGCCATGTACTGCTAAAAAATTTGAAGCCCAACGGCCGGAACTTGGTGATAACTATCAGGATGTTGACGCTGTTTTAACAACACGTGAATTAGGGCGTATGATTAAAACGGCCGGAATCGAATTCAACAAATTACCGGACGAGTATTTTGATGATCCTATGGGAGAATCAACCGGCGCTGCTGTTATCTTTGGAAGTGCAGGCGGTGTTATGGAAGCAGCCATTCGAACAGCTTATTTCACCTTGACCGGCAAAGAAATGGATAATATAGATTTTAAAAGTGTCCGCGGTCTGGACGGCGTTAAAGATGCCTCTGTTGAAATAAATGGTATTAAACTTAATATTGCCGCAGTTAATGGATTGAGCAATATGAGCAAAATTCTTGATGATATTCGCAACGGTGAAACCCAATACCATTTTATTGAAGTCATGGCTTGTCCTGGCGGTTGTATTAATGGTGGTGGACAACCATTGCCTGCAAGTCAGGAAAAAACAGAAAAACGTATGCACGCCATTTATAAAATAGACCGTTCATTGCCCAAACGTGCTTCACATCAGAATGAATCCGTTCAAAAATTGTATAAAGAATTTTTAGGCGAACCGAATGGTCATAAAGCGCATGAATTATTGCACACACACTATGTGAAGAGAGAAATATAATAATGCCTGTTGTTTGGACAATTGAAGAAAAATGTAAGCGCTGTTATAGCTGCATACGTGAATGTCCTGCAAAGGCTATTAAAGTTGAAAAAGGCCAGGCAAAGGTAATTCAGGATCGTTGTATAGGATGCGGACATTGTGTCAGTGTTTGTTCTCAAAAGGCAAAAGCTGTGCTCAGTGGAATTGACGCAACATTATCCTTTTTAAATTCGGATTCGCCGACATTTGCTATGTTAGCTCCGGCTTTTCCGGCAGCCTTTCCGGATGTAGACCCTGGTTTAGTGGTTGGTGCTTTAAAAGCTTTAGGTTTTTCAAAAGTAGTTGAAGTAGCATTTGGTGCTGATTTGATAAATCGAAAATATAAAGCCCTGGTATCCCGAAATGAAGAAAAGGATCCGCACAAAACCAATGAACCTGTCATTACCAGTTCCTGCCCGGCAATTTGTGAATATATCCAAAAATATGTGCCGGAATTAATATCACATCTGGCACCTATTGTTTCTCCTATGGTAGCAATGGGACGTGTCGTTAAAATGTTTTATGGCGACCATAATAAAGTTGTGTTTATTGGCCCATGCTCTGCTAAAAAAGTAGAAATGCTTGATGAAGAAGTTAAGGATTCGGTGGATGAAGTATTGACATTTACAGAGATTGAAAAAATCTTTGTAAAAAAGAATATACAGTTTGACCAAATTCAAAAAATGCCTTTTGATCCGCCGCACCCATATTTAGGACGATTGTATCCAATTTCAGGAGGATTATTGAGAAGTGCCGGCCTTCCTTTTGATATTATGAATAATGATATTATTTTAACGGAAGGCAAACAACGTATTCTCAACCTGCTTGAATGTATTCATAACCATGAAATTGATGCAAAAATGGTTGACGTGCTTTTCTGTGAAGGGTGTATTAATGGTCCCTATATGAATCACTCTATTAATTATTTTTCACGTAAACAAAAAATAGTTAAATATAGCGATTCCAAAAGACCACTTACTAACTATCCTGAATGGGAAAAGAATATTAAAAAATGTACTGACTTGCCGTTAACACGAAAGTTTAAATTTCAGGCTATTTCTAAAATTGAACCGTCTGATTCGGAGATTCGGCGAATATTATTAAAGATAAATAAAAGAACCGAATCAGATGAATTGAATTGCGGCGCTTGTGGGTATGCCTCCTGTAGAGAATACGCAACAGCCGTTTTTCAAGGTTTGGCTGAAGAAGAAATGTGTCTGCCTTTTCTTGTAGACAAACAGGAAAAAATGCAAATTGAACTTCAGAGCTCCTTTAAAGAGTTGTCCGAAACCCAGGAACAACTCATTCATCATGAAAAATTGGCATCTATCGGACAATTGGCAGCCGGCGTTGCTCATGAAGTTAATAACCCACTCGGGTCGATTATGCTTTATGCGCATTTGGTGCTGCAAAAGCTGGGACAAGATGATCCAAATGCAAGCGACCTTTATTTTATAATGGAGGAAGCCAAAAGGTGCCAAAAAATTGTTGCAGGACTTTTAAACTTTGCGCGGCAAGGACATTTAAAGTTTAATAAACAAGATATTGGTAAAATAATTGAAAAAATTATCAACACAGTTGAAAAACAGAAACTGTTTGAAAATATTAAAATACAGAACCAGCTCGATGCTAAATTACCGCAAATAGATGTGGATAGAGACCAAATACATCAGGTTTTTCTTAATTTGATTATAAACGCTGCCGAAGCTATGCAGGATAATAATTTAAATAAAAAACTTGAAATTGAATCGGTTATCGATACTGAAACCAATCGGTTGTTTTTGCATTTTAGAGACAATGGTGTCGGAATCCCCGCAGAAAATATGGGTAAACTTTTCACACCTTTTTTCACAACCAAACAAATTGGTGAAGGTACGGGTTTAGGTCTTCCCATTGCCTATGGTATCGTTAAAATGCATCGTGGCAATATTTCTGTAAAAAGTGAAATTGGCAAAGGTACAACCTTTACGGTTGAATTACCCATGGTATCAGAAACTTTTGCCAGCCAAAATTCAGTATTTAATTGAATAACAGGTTAAAAAATGAAAAAGAAAATACTGCTTGTCGATGATGATACAGATTTTGTAGCAATTAATCGTGATTTTTTGATTAGTAACGGATTTCAAGTCCTGGTAGCTTATAACGGACAAGAAGCTGAACAAGTATTGGCTGAAGAAATACCGGATTTAATGATATTAGATGTTATGATGAGTGAAGTAGGAGAGGGTTTTGAGGTGGCGCGAAACGTTCGGGCCGATGAGAGAACAGCACACATTCCTATTCTCATGCTTACCTCTGTCAATCAGGAACATGATTTTAATTTAACAATTGGGCCTGATGCCAACTGGAACCCGGTTGACCAGTTTGTTGAAAAACCCATTGAACATAAGCAATTACTCGAAAAAGTATATGAACTGCTCAAGATAGAAAAGGAATAAGGAATGAATAAGAAAATATTAATGGTTGATGACGATATTGATTTGATAGATATTTACAAGCCGGTTTTGGAAAATGCCGGTTATACCGTTAAAGCAGCCTATGACAGCAACGAAGGTTTTCAGGCTTTTCAGGACTTTAATCCGGATGTTGTATTGGTTGATTTGGCAATGGAGCATTTTGATTCCGGTTTTGTTCTTTGCCATAAAATTAAAAAACTTGAAAAATCCAAAAATATACCGGTTATCATTATGACAGCCGCCGGACACGAAACCGGAATTCGTTTTACAACACAAACAAATGAAGAAAGAAACTGGATTAAAGCTGACGATTATCTGGAAAAACCTATTTCTCCAAGAGATTTATTGCAATATTTGAATGAAAAAGTATTCAAGGCCAAATGATAGTTGAAAATCGTCAAATACTTGTCATTGATGATGAACGAGGAATGCGTGAGGGTATAAAACGCATTCTGGAGCTTCAGGGTCACCATGTAGATACTGCTGATAACGGAACGCTTGGAATAGAGCTTGGTTCCTTTAAAGAATATGATCTCTATTTCATTGATTTAAAAATGCCGGATATTGAAGGAACTCAGGTTTTACGTGAGATAAAATTATGCTATCCGGAAGCGATCTGCATAATTGTAACAGCTTTTGCATCGATTGAAACCGCAGTAACAACGACCCGTTTAGGTGCTTATCAGTATATTTCCAAGCCCTTTACTCCGGAAGAGCTTAATATTCTGGTTAACCGCGCTTTGGAACGCAGATGGTACATTCTTGAAGCTCGCCGACTAAAAGAAGAACAACAAAGTCGTCTTTTAGAGGTTGCAAATGAAAAGTCCAGAATGCGTACAATTATCAATGCACTGGATGACGGTATTCTTGTAGTAAATCAAAATGGTGAAATTGTTCTATTTAATCCTGGATTTTTGAAATTACTCGATATTAAAAATGAACTTAAAATAGGTGAAACCATTTATCCATTTTTGCCGGCAGAACTTTCAAATCAAATCCAGGAAATACTGTTTAACAGAGGTGTTTTTAAGGCTATTAAACAGGAACTTGTAGTAAAACCGCCTGCTGAGATGGTAATTATGGCCAATACGACACCTATTTTAAATAATAATAATGAACTTGTTGGGCTCGTTTCAGTGTTGCGCGACATTACCGAACTTAAACAAGTTGATGTTCTTAAATCACAATTTGTTAATATGGCTGCCCATGAATTGAAATCACCTTTATCGGCAGTTCAGGGCTACCTGGAAATGATTGCAGACCATACACTTGGTGATGCTCCTGAAATATATGACGGCTATGTTAACCGTTCTCTTGAAAGGACTAAATCATTGGTTGCTTTAATCAATGATTTGCTCAATATCTCTCGTCTTGATGCAAATAAAGTTCGAAGAGATATAGTATCTCTTAATTTATCTGATATAATTTTTGATGAGTTAATTAATTTAAAAGATAAATTTTTCAATAAAAATTTGTATATTGAACTCTCTATTGATAATATGCTTTTTGTTGAGGCAGATGAACAAGAAGTCCGTAGAGTTTTCAAAAACCTGATTTCCAATGCTATAAAATACAATCGTGACGACGGTCAGATTTTTATTCGCACCAAAATACTTGCTCATTATTTTTTAATTGAAATAAGAGACACCGGCATTGGTCTGTCACCTGAAGAAAAAGATCGACTCTTTGAAGAGTTTTTTCGCGCAAAAAACAAGTACACAAGGCGTATTCCTGGTACGGGTTTAGGGCTCAGTATTGTTAAAAAAATATTGGATACTTATGCAGGAAAAATTGAGATAGAAAGTACGTTTGAACAAGGTTCAGTTTTTTTTGTATCATGGCCGAAACCGGTTAAGTCAGCAACACCTGTTAATACCCTTAATTCATAAACATTTTTATGCCATAAAAAGGATGATATATGCAAATTCAAGACATCGTTACGAAACTTGGTCTCCGAATTTTGAGTGGGGAAAACAATCTGACCAAAGATGTTACTTGCGGATATATTTCCGACATTTTAAGCGATGTGATGGCCAAATCTGCAAAGGGAGCAATATGGGTAACCAACCAAACCCATGAAAATATAATTGCCATTGTTTTTTTTAAAAATTTGGCTGGTGTAATTTTACCTGATAATTTGCAGCCTGAAGAATCTGCTTTACAAAAAGCTAAGGAAAAATCGATACCGATCTTTGTATCCGAATATTCAGCATTCGATATTGCCGGTAAACTTTATGAACTGGGTATCCGGGGGAAATAGTGAATGCTTTCATTGTACAAAGCAGACCTTCATATACATTCTGTTTTATCAGCCTGTGCTGAACTGAGTATGGGCCCCAAGGACATTGTTGCAAAAGCCCTGGAAAAAAAACTTGATATTATTGCGATAACAGATCATAATTCTGCTGAAAATGCAGGAGCTGTGATTGATTGTGCCAAGGATACTAAACTTTTCGTTATTCCCGGTATAGAGATTTATACAAGAGAAGAAGTCCATGTTATTGCTCTGTTTGAATCAGTTGAATCAGCACAACAAATGGAACAATTCATCTATTCACATTTACCGGAAGGTGATTATGATGAATCATATTTTGGACAACAAATAGTATGCGATAAAAATCAAAATGTAATTGATTATAACACGAAAATGCTGCCGTTTCCTGTTAATTGCTCGCTTCATGATGTTGCACATCAGGTGGAACAATTAAACGGAATTTTTTATCCGGCCCACATAAACCGCAAGGCAAACAGTATTCTCCGTGTGCTGGGATTTATCCCGGATAATCTGCCGATAAAGGCCCTGGAAATTACAAAACCCTATAAAGAAGCAGTTGAAGAATTACGTTTTTTAAAAAATACAAAATATAGCATCCTTGTTTCATCCGATGCTCATGATATAAACGATGTGGGCAAAAATTCTACATTGATGAAACTGGAAGAGCCTTCATTTTCTGAAATTAAATTGGCTATTGAACAAAAACAAGACCGGACTATTATAAACGAGGAATGAGAGAACTATCCTTACATATTCTCGATATTGCTACTAATTCTGTTGAAGCAGAAGCGACAAGAGTCATTTTATTTATTAAAGAATCTGAAAAAGAGAATCTGTTTCAGATCATAGTAAGAGACAATGGTCGCGGTATGAGCCCGGAATTGCTAAAAAAAGTAATAGACCCATTTACTACTTCCCGAACAACACGTAAAGTGGGAATGGGCCTGCCATTAATGAAACTTGCTGCCGAACAGGCAGGAGGTTCTTTGAAGATTAATTCTGAATTGGGTAAAGGCACCCAGTTATGTGTGACTTTACAAAAAAATAACCTAAACCGCGCGCCGCTTGGTGATATTGGCGATACAGTTGTAAACCTGATAATAGGTGCACTTGACGTTCATTTTTGTTATTTGCACCAAACCGATATAGGATGTTTTCGTTTTGATTCTTTTTGGATTTTTGCCGAAATGGCAAATCAAAATCTAAATATATATGAAATGGTTGAACCTGCAAAAAAATACATAAATACAGGTTTAACAAATATTAAGTCAGTTGGCTAAATATTAACATAATTAATTATAAACCAATAAAACTAAATAACCATTTAGGAGGAACCAAACGTGAAAACATTAGCGGATCTCCGAGCCATTAAGGAGAAAGCGAAAAAAGAGATGGCAGCACGAGAAGAGACCGCCAAATACCGCATAATAGTTGCAATGGGCACATGCGGAATTGCGGCAGGTGCTCGAAATGTAATGAGTGCAATTCTTGATGAAATTAACAAACGAAATGTAAGTGATACAGTTGTAACGCAAACAGGTTGTTTGGGATATTGTGATCAGGAACCTTTGGTGCAGGTAGCTCAACCGGACAAAACGATCATTACTTATGGTAAAGTTTCACCTGAAACAGCCAGACAGATCGTTGCGGAACACATTATAAATAATAATGTTTTGTCAGGACATGTTTTTAAACAGGATTAATCAAAAGAAAATTTAGTAATAACCAATAGAAGATATACATTGGAGGTCTATGATGCCAAATCTGGATCGAGTGGATGAAATTGTACAAAATTATAATGACACAAAGACACCACTCATTTACATTTTAAAAGATGTACAGAACGAATACGGATATCTCTCAGAAGATGTTTTAACAAAAGTTGCTTCGGCAACCAATATACCACTTTCTGAAATATATGGTGTTGCAACATTCTACAGCTTGTTTACTATAAATGAAAAAGGTAAAAATATCGTTAGATGTTGTAATAATGCTCCTTGTCATGTTAATGGTTCCAAGGAAGTGCTTGCAAAAGTTCAAGAGTATCTCGGTGTAAATGTTGGTGAAACAACAAATGATAAAGCATTTACATTAGAATTTACCAGTTGTCTGGGTCTGTGTGCCGTAGCCCCTGTTATGATGGTTAATGACAATGTTTATGGTAATCTTACTCCTGAAAAAGCAGTTTCCATTTTGAAGGACTATAAAATGAAAGGATCATCTAATGAATAGATTACATATACTCATCGCCATGGATCCCCATACAATTGCTCAGGGAGCGCGTTCTGTTAAAGATGCGCTTGTTAAAGACCTGGCCCTGGCAGGTTTAACTGAAGAAGTTAAAGTCGTTGAAACCGGAAGTTTGGGTATTTATAACAAAGGTGTTGTCTTTGTTGTTTTTCCTGATGCTGTTTACTATGCCGGTGTCAAGGTTGAAGATGTTGCTGAAATTGTTTCCGAACATTTAGTTAAAGGTCGTCCGGTTGAAAGATTGCAATACAAAGAATTTGCCGGTGCAGAAAAAGTGACTGAAAAAGATCAGGCTGCACGATTTGGCAAACAAAAACGTGTTGTATTAAAAAATGCCGGTATTATTGATCCTGAAAGTATTGAAGAATATATTGCTCATGACGGGTATGAAGCACTTGGTAAAGCCCTGACTGAAATGACACCTGAAAAAGTTATGCAGGAAGTAACAGAATCCGGTATGCAGGGACGCGGCGGCGCATTTTTTCCAACCGGATTAAAATGGAGCTTTGCAGCAAAAGAAAAATCCGAAATTAAATATATCGTTTGTAATGCCGATGAAGGCGAACCAGGTACATTTAAAGATCGTTTAATTCTTGAAGGTGATCCTCATGCTGTTATTGAAGGTATGGCCCTGGCCGGTTATGCTGTAGGTGCAAGCATGGGTTATGTATATATTCGTGGTGAATATAAAATGTCAATTGATCGTATGCAGCGTGCAATTGATCAGGCAAAAGAAAAAGGTTTATTGGGTGAAGATATTTTTGGAAGCAAGTTCTCCTTTAATCTTGAAATTCGTGAAGGTGCCGGTGCCTATATTTGTGGCGAAGAAACCGCACTTATTGAATCAATAGAAGGCAAACGTGGTGAACCTCGTGATAAACCGCCATTTCCTCCGTCAGAAGGTTTATGGGGTAAACCAACAATTGTTAACAATGTAGAAACACTTGCCAATGTACCGCAAATAATTTTAAACAGTGCTGATTGGTACAAAGACATGGGCACTGAAAAAAGCCCTGGTACTAAAGTATTTACAATGGTAGGAAATATCAATAATCCTGGATTAATTGAAGTGCCAATGGGAATTACTCTCCGTGAAATTATCTATGACATCGGTCATGGTATTCCAAATGGAAAAGGATTTAAAATGGCGCAAATGGGTGGTACAACAGGTGGTATTTTAACAGAAGAACACCTGGATATGCCGTTGGCTATTGAAAACCTGCGCGAAATCGGATCCGGCCTGGGATCAGGCGCTTTGCTTGTTGTTGATGATTCCCAGTGTGTTGTTGATCTGGTTAAAAACTTTGTTGAATTTTTTAATCATGAATCTTGCGGCAAATGTACATTATGTCGTGAAGGAACCGGTCGTTTACTAGAGTTGTTGGATAAAATATCTGACGGCGAAGGTAAAGAAGGTGACCTGGAATTGATTGAAACACTTTCTTCAACAATGATGAAAGGCGCCTTTTGTGGTTTGGGTCAGGCTGCGCCAGTGCCAATTCTTGGATGTTTGAAATATTTCCGACAGGAATTTGCTTCTCATATTGATGAAAAATCTTGTCAGGCTGGTGTTTGTGAATTTAAATCTGTTGAAGCGGAAATTGCTTAAGGCATTTCCCGTATAAATTGAGTTTTCATGGAGGAATTAAAGTGAATAATATCACGGTAACCATAGATGGAAAAAATATTTCAGTTCCTGTCGGAACAACTGTTTTAGAGGCAGCTGAAAAACTGGGCATCAAAGTCCCCCGGTTGTGTTATCATCCGGATTTGCCGCCTGTTTCAGCCTGCCGTCTTTGTGTTGTTGAAATTGAAGGGGATCGTCTCCTGCGTACGTCTTGTTCCTGGAAATGCCAGGATGGTATGAAAATTTCAACACGATCAAAAACCGTACGTGAGTCTCGACGAATGGCAATGGAATTACTGCTGTCAAGACACCCAATGAAATGTACGGAATGTGTTAGAAACGGATCATGTGAATTGCGTGATGTAGCTGACCAACTTGGTATTCGCGAAAACAGTTTTGAATACAATGAAAGAAAAGGTACACTTGATCTTTCCAGTGCAGCTATCGTTCGTGATCCTTCAAAGTGTATTTTATGTCGCCGCTGTGTTCAGACATGTGAGCTGGTCCAGAGCGTCAGCGCTATCGGTCTTGAAGGCAGAGGATACGATGTTTGGGTAGACACCCCATTTGGTAAAGGTATTGGCGATATTGCCTGTGTATCCTGTGGTCAGTGTATTGATCGTTGTCCGGTTGGTGCATTGTATGAAAACAGCCATATTCAGCGTGTTTGGGATGCTCTTGATGATCCTAAAAAACATGTTGTTGTTCAAACAGCACCGGCTGTTCGCGCATCCATTGGTGAAGAATTCGGCCTTCCTGCCGGTTCTTTGGTAACCAAAAAGATGGTTGCTGCGCTGCGTATGATGGGTTTTGATAAAGTATTTGATACGGATTTTACAGCCGATTTAACAATTCTCGAAGAAGGCCATGAATTGTTGGGACGTATTAATAATGGTGGAACACTTCCAATGTTGACATCCTGCAGCCCGGGATGGATCAATTTTATCGAACATTTTTATCCGCAATTATTACCACATGTATCTTCATGTAAATCTCCACAACAAATGTTTGGTGCTTTGGCAAAAACATATTATGCTGAAAAATTTGGCATTAAACCGGAAGATATTTATGTTGTATCTATCATGCCTTGTACAGCTAAAAAATATGAAGCTGGTCGTGATGAAATGTCGGACAGTGGCTTCCAGGATGTTGATGCCGTATTAACAACGCGTGAAGCCGGTACGATGATCAAACAATTGGGTATTGATTTTGAAAACTTGCCTGATGAAAAGTTTGATGAACCTTTGGGTATTTCCACAGGTGCGGCTGTTATTTTTGGAAACACCGGTGGTGTTATGGAAGCTGCATTAAGAACGGTTTATGAAGTTCTGACCAAAAAACCATTGGATGATATCGAAATTAAAGCAGTACGTGGATTAGAAGGTATTAAAGAAGCAGAAGTTGAAATTGCCGGTATAAAAGTTAAAGCCGCTGTTGCTAACGGCCTTGCAAATGCCCGCAAGTTGATGGATAAAATTGTAGCCGGTGAAGCCGATTATCACTTTATTGAAATCATGGCTTGTCCTGGTGGATGTATAGGTGGTGGCGGTCAGCCAATACCGACTTCAACCTTAATCCGACAAAAACGTTCAGAGGCAATTTATGAAGAGGATCGTGGTTTGGAACTTCGAAAATCTCATGAAAATCCTGCTGTTATTAAACTGTATGAAGAATTTTTGGGTGAACCAAACGGTCATAAATCTCATGAATTACTTCACACAAAATATACTCCGAAAACAGTATATAAAACTGCTTAATCTTTGTAATTAGAACAAGCCTCAAAGAAATTTTCTTTGGGGCTTTTTTCTTTTTATGAACTTACTATTTGCCTTTTAGGGATATTTAAAATATATTAAAGACAATTGTAATTTGAAAAATAATCCTTTTCATATAAAATTCCTTTACTAACCCCTAACACACAAGAGAGAAGATTTATGACTTTTGGACTTCCCTGGATCGATTATTTTGTCATTTTCATTTATCTGATTATAATGGTGGGCATTGGTGTTTATTTTTCCCGTATGATGAAGGGAGGAAAAGACTTTTTTGTAGGCGGTAATCTTATTCCCTGGTGGGTTGCCGGTGTATCTTTATACATGACAATGTTTTCCGCATGGACATTTACCGGTGCTGCCAGTTTTACTTATAATACGGGCTGGTATGGTATAATCTTTTTTAGCACATGGCCTCTTTCGTTTTTTATAGGATTTCAAATGTCTGCCAGAAAATGGCGACGGGCCAGAGTGACATCACCGGTTGAATATGTAAAATCAAGATTTAACAAAACGACCCACATGTTTTTAACAATCATCATGGTCCTTAGTTCAGCATATTGGCCCGCACAACACCTGGCATCATTAGGTAAAATATGTGCTCCGACTCTTTTCCCCAATTCAATGCTGGCGATTGATATTATGATTATTGTCGCCGGAATTATTATCATGTTTTATACTTTTTCAGGCGGATTGTGGGCTGTTTGTATTACTGATGTTGTTCAATTTTTAATACTTGTATCAGTATGTATCGTTTTAATCCCAACAGCTTTTTTATCAAATGATTTAGGTTCCATCAGCAATTTCATTTCAAAAATACCTGAATTAAAGTTTCATCATGTTCTCAGTGATGGAATTTCCTATGATTATTGGTATCTGCTGGGCATTCCGGCTACTTATTTATTTTCTTATGCTGTTGGAGCCAATGCACAGCGTTACTTTAGTGTTAAAGATGAAAAATCAGCTAAAAATTTGGGCTGGCTGGCATTTGTACTATTTTGTTTCGGACCGCTATTATTCGGAATTCCGCCGCTAATCGGCAAAGTTTTATGGCCGGATATAAATATGCTGCATTATTTTTCTCAAGTAACCAAACCGGATGAAAACATTTATATCGCTGTTGTTCTGAAATACATGCCTGCCGGTGTTGTGGGAATTTTTCTCGCGGCCATGATGTCTGCATCCATGTCGGCAATGGATAGTGCCTGGAACGCGGTTTCTGCCATGATCTCTCTGGATATTTATAAAAACATATTCCGTCCAAATGCTTCGGAAGAAGAAGTATTAAAAGTGGGACGATTTTCAGTGGTTCTTCTTTGTGTTATGGCCATTGCTATGGCATTAACAATTATTCACAGTTCCTATAGTATTTTTTCTTTTTCAAATATATTTTTCGGTTTAACCGGTGTACCTATTGCCATTCCATTATTACTGGGAATTATTTCCCGAAAAATGTCGCGATGGTCTGCCATATCTTCAATTCTGGCCGGAACCCTTATGGCTTCTACAGCAAAATTTGCTTTAAATTATACTCTTGGACCACAATATCTGATAACGGTTGCCATAACCCTCTTGTTCGTTTTTGCTTCTGCTCCATTGGCACAATTATATACAAAAAGTAAAAACCAGGCTCTTTTGGTTAACGTCACCATGGGAGTTTTACTCTGGTTGTTCTTTTTAAATGTTAATCTCAATCCAAATCTTTCGTTGAGTTCGTTCGGTACTATCTTTGAAAACGGGTTTTTAAATATCTTAAAAACATCTGCCTTTTGGGTTTCTGTTACTTCTATACTGCTTGTCGTATTATCGCAAAAATTTTCCAAATTATACGCCAAAGATTTGTTGGAAGATCAAACAGAACTAAACGCCTTTTTCAAAAAAATGGACACGCCGGTTGATGTAGAGAAAGAAGTTATGGTTGAAGGAGCAAAGGAAGTAAATGTTTTTCCGCTTGTTGGTGGTGTATCAATTTTAATAGGATTATTATCATTGCTGCTTTTAATAAATCCTCAGGCCAGAGCAAATGTTTTTGTAAATGTGAGCATAACCGGATTGCTGGTTGTTATTGGTTTATTGATGCTTTTTTCGAATAAAATTCAAAAAATCTTTGCAAAATAAAAAAAGTTGCGGCTATTTTGAATTCCGGAGAGGTAATGAACAATGTCTGAATTCACTGTTTTTGTAATTAATCCCGGTTCTACATCGACAAAAATTGCGTTGTTTAAAAACAGTACCAAGGTATTTTCTCAAACGCTTGCTCATGAACCTGCTGAATTAAGTAAATTCAAATCCAACTGGGACCAGTTTGATTTTCGGTTAGATGCTATCGAAAAAGTGTTAAAAACGGAGCTCTCCAACGTAAAAAAGCTGGATGCCGTTGTAGGCCGCGGGGGATTACTAAAACCGGTTAAACGGGGTACCTTTTTAGTTAATCAGGAAATGCTGCAAGATGCTAAAAAGGGCGTCCAGGGGGACCACATTTCCAATACCGGATGTGCTTTGGCCCAAAAAATTGCGGAACAATATGGCTGTTCCGCCTATATTGTTGATCCGGTTTCTGTAGATGAATTTGAAGCCATTGCACGATTGTCCGGCCATCCGCTGATTGAGCGAAAATCCCTTTCTCATTCTTTAAACCTACGGGCTGCGGCTTTTCGTGCAGCACATGAACAACATGTAAATATTCAGGATTCCTGTTATATCGTGGCGCACCTTGGCGGGGGCATTTCTGTCGCGCCTGTTTTAGCCGGCCGTGTTATAGATGTTAACGATGCATCAAATGCCGGTCCGTTTTCTCCGGAACGATCCGGAACATTGCCGCTCACACCCTTGATTGATCTCTGTTTTTCGGGAAAATATGATAAAAGAGAAATTAAGAGTATGGTCATGGGTAACGGCGGTATGAAGGCCTATTTAAATACCAGCAATTTAATCGAAATAGAAAGCAGGATTGAAAACGGTGACGAGTTTGCTTTACTGGTATTGCAGGCAATGGCCTATCAAATAGCCAAAGAAATAGGGGCGATGGCTGCCGTTGTAAGGGGAAAAATTAATTCTATTATTCTAACCGGTGGTTTGGCAAAATCTGAAAACTTGGTTGCTTTAATTTCCGAACGGATCTCTTTTCTTGCACCCATAAAAATATATGCCGGTGAATATGAAATGGAAGCGATGGCAGAAGGTGTTTTACGAATTTTAAACAAACAGGAAGAATTACAACAATATTAGTTGGAGGATAGAATGATTGTCACCTGTGTTTCCGTATATGTTAAACAAGAGTATATTGATGCGTTTATTAAAGCTTGTATCGAAAACCATAAAGCCTCAGTTCAGGAGTCGGGCAATTTAAGATTTGATGTTCTTCAGGGAAAAGAAGACCCGACCCATTTTATGTTATATGAAGCTTATGAAACAGAGGAAGCATCTGCGAACCATAAAAAAACAGAACATTATAATAAATGGCGTGAGACTGTTACTGATTATATGGCAAAACCACGTACCGGAACACCCTATAATGTTATTCAACCGCTTGACAGGGAAATGTGGTAGCTAAGACTATTATATAATAATCAGTATTTAATTATAACCAGAGGGATTACTTTTTTGCACGAAATGTCGTTAATGCAAAGTTTGTTAAAAATTGTAGAACAAAAAGCAAAAGAAAAGAATAGCACCAAAGTTTTATCTATTTCTATTTCTGTGGGTGCTCTTTCAGGAGTTGAACCGGATTTGTTATCCTTTGCTTTTGATTCTTTTTCAGACGGCACCTGTGCAAAAGGAGCAAAATTTTTCATTAACAAAAAACCGCTAGTCATCCATTGTAAACATTGTGGTGTTGTTGAGTCAGGCGCAAACGAATATCTTTTTCAATGTCCAAAATGTAAATCAGATCAAATCAGTATACCTGAAAATGATGAACTATTAATTGAAAAGATGGAGCTTGAAATTGAAAACGAATGTGACGGTTTATGAAAAGATACTTAAGGTAAACGATTATCTAGCCAAAGCCAATCACTTGTTATTTGACACGAACAGGGTTTTTACTTTGAGTATAATCGGTTCCCCGGGAGCAGGAAAAACATTACTTTTAGAAAAAACAGTTAAAGAATTACTTGAGCAAAATTATCAATGTGCTGTATTAGTAGGAGATATTGCAACAACCCGTGATGCCGAGCGTCTCCACAAATTCGGTATTCCGGCTATACAGTTGACAACCGGCGGGGCCTGTCATCTTGAAGCTCAGCAGATTCAGGAAGCCGTTAATGATTTAAAGCTTCAGGAGATCGATTTTCTGTTTATTGAGAATGTCGGTAATCTCGTTTGTCCATCATCTTATGATTTGGGAGAACATTTACGTATTGTTCTTACTAGTGTGCCGGAAGGTGATGATAAAATTGAAAAATATCCATCTACCTACAAAAAGGCGGATGTTGTTATTTTAAACAAGATAGACTATATCGATAAAAATTTTAACATCGATAAAGTCAAAAAAGATTTGGGTATCCTGGCCCCAAATTGCCATTGGTTTGAGTTGTCTTGTTATACAGGGACCGGAATAGATACATGGATAAATTTTTTGATTGAACAAAAAAAGATTCGCCTTGACAAATAACTTTATTTATTGGATATTTAATAAAGTCACTGAGTTATAGAAAAGTGAATGATAAAATCGGATAGGGAACAGGTGTGACTTCCAACTATTAATAAAAGGAGGTTAAAATGCCTATCTCAACCAAGCTTCGAAACTATCTTGACGATAACAATGTCAAGTATATAACGATTACTCATTCAAAGGCCTATACGGCGCAGGAAATCGCTGCCGCTATTCATTGTCCCGGGAAAGAGCTTGCAAAATCTATTATGGTCAAAGTAAACGACCAATTTGTCATGATTGTTTTGTCTGCGTCTGAAAAAATAGATTTTGATCTGTTGAAAAAGTTATTTAATCAGGAAACAGTTGAATTGGCCACAGAAAGCGAATTTAAAAGTCTGTTCCCGGAATGTGAGATCGGTGCCATGCCGGTTTTTGGTAATATTTATGGTGTGGATGTTTATGCTACCGAAAATATTGCCAAAGACGAAGAAATATTTTTTAATGCCGGTTCACATACGATAGCTATCAAGTTGGATACGAAATATTTTTTGGAACTGGTCCAGCCACAGATAGTTAAAGTAGCATTAACCAGAGAAAAAATTATTGGTTGAGATAAAGTGATTTATAATTTTTTAGTTAAAAAGAAATGTATTGATTAATACCTTTATGTTTGCTATTATTGCAAGTCTCTAGCTAACATTCTAATAGATTCTCTGTGTCGATATATTGGATACTAATAAAACATTTTTAAAAAGACAACTTGCCCGGTTTGGTATTTTTCTCACACATCTGCATGGTTTAGCAGAAATGTTTGGGCGTTCTGTTATATATTCTTTTACCAGACCTCTCTATCTTCAAGATACGATTAATCACATGCATAATATCGGGGTCAAGTCGCTTGTTATTATCGTTATGACATCCGGATTCACAGGACTTGTTTTGGCTTTACAATCCGGTTACGAACTGGCGATTTATGGCGCAAAAATGTATGTCGGAACATTATTAAGTGTTTCGCTTGTACGTGAATTGGGACCGGTTTTAATGGCGCTTGTCATTGCCGGACGAGTTGGCGCCGGTATAAGTGCCGAATTAGGATCAATGGCTGTTACGGAACAGATTGATGCCATGCGTGCCCTTGGGACCAATCCTGTGAAAAAACTGGCCTCAACACGGTTTGTTGCGATAACCGTTATGCTGCCGGTATTGACTGTTATTGGTGATTTAATGGGTATTCTTGGCGGGCTGGTGATTGCCGTAACAAACCTTGGAATCAGTCCATCTTTTTACTGGACGACTGTTATTCGGGCGCTTACTTTTAACGACATTTTTACCGGCCTTTTAAAACCGGTTGTTTTTGCCATGACCATAGGCACTGTAAGTTGTTATATGGGCTTTACGGCAACAGGCGGCACAAAAGGTGTTGGGGAAGCGACAACAAAGTCGGTTGTTGTTTCTTCTATTCTTATATTTATTCTGGACTTTTTTATTACAAAAATAATTTTGTCTCTTTTATGATAGAAAATAACTCAAAATATCTGATCCGATTTGAATCGGTATTTAAATCCTTTGAAAATAAAAATGTGTTAAAAGGATTTGATCTGGGCATTAAAAAGGGTGAAACTCTAGTTGTTTTAGGCCGTAGTGGATGTGGCAAAAGTGTTATGTTAAAATTGCTGTTAGCTTTAATGCCGCCGGATAGCGGTGAAATTTGGGTTAATGACCAGGAAATAACTAATTTGTCTGAAAATTCACTTGTACCGATTCGCCAAAAAATGGGTATGTTGTTTCAGGGCGCAGCATTATTTGACTCATTAACTGTTGGTGAAAATGTTGCCTTTGCTTTAAATGAACATTCCAGGCACTCCAGGGACGAAATTTATAAAGCAGTGCAAAAAAATCTGGAATTTGTAGATTTAAAAAACACTGAAAATCTTATGCCTTCCGAACTATCCGGGGGCATGAGAAAACGAGTTGCATTGGCACGGGCTATGGTTTATCAACCACAAATTATGCTTTATGATGAACCGACGACAGGGCTCGATCCTATCACCGCAACCACAATAAACGCATTGATTCGTAAAACCCAAAAAGAGCTGGGCGCCACTTCAATTGTTGTTACCCATGAATTGGAGAGTGGTTTTAGTGTGGCTGACAGAATTGCTGTTATAAATAATGGAAAAATTATTGAAATAGGCACAAAAGAAGAAATTAAAAAAAGTTCAAATGAATTTGTTCAAACATTTATTGCGGGGCCAAAATGAGAACTCGACAATCAGAAGAAAAACGCCATGAAATCAAAGTTGGAGCTCTGATATTAATAGGCCTGGCTGTTACTATATTTGCCATTCTCTCTGTTACGCAGCAACGAGGGCTTTTTCAGGACAGATACCAATTAAAAATTCACATGTCACGAGTGAATGGCTTGCAAACAGGAGCCCCGGTCCGATTAGCCGGAGTGCGGGTGGGTAGTGTGGTTAAAGTAGAGTTTACCAAAAACACCCTCGATCCTATTATTGAAGTTGTTATCGAAGTTGAAAAAAAAGTGCAGCAAAGAATTCGTAAGGATTCGGAAGCGCATATCGGCACCCTGGGATTGCTGGGAGATAAGTTTATCGGCATTACCATGGGTTCTTATACAGAGCCGGTTTTGCAGCATGGAGACCTTTTAAAAAGTTCCGACCCCATTGATGTGGAAAAACTTATTGATGAGGGGGTAGGTGTTGTTATGTCTTTGAAAAAAGCCACAGTTGTTCTTAATGAAATTGCGGACAAGATCAATACCGGTAAAGGAACATTGGGACTGTTGGTAAACGATCCGAGAATGTATCTTGATATTGAAAAACTTTTATTAATAACACAGAAATTGACGGATCAGATTGAAAGCGGTGAAGGGACCCTTTCAAGGCTATTTAAAGACCCGAATTTATATGATGAACTGGTTAATGTGTTAGCCTCATCGGATACATTGGTTAAAAATATCAGTAACGGAGATGGTTCTCTGAGTAAAATAGTAAATGATCCGAAATTTTATAATGAGCTGACTCAATCAATAGAAAAATTTAATCTGATAATGCAAAACCTGGAAAAGGGAGAAGGAACGGTTGGTCAGGCTTTACAGGATAAACAACTTTATGAAGAGCTTTTACGAATTACGACTGAAATGGACAGTCTTATTAAGGATGTACGCAGAAATCCGCAGCGTTATTTAAAAGTAGAAATTTTTTAAAGAATAAAAAAAAATAAATATTTAATGAATTAAATTTTTAAAATATTGTATTATAAAATATGGAAGATAAAAAAGAAAATTTAGACCAAGAAAATAGCCAACGACTTGACAAGTGGTTGAATTACTCTTGTTTATTTAAAACACGTGCCCAGGCAACACGCGCCTGTGATGAAAGAAAAATTAAAGTCAACGAACAGGTAGCAAAACCATCCCGTATGATAAAACCGGGTGATGAAATTACCATAAAACAAAAAGCCGGAAATTATATAAAACTCGAAATATTAAAAGTTTCCCATAAAAATATTCCTTTAAAAGATGCCAGAGAGCTTTATAAAAAGCATGAAATAGAGATATCGGAAGAATCCAGAGAATTACTGGAAATGTATAAAGAATCAGAAAAATCTATGAAAGTGAAATATAAAGGTCGCCCAACTAAAAAAGAAAGAAGAAAAATGGAAAAGCTGAAAGGAAATTATTATCCCTGGAGCTGATATTTTTTATTACCTATAATAAACCATATATAACTAAAAACCAATTACAAAACCAACATGGAGCGTTTTATGGAGAAAAATGGAGTTTTCTCGATGGCTCTCGAGCAGCTCGAAAATGCTGCCCGACGACTAAAACTCGATGCAAGTACGTTAAGAGTTCTTAGTCATCCTGAAAGAGAACTGACAGTAGCTCTGCCAGTTGTTATGGATGATGGACGTATTGAAGTGTTCACAGGACATCGTGTTCAACATTCAAATGCGCGCGGACCCTGTAAAGGCGGTATCCGATATCACCAAAGTGTAACCCTTGATGAAGTAAAAGCCCTTTCCATGTGGATGACCTGGAAATGTGCGGTCGTTAATATTCCCTATGGCGGCGCAAAAGGTGGTATTCAGGTCGATGTAACAAATCTGAGCCGGGAAGAAATTCGCCGGCTTACAAGACGATTTACTGTTGCTATTATGCCGATTATTGGTCCCCATAGCGATATACCTGCGCCCGATGTTAATACAAACGCGGAAACTATGGGCTGGATCATGGATACCGTAAGCATGTTCCAGGGATCTACAGTTTTAGATATTGTTACCGGAAAATCTGTAGAGTTGGGCGGATCATTGGGCCGACGTGAAGCAACAGGTCGTGGTGTTATGTTTAACACGCTTGAATTGTTGAAAAGATGGGACCAAAAACCTTCGCAGACTACTGTGGCTGTTCAGGGATTTGGTAATGTGGGTTCAGTAAGTGCTGATCTTTTAAGTAAAGAAGGATGCCGTATTGTTGCTGTTTCCGATGTTAGCGGTGCCTATTACAAAGAAGATGGTTTGCCCATTGACGAAATGATAAAACATTGTTCAACTTCTAAAAACGGTTTGCTTGCCGGGTTTGATGGCGCAGGTATCAGCAAAATATCGAACGAAGAGCTTTTAGAGCTAAATGTTGATGTCCTTGTGCCCGCAGCACTCGAAAAACAAATAACAAAAGAAAATGCCGACAAAATAAAAGCCAAAGCCATTGTTGAAGGCGCCAACGGTCCTACAACTCCCATTGCAGAAAAAATTCTGCTGCAAAACAATAAAATAGTTATACCTGATATTTTGGCCAACAGTGGCGGTGTTGTTGTCTCTTATTTTGAATGGGTCCAAAGTATTCAATCCTTTTTCTGGGATGAGGATGAAGTCAATCGCAATTTAAAGCGAGTTATGGTTAATAGTTTTGCCTCTGTTTGGGACATTGCTCAAAAAGAGAAAACCGATATGAGAAATGCTGCCATGATGATTGCTGTTGATCGTGTTGCAAAAGCACTCGTTCAACGTGGTATTTTCCCTTAATATTACAAACCAGCTCCCGATTATTACGGGAGCTGGTTTTATTTAAATTTAAAAAAATAAACTGATGCATATATAAAAAATGAAAAGGAATGGAAAGATTTTATGTCAGATAATATTATAACAGGCACGAGGGAATATTTTCCTGAAATTAAAAAAATTAAATACGAAGGCCCCGAATCGACTAATCCACTGGCTTTTAAATTTTATGATGAAAATTTAATAATAGACGGAAAATCTCTCAAAGAACATTTACGATTTTCAATTGCATACTGGCATACATTTTGTGGAACGGGTGATGATCCCTTCGGCCCTGGGACTCAAAAGTTACCATGGCTTGATGGTGATGATCCCATGACCATTGCCTTTCAAAAACTGGATGCAGCCTTTGAGTTTTTCACAAAATTAGGCGCACCTTTTTATTGTTTTCATGATCGTGATATGGCCCCTGAAGGATCAACCGTCAAGCAGTCCCGTGACAATTTATTAAAATTGGTTGAAAAAGCTGCTGAAAAACAAAAACTTTCTGGTGTAAAACTTTTATGGGGTACGGCAAACGTGTTCTCCCATCCAAGATACATGAACGGAGCCGCGACTAATCCGGATTTTTCTGTTTTAACTCATGCTGCTGCTCAGGTAAAAACAGCTTTGGATGCAACGGTGGCACTTGGCGGAGAAAATTATGTTTTTTGGGGCGGACGTGAAGGTTATTTTTCGTTGTTAAATACGGATATGAAAAGAGAGTTGGAACACCTTGCCATGTTTCTGAAAAAATCCAGGGACTATGGCAGAAAAATTGGATTCAAGGGTACATTTTTAATCGAACCAAAACCGATGGAACCGACTAAACACCAGTATGATTTTGATTCTGCTACTGTTATCGGATTTTTACAAAAATATGGACTGGATAAAGACTTTAAAATTAATATTGAAAACAATCACGCGACACTGGCCAGACACACCTTTGCACATGAAATGCAGGTTGCATCCGATGCCGGATTTTTAGGCAGTCTGGATGTCAACCAGGGTGATCCGCATAACGGCTGGGATACCGATGAATTTTTATATAATATTTATGACGCTGTTGAAGCAATGATGGTGCTCATTAAAAACGGTGGAATCGGCAGCGGCGGGCTTAATTTTGACGCCAAAACCAGACGCAGTTCAACCGACCTTGAGGATATTTTTATTGCACATATCCATTCTATGGATACTCTTGCCAGTGGTTTTTTGATAGCACATAAAATTTTGAATGATTCTGAATTACCGGCAATGAAAAAAGACAGATATAAATCCTATGATTCCGGATTAGGAAAACAGTTTGAAAACAGTGAACTGGACCTTGAAACGCTTGCTGATCTGGCTGACAAAAACGGTGAACCGGAGCAAAAAAGCGGAAAACAGGAATTGTATGAAAGCATTTTAAATCGCTATATTCTCGGTTAAGCCTTTTAATTCAACATTTATTATATACATCTATTTAATAATTGAGCAGCGCTTAAGATACTTGTAAAATTGGTGTTTTAAAGCGCTGCAAATACACTTGAAAAGTAAAAGTTTTTTATTTCCTCATAGAATATTTCCTATGCTATTTGTATATTAAAAGCATAGGATAAATCAAATTAATTAAAATTTTGGGAATAATTCCTGATAAAATTTCGTATCTTGCTTAAAACAAACCACAAAGATTAAAAGATTATTCATCATAAAAATAATTGACAGTATTTTTAATTTCGTTCTAAACTGCCTGTTTAAAATAAAGGAAAAAATCTATTGGCTCAATTATTTCCCCGCTGGACGAATAAAGCACCACTTTATGTTTTAATTGCCGTTACCTGTCTTATATTTTTGACTATTTTTGTTATCTGGTATTATGGCTCGCCCAAATATACGGACGCAGGCTATCAACCTCAACAACCCATTCCATACAGTCATAAGCTTCATGTTGGGGACCTTGGGATGGATTGCCGGTATTGCCATTCTCAAATCGAATTTACAGCTATGGCCAACATACCATCCACACAAACCTGCATGAATTGCCACAGTATTATTTTTAAAGACAGTGATAAATTGATGCCATTGAAGGAAAGCCGGCTGACCAACAAACCCATACAATGGATCAAAATTCACAAGCTGCCGGATTATGCTTATTTTGATCACAGCGCCCATCTTTCTGCCGGAATCGGATGTTCATCATGTCATGGTCAGATTGATAAAATGGAAGTTGTCCATCAGGTCCAACCATTGAGTATGAGTTGGTGTCTGGAGTGTCATAGAAAACCCGAAAAACATATTCGCCCCGTATCTGAAATAACAAATATGAATTGGAAACCTTTGGAAAATCAAAAAGAATTCGCACTTGACGTAATAGATGAAAAAAAATTGAATCCGCCGGTTGAATGTTCAGGATGTCATCGATGAAAAATTTAAAACAAAAACGTTTATGGCACAGTTTGGATCAGTTAAAACAAACCCAAAAATTTAAAGAGTTTGTTGAAAACGAGTTTCCGCCTTTGCCCGACAACAGTCATCTCGTTTCACGACGCAAGTTTATTTCATTAATGGGAGCATCTTTTGCTCTGGCAGGGCTGGTGTCATGCAGAAGACCTATTGAAAAAATAATACCCTATGTAAAACCACCGGAAAATTCTATTCTTGGACAGCCCAATTATTTTGCTACAACCATGCCCTTTGCTAATACGGCCCAGGGATTGTTGATTAAAACTAATGAAGGACGACCGACAAAAGTTGAAGGAAATGATCTGCACCCGGCCAATTTGGGCGCGACCAATATTTTTTCTCAAGCCTCTGTTTTAAATTTATACGATCCGGACCGTGCTAAATCTGTTACGTTGGAAGGAAAAAAGAAAAGCCGGCAGGATTTTGTTGATGATTGGCAGAACCAGTATAAATTATTAGGTGATAAAAAGGGGAGAGGTGTCGCTGTTTTATCGACTGCTTTTTCATCGCCCACATTAGCACGTCTGGCAGATAAGTTTAAAAATACGTTTCCCCAGGCGGAATGGTATGTTTATGAACCAATCAATAATGAAAATGTATTTCAAGGTATAAAAACAGCAACAGGTGAACAATTTTTCCCTGTTTATCATTTTGATAAAGCAAAAGTAATTTTGTCCCTGGACTTTGATTTTTTATATTCTGATCCGGACAGCGTTTTTTACACACAACAATTTTCTTCAGGACGTGAAGCCGGGCACTCTTTAGAGGACATGAACCGACTTTATTGTGTTGAAAGTGTTTTTTCAGTAACCGGCGCCAATGCAGACCACAGACTGTGTTTAACTTCGCAATATATGTTGCCTTTTCTCCAGAGTTTAATAACTGAGTTAAATGCTCTTGGATTAAAAATTAATATTGATGATGCTGAAATTGGCAGTGATATTGAGCTAAATAAAGAGTGGATCAAAGCCGTTGCCCGTGATTTATACCTCAACAAAGGCACGTCTCTTATTGTTGCCGGGCCCAATCAACCTTCTGTTGTACATGCTTTAGTCCTGTTGATTAACAAACATCTATCAAATATAAATAATACGGTAAAATATCGTCAACCTGTTGACAGTTATAGATCAGACACTTCCGGTCTTTATCGACTGCAAAATCAAATTCAAAACAATGAAATTGATACGCTAATTATTTTAGGTGGTAACCCTGTTTATAACACTCCGGGAGATATTGACTTTGCTTCTTTGTTTAAAAATGTGGATTATACGGTTCATTTGAGCGAATCGTTTAACGAAACATCTGAAAGAGTCAAGTGGCATATTCCTGAAACCCATTACATGGAGTCCTGGGGCGATGCATATTCATTGCAGGGAATTGCCGGTATCATTCAGCCATTAATTCAACCCTTGTTTGATGCTCACAGTAATGTTGAATTGTTAAATCTTTTGTCAAGCGGCGAGGATGTGAAAGGTTATGACCTTGTTCGTGATACCTGGGTGAAAATATTACCCAAAGGAAATTTTGAGTACCAATGGCAAAAATTATTACATGATGGATATTATTCAAATACTGTAGATTATAAAACAGATTTTAAAATAAATGAAAAAAATATTTCTAAAAATGTAGTCAAGACTCTGCAAAGCATTAAACCTGTTTCCAAAGAAAATCCGGAATTGATATGCCTTGCTTCGGGAAATGTATATGACGGACGTTTCAGCAATAACGGTTGGCTGCAGGAACTGCCTGATCCGATTTCCAAGCTGTCCTGGGACAATGCCTTGTACATGAACCAAAAAACAGCAGATGCTTTGAGCGTTAAAAACGAAGATCTGGTAAAAATACAACTTGATGACAAAACGGTTACAGCCCCGGTTTGGATTGTTCCGGGCTATGCTGATTTTACCCTGGCAATTGCTCATGGTTACGGAAGAACAAAATGCGGTGATGTGGGCAATAATGTCGGCACCAATATATATCCGCTTCAAAGGCAGAATGCCATGAATGTGATCAGAGGTATTCGTATTGAAAAGACCGGAAAAAAATATTCGTTAGCTTCTACCCAGGACCACGGTAGTATGGAAGGCCGGCCTCTGGCTTTGGAAGCTTCTTTACAGGAATTTTTAAAACACCCGGAATTTGTTCATGAACACAGTGAACATCCGCCTCTTAAAAACCTTGGATTTGAGCACAAGTATGATAAAGGTTATCAATGGGGAATGACGATCGATCTAAACCGGTGTATAGGCTGTAATGCCTGTACCATTGCCTGTCAGAGCGAGAACAATATCCCTATTGTGGGTAAAAAACAGGTAAAAAACGGCCGGGAAATGCACTGGATAAGACTGGACCGGTATTTCACCGGAGAACCGGATAATCCGGGTATCATCCATCAGCCGGTTGCCTGTCACCATTGCGAAAATGCGCCCTGTGAGCAGGTTTGTCCGGTTGCTGCAACGATCCACGACAAAGAGGGTTTGAATTTGATGACCTATAACCGCTGTGTCGGCACACGATATTGCTCCAACAATTGTCCTTATAAAGTAAGGCGATTCAACTTTTTCAACTATACGTCAGACATGCCGGAAATTTTCAAAATGACACAAAACCCGGATGTAACAGTTCGGTCCCGTGGTGTTATGGAAAAATGTACTTATTGTGTTCAGCGCATCAACGAAGCCAAGTTGAAAGCGAAAAAACAGGGCACAACAGTAAAAGACGGTGAATTAAAAACAGCTTGTCAACAAGCATGTCCGGCGCAGGCCATTCAATTTGGAAATATTTTGGAAGAAAACAGCACTGTTGTCAACTTGAAGCAAAATCATCGTGCTTATGAAATGCTGGCCGAACTGAATATTCGACCAAGGACTTCTTATCTGGCAAGAATTAAAAATATAAACCCTGAAATAGAAAAGCTGGAAATTTGATATGGGTGAAACAGTGAATTCTTATAAAAATCATCATATAGATGTCGATTCGGACCAGGCATTAATACTGGGTAATCCGACGTTCCATTCCATCACTCAGGATGTTTCCGGAATTGTAGAAAAAAGAACACCGTTGCCGTGGTATTTTCTTGTTGCTTTGACCACATCACTGGCTTTGCTCATGTTTGGAATGATCGGGTATCTGTTTTTTGAGGGTATCGGCATATGGGGATTGAATAACCCTGTCGGCTGGGGATGGGCAATCATCAATTTTGTCTTTTGGGTTGGTATTGGTCATGCCGGAACATTGATCTCGGCGATTCTTTTTCTGTTGAGACAAAAGTGGCGGACATCAATAAACCGTTTTGCAGAAGGAATGACAATTTTTGCCGTCATTACGGCACTCATATTCCCGGGAATCCATGTTGGTCGGGTTTGGGTGGTTTACTGGCTTTTACCCTATCCAAATCAAATGTCCATGTGGCCCAACTTTCGCAGTCCATTGGTATGGGATATTTTTGCCGTAGGAACATATTTTCTGGTTTCCTTTACATTCTGGTATATGGGGCTCATTCCGGATTTTGCAACTTTGCGTGATCGCACCAAAAAGAAATTAAAAAAGATGGTCTATGGCTTTTTTGCAATGGGATGGAGAGGAGGCAACCGGCAATGGAAACATTATGAACTGGCTTATCTTTTGCTGGCCGGTCTTTCCACGCCGCTTGTTCTGTCCGTCCATAGTGTCGTAAGTACCGATTTTGCTACCAGTATACTACCAGGCTGGCACACCACTATATTTCCCCCTTATTTTGTTGCCGGCGCGGTTTTTTCCGGGTTTGCCATGGTGACAACATTGGCTATTATCGTCCGTAAAATTTTTAAAATTGAACACATTATTACCGTTAATCATCTGGAAAAGATGGCTAAAATCATGCTGGCAACCGGTATGATGGTTGGTTATTCATATTCCATAGAATTTTTTATGGCCTGGTACAGTGGAAATGGGTATGAAGCTTTTACATTTTTAAACCGGGCTTTTGGTCCCTATGCCTGGGCTTATTGGATTATGATTTCCTGCAACGTTCTTGTTCCGCAGTTTTTCTGGTTTAAAAAACTTCGTAATAGTATTCCATTTTTATTTGTGGCAACAATTTTTATAAACATAGGAATGTGGTTCGAACGTTTTGTTATTGTGGTTTCATCGTTATCACGTGATTTTTTACCATCCAGTTGGGACTATTTTACTCCGACAATGTATGATATTGGCATTTTTGTCGGTTCTTTTGGATTGTTTTTAACACTGTTTTTATTATTTGTAAGATTTCTACCCATAATTGCCATGTCGGAAGTGAAAGGCGTATTACCACAGGCACAAGTTGATCATCACAAAACTGATAGTAAAACATTATGAGTAAAGAAAATAAGATACTGGGCATATTAGCCGAATTTGATGGTCCGGACGCATTATTAAATGCTGCGGAAAATGTTAAAAAAGCCGGATATAAAAAATTTGACTGTCATTCTCCTTTTCCCATTCATGGAATGGATGAGGCTATGGGGCTAAAACGGTCACCATTGGGATGGATTGTTGGTATTTCCGCCTTGACCGGCGCGGCACTCGGTATGCTGTTGCAATGGTGGACAAGCAGTGTGGATTATCCTCTGGTTATATCTGGTAAATCCTTTTTTAGTTATCAGGCATTTGTGCCGGTAACCTTTGGTGTGGCTGTGCTTTTTGGAGCGTTGAGTGCCTTTTTGGGGATGCTTGTGCTGAATAAACTACCCAGACTGCATCATCCTGTTTTTTATTCCGACCGGTTTGAAAAATTTTCAGATGATGCCTTTTTCCTGAGTATGGATGCGAATGATCCGAAATTTGATTCAGGAACAATTCACGATTTTCTTACAAACTTGAATTCTACAAATATAACATTTATTGAACCCGATGATGCTAAAGTTGTTGCGGTTGAGGAGGAACAATAAATGAAAAAAACGAGCCTTTTATTTTGTATTCTATTTTTATCCTTTTTTGCCAACTGTTATCGCGGTAGTTCTTCTGAAAAACCGCCTGTTCATATAGTGCCTGATATGGACAATCAACCTAAATACAAAGCACAATCCGAATCCAAATTTTTCGATGATCAATCGACCATGAGGTTACCTGTGCCCGGAACAGTGGCTCAAAATGCTTTCCCAATAGATATTGTATACTCGACAGGAAGAAATGACGATTCAAGTTATATTACCATAATTCCTGAAAAATTAACTGCATCTGTTCTAAAACGGGGTAAAGAACGATTTAATATCTTTTGTTCACCCTGTCATAGCCAGACAGGAGATGGACAGGGAGTCGTTGTGAATCGTGGTTACATTCCGCCACCGTCATTTCACACCGATTATTTGATAAACATCCCGGATGGATATATTTTTAATGTGATTACCAATGGAATTCGAAATATGCCTTCCTATGCACATCAAATCCCTGTAAAAGACAGATGGGCGATTGTGGGTTATGTTCGTGCTCTTCAAATATCCCAGAGCGCAAAAATAAATGATTTTCCTGCTGAATTATTATCAGAAATTAAATGAGATACCGCTTATGCAAGATTCATTTTATTTTAAAGTCAATAGTCGTAATCGTAACATATTTTTAATAATCGGTTCAATCGGACTGATCATTTCATTTATAGGCGCATTTTTAAAACCTGATTTGTTTTATAGCTCTTATCTGGTCTCTTTTGTCTTTTGGCTTTCAATTGCCCTGGGAAGTTTGTTTTTACTTGTGTTACATTATTTAACCGGGGCTGTTTGGAGTGTGGTGCTGCGCCGGTTATTTGAGCATTTGACATCTGTTATTCCGTTATTCCTGATTTTGTTTATACCGGTTATCTTTGGGATTCATCATTTGTTTGAATGGAGCCATACAGAAATTGTTAAAAACGATGCCCTGCTTACTCATAAATCCGCTTTTTTAAACACACCTTTTTTTATTATTCGCTCTCTTGTTTATTTTGTGATCTGGTCATTTACAGCATTATTCTTTTTTAAATTATCTCTTAAACAAGACCAAACAGGTGACAGTTCAATATTAACAACGTTAAGACGAACCAGTCCGCCGGCTATTATCTTGTTTGCGCTTACGTTAACTTTTGCGTCGTTTGATTGGTTAATGTCTCTTGAAGCACACTGGTATTCCACTATTTTTGGTGTTTACATCTTTAGTGGTGCAACCGTAGGAGCTCTGGCAGGCATGATTATATTAGTTTTGTTTCTGCACAAAAATAACATGCTTAAAAATACCATTACTGTTGAACATTATCATGATCTTGGTAAATTGTTATTCACTTTTACGGTATTTTGGGCTTATATGGCTTTTTCGCAATACTTTTTAATTTGGTATGCCAACATCCCGGAGGAAACGATTTGGTATCAACACCGCTGGATAGGCTCATGGAAAATTATTAGTTTATTATTGGTTTTCGGACATTTTGTAGTGCCTTTTTTCACACTGCTGATCAGAGCAATGAAAAGAAGTGCCGGTTTTATTCTGTTTATATCATTATGGATGCTTTTTATGCACTGGATTGATATTTACTGGATTATTATGCCGACTTTTAGTCATCATGGTTTTCATTTAACACTTTTCGATTTGAGCTGTTTTATAGGAATCGGTGGATTGGGTATTTGGTTTATTTTATCTCAAATCGGCAGATATCCGCTTGTGCCGACTAAAGACCCAAATCTTGAAAAATCAATCCTGAAAAAGAATTAGTAAATTTACTAAAGTCCGTTAACGTTAATTCTGGTTAGTACTATCGGGGGTTTTTACACAATATCACAATGTTTTAAAACACAGCACATCAATTTTGAATGAATCAATGACAATTCAAACAATTTCAATTTTTTATTACATAAATATTGGGACAACAAACAGGTAATATTAAAAAAATCAGATAAAGCAATTATATTGATAACACAATATTTACCTTATCACACTTTTATAAAGATACTCCTTTGAATAATTTTTTAAAATTTATGGCATAATTGTCAGCGTTTTTGGTGTTTTCAAGTATGTATGGAAGAGGGGAATTTTATAATTTTTGAAGGAGAATAATTTTGAAAATATTATATTTATATTTAGGATTTTTCGCACTTTGTGCCGGTATGGCGTTTTCCCAGGACCTTAAAGAGCCGGTTTTAACGGCTTATGTTGAACCGGATTCCGGTAAAACAAGTATTCGGGTTTCTGACGTTCAATTAAGTTTTAAATTTGCCGGATATGGGGTTTATAATCCTGAAGATTATCCTGTTATGAACAAAATTCCGCTTGAAAACGGCATGACAATAAAGCTGAACCAGATAGCAGAAATGCAATTCAGAGCGGAACGCGTCTCCTGGAAAAAGTTTATTCCCCAAAAGGAACGGCATCAGTATAAAGATGTTGATGAAGAGGGATATCGTCGTTGGTCTGCAGTAGAAGTAAATGCAAAAATTAAAGATTGGGATGGTAAAAGTTTCAACTCGCGCATCCTCAGACCGGAATTTGCTGATATATACCTGACAGGACAAACAAATAACGGAGTTTATAATCTGCAAATAGACCAGGAAAATGATAAAGTAATTCATGTTGTTTTTGAAGCTGAATTTGTCATGCAATGTGAAAAGGATCATCAGCACATTTTTCCAAATAAATCCTGGAAATATTGTCCCTTGTGCGGCGCTAAACTGAAAAAGCACACACGGAAAGATTATATCAAAAAAGAATAGCTTTTTTCTTTGAGCAAGATTCTTGGATTTTACATTTTTTTTTCTTATCATGTCAGTATTAAACTCTGAAAACGCACTAAATCTTTTTATTTAAAAGTGATATATGGGCCAAATTCATTACGCAACAAAAGTCAGACTAATTTCCGCATTCTGTTATAATGATAAAAAATTAATGCAGCAGGCCGTACAAAAATTTTGTGACAGTGTCGGAGATATTGATTCTACGAGTCAGGTATTTGAATTTGATCATACACCATATTATCAAAAAGAAATGGGAAAAGATTTAAATAAAGTTTACATGTCCTTTAAAAATCTGATTAATCCGGAAGAAATAATAGAAATTAAACATTTATCAAATTCCATAGAAGACCAGCTTAGTTCAAATGGTCAACGCAATGTGAATGTAGATCCGGGATATATTGAAATCCCGAAACTGGTTTTAGCAACGACAAAAAACTATGGACACCGCATATATCTCGGGAAAGGTATATACGGTGATGTGCAGCTTTTCTGGAGAGGCGGGGCATTTCAAACCAATCCGTGGACTTATCCGGATTATAAAGAAATAAAAAGTATTGATTTTTTTACAGATATAAGAAAAAAATTATTAGAAAGAGGAGAAAAATAATTGTCAGTAACATATAAAGACGCAGGCGTAAACCTTGAAGCCGCCGAAGCTTCAACAAAATCCATATCTGCACTTGCAAAATCAACATTTAATTCAAATGTTCTTAAAAATATCGGGTTGTTTTCCGGTTTTTTCGAACTGGACTTGAAAAAATACTCTCATCCTGTTATTGTATCCAGTGTAGATGGTGTCGGCACAAAACTAAAAATTGCCTTTATGATGGGCAAACATGACACTGTAGGTCATGACCTTGTAAATCATTGTGTTAACGATATTATGACATCCGGTGCTGATCCTTTATTTTTTCTTGATTATATTGGTACCTTAAATTTAACGCCTGAAAACGCCACTCAAATTGTTAAAGGGATGGCTGAAGGATGTAAAGAAAACGGATGTGCATTGATTGGCGGAGAAACCGCAGAAATGCCCGGCTTTTATCAGGCGGGTGAATATGATCTTGTCGGCTCTATTGTCGGTGCTGTTAATCGTCAGGACATCATTGACGGTTCTACGATAAAAGCAGGGGACGTTTTACTGGGCCTCCCATCTAACGGCTTGCATACCAACGGATATTCGCTTGCACGTAAAGTAATACTTGATATGGGCTCCATTGATGTTAAAGAATTTGATAATGAATTGGGTGATTCATGGGGCAATATGCTTTTAAAAGTCCATAAAAGTTATGCACAACCCATTAAAGCTGTCAGACAGCATAAAGGCCTTGCCGGTATTAGTCATATAACCGGCGGCGGTATTGAAGGAAATACCAAACGACTTCTTTCTGACGATTTGGGTTTGAGTATAAATTGGGACAGTTGGACCGTGCCCAAAGAATTTCAGCTTATTCAAAAATATGCCTCCATTTCGGATGAAGAAATGAGACGGGTTTTTAATATGGGTATTGGATTAATTTTTGTTGTTCATCCGGAAAGTGTAGAGGAAATCAAGTCCCAACTTGAAGCCGTGGGTGAAAACGCGGTTGAAATGGGATCAATTATTAAAGGATAGTTTTTTGTTTGAAAAGTTTAAAATATCAGTTATTGGTGCAGGAAGCTGGGGAATGGCATTGGCGAATCATGCCGCCGGTCTGGGACATGATATCGTTTTATGGGAATTCAACCCTGATGATGCTTTAAAATTATCGTCTACACGTAAACGAGAAAGCGTTTTAAAAAATGTCATTCTCAACGAACATATACATGTTACTTCAAATCTGGATAAAGCTGTTAAAGACGCACATATCATACTTTTGGTTATACCGTCACATGTTTTTCGAAATGTTGTAAAACAAATCGCCCAATGCGACATATTACCGGAATCATTTATCGTAAGTTGTACTAAAGGTATAGAAAATGATTCTTTGATGAGTATGTCGGAAATTATTTTTCAGGAAATGCCGGGTATTGATCCTGACCATGTCCTTGTATTATCGGGCCCAAGTCATGCCGAAGAAGTCAGCAGAGGTGTACCGACAGCGGTTGTGGTTGCATCCAAACACGAACACATGGCCACAACCATTCAAAAAGCTTTAAGTAATGTTTCATTTAGAATTTACAGAAGTAATGATATTATTGGTGTTGAGTTAGGCGGATCGCTTAAAAATGTTATTGCCATAGCCGCCGGTATTTGTGACGGTGCCGGTTTTGGTGATAACACCAAAGCCGCTTTACAACCTCGCGGTCTTGCCGAAATTATACGTTTGGGAAGAAAGCTTGGTGCGGCACCAATTACTTTTTCAGGATTGTCAGGTATGGGTGATTTGATAGTTACCTGTATGAGCATGCACAGTCGAAATCGATACGTTGGCGAACAAATTGGCAAAGGAAACACCCTGGAATCGGTTTTAGCCAACATGACCATGGTTGCCGAAGGAATTCGTACCTGTAAATCAACCTATGATCTTGCTCAAAAATACAATGTTGAAATGCCGATTTGTTCAGAAGTTTATGGAATTCTTTTTGAAAACAAGGAACCCATACACGCTATGACAGACCTGATGAATCGGGACGTAAAACCTGAAATATGGTATTAAATAATGTTTTTTTCTCTTTGAAATTTTAACTCGGGAGAACAAGATGTTTAAAAATATTATGCTCGCTGTGGATGGTTCACAACATACGGATTCGGTTATCAAAACCGGAATTGCAATGGCTAAAGCTTTTCATAGCAAGATTCATGTTATCTCCGTTGCCGATATTCGCATATTTGAATGGGCAACAGCCGTAGGTGCCGATGGATTTGTGCCCATTGTTCCATCCGGTATTTATCAGGAAGAATCAAAAAAACTTTTGGTTGAAAAGTGTGATAAAGTTTTACAAAAATGTGCAGAAATGCTGCAACATGAAAATATTGATTTTATAACCGAAAAGATAATCGGGTCACCGGTCGATTCCATTACCGAAAAGGCACAATTAACGGATTTGCTTATTCTAGGCAAGCACGGAGAATTTGCCAGATGGGATAAAAAATCATTAGGCGCAACCGTTGAAGCTGTAACAAGAAATATTCGAAAACCTGTCATTGTTGTTCAACAAAAAATGCAGCCTGTAAAAAAAATTCTTGTCTGTTATGATGGCAGTTCTCATGCCAACCAGATGCTTCAATATGCAGGACATCTGGCTGAAACGTTGATGGCTGTTATTGATATTTTGTGTGTTACAAATAATAAACAACTGGGTGAACATACCTGTACGGAAGCAAAGGTCTACCTGGATAATTATAAGATAAAATGCAATACCCATGTTATTCCCGGAAATACTGAAAAAGAAATTTTAAAATTTGCTAATGAAAATGATTCCGACATAATAACCCTTGGTTCCTATGGAAAATCCCGAATACGCGAAGCATTGCTTGGTAGTACAACAGAACATATTTTACGCTTTTCACCATGTCAAGTTTTATTAGGAAAATAAATTCAATAGAAAGGTAAATGTAATGGCTACAAAATGTTATATTGAATCGGCTGCTGAATATATGGATCAGGAAGTTCAGATATCCGGGTGGCTATATAATAAAACCCATAAAGGAAAATTAAATTTTTTAATGGTGCGGGACGGAACGAGCACAATTCAGGCTGTTATTTTTAAAAAAGCAGTTTCGGAAGAGGTTTGGGATGCTTGTTTAAACCTGCCCCAGGAGAGCTCTCTTGAAATTATCGGAACTGTTTCCAAAGATGAACGTGCAAAAGGCGGCTGCGAAATTCAGGTTTCGGATGTTAACGTTATACAGACTGCTGAAGAATACCCGATTACGCCGAAAGAACATGGCACTGATTTCCTTATGGACCATCGTCATTTGTGGCTGCGTTCATCAAAACAACATGCTATTATGCGCGTCCGTCATGAAATTATCAAAGCCTGCCGTGATTTTTTTGACAGTAATGGCTTTACATTAATTGACGCACCTATTTTTACTCCTGCCGCATGTGAAGGAACAACCAACCTTTTTGAAACAGAATATTTTGACAGAAAAGCATATCTCACCCAAAGCGGACAGCTTTATATGGAAGCCGGAGCAATGGCTTTTGGCAAAGTTTACTGTTTTGGCCCCACTTTCCGTGCAGAAAAATCCAAAACACGAAGACATTTAACCGAATTTTGGATGATTGAACCGGAAATTGCCTATTGTGATTTAAACGGTGTTATGGATTATGCTGAGGCATTTATTGAATTTATTGTTCAACGCGTATTGGAAAACAAAAAAGATGAGCTGGAAATTTTAGAACGTGATATTTCCAAACTCGAAAGTGTTGTCCGGCCTTTTCCGCGTATTGATTATGATGAAGCCGCTAAAATACTTAAAGATGCGAATGCCGAGTTTACCTATGGTGATGATTTCGGCGGCACCGATGAAACTATTATTGCCAATGCATTTGACAGACCTGTTATGGTTACGCATTATCCGGCGGCTGTAAAAGCTTTTTATATGAAAAAAGATAAAGACAGACCGGACCGTGCCCTTGGTGTTGATGTGCTGGCCCCTGAAGGTTTTGGAGAAATTATCGGAGGTGGTCAACGTGAAGATAACCTTGATATTCTCCTGGAAGGTATTAGAACCCACAATCTGCCGGAAGAAGCATTTAAATGGTATACAGACTTGAGAAGATATGGCAGTGTGCCTCACGGTGGTTTCGGATTGGGTATTGAACGTACGGTTGCATGGATTTGCGGGCGTAGTCATATTCGCGAGACGATTCCGTTCCCGCGTACACTATACAGGTTGTATCCATAATTTTAATAAACTGTATTTAATATGACAGTATGTGCTAAAATTACAGTTAAAGGTGTTGTGCAGGGTGTCGGGTTCCGATATTTTGCACAACAAAACGCCGTAAAATTTCAATTAAAGGGATATGTGAAAAATCTTTTCAACGGAGACGTTGAAACTGAAGTTGAAGGGGACAAGGGAAATATTATGGGATATTATAACACCCTTAAAATCGGGTCACGATTTTCACATGTTACTGCAATTGATATTCAATGGTACGAATATACGGCAAAATATAATTCATTCAAGGTCGTCTGTTAATAAACGAGGTATTTATGAATTTGGCAGAAACAATCAGAAATGTTCCAGATTTTCCGAAAAAAGGTATCGGATTTAAAGATATAACAACCCTTCTTGGTAATGGAGAGGCACTTTGCGAATCCATAAGACAGATGAAAAAACTTTTTGAAAATGAACATATTGATGCAGTTGTGGGGATCGAGTCAAGGGGATTTATTTTTGCTTCCATTCTGGCGCATGAGTGGCGGATTGCAATGGTCCCTGTTCGTAAACCAGGCAAATTACCGGCTGAAACAATCAGTGAATCTTATGATTTGGAATATGGAACAGATACCATTGAAATTCACAAGGACGCTGTACAAAAGGGGCAAAAAGTACTGATTGTTGACGATTTACTGGCGACAGGCGGTACTGTGGTTGCGACAACAAAACTCTTGCAAAGACTTGGTGCTGAAATTGTTGGCTGTTGTTTTGTAATAGAGCTTGAATTTTTAAATCCCAGAGAAAAATTAAGCCAGTTTCGCGTAGAGTCTTTGGTTAAATATCAAAGCGAATAATTTTTTACACCGAGTGTAATATTGACTTTGTCACTCTTTTTTTATAAACTAATAACAAGATAAATGCGTAATACACTCCATTTACAGGGAAAATGGATGTTTAAAATATTCGTAATTAATCCAGGTTCAACCTCAACCAAAGTCGCATATTTTGAAAATGTAACTGAAAAATATGCTGAAACATTACATCATTCTGTAGATGACCTAACCAGATTTCCGACCGTATTAAGTCAACTGGATTTTCGATTGCAAACTATTCTAACAATATCGGATAACAATGGTTTTTCATTGCCTGAAATGGACGTCTTTGTAGGGCGTGGGGGACTTTTGAAACCGATTCCAGGAGGTACATATCTTGTTGATGAAAATATGGTGCAAGACCTTACAATTGGTGTGCAGGGCGAACATGCATCCAATCTGGGGGGATTATTGGCAAACGATTTAGCAAAAAAATATCACAAGCCTGCTTTTATTGTTGATCCGGTCGTTGTTGATGAACTTGATGATATTGCCCGTTATTCCGGCCATCCTCTTTTACCGCGTAAAAGCATTTTTCACGCATTAAACCACAAAGCTGTCGGGCGGAAAGTAGCTGAAAAACTGGGAAACCGTTACGACCAAATGAACCTTATTATTGTTCATTTAGGCGGAGGAATATCCGTAGCAGCACATCATTATGGAAAAGTTATTGATGTCAATAATGCCCTGGACGGCGAAGGACCATTTACCCCGGAAAGAAGCGGTACCTTGCCTGCCGGAGATCTTTGCCGCTTGTGTTTTTCCGGCAAGTATGATAAAAAAACTGTCGGAAAAATGATTAAAGGAAACGGCGGTATTGTTTCCTATTTAGGTACAAACGATATGCGCGTTATTCAAAAAAGAATTAACGAAAAGGATTTGCAAGCTTTATTAATTTATCAGGCTATGGCATACCAGATTTCCAAAGATATATGTGCTATGTCGGCTGTTCTTAAAGGAAAGGTTGATGCAATTGCATTAACCGGAGGTATTGCAAACGACAATGACTTTGTCGAATGGATAAAAAACCGTGTTGATTTCCTGGCACCCGTTTATGTTTTTCCCGGTGAAAAAGAAATGGAAGCCCTTGCAATGGGTGCCTTAAGAATCCTTAATGGGGAAGAAACAGCAAAAAACTATTCAACAGAGGCACACAAAAATGATTAAAACCTTTAATGAACTTCTTGATGTTATCAAGTCCAAACCTAAAAAGACCATAGCAGTGGCTATGGCCGAAGAATACCATGTTTTATCCGCATTATCCAATGCTTTTGATCATGGAATTGCTGATGCTGTACTGGTTGGAAATAAGAAAAAAATTTTAGAAATTAGTAAACAACACAATATAAATATTCAAAACTTTGATATTGTAAACACAACCAGCGAAGACCAGTCTGTTGTGCGTGCTGTACAGTTGGTCCGGGAACGGCTTGCAGATACATTAATGAAAGGTAAATGCTCTTCGGCAAATTTATTGCGTGGTGTTTTAAATAAACAAAAAGGTGTAAGAACCGACCAACTTCTTTCGCATGTTGCCGCATTTGAAATTGCAAATTACCCTAAATTATTGCTAATGTCCGATGGCGGAATGAACATTTTACCGGATCTGCAGCAAAAAGTTGGCATCATTAATAATGCTATTTTGGCTGCAAAACATTTGCAAATTGAAAACCCCAAGGTTGCTTTAATAGCTGCCATTGAAAAGGTAAATCACGGTCCTATGCCGTGTACATCCGATGCAGCAATTCTGTCTAAAATGGGCGACCGGGGACAAATACAGGGTGCTATTATTGACGGGCCATTAGCGCTGGATAATGCCATCAGTAAAAAAGCCTGTGAAGTAAAAGGAATTAACAGTCCGATCAACGGAGAAGCGGATATTTTGATTATGCCGAATATTGAAACCGGTAATGTTTTTTACAAAGCAATTACTTATTTAGGATACGCAAAAAGTGCGGGAGTAATTTTAGGCGCCAAAGTTCCGATTATTTTAACTTCACGCGCTGATAGTGAAGAATCAAAATTTATGTCCATAGCTTTTGGAATGTTGACAAGCGAACACCTGTCATAATCATAAGTTAATGATATGAGGTACAAATTATTTATGAAATTAATTAAACTTTATTTAATTCTCTTTCTCTGTTTATTCCATGAATTTGTTATTCCGATCTATGGACAAACAGTCACAGAAACGAAATCCTGGTCTGATGGTGATCCTGTTTTCAACTATGCTAATTATGAAAAGGACAAGTTTAATTTCATTATAAACGATTCACTCTACTTTGCACCAACAGACAGCATAACCAGCAATGATGATTCTTTACACATCATTTTGGATGGTATTAACTGGACATGGCCGAGACAAAGTATAGACATCAGTTCGGTTGAAGATATTGATTCAAGAACTATTGGTACTCAGGACCTTTATTTGGTCACGGATGCCCTGGCGAGACGTGTGTTTGAAATGAATCCAAATCCGGACGATGAAAATATTGTTTGGAACTTTGGAAGTCAAAATGTTTGGGATGTTAAATATCTTGAACGTCCTGTTGATGCTGATATTTTTACAGAAAATGGACTTGTTAAAGTACTGATTACTGATCAAGGACGACATCGTGTTATCAAAGTTGACCGTCAAACTCAAAATGTTGAATGGCAATACGGTGACCCAAACGGACTCGAAGGAATTGGAGATAACCAGTTGTCCAATCCGGCAGATGCCGTTAAAATTAAGGGAACAAATGAGTTTGTCATTGCAGACCGCGGTAACAACAGAGTTATTATCGTAGCAGAGGACACAAACCAACCTGTCTGGGAGATTGATTCCAACGAATTGAATTCACCGGTAGATGTTGAATATATACACTCTAAAAATCAGATACTTGTAACGGATCGTGGCAACCATCGTGTTATTATTGTGGATCGTGATTCGAATAATGTCGTCTGGCAGTTTGGAGAAAAGGGTGTCGCAGGAAATGATTCTCTTCATTTATCAACCCCTATTGATGCCGACACGCTGGCCAATGGCAATATTCTAATAGCTGACAGAGGAAATAATCGAATTATTGAAGTCAATCAAGATAAAGAGATTGTCTGGCAGTTTGAGCGTTCTTTAAGCGGACTTAGAGACGTCGACCGGCTTGACGATAACCGCCATTTAGCTGTTTATCTTGACGAAGATTTAAATGCTTTTTCACCAACACGCCTGGGTTTTCAAGATTCCAGTGTCGTTTCAAAAGTCTATGATTTAAATAAAGAAGTCGTTTTTAACCGAATTTTTTGGGATGCGGATACACTCGCCGGTATAACCTCTCTTAAAATGCAAATTCATTCTGCCAATTCGCTGGGCGAACTGGAAATTGCACCCTGGATGGACCGGACGGGTCAACGACATATTACCATAATTCAGGTGAAAAACTAAACAGTTATCACAATGGACATCGTTTTTACCAATTTAAAGTATTTTTATCAACAAATAATCCTTTATATACACCTGTTCTTAATAATGTTCAATTAGAATACCTTTACTTTAATACGACCAAAATTCACCATTTTTATTCTCAAAAAATCACAAATACTCCGGGAAATATTATTTCACAATGGAAACAACTCGAATTTAATACAATTCTTCCGGAAGATCGTGAAAAAAGAGATAAAATAGAACTGGAAATACAAATAGTTGATGGCGAGTCACCTTATCAAGTATTAGCCCGTTATACAGCAAGTCGTACAATAGAGCAAAACTCATACGCGCTTGATTTGGAAAGTAAACTTGAGGGAGTACAAAGTGTTACTTTACATGGTTATGCTTCCACAATAAACAGTTCTGTGGCACCAATATTGGATTACTGGAAAATTACCTGGGAATCAGTTCCAATTTCCACGTCTGAAATACGTTTTGTAAATTCAAAAGGGGCAAATGTTAATTATTATCGTGCTACGGATATATTACCAGCCGATGAATTAAAAGTCGACAGTTTGGATATTATCCTCCAGGATAATGATCAGGCGCCGTTTAATGCGGTTATTGAGCTGCAAGCAAAAGCGCTTGTAAGCGGTGATAGTGAAAAAGTCGTTTTAAACCTGCAAACCAACGGTATGTTCTATCAGGATAATAAAATCCCGTTGCTGATAAGCAATCAGTTTACTCCAAACAATCAAATTCTTGAAGTTTTGGATAGAGATACCCTGGTAGTAACCTATTATGATGACAACCATGAAGGTGAAAGCGCATCAGACACGGTCGTTATAATTCAAAATACGCCTGGTGAATTATATATTGAAGATAAAGAAGGAACTGTTTTAGAGGATGCTAAACTGGGTAATATTCTTTATTTCAGAATTAAAAATGAGTTTGACCAGAACCTTGATCCGTTAAAACAGGAAAGTGTAAAAATTTCCTTATTTGATCGTGCTTACCGTTGACGAAGAAGAGATTGAACTCTTTGAGATGGAAGGCCCAGAAAGCAATCAATGGGATACAGGTGAATTTATAAGTGTTGATGGTGTGCGTATTGAAAAAAGTAATAACGGCTTTAAAGACGATGGGGCCATTCAAACTCTGCCGGGGCATCGTGTAACGGCAGAATATGAAGATAATGTTATATTAACAAAATCCGTACTTTTGCCGGATTCGGGAAGCACATCTGATACCTATATTTATTTAGGCGGCGCGCCGGTTACTGTTGATGTTGCGCCAAATCCGTTTTATGCAAATGAATATGATAATTTCAGGTTACGTGTTGCTTCCGCAACAGGTACTCTATCGGTCAGAAAGCTTGAAGTTTTTAACCTGGCTGGAGAACTGGTCAGATCCATTGACAGATCTCAATTAAACTTTGACACTGGATTGGATGTACCCAAAGAACGCTATGGCATTGCCGAACATTGGTGGGATTTACGAAATAACAATGGCTCAATGGTTACCAGCGGAACATATTGGGTAAAAATCCATGCGGATCTGAACCACGCAGACACAAACAAGTTTGAAAGTGTTACATTTATAAGAAAGTTTGTCCTTGTTCGTTAGTTTTCTAATCAACTTACTTTAGTGGAGTAAGAATGAATTACAATTTATTTATTAAATATAAATCTAGTTTAATCAAAACATTGATTTTACTTGCTTTTATTTTTCCGGCATTAAAATATACAGATGGAATGGCAGGAAACTCGGGCATTGGCTACAATGGCGCCTCCGTTTTTAAAAATAAGCCCGGCTGCACGTCAAGTGGCTATGGGAGAAGCGTTCACAGCGCTAGCAGATGATATTAATGTAATGCGATATAATATTGGTGCATTGAGTAATATTCAAAAAACGTCCCTGGCTATTAATTTTCATAACTGGATCGATGACACAAAACAGGGATCTGTCGCTCTCGGTCTGCCATTATGGTATGGTACTCTTGGTGTAGAGTTGACCTATTTTGATGAAGGTGAAATTACGGAACTGGATGAATACTTTCGGCTGACAGGTGGCAAAGGACATAGTAATGATATTTTATTTCATGCCGGATATGGATCACGCATTAAGGTATTGGACCGTATTATCAGTGTAGGAGCCGGATTTAAATTGATCAGAATGGATTTGGTTGGTCAACAGAGCACATCCTTTGCAATGGATGCCGGTGCTTATTATCAATTAAAAAATTTCTCATTCGGTGCTGTTTTCCAAAATTTGGGATATAAAAAAATAAAATTTCAAAATGAAAGCGCTTCTTTACCACAGTCGTTTAAAACAGGTGCTGCCGGCAGGTTTGCCATCGGTAAAACTCTTAATTTAAATCTGGCGTCTGATATAAAGTGGATTGCCCATGAAAAATTGCATTATGCGGTTGGTGGTGAGCTTGATATGAACCAATTATTATTTCTTCGTGCCGGATATCAATTTCAAGACACATCGCCGACACCATTATCAATGGGTTTTGGTATAAATATGCCCATGGCCTGGTTTGCAAATTCTCAAACACGGCTTGATTATGCCTATTCTCCCATTGATGATTTTGAAACTTCCATGCATCGCTTTTCTTTTAATTTTATTTTTGGCACCATTGAAGATAATCGATATGATGATATCAATGCTAAATTACAGGCACAACTTGAAGCTGCAAATAAAGCACGAATGGCCCTTGAAGATGCAGAAGAAAAAACAAAACTGATGCAAAAAGAAATGGCCCGCAGGCTGGCAAATATTATGAAAATTGCCGCTGAAAGTGAAGGAAAAATTGAAGTTGAAGAAAAGGAAAACAAACGAATTCTTGTCAGTATGAGAATTAACTTTGATTTTGACAAAGCTGCCGTCCGGCAGGATGATTATCTAACAATGAAACAAGTAGGGCGAAATTCTTAACACATATCCTGAGGCCAAAGTCCATGTGTCCGGCCATACGGATAACATCGGGACAGACCTTTATAACGTCAGACTTTCACATCGACGGGTTGACAGTGTTATGACCTATCTGTCACGAAAAGAAAACGTTGCTTCAAATCGATTTTTTATGCCGATAGGCTTTGGCGAATCCAAACCTATTGCTGAAAACGCAACTGCGGAAGGGCGGTTTAGAAACAGAAGAGTTGAATTTTTGCTGTTCACCTTTGACTCAAAACCGGAAGTTCCAAGCGGTTCAGCCTTGAAAACAATCTATAAAGATTACCAGGGGCATATTGTTTTAGAATGTAATGGTATTGTTGAATATACTGATAAAATATTGTCTGACCCTGATAAACTAATCATTGATTTACCCGGCATTGTCCCGTTAACAGAAGTTAAAAATTATGATTTCAATTTCGGTGCATTTATTCGTGCCCCGTGTTGGTTATCATCCGGACGAAAATTTCACACGTGTTGTGCTGGATTTAAGCCGAGCTATTACACCACAAATTACAACACTGGAAAATTTGATTCTTATAAAGGAATAGTTTATTCTAATAAAATGGGGGTAATTCCTTTAATACATTACGTAAAATGAATCTCATGTTGATTTTGATATGATTTATCCTTAAGTTGGCCTTCCCTTATATATTTTAGTAATAACATATTTTAATTTTAAACGTGTATGAAATGATGTTATGGGTACTGACTATATACTAAACATATAACGATTTCAACAGCGAAAATATAGATATTGTCGGCGCCAAGGCATCCAGACTTGTACAGTTAAAAAAAGCTGGATTTACTGTTCCGGACTTTTTTATTCTTTCCTTTTCATGCTTTCAGAAATTTTACAAATCAAACAGATATAAAAATAAAATTCCTAAAGAGCTAAGTTTAGATTCTCATCTAAAATTTCTTGATTTTGATAAAGACTCATCTTCAAAAATGCTGGCTGTACGCTCCTCAGCTTTAAACGAAGACGGATCGGTTTTAACATTGGCCGGTCAATTTGACACAATACTTGGAATTAATAATATTTCAGGATTATGGCAGGGCATACATAAAGTCTGGCATTCTGTTGAAAACAAAAATGCACGCTGGTATTTAAAACACTTTAACTTTCGTCAGAAAAAGTCTAAAATGGCGGTCATTGTTCAGGACATGCTGCAAGCTGACTATGCCGGTGTAATTTTTACCAAACATCCCGTTCTTAGCGATCAAAATGAAATATTTGTAGAAATTACTCAAGGCGTTGGTGATAAGCTGGTTTCGCGGGCAGATTGAACCTTTTCGGTTTACCATAAACAGGGATACTGAAAAGATTGATAACGACAGTAACATTGATCCCGATATTTTGAATTATTTTTCAAAAAATGGTCTTTTTCATGATCTTTATAAAACAGCTATGGATATTGAACATTTTTTTGAAGAAGCTCAGGACATTGAGTGGGCTGGTTAAAGACCAACAATTATTTATTCTTCAATCCCGGTCTATTCATTCTATAAAAAAGAAAAATACAATCGTTAAAGACAAAAAGGGAAAAATCTGGACGGATTATTTTTTTATAGAACGTTTTGTAGAAGGACTTTCCACCGCTTGGCTGGTCTGTTTTGGAAAAAAGCACTGTAAAAAATGCATTCAAGGAACCCTTGTGGTACCTTGGGTTTTGAAAAGGTGTTTAAATCCGGTAAAATTACCAAACTTTACAACGGAATGCCTTATACGGATATAAATGTATTTCAGAAACTCTATTCACCTGTACCTTTGTCGTTCATTTTCCGCTGATAAAATTCATTCATTACAACTTTTAAATAACAGAAAATCTTTTTTATCCGCTTTTTTTCCTTGTTTATATTTTGTTACAGTGCGAATGTTGTTTAAAGATTGGCAATGGTTGCCGGAAATTAATTTAAGAGAGTGGTATCGGTTTGTATCATCTTCAAATAAACTGATAAATAAATACCGTTCGGAAATCAGTCATGATAAAAGTGTTTCAAAAAATGTTGAAATTATTGCCAAGTGTGAACAACTGAATGACCGTTTTCTGGCTGTTCATCGCTGGAGCATTACTTTTGCCGATATTTTTTATGTTCTTTTGCACAGTGTTCTCAAAAGGATTTTTCCGCAAAAAGAAAGTTTAAAGGCATTAAATGCCTTGTTAACCCGGTTTGGATAATTATACTATCCAGGCAAATAAACATTTATTAAAACTGGGCCGCACACCTGGGGACCGAACAGTTTGATGGTGAACAGGAAAAATTTTTACAAATTCATGGGCATCGTTCGGAAAGTCTGGATATTGCCAAATCATCCTGGTATGATAACCCCAAAATGATCAAGAAATATCTAAAACATATTGATTTGGAGACAATGTCCTGCTTTTTAAACCGTTTTGATGAAAAATATAAAGAGCGCAGGGAATATGAAAAGAAAGCCCTGGTTGAAATAAAACAACTCAATATACTGCAACGATTGTATTTAACGCCGCTTTACCATATTGTTCTTCGGTACAGTCAGCAATTTACACTTTTGCGAGAAAACCAGCGAAACCAGTGGCATAAAATTTTATTTATCATTCGTCAGGCTGTTCTTAATATCGGACAAGAGCTTTTAAAAGAGGGTGTTATCAGCAATGTTGATGATCTGTTTTTTCTCACTCAAAAAGAACTTTTTCAACTTTGCATGGATAAAAAGATCGATTTTATACGGATCGAAAAGCGTAAACTAGTAACAAAAAATATTGACCAAAACGAAAAAACATTCAATTCACAACAAACAATTGTCGGTGTTGGAGTTAGTCATGGTAAAAGTTTGGGTTTTGTACGTATTGTGCGGAATTTATCCGAGGCATCTGAAGTACAGCCCGGAGAAATTTTAGTGGCCCCCGTCCGCAGACCCTTCCTGGTCTCCGTTATTTGCTGTTATATCCGGTTTGATTCTTGAAAAAGGTGGTGTTTTATCACATGCTTCCGTTGTGGCCCGTGAATTTGGTTTGCCGGCCATTACAAGCGTTGAAAATGCCACACATGTATTAAAAAATGGTGATTATATTTCTATTGATGGTGATAAAGGTACCATTGAATTAAAGGACAAAGCTGCATGAACATTGATCAAATTATCGACGTACTGCAAAGAGATGAAAAGTTTTTATCCTGCGTAACACGATGGGAAAAAATTCCGGCCCAAGAAGCCCGGTTTCGTGATTTCCCGGAAAGCATTGATCCTCGACTTGCAGCAGCCTTTTACAAACATGGCATCAAACAGCTCTATACACACCAGGAACAATCCATAAAAAATATTCTCAATAAAAAGAATACGGTTATTGTTACACCTACGGCATCGGGGAAAACACTTTGTTATAACATTCCTGTTTTAAATGAAATTTTAAAAAATGAAGCGGCACGGGCCTTGTACCATGTTTCCCACCAAAGCTTTGGCCCAGGACCAGTTGGTGGAATTACAACGTGTTGTTGATTTATTGGAAGGTTCCATTTCTTTTGATATAAAGACCTATACTTTTGACGGCGATACACCGCAAACAGCGCGAAAAAGCATCCGCAGTTCGGGGCACATTGTTGTTACCAATCCGGATATGCTGCATAGCGGTATTTTACCGCACCATACCTTATGGGTAAAGAGCTTTTTGAAAATTTAAAATATATTGTTATAGACGAAATTCATAATTACCGGAGGCGTTTTTTGGAAGCCATTTGGCAAATGTTCTGCGCAGATTGAAACGCATTTGCACTTTTTATAATAGCAATCCTATTTTTATTTGCTGTTCCGCAACAATTGCCAATCCTGCTGAATTGGCGGAATCTTTAACAGGCGAACCGGTACAGTTGGTTGATGAAAACGGGGCACCTCGCGGCGAAAAAACATTTTATTCTTTACAATCCGCCGGTTATTAACCGCGAATTGGGTATCCGGCGTTCCTATATTAAAGAAACCCAGCGCATTGCCGCTAAATTTATCACCCAAATGCAGCAAACTATTGTTTTTGTCCGATCTCGTATGAGTACTGAAATTTTATTAACCTATCTTAAAAAACACCATGCGTTCCTTTAAAAAATCTTCCCGTCTGGTGCGTGGTTACCGGGGGAGGATACTTGCCATTGCAGCGCCGGGAAATTGAACGCGGTTTACGCGATGGATCCATTATCGGCGTTGTCAGCACGAATGCTCTTGAGTTGGGTATTGATATCGGTCAATTACAGGTCTGTGTTATTGCCGGTTATCCGGGCACAGTAGCCAGTACCCTGCAACAGGCCGGCAGGGGCAGGGCGTCGTCTCGGTGCGTCCGTATCCGTTCTTGTCGCGTCATCATCACCATTGGACCAGTATATAATTTCTAATCCTGAATACATTCTTGGCAAGTCGCCGGAAGCCGGTATTGTCGATCCTGATAATCTACTTATCCTGCTTAGTCATATAAAATGTGCGGCCTTTGAATTGCCTTTTACTTCTACAGAAAAATTCGGATTAAAGTTTAACGGATCCGGTGGATTGGACGCCACATTCGAAATTCTTGAATATCTGGAAGAGATGAATGTCATCCACCAGGCCAATGACAAATACCACTGGATGGCGGAGACCTATCCGGCTGAAGCAGTCAGCTTGCGAAGTGCGGCTGAAGAAAACATTGTCATTATCGACAAAACCGAACCTAAAGAAAAAGTCATCGGTGAAATTGATCTGTTTGCCGCACAATTAATGGTACACGATGAAGCTATTTATATCCACGAGGGCCAGCAGTTTCATGTAGATAAATTGGACTGGGAACGCAAAAAAGCATACATTCATAAAGTAAATGTCGATTATTATACGGATGCTCAGCTAAAATCCAACCTCAAGGTTTTGGAAGAATTTGAACAAAAAGACGATTCAAAAGGGGGGAGGTTCGGTTATGGAGAAGTCGTGGTTACCAGTTTGGCGACCATGTATAAAAAAGTTAAATTCAATACTCATGAAAATGTCGGTGTGGGGAAAAATCAGCCTTCCGGAACTCGAACTTCACACCATGTCATTTTGGTATAGCTTTACAGATGATATTGCCCGGGAATTGGAATTGGATGAGCAGCAACTGGGAGACGGACTCAAAAGGCTTGGCCCATGTTTTATCTCATGTTGTTCCGTTGTATGTGATGGGAGATCCGCGTGACTTTTCATCTCTGCCGATGGTCCGCTCGCCTCTCTGGGAAAGGTCTACAGTGTTTATATGGGAACAATATCCGGGTGGTGTTGGTTTTAGTAAAAAATTATTTCATATTTTTCCTCAGGTATGTCGTTCCGCTATTGATTTGATTAAAGACTGCCAATGTAAAAACGGATGCCCTTCCTGTGTTGGGCCGACATTGGAGGCAGGTGAATTTAGTAAAATAACAGCTATAAAATTACTAGAGCATATTATTTCCGAATAAAAGATAACGTAACGTGTCTTCCATAAAATCGAAATTATACGAGTTAAACAAAAACCAGACTGGTTTTTCTCCCCCCAAAAGAAAAAATCCAACCTAATGAAAATTCTCATGTTATAGATGCTGTATTGTACTCCAACAAGTTTGGAGAATATCTGGTTCGTGAAAAAAAGTTTCTTGTTTCCTATAATCACGGTGTGCCTCTGGCAAGACTTTTTCACTGTAAATCCAAAAGAAATTGCCATTGCTTCACGGGACATGTCTTATACCGAGATGGACTCGAACTGCATTTTTATCGATACGGAAACAACAGGGCTGGCAGGGGGAACCGGTACATACGTGTTTTTAGTTGGTGTCGGCTTTTTCCAGGACAATTCTTTTCTAGTCAGACAATTTCTTTTAAAAAGTCCTGCTGATGAACAGGGCATTTGTCGAGGCGCTTGCTGAATTTTTTAAGGACAAGAACACGTTTATATCGTTTAACGGCAAATCCTACGATATTCCGCTTTTAAAAACGCGGTTTGTTTTGAATAAAACAGATATTTTTGAAACGCAACACCATTTGGATCTTTTATTTATTTCGGCGCAGACTGTGGCGAAAATCAATCGGGTCATGCTCATTATCCAATCTGGAACAGGCCGTACTGGGTTTTAAAAGAGAAAATGATATTCCCGGCCATGAAATCCCGGAAATCTATTTTAATTTTTTAAAAACAAACGACTATCTGCCTTTAAAATCCGTTTTGCAGCATAATGTGATTGATATCCTGAGCATGGTTTCCCTGACGACGGTTATTTGCCGGTTTATTTCTATGGAAAACCAGGATTTGGATAAAGTCGACGTGCTGAATTTAATGAAATTATTTCATGAATTAAAACTTAACAAGGACATCTCCACTGCTTCCGCTAAAATTCCCAAAGACCATGATGATATAATACCGTTGCTGTTACTCAAAGCAAAAAGTTATAAACAAAACATGAAATATGACCTGGCCGAACAGATATGGCTGGAAATTATAGAAAACCATGCCAGGTTCGAACCTGAACCTTATATAGAACTGGCAAAATATTATGAACATAAAATACGAGCTTATGATAAAGCGCTCGATATTATTGACCGTATTTTGAAACGGATTGATATCCTTTTTGAATTAAGACCCAATTCTATTATTAAAGAACACCGTAAAGAGCTTTTGCATCGAAAACAACGCGTTTTGGCAAAACAACAAAAAGTAAAAATGGAGAATAATATTGACACATAAATTATACCAACAAGACAGTTATATATCAAGTTTTTCAGCAGACATTTTAGAACGAAAAATTATCAACAATCAACCGGCCGTACTTTTGGACAAAACTGCCTTTTATCCGACATCCGGCGGACAAATGAATGACAGAGGCAGGATCGATGATATTAATGTCCTTGACGTTATTATTGAGGATGATAATATCTGGCATGTGCTTGAAAAGGAGTTGACAGACAAAAATCGCGTTGAATGTAACATAGACTGGCCGCGTCGTTTTGATTTTATGCAGCAGCACACCGGTTTTCATATTTTAGCACAATCTTTTTTGAGAACTTTAAGTGCGGAAACTGTTTCTTCTCATCTGGGTGAAGGAATGAGCACCATTGATGTGAATATTGATAACATCTCCTGGGATGCTGTTGAAAAAGTAGAAACATTATCAAACTCTGTGATATGGGAAAACAGGCCGGTACACATCGTTTGGGCCGATGAAAAGGACCTGGATAACCCGATGCTGCGAAAAGTACCGGAAAACCATGCAAAACCACGATTAATCGAAATAGAAAATTTCGATCTTGATCCCTGCGGCGGTACCCATGTCTCGCTAACAGGTCAAGTCGGACTTGTTAAAATCCTCAGTTTTGAACGAATTCGGGGATACCTGCGTTTTAACTTTGTGGCCGGTGAGAGGGCGGTCAGTACATTTCGTAAATATTTTAACGATATGCAATCCTTGTGTAAAATAATGACAACCGGTCCGGATGAAATTGTAGACAGTATCTATAAACTTTTCGTTGATTATAAATCATTATTTAAGCAAAATCAGGATCTGGAAAAAACGATTAATGATTTTTATACTAAAGGGTTGCTTGAGCAAGCACAGGAAAGTTCGGTAATATATTCAATTATTCCCAATAAGAATATTGACGCTTTAAGAAAAATGGCCGGTGCGCTTGTAAAACAAAGTTCATCTGTTTTTCTGCTGGGATCCAATGATGAAAAAGCAGCTGTTGTGTTTGCCAGCGCTCGTAACGATTTAAACCTTAAAGACATATTTACCGAAACCATGGATTGTATTAACGGACGGGGAGGAGGCTCGCCAAATTTTTTACAAGGCGGAGGAACCGATGTTGAAAAGTTGGATGAGGCTTTGATAAATGCTCAAAAAGCAATTCTTGATATGATAAATTAAGTCTTTATTCTTTATGAACCAATTTCATAAAATTTCTTAACCTTTCCGGAGGAACAATGAACAAAACAGTGCTCCTGATAATATCCTTAATGTTATCCCTGACAACAAATCCAATTTGGGCGCAAAATCAATCCAAAGCAAAAATTGCCCTAGTTCAACTGGAACAGCTAAAGGAACAAAATCCGGATGCCTACATCAAAGCATCTTTGAATGCAATTGACAGCGCCGGAGCATTGCAGCCGGATTTGATTGTTCTTCCTGAAGCCGTCAACTATGGACCGGGTATTGACCTGCAATATGAGGACGTTGCAATTTCTCTGGAAAGTGAAACAATTAAAAAGGTGCAATTGCTGGCTGAAAAGTATCAAACCTATATTATTTATTGTTTTATAGAAAAAAATGATACGGATATTTTTAATACCGCCGCACTGTTCAATCGATCAGGAGAATTAGAGGGAGTCTATCATAAAACTCATGAACCAAGGGCCGTATTAGAGTCTCAAAAAATTACTCTGGGAGATTCTTTCCCTGTATTTAAAACGGATTTTGGCCGTATTGGAATATTAATTTGTTATGACACCATCACACCGGAGCCGGCGCAGATTTACAGTCTTTTGGGCGCTGATATGATTGTTTTTCCGCATCTTATTTCTATTATGGGAAGAGGTGACAAATTTGCAATTCGCACCCGAACCAGAGCTTTGGACGCATGTGTTCACATCGCTTCCTGCGGCTGGGCACGACCTTTTGATGAGGGTGAACCTGGCCCTGTTTCTGCGACATGTTTTATTGACTTTAAAGGAGATGTTATTGCCCAGGCAGACAAGGCAAAAATGGACATCGTAATGGTTGAGATGGATATTACAGAACCCTATATTACTGAAAATTTGGGTGTTTATGGAAAAGCTGAGTGGAAAAAAGTTTATTGGGAAGAACGACGCCCGCATTTGTACAAGTTGTTAACGGAAGACAATTTAAACCGTAAAAATTGGGTTGATAAAAAAAATTATTGAGGTGCCAATATGCCATTTTCCAGAAGAAATTTTTTAAAATCGGTTGCCTTAAATAGTCTGATATTTACAGGAGCAGGCCATCTTGATCTTTATGGACAAACGCCTCCGGAAAATAAAGATGTGAAACACTGGGACGTTATTGTTGTCGGTGGCGGTCCTGGTGGTGTACCGGCCGCCGTTGCTGCAGCACGAAACGGAGCCCGGGTTTTGCTTATTGAAAGGTACGGATTTCTGGGTGGTATGGCAACATCAGCCCTTGTCCATCCTTATATGAAATATAACGCAGGCGATCAAATTATTATTCAGGGACTTTTTAAGGAATTCCTGGATATTTTGGAGGAAAACGGGGCTTTGTTACCGGACCGCAGGACATTTGATGTCGAATCCATGAAATGGCTTCTTGATCGATTTGTTTTGGACTCGAATGTTGATCTTTTATTACACACATCTGCGATTGGGGTCTTTCATAAAGATAATCAAATCAAAGCTGTAAAAGTTTATCACAAGGGCGGCGTTGAAGATCTGAGTGCTGATTTTTTTATAGACGCCACCGGTGACGGAGATATTGCCGCATGGGCCGGTTCAAAAATAGAAATCGGACGCGATAGTGATCATGCTGTTCAACCGATGACAACCTGTTTTCGTATGGCAAATGTTGAAATCGATAAAATACCAGAATCAGGTGAAATAAATAAATTATATGATAAAGCCAAAGCAAACGGTGAAATTGAAAATCCCCGTGAAAATGTATTGAAATTTAAAACCGTTCATCCGGATGTTGTGCATTTCAACACAACACGGATTATCGGCAAGTCCGCATTAGATGGATGGGAACTAACTCAAGCTGAATGTGAAGGACGAAGGCAGGTTGAGCAAATGGTGAGTTTTTTAAAGAAATATATTTCCGGTTTTGAACAATCCTATCTTTCCAAAATTGCCGCACAAATAGGTATTCGTGAATCAAGAAGAGTTATTGGGGAATACATTTTAACAGGTGAGGATGTTATAAAAGCGCGCCATTTTAAAGACGCTATAGCCTGTGCTTCTTATGATATTGATATACATAATCCATCGGGTACCGGGACAGTCATTCGTCGTTTGGAACCAGGAACCTATTATCAAATTCCATATCGATGTTTGCTGCCGTTAAATATCGATAACTGTATTGTTGCATCCAGATGTATTTCCGCCACTCATGAAGCACATTCTTCTTTACGTGTTCAACCGATTGTTTGGGCATTGGGGCAGGCAGCAGGAATTGCTGCCGCCATTTGTATGCAAAGAAATATAATTCCTAAAAATGTAGATATAAACGAATTACAAAAAACATTAACAGATCAGGGAGCGTTTTTATAAATAAATATTTACTCATAGACCACAACAGAACAGGCTTCGTTTTGCTTAACACTTTTGATATTGTTTTCTATGGCATTGAATAATATTTCTTTCCGTATCGGTTTTGTTATATAATCATCCATTCCGGCATCCAGACATTTTTCACGGTCACCTGTCATAGCGTGTGCCGTCATGGCAATTATGGGCAGATGTTTATTCTTTTGTTTCATAATCTCCCGGATGATCCGGGTTGCTTCCAATCCGTCCATTTCCGGCATTTGAACGTCCATGAGAACAAGATCAACATCATTTTTTTGTGAAGCTTTGACAGCTTCCAACCCATTATTTACAGAAAGTACGGAATAACCTCTTTTTGTCAAGAGTGTTTCCGCCAGCTTTTTATTTATAGCATTATCTTCTGCTAATAAAATTTTAATATTTTTTGAATTTGTTTCAAAATTTGATTCCGTTTTTTCCATTAGCCTGGAATTTGACTGAATTTTATGAAATTGATTGGAATTTGTTTTATCTTTACTAATTTTGATAATATGCTTGAATAATTCCGTCCTGCAAAATGGTTTTTCGATATAATAATTCAAATTATATCGTGAACATTTGTAAATTTCTGATTTCCGTTTCGAAGAAGCAAGCATTAATAAGATAGGATAATTCCAACCATATTTTTTGCGCAATAAATTTGTTAAATGGAAACCATCAAGACCTGCCATAGTAGAATCAATCAGTGCCAAATTATACTTTTTAAAAGCTTCGGTGTCGGATTCAAAAAAGTCAATGGCTTCCTGATAATTTTTAAGGATTTTATTTTTAATGCCAAAACTATTCAAATGTTTTTCAATGAGACATGAATGCATTTCATGATCATCAATAATGAGAGCAGAAATAAACCCCATATCAAAATATGGGGTTTGTGAAAATACAAATTTTTGCTTTTTCATTCGGCATGGAATTGTAAAAGAAAAACGTGTGCCGGGACCATCCTGGCTGTTATCAAAAACAGGACTTTTTACATAGATTTTTCCATTCATCATATTTACAAGCTTGTTGCAGATCGTTAAACCCAGCCCTGTTCCGCCAAATTTACGGGTTGTAGAGTTGTCACCCTGATTAAATGCCGAAAAAATATTTTCCTGTTTTTCTTTGGGTATACCAATTCCTGTATCTGTAACAGAATATTTAAGAGTAACACGGTTCCCGTCATGAGATTCTTTTTTCAATCTCAGTATAACATAACCATTCGTCGTAAACTTTATCGCATTACTCAATAAATTAAGAATAATTTGTCTGGTCCTGCTCGGGTCTCCGATAATGAGGTCAGGGACATCAGAATCTATATCAACCAACAGTTCAATGCCTTTTGCGGCCGCTGAGAGCCCGACAATTTTTAAAGCGCCGTTTGTAATACTGCGAATACTGAAATCTATAGTTTCAAGATGTAATTTGCCGGCCTCAATTTTTGAAAAATCCAAAATATCATTAATTACAGTCAATAATGCATCGGCAGACACGTTTATGGCATCCAGATATTTATATTGATTTTGTGTCAATTGCGTTTCAGCCATTAAATCTGCCATACCAATAATACCATTAAGAGGCGTGCGTATTTCATGGCTCATATTGGCCAAAAATTCACTTTTAGCCTTATTGGCGTATAATGCTTCATCTTTGATTTTTTCAATCTCAACACTCGTTTTTTTAATATCCTGTATTTTGCAAGTCAATTCTGTTACATCTTCAACAGTGCATAATGCATTAAATTCGCCATTATTATTTCCCGGGATTGACGTTAAAGTAACATTTTGATATCGTTGTTGCCCATTAAATAATAGTGAAGGGAACAAATATTTATGTAAATGAGAAGAAAAAGTAAGCGGAGGACCGCCGGCCAAAACAGTTTCTATTCGGCTTGTATATTTTAGTTTTCCCAGGTGTGGAAATTTTTCACGAATATCTGTATTTAAAATTTCCTCTTTATAGATTCCTGTCCAATGTTCCAGACATCTGTTCCAAAAAAGTACTTTAAAATCCTGACCTATTACACACATTCCAATTGGAGAATAATCAAGGATAGAGTATTGATTTTCCAGCAAATTTTTATCATCCATTTGATTAAGCTCCTAATTCATATCAAAAATATCGACAGCTTCCAATAGCTTATCAAATGATCCGACTTCAAGAAAAAGTACGATATCTCCATTAACAGCCAGTTTTTCAATTTTAAATTGGGCCCTGGCCATTATAATTCTCACATTTGAAAAATTTTTGCTCGAAGGCAATATTTCTCTTATAAAACCATCTATATAATTTGGAACAGTATAATTTAAATTAAATTTAAGCAGATTGCTTAGAGATCCCATAACAGCATTTAAAACCACATTGCCAATTTCACAAAGAGCTCCTGCACGAATAGAATCCATATCTTCGCTATCTGATTCTTCACCCGCAAAAATATCAATAAGTTTAACAGCGCTTTCCGAGGGGAAAATAAGCTGTGCATTCCCTGTTAAATTTCCCTTAAAAGGAAGATTAACTGTGGATAATTTTTTTCCATCGTGAATGCCGATTTCTTCTTCCAATTGTAGAGGTGTTAATATTTTAATAAAAGGTACGGTCAATATAATAGGAGAGTCAATCATTGTGTTAAGAACACTTGCCCCTTTTCCGATTCCAATGTTTATTAATTCTGTAATAATATCCAGCTGTTTCAGAGTAGGTATCATAGGTCACAATCCATTATTTTGAATTAAAAACACCATTAATTATGTCCAGCAAACTGCTTAGAGGTTTTAAAGGCTTGTTTAGAAATATCCTGGCCCCTAAATTAAGGCATTTCTCTTTTGTCGATTCTTGAATATCAGCCGATAAAACAATAACAGGTGTTTTTAAATCCTTTTCTTGAATTGTTTCCAATACTTGAAAACCATCCATTTCAGGCATTAGTAAATCCAGGACAATCAAGTCAATTTGATTTTTATTTATCGTTTCTAATACTTGATAACCATTTGCAGCTTCCAGGATGTTATAGTTGTTCTTTCGTAATAGGTCGCTCACCGCAAGTCGAGTCGTACGTGAGTCATCTGCCACAAGTATGGATTTCATTCTGTCTCCTATTTTTATGCGTTTGAGAATATGCTTGGTAGTAGCAAAAATTTTGCCAGCGAAAATACTGTTAAACAAGCTGAAAAAATTCAAATTTTTTGTTTTTTGTGGCGTATTTTACACTATTTGTACCCATTATGTATCACAGGACGGACTTGAATTTTACAGTTTACATTTGTATTAATTTTAATTATTTTTAATCCTATAATAAACGTGAAAGGTTTCATTCCATGAGAATCATTGCTTATTTAATGCCGTTCGTTATTCTTTGCAGTTGTGTAAAAGGAGAAAAAATGAAAAATCCCTCAAATATAACCCCCAAAACGATGAATGAAATATATAATGAAATCAAAACACCATATAAATATGGTGTCGTATTAAAAGCTAAAGAACAAAAAATGCTTGATTGTCCATCGGTATTTCGTTATAACGATAAATGGTATATGACATATATTATTTTTGACAGCAAAGGATATGAAACAGCTCTTGCGGTAAGTGATGATTTATTGAATTGGGAGCCGCTCGGAAAAATTTTATCTTACACAGAGGGAACCTGGGATGCCTGGCAGGCAGCCGGGTATGTGGCTTTACAGGATTATCAGTGGGGAGGTTCATATACCCTGCAAAAGTATGATGAAAAATACTGGCTTTCCTATATCGGAGGTGCTTTACAGGGTTACGAAACAGACCCTCTGGCAATCGGGCTGGCATGGACAGAAGCACCAAATCATGCAAACGAATGGAACCGCATTCCAGAAAATCCTATATTATCAGTTGATCAACCGGGTGTACGGGATTTTGAAAAAAAGACCCTTTATAAAAGCCATATTTTTCATGATCCTCAAAAACTGTTGGGGTCCGAATTTGTCATGTTTTACAATGGCAAGCAGGAAGGCGACTGGATTGAAAGAATTGGAATGGCTGTTTCCGATGATATGGTCCATTGGAAAAGGTATTTGGACCATGCCGTTATTGATAATCAGACTGGAATTTCCGGGGATCCACAAATAACAAAAATTAATGATGTTTGGGTCATGTTTTATTTTGGTCATAAATGGAAACCAAAAGCATTTGATACTTTTGCATGTTCCAGCGATCTTGTAAACTGGACAAAATGGGAAGGCCCTCATCTAGTAGAGCCATCAGAACCCTGGGATGAAAAATACGCACATAAACCCTGGGTTATTAAACATGATGGTGTTGTATACCATTATTATTGTGCTGTTGGTGATCAGGGTCGTGTTATTGCCCTGGCCACATCTAAAGATTTGAAATAAAAATTTATCCTTAATATCTTTGCAACCATTGAATCGGAGGATTCCCCAATGTATGGAAAAATGAAAGAATATCTGCAAAATCAAATTGATGAAATTAAAAATCAGGGACTTTATAAAAACGAACGTATCATCATGGGGCCGCAAGGTGCGGAAATACGTGTTAAAAATGGTGACCAGGTGCTAAATTTTTGTGCGAATAACTATCTTGGTTTATCGGGGCATCCCGAAGTTATAAAAGCCGCCCACAAAACTCTTGATGAATGGGGTTTTGGAATGTCATCCGTACGTTTTATTTGTGGTACCCAGGATATTCATAAAACTCTGGAAGCCAAAGTCTCTCAATTTCTCGGAACAGAAGATACCATTCTATATGCGGCCTGTTTTGATGCAAACGGCGGTGTGTTTGAGCCGTTTTTAGATAATGATTGCGCTATTTTAACGGATTCATTAAATCATGCCTCTATAATCGATGGAATCAGGCTGACAAAAGCGCAGCGATTTATTTATCAGCACAATGATATGCAGGACCTGGAAGCCAAATTAAAAGAATCAGCTCACTGTAAATTTCGTATTATTGCCACAGATGGTGTCTTTTCCATGGATGGGGAAATAGCACAATTGGCGAAAATTTGTGATTTGGCTGAACAATACGACGCGATTGTCCTTGTTGACGACAGCCATGCAACCGGTTTCATCGGAAAACAGGGTAAAGGCACCCATGAATATTGTGACGTGATGGGTCGAATTGATTTAATAACAACAACTTTTGGAAAAGCGCTTGGTGGTGCGTCCGGTGGTTGTGTTTCCGGTAAAAAGGAAATGATTGAATTTTTACGTCAAAAAAGCCGTCCCTATTTGTTTTCCAACACATTGGCGCCGGTTGTGGTTGGTGTAACCATTGCTGTTCTCGACATGCTGTCTGAAACAAGCGCTCTTCGTGATAAGCTGGAGGATAATACAAAATATTTTCGTTCTGAAATTCAAAAAATGGGATTTGATGTAAAAAAAGGTGTTCATCCGATAGTTCCGATCATGTTATATGATGAAAAGTTGGCGCATTTGATGGCAGATAAACTCCTGGAAAAGGGAATATACGTTATTGGTTTTAGTTTTCCTGTTGTGCCGAGAGGTCAGGCGCGTATTCGTGTTCAAATTTCCGCAGGTCATGACAAAAGCCATATTGATAAAGCATTAAAAGCGTTTAATGAGGTAGGAAAAGAGCTGAAAATTATTTCATAATTTAGATTAATTCAATTTTGTAATACAAATTATTCAATCATATAGAAAATTCAATTATAAGGCATAAAGACAAGTTGATTGATTTTTAATAAGTTAAGTTCATTTCATCGATAAAAATAATACTGGCATGGCAGTTGCGTTAGTACTTGTAAAGTTGATTACTAACCAAATACGAGAGTTTTATGAAAAAGTACTTGACGACCTGCTGCCTTTTGCTGGTATTATGCTCTTTTGCACATAGCGAACCGGATATATTAATACGTGTGGAAAAGAGCCAGATGTATGGCGAAATTACCGCCATAGCTGATGATTATCTGGAATTTAAAAAACAGGTATCTCCCGGCGAATATGAATGGATTAAAGTGCCAAAACAAGAGCTGTTGGCTGTAATTTCCAACAAGGGTAATATTTTATATCCACGTGATAAATATGACGAAAATGCTCTTAATTATGGACGAATAAAGGTTAAAAGCAGTCAGGATAAAAAGAAATACCTGGAAAGAAAAAAGAACAATAAACAAATACAAAGTAAACTGGAACATGGTGAAAAAAACAGATATAAAACGGCATTTATAGCTGCCGGAACGAGTTGTTTGGTTATTTGGGCAGTTATAAATAAAAATAGATAGGGGGAAAAATGATAGAATATATTTCTTCAAAACAGTTATCATTATGGAACTATACCATGCTTTCAAAAGACTTGCAAGATGATGAGGACGATTACATCCCGGGATATTATATTGTAACGGATGTGCTGGATTTACACGGTGTCAATCCGAAATTAGTTAAAGAAATGATTGAAGAGTTTATTGAAAATGCATTAATATTAGAACTTGAAGAGTTGAGAATTATCCACGGTAAGGGCAAAAGCAAATTAAAGTATCTGACCTATAAAGCTTTGGAAAATAACAAATATGTTGAATCGTTTTTTGATGCCCCTCCTGAACGCGGTGGTTGGGGAGCGACAATTGTATTATTAAAATAGTATTAAACGTTGTATATGGGGATATACCTTCCAGAAAAGTCTTGACTTTACTTCTTTAAATATTTAAAATTATACCCAATTAAAATATTTATATCATTCTAAAATATGGTACGTTATATATATGTCGTCAAAATTTAAAGTTTTTGTAGGAAGCGTACAGATCGGAGGAAATGCTCCTGTATCTGTTCAATCAATGACAAATACAAAAACATGGGATATTCCCAAAACACTTGAGCAGATTCGAAACCTTGAAAATGTCGGTTGTGACATTATAAGATTAGCGGTTCCGGATGAAAAATCAGCCAAAGCCTTTGGAGAAATTAAAAAACAGGTTAAAACACCTCTGGTTGCTGATATCCATTTTGACTATAAATTAGCATTAATGGCAATGGACCAGGGTGCGGATAAAATCCGAATCAATCCGGGAAACATCGGCAGTAAGGAAAAAGTTAAAGAGGTAGTTAAAAAATCCGTTCATTATAATATACCGATTCGAATCGGCGTCAACTCCGGTTCCATTGAAAAAAAAATAGCACAAGAGGAGGGAGGAGCAACTGTAAGTGCCCTTGTTAAAAGCGCCTTAAATAACATTCAGTTATGTCGTGATTTAGGTGCTGAGCAGCTTGTTCTTTCTCTCAAATCTTCGGATGTTTTAAAAACAATACAGGCTTATACTCTGGTATCCTCACAAACTGATGTGCCGCTTCATTTGGGCGTTACCGAAGCCGGAACCGTTAAATCCGGGACCATTCGATCTGCTGTTGCCCTGGGCACGCTTTTGTATAATGGAATTGGCGATACAATAAGGGTATCACTTACCGGTGATCCGGTTGATGAAGTTATTGTCGGTAAGGAGATTTTAAAAAGTTTGGAATTGAGAACAGGGGGGATTCGAATCATCTCCTGTCCCACTTGTGGTCGCACCGAAGTTGATCTTGTAAGTATTGTAGAAGAAGTTGAAAAGAGATTATCCTTATTTCCCTTAAATATAACGGTGGCTATTATGGGTTGTGTTGTTAATGGTCCCGGTGAAGCAAAAGAAGCGGATATTGGTGTTGCCTGTGGTAAAAATAGCGGCGTCCTTTTTAAAAAAGGTCAGGTTATTAAAAAGATCAAAGAGCCTGAAATTGCCGATGTGCTTGTTAATGAAATTAAAAACTGGTCCGGGGCAACCCTTTAATAGTATTCACGAAAAGGAGCAAATATGAAAATCATCGAATGTGTTCCAAATTTTAGTGAAGGACGAAATAAAGCTGTTATAGATAAAATTGCCGATGCCATCAGTCAAACACCAGGTGTTAAGTTACTCAATGTGGATCCTGGATATGATACAAACCGAACCGTAATGACATTTGTAGGTGAGCCGGATGCTGTTTTGGAGGGTGCGTTTCAGGGTATAAAAACAGCCGCAGAATTAATTGATATGAAAAACCATAAAGGTGAACATGCACGACTGGGTGCAACGGATGTTTGTCCCTTTATTCCTATAAGTAATACTTTAATTAAAGACTGTATCCGGTTGTCTCAAAAACTCGGAAAAAGAGTTGCCGAGGAACTAAAAATACCTGTTTATTTATATGAAGCGTCTGCATCCCGGTCTGAGAGAATAAACCTTTCTGATATTCGTTCCGGCGAATATGAAGGTTTGTCTGAGAAAATAAAACAACCGGAATGGCTGCCGGATTTTGGTGAGCCTGTTTTCAATGCAAAATCAGGAGCAACAGTTATCGGCGCACGAAAATTTTTAATTGCCTATAATATAAATTTGAATACATCTGATCGAAAACTGGCCCATGAAATAGCCTTAAATATTCGTGAAGCCGGACGCGCTAAAAGAGATGGCTCCGGTGCAATTATTCGTGATGAGAACGGTGTTGCCGTCAAAGAACCGGGTTTATTGAAAAACTGCAAAGCTGTCGGCTGGTATATCGATGAATATAAAAAAGCCCAGGTTTCAATGAACTTGACGGATTTTGATGTCACGTCGGTTCATACAGCTTTTGATACAGTTGTTCAGCAAGCTGAAAAATTAGGCCTTCGGGTTACCGGAAGCGAACTTGTCGGTTTAATGCCGCTTCGCGCCATACTTGAATGCGGAGCTCATTATTATAAAAAGCAGGGAAAATCAGCCGGCCAACCGGAAGCAAAATTAATTGAAATGGCCATTCAATCTTTGGGATTGAATGATATTTCCAAATTTAATCCTGAAGAAAAGATAATAGAATACCTTATACAATCACCGGATTATGATATTTTAAACTCGATGCCGGTAAAAGATTTTCTCGATGAATTATCAATTGATTCACCGGCCCCCGGCGGCGGTAGTGTTGCTGCATTAACAGGAGCACTGGCAGCCTCCCTGGGCAGCATGGTTTCAAATTTATCAGTAGGCAATAAAAAATGTGCTGAACATAAGGATGTACTTGACAGCTATGCCGTCGATTTACAGCGAATAAAAAAACAACTGGCTGAGGCCATTGATAAAGACACGCAAGCCTTTAACATGATCATGGCTGCAATGAGACTGCCGAAAGAAACAGAACAACAAAAAGAATTACGAAACAAGGCTGTGCAGGAAGCGACAATTAAAGCCATTAATGTTCCGTTAAGCGTTGCCGAAACAAGCCTCGATTGTTTAAAAATTTTACAAAAATTACCTGAAAGTGGCTTATCTGCAGCCATGAGCGATATAGCCGTTGCTGTACATTGTGCTATGACAGCTATTCATGGAGCTATTTATAATATAATAATAAATTTACCCGGACTGGAGGACAAGGCCCGCATTCAGGAATATTTGGAAAAAGCCAAATCTATAAGAAACAATGCTGAAAAAATTAAAACAAAAACTTGCACAAACATTGATGCTTTTCTTGAAAATAACTTAAATAATTCTTAAATTGTGTGTCAAAAATAAAATTCCAGGTGATAAACAATATAAATATTTCCCTGTTAGGAGGTCCTGTTTCATGAAATCTGTAATAATCAAACTTTTTGTGGTTTTGTTTAGTTTAAGCTTATTTGTATCCAATGTTATGGCACAAAGAGTGGCAAAAAAAGCATATATAAATGTTGCCGAAGAAAATATCAGGGATGTTCCCAAAGGCAAAAAACTCGGCAGTATCCTGGAAGGAACCCAACTTTATGTATTAGAAGAAAAAGATAATTGGGTCAAGGTTTCATTTACAGGCTGGATTTGGAAAGAATCTCTGGCTGAATTTAAAATCGGCACAACCAAAGGTGAATTCCATGCCTTGCATATTCTCGTAAAAACCAGGGCAGAAGCGGAAGATATTTTAAAAAAATTAAATGCCGGTGCAAAGTTTGAGGACCTTGCTAAAGCCAAAATCCATTTCACCGAGTGCTGCAAAAGGCGGTGATTTGGGATTTTTTGACAGTGGCGATTTTGGTAGTGAAATAGAAAATGCTATCTCTGCTTTAAAAGTTGGTCAAATCAGCGGCGTTATACAAACATCACATGGATACAATATTTTTAAAAGACTAAAATAAAAATGTTCTTGCAATTTATAAGAATTTTTAATATAATTGGTACTTTGGCGAATGAATAATATCTTGATCGCCATCCCTGTTTATAATGAAGATGAATATATTCATCATGTTCTTTCACAAATTCTTGATCAAAATTTGCCGGTTGATGTACTTTGTTGTAGATGACGGATCAACTGATAATACTTGTCAGGTTGTAAAAAAAATTTCCAATGTTCGCATTTTAACACATTCTCAAAATGCGGGCAAAGGAAAAGCGTTATTATCAGCTATTAATTATGCGCAAAAACAAAAATTCAGATGGATTATAACAATGGATGGTGATGGTCAGCATTCACCAAAGCATTTAAAAGATTTTATACATCTGATAGAAAAAGGCGGTGCAAATCTGATTTTGGGAAACCGAATCAGCCGAAATAGCAGCATGCCGTTTCACCGACAACTAAGCAATGGAATTACATCCATAATTATTTCATTATTTAACGGCAGTAAAAGAATTCGTGACAGTCAGTGTGGTTATCGCGCTATTGATCTGAATTATATAAAACCATCTTTATATATTGAACCAGGATTTCAGTTTGAGTCGGAAATCCTGCTGAATTTAAGTAAAACTGATTGTAAAATAATAGAGTTGGATATTGAGACAAAATACGGTAAAGAATCCAGTTCTATTCATCTTTTTAAAGATACATTGAAATTTATACGGCTTATATTTCGTCATTTATTGCGGTTATAAGTTCATCAGAAGCGGAGCAGTAATGACAGGTGAAATTGCATCGTTCTTTGGAAATTTGCCAAAAGAATTAATTACAGTAATAATTGCCATGATACCGATTGCTGAATTACGTGGAGCTATTCCATGGGCCGTTGCAAATCCACCCATAGGTGGAGGGTTGAGCTGGCAAACAGCATATATATATGCCGTAATAGGAAATTTAATTCCTGTTTTTCCTATTTTAATATTCTTTGACAAAGCATATAACCTGCTAAATCGATTCAAATTTTTTAACCGATTGTTCGAGTGGTTATTTGCACGCACCAGGAAAAAAGGTAAATTAATAGAACGATATGAAATAATCGGTCTTGTTCTGTTTGTTGGAATTCCGTTACCTGTAACCGGTGCATGGACAGGTGCTTTGGCCGCATTTTTATTTGGTATTTCTTTGAAAAAATCGATTCCTGCAATTACCATGGGAGTATTAATTGCCGGAGTTATAGTTACGCTTGCTTCATTAGGTGTTATAAACATCTTGCAAATATTCGTCAAATAATCGGGGCGTAGCGCAGCCCGGTAGCGCGCCTGCTTCGGGAGTAGGAGGCCGGAGGTTCAAATCCTCTCGCCCCGACTAAAAAGCCAATACAAATGTATTGGCTTTTTTAATTAATATAAAATTCTATTTTTAACATTGCTTTTTTAAGAGTATTTAACTAATTTTTAGTGATTTATGATTCACTTTTAAATAAAGTAAGGACCTTCTTATGATTCCCGAGTACAACAGTCAGCCTATTGAACAAAAATGGCAAAAAAAATGGCAGGACGATCAGCTTTATAAAGTTGATATTTCAAAAACTGATAAAAAACTTTACTGCCTGGTCATGTTTATTTATCCTTCAGGAGATAAATTACATATCGGGCATTGGTATAATTACGGACCGACAGATACATGGGCTCGATTTAAAAAGATGCAGGGATATCATGTATTTGAACCCATGGGATATGACGCATTCGGACTACCTGCCGAAAATTATGCTATAAAAGCAGGAGTACATCCGGCCATAAGCACGGCTAACAATATTAGAATTATCCGGGAACAGCTAAAGGCCATCGGCGCTATGTATGACTGGGACAAAGAAATTGACACCAGCCGGCCCGAATATTATAAATGGACACAATGGTTGTTTTTGCAGATGTATAAAAACGGTCTGGCTTATCGTAAAAAAGCCGCTGTTAACTGGTGTCCGCAATGTAATACGGTGCTTGCAAATGAACAGGTTATCGATGGTTGCTGCGAGCCGATGGTGACTCTGAAGTTGAAACAAAAGACCTGAGACAGTGGTTTTTTAAAATTACCGATTATGCGGAAAGACTTTTGGAAGGTCATAACCGTATCGACTGGCCGGAAAAAAACGATTGCCATGCAAAAAAAACTGGATCGGTAAAAGTATCGGCGCTTCCATTAAATTTAAACTTGAAAATCAGGAAGAACCTCTTGAAGTTTTTACAACCAGACCGGATACGGTTTACGGTGTGACGTATATGGTGCTGGCTCCGGAACATCCCTGGGTCCAAAAATTGACAACAGACGACAGGAGAGACGCTGTTGAAGAATATATCAAACAAACACGTAAAGTTAAGGAAATAGAGCGTCTTTCAACAGAACGTGAAAAAACCGGTATTTTTATCGGTTCTTATTGTATAAATCCGTTAAATAATGAACGCATTCCAATTTGGATTGCTGATTATGTTATCGTCACCTATGGAACAGGCGCGGTTATGGCTGTTCCTGCGCATGATACTAGGGATTTTGCTTTTGCGCAAAAATATAATCTGCCGATAAAAGAAGTTATTTCCAAAAAGGGCACACCGGCCCCAGACGGGTTTACTGGAAGCTTATACGGATCCCGGTATTATGATCAATTCTGCTCATTTTGACGGTACATTTTCAACCGACGGTATAAATAAAGTGACGGAATATCTGGCAGAAAACAACTGGGGCGATAAAAAAAATCAACTTTAAACTTCGGGATTGGCTGATTTCACGGCAGCGTTATTGGGGTTCACCGATCCCAATCGTTTATTGTAAAGACTGTGGAGAGGTACCTGTCCCTGAAGATCAACTGCCCGTCTTACTGCCTGAAAAAGTTGAGTTTAAAGGAAAAGGCGAGTCGCCGCTTGCTACGGCCCCTGAATTTCTCAATACTGTTTGTCCCAAATGTGGAAAAACCCGCCACGCGGGAAATTGATACCATGGATACCTTTGTCTGTTCATCCTGGTATTATTTACGTTATCCGAATCCAAATTTGGATGACAAACCCTTTGATAAACAAATAGCTGATTCCTGGCTGCCTGTTGATCAATATGTCGGCGGGTGCGGAACATGCTACCATGCATTTGCTTTATGCGCGATTTTTTTACCAAAGCATTATACGATTTTGGTTTAATTAACTTTGACGAACCTTTTAAAAGATTGGTTCACCAGGGCGTTATTACCAATAGCGGCGCTAAAATGTCAAAATCCAGAGGTAATGTTGTTAATCCGGACAAGTTTGTTAACGAATTTGGCTCAGATACGTTTCGAATGTACATGATGTTTATGGGGTCTTACTCTGAAGGCGGTGACTGGAATGATGATGGTATTGTTGGTATAAACAGGTTTATTAAACGTGTTTGGCGTCTTGTATGGACTATTATTGATGAAAAGCCTACAAAAACAGGAACTTGTGACGATTTTGACAGGGTTTTACGTCAAATGCATTATGCGATCAAGCACGTAACGCTTGATATCGAGCGGTTTAACTTTAACACCGCTATCAGCCGTGTTATGGAACTGGTAAATGAAATGTATTTGTATATTCAGGACCGAAACGCATCTGACCAATCCGAATTGCTGGCAAGTCAGGTAGCGCCGGGTTCTAGTACAATTAATGGCGCCATTTGCACCGCATACATGCGAAGAATTATGGGAACAAACAGGACACACGGAAAGCGTTTTTAAATCAGAATGGCCTGTACATGATGAAGATATGCTGGTTCTTGATACCATAAATATGGGCGTGCAAATAAACGGTAAAATTCGTTCGCAGATTCAGGTTAACGCCGACGCAACAAATGAAGACATTATTGCCGTCGCTAAAGAACAGGATAAAGTCCCAGCAATACCTGTCCGGTAAAAACTATAATTAAATCATTTGTTGTTCCTAAAAAACTTGTCAGCTTTGTTATCAAATAAAATTCAATTATATTTTTTGTTAAAAGAAAAAGGCATCTAAATTTTTAGATGCCTTTTTTATTTTCATATAGATAAGAATAACAGGGAAGAACAAGTATCGAATTAAAATTCCAACCCAATCTCCATGTTAACATAACTAATATTATGCATAAACAGGTTTATTATTCCCAATAAGCAATGGTCTGTTTTAGCTTAATTTGGACTCGATTTCCTTTAAAACCTTCATAGACTCTTTTGCTATTACTTGTCCGCCTGGTGAAAAATCAAATACTTCCAGCGAAACCCATTTGTCATAATTCATAATCTTTAAGTAACTGAAACGTCCCGACAAATTCCTCGTTAGCTTTTCCGGTACCAAGATAATTGCCGTCCATTTCCTGAACATGCACATGTAGAATATTGCCATAATATCGTTTTACAAGTGTTTCAAATGATTCGGTTTCATCTGCGGTATTGTGAAAATCAAACATCATATCAATAGCCGGATGATTAACAGCTTTTACAATATCCATTGCTTCAGCCAATGTATTGACAACATCGGTTTGTGAATGATCCAAATGTTCGACAAGTATTTTAACATTACGCTGTTGTGCATGGTCTGCTACAGCGGCCCAATCCGTCAGCAAAGTATTTTTTTGCTTCATCAACAGAAATTCCCAAAGTATTACGTTGTTTTGGTGAACCGAAAATCATAACCGTGCCGCCAAGATCGCCGCAAAAATCAATTAAATCATCGAGATAAGATACTGTCTTTTGTCGAATTGCAGCATCAGGCGCCGTAAAGTGTAATCCTTTTGGCGGCGGCGCCAACAACCAGTGCAGACCAACACATTCCCAGACCATGATCTTTCATAACCTGGACCATTTGACTGCGCTGGGCCTGATCAAGGTCATTTATACTTTCAGTTACCAGTGTAAATGCAGCAATTTCAATACCTTTGAAGCCTGCATCACTAACGATTTTGCATTGTTCAGCCCAGGTCAAATCTTTCATACTTTCATTACACATCGCATATTTAAATCCGGGCCAGGTCTTTTCAGTCTTTTCTTTTTTCGAACATCCTGCAGTCATTGTTCCCAAAGCGGCCATGCTTAAAATTGATCCTGAAGCCTTTATAAATTTTCGACGATTATATATTCCATGCATGCATAAACTCCTTTCAACCTATTGTCTTTTCAAATATTGTATATGTTTTTGACGATGTCACGTTATACATTTCAATTATCCGGTTGATCATCGTATTATCTTCCAAAACCCAGCCAAGATCGCAGTAATCATAACCTTTTTTCTGAGAATAAAGTTTTTGCTGATGCAGCATTACACCATCAAGCCCGAATCTTCTGAATTTTTTCTTAACGCCCAAATATCCAAGCCGAAATCCCTGAACACTGTTTTTATACAATAGCATTTTTACAGCGCGAATTAAATCACAACGGCGACATATTTTTCCGGGCTTTAATTTTTCAAAAATATTCGGAACACCTCCAAAAAAGGCGGCCGGTTCTCCGTCGACATAAAGAAATATAAACAAGCCCTTGTCCATAACTAGCATCATATCATTCACAATTGAATAAAACTCTTTTTGCTCAAAAGGCACAAATCCGAAATTATCATTCCATGCATCATTATAAATTTCGTGCATTTCTTTTTTTCTTACATCCAAAGGTCTTTGGTCCCACGTTTCAAGTGTTACTTTATATCGTTTTATAATTTTATCATATAGTCTTTCAAGTTTTGGCTCCATGGGATCATTAACCGGCACTTCCCAGGACTTTACTCGTTTAATTCCTTCAAATCCTGCAGAACGTACCAGGTTTTCATAATATGGTTTGTTATAGTGATAATAAATAACCGGCCGTGTATCAAAACCTTCCGTTAACAGTCCCGGCGTTGCTTCGTTTACAGGTAAATTTTGCGGACCGCGTATTCTCTGCATTCCCTGTTGAGACAACCAATCAGCAGCCGCAGTGAACAAATCATTTGCCACGTTTTGATCATCAATACATTCAAATTGACCGAAAAAACCGGTCTTTTCGTTCCAATGTTTGTTAAAGTTATGGTTTACAAAAGCGTTACAACGCCCAACCACTTTACCATCCTGATAAGCTAAAAAGAACTTCATGTCCGCATGATTGAAAAAATTGTTTTGTGGTTCAAAAAAACCGGTCATGCCGATAAGATGAAACCCCAAATATTCATAATCCAGTAATGGAATATATTGTGCATCCTGTTTGTAATGTTCCCAATGAAAATCAACAAACTCTTTTAACAGTTTTTTATCTGCTGCCGTCTGGTTGGAAAAACTTTTTACACCCATACTATCTCCGAATAAAATCAAGAATATATTAAAAATAGATACAAAAGTTTTTAATTAAAATCAAGTTATTACGCGGCTTTTCCCAAAAATATTGCATGCTCGCCAAACCGGTCACGGATCTTGTCCATAGCCTCTGTCAGCGCTGCTTTTTTTGAATTTTTGGGTTCCGTAAACAGGGACAATTGCGGTGATTCCTGTACGAGATCACACAATTTTAGCGTTAATTTTCGGACGCGCACCCTCCTGCTTAACGCTTTTTTCAACGTTTCATCAACATACAGACCCAGAGCATAGTCATCATGGGTCGGCAAAAAACCGTTTTTGTGCAATGTCGGTTTTGTCGTCGGAATAGTTTACCTGGACCAGCAATCGTTGACAAAACAGTTTTTGATTCCGCAAACGCCGTGTTCCCTGCGTTAATAAACGAAAAAGAATTGCATATAAAACCTGGTGATCATTGCAGTCCTGCGTCAGCGTTTGATTTTCAACGATCTCGGGAGCACGTTTTGGCGGCTGAACAGGCCGGTTATCAATACCGTGCGCGCGCTGGTAAAGCACCAGTCCCAGCTTGCCAAAGACCATTTGTAAATTTTCCGCAGAAACAAACGAAAGTTGGCGAATAATGTGAATGTTAAGGTCCCACAGATGTTGCCGCACGTCCTTTTTTACGCCGGGTAAAAAGCCGATCTTTAGCGGGGCCAAAAAATTCTGTTCATTTCCATGGGGAACATCACATAAACTGTTGAGCTCGCCGGCATTCGTCACAACATCAGAGGCGACTTTGCTGACCATTTTGTTGCCGGCAATACCGGCATTTGCTTTCAAACGCAAACTTTCCCGTATCTCTCTTTGGGCTTTTGCCGCCGCATCTTTTATAGGTCCAAAAAGTTTTCCCGAACCGGACATATCAAGATAGGCATGACCAAAACGCAACGGCTCAATAATCGGAGAGAACCGGCCGAGAATTTTAAGCATTGCTGTTGTCGCCCGCACATACAATTCTTCATTGGGTGTCAATACCACCAGGTCCGGGCAATATCGTTTGGCCTGCGTCAGCGGCATGCCGGAAAAAACATGATTGCTGCGGGCCTCTTGTGAGGCCGACGAAATAATTGAACGTGTTGCGGTTTGTACGGCAATAGCAACCGCGCCGTTGCCGTAGTTTCGGCTCCAATACACGTTCAACGGCAATATAAAAGTCTGTAATATCAATATGTATGACGGTTCTGTTCATTTGTTAATAAATCTCGTTATTTCCTTATATTTTCTGCAAAGGTGCCGATAATAATAAAAACAATGGAGGAAACATGTCTTTATCGACAACTTTGAACACAGCGTCCGGGTTGGCCGGACAACAGATTACGCAGCAACTTTCAAAACAACCCCGTACCAACACGCCGACCTCCCTCCTTTCGGCTGATTCAAAACAAATGGATGCCGCATCTTTTTCAGAACTGGGCCAATGGGCGTTACAAAATCATTTAAATATTGAACAATCATCGGTTACGTCCGGATTTTCCGGTTATAATTTTGATTTACAATTTGATCAGGAACACCTGCAAAGCATCCACACACAAGGCTTTCTGGATATACAGCAGCAGAAACTTGAATTTGATTTATCTTTTGAACTAAACGCTTCTTCTTTTGAACAGTATCGCGGTAAAAATCAGCAGCTTCGTTTTGACTTGCATTTTTCTATGGAAAACGTCCGGGTTCAGCAAGCTCAGGTCCATGAAAAAAAAGAAGATATTTTTCATTTTGTCAGGCGTATTGTTAAACATATCGCAGATTTTGCCGCCAGTGAGGATTTTGAGCTGGCAGAGTTAATACTAGATGATAAAGATGCTGTGGAAATCGCAGGTCTTGACAACGGAAAAATTCTGAAAGATATTGCGGCCCTTGTGACAATTCTTTATGCGGCCAACAAATTTCTCGGCAGAGACAAAACAGATGTTTCCATGTATTTAAAACGCGATTCCGAAACAGAATTACAATTTTCTTCAACCTGGCAGCAAAAGTTAAATTTTTCAGTCAGTGTAACAGCGATTCCGGATTCAGGGACGCCGGAAAAGACCGCAACCGATACCGATACGGAACCGACGACTGATGACACAAACACGGAAAAAGACAATAACTAGTTATTATTTAATGCTTTCCCGAACCAGGGCAACAACTTTTCCCTGAATGGTCCATTCGTCTGTCGGATGAATATCCGGATATTCTGCGTTTTCCGCCTTTAGGTACGCATGGGCGCCGTCTTTTTGTGCAAGCCGTTTTACCGTCGTTTCACTTCCACCAATCAGAGCAACCACAATGTCACCCCAATTGGCCGTATTTTGTGACCGCACAATAACCAGGTCCTCGTCCAGGATGCCCGCATTTTTCATACTTTCTCCCTGCACGCGCAGTAAAAAATGCCGGTCTCCGGAACGGACCAAATAACGCGGTACGGCAATCTCCCGTTCAATTGTTTTCTTCAGCCAGCATGGGAAGTCCGGCGGTAACAGCGCCTACAAGCGGCAAACTGATCTTGCTTTCTTCAATGCCCGGCGTTTCATAAGAATTCATCAGTTTTATGCCTCTGGCCTTGTTTTTTTCCCAAACAATAAAGCCTTTTTTGGCCAGGGCCGTTAAATGTTTCACCGACGAATTTTGAGAGGATACTCCCAACTCTTTTGCCAATTCCTTTAACGTTGGTGGATATCCTCGATCACTTATCAATTTGGAAATAATATCCAAAACTGTTTTCTGACGTTGTGTTAGTTTTTTCATGCAGTTCTCATAAAAGGTGTAATTATATCCACCTTTTATTGTACAAATTCCCCAGGAAAAAGTCAATAATATTATTCAAAAATAATATTATTATGTTGTTTCCGGAATGTTTAAAAGTTTAACAAGTCGTTCATGAATATTTTGTGGTACTTGTTTTTCCTTTAAACATTGGTATAAATTAACAGTTGTGCGCATAGAGTTTACCTGATTGCGGCAGTCCGGGCAGATTTCAAGATGTTCTTTAATTTTGTGACAAAGCTCAGAATTCATATCTTCTGCAAGCTCGTCACATATTTGCTCTAATATTTTACTACAGGCCATCAAAACCTCAATGAATTAAATAAATAACTAGGTTTAAATCATACTAAAAATTTATCCAAAATGCAAGATCATTATTTCTGCTTATTAATTATTAGATGCTTAAAAAATAAATATTATTCAAATTAAAACCATTATTTGCAAAATTAAACAAAAATCCTTACATTTGGGCTTTAAAAATAGGATTAAACTGAGGAATATAATGAAATTATACGAAATTTTAACCAAAGAAGAAATCGCGCCAAATGTAACACGGCTCACGATCTATGTTCCTGAAATTGCGTTAAAACGCAAAGCAGGTCAATTTGTAATTATTCGAATTTGTGAAGATGGTGAACGTATACCGTTGACGATTGCAGATGCAGATGAAAATAAAGGTACAATTACACTGATATCACAAAGTGTGGGCAAGACAACATTTCAGTTGGCTTCTCTTAACACGGGTGATCAATTACAGGACGTTGTAGGTCCTTTGGGTACGCCGACGCATATTGAAAAACTGGGAACAGTTGTTTGTATTGGCGGCGGGATTGGGGCTGCTCCGCTCTACCCGATTACCCAGGCAATGCAAAAAGCAGGAAACCATATTATTACAATACTTGGCGCACGCACGAAAGAACTTTTAATATTAGAAGATGAAATGCGTGGTGTCAGTGATCAGCTTGTCATTAACACAGATGACGGAAGTTACGGCCAAAAAGGTTTTGTTACAAATTCGTTAACTGACCTTATTGAGCAAAATATTAAAATAGACCAGGTCATTGCGATTGGTCCGTCAATAATGATGAAAATGGTTTCGGAAACAACACGAGCTCACGAAATTCCTACAGTTGTCAGTTTAAACACCATTATGATTGATGGAACCGGTATGTGCGGCGGCTGCCGGGTAAGTGTTGCGAATAAAACAAAATTTGTTTGTGTGGATGGCCCTGAATTTGATGGTCATCAGGTTGATTGGGATGAAATGATGAAAAGGTTAAATACATATAAAGAACATGAATGTAAAGCGATGAAACAATATACGGAAAAATAAAAATTTAGGTATAATATGAAAACAAAAGAACGGTTAGAAATACCTCCGGTTAAAATGAGAGAGCAAGCACCGCAGGAAAGAAAAAGAAATCAGAATGAAGTGCCGCTTGGATTTTCAGCGGAAGAAGCAATACAGGAAGCGAAAAGATGTTTACAGTGTAAAAAATCACCGTGTGTTGCAGGATGTCCTGTTGGTATAGATATACCTGCGTTTATCGGTTTTGTTGCAGAAGGTGATTTCAAGTCGGCAATTGCCAAAATTAAAGAAAAAAACGTTCTCCCCGCCGTTTGCGGAAGGGTTTGTCCGCAGGAAGAACAATGTCAATTGCCTTGTATGGTTTCAAAAATAAAAAAAGACCCCGAGCAGGCAGTGGGAATTGGAAAACTGGAACGATTTTTGGCAGATTGGGAACGGGAAAGCGGACAGGTATCCAAACCTGTCATTAAAGCTTCAACCGGGAAAAAAGTTGCTGTTATCGGGGCCGGGCCTGCCGGACTTACCGTAGCCGGTGATTTAATTAAGCAGGGACACAGCGTAACTGTTTTTGAAGCATTACATAAAGCAGGCGGTGTACTTGTGTATGGTATTCCGGAATTTCGTTTGCCCAAATCGATTGTGGAATTTGAAGTAAAAAATCTTGAAAAAATGGGTGTAGAGTTTAAATATAATTATGTCATCGGAAAAATTAAAGATTTGCAGGAACTGCAACGCGAATTTGATACTATTTTTATTGGTACGGGGGCGGTCTTCCCAGTTTTATGCGAATTCCCGGTGAAAATATGTTGGGTGTATATTCTGCCAATGAATATTTGACACGTGCAAATCTTATGAAATCATACAATTTCCCCAAATCAGACACGCCGATTCTTTTCGGGAAAAACGTGGCAACCATTGGCGGCGGAAATGTGGCAATGGATTCGGCACGAACAGCTTTACGTTTGGGTGCGGAAAACTCTATGATTATTTACAGACGTTCCGAAAAGGAAATGCCTGCCCGTAATGAAGAAATTGAACATGCCAAAGAAGAAGGTGTTGAATTTAATCTGCTTGTTAATCCGATTCAGGTTCACGGTGATGAAAACGGCTGGGTACAATCCATGGAATTAATAAAAATGGAACTTGGTGAACCGGATGCTTCCGGACGACGCCGGCCTGTACCGGTTAAAGGTTCTGAATTTATTAAAGATGTAGATGTTGTTATAGTTGCGATTGGTAACAGCCCAAATCCGCTTGTTCCGCGGGAAACGCCCGAATTAAAGGTAAATAACTGGGGCGGCATTATCGTGGATGAACAAACAGGGCAAACATCAATAGAAGGTGTTTATGCCGGCGGAGATATTGTTCTTGGCGCTGCAACCGTTATCCTGGCGATGGGTGAAGGACGACGGGCCGCGCAGGCCATGAATGAATATATGATGAACGGAAATTAGTATTTTGGCGTAAAAATTATATATAAAAAAAGCTCTGCAATTTTGTAGAGCTTTTTTTTTATTCTATTCTGCCACTTTTATTAAAAGTTGTTTAATGAGTTTTGCCTGTTTAAATTCCTCGTCTTCAATTCCAAGTTTTTTCAACAATGGTGGTGGCGCCAGTCGATATGTCAATGTCGTTTCCAGATAAACGACATTAGAATCCGGTATCAAGTATGTTAAGAGCCGTTTTTCATCTGGAAGCAGGCGTTGGTCAAATTTTTCCGTAACAGCTTCCCAGGGGGGAACCGGGGCATCACCGTTTTCATTTGCCAAAAGTTTCATAAATATTGCCTGGGGATCTTCTTTTATTGGATTGATATAGTAATTTTTCCAGACCGGATTTTTGTCAGCATCCTGCGCTTCAATATTAAAAATTACCATTCGCATCGGAGAACCGGTCGGCAGAGCATGCCCAACAGCGTGATTTTGAATTTCGACCGCCACATCCAAAAGACTGTCTTTTCGTACATACTTAACTTTAATGTCGGCGCAATTGGTTAAAATTTCATCTGAATAACCGCCAAAAAAGGAATGAGAATGGATTTCATCTCGGACTTTACCCAATGGTGCAGCTTTGCCTTCTTTGGAGGGCATGTGGCAATCCTGACAGGAAACACCCTGTCTGGCAAAACGGCTGTTCTCCCATTCTGATTTTGTTGAACAAAAGGAAATACCATGAGGATTTTTTTCATTACCATGACAGGTAAAACAAAATTCCGAAGTCGTTATACTTGCCGAGAATTCAGATTCATGCACATTTGAAATAGGATCTTTAATTGGCCCGTATTTTAAATTACCGGGACCAAGTTGAATCCAGTCATAGTTATCCACAACAGCTAGTTGTGTTGCATGGCAAATATCACAGCTAACGCCCTGTTCAAAAACCGCTCTTGTTTGCTCCGTATCCGGAATCAAAGTTCTGGCAGGTTCATGACATTTACGACAGGTTTCATCCAGAGAATTTTGGGATGATTTATTGGCCCAGTCAAGCATTTTTTGGAAAAATACATTCTGTGCTTCGGATGAATGTGCATGGCGAGAACTTTTCCACTCGGTATATATTTGTTGATGACAATCACTGCACTCTTCCGCCGGACTAATTGTTTGAGACCACCCATTTTGAATAAATAAAGTTAATACCAGGAAAAAATAATTTCTCATTCTTTCTCCTTGTTAACTTTTTTCTTGCCCCCTCCTACTGTTAAAATAAAACCAATAACAGCACCATAGCCTGTGCTGATATAACCATTAGATGTAATCGGACACGTACCGGATTGACAGCCGATAAAATGATAATAGGCGTATCCCAATAAAGCTCCAATGACAATGCCGAGAGCTAATTTCAAATATTTATTCATATATTACCTTTCTTACCTGCTGGCAACACTGGCAGCAATATGTATTGGGTCCCACATATTGTTAACAGCAGGCGTATATCCTAAATCAAGTTGTGCTAAATCATTTACAGTCATCTTTGCCGTAACGGCAGTGGCTAATATATTAATTCGTTGAGCAGCTTCCACTTTACCGCATATTTGTGCTCCCAAAACTTTATTTGATTTTTTATCATAAACCAACGTCAACGTCGTTTTTGAATCAGTATTCCCGATAAAAGGCGGACGGGCGTTTTGTGTTATTGTAACCTGTTCCGGAGAAAATCCGGAATCTTTGGCCTGATTGAACGACAATCCTGTTTTACCGACTTCCATGTCAAACAATCTGACCATTGACGTAGCAACAGAACCATTAAAAATTGAACGTTCACCGGCCGCATTACCTCCGGCAACCCGACCTTGCCGTGCTGCAACACCGGCAAAAGGAATCCATTGGTTCTGACTGGTTACGATATTAGTTGTTTCACAACAATCACCGGCCGCATAAACATTCATGCGTTTTGTTTCCTGGTTTTTGTTAACGATAATAGCGCCGCCAGGACCCATTGGAATGCCCGCTTTTTTAGCAAGTTCCGTGTTTGGTTGCATGCCGGCAGCCAGAATCAAAACATCACATTCGACCTGCTGCTGATCCTCAAAATTTAATTGTCGAACGGAATTATTTTGTATTGCTGCATTAACTATTTTTTTGTTTAACAGGATGTTAATACCGGAATTTTTCAAATGTTCAAAAATGTTATCCGCAATTTCTTTGGAAAAACCATCCAAAATCGAGTCTTTTTGTTCTATAACCGTTACCTGCAATCCCCGATTGAGTAACGCTTCTGCAATTTCCAGTCCCAGATACCCACTGCCGACAATAACAGCTTTGCGGGGTTGTTTATTTAAAAAGGAATTGAGATGTTCCGCGTCAGCAAAATTTCGAACAGTAAACATGTTGGCAGCATTTTCCGGGAAAACAGACGGAATAACAGGAACAGCACCGGTTGCAAAAATCAATTTGTCATACTGATAGCTGTCAACACTGCCTGATGTCAAATTTTCAACCAGCACAGTCCGTTTAACAAGGCTAACTTCTTTTACACTGGAAGACAAAAGGACGTCATAGCCTCTTTTTTGTTTAACCGATTGAACATCATACCCGGAAACCTTGTCGGCTGAAAGCTGATTTGCCAGATAAAAAGGCAAACTACAGGAAGCATAACCAAAATGAGGTGATTTTTCTATGACAGTAACCTCGGCATCAGGATTAATACGTTTTGCTTTCCCGGCAGCAGCCAAACCGGCATCATTACCGCCTATAATCAATATTCTTTGTCGTTTTTTATACAATGTTTACTCTCACAACTAAGCTTAATAAACCAGAAAAAGGCAAGTAACACATATTACTTGCCTTGCAAAAATATAAATATGGGGAATTAGAATCAAGCTAAAAATAAAGACATACAGTCTTTTTTATATTCCTCAGCCAAATCCGCTTGTTCCGCAACTGCCACCGGACGAACCAGAAGAAACTGAAGCACTTCCTCCACTACCGCCTGATGCAAAAGCTGAAAATATTTTCTCGGGTTTTGCCGCACCACAAGCAGGGCAATTCAAGTTTGTTCCATCTTCACCAACCCGTTGAAAACTATCGAAAATATGCTGACACTCTATACATCGGTACTCATATATGGGCATTTTTACTCTTTCTCCTTTTCTGAATCTAAATCCTGTACTTTATTTTTTTTCTTATCTTCACCCGGAAGATCACATGCACCGGACATTCAAGTAGGCACCCCAAATTTGGGTAAAACAAATTTCATTAAAACAAACCACGCAATAAAAATTAATATTATACCTAGATTGTCCATTCTGGTTCCTTGATATTTTTCATGTCCATTTATATTTTGATGCAATTAAAGGAAAAAGTATTCAAAAAAGTTCAAAATTTTCATTATTTCCGACAGATTGCATGTGAGCAAGAGAGGGATAAAATCTTTTTAAATGGGCAGGCACTATAGGAGGTTGCTGATAAAGCATTTCCTGGCATTCAAAACCATTAACAATGGCTTGTCCTTTAAAATGATTGTTAAAAACGACAAATGTTTGATTTGTTGTATTAGAAATTTCCCGGATGTTAGTTATCCAGTCTGTCATTTCATCTTTATTGTATAAATAATTATAACGTTCATCACGCCCGCTTTTTTCGTTAAACCAGTTGGAATAGTTGCGTCCATGTAGTCTAACGTAACCGATATCAGAAGTGACGATTTTATCAGGTTTTACAGATTTACCGATGACAGGCTGATCAACATTGACAAAACCTATTTTTTGTGACTCTAAGTATTTATAGATTTTTGAATCATTCCAGCTTGAATGCCGAAACTCCACGACCAGGGGAAAGTCAAATTGATTTCGGATATTATCTATTTTTTCCAAAGAAGTTTTATTATTTTTAAAACTCCAGGGAAATTGCACCAAAACAGCCCCTAGTAAATTTGCTTTAGTCAGGATAGAAAATATAATTTGAAAATCCTGAACATCAGATTCAGTCGGCTTTTCATTAGAATGAGTAAATTTTTGCCACAATTTGACTGTAAATTTAAACCGGTCGCTTCCTTTTACCAATGACACCCATCTTTCAATGGTCCCCGGATCAATTTTTCGATAAAAGGTAGAGTTAATTTCTACAAGATTAAAATAGTCCTTGAGAAATTGCAGCTCGTTAAAATTTTTGGATCTTTTGGGAGGATAAACAATTCCATTCCAGTCTTTATAACTCCAGCCTGCCGGTCCGATATAAATATTTGATTTTTCGTCGCTCATTAGATAAATATATCAATACCGCACAAAATGTTAAAACGGGAATGTTTCAGTTCGACCTTTGTATTTGCTATATCAAATGGTAACTCATCTGTCTGATATTGAAGTATTTGATACCTTAATGCAATATTTATTGAAAATGAAGATTTAACAAGTCCCACTCCCGTTGTTATAAAATGGGATGAAACCTGCTTGCCCCGGTCAAGATTATCATTGTCAGTCGGCTCAAATATTTGCTCCAGTTGAGAAAGAAATCCGAATCGATAAGGCAACAAGTAGCTTTTTTTACGGATTGTATATTCCACACCCATTCGAAATGAATTTGCTTTTTCAAAAATCCGATCTGTTTTTTGCTCGTCTATACTGACAACAGCTTTATGCAACGGCTTTTGCTGAAAATCAAACACAAAGATAAAGTCAGACATTAGTTGAACAGATAATCCATAGGAGACTTGCAAAGGCATTTCGATATAAGGCTCAATATCATACTCTGTAACGTTATTGTCCGAATCTTTAAAATTTATTTTTGAATAATAAAGTTTGTAGGGAAACGAAACTTTACTGCCCAAGGAAAACACGCGTGATATTTTTAATAAAACGCCGGCATCCACAGAAAAACCGGAAAACTTGTTTTCCCAGTTGGATGAATTTTTAGAAACAGCCTCATCTTCATAATCCGTATAATTGTCGTTTTTTTTATAATTACCGGTGATAAAATTCAACGATGAACCGATATATAAATTTTTAAACAAACAATACCCGAACCCGCCAGACAGGGAATAAATACCTCCATTGTACTTTTCTTCTATTTCCCTTTCAAATTGGGTGGTTTCATCCAGTCGGGACCAGGTAATATTATTATTAAAATTACTCATCTGTTTAACAGCGAGTGCAAATGTTAACGGATTGTTCTTTAGCGGAACAGGAATTGTAAAACCGATAAAAGACAAACCTATATTTCCGTTTATCCGGGCTTTAAATTTTTGGTCCAGTGAAAGTAAGGTCGGTGTTTTTATTGCAAGGTTACCAAATCCAATATTTGACAAGAGTGTAAATGTTGTTTTTGAATTTTGTGCCAATCCGGCAGGATTCCAAACAAGTGCCTCTGCATTATCAGCTAATCCGGTGTAAGCATTTCCCATTCCTGCAGCCCGAATACCGGCAGGTGGTTCATTAAATATAATCGGACTAATGGAAAATGGTTCGTCCTTACTTTGAGCAGCAACAACAGCAAGTAACAGAATGATAAGAGCAAATCGTAAATGTTTCATAAAATTCAGATATCCGGTAAAATTATAAAAAGAATGGGAGAATGAAATCATTCGCCCATTCAAGTGGTATATTTATTTATCTCTTTTTAAAAAGGGTTCCAGCAAATCAATAGGAATTGGAAAAATTGTTGTTGAATTGTTTTCAGAGGCAATTTCATTCAGAGTTTGCAGGTAACGCAATTGCAATGCCTGTGGATGTTTTGCCATAATTTCTGCAGCATTTGCCAATGTTTGAGACGCCTGAAACTCACCCTCAGCATGAATAACCTTGGCGCGTCGTTCTCTTTCAGCTTCTGCCTGACGTGCCATAGCGCGCTGCATTTCAACCGGTAAATCAACATGTTTTACCTCAACAAGACTTACTTTAATGCCCCATGGGTCTGTGTGGTTGTCAATAATTCGCTGTAATTCCTGGTTTATTTTTTCGCGTGCTGATAAAAGGTCATCAAGTTCTGCTTGTCCCAAAATACTTCTCAAAGTTGTTTGTGAAAGTTGGGATGTTGCAAAAAGATAATCTTCTACCTCGACAATGGCTTTACTGGGATCAAGAACACGAAAATATAAAACAGCGTTAACTTTGACTGAAACATTGTCTTTCGTAATGATATCCTGAGGAGGAACATCCATCGCGATGGTACGCAAACTGACTTTGACCATACGATCGATAATCGGGATGATAAAAATAATTCCAGGACCTTTTGAGCCGGCCAACCGGCCAAGACGAAAAATAACACCTCTTTCATATTCTCTTAAAACTTTGACAGCGCTGGCTAACAATAAAACCAACAGAATAATGACAACGGATAAAGGATTTATGACCATGTTAAACCTCCTGTACGAAAAATTTCCAATTTTAACATTTTCTGACTTTTATAACAAGTCCATCAACTCTGGTAATTTGTACATCATCACCTTTTTTAATAGGTTCGTCACTGAATGCTTTCCAAATTTCACCATGAATTTGTACCTGGCCGTCTTTATCAATTTTTGTTATAGCTGTGCCTATTTCACCAATCAACCCTTCACGACCGGTCGTAGGTTTAGTAAGACGGGTTTTAACAGCCATGCTCAGGGCAAATACAATAAATAAACCCGTAACAAGCGTAACAGCTATGGCCACCTTCCAGTCTACCTGAATGGGAAACCCAGGTGTTTCTTCGAATAGCATAATAGAGCCAAGAAACATTGCCACAATACCTCCTATGGTTAAAACTCCATAACTCGTTACTTTAACTTCAAGAATAAATAGAATAATAGCAAATAAAATTAATAATAGTCCGGCACCTCTGACCGGTAAAGTTTGTAATGCAAAAAACGCCAAAATAATAAATATGCCGCCGGCTACACCGGGTATAACAGCTCCCGGGTTGGAAAATTCAAAAAATAAACCGTAAATACCAAGCATTAACAGAATATAGGCAATAGTCGGATTTGATATTTTGTAAAGAATTTGTGTCCGCCAGCTCATATTAACAAGAACGATTTTTGCATTTGCAGTATCTAATACCTTTTCATTCCCTTCCAGCTCAATTTTACGTCCATCAAGCTGCTTAATTAAATCGCTTTCGGTTGGGCAAATCATATCAATGACGTTTATTTCAAGCGCTTCTTTTTCGTTTATGGAAACACTTTCACGGACCGCTTTTTCCGCCCAGTCTGCATTTCTGCCTCTTTTTTCTGCAATGCCGCGAATCCATGTTGAAGCATAGTTTGTCACTTTTTCACCCATTACCTGGGATGTGTCCTGCTTGCCCCCAACACCAACCGGATGGGCCGCACCGATATTTGTTCCTTCAGCCATAGCCGCAACATTGCACGCCAGAGTGATAAATGTGCCGGCTGACACCGCTCCGGAACCGCTTGGGGCAATATACATCACGACCGGAACCTGAGAGCTGAGTATTTTTTTTACAATAGTTTTGGTTGATTCCAACAGACCGCCCGGTGTGTCCATCTGGATAATAAGACATTGAAAATTTTCCGTTTCAGCCTTTGTAATGTTATCCACGATAAACTTGGCAGAAACAGGATTGATGTCGCCTTCGATAACTATTTTAAGTATTTCATCCTGTGCAGAATGAGCGGCAACAGGCAGAATCAAAAAAATTAAAAGAACATAAAGTCTTTTCATTTTAATTCTCATCCATAAATTTATATTTCGATTACACTTTAAATGTATTAAACCGTTTGGCTAAAATCAATATTTTTTACAAAGCAACCACTTTAAAAGATTCGTTTTTTACACAACAAAAGAGTTATAACATTAAATTCCGTTATATTGTGACATAAAGTGACTTGTTAATATTACACAACACAAATGTTGGATTTTAAATAATTTTTGTTTACGTTCCATATTTGAAAAAGCAAAATTTGAGCAACACATTTCTATTTCTTCTTCAAGAAAACTTGCAAAGGACAATTTTTGACACCTGAAAATCTTGAAATACTATTTTATCAATACTTTAAACAAGAATGTAAAACGGTTATTCAGCTACGCGGAGACGGCTCGGACAGGCGTGTTTATCGTTTAATAAATGAAAACTTTTCTGTTATTGGCGTTATCGGAAAAGATAAAGCCGAAGATGAGGCATTTGTTTCATTTACTCAACATTTTCATAAAAATGGTTTACCGGTACCTGAAATATTTATCGCTGATTTGAACAAAAATATATACCTGGAAAAAGATTTGGGAGATTTAACCCTGGCAGAATTTGTTAAGGAAAATGTAAATAACGTTTCCCAAATAACAGAAATATACCGTAACGTCCTTGAAAACCTGACACATTTTCAAATTACTGCCGGGAAAAGTATAAACTTGAAAAAGTGTTATCAGCATCCGGTATTCGCTTATGATTCCATGATGTGGGATTTACATTACTTTGAACAACGATTTTTAAATGCTTTTTACAAGGAAAAGTTTGATATAAATAAATTACACAAAGAATTTGAGGTCCTTGTTGCCCATTTGCAGGAAGAAGAGTCTAATTACTTTATGTATCGTGATTTTCAGTCGCGTAATATTATGATCCAAAAAGATAGTCCCTGGTTTTTAGATTACCAGTCCGGGCGCAAAGGTGCACTGGCTTACGACGTCGCTTCACTTTTATACGATCCGTATGTTGATCTCACCGAGGATTTTCGCTCTGAGATGCTAAACCATTACTTGAACTATACCAACCAATTCATTGCTATTTCAAAAGATAGATTTTTAGGTTATTTCCCTGGATTTGCGTTTATTCGAATGTTGCAGGCCCTGGCTGCCTATGGATTTTTATCTGTTATAAAGGGGAAAAAAGAATTTTTATCCAGCATAAAACCGGCTGTAAATAATCTTGTTATCATTATAAATAACGTTGCTGTAAAAAATGAGTTGACTGAACTGGAAAAGATCATTCATAACCTGGGAAAATATAATTTTGATTTTTAAAAATTGCATACCATTTAGAAAATAAATGTTTTAATGCTTGCTTTTTTAAGTGACATTGTTATCTTTACTGTCGTAACAAAAATAAATACAATAGAATACTATTAAAACAATATCTATATAAATTTAAAGGAAATTTTATTCATGGACAAAAGAGAGCTTGAACAAACACTTGTGCTCCTTAAACCCGATGCACTTAAAAATTCTTTAACGGGTTATTTATTATCGCAATTATCCGAATTTCATACAGGACTCCATTTTTCTGCTGCCAAAGTTTTACATGTGCACAAAATGTTGGCTGAAGAGCACTATTCCGAACATCGTGAAAAAGCCTTCTTTCCGGCCCTTTTAGAATATATTACCGGCGCTGTTCACTATGCCAAAGAACCGTGGAAACAACGCGTTATTGCCATTGTTTATCAGGGAACAGATGCTGTTAAAAAAATTCGTGCCATAGCCGGTCCCACAAATCCACATGTTGCACGTGACGAAAAGCCGGGCTGTATTCGGGCACTTGGAACTGTCGTTACGATAAAAGACGAAAACGGAAAAGTTATTGGTGACAGATTGGATAACCTTATCCATGCGTCCGCCAGTATTGAAGAGGGTGAACGGGAAATAAAACTCTGGTTCAAACCCAATGAAATCCCCCCGCTGATGCAGTCTTTTGAAACAGAAATGAGCGACAGTTTCTATTATTATAAAGATCACAAATTATACACAGAACGCCAGAAAGACAGTATTTGCATATTGGCCCCTCAGGATATGGCATGGAAATCTGATCTCGAAACATTGCGTAATATTGCCGACGGTAAACCTGCTGCAGATACACTGGAAACAGTTGTGGCAAAATATCTCATCAATGAAAACCGTGGTATTGAATAAATTTTTAACACGATATTAAAATAAAAACACCCGGAATTCAATTTATGCTGCTTTTCGGGTGTTTTTTATTTGAATTTTCATTAAATCCTTATTCTTTTATACTTAAAACTTTTTAAATACAAGCATAATAGTTCTGAAAATAAATATTTTAAAATAGGTACTTTAATCGAGGGAGAGTTCCTATGCAAAAAAGCAGATTATTATTCTTTTCATTATTTATTCTTTTTTTTCTCACATTTCATCATACCGTTTTATCGACTGTTAACGACCCGTCTTATCTAGACAAGCCCTTTATTCAGGAATATCACGAAGCATATATTCCGGGGGAAAACTCTGCGGAAAACGATGTTAAAAGCATTGCTGTTGATCACAAATCCAATATCTGGATTGCTACGGCAGACGGTATTTTTACCAAACCCTTTGCTGATAAAAAATGGTTAAAAATCATCCAAGGTGAATCCAGAGGACCTGCCTATGCGGTTGCCGTCGATAAACAAAATGTAGTTTGGCTGGGTACCTGGGACGGTCTCTATAGCGTTATTGACGGAGAACTGAATAAACTAAACAATATCAATTCTCCAATTTCCGTTATCTGTCCCACAAAAAAAGGTACCTATTTCCTTGGACCCAAAGAAACATGGTATTATTCGCAAAATACCTGGCAGCAAAAAAACTATTCAACAGCAAAATCTATTCGGGATGCCGTTTGTGATGATAAAGGGGGTTTGTGGATCGCCACAGACATCGGATTATATCATTGTACGGACCAAAACACAGAACTTTATCAGAGTGAAAAAGAGTTAATCAGCGCCTATATAAGAGGACTGGATTTTGCAAACGATGGACAATTATGGGCCGGAGGTTTAGGCGGTGTGACTATCCGAAAGGGTACACAAAAACTTTTAACGCTTACACCCGGTAATGGGATTCCCTCTGTTTTTGTTAACAGTGTTGACTGTTCTCCTGATGGTTTTATGTGGGTCGGAACAGATTGTGGTGTTGTTCGATATGACAAATCCGGCAACTCTTCACTTCGTTTTAGCAAACGCTGGCTGGTAGATGATAAAGTGCGAGATGTCACGTTTGATCAGCAGGGCAATGCCTGGATAGCTACGGCCGGCGGTGTCAGTGCCATTAAACGAAAAAACATGACGTTGGCGGGTAAAGCTGACTACTTTTACAATGTGCTGATGAAAAGACATATTCGTGAACCCTGGATTGCGGGTCAATGCCGTTTAGCTGTCCCGGGTGATACAACAACCTGGCAGCCTGAAGATGATGATAATGACGGCGAGTATACAGGCGGTTATTTGGCCATGGAAAGCTTGCGTTATGCAGTTACAAAAGACCCGGATGCCAAAGAAAAGGCAGCGAAAGCTTTTGCGTTTTTAAAGTTTTTACGTGAGGTGACTGGAAGAGACGGCTTGTTTGCCCGCACTATTGTTCCGGCTGACTGGAAACAGGTGCATGACACTAACCGCCGCTATACGGAAAAACAATTAGCAGACGAACTTTTACGGGATCCGCGATATAAACCGGTAGAAAACCGTTGGCATCCTTCCAAAGATGGCAAATGGTTATGGAAAGGCGACACCAGCAGTGACGAAATGTGCGGCCACATGATGGGTTATTTTTATTATTTCAAGTTTGCTGCTGATGAAAATCAAAAGCAGGAAATTCGCCAGCATGTCTGCAAAATTATGGACGATCTTGTTACAAACAATTATAATCTCATTGGCGTCGACGGCACACAGACCCGTTGGGGTGTCTGGTCACCGGACCAGTTAAATCGTAATCCGGATTGGGCGCCGGAAAAAGCCCTTAATTCCTTTGAATTGTTGGCCTATTTAAAATTTGTTTATGGTATTACGGGGAATCAAAAATATCAGAACGAATATATGCGTTTAATAAATGAAGAACATTATCTTGAAAATGCAAAAAAAATGAATCGTAAAAATCCCGCATGGTATATTTATTTTGATGTCACCATGGCCGGATATCTGTTTCCGATTCTGTTGGAATATGAACAGGACCCGGAGATTTTGCACGTTTATGAACAACTTTTTGATGAATGGTTTGAAAAGCAAATTCGTGACAAAAGTGCACTCAACAATCTGACCTATTGTTTTGCGCGAAAAACCAACAAAGAAATTCAGGCATCGGTTAATTTTCTTATTGATACGCCCCTGGACCTGGTAGACTGGCCTATTAATCACGGCAAACGGGAAGATATTCAGCTTGTGCGAATCCCAACCCTGGAAGAGTGGCAAACAAACAAGCTCGTCCCTCCTTCTATTCGAGCCACAGTACGTTGGGACAAAAATCCCTGGGCCGCTGTTGCCGGAAATCCTTATCGTGAACGGGAGCCGGTGTTTTGGCTTTTACCCTATTGGATGGGGCGATATATTGGTGTGATTGTGGAATAATATAGTTTCCGACATTGAGCTGCTTTATAAAAAAAGGGATTCAAAATATTGAATCCCTTTTTAATAATCGCTACAACTTGACAATTACTTATCTAGATTCATAGGGCCCAAAAACAGCCTTGATCTTGTATGATTCACTGCTGTCATCAATGATAATTATTTTATAGGTATCTCCACCATCAGCCACACGGATGAGAATATGTCCCTGATCGCTTTTTAATTGTTCGAGTCTATCCCCAATAACGGTTTTATTGGCCTGCATCATGTTGGTGGCAAAAATATCCCGGGGACCGGGATAAATTTTTTCCGATAATAAACGTCTTAAAACACTCAAACACGGATGATCCGCTGACCATACCGGAATAATCTGTACACGCGGTCTTAGTACACTCAGGAAAAATGCGTTTTGCGAATCAACATAACCATGATGATCAAGGATCATAACATCAACCGGTCCGATAGCCTGGGCAACAGGCGTTTCCTGGTCATTCCACAGCGGCATACCATAATCCACAACACCGTTTATATCGCCGCCGTTATAAAAGTCAAATTTGCCATAGGACATTCTAAAAACAATACTGCACATATTTTCATTGGGATATTCTTCAGGAGACAGGTCTTTTAAATCCGGAAAATGTTTTCGGGTTACATTACCCACACCGGTCCAAATCTCACCATTAACAGCTACATTACGTATTTCAAAATTATCAAACGCGTCCGGTTCATTTAAAAGCACAATCTGGTCGTTGCGTCCTGCCTGAAACTTTTCAACAGTTATATTGTTGTTTTTAATCTGCCAGTCCACAAAATCACGATAATTATTTACCATCATCTTGTCTTTTCGAATGGGATAATTATAATTTGGCCAATCGCGGTCAATAATTTTATCTAACTTGAAATGTTCGGCAACCTCGGTAATACCGCTAAGACGATAACTTTTAGACTTGGAAAATGGGCATTCTTCCGTAATGTCACCCATGTGATCATCGTGAAAATGCGTTAACATGGCATAATTTACGGAAGTGATGGATTCATTTCCGGGCAGATTTTTAATATAACGCACTATCCATTCACCGGCCGAACGTGAAGCATTCGGACAAAGTTGAGTTAATCGCGGGCTTTTTTCCAGCATAGCCCCGGCATCAACAATAAGAGTTGTCCCATCCGGCAAAATAGAAAAAGACGCCTCTCCCCTGCCGGTATTGATAAAGTGGATGTCCAACCCTCCTTTTTCCCAGGGCGTTATAACCTGTCCGACCTCCTCAGATACGGAAATACCGGCGATAATTAACATACTGAAAACAATAACTGTAAAAATTCTTTTCAATTCCATCATTCACCTCAGCCATAATTAATTCAACAGTTCAAGTATTTGTATAATTGAATATACAAATTAAATTATAAAATGAAAGGATTTTCAGATTTTTCTTTTTTAATTTTTAAAAACAACTTGCGGAAATTTCAATTATTTTGTATAATTCCCAAATCATCTAACGATTTGTTTTTCAATACATTGAATTAATTAACAACTCATCCTTCAAATTCACAACATTCAAAAAATTAAACAAGAGGAAACAGAAAAATGAAAGCCAGAATTATGATCGTTTTGTTAACATTACTATTTCTTACAATACCGACTTTTGGTCAAATTGCACTGGAATGGGGACTGTTACCGCAAACAGAAGGCAAAGATTTGTCTGTTCCGTTTGATCAAACCAAAGTAACTGCAAATGATTTCAAAATAAACCTTGGTGTACCTGTTGTATTGTCAACTGTGGATAACGGCACTGAAAATGAACCATCACTTGTTTTAATTAATAATATTTTCTATGGGAATAAACATTTAGAAGTTAATAATTGGCCCTTTTATTCGCTGGATGAACAGCAAAATTATAAATTAAACTTTATGGGGTCTTATGATCATCTTGTTTCTTTTGGTTATTCGGCAATGTTGATGAAAAGAGTTTCAGCCAAATGGTCTCTATTGGGTATGGGAGGTTTTACCTATGCCGGTGTTAGTCCGGATGAATATAAAACAGAGGATATCGGTTTTAATGGTGGTTTTGCTGCGTTACGTAAATTGAAATCAAACTGGTCTTGGGGTATAGGATTGTATTACAGCCGTTTAACCGGTGCAGATGCAATCTTGCCTTTAATCATTATTGAAAAGGAAACTGAAAAAAGCACTATAAGTATTACGTTGCCCAGTGATATTAACTATTGGTATCATCTTAATAAAAAGCTGTCTTTAGGATTGCTGGCGCAGCTTGAAGGAGATTTGTACACTTTTAGTGAAACATCAAATCAATATGATGAAAACGGACAGCTTGTTTCAACCGATAATAAAGTAGGATTAGCCTATTCTGCGCTCACCTTAGGGCCGGCATTCAAGTTTTCGCTTTCCAATGGAATTGCTTTAATTGTACGCACCGGAATGTCTCTTGCCCGGCGGTATCAATATTGGGTCCCGGATGAAAACCAGCCTTTAAGATATAACGCGAGTCCATATTATCTCTCCCTTACCGGCCACGATTTCAGCGGTGAAGAGATAGACTTTCCCATGAAAAAGACGGCTTTTATAAAGCTTACGTTGGGATTTGGTATTTAACAATAGATCAATTCCTTAAAAATCCCTTGTTCTGATTTTAAATTATTTGTATAATCCTCCTGCTTATTATTACTCATTTAGCAAGAGGCCTTATATTGACAGGATCTGGTAGTCCGCTAAATGTAAACCCACAAAATAAAATAATTTCAGGACATCTAAAAAATATGGAACAACTAATAGAAACATTTAAAACAAAATTACATGCAGGTGAGCCACTTTATGGTTTATTTTCCAAATCAAGCGATCCTGCATTTATAGAAATATCAGGCTATGCAGGCTTTGACTTTATCATCCTTGATATGGAGCATGGCGCTGTGGGATATGAGTCACTGCAAAATTTGATAAGAGCAACCTTTGCAGGAGGTATTTTACCTGTTGTTAGAGTTCAAAGTATTGAAGAAACATTAATAGGAAAAGCATTTGATGCAGGTGCACTGGGGGTTCAGATACCACAGGTTACAAATGTCAAAGATGCCGAATCAGCAATAAAGGCTTCAAAATTTTATCCTTTAGGTGAAAGAGGTGTTTGCAGGTTTGTTAGGGCCGCTAAATATTCATCCCTGGATAAAACCTCGTATTTCAGGGAAGCAAATCAATGTCTGGTAATATTACAAGTTGAGGGTCAACAGGCTATAAACGAAATAGACCATATAATTGCTGTTGAAGGATTTGACATTCTTTTTATCGGTCCATATGATTTATCCCAATCGCTAGGTTTACCGGGAGAAGTAACCCATCCCAAAGTAATTAATCAAATGAAAATGATTGTCGAAAAAGCCCAAAAAGCCGGCAAAATAGTCGGGACGTTCACAGATACCCCATCACAGGTTAAACTTTGGCGGGATGCCGGGATACAATATATTGCTTACTCAGTTGATGTAGGTATATATTATGACGCTTGCACGCAAATACTTGAAAAGATAACTGAATAAAAGGAAACTGATGAAAAATATTTTTACTAAATGCTGGTATTTACTGCTCTCGGTTGGACCGGGCATTTTTTGTATTGGTTATACTATTGGCACCGGAAGCGTTACTTCAATGATCAAATCAGGCAGTCAATATGGAATGCAGTTACTGTGGGTTTTATTCCTTTCAACTTTTTTTGCATGGATATTAATGGAGACCTTTGGGCGCTTTGCCGCTGTTACAGGAGGCACAGCAATTCACAGCTTTAAAACCAGGCTAAAGTATGGCAAGTTGATAGCAATATTAACAATTATTGGAGTTGTCATCGGGCAGTGGAATTCACTTTCCGGTATACTGGGTTTATCATCCCATGCAATTTATGAAATGTTACACCTGTTTATTCCCGGCATGGCCAAAGAAAGCTATTGGGGCGTACTGGCTATTGCTGTTGCAATTATCATTATTTTATATAGTTTGCTGCTTATCGGCAGATATTCGTTTTTTGAAAAAATTCTCATAATTTTTGTTACTCTAATGGGTTTATCCTTTATCGTGTCTATGTTTATAGTTATGCCGCCTTTGGAGGTTATCGGCAAAGGATTTATCCCGCGTATTCCTGTTGGTGGCAGTCTCATGGTGGCAGCATTTGTCGGAACAACAATGGCAGCACCAACATTTATTGTTCGACCTCTTCTTGTAAAAGAAAAAGGCTGGGGCATAGGAAACCTGCGTGAGCAAAGCCGGGATGCACTAATTTCCTCATTATTTATGTTTTTTATCAGCGCATCTATTATGGTGGTTGCAACAGGCGCCTTGTTTTTTAAAGGCAGATCAGTTGAGAATGTACTTGATATGGTCTATTCTCTAGAACCGATAGCCGGCAAGTTCGCCATTGCCATTTTTATGGTCGGAACGCTTAGTGCGGGACTATCTTCTGTTTTTCCAATTTTAATGGTTGCTCCCCTGCTCATTGGTGATTACAGAAATGGAGAAATGGATATTAAATCTAAATTATTTAAAATATTAACGGCTTTTGCCTGCTTAATCGGACTCACTGTACCTATACTGGGGGCAAATCCTATAATAGCACAAATAGCTACACAGGTTGCCAATGTTTTTATTTTACCTTTGATCATTTCAGCTATTCTATTCCTGATTAATAATAAAAAACTGATGCAGGAACATAAAGCAGGACTTTTTTTGAATATGGGATTAATTTTGGCTTTACTTTTTTCATTAATTATATCATATACAGGAATTATCGGTCTTTTAGAATTGTAAGCAGAGAATTGAGTCATTTTTATGAGTTAAATAAAAAAGGATAGTATGAGACGTATTTTACAAATTTCTTTTCTATTTTTATTCTTATCTGCAATAATGTTATCTTCATGCAATAATAAAGTTGGGGGTAAATTCTATTCTTTTAAGGTTAAAGCTCTATCCGGTGATGAAATACGGCTGGACGATTATCGTGGAAAAATTTTATTAATCAATGTTTGGGATACTATTTGTCCTCCGTGTGTTGCAGAGTTTCCTTCTTTTATTGAATTATACAACACATATAATAAGGACGGTCTTGAGATATTGGGATTAACTCCAGCACTTTATGCCAATAAAGATGAGGTAAAACAGTTTTTAATAAAGCATGGGATTAATTATCCAAATGCAATCGTTTCTAAAAAATTATTATCAAAATTGCCCAAAGGTAAAGGAATACCCATAACATATTTGATTAACCAGGATGGGATACTTTTACATAAATATATTGGATATCAGGAAAAAGCAACTTTTGAAAATCATATCAAATTGTTATTTGAAAAAAAGCAGCTCTAAATTATAAAACTCTTTTTATTTTAACAATATCATCCTTTTCATTTGAGTCATGGAACCACAGGTCAGAGTATAAAAATATATTCCACTGGGCATATTTACAGCATTCCATTGGTATTCATAGTTTCCCGGGGAAAGCTGCTCATCAACTAACGTGGCAACAAGTTGACCTGTTATGTTGTAAATTAAAAGTGTAACATGATTTGCAGCCGGTATTGAAAAACAAATTGTCGTAGCCGGATTAAAGGGATTGGGATAATTTTGTTCAAGAATAAATTGTGTAGGAATTTCGGTGAATTGATCACTCGCCACGTCAGTCATTCCGTCAACATTTTGACTTGAAAAAGTCGGGCTCATTTGTACAAAAGTTCCTGTTCCGTTTGGATATCTGCCTGTTGATATGTCCGATGTTTGTTCGCCAAAACTTGTTTCATCTACTATGGTTGTGTCGCTACTAGATAAATATATAGCTTCTCCTGAAGCGGAAAGTTTAAAATTCGCATGTAATCCCTCCTGCTCTTCATCTTTATCGGCCCACACAATTAAATAACTCCTGGCTGCGATAAATGTATCGGGAAATACCCACTGTGTAAGATCGTCAGCATCATCAGATAAAAAATATCCTGATAGCTGTATATCATTTTCTGTATTATTGTAAAATTCAATCCAGTCATCATAATCTCCATATGCATCGGTGATTATGGACTCATTACTTGCCATAAATTCGTTAATAACCAAATCACCCGAAACTGTTACAGAATAGAATTCAAAAGCAGCGCGTTCAGGTGAAAAAGATGCTGCATTCTCATTTTCCGCATAGATATAATATTGAAAACCACTCGTCCCGGTTGCAACCAATGCCCCATAAATTCCATCCCCGGCAGCGTTGTCATTGTTACTACCGTCATCCAACATCTCTATTTTTTTATAATCAGTTGTTAAACCCGTTCGATAGGCCAATTGTACTGAACTTGCTCCTGATACATTGGCTGTTATATATACTTTTGAATTGGCGGATGGATTTGACGGACTTTTAATTTCTGAAATTACCGGTTTCTCCGCCTGAAAATCAGAAAGTGAATTCAAATAGGCAACTCTTGAATCCATTAACTGAGTAATCCCAATGATGGACTCATTTTGTCCGGGTCTCCCTTCAATGTTGATAGCATTATCAATATTATTTTTAAAATCCGAATATGTATAAAACTTGTTGGGATCGTTCAGTACATCATCGTCAATAATTTCCTGAATTTCCAACGCCCGGGTCCGATACAACCCATTTATCAAAAAATCATCCATAATTGTCTTCATGTGTGCTACATACATTTTTTTATATGTTGGATTGCTCAATATTTTACTAATAATTGGAAAATCACTATTAGTCGAATTTAAGAAAGGATCTAATTGCTGCAAACCGTTAATGCTGAGCTGATCCTCATGCAAAAGTCTGGAAAATACTCCAAAATTTTCATTCAGGTCCCAAATAATCGGATTAAAATGTCCGGCATCATCCTGATATAAATAATAATTATGAGCAAAATTAACAGGTGAATCTAAATTTACGAATAAAATATCAAAGGCCAGCATCCACAAATGGCGGTCAACATTTAATACGTCCTCCACAGATTCAGAGTTATTATTCAATACATCGAGAAAGTTGATCAGTTCTCCCCATCCATATTCAGATTCTAATTCATAATAATTTGCATAACTTGATGAATCCTGACCCAAATAATCCCAAATTATTACATAGGCTTGCGTTCCACCGCTTGCCAACTCGCCTTTAAAAAAAGCATTTTCATCACTACTAAAATGACTCCGTAAAAAGTGCTTGTCAACATCCTGAACGCTTGTATAAAGGCCTATATAAGAGTTATTTATGTAAACGTTAGCATAGTTGGCCAAACCAGCAGGCATATATTCTCTGGCAATCTCATATCCCAATACTTCCCTTATAAAACTGGGATCTTTATATACATTAGCAAGTTTTAATGTACCGTAATTTTCATGCAACTGGTCTTCTATAATATAATCAAGTTTTATATTAAGTGGATTTTTATCCTGGTTAGGATTATAGCTGCTGTTTCCTTTATATCTGACACCAACACTATCATATTTAATACCATTCACGACAACCGTTGCCAACAAACGCTCTTCATTTCCCTCTAAAAACAATTTATCTAATAAATAATCCCAATTTGGTTCTTCAAAAGTCAATTCGATTGTATTAATTGTGTTAACGTTATAAAAATCCTGACTAAAAATTTTTACAGCGGAAAATAACAAATAAACCATTAATGCCATTGCAGAGACATTTTTCATTATCTACTCCTTTTGCTTAACATCTTTTTTATATAGTTGAATTGTTTGGCATTTTTTATAAGATTTGTTGCTTACATCTTTAATACCTTTGACTCCTTTTTTTAAAAAAACATGCGCAGAAATTAAAAATAAATTCAGCTAAATAGAAAAAGATTGTTATAAAAAAATGTATGCAGCATTTAAAAAATAATCAAGAAGCAGGAAATTGATGAGGAACAGGTATGTAATAAATCTGACCTAATGACATATATATTTATTTGTTAAGGCAATTCCGACAGAATTTAGGTATTTCCCCCCTGTTGAAAACGTTAAATAAATTTATTTCAGCGCTCCGGCTGACAATCCTTTCACAAAAGTTTTTTGCATAATTAAAAAGATAAATAAAGGCGGAATACTAAACAAGACGGCGGCTGCGGACATTGTGGTTCCACACGTCTGTATATTCACCGACAAACATACCAATACCGACCGGGATAGTTCTCACCGTATCAGAAGTGCTCAGAATTAATGCAAAGAAAAACTCATTCCAGGAGCCTAAAAAAGCAAATAAAGCTGTTGCGCCCAAACCCGGTAACGCGAGCGGTAAAAGTACTTTGATCAGACACGTCATTTTCGAACAGCCGTCGATTAAAGACGCGTCTTCAATTTCCTTGGGGATCGTTTTAAAAAATCCATAAAGCAGCCAGATTACAAATGGCAGCATAACTGCGGTATGGGTTAAAATTAATCCGATATAGGTATCATACATTCCTGCTTTTCTGATAACCTGAAAAAGAGGTATGATAACCGAAGCGCCGGGAAGCATTTGCGATAATAAAAAGACCATTAAAAACAACTCTTTTCCTTTAAAATTAAACCGCGAAAAAGAAAATGCCGCCAAACTGCCGATTAATAATGTTAAAAAAGTTGCTGAAAGAGCAACAACCAAACTATTCACCGTATATTGACCGAAAGGCAAATAGTCAAACATACCTTTATAGGGCTGCAAACTCATATCTTGAGTTACCCATTCCGGCGGGTATTTATTCACTTGTGGCAATGGTTTTAAAGAGGTGGAAAACATCCACAGAAACGGAAGTAAAACAGCAAAAGCAATTATACTCAATAATATAATCAATAACACCTTTTTCATAGCTCTTCCTTTTTGTTCAGAATTTTAAGGTAAACAAAAGAAAGCGAAATCAACACTGTGAACGTTATAATAGAAAGTGCAGATCCTTTTCCAAGATCAAAATGAACAAAAGAATATTCACGAACAAGCACAGGCAGTACCATGGAGGCATGAATAGGGCCTCCCCGTGTCATAACAAATACCATATTAAAATCGTTAAAACTCCAGATCATTCCCAATAACAACAACACACTGGTAACTGAACTAAGATTAGGCATGGTGATATGAATAAATTTGCCTACGATAGAAGCCCCGTCTACATTCGCCGCTTCATACTGTTCACGGGGAATGGATTGAAGTCCGGCATAGAACATAACCATAGCAAAAGGAAAAAACTGCCAGACTCTTGCAATGATGACACATATTAAAGCTGTTCCGGCGCTGCCCAGCCAGGTAATACCTTCTTTAAGGATTCCCGAACGGGTTAGCCAGTAATTAACCAGACCGAAATTGTCGTTTAATATCCATTTCCAGGCAAATCCGGCAACAACCGGTGATACGACCCAGGGAATGGTATACAAAAATTTATAAAAATTATTGACTTTAAGCTTTGTGTTTAATAACAGGGCTATTCCCAATCCCAAAGATAACGAGACCAACGTCCCTAAAACCGAGTATAATACGGTATTTTTAAGTGAAAGCCAGAAAACATCATCGTGCAAAACATGAAAATAGTTTTTTAATCCGATCCAGCCATTGGTCCCATCAATGAGGCTGACATGCATAAAACTGTTGATTAAATTTTGAAAAAGAGGATATACCAACACAAATATAGTAAAAATTAATGCAGGTGCTAATAACAGATAAGGCAAATATTTTTTCATTTATTGCCCTCAATAATATCCTGTGCCTCTTTTGCAGCCAATTCCAAAGCTTTTTCAACTGTCAATTCACCAATGATGGCTTTTTGACCATAAGGCGCAATAACATTTCTAACAATAGTGATCATTTTAGGATGTGCCGGCCAGGGTTTTGCGTATTGCAATTCATGAACAAATACATCAAAATGCGGGAAAGGTTTTTTCTCCGGACTGTTTATGGCTTTTAATGTTGTGGGAAATGCGCCCATATCTTGCCGGATCCATTCCATGTCGGCTTCTTCATTTCTTAAATATTTTGTCAGTTGCCATGCCTCATTCAGATGTTTTGAATGGGCACTTATGGCTATCATAACCATGTCCTGTAATGTAGGCGCTGTATCGTACTGGTCTATTTTATCATCAGGAACCGGGACCGGTACGGACATAAATCCCATACCGGGATTTTTCTCTTGTATAACAAAATTCATCCAGGGGCCTTCTATAGCCATCGCTACCTTTTTACCGCAAAAGAGATCATTTATTTCTGTGTGAGAATAAGCTAAAAATCCCGGTGTTATGGACTTGTCTTTTTGATACATATCCGTAAGAAGCTGAAGCGCGCCGGCACTTATTTCATTGTTAAATGTTACTTTGGTCAAATCATCGGACAGAAAGGTCCCCCCTGCTTTTAATATAAAAGGAGCAAGACGGTAGGAAAAACCTCCGCGATCACCTCCCAGTAAAGTCATACCCCATTGATCAATAGCGCCGTCTCCATCTAAATCTTTAGTCAGCTTTTTTGCCGTAGCGCGAAACTCCGACCATGTTTTAGGAGGTGTCAGACCTTCTTTATTAAATAACTCTTGATTGCAGACAAGAACAAAAGCCATTCCCGTGCCGGGTAATCCATAATAGTTATCTTTATATCGGCAAGCTTCAAAAAGATTCGGTTGGTACCAGGTCCTTACGGAATCAAAATCAGGAAAATTATTGACAGGATATAAATGCCCGGATTCACCAAATTCAGCAGCATAGTTGGCATGGATGCGCATAACATCCGGTCCTGTACCTGTGCTAAAGTTGGTATATAAAAGTTCACGAATCATATTCCAACTTTTTTGCCCCTGTATGACTTGAACAACAGGATGTTTTTGGTTAAAAGAAGCAACTCTTTCTTTTGTCCATTTCATCATTGTGGGTGAACCGCCAAAGGCCCAAAACTGAATTTTGATAATATTGCTGTCGGTACCACATGTTAGAAAAAACGCGATTGTTATCACTAAAATTGAACAAATGACCAGCAAACGTTTCATTGATCCCTCCGAAGCAGTTATATTTACATTTCAGCTATTCTCCAAATACCCTTTTATTTTAGAACGACAAATAACTTTTTAAATGGCTCGTTAAATTTGAGCTTCTAACCTATTCTTTTGATACCAGTATTTATTAACAAAATATTATTTTCCAATTAATCACGATTGGTTAATTCACACGCTGTCTTGATAAATGTAATAAAATTTTCAGGCGGTGTACCGGGTAGGACAGCATCAGCAGTAGAAATAATATGCTTCCATCCGGCAACATCATTTATCATTTTTTTTGTCGCAGAACGAATTTTATCGGGTGTGCCGCCTCGCAGCAGGTCTAAATTTAAATTACCTTTAGTGCAAATTTGTGAATCAATAAACTGCCTCGATTCTGCCAAATTATTATCACCTTCCGGAGGGGGAGCAATTGTTTCAATTACATCGGCTCCCATTAAATTAAAAGTGCCATCTTTAATCAATTTTTTTGTAAAGCCACAATTATGATACCAAAACAAGCTATTGTGTTCATGAGTATATTTTGAAAATTCAGTAATATAAGGTAAATCCATTTCATAAAAAAGCTGGGGCGAAGTCATTTCCAGGCCGTAACTGGAGTCACTCATAAAGTCAATACCTTGCTCCATTGCAATCGACATGACATATTTTGATGCATGAAAAAAGGCATCCATACTTTTTTTAAACGTTTGCGGGAAATCATGCCATTGCAAATAAATTGCTTGTGGATTGATCTGATAGCCTAACCATGAAGGATGAGGGTGCCCGGCGACAATAACGCCGTCTTCACCGACTCTTTCCCGAAAATTTTGAAAATACCGGCGGATATCTGTTTCTCTTTCATGAACATGCTCGCAAATGAAAACAAATTTTTCATGATCTTTTTCTGAATGGACCGGGCAATCTGCTGTATCGCTCCAGGGTATTTCATCTTTAGGAAATTTATGCTGCCACTCGCCATGAGAGGTTTCAATTGTACAAAATTTGTAAAAACTGTCTGATTTTTTTTTATCTTCTTTCCAGGGAAAAACAAGAGATGAAAATTCCGTCATAAACATTGGCGCGTAATCCAATGCTTTGGCTAGCTTTATTTCATTTTTAATAAAATCATCTCCAGTCTCTAATCCCAAAAAATAAAGTGTATTTTTTATAACATCAGGATCAGGTAAAAAAGGGGAAACGATGTGTTGAGATGTTTCTCCCCGAACGTATGATAAAAATTGTTCTCTTTTTGATCTAGTATTTTTCATTGTTAACCTATAAAAAATTATACCTGGTTCCAGTATTAAGCGTGTTAATTTTCATCAATTATTCGGTTAACAACCATTTGCCGCATTTCTTCTGATAGACTGGCAAAATAGGCGCTAAACCCGGTAACCCGAACCACCAAATCCGGAAATTTGGAAGGATCTTTATGTGCCTCTAAAATTTTCTTTTTATCCACAATATTAAAATTAATTTGTGTTCCGCCCATTTTAAAATGGGTTTGGATCAAACTGGCAACCTGATCAATATTATAGCTGTTTGTGCCAAATCCCGGATCAAGTTCCATTTGCATCGGTGCGGTATTGCCAAATCCCGGTTGAACCGCTGCAACAATATTTGACAACGCTGTGGGTGCTGAATCTTTACGGAATCCGGGATCAGGATTCGGGCCATGCGAAATAGGACTTTTATCAAATCTTCCGTTCGGTGTAGCGCCAACATCAAGGCCCATTAACGTATGTGCGGCCCAGGAAAAAATGCCGGGAACCATCTTAAATCCATGTGGCGTCTTTTTTTCAGTGGTATATTTAGTAAAAATTTTTGAAACACGTTTACCATACTCGTCTGCACGTGAGTTTCCGCTTCCATAACGCGGAATGCTTTTCATCATTAAACGTACCTTTTCACCTTCTGGTGTCTGCCAGTCGGCATCCATTATATTTTTAATTTCTTTCCAACTTGCTCTTTTTTCTTTTTCTATCCGTTGTTCCAATGCGGCAAATGAATCTGCAACCGTTGCCAGACCGGCAGCATCTACACAAAGGTTAACGTATTTAACACCGCCGTGAGATGCATCCCGTCCTCTTTCAATTACATCATGACATAATAAATCCAAATGTAATTCAGGGAAAACATTGAACATGTGGTCAATATGATAATCAAGACTTTGGGCTGTTACATCAACAGCTCTATTTAAATGAAATTCAAAACGGTCCCATAATAAACTTGTACAGGGTTCAACCGATTCGTTTTCCATCATATCTTTCCATGCAACTTGAAAGACAGCGGCAAGATTGATTTTTACACAATCATTAACCGTATATTCTACACCTGGTAAGGCACTCCAGTGACATCCTGAATAAGCACGTTGTCGCGCCAATTCAACAGGATACCCATTTTTTGTAAATCCTTCAACAGTTTGATTTACACCTAAAAATTTTGGAATACCGGTTTTGTCTTTAAACATGATTTCAAGCCCGCGATGCAAAAGCCTGGGATCACAATTATCACCGACACATACCCCGATATTTGCAGGGATTTTTAAACGATGTGCTGCTTCCAAAACTAAAAAAGATAACTCATTTGTTGCATCATTACCATTATTATCCGGTCCGCCAAGCTGCATATAGCTTGTATCCTGAATCAAGTAGCAGGCAAGGTGAAAAATGGCTTCTTCATCAGTTAGAATCCCCGCATTTTTATCTTGTTGATAAAATGGATACAAAAATTGATCAACGCGCCCTAATGCACCACCCATATTGTACATTTTTCCGGCCATTTGGTACCAGGCCATCCATTGAGCAGCTTCACGAAATGTTGCCGGCGGATCAGAAACCAGTTTTGTATTAATTGCCGCGATTTTCAGCAAATTTTGTTTTATTTGCGGATTTTCTTCTGTCCCGGCCATTTCTAATGCGGCCCTGGCCGTTCGACCGATCCAGCTTTGGAACCCTAATACCGTATCTTCAAGACCGTCATATAATTCCTGAGCTTCGTCATCCGTATTAACTTTACGATAATGACGGATTTTATTTAAAATTCCACCCCATCCTAATTTAAAACCTATTGTTATATCCGGACAGAAATGTTGTACAGCACCAATTCCATGGCTCATTTTATATTTATCGTGATCCGCTTTAAGGTGTGCATAATCAAAATCCGGGTTCCAAAAGGGATCACGGTGTGATAAAAAGTTGGTCATATAACCACCGGCCAGTGAACTGATGGGATCGATATAAACCGGATGAATTTCCAAAAGTTTTCTGAAATTTTTGCCACATGATCGTGCTCCGAAAAATCCTCCGCTGGGATGGTTTGCTTCGGGTTCAAATTCCTTTAACAATACATCGGTTATAGGAACACCGGAACCACTGATAACCTCAACGATATTCCTGGATTCGGGTGGCGGCAAGATAATAGCATGATCATCAAAATCCATGGAACCGATAACGTCCCACTTTTCTTTTGTATGCTTTAATTTTGTTTTCCGAAGCGCGTCAATGCGCTCCTGGTATGAGTATTTAACAAGATTGTCCTTCATCGAACCTCTCCAAATCGGCTCAATATTAATAAAACTAATGGGAATTATATATTAGAGTATTAATAATTTTTTATAAATTATATTACTAAAACACCAAAATCACCGGCAATATTTTTTAATTCATCCATTTTATTATTATTCAATAACTGCAAATGTTGGGCTTTATATTCCAATCCCAGACTAGAATATTTATTTGCAGCTAATTTATGAAAAGATAATAATTCATATTGAATATCACAGCTCTTCGCCCCTGAATAACCGTTATTATTACGCAGTTCCATCAAACTTTTTATAAAGGAAGCAATTTCACTTATTTCTTCAGGTGTGTCGTTAAAGGTTGGAATAACAGGCGTTCGAAATAATATCGGCTTGTTAGTATGGGCAAGGTTGCGTGCGTTTTCGATTATTTTCTCATTCGCCTGACCTGTCGCTTGACGGTGCTTTTCAGAATTCATGTGCTTGAGGTCCATCATTACCAAATCTATAAAGGGCAATAGCCCGGCAAGTTTCTTCCAGTCATAATTCCCACAGGTTTCAATTGCCGTATGTATATTTTCCCTTTTACAGCTTTCCAGTATGGCCTTGGCAAATTCTCCGCTTAAAACCGGTTCACCTCCTGAGAGAGTTACGCCGCCTTTGGAATCTTTATAATAAGCGGAATCGCTTAAAATTTCATCCATTACCTGCCCGACGGTCCACTCTTTGCCTGTCAATTCAAGAGCCCCGGTGTAACAGGTATCGACACAAGCGCCGCATTTTACGCATCTTTCCCTGTTATAAATATGGATGTTGTTACTCGCTATATGGGCAGCATTAGAACAAGCTTTTACGCACTCCAGGCATCCGATACACCGATCTGCAATGTATTTGATTTGTGAATGGGTTGGTCTTCCCTCAGGATTATGGCACCAATAACAACTCATGGTACATCCTTGCAAAAATACAGTCGTTCTGATGCCAGGGCCGTCATGAATGGAAAAGCGTTGTATATTAAAAAGGATTCCCGTTTGTCTCAACAAATTACTTTCATATTGACGAATTTGACAAGGTTTAATCAGGATTATTTTGAATTTTTTATCTTTTACAAATATCTAAAAATACAGCGAGAAATAATCCTAACTGGTAATGACGGTTAATTTTCAGAATTTAATTTAAAGAAAAACGAAAATCAACATAAAAATATAATATATCTCTTTTTTTAGCAGGTTAACAGCCAATGTAAATTTTGTAATTATTTTAAATTTATTGCTTTAAAAAAAGACAAATACATTTTTGTAATTATTTTTCAATATTCCCAAAAACATCTTGCGCCATTATTAAATAATTTGTATAATTATTTTGTCAGTTTTAGTCTGTTTTTCAAAATGATTGGGATTCTACATTTTTATATAAAAGACTTGCTGATTTTCCATTTTTAACACGGGATGTTACGGTACTCATGAGGAAGAGATTGCGTCGGATTAAAAATCATATTCCTGCTAACACACTGTCTTACCTGTTGGGATTGACCAGGTCTGTCTGGTTCTTATTGATTAACACAATTCCTGAATTTTCGTTCACTAATTTAAACTCTCCGTTAATATTTAACAGATTACGCCTTTTATTTATTATGACATTGTATTGGAGTGTCTATTTAAAACAATGCTGTCACAATGCCTGTGTTACTTTTAAACTTTGATATTTAAAATCAGGCTGTTGGTATTTTAATTATATATATAATTCTAAATACTGAAAAAGTTTAAGCTGATCGCGATAAATTGGTTACATCAACTTGACAATTACCACATTTCAGTTACCCGGCTTGATTACAGGTTGCATAGCCCGGGAATAAGGAATGATAGGTACAACGGCAGAAAGAAGGTTCTTCCATGAATAAATACAAGCTCTCAATAACCGGTCTTTTAGTTTCAGTCATTGTGTACCTCGTTACTCGTTTTACCAAGTATGATTTGTTTGAAAACTTTATTAAAGCTCTTCAGAATTTTGAAAGGCACGAAATAGATGAATTTATAATTCCTGTTGTGATCTTTATGATATTTTTGCTAATTGAATTATTTAGGAAAAACCAACATTTATCTGTTGAAAATGAAAAAATTAAAATATACAAGGCTATGCTGCGTTCAATTCATTATATACTTAATAATTTTCTCAACCAAATGGAGTTGTTTTTAATTACGGCACAGGATATTGAAGAGTTTCCTGATGATATATTAGCTCTATATGAAGACATTTCAAAAGATGCGAATGCGCAAATTGAAGCATTAAGCAATATCTCTTCAATTAATCCCTCATCTATTGAAATGTCAATCTTGCCAAAATCAAATGGATAATTTATAATAAATAAATGAGGTTGTTAAATAGAGAATTAAGTATAGCAAGTAATAAAACTGGAAATTAATTTTTAATATTTTGTAAGATGTAAACTCTCCGTTCATCATCCGATTTGGAGGTGTTCAAAATGGAATTACGTCAAATCGCATATACGGCGCGTCAGCGTGTCGAAACGACATTCGATGGAATTAAAAGGTTCTCAAAGCTGGAAAGAGTACTCGCACTTGTCTGCATTCTAATTCCTGCATTGCTGATCATATTTGATAACGGTCCTGTTCGCCCCAGTATCAGTGCCTATTATGATATGGAAAAGAACCAGGTTTATTACTTTTCTTTAACTGTCGCATCCATGCTATTCATTGTAAATGGTATTGTAAAAAGAAAAAAAATATATAATACCATACTGGGTATAATGCTTGCCGGATTAATATTATTTAATCATGAGGATGCATGTGTTTTACATTTTATTTTTGCAGCAATATTTTTCAGCGGTAATGCGCTGGTTATGGTTATTTACACACCAAGGAAGGAATTATGGTTTAAAATTCTTTTGGTACTTTGTATTGTGATTTCAATGCTTGTATTTTTTATTTTCAAGTGGGGCACATTATTTTTTGCGGAATGGCTGTCATTTACAATTATCGCTGTGCATTATGTTCTGGAGTCATTAGGTTTAATACATTAAGAGGCGTACATTATTTTTGGGGAATAAATTGCATTCTTTTCTATGATTTATTACATTCCATGTAACAATTTCAATTAGAGATTATAAATATTGATCCCGAAAAAGGGTCAAAAAATTGAACATCCGGGAAAACGATGTTATCCTGTTAAATCTCGTAAAATTTTAATAATTAAATATAATTATATACCATTTTCCAGGAGCCACCTCTTTATGAACAACTTAATTTCCATTGTACAAAAACAACTGATTCTCCTTTTTGTATTATTCCTGTTACTTCCTGTTCAAAATATGTTTGCACAAAAAAATCCACAGGACGACAAAATTATCTCTCTGGCCGGAGAGTGGAAAATAAAACTGGACAACAATAATAGCGGTATTCAGGAAAATTGGTATCTTGAAAATTTTACCGATGTTACAACTTTACCCGGTTCCTGTGTTGAAAATGGTTATGGTAATGATATTTCTTTAGACGCTCAATGGACAGGTGATATCATAGATAAATCATGGTATACGGATGCCAAATATGAAAAATACAGAAAACCGGGCACTATCAAAATGCCCTTTTGGCTGAATCCTGTTAAACGATATGTCGGACAGGTTTGGTATCAAAAATCGATTCATATTCCGGAAAATTGGCAGGGAAAACGGATCGTGCTTAGTCTTGAAAGATGCCATTGGGAAACAAAATTGTGGATTGACGATCACTATGTGGATATGCAAAACAGTCTAAGTACACCGCACTATTTCGACCTGTCCGAATACATAACCAAAGCACATCACAAAATCACACTGTGTGTGGACAATCGTATAAAAATAAATATTGGCCAAAATTCTCACAGCATCTCCGATCACACACAAACCAACTGGAATGGTGTCATCGGTAAAATGCAGTTAATAGCGACTGACAAAGTATGGCTGGAAGATGTTCAAATATACCCCGATGTTAAGGGAAAACAAGCTAAAATAACTGTCCGGGTGGGAAATATAACCGGACATCCTGTAAACGTTCAACTGACTATTAAAGCCCGAACAACAGACACCAGTCCCTCCTCACACGTGGTTTCTGGAGAAACGGTTGACATTAATGTTAAAAATAATTTACAAACAACGGATATAATATACTACTTTGGCGATGATGTAAAATTATGGGACGAACTAACTCCGAATCTTTATGATCTGACTTTAACATTAAAAAGTGATAAGGCTTTTGATTCAAGGACCATTACATTTGGTATGAGAGACTTTTCCACGCAAGGTACCCAGTTTATTATTAATGGCAGGAAAACCTTTTTACGCGGGACATTGGAGTGTTGTATTTTTCCACTGACAGGTTATCCTCCTACTGATGTCGAATCATGGATTAACGTTTTAAAAACCGCAAAAGCCCATGGTTTAAACCACATTCGCTTTCATTCATGGTGCCCGCCGGATGCGGCATTTACAGCAGCCGATCAGCTTGGATTTTTCTATCAAATCGAATGCGGCGTATGGGCCAACCAGGGAACATCCATAGGAGATGGTCTGGAGGTTGATCGTTTTATCAGAGATGAAAGCGACCGGATTTTAAAAGAATTTGGCAATCATCCCTCCTTTTGTTTAATGGCCTATGGGAACGAACCGGCCGGAGAAAATCAAAAAGAGTATTTGGGGGAATTGGTCACCTATTGGAAAAACAAAGATCCGCGTCATTTGTATACGGGAGCTGCTGCCTGGCCGTTAATTGATGAAAACCAATATCATAACATTCCTGAGCCGAGGATTCAGGCATGGGGCGCCGGATTAACCAGCAGAGTTAATTCTTCTGCGCATGAAACAGAAACGAATTACAGCGATATTATTGAAAAACACTCCATTCCCGTTATCAGTCATGAAATTGGTCAATGGTGTGTCTATCCGGATTTTAGTGAAATTGATCGGTACACCGGCGTATTACGTGCCTATAATTTTGAAATTGCCCGTGACGGCTTGCAAGAAAACGGCATGCTGCACCAGGCTGAGGATTTTCTAATGGCTTCCGGTAAACTTCAGGCGCTTTTATACAAAGAGGAAATAGAATCGGCCCTGCGAACGCCGAATTTCGGTGGATTTCAACTGCTGGATTTACATGACTTTCCCGGTCAGGGCACGGCATTGGTGGGTGTTCTCAACGCATTTTGGGGCGAAAAGGGATATATTACACCTGAACAATTTCGACAGTTTTGCAGCACAACCGTACCACTTGTAATTTGTGAAAAATTTACATGGACGAATGATGAAAATTTTAAGGCAATTGCCAAAATCGCCCATTTTGGCGCTCAATCCATATTCAATGCAAAACCAATATGGAGTGTATACAAAGGTAAAGAGCTTGTTTTGTCCGGTGAATTTGAAAAACAGAATATTCCAATCGGAAATGAACATGCTCTGGGTGACATCTCTTTCCCTCTCGGTCAGTTGTCGGCACCGTCCAGGTATACACTCTTAATTTCACTGGAAAATACAACTATTGAAAATTCATGGGATTTTTGGGTATACCCAAAAACACGTGCACCTATTGATAAAAAAGATATTTACATTTCTCACACTCCTGATAATTTGACAAAAAACGCCCTGGAAGCCGGAAAAACCGTACTATTATTAATTAATCCGGATAACGTTGCCGGAGATGTGCCTCAAGGGTTTTCTTCAATATTTTGGAATACAGCCTGGACAAACAAACAAGCACCACATACATTGGGTATCCTCTGCGATCCCTCACATCCCATATTTGCTGAATTTCCGACCGATTTTCATAGTAACTGGCAATGGTGGGACATAAATGTTCACTCAAAAAGTATGATTTTATCTCAACTGCCTCATGAATTAACACCTATTATCCAGGTCATTGATGACTGGAACACAAACAGAAAACTCGGTCTTTTGTTTGAAGCTCGGATTGGCAAAGGCAAAATTCTAGTTTGTTCAATTGATTTTAACGATAATATCAAAAACAGGCCCGTATCAAAACAGCTTGAGTATAGTCTATTCAACTATATAAACAGTCCGCAATTTCAACCGAAAACAAATATCTCTTTTGATAAGTTAAAATCATTAATAAAAAGTTGATCTGTTTTTATAATTATATTACTGTAATCTCCTGATTTTTAAAAAATAAAAACACTTGATTCCTGATAATAGAATTTTTATACTTTTCAAATTATTAAAATAAAAAAAGAAAAATAGATATATGCGAGCAATGATCCTTGCGGCTGGTTTTGGTACCCGGCTTGTACCTTTAACAGACTCGGTACCAAAAGCACTTGTGCAAATTAAAAATAAAACTTTACTGGAAATTCTGGTTGGCCGGCTTGAAAAAGCCGGTTTTTCAGAAATTGTGATAAACGGCCACTATTTATCCCAGCAAATTGAGGATTATGTCCGATTTTTACAGGAAAGATATGAGTGCAAAATTTCCTATTCTCACGAAAAAGAAATTTTGGATACTGGCGGGGGTATAAAAAAGATGCTTGAATATTTTAAAGGTCCGAAACCGATTCTGGTCCATAATGTGGATGTATTAACCGACCTGGATTATAAAAGAATGATTGATTATCATATCGAAAATAAATGCCGGGCAACTCTTGCTGTTAAATCGATAACATCTGATAGAAATTTGTGGTTTGATAAATCTATGCATCTATGCGGGAAAAGAGAACCGGGGCAGTTTCAGGATTTATCCTGCGAACCGGATGGAAAAATAACGCCCTACGAATTTTGTGGAATTCAGGTCATTTCACCCGATCTGTTTAAAGAAAATGATTCAATAAAATTTTCCAGCATAACTCTTTATCTGCATCAAGCCAGACAAGGTCAAATCATAAAGGGGTTTCCTATTGATGAATATTATTGGCGGGACGTCGGTACCCACTCGGATTTACAACAAGCGGAAACCGACGTTAACGATGGTATATATTTTGTAAATTAAATGTTCGAAACTATTATGCTTTAAAAACCGGTTTTCCGTCCATTTCAGCCGGCACATCCAATCCAAATGAGTTTATAATAGACGGGGCCAGGTCCCAGATTGCCGGTTTTGGCGCACCGACTTCTTTATTGGTAATTAACGTACCAGGAACGATAGACCAATCCATACAATGATCTGCAGACCATTTATCTATCCGGTCACCCACAACTTCTTTCGGAAACTTGCCGAGAACCGCTTCATCTGAAATTCTGTATCCACTTGCATAACCGACAATGATATCCGGCGCAATATCCAAAAACGGGCCTGAATATATTTCATGCGAGTCATATGCTTTTATAACCATTCTTTTCCCGGTTTTCGGATCTCGAACGTCTTCAAGTTTCTCAATAATCTCTTTTTTAATTTTGGTGGCTTCACGCGGCATAACAGAACCGTATGTATCTCTGCCGTATAAATTCAAATAAATCCCGTTGAGTCCCATTGCGTAGGCTTTGGTTTTGCTCCAGTCCACATAATCATAATAACTGCTGTCATACAGTTTATCTTTATCGGTAGCTGCCATAAAATCATTTTCAGCAAGCCATGTACTCAGGTGAAATTCACGACCAAAAGGCGCAAAACCATGATCTGACATAATCATCAGGGTGCTTGAGCTGTCCATTTTTGCCAAGGTTTGTTTGGCAATATCATCCATTTGTTTATAAAAATAATAAACAGCGTCTTTGGCTTCCTTGCTGGCATCCGGTTCATACAGCGGATGTGACGGGTCCATATCTCTCCACATCATATGCGTATTTTGATCTATACTGGAAAAATAGAAAAAGAAAAATCCTTCATTAAACTGATTAAATTCATACTCAAAAGCATTTCGTCGCTCTTCCAAAACAAGTTTGGATTGTTTTAAAAATTCTTCGTTGCTGAATATACCGTGAGATAATGCTTTGGTATCTTCCGGGAATCCCTGGGTGTAAAACCGTCCGATGGCCTGGGACAATTCTTTGGAATAGGAAGAGTTTCCAGAAATAGGCAATGTCGGGTCCATTGGATCAATATTAATAGGTGACATGTAAACCTGTAAATAGGGATGGACCTGTTTTACATAAATACGCACCATACCGCTCACACCGGCAAACATGGGCAAAAGTTCAAATTTTAATGGAACCCATTCCGACCACTCTCCCTGACGCAGCAGAATTTCATGATCCTGAATGGATATTTTTACCGTTTTGTCCCATGGATCACGAAATATCGTAAAATCAACAGTCGTATTGCTATTGTCATTACGGAAAGAGTTTATCGGTCCTTCCAGTTTGCTTTTAAAAGTATGGTTCTCTGAAGATAGTTTAACGACTCGTCCTCCTGAAAATTTTTCCGCATCGGGAACATCTGTTTGTGAAAAAAACGTAAATGTTCCATAGGAACCGAGTAAATCCGGCGTACCCATACCGCTTATCATATTTGCCTTGTGATCAACAACCGGGAAATTAGCCGGAAGTTTAAATAATGAGGCCGGAATGTTGTTGTTTTCCAAAACATTCCAAAAAGCGGGTCCGCGACGCAATAATTCAACTTTACCACCTTTGAGTGGAATGGACCACTTTCCCATATTTAAACTTTTATCAGAACCGAAACTACGTGAAGTCGATAAATAAGGTGTAAATGTGGAAACGTCCCGATGGATAAAATCATAAATACCATGACCGCCGGGATTAGTGCCACTGATAAAACTTGACCATGCTACCGGACTTTGCGGCGGCATAGTTGTTTGTAATGGTCCGAAATATCCTTTTTCAAACAGCTTTTTAAAAGTCGGCATCTCTCCTTTTTGAACAAATTTTCTCAGCAAAACAGGGTCCATACCGTCTATACCAAGCACGATCACTTTGTTTGCTATTTTTGAATTTTTAATATGCGGTGCGGCGGTTAAATATTGTGATACAGGAGACGCAGCAGTCAGAAAAGCTGCTCCCTGCAATGATCTTTTTAAAAATTGTCTTCTGTTATAATCCATAATTTATTATTCCGTGTTCGTCAGTATTATATATTGATGAAAATATTAACATATCAGTTAAACGGGTTATTCCCGTCTGCATAAGGTTATTAATTTAAAAAATTTCTACGTATAAGGCAATTATTTAGTTTTTAATAAAATATTAAAAAAAGGCATTGTATAAATAGCCAAGAATAACTGCACCGGAAAGTGTAATTATTAAATAAATTAACAACAATTTTGTTCCAAGAGTTTGTCTAAAAACAAACAATGTTGACAGTTTTGTCGCCGGGCCGGCAATAAAAAAGGCCAATATAGCCCCGGAAGCCATCCCCATATCAGCAAGAACATGCATTACCGGTATGGACGCCCCACCACATGAATAAAACGGCACCCCAAGTCCCACACCTATTAAGACGGAAAAACTCTTGTTCATTCCCACAGTTTTCACAATCCAGTCAGCAGGAACCAGTACCCGTACCATTGAACTGATAAAAAGGGCAATTAAAAAATATGGAGTGATATATTTGATATGCGCCAAAACTTCATTTATAAAGGTTCGTTTTGTCTTAAAAACAACTTTTCCATCGTCAATAATAACATTGGTTAAAGATATTTTCTCATGTAATACTTTAATTAAATATCCACCTGTTACGCCTAAAAGCCAGGCGCTGGTTGTTCTTGCCAAAGCGAGCGGCCATCCGAGGACACCGGCTGTTAAAATAATCAAGTTGGGATTGATTAACGGAGAGGCAATTACAAATGCGATAACTGTCGGCAGGGAAAATCCTCTTTTAATCAACACGGCGCCGATGGGTAAGACAACATAAGTACCAAGTGGTGATAAAATTCCTAAAAAAGCGCTGATACAGAGCGATAAAAAATTATTCTTTTTAAATAATTGAATTTTATCAATATGATAAAAGAATCTTGTTAAAAAAGCAGCTAAAAATATCCCTATCACAAAATATGGAAGCACCAGAAGAAAAAGCTCCCAAAAAGTAACAAAAATTTTCCAGGTAAAGGTTCGTTGAAAAGTGTAATAAAAATGCCAAAACCAGTCGGGCATGTTAATTTGTAACCTTTTCTTGTAAATTATCAGGTTCAAATACAGGGCGAAATACAACTGTTGCCAAAGGCGGAACGATTATATTTATAGAATGGGGTAAATAGTGCCATTCTTTATTCTCACTTGCCAGGCCGCCGCTATTGCCCTTGTTACTTCCACCGTATATTTCCGCATCCGTATTTAAAATTTCCTTATAAAAAGCTTTATAGGGAACACCAACACGATAGTTTTCTCTGTAAACAGGTGTAAAATTGCAGACAAATATCAAAATATCATGAGGATCGTTTGATTTGCGAATAAAGGAAATAATACTGTTCTCGGAATCCTGAAAATCGATCCATTGAAATCCCTTTGAATGCACATCGTTTTCATACAAGGCCGGTTCCTGCTTATATAGTTTGTTCAAATCAGAAACCAACAGTTGCAAATTTTTATGCGAATCATATTCCACCAAATGCCAGTCAATACTTTTAGCTTCGTCCCATTCATCCCATTGCCCAAATTCACTGCCCATAAATAACAATTTTTTACCGGGATGACCATACATAAACGCATACAATGTGCGTAAATTAGCAAACTTTTGCCATATATCTCCGGGCATTTTGTCCAACATGGCCCTTTTACCATGTACCACCTCATCATGGCTGAGAACCAGCGTAAAATTTTCATGAAAAGCATATAATAGCGCAAAGGTAATCATGTTGTGATGAAATTTACGATGCACAGGGTCTTTGGAAAAATAGGTCAGAAAATCATGCATCCAGCCCATATTCCATTTTAAATTAAATCCCAAACCATTTGCATAAGTCGGCTTGGAAACGCCCGGCCAGGCAGTAGATTCTTCGGCAACCATTAAAGCACCGGGAAAATAACTAAAAATCAGCTCATTCAATCTTTTTATAAAGTCAATTGCTTCCAGATTTTCACGTCCGCCAAATTTATTGGGCAGCCATTCACCCTGTTCACGGGAATAATCAAGATAAAGCATGGAAGCAACGGCATCAACCCGCAATCCGTCAATATGATATTTATCAAACCAGAAAAGAGCATTGGCAATAAGAAAATTTCTGACTTCATTTCTCCCATAATTAAATATCAATGTGCCCCAGTCCATATGCTCCCCAAGACGGGGATCCGAGTGTTCGTATAAATGACTTCCGTCAAAATAGGCCAATCCATGATCATCTTTGGGGAAATGGGCCGGTACCCAGTCCAATATTACGCCAATATCGTTTTTATGACAATGATCAACAAAATATTGAAAATCGGCCGGTGTACCAAATCGAGATGTCGGCGCAAAATAACCGGTCACCTGATATCCCCATGACGCATCCAGCGGATGTTCGGCTACAGGAAGCAGTTCAACATGGGTAAAATTCATATATTTTACATATTCTACAAGATCGTGTGCGAGCTCTCTATAGTTTAAAAACCCGTCTTCATTCTCGTATTTTTTCTTCCATGAGCCCAAATGAACTTCGTATATAGAAATCGGTTCCTGCAACGTATCCGCATGTCGTCGTTTTTCAAGCCATACCGTATCATTCCATTCATATGAATTTATATCAGCAACAACAGATGCTGTTTTCGGACGTTTTTCATACTGAAATCCATAAGGATCAGTTTTGATAAAAAACTTTCCATTCCTGTCTTTAATTTCATATTTATAAGTCTCGCCAAGACCAATTCCGGGAATGAATAATTCCCATATACCGGATGACCCTAAAACCCGCATTTGGTGTTTACCACCGTGCCATTGATTAAAGTCACCAAGCACACTAACATTTCTTGCATTTGGCGCCCATACGGCAAAATAAACCCCTTCAACACCGTCAACGGTACGAACATGTGCTCCAAGCTTTTCATAAATTTTGTGATGGTCGCCTGCACCGAAAAGATATAAATCAGTATCATCAAGCTGGGGCAGAAAAAAATAAGGATCAAAAATATATCGTTCATGTCCATTATGTGCGATCACACGAAAACGATAGTTTTTGAGTTTTTTCCATTCCGGAAGCTGGAGTTCAAAAAAATGTTCGTTAAAAACAGACGGCATTTTGGTTTCTTTTTTGGAATCCAGTTCTTCAAGGTACACCTGCTTTGCATCCGGCAGCCAGGTACGAATAACCCATACTTTTTTTCGTCCGACTTTAATTTGATGCGGGCCTAAAATTTGAAAGGGATCGTGATATAGGTTTTGAGCAATTTGCTCAACTTGATCTATCGAAATACTTGGTTCAGGGTTTGTTTTCATTTAAATACCATTTTATACAATTTTTTGTTTATTTTTTTGGAGATGCTACGACAAGAGCATGGTCTCCTTTCAGGAGTTTTAATTTAACAGCCAGTTTATCAAAATTTTTCAAACATTTTAAAAAAGCGTATTTTAAAAATCCGGGTAATTTTACATCACCGGCGATTGCTGCCCGATAGCCGATGCCTGTATGGTATGTTATTGATTTAAAATCGAATAAATTGTTTGCCGTTTCAATTATTGTGCTGGTGTGAATTTCTTCAAAAGGTGAACGGTCCGCCATTTCTTGGTGTATTTTTTGTGCACCTGAAAAGGCGTATTTTGCTTTTTTGCAATAACTCATAAATGTCGGTAAAATAAAGTATATGCCGCCGCCCAACATACGACCGGACCAGTTGCATTCCCACGTTATCTGAAAAAATAAACAATCCATCTGGTTTCAGGGCTTTGTTTATTTGCTGCATAAAACGTTCTAGTAGTAAAATATGGTGCAGTCCGTCCCAGGCAATAACCATATCATAGCTGTTTTCATCTAATTCGATTTTGTTTAAATCAGCGACTGAATAGTTTAGACTGCCAAAATTATCTTTATATGGGTTTTCCTCTGCAAATTTTTTCGCAATATCTATCGCGCCTTTACTAATATCAATACCGTGCACAAGGTGTCCGTTACGGGCCAGTTCCAGACAAAGTCCGCCTGGTCCGCATGTAGGCACTAAAATTCGACTGGACGGATATTGGTTTACTGTATGAAAAACAAAGTCATACAGATCGCCATTCATAATACGTTCGGAAACAGGATCATAAATTTGCTGCTGGGGCAGGCCGTCTCCCCTGTCAACGTGAATTTTCTCAGCACGCCGCATGTCAGCAGAGAAAGGAATACCACTATCCACAGCTTGTTGTATTTCCTGTCCCCAATAAGCGCTCTCTTTTTCACAAGCCTGGAGATATTTTTCGCTGTTAATATCAAAAAGATTATTTTGTGTTTGATCTTTCATTCTAATCTTCCGATAGAAAAAATACAACACCAATAGTAATATTTATATCTTCAGCATCAGTTTCAAATGTTTGGCCATCATTTTCAGTTTTAACAGCACCGGGAATTTTTTGATATTTGAAACTTATATCAATATGCGGCCCAAGACCTATATCAACAAGTGTTCCAGCTGTTATTGTGTAACCAAATTTGGTCGAACTTGCCCTTGTTCGAGATACAGCATAGCCTGTATAGTAATAAAGTTCAGGATTAGAATCAACTGTCCTGTAAATGTAAAGGCCACCCATGGGTGCTAAATATAATGTAAAACGTCCCTTTTTTTGATTAATCTGTGGACCGGCTGTGAATTGAAAAGATTCGTTACGTGTCGTTAAAGTAGCACCATAATTATAGTCCGAATATCGTCTTTCTCCATAAGATATATAAACAATATCAAGACGCGGTTGTAATATATCCGTATTATAAAGTCGGTATAAAACTTTAACACCCAGACCTTCTCCAGTCTTTGAAATAGTTTTCAATTCAGATTGAGGAAAAGATACAACTGCATGAGGACCGACAGCCCATCGTCCATCCTGAGCCTGTACGAAAGAAAATAAAATAAAAACAAAAAACAGAGTCAAAAACCTGGACATTTGAATCTCCTATTCTTAAAAAATCCGGTTGTATTTTCTTAATTTTAAAATAATTGAATTAAAAAATCAATTTATTTAGTAATAACTATATCAAGTTACTGAACTAAAAAATAAAAACCGATCATTTTAATTCTTTATTTCCAGATTTTGCAGTTAAGCATATATAATCAAATTAACAAAAAGAAAACAGTTCTCCAAGTATTAATCTATAACAATATAAATTTTAATAACAGAAAAGCCACCACAATAAATGTGGTGGCCCATTAATTTTAACACTTTTAACTAATAAAAATTGCGTCATTTTTTGGGGAAAGGCGGTATCGGATATATCTTTTTGCCTTGAGTTTTGAGTTCTTCCAAGACAACTTCAATCGCTTTGTTAAGCTGTTGATCAATACCTTCGTACTCTTTTGCAGGATCATTGTCAACAACAATATCCGGTTCAACACCAACACCTTCAATGACCCATTCGCTTCCATCAAGACTGTATGGGGCAAACTCTGGTTTATATAAATATCCGCCGTCTACCAAAGGCAGCGAACCCCGAATACCAACAACACCGCCCCAGGATCGTTTACCGATTAATTTTCCCAAACCGAGTTGTTTGAATCTATATGGGAAAATATCCCCATCGGATGCGGAAAATTCATCCATCAAGCATACTTTGGGACCGTATATCAAAGCACCCGGATCTGTTCCGGGAGCTGTGTTTCGGGCCATATCCAGCATTACAGCTTCACGTTGCAGCCTTTCAATAATCATTGGCGAAACATTGCCTCCGCCATTTCCACGGACATCGATAATAAGGGCTTTTTTACGTAATTGGGGATAAAAATGTTTAACAAATTCGTTTAATCCGTTTCTATCCATATCAGGCACGTGTATGTACCCAACCTGCCCTTTTGTTGCAACATCAACTTTGTGAATATTGTCCTGTACCCAGTTATAATAATAAAGGTCCAGTTCGTCACCTGTCGGTATAACGACAATATCACGGCTTCCTTCAGTTTGCGGTAAAGAGTTGATTGTAAGTGTCACCTGTGTGCCGACAGTATTGACAAGTTCCGCATAAATATTTAACATTCCTTTTGTCGACTTGCCGTTGACCGCTAAAATAAAGTCTCCTTCTTTGGCGTCTATACCAATTTCCGTAAGCGGGGAACGACGTGAAGATTTCCAGTTTTCACCTTTAAGGATTTTTTTAATTTTGTAAAAACGTGTAGCTTTGTCACGTTCAAGGATGGCACCCAATAAGCCGGTTTCAATGCGTTTTGCAGCAGGCTGATCGCCACCGCCGACATAGGAATGACCAATACTTAATTCGCCGATCATTTCACCAATAACATAAGTCAAATCAGCACGATGATTTACATAATCAACCAGCGGACGGTATTTATTTCGGATACCTTCCCAATCAAGTCCGTGCATATTCGGATCATACAGAAAATCACGCATCTGTCGCCAGGTTTCGTTAAAAATTTGTACCCATTCCTGCTTTCTGTCTACTTTAACCTGAAGGCCTTTAAGATCAAGTTTGTCTTTCAACTCTACTTTACCTTTAGGAAGATCAATAATAGCATAGGATTTATTCTGAGAGACAAGCATTTTTTTATTATCAGATGAAATTTCAAAGCCGTTAAATTGACCAACTTCTGTTTCCTTTTTCTTTTTTAGGTCATAAAATAACAATAATGGCTTGGCATCCTGGCTACCTTTTCTGGTATAATAAACGTTGTCACCAACACACATCGGGCTTGAATAAGAAGAAGCTTTAATCGGAAGTGAAAGAATACGATCAGTTATGCCGTCAGCATCAACTATCACCTTAACTGATTCGTCCTCTTTTTTCTCATCCTTGCTTTTATTATTTTTTTCTTCAGATTTTTCTTTTTCAATTGCAACTTCATCGCTTTCAGGTTTGAACGGAGAGTCTGTTTTTTTACTCAAAGTGACAAAATAAATTCCTCCCATGTCTCTATAAGCATGGTTCCATTCTGTTTGACTGTATAATGGATTAAAGTTGCGGTCTGATGTGAAAAACAGATACTTGCCGTCAGAACTGAAGGAAGGATATGAGCAGGAATACCAGCCATCGGTTACCTGAATTTGTTGTTCGGTTTCCAGCGAATAAAGATAAATTTTATTCATGGAATCTTTTTCATATTTGGCATAAGCAATCCATTTGCTATCCGGAGACCAGGAGTAATGACGGAATTCCCACATTTCTGCCTGGGTAATACGAATCAGTTTTTTTGCAGCTAAATCATAATAACTCAAGCGCAATTTTTTATCTGCCCACAGCAATTTTTTACTGTCCGGTGACCAGTAGATTTGGTATTTATAGGTATCAGCATTGGATGTCAGTTGAATTTCTTTACCCTCTCCATCTTGCGGAAGGATAAAAATTTCATTTTCGCCGGTTTTATCAGATATATAAGCAATCCATTTCCCGTCCGGAGACCATTTTGAATTACGCTCATGCACATCTGATGAGGCTGTTATATTACGTGTTTTGCCATGTTCAGCCGGTACTGTAAAGACGTCACCTCTGGCGCCAAATAAAGCACGTTTACCGTCAGGAGAAATTTCATAATTACTGATTCGATCACTAACAGAAATAATTTCGCCACGACTGGCCTGTTGATCATTGGCAATTTCTACACTTACCTTTTCATATTTCTCTGATCCGATATCAAATTTGTAGATAAAACCGCCGTTTTCAAAAACAATTTTTGTTCTCCCTAGTGAAGGAAACTTTATGTCAAAATCTTTAAATTTTGTCAATCGTTTGGTTTGTTTTGACGCAATGTCATAAACATACAGATTCATGCGTTTATTGTCATCACGGTCGGATAAAAAGTATATTTTATTGCCCCACCACATGGGAATAATATCCTGTGCCGGATTATCTGTAATATTTTCTGTGGTTTTATTTTCAAAATCGTATATCCAGATATCATCTGCCATACCGCCCCGATAGCGTTTCCAGGTCCGAAATTCCCGAAAAACCCTGTTATAGGCCAATTGTTTATCATTTTGAGAAAAAGAACAAAATCCGCCCCGTGGTAAAGGAAGCTGCTCTTGAATGTCACCGTCAATACCGACGGTATAAAGCTGCCCTTTAAAATCGTTAAACTCACTCATTCTGGAACGAAAAACTATTGTTTTGTTATCATGCTTCCAACCCATAACAATGTTATTGGGACCCATTCTATCAGAAATATCATCCCGTTTTAAAGTTGCTGTAAAAGTCGCTCTTTTTGGTACCCCGCCTTCAGCAGGAATCAAATAAACTTCAGTATTACCATCATATTGACCCGTAAATGCAATATATTTGCCATCATGGGAAAATCTGGGAAACGATTCAAATCCAATATGACTCGTTAATCGCCTGGCAACACCTCCATCAGCAGAAACCGTATACAAATCTCCTGCATAGGAAAACACAATCTGGTCCTCATAAATTGCCGGAAACCGCAATAACCCGGTCTCTTTTGACATGGCCAGAGACGTTAAAATCAGGATGGTCAACGATAACAAAAGTTTTCTCATCAGCAACTCCTTTTTAAATTAATTTTATTATTAAAACCTTTTGTTCTTTGACGAAAAAAAAGCCAAAGAGATTCAATATTTTTTCTTTAGCTTTATTTAATTCCTAATTCGTTTGAATATAATTTTCAAAATTATTATCCAGTTCCTCTTTAGATTTATCCCCTTCAAAAATTATAACTCTGAATTTAAAAAAGGCTTTTTGACCGGGTTCTAATGTTAAATTATATGGAACAACTTGCTCTTCACCTCTTGTTTTTTGAAAAGCAGATTGACCAAGCGGATTTGCCGCAAATAAACCATAAGCACGGACATGCCAGTATGTAGGATAATTGATACTTTCAGGATGATTTAAAATTGCAATACCCACAACCGTACTATCCTTTTTTCCCTGTAATGCAACCCAGGAAGCTCTTTTTCCCCAAACATTCTTTTCACCTTTGTCGCCATTAGAGCTCAGGTAGTAGCTGTTACCTGCCTTTTCCTTTAGCCAATGGGCAACACGTATGGCAAACATACCTTCTTTTGTATCTTCAAAAACAACTTTTTGGTTAACAGCCGTTAATGTAATATCAAAATCAATAATATTTTGATTACAGCATCCCGAAAACTCCATTGTGCGGTCTTCCTGCAGCAGTACCTCACCTTTTTCATTAGTCCATTCGTGAGTAACAGACAGGATACCTTTATCATCGTCGCTGGTCATTGTATTCAAACTAACAAATTTGATCTGTGGTGGAATTTTAGTCGTGTTCCAAAAACCGGTACCATTAACTTTATCAACGGTAAAAAACAAACCGGCATGGTGTGGATGGTCCTGTTTTTCACCCTCTACATCAGCAAATGGAAAACTACGGTTTACCTGAATTCCGCTTGGAGAATTGACAGGAAAAAGGACAGGTTTGGTATAATCCTGTTTATATACAAAAGATGTAAAAAGTTTGTCATTGAACAATACATCAATCTTGTCCTGTGCCTTCACAAACAGAACTTTGGCCTTTTCCTTTTTCATAGGTTCTGTTTTAGACTGACAAGCAATAGATAAAACAATAAAAAATAACACTATAATAGGAAATAATCGCAACTTCATTTTAAAACTCCCATCTACACGAATAATTTGTCAGATTTACTTTTATTAAAAAAACAGACAAGCATTTATATTGTAAGATATTTTAATAAATTCAAGATACAAAAATTTTTCGTACGAGTAAAGAAGTTATCAATAAAATTAATCATTTTTTTCATAAAAGAACATTGCAATTCAAATGTGATTTAATTACATTTTATCCCGATCTTTTATATATTCAATAGAATGTTTCCTTTTATTTGATTGAATAATTTTTAATCAATAAAACAAACCTTACAATACACCATAAAACCATAGGAGTTGGTAAAAATGAGTGATAAAAAATACGTTATCGGAATTGATTATGGTACAGATTCCGTCCGTTCAATCATTGTAGATTCTTCCAACGGCACAGAAATTTCATCTTCCGTTTATGCTTATAAACAATGGGCTGCAGGAAAGTTTTGTGATTCGGCAAAAAACCAGTTTCGCCAACATCCTGTTGATTATATTGAAGGTTTGACTTTAACAGTAAAAGAAGCCCTTCAAAAAGCTCCTCAAGGAACCGCTGAAAATATTAGTGGTATTTCAATCGACACAACAGGTTCCACACCTGTTGCTGTTGATAAAAACGGCGTACCGTTGGCGCTTACACCCGGTTTTGAAGATAATCCTAACGCCATGTTTATACTATGGAAAGACCATACAGCGATTAAAGAAGCAGACGAAATAAACAAACTAGCCAAAACCTGGGGCGGTGAAGATTTTACAAAATATGTCGGCGGCATTTATTCTTCTGAGTGGTTTTGGGCTAAAATATTGCATGTATTACGTAATGATTCCAGGGTACGTGACGCTGCTTACTCGTGGATGGAACATTGTGACTGGCTCCCTGCCCTGTTGACCGGTAACACCGATCCATTGACCATTAAACGCAGCCGATGTGCTGCCGGGCATAAAGCCATGTGGCATGCCACTTTTGAAGGTTTACCCTTTGAAGAATTTTTAGTTAAACTGGACCCGTTGCTTAAAGGTTTAAGAGAACGGCTGTTTTCAAAAACCTGGACATGTGACGAACCTGTGGGGACTCTTTGCTCTGAATGGGCTGAAAAACTTGGTTTATCAACTGATGTCGTTATAGGTGTGGGAGCTTTTGATGCTCATATGGGCGCTGTAGGCGGGGAAATTGAACCCTATGTTTTAACAAAAATTGTCGGAACGTCCACATGCGATATGCTTATTGCTCCTAACGAAGAGTTTGGTGATAAGCTTGTTAACGGGATCTGCGGGCAGGTTGACGGATCTATCGTTCCCGGCATGTTGGGTATGGAAGCCGGTCAATCTTGCGTTGGTGACGTTTATGCGTGGTTTAGAGATATCCTGATGTGGCCGGTGGAAAACATAATCGGTAAAAACACATTAATTGATGCCGACCTTGGAACAAAGTTAGTAGATCAAATATCTGATCAGATTATACCTATGCTGTCTGAAGAAGCTGAGAAACTGGATATAAACGAATCCGGTATTGTTGCGCTTGACTGGTTGAACGGACGCCGCACACCGGATGCGAATCAGGCGTTAAAAGGCGCCATTATTGGCCTTAGTCTCGGCTCTGATGCCGTTAAAATTTTCAGAGCACTGGTTGAAGCGACCGCTTTTGGCGCGAAAAAGATTGCAGACAGGTTTATCGATGAAGGCGTGAAAATTACCAGCGTTATTGCACTTGGCGGCGTTGCCAAAAAATCACCTCTGGTAATGCAAATTCATGCCGATGTGCTAAACATGCCAATAAAAATTGCCCGTTCCGAACAAACCTGTGCACTGGGTGCCGCCATGTGTGCTGCTACCGTAGCCGGTGTTTATGAAAACATTGAACAGGCACAAAAAGCCATGGGCAGTGGGTTTGAAAAGGAATATCAACCCATTCCTGAAAATGTTGAAAAGTATAAAAGCTTGTTTGAAAAATATTCAAAATTAGGTGATTTGGTTGAGAAGGAATTGACAGAGTAATAAACTGATAGCGTAAAAAAAGTTTTATTTTAATCGATAAAAAATAACGGACCGAAGATTAAAAAAATTCCGGTCCGTTTCAGGAGGCCAATGGGAGTAAAGTCGAACCCATTTGGCTTAATTTTTAATAGAACAACCTAGTAAAAGATAACAAAGATTTTTCAAATTAGAAAAGTTCCAAAATCTACTGATATAGTTTTAATAGATTTTACCATTAAACCGATGTAAAAAATCTATTAAATCATTCCAATATTGAAAAGTATTAAGATCATTGATCTGCCTCCCTTAGTTACTACTTTTGAAAAAATGAAACTACCTGGCCGGCACGTATTTTTAGGTCAATTTATTACCCAATAGATCGTTATAATAATAAATTACATTTTACTATTAATGTCAACAAAAAAAATATTTTTTTAATTATACTATTTTCCCCAAATCACATAGTTTTTGAGAATTACAAAAATATTGTTCGCCATATAAAATTGTGAAAATAGTTTCATCTTGATCTGTTCAAGTAATATTTGTATATGGAAAAAACAATATGGTCCTTATAACCCGAAGGAATCTCACCTCAACTGAAAGCAACAGACAATACAGGCAAGAATCACTTTTCTTTCATGTTTTCGTTAGCTTTAATCCATTCTAAAATTCGTTCAACAATCCAATCCTTTAAGCGGTCATCCGGCAGTAAACCTTTATCGGAAAAATATATATTTTGCCGGCTAAACCAATCATTATTCAATTTCTGTTGGCTCAAATAACGACTTGCAATTTGACCCGGTGCCAAAGAGAGATAAAGTCCAAGTACGATAACTCTTTCGCAGTTTTCAGCCATACCCAAAATACAGGGTAAACCCTCGGTTTCAAAAGATTGCCCTACCTCAATAAAGGCGTAATCAAATTTGGTTATGCCGGATTTTGCACAGATATAGGCACCCGCTTTTTTACATGCCTTGTGCCAAAAGGGTGCAAAATCCGAACTGCCATGCGTTAACAGAACAATTCCCTCATTTTCCGGTGAAATTGATAATTCCCTAACGCGATCAAGCAAAATCACTTGAATTAGGTCACCATAATCCAATGTTGGCCCAAGAACAATTTTTATTTTCGTATCAACAATTTCAATTCCTTCGTCAAGAAGCGATTGTATAGTATCTTTATTGAACGATAATCCTAAAATCGAAGGTATATCAAACATCGAATGACCGGAAGCGTTGGTAAACAACGGCAAAGCGAATATTGATTCAACACCTGAAGCCTCCAGTTCCCTGACCACCTCAGCGATGGTTGGTTTGGCCATTTCCATAAAAGCAATTCGAACCTCACAGTCAAAATTTTCAGACAATAAACGTTCAGATACAATTTTCTCCAGGGACTGTACGGAGGTATTCCACTCCGTACTATGCGAACCATGTGCAATAATCAAAATCGCTGTTTTATCTTTAGCGAATGATGAGATTGTTTCGATGAATAAAAAAAGTAATATGACTGCAAATATAACTGTTTTCCTGGATTTCAAATTTTTCTCCTATTTTCGGATATAAAATATAAATCAATTCAGGTAATAAAACAACAAGATCAGCGGCATTGCAATGCCCAATCCTGTCAACACAGCCCCACGTCCTGTTATGCCGTTTTTTCCGCGCACAATAAATAAACCGGTTATCGCTATAAGGATTAATGAAACACAAAAAACATCCGAAAACCAGGTCCACAATCGTCCTGGATTATAATGTAAAAAATTCACTTCACGTAATACAGGCCGCCGTTTCAATTTTTCCATAACGCCATGTCCGGTCGATAAGTTTATTTCTACATGACCGCTTTTCAAAAAAATCTTTAATCGTTCCGGTTCAGGCTGATAATGTTTTTTATAATTACCCTCCTGGCCATATTTTCCCAAAAACGTCATCACAGCTTTTTGGGTAACCGGTTCTCCGGTAACAGGCTGCTCCCACTGAACCCTGTTAGTATAGACGACGTAACTCGGATTCCAGTCTTTAAGGTGGTTTAATGCAATACCGGATAAACTATATATAATTGTCAGACCGAAAAAAAAGTAGCCAAAATCACGATGTAAAATTCTGTTCCATTTCCTTAAATTGAGTCCCACTCAAAAACTCCGTTACTTAATTTCTTTAAAAGATTCACATTCCAAATTATAAAACGCAATTACTTCTTTACCGCTTTCCTTTAATTTTTTCCTCAAACTGTTGATTTGATTTTGTGCATTTTCATGATGATCATCAATAGCTTCTGAAGCACCATGTTCATGGCCCTGATGTCCTACTTCCGGTTTTTGTTCATCACTAATTTCAGCCTCCCAATTATCCAAAAAAGCAGCATCAACTTTTTGCTCCTGAATAACGCCGGTTACCTGAACATCACTGCCCTCCAGTTCAATATCAAATGCCCCCACGCTTTTACCGGCAGTTATTTTGAATCGTGGTTCCGGCTGCTCTCCGATAATAAACATTCTTTTACCGCCATGTTTACATACATGAACAACAGTCCCTGTGATACTTGTACTTTTCCCAACATACTCAGCGGCATTCGCAGCAATATCTTTCACAGTCAATTTTGGTATATTTTTATCTGTTTCATTTTTACTGCAAAATAAATTTAACACCAAAATAAAAATTATAATTAAAAATCTTTTAAGCATATTTAATACTCCTATCCTTTCACTTAAAATAGTAATTTCAATTGAAATTTTCTACCAAAATCAATTACCATATAGCCAAACATTTGAGTTGTTGAGTAAAGATGTGAACGCAAAGCCAATATTACAATATATCTTTTGCAATGTCATTTCGAGTTATTGCAAAATCCATTAACACTAGTTCCTTAAAAAAATTAACCAAGTTTTTTTTATTCTGATTCTTTACCGAACGGTTTGGTTAACAATATCAGTGCCGGTGTCATCAGATAGTCAATCAGAAGCGCGGCAAAAAGTCCTACGGAGGCTAAAAAACCGATTCGCGCAAGATTTGCCACATTTGAAAACATGTACATAGCAAAGGTTGCTGCAAGCACAATGGTTGTCATTGCCAACGTTTTTCCGACTGTATTAAACGACCGGAGAATGGCTTGCTCATATTGACCGTGTAACTCAAACTCATATTTGATATGATTTATAAAGTGGATTGTATCATCTACAGCGATTCCCAACAGCATGGGCATAATAGTCATCGTCATCATATCAAGGGGCGATTTGCAATAGCCCATGTATCCACCAAGTACAATCAATGGAGAAAGATTTGGGATCATACCGATCAAACCGGTCTTGATACTTCCGAAAACCAGGATTAATAATACACCAATCACCACAAGAGCCGTTAAGATGGAGGTTAGTTCACCGGTAACAATTTTTTTGTTTAATTCAGCAAACTGGGCTGCACTACCCACGATACTCACCTCAGAGCCCGGGAACCATTCCTCACTTAGACGTTGAATGGTTTGTATTTCCCGCACAAATTCGTTAGCGTCGAATCGACTGACCCGTACCTGGGCACGCAACATGGAATAGTCTTCGTTTATCCAGCGAAATGTTTTTGTGCCCCCGGAAATTTCATACAAGAACAAAAGCTGGGCAACAAGTTCTCGGCTGTCCGGGACTTTATAATAAGCGGCACTATCATTGTGAAGGGTTTGGTTCATATCTTTTACAATATCCAAAACAGAAAATACCGTGGATGCTGTTTCATTTTTTTTGGTCAATTCAAAATTGCCTACAGTGTCCAACAGTGCATCAAAATGTTTCATAACCACCGGGTCTTTAATTTTATCAGCTTCATCATAAGAAATTGTCAAGTTATAAGTCATATAAGAACCGAGCTGTGAATTTGCAATATGATACAACCGCTGGACGTAGGGAATTTTAAGTCCCATAAACCGAAAGGCATCCATATTGACATCTATTTTGAACGCACCGGGAATAAAAGCAAGAAGACAAACCGAAGTTGTTATTAGAATGATTCGTTTGCGTCTTAATACAAAGACACCAATTTTACCTATTATACGGTCAAAAAAGAGAATCCCTGACTCTTTCGCCTTATTGACACTTTTATCCTTTCCAAAACTCATCAGCACAGGCGTCAGAACAATAACAAATATATAATCGGCAAACACCACGGCTGCACAGGTAAATCCCAGCCATTGAATAGTCAAAATACCTGCTGTGGCAAAGGACATAACAGAACCCATGGTTGTTATAGCAGTAAATAATATGGGCCATCCTGTTTCTTCCACAGCAGCAACCATCGATTCTTTACGTTTTCCGGTGGCTCTAAAAAATCGTTTAAATGCGTTAACCAAATGAATAGAATAGCCTACAGACAAGGCCATACCGAGAAGAATGGGCAGGGTCATCATATTGGCGTCCACACCCACGCCTATCCAGCCCATAATGCCAAAAACCACCACAATCCCCATAATGGTTGTAAACACGGGTACAAACACGCCTCTGAATGAACGGAGGAAAATTGCCAGTAAAACTATCATTAGCGCAAAACCGGATAAAACACGTGTCATAAGCTCTTTACCGAAAAAATCACGTTCTTCCGTTTCGCTGTAGGGCATGCCGGCAGCCTTGATGGTATAAAATTCGCTTTTCCATTTCGGATTCGTTATAATGGGAATGGCGGCTTCACCGACCTGAAACATGGGATCAAGGTCCGTCTCTTTTTTCCATTCTTCCGGTTCGGGATATTCCAAAAGATCAAGAGAAAGCCAGGTTTCCTTACAATCCGCAGACACTAATTTGTCAGCAATTGATTTGCGGGAGAGGACGAGCTTTCGTATCTCCTCAATTTTTGCCGGATCATCGGGAATACCGTCTTCGAATGGATTGATGATCTCTATACCCTCTTCCGTCCCCACAGAGACTTCCAGTTCCATCAGGGAAGTTACTTCATCCGCATAGGGGACCTTGGCAAGAAGTTCATCTCCCAACGCCTTTATAGCTTCAAGTACCTCCGGATGAAAGACATCCTCAGCTTCAAAGAGAATGCCGATATTATCGTTATTACCAAACTGATCTTCAAATGCTTCAGTGGCAATTTCAATAGCCTCCTTGTCGTCGAACCAACTGTCACGGTCATTTTTAACCGCAATTTTATCAAGACCGGTTATCCCAAAATAAGTCAGGATAAGCGCAAATAACATAAACATCCAGCGATACCGGATTTGAAATATACCCATTCTTTTAAAGAATTGATTAATTTGTTGTATTTTCATAGATTACTCCTCTTTTACAGGTATCGGTTCACTTTATCGGAATATACTTTCCACCTGGAACCGAATCTTTTTTCCAGGAAAGACTCTTCCTTTAGCACAATTTGATGATGAACAATAAATGCAAATATTGAAAAAATCCACACAACAGGATTAAGGACATAAAAACACGCGCTCAACATTAAAAAATAAAATCCCACATACATGGGATTTCTGCTAATGCGATAGAGACCGGTTACTTTTAATGTCGCCCTTTTTTCCTCATCTCGTGATGGAATACCAAACTTTAAATTATGGCCAAGCTCAAAATAAGCGCCAAGCTGCAAAATGGTGCCCGATATTAAAAAAACAATAGACAGAGCGATGGCCGCACCTGATCTGTCCCAGAGTGATAATTGCACAAGACCGGCACCCTCCACAAACAAACTCACCCAGGTCAACATCATGCATGCTTTAGCAAATTTAAACAGTACTTTGTTAATAGGAGGTACACCGCTCATTGACCAATGATTCTTTTTTAAATAAATACCAAATCCCGCCGCTTGTATCCACATAACCACAAAACAGACAATGATGATGATTTGATCTAATTCCAATTTTATTCCTTTCAAATTGTCTCTTAAATTTTTTGCACCATACAGGCCCTGAAACGAATCTCATTATTTGCATGTATTCCCATAAAATCAGCACTTTTAATTAAATGAAATGAACACTCATCAAGTAATATTTGAATTTCGGATTCATTATATCGATAAACAGTAACCGATTTGCCGGGTATCTGCCGGTCCTCTATGATTATTTCTTTTCCTTCTTTTTCCTTATAATCCATTACACAAAAAACAAAAAGACCTTTGCTTTTTAAAATTCGGTTAACCTCTTTAAAGATTAACGATAAATCGCTAAATAGATGAAAAACCCCCGTACTAACGACATGATCTATAGAATTGTCGTCATAAGGATAGGGCGTAACAATCAAATTATGGTATTTTAACCTTTTAGCAATTTCCTTTTCAGCGCATATCTTGAGCATTCTCTTCGAGTAATCCATTCCATAGACAAAAAGTCCGGCCTTGTGAAAAAGAACTGAGGAAAGGCCGGTACCAATACCAATATCGAGGATGGTCTCCCCGGGTTTGATCCAGGCGTAAGAGAGTCCAAAAACAACTTCAGGCGCAACCCAATTGGATTTCCGGGCTTTTTCGTCATAGTTCTCTGCGTGGTTCTGAGAATCAAATATGTGTTTTATTTTGTCTTTATCTTTCATATACTTTTTTTGTCCCATTATTTTTCCATGTTTATATAAACCATATGACACACACCCAAAATATCAGAAAAGGCCAAACCCAGCTTTTGAGACAGAGAAAGTCCTTTTTTCATTCCTTTATACATGGGCTTTGCCTCAACGATCTTAATTCTGTCATCCCATTTTTCAAGAGATTTTATACGCTTGAGTCCCCAACCGGCCAGTTCTATATTCACTCCACCTTTTTTTAATACCTGTTTATTGCCGATTTTAATGCCCATAGGTGAAAGAGAGTCAAAGTAAAAATCACATTGCCCGAAATGGTCAGCCATTGAAATGAAAAAGTCTTTTATCTGCTTTTCTTCGGAATAGTAAAGCACACCTCCGGCAATACACAGCAATCCTTTGGGATTTTTTATTTCATCATACCATTTCTTTTCCAGAAATGAACAAGCAATACACTTGTGCCTCTCGGTATCCTGATTAAAAGACTGTCTCAACGCAATTACTTTAGGGAAATCCAGTTCATAAAACATAATTTTTCCATTGTCGATGCGATCAAAAGTCGTGTCCAATCCACAACCGATGTTGATAATGGTCGCCTCAGGATATCTTTTAATAAACATTGCAACCGTTTTATCAATATGAAGACTACGCGCTATCCATCCCGCTCTTGACATCTCGTTGATATTGTTTGTCATGGTTGAAAAATCATAGTCAAGCATATCGATAATTTCAACCGCCTTTTTGTCAATCAATCGGGGTTTTTCTTTTTGTGTTTCAACTGCTCTGCCCCATAAAGGCAGTAAAAGGGTTTCCTGGACATTGCCTTTTTCAATTTTTAGTTTTTGTCCCATATCTTTTTCCTCTTAATCTTAAAAAAACATTAAATACCGTGGGACACTTTGCTTAAATGCCCTGTAACTTTTTCCATATTTCTCTGCACAGAACGTTTCTTCTTCCAGTATGATAAAATGCTGTAAAATCAAAATTATTATTAATAGTACGGCTATGGTCACAGAAAGGCACATAAAAGCCATACCAAAACCCATAATAGACACCGAAACGTATATTGGATTTCGTGAAAATTTATACATTCCCTTGCAAATAGTCTGGTCAACAGGTGTTGAGAAATAATTTATAAAACTTGTAATAGCAGCTATTCCTGACAAAATAAAAAGTCCCAATCCTATATAGAAAAAAATTGTACCATCTTGAATTTTAAGAAACACAGGATACGCAAGCATGAAGAAATAAAGAATCATAATTATAAATGAATTAATTCTCCCCATAGTGCTTGCAAAAGAAAAATCAACCAGGCGTTTTACGGCCTTGCCGCCAAAAAACATAGGCACGTATGATACCGCCAGATAAATTAAACTTAAAATCCAACCGTTTCCGAATTCAAAATTAAACACTCTCATTATGACTCCTGCCTCTTAACAAAGCATTTCATATAACCTATTATCTAAAACTTTTCTAATTTAGTTCAAGACCGGCTTCATTTGTCGTTCGACCATTTTTGAAAAAATGCCATTTTTAATTTTTAATTCATCGGGCGAACCGGTTTCCGCCACACGTCCGTTTTTCAGCACCACAATTTTGTCGGCGTTGGCTACGGTGCGCATACGGTGCGCAATGATGAGCACAGTTTTATCCCTGACCAATTCCGAAATACCGGCTTGAATTTTGGTTTCGTTTTCCACATCAAGTGACGCCGTAGCTTCATCCAGCAGCACAATAGGCGCATTCTTTAGCAAGGCGCGGGCTATGGAAATGCGTTGGCGTTCACCACCTGACAGGGTTTCTCCATTTTCACCAATAATGGTATGATAGCCGTCCGGCATTTTGCCGACAAACTCGTCGCACAGTGCCAGCTTAGCAACACGAATCACTTCTTCATCAGTCGCATCGCGCTTGCCCACACGAATATTGTCCATAACAGACGCATTGAACAGCACCACATCCTGAAATACGACCGAATAGTTTTTTAACAGTGTTTCCGGCTCTATTTTGCTGATATCCTGACCGCCCAAAGTAATTTCCCCATTATCAATATCCCAGAAACGGGCGGCCAACTTGGCTGATGTGCTTTTACCACCACCTGAAGGACCAACCAAGGCGGTGATCTCGCCCTGTTTTGCAGTAAAGGAAACGTCTAGCAACACCTGTTTTCCCTCTTCATAAGAAAAATCTACATTGCTGAATTGAATATCGTAATGGTTTGGCCTGAAATCAGTTTTTCCCTGTTGGATAGGCATGGCCTGCATCTCATTCATACGATTGATACGGACATTAAGATATAATAATGCCGCCAAATTATTAAAAACCTCATTGACAGGATTATAAATACTGGCTGATATCATTAAAAAGATAAAATATGTAAATAAACTGACACTGCCTGTAGTGACCATGTTTGCCCCGACAACGATGACACCGGCCAGTCCCAGCTTTAAAAAACTTTGAGAAGAGTTAACCAACATTCCAGTGAATAACTCACCGCGTATCAGTTGTCTTTCGTATTGATCAACTGTCTTGTCTAGTTCCTGGATGTAGGAATCTTCCTGACTATAAGATTTGATTTCCTGAACCGTCTCCAGTCCTTCCTGAATTTTTTCACTTACATCACGTTTTGTCTGGTAGCCAAAACGATTTTCTTTATCAATCCGTCTTTTTGAAATAAACAATATCCCTGCGGCCAAGGGTACAACCCAAAATAAAGCCAAGGACAGTTGCCAATTAAAGAAGAACAAACCGATAGCAATCAAAATGATACTGATGACTGACGCAAACAATTGCGGTACGGCATGAGAAAAAGTATGCTCCAAATCGGTATTGTCGTTCATAATGGTTGAAGTAAGGTCTGAAAGGTTCTTTTCACCAAAAAAAGCCAACGGCAGTTTCCGGAGTTTTTCCGCCAGGGAGATACGTCGGTTGGCACTTTCCTCATAAATCGTTGTAAACGTACTGTTGTATTGAAGCATGGCAATAAGGAACATAATTACCATAAATCCCACCCCAAACAAAACATAATACAAAAAACCATGTACAACAGTGGAAGACGGGTCGATAACTTTGTTTAAATATTCTTCAAGAAATAAAAAAATAAAAACCGCCGGAAGCATGAGTGCAACATCGAGCAAAACCGTACATAAGGTTCCTTTTAAAAAATCTTTTGCACCTTTTTCAGAAAGGGCCAAACGACGTTGTATCATTTTAAGCATGGCACACCTCTTTTCCGATGGTCCATTTAACCGACTGTTGATATTCATTCCACATTTTTGTATAAATTCCATTTTGCGTTAATAATTGTTTGTGATTTCCCTGTTCAGCTATCTTTCCTTCCTGAATGACCAGGATCTTATGCGCCTCTAAAACACTTGTCAGCCGGTGGGCAATCATTAAAACCGTTTTACCTTTGGTCAGTTTTTTAAGAGCTTTTTGAATGAGATGCTCATTTTCAGGATCGGTAAACGCAGTGGCTTCATCCAATACGATAATCGGAGCATTTTTCAAAATCGCCCGCGCCAATATAATTCGCTGCTGCTCACCTCCGGAAAGATAGGTCCCTTCTGTTCCAATTTTCGTATTCAGCCCATTAGGAAGCCGGTCAATTATTTCTCGACATTGGGCCAAATCAACGGCACGCTCCACTTGTTCCATGGCGGCGGTATGGTTTCCATAAGTGATGTTTTCCAAAAGAGTTTTTTTAAACAAACGGGTGTTTTGGAAGACAAAAGAAATGTGGTCCATTAAATCCCTGGGATTAATATCCTTTACATTAATCCCTCCGATAGAGACCTGTCCTTCGTCGGCATCCCAAAAACGTGGAACAAGCCGGGCAATGGTTGTTTTTCCGCCTCCGGATGCGCCTACCAGGGCAACTGATCGGCCTTGCTCAATTTCAAAGCTTACATTGTCCACTGCCTTTTTAATTGTTTCGGGATAACTAAATGAAACATTCTTAAAACAAATATTATGACCGTTTATAGTATATGGTTTTTCCGGAACAGGTAGCTGACCTACCGACGTCAGATTTTCCAAACGATCGATGGCTTCTTTTGCCTGACCAAGTGCCTGGCTCAGATACATGCTTTTCATAATACTTGAAGAAAAAACAGGGGCAATCAAAACATAAAGAAACATATTGAGAACAACTTTAGCATATTCTCCGGTATTACCAATTAGTAAAATGGCAACCGGAACAAGAAAGAATGAAAATCCGTTAATGATCACGGTATATGCAGACATGGGAATTCTCCACATTTTTGTGTATGAAAAAACCATGTCCTTATATTTTATAATGCTGTTGTGGAAATTTTTAAATGAAAAAACAGTTTGTTGAAACACTTTAACCACCGGTATGCCGCGTACGTATTCAACAGCCTCGGAGTTCATTTCTTCGAGTGAGTCCATATAGCATTGCATAAAATAACGCCCCCTTTTTCCCATCATAAATCCCATAATAAACATTGACAGAACAACAGGGAAAACACAAGCAAGACCAAGCCTCCAGTCAAAAACAAATATCAGCACAAGGGCGGTAATCGGCATGACAAAGGTGCCTGCAAGGTCAGGCATTTGGTGGGCCAAAAAAGAATGTGTGATACCGGCATTGTCATCAATTATTTTTCGGATGCGGCCGATAGTGTTATTATCAAAAAATCCTAACGGCATATTAACAATTTTTTGCATCGCATAGCGGCGCATATTACATTCAACCCTGAACGCAGCGAGGTGTGATATAGACAAAGCCAAAAAATATATACCGATACTTGCAACAGCCAACCCGGCTGCCCACAAGGCATAACTAAAAATCAAACCGGACGAGGAAACACTCCCCGCTGTTATAAATTCACGAATAATGAACCATATTAAAATATATGGGATCATTGCTGTCAAGGCACTGAGCGCTGACAACACCAGTGATGCCGGAAGCAAAGCTTTTCTGCCTTTCATGTATTTTTGCAATTTCAATAGTGTGTTCATCTTTGTTCCTTAATTTTCATTGTCATTTCCATTCGCAATCAGAGAAAGCCACTTTAGCCAGACTCGCGCGGGAGTTTTTTATATCGGATATATTTACATCACGGGAGTCTGTGTTGCTCACCGAATGACCTTTTCGTTTCAGGTAACGGTGGCATTGTTTGATTCGACAATATCCCAGCATAATACCGAGAATAAAATCCTGCTCATCTGTAAATGTGCTTAAAGGTTTGTTTCCAAAGCCACGGACAATATCAACGCATTCTTTCATACCGAAAAAAATATTAACCTTGTTTTCACTGACCTTTTGAATCAGATAGGCAATCTCATTGTGCTCAAGCCGTTCAACAGCTAATTCCAGGTAATCACTTGACAGCGTACATAAAACGAGATTACGCAGCCCTTTCCGATATTCATATATATGATGAAATAATATTTTCATACAACGGCCTTTACTGTAAATGAAAAGATAAGACTGTTTTTATGTTCCGACCCATGGCCTGGATGTATGAGCCATAGGGTTGATATTCCAGATTAAACATATTACAAATTACCAATTGTAGTTTTGGTGAACCCGGTAATGAGTTGGCCTTGATGCCACAGGCAAGATGCCACACCACATGTGAGTCGGAAGGTATGTATCCCCAAGGTCCGCCTTCACTTCCCTCTGGAACTTCGGAAACTCTATCCTGAGAAGCCGCATATTCACATTGTATTTTCATGGAATAACCCGTGATATAATAGCGGTTGAAAAGGCCGTGATATTTTAGTTCACCGGTTAATTTAAACGGCGGCACACCAAAAAGAGGCACATTATCCCCATCCTTTGACAGATCTACGCCATAGACATGGGAGCTGCCCAAACCGACATACAAGGTATTAGCCGGATGAAGTATATTATCAAACCGGTATGAGGCGGACAATTCTCCGCCTCTAATGACCGCATCGGTATTGGTATAGGTAAAATCCACGGATTCATGTTCAGTATCAGCCGTTTCATTGATATAATCTTGTAAACGGTTATAAAACAAGGCCAGATCATAAATAAATCGATCTTTATTCGTATGGCCCCGTAACCCAATATCTATATTAAAACTGTATTCGGGCTGCAAATCGGGATTTCCGGCTTTGGTGCCCTTGCAACTGATCACCTCGGTAAACAACTCTTCGGCGGTAGGCATACGAAACGCCCTCCCCAAATTTAAAGAAAACCTGTGATTGCTCTTCCAGGCATAAACCAGTCCCATATTGCCGCTTAACGCATCTCTGTCTTCATGTCGTTCCACCAGATTTTTGCCGGTTCCTTCGTCCCACAGTTGCCACATCATAACGCAGCCCCGCAATAACGCGCAGCCGGTTTGTGATGTCCAATGCGTCGTTGAAAAAACACACCCCGGTTTTTTTGTCCCGCGTTCTCATAACCTGCCACAGTTCCTTGTGTAGCATAATAATAATCGATTACGTCCGAAGGATTATCCAGCATAAAGAAATAACCATCCAATCCTATGGTCATTGTGTTGCTTGGTCCAAATTTAAAATTAGCATAAAGTCGTGCGCCACCGTATTGATCCTTATAATGCACCAAATCAAGGGAAGTAGCTATGCCGGAAACCGTACTGTATTTTGTTTTATAATAATCCCGTGTACCCGAATCATAATAAGCATTAAACTGAACTACAATCCACCCATGAACCGGGTGAATAAGTATAGGAAAAATCGGAATGATTACGTTCCTCTTTATTTCGTATTTCGGTAAAAGCTTTGGTCGGGCCGTTAAAACCTCTTGGTTTTCCCCAATCTCCTTCATGATAGTCTGCATGAACCATGATTTTGTGACGGGAATTTATCTTAATACCTGTCGTAATGTCCAGATCGCGGTCCTCCACATCACTGTTTTCAGCAGAATGTCCCGTCACCATATTTAAAAGAATCGGTCTTTCGCCACTTTCCATGAATCATTATGCCATATTTTTCTTTTTGATAGCACGCGTTGGCGGTTTCGAGAAATTCATTATTATTACTTCCAAATCGGAAACCACACTCAAACGCGATCCCGGACGCCCCCAGGGTTCCTGACTGATTAAATTAATGATCCCTGATATAGCACCGCTTCCGTATATGACAGATCCCCGGACCTTTTATAATCTCAACCTTTTGCGCACCGTAAATGTTCATATCCTGGCCAAAGTAACCGCCCGGAAAGGTCCCGATGCGCCTGTTTCCGTTTTTCATTACCAAAAGCCGTTTGGAGTTCATGCCCCGCAATAACAGAGGCGAATGGTATTCCCAAACCTGTGTAAATCCAGGTTTAGTTGCCAGCATATCTGTCATATTGGATTGCATGTGCTCCACCAGTTGCCGGCGTTCAATAATCATCGCAGATTTGGCCAGGGTCTGAACAGGCTGTTCATAAAGTGACGCAGAAATAATTACATTTGGGAATTCCAAAACTTTGGGTTTTAAATCTACCCTCAACTTTTCTTCATTAAAAGGTTTAGTAAATATTTTGGTCTTTTTTTGATAACCTACATGAGAAAATATCAAGTTTATTGTCCGATCATCCTGTATTTTAATCCTGAATATACCGCTTGAATCTGTTACAGTTCCGCTGGACAAGTTTCTAACGCTTACATTGACATAGGGAATGGCATACCCGGTTTCAGAATCGCTAACACGACCGGTCACTTCAATGGCTGCTTCAGCATGATGAGGGATTAAAAGATTTATTAATCCAATCATACTGATAAGAAATATCATATATCTATCGTAAAAGTTCATTCTTTATCCAATTTTTCATTCAAACTGCCGGATAATTTTCTTTAATACCGGCAGCCGAATTTTTTGTGTTAATTAAGAAAATCCCATTTCAAAGCGATATAACCAGTGCTGGTGGGTGCCGGATCAGCGGGAAAATCAGTAACAATAAGTTTTACCAGACGCCCTTCACTTGTCTGAACAATCCATACAATTTCATCATCAGCAACATCGTTATTTGCACTAGTTTTCCACCTGATACCGATAACCAGCTTTTTATATTCCTTTGTAACCCCTGATGAAAGGGGCTTTCCAGTATTACCAAGTTTCCAAATCTGTGAGATCAAAAGTTGTATCGTCGGATTTATAAGTAACGGCCTGCATGTTGTCTGCTGTTAAATTTTCAAAAGCAGTTAATCCGGTACAGAGAGTATCCACGGCACTGTAATTCACAGCCTGAGTCTTTTCAGACAATACGATACGCGGCATACCTCCTAACGTACCGTCCGGCTTTTCGGCTTTAGTTGTAATTATTTTTAATATCAAAATCAAAATCAGAAACGGTTAAAGAGTCCATATTGTTTGCTCCGCCTGCTTTATCGTTATATTCAAAATCGAATCCAACTCCACCTGGATTTCTGCTGGCACAAATCAAATAGGGCGATGACAAAGATACAAAAATTTCACTGCTCTTATTGGAAACAGGATTATTATCATCATCACTACAACCGATAAGAGTAAAAGCCAAATATGCGCATAGTAAAAAAAGTATTTTCGATTTCATCAAGATTCCTTTCATTTATTCAAAAGTACGTTGCTGTTTATTTTATTTAAATTCATCTTCAAGCTGCTGCACCCATGAGGTGATACGCTTTTCGGTTAATTGTCCCTGATTATCATCGTCCAAAACAAGGCCAACAAACTGTCCGTTAATTTCTGCTTTTGATGAATCGTAATTATATCCTTCAATGCAAGTACTACCTACTATTTTACACTCCTTATCAAGCAATACTTTATAAACTTTACCCAGGGCATCAACAAACGAATCGCTATATGCTTCCTGATCACCATAGCCAAAAATTGCCACCTTTTTTCCTGACAAATTAGCTTTTTCAATTTCTTCCATAAAGGTATCAAAATCATCCTGAAGATCACCAACACCCCAGGTGGAAACGCCGAAAATAAGATAATTGCAGGATTCTATGTCAAGAGATGTTGCTAAAGTCACATCAAAAACTTTTGCGTCGGAACCTAATAACCTTTGAATTAATCCAGCTGCAGACTCTGTATTGCCTGTTGTGGAACCGTAAAAAATCCCAATATTATTCATAAACATTTTCCTTTCATTGATGTATTTAAAAACTATATTTTGCTTTAATCCAAAATTCACGATTGTCATTGTATTGGCCGAACATGCCTTTATCACCTGAGAACCAATCGATACCAGTCGAAAGATGTAGTTCATCCGTCAGGGCATAGGTTAAGCTGCTGCGGTCAAAAAAATCACCATGATTCATGCCGATATAGGCAAATGTGTTAATTGTTAATGTTTCTCTTAAAAACTTTCTGGAGACATTCCATGTCGAAAACACAGTATGCTCCTTGTCGGACATGATCTCCCTATGGTCCGGGATAAACGTATCCGTCAATTGAGCACTGAGCGTCCAGTTATTTCCCGGATACCAGTCTACCCCCAGCAGCCACTTCCATATATTTCTATCGAACAAATCGCCGGGTAAACTCTCAGTTTTAATTTTCTTACCCATAAAGAGAGCTGATTCTCCCCGGACAACAAATGCATTTTTAGGAATTGAAAAAGCGCCACCGATAAATGCAAGACGATGATGTTCTTTTCGCATATAAACCTGGTTATCCGTAACATCCATTATGCGATAAACAGGAAATTTGTCCCATGTATAAAGCCCGGACAAGGAAAAATCAATTCCGGATAAATAAAAAGAAATTTTTCCGCCAATCTCACTGCTCTTAAAAGTGTTTTCAGGTTCAAGAGAGGTTTTATAAATTATATCCATATCTTCCGGCAAATCGCTTTCCACCACCCAGGGGTTGCCTGTTTCCGGTAATATGGCTGATTGAAAAGTAGGCAGCCAAATCAGTTCTAAAGTTGCTTTATTCATTAAACCCCTAATTTTAAACGCATCCACCGGAATACGAATGTCATCGTAATCCCTTGCCAGGAATTCCGTATAATCCATAGGAGAAATCATATCGGTTATTTGAACACCATCGGCCTTTCCCCAAACCACAATCTGGCGGCCAATACGCATATCCCAATGATCAGCACCATATTCCATATAAGCCTCTCTAAGCTCTACGCCGCTTTGCGATTTAAGAACATTATTTTGGATGGCATTCATCGAAAAAAAAGCCAATCCAATATCATTTTCGGCAAACATTTCCAAACGTACCCGATTTCGGGAACTCAAATATTCATTGGGCGCGTGGACCTGAATAGCGTGATAAGAATCCACAAAACCTCGAACAGTGTATTGAGCTTGTACCGGATGCGGAAACAACATATACATGAACAGTAAAACAAAAGTTTGGTACGCCAAACTTTTTATGTAAAAAAAGGGTGGTCTTTTCATTTAATTTTCCCGCGTTCCAAATTAGCTACATGAAAGATATTATCCTGAATACCCAAATCGTAATCTACTTTTTCCAGCTCTAATATGGTTTGGTGTTTTTCTTGAAGATTATTCATCTCCCACCTAAAAATTGTCCAAAATCCCTGCGTTTCCCGAACATCTGGACAGGTTAAAACCTTGAGTAGATCACCGTTCTTATTATAATATTCAATTTTGAATGCAGTATACGAGTCCTGCCGAATCCAGTGAATAACCTTTGAGTACATATAATCTTTATCTTTCGGAGTTGATTCTACAATCCAGCACAAATATCCTTCTATGGATTCTTCCTTTAAGAGTTTATGAACATCTTCATCTACAGACCGGTCGCCCATGTCATCATAAGTAAAATCCGATCCCATGAAATAATCATTCTTTGATGAACCGGAAATACGCCTCACTTTTTTAAGGGCCGGCAAATAAAGCCAACGGTCATCTTCTTTTGATGCATCCTTATATTCCCACGAAAGAAATCCGGTGCCCTTAACATCGGCGGGCTTTTGGAAATACATCAATGTTTTAGTGTCCTGACCATAGTCCTTGGAGTAAGACAAAACCGTTCTCTCCCTTGTATGTCCCCGCTTGTTGATCAGCGTCATGTGCATCAAAGTTTGGCGGTCATCCCCGTCCGGTCGTTGATCAACTTTTTCCATAATATCTCGTCCAGATAAAATTTGACCTGATGCAATTGCAGCATTAAACAAGACAAATAATAACAATGTATAACATTTTAAATTTTTCATAATAGGCTCCTGTGTTGGAGTATCAATATAAAATCCGACATACCTCCTTTAACCCGGTTCCAACCTAAGAAGCCGAAATGTTGCCGGGATTATTCCGACAACATCCGGCTTTTATAAAGGAGGAATTATTGACCAAATTTATGGCCAATATCAACACTATCAATTTTTTGTACATACAGTCATTTGCCATTTAAAACGACCGGTACAACCTGCAACAGCTTTCTGAGATTGATTATAAAAAATGTAATCCAATGATAATGGTATCAAAAGAGTAATAAATAGTGCTTCCCAATCATTCCTAAATTTACATCCTATAATCTACAGTATAATAGAATGGTTTTCCATAAAGCTGTTTAATTGATAATTAATTATAAACGGATTAATATAACAAAATGGCAAAACGAAATCTATCGCATGAAGTAATGATTTTTATATAATTGTATAGTTAAAAATAGGGATAAAAGGGGCTGTTATAACTGTTGATTTTTATAATCCGTGCCCATAAAGTATAAATTCTGATCGAATTATAAAAAGAAACCAGTTAAAAGGGCTACACATAATTAATGACAAAGATTGTGTTACCATTGGAGAACTGTCAATATATATGAGAATAGCCAGAGGTACATGGTACAATTGTGTTAGTAACGGAAAAAATTCCACATACTAAAAAAGTGAGGATTAAAATTTAACAGAGAATAAATAGATAACTAGTTATAATCAAAAAATTTAAATCCGAATGATATCTGGAAATAGATGATAAAAAAAAGACTCATAAAGAACTGGTATAAGACCAAAGAGAATTATCTTGATTTTATGCAGTAATTTTATTAAAATTGGTAGCATTAAATCAAAAAACACCGAACCAGAATCGTATCCCTCCTGGACGGAAGATTTGGAGGTGATACAAAAGGTGATACAGTCGATGAAAAGTGAAAATAATTTGCAACCATAACTCAAGTAATAATAAATTATTGCCCCTGTAGCTCAGTAGGATAGAGCAACGGTTTCCTAAACCGTGGGCCGTGCGTTCGAATCGCGCCAGGGGCACAAAAATAAAGGCAGTTTATTCTCAAGCTGCCTTTTTTTATGGTTACTTTTCATGTTCTTATACGGAAAAAAATTGAAATTCCCGTTGTTATTTTTCTAAATTTGGTTAAATTATTTTTAAAATACAAATTCAAGCCAGAATTAAAAATAGAAACAGGAGATTACTATGAAAAAACAAATGATATTTCTTTGTCTGTTATCTGTTGTTTTAATTCAAACTGTAAAGGCCCAGGAAAATGAAATTAGTAACAAAATGAGCCTGGGATTTCAATTAAACCAATATCAACGCGATTTTGGATTGGGAATACAGGCAACCACCCCCTATTTTGCTCAGGGCAATATGGCTGTTCGTTTTAGAGCAAACTATATGTATTTAGAACATTTGGATACCGAAAATCTGTTAGACCTTGAAATGACCTGGACTCCCTATTTCAATATATGCATCGGGCTGGTAGGTGTTTCCGGAAAATCGGCGATTTTATGCGGCTATACGGTGAAGGCGGCTCGATCATAATACTGCCTTCAAAAGATTTTTCATCAGAAGATATGGTTTTTGGCGGTTATGGTTGTTTCGGTTTTGAATTTTATATGTATAGCAAAGCAAATTATTTTATCGAACTCGGTGGTATTGGGACCGCAGCAACAGCCGATAAATTATCCACTAAACCAATTTATTCAAACGGTTTTCTTATCAGCACAGGATTTCGAAAACATTTTTAACCAACAAATCAAAAAAATACAAGGCAAAAACTTGAAGGCCATATAGGAACACAACCACTTTTCACGAAAAGGACCAGGAATGAGAATTGCATTTAAAATGAAACTAAAACCAGGATTTGAAGAAACATACACCCAGCGGCATAATCCAATTTGGCCTGAATTAGAAGCTGTTTTGATACGTCAAGGCGTTAAAAGTTATTCAATATTTTTAGATCAGGAATCTGATACACTTTTTGCATACGCTGAGATTGAAAATCTGGAAAAATGGAAAGAAATCGCGCACACAGACGAATGTCAAAGATGGTGGCGGTATATGGCGCCACTTATGGAAGTGAATGATGATAACAGTCCGAAAGAAATAGAATTAAAACAAGTGTTTCATATTGAACAAAAATAATTAACATTAGAAAATAAACTATGAAAAGTCCCTCCTGTCGTTTGCTTAAACGGAAGAGGGACTTTCTTTTTAGAGAGAATGCTCATACTTGAACTATCATCTGTGTATTATAATATTTTCAAAAAACTCTTGCACTGTTTTAAATAATATGTATAATTGTTTTATCAGTAATTAAGGTTTATTTTTGCAGAAAAATGGGTAAACTCGGGAATTTTTGAAAATCTTTTACTGATTAACCAAATATGAATATGGGAACCAAAAGCGCCAACCAGGAACATATTGTGTCGGAATTTAAATTATATTCCTGTTGTCACGCCGATAATATTATTAGATTGGGCAGAGAATACCCAATTGATAGAAAAATACATGACCATCAATATTTTTCGGAAAAACCATAGTTAGTACAACCAACTATGTTATTAACTGTTAAACATGATATAAACTAATAATAGGACACAGACCCCATTTACTAACATTCAACTTTAATATCAATGTATTGTAATGGTTGTCTTTTAAAAGACAACTCAAATAATAACATTAATTTATTGGAGGTTGAAATGCCAAGTATTAAAATTAAAAAATTTTCTATTTCTGTCCCCACGAATAGTAAAATTAACGTTAATGTCGAGTTTGATATTACACAAACAGACACTGAAAAGCGTTTAGAGATTCCAGGCAAAGTATTCTTTCATTTAATGGAATGGGATGGTTCTTATAAAGATACCATGAATTTAACAGCAGATGGAAGTTATCTGCGAACAGGTGAACAAGATGATGATATAGCCGCCTTTTACAAATACGCAGGTATGTTTACATCAGGAACATATAAATTTACTTTTAGTGTAGATAAAAGTCATTTACCAGGAGAATGGGGGAATGAAGAATGGTACGTTATCGGAGAATGTACAGCCGATGTAATAGATTCTCTCACGTATTCAAAGCATCTAAGTCTCAATCTCGCTTAAAAAAGTCATAATTTTATTATGTTTTATGTCAGCGGGAGCGATACTCTCCCGCTCATTAAATAAAAGAGTATAAAAAAAGATGTCTGGGAATAAACGTTTTTTTATTAAAATAAATACCTGATACTTGATTCTTTAATAGTGATATCGACATGAAAAAAAATGAATATCTAATTTTTGTAATGTTAATTTGTTTGATTCTGCTCCCTGTTTACAGCCAATCAACCGATTTACTCAAGCAATCAAATTATTCTCCTTATTTGAGAGGTCAAAGTATTAAATCAATCCCATCCGATTTTCAGGCAACAAGCTGGTTTGAAAAACAATTGGATTGGGTTGACGGACGGTTTTCACAGGGTTTGGCTTATGACGGCGCCTATTGGTATTTTTCAGAAAAAGATGGCCTTTATAAAACAGATGAAAATTATAATATGCTTTTGGAGGTTACCGGTAACCAAAATCCAATTCCGGACTCTCTCAGGGCCGAGGGTTTTCATCACATCGGGGATATAGCCTGTTTTCAGGGAAATATTTATGCTCCGATTGAAGAACCTACCTATACAAAACCGGTGATTATTACTTTTGATGCAGACAGCCTAAAATACACGGGTTTTTGTGTGCAAGTCCCGCAAGCTCATTTCCCCTGGATTGCCGCTGATCCGAATACTGGTCTTTTTTATTCATCTGAATTTAGTAACGCAGACCGCATATTTGTCTATGATTCAAACCAAAATTTCGCCCTTGTTGATCAGATAATGTTGAGCTCCCCGGTGGACCGCGTTCAGGGCGGCGCTGTTTTGGACAGCCTTTTGTATCTTTCCTGTGATAATGGTGATTATGTGTATAGTATGGATATAGCGACCGGTACGGTGAATTCTTTGTTCAGTGTACTGTATTTACCGGAAATGGAAGGAATTGAGGCCTGTAAACTTCCGTCCGGATTATTGCATTTTATTGCTGAAACCGGTCTGTCGCAAAATCTATTTTATCATTACGATCAACCTTTACCGGATGATATAAAATTAAGTGCCGTTTTGCTGCCGGAACCTGAAATGCCGATTTTTAGAAAATTTAATCCGCAAATAGTTTTGCAAAACGTTGGTATGAATGTCGGGCAAAATATCAATGTAACTTGTATAATAGATAATAATAGTGTTGAAATTTACAGGGACACTCAAATTGTATCCGATGTGGAAAGCTTTGCAGAAATAGCAGTTGTGTTCAAAGACTGGTCACCAACAGAAATCGCCACATATAATTTTACTTTTATCAGCCAAATGGCAAACGATATGAATGCACTCAATGATACGTTACGCGTTACAATGGATGCGGGAAATATCGTTGAAAATTTCAATGCCGGTACAACAAATTGGGTCCTGGAGGGAAATTGGGTCCGATTGTTGGGAAAAGATTATACCTGGGGTATTGCAACAATGCCCCGACCCTATCAAAACAATATGAACGCAATTCTATCTTACCTCCCCTCCTTTGATTTTTCGACCATTACTTTTCCGGATTCGATTGGGCTGAGTTTCTGGATGCGATATTGGCTTGAAAGCGGCAAAGATTTCTGTTATCTAGAAGTTAGTTCAGACAGCGTTTCATGGCAGACCGTGGCCGATTTTACAGGCATTACAAGTTCCTGGGAACAAAAATTTGTGTCTTTAAATGATTTTACAGGTCCCGGATATAATAACGTGCAAATCAGGTTTCGATTCGTGTCTGATTCGCTGGGTACGGACGAAGGCATTAACTTGGATGATATACAAATTTATATAGCACAACGTTCTGCAGCCGTTGAGAAACGGCCGGATAAAAATGTTATACCTGATGGTATAGCACTCTATCAAAATTATCCGAATCCGTTTAATCCAAGTACGGTTATTGAATACGAACTGCACTCGGGTTCAGGTCCATGTGATATAACGTTGGAGATTTTTAATATTTTAGGCGAACGGATAAAAACGTTTCGATCTGTACAGAATCCCGGTAAATACAGCTTCACCTGGGACGGTGTGGACAATTATGGCAACAGCGTTCCGAGCGGTGTTTATTATTATCGCATAAGAACGGATTTTGAATATACTTCGTTGCAAAAAATGTTATTGATGAAATGATTTATCCTTGGCAATAACAGGGAATGGCACATACCATTTCCATTACCGTAGGGACAGCCCCCTGTGTCTGTCCTGGTATCGGGCAATTTATTGGGCAATCACAGGGGATTGCCCCTACAATATAGGGCAATTTATCGGGCAATCACAGGGGATTGCCCCTACAAAATCGGGTAATCACGGATAATCACACATACCATTTCCATTACCGTAGGGACAGACCCCTGTGTCTGTCCTGGTATCGGGCAATTTATCGGGCAATCATAGGGGATTGCCCCTACAAAATCGGGTAATCAAAGATAATCACACATACCATTTCCATTACCGTAGGGACAGACCCCCGTGTCTGTCCTGGTATCGGGCAATTTATCGGGCAATCATAGGGGATTGCCCCTACAAAATCGGGTAATCAAAGATAATCACACATGCCATTTCCATTACCGTAGGGACAGACCCCCTGTGTCTGTCCTGGAATCGGGCAATTTGTCGGGCAATCACAGGGGATTGCCCCTACAATATCGGGTAATCACAAAGATTGCCTTTACGATTTAACCTTGATTTTTTCCTGTCATTTTCCTACAATAAACAACAAGGCGGACGATTTAAATTTTTCTTATAAATCGACATAGGTGAATTCATAAAATATTAAAAGGTGATATTATTATGAAAAAGGTTTTGATTGCCGGAACAACAGGATATTTGGGACAACACGTTGTAAAAGAGTTTAAGGCGCAGGGATATTGGATTCGCGCACTGGCAAGAAATGCCAAAAAGCTTGAAAATTTAATAGGATATATTGATGAAATTGTAATAGGTGATGTTACCAATCCCGAATCTTTAACGGATATTTGCAAAGACATGGATTATGTATTTACATCCATAGGCATTACAAAGCAAAAAGACAATTTAACATATATGGATGTGGACTATCAGGGTAATAAAAATCTTTTGGATAATGCAAAAAAACATGGCGTATCTAAATTTATTTATATTTCAGTATTTAACATTGATAAATTGAAAAATCTAAAAGGTGCGCATGCCAAGGAAAAATTTACAACAGAGTTGAAAGAATCAGGAATAAATTATCTTGTTATTTATCCGAACGGATTCTTTTCAGATATTTTAGAGTACCTGCGAATGGCCAAAAAGGGACGCGGTTATGTTTTCGGTTCCGGTGAATATAAACTTAATCCGATTCATGGAAATGATCTGGCAAAATTCTGTGTTGAGGGTGTTGCCTCTAAAGAAACAGAGCTTGATGTTGGAGGTCCGGATGTTTTTACGCATAATGAAATTTTAAAAATGGCTTTTGAAATATTATCTAAACCTGTTAAAATATCCGGCATACCAATATGGTTAAAAAATTGCCTTTTAAGCTTAATGCGGACATTCACATCGTCCAAAACATATGGTCCCATAGAATTTTTCATGACGGTTTTGGCCATGGATATGGTGGCCCCTACATACGGAAAGTATCATTTAAAACAATATTTTTTTGGAAAATAAAGATAAAATATAAAGACGAATACTTGTAAAAATCAAGTTGATGGCAACTTTTTCCATTTCACACCTATGCCGACCAGACAGTTATAATCAAAAAAACCTTTGATTGTAAAACCTGCATTTTTAAAATACCTCCTATCAACTTTGCCTCAAAAAAAATGAAAAAAAATTCATATTTTCGTTGCATAATTTATTATAATTTATTACTATAGACAACTAAACAATGAATAAGGTTCAGAGGGGATTACAGTAACACTCATCAGAAAAGGAGATGGAATTGAAAAAGCTAGCATTTGTAGCAGTCGCATTACTGTATCTAACTGTTTTATCACCTCAAGGTTTAATCGCCCAAGAATCAGGAACAAAGCTCAAATACGGATTTAATGAGCGTGTGCGTAATACTTATTTCAACAATATTATGGATTGGAATGAGGATGCGGACGATAAAAACCATTTTTTCAGAATCCGTAGCAGTCTTTGGGCACAATATTCATTTGCACCAAAGGCCCTGATTTATGCAAAATTAACAAACGAAAACCGCCCCTATATTTCTGATCCTAAAGATCGTGATTATGATATACACGAAATCTTTTTTGATAATTTATATGCCAAAATCTCATTTGGCTCCTCTATACCAACTACCCTGACCATCGGTCGTCAAAACATTATATACGGCGAAGGTTTTATTATGCTGGAAGGCGGTCCCTGGGATGGTTCGCGCGCTATTTATCATGATGCCGTCAAATTATCCATGCAAAAAGGAAAAACAACCATTGATCTTCTCGGTATCAATAATACTGCAGAAGAAGATCATTTGCCTTTGATTATCGAGGCTGATAACGCGCAAAAAATGAATGATACTGACGAGGTTGCTTTTGGTACTTATATCACCAACACCTCAAAAGCAAACCTGAAACTTGAAGGTTATTTTTTCAACAAAACCGAAAAGTTTGACACAGAACTAAAAACCAATACCATTGGTGGTAGAGCAACAAAATCCGGAATGGGAAATCTTTCCCTTGTTACGGAATGGGCTTATCAGTTTGGTTCACAGGGAGATACTGACATCTCTGGTTTTGGCGGATACGGTTATTTGTCCTATCTTGCTTGTAAAAAACGCAACACAATCTTAAAAGCAGGCGCCAATTATTTATCAGGAGATGATCCGGAGACAACTGATAAAAATGAAGGCTGGAACCCGATTTTCAGTAAATGGCCAAAATGGAGTGAATTGTACATTTATTCTCAAATACCGGAAAAAGGTAAAGTAGCCTATTGGACCAACACTTTTTCCCCCTGGGTGAGTGTTAATCTAAATCTGTGTAAAAAAGTCAATTTTTCAGCCACTTTTTATCATCTAAAAGCTATTCATTCCCTGCCCCCTGCAGAAGGCAAACCTTTCGGGACCGGAAAAACACGGGGCAATGAAATACAATTATTGTTCAAAATCAAATTTAACAAACTTTTAACAGGTCACTTTTTATATGACTATTTTTCTCCCGGCGACTATTACAAGGAAGATCGGGTTAGTGGTCAATTTATCCGTGGTGAATTGATGTTTAACATTTCCAACTAAATAGAATCGACATTGAACTCTGCACCTTCAGTAGGGAGAAAAGTATGAACATTTTGTTTTTAACATCGATTGTACTTGTGTATCTGTTCATTATTGGTTTTTTAGCCTATTCCGGATATAAAAAAACCAAAGATGCTAATGATTATATGGTGGCCGGACGCAGTATTCATCCGTATGTCATGGCTATTTCTTACGGGGCTACGTTTATCAGTACCTCAGCGATTGTTGGGTTTGGGGGAGCTGCTGCGGTCTTTGGAATGGGGATTTTATATTTAACTTTTCTAAATATCTTTGTAGGTATTTTCATCGCTTTTGTACTTTTTGGCAAACGCACCAGGTCAATGGGATTGAACCTGAACGCCCATACTTTTCCTGAATTTTTGGGTAATCGGTTCCAATCGACATTTCTTCAGGGAATTACCGGACTGCTGATATTTATTGCAATGCCGCTTTACGCAAGTGTTGTCCTTATGGGCGGCGCTCAGTTTATTGCCGAAGTTCTAAGTGTTAACTATAACGCAGCTCTGTTCTTTTTTACCGTTATCATTGCCATCTATGTGGTTATGGGCGGACTCAAGGGTGTTATGTACACCGACGCTTTCCAGGGCAGTATCATGTTTATTGGTATGTTTCTGTTGTTCATTTTCACCTATGTAAAGCTTGGAGGCTTTGTAACGGCACATGAAAAATTGACAGCAATGGCACCGATAGCTATAAAAATATTTGGAGCTAAAGGCCATACAGGCTGGACGTCTTTCCCGAGCTTTGGTTCTGAATATTGGCTGTCTCTTGTTACAACCATTGTCCTGGGCGTTGGTATCGGTGTGTTGGCCCAACCACAGCTCGTTGTTCGTTTTATGACGGTTAAAAGCAGTCGGGAACTAAACCGGGCCGTTCTTGTAGGCGGTATTTTTATATTTATGATGACCGGTGTTGCGTTTATCGTGGGTGCACTATCAAATGTATTTTTTCAAAATCATCCTGATTTTCAAAACATTTCATTATTAGCGGCCAATAAAAGCGTTGCTAAAATAATTCCGCTTTACATTAAAACAGCTATGCCTCAGTGGTTTACAGTCATTTTTATGGTGACATTATTATCCGCAGCCATGTCTACCCTTAGCTCTCAATTCCATGCTATGGGTACATCAATTGGAAGAGATGTATATGAGAAATGGATCGGCGGCAAAGGAAATTCCGTTATGATTACAAAAGGTGGAATTTTAATCTCTATTCTCACCAGTCTCTTTTTAGCATGGAGCCTGCCGCTCTTTTTTGAAGGCGGAACAGCCATTATTGCCAGAGGGACGGCCATTTTCTTTGGACTCTGTGCGGCTGCATTTTTACCCATGTATATAGGCAGCCTGTATTCGAAAACAATGACTAAATCGGCAGCGATATGGGGCTTTTTTGCAGGTTTTCTGGTCAGTTTTATTTGGTTATTTTTTGTACATATCAAAGAGTCTCAACCATTACTGCTTTGTAAAACCATTTTTGGTATTGATTCTTTGGGACAAGGCACGGTATGGGCCATCATCGACCCGTTAATAATTGCTTTGCCTGTTTCGATACTAGTTACAATTATCGTTAACAAATTTGGTACACCTCTACCCAAGGAACATGTTGAAAAATGTTTCAAAGGTGTGAAATAGTGTTTAATCATTATAACTGATAAAGCAGGAGAACGTATCATGTTTGGTTTAGGAGACTTTTGGGTATCACTCGTATTTGTTTTAATTATTCTTAGTACCTTACTGTGTATTGTATATGGAGTTATATACTGGAACAAAGACGGAGAACCGACAGAAGAAGAAATTAAAGAAGAAATAGAATGGGAAAAAGAAGAAAAAGAAATAGAGGATAAACTATAACTAAACAAATAGTTGTATGATTTATAAACTATTTTCTTTTTTATAAATACTTGCTTTTAACCCCGGATTTAATTAAATTTTACGGCTTGTTATTAAACAATAATAAGCCGTTTTAATTAACAATAAATATAAATTCAAACTAAAGAATTACAATTTACGAACACACTAATACGATGCCTGATTTAACTGAATCCCCCTTTATTATTAAAATCCGTTCAAATATCCCACCAAAAAAATCAAATTCTTTTGATTGTTTATTGTTATTTTAGCTAGCTTTAAAAATATTATACAAATTCAGGCGGTAAGTTGGAGTATAGATGAAGAAATTATTATCAGGAAATGAAGCAATAGCCAGAGGCGCTTATGAAGCGGGTGTAAAAATAGCAGCCGCCTATCCGGGGACTCCCAGTACGGAAATATTGGAAAATATTTCTAAATACAAGGAAATAAATTCAGAATGGTCTGTAAATGAAAAAGTAGCTTTTGAAGTGGCTTTTGGAGGAGCGCTTGCCGGATCAAGGGCGCTTGCTGCCATGAAGCATGTCGGCGTTAACGTCGCTTCCGACGCGCTGATGACAGCCGCCTATACAGGTGTTAACAGTGGATTTGTCCTTGTTACGGCAGATGACCCGGGAATGCACAGTTCACAAAACGAGCAGGATAACAGATATTTTGCCAAGATGGCAAAAATTCCCATGTTGGAGCCTTCAGACAGCCAGGAGGCCAAAGATTTTACCAGGCTGGCCCTGGAGATAAGCGAACAATATGATACACCGGTATTGCTTCGTGTAACAACCCGAATTTGCCACGGTAAAGGTGTTGTTGACATAGACGAAAGAAAAGAATCTGAATCATATAAATATGAAAAAAATCCACAAAAATATGTCATGATTCCGGCATACGCCAGAAAACGAAAAATAGTTATTGAAAAACGTTTACAGGATCTTGCAGAATTCAGCGAATCCGTTGCCATAAACAGGATAGAAATTTCCGATCCTGATGTCGGCTTTATTACCAGCGGAATCAGCCATCAATATACCAAAGAAGTTTTCCCAAATGCTTCGTATTTTAAACTTGGTATGACCTATCCCCTGCCGATGCAGGCAATTAAAAAATTTGTTGATTCGGTTAAAACAGTTTATGTCATAGAAGAGCTTGAGCCTTTCATTGAAGAACAGCTTTTGGCGGCCGGCATTAAAGTATTGGGCAAATCGGTCTTACCCAATGACGGAGAACTTTCCGCAGAAATTTTACGCGAAAAAATATTAAACAAACCGGTTGAAATATCTGTCCCTGTAACCAACGATCTTCCGGCACGACCGCCTGTTATGTGCGCGGGCTGCCCTCACAGAAAAGTATTTCACGTCCTTAAAAAACTGAAAGCCACGATCAGCGGCGATATTGGCTGCTATACGCTAAGTTCCCTCCCACCATTGGAAACGATGGATACATGTATTTGTATGGGCGGAAGTATCGGCGTGGCCCAGGGATTATCCAAAGTTTTACAAAAAGAATCAAACAAACCCATTGTCGGTGTGCTGGGCGATTCCACTTTTTTCCATTCCGGTATTCCAAGCCTGGTAAATGCCGTGTATAATAAAACAAATGTGACTATTATTATACTCGATAACCGTATTACGGCAATGACAGGTCATCAGGACAATCCGGGAACAGGCAAAACATTATCCGGCGAAGAAACAAAAAAAATAGATTTTAAAGCATTGGCCCTTGCCTGCGGTGTTGAACATGTTGCGATGATCAATCTTGAAGAAATGAGTGAGATAACAAACGTTATAAAAGAAGCTGTTTCTTTTCCAGGACCTTCTGTTGTGATTGCTCAAAGTCCGTGTGTGCTTATCGATAAAAAATCGAAAAGAGGTTATAATAAAGTCGATCCTTCAAAATGTACCATGTGCAAAGTTTGCCTGCGAATCGGATGTCCGGCAATCAGCATGGGTAATGAATCCGTTGTAATTGACCCGTTAATGTGCACCATGTGTAATGCATGTTTGCAGATTTGCCCTTCAGATGCAATTAGTCCGGCTTGATACATTTTAAAAATTTCGGAGATACAATGAACGATATGGTAAATAAAAATATATTAATTGTAGGTGTAGGCGGACAGGGTATTGTCCTTGTTAGTGAAATTATTGCCAAAGTATGTATGACCTATGGATATGATGTTAAACAAAATGAAGTACACGGTATGGCGCAAAGAGGCGGCAGTGTTGTCAGTCATGTTCGTTATGGTAATAAAATCCATTCACCCCTGATAGAGGTTGGACAGGCTGATGTACTCCTTTCCTTTGAACTTTTGGAAGCACAGCGATGGCTTTATTATTTAAAAAAAGATGGCATCGCCATTATAAACACTCAACAAATCGAACCCATGTCGGTATTAAGCGGTAAAACAACCTACCCTGAAAATATAGAATCACAGATAAAAGACAGCGGCTGCAATGTTAAATTTGTAAACGGAACCCAGATTGCCAAAGACGTCAATAATTTACGGTCGGTGAATATATCGCTGATTGGTGCATTGTCAAATGAACTGGAATTTGATGAAAACTTATGGACGGATGCAATTAAAGGCAGAGTACCGCAAAAAACAATTGAAAGTAATTTAAAAGCCTTTGAATTCGGCAGACAAGCAAAATAATATATCGCTTACCTTTATAGCGATGGAGGACATGTTCTATGAAAAAATACAAAGTGGATTATTTAGACCAGGAAGAGTTATTAAATCTTCAACAGGAACGACTGCAAAAAGTAACAAAACATGTCTATGATAATGTTCCCTATTATCAGCAGGTATTTGACAAATTGGGCGCAAAACCTGAAGATTTTAAATCAATGGATAGTCTGAAACAACTTCCACTGACAGATAAAGAAGTTTTAAGGCAGCACTATCCGTTTGGATTATTTGCTGTTCCCATGTCTGAAGTAAAAGAAATACACGCATCATCCGGAACAACAGGCAAACCCACTGTTGTCGCCTATACTCAGGGCGATCTTAACGTATGGTCCGAAGTCATGTCACGAAGTATTGCCTGTACAGGCGGCTGTGAACAAGACATTATTCAAAATGCTTATGGATATGGTTTATTTACCGGCGGACTCGGTGTTCATTACGGCTCTTTGGAATTGGGTTCATCCGTTGTTCCGATCTCTTCGGGAGGAACAAAACGACAGCTTCAGATCATGCAGGATTTTGGCACAACCATTATAACCTGTACTCCCTCCTACTCTGTTTATCTTGCTGAACAGGCTACGGCCCTTGGAATTGATCCACGACACACAACCATTCGAATTGGAATTTTAGGAGCAGAACCATGGAGCGATGGAATGCGTTCCGAAATAGAATCCTTATGGAATATTAAAGCCTATGACATTTACGGTTTGTCGGAAATAATCGGACCCGGTGTAGCTGTAGAATGTGAAGGCCAGCATGGTCTGCATATTTGGGCTGACCATTTTTATCCGGAAGTTATTAATCCGGTAACCGGAGAAGCAGTCGGCGAGGGTGAAGATGGTATGCTGGTTATTACTACGCTTACAAAAGAGGCCACTCCGTTTTTAAGATATGCAACCAAGGACATTGTAAATATTACCTATGAAAAATGTCCTGCCTGTGGACGAACCAGTCCCAGAATCAGCCGGGTAAAAGGCCGAACAGATGATATGTTGATCATTCGTGGTATTAACGTATTTCCGTCTCAAATAGAATCCGTTTTAATGGAAATTGAAGAAACAGACCCACATTATCAACTCATTGTCAGCCGGGAAGGCGCCCTGGATAAACTCGAAGTTCAGGTTGAAGTAAACGACAAATTTTTCTCAGATGAGATTCGAAAATTGGAAGCATTGGAAAATCGAATTAGGAAAGAAATTGAAAACGTACTGTCAATTGCTGTAAAAGTTAAGCTGGTTGAGCCGCTAACAATCACTCGCAGCGAAGGTAAAGCAAAACGTGTTATAGACACACGACAGATATAATTCGATGATAAAATAATTTTCGTTTTTAATCAATAATTATTACGGCTAAACTCCAAATTTGATCCTAATTACCAAAGCAAGGAGTACAAAATGAATATTAAACAAATTTCGGTTTTTTTAGAAAATCGTCCGGGACGGTTGGAAGAAATAACACATGTTTTATCAACAGGCGGTATCAACATTCGTGCGTTGTCACTGGCAGATACATCCGATTTTGGAATTCTCAGATTAATTGTTAACGATCCTGATAAAGCAATAAAACTGCTTAAAGAAGCAACATTTACCGTAAGAGAAAACGATGTGATAGCTGTAGAGATTGATGACAAACCAGGCGGTCTTTCTAAATTGCTGGGTATATTCAGCAAAGCCAGTATAAGTATAGAGTACATGTATGCATTTTTTGAGAAAAAAATTGATAAAGCTATTATGATAATTCGTGTGGAAGCAACGGCAAAGGCGTTAAAATCGCTTAAAGACGCTGGTGTTCCGCTTTTACGAAGCAGTGAAATCTATGAAATGTAAAATGATAACCAAAATCTGAGGAATAGAACAGTGACTGCGCGAATATGGGACCCAGAATTTGAGACGATGCCCAAGGACCGACTTGATAAACTTCAACTGAAACGATTGCAGAATGTTGTCGAATATGCTTATGAAAAAGTGCCGTTTTATAAGGATATTTTTACAAAAAACAATATTTCACACCAGGATATAAAAACGCTGGATCATTTACAAGACCTGCCGTTTACAACCAAGGCTGATCTGCAGGCAAGCTATCCCTATGGCATGTTTGCTGTACCGCTGTCGGATGTTGTCCGCATTCATTCCTCATCCGGGACAACCGGACAACCGACTGTTGTCGGGTATACCAGGAATGATTTGAATAACTGGACGGAGCTTATCGCCCGCTTATTAACGGCCGGCGGTGTAACAAAAAACGATATAGTTCAAATATGTTTCGGTTATGGATTGTTTACAGGCGGATTTGGTTTACATTATGGCGTTGAGAGGGTCGGCGCAACCGTCATTCCTATTTCATCAGGCAATACCTCACGCCAAATGATGGTGATGAAAGACTACCGGACCACGGCTATTGTTTGCACACCAAGCTATTCACTCTATCTTGCCGAATGTTTGCAAGAAGCCAAAATTGATCTCAATGATTTGCAGTTACGCACCGGTTTGTTTGGCGGCGAACCGTGGAGTGAAAATATGCGCACTGAAATAGAAAGCCGGTTAGGGATAAGTGCCACAGACAACTATGGTCTCAGCGAAGTTATGGGCCCCGGGGTTTCCATGGAATGCCTTGAGAAAAAAGGAATGCACATTTGTGAAGATCATTTTATTGCGGAAATTATCGATCCTGATACTTGTCAGGTTTTACCCTATGGTGAAGTCGGTGAATTGGTCATTACAACAATCACCAAAGAGGCAATTCCTGTTATTCGTTACAGAACACGCGATATTACCCGATTAATTAAAGAACCCTGTGCCTGCGGCCGTACATTGGTTCGAATGGAGAAACCTCATGGCAGAACAGATGATATGCTGATCATCCGGGGCGTTAATGTATTCCCGTCACAAATTGAAACGGTACTTGTTGAAATGGACGAAACTGATCCGCATTACCAGCTTTTTATTAAAAGAGAAGGCGTGTTGGATACACTGGAAGTCCATGTGGAAATTAATGAAAAGTTTTTTGTTGATGAAATGAGAAGAATGAAAGAAATCGAACAAAAAATCTATAATCGTATAAAAAGTACCCTTGGATTGTCGGTGAAACTGAAACTGGTGGAACCGAAATCACTTGTGCGAACAGAAGGAAAAGCAAAAAGAGTTTTTGATTTACGCCAAAAGAACTAGTACTCTACAACTAACAGATGATGGTTACAAAAACGAAAGGTAGGAGATGATGAAATTCCGGGCTCTTCAATGTACAGTATTGTTTGTATCTCTTTTAACTTTAATGTTCTTAAATTTGAATTGCGGCAAAGGCGGAAACAAAGGAACAATTGAACTGTCCTACAGCATCTTTTTTCCACCAACACACATTCAATGTAAAACAGCTATGGACTGGGCAAAGGAAATAGAAACCCGCACAAATGGTCGTGTTAAAATTTCAGTTTTTCCGGGCGGCACTCTCACAAAAGCACCACAGGTTTATGACGGGGTAGTTAATGGCATATCAGACATTGGTATGAGCTGTTTTGCTTATACGCGCGGTAGATTTCCACTATTAGAAGGATTGGATTTACCTCTGGGTTATCCTGACGGGAAAACCGCCACAAAAATTGCCACTCAAATGGTGCAAAAATACAATCCGGAAGAAATTCAACAAACAAAAGTTATGTATATTCATGCTCACGGTCCCGGTATTTTGGCCAGCAAAAAGAAAGTAAGTACAATTGACGATATTAAAGGCATGAAAATCAGAGGAACCGGATTGTCATCAAAAATAATCCAGAGTCTTGGCGGTAATCCCATCGGCATGAGTCAACCGGAAACCTATGAAGCCCTGCAAAAAGGTGTTGTTGACGCTACATTTTGCCCGATTGAAACGTTAAAGGGATGGAAACAGGGTGAAGTGATCAATTACGTTGTTGATACTTCTGTTATCGGTTATACAACTTCGATGTTTGTTGTTATGAATAAAGACAAATGGGAAAAACTTCCAAAAAACATTCAGGAAATTTTTAACAAAGTTAATGAAGAATGGGTCGTAAAACACGGTGAAGCCTGGGACCTGGCTGACGAAGAAGGTAAAAAATTTGTGCAGGAACTCGAGGTAGAGACAATAAAATTAAATCCTGCTGAATATCCGCAATGGGAAAAAGCCGTAAGTCCCATATTGGAAGACTATATTGCCACAGCAAAAGAAAAAGGTCTGGACGGACAGGCATTTCTTAACGATATAAAATCTTTGATGAACATATAAAAACAGATCATTATGGTTGAAAAAAATCAGAAAAACTATTCTCTAAAAACAGTTCAAACAGCCTATGTTGCAGCTTTAAAAAAGACTGTTATGCTGCTTGCGCTTATTTCCGGTTTAAGTGTATTTTTAATGATGCTTGTTACAACGGTAGATGTTATTTTGAGGATTTTTGGCATTTCATTTATCGGTGCTTTTGATATTGTTACAATCGCCGGCGCTATTGCCATATCGGCAGCATTGCCCTACACCACCGCTGTTAAAGGGCATGTCGCCATCGAATATTTTTTTCAAAAATTTTCAAAATGGGGGCGCATCGTCGTTGATACCATTGCGCGCATCTTGTCAGTGACTTTATTTACGCTGCTTGCCTGGCACAGTATTAAGTATGGCAACAGTATGTTAAAAAGCGGTGAGGTAACATCGACTTTACAAATACCGTTGTTCTGGGTACCGTTTATGATCGCTGTTTCCTGCTTTTTGGTTGTTTTGGTGATTATTTATCATATCGTACATCCCGGAAAGGAGCTGCTGAAACCATGACACCTGTTCAGATCGGAATTCTGGGTTGTATTTTATTATTAGTTTTGCTTATCAGCAGCATGCCCATTGCTTTTGTAATGGCGGTTGTCGGACTGATCGGTTTTGCAGTCGTTGTTACACCGCATGCTGCCATGAGCATGATTACAACAGACCTTTTTTCAACATTTTCATCCTATAGTTTAACTGTTATACCGTTATTTATTTTTATGGGGCAACTGGCTTTTCATTCCGGTATCAGTAGACGGCTGTTTAACGCAGCTTACAAGTGGTTGGGCGCTTTACCCGGAGGACTGGCTATGGCGACAATCGGTGCTTGTGCAGGATTTGGAGCTATATGTGGTTCAGGACCGGCAACTGCCGCTACAATGGCTGCCGTGGCGCTCCCTGAAATGAAACGTTATAACTATGATGTTGAACTTGGAAGCGGCGCTGTTGCCGCCGGCGGCAGTTTGGGAATGCTAATTCCTCCCAGTGTTGTTTTTATTGTTTACGCTATTATGACGGAACAGTCCATAGGGAAACTTTTTCTTGCCGGCATAATCCCCGGTATACTAATCGCTACCATCTTTTGCTTAACAATTTACTTGAACTGTATCTCAAGAAAACATCTGGGTCCCCCTGGAAAAAAAACAAGCTTTGTGGAAAAAATAAAATCCCTGAAATTCATTTTCGATACCCTTGTATTATTTTTGCTGGTAATGGGCGGAATGTTTCTTGGTTTCTTTACTCCGACAGAAGCAGCCGCTATTGGCGCTGCCGGTACATTGCTGATTGCTGTTATAAAAAAACAAATTAGTATTAAAATGATCATGCAATCACTTCGGGAAACGGTCAGAACTTCTTGTATGGTCATGACAATTGTTGCCGGTGCTGTTATGCTGGGACATTTTTTGGCGATCACACAAATTCCGTTCCATTTGGCGAACTGGCTCGCCAATTTGCCTTTACCGGGATGGATTATCGTGGCTTTTATTATTGGCTTTTATTTTATCAGCGGTTGTTTTGTTGATGCTCTTGCATTAATCCTGCTGACAATTCCCATTTTTTATCCGGTCATTACAGAGCTTGGTTACGACCCTATCTGGTTCGGTGTCATTATTGTTGTCGTGACTCAAATGGGCGTCATTTCACCGCCTGTCGGCGTGAATGTATATGTCGTGTGCGGGATAGAAAGAGACGTTCCGCTGCAAACTGTTTTCAAAGGGGCACTGCCCTTTTTACTGGCCCTTATTATTTCTGCCATTATTCTCGTAGCATTTCCTCAGCTATCATTAATATTGCCAAATTTGGTTCATTAGTGCAGGTGAAAATATGAGTTTAAAAACATTTGACAAAATACTGTTTATCACGGACTTTTCCAAAAACGCAGATCACGCTTTTCAGTATGCGCTCTCTATTGCCGATCAAAATAATTCCTCGGAAATGACACTTGTTTTTATTATTCCGGAAGCGGGAGCACAATTCTGGAAATCATATTTATATGAAATTGATGAAATCGACCAAAAAGCTGAAAATGATATTAATCTTGAATTTCAAAAAAAATACCTGCCGTTAATACCGGACTATATTAAAGTTTCTACACGAATTATAGACAGCTATGAACATAATAAAATATTGCAGGCCGCTAAAGACATAAATGCCGACCTGATTGTTTTAGGAAGAGAAAGTAAAGGTTCCTTTGTTAAATTGCTTTCAAGTGATACTTTAAAAAAGATCACTCAAAAATCGATATGCCCGGTACTTGTAGTGCCTTCGGAACAGAATAAAGATTTACATTAAGAAGGCTTTTCGCAATTATCTTTGGTTCTGTTGGTAAAAACATATCCAAAAAATTCACAAACGATCTAAAAGCAAACATAATTTAAACACACAATTTGTGCTCTTTTCCCCTGTTAAAACTTGTTAATAAAAAAGTGGTAAACCATGAAAACAATATCCCGTTTATTTATCCTCCTTTTACTCACCTGTTCTGTCTATGGACAATCAATTGATGATTTGGGAACCGTGCTTGCCCACTCCAAAGCCGGCACAAAAATATACCTTGGTTGTCCATCAATCGTCACCTTACCGGACGGCACATTAATAGCAAGTCATAGTTTATTTGGGCCGGAATCTTCCAATGACATTGCAGATAATGTTAAAGTTTTTGTTTTTCAATCCAAAGATAGAGGAGAATCCTGGGAAAGAATTTCAGGCTTGAAAAACATTTACTGGGCCAACCTGTTTTACCATAACGACCATCTTTATATTATGGGAGCCTCCAAAGCCTACGGGGCCCTGGTCATTAAAAAAAGCAGTGACGGCGGTAAAACATGGACAGAACCGGTTGATAAAAAGCACGGACTGCTTCGCAATGATTTTGAGTACCATACCGCACCGGTCCCAGTTATAGAAAAAAACGGTCGTCTTTACCGGGCCGTTGAAGTGAGGAGTCCGGCTTATGGTTGGGGCATCAACTTTGAAACCTTGATTGTTTCCACACCTGCCGACGCAGACCTGCTGGATGCCGATAACTGGAAAACATCGAACCGGCTGCATTTTAATCAGGAATGGACGGGCAGCGCCTGGCTGGAAGGAAACGTGGTAATCACCCCGGAAAATGAAATCGTTAATATGTTAAGAGTACATTATCTGCCTCATGGCGGACTGGCAGCCATGGTTAAATATGATGAAAAAGCAAATCGAATTTCCTTTGATCCGGAAAAGGATTTTATCTATTTCCCCGGAGGAAGTAAAAAATTTACCATCCGTTATGATGAAAAAAGCAAACGTTACTGGACCTTGTCCAATTTTATCAGGGATTTTGGTCACAACCCGGAGCGTACCCGAAATTGCCTCGCTCTTAGTTCGTCTCCTGACCTGTTAAACTGGACGGTTCACAAAGAAGTACTTTATCACCCTGATGTTGAAAAACATGGATTCCAGTATGCTGATTGGCAGTTTGACGGAAACGATCTTATTACTTTGGTACGCGTTGCCTATGATGACGAATTCGGCGGCGCCGATAATCAGCATAATGCCAATTATATATTGTTTAAACGTGTTCCTGATTATAGAAATGTCGTTAAAGATACGATCGCCACTTTTTCGAATGAAAAATAATCTATTTCATTCACTACTCTATTTTATTTAATCTTTAACCTGGGGCAGCCAAAAATTTAATATTTTTTAAAATTCATCTTGCGTAGATTTTATTTAATTCGTAATATTCTATTGTCAGGCGTAACAGGTTGTTTTCAGAATGGTTGGGAAATTGTGGGATATTTCGAAAAAAACCTGACTGACTTTCCATTTTTTAAATACGGGATTGACGGTATAAACGAAGAGATTGCATTGGATTCATTGCCATATTGCTGTTGGTTTACACGTCTGATTATATAATTTATAAACATTCTTTTAATAAATTTGGGTTTTTGTATTTATAGCGGTTGCTGATTTTTGTCAAATTGTATTAGAGGACATTGTTGTAAAATCTAAAAATTTTGAGCGATAAAGGAAATACTATGAAAACAAAAATATTTATTCTTTCCATCTTTTTCTCAATAATATTGGGAAATAGTGTTGTTTATTGTTTTAGAAATCCGATTCAAATTGCAACCTCAAATTTAAAGGGCGCTACATATTATACAAATAACCGATTCATTGCACGAACATCGGATGATCGTTTGGTTGTTATTTATACCGACAAATTTGACTCACAATATCAAATTTACTGGACATATAGCGATCATGGCTTTTCCTGGGCACCTCCTCAACTGCTTGCTGATGGAGATAATTGTGGTTTAACAATAGACGAAAATGATAATATATACCTCATTTACACCAATGATGAAAATGTGATATTCTTTTCAGTCCTTGAAAATGGAAAAAACATGTGGAATGAACCCATTAATGCAAAAACGATAGACGGCGATATAATCAAAGGTGAAGTGTCTGCCATCGAAGTAAGCGATTCTAATCTTATTCTTCTATATCTAAATAATGGATTATATTATCATTCTTTTGCCCTGCCCTCATTATGTCCCACAAGTAATGCTGAACTAATAACTACTAAACCGACTGGTAAATTTTCAATTGCCGCTGATATCAGATTTAAAAAAGGCCCAATACATATCATGTGGGCTTCTGGTGATCTCTATTATTGTAACATAAACAATAACTCCGGCTCTAACTGGAATCTGTCATTTGATCCTGTCAGCATTAATGGATTTACTATAAGGTATTGGTCGCATGATTTTTATGAATTTATTAGTCCAAAAAGACCTTCAATGTCTGTTGATAATGATAACCATAATGGCAATGAATATTATATTTCTTATGCCTTTGGTGACGAGAATAGGCTTGTAACCGGATTTATTTCAGCAAACAATAATAATGCTTCATTTCGTTATTTTGATTTCTACGAAACTGAAAATGAACAGATCTTTCCATGCGTGGATGATGTGGTAAATATAGATCAATCTTGCGCTTTGGTTTGGAATGGTGATGTTGATAAAAATATTTATTATGCACAAATGGAAGCAGCATATTTAGGGACACTCCCTCCAATTCCGGTTTCAGATGATAATGACAGCTATAAATCTCATCCCAATGTTTGTTATCGCACATTTCGGGCTGATTATTTTGATGTTATTTGGACGGAAGGAAATGCTCCGCCATACAAAGTTATGTTTAGACGAATGGGCAAGAGATCTAATCGACTACCACAGAACCTTACCATAGAAAAAAAAAGCTTTTACTATATTCCTTACCAAAAGTACTGGAATGTTTCATCGATTGCAGCGGGAGGCAAACATCCATACAATTGGGAGGTCCTTTCAGGTTTTTTACCACCCGGTTTAACAATTGAAGAGGAGGATTGTATTAAAGGGACACCTACAAAATCAGGAAACTATAACTGTCTTGTTAAAGTAACAGATTCAACAATTCCGGCCGATTCAGATTCGAAAAACTTTTATTTTAATATAATCAATCATGCGCCAGAGATTACCTCGCCTGATACAGTATATGTTAAAATTGACAGCCTTTTGCAATATCAACCCACAGCAGATGATATGGAGGAAAATTCCATACAATGGCATTTTAGTGAATATCCAGTCTGGATGACGGCTGATTCATCCCGGATACAGGGCATTGTCCCCTCTGACTTTGAGGATGCGTCCTTTATTATTACAGCGTCTGACGGTGAGCTGGCAGATACCCTGCGTGTTTACGTCAAGTTATTTAACAGCACCTCTGTGGATGGAAACAGTGGCATCCCCTTAAAATTCACTCTTTACCAGAACTATCCAAATCCTTTTAATCCGGCGACAATAATAAAATACAGGTTGGCTAAAGCAAATAAAGTAACATTAAAAATATTTAATCTTTGTGGTCAGGAAGAAGAAACACTGGTAGATGATTTTCAATCAGCAGGTGAGCATACCTTATATTGGCAGCCAAAAAATTTAACCAGCGGCTTGTATTTTTACAGATTATATGCTGGCGAATTTTCAGCAACAAAGAAATTAATTTTACTAAAATAACTTTTGTAACTTATGCTGCCTGTTTGTCGTACTTTTGGTGGATTAAACCCGTTGTAAAAAAGAAAATTTTTGTAATAGCAAATAATAATTTTACAATGCTATTACATAATAACTGAATAGAAATACCAGGCCCCTTTTTTACCACTCAGGGAATTGTTCCTGCTCAGTGTTAAATATGGTCTACAGAATTTAAAAGCTGTTTTAAGACCAGTTGTGAATTTACAGACTCACTGAAAACTTTAGATTGGTTTTCTATTTTAATCAGGAGTAGAATTGTTATATTCAGCAGAATTTGAAATTAATCCATATACTTCAAAAAATCCAAAAACGCTTATTACAACCAGTTTGTTTAAACTTGATAAAAATATTTCTTAAACCATAAAAAGAGTCTTATATGAGTACACAATCAAATACTAATAGTTTAAAAGATAACACCCCGATTGGTTTATTTACAAAACAGCACGCCAAAATCGGTAAAATAACAGCGTGGTCTACTTCAATACTCATCATTATATATTTTATTACACTCATTCTCGGACTGTTGTCGCTATCTTCTCCTCAGGATCCAATCGGAAATCCATATTTTACCATACTGGAACTAATCATTCTTTTACTTGCTCCTCTTATGGTCATAACAATGGTCGTCGTTCATCTTTATGCGTCTAACGAGAAAAAATTATACTCTTTAACAGCACTTGTATTTATATCAATAATGGCATGCATTACTTCCGGTTTACATTTTGTTGTTTTAACAATAAGCCGGTATCAAGAGTTTACAAGTCTTGTCTGGACTCCCCTATTTTTCTCATTTAATTGGCCCTCCGTTGTATATACGCTGGACATTCTTGCCTGGGATATTTTCTATTCTCTTTCAATGTTATTTGCAGCAGCCGTGTTTGCTGAAAAAGGATTGGAGAGGATTATACGAATTTTTCTGATTACAAGCGGTGTGCTTTCATTAATCGGAATTATCGGCATCCCGTTAAACAATATGCAAGTTCGAAATATCGGTATAATCGGATATACTGTTTTTGCCATTATTGTCTTTTTTCTATTTGGACTGGCTTTTAACCGCAAGGTGCGTAAGTAGAAAACTGATTTGATTTTGAGAGTGAATGAAAGAGATGAGCGTATTTACAAAATTAGCAACGACGGTTTCATTACTATGTGTTTTATGGATACAACCCCTGTATTCAAATTCTATTAAAGCCGATCTTTCTGCTGATTCTACCAAGCAAAACAATCAACACTTTTACAAAGCAATGGGATATACATCCGCTTATTATACAGGATCATTATTTATTTTGAGTAAAACCTGGTATAATGACAAAGACAGGGTATCATTTCATTTTTATAATGATAACAGAGGTTACCTGCAGGTTGACAAATGCGGTCACACTTTTGGCGCCTATGTTTATAGCTATTTAGGTTATCACTATTTAGTACATTCAGGTGCCTCAAAAAAGGACGCATTATTATATGGAGCGACCCTTGGGCTCATTCTCCAAACACCCATAGAAATTATGGACGGCTCTTATGAAGGTTACGGATTTTCATGGGGCGACATGGCTGCCAATACATTAGGATCGGTTTTGGTATTTGGGCAGGAACTATTGTTTAAAGAACAATTGCTTAAATATAAATTCAGCTATTGGGAGTCGAGTTATTCTCAAAATGCAAACGGGTACCTTGGCACCACAACTTTTGATCGTATTCTCAATGATTATAATGGTCACACATATTGGTTGTCATTTCCTGTTTGCAAAGTTGTTAACGTGAATAATATCCCCAAATGGTTAAATATCGCTGTTGGGTATGGTGCAAATGGCATGTATGGTGAATTTGAAAATATTAATGAATACAATGGAGTTGCTATTCCCGAGACAACAAGATACAGACAATATCTTTTGTCTCTTGATGTTGATTGGACAAAAATTCAAACAAATTCAAAAATTTTAAATTTCATTTTAAAAAGTATGACATTTATAAAACTACCTTTTCCTGCTTTCGAGTATAATTCCAAAGGTGAGTTTAAAGGATATTGGTTATATTACTAATACAACAAACATCTTTTAAATTGATAAAAAATCAATAGATACAATTAGAGATATTTATGACAAACGAAATAACCCTTCCTCTACCTCAAACAGACCTTGATTTTCCGTTAATGAAAGCGTTGGCAAATCGTCGTACAAAAAGAAAATGGGGAAATGGTCAACTTTCTGATCAGGAACTTTCCAATCTTTTATGGGCTGCCTGCGGAGTTACACTGGAAGAGACAAAAAAAAGTAAAAGCAGAAGAACGGCCCCGTCTGCCTGTAACTCGCAGGAAATTAAAATATACCTGGCTATGGATAAAGGTGTTTACCTTTACGATGAAAGAGATCACAAGCTGGTACAGGTCCTTGCAAAAGATATTAGAAAAAACATCGGCACCCAAAAAATGATGCAAAATGCCCCCATCGGATTGATTTATGTTTCTGATTATTTGAAAATGAAAACATTTTTATTCAAAGATGATAATCGAAAATGGTTTGTTTCAGCAACAGATACCGGATTTATCAGTCAAAATGTTTACCTGTATTGTGCAGCGGCAAAACTGAATACAGCTATTCTCAGTTTGGTGGACAGAAACAATCTGCATGAAATTATGGGGTTAAAAGATAATGAAAAAATTGTTTATACGCAGGTTGTGGGGAAATCAACAGATAGTTGAATATATTATACCACAAATAAAATGGGAGTTAATCATTCCGGGGAATGGTTATAAGAACTATTATAACCTATTTTTTTATAGAATTTTAAATATATATTTTTTATTATATTATTAATTCATATTGAAAAGACACTGAATATGTTTTTTAGTTACTCAGAAATATAAAAATTACAGCTTAATTATGACAGATTATTTGACTTTTACCTTATCCGTTTTTACAGGCTTTTTTGCCATTATGAACCCGATTGCCAACATTCCCATTTTTTTATCGTTTGTTCAAGAGGCTGATATTCAAACAAAGGATGTTATTAACAAAAGGGCAACAATAACCGCTTTTTTAATTGTTTTAACATTCGTATTGCTCGGCAAGTTTATATTTGAGTTATTCGGCATTACCATACCGGCTTTTAAAATAACGGGTGGGATTTTAGTATTTTATGTTGGTTTTGAAATGCTTCAATCCAAAAAGTCTAACATCGTACATCTCAAAAAATCAAAAATAGATAAAGATATTGCCATATCTCCTTTAGCCATTCCTATATTAGCCGGACCGGGAACAATTGTAACAGCTATGAATTTTGTAACAAATTCCAATTACATTCACATTTCCATAGTCATTGTGGTTTTTGCGCTTATGTGCTATTTAACTTATCTGGCTTTTCATTTGAGCGAATATTTTGTTGAAAAAATAGGACATAACATAATCAAAGTTATTGGAAAGTTAATGGGCCTTATTCTGGCAATCATCGGAACGGATATGATCATTCAGGGTATAAAACTCTCTTTTAATCTAAATTAGCAAGTTGGAAAGAGTTTAATTTATGGTGAAAAGTACAACTACAAACAATAGACACAAACTGATTACCGATGAAAATTTGAAAAACATAGGACTTTTGTTATATGCCCTGTTAATAGGGATTATTGCAGGAGCGGTTGGCGGATTTTTTAGAAACATGCTTGGTTATGTAGAAGGATTCAGAGAAAATTTATATAACAATGCAGGACATTCCGGATTTTTTAGTTGGTTATGGCCGTTTTTATTTGCAATTATCGGCATCAGCATTTCATTATATTTGGTTAAGCGATTTGCACCGGAAACATCAGGAAGCGGTGTTCAGGAAATTGAAGGCGCACTGGATGGCAAGAGACCCATGCGCTGGAAAAGAGTCCTGCCGGTAAAATTTATCGCTTCTATTTTTTCCCTGGGCAGCGGATTATTATTAGGACGCGAAGGACCAACCATTCAATTGGGCGCTAATATAGGGCAAATGGTTAAGGACACATTGGGCCATCCGGACACCAAAAACAATCCCCTGGTTTCTGCAGGCGCGGCTGCCGGTCTTGCCAGTGCTTTTAATGCCCCTTTCGCAGGGATCATTTTTGTTATTGAAGAAATGCACGGTCATTTTAGATTTAATTTTTATTCAGTGGCTGCCATAATGATTGGCGCCGGATCATCCGATTTTGTTGTGCGGGCCTTTTTCGACCCAAATCCGGTTATAAAAATGACTGTCTTTCCATCTCCGCATATTTTCAGCTTGTGGTTGTTTATTATATTAGGTTTAATATTTAGCGTCCTGGGATATTTTTTCAATAAACTGCTCATTCTGTCTCTGGATTGTTTTAAAATCTTTTCAAAATCACCGGTTCTTTTTTTAGGTTCATTCGTCGGATTAACCATTGCGGTAGTTGGAATTTTTTCCTCGGAAATGATCGGTGGTGGATATGAGACAATTACTAAAGTTCTTGACAATTCCTATGCAATGTTATTTTTGCTGATTCTTTTTTCAATAAGAATGCTATTATCAATTTTTAGTTATGCAACAGGTGTATCCGGCGGAATCTTTATACCAATGCTTACGCTCGGTGTCATTTTAGGTATGTTTTTTGGAAACATTGCACAAATTTATTTCCCAGCTTTAATTTCGCATCCGGGTGTTTTTGCTGTGGCGGGGATGGCTGGGATATTTGCATCAACTGTCAGGGCGCCGCTTACAGGGTTGGTCCTGGCTATTGAAATGACATCAAATTTTGAATTGGTATTACCTTTAATTGTTACCACTGTTACGGCATCGGTATGTACAGCTTTATTGGGTAATAAGCCGATTTACACAACTTTATTAGACCGTACTTTGCAAAACGCTAAAAATAGCGAGGATTCCAACAGGTAATATAAAATCGTTAATCTGTAATTATGATTCTTTTCTTTTAGTGGAATATAATTCTACAGTATTTTCAATAATCACATATTTTACTTTATTTGGAACTGGTTAATGGGTAAAATAGAACTGGAAGTAAAAAGTCCGGCATTTCAGGAAGGCGATTGGATTCCGAAAAAACATTCGGCACGAGGCGAGGATATTTCTCCCTGTCTCAAATTAGAAGGGATATCCCAAGATGCAAAATCAATTGCCATTACAATGGATGATGCATCGCATCCTTTGTTCCCGGATTACAATCACTGGTTAATTTGGAATGTTCCCGTCCAAAACAATATTCCGGAAGCAATTCCTCCCGGTAAAGTTGTAGAAAACCTGGATGGCGCTATACAGGGAAGGGCCTATGGAAGAAACCGTTATAAAGGTCCCAAACCGCCTTTTAAAGTTATTCACACCTATGTATTTACCGTATTCATTCTTGACTGTAAACTGGATTTGTCCCCTAAATGCAAAAAATCTGATCTGTTTGAAAAAATGCAAGGACATATTTTACAAAAGGGTACACTGTCCGGCAAGTTTCAGAGCAGAAGAAAAGAGAATGACGAATTATAAATAATTTATTAAAAGCAATAGTTGCTTCCCTCCTGCTGTTCCAGTTTGCCTGCTGAAATATATCACAATTTATTTTAAAAAAACCTTGCACTGATTTTATTTAATTTGTAATATTAAAATGTCAGTGCTAACGAATTGTTTTCAGAACGGTTGGGAGTATGCGGGCGATTCTGAAATCTGTTTTTGCTGATTTTCCATCTTAAAAATATGGGCACCAAACAAACACGAGGAAGAGATTGAACCGGGACGTAAATCACATTCCTGTTGTTAATCCACCAAACCTTATTTGGCTGGGAAAAGTACGTTCTGTTGTGGGAAAAATTCCAGTTAATTAAATCTGTTTTTATCTATTTCGGGAGACATGACATGGAAAGCAAAAAGACAACAAACCTGTTACTTTTAATCATTACTGTTTGTTTAATCCTCATCACAGGTAAGTTATATAATGTCCCTTTAACATCAGATGCCAATGCACAAAACAGTACGATGAATGTAAAAGTTGAAAACTTTGAAGAGTTAGAGTGGAAAATAAGATACCAATTAATGGCGATATTTAATTTAAGTCTAACTAAAAAATCATTAGATGTAAACGTGCTTAATATAGATGATTTAAAATAAAAGAATAAAGTTTCTAAAAACTTTCAAACTATGTTACCATCCTGTTCATACTCAGAGGTGCCTATGCTAAATCGACACGGAAACGCACTAAAGATATTATTTATCCTGATATTTTTGCACACAATACCACTCTTTTCACAAACACAGGGAAAACTTGCCATTGCTGTGGTGGACCTGGATGCTCCCGGTTTAAAAGCCGGAACACGGAAGGCCTTGTCCGACCGGTTAAGGAATGAACTTTTCTATACGGGCCGTTTTTCAGTTATGGAACGCCATAAAATGGAAGATATTTTAAAAGAGCAGGGATTTCAACAGTCCGGTTGTACAAGCAAAGAATGTGTTGTTGAGGTTGGTCGTATATTAGGCGTAAAGCAGATGATCTCGGGCAGTGTCGGTAAAGTGGGCACGATTTATACCATTTCACTTCGTATGATTGATATTGAAACCGGACGAATTATGCTCACCAAAACAGAAGACTGTAACTGTCCCATTGAAATGGTGTTGACCACTGCGCTGCGTAATATTGCCATTAAAATGGCCGGCCTACCTCTGAACAATAAAACTCTCAGGGAAATACAAAAACGGTCAGCTATTGGGACCGGTGATTTTTATTTCAAATCAGAGCCGGTAGGCGCCACAGTATATATCGATGAAAAACCGCAAACCGGGGTAACGCCTTTAACAATTGAGAATATTCCGACAGGGATACACCAAATAAGTATGAAAAAAGGCAATTACAGCGGCAGTCAAACAGTTTATCTCGAACCCAACGAATTTAAAAGAGTGGAAATTAAACTGGTAAAAGCAAAAGGTTCATTAAAAATAATTTCCCAGCCTTTGGAAGCAGACATTTTTCTGGACAATAAATACAGTGGTAAAACACCTCAAACCCTGTCGAATCTGGATGCCGGAGAACATCGTCTTAAACTTTCCAAATCCGGCTATGAAGACTATGAACAAGTCTTATCAATTAAAGGCAATAAACAGGAACGAATAACTGTGGATTTGCCCGAAATACTGCCGGCAACTTTAAAGATTATATCACAACCGGCAGATTGTGATGTTTACCTGAACAGGCAATTTAAAGGGAAAACACCTCTGGTTCTCCATAAAGTAACACCCGGTTTTACATCCATTCTTCTAACTCATCCGATGCACAAAGACTGGATGACCACAATTGTTTTAGAAAGCACAGAAGCCAAAGAACTGGAACCCGTTTTAAAGAAAAAAACAGGCAAAATTGTAATTAATTCAAAACCTGATGGAGCAGATATAAAAATTAATGGCGTTCCAACAGGAAAAACTCCTCTTGTGATCTCTGAGATTGAATATGGCAAATATACAATTAAAATATCCAAGCGGGATTATGAAACAAAAACGGAATATATATCACTTTATTCAGAGAATACAAAGACAATTAACACCAGACTTTTGCCCGGGAAAGCAAAACTTACCATCAAAGGCAGCCCAGCCGGTGCAGATATTTTAATTAATAACGAATTAGCCGGGAATATGCCTTTGACAAAAAATGAAATGGACGCCGGTGAATATTCCATACGAATCACGGCCTCAGGTTACGAAAATCAAAAGGCAAAAATTAAACTATTACCCAATAAAACCAGTGACATTAAAATTGATTTAACACGAAAATCGAATAAAAGGGCTTTTTATCGTTCTTTGTGTCTTCCCGGGTTGGGACAGCACTATTTGGGGAAAAATCAAAAAACCGTCATCTTTCCAATTCTTGAAATAGGGGCGATAACAGGGATTCTTTTATGCGAAAAAAATTTCTCCAAAGCCAACTCAGACTATAACACTGCACGTACAAATTATTCTCAAACAGCGGAACAATATCTCCTTGACCGATATTACGCACAAATGAAAAATTATTATAATGAAATAAAATCCGCAGAAAAAAAGCGTAATTTTTTTATTGGAGCTGCGGTTGGAATATGGATTTGGAACGCTGTTGATGCCCTGCTATTTTCTTCTAATTCAGATACAATGACCAGAATGAATGAAAATAGCGACGTCAAACTTTCCTCATCTAATTTTGATGGGAAACAACTGATCGGATTGAATATTAATTTTTAGTCAATGGGGATGCCATATGAAACGTTTACTAGTATATTCTTACCTTTTGATCATTTTTGCGTTTATTGCTATAATACATTGTGAAAAAAAGCCAACTGAACCGGAACGGGACAATCCGTTAGATGTAAAAAATGTTACAACAGTCGGAGATCCTTTTAACCTGACCTGTGCTTTTGCCAATGGCGGGGTGAAGCTAACCTGGACCAAAGTCGGTTTGTCATCAATTAAAGGATATAATATTTATCGCAGTGAATCACAAGAAACAGGATATACCCAAATACATCAGGCATTGAATACCTACACATTCACAGATAAAGCCGTGAAAAACGGTCATGTTTATTATTATAAAATCACAGCGTTTTTAACAAATGGCCAGGAAAATAACCAAAGCAACATTGAAGCGGTTCGTATTCACACGGACCCTTTGATTGTAATAAACAGCGATGAACAATATTCGGCCATTCGTAATGTTGAACTGACAATCATCGCATCCGATGCCAAGGAAATGTGGCTGTGTAATAATGATCAATTCACCGAAGGCAACTGGGAAAGTTATAATTCATTAAAGGACTGGACATTATCCACAGGAGAAGGCACAAAGAATGTCTACCTGAAAATAAAATATGAAAATGATGAGGTTTCCAATATATCTTCAGACAATATTCTGCCCCTGCCCATGCAGCCGTCGGTTAAAATTGCCAATGACAGTGTGTATACATCCAGACGGGATGTTTCAGTGTTATTTTCAGCAACCGGTGAAAATTTATATATGAAAGTCAGTCAGGATTCAGGTTTTACAAATATTGGCTGGGAAGAATACACAACCTCTAAAAATATGACACTACCTGCCGGTGACGGCACTAAAACAGTATATGCTAAGTTTAAAAATGATTTTGAAATCGAATCAGCTACCATTTCAGATGATATTCTACCGCAGCCGATGAAACCTGAAATTATTATTTCTGATGGTAGTACTTATACTTCAACCCGTGAGACAGTATTAAATTTAAAGGCAACCGGTGAAAATTTATATATGAAAGTTAGCCAGGATTCCGGTTTTACAAATGTTTCCTGGGAAGAGTATACAACCTCTAAAAATATGACATTACCTGATGGTGATGGAGCCAAAACAGTATATGCTAAATTTAAAAATGATTTTGAAATCGAATCAAACATAATTTCTAATTCAATCATATTAGATATGACAGGTCCTATAGCAGATTTTTCTGTTACACCAACCATTGGAGTTGCTAATGTAACATTTTTTGAATTTGATGCAACCAACAGCTATGATAATTTCTCACTCATGCTGCGCTGGGATTGGGATAATGATGGTAACTATGATACGGACTGGTGGACAATCAAAACAGCAACCCAACTTTTTCAAACTGGCGGTGGTGACAGAACTGTTGGATTACAAGTAAAGGATGGTGCTGGACATACCGCTCATATAAGTAAATCTGTTTATGTTAATACATATCCTGTTGCATCTTTTACAGTATCCTGGGATGAAAATACTTATCTACTTTATCACGTTGACGCTTCTTTTTCATCAGATTATGAGGATGGCAAAAATCTGGAGTATCGCTGGGACTGGAACAATGACGGTATATGGGACACCCATTTTAGTTCTAATAAGATTATAGCTCATCAATATAGTAGTGAAGGTAATAAGATAGTAAAACTTGAGGTTAGGGATACAAAAGGGCTAACACATTCAACAGTAAAGCAACTGTCTGAGCCATTTACAGTAACCGATATTGACGGAAATACATATAAAGTAGTAAAAATTGGTAATCAATGGTGGATGGCCGAAAACTTAAAAGTTACACATTACGGAAATGGTGACGCCATACCCAAGGTAATTGAAGAGGGCTCTTGGTATTTTACTAATTCCGGTGCTTATTGTATATATGACAATAACGACGAAAATGCATCTACTTATGGTTGTTTATATAACTGGTATGCTGTTTATGATACCCGTAAAGTAGCCCCTGATGGTTGGCATGTTCCAAATGATGAAGAATGGAATACATTAATTGATTATCTAGGTGGAAGTGAAATTGCAGGCGGTAAAATGAAAGAGGCTGGTACTGTTCACTGGCAAAGCCCAAATACCGGAGCGACGAATGAAAGTGGATTTTCAGCAGTACCTAGCGGTTACAGGACATTAAGTGGGAGTGAATTTTTATTTTCAGGTCAGAGGTCCTATTATTGGTCTGCTACAAATGCCGCAATTATAGATGCAAGAAATTTTAGTCTCAATTATCGAAGTGCCGAAATTTATAATGTAGGAAGTAACAAAAAGTGGGGCTTTTCTGTTCGCTGCATACGAGACTAAGATATTTCCAGCATAAACAGTTTCAAGAGCAATATTATGCGAACTTTGCAGAGTATGATTATTTATAAGGTCAATTGAAATTAACTGCCGGTATATAGAAGGAAGAATAAATTAGGGGTCAAATCACATACGGGAATGAATGGTGGAATCCGTATTGAACTCCACCATTTAAGAGTTAAAAACCTTTTAATACGGTTCCGAGGAAAAGAAGAATATAACCGATTACGACCAACCAGAAGGCATATACACTGAGGAATGGTACCGTAACAACAGCGCCGATAACACCAAGTATTGCCAAAATTAGTGAAACTAACCAAACATTCTTTTTAGGTGCTGAAAGTTTCATAGTTCCTCCACTTTTTGTTAAAATGTATTGTTAACACACGGCACAATAGCCGCTTAATTTTCACAAAACTGGTATTGTCTTTAACTCTTAAAACAGTCCGTAATTATACTAAAAAGCTGTACAAACATATTCTTAAAAAAATTATATCAAATAATCATATAAATAGCAAGAATAAATTCAAAATATTTCCCTTGATTTATTTGCTAAAATATTTTAGTATAACAATCAAATTTTTGCTATCAGACTCTTAATGATGGGAGACATCATGGATGATTATGAAAAGTTAGGTGCATTTTATTTGGGGCGGACACATGATCTCGATAAAAATATTACGCGCAACGAGCTGCTTCTTTATGATTCAAAAGATTTGACCACGCACGCCGTTTGTATTGGTATGACAGGAAGCGGCAAGACCGGTTTATGCATAGATCTGCTGGAAGAAGCCGCCATTGATGGCATACCCGCACTTGTTATTGATCCCAAAGGTGACATGACAAATCTGCTTCTAAATTTTCCTAATCTTTCCGCTGAGGAATTTAAACCCTGGATTAATGAGAACGATGCCAGGAAAAATGAAATATCTCCTGAAGAATATGCAGAAAAACAGGCTGTTTTTTGGAAAACGGGATTAAACAAGTGGGACCAGGGTAGTGAAAGAATTCATCGCCTTAGAAATGCTGCAGAGTTTGATATTTTTACACCGGGCAGTTCTGCCGGTTTACCTGTTTCCATATTAAAATCATTTTCAGTTCCTCCACAGGAAGTGCTGGATGATACCGATACATTAAATGAACGAATCTCCATGACAACAACCAGTTTATTGAGTTTGATGGGGATTGATGCTGACCCGATTAAGAGTCGCGAACATATTCTAATGTCAACTATTATCAATTATTATTGGACGAATGGTCAGGATTTGGATTTGGCCTCCTTAATCCAGGCGATTCAATCTCCCCCTGTTTCCCGGATAGGTGTATTTGATTGTGATGTATTTTACCCTGCAAAAGAACGATTTGAATTAGCCATGATCCTGAATAACCTGCTTGCAGCGCCAAGTTTCCAAACATGGCTTGAAGGTGAAAGTCTGGACATTAATTCGTTGCTTTACACACAAACCGGCAAACCAAGAATATCTATTTTTTCTATCGCGCATTTATCGGATAATGAACGAATGTTTTTTGTGTCACTTTTACTTAACCAAATTCTGGGTTGGATAAGGACACAATCCGGAACATCGAGTTTGAAAGCAATTTTATATTTTGATGAAATATTCGGTTATCTACCGCCAACAGCTAATCCTCCCTCGAAAAAAGCACTATTGACATTATTAAAACAGGCAAGAGCATTTGGGTTAGGTATTGTGCTTTCCACACAAAATCCTGTTGATTTGGATTATAAAGGCTTGTCAAATACGGGCACATGGTTTATCGGGCGTTTACAAACAGAGCGTGACAGAGACAGAGTTTTAGACGGGCTTTTGGGTTCTTCGAGTCAGGGTTTTGATCGCAATACTTTAGAACAAATGATATCTCAACTTGGGAAAAGAATATTTTTACTGCACAATGTTCATGAACAAAAGCCTGAGCTCTTTGAAACCCGATGGGCAATGTCCTATCTAACGGGTCCGCTTACAAGACCTCAAATCAAAAAACTGATGGATGTTAAAAAGAACAAAATTAAAGCAGGTATTGAATCACCTGTTGAAGAAGGCCCAAAAGTTACAGAAACAAGCAGCCGCCCTAATCTTGCACCGGAAATAAATCAATTTTTTATAAATGTCAAAAGATCAATTCCTGAACAGCAACCAATCGTATATCGGCCTTTTATATGGGGCAGTGCAATAGTACAATTCAGGGACAAGCCGCGAAACATTGATATGCAGGAGACATTTAAAATCATCACACCAATAAATAATGAAATTATTGCTGTTGACTGGAACAATTCAGAGGCCATTGACCTGGAAATTTCAGAACTTTCAAAAGAAAGTGAAAAATATGCAAAGTATGAAAATTTGCCGATAGCCGCAAACCAACTAAAAAGTTACAAGGCGTGGCAAAAGGATTTTATTGGATATATTCATCAAAACAAAAAATTAACATTACTCAAAAGTGTTAATTACAAGATCACCTCAGAGCCAAATGAAACAGAGAGAGATTTTCGAATCCGTTTATCACAAATAGCAAGAGAACAAAGAGACGAATGGACCGGTAAGCTACGCGAAAAATATGCAAAAAAATTATCTTCCCTGGAAGCTAAAATTAGAACGGCAGAAGATCGTGTGGAGCGGGAGATGGCACAGGCAAAACAACAAAAAATGCAAACGGCAATATCAATTGGAACGACCATTCTGGGCGCATTTTTGGGACGAAAAGCTCTTAACCGAACAGCTATCAACAAAGCTGGGACGGCAATACGAAGCGCCGGCCGCAGCAGAAAAGAAGCCGGAGACGTGGCAAGGGCCCAGGAAAATTTAAAAGTATTGCAGGAACAACTGGACGAAATTAATGAAAAATTCCAGACTGAGCTTGAGGACTATTCTTTAAAAAATGATGTTAACCAGGAAGAGTTTGAAACAATTTTTATCCGACCTTTAAAAACCAACATTTCAGTACAGTTGTTAAGTTTGGTTTGGGTTCCATTCCAGGAGTTAGAAGACGGAATTATTGTTCAGGCATATAGCTAATTAATAAGTTATTTTTTTAACAGAAAAATTCCTTTTATAATTACTCAGCATTATATATTTAATAAAAAATCATTTAAATACAAAAAAAATGACTGCCAAAGCAGTCATTTTTTGTAACGAATTCATTTTTGATTAACAATTAACGGCGTTTACCAAGGAATCCGCCTAAAAGATTTCCTAATGCTCCCTTGGATTTTTGCGAAAAGACATCTCCTGCAAGGCCTTTCATGAGAAAACCAGAAACATCATCCAAAATATTGCCATCGCCATCCTGATCGATTAAGGCAGCTATTCCGTTTAAACCCACGCCGCCTTGATCACGTTTCTGAGTCAGGGCACCGAGAACTATTGGAGCCAGCATTGGGATAATTTTCATTGCTACATTTTTATCCAGTTTGAATTGTTTCGCAATCGTATTAACCCCTTGTAAACCTGCCTGGCCTAAAAGTCCTCCTAATTGGGGATCAGGATTATCTTCGCTGGATTTTGCTTTCAAGGTTGCACCAATATTGTCAAGAACATCCGCACTTCCATATTTATCAAGAATATGATTAGCACGGTCCGCGCCTCCCCTCGTTTCCATCTGGCGCTTTAAACCACCAAGGATAAGTGGCGCAACTTGAGGTATAATTTGAGCAGCTACATTCTTGTCAATGCCCAAATTTGAAGAAAGTTGCTTGCTTACTTCAGGTCCCAATGATTTAACGAAATCATCGATAAAGTTTGCCATTGTAATATTCCTTTTTAAAAAAAGGTATTGTCATTGACAACACCTCTTATTTAGTTTCAAATTCAAAAAGTTTAATTTTTTAGCTTATCTTTGGAATACGAATCCTTTGACCAGGATATATCAGGTTTGCATCTTTAATTACTTCTCTGTTTGCCTCAAAAATAACGGGATATTTCATTGCATTGCCATAATAGTGTTTTGCAATTTTGGAAAGCGTATCACCGGATTTTATAGTATAAAACTCGGCGACCTCTTCCTCATGAGGCGTTGTTAATTGCTCATCATCAACTTTGGCAACACCTTTAATATTTCCCGCCAATAAAACGGCTTTTTCCTTGGTTGCTTGAGAATCACAACTTCCGGATAAAACTATTGTTCCATCTGCAAAGGTAACTTTTAGGTCAGTAATTTTGTCGCCAAGTTCTTTAGTTAACAGAGCTTTAACTTCTTCATCCTCCTTTTTCCCTTTACCAAACAAGTTAGCTCCAACATCTTTAACAAAATCGAAAAATGCCATTTTGTAGTCCTTATTATTAAGTGATTAATTATTCAATATTAGAAAAAAGGAGTAATAAAACCTTAAAGATTTATTTATTCTTAGTATGTAATCATTGGTTTTAATTTTTTCGCTTGTTCAATCCAACCGGTAACAGCCTTTAGTCCCGGGACAACCCGAACAAGTTTCTTTTCTGCATTAACCTCAGCCATTTTCGCCTGGAGGTTTTCAGCATTTCGGGTAGCAAGCTCTTTGACCGTATCGACACCGGCTCTTTCCAATAAATCGGAATATTCACTCCCAACACCTTTGATTCTATAAAGATCAGCAAAATTCACCCATTTAAGGATGAGTGTTTCATCAATATCACTCTTTTCCGCCAATTCTTTACGTCCCTTTTTGGTTGCTCCTTTTTCAAGTAAAGCATTAACAGTACGTACACCTGCTTTTGTTAATTTTTCTCCGTAAGTAGGTCCAATGCCTTCAATGTCAACGATGTTATAATTTGCCATTTTTTCCTCCATTAATAAGTAATTATGTTTGTTAATACCGAACAACTTGATTTATTGCTTTATTTCATAAATAATAATTTTATAAAATAATACAAGATAAAGGGTGTTCGACTTGAATCATTAAAAATTATTTGTTATCAACATAATTCTGATTTTTTTATTGATTACAAAATATCAACTATTTAAGTAAAGATGATTTTATTTTAGAGAAAAATACAAATTTTGTTTTGGTAAGATTTTATGATACTGGAACTCATTTAAATTTCAAATTAATTTATGAGCCAAATAGAGTAAAGAATACTTTTAATGTGTTGTATGTTCGTGTAGAGAGTTTTGAAGATAATTTATATTAAAAGTTAGCTGAATCTAAACTTTATTTTAAATATTGTCAAGCAAAATATTGAATTTAGGGAAGGTGATATTTTTTTTCTGATGGGATCGTAAAACTGCACGTTGCATATTAGAATCTTTTCAAATAATAATATATATGGATTTAATTTTTAAATATCTCTTTTAACATATTCTCTTCCATTTTTAAGCCATGTTTCCGGTCTGGACCAGCTATCCTCGTTAACATAGGCTGTCTGGTCAATATAATCGAGTGTTTTCAATAAATTGGGATCTCCGAGTTCACGGAATATCCGGTCGTGTGGATTAAATCGGTTAAACGTATAAATACCATCAACTCCCGCGTTCCAGGCGTTTAATGCTTCTCCTCTCCATATTTTAATAGATGTTTCACCTTCAGGCTCATTGGCAGACTGAATACGTCGTTTTACAAAACAGGCATAAACAGGGATATTATATTTTTTCCCGGTTGCTGCCAAATTTTCCCAGGGTTCAAGTTTAAAATATCCCCCTCCTGTAATAATATCTATTAAATCATTTTCAAGCCAATTTTCCAGATCTATGCCGATTGCTTTACAATAATCAATGGAATCCGGAACACGGACTGAAATTAAAAACGGTCGTTTGCGTTGCAAACCGAGTTCTATTGTCATTTCCCTTATTCTTTTTATCAATCCGGTCAATAAATCACAATGTTCCCGGGTTACCTGATCGCCTGTCATTTGCGGTTTAAAAAGCACCAAATGACGAAAAAAATCAAGTTCGATGCCGTCGATATCGTATCGACTGCAAACATCTTTTAAAATACGATAAACCTTGTCTCGCACGGGTTGAAGAGCATAATCCACGGATGACCAGCGGTTGCAGCCATAGGGAAAATTATCATCAGGCGTGCCGACAAGATAATCCGGATTCGCTTTTTTCCATTCACAGAGAGGCACACTGCTTCCGGAATCGTGTGTGTCATTCATGCGCATGGACCAAAATATTTCAAATTGACTTTTTTTGCAAAAATCAACCATCATTGTCAATGGATCATAACCGGGCAATCCCCGAAACAGTTCGGTCTCTTTACCTGGATGTTTATAAAAATTAAAAACACCTGTGCAATAAAATATGGAATCAACCTGCGAACCGACGAGCGGCGTTGTTCGTTTATCGAGAAATTTTGGTATTTCAGTTTTATCTTCCGGCCAAGGCGGCGCAAAGTCATTACCGTCGTTGTTCATAATAATTCGGCGTTTTTTACTTTTGGCGATAACTCTGTCTCTGACAAGATCATTTATATCGTAATGATGCGAACATCCGGGAATGACAAATGCCGTAGAAGCAACTGTGGCTGTTTTGATAAAATTGCGACGATTTATATTTTTCATTTTACATCCTTGTTTTTTACTATACCAAAATAAATCGTAATATATAGAACAGTTTTAAGCAATTATTATTCGGTAATCTCTAACAAAGGTATAAAAACAGGATCAATATTAAAAAGCTGTTTTGAATCTCCTTTTTCAGCAACATAAACCCGGACCTGGTGTCCCATATCGGTTTTAAAAGAGCGAATACCGTCCACATTTGTATAGTGGATAGCCGGTTCGGCCACCTCTGTGGCTGCTTTAACCAATGAGATAAATGCGCCAAACCAGTCATCTTTTTCCGGGAAAACGTATTCATCAAAAGTCCGCGGTCGCGGATGATAGCGACCGCTCGGACTTGTATTGTTACGATGTTTTAAAATTAACTTGTTTGCACCAATTTGTTCGTTTTCAATTTTGAATGGAAATATATGCAAATCATAGTCATAGGCATTGAGTATAATATGATTCGGTGTATTCAATTTTTCTTCCCAGCCGGAGGAAATTCCAATACCAAAGTCGTCAATCGTTTCCCGATAAACAGACAAATCGCCGCGCCATTGAGTAAAATGCCAATAGGTTGGAAGCCGGTTATAAACGCAAAGTGTTGAAGCTTCCTTTTGGTCCGTAAAACCATTCACATGAGTATAACAACCCTGTAAAAATGCAACAGCCCTTTCGTTTTCGTTTTTCCCTACAGTGGCCATGCAGTGGATTTGCTGCTCATAACAATTCCCCCCGGTAAAGCTGCCCATACCGGCATCCTGTAATTGATATGATTTGAAAATAAATGGATTTATGGCCGCCTTACCGATAACCTGGAACGGGTATTTCCGATTTTCGTTGATCTCAAGGGCTTTTTGTGGTGGTGTGTAATTTTCATAAGCTGATGTCAAAACACCGGAACGCGCATCGTTATTGATAAGAAAATTTCGATAATCACGACTGATACCGGTTACCGGAATTTTTAAGACAGGATGAGTCAGGGCCGATTGAAGTAAATAAATATAATCCATAACTTCTTTGACTTCTTTTTGAATACGATCGTCATGACAAAAATCGTAAATATTAAACAGGTGTGAAAACACAACTCTATTATAAGTCGGAGAAGCGAATTCATCGATTCCATAAAAATAAATATGATTATACCAGCGCGTCCATTGACTTTTGGCCATCTTTTTTATACGATAATTATCAAACCTCTCCCCCGCCATTGTAAATGTTTCCACGTATAATACAAAGATATTGCTGTAATTAACAAAATCCCGCCCAATATCAAAAACTTCCGTATCCCAGCGACGAACGGCCGCTTTCAGCAAATTTTTGGAACATGTAATAAATTTCTCCTTTGTTTGCGGAGACATTTTATTCTGAAAATCCCATAATTTATTAAACACCCAATGTGCTTTAAATAAAGCATTGTTAAAATCCACAACCTTTTCCCCATTTTCCCATTTCCAACCCCATTGTCCGAAGGTTATGGATTCCGGATCCTGGTCCTGCGCAGCAGTGACTTGATTAATTAAATCATCCGCTTTTAAACAATTTTCCTCACCGTCTTGCCGATAAAGTAACCAGGCATATTCAAAAAAAACATTTATATTATCAGAATATTTTTGCTCTATTTCTTTCAGTCTGAGTGTTTCAGTATCCGTCAATTTTTGTGCAAAGAGACTTGTACTAGATAAAAGACAGAAAAACAAAGTAATAAACTTTTTCATTAAAATTCTCCGTTATTAAAATATGTCCTTAAATCCAAGTTCCTTCAATGAACGAGGATAATTATTTTTTTCAAATAAAAAAAGCCGAAATGAACCGGATATTTTATTAATGTTTTGCAAGGGTATCACCACTTTCGGTTTATAAAATTTTGTACCAAAACCGGCAACTTTTAAATTATGAGTTAGCACCAAACCATTATCCGTATCTTCCCAACTGAAATTTTCACCATTTCCCAATATGCCAAATCCGTTATTTTTTTTATCTGCTGTTAAAACAATAACCACATTCATACGATTGCCGTTAATAAAATTATAACTTTTATCTATAGAATAAAATCCGCGAACGGCCAGCTCATTTTTATCGGGAAAAGCCGGATAAGGTCCGTCACCTAGCCAGGCTATTTTTTCAAGGTTGTCTGAACCCATGAAAGCAAGTCCAAATTCCTGAACATATCCACTACAATTCATGGGCAGTAAATTATAATTTATATCAATCCAGCCATTTTTCGAAAAAGTCATTATTAACTCTAGTTTGATTTTTTGAGACACACTATCAGGACGTGAAAATTCATATTCAAAATAGAGGATTTTTTTTAAATCAGCAGCAAAATATTCTTTTTTAATTAATTGGGATTGTATCAGCAATGGCGGATTCCAATACTCTCCTTTTAACGTCCTTTGTTCTGCCATTGTCGGCTTTCTTCCGACACGTAAGTATGGCCCCTTTATACTGGTACCGGATTTTGATTGCAGATTTATATAACCATTCTCAAAAGTTATAGTTGACTTGCCAATTTTTACAGATTTCGGAAAGGGTAATGGATATTTGAATTGGTCCTTGTTAATTTTTGTGAGCGGAGCTCCTAATAATGCCGGATAGTCTATGGGTCCGGATTCAGGAATAAGCCGTACGGTGTGTTCATATATAGGCGTACCGTAACGATCCGTTACTTGAAGTTCTAATAATCGTTCAACTTTATCTGATTCATTCGAAATTTTTAATGGAATGTTGATATATCCAGTGTCATGAGGAGCAATTTGAAGAGACAGTTTCCCATGATTGGTAACGCTATTATACTCTTTTAACGTCCAGTCACAGGAAACGTTCTTAAGATCAGTAAAATCATATCGATTGAGACAAGTGAGTTTTATATTCTGCTGTCCATCATGAACTTTTATCTCTTTTTCAAGTATTTTAACAGGAGAATATACTTTTCGTACCTGAAAATAATCTGTTTGAGGCGTTCTGTCCGCATAAACAATACCATCGGTGCCATATTGCCCGTGACTGTCAATGATAGTGTTATTATCAATCCATTTATCACAGGACAGTGCTGTTCGCGATTTTAAATCATATATGTTGGAACGAGAATTTATAACATCTCTGCCGTTTATTTTTCTGATAACGCCCTGGTCTTCCCATAACCATATCATACCGCCGGTCATTTTATCATACTTTTCGATATTTTCCCACTTTTCGCCCAGATTACCAAATGCCACATCAAGAGAATGGTTATATTCCGTAAAGAGAACAGGTTTATTCAATGTTTCTTCTTCAGCATAACTAATGATCTCCTCAGCCGTTTTATAATGCGGCGCGTAAAAATCAACCTCCTGCGGATTGCCGGAAAGTAAAATATTGCTGCCGTATTCAAAATTATTATGAGGATACAAAACCGGCCGGGTTGGGTCCAATAGTTTAACAAATTGCGTTGTTTTTGTTACATATCGTGTTACCGGATGCTCGTTACCGATGCTCCATATAATAACGCATGCATGATTTTTGTCCCGGTCAATAGTATTTTGGGCACGTGCCAATAAAGCGCCCAAAGCAACAGGATCATTTAACCTTTCATCTCCTGAACCAAACGGCACCTCATCAATCACATATAATCCGTATTCATCGCAGAGTTCAAGAAAACGCGGGTCCGGCGGGTAATGGGAGCATCGTACAGAGTTGATATTGGCCGCTTTCATAAGTTTTATATCTTTTATCAAATGTTCTTCTCTCAATGCACGTCCTATATCAGGATACATTTCGTGCCGGCAAACGCCCCGAAGTTTAACAGGTTGTCCGTTAATTTTAAAAACAGCCCCGTCTATTTTTATCTCGCGGATTCCTACTTTACGATGGATTGTTTGTAAAATCTCATTTTCATCTTTTAAAACAATATCCAGGTCATATAAACAGGGGGTTTCCGCTGTCCAAAGATTTGGATTATTTACATTTATACAAAATTCAACAGGATCCGGTAAAAATTTTAAATTTTGCCAATTTACCGGATGATTCTGATTATATAATAATTTGACTTTATCAAAAAGCCTGACGTCCAGATACAATTTTTTTAATTTTTTATCCTTTTCATAAAAATTATTTATGATTGTTTTTCCTGAAATATAACCCTGTGCATAATCTTTACTCAATTCAGTATGTACGGTAATATCTTCTATATGGGCATTAGGAACAGCACATAAAAATATATCCCGAAAAATTCCGGACAAGGCCCAGTCATCATTACAATCAAATTTCGTTTGAAAATCATCACGGGGAATACGGACAGCAATTGTATTTGTCGTATCAAAATGAACAAATTTGGTAATATCAAATTCAATTCTTTGAAACGACGTTTTACAGGAACCGACATTATCGCCGTTTATCCATAATTCACATCCAAAGGCAACGCCTTCAAAATAGAGAATAATATGCCTGGAATGCCAATCAGAAGACAGAATGAACTTGTTTTTATATAATCCTACCAAATTTTTATCAGAACTATAATAACGGGGTTCTTCAAAACCCTCCAGTTCCCAGTTACCGGGAACATTAATATTACCCCAGTCATCATCATTAAAACCGTTATCCTTGAATTTAACATTTAAACTGTCGTTCATTTCAACCAGTTTAAATTTCCACAGGCCGTTTAAGGATTGTATATAGTTTGAATTGCCATCTTTAGGTATAATTGCATGACACGGGAAAATGCCTGAAAACAAAACCAGAACCAGACAAAAACGTTGAACCTTTTTTAGAAATATCATTACAGCCCTTTACAAAAATCCATTACATTTTTTTTCAAATGGTGCTCAGCAAAACTATTACCGGTTTAATATAGTTATTTTCCATTGGAACATTATTAAAATTATTCCGACACTCCCCAGTTTTTATTTGGTTCGGGTCCCATATTAAACACCAGTTTGCCGCCGCATACAATTTCATCATGTTTTAGAAATGTGCGGTTAAATGGTTTATTATTTAATGTCGCAGACTGAATGTAAATATTCTCAGGAGTCAGATTATTGGCGATAATAGTAAATTCTTTACCGGTATAATAATTTTCATCAAAATTTAAAGTTACTCGGTCAAATATCGGAGCAGTTACCTGATAAATCGGTTCTCCCGGACAAACCTGATATAAGCCCATGGCGCTCATAACAAACCAGGCAGCCATACATCCATAGTCATCGTCCATTTCCTCTAAATAACCGTCAGGCGTTGTCTTAAAAATCCTATCATAAAACGGCTTTTCAAAAAATCCATGCGTACCATAACGTTGTGTCATGGGTTCAACAAGTATTTTTCTCACCCATTTTTGCGTCAACCAGGGGGTACCGACAGAATTGAATAAAAACGGCGCCTGCACATCCGGCTGATTACCCTGAGTATATAAATCATTATTAAAGAAATAATCAAGTTCAACGCTGAATTTCTCTTTACCGCCAATTAGGTTTACAAGTCCGGGACCATCATGAGGAACAAACCAGCGCCATTGCCAGGGAGTACCCTCATACATGTATTTTTCCCTGTTAATGTCAGGACTCTCGGGAAAATCAAGCCACTCTCCTTTTTCACTTTTCGCTCTAAAAAATTCGATATTTTTATCCCAGGTATTGTGATAAAACCGGGAACGTTTTATAAAATAATCGTAATCATCTTGTTTACCCAATGCTTTTGCCATCTGAGCAACACACCAGTTGTCATAACAATACTCACAGGTTTGGTCAGGTCGTGCCGGTATATAGCCGATTTTGTCATATTTTTCCGGCATTTGTAACATTATCTCCTTACGCATACCGTCATAGGCTTTTTCCAGATCCGAATTCAGCAAACCTTTTGTATAAGCATCAAGCACAACAGTCAACATGTGTTCATTTCTGACATTTAAATAGGGCACGTATCCATCAGGTCCCATACAATCAAATCCAGCTCCATGGGGTTTATGGTCTATATTTGGAAACGTCCAATAATCAGCACTTTGTTCGTAAATATCTATAATTGAATGGACAATGTCTTTCATCGCTTTCGGATCAATCAGGCTTAACAAGGGATATTTCGTCCGATAGCTGTCCCAGAAAGCATAATTTTCATAGTGTATATAACCATCGGCAACGTGATTCTTTTTATCATATCCGGGATAAATACCGTTAACATCCGTAACATTATTGGGGTGTGTATAGGTGTGAAATAATGCTGTGTAAAATATTTTTTGTAATTCCGGAGCTCCTTCAACTTTAATTTTTTTAAAAATTTCATCCCATTGTTTTTCAGCCTGTTTAACCGTTCCATCAAAATCCCATTCAGGGATTTCTTTTTCCAGGTTTAAGCGGGCCTGTTCAATACATGTTGCAGATAATCCGACTTTAATATAAACAATCTCATCTTTTTTTGTTTGAAAATCAAAAACAGCTAAAATTTTCTTTCCATTAACTTTATTTCCGTCGACCTTTATTTTATCATCATATATCGAAAATGAGGTAAAAGGTTTACTGAATTTTGCATAAAAATAAAGATGTCCCGAAGTTTTAATGGAACCGGTTAACTCTTTCGAGCTCAATATATTTAAAAAAGGCTTATTTGCCTTTGAATTTGCCAAATTAAAAACAATATGAGAATTATTCGACTCGGGAAAACAATAACGATGGAAGCCGGCATGAGGACTAACCGTCAAGTCTGCCTGAATATTGTAATCATTCAAATAAACCTGATACTGTCCCGGAGAAGCAAATTCACTTTTTTTATCAATACCTGTAAAAAGACTATCATTGGAAAGCGGCACAGTGCCGATTACAGGCAACACAGATAAAAGCCAACTGCGATCACAAATTCGAACACCACCTGATGTGGATTTCCGGATATGACTGAATCCCCTTATTTTGTTATCAGAATAGTTATATCCTGAATGAGCAAAATCACCGTCACCTGTTAAACTACTGGGATAGGTATCCGGGCCAAGTTGAAGCATACCAAAGGGTAATGAAGCAGCCGGAGTAAAATGCCCGTGATCTCCTTCGGTACCAATAAACGGATCAACAAGGTTTTGATATTTAGTGCCAGAGTTGCAGTTAAAAATTATAAGAGTAAAGAACAATACAAGTAAATAGTTTTTTGGAGATAGCATAGGCTAATCACTCCTACATTAGTTGGAATAAATTTATGATTTCAAATATGAAGCCAGGGTTGTGCTTTAGACATAGGCATGGGTAATTCATGATCCGGTTGCGGCATAGGCGGGTAATCCGGCGCCTCCAGATTTGTGACCAAATCGGAAATTCGTACCGGCATCCCTGTGGCTATTGAATGATTGGCCGCAACACCACATAATATGGAATAAGCGCCGCCACGATGATCTGCCGCCTGTAAATATTTATCCGGTTCAGTGTTCGGCTGAAAAATATCCTTCAACATTACAGGATCAGCGCCGCCATGACCACCTTCTCCTCCCCATATATCCACCTCATAAGCCGGGGCAAAATGGGGAAATACCCGTGTCCAGGTCCCTTCTTTGTTCAATGATCCGGGTATGGTCCCGTCACCACTAATATATACCTGCTCTTCACATTTATGTTCAATGCGGCCTTTGGTACCGTTAAAGGTAACAACATACCCTTCCCAGGGCATAAAAGCATTTAGCGAATAGGTCAATTGTGCACCGCTCTGATAATCGATTATCACTGACATGGTGTCTTCTATATCCATATCCGGACTGAATACACATTTGTCCCGGAGATAACCATCATACTTTTCATTTTTCAAATATAAACGGTTCAGGTTTTTTATGGATTCAATGTCCAGACAAAAGTTACATCGCTTCTTCTCAGGACAGGTATAACACCTTGTATCCCGTTTCAACAATCCATATCGGTCTGCTGTTTTGGGCGTGTAAAACACTCTCTGACCGCGTGCAAAAACTGATTTGGGAACCGTGGACAACCACCAGTTCACCAAATCAAAATGATGGGTTGACTTGTGAACCATCAGTCCGCCTGAATTCTCTTTCTTTCGATGCCAGCGGCGAAAATAGTCAGCGCCGTGTTCCGTGTCCAGCATCCAGTGAAAATCAACAGATAATATATTTCCGATTACACCGCTCATCAACAAGTCTTTAACCTGGGCTCTGGGCGGTGCATAGCGATAATTAAACGTTACCTTACAATGCCGGCCGGTTTCTTTTTGCGTATCCAGAATAGCCTGACACTTTTTTTCATCGATGGTCATCGGCTTTTCGGTTATCACATCACAACCGGCTTTCATTGCCTTAATTATATATTCATCATGAGCACAGTCACGGGTCGTGACGATTACACAATCCGGTTTAGTCTCTGTTAACATTTTATCAAACTCTTCCGCCCCATATCCGGGAACCTCTACGCCATAGCCATGTGCCCAGTCAATCCGGTCCTTTAAGCGTCCGGCATTGTTATCACAAAATCCCACCAGTTCACTGCTTTCTCTATATGTTTCCAAAATTGCTTCACTATACATCTCTCCGCGGGACCCAAGCCCGACTTGAACATATCTTTTTTTCCGTACCATTATTTCCTCATTTAACTGTAGATAATTATATTATATAAAAATTCTTCCGCAGGGAATCTGATGCCTTTTCCATAACCAAAACCCTGCGGAAAGGAGGATAAGGAAGCCACATTTTAAATTTAGTTTGTGATAACAATTAAAAAAACAACAATGTAATATAAAAAAACAAAATCAGTTGTACTCTTCTAATCGTCTAAAAATCTGGATTGAGCGTCTATAAAAAGGATTGTTTTGCAATTACATCAATCAAATTTTTAAGCTATTGTAATGTATAAATGTATTCCCGCCCATATATCACAAAATGTCAAAGAACAAAAAACAGCAAATTTTGTCATCCGGAGTGTTGTTAAGAATGATAATTATTTCAAATAAAATTAAAAAAGTGGAGATGTATTTCTCCACTTTTCAAAAATTACAAACTTATATTTTAATGAATCCATTATTTCATTAAAATCATTTTTCTTGTCTGTTTATAATCGCCGGCCTGAATAGAGTAAAAATAGATTCCTGAAGCAAGATTGGCTCCATCCACAGTAATTTTATAATTACCAACAGTTTTATAACCATCTACCAATGTTTTTACTCTTTGACCTAATGTATTAAAGATGGCAATTTTAACAACACCAGCTCTTGGAACAACATATTCAATTGTAGTTGTTGGGTTAAACGGGTTCGGATAGTTCTGAGATAATTTATAACTTACCGGAGTCAAATATTTACCATCACCAACGGCAGTTGTCGGTGTGATAAAAGGAGTTCGTGCCGGCGGTTGGTAAATAGCTTTTGCATTTAACATTGAATCTTTGAGTGCCGCAATAATCTGATCTCTGTTTGCAAGATAAGTTTCCTTTGCCTGAGGCCACCAGTTCAAATCACCCAGCGGTAAACCGTCGGACCCACCGGTTTTCCATGTTTCATTGGCATAGGTTAGATCAAATGGTAACGGCCAGTTACATACAGGTGCACCACCATCTGGAAACTCAACCGTACGTGGAAGAGGATCATAATTCGCTGCTCTAGCTGGGTATGGATCTGTCCAATAACCTTCAATGAAAGCAAGAAGAGAATCGGTGGATGTTGCAGGTATTGTAAATTCAGGATCAAAGTCTTTATAATTGGTACCGATTTTATAATCGTCATCATTCAATACGAAGGAATCGACATCAGCAATTTCCCAATAACCGGATTGATGGATACTGTCATCCGGGGCAGTAGCAGTTCTGTTTGCGAACCATGCATTGATTTCATCCTGAATAAAAAATCCGTTTTGCCCAAAATAACAGGATATCGAATCAAGTTTGTCACTTACCGGCAGATAATCATTATAAGTTGTAAAATTCATTTGATAAATGTCGTTGTTTCTTATCTGGTTCGGACCATAACCAACAAATTCCCAATTGTACCAGTAATTGTTAGCGCTGATGAAATCATAATGCCGCATTTCATGGGCAGTTTTTACATTATTGATAAAGGAATTATGAAGTATACGCGTTGTCATTTTCAAAAATGGTCCGGCGTTACATATACATCTTCCGGTATTAACAAGTGTATTATTCTCTAAAGTGTAACTGTCTCCTCCTACATTAAAGCGAATTGACATACCGTCAAATACACTAAAGTCTCCACTTCCACCATTCATAAAAACACAATCTTTAGCGGATACATCAAGACCCTCGGCATAATTTCTGAAAACTCTTTCGTTCCAGTCACAGAAGACCATATTCTGGGCTTCAAATAACACACCTCCGTTGCTCCTCATCATGTCACTTGCGTAATTTCCTGTACTAACCATGCCACTGATTATAAAATTCTTTAAAACAAGTTCTCCACCTTCAAGAAGCTGAAAAAGTTGTCGTCCACCACCACTGTTTGGATCAGGCGTATTAACCAAAACAGGCGGATGACCTTCAGCATGGTCCTGAACCATTGGACCGTTATCCGGACCGACAATTTCGCATCTGAATGTAATGTCCATTCGACCATCTAAGGCATAAAACGTTGATCGTTCCATTTTATAAACAGTGTGAGCACGAGACCCATCCGCAAGCGTGTCAGCCAGAATTTGAGCGTTGACAAATTCATTCGGATCCAAAACCATTTCATCCTGAGCAAGTATTGGTGCTGAGATCGTTAAGCATAAAATGATTAGTAAAGTTAATTTTTTCACAATAGCTCTCCTTTTTCTATTTTATAGAAACCATCTATTAGTTTACAACTCTACCATAAATACAGATTAAAAACACTTGAACGATATTTTTCTCCTCTTCAAATTATCCCTCACTAATTGGATTTATTAAAAATAACATTATTTAATTCTCTGTCATCACCTCCTTAAAATTTGCATTATCAGTTTCATTCATTTTATAATGATTTTCCTAGAAAAGAACTGATTACTCTCATTTAACTAAAGTATTTTTTGGTACTGCCAATAAATAGTTTTGTTGATTTAAAACCTGTAACGAATACCAATATCTGCCGTTCTACCAAAATAGCCAGCATAAGATAACAATTCCAGTTTACTGACATATCTACGGTCCGGTTCATTGTTGATGTTCATTACGTTACAATAAAGACTCAATCCATTCCACGGTAATTTTTGAACTACATTCAAATCCCATTTGAAAAAATCATCAGTATATGATTCCAGTTCTTCACGAATATTGGGAGAACCCAACATATTACCCTGAAAAAGAAAGGACAATCGAGCTGAGAATCCGCGGTAGTCGTATCCTAATGTGGTATTAAGTATATCATTAGCCTGGTACGGCATGCGAACTGTTCTCGACGAATCGACAAAGACTGATTTGGCCCAAATTCCTGTTCCTTCTTTCTTCATAGTCTGATAGGGAAATTGGGTTTCTGATTTCTGATGTGTATAATTGATACTAAATACCAATCCTCGAAGAATAGATGGAAGATACCAGAAATTGGTCTGCCAATCCAACTCAATACCACGAACAAATGTTGTAGCGTCAAGATTAATCCAGGTATGAACAGAGGTGTTTTTAGTCGGATGTATTTCATCAATCCTATAATACATTTTTGCCAGATCTTTGGTTTTAAAAGAAAAGCTAGCAATAAGATCATCTATCTCTTTATAAAAATAACCACATGTAAACAGGCCAATATGATTATCATAAAGTGATGTATATATGTCATAATTTTGAACCAGTGCCGGCTTAAGTTCGATATTTCCGAAATCTATACTTGGAGAACCTTGATCATAATAATAATAGGGTGAAAAAGCATTGTAATCGGGATAAATAATTGTGCGAGTACTGGCCAGACGGATATCGAACCAATCGACAGGTTTTAAACGTAAATGCATCTGCGGGAACCAATGCTCTTTCTGCCTGTTTGAGGTTACCTCTTCATTGTTGTAATCATACCATTCCGGTCCATAGTAGGTTGTTTCCCAAGCCCAGTAATTTGTTTCAAAATTTTCATATCGAACACCGGGCATAAACATAATGTGCTTTCCAAGATTCATTTCCGTCATGAAATAAAACGCAGAAAGATGTGCTCTATACTTGTAGTCATTTTGATTGGATTCTTGTGGTCTTAGAAAAAAATGATTGTATTGAATTGCAAGAGCTTCATAGTGTTCCATTTGTTCAATGGAACCGGTGTAAAAGAACTTGTCAACACCTTCTTTGCCGGACAGAAAATTACCAACGTCATAGTAAGGGTCTTCAAATAGAGAAGCACGGATACCATTCCCGGTATCATCAAGCATCAATCCCAACTCCGTCCATAAAGAGTCCATCATCATTTGTGTAAAAACCTGACTCGGCTTATGTCTATCAGGATGGATATAGTTAACTGTTACATCATTCTCCCTTTTCTGGTAACGGTATTTTCCGCCAAATTTTAAATCTCCTGTTATAAAGTTTGAAAACCGGTAAGGTATATTAAAATTAATAACAGCATTTCGTTCGATGTTGATTATATCCGACGCTGAAGATTGTAAATCTTTGGTACGCAGCTTCCCGTCATACATTGTGATACTGTTTAAAAATTCGCTTGGAGTTGCTTCTACCGCTTTTTCTATTAAGGATGTTTCAAAACCAGCCTGGTCTTGTTCAGCTATGACCTTCATTTGAAGGGACCCGGGATTATACATATCGGAAACCGAATTGGATATGGAAAAATCCATTTTCATTCCCAACAAATCAAATTCGCCCTGTAAAGCGTTGCTGTACACTTTAGTCCCGCCTCCGTCAGAAGCATCTGAAGCTGTTGTATAAGAGGTAAACTGACTTCCTTGTAATGCAAGAGAATTTGTCATACTAATAGATTCACCAGAAAGTTTACTATAAAAGTTATTTAATACTAAATTTCCATTGGGAAGATGATAATCGAGAATTATACCTCCCCCTTTTCTCCATCGGGTTGTTTTTGTGTCAGTAATGGTAACACTACTTAGATCAATTATCGATAATCCCTGTATTTTTGTTTCTTCTTCATTAATTTCATAGGAAGCACTCAAAGCATCAGCACTTCTGTCGTATTCATCTGCAGAGGCAGCTATTTGAATTCCCAATTTATCGTTGAAAAAGCGATTACTTAGATTGGCCGTCATTTTATAATTTCCATAAGTATCTGCAACCGAGCCATACCCGCCCTGCATTGTGAAATTACTATGAAATCCAGGTTTTGCTTTGCCAATTCTTAGATTAACCGTCCCTCCAACAGCGTCCGCATCCATATCGGCAGTTGCTGCTTTGGTCACTTCGATACCGGTAAGAAGGTTTGATGATATCATATTTAAATCAACACTTCTATCACTTCCGCTGGTAGACTGCATACGCACACCATTTACCATCATCACATTGTATTTTGGCTCCATTCCACGAATCGATACCTTTGTTCCTTCACCACCACTACGAATAATTGAAATTCCGGGTAAACGGGCCACCGATTCTGCTGCATTAACATCAGGAATTTCCTGAATTTTATCAGCGGCAACTACGTTTTTTATTGTCCTTGCAGCTAATTGCTGGTTAATCGCTTCGATTTGTCCTTCTGCCTGCGCCGTTATTTCAACCATTTCCCCTTTAATGGCGGCATATTCCAATTCTATATTTTTAGTTATCGTTTCGCCGGGTTTCAAATTTACAGGTATGTCTACATCTTTATATCCGATATATCTTACAACAATTATATAATTACCGGGATTTATTTTTGGAATTGTAAATTTTCCGTCCATATTTGATGCAGCACCAATACTCGTCCCTTTAATAAGGACGTTAGCGCCCGGCAGAGGTTCACCGGTTGCAGCATCCAGAATTAAACCGGTAATTTTTCCGGAAATTCTGCTATTTGATTTATTATCGGATGGTTTTGACGAGCCACCTCCTTCTAATACAAGTTGTCCCTCTGGTGAAAAATATAATTTCGTCCCGGTAGTTTCTAATATTGACATTAATGCTTCTATCAGGTAGACATTTGAAAGTTGGAGTGTGACGGTTTCATTTAATGGAAGTTTTTCACGATTATAATTAAGTCTAAGATTATTTTGAGCGGCTAATGTTGAAAGGGCCTTTTCCAAGGTAATATTTTTAAAATCAACAGTTACAGTTTGGATCAAAGCCGTTGGTATCTTTTTTCCGTAAAGATCTTTTAGTTCAACCATAGCCAATTTATCCTGGCTAAAGGCAAAAGAAGTTAAACAAAATGCTAAAATGACGTGAATTAACTTTTGCATAGTACCATCCTATTTAAATTAATTTTTAGGAACGAGTTGAATTTTTTTACTTTCCCTAATTATTTTTGTATTTGTCAAGACGGAAATAATTTGTAAAACATCATTAACATTTGTATTTAAAATTTGTACGGTTACACGATCTTTTAAAACAGAAGAATCTTTAACAATAAACTCATAATCATACCAACGGTGTAACTGAGCCAAAACTTCTTCCACACTGGCATTATCAAATTTGATTTCATTATCCATCCATGCTAAATAATCTTTTGCACTGATATTAGATGTTTTTTTCAGCAGATTATTTGCTTCTAAAATTCCCATTTCATTCTTGGTTAGGATAATAGAGTCTCCTTTTGTGCCTGTTAATGGAGACAAGGCAACTTTTCCACAATTTACCGTGACTTTAACGGACGGATTTTCATTCCATGCCCTGACATTGAATTTTGTACCCAGAACACGTACAAGTGCATTATTTGCATTTACACAAAATGGACGGGAAGGATCGTGAGCAACTTCAAAATAAGCTTCACCCGACAGAAAAACTTGTCTTTTGTCTGTAAATTCATTGGGATATCTCAGTTCACTTCCTGCATCCAAGGTGATTTTAGATCCATCCGGTAATGTTACGTTATAGCGCCGGCCATTTTTTACTTTAATTGTTTGAAAAGCGTAAATATCCGAAGACTGGGAAATTTGGTTTGATTTGTTATAATAATAATAGGTAACTGATAAAAACATGAACAGAACTAAAGAATAGGCAAATACCTTTCTGGTGGTCGGGACAGATGGTACCAATTGCCATACAATTTCTTGAATTCTTTCACGGAACGATTTTTTAGGTGCCGTATTAAATGAACGTTCAGTGCGTGATCTCACATTTTGCCAAGCAACATCAATGTCTAAATATTTATCCTGTTTTCTTTGTAAATTCCATACGCTTTTTAATTTCTCGATTTCAGCTTCAAATTCAGGATGTTTTTTAAACACATTCTGAATTTTTAATTTTTCGGAATTTGTACATTCATTCGATAAATATCGTGCAATTAATTTTTTACTAATCTTAGGCATACAGATACTCCAATATAACTTATAAGTAATTTTCTCGATTAAAAGTAACCAGCTATGTAAATGACCTTATATAATTAATGATACACAAGAATCATTTTACCCCTACATGAAAATGAAAATAATTTTAAAAAAACAAAAGGTGAGATAATTGTTTTCGAAGGTATTTGAGTGCACGTGACATGTGAGTTTCAACAGTTTTTATTGAAATGCCCAGTATATTGGAAATTTCATTATATGTCAATTCATCAAATCTGTTCATGCAAAAAATTAATTTTCCTTTATCAGGTAATTCTTTTATTGCCGAATTGCAAGCTTTTCTGATTTCCTCTGAACAAACAGGGTCATCGAATGAGGTTGCTGTTTCGTGTTCTATTGATAAATTAAAAACATATTTGCTATGAATTTTGATATCTCTTAAATATCTGAGACATTCTTTTTTCGTAGCAGAGTATAAATAAACTTTAATTGAACTTTTCAACGTTATTTTGTTTCGGCCTTTCCAAATGTTCACAAAGACATCCTGAACGATACTCTCGGCAATTTGCCGGTCAGCCACATAATAAAGAGAAAAATCAACCAAATCTCTATAAAAAAATCGGAACAAAGATTCAAACTCTTTTACGTCATCATTTTTTATTTTTTCAAAAGAGAACATATACAATTATTTATAATTGTGATATAATATAAAATGAATAAAATATATAATTATTTAATTGAATCGGTCTATAGGGTTTAAAAAATAAAATGTCTAACTTGATTATTAAGGTAAACTGATGGAATTTGTTAACAAGAAAATTCTATACCCCTCTTATTTTATATACAAATACAAGACACAAAAAAATCCATTGATTTTAGGAATGTTTGATTTAAATGTCAAGAATATTTTAATTCATTAAACAATCCATTTATTAAAAATGATTTATTTGATGAATGAAAACATCCCGTACTTGTTTTTAAAAAATGATTTTTGTAACTTTACCAGCCAGAAAAACAAATTATTTACAGTAATACATGTATCATTACCAAATCAGGAAGGGATTTCCTATGAAAGAAAAAATTGCCCTTTTAACACCTTTTTTCTTTTTGTTACTCTTACCGGTTAGCAGGGTTAAAGCACAGGAATCAATGTTATATGTTACAACTCTCTCAACGGGACATTACCATACCGGTATGTCTATACCGCTTTCTGCGCTTTTTTATAAACCTGTTAATTCCGACTCATCTGCATGGAAATTTCAGGGTCGTCCTAACAATCGTATATTTTGCGTTGCATTCCATGAAAAATCCGGTGGAAAATTCAGAGCTTTAGCCACACATACAGGTATTCATCAATCTTATGATTTTGGCAAAACGTGGCAAGTAACCACTGACTGGCGAATTACAGAAGCCAACTGTGTAGAATATGATCCGAAAAATCCGGAAATAGTTTATTGCAGTTCTCCTTATGGATTTTATAAATCCATTGACAGCGGAAAAACCTGGATTAAAAAGATCAAAGGACTGGAAACCATAAATGCTCAATTTGTTTCCAATTTTATCATCGATCATTCAAATTCTGATATTTTGTATTGTTCGACAGAAGATGTATTATACAAAAGTACAGATGCCGGAGAGTCCTGGCAAAAAATGGGACTGCGTGTACCAAGCATCAGAACAATCATCCAACATCCGGTAAAGTCGGAAATTCTGATTGCCGGCACAGAAAACAATGGGCTGTATTTTAGCTTTGATGGTGGTAAAACATGGGAAAAACGGGACACCGGAATATTAACCCAGACATTTTACACTATCACATTTGATCCCACTGATCCTGATATCATTTATGCCGGTGGTTTTCAAACAGGAGTTTATAAATCCATTGACGGCGGAAAAAAATGGAAACAATATTTTAACGGGTTAACAAGACTGGACATTCAGGCCCTTGCTGTTGATCCTCAAAATCCAAATACTGTTTTTGCCGGAACCATGGGAGAAGGTTTATTTCGTTCGAATGACGGCGGTCAAAACTGGAAACCTGCAGCTCTTGCAAATGGATTTGTAACAACCATTAAAATTGAAAGCTATTAGGAGAACACCATGTTAAAAAAATATATTTTATTTCTTCCTTGTATTCTTCTTTTTATAAATTTTTTCGGTTGTTCTCAAAAATCGGAAAAAATTGACTATTCCAGAGATGAATATTTGGAAAAATTTGAACAACGTCGTGCCTGGATGGTTGCTCAATTTGATACGCTAACCAGGGACAATTATAGCGGTATTGCCGCACACTATTATTCAAACAAAGATGTTGAATGGGCTGACCAGGCATTTATCAACCTGTTAAAAGCGCCAAAAGGAGCCATGTTTTGGATGTTTCCTGTAGTAAACTGTTACATGCATGGTAAAGGCAAAATGTCCAATGAGGTTGAAAAAGCTGTTCGACACGCATGGAAAACATACGCACCGGCCCGAGGTGACACAGAAAACCATTGGGCAATGTGGTATACATGTATGTTGATTATGTCGGAACAGTGGCCCGATCTACCCGGCTCAGAATGGTTCGACGGCAAAAGTTCTAAAGAAAATTTTGATGAAGCCAAAGAATATCTGTTTGAATGGGCCCGAATTACCACAACCATCGGTCAGGGCGAATTTGACTCCCCTGATTATATTCTGGAATATATCATTCCAACAACAATGCTTTATGAATTTGCCCAGGACCCGGAAGTTAAAAAACTGGGTGAAATGATGACGGATTATATTCTGGCAGATTTTGCCGTTGAACATTTTTCCCAACAATATGTCGGCGGCCACAGTCGTATTTACGAACGTGCTTTAATGAATTTTACAAAATCAGCAGGCGCTATGTTTGCCAATCTTTATTTTGGTGTTGGTGAACAGATAAAACACGGATGGGTCCTCTATCCGGCAATGACGAGTTATAAATTACCGGAAATTATTTACTACATTGCAAGAGATAGATCAGAACCTTATGTTCATAAAGAACGTAAAAGAGTCCGAAATGTAATCCGCTACGGAACGGAACGGAACCCGGCTGTTTATAAATATAGTTATTTAACCAAAGATTATGGTATTGGATCGCTTATGGGCGGTATTTTACAACCTATTCAACAGCTCACCTGGAATGTTAGATTTACCCATGGTAAACCCTATTCAATGATCTTTGGTTTACATCCCAGTTGGTCTTTGCAGGAAATCGGTATGTTTTTCCCGGAACCGGTCAAAACATCCATGGCCGGTATTACGGCATCGAAAACTACCTATAACAATCCTGATAAATGGACAGGCGGTTCTCCCTGCGAACGCACCTTTCAACATAAAAATACGCTTTTAGCCTTGTATGACATTCCTGTTGGTGCAACAGCAAACCACATTGACGGATTTTTCCCGGCAAACCTGGAAGAACGAATTATTGATGATTCCGGCTGGATTATTTGTAAAGCCGGTGATGTCTATATCGGATGGTATCCACTACAGCCCGGAGAGTGGACCGAGGAATTTGAAGTAAAAAAACAAGCCTTTAACAGTTTGACAAGCGCAAAAAAGAACGATGGTACTATGACGCTTCGAAACTATCGTTTCCGAAGCCACGCTTTACAAAATGGTTATGTTGTTGAAGTGCGATCAAAAGACGAAATGGGTTCATTTAAAGATTTCAAGAAAAAACTTGCTACAAACATCCCTCAAGCTGTTCTTAAAGAAAACAATGTACAGGTATCCTATACAACCTTAAATAACGATAAAATGAAATTTTCTTTTCCGGATGGCCGTGTTTTAAACGGTAAAAATGTGGATTTAACCAAAACACCGCTTTTTGAAGGACCGTTTTTAAACGCTGAGGTTGGCAGTCAAAATCTTACATTGACTTATAAAGACCAAAAGATGGTACTTGACTTTAAAAATCTTGAAATAACAAATTACTAGATAAAAAAAAGCCCTGATGAAAATCAGGGCTTTTTTTTTATAACAATCCTCTGCGTTTTAACAACGCATTAATCCTGGGTTCTTTACCCCGAAATTTCCTGTATAAAACCATTGGGTCTTGAGTTCCGCCTTTTTCCAGTATATTTTCGCGAAAAGATTTGGCTGTTTCAGCATCAAAAATATCGGTTTCTTTAAATGCCTGAAAAGCATCAGCATCAAGAACTTCTGCCCAAATATAGCTGTAATAACCCGATGAATAACCGCCGGCAAAAATATGCTGAAAATATGGACTTTTATAACGAACAACAATTTCAGGAATGAGTCCAATTTTTTTCATTGAAGCATCTTCAAATTCTTTAGCGTCCATAATTGTCGGTTCTTCAAGTACATGCCAATCCATATCCAAATAAGAAGCTGCCAAATATTCAACTGTTGCAAATCCCTGATTAAAATGACCTGATTTTTCAATTTTATCGACAAGGTCCTGGGGAATAACCTCACCGGTTTTATAATGTTTGGCATACAATTTTAAAACCTGCGGATGGGTAGCCCAGTTTTCCATAATTTGTGATGGCAGTTCCACAAAATCGCGCGGAACATCTGTTCCGGACAAGCTGTAATAGGTACAATTTGATAACAGTCCGTGCAATGCATGACCAAATTCGTGAAATAATGTTGTCACTTCGTCTAAACTCAGCAGTGAAGGCTTTTCGGAAGTGGGTTTGGTAAAATTACCGTTATTGGTTACAATGGGTCTGATATTTTCATTGTTTATTATTTCCTGTTTACGAAGAGCATTCATCCATGCACCGCCCCGTTTGCTGGCGCGCGGGAAATAATCCGTATACAAAATACCAACATGTGAACCATCACTATTTTTAACCTCATAAACTCTAACATCATTATGATAAACAGGTATGTCCGTACGTTCCTCAAAGGATAAACCATACAATTTATTTGCAACCATAAAGGCCCCATCAATCACCTTGTCAAGTTCAAAGTAAGGGCGTAAAGATTCATCATCGAGATCAAATTTTTCTTTTTTCAACTTTTCAGCATAATACCACCAATCCCAGGGTTGTAACTGAAAATCATGACCATCTTTGTGAATTAAACGCTGTAATTCCTTAGCCTCAGCCTTGGCCCGCTTGAGCGCGGGTTTCCATAATTGATCCAACAAAGAGTAAACGTTTTCCGGTACTTTGGCCATATTTTTTTCTAAAATAAAATGGGCATGTGTTTTATATCCCAAAAGTTTAGCCCTTTCAGCACGTAAAGCAGCCATTTTGGATAAAATTTCTTTATTATCCAGTTCGTCCTCATGGTTGCCTTTGGAAATATATGCCTTGAAAAGGATTTCGCGAAATTCACGTTTATCGGAAAATTGTAAAAAAGGAATTAAACTGGGTTTGTGAATGGTAAAAACCCATTTCCCTTCATAACCATTCTCCTTTGCAGTTTCGGCAGCAGCCGTGACCACATCTTTCGGCAATCCGGCCAAATCATTTTCGTTATCGAGGACAAGCTCGAATTTATTGGTTTCTTTTAATACATTTTCACTGAATTTAAGGGAAAGCAAAGAAAGTTCCTTGTTAATTTCTCTTAAACGAGATTTTTCCTGTTCATCCAGATTCGCCCCTCCCCTAACAAAAGTTTTGTAATATTCATCCAATAACTTTTGTTGTTCGGAATTGAGTTGAAAATTATCCTGATTATCGTATACTTTTTTTACACGAAGAAATAATTTTTTATTTAACCAGATATCGTCGCTATTCTGGGTTATAATGGGAGAAATATCTTTGGCAATAGACTGCATTTCATCATCAGTTAAGGAAGAATTTAAAGTGCCAAAAATTGACGAAACTATTTTTAACAATTGACCGCAGTTTTCCAAGGCCTCAACAGTATTTTTAAATGTCGGTTCCTGCGGATTGTTGACGATAGTCTCTATTTCAGTTTTTTGTTGTTTGATCCCTTCCATAAACGCAGGTTTAAAATGTGTTTTTTGGATCAAGTTAAAAGGTGGTGTTGCAAATGGTGTGTTAAACGGTTCTAATAAGGGATTTTTTTGCATATTACAGCCCATGATAAAACCCAAAATTGTTAAAAAAACACTCAAAAATCTCATATCGTTTTCCTCATGTTTTGATTAATTATTTGTAAAATAATACGAAAATTTAATCAGATATTCAAGCTCTCTCGTTAAAAAAATATTGCATTTTCACAATGATATTATTATATTGCAAACATGTTTGGAAAACAAACATGTTTTCTTAAAAGTAACAGGAATTTTATGGTCATCGATCTTACCAAAAAACTGAATAAAATTTTCCATGAGCGTGCCCGACTGGGAATTATGTCTATGCTAATTGCCGCTTCAGAAGAAATTACATTTTCAGATTTTGTTAAAAAACTAGAACTTACACGTGGTAACCTGAGCGTGCATTTAAAAGTACTTGAAAGTAACGGATTTATTGCTTCCAAAAAAGAGTTTGTCGATAATAAGCCGCGAACAACTTATAAAGTAACAGAACAGGGGCTCGATGCCTTTACAAAATATCTTTCTCTTTTGGAACAGATAGTAACAGGTATGGAAAAAAAGTAATTTGGAGTTATAACATGAACAATAAAGAAGCATTAGAACAAATAAAGCACATCAGGGCAATGATGGAAAAGGCCTATGAACAAATTATTTTTTCACCCTGGCAATGGATTGAATGGGGAATTTTGGTCATAATCGGTTGTTTAGCAACGATGTGGCTGGCCTCCCACCAACAAACATCTCATCTTTTGTTATTGTGGATATTGATTTTCATTATCGGAGGAGCCCTGGAAACACTTATTTGGATGAAAACAGCAGAAAAACGCGGGATAGAGCCATTCAATCCCTTTGTCATGAAAATTTGGGGAATTGCAGGAATAATAATGGTTCAGGCGATTGTACTGACTATTGTCTTTGGACACTTGCAAATGTATCAATTAATCCCTGGTTTATGGATGACATCTTTTTCAGGACTGTTTTTTATTCTTGTTATTATGGGGGCCAAAACTGAAATTTTAATGTTTGCAATCGTTCTGGCAATCGGAGGCATCCTTTCATTGTCGATTTTGGTCAATTATTCCATAATCTTGCTGATGATCAGTTTTGGAGTGAGTTGTATTGCTTTTGGTACATATTCCGTTTTAAATAAAAGAACAATGACAATAAAAAGTCGTTAGGAGTTTAAAATGAAAAAACTGTTTTATTTGCTGCTTATCTCTGTGGTACCTCTGTTTTCTCAGGAATTATCAGGACCGGATATTATTAAAAAAGTAAATGATTTGATGAATCAGGAGACTGTTCAGTCTACCGTGATTATGAAAATAACAACATCTTCTGGTCAAAAAAGAACTTTTGAATATTTATCATACAGCAAAGATAAGGGTGAAAAAAACCTGATTATTTATACGCTGCCAAATCGTGTAAAAGGACAAAAAACTTTGATGTTAAATAATGCCGATGATATATGGGCCTATTTTGCCAGAACAAAACGAGTGCGAAAGCTGGCCTCCCATGCTAAAAAACAAAAAATGGAAGGCAGTGATTTTTCCTATGAAGATATGGGCTCAAACAATGCCTTTATTAATGATTTTACAACAACCCGTCTGGATGATGAAAAAAAACAAGGTGCTGATTGTTTTAAAATTCAGCTCATAAAAAAGCAGGAAGCATCTTCAGCCTATAGTAAAATGATAATGTGGGTTAGTAAGGAAAATTTTCTTCCTCTTGTTATAAATTATTATAATGAAGACCGTCCCGAGGTTGTTGAAAAAACACTGGTTCAGGAAGATATTGTGATAATAGATAATATTGCCACAGCAAAAAAAATAATCATGACCAATCAAAACGACCAGACAAACACCATTTTGGAATTAAAGGATATTAAATATAACGCTGAATTGGACGATGAAATGTTTACAGAAAGAGGTTTAAGAAAATGAAAAAGATTATTTATTTTCTTTTAATTCATTCGTCTATTGTTTTTTGTCAGGGGCTGGAGTGGTCCGGCTACTTTGAACCGCAAATGACCGGCATGAAAATTTCCGATAAATTTTATCAAATATCATCAAACAAACTTCGTCTTGATCTTGGTGCGCAACCTTCCGATAATGTCGAGTTTGGAGCAAATCTGATTTATATGACTTATCACGGAAAAACAGAATGGAACATTCTGGATTATTTACCTGATAATGTTACAAAAGACATACCACCGGCGATGAAATCTGCTTTTGTTTTTACATACGGTGATTTGGTTGCTCCCTATGGTCCCTCCTTTCATGCAAGACCGGACCGGATATTTTTGGATAATGCTTATATCAAATTAACATTCCCACGATTTGATTTAACAATCGGGAAACAGCAAATATCCATGGGAACCGGATATACCTGGAACCCCACCGATTTATTTAATTCAAAAGACGTTTTGGATCCAACATACGAACAACCGGGGCACAATGCCGTTCGGTTCGATATTCCATTAAACAATTCATATACACTGGTATCCATTTATGCGCCTGAAGATGAGTGGAACAATTCTGTAAAGCTTGTTAAACTAAAAGGAAGAGTGAAGCACTTTGATTTTTCCCTTCTCTCAGCTCAACGATACTGGACTTTTACGGATTACACATACTTTCAGGCATCAGAGTATGACCGTAAAGTATTGGGTGGAGATCTTTCAGGAGAGCTTTTGGGAATGGGCGTTTGGTTTGAAGGTGCTAAAAATTTTCTTGACTATAAATCGGGTCTGAAAAATTCTCAACTTGAAGATTTTACAGAGTATGTTGTTGGTGGTGATTATACATTTGAATCTCAACTGTACATCATGACCGAGTTTTATCATAATTCCCTGGCGCCTAAGGACTATAAAGACTATACTCTGAATACCTGGATGTGGATGTTGAACTCGGAGCTTAAATCTTTATGCCAGGACCAATTGACGGTGTTTGTGCAATACCCGGTTACTGACTTGTTAAATGCCGGTTGCTCCACGTTGTACAGTATTTCCGATAACAGCACAGCGCTGGTGCCCACGTTGATTTATAATGTTTTTGAGGATGTTGAAATAACCGCTTTTGGGAATTTTTATCTTGGAAAAGAAGGTCGATGCTACTCTCAAAATTTGGGAAATGGCGGTCTAATAAGATTACGATATTATTTTTAACAGGTAATATTATCATGAAAAGCCTGAATTTTTGGTTATATATTTTTAACGCCGTTCTGATTATTTTACACGAAATCGAATCGGCCTATTGGAAAGAGTGGAAATTATTTAAAAAAGTGAATCAATTATGGAAAGAAGAAACCGAATTGACGTTTTTTCTGGTGATACACATTCCATTTTTGGTGCTGTTTTTTATCGGTATTGTTGAACTCGAACAAAATTCCCTTCTAGGAATCATTATTACTATAATTTTAAATATAGCAGGAATAGCTGCTTTTAGCATTCATATGTATTTTATTAAAAAGGGACGTAAAGAATTTAAACTACCGATATCCTATTCAATTTTATCACTATTATTATCAACCTCGATAGCTCAATTATTCATTCAAATTTTTAAACTGACTATTTGATGAAGGAAAAGGAAAAATGAGAGAACAATTATTGAAAAAACTGGCTGATATTCACGCTAAAAAACCGTGGATGATGATCTTTGTCGTATTAATCATCACAATGATATTCGCCGGCTTGTCAACCCGTTTGTCCATGACCATGCGATGGTCTGACCTTTTGCCGTCAAATGATCCGCGTACGGTAGAATTTAATAACATTATTGATGAGTTTGTTAGTGCCACCAGCCTTATTGTTGTTATACAAGGTGAGGAAGATAAGATCAAATCTTATGCGGAACATATCGTGCCGATAATACAAACTCTTGAAGATACCTCACGAAATGAAAAAAGTCAAAGCAAAATTCAAAAAAATATCGATAAAATTGCTTTAGCAAAAAAGAAAAATGATACAGAAAAAGTCAACAAACTTTTATCTGAAAATATATCGTTAAAAAATAATATTAACAAAAAACTAATAAAAAGGATCGATTATAAAAATGAAGCAGATTTTATTAAAAATCATGGCCTTATGTTAATAAAACAAGATGATTTAAAAAATCTGATGCATGTTTTCACCGATCCTAACCTGACAGGGTTTGTCACAAATTTAAACAACAGTTTGGAAAAAGAATACACCGGAAGAGACGAATCACTAAGCACGCGAGAAAAAGAGGACCAGGCCATTGCCACGCTTGATGCTGTTAAAGATTTTGTTTTACTTGTAGATCAGTATGGAAAAACAGGAAAGATTTCGGATGATAAAGTGCATGAGGTGGTTGATAAATTTTTAATCGGTGAACCCTACTTTCTCTCCTATGACAAATCAGCTTTAATTTTAAATGTTATTCCCAATTTTACAATGATGGATGCCGATTACATGGTAACATGTACAGATGCCGTACAAAAAATCATTGATCAATCACAATCCAGCTATCCGGATGTTAAAGTGGGATTGACAGGTATGATCGCTGTCGGCCGTGATGAAATGGTATATTCCGAACAAAGCCTGGGTATTACCAGCGTTGTTGCTTTTATAGCAATTTTAATTATGCTCATGATATCATTCCGAATGCTGACAGCTCCCCTTCTTGCCGGATTGAATCTTGTTATCGGCATAATTTGGGCAACCGGTATGGCCGCCGTTGCAGTCGGCGAACTGAATTTTATGACATCCATGTTCGCGGTTATATTAATCGGACTTGGTATAGATTTTTCCATCCACCTTATTTCCGGTTTTACTGAAAAAACCTCAGAAGGTAAATCGATACAAGAAGCTATGGAGCAGACATTTTTAAAATCCGGCAAAGGTATTATAACCGGTGGTTTAACAACGGCCACTGCCTTTTTAACCCTCATTATCAGCGGCTCCCGGGGGATGAAGGAAATGGGTATTGTCAGCGGTTTGGGTTTGATTGCTATTTTAGTTTCCACACTCCTTTTCCTGCCCTCTCTTTTAACGATTCGTCAGAGGTTTATGCTGCGTGTAAAGAATAATCAAAAAACACCACAGTCAAAGGATTTATCTTTTCAATTTTTGGGTAATATAGCGCAAAAGTTTGAAAAGAACTATATATTTACACTTGTTGGGGCTGGAATTGTAACCATATTTTTATTCATTTATGCTATGGAAATCAAGTTTGATCATAATTATATGAATATTGAACCGGAAGGTTTGACATCTATTGCCCTACAGGATACGATTTTAGAAAAATTTGACATGAGCATGGACTATGGACTTGCGTTGGCAAATTCCAGCCAGGAATCAAATAAACTGGCAAAAGGATATAAAAAGCTATCATCTGTTGCGTCTGTTGAGGATATTTCAGCCTATCTTCCTTCCAATGAAGATCAACTGGCTAGAAAATATTTAATTGAAAAAATAAGAAAGGAAATGTTGAATAGTAATATCAAATCCCGTATTTTACCTAATGATTTTGATAATTTGATCAAACAGATAGCACGTCTTGAAGAGAATGTTATTGAAATACAGGATATGGCATTTCTTGGCGGACAGGATAAAGTTGATAATAAATGTAAGGAATTGGTCGGTGAACCGGATAAGGAAAATTCCAGTTTAATTGCACAGATATTAGCACGACTTGAAAAAAATCCCCAAGTCGCCTTACAAAATTTACAAGACTTTCAAAAACAATTTTCTCCCTATTATAAATCATCTGTTTTACAAATGACAAATACGGAGCAGATTACTATTAACTCGTTACCGGAATCTATTCTTGACAGATATTGTAATAAAAAACGGGACAAATTTCTTGTAACTGTTTTCCCATCAGGAAATGTGTGGCAAGATTCGAAATTTTTTAGACCGATTTGCAGATGACCTTGCCTATATTTCTCCCAGCGCCACCGGGATGCCGCCGGTATTCAGAGCGTTAATGGAGATTATCGGTAAAGATGGCCGCTATGCAGCCCTTTTAACTATAGTTATCATGTTTTTACTTTTATGGTATGATTTTAAGAGTCCGTTTTATGCATTAATCGCCCTCATTCCATTAGGATTTGGTGCTATATGGATGGTGGGACTCATGCATTTAACCGGACAGCAATTGACGGTGATGAATGTGATGGGAATACCTTTAATTATCGGAATTGGTATTGATGACGGGGTCCATATTATTCATCGCTGGATAAGTGAAGGAAAAATGAATATCAAACTCGTTTTTTCCAGTACAGGAAAGGCGATATTATTAACATCCTTAACAACCATGTTGGGTTTTGGATCTTTGATCTTTTCTGTTTGGAGAGGTTTTGGTCAGCTCGGCAGCGCTCTTTTTGTGGGCGTAGCAGCCTGTTTTTTAACTACAGTAATAATTTTACCGGCAATTTTTAAATTAATTAACAACAAAAAATAGATTAACAACAGAGTATCATGAAAATTAACATTATAGCAGTCGGCAAAATTCAGAACAAGGATTTCGATAGTTTATGTAAACTATATCAAAATCGAATTCAGAAATATACTAATTTTCAATTAAACTTTGTTAAACCTGTAAAAATTTCAACACTATCCGATAAAGAAATAATTGAAAAAGAGGAAAAAAGGTTATTAGAACAAAGTTCATCGTCAGATTATATTATCGCTCTTGATCAACGTGGAAAACAAATGAGTTCTGATAATTTTGCTTCCTTTTTTTCAAAACTAATGCTTGACCGAGTCAAAAATCCCACATTTATAATTGGGGGGCCGCTGGGACTGGGAAAAAATATTATAGAAAAATCCAGTTATGTATTATCATTATCCAAAATGACTTTTGTGCACGAACAGGCCCTTGTTCTTTTATTAGAACAAATATACCGTTCGATGACAATTTTAAAAGGAGAAAAATATCACAAATAAAAAAAATCCACCACTTACTGCGATGGATTAAATAAAGGTCAGTTAATTGTTCGTCCCCCGCTGCTTTGGCAGCTCTTGTATTTTTATTATTCTAATATTTCAAGAGTTGCATGTTTGCCCGCTTTACGTGCCACAGCACTCAGCAAGACTCTAATGGAATGAGCTGTTCTGCCGTTTTTTCCAATTACTTTACCCATATCGGGGCTGGTCAACTTTTAATTCATAAACGACTGTAGTTTCCCCCAAAAACTTCTGTTACTCTTACTTTATCCGGATTATCTACCAGATGTTTTACGACAAATTCCTACAAACTCTTTCATAACCTGAACCCCTTCTCATTGGGTGTTAGCGTCAGATGAATTATCGTCTCAAACTTGATGAATTTGTAACAAAACCGAGAACAATTAAATTCCTATTTCTTCTCCTTTATTTTTTCCACAAGCTATTTTTTTTTAGTACTTTATTAATATATTCATAAACATAAGAGATGTCAAGAGAAAAAAAGAAATTTTTATATTGAACATACTGTTTACATGATAAATTTTTCTTGACTTTAAAGGAAATTTTTGTATATTAATCGTCGTTAGCACTCTAATGAATAGAGTGCTAACATAGAACTGAAATAACAAACAATTAAGTTAAAAATATGGAGGCTTTAAATGAACATTAAACCTTTAGCAGACCGCGTTGTCGTCAAGCCTGCTGAACAAGAAGAAGTAAAACAAGGAAGTATCATTATTCCTGATACAGCAAAAGAGAAACCTCAAGAAGGTGTTATCGTTGCTGCCGGTCCTGGAAAAATTTCTGAAAGCGGCACCAAAGTTGCTATGGAAGTTAAAGTCGGCGACAAAGTTTTATATGGAAAATATTCTGGTACAGAAGTTACTGTAAATGGTGAAGATTATTTGATTATGCGCGAAAGCGATATACTTGCTGTTATATAATTTTTATTTGAAATTGCGAAATTGGAGGATATATAAACATGTCTAAAATTATAACTTTTGATTCTGAAGCGAGAAATGCACTTAAAAAAGGTGTAGATCAGCTTTCAAATGCTGTAAAAACAACTTTGGGACCTAAAGGCCGTAATGTTGTTATTGATAAAAAATTTGGTGCTCCAACTGTTACCAAAGATGGTGTAACCGTTGCAAAAGAAATTGAATTGGAAGATCCAATTGAGAATATGGGCGCCCAGATGGTTAAAGAAGTTGCTTCCAAAACAAGTGATGTTGCCGGTGATGGAACAACAACTGCCACTGTATTGGCACAAGGTATTGTAAGAGAAGGTTTGAAAAACGTAACAGCCGGATCAAATCCAATGTCCTTAAAACGTGGAATTGAAAAAGGCGTTAAAGCAGTTATCCAAGAGCTGCAAAAAATGAGCAAACCGCTTCCTGGAAAAACCGAAATTGCCCAGGTTGGCGCTATTTCTGCCAATAACGACAAAGAAATCGGTGATTTAATTGCTGATGCTATGGAAAAAGTCGGAAAAGACGGTGTTATTACTGTTGAAGAAGCAAAAACAATGGAAACCAGCCTTGAAGTTGTTGAAGGTATGCAGTTTGATCGTGGTTACTTGTCACCCTATTTTGTAACCGATTCCGACAGCATGGAAGCTGTTTTGGAAGAACCTTCAATTTTAATATATGATAAAAAAATCAGTGCCATGAAAGACCTTCTTCCAATTTTGGAAAAAGTTGCACAAATGGGCAAACCATTAATGATTATTGCCGAAGATGTTGAAGGCGAAGCATTGGCCACACTGGTTGTTAATAAATTACGCGGTACTATTAAAGTTGCTGCTGTTAAAGCTCCTGGCTTTGGCGACAGAAGAAAAGAAATGTTGCAAGACATTGCTATTTTAACCGGTGGCCGTGTTATTTCTGAAGAAACCGGTTTCAAACTGGAAAATGCTACAATTACCGATCTTGGTAAAGCCAAACGAATCAACATCGATAAAGACAACACAACCATCGTTGAAGGCGGCGGTTCTACTGAAGACATTAAAGGCCGAATCAGTCAAATCAAAAAACAGATTGAAGCTTCAACATCTGATTATGATAGAGAAAAATTACAGGAACGTCTTGCCAAATTAGCCGGCGGTGTTGCTGTATTAAATGTTGGTGCCGCTACAGAAGTTGAAATGAAAGAAAAGAAAGCACGAGTTGAAGATGCACTTCATGCAACACGCGCTGCTGTTGAAGAAGGTATCATTCCTGGTGGTGGAGTTTCTTTTGTACGCGCTATTCCTGCACTTGATAATGTTAAAGCAGAAGGCGACGAAAAAATTGGTATCAACATTTTACGTCGTGTTTTGGAAGAGCCACTCCGACAGATTTCAAACAATGCCGGATGGGAAGGTTCTATTGTTATACAAAAAGTTAAAGAAGGTAATGATGGTTTTGGCTTTAACGCAGAAACTGAAACATTTGAAGATCTGTACAAAGCCGGTGTTATTGATCCGACTAAAGTTGCAAGAACAGCTTTGGAAAATGCATCATCCGTTGCTGCACTCTTGTTAATGACGGAAGCAACCATCGTTGATAAGCCTGAACCCAAATCAGCAGCTCCAGCCATGCCCGGCGGAGACATGGGTGGTATGGGCGGAATGGGCGGAATGTACTAAAATTTGCCCCTTTAGAATAAAAAACCCCTGCTTTTTGCAGGGGTTTTCTTTTTATTGCATTCTTTTTATTTGTAAATCCTGCAACTCTTTCCATCCTACTAATATTATTCCCAACTCTTTTAATTTCTGTTTCGTTTCTTCTGCTTTAAAAAATTTGTAATCAAACTCTCTTCTATACCAAACACTGGAAATAGCTTTCATTTCATCTGAGGGTAATGCTGCATGAATATAAAGTTCTGAAACACCCGGTTTCAACTGTTCAAATAATTGATAATATTCTTCAACAGTTTCCTGGTAAGTTTTTCCGTGTTTTACTGTTTCCAGATAGTCCGGTAATACAAAGCCGGATTCAACCAGTTGCTGAGCATACAACTCTATTTCTTTAATTTTTTCAGGCGGCTGCACAGCTTTATATGAATCACTTAAATTGCGGGGTAAGCGAAATGGTAATTGATATTCTTTAGCCAGTTTGAAAATAACATCAAAGAAATGACGTCCGGTTTCAAGTCCGTATAAAGACCCCATGTGGTTATCGAAATGGGTTGGTTTCATCCCGTATTGTAAAAGCTTGTTTATCTGCGCACGGCATTCGATTTCAACCTGATTCTTGTCAGCATTTTGTTCAATATATAAATTTTCTTCAGGGAAAAAATTTTCCATAGTTAACACTGAAGAGACATTGTTTGATGAAGCAACACTCCCCCATTTATAATATTTCCATTCGGAGGTAAATGTCAAATGAACGCCCACATCAACGGATGGATTTTTTAAACAGAAATCAACAGCTTCCTTAACCCAGGGACACGGAACCATTATAGTTGCCGACGTAATATCGTTGGACAATAACAATTCACTCGTGGCTTTATTTTCCGAATGGCACATACCAAAGTCGTCAGCATTTACTATTAATAGACGGTCTGTTGCTTTATAACCGAGTAATTGACCGGTTGAATTGGTTTGAGCAAATAAATTTGCAGTTATTAAAAAAATTAATAAAAATAGCTTTTTCACAAGGCCTCCCGTGTAGTAAAATACGACATTTCAATTAATGCAAAATACGACACACCATAAAAATCGTGATTTATTGGAAAATTTTCGAAAAAATTCGTATTTTTTTCATTTTTTTTCGAAAAAATAAATTTTTTACTTGACATTTACATCAAAAATGTTATATTTATATCAGCGTTACAGACAACGCGATTTCAGATGTAAGTGTGATGTGGTGTGGTTGGGTGAATGTTGAAAAGGATGACGGTTTTAATCGTCATCCTTTTCTATTTATACGCAAAAATTTTCGAAAAAAATAAAAAAAGGCGAGTTATTTAAAACTCGCCTTTTTTTATCAGAATATTTTTTTAATCAAACCTTTTCAGGTACAATATAGGGATATCTATAATCACGTGTCAAATAGCTGTTTGCCACTTCATCATCAATAAACCGTTCGGTATGTGAATTGAAATGTAATTCGCGGCCTAAACGATTTGAAATATTGGCCATGTGACTCATTGCCGTAGACATGTGTCCGTCTGAAATATCAGCATTCAGCATTTTCATGTCATTAGCACGGACAGCCTGGATAAAATTAACAAAGTTGGCAGATCCGCCGGCACCAGCTAAATTCATAGGATCAGCAACATCACCTTTACCATCATATTTTTCACCCGGCTCATTGTTCCGGCCATAATAGGTAGTCCATTTGTCACCGTTAAGATGCATCCAGCCTTTTGTTCCAAAAAACAAGTTACCAATTTTAATACCATCTTCATTGTTTGTATATAGACCGCGCACTTCGAACTGTATAATTTTACCATCATCATATTCGAAGGTAGCCATTTGAGTATTCGGGGTTTCCTGATCATCATCAAAAGCAAATTTTCCGCCAACACACTTTACCGTTTTTGGATGTACGCGTTTACCCATACCCCAACGGGCAATGTCCATTTGATGAGGGCCCTGGTTGCCGATATCAGCACAGCCAAAGTCCCAATACCAATGCCATTTATAATGAACGTATTGCGGATTATAAGGACGCCAGTTTGCAGGTCCCAACCACAAGTCGTAATGCAGCCCTTCAGGAATAGGAGCGTCCTGTTTTTTGCCTATCGTATCACGGGGTTTGAAACAAAGCCCTTTGGCCATATAAATTTCACCCAACTCACCGGAGTGCAAAAAATCAATGGCTTTGCGGACTCCGTAAATACTTCTGTTTTGCATACCAACAGCAACAACTCTGTTATAACGACGCGCGGCATCAACCATTTTTCGGCCTTCCCAAATGTTATGAGAAGTAGGTTTTTCAACATATACATGTTTGCCGGCCTGACAAGCCCAGATTGTTGATAAAGCGTGCCAGTGATCGCATGAAGCGATTGAAACAGCATCTATTTCCTTATCATCAAACACTCTTCGCAGATCATATTCTGTTCCGGGTTTTTTACCCTGAAGTTTTTCAACTTCTTCCACTCTGGAAGGAAACAATCTTTCATCAGGATCACACAGTGTTTTTACATGAACGCCATCAATTTTTGCCCATTCACGATAATGATTTTTACCACGTCCATTAATACCTAAAACAGCTATATTTACACGATCATTTGCGCCAAGCACAGTTGATGGCATGATAGAGTAGGCCGCACTGACAGCAGCAACACCTGCGGCTGTTTTTGAGCTGTTTGAAAGAAAATCACGACGAGTAACTTTTTTACTTTTTGGCATCATTTTCTCCTTGGGGATCATAATTAATTATTAATAAAAGCGAATGCTCTTTTTTAAAATTGAACCGGTTTAATCATAATCTAAAATAATTTTCAAAATAGTCAACATTAAATTAAAATTCTTTTACACCTGGCAATGATTACAGTAAAAAGTGCTTCGCCCCCCCTGTTTTATCCTGATAATTGGCTGTGAACATCTGATGCATTTTTCGCCGGCCCGGCCATATACATTCAAATCCAACTGAAATATTCCAACTTCACCATCAACATTTCTAAAATCCGTTAACGTGGTGCCTCCCTTTATAATGGCATTTGTTAAAACAACTTTAACAGATTCTATAAGCAATGCAAGTCTTATCTCATCAAGGTCTTTTGCCGCTGTGGCCGGATTTATACCGGCATCAAACAAGGCTTCATTTGCATATATGTTGCCAATCCCAACAACTATTTGGCTATCCAACAAAACTTGTTTAATAGAGCGGGAAAAAGACTTAATTTTAGAAGAAAAATATTTAACATTAAAATCTGTGGTTAATGGTTCAACTCCCAAATTTTTTAACCGGGGATGGTTATTTATCATATCTGTCGGACAAAGTTCTAAAAATCCAAATCTACGGGGATCACGAAATCTGAGCTGCAAATCATTATCTAATTGAAACAAAACATGGGTATGTTTTTCCAATATCGTATTTTTTGAAAACACTCCCAATCGTCCACTCATGCCCAGGTGTATAATAAGAGTCTGGTTTCTTTCCAGACTAACAAGTATATATTTGGCCCTTCTTGAGATTTCACAAATTTTGTTCCCGGTTAACAATTTTATAAAATTTTCTTTATCTATTTCCCATCGTAGTTTTGGCTGATAGACAATTACATTGTTTATCCTATGATTAACAATTTTCTGACGTAAACCACGACAGGTTGTCTCCACTTCAGGCAGTTCCGGCATATCTATTTAATCCTGTTTTGAAATTTTTGTACTGCAAATCCGAAAATTGTTCCACTAAAAATTAATAAAGCAATTCCCTGACTATAAAGATGATGTAACTCTGCTCCTTTTACAAATATTTCACGAATAATAACCATAAAATATCTTAATGGATTTACATAACTTAAAATCTGTGCAAATTTTGGCATATTTTCTATGGGAAAAACAAAGCCGGACATTAAAAATATAAATATCATTGCAAACCAGGTCATAAAAAGCGCCTGTTGTTGGGTATGTGCAATAGATGAAACAAACAAACCCAGCCCAAGACAGGTAAAGATATAAATGACGGCAAATAATGCAAATAGAAATAAATTACCGACAATTGGAATATCGTACCACAATTTTGCAAAAACAATGGCAATAACCAATTCAATAATACCCAGGATGGCAAAGGGTACAATTTTACCAATTAAAAGCTCATATTTTTTAATGGGTGTTACCAGCAACTGTTCCAACGTTCCGATTTCCCGTTCACGGACCAGGCCCATGGCAGACAATAAAGAAGTTATCATGGTCAGCAAAAAAGCAGCAATCCCGGGGATCATAAAATCGCTATAGACTAATTCCGGATTATACCAGATACGAATTTTGGGGACTACTCTTTTCATGTCGCCGGATTTTACAAAACTTTTTTGTTTAATGTCCAATAGCTCTTTTTGATAATCCTGCAATATTCCGGCGATATATCCCAGGGTAATATTGGCAGAATTAGAGTCCTGACCATCAAGTAAAACCTGTATATCAGTTTTTTGTTGTTTAAGCATATTTTGGGACAAATCATTAGGTATTATAACAGCTACCTGTGCTTTGCCCGAGTTTAAATATTCGGCAATTTTTTGTTCTTCGGTCTCATAATATTTCAGTTTAAAATATCCGGATGCTTTCATTTTACGTACAATTTGAAAACTGTGCTGGGACCGGTCAAGATCACAGATAACAGCCGTTATATTTCTAACTTCTGCTGAAATAACATATCCGAGAATGATTAACTGAATAACCGGCATTATAAGCGTAATTCCGATCATTGAACGATCTCTGCGGATTTGCCGGAATTCTTTTTTAATAATATGTTTAATTCTATTCACTTAATCCTCTAACTTTGTTTTAAATCTTTTAATACTGATGGATAAAAGTAACGTTCCAAAAACCACTAAATATATAGCGGGAAGATAAAGATAAGTGTGGTCTATTCCCTTTAGCATGATTCCACGAATAATAACCAGATAGTATTTTGCAGGAATAAACATTGATAAAACTCTTAAAAATATAGGCAATGCATAAATGGGAAACATAAAACCGGATAATAATAGAGAAGGTAATAGAGTCCCAACGATTGAAAGCATTAATGCAACCTGCTGTGTTTGTGCTGTTGTGGAAATAAAAACTCCCAAACTTAGACTGGCATAAATAAATATCATTGTAAAAACTAACAATAAAAATAGATTACCGCGCATGGGAACATTAAAAACAACCTGACCTAATAATATCACAAGCAGAGAAATAATTAAACCGATAATAATATAAGGCGCAACTTTGCCGATAATAATTTCATGTGATTTAATAGGTGATACAAGTATCTGCTCCATTGTTCCGGTTTCTTTTTCTCTTACTATGGTGACAGATGTTAAAATAGCACATATCATGGTCATAAGTACGGCCACCAAACCGGGGACAATAAAATGAGCACTTTTGAGATCAGGATTATACCAAATTCTCGGTTCCAGTGAAATTAAAGGTTCAATTTTATGCTGACCCTTTTCAGTGGAAAAACTGGTTACAAGATTTTTTATATAATTAATGGCTATCGTCGCGGTATTTGCATTGGACCCGTCAACAATAACCTGCACATCGGTTTCAGCTTTGGTACGCAATGATTCACTAAATCCCTGAGGGATAACAACAACGGCAATAACTTTACGCATAGCCATCAATTCATGGACCTGTTCAACTTTGTCAGGCTCTTCCTGAATGGTAAAATAATCGGCATTTGTAAATGACTCTACCAGTTTTCTGGAATCTGCAGTTCGCTCATAATCGATAACACCCAATTTCAAATCTTTAATATCAAATGTAATCGCATATCCATAAAGCAAAATCATAATTAAAGGCATTAAAAATATAATAGCAAGACTGCGCGGGTCCCGAAGGATATGAATCATCTCTTTTCTAAAAACAGGAACAATTCTGGATTTCATATATACTTCCTAAAAATTTTACTATTTAACGATCTATCAAATGGATAAAAACATCCTGAATATTATTTAAGGAATATTTCTCCTTGAGCTGTTTCGGCGAACCCATTGCAATAATTTTCCCGCTATGCATAATGGAAATTCGATTACAATATTCCACTTCATCCATATAGTGTGTTGTAACAAAAATTGTCGTTCCGTTCTGGGCCAGATCATATATCTTTTGCCAGAACTCTCTTCTAGAAATGGGATCAACACCACCGGTCGGTTCATCTAAAAATAATATTTTCGGTTTATGCAAAATAGAACAACCAAGAGCAAGCCGCTGCTTCCAGCCCAAAGGCAGGTCTCCTGTTAACTTGTTTGCCAAATCTTCAAGATCAAAATCAGTCAGTGTGTTCTCAATAACATCTTTTAACTGATTTTTCTCAAGACCGTAGACACCACCAAAAAATTCAATATTTTCTTTAACTGTCAAATCATCGTATAAAGAAAATTTTTGTGACATATAACCGATATTTTGTTTAATCTTGTCTGTCTCTTTATAAACGTCAAATCCTTCAATTCGGGCTTGTCCTGAACTGGGCAAAAGTAATCCGCATAACATTCGGATTGTTGTGGTTTTACCAGCGCCATTGGCACCAAGAAAGCCGAAAATTTCTCCATCAAACACCTGAAAGGATATATTGTCAACAGCGACAAAATCACCAAACCGGCGTGTTAATTCATTTACATTTACAGAAATATCTCGTGTCATAATTTATTTCTTCATTAATTCAACAAAAACGTCTTCAATTCCAGGTTTAATAGGTTTAGCCGTATAGGAACCCTGTTCTAAAATGTCTTTAACGGAATGTAACATTTCACTTTTATCGTTTCCCAATAAATGTATTCGGTCGCCAAAAACCTGAACAGAATCAAATTTATCTGAAGAACTTAGCTTTCGTGATGTGGTTACAAAATCCTGACATTCTATTTCCAATAAAGATTTATCAAGCAAATCAGGGATATTTTCAGGTTTGTCTTTGGCTAACATTTTTCCTTTATGGACAAAAGCAATCTCATCACACTTGGCGGCCTCATCCATATAGGGTGTGGAAACTAGTATGGTTACACCTTCATTCTTTAAATCTTTAAGAATCTCCCAAAATTCTTTACGGGAAACCGGATCGACACCGGTTGTGGGTTCATCAAGAAACAACAGTTTTGGTGTATGAATGAGCGTACAGGACAGGGCCAGCTTTTGCTTCATGCCTCCGGAAAGTGCCTGAGACTGTCGGTTTTTAAAGGGTCCTAATTTGCTAAAATGCAAAAGCCGCTGCATGCGTTTTTCTCTTTCATCTTTGGGAACCTGAAACAGATCCGCAAAAAATTTCAAATTTTCTGCAACCGTCAAATCCGGATAAAGAGAAAACCGCTGCGGCATGTAGCCGATAAAAGCGCGAATTTTGTGCGTTTCTTTATTTGCATCCAACCCGGCGATTTTGCAACTTCCGGCGTCAGCCGCCAGCAAACCACACAAAATACGCATGGTCGTTGTTTTTCCGGCACCATCAGGCCCAATCAACCCCACCATCTTACCCTGATCAACATGAAGGTTCAGTCCGTCAACAGCTTTAACCGTTCCGTAACTTTTTTCAAGATTTTCAATTATTATATCGAATTTCATAACTTCCTCTAGCTGTTGATGAATATGCTAATCAAGATAAACATCAGCAGGCATTCCAATTTTCAATTCACCCTCGGGATTATCAATAAGGACTTTAACAGCATAAACAAGATCGGCACGAGCTTCCTTTGTTTGTACATTTTTAGGTGTAAATTCAGCCTTTGGTGAAATCCAGGAAACATGCCCGACAAACTCTTTTGAATTTTTTGAGCCGGCAAAAATTCTAACTTTAGCCCCTATTTTAATTTTAAGCAACTCATCATCAGGCACATAAAACTTGAACCTCATTTTCTTCATATCGGCAATATTAGCAACAGACATACCGGCAACCGCCATTTCACCTTCTTCAAGTAACTTGTCGATGACAATACCTTCCAAAGGAGAAATAATACAAAAATCCTGTAACTGCCTGTCTAAAAGGTCAATTTTTAACTCAAGTTGCTGTTTTTTTGAATATAAAATTTCAAGACTTGTTTTTGCGTTTTCATACTGTTTTTGAGCTGTTAAATAGGCTGTCTCGATATCATCAAATTGCTGTTGTGTTGTACTATTTTCAGCTAATAACGCTTTTATTCGCTGATACTTTTTTTCCGTATTTTGCAAATTGTCCTTTGCCACATCGATACTTCGTTGGGCGTTCTTAATATTAAGACGCAATTCATCAAGACCGGCTATTAATTGCTGTTTTTGAAGAAAAACTTTATCAGAATCCAATACGGCAATAACACTCCCCTTTTCAATATATTGTCCCTCTTTAACCAGCATGTTTGTGACTCTACCGGTTGCTTCAGAACTGATTAAAACTTCTGTTGCCTCTATTGTACCAGAACCATAAAAAGCTTTATCGCCATTACCGGAGCAGCCTATAAAAAGAGCAACGAGCATTAAAGTGCTAAATATATATTTTTTCATAACTCAATTCCTTTAATTATTATTGATATGATAATACTTTTCACTGATTCCTAAAGCATGACGCCAGTTGGACTTTGCTAAAAAATAATTTAATTCGGTGCGGGCCTGTTCCAGTTTAGCTCGATTGAGGTCTGATTGTGCATCCAAAACCTGACTATTTGTAGCCTGACCGTTTTTATAACTATTGACTACAACATTATAAGCTTCCTCAGCCTGATTGACCATTTGCTGAGTAACATTAAAACTTTTAACAGCTTCATTGACCCAATAGCCGGCTTTTTTTACTTCAAGCGTTACCATACGTTCAAGCTGTTCCCAATTTTGTTCTAAAACATTAATTTTAATTTTTACCTGCTGTACTTTGGAACCGGTTGTTTTCCAATTCCAGAGATTCCATTTTAAACCCAAACCGGCCACCCAATAATCCATCCAGTCTTTTTTCACATAATCCAAACCGGGCTTTCCGTAGCCATAACTTGCATAGGCAAATACATTAGGCAATTTTGCCCCGGAGACTGCTTTTTTGCTAAAGGTTAAAGCCTGCTTGTTCGAATTTAAAACATCAAATTCGACACGATTATCTAGAGCCATTTGAATGGATTCATTTATTGTAACAGTTTCCATTGTATTTATTTCCAATGTTTTTAATGTTTCATCCACTGAAATATCCCGGCCAACCAGACTTGCTAAAACAGCACAAGCCGTTTCAAGCGCATTCTGTCCTTTAATAAGTGATAAATCCGCTTCAGACAATCTTACCTTTACACTCATAACTTCATCATATCGGGCCAATCCCTGATCGAAATAATTTTTAATGTCGTTTAAATGACTTGTAATCTGCTTTTTACTGACCTCCAAAATCTCTATTTGTTTTTTCAAAAGACAAATATTAGCATATGCAGATTCTACTTTATAAATCAATTGTAAACGATTTTGTTTTTTTTCATATTCTTTGGATTTTAAAAGAGAATTTGATGATAACAGATTATTTTTAAGACTAAACCCGGTAAACAATGGTTGAGAAAGAGTTAAACGAAAATCATAAGAGTCCTTTACACCCATTTCAACCGGTTTTATATTTAGAGTATTGAATCCCGGTATAGCACCAAATCCCATTTCAGAAATATTAATTTCAGGGACATGACTCTGTTTTTTATAAGAAGATTCAAAATCCAGCGTTGGCAATAACGCATTTTTTGATTGCTTTTGCTGCTCCTGGCCCAAATCAATCTGATATTGTGAAATTTTAACATCAGGATTGGTTTTTAAAGCCAAATCTATACAATCCTCAAGTGTTAATATTTCCTGACCGTTGGCTGCAACAGCAATTAATAATATAAAGAATAACTTTTTCATATTTGATAGCCTCTATTTTCTTGGTAGTAATCCATAAAGAATTAAATCTGCAATTGCTTTTTTTCGTTCTTGCAACATATCATGTATATCAGATTTACCATTAAACCACATCTCTGCATAAATTGGATATAACAAAAAAGTTGATATATTAAGTCCCGCAATACTCAACATTGTTTGTCCTACGTCCACATCTCGTACTTTGCCTTCATTTCGAGCAATTTCAAATTGCCCGGCAAATTTATCTAAAAATGTTACTTGTAACGAGTGGAAAAATTTTTTAATGACTTTTTTTGAAATTGGATTATAGTTATTTATTTCACGCACAATAATATTTGGCAGGTATGGATGAGCCGCTAAAAAATCAATGTGTGAATGAACAAAACTTTCTATAAAATCGGCAATATTACCTGAAGTGATATTTACTTTATCAAAACCTTTGAAAAAAGAGTCTAATGTTTCAGTGATAATTTTTTCAAACAGTAATTCTTTGGAATTAAAATAGTAATAAATCATGGCCTTGTTTACACCTGCTTTTTCAGCTATTTCCTGCATACGGGCGCCATCATATCCCTTTTCGACAAAAACCTGAAAAGCAACTTTGATTATTTTTTCTCTTGTATTTTCACTTTGTTCCATCATTTTTCCTTTAACTAACTATTTAGTTTAACTAACCGTTTGGTTAATTGAATGTAAATAATATACCTCTTCTTGTCAAGCTTTTTTTAGAAATTTTATATTTAATGGTGGAAATGTAGTAAAAAAAGGCAGGCCTGGTAAACAATTACTACCTGTCAGACGGGTTTTTCCAGTTGAAATTTGGGGTTTTAAATGAGGATTGGTTGGATTGTTGTTTTTTCATCAGATGCCGTTGAATTTTTGTATTAGAAAATTCAGGAGCTCGAACAGATTTATCCAATTTTTCAGCCTGAGCAATACTTGTACGCTCCCGGCAAATAGCATAAATTTCCATTAAATTAAGGTTTGTAGGAATTTTAATTTTCTTTTGGAATCTGGATTGAGGTTCAAGAATAACATAATTCTTATCATAGGTACATCGAGTAAAATCACTCCAAAAGCCTGTTTTTTGTGACTGGTCTCCCCTGTTTGAAATATATTGTACCACAAAACCTTTGGTATACAAAACCCACTGCTGGTCCATACTTTTGCTGGAAAAAAATTTAATAACAGGAGTGATAATAAAAAAAAGTAAATAAAGAACAATGGCAGGAATTTTTTTAATCCAGGGAAGTAATTGTTCACCATAAAAGAAAAGGAAAACAGCGATAGAAACTAATAATCCAAGTATATAAAAAAGAAACTTTTTCGATTTTTTGGGTTTGTATAGCCAACTGGTAATAACGGAACCCAAATTTTTTTGCTCTTCCTCATCATCCCATTTATTTATCAAATTTTTAATTTTAGTATTTTGTATGTCCATAACAATGTCTTTATTTAAATTTTATTATATTTTTAATAATTTAAACAATCTTTTTTGTTAAAGCAAGACAATACAAAATTTTTCTTTTTATTAAAATTAAAAATTAATTTACATCCAAATCAATGTTCCATTTTATCAACGTTGTTCCCATAACCGCTTCAAGATGACCTATAGCTTTTAGATATCCGGCAATGGCAACAAGTTCTGCGTTTTGTGCTGTGGTTAAATCTCTCTGATAACTTATCACCTGAAAATTGGAAGACCGGCCAACACGCATTTTATCCTCTTCGAGAACAAGTTTTTTCTTGGCAAGTTCTTTTGCATGTTTAGCCATACCGACCTGACGTAAAGTATATTTCACATTTCTCACAGCATCTTCAACAGCAATTCGAATATTATCTTCAAGCTCTTCAACAAAAATATCTTGTCGTTCAAACGCTAATTTGTAAAGCTGATAATTGTTCTCCAAGACCTTTTTATTAAACGGCACAGCAAATGACAAACCAACATTCCAACCGAGTTCTTTGAATGCAAAAGCATCTTTCATAGCATTTTGCATTGCTTCATCACTGGTAACATCACTGCCAAAACTGAAAGAACCATTAAGAGAATATTTTGTACTGTTTTTAGCTACTACCAGGTTCATTCGGTGAATATCCAGATATAACTGGTGAATTAACCAATCGGGTCTGTTATTGTAAGCTTTTTCAAGACAATTACTTAGATCAATCTTAATTGGCTGAAATTCCATTTTTGTGGTAGGCTTGATGTAAAAATTTTCCCCAGTATCAAGCTGACTTTGTAAGGTAATCTGTCTTGAGATAATAGTGTTTTCAACACCGGCTACACTCATTTCGCGGGAAGCAATATCTGATTCGGTTTGCACGATTTCCTGAGAAGCCATACGTCCGGATTCAATCAAACTTTTGTTAATTTCCAAAAGTTCTTTGGCCCTTTGCAGGGCTTGTTTTTGAATTTCATAATCTTCGTATACAAGGATCAGGTCCCAATATTGGCTTTCAATTGTAGTAATTAAATTAATCATATTTTGTTTAACACTGAGCAACGAAACATTTGCATAATTTTTTGCATTTTTGATTGGTACCTGGTTTATTTCGATGCCCCTCCCTCTCAATAAAGGATGCCAGAGAGAAACAGAAATCCCGGAATTATAATTTACAACACCTGCATTTGCCGAGGATTCACTTGTACCATTACTTACGCCAACACTTACACTTCCACCTGTTTCTAAAGCGCGTGAAAATCCAAAATAAGAAGAAACAGTTTTAGTTTTTTCAACAGTACCAAGAGAAACACTTGAATTTTCACCACTGCTGCCAGAAAAATTTGCCGAAGGAAGGTAACGGTATTGTGCCTGCTCTAAATTTATTTTTGCTGTTTTTTCTAATGAACGGTTTCGTTCGAGAATACGATTATGCAGTAACGCAATCTGAATGACCTCATTCAAGCTTAATGGTTTGAAATTTAAAGAATCAGTCTCAAAAGAATCATAACCTGTACTGTCCGCCGTATTATGTTCTGAAACATCAATTTGTATATCAATATTATTGGAATTTTGTTGGGCCTCCAGAAAGCCTGGTATAATAAGAAGGACAAAAATTACAGCTATATTAAAATATTTCATTTTAAAATTCATATAAAAATACCACGCATTAATTACTTGATGATTTTACAGTTTTAAAAGCCGGGTAAAAACCTGTGATAAAAAATAAAAAAAGACTTGTTATAAAAGTAGCTATCAGCGCTATAAGCGGAACAAAAGGTATCCATATATTCATTTTGGCGATAAAAAAAGTCAGAACAAATCCGAGGCTAATTCCGCCAATGGTAGATAAGATCCATAAAACTAAAATCTGAACAAAAACAGGAAAAAACAAATCGTTAAAGCTCAATGTCGGACCGTGCCAGAATACAATTTCTTTTCGTAATAATATTATCGAAGATCCTATTAAATGCAGAAAAATCCAACAGGCAACAATTAAAAAGATAACACCAAATAAAGCCGTAATAAATGAAATTGTCCGAATTCTTGCAGATATCGTCTTTAAAAATACTTTTTGATTCGAAATTTCGTAATGAGAAACATCACCAATATAATTCTTTAAAACTTTTTCAAGAAAGATTTTAACCTGTTTGACAGATTTATCAGAGTTAGCTTTGATTGTAATTTTGGTAATCTGAGGATTTTTAAGAAATTGTGCAAGTATATGGTAAGGTATAAACAATGATTCATCAACACTAAATTCGGTAGAGTAACCGGCATTTGCGTCCAAAACACCAACAATTTCAGTTTTTTGATCATTAAAGAACAAAGAATTCCCGGTGAGTGTATCATTATATGTACGAACAAGCTTTGTATAAAGTCCGTTTCCGACAACACAGCGAAACTGATTATCATCTATTTTAGAAAGAAAGCGACCGTTCAACAATGATAAATTATGGACATTAAAAAAATCAGCATTTATACCCACAACAGGAACCGTCATCTCAACCGTATTATATCTTATTAAAAAATTTGCTTTTAATTCTACAGCCGCTCCCAACACAAAATCCTGATTTTGTTTTAAAGCGGGTATAAAATCAAGGTCAAGTGCCCTGGTTTGTTGCGGTGCCCAAAAATCAGATTCGCCTTTGTGAATAATTGAAAACAGGTCAACACCGGGTGAATTAAAGCGGCGGTCCGTCTCTCTTTTTACAACAGCGCCAAGGTAAAGGACTGTGTATAATAGTGACAAACCCATAACAAAGAAAAAAAGCGTAATATAAAACCTGTATTTGACATTATTAAAATAATGGAATAATATCTGTATATTTGACAATATTTTCATAAGTGCCTAAATGATTTATAAGAGATACCAGACTATTTTTTTGAATTTCTAACAATTATCTGTTCACCAGGTGCAAGACCACTCATGACAGCGACTTTATTACCTTCACTGGGGCCGGCAGTAATTGTTCTTTCTTCAAGAGTTTCATCAAAATGTATGACCGTAATTTTTTCCTTATTACCATCATAATAAACAGCTTCAATAGGAATTGTAACAACCCCTTCATATCGGTCATAAAGAATTGAAGCTTCAGCAAACATACCTAAACGTAAATATTGTTTTAAAGAATCAGGTACGCTGAGAATGTTAATACGAATTGGGAAATAGCGAATATTTTCATGAACAGTTGCGCTTGAAGCAATCCAGTTTACATTTCCTGTTATTGAAAAATCTTTGAATCCGGGGCCGCTAATTTGAGCTTCCTGGCCGACTTTTAATAACTGTACGGCCTGTTCTCCAATATGAGAATTGATGATATAGGAATCTGTAGCCCCAATAGTAGCAACAAGATCACCATCATTAACCATATCCCCTTCGTTTTTGTATGTACCCCGTATACCATCTGAAGACACAGGCAACATAACAATACCGGAAACAGGAGCACGTATTAAAGTTGCTTCATAACGGGCTTCAATTTCATCCAATTCGTCCTTTGCATTGGATAGTTTCAATCGTAGAACTTCAAGTTTTTCAGTATTACCTTTATCCAGTTCACTTTCCAGGCTTTGTTTTGCATTTTCAAAATCATATTCTGCTTTTTTATAAGCTGTTACAGCCTGTTCATATTCAACCCTGGGGATAATACCTTTATCAAAAAGCTTTTTTGTTTCCGCAAGTTTTTTCTTTTCATTATTAACAGCAATTTTTGATAAAGAAAACTTGCGCTGTGCCTGCATAACCGTAAGACTGGAATCCCACTTTTTCAGGTTGTTATATTCTTCCAATAATTCGATATAACGAATTCGTGCTGAACGCACATTTTTAGCCAACTCTTTAGTATCCATTTGGTATAAAATCTGGTCCATTTGCACATAGTCGCCTTCATTAAAGTTTCGGGCAACAACTTTACCGCTTGTTTGTGCAGCAATGGTTACTTTATTATGAGGTTCCAAAATTCCGGAAACAACAATGTATTTATCCATCGTATCCAGGGTTGCGGTTACAATACGATCCTCTCCCTGTTTAACGGTATCGGTTGGAGTTGGGCTTGTAGAACTTTTTATAGTACTTTGAAGATTAAAAATAGCATAAGTAAAAATAATAAAGATTACGGCAATAATTGCCAGTTTCACATAATCAAATCGTTTAAAGATGGTTTGAAATTCTGAATTCTTTTTTTGCAGGCGGTTATATTCTTTGCTTAGGTTCTGATATTCCTGTGAACTGATGACACTGGCACTTTGCTCATCATTAGCTACCGTACCCACATTTTTAATAAAAAGAAGTAAAGAATTTTTCATTCCAACACGACCAAAGGCATCCTGCTCGCTGATTCGCGAAGTTGAAATTAAAACATTTTTTTCACTTTGATTTGCCGCGCTGAAACGCATTTCCTGAAGATGATATTCCACACCCTTTCTTAATCCGTCATTGATAATACGGGTAATACCGGGATTTTGTGTTTGCTGCGTAAAAAACAAAGAATAGGAACTTCCGATTAGTTCTTCTTCTGAAACATCAATCAAATCCAGAGCAGCGGTATTGGCGGTTAAAATTGTTCCATTTGTTCCAATTATAATTAATGCATCATCAGTATGCTCAATAATATTATCTACTAATTTTGCTTTTTTCATTTAAAACTCCACGTTCATTTTGGAATTATAAAAATTCCAATCATCAAATTTCGCAATAAAACTAGTTTATTTGAAACCCCCAATTATAACAAATATGAAATTCATTCAAATAAAGATTAAATTCGATCTGATAATTTTTGCAAGTTACAAGCAGTTTGGTCGCTTAAATTGCAGGCAGGTCATCAAGTTTGGACTGTAATTGGTTCAAAGTTTTGTTTACAGCAGTGTTCATTGCATCTAAAAAGGGTTTCATTCCCTCTCCTGCAACCGGTTGTTCAATATAAATATTTTCAGTCCAAAATTTCTCATTATTTTGAGCATTAAATAATTTAAAATCAACACCTACACAACCATACTTTTTTTCAGCATTATAGACATAATCAAAATGTGTAACTGTAGCTTCAAGGCGATAGTGTAATGGTGTTCTCGGCAGCTCTAAAGTAACTTGATTAAAATAACCTGTAGAACTTAAATATTCGCAGGTTAAAAAAGTCATTAATTCAGATGGAGGATAAATCCATCTTCGATAGTAATCAAATTGAATTTCATATTCAGAAATTTTATGAATCAGTTTATCTTGTTCATAAATCGGTGCGGCATCAAATCGGGAAATATATAAAATCGCATCATTGGTTGTTTTAGGATTTTGATTTGCAACGTTTTTTGAGTTTAATGTAAAATATTGGGTTTCAGGAATTTGGCCACACGCTAACAAAATCAATATAATAAATAATAAAGATTTTTTCATAATTTTTTTTCTCGCGTTACAATTTTATACAATTACTTGATTTCTCTTTTTGGTGGTGCAGATTTTCGAACAAGGGTCCATGGTTTATCTTTAATAGTTTGAGAAAAATCTTCCAAATTTCTGGATAATGTAATCAAATTATCCATAACCTCGATATAAGCAGGTTCATTACTACTTATACTATGATCAACGGTTTGAACCAATTTTTCTACATTTTTTACAGTGCTATTGCTTTGATCAATGAGTTGATGCAAATTATTCATACTTTGGGTAATAGAACTGTCATTTTGGGCCATAAGATTATTGAACGAAACAACGCTTGTACGGAGTTCTATTGATAACTGATTCAAATTTTTTGATAAAACCTGCATATTGGTTGTGCTTATTTTTAACATTTCGTCCATCGATTTTATCATGGAAGAAATATTCCTCCGATTTTCCTCATTCAGCAAATCATTTGTGCTGCCGAGCAACTCTGTGAGTTTATCAGTCGCATTCGCTGCCGGTCCGGACATTTGCGCGAAACTGGTTACATCCAGCGAAGTTATCAAACTTCCTGCCGGCAAACGCGGAGAATCCGGTGATCCTGCGGTGATTTCAATATAAAAAGCTCCCATTATGCCTATGGTTGTTAAAAATGCCTGACTGTTTTTTCTAATGGGGGTGTTCTTTTTAATTTCAATCACAACTTCAACTCTTGGGTCCCCGTCTTCGGGTAACCTTAATTCAACCACCTTGCCCACAGCCAACCCGGAATATCGTACCATGGAGCCTTCTTCAATTCCACCGACATATTTAAACCGGGTTTGAAATTTTTCTTTATCCGTCCAGGAATTTGCACCGACTATTATGAATAAAAAACCAAAAAATACTAAAAGGGTGATTGAAATAAAAATTCCGGTTTTTACTTCACTTTTTTTATAATGCATAAAATCCTTTAATCGTTATTTATACTTTCTCCAACCAGTGAATTAAAATATTTGTCCCTGTCAATTTCATCATCGTCGGGCTGTCTGTTTAAAAACTGTAAAACTCTTGGATCGGTACTTTTTTGCATTTCTTCCTTTGTACCGATAAACACAAACTCACCTTCATTTAACAACGCAATTCGGTCGGCAATTAAAAAAACAGAAGCCAGTTCGTGCGTAACTACGACAATTGTCATTTTAAATGCTTTTTTAAGTTTTAATATTAAATGATCGATTCCCACCGCGACAATAGGGTCCAAACCTGCCGACGGTTCATCACAAAAAAGAATATCCGGATCCATTGCCAAAGCCCGGGCCAGGGCAGCACGTTTTTTCATTCCACCGGATAGCTGCGATGGCATAAAATCTTCAAAGCCGGAAAGGCCGACAAGCCCCAGTTTCATCCTGGTCATAATATTTATCGTAGAAGGCGGTTGCGGAGTATGTTCAACAAGAGGCAACGCAACATTATCACCAACAGTCATGGAATTAAATAAAGCGGCGCTCTGAAAAAGCATACCCATTTTTTTTAAAATTCCCTCTTTTTCAGAATCTTTAGCAGAAGCAATGTTCACTCCCTTTATAAATATATCACCCCGTGTCTGCTTTTCCAAACCAACCAGATGTCTTAACAGCGTACTCTTTCCGCAACCGGAACGTCCCAGAATGACAAGGGTTTCATGCTGATAAACGTCCAGATCAATACCTTTCAGCACTTTAAAAGTGCCGTAGCTGGTGTGCAGATTACGAATTTTTATTATAGGCTCTTGCATATTAAAACGTTGAATAGAATAGAGTTGTAAAAACAAGGTCTGCTAAAATAATCATAAAAATAGAAACAACAACAGAAGCTGTGGTTGATTTACCAACACCTTCTGCCCCGCCTTCCACATTAAAGCCCTGGTATGCACCAATTTGAGCAATAATTACAGCAAAGAAAACACTTTTTACTAGTCCGGTTAAAAAATCTTTAAGTAAAATAGCTTGCGCTGTTTCATTAAAATAAGCGATAAAAGGAATTTTAAGATTTGTGACAGCTAAAACAAAACCGCCGGCAATACCTACAAAATCAGCCAGAACCGTTAAACAGGGTAAAACAAGAAGCATTGCCAAAGTGCGTGGAACAATTAAAAAATTAACAGGATTAAGAGCCATGGTTTCAAGTGCATCGATCTCTTCTGCAACTTTCATAGTCCCAATTTCAGCAGCAATAGCAGAACCGCTGCGTCCGGCAATGATAATGGCCGTAATAAGGGGTCCCAGTTCACGGGTTACCGCAACACCCACCAAATCAGCCACAAAGATGGTTGCGCCAAACCGTGCCAACTGATAAGCACTTTGCATGGCAATGATAAGACCGACGCAAAATGAAATAATACAAACAATTGGAATAGAGTGCACCCCTATTCTTTCCATTTGAACAAATGTCAAATGCCAGCGAATTTTATATCCTTTAAACGGACCAATAAATATCCAATAAAGTGCTTTCACACTCAACTGTGAAATCCTGGTCAGATGGACCATAAATTCCATCATATTACGCCCAAGCGGACCTACCGTATTTTGCCAGGATACCATTAATACTAGTTCTCCATTGCCGATTCAACATCCGGAAAAATATTAAAGATTTTATCCAGTTTTGTTAATTCAAAGACTTCACGGACATTATCATTTAATCCGGCCAACACAAACCGTCCCTTATTTTTATTACATACCTGCAAACCCTCTATAAGCGTGGCAACACCGGAACTATCCATATATCGCACATCCTGTAAATTTACAAGAATATTTGGTGATTTCCCATTCACAACAGATAATATCGTTTTCCTCAGTTCAGGAGAAGAATAGAGATCAACTTCACCTTTAATGTGCAAAAGCTGGATGTTGTCGCGACTTTCAGTTTGTATTTCTAAATTCAATTCGTTTCCCTCACAGGCATTTCTTTTATCATAACCAGTTTATTTCCCGTATCACAGTGATAGGAATAGGTTACTTTATCCATTACATTTTTAATTAAATATACACCCAGACCACCCGGGCGTAAATCATCCAAACTACGGGGCTTAATATCCGATTCGTTTACGGGTTTTCCATTATCATAAATAATGATTTGTATATTTTCATCCGTTGAGCTGCATACAACCTGAATAGGCTGGCCGGTTTGACCATCATAGGCATGTTTAATAACATTTGCACATGCCTCATCTACTGCCAAGACTATTTTACTCGTCAGCAGATTTGAAAAACCGGACAAGCGGCAAAATTGAGCAATTGCAGCCCGAAGAATACTAAGCAACTCGGGGTCACTTTTAATATTTAATTCTATACTTTTTTCCATGAATTTTCTACTTGTTTCCGTTCATTTGTATCTCAGGATTGGAATTGTTCCCGGTCCAATGAAATACTAAAAAGGTCATATCATCGTGTTGAGGAACATTATTTGCAAAACGTGTTACCTCTTTAAATATACTGTCAAGCATCTGTTTTGCGTGTTTCCAATTTCGATTTGATACAGATAATAAACGATTTAGCGAAAATTGACTATTATTTTTATTTTTTGCCTCTATAACACCATCCGTATAGAAAAAAACAAAATCACCGGCATTTAATTTTATACGAACGGTTTCAAAATTAATATATTTGGAAATGCCTAACGGAGCACCTTCCTCAACATAAACAAAGTCGTGCATTTCATTACAGTCGGAATGATGAATTATCGGTAAATGACCGCCATTACAAAGAGATAGTTCACCATTATTCAAGTCTATTACAGCATATTGTAATGTCACAAACATGCCGTTACGGCTTCTATCAACCAATATTTTATTTAATGTTGAAACAACCTCTTCCGGTTCTATCGCATTACTGACGAGAAAACGAAAATCGCTCATTAAACGTGCCATATATAAAGCAGCCGGCACACCTTTACCGGAAACATCGCCTATCAACAAGGCGAGTTTATTATCATCCAACAAGAGTGCATCAAAAAAATCGCCGCCAACAGATATGGCAGGGAGGTTTTTGGCGGCCAGGTTAAAACGGACAAGCGAGTCTCCGGGTAAATCATCGGGCATAAAACTCTGCTGAATGACCTTGGCGTTTTCCAATTGCTGGTGCCAACGTTCCTGTTCAATAGCCATTTTATGCATTCTGGCATTGTCTATAGCCAAACTTACCTGACTGCAAAAAGTTATAAACAGGTCAAGATCGTCCTGTGAAAAATTTTTACCGTCAGTACGGTTTATAACTTCAGCAACACCAATAATACGTCTATTTACAGCAAGAGGAACAGCTAAAATAGATTTTGTTTGAAAGCCGGACTTTTCATCAATTTTATTATAAAAACGTGTATCTGTCGTAACATCTTTAACTATAAGCGGTTTTTGCTGCTCCCACACCCAGCCGGCAACCCCCTGCCCCTTTTCGAGCTGGATCGTTTTACGGACCTGGTCACCAACCTGGCCCAGAGCGACTTCACATTCCAGCTTTTCACTTTTTTCATTGATCAACAGCACAGAACTGGCTTCCGCATGCATAACTGTTTGTGCTTTTTCCATAACCAAGTTAATAAGCACATCCAGATCAAATGTAGAGTTTATAATTGAGCTGACCTCGATAAGGCTGGAAAGATCATTGACCCGCACCTTATACCGTTCAAGCTCATTTTCTAATTTTTTTTGTGAATCGTTCATAGTTTTAATGAGCATCCAACCAGTTTTCACCATTTCCGATATCAACTTTAATCGGTACATCTAATTGAATTGCGTTTTCCATTTCGTGGACCACAAGTTTTTCCATTTGTTCTTTTTCAGTCAGGGGTATTTCAAAAACAAGTTCATCATGGACCTGCATGATCATTTTAGATTCCAGTTTTTCTGATACAATCCTATTTTGAATATTTATCATGGCAATTTTTATCAGATCTGCCGCACTTCCCTGAATAGGTGTATTGATCGCGGTTCGTTCCGCAAAATCCCGCACTCTTCTGTTATCACTGTTTATTTCAGGAAGATAACGACGCCGGTTCAAAAGTGTTGTTACAAAACCTTTTGCACGCGCCTGTTTTACAATCTCGTTCATAAAATTCTGAACACCCGGATAATTGGCAAAATAAGCCTGAATAAATTCGTCCGCTTCAGATGGGGAAATATCCAGCCTTTGTGCCAGTCCATAAGCGCCCATGCCATACATAATTCCAAAATTGACCTCTTTCGCTTTTCTTCGCTGGTCAGAGGTAATATCCTTTGGATCGACCTCAAAAACCAAAGAGGCTGTTTGTGTATGGATGTCCTGATCTTTTAAAAACGCATCGTTCAGATTTTTATCTTTTGACAAATGGGCCATGATACGTAATTCTATTTGCGAATAATCCGCATCTAAAAGTATGTGGCCTTTTTTAGCGGGGATAAATGCTTTTCGTATGCGTCTGCCTATTTCAGTCCGAATGGGAATATTTTGTAAATTCGGATCACTGGAAGAGAGCCGACCTGTAGCAGCAACAGTCTGGTTATATGATGTATGGACTCTGCCTGTTGCTTTTGAAATAAGCTGCGGCAAGGCATCCACATAAGTGGATTTGAGCTTGGCTAACTGCCGATATTCCAAAATTTGTTTCGGCAATTCATGCTCTTTAGCCAGTTCTTCCAAAACAGAAACATCCGTAGAATAACCTGTTTTGGTTTTTCGAATTACAGGTAGTTTTAGTTTTTCAAAAAGGATTGTACCGAGTTGCTTGGGGGAATTAATGTTAAACTTTTGATCGGCAAGAGCATATATTTTTTGTTCCAGTTGTTTTAAACTATGGTCCAGTTCAATAGACATATTCGCCAAATACATTTCATCCAGGGAAACACCATTTTTCTCCATCTCTACAAGTACATCAACAAGCGGCATTTCAACGTTGTTAAACAAGTCCAATAAATTAAAAGTCGGCAATTTTTGCATAAACAGATTTTTCAAACGCCAAGTCATATCAGCGTCTTCGCAGGCATAATATGTTATTTTATCAACCGGTACCTGATCCATTGTAATCTGTTTTTTCCCGGAACCAATCAGTTCGGTTGTCGGGACTTTGGTGATATTAAAATAGGATAGACTCAACGCATCCAGGTTATGCTGTCTGCCTGAAGGATTGACCAGATAACTGGCTACCATGGTATCACAAGCCAAACCCTTGATTTGAATACCATATTTTATCAATACCAAAATATCATATTTGGCATTATGCGCACATTTTTTAACATCAGGATCGGCAAAAATATCTCGCAGCGAATTTAAAACCAGTGCTTCATCAAGCGGTTTAATATCATCGACGGTTGTTTGCGGCGTTAATAAAGGAAGATAATAAGCAACTCCCTCCTGCCAGGAAAATGAAAAACCGACCAGTTTTGCCAGCAAAGGGTCCAGACTTGTTGTTTCAGTATCAAAAGCAAACTCTGTTTGCTCTTTCAGTTCTTTTATGAATGATTCAAATTGTTCTTTTGTTTGAACCAGGTTATACTTAGCCTCAACGGTCTCTTTTTCAGGAGCAAAACGATTTGTTAATGTACGAAATTCCATTTCCTGAAAAAATTCAAAAGCATCGGTATAATTCGGTTCCCCTACAACAAGTTCATCAGGTTTTTGCTCGACAGGCACATTACAATCAATGGTGACCAATTGTTTTGCCAATATTGCCATCTTTTCATTATCCTGTAAACTTGTTCTGGCGCGTTTATTCTTAATATTTTCAATGTTTGCTAAAACATTGTCAAGATTTTTATATTCAGTCAGCAAGGTTAAAGCGGTTTTGGGCCCGATGCCGGGTACACCCGGTATGTTATCCGAAGAATCGCCCATTAATGCCAGATAATCGATAATTTGTTCAGGCGCCAGGCCGATCTTTTTGATAACATTTTCCCTATCCAACCACTCGGGCTCTTCACCCGACCTTTTTGGATTGTACATAATAACAGACTCATTGACAAGCTGCATAAAATCTTTATCACCGGTTACCAGAATGCTTTGAATATCCAAATCTTTGGCCTTATGAGCAAAAGTACCGATTATATCATCAGCTTCATAACCGGGTTTACTAACAGTGGGTATATTTAATATTTTAAGCATTTGATGGATTCTGGGCAGCTGATCAATCATGTCCTGCGGCATGTCCGCCCTTTGGGCTTTGTATTCAGGATATAATTCATGGCGAAATGTCGGTTCACGTGTATCAAATACTACAGCCAAATAGTCCGGAGATTCCGTATCCAGAATTTTTAACAAAATATTGGTAAAACCAAAAACAGCACTAACATTTTCACCTTTTGAATTAGTCAGCGGATTTCGGGCAAAAGCAAAATAGGTTCGATAGGCCAACGCCATACCATCAATTAAAAATAAACGTTTCGGCATAATTTCTGCAATCCATTTTTTCAAATATTCAGAGTATTCGAGTTTAATGTAAGTAAAAATAATAACCATTGCAATTTAAAATTGCCTTTGTAAACGTTTGTTAAAATCAAGAGTCTAAATAACAATGCAAAACCTGAAAAATGTTAAAATTTGGAATTAGGTCTTGTCTAAAGATTATTTTTTCTTTATATTATAGATTCGGGAATGGATGGCTACCTGGTGGGGCCCGCGGTCTTCAAAACCGTTGCGAGGCGCGACCCGTCTCTGGTGGGTTCGATTCCCACACGTTCCCGCTTATCAAAGTGGTTTTAATTACCAACCAACATCTCTTAATAGAGGGATATTATACAGAAAAAAACGGATAATACCCTTTTATTACATGATTTTCCTTGATTAGGACAATGGAAAATTGTATAGTAAAATTATAACAAAGCTTAAAATTTTAGATTAAAAGGATCGTCTCACAAAAATTGGTTACAAAATTATGAAATTTAATCAGTTCACTAACTATGAACTCTTGTCATTGTATAAAGGCGACAGGAGAAGAATTGAGAAACTTCGCAATAAACCTAAATTGTTCCGAAGGGAATTAATTCGGAATATTTTGAAGGAGTATCAATCTGTTGAAGGTGCTTACGAAAAGCTTAAAGAAATGAATGTTGTCGAATTTGAATTTACCAGCCCCAAGAAAAAACAACCCCCAAAAGAAGCAGAAAATCCGGCACTAAGAGAGCTCAGACTTCGGTTTGGAGATACGACAGAATCTGAATAGATTATTTCTTTTGCTGAAATAATTATATAGAGATTGTATTTTTTTAATTTATATATAATCTGGCCTGTATATAATCCAGTCTTAGATATATTTGGGATAAAAAATAAACGCCCATAATCGGGCGTTTATAAGTACTTTCTATTCAAGTATAAATTCAATAGTAAGGATTTTCTTTTTATCGGCAACAAAATATATCTTTTCACCTTCGACTTTGGCCGGTTCTCCCCGTTCTTCATTTAGATTTGTCATCCAGGCTTTTTTTACGCTTCTGTAAAGTTTGATAAATCCGGTTTCTTTTTTACAACCAGGATTATACATTCTAACAACATAAGAACCTGATCTGTCTTCTGCGCGTTTAAAACATGTTATTTGCATCGTTGTGTTGGATATTTCCAAAAAGCTGAGTTCTTTAGGCAATGTTCCTTTATGTGGTCCGGCCTGGGCAATTTCAAGCGGTAAATTCATATCTTCGGCCTGTGTAAAAACATTGTTTTCCCAATTACCGCTGTGAGGATACAAGGCATAGGTCCATTCGAACTTGCCGATACATTGAGCACTTTCCATTTCCGGATATACCTCCCAACGGCCGAATATAGGTGCATGACGGAAGGTAAAACCTCGCATGAGCGTTATTGCCAATGGACGTTCTTTTGTGTCCATGGCCTCATACTCTCTTAATCCTGAATTATTAATGACAGCCAACCCGTTCTTTCCGTCTGTCATATCAACAAATCTCTGCATGGGGTACTGCGGATTCGGTTTGCCATAGTAAGCGCTATTTTCCTTTACATGAATATCCCTCGCAATCACATCAAAAGCTGCTTCGGAAAAAGTTTGATCACAGTCCAGATAAGTCGGAAAAACAACCCGCAGCCGATGATTTTTGCATTTGTTTTCAAAAGATGTTTTAATATCAAGCCGTTTTTGATTGTCTCTTAATGTAAAACGACTGGATACTATCATTTCCCTGGTTTCCGATGAGCGTGCCGTATGACAATCAGCTTCACTTCGGAACTGTTCGGTTAATTCATTTGACAGCCCAACCGGAATTTGCATATAATAGTCCACACGAATTGTTGCTGAAAGAGGGCCGTTTTCTTCCAATTCAATATTGCAAGGGAAATCATGCGAGGTAATCGTGTGATTTTGGTCCGGTTCCAGGTGAATCCAGGAATGTCCGGTTTCACCGGTATCTTCCAGATAATGAAATCCATAAAAAGTGTGATTCGTTTCCTTGTTGGTCAAATCAAGCGTACCATTGGGATTGAATTTGACTTGCAGGAATTGGTTTTCAAGCGTATATTTTTCATGACTGATCAAACCGGGCTCAGAAGCGAATTGTGGTTTACGAACGAGGTGATAGGTTTTATAACCAAATGCAGGAACATCCTCAACATGTAAAGCACAGTGAATCCTCTTTACACCAAGTTCGGTGGAAATGTCCTGTAAATTTCGCACAAGGACACCAAAATCAAACTGCCTGTTCACCTGCAATTTTGCATTACTTTTACCATCAGGGGTTTGGACACAAAAGGCCTCATAATCCGTATTCTCAGGCATATCTAAAAAACAGGAAACAACGCCGCTTCGTGTAAAGGGACAGGAATTAAAGACCGTTAATACTACATCCTGTGGACCAAGATCAGAATTATCGATATTTATTTGAACCTGCTGCATACCAATCCGTGCCAGATTTTCACTAATTAATTGTGCCTGCTCAAAACGATAAACCGAATCCTTTTCCATTTGGTCGGTTCCCCCACCGGTAATGGTATCGTGCGGATGATTTTGTAATAAAAACTTCCAGGCCCGGTCCAAAGCGGGTTTTAGATATTCGCCGCCCAGCATATTACGAATAACACTCCAGGGTTCAGCAAGGCGCTGCAAATATAATTCAGTCAGGTGATTTGCTTTTTTAAGCACAGGTCGCGCGCTTATAATATCGCCGTATAAATAAGTCCATTTTCCTGTTGCTCCCGGGTCGCGAAATTCACCGGTTAACACAACCGGGTCCCTGACTAGTTTTCGCATGGCATCCATATACTCCTGAAGAGTAGAGAATTTAATATCATGCTCCGGTAAAAGTTTTTGACACAGCTTCATAATGTCGGATTCGCGTGGATCGGGATCGGAAGAATCAAAGCCCTGCATACATACAATCTGATTTGTAGAAAAATGCTCGGATTCATCTTTAACAAGTTTAAGTAATTGGTCCCGAATGGGTTTATCATTCCATTGTTTTTGTTCTTTGTCAAGAATATAATAATGTGAACGCGGATGCCGGTCTGAAGTCAGCCGAAAAGGTGCGGCTCCACGGTCCCAGTTATACCTTTTAAAAACATCGTCACTGCCATACCTGAGAACACGATATACATAAACATAATAACTGAACCGGCTCATAACACCAAAACGTGAACCCAACAGTCTGGAACCATCCGGGCCTTCAAGTATATACTCACTTTTAGGCGTGTTGATTCCCCGATAAAAGATAATGGTGTCTATTCCAAAACCGTTATAAATTTGCGGCATTTGCGATGTTTGCCCGTAGCTGAACGGTGTATAGCCGTTTTTTGACACCTTACCCAGCTCCTCAGCAAACCTGTGCCCGATGACAATATTTCTGACAATTGATTCCCCGTTACAAATATACTCTTCCGGTAAAGAGTACCAGGGACCGATTATTAAACGTCCTGATTTGACATGTTTGGCAATGCGGTCCCGCATTTCAGGACGAAGCTCCAAATAATCATCCAAGCAAATAGTTTGTGCATCCATCGTAAAAGAATGAAAATCCGGATCAGCGTCCAACAGGTCTAAAAGGTTATCCATAAATTCAAGCAACAGCAAGCGTGTCTCTTCAAATGGATAGGCCCATTCCCTGTCCCAATGTGAATTACAAACAACATGAATCGTTTTACGATCTTGTAGCCTCATTTAATGATCTCCTGTCAAAAAATCTCCTGCATTTGATACTTGACACCTTGATTCAAGCAAACAAAAAAACTGGTAGGGTAAGATTCGGTGGGATGACATTTCAAAATAAACAATGTAAGATACAAGTTCAAGAAAAATATAAACAAAAAACAATTTAAATATTACTTGTCTTTTAAATAATAAACTTTTACATTTAATCTCCATAACTTGAACAAAAATTTTTCCTACTGAAAATCCTCAAACGCAATTCCTCAAAAATTACCAAAATAATTTTTTTACGGAGTTTTTAATGAAAAAAAATTTTCTATTCGTATTGGTATTTTTGTTAACAGGGATCGTATTTGGCGATTCATCAATACCACAAGGTTTTGTCTTTATAAAAGGCGGAATATTTAAAAGTGGTGATATTGTAACGGCCAAATCAAGACCCACGGTAAGGGTTGAAGATTTTGAAATCCTTGATCATCCTGTTACGAATGCCGAGTATTATAAGTTCATAGAAGCAACAAATCACCCGGCCCCTTTGCATTGGGAGAACGGGCAAATTCCCCCGGGAAAAGAAGATTATCCTGTTATTTTTGTTAACCGTTATGATGTTCAAAAATATATGGCATGGTTAACCGAAAAAGACGGTCGTGTTTATCGCCTTCCAATGACAATGGAATTTGAATATGCAGCACGAGGCGGTCTTTTAGATAAAAAATACCCCTGGGGTGATAAACTTTTATCAGATGTAAATTATGATAAAAACAATAACAGGCAATATGACAAGTGGCAAAATTATTTAAAACCTGCAAAATATGGAAAACCAAACGGTTATAAACTATATGGAATGGCAGGAAATGTTTGGCATTTAACGATTAACAATCTCGATCCTGTTACAACTCCTTACAAATATCGAATGACAAACATACCGACCCTCGAAGGCAGCCGAATGGGCGGTTCATGGGCACGAAGCGCCGAGTATTTACGATGCGGGTATCCCTTAGAATCATCATCCGGCATTCGCCACCCTGACCTTGGATTTCGCCCGATACGTGCACCAAAAGATCAGGACTGGCGAATTCAAGCACGCAGACTTGTTGCTGTCTCTATCGGTAACGGAGAGGTCTTTTTAAGCTGGTCTCAATTAAAATCGGATAAAAATATCAAAGGTTACAATATTTATAGATCTACAGACCGAAATCATTGGGGTTTTAAAATAAATGATAAACCTGTAACAGATAACACAGTATTTATCGATAAAGACCTTAATGTCGGTACCAGATACCATTACTATCTAAAACCGGTCGATAAAAACGGTAAAGAAGGACGTCGGTCAGAATGGTTTGGAGTTAATGTAACTGCAGAAGACCAAAAAGAACTGGTCTCTTTTTCACCGGTATATACTCAGGGTTCTTTTGCACCAATTTTCGGAGACCTGACAGGTGACGGTGTAGCGGATTGTGTTATTCGTATGGACAACGGAGTAATAGAAGAATCACAGGACCCCGGTGTACCCGTTCAAATGGAAGCTTTTACCTCAGCAGGCCGATCTTTGTGGCGAAAAGACATTTGTTATCATGATCATTGTTTCGGTTCAGCCAACAATGTTCCGTTTAATGTGTGGGACATGGATGGAGATGGAAAAGCAGAAGTTATAACCCGCCTGCAAATCGATGATGATGTTTATGTAGCTATATTGGACGGCATGACAGGTAATGTGTTGAAGAAAGCACTCTGGCCGAAAATGGCAACAGACTATCAACGCTCGTCAACTCGTATACATTTATCAATTGGTTATCTTGACGGGAAAAACCCGGCCGTTATAACCCAAACAGGGCTATATGAAAATGAAGTTTTTGTCGCTTTTGATAATAATTTAAACAAACTTTGGCAGTATGACAGCTTTGCAGAGACAAACGGAAGCGGCGCCCATAAGATTGAGGTTGTTGATGTTGATGGTGACGGCAAACAGGAAGTTTTTGATGGAACTACATGCCTGAACAGTGACGGTTCTATGCGCTGGTCGATCTATAGACAACATCCGGATCAGGTATCCATTCATGATTGTATTCCGGAACGAGAAGGTCTGGAAGTTTATTACGTCGTAGAATCAAATACCCATGCAGGTGTTTATATGGCAGACGCCAATACAGGTGAAATTATCTGGAAAATAAACCGGGAGGATGATCCTCGCTGGAAACATGCCCATCACGGTTGGACGGCTGATATCTGGGACGGTGAAAAAGGCATGGAATGTGTCACCGACAGGTATGTCTATGAAGATAAATATCTTGTTATGTACTCTGCAACCGGCAAACATCTTGTTGAAGAGTTTCCCCGCAGTTATCACATAATTGAATGGGACGGGGACAATACCCGTGAATTATTAAGCCAGAACGGCGTAAAAATCGGTAACTTTGATGGTGAAAAAGTGGTGAATGTTGATGGCGAACAACCCAATCCCTATACACACTCTTCATTATTAATGACGGCTGATTTATATGGCGATTTTCGTGATGAATTGGTTATTCAAAGGCCGAACGGAAAGGGTAAAAATGTTATAAGTGTTATCACAGCAACATCACCCATTTCCTGCAAATTTCTTTCTCCCCAGGAAGAACTCGATTATCGTCTATGGATAGCCCGCAACAGAGGCGGAGGCTATCCATCGATTTTTGATCAACCATTAAGAAAGCCCTGATTATAGAATACTCATCAGGCTTTCCCCTTTAAGAGTGGCCAACCCGATTTGGGATTTACCGCCTTTCAGGTAAGTACCGTAAACCTCAAATCGGGCCGTGCCGCCGCCATAACCTTCATACCATAAATAATAAGTATCGTTTATTTTTTCAACCGTAGGGAACCAGATCGCACCTTCATCCCAGGCACCTTCTTCGCCACGTGAAAAAATTGGATTTTTAGCATATTTTTCCCAGTGCAAAAGGTCTTTGCTGACGGCAATCCCAACATCATAGGGATAATCATCATTAATATTTGACCCACAAAAGAACATAAAATAATGGTCCTGCTCTTTATAAATTCTGGGGGTTTCAACAGTATGAGAATCCCAGGCTTTATCATCGCCTACGGGTAAAACAGGCAGAGTGCTTTCGGTAAAATTGAATCCATCGGAAGACAGGGCCAAATACAATTCAAAGCCAACACCTTTGCGCCCGGTTTTCCAGTAATATAGATAAAATATCCCATTGTGATATACAATTTCAGGTCCGCCGCCAATAACAACAGGATTTTTTTCATATTTCTGGAAATTGATTCCGTCTGTTGAGGTTGCCATACAGATTGAACGGTCACAAGACGGGGAAACGGCTGAATAGTACAAATAAACAACGCCGTCTACCAAAACGGTTGCCGGATCGAGAACATGACTTTCATCCCAACTGCCTTCTGGTCCCACATCTATGAGTGGTTTATCCAAAATTTCCCAGTTAATTCCATCAAAATCATCAACATTACAAGTTCCCAGGCCTATTCTGTCATGTCCCCCCTGCTGGCCTCTAAAATACATAAAATATTTATCATCAATTTTTAACAAATCAGGATTTGCTGTTTGTACTTCGTACCAGGTTCCTTTTTTCGGGGGAATAATGGGGTTTTGTGGAGAATGCTTCCAATTTAACATTTTTTAACTCCTTCGTTTCAAAAAATATCATAATATAAACAGCAAAAAAGTTAGAGTTTATAAGTTAGCAGATTATTAAAAAAAGTACAATAAAAAAATTTTAGCTTTTTATAATAGATTAAATTTTATAAATTAATTGGTTATTTTTGTAATTTTTTATGGAGGTTAATCTCTTGTTACGAAACAAGATATTGAAAATCATTTTATTATTTATAATTCCTGCAATTAACTTGTCACACGGGGAAACAATACTAAAAACAGAATGCGCACAACCCCCTGTCTATATCAATCAGTATATTGAAAGCGGTACACCATTAAACTGGGAAATCCTGCCGAATGGCATTGTCAACATCCGGATTTATTACGATAATCAAAAATTTTCAGAAAACAGGGCCGGGGGAAACTGGTACTTTCTGATGCAAGCAAAACCAGGATCAGAGCACACACTAGTTTTGGAGAATTTTCAAAGTATTTGGAATGGTAACAAATCAACTACTGTAAAAGAGCAGCCATGCTTTATATCAAATGACGGTAAAAACTGGAAGGCTAAAAAAACAGTCATTCTAGATAGCAACAGGATAGAACTCACGGTAAAAATGGACAATGATTCTTTATTTATCGCAAAACTGGAACCTTACCGACTCTCTGATTTATCAAAATTATGTAAACAAATTTCCAGCAATCCTATGGTAAAAATATCTACAATTGGAAAATCAGTAGAAAAAAGAGACATTAAACTTTTACAAATAGGATCGGATCAGGCAAAACATCGGATTTTTCTACGAGCAAGAGCACATCCCTGGGAAACCGCAGGTAATTGGATACTACAGGGACTCATAAATGAATTGTTAACACAGACCGGAGAAAACAATAATTTATTAAAAGATTTCTGTTTTTACATGATACCAATTGCCAACCCGGATGGTGTAGCACGGGGAATAACCCGTTTTAATATAAACGGTCAAGACCTTAACCGAAATTGGAACAAACCAGCGGATTTTAATGAGGTCCCTGAAAATTATGCTGTTGAAGAGTTTATAAAAAACCTTATTGAAAAGGGGAATAAACCGGATTTTGCGATAGATTTTCATAACGATCTTGATGGTAAAATCCATATTTCAACACCTGAAAAAGATAATAGTGATTACAAGGAAAATATCGCCAAGTTTGAAAATTTAACAAAAAAATATACCTGGTTCACAAGAGGCAGCTATATTAGCTCATCAATAAATCCCGGTACAATAGCTGATGGTTTGATCAACAGGTTCGGTATTGATGCCATAATTTTTGAATTTCACGCTCAATGGATAGAAAAACTGGATAAAAATGCCAATGCAAATGACTGGCAAACATTTGGCCGTGATTTAGTTAACGTTTTTCAGCAATATTTTAAATAATTTTAACAACTCGATTTTATTATTCCGTAAATTAACAATTTTTAAATACTCAAATCTGGGAATTTTCAGTGCTTTTTAATTCTATAGAATTCGTTATTTTTCTCCCCATTGTTTTTTTTATTTATTGGTTTGTCATTAACAAAAATCTGAAACAGCAAAATTTCTTTCTGTTGTTTGCAAGTTATGTCTTTTACGGTTGGTGGGACTGGCGATTTTTGTCACTTATATTTTTCAGCTCCATTGTAGATTTTGTGGTCGGCAAAAATCTGGCAAAACATACAAATCCTGTAAAAAGAAAAATGCTTTTATATACCAGTATCATTGTAAATATTGGTTTTTTGGGTATTTTTAAATATTACAACTTTTTTGCAGAAAGCCTTGTTAATGCTTTTTCGTTTTTCGGAACACATTTAAATATTTCCTCATTAAATGTCATTCTTCCAGTCGGTATCAGCTTTTATACATTTCAAACACTAAGTTATACAATAGATGTTTACAACAAAAAGCTGGAACCCACCCGTGATATTGTTGCCTTTTTTGCTTTTGTGAGCTTTTTCCCACAGTTGGTAGCCGGCCCTATAGAAAGGGCCAAAAACCTCTTGCCTCAATTTTATAAACACCGGACTTTTGATTATTCAAAGGCTACAGACGGTTTACGGCAAATACTATGGGGACTGTTTAAAAAAATCGTTATCGCCGATAATTGTGCCGTTTTTGTTAATCAGGTTTTTGGCAACCATCATAACTATTCGGCGAGCACACTAGTATTAGCTGTTGTCTTTTTTGCATTTCAAATTTACGGAGATTTTTCAGGATACTCTGACATTGCTATCGGAACAGCACGTCTGTTCGGATTTAGTCTCATGCGTAATTTTGCCTTTCCCTATTTTTCGCGTGATATTGCAGAATTCTGGAGAAGATGGCATATTTCATTGTCCACCTGGTTTAGAGATTATGTTTACATTCCACTTGGCGGCAGCCGCGGCGGAACATCAAGTAAAATTAGAAACACATTTATCATATTTATTGTCAGCGGATTTTGGCATGGTGCAAACTGGACCTTTATTGTTTGGGGATTTTTAAATGCACTTTATTATGTTCCTCTTATGATCATGCAGAAAAACAGGACCAATTTAAATGCTGTTGCAGAAAATAAAATCCTTCCGAACTTGACAGAATTTTTGCAAATAACGCTCACCTTTTGTCTGACACTTTTTGCATGGATATTTTTCAGGGCAAATAATCTGTCCCATGCATTCTCATACATTTCAAGTATTTGCTCAACGTCTCTTTTCAGCATGCCGAACATCCCTTCAAAATCCATATTTGTCTTTCTACTGATCCTTGTTGCATTCGAATGGATACATAGGGACAAACAGCATGCATTGCAATTTAACAAAAAACTTCCGATCGCTATTAACTGGTCAATTTATTATACCATTCTGGTGATTATCTTTTTATTCGGCGGACAGCAGCAGCAATTTATTTATTTTCAATTTTAGGAGTTTTTTTGAAAAAGTTTCTTAACAAAATGATGCTCTTTTTATTCATCGGTTTGGCAGGATTTTCAGGTTTTTCATTTTTATGTTTTGAAAAAACTAAAGTAACAATAATTAATGACTTTCAACCTCCTGCAAATACAACAATTGTTTTTTGCGGTGATTCACGTACGGAAACTGCCTGCAACCCGGATTTGATTAAAAATTCCATTAATATATCAAAATCCGGAGAACCGATTTTTTACACGTTTTACAAGTTACGACGTTTATTGGAACACAAACAAAATATACATACTGTTGTACTTGGTTTTTCCTTTCATTCATTGAATGATTTTCAGGATGACAAGTTATATGAATTTTTCCCAAGTTATTATTTAATTATGGATGATAAAGGGATGGATTATATAAACAATAAATTCAACCAATATAACACTATATTAAAAAAACAAATAAAGTTATGCTTTAACAAAACCCGGGAACAGCAAGAATCACTGTGGGGTAGATATTATAAAAGTTATGGTTCTAAAGTAACGGATGAAACCATCAACTCGAGAATAAAAGGACATTTTTACAAAGACAATTCTTTACAATCCTATTCTCAAATACAAACCATGTATATGAAGAAAATATTAGAGTTGATGCAACAAAAGCATGTTACACTCGTATTATTAAATACTCCGCTATATGCTGATTATCTTAAAAAGGTACCACAAAAATATATCGATACATATTATGATTTGGTGAAAACATGGACCAAAGAATATAATTGTGTTTTTTTGGATTATAAGCAAATGCCGTTACCTAAAAATGAGTTTGGGGACGGTGATCATATAAACGCAAAGGGCGCGCAAAAATTTTGTCCGATACTTGCAGAGGATTTGTCTCAAATATCAGAAAAAGTGGCATCTTCCAATTAATGATTGTTTTATAATAATAGATTTTTAAAAAATGAATTTGCATAAAAACAATTTTTTATTATAATATCATAAACAATTACTTGATGTCGTATAAAGACTTGAGGTATAATAATGATTGTGAAATACTTTCCTCCCCTGTCGCTTGCCTGGAACCGCATGACAGCAGCTTTGTTCCATCCATTTGATATGAAAAAGTGGTTTGTTGTTGGTTTTACAGCTTTTTTAGCAGGTCTTTTAGAAGGCGGTAATGGAAGCAGCGGAAGCAACAATTTTTCAAAAAATGATGAATTTAGTCAAGATACGTTATCAGACATTTTAGACGCTCCAATACGATTTTGGGACTGGCTTCAGGATAACCCGCTGTATACGGCATTAATAGTTGTCGGCATCATCCTGGGTCTGCTTATTTTTGTTTTACTGACATGGGTCAGCTCCCGTGGAAAATTTATGTTCCTGGATAATGTTGTTAAAGACCAGGCCCTTATCTCTAAACCGTGGAATGATTTCGCCCATTTGGGTGATTCACTTTTTTTATTTAGAATCGTTTTAAATTTTTTAATACTTGCTTTAATAGGCATTCTTGTTGTTTTTGGTTACCTGTCTTTTATGCATGCATATCAAAGTATGGACTATTCCAAGATTCCCATCTTTCATTTAATAAAAATTGGACTGGTATTTTTTATTCTAATACTGGTCATATCTTATATAAGTATGTTACTGGACCATTTTGTTATCCCGGTTATGTATAAACACAATTTGACAATTATAAAAGCATGGAACCAGTTCCTAACCATTCATTGGCAAAATTTACCCAATTTTATTATTTACGGTGTAATCGTTATGTTGCTAAGCATTGGGTTTGTGGTTTTATTTCTTGTTCTGGGGGTTATGACATGCTGCTGTGGAATTGTCTTTTTACTCATCCCCTATATTAGTACCGTTATAACATTACCCTATCCCTACACCATTCGTGCCTATAGTCTTGAGTTTTTGGCACAATTCGGTCAAGACTTTGATCTTTTTCAGAGGTCTGAAATACTAACCGATAATGCAGAAATATAATATTATGGAGAAATGGATGAAAGCTGTCTCTACTTTGCTTGGTATGATAATTTTCATTTCATGCGCGGGCAATCAAATTATTAAATTGAATTTTACCGAAAAATTTGAAGGACAAACACAACTTGTTCTCGCATCCCAGACTTCAAATGTCGATTTTACCGAAGATGTTTCAAAACGACTGCTTGGTATTTTTGCCAGTCACGCAAAAGTTAAAGTCAATTCCAATGTGACATACGATTTTTATGTTGATTTTGATAAAGACGGTTATGAAGCAAAACTGGACAAAAAAACAAAAACATTATATTTTACAGCTCCAATAATTAAGGTAAAAAAACCGGTCATTAATGCCTCAAACGTCAGTTATCCGGAAACCGGGTTACTGGTTAATGAACCACAAGAGGCTGTTCGCATTCTTGAAAGTTTAACAGATAAATTTATTGATGAAGGGAAACAGTTACTTGAGGAAGAACGGGTTCAAACGGAGTGTAAACAAAAATTAACAAATTATTTGGCGGGATTGACTAAAGAGCTCGGTTATGATATTGAACACATCAATGTATCCTTTAAGACAGGAGAAGAAAAAAAGTCTTAATTGAACGTTTTTTGTTATCTTTTCATATTAAAAAAGTTTACAACTTTTTCTTTAACTTTTTAACAATTCCGGATCCGACCATTTTATCGGCAGCCAGAATTATTTTTTGAACAAGCTGTAATATATCCTCTTCACCGGCCCAGTGTCTTTTAACCACTTCAGGATCGACTTTATTCAACAAAGAATTAAGCACAAAGGCAACAAGCACAATATCATCAGCAAAGGCAATGGGGCCCAGAATGGCCTCCGGTATAAAATCAAGAGGCGAAACAAAATAAGTTATGACCGCAACAAGTTTTACTTTTTCTGCGGGGGGCACGTCTTTATCTGTTGAAAGTTTTAAAATCAAATGAAACAGATCCGGTGCTAATAAAATATATTCTGCCCACCGATGTTCCTTACCCTCTTTAGATAACCAGGTTTTTATATTCCGCCGAAGTTTTTGGTAAAAATCGTTATTTGCGTTTATCATTTACATTCTCTAATCTACTACACTTGTATCTTTTTCAAAATCCCACATTGTTGTTTTTTTCAATTCGGCTATGGCTAATTTATAATCGATATACGCACCCAAATAAGAAAACTTGGCATTGGTTAATTGATTCCGTACAAGAGATAAGTCCTGGCTTGTGATATCTCCATTTTCGAATCTTTTAAGAGAAATATCAAAAGCGCGCTGTGCTACATTTCTGTTCTTATCCAGCACATTTAGTCTGTTTTCAGCCTCTTTCAACTGGCTGACCACATTTCTCACTTCACGCTCAATTGTTTTTTTCAATTCAACAAGATATAGTTCACTATTTTTCAAATCAGCCTTTGCAGCTTGAACCTGGGCTTTATTGACACCCCAATCCCATAACGGAATTGTAAAATTAATTGCGACACCTCTGTTGTTAGGACGATCTTTTAAATCATCTATGCTGGAATTCCACAATGTACCAAGAGAAGAATTATATGAGATATAAGGATCACTTACACCTGTAATATCATAAAATGCCGATACATCTGCTTTTACTTCACTATAAGCGTCAACCTGTTTTACGGAAATCTTTGCAAGTTCAATATCGATTTCAGTTTCACGCAGTTCCAAACGTTTATCTAGAGCAATTTCCACAGCCCTGGTTAAATCAACCGCGAATGGTTGAAAATCAAAATCAGTTTTTACGGTAATTTGGTCAGACAACTGCAGCCCAATTAGCTGTTTAAAAGAATCCAGCCGACGGCTTAATTCTCCCTGTGTGCTGACCAGATCGTTCTGTTGTTCCGCAAGATCAACCTCCATTTGCAGGGCTTCAACTTCAGGAATAAGTCCGGCTTCGTATTTCTTTTTACTTAGATCGTACAACTCTCTCTGCTGTGTTGTCGTTTCCTCAGCAATTTCCATTCGCCGGGTAGCCTGGTATAAACTAAAAAAGGCGGAAGTTACATTATAAACAATTTCCAACTCACTTCTTTTAAACCTTTTTAAGGTACTTTCATGATTTAAATTTGCCGTTTTTAAACCGAGTTTTAGCGTATTAATAGTGAATAAAGGCTGAGAAAAACGTAAGCTAAGAGAAGTGTAAATTTCTTTACGTTTTTCTTTTTCTAAAGAGCTGGTAAAGTTTGAAATATCTCTATGATAGGCATAAGAACGTAATGTAAACAAACCATTGGTCGGTAAGGGCTGGTTAATATCCAGATTTCCCTGGTAAAGATACGTGCTGGTTGTGTTAAAAACGGGAAGAGCATTGGGCTGCTGTAATTCGCTGACGTGTTCACTCCATGTTGGTACCTGAAGATTCATTTCCGCATTGGTTTTAAAACGTCCTTTGGCGGCTGCAAGATTTTCTTCCGCTTTTATCAGACTTAACTTCATGGATTTTACCTGGTAACTTTTTTCCAGGGCAATATCGATTGCATTATTCAAGGTTAAAACTTTTGTTTGAGCAAACAAAGATATATACGATGAAAATATTATAAAAATAAAAATCCTTAATACAGTTATCATAAACTGCCCTCCTGTAAAAATTCTACTCATAGCGTAAAGCATCTATCGGATTTACATTTGCAGCCCTGCGCGCCGGAAACGTCCCAAAAATAATACCGACTGCTCCTGAAACCCCAAAAGCAACGATCACAGATATCGGAGTAATTGCTGTTTCAAATTCAGCAATACTATTGATACTAAGAGACATTGTAATTCCTAAAATAATACCGATAATTCCACCAGAAAGGCTCAGACCGACTGCTTCGATTAAGAACTGTGTTAAAATTTCATTTTGTCTCGCACCAAGCGCTCTTCGAATTCCAATTTCCCGGGTGCGTTCCAGTACTGTGGCGAGCATGATATTCATAATTCCAATTCCGCCGACAAGCAATGAAATAGCAGCAATGGAACCTAAAACAACATTATAAATTCTGCGTTCTTTTTCTTCCTGCTTAAGCAACTCAAAGGGTATTATTATGGAAAAATCATTATTATCACGATGTCTTCTGTCGAGCAATTTTCGAATAACAGCGGCACTTGAAATTAAATCTTCGGATTCCTGAACTTTTACGGTAATTTGATCAAGTTCACTGTCCAGTTCTCTTTCTTTATCAAACCGGCTTAACATTGTTGTCAGTGGAATATATATATCCTGGTTAAGGTCCCTGGCAGCTAATTCACCAACCGTTTCGGTAAAAAGCATTTTATTATCCATCACTCCGACAACCAAAAACCACTGATCGTCAAGTTTAATATAATTGTTTAAAGGGTTTGTAGCCCGAAATAATGAATTGGCAACTTCAGCGCCGATAACACAAACACGTGCTTCCTGATCATGGTGTTGTGCTTTTAAAAACTGTCCTGCTTTGGTTTCATAATTAAGGATACTTTTAAAATCCGGGGTAATTCCAACCAGAGTTACTTTGGTAGAACGGTCTTCAAATTTGGCTTCAACCTGTAATTCGGCCTGAGGGGCAACTTTATCAATTGTTGGTACAATTTTCTCAATGGCATTTGCGTCTTTAAGAGACAGGCCCCGTGAAAATTTGGCACGCATTTCTTCCAATTCTTTATCACTTAGATCTCTGTCACGAATAATTATATTATTAACTCCCAGAAATTTATATTTTTCCAATGCTTCACGTTTTGCACCTTCTCCTATTGAAAGCATGGCTATAACAGCCCCAACACCAAAAATAATACCGAGCATTGTCAGGATTGAGCGTAACTTGTGAGTTTTTAATCCTTCCAATCCGAATAAAATTTTTTCTTTTAATTGCATTACATTCCCTTAATTTACATGTAAGATTCAGGATTTTTCATCGTTAAAAACACAACTGACTGTCATACCCGGTTTCTGTATTGAACTTGTTTCTTCCAGCAAAATTTCCACATCAAAAACTTTGATCAATGAATTTTCTTCTTTTTCATGACAGGTTTTACTTATATCTAAAACTTTACCTGAAAATTTTAATTTTGGAAAAGCGTCCAGCCTTATAGTAACTGACTGGTTTAAATAAATTTTATTAATATCTGCTTCACTAATACTCGTTAATACCTTCATTCGGTTCAAATCCGGCAAACCGATAAGAGCTTCTCCGGGATGAGCCGTATCCCCTACTTTAAATTTTTCGCGGCTGCGCCATCTTCGTCTCAGGTATTCCACAATTCCATCGGAAGGGGCCTTGAGTGTAAAGCGTTCTTTGGCAAGAATAGCTTTATCTATTGCAGATTCAAGTTGTTTGATTTCTTTCTTTTGAATTAGTATAGATTCTTTTTGAATAATACCTGTATGTTTAATTTTTGATATGTTGTTATCATAATCGATTTGGGCAATTTTAAATAAAAGTCGCTGTTTTTCCTTTTTCACAGCTGATTCAAAACGAACCCGTATTGTATCAAATGCTGCTTGTTCAAACGCCGCTTTTGCGCTTTGCAGGTCAGCTTTTTCCGATTTTATCTGATTTTCCTGCTCAACATACATTCGAAGTAATTCTGCCTGGGCTATTTCCAACTCGGTTCTTTTCTGACCAAGTTCCTTAACGACTCCTGACGTATCTATCTGCAAAACAAAATCACCCTTTTTTACACGTGCCCCTTCTTCTATCATTTTTACTATTTTCGGTTCTCCATAAGACCAATTAAAAGTAGGCATTTGTATATGTTTTGAATTAACAGCCTGTAATTCTCCTGTTTCAACAAGTTGTTTAAAATTTTGCTTATTAACGTTTGTTACTACAGATTTGTCCTTGCCGCAAAAAATAAAAAACAAAAGAAAGAGAGCAAGTGTCCTTTTCATTTATCTCCTCCCTTTTCTTTCTTTTCTTTATCCATTTTTAGTTGTTTTGGATCAGTTAATGCAATAATATCCCCTTCTTTTAGTCCTTTGGTAATAATTACAAAATCATCATTCTCTTTACCGATTTCAACAGAATGCTTTGCAAAATCACTACCCTTTTTAAGAAAAACATAATAATCCCCGGCGTTTTGAAACAACGCTTCAAGAGGAATAAACAGAGTGTCCGGAATTTGATCAACGATAATTTCACAATTAACCGTCATTCCCGGCATAAAAGTACTGTCACTTTCTAATATTAAAACAGTAACATCAAAAACTTTAACTTTTGAATCTTTGTTTTTGTTATGTGCTAATGTCGCCATTTGCACAACCTTGCCGGCGTAACTTGTATCAGGATAGGCATCAAGTCTTACATTAACAGGCTGCAGAGTATCTATTTTTGCAATATCAATCTCATTAATTTCAACAAGCGCCTGCATCTGACTTAGATCCGGCAGACCAATAATCGGCCAGCCCGGCCACAATTGATCATCAACCTGATATTTTTGCTGCGTCATCCAGCTTTTTTGAAGAATGGCGATACCTGGATTTGGGGCCTTTATTGTTAATTTATCAAGTGTTTCAAGTGCCTCTGCATGCTTGTCTTTGGCCTGATTTACCTTTAGGGTGAGTTTGCCGATTTCTTCATCATTAATTTTTTTCTGGTTTTCAATTTCCTGTTTTGCCTTTTCGAGCGCGATTTTTGCCTTTTCCAAATTGAGTTCTATTTCTTTACGGTCAATTTCAGCTTTAAAAACAGCCTGTTCAAGGTCCAGTTCATGTATTCTTAATTGCAACTCACTTTTTTTAACATTTGATTCCATTTCCTCAATTTTTGACTCATTTGTAGCCAAAGCCTTTCTTAATTCAGCTTCCGCCATTTCAAGTTCAGATACGGCATCATCAAGCCCTTTCTGAACTTCAGATTTGTCAAATTCGACAACAACTTCATCTTTTTGCACTTGCTTACCGTCAGGAACCAACTTGGAAATTTTCAATGGTCCGAACCGCCAGTTAATCGTTGGTGATGTAATTGTTTGTGAATTAACTGCCTCAAGTTCACCTGTTTCCGTAACGGAAGAAATGAAATTTTGCTTTACTACTGTAAAAGTTTCAACCTTTATGGAATTATCATTGTGGCATGCCAACAGAAACAAAAATAATGTAATTAATATCGTTTTATAAAGTTTGAAAATCATTGGGACCCTCTTCCCTTTTAAATTTTATATTCTTTACGAATCGCAGACAGACTGTCCGGCCAATTTATTTTTGATTTTTCCGGAGAGAACAACGGAATTTCAACACTTTTCAAGTCCTGCTGCAAATATATAAAATCATCACTCTGAATAGAATTGATAACCTGTAAGGGAACGTATTTGTCTTGTGACTTGAAAAAACAAAATTTTAAACTATCGATTGTAAATACAGCTTCTTTAGGTATTGCAATTGAATTAAGCGCTCTTTTGTAGATGATAGAGCAGCGGGCACTCATACCTGGCAGCATACCCTTTTGAGTGCTGTCTATTTCAACAGTTACCTGGACTTTTTTAACATTAGAGCCTTTTTTTACAGGTTTGGCGATTTTATCTATTTTGCTGACTCTTCCGGAAAACAATTTATCTTTAAGCATCGGAACCTGAATAACCGCGCTGTCTTTTACGGAAATCTTTTGTGCATCTGTTTCGTAGATATTTAATATAACCTGCATTTCCGAAAGATCGGGAATTTGAATGAGAGGCATTCCTCCGAAAGCAGGATCTCCTTCCTTAACATCTTCCCCGGTCGCCCAATGTCTGCTGTAAACAACAATACCGTTTACAGGAGATTTTAATACAAGGGTTTCAAGAATCCTTTTACTTTCCTTTAAATCGTTTGCAGCCTGCTTTATTTTCATTTGTACACGAATCTTTTCTTCCTTTTGAATTTTTTCCAAAGATTTAAATTTTTTCTCCAGTTTTTGCAACTCTAATTTACGTTCCTCAATTTTTATTTGTTGTTTTTCCTGAACATTTTTAGCTTCATAAGCAAGTTTGTTCAATTGCAATTCGGCAGTAACCAAGGATGCTTTCGTTGCCTGAATTTCCGATTCAAGCAGATAAGTTTCCATGGATAACTCTGCCTCCTTTCGGGTGGCCTCTGCTTTTGCCAACGCAAGGGCATCAATCGCATTATTATAGCGCGTTTCCACATTTCTGGCTTCAAGCTCAACAACAACTTGGTCTTTTTTTACAAAGGTCCCTTCAGGTATTAATTTTGCAATGTTGGAACTGGAACGACGGATACGCGGAGCGGCTACAGGCCTGGAAATTTTTGCTTCCAGTTCACCGGTTTCATCAACAGTCAGGTTATAATCAGCTTTGTGTGCCAGAAATAAAAGTTCAGGTTGTTTATTTTTATGACAACTCATAAAAAGTAAAAGACAGGCTGCAATCACCAAGAGAATCTTTATAAAACTAAAAAAACCGTTACCCACTACTGGTCCTCTATTTTCAATTTCATATAAAATTTTGATTTACTTAAGGGAGGAAATTTACTTACTATAATAATAAATACAAACTATGTCAAGTACTAATTATTTACGCTTCAAATAGTAAATAGTTTCTTTTATATATGAAATTCCACTATATCATTATCAGCAAGTGTATAGTCCCTGTTGATTTTCTGGCCTTCAAATTTCCCATGTCCCCAAAGTTTTGCAAATTTGAGATGTTCTGAAAAATCTTTATGGACCATCTGCGCTAAATCATCAAGCGTACTGCCGCGTTTGAGCATATAAGGTTTGTCATTATCCGGTTGTTTCCCGGGTGGTTTGGTATAAACCCGAATTAATTGAAGTGCCGCGATTAATTGTTTTTTAAAAAAGTCCAAATCGCTGTTTTGTTTTAAACAATCCAAAGCACTTGTATTAAACTGTTCGGCGTATAATTCTTTGAGGATTTTATAGTTTTCCATTGCACCGGTTATATCGGTCTTACAACATGCCAGCCAGCTTTGTTTGATGAACATCCGGTCCTGATATTCCGGTTGATGCTGAATCTTGGCAAGTTTGATATGGGCATTTGCCAATGTTTGCAACGTATCTTCCAACGAATCCATAACATCCGGATCGGAGATATCCACAACAACCAAAACAAAATCAGAGTGTTTAATAATATCCGGCACCCAAAATTCCATGTGCTGCGAGCAAACAGGCGGCAGATCAACAAGTTCCAACAGGTAATTATCATAGGACATTATTACGGGATGAGGTTCCCGGGTGGTATAAGGATAGGGTGCAATTTCAAGTTCCGTATTCGTCAACCTGGATACAAGTTGGGATTTTCCGGAGTTGGGAGGTCCGACGAGAACTATTTGGGCTCCCCCCTCTTTTTCAACTTTGATACTAAAGCCTTTTTTTCTGCCGGATTTTTGTAATTCATTTTTTAAAGATGAAATACGCTTTTTTAAATCAGCCTGCATTTTTTCAGTTCCCTTGTGCTTCGGGATAGCTGCAAGCATCGCTCTTAACGCCTCAAGTTTGTCCTGAGGCGTTAAAGCCTGACGATACTCATTTTCCGCCCGATAGTAATCGGGTGATAAATTAGCAGGCATTTTATCATCCTATTTTGGTATATCCTGATATTTGGAAATAGCATGAAAACGTTGTGTAATTTTTTCAAATTCTGTTCTTAAAACAGAATAACTATTATCGTTGGTTTTTATATAAATAATATAGAGCAAGTCGTCACGCGGTAACACACTAAAAATCCAAACATTTAAATCATCCATTTCCTTTGGTATTTCAACCGCAAAATAAAATCCCTGTAAAAGATGATGTGCCGGCTGGGTAACGGCTTTGGTAATTTGAACCTGTTTTCCTCTATGTTCAAAATAATCCAGAATATTGGCCAGCATGTCAATCGTTTGGTCCTGAACCTGGGATAGTGTATCGCGCCTTGCGACCCCGACTAAACATTGTGCGGCGATATTGTCATCGAGCATTCGGTCCATTTGCAATTGCCAGTTAATATGGTTTAACATAGACTCCGATTCCGGTAAAAGAGCCAATGAGAAACCATCCGAACGTTCAGTCATGCTCCAGTGGCTATCCGGGGCCTGCACGGAGTAACGGTCCGTATAATTATAATACATCGAATCAACAATACCTTTAGCAGCATTGTTCAACAAAACCGGATAATCACGATAACTGTTTTTTAAACCTGTTTTAACCTGCAATAATATAACAAATACAACGGCCAGTGCAAAAAGGATCATGACAATAGGTTGTATGTTTATCTTTTTATTTCTTTTCATATTATTTTGAACCAATCTTGTTAATTTTGGAAATGTCCCACACCGGCATGGCCCCTTTTTGAGTCGCAACATAGGCACCTAACCTGTTACCGTATTCTGCAATATTCTCAAGTGAGGCTTTTGCGAGATATTTTATTAAAAAACCGGCCGCAAAAGCATCTCCGGAGCCGGTTGTATCTACAACCTTGACATTGTATCCCGGATGTACGGCATAATCGTCTTTAGTAACGATAAAACATCCTTTTGCTCCCAGGGTTACAGCGGCCATTTCAATATTGTATTTTACTAAAATTTCTCTTATAAAGGCAATATCTTCTTTTCCCTTGCCATAAATCGCTTTTAGCTGCGCCAGTTCATCCTCGTTAAGTTTTATAATATTTGCTTTTTGAAGAGAATTTTCAACGATCTTTTGTGATTCATTGTTCCATCCTCGTAAATTAATATCAAAAACTTTGACAGCATTTACCGCTTTATCTAAAAACTTTTGAATAGCGATAAAAGAATCCGGCCTGCGTTGGGCCAGGGTGCCAAAAAGAACGGCATCCAGTTTTGGTGCAATTGTTTCCCACTTTTCATCAAAAACCAGGTGATCAAAGGCAACATTTTGACTGCATTGAAAATGGGGAACACCCTGAGAATCGAGAGAAACTTGAACAGTTCCGGTGGGGAATTCATTATCAATCTGCAGCCCGGAGACATCAAGCTTAAACGTTCCGGACTGGGTTAAAACCTCTTTTCCCAAATCGTCATCACCAACCCGGCTGAGGACCATGCCGATATGGCCGGACTGAGAAATATGTGCCGCAAAATTGGCTGGTGCGCCGCCAAGGAATTTTTTGTCGTCATATATATCCCACAAAATTTCACCTAATCCTGCAATTTTATATTTATGTTCCATTCACATTCCTTTAATATTTCATTCTTTCAGCTATGGTAATTTTGGGTTCACCGGGCATGGGGCCGGCGCCGGTTCGCGGGTCAATTTCCTTAAAAATAATTCCGGGGGGGCGTTTAAAATCGGTAAACAGAGAATTGCCCAGGGCACTTTTCATAAACTCTACCCAAATAGGAATTGCGGCCCTGCCGCCTGTTATACTTCCGCCCCATTTGTCATGCATCATCCTGTTATCATCAAACCCAACCCAAACAACCGTAACCAAATCCGGGGTGAATCCGATAAACCAGGCATCGCGATTATCACCGGATGTCCCTGTTTTACCGGCACAGGGTCGTCTAAATTTTAATGTTTTGATACTTTTGGCAGTTCCATGTTCCACAACACCACGCAGCATATCGATCATAATGTAACAGGTTTGCGCATCGAACAATTTTTCATTTTTATAGGATTTTGACCATAAATTTTTATTCTCAGCACTTTTAATCGCTTTTATCATTTTGGGTTCTTTTCGAATTCCTTCTGAAGCGATGGTAACATAAGCCGAAGCCATTTCATAAGGCGAAACAGATGTTGCTCCAAGTGCCAATGAATAAAGAGGCTGTAACGGACTTTTAATTCCCATTTTTTGCGCATATTCAACCGCTACTTCCGGTGTAAGGCGTTGGATAATTTGCGCGGCAATGGTATTTCTGGACTCTGACAAACCATATTTAACCGTCATGGGCCCAAGGTATTCTTTTTCGAAATTTTCAGGTTCCCATACCTGGTTATCAAACTCAATTTTAACCGGTTGATCAATCAATACCGTAGAAGGAGTAATTATTCCTTTATCCAGCGCACCGAAATATATAAACAGTTTAAAGGCGGAACCCGGACTACGGTTATTGGAAACAGCCCGGTTAAACGGTGACCTTATAAAATCCCGGCCGCCAACCATTGCCTTAACGTCACCACTATGAACATCGATTGCCACCAGTGCTGCCTGCGGATAATTCAATTTTTCTTCCCAACTGGCTTGTTCATAAGGCGGAAAGCCCATCAATTGATCAAACTCGGCCAGTTTTTCCTTAACAGCACGGGTTGCTTCAAACTGATAATGAGAATTCATTGTTGTAAAAATATCCAAGCCACCGTAATTGACAGCTCCTCTGCCCAAATCTTCAGAGGCTGTTTTTAAAATATAATCAAGAAAATAATCGGCAGAACCGCTGAAAACATTCATACGATGATATTCCAGTTCTCGTGCTGATAATTCCTGGCGTTTATCCTGTGTAATGAAACCCTCATCGGCCATACGTTTTATCACAAATATATATCGTTCTTTGGCAATCTCTTTGTTTTTATAGGGACTGTATCTGGCCGGCCATCTTGGGATTCCTGCCAACATGGCTGATTCTTCGACAGTCAATTCATCGGCGTGTTTTGAAAAATAAGTTTGCGCCGCCAATTCCACACCATAAACACCGGACCCAAAATCAATTTGATTTAAATAAGCTTCGAGAATATCTTTTTTAGTAAACTGACGCTCAATTTGAAAAGTCAACAAAGCTTCTTTAATTTTCCGGCTCCAGCTTTTATGAAAATCGAAAAATAAATTTTTAACCAGTTGCTGTGTAATTGTGCTTCCGCCGCCACGAATACGGCCGCTTTTTAAATTATAAAACAGAGCATTTATAATTGAAAATTTGGAAATACCGTGGTGTTTATAAAAATTTTTATCTTCCAAAGCAATAAACGCATTTACCAGATCCGGGGATATAAAATCAATAGGAACCACCTGCCGATTAGCAAGAACTTTGATGACCTGATTATTGTCGTCATAAATTTTAGTCGGTTGGGTTAAAGCTATCTTGTTCAAGTCATCAGGAATTTGAGGTAAGGTCAATAAATATTTTATAATAATAACCAGGATTAAACAGATAAAAACTAAAATTCCATAAAAGACGATTCGTTTCTTCATTCTATTTCTCTTATTTTACAGGCAGCGCCATTACAGGAGGAGATTGAATTTGATTTAACTGGGCTATAAAATATCCGGCGGCAAGTTCCGATGCATTCATTTCATACACATGTGTACCAGCCCCGGAACGAACTTCGAAAGCAAAGGTTACCGAACCATCAACAACCTGAGAAGAGACTCCCACCCATTGCAAATTATCCCCCCAGGCTATTAATTTGTAAGGATCATTGATAATTTGCAATTTCAACGATTTGTTTAAACTATCAAAAGCCTTTAAAAACAAATCTGCCGAAATAACCCGATCCTTATATTGGGGTATGTTTTCAAGTTTAGATTCACTCAAGTCAGTATCTTCATCCTGAAAGAGTATTTTATTATCAACATAAACGGATTTTATTTCTCTTTGAAATCCATCCAAAAAAGATGTCACTGTTTGCAAGGATGTACGTTCGAATTTTGTAAACATCCACACATCGTTTCTTGACAACTCGTAAAGCTCCAATGGATCTATAATACTTTTAGCAATATCAGCAGGAATGTTTTTATAAAAAGTCAGAAATGTCTTTTTGGTGACTGTAATTTCAGGTTTTTGTGTGAGATAAAAACCCAAATCCTCCAACGTTTGCACAACAACAACTGAAAGCGTATCAATCGGCAGACTATCCTGCAAGGCGATAACCTGCTGCTGCCCGTTAAGGCCTTTTTCTTCCTCTGTCCATAAACGGCCGGTTTGGGGGCGCTGAGAATTTGTTAAAAGCATAACCTCACCCAGCACTATTTCAACGAAATCAAACATGAACTCGCACAAGACTATTAATAAAAAAACACCTAAAAAAAGGTATAATTTTTTTTTGATTTTCTTTTTATCAGGCATATCTCCGTTTCCGCAAAAAGAATGAACCGACAGACTCGTTTTTTAAAATTTAAAAGGTACGGGTGTAAAAGATGTTAGAAAGATAATAAATATGATATAACCAAGCAAGCGGCGTTTTTTATCAAGTAATGTAAAATCATCAATAGGTGCGGGATGTTTGCGTCCTAAAATTAATAGCAATATAAAGAGCAAAGCCCATCCGGGATAAAAAAATAAGGCAATTATACCAAGCATGGCAAGGAAGCTAAAACTAATCAATCGTGCCTTATGACCGAACATACTGTAAATAATATGTCCGCCATCCAATTGCCCGATGGGCAACAAATTTAATGAGGTGACAAACAAACCGGCCCAACCAGCATAACCAACAGGATGAGTAATGATTTCATAATTATTTGATATATTGCCAACTGCAAAATATGAAATAATTTTAAACAGTAACGGCTCACCTAAAATGAGGTATTGGGTTCCTACTTCTGAAGATGGAACAATTGTTGACCATTTCAGTCCAAAATAGATAGCCGGTACACTCAGAATAAAACCGGCAATAGGTCCGGCAGCGCCGATATCAAACAATGCTTTTCGGCTTGGAATATAACCCCGCATTTGTATGATAGCTCCCATAGTTCCAAATGGGTTAAGAAACGGAAAAGGTATAAAAAACGGCAAGGTTGCCGGAACGCCATAACGACGACACATGATATAGTGCCCCATTTCATGTGCAAAAAGTATGGAAATGATGGCAATACTGTAAGTAAAATCAATTGTCAACCACGTGGAAAAGATGGTCGCAATTAACAAGATTAAATTAATATACGGTTTATCAATAGGTAACGGTTTGATATTGAAGTTAAATCTGGGTTTTGTTCTCTGTTGAGGATAAACATATTGTATTTCTTCATTTATATCATTATTCATAATAATCCAATTTTTCATATTTTATAAATCAATTATCACAGGTTCACCAATTTGAACATTTAAAAATTTTTGTGCATTTCCATTAACAAGAGCAATTTCCAAAAAATTATGGCTTCCGACAAGGGCAACCAACGAGTCTGTTGTTTCCTGTGCATAATATTGAGATATTTTATTTATTACTGTTTCTTTAATTCGAATCGATTTCAAGTTTTTATTGGTAAAAAGTGTTTTGGGAATATTTGTAATCAAGTTACCAAACCGGTCTATATAAACAACTTTACCGGCAATTTGGTTCCGCTTTTGTTCGGCAAATTCCAATTTTCCTGTCAAATAATCCGTAATTCTGGTGCCTAATTTTGTTACAGCTATTCCATTTGAAAGATGGGCGGCAATCGGGGCAAAAACATCCCGGCCATGAAATGTTTGGCTGATATCCGGTAAAAAGTATTTGGGATTGTTCAGGTGATAAACATTAACATTTTTATTCTCAGCATAAATCCATTTTAATACACCGTTATCCGGAGCGATAAAATAATAATTCTGTGTCTGTACCAAAATCGGCAGCCTTTGAGATCCCACACCGGGATCCACTACAACTACATGAATACTCATTTTTGGAAAATATTTATAACTTGATGCCAAAACAAAGGCAGCGCTGTTAATATCGCCCTGTTCTATCTGGTGGGAAATATCAATGACGCCGGCATCCGGATTTATTCCGGCAATAATGCCTTTCATAATGCCGGTAAAACCGTCTCGATCACCAAAATCGGTTAATAATGTAATGACAGGTTTGTTATACATAAAGCCAAAAAATTCGTTAATGGATACAGTCGTTAATCAAAACGGGTGCATGATCAGGCGCTGTTAATTTTCTATTTTCTTCCCGCACCCAATGCACCAGTTCTTCGCACTTTTCCCAACCGATACTGTTGGCCCAAACAGGGTAAATAGAATTATTTGTTAATAACGGGTCCTGTACAAAGTCCGTATACCCGCTTTTAACTGCCAGGTCCCATTCCCTGGTTTGGGGGATTGGTGAAAAAGAAGCCGGATTTACGTGAACGCCCAAATCATGAACAAACCGTACACTGTTTTTTACTTCATCAATGCTCTGGTTCGGCAGTCCGAAAATGACATATACACCAAGATTCTCAGTTGACAAGCCGGCACGATATAAATTTTTTACAGCCGTTTCAAGATCATTATTAGAAACTTTTGAAGATAATCGTTTTTGAGTGGAATGATCGGATGACTCGAAACTTAGTCTGAGCGTTCTACCGCCGGCATGAAAAAATAAATCAGCCAGTTCCTCATCGATATAACGGGGATGCAGACCGTTTGGGGTGTGCATAGCCAGGTCCAGGTCTTTTTCGATAATTCCCCGGAGTATGGGTTTAAAAAACTGATCAGCCTGAAATAACAGAGCATCATCATAAAATGCTACATGGTTAATATCATAGTTATCATGCCAATATTGTAACTCGTTCACAACCTTTTGCGGAAAACGTCTTAAGTGATGCGGCACAAGCACTTTTGAGGCGCAAAAACTACAATGAAAAGGGCAGCCTCTGGAAGTTTGAATTAAAACAGATTCAAGATGTGGATACATATCAAAAGCAGGATAAGGCAGATCGTTGATATTAAATTCATAATCTGCACCGGGTCCATTGGTTATCTCTGCTAAAAGTCGGACAACTTGCTGTTCACCCTCACCGATAATTATAAAATCCGGTGAAATATAAGATTGGGCATGTTCCGGGCATAAAGTCGCATAAACACCTCCCAAAATAATCGGCGTACCAGGGAAAAAAATACGAAGCAGTTCAACCATAGCCTTAACACCGGGATACCAGTAGGTCATTCCGCTTGCAATCAAGATAGCTTCCAGGCGAACAGGAAAATTTTCAAGGTATTTTTCTACATAGGAAAGAGAAAACCCGTAACGGCAATAATTTTTAGGAACGTGTTCAAGTATAGCTGGTTTTTCTATAATTTCACGATAAAACTTGCCCGTACCATCGTAACGGACTTTGGCACTGTCTTTTTTCTGATATTGCAGAAATTTTGGGTCAAAACGGTCCAGACAATCCAACAGGTGTACCTGATAGCCGTAATTCCGGAGTATTGCTCCAATCTGTAATAATCCGGTGGGTTTGTTCCAAAAATCATAAGCAGCAAAATCATATATCCAGGGATTGACTAGAAGTATATTTGCATCCGAACCCGTCATAATATCTCGGTTATCATCATCATGACATCATCTTTCAGTTCAGCCTGACTGTAAAGTTGAATGTCTTTAACAACCTGTTCGGCAGCATCCTGAACAGAAAGTTTGAAATGATGTTGTAAAGATTTTTTTAAACCTTTCATTCCAAAAGCCTTTTCTGAACTATTTTCTGCCTCAACTATGCCGTCCGTATATAATACGATCCTGTCCCCTTTTGACAAAGAATTCGTTGATTGTGTAAATTTTTCCGGTTTGCTTGCTTCAAAACCAATGATCAGGTTTTCCGAAGTTAATTGGGTTAGTGTTCTATTATGTCTATTAATTAACAGTCCCGGTGGATGAGCACTCCCTGCATAGGTCAGGGTTTTATTTGGTAAATCAATTTTTAAAGAAAGGATTGTTAAAAATAATCCTGTGGCAGTTAAATTTTGCACAAAAAATTCGTTCAGGTGAAACAAAACCTGACGGGGTTCAAGTCCGTCTCTTACAAATTTTTGAATTTCACTGCACACACGGTTAACCAGTAAAGCAGCCGCAATTCCATGTCCTGTTACGTCAATAATTGTCAAATAAACACAATCATTTGCATCTTTATAAATATCTGCAAAATCACCTCCAACACCAATCATGGGCTGGTATTTGACGCCTATTTCAATATCCTGATCTTTATAATATTGGGGAACCAAACTATCCTGAATGCGTTGAGCCAGGCTAAGGTCCCGCTCGATCATTGCATGAAAATTATTTATTTTCTTTTGATTTTCTTCCAGCAGCAACCCCATTCGGTGGCGTTCACTGGCTTTTTTTACACGTATTAAAAAGTCGTCAGCCATGATGGGTTTGGATAAATAATCATAAGCACCAACTTTGATGGCCCTGACGGCCGTTGGAATGCTGCCAAAACCTGTTAAAATAAGTACCTGTGTATGCGGATTTTTGGTTTTTGCCGCTTTTAATACATCCAAACCATCAACATTATACATCTGTAAATCGGTAATAACAATCCCATAATCATTATTTTCAATTAATTCAACCGCTTTTTCACCGCTGTCACATTCAACAACATTAAATTCTTCTTTTTTTAAAAATTCATAAAAAAATTTGCGATTATTAAAGTCATCATCGACAACTAAAATTGTTATATCAGAATTATTGTTTAACATTATATCACTTCCAGACGTCTCGAACTTTAAAACCCAGCATCGTTATATCATCCATTTGCGGAACGCCTTTTGTAAACTCTTTAAGCTCTTCAAGTATATTATTTAAAATTTGTTGAATATCCCAATTATATTTTTGTGCTTTTTCTAAAAGATTGACAAGGCGCCATTCTTCAAACTCTTTTTCTTCATGATTCATGGCTTCAGTGACACCGTCTGTAAAAGACAGAAATACGTCTCCTTTTTGAATATCAATATACCCGGTATCATACCTGACATTCGGCATCATCCCTAAAATCAGGCCGCCTTTGTCCAAGGCTATGTATTTGCCGTCCTTATGAACCAAATAAGGCGGATTGTGTCCTGCATTCACATAGGACATTTTGTTTTCTTTAAGATCAACCTGTGCACAAAAAAATGTGATAAATTTATCCATTCCGGTATTTTTATAAATCAAATCATTGATTTTACCTACAACAGCAGAAAGATCAGCGTGCTGATATAATAAACTGTTTAAACTTGCCTGTAAATTCGACATGAGTATAGAGGCAGGCACACCTTTTCCTGAAACATCAGCAATTGCAAAAATTATGTGCTCATTATCCAAATTAATAATATCAAAATAATCACCACCAACCTGTCTTGACGGCAGATTCATTCCGAAAACAGAAAAATTATCAAGCTTTGGAAATGTTGAAGGTACTAATTTTTGTTGAATTTCACGAGCAATATTTAATTCTTCTTCAATTCGCTGTTTTTCTATAGTTTCTTCAAATAATCTGGCATTTTCAATGGAAATCATAGCCTGATTACACATTGTCAATAAAAATTCCAAATCTTCTTCTTTAAAATGTTGTTTGGTCAGTTTTCCTCCCAAAACAACTATACCACGGGGTTCTTTATTTAACAACATGGGAACAACTGTTTCGAGGCCAAACGATTTGAATTTATTAACAACATCGGTTGGATATACGGATTCAATTAAAACAGGTTCACTTATTTGATACAACCATTTCTGAACATCTGGTTGCCCAAACATTTGATTTAACTCCGAGTTTTCCGCACTGCCTTTAAAACCGGAAAGTTCGTAACCGTTTTCAGTTTTTAAAAGGACAAAACATTTTGTAACAGTCATCTCCCCCATAATGGAATAAAGCAGCAGATTTGAAATTTCCGATAAATTTAAGGTTGAATTGAGTTCTTTGCTGATTGCAAATAAGGTACTGAGTTCCTGGACTTTTTTATCCAACTGTTTGTTAATGTGATCAATTTTCTGATAATTTAAAGCATTTTCTATTGAGGAAGCAGCGATATTTGCCAGAGAATTTAAAAACTCTATTTCAGATTCAGAAAATGAAATTTTTGTCAGCTTGCTTCCAAGAGCCAAAATTCCAACCAGGCGTTCCGTACTATGGATCGGCAGCAATAATTCAATCTTGTTTTCGATGAAAAAATTTTTCCATCGACATTCTTTTTCATCAAGCTCTTTAACCAGTATCGGATTTTGAAATGAATATTCCACATAAAATTGCTTGCCGATTAAATCACGTGACAATCCTTTAACGGCAAAAATTGAATATTCATCATTCTCATCAGTAACAAGAACAAATCCACGTTGAATCATCATCCGCCCCATGGGCGTCCATAATAGTGTATTTAAAATGGATGTTAAATTTAATGATGCATTCAACAATTGACTCATCTCAAAAAGAGATTGCAGCTCAAAAAAACGCTGGTCAATACTTAAAGATTGCTCTTGTTCCGCAGAACTATTGTTTTCCATCAGGCTCCTTTTGTTTTGACAACTTTTGAGTCTTTTGGATTTATAAAATATTTTACCATTCTTACCTGGTTTTTAACACCAGGATCAATATCATATTCAACTTCATCCATCAATGTTCGCATAAGATATATACCCAAACCACCAACTTTTAACTCAGCCAGGTATTCTTTTAAATCCGGCATTTTAATGCTGGCCGGATTAAATCCTTTACCATGATCTGTAACAATTAAAGTGAATTTTTGAAAATCGACTTTTAATATGATATCCAAGGCTTTACTTTGATTTTGTTTTTTATTTTTTTCAGAATAAGCATGTTTAATAACATTTGTACAAGCTTCATCACATGCTAATTCTATTTTGCCAACATCATCTTCATTAAAACCGACTTTTTGTGCAATTTTACTAACAAAATTTCGTATCACTTCTAAATTGTCAGTTTGGCTTGGGATGCGTAATTTGTATTCACTTTTTGTTAAAGCTTTCACCTGCATAACCCTTTTTCTATTTAACCATCATACTTTTCATTCATTATTAATTATTTTGTTCATTTATAGTTTTTACAAACAATTCAGCAGCCTGCTGTTCATGTTCAACAATATCATATAAAGTTGGAAAACCTAACAGGTCAAATACACGAAATATTTTGGAAGTCATGGCGCACATTTTAATATCGCCGCTGTTGTTGCGGATTAATTCAATAAAACCCATAAAAACACCAAGACCGGCGCTGCTTATATAATTCAACTTTTGAAAGCTGACTATAATTTTGTAGCGTTCTTCATCGATGAGTTTTTGGATTTCATCTTCAAGAAGAGGTGCCGTGTGAGCATCTAAAAACCCTTCCACGTGTAACGTGGAGAGATTATCATTATCCACTCGGCTAACGTTAAAATTCTCCATTTTTTTCTCCCATAACAATTGGATGTATATTATCGAATTTCGTTTACTTACCTGTTAGTTAACTTTAATAACAATAAATGTCAAATCATCTGTTGCATTGGCGCCGTTAAAAAAAGAATATATTTGATGAATAATTCCCTTTTTAACTTCATTTGATGGTAAATTACTGACCTTTTCAAAAACAGACAATAATCTTTCCTCACCAAATTCTTCATTATCATCATTGCGGGCATCAATTGTACCATCTGTATATAATAACAACGTGTCACCCGCTGTCAATTCAATTTTTATTTGTTCAAGCGTTTTTTCAAATATTTTTCCCACAACCAGTCCTACGCCCATCCCGGCGGGTTCCAATATACGGCTCTTTTCTTCACCGATTCGAGACATTAAAATTGGGCAATGACCAGCCCTGCAAAATGTGAAACTTTTTGTTTCCGTATCCAAAATACCATAAATCATGCTGATAAACGTATTTTGATCAAAATTTCTGTATAAAATTTTATTGGCCGTAACCAGCAAAGTCTTGGGCGAGGTTTCTTCGTGCGCAAGGGCTTCCATTACGCCCTTAACTTCAGCCATATAAAAAGCCGCAGAAGGACCTTTGCCGGAGACATCCCCGATAATAATACCCAACTTGTGTTGTCCAAGATTAAAAAAGTCATAATAATCACCACCGACCTCATTAGCCGTTATACACACGGCATCAAGCTCAAAACCTTTTAGCCTGGGCATATCCTTTGGAAGCAATTTCATTTGCGCATCGTGGGCAATTTTTAGTTCCTGTACCAGTCTTTCTTTTACAATTGATTCTTCAACCAGACGGGCATTTTCAACCGCAATAACAGCCTGCTCGCCAAAAGCCCTGAGCATATCTTTATCATCTATTTCAAAACCAAAATCGACACGTTTGCCGGCATACAAAAATCCCACAACTTTATCCGCCGTGACCAAAGGGACGGCCAACAGTGAGTGCAAGTCTCTTTTCCAGTTTAAAAAAGGTTTTGTCAACTGATCTTTGGTAGCCTGGTTGCTAAGGAAAGGCTCTTTGTTTTTTACCAGCCACTCTTGCAGGGCGGTTTCATGTTCAGATTTTCGCCTTCTCTTTTCACTTTCAAACAGATTATTAGAGGAGACTAGATTGATTTTTTGGGTGCCGGGTTCATAAAGTTCAAGCCAGCTAAAATCAGCTTCCGTAACATCTGCCGCAAGATTAACGATAGATATGACCAAATTTTCCAGTTCAAATTCAGAGCTTACAGCACGGCTTAGATTATGCAAAGAAGAAATTTGCCGCATCTTTCGGTCATAAAGCTGTGCGGTTGGTAAATGGGCCAGCAAGGCAAGAAAGGCAATAACCAAATACACAGATAAAAAGAGGTTACCGGCATCAATAAAATTACTCAGGATAGGGCTGAATGATTCCAGCGGATTAATATTATGAAACTTGTAATGAAAATTTAACTGCATGGGCAATAAAATCAAGCCACCCCAAAAACAGGCTATTTTTTGTTTTTTATTTAAATAGTTTATCCAGGATACCCGAAACGAGTTAATTACAATAAAAATTATTAAAATAAAGAAAACCAAATTTTCCAAAACATCTGTTACATCCCAGGGAATATTTAGTTTATCTACTAGAATACTTGTTTTTAATATTGGGTATAGTACAATAAAGATCATAAGTGTACTAAAATTGGCGGCAGTCGGCCTCTTGCGTTTGATATAAATCAGATTTCTAAGAGTACCTAACACTATTAAAATAAAGACGGTTGCGAAAAAACTCCACGACAGAAGAAAAATATAATCGGGAAAACTCTGATAAATACTAAAATCCACCGATGGCCGGGAGGCTAATGCTTCCAAACGTTCCTGAGAATAGATCAATAATCCACAGGTAAACAGAATAAGAATAAACAAAGATTGTACGCCGCGCAGAACATTTCTGTCAGATGCCCATTTTTGTTTATAAACCAAGGGTAAGGAAAGTACCAGTGCAGCTAAAATAAACGGTTCTCTCCATACCAGGGCACTATGTGCCGCCATGGCACCTGTTAAAATATTAAAATCAATAACAACTGCGCCTGTAAAAATAGCAAAAGGCAGCATTAAAGATATGGTTGATATTTTTTTCACATAGCTCAAGTATTATATGCCTTTATTAATTTTAACAATAATCATTGTCATGTCGTCGTGTTGCTCTTTTTTATTCATAAATGTGAAAACCTGCTGTGTAACATTTTTTAAAATATCGCTGGAATTCAAATTTGAATATTTATTTAACAATTCACAAATTTTTTCTTCTCCAAACACCTCGGATGATGAATTCATTGCTTCTGAAAAACCGTCCGTATAAAAAACGAAAATATCCTGACTTTTCAAAGCAATACTCTTTTCCTGGATAATATTATCGAAAATTTCTCCCTTGTCCAATCCCATTGCCAAACCTTTGGGACAAATGATATTACATTTACCATTAAGATTATTTAATGTAATAACAGGATTATGTCCTGCACGGGAAAAGCAAAAAGTCATTTTTTCAAAATCAAAAACACCATAAACCATACTGATAAAATGCCCGCGTTTTACATTTTCATAAAACAACGAGTTTATTTGCATTAACACCTGTTTTGGTGATAACATAAATTTTGTCAGGGAGCGCAAAAATCCTTTTGTCAGAGTCATATAAAAAGCTGCGGAAATACCTTTACCAGATACATCGCCAATGGCGAGTCCTAATTTATTTTCCTCGAAAACTACAAAATCATAATAATCACCGCCCACGTCCAAAGCAGGAATACATGTAGCGGCTATATCAACTCCATTCACTTTAGGATTAGATTCCGGTAACAGGCCCAACTGCACACGTTTGGCAATTTCAAGCTCTCTCTCCAACCTTTCTCTTTCAAGCATGTGTTTTACATGGCTCGGGGTGTATTTGTTGAGAACATCGGGCTGTAAATCAAAACGAAGAGCATAAAGCGAAATGCCCGCCACAATTAAAAGTAATCCCAAAATACTGAATCCATAAAATACAAGATGGATATTTCCTGAAAAGAGATATTTTCCGGAATCCAACAGTAAAAGGAAAACAAAATGTGCTGTAATAGATGATAATAAATCAATACGTATAAAGAGCAGCGTAAAGGTTAATCCCAGAATTGCTGTAATTAACATGGAAACCGGTAAAGGAAAAGATACAAAACTAACAAATACACTGGCAAAAACACCCCAAAAAAGGAACATAGTAAGGACCAGCCATCTTTTGCGCCCTATATATCTTGCCAAAATTGAAATTGGAAAAAGTATAAACAAAAACTGTTCCCAACAAACGGATTGTATAGCAGAGGCTATATTGTAAAACACGGGCACGTCACGGTAATAAATATTAACCTTGCCAGTCCACTCTGACAAATCGATACTTGAAATATTACGCAAAAGGAATAAAACACCGGTTATAATAAAAACCAACAGAGTGCCAAAGGTAATTCCGGAGAACAATGAATCGCCAAACCGACGATAGAAAATTTTTCCACCGGATAATGTATCAAAAGTAACGAGTTTTCCTCTCCAAATTTCTCTAGAAAGGGAGTCTGTTGTTGAAACACTGACTAGAAAAATTATTCCCAAAACAAGCGGTAAAAATGTCAGGGAAATAACATAATTAATAATATCTAATGATTCCGGATTGATGTACAAGGCACTGGTAAGAGTAGCTATAATTACAATAATTGTAACAGGAAAAGCGTTTTTAAAACTAAGCTCATCCTTGCGCAGTTTTTTTATAAATATGGTAACAATAAATACTATAAACAGTACCAGCACACTGATTAAACCGGTAACCTGATAAATTTTTTCGTAATGATTATCTTCAAATTCAGGAATATCATAAACAACTTTATATCCTGCAAGATTAGTCCCTGATGTATAAACTTTGACATAACTTTTAATCTTTTCAAACTGTTTGAATTTATATTTTAAATCATAATCAACATATTGCTCTTTAACAAACCGTTCAAAAGATTCAAATTGACAGTCCTTATTAAGAGACAAATAGGCAATTAACGAATCAGCCACATTCATCGCCAGTGTTTCTGAATAGTTTTTTATATTTAAACTGTCTTTATAAAAATCAACATGAAATCCCAACATACCATAATCATTCAGATCAATGGTTATTTTTTCAATTCCTTCAAGTTTTTTATTTTTTTGATGTTTATGTTTCTTGTGGTCCCAGGTAAAGTGCCAGTAAAAAGTTGGAAATTGATTATATCTCAAGTCCCTTGCAATATCGCCGGTGTAATTTCTTTCAATAAACTGGTCCAAATTTTTATGGTATTTAAGCAGTATATCAAGCTCTTTTTCATGTACCGGAAAGCCAAGCAGATTTAACTCTTTCGCAGCCGTTGAAATGTACTCATTTTTAGAATATTTGAAATTCGGGGTAAAATAAACGTGTTTATAAAGTTTGAAAAAACAACAAACACTTGCTATTATAATTGATAAAAATATTATTAATTTAAATTTATTCAACAGATATAAATCCTATTCCAAATGATGTTCAACTTCAATTTGATATGGAGATGCGATATTGTCAAAAGATTTTTCAATATGGCCGAATTCGGAAATTTTAAAAACTTTACCCTGTACGTCATCACAAACAAGACAAGAATTATCAAACTCATTTACCACAATGGATACCGGATGTGAAAATTCGTTTTTAGACAACAGAAAACCATTTTCACTATATCTTGTTACATTATATTTTTCATTTGAAGAATTGTATTCAATTGCCCAAACTGATCCGGTTTTTTGATCACAGGCTAATTTTCTAATCCAGGTAAAATCTCCTGAAATCGTATTAATATGGTTGGCGTATAAATCAAATACTAGAATTCGATTTGCATCAGCCGCCCAAATTACCTGATTCTCTTCACAATAGACAATATCAGACGGATCTGTAAATAACGGTTCACTTTGACGTCTGATTTGACCAACAGAAGAAATTCTAAATAATGATAAACTCTGTTCATCAACTACCCATAAATCCTGCCGCCTTTGGTCCATATCAATAAAACATGGTTTGGGTATAAAATTAAATTCCATGAGTTGTGTACCAGATGCATCAAACTTTTTAATCAGTCCCTGACTTTTTTGAATGGTAAAAAAATTTCCATTCCTTTGATCAATTACAAAATCATTTACCTGGTCCAGATTATAAACGACATGTGTATAAATACCATTTTCAGATATTTTATAAAGCGAGTTTGAAATATCACTATAAACCCAGGCAGCTCTTTCCTGCACACTTGAATGCATCAAAATCGGGTAACTAAAACTACCGAATGAGAAAATCGGATATTGAAGATCATGTGTCATCCTGTGTAAAGTACCAGATTGATAATCCAAAATCCATGAATAGGTCGGACCCGGTTCAATATCCAATGTATCAGTAGGCGGTGTTTCATAATCCTTAATATGGGCTGTAATATAATAATCATAGGATGTACCATACTCGACATTGTAATCCGTAAAACTATTTTGGCCTGGTTGAACCGTAGAAATTTGTGTAAATATAGTACCCGGAGCAATCAAACGGTAAACAGAAATAGAATCAATTCCTCTAAAATCCAGGTAACTCCAACCCAACTTTACTGATTTTCCAAAAGACAACACAGAAAAATTTTCTATACGTCCGCTTGTTTCCGGATTTTTTGGATCAAGAGGATTGTTTCGTTCTCTATCGGAACAACTCAGTATAACCAAAATAGATGATAAAACGATTATTTTCAAAAAACTTTTCATAACTTTACCTGATAATAACGTGGCAGAAAATAATACGAAAAGAAAACAATTTGGTTTCTTTGATTTTTAAATAAATAACGAGAGAAATTTATCATATAGAAAAATTTCGAATAGAAAGGAAATGTCACTTGAATAAAATTTAAATATCTTGTTCACTAAATACAATAGCTGAAAATTTATATATAGTTGTATCCGGATTTTTCCATTCATCTAAATTAAGACCGGCTTTTCGGCATGTTTGCTGTAAAAACATGTCACGGTCCCAATTGTATTCAACAGGTACTTGTGGCAACAAAACACCGGAATTTGGAAATTTCTCAATCAAAAGACCGTGCCGGCCAATTTCAATTTCTTCAACATCACTTACCTTTTCCAGAGGAGTCAGCACAGAAATTTCAATTGTTAAATCATCAACTTCATTAAAAGAAACAGGTGTAAAACGGGGATCACGTAAGGCTGCGGCTTGAGCCATATCAGTTATTGTCTCCAGCAGGGGTTTAAAAGCCTGTATATAACCGATGCAACCACGTAATTCTTTGTTTTTGCGAAGAGTAACAAATGCTCCGCACTCTTTATTTAAAACAGGGTCATCCGACGAAAACTCTGGTAAAGGTTTTTTACTGGTCACACTTTTTATCGTTTCACGCGCAATATGTAAAAGCTCTTTTTTTAAGGAATCATCAATAATCATATTTCTGCTCCTGTTTTACTTGCTTTTATTTTCACCAAAAACCTGTGTTCGATATACCCAAAACTCTGCTCCGTTTTTCCAGGCATTTGAAGGTAAACCGGCTTTACGACATAAACTTGTCATTTCCTCATCAACACTTTTCCAGCCTGCCTGAATTGGGACCTCGGGCAGATATGTGGCACTGCGTCCATTCTTTTTTAAAATAATACCATGCTCGCCCATTTTAAATTCAGCTATTGAATTAATTTTATATACGTTCGTTAAATAAACAGATATTTTTATTTCTATTTCATCCAGTTCATCAGGAGACAACGGCGAAAAGCGGGGATCACCAAAAGCAGCCGCAACCGCCATTTGCGGCACAAGTTGATATAAAGGCAGGCTGGACTCATGCTGCCCAATACATCCACGGAGTTGTCCGTTTTTAGTTAGCGTTACAAAAACGCCTCGTTTTTCATTTAAAACAGCGTTATCCGTTTTGAATTCAGGAATAGATTTGGTTTCCATATAACTTTTTATTGCCTGTCCGGCTAATTTTAACAACTCGTTTTGCAGATTTTTATCAATTTCGCTATACTCCGTATGTTCCTTTTGTTTGGTAAAAACAACAGCGCCATAACCGACAACGTATCCCTCCTTTTGGCCTGTTACTTTAGCGGAATTCGTCCTGGTAATAATTTGTGCATGAGTTGCCCCCATTTCTTTTAATGCTATTTGTAAAACAGTTAAAGGACCGCTGCCGCATAGCTGAAATTTATTATTTTTTACGCCATTATAAAAATTTTCTGGATCACATCCCTGAATGGCAGCCAACGTGGAATTGTCGGAATTTTCACAATCTGTAACAGAATAACCATGATATAAATCAGAACTGGCGATGATTAACGTTTTTTCAGGATCAATAACATCGGCAAGGGTTTTGCCGATTTGTTCACAAACATTCCAGTTATACTGCCCGATAACAATAGGTACAATATTTACATCAGGAAAAATTGTTTGAATAAACGGAAGCTGAACTTCAAGTGAATGCTCATTAGGGCCGTGACCGTTTTCTGAAAAAGAAATGTATCGGCATTTGTCCACTAATTTTTGCGCTGTTTTTTTATCGATCAAAGACGTTCCCAGAGGTGTTTTGTAAGCGTCTCCCGGATATATAGAAGCTCCCTGAAAAGGATCACGATGGCTTGGCGCTAAAATAACAATCAATTTATAAGAATCGGATTGGATCTGCTTATAACCTGCTGCGGCTGTTTTGCCGGAAAACGTATAACCGGCATGTGGAACAACCATTCCGTAAATATGTCCATCATCAGAAATGGCGGCTGATTCTTTTAAAAGTGTGGAAATATAACCTTTTAACTCGGCAGGATCACCGGGATAGAACCTGTCGGCAACCGCAGGAGGCCGGATATGGTCTTGTTTATTCTGCGGATCAGCACAAAAAGCTGACGACAATAATAAAATAACTGTAAAAAAGTATAATATTTTTGAATGATGCACAAGATGTATTGATTTCATTTTTCCCTCTACAGCTTATTTCCAAATTCCGGGTATTGTGTGCCGGCATTTTGGACATTTACCATCCTGAAGGTTATTTTCAAGAATCGAAAATCCGATTCGGCGAATCAAAACAGTTTGGCAGTTTGGACAATAAGTACTTTCTCCCGGGTCACCGGGTACATTTCCAACATAAACATATTGTAAACCATTATCAAGAGCAATTTGCCTCGCACGTTTTATGGATTGGACCGGTGTGGGCGGCACATTTTTCAAACGATATTGCGGATGAAACCGGGAAAAATGGATCGGCGTTTCCGGCCCTAATTCTTTATAAATCCATTTACTTAACGCTTCCAATTCCTTGGGATCATCATTTTGTTCGGGAATAACCAGATACACTATTTCCGTCCACATATTTTCCGATTTTAAGAGAACCAGTGTATCCAAAACCGGTTTGAGCGTACCGGCTACCAACTCTTTATAGAATTTTTCAGTAAATGCTTTTAAATCAATTTTAACCGCATCTAAAACTTTGCACAGGTCCCGCATGGGTTCAGGATTAATATAGCCATTGGAAATCATTACACTTTTTACATTCTGTTTATGTCCGGCGACGGCAGAATCATACATATATTCCGTAAAAACCACGGGTTCTGTATAGGTATAGGCAATCGTATGACATTTTTTATTACGGGCAGCCAGGGCCATATCATCCGGTAAAAGCCGGAAAGAACGAATCTGTTCCGGTCTGGATTGAGAAATTTCCCAATTCTGGCAAAATTTGCACATAACATTACAACCAACAGTTGCCACTGAAAAAGCATTTGTACCGGGTAAAAAGTGGAACAAGGGCTTTTTTTCAATGGGATCAATATTTGCTGAACACGGATTTCCGTAAACAAGCGTATAATAGGTCCCGCCATGATTTTCCCGAACACCACAATACCCTCGCTCCAGGTCATCAATTAAACACTCACGGGGACAGAGTTTGCATTGAATTTTTCGATGGTCCAGCTTTTCATAGTACCTTGCTTCAACAAGTTCAGAGTCCGACGAAGCAGCAGCGAGCTCAGATGAAAACATCGGACACCCGGAAGCGAGCAAAAAACAGCCGCTTTTTATAGAATCTTTTATAAATTCTCTTCTTTGCATTGTTGCTGATCTCTGTTTATACATTTATTATTTGAATCTTTTCGGGATCAGATGTCCCAAGTTTGTGCTGATTATCCGAAGCAGTAAAAATATAATACGGCTCGCGTCCTGTTTCTTTGAGCGATTTAAAACCGTTTTTCAGCCGTTGTTGATCAATAATCTGTAACCCATAATAATCCATTGCAACCATATCCACAGCCGCAATGACCGAATCCATCTGCCAGGTCCATTGCGGCATATAGGGAGGTCCGCCTTCATATTGCGGCGTCAAGGCATCACAAATCGTTAAACGGGTTTTGTTTTTAATATCGGAAAACATATTTACATCAGCTACATAGGGATTGCCAAAATCATCATGATATTTATTGGGATTATTGATAGCACCGAAAAAATTTTTCAGTGCCATGCTGATGCCGACAATACCATGGTCTTTTAATATCGGTAAATTAATGACGGCAGTACATTGGTTGTGCAAAATTCGTGAAACAAGACTGGCAGCAGAGCCAAATTCAAAAATCTCTCGTGTATAACCACTTTGGTCATTGCCATAATATTGAACTTTTTTAGAACCATAATATATATTATAACCGGCCCGTTCAAGGTCCCTGTTCATTCGGTCCCAGACAATAATATTTCTTTTGGGAACACCAACGGATAACAAATTTTCAACGACTGAATTTACGATATCCGGATGCGTGGAAAGCCCTTTTCCGGCCAGACAGTTTACTTTTAAACCTACGATATCATCAGGTGAAAACAGAGTTTGCCAAACTTTAATATTTTTAACACCGAACAAATTTTCTACAGCCGTATCCACCATTTTTTTAACGGCATCACCCGACACACTGTTCCCATGAATACGCATATCACTTCGATGTGAGGTAACAACTTTTGAAGTGTTCTCCCCTTTTTGATGTATTGAAAAATCAGACTGGTTTTGCATACAGTTGGAGCCGGACATCGTTCCCATAATGCCGGTGCACCCGACACATACTGATCTTAAAAAATGACGTCGATTTATCACCATAGCATTTCCTTAAAAAAAAACCGTGACCTTGAACAAGACCACGGTAATATATAAATTCATTAAGGAAAAAACAATATAGAACAATTTATCTTAAAAATCGTTCCACAATTTTTTTAAATCCGCCTCTTTCATAATCAGGCTCATCATTCATATCCCGAATATCATCCGCTTCGTTTATAAAATCTTCCTGCTCATCAATTCCAAACGGCTCTGGTTGAGGTCTCTGTTCAGGTTCCGGCTCTTCTTCAATAGAAGGTAATGGTGAACGTTGTTTAGCCGGCTGAGAGCTTCCCATTTGTTCTTTTGCCTGTACATACATAACCCGGTTATCAATTGCTATGGCAATTTGGTTTGCCAAAATTTCCAAAGTATGGATCGTATCGGTTGAAGGCAACCGGCTATCCTGAGGATCATCGGCCATCATAAAACCGATTATTTTACCTTCCCGGGATTTTATTGGGACCAGCAAAAGCCCCCAATTCGGCCAACCGTCTTCAAAACGGCTGTTGCTTTCAGCGCCATAGTAAATTCGCTTCATTGGGCGAAGAATGGATTCATCCTGGTTGATAAAATAGGATTTACGCTGTCTGTATTCATCCTTGAGTAAGTCACTGAATTGTTTTAAATCGAAATTCAACTCACGGAGCTGATTTTGTTTAATCTTATCATCACATGCAACCGCTTTGGTTTCCAACATTCCGCTGTTTTTACTTATAAGAACAAGAGAAACCAAATTAAACTCTAAAGAAAATTTAACAGACCAAACAACTTCTTTTAACAATTCGCTTAAACTGAGATATAACTTGAAGATATTGCTTGTTACCAGAATCTGGCGCATACGCCGAGATTGACGTTCGATATTTGAAAAACGGTAATAATTTTCTACGGCCATTGAAATCATTTTTCCAAACAATTCAAGATTATAAAAAGTGGAACGTGTGGGATAATGACTTGGTAATGGATCATCCAGAGAAATATAACCAAAAGTATTGTTTTGAGAATCGGTCAAGTTTAACAAAACCAAATCACGTTTATGCCATTTTGTTAAAGGACGTCGCTGCTGTGTCCTTCTTTCCGGCATATCTGGACGGTCATCAGAGTGGCCATCCCGCTGATCCTGTGAATGGTATATAACCTTGATTTTAAACCTGTCCGCAAAAATTCTGTTTATAACCTCCTGGGGTACTTCCATTGTCCGTTCATCAACTGTCCCGGACTCGTTAAAACCAACCATTGCCTGTTTAATGAATACATGTTTTCGCCTATCCAGCAAGGCCACTGTTGATCTTTTAAAGCCAAAAACCTGACTGACAACCTGGGCCATTCGTTTTAACAAAACATTCAACGGTTCGGAATAGCTCAACTGAATCAGGCTGGTCACTTCGCTGACCATTTTATTTTGATCAATCTGAATTTTTTGTATGGCGGTTTCATCAACTTGTTTTTTAATAACCAAAATACTTCCGCGGAAACCGATAATTTGGTCCGGTTGAATTTCATCGCGTAAAATTCGCATTCTTAATTCTACAGGAAGGCGTTCACCGGTTTTATTAACCAATGTTAAAGTAAATGTATAAGTTGATCTTTTTTCTGTTACATCAAAAACTTTGATAAAAAAATCATCCGCATCCTGCTTTGAGATCAAATCAAGAATCGTAAGTTCCAATAATTCATCTTCAGAGTATCGGGTTAATACCTGAAGTTGTTTATTGGCAGACAAAAACCTGCCCCTGCGATCACAAATAAAATTACCGGCATCTTTATCCGGAATATAATTTCTAACAGGTTTATCTGTTGATTTCATAAAAGAAGCTGCCTGGGGGACTCCCTTTAAATTTTTTATTTTTGGTTTTTCATGCCCGGCAGCGCGTTTAATAGAATTTGACAGGGATGACAAATAACCCTTTTTCTTGATAACAGTATCAAACAAATTATCGCCTGATGACTGTAGGACACTATCAGATTCATTTTCATTAATTGTCAGAATGATTGGAAGATCTTGCGCCATTGATTCGAGACGGGAAAAGAATAGATCAAAGTCCCCTTCTGCAAGTTCACTGTCTAGAACAATTACGTCATAGCTGTTTCGTTCTATGCGTTGCTCTATTTCATCTATAGACGTTGCTCCATCCGGTTGGTACTCTGTATTTTGAGCACGCAACATCTGTTTGGTTGCTTCCAAATAAGAAATATTTGGGTGTGCAATTAATATTTTCATTTATCAACCTCTCCCTTAACCCAACACCACATCAGAGAACATATAAAATTTCAGTTTAATTAAGTAATTTTTGCCAAAAATGTCAAGATTTAAATACCACAAATAAATTTATATGACTCACCAATTAAATTTTGCTGCAAAATAAATACCAAAATAAGAAAATTTTTATCTCAATTCAACGACAATTGATAACAAATTAATATACAACAAGTTAAACATTACTTGGCACAACATAAGGTTTTCGATAATTGCGCTTTAGCATGTCATTGGCCTCATCATCACTTACAAATCGTTCACTGGATGGGTCAAATTGTAATTGACGTTGTAAACGATAAGAAATATTTCCCAGATGAGCCAAAGCAGAAGACAAATGAGCCGTTTCAACAGGTCCATTCAAGATTGATTTATCATGGGCCCTTACAGCTTTTATAAAATTAGCAAAATGATCGCCGCCTTCTTTACGGCTTGGGCCAGGTTCATATTTTTCACGTCCAACACTGATAAAAGTTTCATAAGAACTATAACCTTTTACAAGCATATAACCTTTACTGCCGTAAAATATGTTACCAGTTTTAACGCCGTCTTCATAATTTGTGTTCCAGTGTCGAACTTCAAACTGTATCATTTTCTTTTGTTTGGGATAATTATAAACAGATGTTAGAACTTCGGGGGTTTCTTTACAATCATCCCATAAAAATTTTCCACCCATTGCCGTTACCTGTTCAGGCAGCCCGACATCCAGTCCCCACATACACATATCTGTTTCATGTATACCCTGGTTTCCGACGTCTCCGTTGCCAAAATCCCAATGCCAGTGCCAATTGTAATGGACCAGATTACGGGTAAAAGGCCTTTCCTGCGCCGGACCCAGCCACAAATCATAATTCAGTCCTTCAGGGACCGGTTCAAATCCTTTATCTCCAATATCAGGACGCCAGCGAAAAACCAATCCACGGGCCATATAAACATCACCAATAATGCCGTTACGCAATTGCTGAACAGCTTCCTGTAAAGCGGCAGAGCTGCGTAATTGCACACCGTGCTGTACAATTCGATCGTATTTTGTGGCAGCTTCAACCATTTTCCGGCCTTCCCAAATGTTATGGGATCCGGGTTTTTCTACATAAACATCTTTACCGGCCTGGCAGGCCCATATTGTTGCTAATGCATGCCAATGATTTGTTGTTGCAATACTTACAACATCTATATCTTTATCTTCATATACTTTTCTAAGGTCTTGTTCCAGTTTTACTTTTTTATCATATTTTTCTTTAAATTCAGTTTCACGTTTTTTTAAAACCATTAAATCAGGATCACATAGCGTGACGACGTTAACATTCTCCAAATTCATGTATCCCTTTACATGATTATTTCCGCGTCCGTTTAATCCCAAAACCGCAACATTGATTCTGTCATTTGCGCCTTTTGCAGATGCCGGTAAAATCATTGGAGCTGTAACAGAAGCCGCTGCAACAACACCTGCTGATTCTTTCATAAAAGTCCTACGTGAAATTGTTTGATCCATTATTTCGACCTCATTTGCTACGCTGGTTTATTCTTTTATTATCAATTAGCTGGTATTCTTTTTATAAGGATATATTTTACATCTGTCATATTCAAGTAGAAACAAAAAAGAAAAACTGCGTAAATAAAAATGAAACAACACATTTAAGAAAAATGCAAAAGACGACAAACGTTTAAAACTTGCTTTTTAGATTAAAATTCATTACTCTAATAGGCTACCCTCAAATTTGATATTTCTTTACAGGAGATTAATTAATGTAGAATTAATATACTTTTAAGGAGGAAAATATTGATCCTAAAAAACAAGATAAATGATTTGTTTTCAATTTGCCCCACTGTTAAAACCCTGCTATGTGATGCCGATTATCCAAAAACAGCACGACATTTTTTATTAAAATATTTAGATGAATTCGCCTATCTTATAAATAAAAACATCAGAGAGATTCAACCTCTTGAATGGGAACTTCAGATGACGTGTATTGAAACCCTCAAGAGGATTTTTTCTGTACGCAGTGAACGATTGTCTAAATTTAGTTCTATCCGGTTGTTATGGCTGTTAGCACATGAGAAATATGATGAATTGCCGGATAATTTCAACGAAGGTTTTCTAAACGAAATGTATTATTTATTCCTGGGTATGCAGGGTAAAAGCGGGATTTATGACCAGGAACCCTACCCGGAATTTGCCAAACTTCATGGCAGAGAAGCAGCTAAAGTCCGTTCCGACCAACTGGATGAAATGGCTTTAAAGTCTCATGAATATATGAAAAGATACCCAACCGGATTGGACCCTCAAGTAAAACAAAAACGATTACAAAACCAGGAACGGATTCGAAAAGCATTTAATGCAACAGTTGAAGAATGGAATGATTATCTTTGGCAGATTCGTCATGTGATTCGGAACTCGGAAACACTTGTAAACCTAATCGACCTTACTCCTGAAGAAGTACAAGCTATTGACCGGGCCCGTTCAAACAAACTTCCATTTGGCATAACACCTTATTATGTTTCGCTTATGGACAAAGAACCGGACAGAAAAAACGACCATGCCATAAGGGCACAAGTTATTCCTCCCTTGAATTATGTTGAAAAAATGCTTTCTACACGAAACGATCCGACCTATTGTTTTGATTTTATGCTGGAAAATGATACCTCCCCCATTGACCTTATTACACGTCGTTATCCTATGATTACCATATTAAAACCCTATAACACGTGCAGTCAAATTTGTGTCTATTGTCAGCGAAATTGGGAAATCGACGATGTTCTTCAACCACAGGCGCTGGCAACACAAGATAAAATAGATAAAGCCGTTCAATGGTTAAAAGACCATCCAGCAGTCACCGAAGTTCTGATTACCGGCGGCGATCCCCTGGTTATGCAGGATAAAATGATAGACAGTATATTAGAAAAAGTTGCAAAAATAGACCATGTTGAAAGAATCCGAATTGGTTCTCGCGTGCCGGTCGTTCTACCGCAACGAATAACTGACAACCTTATGGAAATTATTGCCAAATACCACGAACCCGGACGCAGAGAGGTTGTACTTGTTACCCATTTTAGCCATCCATACGAAGTGACTCCGGAATCCATGCAAGCTGTTCAAAAATTTAAAACAAAAGGAATATCCGTTTATAATCAAGCTGTTTTTACAACAGAAAACAGCCGCAGATTTGAACTGGTTGCTCTGAGAAGAATTTTACGATTGATTGGTGTAGATCCCTATTACACATTTAATACAAAAGGAAAAGAAGAAACCAAAAGTTACCGGGTTCCATTAGCACGTTTACAACAGGAAATTAAAGAAGAGGCCCGTTTAATACCTGGAATTATGCGAACGGATGAAGCCGTTTACAATGTACCAAAACTTGGTAAAAACTATATAAGAGCACAACAACATCACAGTTTAATTACAATTTTGGCAAATGGCCGGCGCGTCTACGAGTTTCATCCCTGGGAAAAAAATCTGTCCCTGGCAAGCACTTATATTGACACTGATGTTTCAATCACTGAATATTTGCTGGAGTTGAAGCAAAGAGGAGAAAACACACAAGATTATTCAACCATCTGGTATTATTTCTAGTGACAATCGGGATGATTTCAGTCATTCCTCTATCTGGTTTAAAAAAATTAAATCGTGACATGAATCACCGTTAAACACATAAAATCACAGTATTATAAAGTGTAAATATCTGAAACACTCTTTCAACATAGTACAACAATTGAATATGAGCTAAAAGATATTCATTGTAAATAAAGGACTTACAACAACAAAACATGGCATTATTTTTGTGAAATTTAATCAAAAATATAATGCCGGTATCGGAGGTTAACATGAAGATATTTTCACGAATATATACAAGCATTTTAACGGTGCTAGTGCTTCTGACACCACTTTCAGCCCAAACTGATGTGTCGATTACAGCACAATTAACAAATCCTGATATAAAAATGTTTATGATCAGTGATTTTAATTTTACCGGTAAAAGCACAATCACATCTGAAGTATTTCAAATAACGATTTTAAATAATAATCCAACACAGGCACAACAATGTGTCTTAAAGCTGTCAATACGTTCCGAAAATGAAGGCGAATTGGCGTCCGGAATTACCAACCCATTTACTCTTGAACCGCTTGAATCAATTATAGTAACAAACAGAAATTTATTCACCAAAGTCGATGAACGGTTTACTCTTGAAGATTATAACATTGAAGAGTCCGGGTCGGAACTTGTGGACAAAATACTGGCTACCGGCAAGCTGCCTTCAGACAGGTATTTTTTTGAATTTAACCTGACATTTGGGGCAAATATTAACCAGATGCCGTTATACGATACACATGCCCAGGTCAGCATTGATGTTACAAATCCTACGATAATTGATTTGATTTTACCCGGTTCCACACCAGAAGACCTGACTTCAATTTATACCACCCTCCCGCTTTTTCGCTGGGAATCAAACATGGACCGGTTCCGTCTCGTTGTGGCTGAATATTTACCAGACCAACATACCGGTGCCAGCCCTGAACAAATTATAAATGACCGTATTTTATTGCAGGTAGATTTAAAACTGGACACATCACCAGGCGCCGTACCCGGGACTTTGACGGATGAGAATGAAACTATCATTACATCTACAAATTACCAATATCCGTCTGCCGGTGTTTTGCCGTTACAGGAAGGTCATACCTACTACTGGCAGGTTATAGGAACAGTTATCACCTCAGGATCGCCTGTAGAGTTACCCAGTGAAATATGGGCGTTTCAGATTAAGGGCGGAGGAGATGTTATCCTCGATCCTGAAATTCAACAACTTTTAGACGAATTAAACATAACCCTCAGCGATATGATGGAGCAATTAATGGGCGCTGAAGGCGAATTATTCGGTTTTAGTCCGACAGGAGCAGTTCTATTGAACGGAAGCACATTAACGGTTGCTCAACTTAAGGAGATACTGTTAAAAATACGAAACGGAGAATACAGTATCATAAGCTCAGAAGTACGATAGAACAAACCTATAACTAAAAAAGAAAGGCTAAAGCCATGTTTAAAATAAAATTTAAAAGTCTTATAGTGTTTCTTGCTATATTTATATTGAGCACACAAACAGCAACAACCGCATCCAGAGATATTGCTCTGGTTTTAAAAATAAAAGGTGATGCTGAAATAAAATCAACAGCACACGACTGGTTATCCTTAAAACGAGGCAGACGTTTACAAAGCGGCGATAAAATTCGTACGGGGCAAAATTCCATGGTTGCTCTTGTTTTTAATGATGATAAAAGTATGATGAAAATACGTTCGGATTCTGAAGTCACCATAAAAGGCGAGCGTAAAAAAAGAGGCATAGCCAAAAAACTTTTCATGAACCTTGGCGGCTTATGGGCAAAAGTGACACCCAAGGGTGCTGGTTTTACCTTGGAAACCCCATCCGGAGTTGCCGCTGTTAAAGGAACAGAGTTTTATGGTTTGTTGGATTCCGATGGCGTTTTTACTATTATCGGCATTACCGGTATTGTGGAATTGTTTAATGAACTCGGCACAATACTGGTAGAAAAAGGTATGACAGGGACTTCGCCCAAAGGTCAGGAACCATCTTTATCAGGAACAGATAGCTTTGACGATTGGGCAAATCAAAACCTGGATGAAAATGAGCTTAATATAGAATTTGAGAACGCAGACGGTTCAAAAAAGCAACTTTATATAAAATATCGTAAAGAAGAATAATGGAGTTTTAAATGAGACTTCAGGCAACATTTGGGTCAGGCAGCTTGATATTTATTTTTTGTTTTCTATTTTTGGTAAATTTTGTGCCCGCTGCACATGCACAGGGAAATATTGTGCATTTTCCTGTCAATTCAGCCATACAGGGTGAAGATATTTTCATAGAAGCAAAGGTTGAAGGTACATCAGCACGTGTATTATTTATCAAAGTTTATTACAAACTCTCTGAAGAAGAGTCCTTCCGTGAAGCGGACCTCACACCGGATATTAATCGCTGGGTTGGTGCTATTCCCGGTAGCCATGTTCAGGGAGAAAGGATGTTTTATTTTATTTCAGCCTTACTGGATAATCAGAGTATTATAACATATCCTGCTTATAATCCATATAATGAACCGGTTGAAATAATATTAACGCCTCCTGCCGTAACAGAACGAGATACAACAAAAACACAAGAACAGTTTGATCTTTTTGTGCCGGATGATTCGATAGATACCTTTGTACCGGAATCAACCGTACCATCATCAAAAGAGACATCTTCCCAATCACCTATTTTTGTGATATCACCGGAAAAGAATGAGAACCTTGTTTCGGAAGAGGTTTATTTTGCAGCTTCGTTTGAAGGCACTTCGATACAAGTTGATTCAAGCACGGTTCAAATCTTTTTGGACGGACGAAATGTAACGCCACGTTCAGAAATTTCCCAATTTATGGCGACTTTTGAACCGGCGAAACTTCCTCCAGGTCCTCACTGGTTTAAAATTGTCGCTAAAGATCAAAATGGAAAAATATTACCACCTAATATTATTAATTTTAAAGTAATCGGCGAGCAAAAAGATAAAGTCGTTTCTGAATTCAGAGGGCATGTATTTACAGATTTCCGTCAGGAAAATATAAGTGATAACAACGAATCCCTGACAATGGCAGGCGGAGACATTACCGGTCGATATGGTGCATTGCAATATGATGCCGGTGTCTTTTTAACCTCCCTGGAAGATAAAAAATATCAACCAAGAAACAGATTTCATTTTTCCTTAAATACAAAAATTCTGGGAATGACGGCAGGTGATGTATACCCGCGATATAATGATCTCATACTTTACGGCAAACGGGTACGAGGATTTTCCGGTTATCTTAAATTGGGATTTTTTAATTTGGAAACAACCATCGGTGCCACGAACCGGTCTGTTTCCAGCAGTTATGTTCCGGCAACGGATTCTACATCCATGGCTATAACAAAATACGGCACGTTTCAGCAGAATTTGTTTGCCATCCGCCCCAGTTTTGGCAGCGGTCGAAATTTTCAACTGGGTTTTAGTCTGGTTAAAGTAAAAGATGACACCGGTTCCATAAAATACGGAAGCATGCCGAAAGACAATTTGGTCCTTGGGCCGGATCTAAAAATTTCATTTGACCGTGGAAGATTTGTATTTTATGCCGACGGCGCTTTTAGTATGCTGACAAATAACATTTATCCCGGCAGCCTGACTGAAGAAGAAATTGAAGAAGCATTTGATAAAGACGTTGATTTACCGTTTGATCCAAAAGATTTTGAAAAATATCTTATTATTAACGACAGCACAGTTCCTCTTGATCCGACAGATAAAACATCCATGGCCTACCATTTAAGATTAAAGTTGAACTATTTTCGCAATCTGTTCCGAATCGGTTACAAATCTATTGGTGCAGAATATTCATCACTGGCCAATTATTGGCTGCGGACTGATCTTCGTGGATTTTATTTCTCAGACAGGATGCGTCTGTTTAGAAATAAACTGTATTTAACATTAGGTTATGAAGGTTATAAAGACAATTTTTCACAAAATGACAACAATCCCTCAACTGATCTCAAAACAGTAAACTATGCCGTATCCTATTATCCCGGTCGCGGGCTCCCCCGAATCAACATCAGTCTGCGTAATTATTACAGGGACAACCAGGTTGATACCTTGAGGGCCGTCCAAAGTTTTGATATTACCGGAGCACCGGATTCACTTTATTATTATGATTATCGTGAAAAATCCATGAACAAAGACCTTACGTTCCAAATTGGTTATGATATCAATGTGTTTGATGCCGACCATTCCATTAACCTGAGTTATATCACTTCTGATAAAAAGGATGACTATAACGCTTCAAGAGATGCCAAACAGGAATTATCCTCCAATATGCACATGTTGTCTTTGGCGACAAAATATAATATCCCCCTGAAAACGACAATCACTTATGCTTCAAATGACAATAGTTATAGTGGCGGTGTGTCAGACTTTGAGTTCTCAATTTTTGGATTGGGAGCAGAGTATCGTCATTTTAATAACAAACTTGTCTCATTCGCTGAAATGCGATTTACAAACGCAACCGGCTCAACAATGGGAAGCAGTGTCCTGGATTATTCCAGAAATCATTTTCGTATTGGCGGATCCTATTATATCAGCCCGCGTCACTATGTAACGTTGGATGTGAATTTTATTAGTTACAACGATAAAACCAGTACCACTACAGCAAGTAACTCTTCATACACAGACCAAATAATTAGATTGCGTTACGAAAAGTTTTTCTAAAACCTTAAAAAAACCAGAACGAGCATCACTTTTAATTTCGGGTGTCGGGCAAAAGCAGGGCTTGAGCGTTTATGATCAATTTTAAAAACATTCTAAATTCAAAATCCTCTATATTAATTTTTATCACATTTTTTTCAATAATATTTGCCTATTTGTTCTCTGCTTTACCCATTATAGAAGATCTGAATTTAAAATCAATTGACGTATTATTTCGATTCAGAGGGCCTATTTCTCCTCCTGATACATCCATTGTAATCGTCGGTATTGATGACCAGACACTGGCAAGTCTTCCCAATAAATACCCCTACCCTACCAGTTATTATGCAAAACTGGTAAATAATTTAATGGAAGCCGGGGCAAAGCTTATTGTTTTTGACATCGAGTTTAGTGAATCCAGTCAAAATCCAGCACTGACTGAAACAGATGAAAATTCAGAAATTAACAGTGATTTGTATTTTGCCAAAGCGGTGACGGATGCTCAAAATGTTGTTCTTGCCACCAAAGTTGTCTTTGATTATGGAAGTCACGGAACTGAGAATTTCTATATCCTCCCCCTTTTGGCGCCATTGATGCGCAGTCCTGCTACACGTGGGCTTGTAAATGTTTTTGAAGATTCCGACGGCTTCCTGCGCCGGTATATGTTGTTCCAACAGATTCAAAATAATTTCTATTACCCGCTTGCTATTGAGGCTTATAAAAAGCTGGAAAAAATTGAAATTGATCCTGATCAGGATTTGGCGGCAGACACGTTTATTCTGGGCTCTTTAAGAATTCCCAAAAAGACATTTAATTCCACCTATATCAACTTTAGAGGACCTGCGGAAACCTTTAACACCTATTCAATGGCAAGTGTTATTGACGATGAAAAATTTGATTTGATGGGTGATGAAGATACAGATATATTTGAAATGCATAAAGAATGGGGAACATTTAAAGACAAAATCGTATTTGTCGGCGCCACTGCCGAAGAAATGCAGGATAACAAACTGACGCCTTTTTATGAGTATGAAGGCCGAAAACAAAAAATGCCCGGTGTTGAAATGCATGCCAATGCATTAAGCATGCTTTTACGTGGTGATTTTATTAAAGAACTGAATTCCTGGCTGATTTTTATATTTGTCGTTTTAATTACGTTTTTGGCAACGTTCATTACCCTATATTCGCGACCCGTCAAAGCATTTCTTTTAATAATAATAATTTTACTGGTTACAATCGCATGCTTTGCCCTGGTATTTACAAAAATACATCAAATAGCTTTTGTTTCAAAACCTATAATTTCCTTATTTTTAACGTTTTTATCATCGTTAACTTTTAAGGCCATTACAGAACAACGGGAGAAACGCCGAATTAAACAAGTTTTTAAACAATATGTTGCCCAAAATGTTGTTGAAAAAATGCTAAGCAGCGGCCAACTCCCTGAATTTGGCGGAGAACGAAAAACAATAACCATCCTGTTTTCAGACATTCGACGATTTACAACATTTTCAGAATCGCACGATCCGGAAACCGTAGTTTCACGGTTATCCGAATATTTAACGGAAATGGTCAAAGTGCTGTTTAAATACGACGGTACCCTGGATAAATTTGTCGGTGACGAAATTATGGCCCTTTTTGGTGCGCCCTATTATTACACAGACCATGCAGAAAGGGCTTGCTATGCTGCCCTGGAAATGGTGGAACAATTGCGACAAATTCAAAAACGCTGGTCCGACAGCAAACATGATATTTTCCATATCGGTATCGGTATTAACACCGGCAAAGTCATCGTAGGGAATTTGGGTTCAAACCAGTTGTTTGATTATACGGCCATCGGAGACGAAGTGAACCTGGGCGCTCGTTTGGAAGGTACGAATAAAGAATATCAAACCACCATTATTTTAAGCGAAAGTACCTATGATCTTGTTAAAGATAAAGCCAAAGTCAGAGAACTGGATTTTGTCCGTGTAATGGGTAAAACAAAACCCATACGAATTTATGAATTACGCGGTATGAGTGATTTGTCGCAAATTGAGCAGGATTATATTATTGATATATTTAACGAAGGACTACAGTTTTATCGCGACAGGTGCTGGTCCGATGCATTAAAATCATTTCGACGCGTGTTGCGATATTTCCCTTCAGACGGCCCATCGCGAGTGTACACCATCCGTTGTCTGGATTATATTGAAAATCCACCTCCACCGGACTGGGACGGCGTTTATGAATTTAAAAAGAAATAAGTGAGGTTAACTTGGAAGAGCAAAATACAAATTCCCCAAAAATCAGTGAATACAAAGGAAAACCTGTTTTAACTCTAAATCCGAATGATCGATATCCGTTTACGTTCGGATTATCGAAAGCAAGGCTGATCATTGAACACCTTGAAACGATAAAAGCCTTTATAAACCAATATGATCATTCGGCAGAGTAAATAAGCAACTATATTTCGCTTAGGTTGACGATACGGTTTTCCGTTAAAGAAACAGTGGCGGCTGTTGCTATTTGAAGAGCAGCAATACCATCATCAATCTGTACCATCGGTTCTTTATGGTTAACCAAATTATCCAAATAGTTATTCAACTGGTTTACATAAGCATCACCAAATCGTTCCGGGAAATATGGAACGGCATCATGCGTAATACCTTTTTCATTCATAACATAAATCGGGGTTTCGCGTAAATAGCCAATCTTGACTGTACCTTTTGTACCCAAAACCTCTGCGCGGATATCGTAGCCGTAAATCCCATTTCTACTAATATCGATCTCACCGAGATTACCGTTTTCAAAAGTTAAAACGATAATGGCGTTATCCGTGTCGTTAACTTCTTTAACTTCAGGATAAGCAAGAACACCGCCAACGGCATATACGGATTTTACTTCACCCATGTACCATCTGGCAACATCAATATCGTGAATGGCCATATCAATAATCTGCCCGCCACTATTAACAGGCTTTAAATACTCTAAACTCGGACGGTATGGATCACGGGAAGAACCGCGGAACATACAGGTATCGCCGATTGTGCCATCAACAATTTTTTTCTTGCCGGCGGCAAAACCTTTGTCAAAGCGTCTCTGAAAACCCATTTGAAAAAATACACCAGTCTTATCTACCACAGACTTTACTTCACGTGCTTCTTCCAGTTTTAATGTCATTGGTTTTTCGCAAAAAACAGACTTTTTTGCGTCAGCCGCATCAATCATAATTTCTTTATGATTAATGGTTGTTGCGGTAATGATAACAGCTTCAACATTCGGATCATTATTTAAATCATGATGATTATCATACCATGTTGGCACATCATATTCTTCTGCAATTTTTTTTGCGCGTTCCGGAATTAAATCTGCAACGGCAACCAGATTTGCATGTGGAACGCGATAGGAAATAAACTCTGCATACATACTTCCCAAACGTCCGTTTCCAATTAAACCGACATTGATTTTCTTTTTCATCTCTACTCCTTTTACTTATTGTTTATATATTACTTAATATTAATACGCAATTCTTTCAACCGGTTTGTTACCTGTGTTGAATTTTCGAAAAATATACCGGTAATTCCCACATTATTTGCCGTATCAACATTTTCTTTTCTGTCATCTATAAACACTGATTCTTCAGGTGTTACATTCATTTCTTCAAGTGCTATTTCGTAAATCCTCCTGTTTGGTTTAATAACATGATGGTAACATGATATAATAATATGATCAAATATATTATCAAAGCCATATTTTTGCCGACGATGATTGGACATTTCCACGGAATCGTTTGAAAGAATGGCAATTTTGTAGCCGCTTTCCTTCAACTTGTTAACAATATCCAGTCCCCCATCTACTTTTTTCATATAGGGTTCCAAATCGATATCATCATCATCCGCTGTAATATCAACTGTTTTTAATAATAATTTCCAAAAGTCAGGATCACTTAATTCACCGGCATCCGCTTTTGGCCGAAGATTTTTTTTGGCCTCAAATAACAGTGATTCCTCTACCGAATATTTTGCGGCCAAATCTTTAATTTTCCAATCGATAAAATCTATAAGCAAAACACCACCGACATCAAAAAATATAGTTGTAATTTCTCTCGTATTTCCTTTCATTCACAGGCTCCGTTCCAATTTTTAATAACTTGTCTTTGTAGATTTTTTCAAAACTAGTGGTAATAATATAATAAATGCAAGGAGTGCACTTGCTACCCAAAACATAAATGTATCATTCCATCCCCAATGGTCGCTGATATAACCGCTAAAAATAGATGTTAAAAACGTTCCCAAATAACTCATGGCACCGGTCAGTCCTACGGCAGAAGCAACCGCTCTTCGTGGTACGAGTGCCAGGGGTCCCAGCCCCGTCGTTACCATTTGCGCCCCGTAAATAAAAAATCCGGCAACACCAAAAGCAACGCCATCCCAAATTCCGGCGTTTTTCGGTAAAAAATAAATAAAAATTATAGCACCAACCATACCAATTATATAAATCAACGCAACGGCCAGGTTTTTCCTGGGAAAAAATTTGTCAGCAATAAAGCCGGCCAGTATCGTTCCGGGAATACCCATCAATTCCAGAAAACTGGATTTAATCCCTCCGGAAGTAATGGAGATGTGTTTTACTTCGGTTAAATAGGTAACACCCCAGTCACCAAGGCCGTATCGAACCATATAAATAAGCATACATGAAAACGCCAGCAACCAAATTCTGGGGTTTTTTAGAACATAGTTTCGGAATAATTCATTGGCCGATTCATTCGTATCCATAACAGTTTCTTTAACAACATCACCGTGATATACCTGGATCGGTGGTAAACCAACTGTTTCCGGTCGGTCCTGCATTTTCCAGGCAACATATAATGCACCTAATACACAAAATCCGGCCGGCAGGAAAAATCCGAAACGCCATCCCATTCTTTCAACAATAAATCCACCAAGGAACAAAATGGTAAAGGAACCGATATTATGGCAGGTATTCCAAATGCTGTAATATCGTCCTCTTTCTTTTGAACTGAACCAGTTTGCCATGGTTTTGGGGCCTATAGGACTTCCCATGGATTGAAAATATCCGTTCATTATCCAAAATATACCAAAAAACAGAATGCTTGAACTCAGTCCGAAAAAGATAGATACGATTGAAGCGCCCAAAAGGCCAAAGGCCATAAAATATCTTGGATTAGATCGATCACATAGCGGTCCGTTTATCAATTTCGCCAACGCATAGGTTGCACTAAACAACGATAAAACAACACCCATTTGTGTTTTGCTCAGGTTTAACGAATCCATCATTGCCGGTAAAGCAATAGATAAATTTTTCCGAATCAGATAGAAAAAAGCATATCCCAAATAAACGGATATAAAAACCTGAATTCTAAATTTTCGATAACTAGAGGCAACCTGCTCTTCCGGCAACGGTTCAGCAGCCGGTGCCGTTTTGATGTAATCCAAGAGTCGCATTAAAATAACACCTTCCTTTTTAAATTAACCAAAAGCAGAGATTTTTTTGGTTTTTAATATACAAAATGATTTGTATGCTGATATCTTTTTACTCTTTTAAAAACTGATCAACATTATCTTTAGTAATCAAATCAACACCTGTATCATAAATCTCTTTTTCGGGCATTTTTTTGTTTACAGCTATATCATAAAGAATTTGAACACACATTTGACCCATATTATAAGATCGCTGGCCTATAACAACATTTACCAATCCATCGTCAACCAGCATCAATTGTTCTTTAATCGTATCAAACGCCAAAATTTTAATATCTGTTCGTTGATTTAAAGCATTTAATAAAGCGCCCTTTGGAGAGACAGTCGGCCAGGAACCCGGTACAAACCAGGCATTCAGAGAAGGTGTAGACCGGGTATAATCTTCCATCAGCATTAACGCCTTTTCCGTGTCTTCATCACATGATAACAGCTTGAGCTCTTTTAATTTACTGTTGCTTTCTGCTAGCTCATCTCTGAATCCGCGAATGCGGTCGTTTAAATTAAGGGCACCAAGTGCACCTGTTATGATTGCATAATTTCCCTGGTCATCCAAAAGTTTTATCATTTCCTTACCGGCAATTCGGCCGGCCTCATAATTTTCAGTACCGACATAGGCGATACGCTTACTTTGAGGGGCATCAGAATCAAATGTTAAAACAGGAATACCGACATCTATTGCCTTATTTATGACAGAGGCGACACCATCCGGGTCATTCGGAGAAATAGCGATACCGTCGACACGTCGTGCGATGAGTGATTCCATAATATTTACCTGGGCCGTTACATCAGCCGCCTGAAGAGGTCCGATGAGATCAGTCTTGACACCCAATTCTTCTCCGGCTTTTTTCATACCGGCTTCGGCCTGAAACCAATATGGATTGGTTAATGACTTTGGTACAAGTACAAAATAAAGCGTGTCTTTACCTTTATTGCATCCGCTAATGATCAACAAGAAAGATATACAAATGAAAACAAAAGTAATAAAAAAACGTTTTCTCATTAGGAATCTCCTATCATCATTAAATCTATTAAATATTCCTGGTTTAAATAGTATTTACAGAACAATATAAATTTAAAAAATCAAAAAGAAAAGCATCTCGTGATGTTTTTAATATTTAAAATAGGGGTATAAGGGAATAGTCGGATTAATGCTATAAAGGATGCAACTATTTTATTTACTGTTTTTTATAGATTAAACAGGTCAAACAATTTAAAAAAGGCATTTTAATTGATCAATTGTACTATTGAATATACAAATAAAATAAATTAAATATAAAGTTGTTTTTTTAATTGTAATATTTATAGCTAAAATCTTTATAAAAAAATTCATCCAACCATTTATTTTTTATTCATTAAAGAAAACTACTCGTTTAATAAAAAAAATTAATAACTAATATAATTGGAAAAAAATTAGAGTGTTCAGGCAATCAGTCGTATAATATATTTATTATTGTCCGCTTGAGAAAGATTGATGAATTTTTGAATATTAATGACCAGCCGTTTTGAAAAAAACAATATTCCTCCTGCAAATGTGAATTTCACGATATTGCCTGATATATATGTATCCGTCCCCCCTTTCTTTCTCATCACCTTAGTTGTTAAATTTCAACATGAACAAAAAAAAATTAAAAAAATATTGAAATTTTGAAACAAATACTTTAAATTGTCGTAAAGTTAATGACTCACGGTCATTTTATTAACATTCGAATATTATATAAACGAGAGTAAAATGGGAATTAGTGAACGAAGAAAACGAGAAAAACTGAAAAGGCGGGAGGAAATTCTTGACGCAGCGGAAACCATATTTTTCTCTAAAGGAATTTCTGAAAGTACAATGGACCAGGTTGCGGAAGAGGCTGAATTAAGTAAAGGTACCTTATACTTGTATTTTAAAAACAAGGAAGACCTTTATTTTGGAATTACAGAAAGGGCCCTGAATCTGTTAACAGAAGAATTTTCTAAAAGTATTGATCCCAATTCAACAGGACTCGAACAAGTAAAACAAATTGGTCAAGCCTATTACAAGTATTCATTTGAACACAATAATTATTTCAATACTATTTTAAAATTCGATTCAAGTGGATTGGAAATAATGAAATCCGAAAATATGCTGGCAGCGTGCCATGATCTTGGTCAAAAGGTTAATCAACTTGTCATTAAAGCACTGCAAAAGGGCATTGAGGATGGCAGTATTCGTAAAGATATTAATCCTGTAAAAACCGCGTTTATTCTTCAGGGCCAAAGTAGTGGTATTTTTCAATTAATTGCCAGAGAAAAGAACCACCTGGAAAATTGGAATAATCTTAGTATACCGGATATACTTGAAGAATTTACGAAAATGATGGTTCGCTCATTAGGAAACCAATAGATGCATTTTATATAGGAGTTTGTATGCTCAAAAAGACTTTAATAGCACTGCTTTTTTTATGTAATACAATTTTTGCTCAAACACTGGATGATATGCTAAAAGAAGCATTTGAAAACAATCTGGCCTTAAAACAAAAAAACATTGAACTGACAAAAAGTATGGAAATTCTCAAAGAGGCAAGAGGTATGTTTTTGCCGGATGTTGAGATTGATGCCCGCTATTCACGAGCCGGTGGCGGACGATTAATTGAATTTCCTGTTGGGGACTTGCTCAATCCGATACATACAGGTCTTAATCAACTGATGCAACAGCAGCTTTATCCTGAAAATCTGGAGAATGTAAATATTCCTTTTTTAAGGGAAAAAGAACATGAAACAAAAGTGAGAATTGTACAGCCGATTTTCAATCCACCGATTTATTATAATCATAAAATTAAAAAGTACCAGTTTGAAATTGAAAAGGCAAACAGGGACGCCTATAAACGTGAATTGGTCTTCGAAGTGAAAAAGGCTTATTTTAATTATTTAAAATCGACTTCTTTTATGGAAATCTTGAACGATTCTAAAAAATTACTGGAAGAAAATTTACGTGTTAGTAATAAGCTTTATGAAAATCAAAAGGCAACCCAGGAGATTGTTTTTCGGGCAGAGGCGGAACTCAGCAGTTTGGACCAGCAATTAGCAGAGGTGGAAAAATACAAAGACCTTTCAGAAGCTTACCTTAATTTTTTATTAAACAATCCGCTGGATCAACAAATAACAGCAACTGAAACTGAAAATAAAATAACGCCCCCTCCTCCTTTTGATGATATTGTTTTACATGCAATGGACCACCACGAAGCCATAACACAATTCAACGCCGCTATTAAAGCTTCTGAAAACGGTGTTAAAATACAAAAATCCTCATTTTTACCTATTATTTCTTTTGCATTTGATTATGGTTTTCAGGGCGAAAAATATAGTTTTACCGACAAAGATGATTACTGGATGGCTTTTGCGGTCATGCAATGGAATTTATTCAACGGCTTTCAGGACAAAGCTAAAATAAACCAGGCAAAACTGCAAAAACGGGAATTGGACCTTAAAAAACAGCAGATTAAAGAACAAATAAAACTACAAATCAAAGAAGCCCATAAGGGTATTTACGTAGCAAATAAGGCAATTCTTGCAGCAAAAGCCCAGGAAAACAGCGCACGAAAATCCTTTGAAATTGTTGAGCGTAAATATAACCAGGGAATGGCCCCGCAAATAGAATATATGGATGCTCAAACAACATTCATTAATGCTAAAATGAATGTGGTTGTTAAAAATTACGAGTATTCTATCAGTTTGGCTGAACTTGAAAAAGCAGCCGCTTTATATCCTATTAAAGATTAAATATAGAAAACGGAGTTAAAAATGAAATACAAATCATTCATAATCGTTTTGCTTTCTTACTTATTATTAAATGGTTGCGGCAAAAAAACCGAGCCGGACCAACAAACTATTATTCCGGTACAAACAAGTCCGGTAAAATATAAATCTGTTGCATTTCCAATCCACAGCAGTGGTATTTTGAGCTGTAAACGGGAGGCCCGGCTGGCATTTAAAACCGGGGGTATCATTCAAAAAATTAAAGTCGATGAAGGCCAAAGTGTAAAAAAAGGCCAATTATTGGCCGAACTTGATCTATCAGAAATAAATGCCCGCTTTATTCAGGCTAAAACGGCCTTGGATAAAGCACAACGCGATTTCGACCGTGTTAAAAATCTGTATAATGATCAGGTCGCAACACTTGAACAGTTTCAGGATGTGGAATCCGGACTTGTTGTAGCGAAATCAAATTTAAAAATCGCCCAATTTAATCTTGATCACTCTACTATTACGGCCCCTGAAGATGGAAAAATATTAAAACGATTTATGGAACCGAATGAAATGGTGTCTGCGGGAACGCCTGTTTTGTACTTTGGCACAACAAAAGACGACTGGATCGTTCGCGTGGGCTTAGCTGATAAAGATATTATTAAAGTAAATTTAAATGATTCTGTAAGCATCAGTTTTGACGCTTATCCAGATAATGTCTTTTCAGGCACTGTAAGTGAAATTGCCGAAGCAGCGGATCCGATGAGCGGAACTTTTGAAGCAGAGATTAAGATAGAAAAAACAAATAAAAAATTGGTTTCCGGTTTTATAGCTAAAGTTATGATATATCCACAAAAATCACAAAATCTGAAAACCGTTCCAATAGAATCTCTTGTTGATGCACAAAACAATGAGGGATATTTATGGATTCCTGTGGATAATCATGCTGAAAAACGCCGAATAACACTTGGTGATAAAATAGAGAACGATATTATAGTAACAAACGGACTTTATAATATAACGCATGTCATAACGTCCGGCGCTCAATATTTAAATGAGCGGTCCACAATCAAAGTTATAAACAATCCTTAAAGAACAGAAAGTACAGGAGCTTTATATGCGTTTGCCGAAACTGGCTATAGAAAATCACCAATTCACCAATATCGCATATTTCATGCTGGTATTAACCGGGTTGATTTCTTTTATCACCATGCCGAGAAGTGAAGACCCGCAGGTTTCCCCTCCCGGATCAACTGTGGTTGTTATTTATCCGGGCGCAACACCAACAGATATGGAAGAATTGGTAATTGACCCATTGGAAGAAGCTATTAATGAACTGGAAGATATTAAAACGCTGGAATCCACATCTGAAGATGGAATAGGTATTATACAAGTTGAATTTTTAACCGGCAGCGATCCGGACGATAAATATTCGGATGTTGTGCAAAAAGTTAATAGTGTAAGACAAAAACTTCCGGATGATATCTATAGTCTGGAAACAACACAGTGGTCTATTTCCGACGTTCAAATTATGCAGCTTGCCTTAACGTCTGAAACGGCGCCATATAAAAATCTGGAAAAAGAAGCCGAACGGCTGAAAAAGTTACTTGAAAAAGTAAACGGCGTTAAAAAAGTGAAGCTGTGGGCTTTTCCGGAACAACAGGTCAACGTTGCGCTGGACATGGAAAAAATGGCCCATTATAAAATATCAATCTCTCAGGTTATGAATGCCATAGGCGCGGCAAATCAAAATATCCCGGGCGGTTATATTGATATAAGTACATTACGGTTTAATGTACAAACAACAGGGTCTTATGGATCTTTGCAAGAAATAAAAAATACGATTGTTCATTCCAGAAACGGAAAAATTGTATTTTTAAAAGATATTGCCAATGTAGAGTTAGCTTATAAAGATAATAATTATTTTGTTCGGTATAAGGACAAAAAAGCAGTTTTAATTACGCTAACACAAAAAGAAGATACAAATATATTTAATGTAACCGATGGTGTAAAAGAACAGATTAAAGAGTTTAAAAAATCTTTACCTGCTTCACATAAACTTTATACCTCTTTTGATCAATCTGAAAGTGTTCACCATAGATTGACAAACTTTTTTTCCAACCTGTTACAGGGTTTAGTGCTGGTAGGCATTGTCATCTTTTTATCAGTCAATATCCGCGCTTCTATTATCGTTATGCTGGCTATCCCCTTTTCTATTCTCATTGGAATCGGATTTGTCGATTTATCCGGAATTGGTCTGCAACAGATGACAATTTCCGGGTTGGTTATTGCATTGGGATTACTTGTTGACAATGCGATTGTGGTTATTGAAAATATTACCCGATTTATGAAACAGGGATACACGAGAAAAGAAGCAGCCATTCAGGCAACCAGTCAGATTGGCTGGGCTGTTGTGAGCGCTACGGCAACAACCGTTCTGGCCTTTGTGCCCATGATGATGATGCAGGATGTAACAGGTGATTTTATTCGCAGTATGCCATTGACAGTGGTTTTTACACTGCTTGCATCTCTCCTAATCTCATTGACCCTGACACCCTATTTATCCAGCAAATTTCTTAAAGTTGATGCAAAAGAAAGTCGTTTCAGGAAAATGTTGGACCGGATTGTATCGGTGCAATATAAATATATTTTGAATAAAGCCATCAGCCATCCTGGTAAAACGATACTGCTGACATTACTTTTGTTCTTTTCAAGTTTTGCTTTGTTACCATTGGTTGGCGTGAGTTATTTTCCCAAAGCAGAAAAACCTCAATTTTTTATCAATATAGATACGCCAAATGGGACCAATCTGGCAGAAACTGCCAAGGTGGCACAATATGTTGAAACGATATTACAAAAAGAACCGGATATAAAAAAATATACACTTAATATCGGACATGGAAATCCCAGAGTTTATTATAATGTTATATCAAAACGAGAACGAAGCACTCACGCTCAATTTTTTATAGAATTATTAAACTATGATGCAGATCGTTTCCATAAATTAATCACAAGGCTCAGAAATACTTTTAACAATTATGCAGGCGCAAAAATTGAAGTCAAAGAACTGGAACAGGGACCGCCCATTAACGCCCCTATTGAAATTCGTATACTTGGAGACAACCTGGATTCTTTAAAAACAATTTCCAAAGACGTAGAAAATATCATAGCGTCCATGCCGGGTACTATTAACATTAACAATCCCCTGGGTACCTCCAAGCTGGATATTCGCGTCAATGTAAACAAAGATAAAGCTGGGCTTTATGGTGTTCCCCTGGTCGAAATTGATCGCACAGTAAGGGCAGCTATTGCCGGACTGAGCGTTACAAAATACCGTGATGCGGAAGGCAAAGAGTACGACATTACCTTACGCCTGCCTGTGGAAAACAGTCCGAAAATATCAGACCTTGAAAAAATATATATTACTTCTGTTACAGGAACGCAGATTCCATTACAGCAATTAGCATCAATTGAATTGGAATCTTCGCCGCAAATTATCAGTCATTACGGACTTGACCGGAATGTATCACTGACAGCCGATGTAGTCAGCGGTGTATCGGCCAATAAAACAACTCTGGCAATTATCGAAAAATTAAAGGAATACAAATGGCCGGCCGGTTATCGTTATGCAATCGGTGGGGAATTGGAAAGTACGGGTGAATCGTTCGGAGGACTGGCCCAGGCGTTTATCATAGCCATTATCGGTATATTGGCTGTTCTTGTTCTGCAATTCAAGTCCTATTCACAGCCTCTTATTGTTTTTGCCGCCATACCCTTTGCAACCATCGGTTCTATATTCGCATTATTAGTTACCGGTAATACATTCTCATTTACAGCATTTGTCGGATTTACGAGCTTGGCAGGTATTGTTATAAACAATTCCATTATTCTAGTTGATTATACCAATCAACTACGCCGGGAAGGAATAGCTATTTTAGAGGCCCTCGAACAAGCTTGTCAGGCACGATTTGTACCGATTATATTAACAACCGCAACAACAATCGGAGGATTATTACCGTTGACGCTTGGCGGTGGCACTCTTTGGGCGCCAATGGGCTGGACGTTGATTGGCGGTTTAACAACATCAACCTTTTTAACATTAATCCTTGTTCCCGTACTTTACAAAATATTTTCAAAAAAAGAACAATGATGTAGCCATTCATCATTTAGAAATAACTTTTTACTTGAAGCGCCGGGATTATTTCCCGGTGCTTTTTTTATGAACATCCTTAGAATAGATATAAATAGAAAAAGGCCGCAATTTTTAAACAAAAAATTCATTGCGGCCCGGAAGGATTGCAAGTTATAAAAAACTTTTACCTGCCTGTAAGTTGAAAATATCTCGTTTTTTCAATAATGTATCTTACTTTGGCCTCTGTCAACTGGTCCAGCGTTTCCTGTTGTAAAGCCTGGGCTTCTAAAAGATCAGAAATGCTGACCAGTCCATTTTCATAGCTGTCCTTTTCTACTTTTAAATTTTCTTCAGCCTGCGATTTTGATTCTTCGCACAGCAAATATTCTTTGTAGGACGTGGTCAAGTCCTGCCAGGCTTTTTCAATTTGAAGGAGCAACAGCTCTGAATTATCTTTAAAATTGTTTTCGGCAATTTTTTCTTTTAACTTTCTTTCCTTAATTTCATGTGTTCCGCCCCACCATCCGGAAATCGGCACAGAGACAGAGGCAAATGCCAATCCGAGTGTACGGCCTTCTCCTTTATCAAATTTAAGATATTGCCCGCTAAGGCCGACACCAGCCTGGGGAAGATATTCACCTATTTTCATCCTTGTCTGTAATTTTTCAACGCGAACTGATTTTTGTAAAAGCGCATATTCCGTGCGTCTGGTGAGCGCTTGATTTTTATCAATATAATAATTTTGAGGTGACCCGGTAATTTTCAACTCTGCGTCCAGTGTCAATAAAGAGTCGTAGGGTATACCGACATGTTGACAAAAAGCCATTTTAGCGAGTTTTTTACCATTTTCCAGTTTTGATTTGTTGACTAGCACCTGACTCTTTTTTAGTTTGACTTTTAAAAGATCGTTCTTCATGGTAATACCGGAATTGTACGCATCGTCAACCTGTTTTAAAAGACTGTTTAACAATTCCTCGTATTTTTCAATAGTTAACGACTTTTCATCAAGAGAAACGATCTGCCAAAATAACTCTTCGGTTTTTAACGTGATCTCATCCTCAGCAAGACTTTTTTGGTCCTGCTTTGCTTTTACATTCAATGCGGCAAGTTTGTTTCCATTAATAATTCTGCCGCCGGTGAAAACCGGCTGTATAATATTAACATAACCGATTGTGCCCTTTTCCAGCAACCCCATGGAAAAACCGGGGAAATAGGCAAATTGCGTTGCACTAAAAAGAGTAGCCGGATTGCCGTTATAAACAGGAAGGTTTCCACCTTCAATATCCATTTCCATTAAAGGTTTTTGAGCTTCATACATCATGCCTCCCGCACTTATGGTGGGGAAATAATGAGTCAAAGCTGTTTTTCTGATTTGCTTTGCCGCTCTGACCTCCAGTTTGCTGTTTTTGCTTTTAGCATTGTTTTGTAAAGCCAACTGTTTACTTTTTTCAAGCGTTAAGGTTTGCTGACCGAAAACCTGTGCAGTCATCAGCAGAAAAGCAATCAATAGAATATATATATTTATTTTTTTCATACGGTTGTGATCTCCTCGACATGTTGTACATCTCCTCTGTGAAAGAGGTAATAGAGAACCGGAATTACAATAAGACATAAAACCAGTCCAAAAAGCAATCCAAAACAGATAACTGAGCCAAGCGGTCCCCAAAGCGGAGATCGGCTTGCAATCATCGGCACAACACCGACGGCAGCAGCAGCGGCTGTTAAAAATATCGGGCGCATTCTTCTTTTGCCGGCAGCAATGGCAGCTTCCTCAAGAGAATAGCCATGAACTCGTCTCAGCTCTTCTGCAAAGGATATATAAATAATACCATTTCTCACCACAATTCCCATAAGGCCGATGATACCAACTAGCGCCGTTATTCCAAAAGGATATCCGGTAATTTTTACACCAAGGGCCGCACCAAAAATACTCAGCGGCATTGTCAGCATGATGAGAATGGTTGTTTTAATATTTCTGAATTGAAATAATAAAATTAAAAAGATAAGTGCAACCGTTACGGCCATTGCATAATAGAGTGGTGTTACTTCATTAACATTCATCTCATACTCGCCGCCATAGGTAATAAAGGCGCCTTCAGGCAAAGTCAAGTTCTCTATCATTGGTCGTGCTTTATTAAAAATCGTTGATGCATATACGTTTCTTTCAACATCCACCATTACAGTAATGCTTCTTATGCCGTTCCTTCTGGCAATTTCTCCCTCTGTCCATTGTGGTTTTGCATCAGCAAGCTGACGTACCTGTATGGCGGAGGTTAAAAATGGAGATGTCACATATTGATTTAAAACATCGTCTATATCTGTTTTTGTCTTTTTATCAACCTTTAAATTCACCTGAACAGGATAATCGTTTTCCCAAATTGTAGAGACAGGAAATCCGTGCATTCCTACCATAAGAGAATAGTCGAGCAATGTTTTCGAATATCCCAGTCGACTGGCCTGGTCCTGCCTGAGGTCAAGCTGAACCGATTGATAAGGTTCTGCATAATCAGTTCTCACATGTTGAACACCTTCAAAATCGCGAAAAATTGATTCTACCTGATCAGCAACCTGCTTAATCGAACTGATACTGTCTCCGGAAATGCGAATTTCGATCGGGGACTTGAACGTGGCCATGGCAAGTTGTTTCCATTTTATATAGGCATTTGGAATAGAATTGGTATATTTTTCGCTATATTCATTCAGTATATCAACAGTTGCTTCACTTGATTCTGTTATGACTAAAAGTTGTCCGTAATGTTTTGCCGGAAAATTTGGTGCATACAATGAGTTAAAACGCGGTGAACTGGTACCGACAAATGCCGCTACTTCTTTGACGCGAGGATCCTCTTTTAAAACACCTTCCAGTTCTTTCATAACAGTATCAGTTTGTTTCAGAGAACTGCCGACAGGAAGGAAAACTTCAACAGCAAACTGATTTCGGTCAAAAGCCGGAAAAGGCTGTTGAGGCGTTATCAGTAAAATCAAAAGTCCTAAAATGAATGACAGGACGCCAATAAAAACGACGCTCTTTTTTTTCTTAAAAGCATTTTCCAGATGTTTATCATAAAATGATTGCAGCCAGTCTAAAAAGGCTCCCTTTTTACCACTTTTTTCACCTTTAATTCCGTGTTTTATAAAATCGTAACACATCATAGGAACCCACAAAACAGCAACTAAAAGAGACACAATCAAGGCATAGGCAATGGTCAACGGCAAAGATCTTACAAAATCACCGGCAAGACCACTCATAAACATGACCATGGGAGCAAAAGAAAAAATGAGAATTAAAGTAGCGGAAAAGACCGAACCGAATAGATCAGTAACGCTTTGTGATGCCGCATCATGGGGTGAAATACCATGGTCAAGTTTTTCCACATAATTGTCTATGATTACAATTGCATTATCGACCACCATGCCCAGAACAATGATCAGCCCGGCGAGTGATACGGTTTGCAGGTCCATTCCGGTCATCCACATAATTCCCAAGGTGATAAAAATCGAAATAGGTATAGCTGCCGCCGCAACGAACGCAACCCTTTTTGGTAACAGAATTATCGTAACCAGAATAACAGCAATGATAGCGATTCCAAACTCTTTAAGAAAATTTAAAATTGATTTTGATACAAAATGCGGCATATCTGATATAAGACCAACACGTACGTCCGATGGAACGCTATTAATAAATTTCTCAATTTCAGTTTTTACTTTACCCCCGTATTGCACAATATTGTTTCCGGGCATCATTTCCAGGGATACAATTAAACATTTTTTTTCCGTTTAGCCGAATATATGAGGAAGGTTCCGGGTATTCTCTCACCACTTTAGCTACATCTTTAACACGAATAACATTTCCCAAAGGGTCCGAGTAAATAATTTGATTAGCAATGTCGTTTTCTGTTTTATAATTTGAAGAGATATGAATGGGCCGGATAAACGTGCCGTCATCAATTTCTCCGGAATAGTTGACCATTCCTTCGGGTCTTAACGCGGCCAATACGGTTAAAGGTTTAATGCCATAGTGAGTTAGTTTGGCGTCATCAATATAGACATTGATTTCTTCCTTTTGTAAGCCAAAATGCTTAACTCGTGATGTTTCTTCAATTTTTCGAATATCGTCTTCAAATTTTTCAATATATTTTTCGAGTTCTTTATATGTTTTTGTTTCCGATTCAACGGCCAGAAGGATGGCTGAGGTATTGCCAAAATCATCGTTTGCGGTGAGAGAAGTAACACCGGCAGGCAGTTCCGCTTTAAGTTCATTTAAACCATGACGAAGTTTGAGCCAGAAGGGTTTGGGATTGTTTTCCTTTTTTCGCACCTCAACGTATATAACCATCACGTTTTCTTTGGATATGGAGTGGGTTTTTTCCTTATTTACTTCTTCGTATTGAAACAGGTAATTTTCTACCTTTTTAGTGAGCTGTTCCTCCACCTGTTCGGATGAAGCACCCGGATAAACGCCGATAACCAAACCCTGGCGTATTTTGAATTCCGGAAATTCATCGCGCGGCATTTGTGTCAGTGCCACAACACCAAGCAAGACCAAAATGGCAGTAGCGACGACAATAACCTGCTTGTATTGTAAAATAATTTCTATTAATGTTCGTTTTTTCATTTTTTGTATATCCCTGTCACTAGTTAACCAGGCTTACCAATATATTATCAAATAATTTTTGTTGACCGGCAATGACGACCAAGTCACCTTGTTTCAAAACCGTTGGTAATTTCTATACCATCTTTTAATAGTCTTCCTGTTTCTACATATTTTTGCGTGGCCCTTTTTTGCTCCGGGTCCACACAATAGACAAAATTTTGTCCTTTTTCGTCAACCAAAACCGCCTGATTAGGCGCCAAAAGACCGGTTATGGCATTTTCGCTTTCAATAACTACATTACAAATCATGCCGGGTTTTAGGTTAAGTCCTTTATTGTTTATGCAGATTTTTACATTATAAGTGTGAGACAAGGGATTAGCGACCACACCAATTTCTTCAACAGCGCCACTAAAACTCATATTACCAAGGGCAGTTACTTTCACGGTGGCATTTTGTCCTGCTTTAATAGATGCAATTTCATTTTCAGAAACTGAGACTTGGGCAAATACTTTTTCAATTTTTATAATTTCAATAGCTGTTAACCCGGGCATGGCACCCATCCCGATATCAATGGAACGTCTCCCTACAATGCCGTCAACAGGTGAATATAAATAACAATCATCCAGACTTTTTTTAGAAATTGCAGCAGCCGCTTTTGATTGTTGTAAACTGGTTTTCTATCTCAATCAGTTTGATCTCCGGAAGATTGCCGTTGTTGTACATCGGCAGCAGTCTGTCGTAAGCATCTTTAGCTTGTTTAAAGGTTGCCAAAGACATTTCATAGGCAATTTTTAAATGTTTCGTTATTTAATTCAGCGAGTAATGTACCTTTTTTAACGGCAGTTCCTTCTGTCACGTAAACATGAGAAACATTACCAACAACTGAAAAACTTAGAGGAATAGATTCGGATTCCCTAATTGTACCACTATATTCAAAAATATGATTATTGTTGAAACGGCTCAACTTTATGCAACTTTAACAGGAACAGGTGTGTTATTTAGCGTGTCATGTTCCACATTTTTAGAACATCCAATCCCCAAAGATAAAATTGCACTCATTAATAAAAAGATTACAGGATTTCTTGCTTTCATTATTACAATCCTCACTACAATTAGACAAAATTTGTTTTTTAGTCGAAAAATATTTAAAAAATTTTACAAACCTTCAGATATTAACCGGGAGGCTATTTCAATTGATTCAGGATCATCATTATCCAAAAATAAAAACTGCATTAATCCTCTCAATATTCCATAAATGACGTATGATGCTTTATCGGCCTGAGATTCGTTAATAAAATTAAATTCTTTTTTGCTTAAACCAGAATCTAAAATTTCTTTAATTATTTTTTTTACCCTTTCGTATATTTGCTGATGTATACTATCAATAAACTTGCTATTCCCACCTATCTCAACCTTTTACCAAAGAATAAATACTGATCGTGTTCTTTACTTCATTCAGCATAGCTGTAATAAATTTTTTTAATTTTTCCCTGGCAGAAGTCAAGTCCCGAATTGAATTTAAAGAATTAAAAATTATTTCATCTAATTCCTGCCTGACAACCTGTTCGAATATTTCTTCTTTGTTTTTAAAATAATAATATAATGTACTTTTAGCCTTGCCGGTTTCTTTTGCAATGTCTTCCATAGTTGATTTATATAATCCCCATTTTTGGAAAACAACTTTGGCTGCTTCAATAATGTTTTGTCTGACTTGTTCGTCTTTGTTTGTTTTCATATTTTCGACCTTTTTCGTTTTTTCGTCGAAAAATATACTAAAATATTATCTAAAACACAAACAAAAATTTTTAATACTCGAAGAAAATTGCCGTATTTTATACTGGTTTTAAGATATAAATTAACCTTTGGTATTTTACAAATGAAAATGAATTATTGGTGGGGTTGCGGCACTATGAGGAACATAAAAAAGAAAAAGGCATAAAAATAATTAAATCAGATCAAACAATTTCTATATGAATGAAAAGAAAACCTCTATAGAGTTTGGTTTAAAAATGAGATTTTAAAAGATGCTCCGTTATTATTTTTTTGTTCCAAAAAGCCATCTATCTGTTCAGTTAAAATATTAACAAGATAAAGGCCAAAATTTTCAGAACGATCCAAATTATTCAGGGTGGGCATTCCACTCCCATTGTCTTTAACAATTAGTGTATAATAATTTGTACCGGATTTAACTTGCGGGTAAAATTTAATAATTATTTCAGGATTATCCTGTTGAGAAAATGCATGCTTTATTGCATTTAAAACAAGTTCATTAATAATTAAGCCACAGGGGATGGCTTTGTCTATAGTCAATGAAATATCGCTGATATCAAAAGTAAATGTAATTTGTTTATCCTTAATAACATATTTATTGGAAAGTTGAGCAACCAGTTTTTTAAAATAAGTATTTATATTAATTTCAGAAAAGCTATCAGACTGATAAAAATTTTCGTGTACAAGTGCTATTGTTTTTATACGCTGTTCATTTTCCAGAAAAATTTGTTTATCTCTTTCATTTTTTAGTTTTTTTGACTGAAAATATAACAGACTGGACATAATTTGCAGATTATTTTTAACCCGATGATGAATTTCAGCTAATAATGTTTCTCTTTCTTTAATCAGGTTACGTAATTCAACTTCGGTTTGTTTTTGTGTTTGAATGAGATCTTTTAGGTAACAATGTTCCTCTTTTAATTCAGAGTTTTTTAAATTTAATTGTTTTGATAAATCTCTCAAATAACCAATAATAAAAGCAGAAAGAAATAATGAGGACACAGCCGGCCAGTTTATTAATAATAATTTAACACCCGGTGAATCTAAAAAATTTAGTAATACACCATTTAAAACCAGGACGATTATGGATGAGATGACGCCCCCCCTTAATCCATATTGCCAGGCAATGATAGCAGCAGGTATTACTTGTAAAGCAGCGACGCGTGCGCCGATAATTTTATATAACAGAATAAAAACGATGCTATAGGCGAAATAAATACCGGCGTGTAAGAATATCATTTTTTTCAATGTCAGATCTCGGTATGTTTTTTTGATTCAATTTAATTTAAAATAAACAAATTCACGTGAATAACAACAACTATATTGATTTTTTTAAAAAAAATTACGAAAAAATCGTATTTTTTTATAAACTGAATATAACAAATTTAAATATTTAAAATAAATTGAATCAAACGTATTTCACTCCCTGAATTTTGTTAGAAAACCGAAAATTATGGTATTATAAAACTAAGGTACCAGATTAAATTTACTGCCGGGAGAATAAACAGATTGTACCTCTCGGACAGTCATGATAATTAATCTTTGATACAACGAACAGAATAGCCAAAACTTGCCGAGCTATAACTCCGGCGAATATAGGCATATTTATTATTTAAATGACGATAGCATGCAGCATTCGGCTCATATACTATGTATGGTGTCGACGTCCAAAAATAACAATTGATACCCAAGTTATTAAAAACAGAAGAACCATAAGAGGATCGGCACCCACCAGCTAAAGCTGTAAATCCACTCTCATTGGTTGCGCCGGTGTTTGGAGCATTCCAATAACCCGTTCCCGTCATTTTCATTTTACCACCTGTGTTACCATCGGTAGAGCGGCCATAACGATCAACTTCATCCTGACTCATACCCAGGAATAATTCAAGTTCTTTCCAATCATCATCTGTGGGCACATGCCAACCCTCCGGTGCAAGACCTCGTTCGTCATTAACAACATTCCAGTTATAAAGATAGCCATAGGTTTTTACTATGTTCTGATCATGGTTATAACAGCAATAAGCATCATTATCCAAATTATTCCATTGATTATCGTTCGTAACATAAGGGATCGTTGCACCGGTGCGGTAATGGGTGACTTTTAAGTTCTGCCGCATCCATAATTGGTTGCCGATCTTGATGGTCTTGTAAATATTACCGTCAATGTCAACCATCGTCCCCATATTATAAGTAATTTCATGTGAAATAGTATGGCTTAGTCCCCCCTTGTCCCTCGCTTGCATTTTTGTAGTTACTTTGGTAAATTCGCCAAACGAGTGTAAGGCCTTTTTATCATGACTCCAATCCGTATCCCAGGTCCCGTTGGCATCAAAGTCCCAACGATATTCAAGGTCAATGCTGTCTTCTTCATCTATTGATAGACATGCATCATAATTTATTTGCCCTGCAACTTCTAATGACGGTTCCCAAAGAAATTCAGCCACTGGTTGGCTATTGTCTGTAGATTGTGAATCGGCAGGATTATCTTTACAACTGTTAAAAGCAACTAAAACCAACAAAATTGCCGACCAAAACATTTTAAAAATATTCCTACACATTTTCGATCCTCCCTTTTTTAATAATTAATACTCTTTCTCCATAAATTAAATACATTTTTAAATTATATAAATAACACCTCGAGTTAGTTTAACAATCAATCCTTTACACAGCGTACGGATAATCCACTATTTTTACCAAAACAACCACTGTAAATATCTGAATAATTATAATAAAGATTTCGATAGTAAACAACACCGCTATATGTTCCGATACTGGTTGTCCAAAAATAAGCATTGGTTCCCATTTCAAGGAAATCTCCAAATTCAACTTCACGGAAACCGCCGGGAAGAGCATTAAAACCGGTTTCATTTGTAGCACCGGCATTCGGGTATTGCCAATGTTCCGAACCTGTTTCTTTAATTTGCCCGCCCTCATTCGTTCCACGCCAACCATATTCACCAACATCAAACGAGCTCATTCCAAGATACATTTCCAGCTCAATCCAATCGTCATTGGTAGCTACATGCCATCCTTCCGGTGCCAGCCCCCTGTTATCTCTGACAGCAAAACAATTATAAAGCCTTCCATAAACGGATACATTGCTTTCATCATTATTATAATTACAATAAGCACCTGTTGACATTAAAATCCAATCAATATTATTCGTAATTTCCGGAACAGGATCACCATTTCGATAGTGAATAACTTTTAAATTTTCAGCCATCCAAATTTGGTCACCCAGCTTGACAGTGATATATACATTACCATCTATATCAGTAACCTTGCTTGTATTTGCTAACACTTTTTTTGCAATGGAATTAGTTACACCCCATGAATCTTTAACTTCCAATACAGTATTAACTATAGCATAATCTCCAAATGATTTTGAGGTGATTTTTGAATTAGACCAATCCGTATCCCAGGTACCATCACCATCATAGTCCCACCGATATAATAAATCATCAACATCTTCAAAATCCGTTGAAGCAGTTGCATCAAAATTAACTTTCCAGGATTCTTCGGGTGCGACAGCCCATGAAAATTGGGCAACAGGTCGGCTGTTAACATATACAGATTTACTGGTTTCAGAAGTCAATCCGCCGGCTCCTTTAACATTTAATCGAATAACATGTGCTCCACCACCTGTTGTGAAGGTTTTAGTTATCATATTTTCATCTGACCAATCGGAATCCCATGAACCATCGTTATCCATGTCCCATTGAAAAAACAAATTTGTTTCAGGAAAATCTTCTTCAACAGATTCTGATGCATCAAAAACAAAATCAGTCTCATTGGTAATGCCTGTATCTGGAGTTGCTTTAATAACAGCTAAAGGAGGGATACTATCTGTAACGACATTTTGAGGATCATAAACGTTGTCCAAAACAGGATCTGTTGGTTTTTTCTGGCAGGAAAAAACAATAAAAATTATGATAAAAAGATTTATTATGTTTTTATATATCCATTGAATTTTCATAGTCAACTCCAAAAATCAGTAGAAAAATATCAAAAAATAAATTGATAATATATCACACTAAAAATTAATATTGAATCCGACAACTGTTTCAGAATTTTCTTGAAGATAATGAATATTCGGTCGAATAGAAACTGTTCGATTTTCATTTTTTGGAACAAATAAATAAGCATCACAAGCGTTCCATAACCAGATACCAACAGCCGCACCAATATACAGATTACGTCTCTTTTCCCAGTCTTCAACTTTATTATATTTATTCAACATGTCCGTACGTGTGCTGTTTATTTCTGAAAGATCTATTGCGTTAACATAAGCATCCCTGGCTGGTTCATAATCATCAATAGCACTATTATACTTGGAATTTGCTAAAAAACGCACCCCCGATGGCTAATATTTCCAAAGAGCGATATAAAACGGCTTTGAAAGTATGACCGGAATACTGTTGTCCCCAACCTGGGACTATAAAAGACTTGATCAAAGCTTTATCTCGAGACTTTGGAGGCGTAAGTATATGTATTGTTTTTAACGTGTCAGATTCTACAGAAATATCTTGTTTCACCTTATTATTTTTCCGTTCCATATCTACAAATTCGGCAACTATATCATAAATAAATGGGTCCACGATGTTGTTCTGGTAATCATTATAATTTTTATTTTTTGTTGATACTGTCTGTCCTGTTTCAACATCTACTATTTGGACAAATAAAGCAAAAGTATTGTTAATTTTATTCAAATTGACGGATACCATACGGTCAACATTAAGTATTTGACCAATCTGAAGAATACAGTCTATTGTTTTGCAGATAACTTTTTCTTGAATACCCTGTTTTTTAAAAATATCATTCATATCGCCCTGACTAATAACCTCAAAGTAACCGGAATTGAGCAAATCGATTCGAAATTGATTTATTATTTGTGACGTTTCCAGAGTTTGCAAACTATCTGTTTCAAGTGTCATAACGGCTACCCGGATTCCGTTATTGGCCTGACTAAATGAATTAGACAAAAGAGTTAGGACCGTTAAAAGCATTAAACAATTTTTCATGTAGCTGCTCCAATTGTGTGCAATGATAATTATATTGTCAAATGCCAGGAGATGGCAATTAACATTCTCTAATGACTTTTATATAAAATTCAAAATCGAAATCTTGAAGCTGTTAGCAAACAAATAAATTATTTTCACCCCAATTATTTAAATTGAAATAGAACAGGTTTCTATAATACAATACATGAAATTCAATCTCTTTATATTATTAAACCCAAAATTTTAGTTGGAAAATCAATAAACTATATCTTAAAAATATTTAAAATAAAAAGTTATATGACAAAGAATTATACAAAATATGTATGCGCTCTGCAAGCAGTTTTTAGCAAAAAATGCACTTTTTTTATTTTGTGCTAATATCTTTGGAACAATTGAATTAAATGGATAAAAATGACAAAGGTAATTTAGTGAAAGTTGGTTTTATTTTATATGTCCATAAGGACAAACATACACGCATAATCCACACATGGCCCAATCTTGTGTTTTCTTTATTGCTTTAAAATACTCATCACATTTCTTTGCATTATACCGAAGCTCTCTCTCTTCGTTAGCGTTAAAACCTCTACCGGTAAATGCCCGGGTAGGACAAATATTTACACACTCTACGCATTCACCACACTGATTCTCAATCATTTGTCCTGTTGCTTGGAGGGAAGCATCTGTCAGGATAGTTGCAAATCGAACCCGCGGACCGGCAGTCGGTGTTACCAAAAGACAGCTTTTACCTATCCATCCTAAACCTGATAAATTTGCCGCCAGTTTATGAGAAAAAGCGCCACTTATTTTTACATCATCCGCTCTTTTTGACGCTGCAATCGGCAGTACACGGTGTCCCAAACGTTGTAAATAGCTGCTCATTTCAGACACAATAAGATCGAGGCGGTTATTAATGACATCATAACAATGATGTTTGTATGCCTGGCTTACCTGTTTTTGTTTTCGGTTCGGCAATTGATCTACAATATCATGAAATAAATTGATTCCGACAGAAATGGCTTTTGGATAAGCACGGAGATGAGGACCATAGTAAGATTCAATAGATGAAGCGGCCACATTCAAATCAGCAATTCCAAAGTGGTCGATGTTCCATTTTTCACCTATTCTTCTGAGAGACTGCTGCAAGTTCATATCAACACCCATATTCTGTTCAGGATTTAAATTTCAGGGTGAGGCTTTTGCTCACCCTGAAATTTGTATTAAAATTATCACTCAAACCGGCTCAATTCATTTAACATATAATTCGGATAAGCAACATCATGCACTTTTTCGACAATTCTATCCTGAGGTAATTTAAAAGATGTTTCCAGCCGAATGTCTTTGGATGATGCACCGATTTGTACTTTATAATCGCCTTTATCTGCCACCCATGCATCTATACCACTCCAGAAAGATGCCAGAGAGCGTTCGTCCAGTTCAAAAGAAAGCTGTTGGTCCTCACCCGGTTTCAATAACCGGGTTTTGGCAAAACCTTTTAATTCGTGAACAGGTTTTTCAATCTCTGTTGAAGGTGCTGCTAAATATAGTTGAACAACTTCCTTTCCAGCCACTTTGCCGGTATTTTTGAGCGTCACATTAACTGTTATTTTATTGGAAAAAGTGCTATTGCTCAACCTCAGATTAGAGTACTCAAAGGTAGTATAGGACAGTCCAAAACCAAATTCATAAGCAGTGGGTACATTAAAAGAATCATAATAACGATACCCTACATAAATTCCATCGTTGTAAAGAGAGTAAACAGGTTCTTCTTCGGGTACGCCGGGGAAAGTGGGCGCTGAAGGAACATCCTCATATTTGATCGGGAAAGAATCCGGTAATTTCCCGGATGGATTGACAGTACCTTTTAAAATGTCCGCAATGGCATGTCCTCCCTCCTGTCCCGGCTGCCAGGCCAGGAGTATGGCATCGGAATAGTCCCCGCCAATTGGCAGTATCCCATACACCGCCTACGTTAAGGACGACAATAACTTTTTTACCGGCAGCATGAAAAACAGCACTGACGTTTTTTACTAGATCGAGTTCAACCTGTGTTATTGGAATGTATCCGTTTTCGTAATTTTCTCCGGCGCTTCTACCCAATGTAATAACGGCAATATCAGATTGAGACTCGTATTTTAATATATCTGCTGTTTCAATTTCAGGCTCTTTGCTAAAAGCGACCAGGCGCTCTTTAAAATGCGGCGGTGCCTGATCATCGACAATGCCGTTATCTTTACGATGTTTAGGAGTATCAAAATATGGCGGAACAAGATTTTCCCTTTTAATTTTTTCAATCAAGGCGATATAAGCGGTTTCCATCTCCTGTAAAACCTTGAATCCGGCAGCCTGCAGGCCGTCATTCACAGACACAGCATATTTATAACTTCGCACACTGCCGCTGCCTGTACCAAAAGGTATCAGGTGATAACTAATTTTACCGAAAAGAGCAATCCTGTTTTTTTTGCTGATCGGTAATGTTTTATTATCGTTTTTCAGAAGGACAATGCCTTCACTTGCCGCCTCTCTGGCAACTTTAGCATGGGCCTTCAAGTCAGGTTTTAAGGAGGGTTTATAACCTTTCATGCCGGGAGAATCGAGTTTAAGTTTCATGTTATAGACAAGATTTTTATCAAGTGCAGCTTTATCGAGTTCTTTGTTTTTCAAGGCGTGTTTTATCTCTTTCAGCTCGCGTTCGTCACCGCTCATGATCAAGTTCAAACCCGCCCTTACCTGGGCAACGGCATCGCCATAGTGCATATCAAAATCCGTCATATACAAACCGTTAAAGCCCCATTCTTCACGAACAATGCTCTGCAGAATGTCCGGAATTTCCGGTGTGTAATATCCATTCAATTTGTTATAAGATGTCATAATCGCTTTTGGTTTGCCTTCTTTAACTGCAATCTCATATCCGCGTAAATAGATTTCACGCAAGGCCCTTTGGCTGACCACGGCATTATATTTTCGCCGGTTGGATTCCTGATTGTTGGCAAGAAAATGTTTTAACGTCGCACCGACGCCATTGGATTGAAGTCCCCGGACCATGGTCGCCGCCATTTTCCCGGAAAGCAGTGGGTCTTCTGAATAATACTCGAAATTCCGGCCGCATTTGGGATTACGATGCAGATTCATTCCGGGTCCAAGTAAAAGGTCATAATCATATTCCAGCAATTCGTTTCCGAACGCTTTTCCCACCTCTCCTACCAGGTCCGTATTCCAGGTTGCCGCCAAACAGGTCGGTGTTGGAAAGGAAGTTGTGTACAAAGGTTCCTTTTCGTCCTTTGCCGGAGCGTTTTTATTAATACCGGACGGTCCGTCGGTCAGGGATGTGGTTTTGATATCCAGTCGCGGGATCAGCATTTTGGAGTTTCGGTTGGCAATATATTGCTCTGTAACATCTTCCATCTTTAAATGCTCTTTTGGTAAAAAACGGCCATCGCCGACAATCAAGGCGACTTTTTCATCCAGTGTCAATCGCGATACCAGGTCTTTGGCCCGTTCTTCCAGCGACTTGCTTTTGTCTTTATACACCGGTATTTCTTTGCTGTCCTGTGCAAACAAAACAGCGTACATTAACATAAAAATTAATACTGTTAAAAATAATCCATTAAATTTAAACAACTTCATGCCTCGCCTCCATTTTAATGTAAAATTTAAAGTTAAATTACTTGAATAACCTCCTGTCCATTTGGATAAATAGTTACACCTTACCTCGATTCAATAATTATTTTTATTTATATACCTTGACATAGTCTATAATAAACGTATCGGGTAACACAGCTTTGTTCATTTCTTCCATTGTAGCAGGCAGTTCCATGCTGAGAATGATATACTCATCGATATGAGAGATAGCCGTATTCATCTCATAATATTTGAATCCATCAATATAAAAAGCATACTTTTCCGGTGTCCATTCCAAAGCAAACGTATGAAATCCTTCACTAACACCCTCAACACGACTCATAAAAGCGCCGCTGGTTTTCTGATGAGGACCATAGGCCCAATGAAGATTATGAGAAACCATGTCCTCACCCTGGCCTTTAAAAAATTCAAAAATGTCTATTTCCGTACCAAACTCGGCAGGGTCTTCCCCTTGTGCAATTTTTGAAGACTGGATCCAAAAAGCCGCCCAGTTTCCCAGTGACTTTTGCAGTTGAGCGCGACATTCATAATAGCCGTATTTTGTCATAAAACGATTTTGTGTACCGACGGCACCTACCTTAATGCTGTCATTTTCTTCAAAGGCCAATAACTCTAAAAAGCCATCCTCTAGTTTTACGGCATCAGGCGAAACATATCCGATTCTACGGGGGCCAACACCCCTGACGGCCCATTTTTCCGGATCAAGTTTATCACCGTCAAACTGGTCTTCCCATGAAAGCTGATAGCCCAGGCTTTCTGCTGTGTATTGTTTGTCGGATATAGGTTTGAACAGATTTTCAACCTGAGTTTTATCTGTTGTAAGAATCACAGGCAAACGCCATAATCCGCCGCTGTTGCCCCAATCATTCACCTGAATTGCGATTAGATTCGTTTCACCGTATTTTAAATGTTTACTTATCTTTGTAAAAGTCGGTCTGGCGGCAACGCTGATATTGGCTTCACCAAAATAGCTGACGCTCTTGCCGTTTATAAAGAGTTCATAAGCGTCATTAACACCACCTATTTTAAACCAAACATCCTGATCCTTCCAATCTATCGGAATTTCTACGGATTTTCGATACCAGCAAAAACCATCTATATCGCTATATCCCAGGTCTTCCCAGCGCTGCCCGGCGTCAAGCAGCGCCCAGTTGGAATCATTAAAATCGCTTGCGTACCATTTTTCTGATTTACCGACATTGTTCTCATCGGGACAAAAACGCCAACCGTTTGCAATATCTTTAGTTTGCGGCAGGTTATTTTTAGCACATGATGTTGTTATAATGAAAATAATTAAGGAGAGAAGAAAAAATAGTTTTTTAAAAGTTGGGGATATAACAGATAATTCCTTTGTTGAAATTCCAAAATAGTTCATTCAATGTCCTTTCATTTAACATTTTAATCTGTTAACGGAGAATGTAATGGAACCTAACTCGTGTCATTTAGGAGAGTTTCTTTCTCACAGAGTAAAAAAGTATTGCTTAGATAATATAAGAAATTCCCCCTCTATTTTAAACCCATTTTTAAAAACTATTAAACTTTTATACAACATAAAATACTGATGGACTGATTTTATGATTGCCTTTTGAAAAATAAAAATATGAGAAGACGGTTAGATTTTGCTAAAATTTGCAGGTTGGAAAGGTTTTATTCAAGAAACGGGTAAAACTGAATATAAGATATAAACTAAATGAAAGATTATAATAGACATTCCTTTTCAGAATAGAGTATGTTTATAGACAATATTGAGTTATAATGTATTATTTTTTTGATTGCATATTAAGCTGGCGTTCTGCGTTGATAAAAGGACGAAGCCAAGAAAATAATTCACAAAACCCCAAATGTTTCGGAATTGGGAATTTTTCAACAGATTTACCTAAAATGGTTGGACAGTAAAGAGCTTCGCAGCTTCTCCGTGGATGGTTTGCAATATGAGATTTGTAGAAATTATCATAAACTAAAAAGTGTTGACTTGGAATAAAAGGTTTCCATTGTTGGTAAATTAAATTCTCCGTTTTAATATCAATAAATTCGGTTGTTCCAAGCTGCCGCTTACTTATAGCTTTCCATGCCTTTTCCATAAAATCAACCGCTTTTTGATCACTAGTTGGAGCACCATAACCAAATATGGTGATGGTGAAGGCTTTACTTAAAAAATATTCTAAACACTCCCATTGTGTTTTTAAAAAATCATCCCCATAATTTTTTGAAGCAATAGGATATAAAAGTTTTGTCGGTATAAAAGTTCTTTCACAGTCGGGACAAAACATTTCTTTCCGCCCCCAACAACCATGATCTCTGCAATAACCAATCCTTACACTTCCATGAAGATGTAATATCGTAGGGATTGGTACACCTTCCTCTTGAATTCTTTCCCAAGCATCAAATAAAAATGGATCCCAATTAAAAGTAGCTATTACATCTTTTTCCCTAAGAGAAAGTAACAAGTGGTCATATAATGTAGGTTCCTCTGGTATTTCAAGGTTATCAAAATAATTATATATTTTTTTTTTGATTATTTTTAAAATTTTTGATTCTGAATTCAGATTATATAATTTATCATATAACATTTCAAAATTTTTATTGTCAAATTCTATATTTTTTTCTTTTAAAAATGGCTGTAATCCGACGATTTCTATTAAATCATCCATAACTGGCAACATTTTACCCTTTGCGTCACCATGTGGAAATGCTTGTTTGCTGGCCCCTGCTCCCAATATAACAACATGTGGTTTTAATTTATGAGGTTCATTTATTAACTGTTCACCTTTAACCATCGATTGATTTTCATCTGAGTAATAGTATTGTTTCATAATAATTAGGCCTTAAACATTTTTTTAATAAATACTTTAAGAGCAAATTTCCTATTTATAAATAGTGATGAACAGTTATGTAACTAATTTTACCTCACCAGCATCAACTTGACGGTTTTGTTAAAATCATTCGCCTGCATTCGGCACAGGTAAATGCCGCTTGCTACAGAACGGCCCTGTTCATCAGTGGCGTCCCATTGAACCGAATGAGAACCAGCCTGCTGCAAATTATTATACAGGACTTTAACCGTACGTCCCAGGATGTCGTAAACCGTAATAGAAACTTGAGCGGTTGTCGTCATGTCATAAATTAGTTCTGTAACCGGATTAAATGGATTGGGATAATTTTGATAAAGCTGCCAGGTAAAATTTTTCGACAGGCTATTTTGTGGAACAAAAGAACCTCCCTCCTGTCTAAAAAAATAAAGTCCGCCGCATGATTCACCTATAAACAGGTCCAGGTCGCCATCGTTGTTCACATCAACAAAAGCGGGTTTCAACTCTCGTCCCCGTTCAACATTAATAAAATTATCAGTAACAAGCGCAAAATTATAAGAGCCGATAGATTCCTGTTCGTAGTGTAATATTGTACTGCCGGCGTGCCCGATAATCAAATCCAACAGCCCATCACTATCAAGGTCCGCAATAAATGGTACGGAATAATATTGACCGACATATATATCATTAAAACTTGCGGAAACCTGGTGAAAAGATGTTGATCCTGTGCCGTTTTGTTCCCAATGCTCAAGTGTTCCGTCATATTCGCCGATAATTAAATCCAACAGCCCATCATTATCAAGGTCCGCAAAACAGGGTGCGGCGTTATCACCAACATCAATATTGCTAAAACGGTCCGTAACCAATGTAAATTCATCAGAGCCGCTAAAGGTTTGTTCATAATAATAAAGATAACCATCATCATTACCGACAATCAAATCGAATAAACCATCATTGTCCAGATTAGTAATACAGGGAGTTGCACTTTTACCCACCTCAATATCGTTAAAAGATTCCGTTACAAAATCAAAAGATTCCGAGTCCATATCGTTTTGTTCAAAGTACCATAATGTACCGTCATAATCTCCAACAATCATGTCCCAGTAACCGTCATTGTTCAAATCAGTAAAACAGGGGGCAGAATCGTAACCAATATTAAAGACATTTAAAAAATTCTCAGAAAGTAAAGAAAAGGTTGTGGAATTGACTTGTTGTTGTTTATAATGGTATAAATTTCCTTTCATTTCACCGACAATCAAATCCAGTATTCCATCATGATCAAAATCTGTAAATCTTGGTGCGGAATTACCTCCCACATCTATATTGCTAAAGGGGTGTTCTGCCAGTGAAAAAGTCAATGCATTGAGAGAATCCTGTTCATAGTGGTCAAGGTAACCCGGATTTCTTCCGGTGAGCATATCATACAGACCATCGTGGTCAAAGTCAGCAAAACAGATTGTTCCGAAAAATCCGGCATTGATACCGCTAAAATTGGCAGAAACCAATGTAAATACCTGCGGATCACTTGACTGTTTGTAATGAAAAATAGTACCATTCTGAGAAGAAATAATCAAATCCAAAAAACCGTCATGGTCCAGATCCAGAAATGCAGGTACGGATTTATCCTGAATATCAATGTTGTTAAAGAATTCTGTAATGAGTACAAACTCATAGGAGCCAACACTTGTTTGTTCATAATGATTGAGGTTACCGTCCTGTTCACCGATAATGAGGTCAAGCAGTCCGTCACTATCCAAATCAGTAAAAACAGGCGCCGCAAAAATACCAACACGAATATCATTAAAACTTTGTGAAATCAGAGTAAACTGTGATGAATTTACAGAACTTTGCTCATAGTGATTCAAGGTGCCGTCGTATTCGCCAATAATTAAATCAAGCAGATTATCCTGATCAATATCTATAAAAAATGGTTTGCTGTCTTTGAGTCCCTGGCCCCAGCCGTAATCGAAAATCTCTGTAAAAGTTTGTGAACCGGCTAATAAAGGAAAACAAAAAATCAGCGCCGTCAATATACATTTTTTCATCGTGATGGCCCTCTCTGTATTTATAGTAAATAAAGTCAAAAATTGAAAGTGGGAATTGTTAAATAAATTATCAGCGTACTTTATATTCCCGGAAACAGCAGAAATGTGTTGATAACTTGTATGCAAGCCTTACCTCGTATATTGAGATAAATCCCGAGATATTAATCATCAGCTCAACGTAAAACCTTGAACCAATATGTGAATAATACAAAATAAAGGTGCGGCGCGCAAGTTGTTTTTAAGGAAATGTGATGGCCTGCCACTGAAGTTTATGAGTGAATAACGATTTTAGAATAAATAAAAAGCCGTCAAATTCACCGGAACAATTATTCTATGAACTTGACGGCCCAAATAAAAAACGAATAAATTTAAGGACCTATCAATTTCGTGCTTGTAGGTTTGTGTTTGAGAATTTTATCAAGGAATTGATAACTCTCACTACGAATTTGAGGTGGAAAGTCATGTTTGTCTTCCGGATATCGTACCTGAAGGTTTTGTTCCGCATTATACAGGGTGTAAACTTTATTAGCTTCTTTAATTGCCAATTTAACACCATTTACATCAAAGTTGTTATCGTGAATGGGTGAATTTGAAAAAAAAGCACGGGGGGCCAGTGCGCCAACAATTTCATAAAAGTCAAAGGGGACCTTGTCCGGATCCAGATTATAAATATCTTTTAATCGCGGCATATACTTGTCTGATGTCCAGCCTTTAATGTTGCCATCAAAATAATTATGAAAGGGCGTCCAACCGCAGCTTGAGACGATAGCCTTGAGTCGCTGATCAAAAACACCAACAAACATGCTGTTATGTCCGCCAAGAGAATGGCCGATAACACCAAGTCTGTTTTCATCTACAAATTCAAGTGAACATAAATAATCAACGCAGCGTATATGGTTATAAATGCCTTTCATGGTACCGGACACATATTTATCTGTGGAAAAATTATAGGTTGAATCATCACCAAATGAGGGATAATCCGGGATTATCACGGCATAACCTCTTTCGGCAAGTTCCAATCCATAGGATCGATTCTTTCGTTTTGTTAATCCGGCGGAATCTCCTTTGCCTTTTTCATGTGTCGGATGACACACCAAAATGCCGGCTACTTTTTCATTGGCTCGATGACCTGCCGGGACGAACAGATAGGCATATAACCGATGGCCGGGTTCGACTTGCAGTGAAATTTTGCGGCGTTCAAAAAAGTCCGTTTTAAAAGTTTCATGCACTTTAACATCAAGATCAGCACTATTTTCATTGAAATCCGGTAAAGGTCCCATAGCTTGCTGCATGCCCTGTAAAATCAATTCCCTTCGTTTTTCCCAGTCCTTAACAGATTTTACAGGGTGTTCGTTACCGTTATTGTCATAATAAACCATCAGATTTTTATGGTTAATATTTAAAGGGATTTTGGGGGTGTGATTTTTTGAACAGGACATGATACATACTAAAAGAGCAAAACATGTCACTGTTGATAAAATCAAGGCTTTTTTCATAAAACAGGGTCTCCTCAGGTTCGTATATAATTTAAAAAAATTATTCGGCAACATTTCCAAAAATTTGTACATCTCCTTTTGATTTATTAACTACATTCAATCCTCCTCCTTCAACACTGTTGCCCATAATAACAGCCGACCTGACGTTTTCACCCAAATAAATATGAGCATTTGGTTTATTGCCGTTGTCTTGAAAGCGGCAATTCATAATTTGCAGCGTTCCGTCAAGCATTTCGATAAACGGAATTTCCGGTTTCCAGTGACATTCGATCCAATTTTTGGCGTTAAAATTACAGGCTGTTAAATAAACCGTTCCCTTGCCCTTGTTTATAATGTGTGTTCCGCCCAGGGATTCAGCCCAGCCCCAGAAACCGCAGTTTGATAATTTAACAGGGCCCCTGTTTTCTTTTTCGATCAATATACCATCCATAAACTGACAGTTTTGAAAAGCGATGCCGGCGTGATATTGCGTTTTTTCGACAATCACAGCCAGCGGCCCAACGTCTGACCCGCTCTGGATTATTAAAATATTAGCCTGCGGATCATTACCAACCGGATCACCTTTTGTTTCGATGAAACGAAATCCGACCTTGGCCCAAATGACAAAACAATTCGTCATATACTGCCAGTCACACCGACCGATGATAAATCCTTCGAGATTGTTTACACAATATTGATGCAGTGTTTCTTCTTTCCCATTCAGCAAGTGGAACCAACTGGCGGGATGGATATGTATATTCTCCATTCGGCCTATATCAACAGTCCGGTCCACATAAACGCCCTTGTGCAATGCACACATGTGAATATTTCTCAGGTAATCCTGCCCGTGGTATACTGAACCGCAATCGATACCATTATAGGTATTAACGATATCCAGATTTATGATGTTACATCTGTTGCCTATAATCTGAATCGTCCAGGGATAGGGCCTTACATCTGTTATTGTCTGTTCGGGATAATAAATCGAAAGACCTTTCAAGGTACTGTTATGATTCATGGTAATAAATGGGGTGCTGTTTTCGTCATCTCTTCCGGCATAGGCCATAAACAAAGTTCCCTTTTCAAGACTGTTTGTGGTTGGGCCTTCGGCATTTCCTTTTAAAGCAACGCCTTCGGGAATAGTAAGCGTACTATCAAACCGATATTGTCCGGGTGGAACAAAAACGACCTCACCCTTTTCAGATGCTTTATCCATAACTGTTTGAAAGACCTTTGTATTGTCTGTTTTGCCATCCGGGACGGCACCAAAATCGAGTACATTTAATTGTGCACTCTCCGCAAACACCAAACCGGAAAGACACAACACCATAAAAAATCCGATAATTGATTTCATGAGACAATTCCTTAAATTAAATATTCTAAAAAAACGTGGTTGCATAATTTTCTATTATTTTACGACAAACTCTATCTCGGAGACATTTTGCCAGCGATACCATTTAAATTCATTTTGGGTAAAAAATCTAACAGCGAGTTGTGGAATTTCACCGTTTGAATACAATTTAAAAATGATTTTATCATCCTTTTTTACAAAACGAATATCAGCAGTGACCAGACCGTTTTCGGTATAAACAGGCCAATTTGTAACGTTATAGCCGATCCATGAAGGCGGCACTCTGGGAATGATTTTCACTTTATTGTTCGATAAATCATCAACACCGACAAATAAACGCGCAACCTTGAGGGGTTCCGTTACATTGACAAGATTCAAAGCGCCGCAGCCCTGTTCCAGGTCCATTTTTCCGACTATATCCGGGGAATAGTAACGTTCATAAAAATAGTAAGGAGAATCACGGTCCAGTTCATGATATTCAGCAATGGGTGAATAAGTTGCGCCGGCAAGCCATTGAACCGATTTATCAACCATATCCATTTTATCAAGCAACAGCATCGCTTGCAGGGCATAACCATCACCATAGGAAGGACCTGATGACATGCCCTCCCGAAACTCATCAAATTGCGACCAGATACCATATTTATCGAATTGTTGTTTTCGCAATGGGAATGAATACAGTTTTTCAAGAGTATTTTGTCCGATTTTAACACCTGCCCAGTTTGACATAAGAGGTTCAAAGCCGGTCACATCGGCCAGCATGGAAACAACACCATTTAATCCGCCGAATCCCTTATTAATAGGATCATTAATAATATTCTCATCCGGCAGCATCGTCTTTGGATCGATACACCATATCCATGTGCTGTCATCATCTACCAGATATTTGAGCATGTTTTCATTAATTTTTTCCACATCATTCATATAAATTTCATAGGATTCCAAATTGCCGGCTTGTTTTTCCAAATCCGCTCCGGCGATCAGGGCAAGCCTTACCAGATTATTTTGCACAACGTTATACCAGTCACCCGCTATACCGCACCCCCCTCCAAATTCGCCGCTTCCTTCAATAAGGGGCTGAGGCAACAATTTTTGATGAATGTATAAAAGAGGTGAAGCGTGCTGATGTAAAAACTGATAGATTTGATTTTTATAATAATTGTTCTCAGGCAGCCTCTTCCACAAATGGACCATTCCGATGATAACTGCCGCTGTTCCGTCCAGTTCTTTGCCGGAACCGGGGTTTGTCTTTTTAAAATATTCAGGAAAGGTATAAAATCCCTCATCATTTTTTTCTACCAATTGAATCAAACAATCCGTCAATAAACAGGCATGATTAAGATACCCCCAGAATACCAGTTCACGCAAAAAAGTGCCGCCGTCACGGGACCACATGGTATCATCCCAGGGGCGCCCGTCAATTGAAGCTGTTATATAACCGGGCATAAACTCTTTGTAATTTTTTTTATAATTCTTTTGCAAAACTCCTTTAAAAGATTCACGGACCTCTTTAGTAAAAAGTTCGGCTGATTCAGCGCCCAAAAATTGAATTTCCCCGGGATTGTCCTGTTCCAGAAAACTTTCAACCTGCGCAACAGAAAGTCTCTTTGTATTTAAAGAATCAGCGGCTTGAGAATTTTTAAACAGGACCATTCCGGAAAAAAATACAAGCAGACAAAGGCAAAAAACAATATATTTATTCATTTTTCGCTCCCTTGAATTTTAATACAGCTTATAAAAAGGGTCTTTATAATCAATCAAGTATAAATAATTATATTATATTCTCAGTTGCAATAATCGTGAATGATCCTTGCCAGAATATCGGGCCGGTTTGATAGAATACCATCAACTCCCATATTCAGCAATCTTTTCATTTCAGTAGAATCATTTATTGTCCAAACATATACCTGCTGTCCCATAGAATGCGCTGCATTCACAAATGAAGGGGTGACAATTTCAATATTTTTAGCGAGAACAGGTACTTCATAAACATTCGCAACAGGTTTGTGAATTTGAGGTAATTTAAATTTGTTTAATATAATAAGCGTCCTGATTTCTTTTTCACCGGCGGTAACAGGTAGTTCCGGAGCATATTCTATAATGTGCTTTAAAACCCGTTCATGAAAACTTGTTAAAAGCACCTTTTCCTGCATTTTGTAAGAACGTACAAGATCAATCACTTTTTCAGCAAAATCCGGCAAGTCCGGTTTAATTTCTATGTTAAAATAAACATCAGGAAACCGGCTAAATACAGAATCCAGTGTTGTGATAGTGATCCCTTTTCCGCGAAAAACAGGCTCTGCTTCATTGGCGGGAATAAAATGGTAAGCATAATCAAGCTGCTGTAATTGAGCCAAAGTCATTTGATCAACCCGTCCTTTAGCGTCACATGTTCGGTCAACCGTATCATCATGCATGACCACAATATAACCGTCTGCCGTAGGCCTTACATCAAGCTCAACGATATCAACACCAAATTCAACGGCTTTTTCAAAAGCATACATTGAATTTTCCGGCCACAGGTATTGACCTCCCCTGTGAGCAATATTTAACGGTGTTTTGAGTTCAGGAAAAACCGTGCTGTTTAGAGGTTTATTTATAATAATTCCAACAACTAAAAACGCAACAATAACTGCCAACATAATTCCTAAAATATATAAAATCTTGCGTAACATTTACTTCTCCATGATATAAAAATTCCGTACTTGTTATTAACCATGTCTGCTTTGTATTCACAGCCCCAAAAAAAACGAACCCGAGTAGATGCTAATCAGGGCATATCCCGTTAACATTAACAACTCAAATTCTTTTATCCATTATTTTTAACATAATCAATGTCGGTTCAACAATGTGTAAATTATTCAAGAATGGTTCGGTGTATTCAATATCACCAAATTCAGCATCATTAAAATGATGTTGTGCGCCGACATGATTGTTCCAGTCCACACCTTCGGTCAAAAATCCGTACTCGCCATAATGATGTTTGGAAATAGCCTTTAAAATGGAATGAGCTTCATTAAAATACGACTCATCTTTTGTGTCCCAATAGGCCTCTAAAAATGCCAAAGCAGCTTCTGCATTTTCCCACAAATAAGCCGTATCCCAATTTTTTTCCATAATATAAAGACCCGCACATTGTACACCATTTCTATCTGCTTTTATTTTAAACTGTTCCAATCCTTTTAAACATTTATCAAAAGCAAAAGAACGAATTTTATCATCTTTTAACAAAACGGATACTTTTCTTAATACCCGGAATGCAACAGAATAGGCGACATTTTCATGTTCATCATATGTATCATGATTGATACTTCCAAAGATGCCCCCATATTTTATAAACAGATTCGCTTTTTCACGTATGTGATCACGATAATCGCCAAGTCCTCTTTGTGTCAACTCTGTTAATAATTGCAGGATAAACAGTCCATCGGCACTTTTATCAAACAACGGGTCATCTCCTCCTTCAGGGCGTTGGGTAAAATTCGCACCTGAAGGGGTGCTGCGTCGAGGATACCATCCATTGTCAGCCATTTGGACATTTTCTATAATCCATGCCGCATTTTTTTGTGCGATTTCCTGCATTTTCGTTTTTCGTTCATGATCCACAAGATCACTAAAAACAAGTAACTGATAGGCAATCTTAGCCATGGAACCGACACAAAACCAATTCTTATCATGTGTATAGTTTAAGAAAAAGCTATCAGAATCTACATTTCGATATCCAATAATAAATCCGGTACTGTCATTAATAAAACCATCTTGAAGAATATGATCGAGTACAAAAAGTGCTTTATTGACAAGGTTAGAGTCTCCGAAATAATCACCAAAAGAATAAATCTCAAAAGCTCCGCCAACAGCATTGGCCGCCCAGCCTGGGCCTTCCAGTTTGACAAAAGGATGCCAATCCAAACCAGCAGGAAAATTGCCGTTTGTATCAACAAAACTCGATTTACAGCTCAAGTGATCATTGTAAGGCACCAACGTCCGGTCCACTGTAAAACGAATAGATTTGTATGCTGATTGCAAAATACCTGAACTGTCTTTTTCAGCCAGGTAATAATTTAAATCATTTTTAGTGATATTGTTTGTTCGTTTCTTTGAACAAGCAAAGGAAAATAAAACAAAGAATATTAGAATTATACTTTTTTTCCACATATCCGGCTCCTAAAATTTAATGCCGATGATTAATATTCAGACATTTCTTTTGCCAAATTTTTACTATCTAATGTATTTATTGGATTTAAAATTCAACTAATTCCGCTTTTTGTAATAGATTGAAAAAATCAGAAAATTCAATTTTTTCAGAAGCAAAAATAAATGCAGGTGCTTTGACCAAACGATAAACAAAACCACTGGTTGCAGGCACAAGCAATGAGTCGTTTTTTATTGAAACAGGATTTTGCGGCGGTTCATAGTGTCCGATAGGAGCATTGGGGAGATAATAGTCCTGGGTTTGCGGCCATAATTGAATTCCCTGTTTACTTTTTACAGCTTTAATTTTTCCTTTATTCAAAGCAATATAACGTTGCGCGGAATCCAATGCAAAAGTTGTTAAAGTACATAAAGCAAAAAGTTTATTATTATTTTCAAAAACAAATATTCTCAATCCATCATTTCTAATAAAGGAAGAGAGCATTTTTGCATTTAATAAAAAAGAGGCATCCGGGACTGTCAGATCAAAGTTTATTTCTATGGCATGTTCAAGATTCAATATTCTGCGAAAGTTCAAAGAATACTTTAATACGCATCCATCAAAACTGGCGCCCCATCCTTCGGATTGAACGGTTTTAGCATTAAAAACAAATCCTCTGTCTTTTAGCATCTTGCAAAACTGTCCGGCACAGGCTTTGGCATGAAGGGCTGTTATCAGTTCTTCTTTATTCCAGGCTTCTTTTTGATAGACAAAAGCGGCTTGTATTTCATCTATAATATTTAATTGGAAAGCACAACTGCTGTCTGCCCAAAACTCATTTTCAAAAGGTCCCGGTGTGTCGAGAATAAAACAATGGTCCTTGAGAATTGATTTTGCGAATCGGTTAAATTCAGCGACAGGACCTTTTTTGTCTGTGGTCCATGGAACGATGACCAATGCTTCATTTTCAGAAAATCCCTTCAACCGCTCGCGCCACTGTTGCGTACATTTTTTTTCACGTTCCAGATAAGGAATCAGCTTTTCATCTGAAAATGTTCCGGTGGTTTTACACATGTCCTGGTAACATAGGCCGTGAATAAGAAAATATAATTTTTCAATTTTCTCATTCTGAGCACGGGTATTTTCGTTTTGTTTAGTTTCCTGGGCGAAAACAGAAAATAGATTTCCGATTATAAAAAATAAGAGTAAATATTTTAAATGAATCGTTTTCTTGAACATTTGTTATTTTATCGTTTCCTCAATTTATCAATTGCCACGGCAACAATAATAATGGCGCCCAGGGCAAATTGCTGCCAAAAGGCGGACACACCCAGCAATACCAGACCGTTTCGCAAAACGCCCATAATCGCTGCGCCGATAATAATGCCGAGAATAGACCCTTCTCCGCCCATTAAACTCGTACCGCCGATAACCGATGCGGCTATGGCATCCAACTCATAACCCTGCCCGGAAACGGATTGTGCAACACCCAATCGGGCAACGAGCAAAATACCGGCAAGGGCGGCTGTAAATCCGGAGATTGTATAAGCGACCAGTTTAACTTTATTAACATTAACACCGGACAATAGCGCCGCATCTTCATTGCTGCCGACGGCAAACATGTGCCGGCCGATAACAATTTTTTTAAGGAAAAAAGCCATTAAAACCGCAACAATCAGCATAAAATAGATAGGAACCGGTATTTTTAAAAAATATCCCTGTCCCAGCCACATAAAACTTTCAGGCAAGCCGGAAACCGGCCATCCTTTTGTAATAACATAAGCGAGTCCTCTGGCCATGCTCAACATGCCGAGCGTTACAATAAAAGGCGGTAATTTTAAACGGGTGATAAGCTGTCCGTTAAAGAAACCGAGAAACGCTCCGGCCAAAAGTCCGATAAACACCGCTAAAATGATCGGAACACCGGATGTCAGCATCAGAGCCGTAACACAGCCGCACAGACCCAAAATTGAGCCAACGGACAAATCTATACCGGCCGTTATGATCGTCAGGGTTTCGCCAAAGGACAAAATCGCAACAAATGAAAAACTGCGAATAATACTCAAAATATTATCGACGCCTAAAAATGTCGATGTTGTTACAGATAAAACAAGTACAAGAACGATTAATGCTAAAAAAATTCCAAAAGATTTGTGCTGAACATATTTTCCAAAACGTAGCATGAGAAAACCTTTACGCTAAAACATCATTCTTAACTCCGGATTATCTGGTAAAATAAAGGTATTTTTCTTTATAAGCAACATGTCCGGTGATTTTTTTCAAAAATTTAATCAATAACCTTGACATGTTTTTGCAAGTCCTTAGCCTCGAATTTGAAACCTTGCTTTGCCTGGTTCAACTGATTATAGCGAAATTGAATATTGGCTGTTTTTTCATTTCTAATATCAAAAAATGTTTCCGTACCCTGCAAGGCCGTACAATTATAAAATTCACCGGATTGAACATTATCTAATACAATAGCGCTATGGTCGCTTTTTAAATGCGGTTGTCGGGTTATAATCGCTTTGGCATTTAAATTTGTAATTTTTTCAAGTTGCACAGCATTTTCCCATTTTTCAGAGATTTTGTCCATCCAGGAGATGCGAATATTATCCAGGATTAAAGAATTTATATTAGTAAATTTAAAAACCGAACGACCCAGGTAATAGTTTGATACACCGGTTGGAAAAATTTTTGTGTGATAATAATGTTCAAAGGAATAAGGTTTGTTTTCAACAGGAAAATCGAGCAAAGAGTCGGATTTTACATAAAGTGTAATATCTTTAAATTCAAAATTTTCCAATGTACGACCGGTTATGCCTTCAACAAAACTTGTTCCACAGGCATAGGCTTTAATATTGGAAACAGATACGTTTTTAATTGTACCGTGGTTTTCCACACCTTTTCTTTTCCAGGCAACAAAATAAAAAGGTTCGCCATTGCCCCACCAGAAATAATCGTGCCGGGCACAATCAATAAGAATATTTGAAAACTGCACATTGCTGACAGTGCCGGTATCACGCACAATGATTCCCACTCCCCGATTGGACTTGCGTATGACACAGTTTTCAGCCGTAACAAACTTTATATCCGCTTTGGTTTCCGTACCTATTTTTATACCACATGAAGCGGAAACAATATGACAGTTGTCGATAATGATATTTTCGCAACTGCGGGCCGGTCCAAAGTGGTCGGTTGTTTTAATAGCAATACCATCATCACCGGCGGCGATACGACAATTGGTGATATGCACATTACGACTGCAATCAGGATCAATTCCGTCTGTCCAGGCACCGGCGACGACGTCGTTATCAATGGTAATACCGTCAATTAAAACGCCGTCACATCCCCAGGGATGCACCGTCCAGCTAGGTGCTTTTTTAAGGGTAATATCTTTAATTTTGACGTTTTTGCAGTTTACCAGTTCAACAAGTTTCGGATTCGGAGCAATGGGATAGGAGCGGGTAATCGTCGGCTTGAAATCTGCCGGAACATTGTCCGCCAGTTTATCAGAAATATCATTTTCTTTCCATTCATACTCGGCTTGCCCGTCAATAATCCCGGGTCCCAAAATAAAAATATTTTCAAGGTTTTCACCAAAAAGCAAAGCCCGTTTTGGATAGTCTTCAGTATTCCGGCTTGCTTTTAAAACAGCACCTGCCTCAAGGTATAAACTCATATTACTTTTTAATTCCAGGGTACCGGTAACATATTCGCCGGCCGGGAAAAGAACAGTCCCGCCTCCATCGTTTGAACAGGCATCAATAGCCGATTGAATGGCTTGATGATCATTTTGATTATTACCTGTCGCTCCATAGTCTTTTACAGAAAAGGTGGCGGCATTTAGAAATCCATAAAAAAATAGAATGAATACAATTATTGAAAATACAGTTGATTTTTGTTTGTTGGTGATTGTTGCAAACATTTAAACCTCTTTGTTTAAGAATAGTTTTTAAATAATTTATATTTATGAATTAAATGACAATTTTTCAGCCATATCCACAACAGCTTTTACATTTTCCAAAGGAATATCATAAAACAGGTAATCCGAGGCGGCAATCATGTGTTTGCTGCCTTTGGTTGCCTGCCAAATTTCTTCCACAGCCCTTTGCACATCCTCAACAGTGCCGTTGAGCAGCACATCCAGACCGATATTTCCGCGGGTGCATATATTCGCAACCAAATCGGTTTTTCTGGCTTTGGCCAAATCCGTAACATTGCCGACCGGCGGCGGCGACAGCGTTTCAAACAAATCAATTCCCATCTGATTATAAAATCCCATGGATAAAAACGGTTCAACAGGAGAACAAATATGGCTGTAGATCAATCCTCCGAGACGGTGAACAGAGTCGGTTATTATTTTAGAATCCGGAATCAGGAAATCCTGATAAAGTTTGGGAGACAACATTTCAGAACCAGGTCCGCCCAGAAACACAAAATCAGCACCGGTTTTTATCACCTGCTCCAGGATATCCAAATTAACATCACGAACAATATCACAAGTTTTTCTAAACTTTTCCGGCTCCAGCATGGCCAGCATTACCAGTTGATCGACTGTTGTCAGGCCCAACATTTCAAAGGGCTGTAAATTCCATTGAATGCATACAGGAGCATCTTGCTCATGTATCATGAAAATTTCGGGTCCCATTAATTCCTGAATATATTTACCGGCTTTATGAAACTGTTCGGCATACCAGCAAATCTTGTCGAACGCTGCCGGGTCATTACTGTTTACAGGATAAACCAGCGGCACAATTCCCTCTTTGGGAATTTCATTCATCTTCCAATAGAGTTGTCCGAAAGGAGATTCCAAAGAACTTTCGGAACTCTTTTTATCAATATTTTCCTGTGTAATTGTTTGGCGTTTTAATTCCGGGATAAACTTGTCAAATTCACACAACGGGATATTGATTAACGGTTCACAACCGACTGTTTCATAGGCACGAATCGTGTCCATAATAGTGGTTTCGGTAATCCATTTTTTACCGGCCAACTTTGTATCAAAACCGGCGCCGCCGCCAATTTGTAATGACACAAACGGTTTGTTACCGCCGTTTTTAATATAATCTAAAAAATTAAACCTTTTACTCATTGCTTACCAATTCGTTTGGTTTGCTCCAGACAATACGACCTAATAAATTATTACAGGGAATGTCACGCCCGGTACGGTCCCATTCCGGGACGGTTACCCAGCTTTCCAAAGGTGAAACAGTGTGCACGTTAAAATTACCTAAAGGAAATCCGTTATTCGGGAAAATAATTTGCTCTGTTTCTTTAATCAGGCACACCTTACCATCATCAATCCGGGCGATAAACAACGGAGCCCGGTTTCTAAAAACATTATCATTGTCCGGTAAAATGCGGGTATAAACCAGATAAAGTCCCTGAGAATGGGTGATAAATTTTGTCATAGTCTGGTTCATATCAATGGCCGTGCCGTCATCCCAACTCCAGGGGACCGGTTCGTTCCAGGTCATGGCATCATCGCTTACCGTAACATAACCATATCCGTCTTCCGCACGTAACGACATTAAGTATTTATTGTTATACAGCGTCAAACTCGGTTCATACAAACCACGCGGGACAGGATTTGTAACCAGGTTGCTTTGTTTATAGGGAGACAACACCTTTCCGTCAAAGTGACAAAAAACAGTGCCGCACCAGCGAATTGAATTTCTGCCGTTAAACTCTTTAATTACGGAAAACGGAACGACAACATCACCGTTTTCCAGATCGACACGCTGACCATAGGCAACACATGGTTTTTCTTCATTTTTCAAGCTTATACGAAAAGATTTCCAATCCTCAAATTGCTGCGAATCAGCCGTATACGTAGCATAGGCAATGGCAAGATGCTGAACATGGTCTGATAACTTGCTGTCCTTTTGTCGTAATAAAGTACCAATCCCCAGCCAGGAATGTGAAGGTCTGTTGTATTGCCAGTTAAACGTAGGGACCCATTCAAAACCTTCCTTATCAAATCTTGAATGAAGAGGTTGTGGAAAATTTTGTTCTTTCCAGGTTTTCCACCAGCCGTTAAATCCCTCATTTCCTGAAGGAGCAGATTCCGTTACAAAATAACGGTATTTTCGTACAGAGTCCCCTCCTTTACGATCACTTTCCGAAAAAAAGAAATGAAAATTTTGCGGCGGATTACCGGGTTTGCAAAATACCCCTGGTCCCAGCCACAATCCGGAGTGTGATTCACCATCCATCAGAATATGGATTTTTATGTCCGAGATCAGGTTTTCTGTTGCTTTGGTCCGGGAATCAGAGTTACAACTGCTATAAATGATCATCAAAAAGGATATTAGGATCAAATATTTGAATAATTTTGTCATGGTTTCACGATTCCTTGATTTTAAAAGTACAATAACTTTTCCTCTAGATTTTCAATTTGTTTTTGTTCAGAAAAAGAACTTTCAAGTTTTATATTGTATTCAGGCCGCAATTCGGGATTTTCAGTGAGAAAAAGCATTTCAACATCGGTCGATTTTTTTAATAAAAGCGAAAGACGATTTCCGCCTTTTTCCATATTTACATTTCCGATATGATACCACCTGAGATATCGATGATGAGGTTCGTTTTTACGGGCCTTAATCCAGACAGAATAGCAGGTTTCCTTTGGGCATTCAATCCCATATTGATATTTCACAGTGCTGTCATTGGGTTCAGATTTGATTAAAAAATGGTCCGCATGAATCATCACAGTCTCTTGTTCCGGTTTAAAACAGGCGAGACGTTTTTGTGGAGTCACTGCAAAAGTATTAGCCGGACTGGTCGTACCATCATTCACAGCTTTAACCGAAAAGGAATAAGTGGCACCATTTATAAGATTGGGTACTTTTATTAAAGTGTTGGTTTCACTTATTGTTTTCGTTTGTTCTTTTGTGCCTTGCTGCCAATATTCTATTTTGTACGAGGTTGCATTTTTTACAGACTTTAACGAAAAAAGCACGGACTGGTCCCATCCTCGTGCCTGTAGAATCTCGGGGGATTCAAGGACTATAGGTTGCTTCTTTATGGCCTTTTTTGATGTATTATTTAAAACGATTTTATAATCCGTCACATCCGGATTGGATTGAATTTTAATAAACGTTTGCTGATTGTGCGAGTCATACAACCAGCCTTGTTGAGCAGAAACAAAATCATTTTGATTTAAACTTTTAAGCGGCTGACCATTTATTGTGATCGATTCGGGTTTTATGTCATCGGCAATAATACCAAAATTTTCTTTAATTTGATTCACATTGCAAAGTAGTTGATTATTTTTGTGCGTTTTTTCAACAGTAACGTTGGTTTTCCCATAGAACTCAAATTTACTATCCGGCCCATCAAACAAACGAAATGTCAGCAACAGATTGTCCTTTTTTTCCTGCGGAAAAATGCCGCCCACCTGCATGGTATCGTTCAACTGTAAAGGAAGTATGGTGGATGAATTAACAAATACCGGAATTTGATTTAACGGAGCAGTATATTCAATAAATTGCCGGCCTTCATATTGTTTTCGGGTCCAAAAATCAATCCATTGGCCTTGCGGTAAATAAATTTTTCTCGTGTCCGAAAATGTAACAATGGGCGCTATAAGCAGATTGTCACCAAGATAGTACTGATCTTCAACTGAAAATGTATTTTCATCATTTGGATGGTGTAAATACAAAGACCGCATCATCGGAATACCGGTTCTGTGCGAGACACAAACATAGTGATATAAATAAGGAACCAAATTGTACCGAAGTCTGGAATAGAATTTATAATTTTCCTGGCCGATTTCATCCTGTTCCCAAGGACCTGGTGCGCTGCCGTGATCATGAAAAGACGGACTGAACGCTGCATATTGCACACCCCGAATATAAACTTTTTTTGCTTCTTCTGAATCATCACCGCGATACCCGCCGAGATCGTGACCGATTAAAGAAACCCCACAGATCGACACTCCCAGTGAGGCGCGAACAGTTCCTAACAACTGTTTAAAAGTACGGCCCCGGTCGCCGCCCCATGCAAAACCGACTTTTTGAAGGCCCAAACCTCCTCCACGCACCCAGGTAATACCGCCATCCGGTTTTAATTCATTTAAACGATTATAAATCTGTTCTGAAAATAAAACAGCATGGAGATTGTGCATGCCGTCAACTTTAGAATATGTTAATAGATTCGAATCGTCTTTGGGAAACAGTTCACAAAAATCGATTTTAACACCATCCAAATTCCAATGACCGGGAACAGACTTTTCATTTTGACCTGTTACCACATGATTATAATAGGTATTCCACCAATAGTCCATGGCTTCTGGATTTGTAGGATCAAAGTAATAATAACAGCCGTTGAAACCGCCTTCACATAAAGTGCTGTCAGCTTTGCGTATAAAATAGCTATCCGGTATTTTTTCTTTCCGTTTTTGTTTTTCTCGAATATGGCCGACACGACTCCAAAAAACCTGCTTAATTCCCATCTCATGCCATTTATTTGACAATTTGTACATAAGCTCAGATTGTTCTTTTGGAAAAATTCTGGAAGCAATTCCCTCCCACAAGATAACACCCAAACGAAAACCGTCAGCAATCATCTTGTCAACTTCACATTCTGCTGTTTCAACCCGGTCCCATCCGGTAACCGTTCGCCGTGAAAGCCAGGGTTCCAGAGACCATTGCGGAATTAACGGAGATTTCCCGGTTATTTCCGTATATTGAGAAATATTTTTTAAAGGGTCCTTATCCGTAAAAATATAATACTCGAACACCTCACCAGGATATTCAATAGAGTATTTATCATTATGTTCGTCACCCATATGAAAAACAATTCGTCGGGCAGAATTGACGAGTAAACCATATCCCTTTGACGAAAGAAAAAATGGAATGGATTTATAGGTATTACCATCGGATACCATGTAGGCATCCGCCAATTCCATGACAACCTTATTGCCCCGCTGATCGAGACCGTTAAATTTTTCACCAAATCCATAAAAATGTTCGTCAATATCCATATTAAATTCAGTCTTAAATACCGGAATTTTATCAACAGATTGAGAACCTAAACAAGATATTAAAGGAGATTTATCGTCCACACGAAAAATCCGCATATCAAATGGAGATTTTTGTATTTGAAGTGATAATCGCTCTGTGTTCAAATAAAATGAATCATTCTTTTCTATAAAATCAAAGGAAAGACCATTTTGCTCTGACTTTACTTTACCCGATGAAGCAGTAATTTTAACAACATGTGGATTAACAAATGAAACGGATAGACCGATGGTGTCCGGTTTTAATCCGGAGATCGTTGTGAACTGAAAACAATTATCATTCACAGTAAAGGAATTAATATTTGTAACACAATCGTTCTGTTCTTCCGCGCATAATAATTGCGGCCGGGTTAACATAATTCCAGGTAAAAATAAAACGGTCAGCAAATATATTTTGAATAAATTGCCTGTTTTCTTGGTTGTTTTTTTCAACATACTTGATCCTTAAATCTAATATTCCAAATAAACCGGTTTTTCAAATTCGACTTTTCTTTTTTTTAGGTGAGTCTGTTAATAGCTAAAAAATTTATCAATTATTATCTGAAAAGCACTATTCCTTTGGTTTCACATTCCAGACTGTACACGCCAGAATAAGGGACAAAATGGATGCACCGATCCAAAAATAAAACACTTTATCAAAATTATAGGTTGTAACCTGATCGTGAACTATTTTACCCGAATCAATTAAAAATCCGCTAATCCAATCCTGAGAGGCGGCGCCCATATAACTAAATAATCCGATAACACCTTTAACAGCACCGGCGGCTTTTTTGGGCATTAGATCAACCGCAATTAAGCCTGCCAAAAATACAATCAAACCTCCAATGGCAAATTCAAACCCACCCAGAGCTAAAACATCAAGCCAGCGATGACCGGCGGGAACAATATATAACAAAATCAGTGACCCTGTTAATAACAATCCATAAATCAGGGTTGGAACGTTTCGTCGTGAACCGAAAAACCGATCAGAAATAAATCCTGAACTTGCGGCCCCAGCCAGACCGACAAGCGTATTGGCGCCGATTAAAACGCCGGATTCGACCAGGGAATAATTCTTAACTTCCTGCAAATAAAGCGGTCCCCAACTGTGAATGGCATACCGGCAAACATACATCAATGCACTGCTTAATCCCAAAACCCAAACCATGGGACTTTTTAAAACCATTAATTGTAATTGTCCGACAGGTTCTTTAATCGGTTTTCCGGCCGAATAATCCTTTTTATAGTCGGCCACGTGCGGTAAACCATAGGTTTGTGGTCTATCGGCAAGCGTAAAAAACAAAACAGAAGCGACAATGATACAGGCAATACCGGGACCAATAAATCCCATTCTCCATCCCAGTGTACTTATTAAAAAGGATGTACCAATAAACGTAAGACCCTCACCAATATTATGTGCACCGGCCCATATTCCATAGCGTGTACCTCTCTCTTTATTACTGAACCACTGACAAATCGATACAACACATGGAGCCGAGCCGATTGATTGAAACCAGCCGTTTAATCCCCATAATAACGCAAATAATAAAAAATGGGTAACGGAACCAAATATCAGGTTGACAAGAGCCGAAAGCAATAAAGCAACGGACATAAACTTTCTGATGTTTGCCCTGTCAGCTAAAAAACCATTTGTAAATTTACCCACTGCATAAACATATAACAAAACAGCCCCGATAATTCCCAATTGTTTGGGAGAAAGAATTCCTGCATCAATTATAGGCTTTTTAGCGATTGAAAAATTCAGGCGGCAGATATAAAAAAAGCCATAACCGAAAACCAGGGAAAGATAGGCCGTCCATCGTTTTCGTTCGTATATTTTTTTTATTTTAGCTTCATCTTCAATCAGAGGCTTATCAGGACCTGTTTTAAAAAAATCAACTATATATTTAAACATTTGGGTTCCTTTTTCTATTGTAACAATGTTCTAAAATTTAATACAGAACAGTTAAATTATTCAGGATAAATTATTACTCTAAAAATTTTAGCGAATACAAGTCTGCATCTTTCATTGTAATTCGCAGACGAATGGTTTTACCGGCCAGACTGCTGACGTCTTCACTTTCGTTCCAGGAAACAATACGGGAAATTTCATTCCCAACAATCATTTGCGAATCTTCCCAACGGAAACCTGGAACAGGCTGACCGTGTTCATCCTGAAATTCCACACGAATTTCACCGGCAGCGGAGGTTGCATAGTTGAGTTCCAGTTTTTTTCCTGAAAAGGTAAAACATTTGGTCAACATCTCTCCGCCTTTATAAGGGGCCTTGAGAGAAGCAAAGCCATCAAGACGTAATGTATACCGACGCATGTGGGCTGTGGGCTGAGCATAATTTTGGTTAACATAGATAGACATTTCATGTTCAGCCGTTTGTACTACATTCAATGCAGGATAATTAGAGCGTGATACCCAGTTCTCCAGTCCAATACCGGCACGAATAAAAGATTCCATAAAAGTTCGGTCATAAATACTGCCGCCCCGGGATGTCATAAAAAAGGCATCGGAACAGTCTTTAAAATATTTATGATCAACTTTCAAGTCTTCTGCCTGTTGTTCCGTAAGTACCTGTTTATTCGGCATAAATCGTCCGCCTATGGCTACGTAAATTTGAGGAGCGCGAAAATAAGGATGGGTTTGCTGCGTATAAAGATGTTCTAAAGGTGTATTGCCAAAGGTCATTGGTACCGTATCAGACCAGTTGACAAAATCCGGTGAAGTGGCCCTGCTGACCGTTCGAAACCCTTTAAACTTACCGCCGGACCAGGTACGGAAATAACAGACGTAACAATTTTCAGTTTCAGACCAAAAAGAGACATTTTGAGAATCAAACTTGCCGTCGGTAATAACGGGCTCGTCCTGAACTCTTTTCCAGTGAATACCGTCAGCAGAAACATAGGCAATCAAACAACTTTTTTTATTACCTCCCAGTGCTTTAAAACGTTCTTTCGGTTTTGCATTGGGATTCGTATCCAGAAAGGGACTAAAGTTATGAGTAACCGGTGCAGCCTCGGCCAAAACGATATTATTCTTTTTGGAACCGTTTACCTCAAACAGACCCAGTTCAGGCTTACGCCAATGAATACCGTCGTCCGATTCGGCATAACATGTTACTTCTGCGGCGGAATAATCCTTTCCGGATGAAGGAGATCCACGATAATAAAAACGATACAGGTCACCGTCCTTTATAATCGTTGCATACCCGCACATTAAACCTTCCCAGGATTCGTTAAAAAAGAATACCGGTCCTTCGTCGCGTGGTTCGTGTAGTACAAGTTTCAAATTATCCAGCTTATCAATCAAATAATAATCGACAAACAATTCTCTTTTACTGTCGAGTTTCAGCAGGTTATCTTTGGCATTGGCGAAAGAAAAACCGACTGCCAGCAAAAACAAAATCAGCCAAGTTGGTAGTTTTCGATGTTTCATGTCGACTCCTGAATATTTGTTTATATTATTTACTGCTTTTTTCATAACTCTTTAAAAAGATGGAAATATTTTTCATTTTTTTTATTATTAATAAATCTATAGTTACTCTTTTATACCAGGTATATTTCATTTTTGTCTTTATTATCATTCGACCTTAACATCGATGTTTACCCGTTTCGAAATATTTGTCAAGTTGATGGTCTGCGTTTGAATATTTAATTCTATTCCATCCTCTGTTACAAGAGAAACCATTTTTTTATCTTTTGGCAGTCTGACATGTAAAACCACTTTTGGAGCCATACAGTTGGAAAGGTCAACATATCCGGTTACCTGATTTATGCTTTTATTATATTGTAATTCATAAGAAACCGAGCCAAAGTGTGTGGGCATATCAAGTGCAATGATTTTCTCATCATTTTCCAGCCATTGACGGGCCGTGCCCCGGGCCAAATGCAGTGTATTGCCGTCTTCCATGACCAGGGCATCACGAATAAACCGACCGACAGCCAGCGGCGTCCACAGGTGCTGTAGATCGCCTGTACATGTTGTAGAGCCAGGTTCCTGTCCCCGTTCTTCACACCAGGAATAGAGCGGAGTGGCATGGTTCAACGTCGCATAAAGATATTTAACCGCATCATCACCTTCATTGCGATACAATTGCACTTCAGCCAGATTATCAAGGGCGATAGCCACCCACAAGCCGTCCTTTAACCATCCCGTATTAACCGGTAATCCGCCGGGACTTATCCATGATTCAAGTTTATTTATGGTACCGTTTATCAATTTATGATTTCGTTGCAACGTGGCACAGGGCCAGGCAGCATACAGAGCGCCCCAGCGACTGCCGTCTGTTTTGTTGGCAACACCGGGTATCCATTGATAACCGTTTTCAGAAATAGCACCATGATCCAGTGACCATTGCAAGTCTTTCAATCCGGTGCGATGAATATTTGTCAACTCTTCAATATCATTTGTTTTTTCCAAAATACGAGCCGCCTCAAGCGTCAGCGAGTCTGCATAAACTGTCCAGATATTATGGGGCAGGAACACACCAATCAGATCATCCCCATCCATTAAACCGCAATCCCCCATACCGCGCGGCATCAAACCATACTCCGTCGTCCGTTTACCGTCAACTAATTTTCGGGTTTTCATTCGCTGGGTTTCCTGCCAGCGGGAACTGGCCAGCATTCGAGGATAAACACCTTCAAGATAATCTTTGTCCTTTGTCAACAAATAATGTTCCATAACAGCCCACGCCTTAAAACCCGTAATTCCCCACATATAATGCGCCCATCCTTTCGGATCGTTCCAGTTGCCATCTTTATCCTGAAGATCAATACAAACCTGAAGTCCCAAAGCCGCATCCGCATGCAGGCCGACCTGATCTAAAAAGATAGAAACGATTGAAGGCTCACCTGAGCTGGCAGCACGATATTTTTCAGTACCCGGAGTACCGGCTATATATTCGGGAGTGACATGTTCCCTCATTATAAAACAGTCTGCCAGTCCGGCATAAAAGGCATTTTGAACAGCCGGGTCAGGAATATGAATTTGCACAGCTTGTCCGACAAGATCATACCAGACTTTTTTAGCCTGATTAAACTCTTTGCTCCAATCCATTTTTCGAAGAGTAACAAGCTGAGAATGGTAGGCTACATAGGGACGAACTATCCAGCCGGTCCTTTTTTCACCAGGTTCCAAATACCATACCTGTGAAATTGTAGTAACTGCCTTTACAGGTTGTTCATCTCCACCCGTCATAAACAGTATAATACGATCAGCCCTGTCATCCATCCCGGCCAGCATCACATCACTGTCCCAATCGATCTGAATCCAGGCAGGATTATAGGCCCTTGTTATTCTATCGTTAACACAATTAATGGTAATACTATGGCTTTGGTTATCGTTATTTTCCATATCAATTCGTACAAGTGCGGCTGATTCTGCACCAATAACCTGCATTTTTGTTAGAACAGACTGTTGCTCGTACGTTGTTTCCACCATTGGCAGCCAGCCTTCAGCACGTTGATAGGTACAGTTTGCAAACTCTTTTCCGTCTAGCTCCGGTTTTATAAAAACATACCAATTGGCATCCGGTTTGGTAAAACTCGCCACAGGTTTGCTTAACAAGTTGTCGAAAGACCACTTTAAACGCATTTGCTGAGGATAGACATCAACCAGGGTTTTATCGCTGGCATTTGGCATGGATACTGTCAACCGGTGCGGTGTGGAAAAAGCATAACTAAAATCCACCGTCATAGCAGAATTATTTTCGGTATTATCTTTTGCACTTGCAAATGAAATTAAAGTAAAAAATGTCAGAATAATTTTAATATATCTCTTTTTCATTTTTACTCCTTTTTAACTTGAATACATTTTTATTTTATATCCAATAACCATTAATTATGGTTTTAATCCTTCATTATCTTTTTCCGTCATATAGCTAAATAATTCTGCATTTTTCAAATAAAACCTTAACCGAATCGGTTGTCCTTTCATGAGACTGTCATTATTTTTCCATTTAATATGGTGCCGAACACTATCACTTTTGACAGGCACACACTCTTTATGAGAATAACCGGGAATAATTTCTCCCTCGGCATCGAGTACAGCAACCGATAGATTGCCCTGATGAGCATCAGCATTAACAATAAGATGATCACCTGATGTTGTAAAAGTGCCGGTTTCGATCCATCCTCCCTTTTCATCAGCCTTTATAGAGACCATTCCATCCAGCCTCCAAACAGCACGTGCGATTGTTATCTTTTTTTCAGGTACATACCCGCCGTGCGTTGTGGTTATTGCCGTATAATATATCCACATTTCATTATCAACAATAACAGGTGAGTTGGCAACTCCCAGGATACACCCCGCATCATAGTCATAGGGTCCGTTTGGAATTACCGGACTCCGGTCCGAACAACGCTGCCATTCCCGTCCGTCACGACTGTGAACAACCTGAACATCTATCGGGCCGTCATATTTACTTTGTTTGGGCCCCTTTTCCTTTGGCTCGCCATTATAACGAAAATGAGTTATCAAGCCTAGCCACTGACCAGCATATTGAAATGCCGATATGTTATAAAATTGTGAACAAATGCCCCCTTCTGCCCTGGTTTGATCATCATCTGTTTCATCCGGCGCCATAACCAATTCAGGCTCTGACCAGTTTTGCACATCTTTACTTGTCGACAGATAAACCAGCCTGCGTCTGTGTCCGCGATATTCATGCGTCAGCTTGTGAAATGCTAAATATTCCTGTCGGCACGAATCAAAAGCCAAAGTGCAGGTATCACTGCCATCCAAAACAGGATTCTTAAGGTATGGCTTCCAGTTTAAACCGTCGGAAGAACAGGCCGCATAATATCCGCGAACCGGTTTTTTGATACAACCGATCATAGTATACCGTTTATCAGGGTCACTAGACTGAGGATTAAAAACAACACTGGGACTGTGCATAGCGTATACAATATTATTATCTGTGGAGCCCTCATAATCCCAAATTCCTAAACCGGGCCGATCCCAAACAATGCCGTCTTTTGAGGTCGCTGCCATGATTAAATTAAAACTACTCATATACCACATGGTAAAAGAATCATTTTTTGCATCATACAAAACAGTCCCATAAACGTAAACACGGTCGTCTTCCCAGGGTTTTTCCGCATGCAAAACAGGTGACGGTAATTTTTTACAGGCATTTGCTTTCCTCACCACACCTTCTTTGTTCGCAATGCGGTAATCATCAACAAATATTTGTCGCTGTCCGGGGAATAAAGTAAACGGCGCACCTGCAGATGAAGGTGAATAAAGAGCACAAATAGAAAAAACTAGTATTATTGAGAACGAAATTTTATAGAACATCATGTTTAATTCGTCTCCTGAGAATTTTCACAAAATAAAATCCGGGACCAAATTATTAAAAAATGACGCTAATTATCATTCTATTAAAATGGATACGATTTTAAAACGAACTGTTTTTATTTTTTATTTTTTTAATCACTCCCAGCGGATTTACAGCGCTGGCGACATAGTTGTTAATTTTGACATAATCAACGTTGATACATTCATAAGGTCCGCGCTGCTGGTAATCCGATATCAGATCGGTTAATATTTTGCTGCTTTGCTCAGGATATTTTTCTAAAAGTGCAAAAGCAATCCACCCGGAAGCCGTACCCCAATAAGCGCCGTTTTGATAGGTCCCGGGTTTGACCGGGATTAACGTTTTTTTCCATGTTTCCGGTTCAGTAAGATGCCTGATCTGACCATTCATAATATATTTTTCGCGATTGTTATACAAAAAATCAACAATCCTGCTTTTTTTATCGCCCAATGGAAATCCGATATAAACAGCGTAAGCGTTACCCCAAATATCAATCTGACGGCAGTCAATTGTTGCGGCGTAAAACATTCCGGAATCTTTATCCCAAAGTTTCTCCAGACTTTTTTCAATTGTTTTTGCCCTTTTACCATATTCGGACACCATTTGCTTGTCACCAGTTTGTTTATATAATGCCGTCAATTCCCAGCAAGCTTCCCAGTAAAGCAGAGAAGAAAACAACAATTCTCCGGTTTTCTGGATTGTATCTGTAAAACCATAGGGAGAGTGCGGAAACCGTGGATCGATATAAACCAAACCATCGACACTGCGAGGAACATAATCCATCGCTGCATCAAGTTTTTTAGAACAGGATTTAAAAAATTCAATATCCTGTGTATTTTTAACATATTCGGCAACCAGTTTGACCATAAATTGCGTATTATCTGAAGGCGGATCGCCAAGAGGATTATCAACAGGTCCGGCACTGTATATAGCGAGACCGTCTGCCCTGACCCTGTCCGGAATACAACCATCTGCCCGCCTACCGTTTAACAGATAAACGATAGCATTTTTCACATCACCATTCGGTATAAGGTGAAACGCATTTTCAACCATATAACCAAAATCACGGGTCCACATGCCCTTGTAATTTCCTTCACCGTCCGGTGTGTAAAGTGTGGTGCTGTCAAATCCTGTGACCCGGCAGCCCATAATCTGTTTTTCAGCTTCCTGCTCCAACCAGGTTTCCATTTCCACCGGAACGATATTTTTCTTTTTTGTACAGCCCAAAAGCACCAAAAATGAAAATAATAGCATAACTATCTTTTTCATGACAAACCTCAATTTTTCAAGAATATAATAAATAACTTTTCCTTATTTCCAAATTTACTCAATCACTGCGTTAATCACATCCATCACAATGCGAAATTCACTATCCGCACCGGTCGGATTCCAGGGTGTTCCGGCAGATTCGCTGATGCCGTCTTTGAGAATTTGCTGAATTTCTTTTTCATTATTTTGCAACTTGGCTTTAACCCATTGTACGACAATATCATTATCAGATTTGGCGTTTTCCCAGTCTCGCAAAAGCCGGTCGGCTTTATCTTTTTCACCGAGTTTGTTAAAAGCCAGCATACTGACGTAATTCACCGAGCTCCAATCATTTTTCAAGGATTCGGTAGCAGCCGCTATTTTATTATAATATTCTTTGGCCTGGTCATCTCTGCCCATCTTTTCCAGACACAATCCTGTTATATAATCTTCCAATCGCTCGTCTGTTACCGTTGGTTTTCCGGTACCGAGATTTTCAGGATAAAGCCGGGCGTCATTTGCCGCCTGTTTTGCCTTGTCATAAGAACCCTTTTTAATAAATTCAGCCGCATACAACAGGCAGGCACGTCTGTAAATCACATGCCCAAAACGCGCTCCCTCTGAAGGAAGAATCGTTGTATTTTTTAAAACATCCAGACATTTTTTATATTTTCCGTTATACAAAAGTCCCTGAGAATAATCCAGAGCCAGTTTGTACTTTTCCCTTGAAAACCTGGCAAACGCTTTTTGAGAATTTTGTAAAGCATTGCTGTAATCATTGCGGTTCAGGTAAAAATTAGAAAGTTCATGCCATGTCAGCCATTGTTCGGGATCCATTTGTAAGGCTTTTTCTAAATCGTATAATTTCTGTTCCGGTTGTCCGTCACCGATTTGATAACGAATCAGATAAAACGGGGCATAATCCGGCTGATCACCGAGTTGCCGCAACAGGGTCTCAGCCTTCTCTCTTTTATTAATATTATAATATAACAAAGCCAGATAATAGTCTGGTTTCCAGCTTTTGCTATTCTGAATAGCCCATGTAAGCACAGGGATGGTTTCCTGACGATATGGAAAAACCAGAAAGGGACTCATGTTATCGGCCTTATCCAGAAACTCGATGCCTTTAGCATTATCTCTATTTATATAGGAGCGCCAGTAACAGACAGTCGCGTTTTGGGGAGATAAGGATAACAGTTTTTGGGCTATATCCAGACAACCAAGTTGGTAATAAAAGAGCATATTCTCCAGATAGGTTTCTACAGGAAATTCGTTTCTGATCATGGATGTAAAATTAGTTAAATTTTCTTTCTCCGGATTGAGCAAATATTTTTCAAAACGGGCAAAATGGTTCAACGGATCGATGGTGAGGATGTCTGCCAGGACTTTCTCCGCCTGGTCCTTTCTATTTTGTAAACGCAGTGTAACAGCCAATACCTTTAGAGCGTTTATATTTTTTCGGTTAAAATCCAAAGACTTATATACGTATCTTTCAACACGATTGTATTTTTTTTCAACAAAGGCAATTTCAGCCAATTGCTGAAAAGCAGCGGAGCGATACTCCATATCACGTGACGCCCAACTGAATCCGTCCTTTGCATCGGCCATGTTGCCAAGTTCACGATTAATAACACCCCATATAAAATTGGCACCAGCATCATAAGCATCATTTGCCAGCGCTTTTTTAGCATATTCCAGTCCTTTTTCATAATCTGTAAACCGGTAACAGATTTCGGCCAGTAACGCCAGTGCCGGATTATAATTCGGCTCTTTTCCAAGACAGTTTACAAGAGTGTTATAAGCACTGGAAAAAGCGCGTTGACGGTATTGTTCCAGGGCGGTTGTATATAAACCATTGACCGATTCCCAGTCAAAATCCGGATTGGCCACCAGCGGTCTGGACAAACGGTTCTTTTTATCTCTTTCCATGCTATAGTGTAATTTTTCATCACCAAGACAGACATCTAACGGTTCTGACGGACCATTAATCTGAACAGAATCGATGAAAACACTATTTGCCGCAATTTTCACATGTTTTGAATAAACTTGTTTGCCACCGAATTTTATGACAAGATCATCATCAATCTGCTGTAAAGCGCTGATGCCGACATGAACCTGTTCAGCCTGCATGGTAACATTCATCGAACCATAGGGTGAGCCGTCTATCATGCCGCCGATATCTTTAACAGGAAACCACAGTTCCTGAAAGGACTGTGATTCATTGGCGCTATAATGAACATGTTTAAAGGGAGTTTGACTGCTTGAACTGCCTGCCTGGTTAAACAAAAGACCGGTTTGCATTTCAATGTATTGCAGATTTCCGGGAATATCTGTTAATAAATTCCTCCAGATTTCACCGCTCCGGGCCAAAGACCAAATCCACAGTTTTTTACCCGGTTTTTCATCGTAAAGCGCCCAGTGACCGTAACCAAAGTCAGAATTTTTATAATAGCCCCCAAAATACTCGGCATAATTACCAAGTATATGATAGGATTTATTATTACCAAAATTATTATTTGCATAGGCAGAGACATTTCGCCCGTCCTCATTAACGGGCCATAGTCCGAGTTCACCTCCGTGGCCTATTTCATGAGAATCGGGATAATAAAAATACAAATCCTTTGATGCATTGGCGGCCGCATTCATCCAATGATAACAGGGTTGGTTTAAAACAGTCGGATTAAAAACAAAGCTGTTTGTTTCAAAATAGGCTTTATCCGGATACAGTTTAACTTCCACCCGCCATTCCAGTCTGCTGGGAAGGTCCATTGTACCAAGGAAACAACTTACACTGCCGTCATCATTTTTTCTTGTCAGGTAATCGACCGGAGTGGCTGTCGCCGGAGTATGCCCGATAACACCAAAATTAAATTCCATTCCCCCGGAAGTCCAGGGGCCGCGCATGGCAATATCACGAAACTTGACGACTTTATTATAATAGATAAAAGCCTTGTCTTTTTCCTTCTCTATAGCGCCCCACACTTTACCGCCTATTTCAGGCGCCACTACAACCTTAATATACGGATTCTCCAACGTGACCATGTTCCAGGCTTGTTTTTTGCCTTCCAGACTGTAACCATTAAATTTAAAATAAGGATATATTTTGCCCATAATCGGTATCGGACTTGGTTCGGAAAAGGGATATGTTTTAAACATAATTTTTTCTTCTATAACAGAAGCGTTTTCAGCATAGACAATATATGATGACAACAAAATCACTACTGATAGAAATAAAGGGATCAAGAATTTTTTGGTGTTATGCATTTTGGGGTCCTTGTGATTTTTATGCTCTAAAGGCAACGTTTAAACAATAAATCTTTTCATACTTGATATTAAAATGAATCAAAAAGACAATGAGTTCGTTTGTTCATTTCGACTGATTTGATATCCGAGCTTTTCAAAACGGATTCGTTTCATAAACGGTTTTTCGTTCACAAATAATCAGGTCTAAAATAATTCTCCTGCCTAAAACAAAGCGTAATAGACAGGAGACAATATAATAATAAAACAAAGTATAAAAAGAAAGCTGATAAACCTTTTAAAAATGATATATTTTTATAAAAAATTCATCAGATTACATGCCAACATCAATCACTAACATCAACCAGGTCTTTAATATAAATCTCACCACCTTTAAGCGGTAATCTAATAAACTTGGCTCCGGGAGGCCAATGACGATGGTAACAGGTTTCACCACTGACATGACCATAAGCCAGTATAATACCTCCCTTGTACTTTCCATAATAATTGTTATCATGATCATGTCCGCAAAAGCAGGCTTTTATATTACCCTGTTCAACAAACGCATCATAAACGCTTCCATTATCTTCTTCAAAACACACATTTTCATGAAATTCACCCTGTTTTTCAAATGTGTCGTCCTCCCACAGCCATTTATATTGAATAAAAGGAATGTGGAAAATCGAAATGGCCGGTACAATACGCTTATTCTCAGCTTTACTGGCCTCAGATTTTTGTTTGTACCAGTTCACCTGGTCCTCTTTTATCGACTTGTTGCCGGGTTCTGATCCTGAATCAAAAGCATAAACTTGCCACAATGGTTGTTTTTCTCCTGCCAGTTCCAAATCCACTTTATAATCATATTTTACAGAGTCGCCGCCGGTTTTATGGTATCCCAGGATTCCCCATTCGGAATCAACAAAGACCTGATGAATAACGTCTCGACCGTATTTTTCAGGACAATGGTTACCATACTCATACAGCCAGGGTCGCTCCATGTCATCAAAAGATTGAGCTGCAAACATGAACAAATTTTCTTTGCTCTCTTTTTGATTACCGGTGAACATATCACCAGTTACAACAATAAAATCAGGGTCATACTGTTTGACGTACATTTTAATTCGTCTTATAACACTAAAATCGCTTTCCCATCGTCCGGGATTACCAAGGTGTAAATCCGTAACCTGTAAAATTCTTATAGAATCATTTTTCAATTCACTAAAGATAATTTCATATTCGTCACTTTTATTCTTTTTAATACTCGTTTCAGCGAAAACAATACGATTAAAAAAGATAAATAACATAATCAGATAAAAAAAGCTAATCCTTCCGGTTTTCATTAAATCAATCCTTTGTTTTTTAATGATTGTAGATATAAATGTTAGTTTAAATGTCAGTTCTATTCACTTTTATTTAACCGTGCCAGGCCGGGTGGAACTGCTTCCAGTTTCCAGCCTTTCGGTAAATTCACAACAAACGGAGTTTGGGGTGTTTCTGTACTAATAACTTTAACAACCCCGTCAGCAGCCGTTAAATTTATGATGTGTTTATGTAGTTTTATGCGTGTAACTGTCAGTTCCGGCCAGTCAGCAGGTAGTTTTGGATCAACTGAAAATCCATCAACCGTTGGATTAAATCCCATAAATCCATAAAGCATGGTCTGGGGAACAAGAATGCATTCAAAAAACTCTTTATCAAGTCCCAAACCTCCGGGAACATTGCCGCCCTGCAAAGTTCCACGGGATGCATCTTTATAATATTCACGGTATCCTCCGGCTGCCTGGGTTTCATCAAACCAGACAAGTATCTCTTGCAGCCGTTTCCAGGTATCATCCGGGCCATCGACCAAAACACGACACATTAAATCGTGATAGGAAAAACCGAAAACAGCGCCGCCGTCCTGCACCTGATTTCCCCAGGGAATGTTTTCAGGTTCAGACCAGCTCCAAACATAATAATCGAGATTACGTTTGGTTGTTGATCTCGGTCCAAAACGCCAATGATAAATGTCCTCTTTAACAGAAGTATCACCATTTACAACACGGCGGCCTGAAATCCAGTCCCGAATAAGGCGTTCCTGTTCGGGAGTGCAAAAATTATAATAAACAGCTTCATTATTTAAAAACGTAAATCCATAATCATGAAATTGCCCGTCAAGGTCCACCGCTCCCAAGCGACCGGTTTCATTGTTCCAAAACCGTTGTGAGCCATAATTCTTGACCTGGATTGCATGTTCACGCAAATCAGCAGGATCAAACATGTTAGCGCTGCTATTTATGCACCACTGCGGATGCTTTGTAATTTGCTCTTCAAGTTCGGCGAGATTAAGCAGTGCATCATAATAATAAATGCTTGCCAACGGATCTTCGCCGCCAAAAGGCATCAAATCCCAATAATTACTTCCTATACCCTCTCCGGGGAGAATAATCTTTTTTCCATCAGATGTTATCCGGACACCGCTGCGTCCTTCATGACCGGGCCAGGTGGTATAAACACATTTGCGTTCACGTGTATCAAACTCGTTCATAATAAACCGCATGGCCGTACGCATTCGTTCCATTTGACTGCGTAAAAAATCGATATTATGTGTCCACATAAAGTAATCATGGCAACCACGGATAAAGTTCGAATTATTGATATTATGCCGTGATTCGCACGCCGTGTGAAACGATTTAATAATAACACGGGCCTTTCCTGTATTGGCAAAACAGATACGTATACGTGTTATGGTATCTTTCCAGCCCGGAATTTTGTAAACAGGGACCATTTCACGATTTTCAATATTTTCAATACGAATTGTTTTAGACCCCATGGGCAGAGCGGCATATTCTTTTCCATCAGAGACAGCCGGAGAAAAATAAGCCCGGTTTTCCGGCAGAAATTCCGGTTGATTATTAGTCGTCCATTCCAAATAGCAATCTGCCTGTTTTAGACCTGTTGCCCACCAGTTTAACCGCAGCCACGGTGAAACATGGCAATCAACAAAAAATTCAGGAGTTGTTATCACCGCATCCGGTTCCATGAGTTCTATAACCCATCCCTGATCATTGATCTCAACAGAACGGCCGCCGACAATTTCCCATCCGTCCGGTTTAACAAGCGGCGCCTCATAACCGGGTACTCCAACGGGAGCAAAATGCCAGCCGACACCACCTGCCTGGGTCCAGAGTGGAAACGGCCAGCCTTCGCTGTGAGCAAGGCCATCGTGCTGTTGAGTATGTACATACCCGTCAGAACCAATAATTCGCTCAGCAAAGGCATCAGACCACATTTGGTCCATATTTTTACCGGTGGCCGGCCATAGTGTGGACATGGGCATCCACTCATCCCATAAGGCAATCAACGGTTTGGCCGGTTCGTAATATAGCCAATACATTGCGCGTAAAGATTTCATTTCATGCTCATAACCAGGAACAATAAAAGAAGGAAAATCTTTGGGAATCGGTGATGAAAATGCTACAGCCCCCATACACAAAAACATAAAAAATGTTCTAACTATGGACATTTTATCCTCCGGTTACTTTTTACACAATAATTTATATAAAAATTAAAAAAACGTCTTTTTGCCACAAAAATTTTCCTTAAAATTCATCTTTACATAAAGATATGTTCTTGCCTATTGACCTGTCAATCTTGTTTCTTATATTTGATCAAAGCCGAGCCTGGTTGTTTGGTAATGCTGACCAACAGCCCTGTTTCGACAAGCTCTTTTCCTAAAATCTTATCCTGTTTACCGGTATCAACATCCGTTACAACATACTGTGCATCCGGCTGCAAACCGGTTAATTGCAAACGGGATGATTCATAAACACTGTTTTCCCTGCGAAAAGCCTGAATCATTCCTTCTCCTTTTTCAGGCAGATCAAACTGCCAGGCAAGCCAGGCCGTGTTTTCCTGACTATAGGGCGTCAGCGGATAATAATCACCGTAATAATATTTCTGAACATCAGCATATTGTTTTAAAACATCTTTGGTTTCCTGGGATTTATCGCCTTGATTGGGGTCCCATAATTGAACACTCAGTCCCGCTGTCATAATACTGCGAATTTCATATTCATTGCCCTTTGCCAGCATGGCACTTCGTCCGGCAGTATGTAAAGGCACCCAATGGAACAGACCAAAGCTATGGCATTGCGCATGAATAGCGCTTCGTCCCCAGTCAGTACGGTGCAGGGGAACACTTCGTCCGATTGTTTCCAGATCAATCCGCCTGCCGCCGCTGGCGCAATTGTCTATTTGTAAATGCGGAAAACGTGCCAACAAGTCATCCCAAAATTTATAGAGACCTTCAATATAACGAATTTCCGTCATACCCTGCCGATCAATCTCATCCGCTTCATGCCAGTATTCTATCGGAGCGATGTTGGCATCTTCACGATACCAGTCCAGGCCCCATTCGTTAATTTTTTGAGAAAGAAAATCGGTTAAAAACTTCCGTGCATCGTCATTTCCCAGGTTTAACAGCAGTTCATGTTCGGTCATTTGACTGCGACGACTTTCGCAATGAATCCATTGCGGATCATCATGAGGGACCGGCCAGTCCGTACCTGTTCGCCACTGCTGATAACGTTCCATTGCGTTATTCAGTTCCAAAGTCCATCCCTCTTTATTCTTGAACTGATACCAGGGTGTTCCTTTACATATTCTGAATAGTTCAAACCAGAGTAAAAAATCCCGATCTGACTTGTGCAGCTTTTGTGTGAAAGGTTGAAATTCCTGTGGATATAAATTATGTTTTACCTGCCAATCTCCGGCTTGTGATCTCCATTCACTTTTTCCGAACCATTCAGCATCAATCCAGTAAAGCTGAACAGGGATGTCGTAATCAATAATTTTATTAATGTGTTTAAAGTGCTCTTCAGCGGTCCAGCCTCCCCATGTTGCCAAAATAACCGGCAATGTCATGGGCTTGCCATTAACCTGCGGGCGGTGATGCGTTAAAATAAACCGACGTAACAGATTATTTCCGCGCAGCCATTGTCGCTCCGGTGCAACTGTAGAGTTCCCCTGCCAAAACATAAGTAAAATTCTGGGCGTGCGTATTTCCTCACCAGGGTGCAGTTTTAAATGCGTTAATGCCATACCCGATTGCATAAATACGTTGTCTTTGACACTACGCTTAAAGTTTGCCGCCCACTCGCCTGTCCAGCCGACTCCTAAAATCGTACCTTTTGAACCCATATCAATGTTAAAAAACGGTAAAATTTCACTTGAAGAACGACCGCCACCGGGTTGAAGATGAATATTGGTATTTGTCTCCAGTTTTTTCTCAACCGGTTCATAATCCTGGATACAGCACAAAGCCCCCTTTGAATAATGCAAAACCGGGGTTGTTTCAGCTACAATCAGACTGTCACTCAACGGCATAATGTTATCAATAATCGGCGTATCTTTTTTACCGGTATTTTTCAAATGCAAAACCCATTCAATAGCCGGAAAATCACGGTAGATAGTCGCTTCGACAGTCACCTTGAGTCCCGATTGCGAATCTGTAAATGAAATTGTTTTTAACGTCCGATTTTCATCCAGCTTACGGGAGTCAGCTCTCTTTTTCCAATTACCAATAATGTCAGAAGAGTATTGACCGTTCAAGATAAAAGAAAACGGCATTTCAGAAACATCGGTTCCCAAATTTTCTTCAACCCAGTTCTCAAGTTGGATCATCTCTTCAGGAGAAGCCGTAACCGCCCACACAGCTTTAGATGTAACACAAAGCATTGATAAAACAAACAATAAAACTAATTTTTTTTTCATTGTTCCGTATCTCCTTTGTATATCGATTTACAAAATTTTAATTTTTAAAAATATGCAATAGTCTAAACGTTATATAATATAATATATTACACAATTTCACTTGAAACAGGATACTATTTCACCAAAACCATTTTCCTCATTTGAACATCTGATCCGGCTTTAATACGGTAAAAGTAAACACCGCTGGGAAATTGGGCCGCGTTCCAGTTAATTTGATACTCACCGGCATTTTGAGCTTTATCCAATAAAACAGCAACCTGACGACCCAAGAGATCATATATTGTCAGGTTTACCGGACCGGAAGCGGCAAGACTGTATTGGATTGTTGTATTTGGATTAAAAGGATTCGGATAATTTTGTTGTAATGCAAACCCATGAATCAGGCTATTTTCCTTAGTAACTGACGTCAGTGTTGAAAAATCAATCTCTTCAACATATTGGGGAATATATCCGCTGACACCATCCTGATCCTCAGCCTGAATCATAATATCATAAACAGAGGAATAATCCTGTAATGGTAATGACAGCGAAAAAGAGCCCTGATTTCTTTTCATTGAAAATTTACTATACTCAGAATTATTGGTTTCTTTAATGAAAAAATCAACAATTCCGTTCTTATTAATGTCACCGGACAGCGGCAATTGAAAACGGACAGAGTCGGTTTCCTTAATTGTATTGAGTTTGTGCAGCGTTAACTCATTGGAATAAAGATTTTGAAAAGCATAGGTTAAAACATTGGTCGAATTTTCAATTGACTGATCTACCGGGAAATTTGGTTTGTGACTTATATAATTAACATCCTCATCAAAAAAATAAATTTTTGCCAAATCAACATTAATTATAGTTCCATCATTTCCGTTAGAAGTTATTTTCAGTGAATCGATCGTGCCCAGATCAATAAAATCCGGCATAACAACGGATTGCCAATGTTCACCATTTCCGGCAGTTACCTGCCTGCCATACCATTTTTCATCGTCTTTTAATTTAACATAAAAGCCTAAATTTCGTCCCGTATTATTTGAAACAGAATAATTAAAAAACAAATGATATACCGGATCAGTAAATTCAAAACTATCAGGATCATGATGATAGCCGCTATCAAAAACACGGGGTGAATTCTCATGTCGTCCGGCATAACAGTACATTCCATAATCCCTGCGAATTTCTTTAATCCATATTTCCATTATTTCCGGATGAGAGTCATAAAAAGAATGATATTCAGAACTTATAAATGGTAGAATAAACTGCGGATACCTGTTTTTCTCCTCACCTATACCAAATCCATAGGAAAAATTATTATTTGAACTCCCTACTTTGATTGTTGGATGATAATTTCTCAATGCACGACTATAATTACGTTTATGATGCCCGGTACCCTGATAATACTTTTCAATAAATTTCAAACTATCATCAGAAACATCAATCGTAACATCCCAATACCATTCCACATCCAATGAACTGGCGCGGTCACTCCAAAATTGCTCATAGTCCTGATTTGCTACCGGTTGCCCCATATGTCCGGTATCGTGGGAAAAAATAATATTGTTGTAATAGCGCCGAACAGGAGTATTCTCAGGCTGTTGATAATAAACAACAAGAGGGATATCATCTTTGGAATATATCTTGTACGTGTTTAAATAGGGCATCAATAAACACGGATAAAAATACGGATTATCCGGTTTTACCAATGCTATTTTTATAGAATCTATTCTAACGAATTCAGCGTCTGGTGAAGATTTTTCTTTATTAAAAATAATGTCTATATAGTGCTCGCCGGCGCCAAGTTCCCATAAATAACGCGGATATTCATACTTTTTTCTTCCCATAAATGTGATTACGACCTGTCGTGTAAACTCAATATCATCTACACAAAAATCACACACAGCGCTTTCGTTATTATATTCCTGCCAGTCCGTATCAGATGACATAACAAATCCAGCCAATACAGCGCCACTATCCGGGATTGAAAAATAAAATCTCATGGAATCGTCTTCTGCTGTCAATTTTTCACCGACATAATAAGAAACAAACTCCTGATTATAATAATCTGCATAGGTATATCCGGCAGCAAAAAATAAAATCAGAGTCATAATACCATAAACTCGATATGTAATATGTTTCATTTTTTTCTTCCTTGTTATTTTACCAATACCATTTTCCGTGTCTGAACTTTTGAACCGGCTTTAAGTCTATAAATATATACACCGCTTGGGAACCGAGCAGCGTTCCAGTCAAGCTGAAATTCGCCGGCCTTTTGATTTTTATCGACGAGAACAGCCACCTGACGGCCTAATAAATCATAAACTGTCAGGTTTACATGCCCTGCACGGGACAAGCTGTAATTGATTTTCGTTACCGGATTGAATGGATTGGGATAGTTTTGCTCTAAATCAAAAGCAAGGGGGATACTTGTCTTGGTGGAATTTTTAACATCGGTCGTCTGACCAACTTTGAACAAAGTTCCTCCACCTGGCAAAAAATCAAAAACAAATGTTGATCCTTCGACAGAATTTTCAATTTGAATATCCTGCCACTGTCCTGTTACAACATTAAAATATGCAGCACTTTCTACGTTTCGGTTCAATATAACCTGAAGTGATTTGTCTTCATCATAATTTCTGTTCATTAGCATAAAATATTCTTGCTCTTCTTTATCCTTAAAAAATCCAACCATAAACGGACTTTCGGGTGTGATTGATTTAAGCAAACATTGGTCTGGTAAAATTTTACAGCCAAGCGGCACCTGACTCAGATGATACGTTCCTGTAGATGTTAAATTCATTAAAACAGGTCCCAAAGCTCTGATCTCAGAATTTAGACTTTGGATAGCGGCATAGGCTTCTTCCTTTTCAGGTGATGTCATAATACCATAAGAACCCGCCCATGCAAAATAGGTAATCCCCCTGGTTCCATAAGCCAAAGAAGAATAAACCAGCCATCGATATTCATTTTTATTCAGTTTTCGCCATACATCGGGTCTAACCTGGCTATTAATTGCCTGAATGATAATACAAAAGGGAACATCGTATAAAAGTGCATATTTTCTTATAATTTCAAGGTTCATAAAATAATCAATTCCATCCGGCGGAGTGACAAAGAAATTATAATGATCATAAGACAAAACTTCAGGTTTTACAATTTCCATAAACTGTTTCACATGTTCATCATAACCCGATGTACCTAATTGTTCGTTGCTGGCATACGTGGGAAAAAGATTAATAAAGGAGACCCGTTCAGGATCACGTTTTCGGATATAGGAAACAACCTTGCCGAGATTTTCAAAAGCTTTGGCATTTGGTTCATCAACAACGTGATGACCTATAATGTGATCAATATCTTTAAATTCATTTAAAACAGGATCCAAAACACTTAAATCTTCGTCCATTATTGGTTCAGGAACTAAATTATCTCTGGCGGCAAAATCTCCGGGTATTTTTGAATAAATATTTAAAAAACAATCCATTCCATAATTTTTTACAAAGTCTACCTGAGACAGATCAGTATTCACACGGTTAATAGTATTAAAATTTGCAGCATAATACTCATCATAATCTTCGGTTGTTTGTGCAGGAGCACTCCACGCAGAGATAATAAAAGAATCCTGTTTCCAATACAAATCAGTAAAATCAGCTTTAATAATAGCGTCTGTTGTGTCTGAGGTGTCGGAAAAAATATTTAGATTAATTTCAAGTTCTCCAGTGACCGGACAAGCAATCGTCCACATTAAAGAATCTACGTTGTTAATTTCAAGATTATTTTTTGTTGTTATAGATGTACCGGACGTTAAATCTATTTCATCAGGTAATGATAATACAGCTTTATAATTTTCAATTAACTTATCGCCGCTATTTGTAATAACCGCTAAAAGAGGAACAGTATCATCCGTTTTAAAAACAGTCCGCAAAGGTTTAAATTCTACATTAAATCGTTCTCCCATGGAGACAATCCGGATATAGTCTATATGAAATGTGATACCGGGTGCGCTCGTAAAACTTAGTTTGGTGAAACAAGTAATTTGACTCGTCCATTTTTCATTATTGACAACCGGAATTTTATACTCATGAAACAAGCTGTCTCCAGCCATTACAAACTGCATGGAACCGGAGGTTCCGGCATCATTGTCCCAATAAATTTTACCTGTCTTGACACCATTTGCCTTAATCCGAATAAAGACATAGCCATAATCAACGGCGCTAATAGAAAAATCAGGCCCTTTTAGAGCCGGATTATAACCATTGACGGTTGCATCGAGTGTACTGTCGGAAACAGATACATCAGCAAGTGAACGATTTATCTGCCACCCTTCAGTGTCCCCAGCCGTATTAAAATCCCAACCCATACCAATTTCCTGAGCAAAACCATTTAATCCAGCAAAAAATAAAAGATAAACCATTACAAACATTTTCAGATAATTCATCATACTCTCCATTAAATAATTATTTCACCAATACCATTTTCCGTGTCTGAACTTTTGAACCTGTTTTAAGACGATAAATATAAACACCGCTTGGGAATTGAACAGCGCTCCAGTCAAGCTGAAATTCGCCGGCTTTTTGATTTTTATCCACAAGAACTGCGACCTGACGACCCAATAAATCATAAACGGTCAATTTTACATGTCCTGCATGGGACAAGCTGTAATTAATTTTCGTAACCGGATTAAATGGATTGGGATAGTTTTGGTAGAGCCGAAAGGTTGTAGACAGGGTTTTTGAGTTTTCATCTACAAACGTATTTTCGTTACCAATTTTAAATAAAGCGCCGCCACCAGCTAAAAAACTGAAATTAAATGATGAACCACTGATAGTATTAGTTAGAGGGATACTTGCCCATTCACCTGCATCTATATTATAATAATAAAGGTCATCGATGGTTTTGTTCAAAGTAATTGTTGTTGAAACACTATCCTGATAATCCTTATTAGTTAATATCATATAATCTGCATGTTTATCATCTTGGAACATACCAACAACCAGATCCGCATTGTTGGAAGCGGTTTGTACAAAAGCATCAGACGGCATTTCACTACAACTATAAGGAGTATTTAAAATATGATATATTGATGTTGAAGTTAATGGAAGAATATAGGGGCCCAACGCATTTATTTCTTGATTAAGCTTGCGAAAACCAGGTAAAAGCTCAGTACAATTAGGCTGTTCCATAAATCCCCAGTTATTCCAGTACAAAATAAAATGATGAAAACCTTTAACGCCATAAGCTAAAGATGTATAAATTTGAAATCTGATTTCATCTATAGTCGGCATCCTTAAATTATACTCAGCACTTCCATAGATTTGAATACAATTAAAATGTGGAATATCGTATAACAAAGCATATTTACGATAAACTTGCATATTCTTATAAAAACTGTTATCGAATGGATGATTTGCGTAATCCGTAAAAGGATAGAGATTATAACTTAAAATGTCAGGTTGGACTTGATCAATAAATTTTTCTACATATCCATCTTCACCTCCCCACACATTACTGAAAAAATCTCCACTTGTTGCCAAAATACTTATAAAACTCATTTTTTCAGGGGCAATTTTTCTAAGGTATTGTACAGCTTTATTTAGATTTTTATACCCATATCCTTCCCTGTTTGGTTCATCACACAAAAAATAACCAATTATGGAAGGATTGTCCTTAAATTTATCAATAACAGGATTAAATTTAGCCAAAGCTTCATCACTAACATCGTCAATCGGTTCTCCGGTATTCGGATATTGCCAGTGGTATCCAGCAAGATAGCCAATTCTGACCAAACTCCGCATATTATTTTCTGCAAAAAGATTGATAGATTCTTCATCATACGGTAAAACTTGTGAAAAATCATAAATACCAGTTTTCTGATAAGCTGTTACTAACGAGTCTCGTCCAATTGTGGACAAGGGTACACCCCAATTTGACACCCAAATTTTATCATACACCCAATATTTTTCCTGAACATAAAAACTGATACTTTTTTCCACAGTATCTTTTAAACTGCATATCCTTAATGTAACAGTATAATCTCCCTCTATATAAGCCTTAACATTCCATATTAAGGTGTCCTTCGCCCCCACTTCCATAGTTGTATATTCACTTTCACCTTCTATAGAGACCAGGTCCATCCCTTCCGGCATTAAAAGTTCCAATCTGACGAATCCGCTGTCTTTATCACCTGTGCTTTTTAACCTGGTTAACAAAGGTATTTCATGGTCTTTTTTAAATACCGTTCTCAAAGGTTTAAAAGTAGTCGCTTCCAGCCACAAACCTTTGCTCATAATTTTAATAAAATCAATCTCTACACAAGCTGGACCATTCGTCCAAAATGAAACCTGCAAGCTCGTTATATTATCCAACCATTTACTTTTTTCATATACGGGTATTTCATAAACATTATACTGACTATCGGAATTCACAGTAAAATATGTGTAGCCATATTTATTTGTATCCGTATACCACGAGACCATACCCCGGGTTATATTTTTTGTTTTCATTCTTATTTTAACGTAACCGAAATCATCCGAATTTACACTAAATTCTGAACTTGACAATTTTGCAAAGGACTCTGACGTTTCAGCATATAAATTGCTGTCATTACAGGTAATCTCGCTAAATCCCTGACCATTTTGCCAGCCTTCAGTATCTCCTGCCGTATTAAAATCCCAACCGACACCTATTTCCTGTGCAAAAACGTTGAATGATAAAACTAGAAAACAACAAACACAAAATTTCAAAATATTTTTCACCTAGACCTCCACTAGTCTTTATTCTGTTTTATATAGCCAGTTTTTTAATCCAATAATATCATTCTAGTTGTTACCAATATTTGTTAACGGATATGGATTAGCAAAACAGAAAGATCAATTGTCAAACTTGATTTGTTTAACATCATCTTTTCTGATATACTAAAATGATAAAATTTTTGAGTTAATATATAGGGTATTATATCTTATTCTAATAATTCAGTAATTTATCAGACTTTAATAACTTGCAGTTGGGTATTATTAACGGGATTTCCGGGAAAAAAGTGCCGGTAAAATTATTATCAAAAGAGTTTGAATAGGTAAGGTGTATTTTACCGGCACTGGAACTTTTTTTTTATAGAAACTATTTATCCAAGCCCCATTCTTTATTAGGTTCGGGGCCCATGGTGAAAACAAGTTTTCCACCGTTGACGATTTCCTCGTGAGAAATAAATGCTTTATTATAAGGTGTTCCGTCAAGTGTTGCCGATTGGATATAGATATTTTCCGGTGACAGATTTTTTGCTTCTACAACAAACTCTTTGCCGGGATAAAATTTGGTATCGAGTTTCAGCACAACCTGATCAAAAATTGGTGCTGTTAAAGCATAAGTCGGATTTCCAGGACAAACCTGATAAAGTCCCATGGCACTCATTACATACCATGCCGCCATGCAGCCGTAATCATCATCCATTTCCAGTAAATAACCATCAGGGGTGGCTTTGTAAATTCTGTCATGAATCGGTTCGGGAAAGAATTGATGTGTACCATAAAGTTGTGTCATGGGTTCAGTCAAAATTTTACGCACCCATTTTTGGGTAAACCAGGGCGCACCGGAATAGTTGAACAAAAACGGAGCCTGAAGATCGGGCTGGTTACCGGCGCTATATAAATCATTTTCAAAAAAGTAGTTTAAATCGTTCGTAAACTTTTTCGGTCCGCCAACCAATTCAATTAAACCGTCAACATCATTCAAAACAAACCAACGCCAGTGCCATTTACTGCCTTCGTAATTATATTTTTCACGATTCAGTTTCGGATCAGAAGGAAAATCAAGCCATTTGCCATTTTTTGCTCTTGCTCTGAAAAAACCAACCTCGTCATTCCAGGTATTTCGGTAAATTTGTGATCTTTTCATGAAATAATCATAATCATCTTTTTTATCCAAACCTTTGGCAACTTGTGCAACACACCAGTTATCATAGGAATATTCACAATTTTGGTCCGGTCTTTTTGGAATGAATCCTATTTTATCATATCTTTTCGGCATTTGTGCCATCATTTCCTGTTTCATTCCTTTGTACATTGGGGCCATATCAAAATCGACCAAACCTTTTGTATACGAATCGGTCGGTATTGCCAGCATGTGTTCATGACGACAGGTATGAAATGGTATATATCCATTTTTTCCCTGGGCCACAAATCCGACTCCATGAGGCGGATGGTCCGTATCCGGGAACGGAAGATAATTGTCTACCTGGCTATAAAGGTCCAAAATAGATTTTGTTATGTCATACATTAACTGCGGCGCGGTAATGGAATAAAGAGGATACTTTGTCCGGAACGAATCCCAAAACGCAAAATTATCATAATGAGTATGACCGGTTTCCTGATGGATTTTTTTGTCCAACCCGGGATATCGACCATCAACATCCTGGTTTTTTACCGGTAGAAAATAGGTCCTGAACAAAGCAGTATAAAAAATGGTTTTATATTCCAGAGAACCTTTAACCATAATATTTTGCAAAAGATCGTTCCACGTAGACTCGGCCTGAACAGCGATTTCATCAAAATTCCAGCCCGGCATTTCTGTATTCAGGTTTTTAACAGCACCGTTAATATCAACAGCGGACAGGGCAAGTTTTGCCAAAACCTTATTATCCTTTTGTGCAGGAAAACTAAACAGGATGCAAGCACGAGGATTATTAACCTTATTGCCATCCATTACCTGGCCGTTTTCCATTAATACTGCTTTTTCAAATGGACGATTAAATTGAAGAGCAAAATAAAAAATTCCACGTCTGTTTAACGTGCCGGTAATCATTGAATTTTCATGCAGCTCAACATTAAATCCACCATTGCTTAAATTTCCAGGATGTAATAAAACATATCCGGTAGAATCATTTGCAAACTCATACCTGTGCATACCGGCCCGTGTTGTTGCCGTTAATTCAACTTTTGTGTGTGTTTCCGGTGAATAAACAGAATACCAACCTGGTTTTGCCTTTTCGGTATTTTTATCGATAACCGGATAAAATTCCAACAGCTTTTCAGGCACATTACCTGTAAACGGCAGAAGCGCAACAGCACCGGCACGATCACCAATAGTGGTCCCACCCGAGCTGCCTTTATGAAAATGGCTGAATCCTCTGACCTGATTATCGGCATAGTTATAACCGGAATGTGCCCAATCTCCATTTGCCGTTAAACTGCCGGGATAGGTATCGGGACCAAGTTTGACCAAACCACCCGGTAAAAGAGCTGACGGATGCCAATGTCCATGATCACCCTGTGAACATATAAATGGATCAACATATTGTGTTACATTCACTTTCTTTTGAGCACATTGACTAAAAACAATAACCAGTATAAAACTTGATATAAAAAATATTTTTCTCATCATATCTCCATTTAAATTTGATCTTCAATTAAATTTAATTCCTGTATATCCAAATTATTTTCAAATGGAATGAATATCGTTTTAATTTCACACGAACTCATCTTTAGGTTTACAGTACGATTTATATCAATAATTTTTATATATCCTTCAGAGTCCATTCCATATAATTCAACACAACGCAGTACAAACCCATATCGGTCTTCGGCCATTTTTACCACTGAAATGGATATATTTTGTAAATCCGTTTCTATAAAAGATTTTTTCGGTTCAAGACGGGCTTTTTGATTGGACGCGTTTTGAATAACCGGCGGCTGTAAAAAAACCTCTGCTTTAACGGGAATTTGAGCCCTGCGCCAATCACCAATATGCGGAACAATTTTATATGCAAATTCATGTATTCCCTGTTCCATAAAACGGCAACTATCAGCATCGGTAACTTGCAGCGGATTATGATGAGACCAGGCTGTGCTGTGCAAAATGGTTATCCGTATATCACCCTGTTTTACACTGTAACCGCATTTACTGTCATTGATAACAGCCACGCCGTACTGTTCCGCACCGGTTTTGGTGCTGACATCCACCCAACTTTGACCGGGCTCTTCTTCTCCGGTCATGTTTCTCTCTTTAAATCCATAAGGCACCGAATAGGTGCAAGTTCCATCGGTTATGCCGGTTGGGAAACTTAATTTTAATACCTTGTATTTTTCATGCCAGTCCACCAGAAAATCACAATGTAATTCTGCTGAATTTTGATATAATGAAAAGACCTGGGTGATGAATGAATTTCCCCAGAAACTTTTCACTTCCAAACGACATAATTCGGGACCTTGTTCAAGAATCCGGAACTGTGCATTTGAAAAATTTCCAAGTTCCTGATCATAAGAAATTATCCGGTGTCCCCAGGTATCATCCCAGTCTTCTAAAACAACGGGCAATGAAGCGAGTTCGTTTAGGGCAGATTTATTATTCACTTTATCAATAAATGAAAGAATAGCACCTGTTTTTTCATCAAATTCAATTTTAACGAAATTATTTTCCAGGGATTTTTCTGTAACAAAAAGTCCATTGTTTTGTTCAGGTAAATCATTTTTCTGAAAATCCAAACGATATACATGGTAACCGAAACCAGGAATTTTAGCATTAAATAGTATCCGAATACGGGCTTTTCCATTTTCCTGCTTGGCTGCCGCCGTTGGTAATATTTGATAAGGGACAATATTCCCTTCAGCATCTCTCAGTGTTATAGAGTCCCTATCTATTACACAAGGTGCATTTCGAAGAGACATAAATTCTATCCCGGTTTCCTGTGGAAATAAAATTTCAGATTCATACTCGATATAGGTTTCGAGTGAACACGCATGGGGATTAAAAACCACAAAAGGCATGGATAAAGGATATTCTTTAGAATAGGTATTAATCTGTGAGATCATCAACCGGTAAGATTTGAACATTGTTTCCTGTGCCACGGTCTGCACGAAACCATATTCGTTACCGGCCTGTACATAAGCTTCTTCGATGGACGACCCTGCCAAAATATCATGGAACTGATTGAACAAAACAAACTTCCAGGCCTTTTTAAAATCTTCAACCGGATATTGGTAAAGCGAACATAATGATGACAAGGAAGCCAATTTTTCTGCCGTTAGTAACTGGTTGGTTGTATGCCTGTCCCATTTTTTAACGGCAGCACAAGCGGAATAACATCCGCGAGCATGATGCAACAAGTCATCTTTTAAAACAGGGATATTATCCTTCTGTGCAGTAACAAACTGTGTATATTCTAATAAAGATTTATGGATTAAATTAGGAAAAGTTGTTTCCCTTAATTTTTCAATCTTTTCAATTGTACGAATTGTCGGACCGCCGCCATGGTTCCCAACACCGTATAAAACCACAGCTTTATCCATGAGAGGTAATTTTTCCCCGAATACCTGTTCGTAATCATTCAATCGTTCTTCTATATCATTTTCATGGGCGTTATATGATTTTATAATAGAAATTGCGGGAATTTGTGTCCCGTCAATTCCCTCCCAGTTAAAAACAGGCGCGGGGATGGTACTTTTTTCATGGCTTTCCGGGCGCATATACATATAACATGTGAAACCTTGTTTAGTTAATATCTGCGGTAATGTCCAGGGGTGACCAAAAGTATCCGGACTGAAAGCGACCGTAATAAATTGATCAAAATATTTTTTGAAAAAATGCTGGGCATACAAACCCTGTCTTACCAGGGCTTCTCCGTGCGGACAGTTTACATCTGCTTCCACCCACCAGCCGCCGACAATTATCCACCGGCCCTCTTTTACGCGCTGTTTAATTTCTGCAAACATGGCAGGGTCTGATTCAGCAACCCATTCATAAAACTGTGCAGAGCTTGCCAGAAAATAGACTTGAGGAAATTCCGTTAATCTGTCCAGTGCAGAACGAAATGTTGCAAAAACTTCCTGATACCCTTCTGCCTTGTTCCATTGCCAAACGGGATCCATATGTGCGTGACCAATAGCGAATAACTGTAGATTTTTCTTTGTCATAGGTATTATCTCTCAAATTTTTTAGTTGCGTCCGAAAAAGCTTTACCTTTTGCAGGGAGATTCCGGTACCAGGTAAAATACATTACAATTAAACAAGTTAAAAATATTGAAAACGTGATAATAAAAGATCGATAAGCATGGATAACAAGCTGCATCGGCCAGAGGAACAATGTGATTTGCCAACCTAATGAAAATGGAAGGGTAATTATATCGTTTCTATGCTCCTTTTTCATTGATTTTTGAATGTCAGCATCTACACGATTTCGAAAAGGTTTCCAAAAACCAAAAGGCCGGGTCGTTTTGTAAAAATTTAAAACCACCTCATCTTTTGACGGTTTTGTTAAAAAAGTACCGATAATGGTGGCCGCCAGCACAACAAGAGACAAAATCGTAAACTGCTGCCATTCTACAAGATTGGGCCAAAAAGCACGTTGAACAAATGCGCCTGTAATTCCAACGATGGTTCCGATTGCAAATCCGCCTCCATTAAAACGCCACCAATAAAATTTAAACATGGCGGGTATAGTAAGACCACACCCCAGACTCATAATAATCCACCCCCAAATTTCATTGATGGTTTTTATTTTATAAGCCATCACATAACTTAACGTCACCAAAACCAGAATAAATGCATAAGACACATAAATCAATTCTCTGTTTGATGATTTGGGTCGAAGATAACGCTGATAAATATCACGGGTGAAAAATGCCGAAGTACGGTTTACATGAGAGTCAAAAGACGACATACAAGCGGCAATAAGCGCAACGAGCAACAGGCCCCTTAAACCCATAGGAATATCAAACAAAATAACAGCCGGTAGAATTCTCTCGGGATTGACGGTCCCTTCAAAGCTCAGCAAACGTAGTTTGTTTTGCCAGTCGTCTGCAAATAAATGTTTCAAACCGTCAATTAACTCTGCCGGATAATTTGCCGGTGTATTCATAATTCCGGATAATACATCCGCCCATCGTTCCGGTTGGATATGGGGAATAAAATGTTTAATCATTTCTGCAGCCTGCATCATAACAACCTGATCAGGAAATAAATCGTTAACCAGATAGAGCCCAAGCACTGCAAATCCAATCATCATGGGCCAACGCACCATCATTAAAGTGATCCACATAAAAGTCAATATATTACTTTCACGCTCATTCCGGGCGCCAAAATATTTTGGATCTGCACCTTCGGCAACGCCGCCGACAAAACTACGTAAAAAATAAAAAAACACAAAAAGAACAAGATGCTGATATACTTCATAGCCCTTTGGCATTGTTGTATTCCATTGAACAGTGCTGCTCATCCAATGAGAATTTCCTGTTACTTTTTCTGCCAACATGGAAAGCGTTGGAGCATCTGATATTTTTGTAAAAGCCATTAATGAAATTATAAGGACAGCAGACAGAATTATTAACGACTGGAATATATCCGTAAAAACAACTCCATAAAATCCCGACGCCATCGTATAAATCGTTGCAACAACGATAAGAATTAAAGAACACACAAGAGGTGAAAAAGGCAAAAACATGGATATAAACAGCCCCACCCCTTTTATAAGATAAGCAAGTGCACCGATGGTGCCGATTATTCCTGCAAAAGCAAAGGCAAGACGGGCAAACTGTCCGCCCCATTCACTGCCGAACCGATATTCCATCCATTCGGCACCGGTCATACATTTAGACCGGTAATGGTACTTACCTGTCCATGCCAGGATAAATGATAACAATAATACTGCACCGCCACGAAATTCAATAAACAAACCACGTGGTCCAAGGATGAATAAAAATGAAACAATCAACATCGTACCGGCGATATCAAGATACGAAGCCATACCGGAAATACCCAATGCCCACCAGGGAAGTGTATTACCACCGAGAAAATAATCCTGTATGCTGCTTGATGCACGTTTTTGAAGATAAAGTCCCAGTCCTATTAATATTGCAAAGTAGACAAGAATGACTGAATAATCAAAAGAATTTAAAAATTTCACGTACGATCCTTTATTTTAGTTAGTTGCATATAAAACCAAATTTCAATTTTAACTTTCAACCTGTTCTGTTTATATACTTTTATATATTATCATTTAAAAACAAGATGGACAGATTGTTTTACGGGCATCTCGACCCCTTTATAATTTTTATAATTGATATTTGTAAATTCATCCATATCGTTATTATCCGGTCCGTAAAAATTCTTACTTGATAATTCCGGCAACATAACGACAATTTTTCCATCCGGCAATGTTCCTTTAAATTTTATATCTATTAGTAATTTTTCAGATGATTTACAATCGATATTTAAAGAAAGACGTGTTTTTTCAAAAGGTAAAAATAAATTTTGTATTGAAATCTCATGCCCCATACATTCTTTGGGAATATGAGGAAAAATAATCAATCGTTTTTCAAACCGGTTATATCTAATTCCAAATATATTTTCAATAATAGCCTGAATATATTGTGAGGCTGTCCAGCCATAACGTGCAACACCCTCACCTGAACCGGTACCTGGCACAACGTATTCGCTAAAATTGTTGTTAAACATTTTTATCGTCGCCCATGCCAGTTCGGATGCCAAATTATGTTTGCCTGCATCTTCAAGTCCGTTGATAATAAGCATATTTCTCAAAGTCCAAACATCACCGAACCACGCCGTACCATCATAAATCCCTGTGGCTTCAACAAACTCTGGTTCTGTTAAAGCGATACTTGTAACCGGATGTATTCCCCAGTTAAAAATTTCAGGATTTACCAGTAAAGAAACGAGTTTATCAATTCGTTCTAAAGGTGCAATATTATACCGGAGGGGATCAAATGTTGTACAAATCAATCGGGGCTTTTTCACTTTATTATGTGTATCATAATTATAATAGGCATTTGTTTTATCGCACCATAAATATTTATTAATAGCCTGGCAAAGTTGTTCGAACAATTGATTATAAAATTGAGAATCATCTTCATAGTCAAGATAGCGGGCCAATTTACACGTATTATAACAACCGATGGCAACAGCTACATTCAAATCAATTGGCGCCAATGTTCCGGGGATTGCCTTTTTATCACCAAAACTTTTGTCACTAAAACTCTCTTCAAAAACAGCAGTAATCAGACCGGTCCCGGCATCTCTCTTTAATGGAGAAAACCAATAGCCGAGATATTTTTTCATCATATCAAAAATCAACTCTTGTAGTTGTTTATCATCCGTTCTAACTGCAACATCAAAAGCTGCTTCAAAAAACCGGGGAAGACTGCTGACGTTAGCCGGCATCCCCCGAACGGCGGAACCGCCCCACAAGTCAATACGGCCATCAGGATTTTGAGACTGAACACCGGCAAATCCCCGCATCATGTTCTCAACAAATTTTTGATTAACCCATTTTGCCCCTGCAATGTTTAAACTGGCATCGAGCTGCCACCAGGATTGCCCGTATCTGCCGCCCGGTGCTAAAAACGGATAATTAAAACCTTTCATAGGAACATCGGTGACAAGACACTCATCGAGAATTTTAAAAGCATCCTGAAAGTGCTCCTGACTAATACCCGGCAGTTTTATTTCAGGTACAACCTTGTCACTGCACAAATCAGGACGGGCAGGTGTTTTTGCCGGTTGACCATTAACAATTTTAATCCAGTCAATCCATATATCCCCCCTCATGCCCATTTGTACCGGTCGGATGCAAATTTGATCGATAATGCCCTGCCATGTACTGTCGATATAACAGACAACCTCCTGCCATTCCGGGCAGTCCGGCCTCATTGTAAATCGTGCTGAACCGGCATCTTTATCCTGGTTTTCTTTTGTTCGCCAGTAAATATAGCCATCTGTCTCAGGTGATAAATTCCTGATTTTCATACGGACTTGATTAAATTCAGGCACCGATATATCAAGTCCGGATGGAGATATGATATCGTACCTGGGTTTTACTCCCCAAATCTGGTAGGCCCATGAAGAAGGATCAAACTTGTTTGTATCCGGCGCAACAGAAATCCAGATGGAACCGCCAATAATCCCGCTTTTATTTCCAGTCGGCAATTGCCAGCCCTGACTGTCATTCCATTTATTAAAGTCCCAAAACAGGTCGGATGATTCTGTTTTTAATTTAGGCAGATTTTTCCTGACATCTTTATCTTGCCCGGGCGTTTGACCATAAACAGAACATATAATTGAAACATTTGTAAAAAGTAAAAATATTATAAATCTAAAAAATAGCATTATTAAAATCTTGAGTGGTAATAAATTAAAAATGTTATTCGCTAACGTTGCCTATTATTTGTACATCACCTTTTGTTTTATTTTCAACATGTAAACTTCCGCCTTCAACGCTGTTACCCATTATTACAGCCGAACGAACATTTTCATCCAGATAAATATGGGCGTTTGGCGTGTTGCCGTTATCCTGAAACCGGCAATTCATCATTTGAAGGGTACCGTTTTTCATTTCAATAAACGGTATTTCAGGTTTCCAATGACACTCTATCCAATTTTTTGCGTTAAAATTACATGCCGTCAGGTAAACAGTACCTTTGCCTTTATTGACAAGATGGGTCCCGCCAAGTGTTTCAGCCCATCCCCAAAAACCGCAATTGGTTAATTTTATGGGGCCCTGGTTTTCCTCTTCTATCAATATACCATCCATAAACTGACAATTTGAAAAGGCAACACCGGCATGATATTGCGTTTTTTCAACCAGAACGGCTAAAGGCCCGACATCTGAACCACTTTGAGTGATTAAAATATTAGCCTGAGGATCGTTTCCAACAGGGTCGCCCTGGGTTTCTATAAAACGAAATCCTACCTTGGCCCAGATAACGAAACAGTTGACCATATACTCCCAATCGCAACGACCAATTATAAATCCTTCAAGATTTTCAACTGTATATTTGTTAATAATTTCTATTTCTTCTCGCATTTGTTTCGGATAGTGAATGCCCCACCAGTTTACACTGTGAATGTGAACATTCTCTATTCTGCCGATATCGGTGGTGCGGTCAACATAAATTCCTCTTCGCAGTGCACAAATATTGATATCACGTAAATTATGTGCTCCCTGATAAACAGAGCCACAGTCAATACCGTTATATGCATTTGCAATTGTAATATCAATAACGTTGCTTCGATAACCCAAAATTTGAATGCAATAAGGGTAAGGATGAATATCGCGGGGAGTTTGTTCGGGATAAACAATACCCAGACCTTTTAATGTGCTGCTTTCTTCAAGTTGAATAAAGGGTGCAGAATCTTCCTGATCACGTCCGGCAAAGGGCATTAATACCGTCCCTTTATCATAATATAAATTACTCGGACCTACGGCCGTTCCCTGTAATGTTACGGTACGGGGAATTTTAATAACACCATCGAACCGGAATTTACCGGCAGGCACATGAACAATACCTCCGGTTTCTCCGGCTTTGTTCAGGGCCTCTTGAAAAGCTTTTGTGTTATCTGTAATACTATCACCAACCGCACCAAACTCCATTACATCAAAATCAGAAATTCCGGCAAAAACAAATCCGGTACAAAGCAAAAGACACAACAAAATATTTCGAAGCACAAAACCTCCACCATTACAAAAATATCAGCCTGAATTTAAAAGGTCATTGTAAAAATATCAATTTTTCATAGCAGAAAAATAATTACAATTTCTACAATGACTTGCCTTAAAATAATGAATAAATCAAAAATCAACTAGACATGAAGCCAGGGTTGTGCTTTAGAATTAGGCATGGGTAATTCATGATCTGGTTGCGGCATAGGCGGGTAATCCGGTGCTTCCAGATTTGTGACCAAATCGGAAATTCGTACCGGCATCCCTGTGGCTATTGAATGATTGGCCGCAACACCACATAATATGGAATAAGCGCCGCCACGATGATCTGCCGCCCGTAAATATTTATCCGGTTCAGTGTCCGGCTGAAAAATATCCTTCAACATTACAGGATCAGCACCGCCATGACCACCTTCTCCTCCCCATATATCCACCTCATAAGCCGGGGCAAAATGGGGAAATACCCGTGTCCAGGTCCCTTCTTTTTTTAATGATCCGGGTACGGTCCCGTCACCACTAATGTATACCTGTTCTTCACATTTGTGTTCAATGCGGCCTTTGGTACCATTAAAGGTAACAACATACCCTTCCCAGGGCATAAAAGCATTTAGCGAATAGGTCAATTGTGCACCACTCTGATAATCGATTATCACTGACATGGTGTCTTCTATATCCATATCCGGACTGAATACACATTTGTCCCGGAGATAACCATCATACTTTTCATTTTTCAAATATAAACGGTTCAGGTTTTTTATGGATTCAATGTCCAGACAAAAGTTACATCGCTTCTTCTCAGGACAGGTATAACACCTTGTATCCCGTTTCAACAATCCATATCGGTCTGCTGTTTTGGGCGTGTAAAACACTCTTTGACCGCGTGCAAAAACTGATTTGGGAACCGTGGACAACCACCAGTTCACCAAATCAAAATGATGGGTTGACTTGTGAACCATCAGTCCACCTGAATTCTCTTTCTTTCGATGCCAGCGGCGAAAATAGTCAGCGCCGTGTTCCGTGTCCAGCATCCAGTGAAAATCAACAGATAATATATTTCCGATTACACCGCTCATCAACAAGTCTTTAACCTGGGCCCTGGGCGGTGCATAGCGATAATTAAACGTTACCTTACAATGCCGGCCGGTTTCTTTTTGCGTATCCAGAATAGCCTGACATTTCTTTTCATCGATGGTCATTGGTTTTTCTGTTATCACATCACAACCGGCTTTCATGGCTTTAATTATATATTCATCATGAGCACAGTCACGGGTCGTGACGATTACACAATCCGGTTTAGTCTCTGTTAACATTTTATCAAATTCATCCGCCCCATATCCGGGAACCTCTACGCCATAGCCATGTGCCCAGTCAATTCGGTCCTTTAAGCGTCCGGCATTGTTATCACAAAATCCCACCAGTTCACTGCTTTCTGAATATGTTTCCAAAATTGCTTCACTATACATCTCTCCGCGGGACCCAAGCCCGACTTGAACATATCTTTTTTTCCGTACCATTATTTCCTCATTTAACTGTAGATAATTTTATTATATAAAAATTCTTCCGCAGGGAATCTGATGCCTTTTCCTTAAATCATATCCCTGCGGAAGGTGCCAAGGAGAAGTATTAATTAGCCCCCTAAACTTACCAAAAATTTCAACATAAAAATAATAAACAACAATACACCAACAGATGATATAAAACCCAGGGTATCCTCTTTGTCCCATTTTTCCAATTCCCAGTTTGAATTTGGAAAAAGTTTATGATGATCAAATCGCTGTGGATTGGCTAATGACAGGGCCATTTCTTTTTTATCTTTTTCAATATCCGGATTCACTTTGGTTTTCATTTTTACAAAAAATCTATCCAAAAGCTCCTTATTATCAGCACTGGTGACAAGAGAAACCAGAATTAAAATTAAGAATGGTGTAAACGTTCTAATAATAACCCGAATCGTTTCATTAAGTGCATAGGGATTATGTTCCAAATTAAATCCCATTTTATCAATAAGGACAAGTTCCAAACTGATCATTCCTGCGCCATATTTTTGCCCATTTTTATCATATTTTATTCCTTGTGTCCAAAAAATAGATTTGTGCGGCAGGCGATCTATTTTAACAAATTTTTCTCCAAGCTTAATGGGGCTGGGTTCAGGACCGATTGCCAATCCTTTTTGATTCAATTCGTGCCATTTGGCAATTTCTTTTTCACGTACTTCCACATCCTGTTCATGTGCCGTAAAAGAACGCTCCAATGGTTTTGGTTCCGTCATTTTCAGCAGATAGGAATTTGTTCGTAATGACGGAAATACGACCGGCGTCAACAAAGAAGCAAGAGTAAAGATAACAAGTGTAGCTACAATGGATGTCCAGGCAGCTTTACGATTGGCACGACGCCATTTCATTCCTAACCAGAAACTGGCTGCAACAACAATGTTAAACTCCCAGGTAAACTTCATCATTTGTAAAATACTGTCAAACTGTGTTGCCACCAGTGCACCACCAATTACAACAGCAGCGCCGGCAATTCGTCCCACCAGAATAAAATGTTTTTCACTTCTTTTTTTAGAAAAAGGACGGTATAAATTATGAATTATTAAACTGGAAGCGGTGATCATTAAACAATCAGCCGTAGACATAAGAGCGGCCATTAAACAGGCAATCATAAGTCCCAGTAAACCTACATTAAGAGATCCCAAAAGATCACGTGCTGTGTAACCCCATACTAAATCAGGATTGTGGACCTGATCAGCATATAAAACGATGGCGGCCAAACCCAAAAGTCCCCACAGAATTGTGCAGAACCGCTTCATAAAATTACCGGATGTAAAGCCCAAACGCGCTGTAAATTCATCTTTGGCGGCGGCAATGGTAACAAGCATATTGGGCGTCATAACCACGTTTATAGTAGACATGACCGATATGGCTACAATGTAATACCAGGTAAAATCGATACAGGCCGGAGAACCGAACAAATCAAAAAACGATTCCGGTAACCGCTGGTGAATGGTTGTCAAGGCATCAATCATGCCTTCACCGCCATATATTGAATTTATTTTTGAATAAGCAAAGGGCAACAGCATAACCGACAGAATAATTATAAAAAATCCCTGCAACGTATCCGAGAGAAAAGCGGCTTCAAGCCCCCCTGCTACGGCATATATCATAACAATTAAACAAACAATCCAGATAATTGCTGTTTCACTAATGTGAGGAAATAATTTTTGTGGTTTTTCAAGCTGAAGCTGGGCTAATCTTTCTTTTTCTTCACCGGAAAGTAATGAATAATCTGAATTTTTTAATGTTTCATATTCAAGAGCTTTGTTGTATTCAACCATTTCCTGTTGATTTAATTCATGTACTTCCTTTGGAATAATGGCAACGATGGTTTTTGTCATGGCGCTGAAACCGATGGCAATATTTGCCATCATGCAAAAACAACCGATTACGGCATAAGTTGCCGCCATATTTTTTGAGCCGTATCTTTCTTCAAAAAAATCACCCATTGTTAAAACACGCATACGGCGAAACCAGGGAGAAGTCATCCAATACAGCGGAGTTGCAAACAGCATAAGCAACGAACTCCAAATTCCTCCGGCTCCATTTGTATAGGTAGTTGTTGTTACACCGACAGCATTTTCGGAACTTGTCGCCTGTCCGAAAGCAGCAAAGGTCTGAATAATTTTGCCGGCCCGCCTTCCTGCCAGAAAGTAATCTTCCTGATTCTCAATTCGTCGCATTGACCAAACTCCGATCAATACAACAACGATAAAATATGCAACAATAACAATTAAATCTATAATGGGAAGTCCAAACATTTAATCCTCGCTATCTTCTTTTTGTCATCAATGGTAATACTTGATTGTCGTAGCAGGAGTCAATCTGCAGTCCGTCAACTTCCCAAGCCAACATTTTTCGAACATCATTTTGTCCCTGTTGAAAGGCATCTCCTGTTTTATAATGGCTTAAATTTACGCTCGCAATGATTTTTAAACCCATTTTATGGAACTCTTTGAATTCATCTTTATTAAAATGCTTGGGTGAATTAAAAATAAAATAAAGTTGATTAAAATTCTTTGGTAACTGCGGCAGCATTTCTCTGGTTGTTTTAGCATCTTTTCGCCATGCAACCATAGCCTTGCCTAAAAATCTTTCCGTAACTTTATCCTGGTTGTTTTTTGGTCTACCGTCCAGGATAAACAAGGCATTTTTTAAAAGTCCGTGGTTGCTTAATGATTTCTCCACTTCCATAATATATTGTTCAAGAAATTGGTCGGAAACACCCTTTGTGTCAACCATAACATCAATTCTGCCTTCACACCGAACACAATATTCTTCAAAGGTTGGAATTTGTTCCTGGCTTTTTAACAGCTTTATTTGTTTCAGTTCTTCAAGAGTCAGATCAGAAATATTTTTATCAATACCTGTTTCTCGTTTTAAATTTTCATCATGAAAACATACAACATGACCATCTTTGGTCACTCTGGCATCAATTTCAATATGTGTATACCCTCTTTGGATTGCTTCTTCCAAACCTTTAATACTATTTTCGGAGCGTTCTTCATCGACAACACCACCACGATGAGCAACCAGGATAAAGTCTTTTGGCAGCATCTGGTTTTTGGAACAAGAAAAAATAAAAAGGATAGTTAAAATTGTCATCAACATGTTAAAATTAATCTTTTTCATCAAATTACCTTTGTTTAATATTTTTCATTTCTCTTTTTACAATAAACAAGTCTGTTTGTTTTGCTTGCTCTGATATTAATATATTCAAATAAAAATTTGCATTGAAATATTTAGATATTATTTATATAAGAAAATTATATTGCTTATTATTTTCTTAAAATAACAATTAGTTAAAACAGTTTTTTAAAACAAAATCTTTAACAACAACCTGAGGATTGTTTGAGTATTTATCCAACACAAGGTTATAAAGATAATCTTTTTTCTGTTTTTCCAACTGTGTTATTACCTGATCCTGCACTTGATTAAAGGGAATATATAATTCGTTAATATCAGCTAAAAATAAAATTGAAAAGCCATCCTTGTTTTTTACAGGCCCTGTCATTCCACCTTTTGAAAGTTTAAATGCAGCTTTTCCTATTTCACCCATGTCAGATTTTTTTATGTCTCCAAGATCACCCTGTTTCTGCCGAAATCCCTTTCGTTGTGTATATTTTTCAGCCAAATTTCGAAATGTTTTTTCAGTTCTATCACCAGCTTTTAATTCTTTAATAACATCCCACGCTTGTTGTTCATTCTTTAACAAAATCTCTAAAACATGCAAATCAGGATTAAAATAATATTTCCTTTTAATATTGGTATAAAAAGACTCATAATCCTTTTGAGATAAGGAATAAGAATCCACATAGTTGTTAAAAAACAGACTTGCAAGAATCTCTGTTCGTTTTTCTGCTAAAATATTTTGTACCTTTTCATCCTTTTGCACTTTTTTGTTTTTCGCTATATCTAATAAAAAATAATTACGTAGGCTCATTGCAACGGCGCTGTACATTCCTTTACCCAATGCATTTGGAGATACTGTGTAAAGGTATTTGAAAAACTGTTCAACGGTCCATGCACCACCATCATAAACTGCAATATTTTCATTATGATATTTATCAAAAATATTTTGAAATGAGGTTTTTTCCTTTTCCAGATAATCCGGGTTTAGCTTCTTATCCTTAATATTCCTTCTTTCCTTTTCGAACAGAACTATTAACGGCAAATTCATTTTAATATTTTTTTCGCTCATCATTTTTTTTATCCGCAGGTCAGCATTATGCTTTAACAAACGGTTGTATAACTGCTGCTCTATACTTTTTTTCCTCGTATTAAATTCCATTTCACGAAGAATAGGATTCACGATTTTATTGTTTAATCGAATAATATGCCATCCGTATTTAGACTCTACCGGTTTAGAAATTTCACCTATATTTAAAGAATAAGCTGCGTTTTCAAAATCCCATTCCAAATCACCCCATTGTACCATTCCTAAATCACCGCCATTTTCTTTAAAAACCGGATTTTTAAAACATTCTTTTGCAAGATTTTCAAAGGATTCTCCTTTTTGCAGACGGTTATAAAGAGAATCAATACCGGCTTTTGTATGTGAAACAAGATGGCTCAAATCCAGTTTTGTATGTTGCCGTTTAAAAGCCTCTTCAATTTCTTCCGGTGTTATGGGTTCCATGGTTTGTTGTATTTCTTTCTCATACAATCCGTGAATCATGGCAGAGGCAGATTCTGTTTTCATCAGATTTTTATAAATTAAAGTTGTATCAAAACCAGCATTGACAGCCTCTTTAGCTAAAAAGTAGGCTGTAATCATTTTGTCTATATGGTTTTTCCTTTGTTCAAAATTATCCTGAACATCTACCGGAGAAAACTGTAAATCTTTTAAATAGCTACGTGCAAAGGATGCAACTGAAATTTTATAATCATCAACCTGAGCGACAGTTTTATTTTCATCATTTGGTTTGGAACAGGCCAACAGGAATAAAAAGGGTATAAAAATATGTTTGACATTTAATCTCATAATATCTTTCTGGAAAAAATTAATTAATAAGAAGGGCTGCATCTAAATGTTTAAAACGGAATGATATGGCGTACAAACATTAAAAACACTTGATTTGATACAGCCCTGCTTTCATTGGTTTGGAGGATCCTAAAAAATTAAACCAACAGAAAATCGCTGTGCACTATCTAAAACATCCCAATCTGACCATGCATAGTCAATGCGTATACCTGTTTGACCACGCCGATACAGATCGATACCTCCTCCAAAGGTAACACCATTAATATGGTCTTTTTCAAACATGTTTTCATAACCACCACGCAGATAAAACATGTTATTAAATCCCCATTCAGCACCGATATTGATACCTTCCTTGGCGTTGCTTGGATGGTAAGCATCCACACTTAGCAGCAAATTACCCAAAGTCCCCATATTACTTTCATATGACATTCCAATCCTAAATAGAACTGGTAAGTTTGATGCATCTGTATCATAATTAACCGGTACACGATCAAAATTTTCTACTCCTTCATCCGGATCAACAATGGTCATTAGATGACGGCCGCCATAGGATAATTTAGTACCAAAATTGGTCATTGCCGCCCCCACCCTCAATCCGCTAATCATCGTATTATAAAAAACACCAACATCAACGGCAGCGGCCGAACCGGACATCGTCCAAATTCGCTGACGAATATACTTGCCGGTAAAGCCAAATGAAAATCTATCTGTCAAGGCCGTAGCCCAGGTAAGCCCAAAAGCAAAATCACGCCCGTCAAACATTTCCCCGGTTCCTTCAGGCATTTCAACAGTTCTAACCTTTTCTTCACCATAACCTAAACTGATAAGGCTAAAACCAAAAGATGAATGTAACATCGGCAAAGGAACAACAAGCCCAACAAAGTCATAATTTGTATCTACCAGCCACTCGTTGTGCATCACTTCAACCTGGACTTGATTTACCCAAGCGATACCAGCCGGATTCCAGTACAATGCTGACACATCATTTGCTACAGATGCGTAAGCGCCTCCCATTCCCATAGCTCGGGCACCGGCTCCAATTTCCAGAAATGAGGCTGCATTTGTTCCGGTTCCGGAAACATCCTTAACAAAGCTGACCGGATCACTGCTTTCTGCAAATAGCAATGAAACCGATAACAAAAAAATCAAAATTAAAACTAGTTTTGTATTCATAATAACCTCAATAGGTTTATTTAATTATTGCCAATTTACCCTTTACTCCACCAATTCCTGGGGCCTCAACATAATAAAAATAGTATCCGGCAGCGACTTCCAATCCGTCCTTGGACCGCAAGTCCCAACTCTCGCGCCCTTGAAGGATGGATTCATCATGATTAATTTCACGAACCAATCGTCCAGCAACTGTAAATATTTTAATCGTACATTTTGCCGGTAAATTTACGAAATCAATACGGCGATTTCCCCGGCCAAGCTCTGTTTCGATTAACTTTGTTTCAAGTGTACTTTGTGCAAGATAAGGATTGGGTACAACATAAATATCACTAAGATCATCTTTTAGAGTTTGTGACTCTACTATGTTACCTCTCATAGTAAATTCATAAACATCATTACGATTAAATGGTTTTTTTGTTGTAACTTTTAAAACGTCACCATTCTCAGGTAAAACAATTTCTTCGTCAGCAGGACTGTTTACATTGAACCGCCACGATTTTTGTGTGTTTTTATATGTATTATCAGACTGTAAAACCGGTTTGATATAAATAGTAATTTTATCTCCGGGATAAAAGCAACCTGCATATTCTTCAGGTTTCGCACGAGCCTCACTGTATTTAAAAGGCAATTTGAATTCATCGCCCACATCTGTAACATCCCAAATCTGAAAATTTGTGGGAATCTTTTTCGTCATTGACGTGTCAGCGCCTACTTTAGATATTCTCACCTCATAATCACGTGGAACAGCTCTCGCAAGATATACATCAAGGTAGCAATCTAAATTAGTGTTACTTTGAACCCATCCAACAGTATCTGCAGCAAGCCAAAGATATTCTTGTTTTAAAGCGTTTGTAGTTTTTGCATCATTTGTAATAATCAGTTGAAAACCATCATATATTTTATCGTCTAAACTGGTTTCTTCATTAGTATTAAAATAAAGGTCTTTATCATCATCGGCCATCGGTATATAGCCCATATTTAATAGAGTATCATCATCTGTAATATCTACTAAATAACATCCGTTTGTATAACCGGTATATAAACTGTCACCATCTCCGATCAAATCTTGAAAATAACCATCATCCTTAAAACCAATTCGATAAGTATGATTGTTTAGTACTTCAGCAGGTGAAATAATATTAATAGATATTGAACCTGTTGCATCACCGTCAACATGTTCAATAGTATCTTTAACATGTGGTTGAATATATCCGGCAGACATTTCCTGAGGAATTGTAACCGCACAGTTTTGATCTGTAAATATAACCCTTCCCAAGGCATCTGTTTGAATAGTCATGGAACATTCGGTTGGTGATATCGGCTGTAAATTTTCCTTTTCAACCAATTCTCTGCTGTAAAAATCGACATCATATCCTTTATCATAGGACGTTACAGCATAATAATAGGTCCGCCCATTTGTAAGGTTGGTGTCCACAAAAGAGTGCCTCAGACCTGTATCAGTTCCCATAGTCATGGCTAAACCATAATCACTGTCGGCGCCACCTTCCCGTCCTGTAGTAATTGGATGGGCACCGGTTAAACCATCAATCAAATCAAACTGGGCAATTGGTTCATAGTTGACCGGATTTCCATAAGCATCGGTAATGGTTTTGACTTCTGTAAAAGTTGGATCTGTACTTCGATAGATTTTGTACCCTTCGAAATCTTTTCCATAAAGCGGATCCAATGATTCTTCAGCTAGTGTATCCCACTGTAAAACAACCTCACCATCTCCGGCAATGGCCTTTAACCACGGTTTTCTCGGCGGTTTGGCAAAATTATAATCATTATCATAAATGATTTGCATGGTACGTTTGTTTCGTAAAATATCATCAAAATCATTTCCAAATAAACATGCAATTGCATATCGATGGAACGGATCACCACCATGAGACTCTGCATATTCTTGCACATTATATAAAGGCACATAACCAGATCCATAAGTAAAACTTATATCATTATCCCAGTTAGGTTCCCTTACTTCTTGACCAGGAACGAGTTCAACTCTCCAAAAACCATCATCATCAATCATTCTTGAGTTAACACTTCTTAAATAAAAAGAGGTCAATCCAATTTGATCAGACTCATCATTATCCGTATTATCAAAATTTGGTTCATTTGGATCCGGTTTCCCATTACATTCAGTCCCGTCATCATCCGGTCCGGTATAGTCCTGCATTCCAGGACCAATACCGTCTGTTCCAAGATCGTCACCAGGAGATTCAAAATCCAAAAAACCGTTCATATTTTCATCTTCACCACTATCAAGAATACCGTTATAATTCAGGTCTTCCGTGTCATAAACACCGTTCCCATTTTCATCATCAAAACTTTGCCAGTCACCGTCATTATCTTTACCGTCGTATTGAGTCTCATCTATCATACCATCTTCATCATTGTCAATACCATCTTCCTTTCCAGGGCTCTCTAAAAAGGCAAAACCAAAATAACCGGTGGGAGCTTTGTGTTCAACACGCCAAAGTTCATTTTTATCCCAAACATAAGTAATATCCTCTTCCGTATCCCAATCCCCAGTATCATTTCCATGTGCATGAGCAACATCAACATCACATACCATACCAATAACAGAATAATCAACAGTTTTACCGTAATTGTAAATATCATAAATAGATATTAAAATATCTTCAGCCAACCGTGCAGCCCATTGATAATTTCTAACTTCAACAGTAACACCCAATCCCATTCTACAATTCGGCCAGGCTGTTGTATCCGGTATATTTGTTCCAGAAAAATTAAATGGATAATATTTAAATTTATCATTTTCATGATCATCCATCACATAAAATGATTCCTGGTCAGCCCGAATATACTCTCCAAACTCTCCATTCCAAACACCGGCTCTATAGCCAACAACATCACCATTTCGATCATCTTCAGGGTGATGTGCCGGCCAATACGTCGGCCAGGTTTCCCGTCGATGACTCATCGCACAATATTCAACAACATTCTGCATGGATAAATCTAAAATTTCATTTCCGTTAAAATCCTCACTCGATTGCAGCATCCCGTCACCTTCACCATCATCATGTGTGTTGGGAAGCCCATCAACACCCATGTCCTCACTAATACCATACATGGGAATGTCTGTTGCATCAGGGGAATTATGATTATAATATTTTGGAATAGGGGTAAACCAATATTGATGAGTACCATCAGATGAACCGTTAGGATCTCGTTCAAAACGATCCGAAACAATATGTATAACATCACCGTTAATATTAAGCACCTGACCGGCAACAAAAAAATTAAACACATAACCGTAACTTCTTTCATTCGCTCCTTTGGGCCAGTTCATATTGTAACCGCCTGTCGCATCAGAATATCCTTTGGCAAATTGCCCCTGATTGAAAAAACCGGTTTCTACTAAATTACCATCGTGCACAGAATAACGGGCATATATGGCATCCCCAACATCGTCGCTGCTTTGTTTTGAAAGTTTATTTGGAACATAATTTCGACTACTCTGATAAACATTTATATCACCGTTTTTCTTGGTATCTTTGTTTGTTTCTGCGTTCCCTTGAGTAAAAGGTATCATCAGCAAAAACAACACTAATAAATAATTATAAATAAACCGCACGTCGTGTTCTCCTTTATTCGTTTAAAAATTTTATATTTGAAAACGACAATTATTATAAAACTAAAAATTAAATCCAACACCCAATTGTACTCGTCGTGGTTTACCATACCAGGTCGGACGATTAAATACTTCATCAGGCGTAAATATACCTACTTGATTAATTTGCCTTACTGTGTTCTCCCATAGAGACGGCAGTTCAGCGTACTTGTCGGTTTGCCCGGTTACATTCCAGATATAAAGTTCGTTCAAATGATCAAAAATATTTTCAATATTAAGAAATACTTGGTAATTAAGTGAACCAAGCTTTAATTGTTTTTTTAACTTTAGATCAACATTCCAACGCAGTGGTTTCTGTTCAGAATTGTTAAACTCATTGTCGGGAAAAGCATACTGACCTAATGAAGAAGGAGTGTAAGGTTCACCACTGCCTAACCAGCCTAAAACACTGGCACTCCAGTCACCAGGTTTGTTATACAAAAGCGTGGCATTAACCGTATGACGCTGATCCCAATCAAGTGGTATAACCTGACGCTCGACCATTTCCACAGGATCTCCACCAAGACGCGATGATACCTGTATGGCGGCTAATGCACCCGTGCTGGATGAGCTTCCTTCAGTATATTGATATGTATAATCCAGCGATCCGGAAATGTTATCTTGACCCAATTTCTTTAAAGCAACAGTAAATCCTTTAACATTACCGTAATCACGATTCACATTGCGATAGTAACCGATTAAATCAAGTGTTGTAATTTCTCGTGAACCCAATAAATTTCTAAAATCTTTGTAATACATGGTAACATCAACAGCATAATCATCTGTTAATCCCTGCTGTAATCCAATTTCATAAGCAATCGTACGTTCCGGTTCCAGTTCAGCGTTCCCTAAATTTAAACCGCTAAGGTAATTTCTGGGTATAGTTTTTAAGGGATAAGCATACATCTTGGAAAAACTCGGCATCTGGAAAAAGTGACCATACGCAACATGAAAAGCGCCACGGTCTGATATTGGAAAAGAAAAACCCAGTCGGGGGCTTAGCTGGTATTGAGTTTTTGCTTCTCTCAAATTGTTCTCTTCGCCTAACAAGTGTGCTTCTTTACGCTCATTAATCAAAACGTTTTCATTCGAATCAAAATAGTCGAGTCTTAAGCCGGCATTGAGAACCATCTCTCCCATTTCAAGCTTGTCTTGAATAAAAACAGCCGCTTCAAAAGGCTTGATATCAAAATCCATGAAACGCGTGATCTCATCAGCAGTCGGATAACGGTAACGTTCAGCACCGTCATGGTACTCTTCCCAATTTTTCCAATAATCAACCATGTGATCCCAATAGTCAGGCCAGGTAAACTCTGAACCTTTTACTGTCGTGTCCCACGCATATTTATCCCATTCATCGGTTACATAAGGTCCGTATGAATAAACATTATAAAAATGCTGTTTAACTTCAAAACCAGCTTTGATCAAATTATGACGGTCGATCTGCCAGTTAAAATCACCACTGGCAAGAAAAATCTTTTCAAAATTTTTATCGTCACGGCCCGAATATCCGCCACCTGTAGCCCCAAGCGAAAATCCGTTGGCACTGCTGCTAAACGGTTGTATCCCTTCATCTCCCGGATAACGCGCATAATAGTTATCATCACGATAGTAACCTTTACCATGTTTGTATTGATAACTGAGATTCAGATTGTAAAAAAAGTTGGTCGATAAAACGTGACGAATATTAAAAAATTGGTTTCGATAGGTAAGCCACGATTCACCAAGATTGTCCGGTGCATACCGAGAAGAAGAGCTTCCTGTCTTTGCATTAATAGTCGTATAAAATAGAGAATATGTAAACTTTAATGACGAAGTGGGTTCATAAATCAGTTTTCCGTTTAAACTAAATTTCAAATACTCATTTAACGGGCCCTGATCACCATCACCTGTTCGCAAAGAATCAGGAATATAAATCTCTCCCGTATTCTCTCCCTGTTCTGTAAAATGTTCCGTGTACCATCTGCGGTATGTCGCAATTTTCCACCCGTCTATTGAATTAAATCGCCGGTCATACCAATGATAGGTTTCGTACTGATGATGATCAAATTCATCTTCATCAGGCTTTTCTGTTGAAACACGTGCAGACAGCAAAAATCCAAGCTTATTAGAAAAAATTGGTAACGGTCCGGTTACACTTCCCTGAAAATCATATTCTGCGATAGGATTAATTTTATCAATACCAATAAATGTGTTGGTTTTATTACTAATATAATCGCCGGAATAAAGTTGAAAACTACCATGGTATTCTTTTTCAGGACGTTTTGTAATAACATTTATAACACCAGACTGAGCAGCACCGTATTCAGCATTAAAAGTACCGCTAATAACCTGCAGCTCATTAATCATAGAAGTTGCAATAGATGTATTGGAACCACCATTCTGAGAATAACTGTTGCTAACCGGAACACCATCAACCAGGTAGGCAACTTCACGGGCACGACCTCCACGAAAGTGCATTTTACCATCGGCACCTGTAACAACACCGGCCTGAAGTTGCACAATTTCATTCATACTGGTTACCGGAAGACTTTCAATTGTTTCAGAATTTACATAACTAGCTGTATTGGTACGTCCCATTTCTACAATCGGTCGTTCTGCCATAATCGTTACAGTTTCACCTTTTAATGCCTCCGGTGAAAGCGAAATATTCTGTGTTGTAGTTCTATCTGAATTGACTTTAATATCCTGAACCTGCACTTCACCATAACCAATCATAGAAACAAACAGTGAGTATGTTCCAGGCGGTATGTTTAAAATTGTATAATAACCTTCAATGTCTGTTGCAGCACCCGTATTGGTTCCAACAACTGTTACGTTTACAGCAGGTAACCCTTCTCCTGTGTCGCTATCAATTACCCGACCAGCAATTTTACCGGTTACAGCCGCAAATGTATTACTTGTAAAAACCAAAATAAGAGCAGCAAGTAATAAATAAACTGTCTTTTTTAATGCCATCTTGCATCTCCTGACTATATGTATAGACAACTAATTATTTAAGTTATATATTATAAATTATTTACTTAACCGTGTTAGTTTATACATTAATAGATTAACTAAATACATCTTGAATTACTTAAATTAAATAAAAGCAAATGATATCTTTATTATTGACAAATAGTTAGAATCAACAATAGACATATCACTTTTAAAATTGACTTGAGGATTATTAAAATATAAAATTCAGAGCCTTTTTATTAAAAAAAGGCTCTGAAAAAAACATACTATTTCGTTAATACCATCTTTTTAACAACTTGTGTTTGGTTTGTTGAAACAGCGTAGAAATAAACACCGGAAGCAACACGGTATCCATTACTATCTGTACTATTCCAAACAACCTGATGTGAACCGGCAACTTTAACGCCGCTGAATAATGTATTAACCAATCGTCCATTAATATCATAGATTTTGATTTCTACATTTTCTTTATTCTTCAATGTGTAAGCAATTGTTGTTGTCGGGTTAAATGGGTTCGGATAATTTTGAGCCAACTCGATAGCAACTGGCAATTGAGTTTTATTGGGCTCAAAAGACTCTACACTTTCCGCATAATATTCCCAGACATACTCGGCAGGACGATCGACACCATCACGACGGTTGTTATGCCACAAATCTGGTCTACCATCCTTGTCTCCATCACCATATGCACCCATGGAACCATGAATGTCTAGTGTAGTGTCCAAATTAGCCGTCTTGGCACATTCAATAATTTTGTAATAATTCCAATGAGTTGGATTGGTGTAATCCGTACCAACAAACTCGGCATCCATGATAACACCACCTAATTGCACCTGGTTTCCTAAATTAAAATATATATCAGGATAACCATCACCATCTGCATCGCCTGGCTGACAAATATCAAGGCTCATGCTTACTACATCACTGCCTATCATGTCTGCTACCTTTTTAACTCGATGCCAACTGGCAGACGTCATCAAATTCGCAGGATCCTGTGCATTCAAGTCTGTTACCCACAACCATTTGGCACCGCCACCTGTAGCATTGCTTTCTGAACACAGGGTGATCAACTCTTTATCACCATCTTTATCCAAATCACAGAAATTGTACTCATTTCCATATCTCACTGTATCAGTCGGTATGATCCAGGGATCATCATTACCCCAATGATAAACCTCCCATTGATCTTCACCAAGACAATCCAGGTATACCAAATCCTGCGTGCCAACATCACGGTTCGGCAGGTACAGCTCGTCGTAGCCATCATTGTCCAAATCACATCCAATGATCTCGGCTACACTGTACTCTATACCATAGGTGGCACGGTCAACCAGAACCTCAACATTAAACTGAACTTCGCCTGGTACCAAATTACCGGATACTTCAATAACGGCAAAATAATACAACGGATCACCCTTGTAATTGATGCCAAATTCACCGTTACCATCTTTGTCCCAGTCGCCGGAACCATTGTAATACTCGGTATGTACCTCTCCATCTTCTCGACCTGTCGGACATTCATCCCAGTCTACTGTCCAGTCTTCAGGTAAAAATTCATCAGAACCATCTTCATGAACAAATACCCGAATCGGTGGTATATGATTGTCCTCTCCAGGGGCAGGAGTCGAACGGATTAACAGTAACTCATCTGTTCCATTACCGTCTAAATCTGTTGCGGTTACGCCTCGTTCACCTGTGTAAAGACTGGTCGTGCCGTCTGCAGCATAATAATCTGTAAACCAACGGAATTCGTAATTGTCATTACCTGCATTTTCAAAAACATAGGTGCGTTCGTAATTGTTGTCATCATGAAAGAACTCTAAATTACCATCTCCATCCATGTCAAACCAGGCTCCACCACAATGTCCACGATAGGGCACTGGGATACCTGATCCTTCTACGATCTCATTCGTTCCAGCTTTGTCCGCTATTGGTCCCATCCAGGATAATTTCCAACCCATGTTAGTTGCATCATCCTGAGGTTCAGGAGCACCGCGATATTCCCAGACATACTCAGCAGGACGATCGACACCATCACGACGGTTGTTATGCCAGAGGTCTGCCATGCCGTCTTTGTCTCCATCACCATATGCACCCATGGAACCATGAATGTCTAGTGTAGTGTCCAAATTAGCCGTCTTGGCACATTCAATAATTTTGTAATAATTCCAATGAGTTGGATCGGTGTAATCCGTACCAACAAACTCGGCATCCATGATAACACCACCTAATTGTACCTGGTTTCCTAAATTAAAATATATATCAGGATAACCATCACCATCTGCATCGCCTGGCTGACAAATATCAAGGCTCATGCTTACTACATCACTGCCTATCATGTCTGCTACCTTTTTAACTCGATGCCAACTGGCAGACGTCATCAAATTCGCAGGATCCTGTGCATTCAAGTCTGTTACCCACAACCATTTGGCACCGCCACCTGTAGCATTGCTTTCTGAACACAGGGTGATCAACTCTTTATCACCATCTTTATCCAAATCACAGAAATTGTACTCATTTCCATATCTCACTGTATCAGTCGGTATGATCCAGGGATCATCATTACCCCAATGATAAACCTCCCATTGATCTTCACCAAGACAATCCAGGTATACCAAATCCTGCGTGCCAACATCACGGTTCGGCAGGTACAGCTCGTCGTAGCCATCATCGTCCAAATCACATCCGATGATCTCGGCTACACTGTACTCTATACCATAGGTGGCACGGTCAACCAGAACCTCAACATTAAACTGAACTTCGCCTGGTACCAAATTACCGGATACTTCAATAACGGCAAAATAATACAAACGGATCACCCTTGTAATTGATGCCAAATTCACCGTTACCATCTTTGTCCCAGTCGCCGGAACCATTGTAATACTCGGTATGTACCTCTCCATCTTCTCGACCTGTCGGACATTCATCCCAGTCTACTGTCCAGTCTTCAGGTAAAAATTCATCAGAACCATCTTCATGAACAAATACCCGAATCGGTGGTATATGATTGTCCTCTCCAGGGGCAGGAGTCGAACGGATTAACAGTAACTCATCTGTTCCATTATCGTCTAAATCTGTTGCGGTTACGCCTCGTTCACCTGTGTAAAGACTGGTCGTGCCGTCTGCAGCATAATAATCTGTAAACCAACGGAATTCGTAATTGTCATTACCTGCATTTTCAAAAACATAGGTGCGTTCGTAATTGTTGTCATCATGAAAGAACTCTAAATTACCATCTCCATCCATGTCAAACCAGGCTCCACCACAATGTCCACGATAGGGCACTGGGATACCTGATCCTTCTACGATCTCATTCGTTCCAGCTTTGTCCGCTATTGGTCCCATCCAGGATAATTCCCAACCCATGTTGTTATTATCTGTTTGGGCAAAAACCATATTGGAAAAAGCAAGAACAAATACAAATAGTGTACATATAACGACTATTCGATTTAGTTTCATATTGTATCACCTTTCTCTTAGTTAATGTTTAATAGTATTCCATAACTAAAATTCTACTGAAAAAAAAACTCGACGGCTCTACCTCCTTTCTTTTGCTTTATATAATTACTTTATAATTTTAGCATCACCTCCTTAAAAATTAAGTCCACAGTTACAAAATTAAAGATAAATTTTTATTTTATATTCTTCTTTTGCTTTCTGGTACCATTTATCTATCAACATTTCACTATTTTTTGACAAATAATCATTACGGACCTGTTCCTTAACTTCATCAAGACCTTGTAGACGTTCCGGGTCGATAGAAATTAATTTTATAATCGAATATCCGCCTCTATATTTAAAAGGATCACTTGTCTCACCAATTTTCATTTTATCAGCCGTTTTACCAAGGTTTCCGTTCTGATTGGAACTAAAGGGTCCAATACTTCCATCCTTGTTTCTGCCTTTATATTGGCAATATTCTTTGACTAAATTTGTAAAATTATGACCCTTAACAGCCAAACGATACACCTTATCAATATCCTCTTTTGTTTTACGGAAAATTTCTTGCACAACCATCATTTTTGGTTTTATATATTGACGTTGGTTTTGAGTGTAGGACTGTAGGTATTGCTCATCAGAAAGATTAACTTTATCAAATATTTCACGTTGAATAATAACATCTTTTAAACGGCGATTTAACCAATTTTCCAGTTCTTTTTTTACCTGTGGTTCTTTTTGTAATCCCTCTTTTATAGCTTTGTCACGCATAATTCTATTATGGTTCATTTCTTCAAGAATCATATTTACAAATTTGGGGTTTGATAAAGACTTCCAATAATAAGGGAACGCTTCATTAAAAAAGAATCCTACAGAAATTTCTTCAATTTTTGATTTTGTTAACGGTAATTGTTTTTCTTCAATTGTAAATAATCCTGCAGAATCTTGTTTTGCTGTCAACTTTTCACAACGTTTACAAAAGAATTCGATATTTTTAGAAATAAATTCCAGGTTATATTCTTTTTGAAGATTTTTAACAAGTTCTTGAAAAAGATCATGTCTTTGTTTTTTTGATATTCTCTCAATATTTTCTTTTAAATTTTCTTTTTCATCCTGAAAAGAACCTATGGGTTGAGGTATTCTTTTTTCCAATTTCACAATAAAAAAGGCGTTATTTGCAAAAAAGATGTTACTGATTTGCCCTTCTGATAAATTATAAGCTTTTTCATATACGTAATCTTTTGTGTTAAAGCAGTCACTTAAGCCCATGTATCCGCTATCTTGATTAGCATATTTATGTTCAGAATATTGAGCAGCCAGCTTTTTAAAATCTTCTCCGTTATCAAGCTTTGCCAGAATATTTTTAGCTTTATCCTCTTTTTCTTTTTTATTATCACCGTTAGAATCAACATAAAATTTCATTCGTAAAAGTATCAACTTGTCTTTAGACCACTCGTAATACTTTTTATACAACGCGTCAGTAAAAATTTTATTGTCTATTTCACGTTTTTTAAATTCTTCTGATGCAAGCTGTTTTTCAATTTGTTCGGTCGATTTTTTTATCTCGTCTTCCTTGTCTAAACCGAGTCTCTTTGCTTCAATTAATAAAAGCTGATTTTTTAAAATTTCATTAAAAAGTTTTCTCTTTGAATCGATATCCACTTTTTCATAATCATAGCCAGGGTACAATTTATTATAGTATTTAATAAAATCATTTTCAGTAATTAAAAGTTTGTATTTACCTTCTGCTAAGACTTTTTGATCAGGTTTTTTTTGACAATGAAAGGAAATAATAATGGTAAAAAGCAGTATAAAGGGAAATAGTCTTTTCATAATAGTACACTCATTTTTGATAGATTAAAAAATTTTCACTTTTAAAAATATATTTCGTCAAGATAATGACTAGAAATTTTTAAGACATTCTTTAAATTTATAAAACGATAAATTAAAACTTTACTGCAAATTAAGAAAATATATCTTAAACCTGATAAAATATACACATTATTATATATCATTACTCATTACTTTCCGAAATATATGTGTTTCGTTAAAATAAAAAAATATTACACAACTAGTTCAAAATCCAACACATAGTGAAAATTTTTGTGTATTATCAAATAATCCAAAATCTTCATAACTATAATCAAGATAGATATTGATTAGTGATCTTGGTACTCTCAATTTTAAGCCGCCACCTAAAGTTAAACCTTTTTCCGTATCATCTTCAAAAAGGCTTGAATACCCGCCTCTTAGAAAGATTTTATCAAAATATGCCCATTCACAACCAACGTTTAGACTTCTTACGTTGTCTGACGGCTCAAAGAATTCTATTGCAAAAAGTAAAGGCATTTGACTGTCACGATTGAGAACAGCAGACATACCGGCACGAAAAGTAATCGGAATGTTGTATGAACCTGTTTGTAAATCAGCGTCAATTTTTTCATTGTTACCGGCTTCGTTTTCAACAATATCGTGATAGACAAAAGTATCACGACCGAAATATCGCATTTTCCCACCCATATTGGACATTGCGGCACCGATTTTGAAAAAGTCAAACAAATCCGTAAATGTCACGCCTAAATCGACGGCCATTGTGCTGGCTGTCATGTGCCATAGTTGACTTCGGATGTATTTTACAGTACCACCGATGGATAATCGATCGTTCAAAGTTCTGGCATAAGTTGCCCCTAAAACCATATCATTTGAAGATGCCCACTCTCCATAACCTTCCGGATAATCAGGTGTTGTTACTTCAATGTCATCCATTGTTAAAGTATTCAATGAAAATCCTATAGTTCCCAGGTTACCAAGAGGTAAGGCAATACCAATAAAATCATGACCCAGGTCGGCAATCCAATCTGAATGAATAAGTGCAATTTGGCTTTGTTTCATTGTAGCGATTCCAGCAGGATTCCAAAAAAGAGCGGTAACATCATCAGCAATTGAGGTATATGCTCCCCCCATTGCATTAGCACGAGCACCAACTCCTATAGAGAGAAAAGCAGCCGCTGTGGTTCCAACTTTGGAGACATCACTGTTAAATCCGGATATTTGGAATTGAGCATAGCTTTTAAACGAGTTCCCAAGTATCAAATATACCGCAAGTGTAAATAAAACTATTAACTTTTTCATATTTCGCCTCTAAAATTTTACTCTTATTTAATTACCATAAATCGACCAACTTTTTGCCCAATACCAGGAGCTTCAACATGATAAATGTAATTTCCAGGTGCTATATGCATATTGTCTTTCGACATGACATCCCACACGGCTGTTCCTTCGATTATTGTTGAATGGTGCTCAATTGTGTCTACAAGATAGCCTTGTACCGTAAAAATACGTATTGTGCAATCTTTTGGCAAATGAGTAAAATGTATTTCCATTGGTCCACGACCAGCTAAATACGGACTAAAAGGTTCCCATCGTTCGGTAACTACATAGGGATTTGGGACAACCCGAATATCAGCCATTTCATCTTTGGCATCTTTAGTATTAATATCTGTAGGTTTTACATTAAATTCATAAGTCTCACCGGGTTGAGGTGGAACATTGACACGTATTTGATAAACATCACCCGGTTGCGGCCTTATCCGTCCTGTTGAATCACCAGAAATATCTTTTCCTTTTAAAAAATCAGAAAAATATATGTCACCTGCTGTACGATTATTTCGATATTCAGGACGAACGCCTCGCTTGGGTCCTAAAACAATTTGAACTACATCTTCTACTCCCCAGGTATCACTATAATCCCAGTCGATTACAGCACAGTGAACCGTATCTTGTATGGTTGGAGAATAAATATAAAAAGGAACTTTAATTGGCACAATGTTTCTATTTAGTTTTATAGTAGTGTATACCGGTTCTTCAGTGAATATAATATCCAAGTCCCAATTAGGAGCGTCACTGACTGAATAAATAACGTCCATATTACATTTACTGTCTTTAGTAAATTCACTGGTTAATAAATTTTTATCAGTCGAATAATCCATTTTGACAATTAGTCCGTCAAAATATGGAGATTCTTCATTATTTGAAGCGAATTCGGTAAAAGGACAAATTGTGTCTGCTTCAGCCCCATTATTCAAACCCAAAATTTGATAATATGGACTACTTGTCCAGCCGGAATCCGGGTAATCAAATTGTAATAAATATGTTTTTTCTTTGAGATCAAAAGGATTGAATATCTCATAATTAATAGCTGTTTTTGAAGTTGGGCCATACTGTAATTCAGTGCTTTTTATACCAGGAGGAGTATAACCGGCAGAAGCCACTGTAGGTGTTACAACAGCACAGTTCCTTGCTATGGATTCGACATTATTTAAAACGTCAATATCAATATTTACAAGACACTCGGAGGGCAGAATAGCCTGATTTTGAATTTCTTCAATTGACGTCAGGCCTTCTGGTACATAACCATAATCAAAGGATGCTAAAGCATAATAATATGTTTGACCGTTTATAACATCCTCATCGACGTAACTGTGTTTCAGGCCGGTATCTTCCCCAAGATAAAACTGAACACCGTTATATGTACCGGGGAAAAAACCGGATATGCTATCTTTTTTATCACATCTAAATATCGGTTTTTTGTATGATATGGTACCAAACCCATCGGTTATCAACCGGGCGTCTGCAAAAGTAGGTTCTGTTGATTTATAGAGTGAATATCCTTCAAAATCATTTACTTTAAAAAATCTATCAAATGTTGATTCTGCCTCTCTATCCCAATATAAATAAACTTTGCCGTCGCCAGGATAAGCTGTTAATGTTGGAATTTTTGGAGGTTCTGCAAATCGATAGTTGGCATTATATATTTTTTGAACTGTTTTCTTTTTACGTGCGGCATCTTCAACCTGAGCGGTTGAAGATGGACCGGTAGCACAATAAAATGAAAAAGAGAATCTTTGAATTTGGTCAACTTCATGGACTATAGGGCCAGAGTGCCACCATGCGCCTAAATTACTGGCAAAGTAAAATTCTCCGGCATAGGTGCTGACTGTTTCCTGACACCATTGCCAAACCAGGTCATCCTGATCCTGATTTCTTCGAATACTGTAATTACCAGCCCAAAATCCGACCAGACCTAATTGATCTCCTTCATCAAGGTCGGTTTTATCAAAATCCGGTTCACCGGAGGTAGGAATCCCGTCGCCCTCTCCTTCATCGGGTTCAGTATAAGCTTCATCAAATGGTCCAATACCATCAGCACCAACATCATCATTTAAGAGTTCACCGGGGTCCCATTGTCCGTTGCCATTATCATCGAAAAAAGATTCCCAGTCACCATCTTCATCTCCGGACCAGTGATCGCGCTCATAATAACTTCCATTTGTTTCCTGGAGATCATCATCAAATTCACCTCTATCATTATAATAACCTGTTGATCCATAGGTCCAAACACCGGGTCCACTATTTCTACTTTCATCAAAAATTCCGTCTCGGTCATTGTCTAATCCGTCTTTCCCAATAGTAGGACTTTCCAGATAGGCATAACAAACAGCAGGAACCGGACTATAGGCACCTGGTTGTCCTATGTTATTCTCATCATAACAGTAGGCTAAATCTAAATAACTGTGCCATCCGGCATAATCTTCGTCTTCACCGCCGATATAAAAATCTGCAAACAAAGCGACGTACATGGAATCGTATTGTGTGGTGCCTTCATTCAAAATATCATACAGCCAGAAACAGTGAGATTCCACAAGGACGTTACTCCATTGTAAACCCCTTATATACATTTGTGTTCCCAGACCTCTGCGGCTGGGATCATTAGCATCCGGGAAAAATTGAAACTCTTCATCAGGATCATCGTCTATTACGTAATAAGCTTCCAGGTCGGCATTTTTAATTCCTTTTCCAAAGTAACCATTCCATACTCCGGGCCATCCTGGATCAAATGAATCATCCATTTTGTCGGGCCAAATATCCGGCCATGAAAATTCATCATCACTCATGGCAGCGAGATTCTGTATAGGATTGGCAAAACCGCCGATAGGTTCATACTGCCACAGTGTCAGTCCATCCTCAGACCTGTCATCTTGAGAACCATAGGCTGTTTCACAAATTGCCTGAAGCTTATCATTAACATCTCGAACATGTGTCACAATAAGCGGTGCAATTCCCTGAACATGTTGATGTCCGCTGCCTTTCGGATATTCGATGACGTAGCCAAGGGCTTCGCTTGCAATGCCCCTGTTATGAAAAGGAACACGTACTAAATTAGCATCCATTACACCGTATTTTCTAAAGGAAGCGTTTCCATCCTCTTCTCTCTGGGCAAATGCCTGATAAATGGGGCATAATAACAATAAAGATATGAATAACTGTATATATGTTTTAATTTTCATAAAGCCTCCACAAGATCAAATAAATTAAAATTCGAATTTAAATCCAACGTTTACTAAACGTGGAGCGCTATAATAATCTTGATGGTAATAATAATCATTAATTGTATTAACACCGGTAACCAGATCATCTGTTAACCACTTTTGATCTATGGAATATCCGGCCTTTCCAGAATCCGTATAAATTGTAATTTGATTATCAAAATCAAAAAGGTTATAAATCTTTGAAAAGAAAATAGCTTTAAATTTTGAAAATTTAAAAGTCCATGTACAATTTAAATCAAAATTTATAAAAGGGGGTTTACGTTCCGTATTTTCACGACTGGGATAATAACCGGAAGTTTCAGGTGTGTATGGAAAACCTGATCCCATTTTACTTACTATACCAATACTCCACCTGTCTTTATCCTGTACTGTTGCTGTAAAATTCAGACTGTGTGTACGGTCCCATTCCAAAGGTATTAATTGTTTTGTAATTTCTGTGGGCGGATCTGTTTGACTTTTAAGGTAAACATCCTTTGGGTCCGAAGCATTACCTTCTGCAACCATATAAGTATAATCAACAGTTGTTGATAAAAACTGACTGCGCTGTTCAAAAGCAATAGTAAATCCGAACGTTTGGCCGTAATCACGATTTACATATCTTGCATATCGAGCCAAAGTGGGCAGTAAGGTATATACTTCCATACCTAAAAGATTACGAATATCTTTATAATAAACTGTCATATCGACAGCCATACTTTTTGTCAGTTCATGTTGTATTCCGATTTCATAAGTTGAAGTTTTTTGAGGCTCAAGATTGGTATTTCCGATGGTGACATAAGAGTCCAATGGTATTCTGAAATCAGGATTATCATAAAGAAACTCAAATGATGGTATCTGAAAAAATAAACCATAAGACAGATGCAATACACTTTTTTCGGTAACCGGCAAAGCTATACCAAAGCGGGGACTCCATTGGCTTTTTGCAGAAGATTCAATACGTTCACTGGTTCCAGGCTTTTGCAAATTCGATGGATATACGCCATCCGGATCAAAATAATCGTAACGTAAACCAAGATTCATTATAAAATAGGACCATTCAATCTTGTCCTGAATATAAGCACTTAGTTCAAGTGGTTTTTTTGTAAATTCTGTATAATTGGGGCTGGATTTATCGACTGGCTTTGGTTTCCAGTCTGTAAGTTGACTCAATTGGATTATATAATTTTCAACATCCAATTGATGCGAGCGGCCTTCAACACCACATTTTATTTGATTCAGATTATTTGCCTGCCATGTCAAGTCTGATTTTACAATATTAGTAGTGGTTTTACGAAAATTATGACGTTGATCGTTGCCGCCCATATAAAAACCATAACCACTTGTTATTGATAATATTTCCCGAGAGGCATATCTTTCATCATAAGGACTTTCATAAACATAGGAACTATATTCTTTACTTAAACTTGCCGCTTTCATATTGATAAAAGCGCTGGCATTAATCACATAATCGTAATGCAGCATGTGTGAACTACTATTGCTGAAATAGTTTAATCTTCCATCCGGATTATACTTGTATTTATGTTCGTATTTAGATGATTCTCCATCTTCCAAAATATATTCATAAGTAATTTTATGGCTGTTGAAAGGTTTGGCAATTAATTTTCCATGAGCAGAAAAACTTTTGGATGAATTTAAACCAATGTTTTCTCCATCACCAGTTGCAACAATGTTCCAGTTTTCGCGATAACGTGATAAAGCAGAAGAATCAGTAGGAGAAAAGACTCGACGTCCAAACATATAACCGTTGTTTGAGGCATAACGAAAAGAACTAAAGAAGGAAAGTTTATTCGAATAAACAGGACCAGACAATGTACCCTGAATATCACCAACATCACCAAAACTTGCTAAACTATTTAATGATACATATTCCTCAGTAAAATTTCCTCTTTTTCCTTCATTTCCATTTTTTACGACTAGTGGGATTGTTCGCCCGCTTAAATAGGCGCCCGTATATGTAGAAATCATACCGCTAAATTTCTGTTCCGGTTCTTTTGAAACAATGTTAACAATTCCCGACATAACCCGGCCATATTCGGCATTAAATGTACCACTTATAACTTCCACTTCTTCAACAGAATTAGATTCCAGATTAATCATCTGAGCGCCGGAATAGACATCATTAACAGCAAGGCCATCAACCAGATAAGCTACTTCACCGGAACGACCGCCACGAAAGTGACCATCAACAACACCTGCCTGTAAATTTACAACCTGGCCAACACTTTCAAGGTGCAAAGCTTCCATTTGTTCACTGGAAACTCTTGCAGAACTTGACGTCAAATCAGCCTGAACCAACGGACGTTCTGCGATAACGGTAACTTCCTGCCCCTCGATGATGGTTTGAGAAAGACCAATTGAAATTTTTCGTGTTACATCAACACTGATACGAACATTCTCAATTTTCTTTGTTGTGTACCCCATAGATCTAAACAGGATATTATACGTACCGGGAGGAATATTTATTATGTAATATTCACCTTCCAACCCGGCCGAAGCGCCCAAATTAGTCCCTTCTACCAGTATGTTTGTTCCTGGTAAAGGTTCATTTGTTTCAGCATCATAAACCTTTCCCATAATTTTACCGGTAGTAGCTGCATGCAAAAAAGACGTATGAATAATCAAAAATAATACAAACAGCCCGATTCCAGCTTTTTTCATGTAACCTCCAATATCAAATCGTCAAAATCAAATTTTATATTAATATTGAATGACTCTTAATTTTTAATCAAAAATTTTTACAGTAAATAATTTTAAAAATTAATATTAGGCGTACTCTTGCATTTATAAAAACCATACAAAATATGATTTAATACAGTTTGACTTTAACAACAACGACTGCATGATCTCCCAACATCTTTTCTAAAGTATCCGGGGGATAAGCAGCGGGTATGATACGAGGAGAGAACTTGTCTCTTTTCACTTCCATATCTTTAACCAGGAGATAATCAATTTGGTGTTTAGCTAATTTTACTTTACCATTTTCAAAAATTTGCTGGGTTGGTTGGCCAATTTCGTTACATTCTTCAATCAAAAAGCCATTTTTTCGTAATTCAAAGAATAACCGTTCCTGAAGGATTGCATTTAAATCACCGCCCATTAAAACCGGATTTTTGGGTGAATAAATTGCCAGCTCGTTAATAATCCAATTCATTTGTTCATAACGAGTTTTAAATTGTCCTGCATCACTCTCCAGGTGGGTTGATACAAGTGTTATATTTTGATTATTGCAGGTAACAGTAGCCATTAAAGCCATTCTACCGCCTAATCTTTTTTGGTAACTATTATACCATTTATCAATACCAGGGAAACGAATCATTTTAACATTTTTTAAAGGATATTTGGAGAGTATAGCGTTACCGTGGAACCCCCTGTCATTAACTCCTGGGTATTTTATACGTTCTTCTTTTTCGCCATTGGTTAATTCAAGAAATTCGACACCGTATAAATAATTCATTTTTAGTGAATCAGCCATTTGCTGAGTTGTGTGTTCGTTGGCAGAACGAGCCATCCCAAAATCCATTTCACCCAGAAAAATAAAATCCGGATTTACTAAAGCAGGATGTTCATTGATAAGCTTGACACAGTCACGCCAATGACGGCCGCGTTCCATATTCCAGGCAATAATTTTAAGAGAATGACCTGTCTGGGCATTATTAAAATTATTATTCAATTCCAGTTCATTTATTTCGGGGATGAGTGAGTTGAGTTCAGCAGGTGATAACTGATCAGTATTAAGTGAAAGTTGGGAACGTTTTTCATTAGAGATGAGTTTTAACTTAGAGACGACTTTGGTAAAAATTTGAGGAGTTTCAGAATATGCTTTATTATCTTTCATACAACCCTGGTTTAAACCAACAACCAGAAGGATGCAGATTGACATGAGAAAGTGTCGTCTATTCATATTTTCTCTCAATAATAATTATTTGCAAAAATTAAATTTTTAATATAAAAACATACAAAATGATGATTATTCTTTTATGTTACAACTCCGGTAATGCAGGTAAACGAATCCAACCAGGCCATTTCAAGATCAGGTTATTACAAAACCTGAAAAATAAAAAAACCTTGAAACGCAGCAATACTATTTTATTTAAATTGTGAATATTTTTCCTTGCTAAATAGACAGGAAAAATATATTTTATAAAGATGAACATATAAAAAAATAAACTTTTTTATAATTCAGCAGGCCAAAAAAAATATTTTCCATAAAAAGCACATTTAATAGTAAACATGATCACTCAAGATTTCAAGTTAATAACCGTTAACTGTAACGGTTAACGGTTTGTTAACGTTTTTGATTTAACTTTTCTTAAAACAAACTTGATTATATATTAACTTGTTCTTTAAATACTATTTCGATATTGTACATTAAATATTTTATCGATATATTCGATTCGAGATAAAATGGTAACTACAAATGATTAGTAAAACACTCAAAAAGCAAATCGTCGAAAAAATTTTACAAAGTTCAGAATTCGCAAATTCAAAAACGAATAAAGATCTGTTAACGTATTTGATTAAAAATCATCTGGACGGTGAAATTCCAAATGAGACAGAAATTGCAATTGAAATTTTAAATAGAGATAAAAGCTTTAATTCGAGTGAAGATCCGATAGTGCGTGTTCACATGCACAAGCTACGGAAGAAACTTGAAAATTATTATCAGACTGAAGGAAAAAATGAAAAAATTCATTTAGAAATACCTAAAGGAAGGTATGCTTTAAAATTTTCTACAGTCTGTCAGGATCCGGTTTCGGAGACTAAAAAAAAGCCTTACTTTTATATTGCCATGATTGTTGTTTTATGCATTATATGCGCGGCTTTGGGATACCAGACATGGTCTCTGAATGGAAAAATGAAACAGCATTCTATAATTAGTAAAAAAGATAAAATTTGGAAAGAATTCCTGAACGGTTCTCACCAAATTCTTTTTGTTCTCGGCAACCATTTGTTTTTTTCCGAATATTCAAAAGACTTAAAAAAATGGAGATATGTACGGGATACTGCTATAAACAGTAAAGAAGAGTTGGAAAACTTTATCAAAACATATCCCAAATTTTATGTTGAAGAAACCAATGAAGCATACTTTCCGGATAGCGGTATCTTTGGTATGTCACCGTTACTTTACACACTGTATCCTGTTCGTAATAAAATAATCTTTCGCCGTGCAATGGACGTTACACCGGCTTTTCTTCGCGAGTATGATATACTTTTTGTGGGCAGTATTAAAACACTTGGAATATTAAACCAAATTTTTTCCGCCTCAAACTTTAAATACCATGTTAGACCTAATGAATTATTTTTTACTCCTCCGGAAACCCCTCTGGCCCGCAGTGATTATTCAAAAAAGATTTTTTATACAAATCCGGAAACACTTAAAACCGACACGCTTGAAACAACATTTAACAACTATACCGGTTACAATCGTGATCTTGCTGTTGTATTAAAAGTTCCTGGTCCGATGAAAAACACAATCTTTATTATCTCTTCCTTCTTTTCATCCGGAGCACCGGAAGTTGCTAAATATCTGACAGATAAAAACACTCTTGAACAAATAGAACAGAGATTTATCGAAAAATATACTTATGTTCCAGACTATTTTGAAATTCTATTCGAAGTTAGAGGAATTGAAAAAACGGGGCTTTCAACCAAGATCATCTACTTTAACGAACTTGTGAATGCCAACATCTGGTAAAAAGTTATACTAACAACTTGAACTCTTGATGAGAAAAAATCAAAATTAACAGATAAAACTGTTTTAACATCTGCATTTTCAGACCAGAATTTAAGGAGCAGTATATGAAAAAAGTAGTTTATCTATTTTTACTTTTCACACCTATTTTCGCCCAGTCACAACAATCCGACTTTCTCCACTTAAACAAAATTATAGCCAGACTGGAAGCAAATCAAATTGCTTTGGGAACCTGGTGCAGCGCCCTCCATCCTTCAAATGCTGTCGGTATGATAGACTGTAATGGCTACCCCACTTTTGAAGAATCTCAAAACAAAGCGATGCTTGATTTTATACTCATCGATATGGAACATCAACCATTTGATATCAGCATGTTGAGAAATTATTTGTTGGCATTAAATTCAAAGCGTGAGGTTGCCGCCAAAGGCAATTTGCAGCCTAATATTGCAACTCTTGTTAGGATTCCTGCAGACGGCAACCAACCAGTTCATGCAATGATAAAACAAGTTTTGGATATAGGTGTTCATGGAGTTGTTGTTCCACATGTACAAAATGCTCAGGAAGCTAAAAAAGTTATCAGTGCTTGCCGTTATGTTCAAACAAAAAGTTCAAAATATTCTTATCCGCAGGGAACAAGAGGAGCATCTCCCTGGCTGGCCTCTTATCTGTGGGGACTTTCATTACCGGATTATGTTGCCAGGGCAGATGTTTGGCCTTTGAATCCTGATGGAGATATTATGGCAATTTTGATGATAGAAGATATTGCCGGTGTAGAAAATATTAAAGAGATATTAAAGGTTCCCGGAATAGGAGCGATTATTTTCGGGCCCTATGATTTTAGTTTTTATGCAGGTTGCCCCGGAGAAACAACCAACAAGACTGTGGTACAAAGTTGGCAAATTATTAAAAAAGCTTGCGACGAAGCAAACGTTCCGCTCATTGGCTTTGCAAATGAAAACAATATAGATGAAAAATTAAAAGAAAATTATAAAATGATATTGGCGGGTCACGATGTTCGGAATAACGGTACGTTCCCGCAAGTCCTAAAAGCAGTTCAAAAAACATATTAAATACATAATAATTTTCTCAATTATACATACAATTCCTGATTGAAATTATATATAAAGTGTGTTATATTTAATCAGATTTAAACGAGCATCACCCCCGGCGACGGCGACCCCCCTAAGTCGTTGCTGAGATGCTCGTTTTTTTTATGTCTTAAAGATTCAGAAATTTCCTGACGTATAAATACAAGGTTCTCCCTATTGTTTTGATTGATATAAAGTTTTACCTTATACTAGTTAATTTGATTTAACGAGCATCACCCCCGGTGACGGTGACCCCCCTAAGCCGTTGCTGAGATGCTCGTTTTTTTATGTTAATATGTCTATAAAAATAAAAATTTATATTTTTTAATTAAGAAAATTCCTTACGTAAAATTACACATTTTCCCTATTGTTTTATTTAATAAAGAGTTGTATATTTAATTAGTTAATTTGATTTGTCGAGCATCACCCCCGGTGACGGTGACCCCCCTAAGCCGTTGCTGAGATGCTCGACTTTTTTTTGCCCTTCTTATATTTAACTTCTTTTTTTATTCTTTAGAATTTCGTACTTTTCAAAACAGGTCATACGGAAATGGAGACTCATTTTCTAAAATTAAGTATAGTCTCAAAACTTAATTAAAAAAGGATATTCACGTGTCCACAATTATCCCTAAAGGTGAAAAAACAAGACGTGCCGTAAAATGGATTTCGGAACAAAGTAAAAACTCTGACAAAGATACGAAAACACTTGTAGCCTCGGCAATTTCGATGTTTGATCTGAATCCATTCGAATCGGAAACGCTTTACCATTTTTACAAAGATACTACAAATTCCAGCGAATAATATGTTACTGATTTATCCACCTGTTGCCAAACCTGCTGAAGCTCCGGCGGGACTTGCACAATTATCCGGTGTTTTCAAGAGCACAAGCCATAAACTTATCGATGCCAACATTGAAGGTCTCTGCTACCTGCTGAACAAACAATATCCACCGGAAAACGCACGCCACAAAATGGCACTTCACAATTTGCATAAAAATCTGGAATCAATTCAAAATATTAAAACATACTTACCTATTCATCATTATAACCGAATCGTTAAAGATTTAAGTCGAATTTTACAGTATCATGGATTAAAATATAATACAAGACTGGGATTATCTTCTTTTAAACATACACATCTGACCCCGGCTAAAAGCACCGACCTGCTTTATTCAGCAGAACATCCTGAAGAAAATGTTTTTTATCCTTATTTTCGGGAAAAGATCATCCTTGAAATTGAAAAGCAGCAGCCGGAAACGGTTTGCATTTCCATCATTTATCTTGACCAAGCTCTAACCGCCTTTGCGTTAATCGGAACAATAAAAAAAACGATGCCCTGGATCAAAATAATTATTGGCGGTGGTCTTGTCACTTCATGGATGAGCCAGCCAACATGGAACAACCCATTTCACGGTTTGATCGATCATATCGTTTCCGGGCCGGGAGAACAATTTTTACGGGACTATTGTCATATATCAGAAAGCCCGACCCATGTTACACCGGACTATTCACAGTTAAAAAATATAAATTACTTTTCACCGGGGTTTATTCTCCCCTATTCAACATCTACCGGCTGTTACTGGAAAAAGTGCACATTTTGTCCGGAAACAACAGAGCAAAATCCCTATAAACCAAAAGACAACAAAAAGATAATTCAGGACCTGATAAAATTTAAAGAACTAAAGCCGGTGCTGCTGCACTTTTTAGACAATGCCCTCAGTCCCAATTTTCTGGAATTCCTGATTAATGCAGACATAAAAATTCCCTGGTACGGATATGTAAGGTTTACGGAAAAATTACTTGAAAGGGATTTTTGTTTCAAACTTGCACAGTCCGGTTGTGTTATGCTGCAACTTGGACTGGAATCCGGCAGCCAGACTGTTCTGGACCGGTTACAAAAGGGAATAAACCTGGAACAGGTAACAATAATCCTGAAAAATTTAAAAAACGCAGGTATTGGTACATACGTGTATTTTTTATTTGGCACACCGTATGAAAGTTACGATGAGGCGCAGAAAACATTGCACTTTATTCAAAATCATTTTGAATATATAGATTTTATGAATCCTGCGCTGTTTAATTTACCAAAATTCAGTAAAGATGTTGAATTTTTAAAAACACGGTCTTTTTATGATGGTGACTTGTCACTATACCTGGACTTTAAAAATCCATCAGGGTGGCACCGCAAAGATACCAGACACTTTTTGGACAGAGAATTTAAGCGGGACAAATATGTTGCGGAAATTTTAAGGCGAACACCTGCAACATTTACATCCGACCATGCCCCGTTTTTTATAATGAACAATTTTAACAAAGAAAAACAAAGGACACATTTTGTACAATATGAATGATATTGAACTTTTATCTCCTGCTGGTTCTTTTGAAAGTTTAAATGCAGCGATAAAAGCAGGGGCAAATGCCGTTTATTTTGGGGTTGAACAACTGAATATGCGGGCACGGGCCGCCAAACCTTTCACCATTGCAGATTTGCAACTCATTTCTGAAACATGTAAAAAAGCACATGTTAAAAGTTATATTGCTTTAAACACAATAGTGTATGACCATGAAATTCCGTTATTGAATGAAATATGTGTGGAAGCAAAAAAGGCAGATATTTCTGCTGTGATTGCCACGGATATGGCCGCCATTGAATGTGCTAAAAGGAACAACCTGAATATTCATATTTCTACGCAGGCAAATATTTCAAATTTGGAAGCAGTTAAATTTTATGCCCAATTTTCAGATGTTGTTGTATTAGCGCGCGAACTCTCTATAGACCAGATTGCCTTTATCTGCTCTGAAATTAAAAAACAAAATATATGTGGTCCATCGGGATCACTGGTTAAAGTGGAAATTTTCATTCACGGCGCCTTGTGTGTTTCCATTTCAGGAAAATGTTATATGAGCCTGGCGCTTACAAACCACTCTGCTAATCGCGGAGAATGTTTGCAATCATGCAGGCGCAGTTATCGCATTATTGATGAAACGACAAACGATGAGTTGACCATTGACAATAAATTTGTCATGTCGCCTAAAGATTTGTGTACAATCGGAATATTAGATAAAATTATCCAGGCAGGTGTTTCCGTTCTTAAAATTGAAGGACGCGGCCGGCCGGTTGAATATGTTTATCGGGTGACAAACGCTTACCGGCAAGCGATTAATGCGATTTATGATGGCAGCTATTCAAATGAACATATAGAAAAATGGACAAATGAACTTGAAAGCGTTTTCAACCGAGGATTCTGGCAAAACGGCTATTATCTTGGACATAAGCTTGGTGAATGGAGCGCTTCTTATGGATCACGGGCCAAAAAACAAAAATTTTATTTGGGTTATGTTAAAAACTATTTTTCTAAAACACAAATAGCCCAATTTATACTTGAAAGCGGTGAAGTCAATATAGGTGATACAATCGTTGTAACAGGACGAACGACCGGCTATGCAGAAACGGTTGTATCAAGCATATATCTGGACGAACAATCCGTTCAAAAAGCAGTAAAAGGGCAAGACATAACCATACCCTTTCCTGACAAAATCAGAAAACAAGATAAACTTTATTTGTTAAAAAATAGAGAAATCTGGCAATCTTAGCTTATAATTTGCTCACATTTTCCAATTTGGTCTGTCTATTTTATTGTATAATGTGAAAATTTGGACCTTTTCTAAATTCTTTATTTTTTTTAAAACGAAACACAAAGACAGTAAAAACGTAATAGAATAGGTTCATAGATCAATTTATTCCAGGAGGTAAAACATGACAGATTTGAAGAAAGCGGCCGCAATATTAATTCCCTGTATACTTTTACTTTTCACTTTTTCGACATGTTGGGCAGATTATGAAGAAATTGAAACAGAAAATTTTACAGTATCTGAAAAGGGTTTGTTAACTCTTAAAACAGATATTGGTTCTATAGAAATTAATACATCGGCTGGTGAAAACGTTGATATAAAAATTGTAAAAAATGTAAATACCGGCAGTGAAAGAAGAGCTAAAAGAGAGCTGGATCGATTCAGGGTACACTATGAACATAACGGGACAGATGTAAATATTGATGCAGATTATGAAAGAAAATCTTTTAGCTTTTTTAGCTGGTTTCGTAAAAAATTAAAAGTAAAATATATCATTACTGTTCCCAAAAACTATAATTTAAATTTGGCAACTTCGGGTGGATCTATTAAAGTTAGTGATCTGAAAGGTTCTGTAAATGTCAGAACATCCGGCGGTAGTCTTCGGTTTGGCAATATAGACGGACCGATCACAGGAAAAACATCAGGCGGGAGTATTTCGCTTTCAGAGAGTACTGGAGATGTCAAGATAAACACCTCAGGCGGCAGCATTAAAATCGGCAAGGTTGACGGTATAATTGATGCCCACACATCAGGTGGTTCAATAAAAATTGAAGAATGTTCGGCAGCCATATCCGCATATACATCTGGAGGAAGCATTAAAGTTAATGACATTCATGGTCCGCTTGATGCAAAAACATCCGGAGGGTCGGTGACCGCCAGGTTTACTCAACAACCTGAAAGTGATTGTCGGTTAAAGACTTCGGGAGGAAGTATCAATGTTTATTTAGCAGACCACCTTCGATTCAACATTGACGCCGGAACCAGCGGAGGCAGAGTAAAAACCGACTTGCCATTGACGATTGAAGGCTCCATTAAAAGTACGAAAATATTGGGTACTTTGAACGGAGGCGGTCCATTGTTGTATTTAAAAACCTCAGGCGGTAATGTTAACCTGAACAGATTGTAGAAACGAAAATTTTATTTCATTATTTCATATAACAGTAATTAAGGTGAACAATGACACCACGAGACAACCTTTTATCCCTTTTTAATGGCGAAAAAAATAAAGTACCTTTTGTTCTTATGGGCTTTTGGAACGAAAAAAGTATCCATGACCTGTTACCAAAAGATTGTTGGGACGAAAGCACCTATTACCTGCCATCGGATGATCCCCCCTGTGATAGTTTTCCAGAAAAGCGAACAGACCTTCATCGGCAGCACGCTGTCAATCTTGCGAAACACCTGGGAATTGCCTGTCTGGGTGTCGGTCACGGCGGACCGGTCCCCTTTGGGCATGGAGGTCCGGCAGAGTTACAGCCACAGGTTGTTCAACGAACAGATGAATATAAAATTCTCGATTATGAAGGTGGTCATCATAGAAAAATAAATTTTCACCCGCATGCAATTCAGTATTATAATTTTCCCGTAAAAACTCGGGATGATCTGGACAAGCTTGTTTTACCTGACATGCAGGATAAAAAACGTTTTGCAGGAATTGCCGAAGACGCTGCTTTTTATAAAACGTCAGGCTTGATGCCGACGGCCTCCATTCAGGGATTTTTTGCAGGCTTGCATAATTCTTTTATGGATATGGAAAGCGTCCTTTTAAACTTGCTGACCGAACCTGACTTTATGCATCGTTTTACAAAAAAATTAGCGGAAATGAATTTACAGGCAGTTGAGATGATGCTCGACTGCGGGGTGGAACTTGTTGAAATTTGTGATGATGTCGGCAATAAAGACGGTTTGCTCATTTCACCACAACTTTTTGAAAATTACTTTTACCCATATTATTGTGAACTTTGCCGGCTTGTCCATTCAAAAGGCGGATGGGTCCATTTTCATTCACACGGTAATATAGAAAAAATGCTTCCCCTTTTTATTAAAGCCGGAATTGATATGATTAATCCATTTGACCGGGCAGAGAACCCTCATTTGGATGAACTTTTGACCACGTACAGTAATGATATTGTATTCGTGGGTTGTCTTGATAATAACAGCCGCGATTGGCCGCCGGATGAACAAATAAAACATTATAAAGAGTCTGTTGACAAGGCGGTATCTTTGTGTAAAAAAGGTTATATATTTATGGACCCCGGGTTTGCACAAGATTTAACAAAACAGGATTTTGACAAAATTTTATCCGGTATTCATGACATCATAGCCGTTTCATAATTCCATTTCGTTAAAAACACTTTGTATAAATAAAAAAGCCTGGTTATTAAAACCAGGCTTTTTTTATTTATTTTGCACTTTCTCTAATAATATGCCTTGCCACGACATTACGTTGTATTTGATTGGTACCCTCATAAATTTGGGTAATTTTTGCGTCGCGCATATATTTTTCAACCGGATAATCTTTCATATATCCATAACCGCCAAAGATCTGAACAGCGTCGGTGGTCACTTTCATCGCCATATCACCGGCCATTAATTTGGTCATGGCAGATTCTTTACCATAGTCTTTAAGTCCGGCATCAATCATTTTTGCTGTCGCATAGATTAAAGCACGACTGGCTTCAATTGATGTTGCCATATCAGCCAACATAAACTGGATACCCTGGAAAGAAGCAATACTCTGTCCAAACTGATGTCTCTCTTTAGCATAACGGACAGCGTGGTCAAAAGCGCCCTGCGCAATACCAAGTGCCTGAGCAGCAACTCCCGGTCGCGATTTGTCCAGTGTTTTCATTGCTGCCATAAAACCCTGTCCGGGTCTACCGAGCATGTTTTCTTTGGGAATTTTACAATCCTGAAAAACAACTTCACACGTAGCTGAGGCACGAATTCCCATTTTGTCTTCTTTTTTACCAAAGGACAAACCTTCAGTACCTTCTTCCACGATAAATGCAGAAGCGCCGCGAGAACCTCTTGTTGGATCGGTTGATGCAATAACAGTATAATATTTTGCAACACCGCCATTTGTAATAAAATGTTTGGTACCGTTTAATACATAATAATCGCCTTCCAAACGGGCCGTTGTTTGAATGGCTCCGGCGTCAGAACCGGCTTCAGGTTCTGTTAAACAAAAAGCTGCAAGTCCTTCACCGCTTGCCATCTTGGGTAAATACTTCTTTTTTTGTTCATCATTACCGGCAATTAAAACCGGAAAACATCCCAAAGCGCTACCTGCAAGAGCCAGTGAAATACCGCCGCAGGCGCGTGAAAATTGTTCCGTTACCAGAGTAAGGTCCATTACTCCGCCGCCCATTCCTTCATACTCTTCAGGAATCCATAACCGGAAAAAGTCCATACGACCCATTTCTTCTACGATTGGCCAGGGAAACTCTGCTTTTTGGTCATATTCAGCAGCAACAGGTGCAATCTTTCCCATTGCAAATTCGTATGCAAGTTCCTTTAAAGCTTCTTGTTCTTCTGTTAAAAAATAATTCATATCCAATCCTCATTAAATAATATTTAAACTTTTCAAGGCTTGATTTGCAGCCATCTGTTCTGCTACTTTTTTTGACGGACCGGTTCCGGTTCCAAAAATATCTCCATTAATCATAACAGAAATTGTAAACGTTTTTTTATGGTCCGGTCCTGTTTCATTTTGCAAAACATAAGCAGGCCCCACTAAATTATGACTTTGACAATGTTCCTGTAAAAGACTTTTATTATTACGAAAAGGTCCATTTTCAACAATGTCACCGAGTTTGGTGGTTATATTTTGCAAAATGAAATTTTTTGCAGCTTCCAGTCCGCCATCCAAATAAATGGCGCCAATAATTGCTTCCATCGCATCGGAAAGAATTGACTTGCGGCGTCTTCCCCCGATCTTTCCTCTGATTTGTTTAAAAGTAAAAATTCTCCAATTCCAAATTCTTTTGCAACTTCGGAAAGAATGTTACGATTAACAAGTAAGGATTTGTAATTTGTTAATACACCCTCTTCTTCCTCAGTATAGGAAGCATATAAAAAATCTGTTACAACAAGACCTAATACGGCGTCACCAAGCAATTCCAAACGCTCATTTGACTCTATTCTTTTTTCTCCGGTCGTTGTTAAATAAGACCGGTGCTTTAGAGCTTGTATCAGGTATTTGTTGTCATGAAATGAATGTTTTAATCTTTTTTCAAGCGTAGTTGTATTCAGGTCTTTTTCTTCCTTTGAAAAGAATGAAGAAAAAAGACGATGAAGCTTGTTCCACATAGTTGAACCTATCTGATTATACTGCTCTGACGAATCATTACCCGGTATAATTTTTGAAGGCCAATGAGACATTATGACCGCCAAAACCAAAAGAGTTGGAAATGGCGTAATTTATTTCCTTGTCGATTGGTTTGTTAGGAACATAGTTCAGGTCACAATCCGGATCAGGTGTTTGGTAATTAATAGTTGGGTGAATCATCTTATTTTTGATCATAAGAAGAGTAGCAATAGCTTCGGCGGCCCCTGAAGCGCCAAGCATATGCCCGGTCATTGATTTAGTAGAACTTATAGCTAAATTATTAGCATGCTCACCAAAAGAATTTTTGATGGCCAATGTTTCCGTTTTATCATTTAAAGGTGTTGATGTGCCATGGGCATTGATATAATCGACTTTATCCGGTGTAATCTGCGCTTCCTTTATGGCGATATTCATGGCGCGTGTTGCACCATCGCCGGTAGGAATTGGGGCCGTAATATGATAGGCATCACCGGTAAATCCGGCACCAACAATTTCACCATATATCCTGGCATTTCTGTTTTTGGCATGTTCCAGTTCTTCCAGAAACAAAATTCCTCCGCCTTCGCCCATGACAAATCCATCGCGATTTAAATCAAAAGGACGACTTGCTGTTGCAGGATCATCATTTCGGGTTGATAAAGATTTTGAATTATTGAATCCAGCCAAACCCATTTGATTTATTGGTGCTTCGCTTCCGCCGGTAACCATTGCAACCGCTTTTCCATATCGTATATAATTAAAAGCTTCACCAATAGCATGGGAAGAAGATGCACATGCAGACGTAGTTGCATAATTTACACCTTTAAAACCATAAGCCATAGAAATATAACCCGGTGATATATCGGCAATTAACATCGGAATAAAAAACGGACTAATACGTTTCGGTCCTCGATCAAAAAGTACTTTGGTTTCTCTTTCATACGTTGTCATGCCGCCAATACCGGAAGCAACAATGACCCCAAAATCCTCTAGGTTTTCCTGTGACAGATCGATATTCGCATCGTCTACAGCCATTTTTGCAGCGGCCAGAGAAAAATGAGTAAACCTATCCATTCTTCGAGCTTCTTTTTTATCCAAATAATTTGTCGGATCAAAATCTGTAATTTCTCCGGCAAATTTTGTAAGATGTTCGGCTGTATCAAAAAGTGTAATTAATCCGATACCGTTTTTGCCTTTAATTAAATTTTGCCAATATTCGTCAAGCGTTTTACCAAGTGGGCATACAATGCCCATTACCGGTTACAACGACTCTTTTCAAGTCCATATTTTACCTCAAACCATGAAAGTGCTAAATGAAATTACATTAGGGGCAGCTACGGCCCCTAACTTTTATTCATTGTTTTGTAATTTTTCTTCAAGATATTTTAAAGCATCGCCAACTGAGGTCAGTTTTTCAGCTTCGTCATCAGGAATTTCAAGTCCGAATTCTTCTTCGAAAGCCATGATGAGTTCTACTGTGTCCAAAGAATCAGCGCCTAAATCATCAATAAAAGATGCTTCAGGTGTTACTTCGTTTGCATCGACACCAAGTTGTTCGACAATAATATCTTTTACCTTATCCTGAACTGCCATGATTCTGTTCCTCCAGATAATTTAAAAATATGTTAGATTTAATTTAATTACATTACCAGGCCGCCATCGACATTTAGAACCTGTCCGGTTACATAATCAGAAGCGGAACTGCTTAAGAAAAGGACAACATTCGCAACATCTTGGGGAGTACCAGGTTTGTTTAAGGGTATTGATTTTAAAAATGCTTCTTTAGCTTCTTGTCTTAAATTTTCGGTCATTTCAGTTTCAATATAACCGGGAGCGACAGCATTCACTTGAATATTTCTGCTTCCAAGTTCTTTGGCAACTGATTTTGTTATACCAATAACACCTGCTTTGGAGGCGGAATAGTTTACCTGACTAATGTTACCGATAATTCCAACCACAGATGAAATATTGATAATTTTACCGAATTTTTGTTTTAAAAAAGTTCTTGTGGCTGCTTTGATACAATTGAATGTACCTTTAAGATTAACTGCAATGACAGAATCCCAATCGGATTCTTTCATTTTTAATAAAATATTGTCACGAGTAATACCGGCATTGTTCACCAGGATATCAATTTGACCAAACTCTTTAACGGCCTCAGCAATCAGATTTTCAGCTTCAGTCAACAGAGCAACGTTTGTTTGGACGGCAATCGCTTTCGGACCCATTTTCTTAATTTCCTCAGCAACGCCCTGAGCGCCTGTTAAATCGATATCCGAAACAACGATATTACATCCTTGTTCGGCCAGTTTTAGTGCAATAGCTTTGCCGATACCGCGCGCGGCGCCGGTTACTATAGCAGTTTTATTTGCAAGTTCTTTCATAATTATCCCACTAGATTTCTAATTGATTCTGCATTATTTATGCTAAAAGTAGAAACGGTTTTATCTATACGTTTTACCAATCGGGCAAGCACGTTACCATTTCCCACTTCAATAAACTCTTTAATACCATTTTCAACCATCGTTTGAACTGTTTTTAACCACAGCACAGGATGTGTTAATTGTTTGGATAGATATTCTTTTAATTTGTCCGGGTCTTGTGAAAAATTTCCGGTAACATTGCTGTAAACCGGAACAAGAGGTTTTTGAAACTGAACAGAATCGAGCATCCCGGAAAACTCGACAACCGCAGATTCCATTAAAGGCGAATGGAAAGCGCCACTAACATTTAGTTCAACAACATTTTTAGCTTTATTTTCTTTTGCTAATTCCTGGGCCTTTTCAACACCTTTTTCGGTACCGGAAATAACAAGTTGAATTTGTGAGTTATAATTGGCCGGACCTACAAAATTTCCATCATTTGTAACGGACTGGCAAATATCTTTAACTATTTTGCTGTCCAGACCTATAATAGCCGCCATTTTGCCGGGATTTTTTTGTCCGGCTTGCTGCATTAATTCACCACGTAATTTTACGAGTTTTAGTCCTTGCTCAAAAGAGAAACATCCGGCAGCAGCAAGAGCGGAATATTCACCTAAACTGTGTCCGGCAACAGCGCTTGCATCGGAGCCGTTTTCAGATAAAAGTTGATATAATATATATAACTATGAACAAATAAAGCAGGTTGTGTAAACTGTGTTTGTGACAACTTATCTTCAGGGCCATCAAAACATAATTCCGCAAGGTCAAACTGCATTATTTCATTGGCTTTTTTATAATATTGTTTTGCCAAATCAAATTGTTCATAAAGATCTTTCCCCATGCCTAAACTTTGTGATCCTTGTCCGGGGAAAATATATGCTTTATTACTCAACATTAACCTTTCAATTCGTTATTATAAACGAACAGCAGCAGAACCCCAGGTCAACCCTGCACCAAATGCAACAAGTATGGCTACCTGGTTATCTGTTACCATTTTTGTTTTTCTGGCTTCATCCAATGCTATTGGAATGGAAGCGGCTGAAGTGTTGCCGAATTTATGGATGTTTTTAAAAATTTTCTCTGCCGGCACTTTAACACGTTTAGCTGTTGCGTCAATGATACGCATATTAGCCTGATGCGAAATTAAAATATCAACATCCTCACTTTTCAGGCCTGTATCTTTAATAATTTTTACAGCAGCATCGCCCATTGCCGTAACAGCGTTTTTAAACACTTCACGACCGGTCATCTTAATATAATTAAGCCTTTGATCTATGCTTTGCTGAGGCGGTATAGCCGTACCCAGACCCGGCATGTATAATAACTTGTTCAAGCGTCCGTCACTTTTTATAAAAGTTCCCAAAATACCCCGATCATCAACAGAAGGCTGCACAACAGCAGCACCGGCGCCATCACCAAAAAGAACACATGTGGCACGATCTTCATAATCGGTAATTGTGGATAATCTTTCTCCACCGATGACAAGAATATTTTTACCCATACCGGAACTAATTAAAGAATCAGCCATTCTCAAACCATAAATAAAACCGGAACAAGCGGCAGCAATATCAAAAGCGGCGGCGTTGACGGCACCGATTTTCTCCTGTATAAAACAGGCTGTTGATGGAAAACCATAATCACCGGTAATTGAGGCAACAATGATATGATCTATTTCTTCTACAGAAACACCGGCATCATCCAGCGCATTTATAGCAGCTTCAGCACAAAGATCGGATGTTAACTGATCTTCTGCGGCAATAAAGCGGCTTTCAATACCTGTACGTGTTCGAATCCATTCATCAGTTGTATCGACTATTTTTTCGAGATCAAAATTTGTTAATTTCTTTTTAGGAATAGCAGATCCGGTTCCACTAATCATTGATTTTGGCTTGAGTATCAACATCATCTCCTGATTAGGGTTAATTTTGTCCTTCGGACAAGGCTAATTGTTCTTTGATATGATTATTAATATTCTCAGTAACGGATTTATAGGAAGCCAAAACGGCATTTTTAATAGCATGAGGTGATGATTTTCCATGCGCTATAACACAGCATCCCTGAACACCAAGTAAAGGCGCTCCACCATATTCCTGATAATCAAAAGCCTTGCGAATACCATCGAATGTTGGTTTCATAAGCGCGGCGCCGATTTGTGAAAAAATATACCTTCTAACAAGTCGCCGCAGGTTACTTTTGAAAAGACCATGAAGACTTTCTGCAAACTTTAAGATAATGTTCCCAACATAACCATCGCAAATAACAACATCTGACCGGCCCTTTAAAACGTCTCCGCCTTCAACATTGCCGATAAAGTTCAAAGAACTTTTGCTCAGCATGGCATTCGTTTTGATGGTCGTTTCATTTCCTTTTGAGGCCTCGTGTCCAACACTTAACAAGCCGACAGTCGGATTTTCTTCACCGAAAATACGTGAAAAAAAGATACTGCCCATAACAGCAAACTGGTATAAATCTTCCGGTCTGCTATCTACATTTGCGCCTGCATCCAAAAGTAACACCTTGCCGGTTTCTGTCGGAGAATTGAACCAATCGCAGGGCGGCGAATCCCTTTTACTCTTCCTAAACCAAAAAGAGCAGAAGCCATTACCGCCCCGGTGTTTCCGGCACT
>CAXXFV010000028.1:0-42270 GCA_963674595.2 bacterium
TAGGTGAAAACACTGATTCAGAAAATTAAAAAAGAATTCGGACCTTTACTACTCGTTTGCTATTTCCTGTTTACACAGGTTTATCCTTATTTGCATTTTCATGTACATCCCGAAGATGTGAAAAATCAAGTCAGGTTTGTATTTCATCCTGTTGACGGGTGCGAATTCCACCATGATGGAACAGGTACACACCACCATCATGAAGGTCATGTATGCGGGGACTGGAAACATGCGGTACAAGAAAAGGCCAAATTTTTCTTTTTAAATGGAATATTGGCATCAAATCAGTTTCAGTATTTTTCGGTTTCACCTGAATTACAGATTCAGCATACGTTGGATCTTGTACAACCATTTTTCTTTTCATCTGACCTGCCGCAAAGGGCTCCACCTGTTTTTTGTTAAAATTTCATAATGTAAGATAATTGGGCGGATTATAATAGTTAATGGATAATTTTTTAACTCATTGAGAGAAAACTATGTCTATTTACAAAGTAATTTTTACTGTTTTATTGTTATTCGGTATTGTTTCGGCACAAACAGTTGAAATTTCATTTGATCAGTTGGGTGACTATTTTATACAAAACAGTCCGAAAGCTAAAGAACTGAACCTGGAGTACAAGATATTATCGGCTGAAAGCAAGATGGATTTGCAGTGGAAAAATCCTCAAATTGTTGTGGAACAAGAAAATTTAAAAAACAGTGTTGAAACTGATAAAGAATTTGTTGCGGCTGTTGAAAAAGAAATAACGCTGCCCTGGAAAGGTTCTCTGCATCGTGCCGCATGGCAAGAGCAACTAAAAGCGGCTGACTATACAAAACAAGCCAGGCTTTATGAGCTGATTTCAAAAATTAAATTTGATTATGTTAAAATACTTTTGTTCCGGCAAAAATTTAAGAGTTTACATGAAATTGAAAATATTATCGGTTCGATTTTACAAATTACCGAGGACCGTTTTAAACAGGGAACATTATCCGGTTTGCAGCAGCAATTGATCCAATTGTCGTTACAAAATCTGCAAAGCTCACTCATTAAAAATAAATTGAATCAACAGGAATTGCTAAACCATTTTAAACTTGATTTAGGACTGCACCCTGGTGATGAAATTGCCTTGACGGATAAAATAGTCTATCAGGCTGTTACGCTGCCGTCTGAAAAACAAGTTTCAGAGTTAATTAAATTGCATCCTTCCATGATGTCCTTAAAACATTTCAATCAAGCTGCTGAAAAGAGATTAAACATGGAAAAAAACTGGATCTTGCCGGAGCTTTCCGTGTCGGGTGGATATAAAAAAGTAAATTCCGATTTAGATGGATTTGTGGTGGGATTATCATTTCCATTACCCGTTTTAAATAACAATCGTGCTCAAATTCAGAAACAAAAAGCCGAATATGATATGTCACTTGTTAAAGCCCAAAAATACCGGCAAGAGTTGTTCTCCGGAGTTTTGTTGAATATGGAACGTGTGCAGGTTTTGGGAGCATATTTTGAAAAATTTTCACCATCCATTCAGAATAAAAAGAGTGTTGATGATTTGTATTTTTCATTTCAGGAAGGCTGGTCGGATATTGGTGATGTGATGGACGGCATTCAGGTTTATTCTGAAAATTTGGACCAATATTATGAAAACCTTGTCGAATATTACCAGTCTGTTTTTCAATTGGAAGCCCTGTTGGCTAGAGATTTTGTGCGGTTATAGGAGGTTTAAATGAAATTTTTAAATATACTTAATTTTTTTCTCATCATTATATTGAGCTGTGGGAGAGTAGCGGAAAAACAAAATCATACGGACGAACATGCCCATGATGATCACACAATTAAAATTACAAAATGGTCGGATAACCATGAAATTTTTATGGAATTTCAACCGTTATCGGCCAACCAAAACGATGAATTCATAATTCATGTTACAAATATATCGGATTGGACTCCGGTAACGTCGGGACGGATTGAACTGCATTTTCAACCTGATCAAGGAAATGTCCAAAAAATCGAATCACACGAATTACTGCGTTCCGGTATTTTCAAGGTGGATGTATTATTGACGGAACCTGACGAATACCATACTATACTTTTTTATTCGGATGGGCAGAAAAATGATACCTTTGAATTGGGACATATTAAAGTGAGTGGGAGCGGAGTTGATGAGCATTCAGATGAGGAGCACGAACATGATCATGCTGAAACCGAACGACTCGATATGAAAAATGATCAGGATCATGGTGAACATGAAAATGAGCATTTTTCCGGTGAAGAGATTGTGTTTTTAAAGGAACAGCAATGGAAGACTGACTTTAAAACCGGTTTGGGACAAATGATGACTGTTAAATCATCCATAACGGCAATTTCAGAGGTTATCCCTTGCCAACATGGTTATGCACAGATAATAGCGCCGGTTGATGGATTTTTAAATATTAATCATAATGAAAATATGGCTATTCCCGGAATGCATGTGAAAAAAGGTGATGTTGTTGCTACGGTATGTCCCTATGTCGGCAGAACAGATACGTGGACTGAGCGACAATTGTCCTATGAAACCGCTGCGAAAAATTTTGAGCGGGCTCAGGCATTGCTGGAAAAACAGGCAATTTCACAACGCGAATTTGAAGACATTCGCCGGAATTTTTTAATTGAAAAATCCGGATTCGAGGCGTTAAAAAATAATATCCCGGCTGAAAGTAATCAGGAATTTGAAAATTGTTCACATTTTCAAATCAGTTCACCTGTTGATGGAATTGTCTCGAATATTAATGTTACACCGGGGCAAACCGTAAAAGCAGGTGACATATTGGCAACTATTGTCGATCCTTCAGTTGTATGGCTTCGGGCAGACATTTATGAAAAAGATTATTATAAACTCGGTAAACCCGATGGTGCAACGTTTTATGTACAGGGTTTGAGTGAGTCTGTTCATCTTGGAAAAGATGATTTGGTATTGTTAAACAAAAGTGATTTGGTTGATCCTGAGAGTCAAACCATTCCCGTATTATTTGAAATCGTAAATAAAAACAGAATCTTGAAAATAGGACAAATTATTCAGACAGAGTTATATACTTCTGATTTAAAGGAATCTTTTTGTGTTCCTCAAGATGCTGTTTTGGATGAAGATTTTCAAAAGGTTGTTTTTGTTCAGCATTCCGGTGAAGTTTTTGAAAAACGGGTTGTCAAACCAGGTGTGCATTTTAACGGGTGGGTTGCCATTGAAAGCGGAATTGACAGCGGTGAGCGTGTTGTGACCAAGGGCGCCTATCAGGTTAAATTAGCATCCTTGAAAACAAATATTGGTCATGCACATGTTCATTAGTTTATCCCTTTTAATTCGTTTTTTGATTGCTGAGCCAGGACATATAGCTATGAGGATATTATGTTGGATTATTTAATGCAGGCCAGTTTAAAAAACAGGCTTGTTATTGTTGTCGCTGCTGTTGGTTTGTTAATCTCTGGTATTTTTGTTTCCACCAAACTTCCTGTTGATGTCTTTCCCGATTTAACGGCGCCGACGGTCACTATAATGACAGAAGCTCACGGCATGGCTCCGGAAGAGGTTGAAATGCTGGTGACTTTTCCTATTGAAACGGCCGTGAATGGCGCTTCCGGTGTGCGGCGGGTGCGTTCAACCTCCATTCAGGGATTTTCAACGGTCAATGTGGAATTTGATTGGGGGACAGATATTTTTCGGGCGCGTCAAATTGTTAATGAAAAAATTCAATCCATTCAGGAAAGTTTTCCGGAAGGTGTTGATCAGCCTGCACTGGCCCCTATTACTTCTATTATGGGCGAAATTATGACAATCGGCCTTACCAGCGATACGCTTTCTCAGATGGAGTTGCGGTCCATAGCAGATTATAATATCAGGCGTAGACTTTTGGCCGTGCCCGGGGTTGCTCAGGTGAAAGATTATGGCGGGGAAGTAAAACAGTATCAAATCCTGGTGAACCCGAACCTTTTGAGAAAATATGACATTACCCTGCACCAGGTCCATTTAGCGGCCCTTGGAGCAAATATTAACGCGGCCGGCGGATTTTTTGTTCATTCCGGTCAGGAATACCTGATTCGGGGACTGGGCCGGATTCGTTCGCTGGAAGAGCTGGAGAAAACTGTTGTTACAACCAAAAAAGTGCCTATTCTTTTAAGAGATGTGGCAACTATAAAAATCGGTCCGGCTACAAAAATTGGCGCGGCGTCAATTAATAATCAACCCGGAGTTTTGATCGTTATCAGCAAACAGCCTGATGCAAACACGTTGGAACTGACCCGGCGTCTGGAAAATGTGTTGCAAGATATACAAAAAACACTGCCGCCTGGTGTGGAAATGCATACCGACCTTTTTAAACAGGCTAATTTTATCGAACGGGCTGTTGATAATGTTATTCATGCTTTGCGTGATGGCGCGTTGCTGGTAGTTATTGTTTTGCTTTTGTTTTTAGGAAATGTACGAACCACGATAATTTCAGTTCTTGCCATACCATTGTCTCTTGTTTTTTCCATTATAATTTTACAGTTGTTCAAATTATCAATTAATACAATGACCCTGGGAGGGATGGCGATTGCCATTGGTGTGCTGGTTGATGATGCAATTATTTATGTGGAGAATGTTTATCGCCGGTTGAAAATGAATTCCAAAAAAATCACAAATAAAGAAATGTATATGAATGTGATTTATGCTGCTTCATCTGAAGTGCGGGCGCCGATTTCCATTGCCACGTTTATTGTTATTATCGTATTTTTACCGTTATTTTTTCTCAGTGGTATTGAAGGTCGAATGTTAAAACCATTAGGCATTGCCTATGTTATCTCAATTTTTGCATCACTGATCGTTGCTGTTACATTAACACCGGCGTTAAGTTATTATTTGTTGAAAAATATCGGTTCTAAAAAGGAGCAGGACAATTTTGTAGTTCGTTTTTTGAAAAATCTTTATAAACCTGTTTTGGAATTTGTAACGTCTCATAAGAATAAAGTAATCGGTTTGTCTTTACTTTTAATGGCAATATCCATTTTACTGTTTTCATTTGTCGGCCGATCATTTTTGCCGGAATTTAATGAAGGCACATTGAATATAAGCATTGCCACGGTCCCCGGAACGTCGCTTGAAGAATCAGGAAAAATTGGAATGATGGCTGAAAAGTTATTACAGGACATTCCAGCGGTTAAATCCGTCAGCCGCAGGACCGGACGAACAGAGATGGATGAACATTCTCTTGGGTCTCATGCTCATGAAGTTGAGGTTGATATAGATTTTGATAAAATTACTAAAAAAGAACTATTGGAGCAAGTCCGTGAAAAACTGGCTTTATTACCGGGAACGATTTTTATCATCGGTCAGCCAATCAGTCATAGAATTGATCACATGTTGTCCGGAAGCCGGGCAAATATCGCCGTCAAGATATTTGGCGAGGAATTACCAAAACTCCGTCAAATTGCCGCCAATACGAAGCAACTGTTGTCTAAAATTGATGATTTGGCGGATTTAAATGTTGATCAACAAGTGGATATTCCTCAGGTACGTATTCGTGCAGACAGACAAAAAATGGCGCTTTATGGCCTTACAATGGCTGATATCGATGAAATGATTGATGCGGCATTTTTAGGTATTCCTGTTTCACAGGTTTTTGAAGGACAAAATCAGTATGATTTGGTTGTTCGTTATGACGAAAGATTTCGAAATAATCTGGATGCTATTCGAAACAGTCTTGTTGATACACCAACCGGTACGCGAATTCCATTGGATATGGTGACGGATATTCGTGTTGACAAGGGGCCCAATTATGTCAGCCGGGAAAATGTGCAACGAAAGATGGTCGTGCAAGCCAATGTCGCCGGTCGTGATATTGGTTCCGTCATAGGAGATATTCAAGTCGTTTTGGCAAATAATTTGGATTTGCCGACAGGTTATTTTGTTGAACTGGGCGGTCAATTTGAAAGTGAACGAAAAGCCACTCGTATGATTAGTATTTTAAGCATCCTGTCATTTTTACTTATTTTTCTTGCCTTGTATTTGGAATTTAAAAATATTCGGCAAACGGTTTTAATTTTGGTCAATCTGCCGTTGGCCCTGATTGGCGGTGTTGCCGCGATTCTTGTTACGGATGGTATTTTGAGTATTGCTTCGCTGGTCGGCTTTATTACACTTTTTGGTATTGCTGTCAGAAACGGTATTATTATGATATCCTATTATAATCAATTATTGCAACAGGGGAAAACCGTCAGGGAGGCAGTTGTTCAAGGTTCCCTGGAGCGGTTGAGCCCGATTTTAATGACAGCCCTGACGACCGGTTTGGCCTTAACGCCGTTGGCATTTGCAGGGAACAAGCCCGGAAATGAAATTCAGGCGCCATTGTCTGTTGTGATATTGGGCGGCTTAATAACCGCTACATTGTTAAATTTGATTGTGCTGCCTGTTTTGTTTGAAAAATGGGGCGTGCCAAAATCGGAATAAATGTAATGTTATAACCCTTAAAAAAAAAGCCGACCTGTATGTTTAATTGGTCGGCTTTTTTTATAATTTCAGTTGATTTACTATTTTACGATTCGAACCCCTTTTGGTGTTTCTATTTCTGATTTTACAGAACCATCCGCCTTTTTAGTATGACGAACATGTATTTCACCAAAAGGTGTGGGAAAGCTGCCTTCTGCCCATTCCAGATCGCCCAGATGCGGTTCTATTTTAACGGCTTTAAAACCGGGTTCCACCGGCTTAACGCCTAATACATGCTGTGAAAGCCAGGCAGTCGGACCGGAAGCCCAGCCATGACACAAGCTGTGCCGAAAACCTTTATAACAATAATTTCCAAAATCACCGTGTATATCATTTTTACCGGCTTTCGGAAGCTCATCCAGTGGTAATGCATTTTTAGTCCAATCCAGATCAAAGTCTTCCCAAAACGTTGTTGCACCCATATCCAGCATACCTCCCCAATAGGTGCGAATGTCATCCAGACATCCCTGGTAATCTCCTGCAAGCGCCCGCGCCTGAAGAACATAATAGCCGTAAAAAGTAGATAGTCCTTTAACGCCGTTTTGTGACATCACCTGTTGATTTAAGGATTGTGCATCATCAATTCCCGAAAGGGCCAGTAAAGCTGCCGCCTGTTTGCTGTTGCCGGGGACCGGTGTGTATTGTTCAAGTTTTTTAACAGCATTTTCACATTTCACTTCAAGTTCGGATTGGTCTAAAACAGAGGCTATCGTGGCCCCGGCTTTAAATGTCATTGTCATTAATGCCTGCAAACCGGCATGAACAGCAGCCGGTTCTGCCCGGGTTGGCCAATCCAGAAAACGGAACCCGTTCAGTTTTTCTTTACCGTTCTCATCGATAAATGTGGTTAGATGTGTTAACAGATTTGAAATATATTCTCTGTTTTCTTTTAAATAGGTAATGTCGCCGCTGTACATATACCAGTCATGATGGATCAACAGCCACCACATGGAATAAGAACTGATCCCATTCATCCATTTGGGTAGAGGTGTTTTATGTTTGACCAAATCAAGACTTTTGGGCACGATATTATGAGCGCCAAACACAGACAAAATCGTCATGGTCTCCGGGTGCATATCGCCGATCCAAACCAGACGGTCCCGTTTAATGCCGTCCCATAAATAGTCCTGCATACAAAGATGGACCGTATAGGCGCCGGTTTCCCAGATTTTATTGAGCCGTTCGTCATTACATTGAAAAGAACCTTTGTATTCAATATCTCTGTAAGAAAAAATGGCGCGAACACCAATTAATGGAACAGAGCGGTTTTTGTCCAGCAGATCGATTCTAACAAAACGAAAACCGGTATTACCGATTTCCACAGTTCCCATCCACGGTGCCTGGACTGTCATGTCTCGGACAGCGTGGTCGTTTGTTGCATTTTTCTCCTGTCCGATGTCACTCATGGCTTCACTGGCAGACTCACCAAACCGAATCCGGAATGTTGCCGGTGTTTGTTTTTTCATTCTTCCAACAAGGAGTTGTATACCGCCCTGTAACTCTTTACCAAAATCCAGCAATATGCCTGGGGAAGAACCATTATTTGTTAAAATACAACAGTTAACCTGTTCCAGTGTAACCTGCTGCTCTGTTGTGTTGATAAGATAGTCCGGGTTTTCCAGTTTAGCCTTGTTGGTGTTTTCTGAAGTCCAGATCACTTTTTTCGGCCATATATATTGACGGACCTTTTGGTCCGCAACGATTTTTAATGAATCGATGCCGTTTAAAACCGGGGTGTTTTTAGTTGTTTTCATGGATTTCATGTCGGCTGGTTTCTCTTTAAAACAGGTGATAAATAATGTTGCGATGAATAAAAAAGTTAAAATATTACAGCATTTTTTCAAGCTCATAGTCTGGTTCCTCAATGTTTGTTATAAAACGTGCTTAACATAGAGAAAATGACCACAAATTTCAATATCTTTTTGTGTAAAAATAATTATAAGACTTGGTGTTTTCGATTGCCGGGACCGGTTCCTGTTTCCCTGCCCAAATATAAAATGCGGTTTTTCATGCAGGTATGACATTGTTCGGTGGTTTCCTGCAAACAGGCTTTTGCCGGATATATTTCATACAGTTTACGGTATTGAGGCGGGGTTATGTTCGGCATTACCACATTGGCCCCTCGTTCAAGTCCTAATTCACGTCCCTGTTTGATATTCAAGGTCGCTAAAGCGGTTGTACTTGGAATGTTTGCTTCCGGACACAAAATGCGCGTCAGTGCAACAACCTTATAGGTCATTAATTCGGTATTGGGGACCTGTTCTTTTTTGTTGATAAATTGAGGCTGCTTCACAAGTTTGGTGTCCGGATGTGGAATATAGGGTCCGACACCGATCATATCCAGATTTAAATATTTAAAAAGAGATAAATCTTTGGCAAGTGTTTCATAGGTTTGGCCGGGAATGCCGATCATTACACCGCTGCCCACTTCATAATCCAGTTTTTTAAGCTGCTCGAGCAGTATAAAACGATTGGACTTTTGGCCCGGCAGAGAAGGATGAATGCGTTGGTAAAGTACCGGGTCCGACGTTTCAAAGCGTAACAAATAACGATCTGCACCGGACTTTTTCCATGTTTCAAGGTCTTTAAACGACCGTTCACCAACACTGAGCGTTACGGCCAGGGGTGTTTTTGATTTTATTTTTTGGATGATTTTTGCAAGCCATTCCGTTTTAACACCTATATCTTCGCCGGATTGCAGAACGACTGTACCATAGCCATAATCAACTGCGTCCCCGGCACAGTTGAGAATTTCCTGCTCCGACATGCGGTAACGGGAAATATTATTATTGTTTGTGTTTATACCGCAATAGGCACATTTTCGGCGGCAATGGTTGGAAAACTCTATTAACCCTCGCAGATGGACCTGACTGCCGACATAAAGGCTTCGGATGTCATCTGCTGATTTCCAGAGCTTTTGTAATTCATGTTCATCATTGTTTTGTAACCAGTACAGAATTTCATCGTTTTTCATATAACTTCCATCTTTTCATTTTCGAATATTTTCAGGGCACCCGGAAACGGTCGTAACGCGCGCTCAAATATTCCCAGTGAATAAGCGATAGCCAGGCCATAATTTGTAATCGGCACACCTGCTTCCCGGCATTGATGAATTCTGGTTAATACTAATTTTCGGTTAAACATACAGGCTCCGCAGTGGATAACCAGGTTATAGTCGGAAAGGTTTTGGGGGAAATCGCGCCCCTGGTAAACGTCGAAATTTAATTTTCCGCCTGTATATTGCGTCAGCCAGTTTGGAATTTTTACCCGGCCGATATCATCGCCGATCGGGTGATGTGTGCAAGATTCCGCGATAAGGACCCTGTCGCCCGGCTGCAAATTTTCTATCTTAACCGCGCCTTTTACCATTTCCTGCAAATCTCCCTGATGACGCGCAAAAAGTGTTGAAAAGGATGTCATGAGAATATGTTCAGGTGTGTCTTGAGCAACTTTTTGAAACGCTTGAGAGTCCGTAACAACCAGACGAGGTGTTACTTTTAACATGTTGATGGCTTTTTTGAGTTCGTTTTCTTTAACGACCACTGAAAGTGCGTTATGGTCTAAAAGATCACGAATGGTCCTCACTTGCGGCAGAATGATTCGTCCTTTGGGTGCTTCTTTGTCAATAGGCACCACAAGAATGACGGTATCTCCGGGTGAAACGAGATCACTGATCAACGGTGGATTGTTTATAATATCATCCGGGGCTGCTTCGAAAATGGCCTTTCGAAGTTCATCCAAGCCGGTTTTTAATATTGTACTGGTTTCTACAATTTTGTGATTTATTTTCAGTTCTTTTAAAACAAGTTTATATGACGGGTTTTTATCTGTTTTGTTAAAAACAATAATAACAGGTATATTGTATTTTTTAAAATTTTCCAAAAGTTTGTTTTCAAATTCACCGAATAAGTGCGACTCTGTTACCAGAACAGCAATGTCTGTTCGTTCAATGGCCTGGCGGGTTTTGGCAATTCTCATTTCACCTAATGCTCCGCTATCGTCTATACCGGCCGTATCGATAAAAAGAATCGGGCCAAGGGGTAGCAGTTCCATGGGCTTTTCAACCGGGTCTGTTGTTGTTCCGGCATGTTGTGAAACAATCGATACATTTTGACGTGTCAGCGCATTGAGTAAACTTGATTTTCCGACATTTCGTCGGCCAAACAGGCCTATATGGCATCTCATACTTTTTGGTGTTCGTTCCAAACCTGGCTCCTTTTTTGTATGTAAAGATTCTAGTTTTTTTGAATTTTTACAGCTTTTAACAGGGCCAACGATTTTTTTAATAACTGTTAAAAAAATCAAGCTCTATTTTTATCAACAATAAACGTCGCGTTTTCCTGATTTTACCAGGTTTACCAGTTTTTCACTGCGAATTTTTGCTGTAGCACCCATGTTGTTTAAAATGGTGTTGATTAGCTTTTCACCGACAGATCTCGTGCTGTCAGATGCATAATCTAAAAGGTATTCCGTAAAAGTAGAAAGAGCATTGGGATCACAATGGTTTTTTATTTCTCCGGGTTTTGCCAGATCCATGAAATCCTGGCCGGTCCTGCCCAACCGGTAACAACCGGTACAAAATGACGGAATAAATCCGAGTTGAGTAATATCGTTAATTACTTCATCAAGCGGTCTGTGATCACCCAGAGAAAACTGGCTGTCATCTTCCGCATCTTCATTATATCCCCCGGGATTTGTGCGGCTGCCTGCTGAAATTTGCGAAACGCCTAATTCCAGTGTTTCCCGCCGCATTTGCGGTGTTTCACGCGTTGACATGATAATACCGGTATAAGGTACGGCCAGCCGGAGAATCGCTACAATTTTTTTAAAATCCTGGTCTGATACGGCATAAGGGGGATTTGCTGCTGTATCCGAACCGCTTGCCGGTTCTATTCTGGGGACGCTTATGGTATGAGGACCAACACCGAATTTGTTCTCCAAATGGCGGATGTGCTGTATCATAGCCAGAATTTCAAATTTCCAGTTATAAAGCCCAAACAGAACGCCGATACCCACATCATCAATGCCTGCCTGCATGGCCCTGTCCATAGCATTTATGCGCCATTCATAGTTTGATTTTTGACCGGCAAGATGGACCCGGGCATAGGTTTCCCGGTGATATGTCTCCTGAAACAGTTGATATGTGCCGATCCCTTTTTGTTTTAACAGTCGAAATTCTGTAACAGATAATGGGGCTATGTTTACATTTACCCGGCGAATTTCACCGTTATTTACTTTGGTTTTATAAATTGTGTCAATGGAATTGAGATAATATTCGAAATTTTGACGCGGGGGAAAAGCTTCACCTGCCACCAGCAACACCCTTTTATGTCCCTGTTGGACCAGTGTACGTATTTCCTTAGAAATTTGATCCTGATCTAAATAGCACCGGTTAATGTTTTTATTTTTTGCCCGAAAGGCACAATAAGTACATTCGTTATGACAAAGATTTGAAATATATAACGGGGCAAAAAGGACAAGCCGTTTCCCGTAAATTGTTTCTTTAACAAATTTTGCCGTATTATAGAGCTCTTCCAGCAATTCTTTGGACGTTTCAGCCATTAGAACGGCAATGTCTTTTTCATCCAGTCCCTGCATCTCTCTGGCTTTTGCCAGTGTTTTACGGACCTGAATGATGCCTGGATGTTGATTAGATTGAATTGTTTGATGAATTTTTTGTTCGTCAATTATTACGGCAGGTTCCGTCGTTGTTTCCAGCATGGCGTTCCTCTCTCATGTGTTTGCCTGATTTTTGAGGGTTCAGAGAAAACACGTTACATTTTTGCAAATGCGGATTTTACCGTAACATCCGGCAATTGACCGATTCGGCCTGTCATAGCGCCGACCTGGTCCGTGTTTCCGTCAACAATGAGAGAGATAATGGATAAAGAACGTTCCTTATAGGGAAGTCCCAGTCTGCCAATTATAATATCGGAATATTCATGAAGGATTTGATTTAAAGCGGGTGACGTATCTCGATTTTGCACAATAATAGCAATAACTCCGATGCGTCTGTTTGGTGGGATATTTTTTACATCTGACATTTTATCTCCTCAACGTTAGGGTCTAAACCCCTTCATTTTAGAAAGTGAATTATGGAAACAATCTGCGAAATTTTTTTATAATAATCAAGTATAAAAAAAAAGCCCTCAAAATGAGGGCCTTTCAGTTATTTGATTTCGATTTCCCGGGGTTTTACTTTTTCTGTTTTTGGCAGTTTAATGTCAAGAACGCCGTCTTTATAATTTGCCTGAATCTCTTCGGCTTTCACTTCATTGGGAAGTGTAAAGGAACGGCTGAAATTACCATAAAGTCTTTCGTGATAATAGTAATCTTTTTCATCTTCAGTTTTTTCGACTTTACGCTCACCTTTTATCGTGAGAACATTATCGTTAACAGATATCTTTATATCTTCTTTTTTCAATCCGGGCAAGTCAGCGGTAACGATGTAATCATTTTTTGTTTCTTTAACGTCAACACGCGGTGACCATGCAACAGAATCTTCTTCAATATTGTAAAGATTGTTGGAATTCCAGTTGTTAAAATCATTTAAAAAGCGATCAAAAGTTCTTGGGAAATCCATAACGTTGTTATTTCTTCGTACTAACCACATGATATATCTCCTTATATTAATGAATCTTTGTTTTTCTGTTTTCACTACTATCATTAACAAGTTGCGTGCCAAAAATTTTTAAACGAATTTATCAGTTTGTTTTTTATTGTTTTTATTGACTTTAAATTTGTTTTTGTTTGAGTGATGAAAAAGTAACTGATATGACAGGTATGACATCTTTTTCTGTCAAATTGGTTTTTTCTGTCATGTTGTCATATTTCATTTGATATGTTTGTCATATATGACAGGTTTTATTCAAATTTTTACAATTATTTTATTAAAAGTGCCTGTAAAATTTAAAAAAAAATGTAAAAATTTTACTTTTCACTTGATTTTAGTCAAAATTTTGATTAACTATAAATACTTGGGTATTAATAATATTTATAGTTATTTAGAAGGTGCGGAAAGCATGTGGCGGATATTGGTAAGAATAGTTAATTAAAAATCATTCTTGAGCTATTTATAAAGGACAATTTATGTCAATCCTGAAAATTTTAATAGTTGAAGATGAAAAAATTATCGCACAGGAAATATCGCTAATACTTGAATCTCTCGGATATGAAATAATTGATGTTGCCGATAATGGCGAGCGTGCTATTAAAAAGGCAAAATCAAAATCTCCGGACCTTGTTTTAATGGACATCCGCCTCAAAGGTGAAATTGACGGTATTGAAGCTGCTGCTGAAATTTATCAAAAATATAATATTCCTGTTGTTTACCTCACGGCTTACTCTGATGATGAAACACTAAAAAGGGCCAAAATAACCGAACCTTTTGGTTACATTTTAAAACCGTTCAACCGACGGGAACTACAGGCCATTATTGAAATTGCAGTTTATAAAAATCGGGCGGAAAGTAAATTAAAAGAACGTGAAGCTTATTATAGGGCTCTTTTCGAACATTCCAATGATGCCATTTTTCTAATGGATTATACCGGTAATTTATATGACGCCAATCAACGGGCCATAGAAATGCTGGATTATAAAAAAGACCAGCTTTTTAGCATGAAACTTTTTGCCTTATCTGCTGATTCTGATAATTTTGATTTTGAATCCCTGTTACACAAAGTTATAAATAATGGATCTGTAGCTCTCGAATCGAGATTTCAACGCAGCAACGGAGATTTGATTGATGTCGATTTAAATGCCCGTGTTGTCAAGGTGAATCGCGAAACCATTCAGGTGGTCATACGTGATATTACGCGTCGAAAACAGATTGAACGGGAACTGCTGGTCAATCAAAGATTGTTAAACCAGGCTGAAGAAATATCAAACTCGGGCAGTTTTGAATGGAACCTGGAAAACAGGACTGTTCGTTGGTCTGATGGTTTTTATCAGCTTGTCGGGCATGAAAAAGAACAGAAAAATCAAGCTCCATATCTGCTTTTTAAGGCCATTCATCCTGAAGACAGACTGCGTTTTAAAACAGATTGCCGTGCCATACAACGTAATAAACAAATCAATTTTCCCAGAAAATACAGAATAATTAATTCGAATGGTTCTGTTCGCATGTTATATGGAACAGCCACTTATTTAATTGATTCGGAAGGAAATATTTCCCGCATGATTGGTGTCATGCAGGATATTACGGAACAGCATGAGACAGAGGAGGCATTGCGGGAGCGGGAAGAACGTTATCGGCAACTGTTTCAGGAATCACCTGTTTCATTATGGGAAGAAGATTTGTCCGGATTTAAAAAAATGGTCCTTGATTTAAATAAAGATGGTGTTACTGATTTGTGTAAATATGCCCAAAAAGATCCTCAAATTTTACAACAACTCATCAATAAAATTCACATTTTGGATGTAAATTACCGGACGCTGAAATTATTTGACGCAAAAAATATTAAAGAGTTGAGAGAAAAGTTACAAATAATTTATGGTAAAGAGTCGGATGTTGAGCTAAATGAAATCTTTCAATCCATACTGGAAAACAAATCTCAGTTTGAAATGGATACGGTGCGACAGACTGTACATGGAGAAAAGAAATATGTTCGCCTAAAATGGGTTGCTGCTTCCGGGTGTGAGGAATCGTTGACTAAAGTTTTGGTTTCTATTTTGGACATTTCCGACTGGAAGCATGCAGAGTTTGCCTTAAAGACCAGTGAAGAACGATTCCGGCGTATTTTTCAATACAGTCCAATTGGCATGGTTTTAATCGATACGGAATATAGAATATATGATGTTAATAAAGAATTTTGCAAAATGCTCGGTTTTGAGGAAAGTGAATTAAAGGGAATACCTCTGGAACAATTAATTCATCCGGAAGACAATATTATCACCAAAAAATTACTTGATAAAGTATTTAACAAAGTCATTTCATATTATCATATTCAAAACCGGTTTTTGGACCTAAACAAAAACACGGTATGGGGAAATGTTTCAACTACAATTATACAAACACCTGATGATAAACGTATTTTCGGCCTTGTGATCGTTCAAAACATTACCAAAAACAAAAAGGCTGAGGCAGCGCGGGATGAGGCCGAACAAAAACTCAAGGAGCAGCGTGTTCTCAGTATGCATTCCGACAGATTAAGATCGTTAGGTGAAATGGCTGCGGGTATTGCTCATGAACTATATCAACCGCTTGCCGGTGTTCGGGGGCAGGCTGAACATTTGTTAATAGGCCATGATAAAGGGTGGACCTTTTCCGATGATGACTATCGGGAAAACTTGCAGGAAATCCTGAACCAGGCAGACCGAATGAACCATATCATTGAACACATCCGGGTTTTTTCACGTGAAGCCGGAAAGCAGGACAAACAGCTTGTAGAAACAAATGATGTTGTGCTTTCCGCCTTGAAAATGTTACGCGCCCAACTTCACTCCAGAAGCATTAATTTGGAAGTTAATCTGTGTAAAGAGTCTTTACCCATTTTTGTAAATCCCTATTCTTTGGAAGAGGTCATTATCAATATACTTACCAACGCCCGTGATGCTGTAGAAGAGCAGATTAAATATTCATCAAGTGTGGAAGGACATATCGGAATAAAAACTAGTATAAATGAGGATAAAGAATCTGTATTATTAACAATTAAGGATAATGGAACAGGAATACCAACTGACATTATAACCAAAATTTTCGATCCGTTTTTTACGACAAAAGAGCCGGACAAGGGGACAGGTCTTGGATTAGCTATTTCCAAATCAATTATAGAACAATTTGAAGGACAAATCACCATCCAGTCCGAAAGCGGTAAAGGGAGCACAATAGCAATTTCACTGCCACTGTATAATGCCAGGGAGGAATTATGAGGGAAGCACAAAATTTAAAAATTTTGCTCGTTGATGATGAAAAAATTATAAGGGACACGCTGGGGAAATATTTGCGTCATGCCGGGCATGAGGTTGTCGAAGCAAAGGATGGTGAGGAAGCGCTTGAAAAAATAAAAAAGGAATCATTCGATCTTGGTATTACTGACGTCCGAATGCCAAAAATTGATGGATTGGCATTGCTCGAAAAAAGTCGTGAAATAAAGCCGGAATTACTGTTTGTTATCATTACCGCACACAGGACGCTGGAAGTGGCCATTGCTGCATTACGGTTAGGGGCCGCTGATTTTTTAACCAAACCGGTAAAATTATTAGAACTGGATGCTGTTTTGGAAAAAACATTGCGTCTTGTCAAGTTAACATCTGATCGTCAACAGCTACAGGATACAATCAGCGGTTTGCAAAAAATTGAGCATCAACGTTACGGGAATCAGTATCTTGTTGGGGAAAGTCTGGCTATTATGCAGCTAAGAGAACAAGTGAAAACGGTTGTTGAAGGAAAATGTGATTCGATTTTAGTAATAGGGGATACCGGTGTCGGTAAAGAAATGGTTGCACGCGAAATCCATTACCAGGCGACAAAGGATAAAAAGCCGTTTGTCGCTGTCAGTTGTCCAACTTTGCCGGATAACCTTGTTGAAAGCGAATTATTTGGTCATGTAAAGGGATCATTTACCGGTGCAACACAGGACAAACCCGGATATTTTGAAATGGCAAACGGAGGCACATTATTCCTCGATGAAGTAGCCGATTTATCTGCTTCGGCGCAGGCGAGCCTGTTACGGGTCCTTGAAACCCGAACTTTAAGAAGAGTGGGCGGCTCTAAGGAAATTCAGGTTGATATTCGAATTATTGCCGCCACCAATGCGCCGCTTGAAGAATTTGTACAGCAGGGTAAATTCCGACAAGATCTTTATTACCGGTTAAATGTTTATATGATAACCATTTTACCGCTTAGAGAGCGTAAAGATGATATTTTACCACTTGCATACCATTTTTTAAACAACTATGCTAACGTACGCGGTCTTTCCTTTAGTGGCTTTTCCAGCGGTGCTCAGGAGACGTTATCAAGTTACGATTATCCGGGAAATGTTCGTGAGTTACGTAATATTGTTGAAAGGGCGGCTATTTTATGTCGTTCAGGGGAAATTCAAAAAGAACATTTAAATATTGTGAATAATTTAGTTCCGAAAACCAGTACGCCGGTAACTGATATTCGCGTCTCACCGGAAGCAGAGGAAAATATAATAAAAAGCGCATTACAGACTAATAAATGGAACAGGCGTGAGACAGCAAAAAAATTACATATACCCTATTCAACGTTGTGTTATAAAATCAAAAAGTATAATATTAAATAAAAGTTTTAGTAATAATTTTTGGTAAATATTACTAATATTGATATTTAGTAATATTTTGTTATTAATTCAACTAGTTGTTTTTTAAGTTCTTTTAATTGTGTTTATTATGGTACGTCATTTGCGTTTATTAAATTATCCATCAAACAATAAGGATGATTTTAAATGCGAATATTTCTTATTAATGACGAAACCATTGTCTTTAAAACGATTTTCTCATTTCTACATCAATTAGGATATTCTCTTCAGGTTTTAAACGCGTCGCAGGAACTTTATTTGCATAATCCTGAGCCGGGTGATATAATGATCGTTGATATTCTTGATCTGAATAAAGGCCATTTTGCTTTGCTGAAAAGAGTCACTCAGGAATATTCATTTTTGAGATTATTGGTTTTAATAGACAAAAAGCCTCCTTTTAATATTGAGGAAGCGTTAAGCTACGGCATTGTTTCTTATTTGCGCAAACCATTATACTTGAATGAGCTGGAGCTTGTTCTTTATTGGTATCATGAATTTCATGGTTTTAAACAAAGTTCAGGCGACAAACACCGGTCTTTTATTTTTGAAAGTTGATTTCTTTAGGCTAATGAAAAGATTTAATGGTTTTTGAGTATTATTGTTAGCTGACCAAACGTCTTAAACGTTTGGAAAGCATTTTTAGAACGCCCTGGGTTATATTGATATGATCTGACAACAGATCATAAAAATCATCACGATCTATTCTTAACAGGTGGGATTCCTGAACGGTTTCGGCTGTCACCAATCGTGGTTCATCATCAAACAGCGCCCATGTTCCAAAAACATCTTTTGTTGAGGCAAGCATGACGGTTTGACCTTGCCTGGTTATTTTTATCTGGCCGTCTGTGATCAAATACATGGAATCTGCCGGGTCACCCTCTTTAAATATTGTATGTTCTGCGGAGAATGTTAATTCTTCGGTTATGGCTGCAATATGCGACAAGTCTTCTGTTGATGTATGTTCAAAAATATCTACATCTTGCAAAAATAACACTTTTTCTATAATTGTAAGCATTTTAGAAACCTGATCTTGATATTTTATTGATTTTTATACTGTTTTAATGCCAACCGGGCCGTCTCTTGTATGGACTTGTCCGAATCTGCTATAAAATGTTTCAGCATCCATTCCGGTTCATTACTATTGCGTACGGCCAGTACATATAAAATACACACTTTGAGCCATCTGTCATCACCCAAAAGTATGTACCGAATGGCTTCCTTTTCGGTTTTCAAGTTTATTTTAAAATGTTTTTGCGTTTGTTCAAACAGTAACTTTGGTGATTCCTGGTCTATAATTGGAAATAAAAGTTTTTTGAGTTTATTGTCCAGTAAATTGTCTAAAAATTCAATTGCGTTTGCCGAGACATTTGTATTGGGACTTTGTAATGCTTTTTGCGCATTTGCTATATCGCCAGGCGGATATTTCAGACTTAATAGTAAAAACAATCTATCCAGATTTTGGTGTAATTTTTCTTTTATTGCTTTACAAAGCAAAGAATGGGCAATTGTTAATTTATCTTTGTTTTTAGTGTCATTTTTTATGGAATCATCAAATATATTTTTTATGGTATAAAGAGTGATATAGCTTTCTATTTCCTGAACAATAAAGTTATCTACTTTTTCCGGTCGGAATATCAAGCTTTCAAAATGTGCCCGGAGACGGGTTAATGCCTTTATAATGTTCGTTCTTAACAACAGATCTTTTTGTTCAATGTGCTTAAAAAGCAGGTCAACGGATTCCTGCAGGTTTATTTGTGATAAAACGCGGGGAATTGCCAGTAAAACTTTTCTATTATATTTCTGGTCACTCAATACTTTATCCAGGGCCGGTAATGCAATTTCACCGTTCTGCACAAGCGCTTTACGGGCATGGCGTCTAAAATTACTGGTTCCCAAATGTTCGATAAAAAACGGGATAAAACGTTCATCTTTAGTATTGCCCGCATTAATGATTGCCTGTTGGACAATGTTAATATTTTTATCATGCAGTAAATTTTCCAGAAATGGGTATAACTTGGCCACCTGTGCCAGACCAATAATTCTGGAAATTGTTTTTTTGAGAAATATTATTTCCTGCTCGGTATGTTCTTCTTCTTTACAATACATAAGAAACTGATCAAACAGCTCTATAAAATTTATTGTTTTGCCTGCATCAGTGCTTTCATTAATAAAGCTTGCAATGGCAATTATGGCGGCACTCTGGATTTCATAATCTTCATTCTTGACGGATTCAAGTGTAAACTCTTGTCCGTTTTCCCAGTGGTGTATCATATAAGTAAATGCTGCTATTTTGATTTCAAATGGATGATTGTGTATCATTTCCCGTGCGGTTGACGAAAAATTTTCAGCATCATAAGTATCTAATATTTTTAACGTTTCAAGCCGGACAGATTTAGAATGATGTTTTAACAGGTCTTTAAAATAGGGGATAAAATCATCGTTTTTAACATTTTCCAAAAGTTGTAAACCATATAAAATCTGTTTTTCGTTTTTTCCTTTTAAAATTTTTGTCAGTGTATTAAACAGTGTTGCGTCGTTTATATTTAAGGTCTGATCACTCAGATCAATAGAACGTTTTTCCAAAGCAATTCGAAAAGAGTTCAAATATTCATTTTTAATCAGGTAGATGAATAGCAGCCATATTCCAACCAGTACTAGAAGAATGATACTGATACTTTGCACGGACAAGTTGAAATAATGCGTTGCTAAAATTAATATTAAACCGCCCAACCCGGTTGCCAGGCTGTCGATAAAAACATCAATAAAAGCTTTTGTTTTGTTTTTCATCGAGCTTGGGATGGGAAGCGACAGTAATTCCAGCCCGGATTTATTTATGGATTGTTTAAAACAACCGTCACTGACTTTGACTAAAACAGCGGACCACAGGGCGGGTTGAAGCAAAATGCAGATGGTGCCGGTTAAAATTCCAACCGGAAGAAAAAACAATGATATGGCAACACCGGAAACTTTGAGGATTTTACTGGTAAAGAAAACCTGAAAAACAAGAGAAGCGATACTTAGGTTTGAAAGCCAGAAACCAAAAAAAGCGGTAAGCTGGTCCGGGTCCTGAATTAGTTCCGTAGCGATGGCGCTGTATTGATAATCAACCAGGTTTGCGGCTATAACGCTGATACCGGTTATAGCGGCAAGATAAGCGATGTGTTTGGATCGAAATAAAAGTTGGATCGTTTTTTCTGAATGATATTTTTGGAACCGTTTTTTTTCATAATTCAGCTTTTCATCGTAATTTTCGCGTCCTTTTTTATGCCATACTTTTTTTACAATAAAAATACAGGCAATTAAAAAGAAAATGCATATAAACAACATATTTGCCGTACCCAAAATCGGAGCTAAAAATTTGGCAAGATAACCGCCAAAAATTCCTCCGGAGATACCGCCGGCGCCGATTAAACCGAATATTCTCTTTGCTTCCCGGGCGTTAAAGACGTAATTGGCCAATAACCAAAATTGAGACGTTACGATAACACCGAACAGGGCCACCCATATATAAAAAACGTAATAAATCCAGCCTGCCTGAAAGCCTGACATGAGGATAAAGCGGAACAAAATTAAACTAACTATAGATATAGCCAGCGTAAAATAAACCAGTTTGTTAAAGCGAAATTTTTTGGATATTTTTGTGTAAAACTGCACAACACCGGCTGCAGAAACAGCCACAAGTAGAAACGCATAGGGTAACTGTGAGACGCCGTAATGCGATAAAAAAAGTGAGTTCCGGACCGGTTTTATAATAAGTAAAGAGGCAATAATCAGAAAAAGGTAAAGAAACATTAAAAAGACAATTGTTTTTTCACCTTTTCTGAGATCAAAAATTTTATGTAAATTTTTTTTCATGTATCAAGCGTTAGATGTCATTTGCTGATTGAGTTTTCCGATCCAAAATGCCAGTACCAGCCATACAAATACCAAACATGCTACAAACAGCGCAAATTGTTTGGTCTCAAAATTAAGCCATGTTGTGCCGACATAAACCAGTACAGCCGACAAAACATCACCGGCCCGAACAAAAAAGGAATCGATGGCCTGTTTTGCTTTGTATTTTTGTTCTGTTGTGGTGGGCAAGAACAATACCTGCCGCACAGTGTTTTGTAAAGAATAGTCTATCGAATTTTCAGCGGTTTTGGCCCAGCGTACAATTGAAAGGATCGGATAAAAAGCGATGATAAAATAACCGCCTAACGCTATAACCGGTAAAAAGAGAATGGCAATGCGAACACCAAAATATTTTAAAATCCTTGAGACGATAAAAAGCTGGAACAGGAGAGAAACAATATTCACGATTGTGTAAAAGTCCGCATAAAATTTGCCGATAAAATTGCCGATATATTTTTTTAAATAATCATTTTTATACTGTTCGTTGTTTGCAGCATTTGCGGCGTCTGTCGACTGTTGTTTCGCATATTCTTCTGCCTCAGTAATGACTGTTGGATTTTGAGCTTCAATTTTGGCTGATCTTTCAATGGTCCTTGCTAATATATATTCTCCGGTGGTATTTACCCAGTTTAGCGTCATCATTAACAAGGCGATGAGTAACAGATAGCGGGTTTGAAATACCATTTTAAAGGCACCGGTTTTGTTAAACGATTTTTTAGGTTTCTGAGTAAATTCATTTTGATTGGATGCCTTTGTTGGTTTTTCTTTTGCATCAACAATATTTGTAAAAACAAGGCTGAGCCCCAGCAAGGCACCGGAAAATAATAACAGTTGGTAAACGCCAAGAGGTTCAATTAATTCTCTGGTTATGATACCGCCTAAAACAGCCCCTAACGATGCGCCAAAAGCAACAATAACAAATAATCTTTTTCCGGCTTCCGGGGTATAAATGTCATTGGCAAAAGCCCAGAATTGGGCCGGAACCATAAGGTTAAAAATACCAATCCACAGGAAAAATATTACACCCAGAGGCACCCGTATCAGTGCTAACAGATAAAAAACAACCAGACAACCGATAAAGAAAAAAGTAACAGTGTTGATCAGTTTTTTACGATTAAAACGGTTTGCGATCATGCTGTATAATGGAACAGCGCCCAACAGCAATATCGCCTGACCGGCTGATGCGTAGGCTTTAATTTCTGCTCCGCCGCCGGCTAGGATAAGCGCTTCCCGAACGGGCTTCATTATATAATAGGCGGTAAATATTAAAAAGATATTGAAAAATAACAAAATAACGGTAAATCCTTCGCCGCCTTTTACTTCTGTAAATAAACCAAGTATGTATTCCAGAATATTTTTTTTCGTTTTTTGTATCATAATTCATCCTTTTACAATATTTTATTCCATCCGCTTCAGGCCTAATATTTCGGGATTTTGATCATATTTAATATAGACAAATAAATCTTTACTCCAACCTGTTTTTTCAGATTTTACCTGAATTTGAACAGCTATTTGTTTATTTATATTATTTTTAATTTTTGTCAAACAGTCATTTAATGGTATTTCAGGATTTGTTGTTTCTTGCCAATCCTGCAAACATTTGTCTTCCGGAAGGACAAGCAGCCGGTATTTGTAGGATGTATTTTCTTTTGATTCCAGTTGTGATTCTATGGCGTAATTTTTATAGGTCAACACATTTTCCATGGCGCCATTTTTCTGGATAGCAAAATCATCGCATGGATTAACAAGAGAAAAACAATATTCACCAATTTTCTTTTGTCTTTCAATCAATATTTTTAGCAGAAATGCTGCCGCTTCCGGATCGGTGTAATGCGCTTCGTCGATAGCTGCCTGTAAATGTTCTTTTGTAAAGGCCATAATAATTCGAGCCGCCCAGAAAGCGTCATTAGCTGTCATATATTCAAAAGCAGGGTTCGGCACCTGTGGTTTGTATTTTATCGGGTTAAACAGTTCCGATTCAATAAACCCAATCGACGGATACTGCACGCCGTCTTGTTTTTCCCAGGGACGGACATAAAGGCCCAAGGTTACGGCATTGCCCAGCAAAACACCCGGATCAACATCGTGTTCGTGACCGCGCCAAAGCGTATTGGGACTGTGTGAAGCGCTGCCGAGAGTTGCTCCAAAATCAATTAAAAAATGTTTAACAAAACTTTTACCATTTTCAGTTACATAAGAATCCAGCGAATTGCCGTCTTTGGTGTCAAAATGGTTCAGCCAGGCGGTAAGAAGCCGCAATCCCCGCAGTTCTCTGCGGTGCTGGTGCGGGATAAAATCGTTAAAATCGTCTTTACGAATTCCCCGGTAGCGAAACGGGCCCAATATTTTCCCGGAAATATATTTACTTGCCAGGGCCCTTATTTTACCGTTTTCACCAACTTCAACACGTTGTAAAATAGTTGCAAGATCGGTTTCATTCATAAAACGTTTTCGGCCTTTTTCATCTGTAAATTTAACCTTGCTGCCCATTTTTAATTTGGACGGATCAAAAAATACCACATAGTTTTCAGGTGTATTATAGCCGGCTGCATAGAAAAGTTTAGTAGAAACAACCTCCGCACCGGAAGCCAGTTCGGAATATCCCGGCGGATCGAATTTAATTACATAGCTGGTACCATTTTTGTCTTTTATACTGAATCCGGGGGTAACTCCCTGGGCTTTTGCACGGGTGATTATCCAGACATCTGAGGTGTCCGGTCCTGTTCCTGAATCCGGTCCTTTTTGCGTATCCTGAACATCAAAGTTTGTAAAACCAATCCGATTGGTAAACCAGGATGAATTTGGAACGCGTCCAAAGGCATCGATGTTTTTTGCCTGTTTCGGATCGCCGCTGATTTTTCTAAACTGACGGGAAAAATCAAGAGACTCGTCAATTTGCCGGATAATTTGTTTTTCGAAATATTCAGCAAAAGCATTAATTTCATTTGATTCCGGTTTGGGCACATTGTTTTGGTCACCGGGAATCGGTTCCGGCGGCTGATAAAGTTTGGACCCTGCCAAAGATGTATTATAAATAATGAATAGTAAAAATATTATATAGACTGACTTTTTCACTTTTTTATGTCCTTAGTTTAATTTAAAAAGTAGTCGAAATCCGTCATCGCTTCTGCCGATTTCCAGACGTGTGATGAGACTTGAATCTGTGTAAATACGGATGCCTGTTCCATAGGTGATCTGAAGATCATCCGTGTTTAAATGTGTGGATAAGCGTTCGGATACTTTACCGGCATCCGTAAACACCAGCGCATCAATATGGCGGGTTAATGGAAACCTATATTCCGCCGAACCGAGGATAAAGTCTCTGTCATGGAACCGGCCCCGCAGAAATCCCCGAATAGAGTCGTCATTTCCAAGTTCTGCCAGATAGTAAAAGGGGATCGTTCTGTCGGATAAATTTTGTGTAACCTCAAAAGCCGCTCTCAATACAAGGACGCGGTTATAAAAAAGATGAATATACTGTTTTACGTCGGCGGAATATTTTGTGAATCCAAATTCCGAACCGTTGGTTTGTTTAAAAATACTGCCGTTTAAAAACAGTTCCGTCCCGGATGTCGGATTACCTTGTCGGTTTTTTGAATCGTACTCAATCTCTGTTTTTATAAAATTAAAATCAACGGTTTCACATAACCCTGGAATGATGGAACCGAAGGCCGCCGGTCTGGCAATAGTGTCTGTTAACGACGGACTGTCATCATCTGATCCGGATTTGATTTTGTTTCTTTCATATCCCAGCCGAAAATTGGTGAGTAAATTTTCGTGAAGGGCCAGGCCGATAGCTCCGTTAAAACAGGTTTTTTCGTGCCCGTAGCCTGATTCATGCTCTTTTAGTGAAGTCGGACCCATTCCGTAAAAATGTTCATTGGCAATAAACTGGGAATACATATCCAGGTCACCTTGCAGGTTCCCGTATATTTTTATTCTGCTGAATTTCATTTGAACATTTTTACTTTTTTTAGGGCCTGCTGTTAATGTTATTTTAAGCTTTGACCCCGGATTAATCAAGTCTTTTTGATAGAAATTTATACCCGCGCCGGTACGGGATGCATAAGTTGGTGTAACTCCCCGCAGGCCATCATCTGATGTTAAAAAATCTTTAACCCTCGGCCCGATTTTGCTTTCATCGTATATTTTAATTCCCTGCTTTACACCGCTAAGGGTGAAATCAATGGGTATAAAAACAACCTTGCCCGGGAATGAAACTATTTTTTCAATTGTACTTTTTGATTTAAACCTTTTTCTAAGGATTTTTACCTGTTCTTCATCTATCTCTTTTTGTTCCTGTGCTATGGAATATTTGGGCATACCGGCAACTATGCAGAGCAAAAGGGGGATAAAGAGATATTTTTTTATATTTTTAAAACTTTTGAGGTGCAATTGCCTGTTCCTTTCGAAAAAAAATTAACCTGTCCTTAAAATTTAAAACTTAAACCTGCTATAGCAGTATTGTTTTGATATGAGAGTGTCGGCTTTACTCTTTTATTTTCATGAATTTTTAATATTGTTCTTGAAATAGCTGTGCCATAAACGGCGGCCAGAAATACATCTGAAGGCCAGTGACTGTTGGAATCGATTCGCTGCAGGCAAACAGATGTAGCAATGGTGTAAGCCGCAACCGAAAAAAGCTTACAGTTTACATGATAGGACAAAATGGTTGCCAACTGAAATATTGTCGATGCATGGCCGGATGGGAAAGACGATCCTTCATTATATTCAAAAGAGTAGGGCCCCTTTCTTTCATAGGGTCGGGCACGGCCTACCAATATATTGGCCAGGTTTTTAAAACCTCCGGCAATAAAATGTGATTCCAGTATTTGTGCTGATATTCGAGTCAGTTTATTTATGTTGAAAATGTATCCGACTGCCAGTCCAGCGAAATAAAATCTGTTCGTATAACCCATATAACCGATAGGCTCGAAATAATTACCCATATCCATAAAACGTGAATAGATTTTGTTTTCATGATGCCTGTGAAGCTGGGTAAAAATTTTATCCTCGTTTTTATATAGAAAAATTGAAACAGCCGTTATTCCCCCAAGGTATAGTGCCTGTTTGCGGTTTATGGAAAAAGGTGATTTTGTAATTGTCCATGTATCTTTAACATATGTTGTTACGGCAAATTTAAAATCGGATGCCGCTTTACGTGGAAAGCATTTTTGGTCGCTTTGGTCTGTTTCATGATTCATCAAACCGGGACTGGAATAATGTAATGGTTTTGAAAATACCGGCTTGTTAAATTTTATTGAATTATTGTTATCAATTGTATTGGAATAAACCGGTTGATAAATAATTGAAATAAGATTAGACAAGATAATTAATAATAGTATTTTCACATTATTTCCTTAGCATTTTATACCAGACTATTTAACTTTTAACAACAGACCCTTTAAATAGAGCCCTTCCGGAAAATTGGTTGAGACACAATGGTCAGGGGCCTGCCATAAACGGTCCATAATGACGGCGTCTCTTTTAGCATCAATAGCGGCATCGGCAATGATTTTGTTGAATAGACTGGGAACAACATGCCCGGAGCAGGAAAAGGTGAATAATAAGCCACCCGGCTTTAAAAGTTTCATGGCTAAAAGATTAATGTCTTTATACCCTCTGCTGCCCTTTATAAGTTGTTTTGCGGAGGCAACAAATTTTGGCGGATCCAGTACGATGACATCAAATTGCCGGCTGGTATCGCGGAAATGACGCAGCACCTTAAAGACATCGTCCTGTATAAATTCGTTTTTCCCGGAATTAAATTTGTTAAGATCAATATTGTCTTTGCATAAAGACAATGCCTGGGCCGATGAGTCAATATGCACCACATTTTCGGCTTGCCCGGTATGGGCGTAAACACCAAAACCACCGGTATAAGAAAAAACAGTTTAAAACATCGGCGCCTTTAACATAATTTGCCAAAATTTTTCTGTTACTGCGCTGGTCCAGATAAAATCCGGTTTTGTTGCCGTTTTTTATATCCACCAGAAATGATATATTATTTTCCTTTATTTCAACCACATCCGGGGGTGTTTGTCCCCAGATGACACCGGCCGCCGGTTCAAGTCCTTCTTTTTTACGCACATCAATATCCGACCGTTCATAGATACCCTTAGGTTTGAGCATGTCTGTCAATTGTTCTACAATTGTTTCTTTGTAATATTCCACACCGGAAGATAAAAACTGACAGACGAGAAAATCATTGTATTTATCAACTAAAAGACCCGGCAGGCCGTCGGATTCGGCATTCACAAGTCGGTATGCTGTGGTTTGGTCCAAATCCGGTAATATTTGTCTATATTGAACGGCTTGTTGTAATTTTTTTCTAAAAAAATCAGCGTCTATATTTTCCTGTTCATCGTAAGACCATATACGGCTTTGAATTTGAGATTGCGGTGAAAAATTGCCATAGGCCAAAAAATCATTATTGTGTGCAACAATTCGCACTGTTTCGCCACTTTGTATACCATCATCCTTTTTTTGTATGGCGCCGCTGAATATCCACGGGTGACGACGTAAAACAGAGTCTTGTCTGTTTTTTTTGATAAAAATTGTTTTCATATATTTACTTTTCTCAATGTTTGTTAATTGTGTTTTCATCCAGATCAGCCGGAAAAACTAAAGTAAAGGTTGTGCCGGTACCGACCTCACTGTCGACAAGAATCTCACCTTTGTGATCTTGCATAATCTGGTAACAAATTGATAATCCCAACCCTGTTCCCACACCGACTCCTTTTGTTGTAAATCCGGGGTCAAAAATTTTCGAAAGGTGTTCGGGCGGAATGCCTTTGCCGTTATCCCGGATTTTTATATATACTTTATTCCCCAGGATAAAAGTAGTAATCTCAATTTCTCCTTTATCAGCTATCGCCTGTTTGGCGTTAACGAGCAGGTTGAGTATCACCTGGTTTAAGCGGCCCGGAAAACAGGAAATCTGCGGCAGGGGTCCATAATTGGTTTTTACTTTAATATGATGTTTAATTTCGTGATGGATAATTGTTAAAGTATCTTCTATTCCTTCATTAATATCTGCTTTTTTCAGTTCAGCTTCATCCAGCCGGGCAAAGCTTCTGAGTCTTTTTACAATGTTGGTTACCCGTTCCGTACCGGACTTTATGACTCTGTTGGCATCATCAATGATATTAAAAGATGTCTGCATGGTTTTATTGTTAAAAAACTCGGCATTCTGGCTCATGATTTCATTCTTGATCTTTTCGATTGCTTTGATGGAGGTTTGCTGCATACTGTTAACGGCCCCAACCGGTGTATTGATTTCATGAGCAATCCCGGCTACCAGCATACCCAGCGCTGCCATTTTTTCGGATTGTACCAGCTTTGTGTGAGTGTCATGAAGTTCCTTGTTGGCGGCTTCCAGATTTTCAACCATGTTTTTCATGTCGGTAATGTCATGACCAATACCGATATTGTCTATAATTTCACCTTCATTATTAACGATGGAGGTCGTATGTGAAATAAACCATCTCCATGAGCCGTCTTTATGTTTTATACGATAATCAAATTCTTTATCTTTTTTACTAATAGGTTGTGTAAAGTGCTTGTTAATTTTGCTTTGATCAATTGGATAGATTAAATCGGTAAATTTTTTCCCAATAAATTCAGCAACTTCATATCCTGTTGATGCTTTAAACTGCGGCGATAAATATGTAAACTCACCTTTTGAATTAACCGAATAGATAATATCATGGGCGTTTTCGACAAGTGAACGGAATCTTTCTTCACTTAATTTTAAAGCATCTTCCGCTTTTCTTTTAACAAGAAAACTGCCGATCATATCTGCTGCTGTTCTTAATAATAAAATATCATCCGGCAGCCATGTTGCATCACTTTCCATATAATCAAATCCGATATAACCATACCATTGATCTGATATCCATATTGGTATAATTAACATCGATTTTATACCCTGGGTCTGCAAAACTTTTTTTTCAATTTCCGGGAAATCGGAAATATCACCGGCTATCGGTTCGTTTTTTTGTAGTTTTTCTATCCATCTGTTAAAATGTGGTCCATAGGGACGGTGTTCAAGTTCTTCAGTCCCTAAAAGTGATGGTAACGATTTTCCATGGGCTTCATATTTCAAACGCATGTGCAGCGTTTCGTCCATAAAATTTTCAAAAATATAAGCCCTGTCTGTTTGTGCCGCCTTGCGAAGTTCTTTTAACGCTGTGGATATTGCCGTATCGGTATCATCTATATTCAGCAACGCTCTGGAACAGGTTGCAAGGCCTTCTTCATATTTTAATTTTTTTGCAAGATTTTTTTCAGCCAGTGTACGTTCTTTAATTTCACCTTTTAAAGAATCGTTTACAGTTGCTAATTCATGAGTTCGTTCCTGTACCCGTTTTTCCAACAGCTCTTTTGCTTTTTCCAGAGCTGCCTGTGCTCTTTTTTGTTCCGTAATATCGCGAACAATTGCCAGGGTTTCATCCGTACCGCTGATTACAATTCTGGCTTCATAATCATAGAGATTATTATTTATCGTTAACTGGAATTCAAAAATCTGGGTTTCACCGAGTCTTAATGTCCTTCGGATAGCTTTAAGCGCTTTTTTTGAAATATGTTCCGGCAGAATTGCAAAGATACTTTTGTTAATGACCATTTCAGCGGAAATTGAAAAGTTATTATCCTTAGGTACATGATAATCTATTATTTCTCCTTTTTTATTAATACGAAACATCACATCGGGAATGGCATTTAATATCGCTTTTTTCTGTGTTTCGCTTTTACGGAGCGCATTTTCTGTTTGCATCCGCTCAATTATTTCTTCCTTTAATGCCTCGTTCAAATCTGCCAGATCCTGGGTTCGTTCTTTTACCCTAATTTCCAGTTCGTCATGGGCCCTTTTCAGTTTTTCTTCTGCTTCTTTGCGGGACGTGTTATCTCTGCCGATACCGACAAATTTTTCAATTTCGTCGTTTTCATTTTTTAAAGGAAATAATGAAAGGTCAATATATAAGGTCTTATTGTTTTCTGTTTTTAGTTCAAATTCATGGCGGATACGGGTTTGTTTTGGTTTGTTTTTGAAAAAATTGTCAATTCCATCAGAATTGATTAGCTTGTAAACAGGGTATTCTGCTATATCTTTGTCTGACATACCGCTGTATTTTTTATGGGTTGGATTCCGTTCGATTATATAGCCGTCTTTATTTAAAACGACAATAGAGTCGTTCGAGTTTAAGAATATTTCTCTGTATAGTCTTAAACTTTCTTCCAGTTTTTTACGAACGGTGATATCGATGCCTGTGGCTACAATAAATTCAACATTTCCATCCGCATCATACAAAGCCGTATTTGACCATGTAATAAGACGGGGGAGTCCCTCGTTATCAATAAGAGCACTCTCTGAAATATATGGTGTTTGATTTGGAGAAAGACCTTGAAACAATGTTTTTAACTCATCACATTGTTCTGCAACACAAAATAAATCCCAGGGTTTTTTGCCGATCACTTTTGATGGTTTTTTACCAGTGAGGTTTTGACAGGCGCGGTTGAATCGAATGATGTTTGAATGAGAATCCAGTACCATAATGAGCGCACCGGATGTTTCCAGAATAGCATCTATAAAATTTCGCTCTTTTTTTAGTGCTTGTTCTGCTTTGCGGCGGATGCTGATATCATAAAATGCATTGATCCATACTGTATTTCCGTCTATTTCTGTTTTAACTATAGAGTTTAATACCCAGTGTTTTTCACCCGTAAGGGATTCTATTTCCAATTCATAATTTAAAACTTGTTCGTTATGTGTTAATTGTTCTTTAATAGAATGATAGTCATGTGATTTTGCATAAAAATTTTGAATGTCCTGCCCAATTAAATTTTCCGGATTATTATTTAATAGAGTAGACATGGGTTTGTTGACAAACAAAATTTTACCATCTATTTCCCGGTTAATGACATAAGGTATTGGAGAAACTTTAACGATTGCCCGTAACTGTTCGTTTGCTTCTTTTATTCTGGTAACATCAAAAAATGACCATAAGAATCCGGCGGTGTTATTATCTTTTTTTATGGGCATACAAAAAACCGACACAAATTTTTCTATCGATTTTTTTGTTTTTAAAACCCGGGTATATAATTTATCAAAATCGATGTCTTTTTCACTAAATTCATCAGGTTGTTGTTTTAATTCCTGGATGATATTTATAAATTGATCTTTATCCTGAAAGATATTTGCAACGTTATCGATTAAATTGGAAAATGGTGTTTGTAATACCTTATTTTTATCGATCTGGAACAGTTCTACTGCCTTTTGATTTGCGGCTGTGATTTTATCGTCCGGCCTTACTAAAAGAAGCGCTGAACCGGACAAATCAAATATCGTTAGTAATTCGTCTTTACCTTCGGACAATTCCTGATTAGCCAACTGTAGTTTTTTATTTGATTTTTTCAGATCATGGATCAATTCGTCGTTATGGTGTTGTTCCTCATTTTCTGTTGCAACCCCAATGATTTCAGATATTTTTTCATTATCTAAAATATATTTCAGTTTAACTAAAAAATCTTTTATTTTTTCATCTTTGGTAACCAGACGAACATTCAATTGCGGGACCTTCCGGATTTGTTGAAAAAATACCGTGTCATCCGGATGAATTATGTCTGAGAATGAACGGCCTGTGAGTTCGTCAGGAGTGTAACCCAAAACAGATTTAATTGAATTACTGATATTTTTTATTTTTAAAGATTGGTCCAGTGTAAACAAAATATCTGATGAACCGCCTGTTAAAAGCGCTATTGTTTGTAAAGATTTTTCCAGCTTTTGTTCCAGTATTTTCCTGTCGCTAAATTGTTTAATCGTTGCGACGAGTTGCCCGGTATTAACCGGTTTGACTAAAAAGTGGTCAGCGCTATTTATGGCAGACTGAGTGGAGAGGTCAGATGTTTCGTCGGGTATTAACAGGATTATTATCGTGTTTGGGGAATGTTTTTTTATTTCTTTCAGTTCATTCGTGATTGATTTATTCAATCCAAAAAGAACAATATCTGCTTTTGATGACACAAATTCATTAAAAGCGGTCTGCCAATCCGGGAAAGAAAGAACGTTCACATTATGTTTCTCAAGTTCGCCGGACACGTGTTCGCGTTGTGATTTTTCTTTTTCTATGTAAAAAAGGATCATTTTAGTCATTATTGCTTTTGTATGTTAATCAGTTAAATTATATTTTTCACATAAAGAACGGATAAATTTAATACCTTCCTTTACCAGCGTGTCGCCGTCCGGCGCCAACTGCCGCCAAACCCAGGTATTAATATTGTCGGTAATGTCGACAAAAGATTCCATCGCTGCATAGCCCTTGTAATTTATTTCCGATAATGCTTTAAAAATACCTTCCCAATCCACATGTCCGGTTCCGGGTATTCCACGATCACATTCGCACAGATGGTAATGAATAAGGTCTTTACCGGCCAGTTTTGTTGCATCATAGAAACTTTTTTCTTCTACATTCATGTGATAAGTGTCGAGATGGATTTTGATATTATCTTTACCAATCATTTCTTTGAGTCTCTTTGCTTGTTCACATGTATTAATAAGATAGGTTTCGTACCTGTTAACAGGTTCTATGCCGATATTAATATTAAATTGTTCCGCATATTCTGCAACAGCGTGCAAAGCTTCGGCAGAATGTTCCCAGTGATCTATTGTCGGCCGCTCTGAAATCGCCTTTACATGTTGAGAATAGATAACACCTGAAAAACTGTCGGCGCCGATCTCTGCCGTTGCCCGTACGCAGTCTTTTAAATACTCGGTGCCTTTTTGTCTGGTGCTTTTATCTGTGCTTGTTATATCTGTTTCACTAAAAAGAACGGTTGAGGTAACAGCATGCAATTCATTTTTTTTCAACCTGGAATCAATGGATTTTGTGTCAAATTCTTCAAGGACCATCAGGGGGAGTTCAATAAAGTCGAGACCTAATTCTTTGGTGCGGTCAATAAGATCAAGGGTTTCGTTGCTCCATTTGGAGCACCAGGCATATGCATGAATTCCAAATTTCATATCAACTCCTTTTAAAAAACAAAAAATATATTAATAAATTGGATTAGCAACAATGGGGAAATTTTTTTGTAACAGTTTAAAAACAACAAGTTAAATTATACAATTCGTTAGGTCAAATACTATTTTTTTCTTTTTCAGAAATGGCTTCTCGGATTGCTTTATAGAGCGCTTCATCTATTGTTGGTTTTGTTAAAACTTGAATAGGATTTGTTTTAATGAGACGTTTGTCTGTTGCAAGATGGCTGTTACCCGTGATATATATTATCGGTATATCTCTTTTTGCTTTAATTTGAGTTGCAGCTTCGATACCATCAATATTTCCGCGTAAAACTATATCCATTAAAATCAGGTCTGGTATTATTTCATTTGCAAGCTCAACAGCTTTTTCTCCGGATGAAGCGAGATATACACTTTCATACCCTTTTGTTAAAAGTTTCATTTTGAGCTCTAAAGCAATGATTGATTCATCTTCAACTACGAGAATTTTTATATTTTTCATTAGTACTGATTCTCCTATAGAGTACGAGTCTTCAGAACGTAAAGTAAATAAACAATACCTAATTATGCAACATATTTTTAAAAGAAAATCATTAATAATTTATTTAAAAGTGATAGACAAGCTGACCAGGGACAAGACAAGTTAATAATAATTTTTATAAAAGTTTATATTAAAAAAATATTATTTTAATTAGACCTTGATTTGTTGGTCAAAAATTTTATATTACTTTTAGCGGTTTTATGAGAATAAAATATTGTTTAATCAATTTTTATAGGAGGTCTCATTAAAACAAAATCAACATCCGGGGAAAAATCTCAAGTTCCTCCATATCCGATTCTAAGCAAGTTAAGCAGATGGGTGAAATTCAGACTGTTGGTGAAATATCTTGAACCGGGTTCTTCCGTACTGGAAGTCGGCTCTGGTTCCGGGTGGTTTGCAGAACGACTTTTAAAAAAAGGTTATAAAGTAACGACAATAGATATTAGCGATTCTACGGCTGATATAGTTGGTGATATTAAAAGTTGGAAGTTGGTTGGCATTGCAGAACATTCATTTGATGCCATTGTAGCTCTTGAGCTGATAGAGCATGTTGATTGCCTTGATGATTTGACACATATTTGTAAAATAGATGGATTGATATTTTTATCCTCACCACATCCTAAATGGGACCGGCTTCTTTATATGTTGGAGAAAATAAATCTTTTGCAGCCACGAACTTCCGAACATATAAACCTGACTGATTTTAAAAACATACGACTACCAGCCATTGCCAGAAAAAGACCTATGGGGGTTCATCAGGTTGGGCTGTTTCGAAACAGTCCTGTATAAATTTTGCGCAAATATTCTGATTTTAAAAATACAGCACTTTTAATACAAAGCTACTGATTTGATGGCGGATATTAAATTCATCATAAATTAGAATATTTTTTCAGTTTTGCAATGTATTGTCGATTAGACAGTAAATAGCAAATTTTAGTTTTTAGGGTGAGGAAAAATGGTCAGAAGTAAACGAGCTGTTATTATCGGTGCCGGTCCGGCTGGACTTACGGCTGCATACGAACTTGTTACCAGAACAGATATAAAACCTGTTATTTATGAAATGTCATCTGACATCGGGGGATTATCGAAAACAGTTGTGTACAAAGGCTATCGTATGGATATTGGGGGGCATCGTTTTTTTTCCAAGTCCGACAAGATTATGCAATGGTGGCACAATATTTTACCTCTTCAGGGTAAACCAGCCATTGATGATATTCTGCTCAAGCGAAATGTGCCATTGTCTACGGATGAGAATGCACCTGATCCGGAAAAACAGGATAATGTTTTATTAATTCGGAACCGCCTCTCAAGGATATTATTTTTAAGAAAGCTTTATGATTATCCCATTTCTTTAAAAGGCAGTACCTTTAAAAATCTGGGATTTAAAAATATTGTTAAAATTGGTTTCAGTTATATTCATTCGCGAATTTTTCCCATTAAAACAGAGCGTTCTCTTGAGGATTTTTTAATAAACCGGTTTGGACGGGAATTATATCTGATTTTTTTTAAAGCATATACTGAAAAAGTGTGGGGTGTTCCTTGTGATAAAATAAAACCTGAATGGGGAAGTCAGCGTATAAAAGGATTATCAATAACCAAAGCAGTAAATCATGCTTTGAAAAAAGTATTTAAAAATGATAGATCAATCTCTCAGAAACATACGGAAACGTCTTTGATAGAACAGTTCGGATATCCGAAATATGGCCCGGGACAGTTATGGGAAGCTGTTGCAGACCAAATTGTTAAAAGGGGAGGGGAAATACATCGGGAAACTTGCGTCCATGGAATAAATCTTTCCGATAATCAGATTAAAAGTGTTATTGTTAAAAATGTCAGGACAAATGCGACAGGGGAGGAGTATTGTGATTATCTCTTTTCTTGCATGCCGGTTAAATATTTAATTTCGTCCATTTCGTCGGATGTGCCGGAAAATGTGTGTCGTGTAGCGGATGGTTTGTTGTACAGAGATTTTATGACTGTCGGCCTTTTGCTGGAAAAAATGAAAATTAAAAACGACACCAAAATTCCTTCGTTAAATAATTTTATACCTGATAACTGGATATATATCCAGGAACGGGACGTAAAACTCGGGCGGCTTCAAATTTATAATAACTGGAGTCCCTATATGCTGGAAGACAATAACAAGATATGGCTGGGCCTGGAATATTTTTGTAATAAGGGAGATGAACTGTGGAGCATGCCGGATGATGTTTTTAAAAAATTTGCTGTTTCCGAGTTGTGCAAAATAGGATTTATTGATAAAGAGGATGTGCTGGATTCAACTCTTATTAGAATGCCAAAAACCTATCCCGCTTATTTCGGCACCTATGATGAGTTTGACGTGATTAAAAATTATACAAACAAAATAGAAAATCTGTTTTTAATCGGTCGAAACGGCATGCACAAATACAACAATGCGGATCATGCCATGCTGACGGCCATAACGGCTGTGGATAATATTATTGCTGGAAAAACATCCAAAGAAAATATCTGGCAGGTGAATACGGAAACGGAATATCACGAAGAAAAATAAAATCTTTTTTTTATAAAACAAGACCGGCCCATTGTTATGAGCCGGTCTTGTTATTTATTATTTGGTCAAGCTGTTAAACGGGGATGCCGGTAAGCCTTCCGTATTTATCAGGTTTGGTTCGGCTGTTTCGTGCCAGCCAAACCGTACCGCAACAGGCGATTTAACTTGATCGCTCCAAACTTCAACCTGATTCCCTTTATTAAATGCTCGGGCCTGGACAAAAATATTGTCACTGCCGGCAATTTCAAACCAGTCCAATGGTTTGCCGTCACTGCTTTGTAAACCATTGTCAGCATATTTGAAATTCACCAGAATTCTATCATCTTTAATTTCGATGGATTCATAAAGCGGTCCTGAAAAAACAATGTCTTTTTGACCATAGGTTTTTGCCAATGCCCAAAGCGCCAGTCTGCGAGAGGTTTCTTGCTTGTTTTGTGGATGGATGTTATAAATGTTGCCAATGTCTGTCGTTACAATCATGCCGGTATTGGGTATTTGCAAAGCCTTGCGCTGTGCTTCCCGAACAATTGGTAATCTCATTTCACCTTCGGCATCCGTGCCCATGGTAGAATAGCTGTAGGGCGCTAATTGAACATAATAAAACGGGGAAACTGCCCTGGTCCCACACTTTGCGCCAGCCGTTGATTAATGCCATCATCATTTCATAATACAGCATGCCGTCATTGCGGTTGCTTTCACCCTGATACCAGATGGCGCCCTGGAAGGTATAGGGAACAATTCCGTGCACCATACCGTTATAGAGGCTTGTCGGTTTTTGATGATATGCCAGCGGATGTTCGGCCAGTTTCGGCATATCCGGCATATCCGATTTTTTGTTAAAAGCTTCCCGGGCCTCTTTTGTCCACTTTTCCAATTCTGTTAAAGATTTTCCCAACTCTGCATTGTAAACCGAATCGGATTGTTCAATTTCAGTGACAATATCCGCCAGTTCAGGAATGCCATTAAATCCAACAGGCGGCGTCCAGGGTTCGATCCTTGTGCCGCCCCAGGCTGTTTCAATAAGCCCGACAGGAACGTCAAGTTTCTGGTTTAAATTTTTTCCGAAAAAATAGGCAACGGAAGAAAAATTGATAACGGTTGAGGAATTACATTCCTCCCATTCTGCGTCAACATCTTTTTGAGCATGAGCGGCCGCTTTTTTGGGAATGTGAAATAACCGGATGTTTGGATTATTGGCCTGCAATATTTCCTGAACGTTGTTATCAATGGTGCGCATCGACCATTCCATATTTGACTGTCCGGAACAGATCCACACTTCACCGACAAGCACATTGGTCAATTCAATAGTATTGTTTCCTTTAATTTCCATTTTAAACGGGCCGCCTGCTTTCATGGCCGGCATGGTGATGTTCCATTTTCCATTATCATCGGTTTTGGTTTTTTCTTTGTTGTTATTGATTTCAATAGAAACGGATTCACCCGGTTCTGCCCAGCCCCATAATTGTATCGGTTTGTTTTGCTGCAGGACCATATTATTGCCGATAACGGAGGGCAGCGTTACATCGCCAAAAACAATATTGCTTTGAATGAAAAACAAGAAACAAACAAACAATTTTAAAAGTACTTTCATGATTTCTCTCTCCTGCTATTATTAAGAATGTTGATTTATTTGTTCTAAAAGTTTCCAGGCTGTTAATTGCATTCTCGGTATGTGAAAAGGCCCCTTCCACATATTGCCTTTTATGGGTGTTGAAATTGAGCCGTCACGATGCAAATAGCCATACCATTCACCATAGACAGGATCAGGAAAGTGCCGGTATGTCCATGAGTTTATCAATTCATGCCATTGCAAATATTTATATTCTTTTGTCAGCTTGTAGGCATATAAAGATGCAATAATTGCTTCGTTGTGTGGCCACCAGAATTTCATGTCGTGCCAGTATTCTGTTGCCGGCAAATTTTTGGCATCGCGGAAATAGAATATGCCGCCGTGCTCCGGGTCCCAGCCGCGCTGAAATGACCAGTTTATAATTTGACATCCCAGTTTTGTTAATTCCGGGTCGTTGTTTCGAATGGCGGATTCAGCCAGAATAAACCAACCGGCTTCTATAGAGTGGCCGGGATTGATCATTCTGCCGTCGAAATTGTCATAAAATTCTCCGTTTGGGCCGACAGATTCCAAAAGGCATTTAAACTCTGGTTTGTAAAAATCCGTTTTGATTTCATTGATGGATTCATTAATAATTTCTGTACAAATTTTGTCATCAACAGCCTTGCGTAGTTCCTGTGCTGTTACTGTTAGTATCATCGGCATAGCCAACCCCTTCAAGGGGCGTACATCCGGATCGGTTTTAGGTTCGCACAATCCTGGTGTTTTGTAATATTTGAGGACCATTTTAAACAAGTCCAGCGCTTTTTGGGCATACTCTGGTTTTTTAGCGGCCCTGGCATAGGCGGCAAATGCAATAATGGCAAATGTTTCAGAAAAAAGATATCTTCTTTTTCTTAGCGGCCGGCCGTCATGTGTTACGGAAAAAAACATTCTGCCGTCATTGTCAAAACAGTGTTTTTCCAGAAAATCAATACCCAGTTTGGCGGCATCCAGGTATTCATCTTTTGCATCAGCTTCAATAAACAGAGTTGATAATAACCAGGAAAAACGTCCCTGGAACCAGACGGATTTGTCCGAATGCAGCAGTGTGCCGTCCCCGGTCAAACGAGGTGAAATATCCACCATGCTCTTTATCCAACGCCCTGGGAAGCCAAAAGGGAATTGTGTCGTCTAGCAGACCATTCTTGTATTGTAACAGATAGTCGTTCAGTTTATTGTTGGTTTCCGGTTGCATTAATTTACTCCTGAATAGCGTTAATTAACAAACATGTCTGAAACATTCACAATTTTAATTTTGTCGGCAGTTGCAGGTAACGGATATGCAGCGATTTTTTTATCTTCCTCCAAAACGGATTCCGGTTTTGGTGTGGTATAGGTCATCGGGTGGGAGATGTTGTTTAGCAAATCATTTTTTAAGGATTGTGCATCCTGTGTTACCATAACGATTTTTATATTTTGTGCTTGCAAATATTTTTTAATGGCTGTGTTGACTTGTTCCAGGGTCAACGAGTTTATCATTGAAGCGAAATTTTCCAGGAAATGGTAATCCAGACCATAGAAATAATCATCCAGTTTGAAACCAAGGCGCTGCATAGTGGTTGGTGCAAAGTGCAGGTAATATTTACTGAGAAAGTTTTTTGTCAATTCAAAATCGGCTTCCGACATTACCCTCTTTAACCAGTTTGTCAAGCTCTCGGGAGTGCGGCACGTAAAGCAAACAAACGGGCGTGGTTTTGCACCGGTCGTATCCATATTTGAAAAATTTGCTCATGTCTGCCGACGTTTGTAGGGGGGAATTGACGTGCATGTCCGTTGGGAAAAGCCTCGATATAGGAATAGTCTCCATAATTCATACCGGCGCGTTTCCCGGATAACCTGGTAAAGATGACTGCTGGAGTTACGATGTTCGCCCAGCCATGAATTTGCCAGCCACATGGCCGCAAAATCCGCATCACTGCGCAGTAAGGTAATGGGAAATCCCAAACTGATTGCAGTTGATTCAACATCTTTATCGATTAACAAGAATTCAAGTCCGTCAATCGCCTGGACCTGACCGATGGTCGTTTTGTTTAACGTGCCTTCCGGCAGGTTTTTCATGTCCTTGTAAATTTCCGATTCCATCTGAGAAGAGAAACTTCCGCCAAGCCCTATCTTTAAATTAGCAAAATTATAGTGTTTGTTTGTAAAAAGATTCTACATCCTTTAACGTCAGGTTTTTAACACGTTCGATGAGTCCCTGTTCCGGGTGATCATAGGATGTACCCTGGAAAATAAATTGATTGAGGGCCTGTTTTCCCAGTTCTTCATCATTTGAATAACGCAGCGTGTTTTCCAGATAGTTGAGATGTTCTTTTTTTATCCTGTCAAAATCGGATTGTTCAAATGCGGGTTCCAATACAGCCTGTTTAAACAGTTTATAAAATTCGTTCCAGTTGTCTTTATGGGTCCGTCCGGCAATAATCGTAACCTCTTTATCAACCTGTGCTTCATAATTAGCGGACATGGGGTAAAGTTTTTGCAGGATCATATCATAGCTGTTTTGTTTGGTGGAAGCATCTGTGAGCATTTGTGCCGTTATCGTTGCCAGGCCTTCTTTACCCTTGGGATCGTCCTGTGAACCTGTCTGAAACAGCAGACGAATGGAAATGGTCGGATCGTTTTCCGATATTTCTTTAATAATATTATTATTGTTCTGACACATAATCGATATACACCCTGTTAGCAAACACAATAGAAAAAGTTTTTTCATTTTATTTTCCTCCCCTTAAAACGGCAATTGTTCGTTTATTTTTGTCCATATAAACCTGGGAAGAACGCTGAATATCCTGGGGAGTAATTTGATCAAAGGTATTATAGAGCGTGTTGATGCATCCCATATCTCCGGTAACAGCCAGAAAACGGGCCAGTCTGGAAGCTGTTTTTTTCCGGTGTGTCCAGATTCATAAGAAATTCATATTTATTATGGGACCTTTGTTTGTCAAGAGCTTGTTCATCGACCAGATTATTTTGAAAATAAGTGATGGTGTTGTCGATTTCCCGGATGATATTATCAATGTCGGCAGGGTCCTGGACCATTGTATAAATCGTCATCAAATTCGGATCGCGGTTAATACCCACGCCCATTTCAATAAACTGGACCCGTTGTTCATTGATGACCAGTTTTTTATAAATTTCACTGGTGGGTCCAAAAGCCATATCCGAAAATAACAGGTTTGCCGCCACGTGCTTTATTGGATGCATCAAAAACAGGTGATTTGTATGCGACAGTTACAATCGGTAAAGTCTTGCCGTCATAAGTGATATTAACGTTGCGTTCTTTTTTCTGTTCCGGCTCTTTTGGGATTTCCGGTTTTACATAACCGGTTTTCCAGGGTCCGTAAAAAGATTTGATTTTTTCCAGGTCCTTTTGCAGATCAATATCACCGGTCATTAACAGGATGGTGTTTTCCGGGCGATAATATCTTTTATGGAAATTCTGACTGTACTCATACATGGAGGGCATGGCTTCAATATCTTTTTTAAAACCGATGACCCGGTGGCGATAAGTATGTTTTGTAAAGGCGGTTTTCAACAGATTTTCAAAAAGATGTGCCCAGGGGCTGGTCAGCCCTTTAAGATATTCACCATGCACAGCGCCGGCTTCGGTTTTAAAATCCTGTTCCGTGTAAAACAGGTTTTGGAAACGATCACTTTCCAGGTCCAGCACTTTATCCAAATCTTCGCGGGCAAAAGAGAGATGATAACAGGTGTAATCATCGGTGGTATAGGCGTTGCCGTCTGCTCCCATTTCCGTCATCATTTTGTCGTAAACATTGCCGGGGTATTTTTTTGTACCACGAAACATCATGTGTTCGAAAAAATGTGCAAATCCTGTGTGTCCGGGTTCAAATTCATCCCGGCTTCCGGTCCGTACAATAGAGTAGAAAGAAACAAGACCGGGACTGTCCATAGGAATCATAATAACTTTAAGTTTGTT
>CAXXFV010000029.1:0-248599 GCA_963674595.2 bacterium
CAATTAAACCCGGTTTATCGGGGTAGATACGCCGCCTGATTTGCGCCTTGGGAAAATTCACAGGGCCAACGTAAGACCACCGAGAGTTTCAAGTCAACTTGAACGGAATATTATTACACCTTGCCAATAGTACTAGCTAAATTTTATTTCCTTTTCATAATAATTATTTAAGATAGAATTAACCATACGCTCAATAAACATAACTGTAGGTAAATTCCTAATTTCTTTAGCACGTCTAGGTTTTATTGGTTTCCCCATTTCTGATACAGGCAAACCGAATGGAATGTCCGTTTTTCCATTCATATGCCAGCTAGTATGAGGTAACGGATAACCTGCGTGTAAGGTTAGACTTCTTTGAGTATATATAGAATTTATATATTTATCCAAATCTTCTTTTTTTGCTTTTCCTGAATCCTCTTCGGAATCAGAATATTCCCAAAAATCTGATGGTAAATATTTTTTTATAAAAGATTTAAATTTTTTAGAAATAAAGTACTGGTTCTTTATAATTTTATCCTTTAATTTTTTATTCAATTCTGGATCTTTTATGTTTTCATTAATTATTTTACCAACTCCTTGCCAATTTGAACCTAAACCAGAAAAAGAAACACCAATTTCCATCTTATTAGACAGTATTTCAATAGCAGATACTAATGAAAGAAATGATAATTCTGGCTCTAAATCGATTATTTTTATAGCAAAATTATATCTCTTTACAGCTTGAATGAATAGATAAAAATTTTGATTCGAATATGCTTTGGTTATTGAATTTAAAAAAGAATTAAAATCCTTTAATGGAATTGAATCAACTGGACCTTGTCTTCGCCCATGAGTGGAGTAAAATATCTCATTTATTAAAGGGGGGTCGACAAGTTTGTCAAGTTTTTTATATGGATTGTGTGGACGGTCCTCTAACCTGCTAATACCAACAAAAGTGAATCTTTTTCTAAAATATAAAGACAATAATGCTGCAAGCTCTAAACCAATATCATATTGAGAAATTGCCACATTATTAACAATTAGGTTTTCAAAAGATACATACAAGTCTGTTTCAAAAGGCCAACGATCACTTAAAATATGACTTATTTTTAAAAATTCATTCTCAACTTCACCTGTAATTCTATTTTTTGATTCAACAACCAACTCAACTTTCTGTTTCTCATAATTTTCTGTTCCATTCTTGACTTTTGAGGAGGCTATAAAAAAATCTTGTAAACTCATTATTTTATCTCATATTTATAAGGTATAACATAGTTTTAATATATTTCTATATCCGTATTTACAGTGGCTAAATACAAAAATAGTTATACGGCACAGTTTTACGAAACCGTTTAGATAATTTTTTCTTAATCCTCATATAATGGGGCTGTATCAAAAGCCCAAAAAACTGCAATTCAATAAAGTAATTTTAGTATTATTTAGAAACAAAGCCTGCTTTAAGAGAATCGGGCTTTATATTTTTTTAATTTCCTGATTTTTTATAGTATTTTCGGATATTAAATGCCAAGCATAGCAACCCAAATTCATGGTTTACTTTTTCAATTCCCCTTAAACTAAATTTACTGAATTTTTGGTTTTTTTTGAAATCAGCAAACGGGGTTTCAACTTCATTGCCTCTTTTTTTACGGAGTTTTATACCTTTTTCAGAATTCAAATTCTCGCGGGCTTTTGCCTTGAATTTTTCCAATTCACGATTTATCTGCACTGTTCGATGGCCAGCACCTCTTTTACATTTTTCGGCATGTGAACAACCGCCACAATCTTCACATTCATAAACACGTTGTTGATTGAGGAACCCTGTTGCTGTTTTCCTGGTCCTTATATCCCGGAACCAGAGCGCTCTGTCTGCCGGACAATAGAAGCAATCCTGCTGCTTATCATATCTCATATTATCTCGATGAAAGATATTTTGACGAAAACTACGGCTTTGTTCTCGATGGAACGAACCATATTTCAAAAAGTTTTCTATTTTATATTCAGACAAAAGTAAATAGTTTTCATGATTGCCATAGCCACAGTCTCCGGTATAGGTCTCTGGAATAAATTTTTCATTCCGCTTGACGATCTTGAAAAGATGGGCTGGAAAGCTGGCTGAGTCCGATGCATTTTGACCAACAGAATAATTGACAAGAAATTGGTGGTTGGTACTGATTTGCACATTATAGGCAGGCCGAAGCGTTTCATCTTTCATTCGCATAAAGGTTGAGTCGGTGTCTGTTTTGGAATAAGAGTTGCGGCCGGCAAGTTTATTTTCCTGGTCCTCATATTTGGCCAATTTTTCCGATTCCTTCTTCAGCTTGTTGGCCCGGCTTTTTAAAGAGCGGGCCTTTTTCTTATTCCCTTCTTTTTCCAGTCGTTCGTTGATTTCTTCTGCAACCTTTTCAATGTTCTCAGCCGTGATGTCCGAATGCTCTCCCCGTTCCGGTAGATCGCTTTCCCCATATTTCAAGTCCTCTTCAGCATTAAGCTCATCAATCTCGTGAAATAGGGATTGGACCCGTTGCTTTACAGCGGCTTTATAACGTTCGGTGTTTTTTCTCCACACATAGGTGTATTTACCTGCGTTTGCCTCAAATTTGCTGCCATCAACAAAATAATTTTTTAAATCAATATAGCCTTCTGCTTCTAGAAACAGCAATACCTGGCTAAAAATATCTTCCATCGTGTTGCGAAAGTACTCACTGCGAAAACGATTTACTGTATTAAAATCAGGACGGCTCATACCGGAAAGCCACATAAAGGGTAAATCTTCACGCAGTGCTTTGGCGATTTTACGACAACTATAAATATGACAAATATAAGCATATAAAATAACTTTGAGCATCATTCGCGGATGATAGGACGGTGTGCCGCCTCCGCTAAAACGATCTTCTATGGATTTTGAAGAAATTCGATCTATTACAGAATCCAATACCCGGACCAGATGGTTTTTGTCTATAAATTCATCCAGGCTCGGTGGCAATAACATTATTTGGTTCTGATGGACTTCTCTAAACTTTTTCATCCGCTCCTACTCGTATTACTTTCCTTTTTTTAAAATTATACTTATTTTTTATCTTATTATAAAGAACTTTTGATACAGCCCCTTACAACTAATTTGTTATGCATTTAAACTTGCTATATTTTAGTGGACACAAAGTTAAGCACTTTTTATATTATAAACCAAAGGAGGTGTCCACATGACAAACAGAAGACGACGTTACACAAAAGAATTCAAAATAGAAGCTGTTCAGCTTGTACTTTCTAAAAGCAATGGTAATGCTTCAGAAGTTGCCAGAAATCTTGGTATTGAGCCTAACCTTCTCTCCAAGTGGGTTCGAGAATACAAAATTGATAAAGAACATTCCTTTCCAGGACTAGGGAACAGCAAAGAAAGTGATGAAATACAGAAACTGCGTAAAGAACTTGCAGACGTAAAACTGGAGCGGGATATATTAAAAAAAGCTGTGGCCATTTTCTCAAAACCGTCCCATTAAAGTTTGGGTTTATCCAAAAGCATCAACAGGAATTCCCAATAGTGAAAATGTGCCAGGTTCTCAATGTCAGCCGGGGCGGGTTTTATACCTGGAGCAAGCGACCAATGAGTCAACGAGAACTGGAAAACAAAAAGATACTTGAACGGATCAAACATATCCACAAGGAATCCAGAGGAAGCTATGGCAGTCCCAGAATAACACAAGAGTTACATAAGGAAAACTTGATTGTCAGCCGTCCGCGTGTTGCTCGTTTAATGAGAAAGAACAAAATTTGTGCAAAAACAAAACGTAAATTCAAAGTAACCACAAATAGTGATCACAGACTGCCAATATCACCAAATCTTTTACAACAGAATTTTACAGTCAATCAACCCAATAAAGTCTGGGTTTCTGATATTACATACATCCCGACTCGCAAAGGATGGTTGTACCTGACAGTGATCATTGATTTATACAATCGCCAGGTTGTCGGCTGGGCCATGAGTAACAACCTGCATGCTTCTTCAACAACAATCCCGGCCCTAAAACATGCATATCATCGTTTTCGTCCTTCAACAGATTTGATTTTTCATTCGGACCGTGGTGTTCAATATGCATGTAAAGAATTCAGAAAAATGTTAGCTCTTTTTCAAATGGTCCAAAGTATGTCCGGAAAAGGAAACTGCTACGACAACGCTGTGGCTGAAAGCTTTTTTGGTACTTTGAAAAAAGAACTGATTTATCATCATACTTATGAAACACGATTAATTGCGAAGCAATCAATATTTGAATATATTGAAATATTTTACAACCGAAAAAGAATTCATTCCTTTTTGGGCAATATGTCACCAGTACAATTCTTAAAATTTAATAAAGCAGCTTAAACTTAACTAGGTGTCCATTTTTTTATTGCAATTTCAATTAATTGATAATAATTCTAAGATGTATTTTGCCCTTAAGAGCTCTATTTTATTTTTTCTTGATTTAACTATATCATTACAGATAAATTTTGCTTTATCAATATGTCCAGGTATTTTTCTTGAATAGTATAAATATTTAGCCAAATTGGATTTGGAAATCAATATATTCGGGTTCAATAGCAAAGACTCTGTTAAATCAGGATGATTCTTAACACCTTCTAATGCTGGATTAATATAGAGTTCTAAATATTTCAAATTAAGTTTCTCAGTTATTTCATCCATTTTTTGAGGAAGTAAATTGTTATAAAGGCACTCTTCGAAACATATGATTGCAATTTTAGATTTTGTTCTATCTTTAGCTGACTCTTCAACAAAACGATGAAATGGATTTTCATTATTTCTATTCTCCTGCAAATTAGTTTCTAAAAGACGGTTCACATTGTTGAATGCAGCAGTACCAATTTCGTAAAAATATTCAGGTATACGTGAACGAAGTTTTTTTGCCTCAATAGGATCAAAAATTTCATATAAAACTTTTATTACTGTTGGCAATTCTTCTAATTGTGAATCTATACAAATTTTACTTATATCACCGGAAAAAACAGAAAATTTAGACTTTGTGGAATTTATTATTGACGGATAATTTTTAATATCTTTTAGTAATTCCTTATCATTTTTCTCTTCATCCTTTAAAGTCTGTACGAAACCAATAATGGGGTAGATAAAATAAAATAATTCTCCCAATTTATTTTTTGTTGGAGTAAATTTAAAGGACAATATGAATAATATTATAATAACAGGCCATGACCACCCACCAATATAAACACCTAATAAATTCCTAAGAAAACTTAAAAATAAAACATCAAATACAATAAATATTAATATCATTAAATTAGTATATTTAAAAATTGTATTGACAAACAATGTCTTATTTTCAATATAATCCAATAAATGCTTTTCAGTATCAAAGGAATTTTTAGAATATTCATTTATTGTTTTAAAAAATGCTTTAAGATTTTGATCGCTAAGATTATATATTTTCATTAGGTACCTCCATTATATTGCATAACGCTTTGTTCACGCGCGCCGTGAACAGCGAATCGACTTGACGAACAAAATCCGCAAACCAAGTTGACAGCGAAGCTGTCAACCGTGACGGCTGGCGCCGTCGCGTGCAACAAAATGTTAGCTGCTGATGTTAGGATATTATAAAAGACGTAATGTATAAATGAATTCGTCTAACGTTTTTTGGGAACTCTCGTTAATAATAATTTGATTTCGGTTGACCGTTATAATATGTCTATCTAATAATTCTTTTACCAAATGTTCACTTTGTTCGAATATGTAAGGTCTTTCATTAGGCGAATGAGCCATTATATCTATGCTCTGTTCGTGAAATTCTTGATATTCTTTTTGTTTCAAATTATATATTCGTAAAAGTCTCTTTATCCTTGGAGTATCGGCCAACAATTCTTGGATTCTTGCAAGTGTAGATTCGCCACGGTCTAGGTAGATATCGAAGATTATTTCAGATGATTCATCAAATTCAACCTTTGCATTTTTCCTAAACTTATCAATCGTCTTCCGTTTTTTCTTTGTATCAATAAAGGTAGAAATTCTGATGATGGGTGTGAAAATTATCGTAGCCGAAATAGCTATAACAAATAAGTAGAACCAAAATCTGCTAAAATGAATTAGGAAGTTTCCGTGCAAAAGTTTTTTAAAAAATCCAACATCTTTAACAGAATCCTGAGAAGTATCGACTATATCGAAAGTTTTTATGCCTGCGACTTTTCCAAAAGTTTGGATCGAAGAAGTTGATTCTATTTCGGTAATGGATAGAATTTTTATAACAAAAAAATCTTTTCTATCAAACATAATGCTTGAAAGGAAAACTTTGTTAAGTGTATCCGTTCTTATTGTTAGATTCTTTGTAATGTAATCTGAACTACTATTAATGATTTGTGGTTTTTCAATTATTTTTGAATTTGAAATTTCAAATCCCCAAATATCGTTCTCGTCAAATGATTCTTTGAGAATATGAACATTACCTGTATTAATAATTTTGATAGTTGTAATTCTGAGTTCTTGATCAAAGTTTCGTATTTTCTCACCGCTGTAAATAATATCGAGTTTGCTCAGATTTTCTTTTAAATCAAGCACACTAGTATTTGTCAATATTTCAAACTTTATGCTTGGGTTTTCTTTGTAGATAAATGTTGTATAAATTGCACTTCCCAAGCCTAAAATTCCAATTATAAAACTCCAGAATGACCATGAAAATTTGTTGTCTAGATTTTTTATCTTTTTCCACAACTTCATATTAATGTTTTCTCAATTGTTATTCAGCATAACATAGTATTTAACGAGTTGGATAACTTGTTATAGATTGCTAAAGTTTGTCGTATAACAAAATCAGGCAATAAAGTACAAGTTTCATAAAATCAAAAGATTGTTGCTTGATAATGATGCCTTGTGTTTTATGTTATACGACCTGGATAACATAACTACTCATTTTTACGATATATCATCAATCGTGATGCGAAACAAATACATAAATCATTGTTATATACAATAGTACGCAATCTCATCCTCGTAAGTACTTTTTTACTTCCCATATATTAATTTTAAAGGTGGTAAATCAGCAAAAGGTATCAGGCTCTCCCGTGCGCGACCAAATTGTCCTGAAAAATTATCCTTTTGTCTGATAGAATAATGATACAAACTTTTTATTTTTCCCGCAAGCTGTTTTTACAAAATTTATCCGCCCCCTTTATCACAAAAAAAAGCCCCGCATTCCTGCGGGGCTTGACAAGCGATTGAATTCCATTATGATTGGTTTTCAGCTCAATCGATAATCACCACCTCCTTTTAGAAAAACCGACATTTATAGCTATCATCTCACATCAATCCAAACGCGGGCGACGCTGCCCTCAACATCCACATTAATATACAGCGTCGCAATGACATAATCCGCGTTGGAGGCGTCTACCGTGCCGGGGTTGCGCAGGGCTTTGCTGACAAAGACCCTGTTTTCATCGACAAAAGCGTTGGCCACAAGATCGTAATCGGCGCCGCTAAACAGATCGCCGTCGTCTTTTTTGGCCTTGCCGTCCTCCAGCACCAGTTGCGCCGGACCGTCCCAGAACAAATCGAACTGAATGCCGTCAAACCCGGCGCTGCTGTTGACGTAAACGTCTATTACGAATTCCGTTGTTTGCGTCGCCGTCAACACCGCGTTTGTAACAACCACATCGACCAGTTCGGTGGCGCCCTGGTCGTCTATCACTTGAACGACCTTGACATTCTTCAGTTCCAAATTTATGTCTGCGGCGCGAACAAATGCGGCCGCCAGCATCAGCAGCATAAAAACTGTCTTATTCATTTTATGGCTCCCTGTTGTGATTGTGCGATAAACAAGTCCTGCAGGTCAATGCCGCGACTGCGGTTGAGGTCATAGATCAGCGAATAAAAAGAGTGGCCGAAATAGCTCCCCTGCCGGTACAGCATTAAAAAATAGTCCTGAATGTCTACCACGTTATCGAAATTAAAATCGCAATACAGCATGTCGGTGATGCAAAACAGGTCTGCAGCCGGTTGGGACATGCCGGATTCGTTACCGCTGTTGTCATAGGCGGTCACGCGAAATTCCATCTCTTTATAATATTCGCCGCTAAACTGCGCGGTAAACGCGCACTCGGTAACCGGGTGCAGCAGGTCGGCAATTTGCGTATAGCCGCTGTCTGTTTGCAGGTACACGCGGTAACCGGCAATGTCCGGTTCGGTGTTGGGGTCCCAGTGCAGCTTAACGGTCGGGCCGATGGTTTTGGGCCAGGCCCGCGCCTGCATCATCAGCACCAGCGCCATGATAAAAAACACGGCAAACATGAGCAGCAGCGCCCGGTTGTCGTTGTTCATGAGGTTTTTCCATGTTGTCTTCATTTAAATGCCTCCAAAGCTCAGTTTTCATTCATGCCCAAAAACCGGTAAACGGTATTGCGGTTGACCTGCAGCCGCCGCGATACCCGGGAAATGTTGCCATTGCAGGCCTTTAAGTACGTCTGGGCCAGCACTTTTTGAAAGTCTTCTCTTATCTGCGAATAGTTTTTGCCGTTGGGAATAAACTCGAAACAGCCGATGGGGTCAGGCTGCACCTGGATGACCACTTTGTCCAGCTCTTTTGCCAGGAACACGGCGTGGTCCGGGTCGTCGGCATCGATGTCAAAAATCCGCCGCACATTGTCGTTGGTTTCCTGTCGCAGTTTTTCAATGTCGGCCAGACACAGTTCCGGCACAAACCGGTATTGCTCGCGTGCGATCCAAATTTTGGCTACCAGAAATCTCATAACTCACCTCTGTGGTTTTCCTTCAATTTCTTTAGTTAACATAAAACAAAGCATGTGCCCTGCCCACCCTTCGACTCCGCTCAGGGTGACACCCTTTAAAAACGCTCAAGGTGACACTGTTCGCCTTAACCTCTCACAATGTTCACAAAGCTCACAAAGGATGATTTAAATTGGTATTTCCTTGTGTACGCAGTGTATCTATGCATTCAATGTGCTTTGTGCCCTTTGTGAAAAATCAAACCTAGCCATTCAAAATTTAACTCTCACACCCAACACCGGGACGCCGAAACCTTGGTGTCCTTTGTGTTAAAAAAATGCGAAACCAATGCATTCGGGATTTCATCCCCAATGCCATAAAGTGTCGCCCTTCGACTCCGCTCAGGGTGACACCCTTTAAAAACGCTCAGGGTGACCCTGTTCGCCTTAGTCTCTCACAATGTTCACAAAGCTCACAAAGGATGATTTAAATTGTCATTTCCTTGTGTACGCAGTGTATCTATGCATTCAATGTGCTTTGTGTGCTTTGTGAAAAATCAAACCTAGCCATTCAAAATTTAACTCTCACACCCAACACCGGGACGCCGAAACCTTGGTGTCCTTTGTGTTAAAAAAATGCGAAACCAATGCATTCGGGATTTCATCCCCAATGCCATAAAGTGTCGCCCTTCGACTCCGCTCAGGGTGACACCCTACTGTCACCCGAAATCTCATAACTCATCTCTGCGATTTGCCCTGAATCTCTACATATTTAAACAACTTTTTGTCCGACCAGCGGTCCACCACCCGGGTGTAAATGTCCAGGTCCCGCAATTGTTTGGCGGACAAATTGGTGGTGATGACTGTGGACAGTAAATTGGCGTAACGGTGTTCCACAAAATCCTCAAAAGCCGACACCGGAAAATCGTGCTGATACTCACGGCCAAAATCATCCAGCAGCAGCAGTTTACAGTTTTTAAACTCGTCCGCTGCCCGGTTTTTCTGAAAAAACAGGCTGAACAGGTGATTAATGGACGTAAACTTGACGCTGCAAAAAGGCCGGTATTTAACCGGGTGCCAGCCGTCGTTGTATTCGGATTTTACAATGTCGCCCAGTGCAAACACTTTTTTGGCGATATAACACAGGGCCGTGGTTTTGCCCACCCCGACTGTGCCGCTGAGCACCAGTCCCCGGCCGGCCAGGATGTTGTTTTTCAAATCGCTGACATATTCCTCAACCACACTTTTGCCGGCCAGCCGGTCCCCGTCAATGTTCCAGTACAGCGGCCCAATGTCCATGTCGATCAAAAACATCCGCAGTTTCTCAGAGCGAAAGGACGCGAACCGTTGTTTGGCCAGCGCCTCTTTGAGCTGAGGGTCGAGTTGTTTTTGTTTTATTACCTCCGGAATGTGCATGTGCCGCCTTTCGCATGTATTTGGCAATGTTGGTTTTGGCGTTTTCCACGGATTTTGCAGGATTGATCAGCATAAACAGACCGCCGTTGTTGACAAACCACTCCTGCTGTTTGATATTTTCCACCGCCGTTTTCAGGGCCCGAAACCCGGACATCCCTCCTATCATGTCGCCGCTGCAAATCAGCTTTAACCGCTTGTATAACAAATAATAAGGATCGTCCTCTTTAAACTGATTGCTCGTCAGCATGGCGTCGTATTCCGGATGAATCTCCAGAAACGACTCGATAAACCGGAAATCCTGCAGCGGAATTGTTTTCACCAATGCTGCTTTATCTTTTACCGGTTCCCTTACCTCTTCCGTTACCGATACCTTTTCCTGTACCTGTAACCTGCCGGGCAGGTAACGGTTACCTAAAGGACCGCCCACATCATTCTGCAAAAGAACATCGGAAATAATATAAACATCGTGCAAAAGGTTGTTTTTGCCGGGTTCTGTGGATTTTTCCAGACAGATAAGGTCCAGCAGACCGTATTTTTGCAGTTCCTTCAGGGCCTGATTTTTCCGGTTGTGCGCGGTGGAGAGCCGGCCTTTTTCCTGAAATTCCACAAAGCCCACAAACCACAGTTTTTTACCGTTATCGATCTCCAGCATTTTGTCGCCCAGTTCCTGTTTGGCCTTTTCCAGGGAAAAATCGGGTCCGCAATAAACCTTGAACAGCGCCTCGTTTTTCGCCAGAATGCCCGCGTGAGAGCACTTGTCCCAGAAAAACATGACAAACAATCGTGTGGGAATATGGGAAATGGACAGCAGCAGCTTTTCCCATTTTTCCGTATCCGTGAGCCGGGTCATGACACGGCCCGCTTGAATGAAAACGGATTATTGGTCCGGGGCAGGGGTGTGAAACCCGCGTCGGCATCGGACTGCTTTATGGCAACCACATCGTCGATATAGTTTTTTTTGAGATTGAGGAACCGGTCCACCGAACGCTGACCCAGCCACCAGAAATTTTCATCCGGGTCCGTTTCCACCGGCCGAAATGACCAGTCCGGCAGTTTTTTAAACTCGGCCAGAAACTCTTTCCAGGCGCCCTGATAATCGGATTTTTCAAACTTCCAGAAAATGCCCGTATCTGTTTGCTGAATAATCATCGTTCCTCCCCGCCTGTATGGCAGTCTTTATACACGTTCATCCAGTCGTGATAAGCGCTGATTGGGAAATCCGGATCGATCTCGTTAATCAGCGCAATCATTTGGTTTATGATGCCCATCAACTGGTCCCGATTGGTATGCTCTTTTGAAATGGAAAACACCTTTTCCGTGACGGTGATTGAGCCGTCCAGATTGCGGACTTTGTGCCGGCGTTTGTTAAAGTTCTCCTCGACAAAATCGATGCCCTGCCGCAGGGTGAATCCCCGGCGGTCCACCAGCCAGTCTTTGATGAGGTGTCCGACCAGGTATTTATACTGCGGCCAGGACGCGTCCCTGCGGTATGTCGCCACCGACACCAGGATTTTCTGTCCCTCCCGGGCTTTGAGCTTGTGCTCGAAATTGTGTTTATTGTACCAGGGCACCGGCTGCCCGTTTTTAACAATACACGGATGGTTTTTGATAATGTTCATTTGTTCCGCCGTTCAAATGAAATTTATTTTAATTAAACGGTAGGGCGTGGTCCTGCCGCACCGTTGCACTGTTCTTCGTCCCACCCTTCGACTCCGCTCAGGGTGACACCGCTCTCCTTAGTCTCTCACAATGTTCACAAAACACACAAAGGATGATTTTAAAATACTATTCCTTTGTGCCCTTTGAAAAATTAAATCTCTCCGCTCGCAGGGGATTTGCAATCCCCGGCGGAACCAATGGATTCGGGATTTCATCCCCGATGCCATAAAGTGTCTCCCTTCGACTTATCTCAATGTGACACCTTTCAACAACATTATTATACCTTAAACGCAGAGGCGCAGAGACCGCCGAGGTTCGCAGAGTTTTAAAAATTCAACATAACCGACACCTCAACTCATTTTTTAAGCATTCATATCAATCCTGTCCAAATTTTCATTGTGACCTTTGTGCCTATGCATTTAAACAAATTCATAATCACCGAAAAATTTTAACACCACCGATGCACATGCCCAACCACCTTTGTGCCCATTGTGTTAAAACAATATCCTCTGCGAACTTGAAAAAATCCTAAAAATTCATCTTTTCCGGTTCATCGAATCCCACCTTAAAATTGCGTACAATGCGGTTGATCAACGCCACCTTTACCGTCATGTCCGAAAATGCCGATTTCACCGCTCCCTGCAATGCCGACAATCCAATTACATTGCTGCCGCCCAGCAAAATCTGCGCAAACTCGGCAATATCCGTATCAATCGTTATCGTCAAACTCGCATTTTCAATCAGCGTCTTGGCAACCAGGATTTGCGTATCCTTGGCCGGAGTTTTGTTATTGTTCACATCTTGCCTCTTTTTTTACACAAAATTTTCATCCGTAACTGTATCGCTCTGTTCTACGTCCCACCCTTCGACTCCGCTCAGGGTGACACCTTTCAACAACATTATTATACCTTCAACGCAGAGGCGCAAAGGCCGCCGAGGTTCGCAGAGTTTTAAAAATTCAACATAACCGACACCTCAACTCATTTTTTAAGCATTCATATCAATCCTGTCCAAATTTTCATTGTGACCTTTGTGCCTATGCATTTAAACAAATTCATAATCATCGAAAAATTTTAACACCACCGATGCACATGCCCAACCACCTTGGTGTCCTTTGTGTTAAAAATATTCACAATAGCCAAAAACTTTTTACTCCAACACCGGGACGCCGAAACCTTGGTGTCCTTTGTGTTAAAACAATCTCCTTTACGACTTTGCGTTAAAAATCCCTACAACAACCACGTCTCAAACCCCTCCTCATACACCACCTGCAAGCGCGACCGGCACAACGCACAGACAACAATGCCATACCCGAAATCCTTAATACGCTCGATCCGCTCCGTATCAATATAACCCGTCACATCGCCGCACTGGGGACAAACAACCGCGTCCGGAGACGACGTGTTATACTCCCGCTCCTCAGGACCATAAGGCCCGCCCGCGTCCGGCCCCTGCCCTATTCCGAAAAAGGACATCCCTTGCTTTCCTTATACTTTTCGATCGCATCCTCCAGCGCCCGGTCCGCTTCGCTGCCCATCTTGCACAGCAGCACCGCACAAACAACAAACACCAGCCACAAAAAAACAATCACAAAGGTCCACATAAGCAACTCCCAAATGAAACATTCGTTAAAAAACTGCAGCTTTTTTTCATTTCCCGGCATCTCGCTTCCGTCAATTTCTGTTCACATCCAGCCGCCCTACATGGCGTCCTCAATACACAACGAACAATAGGTCGTCTCGCCGTCCGGCCCCTCGTCCACCCTGATCTTGCCCGCCTCCTCCAGGTCCTTGCAGATCCGCTCCAGATAAACCTGTGGTTTTTTCACCAAAAGCGAACAATCATAAATCTTGACCGCGCCGTAATTATTAATCAGCCACAAAATTTTTTCATGATCAGGAGACATGACACACACCCTCAAGTTGTTCAATTTTTGCAATCACCTTTTCATTCACCGGATGCAGCCCGTTTAAAATCCCGGACACATACCCCCGCGTATACCCCAGCTCGTCGGCAATCTGCCGGTGATGAATGCCGCTTTCAAACAAAATACGTTTTAAACGCGCCGACTGTTGAACAGATAAAACGTCTCTTTTCATAAAATGGACCTCAACTCAAAAATGAATTATATGTTGCTTTTTATATCCAAGTTTTGTAACATAAAAAACGGACATGACGTAAAAACGGCGTGTACCCGAAACTTTTCCCGGCCCTCAAGATTTTGCGATCAACAAGGACCGGGAGAACTAAATACCTGCAGAAAAAGCTTCTGCTCACAATTCTTAATTTTTTACTCATTATATCGAGTAACTAAGGTTAAAATACATAGAAAATTCATATATGTCAAGTAAAATATTTGACAAATCTAAATTTTTTGAGAATATTACAGCGTTAAGAAAAGAAAAAGGCTGGACGCAAAACCGACTGGGCGAAGAAACCGGCATGTCCTCCCCGTTTATGACCAACATGAAACAGGGTTCCATGCCCTCAAGCCGGTTTTTAATCAACCTGTTTGATATATTCTCAACCAAAGAAAAAATGCTCAGTCCCATGTGGTTGTTTTTCAACATCGGACCGCGATACATCGCTGTTGAAGAATCAAATTTCGACAAAGACACCATCGCCGCCCTGGACGAAAACGCCACCGACCTGGAAAAACTGTTTTTCAGAATCGAAAAACTCGACCCCCAAAAGCAGCAGGCCCTCATTCAAATGATCGAGGGAATGACCTCCCTGCTGAAAATCTCATAATCCTCCCCTTTTTAAACCTTCACCACAACAAACCATTCACCCCGTAAATTTCGTGCGTAAAAAAAGTTATAAATTCATTAAAAACCGCTTGCACAGTGCCGACAAAATTTGTATAATTACTTTATCAGTAAAAGAGGACTGTTTTCAGAACAATATGGTCGGACATGGGAGTTCTGAAGACATTGACTGATTTACCACCTTAAAAAATTACATTCGGGTAGTCACTGCACTTGCGAGGAAGAGATTGTTGCGTCGGAACCATCATCATATTCCTGTTATTTCGTGTTTATATATTTGGGTTGGGTGGGGTGTGGGTATAAATTGCCAGCAGTGGCCTGTTTAACTAATAAATTTAAGGACTACTGTAAAAAATTAACTTTTTATTTAAAACCTTTAACAGAATTATAGGCTTATCGAAATCAGACAAAAAAATATTATTTTGGGATTATGATGATGGACAATTTAATGGATTTCTTACGTTCGCTTGCAAAAATTACAAAAAGTGAATATTTTGCCTTAACAACATTTATTTTAGCAATAATTTCTATTGTTCTAGCCTACATTTTTTATAGAAAAGGTAGAAAAACCATAAGACTGATTCACAGTCTAACTAGTTATGCCTTAATAGAGAATAATAAATCAAAGTTTCCTCGGTTGAAAATATTTTATGATGATATGAATCTAGATAATTTTTCTATAGCTCAATTAATTATAAAAAATTTTAGTAATACAAGTATAAAGGCTGATGACATCGCGCCCTCTGATCCCATAAAGTTAACAATTGATGGAGAAGCAGAAATATTAGAAGCAGAGATCATCTATCAAAAGGATAAAACAAATAACTTTCAAATTAATAAAATTGATAAAAATACTATTCTAATTAAGTTCGATTTCATTGATCCAAAAGATGAAACATCTATTCAGATTTATCATACAGGATTTTCTCAAGCCGATTTAAAAATTTCTGGATCTATAATTGGAGAAGACAAACCTTTTTCAGAAGAAGGAAAAAAAAGATTCCAAATAAGTTATCTCTCGTTTAACACTAATATGTTAAAGTTTATTATTGATCCAAAATTAAAATGGGTCAGAGTATTATTAGATTTTATAATTGGTATTGGTTTGATTTCATACGCTTTTTTGTGTAAACCAGCAATTTTAAGTTGGCTATTATTGATAATAATTGGTATTGGATCACTAATTACTAGTATACGACGAATTTTTAAAAAAGAAAATTTATCTATTGAGAGGATGAAAAGTCTAGAATATTTAGGCGATGCAGCTAGTCACAATATTTCCAAAAGATTGCAAAGTGTCTTGAAAGACATAAACAAAACAAAGCCATAGGGTCCTGCCGTAGAATGCGGATCTACCTCACCATTTATGGAGTACAAAGAGAAAATAGCACATCGGAGCCATAAAACTGCACCCTACAGCTGATAAATATTAAAAGTATCTATTGTGTAAATTTTAATAGATGGAGAGAAAAATGAAAACCATTAGAACATATCTTTATGGCGATTTCTCTATAGACGAAATGGAACTTGAAATACTACACACACCAATCATGCAGCGTCTCTATAATATCAAACAATTAGGTTTCACTGATCGTGTTTATCCTGATGCTGTACACTCAAGGTTTAACCATGTATTAGGAACATTAGAAAGAGCAGATAAAATCTTAAAAGGCATTTATACCTCACTCAATAAATCAAATGATATTATTGACTTTAAATATGGCGAAAAAAACAAAATTACCCGTATTGAAATGATTGAACATTTAAAAAATAGATGGTTTAGTATTCGTTTAATGGCACTGCTTCATGATCTCACGCATATTCCCTTTGGTCATACACTTGAAGATGAGCTTGGACTTTTTAATTGTAAACACGATGATCCCAAAAGACAAATAATTTTTTTCAATATTCTTACAGGACAACTGATATATGGCCAGATCATTCGTCACACTCCCGTAAAGGCCACCAATGGTTTAGTTAATATTATAACAAAAGTGACATACACAAAGTCTGAAGAAGAAGAACTGATTGAAAGATTTATTGAAGTAAAAGACAGAATAGAAGATTCATATAAAGAAACACCATCCATTCATTTTTTTGATTTATTAGAACAACTTAATTTTGCTATTGTTGCTTTACTTCATCTAAAAAAAATTGAAGAGAATCACACAAGCAGAGAGATTTCACATGATAGTCTTTTAATCAATAAATTAATGAAAAAAATTGATAATCAAAATAAGACACAACTTGATTTTTCATTGGGAATTGACGCCTTTTGTGCAGACATTATTGGAAATACTATATGCGCAGATTTATTAGACTACAGTAGACGTGATGCCGTTCTTTCTGGCTTAAAATATGATTATGATGATCGCATTTTTAAATACTTTACACTTGTAAGTATTGAAAATAAAGAGCAAGGAATTAATCAAATAAGAGTAGCGCTTCAATTATTTACCAATAAGCTACGTCATGATGTTATTTCCGAAATAATTACTATTTTACGAAATAGGTATTTAATAAGCGAAAGAATAATTTTTCACCCTACAAAATGTTCAGCAGGTGCTATGTTAGGTGAAGCATCTCATTTGTCCGGATTGTTGGGTTGTGATGTGCTACAGTTCTATGTTCTTGATGATAGTGCGTTTTTATTATTTCTTCAAAATCATATTGATGAGTTATCAAAAACAATATATGAATTTAAAAATAGAATTTTTATTGAAAAAGAAACAGAAAAAATAAATGTTATTGAAAAAATTCTAATCAAATCAAAGGCTTATATTGAAAAAGAAGAAAACAATTTCCACTTAAATTCAGAAATTTATAAAAATGAAGATATTAATAAACATCTCAAAGAATTTTTTAATATTGTTGACACATTTGAAGTCCAGAAATCAGATAAATTCGAAATAAATATTATTCCAGCTTTATTTTATATAATGCTTGAAGAAATTGTAATGCCAGATTTTGTAATTCAAAAATCATTATTACCAATATCATTTCTGAAAAAATTAATTGGCTTAATTGAAGAACGTATATTAACAGCAAAAAGAATTCTCTGGCAATTGACATCAAGACAGTATTATAAAAGAGTATTTAGAATTGCTGGTATTGATCCAGCTATCTCTGCAGGTTCATGTAAAAATATTGCTGATTTGTTTTCAAAACCTAATAGGAGATTTCGTATAGAACGTAAAATTGAGAAACAATGTAACATTCCTTATGGATCGGTAATAATTCATTGTCCTATAAAAAAAACCATGATGAAAGAAGCAAATGTGATAGTGATTGGATCTGAGCGAAAAGCTCCAATAAGGTTTAAGGAAATAAGGGAATCAGAAGACCATGAACTTTCTGTATTAAAACCTTATTCAGATGAAGTTTACTCTATTCAAAATATGTATGAAAAGATATGGAATCTATATGTATTTGTAAATGAAGGTACTCTTAGCAAATTACCATTGATTGAACGAATATGTGCCAAGACGCTTGGTGAATATAGTGAACACAAGCCACTTCAAAACAACAAAGAATTAAGCAAAGAGCTAGAGCAGAATTATCGCGAAGTGGCATATCCTTTATACGAATGTTTTAGGTATATTGAATCTGAATCATCAAAAGTTAATCCTAGAATTGATTATGAATTAGCAGAATACTTGTTAGTTCAGGTAAACGAGGCTAAAAAAAGGAATCTATCAATACCTGAACTTCTTGATGGTTATATGAATACATCTCCAAAGGAATCAGGAAATAACAATCAAAATAAAATTAACAAACTTTAACAATATGATTTCTGAACTCTTAAATAAAAAACCATATCTTCAAGCACTCCAAATTTTTCAAGATTGTAATAATAATATTAAACAATTTTCACCCACTATACAGGCTTTTATCAGAGAATCAGACACAAAAGACTTACTTTATTCAGTTTCTAACTTTACTGATTCTCTTATTAAGAAATATTTTATTAATTCAAATAACCAGCCTCGAATAATAATTTCAAAGATAGCAAAAATAGCAAACTGTAGAATTGTTGCACCGTCTTCACTAAAAACGGGTCTTTTTATTGATAGTTATATTAAAGGCTCATTAAAAGTCGAAAACGGAAAATTTATAATTAATATAGCACCTAGAATTAAACATTATAAAGAAACAATTCGTTTTACGATTGCACACGAAATTGTCCATACAATGTTTTATAAAGAAGGTTTAAAACGATATGCAGAATTGAGTTCAGAAAGAGATGAAGAATTCCTTTGTGATTATGGAGCTTGCAGACTATTACTACCAGATACTTTATTGGCAGAGGAAAATTTTAATAGTCATTCTTTTTTAATACCATCGTTTATAGTTAGTGCCTCAAAAAAATGGTGGGTACCATATAAAACATTGTGTTCAAGACTATTTGATCCTATATCAAAATATAATAATGATAATATTAATGCTATAATATTATGGAAGTACAAAGAAAATGAAAAATATATTAATCACGAAAATCTTGTACCTTCTTGGGTGATTACAAGAAACGCATATATACCTTTGAAGGGTAAATGTCATGCAAAAAAAAATAGCATAATATATTCTTCGTTTAATGAAAAGAATCCATTTTATGAATCTGATTCCTTTGAAAATGTGAGTATAGGGTCTTTAAAAGGAAAAATGTTTGTAAATGTTTGTGCTTTCGGCAACATTAATGAATCAAGCAGGTATGTATTAAGTATATTTTATAATAAAAATGAATGATCTGTTCATCTTGACAACGCTTCCCAAGGCACAATTAGATGGGGTATTTACCCCGCGCATTTGAATTGTCATTGTTAGCTTTAAAAAATGAATCCAAACTTACATTTAAAATAAGGAAGAAATAACCTGTGATATTAGAAAGCTTGCTTTTAATATTTAAATATTTATTGGCGTTCCTTGGGGGTTTTACAGTTATTGTTGCTATTAAACAACTTTTAGAGGCACAACATCAAAGGGCAGCGGCGATGTCCTGGAGTCTATACAAAACTTATTCATCAGAAGAAATGGAAGTTGCAAAAAAAACATTGTATTTGATCAAAGATGAGTTTTCAAATGCCGAAGAGTATAAAGCAAAATTTCATGATCAAGAACTTGGATCAGAAGCCAAAACCCAGGATCGTAAAATTTTATTTCGACTGCGCTTTTTTCATCAAGCTGGCTTACTAGTAAAAAAAAGACTTGTCGATGCGGATTTATTATTCGGATTGGTGGGTCAAGGATTAAAAACAGATTATAATTTACTTGGAATCATTGCAGAAAGCCATAGAAGAGCACATTTATCTCCATTAATGTTTGATCATTTTGAATATTTATATAATCGATATTTAAAATGGGAAGCCTCAAAGCAAAAAAAATAAGATCAGACTATTTGTACAGTAATTAGCCGTGGCGTGCAGTCCTACTGTACCCTACAACTTTGGATAAAACAAATAATATATAAATCTATGAATATACCTAAATGGCTCAAACTCATCGTTTTTACTGTTTTTATTTTATCACTTATCGGAATAGTTTTTGATTTATTTACTGACTATGAAATATTAGGTTCAATTGCGGATTTAGCACTTATTATGTCCTTACTTGTGTTGATAATTTATGCCTATTATACGTACTTATTATCAAAAGACGCATGGACACCCAGTGCATCGATCCAATTAGAGTCAGACAACCAAAATCCTCCACATATACGTGTCAGCATCCAGAACCATAGTAAATTATCACTTAATTGTTGGTGTAACCTTAAAGTAACCGTTTTTGGAGAACAGATTTTTTTAGGCGGTTTTTATGATGGGAAATCTTCCTTTGACTTACAGCCTTTCGGAAGTGGAACTGGACATTTTAGAATCAAAAAAATACTGAAAGATGCTGACAAGTCAATTGATGAAATGAAAAAAAATGCCACACCTGAGAATATCAAAAACCAACTAAACTTTGAATTACATTTTTGGTATAATCCAGTAGGAGAAAAAATAAAAAAGGAAAATCCGATATTAAGATATTATTTTGATTTTTCTTCTAATAGATTAATAATTGATATATAAATTGCTCACCTTGACAACATTCACCCAAGGCGCAATTAACTGAAAAATACACCCAATGACACGTTTCATCATCATCATATTTGCCTTTCTACCCTCCTTGTTGGCGGCGCAGGTGCAAGGTGATTTGTTATATACACACGGCAATGATACGCGGTACGTTCCCTTTATGTACCTGTTAAACGACACGCTTGACTATGCAGTTTTGTAGGTGCAATTCTACCGCCCCATTAAAGTTTCTACAAGGGAAAATACGATAAACTAAAAGTATCGCCAACAACTCGTAATTTGTAAAAAAAGGTGAATGGAGCTATGATGAAAAAATTATTTGGTTTAGTGTTGATTTTATTAATCATTGCAGCCGGAATTATATTTGCCTTAAACTATTTTCAACTAGAAAAACCTATGACGGATGTCTTGAAAAACAACTCTTCAAATAAAGGTATTAAAATTTCTGTTTACTATGACAACTATATTAATCTTTCAAAAATAGTCATCAGCATCAAGGGTATTTCGGGACAAAATAGTCGTGCAGATGTTTTCAGGGTGTTTCTTCAGTTTGCTGAAAAAATGAAGGACAAAAAATTTACATATGTTTATTTCGCTTTTAATAGAGATAAGCGATTTATGATAGATGGTGATTATTTTCAAAAACTTGGAAAAGAATATTCTTTTCAAAATCCAGCCTATACTATCAGAACGTTTCCGGAAAATCTGAAAAATCCAAAAGGAACCAGTGCATATTCATCCTGGACGGGTGGTCTCATCGGTGTTTTAAATAAACAAATGGAAGATTTTAACGATTTTCATGACAAGTGGTATATTAATGATCTTTTAATAAAATAAGGTAAGCTTGCTTTTTTTACAAGTCCGGCGAATAGACGATCTATAGACAAAAATATAAAGCTGAAATTGGATGTTGAGAAAAATTTAGTGTATAATTATCGAAAAAAAATAGACAAACCTTTTAGTCTTACATAATATTTTAAGGAGGCAGAATTATGACCAGGCGACATTTCCTTTTAACGTTAACGGTTTTTTGTTTTATATGTTTATCAAACGTATCTCAAGCTCAGATAAAGGCAGTGACAGATGATGGTAAAGTGGTCCTTTTATATGATGACGGCACATGGACGTATAGCGATTATAGCGAGCAGCCCTCAACTAATGATTTTACATTTAGAAACACATACTGGGGGATGTCAAAAGCACAGGTAAAAGAATCTGAAAAAACCAACTTAATTAAAGAAGAGGCTAATTTACTTGTTTATCAAGGTACAGTGTCTGATTTGGGTTGTTTAATTGTATATATTTTTTCTCAAGAAAAATTAGTGCGTTGTAAATATTCGATCATTGAAAAACACACTAATAGAAATGATTATATAACTGACCAACAAAAATTGAAAAAAATATTAATAGACAAATATAAAGATCCAATACAAGACGATACGGCTTGGAAAAATGATCTATATCGAAATGATTATCAAGAATGGGGATTTGCTGTGAGTGTCGGTCATCTGGTTTATTTTACTAAATGGGAAAACACGGAAACTGAAATTACCCTGGTTTTATATGGAGAAAATTATGATATAACTTTGGGAGTAGAGTATAAGAGTAAAGGGCTAAAAATTTTAGAAGAGCAAGACAGGCAGCAAAAGGCAGCTAACGAATTTTAATAGTCGCAGGTTGTGCCATTTTTCATGGCCCAACAATTAACACCATAAAGACAAAATATAAAACGAACCATGCATGACATCAAACAAACAGATCGTTCCGGTCGGTAAAATCGAAGAACGGATATTACTTGTACGCGGCAAAAAAGTAATACTTGATTCTGATCTTGCCGGATTATATGGCGTTGAAACGCGTCGTCTTAATGAACAGGTACGCAGGAATATAGAAAAATTCCCGCAAGATTTTATATTTCAACTCAACAAAAAGGAATTTGCCAACTTGAAATCGCAATTTGCGACATCAAGTTCCGGTTGAGGTGGCCGCCGAACAGCTCCCCTGGTTTTTACAGAACATGGCGCCTTGCAGGCAGCAAATGTTCTTTATTCAAATCAGGCCAATAAAATGAGTGTGTATATCGTCCGGGCATTTGTACGATTATGCGAGTTTGCATTGACCAATGAAAAGCTGGCCCGCAAAGTAGACCAGCTTGAAAAAAGAGTAAGCGAACATGACGCCATATTTACAAAATTGGTCCGGGAAATTCGCCGGTTAATTGAAACCCCGGCACCAAAAACAAAAGAACACAAAATCGTGTTTATTCCTCCGGAGGAACGGAATCCAGAGCTTAAATTTACTCGCCTTGATAAAATCTCCAGAGCGGCATCAGGCGGGGTATTTATCCGTGCAAGAGGGAAAAAATAACTTTTAACGTTTCTGAATATAATTTTAAGGTAAATACAAAATCATTAATAAATAATTAATCTGTGAGGTTAGAAATGAAAATGAATTATAAATTTGCCCTGATATTGATTTTTTTATGTATGCTTTTGATTCCCAATGCACATAGCCAAAACAAATTTGAAAAAATTGGGGTCATGGAAACAATACTTGGCAAAATAGAAATTTATGCAATTTGGACTGAAGATTTAGTGAATCCACAAGCGGCAGCAGGCATTTCATTCAACAGTGGCAAGATTATAATATTGGTGCGTCCTGAATATTGGGGCCCATTCTCAGATGCTCTCAATAAAGCTTTAGAAAAGGTAAAACCTGTATATAATGGACCAAAATTAACAGAAGAAGAGAAAACAATTGCAAAAGTAGAGCTCAAGTTTGAGAAAAATTATGAGGTTATTATACAATGGATGCCGCGCTCTGACGAGGGATCAAAAGGGGTTGTATATATCAGACTTTTGCATGAAGGTAATCCTAAATCAGATCAATCCGTTTCGCTTATGATGTATCCTGAACAAGCAGAAGCTTTTATCAAGGCAACTGCCAAGGCAGTTAAAGTAGCAGAAACCAAAGCAGCAGAATCAAAAGAGATTTAAGTAACAGGGTGTGGTTCTACCGCACCATTGAATGTTCTTTTTTAAAAAAATCCTGTAACCGGTGCCGTAAAACTGCACCCTGCATTCTGGTTTTTAAAGAATATAAAAAAAAGTAATTCTCCCAGCCTTGATAACATTTTCCAGGGCACGTTTAGGCAAATTATTTACGCTGATAACACATGGTGCAAAGATGTAAATATTAATATAAGCCCATTATTTGAGAACGGATCAGGACAGAATGCCCTGTTTTATTTAACACCCCGGAAAAGGAATTCCGGGATAAGCAAAGGATAATAAATGAGTCCTTATAAAATGAAACGTAAAGATTATCAGCAGAATATCAGAGCACTAATTATATTGTTTTATGGACTTGCGATTGCAACAGGCCTAGAGTACTCAATTCCTAAAATATTACCAGAATCAGGAGATTATAAAAATTTTACACAATTATTCCCTTTTGTATTTCTTTCATTAGCAATTGCTCTTTCAGACTGGGTAATGTATTTTACTTTAGCTGCACAAAATAAGTATAAAAACATCGCCAGAGTAGTGCTTGATATTTTATTTCCTATATTTATTTACTTTCTTTTTGTATTAATAAGCAATGTTGAACTTTATATAATATTTTTCACGTTATATTTTTTCTTATCCATTATTTATTTACTGTTGTTAAAGGCTGATAAAGAGACTGCTAATCCTCCCAAGATAATTCTAATTCCAAATTTAGGTTTCACGTTTTCCGGATTAATACTCATTTTTATATTATATTGTAATTTGTTTTCTAACAAGTTAGAAAATATTATTTCAATACTATTTTCCTTAATTGTCGGTCTTATTTGGTTATGTTGTAGTTTTTATTATTTAAATACGAAACTTGAAGAAACGAAGGATAAAACAGTTTAAACAAAAAGATAATAAAACATTTTTTTGCCTATGTATATTTAAAAATTATTTCTATTCCCTTGATAACATTTCCCAAGGCGCGAATAAACGATTTATACACCCAATGTAAGTAAATGGTCGGGGTTATTCATGCAACGCGCCAATAAGTTAACTAGAGAAATATAAAACTGTCATTCTGTAAAAATCCTGCCGGGATTAAGAACCGAAAGTCAGAAAGGAGTTGTTCATGTTACACCTGGTTATAAAGAGAATATTATCCTTAGATAATGGCACATTTATTATGGGAATTCGACAAAAATGGAATGATTGTAAAAATTTAATACTTTTTTTAATTTTTGCTCTAGTTATAGCACCTTTTATGACTTGTGATCAGCCAACAAGTACAGAAAAACAAGAATTATATGGCGTGTTTTTAGGTATAGCTGATTTAAATTATCAATCCTCTACTCAAAATAAATTTGAGGAGGGTTGCAGACGTTTCTCATATTATGAGGGTGATCAAATTACATTTTACCTGGGTCGGATGAAGATTGGAACCATACCGGCAAAGCCTAAAATTACACTTTTTGATTTTGTTCCAGAAACAAAAGATATATACCACCCAACTCTAATAAATATGTGCCGATTTTTATGGCAGTGCAGTGGGTCTTCAAGCAGGGGATGCGGAACGCTTTCCATTCCTTTGAGTATTAGAGAAAAGGCTATGAGTTATACAGATCAAGTCGATTTTGATCAAACCATAAATGAATTTGAGCGAAAGTATAGCCCCATGATGTCCGCTCTTGCAGGAAGTGGTTATTTTATGAAAATCGAACGTGCCAAAGAAATCTTAAATTGTCATGCATCTTTGGACGAGAATGACGATTATGACAGAGATAATTTCTCTGAAAGAGAAGGAGATTGCAATGATCTTGATCCCCTTATAAATCCGGATGCTCCGGAGCTTTTAGGTGACGAGATCGATAATAATTGTAATTCAAAAATCGATGAACCTCGCGATGAAATTATTCAAAGTGTTTGTAGTGGTAATGGATGGCAAAAAGCATCAGACTATGATAGTTTAAAGCAAGGTATTCATCCAATCTTAGTCCCTGCTTCAAATTTCATAAATTTTAAAGATGCACTTCCACCTGCCTGGATACCAAATGAGACATCTATAGAACTTTTGGTTTGTTATGAAAACGACGAGTTCAATTGTATTCAATTATGTCATTATAAGGACCCTAACTCTTCCCGTACAGCAGAGATAAACCGCATTAGGCATAGTATTATCGTTTCTGTGTATATAGCTAAAACCGGCACAAAAATCAAAGAAAAGAAATTTTATGGAGGAAAACCTTCACCATGTCCGGCAACAACCACAGGAAGTAGAACTATCACCGGATCAAAAGTAAAACCGGAAACAATTATCGAATGGTTAAAACAATTTGTTGAAATTTGAGTTTAGTAAGGATTGTAAAATAAAACTCTTTACTAGCCCCGGAACTTCTTTTCCGGGGCGCACTTGGATGGGGTATTTACCCCGCGTAGATAAATGGCCGGGTTCCCTTTTGCAGCCCGGCAATAAAATAACCGGCGAAATATAAAACTGTCATTCTGTAAGAATCCTGCCGGGATTAAGAACCTAAAGTCAGCAAGATGCTTCCGGCATGACATGTTGTTTTTTCGTCCCTGTTTCATGGGTTCCGCAGAGGAATGCAAATCCCCTGCGAGCCAAGAAATCCCACCTCCTGCCCCGCAACCCCTTACTCCACAATCCGAAACAGCACATTTCGTGCGGGGAAAAAGCACTAAATTCTTGAAAAACCACTTGCACTAATGACTCAAAATTTGTACCATTATTTTATCAGCTATAAAGGATTGTTTTAAGAACAATTGGGTCTACGAGGGAGAATGTTCACGTCCTTTGGCTGATTTTCCACACATACAAACGGGCTTGTAAAATTCGAGGAATCGATTGTGCCGATTACAAAATCACATTCCTTTTATTTCACATTCACAATTTTTGGGCTGGGTGAGGTGCGTTCGGACGATAATAATTTGCAAAATTTATTATCAATCCATCATTAATTTATATGATCTAAAAACAAGAATTGATTTGGGCTGCGTAACACGGTCCTGCAAGCCCAAAATTCATTATCAAATCCGTTCAATACAATGTCAGACAAAGAATTAGCGTGTCAAAATGGATATTGTAATCGAGAGTTTTAAAAATTTCGTTAATGACCGGTTCGCCCGCTATCGAATGGGGCGGCAATTTTATCCCAGCAATCCCTCTACCGAGGATCAGTTTAGCCTTAATCCCTATCTTAAAACCGAGGCCGATATTCAGGTAAAATTTGGCGGTTATCTTGAAAACCGGCTTTTGCAGCACCATCCGCAATTAACCGTTCATGCAGAAATGCCGGTGTATAAAAAGTATCCAAGAGCAAGGGCCGATCTTACAATACATCGCGCAGGTACCGGCAGCTATTGGGTATCTCACGACCTGATTCTCGCGTCTCTTGACAGCGTAATTGAAATTAAATATGCAAATGTGATAACGCCGTATCATGATTTTAATAGCGGTGGCATAAAAAAGGACATTGATGTGCTTGGCACTGTTCCGGACAGCGTAAAAAAATACCTCATCATAGTGGATGAAGCAGAATTAATCGAACCCGGCAAAATTAAAAACTTTCTTGATGATGCTAAAGCATCCCATATAACTATTGTTTCGAATAATCATAAAATCATTAGCGAGGTTTGACAAATTGCTGCAACGGCTGTTTTTCTGTGCAGTGTTATCAACCCCGTGTACAAGCTTGCAGGGCGCCGGTCCTGCCGCAGCATTTTATATTCAATATGCGAAACATTCTATTTTTTTGAATACCGGAAAAAAATTCCGTGAAACATGAGTGTCATTGGAGGTAAAAATGTTAAATAAATTTTGTATTGCTGCAATTACTATAACGATTACTTTATTTGCTTGCAAATCACCGACCGAATCTGATTCAAATGATGTAAAAAGTCTTGGAAACCCTTCTTTGGTAAGCCCAGACAATGGAACGGAACTGGAAGATACCAGTCCGACTTTCAAGTGGAAAAGTATAAATGAGGCAACAGGCTATGAAATTTCTGTTGATAAAAACAGCTCCTTTTCCAGTCCGGATGTGAATGAAGAAACGGAATCTTCACCCTTTACACCAACAACCAACCTTTCCACGGGCAAATATTACTGGAAGGTGCGGGCAAAGGGCCCTGATAAAAAGTGGGGTGATTGGTCATCTGTTTGGAATTTTACAATTATCCAGGTCATACCTCCGCCGGAAGCGCCTACGTTGTCCGGCCCTGAAAAAGGGTCAACCACATCAAATACAACACCTTTATTTTCATGGAGCCCTGTGGACAATGCGGTAAAATATGAACTGATTGTTGATAATAATTCTAACTGGAGCAGTCCTGTCATCCACAATTCAAATTTATCCGAAACAGATTACACGCCCACGTCTTCACTCCCGGCAGACAAGTATTATTGGAGAGTCAGGGCCGTGAACGAAAACGACCAAAAAGGTGACTGGAGCAGCACCTGGAATTTTACAATTCGCGAGGCTGATAAATATGAACAACTCTTAATCGGCGGCTGGAAGGCCTCCTATGCGGATCTTTATTACAATGTTTATTCGGAATATCTGTTTACAGATTCAGGAGAAATCAGCTCCTATACGGCTTTTTACAGTAATGTTTATACAAATTTTGCTACGCTCTATACCGGCACTTTTCAGGTACTAAAAAATGGTGGTAATTATTATATAAGTTATAACTATACGAGTTGGGATCTGCCGCCGGAAATAACACCCTATCCCAGCGGCGGTATGCAGTTTAAATTTAATTCGCAGGAAAAGTTGCAAATATTAATGTCAACCGGATATGGTAACAAATGGATAACCTATAGTCGTTTATGAGAAAACCGATAACCGGGTGTTTTAAACCGTCCGGTATGGAAAAATAAAAGATGCAATCCCGGTTTTATGGATTCCACAGGGGATTGCAAATCCCCTGCGGGCGGGTCTGTTAAAAGCTGAATCTCAAGCGGACGCTGGGCTGCCTTTCGGTTCCGCTCAAGGACCGCTTTCGACTTCGCTCAAGGACCGCCCGGATTCTGCTATAAACCCGGACTCCAAGCGGACGCTGAGTGGCCTTTCGGCTCCGCTCAAGGACCGAGTCGAAGCGGGAGCGGAAGCGTGTCGTGCGGTGTCACCCTGTAAAACCGGTTCCGCAGGAGATTGCAAATCCCCTGCGAAAGGAGAAAATTTAAGAACATCTATCTCCACATACCAAATCCCGAAGGGATGACATATTTGATCGCCCGGTGGTTCCTACCTCTTGGCGTAGTAAAGTAAAGGCTTGGCCTTTATATATAATGACTATAAATAAGGAATGTTTGCCATAAAAGGGCAAAGCCCTTTTGTTAATCCGTACAATAAGAAAAAATAACGAAACAGTGCCATAATATTGCACACAAAAACAAAGAAGGACTCTATGCAAGAAATATTAATAGAAGAATTGGCATATTGGCTTAAAAAAGCTAAAGAAAACGGCCAACCGCAGCCTATTTTCTTTCTCGGTGCAGGCGCGTCAAAGTCAGGAAATATTCCTTTGGCCGACGAAATCACATCAGACTTTCTATCTGAACATCCTGATCACCCCCTTGTCAAAAAACTTGATAAAAAAGATATGTCCTATTCCAAATTGATGGCATGTCTTCAACCTTATCAGAGAAACCAGCTATTGAAAAAACTAGTCGATAAAGCAAAAATCAATGTAACGCATATATATTTAGCCAAGCTTCTCAAGCGCGGCTATGTTGACTATGTGCTGACCGTGAACTTTGATAATTTAATGCTGCGGGCGCTGTCACTGTTTAATATATTTCCACCCACCTATGATATGGCAATATTTAATGACCTGACAACAACTACGTTTAATGAAAAATCAGTCGTTTATCTGCATGGTCAGCACCACGGAGTATGGCTGCTGAATACCAAAGAAGAAATGGACAAGGTAAAAGCAACAGTGCCGAGAATTTTTGATACGATAAAAAGTAAAAGGCCCTGGATTTTTATCGGCTATAGCGGTTCAGACCCGATTTTTAATTATGTTAAAGATCTGGGCAGGTTTGATAACGGGCTTTATTGGGTCGGATATGGTGACAATCCCCCGGCCAAAAACGTTATTGAATTTCTTAAAACGCCGAACACAAATGCATTTTACATCAGGGGATATGATGCAGACGCCTTTATGCTGAAACTCAATGAATCTTTAGACCCTTATCAGCCGGAAATTCTGGACAAACCCTTTACCTGTTTACAAACCATGCTGAATGAGGTTAATGACATTAACAATGAAGACCATTTCAAAGGCGTTAAAGAACGGCTGGAAATGGCAAAAAGGGATGTTGACAAAGCAATAAGACAATTTGAGAACAAGGAAATGGTACCTGTGGATGAGGAAGAATTAAAGATTGAAAAGTTGAAAAAACAGATCATAGATTTATTAATATCCGAAAAATATAATGAACAACAAATCACGTCAATTGCAGAACAGGTCAGGAATATTAATAATCCGGATACGGACAACTTGATGGCCGACCTCTTCAACAACTGGGGAAATTTTTTAGGTGACCGTGCAAAAGCAGAAAAAGGCAAAGAAGCAGAGGACCTGTACCAACAGGCATTTGAAAAATACCGCAAAGCCATTGAGGTTAAACCAGACAAAGATGAAGCATTCTACAACTGGGGAACAGATTTAGGAAGCCTTGCAGAGACCAAACAAGGCCAGGAAGCAGAGGACCTGTACCGGCAGGCATTTGAAAAATTCCAAAAAGCAATTGAGATAAAACCAGACAAACACCAAACCTTCAACAACTGGGGAATATATTTAGGAAATCTTGCACAGACCAAACAAGGCAAGGAAGCAGAGGACCTGTACCAACAGGCATTTGAAAAATACCAAAAGGCCGTTGAGATAAAACCAGACAAACTCGAAGCATTCAACAACTGGGGAAATTCTTTAGGAAACCTCGCAGAAACAAAAGAAGGCGCAGAAGCAGAGGACCTGTATCAACAGGCATTTGAAAAATACCAAAAAGCCATTGAAATAAAACCGGATTATCAACAAGCATTTAACAACTGGGGAACATTTTTAGGAAAATTTGCACATACCAAACAAGGCAAAGCAGCAGAGGACCTGTACCGGCAGGCTTTTGAAAAATTCCGCAAAGCCATCGAAATAAAACCGGATGATCACTTGGCATTCTACAACTGGGGAAATTCTTTAGGAAACCTTGCAAATACCAAACAAGGCCAGGAAGCAGAGGACCTGTACCGGCAGGCTTTTGAAAAATACCAAAAGGCCGTTGAGATAAAACCAGACGATCACCAGGCATTCTACAGCTGGGGAACATATTTAGGAGACCTTGCAAAGACCAAAGAAGGAAAAGAAGCAGAGGACCTGTACCGGCAGGCTTTTGAAAAATTCAGCAAAGCCATTGAGTACGGAGGGCGGCATTATAACCTTGCCTGTTTATATGCCATTAAGGGAGAAAAGGAAAAAGCGTTACACCACCTGGAAATCAGTTTAAAGGACAAGGAAATTACGGCTGATTATGTGCTTAATGATGATGATTGGCAGAGCTTGAAAGAAGATGAACAATTCAAAATATTGATTAAAAAATACAAGGTTTGATCGTTCAGAGGTTCCTGCCTCTGAACGCAAAAGAGTAAAGGCTGTGCCTTATTAAATGATGACGTTAAACCAAAAATCTAGGATACGGAGGGCCAGGCCCCTGGACGATAAAATTATTTCACCAGTAAAATTAAAATAAAGGATAATCCCAATGAACATGACTGATGGTTTGATGGAAGATTACAAGAGTTTGAAAGAAGAGTTGCTATCTATTTACAACACAAGGATTTGGGGCACATTGGCATATATCGTAATCACCGGCGGTATTCTGGCAATTAAAAATATAAAACCTGATGGAATTGAATATCTTTTGCTGATATATCTGGCTATTCCGCTTATGATACATTCCATACATCGTGAAAGAGCACGGATAAGAATTGCCAATTACATCAAATGTGTTATTGAAAAAAAGATACCCGGTCTATGCTGGGAAAATTTCCTAGTAAAATGGAGAGAGCGTGTCATAAATAAGCGATTGGATTTATATTTACACATAACAAGCATACTGGGCATTTACCTTGTCATTGTGACAATAAATCTATTGATTTTACTACTAAACTATCATAAAAATCGGATTATTATAGTTTTTGCTACAACGGGTGTTCTTGTGTGTTACTGGTTGGTTAGTTATATGTTTTGTTTATTCAAGAAAGATAATAAGTGCCAGGCAGAATATTTAGGTTATTTTGAAGAATTTGAAAAAACAAAATCCAGCTCAAATAAAAAAGTCAAATGACATCGGTTACACTGTTGCATAATAAAAAACGGCACAGGAGCTAACATACTCTTAATTTTTGATCGTCAAGAGGTTCCGGCTTCCTGGCACAGAAAAGATTTTGGAAAAATGTTCTATTCAATATTTTGCAATTGGGATGCAATCCCGGTTTCATTGGTTCCGCAGGAGATTGCAAATCCCCTGCGAGCGGAGAAAATTTAAGAACATCTATCTCCACATACCAAATCCCGAAGGGATGACATTATTATAGACGCGCAATAACCAACGGATTCAATCCCGAAGGGATGACATATTTGATCGTCAAGAGGTTCCGGCCTCCTGGCGTAGTAACGATTTTGGAAAAATGTTCTATTCAATATTTTGCAATTGGGATGCAATCCCGGTTTCATTGGTTCCGCAGGGGATTGCAAATTCCCAACAAGGCGGAAGAATCGAAAAGTAAAAGAGCTTGTAATATGGAGGCGTAAATTCTGATATGGTAAACAATTCTTTAAACTGGGAAAAATTTTGTCCGTTGTGTATTCACTTTGATACGAATATGGGTGTGTGTTCACGGATTCATGAAAACATTCACCTAAATCCGGCCAAGTTTGAAAAAAAATGCAGCGGTAAATTTTTCGAATTTGACCAAACAAAAAAAACTGAAAAAAGTAAAAAAGGAAAAGTGAGTGAGGAATTAGAGCCGGATGAAACAGACGAAATAGACGAAACAGACGAAAGCATGGAAATTATCGAGGATGAAAAAGGCGGATTTTATAATTCAAAATTTGCCAAACCATTCGGCATTTTTATGATAATCGCCACCATCGGATTAAGTATATACAGTCTAAAACATTACGGTTTTGAAATTCACAACATCCGCAATATAGCTATTTTTGTGTTTTTATGTATTGCTGTCGTTCAAAGAATTTTTAAAAACGATAAAAACAAATAACAACCTGTTCAGTACGGTATCGCAGGATGACTCTAAAATAACAACCAGAGTATAAAAATAATGAAAAAATCTATTCTCATCATATCATTCCTGTTTACTGTTTCGCTGCTTTACGGGCAGGAAATAAATTTATCTGACGAGTTTTTCCATCAACTGGGATACCGCATCACCAAATCAGATACTGAAAAAACAGCATGGGAAGAACGCGAATTCAAGTTGCTTAACAAACGGGCCATCTCCATAAAAAGCATCAACCAGGTAAAAGGCTGGGCAAACACCTGGTATCGTTATATCATCCAAATCGAATCATTTCCCACAACGGCCCGCGCCGAACAACGGCTCAACAGGATACTGGACCTTCCCCCGGACAGTCCGCTGCATGAGGACAAATCATTTCCATTAAGAGAAGGATTTGTGTATAAAACATATACGGTCATTCTTTCCACAGATGTGTACAAATTTTATCTTGACCCGGAGTTTAAACGAATTTTTAAACATGTTCAACATAAAATTAAAAAAACAGAAACATCGCTTGATATAAGAGAAAAATCCAATAAACAGGAGCTAAAAGATGAAAGCAATTAAACTTGTTTTTGTTTGTTTGCTGATTTTTTGCAGCCGGCCTGCAAACAGCCAATCCGCATTTTCTGCGTTTCAAGAAAGCTATAAAGAAGCTGAGCAGCAACAGAAATATCACAAATATCAGTTGTCCCAAAAAACAATAAAACCTCAAAAATATTATAAAGGTCCCGAGGTTAACATCACCATACAACTTCCTAAAGACTGGATTTCAAGTGCATGGATAGATAATCCGGGTGATAGTGAGCCAAATTTTTGGGTGTATGCTGGTGATCCCTCGGAAGAACAAATTATTTACATGTATGGCAAAACCGTTGAGGACCCCAATGTTGCAGAAAATTTCCATATTAAAGAATTCATCGAATATGGTTATGGAGGAATGGATGCAACGGAATGGAACGACAGAACCATGTACTATACGGTAGGCCATCCAACCGACAACATAACCACAGTATCCCTTGAATGCGACATCCGGATGAGTGATAAAAAGGCCCGGCTCTCAATTACCAGCTACAGGGACGATAATTTTGTGGTGATGTATTGTGCCGCCGCATTGCCAAAGAAATTCAAAAAATCACAGGACATGTTGAACACCATTTTAAATAGCATCACCATATCAGGATGGGCCGGGATTGGCTCGCTGGCCCCGAAAGACAGCGATCCGAAAAAGCTGGCATTTTCCAGGCCCAGGGATGAGGTTAAACTAAACAGGACGTCGGTTACAAAAAACAAACGTTCCCTTCCGTCAGCTAAAAAATCAACAACACAGGCAGGCAGAACATCGGCACATGTTTCGCTTAAAAAAATCCAGCAGTCCGGGTCATCATTTATTCTGCAATCGACAGGGTCAGCGCCGTCCAATGCCGTTGCAGCCGGTGCGGCAGCCATCCGGTCCGCTGCTGAATATTTTGACGCATCCCCCAAAATAGACGGCGGCATCGGCGCCAACAACAATAAAGAAGCCCAGTTATTCTTTACAGCCCGGAAAAACGGCGTTACCTATAAGGGATTGGCTGTTTCAGGCAAAACCAATAATCAAACAGGACAAACCGTAACCCTGTTTTGCGACAAGGCCGCACATTTTCAACAATCCCTTCCGGATATGTTAAACGACCACGGCAGCCGTGGCGCATCAACATCACAAAGCCGCAAACAATTGCGGCCGGAAGACCTGCAATGGCAATGGCACCAATGCGGGTCCGGACGCGTTAAAATGCCCCAGGGCTGGAAAATAACATTATCCGACGGAGGCATGGTCGGCGGTTCAGGTCCCCAGGGCGGATTTACATTTGGTTTTAATTTCCAGGTACGTTATCACGGCATGTTTGATGCGATGGTGGCCAATGACAGAAATTCTGTTCTCGAAAACTATCAACCGCCCCTCCCTGCCCTGGTCCATGTTTATCCAAGAATCGTTGCCGCCAAGCTCCATTTTGCGGGTCTTGAGGCCCCCCGTATAAATATCAAGGTCCTCGATCATCGAAAGATTGCTGCCCCCCAGGGACAGGAGGCAGAATATATTCTTTGCCGGTCAACAATAAACGGAAAAAAAGATGACAATTTTGCCCTGGTTGTTACGTCTCCTGCCGGCGGGACCGGTATGTGGCTTTACTATCAATCCTCTGTTTCAGCGCCGGTAGGACAGTTGGAAACCAACCTGCCTGTTTTGATGGAAATATGGGCCTCCTGGGAAACGAATCCGCAGATTTTTCGGCAAAGGATCAATCAGGCGCTGCGTGATATGAATATCGCCACGGAAACAATGCAGGAAACAATTGCAGCCCGTAACAAAAGTATTTACAACATGTCGCTAAAATGGGATGAATATATTCGTGGCGTCGGGCATTTGTTAAATACCGATACCGGCGATGTGTTTGAACTCGATTTATACAAACTAGAGAGCTACAGAGATAATTTAAACGATGCGGCAGGTTACCAGCTTTTTCGGGTCTTTGAACCATCAGAGATGTATGAATATTAGGTATGGTACAATTAACAAGGCCCGGGATTCGTTACTCCGCGTTTTGAGAATGTTTCCCGGGACGCACGTAGGCAGAGATAATTTTAACGTTATGGAAAAGGAATTTCAAGAGGATCAAACCAGGCAGGGATTAAAAACTTTACACCCCTGCCCTGCTGCACTTTTAATCCACAACCACAGACAACACATTTTGTGCGGGAAAAATGTGCTAAATTCTTTAAAAACCACTTGCACTAATGAGCCAAAATTTGTAACATTATTTTATCAGTTCTAAAGGATTGTTTGAAGGACAATTGGGTCACACGTGGGAAAAGGTTCAGGTCCTTTAGCTGATTTACCACACATACAAACGGGCTTTATACACACACGAGGAATAGATTGCGTCGGTCACAAAATCACATTCCTTTTGTTTCACATTCACAATTTTTGGGTTGGGTGACGTGCGTTCGGACGATGATAAATCCGCTCGTTTTGGGACTGTTTTCTGGGACGTAAGTAGACAGAGATAATTTTAGCGTCATGGAAAAGGAATTGAAAGACAATCAAACCAAGCAGGAGTTAAAAATGTAAAATCCCTAAATATAAGGTCGGATTGTACAATCGCACATTCGTAAAGACGCACGGCCTCTCTACCACGACGGCAACCGCTCTCAGAACCGGCAAACGAGAAACAAGACACAGTTATTATAATTATGAGCATGGAAATATTTTAAGCTGCAAAATACAAAACAAAAACAGGAGGTATAAATGTCGAGACGTTATTTTTGTCATAAATGTAACCCCAAGCGTGACATTACTGAATTAGTAAATAAAAAATTAAACGCTAATATGTCAGTGATGAGAAATATTACTATCTCTGACGAGGATGATTACGACGAAATAATTGTTACATGCCCGGAAGGTCATAAAAATCTTTTTAAAATACCAAATTATTAGGGTGAAACATGAATGAAAATGAAATTATTGAAGAGATTACAGGTGAAAATGTATCTGAAGAGCTGGAAAAGGAGGTACAAACTTATCAATCTATTTTAAGTTACGAAGCAAGTATAAAGAAAATAGACGAATTTACGAAATGGATTTTCAGTGCATCAAGTATTGTCGCGGCATTAGGCGCCGGTTTTTCATCTGTTTATTTTAACAATTTAGAAGGTATTAGTATATTATTATTTGGAATCAGCATTTTACTTATCACCTTTGTTCTATCCCTATCTGCATTTGCCTATGCTCCCATAATCTTTACTTACAATCCAAATAAAATAAACATTTTAAAATATATTATAGAAAAATATTTAATTCGAAGAAGAGGTCTTCAAATTCGAATAGCCGGGATATTATTTGCCCTGGCAATATTATTGGCCGGGTTGTCACCGTTAATTACCAAAGTTTTATATAATAAAAGTTCATTGAATGTGAATTACGAATACCTGAATAATAGCAAAGTTAAGATATCATTTTCCGGTCAAAAGTTAAAACCAAACTCACAGCTAGCAATAAATATGTTTATTGTAAAAAACAAAAAATCCGTCAAAATTGCTTCACTTAACAGTACCATTGCCGTCGGCGGTCATTATGAAAAAGAACTTTTATTTAATAAAATGGATGACCTGTTATCGTCAGATACTTTAAATATTGACTGCACGCTTTTATATAATAATTCTATTAAAAGCGATACGACCTATTCATTATATCTGAAATAACAGAAATAAAGCAGTTGCGCAACAAGGCAATCATACCGGAAAATGAACCGTGTTTGCTGAGAATATAACTAAATCCAGGAGTCAGTATGTTCAAGCTCTTTTTCGGCTTATTACAATCGTTATAATTGGAACCATGCCATGAAGTTTAAATTCAAAAATCCGTTTTCTATTTTAATAATACTCTTTTTTTCATTTTTTGCTCAAGCCCAGGATTCTAAAGAGTTTAATAAATTATACTATAAAATAACGGCGAATCCGGTTTATAATGTCAAGAAGGAAATGACTCGACAGCCATACACCAAATCTATGAATACATGAACCACGTTAAGAAATTTTTAGAAACAGAACACAAGCTTAACGGCACAGGCCAATTTCAGTTTGCCGGGAACGAATCAAACAGCAATGACCTGCTCAAGCTTAATGTTGGGTTGACCATCGATTATGGTATATACCCCTATGAATTTGATTTTTCCAGCAAAACAAATGCTGTGCTTACAAATGGTGAGTTTCAGGAAAATGTATCCGACATTGATGTTTCATTCGATTTACACCCCTTTCACCTGCCTGATACAAGTATAAGTGATGACCATGCCGGACTAGGGTTTGAAAATTATGTGTTTCTCAAAAGGCTTAATGACGATTTTTTAGGGATCAACCAACGTTATGAAATCGGCACCGGTTTTATTTATAACATTTATACCGGAGGATTGACGGAAACAGGCGAAAAGCATAAAAAGGACCTGGACAAAGTATCCACAATTAAAAACCAGGATTTGATAAAATTTCTTGAAACATGTACCGATGCTAAAAATAAACTTGGCTTGTCGACAGAGGAATGTGGAACGCTCAGAAAAATGGAAAATGTAATTAAAAGAACAAACAAGAAACAATACTCCAAAGTAAGGGCCGCCCTGCTGTTGGGACTTTACTATGAGATCGACGACGCAAAAGCCTATAACACCATCAGGTTCAACAATGTTGATACATTAATGACACAATCATTTGAAACAACAAACAAATTAAAAGTTTCAATAAGGCCCACATTTGCCTGGAAACCGTCAGACAAATATTCCTTTTATTGCCGGTCATATTTTAAATTTCCTTTCAAAATCACAGATAAAATTTCAGCAGGCAATTTAATGAGTGAAAAGAAGGATATTTTTATTGATTTAAAAGCATCCCTGAATATGAAAGTCGACCAGGATTTTACAATTGGTCTGGAATACAGACTGCTTTATGATTGTGCACCCAAAAGAATATATTTATTCGAAACAAACGGCCATCCGGTATTGCTGACCGGACAAAATCATCACAGTACCTTCGGACTGGTATTAAAATATAATTTTTAGATGATGATATGGCGTGGATTTACAAGTTTTAAACCGCCCCAAGGGTCCGCAGGCCGGCCAGGAATTCATAATTCGATATGCAGGGCGCTGTTTACCTGCGCCCTGCTTTCTGACGGATCCCGGAACGATCAATTATTCAAATGAAACCCGATAGAACAACGCTTTTCACACACCACACACACTGACACTCACTTTCCTCTAACCTCTTTTAGAATCCGCTTATGACATAGAACAATTCAGAAACTACCTGGTCATAAAAATTTGGATACATTCATGATCAACAAACACTCACCAAATACAGGCGGCATGGGCATTCGCAGCCCAATGCCGTCATTGAAAAAGTTGACTCGTTATATTATCAAACCCGTTCAATGCCATGTTGTTTTATACTTGTTTCGCGCATAAAAATCAAGACTCATTACCTGATTCATAAAAAATTTAATAACGAATTCAAGACATGTAATTTTGACAAAGGAGGCGTTAAAAATGAAAAAAAGAATCACATTTTTATCAGTCCTTGTTATTTTCAGTATTATTGTTTTTTTCATTCAGTGTGGCAGCTCATCGCATTTAGAGTGGGTACGCACTTTTGGCAGCACAAAGCCCGACGCCCCATACGGTTTAGTTGCAGATAGATCGGGAGCGTATATTACCGGCTCTTATTATATTATTGAAACCGTAGATAGTTCTACTCAATGTTTAGCTTTGATGAAATACAATCCCGATGGAATTCTGGAATGGGTGGATACATATAAAAATGGTTATGCACAATCACGTCCGATATTATACCAAAGTGGAAAAGTGAAACATATTTATCTTATGGGAATAACAAAAGCCGTAGGAGATAGTAATGACTATTTAACACAAAAATACAGGGACAATGATGGGCTCGCATGGAGCAATGTTTACACTTACTTTGATACTATAAGAGTTGATACGACGAGAATTGATACCGTTTATATAGATAAGGATGATAATCCGCATGGACTGGCTGTAGATTCTGATGCAAATGTGTATATAACCGGGTCAAGTTATAACGACGATACGGATGAAATTCTTACAATTAAATATGATAAAAACGGCAATGAATTATGGAAAAAGAGATACCCGGATGATGAATCTGCCAAAGCAAATGGAAGTTCAGTCGCTGTTTTGGATAATTTTGTTTATGTATTTGGAAGCATAGGTGACCCGTCGGATTTTATCACACTTAAATATGACGCTCTGGAAGGTGATTTGCTGCAAAAACATATCTTTGATAATGGTAATGGATATAGAGATGATTCTAAATCCATGGCTTTTGATAGTGATAAAAATTTGTATATAACCGGCACGGCCTGGAATGATGAAGTAGATTTATCTTTAAACAGGGACATTATAACCGCTAAATATCAAAATGGGGATTTGTCAGTTCCACCAACCATTACGAGATATAATTATGAGGATGCCGACCGGTTAGATGAAGGAATGCAAATCATAACAAAAGCAGGATTCATTTATGTGTTAGGTATCAGTTGTGGTTCGACAACAGAATCGGATATCGTATTAATAAAATATGATCCTGATTTAACGGAAGTTAAAAATGTTCGTTATAATAACACACCTGTTAATAAAGCAGATTGGGCCTATAGATTTACTATGGATGATTATGGAAATTTATATCTGGCAGGGTCCAGCCAGAGTATTGATGATAAATTCGATATAATAACGCTAAAGTATGATGCCGATCTTGAGTTACAATGGCTCCAAAGGTATGACAGCGGCGGTATTAACGATATTGGTCTGGATATAGCCCTATCAAATATTATAACCAATCATAATGATATTTATGTGATTGGCCGGAGCGTTTCAGAATTAAATGATGCCGATCATGTGCTGCTCAAATACAGTGAATAATAATTCCAGCATCAGGGAATAAATAAAACATATAACGCCCTGTTCGTTGAAAAACGCACTTGGTTAAATTTACCCGCTCGCAGGAGATTTGCACCCCCCTGCGGGATTTTCGATCGACCAAGGGTTCATATCCTTGGTCGGAATAATAAGAGGGCTTTGCCCTCCTAGCTTAAACATTCCTTATTTATGGTTATAAGGGCATTATCATCCAATATCCAGTTTTGCGTGCTGCTGTATTTCCAATACTCGGGCCTTTCGACAAATCCTTTGCGAACAGGATTATTGTGCAGATAATTTAATTTTTCAAGTAACCATTTTTCAGATTTCAAAGCAACCGGATGATATTCATCTTTCCATACTTTGTATTGCTGCTTTGGCAACCGGGAAGCCGCTTTTTCAAATATATTTATAAATTGAACCCTTTTGTCATTTTCCAATAACTCCCTGACTCTTTTTGATGTATATTGGCGAAAATCTCTCATAATATTGGATAGACTTGTTTCAGGTGTGTTCCATGTTATTAAATGTATATGAGTCGGCATAATTACATATCCAATGAGAAAAAGTCCTTTGTTTGCCTGGCAATATTTTAAGCTGTCCATGATAATTTGAAAATATGATTGATTTTGAAAAATCGGCAACCAGGCTGTTAAGGTGCATGTTGAATAATAAAAATTGGTTTCCGTGTCGTATATTTTGTAACGTTTCATTTGATAATTCTCGTTCTTTTATCTAAAGGCATAGCCTTTATTTTATTACGTCCGGAGGTAGGAACCTCCAGACGATCAAAAACGCACCAGTGAAATAATTTTGATTTGTACAAATTAATACAAGGGCTTTGTCCTTTTAAGTTCTTTGCTATAAAGTCACAGCCTTTATTTCAGCAAAATCAATCTCCTTGTTTCAGAAAAATGCTCTGTTTGCAACCGGTAAAAATACACGCCGTTTGATAATCCATTGGCCTGCCAGACTATTTGATGTTTTCCGGCGGACTGAAAACCATTAACCAGCGTTTCCAATTGCCGGCCGGCAAGGTCGTAAATTGTCAGTGTCACATGAGATGAACCCGGCAGGTTGTAGGGAATGGTGGTTGATGGATTAAACGGATTGGGGTAATTTTGCGATAAATGAAACGTCGTTTTTTTAGCCGGTCTGTGTGGCTGCGGTACAGATGTAGAATAATCCTTGCTATGATTTTTGAAAAATTCCCAGATAACATCCGTTGCTTTAATGCCGGTGGACGGCCATTCGTGCGACGAGTTGGCGATTGTATAAAGGTCAATGTCGCCGTGACTATCCAACGCATGCCAGCTTATTTTTTTAACGCCAAAAGCCACATCAACAGTATCCGGCCGGGGATTGCAGTTGTTTTCATTGGCCCATAACTGCAAAGTATAATGTACGGGGATGATAAACGCGCCTTCGTAAAGTACGACAGGATCATAAAGACTATGAAAGTGAACGATTGCCAGCGGGTATTCCGGCTCAAAACCAAAGTATGCCATTCTCCCGGCGACCGGACCGATTGCTGATATGATATGGGATAGTTCAACACCCAGATGATATACCATAAAACCACCCAGAGAAACGCCTGTTACAAAGATTTTGCTGGAATCAATTTTGTAATGGCGGCGTAATGTATCAATAAGTACGGATACAAATTCAACATCATCCCGATTATTCGTCAGTTCTGCATAACCAGGACCGCCTATGTTCCACAGTCCGTCTATGCCGCTTGGAAAGGCGACGATAAATTTTTCGGCATCGGCTTTGGCTGTCCATTGCGGCGTAACAGACCAGGTTTCTCCGGCGCCGCCGCGGCCATGGAATCCCAGCACAAGCGGATAGGCTGTTGAATCCGAATAACCGGCGGGAAGATGCAGGTAATAGGACCGGGTGTATACGATATTCGGATCGTTTTTGTCCGTTACATAAAGCTGCGTTTCCTGAGAAAATAACAAACTGAAACAGGGAAAAATGATACCCCAAAATAATGCCGCTGCATATTTCTTGACCATTTTTTACTCCTTTCTTGTTCACCCCGGAATTGCTTTTCCGGGTGCCGACAGCCGTTTGGCTGTTTTCTCTTGATCGCACAAGGGTTCCACCCTTTTACGGAATAACAAAAGCGCTTGACCCTTTTAAGTGAACCAGGTTCTTTGTTATAAAGGCAACGCCTTTATTTTATTGTGTCCGTATATTGGAACCGCCGGACGATCAATCCTTCGACTCCGCTCAGGATGACACCTCTCCCGCTTCGACTCGGGCCTTGAGCGGAGCCGAAAGGCCGCTCTGCTCGCAGGGGATTTGCAATCCCATGCGGAACCAATGAATCAGGGTTTTCATCCCTGTGATCCTACTTAAATAACTATATCATCCTTTCGGGATTCAATGGAGCCGGTGCCTTTTATCTATAATACTACCTCTACCCTCCGACGGAATAACTAAAGGGTTTTGCCCTTTTTATGTAAAGACCAAGCCTTTACTTTTCTGTGTCTTTATTATTTATTTATTGCCGGGTCATAGGTGATGATCCAGCCGACAAAAACAACTTCACTCCTGCCAACTTTTTATAAACGGCTATAGGTTACCCAAAAGTCACCATAATCTGCGCTTTGTAACAATATTTGCAACTGTTTTTCAGAATTGAATTTTATTGGTATAAGTTCATTTTTATGGATACTGGCATCAGGAGGCAGGTCCCAATTTTTATACAAACAAAATAGATAATAATCATTATTATATTTCATTATTTCAAAACTTCCGACATAGAGCGTTGTATGATTTCCATGCATATGACTTTCATATACTTTATAGTTGGAAATTGTTCCGGACTTTGCAAACATAAATTCCGAATAAATGGAATAATAACCTTGAACATAGGTGGCTTTCCACATACCAATAATGAGCAGCTCATATTCATAAGGCTCGCGGACGGTAAAAGTCTTTGTACTGCTCCAGTCACTTATTTGTTTACTGTTCAGTGCCCTTACCCGCCAATAATACGTACCCAACGGCATGGAGGATGCAGGCGTATATTCTGCTTTGGGTATAGTTGAATCGTGAATTATCGGGCTGTTAAAATCAGCATCATCATCAACAATCAGTTCATAATTTACAGCATCGTTTACCGTATTCCATGAAAATAAAGGTGTTTTATTTTTTGTGTCTGATTCATCTTTAGGGGCTATCAGCACAGGTGCCGGCGGCGGTATTAATGTTTGAATAAGTGTAAAACTCCATACCGGCGTCCAATCGCCCCACACACCATCAGCATCCCTTGCCCGAACCCGCCAGTAATAGGTGCCCAGAGAAAATTCTTTTGTTGGTGTATAGCTGTTATCCGGCGTCTTCTGCGTCAGCTCGGGACTGAGAAAGGTTTTACCCTCGTCAATGGCAATATGATATCCGGTTGCCCCGTTTATTTTGTTCCATGTGAACGTCAGATCAGGTGTTTCGAGGCTGGTTCCATTAACCGGATTTTGTAAAGAAAGGATTTTATTACCATTCATATCATTTTGGTCAACTTCGCTTGGTGACTTACAAAATAGCAAAAATGATAAAGCTGTAATACCTAATCCAAAACAGAATTTGTAAAACATTTTGACCTCCAATGATTTTAATACGTCCCGGAAATTCTGTTCCTGGACGTTAAAATACTCTCACCGCTCGCAGGGGATTTGCAAAACCCTTCGGAACCAATGAAACAGGGATTTCATACCCAAACCAAAATATTTGATCGTACAAGGATTCTACCCTTGTACGGAATAATAAAAGGGCTTGGCCTTTTAAAAAGTTCTTTGCTATAAAGTCACAGCCTTTACTTTTCTGCGTCTTTATATTATTTATATATTGCCGGGTTATAAATGATGACCCAGCCTGCAACTTTTCAATGGTGCAGCAGAACTGCACGCTCCTGACAGGTTGAAATAATTTTCACTCCAACGCAGAGGCGCAGAGCACGCTGAGATTCGCAGAGGTTAAAAATTTCTCTCTGCGGTCCTCTGCGATCTTTGCGGCTCTGCGTTAAAATAAACTCGAACAAAAGGGCTTGGCCCTTTTAAAAAGTTCTTTGCTATAAAGGCAACGCCTTTACTTTTCTGCTTCCGGTTATATATAACATGACGCACCCAACCCAAAAACGCCGGATGTGAACCAACAGGAATATGATTATGTGATAAACGCAATCTCTTCCTCGTGTGTGTGTATGAATCCCATATCTGTGTGTGGAAAATCAGCAAGGACGCCAGGAACTCCCAGACTCGACCAAATTATCCTGTAAACTGTCCGTTATAGCTGATAAATTAATAATACAAATTAAATAAAATCAAGGCAAGAGGTTTTTGAAAAATATTAAAAATAATTGATGGCCCAAAAAAAGCAGAGACGCACGGCCGTGCATCTCTACCAATGTGCGTCCCCGCTCGCGGTATCAAAAGTTCTTGAGCTGACCCTTTGTGTTCTTTGTGCCCTTTGTGAGAGAATACCCCCCTGCACTATTTTCAACATTTCTCAAAAATTCCTTGCACCAATGACACAAAATTTGTAATATAATTCCATACTATCCAATATGAACCAATTAGGTTCAAACCTCACACAATGAACCAATAAAGTTCAATTAATTGTATGTGAACAAAATAAGTACAGCAGTAATAAAGAGAATAGGTATAAAAATGAAATATCTCGCTGTGATTGCAGATATTATTAAATCCAGAGAAATTTTAAATAGAGAAGATTTCCAATTAAAGCTTACAAATAAATTGGAACAACTAAACAACTCTTCGAAAAATATTATATCCCCGTATACAATAACGTTGGGAGATGAATTTCAATCAGTATATAAATCTGCTGATGGTCTGCTTGAAGATTTTTATGAAATATTAATTGAATTATATCCCGTCAAAATTCGATTTTCCGTAGGACTGGACCTCATTTCCACAAATTTAAAGACAAATACATCTTTGGGAATGGACGGCCCCGCTTTTTATAAAGCCAGGGAAGGAATCGAAACTCTAAAAAACAAAAAAATTTCACTCGTCCAGTTTTTCAGTTCACAAACAGATGAGTTGGATCTGATTAATAAAAGTTTAATTTTGATGAACAGCATAATGAATAATTGGAAGTATAATTCATTATTTATATTTAATGAGCTTTTAAATACAAATCAAATTCCCAAAATTGCAAACAGCCTCGAAATATCTACCAGGGGTGTTTATAAAACAATAACAACAAATAACATTAAAGAATTTGTACGAATGCATCAAATGATAGAAAATTATTTAATAAAAGAAATAAACAGAGAATGAGCATACAAATTTTATATGTCTTCAATTTTTTGCTTATAATACGCATTATTTTCCAATGGAATGATGCCCAACTAACTTTTAAAAAGAATATTTTTATGTTCTTTTTACATACAATCTCTATCGTTCCATTTATAAATAATAATTTCTGTATTTTATTGTCAAGTATAATTCTATATCATATTTTTATATTTTTATCAGAAAAATTCATTAATGAAAAAACACTAGCCAGAATTTTACAATTTATTTTCATCGTTATAATGACCAGTTTTATATTTAAAGTATTTAACATAAAGTTTAACAATCTATTTTTAAATTTTTATAATATAATCAAACATAACAATATGTTATTAAATAGTTTTAATAACATCCAAATAAAAAAAGCTTTTATTGCGCTGTGTGGTGTTTTAATTGCAATGAATGAAATTAATAACCTTATACGATTCATTCTTAAATTTTTTAAAATCCAGCCATCATCAAATCACGAAAAGGATGACATTAAATCCGATAAAAATAAAGTAAATGATACAGAATTAAATCGAGGAAAAATTATTGGTATTCTGGAACGAATTTTAATATTTTTCTTTACACTTGGGGAATTATGCGTCAATTGGATTTATTTTAGCAGCAAAAGGTTTTACAAGATTTAAAGAGTTGGACAACAAAGATTTTGCTGAATATGTTTTAATAGGAACATTGCTCTCATGCTCATTATCCATATTTTTGGGATATTTATTTCATTTAATAATAGAAACATAAAACACTTTATTTCACATAACAATGTGCGGCACTTGACTGGCAGGCGGTATTTCAATTTCAGAAGATGAGCGCCAAAATTTTTCAAGAACAATCCAAATAGTGGGTAAAAATCTCCCCCCTGCACTATTTTCAACATTCCGCAAAAATCCCTTGCCTTGATTTTATTTAATGTGTATAATTATTTATCAGATACAAGGCGTGTTTTTAGGACGATTGGGTCGGACATATGAGTTCTGAAAACCTTGACTGATTTACCACTATTTTTTTAAATACGGGTTTTAACAGCACACACGAGGAAGAGATTGCGCTATAGCTATAATCATATTCCTGTTGGTTCACGGTCTCAAATTTTTGTCGCCCCTGATATATTATCATAGCCGATTAAATAAATGGGGAATTTCCCCCGCAAATAAAGATTAACAGGGAAATTTTAACAACAAGGGAGAATAGATGAAAACAAGCAAAATAATTATCGTTATTCTGTTTTGCTTAAGCGCAATGGCCCAGGCTAAAAAGGACGTTTCACCGGAAATAAGATTGTTCGGGGGTTATGCGGATTTTCCCTATATGCCTTTTTTTGCAGATGAGTTTTATAGAGACGGCCTGGGTTTTTACAACGGAACAAATGTCGGCATCAAAGCCGGTTTAAATATCTCTTCATTTGACGTGAATGTAAAATTCCGGCGCTATTATTACAAAGCCGATGGAAAATATGCCGGACGTGTTGAACCACATTACCATCACCATCTCGACATCAAGGGTGAGACCGAGCTGGAAATCAATACCTTTTCATTTGGAATTGAGTGGAATATCAGAAGGCATAAAAAAATTAGTCCATTTATCTATTGCGATTACTTGCCGGATTGCGATACAGATGTAAAAATTTTAAAAATCCCAACAGGTCCAAATTTACCGGCTTCCTATGCAAACATTCGAACAGATTTTTCATTTTCTGAAAACAACCGCAGCGGTTATGCCTTTGGGGCCGGCATTGAGATAAAAATTTTACCCCATATATCAGCGGGAATTTTGGTCGAACAGGCAAAATTTCCAAAAGATCAAAATGATCCCAGTAACGACTCGATTTATTCAAAAGTACTGCCCCAGGAAAACATTTCAATCATGTCCGTTAATGCGCTGCTGAGCTTTGAATTATAAAACAGATAACCGGATGTCAATCGCAGTATACCGGGCCTGCCATACCGTTTTATATCAAATAGGGTAAACACCCGGATCTTTTAAATGCCCCGGGGAAAGAATTTTAAAACGACGATAAAAATTACAAATAAATAATCATTGCTAAAATGCACCAAAATTGGTACATTCTCTATGAATAGCAAAACGCGTTTAAAAGTCGTATTTTACAGAACGGATTCAGGTAATGAACCGGTACGGGAGTGGCTTCAAAATTTATCTCGTGAGGACAAGAAAATAATTGGTGAAGACATAAAAACAATACAGTTTGGCTGGCCTTTAGGGATGCCCCTTGTTCGAAAATTAGAAAGCGATATATGGGAAATCCGCAGCAGTTTAAAAGACCGTATTTCACGCGTATTGTTTACCGTCATTAACGATAATATGATTTTACTCCACGGTTTTATTAAAAAATCCCAAAAAACACCCAAAGAAGATATGACTAAAGCAAGAAAAAGAGTTAAAGACATCAGGAGTCAATTATGAATAATAAATATATTGGCAGTGACTTTGATGATTTCCTTGAACAAGAGGGGTTGCTGGCGGAAATCGAATCGAATGCCATAAAAAGAGTCATTGCCTTTCAAATTAGTGAATTGATGAAAAAACACAAGCTTTCAAAAGCAGCCATGGCCAGACAAATGCAAACCAGTCGTTCGTCAATCGACAGACTGCTCGATCCCCAAAACGAATCCGTAACCCTTCAAACACTGGAACGCGCCGCAATTGTTTTGGGTAAAAGACTCGAAATAAATTTTATTTAGACACAAAAGGATAATAACGTGTATTATCCTTTGTGTTCTTTGTGCCCTTTGTGAGAGAATCCCCCCCCTGCACTATTTTCAACATTTCTCAAAAATCCCTTGCCTTGATTTTAATTAATGTGTATAATTATTTATCAGATACAAGGCGTGTTTTCAGAACAATATGGTCGGACATGGGAGTTCTGAAAATCCTGACTGATTTACCACTATTTTTTTAAATACGGGTTTTAACCACACACACGAGGAAGAGATTGCGCTATAGCTATAATCACATTCCTGTTGGTTCACGGTCTCAAATAGTTGGGTGATACTCTGCAGAACTATTCCAGTTGAAAAATTCCAGGGACGGCAATTTTTACAAAAGTGTTGTGAAATTCTCAGTCATGTTATTAAATAATTCTTTCTGTTGCATTTTGTTAACAAATTAGTTAACTTTTTATGATAAGAGAAATTAAGTTCTATAAACATTATTTTATTGACTTTTACAGGTCGTTAAGCAATTCCGCACAGGAAAAAATTGATTATGTTTTTAAATTGCTTGGGACCGTTAATAAAATACCGTCAAAATTCCTCAAACATATTAAAGGAACAGACGGACTCTATGAAATTAGAATTAAAACCGGCAGTGATATTTACAGAATTTTTTGCTGTTTCGATTCGGACAATATAATAATACTGTTTCATGGATTTCAAAAAAAGAGCCAAAAAATACCGAAAAAAGAAATCAGCAAAGCAGTTTGTCTCAAAAATGAATATTTTAAAAACAGAAAAGATTAACCATGGATAAAGATATAAAAACATTTGATGAGCTTTTGGATAACAAATATGGTGTGCCCGGCACCCAAAAGCGCGACGCATTTGAAGTAAAGGCAAAAGCCTTTATTATCGGAGAAATGGTTAAACAAGCCAGAAAACAGGCCCAATTAACCCAGGAAGATTTGGCAAAAAAAACAGGGACAAAGAAAAGCTATATCTCCCGGCTTGAAAACGGCAAAATTGATATTCAAATATCCACTCTTTTCAAAATATTTGAAGACGGCCTCGGTAAAAAATTAAAATTGACCTTTTCATAGCCGCAGCGTGCGGCGTCACCCTGAGCGGCCTTTCGGCTCTGCTCAAGGACCGAGTCGAAGGGTGGCCAAGAAACCAGTCCATTCCCCCCTGCACTATTTTCAAAATTTCTTAAAAATCCCTTGCCTTGATTTTAATTAATGTGTATAATTATTTATCAGCTACAAGGCATGTTTTCAGAACAATATGGTCGGACATGGGAGTTCTGAAAACCTTGACTGATTTACCACTATTTTTTCAAATACGGGTTTTAACCACACACACGAGGAAGAGATTGCGTCGCTCAGTATAATATTATAATTCAAGGAGATTAAAATGTTAAATCCAGCACCATCAACTCAGGAAATTATTATTATTTCAGTCGTGTGCCTCCTTCCGATTGTTCTGTTTTGGAAGATATTTAAAAAAGCAGGATACCCGGGAGCGTTATCTCTATTACTCTATATCCCTGTTGTAAATCTGGCTCTATTGATATATTTCGCATTTGCAAAATGGCCAATTGAACATAAATTGAATGCGAATTAAGAGTCATTCTCAAGGGCATATTTGATGGCCCAGAGGTTGCGTATAGTCCTACCGCATCGTTCCAGTTAAAATATTCCAGGGACGGCAATGTTCACAATTATAAATGTTGTGAAATTCTCAGTCATGTTATTAAATAATTCTTTCTGTTGCATTTTGTTAACAAATTAGTTAACTTTTTATGATAAGAGAAATCAAGTTCTATAAACATTATTTTATTGACTTTTACAGGTCGTTAAGCAATTCCGCACAGGAAAAAATTGATTATGTTTTTAAATTGCTTGGGACCGTTAATAAAATACCGTCAAAATTCCTCAAACATATTAAAGGAACAGACGGACTCTATGAAATTAGAATTAAAACCGGCAGTGATATTTACAGAATTTTTTGCTGTTTCGATTCGGACAATATTGTAATATTGTTTCATGGATTTCAAAAAAAGAGCCAAAAAATACCGAAAAAAGAAATCAGCAAAGCAGTTTGTCTCAAAAATGAATATTTTAAAAACAGAAAAGATTAACTATGGATAAAGATATAAAAACATTTGATGAGCTTTTGGATAGCAAATATGGTGAACCCGGCACCCAAAAGCGCGACGCATTTGAAGCAAAGGCAAAAGCCTTTATTATCGGAGAAATGGTTAAACAAGCCAGAAAACAGGCCCAATTAACCCAGGAAGATTTGGCAAAAAAAACAGGGACAAAAAAAAGCTATATCTCCCGGCTTGAAAACGGCAAAATTGATATTCAAATATCCACTCTTTTCAAAATATTTGAAGACGGTCTCGGTAAAAAATTAAAATTGACCTTTTCATAACCATAGCGTGCGGCGTCACCCTGAGCGGCCTTTCGGCTCTGCTCAAGGACCGAGTCGAAGGGTGTCCTAGCAAGCAGCACATTCTCCCCCACACATTTATTTTCAACATTTCTTAAAAATCCCTTGCCTTGATTTTAATTAATGTGTATAATTATTTATCAGAAAGGCGTGTTTTCAGAACAATATGGTCGGACATGGGAGTTCTGAAAACCTTGACTGATTTACCACTATTTTTTTAAATACGGGTTTTAACAGCACACGAGGAAGAGATTGCGCTATAGCTATAATCATATTCCTGTTGGTTCACGGTTTCAATTATTTTGGGGTTGGGTGGGGTGTGTCTGTGATGGATTGGAAAGTTATTTATTATAAAGTCAACTACCGAGGAATACTCGGTAGTTCAAAAAGAAGGTGCCAGAAATATTAAACTCGATCGTTCAGAGGTCCCAACCTCTGGATGCAGGAAATTAAAGACTTTGCCTTTATGTTAACCAGTCCAAGGGTTTACATTCATAGACGATTAAAATTAATATTAGTAGGAAGACATGACTTACAAAGTAAACTCAGTGTTTGAAACAACATCGAAAGGAATTGCCTCGATCATCTCTGGCGGAGAGTCCGAAAGAGTCGAATTCGAACGAATGCTACCACCTGAGGCTGTCATTGCACGAGCCTTGACCGCTTTTGCCAATACTTCAGGCGGCATTCTTCTCGTCGGTGTTGATGACGACGGGGCTATCATCGGTTTAACAGATGGTGAGGTCGCCGAAGCAATCGCTAGATTACAGGCTGTCAGCTACTCACTCCTAGGACGGAACTGCAATGTTGGGACAGTTGAAGTGGATGGAAAATCAGTAGTTTACGTAAGCACAACGAAAATACCAGAGTATCTCGCACCCGTTGTAACTTCGGAGGGGCGAGCATACCGGAGGAAGGGATTTACGAACATAGGCATTGATCTTGGGACAACCAACTCATCCGTGATTTATTCACCATCGGTTGGTCCCCGAAAAATTTCTATATTCGTCGCTATGTCTTTTCGTATAGAAGAAGAGCCAGCCCTAGTAGACTATTTCCGTGCAATGCAACGGGCAATTGAGTATTTGAATGTAGCCATTGAGCTGAGACGTGTTGATCTTGCGGAGGGAGACTTTGAAATCTCTCAAAAAATCATGGATGAGATTGACATGGCAGATGTAGTTATCGCAGATCTAACACTAAATTCCCGAAATGTTTACTTTGAGCTTGGTTATGCACGTGGAAGAAAACGCCGTATTGTGCAGACCGCTAGAAAGGGAACTGTGCTCGAGTTTGATATTCGTAATTGGCGTACGATCTTTTATCGAAATGCAACAGAGTTGGAGGAGAAGCTCGTAGAAGAATTCAAGAATTTGTGGGATGAGTTGAAAGATACAGTTTAACCATCCTTTCGTGTGGTCCGAGCCAGCGTAGGATCAGTCAGAGCGCAATTCTTCGACACCATTTTATGCTCAACAGGGCAAATGCCCTGTTATATTTAACGCCCTAGAGAAGATTTTCAGGTCAAGCAAGGTCAATAATTAGTTGATTGTAACTCTACTGAGTTGTTCTATAGTCAATATTGGAAATATCCTAATCTTTTAACGTTTGCTAAAAGGAAATACAAAGTGAGTAAAGAATTTACAAAAGTTGAAATATTATTTGCATAAGTTGTAATTTGTGACTATATTTGACATATTGTCAATTTTATTCCCAGAGGATACATGAATTACAAAAAAATAATAGAATTTTCAGCCCTCCGCGAACAGGCAGGTTTATCAATAGATCAAGTTGCAAACCTTACAGGTACAACATCCAGGACAATCTATCGATGGGAAAATGGTGAAACAAAACCCAATAAACTCGCTATAAATATTCTTCGAGATATTGTCAAAGAATATAGAACAGTAAAAAAAGAAAGTAATAATTTTACTTTTATCGATTTGTTTGCAGGTATAGGTGGAATGCGTATTGCTTTTGAATCGATTGGTGGTGAGTGTGTTTACACAAGTGAATGGGATAAACATGCTGTAAAAACATATCTTGCAAATTTTCCAGAGACACACAAAATTGATGGCGATATTATAAGAGTAAATCTCGATGATATTCCGAAACACAATGTATTAGTTGCTGGATTTCCATGTCAACCTTTTTCAATTGCAGGAGTTTCTAAAAAAAATTCATTAGGTAAGCCACATGGATTTCGAGATAAAACTCAAGGAACTTTATTCTTTAAAATTGCAGAAATTCTCGAACGACATGAACCTGACGCTTTTCTGTTAGAAAATGTAAAAAATCTAAAAAGCCATGATCGAGGTCGGACCTTTAATATAATTTGTGAAACATTGGACGAACTCGGCTACACTTTTGATACAAAAATAATCGATGCAAAATCCTTTGTTCCACAACACCGCGAAAGGGTTTTTATTGTTGGTTTTAAAAAAGATATGGGATTCAATTTTCAAACACTCAAAATTAATAAGCCAGAAACCGGCCCTAAACTTCGATCTATTCTGCATCCGGAAGATGGCACAGAGTCACCAACACCATATACAGAAGAAACAACAGGAAAAGTGAAACCCAAATTTACACTATCAGAAAATTTATGGAACTATTTACAAAGTTACGCAGAAAAGCACCGAGCTAAAGGTAATGGTTTTGGATTCGGTTTAGTTGGACCGAGCGACACAGCCCGGACACTTTCAGCCAGATATTACAAGGACGGTTCTGAAATTTTAATAAGACAACGAAAGGAAAGGCCAAGAAGATTAACCCCGCGAGAATGCTCTAGACTTATGGGCTTTGATAATTTCTATAGAGAATTCAAAATACCTGTTTCCGATACACAAGCATATAAACAGTTTGGAAATTCTGTCGTTGTTCCAGTCGTTGAAGCTGTCGCTTCACATATGCTTCCTTATATTTTAGGTAAAAAATCAGGAATTTCTGCAAAACAGCTTAAGCTTGATTATGCCGAATATTAGGATTTTATAAGTAATGGTAGATGTTGTAAGCCCTCAAAAACGTAGCCAAATGATGTCGGGTATTCGCGGAAAGGATACAAAACCTGAACTTCAAATAAGAAAAGCCCTGCATGCACGAGGTTTTAGATATCGATTACATAATAAAAATCTCCCAGGGAAACCGGATTTAACTTTACCAAAATATAATGCTGTTATTTTTGTTCATGGTTGTTTTTGGCATTTACATGATTGTCATTTATTTAAATGGCCATCAACACGACCAGAGTTTTGGCAAAAAAAAATAACAGGTAATAAAATTAAAGATAAAGAAAGTATCACCAAATTAAAAAAATCAAATTGGAGAATTTTGATAGTTTGGGAATGCGCTTTAAAAGGTAAAGAAAAACTTGATTTTCAATACATAATTGATACAATTGATAAGTGGCTCAATTCTTCCCAAAATTTTTTTGAAATAAAAGGTGAAAGCAAAACAAATGATTAAAGGATTTCTTTCAAATTATTTCAAAGGTATAGCAGCCAAATATTTAAGCTCGGTTGAAACTCATCCAGAAAATTCAAATCAACATGAATTCAATGGAATTGCCGCCTTAAAAACAATACTTGGTGAGTCAAAATATACTTTTAGCTCAAGAATTCTCTATTTGGGTTCAGACGAAAACGATATTATTTCAACTGAATGCAAGCTTACATGGTATGACGCAAGAGAAAGCCACCCGTCTCGCTCGGAATACCGCCTATATTTCCAGACTAATCCAGTACTTGAACAAGCTGATATTGGAGATTTACTCATCATTGGTCTTACAAGCGATGATACATTATTTATAGTGATTGCGAAAGCAAATACAACTTATGAATCACAACTTCGTTGGCTATTCGCTCTTGATGAAATAGGTGAGCGTTTCAATGTTCGAAAAATCGAGGATAAAAACGACTTTCAGTTAAATTTCTCGATCAGATACATATTTGATGAACTAGGAATCGAGATTAAAGAAAAAGCTGATGATTTTCTTGATTTGTTAATACAACGTTTTGAGGATAATTTCCCGACAACACATGATTTTTCAGATTTTGCACGACAAACATCAGATCCAATCACAATTTTTGATGATCCAGATACTACAATTGTTAACTGGATAGATCACGAAGAAATGTTGTTTCGAACGTTTGAAAAACATCTCGTGTCACAAAAATTGGATGAAGGTTTTAACGATGTTGATGAATTTATAAGCTATTCTCTCAGTATACAAAATCGTCGAAAATCCAGAGCAGGCTTTGCTCTAGAAAATCATCTAGAATATCTTTTTCTTCAAATGAATGTTGATTATTCAAGAGGGAAAATGACCGAAAACAGGTCAAAACCTGATTTCATCTTTCCCGGTATTAGTCAATACCAAGACAATAACTTTCCAAATAACAACCTTACGATGCTTGGTGTAAAATCAACGTGTAAAGATAGATGGCGACAAGTATTATCTGAAGCCTCTAAAATAAAAAAGAAACATTTATTTACACTGGAACCTTCGATATCATGTAATCAAACTGACGAAATGATTGCGAATAATTTACAACTTGTTCTTCCAGAAAGTTTGCATAATTCCTATCAAAGGAGCCAGCGTATCTGGCTTATTAATTTAGCAGAATTTATAAACATTGTCAAAATTCGTCAAAAAAACTCGTAGCCCCACTCAACATCCAACAAACAAACAAAATAGAAAAAACCATTATTTAAAATTTGCAGTTAAACAAAAATTCGCTCAATATCTGTTGGGCCCACAAAGCGAGCCCACCCCACCCGATTAAATCCTCCCCCCCTCCCCAAAAACCCCTTTATTAACCATCTAAAATTCCGTATATTATAAAACCATGAACAGCTATCAACAACTTTTTAATACAACGAATCCGCACATTCGGGACGGCCAGATCGGGCTGCTGTGTAATCAAACGGCTTTTGACGCAGGAAGCGGCACGTATCTGTTTCAGCTATTGGCTGAAAAGTTTAACCTGAAACGGTTGTTTTTCCCGGAGCACGGTTTGTTTGCCGAGCTGCAGGACCAGGTGCCGCTGGACTCGTCCGAAGCCTATCGTTTTTTAAACATGGACTGCGAGTTCCGCTCTCTGTACGGCAGCACGGACAAAACCCTGCGGGTGGACGCGGCAGACCTGTCCGATTTGGATGCGCTGATTGTGGATATTCAGGACGTTGGCAGCCGCTATTACACCTTTGCCACCACGCTCAGTTATCTGCTGGAAAAAATTGCCGCGCACAAACCGGGCCTGCTTGTGTATATCATCGACCACCCCAATCCGGCCGGGCGCAAGGTGGAAGGCACGCCCCTGGACCCTGTGTACGAGTCCTTTGTCGGGCGGCCGGGTCTGGTGCACCGGCATGGTCTCACCATTGGTGAGCTGGCGCTTTTTTATCAGCACCAGATCGGCGCACACCTGAATTTAGAGATTGCCAGATACACCACAACCGGCGCGTCTGGCCTCACCACCTGGGACGTCCCTCCTTCTCCCAACATGCCGGGGCCATACACGCCCCTGGTTTATACGGGTCAATGTTTGCTGGAGGGCACGAACCTGAGTGAAGGACGGGGCACCACGCGTCCTTTTGAAATTTTCGGCGCGCCTTTTCTAACGAACACGTTCAAGGTGAACGCCTGGCCCCATGAACCGGGCGCGGTGCTGAGGCCGTTAAAATTTATCCCCACGTTTCACAAACACGCGCAGCAGGTGTGCAGCGGATTTCAGGTCCATCTCACAGGTCCATCCTACAACTCGCTGGCCCATTCGCTCAAGTTTTTGCGATATGTGAAGGACCATTTTTCAGCCTTTGAATGGCGCACGGAAGAGTATGAATTTATATCCGACAAACCGGCCATAGAAATCCTTGCCGGTGACGAGGCGCTGATCAGCTATCTGTACGGGGAGGAAAAATATTCAGCGGTCCGCGAAAAAATGACACAGGAGGAACAAAAATGGATGGACACGGCGTCGCAGTTTTTGCTGTATCCGCAGCCGCTTTTTCGGGCGGACCTAAAGCCGGAGTTTGATTACGCCTGAATCAAGTGACGGGTTATCAGCATATTAGCGCTTAATAAAAATTATGATTAATAGACAGACAATTACATATTCAACATTAGTTGTTTACTTTTTCTCAATAATGATATTGATAATGGTTGTATTTTTTAAATTATTTTTATCCATTATTTTTGGGCCGTTTATTGATATGTTGGCAATGATTGGGGCCTTTATATTATCATTATTATCCTCTCTACTATTGATTTTTTTAATAAAGAAAAGTGTAATATACAAAGTCATTCCGATTCTTATTCTAATTACGCTTTGTTTAATATTCTTTTCTCCTTTACGATTTGATTTTTCCAGAAAACTTTATTATCAAATAAATAAAGGTCGGTTACATAAAATTGAAGCAATCCTAAGTGAGAATCCAGAAATTGAAGAAATGTCTGATTTACAAAGGCATCATAAAAATATAAATGAGAAATCTTTTTCTGATAAAGATATAGTCAAAAATAAAAAGCAAATTCAAGCAAAGTTTGGTGATTATTTAAAAGAAACACATATTGATATCGATATCATAGTTCAGTTACGTAATTTAATGGATAGGTCTGAAATTATAGAGATTAGAAATTATGATAAATATTTATTGTGCACGATTGATGGATTTATTGATAATGAATTTGGAGTTCTTAAACTTAAGGATGGTACTCTAAAAGAAGGAGATTCTATTGAACCATGGGGATTTAGAATTGTTACCCTTGAAGAAATAGGAGATGGCTGGTATTATTGGGCAGCAACGTAACTGAGAAATAATTTCGTTAGGTGCATTTTTCGGTTCGTGCGTCAACAACCAAATCTGCTCATTACCTTGCGTCTGTTGCACTAACAAATGCATTCACTTGAAAAAAGGGTAAATTTTAAAATCCAGAAAAATTGTGCGGCGGGTCAAAACTTAATTATTTCAAAACGGATGAAGCGAAGCCAGCCATTTTTCAAGTGATGCTCGTCGTTAACACGTTTTCACTTGCATTTTAGGTCACTTTTAATTATTGTTAACCTGACAAGATTTTAAAATTTCCCAATAGAACAACTCATCAACCATTAGAGGAGTCACATGAAAAAACTAACATTATTTTTAACCGCAGCGCTTTTTATAACTCTGCTGCAATCCTGTACCAATACCGATAAAAAGCTCTATGGGACCTGGAAACTGGACACAAAACAATCGACCGATCTTGTTACCTGGAGATACCGACAGCTTGAAGTGAATATTGAAAAAAACGAACAGGGTGTGGTAAGCATCGTTAACAACTGGATGGAGCGCGGCAAAGTTGCCAATATCGATTCCATGGCGTTTGTTCCGGGACAGGGCGTTACTGAAATTCCTGTCACGTCACAAATCTGGCCGGAAAACTGGTACATGGGTGTTTTGGCAAAACTGGGCACCATGAAAAAAGCAAGCGGCGAATGGCAGGAACCGGACCGCAAGCTTGCAGTAACACGGGAACTGACCGTGGAAATATCACAGGGCGATACCGTATTTGAAACCACTTTTGAATATTCTTTGGACCGGCGCGGCGATACCATGACCATTATTGAAAAAAGATCAACACGCCCAACGCCCATAACTCTAGTTTTAACCAGAGTTGTCGAATAACATTTAACAAAAGACCTGAAATTGTGAAAGGAAATAATATGATTAAATATAAATGGCTTGCCCTGTTATTGGCGCTCATTTTTGTTGTTCCGGTATTCAGTCAGACAGCCGATGAAATGTATGTAATGACCCTGGATAACAACTGGGAAATTGACGGCGATCTGCCGACCAAAGCGATGCTGATCAGTCTTCAGGGTGTGGCGAATCTGGATGCCCCGCGGCTCTACTTTTTGTATCCGCAAAAATGGGATTTTAAATTTTCCGAACCGCTGATGAACTATTATAATACCTCACGCAATATGGAGTTTACCCCGCTGACCACGCCCGAAGAGGCCCTGGAAAAACTGAGCCGTTTTGTAAAAGGCTATGTTGTTTGGGACAAATCAGAGCGCACGTCGCTGATTGTTGCCTTTACCGCCGCCGGTCAATACGAGTCCATTATTGTTTCGGAAGAACTGATTCCATTGGCTGAAAAATACGGTCTGAAAATGAAAGCCGATTTTCGCGGTCAATTTACGGGTCAGAGTGATTATGAAATTTATACCTGGGCCTATAAAGAATATTGGAAAAACTGCAGCCGCGATTACCTGGTTTATATGGGCGGCGAGCACGGCAAAATTATGAAACCGGGTATTGCTGATTTTGGTATCCACAAAAAAGCGTTTTTCACCGACGCTTCCACCAATCCTGCTGACACGCTGGAATATCATTTTGCCAAACGCTTGTTCCGTGAAATGAAACCCATGAGCCTGGTTATGGGATGGCATTCCTATAAAAAAGACAAAGAAGCCCAGCACGCGCGTTTGGCTTCCAACTATGCATTGCGTATAGAAGGTTTGCACACGCTGCCGAATATGAGTTTTAACCATCAGATTGGGTTAACGCCCGGATACAAGTTTAAAAACAATCACAGTGTTGAACCCGGCAAAGAATATGTTCCGGAAAACAAAGTGTACCTGGCCTGCATTCAAACAGACTGTCTCGGACTTGGCGCCTGGACCGAACCCGGCCGCGGTGATATTCCATACGCATGGGAAGTGACCATGAACTGGTCATGGCTGGCCCCGGCCATGCTGCAGTTTTTTTATGACGAATCGACCCCCAACGACTATTTTATCGGTTCGCTTTCGGGTCCCGGATATATGTACCCCAAGGCCATTCCTATGGAGTATTTGCCGGAAACCGTGGAAAAAGCTTACGAGTTGATGCAAACCCTGGACCTCAATTCTTTTGAACTGATGGAGCACACCAATTATTGGGAAACCGACGGTTTGGATGACGATATTACCGAAGAGGTTATGGACGAATATTATAAAGGCATGCCCGACGCAATCGGATTTGCCAACGGTTACCGTCCGGCCCATACCTTTGCCGTTAAAAACGGTGTTCCTTTTATCTCTTTTGATTATTATTTGTCTGAAAAACGTGACGAAGACGAAGCCGCCGCCGATATTATTGAGCTGGCTAATTTGAACAGCAACAGGCCCTATTTCTGTCTGCTGCACGTTCGTGAATTCGGTCATATTGAACGCGTAAAACGGATTCTCGGCAAACTCGGTCCGGACTTTGAGCTGGTGCCGCTGGATGTCTTTTTCAAAATGGCCGGTAACAATCCGACCTACACAACGCGATACGCTGAACAATAGATAATTTTAAGCCCTGATCTTTCAGGGCTTTTTTTTTGGAGGGGTACCTGCTTTGGAATAATGCTGTTTTTTCTACAACTGATTCAATATATCTCTCACAAAGGCACAAAGGTCACAGAGAAATAAAAAACATCAATCCAGTCCTTTGTGTCCTTTGTATATTCTTTGTGTTCATTGTGGTAAAAAGATAACCATTTAAAAAGCCTCAGCACAGAGCCGAAGGGTGACTGGATTCCTACTTGCGCAGGAATGACAAGTTTCGATCACATTGTGTCCTTTGTGTGTTCTTTGTATTCATTGTGGTAAAAAGATAACCATTAAAAAAAACCACAGCACAGAGCCGAAGGGTGACTGGATTCCTGCTTGCGCAGGAATGACGGGTTTCGAGCACATTGTGTCCATTGTGTATTCTTTGTGTTCGTTGTGGTAAAAAGATAACCATTTAAAAGAGATTCAATGCGGAGTCGAAGCGGGAGCAATGTCGAGCGGATGTCACCCTGAGCGGAGTCGAAGGGTGCCCTCATCCTAAGCAAAGCCGAAGGGTGGCTGGATTCCTGCTTGCGCAGGAATGACGGGTTTCGAGCACATTGTGTCCATTGTGTATTCTTTGTGTTCGTTGTGGTAAAAAGATAACCATTTAAAAGAGATTCAATGCGGAGTCGAAGCGGGAGCAATGTCGAGCGGATGTCACCCTGAGCGGAGTCTAAGGGTGTCCTCATCCTGAGCGGAGTCGAAGGGTGACTGGATTCCTGCTTGCGCAGGAATGACAAGTTTCGATCACATTGTGTCCTTTGTGTGTTCTTTGTATTCATTGTGGTAAAAAGATAACCATTTAAAAAGCCTCAGCACAGAGCCGAAGGGTGACTGGATTCCTGCTTGCGCAGGAATGACGGGTTTCGAGCACATTGTGTCCTTTGTGTGTTCTTTGTGTTCATTGTGGTAAAAAGATAACCATTTAAAAAAAACCACAGCACAGAGCCGAAGGGTGACTGGATTCCTGCTTGCGCAGGAATGACAAGTTTCGAGCACATTGTGTCCATTGTGTATTCTTTGTGTTCGTTGTGGTAAAAAGATAACCATTTAAAAGAGATTCAATGCGGAGTCGAAGCGGGAGCAATGTCGAGCGGATGTCACCCTGAGCGGAGTCTAAGGGTGTCCCCCTACACTTGTATTAAACATTTCTCAAAAACCACTTGCGCCAATAACACAAAATTTGTAATATGTATTATCAGCCATAAAGGACGATTTTTCAGGACAATTCGGTCGGATATGGGAGTTCATGAAAACCTTTAGCTGATTTACCACCTTAAAATTTATATATGGGAAGTTACAGCACTTGCGAGGAAAGATTGCGTCGGAGTTATAATCATATTCCTGTTGTTAGCACTCAAAAATATTGAGCAGGGCAAAATTGTGTCTGGCAAAACAATATAAAAACGGCTAAATTTTACTACTGTAAATACGGATATAGAAATGTAAGAAAACTATGTTAGCGGAGTTTAGGAACGCTGTCTCTTTCAGAAAAGACCCGATGTGTAACCGAAGAGACGTTCATCGTGTACGAAATGGAAATCGGTTTTTTAAAACTAAATGTATGTTGGAGAATTGGCTGAATGGAATATCTGGGATCATGTTTATGTAGAACGGTTAAATATAAAGTTACAGGAGAGTTTGAAAATTTCTATTTGTGCCATTGTCGGTACTGCCAGAAAGATACAGGCTCTTCACATGCAGCAAACTTGTTTTCATCAACAGCTAAACTTGAATGGCTTAGAGGTGAAAACAATGTACGAAAATTTCAAGTAAAAAAATCCAATCATGTAAGAGCATTCTGCTTAACATGTGGATCTGCCTTACCCAATGTGCAAATGGAAGGTAGGCTTCTGGTGGTCCCTGCGGGAAGTTTGGATTGTAAATTGGATAAAATACCAGATGGACACATATTCATTTCAAACAAAGCGAACTGGGATGAAGCACTGGAAACAGTGAAAAAATTTGAGCGATTTCCATTTAAAGAGTAAATCGCTATGAATCGTTAAAGTCTATTTCAAGGGCTATTAACAAGGAAAAAATGCTTGAAAAAAATTCCGCTAACAACTGCTTCCAGGGGACGCCATAACCGCGCTGTCGCGCGGTCACAGTGCCTGTTAAGCAGAGCATTATGTGCCAGACAGCTATCATTCAATTTTACATCGGATTAAAACACAAGTGCTGAATTTTTTAAAAAGAAAATTAAATCCCGCATGTTATCAAGGAATAAGAAATAATTCCCAACATTTCGAGGGCTGGTATTTCAAAATAGTTGATAAAAATCAGCAAAATTTATATGCCATTATACCAGGTGTTTTCATTGATAAAAATAAAACGGATAGTCACTCATTCATACAAATATTTAATGGTGTAAACAACAAAACTTATTATTACAGGTTTCCAATCGAGGATTTTCAATCAAAAGATTATGATTTTAATATTCAAATTCATTCAAATTCATTTTCTTTAAACACATTGTTATTAGATCTGGACAGTTCTTCTCTAAATATAAATGGTGAATTGAATTTTGAAAACTTGATACAATGGCCTAAAACTCTAGTTTCACCCGGTATTATGGGCTGGTATACCTGGGTACCCTTTATGGAATGTTATCATGGTGTTTTAAGTTTAAATCATAATATTCAAGGTTATTTAAATATAAACGGTCACGATATAGATTTTTCAAACGGTAAAGGCTATACAGAAAAGGATTGGGGAAAGTCATTTCCTGAAGCTTGGCTCTGGTGTCAATCTAACCATTTTAATACTGAAAATGTTAGTGTTACAGGATCGATTGCCATTATACCTTGGATTAAGAGACCTTTCTTGGGTTTTATTTTTGGTCTATGGCATAATAATAAATTATATCAATTTTCTACTTATACCGGTGCGAAACTTGTTCATCTTGAAATGGAAGAAAGTAAAATCAAATCTATTTTAGAGCAAAAAAACCTGACCCTGGAATTTATCATAAATCGTAGCAATGGAGGCTTTCTTCAGGCGCCAACAATAAATGGAATGACCCATCAAATATCCGAATCAATAAAGTCAACTGTAGAGATCAAGTTATCGAAAAAATCAATCATTAAAAGTGAGACTATTTTTAAGGACACCGGGCGACATACCGGTTTTGAAATTACAGGAGATGTTAAGCGATTGATCGAAATGTATAAAAATTTAAAATCCTGAAGGAGCAATCAATGATGGATAGAAATCATCCGGGTATTACTAAAATGGTTCGAGCACCATTTTTATCGTCAATCATCAGTCCATTGATTGTCGGAACTTTACTTTCGGTTATCATAACCGGAAAATTACAAGTATTGAATTTTATTATTGTGCTGATTATGGGAATTTGTTTACATATCGCTACCAATGTCTACAATGATATTTATGATACAAAACAAGGGACCGATAAAATCAATGTCAATCGTAATGAATTTAGCGGTGGTTCCGGTGTGCTGGTAGATCATCCGGATTTATTTCCTAAAATGTATCGTTTGGCACGATTGGGATTGATTGGTGCGGTTTTAGCAACCATTGTACTTTATTTTAACATTAATGATCGTTTACAGATTCATCTAATATTATTGTTGCTCTTTTCTTTATTCTTTAGCAAATATTATACTGCAGCGCCGGTAAAGCTGGCTTATCGGGGATTGGGTGAATTTTTTGTTTGGCTTGCCTTTGGGCCTATGGCTATTCTTGTTGCTGCAGTAAGCCAGAATGTGGGCTTTTATAAAATAATTTGTTTGGCGATGCCGATTACAGGAATTAGTACACTCTCAATTCTTTTAATCGGTCAAATGATTGATCTTGACGCCGATAAAGCAACCGGGAAATTGGGCGTGGCGGCCAGATTTGGAAATAGAGCGACAAGTTACATCTATATGATTGTACAAATCGTATTATGTATAAATATTGTTATATTGTCAATCGTATTCTTAAAAAATGGTTGGCCTGTGTTAATAAGCCTTATTCCTTATATTATATTAATACCCAAGATTTTTAAAATTATAATTCAAAATTATGATCACCCGGAATCCATAAAAATAGCAGCGCGGTTGAACGTTTTACTTCACATATTATTTTCCTTGTTATTTATTATAGGTTTAATTTTAATAATCGTTTTTTAGTATAAAAGACAATAGATACAAGCTTTAATATTAAGTAAAAACGGAAACAGATCAATAATAAACTGAATATCCAGGCACACAAGTAACAGAAAAGTCTAAAAACACAGGTAACACTTTAACAAATAACAAAAAACTGCAATGGATTTTGCTCGCCCTGTGAATCTTTCCCAGGGCGTAAATCAGGCGGTATAATTACCCCGATAAATTTAAGGTTTAATGATATGATCGCCCGAAAGTTCCTACCTCTGGCCGTAATAAAGTTTTAACGTATTATAGCTATAAATTTGGAATGTTTTATATAAAAGGGCAAAGCCCTTTCGTTAATCCGTCCAAGGGTATGAACCATTTGACGATAAAGTTTCCATCGGGGATATAATCCCGAATCCATTGGTTCCGCAAGGGATTTCAAATCCCCTGCGAGCGGTGACTGGATTCCTGCTTGCGCAGGAATGACAGGCTTCGATCACATTGTGTCCTTTGTGTGTTCTTTGTGTTCATTGTGGTAAAAAGATAACCATTAAAAAAAACCACAGCACAGAGCCGAAGGGTGACCGGATTCCTGCTCTCGCAGGAATGACAGGTTTTGATCACATTGTGTCCTTTGTGTGTTCTTTGTGTTCATTGTGGTAAAAAGATAACCATTTAAAAAGCCTCAGCACAGAGCCGAAGGGTGACTGGATTCCTGCTTGCGCAGGAATGACAGGTTTAGAATCCTCAGCGGTCCTCAGCGTTCTCTGCGCCTCTGCGTTTAAAGCATTTCTAAATAGAACCACACCTTCCCCTCTCCCCCATTTTCCCGTATAAATAGCTTGCGCTAGTTCTGTATAATTTGTAATATTCATGTGCCGCCATCTTTTAGGATCAGGTTATAACATTTACAGTCCAATTGATGACGCGGTGAAAATGAGCATCAAAAAACCAAAGAACAAAATTCTATATCTATAAAACAACGAGGTCCGAGTGACAGATTCAAACAACAATGAAAATAAAGAACAACAGGAAAAACCGCCCGAGATAACGATCGAACAACTCCCCCCGGAACTGCGTGAAGCAGCAGGGCGCATAAAATGGTCAACCCTCACTCCTGTTCAGGCCCAGTCGATTCCACCCCTGCTTGAGAAAAAGAACATGATGATTCAGGCACGCACGGGCAGCGGCAAAACAGGGGCTTTTCTTCTCCCTATGCTCAAGGGGCTCGACGCGGAACAGAAGGTCTGCCAGGCCCTCATCCTGGTGCCGACCCGGGAGCTTGCGTCGCAGGTATGGCAGGAGGCCCAAATTCTATTCGGCGAAAACAGCTTGACGTGCACCGCTGTTTATGGCGGCGTGGGTTACGGCCAACAGATAGAGGCGTTGAAAAAAGGCGCCCAGATTGTTGTAGGAACTCCCGGCCGGGTGTTGGACCACTTGCTCAAACGTACCATGGATTTAAAACATTTAAAAGTGCTGATTTTTGATGAAGCGGACCACATGTTGTCCATGGGGTTTTATCCTGATATGAAAAAACTCCAGACTCATTTGCCGAAACGCAAAATTCACACCTGCATGTTTTCAGCAACCTTTCCGTCTTTTGTAATGAGCGTTGCAAATCAGTTTATCCGCAACCCGGAATTCCTCAGTCTAAGCAGCGAACAGGTCCATGTTGCAGAGACGCAGCATGTTTATTATATGGTTCCGGCAATGGACAAGGATCGCGGTCTGGTTCGTATTATCGAGGTGGAAAATCCGGCATCTGCTATTATTTTTTGCAACACCAAAGCCAACGTGGAATTTGTAACCATTGTGCTGCAACGTTTTGGTTATGATGCGGACGGCTTGACGTCCGACCTGACGCAACAAGCCCGCGAGCGGGTCTTGCAGCGTCTGCGAAAGGGCACACTGCGCTTTCTGGTGGCAACCGATGTCGCGGCCCGCGGCCTCGATATTCCGGAACTCTCCCATGTCATTCAATACGAAGCATCCGATGACCTGGAGAGTTATATTCACCGGTCGGGCAGAACCGGACGCGCGGGGGCCAGCGGCACGGCAATAACCCTGGTGAGCCGATCTGAAATGCGGCTCATAATTCGTATAGCAAACAAATATGACATTCCCCTGCAAGAGTGGCGCTTGCCTACAGACGATGACGTTGCAAAAATTGTCGCCCAGCGCCTGACCGCGCTTTTAGAGGCAAGACTCAGGGAACGCGATAAACTGCAAACGGAACGCAGTCTCAGGTTTTTGCCGCTCGCCAGGTCGCTTGCGGAAAATGAGGACGAGTCGGCGATCATTACAATGCTTCTGGACGATTATTATCAGGAACAAATGCATGCCCCGCTGGTGCCGCTACAGGACATTCAACCGGCAGAAACAACATCGAATAAAACCGGTCAGGGTCCGCGCAATAAAAAATACAGGCGCTATCGCCGCAAACCGAATCAATAGGTTCATGGCGTATGGAAAAGGAATTACCGGCTTGTTATGTTAAATAAGGAACATGCAAAGCCGTAGGGACCTGAGATGTCAAACTGCCCGGCCTTTCGACTCCGCTCAAGGCCCGGACTCTGTGGACGTTGAGCGAAGCCGAAGGGTGGCCTCATCCTGAGCGGAGTCGAAGGGTGACTGGATTCCTGCTTTCGCAGGAATGACGGGTTTCGATCACATTGTGTCCTTTGTGTATTCTTTGTGTCCGTTGTGGTAAAAAGATAACCATTTAAAAGTGATTCAATGCAGAGGTTGCAAAGGCGCGCAGAGGGAACCGGAAATTGCCCATCCTTAAAGCGGACGCTGCCCGGCCTTTCGACTCCGTTCAAGGACCGGATTTTGCGGACGCTGAACGGAACCGAAGCGGGTGAACAGGGTAAAGCCCATTTTTATCTAGTATCCTGGAGAAAATTTTTAAGATGATCAAACCATGTAGGGGTTAAAAATTTTTAACCCCTACACATATCAATTGATCGCCCAAAGATTTCCGGGGCGAGCAAAAATTAAAGGAAAGTAGCACAAATGAATAAACGAATACTTTTTGTATTGATAGTGTGTTGTATGTTTTCATCTTTGTTGAATTCAATAAAAGCGCAAACGAACTGCACATATTATTCAAAGAACAATTGTGATCAGGATCAGATTCTTGAATTACTTGATAGCTGTCCTTGTATTTATGATATAGATACAATCAAAGAATTTATTATTAGATTATCAATTCCCGAAATAGAATTACCAAACTCTCTATTTGAAAATTCAATCGTTAGTAAAGTAATTATTGAAGAAAGTGGAGAAATAAATGCAATTTTATTAAGTAAATCAATCAATTCAAATGCAGATAGTCTACTTGTAAATTCAATATTAGAATCAAAATTTACTCAATATAAAGATACATCATATACAAATACTAACTATTGTATTGCATTACCATATCATATACGAAACGGAAAAATCTTTTCATCCATTTATAGTCCAATAGATATAGTTCCATCACAAATGAAAAGATTAAAAGTAAATAGAAAAACATTTACCCAAACACAACTACCTGATGATACTCCACCTAAACCGATTGACGGTTTTGATGCTATTAAAAGAAATATTGAATATCCAATATCAGAAAGAGCAGCAGGAATTCAGGGAAAAGTTGTTATAAGAGTTGTTGTTGATGATATGGGAAATATAAGTTCATATCAAGTTTTAAAATCTCCATCAAAGAAATTAGCAAAAGCTGCATACAAGGCAATTAAATCTGTAAAGTGGGTACCAGCAAAGCAGAATGGAAAGCCCATATCTGTGTGGGTAACAATACCAATTTATTTTAAATTATAATTGTTTAAAATATTGTTCACCTTGGGAATGTTTCCTGTGGCGCCAATCAGGCAAGGTATGTACACCGTTAAATTTAAGGTTTTATAATTAATATGGACCCGTTATTTAAGAACGGATCAGGGCAATATGCCCTGTTTTATTTTACGGCCCGGAAAAGGAGTTCCGGGGCGAGCATGGTTTTGCCGCACCATTGAGTATTTAATATATAAATAAATTCAGAGCCGTGTCACCCTGAGCGAAGTCGAAGGGTGACTGGATTCCTGCTTTCGCAGGAATGACGGGTTTTAAGCCCTTTGTGTGCTCTGTGACCTCTGTGAGAAAATATCCCTTCCCCATTTGCGTTTAAAGCATTTCTAAAAAAAATCACACCTTCCCCCATCTTTTTAAAAATCATTTGCGCTAATACTGAATAATTTGTATTATTCATTTATCAGCCACAAAAGACTATTTTCAGGACGATTGGATCGCGCATGGGAGTTCCTGATGTTCTTTTACTGGTTTTCCACTATCTATAAAAACGGGATTTAAAAGCATACACGAGGAAAAGATTGCGTCGGAGTCCATAGTACACTCTTGTTACTCCATGGTGTTAATTATTGGATCAGGTATGGTTTATTGAAAATAACAGGATGTCGGTTCTGCCAACCCACTCTGAAAAATATATAAAAAAAAATTTCAATGGTGTGTTAAAAATCCATCCGAAAATCAGGAATTTAAAATCATAAAACAAGGGATCAAAAATATAAACTTGTAACTATCCGATTTATTATATAAAACAAGGAGAAAAGCTTGAAAAAGACATTTATTGTTCTATTTATTTATTTTTTAATTGCTCCACTATATAGTCAGGATGGCGATTTACAGCTTTTAAACCATTGGCCGGATGGGCCTTGTTTCGCTGTTGCTAAATACAACGATATGATTTTAATAGGTAACGGAGCTTCATTAGACATTTTAGAAATTGACGATTCTCAACAAGTAAAATGTATCGGTAGAATGACAACACCGGGCGTTATTAAGAATATTGAAATTGCGGGGCAGTTTGCTTATGTCGCTGATTATGCTTCAGGGTTACGGATCATATCGCTTGAAAATCCGCAAACGCCATTTGAAATCGGATTTTACAAGAGTTCCTGCAGGATAAATGATGTTGCAATTAAGGGAAATTATGCCTTTTTAGGCAGCGAATCGTTTGGTGTTAGAGTACTTGATATTAGCGACCCAGCTTCCCCAAAACAGGTTTCTACTTTTGAAACAGGGCAAACGTCGATGAACACGTTAGAGATCGTTGGGGATTTTTTATATATTGCAGATGGTTTTTCCGGGATGAAAATATTTAATATTTCCAATCCGCTGTCTCTAACCCTGGTAAAAGAGTTTGCCACGCAACACAAAGCCATGGATATTTTCATTCAAGGGGATTATGCCTTTGTTGCCGATTATTTTAAAGGACTGCGAATTATAAATATAAACGATCCGGCAAACCCTGAAGAAATTGGATTTTATGAAAAGAGTGAAATAATGACTTGGGGTGTTTCTGTATTTGGACACTATGCTTATCTGGCAAATTCTTATAAAGGTATTTCTGTTTTAGATATTACAGATTTGCAAAATCCGGTAGAAATTGCAACTGCCGATACACCACATTTTGCTTATAACCTGGTTGTTGATGGACAATATATATATGTTGCTGACTGGGATTCCGGTTTGAATATTTTTGAGGCTGGTGATTCTATCGGCTCCGCTCCTGTAGCCTCCTTTGCAACAAGCGGACAAGTTGAAGATATAGTTGTTGAAAACGATATTGCATTTGTTGCCTATGGATATTCAGGATTACATATTATTGATGTCAGCAATCCATTTAATCTACAAGAACTATGTCGCGTGAAATTCCCGGTGCCTGTAACTCATGTGCAGGTGCAGGATAAACATGTTTTTGTTTCAAATTCAAATGGACTTTATATATATGACATATCCAATCCCAATAGTCCCAATGAAATTGGATGGATTGAGGCAAATTGTAATAATTTTACTATCAACAACAATCTTGTTTATCTATATAACGAGGGAGCCGGTCTTGAAATTTATGATATTTCCGATATAAATAGCCCTGTTTTTATTGCAGGCTATCCGATTAATGGATATTGGTGCCATGACATTAAATACCTTAATGGTCTCGTCCTGTTGTCCATAGGAGCACCTCCAAATTCCGGGCTGCATACGATTGATGTGCGCGATATTCACAATCCCACACTTTTGGATTTTTGGGACATATGTTATTACACAATCAGTATTTGGAATAATTCGGCTTATTTGTTAACGGCAAGCACACCCTCCAACTCTTTATATCGTCTTGATGCAAGCAATCCCGATGCCTTAGAGAAATCCTGGGTATTTGAATGCGTGGGATCAGATTTTTTCATCAAAGATGATCTGGCCTACTTTACAAAGCGCGATATATATATATTTGATATGAATCAGCCTGATGGACAACCAAATGAAATAGGATACTTGCCTGATTTATGGTACAATTCAAATGAGATTTATGTTGATGAAAGTCATGTTTATGTAAATGATCAAAATGCTGGTTTTTTTATTTTTGACCATAGTACGATCAGTTGGGTACAAAAAGAGACCGGTCCCGAAAATTCTTGCACAATGAAAAGCTATCCAAATCCATTTAATTCCAGTGTAACAATGACTTTTCAAACAAGTAAAAGCAGTCCTGTAAATTGGGCTGTTTATAATTATATGGGACAAGAGGTTTTCAGCAAAGAATGTGGTGTTATGGCTGGGGGAATCCACCAGTTTAGATGGAATGGCGAAAACCATCATGGAACACCTGCCCCTTCAGGAGTATATTATATAAAAATAGCGACCGACCATCAAATGGAAGTACAAAAAGTTACATTGATAAAATAATTATAAACAATACGCTCGTCCCGGGATTCTACGTAAGGACGCATGAACACAAGGGCTGTGTCTTTTTACTTTATTCGAGGCAGGCGTCGAATCCAGTTTACCCAGTGGACTGACTTTACCTGTTAATTACATATAATTAATTATAACTTCCTGGAGGACTTTTGAATTATAAAACAAACCCGTATTACGCCAGAAAAATTTTTGCTACAATAATAGACTATGGATTATTTTTAATGGCCACTATTTTATATACAATGCTTATTGGGAGTCCAAATGACCAAGGCGTTTATTCTGTAAATGGGGTACCCGCTCTTATCATACCGACCCTTTGGTTTTTATATTTTATTATTATAGAAGGAGAATACTCGAACACACTCGGACATTATTTTCTTAATTTAAAAGTAGTTCAAACAAATGGACAAAAAATTTCAATAAAACATTCCTTAAAAAGAAGATTATTGGATATTATAGATTTATTTTTTTATGGAATACCTGCACTAATTACAATTTCTAAAACGCCAAACAACCAAAGGTTAGGCGATCTTTGGGCAGAAACGCTGGTCGTCCATAAAGATGATGTCGAGCATATAAAAAAATATTTTAACAATGAAAAATAATTATCTTGTAATAAATGTGTAATAATGCCAACCAGATTAATTCACAGGTCGAAACAATGTCATCTTGGGCGGAGCTAATGAGAACGTTGCCCGGCCTTTCGACTCCGCTCAAAGCCCGGACTCTGTGGACGTTGAGCGAAGCCGAAGGGTGGCTGGATTCCTGCTTTCGCAGGAATGACGGGTTTCGATCACATTGTGTCCTTTGTGTATTCTTTGTGTCCGTTGTGGTAAAAAGATAACCATTTAAAAGTGATTCAATGCAGAGGTTGCAAAGGCGCGCAGAGGGAACCGAAATTTGCCCATCCTTAAAGCGGACGCTGCCCGGCCTTTCGACTCCGCTCAAGGACCGGACTTTGCGGACGCTGAACGGAATCGAAGCGGGTGAACAGGGTAAAGCCCATTTTTATCTAGTATCCCGGAAAAAATTTTTAAGATGATCAAACCATGCAGGGGTTAAAAATCTTTAACCGCTACACATATCAACTGAACGCCCAAAGATTTTGCTGACGCTGCAACTTCCTGTGGCGCACATCAGGCAAGGTATGTACACCGTTAAATTTAAGGTTTTATAATTAATATGGACCCGTTATTTAAGAACGGATCAGGGCAATATGCCCTGTTTTATTTTACGGCCCGGAAAAGGAGTTCCGGGGCGAGCATGGTTTTGCCGCACCATTGAGTATTTAATATATAAATAAATTCAGAGCCGTGTCACCCTAAGCGGAGTCGAAGGGTGACTGGATTCCTGCTTTCGCAGGAATGACGGGTTTTAAGCCCTTTGTGTGCTCTGTGACCTCTGTGAGAAAATATCCCTTCCCCATTTGCGTTTAAAGCATTTCTAAAAAAAAATCATACCTTCTCCCCATCTTTTTAAAAACCATTTGCGCTGGTTCTGTAGAATTTGTATTATGCATACTGTGAAATAAACAGTGCCTTTTGTGTTACATCTTAAAAACAAGGAAAAGAGAATTTTATCATGCAAGTAAATATCAAAAATAATTCAAAACATCCATTGCCCCACTACTCAACCGAACATTCTGCCGGACTGGACCTGCGTGCAAATATCGACGAGCCCATCGTATTAAATCCCCTGGAGAGAGCGTTGGTCCCAACCGGACTGTTTATTGAGCTTCCCGAGGGATATGAAGCGCAAATTCGTCCCCGAAGCGGTTTGGCTTATAAACATGGATTATCTATATTAAATGCACCGGGAACAATCGATGCTGATTATCGGGGCGAGATTAAGGCGCTGTTGGTTAATTTGTCCAATGAACCATTCACCATACACGATGGCGATAGAGTCTGCCAAATGGTCATTGCAGCATACACAAAGGTTGATTTGATAAAAGTAGAGGAATTATCTGAAACGGTCAGGGGAGCCGGTGGATTCGGACATACCGGAAAAAAATAACTATTTAAAACCGATTTAACAGAGATCACAAAGGCGTCACCCTGAGCGGCCTTTCGACTCCGCTCAAGGACCGAGTCGAAGCGGGAGCAGGAATGACAGGTTTCGAACGCTGCGTTTAAAGCAGTTCCGAAAAGAACCCCACCTTACCCACTCCCCTATTTTTCTTAAAAATCATTTGCACCGGTTTTATTTAATTTGTATTATTCTTTTGATAGCCATATTAGACTTTTCAGGACAATTGGGGCGTGCATGGGAGTCCCTGATGTCCTTTTGCAGGTTTTCCATGATTATTAAAAACGGGATTTAATTACAAAATATATTGTATTTATATTATTTACAAAACATTACCGAATTATGCTATGTGTTTAAATAATGATCTAAAATAAAATGAATGTGCATTAAAAATGAAAAATAATATAAATCAAAATCCGGAACAAATCGCCAGAGACAAAATAGACAAGATGCTCATTGATGCCGGGTGGATAGTACAATCCAAATCAAAAGTAAATTTATCAGCAAAAAAAGGTGTGGCGGTACGAGAATATTTGACAGACATTGGACCTGCTGATTATGTATTATTTGTTGACCGAAAGCCCGTAGGTGTTATTGAAGCAAAGCGGGAAGAAGAAGGTGTTCGCTTAACAGTCCATGAAGATCAGGCCGAGTCCTATGCTAAAAGCAAACTCAAACATTTAAACAACGATCCACTGCCATTTGTATACGAAAGCACCGGCACTTTAACACGCTTTACCAATCACAGAGATCCCAAGCCACGCTCACGGCCTGTTTTTAGTTTTCATCAACCTTCAACGTTGGAAGAATGGATTAAAAGGCCGGATACGCTGAGAAGCAGGCTTCAAAGAATGCCCGGCCTAATTGAAGACGGATTACGCCCGGCACAAAAGGAGGCCATTAAAAAACTTGAGGTTTCCTTTAAAGACAATCGTCCAAAAGCATTAATTCAAATGGCAACAGGTTCAGGTAAAACATTTACGGCCTGCACGTTTGTCTATCGATTATTAAAACATGCGGATGCAAAGCGGATTTTGTTTCTGGTTGACACCAAAAATCTTGGCGAACAGGCAGAACAGGAATTTCTTAAATATCTGCCCAATGATGACAATCGAAAATTTACAGAACTGTACAATGTTCAGAGACTCTGTTCAAGCTATATCGCTTCCGACAGTCAGGTTTGCATCAGCACAATTCAACGGCTTTATTCCATCCTTCAGGGCAAAGAGCTGGATGAAAAGCTTGAGCAGGAAAACCCGAATGAAAAATTCTGGCAGAAAAAGGAACCGATGCCGGTTGCATACAGTCCCAAAAACCCTGTAGAACAATTTGATTTTATTATTGTTGATGAATGCCACCGTTCCATTTATAATTTATGGAAACAGGTGCTGGAATATTATGATGCCTTTTTGATCGGGCTTACAGCAACCCCGGATAAACGAACGTTTGGATTCTTTGATGAAAACGTGGTCAGCGAATACACCTATGAAGACTCTGTTACGGATGGTGTGAATGTCCCTTATGATGTTTTTACCATTGAAACCAAAATCACAAAAAACGGCGCAAAGATTAAAGCCAAAGAATATGTGGACAAGAGAGAAAAACTGTCACGCAGAAAACGTTGGGAACGGCTTGATGACGATTATGAATATACAGCGAAAAAATTGGATAACGATGTTGTCAATCCAAGCCAAATTAGAAACATAATCAAAGCGTTTAAAGATTGTTTGCCCACGATCTTTCCGGACCGGTTTGATGAAAATGGAGAGTTTGAAATCCCTAAATCATTGATATTTGCCAAAACAGACAGCCATGCGGATGATATCATCCAAATAGCCCGGGAAGAATTTGCCGAAGGCAATGATTTTTGTAAAAAAATAACCTATAAAATTGATGATGACCCCAAATCTATCTTGAACCGGTTCCGCAATAGCTGGGCACCGCGAATTGCCGTAACAGTGGATATGATTGCCACCGGCACGGATGTAAAACCATTAGAAGTCCTGCTTTTTATGCGGGATGTAAAAAGTATCAACTATTTTGAGCAAATGAAAGGACGCGGTACAAGGACCATCAGTTTTGATGATTTGAAACGCGTCACCCGGACAGCCAAACATCAAAAAACACATTTTGTAATTATTGATGCCGTTGGTGTTGTCGAATCTAAAAAGACAGACAGCCGCCCGCTTGAGCGCAAGCGGTCTGTTCCTTTAAAAGATTTATTAGACGCTGTGGCAATCGGCGCACAGGATGAAGACCTGTTTTTATCACTTGCAAACCGGTTGATTCGCCTGGATAAACAGCTTACCAAAGATGAAAAAATAAAATTTATGGAAATGTCTGACGGCAAACAAATAAACCAGGTGGTAAAAGCGCTGTTAAACGCATACAATCCCGACATTATTGAATATAAATCAAAAGAATTGATTAATAACAAACCAAAGCTGGACAGAACACCGGCTTTTGAAGATGCCTGCCGACAACAGGCGCAGGAAGAACTGGCAACACTGGCTGCCTCCGCCTTTAATGGTGAAATAAACGAGTATCTTGAAAATGTGCGCAAAGTTCATGAGCAGATTATTGATATGATAAATCAGGACAAGGTAACCAAAGCCGAATGGAACAGTTACACCAAAGACACAGCAAAAAAAGTGGTTAAAGACTTTGGTGAATATCTGCAAAAGCACAAAGATGAAATTAAGGCGCTCTCTATTTTTTACAGCCAGCCCTATCAACTGCGGCAGCTTACTTTTAAAATGATTAAAGAGGTTTTGGAAAAACTGAAACTCGATAAACCGTTACTGGCGCCAAATTATGTGTGGGATGCCTATGCACAGTTGGAAGCAGTAAAAGGAAACAGCCCCAAAAATGAACTGGCGGCATTGGTTTCTCTTATTCGCCGGGTAACAGGTCTGGATGAAACATTAACATCATACGACAGCACGGTAAACAGAAATTTTCAAACCTGGGTATTTAAAAAGCATTCTGGTGCAGGGGATAAATTCACAGAAGAACAGATGGAATGGCTGCGAATGTTAAAAGACCATATTGCCACCAGTTTTCATATTGAAGTGGATGATCTGGATTATACGCCATTTGATGCACAGGGCGGCAGGGGCAAAATGTACCAGTTGTTTGGAGATGATATGAATATTATAATTGATGAACTGAATGAGGCATTGGCGGCGTAGATGAGAGAAGATTGGATTGAAGCAGAATTAGGGGAAATTTGTAATATAAATATGGGGCAGTCTCCTCCATCAACAACATATAATGATAGGGGTGATGGACTTCCATTTTTTCAAGGAAAAGCTGAATTTACTTTACTTCACCCAAAAGTTAAAAAATGGTGCAATAAACCAAAGAAGATTGCTGAAGTTGAAGATATTCTTTTATCTGTTAGAGCGCCTGTTGGAGCGACTAATATAGCAAATGTGAAATGCGCAATTGGTCGGGGATTAGCCGCGATATCATATAAGCCCTGTATGCTTTTTGTTCTCTACTTTTTAAAATTGATAGAAAAAAAATTAGATGAACAAGGTACAGGAACAACTTTTAGAGCAATATCGGGTGCTATACTTAAATCCCAAAAAATTCCTCTGCCCCCTCTCCCTGAACAACGCGCCATCGTCGCCAAAATAGAAGAATTATTTAGTGAGTTAGACAACGGCATTGCCAACCTGAAAGCGGCCAAAGACAAACTGGAAATCTACCGCCAGGCTGTTTTAAAAAAAGCGTTTGAAGGAGAATTGACAAATACAAAAAATATTGAATGGATTACTCTCGGTGAAGTTTGCGATAATGTAGAATATGGGACTTCTTCTAAATCAGATAAGGAAGGACAAGTTCCTGTATTACGAATGGGTAATATTCAAAACGGTAAGTTTGATTGGCAAGATTTGGTTTTTACAAGTGATAAAGAAGAAATTAAAAAATATAAATTACACAAGGATGATGTTTTATTCAACAGAACAAATAGTCCTGAATGGGTCGGAAAAACAGCAATATATAAAGGTGAAAGGCCAGCAATCTTTGCTGGCTACTTGATTAGAGTTAATTATAAGAAAGATTTAATTGATGGTGATTACCTAAACTATTATTTGAATTCACATACAGCTAAAAAATGGGGTAATAAAGTAAAAAGTTTTGGAGTCAATCAAGCAAATATCAATGGTACTAAATTAAAAAAATATCCATTTCCACAGACATCTTTACAAGATCAAAAAGAAATTGTCATTGAAATCGAAACCCGTCTCTCTGTCTGCGACAATATCCAAAAAAGCATTGATGAAAATTTACAAAAAGCTAAAGCCCTGCGCCAAAGCATATTAAAAAAAGCATTTGAAGGCAGGTTGCTGAATGAAGAGGAATTAAAAGCCTGCCGCCTGGAACCGGACTGGGAACCGGCAGAAGAACTGTTGAAACGAATTAAAGATGAAAAGAAAGCCAAAGCATGAGTAACGAATCGAGTATTATATCAAAAGTGTGGAGTTTTGCCCACGTATTGAGAGATGATGGTGTGGGGTATGGAGATTATCTGGAACAGATTACCTATTTACTGTTCCTAAAAATGATCGACGAATTTGCCAAACCGCCCTATAACAGAAAAATTGCCGTGCCTGAAGGATATGGCTGGGAAAGCCTGAGAAATAAAAAAGGGGCAGAACTAGAACTTCACTATACAACCATGCTCCGAACACTGGCAAAAACCAAAGGCATTTTGGGACAGATTTTCACAAAGTCACAAAACAAAATTCAAGATCCTGCCAAACTTTATCGCATCATCGATATGGTGGATAAAGAAAAATGGAGCATGCTGGGAACCGACCTGAAAGGAAAAATTTATGAAGATTTGCTGGAAAAAACCGCCGAAGATACCAAAAGCGGCGCCGGCCAATATTTTACCCCCAGGCCCCTCATTAAAGCCATGATCGAGTGTGTGCGTCCCGAACCAAACAGAACAATATGTGATCCGGCATGTGGAACAGGCGGGTTCTTTCTGGCCAGTTTTGATTTTATTGATAAACACCATCCGTTAAATATCGATCAAAAGAAATTCCTGAAAAACGAAACGTTTTACGGCAACGAAATTGTTGCCAACACCCGCCGATTGTGCCTGATGAACATGTTCCTGCATAACATCGGTGAACTGGATGGCGGCACCTTTATTTCTTCCACGGATGCTCTTGTTGCGGATGAAGGAAACAGATACGACTATGTGCTGACAAATCCCCCATTTGGTAAAAAAAGCAGTATGACCATTACCAATGAAGAAGGCTTGCAGGAAAAACAAGACCTCACATACAATCGTCAGGATTTTTGGAAAACAACGTCCAACAAGCAGCTTAATTTTTTACAACACATCAAAACATTATTAAAAACCACCGGCGAGGCAGCCGTTGTTCTGCCTGATAATGTATTATTTGAAGGCGGTGCCGGTGAAACAATCCGTAAAGAGCTGATGAAAACAACCGATTTGCACACCATATTAAGGCTGCCTACAGGTATATTCTATGCTCAGGGCGTTAAAGCAAACGTGCTGTTTTTCGATAACAAGGCCGCTTCAAAACATCCCTGGACTAAAGAGGTTTGGGTGTATGACTACCGGACCAACATCCATCACACCCTCAAGAAAAAACCACTAAATCTGGAAGACCTGAGAGATTTCATTACACTTTATAATCCGTCCAATCGAAACAACAGAACCGAAACCTGGTCTGAAGAAAATCCCGAAGGCAGATGGCGTAAATTTACGTATGAAGAAATCATCGCCAGAGATAAAACCAATCTGGACATCTTTTGGCTCAAAGATAAAAGTCTGGCAGACCTGGATAACCTCCCTGATCCGGACGTCCTCGCAAGCGAAATTATTGACGATATAGAAGCCGGTTTGGAGAATTTTAAATCGATCATGGAGACGCTTAACGGAGAGCGGGTTTAGCCGCAGGTTGCGCTTCTACCGCACCATTATGTAAAAAACAAATTCAAAGCCGTGTCACCCTGATCGGCCTTTCGACTCCGCTCAAGGACCAAGTCGAAGGATGACCGGAAAACAGGTTTTTAACAAGATCGTAACTCTAACCGGAGCCATTAACATGGAATTTAACAGACGCAATTTTATCAAAACGGTCGGTATGGGCGCCCTGTCATCAGGATTAGCAGGATTTCTGCAGTCGTGCGCTAAACAATCGTCCCCGCCCAATGTGATATTCATCCTGTCCGATGACCTCGGCTATGGCGACTTGGGCTGCTATGGGGCCACACATTTTGAAACACCCGCCTGCGACCGTCTTGCCAATGAGGGCATGCGCTTTACGGACGCCCATTCAGCCTCTGCCGTTTGCAGTCCCACCCGTTACTCTGTGCTGACCGGGCGTTATAGCTGGCGCAGTTGGCTTAAAAACTGGGTGCTTATGGAAAACCATCCCCTGTTGATTGATACGGACCGGCTCACCATGGGTAAAATGTTCCAAAAGGCCGGTTACACAACCGGATGTATCGGTAAATGGCACCTGGGCTGGGGCACGGACCTGAATACCGATTTCAGCGGCGAGGTCAGTCCCGGACCATTAGAAGTGGGATTTGACTCGTTTTATGGTGTTCCATTCAGCCACAACAGTTCCAAACCGCTGCAGGTATTTATACGCGACCGGCATATCGAGAACCTGAAAAACGGACTCAAGTATAACAGCGAAGAGGCCATGAAAGATACGGTCCGCGAGCTGGAGGACACGGCCATTGATCTTTCCAAAGAGGCTGTTGCATTTGTAGAGCGGAACAAAGACAAACCGTTCTTTCTCTATTATCCCACCACCAACATACACTTTCCCCTGACGCCCAACAGCCGTTTCAAGGGCGCTTCAAACGCCGGCGTTTACGGTGACTTTGTCGTCGAGTTTGACTGGGCGGTGGGTCAGCTTCTCGATGCACTGGACCGCAACAACCTCACCGACAATACAATAGTCGTGCTCACCAGTGACAACGGCGGACGGCCCGACCCGGACATGCACGGCCACAAATGTAACGGGCCCTGGCGCGGCACCAAAAGGCAGATATACGAAGGCGGCCACCGGATACCCCTGATTGTGCGCTGGCCGGGTAAAGTTGAAAAAGGCTCCACCTCTAACGAGACGGTCTGTCTCACAGATTTTTTTGCCACTTTTGCCAATTTGCTTGACCAGCAGCTTCCTGAAAATGCCGGTGAAGACAGTTATGACCTGACGAACCTGTTGCAGGGCAAACGTTATGAACAGCCGCTGCGTGAGGCCACGGTTCATCACTCTGTGTCCGGGCAATTCGCCATACGCAAAGGCGACTGGAAACTGATAGAAGGCAGCGGCAACGGTGATTTTCCCAGGGATGCGGAAAACCACATCGATATAAAAGTGAGGAATCCCGAAAAGGACCCGGAAACCGGTAAATGGAGCAAAATGGATTACTTTTTGTTAAAGCCCGACGGAGAATTCCAGCTTTATGACCTGAAAAATGATCCTGCGGAGGAACACAATCTCGCTGAAAAGCGCCCCGACAAAGTTAAGGAATTATATGCCCTGTTGAACCATTACCGTTCAGGTAAAAGATCAGCGTCATAAAAGGGCCAAGCCCTTTCGGTAATCCGTATAAGGGTAGAGAACATTTGGACGATCAAAATGAATCTAATAAATAGGGAGGATAATTACATTTTGAAAAGACAAAAACATACAATAGGCGCTATTGTAAAAATAAAAATTGACCATGAGTTTCAGACTTATGCCAGGATTCTCAATAATGCAAGTTATGCATTTTACGATTGTCGAACAAAAAATGATATTAAAGACTTAAATTTAATAGCATCAAAACCTATTTTATTTATTTTATCAGTTTATAAAAGCGCAATTACAAAAGGAAGGTGGTTAAAAATTGGTACTCTTCCTTTAGAAGAAAAATTAAAAAGCCTTCCTTTGACATTTATTCAAGATGACTTGAATCCAAATATTTTTCAAATATACGATCCTAATACAGGTGAATTTAGAAAAGCTTTAAAAGAAGAGTGTTTGGACTTGGAATGTGCATCTGTATGGGAAGCTGAACATGTAGAAGAACGTTTAAGAGATCATTACGATGGGAAACCAAATGTGTGGGTAGAACAATTAAGAATAAAATTGTAGAATGGGCCATTTAAGCCCATCATTTAACCGATACTTAAATTTGTAATTATTTGTATAAATATTTTCCCTACGGTTATCTTTTTGCCGGGTTCCACAAAAGAATCCGACCTACAACTTGGAAGATCAAGGGATGAAATCCCGAATTCATTGGTTCCGCAGGGGATTGCATATCCCCTGCGAGCGGAGAATTGCCCAAATGTAAAAGAATGGAAAGTAAAGGTTTAAGCTTTTGGATAAATATAATAGAAAATTAAATGAGAGTCTTTTTCTAGCTGAATTTTACAATCATATCAAACTATTTGGATTCAAAAAAACTGGTAAAACGTTTTGGAAAAATAAAAACGATATAAAATTTTTAATTAATTTTCAAAAATCTCAATGGGATACTTTATTTTATATAAATATCGGTTTTTACTTTGAATCACTAAAACCTTTAGAAAAAAAAGTACCCAAAGATTACGAATGGCATTTTTGTAACAGGATTAATTCATTAATAGAAATGCCTAAAGTTAGTCTTGAAAAATTAACTAATTACAATCTCCCAGAAGAAAAAATCGTAATATCCGTGAATGAACTATTTAGCTATTTTAAAAATGACATTATTCCATTAATGGATAAAATTGGTAATTATTCCTATTTAAAAAATAATTTTAGTGATTCTGCAACATTTAAAGGATTTATAATTCAAAATTTAAAATCATCGGATTTTCTTAATTTTTTTCAAAAAAATTCTAATTGATAAATTTTTTATCGCCCAAAAATTCTGCCACATCTGGAACTTCCCTGGGCGCAAATCAGGCGGGGTATTTACCGGGATAAACCCAAGGTTTAATAATATAAGCATTAATATAGGCCCGTTATTTGAGAACAGATCAGGGCAGATGCCCTGGTTTATTTAAAGGGCAAAGCCCTTTCGTTAACCCGTCCAGGGGTAGAGAACCCCTGGACGATCAAACAATCAGCAGCAGGGGCCTTTCGACTTCGCTCAAGGACCGCAAATTACCCAACCTTGAAGCGGACGCTGAGCGGAGTCGAAGCGGGAGCAGAGTAACCATGTCATCCTGAGCGGAGTTAAAGGGTGGGCGTGGGGTAACACCAAATGGTTTTGCAGCTTTAAATTAAACATCAAATTCATTCAATAATAATGTTATGAGTAAGAAAATATCTTGTAAAGAAGATAAAAAAGTATTATCTATTGTTATTATATATAGGTCTAACCAAGGTTGATGGATTTGAACAATAGAACATATACAATCGTTAGGCAGCACCTGATAATGGAGGTTCAGTATATTACATTTTTGATGTGATTTTCTGTATATTAATTGCATGAACATGATTGACAAAAAAATTAAAGAGTTTCAAATTTGGTACAAAAATGAATTACCTCATCATGAAGAGGCGATAAGCTTTTTTTCTAACCTGATTATCGAAATTCCAAAAGTAGAATCTGTCAGTAGCAGGGTTAAAACTTTGGATGAATGTATTAATAAATTCAAACGAAAATATTTATCCTCTTTAGAACAGGAAAACAAAGAATATAAAATTAATAATTACATTACCGATTTAATAGGAATACGTGCAATCTGTTTATATTCTGAAGATGTCTATAAAATAAGGCAAAAACTGAAAAAATATTTTCAAGAAGTTGAAATAACAGATAAATCAGGCCAATTAGAAAAAACCGATGATAAATTCGGTTATAAAGGGGTGCACCTGCAATTGGCCCTGAAGAATCGATTAAAGGGGATTCCGGATCAGGCAAAATTCAAAAAAATTACATTTGAGCTTCAAATTCATACGATTATACAGGATGCATGGAGTATACTGGATCACAAAATAAAATACAAAAAAAGTATACCTCAAAATCTTAAGCGAAGAATTAACCGTTTATCAGCTCTATTTGAAATTGCTGATGATGAGTTTTTAAGCATCCAGAAAGAAATTTCCCTGGAAGAACTAAAAATTAATAAAAGGCTCCAAAGGGGCGGAAAAATTGAACGAACAAAAGCCCTTGATGTATTCCGGTTTTTGTTCATTTCATTGAAATATTTCCCTGATTACTACTTTGTAGAGTCTAAAATTGATGGATTTGTTCAAGAAATTTTAACGCTCAATAGCAACTTTACAGAAGGAGAATTAAATGAAGCATTAAAATTGCATCTCTCTTTTGTAAATAAAATAGAAATAAAAATAAAACAAAATTTGAATCCATATACAAAAATCCGATACTGTTTATACAAGTTCGATTTTAAAAACTTTGAATCATTATTGTCTAAACATCAGCAGGGCATAATAAATAGTTACACTTAGTGGGTGGGTTAAATAATAATTACTATTTCCAAATCGATGTATAATAATAGATGTGATGCAGTAAATTCAATAGTGCGGACAGGAAGCTTGAACGTTGCGTATTCTATACGCCAGGTTACAAGTTGCAGGCCGGCATACAATTTTAAACCATGTCATTTTTATATTTAAAGCGGACCCTGAGCGGCCTTTCGACTTCGCTCAAGGACCGAGCCGAAGCGGGAGCATGAATGACAGGTTTCGAACCTTCTGCGATCTCTCCGCCTTTGCGTTAAAAGCAATTTTTAAAAAAAACCACCATCACCCCGGGTAAACCGTCATTTTCCTTTAAATTCAATAAAAATGAGTCAATCCGTTGCAGAATAATATATAATTCTATATATTATTACAACGAGTTGAATGAATAACCAGGATAAAGCTATGAATTTAAAGTTCACCAAACGTTTTTTAATTTCATGTCTCTCCCTGATCATATCCGGTATGGGATGCACTCAACAAAAACATGATATTGAAAAATATCCCTACCCGGGATATTCCAATCTGTCAGAAAAGGCCGGCTGGCTGCAACAAGACCTGCGTAAAAACAACCTGCAATACGGCCTTGTTATGCCCAGGGTCCTGCTCCCGCCCGAGGGAAACGCTGATCTCTCTTCTGCCCATCAGGAAGACGGCGGCAACCGTACCGGTCCATATCTGGCAACGCTCAGTTTTCAATATGCGGTAACCAAGGACAGTTTGGTTAAAAAGTGGGCAAACGAATCCTTTGAGGCTATTGAAATACTAGAAAAAGTAACAGGCGTAGAGGGCAGTATTGCCCGAAGTTTTAATAAATCAACTGTTAAACAACGTCACGAAGACTGGTTCTTTTATCCCATGGAGTGGCACCAGTCCACCAGTATGCCCGGTTATCGTTTTCTTGGCGATCCCAGTTCCGACACCTATTCAAACCTGATGTATGGCCTGGCGAATTATTATGACTTGGCGGCTGATGATGCTTACAAAAAACGTGTGCAGGATTGGGTTCGCAAAGTTACAGACAGAATGATTGAAAACGATATGCGCATTGTGGATATTGACGGCAAAATGACGCTGTGGGGAAATTACAGTCCTTCGCTGGACAAGGAAAAATTAAACTTTTTGCTGGCTCTGTATCATCTTAAAATCGCTTATCACATTACCGGCGATGAAAAATACCAGGATACATACCTTGAGCTTGTTAACAAACATTTGTATGCCGATAATGCCATATTGGCGGCGTCTTTTAAACCGCCGTACGTTCCCTGGGATACCTACCATTTTATGAAAGGCGCTTACCTGCTGTTAAAGTATGAAACAGACGGGTATTTAAGGAATAAATATCTGGCAGCGCTTGAACGGTTTTGGCTCAAAGAATATCCCTGCAAAAACATGACACTGCAGCTTGTTTATAATCATTATGTGCCGGACCAGGGCGGTTTTGATGAAAAGTCCATCAAACAAATGGTTGACTGGCATGGCGCAAGACGATGGACGAGCGACGACATGATGCGCAAGGGCAACGGCGTGGAGCGTATAAAAGGCACCTGGATTGAGCCGTCGCATTTTTACCTGCTTGTATATTGGAAAGCGCGTTACCTGCAATTGTTAACAGCCGACGGCAACATCGGCAAAGGCAATCCGCCTGAATGGGCCGTGCCCAAACCTGATAAATATAAAGGTATGGTGTATGTCCCGGCAGGAGAATTTACAATGGGCAGTAATACCGGTGATCAGGATGAATCGCCGCAGCGTACGGTTTATGTCGATGGATTTTATATTGATCGATTTGAAGTGACCCAGGCGCAGTATGCAAAGTTTAAAAAAGGTTATAAATACGATGAAAAAATTGTGGATGAAACGGTTCTTAAACAAGAGTGGATGGATAATAACAAGCCGGTTGTAAATATAAACTGGTACGAGGCTGTTGAATATTGTAAATGGGCCGGGAAACGTCTGCCCACAGAAGCAGAATGGGAAAAAGCGTCGCGAGGTGTTGATGGACGAAAATATCCCTGGGGCGAAATACATGATATGAGTTTTGGCGAACCCGACGGTATTGCCAAAACAGCGGCATGGCGGGCCGGCAAAAGTCCCTATGGCGCCTATTGGATGGCCGGGGGACCGTGGGAATGGACGGCCGACTGGTACCAGCCCTATCCCGGTAACACCGTTGAAAGCCCGGCCTATGGCGAAAAATACAAGGTCATCAGAGGGGCATACCGCATTGCCGATCCCAGTATGCAGCGATGTGCACACCGCTATTACCTTGATCCGAATATGAAACAGAGCGGTTATCCGGTTGGATTTAGATGCGTCATTTCTGCGGACGAATAGGATGACAGTTGCTTTTTATAAGCGGGAAAGTCGACCTAGTGTCACCCTGAGCGGAGTCGAAGGGGGACACTTTTGGGATAGGGGATGAAATCCCGGTTTTATTGGTTCCGCAGGGGATTTCCAATCCTCTGCGAGCGGAGGCGTTTAGGCGGTTTTTGATGCCCTGCTGTTTTTATTAATTATCAACCTCTGCCCTACCCTCACCTATTTTTCTCAAAAACCACTTGCGCTAATACTGTAGAATTTGTAATATTCTTTGTCAGCCATACAGGACTGTTTTGGGGACGATTGGTCGTGCATGGGAGTTCCTGAGGTCTTTTTGCTGGTTTACCATTATTATTAAAAACGGGATTTAAGGGTACAATATATTGTATTTATATTATTTACAGAACATTGTTGGTATATATTATATAATATATTTATAAAATTTATTATAGGTAGTTATCAGATTTGTTTAACACTATGCTATGTGCTTTAGAAATAAGTTAATCAATAATAAAATTTTCATATAACGATAGAAAAGGAATTTTAGCATGTCATATGAGACTGCATTGAAAATTGTAGATGTAATTAGTGACATTCACAAAAAAAGATACCTTCTTCCAGCAATACAAAGAGAATTAGTATGGGATACTGAACAAATTGAAAAATTATTCGATAGCCTTATGAGAGATTATCCAATTAGTTCTTTTTTATTTTGGAAAGTCGAAAAAGATAAAGTGAATGAATATGAATTTTATGAATTTATAAGAGATTATCATGAGAGAGATAAACAACATAATCCAAAAGCAAATGTGACAGGAGATGATGAAATAACCGCAGTGTTGGATGGCCAACAAAGATTGACATCATTATATATAGCATTAAAAGGGACATATGCTTATAAATTGCCACGGAAAAGATGGGATAATGATCAAGCATATCCAAAAAGAAAGCTATATTTAAATCTGGTAAAAATGTCAGACGAAGCTGATTGTGAATATGATTTTAAATTTTTGACTAAAGAAGAGTCTCAAAAAAACAATGATAACAATTACTGGTTTTCTGTTGGAAAAATTCTAAATTTAAAAGAGCCTGGTGACGTTAGTGAATATTTAAGTGAAAATGTATTTGATGATTATTCCAAAGAAAAACGAAAATTTGCTAATAAAGCACTATTCAAATTACATAACGTTATTCATGAAAGGGGTTCCATCAGCTATTACCTCGAAAAAAGTCAAATATTAGATAAAGTTTTAAATATTTTTATTAGAATAAATAGCGGTGGAACTGAACTAAATTATTCAGATTTATTGCTTTCAATAGCTTCGGCTCAATGGAAAAAAAGAGATGCAAGAGAAGAAATAATAAATTTTGTTGATGAATTAAATAATATTGATGGTGGTTTTAATTTTAATAAAGACTTTATTTTAAAATCTTGCTTGATTTTAAACGACTTTAAGGATATAGCATTTAAAGTTGATAATTTTAATAAAAAAAATATGGTTAAAATTGAGGATAATTGGGAAAAAGTTACTAATGCAATTAGATTGTCAGTACATCTTGTTTCAAGTTTTGGTTATAACAGAGAAACACTTACATCAAATAATGCTTTAATTCCAATTGCTTACTATTTACAAAAAATTAATGCTCAAGAAACTTATATAAATTCCTCACGAAATTTAAGTGACAAATCGGATATTAAAAGGTGGTTAATTTTATCGCTTATTAAAAGAACTTTTAGCGGTCAACCAGATAATGTGCTTCGCCCAATTCGAAATATAATAAAAGATTCAAATTCCAGTTTTCCATTGAAGCAAATAATAAATAAATTTAAAGGAACAAATAAGTCACTAATATTTTCTGATGAAGATATTGAAAATTTAACACTTTACAAATATGGACAGGGCTTTACTTTTTCTGTCCTTTCATTGATATATCCAAATTTGGATTATAAAAATCAATTTCATATTGACCATATACATCCCAAGAGTTTTTTTACTAAATCACAACTTAGAAAAAAGGGAATACTTGACGAAGATATAGAAAATTATCAAGATTATGTTAATTATATTAGTAATCTTCAAATATTAGAAGCGACACCGAATATAGAAAAACTAAACAAAGATTTTGAAACTTGGCTGGATAATATTTGTCCTGATGAAGACTCAAGAAATGAATACATAAAAACTCATTTAATTCCAAATGTTAATTTAAACTTCAAAAATTTCATCGAATTTAGTGATAAAAGAGACAAATTGCTAATACATAGATTAAAAAAGATGTTACAAGCAGATTAAATGAAAGAAGGATTGATCGTCCCGGGATTCTACCCTGGAACGTAATAACATAAGGGCTTGGTTCTTTAAATGTGCCAGAGAAAAATCATGAAAAAAAACACTGTTATATTTTTTTTAACGCTTTTAATTACCTTCTATTTCCATACCAATGCTACGGCTGATGATATCTTTCCTGATCATAATGGAACTTTTATCAACGACTTTGCGAATTTAATAGATCAAAAGGATGAAAATATCATAAAATCCCTTTGTGCTGATATTTTTAAAGATGAATTGGCTGTTATTGTTGTATGTACTATTGAATCCTTACCGAAAGTAAAGAAAGAGTATAATGATCCTCTTCTTTATGGAACTGATTTATTTAATTACTGGGGTATCGGTCGAAAAGGTATTAATGATGGATTACTGATATTAATAAGCAAGGGTGATAGCAAAGCTGCAATTTGCACAGGCTATTTAATTGAGTATTATTTACCTGATCCTGATGCAGACATTGTATTAAAGTCGTATATGTTTCCTCATTTCAAACAAGGTAATTATGGCAAGGGTATTATAGAAGGTATTATTGAAGCAAGAAAAGTGATGGAGAAAAACCGCAGATTATTATCTCATGAGAAAAATGGGGAAAGAAAATAAAGCTTACTTTTCGTTGCTTTGCCAAGTTTGATCGTCCCGGAATTTTATCCCTGGACTCCAAATAAATCAGGGCTTACTGCCCTCCCCCATTTTTCTCAAAAACCACTTGCGCTAAAACTGTAGAATTTGTAATATTCTTTGTCAGCCATAAAGGACTGTTTTTTCAGGACGATCAAATCAAGTTAGCCGACCAGCTCGTTTCATTCTCTGTTAGATAAAAGTCTTGTACGTGAGGAGAAATATGAAAACACTTTTTATTGGACATGGATCACCGTTAAATGCCATAAAAGAAAATTCATATACACGTTACCTGACGCAATTGGGTAAAGAATTAAAAAAACCGGAATGTATTATGGTTTTTTCTGCGCATTGGCTGACCCGGGGAACGTTCATCACCGGCAATCCCAAACCGGAACAAATTTATGATTTTTATGGCTTTCCTAAAGAATTATATCAGGTCCGATACCAGCCTGCCGGCATGCAAAACCTTGCAGAAAAAATCAGTCAGGAAATAACAGAGATACAAGTTGATTATAATAGAGGGATTGATCATGCCGCATGGGCCGTTATTAAACACATGTATCCTGATCAAAGCATTCCGGTCATTGAGATGAGCCTTGATGTTGAACTGACAGAATCGGCTCATTTCCAGCTCGGGAAAAAGATTTCAGCGCTGAATCTCGATAACGTACTATATATCGGAAGCGGAAATTTGGTGCATAATTTATACGAGATTAATTTTGATGATGCTGCCAAACCATTTGATTGGTCAACAGAAACAAACAAGTGGATAGAAGACAAGGTGAACAGTAAAAACATTGATGAATTAATACATGCCCAAAAATATATGCCGAACTATAAAAAAGCCGTCCCGACAGATGATCATTATTTGCCTTTGTTTTACATACTTGCAATGATGAAAGAAAAGATGAATATTGAATATAATGAAATACAAAATGGCTCCATTTCCATGATGAGTATTTCAGTAGAATAGCCGTAGGGTGCGGTTCTACCGCACATCAAGTAACTAAAATAAATAATCTATACAATGTTTCGAAACCGGTCTCAACGCAAAGGCCGCAAAAGTGCCACCCTTCGACTCCGCTCAGGGTGACCAAAAGATATATCTTAAAAGTTGTCCGGATTCCTGTTTCACAGGAATACCAAATGTTGATATAAAATAAATATTATTCCTTAAAAAAAAGAGTTTTAAATGAAACTAGAATTATCCAACCATGACCGCAGCCGTCTGGACCTGCGGGTCGCTGAAACGGAAAAGCGCACCCAAATCCAGATTGTTTTGTCACTCATCCGGCGCAGTGACTCTTATGATGAACTGCCCTGGAAAGCTTTTGCATTGGGCGCGTCCGTTGCCGGCCTGCTGCTCCTTGTGCTGGAATGGCGGCTGTACAACTGGTATTCGCCTGTAACAACGCTCATCGCGGTGTTGGGCATATTGGGGTGCGGCGCTTTGCCGGCATTGTTGACGGTTATTTTTCCCCGATTCGCCAAATGCTTTTTATCCGTTCACCGCGCTGAGGTGGAAGTGCAGCAATATGCAAAATCCTTATTCCTGGATAGGGAACTGTTTGCCACCCAAAAAAGAACAGGCATTCTTGTCCTCATCAGCTTGTTTGAGCGGCGCATTGTTATCTTGCCGGACAAGGGATTAGCCGACCGGTTAAAACAAGAGGATGTGCAAAACATGATCGCGGCCATGACGCCGCTTTTGAAACGTAAACAAATCAGCCGGGCCTTTGATGTTGCTTTGGACGAACTGTCCCGCATAATGGCAGCCACCGGGCCATCCGCTAGTGAGAATGAACTGCCCAATCAAATTATCGAGGAGGACGGCGAATGAAAACACGATCAATATTCCTGTTGCTCCCGCTGGTGCTGTTAACGGGCGTTTTGCTGTTTGCTGCGGATGTTCCCTATCTCACCGGACGCATCACGGACAACGCACAGCTTTTATCCCCGGAGGTCAGCCGGTCATTAACGGAAACCATGAAAGCGCATGAAGACCGCACCGGAAACCAGATCGCCGTGCTGACGGTCCCCACAATCGGAGACGAGAGCATTGAAGAATATGCGTCCGAGGTTTTTGAAGCATGGAAACTCGGACAAAAAGGCCAAGATAACGGCCTTTTAATTGTGGTGGTCCCCAACGACCGGCGAATGCGCATTGAAGTAGGCTATGGCCTGGAGCCGATACTCACGGACGGCATGGCCGGGCAGATTATCCGCACGGAAATGACCCCCAAATTTAAAAACGGGGACTATAACAGCGGCATTGCTGACGGCGTTGGTGCTGTTATTCAGGTGCTTGAAGGCGGGGTGTTGCCAGAAGAAACGGTCGACAGCGGGTCTAAAAAATCATCCGGATTATTTCAGATGGAGGGGCCTGACCTTCCTATCAAAGAGCGTATTCTCATGGGGGCATTTATTTTCGGAATTATCGGATTATTTACGGCCATTGCCCTGTTCGGGGCCGGTATCGGCTGGTTTCTCTACTTTTTCCTCATACCGTTCTGGGCCACATTTCCGATTGTAATTTTGGGGTCCACCGGTGCGTTTTATCTGTTTCTCACCTATCTGATCGGGTTCCCGGTGGCAAAGCTGTTTATACGAAAGACCGCCTGGTACAAAAAAGCGAATAAAAATTTGCGCACCAAAGGTCATACTTCCATCGGCGGGTTCACGGTGCGGTCCGGCAGTTCCGGCGGATCGTGGTCATCAGGCGGATCAAGTTTTTCCGGCGGTGGAGGATCATCCGGAGGCGGCGGTGCGTCGGGAAGCTGGTAGGTGACAAGATTTTACATAAATTTTGAAATATTCTCCCATTAATATCGGTTAACAAGTAAAAGAATGACAACCTTTGAAAATCAATTAAAAAACCGGTTCTGATATATCGTTTTTATTCAAGCCGGGTCGGCACGTGTTTAGAAAAAAGATTATTGATTTGGGTCCATCCCGGAAAAAGTTGCCGCTTATTACTGAATAATGTTATAACATTTTAAGGAACACTGACACCGTAACACGTGTCAGGTTTCGAACGGCAGAAAAGGTGAATTGTTATAAACGATATTAATTCTTTTGGGAGATTTTGATATGAAGCACAAGATAAAATACCTGTATTTTTTAATCGTTACAGCACTTGTTTTTCAATACTGTGCGACTGTCCCAGTCACAGGAAGAAAACAGTTAAATCTGGTTCCTGCCTCTACCATGTTATCGATGAGTTTCCAGCAATATGCTGACTTTTTGGATTCCAACAAGGTGAGCCAAAATCAGCAACAAACAGCGATGGTTAAACGGGTGGGCGCCAGAATTGAAAAGGCGGTGGAACAATATTTCATAGAAAAAAATATGGCGGATGAGCTTAAAAATTACGCCTGGGAATTTAACCTCGTGGAGAGCAATGAAGTGAATGCCTGGTGTATGCCCGGCGGCAAGGTTGTGGTTTACACCGGAATTTTACCTGTCACCAAGGATGAATCAGGGTTAGCGGTAGTCATGGGACACGAAATTGCCCATGCCATTGCCGGACACGGGAATGAGCGCATGAGTCAGGGATTGCTGACAGAAATGGGCGGTATGGCGCTGATGAAAGCGCTGGAACAAAAACCCGCACAGACTCAACAATTATGGCAGACTGCGTTTGGAGTTGGTGCTCAGTTTGGGGTCCTCCTCCCTTTTAGCCGGCTGCATGAAAGTGAGGCTGATCATCTGGGACTCATTTTTATGGCAATGGCCGGTTATGATCCCAATAAGGCAGTCGAGTTTTGGCAGCGAATGGCAGCGAATAGTTCAGGACAAAAACCGCCTGAATTTATGAGCACTCATCCATCGGATGAAACAAGAATTAGAAAGATACAAGCTGAACTGCCTGAAGCAATGAAATATTACAAAAAATCGGGCTGAGAAATCAGCAATTTTATCTAAAACATAAAGTTGTCCGGAAGGACTTTTTAAAGCCGAATTTTATGGGCACTGTAACCTTGGGCAATTTAACGAAACCTTTTGTTTATTGAAATAACTGTCTGCAATATATCGTTAACATTTTAAGAAATTATAATTCTATATTTTTGATAATAGAAAAAACATGAGTTTCAACCAAGAAAAGGAGATAGATAATGAGTGATATAAAGGCAAACACCGGAGGTAAATGTCCGGTGATGCACGGCAGCGTTACAAAAAGCGGCAATTCCAATATGGAATGGTGGCCCAAGGGACTTAATTTTGATATTCTGCACCAGCATGACAGCAAGACGAATCCCATGGATGCCGAATTCAACTATCGTGAAGCAGTCAAGCAGCTCGACTTTGCTTCGCTCAAAAAAGACCTGCTGGCATTAATGACAGACAGCCAGGACTGGTGGCCGGCAGACTGGGGGCACTATGGCGGCCTGATGATCCGTATGTCCTGGCACGCGGCCGGCAGCTATCGTGTCGCTGATGGGCGTGGCGGTGCAGGCACCGGCAACCAGCGTTTTGCACCCCTAAATTCCTGGCCGGACAATGTCAATCTGGACAAGGCACGACGTCTGCTGTGGCCCATTAAGAAAAAATATGGCAACAAACTTAGCTGGGCCGACTTGATTGCCTACGCGGGTACAATGGCCTACGAGTCAATGGGATTAAAGACGTTTGGTTTCGGCTTTGGACGGGAAGATATCTGGCATCCTGAAAAAGACACCTACTGGGGTTCGGAAAAAGAGTGGCTGGCGCCCAGCGGCAGCGAAGGCAGCCGTTATTCCGGAGAGCGTGATCTGGAAAATCCACTGGCTGCGGTAATGATGGGGCTGATTTACGTCAATCCCGAAGGTGTTGACGGCAAACCTGATCCGCTCAAGACCGCACATGATGTACGTGTAACTTTTGCCCGTATGGCCATGAACGATGAAGAAACCGTTGCACTCGCTGCCGGCGGGCACACGGTAGGTAAATGCCACGGTAATGGTGATGCTACGCTTCTGGGCCCGGAACCCGAAGGCGCCGATGTTGAAGAACAGGGATTGGGCTGGATGAATAAGACCAAGCGAGGCATAGGTCGTGATACTGTCAGCAGCGGTATTGAAGGCGCCTGGACGACAAATCCGGTAAAGTGGGATAATGGATATTTTCACTTGCTTCTGAACTATGAATGGGAACTGAAAAAGAGCCCGGCTGGTGCATGGCAGTGGGAACCGGTGAACATCAGGGAAGAAGACAAGCCTGTTGATGTTGAAGATCCATCAATCCGTTATAATCCGATTATGACCGATGCTGACATGGCAATGAAAATGGACCCCGAGTATCGCAAGATATCCGAACGTTTTTACAAGGATTTTGACTACTTTTCCAAAGTTTTTGCACGTGCCTGGTTCAAGCTGACGCACCGTGACATGGGACCGAAAATTCGCTATATCGGCCCGGATGTGCCGCAGGAAGACCTGATCTGGCAAGATCCGGTGCCCGCCGGTAACACCAACTATAATGTGGACGAGGTTAAGGCAAAAATTTTGGCCGGCGGTCTCAGTATTAGCGAGATGGTCGCTACCGCATGGGACAGTGCCAGAACCTTCAGGGGTTCGGACAATCGCGGCGGTGCTAACGGGGCACGCATCCGCCTGGCCCCGCAAAAGGATTGGGAAGGCAATGAGCCTGCAAGGCTAGCCAAGGTATTATCCGTGCTTGAACCCATTGCAAGCAAAAGCAATGCAAGCCTGGCAGATGTCATCGTGCTGGCAGGAAACATTGGTATTGAGAAAGCAGCAAAGGCCGCCGGTTTTAATATCAGTGTTCCATTCTCGCCCGGTCGCGGCGATGCAACGGAAGAACTGACCGATGTTGATTCTTTCGAGGTTTTGGAACCCCTCCATGACGGTTACCGTAACTGGCTGAAAAAGGACTATGTCGTTTCTGCTGAAGAATTAATGCTTGACCGCACGCAGCTTATGGGCCTGACCGCCAACGAGATGACTGTGTTGGTTGGCGGCATGCGCGTTCTGGGCACAAATCATGGCGGTACGAAACACGGTGTTTTTACAGAGCGGGAAGGCCTGCTGACGAATGATTTCTTTGTGAATTTGACTGATATGAGCTATACGTGGAAGCCGACAGGAAATAACCTGTATGAAATCCGTGACCGCAAGACAGGCAAGGTCAAATGGACGGCGACACGGGTGGATCTTGTGTTCGGCTCCAATTCGATCCTTCGTGCCTATGCCGAAGTTTATGCACAAGATGACAATAAGGAAAAGTTTGTGCGGGACTTTATCGCCGCATGGACAAAGGTGATGAACGCGGACCGCTTTGATTTGGTCTGATATTACAAGTTGATCGTTCCGGGGTTCTGCCCCGGAACGGATTAACAAGAGGGCTTGGCCCTCCGACTTGTTCTTTGAATAATTGTAAACTGGATTCTTGTTTTCGCAGGAATAACAGGTTTCAATCTTTGATATTATAAAAATAAAAAAGGCCGGTCAAACAACCGGCCTTTTTCTATTTTGGGTAAAATCCGTATGTTCTTGCTGTTAATTGCGGACATTACGTGAAAGGGTCAGAACTTGTTTACGTCATTCAATTTTTAATGGCAGGTATAACTTTTAAAAGAATTTCTTTAACCTTTGCTCTATCACCTGTCATAACAACAACACATTTTAAATGAGGAATTATATATATTTTTTGTTCGGCTGCTCCCGACGCAAAAAAGACATCATTCTTTTCAAGCAATTGAGCAACCGCTGAGGTTGGTAAAAATTGCCACAGATGATAACCATAACTGCGATCCTCCTTGGAGAACGCAACATGCACCTTGACAGATTCGTCGATCCATTCCTTTGAAACTATTTGCTTGCCTTTCCACTCTCCATTCTGAAGGTATAATTGACCGAATAACGCCATATCCAGGGGACGCAAATCCAGGCCGCCTGCTGTGTTGGTCAGGTCATGCGGACCTTTGGCCCAATACCAGTCGGTAATTCCCAGTGGTGTAAATAAATATTTTTTCGCATAATCTTCAGCAGACATTCCCGTTCGATTTTTTATAATTCCCGAAAGCAAACAGGAACTGCCGCTGCTGTAACTCCATACTTTTCCCGGTTCAAAAGCTACGGGCCTGTTTAACATATACTCTACATAATCGTCACTGGACCCGAGACTGTCTTCACTTTCAAATCCGGCTGTCATAGCCAAAAGATGATGTAGCGTAATTGCTTTTTTTAATGAATCATTATTTAATATAGTGTTATATTCCGGAAAAAAATCAAGCATACGCTCATTAACCCCTTTTATTTTCCCCTGGTCTATGGCAATTCCAATTAAAGCGGATGTGAATGTTTTTGAAATAGAATAAATGTGATGCTTGCGATTTCTGTCATACTCTTTATAATATTTTTCAAAAACAAGGTGTCCGTTGCGTACAACCAGTACACTGTGAACATCGCCGTAATTATTATCGAGTATTGCCGAGTCCAGTTGTGCAAGTACCCCGGCATTTATATTTTGTTCTTCAGGATTTGAAACAGGAAACGGCATATCACTTTTGGTACTATTATTTTGGCAATGAAGTGATAATGCAATCAAGATCGATAATACATACATAATTCTCATACAGACTCCTTGTTTTCAGCTAGCATGGTTTTCTTAATTAAAATTTTTGATTGTTCAAGGATTAATACCTTAATGGCGGTAAATCAGCTAAATGACATCAGGAGTTCCCCTGCTCAACCTGAATAACAATCTTTTGAGGCTGACAGCATAACGATACAGACTTTTCTAAACTAGTGCAAGTATTTTTTGAGAAATATTCTGGATGTTTTAAGAGGCGTCATCCTGTGCGGCTCCAAAGCGGACGCTGAGCGGAGTCGAAGGATTGATCATTCCGGGATTCTACCCCGGTACGGATTAAAAAGAGGGCTTGGCCCTCCATAAAAACCCTCATTTTCCTTATAAAACACTTGCGCCAATTCCATAGAATTTGTATTATTCGTTTATCAGCCATAAAGGACTGTTTTCAGGACAATTGGTCGCGCACGGGAGTTCCTGATGTCCTTTTGCTGATTTACCAGCTTTTTCTTTAATATGGGATTCAAAAGCGCACACGATAAAGAGATTGCGTCGGTCACAAAATCACGTTCCTGTTATTTCACGGTCGATATTATTGGATGTATGTGGTTTGTCGTTAATAAATTGGAAAATTTATTACAGGGAAATCAGCTATCTATTCGTTGTTGTATAACATATATTTGGACAAATTATTTTGAAATCTATCACAAGTTATCAAACTCTTTCAACACTATATTAGGCATAATAATATTATAATTAATTGTTCCACTCTTTTGAATAGTTTTTTAATATTAAAGGAGGAATGATGAATTTTATAACTTTCTCTAAAACAAATAGGATAAAGAAATTTATATTTTGTTTTTCTGCCTACATATTTTTATTTCTCACAAATTCTATAATATCACAAACTATTGAACCAATAAATGAAAGTTTTATGTATGGGGAATATGACAATGTTAAAGTAGTAGGAACGAAATTATATTCTACAAATGGTTATGGTTTAAAGATATTTGATATTTCTTCTCCAGATACTCTTATTCCAATTAGTAATTTTAGAACCGAAGGTATATCTAAAAGACTTTCCAATATAGGGAATAATTATATTGTACTTTCTAATGAAATTGAGGGATCAAAAGGTATAGAAATTATTGATGTTCAAAATCCAATAAATCCAAAGGGAGTATGGAGTTATGAGATTCAATGTTATGATCATATTGTAAGAGAAAACAGACTTTATGCTGCTTGTGAGGGGAGTATAAAAATATTTGATATTAACGATCCAACAAATCCCATATTAATATCAAGCTTTATTCTAAAATCGGCAAGACGCATTTGTTTAAATGATAATATGTTATACGCTATAATTCCCAATCAGCTATTTGTTATCAATATTAGTGACGAAATTAATCCTGTGACTGTTGGAAGATTGATATTGGATTATAATGGTGAAATTAGATATTTAACTTATAATAATTTCCGTCTTTATACTAACAAAAATTATGACATTAGTATAAGTATTAGTGTGTACAATCCATCAAATCCTTACATTATAAATGAATTAGATTTGGGTCCTATAGAGATTAGGGACTTTAAATTTTCAAATGATTATTTTTATACGATTGGCAGAATTTCTAATCAAGTTTATCCTTATCAGGGAATCCTGAAGATTGGTTCAATCAGCAATACAGATCATCCACAAGTTATTGCAGAATATGAATTACCACGTTGGACTGATTTTAAAGCAATCGATATCAATAATGATTACGCTTACGTTTCTCTTAGTGGTTCAGGTATTCAAGTGATCGACTGTTCGAATCTTGAGCAACCGACTGAAATTTCATGGTGGACAGAATCGATTACTCCTGTTATGGATATTTCTTTGGGTGATAATTATGCAATAACAGCTTGTAGTTATGGTATTAAAATTTATGATCTCTCAACTCCGCAAAATCCAAGTTTAGTTAGTTCTTTGTACGGTGTGGGATATTATGAATTGTTTTATAGTGAATTAGTAGTTACAAAAATTTTTATAATTAATAAAAACTCTGCGCTTGCAATTCAACCATATATTGATAATGTGTCACAACTTGTTTTGGATGCTGTTTTAATTGAAACTTCTGACCTTGCTAACCCTGTTGTTGTTGGCGCACTAGAACACACCGCTGGTTCAAGAGATTTTTTCGTAAATGGAGATTTTTTATATTGTGTCGGTGAGGATTGTGGTTTTACAATCTATAATATTTCTGATCCTTTTTCCCCAAAATTAATTTTGAATACATTTGAAAGTAATTTTCATGGTTGGGGGGTTTCTGTTGTTGGTAAATATGCATACATTACTGTATCCCATTATATGGGTTATAATAGAGGTCTCTATATTTTTGATATTTCTGACCCAGATAACTTAATAGAAATTGGTCATTGCAAGATGCGGCATGGTGACATTGAAATTAAAGAAGATTTTGCTTTTATCGTGACGGATTACTCAGATTTGTACTTTACTAAGTCGGGTGTATTTTTACAAGTTGTTAGTATTACAGATCCTTCTAATCCATATCTCATAAAAACAGTTGAAATAGATGATAAATATAAAGAGTATCGTCAATTAAAAATAACAATTAAAGGTAATTATGCATATATCTCTATGGATGAATTAGGTTTTAAGATAGTTGATATTTCAGACCCACATAATCCGAATATAGTTGCAAAATATGATACCCCTGGATATACTTTAGGGCTTGATATTAATAATGATTATATATACACAGCAGATTATTATGATTTAGGAGTATATAAATTTGAACCAGCGGCCGGAGTATCAACTCCTATGAATTCCTTTATTCCAGATAAATTCTATCTATCTCAAAATTATCCTAATCCTTTTAATCCGACAACTAAAATCCAATATCAATTACCTGAAGCTTGTCATACGAGTGTTAAAATCTATAATATTTACGGACAAGAAATAAAAGCTCTTGTTGATCAGAATCAACAATCAGGTATTTATTCTATAGTTTGGGATGGAAAAAATAATGAAGGTATGGATGTAAGCTCTGGTTGTTATATTTATACAATACAAGCTGGTGATTTTCGTGCATCGAAAAAAGCTATATTTTTGCATTAATAAAATATAAAATTTAATATCATTAAGTATATGATTCTTTACTAGTCGTTTGCTCCATCGGGAAATCTTCATAGGGGCGGAATTAGGCGGGATAATTACCCAGATAAACGAAAGGTTTAATGTTGTAAATATTAATATGGGTCCATTATTTAAGAATTGAACAGGGTATATGCCCTGGTTTATTAAATCTCAGAGAATACCCCGGTTCCGCTCGGGATGACGTGTAGATGGATTAAAAGCGGTGTTACCCTGAAGCGAAGACAAAGAGTGCCTGGATTCCTGCTTTCCCCCAAATAACAGGCTTCGATCTATATTGATATTATAAAAAAGGCCGGTCAAATAACCGGCCTTTGTCTTATCTCACACTAAACTCAAAAGTCCCGGATGTCAGCTTCAAATGCGTATACGCCGGGGTTTGCCCTGCCAGTGTTATTCCTTCCGCAGTGCCCGCCATTTGACCGTTTTCGATGATTTTTTCTCCCGATTCAAATATAACGGGTTTTTCTGTGCCGATATGCGGCATATAAAAATCCGAGGTGGTGTTGGCCGGAATCACCAGAAAAATCTGAAATCCCTTGTCCTTGTTCTCCCAGGAAATTTTCACATCGCCGTATCCGGTAGCCAGACTGTAATTGACATAATCCAACCCTTTTACCGGATAGGGCCTGATAATGGAGTTTTTAAATCCCGGTTTATCGGCATCCGGTTTCAGTCCGGCCAGGTATCCGTAAAACCATTCACCGACAGACCCCAGGGCAAAATGGTTGCGGGAGTTCATACTCGGACCTTCGGTGTCGCTGTTCCACAACTCCCAGATGGTGGTGGCGCCCTTTTCAACCATATATCCCCAGGAGGGATAGGTGTGCTGGTCGGCAACTTTATAGGCCAGCGCATTGTGACCGTAATCGCTCAGCATGGGCAGCAAATAGGCGGTCCCTAAAAATCCGGTTGTGAGATGGTTGTCGTGCTTTTTCACGTTATCAACCAGACTGTTAACCACGGCCGCTGTTTCCTGTTCCGGGGTAATGCCGAATGCCAAAGGCAGCAACTGCGCGGCCTGGGTTTCTCCTTCATAATATCCGGTGGATTTGTTGTAATATTTTTCCTGAAAAGCTTTTTGGATTTTTTCCGCCAGGGCGTGTAATTCCTGCGCCTCTTGTTTTCTGTCGATAATGTCGGCCATGTGCGCGAGGAGTTTGGTGCTGTAATAAAAATAGGCCGCGCCGATGGGTTTGGACGGCGATTTTTCAACAGCAATCCAGTCGCCGTAACCCTCCCGGTCATAAATATAATTTTTGCTGTTGTTTTGCATGTATTTGATCCAGTTATACATGCCGTCAAACTGCTCTTCTATAATACGTTTGTCGCCGTAAAAGCGGTAAATCGTCCAGGGGATGGTGACAACCGCATCACCCCAGCCCGGTTTGGCCGGTCCTTTAACAGCCAGCGTGGGACTGACATTGTGCACGGCGCCGTCCTCGTCCTGACAATCGGTAATGTCCCGCTGCCATTTTGTAAAAAAGAGGGCCATGTTGCGGTTATAACAGGCCGTGGGCGCAAATATCTGCGCATCACCCATCCAGCCCAGGCGTTCGTCGCGCTGGGGACAGTCGGTGGGAACGCTGTGCAGGTTGCCGATCAGGCCCCAGTTGATGTTATGGTGGATGGCATTTATCAGGTCATTGGAACAGGAAAAATCCCCGCTCTGCGGCGCATTGGAATGCAGCACCATGCCGGTAATCATGTCCTTGTTTGGTTTTTCCGAAATACCGGTCACTTCCACATAACGAAATCCGCGATAGGTAAAATGGGGCATCCAGGTTTCGGTGCCTGTGCCTTTTAATGTATAAAAATCTGTTGTGCGGGCGTTGCGCAGATTGTCCCGGTACAGTGTACCGTCCGGTTTGAGCAGTTCGGCAAAACGCAGTTTAACCTGATCACCGGCTTTGCCTTTTACTTTCAGTTCTGCAAATCCCACCATATTTTGACCCATGTCAAATATATAAACACCGGGTTTGGGTTCGGATATGGAAACCGGCTTGAGCTGATTGGTAATCTGGATGGTCTGCGTCTGTTGACAAACGCGTTTGGCGCCGTTGTCCGGATAAACCGTTGCCGCTTCCCAGGACGCGTCGTCAAAACCGCCCTTGTCCCAGTCTTTTTGCTCCATACGCGCGTCATATACTTCGCCGTGGTAGACCGTGTTTTCAAGAATGGGAGAATTTGTAACGCGCCAGGTTTCATCCGTAACAACGGTCTTTTTGGTGCCGTCGGCAAACTCTATTTCAGCCTGCATTAAAAACCGCAGCGGGCCTTCGCTGTAAATGGCGGCATTGCGTCCGCCCATACCGCTGCTCCACCACATGTTGCCGAGCAGCGCGCCGAATGCGTTTTCGCCTTTTTTGAGAACAGACGTAATATCATAGGTCTGGTATTGTATTTTTTGGGGATAATCGGTCCAGCCGGGGGTAAACAGATCGCTGCCGATACGCTGACCGTTTATATAAAGAATATAAGAACCGAGTCCGGTCACATAGACACGGGCGCGGGCAATTTTTTTGTCCAGATGTGTTGATTTTCGCACCATGGTTGAACGGGCCGGGGTATGGTGGCCTTCGAGTACACCCCATTCCGGACCGCCGTAGGGTTCCAGAACTTTAACGGACTGCCAGTTGGTTGTCCGGGTCTGCCAGTCCTGCGATGATGTGGAACATAACCAGGAACCGTCCGTGTTAACAGCCGATTCTGTGCCGTCGTTATGGGTTATTTTGGCGCTAAAAATCAATCCGCAAATATCACCGGCTGTGTTGGCTGCCTGAATGGCTATTTTGTTTTCCCCGGATACCAGTTTATCGGTAATATCAAATTCATAAATTTTTGCCCAATGCTTGCCCGAACCGATTTCCCGGCCGTTTATGTAAAGAGTGAATTTATTGTCCGCTGTTACTTTAACAACAGCCATTTGCACCTGTTTATCCAGGCTAAACGTTTTTTGATAATAAACGGGCGTGTTAATGCCGATTTCTGTGGGGTGCCAAATCCAGAATCCCCAGGGCCATTTTTTTATTTCCGGTTTGGGCTGCTGTTTTGCACCGACCCACTTTGCCTGCCAGTCATCAGGGTCCAGCAGACCCGTTTCCCAGCACGCCGGGGCGCTGAATGACAGGGGCTGTCCCTTTTCGTCCCATATTTTTACCTTCCAGAAATATTTTTTCCCGGAACGCAGTTTTTTGCCTTTACAGGGAACATGCACCGACTGGTCTGATTCGACTTTGCCGCTGTCCCATACATCTCCATCATCGTTTTGCAGTTGCTCCAGTGAACCGGCAACGAGAATATGATAAGCGGATTGGCCGCTTCCTCGGTGAACATGAGGCACGTGCCAGGACAGTCTCGGGGAGGGGCTGTCAATTCCCAGCGGGTCAGTTTGATATTCACATTTCAGTTCATAGGCTTTATCCGGCATTTGTTTTTCCTTTACGCAGCTAGGGTGAAAAAGGCAAAAAATAATTATTAAAATACTCGCTGATAAAATTTTGTTGAAAAATCCGGGCATTTTTTCCTCCTGCACTTTTTTATTAAAAACGAATCCAACAAATTTTCAATGGTATTTAAACAATGGTTCAATGTGAAAGGATATTATATTAAAATTTTATGTAATGGAATAAACCTCCATGTTAATTTTTTTCTGCAATTCTTTATGTGAAAAATTTAAGTAATCCTGTTTATTATTCCGGTTCTTCTTAAACGCAGAGCCGCAAAGGTCGCAGAGGAATAACCAAGTCATCTGGATTCCTGCTTTCGCAGGAATGACGTATCACGATTATTTGAACTGAATCAAATGAATGTATCATTATCTATTTTTTCTTTGTGTTCCTTTGTGTGCTTTGTGGTTCAAAATATAAGGGATTCTACTTTTTATCTAATCTCATTCAACGTAAAGGTCACAATAATTAAAGCACACACTTTTTTATAACGGCAAAGAAACCGTTTTACCGGTCTTAATACTGTCCATAACCGCCTGGGTAAATTCCATATACTTGCAGGCGTCTTCAAATGTTGTGTGTTTGATCATTTCCATACCGCGAATGGCGTTGATAAACTCTTCCTCAACCCGCCAGACACCGATCATTTCAGGCGGAATTTTTATTTCTTTAAATTTGGCCGTCTTTTTCTGGGCGCCATAAATTCTGTTGCCTGAAAATTTCAAGGTACCATTGTCGCCGTAAATACAAACACCGCTTTCCCCGGCCAAACCCGTTACTTTGGAAATATGAAAATGGGCCTGTGCCCCGCATGCCATGTCGGCAATGACGTTGAGGTGGTCGGGTATTTGAATGGACTGGAGTTCCTCATTTTCGTTTTGCCGGGTTTTCACAAATATTTTCCCCATGGCCGTCACCCGAACCGCCGGTCCCAGCCAGCGCATGACGGTTTCATACCAGATCCCCAGGGACATGGTGTTGTACCCGCTTTTATTAATATCTTCGCGCCAGGTTATTTTTTGTTCCCTGTTTATAAAATCATTGCCGTCATGGACCGTTACCACCAAAGGCGTACCGATATGCCCCTCGGCGAGAATGCGTTTTATCGCATCATCATGGGAAAGAGAAAAGGGGGCCGGAACGATCTGTGTAACCAGATGCGGTTTTTGCCGGGCCGTATCCCGCATAATCTGCGCTTCTTTGGCGTTCATGGCCATTCGTGCTTCGCACAGGACATGCTTGTCCGCATTCAGGGCCGCCATGGTCGCGGGAAAATGCATGTTCGGCCAGGTGCCGATAACCACTGCCTGAATGTCCGGGGAGGCAACAAGCTCGGACCAATGGTTGAATGCCAGGGGAATTCTCAATGCTCTGGTGGCTTTTTGTGTGGATTCCGGTGTGCTGTTGCAAATCGCCGCTATTTCAACGTTTTTTATCTTTTTAAATCCGGGGATATGTCTGCTTTTTGTGTTTTCACCTGCACCGATTATGCCGATACGAATCGGTTTTTCTGTCATGGTTTCACTCCTGTGAATAATATAAAATAATCCTGAATCAATAATATAAAAAAGATAATTTTAAATTACAAATTATCTCAGGGATTTTCAAAACCGGTCCTTGTGTATAATGAACGCTGTTATGAGTGTTAAAAATATAAAAAATTATACATGTAAATTGTGATCTGATTCAAACAAGACCACAAGTAATAAAAAAAATTTTATATGTTCTTTGTGTGCACTCAAAGAGATTCAACGCAGAACCGCCGAGTTCGCCAAGGTTCGCAGAGGAATACCTGAAAATATCCCGATTCCTGATTTCTATATATATAACAAAAATGTCATGCCGGAGGCATCTTTCCTGACGTTGAATCGGGTCTTTATTCCGGCAAGATTCATACAGAATGACATGTTTAGATTTGTGTTGAAATGAAAAGTATTATTCTTTGTGTCCTTAATCTATGCTCCGTGTCCGTTGTGTTAGAAAAATAATCATCAAAAAATGATTCAACGCAGAGCCGCAATGGTCACAGTGTTCTTTACAAATCCATATCCCCTCTGCGTTCCTCAGCGAGCTCTGAGCCTTTGCGTTTTAAGCGTTTCTGATACGTCGTAATTTTGAGTAATTACCAATCCTTATAGTAAAGTACCACTCCCATTTTTCTCAAATATCACTTGCGCTCATTTTATAGAATTTGTAATATTCGTTTACAAGCCATAAAGGACTCTTTTTCAGGTCGAGTTCGGGCGTACCTGATGTCCTTTAGCCGGTTTTCTTTACATTAAAATGGAATTCAAAAGCACATCCGAGAAAGATATTGCATCGGTCACAGAATTATATTGCTGTTATTTCACAGTCAATATTATTGTATATGGTGTGCCCGGCAGTCATAAATTTGAATCTATGGTTTTACAATCCATAGTTAGTTGGCAGGCTTGTTCAATACTTGATCATCCGGAGAATATCCATGAACTATCATATCGATATTGATAATAAGAATAAGGTTGTTCTGTGTACCTGCAGCGGAGTGCTTGATGTGACATCGACAACATTAATGACCAGAGATGTTCGCAAAAGGGCCTTTGATTTGGGTTATGTCTCGCTTTATGACGTAACGAATGTCTCTCTGGATGTTGGCATTATAGATGCCTATTCCTTCCCGCGAGATATAAAAAAAATATATGAAAAATCCCAGCACCGTTTTGGTAAAGCAGCAGTTGTTTATAAAAACGATGTAAATTTCTGGAAATTTTTCGAAAACACATCACGAAATACCGGACTGGATATTATGGTCTTTGATGAGAGAGAACAGGCCTTAAAATGGTTGTCTGAATAGTAAATCATCAACCAATTTAATAAACCGGAATTAAAAAACCATGCAAAATAGCTGGCTGGGTCCCAAAAAATGAAAACAGCCGCCAACTCGTTCGGTTTTGTTATACATAATTATCAAACTCGATCAATTTCAGGTTATACAAAAATAATTGGATAAACAGATATGGCAAAAATATCCTGGGGCGTCCTAAGTACGGCGAATATTGGAACTGAAAAGGTAATCCCTGCCATGCAAAAGGGGAAATACTCGAAAATTAGTGCCATCGCCTCGCGCCGTCAAGCCAAAGCAGAACAAGCTGCTCAGGCACTCGGCATTCCAAAAGCCTATGGTTCCTATGAGGCATTGCTGGATGACCCTGAAATTGATGCTGTTTATATACCCCTCCCGAATCATCTGCATGTTGAATGGGCTGTAAAATCTTTAAAAGCCGGAAAACACGTTTTATGTGAAAAGCCGATCGCCTTAAATTTTGAACAGGCTGAATATTTAAGCAGAAAAATTAAGGAATTTCCTGAATTAAAAATAATGGAAGCATTTATGTATCGCTTTCATCCCAGATGGCAGACTGTGAAAAAGTTAATTGCCGATGGAACAATCGGCACGGTAAAGCATATTTATTCAATCTTTTCATTTTATGAGGATGATCCGGCCCATATTTGTAATCAGCCTGAACTTGGAGGCGGCGGTTTATTGGACGTCGGTTGTTATTGTATATCCCTGGCCCGTTTTATATTTAACAAAGAACCTGTTCGTGTTATGGGGGCTATGGAGAACGATCCCAAAATGAAAATAGATCGTCTTGTATCGGCAATATTGGATTTTGAAGATGGAACCTCCACATTTACCTGTTCAACTCAACTGGCAGATCGTGAATATGCGGACATATTGGGAACTGACGGCAGAATAGAAATTGAAAATCCGTTTGCGCCTTCACCCGATAGTACAAGCAAAATAATTCATCAGGCAGGACCGGAAACAAGGGAAATAGTTTTTGACGCCTGTAATCAATATACATTGCAGGGCGATTTGTTTTCTCAGGCAATATTGTCAGATTCAGATGTACCAACTCCTATAGATGATGGCGTTGCAAACATGAAAGTTTTGGACAACATAAAAAAAAGCTGCCAAAAAGGCAAGTGGATTGAAATGTAAAATCGTTAATATATTTTATTTCAAAGATATTTTCAGATTCCTGCTATATATATAACAAAAAACAAAAATGTCATGCCGGAGGCATCTTTCTGACGTTGATTAGGATATTTATTCCGGAAAGATTCTTACAGAATGACACTCTAATTTGCAGTGACCGTTTTCACAGGAATGAGGTGTCTCGAAAAATTAGGGCTTGATTTTTTTTAAATTATCCGTTACAATAAAGTATAATTGTTGTTTGGCAACTTTATGCAGGTCGAAGAGGTCCATAAAGTGGTTTTTTTGTAGCAAACCAAATGCCGGAAATTTACGGCACTTTTTAACAGGGGTAACGGACTTGTGGCTAACTACTTATTTATCAGTAAAATAGTTGTGATAAAAAGGGACTGAAAAGTGAAAAAATCGTCTCTGAAAATTCTTTTTTATGGGGGTAACGGTATTCGCCTTTGTAACATACTGAATATTCATGGTTTGCAAAGCAGGCAGTAGAAATAGACCTAATCACCACGGAGGGATTGAGACATTTAACCACATTGCCATCATTTTTGAAAGCAAAAACTTCATGTAGAAATAGACCTAATCACCACGGAGGGATTGAGACAGTATCCACTTTGTTTGTTGTATAAGGACGTGGCACTTGCCGTAGAAATAGACCTAATCACCACGGAGGGATTGAGACGTAAATACGAGCATCTGATAACAGATTAAGCCTTAATCTATGTGGAAATAGACCTAATCACCACGGAGGGGCCGTTTGCGGCAGGTTCGAAAATATTGTTCTTTATAAAGTGTTTTGCAATGTTACAGAAGCCATAACCTATGGTAAGCGTCCTTGCGTCGCTATGCTCCGCTGAGATTGAGAACTAATAAAAACGAATCAAAGAAAGACCTGATCACCACGGAGGGGCCGTTTGCGGCAGGTTCGGGAGTATTGTTCTTCTGCTCTACTTGGGAATCTTTCCCAAGGCGCAAATTAACCGGGGTATTTACCCCGATAAACCCAAGGTTTATTGATGTAAATAATAATATGGGCCCGTTATTTGAGAACTGATCAGGGCAAAATGCCCTGGTTTATTTAACGCCCCGGAAAAGGAATTCCGGGGCGAGCAAAGAGTTATAAAATATATACTATGTCATCAAACTCGTTTAATCCTATGTTATACAAGTAATTAATTATAATATCAGGAGTGAGGATGTTAATGATTGATAAGTTGATAGCTGTTGATTTGAGAGAAATTTGGAGGAATGAAGCTCGAAATTTTACTACTTGGTTATTCAATAATTTAGATATTTTAAATGAGCAGATAGGACTTGATTTGAGTTCTTTGGAAACTGAAAAATCCGCAGGTGTTTTTTCAGTTGATATATTAGCAGAAGATAGGAGTGGCAGATTAGTAATAATTGAAAATCAGCTTGAAAAAACTGATCATGACCATCTTGGTAAAGTATTAACATATTTAGCAAATTTAAGTGCCAAGATTGGGATATGGATTTCTCCTGATCCACGTCCTGAGCACGCGAAGACAATTGATTATTTAAATGAAATCGCACCTGACGACACTCATTTTTTCTTAATAAAAATACAAGCATTCAAAATAGGGGAATCTAAGCCTGCTCCTTTTTTTTCTATAATTGCAGGACCAAATCCTGAAGTTACTGCTGGAGGGAAAATAAAAAAAGAATTAGCGGAAAGTGGTCAAAAGAGGTATATGTTTTTTGAACAATTACTGACCTTATCAAATAAAAAAACAAATCTATTTAATAATATATCTCCTAATGCATATCAGGGGTGGGTTGGAGCAGGAGCAGGTAAATTTGGCCTTGCGTGGAATTATGTTATCATGTTATCAAAAAGTAGGATTGAATTTTTTATTTGTTCTCCAGATGCTGAACTAAACAAAAAAAGGTTTGAATATTTCTTTTCTCATAAAAATGAAATTGAAAATGATTTTGGTGGTAAAATAGATTGGGATTTTAAGGAAGGTCGAAAACAACATTACATAAAATCATGGTCAAATACTGGTGGTCTCCAAGATGAAGAAAAATGGTTAAAAATACAAGAAGATCTTATAGATAAAATGGTTAGACTAGAAAGGGTTTTACATAAATACATATTAAAAATTAATAATATATAAATTTTTATATGATAATAAAAAACTGATCATCCCGGGGCTTTACCCTGGGACGTAATAAACCGAGGGTTTGGCCCTCCAACTTGGTGAACGATTATAGTCTGTGCCCATTTTCAGCCTTAAGCTGTTGTTCTACCGCACCATTGTGTGATTAATTCAAAAATCAATTCAGCTTTAACGCAGAGGCCGCAAAGGTGCGCAGAGGAAACCGGGAACAAAATAAACTTAAAGCGGACACTGAGCGGAGTAAAAGCGAGGTACTTTTGGGATGGGGGATAAAATCCCGGTTTTATTGAGCGGAAAAATATTTTATATGTAAAGTTAAAAAAATAATGTAAATTCTATATGGATTCCTTATTCGTCAAGTGACAAGGTAAACAGAATTTAATTGTTTATCCAAATTCTCTTACTTTCATTGTCGGCCCGGTTAAATGCTAAATGATGCATAAAATAAACCCTAATATTTTTTCACAATTAAAAAGTAGCGAGGTGAAAAATGGCCAATTCTCAACATCCAAAAACGAGTGCAAAGGTACAACCCCTGCTTACTGAGGAAGAACGAACTGCATGTGAAAACATAAGCTTATCTGAAGACTTTGGAAAACATGCAAAGGCTTTGCTTGCTTTAGACCAGGGACTTACACAAGCTCAGGCTGCTGAAAAAAGCGGTCTCTCTGCCGGGCAGGTGCGTTACTGGATTGCAAAATTTAAAAAAGAGAGATTGAATATTTTTCCAGAGCCAACCCTGTCACAACTCTCTGTAAAAAGTGAGCCTCTCGTTCAAGAAAAATCCGAGACGGAAAATAAAACAGATGAGGCTAAAGAACAAAAAGTCCCTAAAAAAAGTTCAAAGCCGAAAAAGAAAGATTCTAAAAAACAGGAAAAAACAAAGGCAAAATCTCAAAAAGATAAAAAGAAATCCAAAAAAAATAAAGAAAAGGATTCTCCCAAGAAAAACAAGAAAGATTCTTCTAAAAAAAGTAAAAAAAAGGATTCACCCAAAAAAGAAAAAAAAGGGGATAAAAAGAATAAATCATCAAAGAAAAAGGACAAAAAAGTAAAAAAGAGCAAAAAGACCAGGAAAAAATAAGTATGTTTAGTTGGTCACCCTGTCCGGCAAGCCTGCAGCAAAAGTTGATTCTGGTGGTACTTTCGTCCTTAAGCCCTACACTGTGACGTAATAAACTGAGGGCCAGGCCCTCCAACTTTTTGAATAATTGCAGGCTGTGCCCATTTTTAGGTCCCGGCAACAGACTAAAATTTGGTACAGAAAAGTTGGGTTTAATGGAATGAACAACTTACAACTGAATGCAGTCACTGTAAATATAACTAAAATAAAACCATGTTAGAGTTTTAGAATATGAAAAAAAATCAAATATTTTGGATATTAGGAATTGTTATTTTATGCAGTATAAAATTATTTTCTCAAGGTAATAATGAAAGAGATATAATTTTATTTGAAAAATCTTTTGAAAACAATGATATTGAAATGTTGGATCATTTTTTTGAAACTTGGGAAAATCAATCAACCCCAATATCAAAAAATGAACTCTCAAAACTATCTAAAATTAAAAAATATACTTATTCTCTTTTTCAAACATTTTATTATCCTTTCGGAATTCATGAAAGAGATATTCCAAAAGAATTTCGCAAAAAAAACTCTGATCCTGATTCTTTGGAAAAGTTATTTTTACCATATAAAAAACCAGAGTATATTATTTTACAGAATAATATTTATATGGGAATAGTAAATGATTTTAAAAAAATAATAGATACAAATGAGTTTAATGTAGATCAATTTATTGTTTCTAAGGATAGCATTTTAAATTTTCGCCCGACTGTTGATGTAAAAAATAAAAAAGGATTATTTATAAAAGAAAAATATTATGATATTTTTTATGATTTTGTGATGGATAGTTTAGAATATTTGGCTCGCGGAGATGAAAAAGATCATGAAATGTATTTAGATCTATGTAAAGTTGCTGATAGAAAAATGGATTTTTTAAAATCAAAAATTGGTATACAATATGGCCATTGGGGAGGAATTCATGTCGAAACATTGCCATTTGTACATCTAATCTTGTTTAATAAAGGAATGTGGTTGGCAAAAGTTTATTTTAGAGAAACCTGGTGGACTGGTGGAGAGGCTTATTATATTCGAATAGGAAATATATGGATCAAATTATACAGAGGGCAAACCTGGATTCAATAAATTAGACAAAAGTTACTCGCAGGCTGCGCCCATTTTCAGCCGCAGGGTTTGGTTCTACTGCACCATTGTGTTAAAATTAAATTCAAAAAAGTGTCACCTTGAGCGGAGTAGAAGGGTGATACTTTTGGGATGGGGATGAAATTTCGGTTTTATTGGTTCTGCGGGCTATGCCTTCCTATATGCACAAAACTGGCATGTCATACACTGACATAAAATAGCATTTTTCCCTTCTTTGTGATCTCCGTGCCCTTTGTGAGAAAAAAGTTACACCGTTCCTCAAATTTCACCCCCCCTTTCCCAAAATCCAACAATAAATTGGGTTGCATTCCAGCTTAAAATCTTTTATTTTATTTAAATTTTTTAAGAGGAGGATGCAACGATGGAACTGTTCGCCGGAATTGACAGCTCGACCCAGGGCACAAAACTGATCATACTTGACGTTAAAGAAGAGAAAGTTGTCTATCTGGATGCTGTTAATTACGATAAAGATTTACCCCACTATAAAACCCGTGACGGTGTTGTCACCGGACTCGAAGAAGGCGTTTCCGAGTCTGACCCCATGATGTGGATCGAGGCCCTTGAGGTTTTGTTCACACGTTTGCAAAAATCCGATATACCCCGGCAGTACATCAAGGCAATATCTGTTTCCGGGCAGCAGCACGGCCTGGTAACGCTGGATGAAAACGGCGAATTGACCCGCTGCCGAAGCAAGCTGTGGAACGATTTCAGTACCGGTAAAGAGTGTCAATTAATGACCGACGCCCTCGGCGGTATGAATGAGATGGTCCTGGCTGTGGGCAACAGTCAGCGCACCGGTTATACGGCCGCCAAAATATATTCCATGGCGCGTAACCAACCGGAGGGTTTTGCCAAAACCACCACCTGTTTTTTGGTGCATAATTTTATAAACTGGTATCTCACCGGCGGCAAAAACGGCGGTGTGCGGGTGATGGAACCCGGCGATACCTCGGGCATGGCCCTGTGGAACCCGGAAACCGGCACGTGGTCTGAAAAGCTGATGGATTTTATTTCACCGGATTTAAAAAACAAAATCCCGCCGTTGAAACCAAGTGACGAAATGATCGGCAAAATCGGTAAAAACCTCGCGGAGAAATACGGATTTTCCCCGGACTGCTGGATCGATGCGGGCAGCGGCGACAATATGTACGGCGCGGTGGGTACCGGTAACGTGGAGCCGGGCATTGTTACCATCAGCCTGGGCACCAGCGGAACGGCCTATACGTTTTTAAACGAACCCTATGTTGACCCCAATGGTGAAATTGCCGCTTTTTGTGACAGCACCGGCCATTATTTGCCGCTGCTGTGTGTGTCCAATCTGGCCAACGGATACAATGCGGTGTTGAATAATTACAACATGTCCCATGAAGAATTTGTGCAGGTGGTTGACCAGACGCCGGTGGGCAATGAGGGCCGGATGCTGATTCCCTGGTACATGGGCGAACGCACCCCGGACGTCCCCATGGCGAGTCCGGTTTATTTTGGATTTGGTCTGGATGATTTTACCAAAGAAAAACTGTGCCGTGCGGTTCTCGAAGGCCATATTTTGAATTTGTACGACGGCTTTCAAAAAATGCCGGTAAAACCCAAAGAAATCCGGTTGACCGGCGGACTGGCACAGTCCAATGCATGGCGGCAGACCATTGCCGATGTGTTTAATGCCGAAGCAGTCCCTGTGGAAGGCGAAGGCGCGGCCCTGGGCGCAGCGCTGCACGCGGCCTGGGTCTATTCCAAACAGATTGGACAGCCAAAGCCGCTGACTGAAATGAGTGCGCCTTTTGTGATTTTGAACAACAAAAAACGAAACAAACCCGTGCCGGAACATGTAAATATTTATAACAAACAAAAGGACATGTTTCATGCCCTGAGCGCGCGTGTGAGAGGACTGCAAACCCATCAGGATCCCTTTGCGGCACGCATGGAGATGCTGGCAGATTAGCAGGTATTTTATTCTTCACACAAAGAACACAAAGTGAAAATGAATATTTTCTTCTTTGTGACAATTATGTTAAACGAGATACAGATTAAAAAGTAGACTTTTTTAACCACAAAGGACACAGAGATTACACAAAGAACACAAAGAAGGAACAATATCTATTTAATTTCAAAGACCGAGTCCTGCCATTGCTGTGAATGCAGGAATCCGGATATTTTTTCAGTTTTCTTTGTGAACCTTGTGTTAAACGAGATACAGATTAAAAAGTAAGATTATTTTATTTAAGAGGAGATATTATTATGGCTGATGTCATTGATTACAAAATAATCGGCGACGATATGCAGTTGGTGGAAATTGAACTGGACCCCGGTGAAGGCGTTCGCGCAGAAGCCGGCGCCATGACATATATGGAGCAGGGTATTGAAATGCAAACCGGTGCAGACGGCGGCCTTTTTAAAGGATTCAAACGTATGCTGACCGGTGAGAGTTTTTTCATCACCACGTTTATGTATAACGGACGCGGTAAGGGTCATGTTGCATTTGGCGCACCCTATCCCGGAAAAATCATTCCCCTGGAAATAGGCCAACTCGGCGGACAGTTTTTGTGTCAAAAAGACGCGTTCCTGTGCGCTGCCAAAGGTGTGGACATAGAAATTGCGTTTACCAAACGCATCGGCGCAGGTTTGTTCGGCGGTGAAGGTTTTATCTTACAGCGTTTGGAAGGCGACGGCCTGGCCTTTGTTCATGCCGGCGGTACTATTGTAAAAAAAGAGCTGGCTTCCGGCGAACGTTTACGTGTGGATACCGGCTGTTTGGTGGCGTTTTCACCCACAGTCGATTATGACATTCAATTCATCGGCGGATTTAAAAACGCCCTGTTTGGCGGTGAAGGTGTTTTTCTCGCCAATTTGACCGGCCCCGGAACGGTTTATCTGCAAAGTCTGCCGTTCTCCAGACTCGCGGACCGCATTTTTGCCGCATCAAGATCCAATCGCGGTGAAAGCAAAGGTGTTGCCGGTATTGGCGGTGATCTGCTGGGCGGATTACTCGGCGGTGACAAAAATTTTTAGTATATGCACAGCCCCTGTTTTTAACAGGGGTTTTGTTTTTTGTATTTTTAACCACAAAGGTCAGAGCATACACTATGGACACAAAGAAGAAATAAAAGGGCACAGCCCTTGAATTAATTCGTCCACCAGTAGGATCCCATAGACGATCGATTTATTTCGGAAGGCACTAACTTACATTTGTCCTTTCTTAAGGAGGTTATTTATCATGAACAGAAGGACCTTTCACAAAAGTTTACTTTCCCTGGTCGGCACGACCCTGTTTTGCGGGACAGGCGCTGAAAAGAAACCCAATATTTTGTTTCTGTTGTCCGATGACCATCGCTGGAACGCCATGGGCTGTATGGGAAATTCCATTGTAAAAACGCCCAATCTGGATAGGCTCGCGTCCCAGGGTTTTACCTTTACCAACCATTTTTGTACAACATCTATATGTATGACAAGCCGGGCCGGCATATTCAGCGGACTTTATGCACGCGCGCATACCATCAACCGTTTTGATGTGCCTTTTACCCCGGAACAGTTTTCCAAAACCTATCCTGCTTTGTTGAAAAAAGCCGGATACCGTACCGGGTTTGTGGGCAAATGGGGCCTGGGCGGTGACCGGCCGGAAAGCGAATTTGATTATTTTAACGGGTTCTCGGGACAGGGGCATTATTTCCCGGAAGGCGAAGGCACGGGAAAACATTTGACAACCGTTATTTCCGATAATGCCGTCGAGTTTATGGAATCCTGCACCGGCGATCAGCCCTTTTGTTTATCTGTCAGCTTTAAATCACCGCACGTACAGGACGAAGACCCGCGCCAGTTTTTATATGACCCCCAATATGAGGATTTGTATAAAACAGACGAAATACCGGTCCCGGAAACAGGTACGGAGGAAGCATTTGCCAATCTGCCGAAAAAGCTGCAAACATCCGAAGCCAGACGACGCTGGAAAATGCGTTTTTCCACACCGGAAAAATATCAGGAATCCGTTAAAAGCTATTACCGGCTCATCACCGGCATGGACCGGCAGGTCGGCCGTATGCGGGATGTTTTGAAAAAACTCGGACTCGATAAAAATACCGTCATAATTTATACATCTGATAACGGCTTTTACCTGGGTGAACACGGACTGGCCGGCAAATGGTTTATGCACGAAGAATCGGTGCGGCTGCCGCTTATCATTTATGATCCCAGACGCTCCGACGGCGGCAAACAAATTGATAAAATGACCCTGAATATCGACATGGCCCCGACCATGCTCGACATCGCCGGTGTGCCCATACCGGTTGACAGACAGGGTAAAAGCGCCATGCCCCTTATTAAGGACCCCGATACTAAAGGGCGCAGCGAATGGTTTTATGAACACACTTTTGATCATGGACGGATTCCCAAAAGCGAAGGCGTTTATACTAAAGAGTGGAAATATATTCGTTATATTGACGAGGACCCTGTTGTTGAGGAGCTTTACAACCTGGCCAAAGATCCCCATGAGAAGCGCAACCTGGCGAACGAACATTATTATGAGCCGGTGTTGATTGAAATGCGCGGGAAATGGCGGGCCTGGCGGGATGGTCTTGAAGACTGGCGTCCGAATGTGAAATGGCAGAATCCGGCCTAGTGTGAGGGGTCCATATTTTGGACCCTTTTGTTTTTTCTCGTCCTTCGGGATTTGATACGGCTGATATTTCAGTTATAGCTTGTCTCAATCTCAACAAAACACATCGATTTTAAAAAAGAGCATAATGTCATCTCATCAAAGATCGAGACATATTATTCCTGCTAAAACGATGGATATAAAATAGAGTGTCATTCTGTAAGAATCTTTCCTGGATATAGAGCAGATTATAAGTCAGGGAAGATGCCTCCGGCATGACATTTTTGTTATATCTAGAAAAAGTTAAATAAACCGGGACATTTTGGCCCGATCAGTTCTTAAATAACGGGCCTATATTAATATTGACATTATAAAACCTTAAATTTATCGGGGTAAATACCCTGCCTGATTTGCGCCCTGAAAAAATTTTAGGGTCAGTAAAATCTTTGGGCGATTAATTGATATGTGTAGGGATTAAAAATTTTTAACCCCTACATGGGTTGATCGTCTTGTAAATTTCATCCAGGATACTAGATAAAAATGGGCTTTACCCTGCTCCCGCTTCGGCTTCGCTCCCGCTTCGACTCCGCTCAGCGTCCGCTTCAAGTATGGGCCTTGAGCAGAGCCGAAAGAGGTCCTTGAGCGGAGCCGAAAGGCAGATCAGGGTGACACCGGTCTGACTTTTTTTAGATTAATCTCAATATGGTATGGTAGAACAGCCCCCTTACGGCATTAATACTTGACACGTATTGCGATTATCTTTACATTAAATCATAATATTAGAGATACATGGGATTTTAAACATGGGAACTCGGTTAAGGATATAAGGAGCCAAAATTTTACAAGCTCCATCCCCATGTAAACGTATTCTATCTGTTCTTTTAAACAAACATTTCGGGCCATTAGAAGTAAAGTCTGTAAAAGCAGTCACTATATATAAAAGTTATTTTAACAGCTTGGTTTATATCATTTTTAGAGGGAAAAATAATGATAAAACGAAAAATCTTTATTATCCTTTTAATAATATGGTGTTCTGCTCTCAGGGCAGATGAAATAGATTGGACGGTTTATACCGAAGAAAACAGCGGTTTGGGATGTAATTATGTTTTTGTTATTGCCCACGATAAACTGCAAAATGTGTGGTTTGCAACATACGATGGTCTCTATCTCTTTGACGGTCAACACTGGACAACCTATGATACCACAAATTGCGACATAATTTCAAACAGAGTCAATGCAATGGCAATCGATTCCAACGATGTCAAATGGCTTGGATTTACGGCTAACATTAAATGTGGTATTTCAAGTTTTGACGACCAGAATTGGAAAAATTACTATAAAGCTGAAAATCAGCTATATCCAACAACGGTTATGACGATTGCCGTAGACAGGGAAAATAAAAAATGGTTTGGTCAGTATGGTGCCGGCCTTACATCATTTGATGAAAACTCGTGGCATTTCTATCATCCCTTCACTTCTGAAATTGGATGGGGAACTATTTTATGTATGGTTCCGGATTCAAAAAATAAACTGTGGGTTTGTACATCAGACGTTGGAGATGCTGTTTGTGCCGGTGTAAATATTTTGGATGGCGAAAACTGGTCACAGATTGATAAATCCAACAGTGATCTTGTTTCAAACAGTGTATATGCCATGGCCATTGACAAGAATGGGGTAAAATGGTTTGGTACAAACAAAGGTGTCTGCTCATTTGACGGTGAACACTGGCAAACATTCGATAGCGGAAACAGTGATTTAATTTCTAACAATGTTGTTACGATAGCTGTTGACAGTGCTAATAGAAAATGGTTTGGCACATATAATCATGGATTAATGCAATTTAACGAGAACAACTGGACGCTTTACAACACGGCTAACAGTCCCCTGCCCGGTAATGAAATTCAACATATTTCTGCTGACAAAAAGGGAAATATTTGGGTGGCAACGGATAAAGGTGTTGCAACCACCGCAACAAGTGTATCGGTAAAAAATAAAATCCCTGATTCCAGTGTATTTTTCAAATTATTCCCCAATTATCCTAATCCATTTAATAACCAAACCTGTATTACATATAATTTACAAACCAGGTCGATTATAAAAATTCAGATTTTTGATATTTTAGGCAAAAATATTATGACGTTAATTGATAATATGCAATCACCCGGATCACATAAAATATATTGGAACGGTAAGGACTCATCAAGAAATAGTGTTCCAAGCGGTCTTTATTTTGTTAAATTTTACATAAACAATACGGAGCAGCAAATCCAAAAAATAATGCTGATAAAATAATATTACAAATTCTAAAAAATTAGCGCAGGTGGTTTATCAGAAAATGGGCAGGTGTTTATTGGGGGTAAAAGCCCTGACTATTTGGCTTTGCTCGCACTGGAAATATTTTCCAGTGCGTTAAATAAACCGGGACATTTTGGCCCGATCAGTTCTTAAATAACGGGCCTATATTAATATTGACATTATAAAACCTTAAATTTATCGGGGTAAATACCCTGCCTGATTTGCGCCCTGAAAAAATTTCAGGGTCAGTAAAATCTTTGGGCGATTAATTGACATGTGTAGGGATTAAAAATTTTTAACCCCTACATGGGTTGATCGTCTTGTAAATTTCATCCAGGATACTAGATAAAAATGGGCTTTACCCTGCTCTGCTCACCCTTCGGCTTCGCTCCCGCTTCGACTCCGCTCAGCGTCCGCTTCAAGTATGGGCCTTGAGCAGAGCCGAAAGAGGTCCTTGAGCGGAGCCGAAAGGCAGATCAGGGTGACACCGGTCTGCTTTTTTTTAGATTAATCTCAGAATGGTATGGTAGAACAGCCCACTTACGGCTGTATCCTGTTTTTTTAATAACTGCTTTGGGTCAAATTAATTTTGTTACTGCCGTCCGGATTCATAACAATAATATCCCAATTCCCGTTATTCTCGCAGTGGTACGCTATTTTTGTCCCGTCAGGAGAAAATACTGGAAACAGATCGGAACCCGGATTATGAGTCAATCGTTTTTGATCACTGCCGTCCGATTTCATAATATACAATTCCGAATTGCCGTCTCTTTCCGAATAAAAGAGGATTTTTTTGCCATCCGGGGAAAATAATGGTGAAAAATTAGTACCAGCGTTATCAGTCAGTTTGGCTTTATTTTTTCCATTACTATCCATTGTATAAATATTCCAGTTTTGATTAAAATCCACATAAACAATTTTTGAACCATCCGGTGAAAATGATGCATAGTAACCGCGTTCGTTTTCCTGCATCAGGTTTACAATATCATTGTTATATAAATCCAGTATAAAAATTTTTGTTTCACAGGATAAAACCACTTTGGAACCGTCAGGAGAGAATTTTGCCGTTTCTTCAAAATCTGCATTATTTGTCAGACGTTTTAAATTATTTCCGTCATAATCCATTATAAAAATGTCGCCATTGCCGTCTCTTTCAGAATGGAACAAAACTTTTGAACCATCTTTGGAAACATCATATATAATATCTGATGAATTATGGTTTGTTAACCGTTTATTTTGACTTCCGTCGATATTTATTCTATAAATTTCAATGTTATCATCTCTCTTTAAATGATAAAAAATAAAAGAACCATTTGATGAACAAACAGGCTTGTAGCAATTTGCCTCGGTAAAAGTTATCCTTTTCGTGTTGTTCCCAAAAACATCGACCAGAAATATTGCAGAAAGACTTGTTATTTTTCCCCTACCCGGTATTTCTTTCAATGTGCGCGAATAAGCTATTTGGGAACCGCTAATAGTAAAGGATGCTCCGGAACATTTCCTTGAATGACCTGTATATACGCTGCTCATTGTGTTGTCTCTTTTACAGCCAATGCCTGAGAGAAATGTAAAGAGAACAAGGTAATACATGATTTTTTTCATAATAAATCCCCTATTTTTTTAAAACGGGCCAATGATAAATTAACAATAAAACATAATTGTTTAATATAGATTAATGGTATTTATTAACATACTCTATTATTTTGTTTAATTCTTCTTCAGGCAAGAGTAAAAGAGCAGCCGCATTTTGGGGGGCCGCAATTTCATAATAAAAAAATGGTTCAAAATAACCCTCTTTAACTATTTTTTTAAGGCGCTCATGTCCATGTTTTTGTGAAACAAGTGATAAAACAGCTTCTGATTCCTCCAATAAATTAATAGAATTTTCATCTGGTTTATAGCCAAGCATTTGTTCCGCATAGCCGGGTTCATATTTCCAAAGTGCCTTGACAAACACATAACCCATCCATTCTTTTTTCATTTTAATTGTTACCTTGTTTCCTTCTTTGCTGAGGGTATATTGCGGATCAAATGACCACTCTTGCCAGTCTCTGCCGTTTTCATCCCGATGAAATTCCAGTCTTTCCAAAAGTCTTGGATTATATTTATTTAAAACATGGGCCCTGGTAACATGATCCAGCGCTAATTTTAATTGACCCTTTTTCCAAAAAGTATCGCCCAAAAACCAGTATGCCGTATAATCAATAGGATTTTTTGCGATAGCTTGTTTAAAATAATAGACAGCACTGTCTAGTTGATTTGTCATAAAATGGACGTCTCCGCACATTGTTAACGCGTAATAAAAATCCGGCTGATCATGATATACTTTACGATAAAGTTCCAGTGCTTTATTATATTCTTCGTTGTGAAAGTGTTCCTCTGCCTGATCAAACATTTTTTGTACAGAATCTTTTAATTCATACTCCTTGAGCACAATTTTATCGTCTTGTTTGGCAAGATAGAATTGATTGTGTAAAACCTGTGGTGACTCTACCGGCACAGTTTCGTTAGAATCCAAAAGATTTAAACTATAAGTTAATTTAGACTGTTCCATAATTTTAAAAATTTCTGCAGGTGAATGAAGTGTTTTTTTGGTATTTTTTTGCGTTAAACCCTGATTACTGCTGCATAAGATTAACAAACCAATTGACAATACAAATGTTGAAAATCTAGTTAAAAAAGTCATAACCTATCCTTTTTTGTCTGAATTTTGATGAATGAATTGTTTGTATCATGTTCCGGTTGAAAATATTTGCTCGCCCTGGAAAAGTTCCAGGTTCAGCAAAATCTTTGGGCGATTAATTAACATGTGTAGGGGTTAAAAATTTTTAACCCCTACATGGTTTGATCGTCTTGTAAATTTCATCCGGAATACTAGATAAAAATGGACTTTACCCTGCTCACCCTTCGGCTTCGCTCAGGATGAGGACACCCTTCGGCTTCGCTCAGGATGAGGACACCCTTCGGCTTCGCTCAGGATGAGGACACCCTTCGGCTTCGCTCAGGATGAGGACACCCTTCGGCTTCGCTCAGGATGAGGGCACCCTTCGACTCGGTCCTTGAGCGGAGTCGAAAGGCCGCTCAGCGTCCGCCTGTAATCCGATCATATAAATGAATCTATCACAGGTCAGAACCCGGGACGATCAGCTTTTCTTTTAATCACTCATAGGCGCCAAATTGATCAACCAATTCTCTGACTCTTTTAACGCGATATTCCAGAGCATCCGGCGGTACCTGATCGGCAACACCCAATACATAGCGCGGATTTTTGCGCATAACCGCCAAAACCGCCCTCACATGTCGATCAAATTCATGGTCCGTAACATTGGCGGTAAAATAACTGCCGGGCATTCCGCCCCAAAAAATAGTTTTAGGATTATTTGCCACGCTCTCCCACTCTTCTATAGCAAGGTCTCCCACGGGAAAAGGTGTCATCGCTTCTATGACAGTAAAACCTGTTGATGCCTCCCGCGCCAGCAATCCTTTTAAGGTGCCGTCCATGTGAAGAAAAGAAAATTTGCCGGCCTTTTTCATTTTCTCAACCCATTCTGTTTGGGTGTTTCTCATATATTTTTCAAAATTATCCGGCCCAACCATTTCCGAAGACAAATTTTCCGGAATCATTAATGTCTCGGTGGGTCCGTCTATAGCAATTTGGGCAGCATGATCAAAAGACTTTTTCATGGATTGCAGGGTTTCCGCCAGCTCGTCCGGTTCGTCCATGGCACAATATGTAACGGCTTCAACACCTGCTTCTATTACCAATAGCTGCATATATGGGGTGTGCGGCAGGTAAAGAAGAGAAATTCCCATATCACCAATTTGGTCGATGCGTTCTAAAGCAAAATCATAATCCGGTTCCCACTCTATGTTTTCATAAAAGTATCGAAGGGCAGCCAAATCTTTAACCGATTTGACCAAATGCTCTCTCGGGGCTTCAGAACAGGTATCCGGCACATATTCCCAGCATTCTTTTAAATTTCCTTTTGGAGTAATAATCTCTCTGAATTTCAGGTTGCCATTATACCAGGTATTTTCCTGAAAATGATTTTTTGCTTTATAGGGGAAATATCCCTGAAGATAGTATCCCACTCCCAAATCACGATGCCAATCTATATATTCGGGACTTTTTTGAAAATTTTTCGGTTTTTTCCCATTTGCTACGAGTGCGGTTGCCCAATAATCCAAATCACCAAACCAGGGTACTTTGTCCGGTTTTTCACCGTTTAAAATCTTGAGGATTTGTTCTCTGTTTGTCATAATTTCCTTTTCCGTATTTTTAAAAATCTCCAGCTTAACATTTACAGGTTTGAAAAGACAAATTTTCAGAGGGATTTAATTCCATCAACCTCCTTATTTTTTTAAGCATCGGTGAAATAAAATTTTTCGGTTTTATTACAAGGAAATATGGCGGAATATAATAAAATCAAAAATAAAACAAAACGGAATATTATACTTGTTTTCAAAATAGATTGAACTATTGATATTATAACTTTGGTATATTTTCGATGAGTTGGTTTCGTTCGAGGTGTACACCCCCCTTTCACCGGCAGCCAGGGCCAAGTTTACAAAGATATGCAGCCGATAGTTTGCACCATCATTGCATTGGCTGACGAAGGACGGTTTTCCAGTTTTTGGGATCCGCCTTTCTGATGTCGCTCAAATAAATTTCGTGATGTTTACCAATCAGCCTACTTTTGGTATTTATGAATTCATGTATTTTCTCAATGTTGGGTCTTTCTTCTGAAAACGGTCCGATATGAAGTATCTGAGCGCACTTTCCCTCTGAAAATGATTCGAAACGAATTTTCGAAATGGCAGCCGGGTTTTTCTTTTTTGTCACTTCTGAAACAGAGGTATCAATCATTTCACGGGTAACAAAATCAGGCTGCATTATCATGAGTGTCCATTTCCAATTGGATTTATCATGTATCGAAAATTTGGACATGTCGTCTGCCCACCATAGTCCTTCAAGGGGCATCACTCCGTAATCCAAAGCCATCTCCCCTTTTTTTATTTTAAATTTGACTGTGTAGGAAACGGCAAACAATGCCGCAACAGCATCGGAAAATTCTTTGGAATTGTTTGGATCGCCTTTGCCGTCCACCATTAAATAATTCATCGTCGGAACATCGACCTGACTGACCTTTTTTGCTGATGGCTTGTATAAATGTTTCAACTCTTTTTTAAAATCGATTTTATTCATATCTTCTCTCCTTTTTAAGGCCGCCGACATGGTTTTAATATATTCATAGGGTAATAATTTCAACGACCAAATTTAGTTACTTGTTCCTGAATTTAGTCACTATTCGCCCCGGACGGGTAATTCTTCGGCTTTGCTTTGCTCAGGATGACACAGATCGACTTAACACAGGAACCCAGATGACCAAGGCATATCACTGCGGCTCTGCGTTGAATAAGAAAATTATAAACGAAAATTATCTTATAATTTTTAACCACAAAGGTCACAAAGAATAATAATTTACATATCAACACAAATTTAAACGTGTCATTCTTTAAGAATCCTGCCGGGATAAAGACCCGATTCAACGTCAGGAAAGATGCCTCCAGCATGACATGTTGGTTTTTTTGTTGTAAAAAAGTCAGAAATTAGATTATTTTCAGAAATTCCTTTGCGGCTCTGCGTTAAATAAGAAAATTATAAATGAGAATTATCTTATATTTTTAACCACAAAGGTCACAAAGAATACACAAAGGACACAAAGAATAATACTTTTTATTTCAACACAAATTTAAACGTGTCATTCTGTAAGAACCTTGCCGGGATAAAGACCCGATTCAACGTCAGGAAAGATGCCTCCGGCATGACATGTTGGTTTTTTTGTTTAAATACATAACAGTCTGAAAAACCGGAATCCAGCTTACAATTATTTAAAGGAAAAGTCGAAGGGCCAAGCCCTCCTGTTAATCCGTTCCGGGGTAGAATCCCGGAACGATCAAACAATCATTCTTTCCATTTCGGCCATTGATTGTACCCAATTAAAGGATTATTGGATTTGAACTTTTTTATAAATCTAACTTCAATCTTGTTAACCTGTTCGTCACTTGCTTCGTCCGATTCCCAGATTATTTCCTTTCGAATCGTTAAGTCCTTTCGCTCTTCACGACTGAAATCCTTTCCAATTAATTCACTACTTGCACTTCCAAAATAATTGATACTGTCGGTCAGATCTTTACCAATATAAATTTTTCCATTTGGGTATGTTATTTTATAAATTACTTTCATTTCATCCCTTTAATTGTAAAAATTTCTCATGGCTGTCTATGCTCCCGCTTCGACTCCGCTCAGCGTCCGCTCAACTTACGGGCTTTGAGCAGAGCCAGGTTGAATCCATATATCATCCCTTCGGGATTTGTTTCGGCTGATATTTGAATCTCAACAAAAAGACAATATAAACGTCCCGAGGAAAAACACCAAAATAAAAATCAGTACCAAATTGGTAAGGGGTTTGTTTTTAAATTCTTGTCCGATGAATTTTTCCCGGCCCAGCACAAGCAGGACAATGGTGAGCAATGGAATAAACAGCGCGCCGACAAAGGCATACACCTTTTGCATGGACGCAAATCCCACGTACAATCCGGTCATGGGGACAAGGCTCAATCCGATTAAAAAATATCGGTACAGTTTTGTGCGGCTCAGGTCCTCACTGTCCCGAACATCGGATTTTTGCATAATGGTTACCGCATCGGCGAAAATATAAGGCACGCTCTGCCACACGCCCAGCAGACTGCTGAAAATGGCGCTCCACCCTCCTGCCAAAAAAATCCATTTACCCAGCGCGCCGGTTTCCAAAACCAGTCGCTCGCCGAGTTTTATAATCAGCGTGGTGCCTTTGCCTTCAGGGTGAACATGGCTGCCGATGATCACCATACCCAGACCAAACAGGGCCGTCATAATATAACCGATGCCGAGATCAACCCGGCAGGCAAACAGGTCGCTTTTGGACACCAGTCCTTTTTCCCTAATCCAGTAGCCGTAACATAAAATCGTAACTGTCCCGCCGACGCCGCCGATAAGGGCAACCACCCACATCAGTTCCGCCGCAGACAAATGCCAGATATTCGGCCACACCAGGCTTTTTATGATAACCAGCCAGTCCGAAGAAAGGCGCCAGGCCGTATACACCACCGCAAAAAACATGACGACAATGCAAACCTTCATGATCTTTTCAAACAGTTGGAAGCCGCCGAAATAGACAATAACAAATCCGAGAATACTTTGCAGCACGCCGTAAATTATTTTGCCGTAATAGGGGTCCTGACAAACCGGCAAGATCGCATACAGGGCCGCACCGGCCGCGCTCATCAGGGCGGCAGCCACCAGATAGCTCCACAGAAAAAAATAGGCCAGAAAAATCCATTGGGAAAAAAGGCCGCCGTGGGTCAGGGCGCCCTTTAAAATCGTGGTGCCGGTTGACAACTGCCAGCGTGTGAGTCCCTCATTTAAAACAAATTTGAAAAAAGCGCCCAGCAGCACTGCCCATAAAACCGCCACGCCCAGTTTAGAACCGGCAAAGGCCGCTGTTGCCAGGTCCCCGGCGCCCACACCGGTGGCCGCTACCAGCAATCCGGGACCGGCAATTTGAAAAAACCGTTTAAACCGCATCATCACATCCGTTTTTGTATTTTTTAATTGACCGCTTTAATAAAGAATTGTATTTTAAATAAAAATCAGCATATATTCAAATAAAATTAAAAATATTTATGTTTAAAAAGAACAATCGTAACAGACCCTGTATCATAATCGGGAGCAGATTATGCTAAAAAGATTGAAAAAGAAAGCCAAAAAGCCGGGACTCGCCCCGGGCGTTATTGTTCATATCGGTGAAAAAAAAATTGAAACAGCCCAACTGTCCCTTATATCATATAATGAGGGCAACTATACGCGAAATCAAATCGATTCTGTCGGCGACCTTGCTGACCTGGACCCCAACAGCATACACTGGATTAATCTGTACGGCCTGCATGACACCAAAAAACTGACTGATCTGGGAGACATGTTTAATCTTCACCCCCTGGTGCTTGAAGACATTTGCAACACAGACCATCAGCCAAAACATGAAACTTTTGATGATTATCTCTTTGTCATTATGAAAATGATTTCCTATGACAAACAAGCAGGCGCCATAAATGTGGAACAGATGAGTTTTATATTAAAGAACAATTACATTATCTCTTTTCAGGAACGCGTGGGTGATGTTTTTGAACCGGTGCGCGACCGTATCAAAGCCGGCAAGGGACGGCTGCGAAAAAGAAACGCTGATTATCTTTTATATGCCCTGATTGATATTCTGGTGGACCACTATTTTGTGGTGCTTGAAAAAGCGGGTGATCAACTGGAAATGTTGGAAGATAAAGTCATTGATTCGCCGGAACAATCCATTATTTCGGAAATCCATCGACTTAAAAACGAGCTGTTGTTTATGCGAAAATCGGTATGGCCGGTCAGGGAACTTGTGTCCGCTTTAACGCGTGAAGAAAATCCGCTTATCGAAGAAAAAACAATCCCCTTTTTGCGGGATATATATGATCATGTCATTCAGGTCATTGATACCATCGAAACCTACCGCGACATGGTGGCGGGTTTGCTGGACGTTTATCTGTCGAGCATCAGCAATAAAATGAACGAGGTCATGAAAGTGCTGACCATCATCGCAACAATCTTTATTCCGCTGACATTTATTGCCGGAGTTTACGGGATGAATTTTGAAAACATGCCGGAACTAAAATGGCCATGGGGATACCCGGTGGTCTGGATTATCATGCTGGTGTTGGGTATCATCATGGTCATTTACTTTAAAAGAAAAAAGTGGTTATAAAATTTACTTTTTAATCTTGATAATATTTTGCGTAAAGGGCGCTTTGATTACACCTTTTTCCGTAATAATGGCTGTTACCAGTTCATTGGGTGTAACATCAAAAGCGGGATTATAAACGGGAATTTCCTCAAGCGCAACAGAGCATTCGCCAAACTTGCGCACCTCGTCTGCTTCCCGCTCCTCTATGGGAATGTCGGCCCCGGTTTTTATATTAAAATCAAACGTGGATAACGGCGCTGCAACATAAAACGGAATGTTATGGTGTTTGGCCAGCACAGCCAGTCCATAGGTACCGATTTTGTTGGCCACATCACCATTGGCGGCAATACGGTCCGCACCGACAATAACCGTGTTGACAAGGCCCTGTTTCATAACATAGGCGGCCATGTTATCGCAAATCAGCGTTACATCAATATCGTCTTCATACAGTTCAAAGGTCGTTAGTCTGGCGCCCTGTAACAGGGGCCGGGTTTCATCGGCAAAAACCTTGACCTTTTTACCGGCTTCTTTGGCCGCGCGAATAACGCCCAAAGCCGTTCCGTAACCGCCGGTTGCCAGAGCCCCGGCATTACAATGGGTCAAAATATTGGCACGATTGGGCAGCAGTTCCGCACCGAACCGGCCCATGGTTTTACAACGTTTAATATCATCTTCAAGTATATAATTAGCTTCTCTTAACAGGGCCAGTTTAATTTCTTTTAAAGGCCTGCTCAAATTTTTTGACAACGCGCCTCTCATACGGTCGAGTGCCCAGAACAAATTCACAGCCGTGGGACGGGTTACTTTTAATGCTTCAATGGCCTCATTGGCCTTTTCCAGAAACTTCGTTCGGTCCGAACTATCTTCATACCACACACCCAGCACAACGCCATAGGCCGCTGCAACGCCGATAGCCGGCGCACCCCTTACAGCCAGTCTTTTAATGGCATTGGCAACGCCGTGATAGTCTGATATTTCCAAAAGAACGAGCTCATGCGGCAAGAGCGTCTGGTCTAATATTCGAACTTTGCCATCGGCCCATTGTACTGCCATGATCTCATCCATATATAGATTCTCCTTTTATTCAGATAATTTTATAAATATTTTTGCATCAAATTTAAAACTTTTTCACTGGACCCGACGTTTTGCATAACAAAATTTTTGGCCTTGTTTCCCTGTTCGCTGACATATTCCGGATTCTTTTTCATTTGCTTCATAAACTGTTCCACAGAACGTTGGTCTTTAATAACAAGGGCAATGTCCTGTTTAACCATTTCATCGGCTTCAGTCTGGTTGGTAAAATTGGGTCCGTAAAGCACACAAGCGCCGTGAGCGGCCGGTTCCAGCACATTGTGAACTCCGACGCCAAAGCCGCCGCCGACATAGGCGATATGCCCAAGGGCGTATAAATTAGCCAGAATGCCGAACGTATCAATAATCAAAACTTTAAACTTCCAGGTATCCGGGGCTCCAAGCTGTGTGTAGCGGGCCGTGGCCATGTTTTTTCCGGCGAAAAAATCCTCAGCCTCTTTGAGGTGATTTTCAGACAGTTCGTGGTGGGCAATGACAACCTTGTATTGGTCGTCGTCCCGTAACAGCTCATAAAGAGGTTCGTAAAACCAGCACAGGTCGGCCGGCCATACATTGCCCAAAACAATTGTTTTATGGCGCGGAAAAAATCCCGGGGTTATCAGGGTATCAATCTTACCCTTTTCCATGGTGCGGTTATAGACCTGGTCGTATTTGGTGTCGCCGGTAACAAGAATATTATCCGGCTCGGGGAAAGCCAGTTTTAACAGGCTTTTATTTTCCGGAGAAACCGTCAGCAGATAATCAAAGGTCGAATATACCATTTTATAAACTTTTTGCAAATATATAAAAGAGCTTTTATGGTTGCCGGAAACACTGGCATTTATCAGAAAAGACGGAATCCCCTGTTTCACCAACCGCCACTGATGATTGGGCCACACATCGTGACGGACCACCATGGCAAGGTCGGGTTTAATCAGTGAAATAAACTTTTTTGCCTGAAACCAGGAATCAAAAGGGATATAGGCTTTAAGCATATTCTCGCCTTCGATTTTCGCATAATCATACCCGGACGGTGAAAAAAATGTAATAATGATTTGAACATCGGAACGGGACGTTTTTAAAAGCGCCAGCAACGCCCGGATCTGTTCAAACTCTCCCATGGAAGATACATGGATCCATACCCGTTTCGAATTCGGGTCCCATTTATTTATTCGGAGTTCTAGATTTTTTAAATTGTTTTTGCGACCTTTAATACCTTTACGGATTTTTTTATTAAAAAGTCCGGCACAATGGGCGAGTAAGAAAAAGGGCGGAATGATAAAAACATTATACAGGAAAAGAAATAATTTGGACATACTCATCACACACAAGATTACCCCTTAAAAATGATAATTTACATGGAATCTCGATAACCCTTTAGGCTAGGGTAATCAGCGCCGATGATTAAAGTAACATCAGATGCCGCCTGATCACTACGGATTAATAACACTTTATCGCGCTCAAGACCGACAAAGTCGACAAATTTGTCTATGACTTTTTTATCCTGAATACCGCGATCTATAATAACGGTATTTTTATATTTAAAATCAGGTGCGTTTCCCGTGGAAACGACTTTGTAATTTTGTCTTTCGAGAATGGTTTGAAACTCGGAAGCCAGGTTGCGGATACCGCATCCGTTCAACACTTCAACGGTAATGACCGGTGTTCGCGCTGCGGGCGTATCGGTCCCCTTTATCAGGATTTTTTGCACAAGAGAAAATATTAAAACAGCATTAATAACAACCAGAAACCAGATAACAACAGACGTTACCTGACTTTTGACAGATTGAAAAGTATTTGTTTTTTTTCGAGCGGGTTTTCTCGTCGAAACATTTCTTTTGGTTGTTTTAACGGATCGTTTATTCACTGTTGCAAATTTCTCCTTGGTTTACGCTAAACTAGAACTGGATGCTTTTTTTCGACTACCAAAATCTGTTACGATTGCTGTAATAATAAGGGTTATATCCGTAGGGATAACGTTTATAACTTATTTCCAGGACCGTGTTTTTTAAAGGTTCGTACCGTAAACTTGCCCCGGAAACAAACGGACCGTTGTTAAATACGGGTGATTGTTCGTTTTCCGCAAAAGGCTGATGCATCATTCCCCATTGAAAAGTCAGTGTCAGCGGTGCAGAAAAATCATAAGTCATGGTATTCAAATAAAGTCCCTGTGTTGTGCCCTCTCCGCCGCCGCCGGAAAGATAACTCATGGTATAACTTTGAGAAATAGACAAACGGTTCGGATCCAAACCCAATATTCCCATAGTTCTTTTACCAACGCTCATGGGGTATTTGAGGGTTTTGGCTATATCAACAGGACCTGATTCACTTTTATATTGACCGTATGAGACAAGCGGTATCGTTATAATAAACAGGACCAGAAAAAATCGTCTCATATTACTGCTCCTTTTTTACAAGTAACGTGACATATAAAAATAATAAAAATTGCTTTAATGTCAACATTATTTTTTTAATAAAATCCGGTTTAATGATTTATTTTTTAAATACTATCATTAATCTCAATTATAACATTATCCAGCAAACGGGTATTTCCGATAAAAACGGCCAGGGCAATAAGCACCTGTCCCTGAATAACCGGAACTCTTTGCAGTTTATGGGTATCAACAATCTCCACATAATCAATTTTACTCAGGGCCGTGCTGTCGATCATTTCCCGCATTTTATCGATAATAACGGAACTGTTTCTTTCTCCGGCATCCACCAGGTCTTTGGCCATTTGCAGCGAATGGTGCAGAATTGTCGCTTCGATACGTTCCTGGGGATTGAGATATTTATTACGGGAACTCGTTGCCAGTCCGTCTTCTTCACGAATGATCGGCGCGATAACAATTTCAATATCAAAATTAAGGTCTTTTGTCATACGCTGAATAACAAAGGCCTGCTGTGCATCTTTTTGTCCGAATACGGCATAGTGCGGTTTGGTTATGTTGAACAGTTTGCTGACAATGGTTGTTACGCCCTTGAAATGCCAGGGACGCGATTTTCCGCACAGGTCCAGGGTCAGCTTTTCAACATTTACGAATGATTGATAACCTTCCGGGTACATGTCGTCATCTGTTGGAACAAAAAGAAAATCTGTTCCCGCCTCTTCGGCCAGTCCCTTGTCGCGTTCCAGGTCTCTGGGGTATTTGTCCAGATCTTCTTTGGGACCGAACTGGGTCGGGTTGACGAATATGGTTGTTATCACAACATCGGCAAGGTCAGCCGCTTTATAAATCAAACTGAGATGACCGTTATGCAAATAACCCATTGTGGGCACAACAGCAATTTTTTTGCCTTGCAGCCGCAGCGCTTCGACGGTTTGCTGCATCTCTTTTACGGATTGAATAACTTTCACAGGGCTACCTAATAACTTTCATCCGCGTTTGGAAACGAGCCGTCTTTAACATCCTGAGAATATTGCTGCAGGGCTTTTTTAACATCAACGGCCAGGTCCATATACTGACGGACGAACTTTGGTTTAAACTCTTCAAACAATCCCAGCATGTCCTGGGTAACCAGGATTTGTCCGTCACAACCTGCTCCGGCGCCGATACCAATGGTGGGGATGGTCAGTTTCTCTGAAACCTCTTTAGCCAAAGCAGCCGGAATTTTTTCCAGTACCATGGCAAAGGCCCCGGCTTGCTCAAGACCGATGGCGTCTTTAATGAGCTGTTCGGCAGCATCTGCATTTTTAGCCCGCACACCATAGCCGCCGAACTGGCGGATAGACTGCGGTGTCAGTCCCAAATGGCCCATAACCGGCATGCCGGCCTGCACTATTTTATGCACGGTTTCCAGTACCGGTTCGCCGCCTTCCAGTTTTACGGCATCGACCTGCACCTCTTTAAAAAACCGCCCGGCATTGAGCATGGCCTGGTCGGTATTCACCTGGTAGGACAAAAACGGCATGTCCGCTACAAACAAAGCGTGCGAAACACCTCTGCGCACCGCTTTACAATGGTAAATCGCTTCATCCATTGTCAGGGGCAGGGTGGTTTCGTTACCGTTAAAAACCATCGAGCCGGAATCACCAACAAGGATGATATCAAGTCCGGCCTGGTCAAGAAGGGTGGCAAAAAGGAATTCATAGGCCGTAAGGGCGCTGATTTTTTCACCATTGTCCTTCATGGTTTGTATATAGGGAACGGTTATTTTTTTCATATTTTGCTTGATTTTTTTATGTAAACGGCAAAAAAAATCCGCTTTCGTACAGAGCGGATTTTAAATATTTTAAATTAAAAGCTGCTGTATATTGAGAAACGGTTTAAAGAACCAATTTCTCCGAGTGATGAAAATGAATAGTCGATAAAGAACTGTTTCCAGATCAATCCAAATCCGATGGACCCGCCGGCAAACTTGTCCTTGGAGGTGCCAAAGTCCATATTCTGACCAAAGGTATCATAACCGAGTCTTAAAAAGAAAGATTCCGTCAGTGTAAATTCTCCGCCCACAGCGCCGTTAATATCTTCGCTGTTATACTTGTAAACGTTCACATTCACCATAAGCGGTAAATGCGCCAGTTTTTTGGTGGCGCCAAAGCGCATGCCGAAGGGCAAATCATCTTTATCGGTAACAAAGGCCGACGTGACCTGTCCTACATTATAAACGGCAAAGCCAAAGTTTAAACTTTGAGACGGAATGGTGTATAAAACACCGGCATCCAGGGCGACTGCGTTGGAAGTATAGTTTTCAACGGAATAGTGTATAAATTTACCACTTGCACCGACAAACAGATTTTGTTTCAACTCTAACGCATAACTCGCTGCCATTGATACGGCATTGGCGCCGAATTCCGATGTTTCTTCGCCTGTTATATCACGTCCGTCAAAGGTGCCATAATCCTTGTACAAAATACCAATTCCGACATTTCCCGGTCCGACATTGGGATTCACAAAGCCGATATAACCGGTGTTAAAATCCAGCAAATCATTCAAGTAGGTAAAGCTGCCGCTTTTTTTCCGGACCGTGCCAATACCCGCCGGATTATAGTGCAGACTGTTGATGTCGTTATCAATAGCAACAAATGCTCCGGCTAATGCGGAAGCACGTGCGCCTACGTGGGTCCGTAAAAACTGAAACCCGACTGTTCCGGCCGGTTCGGCAAAAGCCGACGTTGCTGTAAGCGAAAAAATTAAAGTGAGAAACGTTGTTTTTAATAAAGATTTTCTCATAAGAGTACCCGTTTAAATAGAAAAGAGCCACCTGTCGGAATTGAACCGACGACCTGCTCATTACGAGTGAGCCGCTCTACCAACTGAGCTAAGGTGGCTTTTAAGACGAATAATGTATAAAAATTTCCCTTTAGAATCAAGAAAAAAAGTATTCTGCCACCTTGCAATTAACTAACAAAAAACTAATCCGTAATATTCAACTCATTCATTTTAGAGAACACAAATACTCCAAAAAATACCAAAATCGCTCCGATTAACAAGGCCACAAAGGAAACCATGGCAACCAACGCCAAAACAGCGCTGAGATTGCTTTTTTCCGAATGGTCTATATAATCTTTCAGGACGATGTCGTAAAACATTTTTCCTGCAAAAATGACAAACAAAAGGACCCCGAAAACAATCCGGGAAAAATCCATTCGTTTTATCATACTGTTTTTAATGGGCCAAATAAGCCACAATACAATTCCCCATTTACCGATTTCCCACAATACCGGTTTAATTTTTTTTAATTTTTCCATCAACCCTCGTCTTCCAGCCAAAAGGCATTTTGAATATGTTTAGCCGACGTATTATTATTCTTATCCAGTTTGACCGCAACAACATCAAAACGGCAGTCAATGTTTTCCAGATCTTTTTCCTGTAAATAGCAGGAAGCAACAAGGCCGATCCTATACTGTTTTTTATGATCAACCCAGGTCTCAGGTTCCCCAAAATTTACACTTTTTCCGGTTTTTACTTCAACAAAAACCAGCGTATTGCCGTCACGGGCAATGATGTCTATTTCATAACGCTGAGCGCGATAGTTTCGTTCCAGAATTTCATACCCGGAATCGCGCAACAGTTTCGCTGCCAGGTCTTCGCCAAACCGGCCTGTTTCCGTAGTTTTAGATATTGTCGTTTTCATCAGTCAATGTCATTAAACTTTTGGGATGAAAAGAGCGTCTGTGAAACGGGCAAAGGCCGTGCTGCCGGATTGCTTCGATATGCTGCTTTGTCGGATAACCTTTGTGTTGGGCAAAATTATACTGGGGAAACTCTTTGTGATAGTCCAGCATTATATTATCCCGCGTTACTTTGGCTATGATCGATGCAGCGGCCACAGACATACTTTTGGCATCGCCCTTGACAATACACATTTTTGATATTTCATTTTGCGGGGAACCGCGTCCGTCTATTAACAGATAATCCGGTTTAATTGCCAGATTTTCAATTGCGCTGTTCATGGCCATATAGGTGGCCTGTAATATATTATAACGATCGATATCCGGATGGTGTATGATACCAACACCCACGGCCATCGCGCTTTGTTGGATGATATCAAAAGCGGTTTGCCGTTTTTTCCCGGACAATTTTTTGGAATCGTTTATTTCCGGTAAAAGCACACAATCAACCGGAAAAACAACAGCCGCCGCAACAACAGGTCCGGCCAGCGGACCCCTGCCGGCTTCATCTACACCGGCCACAACACGACAGCCTTTTTCCCATAACTCTTTTTCAAATTTAAGCATAGTATTGTTTTTTTCTAGTCCGGCCGACCCGGAGGAGACGGAAGCGGAGTAGCAGCCGGTGTTTCGCTCGCTTCATCACCGCTTACGGCCTTGTAAATAACAAAAGCGGTTGTCAGCGCCAAACCACTGCCCCATGTCCACCATTTTTTTAATAGCTGGTTTTGGCGTTCTTTTAAATGAACAACCAATGTATCGGTCATACCGGGCCTTACTTCCATAAGACCGGTTTGTGAGAGATAGCCGTCTTTGGTGATGACCACCTCATAGGGACCCTGAAATAAATTGGAAAAGGTTGCCGGCGAATATTTATTTTTAATTTTACTCTTTTTAGGTTCTATTAATATAACAGCCGATTGCAGGGGTTCGGTTATAACAACCAGGTTACCCAAAAGTTGTTCCCGCGCATTTATAAATATATCATACAGGTCAGGCGGAAACTTGTTGGGGTCCAGGGTGTTATCGGGTTTTGCTTTAATGGCATTTTTTAAATGCAACTTGATAAGCTCCTGGTCGGCATTTTGACGTTTCAGAGAAAAAGCCAGATAAAGATGGGCGGCAAATAAATTTTCATCATTCAGGGTATTGGCTATTATTTTTTCCCGGAAAATTTGTATAGCTTGTTCAAAACGGGCCGAATAAAACAGATTAATGCCGTCCAGTAAGGAAGCGTCTGTTACGTTTTGCGCCCCAATTGGAACATGATTTAACAAAACAAAGGCAAAAAGAACATATACAATTGTTTTTATATATTTTGAGGTTTTAAATTTTATCATCGCATATAAACCATTTTTCGTGTACAGGTAAACTGGGGCGTTTCAAGTCTTAATATATAAATGCCGGTTCCCATTTGCACGCCATAATCGTCTTTGGCGTCCCAGGTGTACTGGTAAAAACCACGGTCCTGGAACCCGGACACCAGCAAACGGACCTGCTGTGCCAACAGGTTATAAACAGCAACTTTAACATCCGTGTTTTCTTTTAAACGATAACTGATGATGGTGGAACCGTTAAACGGATTCGGATAATTTTGCACAAGCTCAAATTCATCAACCGTTTGCGGCAGGTCATCCTGCTGTTCCTGGAAAAACTGTTCCGTACCGGCATATATTTTAAAACGCCTCGGCTTGTCATTATCAAACAGATTAAAGGAATAGACGGAATCCTGTTTTAAATTGACGGTTAAATTGGCGGCCAAATCATACAAACGAACGTCAAAAGAAGGCGGCAGGGTTTTCAGAAAATTACTGTACAAATGGGCCTTTTTATTGGTAATGTTGCTGATGACTTCAACGTCCCATACATAACCGTCCTGCACCGGCCTGAAATCGGTGGTATAATTCTGTGCATCGGTCTGCCAATCCGAATGCGGGAAATAAAGCGATGCATAATCACCGATAACCGGCGGTTCTATAAAATCATAGGGTGCATCAAAATCTTTTGTGGCGGTTTCCGCACAGCCGAAATAGTTGGACGGGTCATCGGCATCACCGATTTTCAGTTCCAGGTTACAATACCAGTCTGCCAGCGGCCAATAGTCCGGACTTTTTTTCATCAAAGATTGATTTGCTTCAACCGGCGGAATAACCAGGGAAATGTCCTCTTCTTCGGTGTAAAAACTGTAGCCGTTCCAGGGCTGCATCAAATCCACTTCAACCGGTATCAGCCAGCGTCCTTCATAGGTATAGGGACCGGAAATTTTCTGGGTATCGGCGGAACTGGCCTTGAAAATATCTTTCCAGGATACGTCAAAATTAAAAGGATTGGCAATATCGTTCCAGCCTTTTTTCAGCAATATAACAAAAGGTTCGGCCGGGTCCATAGATATACCGGGACCGGTATCCAGGAACCGGTTTTCCAGAGAGGTGATAAACCAATAGGCCTGACCGGGTGTTACCGGATCAATGTCCGGGTATTCGTTGTATACAGCATCTTTAGTGTTCCACTGGAAAAAACGCCATTTGAGCGGATCATAGGCGCCCATGTCGTCTTCGAGTATGTTTTCCACGGAATTGTTAATAATTTCTATTGGAAAAGAGATCATGCGAAAGGCGTTTTCAGCCTTGCCGTAAACAAGGCCCTCGGTCCGTTTCAGTCCTTCGGAATTGGCGCCGTCGATTTTAACTGTTGCACTGTAATTATCAGGATTGACCGGTTTGCGGCTGTTGTTCAGTCCGTCGGAACAGACAAAGTAATATTCTATACCACGTGAAGTGAGAGAATCCGCAGGGATAAAAGCGCTAAACACAGCCGGTGCAATGGAATCCATGACAGCAGATGTAAAGGCTGCAGCCCCTCCTTTTTTGAAATAAACTTTGGACGAGACGACCCGGTTTTGTTCCTGGACCTGTATTTGAACATTAAGGTCCGCATCTTCGGCAACAGCCGCTGTAAATGCGGTGTGCGAAACCTGCGGCGCTGTTGCGTCGAGATGAATGGTGACAGAGTCCTGCAAACTGTTGTTACCGGCGCTGTCGGAAATTGTTATGAAAAATTTATAAACACCGTCAGACAGTGAGGCAACCGGAATACGCACGTCTACGGAATCCATGTCCGAGTCGGTAAGGACCGGCTCTTTATGAATTTCCGGCAGGCTGGCGCTTTCCACAAGAATATCAGCCGGATGTTTGTCATGATAAAAGATACGTAAATAAACCTGTTCCATGTTACTTTGGTTATACCAGTCGGTCAGGTAACCGGGGTCCACGGGCCGAATTTCGGAAATAACCGGTTGTGTGGCATCATATCTCAAGAGTATGCTTGAATAATTTCGATAATCCAGATTACCGCGTCCGTCCTGCAGCCAGATATAAACAGGCTGTCCGTTTTCTTTATCAGCGGCCAGGGTCATGGTGTTGTAGCCGGTTTCTTCTGTAAACAAAACAGAACCGGTCGTATCGATATTGCTTTCCGGCGGGGTATCATATTTATAAAAGGCGCGTTTAATGCCGCTTGGGTCGGCCGGTGACTGCCATTCTACAACAAACTGATTATGCGTTTGCCACAGGGTCGGATTTTCACCGTCAACCTGTATGTTTTCCGGAGAACCGGGCGCCGAGTCATCGACAAACAGGGTGTCCACCCGGGTGGTGGATTCGGCAATGCCTGTAAAAGCTTCCCTATTGCCCACATTGTCCCAGGCGACGGCTTCAAAATAATAGCTGTGTCCGTGTGCACCGACATAGTTTATGGATGTGCGTGCTTCACGCGGCCCGACCAGCAGGTACCAGGGGCCGTCATCGATTTTAATGCGCACATCAAACTTGCCGGATAATCCCGAACCGTTTCCGTCAGTCGATTGGCCGCCCCAGGAAATGGCAAACTCTTCAGTGAGCGATTTTTCCGGTGAAGAGGCAAAGGTGCTGTCCGGCGGCTGACTGTCGATACACAACTGGGCCGGTTTTACAGCCGAACGTCCGGCGCTGTCGGCCAGGGTGATGTTAACCGGGTAACAGGCGTCGGCCAGACCGGTAATGGGCAGATTGACCGAAACCGGACTGCCGGATGAAAAATCCGTGATGGTAATTTTATCGTCCAAAATTTCAGAACGAATTGTCAATGTATCCGGAAACGCTTCCGAGTATTGCAACAACAACACGGCCTGTGCTACGGAATCCGGGTGTATCCATTTATGATCAAATTGAGCATTGTTGATAAAAGCCTGTGAAACCACCGGGTCGACGGCATCATAACGCAGGGTCAGTTTTACGGCTGTTTCATGGTCCACATTGCCGTTGCCGTCCTTTAGCCAAAAATACACGTCATTATAACCTTCGGTCTGCAGTTTGACGGTCGCAGGCGGCGTGGCCGGGGCCGTTGCCGTGGTGTCAAATGCGTTTACCGGCGCTGAACCGATTTTATAAAAACATCTGTCAATACCACTGGGATCAGACGGGTTGGTCCAGTTGATTTCAACGTTTGCAGAAGCGCTCCACAACCGGTTTGCGGGCAGGGCCGCAAAAATTTCTTCGGGACTGTCAGGTGCAGTAGTATCATAAAAATCCGGGTCTACAAAAGTTTCTGTTTCGGCTGTTCCGGTAAAAGCTTCCACATGCCCAACATTATCATAGGCAGCCGCCTGAAAAGCGTAACGGTGGTTAAACTCGCCTTCATATTGGGCCTGGGTACCGCGAAAACGTGTCTGCCAAAATTCCCATGTTCCGTCATCAATTTTAACCTTAACATCATACACACCGCTTAATCCGGAGCCGTCTCCGTCATCCCCGGAACCGGCCCAGGAAACCGTAAAAGTCGTGGTGCCGGATGTATCCGGCGACAGGGCCAGTGTTCCAACAGGCGGTGTTGCATCCAGGGCCACGATAGTGGAATCTGTTGTCGTGTTTAAGGCGCTGTCCGTCACGGTTATATACAAGGTCATGATCGAATCGGCATTGGCCGGCAGATTAAGCGCAAACGAGCGTTTTTCAGAGGCTTCGGTTTTATTAACCGGCTGCTCTTTAACGGCCAGTAATGATGCCGGAGACAACTCTATGGAAACCGTATTGGTTTCATCAAAATAAACATCCAAACCCGGAGTTTTTTGAACAGACGGATTTGAATTAAACCACATGCCGTTATAATCCGTGTCCGTTAGTCTGAGACTGTCTATCTTTGGCGAGGTTGAATCCCATTTTACGTAAATACGGGCATTGTTTGCAAAACCGCTGTTCTGGTTGCCGTCCTCCAGCCAAAAATAAACAGACTGTCCGTTTTCCTTGTTCACTTGAATGGTGGCCGGCGGGACAGGCGCCAGTGAACCGGTGGTGTCCTGGGCGCTTTGCGGCGCTTCATCCAATTTGTACCAACTTTTTAAAATACCGCTCGGGTCATCCGGATTTTCCCAATTCAACTCAACCAGGGGACTGTTGAACCAGGCATTCTGTGAACCGCCATTGGTTGTTATATTAAAAGGCGCGTCCGGCGGCGTGAGGTCATCGCCCATTAATGTATCCACAACCGTGGTCGTTTCGGCTGTGCCGGTTAAGGCTTCAGCGTTTCCGAGAAAATCAAAGGCAACCGCTTCAAAGGCATAGGTTTTGCCGTGCTCGCCGTTATATGCCGCAAAATTTTCTGTTGTAGAATCCTGCCAAACCTGCCAGCCGGCGTGATCTATATTGACATAAACGCTGAACCGTCCCGATAATCCAACGCCATTATCCTGGCTGCCGCTCCAGCTTACCTGAAAAGTCGTGGTGGCTGAAGAATCCTGTGACCGGGCCGTTGTTCCAAAAGGCGGTGTTTGATCTATTTTTAAAGTATCGATTGTTTCATTTCTGTTTCCGGCGCTGTCGGTCAGGGTGATATAAAACGGATAGGAACCGTCCGGTTTGTCTTTAAAACCAAGCTGAACAGATTTTTGCTGTTCCAGTCCCACAGGTAAATCGGGACCCGTGTAAACAGATGTCTTTCCGTTCCAGTTTAAAATCAAACTGTCGGCAAAAGCCTCGCTGTACTGCAATTGATATTCCGCCGAGGTATCCCTGCTGGTGCTGAACCAGTCGGCGGCATAATGGGGATTTGTAAACTGTGCAGCCAGAAAATCCGGCAGGGTTGAGTCCACTTTTAACAGCACTTTGCTGTTTTTTTGATAATCAACATTGCCCTTGGCATCTATAAACCAGACATAAACGTATTGCCCGCCCTGCTGGGTGGCGCTGATGTCAACCGGTCCGTTGGCCGGGGCCGTTGCCGTGGTGTCAAAATTGGAAGCCGGGGCCGAACCGATTTTATACAGCGCTTTGGCCACACCGCTCACGTCTACCGGTTCGTTCCAGGTTAGATGAAACGCATTTGTTTTTTTCCAGACAGAAGGACTGGAACCGTCGGCTGCCAGGTTAACAGGCGCAGCCGGGGCGTCCACATCACCGGCGGAAATATCAACGCTAACCGTTGTTTCAGCGGCATTATTGCGCACTTCCTGATTATCGAGATTGTCCCAGGAAATCGCTTCAAAAGCATAGGTATGCCCATCCTGTCCTGCATAAACCGACGAACGCGCGGTTACATTATCAAGCCACACCTGCCAGGCAGCGCCGTTGTCCTGAACGTAAACACGATACTTGCCGGACATCCCGGAACCCGCATCGGTTCCCGCAGACCAGCTAACGGTAAAATTGGTATTGGCGCTTATGGCCGGACCCGAAGCCACAATTCCGCTGGGCGGGGTATGGTCCAATCCGAATGTAATATTTGATGTTGTTTTTTGAGAGGCGACATCTTTCAAGGACACAGCCACATTATACAATCCGTCGGGTTTATCGTCTAATGCAAAAACATATTGTTTTTGAACGTCCGTACCCGGTGTGGGTGATGCATCCACAAACAACATGTCAGCATTGTTATAAACAGCATAAAGACTTTCCGGCTGGGTTTCCGTATATTTCACGTCAACAGACCATTCGGTCAACAGGTCCTGGTTTGCCCAGGCCCGGCCGGTACTGTCTGTAAAAAATGGTGTGGGATTAACAAAAGCAAGACTTGCAATAACAGGCGGTACATTATCCCGTCTTAACAGCACACTGTCGGCGGTTTGAAAATCAACATTACCGTTATTATCAACCAGCCATAAAAACAACCAAAACTGTCCTTCATTGGCAGCCTGCACCGGAAACGGTCCGACTGCCGGTCCTGTGCCGGTGGTATCGTAATTGGCCGCAGGACGGGAACCCAGTTTCCACAAAGATTTGTTTATACCGCTTTCATCAACCGGATTTTGCCACTGAATTTGAAAGGTCTGTGCACTATTCCAGGGACTGGGACTGCTTCCATTGGCTGTTAACGATTGCGGACCGGTCGGCGGGGTAACATCATCCGCTGTGGTATCCACCCATACCGAGGTTTCCGGTACCAGATCAAAAACCTCCTCATTTCCGACCCTGTCTCTGGCAATGGCGGCAAACTCGTAAAGATGCCGCTGTTCACCCTGAAAATCGGCCTGCAATGCAGCGGTTTCCGTCAACCACGGCTGCCAGTTACCGGCATCCTGACGGACATAAACATCATAATTATTTACACCGCTTCCGGACGCATCATCACCGGCAGACCATTGCACAGGAACAAGGGTGGTTTCGCTGGTGTCTTTGGTTGAAGCGGTACACCCGGTCGGCGCTTTACTGTCCAGACCCAGTTGAAAGTCATTCTGGCTTTTATTTTGGGCGCTGTCATAGACGGCAATGTTTACATCATAAACACCGTCCGCATATTTAAATGTCGATGTTTTATAAACCTCGATACCGCAGATTTTGGGATTTTCAGTAACAGGCTCAAAACCAATATCAAGAATTTTATCGGTAACGGATACATAAAAGGTATCGGTCAGGGCCGTATCATGACCGACCAGAGAATAAATATCAAAGTTTTGTAAAACCGTTTGGCCTTCAATGCTGACGTTAAAAACACGTGCATTCGGATTTTCCAGGTAGGTTTCGGCAAAATGTAAAATCACCTGATAACGACCGTTTTCCTCAACGGTAAACTTGTATCCGCCCATGGAATAACGTTCGGTTTTATAAGGCGTTTGATCAAAGGCGTCCGCTATCGGGTCATGGGTCCCGGAGGTCCGTCCGTTGATATATCCCCATCCGCCGGCATGATAGACCTGGTCCGCATTCCAGAACCGGTGCCAAACATCGGTAAAAGCAGAGCCGCCGCAATTGACCCGTTTTTCATAGGTATCACCATCACTGCAAGCATCCAGATTAAAAATCGTTTCCTTGTCGTTTCCGGCTGCAATATTATTTTGAAGGTTCACACCCAGATTTTCAGAAACAAAGGTGGCATATTGTGCATTGACATCCGAATATTGAACATAGGTATTTAACAAACACCCGTCAAGCGGACTGAACCATATCTGGCGCACACCGTCGTCCACAATATAGGGGGACTGGGGCGTTATATAGTAACCTGTAATTTGCGGGGCTGTAAAATCATTTCTTAATAAAACACTGGCTCTTTTATTAAAATCGATATTTTCCTTATCATCTTTTAACCACACATACAGCCAGGTTAAACCGTCCTGGCTTATGGTTGTGGATAACGGTCCGGCCGCCGGTCCACTGCCGCCGATTCCGGTCGTATCATAATTTGAAGTCGGGGCGTCCCCGGCTTTCCAGAAATACTGCGTGATGGTATTGCCGTGCTGGGGCAGGTCCCATTCGATTAAAAACTGTCCGTCATTGCTCCAGGGACTGGGGTTCGAACCATTGGCGGTCAGGTTTTTCGGTGCCGGTGGTGCGGTAAATTCATAGGGGTCCAATACAACATTTACGGAATCCTGCGCTTTACCGTTAAAATCTTGCAGCAACCCCACATTGTCCCAGGCAGCCGCAGCAAAAGAGTATTTGTGGTTTTCAGATACATCATAAACAGTATCAGACACGGCCTGTCTTACCAGCCATAAATTCCAGGCGCCGTCATCAACCCGCACCCAGACATTGTAATTGCCGGACACACCGCTTCCGGCACCGTCCGTGCCGCCGGAAACTCTCAGGGGGATGCTGCGCGTGTTTATAACATCGTTGTCGATGGTTACGGTCGCACCGGTCGGCGGTGTAAAATCCAGACCGATTCGCACGGAATCTCTGGACTGATTTTGCGCCGAATCTGTTACGACTGTTTTTAACCAATACTCTCCATCCGAAACCGACGACAAATCAGAACTAAAATTTGCGGACTGGTTAAATCCGCTTTCAATATTTGTATCAACAATCGGGGTTAATCCCATATTTACCAGATCAAGTTCAGCCTGTTTGGCATAAAGTTCGGTATACTGGACCAACAGTGAAAAAGTGGCTGCCTGAATTTGCGAAGACCAAAAATTATCATACAAACCACCGGGAAGCTGCAAAGATAAAATTTCCGGTGCAGATACGTCAATGGTAAACATTTGGCTGACCGATAAGGGACTAAAGCGGTAGCCGTCCCAGGCCCTTACCTGCCAGGCGTATTTTCCCTCACCCAAAGAGGGCAAAGTAAATATGACCGTTTCCGAACCCAGCGCCGGTGTAATGGTAAACAGTTCCGGCTGCAACCGGGTGTCATAGACCAGGTCCGGCTGAGTCGGGTCAGCTATATTTGTCAGTTGCACCTGGTAATCCAGAGAAACATTGGTCTGCTCGGTCCATTGCAGGACCGGTTCGGTCGTGTTTAAAAAGCTGTTATCGGCCGGTGAAACAGCAACGGGTTGTGCCGGTGCCGCATTTTGATTAACCTGATTGAGAAACAGGGTCGCCTGACCGGAAGAATCGACAATACAAAAATCCAGCGCCTGATCATTATTCAAATCCGCACTGGTAAACGCTACAGGATGGTCCGGTATGTTTAGATGTAATGTATCGGCAAACGTGCCGGCGCCGTTATTTTTGTGCAGCAAAAGTATACCTTGTCGAAAACCCAGTGCCGCCACATCCAAATCATTGTCAGCGTCAAAATCGCCGTACTGCATCCAGATAGGTGAGGTATTGGACAAAAAAGAAGAGGAATTATATTCGGGCTTGTCGTCTTTAAGATCGGAAAAAGTGTATACGAAAATTTTACTGGAAGTCCGGTCAGAGGCAAGCAAATCCGTCCTGTTATCACCGGAAACATCCGCATGAATCAGGTGTTCCAAATCCACCAGCGGTTCTTTCAGGGAAACGTCCGGCTGTTTATCGCTGAATGTACTGTCCTGATTTAAATAAAGCGACAGACCGCTTCCCGCTTTGGAAAAGGATATGCCGCAGTCCATACGAAAATCATTATTAAAATCACCGCTAAAACCGTATTCCGGATGTAAATAATCGGAAAAATCTTCAGCTACAGTAAATGTGCCGTCGCCGTTATTGTAATAGAGAAAAGCGGTTTGACCCAGTTGAGAGCGTTTAACAACAACAATATCCAGAAAACCATCAGCATTATAATCCGAAACAGCGGCGCCTCGGGAATCCCCCGCATCGGTAACCGGGTTACCGACATCATAGGTTTCGCCCAAAACCAGTTGTTCGCCGGGTTTGACAAAACAGATCCGAAACCTGGCAGGAATTTCGTTTATCACCTTGCTGCGGTCCAGCAGCAGCAGGTCCGGAGTGCCGTCGTTATCAAAATCTCCGGTATACAGCGGTTTTACCGGTGACGGGATCTGGATACCGGCCCCGGCCTGAGCAATGCCGTTATTGTAAAAATAGAGCTGTAAAAAATATCTTTTATCATTTTCATAAACAACGGCCCAGTCTGTCTGATCATCGCCGTTAAAATCTGCGGAACAGATGGAATAGGGCAGGCCGTCTATATTGAAGGAAATTTTGGTATAGTCAGACAAACCGAATTCCGCTTTTGTATCGAATTCCCACACATGCCCATGATCAAGCGGAAGGTCATGAACGGATTTGACGGCCGTGGTAACAATAACGGTTATCCGGTCACCGGCAAGCAGGGAAACATTCGGCTGAAAAGTAACGGTCATGGAATCAGCAGAAAGACCCAACTGTCCGGCGATTTTACCTTTTTTCGCGCCGAATACAAGGAAAGAAGCATCCGTAACAGTGGCCGGTAACAAGGCCTGGTTGAAGTGAACGGACATGGTCCCGTTGACATCAAAAAAGGGTGCGTTCGCTTCCGGAACAGTTTGAAGGATCTGCAGGTTTTGGGCACCAGCCAAAGACACCATGCAGATGGACAGTAATACGGAACAGATCGTTTTTTTTAAATGAGCAAGACCCACGTTGTACACCTGTTAGCTATAATAAAATATTTTCTTAAACATCATACTAATTTAATTTTTCAGCAAACGACAAACAAGCTGTTTATCGGAATCCGGTGGAATATGAATGACCGTATCCGACGGCACGGCCCTAAAGCCGTCTCTGAAAATTTTAATCCGATGGGTGCCAACCGGCAGCTTGATGCGCATGGGCGTTGTCCGCTTGGTTGACTTGCCGTCAATGGTTACATAGGCATAGCCGTACATGACGGCGTTATCCAAAACAACGGACAATTCTCCGTAACCAATGTCTTCCGCCTGGTATGAAATAACACTGCTCGACTCCATATCCAGAACGATGGATGTTTCCCATGTAAATAAATTCTGGGCGTCGATATATTTCAGAGTGTGGCGGCCTACTGCCAGATCAACTTCACAGGGGAGCGGATAGGACGGCAGACGATCATCAATGATCAGACGACCGGCAAAGTCGACTTTGGCAAAAGTGTATCGCCGTAAAGCATCGGACTTGGGTTGTAAATGAGCAGCTATTTTCAACGTATCACCGGATACGTTTATGGATTTTGACCAGTTTTTAAAACCTTTTTTGCTCACCGATATAGTATGCCTTGAACCGGATGCCAGCGGTCCCACCAAAAAGGGACTCCCGGAACTTGTTCCGACATTGGAACCATCCAAAAATACATTCGCAGCAATAGCGACCGAATCGGAAAAAACCTGCACTAAAACAGCCGAATTTTTCACCTCACTTTTAACAACAGCTTGCTGTGCTGGTTTTATTTCTTCCTGCGTCGTTTGCACCGGCGGATTTTTAACCGGCTCCTGACGAATTACCGGAGGTCTTTCATTTTTCGGTTTTTCAATAACCGGCTCGGGCTCCTGTTTTACAATTACACTTGTATCAATCTGGTCATTTTGTTTCAAATTTGTAAATGCTTCGTCGTCGTCAATTTTCTCTTCGGTTATAAAGTCCTGATACAACATATCAATTCTATTAGACTTGCGGCTGCTCATTTCCGTAAAGACGGTAACCGCTAACCCAATAATAATTATAAGAGAAACTATAAGCAAAGCATAGGCCACTCTTCGCCGGCTGCCCACAAGTGTGGGAGAAAAAACCTGAAAAACAGGCGGCAGCCGTTCTAAAAGGTCCTGAATTTTACTTTGCAAAAATGACTCGGAAAAGGGTTCGTCTTCGTCCTTGTCCAAAGTTTCGAGAGCAGATTGCGGGTCCAGCTCGCGGATAACTGTGGACAGATTTTTTATATTGTTATTCACATCGGACGACAGTATGCCCAATGTCACTCTTTCAATGTTGGTGGATATATTCGGGTTCACTATTCTGGGCGAGGGCAGCAATTTATTTTGATCATACTGAATGGCCTGAACAGTGTTGCCTTTAAAAGGCGCTTTTCCGGCCAGCATGTGATACAGGATGACGCCCGCCCCATATAAATCCGTATTTGAATTGACAAAAGAGGCTTCCTGCAAACGTTCCGGGGAGAAAAACGGCGCAAAGGGTATAACGGCCTTGTCCTGTACCTCAAACAAAAGATGATCAAGCAATGCCCCGGAACCGAAATTGATGATGGATATATTATCCTCATTGTCCAGGTAAATGCTGTCAAGGTTCAGGGCGCCGTGAACAATGCCGCCGAGATAAGAATATTGCAGCGCCCGGCAAATTTGCAGTGTAATTTTCCTGGCACGTTCTTCATTAAAGAGCTTACCCGTCTTGAGGATATCTGCCAGAGATGTTCCGTCAAATGCCTTTAACAGAATAAAGTGGGTATGGTCCTCTGTGCCGAAATTAATCGTCTTTAAAATGTTTTTGTGGTCCAACCCCATGGCAATTTCAGCGGACTGGTGAAACAGTTTGACAACCTTTTCCTGGTCGGAAAACCGCTGGGCCAATATTTTAAACCAGACCTGTTCGCCGGAAGCAACAGATTCAGCCTTGACTATCTGCCAAACAGGCCCCTCATAAATATTGGTTACAACTCTGTTATCTCCAATAAGAACAGGCATATACCATCACTCTCGTTAATAAGTTTATATTTCAGTTTTAATATAGTAAAAATGAGTTTGAATTGCAATAAAGGTTAAGCTTCAAATAAAATTTTCTTTTAATTTCAATATGAAACCAACCGTAATGTAGTTCCGTCACTTTCAAACTGCACAGCGCCGTGCAGATCGGTGCGCAGCACCCGGCCGCCGCTATTATTCAAACGGTCCATGACGGATTTGGACGGCAAACCGGAGCGATTAAACCGGCCGACAGAAACAATAAAATAGTCCGGGGCCACTTTATCAACAAAACCCGGCCCGGATGAAGAAGCACTGCCGTGATGGGCGACTTTGAGCAGGTCTGATTTTAAAAAGGACCCAAAACGTTGCATTTCAAACTCGGATTCCGCTTCCGCATCGCCGGTCATTAAAAATGATACCCGGCCGTAAACAATTTTACAGACAACGGAACTGTTGTTTATGTCTGTTTGTCCGGCATTGACCTGTTCAAGCATATGTTGAGACGGCTGTAAAATAAAAAACGCGGTATTGACGAATCCGGACAGGGTATCGCCGGATGTCACGGTTTTGACAGGAATATTGTAAACAAGGGCAAGAGAATCCAGTCTTTTCTGTAACGGCACGTCAAGGCCAACATCCGGTTTGATAATACGTCCGATCTTGAAACTGCTCATCAAAAATTCAGTACCGCCGATATGGTCATCATGCGGATGGGTGAGCAACAGAACGTCGATTTTTTTTATCCCGTTTTGTATGAGATATGGGGCAATGACATTCTGCCCGTAATCAAAGCGGCCGTTATTATCACCGCTGTCCACCAACAGTGTTTTGCCGTCCGGAAACCGGAACAGGGCGGCGTCACCCTGACCGACGTCGAAAAAGATACAGCGCAGATGACTGCCGCCAAAAACACCGGGCCAGATGATGATGTTTAATAAAACAATAATAATGATTAAAAATACTTTTGAATTTTTTCTGTTTACAAAAACAATAAATCCGAACAGCAGATAATATAAAAGAAACATCAAAAAGGACGGACGCATAACAGGGATCCTCACCAGGGGCAAAGACCCGATGAGCGACAAACCTGAGGTGAGCAGGGACAATAAAAAATCGATGGCATTAAAAAACACGGCGGCCGGACCGGTCGATAACAGCGATAACAGGACGGAAAAAAATCCGGCTGCCACAACAACGCTGACCAGCGGCACCACCAGCAGGTTGGCAAACAAAGCAAAGGGAGTGATTTGACCAAAATACCAGGCCGTAAGCGGAGCCGTCGCTAAAATAGCGCCCAGGGAAACAACAGACAACTGGAATATCAGTATCGAAATTCCTTTTTCCTGTTCCTGCCACCGTAACAGCTTCAAACGAAACACGGACTTTATTCTCCGGTAAAACAGCACAATACCGCAAACAGCGGTAAAAGAGAGCTGGAACCCGGTATCAAACAGTTGCAGCGGATTGATAACCAGAATAACAAAAGCGGCGGCAGACAGGGTGTTGATGACGTCATGTTTGCGTCCCAATAAATGCGCGATAATAACCAGAGACGCCATGATAAAAGCACGCACAACGGGGGTGTGACAGCCGGTGAGAAAAACATAATACAAAAGACCGGCAATGGTCAGCAAACCGGACCAGGGCTGGGGAACACGTAAAAGTTTGAACAGTCCCAATAAAAGGCCCAGAATAAAACCCACATGAAGCCCGGATACGGCCAGAACATGAATGACACCGGTTGCGGAAAAGGTTTCCAGCAGGTCCCGGTCAATGCCCTCCCTTGCCCCCACAAGCAGTCCTTTTAAAAGGGCGGCATTTTGACCGGGGAGAAACCGGTCCACAGTCGTTAAAATATAATTACGGACCGGCAAAACTCCTTGCCGGTATAAAAAATTTCCCTGGTGCTCCTCCATCACAACGCTATGAAAATCGGTCAAAACAGTCAAAATACTGAAAACGCCGCGAATCGCCAGGTATTGTTGATAATCAAAAGCACCGGGGTTCCCGGCGCCGGAGGGCTGTCGTAAACCGCCTTTTAATACAACACGGTCGCCGTATTTTAATTTTTTATGAGGATTGTACAGATTAACAAGGATTTTTCCGGATACGGGAGCAACGCCCTGAAAGGTCCACAGGGAATCCACAGACAGGTAAAAATAGTGTTTCTGCTCTTTTTCATAAACAGGACTTTTAATAACGCCCTCGACTGTTACCGGGTCCGGACCGTCATTAAACCGGCGGACGTCATTATAGCGTATAAATGACAGTTGATAAGAATAAAAAAACGCGCCCAGCAGCGCAAAAACCGTCAAGGTGAAAATGGTAAAAAGAGATGATTTTTTCAGATGATAAAAAACCAGGCAGGCAATGCTCGCCCCCACTGCCGGCAGGATAAACCATGCCCAGTGAATTTGAAATGATTTGGCAAAGACAATTCCAAAGACAAAGGGTAAAAGAATTTTTAATACCGGTTTTGTGTCAAAACGGAACATTAATCCACAGTCGTTTGCAGAATCCTGTTGTGCAGTGTTTTTACCTGTTGTTCAAGTGAATTTAAATCCTGGTCGTTGGTGATGACAAAATCAGACCGGGCAATTTTTTCTTCCTGAGAAAGCTGGGCAGCCATACGTTTTAATATCTGTTCGCGGGGCAGGCCGTCACGGGCCTGGGTGCGCTGAATGCAGGCCTCGACCGACGCTGAAACAGTGATGTTATAATCCATTTGTTTATCAACGCCCAGTTCAAATATCAGCGCCGCATTGATGATCAGGTATTTACTGGTTCCCTCCCCCTCAATCTCGTTGACAAGCTGATCCACTCTCTCCAGCATAAGCGGATGGACAATATCGTTCAATCTTTTCAAATGCGCCTCATTGGCAAAAACGATCTTTCCGACCCGTTTGCGGTTTATTTGACCGTTTTCCAGAATATCTTTTCCAAAGGCTTCAACCAGTTTTTGTTTGGCGGTTTCACTGTGCTGTAATACCCAATGCCCGGCAAGATCAACATCAATGACCGGTACGTTCAGCGATTCAAAAATAGCGGCCACGGTTGATTTACCGCTTCCCAAAATACCTGTCAGTCCGATTTTTAACATGCATGCGCCTATTTTATAATTGCCAGTTTTCCCAGAAAATCCTGGTCTTTATAGGTAATTCGATAAATATAAATCCCGGAAGCGACCCGTTCACCGGCGTCATTACACAGGTCCCATTGCACACCGCCGTCGCCGTTGGTTTCCCGGATCGTGCGCACCGGCCGGCCCTGCGAGGTCAAAATGCGAATTTCAGCCTGGGGCGTTAAATTGGCAAAGGTGATCACCCCGGTGCCGTATTCGGGCTTGTAGGGATTGGGAAAGGTGAAAACATGGTCCAGGGAGGTTTGTGAAAAAATCAGTTTTAAATAATCGCCCCGGCCTGCAACCATGGCGACATTCTGCGCGCTTTTTAAATTTTTCACTTTTAGGGTAAAAGTTTTGCCGAACGCGCCGAAATTCTGTCCGGAGGCCAGTTTCAGTTCCACTTTATCGTCCGCCGTAAGCTGGACGGAAACAATCTCTATGTCCTCAAAATCATAATTGCCGATATGTTCCACACTCTGCTGGTCCATGGTTTCGCTAAAGGTCAGTTCAACCGTGGTATTGTCTAACAAATTTCCGGCTTTTAAATAGGGCACAGACAACGGCACCGTATATTGAAAATCAGCCGTACTACGGATTTCATCCAGGGGCGTTCGGTCGCGGTCCTGCACATTAAAACAGGAAACAGTATAGGATACGCCGGCCTTGAAACTGTTTGCAAAACTGAGCACAATTTCCTGACCGTATTTATCGGGAATTGCGGATGAGGGACGCCCGATGGTGTTGTTCACGATATACTTTGTCGGATCTTTGGCTGAAGCGCCGAGCGGTTCGCTGAAAACCAGTCTCAGGTTATTGGTGGTTTCCGTATAGGCTTGTGCCAGCCAGGGCCGGTATCCGGGGCGCGCCGACACAATAACCGAAGGCAGACTGGTTTTCCCGCCCGCAGTCTGAGAGGCAATAATTTGATAATAGTATGTTTTATTTTTAAGGACCAGCGAATCCAGGCAACTGTTTTCCGATACGGTTAATAAAGGCAGCAGCGTGTCCGCATGGGTCCCTTTAAAAACGGTATAGGCATCGGCGCCGCTCACCTCGCGCCAGGATATTTTTACACGCCCTTCATCAAGGGGCTGGGCCGTAACGCCCACCGGGGCCGAAAGACCGGTCTCTCCCCCGCTCTGTTCAAAAACAATCGTGTTTGTGCCGTCGCCGCTTAAAATTTCGTTTTGGCCGTCCACATCAACGTCCTGCACCAGCACACCGCTCGATTGTACGGTTGAATGATGGTAGATGACCTTGTATTGATCGTCAACATAATTTATGATATAAAAATCCGGAAAAGCGCAGATAAAAATTTCATCGTCGCCGTCCTGATCAATGTCGCCGCTGGACACACCGGACTCGAAATCCTTGACCGACTCGAACCCGAAAATACGCCAGTCCGCAACAATTTCATAGGTATTGTCACCGGTCCGGTCAAAAACAGCATAATACCAGTGCCGGGCGTCGTAATAGTGTTCGGTGTTCAGGTTCGGGTCCGAATGGCACCCGGCAATAAATTCGGTCTGGCCGTCGCCGTCATAATCACCCACGGACAAAAAGTCAATGGCGTCCTGCAGCGGCAAGGATGTCTGCCAGGTTATTTGATAAGCATTGTCGCCCGTGTTTTCATAAATATAAAGATCGCCGTCGCTGTCACCGGCGAGAAATTCCAAATAACCGTCATTGTCAAAATCGCCATATTCACAAAACGGAACACCGTTCTGGTTTTCGCCGCTGGTCGGATTGGGCAATTCCGCAGCCATTTGAAACTGTGAATTTGCGTTCAGTTCCCATATTTCAAACTGGTCCACGCTTGAATTATTTTCACTTTTAACAATCCGAAAAATAATTTCGCCTTTGTCATCCTTGTCCAAATCGGCAATGCGGCCGGCCCAATATTGTGTCGAGCCTTCGCCGGACCAGGTTTTCCATTCAACAGACGGGAACCCGTCTGTTTCATCACATTTGAACAGGTAACTGGAAAATCCCAGTCCGCACAGCATTTCCGGTTTGCCGTCATTGTCAATGTCACCAAAATCACGCGGGATCAGCGATGAAGCCGAGGCATAAAGTTCATCAAAACCGGCACCGTTGTGTTCAAATATTTTTACCGGACCGATTCCGTTTTCTCCCTCAATGCCGATGACAATATCCGGTATGCCGTTTTGGTTAAAATCAAAATGTTGGTTGACAAGGGTGCCGAAGGGCAGGCCGCTTGCAAAGGGCGAAAATCCCACCACATCAATGGGCGGCGCACTGAGATCAACCGTATAAAAAACGCTGCTGTTATCGTCTGTGGTTTCCAGTCCGGCCCCGTTTCCGGCCCGTACTTTAATTTCAGCCATGCCGGTGATTTCATCCTGGGTGAGATTATATCGAAGTTCATTACTGCGATAGGCCATGGCCGCTTCCTGAAAGTCCTCTGTGGAATTTTGCGGCCGGAAAAAGACCGATCCTTCACAAAGGTCATCCGTCACAAAAGAGACAAGATTGGACGTGCGGTCACCGTCCAGCATGGGCGCTATGGTGACATCACTGATGACCGGCCCGGAATGATCGATAAAAACCCGGGTCAAATCTTCCACAACAGAGCCGTCCCTGTTTTCCACTTTTAAACGGACCGTATATTCACCCTCTTCCTGGGGCAGGTCCGTCCATGTGCCCAGTTCACCGTCAATAACCGGTTCCGTGTATGGTCCGGTTATCTTGTCCCAGTTTAACGGGTTCTCTCCCTCGCCGTAATAAAGGGTATAATTATCCAGAAACGGACTCCAGGCAGAGCCCTGAATAACCACCGGACCGCTGCTGAATCCCTGATCGAGGACCGGTTTTACGATTTTGACAATCGAATAATCCGTGGATTTTAACAAAAGCTCAAGGTCCAGGCGTCCGGCGCCGTAATAAAAGTCCCACATGTTATCGTCAATTTTATAGGCCGATTGCACCAGCCGGCCGCGAATTTGTTCGGCCGTATAATCCTTGTTCTGCGACCGGAGCAGGGCCGCTGCCGCCGATACAAATGGTGCGGAAAAGGACGTGCCGTTCATGGTTGTGTATTCGTCATTGAGTGTAGTGGTCAAAATATCCACCCCCGGCGCAACCAAATCGATGGTGGTGCCGTAATTGGAAAAACCTGCCAGATCGTCATCCTCATCGGTCGCACCGACGGAAATCACGCCGTTGAATCCCGACGGATAATGGATCTGTTCTGTGGAGGAATTACCGGCCGAAGCCACCAGAACGACATTTTTCGTTGCCGCATAATGGATGACGTCGTCAACAATCCGGGATACAAACACATCGCCCCAGCTCATATTAATAACATCAGCCCCGTTTTGTATGGCGTATAAAATCGCCATGGCAACATCGTCTTCTTCGCCGTTGCCGCCGGCCGTAAAAGCGCGCAAATTCATCACCCGGCAGCCGTGGGCAACACCGGCAATACCGGCATTGTTGCCGGTCATGGCCGCTATAATACCGGCAACGCCTGTGCCGTGACCGTATTCGTCCATGGGGTCGTTGTCCGGTTCAAGATAATCACCGCCGTCCGCGTAATTGGGCGCATCGGTAAAGTCCCAGCCCTGAACATCGTCAACAAAACCGTTAGCGTCATCATCGATACCGTTCAGGTCCGATTCATCAACAACACCGTTTCCGTTAATATCTTCACCGGGATTAATCCAGATGTTTTCAAACAAATCAACATGATTATAATCGATACCCGTATCAATCACGCTGACAATGACATTTTCACTACCGCGTTCAATGTCCCAGGCAGCCTCGGCATGAATTTTTGTTAACGCCCACTGTTCTGAATAACGGGTGTCGTTCGGGGTAAAATGCAGTTGAAAGGCCCGGTTTTCACCGATATATTGAATATTTTCATTATCTTTTAAGGACTGTATAATTTCATCGGAATCGGTCTGTTCAGACAAAGAACAGATCAGCCATTTATGCAAATCTTGAAAAGACGAGCTAGATTCCAGATCATTCGTTACAAAAGGGATCATTCTGACATTTTTATCGGCCAGGACCTTGTCAATGGAAGCAATGCCGGTTGTTTTTACGGATCGACCATCGGTTTTATTTAACTGTACCGGACGGTCTTTTAGTTTGATCAGTAAGGTATTGCTTTTAGCAAAGGACAGGCCGGTTACCAGGAACAAAAAGATGGCTGCCACAAAAAATATTTTAAAAAACTTTTTCACATTCAATCCTTAAAACATAATTCAATTAAAATTCGCGGGAGTAAAATTATCAAAAGTAAAAATCCGATAAAACAGGATGCTGTTTTTTGAAACAGGTGTTTGTCATATTTAAAAAAATAATCAACAAAAGAACGATGAGACGACACGATCATGGGCAGACGTTTTTTATTAACGCTGGCGCCTTTAAAATGTATGGCTTTTGCCCCGGAACAATAAAAAATCTCATAACCGCTTTTTTTAACCCGGTAACACCAGTCCACGTCGCTGAAAAACATGAAAAAACGTTCATCCCACAGACCGACTTTATTCAGCAGGTCCTGCGAAAAAACCAGGAACGCGCCCTGGGGCTGGTCCACATATCTTGAATGGGAATGATCAAAATCCGGCATTTTCCAGCGTTTAAACTTTTTAGAGAACAATCCCAGTCCCAAAATCTCAAACAGCACATCGCTCTTTTTAGGAAAGTAACGACAGGAAGCCTGAATAGTTCCGTCTGTATTTAACAACTGCGGCGCTGTAACGCCGGTTTTATCATCCTGTTCCAGTTTATCAATCAATATTGAAAGAGTATGTTCCTGCAAAATAACATCCGGGTTAAGCACCACGATATAACGGCCGGTACATTTTTTAAGGGCCTGATTTAAAGCGGCGGTAAAACCCCGGTTTTGTTGATTGTTTATTACCTGGTAATCACAAAAATGCGCACCTGTCCCCTGTTGTTTCAGCAGCGAGGCGGTATCGTCCGGACTGTTATTATCGACAAGGATAATTTGTATTTTAAAATTCACTGTAGCAGATATAATACTGTTCAGGCAGGCGTGTATACTGTCTTTATTGTTATAGGTAACAATTGCAATGGAAATATCCGGAGACCCTGAACGATTCAATTCCACGGGAAACAACTTTCGGTTTTATGTTAAAAGAAAAAGCATGACCAAAAAATCAGCCATGCTTATTTTCAAATATTGAAAAGCAGGTTATTCAGACTCTTCCTGCGCTCTTTTTCGTAGATATTCGAGTTTTGATTTGTACCATTCGTTTTCGGGATGTTTTTTCAACAACAACTCAAAAACATTGATGGCTTTTTCATATTGCCCCTGAGCAGCATATATTTCTCCCAATGTGGGCGTAACAAACTTTTCCTTTGGGCGTTCGGCTGACAATTCATCGTCGTCAAGACCTTCGTCAAAAACAAGGTTCTCATCGTCGTCGGAATCAACCATATCATCAACGACCAGCCGGGAAGTATCCTCTTCCGTTTCCTCAAAATCTTCCATGGTTGCCTGAACTTCATCCTCGCCATCAACACTTCCCTGGATAAAATCATCAGTAAACGACGTCAGGTTGTTTTCTTGTTCCTGGTCCGGCTCATCCGAAACAACATTCGGCTTTTTTTCCGTAATACGTTCGGGTTTGGGGCCTGCTGCGGGTTTCGATTGTGATCCGCCGATCAGTTGTCCCTGGTCTGCATCGGATTCGGGTTCCGGTTCTTCTTCATCAGTAACCGTTTCAGGTCCCGGGCCTTGTTCATCAACAGCCGGCTCATCGTCCTCATCGCCGTACATTTTGCTCAAAAAGTCGCTAAATTCTTCTTCTTCCATCTCTTCCGTATCAACAATATCCTCATCACTGCCGGCATTGGAAAGAGCGGCATCAATTTGCTGTTGTTCCATATCTTCAAGATCGCTTGTAAGCTTTTCAACATCTTCTTCATAGGTCACAAGCTCATCCGGCAGTTCAGCATCATCGTCATCTGCTGTTTCTTCATCCTGAAACTGGGGTAACGATTCCGCCATACCGCCTTTTGTAATAATTTCCTGTTCCGGCACCGACGAATCTTTTTCTTCAGCATCAACCTCATCCGGGCTCATAAACGCCTCGGAATCGTCATCCATATCCATATCTTCATCAATTTCCGTTTCAACTTCTTCCTCGTCTGTCGAAGCATCCTGTTTGCTGACAACACGTTCAATTGTGTCCAGCGTTTGTTTTTCACGTTCCTCTTCTTCCACTAATTTTGGACTGAATATCTCGTCCAGAATTTGTGAAAAACGGGCTTCTTCTTTTTCAAATTCTTGCGGGGCAAAATCGGCCGGTTGTTCTTCGCTTTCCTCTTCCGCCAATAGCTCCTCGTCATCAACATCGGTCATGCTAAAGGAAGTCTCTTCTGTTTCGTCCAACTCTGGTTCCTCATGAGTATCAAAGCTGGTTTCCAGTTCCGTATCCGCCGTTTCATCTTCGGTTTCGTCTTCAAAAAAGAAACTTTCAGGATCAACAGCCATGTCATCACTTTCTTCATCCTCATGAATCATCTCAGAGGGTTCAAAACTCGTACTTTCGTCTTCCTGTTCGTCTTCTTTTGTATCGTGACGGAAAAAGGGAGAAGTTTCCTCTTCCGTGCTGGCTACTTCTAAATCACTGTCCTCATCTTCCGACCCTTCGAACAGGGTTTCCGCAGCAGGTTCTTCATCTGTTGTCGGCTCTTCATCAAATCCTGTAAACGCCGTAAGTCCATCGTCGTCGTCAGCAGTTGCAGGTTCGGTTTCAGTTTCAGTGTCAGTGTCGGCAAAAAGATCACTTGTTTCGTCACCAAAAGGTTCGGTTTTTACGTCATCAGGCTGATCCATATCGCCAAAAATATCAGAATAATCATCGTCTTCTGATGTATTATCGAGAAACGAATCTGTATCGGTATCGTCTTCAAACAAACCGTCGGCGACAGGTTCTTTTGTTTCCGGTTGTTCTTTTTGAATATCTTTGGCAACAATACTGGGTTCTTCTTCATTGCCAAATGAATCCAGTAACGTGCGTGTTGTATTGTCTAACGGGTCTATTTCCAATATTTTTTTGTAACTCAACTCAACGGAACGGGTCCACCCGATTTCCTTCATTAATTCGCTGTATAATTTATGTGCCCTTAAAAATTTCGGATCATAATAAAACACTTTTTTCAACTGTTTTTCTGCTTCATCAAACTCTTTTTTGCCAAAAAGGCTTTTGGCTAATATGAAATAACCGGTTGCATAATCAGGGTGATTTTCCAAACCTTGTTGACAAATTTCAATGGCTTTGTCATAATCATTTGATATTAGAAATTGTTCAGCAAGTCTGGCAAAAACGATGGATTTGGGATTATTATCAATTTGTTTTTGCAGCCAGTTCATTTCTTTATTTAAAGAATTTTCCATTTGGCCCTCATAATTATGGAAAAGTACGGATTTATCAATTTAACTTTTATATTTTTTATACTTTACGTAAATTATATATAGATGCAATTTAAAAGTTCTGCAGATACTAATATATTAATATACAAAAAAAAAACCTTGAATTCCAACCAATTATAGCTAAAATTCAAAAATAACAAAACGTTATCTACCAACCGGATACGGTTTTGTTTAAAACGTCCTGACTTAATTTTTCTATGGCTTCCGCCAGTGCATCCTCACGTGCAGACGGACCACCCGAAGGATCATAAGCGCCCCATTGGGTCAGCCGCTCTTCCCACATCACCTGGTGCTTTACCTGGTCCATACATTTAATGCTGACTGTGATGTATATTTTAATATCCTGGACCGTTTCGCTGGAGGTCACGGCCCCGCTTCTGTCATCAATGCGGGTTATGGCGCCGTTAATAAGAACATTTGCACTGCCTATATCAGCAATTTTCAAAGAGTTGTCTTTGGTAAATTCGTCTATAAAAGCATCGGTCATTTGTTCGGCAACGCCAAATTCTGCGGTGCGGTTATCAATTAAAGGAATGGCAACCGTTTTCAGGTGCGGGTCCAGTGAACCTTTAAAAGAATAAAATCCACAGGACAGTTGCAGTAATAAAGCAGTTAAAAGTGTAATTTTTAAAATTAATTTATTCATCATCGTTTAATCCAAATCGGTTTATTTTACGATACAGGGTCCGTTCGCTCATGCCCAAAAGACCGGCGGCTTTTCTTTTGTTTCCACCGGTTTTGCTTAACGCATTCAAAATCATTTCTTTTTCCATATCGGAAACCGACATATCAGACTTTTTATTGTTTACGTTCTCACCAGATTGATCAACATATTCATAGGCAAGATCTTCACGCCAGGGCCCCAAATGCAGTTTGGGCTGCATGCCGCAGGACAACATCAGCTCCCGCAACTGGGCGATTTCGCTTTTAATCTCCAGCAAGGCCCTTAGCAAAAATTCACGCTCCAGTTCATCTTTGGGCTTGTTGAGATGGACAGGCAAACTTTTGTCAAAACGATCAAAAGGTTTGATATATTTATCCAAAACAAATTCATCAATTTTCCGGCCACGTTCTAAAACAATTACTTTTTCTACTAAATTTCTTAATTCCCGAATATTGCCGGGCCAGGAATATTCCTGCATTTTATGCAAACCCGATTCAGTAAATCCTTCAAATTCGATCAGGTTGTTACGAACAAAATCGTTTGAAAATTTGTTCACAAGAATGGGAATATCAGCTATCCGCTCTCTCAAGGGCGGCACGGTTATGTTCATCACATTTAACCGATAAAACAAATCCTGGCGAAAATTGCCTTTTTCAACCTCTTGTTCCAGGTTTTTATTTGTTGCGGCAATCAGGCGAATGTTAACCTGGTGAACGGTCGTTCCCCCGACACGTATAAATTCCCGTTCTTCCAGCACACGCAGCAGTTTAACCTGTATGGAAAGAGGCAGTTCACCGATTTCATCCAGAAAAATGCTGCCGTTGTTGGCGAGTTCAAAATATCCTTTTCTCGCCCCAACAGCGCCGGTAAAGGACCCTTTTTCATGTCCAAACAGTTCCGATTCCAAAATACCTTCCGGAATGGCCCCGCAGTTAACGGTAATAATCGGTTCATTGCTGCGGCGGCTAAGCTGATGGATCGCTTTTCCAACCAGTTCTTTACCGGTTCCGCTTTCTCCGGTTACCAGTACGGAAATATCCGTAGAGGCAACCTGATCAATTGTTTCAATAAGCTGACGTACTTTGTCAGACTCACCTAAAATGCCTGTTTCCTGTTGAATTTGACGAAATTGAGATTCTCGTTCAAAATCATCCATAGCAGTACCTCAAATAGAAAAATATATTTTCATTTGCCGATATCATTCACTCGTTCTAAAATAGTCAACTGTTTCTTTTAAACCGGTTTCAAGGTCGTATTCGGGTTCCCAGCCGATTATTTTTTTGGCTTTGGAATAATCGATAACACTTCTCATCTGCTCGCCCTCTTTACCGGGTCCGTGTTTTTCTTCACCCTTTTTACCGGTCAGGTCATTAATGGTGTGAAAAATCTGGTTGATATTTGTTTCTATGCCGGTGCCGATGTTAATAATCTGGCTTTCGTCTTTATCCAGCGCCCGAACACTTGCTTTAACCACGTCTTTAACAAAGACAAAATCACGGGTTTGTGTTCCGTCACCATTAATTACAACAGGTTCACCGTTTAATAACTTTGTTGCAAAGATGGCCACAACACCGGCCTCGCCGTGCGGGTTCTGACGCGGGCCATAAACGTTGGCGTAACGCAATGCAAAATATTTAATGCCATAGGTCAACGCATAAAAAAACAGGTATTTTTCACCAACCAATTTGGTAATACCATAGGGACTGTAGGGCTGGGTGACATGGTTTTCATCCGCCGGAAAATAGTCCTGTTCGCCGTAAATAGCGCCGCCGGAAGAGGCAAAAATAACCTTTTTAACGCCGGTTTTTGCACAGTTTTGTAAAACATTGATAAAGCCGATAACGTTATTATCAGCATCAAAAATCGGGTCTTCAACGGACTTGCGAACATCCATCTGTGCAGCCTGGTTATTGACAACATCAAATTTATGTTTTGCAAACAGTTCCGATAAATTTTTATCGCGAATGTCCATTTGCACAAATTCTGCCTTGGGATTTATATTTTGTTTCCGTCCGGAAGACATGTTATCTACAATCACAACATCATGTCCTGCGTTTATATAGGCATCCGTAATATGAGAAGCGATAAATCCGGCGCCTCCGGTAACGAGTATTTTCATTTCTTATATCTCCTTTTATCTATCTTAACGCGCGTGCGGCAATATCCTTGCGATAATATGCGCCGTCAAACGTAATTTTTCCAACTGCTTTGTAAACTTTATCGATAGCACTGTGAATGGAATCGTCCAGGGCGGTTACGCCGAGAACACGACCGCCGGCGGTAACAATCTGGTCGCCCTGTTGTTTTGTTCCGGCATGAAAAACCAGGATATTCTCATCCAAACGGCTGTCCAGTCCCAGAATGGGTTTGCCCTTTTCATAGGGACCGGGGTATCCGCCGGAAGAGATAACAACACAAACACCGGCCTGTTTTTTATTTTTCCATTCATATTCGTTTAAATTTCCATCCATGGCCGACATGATCCCTTCCACAAGGTCGCTTTTTGCCAGGGGCAGCACAACCTGTGTTTCCGGGTCACCAAACCGGCAGTTATATTCCAATACTTTTGGGCCGTCTTTGGTAATCATGAGTCCGGCGTATAAAATTCCCTTATAGGGGCGGTCTTCAAGGGCCATGCCTTTAATGGTGGGTTCCATGATCTCTTTTTTAATTTTTTCCATTAAAACAGCATCAACCTGCGGGGTGGGTGCATAGGCGCCCATACCACCGGTATTGGGTCCCTGATCGTTGTCAAAGATCCGTTTGTGGTCCTGGGACGGCACCATATAGGCCAGGTTTTCACCGTCGGACAGGGCCAGCACAGACACTTCATCACCGGTCAGATACTCTTCCACAATCAGTTTGCGTCCGGCCTCGCCGAATGCCTTTTTCTTCATAATCAGGTCCACAGCTTCAATGGCCTGTTCGCTGTTCTGGCACATCAGCACGCCTTTACCGGCGGCCAAACCGTCAACTTTAACGACAACCGGCACGTTTGACTGCGACACAAATTTATGCGCCTCTTCATAGTCCGTAAACTCGCGGTAATCGGCTGTGGGGATGTCATATTTTTTTAAAATATATTTACAAAAAGCCTTGCTTCCTTCAAGTTCTGCAGCGCGTTTGCTGGGTCCGAATACCGGAATACGGTTGGCGTCAAAATAGTCAACTATGCCGTCCACCAGCGGAATTTCCGGTCCAATGATGGCCAGGTCGATCTTTTTCTTGATGGCAAAGTTTAACAACTTTTTATAATCCGTTACCGCAATGTCTTCACATTCGGCGTCCAAAGCGATACCGGCGTTTCCCGGTGTGCAGTATATCTTTTTCACATAGGGTGATTGTTTTAATTTCCATACAATTGTATGCTCTCTTCCCCCGCTGCCAATTACCATTACATTCATGTTTATCCCTTCAAGTTTCTAATAAAACCAGAATAATTTACCTTTTAAAATGTCCGCCGCTTAACAGTTCAATTTTATCGCGAAGTTCGGCCGCTTTTTCAAACTCCATAATTTTAGCGGACTCGAACATTGATTTTTCCAATTGGTCCAAAATTTCTTGTTTTTCCGTTTCACTAAACTTTTTCCAGTTTTTCACATAATCATCATCCTGGGCCGCCGTTTTTTTGCCATAGGGCGCTGCTTTGGAATCTGCCACCCGGGTGGCGCTCATCACCTGGTCTATGGATTTTTGTATCGACCTTGGTGTAATGTTGTGCTCTTTATTATACTCTGCCTGAATTTCCCTGCGGCGGTTGGTTTCGTCAATCGCTCTTTGCATGGACCCGGTCATTTTGTCCGCATAAAAGATGACCTTACCGTAAACATTTCTGGCCGCACGCCCGGCTGTTTGAATTAGTGACCGCTCAGACCGTAAAAAGCCTTCCTTGTCCGCGTCCAGCACCACCACAAGGGAAACTTCGGGCAGGTCCAAACCCTCGCGCAACAGGTTGATGCCCACCAGCACATCAAATTCCGCCAAACGCAAGTCCCGCAAAATAGCGATACGGTCCAGGGCGTCAATTTCCGAATGCAGGTATCGCACCTGAATGCCCTGACCGGCAAGATAGTCGGTTAAATCTTCGGCCATACGTTTTGTCAGCGTGGTAACCAGTATACGCTCGTTACGCTCCACACGTTCCCGAACTTCGTGGATCAGGTCATCAATTTGTCCTTCAATGGGCCGCACTTCAATTTCAGGGTCCATGAGCCCGGTGGGACGAATAATCTGCTCAACAACGATACCTTCACTTTTTTCAAGCTCATAATCTGCCGGGGTTGCGGATATATAAACAACCTTGTTAATTACCGATTCAAATTCTTTAAAATTCAAAGGACGGTTATCCAGCGCAGACGGCAGACGAAAACCGTGTTCCACCAGCGTTTCCTTACGGGCACGGTCGCCGTTATACATGCCCTGCACCTGGGGAATGGTCACGTGAGATTCATCAATGATGGTTAAAAAATCATCCGGGAAATAATCGATAAGTGTGGACGGTCTTTCACCTTCACCCCGTCCGGCCAAATGCCGCGAATAATTTTCCACACCGGAACAATAGCCTATTTCCTGCATCATTTCCAGGTCATAATTGGTGCGCGTTTCAATGCGCTGCGCTTCCAGCAGCTTGCCGTGCTCTCTGAAATATTTCAGACGGTCTTCAAGCTCACCTTCTATATTTTTAATCGCCTGCTGTAAATGGGAATAGGGCGTTACAAAATGTTTGGCCGGATAAATAGCCACACGGTCCAGTTGGTTTTTCACCTCGCCGCTGGTTACATCCACAACAGAGATTTTTTCAATTTCATCGCCAAACATCTCTATGCGCACCGCCTCTTTTTCATAGGCAGGAATAATTTCCACCACATCTCCGCGAACGCGAAAGGTACCGCGCTCAAAAGCGATATCATTTCTTGTATAATATATTTCAACCAGTTTTTCCAGAATTTTGTTTCGGTCAATACGCTGGCCCTTGTCCAGAAATAACAGCATTTGTTTCCAAATTTCCGGAGAACCTAATCCGTAAATACAGGACACTGACGCTACTATTATAGTATCCGGCCGCGACAAAAGCGAGCTGGTCGCTTTTAAACGAAGTCTGTCTATTTCATCATTAATGGACGAATCTTTTTCGATAAATGTATCGGACGAGGGAACATAGGCTTCGGGCTGATAATAGTCATAATAGCTGATAAAATATTCCACCGCATTGTCCGGGAAAAACGCCTGAAATTCGCCGTAAAGCTGGGCTGCCAGGGTTTTGTTGTGTGAAATAACCAGGGCCGGTTTGCCGTATTGGGCAATCACATTGGCCATGGTAAAGGTTTTACCACTGCCGGTAACACCCAGCAGGGTTTGGTGTTTATCGTTTCGTTTCAATCCCTCCACGATCTGTTCGATGGCTTGAGGCTGATCGCCGGTGGGTTGAAAATCAGATTTTAATTTAAAAATGGAATTCGACATATTGATCCAATTCACCACAAATTTTAAAAAACTATGACAGGAATATACGTTAGATATGACAAAATGTCAAGTTTGAAAATTTCAAATTGCTTTATGGCAAACAATCGACCATACAAACGGCTTGAAAATAACAAAATCAGGTACTATATTAGAAACCACATTCAATATAAAGGTAGTCTCGTTGCGAACAAGATATAAGGTCCTTTTCATTCTCTTTTGGGGTTTATTTTTTTCTCTCCTTTATCACAGGGTTGAAGGCGCTGAAAAACCGTTTACACGTGCTTTGTGGATAACGCGCTGGGAATACAGTTCTCCTAATGATATAAAGAAAATAGTGGAAAATGCGGCCAAATATAATTTTAACGTTATATTATTTCAGGTGCGCGGAAACGGCACAACATTATATCCGTCGGAATATGAACCCTGGGCACAGGAACTGGGCGGAACAGATCCGGGCTGGGACCCGCTGAAACTGGTTACGGAACTGGCACACTTTGAAGATATTCAGGTTCATGCCTGGATAAATGTGTTTCCGGGATGGAGCGGTAAAACACCGCCCACAGACCCACATCAGCTTTATAACGCGCATCCGGACTGGTTTATGTGGGACGAATTTGGACAAAAGCAACGACTGAATTCGCACTATATGTGGCTCTCCCCCACCAATCCCGATGTTCAGCAATATCTGCTAAAAATTTGCCGGGAAATTTATACAACATACGATGTTGACGGCCTTCACCTGGACTATGTCCGTTTTCCGGCCTCGTCCTATTCCTATGATCCTGTTTCACTGAAAATTTTTAATAACGTCTATAAAAGCACGCCCCAGGAAAAACCGGACGAATGGTCACGGTTCCGGCGCAACAGCATTACCCTGTTTGTGGAAGCGCTATATCAGGATATGAAAAAATATAACCAAAACCTGGAGCTTTCCGCTTCGGTTATCGGCGATTTTGTTCGCGGCTATCAGATTTTTATGCAGGACTGCCACGGCTGGATGGCCAAAGGCATTATCGATGTAATCTATCCCATGCTCTATTCACCGGACCAGCTTATTTATACCCGGCAACTGGCAGACCATTTGCAAAACACACATGACCGCCATGTTTTCCCGGGACTGGAACCGAAAGACCAAAACGGATTTGAATTTCGTATGCAAAAGGCGCTGGCTGCCGGCTGTAAAGGTGTGGCGGTTTTTTCATACAGCAGCATTTTTCCCAACCACCGTCCCAATTCGGCGCTGGCCGACGTGCTGAGCAGCAACTGGACTCATAAAACACACCCTTCCGTACATCCCTGGAAAGGCATTACCGGCGATACCCAGGGACCGTTTATCACGCAGGTGAAAACAATTCCCGATCTTGTTACGCCGGAAACAAAGTTTAAAATTGCCGCCCAGATTATTGATCCCAGCAATGTTTACAAAGGGGAAAAGGGCAAATCCGGCAAAAACGTTTATCTGGTTTATGATAAAAACTGGCCGCCGAAAAATAAAAACAAAATTGAAATGAAGCCGGTGCCCAATTCCGATTCCTGGTATATTACAGACTCTTATGTTCCGCCCCAGCAGGCGGGTCTGGATTTTCGCGGTCGTATTTTTGCCTGGGACGACTATCATGTGTCCGCCGAGCACCCGAAACGGAACCTGGGTTACAGCGATGTGTGGGCCATTTCCACACTTATACCGCACCAGACATTTATTTCAGCGGGCTATGTGGGCCCGGTTTTGCAGCGCCCGTCGGTCCTGGAGGTTGACCAACAGGGCAATGTCTGGATCGGTTTGGGTGAAGAAGGAAAAGTTGTGGTCCTTGAAGCGGGCGGGCATTCGCGCACGTTCCCGGACCTTACTTTCGGCATAGACGAAACCGGTACTGAACGGCATTTTTCACGGATTACCGGTTTGGCCCTTTCCCAAAAAGGGACCATGTATGTTGCCGACCGGGACAAAAATTCCATAATTTATGAATTTGATATAAAAACCGGCACACCGTTGTCCGGTATTCGATTAGATTTTCCTGTTTCCGGGATTGACTGCGATAATCAGGGCCATATTTTTGCCCTGGAAGCATCGTCCACTGCCTGGCATGTGCTGGATAATAAGGGAAATGACCTGAAACAGAGTCCATTCGGCAGTAAAAACACCGGCAACAATATCGCTGTTTTTAAAAACGGCAGCGGTGTATTTATCAGCGATCAGACCACCCTCAGCGTTCAACACTGGAAAGGCGCGGTTGAAGGCAATCGTGCCAGGTACTGGCGCGTGCCGGATATTCCGGCGCAGGATATTGGTCTTGGAAAAGTGGAAACCGACAGTTCGGATTTTGTTTACGTGTCACACAGCCAGCGCGGTGTTATTACGCTGTTTAACAGAACCGGCGACATCCTCAGTCACCTTATCGGCGGGTCCCCAAAACTAAACGCCCCAAAAGATATTGCTGTTACGGCAACCGGCGATTCTCTCTATGTTTTAGAGGCTGTCGGGAACGGCCCGACAAAACTTTCACTGTGGTGTAAGAATAAGAATATTAAAAGGTAAAACCTGTTTTAACGGCTATGTATCAAAAAGAAGAATAACGCGATACAAGCAACGAACAGGGTAAATTTTGCAAGGCAAGTTCAATTCCCTGGGGGAAAAGACGGTCCCAAAAACCCATGTGGCTGCTGGAGCCGGGCACGACAAACAAGTCCGCTTTGAGTTCTCGGGTAAAATCCAGCGTTGATGTGCGGGATTTTTCCAGCAGACATCGTGTGGAATAGTCGGAACACCAAAATTTAAATTCTTTTAAAAATAATTTTAATTTTTCATCTTCAGCGTGATAAAATTCTTTAAACTGTGTCGGATGCAGTTCTTCCTTCTGACCGTTCATGTCGGGAATTCGGAAGGAATGTGTAAAGTACAGATCTTTAGAGCCGGCCGCATGACCGATTCTGTCCGCCACCTCAATGGCCGATTTGGCCTCATCATCATATTCCACAACACAATGGATTTTGTTCAGCTCATCGGGTTTGCTTTTGGGGTCCGGCATCAGCAATACGGAACAGGGTGCATAACGGGCAATTTTTCTGGCAACAGAACCCAAATAATATTTAAACAGGCCCTCCTTTTTCAATGCACCGGCAATGATCAAATCCGCATCATATTCCCTGGCTGCTTCAATCAAAACATCGGCCGGGTTGCCGCTCCTGACGAGACAAACAGGCGGGTGTTTTTTAAAAGCAGAACGATCGATCTCCTCTTCCAATCGTGTTCGAATTGAGGAATTTTCTTCGCCTACATGAACAATAATCGGCCATGTACCAAGCAGAGATGCAAAACGATGCGCTTCGTTCAACACGGCGTTCAGCCTGGGTGAAAAAGCAGCCGCCACAACAGCACGTCTGAAAACCGGCTCCGGGTCTGATAAATTATTTAACAAATCCTTTTTCAATAAATTGCCTGCTCCTTTTCTGACTTGTTTAAAAGATATAAAGTAATCCACTAAAGTAACATTGTCAATCAAAATTTTTGCAAAATTCATTTTTTTTCAAAAATGTTATTGTATGTCTGTTTATTATTATTTGTATTTTGAACACTTTTTTATTATATTCCCTGCAATCAAAGAATTATCTTTTATAAGAGAAAGTTTATGCCGAAATCCTTATTTTTTGCCTGGGCTGACCTTGACTGGATTCCAGTTGACGCCAACACCCGCCGAAAACAAATATGGCTTGATAACATCATGCATGTTATGGTCGAGCTAAAAGCAGGTACAACAGCCCCTGCCCATAGTCATCCTCATGAACAAACCGGAATTATCCTCCAGGGAACGTTAAAAGTGACCGTTGGCGATCAGGAAAAGACGCTTCCGACAGGAGCAGGATATTTGGTGCCGCCCAATATGGTGCACGGCGTGCAGGTCATTGGCGATGAGGATGTTTTAATATTGGATACATTTACACCCATCCGGGAAGATTTTCTTAAATAAAACCAGATTGCCGTCAAGCAATCATCATGTGATACATTTCCCAGACCGGTAGTTGCTTTTGCCGTCCTGAAAAAATTGAACCTGTTTTTTCAAGATATTATTATATTTAAAAAAATACACATATTTCTAAATTATATTACCATATAATATCCGAAAGGAGGTCAATTTATGGTTCAGTTTGCATGGCTGGATTATTTTTGGACAATAGCCTATCTTATTCTCATGATCGGCTGCGGAGCCATATTTTACAAGCTTGGTAAACGTTCCGAATCTGATTTTTTTCTGGCAGGGCGCGGACTGCCCTGGTGGCTGCCCGCAACATCAAACTTTGCAACACACACAGCAACAGATACTCCCATGTGGTTTTCAGGGCTTGTCTATTCAAAGGGACTCTATGGTATGTGGTACTCCCTTTTTGCAGGCTGGTGCGCCATTAGTGCATGGGTATCAACGCGAATTTTCCGACGTTCATTGGCCGGTACACAGGCAGAGTGGCAAACCTTACGTTTCAGCGGATTAGGTTCGGAGCTGCTGCGAGGCTGGATGGCCGGATGGCAGGTGGCTATGTCCATGTTTATTGCCGGCTGGGTAGGCATTGCCATGGGTAATGTCTGTAATTATGCGTTTGGCTGGCCGTTGTGGTATGGACTGGTTATCTTTTCAACCCTGTGCTGTTTGTATGTTATTGCAGCCGGTTACTGGGGCGTTATTATTGCCGACGTACAACAGGGTATCACCATGTTTATCGTTATTATTCTGGTTTCTGTTTGGGCTGCCATTGCTGCCGGCGGACCCAGTGAAATTGTCGCCAAACTGCACGAAATGAACGTCAGCGAAATGCTCAATCCGTTTCGTACATCGGGATTCATGTCCGGTGATTACCCGCTGCTTTGGCTGATTACCATGATTGCGGTGCCGTTTCTCGGTGGTTTTGGTATGGCAACCCATTTTGACTGGTTTGTTGAAGCACAACGCATTCAGTCTGCCAGAAACGTTAAAGATGCGGCCTATAGCATTTGGTGGGGAACTGCCGCTGTTATTTTTAGAAACGCCATCTGGGGTATTGCTATCCTTGCTATTTTTGTTATCACACAGGGTAACCTGTCAAATACTGAAGCGCAGTTGGCATGGTTTAAAATCGGTTTTGAATATTTTCCGGTCGGAATGGTTGGATTTTTCTTTGCCGCTATTTTGGCCATTCACATTTCTTCTGTTGCCGGTATTTTAAATTTAGGTTCCATGTATGCAACACGCGATTTGTACCATCATTATATTAATCCAAAAGCCAGCGAAGCCAAAGTTGTATGGATTGGCCGAATTATGACGATTGTCGTGCTTCTTGGGTCGTTCTTTTTCGGATTGATGATTGGAACAGATATTGTTGACTGGTTGTTTTTCGCCCTCTGGCTGATGGTTGCCGGAACATGGGTGCCGAATATTTTGCAGGTCATTTGGTGGCGCTTTAACGCATGGGGCTATTTGTCCGCATGGATCGCAAACCTTGGTATCTGCTGGCTGGTTGTTTGGGTGCTTCCATCCTATGGAATGATTCCCGACTTGCCGGATTATCAACAATTCTGGCTGCTCATCGTTCTTGTCGCACTCGTATATATTCCGGTCACATTTTTAACAAAACCGGATGATATGGACAAACTGGTTAAAGTATATGCACAAACACGCCCGATCGGCTTTTGGGGTCCGGTTAAAAAAGAAGCAGAACGCCGCGGTTTACTTCAAGCTATTGAAGAATTAGACCGTAAAGCTGAACAAGAAGTTTAGGAGGATATTATGGGCTTTATAAAACGTAAATGGACCCCGCATGAAGCTGAAGAGTGGACAAAGGAAGACTGGATTGCGATTGTCATTTCCCCGTTTAGTTATATTTTATTAACGATGGGACTTGGTATGTCGCTCTTTCTGATACCACTTGGCTTTATATTGCTGGGCATTGGTATTGTTATTACAGTAATTATGTTTTACTCAATCGGTCCCAAGCTGGACGCTGTTTCTGAAGGTTATGAGAAAAAACAGCGTGAATATCTGAAAGACCTGGAAAAGATTCAAAGATGGGAGGATGAATAATGGAAAAAGGGTTAACCGTTGTTATTGGAATGACCATATCATATTTATTCTCTTTGGCAGGCCTTATATTCGCATGGGTCTATTACAAGAAAAATAAAAAACAAGCAAGCAAAAGGAGTTAAAAAATATGTTAGCCATTATAGCTCAGGCCACACGAATAGGCAGCCCGATCCTTGGGTATGTTATTCCGGCCGTTATCTTTTTTGTCTCATTTCTGGTTGCTTATCTTCTTTATGTGCATTTTACCAAACAAATGCACTCGACTGATTCTGAAGAAAAGTAAATATGATATAAATTTCTTTTATATTAAAATAAAAACGGACAGTGATGATCACTGTCCGTTTTTTGTTTTATAACGTTTCTGCTCTTTATTTTGGTTCAAACAAGATCGAAACAACTCATTCCCGGAAAGCAGGATTCAGATAGTTTCACGGTATTCCTTTGTGCTCTTTGTGGAAAATGATAACTCACCATATTCAAAAAACTCATACTCCCCAATACTGAAACGCGGAAACCATTGTGTACATTGTGTTAAAAAATCACAATGCCCAATTAAATCCATCCAAAAGTAAAAATCCGTGTTGATTAGTTTTAACCGCCAAGAACACAAAGAATACACAAAGGACACAAAGAATTAATAATATCTATTTCATCTCAATACTAATACCGAAACACCTCATTCCCGGAAAGCAGGATTCCAAACAGCTTTACGATATTCCTTTGTGATCTTTGTGGAAAAGGATAACTCGCCATATTTAAAAAACTCATACTCCCCAATACTGAAACGCGGAAACCATTGTGTCCTTTGTGTTAAAAAAAATCACAATGCCCTAATTAAATCCATCCCAAAGGAGAGCATCGTGTCGATTAGTTTTAACCGCCAAAAACACAAAGAATACACAAAGAATACAAAGAATTAATAATATCTATTTCATTTCAATTCAGACACCGAAACACCTCATTCCCGGAAAGCAGGATTCAGATAGTTTCACGGTATTCCTTTGTGATCTTTGTGGAAAATGATAATTCGCCATATTCAAAAAACTCATACCCCCCAATGCTGAAACGCGGAAACCATTGTGTACATTGTGTTAAAAAATCACAATGCCCCAATTAAATTCATCTCAATGTAAAATTCCGAGTCGATTAGTTTTAACCGCCAAAAACACAAAGAATACAAAGAATTAATAATATCTATTTCATTTCAATTCAGACACCGAAACACCTCATTCCCGGAAAGCAGGATTCAGATAGTTTCACGGTATTCCTTTGTGATCTTTGTGGAAAATGATAACTCGCCATATTCAAAAAACTCATACACCCCAATACTGAAACGCGGAAAGCATTGTGTACATTGTGTTAAAAAATCACAATGCCCTAATTAAATCCATCCAAAAGTAAAAATCCGTGTTGATTAGTTTTAACCGCCAAGAACACAAAGGATACACAAAGGGCACAAAGAATTAATAATATCTATTTCATCTCAACACAGACACCGAAACACCTCATTCCCGGAAAGCAGGATTCAGATAGTTTCACGGTATTCCTTTGTGATCTTTGTGGAAAATGATAACTCGCCATATTCAAAAAACTCATACTCCCCAATACTGAAACGCGGAAACCATTGTGTACATTGTGTTAAAAAATCACAATGCCCTAATTAAATCCATCCCAAAGGAGAGCATCGTGTCGATTAGTTTTAACCGCCAAAAACACAAAGAATACACAAAGAATACAAAGAATTAATAATATCTATTTCATTTCAATTCAGACACCGAAACACCTCATTCCCGGAAAGCAGGATTCCAAACAGCTTTACGATATTCCTTTGTGATCTTTGTGGAAAATGATAACTCGCCATATTCAAAAAACTCATATTCCCCAACACGGAAACACGGAAACCATTGTGTACATTGTGTTAAAAAATCATTATGCCCCAGTTAAATTCGTCTTAATGTAAAATTCCGAGTCTATCAATTTTAACCGCCAAGAACACAAAGGATACACAAAGGGCACAAAGAATTAATAATATCTATTTCATCTCAATACTAATACCGAAACAACTCATTCCCGGCAAGAAGGAATCCAGCATACGATTATTCTTTTGGTTGAAAGGTACAGCCCTAGCGTTAACCCGTCCCGGGACAGTACCACAGGATAATCAGTGATAATTAATAATCTCTCCATCCTCAGAAACACGATACGGTCGCCAATTTTCCCCACCGTAATCATAAATTCTATAGCCTAATCTTTTAAAAAGACTTTTTTCCCTTGTTGTAAAATCATACATCAAAAAACCACCAGGATTAAGCCATCCAGGTAATATTGGTGAATCATAAAAAAAGAATAATTTCTCATTTCCAAGACAACGACACCAACCTATTCTATAATCAGAAAACAACTTTGTAACCTGGTCCGTTTCTACATTATACAAAAAAACATGTTCCTGATCTTTGCTGACAACAAGCTCATGGTTCGAATACCATGTTATCGGTGTATAGTTTTTAATAATTTTATCAATTCTGTTTGTTTTTAAATTTAATAAATATATCAAGGTACAATCTTGACTTTTGTCATAGGTTCTCACAAAATAATATTTTTTATTCTTGGTAAAATGGTAATCATATGACATTGGCAGTCCAACGATGTCATTAAACTCTTTAATCTTTGATATGTATTTTTCCTCAAGATTAAGCAGCCAAAGGACATATTTATCTTCCTCTTTAACTGATGCCTTAAACAGCAATATCACCTTTTCTTCAACATTATACATTTTCCACAACATGTCTTTTTCCAATACATTTTCATCCTTTACAAAATTTGTGTCTTCATAACTTACAGTATATTCGACATTATAATTCATGTCATACACATTAAAATCGTGATTATGAGTACGATGAAAATTAGTAAAATGAAAATTAGATTCAAGAATATAACAACCAATGTATAAACCATAATGCCAGCCCAGTTTAAACAGGTATTTTTTTTCTTTCAAACTATAACCAACACAGCCGTCACTTGCAACTTCATTAAAGACCAAAGTATCTTTGTTAACTAAATATGGTGTTGACACATGGCTATTGGCTTGGTATAAAAGGACCTCTTGTTTGGTTGAAATATCCTTACTATAAATAGCTTTATCCTTTGGATGATAATACAACAAGTATTCCTGAGCGATGACATTTGTAGCCATACAAATAACTAATAACGTATATTGAAGAAATTTCATAAAGACTCCTGATAATCGCCATTATAAACTGCGTTTGACCATAGACCGATAAATAGTACATATAAAAAAGATAAATGACGCCATAGACTCCGGGACAAAACCGCCAGGAACAGACTTTTTCCCGAGTACTCTTCCTTTGTGATCTTTGTGAAAGACTATAATTCGCCATATTCAAAAAACTCATACACCCCAACACTGAATCGCGGAAACCATTGTGTCCTTTGTGTTAAAAAAAAACACAATGCCCTAATTAAATCCATCCCAAAGTAAAATTCCGAGTCGATCAATTTTAACCGCCAAGAACACAAAGAATACACAAAGGACAAAGTTTTCAAGCATTCCTCTGCGAACCTCTGCGGTCTCTGCAACTCTGCGTTTAAAAAATAATAAAATACAAAGGTACAACCCTCATTTCAAGTTATCCCGGGGTAGCACTACAGGATAATCATTTTTTTAATTCTAAAGCCCAGGAGTAAAAATTTTTGGACGAATTTAATTTTATGGCATGTCTCTAAAAATAAGTCCCTTCATTTTAACAACTTTACCATTTTTGATATATACATTCATATGCTCAACCAAACTTTTGTAAGCCACATACTTGAATATTTCATACTCAATTCCATCTTTTTTCTTATTTTTAATCTTTTTGGGCTTTATAGGAAAATTCTCCAATTCCGATTTATCTTGCCCCAAATAAATTGACAAGTTATTTGGATTATATTTTCGGTCTCCAATTTTAGGGCGCTGTAAAAAAAGAGTATCTTTAGCAGCACTAAAATTAATACCATATAATTCATTATCATGAGTATAGCCAAAACTTCTATTGAACGTACTAGTTTCATCTATTGTTATAGATGTGTGAAGTACTGTACAGCCACTTATTAAAAATAAACAAACTATTATTATTAATACTTTCATATTATTTATTACCTTTTATTCATCATAAAAAAATTACCACCTTTGATCAATATTATGTCTGGAATTATATGCAAGTTGCAACCAGAGGGAACCAACTACATGGCCGGCACCATGAAATGACTGCCAAAATCCTATATTTAATTTACCCGGTAACAATTGTGTCGGCAAAAAATGTGTCCCCCAAGAGGCATTAATAACCTGGGCCGTGGCACTTTTTAATAAAACTATCTACTTTTTCATATCATAAAGCATTTGCGCGGCTTCCAGTCCGCCAAAGCGGGCCAGACCTGGGATAAAGACATTTTGCAACAAATAATCCTCTGTATTCATCTCCGCCAAGTTCACCGTACCGGCCGACTTGACTTTACGGTCGCACACATCAGCCGCCAGCAGACACCAGGCAGCCGCCTGTTTTTCGCCCAAAAGTGTTACTTGCTTATAGTCTTTGGCAAAGGTAACAGCCGCTAAAATGTCCTGAATTCGTTCCTGTACATCTGATCTGTTGAACGTGTAAAAATGTTTGATACTTTCATCACGTCCGGTCATGCCATCCGTCAAAACATGTTCCCCGACCCGGAAAACATCAATAGCCAAAACACTCTCACCAGCATCCAGCCGCTCTTTAACAGCCGCAACAGGATTCGTTCCATCCAGGGCTTTATTTTTACCATCCGGATTCACATAAATGGTTATATTATTATTGCCGGTTTGCGGTTCAAACAAAAATGCCGGGATCCAGTTGTTCTTATCTTTTTCAGAAATCAACAGCCGCGTCAGCAAAAACGATTCACCCGCGCTTTCACCCAACACTTTAACATCACAGGACAGATTTTCATCCGCCGCAATAATATGCTTAAAGGCCGTCCCATAAATACCACTAAATTTACCTTTATCCTTTTTCATCGTTTCAAAAGCATCTTTAGAGCGCTGTTTTAAAAACCCGGTCATGTTCTCTTCGTTCATATCACCGGGCGGCTGCGTTTCACCCGGAAAGTTGAGTAAATCTTTGCCGGCATCGACCTGAAAGGGTTGTTCCTTAAAATGATCAGCATTGTCATCATCCAGCAGCCATTTGCCGAACCAGGCGTAAACAGCTTCCCGGCTGTCTTTGTTATAATTATGGGGATAATCATACTGAACATATTTAACCTTGTCTTCAGCATCATACAATTTGTAAATAGAACGCATCATGGGGTATTCCACAGTCGGGGTGTTTTTGGTCCAGTCCTGGGTGGTAGACACCATCAGCAAGGGTCTCGGGGCAGCCAGCGCACCGATTTCTATATTAAAGGTGTTCAGCCGCAATCCGGACACATTTTCGCACAAACAGCCGCCCTGAAAATGAGCGGACAGCATGTTGACAGGTGCGGCGACCTGAATCCGGTTATCAACCGCCGTCAGCATAAAGGTCTGGGTACCGCCGCCGGAAGCCCCGGTGCAGCCGATGCGGGTAATGTCCACATCCGGCAGGGATGATATAAAATCTACAGCGCGAAGGCTGTTCCACAATTGCAGTCCCATAAGACTGATGCCCCATAAACGGTGCATGTCCGTATCGGCAAATTTATGGGATACCTGTTTACTGTCCTGGTAACCGACCATGTCATAGGAAAAAACAACATAGCCCTGTTTGGCAAAATTGATACATCGGCCTGGTATGGAATTTTCATCTGAATTTTCCAAACGACCTTTCCAGTGCCCGTGGGGCGTAACAATGGCCGGGAACACGGATTTATCTCCGCGCGGCCGGTATAAATTTCCGGTGACAAAAAATCCGGGATAACTCTGAAAATAGACCTTTTCTATGGTATAATCCGGGTGTTCGATTTTATCATAAACTTGCGCCTCCAGAGGCGTTCTGTCCGGCAGGGGCCATAAACCGGTGGTGATGAAAATATGTCGTTTGAGATAATTTGCCCGCTCCTGCCAGTCACTCAATGTTTTATATTCCGGCATGTCATAGTCCATGTCCCGGCCTTTACGGATATTCTGTAATCGTGCGTCTCTCAAGGTGGTGTCCGCATCGGTATATACACACAATTGTTCCGTCGTCAGCTTTTCAAATTGCGCCAAGTCAATCTCCTTTTTACTGCCGCATCCAAACAGCACTACAAGCGACAACAAACCTGTCATCCACTTCATTTCTCCTCCTGGTCCTTATGGAAATTTATATTAAAAAATGATATTCAAAATTGCGATAACGATAATTCCTGTCACCCCCTGCACCAGCGTAGCAAGGGTATGACTTTTCAGGGCGTTTGCGGTATTTAATTTGGAAAACTGGGAAACAACCCAAAAGTAACTGTCGTTGGCATGTGAAACCGTCATGGCGCCTGCGCCGACAGCCAGAACGACCAGGGCTTTGTCGGCCATTCCAACGAATCCCATGGATGACAGTAAAGGAGCAAGCATGGCTGAGGTGGTAATAATAGCCACGGTGGATGAACCCTGTGCGGATTTGAGTGCAGCCGCGATAATAAAAGGCAAAAATATGCCCAAAGGCCATTGAGCCAAAGTTTGCCCAAGCACCGTGCCGATGTCCGAAGCTTTTAACACACTGCCGAAAGCGCCGCCGGCGCCGGTGATGAGTATAATAGAACCGGCACTTTTTAAACCGTCACTCACCCAGTTAAAAGAAACGGATTTCAATTGCTGGGGCAGTAAAAAAGCCGTCAGCACGCCAATTAATAAAGCAATAATTGGATTACCTATAAAATCAAAAAAGTTTTTAAAAAATCCCGTTCCAAAGGGTGCTGTGGGGAAATCGGCAACAGATTTTAAAGAGATTAACAAAATCGGTAAAAGTATAGGAGCAAAGGTTTTCAATGCGCCGGGTTGATAGGTATCTGCCACGGTTGAGCTGACCGGATCAGGATGTATATCGATTTTCCGGCCGATAAATTTTGCCCATAAAAGTCCGGCCAGGGCAACGGGTATGGAAACCAGCAGTCCCAATAAAATTACCAGCCCAATGTCCGCATCCAGTGCTGCGGCTGCTGCAAGGGGCCCCGGTGTGGGCGGAACAAACACATGGGTCGTGTACAAGCCGGTCCCCAGGGCAATGGTTAATATGGTTAAACTGATACCGGTGCGTCTGGCTAATGCATGGGCCAGGGACGATAAAATAACAAATCCGGAATCACAAAAAACAGGGATGGAAACGATAAAGCCGGTAATGCTCATGGCCAGGGGCGATTTTTTCTCACCGACCATTTTCAACACCACGTCCGCCATTTTACGGGCGCCGCCGCTTTTTTCCAGAAACGTACCGATTATAGTTCCGCAGGCAATGACAATACCGATGGACTTTAAGGTGCCGCCGAATCCGTTAACAATCGCGTCGATAATTTCATTCAAGGGCAGGCGTGATACCAACCCCATGATAATGGCAGCAAATAAAAGTACCAGAAAAGGATGCAGGTTCACCTTTGAGGTCAGCACAATGATAAAAACCATAACAAGAACGAGAAATAAAAGACTCCACAAAACCCGGTACCTCCTCATGTTGACAGATATTTGCTAAATTGATTTCCAGTGATAATGTCGGGAATTTTTTATATAATTAAAAATATTAGTGAGTTATTTTTTATGTTATTCGGATGGATTAATTTAAAAATATATCATTTCAGGTAATCTTTAATATCATCCTTTACCAAAAGTAATATGTTTTGAATATTATGAACCAATGGTTCAATTTTTTGTGGATACAAATCTAACGCATAATTATGCGAAAAAAAATGACGAAAAGCTAAATATTCTGCCAACTGACTTTTCGTCTCTGGCAGTATAACAGCGTTTAATTCTGCAAGATTTAACAGGTCCCTGTGCCATGATGCCGTGTCTGGAATAGGTATCATTTTATCTTTTAAAATTTGCTTTAGTATATTTTCTATTCCATTATAAAAATTATGTAAAAGGGTGGCAACGCCTGCCAATTCAAGAGTGGATAATCGATGTAAAGGGATATCGAATGGAATTTCGCTCAAAAGGTTTTCAATGTGCTCAAGTTCGACCTCAATTTTCACTTTCAAACTAGCCATATAATTGAAGCCCTTCGGCAAAAATAATGTCGTTCAGTTTTGTCCTTGCATTCAGGTCAACAACATCCACAGGCCTGGACAAATTTAAAATCAATTCACCATAGAATTTAAAAAACTGAGACGCCTGCAAACCTTCAACGGCAATATCAATATCATTAGATTCGCCACTTTCATCAATACTGGAACCAAACAATAATACCCGCGAAATACCGTATTTTTTCGCGATCTCGATAATTTTTGATTTGTCCTGGGTATTTATCATAACTCACATCCGGTTTAAAAATATTGAAAACTGGATTTATTTTATAATATATTGATTATAAAATCATTGTTCATTAATAAGTAATTGGCGGAATCGGAACACCTCTTCGAAAATAGTAGGCCCGTCCGTGATCAAAAACCAGTTGAAAAGAGACAAGCATCACATCGGCCAGCGCCTTTTTGTCCTTGTCATAGGCATCAAGCACCAAACCGACCCGGATGGTCTTTGTTTGTCCGGGTTTGATCTCCATAGCAACCGGCATGGATTTGTCCATATCTTTAATGGCGTTTTTTAAAAGCCGGGGATCACTTTGGATGTCTGAAATTTTCGCATCAACCAGAAACCATTTTGCTGAAATCGATTGGTCAACGACCGCTTCGCCTTTAAGTGGTATGACAAACTCGGACACATCGGACAGTTGGTCAACAGATTCCAGGGCTATTGTTGTGGCGCCGTGATTGTCAACGGCAATTTCATAAATAGCCAAAAATCCGTTCTTGCCGGATTCCTGATCAAAAAACGGGGTTAAAAGCGAGTTGCGTTCCTGCACATCAATATGTGTCAGGGCAATTTTACGGATGATGGAGGATTGGTATAGCGTATAAACAGCAACGATTAAAGCGACGAGACTAAGAAGGAGAGCGAGATGTGATTTTATTTTTTTCATCATAGTTTTTCTTCTTACCTTTTATTATTCCATTATTTTCAAGAATATGACGAATTTTTGCCTGCTCATCCACATCTGCAACCGGAATGGGCTTGCTTGTCCATGGTTCGCATAAATCCAGCAAACTCATGGCATATTTAATTCCACCAAGAAAAGAGTGACATTCATAAACCCGCCAGATTTCATTGATTTGATTTTGCAATTCATAAACATCCGGCTTTTTTTGAATAATGTGCTCATACAGTCGCACACAATGTTCCGGTATCAGATTTGAAATGCCATCCAAACCGCCGTCTGCACCGGAGAGTATGCCGGCCGTCCACATGTGCGATTTGCCGATGAAAACCATAAAATCCGGCCGCTGTTTTTTTATCTCAATCAGGTCCAGCAAAAACACAAAATCAGCGGAACTGTCTTTAATTCCGACTATATTTTCAACCTGGGCCAGCCGCGAGACGGTATCAACACTCAGGGGCGCCTTGGTGGTAAAGGGTATATTATATAACATTAAAGGTAAGAAAGTTTCCTGAGCAATCAAATTAAAAAATTCATACAATTCCTGCTGAGATGACGGCGGAAAATAATAGGAAGGATGAACAACAACAACATCGGCGCCGGAATTTTCAACCCATTTTAACTGCTCACGTACCCGTTTTAAACTGGTTTCACTGATACCGGCATAAACAGGAATTTTGCCGCCAACCACCTCAATTGTAATTTGCAGTACCTGTTTTTTTTCATCATCCGTCAGACAAACCCCTTCCCCTGTTGTGCTGTTTACAAAAACACCGTTTACTTTTGCCTTTAACAAATGCTGCAATATTTTTACAAGCGACTTTTCGTCAATTTTCTCAGATGATGTTAAAGGTGTAACAACCGGAACAACAATTCCCCGAAACGACTGCCGTCTTTTTCTCAAACTCAACCTCCATAAAAACATCTATGAAAACGATTGCATAAAATTTCAAAAAAAACTCAAACCTCACGAATAAATAGTTAAACCCCTCATGTATAAATTTAAAAACCGGGCATGTTAAAATCAATTCTTAACACGCCATAGCTTTTATAAACCAAGCAAACGCCTGTAATAAACTCGAATACTGTTTACACCTTCCTCTGTAAAACGTGGACCTTTTACACGGGTTATTAATTTAAAAGGAAAACCCAGTTCCTGCAAAATAATTTTTGCGCTCATGGGCCAGTAAACCGGAGCCAGGGCATAACAGGCATCCAGCAACTGGAACTGGATTTGACGGGCGCCGACAATATCGCCCTGCTCAAATTTCACCTGCAACTCGTTCATCAGGTTCGGATAAAAATTGCCGCCGCCGCCGACACAACCGACAGCGCCCAGGCACAAATCCTGTAAATAAACCGTCTCGGCACCGGAAAAGATGGAAATTTCTTCGCCCACGGCCCGTGTCATATCAGCCATTCTCACGCCATCAACCGTGCGGTATTTTATGGCAACAAGCCTGTCACCAACGGCATCGAGCAGGCGCCGCATCAGCGATGGTGTTGCCGCGTGGGGGCCTTCTCCACGGGGATCATACATCATAACAGGACAACGGGTAACGTCAAAAATTTGTTTATAATAGTTAAATATGGCGTCTTCGGTGCCTTCAATATTGTCCGGCATAACAACATGAATGCCGTCCACATTATTTTTATCGGCATATTTTGCCAGTTCCAGCACATCTTCCAGCTTTTCAGCGCCCACGCCGGCCATAACAAATTTCCGGCCCTGAGAAGCGGTCATGGCAATGTCCATAATCTTTTTTCGTTCATCAACCTTTAACGTCAAATACTCGCTGGACCCTCCCATGGGATAGAGCATGCCTGTTTCCTGGGTGCACAGCCAGGAAATAAACAGTTCCAGCAGGTCAAAATCAATAGATTCATCTTCGTTAAAGGGCATAACAACAGGTGGTAAAACACCTCTGTATTTGCTGTGACATTCGTTTTTCATCGGGTTTCTCGATTTTCTGTTCCAGTTATAAATGCACATCATTTCTATTATTACAAGATATAAAAATATCGTTTGCACGCAAGAAAAATAAATAATTATTGCAAAAAAAATTTGAAAATGCTTGCCGTAATTTAACGCCGGTTATAAAAGCTTGTCTTGGTTTCTAAAAAAAAATTGCTTAAATTTATTGATTTTGAAATTTTGATAGCAAGAAAGAACCTAGTGGCACAAAAAAAAATAATAATTATCGGAGGCGGCGCTTCAGGACTTTTTGCGGCAGGTTGTGCAGCTATGAACGGTGCAAATGTTCTTGTGCTGGAAAAAAAAGACCGTCCCGGTAGAAAACTGTTAATTACCGGCAAAGGACGCTGCAACATAACCAATACCGCTCCCCTGCCGGAGTTTATAAACCATTTCGGCAAAAACGGACGTTTTCTCAGACAGTCTTTTAACGTTTTTTTCAACAACGATCTTGTTGAATTTTTCAAGTCCATTGGCGTGGCGACGACTACTGAACGCGGCGGACGGATTTTCCCGACCAGCAGCGAAGCCAAAGATATTGTCGACGCACTGGTGAAATGGAACCACGGCCTTGGTGTACGTATAAAAAACAGTCTCACGGTTGAAAAGCTGCTGATTGATAACAACCGCATCATCGGCGTGTCCGCTTATCCGACAGCTTCAAGGTCCGATAAACAGCCGCCAAAAACATCGGTTGATTTTTTTGCGGATGCCGTTATCCTGGCGGCCGGCGGGTCTTCCTATCCGGCAACAGGTTCCAACGGCGCCGGCATCAAACTGGCGGCACAGGCTGGCCACACGATTGTTCCGGTACGTCCGGCGCTGGTGCCGATTATCACAGCCGGTACCTTGGCGCAGCAGTTACAGGGACTCAGTTTAAAGAACGTTACGGCAACGTTGTGGATTGATAACAAAAAAGGCCATCAGGATTTTGGTGAAATGCTTTTCACCCATTACGGCCTGTCCGGACCCATTATTCTGTCCCTCAGCCGAAGGGTGGTCGATGCCCTGGCCGCAGGTTCACAGGTGGAAATTTCCATCGATTTAAAACCGGCCCTGGATGAACAAAAACTGGATGCCCGTCTTTTAAGGGATTTTGATGCCTCGGGCAAAAAACAGTTCCAATCCATTTTAAAAGGTCTGTTGCCGCAAAAGATGATTTCGGTGTGCTGCGAATGCACGCAGATCCCGCCGGACCTGTCTGCCGGACAAATATCCGCCAAACAGCGCAAACGTCTTTTAAACTGGCTCAAGGACGTTCGTTTTAAAGTCACAGGTCACCGTGATTTTAACGAAGCCATTATTACAGCCGGGGGCATTGAAACAAAAGAAATAAATCCGCGTACTATGGAGTCGCGACTTGTAAACGGACTCTATTTAGCGGGAGAAGTCATAGACATAGATGCAGACACAGGCGGTTTTAATTTACAGGCCGCTTTTTCAACCGGCCGGCTGGCCGGATATGCAGCATCCCAACATTAAATTTTCACAAAAAGGAAGTATATGCGTAAAAATGAATTTAGAAATATCGCCATTATTGCCCACGTAGACCACGGCAAAACCACCCTTGTGGACGCCATGCTGCGGCAAAGTGGTATTTTCCGGGAAAACCAGCAAGTGGAAGAACGGATTATGGACTCTATGGACCTGGAACGGGAACGCGGTATTACCATTATGGCAAAAAATACTGCGGTCATGTACCAGGACATAAAAATCAACATTGTCGATACACCGGGTCACGCCGATTTTGGCGGTGAAGTGGAACGAAGCCTGAACCTGGTGGACGGCGCGTTGCTGCTGGTGGATGCCAGTGAAGGCCCCCTGCCGCAAACACGGTTTGTGGTAAAAAAGGCGCTGGACAAAAACCTGCCCATCATCCTGGTGATTAATAAAATCGACCGTAACGATGCCAGAATTGAAGAGGTGATTAATGAAGTTTACGATCTGTTTATTGAACTGGATGCCAACGACGAACAGATCGAGTTTCCCATACTTTATACAAATGCTAAAGCCGGCACGGCCCAAACCGATTTGAACGAACCGTCCGATTCTTTAAAACCGCTTTTTGAAACCATTATTTCACGAATTGCCGGTCCGGAAGCAGATGACGCCGCTGCAACACAGTTCCTTGTCACCAATCTGGATTATGACTCTTATGTCGGTCAGGTTGCCATCGGACGGCTGTTTAACGGCACACTGGAAATGAACAAAGGTTATACACTCTGCGGTGAACACGCAAACACCCCCGGTATAAAACTGTCCGTGCTTTATACGTTTCAGGAACTGTCCAAAAGACAGGTACAGTCCGTGGTATCCGGTGATATTATTGCCCTGGCCGGAATTGCCGATATAAAAATCGGTGACACCATTTCAAACCTCGAAGACCCCAAACCCCTGCCGCGTATCAAAGTGGATGAACCCACGGTTTCCATGATTTTTTATGTCAACAACAGTCCTTTTGCCGGCCGGGAAGGGAATTTTGTTACCTCCCGTCAGTTGCGCCAGCGACTGGAAAAAGAGCAGATGGGCAACGTGGCCATCGATTTGAAAATGACGGACCGTCCCGATGCTTTTGAAGTATGCGGACGCGGAGAACTGCAAATGGCCGTTTTGATTGAAACCATGCGCCGCGAAGGATACGAGTTTATGGTGTCCAAACCCCAGGTTATTACCAAAGAAATTAACGGCAAAACCTGTGAGCCGGTGGAACGCGCCTTTGTCGATGTGCCGGAAGAGTTTGTGGGTATTGTGACTGAAAAATTGTCCACACGTAAAGGCCGCATGATCAATTTGCACAACAACGGCAACGGACGTATCGATCTGGAATTTATCATTCCCTCACGCGGACTGATCGGTTTTCGCAGCCATTTTCTCACAGACACCAAAGGGTCCGGTGTGTTTAACACCATATTCGAAGGACACGAACCCTGGTTCGGTCCCATTCCCCAGCGTGCCAGCGGCGCCCTGGTGGCCGATCGCACCGGTCGTGTTACCATGTACGCCTGTCTCGCCATGGTGGACCGCGGCGAACTGTTTGTGCAGGTGGGTTCCGACGTATATGGCGGCATGGTTATCGGCGAACGCAACCGCAACGGCGATCTGGACGTAAACATAACCAAGGAGAAAAAGCTGACCAACATGCGCAGCTCCACGGCCGAAGCCACAGTGACCTTGCGCCCGCCACGGCCCCTGTCTCTGGACCAGCAGATAGAGTTTATCGCCGAAGATGAACTGGTGGAAATAACCCCAAAAAATCTGCGGCTGCGCAAAATTGAACTGGACAACGCCAAACGCGCCGCCCTGCGCAAAAAAGAAAAATACGGCGACAGCGAATAGATTTTACCGCATCACTTACACATCATCACCTGCGGGTTTTGCCTCCCCCCTGTTTTGCTTACTGGGAGCCAAAACCCGTACGGTTTATTATCCCCTGTACATTATCAACACACTTTCCCCGAACCGGCACTCTCAATAGATTAAAAAACCTCAATTACCCCTTGCGCGGGTTTAAAATTATTTGTAAAATAAATTAACGGGGCAAAGGACGTTTGTCCTGTTTTTCCACTATTATTTTTGGGTTCGAGATATATAAAAAAATGATTATGTCCTATTAGAAATTAAACTCCTGTTGTATCTTTGTCATATTTAATGGAGGAAAGAATTATGATTATTCGCAAAAGGCCAGGATTTAGGAGTACGGATAGCAGCATATATCTTGTAAACATAGGAACAAACAATCAAGCTGAAAAGAGCCAGCCTTCCGGGCACCTTAAAAAATCAGCATTTATACACGGGAGAAAAATTTTGACAAGGGGTATACTTTTTGTGTTTGTGCTCATTTTTTGCAGTTATTTCAATTATTTACGCGGATATAATATTGGAGTATCATATACATTAATTCAAGCGGAGATTATAAATAAAGATAATTCTCCAATTGAAATTATGGAATATACCGCCAGTATCTCACATGGCGATAATCCTTCTTATAATAACGGACTCAAACTTTACAACAAAAGTAATAAAAAAATTATACGTTTTGATATTCAATTTAAACTTTACGATGTTTATGGTGAACTTTTAGAGACATTAATAGGATATAGTACCAAGCCTATCGAAGGTGGCAATTTTTTAACAACTGATTGGTGTTTTGAAGAAAATATAGAAAATGAAGGTACCTTTATAAGTTTAAGAAGAGACGTCTCAACCGGGCACAAAACATTTGCAAGCGTTTCAAGACTTGCCTTTGAAGACGGTACGATTTGGCAGGCAGATTCAAACTGATAAGGATTATTTCCTCGCCACGGAGATAGTGCCGTGTTATTCCTGTGAAACAGGAATCCAGATAAAAGCAGGGTGCTGGTTATGCCGCACCATTCGGAGATCCATAAAATAAATACAGTTCAGTGGTGAAGCAAAACTACACCCTGCAACTTAGCAGGCGATATTGTAATACTTATCTTTGAACTTGAGAAAAGGGCCAAAAATATTAAATTAGTCTATTATGAAAAATGGAGGCCCAATGAGCAAACGAAGACGCTTTACTGCTGAAGAAAAAGTCCAAATTTTAAGAGAACATTTAGAAAATAAGATCAGCATATCCGAAATAGCTAAACAATATAATATTCATCCTGTAGTTATACACAGATGGAAAAAAGAGCTCTTTGAAAATGCGCTTGACGGTTTTTCCGGCAAACATAAAAAGCGTAAAGGAAAATCTGTCAAAGAAGAACGTCTTGAAACCAAAGTCAGCAAAATGCAGGAAGTCATCACCGAACTCTCCACAGAGGTCGTTGATTTGCGAAAAAAGTATTTTGGGGCAACCTGAAAAAGACATGGGTTGCTCCTGATGTTAGAGATGATGTTTTGTCTTCTCTGCAAACGTTAACGGCAAAGACCGGTGTTCCTTTGAGTTTATTACTCAAGACCATTGGTTTGTCCTGGACCCGGTACTATGACTGGCAAAAACGTTTTGGTCAACCAAATCAACATAACAGCGACACACCTCGCAGCTTTTGGCTGGAACCGTGGGAGTGTCAACGTATCATAAAATACAAAAAGGAACATATGCAGATCGGCTATAAACGACTGACCTATATGATGCTTGATGAAAATGTTGTTGCTGTGAGCCCGTCAACGACCTATCGTATTCTGCGGAACGCCGGACTCACAAGTCAATGGAATAACAGTACGTTACAATCAAATAAGAAAGGCTTTATTCAACCCAAAAGACCGCATCAGCATTGGCATATAGATATTTCCTATATTGCCTTTCATGGTTCGCATCTCTTTTTGATTTCTGTACTGGACGGATTTTCAAGATTTATCGTTCACCATGAATTAAGAACTCATATGCAGGAATATGATGTCGAGATTGTACTGCAAAGAGCTTTGGAAAAATATCCAAATGAAAAACCTCGAATTATTTCCGATAATGGTTCACAGTTTATTGCCAATGACTTTAAATCTTTTTTAAGGTTAAATAATTTGACGCACGTTCGAACTTCGATTAATCATCCACAGTCGAATGGTAAAATTGAAGCTTTTCATAAAATCATTAAAAATGAATGCACCCGAATTCAAAGTATGATTAATCTGGAGGATGCCAGAAATAAAGTCGTACTTTATATCCATCAATACAACTATAACCGGTTACACAGTGCTATTGGATTTATTACACCATTTGACAAATTATCAGGAAAAGCTGATAGTATTTTCAAAGAACGTGATATGAAACTTGAACAAGCCCGCCAAAGAAGGCAGGAAAACAATAAAATTATAAAGGCAGCTTAAAACTAACTTATTTCAAATATGCCTTTTCTCAAGTTTACCTTGAACCTTTACAATATGACTAATCATTCTTTCAACAAAGGAATTATTAATGATCAAAAAGATTAAATCTTTCCTGTTACTCAATTTTCTGCTTATTTCTTTTTTTTCTTGTAATTCATTAACTAAAAATGAAATAAATAATAACGTTATCATAACAGGTCATATCGATCACTTTAATGAATACTCTAATAAATTTGTTTCAGTTAAAGCATTTGTAAATGAGTTTGCAAGCGGTGATCAAAAAGACTTTACTTCACTAATTAATGCAGATGGCGATTTTGAATTACAAATCAAAAAGGATTATCCTCAGGATATTTATCTGCTATATGCTGAAAGACTTTTTACTATTTTTGTCGTACCAGGTGAAAAAATAAATACAAATTTCAATGCACGTCTATTAGCAAAAGGAGATGATATAAATAAGGCAATCACTTTTTCAGGTAACAGTGCAATGCTAAACACAAATATCGTTAATTATCAAACACAATATTATCAATATGTTCCTGAAAAATTTCGTGGTGACCCAGACAAGATGGCACAAAAATTAACACCTGATGAATATTCAAAATATATTTATAATCGGAGGGAAAAGCATCGTGAATTCTTGAATAATTTTATATCGAGAAATAAAGTAAGTGAAACTTTTATAAATTGGGCTACTTTTGAAATTGATTATGATTGTGCAGAAGCTTTATTAGATTATAGCAGTCAACAAAAAAAAAGAAGAAGAAAAGAAGGTAAATCTGATAACTACGATGCACCTGAATCATATTATAAGTTTGTTGAAGAATTTAAACTAGATAATAAAAAGGCTGTGATATCATCAGCTTATAAAAGTTACATTTCAGGATATAAACATTATTTAAAAAGAAAATATTTAAAAGAAGAAGATTGGAAGAATCGAAACACATTATACAAAAAATACTATGATATGCTTTCAAAAAATGTACAAGGTTTTTGCAGAGAAGTTTTGTTAACACAATTATTCAGTGAAGTTTTAGAAAGCAGCTATTCAAATTCCTTAGACGATTATTATCAGTCTTATCTAAAAACCGTTGAAACAGAATATTTAAAAAATTATATAGTCACTAAATATAATTTTGTTAATAGCGATACACTCATAGAATCACCTGAAAATGCGTCTCTAAATGAATTGACAGAGCAGGTTAATAAAGATTCTTTTTTATTATCAATAATAAATGAGCATAAAGGTAATGTTATTTATATAGATTTTTGGGCAACTTGGTGTGGTCCATGTTTAGCAGTAATGCAAATATTTAATAAATTACATGAAAAGTATAAAGGTAAAAACATTTCATTTGTTTATCTTTGTTCAAGATCATCAAGAAAAATGTGGGAATCGACAATTGCTGAAAAGAAGTTAAGTGGGCATCATTATTTTTTAAATAATAAACAATTTGAACTAATTAGCCCTTCATTCGGCATTGTTAGTTTTCCTCATCATGCCATAATTGATAACAAAGGTAAGATAGTGAAAAAAAAGGCCGAAAGCCCAAGTATTGGTTATGGTAAAGAAATTAACCAAAAATTGATAAACGATTTAAATAATCTATTATAAAAATGTAAAGCAGGTAACAAAGTAATACCCCCGCTCGCCCTGGAAAACATTTCCAGGGCGCAAATCAGGCGGGGTATGTACCCCGATAAAACAAAATTTAAAGAAACCATTGTACAGATAAAATGAAACACTATAAAACCCAAAATGATTCTAATGTTTATTTTTCCACATGTACTATTGTGCAATGGCAATGTCTTTTTATAGAGCAAAAATATTTTCAGATAATAACAAACAGCTTAAACTATTGTATTAAAAACAAAGGACTGTCTATTATCGCGTATGTTATTATGCTTAACCATCTGCATTTAGTAACAGTTAATACAAAAGAAACCGTATTGTCCAACATCATGCGGGATTTCAAACGGTTTACATCCATACAGATTGCCGGACAATTGGAAAAAGACAACAAAAAATTGCTGCTGCATATTTTCAACAAAGCTGTGGAAGGCAGAGCAAAATCACAACAATATAAAATATGGCAGGATGAATTCCATCCTAAAGCTGTTTATACACCCGATTTTTTAACACAAAAATTGGAATATATTCACAACAATCCGGTCAGAAAAGGACTGGTACAAGAACCTGAACAGTGGCGTTACAGCAGCGCACAAATGCTATTTATGAACGAAAAGAATGATGTAAACATTAATATGAATCTGCTATTTGAGGACTGATCAGGGCAAATGCCCCATTTTTTTAACGCCCTGGAAAAAATATCCAGGGCGAGCAATTTTCTAACAAAATACTTTTAAGGCCATGAAAATATATCCTGTCACATTCGTTTTTATATTTACGGTATCGCTTACCTTATCGTGTATACGCCTTACTCTCAATCCGGATATTGATATTAAATCAAAAGTTATTGATGCGGACACAAAGCAGCCGCTTAAAGGATGTGATATTATTCTAGTTGGTGTTTATTATCGGGTGACATCTCCACCGGATTATTTTTCGAATTGTGATACGTTGAAAAACTCTGATAAATTTCAACCCATGCTCGAAAATTATATACGGAACTATAATCCTGAGGAAAAAACAATGTATAAAACGCAAACAGATGATAATGGTGTATTTTTAATTACAAATATAAAACAAAAACATTGGTGGCCGATAGGTGTGGTAGATCCTCCTTTTTTTGTTGTGGTAGCATTAATAATTGAAAAAGATGGCTATAATCGAAAAATTTTGGGTACAAGTAATACATGTAAAAATATTGATGCAACAATTGAGTTAAAAAGTTCGCATTTATAATCAGCACAGCAAAAACAGGGCTTGCCCCTTATTAGTGGTCTAAAGACGGGGTATTTATCCCAAAATAAGCACAGAAAAGTAAAAAAATATAAATATGTTATTTGGGCAGGGCTTAAGTACAGGTAAATTATCGAACCTGGAAAAGAATATGAGTCAAGTGAATTTGGAATTTTAAATAATAAACAAGAAACCAAATATTAATTGAAAAAGGTACCGTGATGTTTATCGCATACTATGACGAGTCAGGTGATGATGGATATCCATACTATTCATCTCCAATTTTTGTTTTAACATCCATATATCTTTATTATCTTAACTGGAAAGAAATTTATAAAAATATTAGAAATTTCCGGCACCAATTAAATGCTGATTTTGGAATTCCGGTAAAAATGGAGATACACACAAAATATCTTTTACTAAATAAGAATCCATATAGAAAATTAAATTTTTCTGACGATGATAGAATATTAATAATTGATTTATTTTGTGATTTAATATCCAGCCTGGAAATAAAAATCGTAAATGTTGTAATAAATAAAACAACTATTCAATCACCAGGTTATAAAGTATTGGATCGTGCTCTGACATATTCTATCCAAAGGATCGAAAATGATTTGAATAAAATCGACCCGGCAAAAAAATTTCTTATTATAACGGATGAAGGCAGGGTCGGGAAAATGAAATATACTACAAGAAAAATCCAAAGATTAAATTTTATCCCTTCAAAATACAGCACAAATGTTTATCGGCAAGAAATTCTTTCTTTAATTGAGGATCCATTACCCAAAAATTCAAAAGAATCATATTTTATACAGTTGTCAGATTTAGTTGCTTATATTGTATACCTTTATTCAATTTTAAATTTAAAAACAGGAAATTTTTCAAATCGTCTACCAGACAAGGTAAATGAAAATAAAATCATTGAATGGATGGAAAAACTTGAGGGAAGTTTGAATTTAGAAGCATCAAGCAGTGATAAATATGGTGTTGTCTGTTACCCAAAATAAAAACACCACCTACGGCGCATTCGCACTTTCAGTGGTTCATTAAAATTATAATAAAATTAATTATAAAAGTCAAGTATTTTACCAGGTAATGATAATTAATTTTTTATGCATCAGGAATGCTACCAAGGAAGCAATTAGCCGGGGGTTCCGGTCTGTGGGGATAAAAAAACAGTGGCTGGTCTTTATTAGCATCCCTCAGCAGCCTTTCGCCTCCGCTCGGAATGACGGATAGACAAACCTCAAGCGGACGCTGAGCGCGGTCGAAGCGGAATCAAAGCGGTGTCACCCTGAGCGGAGTCGAAGGGTGACAAAAAAAGGACGGTTCTACCGCGCCATTAAAAGATCGATAAATACAACTAAACGATGCAGCAAAACGGCACACTGACTATTAAAAAAGGAATACATCCATGAAAATTATAAGAATTGCTATTTTTGTTTTTACACTCTTTTCTATTTCATACGGACAAGATTCATTAAAAAATTCAATTACAACGTTTGGCACAGTTCAATTAAACATTCCGGCGGATTATGCGCAAGTGTCTTTTATCATTAATGCAAATGGATCAACATTAAGAGAAGCTGTTGACAAGGCGAAAAAAGTAGTCCAGTCAATTACCACTGATTTATTTGAAATGGGTCTAAGCAAGAATAGTATTTCCACAACTCACTTTTATAGCGGTGAAAATTTCGGGGGAAAATCTTTTTTTACATCTAAAAATGACTATAAAACAGAGATAACTACTTTTGTTAGAGTTGACAGTCTTGATATTTTGGAGGATGTTGTATTAAAAATAAGCGATCATAAACCGGACGAAATATCAGATATATCATTTCAACTAAATAATCCGGAAAATTATAAAATGAAGGCTATAAATGAAGCAATTAAAAAAGCAAAACAAAAAGCAATTATACTGGCAAAAGAAATGGATGTAGAAATTGACAAACCGATAAAAATCAAAGAGCTATTCGTGTCACAAGAAGCAAATTACAATTTTCGTGGACAAAGGACGAATCATTTAAATGCAGTTTATATGGTTGATGGCGTGGACCAACTTGGTCAATCGATATATTCTGAAAAAATTAAAGTCGAAGCCCAGGTAGAATTAATTGTGCTAATCAAGTGAGTTCGTGATAGCTGCAAACAGGTTTTCTGCCCGCCCAGGCATTTTCTCAGGGCGTGAATAGCTGCGCGTAGTTAAAGCGGGAGCAAAAAGAAATCTCCAGGGTTAGCAGCCTGATCAAGTATAAATAAAAAACGGTAAAAAAATCATGAAAAAAATAATTAAAAGTATTGCCTCAACTTTGCTTGCGTGTCTTTTTTACTGTTCAGCACAATATGTAAAACCGAATATTTCCGGCGCTCAGCTAGAATTTACAATCAGCAGTGATAATTCAATAGTAAACTCACCGGACTCCTTGTTTAACGTATATTTAATGCTAACCAACAAGTCAACCCGGAAAATATGGGTAAAAAAAATGGGCTACATAAATTCCTATGGTGATAATATATTTTTATACCTTCAAACACCGGATGGCAAATTGCTGGAATGGCCTGAAGGTTTTACTGAGCCTTTTTTACAAAAAATCTATTTTAAAAAATTAAATCCAGGTGATTGCATTATTGAAAAATATGAAATCGCGCTAAAATATTTTGTTTTAAGAGATACTACCAACCTTTGCTTTGAAAAACACGATTTTTCAAAAGGATTGTATCAGGTAATTTGCATTTATGATAATGAACATTTCCCTTTTAGTATGAAATCTCCTTCGTTTGAGGGCAGGCTGGAAAGCAATAAATTGAATGTGTTATATCAATAATTTAAAAAGCGCCATATCGTTAATTACTTTTTCAACAACATAAAGGCAACAACAAATGGACATCCAAAATCTCAAAGAAATAAAACAACAACTCATCACCGCATCCAATCCGGAATGGCAGAAAATTCTCGAATTAAGGTCTGCGGTACAAAAAGAGTTCCAGGACCATGAATCTTTATCCATACCCACCTTTGCAAAAATATTAAACTGGAGACTGGAAAAAGAATCGCAAGCCCAAAAAATAATAGACAGCACGCCCGCTGATTTTTTAAAAAACATTACCCACTGTTATTACAAAACAGACTATCCCCATGACGAATTAAAAATCAAAATAAAAATGCACATCCTGCTCAGCATTCCCTGGATCGGCATCGGCATCGCTTCTGCGATCATGGCTCTGCACGAGCCCCATCTTTATGGAACAATTGATGGACGGTCCTGGTCATCGTTATTTCAACAGCACAAAAAGACGTTGGCAATGAATGATTATATAAAATATCTTGAAAACATTCGTCCGTTGGCTGAAAAAGCCGGTTGTGATGTTCAGGAGATTGATTATATTTTATGGAAACTGGATGGGTTATAAACAATTACCCGCGTTTTATTTCAGGAATAATTTTATCATATTGGGTATTGGAATCCCTGGTCAAACGAACATTATTAAAAAAGGCATAATATGATAATAAGAAAAGAACATGCCGTCAAAATTGATTTTGACGGTTTAAACATAATGGATTATACATCAGGTCTTGATGAATTGTCATCTTTTGCTGTTATCAATGTTCCAAAGAACGTCAGGCATAAATTATCATGGTCAAAAAGATCTGATAAATATTATTATGTCATAGAAGGTGAGATAAAATTTTCAATAGATTCTGATTTGGTTATTCTTCATCAAGGTGATTTTTGCATTATAAAAAAAGGGACCCGGTTTTTTTATCACAACGAATCAGACCGTGATGTCAGGCTCATATTGGTCCATACTCCTGACTTTGATATAAATGAAGAGGTATTTGAATAAATTTATTAATGAATATACGATGAATTTATTAATTCCGTCATTCTATAAGAACCGTCCCGAAATAAAGGTCAGATTTTAAGCCAGGAAGGTACCTCCGGCATGACAATTCGGTTTTTTTAATTGCTACACAACTGAAACAGGGTGCCGGTTCTACCGCACCATTCGTTATAAATAAATACAATTAAAGGTATCGTTAAGCTGTATCCAATGACTTTTTTAATTGTAAAAGTTTTTAATGGAAATAAAATGAAAAAATTATTTTTAATTCATTTTGCGGCATACTTTCTAATAACCAATCTTTATGGACAACAAATAAAATATTATCATAAATTTAGAACATCGGATTCGCATATTATTTTACTAAATTGGTGTATAGAGCCAAATGAAAAAGGTGAAAAATATATAATAGAAACTGTCGATGATTCCTCACGTGTTATTGAATTACGTTTTATTAATAATGGTTCTTTAATAGAATGTGATTGTTATAACAATCCAATTATTAAATTTAAATATGAGCCCAATAAAATAATTCAATTTAACTATTGTAATGATTCAACATTATCTGCAGGGATAGAATGTGGAGCACCCGCCAAAATTGAATATAAATTAAAAGATAATCTTATTATAGATTGTCGCGAGTTTCCCGACTATGATACATATTTAAATGGTAATTTTGAACTAGATGATGAATTTAGAAAACAACTTGAAAATGAGAAAGAATTAAATAAGGACGGCATAAAAAGTAATTATACATATATTGAAGGGTATGTTTTCTCAAGGTCTAAATATAAAGGATTTTTACCTGTTAGTAGTCAATTTGAGGCAGGTGATTTTTATTTACCTTATTCAGACAATGCACTCGACAGTGAATTTTCTATAAAATTTAGCAAGTTATTACATCAAAAAAATTAAGAATAAAATAAATTCATATCAAGATATCTTGTTATTAATTCTATTTACCGGGGGCTGCAATCCCTCAACAAGCAAAACCAGGGAACTTTTTACCGGATAAACACGTAAACATTGACAAAAAATATCATTCTCCCTAAAATTCATAAGGATAAAAGGAACAGGGTATCAACCCGGAAAGAAATTTGGGTTTCCGGGCACGGCAGCCTCCGAACAAGCGGATAATATCAGAAAAAGTTATTCTCTAAATTACATGGAGTTCAATTGAAAACAGCCAAGATCGACAATCAAAGGAAAAAAATTTTAAATAATTTTATCATTAATACCTTACTACTGCTTGCCGGAATTCTTGTGATTATTTCCGGATTGAGCCTGCAAATCGGCTATCATATGGGAGGGCACGAAAAACATGATCGTGACAATTTTACAGCACAAGATCATACTAAAAATACCGGATATGAAAATCAGGTATCCTATGAGCAAACAAGGGGAATTGATACGGCAAAAAGAGTACTGGCTCTTGACTATCACGATTGGTCGGCCCTTCACAAATATACCATTATCTCTTTTTCACTGTTTATGATATTTCACATAACAGTTCACTGGAAATGGTATAAAGCAATACTATCCAAAAAGTTGTTAGGTAAAAACAAACAAATGACGATATTAACGGCGTTATTTCTTTTGGTATCTTTAACCGGTTTAATTCCCTGGTTCATTGATTTGGCAGGGAGCACCGCCGAGATGCAATTGTTGCTTATCGAACTGCACGATAAACTTGCCCTGTTGTTTATAATTTTTATCGTCCTGCATTTAACAAAAAGGACCGGGTGGTATACATTGGCATTAAAAAAATTGTATCAATGACATCGATAAAAAGTCCGGCATGTAATCAAGCCTGACGCTGCCCGCACAGTAACTGGAACCCCTCCCTGGACGGGCAAGTGTATCTCTGCTTCTCACCTTAAAAAAACTCATAAAATCAATAATAGTAATTGATATAATTAACAGTTCTGTGTATTTTAAGAATAAAACAATTCAACATTGTTATCATTCGTTCCACCGGAAAGGAGATCACAGAATGTTAATAAATAATAATTTTACACGCCGTACGTTTTTTCAGCTAAGCGCAACAGCCCTGTCGGGAATGTGTTTCGCAGGTGTTAATTGCTGTAAAAAAGAGACCGCCAAAACAACTATTCCAATCGGTATGCAGCTCTATTGTGTGCGCCATGAATGCCAGGAAGACCTGCCCGGCACCATTGCTAAAGTAGCCCAAATGGGTTACCAGGGCGTTGAATTTGCCGATTATTTTGGATATTCCGCACCGGAACTGCGAAAAATGCTGGATGATAACAATCTGCAATGCTGTGGAACGCATATTCTTATCGAGACGTTGCAGGGCGATGAGCTGGAAAAGACCATCGAATTTAATAAAATACTCGGCAACAAGTATCTCATTGTTCGTTCACTGGATCATAATGTCTATAACTCAAAAGAAAAATGGATTGAGGTATCCGGAATTTTCAACACTATTGCAGAAAAAGTAAAACCGCACGGTATGAAAGTGGGCTATCACAATCACGGTTACGAGTATAACGCCATTGACGGAGAAATTCCCTGGGATATTTTTGCGGACAATACCAGTAAGGACGTTATCATGCAGTTGGATACCGGCAACTGCTCCAATGCAGGCGCTGACGCGCTGCATTACCTGAAACGAAATCCGGGCCGGACAGCCACCTGCCATTTAAAACCCTATTCCACAACCCATGAAAATGCCATTATCGGCGAAGACGAACTGGACTGGAAAGAGATTATAAAAACCTGTGAAACGACAGCCGGTGTCGAATGGTATATTATTGAATATGAGAAAAAAGGTATAGAGCCGCTGCAAGCCATGAAAATGAATCTTGAAAATTTTAAGAAACTGCTGGGCTGATAATCGGATATTCCCTGTTTGCACCGGGATACCTTTCCGGTGCAAATGGACCCTGCTTTTTCACATGGTATAAATCCAGGAGCGAAAATTGAAAAAAATTTTAATAACGGTCGTATTGTCCCTGTTTGTTTATCTGTCATGTCAAAACCTTAAACCTTATAAAGGCAATAATGTTGTCTTTATTTCGGAAAAAGACACGGCAAAAGACATTATTCACAAAGCAGCAAACGTAACACCGGCGCCAAGACAGGTGGCGTGGCAGGAAATGGAATTTACCGCGTTTATTCACTTTACGGTAAATACGTTTACCGACGAAGAGTGGGGCCACGGTGACGAAGATCCGCAAATTTTTAATCCCACGGAACTGGATGCCCGGCAATGGGCACAGGTGTGTAAACAAGCCGGTATGAAAATGATCATTTTAACCGCCAAACATCATGACGGATTTTGTTTATGGCCGAGTAAGTTTACCGAGCATTCCGTTAAAAACAGTCCATGGAAAAATGGTCAGGGCGATGTGGTCCGCGATGTTGCAGATGCCTGTAAAGAGTTTGGACTAAAATTCGGCGTTTACCTGTCTCCCTGGGACCGTCATGAGCCGACTTATGGCGATTCACCCAGGTATAATGAATATTTTAGAAACCAGCTCACCGAATTGCTGACAAATTATGGCCGGGTGGATGAAGTGTGGTTTGACGGCGCTTGCGGTGAAGGTCCGAACGGGAAACGGCAGGTCTATGATTTTCAAAGCTATTACAGCCTGATTCGAAAATTGCAGCCGCAGGCCGTTATTGCTATTGCCGGTCCGGATGTGCGCTGGGTGGGAACAGAAGCCGGTTACGGCCGGACAACAGAGTGGAGCGTTTTACCGGCGCAGTTAAGAAACCCTGATAAAGTTGCAGCAGAATCACAGCAGAATGTTAATTTTAAACCCATGGGAAATTCTAAAGATGCCGACCTTGGCAGCCGTGACAAAATCATGGACGCCAAAACACTGATCTGGTTTCCCAGCGAGGTGGATGTGTCGATCCGGCCGGGATGGTTTTATCACGCTGCTGAGGACAGCCTGGTCAAGTCACCGGAAAAACTGGTGGATATTTATTTCAGTTCAGTGGGCAGAAATTCTTTGCTGCTGCTGAACATCCCCCCGGACCGCCGCGGTCTGATTAATGAAAACGACGTTAAAAGTTTACAGGGTATGCGTAAAATTCTGGATATGACTTTTGCAGAAAACCTGGCCGCAGGAGCGAAAGTATCAGCAAGTTCAGTTTTAAAAGGCCACCAGCCAAACAAAACCATTGACGAAAACTATGACACCTATTGGCAGGCGGCTGAAAATGAATCCAGCGCCGCGCTTGAATTTGATCTGGGCAGTGAAAAAGTTTTTGACCGCTTGATGCTGCAGGAACAGATCCGTGCAGGACAGCGCATTGAAAAATTTTCTCTTCAGGCGCAGATCGATCAGCAATGGCAGACAGTAGCCGGGGGCACAACCGTGGGTTATAAAAGACTGCTGCGGTTTCCGGCCGTCAAATCCGCCAAAGTGCGGCTGGTTATTGAAGAATCACGCACCACACCGACTATAGCCGAATTCGGTTTGTTTAAAGGGCCGCAAGAGTAAACATTGAAAACCAGGTGCTGTTTTTATAAGCAGCATACCGGGGGATTGTTTTCATATCTAAAAAATCAGATCAGCCGATTTTTTTCTGCCTTGTCTGATTTTATTTTTTGACCTGCCTTATATTTTTTGTATTTTATACAATCATCTGATGTATTACTTTGCCCGCAAAAAGAGCAATCAACTCTACCCAAAATATAAAAAGTGAGATTAATCTTCCTATGAAATTTGATTTTGACAAGATTATAGACCGAAGGGGTACCAACAGCCTTAAATGGGAGGTTTACAAAAACCGGGACATTTTGCCCTTATGGGTGGCGGACATGGATTTTGAATCACCGCCCGCCGTCATGTCGGCGCTAAAAGAACGTATTGAGCACGGTGTTTTCGGCTATACGCTGGCCCCGATGCAATTAACGGAAACAGTTGTCGAGAGAATGGAAAATTTATACCAGTGGCGCATCCAGCCTGAATGGATTATCTGGCTGCCCGGATTGGTTACGGGCATCAATGTTGCCTGCCGGACCGTGGGCAATAAAGGCGACGGTGTTGTCACCAACGTGCCTGTTTATCCGCCGTTTCTGTCCGCACCGGTATTTGCAGACAAACAACTGATCACGTTTCCCGTGCAAAAAAACAATCAAAAATGGGAATTTGATTTTTCAGCATTTGAAAAGGCTGTAACAAAAGGAGCAAAACTTTTCCTGCTTTGCAGCCCGCACAATCCCCTGGGACGTATTTTTTCACATGACGAATTGCATCAAATTTGTTCTATCTGTGATAAACATGATGTTATTATCTGTTCCGATGAGATTCACTGTGAACTGCTGCTGGACGAACATAAAAAACACATTCCCACAGCCGCTTTGAATCCCAATATCTCCCAACGGACCATCACACTCATGGCGCCTAGTAAAACCTTTAATATTCCGGGAATGGGGCTCTCTTTTGCCATTATCGAAAACCCGGAACTGCGGAAAAAGTTTGAACAGGCCATGGCCGGTATTGTACCGCATGTTAATGCGTTGGGCTACACCGCAGCGCTGGCCGCCTATTTACACGGAAAAGAGTGGAAAAAATCTTTATTGAATTATTTGCAGGGAAATCACGATCTTGTGCTGCAAAGGATAAACCAAATGCCCGGACTGGATACCACACCGGTTGAGGCCACCTATCTTTCATGGATCGACGCCCGGGAAACCGGCATTGAAAATCCCCATACCTTTTTCGAACAAGCAGGTGTGGGCCTTTCCAACGGCAAAGAGTTCGGCGCTGAAGGATTTGTACGCCTTAATTTCGGCTGTTCCCGGCACACACTTTTACAGGCCCTTGAACGTATGGAAAAGGCGTTAACCTGATTTTTAAAAACAGTTAATCAACATGAAACACGATTCTTGTCGTTACCAAAATGTTATTTCTACACACTTTAACAGAACCGGTAAAATATAAAATCCATATCAGGTACTTTTATTGAACGCAAAAAGTGTATTGTAATACGAATAATAAAATGGAAATTGCAAAACGAACAAAAAGCAATATGAATAGTTTATTCCGTCTTGTAAAAATCGAGCTGATACAGACGATCGGCATATCGACAATGCTGACCGGGTCTCAACAAAAAAATTTTACCATCATTTCAGGACTGTGGAAACAGTTTAATGCTGAAATCCATAAAATAAAAAACAGGGGTTTAACTAAAGACAATTGGGAAAAATTTGGGATAACCTATACACAACATCACGAATATTTTTATGCAGCAACCATACAATACACGCCTGATATGATTCCCCCCAAATCAATGATACGTAAAGACATTGTTCAGGGACAATATGCGTGTTTTGTCCATACCGGAAACTTTAACAAAATAAAATCAACGATTTATAACATTTATAAAAATATTTTACCGGAAAACAACCTGATACCGGATAAAACAAAACTGATTTATTTTGAAAAATACGACAACAGATTTCATTGGAACAAACCAGGCTCTGTGATTGAGATATTTGTACCCATAAAAACCGGTATCTCCTCTTCCCTGTCGTAAGAACCTCATCAGATAAGGAGCGAACATTGAAAAACACATCCTATAACATGAAATATATCTGGCAGATCAGTCTCGTCGCCGCTATGGGCGGTTTGCTGTTTGGTTACGACTGGGTTGTTATCGGCGGCGCCAAACCTTTTTACGAAAAATTCTTCAACTTAACAACGCCCTTTCAAATCGGCTGGGCCATGAGCAGCGCCCTGGCCGGTTGTTTGCTCGGTGCGGTGACCGCCGGAGGCCTGAGTGACAAATTCGGACGGAAAAAACTTTTAATCTCGGCAGGATTTCTGTTTCCCTGTCTGCCGTCGGAACGGCCCTGACACAGACTTATAATTTATTCATCATCTACCGGCTCATCGGCGGAGTCGGAATCGGCATTGCCTCCACCCTCTCCCCCATGTATATTGCCGAAATTTCTCCGGCACAAATCAGGGGACGGTTTGTTTCCATTAATCAACTGACGATTGTTATCGGTATTTTGGCGGCACAGATCATAAACTGGCTGATTGCCGACCCGGTCCCTGAAAACGCATCGGCGGCGTTCATCCTCAGTTCCTGGAACGGACAATTTGGCTGGCGCTGGATGTTTGGCGCTGAAACGGTTCCGGCAATGTTATTTTTTATACTCATGTTCTTTATCCCCGAAAGTCCGCGCTGGCTGGTCAAAAACGCCAAAAATGACAACGCGGCACACATCCTGACCAAAATAGGCGGGCCATCCTATGCCGACCATTCTCTGGCTGATATTAATGAAACACTGACCCGGGAAACTCATAAAGTCGATCTTAAAAACCTGTTCAAACCCGGCATGACAAAAATTCTGGGTATCGGTATCTTTTTGGCCGTGTTTCAGCAGTGGTGCGGTATCAATGTCATTTTCAATTACGCTGAAGAGATATTTTCACAGGCCGGTTACGGTGTCAGCGATATTCTGCTAAATATTGTCATTACCGGGGCCGTGAATTTGATTTTTACCTTTGTCGCAATTTTTACCGTGGACCGCTGGGGCCGACGCGCCCTGATGCTGACCGGTTCTGTGGGTTTGGCTGTAATTTATCTGTTAATCGGATTTGGTTATTTTCTCGGCAGTCAGGGTATTCACATGCTGATACTGGTAGTAACGGCTATTGCCTGTTATGCCATGTCGCTGGCACCCATTACCTGGGTGATTATTTCTGAAATTTTCCCGAACCGGATCAGGGGAGCGGCCATGTCCATCGCCGTTTCAGCCCTGTGGATTGCCTGTTTTATTTTAACAAGCACGTTTCCCTTTTTAAATAAAACCCTTGGCGCTTCCGGCACTTTCTGGATATATGCGGTGATTTGTGTGATCGGATTTGTGTTTATCAAAACACAATTACCGGAAACAAAAGGCAAAACACTGGAACAGATAGAACACGAATTGGTCAAACAGAATAATCAATAATACTCAAATAATTTCATGACAAAGGTGTCATTTAAAAAGTAAATAATTATGTAATTTTTTACAAGAAATGATTATAATATACGCATCAACTTTTTAGTATTATTTTTGGAATCTCAAATACGCAAAACAATACAAGAGAGAACACCATGAAAAGCTTTATTAAATCTTTTACACTCGTACTTATTCTACTGACAAGCAGCATAGCACAAGAAAATAAAACCAACCTGCCGGACCATCCCAGAATCATGTGGCAGGCAGATCAGGAAGCGGTGATTAAACAAAAATTATCCCAAAACAAAACGCTGAATGGTTTGCATAATATAATCATGGAACAAGCCGACAATTTAATTGCCACAGATGAGGTCGAACGGATAAAAACCGGGCGTAGATTGCTGGCTGTTTCGCGGAAATGTTTAAAGCGTGTTATAACACTTTCCTATGCCTACAGAATGACGCAGGATGAAAAATATCTTAAAAAAGCAGAGGCAGAAATGCTGGCAGCGTCCGCTTTTTCAGATTGGAATCCATCCCATTTTCTGGATGTGGCGGAAATGACCATGGCCCTGGCTATTGGTTATGACTGGCTTTATAACAATCTCAGTGAACAATCTCGTAACACTATTAAAAAAGCTATTTTAAACAAGGGCCTGCTGCCGTCATTAAGCGGTAATGAAGAATATGTCTGGTGGCTGGATATTTCGCACAACTGGAACCAGGTCTGTAATGCCGGTATGGTTTATGGCGCTTTGGCGATTTATGAAGACGAACCGGAAACAGCAAACCGGATTATTGATCGGGCAAAACAAACAATAGGCCTGGCGCAGGAAGAGTATGAACCGGATGGCGCCTATCCGGAAGGGCCCACCTATTGGAGCTATGGCACGACATTCAACCTGATGCTGATCGATGCGTATTATTCTCTCTGGCCCGATAAAAACGACCTGGTTATAGGAGACGGGTTCTTAAAAACAGGTGAATATGTTTTGCATGCTCACGGTCCGGTTGGAAGTTATAATTATTCAGACGGCGGGATCTATCACAATTTTTTACCAGCCATGTTCTGGTTTTCTGCCCGGACACATGATCCTGAGATTTTATGGAACCAAAAATTACCTATAGAAAAAATATTTAATGATGAGGGAAGTCAGGTATTAAGACAAAGTTTAAGATTTTTACCACTAGCTGTTTTGTGGGCTAGCCGGGTGGAAACGTTTCAATTTACACTGCCAACATCAACATCATGGGTGGGACACGGTTCTAATCCGGTTGGTTTTCACCGGACATCCTGGGATGATGACGCATTATTTATCGGTATAAAAGGCGGCGCGCCGGTTAATAATCACGGTCACATGGATGTAGGTTCGTTTATTATGGACGCTCAGGGTGTGCGCTGGGTAAAGGACCTGGGCGCGCATGGTTATCACAAGCTGGAAGCTCAGGGCATTGACCTGTGGAATAAAGCACAAGACAGCCAACGCTGGCAAATTTTTCGTTACAACAATTCATCTCACTCAACGCTGGTCGTTAATGGAAAAGATCAAAAGGTTGAAGCAAAGGGTGATATAGTCAAACATTCCGGGGAAAATATGGATTTTAAATATACCATCGTCGACATGACGCCGGTTTACGAAGGTCAACTGGCCCGGGCAACTCGCGGTATTGCGCTTGTGGATTCGAAATATGTTATGGTCCGTGATGAAATTGCCAATGTGGATTCCTCAGGTCAGGTCAGATGGGCCATAACAACATTTGATAGTGTTGAAATAACAGATAATCGTACGGCGGTTATTCGCCGGGACGGCAAATCGATGACGGTACGGATCGTCCAGCCGGAAAACGCAAAAATAGAAACCTTTTCAACCGATCCGCAAAATGATTTTGAGGACAAAAATCCGGGCACCATTATGGTCGGATTTAAAACAGATTTGGCGCCCAATGAAAAAACAAATCTGATTGTTCAGCTCTGTCCGCAAGGGGCTGGTTTAAAAGATCAGGTTAGTTTGAAAAAACTGGCAGAATGGTAAAGCAGGATTTTTTAACAATTTCTGTGTCACAATTATCAATAGTTCGGATAGAACCAGATACCAGGTAAAGAAATGAAAAAAAATTTCAACATTAAAATAATTTTATTTTCTCTGATCTTTTTGTTTTCATATTCTTTAAAGGCAAACGACATGATGAAACCTATATGCACCAGCAAAATCAACGTCGGCGGAGAAATCGGCCGACGCATCAATATAACCATCAATAATAATTTACTGGCCGCAGATATCGATAACGATTTCCTCAAACCCTTTCAGCAAAAAAAGGACGATGACGGCTATGTCGGTCTGGGTAAAACCATTGATGCGGCTGTTAGACTGGCGATTTATTCCGGCGATGATAACGTAATCAAACTCAAACAACATTTGGTTGACGAAACCATCAAAGCGCAGTTAAACGATGGTTATCCGGGCAAATTAAAATCAGATAACCGTATGTGGGTGTTTTGGGATATCCACGAAATGTCCTATATCATTTACGGACTGGTAAGTGACTATATCTTTTTCAATGAAAAAAAATCTTTGCAGGCCGCCCAAGAAGCAGCGGATTATATTATAAACCATTGGTCCGACATGCCAAAAAACTGGCCGGAAAATACACAAAGAATTATGCCGACAACCGGTATTGATCGTGCTTTTTTGGCCCTTTCAAAAGCTACCGGTAACAACCGTTATCAGGATTTTCTCATCAATCAACTGGATTTAACGGATTGGGACCTGGACATTGTTGAAGGAAGAAGCAAAGGTTTTAAAGGTCATGCCTATGTATTCATGGCAGTTGCCCTGGCCCAGGCGGAATTGTATCGTGAACTGGCTGACGAAAAACTATTGTCCCAGGCAAATAAAGTGATTGATTTTATCACCAAACAGGACGGCTTGTTGATCAACGGTGCGGTCGGTTATCAGGAATGCTGGCACAGCAGCCAGATCGGTTTTTTCAAACTGGGCGAGACCTGCGCCACGGCCTATCTCATTCGCACGCTGGACAACCTGCTCAGGCTGAACGGGAACTCTCTATACGGCGATTTGATGGAACGAAGCATTTACAACGCGCTTTTTGCCGCCCAGTCACCGGACGGCGGTAAACTGCGTTATTATGTTCCTTTTGAAGGAGAACGCATATACTTTGATCTTGATACCTACTGCTGCCCCTGTAATTTCCGCCGGATTATTGCCGAACTGCCGGGCATGGTTTATTATCAATCAGAAGGCGGTGTTGCGGTGAATTTGTATACGGAATCCCGGGCGGACTTTAATCTGGGCAATAATATTAACCTGAACATTAAACAGGAAACCGATTATCCGAATTCGGGCGAATCAGTTTTTACGTTAACGCTGAACAAATCCGTACAATTTCCGTTAAAATTCCGTATTCCCCGCTGGTGTGATCAGGGAGCCCAGTTGACAGTTAATAATGAACCTGTTTTGAAAAACATCACGTCCGGCTCGTTTTTTACGGTTGACAGAATTTGGAATTCCGGCGATATAATTAAACTGGAACTGCCCATGACCTGGCGCATTGTCAACGGACGAAAAGCACAATCCGGCAAAGCAGCGGTTATGCGGGGTCCGGTTTTGTTTACGCTGAACCCGGCGTTAAATAAAAACATAAGCCCTGAAAATATACGCCTGCTGCGTATCGATCCGGAATCGGTAACCGGACCGTTCAGCGATTCAACCCTGCGGCCAAATGGGATGGCCTGTCGTGTAAAAGCATGGGATCCGAACGAATATTCAAGCACACCGAACCTGGAACTTTTGCTGACCGAGTTCCCGGACCCGGACGGCCTTTCTTCTTACTTTATACTGCCCGACCCAAAGTCGAAGGTGCTTGTTGACGACGAGCTTTTAGTTAAATGATTAATTGGGGTGAGTTGAAAAAATATCCATCAAACTGAAACACATTCAATAATCATCCGTAATAACAACAGACATTTCAAATCATAATCCACATATTCATTCGAAAAGGTCTGCTTATGAAATCGAAATTCGCTGTTATCACCCTCATGTCTACAACGTTCATCTCCCTGGAAATGACCTGGACCCGCATTCTTTCGGCCGAATTTTTCTACACCTTTGCCTTTCTGGTGCTGTCTCTGGCAATTCTCGGCCTGGGTATGGGCGCTCTGGCGCTGCGCCTGTTTCCGGTTTTAAATCGTGAAAAGAATATCGGTCCGCTGCTTTCTTTAACCGGACTCATGACCCTGGCCGGTCCGCCGATTGTGTTTAAACTGGGACTGGATTTTTCACAACTGTTAAACAGTCCGCTCATGATCGGCAAACTGGTCTTAACGATTCTCATCCTCAGTTCGGCGTTCTTTTTCGGCGGGATCGCCCTGGCTGTTATTTTCAGAAACAACCACAAAGAGATGCCCAATCTTTACATGGCAGACCTGCTTGGCGCCGGTTTGGGTGTGGCTGTTGCCATTGTTTTTATGAACGTTTTCAGCACACCGACGGCCTCGTTTCTTATTGCCCTGCCGGTGCTGCTGGCATCCCTGATCTGTTCGAAAAAATTTTTCAGGATGGTGCCGCTGTTGCTGATGCTTGCCTCGGTCCTGCTTTCGCCCTATGCTTTAAACCTGCTGGAAGCCCCGCAGCGTGAACGCGGTCCGCTTATTTACAAACACTGGGACGCTATGGGAAAAATTAAAATGTTCAGCTATCCCAATGACGAAGGCCGGGGAATGGTTATCGATAACATTGCCAACACGCCGGTTTACAAATTTGACGGCGATTATACGGTTCCCGACAGCACACCCAAAGACCAGTGGGCGATTCCGGTCGGTGACCTGATTCGTCGATTCAAGTCCTGCACGTTCCTATCCCTTGGTGCAGGCGGCGGCGGGGATGTGTTACAAGCCCTGTGCGAAGGCGCCAAAGAGGTGCACGCTGTTGAAGTCAATCCCTGGATCAACAAAATGATGACCGTGGGCGATCCGGACGGTTATGTCAAAACCTATACCGATTCGCTTGACACTACGTTAGTGGATTTGCCCGACTATACCGGCGGCTTGTATAAAGATCCCAGGGTCACTGTCGTAAGCGAAGACGCCCGTGCCTATGTGCGTCGGTTTAAAAATAAATTTGATGTCATTTATTCACTCAGTTCCAATACATTCTCTGCGCTGGCATCCGGCTCTTTTGCCATGGCGGAAAACTATTTGTTCACCACCCAGGCGTTTCAGGATTACTGGACCGCGCTTTCAGACAGCGGTTTTATGATGATGGAACACCAGTTTTACATGCCCCGGCTCGTCAGCGAGGTAATACAGGCGTTGACAAACCTGGGTGTGGAAAATCCCAAAGCACATTTTGCGGTTTACAATCTGCCGCAAATGCGGCGTAACGCGTTGCTGCTGTCTAAAAAACCGTTGACACAGCACATCCTGCAAACCGCGTTAATAGACCTGTCCCCGGAAAATTTCGCATCGATCCATCTTTTATATCCGGCGGCAGATTCGGTCAAAAACAATCTCATTCAGCGCATTGTTGATAACGGCTGGCAAGCCCAGGCAGACAGCATGCGGTTTGATATTTCGCCCAACAACGACAACCGGCCCTTTGCCGCACAAATGGGCATGTGGAAAAACCTCAAACTCAAAGGTGTGGAAAAACTGCTGCCCTATGAATTTTATGGTTTTCCCCTGACCAAAATGATTATCGTTGTTATTATGATCGTGGTGTTTGTGCTGATCATTCCCCTCAACCTGTTACCCTATCTGCAAAAAGGGCCCAAACTCGGCGCCGCGCCCTGGCTGTACTTTTTTATCATCGGTATGGCCTTTATGATGATCGAAGTGGTGTTGATCCAAAAATACACGCTGTTTGTCGGGCCGTCGGTGTACAGTATTGCCACGATTCTGCTCACCCTGCTGGTGAGTTCAGGCATCGGCAGCCGCTTTTCCAACCGGGTTCATGATCTTGTTCCATTTTACGGTATTGTTTCCTGGCTCATTCTCGATTTATTCGTTTTCACATACCTGACCGCAAGTCTTGGCGGTCTCACACAGGTATCGAGAATTTTAATCACAGCCCTGCTTATTCTGCCACTGGGATTTTTTATGGGCATGCCCTTTCCAAAAGCAGCCCTGCGGGTCCGTGAACTGGTGGACTGGGGATTCGCTGTTAACGGTGCCGCGTCCGTGCTTGGTTCCACGCTGATTATGCTGGTCGTTTTTGCCTGGGGCTATTCAGCCGGACTGCTGCTGAGCGCCGGTTTGTACTTGCTGGCAATGCTGCTGCTGAACACGAAAAAAGGCTGGTAACGGTTTTTAAAAGAATATAAAAATTCATTAAACCACGGACCTGTTTGTCCGTGGTTTTTTTATATAAAATTATTGAAATCGGTTCATTTATATCAAAAAGAATTTCAGGAATTCCCTGAATTTTTGTATATTGGCTAAAGTATTAATCAGAAATTACCTCCAAAAGGAGATTTTATATGGACTTGAAATTTGGTGAAAATGTAAAACAACAGGCAGCAGAATTACAGGCCCAGGGAAGAGACGCCAATCAAATCGCCAAAATACTGTTTGATCGTGATGATCAGGGCAGCAATTACGGCATCGGCATTATACTTGATAATGAAGGCAAACCGGCAAAAAGCTCATCGGTCCTGAAAAAATATCTGCAACAGGAGCTGGACAACTGTACGGCCGGCACCTATATGAATTCCGCAAAAATAATGGACCAGCTTAAAGAAGCGGTTTTACGCTGGCAGCGGGTTCCTGAAAAATACTGGTCATCTTTTTCTTTGGCGATACCGTCTGATGCCGGGACCGGCGCGGTAAAATCATCCGTGGAAATGGCATTGATGATGGACACGCAAAAAAACAGCATCGGTGTGGAAGAACTGGGCTGGCCCGCTTACAAGGCCATTGCCAAACTGGCGCGAATCGGTATTAAAGAATTTCCCCAGGACAGTGTGATGGAAGGCGATAACCTTCAGCCGCTTTACCAGGCAGGTCCCATGAATACCACCGGTCAAGTCCGTAACGCCGCTGTTATTCAGGCGCGTGCCGAAGCGGCCGCCAAAACCGGAACACCCGTCATTCTGGACCGTGCCTATTCCGGATTCGAGTTTGCCCGTCTCATCGAAACAAACTCTTATGACGACATTATGGCAAAAAGTTTTGAACTGCAAATTAAACCCTTTCTTGATGCCGGCATCAGGACAACACTTGCCCTGAGTCCCACAAAGGCGTTTGTCACCTTTGCTTTTCGCCCCTGTGGATTTTTGCTGGTATATAATCCCGACCCGGCTGAAAACAAAAACGTAACCCTGGCTATGAACGCCACCATTCGCGCACGGGGTTCTTCTTTTGAACACCCGGTTACCCGGGCCTTTGCTAAAGCCATGGTCAACGACCTGGCCGGTCTGGAAAACGAACACCTGTCCGCCCTGAAGAGGCTGGCAGAATCTGAAAAATTGTGGAGCAAACTTGTAAAAGGCACAGCCATAGAAGCCCTGTTCTCCGAAAAATATGCCGGACTGTTTAGAAATCCGCTGGCCAAAGACGATGCCCCGGAAAACATTTACGGGTCACATCTTTACCCGGTTTTCTCACAGGGCCGCTGCCGCCTCAACGCCACGGGTCTGCCCTCCAATGAAGAACTGGCACAGCAGCACGTTCAGGTCTTTGCCAAATTTTGTATGGAAAAATAATACAGGAATAAATTTGTTTTAAAATTACCAGCCCTGATCGGTTTAACCGGTCAGGGCTGTTTTGTCTTAAGGACCGTTTCAGTGATTGAATAATTTTAATTTGGCAACAACCTCCTCCCTCTTTTCCCCACTATCCTTCAACTGTTTGTATTCTTAAATAAAATTGATTCTGTTAAACATATCACACAAATATTTTACAGGTTTTGTATTTTTCAGGATAAAAATACGGAGCGAATATGAAAAATCTCTCACATATATTACTGCTGCTGGTGACGGTTACGACCGCCTCTTTTGCACAATCAGCTTTTGGTACATGGATAAACAGGCAATACAATCTGAGTATGACACTCAATCAGGATGGAACATTTGTGCTTGTCGGTCCTAATGGACAAATAAACGGTCTGTGGGGCGCACAGGGGCAGTTGTTTCAAATGCAGGACGCCATGGGCCAGATATCTCAATATACCATAACACATTTCAGCCAAAACGCACTGCATTTTGTCGATGTCAACGGTGCGGCTTTTCAATATGAACGACAGACGCCGCAAACACAGGAACCGGTCACCTTACTGGCGGAAGCGCAGGGCCTGCAATTGACCAGCGCACATGTAAAAACCGCTGTGGGTATTGTCCAGTTTGTCATCGGGCAGCAGATCAAACCCGGCGAAGTTGACGAATTAACCCAATCATCCATACCCGAGTTTAAAACAGATCCGCAGGAATTCACCCGGCAGATCCAGGGCCTGCAGCAGTCATTAAATACCATGCAGTCATTGCAGGACCCCTTACAAATCGGCACACTGCGGCAAATGCTCATTGCCGAATTTCATAAGGCCACCTTACCCATGGCTGAAACGGATAAACCTTTGCTGATTCGTATTATAAACCGTTACGTAAAAGTCATGGCCTATGATGCAACCAACAATCTCGCCCTGACCGATGCGGACATATCAGCAATGATCGATTATGTCCAGTTTTCCAATCAGCTTTCCGGCATGCAATACACTTTTACAGAGGCTGAACGCGAGCAATATTCTCAGCAATTAATCAATGATTTTGCGGCCGCACCATTACAGCAAAAACAATTTTTATGTTCCGCAAGTCTGGCGTGGACCCTTGTCAAAGCAAACTGGGACAATATGAACAGCATGCAGCGAAACCAGGTACAGCAAAATTATGCCGGAACACTGAACACACAAAACCAGCAAACCAGCAGCGGCAATGTTACCCAATATGACATTGACAAATTACGCCGGGAAAACATGGCCCAACAAAATATGTTTAACATGATGAACAACATGTCTTTGCAAAACCATGCAACAATGCTGAACACCATAGAAAATTTCGGAGGCACCGGTAATTATTGGGAAGTAACAAACAGTCTTTATTAATAAAAAAATCAACGCAAAAAAACACACATTACGAATGCTCAAACGGTCCTCCCCTCTTTATATTGCTGTTGCTTTTAGTGGAAATAGATAGTAACTTGTGCCCAACACACGATTTTTCGGTTTAGGAGATAAAATATAATGACATTACCCATGATTGTCCTGCTGATTCTGTTTATTTGTGTAACAGCATTCAAATACGGACTAAAATTTATAAACCTGAATTACCTGAAAATACACGGACTTAAAATACCGGAGGTCTTTGCAGGACAAATTGATGAGGAGATGCTGCAAAAAACCAGCGACTATACGGTTGAACACAACCGCTTTGACACAATAGACTCTATTTTTGATAATATTCTCATATTAATTTTTATCTTTGGCGGCCTGCTCTCTATATACAACGAATGGATACTCACATTTCAACTGCCGTTTATACTGTCCGGACTGGTGTTTTTTGCCATTCTCAGTCTTGTCTCAACTGTTCTGGACATCCCCTTTGACCTGTACAGCACATTTAAAATCGAAGCCAAATACGGATTCAACACCAAAACCGTCACACTGTGGCTCACAGACCTGCTCAAATCAATTGTTATTTCACTCGTTCTCATGGCAATTATCGGCGGCATCGGTTTCTGGATCATCACGGCCAGTCCCCATTACTGGTGGGTCTGGATCTGGGCCTTTTTCCTGGTGTTCAGCCTTTTTCTGATGTACATTTCGCCCTATGTCATCGAACCGCTTTTTAACAAGTTTACCCCCATTGCCGAAGATTATAAAGAGCTGGAAGAAAAGATAAAAACCATGTTTGAAAAAATCGGCATAAAGGTCAGCCGCGTGTTTAAAATCGATGCGTCCAAACGCAGCAAACACACCAACGCCTATTTTACCGGCATCGGCAAGGTGAAACGCATCGTGTTGTACGACACCCTGCTCGACAATATGACCGAACAGGAAATTCTGGCGGTCCTGGCCCACGAAGCCGGACACTGGAAGAAAAAGCACATTCTCAAACGTATTCTCGTTTCCGAGATAATCGGCTTTATCGGCATATACATTTCGTTCCGCCTGCTGGAATCGGACCTGTTATCATCCTGGTTCAACATGCATTCCGATACGTTTTTTGCCAAACTGATCCTGCTCAGTTTTGTCGGCGGCATTATCACCTTTCCCTTTTCACCGTTAAGCGCCTATTTTTCCAGAAAACACGAACGACAGGCCGACCAGATTGCCGTTAATTTAACCGGCGCCCCGGACGGACTGTTCAGCGCCCTGGTTAAGCTGTCCAAGGACAACCTGTCCAACCTGCACCCGCACCCGTTTTTCGCCAAATGGTACTATTCCCATCCGCCCATTGTGGAACGGCTCAACTATATCAAAAATTTAAAACCGGAAAAGGTTTAACATTATAAACCGGGGAAACATTTTTATACCACTTGAGGGATTTAAAATTTTAAATCCCTTTTTTTTAACATTTTTCAAAAACCGCTTGCCTTGATTTTATTTAATTTGTATTATTCTTCTATCAGCACAAAGGACTGTTTTTCAGGACGATTTGGTCGCGCATGGGTGTCCCGATGACTTTTGCTGATTATCCATTTTAATATTTATATTCGGGAAGTTACAACACACACGAGGAGAGATTGCGGCGGTCACAAGATCATATTCCGGTTGGTTCGTTGCTCAAATGTTTTGGGTTGGGTGGGGTGTGCGTGGTTATTGATTAACATTATTTAAATCATTTTTTTGCAAATGATTATATTGGCATATGTGTTATATAAATTTGTTACCAGCAATATAATTATAACAATTGGAAATATTATTATTATGATATAAGAAACTAAATATTATTTGATAAAGGTAGCTAGACTATGTGTTACAGGGAAAAATATGAATATTGAAAACGTATCAACAGTATTAGGATTACTTGGATTGGGCGGATTGCTTTGAACATATTTCCGAATATTATGGGAACGAAAAAACACAACATTATTACAAAAACAAGAAGTTAAAGAAAAAAGATATAAATGTATTATTATTCTTTTTTATCTCTTTTAGATTTAAAAAAAACAAATATTTATTACACCAAAATAATCGAGAATATATTAAAACACCTGAAGATTTAATTGATAAACTTAAAATTGAATGAAATAACATGATTCTGTTCGTATCAGACGAAGTTATTTACTCAATGAATAAATTTATCAAAAATCCTTCACCAGAGGATTATCGTAAAATGGCTATCGCTATGAGAAAAGATCTTTGGGGAGGGAAAATATCATCCAAAAATATTGAAAATTTAAACCTATGACGATCCTCAAGACGCGATTAGACGGGGGTATTTACCCCGATAACAAATAGTTTAAAAATGTAAATATCAATTTGAGCCCTTTATTTGAAAACAGATCAGGGCACATGCCCTGGTTTATATACCACCCTGGGGAAAATTTCCAGGGGCAAAAATTTACTGCTTATGTTTTGTAAATCATTCTTTTAAATACATATTTATTAATTACAAATGCCTAAAGGAGAAAAGTATCTTACTGAAAAATCAAGGAAACATAGAAACCACAATCCTTAAAAGAAGGAAGATCCTATGAAAAATGTTTTACGATTATTTGTATTCCTGTTTATAATGCAATTTGGTTTCACTACCATTGCACACGCACAAAGAACAATAACGAAAGGCAGCCACCAGGATTTCAGAGAGGGAGTAGCTCATACACTAAGGACTGCTCGCTTGAGCGATAATAAAATCCTTGTAACATATAAAGAGTCTTCGTCCAGTACCTCAGATTTATATGCCATTGCCGGTACTGTAAATTCGAGTACAAGAGAAATCGCATGGGGTACAAGAACTTTTTTAGGATCAGGATACGGAACCGCTCAAGATATTGTTGCTCTATCCTCAACAAAAGCAGCTATATTTTTTGAATATTGGCCCAGTACTCCCGACACAATGCAATATTGTGTGTTGGATATTGACGGTACTGATATTACAAAAGGAGCGATAACAAAGTTTACTGATCATCAGGTTTCGTATAATGCTTCTTTTAGAGCTGCAGCACTATCAAATGATCAGGTTGTTGTTTGTTATGAAACAACGACAGATTCGAGATTATTAGCAATGACCGGAACAGTTAGCGGAACAACAATTACATGGGGCGGAGCTGCAACATTTAATGCTACAGATGCTGCTTTTACAGCCATTTGCAGGCTTAGTGACACAAAATTTGCCATTGCTTACGAAGATGACGATAATAGTGATCGAGGCCAAATTCGTATTGGTACAGTAAGCGGCACAACAATTACTCCCGGGGCCAGTGCATATACGTTTAATACAGGCAGCGCGGTTGGCGCTTTAGCGATAACAGCTTTAGGTGAAGATAGATTGGCACTTGCATGGGAAGACGATGGAGATGCCAACGATGTTGCACAGGTATCACTTGCAACAGTAAGTGGTACTGCGGTTTCATTCCCTGGTAATGCACCGAGTTTTTTACAAAATGTAAATAGTGATTTAACAATTTCCGCTTTGTCAGAGTCTGAAGTTATCGTTGCCATGAGCGCAGGAGCAGGATCACCAGATTCCTATGCTTATTGCGTTTTGTCTGGTAATGATTTCAGTGTAAGCACAGATGTCCTTCTAAATGATAGAGCAGAGGATGCCAGTGTAAACTGCCTGACTTCAGACCTTTTTGTGATTAGTTTTATCGACTATTACGACGCGGAAGGCGCTGGTGCCCAATATGGGATGTCCAAAGTTTTTACAGTTGCAAGCGGTTCCTATCCGGAAATAAATGTACAGGGAAACAGTATAGATATTGTTTCAGGTGATAACACACCAACAACAGCCGACCATACGGATTTCGGCACAGGAGCTACGCTATCTCGAACGTTTACAATACAAAACCAGGGTGCAGGCACGCTCACACTGGGCTCAAACGCTGTTACAATTACAGGTACAGATGCTGCAAACTTTAGTGTTGACACACAACCAGCAACTACCGTTTCCGGCAGTTCCAGCACAACATTTGTGATTGATTTTGCATCTGCCAGCGCTACTTCTCATTCTGCAGAAATTCATATCAACAGTGATGACATTCACGAACGGGACTATTTCTTTTCAATTACAGCAGAAGGCGCAGCATCTTCAAACGTCCGCGCCCAAATCAAAGTCTTTCTCGAAGGGCCGTACAATTCGACCAACAATGAAATGAATATTGACTTAAAGACAGCAGCGGTCATCCCTACAACATCACCCTATTCTGAAGACGCCCGCACCATTGGTTCCATTCCCGCAGAAATTGTAGATTGGGTGTTGGTGCAGCTTCGCTCCACGTCGGATGGAGCAGCCGTGGTTTCCAAAAGCGCATTGCTGCACAAAAGCGGTTCCATTGTTGCCGATGACGGTATAACAGATTACATAGAGCTGGAAACGGATGCGGATGATTATTTTATTGTTATTAAACACAGAAATCATATAGCCGTTATGAGCGCTGTTGTTCACAGCCTCACTGCCGGCAGTTCGACTCTTTATGATTTTACAATAAACAAAAATAAATATTGGGAAAACGATGCCATAGAAGTGGATACCGATCCTCAAACAATTTACGGCATGTACGCCGGAGACACCGATGCCCTCGGCACAGTAGACGCCGATGATAGGGCAGCCACATGGAACGACAGAAATAAATCCGGCTACGAAAACAGTGACTGTAAACTCACCGGTTCAGTCGATGCAGACGACAGGGCAGTCACCTGGAACAACAGAAATAAATCAACCAAATTGCCGTAATAAATTGAATTTGAATTGAAAGACAAGAGGAACCTCTCATGAAAATAAAGATGATACTCATAGCAATGCTGGTAAACATAACCGCACTTTTTGCGCAATATGAATTCACTGCATCGGTACAAAACCAAACAGTCAACGGCACAGATTTCACCTTTGACATTTATATGCAGCAAACCGGCGCTGAAGCAATCTATCTCGGACAGAGTGATTTTGCCTTTACATTTAACAACGAAAACTTTACAAGCGCTGCGGCTACTGTCGAGGCAGACCTTTCTCTCTTTTATGGAAGCAGCGCCACAGTTATTTCACCTAACATCATTGTTGTTAATATCAATGCACCTGCCCCCGGCAATCAAAGTGAATTCGATGCAATGGTTGCCCAAATGTCAGCGTCCGGAAATGGAAGTTTTATTGCGACAGTTAAAATCAGCACAATCTCCAATCCATCCGGCTTTATGGGGCTGGCATGGAGAACTTCCGGCCTTAACAGCACCAAAATAAATCGATTTGACAACAGTGCTCCCTGGGCACAATCCAGCATCACCTCAAGCGGCACATACTCTGGTATTTCCGACACCTCCCTGCCAGTGGACATCTCATCCTTCTCTGCAAGATGCGAAGGGCAATCTGTCATTATCAACTGGACAACCGAATCTGAAACAGATAATCTGGGATTCATCCTCGAACGGTCTTTGGATAAAACTGTCTGGACAACCATTGCCAGCTACCAAACAGACGATGCTTTGAAAGGCCAGGGAAATACCTCCTCTGCCACAGAATATACATTCACCGATTCGAAAATTAAACATGATGCAACCTACGCTTACCGACTTTCAGATGTGAACACAAACGGCAAGGTCAGCGTGTACTCTTCTCTTAACATCACGGTGGATACGCTTCCGAAAATGACAGACATGGAAAAGGCCTATCCCAATCCTTTCAATCCCCAAACGCACATTGCCTATCATCTCGCAAAAGAGGCAGATGTAGAAATCACAGTTTTCAACATACTGGGCCGGCAAATTAAAACATTACATTCAGGCAGACAGGTTGCAGGAAGCTATCATGTCTACTGGAACGCCACAAACAATTCAGGAGACAACGTACCCACAGGGACTTTTCTTATCTGTATGCAAGCTGGTGATATTTATAAAATTCAAAAAGTCCTGTTAATTAAATAAGGAAAATTTTACAATAGGTTTTGTCAAAAAGGTGGTAATTTACAAGTCGTAGACCTTAATTACGCCTTGAGAATTTTTCTCAAGCGCACAATAAGTCAGGATATTTACCCCGGTAAATATCAATTATATAAAATACGCATAATTTTCCCGGTGTGAAAAATATTCATAGCAAATCCGTAAAATCAACCAATAACGGGATTTTTCAAACTTGTTCTCCCGGTTCTTTTGTGGAACGGTTGTTGTAATATTCTATTCGATTTGAATGTTTCTCAGGACCATCAAAAAACGATACTAAACCTTAACAGGACTTTTTATGTTAACGAGAAGAGATTTTTTAAAAATTGCGGGAGCAGCCACCGGTGCAGTTGCCGCCAATCCGTTAAGCGCTTTTAGCTATCCTTTTAAAAGAACGGCAAATTACTTCACAGTTCATCCCTTTATTGAACAAAATCCCGATGCTGTTTTTATCATGAAGACGAATGTTGATGTAAAGACAAATTCCGAGGCGGTAAAACAGGCTGGTCTTGCGTTCGGACAATCTGTATTTCAGTTAACAGATGACGACCAAACCGGCGTTCCATTGGACTATATGTTCCCCATTAAACCAAACCTAACATCATGGGCGTGGGATACGCCGCAGGATGCTGATTTTAAACAGGTGATGGGGGCTGTAACGGATGTAAATTTTGTGGAAGGTGTCATCGAAAGTATGAAAGCGCTTGGCATCAATGCCGAACAATTTTATATTCGCGATGCGAATGGCTCTGAAAATTATGACAGGGCCGGTTACAGCGCTATGGGAGAACGTACCGGTGTGGATATCCAGTTAAACGCTCAAAATCCGCAACTGCAATGGGTGGATGTCCCCAAAGGCGTGTGGTTTAAACGTATCCCCTATTTATGGCCGATCAACACCCCCAATAGCTGGTTGTTAAACATTGCGAAATTTAAAGCACATGGAATGGGATTGACATTGAGCGCCAAAAATCTTCAGGGAAGCATTCCGGCCCCTTATGTTTGTCATTGTGCGGCCTGGGGCGCATCAATGGGCATGGATCCCGCAGATATACAGCCCAATGCTTTTGACGTGATTGCTGAAAATTATAATCGTCACAGAGATGCGGGAATTCCACGATGGGACGTAGAAGGATTGGACGTTAACGGCGGTCAGGGAATGGAGACATGGGCCGCGCGCTGCATCGATAATAATTCTGTTTTAAAACCGGGACTAAATGTTATTGAAGGTATCTATGGCCGGGATGGAAACGGTTTTTATCAGGGTCCGCATAATGGCGCTGCCCAGGATTTTTTAACCAATATTATTATCTTTGGTAAAAATACTTTTTACGTAGATATTATCGGAAAATGGCTTGGCGGACATGAACCGGGAAATTTTGGTCTTTTTCACATCGCCAAAGAACGTAACATGATTGATACCTTTAATCCAAAAGAAATTTCTTTATACGAATGGAATGCAAACGGACAAGCAACACTTGCTGATCTAGCAAATTTTGAACGCACTGCCCTGCAAACATATTATTTAACAAAGCCGGGTGAAGATAAATATCATCTTTGCAACGAGCCTTATGATTACAAACCCTCCATTATTGTGGATAATACAACGAGCAAACCGTCAAGTTTTATTCTCCAACAAAACTATCCGAATCCGTTTAACGGTTCAACGTCCATTACGTTTACCCTTCCCAGGAGCGGCAGGACACGGTTGGAAATTTTTAACAGCCGGGGTGAAATTGTTGATGTCATTGCAGAGGGATATTATCAGCAAGGAACACATTTAGCCCTTTGGAGAAACGATAATTTACCATCAGGTACCTATTTCTATCGATTACGATTCGATTCCTTTAATGAAATGAAAAAAATGGTATTGGTAAAATAGTATCTTTTGCCCGAGTTGGAAAAAATTCTCCGAACCGGCAAAACATACTGTAGAATTTTCAGAATTTATATTGATGAATAATGTTGAAAACGTTAAATTGGCAGAATAAGAACAATAGTGTTTGCCCACATAGACTTGCTGAATCAACACCAGCCATCCAAAATTTAATGAACAAAGGGAAAAAATGACGGAAAAAGAATTAGCAGAATTAACGGACGAAGAATTGTTGCAAAAAGCAAAAAAAAATGAAATCAACTTCCATAACAAATGCCGTACTGGTTGGATTTCTGATAGGAATAATATTTTACAGCATTTTAAAAAACAGTTTAGGATTTTTTACACTAATCCCTTTATTTATAGCATACAAATTGATTAATAATTCAAAAGATGATAATAAAGAATTAGAAAATCTTTTAAAAGAACGAAATTTAAAATAAGAAACAGCAAAAAATTGTCAAAACCGTAATGAAATCATTATAAAGATTGAATGATTCTGATCGCTTTGGTAAAAATTTCCCAGGCGAAATGAATCAGGTTTTTACCCCGATAACAAAAGCTTTAATCATGTAAATATTAATACAGACCCGTTATCTGAGAACGAATCAAAGAACATGCCCTGCTTTATTTAACGCCCTGGGATAAATTTTCAGGGGCCGGTAAAGTATTAATTAAACAATGGGGCAAAAGCCCGGTTTATAACAGGCATACATTAGAGGTGTTGAAATGAAAACTATTATTTCTATTATAGCATGTTTCATTTTATTTAGTTTTTGTTATTGTGAGCGGGAATCAGTAACGGCTATTAATTCTGATAATGCAGGCACTGGAAGTATAACATTTTCATTTAAAAAAAATAATAGTGCCGATGGTGTTTGTAAAATTATTTTGGCCCTGTCAAGGACCGGTTTTGCGACAATTAATGATACTGTTGCCGTTACCAATGAAAACACAAGCATGGTGTTTATTTCAAGCATTCCATTGGGTACATGGCAATTAAACGTTGATGGTGTGGATAATAACAACGCCGTATTATATAGCGGGCAAACAGAAGTCGAAATACAAGCGAATCAAACGACACAAGTAGATTTAACCCTTCGACCGGCCACAGGCTCTATTAATATTAACATTCAGTGGGGTAATAATGCGGGTAAAGCCGTTTATTTTACGAATGGTGAAAATTATATCAAGGTTAATAACTCACCTTTGCTTAATAATATGACAGATCAACTCACATTGGAAGCCTGGGTAAAACCGATTAATCAATATTATAACTATATAATAAATAAAACAGGTCACCAATATACAATGGAACTGATAAACGGCTTAAGGCCGGCATTTAGATTTGATGGTCTAACAGTTGATTATAATGACATGAATGATTATTGGGGACGGATCGTATTAAACACAACAATACCCGAAAATGAATGGACTCACATTGCGTATTCATATAACAGTATGGAATCAAACGTTGATATATTTATTAACGGGGAACTTTATCAAACTCTTTATTCAACAGGTTTATTACAAACAAACACAGGAGATTTGTTAATAGGTGCCTATCTAAGTGATAATTATCGTTTATTCTACAAAGGTTATATTGATGAAGTTCGGATTTGGAACGTATCACGTTCTCAAAGTGAAATACAAGAAAACATGGCTTGTCCGCTTGAAGGAAATGAAGACGGACTCGTTGCTTATTGGCGTTTTGATGAAATAGTTGATAATAATATAGTTGTAGACAAATCAGGAAATCATAACAATGGTTATATTGTCGGAGAATTAAACCTGGCAGATTCTTTTGCATTTTGAAATAAACTTGTTCCGCACACAGAGACTCCTTGCCAAGTGCGTAATTAGTAGTATGCAGTGTTCCCCTGCGGCGCCCGATAAAAAACATGAGAAAATATTCACACAAAAAGAAAAAAAAGCATCAATAGATAAAAGGTTTTACAATATGTCTTTCAAGTTCATACTGCTGTTTTCAACAACTGTTTTTGTTGCCTCAATAATACCGGGGCCAAGTATGTTATTAGCCTTAACCCATGGTATGCATTACGGAGCGAGACGAACCATCGCCTCTGCTATGGGGAATATTACAGTAACCCTCATTCAAGCGTCTGTTTCCATTGCAGGGTTAGGCGCCATTTTAATTGCTTCTGAAACAATATTTCAATTAATTAAATTGGCAGGAGCGGCATATCTTATCTATATGGGAATCGTCATATTACGATCACCAAAAATGTCGTTATCGCCGATTAAAGCCGGAGATTCCACAAAAGGTAACTCTTTAAAAAGGATGTATCTGCAGGCTGCATTTGTTACGGCGGGGAACCCCAAAGCAATTGTATTTTTTACAGCCGTTTTTCCTCAATTTATTGATCCTGATGCCGGCTTTTTAACTCAATCCTGCACGCTTTTGAGCATTGGCGCTTTTATAGCGTTTAGCTGTTTTATGATTTATGCAATGGCCGGCCAAAAGATAGTTTCGCTGTTTTCCCAGGCCACTGTTGGAAAATATATAAAAAGAGTTATTGGCGGCACTTTTATTGGAGCAGGTATTGGCCTTGCTGTAAGCAGCAAATAAAAAACAAAACACAATATAAAGCAATTTTGCTCATCCGGGGATTCCGTTCTCCGGTTATAAATGACAAGGAGTACCTGCTCCATATTGCTCACCTTGAGAGTGTTTTCCAAGACGTGGTCGAGCAGGATATTTACGCTCTATAAAATTTACGAAAAAATAATTTCTCCCCTTTGCCCTTTTTTCAACATTTTTCAAAAACAGCTTGCCTGGATTTTTTATAATTTGTATAATTCATTTGTCAGCAAAAGGGACCGTTATTCAGGATGATATGGGTGTTCCTGGATTGCCTCTTACTGATTTATAATTTCATCTTAAAAAACGGGTTTTAACAACACACACGAGGAAGAGATTTCGCCGGTTATCAAATTATATTCCTGTGGTCTCACTTGTAAATGATTAGGCTGGATGCGTTAAGTATCCCGGTTACCAGTTCTGTTTTGCAGCAGGATAATTTTATTCCTTGTAAAAAACAGATATGTTCCCATATGGAAATATAGAATTTGCCGGTAAAAATTAACAATATTGGTTTTATAATAATTGAGTGCTATGCTAAACAAATAATTGAATTCACAGGGAGATTTAAGACGATGAAACAGACATGGAAATCCGGCAGCATCACATTATTAATTTTTATTCTATTTTTACTTTCCGGTCCGGCAAATGCTCAACAGGATATCGACACAAATAACGATATTGAAAAATGGAAAGGGAAAAAACCGGCTTTAATATTAAAAGAAAATAAAACCAAAGTAATAACCGGAAAAATTATTAAAGTTGATGAAAACGGAGTGATATTCGATCCAAAAAAGGAAAGTCTGTTTTATAATCCTCCGCAAAAGTTTTACTCATTTGATGAAATTGAAACACTGGTTGGTAACAATGGTAAATATATTATCAATCAGGGTAAACGAATTGGTGAAAATTACGAGTCGGCGCAACAGGCCAGGAGACCGACCCAAAGAAGTAAAAGTAGTAAAAGTAGAAGTAAAAAATCTTTTTCTCATAAATTCAGGTTTAATGCAGAATATGGATATAGCTCGCTCAGAATAAAACCGGAAGACAATATTGATCCCATTTTCAAGGATTATGTAAATGAATTAAAATCAGGCAGCAATTTTAGTATGGATGTCTGTTGTTTTGTTTCTTACTATTATGGAGTTGGACTTGTATACTCAAATTTTTCAACATCCGGTTTTATTGACGGAATTTATGCGGTGGATATTACCACAGGCAGAGAGTTAGGTCCCGGTAGGATTGAAGACAACATAACAGTATCTTTTATTGGTCCAGCTTTTTTTGAAAGAAAAGCGTTAATTCCGCAAAAATTACTGCTTATTTCCAATATAGCTATTGGCCGTATATCCTATGTTAATGACGGCACGATTATAACGGAACCGGTTACAATAAAGGGAAATACTATCGGTTTTAGTGGGGCAATCGGATTAGATTTTTTTATAGCTAAAGATTTTGCAATTGGTATAGATTTTTCATACCTGATTGGAAAAATCGGCAAATACAAAATTAACAATCAAACCGTCGATCTTGAAGAAGATGAAAGTATGAATCGCTGGGATTTTAATATAGGTTTAAAATATTATCTTTAAAATTTCACGAGTATCTTGTAAATTATTATTTTCTACCCGCTCAAGGATTGCTTTCCCTGAGCGGAAAACAGGAGTAACTATCCCCTCTTTAATCAGCTTCCAACATTAATATGACCTTTACCCGGATAAAGAGTGCCGAGTGAAAACGGCCGTATTCTGCTTTACCATTAAAGGTATGGAACCTTCGGATATCGGGTATATCCTTTAAAATAATTTCGGTATCGTGGTACGCTCCGGACTGCATGGCGCACCGCTTATCCACAAACATATCGGCACATTTCCGATCGGCTCCGTTCGTGTCAATCCGTCACATCTCACCAGTGATGATGAAATAGAGGCATTTACCGATGCCGTACATTTAAAAAATCCCGGGGAATACCCGGCTGATATGTTTATTAAAAATATAGAAAAAATCAGGGAGCACAACCAGTCGTAACAGCAGGCGTTACTTGCCGGATTAAATTGTGGGACCCGGCAAATATACGATTTGATCCAGTAAGTTCACCCGCCAAAACAGGTTACACTAAAAATCATTATGGTTTGCCCCTGTTCAGTAAATATCTCTGGAAAAATATAATTATTTTCCCTTGTAAAATATACAAAAATGTATAAATTGTGGAATAAAAACAATTTAATACTAATTTAGAATAGAAACCGACAATTTATCCGAACCTGGTGCGTACAAACCAGAGAGTATAACCTGGGTTACAGGAGACGGCGCATGCCTTTTAAAATCGTATTTTTAGAAAATGATGGTATAGTCCACGTTACCTATTCCGGGACAGTGACTAAAGACAATCACTATTCGGCGTTAAAAGAAGCACTCGAATTATGCGCAGAAAAAAAATCCACAAAATTGCTTGTTGATTTTTCGAAACTGAACGAAGCAAAACTTTCCACTTTGGACGCATTTTCATTAGCTGAACACATCTCAACAATAAAACCAGTCATGCATATCGCCCATGTATACACCAAACAACGCAAATACCACGAAAATATAAAATTTGCATCCAGCGTTGAAACCAATAGAGGCAAGATAACAGGAGAATTTAAAAGCGTTAAAGATGCATTGACCTGGCTGCGCAGCATTGGATAAAGCCGGCCCCATTAAAACAGAAAATTGTTTAAAAACAATTTCATTATGATTATCCAGGGGATTATTTTAAACTTTTTAAAAAAAGTCGTAAGCATTTTACTTGTTTTGGCGCTATAAAAATATGTGAAAATCGGGAATCCGGATAATAACTAAGAAAAGGGAGCGTAGAATGATTTCGAAAAAAACTGGTCTCGTATGGAACCTCATCTCGTTTTGTATCATCATTTTAACCATTTCTGCATCAGCACAAGATCCCGGAACAAACACATTTACAGGAGCGGTAAACGCTAACTGGTATGAACCCGGCAACTGGAGCGAAGGACATTGTCCGACTTACAGCGATTATGTGCTTATTCCGGAAGGTAAAACCGTTGCTATCAATACAGAGGGAGATAGAATTGATGCAAAGAATATTACAAATAATGGAACCATAAAAATTGAAAAAACCTCGTTTCAATCAATAGCTAGTATCAATGCCGGTAACTATTTTACAAATAACGGGACCATTGAAGGTGACGATATTTATCTCACGATAACCGGATATAAGAACTTTGATAACAGAGGAACGATTAAAAGCAATGACACTGTTAAAATATTCTCGTCCGGAAAAGCAACCAATTTGGAAGCCGGAAAGATAACCGGAGGATCTCTTGAAATTTTTGGACTTAAAGGTATTGATAATAAAGGAGAGATGGTATCCGGCAATGCTACAGACACCAAAGAAGCCGGACACATTAACCTGTACGCAGGCGGCGAAGAGTATGAATCCGGTGATATAAATAATTGGGGAATGATCCGCCTGGGTAACGGTGGATCAAATAGCAGAGGCGGTAAAGCACATATTACAGCAAAAAATGTCAACTGTTTTCCGGGCAGTTATCTTTTCGGAGGGATGGGAGCGGTATTCGGCGGTATTATTCGTATCAACGTTCGAGGTAAACTTGTTATCGCCGGAGAGTCTGCCACCGGAACAGGAATTCCGGCTGTTAAAAATCCAGCCAATCAAACCGAATTTGTAAATCTGGACGACTATACTTATTATAAAATGACGGGTGACACCATTATTTTTGCCGGGGCTATCACAAACACCTATGGCGACTATATTTTGGCCCGGGCCAATGTAATTAAATTCGAAGCTGCCACCGGCAGCAATGTGTTAATGGCGGAAAACGGCATAACACTGGAAACCCCGCCGGGAGGAACCATTGATTTTTCCGGACTCACCACTGAAAATTCCATCTCCACAACCAGTGATTCCATATTTCTGTACAGCGACTACATCGTCCCCCCTGCCGCCGGCATCGGCAGCATTTCCGAACAGCCTGTAGTGCCGCAAGCCGCTAATGATGAACAGGTCGATGCAGAGCTGTTGTGCTTGGGACAAAAACATGCTACATTAACAGCAGACACAGTGATATATAACCTTCAAAATACCGGAACGAAAGAACAGAGTTTTAGCTATTCTGTTTCTTCAGAACTGGGTTCCTGCACAGCAGAAGGCAGCACCCCGGTATTAGGTCCCTTTGAATCAACCATTCTGGAAGTACTTCTCTACAGACCGGAAAACGTAACAACAGACACCCTTGATACCCTGACCCTGACAGTTTCAGGCGATAACGATTTTTCCACATCACTAACGACAACTGTTTCTATCTCAAAGGACATAATCATCAGTGATGTTCCTGAAAAAGCAGCCATGCCGGAAAACTATTTTATGGTCCGCACGTTTCCAAATCCGTTTAATCCGGCAACAAACGTCGTGTTTAATCTGGATAAATTACAAAACGTATCCTTTAAAGTTGTAAATGTTATGGGCAAGGTGGTATATCAACAAAAACTGGGACGATTAAATGCCGGTGAACACACTATATCCTGGGACGGGTCTCAATATGCTTCCGGTACCTATTATATGGTCATTGAAACCGAATCCGCAAAATGTGTAACAAAAGCGTTAATGCTGAAATAAATAGTTTGAATACCGGGCCCCTGGTCAGGGTCCGGTAAACCTGTTAAAAATACAAAAAAACAAAATAGAGAAGTAAATAATATAGTTATTATTATATTATGGACAGGTAACGAATATTCTATTCTATTCTATTCAACCCCGGCTCGGTAAAGAAATTAATTTTCAGAGCTATACTCCAGTCTATTCCACAATTCTATGATCCGCAACCTTGCAACAGCTTTGAATGTTATACCTAATTTTTAAGGGACTAACAAAGTAAGGAAACAGGACCATGGCAAACGCAAATTTCTCAACGTTATACAAAAATGCTCATTTCAAGGCAACTCATAATTCCTATTCCGGAGACAAAGGTGGATTAAGGGGACCTATAAGAAAACAGTTGGATTCCGGTATACGATTTTTAGAGCTTGATGTTCATGCAAAAGGAGAACAGTTTGAAATAGGACACAGCAAAATTGGAGATCAAGTTGATAATAATGGTGAAAATCCACGAACGACAGAATTTAGCGCATGGCTTGAAATTATTGCTCAATGGTCGAATGAACATACAAATCACGTTCCGATAACAATTGGACTTGATGTCAAAAGTAATCTGTTAATACAAAATGGGGTAATTATCAAATTTGAAAATTTGATTAAAGAAATATTCAAAAACAAACTTTACCCGGCCCACAAATTTAAAAAAAATGAGACAACAATCGAACATCTTTTAGACCGGGTGCTTGTCGTTCTTTCAGGCAATGCGGAAACGCGTTCAATCTATCAAAACTCTTCCGTAAACAAATCACTCTTTGTAGAACTTAAAAAGGGAGAAAGTAACAAATTAGATAATAATATTTTTTATGCTGCAAGGTCCAGATTTGCATCATGGGGCCAGGAACAAAAAGAAAGAGGAAAGATTGTACGAATCTGGGAATTTGATGAAAAGAGCACAAATGTCGATATAAATTTTCCGGCGACAGATGATCCCTATTCGGATTGGTATCAGGACTATTGTAAAAGAATCAATACAATTTCTTAGTTTTTATTGATATAATCATTAATTCGGCTGAACCGGCTGAAAGAAAGTGAGGAATTATGAATATAAGAAAGAGTTTTGGTCTGGCAGGGGTCCTTGTACTGTTGCTGCTTTTTACAGACAGTTTAATCTACGCACAAAACTGGCCAATGGTAAATGCAAACAAAGAACGGACATCCTGGGCGTCTAAAGAAACCACACTTTATCCGCCGCTTGAACAGAAAAAGGAAATTGCCGTCAAGTCGGAAGGGGATTATATCGTTCTCAATTACATAACAGTCTATGAAAATCTGCTTGCCTTGGGAGTCGGCAGATATCCAAATGTTCTGGAGGCAGCGGATATTTCCAGCGGTGACACATTGTGGACGTTTGAGGTTCCTGAGTCAAGAGCAAGTATGAATTTTGCCTGCGCTCAAAACGATTCCATGATTTTTGCCGGAGGCCAGCAAGGTTTGGGGCTTTATGCATTAAACAAATCGACAGGCGAGCTAAAATGGAGTAAACCCATGGGCACACTTTATACAAAAAGCCCAATACTCGATAATGAGTATTTATACATTTTAGGAGACAGTCTGTATTGTTTATCCATAAAAGACGGGGCAACAATCTGGTCCAAATATCTCAAAATTCAGGGTACCCCGACTGTAGATGATTTATATGCCTATATTATTGGAAAAGGTAAAATACAACTATTTGATAAAATGACCGGAGAACTGGAATGGTGGAAACCAAATACCCAAAATTCCGGGAGTGGATTAACGCTGGATGAGCAATGTTTTTATACATTCTCAAGTGATACAATATATGCCCACGTAAAAGAGAGCAAGAATATAAAATGGTTCTTTCATAATCCAGGGCATACAATTATTTGCGGAGGACAAAATGCATTTGCTGTTGCAGAAACTAAATTATGCATTACCATGGAAGACACTGCAAACTCGCAGGTAAAGCTCGTTACGTTAAATAAAGAAAACGGAGAGCTTTTATGGGACCATACCTTTTCCGGTAACTGGCTTTATACGCCAACAATTGCCAATGGTGTTGTTTATATCGTTTCAGTTGAAGGGGATTTGTATGCTTTTGACCTGGAAACCGGAACACAGATGTTTTACGATAATTCAAATAATTATCATTATCAAACTGCTGTTGCAAATCATGAGCTTTATGTGCCGACACGATCCAAAGTCGTTATATTTGGCAACGAAGATACAGGTATAGATAAAAACCATTCATTGCCGCAGGGTATCGAACTTTTGCAAAATTATCCCAATCCCTTTAATCCGGCAACAACAATAAAATTTTACCTGTCTGAAAATGAATTTGTTACCTTGGCCATTTATGACAATCTTGGCAGAAAAATAAAGACGCTTTTAAATGAAAAAAGAGCAAAAGGGCATCACAGGGTTAATTTTGACGGCAGCGATTTGTCGAGCGGTATATACTATTGCCGGCTCTCGGCAGGTTCGTTTGTCAACACAAAAAAATTATTACTACTTAAATAAAACAACAACAATTAACAGCGACACCGGATTGAGCAGATTTAATACATGCTGTTCAATCCGGGCTTGCACATTGAAAGGGGTAAACCTGATGGATATTAAAAATATCATCACTCAAACAATAGAGGGACTGAAAGAGAAAGCCAGTAAAGATAATTCACAAGGTTCAGAAATGGACAGAAATAAAAAGAGAGCCAAAATGTGGGTTGAATCGCTGGCAAACAATTTAAAAGAGGCTGTGGATAAAGACGCCCTTATGTTTTACAAAGGTTATGAAGAAAATAAAGAACAGTTCGGTTTAACGGAATACCTTCACGACATTTTGATCTGCACCACTGAAAAGCTTCCATCACCTGGAAAAGGAAAAGAACTACAAACTGTAAAAAGAGTGATCTGGCAAATTGAATCGGAATTAATCGCAAGCAGAGATACCAGAACATTACTTACAGATTTTAACAAACTCACGCTCGGTTCTGCTCAAAACAAACTTTTTGTTATGAGCCATGCAAAAAACAACAGTAATAAAGAGTTACTAAAATTCTTTGAAAAACCGGCATCCTTTTGTTCAGGGAATCTTTATTTAGCATTTATCCCGCATCCGGGTGTGTGGACGACAAGTAAGGATAAAGCAGAAGTTTATGAATATGTATCGCACTGGAAAACAATTGATTTATAAACAGGACGGTCATAAAATTCCTTATTATAAAAATAAAGGGAGAAACCAGAACACTCTTGCCGCAAGGATGGTATATTATTTAAAAAGCCCTTGCACCAGGGACACGAAATTTGTATCATTTATTTGTCAGAATGAGAGTTGTATCAACATCAAAAATTGGAGCATCTCTTGAAAAAAAGACAAAAAGTCAGACTTGGAATTTTACTCTTTTCCTTTTTTTTATTTCCGGTTACATTTTACTATCTGTCACCCTACCTCATTGTCCAGGCAACCAGTGAAGGCATCATCAACGGAAGTTTTATTTTATTTTCCCTTTTATTTTTATCATCATTAATATTGGGACGCGCTTTTTGCGGCTGGGTATGCCCGGCAGCAGGCTGTCAGGAGGTAATCACCAATGTACGTGAAAAAAGGGTAATCAAAGACAACTGGATAAAATGGGTGATATGGCTTCCATGGATTTCGGCAATTATTGTCATGGCGGTTCGAAACCATGGGTATGACAAAGTTAATTTCCTATATCAAACAACCTATGGTTTTTCCATTAATAATATTTATTCGAGTATTACCTATGTTTTTGTCCTGCTGCTCATCGTACTTCCGGCCTTTATAATCGGCAAACGATCATTTTGCCACCACATTTGCTGGATGGCTCCCTTTATGATCATCGGCAGAAAAATCCGAAACCTGTTTAAATGGCCGGCCCTGCAGCTCGTTGCGGACAAGGACCAATGCACACAATGCCAGACATGCACCAATCATTGTCCGATGAGTCTGCCGGTAAACAAGATGGTCCAGTCAAGTCACATGGAAAACGCGGAATGTATATTGTGCGGTTCCTGTATCGACGGCTGTCCCCAGAGTGTCATTCATTATAAATTCACCCATACCAAAAATCCAACCCGGGACACAAACAAGGGATAACATATTATTTTAAAAATACCTTGCGCTAATATTTCAGAATTCGTATTATTGATTTATTATTTTAAGGATTGTTTTTCATCATGATTTGACCGGGCAGGGGTGTTCCTGATTTTTCACATATAAAATGTGATTTAACAGTACACACAAGGAAGAAATTGAGCCGGTCACAAAATCACAATCCGGTTATTTCACGTCAAAATTTTTGGGTGGGTAAAGAGCATGGATAATTGATATTAGCAAGGTGCCGCTCCTGCCGCACCATCTATAACCGATATAAAAAATACCGAGTAACATAAATACATTTGATCTGCAACTTTATTAAACAGGAATGAATATGAAAATAATGAAAATAGGTGTCTGTCTTTTAGCGCTGCAGGCAAGCTATGTCGGAACGCCATTGTATGCGCAGCAGTTGCCGGCTGGTTACGAAGTAAGGTATTTTTCAAAAAACCCGCAAGCCAACGGTGAAACTGATTTTAAAGGAGAAACGTCAACTTTAAATACGGACCAGCGTATTGAATTCCTGAAATTTTATGCCGACCAGGTTTCAACATATTATGGAGATAAAGACCTTGATACTAAAGTGGTTAGCAACAAAGAGGCCCTCGATTTTTTTAACAGTATAAAACCCCAGCCTCTTCCTTCCATCAGAAAAAGAGTAAATCTTGGTCAATGGAAATGGCTGAGTTCCAAAAAAGGAAAATGTCAAGAAAGCATCCAAAAACTTTTAAAATTCAACGGTGCAAAAGATATTCTGTTAAAAGAGGGCGTGCTGAATTTTCAAAACAATGCCGCATGGAAGTGGAATTTCCCGGCACAAACATGGCGTTTTTCCCTCCAATGGAAGGCCCGTTTGCTGGATGACAATTCAAACGCTGAATTCCTGTTGCTTGATGGCAGAACAGATAAAATATTCGCAAAAATTGAAATGATTAAAAATACCTGCTCCTACTATTCCCTGGGCGAAAAAATGCAGGCGACCCGCTGCCGCACTGGTGCCTGGTACGATATCAAAATCGAGGCGGACCTGGACGGTGACGACGGCAGACCGCATTATAATGTGTTTATCAACGGAGAACAGGTTGGCGATTATGTTGCTGCGAACGAAATCACCGGTCAAATCGATGCTTTTATGGTTAAAACCTCGGGAGGGATTGAAACGGATGAACTGTACGGCGTTGGCTATCACAAAACCACGGATGTGTCACAACCCTATTATCCCAAAACCTTTATTGATGAGCGGTTTGACAGGGAACCCTGCATTGACGGCTGGCAGGACAACAGCTATGATGACACCTGCTGGCAGATAACCGACCTTCCGCATGTGGTGGGATCGGAAAGATATGAAGGACAAGATCTGTTTCTCAGAAAAACCGTTAAAATTGAAAATCTGCAGCGGGCTTATTTAAATATCGAAACGCTTGATCCGGGCGGGGAAATATGGATAAACGGTAAAATGGCCGCACTTGTCAAGGACCGCTATCCCATCCGATTGGACGTCACGGATTACCTGCTCCCCTATTCGGAAAACCTGATCGCCATCAAAGTGAATGCCTTTTATCTGACGCCAAAACTAGGCGTGCCCCTTGGACAGACCTACCTCGATCATAATTACGGATGGTTTGCAGGGCGGGCATTCCTCGACCTGGTCGGAGAGACCTTTGTAAATAACGTATTTTTTTATACAAAATCCATAAAAGATGACAAAGCTCTGGTCCACGCAAAAATTGATCTTGAACACAGGGGAACGCTTGGGTTCAAAGGGAAAATCAAAATTAAAACAGTTATCTGGGACGAGAATACCCAAACCGGGACAACGCCGGCGGCAGAGGTGCCGGATGTGTTGATCGGACCCGGAATTAAGGAATTTACGACTGACTTTGAGATGGAAAATCCGAAACTGTGGTCGCCTGAATCACCCACGCTTTATAAAGTGATAGTCGAACTGGAAAAAGACGGCATTGTGGTTGATGATTATGTATTTACCACCGGCATCCGCACCGTTTCCCAGGAAGGCGGCACCTTTCGTCTTAACGGAAAACCCGCCATGCTGAACGGCGTGCAGATATTCGGGTTCCGAGGCCCGATAGAAAACCTGGCTACATGGCTGCGCTGCCCTCCGGATTACTGGGTCGCCAAAGAGATGCTCATGACGCAAAAGATGAACAGCAACCTGCTCAGAATGCATGCTCACGGATGGAAAGAAAAAGCGGTCGGCGTGAATGACGAACGCTACTGCGAACTGGCTGACCAGATGGGCATTATGCTGATATGGAGTCCTCCGGCGTGGCTGCGGGAAGGTGACTGGGGAAGGGCCGATTTTGACGGGTATAACAAATATATGAAACAGGTCCAAAACCACCCGAGTATTGTAATGTGGGAGGTTTCAAACCATCCCAATACCTTTAAAAAACACGAAACCTACGAAAGCGATCTGTTTTGTGAAGCGGCCTACCAGGCAGTTTATCCCTACGACCCCAGCCGGCTGATTTCGCTCACATCTCATATCGGTCATCTGCATTACGGTAATGATGAGGGGACCATAGATCAGCGCGGGGGCAAAATCTCACTGCCAAAAACCGCCGTTGCCGACCAGGGCAACCAGGACGCCCTTACCGGCTATGGCACATCAAAAGATTTTTACGGCGATAGCCTCAAGTCCTCGAAAGCATGGACAGCCCCCATGGTAACCCGGGGCAATCAGGACGCGCCCACAGGCTATGGCAATGATTGGAGCCAGTTGCGCACCTGGCCGGGGGCCTATCGCCAGGATTTTCTGGACAGTAAGGAAAGGGCCTTTTTTAATTTTGAACACCAGGAATCCATCGGTCAGCCCAACTGGGACCTATGCAAAGGAAAACCCTGGTATCATTTACCGTCTTATGAATGGCCTTATGACGAGGGAAGCATCGGTAAAAAGCTGTCATTTGACGAATGGCGGGTGAGCCAGGCCTGGCAGGCCTTTTCGGCCTATGAGGCGATTAAAAAAATGAGAAAACTTGATTATGACGGTTTTTCATGGTGCTGCCTCCACGGTGGGGCCAATTCCGTAACCTACAGGAAACCACTGATCGACTTTGAAGACCACGCCAAACTGGCTTTTCATATTCACAAAACCGTTTTTAACAAGGTTCTTGCCGGCAGCAATAATGTTGATGTGGTTTATGGGCCGGACGATATGATCACCCCAATGGTGCTTAACCTGGGCGAGCAAAAAAATGTCAATGTGGCTGTCATTATCCGTAACAAATTCAATGGCCGGGAGCTTGAAAAAAAGGTCTACCATGATGTTGTACTGCCGGCAGGAAGAACAGTCACGGAACTGGCGCCTTTTAAACCCGCCCTGGACCAGGAAGGGCTTTACTGGATAGAGTACAGGGTGGAAAACAAATAATAAAACAAACCTGATTTGATATTTACCAAAACATAAATATTGTTATAAATCACCCGGAGGTTCCGGCCTCCGGGTGTAAAAATCCCTTGCGCTAATATCAGGGAATTCGTATTATTCTCTATCAGCATTAAGGACTGTTTTTCAGGACAATTTTGTCGGACACGGGAGTCCATGAAAACCTTTAGCTGATTTACCATTTTATTAATTACGGGATTCAACAGTACATACGAGGAAGAGATTGCGTCGGTTACAATGTTATTTTTCGGTTGTTATACTCTCAAAATTTTTGGGTTGGGTGGAGTGTGGATTATTCAAAACTGTAGGGTGCCGGTTCTACCGCACCTTTCCGTGATTTATATAAAAAATACGATTAAAAGGAGTTATTATTATGCGTGATACAAAATATGCAAGAGAATTGGCAAGTGTATCCTATGATTGGAAGGATTCAGAAGCAAGAATTGAAAGGCTTTTTATTAAGGCACGTGGACATGAAGAGATCAGATTCTCTTGGTGGCGTGGTAATAGATTGATTCCCAGACCTCTTGACGTAACTGAGGATGAACTTTTTGAATTATTAAAAAGTGCAAGAAAGAAAAATATTTTCTCAGAAAATTTTCTTGAAAAGGTAAAAAAAATTTTATAAAACCTAACTAAAATTATTTTTTGCTCTGAAAAAGTTGCAGGCCGAGTTCTCATGTGAAACCCGACAAAAAGATAGCTAGAAGGAAAATATTTATACAAATACTAAAAAATTGATAAAAGTATCAATTAAATGATGGCCCAAATAACCCATCATACAACTTTAAAGGAAACAATGAAAACGATCTTCTATGAAACTGATATATCAAGTTTTGAGGATTTTCACGATAGTGATTGGGTACAGAAAATCATCACTCTTGTAAAAGGTACTGATATTGAACCTGTGGCAGAAGAATTTGTCTCACATTGGTGGGGGTGCGCTAAAGCTTTTGTCTTACCTTGGTTGTTAGTAAATGGAGTCTATGACAGTGTTTATAGTGCAATTTTATTTCCACCCAACAAGTCGCGTCAGGATGTATGGAATGAGTATTTGCAGCATAACGAGTTTAAAGGAGCATTGTGGAAACTAGCAGAAGGTATGTATTGTAGTTTATACTATGCTTATGAAAATTTAGTTGTCAATACACTTATAAAAATAAAGAATAGACGTATACGCGTAACTGACCAGGACTTTAAAAAAGTATTGGTTGAAGTTTATGGAGATAAATTTACACATAGGATATGGAATGACAATTTTATCGCCGTGTCGAGAGAGATAAGGAATTGTATTGTTCACAACGTCGGTAAATCATCCCCACGACTTCAGAAAATGAGCCCATTGCCACTTATTAAGAAAGGAAATATATTAATATCAGCTTCCGACACTCGAATGTTATACAACACATTAAAACCACTTGCTTTTGAGATTTTGAGTGAAGTTGTAGGCCGGATTCCATGAGAGAACCCGGCAAAAAGATAGCCTGAGAAAATATTTATATATATACTACAAAATTGATAAAAGTAAGTTTCAGTTAAGTGATAGGGCATCATAGCCCATTCTACAATTATCTACATTTTCAACAGAAATATCCCCTATCACATTATCCCAGGAAACGAAAATCCAGAAACAGTAAAAAAATAAAGGAGAAATGTGATGAAATGTCCGTTATGTGGTTTAGAGAACCCTGAATCTGCAATGCAGTGTGATTGTGGTTATTACTTTATTAAACCAAAAGAAACTACAACAAAAACAACGACAACAACAACTGATAATTCGCAAAGTTCATTTAAACAATTTGAAGTAAAATCACATTTTAAAACCTTGTTAGCATATGGCAACTTTACATCAGGATTCGGTTGGGTAATAATCTTCTTAGGAATAATTGGAATAATTGGCGGATTAGCTAGCGGTAAAGACATTGGATTTGGTATAGCTGTTGGAGGAATATTCATAATTTTATCTGGACTTAGTATGATAATTTTGGGCCAATTGATTAGCTGTTTTGTCTCAATAGAAAGAAATACAAGGGTAACTTATGAGTTACTACAGGCAAAATAAAATATCAAAATAATAGTTATTTCACTCGCCTTGAAAACCTTTCCCAAGGCGCAATTTAGAGGGAAATTTACCCCGATGACAATTGGCATAATCATGTAACTATCAATATAGGCCCGTTATTTAAGAACGGATCAGGGCAAATGCCCTGTTTTATTTTAGGCCCTAAAAAACATTTCCAGGGATAGCGAAACATCAGCCACATCAAATCCCGAAGGGATGTTATTATTATAACCAAACTATCACCTTCCCATTTAATCCCGAAGGGATGACATAAACAATCACACCGCTCCCACCTTATCTCTCCTCCAATTAAAACCACCACACGTTTTTTCTTTTGACATTTTTTAAAAATATTATATATTGTTAACTAAACTAAATCTTAAATCACACAATTCTTTCGGGAGAACAGAGCATAACACTCTGCGGCATTATCTTATGATCTTGAATTGAGGTATCATTGGCCGTTTTTATGAATTCCGGGTGTGATAAAATGAAACGCTAATAACCATCTAACAATTACAACCATAAAAAAAGCAGCCTTTTCAATGGACCGGCTGCTCACAAAGCTAAAACAAATTCCTTGTAAACCGGCTAAAAGCCACAAAATTATTCATCCTAACCAGGTATGGGAGAAAACATGAAAAATATCTTAAAAACGATTATGCTGTTACTGGTCTGCACAATGGCGGCATTTTCTCAAAATACCGACATGAACGGTAAATGGACAATGATCAGCAGTAAAAGTTCATTTTTGGACTATTACAGATACCTGACAGTGGACATAACCGTTAATCCGCATGACGCCGTCATCATCACTGAAATGGGACCCAAAAGAATATACAAAGACAGACTAGCTTTTACGACAGACGGCAAAGTCAACAAAATCGAAATAAAAGACGGCACCTTTGCAACCAATATCCACATGGGCGTTAGACTGCCGCTGGGTGAGCAAAAAAAGGTCACAGCAACCTGGGAAGATGACAATACCCTCAAGGTCGTGGAAAAATATGAATACTATGCTTCTCAAGGGAAAAAACAGGGCACAGCGACTTATACATACTCCTTATCTCCGGAAGATGACATATTGACCTGTGAGATCAACCGGTCTACACGCCAGAACAGTCCGGTAATCAAGTTTGTTTTCAAACGAATTGACGCATACAACGCTTATACCTTTCAGATGGAAGATGACTGGGACATTTTTTCCAAATTACCGGAACAAGCCTGCTGGATATCTCTTCAGGGAATTGTAAATGAAAAAGCCCCCCTGCTCTATTTCACGTTCGGTCCCAAATACCCCTTTAACCAAACTAAAAATATGGCAAAATATCTGGAAACAGAAAAGTATTTTACCTTTACTAAACTGAATACCCTGGAACAGGGACTGGAAGCCTTGAAAGATCATGTCAAAGGATATATTATCTGGGATAAAAATGAACGCACATCTTTAATTGTGGCTTATACACTGGCCGGTTTGGAAAAGGGCATTGTCATTACCGAAGACATGCTGCCGATGGTACAGAAACTCGGATTAAAAGAGATTGATGATTTTCGCGGCCGTTTTACAGGACAAACCGATTATGAAATTTATACATGGGCCAAGGAAAAATATTGGGACCGCTGTTCCAGAAAAATTATCGTTTGGCTTGGCGGCGTTCATGGCACGGCCCTTATGCCGGCAGCCGCAGATTATGGAATGATGCACAAAGGCTTTTGCTCGGATCTGTCCGCCCGCTCTACAGATACATTAGAGTTTAAAATGACCAATGAGCTTTTTTCCGAAATGCAGCCTTTTGGTACGGTTTGGGGCTGGCACTCTTATAAAAAAGACCTGGAAGAACAGATGACAACGCTTCTGTCTTCTTATGGCTTAACTTCCGACGCATTGAATACAAGTCCCAATACAAGTTTTCTATGTCACGTCCGCGTTGCTCCCGAATTTAAATTTAAAAACAATCACAATATCGAACCCGGTAAAAAGTATATCCCGGAAAAAAAGATATATCTTTCGCTTATACAAACCGACGGAATCGGTATTGGTGCATGGTTAAAACCGGGCCGGGGCACCATCCCCTATGCATGGGAAGTTACAATGAAGTTTCTGGATTATTCTCCTGCATTGCTGGAATACTATTATAACCAGTCAACACCCAATGATTTTTTTATCGGATCGCTTTCCGGTTCTTCATACATGTATCCCAAAGCGTTTAACAAAAAATATCGTCCCAAAGAGCTTCAACGGGCTGCCAGCTATATGAAAAAACTTGATCTCAACGTATTCGAGATTATGGATTATTCCGAAGGCGGCAGCGAAACCTGTGATAACAATCTGCCGAAAGACCTGGTAGACGAATATTACGAAAACATGCCGGACGCGATTGGTTTTGTCAACGGATACCGGTCATCAAATACGTTTACCGTTCGCGACAAACGACCAATGATCTCTTATGACTATTATCTGGCCGCAGAAAAACCGGAAGAAGAAGTTGTAGCCGATTTGGAAGAGCTTGTCACCATGAATTCCGAATTGCCCTATTTTCTGCTGGTTCATGTACGGGAATCAAGTGAGGTTGCCAGAGTAAAATCGATCTGCAGCCAACTTGGGAATAATGTTGAAGTTGTTCCTCTCGATATCTTTCTGAAAATGGCCGGTGAGAACCCAACCTTTAAAGAATATTTTTACAAAGGCAAATAATTCTCACGCCATAATTTAAATTAACATATCCCACTTTTTATAGAAACACCTGTAAATTTACAGGTGTTTCTATGAAAATAAATTCCTTATTATTTTTATCAAATACCGGCCCCGGGGAAAAGGTTTTCTTTTTTTAAACCCTATTATAAAATTTAACTTTGTTTTTGAAAGAGCTGATGACTCTACTGCAATAGCACTTTCACCGGGCATTGGTCTACAATTGCAAGAGGTGCAGAACCGGGTAAAGGCCCCACCGGCCATCAGGCTGATGATGAAAACAAGGCAAAAATCCGGAATAACGGCATAATTTATTAATAAAAAGATTGTTGAATCTCTTTAATAAATTGTTTAAATTTTTATAAACATGGTAATCTTTATTACGTTGACTTTAGTAATGATAAAATTCACTGACAAAAAAAAATTACAAATAAAAAAAGCTATATTAAATAGCTTAAAACAAGAAAAAGAGATTAATAAAATTTTTATCTTTGGATCGTTTTTAGAGTCAGAAACACCAAACGATATTGATATAGCAATTTATCAAGACAGTCAAGAACCATATCTAAATTTGGCTATGAAATATCGGCGATTGACGCGGGCCATTGCACGAACTATACCTGTCGAAATTATTCCAATTAAATCAAATGCTTCGGACAATAGTTTTCTTTCCGAAATAGAAGCAGGAGAATTGATTTATGAAAAATGAAACACCGATATGGTTAAACTATTCAAATTTTATCCTGTAGACCGTTACGCCCCCAATTTTATCTTTATTAATTGTCAATCATCAGGTAATACTGTTGTGAGTTTATTATAATGCCGTCATACCGTTTTTGTGCAAAAGGCAACAAAACCAGCGCCGCCATAAAAATCAAACAAACCGGTACCCATAAAGCAAACAGTGAAAGGGACAAACTATCGTAAATCAAAAAGCCGGCGATTTTATACAACAGAACAGAGAATATAAACACCAGAAAAACCACCAGCAGGCCGGCCGTCCTGTTGCCGTAAAAGACCAGACCGGAAAACATGCCCAATAAAAATAAACCCATTACTGAAACTGTTAGAGCAATTTTTCGGTGATATATAAGATTTTATCTCTCAATCTGTGTAAAATGTAAATTTTGTAACTATTATCATTAATTCGATCTATAAAGTCCTTCATTTCTTCTTTTGTTTCCACACCGGATACAGGCAGCCACTCAAAATCTTTTTCGGCAAATGCAACTCCATTGTTTAATTTATCAACAACCCGCTTTTCCTTTTTCAAAATATACCCGTGAATTTCCAGCCGTTCAAAGGCATTATCATACCAAAATTTATATTCTTTATCAGCCTCTTTATTAATTTCCTGCAACTCCCGGCTGTTTTTTTCATCTTCAAACCAGTAACCGTTATAGGTCATTATCTTTTCCACGGCAGAGGGTCCCAAATAATCCCTCATCTCTTTGTATTGCATTCTTGCTTTATAATTCGCTTTGGGTAACAACTGAAAATTGAAATAACACATACCAATACAAAGAATTAAACATCCCAAAAAGGGAGCGATTAAAAAATATCTGAATCTGTAATTTTTATCAGGATTTATGTTTTGGTATATTTTCGGACGGCCAAAAATTAAAATTGCCGAAATGAAAACAGCAACAGGAACAGTCAAAACAAACATGCCGGCAAGATTGTAAAAAGAAAACAAGGCAAACACTTTTAAAGGCGCCTTGTAAATCAGTCCCATATAGTCTGTTATAAAACACAAAAACAACAGTCCTAAAACAATCAACAGACTTTTAAAAAAGCATAATATTCCGGATGTAAAAACTCTTTTATACAGCGTAAACATGAAATCCTTTCCTGTTACTCTCTTTCAAGATAATAATTTATCTTGAGACAAAAGGTTATAAATTCTCCATTTATTCCGAGCGTACCATGAAGGTCATCAGCGCTTCCCAAAATATCAATTCGTGTCAACAGTTCAAGTGAAAAATCGTTAAACTTTTTTCCCACACCAAAACAAACGTCGGTCACTGAACTGGAAAATTCCGGTATAAAAGGATCATAATCAGGAAAATAATCCGCTTTTTCCCGGGGGAAATCTCCGGGATCTCTTCGAAAAATGTAAAATTTCTGCGATTCGTCGACAATAGACAGACAGGGCGTCACCCCGGCGACGATATAACAGCTGGATTTGTTTGAAAGCATGTATCTCCATCGGATTGGAAAGGCCAGATACCCCACCATCCAGTTGGCGTTTATATAAGAGAGCCATTCCTCAGCATAAACATATTTATTTTCAACCCGGGCGCCGCGATACATGTATTCAATCGCCAGACTAAAATATCTCCGTTGACTTTTTTGCCACTCTTTACCGATCTGAATATTAAATCCGGAACGTGATTTTGATTTTTGGTCGTAAAATGTGGACTGGTTAAACCCGGCGCTTAAAAATTTTTCCCCGGCAAAACCGAAACGGACAGACAGAAACAAAAAAATCAGAATTATTTTGTTTTTCATAAAACTCCCCAAAAGACCCTGGATTTATGTTGTTTGTATTATTATATCCACTTTTTGTGTACAAATCAAGTATTTTTACAATTATTCTTTTAGAAAAACATTTCATCCGCATTTTGCATTCTTTCCCCTATAGTTACATAAAAGCGTTATAAAACATGAGGATTTGATGCGAGATATTATTGCGGCTGCCGGTCAGTTTAGTGCCGTTTCCGGAGAAAAACAAAAAAATATTGAAAAAATCCTGGATATTTCTCAGGCTGCCAAAAAAGACCAGTGTGAATTGATTGTGTTCCCGGAACTGGCGTTAACAGGCTATTTACCTCCGGCTGAAATTTTATCACTGGCCGAACCCCTTGACGGCGGTTCCCTGCAAAAACTTGCAACCGGCGTTAAAAAAATCGGCATTTCCCTGGTACTCGGCATTCCGGAAAAAGACGCCGCCACAAATAAAATATACAACAGCGCAGTTTTTATAAACAGCTCGGGACAAATCTCCGGAGTGTATCGGAAAATGCAATTGTGGAGCACGGAAAAACAATGGGCAATGCCGGGAGAGTCTGTCAGGATAATGACAGATAATAACATCCTGCACACCTGCTGGATTTGTTATGATATTCGTTTTCCGGAAATAGCCCGTCTCTCCGCCCTGTCCGGCGCTGAAATTGCCTGCGTGCCGACGGCCTGGCTCGGCCCTCAGGAAGAATGGGAACTGGCCGTTCGTTCACGAGCCCTGGATAATTCCATGTTTGTTATCGGGTCGGACCTGATTAATAACATACCGGGCTCAACCTGTTATGGCTTCAGCATGATTGCCGGTCCCACAGGTAACACCCTGGCCAAAGCAGAACCCGGAAAAGAGGGATTTATTAAAGCCCAATTGAGCCAAAAAGAGTTTGATAACCAACGACAACTTGTTCCGCTTTTTAATGACCGGTTGCCGAATAAATATAAAAACCTTTGTCAACAGTAAAGAAATCCTATGCTTAAAAATATAATTTTTAAAACAGTCAGATTTTCCGGCCTGCCCTGGCTCATTCGCAATACGATACAAAAACAAAGGGTTACGGTCATACTTTTTCATAACACACAGCCGGAATTGTTTGAAAAACATATTCAGTGTCTGCAAAAACGATTCAATATCATTTCTCTGCAGCAATATTTAAAAGCATATTACAACAACTCGATAAAAACCCTGCCGCCAAAATCCCTTGTCATAACTTTTGACGACGGACACGCGGGGAATTATAAATTATTACCGGTTTTAAAAAAATATGGGGTTCCGGTTACAATTTTTTTATGTAGCAGCATTATTAATACAAACCGCCACTACTGGTTTCGCGAAGCTGCAAAACACCGGCTGGACCAGGAAAAGCTAAAAGTCATGCCTGACGATGAACGTCTGCAAAAACTGTCCGAAATACAGTTCACGGAAGAAAAAGAGTATTCCCAGCGACAGGCCCTGAACGCTGACGAAATATCGGAAATGAAACAGGCTGTTGATTTTCAATCACACACCAATTTTCATGTTATCCTGCCCTTTTGTTCCGATGACAAAGCACAAAAAGAAATTTTTGAATCAAAAACCGATCTGGAAAAGGAACACGACTTGTCGATAAACACCATCTCTTATCCAAACGGTGATTATTCAGACAGGGACATAAACTTTGCAAAACAGGCCGGTTATGTCTGCGGCATTACGGTTGACTGTGGATTTAATTCCGAAAAAACAGACATGTTTAAAATTAAAAGAATGAATATAAACGATGATGCAACAATTGATGAAGTGATTGTTAAAGCCTCGGCTTTATGGGATAAAATCAGGGTCATGTTCAAAGGACAGGATTACGGTTTTCGAAAAATATAACTTATATAAACATACTTGGGGATGATTAAAAATGCTATTGTATTAGAGTGTCAGAATTTATATTTTTATTGTCTGATAGATATTTTACCAACTTTCCCGGAGACACAAAACATGACATCCAGCTCCCTGATTACACCCCGCGAACGTATGCTGAAAACCTTTGATTTTAAAGATCCGGATAAGATGCCGGTTGTCTACCATCCCTCACCTGCCGGGTTATATACACACGGACAAAAACTGCTGGATTTGTTTAATGAATTTCCGCCGGACAATCCCGTCACATTTGATACAATTCCCCAGCCGCATCCGTCAACAATTTCATCTGATAAAAAATATCACGAAATCAAAAAAGACGAATGGGGCACGGAATGGGAATATCTTATTTTCGGGATTCAGGGACATCCCTATACATATCCCCTGGAAAACCGGCACAGTGAAAAGTTTGTCTTTCCGGATATTTACAGTACCTTTGAATTTCCAAAATCCGAAATTCCCCGGTTAAAACAGAATTTTCTCGTCTTTACCGGCTGGATTTCTGTTTTTGAAAAACTGCATGCACTACGTCCCATGGATGAATTGCTCATGGACCTTTATACAAAAGACAACTCTCTGTTGTCTTTTATTGACAGAATGACGGAACACTGGACCAGGGTCATCGATGCATTAATTGATGCCGGCACAGACGTCATTATGTTCGGAGATGACTGGGGCACACAATCTTCGACGATTATCTCACCGGACCTGTTTCGGGAAATATACAAACCCGTTTACCAAAAATTGTTCGCCCGGGTTAAAAATGCTGATCGAAAAATATTTTTTCATTCCTGCGGTTTTTTAGGGGAAATATTGGATGAACTGTTTGAGCTGGGAATAGACGGTTTATGGCCGCAAATTTCACTCTATGGAACGGATGGTTCCTTTGCACAAAAATGCAAGGAACACAAGGTTACTATTTATATTCACCCGGACCGCCAATATCTGGTCCCCAAGGGCACACCGAATGAAATAAAAAAGACCATTGAAATATATGCCGACAGGTACCATAAACTTGGCGGGCGGCGGTATTTTTTATGTGGAAATAGAAAACGACGCCCCCTTTGAAAATGTGGACGCACTTGTCAGGGCTATTCACAAATATAGATAGTGTCAGGCTTACCAGTCGGATCAAAAAGTCCTTTATTAATGATTGATTGCTGCCTTGTTTTATAAAACACCTGCACAGTAACCTGCCATTTTTCCCGATATACGGACACTCACGGATTTTTTAATTCAAACTAATTACGGGTCACCTAAACATCCTGAAAAACTTAAATCATGCCTTTCATCCAGGTATGGAAGGCAAATAAACTTTTTAACGGATTACTTGTACAGCATTATTTGTTATAAAAGTGTAAACATATAGAATCTGAACAACTCCATACATCTTCTTTCCGAAATATCCAATATTCCAAACGTTTCCTATTCTACTGTTAAACTCACTAGTATTTTGCAATACAATTCATCCACTATTATGAGAGCGACGAAAATAAAGTTGTCGTAAAAAGTATTTAGAGGATTTGATCATGAAAACAAAAATTCTTTTTTTAGTGATTTGTGGGATACTGTTGACGAAAAGTCAATATGGGGCCGGAGTACCGGCAGAAACAAGTAATACAGGTTCCAATATCACTCTTGTGGGAATTTGGAAAATGGGGAATGAGACCTTTATGAAAGTTCATGTGTCCGGCAACACCGCCTATCTGACAAATAGTGATGGTGAAAAATTTCACATTGTAGATGTGAGCACACCAACATCACCAAGCGAAATCTCTTCCCTTGTTGTAGGATACCCCCCAAATGGATTTTTTGTTTCCGGTAGTTGCGTATACTGTACAGGCGGGAGGTTCTTTGACGTCATTGATGTCAGTGCACCGGATAATCCGCAAAAAATTTCCTGTTGTGAAATAGGTTACTTTGGAATGGATATATATGTCTCTGGTTATTATGCCTATGTAGCAACCTATGATTATGGTTTTGACATTGTGGATATCAGCTTGCCGTGTATGCCCCGGGTAGTGACGAGTATTGAAAAAAGGCTTTTTAATGCCACTTTTGTTTATATTTCAGGCAATTATGCTTATTTAGGAGAAACGTGTTCTTCAGGACCGAATCCTTTAGAGCCGGCCGCATGTTTTCGCATTTTCGACATCACTGATCCCACCATAGCCCAATGAAATCTGGCACTGCAGCAGCAGAAAGTATATAAGCGGTGATTTATATATCAGCAGAAACTATGTTTATTGTGCAGACATGGAATCGTTGAATATTATTGATATATCAGCAATCCGAATATGCCTCAATTTGTCTCGTCAATACCAATGGATGCCGGGTCCGGTATCCACGGCTCCGGTAACTATATATATATTACAGACAGGCAGGATTCCCTGCATGTCATCGATGTGAGCATACCCTCATCACCGCAAAAAGTTGGTTATTTTGCAACCCTGGGTTATAAAACAACCGATGTTTATGCCGCCGACACCTATATTTATCTGGCGCAGAAACACGGACTATATATTTTACAAAATGATATTTTAACAGGTGTTAAGATGACAGAACCCAGGCCCCGGCAAAGTTCCGGCTCCGTCAAAATTACCCCAATCCATTCAATCCGGCAACGTCCGTTTCATACGAGCTGCAAAAGGCAATGTATGTTCAGCTTACCATCAGTGATATCTGCGGCTGCCATATCCGAACGCTGGTAAATCAACAGCAGAATCCGGGTTATTATCAAACTATGTGGGACGGCACGAATGAACAGGGCTTACCTGTATCAGCCGGAATCTATTTCTGTAAAATGCAGGCAAATCAGTCCACCAAAATAATCAAAATGATTTTGGTGCGATAAAATTCCAAAAAAAAATCTTGACATTTAAAAAATTTTGGTGTATACTTAATCGTGAACTTTCACGCTTAAGTAAAACCGTGCTATTTTCCTAACAACAGTGAATACAAACCTTTAAAGGCTTTATGACACACATCAAGCAGCAGGATATAGCAAACATTCTCAAAGTTTCACGAGTAACCGTCTCTAAAGCACTCCGAGACCACCCCGACATTTCGGAAGAAATGAAAAAAAAAAGTAAAACAAGTTGCCAATCAACTTGATTACACTCCCAACTTTGTTGCCCGCAGTCTGAGTCAAAAAGAACAAATACGATTGGCGTTGTTATACCTGATACTACAAACTCTTATTTTTCTCATGTTATAAATGGCATTATGATGCAGCCCTGGAAAAAGGTTACCAGATCTCCTGACCATTTCCAGAGAAAATCATGAACTGGAAGAAAAAAACATAAAATCATTGATGGCCATGCGTGTAGACGGATTGCTGGTTTGTATTACACAGTCTACAAAAAAACGCCAAATCATTGAATTTTATAAGATAAAAACAATATTCCGCTGGTATTGTTTGACCGATCATTAATCGGTTGAAAAATTTAATACTGTTCTTTGTAATGACCGTTGAAGCGGCCTTTTCAGCAATTGATTTTGCTATCAAAAAAAGGATACCGTAAAATAGCCCATTTTGGCCGGGCAATCTCCGATAAATGTCGGAGAGAGAACGGCTGGAAGGTTATAAACAAGCGCTCATTTTCAAATGATATTGAAATCAGGAATGAGTGGATCATTCAGGGCGGTCACCAGAAAGAAGACGGCTATAAAGGTTTTAAAAAACTTTATGCAAAAGGTGATCTTCCGGAACTGGTTTTTTGTCCAGCAACAGCTTTATCGCCTGTGGTGTGTCATGAAAGCTGTTAAGGAATTGGGTTTAAAAATACCCGAGGATATTGCTGTAATCGGTATTGGTGATGAGGATACTCTAACCTTTTATCACCGTCCCTTACGTTTTATGCGGCAATACCCGGACGAAATTGGTCAACAGGCTGCCAGATTTACTGGTTGATAAAATAGAAAAACCGGAAAATGGCAAAATAACAAATATTACAATTCCAATGAAACTCGTTGCTCGAGAATCAACATAAATCAAGTTTTCTATTTCCTCCTTCTTATAAAGATGCCCCGCTATTGACAAAAGGGCATCTTTTTTTTTTGTACCTACAAGTAATTTTTATATATTATTAAACATCCTGCTCTTCCCTGCCGTTTTAATATCTCTCCATTTCCCAAACAAGATCAAAAACCTCTTAAAAGGCATTGATATAAAGCCGGAATTTTCCTATAATATATTCAACCAAATCGGGAATTATAACATTTATGGCAGAGAGCAATCATGATTCGGAAATGTCTATTCATCATCCTTCTAATTGTCTGTTCAGGGGCAGATGCGGAGAGTTAACAAAAAAACAAATCAGATTGTTTTGGGAAAACGAGTTATTCAAAACAACAATCCGCTATTACTGAAAACGCAAACGCCGGTCCGATTCAATTGTCCCTGTCTGCAAAAAATGGCGACAATCCAAAAGAAATACTTTTTTCACAAACACCGTTTTTTTTGAGTGTGTAATTAATAATCATTTATTAACGGCCCAGGATAACCTCTGGTGTTACGATTCGCATAAAACACGAAAAATGCAAAACGGCGAAGAACTGGTTGTTATATTCAAGGCTGTGCAGGGAGATTTCTAAGGACCTGCAGCTTGTTTTGTATCAGCAAATTTTTCCGCAAACGACCTTTGTCAGGGAAAAAATAATCTTTCGTACCTCTGGAAATAAAAAATTCACCCTGAACAAACGCAATAACAAACTCTATTTTAAATTCCCACAGTACAGTCTGATAAACAACAATATTGAAAATTCCACAGAAATTCGGATTGCCTCCTGGGCGAATGAACTGATTGACATTGATCGCAGGCGAGCTCTGATGAACGTTTTGTTGATAGAGCCTATAACGACCACAATCTAGCCCAGAACCACATGTTTCATCCGGCTTACAGCACCATTGACCTGATTGAGAATATAACCAAAACGGTTAAAGGTCCGATTAATATTGTCACAGGTAATAATTTTAGCTGGATAACCACCTATGAGCACGCCTCTCAGGATAATACCCGGGGCATGATAAAAAAGGACAATGATACAAATTCACATGCACTGCGTGACGGCTTGCAGGGAATTGACGGTTGAGTTTGATTTTACCCTGACAGATGAGCATTTTCAATTTTTGGGGATTGCCCAAACTTTAAAATCAGACCGGTTGAACATATCTGTTGATATTCTCCGGGGAGGTTATCTGGACGGGGAAATAATCGACAGCGCACATCCCTATGCTTCGGTGTGGACGGCCGGCGCTTTTACAAATAATAATAACCAGGATGATGCCAAATCTCTGATTCGGGATTATCTATACCGGTGTATTTGTGAAAAACCGGCTTCCAGGCAGCCGTTGTTTTATTACAATACCTGGGGTATGCAGCGAAAACTCTCCAGCCAGGGGCAGCCGATTCGCGGTCTTATGACCCAGGAAAAACTTTTACAGGAAATTCAATATGCGGCCGAACTGGGTATTGATATTTTTGTTCTCGATGACGGTTGGGAACAGGCCCAGGGGGTTATGGACGCCGCACAGCGAACGCCTGCCAAATGGATTGGCGCCGATTAAAGCAGAGCTGGATAAATATGATATTAAAATGGGTGTGTGGTTTTCGCCGATGGGTATAGACAGTATGACCCAACGGTATAAAGATCATCTCGACTGGGTCATTAAAGATTCCCAAGGCCGCCCGGTCAAGGCACAATGGGGCCTTCCGGTGTTTGATTTTGTCGGTGATTTTTATGATCTGTTTGTTGACGATTGTAAAAAAACTCATTGATCAGGGCGTTCGCTTTTTTAAATGGGACGCGATTAACACTTTTTTCAGCACTCTGCCCAATATGCGGCACGGGTGATCGACAGCTATCCCCCTGAAGAACTTATGGCGAGATACGAATATCTGCTGCCGATTTATGT
>CAXXFV010000030.1:0-21078 GCA_963674595.2 bacterium
GCCCCGGTGTTTCCGGCACTAACAAAAGCATCGACCTTTTGTTCTTTTTGCATTCTCAGTGCAACAGCAATAGATGAGTCTTTTTTCTTTAATGCATTTGCTGGTTGTTCATCCATCAACACAACCTCAGATGCGTGTTGAATAGAAATCGGCAGGTTTTGTGTATGAAAATGTTTTTCTATTTCAGCTTGAATAGCATTTTCATCTCCAACCAAAACTATTTCAAAACGGCCTTTTGAAACTCTGGCCGCTTCAATACCACCATGAACTACGTCATGAGGAGCATTATCGCCCCCCATAGCATCCAATGCAATTTTAATCAAATTTTACTCCGGATTATATGATGCGCATTTTAACGTTTTGAACATTTTTCATTTTTGCGCTGATTGGTGGGAACCTATGATTCTCTTGGTAAAAATACTGAACGACCCTTATAGTATCCACAATTCGGACATGCTCTGTGAGGCATTTTGGGTTGATGACAATTGGAACATTCGGTTACTGCCGGTGCAGATGCTTTCCAATTTGCTCTGCGCTTATCTCTTCTGGATCTTGAAATTTTGTGTTTTGGTAAAGCCATTTTTTCCTCTAATATTTTTTATTTTTGATTCGATAGTTTTTTCAAAGCTTCCCATCTGGGATCAATTGTTTCTGTCTCGCAGTTACAGGTAACTTTGTTCAAATTTTCACCGCATTTCGAACAGAGTCCCTTACATTTCGGATGGCATATCTTTTTAACAGGTAATGATACCAAAATCGATTGCCGGATGGACTCGCTGATATCTATTTCTCCCCCGGGTTGGCGGGAATAATAGACATCATCTTCATTGTCCTGGGCAAGTTCTGCATTTGATGTGATAACTATTCGCAGAGACTCTTTAAGTTCATATTCGAATGGTTCCAAACAACGGTCACATTCCAGCTCTGCGATGGTAGAAATTATAGTTTTCAAATAGAGATCATTATCGACTTTATTTATTGTAAAATCAATAATAATCGGCTTACAAAACTTCCCATCATCGTGAAGGTCAATCTCATTTGGCATAATTGTTTTTGCAAAGTGGGATTGACCTTCTTTAAAATCACATATTTTCAGATTTAACACAGTTTAACTCTTAAATCGGCGGTCAATTTAGCAATTAATCGTTTAATAGTCAAGATAAAAATTGTAAATTATGAATCAGATTCAAATTTAGCTAATTTTTAATGCTGACAAGTTCTTTTTCGCTAAAGAAATAATATATTTCTTTTTTTGCATTTTCAGCGCTATCGGATCCGTGGACCATATTGTGCCGGGTACTTTCCGCATATTCAAATCGAATGGTTCCGGGTTTAGCCTCTTCCGGATTCGTAGCTCCTATTAACTCGCGGTAATCATGAACAGCATTTTCTTTTTCTAAAACAGCAACAATACTGGGGCCTTTTGTCATAAAATTGATCAAAGCAGGGAAAAAGCTTTTATCTTTATGTACGGCATAAAAAGCCTCTGCTTCTTTTTTATTTAACAAAAGCTTTTTCATGGCTATTATATTAAAGCCGGCTTCTTCAATCTTATTAATGATTCGTCCGGTTAATTTTTTTCTTATACAATCCGGTTTCAGTATCGCAAGCGTTCTTTCCATGAGTATCCCGAATTATTTTCATTAGAAAATTTAAGGAATGTACGAAATTATTTTCACAAATCATTCATTTTTTTTATTTCATCCAGTCCAACATGAAAAGCTTTAATATTTAATTCTTCGGTACCTTTAGGTACTCTGGCCTCGATAGCAGACAATAAAGCATCTATGGATACGATATTTGACAAACCCGCTATTACTCCTAATGCTACAATATTTGCAACAAGCGCCCGGCCAACTTTTTCACGTGCCAACTTAATTACAGGAATTTTATAAACTTTAAATCCGCCGGCAGGGGGATTTGTAACAGCTTCTTCATCGATAATAACTAAACCATTTTCTTTTAAATCATTGATATATCGATCACAGGATTCCTGTGTCAATGCAAGCAAGAGATCGACATTCACAACTTTGGGATAATCAATGTCTTCATCAGAAATGATAACTTCTGACCGACTGGCACCACCGCGTGCTTCAGGACCATAGGATTGACTTTGAGTAGCATTCAAATCATCATATATTGCCGCTGCTTCTGCTAAAATTTTACCGGCCAAAACCAAACCCTGCCCCCCTTCACCACTCAATCGGACTTCATAGCGAAAACTCATTTTTTAAATACTCCCTGTATTTTGAAAACGGTTAATTAATTTTTGATATTCTGCCCGGCATTCGGGTCGTTCTATATCGACAAAAATACCGGTGACGACTTTGTCATTTAATTCATCCTGACTCATTTTTTGTGCACGCTGCACACTCACAGAATTCTCTTTCAACTCCTGCAGCATATCCACACCGGTCCCAATTCTATTTCGTCTTCCATAGGCCGTAGGACATGGAGACATGACCTCTACAATAGATAAACCTTTTTTTTCAATAGCCTGCTTTATAAATTTTTCAAGCTGGGTCGCATGATAAGCCGTGGTTCGCGCGACAAAGGTTGCTCCTGCGGCTTCGGCAAGACCGCTTATGTTAAAGGTATTTTCAAAACTTCCATAGGGGGCCGTGCTTGCCAATTTCCCGGATGGTGTTGTCGGTGAAACCTGGCCGCCCGTCATTCCATAAATATGATTATTAAATAAAATCACTGTCAGATCAATGTTTCTTCTTGCTGCGTGGATGTAATGGTTTCCGCCGATAGATGTTGCATCGCCGTCACCTGTAATAACTATAATATGAAGGTCCGGCTTTGCCATTTTAATTCCTGTGGCAAAGGTGAGAGCCCGGCCATGCGTGGTGTGCAGGGTATTAAAATCCACATAACCAGGCAGACGACTGGAACACCCTATTCCGGAAACCATACATATTTCGTCTTTAGATAAACCTGTTTTATGGATTGCCCTGATAAGTGATTTGAGCACAATACCATCCCCGCAGCCGGCACACCAAATTAACGGAAATTTATCTTTTCTGAGATAATCATCATAATTAAACATTTTTTAATTCCTCAATTTTTTCACATATAGCCAGAGGATTTATAGGATCGCCATCGATACGATTCAAACGATATACCGGCACTTTGCCTGCTGCCGCCCATTCAACTTCATGAGCAATCTGTCCCAGGTTCATTTCCACAACCAGCCACTTTTTAACCTGGTTGGAATAATTTAAAATCTCTTTATCAGCAAAGGGCCATATCGTTTGAAGTCGCAGCATACCGGCCTTGATACCTTTTTCACGGGCAAGGCGGACAGCATGACGAGCAGACCTTGCCGAAGACCCATAGGACAATACTCCGATTTCAGCATCATCAAGCATATAGTTTTCCGTTAAAACAATATCATCCCGGTTTTCTGAAATTTTATTTTCCAAACGGTTCATAAGTTTATTGATTTCCGTAACATTGTTTGTCGGGAAACCTGTTTCATCATGCGCAAGACCTGTGACATGGAAACGAAGACCTGATCCAAAATCAGCCATTGGTGGGACATGATTTTCAGTATGTTTATAGGGAAGGAAATCAGTTTCTGACTGATTTGGACGGGTTCGATCGATAATTTCAATATTTTCCAGCTTGGAAAAATCAATCTTTTCGCTAACATGCCCGATAATTTCATCCATTAAAAAGATGACGGGCGTTCTATATTTTTCAGATAAATTGAATGCTTTAATGATGAGGTCATAGGTTTCTCTAACACTGTTTGGTGACAGAGCAATTATTTGATGATCACCATGTGTTCCCCATCTCGCCTGCATAACATCGCCCTGTGAAGGTAAAGTAGGCAAGCCGGTACTTGGACCGCCACGCATAACGTTTACGATCACAGTGGGAACCTCAGCCATGATAGCATAGCCGATATTTTCCTGCATCAGAGAAAATCCGGGACCGCTTGTAGCTGTCATCGATTTGGTTCCGGTAAGTGACGCGCCGATAATGGCCCCCATTGAAGATATCTCATCTTCCATTTGAATAAAAACGCCTCCGATTTTCGGCAGCATATAAGACAACACTTCTGCAATTTCAGAAGAAGGCGTTATGGGATACCCTGCGTAAAATCGTAATCCGGCAGCTATGGCACCCTCCGCACAAGCCTCATTTCCGGTCATAATTTTTACATGATTTTTTTTCATAACAATAACCACATTTAATTATTGATCATTATCTTTTTTATCAGTTTTCCTGGAGCCCGCAACAGTGATGGCAAAATCCGGACACAAGAGTTCGCATAAACCACATACAGTGCATGCTTCGATATCTGCAACTTTTGCCTTCCCCCCTTCCATTTTTAAAACATCTTTTGGGCAAAAATCAACACAGATAACACATCCCTTACACCACTCCTCATTGATCTCTATTTTTATATTTTTTTTGTTTGAATTATAAACAGGCATTGATGCCTCCAAAGATATTATTTTATAATCTCTGTACCGGTTTTTCCAATTATTGCGTGAGACATATTTTCTACCGAACTTATAACGGCCCTGTGGCCGCCATGTTCCAAAAAATGGATTGCCGCTTCAATTTTTGGTCCCATGTTGCCGGAAGGAAAATGTCCGTTTTGCAAATAGTCTTTAGCCTCATCAACTTTTAATACGTCCAGTTCTTGGTGCTTTGCCGTACCATAAAACAGACTAACCTTGTCAACGGCTGTTAAAATAAAAAGTTCCTGTGCACCAATTTCATTTGCCAGGATAGCCGAAGCTCTGTCCTTATCAATAACGGCATCGACACCTTCCAAAGCTCCATTTTCGTCGATATAGACCGGGATACCTCCCCCGCCGGCGGCGATAACAATATGACCGGAATGAACAAGCTGTTTAATTGTTTCCGCTTCAACAATGGATTTGGGCAAAGGGGAAGGTACAACGCGCCGATACCCTTTTCCTGAATCTTCTCTCATTATGTATCCACGTTTTTTTTCAAGTTCAGGCACATCCTTTTGTTGATAAAAAGGCCCGACAAATTTTTCCGGTTTGTGAATGGAAGGATCATTTTTATCAACAATGACCTGTGTTAATAACGTTACAACTTTACGGTTGATTCCACGAAGCTGCAGTTTATTTTGCAGAGACTGCTCAATCATGTACCCCATTCCACCTTCGAGGTCGGCAACAATAACTCCGAGAGGTATTGGGGGTACAAGCGTTCTTGTTTCTTCCACACGGATGAGCATGTGCCCAACCTGGGGACCGTTACCATGCGTAATGGCCATATGGTAACCTTTTTCAACCAAATCGGCAACACCTAACAGGGCCCGGCGCGTGTTGGCAAATTGCTGATAAATATCACCTTCTTCAAATTCACGCGTAATGGCATTGCCCCCCAATGCCACCACAGCAGTTTTTATATTTTTTTGATCAGACATATCCGGCAGCTTAAAAATCAGCCAAAGCATCAACCAAAGTCGGCTTGCCGATTTCCTGCAAATCATAAAAAACACGAACAGCCGGTTTGTTTATTTTAATTATGCGCCGTAAATCAATCGGTGTGCCGATAATAACCGCATCACAATCACAACTGTTTATCGTCTTTTCAAGGTCTTTCATCTGTTCTTTTCCATAGCCCATGGCCGGCAGCAATTCACCTATTTCAGGATATTTTTCAAATGTACCTTTTAATGATCCTTTTAAAAACGGTCTGGGATCGACAATTTCAGAAGCGCCAAACCGATCAGCAGCAACAATACCAGCGCCAAAGGTCATCTCACCATGAGTTAAAGTAGGGCCGTCTTCAACAACAAGGACCCGTTTTCCTTTAATAATGTCCGGATCTTCTACATGAATGGGTGATGCCGCATCAATAATCTTTGCGCTGGGGTTAACGTGCCGGATATTATGGCGAACCTGTTCAATATCATCCACTTCGGCTTCAATTTCTTTATTTATGATGACATAATCTGCCATACGAAGATTTGTTTCGCCCGGATAATATTGTATTTCATGGTTGGCGCGAAGCGGATCAACAACGACAATATGCAGGTCCGGTTTATAAAACGGCAGATCATTATTCCCGCCGTCCCAAAGTATGACGTCCGCTTCCTTTTCTGCCTGCTTTAAAATATCGCCATAATCCACACCGGCATAAACAATTGAGCCGCCGACAATGTGCGGTTCATATTCTTCCATTTCTTCAATGGTACAATTTTGGTCTTCCAAATCTTTAAGTGAAGCAAAACGCTGAACACGCTGGGCCACCAGGTCGCCATAGGGCATTGGATGTCTTATAACAACAATTTTTTTACCCTTGGATTTTAATATTTCTGCTACCCGTCTTGTGGTTTGACTTTTTCCGCAGCCGGTTCGAACCGCACACACGGCCACAACCGGTACATTTGCTTTAAGCATGGTGTATTTGGGACCAAGCAATGTAAATGTAGCGCCAAGGGCATTAACCAATGCACCATTGTGCATGACGTATTCATGATCTACATCGCTATAGGAAAAAAAGACTTCATCTATATTATGTTGTTTAATTAATTGGGAAATATTTTCTTCAGAATCTATTGGAATTCCATCAGGATATAAAGGACCTGCAAGTGCAGCAGGATATTTTCTTCCTTCGATATTGGGGATTTGAGTTGCCGTAAATGAAACGATTTTATAATTCTGATTAGATCGGAAATAGGTATTAAAGTTATGAAAATCTCTACCGGCTGCACCCATGATCAATGCTTTACGTGTGCTCATAAAAAACCTCATAATTTATTTTAACAAAAAAAAAGAGGCCGTTGTTTATACTGCCTCATTTAATTCTTGTTTATTTATATTTTCAGTTTCCAGTAAATTTTTGCATGTCAATAATTTTTCTTCAATTTCGCTATAATCATACGTTAGGAAAATCTGTCTTCGTAATTCGGTCGCATGTTCAAGTCCTTTAATATAGCAAGCCATGTGCTTTCGCATTATGTGTGAGGCTATTTTGTCTCCATAAAAATCACGGGCATATCTATAATGTTTAAGACAAACATCAATTTTTTCACCCGACGATACAGGTTCGGGAGGAATACCAAATTTTATAAAATCTTTAATTTGCCTGAAAATCCACGGATTTCCCCTGGCTGCACGCCCAACCATAATTCCATCACAGCCGGTTTGTTCCAGCATTCGCAGTGCGTCCCCCGCATTTTTTATATCCCCGTTACCGATGACCGGAACAGAAACGGATTTTTTTAATTTTTCAATAATGCTCCAGTCAGCTTCTCCTTTGAACTGCATTGACTGGGTACGGGGATGGATGGTTAAAAAAGAAACACCTGCATCGACTAAAACCTGGGCCGCCTCAACAGCAATATCGGAATTCCAGCCGCTGCGAATTTTTGCTGAAACAGGTATGTCTGTTTCATTTTTAATGGCACGAATAATTTCGGCCATATCATCCAAATTGCGCATCAGGGCAGAGCCGGCACCGCGCTTTATTATTTTCTTGGCAGGACACCCAAAATTTACATCAATAAAATCAGGTTTATAATGGGAAATTTTTTGAATAGAAGAGGCAAAGGTCTCCGGTTCAGTACCAAATAATTGTAATCCTATTGGTCTTTCTGAATCCGAAAAAGAAATGAGTTGAAAAGTTTTTTCGTGGTCACGAATTAAACCGTCCACACTGGCCATTTCAGTTACAACTATATCCGCATCAAACTCTTTACAAATCATTCGAAACGCCTGGTCCGTCCAACCGGCGAGCGGGGCCAATGCTACTGGTTTATCAATATGTATAGTTCCCAAATTCACGTGGCAAATTTAATATTTTAAATATCTGAAAGCAAGTCTTTCTTTAACTAATAATTTAAACTAGTGATTTATTCCCACACGATTAACGAATTAATACCATTTTGCCTGTTTTTTCATAATTATTAACTGTTAAACGATAAAAATACAAGCCGGAACTAACCTGAAAACCGGTTTGGTTCTTTCCGTCCCATATTGTATGATAAACACCTGCCTTTCTTTTGCTGTTCACCAACATTTTAACCTTTTGTCCCAATATATTATAGATGGTTAACCTGACATGCCCCGATTCTGGAAGATGGTACTCGATATTTGTCACCGGGTTAAATGGGTTGGGATAGTTTTGTTTTAAATCATAGGATAAGGGTATCATATCCTGTTCTGATTGGACTGATGTATTTACATCAAAACCGTGGCCGCCGCCATAGGCGCCCATATCGTTTCGCACAGTCCCCCGGCTTGGTAAAAGCGCCTGTCCGGGATTCAAAACATCTTCGGGATCATTAAAAGCCGGATCAGGATTACCGCGATCGATACATGGCGAACCTGATGCCAGCCTGTAATCATATAGATCAGAATTTATAAATTGAGGATTAGCGACAATATTTGTCGATCTCCAGTGTATATTAACTTTAAAATAATTATTAGTATAATACCCCCTGTTCCAATAAGACATCGTCGTGTCGATATCACAGTAATCCAGATCAACATAACAAGTCGACAATCTATAATAAGAATATGTATAAAATTCTTTACCATATCTGGCCTGATTATGCCAGATAATACTGTTATTGATGAACAGGGAATCAATAGAATTCAGGTAAAATGCGCCTGCATTTTGTTGTGCATGATTAGCCGAAATGGTCACATTAGAAAGAATGATTTTTTTATTTGAACCGGCACAATAAAAGGCGCCTCCTTCGTTTGAATTATTATTACATATCATTGTATTATTAAAAATTGGAGATGAATTTTTTAAATATATAGCACCTTTCGAATCAGCCAGATTTTCAAAAAAATAACTGTTGGAAATAACAGGAGTTGATCCAACAACAAATAAAGCACTGCCATTATAAGCGTTGTTATTTTGAATGGTTGAATGGTTTATATAAGGTGATGATTTGGAAATATAAACACCGCCTCCGTAATATGCCCGGTTATCTGAAATTGTAACATAATCCATATAGGGTGACGACTCTGAAATAAACAGCCCTCCGCCTTTTGAGTCCGAATAGGTCTGACGATTTTTGCAGTCTCTGATCAGACAATGACGTAATGTATCATCATCCTGGGAGGAAATTATTTTAATTCCCCCCCAACCTTTACTCGTATCAATAGCCATAAAACAAACAGGATCATCTAATGTTCCATTTACCTGCAGCCCGGCATTTTCAGGAATTTGTAATGAGCTGTTTTCAAGAAACAATAGCTCTGTACCGGCTGTGATAGTCAATATTTCGGATGAAGGAACATAAATATTTCCGGAAACTATATAAGGTCCTCCCTCTTTCTGTAAAATACCGTTTATGGGTCCTTCGGTTATCGTGGAACCTTTGTGGACGTTTCCAATAATTTTTATAATTGTGTTTTGATCATCATTTGTTTGTACGAGTATACTTTTACTGAAAGGTCCGCTCAATAGAGAATCGGCCTTCATTTTAAAATGCAGGGTATCTATATGTCCGGATGTAACTTTTAAGGGGTTCAGGTTGTTCAAACATTGCATATTTACACTATCGGATAAAAGCACCTGTTTTATGCCCAAATCAGCAACACAGCCGTTTTTTAAATACAGATCAAAATTAACATCAGTACCTGGCTGTAAATAGCCAAGATCAACAGGATTTGGCGCTATTGTTAAATGCACTCTGGAAGTTTGGGCCGCACTTTTCGTCCCGCCATAAGCTCCCTGGTTTACACGATAACCATGTGGAAATAACTCATCCTTCATATCATCATTCGGATCACCAGCATCGATGCTCGGAGAGCCCACATCAAGATGTAAATCAGCATCGACAAACATCGGGTCCTGACTGATATTACTTTCCTGCCAGTCATAGACATTTTCATTTTTCAAATTGAGCCAGGATGATCGCGTCGTATCAATATTAGAATAGGACATATCTATATAATCAGTCTTGTTCATATAACAAAAAGTATAATAGGTTGCAATATTGTGCCAAAAAATACAATTTTTCATCAACACCTTATTACCGCCTGCCAAGTCAAAGGAACTTCCCTTGATATAGGATGATTTATTAAATGCGCAAGTAACATTTGTTAATTCCAATGTCGAATTAACACTGCGAAATGCCGAACCTGTATTAGCATCATTATACATAACACTGCTATAATTCATTTTCAGGTGGCATTGTGAGAGATAAAAGGCACTTCCGGATGATAATGAATGATTATTTCTGAAACAACAATGTGAAATGGAAACAGATGCACTGTCTCCATAAAAACCGACACCATTTGTGTCATTTGTATTATTATAAATACAGGAATGAGACAGAGTAAGGTCAGAATTATCGGTTCTAACAGCACAGGCCGGAAAACTGTTAAAATATTCATCCGTAAAAGTACGGACGCCAAAAATATTACAAAAACCCAGGGTATCATCATCTTCGGAATGATTAAAATAAAGACCAAGCCACCCTTTTGAGGTATCAGCCGCGTAAAAATAGATACTGTCATTTTCAGTGCCCATTGCTTTCAGTTGAGCGCCTGTACCGATTGTTAAACGGTAAGGACCGTTGAATTTGACATGTACACCCGGTTCAATAACAAGCGACTTGTTTTCCTGTATATTGATATTTCCCAAAACAGTATAAGGACTTGATTCTTTGGTCCAGACACCACTGACATTGCCCGCTTTTACAACAGAGTCTTCAACTCCTGTCCCTGTAACATGCAGCGTTTCAGAAGGACAATTGGAACAATGAAATACAACACTCGATATATTTTCATCATTTCCCTGTTGAGGATCGTATATGATCGAAAAACTGTCCACCATGCCCGGTTGTAACACTGTTATATCATTAAATTGAGATATTTTAAAATCTGTTGTGTCTGTTAATACGATAGATGAAATGTTAATGGCCTCGTTACAGCCGTTTTTGCAATAAACGGTTTTACTGACCGGTTGCCCGATAGTAACCAATCCAAACGCCAGCTCAGAAGGTGCAACGGTCAGGAACACGCCTTCTGTTACAGCCGCTTTATCAGTTCCGCCCCAGGCGCCCATATTTCTGCGAAAACCGTGAGGAAAGGGTTCATTACCCAGCGGATCATTCGGATTAGCGGTATCAATACACGGCGAACCGGTTTGAAGCAGGCCGTTACTGTCAGCAAAAAGCGGATCCCGGCATAAATTACCCGGTCCCCAGTGAAATCCGGAGTTTAATTCTTCTTTTACTAATAATTGTTTCGACAGTGTATCAATATTCGAATAAGCTATATCAATAAAATAATCATCATAGGTATCTATAACAGCACCATCTGTAATTTCATTGTCCCATATAATTGAATTCCAGATATTTAGACAAGACATTTGATAAAGATATATTAATCTCGACGCCGTATTTTGTTTAACAGTGTTATTATTAAACGTTACCTGACTGTTTGAATAAATATCAACTAAATGACTTGTTATATTATCGCAAAAAAGAGTTTGCTCTATAAGAGGATTTGAATTATATATTTCCAAGAGTCCATTGTGAGTAGTATTATTTGAGAACCGGCAATTTGATAAAACCAAATTTGAAGAAGATAAATCCAATAAACTCGCATAACTTGTTACCGTATTATTTTCAAAGAAGGTATTCTGAAAAACAGTTGAAGAACCGACAAAACGGAATACCTCTCTATATCCAGAATGTGATACACTTGAAATGTTATTATTAAAAACATGACAATAGGCAAGTGTATCATCATCTCCGGTACTATAAAAATAAAAACCGGACCAATATTCGGCATCTTCATCCATTGTTATTGAAATAGAATCATCCGGCAATCCCATAGCAAGGAACTGGGCATCCGGATAAATCATAATTTGACAATCACCCATAACAATGATATCCACTCCCGGATGAATATTGAGCCGCTGACCGTCCGGGACAAAAATATCACCAAAAATACAATAGGGACTGTTTTCTTTGGTCCATTCACCATAGACTTGTCCGGCATTAATAACTGTTCCGATGGCGGGTCGAACCCGTACCGGAACAGACTTGAATTTATCTTTATCATATTCTATATTAACCGTATCAGTAACAACTTTGGCTTGATCGCCGATGTAATTTATTTTTATTTGTAAAGAGTCTCCGGACATTAATGACACAGGCTCAAAAGCTGATTTTTCATTTTGAAAATTCAGGCTAAAATTTGTATTATTATTCAAATAAATATCATCAACATCAATATTGTAAAGTGATCCATTTTTAAGCCAAATGGCTTTTTCGTGATGCTCTCCTATTTTTACAGGTCCAAAATCCACCATAACCGGTGCAACAGTCAGTTTTTTACGGGTTGTTTTTGCTGCTTCCGACGTACCGCCATAAAAGCCAAGGTTCCGACGGTAGCCATTTGGAAAAGGTTCGCCACCTACAGGATATTCCGGATTTGCCGCATCAATACAGGGCGACAATTCACTCAAATGAAAGTCATAATTTTCAGCATCAACAAACATCGGATCAGAAGGTAAAATATAATCACCAAGTAAAAAATTCTGTGGATACATTGGATTATCAGATACAAACTGCCAGTTTTCTTTGGTCGTATCAATACTACAAAAATTAATATAACAGGAAGATTCTCTGTGGACCTCTGAACTCAACTCATGACCAATGTTGGAATTACTTTTATTGTCCCAAAGAATTGAATTATTAACAACCAAATCAATTGCAAAAATAGAACCAACTAAAGCAATTCCACCACCTTTATTGCCGGCAGAATTACGAACAATCGTTGAGTAATTAACAGACAGATTACCCTTTGTTAATCCAATAGCACCACCGGTTTTATCCGCCCTATTGTATCCAATCAAGCAATTTTGTATGTTCAGTTGCGGGCCGGTAAATTGAATGCCGGCTCCGGTTGCAGCGGTATTGTTTAATATTTTAGAGTTAAAAATATTAAAAACATAATCCGGATCGCTTGAAGACGAAGAAACAGAATATTGACAAACAGCACCGCCACTGGAATTGGCATGATTATTTTGAAATAAACAATCCGTAATTATCGGAAATCCCTTGACAAAATAGGCAGCACCGCCATTATTTGCCTGGTTATATTCAAAAGTACAATAGCTTATATTAGGAGAAGATATATTTGAATAGATAGCACCTCCTAATTCCGCTATATTATGCTCAAAAATACACTGTTCAATAAATGGAGAACTATTATCGGCATAAATCACACCTCCCATTTTAGAACTTTCACCTGAATAGCTAAATTGACAATAAGACAATGTATCATCATGGTTGCTGTTGATGAGATCAATACCATTCCAAAAAATACCTTCCTGGTCAGGTATAAACAAGACCGGTTCTTCTTCCGTGCCCTGAGCAATCAATTGAGCATACTCTCCGACAGTCAATTTATAATGATTAAAAAATCGTACCTGTACGCCTTTCTTTATAATCAATGACTTTCCCTTTATTACCTGAATATCGCCGCCTATAAAATAGGGACTTTTATCCCTGGTCCAGACACCGTAAACATCGCCACCATAAATGACAGTGCCCTGTGTCGGCAAACCATATCCTTTTAGATTAAGCAACAAATAACGATGCACACCATTGGTTAAGGCCCTTATCTGCAATGTCCCGCTATATTCCCGAAAAGTATCCGGCAGACAGGCAACATAAAACGTCCTGCTTTCATTTGGATTTATTGTATAAGGCCCGATTTCCGATAAAAAATCTGCATTATCCTGGCTAATATAAAAATATTCTGAACAGGATAATTTTGATATTTCAATGGGTACTGTTCCATTGTTGGTTAAGGTAAAAGATTCTGCCTCAGAAAGTGTGTTAACAACCGAACCGGGTAAAAAAAGACTGTTTTTATTCGTTTCCAGTTTGGTGTTATTATCCAGAGAGGGATAAATATTTAAAATGCCGTTATAAATTTTTTCAAAATCAGCAGGGATTTCTTGCGGGATGTGATACCACGCTTGTGTAATTTGGTCCGGGCTGCCGCTGCCCCAGCCAAAATTTAAATGAAAGAATTCATCTGTGTTATAACCATCCACAACAATGGCGTGACCTAATAGTGTTAACAAGGCCGGCTGCCCATTCATCATATTTTCTTTTAATTGATCATAAAATTGGAGCCAGGTTTCCAGATAATAATCTCCGGACTTGTACCCCAATTTATTTACAAGGGCATTGGGGACATTCTGAGGAAGGGCCGCAGAACTTTGCCCCAGATAATCCATCTTGATTAGTATACCACAAACAAAATTCAAGGCGGCTATTTCATCTTCACTGGGTGTAATATCACTTTCATACTTATTCTGCAACCGGGTTAAGAGGGTATTTAGAGTCCTGAAAGACGGAAAATCACAGCGGGTGCTGTCTAAATCAATAGTAATTCGACGAGTTTTCGTAGTATAAATATCATCCAACGTTAGTTGTAGTGATCCGATAAACTGATGATAATTTACTATTTGCGCCAACGCCGTCGCCACACAACCGACCGGCGTGCGATTGTTTGTAGTTGTATCTATGGGACAGTATTTACGATATGGTATATTTTGGTTCCAGGTGGTCTCTACCCAGCCGCCTGTTATTGTGGTATTGGGATCGGGAAACTGTTCAAATGTTGCTACATCATCCGTCGTTAATTTTTCTGAGGAGAGACGCATCCACATGGTTTGGTTCTTTTGCTTAACAGCATCTGATATTTGTTCTTTATGCTGATACAAATATCCTATATTTTTTCGTAAAAAGCTGTGAAACTGATTGGTGGAAACCGGATTCCATTTCTGAGTTAGAGAATAACATAACACCGGATAAAAATCCCTATCCGGCGAAAGGACAACAAAACCCTGGGGTGAAAGTTCAACAACATAACCCAGCAAAAGGTCTTTGTCTTTAAACTCTGAAATGCCGGATTGGCTAAAATTTTGTAAAGATAAATTTGATTTTGAAGAATTTGAATTAATGGAAATGAGAAAATTTTCAGCAACATGAGAGATTGGATTTTGTGGAGAAGTGAAAGAGTACAAGGAATGAACTTGAATGGTCAGATAAATAACTAAAAGCCAATTCTTTCTCATAATGACCCCGCTTTTAAAAGCTTTATTTGATATTTATTAAAAATAAAAGGTCCCCCGCTAAAAGTCAATTTATATTTTAATTATTTTTGTTATCAACATGTCTCAGTTTATTTTGAATTATTTTTTGTTCTTCCGCTTGTTTTAGAGCATACTTGAAATTGTCATTGTTAAATTGAAAATTATATTTTTTTAACAATTTTTCACGAACCTGATTTTTTATTTCCCTTTTCAATTCTAAGAGACTCTTTTCTTAAAAAAACGGCTTTATTACCAGGATCAATGTCAGTAACATTTTTTATAGAGTCTATTTTGGTTTTTACAACAGAAGAAACAGTATCGTTATAATATTTTGAACGTAATAAATGATCATTTAATTGTTGGATTTGTTCCATTACAACAGGGTGCCTGGATAATTCCGACGTTTTAGCATAATTGGCAATCAATGTTCTTCGGGAATATTGGTCCAGTAATTTTCTCAAGTCTTTAACCGTTTCAGGTGTTTGTTTTCCTTCACGTAAAATATCAAACAATGTAATAGAACCGCCTGAAAATACGGCAATTTTTTGCAACAAGTCTTTTTCCTGTAATTTGGACAAATCAATCATTGAAAACGGATGACCAGGCTTGCCGGATGCTTTTTTAATGAGAGCGTCAAATTCTTTATCATCAACATGAAACTTGTAGAGGTCTGATAATTTTTCAAACAACTCTTGAACTTTATTATTGACCAGATGTTGTCTGCTATGTTCCAAACCTTGCCGAATCCGGGGTGCTGCTTCATTAAAAGGTGGCCTTGCAACCTCACGTTTATCTTCTTTTAAAATAATATAATACCCTTCATAACCGCGAACCGGTTCGGAAAACGCACCCATTTTCAGGGTATCCATTACGGCACGAAGCACACCATCGCCCAGGGATTCGCGGATAACCCAGCCCAAATCGCCTCCCTTAGCGCTTGTGGTAACGTCCTGAGAATATTTTTTTGCTGCTTCCTGAAAATCTTTTCCTTTTTTTAACAACTGATATATATATTGAATAGAATCTTTTTGTGCTTGCTCCAATTCCAAAGTTGATGCTGTTAAAACCGGACGAATAATATACCGCATTCTATATTGCGGAGAAAATTCGTTATAATATTTTTGTATGAGGCTATCGGTTACTATAGAATCAACAATTACTTTTCTTACAAAAATTTTATAAAGTATTTTCTGCTCATTGACATTCAAAAGCTTTTGTATATTTGCAGCCGTGTCAATTTTACCTTCAAGCGCTTCAAAAACAGCTATTTTTTCAAATGCCTTTTCTTTGACAACTTCTGTTAAATTTTCTCTTGTCGGCATTTGATCCGGTTTATATTGTGTACTGAGAAGATAGTGGTCAAGGTAGTCCTGGACAGTTATCTGACCATTATTAAAAGTTGCCAAAGTCTGTTTATTGCTTTTTTGACAAAAAACAAGCAGCAACATTACGATTAAAATGAAAGGAATAATCCGTATACCGTTTTTTGCATTATCAAAATTCCTAAACATCGAGTCCTCATCTTGTTATTAAATAATAAAATGGGATTGCCTTAAAAGACAATCCCATTATAAAACCCAGGGTAAATTATTTGATTAAGGTCATTTTTTTAACTTTAATGCCAAATTGGCTTTCAAGGCGATACAAGTAGACACCACTGGATAGCATATTACCCATATCATCCGTACCGTTCCAGGCAATCGTATGATTTCCGGCAGAAACGGTTCTGTCTACAAGTGTACGAACTTTTTGTCCGAGCATGTTGTAAATAGCAACATTAACTTTGGATGCTTTTGGTGTGGTAAACTTGATTGTGGTGGTCGGGTTAAATGGATTTGGATAATTGTTGAAAAGTTCAAACTTTTCAGCAACCATTTCACGATCATTAACACCTGTTACTGTTGTATATTCAACCTCACCGCGTGTGGTAACCTCAACAGCCCAGTCATCGATTGGTGTTTCAATCATTGGAGCAATACCCCAGACAGAGCCGGGTTGGAAATTATCCGTACCAAAGAAAACCATTAATGGTTCCAGATCCATAGCCAGTTCAAGGAAATCATAACCCCAACCATGACCTACGTAAAACATGCTGGTTGAATCATTCATAAAAGCTTCTACTTCACTGCCGGCAATGGTCAGATAGCCGTCATATTTTCGTGCTTTAGATGTATCCGGATTTGTGATTTCAACACCTGCGATAGCCAAAGTGCGATCATCATCGATTTCCCAGTTATTTTGTGACCAGTCATACCATTCATAGGCAATGTATTTTACGACAGGTTCTTCAGAACCATCAACTGGTGTCCATTCATAATCACAACCCCACATAACAGCGGCTTCTGCACCAACAGGATCAATAACGATGCTTGGATCATTGAGACTGTTCAAAAATCCGGCCGGTGTATAATGTGCTTCATAGAAGAACATGTTTACACCGGTTGTGGCGTCATTGTCAAGATCGATGCCCAAATGATAATAACCTCGATGTCTAACTTTCATAACACCACTCTGGTCTTCAATCACAGCATTGTTGGGCCATGCAGGACCAGCCCAGAAAATAAATTGTGTATACAACACATCATTTTCTACGACAGCTTTGACTTGTTTAATATCAACAATATCGTTGACGGCAGCTTTAACATCGGCCGGATATGAGCCTGGGGTGTTGTCCGGTGCGTCAATTGCAACGGGAATGTTTGTCCAGTCAAAGTCTTTTGCATCCATTATAAAAGATCGTGTTACAGCAGCGCCCGGATAAGCAACTTCACCACGAGTTGTAACATCAACGGCCCAGTCATCAATGGGGGTTTCAATCATTGGGGTAATTCCAAAAACAGCGCCGGGTGTAAACAGTTCTTGTCCGAAATAGGCAATAAACGGATCAAGGTCCATACCGAGTTCCAGAAAATCATAACCAAAAGCGGAACCTGCAAAGAAAATAGAAGTGGAATCATCTTTGTAAAGGTCAACTTCTGATCCGGCGATCAACATATCACCATACCACATCATGGCTTTGTCTGTATCAGGATAAGGTGCTTCAACAGCGGCAATTGCCAATGTTCGGTCGTCATCAATTTCCCAGTTGTTTTGTGACCAGTCATACCATTCATAGGCAATGTATTTTACGACAGGTTCTTCGGAACCATCAACTGGTGTCCATTCATAATCACAACCCCACATAATAGCGGCTTCCGCGCCAACAGGATCAATAACGATGTTTGGATCATTGAGACTGTTTAAAAATCCGGCCGGAGTATAATGTGCTTCATAGTAGAACATGTTTACACCGGTTGTAGCGTCATTGTCAAGATCAATACCCAGGTGATAATAACCTCGATGTCTAACTTTCATAACACCACTTTGATCTTCAATCACAGCATTGTTGGGCCAGACCGGGCCGCCCCAAAATTTGAGCTGTGTATAAAGAACATCGTCTTCAATCATTGCTTTTACTTGTTTAACATCAACGATATCATTGACGGCGGCTTTAACATCAGCAGGATAAGAACCGGGTGTGTTGTCCGGTGCGTCGATAGCTACCGGGATATCGTTCCAATCATTTTCCAAACCATCAAAGACAATGGGTCTTTGAAGAGCCGGACCAGGATAGGTAACTTCACCACGGGTTGTCACATCAACGGCCCAGTCATCAATGGGGGTTTCAATCATTGGTGTAATGCCAAAAACAGCACCAGGGATGAAATTTGCATCGCCAAAGTATGCCATAAACGGACGAAGATCCATACCAATTTCTATAAAATCGAATCCCCACCCTGAACCGGCAAAAAATGTGGATGTGGAATCATCTTTAAAAACATCAACTTCACTACCGGCTAACGTTTTAATACCAACCCATGCACGAGCATCGGTCGTATCCGGATCATCAACTTCGACACCGGCAATCATCAAAGTACGATCATCATCAATTTCCCAGTTATTTTGTGACCAGTCATACCACTCATAGGAAATGTATTTTACAACAGGTTCTTCGGAACCATCAACTGGTGTCCATTCATAATCACAACCCCACATAATAGCGGCTTCCGCTCCAACAGGATCAATAACGATGCTTGGATCATTGAGACTGTTCAAAAATCCGGCCGGAGTATAATGTGCTTCATAGAAGAACATGTTTACACCGGTTGTGGCGTCATTGTCAAGGTCAATACCCAGGTGATAATAACCTCGATGTCTAACTTTCATAACACCACTTTGGTCTTCAATCACAGCACTGTTTGGCCATGCAGGGCCACCCCAGAACTTGATTTGAGTATAAAGAATGTCATTTTCAATAACGGCTTTAACTTCTTTAACATCAACGATATCATTGACGGCGGCTTTAACATCAGCAGGGTAAGAACCGGGTGTGTTGTCCGGTGCCTGGATTGCGACTGGAATGTTTGCCCAATCTGTTTCTGCTGCATCCAAAAATATTTGTGAGAACACAGCAGGAGACATAACAAAGATTAAAATTAACAACAATGCGACTTTTTTCATTGGATCCTCCTTGAATTAATTTACATTAACTTTTTAAAGAAACAATTTTTAAAATTGGCCTCCTTTCTTTTTCAATATTACTGTTCATATTGTATTTTAAAAAGTAAAGTACATTAATTGGAATTCATGCTTCAAATGTGTTCATTATTTATTGACTGACCCATTGAGGGTCAACAGTTGGTGTTATTGCTCTGCCTGTAAAGCTTTTCCGAAGGAAAAAAGAAATCTGTTGAGATTTCGGCGAGACATCCAGTTGAATTGTATCCAGTACTGCGGTGTTAATCCAAATTTTATATCCGGCTTTTAATTTTTCAATTTCGGCTTCCAGTTTTTGTCTCTGTTTTTCATGGACCAAAGCTGTATAAACTTCATCTTTATATTTATAAAAACGGGTTGTATCCACATCTGCAATGTCAAGTTCACGCCATCTGTTTTTAAAATAATCTTTCATTTCTTCATCAGTTACATCAATACCGTCAAGCAGGTCTAATCGATAGGCATTATAGGTCCATTTTTTTCTCCCAAACGCGTAAATCTTCTTGCACCTGAAAAGAATCTGCAAAACCTTCTTTTTCGGAAACGGAGATAAAAACATCATTTTTTACCATAGTGCCGATTTCCGTTATTAATCTGCTTTTAAAATCAGGATATGATTGGCTCTGTTTCAGGTTTTTGCGGTAATAATTCATATAATTCAAAAAGTCCTGTACAGTTTTATTGCCATTATTCATGGTAACAAGCGTCTTTTTTGAAAGTTTATGAATCACTTTAAGATAATCCTTGGAAGTATCTGCTACACTTTTTACCGTGGCGCTTAAAGATGTTGCGGGTAAACCATCCTGAATCCATTGAAAAAGCGCCGGAGCTAATTCTTCGACAATTTCACCTTTAACACGCACGTTCATAGGTGTTATCAATGAATCCATAAGCTGATGCACAATCTCATCTGCCTTAATATTATGAAGACGTTTCTGAATTTTTTTTCGCTGTACACCAAATTTTAATTCATCTTGTGTTATACCTTTCATTTGAAGACCCAAAATTTGAACAATTGCCCACCCATCTCCCCATGGTATGGGTTCCGATGGACGATGCAATTCCAGGTCTTGAATGAGTGCAAAAGTTTCAGTCGGCATACCTAAATAATCGACCCAGTCTGTTTCATAAAAACTTTTTTGCTCTAAAGGTATTTCCTTTCTTTTTAATTGGTTTTCAACATAATCATTCAAATCTGTTTTACTTGCTTCCTGAAATGCCTTTTTGGCCCCATCCAATGTGGGCATGGGCCAAATAAGCATTCGGAACTTGACGGTTGCTTTTTTAGTAGCTTCCTGAATTTCTTGTTCAGGAATATCAACTTTATTATGAACGTGCGTTATATAAAACGATTCCAGCAAATTGTTATATAACTTTTGACTCATACGACTTTTAACATAATAACTTTTGTTATATCCTTGTTTAAATCCTTCAGCAGCAAGAACAAGTTCGTTG
>CAXXFV010000031.1:0-4925 GCA_963674595.2 bacterium
AACGTGCACCGGATTTCACCGGTGATGTTGATGTCCACGGCGGTTCCGCCGCCGTGGATCGGTATAAACATTGGGTCTACTTCATATCAAAGTATTTTGTCAGGGAACACAGGAATCCTTTTATTCTCTCACAATACCAAAGTTTATAAAGTTTTTTTCTTATCATTAATCCTGATGTGATATTTTTTCACGAATCTCACCATTAGTCTTTTTTTTAGACTGCTTTATAGTTTATTTAGATTTTTTTTTGTGCTATTTTGAATGCATGAAAGAGATAATAGAACAACTTGTATATGATTTTCAGGAAAGGCCTCTTCCGGATTTAAAATCCAGAGATATTCAAACACGCATGCTCAAGGGGAAAGCAACAACCCTTATCGGTGTGCGGCGATGTGGAAAAAACGTCTGCGTGTCTTAAGCATCTTGGTGATTTATTAGGCCAGGGGCTTTCTAAAGACCGGTCCCTTTATATTAATTTTGAGGATGAGAGGCTGCTGGGGTTTCGGGTAAATGATTTTCAGACGATCATAGATGTCTTTTATGCCATGAATCCTGAAAATAAAGATAGGCTTTGTTATTTTTTTTTCGACGAAATTCAAGTTATCCAAAACTGGGAACTGTTTATTCGCCGTTTGATTGATACTGAAAATGTTCAGATTTTCATAAACGGTTCATCCTCTAAAATGCTTTCAACAGAAATTGCAACCAGTCTCAGGGGGCGGTCTCTGACAACCGAAGTGTTTCCGCTGAGCTTTAAGGAATTTTTAACTTTCAATAATTTTGTCAAGGGTCTCCCGAAAACATTCGGCTCCCGCAATGCGGCCATATTGAGAAATGCAGCAAAAGAGTATCTCGATATTGGAGGATTCCCTGAAGTGCAAGGAATCGATAAGCAGGACAGGATCGAAATTCTGCAGGGTTATATTGAATCTGTGATTTTCAAAGATGTTGTTGAACGTCATAACGTCAGCAATGTCAAGGCGTTGAAGCTTCTTGCAAAAAATATAATGAATACTCCGGGCGGGCTGTTTAGTGTCACTAAATTCCACAACACATTAAAAAGTATGGGAATCAAATGTTCACGAGAGCATCTGTATAATTTTATTGATCATCTGGAAGATGCCTTTTTGTTTTTCAGGGTGCCGGTTCATAGCCGATCTGAGAAGGCCAGGGCAAATCAGCCGAATAAAATTTACACCATCGACACCGGCCTTTTGCAGGCGATGTTGTTTCGAAATGCTTCAAATGTCGGATTGCTGCTGGAAAATATGGTGTTCCTCCATCTGCGTCGGCAAGGATATGAAATTGAGTATGTACGGACATCCAAAGGATTTGAAACCGATTTTTTTGCCAGGCATAAAATAACCCGGGATGTACAACTTATTCAGGTATGCTGGGATTTATCCAATGAAAATACCTTTGCACGGGAAGTCCGGGGTTTAGATGAAGTTCTGAATAAATTCGGTATTGAGCAGGGGACCATTGTCACCTGGGATGATTCACGGGAAATAGAAAACAGGATTAAAGTTGTCCCGGTTTGGCGGTGGATGATCTGATTTAAGAATTTCCCGGCAGATGGTCCTCTAATTACGTACAGGGAAAAAGCATCCCGGTGGCCGCTGCCGGATTTTTAAATCCCATCATCGCTGCAACGGCCATGCTTTTCAGCAGTCTTTCCGTGACATGCAACACCCTGCTCCTGGTAAAAAGAGAATCCGGAAACAAACCGCAATCTCAGACTTAATTACGACAACTTATCTATAAAACCTTTTTCCATACATTTTCATAAGGATATCAATCTCATCGTATAAAAGCTCAAAAATAATTCCTGAGCTTTAATTCAAAAGGATGTGGATTTAAATATGTCTGGGTTTTCAACCATGGCTGGTCGTATTTCATGACATAATGTTTGATTAATGTAATCGGCACAATCAAAGGAACATATCCAGATCGATATTGATCAATGACTGACAATAGCTCCTGTTTCTCATCTCCACTCAAATTCTTTTTAAAATATCCCAACATGTGATGAAGAACATTGATATTCTTATTTAACGTTGTTTTAAGTTTCAGTGCTTTTAAAAGGAGTTCTTCGTATCCGTCAAACAGCTCGTTCAAATCATAATTTTTGCCCTGGGCAACAAGCCTTCCCATTTCTCGATATATGTCCTGATTGTGTGACAGTATAAGAAGTTTATTTTTTGTATGGAATTCTACAAGCCCACCTAATGATTTGTTTTGACCTAAAAGCGTTCTCCAGCGCTGAAGTGAAAAAATATTTTCAATAAAATTTTCACGCAGCTTAGGATCATGGAGACGCCCTGCTTCTTCAACAGGTATCCTTGGGAAAGCGTCTGTGAAAGCCTTTGCAAATAGGCCGATACCATTTTTTCGTACTTTACCGTCATCACCGTAGACGCGAATGCGATATAGACCACTACTGGGAGATTTACTCCTGAATATAAAGCCGCAGAGGTCCTCTTTGGCCAATTCTTTCAAACGGCCTTTTATCCACGTTTGCATCTGTTCTGTTTTGTCCTTTCCGGTTTTCTGTGTCACTAATCTGGGATTCTCGGTGGGACCTACCAGCCTGACCGCTTCACGAGGGGTTGGCATACCGCATTCAACTTCGGGACAGACAGGTACATACTCTGCAAACAGTCCAAGCGTCTGGGTCAGAAATCTGTCATGACTATGTCCACCGTCATACCGGACTTTATTTCCTAAAAGACAGGAGCTGATGCCTATTTTAATGGGTGTAAGCATTGGTATCCTCCATTAATTAAATTATAAACGGCCAAATATTTCCAAGAACTAAGAGTGAAACAGGTAGTTATCAATTAACTATATAAGTTTTTAAAAAAAATGATACTCATTTTCTTGATTAATCACACTTTTTATAACTATAAGTTATATACGAACAATATTTCCATTCTTTAATTCTGACAATAAATTATTTCAGGGAGTCCGGATGAATAATACAAAACCCATTTTGGTAACAGGAGCAACAGGCTATGTTTCCGGCCGTCTTATCCCATTATTATTGGCAAACGGCTACAAGATAAAAGCCATGGGGCGCTCCATAACCAAAATGATGGACCGGCCATGGGGAAACGATAAAAATGTAAAACTGGTTAAAGGAGATATCCTGGATATACAGTCGCTGAAAAACGCGGCTAAAGGATGTGGGACGGTTTACTATCTTGTCCACTCTATGATTTCCCAAAAAGGCAAATACCGAGATGCAGACAAAACCGGTGCGAAGAACATGGTTCAAGCCGCTGCAGAGGAAGGATTAGAGCATATTATATATTTAGGCGGCCTCGGAGACATAAACCATAAAAATATCAGTAAACATCTTATTTCAAGAAATGAAGTTGGTAAAATTCTAATGGAAGGCCCCGTTCCAACAACGGTACTTCGAGCCGCCATGATCCTGGGATCAGGCAGTGCCAGTTTTGAAATATTAAGATATCTTGCTGAGCGTTTACCTGTAATGATCACACCTAAATGGGTAAGTATGCCCACACAACCTATATCTATAACCAACGTTTTAGGATATTTAAAAGGCTGTTTAGAATACCCTGAGACAAAAGGAAAAATATTCGATATTGGTGGACCTGAGGTTGTGACATACCGGGATTTATTCCGCATCTTTGCCAAAGAGGCAAACTTACCTTCACCAATTATGATTCCGGTCCCTGTATTAACGCCTAAATTATCATCACTTTGGATACATCTTGTGACTCCGGTGCCTGCCGCCATCGCACAACCCCTGGCAGAAGGACTAAGTCTTCCCACTACGTGCACCGAGGACAGTATCACCCAAATTATTTCTCAGGATCTAATCTCGTGCTCGGAAGCAATCCGCAGGGCGCTTGAGCCGGTCATCCAGGAACAGGTCGACACCTGCAAAACTGATGGCAGTAAAACCAGACGCCCTGAATGGTCACATTATGGTGATGCGTCCTATTCAGGCGGCACCCTTTTTTCCTGCGGGTATCAATCTATTGTAAAAGGAACTCCCGACAATCTATGGAAATGCATTGAAAAAATCGGTGGACGGACAGGGTATTATGGTGCAGATCCATTATGGAAGATTCGTGGTAGTATCGATACACTTGCTGGAGGTGTTGGATTATCCGGCAACCGTCGGGCAAATAAAGTGCTCAAGGTTGATGATACAGTGGATTTCTGGAAAGTGCTTGAGATAGTGCCTGAATCAAAACTACTCTTATTGTCTAAAATGAAAGCCCCTGGGCAAGCACTATTAGAATTTAGAATAGAGAACATGGATAATGGGCAATGCAAGATTATTTTACTATCACGTTTTCTGCCCCAAAGGCTTAATAGGCCTTTTATACTGGTATGTCTTATATCCATTTCACCAATATGTTTTCATTCAAATGTTAAAAGGACTGGTAAAAGCTTCCGGTTTAAAATCGGTGACGCAGCCGGGAAAATATCATCCATCACCTTCGGATATATGTCGGTGGTCGAATGAATAATTGACTTCTTAAGTGAATTATTCATCGGTTATAATCTGCTCGGCCGTCATGCGCCCGGACAATAAAGCCCATTGAATGCCGGGTACACTTTGGTATTCTCCGCAGGTGTAAATGCCGTCCTGAATTTTGGTAAATCCTTTTTGCGGGTTTGATATCGGTGGAGACTGATCCGGCAGAGCGTTGGCAATGTCGTATGTCTTTACATGTCGCCAATTTCGGACAGACTCTCCAAACCAACGTGTCAGTTCCTCGATAACCATTGTTTCCAGTGATTTGCTGTCTATTGATGCACCCTTTAATACAACGACGGCAACAAGATGTTTTCCAGAGGATGAATAGGAGGGTGCGTTAATTGTTGGTATTGCAATATTGTTAATCAGCCCCTCTGCGTTTCCATTCAATATTAAACAAGGTCTG
>CAXXFV010000032.1:0-9551 GCA_963674595.2 bacterium
TGTCCCAGGTGTCTTTTCCGCCTTTGGTACGCGGGATAATATGATCAACCGTTAGCGGACCTTTAACAGTTCCGCAATACTGACATTTGAAACCGTCTCGTTTGAGTATGTTACGCCGTGAAAGTTCAACACGTTTGTGGGGAACTCGAATGTAACAGGTTAGTCTTATAATGCTTGGTAAAGGCATTTCCATGTGCTGAGAACGTACAATTCCATTACGTTTTTCAACGATTTCAACTTTTTCAAGAAAAATCAAAATTATAGCCTTTTTTGCTGTAACGACACTTAGAGGTTCATAATTTTGATTCAAAAGTAGAACCTTGGACCGTAACATCACACCTCAGGTATTTGCCTGAATTATAAGCTAATCGAAAAGTTATTACAATTTGTACAAATAGTCAAGTAAATTATACTATTAAAAACAGCTCCAATATTACAGGGGAAGCTTTTCCGCCTCATAAATAAGCATAATAGGTATATCTTCTTCAACACGATAGCGGAGCGCAACAAATTTTTCGGAAACAGCGCCGCATTCCGTATCCGTGCATTTTCCGTTTTCATCAACGGGCATGCCGCATTCGGAACAATGTTTACCGGTGCAGGTCAGTGTATCGTTTTCAGAATCATAGTTTAAATCGCCTTTACAGGAAGGACATGCCAAAATTTCCAGTAAATCATCAGAAACCATTTTTACCTCCAAAATATATAAGGTTATATTCTTTTTATCATAGCAAGAGTCACGTCGTCATGCTGGTCTTTATTGCCTGCAAATAAAAAAACAGACTCGCAGATTTTATTTAATATGTCGGAAACGGGTAAATGTGCATGGCTGCAATGAACGTCCATTAAAGCTGTTTCACCATATTCTTCATTTCGTTCATCCATTGCTTCAGTAACACCGTCAGTATAAAGTAATAAAGACTCGTCTCTTTTTAAAGTAATTTTTTTCGAATGGACAATTAATTTTTCAATTATGCCCAGGGCCATATCATTTGTGGTTAATTTTTGCACCGATCCGCTGCTTTGCAAATAAAAGGGCCATGTATGCCCGGCATTGACATATTCAACCAGGCCGGATGCAGGCTGTATCACACCCAGAAAAAGGGTGACAAACCGGCTGCGCGGAATGGATTTATATAACAGGGCATTTAACTGTTCTACAATTTCAGTTAAATTATATTTATAACTCGCATCCACAAGGGAGTGAATCGCGGTCCGCAGTGTGGCCATAATAAAACCGGCCGGCACACCTTTACCGGCAACGTCCCCTATGGCAAAAACCAGGTCATTGGTACGGGTTTTAATAAAATCATAATAATCACCGCCGACAACTTTGGAAGGCAGGTTCATACCCGCAATATCATAACCCTTAACCTCCGGTAAATCTTTGGGCAATAGTTTTCGCTGAATATCGCTGGCAAGGCTGATCTCACAGTCCAGGGCCTTTTTCTCAAGAGATTTTCTATACAGTTCGGCCTTTTCAATGGCAATAGAAGCATGTACAGCAAAGGCATTGAGAAACGTTTCATCGGTAGCGGTAAAATGCGGTTTTTTATTGATAAGCTGAAACACCCCGATGGTTGCCTTGTTTTCATTAATCATCGGCATGCACAGCATGGTTTTTGTTTTATACCCTGTAATTTTGTCAAAATGATTGTTAAACCGGGGATCTTTATAGGCGTCTTTTAAATTAATGGTGTTGCCTGTTTGTGCGACATGTCCGGCAAGGCCCTCACCCAGGGGCAGCCGGATGTGTAATTCATTTTCTGCATGGGCCACCTGTGACCATATTTCGTTTGTTTCAACATCCAGCAGATAAATAGTACCGGAATCAGCGCCGGTGTTTTTAATCGCCAGGTCCAGAATAATGTCAAGCAGCTCCTGCAAGTCCAGTGTTGAGTTTAGAACTTTGCTGGCTTGAATTAAAGAATCTAAAAACTCGATGCGGGATTGTGCTTTCTCGAGAGCTGCTTCTTTATTCATAGGACCGTTTTTTTATAATTGTTACATTATTCTTTCCAAACGCCCATTTTGCTGAATTTTTCCACGCGATTTTTAACCAGTTCCTGAGATTCAAATTGAGCCAGAGCGTCCAACTCTTCTTTAAGGGCCCGTTTTAACAGAGCGGCCGCCTGATCATAATCACTGTGGGCGCCGCCGACAGGCTCTTTAATAATTTTATCAATAACCGACATTTCTAAAAGGTCTTTGGGGGTAATTTTCATGGCTTCTGCTGCAAGCGGAGCATTGGCCGCATCCCGATACAGGATAGCGGCACACCCTTCCGGCGAAATAACAGAATACCAGGTATTCTCCATCATTAAAATACGGTCGCCAACACCAATTCCCAGCGCACCGCCGCTGGCGCCTTCGCCGATAACAACAACGATTATGGGCACTTTAAGGTGCGACATTTCAAACAGGTTTCGGGCAATGGCTTCGGCCTGACCGCGTTCTTCGGCACCAAGTCCGGGATAGGCTCCGGGTGTGTCAACCAGTGTAACAACAGGCCGGTTAAACTTTTCAGCCAGTTTCATAATGCGAAGGGCCTTGCGGTATCCTTCCGGATGCGGCATTCCAAAATTTCGGTAAAGTTTTTCTTTTGTATCTCGTGCTTTTTGATGCCCGATAAGTGCAATAGGCCGGCCGTCCAGTTTGGCTATGCCGGCAACAATGGCCGGATCGTCGTTAAAGGCCCTGTCTCCGTGCAGCTCAATAAAGTCATCAAAAATACGTTTAATATAATCCAACGTATAGGGCCGGTTCGGATGTTTGGCCAGTTGATAACGCTGCCACCGGGTTAATTTTGAAAAGATATCCAGGCGCATTTTTTGCGCCTTGGCTTCCAGGCGTTCTATTTCGTTCTGAATTTCAAAATCTTCGTTAACTGAAAATTCGCGAAGTTCTGATATTTTCTTTTCAATTTCAATTATCGGCTTTTCAAAATCTAATACAAATCCATTCATATTAGAAACCAATCTTTTATAATGAACCTGACATTTATCGTTAATTAAAAACTGATTTAATTAATATTTCAATATCCAACAATGGTGAATAGTTTTTTATATAATATAAATTATAACGGTTCCGGTCTTCCTGGGTTAAATTCAATTTATTGTTGATTTGCTCCAGACCGGTAATACCGGGTTTTAATGACAAAGATTTTTCCAGACCGGATTCCATGTTCTGCCGTAACTCACTGCCGACAAAACTGATATCACCTTTAAAAATATCCAACAGTCTGAGAAACAAATTAGCAGCTTGAGCATATTTTAAATTGTCAGAAAAATATGACAAAGCCAACTCTCCACCGGGTCCGGAAAATGTTTTTTTCGTTACTTTGCCTGCATTAATAAAACGAAACATTAAATACACCGGCAGCAAAATCAAAAATAACAAAGCGGCAAAAGATATATCAAACAATCTTTTAACGGATCTATAAAAAACAGCATGTAATTTATAATCAAGTCCGACAAATGGAATATCATCAATATAATCAATATTAGCCTTGCCGATGATAACATCTAGATTGCTTGGAATCAGCTTGAAATCGATTTGTGAACCATGCGAAGAAGCAATGGTTGACAATATTTTATCATAGGGCACTTTATCGGTCGTAAAAATAACTTCTTTGATTTTTTCTCTGGCAATAATGTCCGGCAGTCTGGAAATATTTCCGACAACCGGAACACCGGCAATAATTTTCCCGTTTGGTTCATCGTCTATGAGAACAATGCCGACAATGGTTGAACTGCCGCTTGTTCTTGAACCAATTCGGTGAATGATATGTTCCGACGCAGCCGGATCACCTATGATTAAAGACCGCTTTTTGAGCACAGACGCCGGTATAATATGTGAAAAAAGTCCGAATCCGGATTTAGCGCCCATTTTTAACAAAAACCGCCATCCCGGCACAGCGACCAAATTCAGCAGACCGGAATAAAGCACGACCGCGCGTGAAAAACCATATTGATTAAAAAAGAACGTTAAAGCGCTGTTGACAATTAAACCGATAAAAACAGCGGAAAAACTTTTTGGTATTGAAAACCGGTTTTTGGTATATACGCCGTGCGCAGCAAGACTGAATATCCAAACCAGGCTGTATACCAGATGCACAATCAAAAAAGCGTTCCACGGGAACTGGGGACTAAAGCGCCAGTATATGCCAAGGGCAATGGACAATGTCATAAAAACCAGGTCCGTACCCATACCGGCAACAAACCCGGCTATACCGGAGAAAAAGGCAAGCAAGGCACGCATCCAAATGGCCAGTATAAGCAGCCGCGACGGTAAAAAAGCAGAACCTTTGCTAAAGTGTTTTTCAACAAAAAGCCGCATGGCTTCGTAAAAAAGCCTGCGCTGTTCAAACGGGCTCTTTTTGGAACTTTCACCTTTAAAGTGAATTATTTTAGTGTCCGGTACGTAATAAATGTCCAGACCGGCTTTACGAATTCGGTAACACCAGTCCAGGTCTTCACCATACATAAAAAAGGACTCGTCAAACCCGCCCACTTTTTCAATTGTGGAACGGGGCAAAAGCATAAAAGAACCGGAAATAGCCTCAACTTTGGAAACCTGTTCCGGATTCAGATAGGTCAAATTATAACGTCCGAAAAGTTTACTTTTGGGAAACAAACCGGCAAGACCGGAAATTTTGGTAAAAGCAACCCAGGGCGTTGGAAAACTTCGGCGGCAGGCCAGTTGCAAGGAGCCGTCAGGATTCAAAATTTTGCAGCCGACAGCGCCGACATTTTTATGTTTTGATATAAAGTCTATCAGCACTTTAAAAGTATCTTCCTGGACGATTGTATCGGGATTTATAGCGCAAATATACTCTCCCCTGGCAACCTCAAAACCCTGATTGTTTGCCTTGCCAAACCCGACATTAACATCATTTTGAATAAGAACAATGTTATTTTGCTTTTGCAGAAATGCTATTGTGCCGTCAGACGAAGCATTATCAACAACAATTATTTCATAAGAGACGTCATCCAAAGCTTTTTGGATGGAACGAATTGCCTGCTCCAGGAATTCGCGAACATTATAACTGACTATGACGAGACTTAGGGTCAACTTATTCTCAGGTAATTTTCATTTGCTAATTCGTAAAACATACAAATTTAATATACGACAAGCAAATTAATTTATAATAAAATTTCAGGAGCCGGTTTAAATACACCCGGAAATGAATTCAATTCATTTCCGGGTAAAATAAAAACAGTCTGTTTACTATTGACTGTTAAAAAGCATAAAATAGGTCATACAAAACCATAGACATATAAAGTAATATATTTGTAATTTAAAATCAAGTTATTATATTCTAACATCGTTTAAAACATGGGACCGAGTTTTATAAATAATCAATTATTTTATTATATTTATAGTAAATGGAAATAATACTGTTACCCGCCGTATTACAAAAAAAGATTTTGAAATTAACGATAAAACACAATCCGGGCGGGTATGGATTAATGATGAGCAATACTTTGACGGGGTCCCGGTAATCGCCTGGGAATTTTATATCGGCGGGTATCAGCCCGCACAAAAATGGCTCAAAGACCGCTATGGAAGAAAACTCGGTTTTGAAGATATTCAACACTATCAAAAGATTATTATTGCCCTGACAGAAACGGACCGGATTATGAAAGAGATTGACAAGATAGATTTTATGTGATGTGGATTTCAGGTTTATTACTTGATTATTTGATACATTTGCAATAAATCTTTATCCCTTCTTTTTTGAAGTTTTTTGAAACCATTTGATTCATATTTGCTAATCAGTTTGTCCTTTTCTTCACATTCCAGCAAAAGAACCCTGCAGCCAGTTAATCCCTGAACCTTTAAATATATATTGTAAATATCGTTTAGAATTATATCCATATTAAGAGGATTATTTTCAATCCTGAAATTTTTTCCCAATTGCCCTATTAAAACTGCTACGATACTATTACAATTCCTTGAATAGCCATGTAATTTTCGTATTAAACTTTTTGATATACTTTCATCCTCAAATGAAACAGTTTTTAATGCTAATGAATAATATCCAATGATGTTGGAAATCTCATCATCAAAATATAGAAAAGTTTTACTTATATGCTTGTCATCATGTTCGATTGATGTTTTTATTAAATAATTTTCAACATCAATATTCATTGGACATGAAAAAAGCTCAAACAATTCATTTATTCGAGCTTTTTCAAGATTTTGTAATAATGACCTTAGTGTGAGGCGGACAAACGGTTCTTTAATTTTTGTTCCCCTTTAGAAAGTTCATCACTAATATCAAATACTTTGATTTCAGTAATTTTATTATTTTCTTTTTCGAGGTCTTTTTTAAATTGTTTCGCAACCTTTTTGTTTTTTATTACAAAATCATCATTAAATGATGTAGTTGCCATAATGACCTCCCATCCTTTTTTGATCTCTTTATCGTGTTTAACTCAAAATACCCGGCAGTCGTCAAGTATTTTGATCTATTATACAAAAAAAATTTAAGAATTGCAATAAAATATCAACATTTTTGTAGCAATTATTTATACTAATAATGTCGATAAAAGTTTTAATAATTTGGCAGGTATAAAAAAAAGGCCGTCAAATTTGACAGCCTTATTTTGGTGCATCCCCTAGGGGAGTTGAACCCCTGTTGCAGGATCGAAAATCCTGAGTCCTGACCACTAGACGAAGGGGACGTGTATTTTAACCTGGGTGAGCGACGGGATTTGAACCCGCGACCACCAGGGCCACAACCTGGGACTCTGACCAACTGAGCTACGCCCACCGTAAACTTTGATATTTTTTCCATCAAAGCCCCATAATATAACACTTTTTTATTTTCCAGTCAAGACTTTTTTACAACAAGTGCTAATTTTTTTCAGCCAATAACTCTTTGAGCTTGTTTGGAAAGTTTGTAATTATACCATCCACACCAAGATCAATCATTTGTTGCATTCGGTCCTTTTCATTAACGGTCCAGGTATGCACAACAAGATTTTTTTCTGCGGCTTTTTCCATAAACTCTTTGTTAACCAGGTTATGGTTTACGCTCAAAATCTCCCAGTTGCCGTTAAAAACATCATCCGAATATGTACCGAAAATCAAACCGGTTTTAAGGTTCGGGGCAATTTCTTTTACACGCAAGACGGCTTCTTTATCAAAGGACGTTATAAAACAATCGTTTTCAAACTCATTATTTCGTATAATCTCCACCACTTTTTCAGCAATGTTGGGCTCGTTGCCTGAAATTTTAATTTCAATATTCAGTTTCATTTTACCTTTAACCAGGTGAATGACCTCTTGCAAATCCGGAACAGGTTCACCCGTAAAGTCGGCAGAAAACCAGGAACCAGCGTCCAACGCCTTCAGTTCCTTGGCATCCAGTTCCCATACTCCCCCACTGCCGTTGGTGGTACGGTCAACGGTTTCGTCGTGCATGAGTATGACTTTACCGTCCTTGGATAAATGCACGTCCAGTTCGGAAAAATCAGCCTGAAACTCGATAGCTTTTTTAAACGCTGCCAGGGTATTTTCCGGCGCCAAACCGGAAGCGCCGCGGTGCGCCGTAACAATGACACTTTTTCCGGACTTTTGACAATTCATGATGCACACTCCCATTATAAACAAAAAAAGTATCGTTCTTTTCATAACCAGCTCTTTCTCAGTTTTTATTTAAACCATGTTTTACGTAAAATGTTTCGAATATCCTGTTCTTCTTTTTTTAATAAAATGCTGCTGTCCGCCTCTTCCAGAAATCCCTGCTCAATCAATCCGAGAATGATGGAATTGGATATTTCATAAGAGTTTGCTTTTTCAGCATCTACAACCATTTCCACATTATCAGACTCTTCATAGGGAATGGAAATACCGGCAACATTTTTTACAAGTCCCTCTTCTGCTTTTTTAAACAGTCCTTTGGAATCGCGCTTTTTTAACACATCAATGCCGCATTTAAAATAAACTTCATAAAAACGGTCGATCAGATTTCGGCATTCTAGCCGAAGTTCTTTATAGGGGGATATAGTAACAGCAATAGCAACAATGCCGTTTTCACTGAGCATTTTACATTCAAAGGCAATACGCCGTATGTTTTTAAAGATTTCTTGTTTGCTGTAACCCAAATCCTTGTCATAAATACGCCGGATCGCACCGCCGATCAGCAGTTCGGTTTTATATCCGAGTGCTTCCAGGCGTTTTGCCAAAGCCTCGGCTGCTGCTTTTTTTCCTGTAAAAGGCAAACCGGTCATCCAGACGGTAAAACCTTTCATAGTATTGTTAGTTAACTGGTTCATTTTATTTACTTTTTAATAGGATAAAATTAACGGCCAATAATATTTTGCAAAAATTAAAAATACAATCCATGAAATAAAATTAAGCAATAACGCCGGTTTTATAATTTGTTTAATTGTAAAATAACCGGACGCAAATGCAATGGCGTTTGGCGGCGTGCCTACCGGCAGACAAAATGCGAGCCCGGCCGGCAAGGTAATGGCAAGCACCACAATTTCAGGTGAAATGCCCAACGTGGCAACAAATCCAAACGCAAACGGAATAAGAACAACAACGGCGGCAACGTTGCTTACCAGTTCCGTTAATATTTTTGTCAAAGCCGACAAAAGAACAATCAATAACAAGGGCGTTAAATGGGTTGCGTTTAAAACCTGTGAGGCAACCCAGTCTATTGCCTGAGTTTCAGCCAGGGCCTTTCCCAGGGCAATAGCGCCGCCGTACATAACGATAACACCCCAGTTAATATAATCGGCAACATCCAGCCAGTCGGCAATATTTAACACAAAAACCAAAACAGCCGCCGAAAGGCTGATAACCGCCAGCCCGACAGAATGCCCGCCGACGATCCAGAAAATAACCGTAACAATGGTCAGCAGCCCGACTTTGATCTCATTTACCGAAATTTTGCCGATTCGTTCCATTTCCCGCGCCAAAAGTCGTCTGGCCGGTGAAATATCTTTAATTTCGGGCTTTAGATATAAGAAAATAATAATAAATGCGATAATAGTCAATACAACGGCAATGGGCACGGCAGCAGCCGCCCAGGTTAGAAAAGATATTTCCTGGTTAAAGGTTTCACGCAGCAGCTCAACCGCCAACGGTGCACGGGCGCCGCCCAAAAAGGTACCGATTCCGCCGATAACAGCGCCCCAGGCCAGGGCCAGAAACAGGGCAATGGCAAAGTTGCTTTTCCCCTTTTCAAGTTTCAGACTTTGCACAATTTCCAAAACAACCGGATACATCATGGCGGCCACAGCATGTTCCGGCATAAAAAAGGACAATAACGAACAGGTAAAAAGTGTCCCCAAAATGCACATGGCCGGACTTTTATCAAATTTGGACAAAAAGAAAAGAGCCAAAACGTTTGGAAAGACCGGTATGCATAATAGCGCCGGCAAGGATAAACACACCCAGTAAAAAAAACACGGCGCTGTTTTCCGAAAAAGGAAAAGACCTTGTTTTTGTCCAAAATTTCAAGGGCCGGAAGTAATATAATAGCGGTAAGACTGGTAGCTGCCAGAGGGGACCCCGGGGTAAAAATCCATAAA
>CAXXFV010000033.1:0-23581 GCA_963674595.2 bacterium
TTTCAGGCAAAAACCCACAATGCGTTCAACTAATTACCGTAGTTGGAATAACTGATGACAGTGTAAAAATTGATGGAAACCATCCGTTAGCAGGTGAACAATTGACATTCCATGTAGAAATTACGCAGGTGCGTGAAGCAACACCCGAAGAACTGGAACATGGCCACGTTCATACGGTGGTCATCATCACTAAACGAAGTATGAACCTAAAACGAATATAACTAAATTCTCATTTTGACAAATTAACCGGTTTCATACAAAACCTAAAAACGGTTCATCCAATAATTTAATGGAGGATCAGATATGAAAGCAAATGGTCGGATTAGCAGATCGTAATGTTCGTATAATTGTTGGAGTTTTGCTGGTTGGAAGTAATTTATTCAACTATTATGTTCTCGGCAATCCGTATTGTCCCTGGGCAAACCTGGGTTGCGATTCCACTTTTAACCGGACTTTTTCGTTGGTGCCCCATTTATACTTTATTAGGAAAATCAACAGTTAAACAATAATGAAATTAGTTAAAGCAGGGTGTCTATTTCACACCTTGCTTTATTCATCAATTTTCAAACTTTAGCTTGCAAATAGAGTGACAAAATAGAACAAAATTCAGATTTGCAATTGTCCTGTTATCGGCGAATTGCTGTTATTGGTGCGAAATTTGGGACACATAAAAAATGCAGAGTATTTTTTTTAAAGCGTTGACTATGACCATAATTGTCGCATCAACGATGTTTATCGGGCCTCGATCAAAATATAAGACTCTGATTTTAATGGGATTATTATTTTCTTTTACAGGGGATATTTTTCTTATGGTTAGAGGTAATTATTTCTATTTATGGTTTATTTTCCTCTCTAATCACTCATATCTTTTATTTGTGGGCTTTTCATCAAAATGTAAAATTCAATTTTTTAAATCCCATGATTGGTTTTATACCTGGGCTATGGTTTATTATTTATCATTTTGATATCTACAGATATAAGGGAAATATCTGCACCTGTAACATTTTATAGTCTGGTTATTATATTAATGGGATGGTTTGCTTACCTTAGATTTGTAACACTACGAACAAAATCAGCTAAATATGCCCTTATCGGCAGTATTTTGTTTTTAGTGGCAGATTACATTTCGTGGCCTATAATAAATTTCATTCAAAAAATTCCATTTTCACCAATTTTTATTCTTTTACCCTATTATATGGCACAATTTTTCATTGCTTCGTCAGTAGACACACAATCGGATAGTAATATTTTAAAAGCTTAAAATTAATAAAATGCAGTAGGATTTTCAGTCTATAAATAGCAGAAAAAGTATCGTTAAAAAAAAACAGGGCCGTTTTAAATCAGCCCTGTTTTTTTTATTATTTATTCATTGCTCTTTGTCAATTTTTGCCCAGGTGTCCACGCAGGTGTAACGGTACGATTAAAAAGTGATGGCATCTTGCGTAGAATCCTTGTCCAGACAAAAATAGCCCAACCGCTCAAACTGATAACGTTCATCAATTTTTGCATCTGCCAAAGCGGGTTCCAGCAAACAATTGTCCAACGTTTTTAAAGAATCAGGATTTAAAAAATCCGTGAAATGCTGCCCTTCTTCTACTTTATCCGGTTCGGGTTGAGCAAACAAGTGATCATATAACCTGACCGAATGCTTTAACAGCATGTTTTGCAGATAACCCAGTGAATCGTTCCCTTAACTTTACGGCCGTCGGCAGAATATCCGCCCCGCGTTTCAGGATCATAGGTACAGTGCAGTTCCAATATTTCACCGGTTTTTTCATCTTTAATCACTTTTTCGCAGGTAATATAATAGGCATAAACGTAAACGGACTTCTCTTCCAGGCGCCAGTCGGAAATATTTCTTGGGCGCCTCTTCACGAAAATCATCCTGTTCGATATAGATAACACGTGAAAAAGAAACTTTACGTTTACCCATTCCCTCGTCTTCAGGATTGTTGATGGCTTCCATCTCTTCAACCTGATCTTCAGGATAATTGGTAATGACAACTTTAAGAGGATTTAGAACAGCCATTCGACGTTGTGCTTTTTTTATTCAAATCTTCCCGAAGACAATATTCCAGCAGGGCAATGTCAACAGTACTGTCCCTTTTTGCCACACCAATGCGGTCGGCAAAATCACGAATAGCTTCCGGTGTATAACCGCGTCTTCTTAATCCGGAAATAGTCGGCATACGCGGATCATCCCAACCGTTGACATATTTTTCCTTAACAAGCTGTAAAAGTTTACGCTTACTCATAACCGTATATGTCAGATTAAGACGCGCAAATTCGATCTGCTGCGGACGATAGGCACCAAGTTCAATTAAAAACCAGTCATATAAAGGTCGATGCACCTCAAATTCCAAGGTACAAATGGAATGGGTTATTCGTTCAATAGAATCTTCCAGTCCGTGAGCCCAGTCATACATCGGATAGATGCACCAGGCATCACCGGTCCGGTGATGATGTGCATGTAAAATGCGGTACATAACCGGATCGCGCATGTTCAAATTTGAGGAAGTCATATCTATTTTGGCCCTCAAAAACCTTGGCACCGTTTTCAAATTCACCGGCACGCATACGTTGAAACAGATCAAGGTTTTTCTTCTACTGACCGGTTACCGGTATGGGCTTTCCTTTCCGGCTTCGGTCAAGGTACCACGGTATTCACGAATTTCATCAGCCGTCAAATCATCTACATAAGCTTTACCTGCTTCTAACGAGCTGAACGGCATATTCATTACATTTGTTCAAAATAATCGGATGCAAAATTAAAGCCTGTCTTCCCAGTCAACAACCGAGCCAGCGGACATCTTTTGTAATGGAATTAACAAACTCGTCTTCTTCTTTCACAGGATTGGTATCATCAAAACGCAGATTGAATTTCCCATTAAATTCTTCAGCCAGACTAAAATTCAGACAAATTGCCTTGGCGTGACCGATATGCAGGTATCCGTTTGGTTCCGGGGGAAATCTGGTATGCACACGGCCCTGGTATTTGCCTGTCTCCAGGTCTTTATGGATGATTTCCTTAATAAAATGAACCGGTTTTTCGGTTTCGTTGGGTGCATTTTTTTCAGCCATGTTCTATTCCATTCATTTTGATATAAAATTTTAAAAACAAAAAAACGGTCATCAAATTAATGATGACCGCTCAACAGGTGCTGGGGTGCAGGGATTCGAACCCCGATACCATGATCCAGAGTCATGTGTCCTGCCGTTGGACGACACCCCAAAAATTTATTGTTTCAAGGACGGAATCTTTTCAACGCCTGTTTTTAACCGGCGAATAACTGTTTCCTTTCCTAATACATGCAACATCTCAAATAATCCTGGTCCTACACCAACACCACTAACCGCCAACCGAACCGGATGGATTATTCTTCCACCACCGGCTTCATTGCGTTCGGCAACGGTCCTTAATGCTGACTCTATATCACCAGAATCAAACGATGATAATTTAGAAATTTCCTGACAAAATTCAAGTAATAATTTTTCAGAATCAGCTTTCCAACGTTTTTTTATGACCTGGGCATCAAATGTGTCCGGGTCCTGGAAAAAATATTCACAAACTTTTAACAGTTCATGGCTAAAATGGATCCTGTTCTTCATCAATTCAATAACGTTGAATAAATAGGAGTCATCTGTATATTCTATCGATTTTTCAGCCAACTGGCTTTTCAATATTTCAACTAATTTTTCAGATGAAAAACCTGCAATATGTTCCGAATTTATCCAGTTCAATTTTTTCAAATCAAAAAATAGCAGCCGATTTATTGACCCGCTCTAAAGTAAATTCGTTGCATAATTCTTCCAATGAAAAAACCTGCCGGTCATCACCTTCACCAGGATTCCATCCCAACAGGGCAATATAATTTACCAATGCTTCTTTTTCATATCCCTCTTTTACATAGGAAGCAACATCCGGGTCTACTTTACCGGTTGGTAATTCTGATAAAGATTGAATATCACGTTTGCTCATTTTCGTTCCATCCGGATTAAAAATAAGCGGCAGGTGTGCCATAACCGGAGCTTCCCATCCAAAAGATTCATACAACAACAAATGTTTGGGAACGCTGCTGAGCCATTCTTCACCACGAATTACATGAGAAATTTTCATCAAATGGTCGTCAACAACATTTGCCAAATGATAGGTTGGAAAACCATCGGATTTAATCAGCACCTGATCATCAACCTGATCACTGTTAAATTTTACATTTCCGCGAATTACATCGGTAAATTCAAACTGTTTATTTTCCGGCACCAACAGCCGAATGACAAAAGGTGTGCCTTTATCAAACTCTGCCTGAACTTCACCTTCCGTCATGTTTAGAGAATTTCGCATTCGGTCACGAATTTGAAAATTATAACGAAAGTGCGATTGACCGGATTTTTTCAACTCTTCACGGAACTGGTCCAGTTCTTCCGGTGTATCAAAAGCATAATAGGCCTGACCTTTTTCAATCAGCTCTTTTGCATATTTTATATAAAGCTCGGTACGCTCAGACTGGAAATAGGGACCATAATCACCGCCATAGCCCGGACCTTCATCCGGCACCAGTCCGGCCCATTCCAGCATTTTCATCAAATTTTCAGTGGCGCCTTCAACAAAACGGGTACGGTCCGTATCCTCTATACGTAATATAAAGGTGCCGTTATTTTTCTTTGCAAATAAATAATTATATAGGGCCGTACGCAGTCCGCCAATGTGAACAAAACCGGTCGGACTTGGCGCAAATCTTACTCTGATATCACTCAATGTCTTTATTTTCGTTAGATTCAAAAGTTGAAGTTGATTTTACAATTTTATCGGGATTAGTAGATTCCAGGTTAATGACAAAGCCCCCAAGCCATTTCGAGAAAATATTATATAAAACAACAAAAAAAACAGCGATAAAAGTATGAATAAAAGCAAATCCTATTGTACCAAACAGGACCAAAAGAAACGATAATGAACCTTCCACAGGAATAGCAGAAACATACTCCTGAGCCCCAAATGAGCTAATTAACGCTGTGAGAAATATCAAGATACCGAAACATATAAAACTGGATATAAACCCGATAAGAAGTGAAACAATAAATACGATTTTAATAACAGACCAAATCTGAATATTTTTTATTTCATATTTCATTGTTCTCTTGCCTAAAAAAAGAAGCGGAGAGGCAGGGATTCGAACCCTGGGTAGGAGAATCTCCTACAACGGCTTAGCAGGCCGCCCCATTCAGCCACTCTGGCACCTCTCCGTAAAGTACTAAAAAATTGTGAGCGGAGGGCGGGAGACTCGAACTCCCATGGGATTGCTCCCGGCGGTTTTCAAGACCGCTGCCTTACCAATTAGGACTAGCCCTCCATAGGGAAAAGAAAGTTACAAAAATAAATGTTTTAAGTCAATTTATTTTTTTACTATCTTTTTTACTTGATAAATTCTTTTTATTTATTGTATCTTGTTTAACAAACAAATCAATAAAAAAGAGGTCAAGATGAAAAATTCTTTTCTTTTTTCCATGTTGATGTTATGGGGCAGCCTGCTATACAGCAATGATTTATTGGAACAACAACTCATTTTCCCTTTGCAGCCAAAACATGTCCACAGCAGCAGTATCGTCGAATGCCCAAACGGGGATTTTCTGGTGTGCTGGTTTCATGGCTCCGGAGAAAGAAAAGCAAATGATGTTCAGGTTCAGGGTGCACGTTTTTCACAAAAAACGCAAAAATGGAGCGATGTTTTTATTATGGCAGACACTCCTGACCTGCCTGACTGCAACCCGGTTTTGTTTATTGATGCAAACCAAAAACTGTGGTTGTTCTGGCTCGCGGTTCGCGCCAATCGATGGGAGCAGTCTATTTTAAAATACAAAACATCAACAGATTATCAATCTGAAGGAGCACCCAACTGGTCATGGCAGGACATTATTCTGTTAAAACCAGGAGACTCTTTTTCATCAGACCTTGAAAAATCGTTTCATGAACTTGGTATGGATGAAAGTATGTGGGCGGAATATGCACCACCCTACTTTGAAATGATCGTCCAGGCGGCAAAAGACCCGGTGAAAAGGCAAACCGGCTGGATGACACGTATTCACCCGTTTGTTTTACCATCAGGACGAATAATTTTACCGCTTTATTCAGACGGATTTAATCTTTCAATCTGCGCGTTATCTGATGATAATGGAAAAACATGGCAGGCAAGTAAACCGATTGCCGGGGCCGGGCCTACTCAACCCAGTATTATTCGTAAAAATGATGGAACACTGCTGGCCTATATGCGCGATGAAGGAGACCCGCCGTATCGCGTACAATTGAGCCAATCAACGGATGACGGCATGACATGGACAACAGCCCATGATACGGAATTTGCAAATCCCAGTTCAAGTCTTGAAACTAAAAGATTGTCCGATGGAAAGTGGATTATGGTTTATAACGATCTGGAAGGTGAAGGCCGTTATCGCCTGGCGTTATCCGGTTCAGCGGATGAAGGTAATACATGGCCGTGGAAAAAATATCTGGAAGATGACAAAAACGGCAGACAAAGTTTTGCCTATCCTTCCATGATTCAGGCCAAAGACGGTAAAATCCATATTACCTATTCATATTTTATAACTGATGATCAAAAAAGCATAAAACATGTGGTCCTGGATCCGTCCTGGCTTTTTAAATAACAGGCTCCGGTACGATAATCTGCGACTCGATACTGCCGCCGCATATTTCCAAAACTCTATTGTTAAATAGAGTTGCCTGGCTGGATAAAAGCTCCTGGTCGTAATAATCAGGAGCAAATATAATCAAATATACTTTATTTGTCCCCAAATCAACACTGGTCCGCACAGAATCCGTAATAGGCGAACCGAACGGCCCCTGTTCATCGGCAAGAACATATCTGCCATCAAGATGAACAGGCTGCCTGTTTATTCCTTCATAAAACTCGTCCTGCTTGCCCCGGCGAATTTCAATAGAACGGCCTGTTTTGTCCGCATCATAAACACAAATCGGCAATAAAAAATCGAGCGAACACCAATTCCCAATATCCACCAGTGTGTTGACGGTATAAAGCGGTTTATTTTTTACAGCCCTTCTCAGCAACGCTTCTGAAGAAGGCCGGCGTTTGGTTGGATCAACACCGATGGCACGAAAAAAATCCCGGGCAATCTGTACACCTTTAATTTGACCAATTTCTTTTCCTGAATTTTCAGCAAAATAGTTTTGAGTACAAGCCTGTAATTTTTCAAATGCGGTATCATCTTCCGTCACCACAACATTATTAATTGTGCTGACAGCAAGTTTTATTGGTAATTTTTCATCAAATTTCAAATTCATATTACATCCAGGGAATAGCCTGCTCAACCGCCTCCGGGTTGTAGGTAGAGTCTATAATAAAATCAACTCCCAGGAACATAGCGCTTTTCATATAATTCCTCATTTAGAGTTGATCAAAGCCCTTTCCTTCGCGGAGAACGACCGGTTCATCAGTTGTCATATCTATAATTGTGGAAGGTTCCAGGCCGCCCATGCCGGTATCTAAAAAAACATCCACAAAATTTTTAAATGTATCATATAAATCATCAGGATCGTTCATCAAGTCCCCTTCAAAAGGACGGGCGCTGGTACTAATGATAGGTTTGCCGAATTCTTCCAGCAAAAGATGACACACCGGATTGTCTGGAACACGAATGCCGACTGTCTTTCTTTTTTCCAGTAAAATTTTTGGAACATCCCGTGTTGCTTCGAGAATAAACGTATAAGGACCGGGTAATAATTGCCTCATTATTTTATAGGCCGGATTGGAAACTCGTGCATATTTGGCAATGTCTTTCAAGTCCGGACAAATAAAACTCAGCAGGGCTTTTTTGTCCTTGCCCTTGATTTGATAAATTCGTTCCATAGCTCTTTTATTGAACATATCACAACCAAGGCCATAAACCGTATCCGTAGGATAAATGATCAGTCCACCGTCCAAAAGAGTTGTCACAGCTTTGCGAATGTGGCGCAGTTGAGGATTTTCAGGGTGTAAGTTTAATCGTATCATAGCATTTTCCGAAATAACAATATTAAAAATACACAGAAATAAGCCATATTTGCAAGTTATTTTATTAAAAAGAGGAACATTTGCCACATAAAATCTTAAAAGGAATAATGCAGCCTGGCTGTATGTTTTTACAAAATAAAAAAGGTCCATTTTAACATAATCGAGAAAAAATTGTCTGCTCTACACATCTTGTACGAAATATTAAAAAGCTCATACTCTTTATTATTGGCCATGTCGCCATATCTGCTTTTCGGATTTTTCTTTGCAGGGCTGCTGCATCAATTTATTTCTGCAGAAAAAATTGCAAAACATCTTGGTAAAAACTCGTTCGGATCGGTTATTAAAGCGGCCCTGTTTGGAATTCCGTTACCATTATGCTCATGTGGTGTGCTGCCGCCGACAATGGCCCTGCGCAAAGCCGGGGCCGGACGTGGCGCCGTGCTTTCTTTTTTAATTGCCACACCAACAACCGGTATTGATTCAATTTTTGCAACATACTCGCTTTTAGGACCTTTCTTTGCTGTTTATCGAGTCATTGCTACTTTTATCGCCGCCATATTCTCCGGCATAATGGCAAATATTACGGAGGCAAAAGATACTTTAACAAACTCGCCATCAGAATCAAAAGACTCGTTACAAACCATCCATTCAAGCTTTTGGCATAAACTCAAAAATATTTTTCATTACGCCTTTATAGAACTGGTTGGAGACATTAGCAAATGGCTGGTTATCGGAATTGTTATCGGCGGTATTATAAGCTATCTCCTGCCGGACAATTTTTTTCAAACCACAACAATATCCGGGTGGCAGGCGATCATGCTGATGATTATTGTTGGTGTGCCCCTTTATGTTTGCGCAACCGGCTCCATTCCGATTGCCGCAGCCTTGTTGTTAAAAGGTATTAATCCCGGCGCAGCTTTTGTTTTTCTCATTGTCGGTCCGGCAACAAATGCCGTGACATTGACCGTCATCGGCCGCTACCTGGGCAAAAAAACGACAATAATTTATTTATCAACCCTGATTATAAGCAGCATCGGACTGGGCCTGCTTTTGGACTTTTTATGGGGCGCATTAAATATTAATTTTTCTATTGCACAACATATGCAGCACCAGCTTTTACCGACATGGCTTGAGCAGGTATCCGCATGGGCACTCGTCGGGTTATTAATTTATACTTTATATTCTTTTTATTCACAAAAATTTAAAACAACACCAATAACTACAGGACCTGGTATGAATACACAATTTTCAGTCAATGATATGACGTGTCAGCATTGCGTTATGACAGTAAAAAATGCTATTACAAGTATAAACGGAGTCAACGACGTTCAAATTGACCTTGCCAATAAAAAAGTTTTCGTTCAGCACGAGGACCAGGTTAAATTAAAGGACATAAAAGACCAAGTTAAAAATGCGGGTTATACACCAGATTGACATAAATTGATTTATCGGAGCATTTTAATGAAAACACGTATAGAAAAAGATTCCCTGGGCACTCTGAACGTCCCTGAAAACGCGCTTTACGGCGTTCAAACAGCCCGTGCTGTGGATAATTTTCCGATCAGCGGTTTAACGCCGCATCCGGATTTTATCCGGGCAACAGCGGCGATTAAACTGGCGGCGGCAGTTGCAAACAAAGAACTCGGACTCGTCAGTAAAGACCGGGCAGACGCCATTGTACAGGCCGCGCAGGAGATCATGGACGGCAAAATGCATGATCAATTTGTGGTGGATGTTTATCAGGCAGGCGCAGGCACATCGCACCACATGAATGCAAACGAAGTCATAGCCAATCGTGCCATTGAAATATTGGGCGGCAAACGTGGAGATTATCACCTTGTTCACCCGAATGACCATGTCAATTTCGGTCAATCGACCAACGACGTTTTCCCGACAGCCATGCGGCTGGCGATATTAAAAATGCTGCCCAAGTTGAACCAATCGCTTGAATCACTACAAACCGAATTTCAAAACAAGGGGCAGGAATTCGCAGATATTATTAAAAGCGGTCGGACACACTTGCAGGACGCCGTGCCCGTTACATTGGGACAAGAATTTCAGGCCTATAGCAACACAATAAAACATATTAAAAAACGAATCAATGATTCCGCAAACGACCTGCGTGTAGTGGGGATCGGCGGCAGCGCTGTCGGTACCGGATTAAATACACATCCCCAATATCGTTTTCAGGTTGTTAAAATTCTTTCCAAACTTTTGAACACACCGCTGGAGCCTGCCGAAAACCTGTTTGAAGCCATGCAAAGCCTGCGGCCGTTTTCCGCTATTTCAGGTGCGTTAAAAGAATCCGCACTGGAACTGGTGCGCATCGCCAACGACCTCCGTCTTTTAAGCTCCGGCCCCAATACCGGATTTCATGAAATTGTGTTACCGCCGGTGCAGCCCGGTTCGTCCATCATGCCCGGCAAAGTCAACCCGGTGATGGCGGAAATGCTGAATATGGTCTGTTTTCAAATCATCGGTAACGATACGACCGTGTCCATGGCGGTCCAGGCAGGACAAATGGAACTGAATGTGATGATGCCGGTGGTCATTCATAATATTTTACATTCGATGGAGATTTTAAAAAACGCCCTGAACGTATTTGCCCCCAAATGTATTTCCGGCATTACAGCCAAACCGGAAAACTGTAAAAAATATTTTGACAGGACCCTTGGTCTGGCAACGGTATTAAACGTAATTATTGGATATGAAAAAGCAGCAGAGGTGATGAAAAAGTCCCTGGCCCAGGGCAAAACAGTGCTGGAGATTATTGAAAAAGACAAAATTCTGACACCCGAACAAATCCAAAAGCTCTTTTCAGCAGAAAAACTGACAAAACCGGGAGTGCCGGAGGTAGAATAATAACACTGATCTTTAGAGAGGTGTAATAATCGTCAAATCATCATACATAAATTCATATCAAATTGAACTAGTCGAGATTACAGATTTAGGTAAAAGATGAGTTTATTAATATGAGAAACTACTCAGCAATAAATAAAATAATATTTTCTATAACCATTCTATATTCTTTCCTTTTCGTGAACTCAGCAAAATGCGGCACTGAATCCGATTCTCTTTCTGAAGCGCGAATTCTATTTTATGAGTGTGTAGAAAATAGCAAACTTATAGATAAAGCTATGTCTGTTTTTTCAAATATTGAAAAACATAAAGAACACAAAGGCGTTGCTAAAACCTATATTGGTGCATTAATAGCGCTTAAAGGCAAGTTTGCGTTTTTTCCAATTAAAAAATTAAAATTCGTAAATAAAGGTTTAAAAATTATGGATGAAGGAGTTGCTTTAAATCCTTATAATATTGAAGCGCGGTATATTCGTGGAATGACATGTTATTATCTTCCATTTTTTTTCAACCGTAAAGAAACTGTGAAACAAGATTTTACAACAATTGCTCAACTGTTAGATTCTACTTATAATCTCTATGATTCTCAAATTATTGTGAACGTCATCAACTTTATGCTGGATAACATTGAACTAAATTCGGAAAATGTACAAAGCCTAAAAAAAACTAAACAATTATTAAAAAATGAACAGTGAATATATTTTGTTAAACGTTCTTATTTTCATTGGCCCGCTTGCATTGAGCTTTGAACGCCGCATACGCTTCCTTCAATATTGGCCAAAAGTATTTCTTAGTATTGGAATTGTTATGATCCCATTTTTATTATGGGATGTTTTAGTAAGCGGCGCACATTGGCATTTCAATGAGGCTTATACATTACCTTATCGAATTTTAAAACTCCCAATTGGCGAGTGGCTTTTTTTTATCACTGTGCCATTTTCTTGCTTGTTCGTCTGGCAAATTATTGTTACAGATACAAAAAATGCATTTTTACAAAAAAAAATTTTTTTATATGATGTTATGGTGCTTGCAAGCATTGCTTTTTTTGTGTTGTTTTTTTTGGGCAAAACATACACATCTTTGGTCTGCCTTGCAACGGCTATTACAATCGTCTTGGATTTTATATTAAAAACCAACATCCTTTCTCAAAAACGAACATATTTGTTTTTAGGAATTATTACAATTTTGGTTTTTATCTTTAATGGATATTTAACTATTCGCCCTGTCGTTTTCTACAATCCAGTTTATTTTTCAAATATCAGAATCTTGACTGTTCCAATTGAAGATTTTTTCTATGGATATACATTAATACTGTTATCTATAATTATTTTTGAAAGATTAAAAGGTTTTACCAATGATTAAAAAAGTCATTGTCATTGGTGGAGGTGTTGGTGGATTGTGCGGTGCTATAAGATTAGCAAAACTTGGATTCGACGTTCATCTTTATGAAAAGAATGAACATCTCGGTGGTAAGATGGGACAAATCAAGCAAAATGGTTTTACGTTTGATACGGGCCCCACTCTGGTTACCATGCCATTTGTCATTGAAGATTTGTTCAATTTTGTTGATTCAGATATTAATCAATATATAAAACTTGTTCCGATTGATCCAATCTGTCGCTACTTTTTTAAAGGCAAAAAACCATTTGATGCAAGTTCTTGTTTTGAAACTATGCAGAACAATATCAAAGAGGTTTTTAACGCTGAAACTGAGAATTATTCAAATTTTTTAAAATATACTAAAAGCATCTACAAACATACTGCTGATGTATTCATCTTCTCTCCAATCCACGAAGTTCAAAAAATTTTAACCTGGCGACATTTACCAAAACTATTTACACTATATCAAATCGATCCGTTTAGAACAGTACATCAATCAGTCAAACGATTCTTTACCGATCCGCATCTGATTCAGCTTTTTGATCGTTATCCAACATACAATGGTTCAGATCCCTATCGAGCTCCAGCAACGCTTAATGTTATCCCTTATGTTGAATTAGGCCTAGGAGGATTTTATATCGATGGAGGACTCTACAGACTCACCGAGTCGCTGGAAAAAATTGCAAAGCAGTTGAATATAACAATAAATAAAGGAATTCGCGTTGAACAATTAATACATTCAAACAAGAGAGTTAAAGGAATAAGCGTTCAGGGAGAAAAGTTAGATGCAGACGTCATACTGTGCAACAGCGATGTTGTCGTCACCCATAATAAACTTCTTAAGGATTTCTCCAAAACGACAAAAAGGTTAAATTCGCTTGAGCCATCGCTCTCGGGCATGACATTTTTCTGGGGAGTTGAAGGTCAATACCCACAATTAAAGCAACACAATATTATTTTTTCTGAAGACTATAAAAATGAATTCAAACAGATTTTTAATGAATTTTCTACGCCAACCGATCCAACAATTTACATTTCGATTTCATCAAAACACGATAAGAACCATGCGCCTTTGGGATTCGAAAACTGGTTTGTGTTAATAAATATGCCATATCTAAATAATAATCAATGTTGGGATTCTGCGTTAATAGATCAGATTCGCTTGAAAGTAGTTGAAAAATTAAAACGATTTGGAATTGATATTGAAGGAAAAATTAAAAGTGAAACGACAATGACACCGCTGGATATTGCCAATTACTACGAGAGTAATCAAGGCAGTATTTATGGCATATCTTCAAACACGATGAACTCAGCGTTTAAAAGACCAGCCAATCGAAGCCATCAACTGCGCGGACTATATTTTACTGGCGGTTCAACTCACCCTGGCGGCGGTGTACCCATGTGTATGCTTTCCAGCAAAATTGCCGCTGATTTGATTGATGAGTATGAACGGTAATTCCCGGAATTGTATTAACACATGAAAGAGAAAAGGACAAAAATCAGTGAAAAAAATAGCAATAATTGGCTCAGGTTTTGGTGGGCTTGCATTAGGTATTCGATTGCAGGCGCGTGGATATCAGGTTTCTATTTTTGAAAAAAACAGCAAAATTGGCGGTCATGCTTATCCCCTTGAGAAAAACGGATACAAATTTGATATGGGTCCCTCGCTTATTACTGCCACAGAAATATTTCAGCGTTTGTTTCAAACCATGGGGCATGATCTATTTAATGATGTAGAAATGATCAGTCTAAATCCCCTATACCGAATATATTTTCACGACCAATCTTACATCGATTATTCAAGTGATTCAGAAAAGATGATTCAGCAAATTGCCACGTTCAATAAAAAAGACGCTCAAAACTATAATCGTTTTATAAAAGCCTCAAAAAAAATCCATGATGTGGTGATAAAAGAAGGCGAAGGCACAAAACCGTTTATGACACCGTGGAGTATGCTCCGGTTTGCGCCCCGCGCCATTAGGATGAATGCGCTGGTTTCAACATATCAATTTGCCTGTCAATATTTTAAAGATCCGCGAATTCAATTTGTGTTCAGTTTTCATCCGTTATTTATTGGAGGCAATCCATTTCGCGCCCCAGCGATCTACGAGATGATCCCCTATCTTGAAAAAACAGGCGGCGTATGGTACAGCAAAGGCGGTATGTATTCGCTGATTGAGGCAATGGGAGCTTTATTCAAGAAGGCTGGCGGAAAGCTATTCGTCAATTCCGAAGTTTCAAAAATAATGGTTAACAACCGGAAAGCCACTGGCGTGCGAGTGGGTACAGATACGTTTGAAGCTGATTCTGTTGTTTCAAATGCTGATTTTATTCATACATATCATGATTTGATTTCAACGGAGCATAGAAGAAAGTGGAACAATAAAAAACTCAAACGTCTTCATTACTCAATGAGTGCATTTTTGCTTTATATTGGTGTTCAAAAAAAATATCCACAATTACTCCATCATACCTTGATTCTATCACACCGTTACAAACCATTAATCCAGGATATTTTTGATAATCATGTATTACCAGACGATTTTTCAATGTACCTGCATACCCCATCGCGTACTGATCCATCTATGGCGCCTGAAAATTGTGAGAGTATGTATGTGCTAATCCCGGTTACCAACCTTCAAAGCGAAGTCGATTGGGAAAAATTGAAAAATAATTACGCTGAAAAAATATTGAACTTCCTTGAATATAAATTTGGACTGGATGATCTGAAAAATTCAATTAAAGTCATGCAAATCTATACACCAGAAGATTTCAAAAAGAAACAAAATGCTTTTTATGGCAGCGCCTGGGGCGTTGAACCACGGCTTTCTCAAACAGCCTATTTTAGACCTCATAATAAAAGTGAAGATATTAAAAATTTATATCTTGTCGGTACAAGTACGCATCCGGGTGCTGGTTTACCAGGCTGCCTGCTGACAGCGGAAACAACAGAATCAATAATAATAAAAGAGTAATATATTATGAACAGAGAATTGGAACTGGGTTACGCCTATAATAAACAAATTCTCAAATTCTATTCTAAAAGCTTCTATCTTTCAACTTTGTTGCTGCCTTCGAAAAAACGCAAAGAGGTTTTCGCGTTGTATGGTTTTTGCAGGTTTGTTGATAATCTTGTGGATAAATCAAGAAACCGATCAAAGCAAGAGCTTATAAATGAACTTAACTGCCTTGCAGAAGAATTAAAAGTTGCATATCGCAGTGGAGCTTCGGAACATCCGGTGTTTTCGTCCTTTATTGATATCGCATTAACACATAATATCCCTATTGAATATCCATTGGATTTGATTAAAGGAATGTTGATGGATGTAAAACAGTATAATTACCAAAATTATGATGAACTCTATTTATTTTGTTATCGGGTCGCTGGCGTCGTTGGACTGATGATGACGCATATTATCGGATATGAAGATGAGAAGGCCTTTAAATACGCATCAAAACTTGGAATAGCGATGCAACTGACAAACATTTTACGTGATGTTCAGGAAGATAAAAATAATGGCAGAATCTATCTGCCAACGGATGAAAGAAAGCGTTTTAATGTGAAAGAATCAGACTTGTATGATGAAAATATGTCGCTAAATTTAAAAGAGTTGATGAAATTTTCCGCTGATCGCGCTCATAAATATTATGAAGAAGCAATGCCAGGCATTGACATGCTGAAGAAAGATTGTCAGTTTGCAATCTATTCAGCAGCTGATATTTACCGCTACATTTTAAATGAAATCAGAATTAATGATTATAATCCATTCAAAGGAAGATGTTATGTAACTCAGTCTAAAAAGATGCAGATCATCTTTTCTAATTATTTTAAAATAAAGTTGAACATTCAGAACGGCAAACAATGATACATGCTGATCATAGAAAATGGGCGGATTTTATTTTCAAATTTTACCTGAATCGACTGTTCAAACACCATTTTCATGCTATTCATTTAATGGGGCCTGTACCTCAGTTTGATAAACAAAAACCAATTTTAATGCTGCCTAATCACAGTACATGGTGGGATGGATTCTTTTTTTATTTGTTGAATAAAAATGTTTATAAACGAAAAATGTTCCTGATGATGCTTGAGGAGCAGCTTGAGAAAAATAAATTTTTCAGACGGCTTGGCGCTTTTTCAGTTAACGGTGGGTCAGTGAAAGAGTTGAGAGCTTTTTTAAAATATACAACTGCGGTTTTGAATAACTCTATCGAGCCTGTTTTGATGTGCATATTTCCACAAGGTGAATTACAGCCATGGAATACACGGCCTTTAAAGTTCAAAAGAGGCCTTGAACTTATCTTGAACATTATTAATTCAAAAGTTACGCTCTGCTATCTCGGAATAAAAGTTGAATTTCTTAATGAACAGCGTCCGGATGTTTTTCTTGAAATATCTCCTGAAATAGAATTTGATAAAAAGAATCTGCTGCTAATAAAAAACCTTGAAACTTCATTTAATTTATTCATCAATCAAATGGAAAAAAAAATTGTGAATGGGGAAAGAGGCTCCGTTATTATTCAAGGGAAAAAATCAGTTAACCAAACTTTTGAGGATTTTTGGAAAAAAGGAGCCAGGTTATGATGGTTTTATGTTATGTCATAATTTTTTTTCTTTTTATTGTATTAATAACAACGGTGTTTAATGCATTCTCCGCTCCAATGTTAAAAAATGGCCCAATACCTAAAAATCAACCATTGGTCTCAGTTCTCATTCCCGTGCGAAATGAGGCTCAAAATATAGAAGGCTGCCTTACATCACTATTAAAGCAGGATTACCCTAATTTTGAAATATTGGTTTTAGATGATGGGTCTTCGGACGATACTGTGGAAATTATTCATAAAGTAAAAGAAGACAAGCGAATTCAATATCTGGAAGGTAAAGAATTACCTAAAGGTTGGACAGGGAAAAATTATGCCTGTCATCAATTGAGTAAACAGGCAAACGGTGATATATTAATTTTTACGGATGCAGATAATCGTTACACTGAAACTGCGATTTCGAAAACAATCGGCTGGATGCAAAAATTAGAACTTGATTTGTTCTCAACATTTCCCCAACAACTTACTCTTACTTTGGGTGAAAAACTTGTTGTGCCATCAGTTTACATGACTGTTTACTGCTATCTTCCATTGTGGTTAACATACATATTACCTTCCCCTTCACTGGCTGCCGCGAACGGTCAGTGGATTGCCTTTAAAAATGATAGCTATCAAAAGCTTGGCGGGCACGAGAAAGCAAAGAATCAGATAGTAGAAGACACCTGGCTTACCCGACATGCTAAAACACTTAAGATGAAAACGATAACAGCCGCTGGGACGGGAGAAGTTTTTGGACGAATGTATAAAAATTGGGATGAAGTTTGGCAAGGATTCTCAAAAAATTTATTTGGTTTGATGAACTATAAACTGGTTGCTTTTATTTTTTTATTGTTATTCATGTTCATTAGTTATGTAGCGCCATATTTTTTGATAGTTTTCCCTTCAATAGTTGTTTGCGCAGGAATTAGTATTATTATAAATATTGTGATACGTTTGATCTTAACGGTTAAATATAAAGATCCAATCATCACTGTTTTACTTCATCCTTTGGCAATAATTCTTACGATCCTTATCGGTATCAATTCAATACGTATCTTTAATTCACCAAATCTGAAATGGAAAGGACGCACGATTTTTATAAATGAAAACGAAAATATTTGATAAAAAAAACTATAAAATTTATCTTCTTTACCTATTTTTTGGCTTTGGGGGGCTTTGGCATTCTCTCGAAATTTTTCAAAAGACCATGCGCCTACTCGCTTCATCTATGATTATTGCTGTCACAATTTTATTGTTTATTACGGTCTATAATTCAAATTTTAAAAAAAAGGGATTTATTATTTGGAGCTGCTTCGTTTTGTTTTGTGGTATTGCCATTGAAGCATTAGGAGTTAAAACCCAAATTCCATTTGGTGGATATGAGTATGGCGTAGTTCTTCAACCTCAAATTTTTGATGTACCTGTCGCTATAAGTTTTGCCTGGTTACTAATAACACTATCATCTTTACTCATGTCAATGAAATTAGTAAATTATTATGGTTTTAAATATAAATATATTATAACGCCAATCTTAACAGCTATATTTATGCTCATATTTGATTTAATTATGGAGCAGGCAGCACCGAAACTGGAATATTGGACATGGCAAAATAACGTTGTCCCTATTCAAAATTATCTTACGTGGTTTATTTTGGGAGCAATTTTTTCATTTTTGTGGAATAGTTTTAAAATAGAAATTAAATCTGATGATAAATTTTATTTTCATGTTTATTTATCACAGCTAATATACTTTGTTTTTGTGATTTTTTAATATTTCAAGTAATTGTCTTATAGTATTTATATTAAAAAATCATTTGCTAAACCGTTAGTAAATTAATTATAACTTTTATATTAACTCTAACGCCTTTTTCTGTGCTTTATTTGAAGTTCGGCTCGCTGTTTTAAATTGATTAAAATTTTAATGTTATAAACGCTCAAAACGACGCAGGTTATGCAATCATTATTAACCTGCTTAAAGCTCATCAGGCATTCCCACGCTCGACCAAGTCGTCCTGAAAAGCAATTCCTTATAGCTGATAAATAAATAATACAAACTTTCTTAAATCCGCGCAAGCTGTTTTTAAAAAATCTGAAAATAATAGAACAGCCGATCTATGCAGGAATATAAAATTTTATATCCCTGCATAGTTTAAGCGTCTAAAAATTTCACTTCACAGTGAGCAGGCCAACAAGCAGTCGTACTCGCGTCATATCTTTTGACTATTCAGCAGTAAAACGATAAACACCACTGCCGACGATATAAACCTCGGCCTGAGCACGCTTGCCTGCATAGCTGACGCCCAAAGCATTGGCCGCTGGTACGCCGCTTTCAAAAACTTTATCCGCACCGGCTGCCGGTATGTGTACCTCTGCTTCCGCCCCGACCGGGACTTTCAGTTCCAGGATAAAACTCTTTCCCTGTCGCTGCCATTTGCATTGCACCCGGCCCCGAACTGTTTCAATCCGAACTTTGACCCATTCCAGAGAGTCGATCACTGCCGGGTTTACGATAAAACGGCGAAATCCCGGTTCTACCGGCTGCACCCCGCCGAATCGGGAAAGCAGAGTTGCCATCGGGCCGCTGAACATGGCGTGATTATGGGAATTCATTGCTCCCTTTGAATACCACTGCTCCCAGGTCGTGGTGGCGCCCAGTTTGATCTGGTTACCGAAACCCGGATAGGTATCCTGGGTAAAAACCTGCAGCGCCAGATCTCCGTATCCATAATCGCAAAGAACATCGCCGATATACTCTGTTCCGGTAATACCGGTATCGAGATGCCCGTTTTTATCAATCGAGATGGTACGCGCCAAATGTTCAGCCACCTTTTCTTTACGGTCAGGTGGGGTGATATTGAAGGCCAAAGGCAATATGTCCTCGGTTTGAGAACCGTTCCCGTAGGTATTCTGTTCTGGATGAAAAAAGACGGCATTATAAGCAAGACGGATTGAATCGGCCAGTGCGCTGTATTTTTTTACAGCCGGTTCGTCATTCAGGACCGCTGCCGTGTTAGCCACGGTTTTCGCACACAGGAAAAACAAGGCGGTGTTTACCGCCGTTACGTTGCTGAAATAGGATTCCCAGGTTCCCTCGTTGGGCGCACACCAATCGCCGTAACCGTCACGATAAATAAAATCGGGTGTTCGGCCGGCAACGGCATTCACATAGTTTTTCATCCTTTCATAATTTTCCTGTAAAATAGCTGTGTCATCGTAACAAAAATACAATCGCCAGGGCAGCAGCGCCTGATCGCCATCCCAATCCGGATTGCCGTTGCCGCCGCGAATATCCCGCAACCATTTACGATAATACCGGTACATGGGAAAGAGATACATTGCACCTTCTTCATAAACGCGCGAATCCATGGCGCAGGGTGTCCGTTCATCCCGCATGGGACAATCGGTTGGAATGGACATAAAATTGCTCTTCATGCTCCAGAGAAAGTTTTGGGCAACACGATTCAGCATCGCATCAGAGCAGGTAAAAGATCCCTCACTTGCAAAATCTGCATGCACAACGCGGCCTTTAATCATTTTTGCCGTCGGTTTTTTTTCAAGTCCGGTAATTTCCACATAGCGAAAGCCGTGATAGGTAAACCGCGGTTCATAGACCTCGGTTCCTTTGCCTTTGAAAATATAAATATCCGTAGCCCGGGCCCTGCGGTTGGTCCAGGGATCAATCATGCCTGTGGAATCGACCAGTTCGCTGTAATGCAGCTTAACACTGTCGCCCTGTTGGCCCTTCATCTGAATACGTGCCCAGCCTGCAAAATTCTGCCCCATATCGGCAACGAAAATACCCGGCCTGGGCTCGGTTATGTTTACCGGTGCAATGGTCTGCGTAACCCGAAGCATCGGCATGGTGTTGGCAAGCAGACGCCCGCCCGGTGATTCGGTTATAATGACCGGCGACCAATCCTTGTCATCAAAGCCAAAGGAGCTCCATCCATGCTGCTCTTTGCGGCCATCATAAATTTCACCGCTATAAATGCCGCAAGCCGTGATCGGCCCTTCATGAAAACGCCAATCCGCATCCGAAATAATTTCCTGTTGAGAGCCATCCGTCAGATCGATTCGTATCTGCAAAATGAAACGTTTAGATTTTAACCATTTCCAACCCCATTTCGAATAGGTGGAATCGTATCCGCCACCGAGCATAACACCTACGGCATTACCCTTTTGCCGAAGCAGTTCGGTTACATCAAATGTATCGTAAAGATTTACACGATCATAGTGCGAATTGGGCGGGGCCAATACCTGATCGCCGACTTTTACTCCGTTCAGATATAATTCATACCATCCCAGACCATATATATAAGCTGTAGCGCTTTTGATTTCTCCCGACACAGAGAATTCGCGTCTGAATAACGGTGCAGCCGCCTGTTCGTTTTCTGTTGTCGAAATCCATTGAGCGTGCCAGTCCGATTCTTCCAACAAACCGACCTGCCAAGGCCCCGGCTCGCTCCATAATGACGCATGATCAAGTTCATCCCACACACGAACCTGCCAATAATATCGTTCGCCGGACTTGAGCGGTGTGCCGCCATACACCACATTTGTAGAATTATCAGATTCCACTTTGCCGCTGTCCCACATATCGCCGATGCCGCGTTGAAGCGAATCCGGATTTTTGCTAACCAAAATCTGATAGGCGCTTTGACGGCTGTTACGCTGCGTTGAATTCAAAATCCAACCAAGGGAGGGATTTTGATGATCAATAGCGATGGGATTGACGGCGTGGTCGCAGTAAAGACCATCTACCTGAATGGAACAGGATGATTTTGCCATCAGGTTTGAACAAACAGTTATTGCCAAACCCAGCAATACACATGAAATGAATTTAATAATTTCCATAATATTCCTGTAAAACAGTGATTCAATTTGCCGTTTGTTTTCAAATATAGCTATTTATTTTTTAAATAACTAAATGGTTCGTTCAGGGATTTACACTTTGGCCTGTACCAACCCTAGGGCCGGTGTGGATCATTTTGATTTTCAAACGATTAAAAGCAAAATAAGCAACACAACAAGACATAACTGAAAATAGTTAAATCCATTTTCGATTTCATGCATCTAATAGATAAATTTTAAGAAAAACCATCTGTTTTATGGAGGAAACCATGAACTTTTTAAAAGATAAAGATAAAGAAACATTAAAAGCCCGATTTAAAGACCTGGACAAACCCGTTAATTTGATATATTTTACACAGGAACTGGAGTGTCAGTATTGCCGGGAAACCAGAATACTGTTGGAAGAAGTTGCTGATTTGTCGGAAAAAATTACATTACAGGTTTACAATCTTTTAGTAGATAAAGAAAAAGCCCAGGAATACAATATCGACAAAATACCGGCCACGGTTGTTATGGCAGACAAGGATGTGGGTATTCGTTTTTACGGTATTCCCAGCGGTTACGAGTTTGCATCATTGCTGGAAGGTATGGAACTTGTTTCAACCGGAAAATCACCGCTAAGCCAAAGCACGATAGACAAAGTCAAATCACTTGATAAGGACGTCCACATTCAGGTTTTTGTGACACCGACTTGTCCCTACTGTCCGGGAGCGGTTATAACCGGCCATGCCCTTGCATTGGCAAATCCCAACATCAAAGCCGACATGGTTGAAGCGACAGAGTTCCCGCACCTGGCAAATAAATATGGCGTTATGGGAGTCCCACGGATTGTTATTAATGAAGACACATTTTTTGAAGGCGCTCTTCCCGAAGCGGCTTATATCGACAAGGTTTATGAGGCAATAAAAGAATAAGAATAAAAACAAAAACCCCGGTTAAGCCGGGGTTTTTTATATCTTGTAATTTAATTTTGTATATTGATCCAGTATACTCTTCTTTTCTTCATAACAGCTTTTGGTATCTTCAATTGTACAATGGGTATGAGCTCCACAGCAGCCGCTGTTCCGTTTTTTGTAACGACTGATATACAGGCCAAGCCACATCAGTGAAAAAGCTATCAGAAAAAATCCAATAACAATAAAATATTGTTTCATAATCATATTTCTATTTATTAATTAAAAATTTCTCAAATTGCGGTGTCATTTTTTCAACAAACGCACCGTTTTCTCTAATTATCATAAATACAGCTAAATTTTCATCCAACGCCAATTTAAATCCCTTTTCCGGACCAAGGACATCAATGGCTGTAGCCAAACCGTCTGCTACCATACATAAAGAATCAATGACAGTTACCGATGCCAGGGAATGGGTAATCGGTTTGCCGGTACGGGGATCAATTGTATGTGAATAACGAACATTATTCTCTTCAAAATAGTTGCGATAGTCACCTGAGGTTGCCACAGAGATATTTTTCACATGCACCACTTTTTGGATCCCGGCCTCTGCCGAAGGTGTGGAAATACCGATTTTCCACAATTCACCTTTCTGGTTAAATCCTTTGGCCTGAATTTCACCGCCGATTTCCACTAAAAAATTGGCAATTCCTAATGAATCCAAATAATCGGCAACAACATCAACACCATATCCTTTGGCAATCGCCGAAAGATCGCAGTAAATTTTCGGATTACTCTTTCTAAGTGCAGGTGGATTTTCCTGAACAGACAAGTTCTCAAATCCGGTCATTTTCATTCGTTCTTGAATTTCCGCATCAGAAGGGATACGAGTAGGCCTCTTTTCAGGTCCGAATCCCCAAAGGTTTACCAAAGGTCCGACAGTAATATCAAAAGCCCCGTCGGACAACCGGCTGATATCGTTTGCATTTTCAACAA
>CAXXFV010000034.1:0-11590 GCA_963674595.2 bacterium
GAAGATTATTTAATGTAAATTATAAGGCGACCTTGGTCGCCTTTTTTATTTTATATCCTATAAATCAATTTACCAAATAAATTTCCATAAAAACAAAGAAACAGTTTGCTTTATTGAAAACATATTATTACTATTTTCTTTATCAACATTCTGATGACGTGAATAGTAGGGACGATGGATACTTTAAGATATAAAATCAAAATAAACGGAATTGTTCAGGGTGTTGGATTTCGTCCGTTTGTTTTCAGGCTGGCACATGAAAATAACTTGACCGGTTTTGTCAATAACAGCAAAGATGGTGTTGTTGTTGAAATTGAAGGAAGCTCTGAAAATATAACAAATTTTCAAACAAAACTTTTTTCCCAAACTCCTTCACAAGCTTCCATTCTTGATCTGTCAAAAAAACAAATGCCCCCCCAGGGCGATAAAAAGTTTATTATAAAAAAAAGTTCAACCCATGAAAAACCGGATGTTTTTATAAGTCCTGATATTGCGATTTGTGATGACTGTTTATCCGATACATTTGATCCAAAAAATCGTCGTTATTTATATCCATTTACAAATTGTACGAACTGCGGACCGCGCTATACCATCCTTACACAAAGCCCCTATGACCGACCCAATACATCCATGCAGCCTTTTCAATTATGTAAAAAATGCTTGGAAGAGTATAACAATCCCTATGACAGACGATTTCATGCTCAACCAAATGCCTGTTCCAAATGTGGTCCAACTCTTTATTTAAAAACAGATAATAAAATAATAAGCAAAGATGTAATAAAAAAAACAAGTGAATTACTATTAAAAGGCAAAATTGGAGCCATTCAAGGAATTGGCGGGTTCCATTTAGCGGTAGATGCAAAAAATGATAAAGCGGTTAGCGACCTACGTAAACGAAAAGGACGTTCTCATAAACCTTTTGCTTTAATGGCAAAAAATATTGAAATAATTTGCAAATATTGCAATCCATCAGAAACCGAAATAAAGTTGTTAAAAAATCCGATACACCCTATTTGTTTATTACATAAAAAAAACTCTCAAGGTATATCCGATGCTATAGCACCCCGAAACAACTATTTAGGATTTATGCTGCCCTATACGCCTCTGCATTATTTACTCTTTGAATACGGCTGTGAAATTTTGGTAATGACAAGTGGTAACTATAGTGAAGAGCCGATTGCCATCACAGTTGATGATGTAGAAAAGCGATTGAATACTATATATGATTTTATATTATATCACGACCGGAAAATTTATCAACGGTGCGACGACTCTATCGTTAAACTTTTAAACAACAATCCCGTTGTTATCCGGCGTTCACGTGGTTTTGTTCCGCACCCTGTTCAATTAAAAGACAATATGGTTACAGAAATATTGGCATGCGGTGCAGAGCTAAAAAACACGTTTGCTTTGTCGCGACAAAACTTTGTCTTTTTTAGCCAGCATATCGGTAATTTGGATAACCCTGTAACATTTGACTTTTATGATCAAAGCATAAGCCATTTATCCCGGTTGCTGGATATTAAACCCCAAATAATAGCCCATGATTTACACCCGGAATATTTATCCACCAAATGGGCACACAAGCAAAAAAATATTCGAAAAATCGGCATACAACATCACCATGCACATTTTGCTTCAGTATTAGCAGAACATAATATTACAGAACCTGTTATTGGCCTCATCCTCGATGGAACAGGGTACGGGTTGGATGGCTCAATATGGGGTGGCGAAATTTTTATCGGAAACCTGAAAAAAATGGATCGTATTGCCTGGCTGGAACCTGTTTTAATGCCGGGGGGCACACAAGCTGTGCAAGAACCCTGGCGTATGGCAGTTAGCTATCTTTATCATACTTTTGGAAATGACTTGAAAAAACTTGACATTCCATTTTTAAAAACAAGCACCAACAATATTGATTTTATTTTACAACTTTTGGACAAAAAAATAAACTGTCCAGCGACTTCCAGTTGCGGTAGATTATTTGATGCTGTTTCATCAATACTTGGGATTTGTCATATAAATACTTTTGAAGCCCAGGCTGCTATAGAGTTGGAAATGGCTTGTGAAATGAATGATGAAAACCGTTATATAAATATATTTAATGACACACCCGTTTCGGGCCAACTATCTGTAAAACCATTAATAAAAGCAATTGTAAATGATATTCAGGAAAAAACAAAAACATCAAAAATAGCCGTAAAATTTCACCTTTCTCTGGCTGATCTTTTTATACAAACAATCCAAACAATATCAAAACAGACAAAGATAAACAAAGTCGCTTTAAGCGGAGGCGTTTTTCAAAACAAAATATTTTTTACATATCTTGCAAATAAGCTAAAAAAAAGCCATATTATAGTATATTCTAACCAAATCATACCTGCAAATGATGGCGGTATTGCACTCGGACAATTGGCTCTGGCAAACGCGATTTTAAAATCAGAGCAAGTACCACGGTGACGAAGGGAAACAGGGACATGCCCAAAATACTGATTATTGATGATGACACAAAATTATTAGAAACCACAAAAATACTTGTAATAAATTTTATATCAGGCTGTAATGTTCTAACGGCAACAGATGGAAATACCGGCTATGAAATAGCTGTCACAGAACAGCCGGATGTCATTTTATTAGACCTTGAACTACCTGTTATTGATGGTTTTCAAACATGCCAAAATATAAAAAATAATGATAAAACAAAACACATACCCGTACTGATGTTGACAGGGGTTAAAATTTCTTCAGAACATCGAATTCGTGGTCTGGAATCCGGCGCTGATGTCTTTCTTACAAAACCAATTCATAAAGATGAACTCCTGGCCCAAATAAATGTGGCCTTGAGAATAAAAAACGTGGAAGACCAGTTACGAAATAAAAATAAAGAACTTGAACACCTCATAAAACAACGTACTCAATCATTACAAAAAACTGAATTATACTATCACACATTGGTTGAAGCTTCTCAGGACGGTATTTTCCTTTTTGACCTGGATGGAATAATTCTGGATTGTAACACACGCGCCTGTGATTTGGTCGGTACATCAAAAGAAAAGCTAGTCAGTACATCCATTTTAGATACCATAACTGATGATGCTATACAAAATATTTTACAGCTAAAAGATAAAGCTTTAAATAACGAAACATTTCTTGAAACATTAGCAAGAGATAAAAATGGAATAGAATTTCCGGTTGAAGTCAGCACAAGATTTATCAGAGTCAATGGGGACAAAACAATTGTTGCATATATACGGGATATTACAGAAAGAAAACGGGCCGAAAACATTCAGCAAGTTATTTTTGAAATTAGCGACGCGGCAAATACAAGTCAAACTATGAAAGAGTTATTTGAACGTATTCAAGCCATATTACATACCGTTATTGATACGACAAACTTTTACATTTGTCTCTATAATAAAAAAGATGACACTTTATTGCTTCCATACTTTATCGATGACAATGATGATTATAAAGCATTACCGGCAGGTAAAACATTAACAAAATATATTATAACCAATAACACACCATTATTGGCAAGTGAAAGCACCGTTGAAGACTTGATCAAACAGGGTGAAATCGAGGATTATGGCACACCATCAAAAATATGGATGGGAGTGCCCTTAAAAAGTAATAAAGTAATTGGTGCCATTGTCGTTCAAAGTTATACGGATCCAAACCTGTATACTGAAGAACATTTGGAAATATTAAAATTTGTTTCTGACCAAATTGCCCTGGCCATTGAACGTAAAGAAGCAGAAAACCAGATTAAAGCGTCATTAAAAGAAAAAGAAGTTCTGTTAAAAGAGATCCATCACAGGGTAAAAAACAATCTGCAAATAGTTTCCAGTTTATTACATTTTCAAACAAAACGTATCAAAGACCCGAATGCCCTGGAATTGATAAAAATCAGTCAAAATCGCATTCGTGTTATGGCACTTGTGCATGAAAGTTTGTATTATACAAACGACCTTTCGCATATTGATTTTGGCAAGTATATTAAAAAATTAACATCCCACCTTTTTAAAACATTTGATGAAAACACAAAATCCATCAACATGAATGTTAAAGCTGAAAATATTTTTCTAAGTATTGAAATAGCCATTCCTTGCGCCTTAATTGTTAACGAACTGGTTACAAACTCTGTAAAATATGCCTTTAAAAATCAATCAAAACGAAAAATTGACGTCATCGTGAACTTGTTGTCCCAAAAGTCTGAAGAACAGGATCAATACCAGCTTATCGTTCAGGATAATGGAATTGGCATACCTGAAGACACAATTGAAGGAAAAACCCAATCTTTTGGAATGAAGTTGGTATCAAACCTTTGTGCACAACTGGATGGCGAATTAAAAATATGCAGTGAAAAGGGTACAAAAATATGCATCACTTTTCCTGTCGATAGATAACGAGGTATTTTATGTGTTTGGCTATTCCCGGCAAAGTACTCAAAATATATATTGAAAATAACCTCAAAATGGGTCTTGTTGATTTTTCAGGCATTCAACAAACCGTTTGTCTGGAATGTCTTCCTGATATAAAAAATGGACAGTATGCACTGGTCCATGCGGGGTTTGCCATAAGTATTGTTGATGAAAAAGAGGCACTAAAATCATACGAATTATGGAAAGCTGTTGGAGATAAAACCGCTCACAATTTAGACTTTGAAAACTAGAGTAAATAATGAAGTATTTGGACGAATTTCGGGACCCGGTTGTCGCGAAAAACATCCTCTCCAAAATCAACAACATCATTACAAAACCTTACCGCATTATGGAAATCTGCGGCGGGCAGACACATTCCATTATAAGAAATGGTATTGACAAACTTTTGCCAAATCAGATTGACCTTGTACATGGTCCCGGATGCCCGGTATGTGTTACCCCTCTTGAATTGATTGACAAAGCCATTTATATCGCCTCGCAACCGGATGTTATTTTTACTTCTTTTGGGGACATGCTTCGGGTCCCCGGTTCAGAAACGGACCTGTTTCATTGCAAATCTCAGGGTGGAGATGTACGCATTGTCTATTCACCATTGGATGCCCTGAAAATTGCTAAAGACAATCCGCATAAAAAAGTCGTGTTTTTTGCCATCGGTTTTGAAACAACAGCGCCCAATTCAGCCACAGTTGTTTTACAGGCATTTCAACAGCACATAAAAAACCTGTCCTTTCTGGTTTCCCATGTTCTTGTCCCTCCTGCTATTCAGGCTTTACTAACCAATACTCAACATCAAATTCAGGGCTTTCTCGCAGCAGGTCATGTTTGTGCTGTTACGGGTTGGAAACTTTATGAACCCATTGCAGAAAAATTTAACGTCCCCATTATCGTCACCGGTTTTGAGCCTGTTGATATTTTGGCCGGAATTTATAATGTTATTAATCAGCTTGAACAGAATAAAGCACACGTTGACAATCAATATGCGCGTGTTGTTTTACCGGAGGGCAACCTGGCCGCACAAAAAGTAATCGAACGTGTTTATAAAACTGTTGACCGTAACTGGCGCGGTATCGGCACGATTCCCCAAAGCGGTTATTCCCTGCGAAAAGATTTTGCGGAATATGATGCGGAACGTGTCTTCCCTGTTGAATCCATATCTGTCAAAGAATCAAAAAACTGTATTAGCGGTGAAATTTTACAGGGGATTAAAAAGCCTGTTGAATGTCCTGAATTTAGAATTAACTGCACACCTCAACATCCCCTGGGAGCGACAATGGTCTCTTCTGAAGGGGCTTGTGCAGCATACTATAAATATCAACGATAAGCCGGGTGTTCTATGCATGAAAAAGAAGAACAATTTCAATTTGGCAGTTGCCCAATACCGCTAAATCAACATGAAACAATTCAACTGGCTCATGGCAGCGGCGGTCAACTGATGAATGATTTGATACATGATGTTTTTATAAATTCATTTAAAAATCCGATTCTTGAAAATGTCGAAGATCAGGCTACGCTAAACATCTCGGGGAGACGTTTAACGTTTTCTACAGATACGTTTGTCATTGATCCCATCTTTTTCCCCGGTGGTAATATCGGAGAGCTGGCTGTTAACGGAACGGTAAATGATGTCTGCATGTCCGGTGCAACGCCGTTGTTTCTAAGTACCGGAATGATTTTGGAAGAAGGTTTTTCAATTTCAGATTTGAAAAAAATCGTAGACTCTATGGCCAAAACAGCCGATAAATGCGGTGTAAAAATAGTAACAGGAGACACCAAAGTTGTCAATCGCGGTAAAGGAGACAAAATTTATATTAACACGTCCGGGATCGGTTTAATTGAACATTCCTATGATATCGGCATGCACAGCATAAAACCGGGGGATAAAATAATCGTCAGCGGAACACTAGCCGACCACGGCATCGCCGTTTTATCAAAAAGAGAGGGTTTAACATTTCAAACAGAAATTAAAAGCGATACGGCTGCCTTGAATACGCTCGTACAAAAAATAATAGAAACAGGAAAAGAATCCGTCCATTCCATGCGTGACCTTACTCGCGGCGGATTGGCTTCAGCGTTAAATGAATTTAGTCAGAAAATAAATCTTGAATTTCAGCTTGACGAAGAAATGATTCCCCTAAAACCGGCTGTAAAAGGCGCCTGCGAATTATTAGGTCTCGATCCTTTGCAGCTTGCCAACGAAGGCAAAATGGTTGTCATCGCAGCTCAAGACGACGCTGATAAAATTTTAACTGCCATTAAGCAAAATCCCCTGGGAAAAGACGCGGCTATTATCGGAACGGTTGGTGAAAATCAAAAATCCCGTGTTATTATCAGGACCCCCATTGGCGGCTGGCGTTTTTTGGATATGCTGGTCGGTGAACCTCTGCCAAGGATCTGTTAAACAAAAGCTTTTTTATTCATCCTGATCAAACCTGATTTTATTTAATATTTCAGCCACCTGAAGAGGCGTCATGTTGCTATAAACTCTGTCATTAATTGTTACAACAGGGGCCATGGCACAAACTCCCAAACACCGGCTGTTTTCAAGGGAAAACAATCCATCGGAAGTCGTTTCTCCCAAATCAATTCCCAATTCTGTTTTAAATGCTTCCAACACTTTATCAGCACCTTTAACAAAACAGGCGGTTCCCAAACAAATCGAAATGGAATGTTTTCCACGGGGCTGTAAACGGAAAAAATGATAAAAAGTTGCCACACCGCTGACAGTTGAAGTGGGCACCTGCATTAGCTGAGCAACTTCATCCATGTGTTCTTTGGACAGGTAACCATAAGTCTGTTGTACTTTATGAAGGACGGAAATAAGATAACTTTCAAAGTGCTCATTCTCTTTGCATTTTTTAATATAGTCTACAATTGATTTTTCTAATGTTAAATTATCCAATTTCATTATTTTATCCCTTTTGGTTCGCGTGAACGGTATGTTGTATGCAAAAGTTTATGTGCCAGATGGCTTCCCGGTTCGCTTAAAAAGTCATCATATAATTTTATAATAAACGGATTTTCATGCGACTTGCGGACCTTTTTGGCCTCATCAATTTTATACAAGGCTTTTGCCCGAAGTTGATTTACCTTTTTATCAAGCACATAAAAACCGGAAGGCGGATAGGGTTGTCCGCCGCCGCCGATACAACCACCGGGACAAGCCATCAGTTCAATAAGGTGATACTGCTTTTTTCCGGCCTTTACTTTTTCAAGAATGGTTTTGGCATTGTTTAGTCCATTGGCAACAGCAACATTAACTTCAAGATCGCCGATTTGTAACGTTGCCTCCTTTAATCCTTCAGCCTGACGCACCTGAGTAAAATTAAGATCGTCAAGAGGTTTTCCTGTCAGTTTTTCAGCAGCCGTACGCAACGCCGCTTCCATAACACCGCCGGTAGTTCCGAAAATATCGGCCGCTCCGGTTGAATAACCCAGGGGTTGATCAAAATCATCTATGGGCAGTTTTGTAAAGTCAATACCATAGGCTTTAATCATCCAAATCAATTCACGGGTCGTTAAAACAGCATCCGTATAAGGATATTCCTGCTCGCTGAAATGTTCCGGTCTTTCTATTTCGAATTTTTTAGCAACACAGGGCATTATTCCGACAACATATATATCTTTTGGATCAATTTTTTGTTTATCCGCATAATATGTTTTCAACAGTGTTGAAAGCATGGACATGGGTGATTTGCAACTGGAAGCATAGGGAATCATTTCAGGATAAAAATGCTCCATAAATTTTATCCATCCCGGCGAACAGGATGTCAACAAGGGTAAATTTTCATTTTTCTGCAATCGAAGAGCAAACTCGTGTGCTTCTTCCATAATGGTTAAATCAGCGCCAAAATTCGTATCAAAAACAGCATCAAAACCTAATCTTCTCAGGGCTGTTACGGTTTGGCCTGTCATGGACGTTCCGGGCGGGAGATTAAATCCCTCACCAATGGCAGCACGAATAGAAGGCGCAATTTGAACAATAACATTTTTATTGGGATCAGCAAGTGCGTCCCACACCTGGTCTGTAGAACGTTTTTCCATAAATGATGCAACAGGGCAAACATTAATACATTGTCCACAGGCAATACATACGGATTCGTCCATTGGGCCATCATAAGCGGGGCCGACAACAGTATTAAATCCACGGTTCAACTGACTGAGATTGTGAATGCCCTGAATTTCAGAACAGACGCGAACACAGCGGCGACAAAGAATACACTTTTCAGTATCGCGAATAACCGAGGGACTGGAACTTTCGATCTTGTATCTTTTCCGCTTTCCTTCAAACAATCGTTCCCGTACGCCAAGAGTGTAGGCCAGGTTTTGTAATTCACAATTTCCGTCCCGTTCACAGGTTTGACATTCTTTGGGATGGTTATCAAGAATCAATTCAACCAAGTCTCTGCGGGCTCTGCGTATTTCCGGTGAATTTGTTTTAACTTTCATACCTTCCCATACGGACGTGGCGCAGGAAGGCAAATAATTTTTTGCACCCTCTACTTCAACAATACATACCCGGCAGGCCCCTTCAATCGACAAATCCGGATGATAACACAAGCGGGGAATTTTAATGCCGATTTTCTCAGCAGCCTGCATAATTGTTGTTCCTGTGGGAACGGAAATTTCTGTATCATCTATAAAAAGAGAAATTGTATTCATAAAAAATATTCCTGTTTTAACTCTCAGAAGGTTTAAAACTATTGCTTTATTACGGCATCAAATTTACAAACATTAAAACATTCACCACATTTTATACATTCGGACTGGTTGATAACATGGGGCCCTTTTCGTTCTCCTGAAATACATGAAACCGGACAACGTCTGGCACATAAGGTACAGCCGGTACACTTGACAGGATCAATTTCATAACTAATCAATTTAGCACACCTGTGTGAAGGGCAGCGTTTATCAACAACATGGGTCTCAAATTCTTTACGATAATTTTTTAAAGCGCTTAAAACCGGATTCGGAGCTGTTTGTCCCAATCCGCATAAAGATGTTTTTTGTACCAGGGTTCCAAGGCGCTCCAGCTTGTCCAAATCCTCAAGAGTACCATTACCCTCTGTAATACGTTCCAAAATTTCCAGCATTCGCAGGGTTCCTTCACGGCAGGGCACACATTTGCCGCAGGATTCCGATTGTGTAAATTCCAGGAAAAACTTGGCCGTGGAAACCATACAATCGGATTCATCCAAAACAATCATACCGCCGGACCCCATAATAGAACCGATTTCCGACAAGGTTTCATAATCCACTTTTGTGTCGATCAGTTCAGCCGGTATACATCCGCCGGAAGGACCGCCTGTTTGAATGGCTTTTAATTCTTTACCTTCCGGAAGCCCGCCTCCGATATCATAAATAATCTCCCGCAACGTAGTGCCCATAGGAACTTCTACCAAGCCGGTATTTTTAACATTTCCGGCCAGGGCAAAAACTTTGGTCCCTCGGCTCGTTTTTGTACCAATTCGTGAGTACCAGCCTGCACCGTAAAGCATTATTGTCGGAACATTGGCCCAGGTTTCAACATTATTAATCACTGTCGGGTGCCCCCACAAACCGGATTGTGTCGGATAGGGAGGCCGGATACGGGGCTGTCCCCGTTTACCTTCAATAGAATACATAAGAGCTGTTTCTTCACCACAGACAAAAGCACCCGCTCCCAACCGAATTTCCAGATCAAAATCAAAGCCGGAATTCATTATATTTTTACCAAGCAAATTGTTTCCTCTGGCCTTTTCAATGGCTTTTTCAAGCCTTTCAATTGCCAAAGGATACTCTGCCCTGACATAAACATATCCCTGGTGTGCACCGATAGCAAAGGCGCCTATTGTCATACCCTCGATAATAATAAACGGATCGCCTTCCAAAGCACTTCTATCCATAAAAGCGCCGGGGTCGCCTTCATCGGCATTACATACAACATACTTGATCGGATCCTTTGTATAAGTAACGGCATTTTTCCACTTTTGCCCGGTTGGGAACCCGCCGCCGCCGCGGCCGCGCAAACCGGATTCTAATATTTCATTAACAACAAAATCGGGATCATGTTTGTCCAATACTTTTGCCAAAGCTTCATATCCCCGATTTCGGATATAATCACCGAGACTTTCCGGGTCTGTTAAACCGCTGTTTCGTAAGGTCAATCGTGTTTGTTTGTTAAAAAAGGACACATCCCCATATAAAGAAAAAAACTGTTCAGTAATAAAATCAGCATGGGTTTTATATTTATCACTTATTTTGTGATTAGCAAAATGGGTTTCAACGATCTCGGCCAATTCCGTTTCATTTTCAAAATGATACATGACTTTTTCAGGAAAAACCATCATAATATTCTGTTTGCCCACTTTATCTTTTGAACACAATCCAAAACAGCCGCCGCTGAAAATACGAACTGTGTCGGAATCAATATTTTGTTTTTCCAGCTCTTCTACGAGCATATTCTGAGCTTTAAGGGCCCCTTTTGGATTACATCTCGGAGAGGAACAAATCGTCACAACATAGGAATATCTTTTCTCTGTTTTTTTATCAAGAACAAATTCAGGTACTGTTTCTCCGCCGATAACATGGTCCTGAAAAATAGTCTGCACTTTGGGCAGCGTCACTTTTTCATATTTTATGGGTATTTGCCCCGGAATAAAAACACCAACAATCGGTTCTCTGGCGCATCGGCCGGTACAGCCGGTTTGTTTTAAAAGAATATCATCTCGGCCTGATGCACGTATCAATTTCTTAAACTCTGCTAATACAAGGTCTGAACCGGCAGCCTTTTCACATGTAGCAGAGCCGACGTGTATCAATATTTTTTTATCGATACCGGATTGTTCACGCCGTTCCAACATATATCTAAAAAAAGCATCATAAAATTTCTGAGCATTACCCATGGATTACGTCCTTTATTCAGATTGAAATATGGTTTTATTTCAAATTATTTTAATAAAAATATACCAAAATAAATCTCGTTTTCAAAACAAAAAAGCCTTGTTAATACAATAAAGGCAAAAAGCATATACCATTTGCTTTTTATAAAACATATAATTATAATTGAAAAACTTTACTATAATAACATTTTCGGAATATGAACAGGTTTATAATTTTTGGTATTTGTTGTCTGTTTTTATCATGCTCAGGAAAGCAAACATCTACAAAAA
>CAXXFV010000035.1:0-53695 GCA_963674595.2 bacterium
TACCAGACGGATGTTGACGCCGTATCGATAATTCAGGTGGTTTACCGACACCAGTGCTCTTTAAATAAATTCCCAACGCCCCGGATTTTACCCGTATGGCTGTTATACGACAGCTACAAGTCTCTCCGGAAACAAAGGACGTTTGCCAATCCATACCCTCAATACAGGACATTGGTTCAGAGGCTCCCAACTGAATCTGGTTGGTTTTGCTAAACAACACTGTTTCTTTACCGCTGGAATCGGTGAAATAAATCAAATAACCATCTGCATTTGTAACCTGTGACCATTGCAAATTGTCATCTATGTTAAACCTGTTTTCAACAGGTAAATTTAAAATCTCCGGTTTTTCAGATTCAAACTCTAAAATCGTCCCGGGAGCCACTGAAAAGTATGACGATTCTGTCCAGTCGGTAAAATCAAAGTTTGTAAAAAGTTCCGGCGCCTTGAAAGCTGAAAGCGAAATACAAAGGTCATCCGAATGACCATTATATTTCGATGTTAATGCCTTTACTGCCCACTCTACTTCACAATCCCGGACAGGAAAATCCTCCCAACTGACGTTCAGACTGTTTCCATGTACATAATAGCTTAAACTTGTGGGCGAAAACCACAGATAACGCGGCCTAAGCATCACAATAAAATGCTTATAGATTTCATCTCCATATGTACTCTTCCATGACAACCGAAGGGTCTCTCCTGGATTTAACTCATTACCGCTTTGAAATAATGTTAATTTCGGATCAATATCTTTAATAAATTGATTAGTTTCACCGGAATAATATTCATTTTTATTTGACGATGCTATAGCCCCATCTCTATATTCTTCATATTGTTGAAGAACGGCCTCAAACTGGCGACATATAGCCGACTGAGACTGATAAGAGCCGAATACACCAACACCGCCTATAACATTACTGATATCCGGAATGTCGGCTTCCAGCCCTATTAGCCTTTCATTATAACGTTCACTGAATTGCATAGCCAGATAATTATAAAAAGCCTGATCAACAGCATGCACAGACACAAGCATCCTCTTTATATAATTTCTTCGGTAAAAATAATCATCTTTAAATTCTATCATTTTTTTAAAAACTTTTAATGACACCTCGATTTTATTCTTTTTTGTCAGGAAACCACGCTGGAAATATTTTTTAAAATTAACGGCAAAATTTGTAGGTTGAAACTTGTAAAACATATTTAAAAATGTATAATCAGGAAAATACCGGGGTAAAAAATTTGAAAAAGGAACATGTTGAACAGCCGGAGGTACATTATAAAGCAATAAAGAAACATCCACAAAATACCCGGCAGCATTTTCACTTTCAGTCCATTCCACCCGAAAGCAATCCGGGCGATCACCGTCACGGGTAAAAATTTCATAAAACCAATCTTCCTGGGTATAGTTTGGATCCAGGTTGATATTGGTTATTTTGAAATCACCGGGTACGGTTGTATTTGCTTTTAATGTCCCATACTTTTCCGAATGAACGGAAATAGAATAGGTTTCTCCGCTTTGCACCTTTTGTTCCGTTCCAATATAATTAAAACCATTAGAACCGGATAAATAATCACTTGAATTCAATAAGGACGGTTCATTTGCACTGGCTTGATCCGGCATATCCAGTACCCGGAATTGGCCTTTGGGACCGGTTAAAACAATTTCAGCGTCATTTACATCTGTGTATACTTTATCATTATTCATCGCCTGCTGAAAAGTTAATGTATGGCTGACATAAATTGTCTGTGCCGGCATTTCAGGATTGAGAGCACAAAAAACACCCAGTTTCTGCTCTTCCGGAATAGCCGGACCGGACGGCATTTTGCTGCATGCCCAGAATAACACGAAACAACAAACAACACAAAAAGCGGTAATATAAAATCTTTTCATACCCCCTCCATTATACTCAATTTTAAAAATTTATTAATCATTACCATTCCATGTACCCTGAGATGTTATTTCATCATTTTCATAACAAAACCACTCACCGGTTTTTTCTTTGTTATTTAAAATGAATTTATATCTTTCCTTCCAGTTATAATCGATTTCATAATTATAAGTAGATAAGGTAATTGATATTGTACCAGGACTTTCAAACAAGATATACACACTTAGATCATTATTTTCAGGTAAAATAATACTACTGTCAGCCATTTGAATGTCTCTCCAGAAAAGCAGGCCATTTTTAAGCACAACTGAGTTTCTAAAATAATCAATCGAATAAAGCTGACCGTTTTGACTAGTCCAATACCATGTGAAAAATTCTCCAAAAAAAACATCACCTTGTTTTTCCTTTTCTTTAGGCTGACTTGCATCAAGTTTTAAGAGATAAGGATCTGGTGAAATTTCATCATCATATTCCCAATATTCCCAATAATAATGATCATCCATATCAGAAATAGTTATTTTGTCATTAGGGCTGTCTTTTGGTTTATAATTCCAGGTCCAGGGCTGTTTTACTTTATCTTCCGGCTTGTCATTTGTCTCAACCAACTCTTGAGAACAATTAAAAAGATCATCCAGGTTTTGGGCATACTTTACGTTTTTTAACGTCAAGGCGGCAAACCGGGCCAGAGAATCATCCAAAGCAGACAGCCACGCCGGAATTTCCAGTTCAAAAAATTCAAACCTTGGCTGGGTTGGCCGCTGTTCAGCAACATTCGGATCTTTTTCACATGACACAATAACAAATAACAACACACATATTATCACAATAAAACCGTATCGGTACATTTCATTCCCCCTGGTTATTCTATTGCCAACGTTATAATATTAGACCATTGACTTTGCTGTACAAGGCCAGACGGATGTTGGTGACGCGGCAGTAATTCCGGTAATGCACCGGAACCTTTGCTTTGCACGTAAATACCAAATGCACCGGTTTTTATCCGCACGGCACATATTCGACAACTGTAACTCTCGCCGAAAACAAAGGACGACTGCCACTCCATACCTTCTATATACGGCAGTGATTCAGATTCTCCTAATTGGATTTGGCTGGTTTTACTGAATAATACCGTCTCTTTACCTGTGGAATCCGTCAAATAAAGCAGGTAACCATCAGCGCCATTAACTGAGGACCATTGTAAATAATCATTTGTATGAAACACTGTACCAAAAGGATTATTTATGCATTCCGGTTTTTGCGACTCAAAACCATCTAATTTACCTGATGCTACTGCAAAATAGGCAGATTCGGACCAGTCCGTAAAGTCCACAGGGGACAAAAGTTCAGGCGCCTTAAAAGCTGACAAAGAAACATATAAATTCTGCGGAACAAAGTTGTAACCGGGTTTTACGGCTTTAACATACCATTCCACTTCACAGTCACGTATCGGAAAATCACCCCAGTTTATGTCCAGATTGTTTCCTTGTATATAAAAATTCATATTTGCCGGCCAAAGCCACAAATAACGCGGTTTAAGCGTTACAACATAATAATCATACTTTTTGTTTCTTTCCTGCCAGGACAACTGCAGCGTCTCTCCCGGTTGTAAAACAGTTTTCTCTTGCGGAAACAGGTCCAGTTTTGGGTCCTCGTCGGCAATAAAACGATTAGCGGCACGAGCATAAGGTTCATTTTTATTATCGCTTCGGGCAGAATACTCTTTATATTCACGATAATCCATTAAAATAATTTCATACTGGCGGCATATTGCTGAACGTGTTTGACAGGAACCAAACACTCCCATACCTCCAACAACATTGCTGATATCAGGGACCATGGATTCCTGACCGATAACCTGTTCACTGGCATCTTTGTAAAACTGAAAAGCCAGAAAATTATAAAAAGCTTTGTCCACGGCATGGACGGAGACAATCATTCGTTTTATGTGCTGGTACCGATAATAATAACTATCCTTAAACTCGATCATTTGTTTAAACAATTCACGGGAAATCTCTATTTTATTTCCTTTTGTCAAATACCCCCGCTGATAACAATTATCATACTTGATCGCAAAATCTGTCGGTTGTGATGAAAAATTCATGTCAGAAAAAGTACTACCCGGATAATGGCCTCTAAACCATGGCCTATATCTTGGCATCTGCAACAGAGCTGGAACATCATATACAATTACCGAAATATCAACCAAATAACCTTCGGCATTGTCACTATCTGTCCATTCCACACGGAAAAAATCAGGACGGTCCCCGTCCTGATTAAACACTTCATAAAACCACTTTTCCCGGGTGGTATTTGGATCAAGGTTCATATTGGTAATCTCAAACGGACCGGGAATGGTTGTCTCGGCATTTACTGTCCCATACTGTTCCGAGTGCACGGAAATAGAATAGGTTTCTCCGCTTTGTACTTTCTGGTCCGTTCCGATATAATTAAATTTTGACGTACCCGAAAGATAAATGCTTGTATTCAACAACGTCTGTTCAGTATGATCGCTTTGCTCCGGCATGGTTTGTATTTGAAAACGACCGTCGGGGCCGGACAAATTAATCTCTGCATTATTAACGTCCGTATCAACAGACACTTTATCAAGTGTCTGCTGATAGGTCAGTGAATGACCAATATGAATTGTCTGTGCCGGTATGGCCGGATTCAGCACGCAAAAAACCCCCAGTTCCTGCACTTCCGGAATAGCCGGCCCAGACGGCATTTTGCTACAGTTATATAAAAAAAGAATTATGAAACAAATCGTTATTTTTATATATGTTTTCATTTCCCCACCTTATAATTCATTTCTGTTCCAAAAGAAAACCTTGCTCATTTTACGTTAATTCAATTTAAAATTTAAACTCTCCACCTGCTGAAAAAATAAACGGAACAGAAGCATAAGGATCACCGTGGACATCATAATACAAAACATTTGGTCGATCATATAAATTTATAATCTGTAAAAACGGTGTTAATTCAAACCTTTTCCATTTTAAATTATACCGCACAGAAAGGTCCATACGGTGATACCAGGGATAACGAAAAGCATCCCGTTCTGAAGTTAAAGCTGTTAAATAATAATACAATTCTTCCGGATGGTGGGTTATATAATCATAGTCCTTATCAATCACCCAGCCGGACAAACGTTCATAGGCTCCATACATATAACTAAAAGGCAATCCGCTAGATAACGTCCAACCGAGTGAAATATTAAGTGATCGAATGGGTTCCCATTCAGAAACAAAATTTATATTATGGCGGCGGTCATATCTTGGATGGAATTTGTCAACACCGGGTTCGGGGTATTTAAAATACAATTCCTTGGAAGCGATGCCAAAAGAATAATTGGTCATAATTTGCCAGGTGTCTCTTAACAATTGTAATGATATATCAAAACCATAGGAATAACCTTTACCCTGAACAAAAAACGGATCACCTTCTTCCAAACGTTCACGATTATAGTGAGTTAAATTATTATAATTTTTAAAATAAATCTCTGATGATAAAATAAATTTTGGCAGATCATAGGTTACACCGGCAATGAAATGGTCTGCAATTGCGGGTTTCATATTTTCTTCGGGAGGAAGCCAAATATCCACAGGATTATAGGTATCATTCTCATTATATATGGTCACCATATTTTGACTAAACCGGCCGACAGAAAGGTTAAAATATAAAAAGTTGTATAAATAGTAACGGGCGCTTAAACGGGGTTCTATAGACACCGGAGAATCAGATGTATAATAATTCACACGCAAACCTGGGAAAAAATTCCATTTTTCACTATGTTTATATGTGGTTTGCAAAAACACGGCTGCTTCATATAGTGTTTTATCTACAACATACTCGGTAATAATGGGATCAAAAGATGTATAATCAACAGCTATCATGTGACTTTCAGCACCAAATTTCCAGGAAAATTTACCTTGAGATAATCGATCATACTGTAATTTTACAGACACATCGGACAAATTATTTTCCTGCGGATTTTCAACCGTAGCCGGGGGAGGAATTTTTGTTTTAAACAATCCAAAATTGGCTCCCATCGAAAAAATCCCTCGATTACTAAAAGTCCGGAGATACTCAAACGCACTGGTCAAATTAGTAGATGTTAAATACTCACCCGAGCCACCTTCTTTCATTTTAACTTTGTCTCTTCCGAGAAATGAAGATAATTTTATATTTTCATTCTTCGACTTGGCAAAATCAAGTCGGGCAATACCATCAAAAAAGTCAGGTACAACCCGGTCACCCATCTTCTCACTAACACCGCTGATAAAGGATTGCCGGCCTGTAATAAGGAACCGGTTTTCACCCCATATAGGTCCTTCTAAAAGCAATTTGGCACTTAGGGGGCTTCCGCTCAATATACCTGAATATTTGTTGGATCCTTTACGTGTTTGAATATCAAGTACAGAAGACAACCTCCCACCATATTCTGCACCAAATCCACCGGTATAAAACGAAACACTATCAATGGCATCAACATCAAATGCCGTTAAAATCCCGCTAAAATGAAAGGGATTATAGGCAATTCCGCCATCGATCATAACCAAATTCTGATCAGAGTTACCACCCCTGACGTATAGCTGACTTTTAAAATCATTTGTTACTACAACACCCGGCATCATTTGCAAAGTTCGGTAGATGTCTTTTTCTCCGTAACTGGGCACCAGGTTTGATTGACGAATGTCAATCGTAAAGGCGCTAATCTGAGGTTGAAAAACACGCTTTTCAGCTTCAGCTATTTTAACAATCTCCTGCATTTGAATTGTTTGGGATTTTAACTTGAAATTCTGCTCAAAAACTTTACCACTTTCTAGGTTCAACTTTATTGAAGTGGTGTCAAATCCAATAACACGAACAGCCAATGAATAAACACCTGGTTTGATATTTTTAATCTCATACTTTCCTTTTTCATCTGTCGATGAACCATAGTCTGAGTTTTTCAAAAACACATTTGCAAATGGGATAGGGTCGTTGTTATCAATATCCACAACTTTTCCACGTAGCACTGATTTTGCCAAAGCCTTTTTTATCAAAACAGTTCCATCTTCTTGCGGGACAAATGTTAAATTAAATTGGCCTAAAAGCTGTTCCAGGGCATCCTGAAGTTCAATTCTGTTGGCAATAAATATAGGCACCTTTTTTTCGCCAAACTCTTTGCTATAAACAAACTTGATATCCCTCTGGCTGGTTATGGCATCTAAAACATTTTTCAAAGTAGTATTTTCTATTTTTAACAATACTCTGCTGGACAACAGCTTTTTGGTGTCTTCCAAATCACCTCCGGCAAAGGCACAAACGGCTAACGCTATTATAACCAGAAATGTCACATATTTCATAGCTTTTCCCTTTTTTGTTGTTATTGATTTACTGAATTGTAACATATTGTTTATCAGACCATTGACTTTGCATTAAAATTCCTGATGGATGCTTGTATCGTGGGTATAACACAGGAGGTGCATCACTGCTTGAAATACTCACCTTAAAACCCAGTGCCCCTGATTTTATTCTGACGGCACATACCTGGTATCCATAATTTTCACCACTATTTAATGTTGTTAAAGAACCGCACCCATCAGCATAATCTACATCTAAATTAAATGGAGGCTTAATATACGGTTCTTTAGACATAACCACAGCATACTCTCCATTGTCCTGAAATAAATATAAAATATAGGCATCAGCGCCATCTACAACCGACCATTGAATAGTGCTGTCCGGGGCCATCTGACCCTGAGTTTCCGGATAAATAATACTTGGTTTTTGATCTTCAAATCCGGATAAATCGCCCGGTGCCACCGTGAACGAACTGGACTCAGACCAGTCTGTAAACCATGCTTCCCGTGCGACAGCCGGAGACTTGTGCGTAGAAAGAGCTACTTGCAAATTATTTAAATTATTAAAATTATACCAATTTGGGGCAAGTGCTTTAACATACCACTCAACCTCACAATCCCGATATGGGAAATCGTCCCAGGAAATGTCTTTATAATTATCCTTAATCAAATAACTCACATTTCCCGGCCAAAACCACAAATATTTTGGCTTAAGAACAAGTAAATAATAAACAGTATTTATATCATCCCAGCTTAATCTTACTGTTTCACCCTGGTTAAGAACAAAACCTGGTTTTGGTTCAAGTTCAATATTAAGGGGATCATCTCTTTTCATGTGAATATTTCGTCGGGCATAAAACTCATTCTTATTTGCAGAATGAAAACTATCCTGACGATAGGCATCCAAATCTTGCAGGAGCATTTCAAACAGGCGGGTTTCCCTAATTTGTGTAACAGAAGACCCCAGTATACCGGCACCACCTTTAATATTGGAAATATCAGGTACGACTATTTCCTGGCCTATCATTTGTTCTTTAGCAATTTCTGCCAGTTGAAAAGCCATAAAATTATATAAATGTTTGTCCAGTGCATGAACACAAACACAAAACCTTTTTAAATGTGCCCGACGATAGCTAAAACTATCACTAAATTCTAATAATTCAGCTAAATTCTTTCTCGGTATTGTTAAAATCTCATCACGCGTTAAAAATCCTCGCTGATAACTGTTTTCAAACTTGTAAGCAAAATCCGCAGGTGTCTGGCGAAAAGGGATCTCAAAAGTTGAATAACCAAGCTTCCAGTCAAGAGGCCAATTGACAAAAAACCGGCTATGATAAAGATATGAGGGAATATCGTACTCCATAATGACCAGATCAATTAAATAACCAAAAGCGCCTTCACTTTTGGTCCATTTTACTCTCAAATCAGGTCTTTCAATACCTTTTATCAATAAAGAATCCTGCCACACTTCATCGGTAAGATTAGGATCGTAATTGACCTCAGTAATTTCAAATGCTCCCGGCACCGTCGTTTGTGCATGAACAGGATCAAGACCTTCACTTTCTACTGTTAGATTATAGGTTTTTCCCGGTTGTATTTTTTTATCCCCCAGAATATAATTAAAAGAACTTGTTCCCCCCAAAAAGTCCGTATCAGCGCAAGAAGTTTCATCAACTGACTCCATTCCATTATAGTCCATCGGATAAACGGATAAAAGTCCTTCCGGGCCATCTAATTCAATACTTGCATTTGAAATTGAAAAATCTCCTTCTGCACCACCAAGAGCTTCACCATAGGTAAGCGTTCGGCCGACATACATTGTTTGAGTCGCCAATTTAGGGCTAAGAACACTAAAAACAGACAACTTTTTGTTTTCTGGGATTGAAGGCCCGGTCGGATCTTGTGAACATTGGATAAAAAACCCCACTGTAAATATAAAGGCGAGGAGGGTGCTTTTGAAATATTTCATAGTTTCTCCCATAAATGTTTGTTATGATTTTTACACAACTTAGTTTAGCAGATAAATGGGATTTTCTTAACTTCGCCAACAATAAATGATAATCATGGATTTATTTTTTTCTATTATGTAAGACGTATAAAAAGAAAAACCATTTACATAAATTTTTTACCATACACCATGTTTTATAACTAGGGTATTTTGATCAAAAATCTGATATTGGCCGCTTCCCAAACTATCCCACTGGGCAGAAAATTGGAGATTATATCCAAAATCTGCTATAATATAAAACGACATTTCTCCGGAACCGGATTTGTTTTGTAAAATATCTGTTCTTCCAGGACTCGTTTCCGGTGGCGGCCAATCCGGATCATATATTCTCATATCTTTCAAAATGACAGACATTTTATAGGTCTCCAAATCGTCACTCATTTCCCAATCCCAGTAACAATGTAATAATCCGTCATCATATAAATATTTTTTTCTCATATACCCGGTGCTAAAGTCTTTCTTTGCTCCACTATCAATATAATTTGTATTTACAAATAACGGATTTAGTAAATAGACATCGCTCTTTAAAAAAACCTCAGTTAAAGTGTCACAATAAAAACACCACTCACTATCATCAATAACCCTAAGCTTTACAAATGCAGTTACATCATCATAAAATTCAAGATCATCTTTTACACGATATTCAACGTCCCACATATCATAATCTTCCAGATTTGTCTGAGTAAGGCGAGAAGCAGGGGTATCCGCTTTTTGCCAAATGAACTCATCCGGCACAATATAAATCCATTTTATATTCTCCTCAAGGCTATTGGCCAGTTTAAGATGCCCATGAATAACCCTGGCCATGGAATCGGTTGATGAAGCCAGTCCCTGTGGTATAAGAAGGGGTTGAAAATTATAATGAGGATAAAATGTATCCATCGGTTCAATATGTTTTACCGGAGTTTCTTTTTCACAATAAATGAACAGAAACAGTATACCAATAATTAATATGACTTTTTCCCCTAACTGCATAATTACCTCCATTCTGTAAGATAAAAGAGATTTTTTACCATTTGCCCTGACGAATTATTTGTGATCCATCCTGATCATATATCCAGTATTGTCCATTCCCATCAGTACCCCATTGGGCATTAAAATGTAGAATAAATTTCTGGTCTTTTATTTTATAAAATTTCATCTCTCCGAAAAGGGATGCGTTTAATACAATATCTGCTCTTCCGGGAGTGTTTTCAGGAAGAGGTCAGTCAAGTTTAACCTTACTTAAATCATTGAGAACTACTGACATATTATAAGTTTCATTAATATCACTTATCTCCCATTCCCAGACACAATTAAGCGCACGTTCATCCCAGATAAAACGTCTCATCATATATCCGGTTTTAAAATCTTTGGACGCTCCACTTTCAATGTACAGCACGTCATCAAAAACTTTTAATCCAATTACAGGGTCTTGAACCCTAGCATTTATATATGACTCCCAATAGTACTCGCTTTCAGTTTCACTAACCTTTAGTTGTACATTAACTGGTTCTTTATAAATTTCTATACCCCACCGATCAAAAGATACCTCCCAAGTGTTAAATCCCTCTTTGGGGATTCTTTTAATATGTTCATTCATATACTCAAAATCGCTTGGCGGGAAATAGCACCACCTCGTATAATCCTCCAGGCTATTGGCCAGCTTAAAATAACCATGAATAACCTGGGCCATGGAATCGGTTGAGGATTCTATTCCTTGTGGTATTAAAAGCGGTTGCCAATCATATTCCGGATATAATGAATTCATTTTTACTCCAGAATCGACAGGAGTTTCTTTTTCACAATGAATGAACAGAAAAAACAAACTGATAATTATTAAAACTTTTAAACGCATAAATTCTTCCTTTTGAAAAGCTTGAAATTTTTCTTTACCAGGCTCCCTGATGAATTATTTGTGAGGCATCCGGATTATAAATCTGATATTCTCCTTTTCCCAAACTATCCCACTGGGCGGAAAAATGAAAAATAAATTTATGATCTCCCAACATGTAATATTTCATTTCACCACTGCCGGATTTATGCTGTTTGATATCTGCCTTTCCGGGAAGAGTTTCAGGCTGCGGCCAATCGCTGTATTCTATGCTCATATCATTCAAAACAACTGACATTTCACGCGTTTCAAAATCATCACTCATTTCCCATTCCCAGGCACAATGGAACTTGAATGGATCAAACAGACAAATTTTTCTCATGTATCCTGCACTAAAATCCTTTTTTGCACCGCTTTCGATATAGCTAAAATCCTCCACAAGCGGAACAATTTTACCATTTACATAAAAAGTTATAACAGAATTCCAATAATACCATGATTCTTCATCCAGCACTTTTAGGGTTACGAATCCTGTCCCATCATATATTTCTAATCGTTGATCGACCCTAATCTTAGCAGTCCACATTTTATATTCCGGTAAATTCTTTCGTGTAATGGAAAAATAGGAATCATACATTACCTCATCGGGAGGCATATAAACCCATTTAATATTGTCCTCAATACTATTAGCCAATTTAAGATACCCATGTACCACCTGAGCCATGGAATCGGCGGAGGATTCTATTACTTGTGGTATGAGAAGCGGTTGAAAATTATATTTCGGGTAAAAGGTGTCCATTTTTTCTACTGGTTCTACCGGGATTTCTTTTTCACAATGAATGAACAGAAAAAACAAACTGATAATTATTATAACTTTTAAACGCATAAATACTTCCTTTCGACAAGCTTAAAATTATCTTTACCAGGCTCCCTGATGTATAATTTGCGAGGCATCCGGATTATAAATCTGATATTGACCGTTTCCCAAGTTATCCCAGTGGGCAGAAAAATGAAAAATGAATTTTTGATCTCCTATTTTGTAAAATTTTATTTCACCGCTGCCGGATTTATTTTGTATTATATCTGCTCTTCCGGGAAGAATTTCAGGCTGCGGCCAATCCGGATCAACTTTGCTTAAATCGTTTAAAAGAACTGACATATTATGAATTTCGGATTCATCATCAAATTCCCATTCCCAGTCACAATCAAGCACATGATCATCCCAAATAAAACGTTTCATCATATATCCCGTTTTAAAATCTTTATTTACACCACATTCAATATATCTCACATTAAACCCCTTAACTTTACTAGAAGGTAAAGTAACCTTAAAAGATGTATATGACTCCCAAAGATATTCGGTTTTATTTTCACTAACCTTTAGATGAACCTCAACAGGCACATCATAAATTTCTATACCCTGCCGTTGAAAAGAGACTTGCCATGTATTAAAGCCATCTTTTGTGGTGCTTTTAATATTTTTGCTAATATCTTCAAAATCACCTGGCGGGAAATAACAAAACCTTGTATAATCTTCAAGGCTATTAGCCAGCTTAAAATAACCATGAATAACCTGGGCCATAGAATCGGTTGAGGTTTCGATTCCTTGTGGTATGAAAAGCGGTTGAAAATGATAATCCGGGTAAAACGTATTTATTTTAATTTCAGACTCGGCAGGAGTTTCCTTTTCACAATGTACAATAAAGAATCCTAAACTCAGGAAAAATAAAGCAAAATAAATTCGCATCAAACATTCCCATTATATTTTGCGAGTAAAAAGCTTACTTTGTTATAAGCCTGGAGTAACAGACGAATGAAACAAAAGCTGAAAATTTACCGACGATTAACAAAGATCAGGTAATTTTTTGATATCATCACCCACCAAAAATATAAATAAATTTTATATCACCATTTTCCTTGCTTAATCACGGTGATATTTCCGTTTATATCTTTACCATACAATGTATAACGCCCGCTGCCATTATACAACCAGGACGCATAAAAATCCTGTATAAAATCATAATTTTCTAAACGATAAAAAAACATACTTCCATTAGCATAAGAATCTAAAACAATTTCTACTTTTCCAGGAGTTTTTGATATTAACTGCCAACCTGGATAAACATTATCTCCCAAATCATATATAATGATATTTATTGTATATTTTCCCTTTTCCGTATCTATTTCCCATTCCCAATATCCTTCATACTTTGAAGAATGAAGATAACTTTTTATCATAAAACCTGAAGAAAAATCTTTTGTCGTACTTGACTCCAAATATGGGAAATCAACCGTTTTTTTAAAAGGACCCCAGGAAAAAGTAACCAAAGATAACCAAACATACCTTTCATTTTCGTTCGATACCTTTAAACGAATTCCTACTGGGTTGTTATGTATTTCAATTCCAAAAGTATTAAAATACAATTCCCATTGTTGAAAGCCGGTTTTATTTGTTCTTATTATATCCCAAACATTATAATCCTCCGGCCGTGTATAGAATCGTTTATAATCCTGAACACTGTTTGCAAGGGTCAAATAGTGATTCACGACCTGGGCCATGGAGTCAGAAGAAGAAGACAATCCTATAGGAACCATAATCGGTTCAAAATAAAATTCCGGATTAAACGAATCCATAGGTTCAATAGTTTGTAAAGGGCCTTTCTTATCACAACCTTGAAAAAACACATATCCGAAAAAAATTAAAAGAATGAGTCTGTTTTTCATCTTTTATCTTCCAATATTTTTTATTTATATCCGGTATCGTTAATACCAAACGCCATTTTTATAAGGATCATCATAATAAAAATACCGGCCGGCACCATTGCTGGTCCAACTGGCAGACAATTCTTTTTCATATTGGTTTACTTTTACAAACCGGTTAAATATCAAATTTCCACTTCCAAACTCATCGATTACCATATCTATTTTTCCCGGTCGTTCAACAGTAAAATTACGTAAATAATTACAAATGATCGTCATTCTGAATTCCATCTGTTCAAGATCAACTTCCCATTCCCATATTGTCTCAACATCAAAATTATATTTATGGTTCAATATGGCTTTATAAAACATTCCGGACATTTGATCACGAGAAACCGAAATATTAATATAGGGATATTCCATAAAAATTGACTTGCCGGGTTCACTTCTAATTGTATTCATTTCATAAGTCACTTTAACCATCCAATTTGTCTGCAAATTGTCCCGATTAATAATCAAGTCAATCTTCCACAAACCATAGTTATATTTTGGTAAATCCGGAAAACTCTGCTCCCAGGAAAGGTCCCACTGTTGAAAGCCTGGCTTATTTGTTCTTTTTATATCCCAAACACTATAATCCTCCGGCCGGGAATACCATTGCCGGTAGTCATTCATGGTGTTTGCCAGTTGTAAATAGTGATGTACAACCTGGGCTATTGAATCTGACGAGCTTTTTAACCCGGAAGGTATTGGTAACTCTTCAAACACAAATTCAGGATTAAAAGAGTCCATAGGATCAACGACTTGAAGCGGTTGTTCTTTTTCACAATAAAGAAACAACAAGCTAAAAAATATTATTAATTTTTTCATTGTTAGTCCTTTCCTTTATTGATAAAATTTGACGTATTTATAAAATTTTCATTTACATCAAAAGTTCAGTCTTGAATGTTATATATAAAACACTTAAAATGTCATATAGAGAGATATATAAAAATTTTATATCAAACTTTATTACACATGGAGGGTATTATGTTTAGCCGGTTAGACATTCTTATTATTCATGTAGCTGACATTGAAAAATCAGCACATTTTTACAAAAACATCCTGAATTTAAAACAACTTAAAGATGAATCCGGTTGGAAAACCTTTGAAATGGATCACCAAATTTTAGCGCTCCAAACCTGGGATGCAGAAATTAAAGACGAAAGACCGGTGAAATATGGAATAACACTGGCATTTGACATTGATGATGTGGACACAACGATTTTACAATTAAAAGCAAAAGGTGCCCATATTCTGGTTGAACCCAGGACAAAAGATTTTGGTCGTTTTGCAGAAATCGTGGACCCGGACGGATATATCATCATGTTGGTTACAACAACACCCAAAATCTAAGTACAGAAAGAGAAACAAAGAACGTGCAAAAAATTAGTAAAAGAGATTTAACAACCGGAAGTATTGCCAAAAACCTGTGGTTTCTTGCCTTTCCTATGATGGCTACAAATGCTCTGCAGACACTTTTTAATATTGTTGATATGATCTTTGTCGGCCGGCTTGGACCGGCACCGATAGCAGCAGTAGCTGTTGTCGGTATGATTTTAATGATACCCTTTGCGTTTGCTTTGGGCCTGGGCGTCGCTTCAGGCGCTATGGTTTCACGTTATTATGGCGCTAAAGATTATCATAACTCGAATTATTTTGTTTTGCAGTCGATATTCACCGGTTTTGCAGGTGGTTTAATAATGATGGTTATTGGATATATGGGTGCACCCTATCTGATCAATTTATTCAAAGTCGACCAAACTGTACAAAATTTGGGAACGATATATCTTCAAATCATGTTTTTAGTATCCATACCCATTGTCCTTCAATTTTTAACATCAGCTATTTTTCAGGCTGTCGGTGATGCCAAAACCGCACTTTGGATAAATGTATGTGCTGTTTTTGTAAATATTATACTCGATCCTTTTTTAATATTCGGCATCGGACCCTTTCCTCGCCTTGAAGTCGCCGGGGCCGCCATTGCAACAGCCATTGCCCGTTCTATGGGAATGATAATTGCCCTATTATTTTTAACAAGGAAAAAAACACACATTCAGATAAAACTGTCACATTTCAGGATCGATACAGAAGCTATCAAAAGACTGTTAAAAATAGCAATGCCCAGTTCCTTACAAATGGTAATTCGTGGATCTTCCGGCATTGTTTTGATGGGAATTGTGGCCAAATACGGGACCTTTGCACTCGCGGCCTACGGCATTGGAATACGAATAGATATGCTGGTAATGATGCCCGGTTTTGGACTGGGCGCCGCCACAGCCACCCTTGTCGGTCAGAATATCGGTGCCCAAAAACTGAAACGCGCTGTAAAAAGCACCTGGTTATCTGCCTTTTATTATGTATTAATCATGTGTATTGCAGGAGTGCTTTTTTATAATTTCCCGCATTTTATTTATTCATTTTTTAATAAAACTGAACATGTTTTATTAAATGGAAAAATATATCTTGAAACAATTGTATTTTCATATCCATTTATAGCTTTGGGCATAATTTTCACCAGAGCATTAGGAGGAGCAGGAGAAACCATTTCCACGATGTTGGTAACAGCTTTTTCGCTCTTTTGTGTCGCTGTTCCATTGGCTTTTGTATTTCCACACCTATTTAATACAGGTGTACGAGGTATATGGTATGCTCTAGTTGTTTCAAACATCATCCACGCATTAATTGTAGGATATTTATTTTTACACGGCAAATGGAAAATAAAAAAAATTTAATCCTTGAATTAAAATAAACAATCTGTATCTTTTTCAATAAATCTTTTGGGGAAATTTAAAACAGGAGAAAAAATGTCAACAACAGCAAAACAACTCACACTCATTGCTGAGGAAATTGTTGCAACGTATGATAAATTTGGCGGAATAAACAGAATTGACGGTAAAAACCTGCCGACACTTGAACATGTTGTAGAACTTTTGGATGATTTTATGCAGATATTGTTCCCCGGATATTTTGGTAAAAGAGTACCGGCGCGATCAAACCTCTTATTTTTTATTCAAAGTGCCATCGATTCTTTATTTTTACGCTGTAGCGATGAATTTGAAAGAGCCATCAAATTTGAATGCAATATTGAAGAGTGTTTGGAACAAAGCTGTCATAAATTAGCGGAAACAAGGGCACTTGAACTCATAGGTAAAATTTCGGATATTCGCTCTGCTCTTAAACTGGACATTAAAGCTGGTGATGAAGGAGACCCGGCGGCAAAAGGTCCTGAAGAGATCATATTATGCTATCCTTTTGTATATGCCATATCTGTCCACCGGATTGCGCACGAAATATATAAAATGAATATTCCCCTTATTCCGAGAATGATGTCCGAATGGGTACACCGGAGAACCGGTATTGATATTCATCCGGGCGCAAAAATCGGAAAAAGGTTTTTTATTGATCATGGGACCGGTGTTGTTATTGGTGAAACATGCGAAATAGGTGACGATGTAAAACTCTATCAAGGTGTAACATTAGGAGCGCTTAGTTTTCCGAAAAATGAGGACGGTACGGTTGTTAAAGGCGGAAAACGTCATCCGACTATTAAAGACCGGGTTACAGTTTATTCAGGTGCCACAATTTTAGGTGGTGAAACTGTTATTGGAGAAAACAGCACAATCGGCGCCAATACATGGCTCACATCATCAGTCCCGCCGGGGTCCATGGTTACATTTAAAGAACAACAACAAATTCGTCCCAAAAAATAAACGGGCGCTTTATAATAGCGCCCTCGTTTAAACATTATTTATGCCAGGTTTTTGTATTCGATCTGGAAATATTATATTTATACCTGGTTTTTATATCTTTTAACTCTAAAAGGTATTTATCCATACCAATTAATTTTTCATTCCAAAACAAATAATCATAGTTTGCCGACATTTCAGCCAGATGCAACCGAAACGGGTCAACATAATAATCCATCGGACGGCCCAGATCAGAGCGGTCTCTCGGGTAACAATTTTCCTCCCACACTTTTTCCAAATAGGTCCTTGTATTTTTATACATATCAACAAGTCCGGCCATACTTTGCGCTGCTTCATTCAATATTTTTAATGCGTCCACAGAGTTTCCCTGGTCCGCAAATTGACTGGCTTTAATAAATGCTTCTCCCAAACGATAACGGGTTTTTAAAAACTGCATATTGTATTTCATAACACGGGCAACGGAAAGCAATACACGCAGGTTCAGCTTATTTTGCACCGAGTCATTTTCCAAATTTTTCAACAAAATATTTTCACATTGCTGATATTGATTAAACAAACCTTGTGCTGCTGCAAAAAGGCCATATTCTATGGTTCCGGCAGAGGTAAAGGCAGACCAATCAGGATCAAAGTATAAATACTCATTCGGCAATACCGGAAATCTCAACGGACTGTTTTTTGAACTTCTTTTCCAAAACAAACGCCCGCGACTGTTTTGCCAAAACTCACCACCCTGGGACAATATGTTATAAACAGTCATCAAATCATCAGAGGCTTTTCCATAAAAATTGTCCATAAATTTAAAACGAAATTCATCAAGGCCCGGCTTGGCTCCGCTCCAGCTATATTCAGCAAAAGCAGCGAATCCGTACCAAAACGTTTCAAAATTCAGACCCGAATCATCCCAGGCCGTGCACAAAGCGCCAACAGCACCTTTATGAAATCCGGCAGGCGTATAACAGGCAATATTTTCCAATCTTTTCTCATAATCCGGGAAAAGTGGTGTTGTGCACTGGGTTGCCGGCGCCACCATACATTTATATCCTTTATCAAACAAGGCTGTTTTTTCAATATGGTCCGCCCCATAATTCCAGCGCATATAAACGACATTTTCAGGTAATTTTTGTAAATATTTTTCATCAAACTTTTGCACCATATCATCCCAAATAATTACAGTTAAACCCTTTTTCTGCAAATACTCGGCTGTTTTTTTCAACCATATTAAATAGACACCCTCACGTCCGATTTTTTCCGCTTTTTTCTGACAATCCGGACATGTTGCCAAGTCATAAGATTCATCACCACCGATATGGAAATATTTTTTTGTGCCTGTGGCTTCAATAGCCTCGTCGTAAAGGTCAAACAACACATCAAAACTTTTATCTTTTAACGGACAAAACTGCCAGGTACTCTCTGGTAATTCACGCAATGCCGCATATTGCGGATGTTTTAAAATATATCTAACATGACCGAGTCCCTGCACAAGCGGAATAAAATCTATATAATTTTTTCTCGCTGTCAGAGCCAGTTCCTGTATTTGATATTTTGTAAACGCACCGGGAGCGCTAACAGCAGGATGTTTCTGGTATTCCAGCTTGTCTTCAATTTCAAAAACAATTGCATTAATTTTATATTTTGCCAATCTCGGTATCATATCCATATAATACTCAAAACGGTCCTGGTGGTGTTTAGTATCGATATGAATAGCCCGCCATCCCAGGTCAGGTGAATCTTTAATCGTCAATAATGGTACTGAACCGTCTTGTTTCACAAGCTGTAAAAGGGTTTGTACGCCATAAAAAAGGCCGGGATTTCCACTTGCCTGGACGATAATTTTCTTTTTATCAATCTCCAGTTGATAACATTCCTCACTGTAAAAATTATATTCCTTGTCTTTGGTAATTTGCAGTTCAATTTCCCGTATTCCTTTTTTATCATCAGTTTGTACCAGATTCATTTCCAGTACATCGCGAATAAAAGGATCAATATTCAACTCCATATTAATCCTGACACCAAGACCGATTTTTCCATATTCGCCGGAAAAAATGCACTCTCTGGGTTCAGGGATAAGATTAATACCGCTTTGCCTTAGCAAACCGTCTTCTTTTGAAATAGCCTCAGAAGAAGGTATAAATAAACTGAGTAAAACGATGATAACCAGACTTGTAAAGAACAGGTAAAAAAGAGGTTCAACCGGATAGATATTTTTAAAAAACTTCACGAAACACACTCCTGTAACAACCAAAATTAAAATTGATTTTTAATATAAATGATTAATTTTTATTTGGAAAGTAAAATAGTTTTTTTTATTTTCATTGCAACTAAAAGGGTAATTCATTAAATGACAACTGCCTTAAAAAAATTAAACATGGGTTTTATGATTTTGTTCCTGCTGTACTGTCAGGCTCCCAGGAACAATCCGCTTGATCCTGAAAATTCGGATTATAGCCTTTCCGTATTAAACGGACGTGTTATGACCATGAACGTCCCGCCCCAACCCATTGCCGGCTCACAGGTAATATGGCAAAACAAACAAATGTGCTATACCGACCCAAATGGGTATTTTGCATTTAATGACATCCTGCCTGAATCCGGGTATCTTTATTTTCATCACTCCAATTATATTTCTGACTCTTTATATATAAGCCTAAACAATAACACATTTAAAAATACCGAAAAATTTTTATACTCAAAACCTCATTTAGACAGCCTGTACTTTTTCAGCGATGTTTTAAACAAATATCCATCCGACAAAGAATATCAAATAAACATTAAATGCAATATATCCGACGCAGATAATAATATTGATTCCGTATTTATTCAATACACGGATAAAAATATTAAAAAATCTTTAAAATATAACATTAATTCGGAACAATGGGAAGGGCTGTACTGGGCAAGTGATTTTAATATACAATCGATTCGGGAAATTGTCGGCAAAAATTTTAACCTTGTGGTTAAAAAACTGGATTTTAAACTGCAAATTGGACAAGCGCAGATAAAGCGAGTTATTTTAGACGAAATCGATTTTATTTCCCCGGCCAATTCTGAAACAGTAAACTCTACCCCGCAATTTAACTGGAAAAAATTCAATCCCGGTTTTTCTTTTACATACCAGTTTGAAATATATACCAACGAAATATTTTATAAAAAAATCTGGACAAAATCAAATATATCATCAGACAGCACAACATGCACACTGACCCAGCCATTAAACAAGGGCAATTATTTTTGGGTCATCTGGTGTGTTGACGAACATAATAACAGAGCCAGATCAAAACCGGCTTCTTTCACTGTTCAATAAGGCCTATGGAAAACACTTTTGATATAAACGACCTGGCGGACGTCAGCCAGGACCAGTTCGACACACTTTACAAAATCAGTCAGCTTTTGAATTTTGCAGAGTTTCAGGACACCCTTGTTTCCGATGCACTGGATATGGCTATTCAGGTTTTGGGCGCCGAAAGAGGTTTGTTTGCCAAAATTTCAAATGATAAAACATATTCCATAATAGCAGCACGCAACCTTGATCAGCAGGACATTACCAACGTGTCCGAGTTCTCTTCCAATATTTTGCACAAAGTTGTGGAGTTAAAAGAACCTGTTTTATATCACGATGTTCAGGCTGACCCGGACATTTCTCAATTTAAAAGTTTAAATTTACACAATATTAATTCCATCATCGGCGTACCCATTTTTTCAGAGAAAAAGTTATGGGGCGTTATTCTGGTGGACAGTTCTAAAAACAGACGTTATTTTAATGATTCGAGTTTAAAATTCCTGCGATTCTTTTCCAATATCGTTTCACTTGCTTTGGATAAAATCATTCGTTTTGAAGCGTTGCAGGATGAAAACCAATTATTACGCAACAAAGTTAAAGCCATGCCGCCGCTTCCTGACATGGCGGGCCATAGCCCTGCCATGCAAAAAGTGTTTGAACTGATCCATCGTGTTTCTCAAACCGATGCAACGGTTCTGCTTTTGGGAGAAAGCGGTACCGGTAAGGAACTGGCAGCACATGCCATTCACAAAACAAGTGCACGAAAAAACAATCCGTTTGTTGCCCAGTTTTGCGGTTCCATACCGGACACATTGCTGGAAAGTGAACTGTTTGGATTTAAAAAAGGTGCTTTTTCCGGCGCCACCACAGATAAAAAAGGACTTTTTGAAGTGGCTTCGGGAGGAACTTTTTTCCTGGATGAAATCGGTGACATTTCAATGAGCACGCAGACAAAACTGTTGCGTGTTTTGCAAAACAAAGAGATTATCCGTATCGGTGAAACCCAAATTCGTAAAATAGACACGCGAATTATTGCCGCCACCAATCAGAACCTGCAAAGTATGATTTCAAAGGGCACTTTTCGTGAAGATTTGTATTACAGACTCAATGTTTTTCCAATTGTTCTTCCTCCTTTGCGGGAAAGAAGAACAGATATCGGCCTTTTGGCCCAGCATTTTATTAAAAAATATTCAACTAAAGATATCAACATTCATCCTACTGCCATGCGGATTTTGGAAACAGCGGTGTGGCCGGGTAATATTCGTCAATTGGAAAATGTCATACAGCGGGCCATCATTCTTTGTGATGCCAACACACTTTTACCGGAACATCTTTCGCTGGAAGACAAACAAAACGATAATTTTCACGGATCATTAAAAGATCTTGAAGTGCAATTGTTAAAAAAACGACTCGATGAATTTGACGGAAACCGCACACGTGCGGCAGAATCTTTGGGCGTTTCCGTACGTTGGGTACAAATGAAATTAAAAGAAATTGAAAAATAGTATGCCGGAAAACAAATCAAAAATTCTTTTTGAAAAATTCCACATCGACAGATGTCTGAAAAAAGACGATTATACCGGTGTATATCTGGCGAACCATATCTATCTTGAAAAAAATATTCTTTTAAAAACATTGGATACCCATGCCATTCCTGACAAACTTGTGGTAAAACGGTTTCAACGGGAAGCCCAGTTATTGGCAAAGCTGAAACATCCGAATATTATTCAGGTCCTGGATTTCGGTACCTATCAAAACTATTTTTATATATCTTTTGAATTTTTCCCAAGTGAGAACCTGAGAATTTTTAAAAATCACCATAATACCCTTTCGGAACAAAAAATCAGAACAATCCTTGTTCAACTGATAAAAGCGCTGGCACATGCACATCAGCAGGGTATTATTCATCGAGATCTCAAGCCGGAAAATATTCTGATCAACTCAAATCTTGACGTAAAAATTGCCGATTTCGGGCTGGCAATCAATAAAAATGAACCCGCCAAAACCGAAAAAAACTCTATTGTCGGCACCCCGGGTTACATGTCACCGGAACAAATTTGCGGTGAAACGCTGACTCCGCAAAGCGATCTTTTTTCTCTGGGTATAATTGCCTGTGAAATGTTTATCGATAAAAATCCTTTTATCGGCGCAGATATTAACACAACGATCAATAATATTTTGTCACTGTCCATTTCAGCCCAGGAACTGAGTGCTGTACCTGAACCTTTTTGCCGGATCATCCCTAAATTATTACAGCACAACAAAAACAAACGTTATCAAACTGCTTTTGAGGTGCTTTCGGAACTGGGAATCCGTCCATCCGAATCGCCGAAAAAACCAAATTATAAAATTTTTATTTATTCTGCAGCAGGAATTCTTATTCTGTTCATTTTTTTTCTTACATATTCCAGACAAACTATACCGCAAAAAACTGTATTACCTGTTATCAAAGAATTCGGTAATTCGGCGGATTCAATTAAAATTGATTCAACAAAACAACCGAAAAAAACATTAAAAACACTGGCTGTAAAAGACACTCTACAAACATTTATAGCAAAAACACCCTACCAACCTGTAAATGAGCTAAAGGATAAAAGTCCGGGAAAACTTTTTGTGCGCTGTTTACCCTGGGCAGACATATACCTTGATTCCAAACATATTGACACAACACCGCTGGAAGATTCAATTCGTGTGGAGCAAGGCACTCACACACTTGAACTGATTCACCCGGAATTTCCGCCATTTTATAAAGAAATAGAAATAAAACCACAGCAAACAACACTTGTTCAGGTTGCACTGGATACACTTTTTGGTTATATAGATTGTAAAGTTTATCCCTGGGGAGAAGTTTATATCGACGATAAATTTTACGGCCAAACACCATTTTCAAACGCGTTATGTCTTGTTCCCGGCACATATAAAATGACAATTAAAAACCCAAATTATTCACATTTCCAGGAATATATAAAAATACAAAAAAAAGATACCTTGAAATATCGTTTTAATTTTGAAAAAACCGATCAACATACAACTATGAAAGCACAAAATTGAATTCAGCGGTATGATATTTGCGTTTTGCCTGACAGCAACATCGTACATAAATAAAAAAAGAAAACTATGATGCGAAAAACCTACATAATAATTAGCTGCATTTTAAATCTGATGGTGTTTTCCAACCTGAAAGCTATTGATAACGACTTTCATCCCTGGCAAATCATCGGAGAAATGCCTGTTCCCGTATCCGGTGGGGAAGCCGTTGTATATAATGACAAAATTTATATCATCGGCGGCTATTCCGAACAGATGGATTCTGTTGTCAGCACAATCCAAGAGTTTGATCCTAAAACAATGACATGGCAGCAGCCGGCTATTTTAAATACGAAACGACACAACTTTATTACGGGTATCCATCAAAATAAAATCATAGCAGCCGGCGGCATTCGTAAAGATTCCACGCGAATGGATTTTCTGGAAGTATGGAATTTTACTAATGGTCCTAAATTCTCAGATGAAAACACTTGTTTCAATCGACTCTATGTTACAGGCTCAATTTATAATGACTGGCTCTGCCTGATAGGCGGTCAGTCTGCCCGGGAAATACCTGATAATAATTTAAATTATATTTCCATTTACGATCTTGGTCAACATCAAATTATTTATGAGGATACGACTTATAAAAACCAGCTTCCCTATCAACAAATGAGCATTTTATATGAGGATAACATATATATTTTTGGCGGTGTTTATCTCGGTATTTCAAAAAACATTTATAAATTTGACTTGAACAGCTTCGACCTGGTTGAAGTTTATCCTACCCTTAAAATTCCCAGGGCAGGTGGAAAAGCAGTTTACGATGATTATAACAAAACCGTATTCATCATTGGAGGATATAACGAATCCCAACAGGTTATCTCATCAGTCGAAACCTTTAAAATTCTTCCCTATGAATTTAGATCAGACGAAACATATCCACTAAATTACGCCAGAAAAGAATGTATGGCTGTTACTTTTAACGATTCTGTCTGGGTTTTTGGCGGCCTTGATGCGGATAATCACGTTGTAAAGCAAATTGAAGTAATGGATTTCAAATCGGTAACAATTGTTCATGATAATAATACGGCCTTGCAAAAGAATTTCAAACTATATCACAACTATCCCAATCCGTTCAACAGTTCAACACGTATATCATTTGAACTTGAACAAACTGACGATGTAAAAATGGAAATATTTAATATAAATGGTCAGCCCATCAAAACAATTCTGCACAAAACATTAACACCTGGCTTTTATGAAGTTAACTGGGATGGCACTGATTTAAACGGTAATCCTGTTAGCAGCGATATTTATATATGCCGGTTGAAAACAACCCAAAATCAAAAAACCATTAAACTGCTGTTACTCAAATGATGCGATTCCTGAAAACGACATTACTCTTGTTATTGTGCATTCTCTGCCGTGTTTGGGCAACAGATGCTTTGGATATAGACAAAATTACCGAATTATATAAAAATTTTGACTATGAACAAGTCATTAAAGAATCCGAGCACTTTTTAAAAAATGAAAATTTACCTCAGGAAACCCGCCTGGCAATCCTGGAGATGAAGGCGATTTCACATTATTCTTTATTGCAAATGAACAAAGCTTATAACTGTTTTGTGCAATTATTGAATGAAGATGAAAATTTCGCTTTGGACCCTGTAAAAACATCACCCAAAATCGTTAGTTTTTTTAATGATATAAAAGATAATTTTGTCAAACAAAAATCCACAATACCGGTTATTAACAATATCATTAAAACCGACACGGTTTTTGTTACACAAACAACTTTTCCTACAAAAAGTGTGGTTAAACGGTCTTTGGTGATACCCGGGTGGGGTCATATTTATTGCGGACAAAAAGTAAAGGGGAGTTTATTAACAACTCTCGGCATTGCATCGGCGGCAACAGCCACATATTTTACAATAACATGCAGAGATAAAGAAAAAGATTATTTAAACGAAACAAATAAAACGGAAATACAGGAAAAATATGATACTTATAACAATGCTTATAAAATGAGAAACATCAGCATTGCCACTTTTGCTGCGGTTTGGCTTTACAGTCAAATCGATATATTGCATTTTAATCAAAACAACAATTCTGTCCAAATTTCCGTCGCACCTCTTTTATCTCCCTCCAGCCAGGTATTAAGCTGCCGGTTTTCTTTTTAAATCTTACCGCGAAAAATTTGCATAGTTGGACTTTTTTTCGCATCCGGGGATAAAAAATATTTTTATATAGACATTTTACTTTCAAACCATAATTTATACCACAAAATCAATATAAACAAAATTTTAAAATGAAAATCCAGGGAATTTAAGAAATAATTTTTTCTCCAATCTTTATGGCATTCTTTTTGACTTGAGAGTACTGAAAAATAAAACTTCAGGAGGTCTGATGAAAAAGCACGCTTTTCTTTTTACTTTGTTAATCATATCTGTTTTACCTCTCTATTCCATAGAAAAATCAAATTTTGATTTGCAAGAGGATACTTTTCAACCTGATAACAACCTGCTAAAAACATCTGCAAAAACAGATTTTTACAAAAACGATATTTTGGAAGCAAGTTTAATCACCGGCGGGTATTTTACTTTGGGTACAAATTCGGGACTGTCTCCTTTACATCATGATGATCAGTGCGATCTTTTGTTCGGGCATCCCTACGCAAAAACTTCGTACCCGATTGTTTGTATTGATGGTCAATGGTCAAAACTGTCAGACTGTGAGGTAAACAGTGAGGATTTGATTACAATACAGTCCAATGATTCTTTGTTTATTCAGACAAAAATTTCAGACAACATTCAACTTACATTTGGTCTTGTGCCGACTGCCGACAAGACAGCTATTACCGTTTATTTTACAATTAAAAACATCGATGCCATCAACCACAATATTGGTATGGGACTGGTATTTGATCCTGCCCTGGGCAAATGGGGTGATGGTGTTTTAAAATCAAATTCTTCTTTTTATACAGAAGAATTTGTCCTGTTCAAACCGGAAATCCCTGATAAACTGACCCTGTTTGAAAAATCACAGGGAGCAAAAGGTATCCAACTTTGCGTTGATTGTGAACAAAATGTTCCGGACAAAATGATTGTAGCGAACTGGCAAAATATGTTCGAGGATCCGACGCCTGATTTTAGTCCTTCCTATTTAAAAACCCTGTACGATATGGTGATAAAACTTGTCTGGCAGGAACAAACCTTTTTCCCTGACGAATCAAAAACCTGGACAGTCCAATTTCGTTTAGAGGAACCTGATTTCAGCGGATCTGCGTTTATCCGATGTGACATGCCCTCATTTTTGTCTATGGCAAGTCAGGAACTATTCCCCAATGAAATGAACTGTACAAGTGTCATTTATACGGATAACTCTAACAACACAAATTTAACCTTAACCTTGCCGGAAATATTTTCAGGAGAAACCACATACGCCATACCCAATTCAGACAAAAACATTATTTATGTATCATCGTCTGTTTCATGCCAAACAGTATATGATGACATTATCGTTCCGGTTACATTAAAAATAGAAAAAGACGGAAGCATAGCCGACGAGTATACAAAAAACATATTCGTACCGGCGACGCCGATTTCAGATGAAGGTTTAATTGTAAATATCGATTCCGTAGCTATTGATGCGGATTATAACACCTCGGTCTTTTTTGATGTAGAAAATGAAGAAACCGGTTTAAAACTGTTAAACCTTGAAAAAGAAAATGTTTTTTTATATGAAAATAGCTACCGAATACAGGACATCGAACTAACGAAAGACATGACATCAACAGCAAACCTGGCCGATGTTGTCTTTGTTTTGGATGTCAGCGGCAGTATGGGTGATGAAATTAATCAGGTAAGAGAAAACATTAATGAATTCAACCAAACGTTAACAGACCAGGGATTTGACGTTAAAATAGGTGTGGTAACATTTAGCACAACAATTGACAATGTTATCGACCTGACCGATGATATTGAATATATCAGGCAAAAACTCGCTCTTATTCAATTGTGGGGCGGCGTTGAGGATTCTCCCCTGGCGATTTATCGGGCTTCGGAATTGTCTTTACGTCCGGGGAGCAAACGGACCATCATCTGGATCACCGACGAGCCCTATCCGGAACACAGCTATACAAAACAGCAAATAGTCGACCGAATGCTTTCCATGGGAATTACAGTCCACGGAATCGGTTTAACGAGTTTGCAGACTCTATGGTTTAATCCTATTGTGTTGCCGACCGGCGGTAATTTTTATGATATTAACGGTAATTTCCGCGATATTTTACTGGATGTTTCCCATCATCGATCCGTCACCCGTTATGTTGTTAAATATAATAGTTTATTTCAAAATCTCACAACCCGACAAATTTTGCTTAAAATACACTATGCCGGACTGGGAGGATCAGCATCAATCGATTATGTTCCGCCTGAATTTGAAATGCCGAACCATAGCCTGTCTTGTTATCCAAATCCATTCAATCCGAGTATTACCATACAAATCAATCAAACCCAACCCAAGCACGGTGACGTGACCATATATAATCTGCTTGGACAACGAATCAACCAGTTCCCTGTTACTAAACAGTCCTCTGAAATTACCTGGAATGCATCCGACTATAACGGACTGCCGGTCAGTGCCGGATTTTATCTGGTACATTTGCTGCTCTATGACAATGGTGGAAATAAACACGTTGAAACCGAAAAAATATTATATCTGAAATAATTGCGGGAGGAACAATGAAACGACTAGTTTATATATGGATAACAGTACTCGTTTTTGTGTCGTCGGGTTACAGCGACGGATTGCTGGTACCGGAAGATGAAGAATATCCAAAAGATTTTCTCAGAAATTGCGTTACAAACGTAACTGTCAACATTCATGGATTAATTGCAGAAACCTCAGTTTATCAGGAATTCGAAAATGAATGGACAGAAAAGACAGATGCGGTTTATTCTTTCCCGCTCCCTCCGGATGCCCGAGCAACAAACTTTTTATATTGGCGCAATGATACCACTTTTAAGGCAATACTGAAAGTTAAAGAACAAGCCGTGAACCCGGGGACAGGGCAAGGCGGCATTATTGCGCTGGTTAATGATTATATCGGCAGAAACGGGATTAAAATAAAATTGCTGGGAATTGAGCCCGGGACCATACAAAAAGTACAGTTAAACTATATCAGCCAATGTAAATACAATCATGGTAAAGTCACTTATCAATTCCCTTTGGAAACCAAAGATTTTGTAACACACCCCATCAATCATTTACAATTTAATATTAGTGTTGAATCCAACTCTTCTATTATAGCTTATGATATTCCTTCGCATCAGGGATTCAGCATAGCCAAAGCAGATTCTCATTCACTTGAGCTAAATTTATCACAACCCAAAGCTTATTTGGACCAGAATTTCATCTTTGAGTATGAAACTGAAAACAAAAAACTGGGCGTTGATTTTTATTCAACAGCCAATAAATCCATGGATGGACATTATGTTTTATATGTTCGCCCACCCGACAGCGCCGAACCGGACAGTGTGCTGCCAAGCCGAATAATATTTTTACTGGACACATCTTCCCGAATGTTTGGCAATAAACTGGAGAACAGCATTACAGCCGTAAAAAAAGGGCTTGAACTATTAAAACCATCTGATTCTTTTAATATTATTAAATTTAACAGCTATTATTCCAACTGGCAAAATTTACCGGTTCCGGCAAACCAGGAAAATATATCAGCCGCATTATCATATCTGAATACAATCGGAACAGGTTCCGGTTCAGATTTACAGTCTGCTTTAACAGAAGCATTTGCACAGATTCAGGATAATAATTACAATAACGCCATTCTGTTGTTTTCCAACGGATACTCGACAGTCGATCCGAAGACGGTTTCCGCAGCAAACAATTTCAACATTGGTATTTTTCCCATTGCCATGGAACCTGATATTGACCGTCCGCGACTTGAAATGCTTGCAAATTTGAACTATGGGTATGTTACCTATATATCACAAGATGGCAATCTGTTACAAAACATCCAAAACATTATTACCCAGCTATGTTACCCCATATTAAAGGACGTTGTTTTTGAATTCGGACTTGGTCATGTTTATGGAATTTTACCAAAAACGATTCCTACTACATATGCCGGTTCCTGTTTTTTCATAACAGGCAGATATAAAAATCCGGGGACATCGGCCTTTGCTATGGCCGGTAAATCGGTAAATGGAGACTCTTTTTACAATTTTCTTCTTGATTATTCTTTAGAAACAAATACGAATAAATTTGCCGAACACATCTGGGCTAAAGAGATGATGGATGTATTGGAACGAGAAATTGAAATTTATGGTGAAACAATATCCAAAAAAGATAGTTTAATAGACTTGAGCCTTAAATATAATATTCGCTGCCGATATACAGCTTATATAGCCGATTATAAAAACATTTACACAAACATCGAATATTCAGTGGGACCGGAACCGGCACTTCCGGATTGTTATATTTTAGGTAATTATCCCAATCCTTTTAATCCAACAACTACAATTGAATTTGTTCTCGGTACAAATACATTAGCAGGAACTGAAAAAATATATTCATATTTTCAACTCATTAGGTCAACTGGTCGCTATTATCGACATTAGTCCATTTCGGCCCCGGAGTTCATCGAATTATTTTTAATGGTCGAAACTTGTTTGGTCAACCGCTTGCCTCAGGAAACGTATTTTGTTGTTTTAACACATGGCAAACAAACCGCAACGTGGAAGATGATGCTAATAAAAATAAAGGCAACTTATGAATTATCGGTTCAAAAATATTGACATTTGTTCTTCTTTTCTGCTCAGCATTATTAACCGCTACAGAAACCCGTCGTAATCGGACAAAGTAATTCAAAATCAGCGGACAGCTTTCAATAATGGCCGGCGAATAGCGCGTAATCTGAACGATCGCCGGATTGTTGTTTTTTCAGGACAGCACAGCCCTGAAAACATACTATAATGTGGGACATGGTCGGATGACGGCGACAACTGGTCAACACCACAAATACTGGGTGAAGGGAAAAAATCCATCCATAAACCATTGACAGCGGTGGAACTTTTTTATACCGTTTGGACACCGCTCAATAACAATATTGTATGTGGAAAAATATTTAGAGCCGAATTCTTTACAATGGCAACAGAAGCCACAACACCCCAAATTAACAACTCACAGTTTTTTTTCCGTCCATACAGGTAACAGAAAGCGGTGTTTTGGATTGCATGGCACGAGCCTGTTGATTACAAGAGTGATGTTATAAAAACTGGTACGATATACTCAGTACTTTGAGTCCAAAGACCAAAACTACACTCCGATTTTGCCGACCCGGATTGGAATGCCCGTTTTTGTCTCTGTTACAGGTGATCTGGAATTTGAACCGGGATTATTACACCTTGCCTGGACCGAATTTAATATTGCTGATAACACTTCGCGAATAAAAATATATAACTTTTTGATGAAAAACAACTTTACATCGTATGAGCAATTACAGTCAACAGAACAAATTGTTTTCCAACTCCAGCGGTAAAGTTTTTTCCTTCTCTTTCCATTAGAAATTACTCAAAAAAATTCCAATAAATCTTCGGAATTTGTAATTGCCTGTTCAGATACAAGCAAAAAATTATCTTTACACAATGATGTCAAGTTTCAAGTCCACGAAAACTTTTAACTAATATTTATGATTCTTTAAAATGTTCCGGTTACACTCTGGCGAGCGTTGACGACATATTGAAATATCGATTATCATGTGCTATAACATGGCAGGATGACGGACATATATACTACAATCAATTTCAGGATGAAAACTTTTCAAGCCTTGAACCATATCAGGTAAACAAAAGCAACGGATCACACATCTTTAATCCAAGTGTATGTTATAAAAACATTTCGTCCGAAATTATTTGACATTGTGTGGACCGAAGGCAATGAACCACCCCTTTCGCATAATGTACAGACGCATGGCAAAAAAATATCCAGGTCTTCCGGACAGTGTTAAAATAACAACAAACTATCTTCCTAAAGGAATCTATAAAAATGTATACGTTGGGCGCCTTTATGCGACACATGTTTGGGATTACAAGGAACACTGGGAATTGATAGACGGAAATCTGCCCGACAATTTATTTGTATCTATAGGAGCTGGTGGCGGCATGGTAGTGGGGACACCGGTCGAATCCGGTACTTATAATTTTACATTGGCGCTTTCTATAATTATAGCGCGAGATACATGGATTTCTGCAGATACAATGGATTATTGTCTGGTCATTGAAAATAATCCCCCGCAGTTTGTTTCAACGGACAGCGTATCTGCTTCTGTTGGAGCTAATTTGAGTTATATTGCGGAAGCTATTGATCCTGATGAAAATGTATTGTCATACAATTTTATTAACAAACCCTATTGGCTATCTCCACAGGATTCATTATTATCAGGCACCGTACCGGTCAATGCCTGTGATACATCCTTTACAGTTCTTACAACGGACGGTGAGTTGACCGACTCATTAAAAGTCAAAATCCATATTACACAACAAAATAGTGCTTTACCGGAGAAACAAAATAATATTCCTCACACTTTTTATCTGCAACAAAATTTTCCAAATCCATTTAATGCAGAGACGAAAATAAAATTTACTCTTTCCAGACAGGATTTGACAAACATTTCTATTTACAATTTATCAGGGAAAAAGATTGCTGAATTAATGCAACAACATCTGCCGCCTGGGCACTATTCAGTGATATGGAACGCGAAAAATCAACCAAGCGGGATATATTTTATAAAATTGACATCAGGTTCTTTTCAGACCGTAAAAAAATGTATTCTGGTTAAATGAGAAAAATTTATTCGAAAGATTAAAAGGTTAACTTTTGTTACGAATTCTATTTATTTTGTCGGCTATTTTACTGCTGACCTGTCAAAAAAAACCGGTTTCATCAAAGCACGAGTCGACTATATTCTCGAAAAAAAGTAACACCATTGTTATAACCTCAAAAAATACAGAACGTACAAAAATAAACTATTAACTAATTTTTTAGTAACATAACAACAGACGAGGTCCTTATGAAAAAAAACGTCATCTTTACTGTTTTGTTACTCGGCATGATTATTCTAACACAAAGTGCTCAGGCAATTGGTGTTTTATTTTCACGCCCGGTTTGGAGCAATCAGACCTATAACAAAATGTGGATAAAAACCGTTGACGCAACCGTTGAAATAAACGGTCAGGTTGCTGTTACGTATGTGGACCAGATTTTTAAAAATGAAATGAACAATACCGTTGAAGCCGTATGGGTTTTTCCGTTACCGGAAGGTGCTGTTGTTACGGAACTCTACTACTGGTTTAACGGTCAACGTTACAAAGGCAGTATTCGTGAACGTCAGGAAGCGCAACAGCAATACCAGGACAAAATCCGCCAAATGCTCGACCCGGCACTTTTGGAATATCTGGGTGACAATTTGTATCGTTTGAGCATCGCTCCAATCAACGCACAAACTGATGTTAGAACTGAAATCACCTATGTTCAGTTACTCCCTTATGAATTTGGTACAATAGATTATACGTTCTTGTTAAATGCCGTTGAACTGACACCCAAACCGTTGAACCGAATCTCCGTCAACACGACCGTGGAAACGCCCTCTCAAATAAAACATCTTTATTCCCCATCACACCAAAATTCAACAGCCACATCCATCAATCAGATAAACGACAATAAATACACTGTTACATTCGGAGATGAAAATTTTTTCCCGGAAAAGGACCTGAAAATCTCTTTTGAAACCATACGTGAACAGGTAGATGTAAACGTTTTGAGTTACACACCGTCTAAAGGTGACTCCATTGGTACAGATTCATATTACGCTGTATGGATAACGCCACCGGACAGTATCGGAGATGACAAAGTCATTCCGCGAAAAATTGTGTTTACCGCCGATGTTTCATCCAGTATGGAAGGACTCAGAATTGAACAGCTAAAAACATCGTTACTTGCTTTTTTGGACTGTCTGAATCCCCAGGATATGTTTAACATTTTAACATTCGGCACCACAGTTGTCCCGTATCAACCTGATCTTGTCCCGGCAACCGCAGAACATGTAGAAAACGCAAAGACTTTTGTTAAAAACATTGGAGCATTGGGTTTGACGAATATTAACCAGGCTATGTTACAATCACTTCAGCAATCCTTTTCCGATGAATGCGCCAATATGATCGTTTTCATAACCGACGGCTACCCCACATGGGACGTTACTTTTATCCCTGATATTCTGGAAAACATAAAACAGGCAAACACGTTAAACACTCGTATTTATCCCTTTGGCGTCGGTGATGACGTCAGCAAACAATTACTGGGACAGATGGCTCTGGAAAACGGTGGTTATGCAACTTATATCCAACAAGATGAAAATATCGCAAAAATGGTCAGCAATCATTTCACCCGTATTTCAAAGCCAATTTTAACAGACCTGGACATAAAAATTGCCGGTCTGGAGACATGGGATAAATATCCGCGTCTATTATCTGATTTGTTCTGGGGCAGTCAGGTCATGCAGCTTGGATTATACAGTAATTCCGGCAACTTTCCTGTTTACCTTACCGGACGAATCGGTAAGCAGGACATCGGTTATCATTCCCAGGCAAACTTTTTAAACATACCTGGTGAAGGTCATCGTTTTATACCTCGCCTTTGGGCACAATCCAAAATAAACCATTTGTTAAATGAAATTGCCATATATGGCGAACAGGTAGAACTGGTCAACCAGGTTATCGAACTTTCGTTAAAATACCAAATCCTTACACCTTACACTGCCTTTTATGCAGACCCGGATGACAACAACACGGCTGTGGATAACAATGAGGACAAAATACCTCAGATATTATCTTTGCATCAAAATTATCCGAATCCATTTAACCCAACGACAACGATTGCTTATGAATTATATTCTCCGGGACAGGTGACCATCAAGATATATGACATTACAGGACGATTGGTAAAAATTTTATTATACGCACAGCTCAATGCCGGTTTGCATAACGTAGTTTGGGATGCCACGGATTTTAAGGGCAATCCGGTTGCCGCCGGCATTTACATCTATAAAATAGAATTTACAGGAATTGACAATCAAAAATTCACTCAATGTAAAAAAATGAGTTTTGTAAAATGAGGCCCGGATTGTATTTCATAATATTTCAATGTGTTTCATCCGCTGCTTTTGCCCAAACAGGTATATGGCAGAGAGATGATAGTGTTATCAATCCGTCCGGACTTGATTTGAACAATTCAGTAAATTGGATATGGTGCGATATAAACAACGACAATGATCCCGACGTTTTGCTTTATAAAGAATTCACAGATGGAACGAAACAATCCGTTCTGTATTGCGGCAGAGACTCCGGTCCTTATTATTGGCAGGAAAACAACAGTTTTTTAAATGATTTTCCGCAACAATCATTAAACCGGATTATAGCTGTAAAAGATATGGATGAAAATGGGTTTAAGGATATATTAACCTATGAAATGCAAAATGATTTGAACCATATCCCCTGCTATTTATTTTTAAAATGGTCAAACAACATAAATAATACATGGAAAGCCGACACGCTGTTTTCTTTACAGGTGCCGGAGAACTTTGGATATAAAGCACCACAAATAGTAGATATCGACGGTGATCAGGACCAGGACATCATATTCTTTAACAATATTTCAACGGATAAAGATTCTCTTCTCCTTGTTGAAAATATCGGTTCTACAGAAGAACCGGTCTTTCAGCCGGATTCGACAGCTTTTTCTAATTTTGGTCAAAATCTGCTTTATTGGCAAACCAGCACACCTAAATTTTTGGACATAAACAATGATAACATTATGGACCTGCTTTTTATATCGGAATTTGAAGGTATATGTGTTTGCTGTTATTTGGGAGTTGTAGACACGGAAGGTTATCATTTAAATCCGGATGTACTATATCTGCAAATTGAAACCAAAGAATCGATAAAATTACTCGATGCGTTAGACATGAATAATGATGGACATCTGGATTTGTTAGTGTGTGATGAGGAGAACAGAGGTTTTATCTTTTTAAATGATCCGGATTCTCTGCTGAATTATAATTTTTATCAATTAGGACCCATAAAAGCAAATTATTACACCTCCATATCACCCTGTTTAGATGAAAATGAGACGATTACATTGTTGACCACAGCAACAAATTACTCTTCAATTCCTGGTCCGACTGGCAGTATTTATCAATATCAACAAAAACCAATTCATAATAAAAAATTATGGCAGCTTGTTTCAAGAACACCCCAAAAACCTTTGTATTGGAACTATATATATTATATGGCCTCTTTTTCCGATATGGATTGCAATGATAAAACAGAGTTGACGTTTTCTCTGGAGAATGACTTTATAACATTTGAAACGGATAATATCCACGATTACAGCACATGGACGGAAAAACCGGACCTTTTGCAGCAGTTTAAAACAAACAAACGAGACAGTGTTTATACATTTGTTCGTTTTGCAGATATGGACAACGATAACAAGGACGATCTGTTTTTAGAAAAAAGAATTTTTTCAGGAGATAATTCTACCATACTTTCAAAAACAGAAACCTATTTTTATCAAAACTGCTTTCATATACAACCCAACCTTTGGGAGGAAAAGCCGAAATGGAAAATCGGTATGGATTCTGTTTACTATTCATCCACATTTTATGATTTTGACGCTGACGGAGATATGGATTTAATTTCCGGAACATATGACGGACGTATTAAATATTTTGAAAATATCGGTGGTAAAACAAGTCCCGTATGGCGGCAGGACACAACAGCATTTAATAGTATAAATGTAATAAGTAAAGCCATGCCGGTTTTATTTGATTATGACGGTGATAATCGTCCCGATCTTTTTTTAGGCAATGGTGAAGGTAATGTATATTACTATAACAATCAGAGCGAATCATCCGTCCATATTAAAAATAATCAAATTCCCGTTCAGCTTGATATTTTCCCAAACTACCCGAATCCTTTTAATCCGACAACAACGATTACCTGGGAACTATCTTCTCCGGGACAGGTGACCATCAAGATATATGACATTACAGGACGATTGGTAAAAATTTTATTACACGCACAGCTCAACACCGGCTTGCATAATACAATCTGGGATGCCACGGATTCTAAGGACAATCCGGTTGCCGCCGGCATTTACATCTATAAAATAGAATTTACAGGAATTGATAATCAAAAATTTACACAATGTAAAAAAATGAGTTTTGTAAAATAAATTAGCGGGTGATGCTTAAGGGGAACAGGGGGATGTGGGTGACACCACATTCTAAAAAGGGGTCATAAGGATAAATCAGCGGGATTCTGATAAACATCACGGAATCCCGCTAAAATCCTTTTTCATCAAACTTTATATACCGGTTTAATCCAGGTTTCTTTGGGTGCATATTTACTTTCAGCCGCCCAGATAATACCGCGTTTCATCGTTTCCAATGCTTCAGGAACGTTCCAGTCCACTGCTTTATGGCCTAATGAAGAATAAAAAACCCGGCCATTACCATAATATTTTTTCCATATTACCGGCATAACACAACCGTCGATCCAGTGAGCGTGTTCACCATTAAAAGTCGTTGTTGCCAGTACATTGACGTTTGGATCAACATGCAAATAATATTGCTCTGAGTGCATGGCAAAATCCTTAATGCCGACCGTTACAGGATCGTTTGGGTTAGAAACATTGACCATATAATCTATAACACCACCGGGATGTGCGACCCATTGCCCGCCGGTCATAAACTGATATTCCGTATTCATACGAAAAGAATCACACAAACCGCCGTGCCAGCCTGCCAAACCGGTCCCGTTACTGATGGCAGCCAGCAAACCTTTTTCCTGTTCCTTTTCAATCGTTCCCATTGTCCATACCTGAACAACAAGGTCCAGAGAATCCATTAATTCCTTGTCTGTATAGGAATCCAGGGTATCGGAAATGGTCAGGTCAAAGCCGGCCTTTTGCATCCACGGACAAAAAATATCCCGGCATAAAACGGGATCGTGTCCGTCCCAGCCACCATATACAAAAAGCGCTTTACGTTTTTGTGCAATTTTTTGGGTATCAATAGGTTTAACTGAAGGTTTTGAATTACACGCCAATACTCCGGTTACTCCGGTCGCAGCAGCGGCAGCCATTGTTAAAAAATCCCTCCTGCCATGCGCATTGCCATTCATAGTATTCTCCTTGAGGATTAGTATGAGTTTATTGGGTAGTTATCTGTGAAAAATTTTGAAAATGAACACGACCCTCTCCGGTTCCATGCACCAAACCTATGACCGGAGCATATTCTTTTTCAATAGTATGTGTAAACAATAAACGATCGTTTACAAAGAATTTAAAATTATTACCGTTTTTAATAACTTTAAGAGAAAAACTGGAAATACTATATTTAATAATTTTTTCTTTTCGAATTTGCTGATCTACCAATCCAAATTTTAATCCACCTCTGTCATCGGTAATACCGAAAAACATATAGTCATTATCATTTTTATAATCCAACAGCAAACCACATTCGTGGATTTGACCGTTTGGCCAGTCTAATGGTTTTTGTTCCAGACAAATCTCAACGGATAACTCAAAATCTTTATTTGTACCGTTTGTCAGCAACAAGGCCTTTTCATCAATACTTTGGGACACAGCGTGCCCCCGATAAATTTCAAAGTGCCGATTATTCCACTCGTCTCCGGTTTCCAGGGAACCGATTTCACCAGGTTTCCGGTTAAACGAATCAAAAACAATTCGGTTTGGAACAATATAGGGACCAATTTCAGTAAAATCTGCTATCATGTCCCTCGTTAATATCTGGCGTATATCCTGCAAATGAATGAACTGTTCATCATTCTCACAAATATACAATTTTATTTTCGGATGAAGCAATGGTGCAAATGCCTTGAAAAAATCCTTGCAGCGCATTTTACCTTGTTGTATTTCAAAATCAGGAACATCTTGCTTTTTAAACAAAGCATATTGTTTCACATAATTCCTTAACTGCAAATCTGATATAAATGGCTGATCCCAGCTATCGTTCAAGTTTTTAAAAGGAATTCCCAATACGCCTGCCATTTGTTCGTATTTGAATTCAGGCGTTCCGGCAATGGCATTTTCAAAATAAACAATAGAGCTATTTAAACGATCAACAAGCAGCCACTGTAATTCAAGGGTATTTACGCCAGACACAGAAATTTGTTGTTTATCAGCAAGGTAAACCATAGCGGCAGCAACAACGCCTAAATGATTCATACTGGATCCCGCCCGAATAGATGACTGCGCCATAAAGGTCGTTGAAGGAGTCCCGGGAGATAAATAATTATCGATTAAACTGTAATCCGGTTCAATAATACGACGAGGCAAACTGTGCAGATTCAGTCCCGAAGCCTCCGGCACGCAATATGTAAAGGCAGAACCCTCTGGCCCGGCTCCATCCGGGCTGGGAACACTGGCGGCCAGAACAGAATGATAGTCAATTTCCAACAAAGGCACACCAATCCCATCAAATACCCAAAATGATTTTTCATGGAAATAGGGCCGTCCTCCCTTTCGAAAAAACATTTGCCCGCCAACCGGTTCAGGCACCTTGAGCCGTGCCAAAACCCGGTGATATAAACGGCAGGCGAAATATTGATCACCGCCGTAACTTGTCGTTCCAAAATCAGATAATTTATAAGGGGCGTCATAAATATTAAAAGCATCTTTGTCTATGCCATAGCGGTTCCCTTCCGGTGTAAATTTTTGATAATAATAAAGTGAATTGACGACATATTGAAAGGCCTTTTTTTCCACATAACGTTTCCACTTCCAAACGTCATCATGTCTGAGATAATGTGTTCCGTCCGGCAAACGATACCATTCGGGTAATGATTTTAATGGTTCATTACCCGAAAACCGCCAAATATTTCGGCCATTTCGATTACCACCGGGGCGTTTTTCATCCTTTAAATGTTTAAAATTATTTATATCAAAACCTGTCGGCTCATTCTTTAATAACCAGGGTGCGTCATCAGGAACAGATTCACTTTTGAGCACATATTCCTTTAAGGGAATGACCGGACTGGCCGCCATGGAATTATCCTCGATTTCCGGACGCCTGTCACAATACTTTTCCAAAAGCGGGACTTTACCGGAAAGAATATTGTGATTATTACGATATGTTGCAAAAAGCCTGCGACCTGCAAATGCTTCCATATCCCGGGTTGGGTCTTTATCTTCGTGCTGCCCTTCTCTGCCAAAAACAACAGGCAAATCAAATGCTTTGGCGCCATATCCTTCCGGTGTGCCGTCTATGGCAAATTGACAGTTTATTTTAATAACTTGTCCATCCTCAGCAATCACAGACACCTGTTTGACTTGATTTTTTTTATTTCGAACGCCGGAATGCGGCTTGGGTAAATATCCTGTTAATATTTTGATATGAGGATATTTTTTAACAAGGTCATAAAGAAATTCGATACTTGCACCGGGCGGCGCAACGCGTCCATCTTTTCCTGCCGTAGATGAACCTGATTTTTCATTCGTATGTTTTCTGGCAAAGGTATCATAAACATAGTTTATTCCACCGACAGTACGGGCCGATACAGCAATGTCTGTCGGAATAAAATTTGTAAAATCTCCGCCAAAATCACGGGGATGAGTTAAAACAAGAACGGTCTCAATGCCAAGCTCTCCGGCAGCCCAAACAGCTCCCAAACCGGCATCATCTCCACCCAGTATGACAAGCTTGGTTGAAATAGTATTTTGGGCAAGCAAGGGACAATAAAATAATAAAACAATCAATATTTTGATATAACGCACACCAGCTCCTTTTATTAATAATAAAAGATACAAAAAAAAATTTATTTTACCAGAGGTTTTAGAGTAAAATTTTATAAAGAAATATAAATATTCTTATGATCATCAAAATTGGGGGAAGAAGCCACGCACCAGGGGGGTATCAGGCCGGGTCATTCAAATGGATAATGCCGATACATTTGAAAAGGAGAGACAAATAATAAAAACTACATATATTAAATAAAAATACTATTCGGTAGAATTGTCTGCATATTTGCCGTTGTTGTCACTCTCTTGTTTATCATTTCTCCAGTAATTCCATATCATGGGTACTACGGTTGTTATACGTTCAACAATTTCTTTTTGAAAATTTTTCAATTCATCCTTCATTTCATCATCAGCCAGTTCAAAAAGCGATTCCGGGTCAGACATGAAAACAATTGGCGTGGTCAGCTCTATAATATAAGTATCACCCTTTTCCAACCATTCTTTATAAAAAAACTGGTTAACAGCCGCCATAAACCCCTGGCACCAATATCGAACAATCACTGTTTCCTGATCATCTTTTTTAAGGACAGGAACAAAAAGGCCAAAATCATCAGCTTCCAGAGATGTAGAAATGTCATTATAAACAGCAAACAGCAGATCGACTACTTTTTCAGCTTTTTCCTTTTTCGGCAATTCAGGCATTTCTTCTTCTTTTAAAAACACCAACGGCAGCCACTGGCTCGGTAAAACAGGATGCGGTCCGCAAATAATGGCCGTCAAATATCCCTGAATCTGGTCAATTGACATGGCGGGAATTTTCAAATTTTCTAAAAGTTCGGATAGTGTTTCAAGGTTTTTGTCTTGTTGCATTTTTTAAACATCCTTTATTTCAGTTTTATTTTCATCTTAAACTTAAACTATATTATCCTCAATCGCAATACTTTTTGTTTTCAGGTGCCGACTCTCCAATTTAACTGAGGATTTGTACCCCCGATTTTTTGTTGCGAATCTGCTTTTATTTGGTCCTGTAATAAATATTCAATAGCCGGCAATTGTTCTTTATAGGATTCAATTTTTTGAATTTCCTGAATCATGGCGGTATTGACAGCCTGATCAAAAGTCGCACCATTTAACCAGGCCTGAACAAAATATATCGGGGAAAACATGGCATAACTGTTTACGGCAACAGCCCCGTTCACAGCACACACACCGATTTGTTCCCATTCATCGATCATATATGAACCAAAACAACAGGTCTGATAAATAGAATGAATACTAATCCCGTTGTCGGCAATATATCCTGTTACATTATTTATCTTTTGCGGACCATCAAAAAAAACAACATGTGTCGAATCAGCATGAAGATTCATAACAACATCAATAACATAATGTTTATGATGAAACAAGCTCAATTGTTCCAAAAAATCCGAAAAAGTTGCAGTGCTGTCTGTTAAGGCTATAATGGAATCATAAAAAGGACCGGCCATGTCTTTTATTGAATCAATCTGCCACTCTTCACCGTAAAGATCAATTATTTCCGTCAGGTCCAAATAATTCATATCACTTGCCGGAACATTAAAAATGTCACCGAGTATGTTTAAAAAACTCATCCGAAACAATTGAAAAGCAGTAGAGGCTGCAGAGCTCATTGAATTATTGTTTTCAATTACAAGCAGCAAAACCCTTTTATCTTCATCTTGCGGCCCATTTGTTACCGGATTTTTATCGCGCGTGCATGCCGTCAATAAAAGGGAAAAAATAAACACAAATTTTAATCTACGATAATTCACGTATACTGCCTATCCAATTAAACTATTTAACTCTAATAAAAACATTTTACAGTTTAAATGCCAATTAAAAAATAAAATTTTCAAAACAATTCGTTATTCGATTGTGTTTCTCAAAAGAATTTTTAGATTATAATCATATTAATGAGCCGATTTTTTATGCAGGAGGTTTTTATGAAATTCAAAGTGGGTATTATCGGGACGGGATATGTCGGAATGATCCATATAGAGCAACTGCGGCGATGTGCGCAGGTAGAAATCATTGCCCTGGCTGAAACCAATAAAGAACTTGCCGATCAGGTCGGTCAAAAATTTAATATTCCCAAAATATATTATAACGCAGATGATTTAATAAATGATCCGGAAGTTGAAATCATTCACAACTGTGCACCGAACCATCTTCATTATGATATAAATGTCAAAACAATTAAAGCCGGAAAAGATATTCTCTCGGAAAAACCTCTGGCGCTTTCTTCAAAAGAATCTTCCGAACTATTTAAGCTCGCTCAGGAAAACAATTGTGTACATGGTATAAATTTTTGTTATCGTTATTACCCTGTCGTTCAGGAAGCGGCGGCCCGTGTCCGTCGTGGAGATTTGGGAGATTTGCGAATGGTTTTGGGCCATTTTTTACAGGATTGGCTTTTTTACGAAACCGACTATTCCTGGCGGCTGGACCCTGCAATTGCCGGTCGGTCCAACACCATGGCAGACCTTGGCAGTCACTGGTGCGACCTTGTTCAATTTGTAACCGGACAAAAAATCAGCCAGGTAATGGCGGAATTCCATACCAATTTACCGAAACGGAAAAAACCAAAATCAGGAGCACTGTCCTTTGGTGCCGCTCAGGATACCGAGTATGAAGAGGTCGACATTCCGCTTGAAGATTATGCCTCATTGTTTATCCGGTTTCAAAACGGAGCCAGAGGAAATTTTACCACATGCCAGGTTGCTGTCGGGCGAAAGGTGGAAATTGACATGCAACTATATGGCTCAAAAGAATCCTATTCCTGGAACCATGTTCATCCGAACGCCCTTGTTATCGGGCATCGTGACAAGGGAAACGAAACATTTTACGAATCGCCGCTGCTGCAAACACCGGACACCCGTAAATACGCAACCCTGCCGTCAGGCCATCCAATGGGCTATCATGACACCATATATAATTTTTTCATGGATTATTATCAGGCCGTGGGAGCAAAAAGAACAGGAAAACAGCAAAATACAAATTTCCCAAATTTTGTTGACGGACATCAGGAAATGCTGGTTATAGAAGCAGCAATTGAATCCGCTCAAAAAGGAATATGGACAAATGTAATAAAGTAAAAATTTAAAGGAGAAAACATTGAAAACCCGGCCATATATTTTTCTGTTTTTTACCCTGACCTTTACAACATTAATATTTTCCGCTGATAAAAATGTGTCCCAGGACCAAATCATACAACTTTTGGGACCGGAAGACCCGGAACGAGGCTGGGTAACACCGGTTGATTCCACATGGCAGGATTGGCTGCGCAGGACAGGCGAACAACCACCCGATTTTAACACCATGCCGACCCTTCCGTTTTTACCGGACCCGTTAATTATAAATGAAGGAACAACAAATCAACCGGTAACCACTCTTGAACAATGGCAGCAAAAACGGCAATGGATCCAAAAACAAATGCAGCAATGGGTAACAGGCACCTTGCCGCCGGCGCCGCAAATTTTAACTACAAAAATCCTGCAAGAACACAAAGAAAACGACGTAACCATACAAATTGTAGAAATCATATTTAAACCTGATAATGAAATTAAGGATACATCTCTCCCTTTTAAACGTCCCAAAACCTGTAAAATGACAATAGAATTGATGATCCCTCCGGGTGAGGGACCTTTTCCGGTTTTTATGACACAATGGAACCACCGGGGCTGGGCATTGATTGCTGTTCGCCGGGGATATGTCGGTTGTGTTTATGCCGGAGCAGATGCCAAAGATGATACCGATGACTATGCCAAACTCTATTTTAATAAATATGATTTTACCCGCCTGATGCGCCGGGCCTGGGGTACTATGCGGGTTATTGACTATCTTTACACACTGCCATTCATTGACAAAGAAAAAATCGCCCTGACCGGCCACTCACGAAACGGAAAACAATCTTTAATGGCAGCCGCTTTTGATGAAAGGATCAAAGCAGTCGTTACCAGTTCAGGCGGCACCGGTGCCGAAGATCCGTTTCGGTTTACCAGTGATAATTTTGATAATGAAACAATTGCAGAGATTACAACCTATTTTCCGCATTGGCTGCACCCGCGTCTTCGTTTTTTTTACGGACGGGAATATAAACTGCCGGTCGATCAAAACCTGATGATGGCCCTGGTGGCCCCACGTGGTTTGATGTTGAGCTCTGCATTGAATGAAAGCCAGGGAAATGCCTGGGGAATTCAACAGGGATTCGAGTCTGCACATAAAGTATATAAATTTTTAAATGCTAAAGAAAAAATAGCCTTACGTTTACGTTACGGACGGCATGGTACATCGGCCAGAGACATTGAAAGTTATATCGATTTTTTTGACTATTGTTTTGGCATATCAAATCAAAAACCGGAAAACAAATGTTATTATAGTTTTTCATTTGACGAGTGGAAAAAACACCAGCCTGCTGATTTCCCGGAACCTGTTGAAACCGCTAAAATCAAAACATTTTCCGACTGGCAGACCCAAAAGCCGCAAATTTTAAAAAACATTCAATGGCTGCTGGGTAAAAGACCGGCCGGCGCTTTAAATCCGGGTCCTCAAACAGTCAGCAATCAACGAAAAGAGGACGATTATTTAAGAGATGTCATAATAAGCCCGGACACAATTAAAGGTGCCAAAAATATCGTTTTTGGGCCATATCATTCCTTTGGTGATTATCTTTACGGGACCCTCTATTTCCCGGAACAGCACATGTCATCCTTGAAAAGATTACCGGTTGTCATCTTTTTACATGAATATGATTATTCCACAGGATACGGACGCAGAATTGAACCCTTTTTCGAACGCCTGGTAAATAACGGAATAGCCGTTTTTTCTTTTGACATGCTCGGATTCGGCAGCCGTTTTGAAGAGGGCAGCCGTTTTTATGATCGATATCCCAATTGGTCTAAAATGGGTAAAATGGTAATAGATGTACAGGCTGCGGTCAACGCTTTGGCACAGTTTGAACTGGTGGATGAAAACAACATTTACATTGTCGGTTATTCATTAGGCGCCACGACCGGGTTGTTTGCTTCAGCTTTGGACGACCGTGTAGCCGGCATGGCCTCCATTTGCGGATTTACACCCTTACGAACCGGCACACCGGACAAGGGCGTTCCCGGAATAAAAGCGTTTTCTCATTTGCATGCATTACTTCCCAATGCCGGATTGTTTTTAGGGCAAGAAAATAATCTTCCCACTGATTTTCCGGAAATTTTGAGTTGTATTGCTCCCCGGTCCCTGTTGGTAGTCGCCCCGCAGTTCGACCGTGATGCTATTCTTCAGGATGTTCAAAACTGCGTTGATAATGTTAAAACGATTTATGGTTTGCAAAATTCGCCGGAACAGCTTTTATTTTACACACCAATCGGTTATAATAAATTTTCAGAACCGATACAGGAGAAAGTCCTTTCATGGTTGATGCATCTGACACAAAAATAATCTGTTTTCCGGAAAAAATATGGTACACATTATTAAAATCAAACAAGGTGAATTCGTTCTTAGAAATTAAACAAAGGTTCATCCAAAATAGACGGAGGACATAAAATGAATTCAAAATCCCTTTTACCGTTTCTTAACGTACTATTAGTCCTGGTACCGCTTCTTTTCTGTCAATCCGGCAACCTGATGAAAACAGAAACAGCCGAATTTATTTATCCGGATGGCGTTATTCCTTCCTGCCATGCGTCAACGGTTTTGGTGCTGGAAAACGGTGATGTTTTGGCAGCCTGGTTTGGCGGCAAGGAAGAAGGCGACAATAGTGTGGAAATATGGCTGGCCCGCCGTCATAATGGAACATGGTCAAATCCACAAAAAATGACAGACTATCCGGATGTACCGACATGGAACCCAGTTCTCTTTCAGGATAACAGTAAAAAAATATGGTTGTTCTTCAAAGTTGGTGAAAGCCCACGAGCCTGGAGCGGTGCCTTTATCACCAGCACAGATAACGGTACCTCCTGGAGTGACATTACCATTATGCCGGCCGGATTATTGGGTCCGATTAAAAACAAACCTATTCAACTGCACAACGGAGACATTGTCAGCGGAACGTCCGTAGAATCTTACCAAGTGTGGTCAGGCTGGACGGAAATAAGCAGTGACGGCGGCCAAACATGGAAAAAAAGTAGCGTCATCACCTGCCCGGAACAACCCTATGGCATTATTCAGCCGACCCTTTGGGAATATGCTCCCGGAAAACTGAAAATGCTGCTGCGTTCCCGGAATTTAAATTATATTGTCGAATCACACTCTGAGGATGGTGGTTATACCTGGTCACCCGGAAAAGTAATAAAATCCCTGCCGCATCCCGGTTCCGGAATTGACGCCGTAAAAATGAACGATGGAACAATAGCGCTCGTCTACAACCATACTAAAAAAGGCCGCACACCATTAAATCTTGCATTTTCAACAGACAATGGTGAAACCTGGGGAGAGCCTTATATTCTGGAAAACCAGCCGGGAGAATATTCCTATCCGGCTATTGTTCAGGCGGATGATGGTAAACTGCATATTACTTATACCTGGAAACGCGAAAAAATTAAATATGTCATCATAAATCCAAAAGGCTTATATTAAACGGGTTTTTTGGGGCTGTATAAAAGACAGCCCCAAAACCCTGGTTTTAAAAATGAAGAAAATTTATTATATTAGTTAATCTGAATACTCATTCAACAATAAATTACAACGAACGGTCCGGTCATACCAGGTTTTAAAACGGAGATTGAATGAAGTTACCACCATTGTTTGCCGGTAAACTTTTAAAAAGATATAAACGATTTTTAGCCGATGTTAAACTTGATACCGGTGAATATGTTACAGCACTGTGCCCCAATACAGGAAGTATGTTGACCTGCAAAGAACCCGGCAGCCCGGTTTTACTGTCAAAAAGTAACAATCCAAAAAGAAAAACGGCCTATACCTGGGAACTTGTTTATACCAACAATAACTGGGTGGGCATCAACACCGGGTATCCCAATAAAATCGTTAAAGAGGCTATTTTAGACAAAAGAATACCCGAACTAACTGAATACGATGAGGTTAAATCGGAAGTCAATTATGGCAAAAACAGCCGGATTGACCTGCTCTTAAAAAAAGACCAAAACCTGTGTTATGTTGAAATTAAAAATGTAACGCTGGTTCAGGATAAAATCATATATTTCCCGGATGCCGTTACCCAGCGCGGGACCAAACACCTTAATGAACTGATGGAGATGGTAAAGCAGGGCCACCGGGCCGTTATGTTTTATCTTGTGCAGCGCAGTGACGGGATTATTTTTCAACCGGCAAAACATATTGATCCGGTTTACGCGGACACACTAAAAATGGCTGTTGAAAATGGAGTGGAAATATGTGTTTATCAGGCACGCATTTCCCAGCAAGAAATAACGATTGAAAAATCACTGCCCTGGCAACTTTAAAAATTTTCTATATCTAAATATAAAGCACGGAAAAAACATGTCACAACACACTGCAAACTATTCATCCGGATATCTTGAAAACAAACAACACTTGAAAATATATTATCAATATTGGATTCCCCAAAAAAATCACGATGCCAATATATTGCTGGTACACGGAATCGGAGAACATTCCAGCAGATATACAAACCTGGTGCAGGTATTGTTAGACCTCAATATAGCTGTTTTTGCGTGCGATCTTCAGGGACATGGAAAATCAGAAGGTCAGCGTGGTTATGTGGAGCACTTTACACAGTTCTGCTCAGACCTGGAGTTACTGCAAACACATACACTTGAATTACAAAACAAAAAACCTGTATTTATTTTAGGCCACAGCATGGGCGGTCTGGTTAGTTTGACCTATTTATTAAAAAATCCGGATTTATTGGCGGGAGCGGTTTTTTCATCTCCATTATTCGGCCTTAATATGAAAGTCCCAAAATGGAAATGGGCATTGGGAAAATTATTTTACAAAATATTACCCAAACTAACCCTTTCAACCGGCCTGAATGCAGCTCAACTAAGCCATGACTCTACTGTCGTTACATCCTACCGAAAAGACCGTTTGGTGCACAAAAAAATCAGTTCCGCTCTTTTTTTTACCATGATGGAAACAATTGAATATTGCAAACAAAAAATATCGGAAATCCAACATCCTGTGCTGTTATTACTTGGTGAAAAGGATTCGCTTATTTGTCAAAAAGAGGCGGTAGATTTCTTTCAAACATTTCAATCAAAAGACAAAACCCTGTCCACTTTTCCTGGTTTTTATCACGAATTATTTAATGAAATAAAAAAAGAAAAAGTGGTGAATGTCCTGACAGATTGGATCGTAAAGCATATATCCTCTACAGGGGAGATTTTATCATGACCATTTTGGGGATAAGTGATGTAACCGGTAATCACAGTCACAGTTCGATTGCCATATTAAATGAGTCCAACATTTTGTTTGCGCTTTCTCATGAACGAACGAGCCGAATAAAAAACGATAATACATTCCCGGAAGAGACCATCAAAAAGGCCCTGGATTATTGTAACCTTTCTATTAAAGACATTGATTGTTTTGCCTGTGGATACCCTCCTGCTAATTACTATAACAGTCTGTTGCAATACAATAAAAATGACCTGCCACGCTCCATGATGCATACGCTGGTTAACCGGCCTGTTGAGCTTTGCAAACATCTGGTGCCAAACCTGCGCAAAGGGCTTTTTGATCCGCAAAACACAAATGGATTGTTTAAAATGGGATTACTCCTGAAAAATTTATGTTTATTGATCATCATTTGGCGCATGTTTCTGCCGGATATTTTTCCAGCGGTTTTGATGATTGCCTGGCTATTAGTTATGGAGGATTTGCGCCGCACATCTCCGGACAAAATGTCGCCGGCGCGGTTTACAGGTGCCAGGGTGATAAAATTGACTTTCTGGAAGACATACCCATGTTTGCTGCCGGATGTTTTTTCTCGGGAATCACGGTGGCCCTTGGTTTTAAATATATGCAGCAGGAAGGCAAAACCATGGGACTTGCCGCCTATGGTGATCCCTCTATATGTTTGGATGAAATGAAAAAACTGGGCAGCCGGTTTGACGGCACCAATTGGACAAAATACGAATACTGGATAGACTATATACAAACACCGCGTGAAAATGTCTTTTTAGGAAGTAAAAGCGGTAAAGCGTTGACATCTCTGATTGAAAAATATGGACCGGAAAATGTGGCCGCAGCAGCGCAGCGTTTATGGGAAGAAAATCTTAAAAATTTTGTCAATTATCTTGTTAAAAAATATAAAACAAGTAAATTTATTCTCAGCGGCGGTGTTTTTTTAAATGTTCAATTAAACAGCCGAATCCAGGCAAATGAAAATGTAGAGTCTATTTTTATGCACCCGCATACGGGAGACGGCTCCACAACAATCGGTGCAGCCATAGAGGCACATCGAAAACTATCCGGTAAACCTGTGCGACCGAACATTCATGATACGGGACTGGGGTTGGAGTTTTCAGACATGGATATTATTAAATCATGGAAGTCAGGCAGCTATAAAGGCAATATCGACAGAATTCCCGGGAACATAAGCGAATATGCAGCACAAAAACTGGCTCAGGGGAAAATAATCGGATGGTTTCAGGGCCGCGAAGAATATGGCCCAAGATCATTAGGCCATCGATGTATACTTGGTGACCCGAGAGACATAGCCGTAAAGGAAAAAATAGCTGCCATAAAAAACAGAGAAGCCTTTGTACCTGTTGCAGCCTCATGTCAGTCCGAATGCGGTGACGAATATTTTTACAATTTTTCCAACAATCCTTTTATGACCACGATTGTTACAATAAAACCGGAACGAAAAGACAAAATTCCCGGAGCCCTGCATAAAAATGATACGGTCCGGGTCCAATCCGTAGACAAATATTCTTATCCTCTGTTCCGGCAATTGCTTTTAAATTTTAAAAAGCATACCGGAATTCCCGTCATTTTAAACACAAGCTTGAACAGACACGGTGAACCTATTGTTCACAAACCGGAACAAGCTTTCAAATTGTTCGAAAATTCGCCATTGGATGAACTGTTGATCGGTTCTTTAAAAATTACAAAATCATAAAAAATTACGCAATTTTATACTTTTTACTATATTATTCTTACGATTGAAAAATAACCTGAAAATATAAGGACAAATAATGATTGTACAAACAAAGGCATACACCCGTGCCGGTCTTGCCGGAAACCCTTCAGACGGTTATTTCGGCAAAACACTATCGGTTACTTTTAAAGACTTTTATGCCCAGGTAACCATGTATGAAACGCCTGACCTTGAAATCCTCCCAAATGACCGGGACCATTCCTATTTTGAAGATTTTAACCATCTTGTCAAAGACGTTCAAAGACACGGGTATTACGGTGGAATACGCCTTATTAAAGCGGCAGCAAAAAATTCCACGACTATTGCAGTCAAAAAGGGATTGTGCTGGCAGATAAAAACTTTACCGTACGCTATAATTCAAACATACCTGTTCAGGTTGGTCTGGCCGGATCCAGCGCCATTGTCACAGCAACCATTCGGGCGTTGACAACTTTTTTCGGCATAGAAATCCCCAAACCGCTGCTTCCGGGACTGATTCTAAGTGTGGAAACCGACGAATTAAGTATATCCGCTGGTTTACAGGACCGGGTTGTACAGGTTTATGACGGTTTGGTTTATATGGACTTTGATAAAAACCTGCTCGACAAACAGGGGCATGGTTATTATGAAAACATTGATCCAAATCTATTACCGCCGATCTATCTTGCCTATATAAGCGATCTTTCCGAAGTTTCCGGAATTGCTCATGGCAACCTTAAAGGCAGATATATGGCCGGAGACCAGCAGGTTATAGATGCGATGAAATATTTTGCCGAACGGGCGGATATGGCTAAAGATTGCCTCTTGTCCCGACAACCGGAAAAACTGGGCAAAATAATGAATGAAAATTTTGATAAACGCAAAGAAATTTTTCCCATAAGTCGTTTAAACCTGGAAATGATCAACCTGGCACGTTCTGTTGGCGCCAGTGCAAAATTTTCCGGCAGTGGCGGCGCTATCGTGGGAACATACGAAGACGAAAAAATGTTTCAACGATTAAAAGAGAAACTGAATGAAATTGGAGCTGTTGTCATTAAACCTCAAATATAAAGCTGCATTTCATGCAGCTTTTTTAATATTGATATGATCCCTGAAATCACTGATAAATATATTAAAAAATTCCAGCAAAATATTATCACCTGGTACAATAATGAAAAACGTGACCTTCCCTGGCGAAGAACCTCCGATCCCTATAAAATATGGATTTCCGAGATAATGCTTCAACAGACACAGGTTATCAAAGTTATCGATTATTATCTGAAATTTACAGAGGCATTCCCGGACATAATATCTCTTGCGCAAGCAGAGCTTGATGATGTATTAAAAAAATGGGAAGGATTGGGATATTATGCACGCGCCCGAAACATGCACCGGGCAGCAAATGAAATTGTTAAAAACCATAATGGGAATTTCCCCAATCAATACGAACAAATTATAAAACTACCGGGAATCGGTCATTATTCAGCGGCAGCGATTTCCAGTATTGCTTTTAATCTCAACCATGCAGTCGTTGATGGGAACGTTATTCGTGTTTTGGCCCGGTTATTTGAAATAAACACATTACCAAAATCTAATGACGGGAAAAAGCTATTTAACAATATTGCTGAAAAATTGCTTGACCATAGTCAGGCCGGAACTTACAACCAGGCTGTTATGGAATTGGGAGCGCTGGTTTGTACTCCCCAAAATCCCAAATGCCAGGTTTGCCCTGTTATTGATTTGTGCCGATCTCAAAAAAACGGACACCAATTGAATTATCCGCAAAAAACACCTGCGAAATCCAGACCGCATTTTCAAATAGCTGCCGGAATTATTTTCCACAAAAATAAAATTCTCATTGCGCGGCGTCCGGAAAACGGTCTGTTGGGAGGTTTATGGGAATTTCCCGGCGGTAAACAGGAAAAGGACGAGACTTTGGAACAAACGGTTGTACGTGAAGTAAAAGAAGAAACCGACATCCGGGTCCGGGTGGATTCATTATTAACCACTGTCAACCATCAATACAGCCATTTTACAATAACGCTGCATGCATTTATGTGCTGTTATATTTCCGGTGATCCGAAACCCATTGGCTGTACTGAGTTACAATGGGTTGAAAAAAAACAATTGGACGATTTTGCTTTCCCTAAAGCAAATGTTAAAATTATAGAAAAATTAAAAACAGTCGAGCTATGATATATAGTTGGGATGACATTGAAAATTTACGGGACCCGATTTATCATCGAACTCCGGTCAAACAAATTCGCACCATCGAAATGGCTCTTGATTTTGTGAACAAGGTAGGGTTCTGTTTTGCCTTTAAAGCCAATAATTCGGAATTGCCCTGCCTGTGGCATGCCGCCTGTGGTGAACGAGACCCGGAATATCCTTTGCATACCCATCACGATCCCTATATCAGCCTGGTCTGGCAGGCCAAAGACACGTTGCCGGGCAATAAAAGTATTTATTACGGCAAGGCGCTTAAAAAACGACCGACCATGATTTCTTTGGAATATTTTCCATACTTTTACGCTTTACGGCACCAAAACTCAGCCACTCACTCTTATATGACGGAATATATGCGCGGAGAGTTATCACCAGAGGCAAAACAAATTATAGACGCGCTGGAAGAGAATTCACCCCAAATTACAGCCGACCTTAAACTTGCAAGCAAAATGGCCCACCCGCAAAAAAGATATATTTTTGACCGGGCAATGGCCGAACTGCAAAGCAAAATGTATATTGTAAAAATTGCCGAATTTTACGATCCGTTTACGTTTTTATGGGAACGAGTTGAAAAAAGATTTGTCCAGGAATGTCAACAAGCTGCTGATACTTCCCGTGAGACCGCACTTAAAAAAATACTATTGAACTATTTTAAAAACGTACTGATTTCAAGGCCGCAAAATATTAATAGATTGTTTGGCTGGAATATTAAAGAGATCAATGACAGTCTTGACACTCTGGTCATGCAGGGACACATAT
>CAXXFV010000036.1:0-79495 GCA_963674595.2 bacterium
GTTCAGGATGAAGAGGAACTTGGTTATTTCCATACGGCTTTTCGCCCAAATGATCTTGAATTTCTGGCCAGTAGAACGGGTTTTAGAATCATTGAATCAGGTACTTTTGAAAAAGAAATAAAATACGCCTCAAAAATACCCGTGTTGTTTTTATGGACGGTTCGTCTGCTTAATCGACTGATAAAGTCCTCTTCTTTGGAACGGTGGAATGAACGTTTTGTAAAATCATTTACTATAAAAATGTACTCTTTTTTCAGTATAACAGGGTTGAAATTTTTGTTTATGCCTTTTGTTAAAGAAGGTGTTCGCACCTTTATTATTATTGAAAAATAACTGTTTCAATAAACTAACAAAACAAATGCCCCAGATATTTTTACATATAGATATGGATGCCTTTTTTGCTGCTATTGAGCAGATGGACCATCCCGAGTTTCGCAACAAACCTGTTGTTGTTGGTGCAGATCCTAAAAAGGGACTGGGCCGGGGTGTTGTTTCAACATGCAGTTATGAAGCCAGAAAGTATGGTATCCATTCTGCCATGCCGATTTCCCAGGCATATAAACGATGTCCCCATGCTGTTTATGTATTTCCAAGAGGAAAACGCTATTCACAGGTTTCAAAACAGGTTATGAGTATTCTTTATGATTTTTCTCCTGACATTGAACAAATAAGTATTGATGAAGCTTTTTTGGATATTACTTCGACAAGCAAACTTTTTGGTTCTGCTGGAAATTTAGCTATGATGATGAAACAACGTATTTTGGATGAGGTGAATTTAACAGCTTCTGTCGGAATTGCGCCGGTTAAATTTATTGCTAAAATTGCTTCGGATTTGGAAAAACCAAATGGTTTGGTGGAAGTTAAACCGGAAGACGTTAAAGATTTTTTACATCCGTTGGATATTTCCAGGTTGTGGGGCGTTGGGCCCAAAACACTTCCCTTGTTGAACAAAATAGGTATTAAAACCTTTGGTGATTTGGCACAATTTTCGCAAAAAGAGATATTTCAGCGTTTTGGCAAGTTTGGATTACATTTTTGGAATTTGGCAAACGGTATTGATACCCGTAAAGTTGAAACCGAACATGCCGCCAAATCTATAAGTAAAGAAATTACATTTTTTCAGGATATTGAAAGTGATATAGAAATTGAAAACAAGCTGCTTTATTTATGCAACGAACTCAGTCATGAAATGCGGCAAAAAAATTATCACGGTAGAACAATTACCCTAAAAATTCGACTCGATGATTTTACCACCTTTTCCCGGTCTCTGACCGTACCGGCTTCTATTAATTCTTCGGAAAATATGTTCAGGATCATCAAAAAATTATATAAAAATTTTGCCAGGAGCAAAAAAGTACGGTTGCTGGGCGTTCATGTCTCTCATCTTAATATGGATGAAGGACAGCTTGATTTATTTCAGGAACAATCTGCAGGTAAGACCAAAATTGATGATGTGATTGATCACGTCCGCAAAAAGTTTGGTGAAAATTCCATTACACGGGCCAGTATTATGTCACATAAAGATGAATCGCAGTGGATTAAGGAATAGAGGCTGATATGTTGAAGAGTTTTAAGGTCAAATTTCGCCGCTTAAAAGCCATGCCTCTTGCAGAAGTTTTGCACCGCTCAAGTGTGGCAGTTTATGATAAATTGCAAAAACATAAACTGCAAAATAACAGGCTTGATGCTGCGACTTTGTTTTTAAACAATGAAAAAGGCTCCAACGTATTTAAAAATTTTATATCGAATAAAATTTTTGCATGGCAGCATATAAATCCGGAAGAAATCGCTTCTTTTTTTGAGACCACACTAAAAAATAATAAAAATGAGACCTTAATCACAGCAGGTCATATCCTTGATCACGAATTTAAAGTATTTAATTGTGAGCATGTTTTTAAAAAGGAGATTAACTGGCACAAGGACCCGTTTACACAAAACATATTGCCGCAATGTTATTGGAAGAGTTTAGATTACTGGAACTCTGAAACCATAACTGAGGTCAAATATGTTTGGGAGTTTAACAGGCATAACCATTTTGTAACATTGGCCCGTGCTTATTATTTGACAAAAGATGAAAAATATACCCAGGAATTGTTATCTCAATGGTCTTCCTGGATTGATCAAAATCCCTATTTGATTGGTATAAACTGGACCAGTTCTCTGGAATGTGCCCTGCGGCTTGTTTCCTGGACATGGGCTTTGCAATTTACTAAAGAGTGCAAAAGTTTTAATTCGGATTTATTTGACAAAATAGCCTGCTCTGTTAAAGATCATGGTGAATATATTTACCATCATTTGTCAAAATATTCTTCCGCCAACAATCACTTGATCGGCGAGGCAATCGGGCTCATTTATGCAGGATGTTATTATCCCTTTTTGTCGGAAGCTAAAAAATGGCGGAATCGTGGTTTTCACATTTTGTTCAATAACCTTCCGAAACTTGTTTATTCGGACGGTGTGTGTAAGGAACAGACGCCGTTTTACCAGGTTTTTATTTTTAATCTGGCTGTGCTTGGACTTTTAGCCGCTCAACATGAAAACAGACAGGTTCCGAAAGAATTTTTATCAAGAATGGAAAAAATGGCTGATTTTATCTATACATTGATGGATAGGCATGGAAATGTACCCAATATCGGTGACAATGATCATGGATATGCTGTCTATTTATCGGATGCCGACCACAGCATTTTTTCCAGCATGTTAAGCATTTCAAGGGTTCTTTTTAATAGAGACAGTTTCCAGGACAAATGTAATCCATCTGACGAGACGGCATTTTGGCTTTTGGGAGAGAAAAGTGAACAATCGTCCGTTTCTGAACATTCGTTTTTATCAACAGTTACGTCCTTTCCGGAAGGCGGTTATTATATTATAACATCTGATTCACAACCTCATCAGCAAATTGTTTTTGATTGCGGTCCGTTGGGTTTTGGCGCTTTGGCTGCTCACGGGCATGCCGATGCCCTGAGTGTCATGTTTTCTGTTAATGGACAACCGGTTTTAATCGATAGCGGTACGTATATGTATTTAGGTGCCCGGGAGCACAGAAATTATTTTCGCGGTACCGATGCTCACAATACATTGGTTTTAAATAAAAAAGACCAGTCCGAACCCCTGGGACCTTTTCAATGGGGCCGAAAGGCCGATTCTGTTCTGGATGAAATTGTGGAAACAGAATCCGGCGTGCTTATTTCCGGGTATCATAACGGCTATAAAGAGGATGGCGTTATCCATCACCGAAAAATCGAATGGAACAAATATACACTTTGGACCATCTCTGATACTTTACATGGCAAAAAAAATCATGATTTTCAAATCAACTTTCATCTTTCTCCCTGTGAATTAATATGCAATGATGTGACGGCGACAGCCAGATATCCGGGATTTGATGTTTTATTTTCTGTAAAAACAGATTTACTTTGTTTTGTTCAAAAAACCGGTTGGCATTCGGAAAATTTTGGAGAAAAAAAAGCCCATCCCGTGCTGGCACTGGTTGGTGTTCGTCAACTTCCCTGTGAGATTGTAACCCGGATGGAAATAAAAATATGAAAAATAACGTTGTAAAATGGGTCATCCCTTTAGCGGCTGCTGCTGTTATTGCTGCTATTCTCTCAATTATTTTTTTGGAACAATATGCTGCCGGAATAATCATTGGTATCATTTCCGCTTTTGTCGGTCTGGTTGTAGGATTTTGGTTGATAAAACAACCCATTTCTCATTTGGAACGACCGTTGATTGATAAAAATTTTGATAAACATTTACCGGTGCAACTTTCATCACTTTTTTTGTTCAACACACTGCATAATATAAAGGCCCTTATGCTTGTCGATACGGGAAAGGCTGATGAAGTGACTGAAAATTTGGCCGGTCTTGTACATATTATGAGCGAAATGAATCATGCGGAAATGACATTGTTGACTGAAGAGTTAAAATGTGTTAATTTATACCTTGAAATTGAAAAATACCGATTGGGTTATCGTTTTGAATTTTTAAGAGACATTGATGCTGAGTGTTATGAAAAGCATGTACCGACATTTTTATTATTGCCATTGTTTGAAGATATTATTCGTTATGGTGTTGAGCAGCAAGAGGACATTATCCAGATATTTTTATCCGGCAAGGTTAAAGATGAAGGAGTGATTTTGGAAATTAGCGATAACAGTGAAGAACATAATGAGCATGATCCGTATTTTGAAAAACGTCTCTTAACAGTTGAAAATATTAAAGAAAAATTAAACTCTATATATGGACATAAAGCATCTATTGCAATTGAGGCCCTTGTACCTTCAGGAGCCCGTGTAAAAATTATTTTACCGTAATGCAAACTGAGAGATAAGCATCGGAGTTGTTATGAGAATTTTTATTTGTGTATTGTTTTTATTTTTTACCGGGTTAAAGGCGGAACCTGTTTCTGTTATTTTTAAGATTAATTTTGACAAAACTTTTGAACAGGAAGATGACTCGACCCTGGTTAAAAAGATAAAAGCAGTTATTGAGGATAAAGAACAATTCAATATCGTTCTTCAAGATTCATTAATTGACTTGAAAAAACACTCGACACTTGATGTAGACAGCAATTTAGTCCTTTTAGAAAATTCAACCCTTGCTCAATGCATTGTTTTATCTGCCGGAATTGATTCATGCTGCCAAAATATTTTAAATTTGAGAGCGACTGAATTTGCTACTAAAACTTTGATAGACAGCATATCAATAAAATTTTCTCTGTCGGAAGCAGATCTGGTACAAATGCAAACCCATTTGAGGATCTTTTTAGACGATTTGAATTCTAAAAAAACTCACATGGGATATGTTATTCCGAATATTGCTGTAAATGTGGTTGTTGGGGAACATCAGATTTTTGATGACAATAGAATTAACAAATTTTTGGACATATTTAAAGCAAACAACCAACAGTGTAGATATATTGATTATGAATATTTCAAGAGTCTTGAAGATGAACCGGATACTATTTTCAAGTCCTTCAATTTAAACTCACTTACTTTTATAGATATAGATTCCGTAAACAATTACAATATAAATATTTCCTTTGCAGCCGATTCTTTTGTTTCCATTCACAGTGTTCCGTTTCCGTTTTGGCCGAAACAAGCCGGGCTGACGGATTTTTCGTTCACCCTGGACAGCCTTTGTTTTGATACGATGAAACAAAGTATGGCAGACAGTATAATGGATGAAAATTGCCATGATGAAAGTATAAAATCCGCCCTGGCAAGTACTTTAGTTTTTTATCTTGATAATAAAATATCGGCTGATCAGGATTCAAGTTTTGATCAAAATTCCGGTTTAAAGGAACAGGGAAATTATTTTGAGAAACTAATAACGTTATATCCGGATTCCGGGTTGACAAACGCCTGGATTGCTTTTAATTATGCAAATTTTCTGGCCATGAATCAAGAGCATGAAAACGCGTTGAATTTTTATAAAACAGCACATACCGGATTTACCATAAATGATGATTCCGTTGGTATCGCTTTGGTGATGTATGCCAGAGGCAAGACATTCAACAGTTTAAAAAACCGGGACAAAGCACGCGAAAATTTTCAAGGCGCACTTTATTTTGCCCGGGGTTTTAAAGATAGTCTATCAATGTCAAAAATTTATTATCAATTGGCTGTTTTGGCTGAACTGCAGCAGGACTATTTAAATGCGGCCAATCATTTTAATTCCTGTCTTGCTTTGATCAAGAAGGACTTTCCCTATCAGGCAATGGAAATTTACCAGCATCTTGGAATCATCTACAGGGAGTTGGAAGATTTTGAAAGTTCCAAAACTTTTATAGAAAAATATATTGAAAAAAGCCGCGAACTGAAAAGTGAACCCGGCCAGGCCAAAGGCTGTTTTCAGATGGGCATTACCCTGGCGGATATGAATCAATTATATGATGCTATTCAATATTTCCGGTCTGCTATTGATTTTATGGAAATATTGGGAGATTCTGCCGCAATGGTTCAAACAGACCATAATATTGGTGCGGCCTATACCCGGCTGAGTGAATATTCAAATGCCCAACAACATTTTGAAGCGGCGCTGATTGTTGCTAAAGCCATGTCCGATACATCTTTTATTATAAAAAGTATAATTAATATCGGCGAATTATACGCTGAGCAGCTAAAATATGATCAGGCACAGGAGGTATTTCAGGAAGCCTGGTCGCTGGCAGTTGATTCCAGAAAATCGGATTACAGGACCCAGGTCCTATATTCCAGGGGACTAGCTCATTTGAAAGAGGGCCGATTAAAAACCGGTTATTATGAAGTTAAAGAGGCCATAGAGTTGTCAAATGGTTTGGTCCATGGAGACGCAGATACCAGCAGGGCCTTTTTAACCAAACTGGAAGGATTGATCGGAGAAATTCAGGATATACACTCACAGGCAAATGGAATTCCACAATAAATGATGACAAAATTACACCGAACTTTAAACGCCAGGCTGGATAAAGCTGTCTGGGAATATAAAATGCTGCAGGATAATGACGGTGTGTTGTTTGCTGTTTCCGGTGGTGCCGATTCCATGGCATTGCTTGATTTGTTCCATTTCAGATTTGATGTTTATGGCAAAAATATAAAGTTTCATGCCGTGTATGTGGATCTCGGATTTGGTGATGCCGCTTCCGAACGGTGCCGGACCATGCAGCACTATTTTGATGAAAAAAATGTCACAAGCAAAATTATTGAGACAGACATCGGTCCCTATGCACATAGTGAAAAAAATCGGGAAAATCCCTGTTTTTTATGTACCCGTATTCGCCGTAAAAAAATATTTGAAACCGCCGAAGAATTCGGGTGTAATAAAATTGTCTTCGGGCACCACAAGGATGATATTACCGAAACTTTGCTTCTTAACATGATTATGAACCGGGAAATAAGTACCATGCCGCCTATGCTTGAGGTTTTTCAGGGCAAGTATAGTATTTTAAGACCATTCGTGTTTGTTGAAGAAGATTTGATAAAAAAATATGTATATGAAAGAAACCTGCCTTCATTTGACCAGCTTTGTCCGACAGACGGCCACTCCAAAAGGCAATATATTAAAACACTCCTTTCACAATTAGAAACTGATTACAAAGGGGCAAAGGAAAATATCTTTGCCAGCATGAAACGGGTAAAAACAGATTATTTATTATAACCGGTGTCCTTTGATAATCTTGATTTACTGTTTTTTTTTTAGTACTTTAAAGGACTAGAGTCGTTATAATCTATTGGATGTTAGAGTCTGTAAAGGTCCTTGTGAAAAAAGTACTGTTTATTGCCTATTATTTTCCTCCGCTGGGAATGGGGGGGACGCAAAGAGCATTAAAATTTGTCAAATATTTGCCGGATTTCGGATGGCAGCCGACGGTTATAACCGTGAAAGACATCCTGTATTGGGCACGTGATGACAAAATGCTTGATGATTTGGAAAATGTCCGGGTTATTCGAACAGATTCTTTTGATTTTCAACGATTATATACCAAATTTTTCAAGCCTCCGTTACATCAGCCCCATCAAAGAACTAAATCGTCCGGGAAAGGCAAACTGGAATTTATCAACAAACATATCATTCCTTTCTTTTTTCTGCCGGACAATAAAATTTTATGGAAATGGCATGTTTTAAAGACCGTTGAAAAGCTATATAAAGAAGAAAAATTTGATGCGGTTATAACAACCTCCCCACCGCATTCAGCCCATTTGATCGGGCATAAAATTGCCAAAAAATATAACATAAAGTGGATTGCTGATTTTAGGGACGCCTGGACGGATGGAATGTATGTTTATGACAAAACATTGATCCATAAAAATATTAATCATTATTTTGAAAATAAAGTATGTGTCAAGTCCGATGCCATTATCTGCACAGCGCCTTCTGTCATCGATCATTTGGGCCGTCATGTTGACAGGAATAAAATTTCATTTATTCCCAACGGCTATGATCAGGACGATTTTAATGTTTCTCAAACAAAAGATAATAAATATTTTACAATATGCTATTCCGGTTCTGTTTCTCAAGCCAGCCGGCCCGATGCATTTTTTCAGGCCCTTGTACGAATTCGTGAAAATTCTCCGCATATATATGATCAAATAAAAGTGAATTTTGTAGGACTGGATATTTCCGGTGAATTGGATGATGCTATTAAAAAATATGGATTGAGTGATAGAGTTAATATTATTGGCTACCGATCTCATCAGGAAATGATGGCGTTCCTGGTAAATTCGGACCTTTTACTTTTAATCGCTTTGGGCGGAGATAAGGCGAAATATATTCCCGGTAAAGCATTTGAATATATAGGCAGTGGAAAGCCAATCCTGCTTATCGGAGATGTTAAAGATACCCTGGATATTCTGAAAAATTATTCACATTGTTTTTCTTTTTTCCCTTTTAAAGTTGATAGAATTGCAGAAAAAATAGAGCAGCTTGTGCAAAATAGAGCGGAATATATAGAACCTGATCCGGGTTTTCAACAGCAGTTCTGTCGTAAAAATCAAACAGGACAATTAGCACAAATTTTGAACCAAGTTACTGAAATTGAGTGAATCTCATGAAACTAACCTTTTTTTATGTTTGTATAGTTTTCATTATTTCAATACAAAATACTTTTTCTCAGGAATACATCTGGCCGACAGATGCCAGTCATGCCCTGACCTCCACCTTTTGTGAGTACCGTCCGGGGCGCTATCATGCCGGCATTGATATTAAAACCTGGGGACAGGAAGGATATAAAATTTTCGCTATTCGTTCGGGACATATTTCCCGAATACGTGTATCACCTTTTGGATATGGTCGTGCTTTATATCTAACGCTGGATAACGGTGAGACTGTTATTTATGCACATTTGCAAAAATTTAATACCGAGATAGAACAATATGTTGAAGAGCAGCAGCAAATAAAAGGAAAATTTAGTATTCAACTATATCCGGGTTCCGGCAAGTTTCGATATCAGCAGGGAGATTTGCTCGGATACACGGGGCAGACCGGAATTGGTTACCCGCACTTGCATTTTGAAATGCGAAACAAGCACAATCAGCCGATAAATCCTTTTTTGCGAAACTACAAGGTAGATGATAATCTTGCTCCTTTTGTAACGAAAATTCTGTTTTCACCGCTGGATGCATTTTCTACAGTTAACGGCTCACATCATCCTCAAATTTTTTATGTAACAAACAATGGCAGACATACATATTCCATAAACCAACCCATCCATGTTACCGGACGTATTGGTGTGGCTGTCTCCGCCTATGATCAGATGGAGAATATTCACAATAAATTTGGTATTTATAAATATCAGTTGGCAATTGATGATTCTGTCATGTTTTCTGCGAAATATGACGAATTTTCCTATTCTGAAAACAATCAGGCCACACTGGACCGGGATTTCCGGCAATATGTATTGGGAAACGGGCTTTTTTACTGTTTATACCGGGATATCGGAAATACGTTGCCGCATTATAAAAATCCGAATACTTTATACGGCGTCCTGAATTTTGATAGTGAAAATTCCCTGCAAAATTTTGAACATTCTTATGTTGACATTCCCGATAATGTTTTTAACGTAGGTGGGGGAGAACACGAATTTGAAATTAAAGTCGCTGATTTTTGGAACAATACCAGCACGGTCACCGGTACGGTTATTTGCAATTCTTCGAGCAATTCGTTAGATTCGATAAAACCTGTATCCCTGCAATCTGTGGCATTGACCGAATCGTTGGACCTGCAAATAAATTCTCTTATGGATGATTCAAGTGCCTTGATGGACAATCCGGGTTTTCCATTGTCCTTATCGGATGTTATCTTTTATGACCGTTATTTTGTTTTAGAGTTTACAGCCAAACATACAATATCTCATCCTATTTTTCTGTCCGGTTGGATGCCCGGCGGCCAGTTACTGGAACAAAAGCTGACAAAAACAAATAACGTATATACTTGCAGTTGGCCGTTAAGTAAGGAAATGATTGGGCCGCTGCCTTTGGAAATATCGACTCTAAATGAATTTGGTAAAACTCTCAGGGATAAAGTTTGGATTGATTTTGTAACAGTTCGAAAGGGCCAGTCTAAAAATGTGCTGACAAAAGACGGCCTGTGTGTCATTTCTTTTCACTCCAACTCTTTGTTTAAAGATATATTTACAAGAACGCATACAGACACGGATACGACCAAAAACGGATATGATCGTCTTTCACATATTTATGACATTGACCCGGATGACGTACCCCTGGATAAGGGCGCGGATATTTCCATTCAATATGATATAAATACGGAATTACCATATCAGCTTGGACTTTATTATCTGCATCCGAAAAGTAAAAAATGGATATTTTTCGGAAACCGGCACAATTCTAACCAGCATACCATATCCGGTAAAGTAACCAGTTTTGGACGTTTTTGTTTAATTCGTGATAATGAACCGCCTGAAATAAAATCCCTGTTCCCCTATGATTCGTCTCGAATTATCCAATCTCATCCGATGCTTACGGCTGTTTTTAGTGATCAATTATCAGGGATAAGCGGAGAGGATAACAGGGTTTTATTGCTTGATAATCATAAAGTTATTGCAGAATTTGACCCGGAAAATAAAAAATTGTTTTACAAACCGAAACTACCGTTGAGTAAAGGTAAACATACAGTCACCTTAAAGGTAAAAGACCGCTCCGGCAATGTAAATTCACAAACTAATACTTTTTGGATAGATTAAATATAAATGATACCGCTGAAGGACGATAATCCCAACCGAACATTTCCGTTTATTACTTATTTACTAATAATAATTAATGTTGCGGTCTTTATATATCAATTGTTTATGCCATCAGAATCGGCACAGCACTTTATTTATGTGTATGGGGCTGTTCCTCAACTTTTAAGCAAGGGAGCCAATCTCTATTCTCCGTTTACATCCATGTTTTTGCATGGAGGTATTTTGCATCTGGCAGGCAATATGCTTTACCTGTGGATATTTGGTGATAATGTTGAATACCTGTGTGGTCATTTTCGCTTTCTGTTGTTTTATTTGCTCTGTGGATTTATTGCTTTTTTGAGTCATTATATTTTGGAACCATTTTCTCCGGTTCCTATGGTTGGTGCAAGCGGCGCAATTTCCGGAGTTTTAGGGGCTTATGCCCTGAGATTTTACCGGGCAAAGGTCCTGATACTTGTTCCCATTTTTCTGTGGATATGGCGATTTTTTAAAATTCCGGCAGGTTTTGTTTTGGGATTCTGGTTTTTCTGGCAAATTTTTAACGGACTGTTTTTTGTTCACAGCAGTCAGGTTGCCTGGTTTGCACATATCGGAGGTTTTTTGGCAGGTTTTATATTAATAAAAAAATTTGAAAGGAAAAATTATAAAGTGTATTTTTAAGGTGAACAAGTGTTTACTTTTTGCTTGACATTTACTCTGTTTTTATGTATATTCAGGTAAACGTATGTTTAATGTTTACCCGAATAAAAGTTTGTGATGCTGACTGAAAAACAAAATAAAGTACTTGAAGCAATTAAAGAATTTCAGGCCTTAAACGGACTCTCTCCGACGGTCAGAGAATTGGCAGATCATTTTGGTCAATCTTCGACAGCCGGCATTCACAAAATATTAAATATCCTCAAAACCAAAGGTTATCTTTATAAAGACGGTCAGGGCAAGTCACGGTCACTTCGACTGAAACATTACGCCGACAAAAATATAAACACCTATCCGGTTTTAGGCCAGGTTGTTGCCGGGCATCCGAGACTGGCTGTTGAAGAAAAAGAAGGTGATTTTGTTCTTGATTCCGAGTGGGTGGGACAGGAGGATGTCTTTATCCTGCGTGTGGATGGCCATAGTATGGTTGATGCGGATATTCACGATAATGATTTGATCGTTGTTCAGTATACTCAGGAATGCCGGAACGGTGATATCGTTATTGCCTTGCTGGAAAATGAGGCGACAGTAAAGCGTTTTTTTAAGGAAAAAAATCGTATTCGATTGCAGCCTGAAAATTCAAACATGCAGCCGATTTATATTAATATAAATGATCCTTCATTTCGTATAATAGGCAAAGTAAAAGGTTTACTCCGTAAATTTTAGCATGTATGGAGCGTTACGATAATGAGCGCTGATACAAAAAAGAATAGAGTCAAGAATCCGGAAACAAAATCCGGTTCTAAAATAAATGAAAATCCTGATGATATTTTTGCACAAAACATACAGGATATCGAAAAAGTGTTGAGTGCGTTATTTCAGCACTATCAAACCCGTTATGATAATGTTGAACGCTTTTTACAAAAAAACGAACCAAATATATATAAAGAAATTGAACGGGTTTTTCATATAGTGGATTGTGACATTTATAACAAATTTGCCGAAGGTTCACTTTTACCTGAAGAATTGGAAGAATGGAAAAAGTCCATTTCCCATTTAAAGAAATTATTTATTACCGGTATTCAAAAGTTTACATTTAAACAATTTGGTAAAATGTTAGATATAGATAGTTTATCTCTCGTTCAGGCAGTATAATCTGCTTTGTTATTCTTTTTGGAGGTTTAAAATGCAGCACAGAAAATTGCCCGATTGGAATTCATATTGGGCCAAATATTCCAATGTTAGTTTGCTTGAAAATAAATCAAGCAATTTGGATGAAACATTACAGGAAATTGAGAATGAATTTCAGGTTAAGCTTTTATCCGGGGACCATCTTTTAATTATTTCTGCTCTTGAAGATCGTATTGAAGAGTTGACAAATCAACTTTCGAATTTGAATTCCGGTATTCAGGCTGATTTGTTTGCAAAATAACTTGACTATATTAAAAAGCCCGGATTTTTTAAAAAATTCGGGCTTTTAATCCTGCCTTTTCTCATCAAAATAAAATCAAATTAACGGTTTTTTAACTGAAAATTATTTAATTACTATTTTTTTAAAAAACTACTTGACTTGTTATCATCCTGCCTTTATATTAGTTATAAATACACAAGAGATGAATGGGGTTCAATTTTGGTAATGATAAAAAAGTACGTATATAATTCCCATATATCTCTTTTAGTTATTAATTTATAGTTATTAAGTATGATTATTATTTTTAAAATTACTTCTTTGTCTTACAAATGGGGGATAAGGAACGTGCAATAGTTGTACGTTACCAGTCTCCCTTTATTTTCGAAATAAAGGAGGCTATTTTGACAAAGATTATTACGCATCCAATTTTTAAAGATTTAAAAGTTAAAAAGTTAAATTTTTATAATTACCTGGGGAACACAATAATATCAGATTTGCCTAAAAAAACAAACAAAGTAAAAGACCCTGTGTCGTCCTTTTCTGCTAATTCAAAAGAAGGCGTATTATACGGTAAAATGATTATGGCAGATGCGTTAACCAACACATTTGACTCTGTGAATCTGAACAAGAATCCTATTCCACTTTTTGGTCTTATAGTTGCGGATTTTTGTCAGGTTCCAATGATCGAAGAAGTCGATCTGAGTTCATTTACCGGGCAAATAAATGACAAGATAATAATTAAAATTCGCAATGATGTTCATTTAAATTTTCTTAAAATTCATATTTTCAGCACAACCGGATTAAAAATTGAGGAAGGAAAGGCTGCCAGATTATCATCCGGACGCCGGGGGTGGGTTTATAAAATAAAAAAGCATGTAGAAACCGGGACAGATATACGCATTAGTATCTCCACAGAAGAAGGCTCGAAGGTTATAGAAACACATTAAAAATTGTTAAATTGATAACAGTCAGCAGCAATTTAAACAAATAATACCTGCTAAAATTTTAAAATGGAACAGGCATGTTCTTGCCGTGACTATTTAACTTGTTGTCCAAAAGATAAATTTATTATTTAACCAAAATAAGGAATTTGTTATGTTGGAATTAACATGGATAAAATGTCAGGAGAATGTATGGTGTGAACTCGCACTTATTGATCTGACTCATTACTATTTTGATGATTTATGGGGTATTTATATTTTATGGCATGGTGGGGACGGACATGCTGTTTTACATGTCGGTCAGGGTTTTATTCGTGATGAGTTGGCACAACAAAGAGAAAATGAGGTTATACAAAGATTTAATGATCTGACTTTGTATGTTACATTTGCTTCGGTTGAAGAAAAGTACCGTAATGGTGTTGAACGGTTCCTTGCTGATGCATTATGTCCTATTTGCAGTAAATTTTATCCGAATGCTCTGCCGGTAGAAGTCAATTTGCCGGGACCGGGTTGAGTCAAGTTTATCAAAAAAATTTACTCTTGACATTTTAATGAAAAATATGTATAATAACATTCTCAAATCGGGGCTATAGCTCAGTTGGGAGAGCGCTTGAATGGCATTCAAGAGGTCAGGGGTTCGACTCCCCTTAGCTCCACAAAAATCAGGCTTTAATCATTCATTTGGTTAAAGCCTTGTTTATTTAATGACAATCAGTCAAATAAACTTTTCCTGTCTGTCATGTTTCTGCTTCGTTATCGATCGGATTTGAATAATTTTCATCCTATATAAAGATAATATGACGTCCTCTTTTACACATCTACATGTTCATTCTAATTATTCATTGTGCCGGGGAGGCAATACGATTGATTCATTGTGCCGGCGTGCCGCCGAATTTGGCATGAAAAGTTTGGCACTTACCGATACCAATGGATTATATGGTCTCAAATGGTTTATCAATACAGCCAAAAGTTATAAACTGGATCCCATTATCGGTGTTTATCTGCAAACGGAAAAATATGACTGTATTATGTTGGCGAAAAATATTAAAGGATACCACTATCTGTCCGGCGCAGTAACCCGCCTGCACTCCTCAGAATCAGATTTTGAACAATATTTATCGAGTTATCATGATGTCATCATTATCACAAACAATTCATATTTATTAAACTATTTTACTGAAAACAATCTAAATCGTGATATTTTTGTTGAGCTTGTATCTTTTCAAAATAGTCGTTCTTTAATAAAATATGCAAAGGAAAATAATTTTCCGGTTGTGGCCACAAATTCTGTCTACTTTTTAAATCCGGAAGATTGGGAAACCCACCAGCTTTTACGTGCCATTGATTTAAATACATCCCAGAGTTCCTTGCCCGAGGATCAAATTGTATCCAAAGAGGCCTATTTAAAATCATGTAATCAAATGTGGGACCTGTTTTCACATGTTTCTGAGGCTGTTGAAAATACACAGAAAATAGCTGACCAGTGTCGATTTAATCTCGATTTTAAGAATTTTATTTTTACCTCAATTCGCGGTGAAAAAGGAGAAACTGCTTTTGAACTGCTTGAAGAAAGGGTGAAATATGGAATTATCTGGCGTTACGGAAACATGACCGGGGCCATCAAAAAACGATATGATTATGAAATGGAGATTATCCGGCAGAAAAACTTTGCCCCCTATTTTCTGGTCGTGCAGGATATTGTTGAACAGGCGCCGCGAACCTGCGGCCGTGGATCAGCCGCTGCCAGTTTGGTTAGTTATTGTCTTGGGATTACTCATGTTGATCCGATTAAATATGACCTGTTTTTTGATCGGTTTTTGAATCCCGGCAGAACAGACCCGCCTGATATCGATGTCGATTTTCCATGGGACGAGCGTGACCAGATCCTTGATTATATTTTTACAAAATACGGAATCGAATGTACGGCCATGATTTCCAATCACAATAGTTTCAAAGCGCGTTCAGCCGTTCGTGAAATTGCCAAAGTTTATGGTATTCCGGAAAATGAAATTAGTTCGGTCACCAAAAAACTGGGATTTTTTTGGCAGCCGGATAATATCTGGGAAATTACACAATCACATCCGGTTTACAAAAATACATTTTTAGACCAACCCTGGCCGGAAATTATTGCTCTGGCTGAAAAAATCAGAGGTTTTCCACGTCATTTATCCATTCATTGCGGCGGCGTTATCATTGCACCTGACGGCATCGAACGTTATGTGCCGACTCAGCCGGCAAAAAAAATATTACGTTCACTGCAAAAAGACAGCCTTGTGGATATACCCCAGGTCCTGTATGGTGAAAATAAAATCAACGTCATTCAATGGGAAAAGGACCAGGCCGAGGAGATGGGACTGATAAAGCTGGACATTCTCGGCAATCGTTCTCTGGCTGTTATCCGTGATGCTTTACAGTCCATTTCGGATAACTATAATGTAAAAATAGACTATGCCCAATGGAATCCATTGAATGATGCCAAAACTCTTTCTATGCTGGCGCAGGGTGACACAATTGGTGTCTTTTATGTGGAATCTCCGGCCATGCGTTTACTGCAAAAGAAAACCGGACAAGGTGATTTTGAGCATTTGGTGATTCACAGTTCAATTATCCGGCCTGCCGCCAATGAGTATATCAATGAGTATATACGGCGACTCAAAGGAGGGGCTTATGATCCGCTTCATCCTCTTTTACACAATATTCTGGCAGAAACATACGGTATCATGGTTTATCAGGAAGATGTTTCCAAAGTCGTCATGGCTTTAGCAGATTTTTCCGCTGCCGAAGCGGATGACTTGCGTAAAGTGATTTCGAAAAAACATAAAGCAAAAAAGATCCTTGATTATAAAAACAAGTTCTTTCATGGCTGCAAAGTAAAACACATTCCTGACGATACCATTCAGAAAATATGGAACATGATTATGAGTTTTTCCGGATACAGTTTTTGTAAACCGCATTCGGCTTCTTATGCGCTTGTTTCTTTCAAGTCCGCCTTTCTCAGAGCTCATTATCCGACTGAATTCCTGGCGTCTGTTATTTCCAACCAGGGCGGTTATTATTCAACTTTTGCCTATATTTCCGAGGCCCGGCGTATGGGTATTTCCGTTTTGATGCCGGATATTAATAAAAGCGCTTTTTATTACACCGGGTATCAAAATGAAATACGTGTCGGTTTTATGCAGTTAAAAGGCATTTCTTCAAAAACTATTTATGCTGTTTTAAATGAACGTAAAAAAAATGGTGTTTTTACATCTTTTGCAAATTTTTTGTCCCGTGTCACGATTCCTGTAGTTGATTTTACTATATTGATTAAAGCAGGTTGTTTTGATGAGCTGGAACCGGAAAAATCCAGGCCTGAACTCATCTGGCAGGTCCATATTCATCATGCCAGAAAGAAAACAGTGCAAAAGCAAGCATCTTTATTTGAAGTAGATGCAGAACCCATGTCCCTGCCAAAACCGCAGAATTATGAGGATAAAATAATATGGCAGCATGAAATTGATACGCTCGGTTTTTTGTTATCAAGACATCCGTTGGATTTATATAGAGAAAAGCTGAAAAATGTTTCCTATGTTTCAGGCCAAGATTTACATAAATATATAAATAAAAAAGTTAAGACAATTGGTTGGCTGATTACCCGTAAAACAACCAGTACCAAAAAGTCTCAACTCATGGAATTTATCAGTTTTGAAGATACAACAGCAATTTATGAAACTGTTTTTTTCCCAAAAACCTATAAAAGATTTGTTTATCTGTTGACACGTTCCAGGCCATATCTGTTATCCGGTATTGTTCATGAGCAGCATGGTGCAATAACTTTGCACGTTGAGCGTGTTGATTTGGTTTGACAGGAAAAATACCTTGAGAAATTAATCCATTTTTAGTATAATTTGATTATGTATCAGTTACTATTCCGATTTTAATTTTAATGAACTGATTTTGGAGAATGTGTTTTGAATGAAAAACTAGAGTTCATAAGGTCAATGCCTAAAGTAGAACTCCATTTGCATTTGGAAGGCTCCATTCAACCCAAAACAGCATTGTCGTTTATTAAACGAAACAATAAAAAAAACGTCGATTCTGTTGAGGACATCCGTTCGGTTTACAAATTTGATGATCTCGGAGAATTCGTTAAAAGCATGCGGAAAGTAACCGATAATGTAAAAACACTGGACGATTTGGCGCTGGTAACAACCGAACTTTTAACAAGTTTAGCCGGCCAGAATGTTCGATATGTTGAGTTTGATTGTGCTGTTCAAAAATACATGAATCTTGGATTAAAGCTTGATGATGTAATTGAAACTATATATCAGGCCAGTGAAAAAGTAAATGCAAAATTCCCGATTCAATCACGAATGCTGGTAAATCTGCAGCGTCATCATGAAGTTGACAATGCTGTAAAACTTGTAGAGGATTTGCATGACTTGCACCATCCTTATGTTGTGGGAATCGGTTTATCCGGAGATGAAAGCAAATATCCTCAAGAGATGTTTGCCCGTGCATTTAATTTATCCATAAACGGCTCTTTACACCGCACCGTACATGCAGGCGAGGGAAGCGGACCAAAGAGTGTTTGGAATGCCATCAAACTTTTACACGCTGAACGTATCGATCACGGCACCCGTTCTATTGAAGATGATAAATTGATGGATTATCTGGTTGAACAGCAAATTCCTTTGACACAATGCATCAGCAGTAATGTCAAGCTTCATATTGTGGAAAATTATGAACAACATCCCTTTCGTCTGTTATATGACAAGGGTGTCAAGGTTACGCTGAACACTGACGATCCGCAGGTTTTTGGCGTTTCGATAACGGATGAGTTTGTTAAAGCGGCCGAATTGTTTAATCTGGAGTATAATGATCTCAGACAGATTGTTTTAAACAGTGTTCACGCATCCTTTTTAAATGAAGATGAAAAAAACAATTTGGAGCAGAGTATAAAAAACGAGTTTGCTGCCTTGCTGCAATCCAAAATTTAACTCCCCCTGATTCAAATAATAAACAAGTTTTTCGGAGCAGATTTTTTATGAGCCACAGAACGCGCTGGATCGTACTTTACCAGATATTTATTACAACGACACTATTCGCTCAAAGTCAAATAAATATGGAACCAATAACGTTGAACGATTATCATCAAAAATATGTGTTTCAACGGTCTGTTTATTCAATCAATTCCACTTTTACATCTAAAGATACCTTATATTTTCTTGAAAAGCCGGAGAATATCTCTATTACCGCAGTTGATTCTGTCAGCCGTTATGAGCTTTTAATATCGTTTCAAATAGATTCCGGTTTTGTTCATTTTAAAAAACATTTACTGACGATTGTTGATGAAAACAAAAAACAAAAAGCCACCGCCCAATTGGATATTCGCTATAATAATATCCCTTATGTGAACCGCGTTAATGTTTATCAAAAAAGTGTTAAAGTTGATACGGTCAAGCTGACGCGGTATGACAAAAGTTTTGCCTCTGCTGTTTTTAAAGGCACAGGCTTGTTCCCCAACACGACATTTGAATTTGATGATCCGGCCGTATCTGTATTAAACGATCCGGGCTGGCGTCTGGAATTTTGTCCTGACAGCATCCGTGTAGGGCTGGAGATTAACAATAACCGGGTCCAGCTCGGTTTAAAAATGTTTCGGATAAAAAATCAATATACCATGGAAGGCACCGGACAAATTTTTATCCGGAGCGCTTTTCCTCCCAAACTTTTTACGAGGATCCCAGCGCTTGTAGCCGACGGAAATGAAAAGTCCCTTAAACTTTATGGGGAGAATTTTAAAAAAGGTATGACGGCACATCTTTTACCCAATGAAGGAATGTGTAATGTGAACGTTATATCTGAAAATCAAATGGATTTGCAATTAAATTTGCCAGTGTTGGATTCCGGGCAGAGTTACCGGCTGGTGCTTGTAAATCCGGACGGTCAGGCAGATACAACACGTTATTTTACCGTAAAGAGCAAACCTCTGTCAATCGCAAAAATTAATTCCGTTAAAGACGGACGTATTTTTTATGACAGAGACGCGCATATTATTATCACTGTTCAGGCAACAGATCGCTGGAATTTTAAAAAAGATAAAAATTATGAGGTTAATATAGAGGGGGAGAGGTTTCCGGTTTTAAATGTCATTAATGATACAACCTGCGAAGCAAGTATTCGTGTTAGGGAAAAACCTTCTCAATTACTGCATCAGCATGTTTTTACGATTAATGAAATTGACCAGTTACCCAAATGGAAAGGAATTTTAACAGCGCATGCTCAACCAAAAATTACATATATTTCTACCTACAGAATACTTCATCCGGTAGATACTTTGAGCATTGTTATAAAGGGAGAAAATTTAAAAAATGCTGTTTTGCGGTTGGATGAGCCGGATGTATTTTTTCAAATAAAAGAAAACCGGGGAGACCTGATCCGGGCAACCGTTATCGCCGGCGACGAAGCGGCCTATGGAGAGTATCCTTTACACCTTGTGTTGGACGGTGTTACTTTTATTTCAGAACAGAATACATTTACCATTGAAAAGTGGCAGGATTTTAGTGAATTTGTGGGTATTGAAACAACCAGCCTTGGATTTATCGCCAGTGAACGTCTTTGGAAATCTTCCGGTCTTGCAAATCCCATAAAAGCCAAGGATGCCATTGAGGTTAAATTTTTTACCCGTAAATTAAAAGAAAAATTGGGGACACAAAAAATTTTAATCAGTGGTGTTTTAATGGATTCATCGCTTACCATAAAAGGTGAAGCATTCGATAAAAAACTCGTCCGGTTGTCCAAAGAAAATGATGTTTATATTTGGCGCTGGCGGGCAAAAGAAAAAATTAAATCAGGCGACCGTATCGAAATTACATTAAGCAATCCCGGAAATCAGAACAAGGTAACGGAAATTTTATATGCCAAACCACATTGGTTTGAATCGTTCCACGGGTCTACATCAATCGTACTTTTTAAAATACCATTTGGAGGAAGCAACTCCAAAACTGAAATTTTAAAATCAATCGGTATCGGTTTAACATATCAACCGCCAAATGATGAAAATGAATTTATAGCTTTTGATGCCTCTTTTATTATTGGAAATATAAATTCGGACGACAGTGACTTGTCTGTGGATGTTGGCCTGGGATTAAGCACAATACTTTGGAAGTATATTCAAATAGGTTTGGGGATGAACCTGTCCGGAGATAATTCCGGTAATGCCTTTATGTTTGTTGGGTCTCGTTTTAATTTACCGTTTAATCTGGGATTATAACTTTGCCTGAAATTAAATTTATTTATAATAAAAATAAAAAAAGCGAATCTAAAAGATTCGCTTTTTTTATTAAGAAATTTTTGTAACAATTTTATTTAATTTTACCTTCAATAAACGGCACTTGAAATACTTTGGTGTGCATGATCGGACCGTGCCCAAAGTAACCTTCTTCACCGAATAACTCACCATGATCAGATGTAACCGTAATATAGGTGTTTTCCGGAACGATATCGTATAATTTTTCAAATAGAGTATCGATATAGGCGATGGCTGCAATCTGGCGGTTTTTCAACTGGTCCAGTTTTTCCTGGTCAAAAAACTTTTCTTCGTTTTCTACCAATTTTCCGCCGACAATATGATCGTCCAGATGTTTAAATACACCGTGAACACCACTTATTCTGGGCCATTCGTTTTCCGGTTCATCCGGTAAAGCATAGGGGTAATGGGTTTCACCTACATTTAATATATAAAATGAAGGATAATCCTTGGAAAATGACAGTTTATCAATCATAGCGTTCATGTCATTATGTTTTTCCATGAGTTTGAAATTATCAAAACCAACATTAATTGGTGTTTTAGGATTAAGGACCGGCAAGGACACCATCGCATTGGTTTTGTAACCCAGTTTGTTTCTCATAAATGGCGGTAAAAAAAGTTGCGGTACAAGATTTTTAAACTCGAACCTTTCGACACCAAATCTTTCATTATATTTCAGAAAATCGTTTTTATAATATTCCGATGCATAAACATGAGAAGGTGACGTATGGGGCAAAAGTCCCATAAGCAAATTATAATGTGATGGAGCTGTCCAGGATGCGTAACTATATCGAGATTCGACATCTCCAAGTTTGAGAATATTTTTAGTTTTTGCTTCAATAAAAGTATCGTACCGGCAACTGTCCAGAATTATAATTATATAATTATTCATATTCGAATAGGCCGGCGCCGGTCGCGGTGGTAAAATTCTCGGAATGGGTCTTGAAATTGTTGTTTGGGTTGATTTTTTTTCTTTTTTCCAAAATGTAAAAGCCACTACTCGTCTCCTGGTTTGTTCTAATTCACTCTTTCATACTAAAAAAAATCAAATTTGCGGGATTAAAAATTAATATTCCACGTAAATGATAGATTTCTTCCTGGTTCTACATTAATAAATCCACGGTTAGAAGACAAGTGATTTTTATAGGATTTATTGGTTATGTTTTCAAAACCTAGTGTAAAATCATGCCCCAGGTCTGCAAAATGAAATGGAATGGTTTTTATATAAATGTCATAATATGTATAACCACCTGTTTTTGTCTCCCATGACGCTGTTCTGTCTTGCGAATCAAAAAATGTGGCACATAAATCGAGTGAAAGATATTTTATATCATTAAAGGATAAAATAAACTTGCCGTTCAATGGCGCAATTGAAGACAGCGGTGTATTATTATTCAAGTCTTTCCCATAAACATAAGCTGATGCCAGGGAGGCATGTATATGCGGGGATACTTTGTATTGTATTTGCATGTCAAATCCGTATAATTCAGCCCGTCCGATGTTGATCATTTGCAGGGCCGGGCCACCTTCAAATGTTGTTTCCTCTTCACTAACCAGGTCTGTTAAACGATTATAAAAAACATTACAATTCAAAGAGATTTTATCTGTCCATGTACGAAAACCAAAATCGCTGAAATATCCTTTTTCCGGTTTTAGCTGATAGTTGCCTAGTCGAACCAAATAGCCTAAATCGATATATTGAAACCGTTCTTCCAGAGATGGTGAACGAAAAGACCGTCCCAACGTCATGGTTACATCAAAATTTTTCGGCGTGTGCCAAACCAATCCGACATTACCACTCCAGGACTTGTTGTTTTCCGAAACAGTTGGCCAATACTCTGTTTGTGCCGGGACAGACTTTATGCCGTCTGTTATTTCATAAGCCGGATTTTTAACATTTTCATTTTCTATATGAATAAAGTCATAACGACCACCGGTTGATACAATAAGACGTTTGGAAAACAGGTCCATATCGTTTTTAATAAAAAATCCAATTGTTTTAAAAGTTGAAGGAGGTAGAGGATAATCAACAATTGTTTTATTAATTGTTTTCATAACCTGAGAAGTCGCAGGGTTAATGACCTCTATTTTAAGGTCTTTGCTGCGTGTACCGGAATATTCTTTCTGCCATCCGTCAATTCCAAATAACACAACATATCTGTCTTTAAATTTAAAATCAGATTGTGTATGAAAACCTGTTATTTCATGGGTTGCCTGCGGGCTTATCTTTTGGACATTTATTTTTTTCGTCGGCTGACCTTCAACAGATGTAATATTGACGATATGAGGTATATTTTCAACATATCTTAAAATGTCTTGTTTGAAAATTTTAAATTCAAATTTTTTAAACCAGTTGTTGATATTGCTAAATTGGTATTTAACATCTCCCATTTCTCTTTTTTCTTCAGGATAGCGGACCTCTGCATTGGATGGAAATAATGTGCTTCCGCCGGGAATACCCACATCTTGTGCAAAAAATCGTTGGTAATTTACACTAATTTGCTGGTTTTTTGTGATTAAAAAGCTGTTTCGAACACTAAAATTTTGGTCCTGAAACTGGCTGTTGGGCAGAATACCTTCCGGTGTTTTTATGTTTTCTGCCTTACGAAATGCACCTGAAACCTTAGCATGCCACCAGGAATTTCCCATATAAAACTGAATTCTTGACAAGGCGTTTTTATTAACTGTTGAATACCCGTTTTGAATTTGTGAATGTAAATACAATTTTTCAGCATACCAGGCGTCCTTTGTGATGATATTGACAACACCGCCGGTACCACCGGTGCCATAAAGCGAAGACGCAGCGCCTTTAATAATTTCTACCTGTTCGATATCATACGTATCGATCATAGATAAACCGGCTGCCAGATTGGTTGCTGTATCAATCCGGTTGCCGTCCACCAGTGTGATAATGTTTGCTTTACTCAATCCTCTGATACTGACATCTGTCCCCCAAATACCGTCGCGTGTCAGAGAAATTCCGGGTTCATAACTGGCAATTTCAGATATGGTTTTTCCCGGCTCTCTTTTTATATCATATACTCTTACAATACTCAAAGGTATTGAACTGTCTTTTACTTGTTTTTCGTACTTTGTACTGGAAATTGTTACCTGTTCAAGTTTAATGACTTCCGGTTTGAGATAAAAATCAATTCGTGTTGTATCTGAATTTATAACAACTTTTTGAGTTAATGCCTGATAACCAATAAAATCAACATTAAAAGTATATTCACCGTATGGAATTTGTTTGATGGAATAAAGTCCATGATTGTTGGTTGAAGAACCTTTCTGGATGTTAAAAAGTGATATGTTGGCGTTAACAAGCGGTCTTTTTGTTTCATTATCGTATACATGTCCGGCTAGATAGGTTTGAGAAGATATGGCCGTTGATATGTTATACAAAAATAAAATTAATAATATCGTTCTGGTTTTCATTTTTATATCCATATTTAGTTATATATGTAAAATTAAATATATAAATCTGGCGGATAAAGCCACCGCCATAGCAACAAATATTGTAATTAATGTGGCAAAAATCGTTTTTTTAGTTCCGATTTCTTTGATTAAAATTCCCAGAGTTGATACACAGGGAATATAAAATACCGTAAAAAGGGTAAATGTAAAAATTTGAATATTTGACATAACCGTTGAAATATCTGTGGTGTCAAGTGCCTGAAAAAGCATGAGCATGGAAAGTTCTTTACGTAAAATGCCGAACACCAGTGTTGTGCCTGTTGCTTTGGGAAGGTCGAGCACAAATGTTACGGGGCGAAATATTAAATTAATTATTTGATCAATATTGTACCATTCTGCCAGGCTTAAAACTATACTTCCGATAATCAATAATGGCCATGCAATATAAATAAAGTCTTTAATTCGAAGCCATGTTTTGGCAAAAATGACTTTTATGGACGGCATTTGATAGGCCGGCATTTCAAGGATCATCCCCGGAATATCTTCGGGAAGTAATTTTGAAAGAATTGTTCCGACCAGTGATATAACAACAATATTGAGCACATAAATAAACAAAGCTGCCGTGCCGCCAAGATAAAATCCAACAAGTCCCATAATGATTGTCATTCTTGCAGAACAGGGGATAAGTATGGATACAACCGAGGCTATGAACCTGTCCCGGGAACTGGGTAAAATCCGCGTTGCCATAATGGCCGGCACACTGCATCCGTATCCCAGCATACCGGGAATAACGGCTGTTCCATGAAGACCGATTTTGTGCATAAATGTATCCATCAGATAGGCTATTCTCGGCAGGTAACCGATATCTTCTATAATAGAAAGCCCGATTAAAAACGGAAGTAAAAACGGTAATACAATGGCCGTGCCGCCCAAAATTCCCTGAACACTGCCGCTGACCATTTGAAGAATTAACGGATGCCCGGAAAGATTGTTTTGCAAATACGCAAGAATATAATCAATACTGCTGATTATGGGTTTTTCAATATATGAACCAAAGGAAAAAACCAGATTAAAAAAGACATAGAGAAAAACTCCCATAAATACATATCCCCAAAAGGGATGCATTAAAACATCATCTACTTTGTCTTTAAAATATGTTTTTGGCCTTTTAATGACGGCTGCTTTTTCAAAAATATGCATGGCCAGTGAATGGCGTTCTGAGGAGATTATCTGGTCAGTGGGCTGTCCATGATCTGATTCGAGTTTATTTTCAATTTGTAAAATTTCCGGATTTTTACTGTCCGGGGGTGGAAAGAGTCTGTTGACAAAATAAGGGTCTTTTTCCAATATTTTGATGGAGCATAGTCTTGTTTTTATATTTGGAAAAGTTTGCAGGGCCTTTTCCGAAATGATGTGGTTGATTTTTTCTATACTCTGTTCAACATGTTTACTAAAATTTAAATCACCGGTGGTAATATTTTTCTTTTTTGACAATGTCAAAGCTTTATCAAAAAGTTCTTCAATACCGGTTCCTTTTTGTCCGATCGTTTTTACAATCGGAATGCCTAATGTTTGGCTTAAAATATCCTCATCAATGGATATACCTTTGCGCTGGGCTTCATCCATCATGTTCAGGCACAAAATCATTGGAATGTCGGTTTCTAAAAGTTCTATTGTCAGTTCAAGACTTCGGCTAAGAATTGAAGAGTCAACAATGTTGATGATGACATCAACTTTTTTATCCAACAGGTATTTTTTGCTTTCTTCTGCTGCCTGGTCAAATGCTATTAATGAATAAATTCCGGGCAGGTCGACAAGGTCAAAGGTTTTCCCTTTAATGTTTACGTGGCTTTCCGTAAAAGTAACCGTGGCACCGGGAAAATTTGTAGCAATAGAACGGTATCCGGCAACATGATTAAAAATTGTACTTTTACCACAGTTGGGCTGTCCGATTAACGCAATTCGTAAATGCTGTGATTCTGGTGAATGAGCCAATTTTTAAACTCCGTCCTGTAAAACATGAATATGATGCGCCATACCGCGACCGAGGGCGATGTGAATGTTATGAACGATTATTAAAATAGGCCCACCCAAGGGTCCGCCACGTTTTACATATACTTTATCACCAATGTGAATCCCCAATTGATTCAGTCTATGCCTTACGCCCCAACCACCGTCGATTTGTAATACAGTGACAGCGGTTTCGGGTTTTATTTTATCCAGTGAAATGTTCATCAACTTGCCTGTCCTTAAAGCTAGGATGGTGCTTATTAAGACAATCATTACATCCTAATACACCGTTACCATATTGCCCACAGTTTTTAAAATGAGTAAATATTATTTGCCAGTTATGTGGACATTTTTTTATAAAATTTAAAAAATTTGCCATTGAATTTAATGATTCACGACTAATAATATGTTCCAGTTTACAAGCTTCCTGTTCCGCTTTTTCAGGCTCAACATCGAGAATATTTACAAGCCAATCCTTAATAATACGATGTGTTTTTTCCAAATCTTTAGCTAATTGACGTCCCAGGGTTGTCAGGGTAACGTGGCCGTATTGTTCATGGGAAACAAGTTCTTTTTTAACCAACTGGTTCATAACCAGTGAAACACTTGATCTGGTAACACCACGCCGGTCGGCAATGTCTTTAACTCTTGCCACTTTATTTTCTTTTTCTAAAGCGTGAATGACTTCAATATATTCTTCAGTTGTTGTGTCATGTGAAGAAATCATATAAACTCCAAAGTTTGGTGCGTCAAACATTGTTTGGTGTGCAAATTTAATAACTTTTAATATATAATGCAATAATTAATTATTGTGAAAATTGTCATCTTAATTTTATAGCCGACTTTTACTTGACTAAATTTTGTTGATTCGTTATATTATTCACGAATTGAATTAGGAGATTTGATGCGGAATTATTTTGTTTATTCCATAATTTTTATTGCCGTTCTTTTCACCTCACCATTTTGTAAAAACTCTGAAATGAGTGAAAAGATCGATATTACTTCCCATTCAATAAAGCTGTTTTTTGATCCTGTTGATAAATACCTGGCAGCAATTGACACTGTTCAGTTGGACTATAAAAAAAAGACGGATTCTATCTCTTTTTTAATTAATAAAGATCTGGTTGTTGAATTTATTGGGGTAGGGTATCAGGCTTTTAAATTTAAAAAAATTCTGGTCGATACGATTGATAACTCTCAGGCGGATCGTTATATTGTTTATTTGCCAAAATCTCTTAGTCCACCAAAAATTGAAATACGTTACAAGGGGTGTATAAAAGAGCTATCTGTTTTACCCAATATGGTACAAGGACAGGATGACCTGAGCACGAACGAAAATGTAAAATACATTTTGTATCCGGAAAACATGTGGTACCCATTTTTTAACGATACGACATTAAGTGTTAAAGTTTATACACAGTCACCCATACAATATGAATTTTCAAAAAATGAGGATTAATCCGAGAATCCTGTTTTAAAATTATCATTAATCCCTGAAATAACCTTTTTCCCGAATGCTTTTAATATAAAGGAGCAACGTAATGGAAACCATGAAAGCATTAGTAAAAAAAATATGACAAACCCGGATTATGGATGGAACAAGTCCCTATTCCCGAATATGGTAATAATGATCTGTTGGTGAAGATTAAAAAAACGGCAATTTGCGGCACTGATTTACATATATATAACTGGGACGAGTGGGCCCAACGTACTATAAAAACTCCGATGACAATCGGGCACGAGTTTGTGGGCGAAGTTGTGGCCAAAGGAGTAAATGTCAGCGGATATGAGATCGGTGAACGTATATCCGGAGAAGGCCACATTGTCTGCGGTATTTGCAGAAGCTGTCGCGCGGGCAGGAGACACCTGTGTACAAATACCATTGGTATTGGTGTAAACAGAAACGGTTGTTTTGCTGAATATTTATGCCTTCCGGCTTCTAATGCCTGGCATATTGACGATAGCATTCCCGATGATATTGTCGCTTTTTTTGATCCCTTTGGAAATGCCACCCATGCTGCATTATCTTTTAATATGGTTGGCGAAGATGTGCTGATAACAGGTGCCGGACCAATTGGCGTTATGGCTGTCGGCATTGCAAAACATGTGGGTGCGCGGAATATCGTTATAACCGATGTTAACGAATACCGTCTGGATTTGGCCCGAAAAATGGGCGCCACCAAGGCCATTAATGTAGCTAAAACCGGTATTAAAGAAGGCATCAAAGAGCTAAACATGATTGGTTTTGATATTGGGCTGGAAATGAGCGGAAACCCGGCTGCTTTTGAATCCATGCTTGAAAATATGTATCACGGCGGCAGAATTGCCTTGCTGGGTATTTTACCAAGTATGACCCAAATTGACTGGGACCAAATCATTTTTAAAGGACTTTTTATTAAGGGCATTTATGGCCGTGAAATTTTTGAAACATGGTATAAAATGCAAACCATGATACAAAGTGGATTGGATATTTCACCTGTTTTAACGCATAAATTTAAATTTGATGATTTTGAAAATGGATTTCAGGTAATGAAGTCCGGTGATTGCGGCAAAGTTGTTCTTGAATTAGATTAATATAATATAACTTATCGGAGGTAATAATGAAGTTAAAATCGACAAAGTATTTCAGTGTTTTATTTATTGTGCTTATGCTTTTACCTGTTTCATCTTTTGCGTATAAAAAAATCAAAACTTTTGTTTTGCATCCACCCGAACAAACACTGGAAGGTGTCAAACGTATTGCCGTACTGGATTTTACTGAAACCGGCTCCAAAGAGGAAGAGGGTAACAATTTAGATCGTGAAGATTTGGCCATTAAAATTATTTCCGATGTTATTTTTGGTGATAAATCCAATCCCAGCACCGTGCAGCATGGAAAAAACTTTACAGATTATTTAATCGGCAAATTAATTGAAAGTGATCGCGGTATCGAAAAAGTGCAAACCGGTTTTTTGGGTATGGGAAGCGGACGTGAAGGGAAAACGTTACAGGACGGTGCATTTACCAATGTTTATGAAATTGTTGAAAGAGCTCAACTTGAACGATTACTTGAAGAACAAAAACTGGGCATGTCCGGCATTGTTAATCAGGACCAGGTTGCACAACTCGGTATTATGCTTGGGGTTCAGGCATTTGTTACCGGTAATTTGAGTATTACTCAAAAAGATACCGATTACAAAGAGACCCGCACGAAAAAGAAAGACGGTAAAGAAGTTAAAGAACAGGTAGCATGTCAAAAACGGGAAATTGTCGTCAAAGTTCGTACCCGCATTATCAGCACAGAGACCGGAAAAATTTTGGGAAGCACCGAGGCTTCTGAAAAATTGGCAAAATCATCCTGTAATGATAGCTGGGGAAACGATTCCTTCGGCAGATGAAATGATTGATGAATGTTTAAAGAAAAACAGTGAAACTATAGCCAATTATTTTGCCCCATACTTTGAACTCGTTTCTTTTGAATTTAAAAAGATTGAAATGGACAAATTCAAAGATATTGGCGACAAAGCGGCTGAAGAGGCTGAAGATTTGCATGTGGATAAGGCCTATACAATTTATAAAGCAGTATATGATAAAATCCATACAACCCGGAAGTGACATATAATCTTGGTGTTTTACAGGAAGTTGTGGGTAACTTTACAAAAGCCCATGAACTGTACCAAATGGCCTATCAACTGAATGATGACGGCCGTTATAAAGATGCACTGAAAAGAATGGATAAAAACGTAGAATTTGCAACGGCCCTGGCTAATATGGGAATTGAAATTAAGGAACATGACTTTAACACCAGTCAGGCGGCAGCTAAACGTGCTCTTGCTAAAAAGATCAGAACAAACGGAAACCGTAATGATATGATCAATATTCATCTGAAACCAACCGTTCAAAGTGCTGTTATACAGCGGGTTCCCGGTGGATTGACATTTATCGTGCTGGATAGAACAGGAGACTGGTTTCTCATTGAATTGTTGGGCGGGAAACAGGGATATGTAAATCAGGATGCCTGCAAACTGCAAGATTAACAGTTAATTGATTGAATATTTTTTGATGATAAAGAAAAAGCCTCATATTTTTAAATATGAGGCTTTATTATAATGTTAAATATTACCATGATCGTGAACGCGGACCCTGAGATCCGCCTCTTCTCGGACCTCTTCCGCCGCCGCCACCACCGCCACCCGGGCGTCCTTTTTTCGGACGAGCTTCGTTAACAGTTATTGTTCGTCCTTCCATTTCGACTCCATTGACTTTTTCAATTGCATCTTTTGCCTCTTCCTGAGAAGGCATTGAAACAAATCCAAAACCACGCAGTTCGTCAGAATATTGGTCTTTAATCAATTTAACTTCAGTAACTTGTCCGTATTCTTCAAAAAGTTTACGAACAGTTTCTTCGTTAGTGGTTTTTGGAAGATTGCCTACATAGATATCCAATTTAGACTCCTATGATAATAATAAAAAAGATCACCAATATTCGATGTTGAATTCGTCTTGTTTCTAACAAGATGTGACTCTTCAAGTGCGAACTGGCAAGTGTTTATGTAATGTGAGCAAAATATTTTAATTATTCAAGTATTTTTATTGGTTTTTACTTGATCGTTAAAATTTATCAGAGTTTTTAAAATCAAATTGATTTCATTTATTTAACCGCTCTATAAGTAATCAGCTCGGAACCGGGTTTATCGAGTATGCGTATATCAACACCGGTTTTGAGTTCCTTTCCATACCGGGTATACACTGCACCGTTGTTTTCATAACATATTTCATAAAGTGTTTCATCATCCAGCGCTTTAAAACAAATTGTCTGAGATATTTTATCACTTTTGGGACGGCGAAAAACAAGCGCCATGCCTTCATTTAAATCGTCACGATGAAACTGGTAAGCCAGCCAATTGTCAAATCCGGTAGAATAATCCGTCAATGGATAATAATCGCCCTGGAAAAGATGGCGGATTTTTTTGTATTCGTCATAAATATATTTGGCCTTTTCTTTGGGGAAATCATTATCATACAGGTTCCAGCCGGTCACCATTGAACCGGAGTAACTACTGCGGGCCACATAAATATCGGTTACAATACTTCCGGTGCCGTGCTGCGGAAAATAATAGGACAGACCAAAGGTGTGGTTTTGGCGGCCGTTTGGTTCGGTATAGTTATAATCGGAACGCCACAATGCCACGCTTCGTGAGATTGTTTCCAGATCCAGTCTTCTGCCGCCGCTGGCACAGTTGTCAATAATCAGTCCCGGATGGCGCTGCACTAATTCATCCCAAAAAGCATACAGTCCCTCAATGTGCCGAATTTCGGTCATTCCCTGACGGTCGGGTGTGTCCAGAGACCGCCAGTAATCAAGAGGACGAATATTAAAGTCCTGACGATATAGGTCAACACCGTTCTCCTTAATCAGGTCTGAAATAAGGTTTGTCATCCATTTTCGGGCCTCGGGTATTCCCAGGTTAAAAATACCGTTTTTATCATCCGGTTTCCTTTTAATGATCCATTCCGGGTGTTCACGATCAACCAATGTGCCCTGGTAAACACGTTCCGGTTCAAACCAGAGCAGGAATTTCAATCCCATTTTTTTAACCGCATCGGCAACCGGTTTCAGCCCGTTTGGGAAATGTTCTTTACGAATATACCAGTTTCCCACGTTTTGGTGCCAGGTACCGTTGTTAAAATCCATACTGCCGTACCAACCGGCATCAATCCACCAGTATTCGGCTTGTAATCCGAATTGCTGGTATCGTTCCGCCAGTGCGATCATGTTATGTTCAGTAGCCATTGTAAATTCTTCAAACATAAAGGCACCGCCGTTGCAGGCGAGTGGTCCTGTATATGGTTTTCCGTTAATTCGGGGAGTATGATGGGCCAGCACAAACCGGCGCAGTAAATTATGACCGCGCATTCTGTCATCTCCCTGCCAAAACAGCAGGAGAATACGGGGTGTGCGAATTTTTTCTCCCGGATACAATTTCAGGTGTGTTTTTTCCAGTCCGGCCTGAAAGTTAATACCGCCGCTGTCATTTCGTTTTAACAGGGCCTGCCATTGTCCGCTCCAGCCAATGGCTGCCATAGCGCCCATTTCTCCGGCCTGAATGTTGAAAAAAGGAAACGAGCTTTGATCCGAGGAACGTCCACCTTTGGGCGCAAGTGTAATTTCGGAATTCGGGCCGATTTCATTCTTTAACGGTTCAAAATCATTTATCCCGTGGTTACTGCCGCGCGTATGGTGTAAAATATATTGTCCTTTGTTTGATTCAAAAAGATGTACATCAGCAGCCTGAATGTTTTGTAAAATAGGAGTATCGTTTGCACCCGAGTTTTCAAATTCCAAAATCCATTCAACCGCTGGAAAATTGTTAAAAACCGTAGCGACACACCTAATGACAAGTTTGGTTTCCGGGTCTTTCCAGGTTAGTACATAGTCAGTTTTATCATTGTCCGTTTTCTTTTTCTCAATACTGATATCCCAATCCTTTAAAAAAGAGGCGGATTGGTTATCGTTATAGATAAATGAAAACAAGGGTTCCGGTTTATCGATCAAATACCTGCTGGTCCATTGTTTAACAGCCTGATTTTCCTTTTTTACCAGATAGGCATTGTTTTCTTTAGCGGTTAGTAAAGGGCCGGTTATTAAAAAAAATCCTAAAAACAGCACCCATAACCGATAAGATAATCTAGCCATAAATAAACTCCTATATTTTAGTTTTTATTAGTGTTTGCTTTATAAAAAAGTATTTATCTTTTTATTTTATGTAAAGGAATATAAAAGAAAGGTAGGATATTGTAATAATAAATAAATTTATACACAAGTAAAAAGCTAAAAGGCGATGTTTTTGAATAATTAAAACTCATAATAAAAAAAAGCCCGTGAAAAACACGGGCTTTATATCTTGAGATGTATCAACTTTTTATCGTATTCGTGTGACCTTTTGTGTTGTGATATTATTTCCTGCTTTGAGTACCAGTATATATAACCCACTGGGAGTGGGTTGTCCGGCATTGTCCAGACCGTCCCATGAAGAGGTGTAACTGCCGGCACTTTGGTTTTCGGTTACCAGGGTTTGAACAGTACGTCCTGTAATGTCGATAACGCTCAATGTTACATCAGAATCGGCCTCAAGGCGGTATTCAATAGATGTTCCCGGATTAAAGGGATTGGGGTAGGCAGACAGTAATTCTGTTTTATCCGGTAAAACAATATCTGTGGTATTTACAGTTATCACATGTCTGGATGAGACATTTCCGTTGATATCGATATCTGTAAGGCGGTATAAATAGGTGTTTCCGGATTGGACGTTTTTTATCGGCAAAGTTGTATTTAGTTTGGGATGTTTTATTTCCCTGACCAGCCAATTGTGTATGGGTTTTATAACTGGCGATTGTGGCCCAGTTTGTTTCACCTTTTAATTGGCGTTCCAGAATAAAGCCCAGGTTATCTGTTTCGCTTTCAGTGGTCCAGGAAATATTGATGGCGCCCTTGGCTTGCGAGGCTGTAAAGGAACTCAGTTCGACAGGTAAGGATTGATCAGAACCGGCATTGATTCCCTGATCCGGGATATCATCATAGGCCCATTCGTTGATTATAAGACTTGAATAGTCGCCTGCCATGGTCAGTTTTATCCAACCGTAGTGAGTATTGGCACCCAGATTAAATTTAAAACCGGCATATTTTGTACCGGCACCCTGGAATTGGGGGGCTAGGGGACCCCAATTGTCGTTTAAACGAAAACCACCACCCGGACCGATATAAGCATTTAAATTGAGGGCATTAACCTGACTGTCTGTACCAAGCCAGCCACAGGTGGCTATGTTAGGATTGCTAACATGAAAATAGGCCATTACGCTGGGAAAGAAATAAATTTGAAATCTTTCAGTTCCTCCTAAACTGATGGGCTCCACATTTGTTCCTGTAGATAGAACAATACTACCGCCATTATTATAAACAACGACAGCACCTAAGGCCGGTTGAATGGGTAAAAGTGCTGCACCAGCAGCCACTGGAATTAATAATCGTTTGTCGAATTTACTTATACGGGCAACTTTGGATTAAGAATCCAAACGTTGCTTTAACGTGTCTCGCGTATCAACATTCATCAGTACCCTCCATTAAATAAATTTTTTTAAAAATTAAATAGTAAAACAAGGTGGTAATGAGAATAAGCCGACAATAATGTTATTAAGAATTGGAGAATAAGCGTTTAAGAAGAAGAGTTCCACTTGAATAAGACTTTTATTGCCTTTAGTTTATTGTACAATAAATTAGTAGATATGTCAAGAAGTATTTTGAAAATTTCACTGTTTTTGCCGCCACATCGTGGTATCAATAGCAGAAGCCATGTTTTCTATGTTTAATTTGATTTTTAGAAAATTTTCAATTTCCTGTGCTTTTTCCAGTGGCTGGCTTAGAACTTCCGGGTAAAAAAGAAATAGACACCGTACTTTATTAGCAATCAGCCAATTTTGCACCCGGTTTGTTTGAGCCGAATAGGCCTTTGCCAAATCATCTGAGGAAAGATTAGCACCTGTTTGATCCAGGTTTTTTAACATTTCTCGCTGAGAGTTGATAATTTGTTCCAGAGGACGTACCATATAAAGAACAGAATACTCTTTTTCTTTATCGACATAAGGCAAGAGTTGAGTAATAATTTTAACAGCCTTTCCATCCGCCTCCTGCAACCATGTGTTGTCCTGACGCAGTTTTTTTACTTTTTCGTATTCGTAATAGCCTCGTGTGTTGTTTTCATCTGCCTGGCGGATATTATCTGTTAATATGGGCAAACCGCATTTTTCCAGCATCTGCATCATTAAAGAGGTCCCTGAACGCGGAAGACCGGATACAATGGTTATCATAAAAGCCTCCCGATTTCTTTGGCGTAAATTTCTTCCAATATTATCTGATGTTTGATGGCTTCTTCACTGTTAAATAGTTTATTCTGGTATAAATATTTCAACATGCGGTGCACCGCTTTAAATCCCGGCACAATTACAGCGCATACTTTAAAAGCTTCTGCAGCGCGTTCATACATACCCAATCGCGATAAAGCAATTCCCAGATGGTAATGAGCAATGGGATTATGATAGATTAAACCGATGGCGTTTAAGGCATAAGAAGCAGCTTCTTCGTTTTTACGTTGTCGCAGATGTACCATTGCCATGCCATCATGGGCGATATGGCTGTCCGGATCAATTTCCAATGCTTTTGTAAAGGCGCGTTCCGCATCCTTTACACGTCCCATTTTCAAATAGGTTTGTCCAATTTGCTGATGTAATACCGGTAATCGTGGATCAGCTTTTTCTGCTTTTAATAAAAAGGTTAGAGCTTTGTTATAATCTTTTTCTGCGAGCGACAGTGAACCCTGTAACAGATCAAATTGAGGATGATATTTTTCATGGGTTTCTATTACTTTTTCAACAATATTCCGGGCTTTTTTGTGATCACCTAATGCCTGGCTGCATTTGGCTAATTGAAAAGCATAACGGGTTTGATCGGAATGTTCCGTATATAGTTTTTCAAGGATGGGCAGGGCATTCGAGTACATATTTTTATTTATAAAAGCCCGGGCCAGGTAAAATTGAGATTCATTCAATGTCTGATCGATTGCTTTCTGATGGTCTTCATCAGGTTTTTCGACATAACCCAGGGCTATCAATTGCTCCATAGCTTCCTGTTCGGCATAAGGGTCCTGTTGAACGTCTTGTGGAAGCAAACCGCATTCACCTTCTACATCTTCCCAGGAAGGTATATATTCAGGTTCGATCTGTTTATCAAAGGCCTAGACCAAAGGTTTACCGTCCATATCAGCTCCAATAGGCAGACCATAAAGTGTCAGGACTGTTGGGGCAATATCCAGCAGATTAGCGCCGTAAATACGTTCGTCCTGCAGAATATTAGGGCCTTTCATACATACAATGCCGTAAGAACGATGCTGCCATGCCGGACCGGCCGGTTCTTTGGGAATGGAGGCAGGACGGAGGTGGTCTGAATGAAAACCATGATCGGAGACGAGTATGACGGTAACATCTTCACCTGCCAATTGCAGCAAACGACTCAACATCATATCGTGGTATAAATAACCTCCTGTTACAACTCCTTTATAGAGGTCGAACATATCTTCCGGTATATGCGGCATACGCGGCGGGTGAAAGTTCATAAAAGCATGGCAAAAATGGTCAATGGCATCGAAATAAACCGCCAGGAAATCCCATTCTTCATTTTCCAATATCCAGGTAGCTGCAGCCTGAATGCTGGAGCAATCGGCAATAATTTTTACAAGCGATTCAAGTCTTTTGTCTTTATCCTGGTCTATTTTTGCAGCATCCGGAACGAAAGGAAGAATATGCGCCTGGGTTAGTTCCTGAGGATGCACACGCAGTCTTTGGAATATTTTTTGTTTACTTTTCGGGTGCACCGTTCCAACTGACATGGGCCAGGGTTTATCGATTGGTGCGTTCGCACGTTGGTAAAAATTGGATATACAAATACCGTTTATAGGTTCAGCCGGATGACTGGGCCACCATCCTATAACGTTTGTCTTGAAATTTTATTGAGTCAATATATTCCATAGAGCCTTAACTTTTCGGGAAGAGGCCATAACCGGGCGGATACCGGCAGATTGTGGAGCCGGTTCCGTAAAGTTTATGATACCGTGTTTATCGGCATGCATGCCCGTGGCAATGGATGTCCACAACATGGGGGACATGGGAGGGTCCAGCGTCGCCAGGTTTCCCATTACACCATGATTGATCAAGCTTTCCAATGCAGGCTTTTGACCGTTATCCAATAATGGGTTAATAATTTTCCAGTCAGCGGCATCCCAGCCTATAAGCAGGACTTTTTTTGCCAATCTTTTACCCATTACTGTTCTCCTCACTGTTTGCTTTTTTCTCATCTATCTCAGCGCGTTTTTTTCGCCAAGCCAGTAATCCTGCCGCACCTAATGCCAAAATCCCCAACGAACCTTCGTATGGAATACTTTTATAAAAATCTTCAAATGTATCATAGGATTGGTTTTCAACATTAGGGATAATGGATTCGGGAGTAATCTGTTTTTCGTCACTCATGAAATTGCCCTTAAATAAAGATTAGAGTTTATATATTTTAAGGTGTAGAACAAGTTTGAAAAAGGTGTCTTTTTCAATACTAAAAAATAATCGTGTATTGAGTGCCTTTTTTATCAGAGACTGTTTTGATATCTGCTTCAAGTTGATTTGACAAGATTTCAATCAACGTCAATCCGAGTGAATTTTCTTTTATTTTTTCTTTTTTTATTGAAAATCCAATTCCATCATCTCGAATTATCAGTTTGTATTTTCCTAAAGACGTTGTTTTGAAAGTTATATCTATTTTTCCGGTTTTTCCATCAGGAAAAGCATATTTTAAAGAATTTGTAATTATTTCGTTTATCATAATCCCGCATGGGATGGCTTTGTCAATAGGTATTACAATATTTTCCAGATCAAAATTGATTTTTATTGTTTTTGCCATCTCGTGGGATGAAACCAAATGCTGCACAATGTCTTTAATATATGAGTTGAAATTCACCTCGGAAAACGATTCTGTTTTATATAGCCTTTCATGAATCAAAGCGATAGAAAATATCATATTGATTATTTCATCAAGAGCCCTCTCAAGATGTTTTTCTTTGTGATAAGTTTTTTTTAGCCTCAAAAAGCTAATCATTATCTGCAGGTTGTTTTTTACTCGATGATATATTTCTTTTATTAAGGCTTCTTTTTCTTCAAGGTTTTCCGAAATTATTTTTTTATGCTCTTTTAATAACAGAATCGATTTTTCTTTGTAATTTGAATATATTTTTAACAGAGTATAAATAAGACCTGTTGTTATCAGTACATAAATCCATCCTTTATATGTTTGAAATTTTACATAAAAATCATGTGATTGGCTTAATCGATTTAGAATGCGGTCAGAAAAAAATATCCAACAAAATCCAAAAGTAAAATATATTGTAGAGATTACAATAGGGCCATTAAAATTCTTTTGCAGTCTTTTGTAAAACAATTTTAATCTTGAATTTATCATAATATACGAATTATATAATATAAAAAATTTTTTCCTGGAGCAGGTTATTGTAGAATTATAATTTTTCCAATGTCCGTCAGGGATTGTTTTTTAATTGGAATTGCCGATATAACTCTATAAACAATAATCTGTTAAGAGAATAATAATTATACAAAATAAACCAATGTTGTGCAAGGGTTATTTAAAAAAATTACAGCATTGTGTCATATTGAATTTGAATTTTTCTTTATCAATCCCCGAGTAATTATTCTTGATGCTTCTAATTTTATTTTTGATGTATCTCCTGATCAAATTGTTCCAAAGTTGAAATGATCATCTTGGAAATTTTTTGTAACTGATCATGAGTCGCTTTTGTTATAAAATTTTCGGGCTGTTCAAGAAATACTTTATAAACTTTGATGGCAAGTACTGCCTGCTGTGTTGAATTTATGGGAATGAATCCTTCCGGAAATAGTTCAGGATGTTTATTTAAAAATTCTGCTGCCATTTTAACGGCTGTTATATTTTTTGGGTCTTGCTCTGATGATAAAGAAAACTGCCATCGATTCGCCTGTTCTCTAATTAAAGGTTTCTTTTCATCTTCAGATAAGCCGGTTGCGGCGAAAATACGACAATCATAGTTGCGGCAGGTTTGCGGGCGGTTTTCATATATTGAACAGTTGTTGTTAATAAACATGGGGCAATGACCTTTTTCATCATATCCCATTAATACATGTCCTTTTGGGAGACCCGGCGCTTTGAATAAAAGTTCTTTGGGAATTGTTGCAAGTGTGTTTTTTTCATCGGGTTTTATATGGATGAAATAGGATGAGGTACAGCAGGCCCGGCAATCACCACAGGGCACTTTAGCAGTTTTATTTAATAGCAAGGTTTCCTCTGTTTGTTCCAGCCATGAGGAAAAATTTCCCGCAGATATTATTTTGGTATCTTTATTTGCCATATTATTTTTTTTGAAAAGATTTTTTAATCCCTATGTATATCAGTTAGAGAATAGTTAAGTAATAGTCATTTGATACTGTATTTGTATGATTATTGAATTTTGTTGAACGATTATACAAAATATCTTTTCATTGTGCAATAAAAATATCAACGTATTGACTGGTCTGAACAAGTATAACGCTGTCTGCTCATTATAACATTATTATTTTTGCCTTTGTGGTTTGCATGAAAAAAAATCAACTAATCGTTAAAAAATCGCAAGATTTTTAATTTCGTTTTGTTAAAAGGCTATAAAAACTATTGTTTTCTTAAATCTCGAATCTAAAATAGCCGGCTAAAGTTTATAATAAATTATAGAACAAGATTCAATAGTCTGGTGAATATCCACAAGAACCTTCCAGGTGAGTTTTTCTTGACAGGAGGAAAAATGAAAAAAGCAAAAATTTTTATTTTATGTACATGCGTTTTTGCATTATCAGCATTTTTAGCATGTGATAACGGGGATGAACTGTTATCTTCAGATAATCAGAACAGTTCCGGGGATGTCGCTGCGGATAACAGGGATGATTATACTTTTACTGTTGATGATGTTCTTGCAAATAACTGTGATAATCATGAAGAGTCAAGCGATTATACCTGGAACAACTCTCAAGTTATAAATATCGTATTAAATGATAATGGAATTGTTGTTAATGGCAGCGGTACAACAATTAACGGAAGTAAATTAACAATTACGACCGGCGGCACCTATAGCCTAAATGGAACTCTTTCAGACGGACAAATCGTAGTCGATTCGGATGATAATAATATTGTAAGGCTTGTTTTAAACGGAATAGACATAACCAATTCCACAAGCGCACCGTTTTATATCAAAAATTCAAAAAAGACTGTAATTGTTCTTAATGATAATACCGAAAATAAGGTTACCGACAAAGCTTCTTATGTTTATGAAGATACCGCAGAAGAAGAGCCGAATGCAACAATATTTAGTAAAGATGATCTTTCGATATATGGGAACGGAAAATTGGTCATCGATGCTAATTTTAATGATGGAATTTCCTGTAAAGATGGTATTGTTATTGCCGGCGGTAATATTGAGATAGATGCTGTTGACGATGGAATAAGAGGAAAGGATTATCTGGTCGTTAAGGATGGGGATATTTCTATAAATTGTTCCGGGGATGGATTAAAATCAGATAATGATGCGGACAGCGCAAAAGGATATGTTTACATTGAGAACGGTAATTTTGATATAAATTCCGGTGCGGATGCTATTTCCGGTCAATCAGATGTTTTGATCTCTCATGGTACGTTTGATCTGACGTCCGGAAAGGGCAGCAGTGGTTATTCTTCGGGATCCGTCTCTACCAAAGGAATCAAGGCCGGTACCAGTTTGATTATTGACAATGGCGAGCTGACTATTAATTCGAGTGATGATGCCGTGCATTCAAATGGAAACCTTGTCATAAACGGAGGTGATATTACCATCTCTTCCGGTGATGACGGTTTACATGCGGATTCTTATTTAGGGGTTAATGGGGGAGATGTTAATATCCAAAAATCCTATGAGGGCATTGAAAGCCGCATAGCAATATCACTCAATGGCGGTAATATTTTTGTGACATCAAGTGATGATGGAATTAATGCTGCCGGTGGTGGCGGCTCTGAAGGTGGATGGGGTGGTCCGGGAGGTGGTAGTACCGGCAGTGGTAATTATTATCTTTACATTAATGGCGGATATATTGTGACAAATGCAGTGGGGGATGGTTTTGATATAAACGGATCAATTTTAATGACTGGTGGAGAGGTTATTGTTAATGGTCCTACGTCTAATGCCAATGGCGCTATAGATTATGACAGGGCTTTTAAAATAACTGACGGATTGTTTATCGCAGCCGGAAGCGCAGGTATGGCCCAGGCACCTGGTACAGCCTCCACACAATATTCTGTTTTAATAAATTTCAGCTCAACTTTCAAGGCTGGTACGTTAATAAATGTACAATCCAGCAGCGGTGAGGAGATTTTAACCTTTTCACCTTTAAAAACTTTCCGATCACTGGCTTTTTCTTCATCTAAACTCAAATCAGGTTCTACATACAATATTTATTATGGTGGAAGTTCTACCGGTACTGTTAACAACGGGCTTTATGAGAACGGCACCTATACCCCCGGAACCAAATATGGCAGTTTTACCATTTCGAGTGTCGTGACAAAAATTTAAATATAGTATGTTATTTTATTTTCGAATTACGACGAATTATCGCAAAAATTAATTATAAGCGTTTTGTGACTATATACTAGAACATTTTACATAATAAATATACTAAATCAATGTTAAGAATTTATTAACTGAAAATGAATTTTTGGTTATAAAACAAAAAAAAGGAATTTTATGCAAACCCTTTTAAACTATGGTTTTGAACAGATTGAGTGGCAAGTGGCTCTGTTGTCCTTTTTGCTTGCGTTTATCCTCTCCAGTGTTATTGCCATGATCTATGAGCGAACTTTTCAGGGATTGTCCTATTCCCGCGGACTGGTGCAAAGTATGGTTCTGGGCAGTATTGTTTCGTGCCTGCTTATGATAGCTATTGGAGATAATATTGCCAGAGGTATTGGTATTGTCGGTTCTTTGGCTATCATTCGTTTTCGAACCAATCTTCGTGATCCCCGTGATTTGGTTTTTCTTTTTATTTCACTTGGAATTGGCGTTGCCTGTGGTGTGCAAAGTTATATGACGGCTTTTATCGGGACATTCGTTTATAGCCTGGTCGTTTTTGCTTTTTACATTTCGCCATTTGGCAACCGTAGAAAACATGATGGTTTGGTCCGGTTTCAAATTCCACCGGGACCTCATGCCGTATCAGAAATCTCACATATTATGCAGAATTATACCAAAAATTTTGTGCTTGTAACCATGCGAAATGTTGCACAGGGACAAATTGTTGATTTTGCCTATCAGGTCAAGTTGTCCCAGCCAAATGACAATCAACGGTTGATTCAAAAACTGGAAACGGTTGATGGAATCAGGGGAATTACCTATACAAATCAGGAAGCGACGGTGGAGGTTTAAGTGAGTCTCAACATGTTTAAAAAATGGCCCCAAACTAACAAATTCAACATATTTACTGTTCTTTGGATTATTGTTTTTATAAGTATAATATATCTTTACCAAAACTGGCACATTGATAAAAAGTGTATCGGAATCGTTGAATCACGCTGTCATGTTATCGGCGCTCAGGAATCCGGAACAATTCAAAGCATGCTTACGGATGTGGGTGAGAGTGTTAAAAAAGGCCAGGTTTTGGCCATGCTTAATATTGCGGATTTGAGAATAAATCTCGACCGGCTTGAAAAGGAACTGTCCGATATTCAGAGCATGGAAAGTTATCAACGAATTCGATATTCACTGATTGCACAAAAAATGGTGCTACAGTTAGAAAACGAGATGTCTGCATTAATTGAACGCCTGTCACTCATTGATTCAAAAAATACAGAAATCGAAGGATTGAATAATGAAATTAGCAGGTTGGAAAATGCTGAAAAAGCAGGTCTTGGCCATAGCCGGGATTTAGCGGATTTGATAATTCAACGCGATGCTTTGGTTAGTTATTTAAAAGAGCTGAATAAAGAATTAAAGTTAAAAGACAATAGTCTGGAACAGACAAGACTATCGCAACAAATTATTAAAGATGCCAATATTGACCATTTAACAAAAACTCTATTATTGGAACATTTTAAGTATACGGAATCATTACAACGTGACATTTTCAATATTGAACAGCGGATTAACTTGAGAACGATTGTTTCTCCCTGTGACGGCTATATTACCAAAGTTTTGGCGCGGTCCGGAGATATAGTTGAAGCTTTTGCCCCTGTTTTAGCTGTTGAGGAACAAAAACCATTGTTTTTGGATGTTTATCTTCCTGAAAAATTTAATTCACAACCCGCACCGGGAATGAAGTTTGATATTTTTTCTGCTCGTGGCAAAGAGTTTAATACCACAGGTATCGTAACCTTTATTCATCCTGGTTTTTCTCAGGCATCCGAACGAGTGTCTTTCCGGCAGCAAATTTTTTGGGCACGAAAAATTAGAGTTGAATTGGCAAAGGACCATAGTTTAATTCCGGGAGAAGTTGTCACTGTTCACCTGAAAAAGAAAAACTGGCTGAATAGTAAATCGGCGAATGTTTACGCCGGCAATTTACAAATTGAAAATGAAGATTGTTTTAACCGTAATCCGCAATTAGAGAAAATGCAGGTGCCGGCAACGCTGTTACAAGAGTCTCGTTTTGAACCGTCCGGAATTTGTTGGATTCCCGAAACGAACAGTTTTTTAATTGTAAGTGATGATACGGGTATTAAAGATTCCGTGAACGACCATGCGGCACGTTTATTTCTCATGGATGAAAAGGGACAGGTCAATGAAGAAACTGTTTCTGTAATTGGAACCCGAACCGTAAATGACTTGGAAGCAATTGCACCTGTCGGCAATGGCGACTATTATCTTGTATCTTCTCAAAATATTAGTAAAAAGGGAAAAAGACCGGCAAACCGGGAATTTATTTTAAAATTAAAAAAACAAAACGAAAACTATATCGTTCAGGACAGGGTCCGGTTTCTATCCTTGCTTTTACGTTCCTATTCTCAGGATCAATTAAAAGCCCTGGGTCTTGATCAGCTTGAAGAGGATGGGAAACCGGTTTTAAATATTGAAGGTGCGGCTTTTTATGAGAATGCATTATATTTTGGATTAAAAGAGCCGGTCTCTCCCCAGGGAGCCATTATCTGGAAACTGGATGATGTGGATAGTATTTTTGGAAAAGAAAAGCTGGAACCGGGACAGTTGACGGTTTTTGGCTATGTCCAATTGCAACAGTTCAATGGCAACCACGCAAGCATTTCTGATTTATTGTTCGATAATGACGGTAAATTATGGGCTTTGTCAACTATTGCAAACGTGGATAAACAAAATCAAATGGGAGCTTTATATAGAATCGATCGTTTTACAGATGGCCGGCTCGATGCCAAACTGGTTTCAAGTTTTCCATGTATGAAACCGGAAGGGATATGTCTTTATGGTTCTGACCGGTTTATCCTTGTTTTTGATAATGATGCAGAATGTCCTGAATATTGTTATATCAACAGGGAGGAGTTATGAGCTCTGCCCCGGATCGATTAATTAGCCGTATAAGAATGCCTAACATTACACTTTTTTTATGTATGTTTTCTGTAATGGGTTTTCATACGGCGGGTTTTACAGCTCAGGATAGCACTTTGAATATAGCCCGGATTTCTGAAAAGGACTTTACTGATAATAATAACAATGGGCCGGACATTATAACAGAAGATCAAGTCATTAAACTGGTTCAGCAAAACAGCCGCCAGTTAAAATGCCTAACAACCAGGGACCAGGTTGAAGAGTTTCGTGTCAAATCAAGCGGTTGGTTCCAAAATCCTGAGTTGAGATTGAGTGAAGAATCTGATCGTTATATGTCAAATGATTATAAAGAATTGGAACTTGGTTTACGCTGGCGGCTGCCCAGACCCGGAGAATTGGGTAAAGAAAAACAAAATGCACGGGTACGTTTATGGGAACAAAAAGTTGAAACGATCCGGCATCAGCAGCGAATCATTTTTAAGATTAGAAAAGAGTATGCAAATGTTTTGATGTATGACGCGATTGCCCAACTTGAAAAACAAAGATTGGACAAAGAAAAAGAAAGACTGGATATTATAGATAGTCTGGTAAAATTAGGACAGCGTACCATTGTCTATTCTATCAAGGCAAAAATTTGGGAAGCAGAATCAGAAAATGATTTTGTGTGTGTTAAAAATAACCAGGGACTGGCCCGGAGAAAATTAGCCAATCAAACAGGTATTCCGGAAAACGCAATGCTTGCTCCTCAAAATATTCCGGAATACACGCCTGATGTTAACCAATTAATCGAAATAGCATTTAATTATCGGCCGGAGATGGAACTTGTTGAACAGCGGATTGAACTGGCTAAACGGCAGAACAAATTTGAAAAGTTTAAATTAATTCCCTGGCCAACATTTATTGAATCATCCTATCACATTGAAGATAAACATGATAAAAACTGGAATGAATTCAGGATTGGTCTGAGTTTGCCGCTTTTTAACTGGAACCGTGGAAATATTAAGGCAACTAATTTATCTGTACAAAATAAAGAGTGTGAATATGAATCAATTCGTGAAACCATAAAAGATGATGTGCATTCCGCTTTTATTATTTACCAGGAACTGTTATCCGATTGGCAAAATTTCAAAAAAAGTTCTGATGAATTAATATCAAATGTTGAAAAGTTACTTGAACAAACTGAAAATCATGAAACAATTATGCCTGATGAAATTTTGGAAATGGAATTGGCTGTAATCAAAACAAAAAAGTTGTTATGTGAAAAAAAATGCAATCTTTGTCACGCATTATATGATTTGTATTATGCAATTGGGATTGGAAATGACGGCAATGTAAATAATGAATGGACACGTATAAATGCTCAATGATGTGAATGATATAAAAAGATATGAGCTCAAATATCTGATTTCGGAAGAACTTGCCTGGCAAATTCGCGATTATATTAAGAATATTTGCAGCTTGGACAAACATGTGCCACCGGGATTAAACGGTTATGTTGTTAATAATTTTTATTTTGATACCCCTGATCTAAAATTTTATTATGATACCAAATTTCGCAAATTAACACGCTATAAACCCCGTGCCCGATTTTATGGTGATCAGGCATCTGATTTTATATGGCTTGAAATTAAATACAGGAACTCGAGCATTATCTGGAAAAAACGTTTCCGTATTCCTGTTGATTTGTGGCCGAATCTTTTTACAGAACGAGAGTCAAATAATTATGAACCGGTTTGTAAAAACCAGATAGATGCTTTTAATGACCTGGTTTATTGGTACAATGCTCAACCGGTTTTACATGTTCGTTATTTTCGTGAGCCTTATGTAACTGAACTTGATGATTATGGCCGTGTTACGTTTGACCGCCGTTTGTGCTGTCGCTCCTTAAAAGGCTCCTGCGATTTAAAATATGATGAAAGTGATATGATATATTATGATGATCCTGTTACCAGTAAAAATTATGATTCGGTTGTTTTGCTGGAAATAAAAGTAGAGACGTTAATACCTGCCTGGGCTATAGAGTTGATTCAAATGTTTAATTTAACGCAACGGTCCTATTCAAAATACTGTTATGGGATCGATTATTTTATAAACTATAATGAAAATGGACGGATCGCAGTTTTGGCTTAGCCTGCCATACCAATTATTTGGATAAAATATTTTAATTACATTAAGATATTATGTTGGTTTTTCTTGCTTGAAATTTATGATTTTTATTTAAAAAAAAGATAAAATTCTTAAAAAAAACGCAAGATTTATCAATTTGGTCTGTTTAATAATTCAATGCCTTAGCTAAATGAAACATGTCTAAAGGGATTGTCTTTATTTTTTTTAAGAGAAATAATCTATTTCTATGCTGTTAACTTTTTTCCAACCAAGGATTAACAATAAGAGAGGAAATTATGGCAATTATTACAAACAAATTTTATTCTCAAATGGACTCTGGTGATCTGTTAAATAAAGACCGGATGATGCCGGGAAATACTAAATTGTCCGTGTCCCAACCCCAAAAAAACTTTTTCATGCAAACGACAAAACAGGGATTTGCAAGAATCCTTAAAACCCTGGCAGCCTTTTCTCTTATCTTTATTATGATAGCAGGATGTTCAGATGGTGACAATGATGATGATGACCTTGTTGGTAACTGGATAGAGTTGTCAGATTTTGAGGGTGTGCCCCGGTCGGATGCTGTTGTTTTTACAATTGGTACAAAAGCCTATGTCGGCACCGGTTTTGATGGTGATGACCGGCTTACTGATTTTTGGGAATATGATTCTGAACTCAATAATTGGACACAAAAAGAGGATTTTCCCGGAGTGGCCAGGAACGGTGCGGTTGGTTTTGGAGCGGCCGGTAAAGGATATATTGGTACCGGTTATGATGGCGCTGAACGGCTGAATGATTTTTATGAATTTGATCCCGATTCAAACACCTGGAAAAGAATTGCCGATTTTGGAGGAACTGCCAGATATGGGGCTGTTGCTTTTTCTATTGATGATAAAGGCTATGTTGGTACCGGAGATGACGGTAATTTTTTAAAGGACTTTTGGGAGTATGACCCTACCTCTGGTGAATGGACACAAATTATCAGCCTAGGAGGAGGAAAACGTCGAGACGCTGTTGCATTTGTCATTGATCGCAAAGCCTATGTTTGTACCGGCATAAACAATGGTGTCTATGAAAATGACTTTTGGGTTTTTGATCCTTCTACAAATGAATGGACTAAAAAACGCCCGATTTCAAATGCTTCTGATGATGACTATGATGACGATTATTCGGGAATTGTAGGCATAAATAAGGTTGCCTTTTCTGTAAACGGAAGAGGATACGTCGCTACAGGCGGTGCCGGAACAACAGGAGCAGTTGTATGGGAATATGTCCCGTCAACAGATTTATGGTACCAAAAAACATCTGTAGAGGCTACGGCACGGATCGAGGCTTTAGGCTTTGCAATAGGAGATTTGGGATACGTTACAACTGGAAGAAACTCTAGTTACTATTTTGATGATTTGTGGGGATTTAAGCCATATGACGAACAAAAAGACCTTGATAAAACATCTATTGTCGGTCCTTAATCGTAGATAACATTTTACTCAACACGATTAATGCACAATAAAAGTATAAATTCTCGATGAATTTAAAGCATTTAACATGAGAGAAATATGGCCTATAACAGTACTGCACCGGGAAATAACTATAACAAATTAATTATATTGTTTTTATTTATATCCGGTCTGTTTCTAAAAGCTTGTGATCAAAATCCTACAGATATTACACTTGGCGAAGAATTTGTTGAAACTCAGTCAGACCTGGCTTTAATAGACACATTTTCAGTAAATCTTTCTACAATAATTTTTGATGATGTTGAAACATCCGGCACCTCAGAAATTTTAATCGGAAATTATCGTGATGATGTTGTGGGTAGAATAACAAGCCATAGTTATTTTGAACTGGGAATACCCAGTGTTGATGATATTTATAATGATGACACCTATGATTCATTGAATTTGGTTATAACCTATAATGGGTATTCATTTGGTGATACAACCCAATATCAAAAAATTTCTGTTCATCAATTAACTGAAAATATCAAACTCGATGAGGATGAGATTATTACCAGTAATACTCAATTTAATTATAATCCTGCCCCGATCGGTTCTATTATTTATACTCCGGTCCCAAACGGAACGGTTGATACACTCGCTATCAAAATAAGTGATGAAATTGGTTTGGAATTGTTTGAAATGTTAAAAGATGATTCGGAAACGTTGACCGAAAATGAACTATTTAAAAATTATTTTCATGGTTTGGCGTTGATTGCCGATGAAAATTATAATGGTGCTATTGTTGGATTTAATGCCAGTTCGGTTGATGCGAATCTTGTCTTGTATACGACAAGAACATCCCCAAGTTTAGAACGAATTAATTATAAATTTGGATTAAGCGACACAGACCAGCAATTTAATAATATTATCCATGATTTTACATCAACTCAATTTAGTCTTTTAACAGAACAAAGAAACGAGTTACCATCTGTAAATAGCAATGGGATGTCTGTTTTGCAGGGCGGAATTGGTCTGGCAATACGGGTAGATTTTCCATACTTGAAAGAGATCTTGCTCAATGAGCATGGTTTTGTTATGAAAGCGGAACTTGCCATCAGTCCACTGCAAAACAGCTATAACGATTCTGACCTTCCTTCAACATTAAATATCTGTGCTGTTGATAAGCAAAATGAAGAGATTACTGTTACTATTTCATCATCAACACTTTCAATTGATGAGCTTTACAATGAAGATACAGAATATATTTTCGATCTCACGGAATATTTAAATTATGATCTAAAGGACTCTTATATAAATCCGGAGAATGGATTTATTATAACACTGCCCTCTGAAAGCCAAATATCATCTTTTGAGCGGTTGATTGCAGATGCCAAAAATAACAAACCTAAACTTTTAATTTATTATTTATCTTATTGAGATCTGTCCATTATGAATAAAAAATATTTCATTGTGCTTTTTTTTGCATTTTTTACATTTTGTGTGGTTCATACGTCAAAGGCACAATTTACAAATTCGGTTTACTCAATGTATGGGATTGGACAAATAATTGATAACGGTTTTGGCGTCAACAAGTCTCTTGGCGGTACAGGAATCGCTTTTCAAACCGGACGAACTTTTAATTATTTAAATCCTGCATCGTATCTGGGAATTCCAACCGGTTCATATAATATGGAAATAGGTGTCGTTGGAATTTTGAACAGATCCAAAAACACAAAAACTTTTCAAACTGTTAGTAATATTAATTTCAGCCATTGTTCTGTCGGTTTGTGTTTTACGGACAAATGGGCATTAACTCTTGGTATACTTCCCTATAGTATGGTTGATTATGAAATATATTCCAGTGATCAAATTGAGGGTGAACCTGTTTCATTTGAAAAAAAATATACGGGAAGCGGTGGACTCTCTAAATTTTTTATGGGAAATTCATTTAAACTATTTAAAGGTTTGGCCGTCGGTTTCAACACATCTTTTATCAATGGGCCAATTTCCCATTCCGAAATTGCGTTAAGCAGCGGCGGTTTTTCAGGATATGAGCTTGTGAATGATTATACGGCCAATGCTTTTTATTTGGATTATGGTGTTCAATACTCTGTTGATAAGGATGATTGGCAATATACGATTGGTATGGTTTATGGCCCGGGTAAAAAGTTGAATACCATAAATAATTTAGAGTTTACCTATAACGATGAAACGACATATCTAAGGGAGGATAGCTCCATATATGCTATCAGTATCCCGGAAAGTTTCGGTATTGGTTTGGCTGTTAAATATAGTTATCATTTTCGGGCCGGAATTGACTACAAGTGGAACAGATGGTCTGATATAAATTTTTCAAATCCGAATTTTGATACAAAAAACAGCAATCGATTTTCATTCGGTATGGAGTACGTTCCCGGTGATTATAGCGTCTGGTATAAGAGGTTCTTTTATCGGTTTGGTGCGTTTTATAAAAATTCATATCTTGAACTGGATAATAACCAAATCAATTCTTATGGTCTTTCTTTTGGTCTTGGTCTTCCCAACAGAATTTTGAGTGATTTAAATATGTCTCTGGAATATGGACAGGAGGGAACAACCGATAACAACCTGATTAAAAATCATTATTGGATGTTGGACGTCAGTTTTTCTGTTTCAGAGTTTTTCGTAAAACGTAAAAGAAAATAACAGCGATGTTTTTGCAGAAACAAAATACTTTTGACGGTCTCTGAATATTTAATATAATCAGAGATCATCAAAAGTATAAAAATGTAATCCTGTTTTTTGTGCATAGGCAAGTAATTTTTCCAAAGGCTCAATGGCGATATAATTTTTAGGGCCTCTAGTTTCCGGATTTCGAATATCGTGTGCGTACAGCACAACTATTTCATCATTTTTAAACGCTCTGTCCATCCCCTCGTAACTTTGGACCAATATTTCATCATCAAGGGTATGTGGTTGGCACGAACTGCCGTAAAGGCATCCGGCTTTTGCAATATCCTGTATTTTCATAAATATTTTATTGTTATGAACAAGGCCCTTATTTTTCAGGTTTGAACCACTTCGCAGGTGACGAAAATATTTCAATAAAGTTGTGTCTGTGCTGTCGTCATTATTACTCATGGGATAGGCAAAACATGTGGGGAAGAAACCATTATCTTTCATTATATCAATGGCAGGAATAATTTCATCCTCAATATATTTTGCCATTCCAAACTCTTTATAATATTCAACGGCCCTGCGGTGTCGTAAACCATGACAACCGATGGCATGCCCCGCTTGTTCAAGATTTTTCAGAGCTTTAATTTGTTCCGGCGAAAGTTTATCAAATTTATCAATGAAAAAAGTTACGTGTGCGCCATACTTTTTAAATAATGGAATTTGTTTTTCCCAATTTATCATGTTACAATCATCGAATGTCAACAATACACCGGGTTTTGTAATAAGCGTTGTAGGAGTTGAATCAACAGGTCCTGCTGCAAAACTTGAACTAAATAAAAAAATGCAGATTAGCATGACCTGAAATATTTTAATGAATTTATCTTTAATCAATTATCAGGTTCCATTTGAAATCGTGAAAAAAATTTAAAAATTCCATGTGGGTATTGGCGTTCCTTTTGAAAATACTTCTTCTACATAGCAGCCTGTCTCTGGTGCCGGATGTGCACTGCCCTCAATTTCACCATTATCCACAATTCGAAAAGTCAGAATACTGTGCCATTTTTCATCCGCTAACCGAACAATTGCCGAATTGGGATGATCAATGCGCCACCAGGACCCGCTAGGCGCCGGACCAAATTCTTTTTTAGCATCACAGGCAACCATCCTGCATTCAAGCGCTGTCCGGGTTTCATTAATAGGCCAAATAGAAAGCACATCACGAACCCTTCTTAAAGGCGGCGTGTTTGCACAAATGAATGGTGTTCCATCAGCAGCACAGTTTATTGAAACAGGAGAGCGGGAACGTCGATTCTTTTCGTAAAGGACCTGGTTCCAGGTTTCTCCATTATCAATAGATCGCCATACACCAATGTCAAAGGCTATAGTCGGAATGGCCCGATCGGAACTTCGGGCTGAGAACAACAAATTGCCATCGGCTTCCCGAATAAGACTTGGTTCAGACCATGTGACCGAATCTCCCGTAACCGGTGTGAATGAAACCGGTCGCCAACCTTTAGCGCCATACTGCCATCTTGTAACGCCGGCCACGGCAATGCCGTTCACTCTTGAAATCATGACATACAACAGATCTTTACCGTCAGGAATGGCGTTTGTGACAAAATTTCCAACGAGTTTCCAGTCAGATAGTAACGTTGCTTCGTCCACAGGTTGTTTTTCTGTGACTTTGAATATTTTGCCATCATAAGCAAACTGAAACATCATGGCGTATCGTTCGGTATAGTTTCGATAGTCAAAACGGCCCTCTTTATCAGAGTTGTGCTTTATCGCCCAACACATGCCGAATCCAGTACCTGCATAAGGATGAGGTGTACCATCCTCTAATTTTGCACCAATTGGTACAAAACCACCCAAAACAGGTCCCTTGCGCACAATATAGTGGCCGGTTTTAGGATGCCGACCTGTTTCGTAACGGGAAATTCCAATCGCGTTATCGGGTTTGATATTTGAAAGATCATCAAAGACAACGACGTCCGTACCTATTTCAAAATCAATATTTCCCGATCCTTCTTTTCGCACATTACACAATAATGCCACCTCGGTTGGGCTTATTTGTAACGGAAATCCCAAACCATATCGCCAAATTTCGTTTTTTGGAACGTTACTCGGCGAAATAAGGTCTGCTTTCCCATGAGTAAGACCGGTAATACCTGTCGCTCTGTTATTCAGACTTTTTTGATATGTTTGTAATTGTCTGGTTTCCTCTTGTTGCCGGGCTTGCAGTTTTTTTTGTTTATCCTCAAAAATTTTATCAGTTTGTTTTTTTAAATTATTTTCAATTGTGGTCGTTTCCTGTTTTGTCAATTTTTCATCCTTGAAAACAAAACGTCCAAAATTTTCAGACTCGTCAAATTCGGAATTGACCGGTGACCAACTTGTTTTACGATCTTCGGGACAAATAATGGTTATTATGTTACGACCAATATTGCCCAGCCATACTGTATTTGGTTCGGGTGTTGTCTGTAATTTTTTAAATGGAATTTTAACTTCCATACTAAAAAAGTCTTTAGCAATATACGTTTTTGCTTCCCAATCGTCTAAGGCAGTCGTTTCTTTTTTAATACTTTCTCCACTCCAACGAGATCCAATTGCATTAATAATAAAATGGTGTACTGTTTTATTATTATCTGTTTGCAGCAATAATTCTATGCCGTCATCTTTATTAAAAGTATTTATATCTTTTTTTGTTTCAAGCTGTTTAACCCAGGGCTCCATACATTTTACGGCTACATAAAGATTCAGTGAATCATAGCCCATTTTGAAAAAAGTTTGTTTGGTGGGAGGAAAATTCATGTCGAATTCTTTGATAAATTCCGTTGTAAAACTGGTTTCAACCGGAATGTTCTGCCAGGCTTTATCACTTTCTATTTTACCATCGAGGTGTGGCGCTATATCAAGTTTGTAACAGGGATATGTCCTTTGCACTTTATTCCCGGAACATGCCGTCATAATTAACAGAATAATTAATGCTGATTTTGTATACCAATTTAATGCATTTTTTAGATAATTCAATAATAGTCCTTTCGGTTGATGGTTTAAAAAGGTTGTGTCAGGAACAGACAATATTATTTTATAAGAGTAATTCTTCTAGTTTTCATTACTCAATGAATAGGGCGCATTTTCCGGTTTACTCGCCCAGTTTATATTCGGATTTTTATCCAGGTTAAAAACTAATTCGCCTCCGTTTTGTATGTCTTTATACCGGATATAGCTTTGATTATAGCTTTTGCCGTTCAAGCCGGCTGATTGGATATAACAATTTTGGGCTGAATTGTTTTTCGCTGTAATAACAAATTCTTTACCGTTTTCCAGTTTTAATACTGCTTTGTCAAATAGCGGACTGCCGATGACATACTGATCAATACTTGGGGTCACCGGATAAAATCCCAGTGAACTGAATACATACCAGGCTGATGTTTGGCCGTTATCTTCATCGCCGCAATAGCCATCCGGATTGGGTGTGTAAAAGGTTGTCAGCACTTTTCTAATTTTTTCCTGTGTTTTATAGGGCGCTCCCGCATAATTATATAGATATATCATGTGTTGAATGGGTTGGTTCCCATGGGCGTAATTACCCATGTTTAATATTTGCATTTCTCTGATTTCATGAATTGTGAAACCATAATAAGAATCATCAAAGTCCGGCGGCATTTCAAACACATTATCCAATTGTTTTATAAAATTTTGATTGCCGCCCATCAAATTTATGAGTCCGTTTATGTCATGAAAAACAGACCATGTATAGTGCAAACTGTTTCCTTCTGTAAAAGCGCCACCCCATTTTAACGGATTAAAGGGGCTTTGAAATGTTCCGTCTTTATTTTTGCCTCTCATTAAATTTGTCGAAGGATCGAACAGATTTTTATAATTCTGAGATTGTTCATAATACTTTTTGGCAATTTCATCTTTACCCAATTTTCCCGCTATTTTTGCAATCGTAAAATCAGCAAAAGCATATTCCAACGTTTGCGCTGCGTTTTCTTTAATGCCGACATCATAGGGAATATAACCGATTGTGTTGTAATATTGCAGACCTACACGTCCGACTGACGGGACGGGTCTGCCTTCGGATACGGTCGCGTTTTTTAAAACAGCTTCAAAAAGCACATCGATGTCTTTGTCAAAGACGCCTTTTAAATAGGCATCGGCAATGATTGTGGCGGAATTTGAACCTACCATACACCACCTGTGCCCTGGACTGGCCCATTCGGGCAGCCACCCGGATTCTTTATATGTGTTTACCAGTCCTTTCATAATATTGCTGTTTACGTCCTGATACATCATGTTGAAAAATGGAAAGACGGCCCTAAACGTATCCCAAAACCCGTTATCCGTAAACATATATCCGGGTAATACCTGGCCGTTATATGGGCTGTAATGCACAATATCATTTTCAGCGTTAATTTCATAAAATTTTCTCGGAAACAATAACATTCTATACAAACAGGAATAAAAAGTTCTGATATGGTCAATATTTCTGTCTTTAATTAAAATTCTGCCCAATTCCTTTTCCCAGGCCAGTTTGGCTTTTTCTTTGGTCCGGTCAAAAGAATCCTGACCGATTTCTCTGTTCAGATTAAGCTTGGCCTGTTCCGGGCTGATAAATGAAGAGGCAACCTTTACATGGATAACCTGGCCTTTTTGAGTGTTGAATCCGATAATGGCGCCTACATGTTCTCCTTCACTGTTCAATTTGTTTTTTTGTAACTTCCAGTTATCTCCCCATGTATGTGTAATTTCGAATTCCGTATCAAATTCAGCTACAAAATAGTTTTTAAAATTATCGGGCACACCGGCCTTGTAATTTCTGCAGTATCCGATGATCTTTTTTTCCTGGGGAATAATTTTAACCATAGAGCCTTTAAAAAATCCATCCAATAAAATATATGAATGTTCTGATTCGGGAAAAGTGAATTTGAAATGTGCTGCACGTTCCGTTGGACTTGTTTCCACAGTGACATCATAGTCCGCCAGATATGCCTTGTAATAATGGGGTTTGGCAATTTCCGCCTTGTGAGAAAACCAGGATTCACGTTCATCTTCTTTGTATTTCAATTCTCCTGTAACTGCCATTAAAGAAAAAGCTGCATAATCATTTATCCACGGACTGGGTTGATGTGTTTGTTTGATGCCTCTTATTTTATTCTCATCATACTTGTATGTCCAGCCGTCACCCATTTTTGAAGTCATGGGTGTCCAGAAATTCATTCCCCAGGGAACAGCTATGGCCGGATAGGTATTGCCATTTGAAAGACTAAACTCAGAGTCAGTCCCCATTAACGGATTTACATAATCGAGTAATGAAAAATCAGAATTATAGTAATTGTTATCCTTTTCGTTCCTTTGACATGAGATACATGAAAGAACAAGTAAAATAATGAGAATGCCTTTGTAATTCATTTGTACGCCTTAAAATTATTTGAATGATATATGGTTTTTTATTTCAGAATAACTAGAGCAGCACATTGTTTTAATGAGATAATATACAGTTTCAAGAGTGATAGCCGGTAAATATTATATTAATATCATTTTTCTTTTGGTGTTGTTAAACCTTCTGAAACAGACCAGTCATAAAACCTTTGTATCCAGTTATCCGAAGGTAACCCTTGTTTTCGCATACCAAACCCGTGACCGCCTTTTGAATACATAAACAGACCGGCATTCAATCCCAGGCTATGCCATGAATTATAAATATCAATTGAACCGGAAGCCAGACCTAACGGATCATCATTGGCGCAGATAATTAGAATGGGAGGTGCGTCAGTTTTTGGTTTGGTTACCGTTATGGCTGTAGTCCAGGCATAAACCGGTACTACAAAGTTTGGCTTGTTCTCATCAGAATAGTTATAAGCAACACCCATTGTAACGGCCCCGCCTGCTGAAAATCCCATAAAACCTATTTTCTCCGGATCGATTCCAAAATCTGATGCGTTCTTGCGAACATAGGAAACAGCATTCAAACCGTCTTCAATTGCCAGCGGCATCACTATTTTAACATTTTTATATACCTGCGACGGATTTTTTTCAAAAAGGTCTGAAAATTCTGCTACACCGTCTTGTTGAGTCGGTACCAATCTGTATTTTAGAACAAAAGCTGTTATCCCGTGCTTTACAAGCCATTCCGCAACATCATTACCTTCACTGTTTATGCTCAGTGCATATAAACCTCCGCCGGGGGCAATAATAACAGCCGTACCATTTTGTGTTTTCTGGGCGGGTTTAAATACCTGCATTGTGGGGGCTGAAACATTGGTTACAACCTGTGTTTGCCACAGATCAGAGAAATATTCTTTTTCCGGTTCCCAGGTGATTTTATCTGAATTTTTACAAGGGAGTTGAATGATGTTTTGTGCAAAGCCTGACATAGATAAGCCTAATAATACGTAAATGATGATTTTTTTTATCATTTTTAAATCTTTATAGTGAAAGTTAATATTGATTTAAAATGTTGCCGGACAATTAGAATATAACAATTTCTCGTTTATTATTCCTGCCGAAATTATAAAATAACGATACAACTTTTCATAATCAATATACGGCAAATTATCATAATTTTTGTTAAAGATTTATTTTTTAGTGATTTTATTGGCAAATTTCTAGTTTAAATATTTTGTTTTCTCAATTGACTTTACTTCAACATGCTGTATTAACGGGTTCTTTTCCGGACTGAGCGTCAGGAATATTTCAATATCTTTATCTTTCCCATGCAATATAATCGTACCGCGTAACTGGTTTATCGCTTTTAATGGACCGATGTCAATAATATCACCGGCTTTATCATATACTTGTTTGGAATTTTTTACAAGGTCTTTTACCCGAAAGTCCAGAAAAAAGTTGTCCGCAAACAATCCGCTGCTTTCAGCGTTTTGCCAGTCGGGCAGAATTTTTATCATTTGGTTTAAGCGTTGTTCAAGAATGTTTGAAACCGGCAATTGGCGAGGCTCCAGGTTTGCCAGGGTGATAACCGTATCCAGCACCGCTACATTAACAGATGAAGTTCCGCCATAGGTTCTGTTATCAAACGACATGACAGCCAGACCATAATCCGGCATCATACACCAATTACTGCCGAATCCGGGCAACCCGCCGGTGTGACTGATATATACCTTGCCGTTACAGTCCTGCATCCATCTAAGACCATAGCCATAAGCTTTAACGTAGGGACATTTTCTTTTTTCACCTGTCAGGTAATAGAAATCATCAGATAACTCAAAAAAACGCCAGGGATAATGCATTTCCCGTAATGAACTGCGTTTTAAAATGCCGGTATCTGTATCACTTTTTGGGGGCCAGGCAGACAGGTGCAGATTGACGTATTTGACAAAATCATTAATCGAGGTAATCAGTCCGCCCATGGCTCCAAAAGCGCCGTGATGTTCCAGGGGAATGTTGACATAGGAAGAATCAATCCAGTTATATCCAAGAGCCAGATTTTCTGTTTGGGCTTTTTCAAATTCCCAAACAGTTGCGTTCATACCAAGTGGTTTTAAAATATGTTCTGTTGTGTATTTTTCAAAAGGCATCCCCGTAACTTTTTGAATAATCTGGCCCAACAATGCAAAGCCGAGATTGCTGTATTCGTAAGCGATCCCCGGTGCGTTGGAAAAAGAAAGTCCGTCTTTAACCATTTGCAGAAATTCTTTGTCCGTATCAGCCAGTTGCCGGTCGCCCCAGGGATTGTCCTCCGGGAATCCGGCGCCATGTGTCAGCAGATGCCGAATGGTTATTTTCGGTGAGTCCATTGTGGGATATACCAGATTTTTCATTTCCGGGATATACTTGCTTGCCGGATCATCTAGATTCAGTTTCCCGGCGTCACGTAATTGTAATATTGCAATTGCCGTAAAACTTTTGCTCATGGAAGCAATACGAAACAGTGACGCATTATTTACCGGGGTTTGTTTTTCGACATTTTTATAGCCGAATCCACCTGAATAAACCAATTCACCGTCCAGAACAATGCCGTAAACAAAGCCGGGTGTATGATGTTCTTTAGCATATTCTTTAAAAATAAGGTCCACGGTTTCTGCTGTGGCTTGAACATTTTTCAATCGGTCCTGATCTGTAAATATAGCCGGTTTATATGCAGCCTGATTTGATTGTGCAAAAGATAAGGAGGAAAAGAAAAAAAGAGTTACCAGTAGACAAGATGCAATAACAGAGTTTGATTTCATAGCAGATCCCTTAATTCAAATAAAAGCACAGAATAATTCAATTGTTTTTTCGGTGATTATGGTAATGGGGGTCTCTTTTGAATATGATCAAATCGCTATTAATTGGTTCTATGCAATTTGGTTATCTATTATACTAATCTTGTACCAGTTCTACAACATGTATTTGACAATTTTTTATATTTTTTTTTGATGATATATCTAATTAAGGAACCTGAAACTGTATCATGTAAAAATCTTCTAAATCCATATATCTTATTCTTTCAAATCCCTGTTCATTTGCCGTTTTTTCAAGTTCTTGTGGTGAAATCCTCATGTGCATCGGCGGCCCAAAGAATGTCTCTCTTTTTTGGCAATCAAGTGTGATCAGTCTGGCGCCTGGTTTGAGTATTCTTTTTATCTCTTTAAGCAGTTTTTCGCCGTCTTTATTGATATCAAGAATGTGAAGCACCGTGGACAGAAAACAAATATCTCCTGTATTTTGTGGGATAGGGAGGGCTTTTAGGATATCCGCATGAATGACTTGGATGTTTGCAAAGTCAGGAGTACTCGTTCGAATTTTCAAATCACTGATGACATTTTCCTGCTTGTCAATTGCAATGACTTGTCCTGCTTTGCCGACAAAATCCGTTGCTCGTATTGCATAGTCACCAGTACCGCAACCCAGGTCTATAAAACAATCTCCCTTTTTTATATCAAGTTCTTTATAAATTACATTCTGATCAACTAAATGATAACTACTGGGTCCCCGTTTATGACTGTTGTTTTTACAGTTTTTTCTGTCCTGATGTTTGTTGGCACATATATGGTTCATGGTAACTTCCTATGATAATTTTAAATTGATCAATTAACTTTTTTACAAAAATTATTATTTATTTTTAGCAATATTTCACTTAACATTTTAACTTCCTGCCCGGAAAGACCTTTTATTAAGCTAGTTTTTATTTTTTTACGAAAATCAATTAATTGGTCTTTCCTCCCCATTCCTTTTTCTGTTATCGATACCCGAAATGTCCTCCCGTCATTTTTATTTTTTTCTCGTTTGATATAATTCATTAATTCCAGTTTTTTTAAGGCCCTTCCCACATTCGTTCTGTCTACATCCAGTTGTTCAACCAGCTTTTCCTGGTTGCATTCTCCGTCGTACAACAGGTGAAGAGCCATCAAAATTCTCATTTCTGTGTGTGTTATTCCAAAGGCATAAAGTTCTTTATCACTCATTTTTCGCATGCTTTTTACGATATTGTGCAATAGATTAAAAATATCCGGCTGATTATTCATTTTAATTTCTCCAATAGGGGATAGATTTATTAATATGCGTGCGCACGCATATAGTTAATGATTTTTTATGATATAATCAAGATATTTATCCTGGTGGTACAAATATTTTTTTAAACAATGACTATAAATAAATATCTGATATTTGTAATAAAATTGAAAATATTTGCGTAATTTTTATTGTTATAACTATCGAGATTTCAAAATATTATCAGATATGCTTGAATATAGAAATTTCCAGCCGTAATTAATAAATGTGTACGGTTTTCAGATGTTGTCATAGCAGAATTCAGATTACTTAGAGTATGAAATGAAAGCTGTTGTGGTTGTTGCTCACCCTGATGATGAAGTTTTGTGGTGCGGTGGATTTGTGTTATTAAATCCCGAATTTGAATGGACTATTATCGGACTTTCACGGGCATCAGATCCTGACCGCCGACCCAGATTTTTCAACGTACTTTTAAAACTGAACGCCAAAGGTGCTCTTGGTGACCTTGATGACGGTCCTGATCAGGTCCCGCTCATGCCCATGTTGGTGGACCAGACAATACTGGAGCTATGTTCAGATAAAATATTTGATCTTGTTATAACACACAGTCCTTTTGGTGAATATACCTATCACCGACGCCACATAGAAGTTTCCCAATCCGTAATTCGATTGGTCCAGCATGGATTTTTAAAAACCAACGAATTGTGGTTTTTCGCTTATTCTGATAATGAAAAAAGTCATTTACCCCAACCTATTGTCACGGCCGATTTAAAAATTCCACTTCCAAATAACATATGGCAGCAAAAGTATAACCTTATTACTCAGGATTACGGATTTGGCCCCTCAACTTTTGAAGCTATGACGACTCCCAAAACAGAATCTTTTTGGTCATTTAATACTGATAAAGATAAAACAATTCATTTGGCTAAAATTGAGGAAAAAATTAATGAAAGTATTGGTGCTGTATGATTATCCCCCGTCACCGGGCGGATTGGCGACCCAGGGTGATTTGTTATATCGAGGTTTAAAGGAGATGGGTGTTGAGACTTTTGCTGTCAACTTTGAATCTGCACAGGAAAAGGAATGGTATTATCGCTGGTTTCAGCCTGACGTTGTTGTTGGTGTCGGATATTGGGGCCATTCTCCGCATATTGTTTTACATCCGTTACGATACGGGGTACAGCCGGTACCCTGGTTGGTCGCAGACGGGTATCTTGCCAACTATCGTGAGATTCTAGATGATTTGCCGTTAATATTGGTTACTTCCAATTGGGTAAAGGATGTGTATATCCGGGATGGGCTGAACGGTGAGAATATCAGTGTGTTGCCTGTCGGATGTGACACAGATACATTTATTCCCCGAGAAAAAAATGATCCGAAAATAGTGGCAGTACGTGAGGCTCTGGGGGTTTCGCCTGATGATTTAATGATCTTAACAATCGGTGGTGACGCTTCATCCAAGGGAGCACAGGAGGTCATGCAGGCCATGTCGATTATCGATGCCAAAGTACCGGACTGGAAATATGTCTGCAAAGTATGGCCTCAGCCACGGACTGAACAACAAAACCTTTTGGATTTGCAACTGGCTACGCAACTGGGAATTGAAAAAAAAGTTATTTATACAACAAATATCATCAGCAGGAATTTTATGCCTTATTTGATTGCCGCCTGCGATGTCTATGCCGCTCCTTCACGTCTTGAGGGATTTGGGATGATTCAGGTGGAGGCCAATGCCTGTGAAAAACCGGTCCTTGGAATAAACGCCATGGGATTGCTGGATACCATGATACATGGTGAAACCGCTTATCTTGCCAATGTTGCAACAGAAATTGTGGTTCGGGAAGTCACTGTCGGCAAGGAATCCGGATATGAAGACGGCCATCATGTTGTTTTTAAGGAACCACGGACTGTTGATTACCGGGCCAGCGTTCATGATATAGCAAATTATATGGTTGATCTGTTACAAAGTAAAGAACAACGGCAGCAGTTAGGTAAGGCGGGTCGCATAAACGCTGTTAAAAATTTTGACTATCGTGTTGTTGCCAAATCATTCGTTAAAATTGTTCAGGAAAAATTAGGAATTAATTAATGAATTCAGAACAGATAGATTTTATTCAACAAGCGAAAAAAGAGGCCCTTGAGGTTTTATTACATAACCTGCATGGGCCTTTTAAAGGATTACCCCGTACGGCAGGGTGGGGGTATCCTGAGGCCTATACAAGAGACATGATGATTTCCCTGCTTGGTGTTCTGGTGAGTGGAAATGAAAAACTTATTCAGTGTTACGGTCGTGTGTTAGAGTATCTGGCTAAGAATACAAGTCCGTTGGGGCATATTCCATCCCTGGCTCACGATTCCCTGGACCGGGGAGCAAGTGATACAACACCTTTGTTTTTATTAGGAACAGCAATTTATCGAACCGTTACGAAACAGCATGATTTCCTTGAGGAAGCCGTACAAAAAGTGATAAAGTGGATGGAATATCAGAGTCCTGATGATAATGTTCTTGTCGGGCAGTTGCCCACAAGCGATTGGCGTGATGAACAATGGGTCATAGGATATGGATTATATGTAAATACATTAACCTATGCTTATCTGAAATTGCTGGGTTTTAATGACAGAGCGCTTGATTTGAAAAATATGATCAGTAAATTTACAATTACTGAAGAAAGACAGCACAAGCACGTTCATGAGGGTCTTGTTGTTAAACACAAACCCTACTATGCCATGTGGGCCTATAAAGTTTATCAGAGTGAAAGGTTTGATTTGTTGGGAAACAGTCTGGCTATTTTAACGGGTATTGCTTCGCAAAATCGGGCCGAATCGATGATTAAATGGATTGAAGACGAATGTTCTGCGTTAAAAGATAAAGGTGAGCTGGCTGTTGATTTGCCCCCTAATTTTTTCCCTTATATCAAAACGGGTGATCCGGACTGGAGACGACGTTATGATCTTTATAACAGACCGGGTGAATATCACAACGGGGGAATTTGGCCGTTTGTATGTGGATTCTATATAGCCGCTATTGTCGCTGCCGGGAAAAAGCATTTAGCCTGGCAAAAATTGTATAATTTGGCAAAATTATGTCAGTTAAAGTGCAGAGAAGATATTGAATTTGGGTTTAATGAATGGATAAAAGCCCAGGATGGCAAACCTTATGGAAATGATTATCAAACCTGGTCCGCCGCCATGTATTTATATGCCTGTCATTGTGTTGAAAATAATGATACTGTTTTTTTTAAACAGATGAGGGATAGTTGATTTTTCTAGTTATGCAAAGGTGAGATTTTTCACTTTATTAAAAATTATATTAAGCACCTGGAATATATAATTGTTTTGCTATGTTATCCTGTCTAAAGTCAAAAGATATGAATTTAATTCAGTTTTTGATAATGAGAATATTGTTGAAGAGACATTGTATATCTTTTGTTAATAAATGTTGACAACGCTTTTTTTTAATACATAATATTTATATAATCAACTCTAAAACTAATCCTGCAAAAACACCTCGCTTTATAAAACTAAATATCTGCAACACTAATCCTGAATATGAAAAAAACGGTATGTTGAATGGAAACAATCACTGATGTATTGACGACAAATGAAATTTCCAAACATTTACTTGATTCCATTCCTGCCGGAATAATGTTGATCGACGAAATGAATACGGTCCGGTATGCAAATCACCGGCTTGCCGGGATTTTTAATATTTCCGGTGATCATAATCTGGAAAAAAGAGTTAATGATTTTATTAAATGTTTAAATTTTTCCGGCGGTTTTAATAAATGTGATAAAACGCATAATTGCCAGGTTTGTAGTCTGCTAAAACCTAAAATTTCAAAACTGGAAAAGGAAAAAGTTGTAAAAAAGTCTGCAAAAATTATTTTAATATCAGATAAAAAGACCTGTGAAAAAGAAATACTTGTAACCTCAACTGCAATAAAACTGCAAAACAAATGTTATGCTCTGGTCCTTGTAGAGGATATTACGGAAATTTCTCATCTGCACCAGCAGCTAAGAAACGAATATGATAACATGGGAATTTGGGGCGAGGACCCTAAAATTATATCATTACGGGACAAGATAAAAACACTTGCCCATGTTAAAATACCTGTATTAATATCCGGTGAAAGCGGGACCGGCAAAGAGCTTGTAGCCCGTGCCATTCACAATCAGGGTTTCGGTGATAATAAACCGTTTATTCCGGTAAACTGTGCAGCAATACCGGACACTCTGCTGGAAAGTGAGCTCTTTGGACATACTAAAGGAGCATTTACAGGAGCAACCAGTGATCGAAAAGGGCGTTTTGCCCTGGCTGATGGCGGCACGCTTTTTCTTGATGAAATTGGGGATATTTCGCCAGTCATGCAGGTGAAATTGCTGCGTGTTCTTCAGGAAGGAACATTTGACCGCATTGGTGATGAAAAGTCGCAAAAAGTTGATGTGCGTATTATCTGTGCAACGAATAAACATTTAACTGAAGAAATTAAATCCGGGCATTTTCGGGAAGATTTGTTTTATCGTATAAGTGTATTTCCGCTGCACGTGCCCCCGTTACGTGATCGCAAAAATGATATTCCGGTTATCACTAAATACCTGATCAATTCGCTCTCTGTTTCTTTAAATACTTGCCGTCTGCATCTTTCTGACGATGCTTTGACATACTTGATGGACCATAAATGGCCGGGTAATATAAGAGAACTGGAGAATGTTTTAAAATATGCTATCGTAAACTGTGATCAGGATGTTATTGATTCCCGGCATTTACCTCTTCATATCGTAGAAAAGGGAGCCAAGATTAATTCGCAGAGACGATCACGGAAACGTAAACTGGAACGGACTGTTGTTGTAGACATGCTGGAAAAAACAGATTGGAATAAACTTGAAACGGCAAAAAATTTAAACGTGTCCCGGGCGACGTTGTATCGATACATAAGTGATATGGATATTACAATTCCATAATTTTAAAAGAATCGTTCTTAATGAAATTAATCGTAACCTCTTAAAGAATAGCGCAAAATGTCATTCCTGATGAAGCAATAGCTTAGATCAGGATTTTTTTTGTCAGCATGTTATTCCTGTATTTGAAGAATTGTAATTCCGAAGACAAGTTGGATTAATATGAATTTTGGGTTGGGATCATTAATAAAAAAAGGCCGATAAAGATATCGGCCTTTTTTAAATTAAAGGAGTTAAAATATTTACAGGAGGGCTTGATAATTTAATTGCTGGCAAACATGTTTTCGCGTTCCATTTTATTAACAATTCCTTTTAAAACGTTACGCATTGTTTTTTCTTTTTCTACTTTGAGTTGTTCTTTAAATATTTTATAAATACCTTCATCCCCATGGTCCATCAACGTCAAAGCGGCAACGATACGAATTTGCACATTTTTGTCGTTTTTAAAAGTGCTGACAAGAACATTTTTGACCTGTTCGTGTTCGTTTATGGTGCTGTGAAGTTGTTGACGTAATAGTTCAACAGCACTGTAACGAATACCATAATTATCGTCTTTTAAAGCTTTTATTAAAGCTGTTTGGTTTGAATCGTTGTCGTCTGTAACCTGAACATTTGTTTTTGCAAAAATCAGATTTGAACCGGCAAGGAATAAAACGATGGTTGCTAAAGCTTTTAAATTTTTCATGATGACCTCCGATAAGAATGCGATAATAAAATTGATTTTTCAATTTTTATCCTTTTCTATTCAACTGTTGTGCCACGTTTTTTTAATAAATAAATATGTATCTTTAGTTTAATAAAATTAATGGTTAATAGAAAATTGTCCTTTGGAGGTAATAAAAATTGTCTTATTTAATGAAAATTAACTAGACACTAAATGAGACACGAGATGATACGGTGAGAATATTTTTTGGTCTAAAATCTAACTTGAAAAAAAAGCCGTTGTAAATAAAAAAAGCGAACCAATATGATTCGCTTTTTTTTAAATATTTAACTAACCTTCTATAATACCCAGGGGGGGATTTGTTTTCCATTTCCCGCGTGTAAAATCGGGAATGGCAATGGGTGCACTTTTTCGGGCAACGGATTGTTCCGTTACTTCGACAATAGCGCTCCAGGCGGCGGCATCATAAACGTCCATATCCATGGGACTGCCGGTGCGCAGACATTCTATAAGGCGATAATCTTCAATAAAATCCATACCGCCGTGTCCCGAACCTTTACCTTTTTCAGCGATTGCTTTCCACAGGGGGTGTTCATACTGTTCTACATATCTATCATAATCTTCCCATTCATGTGCCGGACTGCTGTCTTCAATATAAATTTTATCCGGCCATTTACGGGCAATCCCTTTTGTGCCCTGGATTAAATTGATCCGGCTGTAGGGACGCGGTGTGTCGCAGTCATGTTTCAGATATATGGTTTTTCCATTTTTCGTTTTTATTAAACAGGTATTTACATCACCCAGTGCATAATTCTGTTTTGCCTGCTGAGAATCAGGACCATATTTTTTTTCTGCAAAAAGATGAAGGCCCCTGGAGTTTGAACTCATAGAAACCAGATAGTCAAACTGGTCACCCCGGTTAATATTCATAACCTGGGAAACCGGACCAATTCCATGTGTGGGATAGAGATTGGCATTTCGTTTTATGGAATGGGCAATTCGCCATAACCCTTCTCCATTATCGCTGAACTTTAAGGCACGTAAATCATGCAGATAGCCTGCTTCCGCATGCAAAATTTCTCCCAGCAGACCTTTTCGAACCATGTTCAGGGTCATCAGTTCAATACGGTCATAACAACAATTTTCCATCATAACACAGTGCAGATTTGTTTTTTCAGCCGTTTCAACAAGCTGCCAGCAATCGTCAATATAAATAGCAGCAGGAACTTCTGTTGCCGCGTGTTTTCCGGTATTCATGGCTTCCAAACAGACCGGTACATGCCATTTCCAGGGCGTTGCCGTATAAACCAGGTCAAGATCATCCCGTTCGCACATGCGTTTAAAATCATATTCACCACGAGAGTAACCATCCGGCTTTGGATGTCCGGCCTCAACAATATAGTCCTGTGCGCGTTTGACTTTATCTTCCACAATGTCACATACAGCTTTAATTTCCACACCTTCAATTTTCATCAATGTTTTAACATGATGAAAACCCATACCGCCGACACCGACAAAACCGATGCGGACTGTTTCAATAGGAGGGACTTTAAATTCCGTACGGGCCTCGCCGGCTATTCCGGGTTTGGAGCAGTTTATGTTTCCAAGGCCTGTCAGTGCAGTACCTATACCTGCTGCAATCGCACTTTTTTTTATAAAGTTTCTTCGATCCAGGTTTTTGGGGGTCATCTGTTTCTCCTTATGCGGTTTTGTTCTTTTAACAATTCCCTCTGCTAAATTGGATTTAATCTCAAATATGATTAACAAATTATCGCTGCTGGTATGTTCGAACGCTGCAAAAATTTATTGATCTAAATACCGTTCTTTAAAAGTCGGTTTATTACCAACCATTTTTACAAAAATATCCAGCGGCACCAGTTCAAATTCCGATCCCAGTTTATCGAGGATCCGTTTTACGCGTTTAATATCACTCGATTCGCGTACATGAAACAGCAGAAAATAGGGACGTTTAGAGTTCAGGTCCGCCAGTTCATAAATATCTGCTACGGCCTCATCTTCCGGTTTGGATGGAGACAGGTAATAGTCATAGGATATAAATGGTTTTTTATCACGAACAGTAAATGTAAAAGCCGGTGCATAGCCGTTTAAAAAACCGGCTGCTTCAGGCATCCCTTTATAATATGCATCCACAACATTTTCTGTTAATTCCGTGTTACCTTCAACAGTGGCGCCTTCGGAATAATCCATAATCATAAAAATATTAAGGTCCAGCAGTTTCATGAGACGCCAGGCTTCATCGATCAAAGGTGGGAGCAGTTGTTGCGGAACCGCTTTGGGATACACATAACCGGGACCTGACAAACAGCCGATAAAATAGTCATTCGGTGTTGCCTGAGAGTAAAAGAATTCCAGCATTGCCGGCGCCATCCATTGGTAGTTCATGGTAACTTCCCAGGCATAGGGAATTTCACCCCGACCGGGTTTTGTCCAGGCACCGAGACCGATTCCGTCTGTCTGCACACATGTAATATAGACTTTGTTTTCCGGTTTGTATTCTTTACCGGGAACAATGTTATGGTGATTTTTATATTCAAATCCGGGTGAGGCAGGTACCTGGCTGCTGAAACTCAGGTTTGGTAAGGTATGCAAACCTTCGACGCGGTGGCCGTAATGAGAGGTTAGTTTTACATGGTCCCGTTCTTTGTCTTTGGCATAACTGTGCCATCCCATTACTACAGACGTGGGATTCATTTCGGCCAGCAGACGGTTTGCCAACGCATACTCGGCCGTATCTGCCGGTAATGAGGACAAATCGTTGAAAAACGTTTTATTATATATTCCCCAGTCTGCTACGCCGGGTTTCATCACCGGACCGGAATCGCCGCCCATCCAGATAATGTAGTCTTTACTGCATTGGTCCCAATATTGATCATAGGCCCATTGATATATTTCAGCATCGGTTTGTCCGGTAAACTGACCTCTAAAATCAATGACCTGTTTTAGCCCATATTCTTCGGCAAGTGGAATTAAAGCCGGACTAATAACAACCGCGTCTGTTAAACCTGATGCGGTAAAAGCAACGATCAATGAAGAGCGAACATCCGGGTCCCAAACGATATATCCTTTCGCTTTTTCTGAAAAGGTAGAAAGGGCCTGTTCCAGAGATTTAATCTCGGTAAAAGTATAGTTGCGGTCATTTTTGTAAAAATCAAATACCGGTTGTGTATATGTAAACGGCCAGTCTTCCGGATAAATAAAATATAACAATGGACCGTTTTTATTTACAATACCCTGCAGGCTGATTAACAAGGCGTTTTTATCCAGGTTGTTTTTAACCTCCCAGCCGTTTTGGACTTTATAAACATAAGCATTTTTATAGTTTTGTTTTTTTAATATATACTCTAGTATCGGACCTTTTTTCCTGGAGGTTCTTTCGACGGTGTATTGTAACAGTTCATTATGGTTTATCAGCTTGTAGGCATGAATCGCTTCTATCTCTTTTTTCCCCTGTGATACCAATACAGGATAGGTTTCTTTAACAAAAAGAGTCTTTTTGTCCTCAGACCAATAAGCACTTGTCTTTTTTGTTTTTCCCACGGCAAGGGAGAGTCCCATAAAAACATTTGTCGGAAAAACGCGGTCATCTATAATTTTTTCAATCGACTTGCCGTTCAGATCAATTGAAACGGTATCATTAAATGATCGACTAGTACCCCATTTTTGAATGAGGTCAAGATGATTACCATTCATGCTAATTTCAACAGACATTGTTCCATATAAATCAATATTAGAACTTTTTGTTGGAATTATCTGCCACTGGCCGTTGAAATCATTTTGCTCTTTTCCTGTAACCAACGATGAGGTAAACAACAGAAAAAACAGGAAGAAAAATAGGTATTTTTTGTGATACATTATTATTTTCCTTTCGGTAGAAATAAAGGGATTTTAGGAGTTCCATATTTCCCGGAGGTTGGGTTTATTGTATTTCCCTCAAAATATTAAATTAGAGTTTTAAAATCAACATGTATCCGTCGTTACTAACATATTGATAATAATCATCAAACATTTTGTAAATCGATTAGCTTGAGATGAAACCGGTATATAAAATATACCGGTTTCTGAAAATATAACAGGATTGTGAAATGATTATATTTTTAATGGCGGGTTGTTTTATGCCTTTTCCAATTCAGATACCAGTTCCTGGAAAAGCTCATTTACAGAAATTATTTTATCTATACGATATGCATTTTGCCCGCAGAACATGAGTCCGTTTTCAACGTCGCCAAAGTATGAATTTAACAATACCTTGGCAATACAATACTTTGCTGTTTTTACCTGGCAGGCAGTAAGACATCTATATGGACAGTTAATACCAACTTTCTCATTATTCTCCAGGTTTTTAAGAAATTGATTGTTTAAGGCCCGGCCCGGCATACCAACCGGACTTTTAATTATAACAATATCTTCTTTTTTAGCATCCAGATATGCTTGTTTAAATTGTTGTGAAGCATCACATTCGTTCGTACATACAAAACGGGTCCCCATTTGAACACCTGATGCTCCCAGGGAAAGCATTTTTGCAATATCTTTCCCGGTATAAATACCGCCTCCTGTAATAATCGGGATTTTCTTTCCGTACTTGTCTTCATAAGGTTTAATGGTTTCCAGTACCTGTGGTAATAAAATTTCAAGAGAAAATTCTTCCGGATTTTGCAATTGTTCTTCTGAAAAACCAAGATGACCGCCTGCCAGCGGACCTTCGAGAATGAAGGCATCAGCAACTCTATTGTACCGCTTGTCCCAGGATCGCAGGATAAAATCAGCGACTCTTGCAGAACTGGTAATCGGTACAAGGTTTACACTGGTATCCTCAACAAGAGCCGGAAGTTTTGTCGGAAGGCCGGCCCCGAATACAATCATTTTTATGCCTTCCTGAACAGACGTTTTAATAAGGTCTTCTACGTTGCTGAGTACACCCATAAGGTTTACCGCCAAATTTCCATTGGTCATGGTTTTGGCCTTGCGAATTTCGTTTTGTAATGCTTCTCTGGATGTTTTTTCATAATCATTTGCTGCAATATTAACATCGCCAAGCCCAATACTTGAAATGGTCCCGATTCCTCCTTGATTAGCGACAGCAGAAGCCAGGGAAGCCAACGAAACTCTAACACCCATACCTCCCTGAACAATAGGTATTTCAGCAGATAAACTTCCAATTTGAAGTTTAGGAATTTTCATTAATTTCTCCATATTTTTTAATTATGAGGCAGGCATTGCCTCCGCCAAAACCAAATGAATTACTCATTGCCGCGTATAAATCAAGTGACTCAGCGCCGTTTGTTACATAATCCAAAGGACAGTCTGCATCAGCTTCTTTATAATTAATGGTCGGTGGAATGATACCACTAAATATACTGAGTACTGTGGATATAAATTCCACAGAACCAGCCGCTGCAAGCAGATGCCCAATCATTGATTTTATAGAACTTGTTTTTAAATTCTTTGCATGGTCTCCAAATACATTTTGAATCGCCATGCTTTCACATTTATCATTTAAAACTGTTGATGTGCCATGAGCATTGATATAACCGATTTGGTCGGTTGCCAAATCAGCATCCTTTAACGCAGTTTGCATGACCCGGGTCATTCCTTTTCCTTCCGGTTCCGGAGCGGTAAAGTGAAAGGCGTCTGCGGTATTTCCATATCCGGCCATTTCTGCATAAATTTTTGCACCTCTGTTAATAGCGTGTTGTTTGGTCTCCAAAACAACAATTCCGGCACCTTCTCCCATAACAAAACCGTCACGATTTTTATCAAAAGGTCTGCACGCATTATCAGGGCAATCATTGGGTGTCATGGAGCGTGTGGCGCAAAAACAACCGTAGGGCAGAGGGGTAATGCAGGCCTCGGAACTCCCTGCAAGCATGATATCGGCATCGCCTCGTTGCAGAATCCGAAAAGCATCACCAATAGCATTTGAACCTGTTGAACAGGCAACAGATGGTGCAGACAGCGGGCCTTTTAAATTATATTTTATTGAAACCATGCAGGCTGCCATATTAATGAGTAATTTTGATACGAAGAATGGGTTTAGGCTTTTTGGTCCGGTTTTATCAAGTATGGAATAACCGTCTTCAATTGTTTGTGATCCCCCAATCCCGGATCCTATAATAACACCGGCTCTGTTATTATCAAATGAGAAAGAATCTAAACCAGCATCATTAACTGCCATAGTTGAGGCGGCAATTGCAAACTGTGTAAAACGGTCCATACGTTTTATTGATTTTTTATCAATCCACTCTTCCGGATTAAAATTAGTTACTTCAGCCGCAAGTTTTGAACGATATTCTGATACATTAAACCGACTAACTTTAGTAATTCCGTTTTTTCCAGATTTTAGTGCATTTTGAAAATCATTCATACCTATGCCAATAGGTGTTATAATGCCTAGTCCCGTTATAACGACCTGATTTTCTTTCATAATTATTTAATCCTTAAAAATTGACTTTTTAATTATGTGGAACACCCCAATTTTAAATGATTAATTTTTTAAAGAAGAGTCAAGGTTCCAGGTATTTATTGGTTTTTATGCGGGCTTTTATCTGCCTTTACAATAAATTTTTATCATGAAAATAATAGGGTTATGTTTATTCCCTGTTTTTTACAAAGATTAATTTAAACCGACCTTTTGGGCTTTCGCGTTGTTCTATTTCAAATTTTTTAACGGATTTAATTAAAGGAGTTAATTTTTGAAAACCATAATTTCGGGAATCAAAATTAGGTTGTTTTTTTTGTAAAAGGTTACCAACCTCTCCTAAAAATGCCCAACCATCATCATCCGCCAAATCTGAAATTGTAGAGGAGATAAGTTTTATTACCTTTGGTGTTATTTTATCAAAGTTCGTTTTTTCTAAAGACTTGTTCTTATGTGTATCAGATTCTGCTTCTTCATTATTATTTTTTAATATTTCAATATAAATAAATTTATCACATGCGACGATAAATGGATTAGGGGTTTTTTTCTCACCGATTCCAATTACTTTCATTCCGGCTTCCCGAAGTCGTGTTGCCAAACGTGTAAAATCACTGTCACTTGTCACCAGACAAAATCCATTGACTTTTCCGGAGTATAATATATCCATAGCATCGATGATCATTGCTGAATCGGTTGAGTTTTTTCCGGTTGTATAACTATATTGTTGGATGGGTATAATAGCGTTTTCAAGCAGGACATTTTTCCATTTTGTCAGAGTAGGATTTGTCCAGTCCCCGTATATTCTTTTTATAGTTGGATTGCCATACTTGGCAATCTCTTCCATCATCTCTTTAACGTATGCAGATGGAATATTGTCTCCATCTATTAATACTGCAAGTTTTATATCCAAAATTACCACACTTTCTGTTGAACGTAATATACGAACAAAACAATTGAAATGCACTGTAAAATTTATTTAAAAATGATTCTTACCGGAGAGTGTCAATATTAATTCTGTTTTGTATAATCAGTAAGGTTAAAGGGTGGTGATAGTTGATTTGAGAGTGGGAGAGTATTAGATTAGTAATCGAATTTATAATGATAAAAAGCGGATTATAAGATCCGCTTTTTATCGAAATATTTTTTTATAGACTAGTATTCAACAGCTACTTTAATAACAGCTTTGTGAATTTCACCGGGACCTATCTGTGGAAGATGAGCATCATTTGGGAAAAAGATAGTAAACATTCCTGGTGTTACTTTTTCCCATTGGGTGGGTTCATCTTTAAAAAGCATATAGTCTTTTTCTGCATTATATTCAGTATCAATTGTCTTGCAATCCGGTGTATGTTTCCATCCCATTTCATCTGTTCCGGAGATCACGTATTGTATATCAATGTATTTTTTGTGAGCTTCCATAACCTGACCTTCTTTAGAGCGACCCGGTCCTGTTGACAGCATGCAAAAAATTTTGTCTCCATCAATTTCATATTTTCCATCAGGCAAATCCGCCAAACTGTCCTGCTTTATAAATTGAAAGGCTTTGGCAAAACCCGGATGTAAATCGACATATTTATCCGAATTTTCAAGTTTATCGACAATCATGGCAGGTTTTTTCATGTTTTCGTTATTCTCCTTTTTGGCTGTACACTGAGTCATTATGGCAATGACGAGTAAAAGAATTGGAAATCCTGTTAATAATTTGATTTTCATGGCCTCTCCTTTGGCAAAATTTAACTTTTGCATTTATTATAAGGTAATCTCAATTTGAAAAGGTAAGAAAATCCTTTTACTAATTCAACGAATATCTGTTAAATGTTTAATTTTTTTGATTCTGAATTGTGCGGCACATGGCGATATAATTTTCATCCGGAATATAATCTTGTGGACTGGTATTACAGGCGGCAATAAATTTTTGCTTTTTTAGTCCCGTATTCAGCATTTCCTGTGTTTGTTCCTTTACCTGCTGCTGTGTTGCATTTGTTAAAAACACGACGTCCATATTGCCAACGAGACAAATGTCGTCACCAAATTTTTCAACCAGGAAGGCAAGGTCATTGGCCTGCTTTTCACAGCCGTGAACGGCTGAAAATCCCAGTTCAATCAGGATGGGTAAAACATCATCCAGTTTTCCATCCGTATGAAAAGTATAGGGTATATTCAAATCCTTGAGTTTGGAAACCGTTTTTTTGGTTTCCTCAAAAACAAGATCTCGAAAAACGTCCGGCTGTACCATAAGACCGTTTTTATAGGCGCAGTCTCCGTCAAATAAAACAATATCCGGGCGTACTTTAGAAACAACCTCATCAATGGCAAGTCTGTTCCGTTCTTCAACCCACCTCATGCAGGTTTTGATAAATTCAGGTTCATCATAAAGTTTATAGGAAAAATTTTCCAAACCCATACCGGTTGCAATTGTATGAAAGCACCAGGGCAAATACAATACACTTGCAATGTCTGCTTTTAATAGTTTTTCAACTTTTTCTTTTATTACTGGAATGACCGTATCCCAGGTCGGCAGGGGGCGTTCCTCTAATTGTGACAGGCTGGTCAGAACACCACCGGCATATCGGCTATCACCGTCATCTGTTGTGTGGTTTTCACCGAAATGACAATTCGTATCAAGATAGCCGACCGAAAGAGCCGCCATTCCCAAATCATGGGCCATAGCTATGGTCGATTCTATGTTTGCCGGATCACCATATAATTTTTCCTGCATTTTTTGTTTTTTAAACCATACTTCCCAAAAAGGAGCGGTCGGTGAATTGTGTCCATGGAGCAGCGATAAAAGATGTTGTTTTGGTGACGGGGAAAGGGACATGTCTGGTTCCTTGTTAATTTAAAATATGGTTATAAATGTATAAACGGCAACACATACCAACAAAATAGCAATAATCTGAAATAGCTTTTTAAATGTGGACTGTTTGAATTGATGATGATATTTTTCAACATATTTTGTTAAAATTACATACCAAAGTGATGCTCCCAGCCCCACTGATATTGCCAGGGTTAAAGAGTCTGTATGTGAATTACAGATAATTTTATGGGCTGAAAGAAATCCGGCTGTGGCAATCCAAAAAGCATAAATAGCCGGATTGGTTATATAAAGGAAAAACGATGTCAGGATCGGTTTGTGAGCTGTGGCAATTAAATTTTGTCTGGATTTGCGTATTTCCTGAATTTTATTCGATTGTTTATATAACCGGTAAGCAATGCCAAGCAACAGCAAAATTGCAGCAATTTTCATGTATATAATCAAATGGGCGAGATTTAAAACAATATGATTAAAACCGGTAACCGCCAAAAATGCAAAACCGGCGTCCAGCAAAGCGGCTGTAATTCCAACCAGAAGGCCATGAAAAAAATCTCTTTTAATAACCTGTGATATAGCAAATAAATTTAAAGGACCAACCGGAATAGCGGCAACAAATCCGATTATAAATCCTAAAATAAATACTATCATTCCTTAGAACCTTTAATAATTTGTGGTGAAAAGCTGTGTTTACCTAAAAAGTATAACACCAAAAGTATATCTGTTTTTAACAACTCTTTATTATCAATGTTTTTTAATCTTTCCCGGACTTCTTTTAAAAACCAAAATGCTAAACCCAGTTTTGTATCCCTGTATATTGTATAATATAACATAGCTTCATCGTTTTTACTTTGCTGACCATATATTTGTTCTATAATATCTTTCATAATGTTATATAATATTTTAACAGATGAATTAAAGGAATCATTCTGGAATAATTTTTTTAGAATTGTCAGATTTTTCAAAATCCTGGAATTATTATTATTTTTCAGGTTTTTATTGATGTTTTTGATTATTTCTGTAAAAAGTTTATTTAAATGACTGCTTTTAGCTTGTTCACTTGTTATAAAGGGGTAAAACTCACCCGGTTTTCCAATTAAATTTCCAAAGGCAATAGCTAATTGTTTTCTTAGAATAGGATTGCTGGTGTTATGCATTCGTGGCAGTATAAACCAGGCGGCTTCAATAATTCCATGTTGTGATACAACCTCGGCGCTTTGAGTTACCACTCTTTCAGTATGGTTTTCATCAAGCAAACCCAGCAACTGTTTTACTGAACTTTTGTCACCAATGTTCCCAATGGCTTCAATGCAGGCTGTTTGCACTTCTTCAGAAGAGCTGTCCAGGCAGGCAATGAGCGACGGCAATGCTCGTTTATCACCAATTTTCCCAAGAGCCTTTGCTGCCTGTTGTTGAATTCCGTAATCCGCATTATTCAGCCTTTCAATAAGTGCTTCAACAGAATCCGGTGACTGTATTCGTCCCAACGCTTCGGCTGCTTCTTTGCGAACATCCGTATTCGGATCATCAAGTCTTGTCATAACTTCAGTTAAAGCAAGTGACCCGGAGGAACCTTCTATGTCCCGCAAGGCTTTAACAACTTTGTCTGAACTCGTCGGTTTTGTTATAATGCTCATGTTTGAAAAGGTTTTTAATATTCCCGGAGAAGCAATACGTGATACAACAAAACCAATCGGTTTTTCACCGCCTTCTTTTATTCGAAAGAGTATAAGAACACTGATGGTGCATAAACATAAATTGGCCAATACAACGATATGAAAACTTGAAATAACAAAACCGGACCATAATTCCGTTCTGAACCCTGCCAACATATCATATAATATACCACCCAGTAAAGAACCGGTCCCGTTTGCAATACCGGCGAATGCCATGAACCAGCTAATGTAGGTTGTTTTGTTTTTTTGCGGGGTGATTGTCAACATGAGTTGGTTAATACCTTCCAAAAAGACAGGTAAGCCAATACCTGTTATAATGGCAATAAACGGTATGATTAACGCATAGTTTGACGATGTTAAAAGAAACCAGCCAATACCTGCCAGATAGGACAAACTCCCCAAAAGAACAACAGGCTTTCTGCCAAAACGGTCCATTATTATGCCCCATTGTGACATTGTTGCAATGGTAGCCAGTTGGGTATTTATAACAAGAAGACCAAGCCAGATGTTTGGCGCGCCGATGGTGTCTTTTCCTGTTAAATAGGGACCTAAAAATGGCGCTAAAATGTTATTGGATAACATATATAACATAAAAGACAGGAAAAAGCGGCGAAAGTTTTCGTTTTTCAGGGGTTCTATAAAACTATTAAACTTGATTGGTTCGCGTGGTTCGAAATTCTTTTTTTCCGGAATAAAAACATGCAAAACGATATCAATAACGCCACCGAGAGCAGCTATGATAAATACCACGGTAAATACCGTTAATACATGGCTGCTAAAGATATCCAGAAAAAGCATGACTAAAAAGAACCACACCATACTGACAGCTTTTGTCACAGCAACCCGTCGACCAAAAAAAGAGGCCCTGATATTTTCCGGTATTAAATCCGACATCCAGGCATACCATCCGGAAGAACTTGTGTTTGCTACTGAAAAAGAAAGTGTTAATGATATAATAAATACAAGAATTCCGGTTTGCCGGTCCCCGCCGTTTATAATATAAAGGGTTACAAAAGCAGGGGCAAAACCTAAAAGCCTGTGTATAATATGAAAAAGATACCAGAAAGGTTTTAAAGAAACCAACCGGCTGTAAATCGGAATTTCAACAAGGTGGAACACATTTGTAAAATGGATCAATGCCACCATTAAACCAAGTAAAAAGGCAGAACCACCCAGATGGTTTTTAAAGAATATATTTAAAATGTATTCCGGGACATACGTTGCAATCCATAAGGTACCAATGGCGCCTGCCCAAATGCTCATGGACATTGATCCTTCAAGTTTGCCGGCGGAAATTGGGCGGCTGGTTGGGCGAAAGTATTTCCCGAATTTTATTGTCATTTTTCGTTTTAAAGTCATTTTTTCTCGCTGTTAGTAATAGTTGTAAAAACGATTAAAGTATAAAAAAGTTAATTATAATGCAATGAACTTTTTAGTGCCGGCATAAGCTTTTATTACCTTTCATTTCAAAGGGCTGTTTGTTTTATACATTTTGGTATAGTATATGCTTTATACAAAGTGTTAAAAAAATTTTTTTTTAATAAAGAATATAAACTTTTCTCTTATTGTTTTAATTAGTGTTACAGTTAATCAGTTTTGTTGCGATTTGAACTGTGGGACAAATTATAACCAATTTGTGGCATATCGTATACAAAACTGAATATTGGTAAAATTAATTCAAACTAAAATTGGCAGCGATGTGATGCAGCGTATGATTTCTCAATTTCAGATAGTAACAAAGCTCGTTATATTATTTCTTTTCCTGTCTTCCGGTTTATGGGCAACAACCGTTGCTCAATACGAAATTGCTGATATTGTTCTGGAAGGAGGAACCTACAGTAATCCGTATACTCAGGTTGATTTGGCTATAGAATTTACAACACCAGGTGGTTCAACTTTCGCTCTTAATGGCTTTTGGGATGGGGACAGTACCTGGATTATCCGGTTTACACCGACCATCGTTGGTGACTGGAGCTATACCACAACTTCAAATGATACGAAATTAAACGGATTAACCGGAACCATTACCTGTACGTCATCTTCATATCATGGTTTCCTGCAGAAAAGCGGTCTGTTCTTTCAATATGAAAACGGGTCTCATTGCTTTAGGATGGGCGACACATGCTGGCGTATGTTTCGTAGTAAAAATGCAGCTTTTGAAACTCATTTCAAACCGCTTGTGAATGCAAGAGCAAATCAGGGTTTTAATTATATCTGTGGCTCAATATACCACCTGGGTGATCCGAATATTAATGAGGGTGGCAATTTATGGTATGATGATTCGAATCTGGATTCATTGCAGACAGGTTATTTTACGTGGGTTGATAAACGAATGGATTATTTAAGGTCAAAAGACTTTATTGTTGGTTTATATTTAACATGGGCACAAAATTTTGTTTTATTTTCGCAGGAACAATTTGAAAGATTCACAAAATATGTTATAGCGCGCTATGCTGCTTATAACGTTGTATGGGTTATTTCCGGTGAATATAGTGAAGTAGGCCAGCCTTCTGACTATGGATATTTTGGATCTGTTATTGAAGCCAATGATCCTTATAATCATTTGATCTCCATTCACCCCAGTGGTAACGAATCCAACTCTCAGGATTTTGGTGTTTTCAGTCCGTGGTTGTCGTTTATAATGCAGCAATATTTTGGTACACCTGATTATTTAGGTCAGACAATTACGAATGACCGAAACAGGGGTATTCCCGTTTGTAATGATGAGTTTGGTTATGAAGGCCCAACAGACACCGGCAATCCTTTTTATTTTC
>CAXXFV010000037.1:0-28358 GCA_963674595.2 bacterium
GTATCTGTTGTCCATCGCTGCCATTGTTTTGTTTTGCGTCCGTATTCGTTTTCCTGGTTAATTTCTATTTCTTTTTCACGATCCCGGTTGTTTACCGGAAAATCGAAAAAGAATTTCAAACCTTCAAAAATACTCTTTTCAACATCAATGAAAGCATCTTGATTAAAATAATAAGCTGTTTCATAATGATTATCAAAAAGTGTATCACCAGTTGTTACATTAATACAACGCATTCCGGTTGTACTTCCCCATTGCCGTTCATCCCCGGTTAAATCATCAAGCCAATGATCATCTTCAAACGAAATTTCATATTCATTTCCAAGACGTGCATGGTGTTTATTAAAAACTTCAATTCGCAAATTACCACCATTTGCATAACCACTGATATGTCGAATTTTTGTGGAATCTACATAGGGGTTAACATAACCGGCAGCCGGTTCAGAAGGCACAACAACGGCTGTATTTTTATCACGATAAACAACCTCACCCAATTCATTTACAGTAATACTAAAACCACATTCACTTGGCATTGCTTGCATCGGATAATCAATCGAAACAATTTTTCTATCAAAAAAATCATCATCATTTCCGGCATCAATAGAATTGACAGCATAATAATAGGTGCGGCCATTTTCAACTGTCGAATCCGTATAGGAATGCCTTAATCCGGAATTATCACCCATATCATAGTGAACGCCCAGATTAGGAAATGGAATTGGATGCGGACCGGAGAGACCACCTTCATCATTTTCGATCCGATCGTAAATTACTAAAGGTTCAAATAAAAGAACATTGCCAAACGCATCGGTAATCGTTTTAATATCTAAAAACTTTGGATTAGTACTTCGGTAAACCCGGTAACCATTAAAGTCCTCTCCAAAAAACTGATCAAGAGAGCTCTCTGCATCAGTATCCCAATATAACTGAACACGTTTACTGCCGGTATTAGAGACAACTGTTGGTTGAAGTGGAGGTGTTAAAAATCTATAGTTGTTGTTATAAATTTGCTGCATAGTCGCTTTATTTCGAATAGCATCATTTTGATCTTCACCCATAATCATAGCTATTACAAATCGCCGCCATTTCATAGTATCCAGCTTTACGGCACGGGCACCAAATGTAAAGGCAATGTTTTCATCGGTATCTTCAATTCCCTCGTCACCTTCAGTTTCCCAACGTAAAAATTTGTCCCAAAATACTTCACCTATTTTCAAATCGGTTGTATTCGGTTCATAAGCATAGACATGTTTCAAACCGGCCTGGTCGGCTTCGTCGATATCCGTTTCATCATAATTTGGTTCACCATGATCATAAACCCCATTTACTTCAGACCCATCATCATCCGGCCCTGGCCAGCCGTTTTCATCCGGTCCGATACCATCGGTCCCCCTATCATCATTTACCGGTTCCATATCCAGCTTGTCATTTTCATTTTTATCTTCGCCAACGTCAAGGGCGCCGTTCAAGTTGGTATCTTCCGTATCCCAAACTCCGTTATTTTCAGTTCCATCAGCATCCGGCCCGGTATATCCTTCGTCCATCGGTCCTTTTCTGTCCAAACCTACATCAGCAAAAGGCCTCCAGTCTCCATCATCGTCAAAATTGTTACTCATGGATTCGTCAATCAAACTGTCTGCATCATCATCTTTAAAATTATAATCAATACCCGGACTTTCCAAAAAGGCAAAACCGAATGTCCCGATTTTTTTCCAGGTTTCAATTTGTTCCGGGAATTGGTGCCACTGGTATAGAATATCGAAAGAAAGTCTACCACGCTGTTCTGCATAATCTGCAAGGATATAGTCAACAGCATTATATTCACTTTGACCGACATCAGCATCAGCAAACATTCCGGTTACTATACGGTCCAACGTATAATCACTATAGTTACGTACTCGATAAACGGACACAAGCAGGTCTTCTGCCAATGGATGAAACCAGGCATAGGTGCGGCTTTCAACTTCTACACCTGCTCCGGCAATTCCGCCATCCAACCAAAGTGTTGTATCCGGCGTTCCGTCTGCATTTTTCATCGGCCAGTAGGCCAATGGTTTTTTAAAATCATTCAAATAATCATTTTCATGATCATCCATTCGATATAATGTTTCCTGGTCGGCTATGGTGGCTCTCTTATATTCACCATTCCAATATCCTGCTCTGCTGCCTGGAATGGAGGAGCTCGGCGGCCGTCCATTTGATATTCGGGTATCACCGATATATGAACCGGCAGGCCAGTATTCGGGCCAGGTCCTTTTATCCGTACTTATTGCCATACTTTTTAAAATACTTTCAGGAGGATCCAAATTATAATCCAATATACCATTATAATTTATATCCTCTTCAGGCTGCAGCTCACCATCTTTATTTACATCTTCATTAATTCCCCAGATGACACCAAACTGTCCGTCATTAAAATAGTAAGGCATGGGCTGCCATATCTGTTGGTGGGTTTTATCCGAAGACAATTTTGCCACAATACCGACAGCCGTATGCGGAAGGTAAGATACGCTGACTATAGGAAAAGTTTGCCCGTCTCGCTCGTTAGGAACTACTTGACCTCTATATTCCGCCATATCTGTGATAAGGGCACCAATATAAAAGTTAGCTTTTCCAACATAATTCAGACCTTCACTTCCAGGCCATCTCATGGATTTACTAGGCTCTACACCGCTGTCGGTGAGATTGCCGAAATTCCAGACAGGGCACCAGATTAAATTTCTGTCGAAAAGACCTCGTGCCCAAAAGCGCGCCCAATGCATGGGGTGACTATCAAACTGTGCTCCGCTTACCTGGGCTTTTGTATTTTGCCAGGAACAGAGCAACAAAAGTATGATGATAACACTGGTTAAAATAGTGTTTTTAAGAATAATGTTCTTTATTGACAAAGACTTCATAACTGTTCATTCCTTATTTGAATTTATATTTAGAATGCACTTATACCTAAAGTAAACCGATGCACGGAAGAAAGAACGGTCCAATCGGTCCATGCATAATCAAAAGTTAGTGTGCCAAAATTTCTTACGGCATACTTTAAACCGCCTCCCAATGTCAAACCATCTGCTGCGGCATCGTTAAAAAGTGATCGATAACCGGCACGAAGAAATGCTGTATTCATAACATTCAGTTCAGTACCGATATCGGCAGATTCATCATCATTATTCGGATGGTTCAAGTTTGTTGCAAGCAGAATACTGTTACTTGAACCTAAATCTACTTTATAGGAAATTCCAAATCTAAAAAGTAAAGGAAGCGGATAGGTTTCGGTTGCCAGCATGATAGGAACATTATCGTTATTATAGTTATCATCTTTTCTTCCATCAACATCCATAACCCGGGTCAGGTCGCGGCCTGCAAGTCCGAATTCAGGGCCAAGATTGCTGAGAGCGGCTCCAAGACGCAAATTTCGTAAAGGTGTATCAAAAAGAATAGAAAGGTCCAGAGCCGTTGCATTTCCCTTTACATGCCAAATGCTTTGTTGAAAATACTTGACTCCTAACCCCACATTAACCCTGTCAGTAATACTCATTGCCCAATAAACACCGGCAAGAAGGTCTGAGGCAGAGTAGGTTTCTCCTGTACCTTCCGGTCTGAACACCGAACGTACCGGATTAGACCCATAGTCCAGCATTGCGATATGAATTCCAATTGCTGAATTAATCATCCTTATCGGAGCGACCAAATCAACGGTATGAAATTTGGTTCCAACAAACCATTCTGTTTTGGAAGCTTGTATTGAAAAACGTTTAATTTTAGCAATACCGGCAGGGTTCCAGTATAAAGCAGAAGGATCATCCGCAATACCAACAAAAGCCCCGCCCAAAGCTTCAGCACGTGCTCCGACTCCTATTTCCAGCATCGCGGCTGCTGTTGTGCCCCTTCGGCTGGTATTATTTTCATACGCCAGATCAGCCGGATTTACCTGACCAATTAAATGGTCGACTTTTGCGATAAAAAATAATAGCAAAATACATATTAAGCAAAAATGACTTTTCATACGACTATACCTGTATAGTTTAATAATTTATTGACAAACCAATTTGAATGAGACGTGGTCTTGAATAATGAGTCGGGTTATAATCAGCTTCGTCTCTGGTAAATTCTCCAATCTGTTGCAGACGATAATATCTCTTTCTGGCAATTTCAGGGTAATAGGCATCCGGTCCAGCTTGTCCGGTTAGACTGTGAACATAATTTTCATCCAGATGATTAAGGATATTATAAACATTAAAATAAGCACCGAAATCAATGCCGGCCAGTTGAAATGATTTATATAATTTAAAATCAACATTCCATCGAACAGGCTTACGGTCTGCATTGTCCCACCAACCGCTTGGAATTTCAATTGGTAACAGCGTGCTTGGAGAATATGGCAAACCGGACCCAAGCTGTCCGATTAAACTGAGATACCAATCTTTTTGAGGACGTACACTGACAGAAGCATTCAAACTGTGCGTTTGGTCCCAATCGAGGAACTTTATATATCTTGTAGCTAATGAATAGGCGCCTCTGGAGGAACCGGATAATATAGCGACGTCTCGTTGGGCTTCAGCGCTTGAGGAGGTACCTTTTGCCGTCATATAGGTATAATCAATACTGGAAGATAACGCTCCATCCATTGTTGATTGGTTAAAAGCAATGGTTATACCTGATGAGTTGCCGTACTCTTTATTGATGTAACGATAAAAAGTTGTAGCGTTGCTAAGGGTTAAAATTTCTATACCTAATAAATCGCGAAAGTCTTTATAAAAAACGGTTAGTTCCATTGATAACCCGTCAACCAGTTCCTGCTGAAGGCCAAGTTCATATTGAATCGTTTTTTCAGGTTTTAAATTCGGGTTACCGATTTTTGATCCATAAATGCTAAATTGGTTATAATTTTCTAAAACAGGATTTTGATACATTTTTTCAAAACTGGGCGCCTGAAAGAAATGACCGAATGAAACCCTCATAGCGCCGCGTTCAGAAATTGGAAATGATAGGCCAAGTCTCGGACTTAGTTGCCATTTATTTTTTGCCGGTTCATAGTATCGATTATCACCAACCATCTCAGGGAACACAATTGAATAATCCGGCGCCCACCTGTCATTAGGTTCAAAATAGTCAAAACGTAAGCCAGCGTTTAGGATAATTTCGCCCAGGCTTAGTTTTGTTTGAGTATAAGCGGCTGCTTCTTTGGGTTTTCTTGTATAATCGATATAAAACAAGTGATCTGCTGTGCTGTCGGGACTACTTTCACGTAATTTTATATGTCCATAATTATAATCTAAAGTCGCATTTCTGAAAAACTCCCAGGGCAATTCCAATCCTCTGATTTCACTCCTGTTATAAGGATATCGAACTTCTTCATATCCCATAATCGGTTTCATGGGAGCATTTTTATAATGTAAATTATGGGTTTTATACTCAAAACCAGTTTTAACTTCAATAATTTTATTAATTTGCCATGTTACATCACCATTAACCAGATGAAGATTACGATCGTTAAATTCACGGTCCCAACTGTAAATACCGCCATAATCATAACCCGTAATGGCACCCGGGTCCCAGGCGTTTACGGCTGTTGTTTGATAACGCTCATCCGTTACATCTTTATAGGTATATGCTTTATAATTATTCTTTTGAAAAGAATAACGAAGATTGTAATAAAGATGTTCAGTTGGAGAGTGAGTAAAAACAAACATGTGTGTTTGATTATCACTGTATCGATATGGAAGAGCATCAGGGCAAAAGCGCCAACTGTGAGAATAGGTTTTACTTTCGGTATCACTTGTAAACAAGTTATAGGAAAGAGTTAAATTCGGTTTTGGTTGATAAACAAGTTTAGTATTAATGCTATACTTTTTAGACCAATTAATAGGAACAATTTCACCATCTCCTGTATGCATGGAATCAGGCAGCGGAATAACAAGCGGATCCGGCGGATCATAGGTTGCCTGGTACCATTCCCGATAGACCTCTATTTCCCAACCGTCTTCAGGCATATATCTTCTTTCACCATGTAACCAACCGTCATCATTAACGATTCGTCCGTTTACATAAAATCCTAATTTGCCAAGAGATTTGGGAAACGGCAAGGGTCCGGATACGGAAAATTTATATTCCTGGGTATTAAACGGCTCAAAACTATCCAAACCAATATATTGGGGTTTATCAGGAGAATAAAAGCCACCTGTCATCGCATCAAAGGATGCATTAAATCTATTTTCAGGGACTTTGGTTACCACATTGATAATACCGGATTGGGCAGAGCCGTATTCGGCATTAAATGTACCGGTAATGACCTGAAGTTCCTTGATAAAGTTATTTTCAATTGTAACGTTGGAACCACCTCCCTGGCTAAAGCTGTTTGTTACGGAAATACCATCAATCATATAGGCAACTTCACGGGAACGACCGCCACGAAAGTGCATGCCGCCACCGGCATCCGTTACAACACCGGATTGCAATTGCACGACCTCGCTAAAATTAGAAACAGGTAGTGATTCAATTTCTTCCTGACTAACGTAAGCGGCAGAGTTTGTTCTATCAAACTCGATGACTTCACGGCCTGCTACGATAACGACTTCCTTTCCTTCAAGAACCGTCATCGACAATTCACAGTCAACACGCCTGATTCTGTCGGTAAAAACCTGCACATCTTTAACCAAAACAGGCTGATAGCCTATCATCTGAAACTTTAAATTATATGTGCCGGGAGGAACGTTGATCATTATATAGTTTCCATCGGCATCCGCAGCCGCTCCACGATTTGTGCCCTCAATGATTACATTTGCCCCAGGTAAAGCTTCACCGGTATCTTTATCTTTAACCAGACCAGCAATTTTACCTGTTACTCCGGCCAATGCAGTTTGTCCAATACATAACAGGATAAACAATAAAGGCAATAGAATGACAGGTGATATTTTTCTACTTTTCACCATATAACTCCATTAGTTGTTGTAAATCGAAAATGATTATAATGTTTTAAAAATCAACAATAATTTTCTTTTAAAGGGCCTATAGAGTTTCTATTTGTTAAAATAGTTTTTACTGTAATAATGGTATGAGATAACTTTTCTTTAGATTCCATGTGATCACGCAAGAGTAAAAATGCCTTTTTACCCATTTCGTCTAATGGATGTGAAACTGTTGTGAGAGGCGCGAAGAGATAAGGCGTAAGAATATTATCAACAAATCCAATGATCGAAATTTGGTCCGGAATAAGCAATTTCTTTTCATATATTGCTTTTAAAGCACCAAAGGAAATCATATTTCCTGAAACAAGAAGCGCTGTGGGTGGGGGATCAATATTAAGCAGTTTTTTTGTTGCTTCGTAACCGCTTTCAAAAGTATGACCTCCACCGGAAACAAGATTTGAATCGGTGCACAGATTAAATTCAGTTAGAGCTTTGTTATATCCTTTTAACCGTTTTTGGATGGTAAAAATGTTTTGACGACCGCATAAAAATGCTATTCTTTTATGTCCATAGCTGTCAAGTATTTTAACAGCATTATAAGCTGCTTCAGCATTATCACTGATAACAGCATTTGTTGAAAAATTATTAAATCTTCTATCAATTAAGACAAAAGGATATTGTTTTTCAACCAACACCTGGATATGCTCCGATTTGTCCTGTACCGGAGCAAGTATTAAACCGTCAATTCCCCTACTTATTAGATCGTTTACAAAACGAATTTCTTTTTCCTGATCTTCATTAGTAGAACATACAATCAGAGAATAGTTATGTTCAAAACTTTGCTTTTCTATACTTTTGGCAATTTCAGAAAAAAATGGATTAGAAATATCCGGAATAATAAGGCCAATTGTGTTACTCTTTCTCAAACGCAATGCTCTTGCCATTTTATCGGGGTGATAATTCAGCTCTTTTGCGACTTTGAGAATACGTTTACGCGTTTCGCTTGATATTGGTACATGTTCGCTCCCTCGTAAGACTCTTGAAACAGTAGAGGGATGAACCTTAGCTTTTGCGGCAACATCTTTAAGAGTAATGGCCATATTGTTCCAATATTTACTAAAACGTTTTATGCAATCGTTTGTATGATTAAAATAAAGGTTTTTACCCCTTAATGTCAAGCACTTTCTAAAAAATTTTTAGCTTTATTTTACAATATACCCCATAATAATTCTAAATTTTAAATAAAAAATAAATTACTGGTGTTAAAAAAATCCGGCATGTAAAAATATTATAAACCAGATCATTTTGGTTTATATAAAAAAAAGTGCCCTTGTCTATAACAGACAAAGGCACTCTGGTAAGCCAAAATTTTTAAATTTATGACTTAAAAATATAATCCGTTCCATAGGGAAATCTTTGGGGCCTGGAGAGCATGGCATTTGCTTCGTCGTCATTATTGAACCGTTCCCTTTTGGGGTCCCAATAGAGTTTTCTGGGTAATTTCATTGCGATATGAGATACCAAACAAGCTGAACAGGAACGATGTCCTACTTCTACCGGAGCAACAGGTTGTTTACGCGTTTTTATACTGTTTAGCCAGTCACCATGCTGTTCTTCACTCACTTGCAGCTTGATAGCATTTGCACCCAGAGGCTCCAATATTTTTGAGTCACTGGCTACAAGCGCCTGATTGTATTTTGATTTTACATCCGGATCACTATCTGTCACTTTTTTGTTTTCTCTGGTAACAAACAACCAACCTTCATCGCCTTCAAAACGTACACCTACCGGATTTTTATCGCTTATTTGCATGGTAACGCCGTTTGCATATTTTGCTTCAATTTGATAAGGTCCATGAACGTTCCATAAGCCGGATTTTGGAAACTCTGCGGTACCTTCTATTTCAATCGGACCGGAATATTCTGTTCCCATACCCCAATGAGCAATATCCAGATGATGGGCGCCCCACCCTGTTATCATACCGGCGCCAAACTGTTCGCACCGAAGCCATCCGGGACGTGAAAAATCATTTTGAGGATGCACGCGTTTTTCCGTGTAATACACATAAGGTGTAGAACCAAGCCACATTTCATAGTTTAAATTTGCAGGAACAGGCATTTCCGGTTCAACATCACCACCGGGGTCTGTCGGGAGCCCGATTTTTATGGTATGAATATTACCAAGTCTTCCGTTTCGAACAAGTTCACAGGCAAAACGAAAATGTTCTATGGAACGCTGCTGACTACCGACCTGTAAAATGCGGCCAGTCCGGTAAACGACATTACTCATCATACGGCCTTCGGCAATGGTCAGCGACGCCGGTTTTTGCAGATAAATATCCTTTCCGGCCAACGCCGCTTCAATGGCCGGTTGAACATGCCAATGGTCCGGAGTACTGACAATAACGGCATCAATATCTTTATTTTGCAGCAGTTCTTTATAGTCAGCATAGGTTTTTACATCAACCGATTTTTCTTTTCTGTTTTCCTGATACCATTGTTTTATAAATTCTTTGCCCTTCTTTAAACGATTGGAATCCACATCACTGACTGCAACGATTCGGGCATGATTATATTTCATGGTTTCCGGCATATCATGAGATTGAGCAATTCGGCCAAACCCGATTTGTCCGACGTTAATTGTGTTACTCGGAGCTGTTTTCCCTAATACGGAAGCAGGAACAATTGCCGGCGCTGAAATAAGGGAAACAGCACCTAAGGTTCTTTTTAAAAATTGACGTCGATTTTGTCCTTTCATTGTGACCTCGCTTTTTATAAGTTACTTTTTTAAACTCCATAATATCCCGCCTTCCAGGTGTTTCAGAAAAACCGGATCAGAATAATGTTCAATTTTATGTCCCAAAGCTGTATAAAACTGTCTTCCGCCTTCAAATTCATGATACCATGCCAGGGGTATATAATGGCCGAAAGCAGTTCCGGGATATTCGTCTTTTTTATCATCTTCAATTGTGTTTAAATCAGCGGCTAATAAAACAGTGATATCCAGGCCAAACGTATCCAAATAATAGCATTCGTCTTCCCATGCCCAGGTGTTCTTGAGAAAAAAAGTTGAAGGATGATCATGGTTTATAACTTTAATATCAAAAGGCTGCATTTTAGGATGCCGCACAAATTTTCCGCCCACCATTGCCCAATACCAAGGCCATTGCCGTTCAGAAGCACAGGCCGAATGAATGCCCACATAGCCGCCACCGTTATGGATATAGTTTACAAAGGCATCACGCTGGGCCTGCGTATCAAAAGCTTTATTATTTGAATTTGAAAATATAATGGTTTTGTAATTTTGTAAATTTTCATCAGTAAAAAGTGCAGGATCCTCTGATACTCGTACAGTCAAATTGTTTTGGGCACAAATTTTCTTTAACGCTTCAACACTGGCAGGGATATTATCATGCACATATCCCTCACCATTTTTCGTGTAAATCAGTACCTGAGAAAATGACATATTCGCTCCCAGACACAAAAGCAAAAAAACGATTAATTTTTTCATTATATTCCTTTATTCTAAATCAATAAATTTTTAACATTTCTACTTTTGGTGGTTCTACAAATTGCTGCCATAACTGTTCAAGTTGTTGTGCTTCAAGCTTGTCTGTAAATGTCACAATTCGATATTGAAGTATATATTTTTTATTCGGTTCAAGCGGCCATTCCTTTTCCCGGATCGGACAAAAGCCAAAGTAAACGTCGCCGCGTCCACCGTTGCTTTCAACCGGCCATACACGCATGGGTTCAGGATGGTCATAATTTTCCGTATGACTAAAAAAGGCTATACCGGCCCTGGTTAAATTTTCCGTATCTCCAGTTAAACAACACCACCTGGCCCTGGTAGCATCGGCACTGAGCCTTGTTTTCATCTCTGAAGTCAATACATCACTATTTTGGTTCGTCCAAAATTCGGTTGCCCGAAACCCGATACCACCTCCATACCGATACTGTTCGAGAATTATGGTATCCTTTTGTAAATTTTCAAGAGTGGTGGTAAAATCCCAAATATACATACTATCAACATTTGAATTTTTCCACACCTTCACGTCCCAGTTTTCCCGAATAACAGGAACACGAACAGAATCAAAAAATGCAATATGGGTATGAAGAGAAGAGAAACCGGAAAAAACAGGTCCATTAAAAATATCATTATATTTTTCAAACTGAACGGTCCCCTTTTTATCACCCAGATTCCAAAAATCTATCGTTCTGTCCTGAACTTTCACCCGTGTCCAGGGGTTCCAGAAACCCAAATGATGCAAATGGTCAGGAGGATGACTACGAGATAATATAGTGCCGTCCGGAGCATACACCGGATGGATATATCCCCCCCGTTTAAAACAGTCAGCGAGTTCTGTTGATTTGTCCAACGGATTATGATTGTATTGCAGAACAGAATTTTTACCATTTTTTAATACAAGATAATCTTTGGTTAATTCTGAGGCAACGGGAGATTTATCGCCTTTAACCGAATTAAGTTTATATTTGAGTGTTTGTGGAGAATTACAACTTTTGTTCACCATCCAATATACCCGGTCATTCAGGGAATCATATTGACAGGGTACATCCATCTCTTTGTCTCCATCAAACCGAACAAGAGAAAAATGACTATCCTTATTTATTTCAAATTGTGAAACAGATATGGAGACCGGTATCTCTGCGGTTACAGGGTCTTTGATTATCACATTAAACTCGGCCAACTCTTTAGCATCAAGACAGCCAATGGAAATGAACAACAGAACAACTAATAAATTTCTCATCTGAATCCCATTCTGGTTTTTATTGTCATAAAATTTTTCTTAAAAATAACCGGCTTTATTTACATCACCATATTTAACAGCCAAATCAACACGCTTGACCAAAAGATTTTCTTTTTTGGGGGTAATTGTTACAATATTATTTCCATTTTTAAGAATGCCGGGTTCTATAAAAAAGGGAAGCACATATTCGCCGTCTGACAAGTTTAAATCCCGACCATACTGTTCAGCTTTATCATTCGGACTTTTATGTATGGGTATTCTGTTCATGTTGACATTAATATCATTTAATCCGACAAGCCGTAAAAATAACACCGCATTTTCGTATTTATCAATTTCTTTTTCTGAAATAAAAATATTTAAAGAACCGTTTTCCTGGGCCATAATTTCCATCGGCAGAGGGGTTTCATGAATATAACCATATTCATTCACACCATCACAAAATGTATAAACTTTATTTTTACCTGCAAGAGAGTCCAAATTTGCCAGATCATTAATTAATTGGGGCGTTCTTATTCTGTTAAAGACCTGATCACCTTTAGCGGGAACAGGTTGATAGTTGTTTTCAAAATAATCTTTAAAGAAAAAGTTGAATAAATAAAGACCGTCTGCACCCTGTCCCAAATGGTGTGCCGCTGTCCCACGGTATATACCATGTGTTCGAAATTCATAATTTTTGTATTGGCCACAATCCATGCTCGCATAGACGGGTATATCTCTGTTTAAGGATTTTTTAAACTCGGCAACGGGAAGGTTCGGATCATCCTGCCAATGAGCGGAAACAGTAATAAAATCAATTAAACCGTCATCAACCCATTTTTGAACATCAAATCCTTTATCCAAACACAAAGACATTCGGGGCGGGATACGAACGGATAATAAAACTTTTTTCTTTCGCTCTGCTGAAATATCTTTAATGATATCACGAACTTTTGAGACAAAATCGGTCATCAGGTCTTTGTTTTCTCTTCCTTTGCCGTCTTTAAAATAAACCAGAAAACGCAAAAAATCGAGTTCAAAACCATCGATATCGTACATTTCACATTGTTCTTTGATCAGATCGATTTTATATTGTCTTACCTCCGGGAATGCAAAATCCAAGGCACCATCGGCATGCCACCCATAAGCATCATTCACACGAAATTGGGGATTATCAATCCAAAAATCACTTTGAGAGTATGGGCAATATACAGAGGGAATTGTAAAATGCAAATCATTCACACGGAAGGTGATAAAAGCCTCCATATTATTATACCTAGCGCGATCAAGACAAATTTTAATAATATCCGTATTTTGTTCATTCAGATGTTTAAAATTTTCATAATATTTGAAAACATTTTCACCAACCTCACAATTTACAGGTTCCGGAAAGGGCTTGGTTCTTTTAACACCAATTGGACGTTCAACTTTAGAATTGTAATAAGGAAGCATGGCGCCGGAACAGATCATAAAGGTTGTTACCGGCGTTCCGGACAACACATCAACATAAGATTGGACATCCTGAACAGTCAGAGGGCGGCCGTTGTGCCACCGGTTCCCCAAAATTTCGGTACCATCGTGATTATAAAATAGCCGGTAAGGAGGCTTGTTTTCAGCATTTTTTATCGAATGACACCCTGAAAAAACAATCAAAACACATAAAAGAATTAAAAAACGGAAATTCGTCATATTTGGCCTCATCGATTCAGGTAATTTGCACAGTTTGTTAATTTGGTGTTTCAGGATAATGCAAAATATAATATAGGGTATCTTTTATTTTACAAAAATATCATTTTTATTTAAATTCCAGAGCATTTTTGTCACAGCTTTGCAGACATTTTCCACATAAATGACAATCAGGGACTATCTTTTTTTCCTGTATAATAGCTGATATAGCCGGGCAGGGAGATTGTTTTAAACACATTTTGCAATCGTTACATTTTTGTTTATGAAATTTAATTTTTTTAATGGAAAATTGTTCGACAAACCAGGTCATTAAACCAATTGGACATAACAAGTAACAAAAAGGCCGAAACAAAATCAATGATAATATTGCTGTCACGATAAAAATAATGGTCACAGGCAGGGTAAATTCCCAGTGTAAAAATTCAAAGGGATTGAGCCAGGAATAAATCGAAATTCCAAAAAGTATAACAAAAACTAAAAATGAGATAAAGACAAGGATTCGAATTGTCTGGGTATAACGAAAGGGAATTTTAAATTTTCTTTTTACAAGCGGCAGATTATAAACCAGTTCCTGGATAGCGCCGATGGGACAATTCCAGCCGCAGAAACTTTTGTTAACAAAAAAGGAAATGATAATAATAAATGCAAATAATGAATAGAACAAGATCGGCACAGAATAACCACCCTTGAAATACAGGATCGGTTTTTCTATGATACATAAAGGACTCGGATGCAAATCCAGTCCTGAGAAAAATCCGCCGGACAAAAAGTCAGGCAGAATGACAAATACGATGATGATACCGGTCAACGTCAACAGCCTGATTTTAGTCGAAATTTTTTTATTAACTAAAAGTAAATAACCCAGAGCAATGAAAAATATACCAACCCACACTCTGGACAACAGCCAATAGGAAAAGAATTCTTTAATTGACGTATCAGCAGCAAAAATGGTTATGGGGATCAATAAAAAAAAGACAATCGTAGATAAATAATTCATTTTGCTAAAATATATTTTTAAAAAGTAACTAAAAAGGTACGCACCTGATCATGTCCGATTTTGAAACTGAATGTATTATCCAGCATTGTAATAATTGGCTGGGATTTTAAAACCTGTTCAATATGATTTGCTTCTACAACTTTTTTGGCATTTGCAGGCAGAGTCACTGTTACACTGCCGTCCCGACCTTTTGTTTCCCACAGGCGTAAAACAACATTATCAGGTGACCAATCACCCTGCTGCACTTTAACAGCAGAAAGCACAACGTGGTCTGTGTTGGTACTGAAAAAGGAATGTTCTGCCGGCAAAGAAAAGTCATTTTTTTTCATCTTACCCCAATTAGGCAATTCTCCGGTGTGGTGGTTTTCCTGAAATGCAATAGGCGGTTGATTGAGTTCGAGCGCCTTTTGAGTGACATTTCCCTCCCGCCAGGAATTCCGGTGAGGAAAAATTGCATAATCAAATACATTAATTCCTTCATCCATTCTGGGGTCCATGTCTCTGGCGCCCCGGATAACGGAAATATTCATAACATTATTATCAACATCAAAGGCGTATTTGCCATTATTTAAAAGGGCGATGCCAAAATTATGATTTGAAACATCTATCCAGTTTTGTGCCGGGCGGACAAGACCGTCTGCCGGTCTCTCTATATAGCCATAGGGCTGTTCGAAAAAGACTGTGCCGCTATCCACAACCGTTGGAAAGGATACTTTTAATAATTTGTCGTGATCATGCCAATCGACCGTTAAACGAAATTCCAATATTTCACTGTTTGACTTGAGGACAAGTTCACGATTAAAAAAAGAATCCCCGCTTTTATCCTGCCATAACAAAACAACCTGTACCGGCCCTTCTTCAATAATAACCGGTTCACCAATTGACTCTAGTTTTTCTTTGAATTCAGATAGAGAAAGGTCCCAGGAAGAGCTGCCTGTTTCATTGATTAATGAGAGAACATTTGCGTCATCTTTTAACAGCTCACGTTTATTTTTTATGTCAAAAATACTGGTTACGCCATCAGAGTTCCATTTGATTTTAAAATATTTGTTAACCACAAAATCGGGTCCGAACTGTATATCAGATTCTAATGATGAATTTTCATTTTCAATAACACGAAAGGTTTTATAACCCAATGCCGGAATATCATTTGCATAAAAAGTGATATAGGCAATCAATCCGTCATCCGACCAGTTATTGATTTGAAAAAGGACATCTTTATCATCAGGACCGACTATTTTCATTTGATCCGGCGGCATGACAAAACGAACAGATGCATCAACCACATCCGACCGTTTCCAAGAAACAGGATTATAAACGACAAGAGGGATGCCTTCGCCTCTTGTATCGATACGTGAACCTATAATTTCAAGCCCGGAACGTAAGAGCCGCTCCCCTTCTTCTTTAGCCCAAACATAGTCGGAAATCGTGTCATCAAAAACATCACCGATAGATGTGCCCGGTAAAATATCATGGAATTGATTTCGGAGGACTACTTTCCATAACTCCCGAAAATCAACTCTGGGATAGAGAGGTTTACGCTGCAGCATGGAGCCGATGGTTGCAAATTTCTCAGCCGTGAGTAAAAGGTTTTCCACATCACGATTGCCTTTTTTAACACGGGCTTGAGAGATATAAGAACCCTGCCAGCTTTCTAAAGCACTGCTGTTTTCACCTGTTCCGATACCGATTTCACCCTTATGGATCGGCCAGTCTTTTTTTAAGGCATTTAATTTTTTAAAATATTGCTCAGGAGTGCTGTATTTTAAAGAAGGATAATTTTTTTGATTTGCAAAATGGTGAAAAGCTTTTATATCCGGTTCACGGGGGCCGCCGCCGTGGTCACCTTCGCCATAAAGGACCATGACGTCTTTAACACCGCTAATGTCAGTCCATTGAACAACGGGTTCAACAAGCTGAGAGTCTATTTTTACATTATAATGTTTGGGTATTTTATAGGCCAGTACTTTGGAACCATCCGGGCTTTGCCACCAGAAGATCCTCTTATCTTCTGGAGCACCGCGTCCAAAAACATAATATTTAATACCACAGCCGCTGTATAACATGGGCAAGGTCAAAGCCTGACCGCAAAAAGAGTCCGGTACCCAGGCAATATCGATAGAATTAATTCCCAGGTATTTTTCCGCAAACTCGTTGCCGATTAAAAACTGACGAATAAAGGATTCACCGGCCGGTAAAATCGCATCCGGTTCCGCCCATTGACCACCGACAACGGACCAACTGCCATCCTCAATACGTTTTTTAATTTTGTCGAATAGTGCAGGCTGGTTAAACTTGATCTGTTCATAAAGGGCTAATTGACTTTGAGCAAACGTCAATCCTTTTTCCTGTTCCATCATTCTTAAAACGCCCTCAAACGTATCCGGACCTACTCTGTCAATGGTTTCATTCCAGCGCCAGCGATAAGCCAGATCAATATGAGCGTTTCCCACCATATATAATGAAATGGAATCCGGATTCACATCAGCATAAGATATACGTTCGGAAAGAAAAATTGAAAAAATAAGACATATAAAGATAAAATTATTCAGCCGCATAATCTGCCCCATTAAAACCTATTTTAATAACGATCATACTCATATCATCGTGTTGTGGTTTATCTTTAGCAAACTCTTTAATATCCTGCGAAACCAGTTTCATTATTTCATTTGCAGATTTCATTTTATGCTTGTCGATAAAAGACAACAATCGTTCTTCCCCATATTCCATATAGTTCCTATCCATTGTTTCCGTAAAGCCATCCGTGAAAAACACCAGAACATCTCCGGATTCTAGATCAAGTTCATGCTCGCGAATAACCTTGTTAAAAACGACTCCTTTTTCAAGGCCCAGGGCAATTCCCTCCGGTAATAAAAAATTATTTTTCTGATTTTTTTTACTCAGATAAAAAACCGGATTATGGCCCGCCCGTGAATAGTACATTTTTTCATTCTTTAAATCCAAAACAGCATAAAACAAACTCACAAAAATACCACGATTGATATTTCCATAGAGCTGGCTGTTCACTTTTTTCAAAACATCTTTGGGACTTGACCCTTCCTGTGCATAGGACTGAAAAACGCCCTTTGTATATGTCATATAAAACGCGGCCGGTATACCTTTGCCGGAAACATCACCGATTACAATTCCAAGCCGGTCTTTGCCGAGATCAATAAAATCGTAATAATCGCCGCCAACCTGCTGGGCCGGAAGGCATATTCCGGCAATGTCCAGGCCCTTAATTTGGGGATTCGATTTTGGTAAAAGCTGCATCTGCACCTGACGCGCAATTTCAAGCTCCCGCGCCATTTTAACCCGCTCAGTAATACGGCGGATGTGCTCAGGCACAAGTTCCTTTTCAATTTGAAAATGTTCTTTTTTAATAAATCCTACAGGGATCCATAATAAGGGCAGCAAAAGCAAACCGAGAGCAATGATCCCGTTAATATGATAAAATGGAGATGGACTGGTCAGCATCGGCAAGGCATTTAAGACACCCAGTGTCAATCCATTTGCGATAACCACTGTCAGAAAATCATATTGCCAAAACAAATACCCAAAAAACAAACCCACGATAAACCATAAAACCATTTCATAATAAATGGGATATATAACAATATTTGGGTTCCAAAAGGCAAAGGTAAAAAACACCCATATAATTGAACTGACAATAACTGAAAAAAGTTTGGATTTCAGGTATTTATAAATCAATAGATTTCCTGCCAGGCGGAAAACAACTTCGGATAACAGGCTGCTGGAAATTGCCACAAATATTGGAATTAAAAACGGCACAAGGACCGGCAACGAACCATCATATCCGCTAATAAAGGTCAAACAATTTAATTTTTGAATGGCAAGGTAGGAAAAAAGAGAAATAATTCCTATGACGATAGAACCTGCTGCATACCCTTTTAAAAGTGAATGAGACAACTCTATCGTAAAAAACTTTTTATGAAGCAGGGCATCGATTGAACGAAATTTTTCGGCATAACTTTCCCGGCCAAAGGACTCTCCGATACACCAGGACGTAAATCCGAACATGGAGATTATAGGCCAGACAATGGCGGCCAGAAAAATAAAAATAAAAAGAGACACACCGTCATAACTCAGCTCGCCGATTGTTGTATGCGAAGCACTAAGGCGAAACTGAAAAAGCGAATTCAGCAGCAAAAATCCCCAAATAAGAGAAAAGACAAAAACACCCGTTTTAACTTCAACTTCACCATCATGATATTTTTTTAAAAAGACACCCAATGTAAACAGTCCAAAGATAAAAAAGACCATGATTGAAAAAACAAATCGCATGAAATAAAAACTTCCGCGAATGCTTTTTATTTTCGTTAACAGCGGACCATCAATCTCAAAAGCCATATTAACGGATGTAACAACATTTCCTCTTACAACCGCCACCAGTCTTAATTTCCCGGATGGAGGGTATTGTTTTTCCCAGGTAAAAGAGTGGTCTGTTCTGTCATTATACTTGTTCGATGAAAACTGGACTTTAATGAATTCTGATGTATCGATCCTGGTTTTTGCAAAAAAGCCGGTAACAAGATCAAAAGCTGTTTCCTGAGACAGGTGGGCCTGGGTAGAATCCTGCCAGTCATAAGTTATTGGAAGCTGATGGTTATAACCGATAACATGACCGTCACCGGATATATCGACAAAAAAACGTTCCTGCGGTGCGGTCCGCGGTAAATTATTAAACCAGGAGACATGCCAATGATTGGCAAATCCTTTATCGCTTTCTTGGGAAAAAACATCCCTCACCTTGTCAAAACCATCTATATTTTGAAAATAAACAAAGGCATCCAGATCATAGTCCATAGTAATAACATTGTGATACTCGTCAAGATCATGCCCCATGTCGGCAATCAACCCGGATGCTATTTTAAAAGCTTTACGTTTATCGATACGAACATTTGCGGCTTTGTATGGATAAAAACCATGCAAAAGAAACGCAAACAGAATCAGACCGACGGCGGCAAAACTCCACAAAATAATATTATGTTTTGAATTCTTTTTCATATTTCAGCTTTAATTGTGCAATTTAATTAATTTTGAAACTAAACAATAAAAAACAATTAAACAAATATTTTCTGCCAATAATTATCGTAAAAATTTTAACAGGCTGTGAAAGGAAATCGATTTTCTTTAAACACCCGGCACAACTTGAGCGCTATTTTTCAGGTAAAAATAACAATGCCGGCGACAGTTTTTGTTTTTCCATTTCAGGCCCTTCAATATAAATATCCAACGACTCGGTGCCTGTGTTTTCAAAATAGATAATCTTAACCGGATGCAATCCTGATTTTAAAACGACCCGGCCCTGTTTCTGACTTTGTCCACTATAACCGGCTTCATCGACGATGAGGTTGTTATCAATGTATAAAACACCGCCGTCGTTGGCTTCAACATAAAATGTATACTCGCCTTTTGTTTTTATGTTTAGCTCTGTTTCAAAAACCACTGCAAAGTGGTTTTCTCTGGTCTTTGGTGTTTTCACTTCCAGTTCATAAACTTTACCGGATTTAACCTCTTCAAGTTTTTTAATGTCCGGACAATCCTCCCACTCACCTTCTAACGTAGTGTAGGTGAGTCCGTTTTTATCGGGATCCAAAAAATTTATGTTTTTCTTTTTAATATAACCGGGTTTATAACCATCACAATAGGCAATCGCTTTTATGATACAATCCTTGTCAATTTTGAACGGACTTTTGAATTCCTTCGAATTCATGTCCGGTTCAGAACCGTCAAGTGTATAGTAAATTTTTGCATCTCTAGTCGCACTTATAATTTCTATTTGCACCGGATTCGGTTTGAAGTACAGTGTATCCTTTGACACAATTTTCGGCGTTGATACCCGCACAGGTTTTATCAGTTTCGAAATGTTACGGGACGTGAATTCATAATTGCCGGAACCGATTTCAAAGGAAACAGTGTTCCCGTCCGTATGAAAATCAACACCTTGTTTCGACCATTCTGAAACCGGATTATTGTCCAGTTCAACCGCATCCAAATCCGTAAACGGAATTTGCACGACAGCCTTGGTATTGGCGGGCATTTCCACATTTAGAGTAAAATCACCATTTTGCACTTTCCATTCGGAACGTATTTTTCCGTATAAAGAAAGGTACTCTGCCTTTGCAAAATTCACATCACCCGCAATGACGGGTTTGATAATAAAATTTTGAAATCCCGGACTTTTCGGATCAGGTCTTATTCCGGCAAGGTATTTAAAAAACCAATGAATAACACTTCCGTACATGGGATGACTGTGCGAAAGCTTGCCGTCCCAATACTCCCAAAGCGTGGTGGCGCCTCTTTCAATATATTCTCCATAACCGGGGAAATCCCGTTGGTTCAGCATGGTAAAAACAAGGTCTTCCCTTCCCAATTCCGTTAACACGTCCATCATAAGCGGCAGGGCCAGAATACCGGTATCCAGATGGCCTTTTAGCTGCTCGATATGGTCTGCCAAATGGGCCAATACGGCTGACTTGCTGGAATCCGGCACAATATAAAAAGCCAGCGGAAATACATCCGCACCCTGCCGGCCGGTCGCATAGGATGAATTTTCAGTATTGAAAAAATACTTGTTAATGACATCTTGCGTTCTGTTTTTATTTTCAGCAAATATTTTTTGGTCTGTTTCATTATCCAGCAGAGAAGCAACCTGCTCCATAATATGGTTGATGTAAAAGTAATAACAGGTATTGACAAAAGGTTCGGGCAACTGCATCGGATCAGGAGAAGCCCAGTCGCCCAAACACCAGGCACCCGGCTCTTCTTTAACGATAATATTTCTGTCGTCCATTCGGGTGTCGAGATATTCAATCCATCGTTTCATGCCCTGATAGTGCTCCTGCAAAATACGCTTGTCACCATAGTATTGATAATAAAACCACGGAACAACAACATAAGAGGAACCCCAGCCCGGCCCGCCGCCGCCGCCTTCAAAAGGCGCGGTATGGGGTACAAAACCGGAACTGATATTTTGGGCGTCCGCCATATCATTGATCCATTTACTGTAGAAACGCGTCATGTCAAAATTAAAAATAGTGGATTCCACAAGAATCTGCCCGTCACCGGTATATCCCAAACGTTCACGATGGGGGCAATCGCTGCTTATACAGCCGTGAAAATTGCCCAGTTGGGTTCGGATATAATTATCATGAATTTTGTTAAACAGTTCATTGGAACACTCAAACGAACCGGCACTCTCTACGTCCGTGTTGACAACACAGCCTTTAATATTTTCCAGCGTCATTGGATATGGAGCGCCGGATACCTGCACATGCCGGAAAGCGTGCCAGGTAAATCGCGGCTCCCACTGCTCCCTCGGTTCACCTTTGCAGATATAAACATCTTTTTGACCGTAATCGGGACCCATTTCTTCAATAAATTTCATTGTAATTTTTGCACCGGGTTTTCCCTGGATTTCAAGACGCGCCCACCCGGAAATCATTTCACCCATATCAAAAAGATAATCGCCGTTTTCAAGCTTTTGCATGGAAACAGGTTTAATGGTCCGGATTACCTTATCCGATGGACTCAGGTGCGATACCAGTTTACCTTCCGGTGCCCGCACGACCTGCGCCGGCTCCCAGTTTTGGTCGTTAAAACCGGGAGAATTCCAGCCATCCATCTCCAAACGTGCATCATACAGTTCACCGGTAAAAATGCCGTTATATAAAATCGGTCCGGTGCCTGTTTTCCAGGAAGCATCACTGACGATTGTTTTTCGTGAACCGTCTTTTAATTCAATTTCAATTTGAACAATCGCACGCGGTGTGTCATACCACATAATACCTTCAATGGTACGGTCTCTTTGATTGTACCAGCCGTTGCCCAGAATAACACCAGCCGCATTGTCGCCGTCCCTGAGATAATCGGTGATATCAAAGGTTTGATAAAGGACCCGCGTTTTCATATTATTATCGAACGGGTACAACAGTTTGCGTACATTACGTTTGTCAAAATTTGTCTGATTTGGAACCAGTACATCGTCACCGACTTTGGTACCATTCAGGTAAAATTCGTAAAATCCCAGTCCGCAAATATAAACCCGTGCAGAGGCAATGTCTTTTACATTAAACTCTTTACGAAAATAGGGCGCCGGACCTGTTTTTTGCGATTCCGGTGCCGGATCTTCACCGGTACCCATCCAGCTCGCTTTCCAGTCCTCTTTCGATAAACCCATCTCCCAAAAAGCGGGTTGGCTCCACTCGGAACTGTTATCATCCTGATCATAAACTTTGACCTGCCAATAAATCCTTTTACGACTGTCCGGTTTTACACCGCTGTAGAGAATGTGGACACACTGGTCCGTAAGGACCTTGCCGGAATCCCACATATCCGGTTGATCGTTTTTCAACTTTTCAAGAGAACTTGCCGCACAGATATGATAGGCTCGTTGTATAAAATCCTTTGTGTCGGATTCGATATTCCAAGAAAGTCGGGGAGAATCTGTTTCAATGCCGAGTGGATTTTGTAAATACTCGCATCGAAGATTGGTAATGGTAAAATATTGCACGTTATTTCCTTTTGAAAATAAAGAGTGAAACGGAATTAAAACAAAAAGCCATAAAAACAAAAACCATGACACACAATGTTTTAAAAATGCGTTTGCTTTCATGTGTTTGTCCCTCACATTTAAATATGCAAACATTATCTAAAAAGCACGGACGGGGGTATAACCTGTTTTTTTATACCCGGTCCTTCATATTTAAGCTCAAGATACATACCGCCGCCTGCCTGAAAATAATGTACGGTAATATCGTGAAAACCTTTTGCAAGTTTTATGGCAGCAGCCTTTTCCGCAGGACCGTGTAAACCGTCATGATTAATGAGCAGATTTTTGTTAATATACAGTTGGCTGCCGTCGTTCGAATTCAGGAAAAATTTATATTCTCCTGAATCTGAAATATACAATTTTCCATGAAACAACAAACCAAAATTATCTTCACGAACATTTATTTCATTTAATCCGATTTTGTAAACATGTCCATTTTTAACAACAGGGACCTTTGTAAATTCCGGTAAGGAATTCCATGCCCCTTCATAGTAAAAATAAGCGAGACCGTTTTTTTGCGGGTCCACAATATTGATTTGTGAAAAATCTGAAAAACCGGGCCGGCATCCTTTTTTGAACGCTTTTGCCTGAATAAAACAGCTTTTGTTCACAGTAAAGGGATGAGTGTATAATTTTGATTTTTGTGTCGGTTCTGTTCCGTCCAGTGTATAAAAAATGGATGCGTCTGAGGTCGGTAAAGTCATTGAAACAGTCAGATTATCATTTGAATACAATACAGTATCACCCGGAGAAATGACCGGTGTTGATGTGAATGGCGGCGGCATGAAATCATTGGGGTAATGTTGATGTAAAGGTATAATTCCCGGCACCAACAGAAAACACGGCATATAGCCCTTCCATTTTTTCAAAAGAAACACCGCTTGAAAGGGAAGCGAGGCTATTTCCCTCTTTAACGTCATGTTGATCTTTGGCCGGAACATAGACCATTGCCGTTGTATTGACCGGAACAGATATATCATAAACAAACCGGTTATCCGCACGCTTCCAGTTGCTTTTAATTTTTCCATAGGGCGATTCATAACTGCTGTTGACAAAAGACAGATCCTGAACCGGATATGGTTTTAAATGGACCAATTTATATCCGGGATGTTTTTCGTCAGGACGAATGCCGGCCAGGTATTGATAGAACCATTGGCAAACACTGCCGAACATGGGATGACTGTGGGACTGGTCTCCCTGCCATGTTTCCCAAATGGAGGTTGCTCCCCTTTTTTATCATATAACCAAAGCCGGGAAAAGAGGTCTGATTTAAAATGGCATAGGCAAGTTCGATTTGGTTATATTCGGACAAAACATTGAGGGTCAGTGGTGTGGCCAGTATACCGGTGTCAAAATGGCCTTTATTATCGTTTATAATATGGCCGGTTAAATTTTGCAAAACATTCGTTTTAATGGAATCCGCAGCCATGCCGAATCCCAGGGGAAAAACATTGGCGCCCTGACGACCGATGGAATAGTTGAACGTTTGTTTGTTAAAATATATTTTCTGAATAGTTTCTGCTGTTTCCAGGGCATGTTTTTTAAATATACCGGCATCCTGCTCGCGGCCGACAACCCCGGCGATTTTGGACATGAGAATATTTTGATAGTAGTAATAACAGGTATTGACATATTCCGGCGGCAAAGCAACCGGATCAGGCGGGACCCATTCTCCCAATCCCTGGTCCGTCAAAAGTCCCCGTTCATCCAACTGATCCTCCATAAAATGCATCCAGTTCATCATACCCTGATAATGTTCCTCAAGAATATCTTTATCACCATAATGCAGATACATATACCAGGGCACAATCACCGCTGCTGCGCCCCAGGCTGTTCCGCCTCCACCGTCCTGATAAGGCGTTGTATTTGGAATATAGCCTGTGTTCCGGTTCTGTGCGTCAAAAATATCATGTATCCATTTTGTATAAAACCGGCTCATGTCAAAATTATAAATGGCGGCCTGAGCGGAAATTTGGCCGTCACCAGTGTAGCCCCGCCGTTCACGATGCGGACAATCACTGGGAACACCGCCGTGCATGTTCCCAAGCTGTGTCCAGCGATAATTGGTCAGAATTTGATTGATTAACGGATTGGAACAGGTAAAAGAGCCGGCAGTATCCACCTGCGTGTTTACAACACAGGCGGTCAGATTTTCCGGTTTTATTGGAAACGGCGGATTAGTTATATACACATACCGAAATGCATGCCAGGTAAATCGTGGCTGCCATTCCTCTATACCACCACCTTTTAAAATGTAAAGATCATTTTGACTGTAGCTGGGCCCCATCTCTTCCACAAATTTCATCCGCATGCTGTCACCGGATTGGCCCCGGACTTGTAGCTGTACCCACCCGGACAACATTTGTCCAAAATCAACAACACAGGTACCGTCATCTAAAACAGAAAGCGAGACTGGTTTTAAGGTTTTTATAACCTGGTCAGCCGGACCGGTATGGCTGCAAAGCTTCCCTTCGGGCGGACGTACGTTAACGGCAAAATCCCATGAGCTGTCATCATAATCAGGTTTGTTCCAGTTATCCGGTTCCAGTCTTGCGTCATAAATCTCACCGGTGTGCAGGCCGTTATGTAAAATCGGACCGGTGCTAGTCTTCCATGTTTTATCGCTTTTGATCGTTTCAACAACACCATTTTCATATTCAACTTCTATTTGAAGCAATAACCGGGGATTGTCATACCACAGATTTGTGTCCCTCAGTCTGTCATTCTGCCGGTACCAGCCGCCCCCCAGGATAACACCGATTGCGTTTGAGCCGGTTGAAAGATAATCCGTTACATCATATACTTTATAAAGGACCCGTTTTTTCATGGGTCCGATTCGGGATTCGTCAAACACAGTACTTTGACGTTTATCGTAATTTGTCTGGTTGGGCGCCAGCACATCGCTGCCGACCTTTTGGCCGTTTAAAGACAGTTCATAATATCCGAGTCCGGTGATATATATTTTCGCATTTTTGATGTTATTTTCAACATGGCATGTTTTACGAAAATATGCCGCCGGGTAATACGCGCTTGTAGACGTGACCGTATCAAAAGGCGCGCCGATCCATTGGGCCTTCCAGTCTGATTCAGACAATAAGGCCATTTGCCAACCGGCAATATCACTCCAGTCAGAGGGATTATTATTCTCATCCCATACCATAACTTGCCAAAAAATTGATTGCCGGGAAAAGAGTTCGTCACCGTTATAGGGAACGGTTTGGGCACAAGATTCTATTTTACCGGAATCCCACAGGTCAGCATTGTCAGTGGTTAATAACCTTTTCTCACTTGCGGCAAGAATACGAAATGCAGACTGTTTTCGGGACCGTCCCTCCCCTTGCAACTGCCAGCTTAGCCGGGGATTTTGGTTATCAATTTGAATCGGATCATCCGCATATTCACAGCGTAAATTGGAAACAACCAGCGGTTTTCCGTAACAGTAAAAAACACCGAATAAAGTAAAAATGATGATTAAAATTTGGGACCGAAACAGGTTTGTGCGGGATTTCATGGCTCTTCCTTTATAATATTTAAGCTGAATTTTATCATTAAAGGAATTCAATTACGGAATAAAATAATCAGGTCAATCTTTTGCAAGATAACAGAATATGGTCTCTTTTCAAAGTCAATAATACCGGATCGAAAAAAATTAAAATTTTGCTTGATTTCAAGTAAATTATTTTTAAATTATACTAAACAGGTATAATAATACTAATCAGGTCAACAATGAATACTTTGATTAAAAGAGAATATGATTATGCCATCCGCATTTGCGCTTATTTGGCCGGTTATTATAATAAAAAAACGATTCCTGTTTCTCACATTGCCGCAAAACTTTATATTACCAAACCTTTTACAACCAAAATTGTTTATCAGCTAAAAAAGAAAAAAATCCTGGATACGGTCCAGGGAAAACAGGGCGGCATCTTTTTAAACTGTCCGCCTGAAGAATTGTCACTATTCGACATTTTGGATGCCATGGAATTTAATTTCGCCATTAACGAATGCGTGAATATTCCTCATATCTGTCCGTTAAATACAACATGTCATATTCATTTATTCTTTGCAGAACAACAACAAATTTTATTCAATAATCTGAAAAGCAAAACAATTGCAGAATTCGCATTTGATGATCAAAATTTAAACCCATCATCATAAGGAGAAAAAATATGGATACATTGATCCTGGCGCGATGGCAGTTTGCAGTTACAACTGTTTATCACTTTTTCTTTGTGCCGCTGACATTGGGACTTTCCATTCTTGTGGCAATTATGGAAACCCTGTATGTAAAAACCGGTAACGAGTTGTATAAAAAAATGACAAAATTTTGGGGAAAACTTTTTCTTATCAACTTTGCAATGGGCGTTGTCACCGGTATCGTGCAGGAATTTCAATTCGGAATGAACTGGTCCGAATATTCCCGGTTTGTCGGTGATATTTTCGGCGCTCCCCTGGCGATTGAAGCCCTGCTGGCATTCTTTTTAGAGTCAACGTTTTTGGGTATATGGATTTTCGGTTGGGAAAAATTGTCAAAAAAAATGCATGCGACGGCAATATGGATTGTTGCCATCGGTTCAAATCTTTCTGCCTTGTGGATTCTTATTGCAAACTCTTTTATGCAGCAGCCGGTCGGATACGTTGTTCGCAACGGGCGTGCGGAAATGACGGATTTTTTCGCCCTTTTACTAAACGGACACGTTTGGGTGCAGTTTCCTCATGTATTAACAGCCGCCATGTGTACGGCCGCGTTTTTTGTTATCGGCATCAGCGCTTATCATTTGATTAAAAAGAGCCCGAATATAGAGGTCTTTCAAAAATCGTTAAAAATGGGTACTATTTATGGAGCCGTGGGAATTGTCCTGGTAATGCTTGTCGGTCATTCACAGTCTCAATATATGATTAAGGTCCAACCCATGAAAATGGCCGCCGCCGAAGCCCTGTGGGAAGATGAAGATCCGGCAGCCATGTCTTTGTTTACCATTGGTGATGAAGAAAACAGAAAAGATGTTTTTGCCATTCGAGTCCCGCATTTGCTGAGTATTCTGGCTTATAATTCTCCCTATGGCAAAGTTAAAGGAATTAAAAATCTGCAGGAAGAAGCCGAACAAAAATACGGTCCGGGTAATTACGTCCCTCCTGTTGCAATTTCCTATTGGACGTTTCGTATTATGATCGGCGCCGGTATGGCCATGCTTTTCCTGGGTGGATTTCTTTTGATTAAGATTTTGAAAAACAATTATAATATAGACTCACGTATTTTAAAAATCCTGATATGGGCCATAGCCTTACCCTATATAGCCAACTCTACCGGATGGATTTTTACAGAAATTGCCCGGCAGCCCTGGGCGGTTTTCGGTCTGATACGGGTTGAAAATGCTGTTTCTCCAAATGTCAGTGCAGGTGCAATACTGTTCTCACTTGTTTCATTCACCCTGGTTTATGGCGTTCTCATGGCAGCTG